>NZ_HE610958.1:0-3230 GCF_000285515.1 Paenibacillus senegalensis JC66
ATGCAAAATGCTCACCTATATACTTATCAACAAAATCCTTATATTCACTTTGTATTTCAATCCTATTTATAACTCTGTCTAATATCATGTAGACTCCTCCTAAACTAGGAACTTCTTTCGGCTAAGTCTTACGTATTCACGAACCTTACCGGCTTAAGTCCGCCCTTATAAGTAATATCTTTAACAACTAATCGCGTTTCTTCTTTGACTTCTCGAATTGCCCCATCAACTATGCTTTCCGGAAAGTCTACCTTTCCACCAGGGGCAATCTATCCTGTGAAGGAAAACCGCCAAAACCTTATTTATTTTTCTTTCATAAGTTTTAAGATTCTCGGATGTATATTGTTTTTATAATCATTTTCTACTGCTTCCTCTATCCAAAGCACTCTTGTTTCCTCCCCCTGATACATTGCATGTTCATAAGTAAATAACTTAAATCTATAGTTTTCTAAATCCTCATGCTTTGGAACAACTATGCATCGATAGGTGAACCTATCCTTATTAATAATGTCTATTAAGTCTTTTAAGTCATTTGGTTTATACCAATAAACAACCTGGTTTATTTCTTCTGAATTGATTGTTTCCAATTTATTTTCTGTACTTTTTATTACTACTCTTTCTTCAATATATGCTCTATCTTCGGGAAAAACAGAAAAATTACATTCCAGATAAGGAAATAACAAGTCATGTTTAATATCTGAAAACTCTCTTAGAACTAATGCCTCTTCTTCAGTCGTTAAATTAAAATTATATATCGAGAGATTTTCATAAATCATCTCGAATCTCCTCCCCGGCAATTACGTCTAACGTCGTCTCTCGTATTCACGAACCCGAGAACCTTAAGCTCCGTATGGGGCGGCCGCGACTGCGGTTAGGTTCACAGGGTTGTTCGCCTGATTCCACTATCTCTGCCGATCCCTTCGGGCGAACCAAGGAGCCGCCGGGCTCTGCTGCGTGAATACTATGTTTACTGATGCTTCCGACATCTTGAACTGCTTTCAAAATGCGCTATTATTTAGCCCTTATTTGGAATTGTATCCCATTCCCTTTCTTGTTTCACTACTTCTTTAAAGAGGCTTTGTTAAACTGTGCTGTTAATTTTTTTGTTGAAGTTAACGGACAGGACACCATAGTTGTAAGGATTGCATGAATCCCTGTGAAAAAAGATAGTAAAAACGAGTTGACAATGAAGTTTACTCCAATGTTATGGTGAATGTATGGAAAAACATTATTCTATTCATGAGGTTTCACGGATACTTGGCATTCCGAAGGATACACTCCGGTATTATGACCGTATTGGACTCGTATCTCCGTCTCGGGGACACAATTCTTATCGCAGGTATTCTAGGGACGACATCGTCGATTTGATGAATATACAAATCATGCAGTATGCGGACTTTTCTCTAGAAGAAATCAAGGGGAAGTTTCAGTTCCACAGAATGCAGAGTGTAGATCCTTCTTATTGCCAGGAGGTCGCTGAATTCCTTGATGCCAAGAAAGCAGAAACACGCAAGAAAATCGCACATCTTGAAAAGGTCAGTCAGTTGCTCGACGTGGCAATTAATACGCTAAGGGACTTTAATCATGAAAGTGACCAGCGGCTGGCAGTGTTCGTTCGCGAGATTTACCGGGATATTCACAAGAAGGAACCTGAAATAACTAAGGAGGATTGCAATGGACATCAGGATTAAGAACTATTATTGTTTGATTGCCGGCGTTCTTGCAATATTTTTTGCTATTACGCACGCATGGAGCGGGCAATCCGCTGTACTGCCGACGCTCTTAGTGAATGATATATCCTTGGATACGCGGATAACATTTACGTATGTCTGGCACATTATAACCGCTGAGAACCTAATTTTCGGCATAGTATTCATTATCCTGTCATCTCAAAGCGAGAAACCGAAGATCCGGTTTGCTGCGTGGATGATCGTGTCACTTTTGCTCATTCGTCTGATGGTCATTCTCAGTGTAACCGCGTTTTATGATGTTTCTGCACTTACGAATACGTTAATTGATTCGTTCGCCATTTTAATTTATGCCGCTTTCATTATACTGGGCACAAGAATAAACAAAGAGTAAGGAGGTCAATGAAACCCACAGTTCGGCGAAATGGAAAGTCCTGCCATTCTTTAATTCTTCCACTAAGGGGAAATTCAAAAACTTCTATACCAGGATAATGATTCCTCTAAGTTCTTTACAGGCAGGAATACTGCATCAATTCTTTCAATGAATCTTTCATTCATATTCATATTCATCTTCATCTTCTCCTTGATTTTTTGTATTTGATCTATGTGTTCCCCGGAGTTTCAGTTAACGTTCTTACATTCACGCCTCCCTAGGAGGTTGTCCGCAGCTCCAGCTTCCTCGAGATCACGACTTCGGACCAAGGGCCATCAGGCCCGCCGCGTGAATGCGGTGTTATGGCCTCGGGCTCCACCAAGTCAGCTTTCAAAAAATGCTTTTGATAATTTCTTGGGAGCAACTATTCCCCATGCGTTCCTGATTAGATCAGTTACTTCATCCTTGTTAGCTAATTCAAGATTAATGTGCATGTAGTTTAAGTTTGAAAATGAGTCCGGAATCTTGTATGTTTCAGGACTCATGCTTGTATATAGCTCCCTTTCTTCTTTCGTGGTTTTAACTGTAATAGTACTCATATCGTCCTGTATGACTACAAAGATCTTGTTATTAATTCTAAATGATGGTTTTCCCCAGTGTTCTACTTCTACTGTACTAGGCAAAGATAGAGCAATTTCACGTATTTCTTCGATTTGCATCATCTGAACCTGCCTCCTTAGTTCTTTCCCGAGGTTTCATATAACGTAAATGTATTCACGACGTCCGACGAATTCGGATGTGTCCACACCTCATACTTCCTTGAAGCCGCTTCTGGGACCGATGGCTTATAATATCCTAGTGTCACCACCGCAAACAAACACTCCGGAACACATCTCAAGTTGATAAACTTTCTCTCTTGTAATTGTGAAATCAATGTCAGGCAAAAAAGGACGACTGGTCACATCGAAATTCTCCCCGATATCGCCGTATAGGAATAGTTTTGGCATACTTATCCCCCCACTCTACTTATGATTATTTGCCTCTCTTTCTCATAACGTCTCATGTGTTCTTTCCCATTGAAAACCCACCAAATAATCGTCCGCCAATCGGTTCATAGATTTCGTTAACAAACTCAATAACTGGTTGTTTGTCATTTAATTGAGCATTTT
>NZ_HE610958.1:4440-6742 GCF_000285515.1 Paenibacillus senegalensis JC66
AATTTATAAAATTTGTCTAGGGCCATAAAATATCTCCTACTCATATCACCATCAAATTGATTGAGTGATCTTACTAATGTCTTTCCTCGTCCTGACCATTGGCCATGCAATCTTAAAATAAAGTCTATTAGCTGAACGGATAGTGTGTTTAATGTAATTATTGCTTCCTCCTGATTTTTGGCATCAATAAAATCATCAAGCAAATCAAACATGAAGTATCGTGATGAGTTAATGTACTCTTGTGAAAGTGGTTCTGGCCCTTCCTTAATAAAGTTATCGGCGAATTCTTTAAGCATTCTGGCCTGTCCGTTATCCTTCAAAACTATTCCTTCGAAAATCATTGTCGCTAATACGGGCCTGCCCTTATCTCTGTCCGATTTAAAATCTCTGTTAACTGATTCGAAATTGTGAATAAAACATTCAATCCGCCAACCGAATTCTTCGAAACTTTCTCTGAAATCACTTATCTTCGAATCAATTATTACAATATCTAAATCTGATGAATCTGTTTCCTCTCCCCTAGATGCACTTCCTGCAAGAATAGAAATGTCACAATTAGGAAACCTCTTATTCACAAAATTTAATGCTGCTTCAAATGCTGAGTCCTTCATCATTCACCTCTTCGGATCCTCTCAAATTTCTTCTCAAGTCATGCATGTTATTTCACCTAACGTTCCCCGCATTCACGACGTCCCACCACCCCTAAGTTACTCGAGTCGCGCGTCCAGCGCGTATTCCGCCGGCCGCGAGGCGGTTGGGTGGTGCGAATGTGTCCGGGCATTATCCTAACTGAATAACACTGATAGCATTACCATTAACATCAATAAAATCAAACCTAACTGGATCACTGGTTTTAATCCCCGAGACTTTGACCTTCATTGATTTTAACTTGTTACGTACTTCTTCTACATCCTTTACCACAAAATTAAATGGCGTGTAGCCTTTTTGTGCTACATAGTCCTTTACTTCAACTAAGTGAAACCCACAGTTCGGCGAAATGGAAAGTCCCGCCACTCTTTTATTCTTCCATCTAAGGGGAAATCTGAAAACTTCTGTATACCAGGATAATGATTCCTCTAAGTTCTTTACAGGCAGGAATACTGCATCAATTCTTTCAATGAATCTTTCATTCATATTCATATTCATCTTCTCCTTGATTTTTTGTATTTGAACTTTAAATGTGTTCCCCGGAGTTTCAGATAACGTTCTTACATTCACGCCTCCGTAGGAGGTGGTCCGCAGCTCCAGCTTCCTCGAGATCACGACTTCGGATCAAGGGCCATCAGGCCCGCCGCGTGAATGCGGTGTGATGTGAAATCCCGGCTTCTTTGAATCGCATTCAACTTTCTCTTAATCTCTTAAAATTGTATATGTTTTATATTCACCGTTACCCGAGGAATATTTCAGAATATTCCCATCTTGCGGCAATCCATTAAAATAAGCTCCAATGCAACTCGTAGTACACCTATGCCCAGAGATTAGTATATTTGCTTCCTCAGAGTCAATTTTCAGCTCTTCCATAAAATTAAAAATACGTTTAACAAAAGATTTTACATCTTCTACAACTTTATATAACCGTGGATCAGGGATATTACCGTTAAACTGAACTTCTTCTCTTTTTAACCCGTCTGCTTCAACATTAAATCCGGTAACTAATTCTGCAGTCTGTATCGCTCTCTCTTGCGGAGAAGAAAATACGAAATCAAACTTTATATTTATTAATTTCTCCCTCAAATTAAATGCTTGAGCTCTGCCAACCTCATTAAGAGGCAAACCTTGTCTTCCCTGAAGCCTTCCTTGGCTATTCAAATCAGTTTGTCCGTGCCTAACAACGTATATCAAAATTATCACTCCTAATCTATGGAGAGGTTTAATAAGTTTTACTTTTACCGGGATTTCACAAAACGTTTTCGTATTCACGAACCCGATAGGCTTAAGGAAGCGTCAGCAACCGGGTGGCTCCGTCACTTAGCCTCGTAGGGTTGTCCGCCTGAATCCACTTCCTCGAAAAGCCTCTAGCGGACCAAGGAGCGAAAGCGACGCATCGTGAATATGGTGTTAACTGATGTCAACGACCTCTTCGAATAACTATAAAATCCCGTTACTGTCTATTTAACTTCAATCTGTATATCATCTCGCCATCTTGATTCTCACTATCTTGATTTACAAAACCTATATTCTCGTATAGCTTTTTAGCATGACTATTATTTTTTTCGATTGTTAGAGAGATCACTTCGCATTGTCTATGCCTTTCCCTAATGAATTCAACAATTCTTCTAATCGATTCTTTTCCCAATTGTTG
>NZ_HE610958.1:8949-10066 GCF_000285515.1 Paenibacillus senegalensis JC66
GGCAGTAACACCCAATCCAATCCCTTGATATGTTTTGTCTATTTGAAAACCACCAATCCAATAGTTATTTGTACTGTAAGGTGTATAGGAAAGATAAAAAAAGCCAATTGTTTTATCATTCAGACACAAAATATATGGATCAAAAGCTTCGTCCCAAGGCTTTATATAAGCCCATGCTAAAGATTGGACTACTGAAGGTACAAGGTTCTCTTGAGATTTGAATAACGATATAGAAATCGCTTCTACATAATTTGTTCTATCAATTGGTTTTATATCAATTAGACTCACGTTTGTTATCCTCTCGACTTATAATTCATTTTTCGTTCAGTTAACGTTCTTGTATTCACGACGCGACCCAGCCTTAGACAGCTCTTATCTTAGGCTGGGTCGTGTGTTGACTGAGCTCCTTCCATGATTATACATCTACCAACCAAGGAGCGTCAGCCCCGCAAAGGGAATACGATATACGCAGTTAAGACCAATATCGATTATGCTAATAACTTATCTTAATGCTACGTACATATCGATCTCATTATCTGAACTTTCTGGTTTGTACCTCTCATCCCAAATTTCAAAATCATATCCTTTCGATTCATGTCCATGTTCGCTCATCCATTGACCATATAGATAATCATATGACCGTCCTAACTCTGATTCGAGACCTTTATGTGTATATGTAACGTATTTACTTTCAGGTACTTGATGGCTCACCATCCCTGATGGAACGAAGTCATCTTCTTTGACCTCATAACAGAATAGTTGAGTAAAGCGCTCGATTCTTGGATTAAACCCATGTTTCATTGGATAAATTTGCATTAAAATTACATTCTCATTCTTTTTAAAGAGAATCTCGTCTTTTCTCGATATCAATGAATCATATGTATTTTTCCCAATGCCCGATTCTAATTCATCCAGGTTTGCCTCAATCCTAAAACCTACAACTGTAAATTCCGGTAATTTTACTTCTTTTGCTTCCATAATTATCACTCTCCAATTGTTTTATTGCTTTCTGATTATTATGATGCCATAACTTGCTGATTTCTATCATCTCTTGCAGATTACGTATAACGTCTTACGTATTCACGACGCGACCCAGCCTTAGATAGCTCTTATCTTA
>NZ_HE610958.1:10331-13771 GCF_000285515.1 Paenibacillus senegalensis JC66
TATTTTAATAAATTCCATCGAAGTTGGATCCAGCAATTTCAACTTTTCGTCATCTTGCATGTCAATAAGTCCTCTGCTAATTAACATAATGTCATCATTCATATCTGTGAGTATTTTTGATGCTTCTTTCTTGTTTAAGGGACCTTCCTCAAGAGATAAATCAGAGAACAATGGGTCATACGCTAGTACTAATAAATTCCTCATATTTACTGATAAGTCATCTGCCCTTCCCATAAAATGGTGTGCTGTTTGATTTACAACCAATTGATACCTTATTGGGTTCTCAAAATTATTCTTAATATAGTATTTATCCACCATTTCGGATAAGCGATACAACTGATACCATTCTGCATTCATAGTTTCAAGAGATTCCTTCTTAAGTTCATCAATTTGTTTATATAAAGCAACACTATTTATTGCAAGTATAAGCAGAACAATGGCCATGGCGATAAAAACAATCATCCATTTCTTCTTCCTCAACCAACCCATAAAATTATCTCCCCCACTAAATGATCCTAATCTTGATACAGTAACGGTAATTAACGGGTACTGTCTAATCCTTGCTTAATTATTCATTGAAAAATAAGGAATCAAATTCAAACAAGTGTTTGCTAAAGAGTATCATCCAGATTAACAAGATCAGCTTGAAATTCATTGTTTTGTCCCTTCCATTTATTTTTTACTGCAAATTATTTCATCTAACGTTCCCGCATTTCTTACATCCAAGCGGCTTAAGGCACAAAGTGCCGGGTCATCATAGTCTTTTTCGAAAAATAAAGAGCCCTAACTTTATTGCTAGGGCTCTGATGTCATTTATAAATGTCTCCTCTAGGTCCTATACGAACTACCAAGATGATAAATTTATTATTAAGAACCTCATTAGATTATTCGATAAACTCCAACCCGTAATCTATAGATTATCCCTTCTTTCCCCTTCATTTTCTTTGTACTCGGATTGTTAAAGGGATCATGAGTTAATTCTTCAAGGGATATAAAGATTCTGCTAGCGGTAACTCGATCTATTTTCCTCAGGTTCTTTTCAGCTTCACTTGGAAATATGACCTTATATTTCAAGGTCACGTTTTAGGTCCTCCAGGGATTTAGTCTGACCATTTTGAAACTCAACCCATCCCTGTTCTATCGCCTGTATATCTTCAGGTGTCAAACAGTCATCTCTTCATCAAGCTGTTTTCAAGTAACCATGATAGAAAGCTCTTTGCGACAGCCTTATTTTTCTCATTTAAATTACCTAATATGTTTTCCAATTCATCATTCGGGACACTCATCAATTGTACCCCCTTTTATTTAATCATTTATATTATACCCCAATATAAAAGGATGCTCCAAACATAGCTTTTCACTACAACGATGTATCAGCCTTTATTCGCTCTTTCGCCAATTTCTTATAACGTCTTACGTATTCACGACGTCCACCGTAGGTGGATGATGTTCCGGCTATTGCTTCCTCGCTCCCTGCTTTCGGGACCAAGGAGCAGCTTGCTGGTCCGCAGCGTGAATGTTATGTTATAAGATGTCCCCGACCTCGTAGCTTAACTTTCATATCTCCTTATCTACATCTGCAATGAATCTAAATGTGAAGTATTGTTTAAAAAATGAATACTTCTATTCTTATCAGTTATTTCTATTAAATGAATTGCAGTGTCTCCATTTTTAAAGTAAAAATCTCTATCCACAGGCATCTTGAAAAATGATCTCAATAAACAATTAATAACTCCACCATGAGCCACAATGGCAATCCTTTCATGATTACAGTTGGAAACAATCTTTGAGAATATCATTTCAATTCTCATTCGAAATTCAATAGCAAAATGCTTCTTACAGAACGATGGACTGCCCTATGCCAGGCCCGATGCGTGAATGCGGTGTTATAGGATGTCCCCGCCTTCTTCGAATACTTTCAAAGTAATCCTTCATGTAAGTGTACATTCTCTTTCAGAATTTCTCTTACTCTTCTTATTGTCTTAATACCCTTACTCAGATTGACAATTCTGTTTAGCAAAATCCATCTTAGACAAGCAATAGCCTCAAACAATTCCAGATCCCCCCGGGTGTAAATGTTTAAAAAATCGTTCCGATACAACGAAGCATAGCTCTTATCAGTATAAATTTGTATTAATATAACAGACCAAGCAATATCATATCTTGGATCACCCCGTTGCCCATTCGTCCAATCAATAATTGTATATGTACCTTCAGATTCCAATATATTTCCCAAATTATAATCTCCATGAATCAACTGCTCATTCTTCATATTGCTCTTCTTAACCAAATGAACAAGCAATTCATGGATATCAGCATGTTCTTCAACCCCAGGGTAAAAATATTTTATAAAGTCATACTCCAGAACGAGCTGAGGATCAAATAATTCTAATGGTGTCTTGTGTACTTCATTTAGAATACTAGCGAGATTCAAAAGAATCTGATTGTCTGTTATGTTGACCGGTGAGCCATTGTAACTGGTCAATAATACCTGATTCATGTCTTTATCTCTTCCATAACCCATTGGCTGCGGAACTGTTAAGCCATTCTCATAAAGGGTCCGAATTATCTTGTATTGATTTTGAATATTTGGTTTAGATTTCTTGTTCCATATTTTAAGAACATAACAGGTTTCACCCAAACAAATCTTCGCTACTTCTGCTTCAAGACCGGCAATCAAAGGATATGAAGAAATTGTATTATATCCCAATAAATTATCTATTATTTTGTTTTTTTCAATCCAATTGATCTCTCTTAATAGATTCATGTTTTTTATGCCTTTCGCGGGGATTTCTTATAACGTTTTTGTGTTCACGAACCCACCACTGCGATGTCAGCGCCTTCCTCGAATACTTGCTAAAATTCTGTTTTAATAAATAACTCGAATTCCTCTACGGTAGAAAATATGTTCAGTGGTACACCTTCTGATTTAATATGGTTCTCAAACATCTCTATTAGTAGGAGAACCGCTTTTCTTAACGGTTCGAAATCTATTGGATCAAGTAGTTTAGAAAGATCAGGAAAACCATACCGACGATAAATACTCCGATATTCCCCTAAATCAAACATAGCAGGCCAATGTCCTTTTTCAGCAGCATATAATATTCTTGACAATGTTTCTTGTACCCCAACAGCAACAAAAAACGCAGTTTCATAATGTTTATTTTCGCAAGCGGTAAGGAGTTTGTTAAGCATTCCTCTTTCTTCTTCATAGAACCCCCTCATGACAGCTTTGTAAGAACGAACTTCCTCTTGACTATTTTTTCGTTCTAAAATCAAATGAAGGGTGTCTGTAGTCAGCTTCTCACAAGCGGAAGTAATATCATCGATTGAATGGCTAAACATAATTGTATCTAAGTATGTGTCTAGTTGATCTGGTTTAATCGGTAAACTCCTAACTTGCTCGCGATAATATCCCCACATACGTGTATGAGCATTTT
>NZ_HE610958.1:15356-18957 GCF_000285515.1 Paenibacillus senegalensis JC66
TAAGATAAGAGCTATCTAAGGCTGGGTCGCGTCGTGAATACAAAAACGTTATGTGAAAGGGATGCAATTATTTAAGCATATTCAAAGGAGATGGAAAGCATGAGAAAACACCTATCTACAAGAGTTGGATACTCATATTTACCGGTAACAAATATTGACGAATCTATTGAGTGGTATGTGAAAAACTGGAGTTGAGATTAGTCCAAAAGTTAGAAGAGAGAGGTTCCAATATTGCTGTATTGCAATTTCCGCATAAGAATGCGATAGCACTGCTATTAGTTGAAAGCAATAATAACGCATCGTTAGAAATCAATCGTAATGGATCATCGTTTCCAGTTATGGCGATAAATGCCCGGATATTGAGTATACATATAAATTCATGAGCGATAAAGAAGTGATTATTGAAAAGGAGTTAACATCATTAGGCGCCGGTGAGGCAAGATATTTTTACTTTAGAGATAACAGTGGCAACTTATTAGAAGCAGCTTGGTCTATATGGGATCCGGAAGATGAGTTCAAAGACGAATTTATTAAGTAGACATCATGATTTTTGAGGGTCAATTCAAAAGAAGGGCTTCCCCATCATATAACAACGCATTCACGCAGCGTGCCGCAAGCGGCCCTTGGTCTCCAGAGGGGATTTCGGTGAAACGGAATCAGGCGACAACCCTGCATCACCAAACCGCATTGCGGCCGGAACTTCGGTCCTTAAGGTGGTGAGGGTTCGTGAATAAAAAAACGTCAATAAGTAGAGTGGGGGGATAAGTATGCCAAAACTATTCCTATACGGCGATATCGGGGAGAATTTCGATGTGACCAGTCGCCCTTTTTTGCCTGACATTGATTTCACAATTACAAGAGAGAAAGTTTATCAACTTAAGATGTGTTCCGGAGTGTTTGTTTGCGGTGGTGACACTAGGATATTATAAGCCATCGGTCCCAGAAGCGGCTTCAAGGAAGTATGAGGTGTGGACACATCCGAATTCGTCGGCGTCGTTAACACAAGAACGTTATAGAAATCAGCACAATATCTTTTTTGGGGGATTAATCAGTGCAGATAGTTAGTCAAGTTCAAGAAGATGAAGTAATTGCAGAGTTCTTATTAGCAGAAATTAATTCAGAAAGATTTAAGAATGGGATATTAAATGCACTTGGAGACCATGATTTGAATTTATTACTTAATCCCAATTTTAATGATCATTACGAGAACCAAGTTAGACGAGATATATTGGCTCAAACAAGGGGATATGGTTGTAATACGAAACTGTTTGAGAATTTCCCTGATGACGTTGTTTGGTATAAAGCGATTTTTATCAGACAAGATTTAAACGAAGTGATGTACATCAATTATAGTTATTGGAATGAAATATCAAGTGGTACTAGACTCCCTATCCATGCATCGAAGAATATCAAGAATCATATTGAAGTCTTTGGATCTAGTACTCAGGGGTTTCTAGATATCAATTTAGCGCTCAAGAACGGAAGGGTATTTCCAAGACTAATATTTGTTTCCATTAATGAGAACTCGCAAGTAGTCGTATTAGAAGGCCATGCAAGATTAACGGCTTATTATTTAGATAGTAGTTGTATTCCTGACGAACTTGAAGTATTTATCGGGTTCTCTGATAAGTTTAGAGAATGGGACTTGTATTAGGGGCGATTTGAAGGTTGTTCATAGAAGGTGCTGACATCCTATAACACCGTATTCACGCTGCGTTTCCTAAGCTCCCTGATTCGCCCGGAGTGGGAAGTACCAGGGAGTGGAGTCAGGCGAATAACCTCTGCGAGGCTAAGTCAGTCGGACCAGTTGCTTGCGCTCCTTTAAGCCTCTCGGGTTCGCAGATACAACAACGTTATGTGAAATTAATTCCGCTAAACCATCATAATTAATTCATGGGGGTAAATATGAGTATTCCTTTTGGTGATACATGTACTCGAGCGGCCTTATCCATCATAGGGTTTCCATTATCTGTAACAAACCAGATTATTTCAAAATATGAATTGATGAGAATCAAACCTAAAGGCCAAATGGTTGATGTTGGAGAAATTCAATTACATGCTTTGGTTACAGGCAACGGAACGTTTACTGTTATATTGGAATCCGGTATGGGTGGATGTTCCTTGGATTGGTGTTTAGTTCAACCAGAATTATCAAAGTATGCTAAAGTTGTTTCATACGATAGAGCTGGATTTGGATGGAGTGTTAAATGTAGAGACAAATCAACATGTCGAGACTATAACAATGATCTAAGGATACTACTAAGAAATCTTAATCTAAATCCTCCGTATATATTAGTTGGACATTCATTTGGTGGAATGAATATGCAGTTATTTGCTTCAGAATATCCAGATGAGGTTGTTGGTATGGTTTTGGTGGATTCAGTTCATGAGGATAGATACATTACCGATCTGTCTAATTCTAGTAGAGTTAAGCAATATAACCAAGCTCTAAAGCAATATAGATTAGGTTATTTGTTATCGCCACTCGGTATTCCAAGAATAATGAGAATGCACATAGGTTCTAGAAGACTACCATCAGAATATCTGAAAATAGTGAGAACTTTAGGGTATAGATCAAATGCATACAAAGCAGCATATAAAGAATTAATTTATGCTGATGAGAGTGGAAGACAGGTTAAGGGTAGCAAACAAAATATAAATGACGAATTATCTGTAATTGTATTATCAGCGGGAAAGCAACCTGATCCATGGAAAAGGCAGCAGGAACTACTTAAAAACCTCACCAAGAATACAAAACACATAGTTGTGGAAGATAGTTGGCATGCCATTCAAATACATAGACCTGAAATCGTAATAAGAGAAGTAAAAGAAATAATAAATAAGTTAGACGATTCGGCGCAATTAACATCAGATAACACCGTATTCCCGCTGCGGGGCTGACGCCCCTTGGTTGGTAGATGTATAATCAGCCAACACACGACCCAGCCTAAGATAAGAGCTATCTAAGGCCGGGTCGCGTCGTGAATACGTAAGACGTTATCGGAAATCAGCTAATACATAGAGATTAAGTAACTATTAATATTGGTTATCAAGATACTAATTGGAGGCTCGCCCATGGAAATTGCAAACGAAGTAATCGAAAGTATGTTAATTAAGTTTAACTCGGAGAGGAAATGGACTCTCCAAGCGATTGGACAATTGTCAGAGGAAGATTTAACATGGGTGCCTAACTCTGAAAGTAATAGTATTACTAATTTAGTTGCTCATATTCGAGGTTGTGTTCATTCCAGAATAGAAACAATCTTTTATGATATTCCAGACACTAGGGACAGAGACAAGGAATTTGAACGTGGGCTCAAATATTCTAAAGAGCAAGTTTACAACATGACGAAAGAAGCATTTGATATAATCATTCAGTATCTCGAACACCTCAAGTCAAACCCTGAATTGTTATTATCACAACCGTTTATCCATCGTCCACCTCTCACATATAGCCAGGACAACGGTTCTTAATCTAATGATAGCAATGATTAGAGAAATGCATTATCATACCGAGCAAATAATATATGCAGCAAAGATTAGAAAGGGACAACTTGTATGGAATTATGACTAATATAAAAGTGTATGAGGTTAAAGTGCT
>NZ_HE610958.1:21147-25124 GCF_000285515.1 Paenibacillus senegalensis JC66
TATAAACAAATATCCTATTATCGGCATAAGATAAGCAGCAATAATTATAAAAACAACCATGGTCCACTCCCTCTTAAACTTTGCTTTTGGAGGTTTCGGATAACGTTCTTGCATTCACGACGTCCCACCGACTTAAGGTTCCGCCCTTCCCCTGCACTTTTTCCGGTGCTTGATCTCTTTGGTGGTCAGCCATCCGATGAAAACCGCCCCGCCAATTAAAAAGATAGCCCGCGTCAAAGGGGATGCCTCAATCAACCAATACCCTATCAACCTTTCCACTCCTTCCCTATTGGCTCACAAAGACCATCCTACCACGGATTTTCTGTTCTTAAAAGTCCGATTTAAAATAGAATTCAGGCAATCGAAGTACCTCCACCCGCTTACATCCATTGTCTACACTTTTCTTATAGCAGTCCGTTTGGAGGTCGTTTCATGACACAGAAAACAACAAGAGCCATCATTGGCGAACGAATCAGGCATTACCGGAACAAACCAGACCATCCACCTCGGGGATCGGTGCGGCCATCCGTGAGCTGCGAAAAAGCCGCAACATGACCCAAGAGCAGTTGGCCGAACTTACCGATACCGCCATTTCCTACATTGGGACAATCGAGCGCGGCGAACAAAACATCACCATTCAAACGCTGGACAAAATCGCCCAAGCGCTTCAATCGGATATTTACGAGCTGCTGACACTAAGTCAAACGGATAACGAAACGATCCGGAAAATTAACGCGCTACTGCTCACACAAGACCACTTCCACCAAGAAAAATCATTCAACGTTCTAAGAGAAATGCTGAGAAAGCCAAATGATCCTCCCCACTAAAAGCACAAATAGCCCTTTCAAGGGCTATTCCTACGCATACGAAGCCTCGATGACCCGCTCGAATAGAATCCACCTTTTAAACAAAAAACGCCACGGCCCAACGAGATGAAGCGCTATTTTTGTCTACATTTTTCACTTGTAGGCTTTCTCATGAAAAAGGTTTGGAAAGAATTAACCTTCAGGAAATTATTTCTACAATATGTGGAACATTTTCTTTTCACAGGTCGTCATCTATATGTAGGATTATTTGGAACAATTAGGGGGTGATTTCGGTTTTTGATTGGTGTTAGATGAGTTACACATAAAATTTTATTAAAAAAGAGGAGGCGTACACACAGAATGTTTAAGAAACTAAAATTACCAATTTACGCTGCGGTAATGGCCCTTTCACTTACAACCTTATCGGGAACCGGTCTGGCTGATCGAGCCGAGCCACCCGAACCTATTGTTTACGTGCATGAAGGAAAAGAATTTAGAGCAATTCCTGGAGAAGTACTAGAGCCTCCAAAAGATGCCGTTCCTAATATTGTTTCAAAAGAGGAAATAGAACAATTGGAGAAGTTGGAAATTGTCAACAACGAACGTATTCAAGTTGAAAATATAGGCCAATTGTATCCTGATCAATACGGGGGTACAAATATAGTGGATGATACTCCTGTTTATTATATAAAAGGTCAAGATACTGAGTTAGAAAAGAAAATTAAAAGTTTAGATCCGGAAGCCCAAATCTCTTATGTCAAATTCAGTGAAAAAGAACTGGATGAAATTGAAGCAAAATTACATGAAAGAACTGAACTTGGAGTTCAGTTTGTTATTAAACTGGTGGCAATTAATCAAGTTGAATTAATGATTAATGAAGAAGTTTACAACGAGAATAAAGATGAGCTTTTACGAGACATCGATCCAGAAGCGGTTAAACTCAGATTTGGTAACTATAGATTCATAGACCAGTCTGCAACAATTTATCCTGGGGAACAAATTGAACGGCAAATAAGTTCCAACAACTTTCGACCTTGTAGTGCAGCCTTTAATGGAACTGCAGGTTCTGCTTTAGTCACTGTTACGGCTGGACATTGTGGTAATGGAACTTATTTTGATTTATCTGATAGTAATAGCTCCATCGGGACAATGAATAACGCCACCGTCTGGAACAATATAGATGCAGGCTTTATCAGACTGAATAGTAATGCAAGCAGAAGTTATTATCTTAATGGAAGTACCAAAACCATTGGTACTTTCGACTGGAATGGAGGATGGCACCGAGTAGGTAATCGGGTTAATCTTCATGCAACAAGTACTGGTAGCGGCAGCTATTCAGGGACGATTCAAAGTGCCTCATTTAGTCTTGATGGATTGACCGATTTAGTAGCAGTTTACCCTCCATTTAGCCAATCTGGAGATAGTGGTGGTTTATGGTATAGAGATATAACTAGCAACAATAGGACTTATGCTGTTATTGAGGGAGTACACAAAGGGATAGTTGCAGATCAATTTGGTTTCCCTGTATATTCTGTATATTCAAAATTTGCTAATGTATATTCAGAACTAGGCATGTCTGGAGTTTTTACAGACCCTAGCTATTAATTCTAAGCCCCTTGGGACATAGAGGAATAGAAGTACATTATTTTTAAGTAGTGGACAAAAAAATGGTCAGCACCGATCCGTCAGGGGCTGGCTGTTTTTTTGTTTATCTAAGCTACTTACCTACTCAAACGCTGGATAAAATTGCCCAAGCCTGCATTGAAATGTTGAGAACACCAAACAACCCCACTAAAAGCAAAAATAGCCCTTTTAAGGGCTGCTATTCCTACGCATACGAAGCCTCGATAATCCGATCAAACGGAATCCACCGTCGTTCTTCCCCTTGCTCCAGCTCCACGCCGCGGCGCTCGATCCGCTTGACGATCCCCGAAACCAGCTCATATGCAAAATCGCCAAACAGCGTTAGCACCAGCCCCACACCTTCCGCTTGGGAATGCTGCAACATCTGCTCGATATCCAACATCTGCTGTTCATCCAAAATCGGTTTAACCAAACGCTTATTCTCGCGCTGCTGCCATAAAATCATTTCTCGGTGTTCCGGCAAAATCATGCGGCTGCTTTCCCACATCAGATTGCTTCCCGGCGTTAGTTTATTCTCCTTCATCGTATAACCTCCCCAAAATAGGAATATATGTTCCTATTATAAGGGCGCATAAGACTCCCCGACAACAAAAATGATGTAAACACTTAGCAGATCCATTCCGGAAAAAATGTAAACAAAAAGCGCTGCGGCCGACGAGCCGCAGCGCGATTTTTGTTTACAATTTCGCGCGCCGGTTCCAGGACGTTGTTTACATCAGAACGAATGGCCAACGCCGATCCGTCCAGAGCTAGTTGCTTCCTTGTTTACATCAAAACAAGGTCTATCAGCACCTTGCATGTCATTGTGTTATAATTTTTAAGGAACGTGGAGGTGATGAAAGCTTTGATCGAACCGGATGCGCTTGCGCAGTTAGTCGGTGCGGATGTGTCCGGCTGATCCCGCTTCCCCGAAACTGAAATGCCTCTCCGAGCCCTCTTCTTACTTCGTGCCGGACCGAGGGCGAATGCCCGATGCGTGAATATGGTGTTATCCGAAGTTCATGGCTTCCTGAGTTACTTTCATAAATTTTATTTAACCTTTTCTAAGGCCCTTAAAATATTGTCTTCTCCATTGTCATCCCAAATAATTAGAAAGCATTTTTCCTTATTTAATTTTTGTAAAGCACCTAATCTATGGTTCCCGTCTCTAATACTTAACGATCCATTTCTGGTTTCAGCAATTAAAGGCGGCATGTCCCAGCCATCTTCTAGACGTATACATATTTCATTGATATTATGGTTCCACCATTTTTCATCTTCGACATATTCCATATCAAGCTCAGGTCCGACAACCCTGTCGAGTAATCTTGTTTCGATTTCTATTGGTCCTAGCCAATATCTCTTTTTATTTTTCAGTCCTTCTGATAGACCAAGATTGTCTCCTTCTCCATTCAAAAAGAGATGAACCCATGTTTCTATATCATTTTTAGAAGCAAAGTCCATTGCTGACTTTAAAGTATATATAGACATTATTAATCTCTCTTTCTTTATTTGGTTTATCATTAATATGCATTCCATGAATTTCGG
>NZ_HE610958.1:25785-28150 GCF_000285515.1 Paenibacillus senegalensis JC66
CATGTATTCACGACGCGACCCAGCCTTAGATAGCTCTTATCTTAGGCTGGGTCGTGTGTTGGCTGAGCTTCTTCCATGATTATACATCTAACAACCAAGGGGCGTCAGCCCCGCAGCGGGAATGCAGTGTTAACTGATGTCGGCTCTTCTTCGGATTCGCTTTCTAAAATTATGGTTTTCCCATTTCACTTCTTCGAAGTAGCCTTCTTTACATTACGCTTTGTCCAATTCTCCTTCTTGAGCTGCTCTCTAACAATACGCTTTTTCCAATTCTACTCTCGAGCTACTCTCCAAAATCATGTTTTCCCCTTCTGCTTCTTCGAGCTACTCTCCAAAATTACGCTTTTCCCATCCTGCTACTTCGAGCTACTTTCTAACATTACGCTCACTTCTTCGAACTGCTCTCTACCATTACGCTTACCATTCTCTTCCTCGCGCTGCTCTCTACCATTACGTTTTACCGATTTTCCTTCTTCGAGCTGCCCTCTAAATTACGCTTTTACTATCCTGCTTCTTCGAGTTTGCTTGCAAAATTATGCCCTTTAAATTACTAGCTGATTTCAGTTAACGTTCTCAGTATTCACGAACCCCGTCAGGGGTTGTCCGCAGCACAAGCTTCATTGAAAATCACTTCTACGGACCGAGGGCCGATAGGCTCGATGCGTGAATACGGTGTTATCTGAAGTAGGCACCTTCCTTGGATTACCCACACAAATATCTTTAAAAAATAAAAATACCTGGCTACATCATCCCCAGGTATCTCTTGATAGTTATTTATATACGTCGCCTCGCGGCCCGATCTTGAAAATAAAGATGACAATTTTATCATTTAAAAGTTCAAACAAAATCCGAAGGCCTCCTACTCGGAGACGATAAATTTCTCCTTCATACCCCTTCATTTTCTTTACATTCGGATGATTTGAAGGATTAACTCGAATCAATTCAATTGCATTAAATATTCTAACGACCGTTTCCTTATCCTGGCGTTTCAAATACTTCTTAGCTTCATTTGAAAATTCAACATTAAATATCAAGCTCACGCTTCAAGTCCTCCATTGAAGTCGTTTCGCCGGCATCAAACTCTCTTCTTGCGTGAATTAATGCTTGTATATCGTCAGAGGATAAGTACTCGTCATCATTGTCAGCCTGTTTTTCTAATAGCCATGTCAAGAAGCTTTTGGCTACAATTTTATTGTCATCATTCAATCTTCTTATAATTTTATCCAGTTCATCATTAGGAATGCTCATGTATAACGCCTCCTTTGAATTTTATTATATCCTAACAATACCGTATATCCAACTAGTCGCACCGTAGTTATGTTTTTCATTTATGTGCCTATTTCAGATAACGTCTTACGTATTCACGACGCGACCCAGCCTTAGATAGCTCTTATCTTAGGCTGGGTCGTGTGTTGGCTGAGCTTCTTCCATGATTATACATCTACCAACCAAGGGGCGTCAGCCCCGCAGCGGGAATACGGTGTTATCTGATGCATCTGGCTTCATTGAGTTACTTAAAAAAATGCCTTTGGTGTGTTTCCATTCTAACGTCTTCGATTCGCTTTCAAATTTGTCTTTGCTGAATGTTTCCTCGCTTACTTCTCTGATTCGCTTGCAAATTGTCTCTGCTGAATGTTTCCTCGCTAACTTTCCTGATTGGCTTTCAAATTTGCCTTCTGATTGTTTCCTCGCTAACTTCCCTGATTCGTTTTCAAATTTGCCTTTACTGATTGCTTCCTCGCTGAATTCCTCGATTGGCTTACAAATTAGCTCTTGACTGTTTATTCATTCTTTCGGATGGATGTTTCAGATAACGTAAATGTATTCACGAACCCGAGAGCCTTAAGTGACCAACGGGAACGGGTCGACAGACTTAGGCTCGCAGTGGTTGTCCGGCTGATTATGCTTCTCTGCTACTGAATTTTCTTCTTGAATACTCTTCTTCCTACTTCGGTCCGGACCAAG
Source organism: Paenibacillus senegalensis JC66 (assembly GCF_000285515.1). Taxonomy (GTDB): domain Bacteria; phylum Bacillota; class Bacilli; order Paenibacillales; family NBRC-103111; genus Paenibacillus_L; species Paenibacillus_L senegalensis. The sequence continues at coordinate 27,751 of NZ_HE610958.1, forward strand.
GAGCGTCAACGACGCAGCGTGAATATGGTGTTATGAGATGTTGCCGCCTTCTTCGAGGTACTTGAAAATTGTTCTTCAGGTTATTAATTCATATCTCCAATATAGCTATTAGTTCTTGTATCTGGATCAAATAATTTAAGTTCTTTAATCAGGTCTTTTGGATAAAAATTATATTTTTCAAGTTCTTCGACTTTAAGCCATTCAATTCCGACTTGATCAGGATCTGGTTCTAATTCATATTTATCTTCTTCTTCGATTTCACATGCGAAAATATGATTAACAATATGTATTCTTTTGTCTCTTTCCGAATTCTCATGATTCTTTCCTATATATTCTCTTACAAATATCAATTTTGCGTTTTTAATGCTCGATCCAACTTCTTCTCGAATTTCTCGGTGGT
>NZ_HE610958.1:30007-142170 GCF_000285515.1 Paenibacillus senegalensis JC66
TATTTGCGAACTTCGCTAATACTCGCCAACCAAAACATATTACTGCACTTCGTAAATACCCTTGTATAACTAGTGTTCCGGCCGGCAGCTTTCGCGAATACTGTTCAGGTGTCGGGCTTCACGCCCCCTCCTACATTCGGTCCAGCGGACTCAAAATATGACGAATATCCTTTACACTAACGTGCGTGTAAAGCTCGGTCGTGGAAGTACTCTTATGACCAAGCAGCTCTTGAATGTAGCGAATATCTACCCCGCTCTCAAGCAAATGAGTGGCAAATGAGTGACGGAGAGTATGGACGCTCGCCTTTCTTTGAATTCCCGCTGCATGAAGTGTTTGCTCAAACACTTTTTGCACCGTGCGTTCAGTCAAATGGTTATTGGCCGCCTGGCCCGGGAATAGCCATTTTTCCGGTCTATACTGCTTTATATACTCCAACACAATGGCCATCGCGGTATCGGACAAAATCGAAAGACGATCCTTTCTCCCTTTCCCTTGGCGAATCACTATCGTTTTTCGTGCACTATGAAGATCCTCAGGGCGCAAACGAACCACTTCGCTAACTCGGAGTCCGGCGGAATAGGTAAGATACAATAGTGCCTTGTGTTTCAAATTTTGGGCAGCTTGCAGCAATTGGATGACCTCGCTCCGGGAGAGCACATTAGGCAGCTTTTTTTCCTTCCTGGGCCTGACATAAGCAACCGATTCACTCTGCCCCGCTATCTTCTGCATAAAGAACTTTACGGCACTAATGGCCTGATTGACGTAGGAGTGCGAACATCCTTTTTCAAGTAAAAACAAGCTGTACTCTTGCATCATCTGGCCATTTCCTGTTAAAGACTCCGTTGTACACCGGTTAAAAAACCGTTCCACATGACCGCAATAAGCCTTTACCGTTTTTTACTGTAGCCCCTTGCCACCAAAGCGTCACATAATCGCTTTTTCTGATCTTCGCCCCAGATTAGTTTTACTTCTACACTGTCTGACTCGGAGTTATCCTCCAACCAATCCTGCAAAAGCGTACATTCTTCAAGGAGGTGCGAGTCGAATCGGATTTGCTTTTCCCTAAATGTACTCACAAATGATTCAAGACCTGCTAAAGTGTACGGAATCAGCCATGCCTTCAGTTCAGGGTTCCACCAGCCTCCGCGAAGCTTTCGCATTTGCTCAACATCTTCCCATAGGAACTTATCGAAACGGATCCCTATTTCATTTTCATTCTGTTTGAATACAAACACACCCACAATACCACCTCAATTATACCATCAATGGTAATTTTTAATAACAAAAAAAGAGAACATCAGGTCTTTTTTACAGACCTGTGTCCTCCGATGCTTTCGGATGATTGACGTTTACATGCTAGATGAATAACTACATTCGCCCTTAATTCAATATTCCACTTTAATTCAATTTTCGCACTTTAATTCAACATTCACACATTAATTACGACACTCACACTTTATTACGACACTTGCACTTCATTTCTACGTTCATGCCCTACACTAGGAAGCGCAGGCGACAATACATACCTATATGGTACCACAACCATTCAAATTGTTGGTGAAAATACTAATCATTTCTCTATTATCTATATCTATCCATACACAATTCCATACACAATCATTTATCCGATTTCCCTTACCCGCCTTCGCGCCGTGCCCCGCAGACTTCGCTTCTGAGCTGCTGTGCAGATAAATGCTCAATCGCAATTTCGGCAAATCTCACTCATAGTGTTTTCTAGTGCAGACTTCCAGCATTTTATCTCGCAAACTGCTTGAAGCTTAAGCTTCCTTGGCAAAGTTCAAACCTAAGCGATAGGCTTGGTCCAGCAGCATGTCGTAATGATCAGGCTGCGAATCCAGTGTCTCATACAAAAATTCCACCTTGGAATGGGGAATCCCGCAATAATCTGCAATACCCGCATTGAGCAGATGAGTGATTGTTTCATCATAGCTGCGTTTTTGCATCTGCTCTTTCGAAACTCCTGCCAAACCCAGCCACAACACATGCTGATGATGAAGGTGATTCGCACCATAGGCAAACCCGTTGTTCCATACACGGTCAATATACCCCTTGAGCATAGCCGGCAAATGCCACCACCATAGCGGAAAAATAAATGCCAAAGCATCATGCTCCTTCATCCGCTTGATTTCCATCTCGACTTCAGGGGAAAAGGTCTGTTCCGCCACTGACCAATCCGGTTCATCTGCCCCTTGTAAAACAGGATCAAAACCAATCCCGTGCAAATCCAATATTTCATAGTCGTGGCCAGCCTCCGCAAGACCTTGTACGAAGCGGCCGGCCGCCTTAAAGGTTAAGGAATCTTTTCTCGGATGTGAAACAACGACTAGTACTTTCATCTGTATCTTCACTACCTTTCTTGTGCTGCTCATTTGTAGCCAGGATCCATGGCTGATGCTATTATAAACAGTAAGAAAATGATCTGGAAGTACGCACTTTGAAGTGCTATAGGAGGATACAGGTGCCATAGGAACATGGAAGTACCTTAGTGTACCTTTCCCCATAAACGGACCTGAATAACGAATAGAAGTGACGGTTGCCCTCGGTCCGGGCAAACTCGGCCTTGTAACGGAGGATGAAGAGATGACTGAACAGAGGAAAGATAAAAAAAGCGTTCCAAAGAAGTATCAAGTTGGAGTAGAGGCGGCATTAGAGGTAATGGGAGGAAAATGGAAGCCTTTAATCATTTATCATTTGATGACTGGACGGAAAAGAACGTCTGAACTTCGTCGCATAATTCCCGGTATTACTCAAAAAATGCTGACCACCCAGCTTAGAGCCCTGGAAAAAGATGAGATCGTGGCACGAAACGTTTATAACGAAATCCCACCCAGGGTAGAATATGAATTAACGGCCTACGGCTGGGGACTAAAGCCTGCACTCGATCATTTATGTTATTGGGGAGAGGAGCACCGGACAAGATTTATGGTGACAAATCGAAGGTTTTGGAGGAATTTCAAAGCTGTCCAGAGTAAATTTAAACACTTACCTCCGGCAAGGCATCATAACAACGAGCTTGATCCTTCCCGAAGCTTTTAGCTTACTTGCTATTCGCATGAGTCACATGAGTTTTGCGTGAGTATCGCATGAGTGTTTTGCGTGATTTATGGTCGATATCTTCCGTCATATTCTTTTCTAGCCAGGGCTGTATATTTTTGAACAAACGCTCCCTTTGCCCGCGTATATCCGTCTCTGTCATGCGAATACTGTTCTTTTAGTAAAAGTTTGAGCCTGGCATATTGTGCGGCTGCGTCGGGATGAGCGCTCAAATAATCCCGAAAATACAGCTCGCCCCAATCCCCACTATGACGGACATGAATGTGAACAGCTTGTCCGCGAAAACCTTCCGGGGTATAACCCTTCAAATACATGATCACATCATTCTCGGGCATATTGACGACATAACCGGCCTCTTGCATCGTTTCCGTTATGCTCTCGATATCCGTATCACCTTTCACTTCAACCAGAATGTCAATGGTCGGCTTCGCAAGAAGTCCGTTAACAGCGGAGCTCCCGATGTGATTGATTCTAATTATTTTATCGCCGAAGATGTGCTGCAAGTAAGTCTTCTCTTCGAAAAAATACTCCCTCCACTGTGGATTATGTTGTTCAAGCAAAACAGGAAACAGCTTGGCTAGCTGCTCACCTGTAACATTAGAGAAATCCTGCTTCATAATCAATACCTGCTTTCCACTCCTGAATTCTTCCCTTACGATTCATTTAAATTGAACTCCCCTTATCCTGTTAATTAAAGCGAGTAGTACGAGAATAATAAAATATATATAAGACAAACAAAATTAGCTTGCGACCCGGAGATATATACTTATAACCGAGTTACATATAGATAGACTGCTTTACAAATGAAAATGTTACTTTGCAGCCGATAAGTTCTTCATAATGGTTAGCTGAAATAATGCAAAATTACGGTTGACCCTGCCCTTAGGTTGGGGACTTTCCATAGACGATGCCGCAGTCGAAGAACTGGATGAATCCGCGAAGGAAGCTCAGGAATTTATGGGCAAAATGACTTTTGCCTTACAAGAAGGCTGGAGCGTTGATGACCAGAGTATTCAACAGCTCGTTGCTGACCATATCCGCTATATTAATGATAAGATTATGACTTTGGATGCGAAGGGCTTTGTGGAGTCTGCGTGGTTCTTTATTACAGACGAGTTTCACAAAACGATACTGGAGGAGCAGCAGATTGGATTAACCTATTATCTGTATGCGGCGGCAGTCCATCACGCACAATAACGGGCCATGTTTAACGGGCACCACTTCAAAAAGTTACATTTGTAACTACTCCCATCATTTCCCCATTTCTATAATAGAAATAGTTGTGTGGCAGCCGTGATATTACTCAGCTGTGGTAGTGGATATTTAGAAATAGCTAACAGACTATTAGGAATGGGGATTTTTTCAAATGACGAATACTTCGCAAAGCCGGCTCCATCTGGTATGGAGAGTCATCATCGTTATGGCCGCAGCATCACTCGTCTGGATCGCAAACGGTCTATTGTTTAGCGTGGAGGAATACAGCAGACTGTGGCATTTTCTTTCTGCAGGCTTCGTGCTGCTTTTGGTGGTGCCAATTGTTGTTATAGCCCGCCGTTATCTCGACCGGCGCCTGTGGGAAGGGCTGCGGCTCACCTCACTCGCAAAAGGCTGGAAGGCTTTGATCGTGGGGGCGCTGTGCTATCTGCTGCCTGCTTTTGCAGGTCTCCTTATTTTTATTCTGATGGGCTGGATTCAGGTCAGTATCCAGATGGCAGCAGGCGATTGGCTTATTGCGGTGCTGACGGTGACGGCGCTTGTTTTCATTTATGAGGCATTGCCGGAAGAGCTGTTGTTTCGCGGGTATCTCTACCGCAATCTGAACAGCGTGCTCCCTCATTGGCAGGCAGTCATTGGGCAAGCTTTTCTTTTTTTACTATTCGCTTGGATAATAGGAGCCGCCCCGAGCTGGAATCGCATCGTGTTCTTTTTTGGGTTTGGCATCGTGGTTGGCATTATTCGAGTGGTAACCGATAATGTATGGTCGGCTATCGGTTTTCATCTTGCTTTCCAGACGATGCAGCAGTTTTTTTCCAATCGGGGAGGCTATGAGATCTCTTCGAGTAATTCCGCTCTTATGGAAATGGTCATTCTAGGCGCCATTCCGTTTACGTTCGCCATCCTGACTCTTAATATTCTAGTGCGTAAACAGCCTGACTGGAAGGCCGTTAATCCCGAGTAAGAGGCATAAAAATTCAGCAGCATCAAGAACAGAATTGCTCTATGATCTGCTTCTTCATTTGCTCGACCGGATAATGCTCCGTATAAGTAGCGATCATCAGCATCATGCCATGCAGCGCGGAGGAAAAATATAACGATCTGATCCGCGGTTCATCAGCCCCGAGCTCTGTAAACATTTGGCACTGTGCTTCGAATTGCTCGGACATCGCATCCTTCAGCTGCTGACTATACTTGAACAATACCTTATCTTCCTCCGGCTGCGTCTGCAGATGCAAATAAAAACGGTACACATCCGGCCGCCGCCGCACGCCGTCAAGCGCCCCTTCAACAATATACCTCAGCTGTTCGGAGGGAGAGCTTAAAGCAGCCGCAGCTTCCATCACCTCGCTGATTTCAGCAATCCGGTGCTGCACCATTTTCGCGAGGAGATCTTCCTTACCTTTATAATAGTTGTATAATAATCCTTTTGAAACGCCCGCTCGAGACGCGATATCGTCTATCGAAGCGTCATGATAACCGCGTTCGATGAATATTTCCATGGCAGCTGTGCGGATCTTGTCTCTGGCTGCTTGGCGGATGCGGTTATTTTCTTCTTTAGTCCGTGGCAATTTCCTGTTCTCCTTGCATAAATTTGTGAATGTAACCGGCAAGCTCTGCTCCATGGGTCAGGGTGAGATAATGATCTCCGCCTTCAATCTCCACAAATCGAATTGCCGGAACCCGTCTATAATGCTCTGCAATATTCAGCATGTCCGGCCATTCTATTGTACCATGAATAAACAGGGTGTTCACCGCTATATCCTCTAATCGGCGGATCGCCGGGGGATCAGGCCAGATCACGTCAAAGCTTTTCCACTCTGTAAATACTCTCGTCATATACCGGGTTGTCATTTCACGTACAAAATCAGCATGGGAACTGGCCATCGTTACGCGATAATTCAGCCCGGACAACGATTGGTCAACCAGCTTTTCGACATCCGGGGCATAGGAATTGACCTCCGCCATCCACTCGTTGAATTCCTGTGAGTACGTATAGCCCGTCAAAGCCGGAGCAATCACGACTAGCCGCTCAACCATCGAAGGATAGGTTAATGTAAAATCAGTTACCGCCTGCCCGCCCATGGAATGGCCTACCAGTGTGACCCGCTTTAGGCCAAGATGTTCAAGCAAATGACGCAAATCCTCCACCAGGCTGGTCGGTGCTTGTGGGGCCGGTGAACGTCCTATTCCCCGCGCATCATAAGTGATGACCTTCCACGATTTAGCCAAAACCGGCACGATCTCCCTCCACTCCCTTGAATCGATGCCAGGACTGTGAAGCATAACGATAGGCGGGCCTTCCCCTTGAATTTCATAATAAAGATCCATGAATCCATCCTCCTCATCGAAAGTTCGCTAATTATTCCTTTCTTCGCCATTATATTTTATGACTGAACGTACAGTCAATACAAAATTTCATCTCATCTTACCTTACCTTCAAATCACCAACCCGTATCCCGATCTAGCAAAAAACCACCAGGTCCGTCGTGCGGAGCCTGATAGTTATAGGAGACTGCTCATACGCTAACTTGATAGTTATAGGAGACTGCTCATACGCTAACTTGATAGTTATAGGAGACTGCTCATGCGGAAATTTGAAGGTTATGAAGACAACTCAATGAGCTAAGCAGAACAGCAAAGACTACATGCGGATAGGCATTCTTTTTGTCAGGAGGCGGATGACCGCAAGAGGAATCACGATTAGCAGAAAGATTCCTATTCCGGCTGCACTTAACGGGAAGCCCTCCAACAATGCAAACCTCTGAAGCACAGGTAAATCCAATGATATTCTTAATAAAGTATCCTGCAGCATGAGAATCAGAATGGCCAAGAGAGTGAACCCGACACCAATAACCGTACTGAACCGGTAAAAAGACACACTGACGAACCAGCCAATCAGTAATAGATAAGCATATTCAGGCCAAATACGATCACGGCCAATCCCCCATTGCTTCCGGGATCAACATAGGGCGACAGAATGATCGACTGAACTAATTCAGCAACGACATGACTATCGATCTCTAACAAAATGGAATTCAAATCCGTTACTTTAAAACTAAAAGTAGTAAAAGAATGGACGATCCATTGCTGCAATACATAGATCCCGATTGTCAAAATGGGAATCACAGCAGATATTCCTATGGCTGCAATAAGCGTACCCTTGAAATAAACTTTCCTGGTCACACCCAGGCTCACATAATGCGGCAGAAAAAACACCGAAATAATGCCGATTACCACCATGAAAAGATTCGCGGGGATAAACACAGCAGCAAAATAATGATCGGTCGTGCCGTCTTGAAAAAAGGCCCTGGCCATCTTAACAACATTTACGATCAATAAAAAGCCGAGAAACCATAAGGCCCAAGACATTTGAACAAAAAACATATCCTTAACAACTTTAGGAAATTGCGTTGGCATCTTCATAAGTGCGTCTCCTCTGTAAGATGAATAAACAGTTCCTGAAGCGACACAGGGGCCAGGTCAAGTCCTTTTTCCCGTGCAGCCCTGCGTTCGTCATCATGAAGCTCTCCATATACCATAACGGATTTGGTATCCCCTAATTGCTGGACATGAATCAGGTTCATGGACTGAATGAATTCATCGACCACAGCTGCATTCCCGGTAATGGCGGCGCCTCTGGAGAGAACGGAATGACTGTCTTCATGAAGCAAAACCTCACCCTTTTTTAAAATGATCACTTCATCAAATAAATAGTCCATCTCCGAGACAAGATGCGTGGACAAGATGATCATTCTTGGATGCTCTTCCTGATCCTTTAGCAGCTCCTTGTAAAAAATTTCCCTAGAAGGAGCATCCATCCCCAGGTATACTTCATCGAATATAGTGAGCGGGGCTCTGCAAGCCAGACCCAGAATAACATTTAAGGCTGCCTGCATGCCTTTGGAAAATTGCTTGACCTGCTTCTTTGGATCCAGTTTAAAGCGTCCGACAAGATATTCAGCATAATCCATATCGAAATGGGGACGATAGCGATGCATATCTTTTAGCACTGCCATAACATTGTCGGATTCATCTTTATAATCCTTGTTATAAAACAAGGCAACCTGCTGCATGATTGCGGAATTTTCAAACGGAACTTCTCCGTTAATGGTTAAGGAACCGGAAGTTGCTTCACGAAATGAGGCCAATATTGACAGAAGAGACGTTTTCCCCGCACCATTCCTCCCGAGCAATCCGTATATTTGGTTACGGTTCAGCTCGAATGTTACATCTTTAAGCACCGTTTGGCTGCCATAGCTTAAACACAACTCTGATACCTTTACATTCATTGCTTATCACGCCTTTTTACTTGTTGGATTAACTGAATCATTTCATTATCCGTAATCCCTAACTTGTCAGCCTCATGTACTAGCTTAACCACGTAATCCTCAATAAAAGAAGCTTTTCGTTTTTGAATCAGTTTTTGTTTGGCCCCTGATGCTACGAACATGCCGATTCCCCTCTTTTTGTACAAAATTTCTTCATCCACTAAAGAATTAATTCCCTTCGATACCGTGGCATGGTTAATTTTATAAAAGCTTACCAGCTGATTGGTGGAAGGGGCCTGATCGCCTTCTTTAAGCTGATCATTAATAATTTGATCCTCAATCCTTTCTCGGATTTGCACATAGATTGGTTTGTCTTGATCAAAAGGTTTGCTCATGTCTACATACCGCCCACTATTCTAATCTCGGCTGCTAAGGCCGGGTTGATATGAGTTTAAACGGATATAGGTTGGTTAGTTTGATAAGTGTCACAGTTGAGTCTTAGGTATTGCGATCCGTACCGCACGAAGCTTCCAGCGTTCGGGCGTTCAGCGTTCGGCGTTCAGCGCTCGGCGTTCGGCGCTCAGCGCTCAGCGTTCGGCGCTCGGCGCTCTGCGTTCAGCGCTCAGCGCTCGGCGTTCAGCGCTCTGCGCTCGGCGTTCGGCGTTCGGCGCTCGGCGTTCAGCGCTCTGCGCTCGACGTTCGGCGCTCGACGTTCGGCGCTCGGCGTTCAGCGCTCGGCGTTCAGCGTTCGGCGCTCAGCGCTCGGCGCTCGGGCGTTTAGCGTTCGGCGCTCGGTGCTCTGCGCTCGGCGTTCAGCGTTACATGGGTGGCGGGCCAGTTGGTTGATTAGAGTTACTTAGGGTGTTACGCTGTTCGCTTGGCTTTGTTAGTGCTGCTTAGGGTGCTACGCTGTACAGTCGGCTTTGTTAGTGTTGCTTACGGTGTTGCGTTATGGTCGCTTAGTTAGAGTAGCGTAGGGTGTTATGGATATATGGTTATACAGTTATGTATATAACCATATCACCTGCTTCTTCATTCGTCAACCTGCTTTGCTCATTTCTTTTTTTCTCATGTCGCAAAAAGGGCTTGTCTCTGTTGTCTCTGTAGCTTCTGCCGCCTCTGTTGTTGCCTGTTGCCTATGTTACCTCTGTAGCTTCTGCCTCCTCTGTTGTTGCCTGTTGCCTCTGTTGCCTCTGTTGTCGCCTGTTGCCTATGTTACCTCTGTTGCCTCAGTTGCCCTATTGCTCCTGCGTAGATGGTATTCGATGGTACAGCCATATAAGCAACACATAAAGTGCAATATCGAAAAGATCACAAGTACCAGGGAGGAGGAGTGCACAACGAAGAAGATCGCATCATCTACTCAGTTTCGCGGCAGTAAAAAACACTTTTTGCTTTTTGTACATTTATCGTTCAATCTTACCGTTGACCAGCCGATTTCAACTATTTTGTATGATGAATCGTTCAAAGTCCGGTGATTTCTATTTAGCTCCCTAATTGAATTAGAGAACAGCTTAAGTTTATGAGGCCAACTCACTTAATTTTTGAAAATTATGTAAAAGAAAAAGAGGATTCATGTCTGAGGAGGGTGAAATAGACGGTTAGGAGGATCAGAGAGCACTTCCAGTTTTTTTTGTTGGGGCGTTCACTACGAACATGAACGCTCGCTGGCTGCGGACTCAATCGTTTTACTGCGAACTCTAACACTCACGTGGAGCTATTTGCCTCGAAAATGCAAGCCATTATAAACACTTGATCGAAAGGAGAATGAATCCGGTCAGGTTCAACAATTGCTGCCTATAAGGTAATCAGATTATTGAGGAAGCCGGCATTTGCCAAACATAGGATTCACGAAAATGCTGATGAAACATTTCAAAGAAATCTTCGAAGAAAGAACCTTTTGTATGATTTTCAGGCAAGCCAGGCTAACGAGGATTGTCAGAGCTGGATTGGCGGTAGAGCTCCATCGTTCTTTGATGACAGCCTGAACGTATGATTTCGATTTTTATTCCTGAAGATTATGAAGAGTATTTACCAAATGATATTTATCCGAGCTGTGCCTCCTCCGACATCGCCGCTACAATTCTTGAACGCGCCTCATTCGAGCAAGTATTTGACCACCCGCACGAAGAGAGCGCGCTAGACTTATTGACCCATCCAGGAATAAGTAAGCATTCGATTATAAATGGCGGGATCATTAGGGACACCGATTCTACCGAGCAGTCTTTTTTTATTAAACTCGGAGGAACTGCAAGGCTGATTCAGGACGAAAGCTATTATTTTGCAAAATCTCAAAGAAAAATAAAGCCCCCCGCATGATGAGCAATCTCAGGTAATCGTACCCCTATCACATGATTTGGAGCTTGTACGAAATTGCGTCTGAAACACTGGCTGGAGCTCCTTAACAGCTTAAAGCCCTGCATTTGCATTTGTACGATTCGTCATACAAATCTCGGTAATCGCACCTCAATCACGTGCATTTGTACGATTTGTCATACAAATCTTGGGTAATTGCCCTTCAATCCCCTGTATTTGTACGACGTTTCATACAAATCTCCGGAATTCGCACTTCAACCCCATTCATTTGTACGACATTTCGTACAAAACGCAGGCCACAAGCCCGCGCAGCCCTCGGACCCCGCCAACCTTGGCAATTTTCATATTGGAGTTGAGTTGTGCCTGAGAACTCAATGACATAACTGTTTTCGCATACTTCCCATACACTTTCGCATACACTTTCGCACATACAATTCGCCTCAGGTCCGCTGCTTGGGGGTTGCTTGTTCCAGCTATCGGGCTGAACGGCCACTTTTCGTACAACCCCGAATATCCCGCCCGTATATATCACTCATCTAACCACGTGATTCCTCCACCAACAACCTGTTCGCGCGTTTCACACCTTATTAGCTCCGTACGGTAAGCTCAATCCTGCTCTCGCCACCTTTTACTCCGCCCATCACCAACAATCCCGCTCTCGTCACCCTTTACTCCAATCATCACCATCAATCCCGCGCATCACCGACCACTTGCCTTTCGATCTCTTTCATTTCATAAAAATATCCCTTCCGCTCCATCAGCTCTGCAAACGTTCCGGCTTCGACAATCCGCCCCTGATCAATGACAATAATCTGATCCATCTCCTCCAGACCAGTGAGCCGGTGACGAATGAGCAGCAGCGTATCGTTCTCGGCCTGGGCGAACAGGTGCCGGAAAATGTGCTGCTCGGTAACTGCATCCAGCGAAGACGTCGGTTCATCCAGGAGCCACAGCCGGCCTCCCTTCAACATTGCCCTGGCCAGTGCAAGGCGCTGCTTTTCACCATCTGACAGGTTCTCCCCTTTTTCATACACAGCATCGTCCAGCGACAGGTACGACAGCTGCACTTTGCCCAGCGTATCCGTCAATGCTTCATCGCAATGCTGGTCTTCCTCCAGCAGCAAATTATCGCGGATTGTCCCTTGGAAAAAATGGTTGTGCTGCAGCACGACATTAGCAGCCCGCCAAATGCTGGTCTCATCCAGTTCTTCTACCGGCGTGCCATTCAATCGCACCTGACCGTGTGTCGGTGCCAGCAGCTTGAGCAGCAGCTCGAAAATCGTCGTTTTGCCCGCGCCGCTTGGACCGACAATCGCCGTCTTCGAGCCGGCTGGGATGTGAAGCTCGATATTCTGCAAGGTCGGGCGCCATTCATCCGCATAATGAAAGGTAACCTGGCGCAGCTCGATAGATACAGCCTGTTCCGCCGAGAGGACCCCGCTCGGCTGAGGCGGCCGGGAATCGGCAGCCTGCACCGTTTCCGCGAGCCGCCCGGCTGCATGCCCGCTATCCTGCTTGTAGGCAGGGAGCGTTGCCATCGCTGCCGCTTCATCAAATACCGTCATCGCAATAAGCACAAGCATGGCCAGAAATACTCCCGCCAGCTCTCCGCTGGCGATCAAATACGCGCCTAAACCGAGCACACCCCATGTAACGAGGAACGTGACAAAAGCATGCAGCGATTGTCCGCGCAGCAGCTGCAAGCCTGCCGCCTTTTGTGTATCCGCCAGCATGGCCGAGGCCCGCTGTAGCTTTTGCTCGTGCTCCTCCAATCGTCCATATACTTTCAAGTCCCGAAAACCGTAAAGCAGCTCGGTCATATCGGTGGAGAGCTTGGCGCGCTGCTCGCGGGCGGATCGATAAGCCTGCCGGTGTCCAAGCTGAGAAATCGCCGGGACCACAAAAGCTGCTATCAGCATCCCCAGCACGAACAGACACGCAATCCAGAATGAAAAGGCGGAGGTAAACAAAATCGTCGCCAAAAAAACCAATGACCACTATAATCGGAGGATAGACAACGCGCAAAAAATAATGCTGCAGGCTCTCAATATCCCCAACGATCCGGGACAGCAAATCCCCGCTCCGCTGTTTGCCAAAGAGCTCGGAGGTTAGCGGAACTAGCTTGGAGAAAAAGGAGACGCGCAAACGGCTGAGGATGGAGAACGTCGCCCTGTGAGAGTATAAGCGCTCTCCGTAGCGGCTTGCTGCGCGCGCTAGACCGAGTATTTTGACAATCGAAGTCAGTACGATCAAGGTATACAGCGGCGGAGCAAACACAGCCTGGGAAATCAGATAGCCGCTCGCGGCAAAAAGCCCTACGCCGGCTGTTCCGGCAATGAAGCCACCGATAATGGAGATGGCGATATCCTTTCTCTCACCAAGCATCGCCTTCGTCAGCAAAGCCAGCTGTTTCATCGGACTCCCCCTCTCCGCTGGACATCCACCATCTCGGCGTACTGCGGAAGACGCCGAAGAAGCTCTTCATGGCTGCCGCTTTCCAGGAGCACGCCATTTTCCAGGAATAAAATGACATCGGCATGGCGAATGGTGTGAAGACGATGCGCTACGGTAATCATCGTCGCCTTCCGGGCCAGCTGAGCAATCGAGCGCTGCAGGACCCGCTCGGTGTGCAAATCCAATCCGACCGTAGGCTCATCAAATAAGAGTACCGACGGCTGATTGAGAAAAGCACGCGCCAGAGCAAGCCGCTGCTTTTCACCGCCGGATAACCCGCGCCCTCCTTCACCGACCATCGTATCATAGCCCAGCTCCAGTCCGGCAATCACCGCCCCTAGTCCGGCTGCTTCAGCTGCCTCCTCGATTTCCGTTCGGGACACATCGCGGCCGGCTCCTATGGCGATATTAGCGGCGAGCGTCCCGGCAAAAATATAGGGGTGTTGGGTAATGTAGCTCACATGTTCGAACCAGGAGCGTTCTTCTTGATGCTTCAGCTCGCGGCCGTTGACAAGCACTTCTCCCGAAGAGGGCTCCAGCAATCCGGCGATGAGATGCAGCAGTGTCGTTTTCCCGGAGCCGCTTTTTCCGACGATAGCTGCCTGCTTCCCGGGCGGGATTGTCAGCGTACCGGCATTAAGGCTGAACGCACCCGGCGCATACTGAAAGCGCACATCCTTCAGCTCGATTAGCGGCGGCATTGTGCTCAACTTCAAATGCCCGCCGCCCACTACTTCCGTCTTGTCCGGAACTTCGCCTGCCTCCGTCCTGCCCGGAACTTCGCCAGTTGCCGTGCTGCCTGGAACTTTCACACTGCGGCCAGCTTCCTCGGCTTCGTCTGCTTTTTCCAGCCCTCTCTTCACTTCGACTGCCTCCGTCCTGCCCGGAACTTCGCCTGCCTCCGTCCTGTCGTTGACCTCTACCGCTCTATCCCGCATCTTCGCACCGCCGTCCCCGGCCATTGTATTAAGCTTATGCTTGCCGGGATCGGTGCTCTTATCCGTCTGGCCAGCGGCAGCATCGGTATGATCCGTACTGTGAGGCCCCTCCAGCGGATTCTCCAGCATATCCTCCACTTTGCGGGCGGCCCCCATGCTCGTGCGTCCGCTGTGAAACGCGGTGCCGACATTTTTCAATACAGTGTAAAATTCCGGGACGAGCAGCAGAATCAAGAACGCGGTTGCAAACGAAAGCGAATGGAAAACAAACAGCTGAAAAGCAAGCTCCAGCGCGACAAGGCCGATGCTCAGCATGACGATTAATTCAAGCATGAACGTGTTCGTAAAAGCAATCCGCAAAATGCCCATGGTCGCATCCCGGAAGCCAAGACTGCTGCGCTCGATCTCCTGCTGCTGGCGGCTGGTCTTGGCGAACAGCTTTAAGGTGACCAGCCCCTGCAGCGAATCCAGGAAAGTGCCGGAAAATTCGGCTAGCTGCGCAAATTTCTCCTCCGACTTTTTTTTCGTTTTCAGCCCGACTAATATCATAAAAACAGGGATAAAAGGGGCGGTAACGAGCATAATGAGCCCGGAGTTCACATGCTGGCTGAATACAACGATCAATATCATTGCCGGGATCACAGCCATCTCCAGCATCCGCGGCATATATTGGCTGAAATAGCTGTCCACTTCATCGACCGCATCGAGCACAAGGCTCACCTTGCCGCCGGTTTGCCCGCTCAGCGATGCCGGGACGGAATTTTGGATCAAATGGCTGATCGCCGCTTTTCTCATAGCCGTCTTGGCATCAGCTGCCATCTTTAAGCCAATACGGCCATTCCAATAGGAAAACAAAGTGCGGGCCAGCATGACGGCCATCAATGCCCCCAGCAGAGTAACAATCGCGGAAAAGGAGGCACTCTGCACAAAAATCCGCTCCACGATCGCGGCGAACAAAGCGGCTTGGCCGACAATAGCCGCCCCCAGAGCAAAGGAAACGACACCTAACAGCATAAGACGTTTCCTTTGTACGGCCATCTGTGCGGATAAAAGACTTCTTTTTCTTCCCCTCACGCCGCCCCGCCTCCTTGTTGTTAACTGGCTGTCTTTCGCTGAATGCCCTGCCATACCGCTAAGGCACTGTGCAAAAATGAAAATAGAGTTTTCCGATCACGCTAAAACCTTCACCGTTTTATTTGTTGCCTTTCACATAATCCGCATCAAACAGGAACAGCTTGAAGACGAGAATCAGCGAAGGAACTAGCAAGCACAGCCCGCCGATAAAGGCGATCACCAGCGCGATTCCCATCGATTCGTGCGTGGCCCCGCTTTGAATCGTAATGTAAGGATCGAGAATGTAGGGATAGTGGCCGATGCCATAAGCGAAAAAGGCGCAGAAGAACTGCAGCATAACACATATAAAGGCCCACCCATAGCGGCGTCCGTTGTAGAGCAGCCACATGGACAGCATGAAAAATCCAACGGAAAGCGCAAGCAGCCACCACAAATCCATCATGTTTTGAAAATGGCGTTCATTATGCTGACTGAGATAAATAAACGCGGTTAAAGCGGCAATAATCGTCGGTGTGCTCCAAAAAAGAGCATACGTCCGCATCAGCTTCAAGGCCGGCTGATCGTCGGCGCGCGAAGCGTAGAAGGTTAAGAACGTCGCGCTAATATACAGCACCGATACGATGGCCAGAGCAACGATGCTCCACGACAACGGGCTCGTGAACAGCGTCAAATATTCCAGCGAGACGACGCCGTTCTGCTCCACGATAAATCCGCCCTCGGACAGAGTCAAAGCTACTGATAGCGAAGCGGGAATCAGCAGCCCTGTTGCCCCGTACAGAAATAAATATACGGTGCTTTCTTTGGATCCGTAATTCTCAAATGCATAGAAGGAACCGCGAATGGCCAGCAGGACAATCGCTATACTTCCCGGAATCAGCAGCGCCGAGCCATAATAATAGGCCGTATCCGGAAAGAAGCCGACAATGCCGACAAAGAAAAACACGAAAAACACATTCGTAATCTCCCACACCGGCGATAAGTAGCGGGAGATCAGCCGGTTGATCAGGTGGTCCTGTTTAGTCGAACGGGCGTAGAAGGCGAAGAATCCGGCGCCGAAATCGACGGAAGCGACAATCAGATAGCCGTATAAAAACAACCATAATACCGTGATGCCAATCAGCTCATAGCTCATCATGACGGCTCACCCTTTTCTATAGCTTGGTCCTGCATCTCCTTCATATAGCTCTCCAATTCCGCCTCTGCCGGATTGTTGCGGAATAAGCGCCGCAGCACGATAACACACAGCGTGCCCAGCACGATATATAAAAGCAGGAAGAAGAAAAACAGAGGGACTACATTCGGCGATGAAGTGGCCGCTTCTTCTACACGCATATAGCCGCGGATAATCCATGGCTGACGCCCGACTTCCGCATAGAACCAGCCCAGCTCAACAGCCAGAAAGGCCAGCGGTGTGCAAATGACAATAGCCCGCAGCAGCCATTTGTTAAGCTCGTTGCGCTTTTTCCAGAATAGGAAGAGGAAATACAGCAGCGCGACACCAAACATAACAAAACCGAAAATAACCATCATATCAAACAAATAATGGACAACAAGCGGGGGCTGCTCGTCAGGCGGAAACTCCTCCAGCCCGATCACTTCCGCATTGAAATCCGCAAACGCCAGGAAGCTTAAGGCCTTCGGAATACGGATCGCTCCCCGAACCTCCTGCTCATCCGTCAGCCAGCCGAGAAGAATCAGATCAGCCCCGCTTTCCGTTTCAAAATGCCATTCGGCTGCGGCCAGCTTTTCCGGTTGATGCTCAGCCAAAAACTTGGCGGACACATCGCCGGCTATAACCGTCAGAAAGCTGAATACAAGAACGACGACCATCATCAGGTTCAACGATTTTTTGTAGTAGGGAGATGCACCTTTTTTCACAATCGTATAGGCAGCAATTCCCGCCAGCAGTGCAGCACCGGTTAGATAAGCGGAGGTCAGAACATGAAACACTTTCGATGGCGACGCCGTATTCAGCATGGCCGCAATCGGATTAACCGCCACAAAATGGCCTGCTTCCATAACAAAGCCTTCCGGCTGATTCATGAAACCATTCACTGATGTAATAAAAAAAGCCGACATGCCTGCTCCGATCACAATAGGAAACGTCAGCAGCCAGTGGGTATAAGGGTTGCGGAATCGATTCCACGTATACAAATAAATGCCCAAAAATATCGCTTCAAAAAAGAACGCAAATACTTCCATGAATAAAGGAAGAGCGATGACATTGCCCGCCAGCTGCATAAAATTAGGCCACACCAGAGCAAGCTGCAGAGCGATCGCCGTTCCGGTTACAACCCCTACCGCTACGGATATGACAAATCCGCGCGTCCATCTTTTGGCCATGAGAATGTAGTGAGGGTCTTTCTTGCGTATGCCGACAAATTCCGCAATAGCAATCATTAGCGGAACTCCCACTCCAACCGTGGCGAATATAACATGAAACGTCAGGGTCAATCCTGTCAGCAACCGACTCCATAGCACCGGATCTATATCCACGTTAGTCTGTCTCCTCTCATCCCGGGTTCTGATACACCGTTTATTGCTATGACTATAGTTCCCTCTCCTATACTTAATCATGAATGGATTATAGGTAATCACTATTGGATAATCACCTATTGATTGATCATTATATCCCAATTAGGTAATCACTATTGGTAATCACCATTAAGTAATCGCTATTTAAGTAAGTAATCACTATTAAGCAGTCACTATTAGATCATCACCACAAGTGTATTTCTATTAGGCAGCCTGCCATCATGACCGAATATAGGTTTTGCTCTCATGACTTTTATTATAGTTAATCACCGCCGCTTTATCGGCTGAAGCATCCTGCTTTCGAAAAAGATTCATATTGTTTTGACAACTTGATGAAGAAAGTCACTGCAGACATTTTTTTGTTACATTTGCACGCAAGTGCTTGCTTGCATTTCATGTTTAGTGTACGATTAAATCAAAATGAACGGGGAGGAACTTGTGAATGAAACTGGTCACCTTTCAACCGGATGGCAGCAGAGCTGCGCTCTTTGGAGCTATTTTGGAATCAGGGTTTGCTATTTCTTTTTCCGCCATTATGCAGAAAAGAAACAGGCATACAGACAGACTGGACAGCATGGACGCTTACCTTCATCATCTGCCGGAGAGCGAGGGCGAGGCCAGAGAAATGCTTCGTTATGCCGCCGAAAACGAGGACCAATTCACCGCTCATGAACGCTTTCCGCTACCCGAGGTTAGACTGCTCCCTCCTATTCCGAACATTCCGGCCCTCCTTGATTTTGGCTTGTCGCCAAGACATTTGCAGAACGCCGCTTACCGTATAATACAGAGAGAGGTTAAGCCTCCATTGCGCGGCTTGCTGCAAGGTATTGTAAGAAGAAAACTGCAGCGGGAATACAAACAGCCGAATTTCCGCTATTATAAATGTAACCATAATGCCATCATCGGAGATGGGGATACGATTAATTGGCCGTCCTTTACCTCCTATCTTGACATTGAGCCGGAGCTTGGGATTGTGCTTGGGAAGGATAGCCGGATTGCCGGGTACGTCATTTTCAACGATTGCTCCGCGAGGGATGTCCAGCTGCCCGATTTTTTATCCCTGACCGGGCCTGCACGTTGTAAAGATTTCGACCACAGCAAAGGAATAGGTCCCTATTTGGTCACTCCGGATGAAGCGGGAGACCCGCTGGATTTGAAGGTTGAAGTGAAAATTGGCGAGCGCCTGCGCTGGAAGGGCAGTACGTCCGAATATACCGCGCCCCCAGAGAAGATTGTGAAGGAGCTTTGCTCTATCTTCCAGCCGCTGCCCGGAACTGTTCTTGGGATGGGGACCATTCCCGATTGCTGTGCTATTGAAACGGAGGAATGGCTGCTGCCGTCAGATAAAATAGAGATTACTTTCGATAAATTAGGAACGCTGACTCAATTTGTACCTGATCATATTGAAATACGGGAACAGAGCCGTTGGAGGACGAGGGAGGATCTGCCCGTCCTTTCCTCCGGAAGAGTCCTGCCAGAGCAGCCAAGCGCATGCTTACCGTATGAATGAACATCCAGGAGGATCTAGACATGTCCATGAAACTGCCTGCACTGCCGGAAGCACATCCCCGCTGTAAAGTGACCGTGCTCAATGCAGGGTTTTACCAAGCTTCTATGCACCTGTTGAAGAAGGGGAATCCCAAACGAAAAATATGGGGGCCTGCCCTGTTTTATTTAATTACTCATCCGAAGCACGGCCATCTCTTGTTTGATACCGGCTATTCCACCAGGTTCTACGAGGCTACGCATGCTTATCCGTATCGTTTGCTGCGTAGCGCGATTCCTGTCAGGATCACGGAGCAGGATAATGCCATCCGGCAGCTTAAAGCAATGGGAATCAGCCCCGATGAAGTAACCGTTATTTTATCCCATTTGCATGTTGATCATGCGGCCGGCATCCACGATTTTCCGAATTCACGTACGATCATCAGCAAGACCGAATGGGAATTCACCCGCCAGTCTCCGTTAAAGCTGCTGTTTCATTCCTATCTTAAATCGTTATTTGACGGTATAGCTGCTGACCGGCTTCAGCTCATCGATTTCGAGCATTCCGCTTCCTACGGCCCTTTTACTCACGCTTGCGACCTGTTTCAGGACGGGACACTTATTCTCGTACCGCTGCCCGGACATGCTATCGGCCAAATGGGATTGCTGGTGAATTGCTCCCCGGAGGAAAGATATTTTTTGATCGCAGATGCGGCTTATGTAAGAGGAAACTATCGGCAAAATAAAACCGGGGCCTGGATGAGCAGGCTGGCCCATCATCACTTTTCTCAGTATAAAGCCAATTTCCCGCTGCTTAATCAACTGGAGCAGGACAACCCGCGGCTGGTAATCCTCCCGTCCCATGATCCTGACGTTTACGACTATTATGTGAAAAATAAGCCCGCACCCTGAGCGGGTACATTCATTTCTAATTAACAGCACAGACAGATTCAATACGGGGATCGATCTTAGAAATATAATTTTGAAATCGAATTTCGGAAATCGAATTTTAGAAATACAATATTGGAAATTTGGAAAATGCTTATGCTTAAAAGGAGAATCCACGTGCAAACAGCAGACAAGATCATTTATGCCACCACCTCTTTATTAAAAAACCACGGGTACCGCGGAGTTACCACTAAAGCTATTGCCGCTGAAGCCCAGGTGAATGAAACGACGATCTTCCGCCATTTTGGCAGTAAGCAGGGAATTCTGGAAGCTATCGTGGACAGGTTTTCTTATTTGCCCCAATTTGAGAAGCTGCTGAAGGAGGATGCAGCCGATAATCCCCGCATTGATTTGATGAAGGTGTGCGAAAATTATTTGAGCTTCTTTCGGCAAAATGCCGATATCATTCTGATCGGCTTCCGCGACAAGGGCCTGCTGCCCAAACTGGACCAAAAATTGAGCGAGCTGCCCCTGCATCTGCATGCTCTGCTCACTGAGTACTTTGAACGCCTCAAGCAAAAAGACATCATCGTAGTAGAGGATTCTGATCTGACGGCGATGTCTTTTCTCTCGATGTGCTACGGCTTTCAAATGGGGATGCTGATGCACGGCGCCTCTGCGCAAGTCGAGGAGCGGAAGTTCTACGAGCACAGCGTGGAATTATTTATAAGAGGGCTCGCCTTTAAAGGGTAGCCGCAGCTGGACGCTGCCGTTTTCTACGGTGCTTGCTTGATCTCGCTCCTGCGGTGCTGTCCGTTTCTACGGTGCTGCCTGTTCCTGTTGCTCCAGTGCATGCTTCAAGGCATCCGCCCACTCCTCGGCATGATCAAAATAAGATAGATGGTGACCCGGAAATACCGTCAGCTCCTGATCCAATTCAAGAGACAGAAGTTCAGCGGTCCTTGCAAAATACTTCTCTTTATGAAGCGACAGCTCTCCAGCAGCAAAGATGACATCTACCCGGCCGCTTTTCAGCTTCCGAAGATTCGGCTGGTATTGGACAAATGCAGGCATTTCTTCATTAATCAGGATATCGGTATTCAAGGCATTCCGGGCTTGAAAATCTTTAGGCACATCTGAAAATACACTTATGGGAACGCCCACTGAAAATGTAAATTTCATATTTCCTGCCTGGCTTCCCAGGCGAGCCGCTGTCGCTTGAATGCCCGCAAAGAATGTCTTCCATTTGCTGCTGTCCGGCAGCACACTGACTACTGGCGGTTCATGAGCAATCACTTTATCCAGCATTTCCGGATATTGGGCGGCGAGCTCCATCGCTACGATCGCACCGGAGCTATTGCCGAATACTTGGACATTCTCCGCCTTTACTGTTCGCAGGACGGCAACGGCGTCACGGGCCTGCTGGCTAATTTCCACATGATGCGCCCCTTCCCACTTACTTCTCGAATTCCCTCTCCGGTCATAGGTAATCACTTTATAAGTATCGGCCAAACGATCCACCACACGGGAATAAAATCCGGCATCCCCGCCTCCGCCGGGAATGAGTAATAGCGGCTGTCCTTCTCCTCTGACCTCATAGTAGATAGTAGCTCCCTCATTCAGAACATAGCCAGCTTCAACCGGAATACTCTCCGGCCAAGCCGAATCCCGCTGCTGGTTAATATGAATATTCGTGAGGACAGCTCCAGCTGTATAAAGAATAACGCTCCCGGCTACAAGTACGATGGAGAGCACAAAGGATACAAAGGCTCGCCCTTTGCTATGGCCAGCTTTAGAACTAACAGGGACATTAAGAGGTTCTGAGCTTTCAAGGCCGGCCTCGTTCCTTCTAAACTTTGTTTCGGTGCTTTGGAAATCTTCCTCACCATCTTTAAGCCCTGTTTCGGTGCTTTGGAAATCTCCCTCACCATCTTTAAACCTTGCTTCGGCGCTCTCCAATTGTTCCCCGAAGTCTTGACGACTTTCTTTGGAGCCTTGGTAGCTTTCCACAGTATCTTTAAACCTCGCTATAGAGCTTTCCAAGCCTTCACCGATACCCAGGTGATTCTTCTTGGAGCTTTCCAAGTCTTCCCCGATACCAAGACGGCTCTTCTCGGAGCTTTCCAAGCCTTCCCCGATGACTTTTTCCTTTTTGCCGTTTAATTGTCCTTTAGTGCTTTTCAAATGAGAGGCCTTGTCACGAGTATAGGCAGCATTTTTAACAGACAGGAATATAAGCGATAACAGAAGTGTACCGCCTAACACGACATAATCGACTATGCGGAGATAGCCGTAAGGAAACAGATAAAAGACCACATCAGCCAACAGCAGAACCAAGCCCCACTCGAGTACGGTCCGGGTCCACACTCGCTTAGTTAGCCATCCCATACTTTCCATAGCTATAACGATTGTAGCCAGCATAACCGGCAGCATAAGCAGCAGCATATGAACCGGTATTCGGGGAGCCTCCGCATAAAAACTATAGTCAAACCAAGTAAGCACGGCAGCTCCTGAAGATGAAACCCAAAGCAGCAACAGCAGCCCCCATTTGGTTTTACGCAGGTTAACGACAAGCAAGAACAACCAGAGAAGCAGATTCAATCCAATCAGGGGGGTATCCCATCCATACCAAAAACTCATTTAAGTCCAGTCCTTTCGTTTCACACTCGATAAGGACTATTTTAACTGTCATAGATTCAAGCCAGAACCACCGCCAGTACAGGTTCATCCTGGACCTTAGAACGGGTTGTACCCAAGACCCTCCTCCTTGCTCTCTTTTCTCAACCCAAATTAGGCCTTACGATTCGCAAGACCTTAGAAGTGAAGCTGTATTTGCTTAATCTCACTCTCCTGCCTTAATTGGCAAATCCTCCGGCCAGTAGTTCATAAGAACGCTGGCGCTTGTTATAATCGGGAATGTGCGTGACGAGCATGAATTCATCCGCGTCGTATAACTCAGACAACTGACTGATTCGTCCGTGAATAGATTCGGCTGTACCGACAAGCAGCTTGTCCTCCGAGTAGGGCAGAGCTGCTTCCTGTTGCTTCTCATCACGGTACAGAGCCGCAGAAGAGTCTGCCCACTGGCGTGCCTCTTCATCTGTTTCCGCGCATATGGCTCCCACCGTCAGAATTACTTTGGGTTCCTCCAGCTGGGCTGAAGGAACAAACGCTTCCCGATAAGCACGAAGCACTTCCCCGGCATCGGTGTCACTCATAAATTGGCCGAACACATAGCCCATGCCGGATGACGCTGCATATTCGGCGCTTTTCCGATTCGTGCCCAGCAGCCAAATCTCCGGCTCTTCTGGAGGGTTAGGGCGGGCACTGACCGCTTCGCCTTCATAAGTGTAGCTATCCTGTAAAAGCTTAACTACCCCCTCCAGCTTATTCGGCATCTGCCGCACATTCTCCAGAAAATTCCCGCTTAGAGCCATACTCGCATGCGCCTTACCGCCAGGGGCACGGCCAATACCGAGGTCCATCCTTCCCGGATAAAGGGCGGCGAGCATACGGAACGATTCCGCTACCTTAAGGGGAGAATAGTGAGGCAGCAATAATGCGCCGGAACCAAGCCGAATCCGCTCAGTCCTGGCTCCTATATGCGCTAACAGCACTTCGGGAGACGGACAGGCCAAATGCGGCATATCATGGTGCTCCGCAGCCCAATAGCGGGTATAACCCAGCCGCTCTGCTGCTTGTGCCAGCTCTACTGCCCGTTGCAAGGCGTGCGAGTCACTTTCATTTTCGTAGACTGGAACCAAATCCAATACGCTAAGCTTGTACGGGTTTTTCTTCATTGTTCTCCCTCTTTTCCAACTCTTGAGCGCTCATTTGCTTTTCCATTTCCATAAGCTCCACAAGTCTCGGGGCTGTCGATCTATCGTGGATATCCATTGCTGCAAAAGTTTTTGCGCGTTATCCTGCTGGTGGCCAAGTGATAGCTTGCGATGTTCTGCTGCGATGGGCCTGCACCAGTTATGGCTTTTATCCTCATTTTTTCTACATTTTAATCATCCTCTTCATTCTAATTCCTCTCTTTCCGGATGTAAAACAAGCTGTAACGCCATAAGCAACACGCTACACACGTCCACGCTACACCCAACGCACATCCGCTACACCCAGCACACATCACGCTACACGCATACGTATCACGCAACACCCAACACACTACAGCCGACAACTGGCGCTGACCGCTTGCTTATTTGGAAAAACAAATATATACTAAGTAAGTATTTACTGAGTATATATAATAAAGGAGCATGATTATGATCAAAGCCGTGCAAGTGAATAAAAGCTTTCGGGTAGGCGAGCAGGAGATGATGGTTCTTAAAGGCTTGGACTTCTCTGTCAACAAAGGGGAATTCGTCGCCATTATGGGGCCGAGCGGCTCAGGAAAAAGCACCTTGCTGCAATTGCTGGGCGGCCTGGATGTCCCGACTGCCGGAGAGATACAAATTGATTCGACGGCGATCAATCGACTGAACGAAAAAGAACGCACCATTTTCCGAAGAAGGAATATCGGCTTTGTTTTTCAAAATTATCAGCTGCTGCCGACGATGACCGTGGAAGAGAATGTTGCTTTTCCGTTAAGAGCAAACGGCGAGATGCTCCATACATCGCGGGAGAAGGCAAACCAATATCTGGAGGCGGTAGGTCTGGCCAAGATGGGACAACGCTTTCCAAATGTTTTGAGCGGAGGGCAGCAGCAAAGAGTGGCTGTCGCACGGGCGCTTGTAAATGAGCCTAAGCTGCTTCTGGCCGATGAGCCAACCGGGAATCTCGATCGCAAAATGGCGGAGGAAATTCTGGAGCTGCTATCCCACTTTCATGAACACAACCGCCAAACGATCGTAATGGTCACCCATGACATCTTTGCGGCCGGCTATGCGGATCGGATTGTCCTATTCAAAGACGGGGTGATTGAAACAGAAGTGAACAGGGAGGACGAAGATTATGCGCGATTTGTGGCTCATTTCATGGCGTAACGTGACCCGCAACAGGAAACGCTTCCTGCTAACGCTCATCGCAATTGCATTAGGTGTTTCACTCACATGCGGGATGTTGATCGTGAAGGAGACTACAGAGCGAACGTTTGAATTTCATGAGAGGCTCTATACCGGTGGCGCTGATTTTTGGGTGTTGAGCCATGAACACACGTTCCCGGCAGATGATATAGCCATGATCATGGAAGACAATCAGGTGCAAAACAGCTTGTCTGTACTGGATAAGCAAGGCTTTGTTGAACTCGAGGGCGTCACCGGTCCTGCATTGACATCCGTCCGATTATCCGGTGTGAGCCGATTGGATCATGAATTGCTCGTGCTGGAGCTTCTGGAAGGGGATTTGAGCCGGGACGGTCTGGTCTTGCCTGAGGACGCAGCCCGGCTGTGGAATAAGCGAGTGGGCGATACGGTTGTTTTTCGGGATATGGGTTCTATAGAAGTAACGGCAATCGTCGGTTATACGCCTATTTTGCGCAGTCCAAGCGACTGGGAGGAAGCGGAAAGACGCCATTTTCGCGTAATGCTTCCGCTTGCGACCTTGCAGGACTGGACTAACCGCGAGGAGCAGATCAGTTATTTGAGATTTCAGGTCAATCCGCAGGCGGACAAGAACGAGCTGCTCGCCCGGTATGAACAACAGCTGGCAGGATCCGCCCAGTATGTACAGCCGGTTGTCATTGATGACAGACAGAATAACTCCGGTATGGACGGGTTGTATTTCACGCTCTATACCGTTGCAATTGTTGCTCTTTTCATCAGCGGGTTTATCGTATTTAATATGATTTTTGCCAGCGTGATGGAGCGCAGAAAAGAGTTTTCGATTATGAAAAGCCTGGGCTACACCAATATACACATTTATAGGCTGGTGCTGATGGAGGTCTTGCTTCTCTCGCTGCTGGGTATTCTAATCGGCATTCCGCTGGGGGTCTGGTTCGGGGATCTGTTCCAGTATATGCTATTAGGCATCTTCGAGCCCCGCCTGGATTATATCCTGCACTGGCAAGCCCCGTCGCTTATCTCGATGGCCATAGGGGTGTTGTTTCCGGTAGCGGCTTCCTGTATACCGATGTATATCGCCGGAAACACACCGATCCTGCAAGCGATGCGCAATATTGCAGGCAGCCCGACGAAAAAAACGAAGCACCTGCGCTGGATAATCGGCTTGCTTTTGCTGGGCGGATTACTGATCGGCCATTCCATATCGCTGCTTTTTTTGTTCGTCGGCACCGTGCTGCTCTATCCTTACCTTTTTACCATGATAAAAAAGCTGCTGGCTCCCCTGTACCGGCAAACCCTGGGCTATCCCGGAGAAGTTGCTGTACAGAACATGGAGCGCAATTTGAACCGAAATGCTAACACCTCTGCGATGCTGGCCTGCGGAATTGCGCTTGTGCTCTTTCTCGGCGCTTCCGTCCAGTCACTTCCCGAAGGATACGAGCAGGAAATTTCCGCTACGTTCGGCGGGGACTTGCGCGTGCATTCCGAAAGCCCGTGGGAGCCGGAGGCTATTGAAAGGATTGCGCAATTTTCCGGTGTCGCCGCTGTGCATCCGTACCGGGTCGCCCCTGAGGTGGCCTGGCAAACCAAGGATGGAGACATGCGCAGATTTCCGCTCATCAGCTTTGATCCGGAAGCAGGCGAACCGTTCCAGCTGTTTTCCGTACGCACAGAAGATAGTTCGGCTGCGGCCTGGTCACAGCCCGGGAGCATTTTGCTCGGTGAATGGGCTTATCTAGAGTGGGGCGGACGGATCGGAGATTCTATCCATTTGCACACGCCTAAGGGCTTAACTGCATTTGAAGTTGCGGGAATAGTCCAGACCTCTCATCATGACGGCTATGTTGCTTTTATGGATGTATCGCTGTTTACAGAACAGGTTAACTGGCCGCATGCCTATCACCTGCTGATCGACTCCGAAAGTAACGATCAGCTCCCTGGAATCAGAGACCAGCTATGGCAGCATTATGGGGACCGCCTATCTTCAATCACATCTATGCAAGAAGCTGTCGCTTCCGCCCAACGCGGGTTTGACGGAATCAATGAACTGATGCAGGGCCTGCTTATCCTCGTTATATGTCTGTCCAGTATCGGAATCGGGAATACACTTCTGATGAATACCATAGAACGCATTTCCGAAATCGGTACGATCCGCGCAACCGGGTTTACAAAAGGTCAGGTGAAGTTGATGATCCTCGGTGAAGGGAGTATGATTGGTATGGTAGGCATCGCCGTTGGTTCCCTGCTGGGGCTCGGCTTAATCTACTATATCTCGATCTCTGAAATGGCTGGCAGCTACATGTTCTTCACTATCCCCTGGGCTAATTTAGGACTTGCAGTATGCGCCGGAATCGCGTTAAGCTTGTTTGCCTCATGGCTGCCGGCGTCTGTAGCTGTTAAAGTGAACGTTCACGAAGCGTTGAAATATGAATAAAGTAGGGATTCCTTATGTCTGTGAAACACGCTATCCTCTCCCTTTTATACGAAAAACCGCGTCACGGGTATGAGCTGAAAACAGGCTTTGACCATCTCGTGCAAAAAAAATGGGCCATTAACCCCGGCCAAATCTATACAACGCTGGACCGTTTAGTTAGGGATGAATGGGTAGAGTCTCCAGGGCAGGATGATAAAGACCGCAAAATTTATTCGCTTACAGCTAAAGGACGGGAAGAATTGGTTCAATGGCTCGCCAAGCCCGTTGACCGCTTATTAATAAGAGACGAAATGTATTTCAAATGGCTTTGCGCCGCTAAAGTTGGTTATGATCATAAGAAGCAAATTATTACCCAGCAGCGTGAACTTGTGATTAAAGAGATCCTATATTTGACCCGCTTTAAAAAGGAACTGAAGCAGGATAATCAAGAAGAGATGCTCGATTTAGTCGAAGGCGCTTTACTACATTTGGAAGCAGATTTGAAATGGCTGGATCTGATGTCCAGCAAGCTGAAACCTCCCGCTTCTCTATGACCATACTCACAAATGAAGCCACAAAAACACCGCGCGCAGGGAAGCTTGCGTGCGGTGACGGTGGTAATGCGAAAAGCGGAACCGGGATTTTGGGATAACCGATTTATAATTGCAGAGCTTGTTTCGCAATTTGCTGGTCATTTTGCAAAAGCTGGTTCAAGTTATAGGAAGGGTACAGGCCTCTGCTGTACATAAAATAATAGATGTCTGCGTGCAGCTGAATAGCTTGATTTAATTGCTTTTGCAAAAGCTCCCGCAGGCTCGGAGTAGCGGTTTCGGTAATTGCGATTGCATAATTGCGGACAGCGGTTTTGGTAAAGATCAGCAGACGCATTGCATAAAAAGCTGTGAGATCCTGATCGTTCCGGCTTTGGCTTACCGATGGCGCGTACTGGTAGTAGGGCAATAGCTCCCTCAAGTTTTGCTCCAAGGCGCGGATGGTTTGCTCATAAAGCTTTTTCAATTGGGGGTCGGTAACATGGTGGATATCCATCTTGAACCCCATTAAGCCATTTGACTGAAAAGCGACTAATTCATGCATTTCCAATGTTTCGTGCCAAGCAAGATGCGCAGTTTGATTCATGTGATAACTTCCCTCCACGGATTTTATTTTGCAGCATATGCCCAGGAGGGGTTAGAAGAGACTGTCTTAATTAACTAAATCTCCTTTTTTTAGGGTATTTTCTAGTTAACGTACAAAAAAACCGGATTTCCGACAAACAAAATCTCTACTGCAGGAAAGGCCTGATCTAAAGTCACCAAATCTTAATTTAATTGCTTCCGGATCGATGTCTCGTAGAAGCTTATCTTTATTCTCGTTGTAAACTTCTTCATGGAAATGTTCCATAATTTGTCCGGCAAATGATCTTTGCAGGCGCAAGTTCCGAAAGGAATCGCAAATCATAAGAAATCCCCTTCTCCTCGATATGCTATATTGGAGTTGTTATGACTTAATCTAAATATTGGAGTTGTTATGATCCTTAATCTAAATAAGGGAGCGGGACTGCGTGGCAAATATTGAGCACTTGCAAATGATTAACAAGCCGGCCATTGAAGTATATGAAGCACTGACAACAGCCAAGGGGCTGTCCGAAATATGGACCCGTGAGCTTACGGTTCATGACAATCAAGTCGGTGCCGTTAATGAGTTCCATTTCGGCAGCGATGATTTAACCAAAATGCAGGTTACGGAATTAACAAGCCCTAATAAAGTCGTTTGGTACTGTACGGAATCGGATCCTGAGTGGGTCGGTACTACCCTATCCTTCGATCTGACAGAGAAAAACGGGAAAACCACTCTCATCCTGCGCCACAGTAACTGGAGAGAGGTTACCGATTTTTACCGTTTCTGCAATTACAATTGGGGGATGTTTCTTTACAGTTTGAAAAGCTATTGTGAGGATGGTATCGGCATGCCTTATCAGACGCGTAAATTTTAAGTCTTTCCTTCATTTGGACGAGGGACCGCCGCAAACCAGGGTGTCCGATAAGCAGTTGTGCAGTCCGATAACCAAAAAAACAAACCCTCAAGAATGCTGTAACATCAACATTCTTGAAGGTTTGAATTGTGGTGCACTTTACTCGAAAAAGAACTTTCCGGATAGCCCTTGTATAAAGCTAGCCTAAAGACACATTTCCGTTCACATTCGGGGCCTGAAACAAATCAAGAGTTACTCTGTTTTAATATGAAAGCTCTGGTCTCCAATTTGCACATAGATACGCCCTTCCGTGGTTTGAGGCGGAATTGCAAAGACGTACCGTTCCACCGTTCCATCGTCATAAGTCAATTCGATAGTATTGGCTTCAATTTTATAGGTGCCCTTTACCGTTTCCGCATTGGACGATGAATCGGTTCGGGCATTCCCTGTATCAAGTGATGCCAGGGAGCTTTGATCGCTGGTAAACGTTCCATCTGGGTAAAAAGTCATATAATTAGTCCAGGAGGACGCGTAAGGTGTAACCCCGACCAAGCCGTAGTAACCTTGAGAAATATACTCACCGCCCAGCTTTGTCCCTTCCGGAACTGGCACTACCTTCCTCATGGCAACGTCATCAATCTCTAAAGCGCCATCTTTATTGACACCAATGGAAAGCGGCTCTTCACCGTCTATAATCAGCATACCATCTTTTATAGAGTAGGATAGACAGGCATCGTGCGCGCAATCAATGGTTTCGGGCCCGCCGCCCTTGGGCTGTCCAACCACTATTTTTTGATCCGGCAAGAATGTATAGAAAAGCCAGCAAATTCCGCCACACTCATACCCGCCGTAATCAAACTGCCCTCCATAGTACATACCTTGCAGTTGATCTAACTGTACGGCATCAGCTTCATCAACAGCAGGAGGCAGCACTATTGACGGATCGGGAGTCTCGGCCTCTCTCTCAGCCTCTTTCTCGGCCTCTTTTGCTGCTGCATATTCCGCATCGATCTCTGCCTGAAGCTGGTCTAACATTTCCTTTACTTCCGTAATATTAGTTCCATAATAGGACAAAAACTCAGGTGTATAGACAATAATCTCTTGATGTACGCCATTCCAATGAACCAAGGCGCCTGTAGATTCGCTCACGAAACGAAGAGGCACCATCGTATGATCGTTGACCAGTACAGCCGGACGCTCCAGCTGTACCGAGCGTCCGTTAACCTCGGCTTCATGGCTATCCAGCACCAGCAGGATCGTTACCCCTTCCTTAACTGCAGAAACCGAACGGCTCTCCCCATGCCATTTAACCTCCATGCCAAGGGCTTCGAACAGAGGACGCATTTGCACAACCGTGGTTCCGTCCTGGTTATCCGGATCAATAGCAAACGTTAACTTCTCATCATCAACATAAACATCAATGGGCTTCGCTGACGCATGGGAGGACTCCTGGCTTACTGCAGCAAGCAGGATGATCCCGAGCATGACCAATCCGGCAACCGCGATCAGCTTCAAACGGGGACTGCGAGAAATAAAATAATGCATGTGTCCACTCCTTTTCCATTTCAGCATTTGCATAAATCCGTATAAACTAATAAGTCGAACAAGAAATAGAGTATCAGGCTTAATTTTGTCTATAACTTGTTGTCTTCGTAGACGCGTTGATGTGTTAATTTCCGTTGATGCATTGATGCGTTGGTGCGTCGATGCGTTGTATTGGCCCTATGCAAAATGCCGTTTATAACCATTTCAGTTTATCACAATATAAGCCGTTCGTTATCGCACTAAAGTCACTATTTTATCGTTGAAAGCAAAATGGTCCTTTAAGCACTTAAATGATCTTCGGCAGTTCTGTTGATAGGGGATACTCGGCATTTTGTCGCTTGCTCCAGGAAACCAGCAAGATCAGACCTACCGGCAGATGCCAGGCCCCATTCCCGTAGTGAAGCTCACTCAGTGCGCTTCACTACCGCTCTTTTTAACTGCTTAGGTTCCGGTATTGCGTCGGGGTCATGCCAACCATTTTGACAAACGCCCTTTGAAATTGACTGACACTTGAAAATCCGACGCTAAAACCGATTTCCGTCACCGATTGGGCAGACCTCTTCAACAGCCGTTTCGCCTCTTCCATCCGCAGCTGAAGCACGTACTGATACGGCGTGACACCGATCATCGCTTTAAAAGACCGTATGAAATGATACCGGCTTTGCAGAGCCGTGGCAGCAAGCTCGTCAATCTGGATTTCGTTTCGGAAGTTCTCACGAATATATTCCAGAACCGTTGCCATATGCGGGTCCAAGCAAAGCTCCGGGATTCTCCAGGACGAGTGGAACCTATTTTGATGATTGCCAGCCAAAGCACGAAGCAAGTAAAAAAGCACTTGAGACTCCAGTTCATCCTGTGCAATACGATCTGCCTTGCTGCACGCCAGAAGCGCGTTCGTCCAGCTGCGGAACTTATCCCTCAGCAGCCGCGGATCGAACTTCTGCAGCACCGCAAACTCAACATCGTCTTTTCCGATGAGCTCCTTAATGCTATGTTGGTTGACCTTGAGAATGAACACGCCCGATTGCGAGCCAATCTCGAAAAAATGCCGCTCTTTAGGATGCTGAACGATTCCGCCACCATCTTCTAAAGTATAATGGCGACTTCCTAGTGTAAATTGGCATTCCCCGACTATCGGAATGGTTATTTGGAATTCGTTCTCATGAAAATGCGGCTGATTGGAAAATTCACCTTCAATCTGCCATAGCTCCAGATGGGGTGTAGAGACTTGAATGATCATATGTTTTCACCTAGCTTTCATTATAGCAATTATTGCTCGATTTCAAAGCAACAATCGCGGTGACGACTCTAATCTGTCCTCGTTAAGATAGAAGAAAAAAAGGTGGTGAAAAGGATGTCTCAACCCCAAACTGTTGGAACGGCCAGGCAAACCGCCAACTTCATGCTTCTTAGAGTCAGTATGGCACATTTGCTCAATGACGCCATGCAGAACATCGTGCCAGCCGCATTTCCAATTTTTCAACAAACGATGCAGCTCAGCTATACCCAAATCGGGTGGGTCGCCTTTACGCTTAACCTGACGGCATCGGTGCTGCAGCCGCTAATCGGTTATTACACAGACCGCAAACCAATGCCGGCTTTGCTGCCTCTAGGTATGGTTTTCACGCTGCTTGGCATGATCGGACTTGCATTGTCGTCCGGGTTATGGATGCTCATTATTTCCGCCGCACTTATTGGTATCGGTTCCTCCGTGCTTCACCCGGAATCCTCTCGTGTGGCCCATCTTGCAGCTGGCAGCAGCAAAGGTCTCGCACAGTCAATCTTTCAAGTAGGCGGCAACACCGGTCAGGCTCTTGCCCCGCTGATGGCAGCCTATATTATTGCTCCGAAGGGGCAGCTGGGATTTCTGTGGTTTACGATTCTGGCCCTCATCGGCATCCTGATTCAGCGCTATGTAAGCCGATGGTACAGGGAGCAGGTTTACCCGAGGAACGAGCCCGTTCACCGCTCATCATGGGAAAGCGGTACTGCGAAACCAAGGCTCTTCCTATTCTTCGTGCTGGGCACGCTGATCTTATTGCTGTTTTCCAAGTTCGTATATTTGGCAAGCATGACCGGGTACTATTCGTTTTATTACATGGAACGCTATCAGCTGCCCCTGGAACGCGCCCAAATGTCCCTGTTCGCTCTGCAATTTTCAGGGATGGCTGGTACTTTGCTGGGGGGGCCGCTGGCAGACCGGTTTGGCCGGAAAAAAATGATCTGGTTCTCGATTCTCGGCACGGCCCCGTTTTCTTTGTGGCTGCCTTATGCCGGTCCTGCTGCTTCATTTGTTCTGTGCCTTGCCATCGGAGCTATTCTCATGTCAAGCTTTTCCGTCATCATCGTATACGCACAGGAAATGCTTCCCGGCAAGGTGGGTACGATAGCTGGCTTGTTTTTCGGTCTTTCATTCGGCATGGCCGGACTTGGCTCGGTTGTGCTCGGCTGGTTGATGGACCTGACCGGGGTAGCCTTCGTCATTCAGCTTTGCGCGTATTTGCCGCTGCTTGGCATATTCGCCTTTCTGCTGCCAAAGGACTCCAAGCTGATGGGGCACAGTAAGTGATAAAGGCAAAAAGTTACTGCGGTTTGCCTTTAGCCCGCGGACCTTCGTCTCTACATTCTTTAGTGCTCCTTTTAACTTGGAAGAGGACTCTATTGGACAGCTTCTTCCTGGACAGCTCCAAACAACACCGCTTCAACAGTGGAAAAAATGATCTGTTCATGTTGATGAAAGCCACGCCGAAACTCGAATAACAGAATTGAAACCCGTCGATTTGACCAACAGCCTTCCGAATTTCGGGAGGCTGTTTATGATAGACTTGGTTTACAATCAGTTTTTTGAGCAGGCCAAAAAACTCGGCTCTGACGAGCTGCTGGACATGTACAATACGGCTTACAAACGCACATACGCTCAATGACGGCATACGGACGAAGAACAACGGAAAGGAGGAGGAGGCCATGACAGAGCTTGGACAGTCGATTTATCCTACTCTGGGCATCCCAGAGGCTGAACGGCAGTTGGAGGAAGCGATTCGTGCCGGATGCCGCCATTTGTTCACATCGCTGCATCTGCCTGAAGCGCATGCGGACGATTGGCGGGAAGTATGCCAGCTGTTCACGCGTGCGAATCACGCCGGCATGAGCGTTGCGGCCGATGTGAGCCGCGAATCGTTGAAGCGGTTCGGCGCAAGCCTGGATGATCTGTCCCCCCTTGCGCAGACCGGCATCGGCCAATTGCGTCTCGACCACGGGTTTACGCTGGAGGAAACGGTACGCATCATCCGTGGCGGCGAACACCGCTTCGCGTTCCAGATCAATGCGGGCACGACAACACGCGATGAAGTGGAACAACTTATTGCGCAAGGGGTCGATCCGGAAAAGCTGATCGCCGTGCACAACTTCTACCCGCGGCCGGAGACGGGCGTTTCGCTGGCCTTCTATCGCCGGCAAAACCGGATGTTCCGGCAATTCGGTTTGAAGACCGCGGGATTTATTCCGGCGTTCCGGGAGCCTCGAGCGCCTCTATTCGCCGGTCTGCCGACCGTGGAGACGCACCGTCGCGCTCCGGTCGCCCTGGCCGCCGCTGAGCTGGCAGCCGAAGGACTGACGGATCTCGTCTATTTCGGCGATCCTGCCCCGGGCGAGGAGGCGTGGACGTCCGCCCGGCTGGCGGGCGGCGGCATCATCCCGCTGCAGGTGCAGTGGCTCGAGCCGATCCCGGAGAAGCTTCGGCCGCTTTTGGCTGACATTCACACTTGTCCCCGCGACGAAGCCGAATTCGTTCATCGCAGCGCGCACAGCCGCTCGTATGTGCAGGAACGCGGCCTTGTACAGCCTCCGCGAAATACGTTCGAACGCCCGGCAGGCACAGTCACGATCGATAACGAACGTTACCCCCGCTACGCCGGAGAACTGCAAGTCACGCGCATCGATCTGGCGGCGGACGAGCGGGTGAACGTCCTTGGCCGGGTCGTTGCGGAGGATCTTCCGCTGCTTCAAATGATCGGGCCCGGCACGCGTTTCATGTTTGTTTCGACGTTCAAGGGGATGTCCAATAAGTCCCCAAAATAAAAAAACTGGGCAGAAACCTTGTTGAAGTGCCCTTCTCAAGCAGACAGTCTAAAAAACAAATACATTTGTATAGTAGTCCCCCTCGGTGAAGGGGGATTATCCTTTGTCAAGCAGCTCATCGATATTCGTTCGGGGATAAGCCGTTTAGTCGTTCGGTGTAGCTATAATCATTCAATGGCAATGGCTTGGTAATCCCAACACCGGCTTATACGAGACCTGCTTGAGGTAAACTTATACGGGCCCATTCTCCATAATGTAGAGGATAGCTTTCTCGCTATTTAGTTACTATTTGGCGAGTATCTTGGCGAGTATCTTGGCAAGTAATTTAGGCGATTATTTTGCGTGTATTTTGGCGAGTCTTAAACTTGGTCTTTTTCCGTAAAAAAAGTAATGAGGGCAAACAGCAGGAAAGCAAGCAAAAGGAGCGAACCACCGACAATAAACAAAATCAAAACCAACGTATCATTAAGCTGAAACGGATTCAAATTGTACATCCACATCCCGAACGTTAAACCAAACGCCCCAAGTATTGCGAGCCAGCCGTGGATAGCAACCAGCTTTTTATACCTTATTCGGTAAACCTTGTAAAAGATTCCCCATGCAAATACCGACAGCCAGCCGACCAATAAAATGTGGGCGTGGATCGGCCGCAGGGAATAGTCCATTTCGCCGGACATCTTAGATCCGAGATAGGTTCCAACAATGCCAAACAGCGCAGCATATTGGATTAACCGCAAACTCCATTTTTGTTCCATGTTTCATTCTGTCCTTTCTTTTAGAAAGATAACGGCAGAGGTGAGTGAAGATTAGCTGAATATGAATGACAATTGGGAGTGGACAGGGGCACTTTTCAGGTCTGAGGTTTGAGTTGCACACCGGGTCACCTTTGGCTTCCTCGCCGGCCAGCCCCCTGCACCTCAGTGACTAATGCTTTATTCAAGCTCAACACCTTTTGTTGCACTTCTCATATTATATATGAAAAACAAAATTGGACAAAGCGTGTTTCAACTATTGTTTCTCCCACTATAAATTAATGTTTTTTCGCATTTGCTCACTCATCCTTGTGCAAATGGACTTGTGGCAGATCGGGTTTTCCTGGACCCAAATCAATCACGGTACTCATCGCTCTTCCACTTCTTCTGTCAGTCTCATTTTCAGTTCGTCCACCCGTCCGCAATCGATCTCATCAAGGACCGTATCGAATATCCAATCGATCCGCTCGTCACAGTGCTGAAGTGCCGCAGCGACTCGAGTTAATCGCTGCTCGGCCGTTCTTTCCTGATGAAGCTTCCGTTTTTTCTCCCGGTAAGGCTCTATATCTTCCTCATCGGCTCCCTCCTCTTCAAGCTGCGCCACCTTCTGCTCCAGCAATAAAATATGGAGATTAACCTTCGCCAAAGGCGTCAGCGGTTTTACAAAGTTACTGCTATCAACGAACACCTCCTGATTAACCCCGAAATAATCAACAAGCGCCTGAAGCCGCTCTTGCGGAATCGGCCTGCGCTTCTTGATCCAGTCCGAAAATTGCTGCGGTGTAATATGAAGCTGGCGGCCAATCCCGGAATAGGACTGCTCGTTAATCATGACCAAATACTCCAGTACTGTTTTGGATTCGACTAGTTCACGTTTACTCATATAAATGACCACCTCTTCGGCATAATTTATGTCAATTATACTTAAAGACATAATTTATGTCAATAGCATTTAAAGACATAATCACACTTCAAGCAAATCCAAAAACATCATTTATGTCAATCACACCTCGAGACATAAATGATATCAAATATCGGCACAGACAATTTCAGGGTAAGTTAAATGTTTGAATGGCAACCATCTATTTGTTTTACTATCCCACC
The DNA here is from genome assembly GCF_000285515.1 of Paenibacillus senegalensis JC66. Lineage (GTDB taxonomy): Bacteria > Bacillota > Bacilli > Paenibacillales > NBRC-103111 > Paenibacillus_L > Paenibacillus_L senegalensis. The sequence continues at coordinate 67,126 of NZ_HE610958.1, forward strand.
CATGGTATATTACATATATGAAATATTAAATCGAAAGGAGCTTCCAATGAATACACTTTCTAATGTCGAATTCATGCTCCTGCAAATTATCGCGGAAAGCGGACAAGCTTCCGGTTACGATATTAAGAAGCTTGTCGATCAGCGAGGTTATAGATCATGGGCGAATATCGGGACGACTTCGATTTATGCAGGCTTGAAGAAACTTAGCAATAAAGGATGGATTGTACACGAGGTTTCTGACGAGAAATGCGGTAAGGGACCTATGCCGACCCGGTATGCCCTCACCGAAGCAGGGAATCTTGTGCTGAAACATGAAATTCTTGACAGCCTGTCGTTTTCTCGGGAACGTGACAACCGCTTCGATCTTGGGCTGGCTGCTTTGACCCTTATTCGGAAAGAGGAAGCCATTCTTGCGTTACGGAAACGGCTCGATTTCCTTGAACAAGTCTCGCTAAGAATAAGACAGAAATACGAATCACAAGGCAGCGTTAACTTGCCATTGAACGCAAGATCGCTGTTCTTACATCCGCTAAGCTTAATCGAAGGCGAGCAAGCCTTCGTTGTCCGTTTAATTAATGAACTGTTGGAGGGGACAAGCGAATATGAGCAAAATAATTAAAAATTTCATTCCTTACCAGGGCGAGCATTGCGAAACGACTGCCCTGGGCAATTTACTGCAATATTCGGGAATCCACTTGTCTGAACCGATGCTGTTCGGACTCGGGCAAGGACTTGGCTTCATTTATTGGGATTCGAAAGGAATGGATTTTCCGTTCATTGGGGGAAGAGTGAAGCCGGATGAACTGACCGCGAACCTCGCCGAACGACTCGGCTTGACCGTTCGTACTCAAGAAACATCCTCCATTAATAAGGCATGGCTTAACGTAAAGAGCTGCATCGAACGCGAAATTCCGGTTGGGCTGAAGCTAGATTCCTATTACCTGGATTATTTTAAGAATAAGGTACATTTTGCCGGTCATTATGCGGTACTTTACGGTATGGACGGTGAATATGCTTACATGGCAGACACCCATCAACAGGGAGGACGAGTCAAGACACGTTTGACAAGCTTGGCCGCGGCCAGAAACGCAAAGGGACCCATGAGTTCACGCAATCGCTCCTTTACGCTTGAATCCGTCGATGCATTGCCTCCGCTCATTCCTGCAATACGAGAAGCTTTGCAAATGAATGCATATGCCTACTTGAACCCGCCCATTCGCAATATTGGTAATAAGGGGATTATCAAAATGAGCAGCGAAATCCTGAAGTGGCCTTCGCGCTGCAATCATTTCGCACATGATCTATGCCTGATCGCCTTGTTAATGGAGCGGGCGGGAACCGGCGGAGCTTTATTTCGGAATCTGTACAAGGATTTCTTGAAAGAATGTGCTGATCTGCTGGGAGATGCGACGATCGAACAAGCCTGCCGCTTGTTTACAGTAGTCTCTCCAATGTGGGTCAGTGTCTCTGCTTCGATCGAACGTGCGGGCAAGACGGGTGACAGCAAAGAGCTCGAGCGAGCTTCAAAGCTTTTGCTTGAGATTGCAGATATAGAGCGCAGAGCCATGGAGTTGTTATTGTAAAATCATTCCCTTTTCTTAAGAATAAATCAGTATTTTTCTAAATATCCACAGACAGGGAGCGGGATACCAGGTTCTGAAGGGAAATGCATCAACCGATAGCGTAAGATCGATTAGAATTGCACGATAGGAGAGGAACTCGCTGCCTGCAAAAAGAATACCGGTGCTTCAGTTATCTGAAGCGATTGATAAGCTTGAGGTGTCATATACTCGCGCAAGATTGGAAGGCATTCCTCCAGGTCGTTTGTTCTGGTGCCAATAACCGGATCACTTAACAGTTGAAATCCAAAATCCGTATATAATTTGATCGCCCGGTAACTCGATGGCTGTGTATGAAGAAACACGGGGTAATCCTCATCAGATAAGCTTTGCATGACAATAGATAACAACGCCCTGCCGATTCCCTGCCCTTCGTATTGCCTCAATACTTTCCACCATTGGATTGTGGTAATGGCATCATACGCCTTCCAAGCGAAGCAGGTTGCTACAGGACGATCATCGGAATCACAAACAAACAGACATTTTTCATAAAACTGATCCTCTTTGTCCGCATATACCTCTTGAAAATAGGATTCCATAAACCCCCTGTATTGCTTTGCCTCTATGGGGTTATCGAAAGGGAAATCCATCCAGATTCCCAGTTCGCTTTTACGGCAATTCCGAATATGAAACCCCGCCGGGAGGCTACGCAGTGCTTCAAGGTTTAAAGCCGTACACATCATAAATAAGTTCTTATCCGGGATTTCATTTAACAAGCAGATCCCTCCAAAAAAATATAATTGAACTATTAATTTCCAAACCCTGTCTAGAATTCTAATACCTTTTTTGATAGAAGTAGGCCGACAATGTCCAGCCCCCTAATTGAACGAATATAAGGATCCCTAGTGCGGCCGGGACTGAAAATTGCACACCTAATAGATATAAAATAAACAAACCATAGATTGATCCTAATGTAATAAACCAGGAAGTACAGTGCGATTTGGAAAAAATGGCCTTTTGCCTTTCGTCCATCCCTCTGTTCCTAGCTGCTTTTTGGAGCCCCCGCCATATACCAAAGCCTCCTAAGGAAATGCCAACAAGTATGCCTAGCAAGCCACTAATCTGTTCCATATTCATGACTTCTCACTTCCTTCCTCAAAAATAAATACATCTTCGATTCTACAACGAAATACTTTGGCAATTTTATAAGCCAATTCCAATGACGGATTGTACCGGCCACTTTCAATGGATATGATCGTTTGCCTTGAAACTCCAACTTTCTCAGACAAATTTTCCTGCGTCCATCCATTTTCAGCCCTTAATTCCTTCAAACGATGCTTCATCCTCTCCCACCCTTCATGTAAAGCACCCTTTACGTAAACTATATTTTACATTTGTGTAGTATGTCAAGTTACCTTTACAATTTATTTCATACTAAACCATATTTGAAATTGACAAAAGGATCGTCTAAATGTTATATTGTGCATGCACAAGATACACAATTTTGGAGGGGAGAGAACAACATGTTGGCTTTAGACATTAAAAATTTGAATAAAAACTACGAGCATTTTCAACTAAAAGATGTGTCTTTTCAACTGGAAAAGGGCTATATTATGGGATTTATCGGAGCCAATGGAGCAGGAAAAACAACGACTATCAAATCAATATTGAATTTGATTCACGTGGATAGCGGAGAGATCCATATTTTCGGTAAGAACATGGCCGAGCACGAGCTCGAATTGAAACAAGAAATTGGCTCTGCATTTGGAGACATCAATTTTTACACCCGAAATAAAATCAAAACGCTGACGAATGTGATCAAAGCATTCTATCGCAACTGGGATGATGAAACCTATTCTAAATATTTGAAAAAGTTCAACTTAATTGAAGATAAAAAAATAGCCGAATTATCGACCGGAATGAAAGTAAAATACAATCTGGCGCTTGCATTGTCCCACGGTGCTAAACTGCTTATTCTGGATGAACCGACTAGCGGACTTGATCCCGTTGCTAGAGACAACCTGCTGGATACTTTCCGAGAGCTGGTGAAGGACGGAGAAATCAGCATACTTTTTTCAACTCATATCACATCCGACCTGGAAAAGTGTGCCGATTATATTACCTATATCCATAACGGACAAATTATTAACAGTTCCGAAAAAGAAGAATTTATCGATACTTATCGTTTGTTGAATGGCAATAATGAACAACTGGCAAGGATTAAAAACCAGTTAATTTCCTACAAAACAAATTCTTTCGGCTTTACAGGCCTGATTCATACAAAAGATTTCGACCCGTCCTGGGGCATGAAATCGACGCTGCCAAATCTTGAAGAGATTATGATCTACTTTTCGAAAACGGAGGGTACGTATGTATAACTTATTAATGAAAGAACTAAAAATAGGCGTAAATCCTTTCTTTTATATATTGCCCATTTTGACAGGATCCTTAATGTTAATCCCAGGATGGCTCTATTTCCTTGTTATCCTATACTTTTGTTTTATTACAGTACCGAATATGTTAGGCGGATATAAAAGTCAGAACGATCTCATGTTTACAAGCATGCTTCCTGTATCGAAAGCAGACATCGTAAAAGCGAAGGTTGCCTTTATTGTCATCCTGGAATTACTGCACGTTGTTATCGCATTTATCTTTGGCTTGATAAGTGTTCGTTTATATCCGGATCTGACCTATTATTTCTTTTCGCCATCCTTCGGTTTTTGGGGTTTATGTTTCGTCATGCTGGCGATCTTCAATATCATCTTAATCCCCATGTATTTCAAGACTGCATATAAATACGGGGCAGCCACGATTGCTTCCACCATCGCTGCTATCCTGTTTGCGGGGGGCGCAGAATGGCTCGGCGTGCAAAACTCATACATGTTTGATCTTTTCAAGGGAAATGGCGCTGATAACTTCGCGGTTCATTTATTTATCCTGGCTGCGGGCATCGTAATATTTGCAATATTTACGGTAATCGCTTATCATATTGCCAACAAACGGTTCTTGAAAGTGGAAATATAATGAACATTGCTATTTCAAACACATCCGAAAAGCCTATCTACCAACAGCTCTATGAACAAATCAGCGCACAAATTCTTAAGGGCGAGCTGCAGAGCGGGTATAATTTACCCCCCATCCGACAAGCGGCCACTGAGCTCAGAGTCAGTATTATTACTGTCAAAAAAGCCTGGGAAGAACTTGAACGACTTGGTTTGATCTATACGGTAACCGGCAAGGGATGTTTTGTGAGCGATCTCTCGCCAAGCGACATGCTTCAAAAACGCAAAGAAATAATCCTTAAGCAAATGCTTATTGACACTTCCTATTACAAATCCTTCGGTCTTACTCTAGAGGATGTTGTCGAGCTGCTGAAGGAAATTTATTAACATGCTGTTGATTTGGGGATGGACCGGGGTTCTAGAAGTAATCAAAACCACCCGCCATGCAGCGAAACACCGCACACTGGAAGCTGCGCGCGGTGCGAAAACTGTGAACGGGTGGTTTGCTATACGATTGAATTTCCTTTTACAATATGCTTTTGGCCATACGAGATCACGTTATTTATTTAAAGCAGCCCAACCAGGCTGCTTTTACTGCTTTTACCATACATTTGGATTAATCCCCCTGCTTGCGCAATCGGGCCGCGATCACAATATCTTCCGCGACGCTGTTCGAAATTTCATTCATTTTCTTCAGGTCATACTCAGCCGGAAGCAGTCCGTTGGCAACCATAATCGTCAGTCCCGTTTGAAAAGTCCTCATCTTGAATAAAATCATCATGAGCTCCTCATCCGTAAAGCCTTCAAGCTCCGGATCGGTCTTCATATGGCCCACTAGCTCAGCCCCCATTTGCTGATCATAACTTTGCATATATTCATTCGGCTTCATGACAAAATCCCTAATCAGCACCGGGTACTCCTTGGCAAATTGCAGACTTGCGGCTCCAATATCGCCGAATGGACTGCCCGTATTTTGCTCGCCGATCAATTGATGGCTCAGTTGGCTGACTTTGTTAATTACAGCACGTTTGAGCTCCTCCACATCCGTAAAATTCACATAGATCGGGGCAATGGAGCTTCCCAGCCGCTCCGCCACTTTTCGGATTGTAATGCTATCTATCCCTTCCGATTTCGCGATATCAAATGCGGCCTCTACCACTTGTTCCTCCGAAAATTTCTTTTTGGGCGGCATGCAGACCCTCCATTCTTAGTTCATTGTTTGCTGCTCATTGATTGTATGAATTGCATTATGATTTACATTATGATTTACATTATGTTTGCTTATATCATATTCCAGAAACTGAAGATCCACAGCAAGATCAGGCTGGCACCGGCAAATCCTGTATAATGAATGCGGCCTGGCATTCTCCAGTATCTTCTCCACCAGGCCAACCCTGTAAAAATGACAGTACCCAATCCGATGATAGCCATCAAGTGCGGCACGAACTTCGTCCACGCGCTCCATCCAGGGGCTTCCCCATAAGCGATCGCCGGCAGCTGATAGACAGGATGCGGCGTACCCGCCAGCAGAAATTCCAGCATAAAAATAATCGCAAGCAGTCCATACACAATCGCGAGCCCTTTCCCCACAGACGCCGCTTTAGGCTGACCGTTTGCTTCTGACTGCCCGCTTGTTGTACGGCGAACTCGGTGCATGATAGCCTTAATTCCCCAATAAACCAGGCTGCCGATAACGACAAGAACAGACAAGGCGATTAGCATCATATTAAAAGCGGCCGTTTCATACCAGGCGGCCTTGGAATAACTCATCGGCCCATCTGTCATCAGCATCGTTTTTCCAAACGAGTCCGAGCCGAACACAATAGTCCGGAAATCGCCGCTAAAATCCGGTGTTCTTCCTTCTCTCAAATTGTAATAAACCCCCGGCTCTATTTCAATAAAACGATTCGTCTCGCCTAAAAGAGTGACCAGCAGATAGCCTTCTTCATCAGCGGCAACATGAATCACATTGTTGACAAGGCTGAGAAGTTTATCGTCTGTCGTGTACGATCTCCGGTTTTGCTGATACTCGCCAACAAACTGGCCCGAACGCTCCAGCATGCCATCGGGAGGAGACAAAGCTTTCATGCCATTGGAAGGAAAATATCGATCCATGAATGCTTGAAATACTTCATTGTTGATGAAATGGTTTCCTCCGCTATGAGAAATAAATAAGCCGGTTCTTTCCTCGGGCAGTAAATATAGAGCTGTGTTAAACAGCATCGTACTGCCTGGGTGAAGAAGCACGTGCCGCTCATTAAATGTCCCCTCAATAAAGCCATAGGCCATCCCATTTAAGCTTGGATGGTGGCTGAATAATGGGCTGAGCATCCTTTCGACCGTTTCCGCCTCAAGGATGAACTCTCCATTGGACTCACCGCCTTGCAGCAAGGCCAGCATAAATCTAGCCATATCCGCTGCCGAACTGCTCATGCTGCCTGCAGGCTCGGGTACATACTCAAACTCACCCTGCCGATATTCACCATCCACATAGCGGTACGCCTTAGCCATGTTTGCGGCCATAGCTTCGGGCAGCGGCTGACGGAAGGTGCTGTGCCTCATGTCCAGCGGCGCATAAAGATGGGTCTCCACATATTCGGCAAATGGCAGCCCGGTCACTTGCTCTACGATATAACCGGCTAAAGCTGTGCCGTAATTCGAATAGGCAATCATTTCACCGGCTGGAAAAACACGCGAAGGCCGGTAATCCCGCATATATTCAGCGAACGAAGGCATCCGCTCTTGATTCAACAGAAAGATTGAGGTTGAATAATCTTCGAAGCCCGGGGTATGACTCATCAGATGCTTGAGTGTGATCGGCTGCAGCTCCGATGATCCCGAAGCAATTTCCAGCTCGGCAGGAATTTCAAAATCCAAATACTGATTCACATCCGTGTCCAAATCAAGCTTCCCTTGCTCCACAAGCTGCATGACAGCCGTCCATGTGAAAAGCTTGGACGTCGATCCAATCCGAAAAAGCGTCCTTTCCGCATCTACAGGCTCCAGTTTATCCAGATCCGCATAGCCATAGCCTTTCGCCAATATCACTTCCCCGTCTGCAACGACAGATACAGTCGCATTCGGTACATGATGCTCCTCCATCTGCTCCTTCATAATAGCATCCAATAATTGCTCCACATCTCTGGCATCCAGGGATTGGGCCGGAGCCTCTGCTGTTAACTCACTTGCATAACTAACAGATGAAACATTTGAAAACAACACGATACCTGCAAGCAAACTTAAAACTAATCTCATGTTCAACGTTTTCCCTAACATTGTTCTCACGCTGCTCCCCTCCATTGAACCGCTCCATCCTTGTTCTATCACCTGCCGAAACACTTAGCGGATGTCGCTGAATCCATTAAACGTAACATATCATATGATACATAATATATGTTATGTATCATATGATATGTTAAATTTCTGTCCCTGTAAAGTCCCAGAATTAATTAAATCGGAGATCAAGCTCATCCGCATACAGTATGACAAAAACACACACTCCTTATGGAATGTGTGCGAATAAGAAATTTCCGCATTCTTCAATTCATCTTACACATCCCTAAGGATGAGTTAAACTGTGTGCTGAATAAGCCGAGCAACGCCCCGTTAAAAGTACGATTGCGGAAAAGATGTAAATCTAACAATGGTTCCTTCACTTTTTGCTGTTGGCGTATGAATAGGTAGCCGGCTCCCAGTCCGAAGGCTATTGATAGTAACGTGTTCAAACAGAATTGCCTTCGCTGAAACAACTACCCCATAACGGTCTTTGCAAAAAGGAATTAATACCTATATTCATTAGGTGAATATATTGCTATCATAATTATGTACGCTTTTTAGGTATTTTATTTTTGTCAATATATTAAAGAAAGGGGCAATAAATTGAACAAAAGAATATGGGCAGGGATAGTTGCATGCATGGTGTTCTCCTTCAGTGCTGGATGGGCGGTATCGGCTTCATCGCTGCTTGAAACCATCAGCGCTTATTTGAACAAAGAGGTCAAATTAATGCTTCACGGCTCACCTTGGGAACCAAACATAGATGGAAAGACCGTTTATCCGATTACATATGAGGGCACAACTTACCTGCCTGTCCGTGCTGTAGCGGAAGCGTTGAATGTATCGATTCGATGGGAACAGGCCACCAAAACGGTCCATATTGCAGAGCCAGTGAAAGCCGATGCTGTATATGCCGGCTCTGTGGAGGCTCAGACTGTCGCCCCTGGGCAAACAGACGTAGAACGCGAGTACGGCTCCGGCAGCGTACGTTTCGTACAGGAAGCGGATGGCCGCCTCACCTTTGTGTTGCATGGAAGTGTACGCGAGGAGGGTGACGCGAGCATTAGCCTCACCGGAAGCCAAAGCGCGGACGGCTGGTCAAGCAGCGAACCGGTTGAAGTCAAGATTGATCCTAGCGGCAATATCATGGGTGGAGGGGTCACCAATCAAGGCCTCCCGTCGCAATATCGGATAACGTTCGATGGAAAAATGTTGCCGGAGACGCTGCAGCTTCGGGTTGAATTGGAGCCTATGAATACTGGAGACGCGAGCTACTCATTTGACTATGATTTACAGCGGATCACTTCCGTTCCGCCTACTGATGGAAACAGTGATAATACCGTGACAGAACAGCCTGACGATTCCGGCGGGGAAAACACATGCAAGAGGATCGTATGGAGGGTGCAGAACATCGCTAACTTTTCTGGCGGACCGATGCAGATGATTCAAGTCCCGACATGTGTCAACTATTGATGGTTGAAATTGCTATGAATCGTAAATTACTGGATATTGAAATTTCTGGGAAAGAAAACTACGATACTTTGTTTTTATGCATTAACGAAACCCGCAGGCTCACTGCGGGTTATTTTTCTGGTTTTGGCTGGAGGTTTCCCTACAAATCCAGTACGACCCTTGATTCTCCACTGTAACGGAGCGAAGATCAGATTCGGATGGATTTGCGAAACGGCATCTCTGCCGTTTCCGTTTTTGTGTGGCGTTGGCGGAGCCTAAGGGATATTGAATTCACTATTCAAATAACTTGCCGTGTAGGCAATGAACTCGGAAAAATCGTCAATAAAATGAATCGGTTTGTAACTCATTCCGGATTGTTCCATGGCTTGTTTTTGTATCGGTGCAGGTGATGTATAAGGGAATAATCCGATCACATAATGGGATTGAAGCTGAAGAAATTTATCAACGGTTTTATCGTCCCAGGCTGGGAACACAACCTTCACGACGCCATTCACCTCGGTCATTGCAGCAAGATATTGCTTTTTAAAATCTATAAGCCTTTCCAGTGAAACATTTCTCTCAATCATTGTGAATAGCATGGAAACAAGCTTTAAAAACCGTGGATGACGATCTAAAACTTGAGCCCATTGTCGTGCAAAATTGTGTATATCGTGAGTCATTTCAGTTACAAAAGTCCCCTTAATGTCACTAACCCAGTCTTTAATTTCATCCAATGCTACCAAAAGATAGATTTCTTCTTTTGAAGAGATATATTTATATAAATTTCCGCGTGTAAATGTCGTTTCGTTAGCAATTTTGGCAAGGTCAATTTCATGAAATTGCAATGTATCAAAGAGCTTAATCGCCGCATTTTTAATTTGCTCTACTCGAATCTTTCGTTGTTCTTCATTCCTGACTCGATCGAATTCCATCTTTCATGTCTCCTTTCGACAAAAATTATAACACAAAAAACTTGCGAAACCCGAAATTACAATCTATAATCAATTTTAAGTAACGTGACGTTACGTCAATTAAGTGACTTGGAAGCTAGGAGGAGTAATAATGAATATAAAAAAAGGAAAAGTTGTCTTGGTTACAGGGGCATCGGCAGGAATTGGTAAGGCTACTGTAGAGTTGCTTCTGAAGGAAGGCTACATTGTATATGGAGCAGCCAGACGCATCGAACAGATGAGGGATATTGAATCGAAAGGCGCACATATTCTCGCAATGGATGTAACGGATGATCGGTCCATGAGAAATGGCGTTAACCGAATTATAGAAGAACAAGGCAGAATCGACGTGCTATTTAATAATGCGGGTTACGGCGCTTACGGAGCGGTCGAAGATGTGCCGATGGAGGAAGCAAGACGTCAATTTGAAGTCAACCTTTTTGGATTAAGCCGTCTGACCCAATTGGTTCTCCCTTATATGAGAACACAACACTCTGGAAAGATCATTAATACTTCGTCTGCTGGCGGAAAAGTTTATACACTCCTAGGTGCTTGGTACCATGCTGCAAAAATTGCGCTGGAAGGATTCTCCGATTGTCTGCGCGTGGAAGTCAAGCCATTCGGAATTGACGTCATTATCATCGAGCCGGGGGCTACCGAAAGTGAATGGGCAGAGGTTGTATTTGAACACGTGCGGAAAACATCCGGGAATACAGCATACAGTAAGATGGCCGATGCTTTTATAAATGCATTAAAAAAACCTGGTACTGTTTACCCCCCTATGCGAATCGCAAAATTGGTTTCAAAGGCGATTCGATCCAAAAAACCAAAAACAAGATACGCGGCGGGAAATGCCATACCCGTTTTACTTATCCGAAAAATATTGTCTGATCGAATGTTCGATCGTATTCTCCTTCAAATGTTTAAGATATAGTGAAGTCCATATAATTGTGTAAGATGGTAGCTTTGAAAAAAGGAGAGCCATAAATAAAACCCTTGCTTAAAATGAAGTTGTCGCGTTGTTATCCAAACGTACAGGTAAATGTGGTCCATGCGCCTGCCTGGCTGCGAACGGTAATGCGGCCGCCCGCCTGTTCGATTATACTTTTGGCTATCGCCAAACCGAGACCAAAACTGCCGTCTTCATGCTTTCGGGAAGCATCCGCCCGATAAAAGCGGTCGAAAACATGCGGCAAATCTTCCGCTGAAATGCCTGGTCCGGTATTTGCAATTTCTATTTGAATCTGCGATTTGATTTGGGTTAGAGTGAAGTTAATTTGGCCTCCTTCATTTGCATATTTCACGGCATTATCCAGTAAAATCAAGAGCAATTGCCGAATCTCCTCTTCATCCCCTTTTAGCAGAATACCCGCAGCGATTGAGTGTGAAAAGGCAATCTGTTTCTGGGCGGCTGCCGCTTCAAATGGGGCCAAAACATCGCTTGCAATGAGGCTGAGGTCAAGCGACCGCAAATGAGGTTGGTGATGCCGGTCTTCCAACCGGGCCAGCCTCAACAAATCATGGATCAAATACGTCATGCGATCAATGCCTCTTTGCATATAATCCAGCCATTTCAACTGGCTTTCTATCGTTTCTTGCCGATTTTCCAAGAGTACCCCCATGTTTGCATTCAAAATCGATAGCGGCGTTTTCAGTTCATGCGAGGCGTCTGACACGAATTGCTTTTGTTTAACCCAGGCATCCCGGATGGGGCGTACAGCCCGATTCGCAAAGCCGTAGCTGATAAGAAAAAGTACAATAAGCACAGCCCCGCCTACTGATAGGAGTGTGGTTCTTAACCGGGTCAAGGAGGCGTAGCTCTCCGTCACATCTAAAAATGTGATTTTATGCGATGCTTCAACCGACGGAGTAGCCCGCTTGTATGGTACATTATTATCAAGCTTCATCTGAGCGATTGTATAACGCCACTGCCTACCTTGCCAGCTGATAGGGGAACGGCCATTCTTTTGGTTCAGAGCTTCCCTTGCGGCTAGCTCGTAGACATGATCGGACAACCCGAATGTTGAATGAACGGCTACTATACCACCGTTCGAATCGATGTCCAGACTAAACATTTCAGAAGTCTGAACCACAATTGAGCCGATCGGAGACAGCGAATCGGACACTTCAACTTCAACATGTTCAGTAATGCCATCCTCGCCTAGGGAAAACTCAATTGTAGGCAATGACTTTAATTTGCTATCGATATCCGATGAGACTTTACTAGAGGTACTCCAGTAAATTGCAACAAACGCCGCGGCTATCACAGCACCTGTAACTGATAAATTAAACCATAACATGGCGTTTCTCAGCTTATGAAACAATTCCGCTCATTCCTTTTCGTTGCGCAACACGTATCCGACATGACGAACCGTTCGGATCGAAGCCTGCGTGGGTAGGTGAACTAATTTCTTGCGCAGCAATGAAATATGGGTTTCTACGCGATTGCCCTCCGCTTCTGTTTCGTATCCCCAAAGTTTCTCAATGATATTAGCCTTAGACACAATACGAGGACTGCTCTTGATAAGCATTTCCAAGATTTGCGCCTCTTTCAGCGGCAGCAAGATGTCTTGATCGTAACAGGAACATGTGAGGGTCTGCATATCGAGACACAAGTCTCCATAGGTCAAAATGCCATCCGGAATCAATGCCGGCGTTCTCCTTCCCAATGCACGTATACGTGCCAGCAATTCTCCCGTATGGAAAGGTTTTGCCAAGTAATCATCAGCACCGTTATCCAAGCCTTGTACTTTTTCTTCCGGCGCGTCTCTGGCTGTTAACAAAATGACAGGAATTGTGATTCCTTCGGCCCGCAGCCTGCGCAGCACCTCAATCCCATCCAGTTTGGGCAGCATAATGTCGAGAATGATCAAATCATAGATCCCGGTGATCGCGCAATCCAGTCCGTACTCGCCATCATGAGCCAAATCGACGCTGTAATGGTGTTTTCGAAGTACTTGCTTAATGGCTTCGGCCATATAAATTTCATCTTCAATCATAAGTACTCGCATCGTTTCCATTCCTTTTTGATCATCTCTTCATTGTAAATCATTTGCACTATAAAACCCAATTTTCCTGATTGCCAAACAGTTATAAGATGAAAAGGCTGTACTCAGCCTCTTCATCCTCATTATATCAATTAACTTTAGACCCTAATTTTGGGAATTCCCGGAAAAGTCTACAGTGACAGTTCCCTCATTATCGTCGAAGCTTGCCTCATATCCCTCGGGAATTTCCAAACTCCAGGTTTTTCCGCCATCTGTCGAGTAATATGTTTTGCCGTCCTCACGAGCTTCTACTGCAATACTGCCTTCTGTCCCTGCGGCCGGTCCTTCAGTTACTCCCTCGGAAAACACACTATGGTTTCCCTCTCCATCATTGCTCATCTTAAATCCTTCGGGAACTTCCAAGCTCCAGGTTTCTCCACCATCTGTAGAATAATACGTTTTGCCATCCTCACGAGCTTCTACCGCAATACTGCCTTCTGTCTCTGCGGCCGGTCTTTCAGTCATTGCCTCGGAAAACACACTATGGTTACCCTCTCCATCATTGCTCGTCTTAAATCCTTCGGGAACTTCCAAGCTCCAGGTTTCCCCGCCGTCTGTCGAATAATACGTTTTGCCATCCTCACGAGCTTCTATCGCAATGCTGCTCTCTGCCGGAACTGTTCCCGCCAGCTCTTCCTGCAATTGGTTTGAGGCAAAAATATTTTTGCCCTCGGATGCGAAAACGGCACCAGCACCTAATGTTGCCAACAGGGCGGTCGTTGCAATCACCTTCATAGTTTTGCTTTTAAGTACACCTGCTTCATTTTTATTCTTTTCCATAATTGAGTACCCTCCATTTTTTTGTTTTATTTTTTTGTAAGCGGCCGTCTTACAAATCCTACTATATCACCTGCAGCTTTAGTGAACCTTTAGTTGAACCTAAATTACGAAAACCCATAAAAAAAGTCTTTTGAGAATTTCAGACTTGGAGATTGTACCCAATTATGGTGGCTGGATTTAAAACTTAAGCCAGTTGGGATGAAATAAGCCGTCACTTCTCCCTCTCTCTCCAAATGAAGGGGCAACGGGATTTCCACTATGCCAGCGTTTGCCGCTATAACCTGTTAAATTAGGACCAAGAGATTAGTCGGATATCACAGTTCAAATGGAAAAATGGATCCCAGAAGCTCATATATATAAATTTTCTTAGAGCTCCCGGCAGGAATCGGCCGAAGCTTTCCCTTGCCTACCAGCTCTCGGCATACTTGATGACCGTTTGTTTGTGCAGATCAAGCTCGATGGCCGCTTCCGCTGGGCGGATTACACGGTTATGACATGATGCATATCGCATCAGCATTCGCTCTATTTTTGTGAACGATGCCAATATAGGCCTTCCGGAAATGAGATAAGAGGCCAGCATATTACGCAGAATGGATTGAATGAACGCAGGATTTTCTTTCATTTCATCAAGCGAAATATTAGATGACATTGTTGTGACTGAAGGAACAGACCGCGATTCAGATCCATCCGATATTTTGTACGGTCTTTGCCGTGTGAGCCATAGTCCATAATCTCAAATGCAAACCGAAGCACTCCCAAGATCCACATGAAATCCACATAATACGACCGCCCTCGCCAATCTAACACCTCATATTCAGGATGGAGGCCTTGAAAATGCCCCGTCAGCGGCCACCAGATTTTTTCAGCAAACAGTTGGTTTCCGTAGCCGTGCCCTCGCTTTAATGCGTCTTTTCGTTCCCCTTGCCGTTGATTCAAGTGCCACTTGATCCACTTTTCATGCTCCGTTTCAAAACTCATCATTTATGCCTCCTTCGAATTAAAAAACGCCCCGAATATTCCTGCTCAAGCAGAAATAAGCGGGGCGTGCTTCGCCACAATATCATGTTTGTACGATTCATCACACAAAAAATGTGCTTTAACCAATATTTAAGACGTTTTGTACGATTTATAAGATTTATAGTATAAATCTAATCGTCTAACTATTCAAGCCTCTGATTTTGTACGATAGATCGTACAAAACAGGCAATTTCACTGGATGAGGACGCAACTTGTACGACAAATCACACAAATAGGAGCTTATAGTATAAAAAACAGCCTGAATAGCTGCTGTGATGAGTCAAAAAGATGGCAGAGCCTAAGCTCAACCTTCGGTTGGGCTTTTTTCTTTATGGAGCCTAGGGGGATGTCTAATTCCTGATTATCTTTCCGAAGCAGCCCATTCCCCGATGCAGATCCTGGCGGTGGAATTAGACGCCGTGCTCGTCCGTTGCAGCGGTTGCTACGAAGCAATCCTCCCACTTCCTGCGCGCGGACGAACCCCGGGGTTCTGCTCCCTGCTCCTGCAAATGAAAAAAAGCTCAACCTTCGGTTGGGCTTTTTTCTTTATGGAGCCTAGGGGGATCGAACCCCTGACCTCATCGCTGCCAGCGATGCGCTCTCCCAGCTGAGCTAAGGCCCCGCAGTTGTTGTTTAATTTTGGCGACTTCTTGATTATATAATAATCAGCAGCAGAAATGCAAGAGCAAAATATGCTCTTGTCCAATTTTTTTATGGTGGTTTTTATGTTTGTATTTGACCATGTACACATACCCCTTCCAAAGCGGGCCGGCCATGTCAAACCATTGGCAAACATAACTCACAGGTAAGACTCGGGGATCTCTCAATAAGACATTATTTGTCCCTAGTTGACATCGCTGCAAGCTCCAGAATCGCTTCACAATTAATGTCCTTTGCGCCGGAATCTAACAATCATGCCCCTAGATGTTCCTTCCTAGAGCACGAAAAATTGAAATTCATAAGCGGTTGGAACTCCCGGTTTGAACTCCATTATGCAACAAACCTCGCTGCAGTCTGGAAGCTGCGCAAGGCGCAGCAATACGTGGGAACTGAACCACCGTAAGTCCCTACTTTTTAGCAAAAAACATCCCGTTTGGGGTAAATAAATATCCTCCACCCGGAAAATCTTCATCCACCGTCCTACCCGCTTGAGTCGACACTCCTATATAGAGACCATATGCTTTAGCATAAGCCGCCAGCTGATCATGGCATTTGCTTCTCCACCAGTTATACCCGCTATGCCAGTTACGGCTCGATTGTTCACCATACAGGCCTGGGGCTGCACATTCTAGCACAATTTGGACTCCGTGCTTTGCATAATGCTCGAACAAGCTGCTGGCATCGATATCGGCACAAATCGCCAAACCGAACGAGGTTCCTTGAAACGTGAACATAGCCGGCTCTTTTCCAGGAGCAAACCATTCCCTTTCATCATCGGCAACATGGATTTTTCGATAAATAGCAGCAGGTTTTCCATCGATAGCAGCAACTTGGGTAATATAAGGCTTGCTAAAAGGGGAGCGTTCTACAAAACCGAACACAACTGCCATAGAATAAGCCCGACTCCAATCGATTACTTCGCGAACAGGCTCGCTATCCAGCTGCAGTATGGCATCCGGGCGCTCAACCGGATTAATGTAGCCTGTCAGATTCATCTCTGGAAAGGCTACAAGCTGACAGCCCTTCTCGCCCCCCGTCTTTATGTATTCTTTCATTGCCTTAAGATTCAAGCCAATCGCGCCTTTTTCGCATCTCATTTGCACTAGAGCCATGTTAAAAGACAGCACCGCCTATCTCCTCCTGGCGTCAATGTGCTTGCTAAATATCTTCCTATTTCTTTCTTTACCTACTTAGTTTAACTTACTTAGCGTTACTTACTTTGCTTTACTTACTTTGCTTTACTTTCTTTACCTTGCTTTCTGCTGCTTTCTTTGCTTTACTTTCTTTTATTTACTAATTGCTTGCATCTCAAGAGTATGACTATATTAGAGCAATGCTAGTGATCTTTTTTAATTTAGGTTTACTTTTACTGTACTTGTCAATCGAACTTTTTTAATTGTGTTTTCTACTTTTCGCACCTGTGCCCCGCGTGGCTGTGATTCGCAGCGGCCCATAACGCGGCAGCTATTGGCTTAAGGCTGCAGCAGCTCATCGGGTTTAGTTTAAGCCGGGCCGTAAGCGTTAAGCAGCAAAAACTCCCCTAATATAGAGTATTTTTTACTCGCCAAGGGGTATTTTATACGTAAACCTTTAGCACAATGCTAAGTCGTTATGATTGTGGAAACTTCATGCCGCTATAATTAAGCACACTCTTGTCGTAATGATTTAGGAAACCCACTCAATGCAAAGGAGGACAGTCATGGCTAGAAATCGCAGAAGAAGACCCGTTCCAGCGGCCGGCTCATCCAACTGGATTAAGCATTTTAAAGCCGATGTGATGCGCAAGGAAGGATATACCGTCGATCCGGCGAATCCGGACAATGTAAAGTTTGAAGTAGCGCGAAGAGCTGGCGTACCGCTGCGGGAAAGTGACAACGGCTCGTTGCCTACCCAGGCGGCCGGTCGAGTTGGCGGCAGGATTGGCGGCCCTATGGTAAGAGAAATGATACGGGTGGCCCAGGAGCAGCTGATCAAACAGCAAAATCAATAGTTCATTTATTAAATAAAGAGGCGTCTGCCGTCTAGAAAAACCATTTCGAGTGAACTGCACCGGAATTTAAACCCCAAGAATGCTGATATCCGTATTCCTGGGGTTTCCTTTTTTAATTATCGGACTGGACTACCCTTTTTTGGCCAGTCTTTTGGGCAGCCTCCGACCCTTGCCTGTTAAGAACCCGCATCTTTATCATTTTTAGTTAAAATCTCCGTTAATTCCTTCATGAACATATTAATATCCTTGAATTGGCGATAAACAGAAGCAAACCGCACATAAGACACCTCATCCACATGGTAAAGCTGGTTCATCAGAAGCTCTCCGATTTCCCGGCTTTCCACCTCCGTATGGGCGGTATTGCGCAGCTCTCTTTCTACCTCAGATACAATCTGCTCGAGCGTTTCCATCGACACGGGTCTTTTTTCACAGGCCCGGATCAATCCGCGCAAAATCTTCTCACGGTTGAACTCTTCGCGGCTGCCATCTTTCTTAATCACGACTAAAGGAGTTTCTTCCACCATTTCAAACGTCGTGAACCGCCGGGAACATTTCTCACATTCTCTCCTGCGGCGAATGGACTTATTGTCATTAGCAGAGCGAGAGTCTAACACTTTCGTTCCGTTATGGTCACAAAAAGGACATCTCAATGATGATCACTCCTCTTCTAGGTTCCTCTATTCCCAAACGTTACCTGTTATGAAGTTGCTTAATCCGAAACATAATACAAGTACCAACCGACAAGGAGGTGAACAACATGGGTGCAGGACAATCTCGCAGCAGCAACCAATTGGTTGTACCACAAGCTAATCAAGCTTTGGATCAATTAAAATACGAGGTAGCTCAAGAATTGGGTATCGCTATCCCTCAAGACGGTTACTATGGTAACATGGCTACTCGCGACACAGGTGCTATCGGAGGTCACATTACTCGCCGCCTGGTTCAAATCGCTGAGCAACAACTGGCTGGTAAATAAGCCATCCTCTTCTTAACTTGTATCTTAAACAACGGACGGGCTCTTCGGAGCTTGTCCGTTATCTCTTTTTCAATAAGCTCTAGTTTAACGCCCTTTGGCGTAAATCTCCATATACTTTTTATAGTAGTAATCAACAGATGTTACATAATTACGGGTTTCTTTAAATGGGATTCTGTCTACATCTTGAAGGGTACCGTCCCAGATTCCCGCTTCCCGCCACTTCATTACATTTCCTTGGCCGGCATTGTAAGCCGCAATGACTTCAAACCGGTTGCCTTGAAAATAATCATATAGAAAATTTAAGTATAGTGTACCTGCTTTTATGTTCAGATCGGGATCACGCAAATCAACCGCTTGCAGCGTACTAAAACCATCGCGCTGCAGAATCCAGTCAGCTGTTTCCGGCATTAGCTGCATTAATCCGATCGCCCCTTTACGAGATTCGGCATCGGGATCAAATTTGCTTTCGACCCGGATCATGGCTGCTACAAGCATAGGATCAATTTCATTTTGTATCGAATATTTGTCAATTTGGGCCCGATACTTGATCGGATACATCCATTTACCCAGCCATTGGGAATTGTAAAACAGCATTAACAGCACCAGCATCATCGGCAAAATCAGCAGAAGAACTCTTCTTTTTCTGATTCGGATCATCGGAGCCCCTTCCCTTGCATATACTCTTCGATCTGACGCGCCGTTTGCTCGAGACTTCCGCTGTTATCAATGACAACATCCGCCTTTTGCTTTTTAAGCTCAATGGGCATCTGCGTCTCAATTCTCTGCAGAGCTTGCTCTTGCGACAGCCCGTCCCTGGACATCAGCCTTTCTATTTGAATCTCTACCGGGACATACACGACGATAACCTCTTCAAAAAGATGGGCAAGATCCGACTCGTATAATAGCGGGATATCAACCACCACAAGCTTGTCCGGCTGGGCTGCTTCAGCATCTTCCATACGCTCTCTCATAAGCTTGCGTATGGCGGGATGCAGCATGCTTTCCAGCTTTTTCCGCTTGGCTTCATCGGAGAATACGATGCTGCCTAATTTTTTGCGGTTCAGCGAACCGTCCGCCAACAATATTTCTTCTCCGAAGGTTTGCGCTACTTCGCTGAGCAGCGGAGTGCCGGGAAGAACTACTTCCCTGGCAATTTGATCCGCATCCACGATAATCGCCCCTCGGTCCGCCAGCAATTTGGAAACCGTGGATTTGCCGCTGGCAATGCCCCCGGTTAGTCCCGTATTCATCGTTCCACCACTTTCTTAAAAAATCTTGGCTGCCGCACACGGCAGCTGCTCTACAGCCATAATTTATAGATACCGATCACCATCAGCAGGAGCCCGGGGACCCAGTTCAGCTTATGCATTAGCCGGATACCTGATAAAC
Source organism: Paenibacillus senegalensis JC66 (assembly GCF_000285515.1). Lineage (GTDB taxonomy): Bacteria > Bacillota > Bacilli > Paenibacillales > NBRC-103111 > Paenibacillus_L > Paenibacillus_L senegalensis. The sequence goes on from NZ_HE610958.1 coordinate 87,224, forward strand.
GAAAACCGAGATGCAGGCCCGCCGCAAGGAACAATGCTCCAAACAGGGACACGGCTGCTGCCGTAAGCCACGGGTTAAACCCCAGCATGGCGGCACCGATTCCGGCTCCGAAGGAGTCCAGCGATAAAGCCAAGCCGAGCATAGCCGCTTCTCCCGCAGAAATCACTCCTGATTTGTCCACATCGGCCGCCGATGGGGACTTTAAAATCTGAATAACGAGTCCAAGTCTTTTCATCTCGATGCGCAGCACCGATTGATTAGCGGACTTGGTTTGGTCCGCCGAAGCAGTAGGGTCAGTCGCCACGGTGTGCGCATCCCTTGCTGGAACCGGGTTCAGCACTCCCTGTTTTTGTCCCGCCTGCGGGCTCTCATTCTCCCGGGAATCCTCATGGGACCTTCTGACCTGCCATATGGAGAAAATCCCGATTCCAATTAATATAAAAGCGCCTATTGCTTCGGCCCAGCTTGTGGCAAGAAACCTCGCTAGCCAGGCTCCAAGCTGCATAGAGAGCAGAACTGTAGCCGCAGAGCATAAAGCAATGACTAAAATAGAGCGAACGGGAATCTTTAACTGCCGCAATCCGTAGGTGACACCTACACCGAATCCATCTAAACTGACGGCAAAAGCCACTAGCAACAAGGACAAGGTATACAATTCCGATCCCTCCCATAAAACTGCGGCCCTCCCTGTACGCTCACTACAGCTTTGGATATATCGCAAGCCTTAGTGAAGAAGGAGGAGCCTAGGCTATCATATGGGTTGAACCGGAAAGAAGTGCCTGTTTTTTAATTTTGCTGTATTCGCTTCCTGCTGCGTTTGGCAGGCTGACAGCGGCTGCAATAATGAGTGCCCCGGCCGCCCAGAACGATTTTCACAATCTCCTGAGTGCAGCGCGGACAGGGCTGATTATTGCGCCCGTATACATTAAGCCGCTGCTGGAACATTCCCATCTCTCCTTGTCCATTCACGTAGGACTTGATAGAAGAGCCGCCAGCATGGACAGCCTCCTGAAGCGTGCCGACAATTGCCGTGTGGAGGCTGGCCGCCTCCTGCCGCGTCAAGCTGCCGGCGGTGCGTTCGGGATGAATGCCGGCGCGGAATAACGCTTCATCCGCATAGATATTGCCGATACCGGCAATTCTCTGCTGATTGAGCAGCAATGGCTTTATTTTAGTTGAACGCCCGCGCAATTGAGCACGAAAGGCATCCAGCGTAAAGGCAGGATCAAGCGGTTCTAGTCCAAGTTTATGCAAAGGAGGCAGCTGCCATTCTTCCCCCGGGTTAAATAAATGCATCGTACCGAACTGCCGGACATCCTTATAACGAAGCTCCGTGCCATCGTCAAAATGGAAAATGACATGCGTATGCTTCTCAACCGGCTCATCACGGGAATACAGCCCGTAACGCCCTTCCATTCTCAAATGGGAAACCATGACCAGGTCATTCAAAATAAACCGGATAAATTTACCCCGCCGCTCAATGCTGGCAATACTGCGGCCGGCAAGAACCTGGCTGAACTGTTCCGGTTCCGAGGGCCTCTGGATGATCCGCGGCAGGTGAACGCTCACTTTCTCAATCCGTTTGCCGCTTACCAGCTGATTCAGAGTGCGGACTACTGTTTCGACTTCGGGAAGCTCTGGCAACTTCACTCACCTCCAGGAAAAGCAGATTATGCAGGTTGATTAAAGATTACTATTGCAGTCCGTTATATGAATAGGGTTAAATCTGGAAGACCAGGCAATTAGAAAAGCTATTTGGCCTCATACCAATTGCTGCCGAAGCTCACGTCGGCTTTAAGCGGTACACTTAAGTCGAGGGCGTTCTCCATCACATCCGGAACCAGTACCTTCATCTCTTCGAGCTCCTCTGCGGGCACCTCGAACACAAGCTCATCGTGTACCTGTAAAAGCATGCGGCTTCTGCGCTTCTCCTCTTTCAAGCGTTCAGCCACCTGAACCATGGCCAGCTTGATGATGTCCGCCGCCGTCCCTTGAATCGGCGTATTCATCGCCGTTCTTTCAGCGAAAGAGCGCAGATTGTAGTTGGAGGCCTTGATCTCCGGCAAATACCGCCTGCGGTGCAGCAAGGTTGTGACATAGCCGTCAGTGCGCGCACTGCTGACGATATCCTCCATATACTTGCGTACTCCCTGGAAGACAGCAAAGTACTGCTCAATAAATTTTGCAGCCTCTCCCCGGGTAATATCCAGGTTCTGGGACAGTCCGTAATCGCTGATTCCATATACGATACCGAAGTTTACCGCTTTGGCGGAACGGCGCATATTCGCATCGACTTCATCTTCAGCAACACCGAACACATCCATAGCCGTCTTGGTATGGATATCCATCTCCTTGAAGAAAGCCTCCATCAGCTTTTCGTCCTGAGAGATGTGGGCAAGCACTCTAAGCTCAATCTGGGAATAATCCGCAGCAAGAATGTACCAGCCTTCCTCAGACGGGACAAATGCTTTGCGAATCTTTCTGCCTTCTTCAAGCCGGATCGGAATGTTTTGCAGATTGGGGTATTGGCTGCTCAAGCGGCCTGTCGCTGCAATGGTTTGCTTATAATACGTATGAATTTTACCGGTTTCCTCGCGCACCTCTTTAAGCAAGCCTTCAATATAGGTCGATTGAAGCTTGGCCAATTGCCGGTAAATAAGCAGGTGGCGGACAATCTCATGACGCGGGGCCAGCTTCTCAAGCACCTCCGCATCGGTCGAATAGCCGGTTTTCGTTTTCTTGATAACCGGCAGGCCTAAACGGTCAAACAGCACCTCACCCAGCTGCTTGGGAGAGTTCAAATTAAATTCGCCGCCTGCCAGCTCGTGAATCTGCTTAACCAGTTCATCAATCCGTTCGCTGAGCTCTTTCCCCAGCCTCTTCAGCTCATCCGCATTGACCTTCACTCCCTGCTCCTCCATGCCGGCGAGCACATGAGACAGCGGCAGCTCCAAATCATGAAAGAGACTTTTCATATCATTGCTATCCAGCAGCTTGTCCAGCTCGGGAGACAGCTTGGCGACATAGGCCGCCTTTCGTCCCAAATGCTTAGCCAGCTCTTCAACTGCCGGCAGCTTGAATTTCGCTCCCTTGCCATACACAGCGTCATCTTCCTGCAGGCCCGGGAACGAGTAGCGGGATGCTATTGCAGCCAGGGAATGGCTGGCTTCGGTCGGGTCCAGCAAATAACCGGCCAGCTGCACATCGAAACGGCATCCCTGCAGGACGATACCCTGCCAATGCAAAGCCACTTCCGCCCGGTGCACATCGTAGGACACCTTCTCCACGTCTGCATCAGCGAGCCAATTTCTGATCGGCTCAGCCGCCTCCAGCTTTAGATCCTCGATCGCTATATAATAGCTTTCGCTGCCATCCGACAAGCCGATCCCCACCACTTCAGCCAAGTGGGGGTTATCTCCGATTGCCTCAACGTAAACGGAGCGGATACCCTGGAGCTTGGATGCTAGCTTGTCCAGGCTTTCGCTGTCAACGACCGTAACGGAAACCTCGATCGCAGTATCCGCAGCTTCCGCTCCGCCGCCGGTACCAAGCTCCATTTTGTCCAGCAGCGATTTAAATTCCAGCTTTTGAAACATCTGGCCAAGCGCTTCTTCTTCGTACCCTGAAAAGGCCATCTCATCTAGCGAAAGCTCCATCGGGACAGCACGGAAAATGGTGGCGAGCTCCTTGCTCATACGGGCATCGTCTGCGTGACTCTGCACTCTTTCCTTCATTTTTCCTTTCAGCTCGTCTGAGTTTTCCAGGACCGCTTCCACGCTTCCATACTGATGCAGGAGCTTGAGCGCCGTCTTTTCACCTACTCCGGGAATTCCCGGGATATTATCGGATGAATCTCCCATAAGCCCCTTTAAATCGATGATCTGATGCGGGGCAAGTCCGTAAGTCTCTTTAATGTAAGCGGGAGAATACAGCTCTACTTCACTAATTCCTTTGCGTGTAAGAGCGATGGTTACATGGTCGGAGGCCAGCTGCAGCATGTCCTTGTCCCCGGTGACGACCAGCACATCCAGCTTCTGATCATCCGCAAGCTTGGTCAATGTACCGATAATATCATCCGCTTCGTAGCCTTCCAGCTCAAACTGCTTAATGCCGAATGCCCCCAGCAATTGTTTGAGAATCGGGAATTGCTCGGACAGCTCGGGTGGAGTTTTCTCGCGTCCCCCCTTGTACTGCTCATAATCTTTATGGCGAAAGGTTGCTTTTCCGGCATCAAAAGCAACCAGGAAATGTGTAGGCTTCTGTTCTTCAATCAGCTTCAGCAGCATAGTGGTGAAGCCATATACAGCGTTGGTATGCAAACCGCTGGAGTTGCTCAGCAAAGGCAGCGCATAAAAAGCGCGGTAAGCAACACTGTTTCCGTCAATAACGATTAATTTACTCATGCATGCACCCCGTTTCTCATTCCAGCATTTCATGCAACATGCTCATTCTACAGACCATCATATCACACGTTAGACTTCGCTTGAAAGCAAGAGGATAAATTCGTCCTTTAATGCATATTCATGTAAATAACCCGCTTACGCAATTCAGCTGAAATGACTCTTCTTGGCCAAATCGTAAATTAACGATTCGAGGTGATTAAGGTTTGAATCCCCAATGGTCCCCCCGAAAGAAAAAAGCAATATTTTTCGATCTGAATGAAACCTTGCTCGATACAAGAAGAACCTTTACAGACAGCTTCGTCACGGTTTTACAGGATTATATCGGCCGCTGGAATCCCGATGAGGGGGTCCCTCTGGAACAGGTAGCCGCCCAGTACCAGTCTGAGTGGCGAAAACGTATCAAAAACAAGAAAAAGTCAGCGGTTCCTATGGATCGAATCAGACGAACGTCGCTGGCCGCTGCGCTGAATCCGCTGCCTCTTCCGACCAACAGGGCTTTCGTCGAAACCTTCCTGCAAAAGGTGGACCAAGTAAACGCTCAGCAGCCCAAGTTATATCCCGGCGCAAGAGAAGCTTTGCAATTTCTGTCCCGTCATTACAAATTAGCGCTGATCAGCAATGGCAAAGAGGAGAAAACCGAGCGTTATATTAACCGCCTTCACCTCCAAGACTATTTTCCCGCGTCTCATCGCTTTACTTCCGTTCGCAAGGACCGGAAGAAGCCGAATGCCTACTTGTTTCTGCAGGCTTTAAAAGCGCTTCAGATCAGCAAGGAAGAGGCGGTAATGGTCGGCAACTCTTGGCATCTGGATATTCTCGGAGCGGTGCGCTGCGGCATTGACGCGATCTGGTTCGATCCTCTGCATAAAGAAAAAAACTCCCATAAATCAATAGGGAGTCAGTCTGTCTATATCGTGCGCAGCTGGGAACAGCTTGCTTCCCTGTTTGCCCCGCATTCCTGATGCTTATAGAAATTAGCGGGCCGCCTATCGGGCTCCGATTGTGCTAGGGATTGAGATCCTTGCGCTGGCCGGTGACCAGAAAAATAACCCCTTCACCAATATTGGTCGCATGATCGGCCACCCGCTCCAGGACATGGGCGACAAGCGTTAAGTGAATGAGCTGCCGTCCGGATGCCGGCTGTTCACCGACAAGCTTGCTCAGCTCCTGCAGCAGGCCTTTGTAAATATGATCGACTTCATCGTCCTTGGCAGCCAGAGAGGCCGCCCGCTGGATATCCTGTTCTGTAAACGCGACGAGACTGTCTTTTAACATTTGAATAGCGAGCTCAGCCATACGGGGAATATCAACGAGCGGCTTGATCAGCTTTTCACCGCTTAATGTAATTGTGCCTTTGGCAATATCTACAGCATGGTCAGCCGCTCTTTCCAAATCGGTTGCAATTTTGATGGCCATGCCTATAATCCGCAAATCTTTGGCCATCGGCTGCTGCAGGGCGATCAGCCGCAGACAGCGCTCCTCTACTCTCAGCATCATCCGGTCAATGGCATCATCCTGGTCGATCACATCGCGGGCCATTTGCGGATCCAACTCGCTCAGGGACTGAACAGCAGCAGAGATTTGCCGCGTAACCTCGTTCCCCATCGTGATTAAATATTTCTGCAGCTCATCCAGTGACTGGTGATAGGTTTTTCTCGTGTCCATCGCGTTTCTCCCTCCATCGGCTTCATCCTGTAGGACAGCAACGTATATTAACCGAATCGTCCGGTAATGTAGTCCTCTGTGCGTTTATCACTCGGCGCTGTAAACATCCGGTCGGTTTGATCGGTTTCTACCAGCTGTCCGTTCAGAAAGAACGAGGTATAATCAGAAATCCTCGCAGCCTGCTGCATATTATGCGTTACGGTAATGATGGTATAGCGTTCTTTCAATTGTTGAGTAAGCTCCTCAACCTTCAGGGTCGAGATCGGATCTAGAGCCGAGGTAGGTTCATCCATCAGCAGCACATCGGGCTCCACTGCTAGCAATCTGGCGATGCATAAGCGCTGCTGCTGGCCTCCTGACAAGCCGAGAGCGGATTTATTCAACCGGTCCTTGACCTCATCCCATAATGCCGCTTGACGCAGGCTCCGCTCCACTATCGGGACAAGCTCGGATTTTTTCCGGATCCCGTGAATTCGGGGGCCATAGGCAACATTGTCAAAGATGCTCATCGGGAAAGGGTTAGGTCTTTGAAATACCATTCCGACTCTCTTGCGGAGCGATGCTACATCCATATCCTGATTGTAGATCTGCTGGCCATCTACCAATACCTTGCCTGTAATTTTCACACCGTGGATGAGATCATTCATCCGGTTCAGCGTGCGCAGGAATGTCGATTTGCCGCAGCCGGAAGGGCCGATCAAGGCGCAGATTGACTTTTCCGGAATATCCAGGTGAATATTGTTAAGCGCGTGATTGTCCCCATAATACAGATTCAGGTCGGATACATGAATTTTCGGTTGAGTAGTCATCTTAATGATTCCCTCCTGAAAGTCGTTTTTGTACAATCCTTCCGGGAATTGTGATCAACAGATTAAAGAATAATACGATAAGCACCAGCAAAGCCGCGCTCGCTTGTGCAATTTGCTCCGCATCGGGAGCCAGCGAGCTCGTTCCCGCATACCAGAGATGGAGAGAAAGCGTGCCGCCCATGGACATCGGGTTTAAGTCCGGAAAGTTTCGGGATACGGACAAACCTGCGGTGTAGATCAGCAATGCTGTCTCGCCCAGGGCTCTCCCGGCCACAAGAGTGACCCCGGTGATCAATCCTGGCAATGCGCTGGGCAGAAGCACTTTGCGGATTGCCTGCCAGCGCGTTGATCCTAGTGCCAGCGAGGCTTCCCAATAAGATTCGGGCACGGCTCTTAACGACTCCTCCGTAACCCTTACCAGCACAGGCAGATTGAGCAGCGACAAGGTAAGTGCCCCGGAGAGGATAGAGAATCGGAAGCCCAGCAGGCTGACAAACAACAAGGCGCCGAACAAACCGAATACGATGGAGGGAACCGAGGACAAAGCTTCCACCGATACTCTTACCAAATCAGTAAATTTATTTTTTTTCGCATATACGGCCAAATAAATACCGGATCCTATTCCTATTGGCAGGGAGAACAGCAAGGACAGAAACAGGATATAGAAGGAATTGAATAAAAAGGGGCCGACACCGCCGCCTGCTCTTACTTCTGAAGGTCTTCCTGTCAGAAAGCTCCACGACAGATGGGGCACACCGTCACCCAGAATTTTCACCAGGAACGCTGCCAAAATAACAATAATCACTAATCCCGACAACCAGAAGAACAATGTCGCTAACCGATCCGTCCAATGTGCTATTTTCATGGCGTTTCACTCCTTCTGGCTATTAGACGAATAATCAATATCAGCAGCAGCGAGATGAGAAGAAGCAGAAATGCCATCATATACAAGGCATTGCTCCAAGTCGTACCATAGAATGTATTCCCCATATCTTTAACGATCGCAGTCGTTAGCACGGTTGTAGATTCCAGCAAAGAGCTTGGCACCGAAACGGAGTTTCCTATTACCATAAACACCGCCATCGTTTCACCAATCGCCCTTCCCATTCCTAAAATAATGCCGGTGATAATCCCCGGGCCTGATGCGGGTATCAGCACCCGCCATATCGTCTGCCACCGGGTGGCGCCAAGCGCCAGGGAAGCCTCCTCAAGTCTGGTCGGCAGGCTGCGAATAGCATCCTCGGTGATCGACATAATCGTAGGCAATATCATGACCGCTAATATTACCGCAGCTGGTAAAAGCCCATATCCGGGCCCTCCGAACGTCCTCCCCATCCAGGGAACAATCACGGTCAAACCGATCAGCCCGTATACAACGGAGGGAATACCGACGAACAAATCGGCCGCCGGACGAAGCAGCTCCCGCATCCATTTTGGGGCGATTTTCGCCATGAACACAGCACCCGATACGGCTAGCGGCACCGCCAGCGCGATCGACAGCAGCGTAAGCAAAAGCGTGCTGTAAATAAAAGCAAAGGCGCCGAAGCGGGGCTCGCTAGCCGAAGGCGCCCAACTGGAGGAGAAGAAGAACTCGGCTATCGATATATCTCTAAATACTTGTATCCCTTGAAAACCGACAAATAAAATAATTGAAAATATTATGATTGAAACCAATGAGGCACTGCCGATAAACAGCCACTTCATCCGGAGATCCATACGCCCCTGCTTCTTCATCCACCGGTTGAATGAAGGGGATGTGCTTTGGTTATGGCTCTCTTTTTTCGAGCTTGAAGATGATGAGCTAACAGTTGAGTAGGACAAATGGAATTCCTCCTTACGAAACGCTGGTTTGCGGCAAAGTCTCACGTTAGTTTCGCGGACATTATCGCTGTAGCCATTTCATCATAGTGGATGAATGTTAAAGGGAAAGCTATGCTTTGTTAACGGATTGTAAAATTTCAACCTTGCATAAATTAACAAAAATCACCTCAGCTTTCCCTCGGTTTTTCCCCGGTTTTCCGCATACATTTCGCACTTTTCCCGGTTTTCCGCATACATTTCGCGCTTTTCCCGGTTCCGGCACTTTTTATACGATTTTCCGCATACATTTACGCCGGGGGCGCTCGCAAAAGCAAAATGTATGCGGTTCTATGCGAATTACTGTATATCTAAAAACCAGGGGCTGTCCGCAAAGCTGCTTTTTTAGTACGACATCTTAAAAAGTCAAACACCCAAGGATGCTGTTGAATCAACATTCTTGGGTGTTTAATTATGACACCTTGATTTGGAGAGGACCTATTAGACGGTCCCTTTAATTTCGATAAAAAGGACTTTCGTAATATCAGGTTCCCAGGATTTCTGGTTCGATTTCTGGTTCCATTTTCTCGTTCGATTCTCTAGTTGGATTTTCTGGTTCGATTTTCTCGTTGGACATTTGGGACAGCCCTTGTAGACTTTCGGATTATTTCAGCAAATTAGCCGGAAGGAAGCCTAATTCCTCAACTTTTTCGTTCTGGAACTCATCGCTCATGATAAAGTCCAGAAACTCCTTGACCACGCCGGTAGGTTCACCTTTGGTGTACATACGCTCCAAGCCATAGATTTTGTAGGTCCCGTCCTGAATCGTTTCTTTGGAAAAGCCTACTCCATCCAGCTTCAGAGCTTTAATGTTGTCGTTCAAATATGGGGTGTCCACATAGCCGATCGCTCCCGCAGTTGAAGCTACAGCTTGAGCAACCGTCTGACTCGATTCCTGGGTGATTCCTTCATTGGAGAAATCACGGCCGTTCATAACAAGCTCCTGAATGATTTTGCGGGAGCCTGAGCTGTCTTGACGATGAATGAGCACAATCGGCTGATCTTGTCCCCCGACTTCACTCCAATTTGTAATTTCTCCAGCGAAAATAGCGATTGCCTGCTCTTGGGTCAAATCATCTACCTGCACATCTTTATTTACAATTAATGCAAAAGGTGCGATAGCAACGATATGCTCAACGAGCTGATCCTTGAATTCATCCGCGGCAGGCACGTCCGAGTTCCCGATATCCGAGGTTCCGTCCGCAACATTCTTCACTCCGGTTCCCGAACCGCCGCCCGTTACATTGATCGTCACTTGTTGATGCAAATCCATGAACTCTTCCGCAGCCAGATTCACAAGAGGCAGCAGCGCCGTGGAACCCGATGCCGTAACGGTACCGGAGAGCTCTGTTTTCGGCTCCTCGCTTGGCGGTTGCTCGGTACCCGCGCCTCCTTGAGTGTTTCCTTCATTTGGGGTAGCAGAACCACCGCCGCCGCCACCATTTCCTCCAGCAGCTCCACAGCCGGCCAGCAGAACAATGCTAAGGATTGCGGTTAAAACAAATCTCAGTTTAGGTATCTGTCTAAGCATGTGTTGAATCCTCCCTTTTTTCGCTTCCTATTTGCAATCTCTTTCATCGGTACGTATTCATCTTAGCAGGACATTGTTAATGTTAAGTTCGTGTAACGTAAACCGAATGTAAAAATTGAAAAATAGATTATGCCCCTTTGCAGACTTTGATTAAACAGTCAAGCCCATTTTTCCGGGCGTTTGAACCTATGCCCAGAATCAATCATAGGATGGGGTAAAAAAATAAAACCTGGGAGGAAATTGTCATGTCACAAGTGCATCAAACCGAGCTTGTCGAAACAAGCGAACAGGAGGTGAGAAGACCTCCGTTCTATCCTTATCCTTTTGCCCCCTTTCCATATCCGTATCCCTTTTTCCCAAGAAGATTTTTCCCATTCTTCTTCCTTTCGCCTTTCTTGTTCCCATTCTTCCGGGAGGACGACGAGCGCAATGTCGACTTTTACACCCACCACAGCTGCAAAGAAGGAGACACTCTGGATACGTTAGCGGAGCAGTATAATGTTCCTAAGCCAGTCATGAGTGCTCTTAATCCACATATTCAAAAATCAGGGGCTCTGAAGGCTGGAGAAAAAGTAGGCATTCCCAAGCTCCATAACATGTACTGCCAAACCTTCTATCGGGAGGACGAATCCCAATTGGAATCGTTTGATGCCGCTAAGCCAGGTGCTTTGAACGTTTCTCCGAAGGGCACAGCCGGCATGCTGGAAGCATACGAATCTCATAAATCTCCCGGCTTCGCAAGCACTGCAAATATGGCTAATATGCCTAACGTCCAGGGCTTGCAGGCTTATCCGAATCTGCCCAACCAGCCAGGCGTGCAGGGGCTTCAAGCTTTCCCGAATTTGCCCAACCAGCCAGGCGTGCAGGGGCTTCAAGCTTTCCCGAATTTGCCCAACGAGCCAGGCGTGCAGGGGCTTCAAGCTTATCCGAATTTGCCCAACGAGCCAGGCGTGCAGGGGCTTCAAGCTTATCCGAATTTGCCCAACCAGCCGGGCGCGCAGGGGCTTCAAGCTTATCCGAATCTGCCCAACCAGCCAGGCGTGCAGGGGCTTCAAGCTTATCCGAATTTGCCCAACCAGCCAGGCGTGCAGGGGCTTCAAGCTTTCCCGAATCTGCCCAACCAGCCGGGTGTGCAGGGGCTTCAAGCTTTCCCGAATCTGCCCAACCAGCCAGGCGTGCAGGGGCTTCAAGCCTTCGCTAACACGCCTAATGCGGATTTTATGCGCTATCCGGGATTGCAAAGCTTGGAGGCACCGGAATTCAGCGCTAATTACGCACCTATGCCGCTGGCTCCGCACGAATTTTCCAATATGGCCACTTCCAATATGGCCAGCTTTCCAAATTCGCTAGAAAACTGGCAGGCGGACTAAGTATAACCTCTAGCGGTAACTTTTCATGGCAAGCGGAAAGCGAGTTTTCGGATATCGAAACTTTTACTTTCTAATGGGGTAAAAAAAAGCTGATCCCAGATCATGCTTCCATGATCTTAGGATCAGCTTTTTGCTTTTCTCGCTTTATTATCAGGCTTTATTACCGTCATTACCAGGCTTTACTTACCAGGTATTATTAAGGACCTTATTAAAGACCTTATTACGGACCTTATTACGGACTTTATTACCAGCCTCTTTAACTCACTTTATTACGGACTTTATTACCGGGTTTTATAACTTTGGCGCCAGCCTATTGTGTGGGCGAATGTCCGGCCGGAAATATTATTCATTGAAATAAATCGCTTTGCCCGTTCTCGAAGATTCGTAGATCGCCTCTAAAATTTCCGATACGACAAGCGCCTGCTCAGGCGTAACGACAGGGTCGGTATCATTAAGGATGGCGTTAATCCATGAGCGGGCTTCCAGCACGGCATCGTTCTCTTCTTTGGAATCGTAGAAAGCCACGCCTTTGCCGCCAAGCTGAACCTGGGTTTGATACAGCTTGCCGTGCTTTTCTCCATTGATTCGGAGTCCGTCCAGCATATCAGCCCCGCCTTCCGTGCCGCAGAGCGTTACTTTGGCTTCGCCATCCTGCAGCGTATTCAGCGCCCAGCTTGATTCCAGAACGATAGTTGCCCCGTTCTCCATCGTAATCATTCCGAATGCGGAATCTTCAACCGTGAACTTGCTCGGATCCCAAGGCCCCCATGCATTGGCTGCATTTTCCTTCTGGGAAAGCTTATGGAAGGCTGTACCCAGCACTACCTTCGGCTTGTAGTTGTTCATCATCCACAGCGTCAAATCAAGCGCGTGGGTTCCTATATCGATGAGCGGACCTCCGCCCTGTTTATCCTCATCCAGGAACACTCCCCAGGTCGGTACTGCACGGCGGCGCAAAGCATGAGCTTTGGCATAATAAATTTCACCCAATTCTCCATCAGCGCATAGTTTTTGCAAGTAAAGGGAATCCTGGCGAAAACGGTTATTGTAACCGATAGTCAGCTTTTTACCCGTACGCTTCGCAGCTTCCAGCATACGGCGGGCATCTGATGCTGTTTTGGCCATTGGCTTCTCGCACATTACATGCTTGCCTGCCTCAAGGGCCGCTATGGAAATTTCCGCATGAGAATCGTTAGGTGTACAAACATGCACTACATCAATAGACCCGTCCTGCAGCAGCTCCTTGTAGTCTTCATACACTTTGGCTCCTTCGCTTCCATATTCTTGAGCAGCTTTATGAGCACGCTCTGGAATTATGTCACAAAATGCAGTCATCTCCACGGAGTCAATTTTGGAAAGGGCTTTCAAATGTTTGCCGTTAGCTATGCCTCCACAACCAATAATGGCTACTTTCAGTTTTTTGGTCATTGTTTACTCCTCCTATACCTCCATTGATTTCCGGTACCATTCTGTTTCTTCATAGTCATTCCTCTTTAGTATAGCATTGCCTATAAAAAAATGGAGGTCTTAATTTTGCACCCACCCTAAGAATAAAAGGCTAGGCGGGGGTATATATATACATAAAAATGCCAGGACAGAACCATCAATAATAAAGAGGTGTTGCTATGTCTGACCTGCCTTCTAACCGGTCGTCCTCATCGGTCCCTCAGCCCATTCGGCGTGACGGAGCAGGGGGACCCGACCTTGGTCCCCGCAATATCGCGAGAGATTTGCAAAACCCTGATATGCTTGTCCCCCCGGTGACGGATGCAGGACTCATTCCCAATCTCAAATTCTCATTCTCCGATACGCATATGCAATTAAATCACGGCGGCTGGTCCAGGGAAATCACAGTACGGGATTTGCCAGTTGCAACAACACTGGCCGGTGTGAATATGAGCTTGACGCCTGGCGGAGTAAGAGAGCTGCATTGGCATCAGCAAGCGGAATGGTCCTTCATGCTGCTCGGTCGGGCGAGAATCACCGCTGTCGATCAATATGGGCGCAATTTTATAGCTGACGTTGGTCCGGGAGATCTGTGGTATTTTCCGCCCGGTATTCCCCACTCTATTCAAGGGCTCGAGGAAGGCTGTGAATTTTTACTCGTTTTTGATGATGGTCACTTCTCCGATCTTAATACGCTGTCCATATCCGATTGGTTTGCTCATACGCCAAGGGAAGTACTCTCCGCCAATTTTGGCGTACCGGAGAGCGCATTTAGACATATCCCTGCGGAACAAGTGTACATTTATCAAGACGAAATACCTGGCCCCCTATCATCTCAACAAATAACCTCTCCTTATGGTCAGGTTCCACTGAGCTTCAAGTACTCCTTGCTGGCCCAGCAGCCGCTCGAAACACCCGGCGGAAGCGTTCGGATTGTCGATTCCAGCAATTTTCCAATATCCAAAACAGTGGCAGCGGCTCTTGTTGAAATTAAACCGGGAGGGATGCGCGAGCTCCATTGGCATCCGAATAATGATGAATGGCAGTATTATTTGACCGGGCAAGGCCGCATGACCGTATTTGCAGGGAATGGCGCTGCAAGGACTTTTAATTATCGAGCAGGAGATGTCGGTTACGTTCCATTCGCCTTTGGCCACTATATTCAAAACACAGGCACCGACTCCCTTTGGTTTCTGGAAATGTTCAAAAGCGACCGGTTCCAGGACGTCTCTCTTAACCAATGGATGGCCTTAACCCCCCGAGAATTGATCAGCAGCAACCTTCATGTGGACTCCGAGCTGATCGATAAATTGCGCAAACAGAAATGGCCTGTAGTCAAATATCCCGGCTACTCTTATCCGCCAAGGTAGCGCAATATTTCCATCCCCTTTGCTGATTTTGTTTCTCCATCCGCTAAAGTCCCCATCTCCTTCCACTGAAAAAGGAATGCCCGGGGTTCCTGGCATTCCTTTACTTGCACATGCGCATTTGGCTTTATTCCGATTTCAACGATGTATAGGCCAACCGCTTTAAGACAAGGCTATGCGCCGTTTCTCCTCATGAGCCTTGAACAATGCATCCGATATGTTCATTTGCTGCACCGCATCCTCTACCGAGTAGGAGAGCGGCTTGTTGTTTAATATTGCTGCGGAAAAATTCTCAACCTGTGAAATGTACGCCTGAACCCGGTCTGAAATCCACTTTTGCGTATGTCCGCCATACTCGGCAATGATGGTCACACTGTTGGGCTCGATTACAGAACGCACAGACATTCTCCCTTTAGTTCCATAGAGCTCGAAGCTTGAACCATTCATCATATCGAGCGCGGCGCTGCAGTGGGCTACTCTGTTACCCGGGTAATACAAGGTCCCGACAAAACGGGAATCGACTCCTGTTTTCGCAAAAGTCAGTCTGCAGTCAACCTCTTCCGGCTCCGCCTGCATATAATAACGGCTCCAGGCTATCGGATAACAGCCCAGATCATATAAAGCTCCGCCTCCCCATTCCCGAATCCAGCGCGTGCTGTCAGGCGGCGCCATGAACGAAAAATGCCCGCACATGACTCCAATCTCGCCGATAACTCCTTCACGCAGGATCGAATGAATGGCGGAATACGCTTCCTGATGACGCCAAGCATGGGCCTCCATAATTTGAGCTCCGCTGCGCTTCGCGGCCTCCATGATTTCCAGCGCTTCACCCTTGTTCAGGGTAAACGGCTTTTCCAGCAGCACATGCTTGCCTGCTTCCAAAGCTTTGATCGCCCACTCCTTATGCAGATGATTCAGCAGGGCAATATACACCGCATCAATTTCGGGATCATCGATTAAATCCTGGTATTGGCTGTACTTAGGAGGCAAGCCATATTTCATTGAAGCTTCCTTGCTGCTGTCTTCATTGCGGCCCGCTATGCCAATCCACTCGCTGTTGTCCGCGTTATGAATCGCTAGTCCAGCCTTGGAAATAATTTTGCCCGTTCCGAGAACACCCCATCGCAATTTACGCATCCGTTCCACCTCTCTCCAAAAAGATTGAACTATTTGCTGAGCCCTATAAAGAGAACCAATGTTCCGCCCGCATACATGCTCAGCTATCCTTTTTCGATTTGTCCAGCAGCTTGTAGCCGACCCCGCGTATGGATTCTATTTGCACGGATTGCTGGTTCATTTCCAGCTTCTTGCGAAGTGAACTCACATGGACGTCCACCGTCCGCTGTCCGCCAATGTAATCGAATCCCCAGACGACATTCATCAATTCATCGCGAGTAATGACGGCTCCCTTTCTTTTAATCAGGTATAGCAGTACTTCAAACTCCTTGGGACGAAGAGCTATCGATTCTCCGTGCAGAATGACTTCATATTTTTCCGGGTAAACCTTCAATTCCCCGATACGAATAACCTGCTCGTCGTCTTCTCTTTCCAGGGTGTCTCCGTCCGCGACAGCTCTTCTCAGCACCGCTCCAACCCGGGCCAGCAGCTCAGCAACGCCAAATGGTTTTGTGATGTAGTCATCGGCACCGTGCTTCAGGCCCTGTACGATTTCCTCCTCCGCATTACGGGCCGTCAGCACAATAACAGGCGTCTGATTACCGTTGCGCCGCAGCTTCTCCAGTACCTCGAAGCCATTCATGCCCGGAAGCATAATATCGAGCAGAATCAAATCGTAATGATGCTGCAATGCCATCTTCAGGCCTTCCCCGCCATGCTCGGCCACCTGGACATCGTAACCTTCCTGGGCCAAATTATAGGATAACAGCTTGGCCAGCGTAGGCTCATCTTCTATTATTAATAATTTATGTGTCAATAGAAACCCATCCCTTATCTAAAACTGTCTATACTCCAGCAGGTAAAGCGGCGCGGCCGGTCACCCATAAGTCTATTGTTGCATAAACCGCTGGTTATGAATAGTCAGTTATTTCTTGTATAACGGGAAGTTCGATAATAAAGACAGATCCGGCCCCCAATTCACTTTCCACCCGGATGCTGCCATGATGAAGCTCCGTCAAATGCTTGACAATCGAGAGGCCAAGCCCCGTTCCTCCCGAACTTCGTGATCTCGCTTTATCAACGCGATAGAACCTTTCAAAGATGCGCGGCAGATCTTTCTTCGGTATCCCCATTCCCGTATCCGCAATGGTGATCCTCACTTTTTCCGGATCGCCTGCAGGATCCTCGACCGGGTAAGCTTCGATGCGGACACTGCCCCCTTCCGGGGTATAGGCTACCCCATTGGATAACAGGTTGACAATAATTTGCCGCATGCGGTCTTCGTCCGCCTCTATAAACAGACCGGAAGCCACCTCGGCCGTCACCTCTATATTTTTTTGCGGGCCTCCGCATTCATAAGGTGAACCGTCTGTCCGATCATTTGCTCCAGATCTACCGGAGAAAAATGCAGCGGCTCCCGCTTGGATTCAATTTTCGACAGCTCCAGCAGGTCCCCGATAATCCGGTTGATTCTTTCGCTTTCATCATGAATGATTTGCAGAAAGGAATTTGCCGTTTCCCGGTCATTGACCGCACCGGCAAGCAGCGTCTCGGCAAAGCCTTTGACCGATGCAACAGGCGTTTTCAGCTCATGGGACACATTCGCCACAAATTCGCTCCGCATCCGTTCCAGTCTCCTGACAGCAGTCAGGTTATGCAGTACGACCAGCACCCCGTAGCCTTCTTCTTGAAAATCAGGCAGCGGATTTATGCTGACATCAAGAATAGCCTCTTCCGGATAGTGTACCGTTAATTCGCTCTGAATGGATTCTTGATTGGCCAGACAAAGCTGAATTTTCTGGAGCAGCTCCTGGGGAAGCTCAACATGCTTGTACGGCCGGCCAATGACTTCACGTGATGAAATGCCAAAGATGCCTTCCCCCGAACGGTTGACCAGCACCACATTGCCGTGGCGATCAATCATCATTACCCCGCTGTGCATATTGTCCAGCACCCGCTTCAGGCGGCTCTCATTCTGCCGGGTCTGCTCCACTTGCTTCTGCAAACTGTCAGCCATCGTATTGATAGCCTTGCCTAATTGCCTGATCTCGTCCATTCCTTGTCTTTCGATACGGACTTGTGAATTATGATGAGTGATTTGTCTGGCAACCTTCGTCATTTGCTCAAGCGGCGCTGTCAATTGATTTGCGGAACGATTAGCGAAGTACATAGCTGCAGCTAAAAAAAGGATAAGTCCGGTAATAATAAAGAACCAGAGCTCATTCAAGGGAGGGTGGAAATCCTCCGTTTCCCTGGCTATTCTTATATATCCTTCAGGTGCTTGAGCATTACCGATGGCAGCAGCGGCGAACAGGATATCCTGGCCTGTACGGTGATTCATCCGTGAAGCAAAGCCCACTCCCTCATTGATCGCCTGCTGAATTTCCTCATGCTTTAACGGGCCGTCACCTGTACCGGAAATCCCTTCCGAATCAAAAAGCACCCGGCCATCAGCCAGCATCCAGGTTATTCTCGCTTCGATAGCCTGAGCCACCTTCTGCAAATAGGCGAGGAGCTCTGGATTTGCATCTCCAGCGTCCACATTCTGTCCTTCAAGCAGCACCCGAAAAATGGACAGCTCCTGCTCCATATGGGTTCGCTCCGCTTCCATTGCCTTGTCTTTTAGCCATTCGGCAGCCACTGCCCCTGTCAGAATCGAGGATAAGAAAACGAGAACGAGTACCATTAACGTGAGCTTCTTTTTGTAAGAATTCATATTCGGCTCCTTAATCAGAATGATACGGCGATGAGGTATTATAACCACTTCAACGGTTAAAAACCGGGGACAAAGGCAGGCGCTTCGCTTCTCCTGTCTCCCTCTTCCCCTCCACTTCTGCACAGTTATGATCGCAAGCACTTATTCCTGGTTTGAGCCCGTTTTTCAACACCCAATTCTTATTGCCTTCTCAGCCGCTGGATAACCTGCAGGCTCATTTTCAGTTCTATCGTAACCTGTAGCTCCCGAGAAATCCACCGAAGACCGCTATAGTTTTTTTAAGAAATTGTAAAGAAATCCTGGCTCTGTCCTTTCATGCCCAGATCCAGGCGTCCTTTGTTTGACTGTTCTCCCGGCTGTTTGGCTGTCATTTCACTTTGCATACCGAGAAGGTCCGCTGAGATCATTCCATGGCGTGGTAATCGCACTCGTGACGAGGTATAATGGAACATACGCTGACCCTTCGTCTGCCCAATAGCTTTTAACCTTCTGGCAATAACCGAATTCATTATTTTTGAAGTAGTATTTTGCATTCAAGATTATTTTATTAAGGAGTTACATCATGCTGCTGCGTATTATGATAAGTGGCCTGGTAATCGCCATGACCTGCTTTGCCGCCCTTCATTCGGGTATGGACAACTACAAGACCGGTCAATGGCATCGCGATCAGGTCGCTGTCCTTATGTATCATCATCTTCACTCTGTAGATGAAAGCTCTAGCACGATTACACCGGAACGGTTCGAGGCCCAATTAACCTATTTGCTGGAGCAGGGGTATGCATTCATCACTTTGGATGATTTCCGCAGCTATTTAGATGGAGGAACCGTCCCGGACAATGCTTTGCTGGTCACCTTTGATGACGGCTATGAAAGCTTTTATACCGAAGGCTTTCCTATTCTCGAGAAGCTGGGCATACCGGCTGTTAATTTCGCCATTACCCAGGATACTTTGAATCCGAATGCCAGCTATATTCCCTATATGTCGGAGGCTCAAATCACTGAGCTCAAGGGAATAGCCCCGCAGCTCATTGAGATTCAATGCCATACTCATGCTCTGCATAATAAGCTTGGGGATGATGCGCTGCTTACGACTCGTTTGCCATTGGAGTCGGGCCAGGAAAGCGACGCGGAGTACCACCAGCGTATCGTTCAGGATACCCGAACCTGTTTTTCCATACTCGAAGCAGCCAATGCCGGGCCTGTTGATGCTTTCGCTTATCCTTTCGGTATTTATAGTAAAGACGCGATCCAGGCTATTCAGGAAGGCGGCGTTCGCTACGCATTCACAATAGCGCCTGGAATGGCGACCCGTTCTACGAACCGCTATGCTATTCCAAGAATTAATGCAGGAAATCCTAAGATCACCCCTGAATATCTCCATAAAGCAATCCAGCGCAGAGCGCGTCCGTAAACTCATAGAAGCTGTGCGCTTCTTCTAGACAGGGGCGGGGAAGGGAGGTTGAATGGTGAGTCAATATCATTTTTTAGCGTATCTGTACCGTCTTCGTTACATTAAACGATGGAGCCTGATGCGCAATATGGTCAGCGAAAATGTGGCCGAGCACTCCTACCACGTCGCTCTGCTGACCCATGTCTTATGTACGATCGGCAATGAGATATACGGTCGCCATTACGATACCGATCGGGCCGTATCTATGGCGCTTTTCCATGATGCAACCGAGGTATTTACGGGAGATATTCCGACCCCGGTCAAGCATCAAAATAAGGACATCCTCTCCAATTTCCGGGAAATTGAACATACCGCTGCGCACAAGCTTTTGGATATGGTGCCGGAGGAATTGGCATCCGTTTATAAGCAAATGGTGGGCATTCCGCTTGCAAACGGGGAAGACGATGCTAATGCTCATAGGCTGCGAACGATCATCAAGGCAGCCGATCAACTGGACGCATTCATTAAATGTACGATGGAGCTATCTGCAGGCAACCGGGAATTTGCAGTCGCCAAGAATCAAATTGGCGAAGCTCTACAGCGGATGGAGCTGCAGGAAGTCGATTATTTCCTAACCCATTTTGCCCCGAGCCTCGAAAAAACGCTGGATGAACTGTCCGACTGAACGGACTGGCCAACCAGCGTTTTATTTTTCCCTTGCTTTATCCCTTGCTTTAGCTTACAACTTGCTTCTTTTGCTTGCGCCAAGCGTTCAGTTTGCGGCTGAATCGGTCCCAATCAGTTAAATCCACTTCCCGGCCCTGCTTCTGTTGATCCTTTATAAAGTCGTTCAATTCCTGCAAATCAGAAGTTATGGCGGATGAGCGATTTCTCGATCTACAGGTTACCGTTAATGTCATGACCCGTTTCACCTCGATGTTATTAAATGAATACGTATTTGTATTAACCTACTCATCTTTAATTGAAACGTCCGGGCTAAAACTAATCCCAAGCTCATCATGATCTCGGCTATAAGTCAAAAAACGCAAGCTCCAGGGGCTTGTACAAGGTACTTGCCTTATCCTAGAGCTTGCGCTTCTATCGCTTAAAAAATATTATCCTTGCAGCACTTTAATAACACTGCGGACGGAATCCGCCGACTTATCGAGCGCCGCTTTTTCCTCGACAGTCAGCTCCAGCTCGAATACTTTTTCAATGCCGTCGCCGCCAAGCAAAGTAGGCACACCGAGGAATAAATCCTTGTAGCCGTATTCTCCCTCCAGCAAGGCGATGGAAGGGAGTACCCGCTTCTTGTCTTTAAGAATGGCTTCCGCCATCTGAACCAGAGAAGCAGCCGGGGCGTAATACGCACTGCCGTTTCCTAGCAGGTTAACGATCTCACCGCCGCCTGTGCGGGTTCTTTGCACAATCGCTTCAATGCGGTCAGCGGGAATCAATTTTTCGATGGGAATTCCGCCTACATTGGAGTAGCGGACGAGCGGAACCATATCATCGCCATGACCGCCAAGCACAAAGCCGCGTACATCCTCCACAGATACATTCAATTCCTGGGCAATAAAGGTACAATAGCGAGCCGTATCCAGTATACCGGATTGACCGATGACACGATTCTTAGGAAAGCCTAAAGTTTGATAGGCCACATAAGTCATCGCATCGACCGGATTACTCAGAATGATGACGATGCTATCCGGACTGAACGTCTTGACATTCTCACAAACCGATTTCATAATGCCCGCATTGGTATTCACCAAATCATCGCGGCTCATTCCCGGCTTGCGCGCTATGCCCGCTGTAATAATGACAATATCGGAATTGGCAGTATCCTCATAATTCGCTGTACCGATAATGTTGCTGTCAAAGCCTTGGACAGGGCTTGCTTCCAGCATGTCCAGCGCCTTCCCCTTTGTCGGGTTCTCCAGTTGAGGAATGTCCAGTAAAACAACATCGCCTAGTTCCTTCTGGCCAATCATTAATGCGGTAGTCGCTCCGGTAAATCCTGCTCCGATAACTGAAATTTTGTTGCGGCGTATACCCATTGCTAACCATTCCTTTCTTGTTGGAGGCTTGTCTCTGGGAATCTTCGAAGCTGTGCTAAAGCTGCAAGCTTATTCCATATTTTTGATGACTTCGTCGGCAAATTCGGAGCATTTCACTTCAGTTGCTCCATCCATCAAGCGAGCAAAGTCGTAAGTAACGGTTTTGTTGTTAATGGATTGTCCCATACCTTTATAAATGAGGTCAGCCGCTTCCTGCCAGCCCAAATGCTCGAGCATCATTACACCGGACAAAATAACGGATCCAGGGTTAACTACGTCTTTGTCAGCATATTTAGGTGCAGTTCCGTGAGTCGCCTCAAAAATGGCGTGACCCGTTTGATAGTTAATATTGGCTCCAGGTGCGATACCTATACCACCTACTTGCGCAGCAAGCGCGTCGGACAGGTAGTCACCGTTCAAGTTCAGGGTCGCAATGACATCGAAGTCAGAAGAGCGAGTCAGCACCTGCTGCAGAGCGATATCGGCGATGGCGTCTTTAATAATGATTTTGCCTGCATCTTCAGCTGCTTTTTGAGCTGCGTTAGCTGCATCAGTACCTTGCTCTTCTTTAATTTTGTCATATTGAGCCCAAGTAAATACCTTATCACCGAACTCTTTTTCAGCCAGCTCATAACCCCAGTTTTTAAAGGCTCCTTCTGTAAATTTCATAATGTTGCCTTTGTGTACCAGGGTTACGCTCTTACGGTTATGCTTCAGAGCATACTCGATAGCAGCGCGGATCAAGCGGGAAGAACCTTCCTTGGAAACGGGCTTGATTCCGATACCGGAAGTTTCAGGGAAACGGATTTTGTTAACTTTCATTTCTTTTTGCAGGAATTCGATCACTTTCTTAACTTCTTCGCTGCCTTCCTGATACTCGATACCCGCATAAATATCCTCTGTGTTTTCGCGGAAAATAACCATGTCTACCAGTTCAGGGCGTTTAACCGGGGAAGGCACACCTTCAAAATAGCGGACCGGACGAAGACAAACGTAGAGGTCCAGCTCCTGGCGCAGAGCAACGTTCAAGGAACGAATACCGCCGCCGATTGGAGTAGTGAGAGGACCCTTGATCGCAACGATGTACTCGCGAATAGCGGTCAGAGTGTCTGCAGGCAGCCAGTCATTGAACTGGTTGAATGCCTTTTCGCCGGCGAATACTTCATACCATGCAATTTTTTTCTCGCCTTTGTAAGCTTTGTCTACCGCTGCATCTAGAACGCGCTTGGATGCTCTCCAAATATCACGGCCTGTTCCGTCTCCTTCGATAAATGGGATAATCGGGTTGTTAGGCACGTTGAGAACGCCGTCATTAATCGTAATTTTTTCCCCTTCGGTTGGCAAAGCATACTTTTCAAATTGAGCCATAAGCTAAAACTCCTCCTTGAAATATAGTAAGTTAGATTGGCTATAGCAATAAACTATAGAAACACACAAAGACAAACGGGTGTGCGGAAAGCTTCCGAACGGCCCGTTAGTCCGCGGCAATCAGCAAGGCTGCTGGTGTCAAACATGTTACAAGCTTGCGATGACTTATCGCTTTTCAATAGGTACGTAAGCCTGGCTGGAAGGTCCCGTATATTCGGCGCGAGGACGAATGAGACGGTTGTTCTCATACTGCTCCAGAATATGAGCGGTCCAACCGGACATGCGGCTGATCGCAAAGATTGGAGTAAACAAATCTCTCGGTATTTTCAGAGAAGTGTAAACCGATGCGGAATAGAAATCTACATTCGGCTTGAGACCTTTTAGATTGGTGACAAGCTCTTCAATTTGAACGGACATATTGTACCAGTTCATATTGTTCGTAATTTTGCCCAGCTCTTTGGACATCTTCATTAGATGCTTAGCGCGAGGATCTCCGTTCTTGTAAACGCGATGGCCAAAGCCCATAAGCTTCTCCTTGTTATCCAGCTTCTTCTTCACGTAAGCTTCAACCTGGTCCGGCGTTCCGATCTCCTCAAGCATAACCATAACCGCTTCATTTGCTCCTCCGTGAAGAGGACCTTTCAAAGCTCCGATAGCGGAGGTAACCCCGGAATAAATATCGGATAGGGTTGCAACCGTTACCCGCGCCGCGAAGGTGGAAGCATTCAGCTCATGATCAGCATGCAGGACAAGAGCTTTGTCCATAGCTTCAACGGCTATTGGCTCAGGCGTCTCGCCAGTAAGCATGTATAAGAAGTTTTCCGCGATGGATACCCCGGATTTAGGCGAAATCGGTTCCTTGCCTTCACGAATTCTGGCAAAAGCCGCTACGATTGTAGAGGTTTGGGCCTGCAGGCGAATCGCTTTGCGGATGTTCGCTTCGGGACTCATATCATTAGCTTCTTTATCAAACAAAGCCAGGCTGGAGACGGTCGAACGGAGCGCAGCCATCGGATTGGTGTCTGCAGGATAGCTCTTTATTTGATCGATCACTTGCTCAGGAACAGCACTGTTCGCTTCCAGATCCTTATGTAGCTGATCCAGCTCCGATTGAGTAGGAAGCTTGCCATACCAGAGCAAGTAGACGACTTCTTCAAAGGTGGCATTTTCAGCCAAATCATCAATATTGATGCCACGATAAGTCAACGTGCCATCAATAATAGAGCTTATCGATGAAGTTGTCGCGACAATTCCTTCTAGCCCTTTAGTCGCAGTCATCTGTTTATCTCTCCTTCTGCCATAAAATTTTTATTTCACATAGGATGGTATTTAGTTACTACATTTTATCATAATGGATTTCAGTTAAGAAGGAAACAGCAGAACCATAAAACAATATTATCACAATCATAAAGTTTTTTATCCGCTGCTCTTCACTTAGTTTCTAATTAGGCCTTAACGCCTGACAAAAAACATAAAATTTCCACGGCTCATCATCCGCTCAATTAAGCGGTACAGAACCCGTTTAGGCAAATTTCTAGTAAAGGGAAGGAGGAGGAAAATCCCCACAATGTCGGTAAAAAAGCCAGGCGCAATCAATAGTATGCCCCCGATAAAAATACAAATACCGTCCAGAATGGCGGCGGTCGGCCTTTGCCCCATGGAAGCCTGCTGCTGCGCATACTGCCAAACCCGCCGGCCCTCCCGTTTCGCCCAGTACACACCAAGTAGCCCCGTAAGAATCATAAGCAGAAACGTAACACCCCCGCCGAGCCAACGGCTGACGGTAATGATTCCCCATATTTCCAGCGCGGGAACCAGAATGATAATGGCAATCAGCCATTTACGCATCGTTATCCCTCCTCCAGGTGATGTTGCTTCAATAAAGTATAGAGCTCAGGCATGTGCTTATCCAGGCGGACAGGCTTCCACATCCGGTTGACCCATGCATGCTTGGTCCTTCCCAGAACGAGCAGCTCCCCTTCCGGCTTATCGGCTTTTTCCGAACCCAGAAACAAGGATGGAGCGGAAGATGCGGGGGATCCGGGAGTTCCGGGTGATCCGTCAGATCCGGGAGTTCCGGCAGATCCGGGAGCCCAGGGAGATGCGGAGGAAGTGGAAGAGGCGGCAGGGACCTCTTGCTGGCCATTCGCTCCTTCTGCCCTTCGAATCTCGTATAGAAAAGTCAATGAAACAGGAGCCAAAGCCATCACCCGCGTATACACCGTCACGATGTCATCATAAAAAGCAGGACGCTTGAATTGCAGCTCGGCGTCTACCAAAGGGAGAAGAAGGTCTTTCTCTTCAAGACTGCGGTAAGTGACCCCCGCCCGCCGGATCATCTCGGTTCTGCCGATTTCAAACCAATTCAAATAATTAGCATGATAGACTACGCCCATTTGGTCCGTCTCTTGATAACGAACCCGGATTTGGTGCTTTACCCATTGTGTCATGAGAACTTGCCTCCTAGAGCCGTTTACCTAGTATCTTTTGCCATTTACCTAGTATCTCTTTGCTGCTTGCCTAATATCTTTGATCGATTACCTAGTATCTCTTTTAAGAATATCATGAATACCGCCCATTTCCTAACCACTCGGGGACGTGAAGGCCCTCCTGTTCCTTATTTTGCTTCAAATCGCGGTTTTCCGGCCTTTTTGTCACAGATAAGAGCGAGGATGAGCGTTAGAAATAAAACCCTTGCTTTTTCGGCCAAATAAGAGCCAGGGCGAGCGTTAGCGCAGAACAGCTTGCTGGACTCCACCCGGCTCACGTGACACTGTGCAGACGCCTCGCGGAAAACCATGTTTGCAAAACATCTTGCGGGTTGGTGCGCGCTAAACACTAATCTAATGCTTACGAGGGATATCCGCGATATGAAGTCTATTTTTGAAACGCAGCAAACGCAAGCCCAGAGGCTGAGTTAGCCTCTGGGCTTGCGCCTGTTTTTCTTGCATCCTATCTAAATTAAATCCGATAAGCCTTACCGGAGTAAATCACGCCCAGCTCAGCATAAACGGTAGCTTCTTCATGGCTTGCGAGCAATTCCAAAGCATTGTCTACACCAACAATGACCGGAATACCCAGACTCAGGCAGACGACTGCGGCATGTGAGGTAATTCCTCCGCTCTCGGTTACGACAGCAGCAGCCTTTTCCATCGCGGGAACATAGTCCTTATCAGTAGTTAAAGCTACGAGAATATCGCCTTCCCTTACATTGTCCAAGGCTTCTTCAGCCGAACGGGCGATGACGACACGCCCTGTTGCATGCTGAGTACCAATACCTTGCCCTTTGGCAATTAACTGGCCGATGTGATGAACCTTAATCAGGTTGGTAGTTCCTGACTTGCCGACAGGTACGCCAGCCGTAATGATAACCAGATCTCCCATCCGCACCAGTTCTTTATCCAGGGCACCATTGATGGCCAGTTCAAACATTTCGTCTGTTGTGCCGGCTTCCTTACCCAACAAAGGTTCTACGCCCCAGACTAACGACATCCGACGCATCGTTCTTTCTGAACGGGTATAAGCAATAATCGGAGATTGCGGACGGTACTTCGACACCATACGAGCGGTGTAGCCGCTCTCCGTAGGCGTAATGATCGCCTTGGCCTGAAGATCCAGTGCAGTTCCGGCTACAGCCTGGCTGATCGATTCGGTAACCGTCGTCTGCTGATCACGGGTTTGTTTTAGGAAGATTTCCCTATATTGAAGCGCGCTTTCTGTCTTCTCTGCGATACGTGACATCGTCATTACCGATTCAACAGGATATTTACCCGCTGCGGTCTCCCCGGACAGCATAATGGCATCCGTGCCATCCAAAATTGCGTTAGCTACATCGTTAGCCTCTGCGCGCGTAGGTCGCGGGTTGCGCTGCATGGAGTCCAGCATTTGAGTAGCTGTAATAACCGGCTTGCCCGCTAGATTGCATTTGCGGATCATTTCTTTTTGTACCAGGGGCACTTCTTCTGCAGGAATCTCGACCCCGAGGTCTCCCCTGGCGACCATCAATCCGTCGGACACCTCCAAAATTTCATCCAGGTTGTCCACGCCTTCCTGATTCTCGATCTTGGAAATGATCTGAATATCCGAAGCATTATGGCGCTCCAACAGCTCCCGGATTTCCATTACGTCACTTGCTTTGCGCACAAAGGAAGCGGCAATAAAATCAATTCCCTGCTCAATCCCAAATACGATATCGTTCGCATCTTTTTCTGTAATCCCCGGCAGAGAGGTTTTGACACCAGGCACGTTGACACCTTTTTTGCTTTTAATCGATCCGCCGTTCACGATGATGCAATCGATTTCGCGCTCTCTGATTTCTGTCACACGCAGTTCGATCAGTCCGTCGTCAATTAAAATAGTGGAGCCAATTTCAACATCTTGAGGCAGGCTTTCATAGGTCACGGAAATCCGTTCCTTCGTACCTAAAACTTCTTCCGTTGTCAACGTTATCGATTCGTTCTCGACCAGTTCGATAGGCTCAACAGCCAATTTTCCAGTCCGGATTTCAGGTCCCTTCGTATCCAGCAGGAGCGCTACCGTCTTGTTCAGTTCCTTGCTAACTTTGCGGATGTTGTTAATACGCGAGCCATGCTCTTCAAAATCTCCGTGAGAAAAGTTCAGTCTGGCCACATTCATTCCAGCCTGGATCAGCTTTCTCAGCATTTCCGGCGGTTCGCTTGCAGGTCCGATAGTACATACAATCTTCGTTTTACGCATTTCCATGTCCTCCTGTGGGTTAACCATTCGTTAGTGCCTAGGTGAAGCAATGTGAGTCACTGGTGAAGCAATTTCATAATGCCTATTCAGTTTTATAAAATTACTTCGGGGGAAGCAATTTCATAATGCCTATTCTGTTTTTATGAAATTGCTTTGGGTGAAGCAAAAAAATTATATGATAAAACTTCAACAACGTTTAAAAGCATTATAGAAGTTTCTTCATTTCAGTATCGCCGGGCACAAGCACCGCCATGCACAAAAGCGCATTTGCCCGTTGTATTCCATGTTCCGCAAAGCGGCTGACCGCCAAGCCGATGACCTTAAGCTCACCTGGAACGTCATCAAGCTTAGCATCAGCCTGTTCTTTCATCCGCTAATAGCTGCTACCGTTCGTCTCCTGCTTGCTTTCCAGCCCGGTCAGTCGTGTTCATTGGCAGTACAAGTAGTACAAGGAGCGATAATGCGTCTATGTACGGAGCCGAAAGCTATTAACCAAGCAGGCAAAAATGCTAGATCGGGTCATCATAAGTAACCGCGCCGATGGAGCGGAACTTCTGATAACGGCCTTCCTTTAAGGCTTCTTCGGACAAAGGCAGAAGCTCCTGAAGGTGCTTCCACAGCTTGTCCCGCATATAGCCGGCCTGCTCCTCCAGATTTTTGTGAGAGCCGCCCTTCGGCTCAGGAATAATATCGTCAATTACGCCCAATTCATAAATATCCTGGGCGGTAATTCTCATAGATTCTGCTGCCTGCAACGATTTTCCGGCATCTTTGAACAAGATTGAAGCGGCACCTTCAGGTGATATGACGGAATAGATCGCATTTTCCAGCATCAGCACACGGTTGCCCACGCCCAGCGCCAGCGCACCTCCGCTACCGCCTTCCCCGATGACGGTACAAATAATAGGAACACGAAAGGAAGCCATCTCCCTCAAATTACGGGCTATCGCTTCCGCCTGACCCCGTTCTTCCGCAGCTCCTCCGGGATAAGCGCCAGAAGTGTCAATAAACGTAAAGATCGGTCGATTAAACTTGTTGGCCTGCTGCATAATTCTCAATGCCTTGCGAAAGCCTTCCGGATGGGGCATCCCGAAATTGCGGGCAATGTTGTCCTTTGTATCTTTTCCCTTCTGATGGCCGACAACGGTTACCGGTATTCCATTCAGCTTGGCCAACCCGCCGACAATAGCCAAATCGTCAGCAAACAAACGGTCACCATGCAGCTCGATAAAATCGGTAAATATATTTTGGATGTAGTCCAGCGTCGTTGGTCGCATAGGAAAACGGGCGATCTGGATCTTTTGCTTTACGCTTGATTCAGCGTAAATTTCTTCTTCCAGTCGGGCATAGCGCTGCTCCAGCCGGGAGATTTCTTCACTGAAATCGATCCCTTTTTCTTCTCCGAACTTAACCAGTTCATCGATTTTGGCGCGCAGCTCACTAAGCGGCTGTTCAAAAGGCAGCTCATTGGCCATCCGCAGCCACCCCCTTCACCGTATGCATGTCCAAAATTTGCGTGAGCATCGCTCTCATATCCTTGCGGTGCACCACCATATCCAACTGTCCGTGCTGCAGGTTGAATTCAGCGGTCTGGAAATTGCCCGGCAGCTTCTGACGGATCGTCTGCTCCACTACGCGTCTGCCCGTAAAACCGACAATCGCTCCGGGCTCAGCCATAATAATATCGCCGAGCATTGCAAAGCTGGCGCTGACCCCGCCTAATGTAGGCTCCGTAAATACTGAAATGTACAATCCGCCCTGCTCATGGAATCGGCTAATCGCCGCACTGGTCTTGGCCATCTGCATAAGAGCCAGTATGCTTTCCTGCATACGGGCCCCGCCCGATGTAGAGAAAATAATGAGCGGGTATTTCTTCTGCATGGCGATTTCGACTGCATGAGTGATCTTCTCACCGACGACACTGCCGAGTGTTCCATTGAAGAAATCATAGCTCATTACACAAACCACAACAGGAAAACCGCCAATGGTACCTTCTCCGGTAATGACTGCGTCCTTTGCTCCCGTTTTCTCCATTGTTGCCTTTAATTTATCCGTATAACCAGGGAAGTTCAGAGGATCGGCGGAGATCATTTGGCTGTCAAACTCAAATAAGCGGCCTTCATCCAAGGTCATTTGAATCCGCTCATAACCAGTCAATATAAAATGATACCCGCAGGAAGAACAGACTTTCAGGCACTTTTCCAATTCCATGCTGAATTGAATCGTTCCACACTTCGGGCACTTGTTGGCAATTCCTTCCGGAATTTCTTTCTTAGCCTTTTCCGATGGAATAGTCGCATATTTTTTCTTCTTGTGAAATAAATCCTTTAGCACGTTTACACCTCACCAGGCGTTAATTTCAGCAGGCCGGTTAGCGGTGGAGGATTGAGTTGAGCACATCCTGCACTTCTTCCAGCTCTCCTTCCGGAACTAAAATCTCGAATTGGTTTTTATTCAAGCTAATGGCCCGGATTTGGACAAGAAAGCCTTCCTCCGTCAGTCGTTGCTTTATACGTTCCGCAATTTTCACGGTCGGAGCGATATAAATGACTGTCCACATGCCCGTTAACCCCCTTAACCCTGCTTCATAAGCCCATACAATGGAATAATGATATCACAACTCGTCTTTTTCCCGCAACAAAGATTCCATCTTGACAAAGCTTGTTATGTCTGGGTCAGCTGCCGTTTGGAACAGAAAAAGAGCTCAAGAAATCGTCTCAAGTCAAGGGGGCGGCCGCTGTTTGCCGGCCCGTCCAAAGGACCGGTATTACCATAACTATGCCTGGATATTTACGATTATTTCACAACCACCGTTCTCTTTCCAAGCAGTTTTTCAATTGCCGCAAACAAAAACGGGGACGGTTTTACCCGGTATTGATCGTTCAGCATAAGGGTTTGCTGCTTGCGCTCGTAGAAAAGAACAACCGGCAGCGGTCCCGGATGCTGCTGCAGAAGCTCGCGCAGGGCATCCAGCCTTTCCGTCTTCTCAGCATCCGGCGCTATCCTGACGTACACCCGCTGCTCCGCTGCCGGCCGCTTGCGACCCGCCGGCGACGCGGATTCCCGCGGCGCTCCGCCGCGCGCCTGTCCGGCCCCCATGGTCTGAGCCGTTCGCCCCGCCTGCGTTGCTTCCGAGTCCTGCCCCTCGGGCGCGCTGCCGGGCCGCTCTGACGGGCCGCCGGCTCGGGCCGGGCCTGCGGCTGCGCCGCTTGGGCCGCCGCGGACGGCCGCTCCGGGTGCCCCCATCCGGGCACCCGGAGCGGACCGGCTCCTGCGGCGGCGATCCGCGGCGTGGCGGGCGAGCTCGCGCCACGCTTCTTCGCTGTCCAGCGCGAAGACCTGGTCGGCGATCAGCTTCGCGCTTTCGTCCTGGTGCTGGACCTTCGCTTTGACGAGCAGCAGCTGCCCTTTGTCGACCAGATCCTTGGCCCGCTTCCACGTCTCCGGGAATAGCACAACCTCGATATGGTCTATGCGGTCCTCCAGCTCCATAAAGGCCATCTGCTGGCCCTTGCGGGTGACAATCATCCGCTTGGACACAACCATTCCGGCAACCGCAACCTGGGTATGCTCCGGCAGCTCGGACAGCTGATGCAGCTCGTCCGCTTCTTCTTTTCTTAACCGCTCCGCATACTGGTCAAGGGGGTGTCCGGATAAATATAAGCCGAGCAGCTCTTTTTCCAGCTCGAGTCTCTGCATCTGTGAATAGACCGGAAGCTCCGGGTAATCGATCGTCCAGTTCGCTTCCTCATCGAAGCCAAACAGATGGAGCTGCAGCTCCTCGGATTCCTTTTTCCATTTCGCCGCGGCTTCCACAACCTCATCCAGCACGGCATACAGCTGTGCCTGGTGACCCGGCAGCGATTCGAAAGCGCCGCTCTGAATCAAAGATTCAATCACTCGCTTATTGCATGATCTCAGATCAATCCTCCGGCAAAAATCGAGCAAATCGGCAAAAGGCTTCTCCGAACGGGCCTTGCGGATGGCTTCGATAGCTTGATATCCGACATTTTTTACCGCTGCCAAGCCGAAGCGGATCGCGCCAACCGTTGCACTACGGCGCTTGCCATCCGCGCCCGATTCTGTCTCCTTTAGCCGCTTAATGGCGTCGATAGGGGAATCGCCAGGCTGCTCATGCTCGACTCCCTCTCCCCCGGCAGCGAGCGCGCCATCTGCTTCGACTGGGGTTCCCGGTGCGAAGCTCTCTGCCTCCTGCTCACCGTTTAACGGCTCATTCGCGGACAGCGACTGCTCATCTGCGTCCGCAATCGGGGTAAAATAAGTCCCGCTCTCATTCACATCAGGAGGCAGCACCTCTATCCCCATCCGCTTGCATTCATCGACATATTCCGCCACCTTGCGGTGATTTCCCATCACCGCCGTCAGCATCGAAGCCATAAATTCAACCGGGAAATGGGCTTTTAAATAAGCGGTCTGATAGGCCAGTACTCCGTAGGCCGTCGCATGAGCGCGCGGAAAACCATAGTCGGCAAAACGCACAATCATATCATAAACATGATTCGCTTCCTCCTCCCGGTAGCCCTGCTCGATGCTTCCGGCGACAAAAGCAGCGCGCTGTTCATCCAGTACCTCGCGCTTCTTCTTCGATACCGCTCTGCGCAGCAAATCCGCCTTACCCAGAGAGAAGCCGGCCATCTCTGCGGCAATCTGCATAATCTGCTCCTGGTAGACTATGATCCCGTACGTGTCTCGCAGGATCGGAACCAGTGAAGGATGAGGATATTCCACTTCGATCAGCCCGTGCTTGCCTTGAATGTATTTGGGTATAAATTCCATCGGACCCGGCCTGTACAGAGCGTTGACCGAAATAATATCTTCGAATTCGCTCGGCTTTAGTTCTCTCAGCACTCTGCGCATCCCTGGCGACTCCAGCTGGAAAACGCCGGTCGTATCCCCCCTGCTGAGCAAAGCATAAGTCGCCGGATCATCATAAGTTAAAGTGGAAAGGTCCAGATCGATCCCCCGGTCCTGCTTAATCATGCGCAGCGTCCGTTCAATTATGGACAGCGTCCGCAGACCGAGAAAGTCCATCTTCAGCAGCCCGACTGCCTCGAGGTGCTCCATTGAAAATTGGGTCAGCGCCGTACCTTCTGTTCCTTCCTGCAAAGGGACAACATTCGTCAACGGCTCCCGGGAAATGACAACACCGGCGGCATGAGTCGAAGCATGACGGGGCATGCCCTCTACCTTGCGAGCCATGTCGATTAAGCGCGCAGTGGACGGGTGGGTGCGGCACAGGCTAACCAGTTCGGGAGACAGCTCCAGCGCTTTATCCAGCTTCATTCCCGGCGCGCCCGGGATCAGCTTCGCTGCTTTGTCCACCTCATTATAAGGCAGACTCAGTGCGCGCCCCACATCCCTGACAGCCGCTCTAGCGGCCATTGTACCGAATGTGATAATTTGCGCTACACGGTCTTTGCCATACTTGCGGGATACATAATCGATCACCTCATCCCGCCGCTCGTCGCTGAAGTCGATATCAATATCCGGCATCGACACTCTTTCCGGATTGAGAAACCGCTCAAACAGCAACCGATAGCCAATCGGATCGATATTCGTTATAAACAGTACATACGCTACCAGACTGCCGGCTGAGGAGCCCCTGCCCGGTCCGACAGCAATTCCCTTCTCATGCGCATAGCGAATAAAATCCCAAACGATCAGAAAGTAATCGGAGTAGCCCATCGATTCGATGACACCCAGCTCATACGAAAGCCTCGCTTCCAGCTTGTCCCGAAAGTCCTGCTCCTGCCACTTCGGGTCTGCCTTATATCGGGCTTCAAGCCCCTCCCTGCACAGCTGTCTCAGATAGCTGCCGGCGGTGTGGGGCTCGGGTATCGGCTCGAAGGCCGGAAGAATCAGGCTGTCAAACTGCAGCTGCAGCTCGCACTTCTCCGCAATTTCTAACGTATTAGTCAAGGCCTCCGGCACATCGGCGAACAAGCGGGCCATCTCCTCGGCGGATTTGAGATAGAGCTGGTTCGTCTCCATCTTGAAGCGGTCCGGGTCGTCTACCGATTTTCCCGTGCCAATGCACAGCAGGATATCCTGCACCGCCTGATCTTCCTGGCGAATATAATGGACGTCATTGGTCGCGACAAGCGGAATATCTGCTTCCTTGGCAAGCTTTTTCAGTTCCTGCATTACTTTCCTCTGATCCAGAATGCCATGATCCTGAAGCTCCAGATAATAATCAGCCCCGAATAGCTGCTTATACCGCCTGGCCGTTTCCAGAGCCTCAAGGTACTTGTCCTGCAGCAGCAGCTGCGGAATTTCCCCTCCCAGGCAGGAGCTGAGACAAATTAATCCTTCAGCGTAGCGCGACAAATGATCAAAATCAATTCTCGGCTTGTAATGAAAGCCCTGCAGATGTCCCACAGAGCACAGCTTCATCAGGTTCCGATAGCCCGTCTCGTTCTTCGCGAGCAGGATCAGATGGTAGATTGGCTGCTCCTGGCGGCTTCCTTTGACCGCAATAGAACCAGAGGTGTAATACATTTCACAGCCGATGATCGGCTTGATTCCTCTCCGTACACAAGCCTTGTAAAAAGGGACCGTCCCGTACATGACTCCATGGTCCGTTAAGGCAAGAGACGTCATTTTAAGCTCCGAGGCCCTCTGCACCAGCTCCTCAATGCGGGCAGCACCGTCAAGCAAACTGTATTCACTATGGACATGCAGATGGACAAAGCTGCTCATATTCCGCTCTTCCTCTCTTCAAATTCGGTTGTCTTTATTTTAGCATAAAAGGGTGCATCGAAGCGAACTTATATTCGCCTCGATCGTTTGCTTGCTGCTGCAGCGGCGTTCGTTCATTTTCGCCTGTTTTCCGAAAGCCTGTCTTCTATATTCGTTTTCCCCGTCATAGACATAATTTAAGGAAGTTGTCCCTGATGTAAAGCATTCTATTATGTTAAAGGTGGGGTTTGCCATGACACCAATGACCCAATTTCTCACAAAACTGGCGATCGATTTTTCCGTTGCTTTTGGCATCGTGCTGGGCGGCAGTATGCTCGGAGGTATAGCTGCGGTTATCATTCTTCAGCCTCCGGGCGATTATATGGTCAAAATCGCAGGAAATATAAAAATTTGGGCAATGGTTGCAGCCATTGGCGGTACCATCGATCCGATTCGAGTCATTGAATTCAACTTTGCGGAAGGGTATATATCTCCCGCTATCAAACAAATCTTATATTTCATCAGCGCTTTTATCGGCGCACAAATGGCGTTTAATTTGATCGAGTGGATCGGCAAGGGCAGTGGGCCGGCATGAGAGTTCCCAACTTCAGGCGCTATACTCACTGGCTGGCGGGGCTCGGTATGTTCTTGTCCGGCATGATCGTTGGCTGCGCGGTATTCCTCAGCATTTATCAACAAAATTTTACCATTCTCGCCACACAAAAAGCCGACCTGGAAAATGAAGTGCGCGAGCTTCAAAGCACAATCGAAACTTCAGAGAAAAACCAGAAAAAAGCCGCTTATGTCGGCGGAATTTTTGTCGAATGGGAGAATCGCGACAATCTGGATGACCTGACCCGCATCGAGCTGGAAAAAAGAGTGCACAAAGACTTGTCTGTTTTAAGTGGAAAGCTGATCGCTGACATCCGCAAAGACCCTCTCCTATTCTTCAAATTAATTGAGAAGCCTTATACAGACGTGCATGATCGTGATTATGAGGTGAAGGTAGCGGCGATGCTTATCGTCCAGTCCGAGCTTAGAGTTTGGATCAGAGCCACCCTTACCAATTGATTCATACATATGTCCGCGAACAATATGCAGTATAACTATGTCCGTGAACTATGTGCAGTAAACTATGTGCCGTTAGCCATACTGTCGAATTCCCGTGATGCCCTCGCCGCGATGCTCTTGTGCGATGCCCTTGTTTGAATCATACAAGGAGCTTCTCAAGCATGACGGAAGCTGACCCTGAACCTACGCTGGCAAGCCTTCCGATTCTGACGGAAACTTGCCGTGAGCCTATGCTGGCGAACTCATTATTAAACGGCCAATTCGAAAAAAGAGGCATTGCCGCAGCAATTGATTTTTGCCGCCATAATCGTTACAGTTAGTAGCAGGACTTGGTCCGTGACTAAACTGAAAAAGGAAGTTGGTTGGCATGATCACCTGGTATCACTATGTGCTGCTTGCCTTAGTGCTTGTTTCTCTCGTTTTGTCGGTCTATTTCAGCATTCGCTACCGCCGCAGCAAGGAACCGTTAGTGCGCGGATTATTCGCAGCCAAAATGAATATAGCAATGGGCACGATGCTGATGTGCATCGCTCTTATTCAATTCCTGCTTTTCGAGCCAAGCTTTCTACGCGGAGCAATCGGGGCTGTTTTTCTAATTCTAGGCTTGTTTAATGTCTATGCCGGCTCCCGCAACCATTCCTCCTACAGCAAAAGGCTGAAATCCTAGATTTTTCGCCTAATGATGGAACTCCGCCTGCAAACACCTGCATGACTGCAAAGCTTTTATACTTGTAAATCCGCAAAACCATTAATGCTTGCTAAATCTGTAATGAAATCTGTAATACTAAAACTATAATGCTAAACCTATAATGCTTGTAAAGCCAGAACTCTGTATCCCGGTTTCGTCAATTACGCTGCTACAGTTATGTGTTTTGCAATGTTTGCGGGTTTTGCAATGTTTGCGGGTTTTGCAATGTTTGCGGGTTTTACATGTTGTGTGTTTGCGAGGCGGAATTTGAGTATTCAAGTGTATTTGCGTGTTTCCGTTTACGTCAGTTCTGTTGTTGTCGTGTTAGGCTTGCAACGCTACTTTGGGCTATTTATACTGTTAGGACTGATCGAACATTTGGGCTGTTACCATCGCTTTTGAGACGAGCTGACTGCCAAGATAGATTTCCACATCGATCTTGCCGAATTTGCGGCTCACTTCGATAACTTGCGGACGAACCTCCACCTCAGACTCCATCTGTACTGGACGCAAATAATAAGTGGACACGTTATCTATGACCAAATCCCCCTTGCGAATGTGCTGCACAGCCCAGTAAGCAGCCTGAGTCATCAGTGTTGTTAACACTCCTGCAGACGCCGTCCCAAGGTGGTTAGTCATTTGGGGAGTAATTTTTCCGTAAAAACGGATTTCCCCCTCCTCATTCACTTTCTCTTCAAACCCGCTCCAAATCAAATCCTCAAAGGTTTCACCAATCTGCGGCTGTCTCTGAATGTACTGCATCACCTTCAGAACATCCTTACGGCTGATTACGCCAACCATTTTCCGATGGGCATCAATAACCGGAAGCAGTTCTATACCTTCCCAGACCATCAGATGAGCGGCAGAAGCAATTGTGGCCTGCAGGTTGATCGTAATCGGATTACGGGTCATCAGCTTGTCAATTGTCTGCTTCACCGAAGCATCAACCATATCCTTTGAGGTAACCATACCAACCACCCGGTTCCATTCATCCACAACAGGAAAACGGTTATGTCCAGTTTCTTCAATCAACTTCCGCAAATCACTTACTTTGCTGCTAGCTTTTAACGAGTAAACCTTGCTCTGCTCCGACAAAATATCTTGAACAAGCATGATTTTCTTTTTGATCAAACGGTCATAAACCGCCCTGTTTATCATCGAAGCAACAGTAAAGGTATCATAGCTGCTTGACAGAATCGGCAGACCCAGCCTATTGGCCAGCCGGACTACTTCCTCGCTCGCTTCAAAGCCCCCGGTAATTAATACAGCTGCCCCGTGCTCTAAAGCAAATTTATGAGCTTTTTCCCGGTTACCGACTATTAACAGATTGCCTGCTTCTATGTATCTGAGCATTGCCTCTTCCTGCATTGCTCCGATA
Organism: Paenibacillus senegalensis JC66; assembly: GCF_000285515.1. GTDB lineage: Bacteria > Bacillota > Bacilli > Paenibacillales > NBRC-103111 > Paenibacillus_L > Paenibacillus_L senegalensis. The sequence continues at coordinate 124,871 of NZ_HE610958.1, forward strand.
ACAAATTTATTAAGGGATTTTTCCAGTCCCTCATGGCCTCCGAGCACTTGCCCATCCACAATATTAACAATCTCGGCAAAGGTGAGACGATCAATATGATGGCGCTCTTTTTTCTCAATACGTACCGATCCGATGCGCTCCTTCGTGCTGACCAGCCCTTGATTCTCCGCTTCTTTCATCGCCCGGTAAGCGGTACCTTCACTTACGCCCATATGCTTGGCTATTTGCCGAACCGAAATTTTGCTGCCTACTTCAAGCTCCTTGATATAGCTTAAAATCATCTCATGCTTGGTCGCTGCTTCCATACCCGAAGGCTCTCTCATCTGTTACACCCCATCCTACTAATCTGTACTATCTCTGTTATAGTCCATTATAGTATGGTTCCCTTGGGAAAGCTAATGCCATCCGTTTTTTCAATTGTATAAAAGAAAGGGCCTCCCATTGTTTATCCGAGCCATGATCAATGAAATTTAGTACGCGCTGCGGTGGCGTTTCTATGCGGTTTTCCGCTTACATTCCGTCTCAGCACGCTTGTTCCGCCTGCTCATTCCATTTAATGACACACGAAAAACACCACGCGCTTGAAACTGTGCGTGGTGCTGCATTTGAACTTTACATGATAGGCTGCTTTGATTTTGCTAAACTTTTTCTTGATATACTGATTTTTTGTATCCTCTGCATTCCGGTTTTACATGATATGTTACTTGGATTCGGCAGTATAGGCTATCCGTTTTGCTTCAATCAGCACTTTCTATCCCGATCGATTTGCCCCTTTCTCCAGTCCTACCGTTTTGTCTTGTTTCTGCAAGGAATTACTTTCTAACCTGGAGACGCTTGCCTTTGCCTTCGAATACTTGCTGCATCTGCCATTTTTTCATGTGCTTCACCTTGACTAATTCCTTGCGCGTTTCTTCGTCCACGCCAAGAATATAGTGCAGCTGAGCTCCAATAATCAATAGAGCAAATCCAATCCATACGATGCTAAACACCGTGGGCAGTGTAAAACCATTCCCTACCTCAAGTCGGGGGATGGCGTACATCAGCATACCTAGAGCCATGCTTAAATACAGTAAATTGGAAAAATCCTTTACTTTCTTCATCACTTCTACCCCTCCCTAGCTTGTATAATCATCTTCAAATGCCATCTCTTCTGCTCAAAAACTAATACCGGGCATACGAGCTGTTCCAGGTTTTCAACCCGTTTTGCATTTGACAATAATCCGCAAACAAATAAGTTGTGCTCGACTGGCAGGAAGTCTCGATTAACTGTGAATACCAGTTTGTGCAGCGAGCAGCGAGGAAGTTTGCAAACGGGCATCCATGATATACCGCCATCACACCCTGTGCACCTTGCTACAGGCACCTCGACATACCACCATCACGCCCTGAACTGCTGCTACGGATATCCACGATAAAACGACAGCAACACATACTTAAATGAAAAGCGGATAGTGCATATTGCCAGACTATATATACAAGCTTATTCAGGAAGAAGCCGCATTATGATGGGCTGTACAAATCTTGCAGCGATTCCATCATAATTTTTTGCACATCCTCCATAACGACGGAAAGCCTTCTCTCTGATTCCATCAGCTTGCGGATTGAGAAATTAAGAGAAAGCACCTCGTACAGCTTTTCCATCTTATCCAGCTCCTCCTGGGCCGGCTGCTGCCCGGACATCATTTGCGACTGCAGCTCCATCTGCTTCTGGCGGAATTGATCCATCATCCGTTTCGATTCCGGATCCGCATTGACCGCTTGTTGAGCGAGCTTAACGTCCTCATATTCTTTGCTTTCCCTAATTGCTGCGGACAGTTCCCTTGCTTTGTCGTGTACATTCATTGGTATCCACTCCTAATGTTTTTTAGCGGGTCCAGAGCATAAGCATCGCCTGAAGCAAGCCGATAAAGCCGCCAAGCGCCGCACCCATCCATGTTATCGCTTTTAACTCCTTACCCGCTACGCTAAGTATGATGTTCTCCAAGCGTTCTACGGGAAACTTGTTCACCTGCTCCTCCACCATAATAGGCAGCTCCAGAACGGCTACCAGCTTGTCCATTCGGGATGAGATAAAAGCTAGTCCTCGGCTTGTTTCTTCCGGGACCTTTTGCTGAAGCCATTCCTTACGCGGGGCGAGCAATTCCCCAATAGTTTTCTGGCCCGCCTTGTCCAACCATTGCTCCCACATGAGAAGCCGGTCAGCATAAGCGGCTATGGCCACATCCGCTTCCGCCCCGGTTATAAAGCTGATTATCTCGCCGAGCGTGAGCTCCTCAGCCTGGTTCAGCTTGCGTTCAAGAAATCCGCTCAACGTCCCTTTGATCGAAGGCGAATCGAGCTGCCTGTACAAGGCGGACTTCACTTTATTGGCCAGCTTGTCCTCGTCCATAAAAACGCCTGCCAGTGTGCCCAGCAATCCTCCCGCTTGCTCAAGCATCTGCATTGTAATGCTGCGAAGCAAACGGTCACCCTCCGGTGTCTCCAGTTCGGCTTTTAGCTGCAGGATGATCATATCACTTGTTTGCTGGATCAACCGGGTTTTGAATTCGCCGTTTCCGGCAGGCAGCCATTCGCCTATTTTTCGCTCAGACCAGCCGCCTTCAATCCAATAGCTGCGAATCCCTTCCCTGGATTTCTCCCTCAGCCATTCCGCCAGTCGAACCTTGCTCTGCTCCAGCTGCCCAGGCGTCCAAAAACGCAAAGCCCACTGCTCCAACGTATCCTCGCTTGAGCTTAATCGTTCAATCTGATCGACCAGCTTCGTTTCTATCTTCAAAACGAATTCAGGCTTGCGCAGCAAGGAATTGAGCCCCTCACTGGTCACTAGGTAATCGGCTACGATCTTCCCGAGGGACTTGCTGATTTCAGCCTTCCGCTTGGGGATAAGACCCGGGGTAAAAGGGAGGCGCTTGCCCCGAAAATAGCGAGTCTGCCTTGGATGAAACAGCATTTTGATTGCCAAATAATTGGTCGCCCCGCCTATAAGAGCGGCTGCGGTTATCCCTATAAGAACGGTCACAACATCCTTCATGGTCTACTCCTTTAAGGCAAGATGGGCATTTTCCAATCACCAAGAAAATTAGCTTTTCATATGATGAACTAGTTAAATATAACAAGTTGCAGTTAGCGGTGGAAGGGGACTTGTTTATGGCGAAAGCCAAATTAACCATACGACTGCAGACCAGCTCCAGTCTGGACAGCCAAACGATCCTGCTTAAAGAATCGATAATGAAGCAGTGGAAGCTTGCAGCCAATCAAACTGTCACGCTCCAATTCGGTTCCTTGAGAAAAGAAGTTACCCTTGTACCGATCGCCAAATCGACTACGCTACGCGTACATCCGCACTTGGCATCGGAAATGAATCTATACGAAGGTGCCAAGCTAAACGGCCGCTATTCTGCGGAAACCCGTACCTTCCATTTAGGTCCGCTGATCGCTGTCATGGTCAGCCGGGTTCACAGTAAGTCAAGCGACCGACCATTCGGTGCCAACACCTCTTTTTGCAGAGAATTAACATTGGCTTGTGAAAAATTCGGCGGCCTGGTGTACTTCTTCAGTCCCGCAGAGCTGCCAGCTGAGTCCGGCCGACTATCTGGCTGGATCTATGACAAGGGATGGAAAAAACGGAGCTTCCCCATCCCGAATGTAGTGTACAACCGGTTGACTAAGCGCCGGCTGGAAAACAGCGATAGAGTGCAACAATTTATTCACGAGGTCAAATCGACTTACCGATCACATGTTTTTAACGAGAAATTCCTAAACAAAACAGAAGTGTTTCAAATTTTGAAGCAAGTACCGGGAGTGCAATCCTATCTTCCCGAATCGTATGCCTACAAAAGCAGCACCCTCCAGGCTATGTGCGCCAGACACTCTACCGTATACCTTAAACCTGTTACAGGAAGCCTGGGCAAAGGAATTATTAGGATCAGCAAAGCTCCCAAAGGCTATTTATGTCATTTTAACCAAAGTTCCGGTGTACGTAAACTTTCCTTCGCATCTTTAAAAGCAATGACCCAGGCTATCGGAAGCCGCATCAAATCCCGCTACCAAATTCAGCAAGGAATTCGCCTCATTCAATCCAACGGCAATCCGATTGATTTCCGTGTGCTCGCGCAAAAAAATAATAAAGGCGTCTGGGCCATTACCTCAACAGTAGGCAGGATTGCCGGAAGCCACACCTTTGTCTCCAATCTGGCCAGAGGAGGCACGCTCACCTCTGTCAGCACTGCCTTGGCCAGGGGAGGGTTCGGGGCTGCTCAGCGATCCGCCATCTATCACCGGCTGCAAAAAGCGGCGCTTTCTCTGGCCGCAGGTTTGGACGAAAAAATTCCTGAGCATTTTGCCGAGCTGGGCATTGACCTGGCCGTGGATACAAGCGGCAAAGTCTGGCTTTTGGAGATTAATTCCAAGCCGTCAAAGGAAGAAAATTCATCACTTGCACCTAATAAAATTAGACCTTCGGTGCGAAGAATCGTTCATTATTGCCAACACCTCGCCAAATTGTGAAAGGCGGTACGTCTATGCTTGCTGCACCCTTCTTAATCGGCATTCTGGCCTGCCGCGGGGGAAAGGATCTCCCTTTTTGCGATGCCGATTTCTACATGCTGCTTATCCGTCATGCGAAGCGTCTCGGCATGAAAGCTTTTGTTTTTACTCCGGAAGGCCTTGCGCCTGACCAGCAAAGTGTCGAAGGCTTCGTATGGACCGGAGAGCAGAGATGGAGCACGGAAAGACTGCCGCTGCCCGATTTGATCTACGACCGGTTCTTCAGCACAAACCCGAGCTATCGGAACGGCTATCACACCCTTATGAATATAATGGCACATAGCCGGCCCAAACCATTGGTTCTCGGCAACCGGCTTATGGGCAAATGGGCGGTTCACCGCTCCCTCTCCAACGATCGGCGGCTGCGGCCGTACCTGCCTAAAACGAGCATGCTGGCCACTTTCGGCCAGCTGCTGGAATGGCTGGAAAGAGAAAGTCAAGTGATTGTTAAACCGGATGGAGGGACACAGGGCAAAGGAATCATACTTCTCCGAAAGCATGCCAAAGGGTTCGAGGCTGCCGGACGCACCAGCAGCAACCTTCCGTATACGTGTTCCTTTGCCGGGGATCAAGCTATGCTCGACTGGCTGGTTCCTAGACTAAACAAGCAATACCTGCTGCAAACCTTTCTTCATCTGACAAATGCAGAAGGTAACGTATTTGATATCCGCTCCCTCGTTCAGAAAAACGGCAAGGGGTTGTGGAGCCACACCGGCATGGCTGTTCGCCTGGGCGAACATGGAAGTGTGACCGCCAACCTTCATAGCGGAGGCTGCGCGGTGCCGGCAGCTGAATTTCTACACCGGGAATTTGGTGAACATTCAGCGGACCGGCTTATCTCCCAGCTGCGCGATCTCTCTTTGATCATCGCCGAAGTTCTGGAGCATTATTACGGGCGCCTTGCTGAGCTAGGAATCGACTTTGGAGTGGACCGTCATGCCCGGCTGTGGATTATCGAGGTCAATTCCAAGCCAGGCAGAGCCGTTTTCCGCAATATTAAAGACAAGCGCGCCCGCTGGCTATCCCTGCATCAGCCTATGGCTTACGCCAAATATCTCCTGGCCCATAGGAACGGCTGGCGGAAACATACGGCAGGAACCAGCGGCCGCTCTCTACTCACTTCATTAGGTTAAAGCAAAGCCCAGTGTTGGCTTACGAAGCAGGCTTTGTGTTTTCCAAACTTTCCAAAACAAGCAAAGCCCAGTGTCGGCTTACGAAGCAGGCTTTGCAATCAAAAGTTATAATTCTTTCAATAAAAGCAAAGCCCAGTGTTGGCTTACGAAGCAGGCTTTGTGTTTTCCAAACTTTCCAAAACAAGCAAAGCCCTTAGGAGGGTAAAGAATGAGTCTGACAACCTGCAACATTCTCATCTCACAACAGAGCGAAAGAACGGTAACCGTCACCCGCTCCCTAAGCAAACTGCTGCAATTAAACACTTCACGGACCATAACCGTCCGCTTAGGCAATAAATCCTCCACCCATCCCGTCAAAGTCGTTAACCGCAAAGGCTATTTCGTCGTTCTCCCGCATGCTGTCGCCTCTCAAATCAGGCTGCCTTCCGGAGGCAAATGCATGGTCAAAAGCAATACCGGCAAAGACCTGCAGTTCGGACCTTTAATCGGAATTATGACCAGCACCAGCAACAACCCGGTTCTTCCTTTCGGCTCGCGCACCGGCTTCGTCAAAGAATTCCTGCGGGCGGCCAGCAATAAGTTCGCCTATTACTTTGTTTTCTCCCCCCGTAACGTAAATTGGGATGAAGAAGTCGTCACCGGGTATTTCCCGTCCTCCGGCGGCCGCTGGGTCCGCAAAACAGTTCCGCTGCCCGATGTCATCTATAATCGCCTGCCAAGCCGCAGTGCAGAGAAATCGATCTCGATGGAGGATTTCAAAGAAAAGTTCGTCCGCCGGAATATTCCGATTTTCAACTGGAGCTTCTTTGACAAATCCGATGTTTACCGCTTGCTCGCTGGAGATGAAGCTAACGAGCACGTTCCGGAATCCCACAACCGTCCAACGTCCCAAATAATCCGGACCATGATGGAGAAGCACCGCTTTGTCTATTTGAAGCCTACAGCCGGGAGTCTCGGCATTGGAATTTACCGCCTGACCTACAGTCCCGAAAGGGGGTATTTCGCCCGGTTCCGCCGCAATGGCAGCAATGTGCTCATGCGCTTCTCCCGTTTTGAAGGACTCATGCGGCTGCTCAAAAACCACGGAGTCCGCATGCAGTATTATGTCGTCCAGCAGGGGATCCGCTTGATTGAAATTGACAGCTGTCCGATCGATTTCCGCTTCCATATGACCAAGAATGGCGATAATGAATGGGTAACCTCCGGGATCGGCGCCAAAAAGGCAGGGAAAGGCAGCGTAACTACCCACGTCCGCACCGGCGGACAGCTGATGACTCCAGAGCAGGTGCTAAACCGGGTATTCGGCAGCCGCGGTGACAGTGTGCTGGAGAAAGCCAAAGCCGTTGCCATCAAGCTGGCCAATTCTATTGAACGCAATTATTCGAGACCTTTGGGCGAGCTCGGCTTTGACCTCGGCATCGACAAAAATGAACGCATCTGGATGTTCGAAGCCAACGCCAAGCCCGGACGCTCTATTTTCAAGCATCCTTCCCTTAAATCCCAAGGCAAAACCTCGTTAAAAAATCTAATCGATCACTGCATGTACCTGAGTCGATTTCAGCTGAGGAGGGAGGGCTAGGTGGAACTTTTTCTGCAGCATGCCTCTCCCCTGCCCTCGATTGCAATTCTAACGATGCATGATAATACAAGACCTTTCCGCGGCAATCATTATAACTTTATCGATTTAATTCAATGCGGCAAGGAACTGGGCGCCTTTGTCTATGTCGTTGTGGTCAAGGATTTGAAGCTTTCGCAAAGGAGAATCAACAGTTACGTCTACAATACATCGACAAAGACCTGGTCTCAGATGATGCTCCCGCTTCCCCAGGTCATCTACAACCGGATCCCGACGCGTAAGGATGAGCTTCAGCCCGAGGTGCAGCAAACGATTAAAGCATTAATGAGGCATTCTCAAATTCGTTTTTTCAATCCTTTCTTTTTTAACAAATGGGCGTTATTTGAGTGGCTGAATAAAGCCAAGCTGACGAAAAAATATACCCCTGCAACTAAAAAATTGTCAGGCCCTCAAGACCTGGAGCTATATCTCAAGCATTTTCCCACCATCTATTTGAAGCCTATCCGCGGTAAAGCCGGTAAAGGCATTATGAAGGTCGAGCTGAGCTCTGTCAAAAGCAAGCCATACCGCCTGAGCTGGCAGAATACTCGCAAAAGCCATCTGTCCGCCCATGCAACACTCTCCAAGCTGTGGGTGCAGCTCAAGGAATTGATGGGCTCGGAGGAATACATTGTCCAGCAAGGAATCAAGCTGGCCAGTTACCAAAGCCGGCCGTTCGACCTTCGCGTGCTTGTCCAGAAAAACGGCAAAGGCAAATGGAGCCTCACCGGCATTGGCGCCAGAGTCGCCGGTAAGCGCAGCATCACCACCCACGTTCCGCGCGGGGGCTCTATCGATGAGCCGGAAAAGCTGCTAAGCGCCACTTTTGGAAGGGAAGCTGCCGCTCTTCTCCTCGCTAAGGTCAAGCGGGCGGCTCATACGATCGCCCGCCGGATCGAGAAGGCATCCGGGCACGTCCTTGGAGAAATGTCTATGGATTTAGGTGTGGATACTTCAGGCCAAATCTGGTTTTTCGAGGCGAATTCGCGTCCGATGAAATTTGACGAGCCAGACATCCGGCAGAAATCCTTGGAGCGGATTATTCAGTACGGAAAATACTTGAGCGGCAGCCCGAAGAAAAAGGGAGGTGGATAAAAAGCTATGGCTGAAATGGTCCTTGGCGTGATGGCCTTATACATCCGCAACAACCGCATGGAGGATATTTCGTTTTTCCGCAAGTTAAGTATTGAGGGAGAGAAGCTAGGGGTGAACATTCAAGTGTTCACTCCCGAAGACATTTCTGCCAAAAACGATATGGTTCACGCCCATATCTACAACAGCTCACTGAAAAAATGGACCAGAAAATGGGTGCCGATCCCCCAGCTTATTTACGACCGCTGCCGATACCAGAAGACGTACCGGTTCCAGCTGCTCAAAAAGTTTAGATCCCGCTACGGGCATCTGACTTTCCTTAACCGCCCCATAATGCATAAGTGGGGAAACCAGAAGCTGCTCGCCGCGAACAGCTTCATAGCCAAACACCTGCCGGATACAACGCGCTACCAGAGCCGCGAGGATCTATACCGCTTTCTGCAAAATTACCCTCTAGTCTACTTAAAGCCGGAAGACGGCACCGGCGGACGCGGGATCATCAGCATTCGGCGCCAGTCAAACGGATTGTACCTGATCCGGGGACGCAATCAGGGGCGCAAAATTATAGCCCCCCTGCTCGTCCGGAAGGAGCAAATTCCGCTCAAGCTCGCCTCTTTTCGGCTGAAGAACGGTTACTTGATTCAACAGGGGATCGATATTACCCTGCCGGATGGAAGAGTGCACGACTTTAGAATGCTCATCCAGAAGAACGGACAGGGGCAATGGGAAGTCACAGGCTGTGCGGGCCGCATCGGTCCTCCTAAAAGTGTCACCTCCAATCTGCATGGAGGAGGCTCCGCTGCGACGATGGAGGCTCTTCTGCGCCGCCGCTTCGGCACGGCCCAGATTGAAGAGATCCGCAGCAAGATGGAAACATTGAGCCACCGCGTCGTTGAGCACGTGGAAAGCAAATTCAAACATCTGTGCGAGATGGCACTGGATCTGGCTGTTGACCGCAAAGGAGGCGTCTGGCTGCTGGAGATTAATCCCAAGCCGGCGAGAGAGGTCTTCTACCAAATCGGAGAGAGGCGCACTTACACTACTGCCATACGCAGGCCGCTGGAGTATGCTATTTGGCTAAGACAGAATTCCTCCAAGGCTTTATCCAAAAAAATGGACAGAACCTCTTCCGAAAAATGGAAACCTGCCTTAAGCACTCTTCGTGATAAGGTCAAAGAGCTTGGGCTACATGCCCGGGAAGAGGAGCAGGTAGCTTCCATTGCTTCCCTGGCGGAAGAAGACTCTTTGCAGACAGAGCGCAGCTCTGAAGATAACCGGCAAGACAATTCTGCCCGGCAGCACAGCGCCGCACGCGAACCGGATGACAGCTGCACAAAGGAATAGGGCGTGTGGTTAACTATCATCTTGTAACGATTATCTCCCGCGTCCCAGAAGCTTTGCGCTTCGGGGCAAAACAAGGCCGCCCCGCTCCTAAATTGCAAGGAGGGGAAGCGGCCTTGTAAGCTTATTGGCACCATAAGGCATCCCGCCTGTCGCGCAGCCCGTTTCGGCTGGCCATCGTCCCGGAAAGCCTGCTAATGTACCTCTTCGCCAATCAGTCTAATAAATCCGGCAATTGCCTAATGTCGGTAATAAGATGGTGGGCACCCGTAAGCTCACCGCCGGCTCCAAAGTCTGCGTAATTGCAGCCGACCACTGTCAACCCGTTCTTCAAGCCAGCTTCTACATCAGACGACCGGTCCCCTACCATCCAGCATCTGCTCACTCCATGGGTATCCATCAGCAGCCTAACGAGCACGGCCTTGGAAGGCGTCTGAAATTCCCCCGCACTGTACAGCTGTTCGAAATACTCGGAAATCCCTTTATGTTGAACGACCTGCTTGACATAATCCTCCAAACCGTTGCTCGCTACAAACAGGCGAATCCCTTTTTCCTTCAATGCGGCCAGCATTTCAGGCACACCCTCGTAAAGCTCGCCGGTTCCATTCTCCAGCAGCTTCAGTTGATGTTCCAGCATCAGATCATTCATCCGATTGATCAAGTCATCGCTTGCCCCAGGAAGCACCCTCTCCCAGATTTGCCGCAGCAGCATGCCGAGCCCGCCCAGCAGTCTTTCTACCGGCGGCGTCTCTCCCTCATAGCTGCCCTCTTCGCGCAATTGATCAAACATAGCGAAATAGGCTGGTTCCATCAATGTTTCCGCCTTGAACAACGTGCCATCGAGGTCAAACAGGATGGCTTCCGGATACTTATTGCCACTCATCAATTGATCTGCCCCTTAACATTATTTCGTCAAATTTCTCTCATACGTTTCTCCGTTTGACAATTGATATTATCAAATCATGAAATGCGCGTGAAGTCAACGGCCAGACATTATACAGACCGGGAACCGAGCCTCTCCAGGTTCTTATACCCTTATAAATCAACAAAGAAGCATATCAGCCGCTTTAGACTTTATGCTTCTTAATTGAACGAGATCATATTATGCAGCATTTGCCCTTAAATGATATACTAAAAAATTTGCTTGCGGTCCCGCTCCATTTTCAATATTTCTACCGCTTCCCGGAATCGCTGGGAATGGACGACTTCCCGCTCCCGCAAAAACTTTAAGCTGTCCTGCAAATCCACATCATCCGTCATGTCAATCAGCCACTGATACGTTGCCCTTGCTTTCTCTTCAGCGGCGATGTCCTCGTACAGATCAGCTATCGGATCGCCCTTCGCCTGAATATACGCTGCAGTCCATGGGACACCCGCTGCATTATTGTAGAACAGCGCTCTGTCATGGTTGGCATAATGGTCACCCAGCCCGGCTTCCTTTAACTGCTCTACCGTCGCATCCTTGGTCAGCTTGTAAACCATGGTCGCGATCATCTCCAGATGAGCGAACTCTTCTGTTCCGATATCGGTCAGCAGGCCAATGACTTTGTCGGGAATGGTGTAGCGCTGATTCAAATACCGGAGAGCGGCAGCCAGCTCGCCATCTGCACCGCCGTACTGCTCAATCAAATATTTCGCCATCCTTGGATCGCACTTGCTTACCCGCACGGGGTACTGCAATTTCTTCTCGTACACCCACATAACTGGTAACTCCTCCCGCTCCATATATGGTTCTCTCTATATTTTTATTGCAAAGCTAAACCTGCCAGGGCCACGGGGCTTCCGCCCACTGCCACGGGTAACGGCTGAAACTATGCCCAAATCCGAGTAAGGGGCCGAATTCCTGCTCGAATCGAGCCGCTTGCTGCTGTCTGATTTGGGATAGCTGGTTGAACTGCTCCAGCGCCTTCAGATCATGGGGATGAGTGTCCAGATACAAGGTCAGCTCCACTAAGGCAAAGTCCGTTTCCTGCAATTGCTGCAGCAATTCATAGTAACGGGGAGAGACTGTGGCCTGCTCCGTTTTGCCGGACTTATGCTGCTGGACAGATTTTCCCTTACTCATGATTAACAACTCCTTTCTACGGTTGGGGCTCATACGGACTATAAAGCGCAGGCCACAAGGTTCCTTGCCGCAAGGCTTCCGGCAAGCTGTTCTGAGGCAGCTGCGGAGGCTGGAAGCCTAAAAACAGCTGAGGCGGCGTTGAATAGGTTTTCACCCGGATCGGCGGGCACGGATCAAATGGGCCGATGAACGGATACCATACTCTTGTTTGCGTGAATGCTTTCATTGTCTGCTCCTTTCTGCAGCATCTTGACATACTTTCCTTTACCTTATGATATTGGCCTACAGGTGGTCTGGGCGGCTGCCCAGACGAAGGAAACTTTTCCTTGCCTGATAATGATTGTTCCACATATAATTGCTATAACAACTAATTAACGTGAATAATGCGCTTAATGCTTCTCGCATGGTCGGCTCAATGCTCTTTTAATGCTGCAGGCTGGGCATGCCCGGCTTTGGTAAGATGCATACACGGCACACTGGAGTGAAAGGTGATGGCCATGAATAAACCGCGGCTGGAGCAATCTATCGGCTTTCAGTTATCTATAACTTCGCGCAAGCTTTCTCATTTGTTTACCCTGCGTTTGAAGCCATTTCGAATTACCCCGGAACAGTGGCTCGTGCTGAGCTGTATCCGCGAGCATAACGGCATCATCCAGAAAAGCATAGCCGAGCGGACGGGCAAGGACAGACCGACCGTTACCCGAATTTTGGATTCGCTCGCAAGGAAGAACTGGATCCGCAAGCAGGCAGATCCGGGAGACCGCAGATCCTTTTTGGTCTTTACGACACCGGCCGGAGACCAGCTTCTCGAACAGACTGCAGGAATAGAGCAGCATCTGGTCCGGCAGGCCACAGAAGAAATTGCTAACCATGAATTGGAGGAGCTGTTCCGCCAGCTTCTATCCATTCGCCGCAAAACTGACAGCTTGATTTTAGAAGAACAGGAGAAAGAAAATGTCCGACATTTCCACACAAACTAAACCCGAACGCATCGTTCCCATTCAACCGGAGCCCTTGTGGACCCGGCCTTTTATTTTATTAACCTTATGTTATTTTCTATTGTTTCTATCGCTGCAAATGCTGCTTTCACCATTTCCGGCCTATGTAACCGAACGCTTTAATCCCGGAGATGTTAAAGTCAGTTTGACTACTACTTTGTTTGCGCTGGCGGCGATTGCTGCCCGATTTGCTACGGCCGCTTTGATGAAGGCTATATCCCGTCATTTGCTGCTGTACGCCGGGCTAATCCTGACCGTTATCTGTACGGCCGCCTATCCGTTTGCCAATTCGTATGCTGTCCTTCTGGCGCTTCGCATAGGCTTTGGCATTGGCTTTGGAATGGGCAGCACTATCATGGCAACGATGGTTTCCCACATTATTCCTCCCCAGCGTATGGGAGAAGGTATCGGCTACTTCGGCCTGTCTACCAGCCTTGCCATGTCTCTCGGACCGCTGGCCGGACTTTCCCTGCTCGACCATTATGGTTTTTTGAGTTTATCCATGTGGGGGACTTTAGCCATCTCCTTAATCTTTCCGCTCCTTATGGGGATCGGTTTGCGGCAAGCAAGAATAGCCCGTACCTCACAGGCCTCCTCTGCAGATAAGAAAAGCTTGGCTGGAAGCGGGAAGAAGCAGGCGGCTGCAGAATCGAATCCTCAGGCCGGCCTGCCCGGGAAGAATGGAAGAGAGCGACGATCGATTCTATTCATCCTGCCCCCGGCTTTTCTTAACATGGTAATGGCAGTAACCTATGGCGGGCTGCTGGCTTTTCTCGCGCTGTACGGAATCGAGAGAGAGCTTGAGGCTATTGGATTGTTTTTCCTCTTTAATGCTTTGACGATACTAGGCGTCCGTCCGATTGCAGGCAAATTATTTGACAGAAAGGGGCACGGAGCAGTTCTCATTCCCGGAAGCTTATTTCTTGCGGGCAGCTTGCTCATCCTGTCTTTTGCCGATCAGATGCTCCTGCTCGTGCTGTCAGCCTTGCTCTACGGACTCGGAATGGGCTCCGTCCAGCCTACCTTGCAGGCCTGGATGCTGAAAGAAAGCGATCCGGCCCGCTACGGAACTACGAACAGCCTATTTTACAATTCCACGGATCTGGGCATTGCCGTAGGCTCATTATGTCTCGGGGTCATCGCTTCAGCATCCAGCTATGCGTTCATGTACCGATGCTCTTCATTCCTAATGCTCGGATTCCTGATCCTCTATGGAGTTATCCGCTTGATTCTGAGCAGAAACAATAAAAAGCGGTCCGCAATCGGAACCGCTTCGTAAGACAGTCAAGCTTCCGCCGCCCAATCAATCCAGACGGATATTGAACCTTATCAGGCCTTCATTGCGGAGGGCCTGGTAAATAATAACCAGGACCGGGCCCAGGAACAAACCAACTGGCCCGATCAGCTTGTAGCCGACAAACAAGCTGATCATGACGGGCAAAGCTCCCACCCCAATCGCATCGCCTACCACTTTGGGCTCGAGAATACGGCGAATCAGCGTAACGGCAAGCAGCAGCAGAGCAAGCCCTGTCATCAAATAATAATCGCCTGTCAAATAATTGTAGACCGCCCAGGGCAAAAGCACTGCACCGGCCCCGAGTATGGGCAGAACATCAACCAGCACGATGAAAAAGGCAGTTGCCAGCGCATAATCCACCCCCATGAAAAACAGACCGGCCAGCACCAGATTAAACGTAATCATGCTCAGCACTAACTGGGCGGAGAAGAAGCCGAATACCGCTTTGCGAAGGGTTTCCAATACGGAAACGACCTTTCGCCGGGACTCTTCTTCAAACAGAGAAAGAAAAGATTGATAGATGGCGGGCAGCTTTAAGCTGATCATGTAGAAGGAAATGAGGAACACGATTACCGATAGAAGCATCTCCGGTATGCCTCTTGCCAGTGAGAACAGAAAGCCGGAGAAGGTCGCCATCCAATCCGAGAGTGTGCTTAAGAATGTGCCCAGCGCCGCTCCTATTCGTGAAGAGAACCCCGGATAAAGCTTATCCAGTGCGGAGGTCACCTGATTGACTGCCTGATTAAAAATAGTGCTGGCCTCCAGCAGCAGTACGGGCGCCCGCCGCGAAAGCTGAATCGCCTCCATAACAATTTTGGCTCCCAGGCCATAGGTAATGGCCATCAGACTGAACAAGAACAAGGAGCAAATTAAGGGGGAGACTAAACTGCGGCTAAGCTTAAACCATTTTGCAGTCTGGATAATAAGCGGCTCCAAAAACACAGCAATTAACAAGGCAAATAAAAACGGACTCCCCACTGTAAAGAGCATATAAAGCAACACAATTCCGATCAAAGCATAGACGACCTGTTTGCCGGACATGGTTGGCCCTCCTTACAAAAGGGAGGCCGTCCAGCAGGCAGCCGCTAGAGGATGGCCTTCCGTTGTTTGAAATTTACTCCCTTGTAATAAGCGTCCGCTACGAGCAGATTTGGCCCGCAGCACCGGGCTTCGGGACAATAGCAGTTGACCATCAGATTAAGCGGATGGTCGAGCCACCGTGCAAACACATCGTCCAGGCGATCCTGTTGAATAGTTCCGAGCGAAGCCAGCGAAGAGAAGTCGGTGACGAACACTTCTCCGGTGAACAAGTTGACGTTCAGCCGGTTGCGGCCATCCGGATCATTGCGCACGGTTACCATGGGGGCTTCACGAAGTCTGCGGATCAATCGCTGGTCCTCATCACTTGGACTGCAGCTGTAAAAGGGAAGCGTGCCGAACAGCATCCAGACATCAGGCTTGCGGTGATCCAGCAAATCATGAATCGCTGTGCGGGTTTCGTCCAGGCTTAAGGCAGGCAAATTCGCAGCGAACGAGCTGGGGTACATCGGATGCACCTCATGGCGCCTGCAGCCCATTTCTACGATCATCTGATGGATCTGCGGCATTTTCTTATGCGTCCGGTAGTTAATCATCGACTCGGCCGATACGAACACCCCCCCTTTGCTAAGGGCGATGGTGTTGCTAATCATCTGCTCGTACAATTTGACAGCGGTAGCCTTCTTCACTTCGCGCCCGGTATGGGCAAAGCCGATTTGCAGAAAATCTTCGGCATCGGCGTAATTAAACGATATGTGAAGCACGTCCAGAAAGGGGGCCAGCCGTTCATAGCGGCTAAGATCCAGCGTGACATTAGAGTTGATCTGGGTAAACAGGCCCCGATCCTTCGCATACTTCAATAGCGGAAGCACGTATTCATTGACGCTGCGTTCATGAAAGGTTGGCTCGCCGCCGGTTATGCTTATCGTTTGCAGATGCTCCACTTCTTCCAGACGCTGCAATATAAGAGGAAGCGGGAGCTTTTCTTCTTCTTTCATGACGAGCGCATCGCCAACTGCGCAATGTTCACAGCGCATATTGCATAAATTGGTTACCGTCATTTCCACACTGGTCAGCACATGTTTTCCATGCCGGGCAAGGGAATGAATCGGATCCCACGGATCATTTTGCGGACTCATTACCGGTTTCATTATCGCATTCATTGTTGTTACACACACCTGACTTTTAGCAAATTATAGGAGCTCAAAGGCTCTCCTGATGGATGCTCTTATTGTACCTGATGTCGGCTTAAAGTTAAACAGCCGGATCCTGCGCGCTAATCGCCAGATTTTCGGGAACAGGCCTTACGGCCTTGTCCCTATATATGTATTCCGAATAATTCCGATTTAGAATACTAAAAACCAACCAGTATCAAATACAGAATGACGATCCCTGCTAGTACAAAGCGGTAATAGGCGAAATAAGTTAATTTCAAACGGGCTACCAGTTTAATGAAGGTAGCTACCGCTAACAGAGCGACGACGAAGGATACGAGGAATCCGACCGCAAAAAACAGAACATCGCCCCCCGCAAGCAGATGATAGTTCTTAAAAAGATCGTAGCCTGAGGCGGCAAACATAATCGGAATCGCCATCAAAAAGGTGAAATCAGCCGCGGCGGCACGGCTCGTTCCGGCCAGCATACCACCTGCTATAGTTGCGCCAGAACGGGAAAAACCGGGCCACAGAGAAAGACATTGTGCTGCGCCTATAAACAAAGCCTGCTTGTAGGTAATATCCTCCAGGGTAGGCGCTTCAATGACGGAAGGGCCCTGCTTCTCGGCAATGATCATGAACAGCCCGCCAATTATTAAGCCGAGCACAACGGTCTCCGGCATAAATAGCAGCTTAATGTAGCTGTGGAGAAAAAAAGCAAGCAGCATAGCCGGAAGAATACCGATCAAAATGTGCAGCAAATTCAAGCGGGGGCCCGGCCGGTACCTCTCCGCCGCATCCTCAATCCCGATCAGCCGCAAACATCGCTTCCAGTACAGCACAACGACCGCCAGTATGGCGCCCAGCTGAATGACAATTTCGAACGTTTCGGCCTTGTCTCCCTTGAAATCGATAAGATGTCCAGTCAAGATCATATGACCGGTGGAGGACACAGGTAAAAACTCGGTCAAGCCTTCTACAATTCCAATGATGACAGCTTTCCAAAGATCCAGGATTACCAC
>NZ_HE610958.1:143136-364014 GCF_000285515.1 Paenibacillus senegalensis JC66
TTTTTCCGGTTCATTATTTAGCTTATGGCCGAATGACGAGCCTCATGTTATAAACATGGAGAAAAGATGCGCTGGCGGTCAGCATCATCAGCAGGTGAGAGCAGAGGACAGAGCTAGGACAGCGCATAGGACTGTGCTTAGCTGCGGGCAAGGGCTGAGCTGGGGCAGCGCTTAGGACCGTGCTTAGCTGCGGACAAGGGCTGAGCAAATTAGAGGCTCTGGCTCACTCTAATAATTAGCGGTTGACAGTATAAGATAGCAGAAGCGGAGGGGAAGAGGGAGTCAAAGCTTTCCGAAGGAAAGCAGCTTCGGGAGCGTGGAAGCGTTCGCCTTTGCTTCCGGATTTCAACCGCTGAGGCGGCTATGATTAAGAAATCTGGGGTCAACGCTTTCTGGAAGAAAGCGTACTTCGGGAGCATATGCTAACAGCGATCGGAGGTCCCCTCATTCCCCGTAGTGATTTCCTCCTTTGTTGTCAACCACTAGTTTAAGTTTTGAGCCCTCAATCAAGCTGATTAAATTGAAACTAAGAGCACCAGGGACTCTTCTTATCCTGTATACTTTGGATGAAACAAAAAGGTTATTAAAGCTTGAGAAGGATGGGCAGCGATGCGATGGCGGGTGTGACACTGGATTGGGCTGCTCGAGCTCAGGATAGAAGCTTGGATAGAAGCTCCGGAAAGAAGCTCTGGATAGAAGGCTTGGACTACACAAGCCGGGATGGCTGATTCGTCTTGATCCATCTGCGATAATGGCAGCCCTCCAAGGCAGCGGAATCCTTCAATTGGTGAGCAAGCAGATCTCTCAAAAACTCAGGAAGGAAAAACTCCGTCTGGGTTCCCTCGCTTAGAGTAAGATATCCGGAGCCAAAGGTGAACATATCCAGTGTGCCGATCCAATAGTGGCGGTCAAGCTGCAGGGGAGCGCCGTTGACGGTAACTGAGCGAATTTTGTGATGAGGCACGGCGTTCTCATCATACTCCACTTGAATCCCGTCCAGACACAGGGTACCTAATATTTTTCCCCGGAACCCGAAGCCCTTGATCGGCTTGTTAATATAATCGTCCAGCAAAGCCTCTTCCAATGTCACCAACAGCTTGCGGCCAGGCAGCAAAAACTTACAGGGATTAATCGGTGAAGGACATAAGGTTAGCAGCATTTTTCGCGTCACCCTGCCTTCCTCCAGTCCCCCGAGCAGCTGTCCCGCATTAACCAATCCAATCTCCGCGCCAACCCACTCACGAATCCCTGAAGCCAGTAAATTACCAAGCGGCGATTCCTGCTTCCACGAATTCGTCAAAGGCTGCTCGAGAATAGTTACCGTTTCGCTCAGCCGGTCCTCTCCCTGCACTTCATAATTCTCAATCAACCGGGTAATATCAGAAGCCATCTCATAGTCCTCTACAGAATGGCTTCCTCCTTCAATCCGCACCAGCTTCTTGGATGCCCGATCATAGGACAGCTCTACCTCGCCAATGTACCGGCCGAAGCAGCCGGCAGCTGCCATATAGGTATCCTCACACAGCGTTACTTCCTCAAACAGATGATGGGTATGCGCCCCGAGAATAAGATCAATGCCGGGAATGGTCTCCGCAATCTGCCGGTCCTTGGCTATTCCTAGATGAGAAAGCAAGACAATGCTGTCGACCTCCTGCGCCAGGGCTTCCACCTCTTGAGCGATCACGGACAGCGGCTCATGAAGCTGCCAGTTCAGCAGAGCATAAAATTCCGGATAATAGGCGGTGACACCAATGAATCCGAGTTTAATCCCGTTCATCTCCTGAATCCAATGGGAGGAAAGCCAGGAGGGAAGCTCGCCGTCAGGGGCAATACCCATATTGCCGCCGAGCACAATGAAATTAGCCAGCCGGCCATAATTCACCGCCAGCTGCTCTTGGGTGAAGGTCAGCCCTTCATTATTCCCCGGAACGGCCAAGTGATAGCCGGTTGCGTTCATAATGGCGATATTCGCCGCACCATCGGTTCCGTCCGTGGCAATTCGCATCCGGTCCATATGATCGCCCACATCAATTTTAAGAAGAGGGATTCCCGCATGCTTCGCTTCCAGCGTACGAAAAGCAGTAGCTATTTTGGGCATTTGTTCATAATGGCTGTGGATGTCATTAGTATGCAGAATAACGATTTTTTGCAGCTCGCTTGCCATTGCTTATCCCTCCGGTCTTGATCATCCAAGCTGATCACAGGGAAAACGGCAAGCTGGTTACCCAGACCATGCCATTGTCAGAGCCCTTGACAGCTAAGAAACGAGATTGGAAAAGACCGTTATGCTCAAAGCCCGCTACTTTACTTATCGGCTAACGCGGCCTTGATTCAACAGTTCTTTTACATTATCCTCTTTGTGTGAAAAAAAAGATTAATCTCAAGGGTATGGAAGACTCCAATACTCACCTTCGAATTTTAAAATCTCTAACGCTCGTCCTGGACCTTATTTGGCCGAAAAAGCAAGGATTTTATTTCTAACGCTCGCCCTTACTCTTATTTGTGACAAAAAGCCCAGAAACCCGCGATTTGAGCAAAATAGGGACGATGGCGAGCGTTACAATTTTTAACCCCCTGATTTTGCGCAAATAAGGACACTGGCGAGCGTTAAAATCCCGAAACAGGCCGCGAGATGCTGTAAGCACGTGCAGCCTGAGCGAGGTGCTGTAAGCACGTGCAGCCGTATGCAACGAGACTGCAAACCGGCTGCAGACAGGCTGCTCCCGAAGCGGCCAAGAAGTGGTTAAAGAAACGGCCAACGGCCTCAAGCCAGCTGCCCAACCTCTATTCGCGGTGAATCAACCGTACTTGCAGGTAGGTATTTTGATTATTATTTATTATAATGAAATGGCAGAACGAATTACACTTCCTGTTTACAAAAAAATAAGGAAACGTCTCGTTCCCTTTTTACCAGAATTGATAGCGTTGAGGGTTTGCCCCTTTTCAATTTGGACCAAGAGCAGCAAAGGTGCTCGGATTATCAAAACTATACTTCAGGCGGTGATTTCTCCATGAGTCCTTCCGGTTCTACCGGTCAGTCTTCAACTGAAAATGAAAATCAATCAGCTGCAGCTTCATCCCCTAGATCATCATTTGCCTCATCCGGGCAAGGGATGGCCGAGAGGTATTCCCGGCAAATGCTTTTTGCCCCAATAGGTCCGGCAGGCCAGGGCAAGCTGCTGCAAGCCCGCGCCGCCATCGTCGGCATGGGAGCACTGGGCACCGTGCTCGCCTCGCATCTGGTGCGGGCCGGAGTTGGCTTCGTTCGGCTGATTGACCGCGATTTCGTCGAACCCAGCAATTTGCAGAGGCAATTGCTGTACGACGAAATCGATGCGGAGCAATCCGTGCCGAAGGCGATCGCCGCCGCCAAACGCCTCGCCGCCGCCAACTCCGGGGTGGACATCGAGCCGAGAGTGGCCGATGTCCACCCCGGGAATGCCGAAGAACTGCTTGCCGACGTTGATGTCATTTTGGACGGGAGCGACAATTATGCCGTCCGTTATTTGATCAACGATGTTGCAGTGAAGCACGGCATTCCCTGGGTTTATGGCGGCGCGGTGAGCTCACGCGGCACGACGGCCACGATTATCCCCGGTGAAACTCCGTGTCTCGCATGCCTGTTCGGGGCGGCTCCGCCCCGCGGCAGCACAGACACGTGCGATACCATCGGGGTGATCGGGCCCGTCGTCAGCGTTGTCGCCTCGTATCAGGCGACAGAGGCGCTGAAGCTGCTCGTAGGCGATTACGAGCGGATTAGCCGCAGCATCGTGCACCTCGATCTGTGGAATAACCAGCATTCCTCCATTGACAGCCGAGGCATGCG
The DNA here is from genome assembly GCF_000285515.1 of Paenibacillus senegalensis JC66. Lineage (GTDB taxonomy): Bacteria > Bacillota > Bacilli > Paenibacillales > NBRC-103111 > Paenibacillus_L > Paenibacillus_L senegalensis. The sequence goes on from NZ_HE610958.1 coordinate 146,963, forward strand.
CAAGCCGGATTGTCCTGCATGCGCGCTGAAGCAATTCGATCACTTGCATGCAGAGGACAGCGGGGAGTGGATCGAGTCGCTTTGCGGCCGGGACAGCGTACAGATCGTCCCTAAGCAGTCCGCAAAGCTTGATCTGTCGGCCTGGGCCGAACGCTTTAAACCGCTGGGCCGCGTGGAGCTGAATCCTTTCTTGCTGAAGTTTCATATCGATGAAGACATGCGGCTAGTGCTTTTTGCCGATGGGCGGGTGCTGATTCAAGGCACGGATGATTTGACTACAGCCAAAAGCTTATACAGCCGCTACATTGGGATGTAACCTTAGGATACGCACTTTTTATGCTATAATAGCAAGTTTTATGCGCAGCACTTTTTTATGCGTAGCAGCTCGTTGCGGCTATTTATGCGTACTGGCAATTTGTTAGCCTATACAGTTTTTTTAGGCATTATGCCGTTGTTAGTTGATCTAAATTTTATCCATTATTCCGCTTGTTTGCTGGTTTAGATTTATCCTCTATCCAGTTTGTTGGCATACGCTGCCTTTTATTGTATAGTGACCAATAGATGTCCTGAAAGGCGGCTGCCTTAACCGATTATTTTGGCGACCTGATCTGCGTGATGCCCTGTATAATGCTTTGTATGTGCTTTGTGAGGTAGGTCCGCGAACCGGACTACGCTAACGCTCGCCCTGGCTCATATTCAGCGGAAAAAGCAGGGGTTTGATTTCTAACGCTCACCCTTGCTCTTATTTGACATAAAGCCCAGAAAACCGCGATTTGAGCAAAATAAGGACCATGGCGAGCGTTAGAAGCCGAACAGGGCAACTAGGCGGCCTGTAAAACGCCGCATTTCCCCGCCATCACCGTTATTTCACAGTTAATCATCCGCTAATCACAAGCGTTAGCGCATAACAAATCTAGGGACCGCCGTTATCAAAAGAGTCGTTGTCTTGTGACGGAACTGAAAAACCTTATTTTGTAAGGTTTCGGCCATGTTTGAATTGCAGCGGTACTGAGACAGCGCTGTTGACCACAAATCAAGCAGAATTTCTTCCAAATTGGCCGAATAGCGGCGCTGAGTTCCGCCGTTAGCACTCGGTGGGCTTCTAATCGCAGTCTAAGAGTTCGCCGAGTTCCTTTAGCTATTACTCGTTTCCATCTCATCTTCACTTCATCTTCTTAATACCGCTTTGATAATCACATAGATTAAAAAACAAATAGCCCTAGCATGAGCACAGGCCAAATCATAGCTATAAAATCCGGCATTTCGAAGCCCTCCCCCTAAGGAGCGTTAATAAAGTGTTTCACTAGTTGCCCTAATAAGGTGTGTTAATTTAAGAAGCGTCAATAAAAAATCAGCTATTTCATTAAACGGCTATAGCCTTATTAGCAGCTCATTCAAACCGCTTTAAGAAGCCCAATTACTAAAAAACCCTACTGCGCACCCCATTTCGTCATTTCAAGCTAGAAGCAGCCGGTCCAGCCAATTGTTCACTTTTTCTGTTCTCTCTTCGTAATTCAGTGTGGAGGGAACTCTCAAACAGAGAGAGCTTAACTGTTCCTTAGGCAATTTGCGGGTTCTCTCTGCATACTTTTCATCTGCAATTGGCTCATTATTAAACTCAAGGAAATATAAGTATTCTTCCTCCACTGTTTTGAAAACATTAGTGCTGTACTCTACTCCATCCCGCTCCATCCAATGATGTCCATGGACCTTCGGATCACATAATACGTGTGTGCCTTTCAGTTTCTTTAGAGAATACAGGAAACCGGATAATTGTTTGGAAGTCAGATGGTAATCATTCAAATAGTAGCTGGGTGTCCACTTTTTTATATTCGTATCGTAGACTTGGTAGTTAAGTATGAATTCGGCCCCAAACTGTAGGGAAGGGTGCTCATAATCGATTCCATAGGCAAAATAGGGCGCAAGCCGCTCTCTGACCAAAAAGTCTATATTGCTATGATCGAGATCATGCCCGTAGGTGAGCAGCAATCGTCTTTGGTTCAATTCGCTTCACTCCATTTCAAGCATGCGGATAGAAAGCATAGTGCAGGCATCGAGGTTTGATCTGGGTTTGGTTCTCGGTTTGGTTCTCGGTTTTTCTGGGGTTGATCCGGTGATCTGGGGTTGAACTGGGGTTTGAGCTGATTTGAGCTAAAGCTCATGGAAAACAATCTATTCCCAAGCTCAACAATTTTTAGTGCAATCTATGCCTACTCCGAATTTCGCGCTCTTCCGCAATTGTCAATCCAGAGTAAATTCTTCACCGGGCTGGTTAATTAATTTATAATTATCAAATCTGAGCTTAATCGCCTCCGGCTCAATCCCTTGCATAATCTCCTCTTTATTGGTGTTATAATCTTGTTCGCTCATCACTAACTCCACTTGGTTATCCGCTATCCATGTTATAACAAGCTGTACCCCAAGCTCTGTTCTTTGTTGTAATTTTTCAGCCAAGCCATTTCCTGATAAGGCTGTAATGGATAAAGCCAGGACTCCCACGTATAACAACAGCTTTGTTTTCATAAATTCTTTCCTTTCCGATTTTCACTTCTCCCTAAAAAAGACGCTCTCAGAGCGTAAAAGGTTCCATCTCTATTCATTCGCACCGATTTTTCCGATTTATTCCATTCCAGAAAAAGCTAATGGCAGTCACATTGAGTTACAAATAGTAACATTGGAATACGGCTGCACCCATTAGCAGAAAAAGATAAAATGACACCAACCCTAAGCATAGGAGCGGTGCCAAACTTCGTTTTCTTACAGACTATTTGACTGAGGTACCTCTATTTAACTGGACAAGGGCCAACTTCATCAAGCCATACAGAGTACTGCTGCTTTATTCGAATGGGGTTCTCCTACTTTATTCGAATAATGTAGCAGTCCTGTTTAATAGCTTGTTCGATTTTGCTCACCATTTCATTCACAGCAATGTGGGTCCTATATCTCGTGGCCTCGTAAATGTTGTTGACCCAATATCCTTTACTATCGTCAATTTGCATATAAAACAAACCATCTTTGTTACGGATCACATACCTGTACATAGTTATCCCTCATTTCCTCAAGGACTATTTTACTATATACATCTAAGTGAGACTAGATTATTTTACCTATTACAAGAAGGTATTTCGAATCATTTTTTCTGGTTATTTTGAATCATTTTTTATCATGTAACCTTTCATCGAATTGTACCTTTAATTTTGTATCTTTGTAGACTTGGCCTGACATGATAAGCGTCCACATAGCATTTGTCATGATCAGTGCGGGCATCGACCTGTCTGCCGGCTCAATGATCAATTTAACCGGGGAATTAAAAATAAGAAGTCTATCGATCTGTGAATGTGATAGTATAGAGAAAATACAAACATTTGGAGGAAGGAAATTGCGAAAATTTAGGGATATTTCAATAGGAATTGTAGTAGGGGCAGCACTTGTGGTGGGAACTACATCTGCTTATTCGGCAGTTAAGCAGTATATTCTGTTGGATGCTTCTTATCCGATTTATGTTAACGGTGTAAAATATGAGGATGCTGCAAGCCCCATATTAAATTATGAAGGCAGTACATACATTCCACTGGCTAAGATGGGCGATCTGACTGGAGTTGACTACAAGTGGAATGCAGAAAAGCAACGGGTAGAGATTAATACGGATGGCAATCATTATACGATTGAAGACGACATGGCTTCGCCAATATCTGGACAACAAGAGTTTGTAAGCAGAGAATTAGCAGAAAGGAAAGCAATTGAAGAATTTGCGAAGAATAATAAAATTGAGATTCCCAAGGAGTCCTATTTTTATGAAGCCGATGGAATGCATTTTTATGAAGCTTTTGACGATTACAATGGATCAAGACATACATTTACAGATGAAGACGATCACGTCCTCGTTATCGCTAGAATTACAGGAGAAGAAACACTTCCTCCGAAATTGAGTGAAGGGTGGCTGGCTGGCAGCATCCTTCAAAAAGGGCATAGTATCACTGTTAAAACGGAAGGCTCTGAGCTAGTGTTTTATGGACCCAAACCTACAATTAATCCTGAGGTGGTATTACGCTTACAGCTTCCTGGCGACTGGGAAAAAGGAGAAAAAACAATCGGCGGAATCAAAATCATTAAATATGATGAAGACAGATATTATTTTAACTTTGAGGATTTAAGATCCAAAGGAATCATTAAATAAAGTTTACTTAACTTAAAAGCACCTTTCGGTGCTTTTTTTTATACTTTAAATAAAAGAATCCGCTGAAAAAATCAACGGATTCAATGAGAATCGTATGTGCCTCGTGTGCCTCCTATATATGGAGCGCAAGCACGAAGTTATGAGCGTATTTGACTGAAACGGTATCAAATCGGTATCATTCACTAGCTCGACACCGTTCAGCCCAAGATACGCTTATAAAATCCTTAACCAATCGAGCCTTCCATTTCGAACTTGATCAATCTATTCATCTCAACCGCATATTCCATAGGCAATTCTTTCGTAAATGGCTCAATGAAGCCCATAACGATCATTTGTGTCGCTTCCTCTTCGGATAAGCCGCGGCTCATCAAGTAGAACAGCTGCTCCTCGGAAACCTTGGAAACGGTAGCCTCATGCTGCAGAGTTACGTTATCGTTCATGATTTCATTGTATGGGATGGTGTCTGAAGTGGACTCATTATCCATAATGAGCGTGTCGCATTCGATGTTCGCTTTGGCGCCTTCCGCGTTGCGTCCGAAGGTAGCCAAGCCGCGATAAGTGACTTTACCGCCATGCTTACTGATCGATTTGGACACGATGGTCGAAGTCGTATCAGGAGCAAGGTGGTGCATTTTCGCTCCGGCGTCCTGATGCTGGCCTTTGCCTGCAACGGCAATGGACAAGACGGAACCTTTCGCGCCGCGTCCTTTCAATACAACCGCAGGATATTTCATGGTCAGTTTGGAACCGATGTTGCCATCGACCCATTCCATGTTCGCATTCTCTTCCGCAACTGCACGCTTTGTTACAAGGTTATAAATGTTTGGCGCCCAGTTTTGGATCGTCGTATAACGGACACGGGAGTTTTTCAGACACAGGATCTCAACAACCGCACTGTGAAGTGAATTGGTGCTGTAGATCGGAGCCGTACAGCCCTCAACATAGTGGACGAAGCTGTCTTCGTCAGCAATAATTAACGTGCGTTCAAATTGCCCCATGTTCTCGGAGTTAATCCGGAAGTAAGCCTGCAGAGGGACTTCACATTTTACTCCTTTAGGAACGTAGATGAAGCTGCCGCCTGACCATACTGCGCTGTTCAAGGCAGCGAATTTATTATCAGAAGGAGGAACAACGGTTCCGAAATATTTGCGGAACAGCTCCGGATGCTCTTTCAGAGCCGAGTCGGTATCCATGAAGATAACGCCTTGATCCTCAAGATCCTTTTGCATATTGTGGTAAACAACCTCCGACTCATACTGAGCGGATACTCCAGCAAGGAACTTTTGCTCCGCCTCCGGAATGCCCAGCTTGTCGAACGTTTCTTTAATTTCGGCGGGAACCTCTTCCCACGTTTTTCCTTGCTTCTCAGAAGGCTTGACATAGTATTGAATGTCATTGAAATCCAGGTCATCCAGATTGCCGCCCCAACGCGGAGTCTCCATCTTGAAGAACTGTTCCAGAGATTTCAGGCGGAAATCCAGCATCCACTCAGGCTCACCCTTCATTCGGGAAATTTCCGTCACGATTTCCTTGGTCAACCCTTTACCCGATTGGAAAATCGCTTTATGCTCATCCCGAAAGCCATATTTATACTCTTCCATTTCCGGCATTTTTTTAGCCATGGGTAGTCCCTCCTTTTTAAACTCAATCTTATACAAAAACAATCTTGCCCGTTACGGACGGTTACCGATCGTCACTTAACTGTTTATTCCTTAACCTGCACAATACCTTTACGCATGGCATTCCAGGCAAGTGTAGCACATTTAATGCGAGCAGGGAATTTATTCACTCCAGACAGCGCCTCGATGTCCTCATATTCAAATTCAAGATCCTCGCCCTTCATCAATCTGGAGAATTGATCCGCCATCGTCAGCGCTTCTTCCAATGTCTTCCCTTTTATCGCCTCGGTCATCATAGAAGCAGAAGACATACTGATTGAGCAGCCTTCCCCGACAAACCTTGCATCCTGCACGATGCCATCCTCTACCTTCATCTGCAGAGAGATGCGGTCTCCACAGGTAGGGTTGTTCAAATCGATCGTGATGCCTTCTCCATCGAAGGTTCCCCGGTTGCGCGGATTTTTGTAGTGGTCCATAATTACTCTGCGGTACAAATCATCCAGTTGCATCACCAAAGAACTCCTTTGTTTTTAATAAACCGGATACCAGTCGATCAATATCCTCTTCTGTATTATACAGATAAAAGCTCGCTCTGGCTGTGGCGGATACTTCCAGCCATCTCATCAGCGGCTGGCAGCAATGATGCCCTGCACGAATCGCAATGCCTTCCGTATCCAATACCGTAGCCAGATCATGCGGATGAACATCTTCAAGATTGAAGGTAATTAATCCGGCGCGGTCTTGCTTCGGGCCGTAAATCGTGATCCCGTCGATTTCACTCATCCGTTTGAGCGCGTAAGCGGCTAGACGATGCTCATGCTCCGCGATTTGATCCATGCCAATGCTGTTCAAAAAGTCAATCGCTGCTCCCAAGCCCACCGCTCCGGCAATGATTGGAGTCCCGCCTTCAAATTTCCAGGGAAGCTCCTTCCAGCTGGATTCGTACAGATCGACAAAATCGATCATTTCCCCGCCGAATTCAACGGGCTCCATCTGTTCCAGCAATTCCTTCTTACCATACAATACCCCAATTCCGGTAGGGGCACACATCTTGTGTCCGGATAAACAATAAAAATCGCAGTCAAGCTCCTGCACATTCACAGCCATATGTGGTGTGCTTTGTGCTCCATCCACCAGCATTTTGGCGCCGTGCTTATGAGCAATCCTGGCAATTTCCTTAACCGGATTGATCGTCCCGAGAACGTTGGAAACATAAACGACAGCAACCACTTTCGTTTTGTCGGTAATGGTCTGTTCCACATCAGCCAGCTGGATCGTTCCATCCGGCTGAAGTGGAATATATTTTAATGTGGCTCCAGTTGCTTTAGCGACCTGCTGCCATGGAATCAAATTGCTGTGGTGCTCCATTGGCGTTATTACAATTTCATCTCCAGGTCCGCATACGGAACGGGCGTAGCTGGAGGCCACAAGATTGATCGCCGTAGTGGTTCCTCTGGTGAAAATGATTTCTTCCGTACTGCCGGCGCCGATAAATTCACGCACCTTCTCGCGCGCACCCTCGTAAGCTTCCGTCGCCCGGTTCCCGAGCGTATGGACGCCCCTGTGAACATTGGAATTATCCCACTCATAGTACTTGCGTACCGCTTCGAGTACTTGAGCAGGCTTCTGCGAAGTGGCAGCACTGTCAAGGTACACCAGCGGATGGCCGTTAACCTCTTGGTTCAGGACAGGGAAATGGGTCCGGATTTCGGAGGCGTTCATTGTCCCAGCTTCCTTTCCACCATCCTTTGCAGGCGTTTCTCCAGATTCTCCAATGGAATTTCGGAAACTACAGGAGCCAGGAAACCATATATAATTAGGCGTTCAGCTTGTTCACGGCTAATTCCGCGTGACATCAGATAGTAAACATCCTCAGGATTTACCTGGCCGACGCTGGCTGCGTGGCCTGCAGTTACATCATCTTCGTCAATAAGCAGCATCGGGTTGGCGTCTCCGCGTGCTTTAGGGCTGAGCATCATAACTCTTTCTGTCTGCTCGCCGTGTGCCCCGGTAGCGCCTTTCTCGATCTTCGTAATCCCGTTAATAATCGCTGTAGCGGAATCTCTCATAACAGCGCGGGTAATCATATCACTTCTTGAGCTTCTGCCAAAATGTCTGGCACGGGTAGTCAAGTTCAGCTTCTGATCCGAAGTACCAACACAGATTACTTTAGCATCAGATTCGGAGCCGTCGCCTTTAAGCAAAGAAGTGGTGTCGGAAATGCCGTTTCCATTGTTCATCTCACCAATAATCCAATCGATGGAGCCGTCCTTTTCCACGACAGCACGGCGGTAAGAAATGTCAACCACTTCTTCGCCAAGCTGATGAACGGAAGAGAACTGGACTTTAGCTCCTGGCTTAACAAACACTTCAACAACCGCATTGGACACCAGCGGCCCGTCTCCACCATCGGAAACCATTGTATCCGTATAAATAACCGAGCTGTTGTCTTCCGCTACGATCAGCACATGGGGAACAAAAGCGTTCGTCGAGTTTTCTGTAATAAACAGGGCCTGCAGCGGAATGCTTATTTCTACATTCTTCGGAACGTAGAGGAAAACACCTGCGTTCCAAGCAGCCGTATGAAGAGCAGCCAGACGGTGCTCATCCGGCTTTACCGCCTGAGCAAAATATTTCTGTACGAGGTCACTGTGCTCCTTAACCGCAGTTGCCAAATCCGTGAAAATAACTCCCTGCGCGGAAAGCTCCTCAGAAATCCGGGCGAATACTCCTCCGGAATTGTTCATATAGACAAGGGGGTCAGCCGTTTCTTCCCCAACATAAAGCTTTGTGTTATCAGGAAGCACATCAATAGCCTTAGGATTGCCGGCTGCTTCCAAAGATCCGATGGCGTCAAGCTGCCATCTCTTCAAACTGGTTTTTTCCAATTTAGGCAATTCCAGCTGTCCTGCCAATTCCAGTGCCTGCAAGCGAAGGTTGGTCATCCACTCCGGTTCGTTCTTGCTTGTGGAAAGCTCAAAGACAGAATTGCGGTCGATTGGAAGAATGGTCTGCGTGCTCATCTATATTCCTCCTACCAGCGTGGCTCACGGCCAAGCTTTATTCGCTTTTATTATAGTTTGCATCCGGTCATCTTTCGCCCGTCCGGATCGGTCTGTTATTTCGAAGACCCGATCAGCCAAGCGAATGAATTAACAAGCCTTAAGGTCAAAGAAAGAGTTACGCTTCTTGTCCGACCGTCTCGTCCACAATGCCGAGTTCTTCTTTGATCCAATCGTAACCATCGCTTTCCAGGCGCTCAGCGAGCTCCGGACCGCCGGACTTGACGATCCGTCCCTGCATCATAACATGAACAAAGTCCGGTTTGATGTAATCAAGCAGACGCTGATAGTGAGTGATGATCAGGAATCCTCTGTCTTCACTGCGCGAAGCATTAATGCCTTGGGCTACAATGCGCAGCGCATCGATATCAAGACCGGAGTCTACCTCATCCAGAATAACCAGACGAGGATCAAGAAGCATCATTTGCAAAATTTCGTTGCGCTTCTTCTCCCCGCCGGAGAAGCCTTCGTTCAAATAACGATGGGCAAACTCGGGATTCATCTCGAGCTCCTTCATCTTGCTTTCCATCTGACGGATAAACTTGATCAGGGAGATTTCATTGCCTTCTCCACGGCGGGCATTAATCGCACTTCTCAAGAAGTCGGAGTTGGTCACCCCGCTGATTTCACTTGGATACTGCATAGCCAAAAACAAACCTGCCCGCGCTCTTTCGTCTACTTCCATCTCGAGCACATCTTCACCGTTCAAAGTGACGGATCCGGCAGTAACTTCGTACTTGGGATGTCCCATCAGAGCGGAAGCCAATGTACTTTTACCCGTACCGTTAGGTCCCATGACAGCATGGACTTCGCCGCCTTTAATATTGAGGGTCACGCCTTTTAAAATCTCTTTGCCTTCAACGGTTGCCTTCAAACCGTCTATATTAAAATTAACTGCGTTTGACATACTGTTTATTCCCTCCACATTTATATTGATTTTTAGTTGATAATTATTCTAAATGATTATCAGTGATTCTCAATCATAACTCCATTATACCTTACTTGTCATCATCATTAAAGTGGTCGGCCTACTTTTTTTACTAAAACCTATAGAAAGTACCGGACGGCTTTGTTAAGCTCTCTCCAAAGCGCTTAGCACCGCTGCTTTTTGCACGGCAAAGGCTTCATCCGAAAGAACAGGAATCAAGCCTGGCTTGTTAACCTCTTCCTCCAGTCTAATCCATGAGCGGCATCCGTTGTACGACTCTTTCATAGAGACATCCAGAGGCTCAGCCAATCTGTATACCCTCAAGAGAAGAACGTGCAGAGGCTTTTTGGGCTTCCACCTGAATCTTGTTTCGGCAAAAGCATCCGTGAAAATATGAAAGGGCCGCAGCTTGTCCAGCTCCTCCCTCTCATGGATCAACAGCTCCTCACTTACCTTCGCATAGGCGGTCAAGCGGACCGAAGAAGAAGGTACAGCTTCCCATTCTACTATCGTTTCTTGCAGTCCCGCGCGGTATACGTCCTGGATGCATTCTTTTTTCTGGTGCTCATAGGTAGGAAATAAATAAAACTCATCGCTTTGCAGCCGGAAATCCCGGGTCTCCTCTCGGATCCCTCCTTTGCGCAGCAAAAGATGCTGGTTCCCCTGCAGCAGCGCCTGGATGATGACCGCCCATTCCTTCAAAGCCACATGTTGTCCCATTCAATCGGAGACCTCCTGTCTGCTTGACGATTCGCAAGTCGGCTGGCAGTTTTTCCAACACTTGCTGATATAGCGGGGCATAATGCTTTCGACCGTCCCAGGGTTGAGACGGCCGTACAGCTTTCTGTATATCATGGCTGTTTCCAAATTAACATAGAAGATAGTGGACTTCAACCATATTCCCTTTCATTCCTTGAGCCTCATTCACTAATGAACTTTTCTCCAGCTGCTTAATCTCCTTTTCTCCAGTTCTAAGGGGGCTTGCCGGGTCCCAATGAAATCCTTATATTCCTTGCCAGCTGAAAACTGTTATAATAGTAACCACTTAGGATTAAACCATTCTACTCCGAATCGGAGCGTATTTATATTGATTGAAGGAGGCACTTTTGTCCAATGAGCTATCATGCCCTTACACTTGAAGAAGCTGTAGATTATGCTAAGAAACTTCCTAGCCTTTTTCCTGAAGATGCGGAACTGGATGTTCGTGAAATCGGAGATGGCAATTTAAATCTGGTGTTCCATATAACCGATAGGACGAGCCATAAGAGCATTATTATGAAGCAGGCTTTGCCCTATGCTAAGGTTGTAGGCGAATCCTGGCCTTTGACACTGGACCGCGCCCGCATTGAAAGCGAAGCATTAAAGCTTGAGCATGACTTGTGCCCCAGTCTGGTACCCTATGTGTATGCGTATGATGAAGAGCTTGCTCTTACGGTGATGGAAGATTTAAGCGACCACGTAATTATGCGCAAAGGGCTGATAGAAGGCAATCGCTACCCGCTGTTTGCCCGGCATATCGGAGAATTTATGGCCCGCACGCTGTTCTATACTTCCGATCTTGGCATGAACCAGCAGGAGAAAAAACTGCAGCAAAAGCGGTTTATCAATCCGGAGCTCTGTAAAATTACCGAGGACTTGATTTTTGATGATCCTTATACGGATTCTCCTAATAACAGCTTCAACCCGCTGATCAAAAATGAAGTAGAGCAAATTTGGAACGATCAGGAGCTGCATCTGCAGGTAGCTGATTTAAGAAAAGCGTTTCTGACCCGCGGTGAAGCTCTGCTGCACGGCGACCTTCACACCGGAAGCATATTTGTAACAGAGCAATCCACCAAGGTGATTGACCCTGAGTTTGCCTATTACGGTCCGATGGGCTTCGATATCGGCGCCATTATTGCCAACCTGCTGCTTAACGCCGCCGGCCAGGAGGGCTGGAAAGCAGACGCAGCGGATAAAGAGGCATACCGCAGCTATCTGACCGGTACAGTGAAGGACATTTGGGATGAGTTCCACAACCGTTTTACAGAGCTGTGGAACCGGGATGTCGTGGATCGGATGGCCCAAACGCCGGGTTACCAGGAGCGTTATATGAGCCAGCTGCTCAAGGATACGGCCGGATTTGCCGGATGTAAAATGGTGCGCCGCATTATCGGCCTCGCACATGTAGCCGATATCGATACGATTCCCGACGACGAGGTACGCGCCAAGGCAGAACGGCTTGCCCTGCAAATTGGCACCTCTTTGATCAAACAGCACCAAGAGATCGAATCGATAGAGGATCTGCTCGCCATCGCCGAGCACGCTTGGAAATGACAGGCAGCGCCCCCCAATCAACTAGACGACTTATAGAACTAAACTACGGAATGAGGGATTGAATTGACGAAAACCAACACGGCTTCCTCTTCGATCAGCTCGGCACTGGTTTCTCTTTCCTGGAAGGAAAATGTGCTGCAGCTGCTGGATCAGACTTTGCTGCCGGAAACGGTTCTTTACCTGGATCTGAGCCGGATTAATGAAGTATGGGAAGCTATTTCGCAAATGAAGGTGAGGGGAGCCCCTGCCATCGGAATTGCCGCAGCATTCGGTGTGTACTTAGGCGTACGCGATCATGAGGCGGTCAAGGAGGACGATTCGGAGAACAAGCGGGAGCTCGACAAGCAGGTGAATGAAGCCGCCGATTATTTGGCTACGTCCCGCCCTACGGCGGTAAATCTGTTTTGGGCTCTCGACCGTATCCGCGCAAGAGCTGCCAAGGATGCAGACGACCCGCAGACGACCTACGAGGCCATGAAAGCAAATATTTTGCAGGAGGCTAAACTGATCCAGCAGGAAGACGAAGAGACCTGCAGGCTTATCGGCGAGCATGCCCTGACTTTAATGCAGGATGGCATGGGCGTGCTGACGCATTGTAATGCCGGCGGACTGGCAACGGCTCGTTACGGCACCGCCCTGGCTCCTTTTTATCTTGCCAAAGACCAAGGCATGAACATCAAAGTATTCGCCGACGAGACGCGCCCGGTTCTGCAAGGCGCCAGACTGACAGCCTTTGAGCTGCAGCAGGCCGGGATCGATGTTACCTTGATCTGTGATAACATGGCAGGCTATGTCATGTCCAAAGGCATGGTCCAGGCGGTCATTGTCGGAACCGACCGGGTCGCGGCCAACGGCGATGTGGCTAATAAGATCGGGACTTACAGCGTAGCAGTCCTGGCCAAGGCCCATGGCATCCCCTTTTATGTAGCCTGTCCGCTGTCTACGATTGACTTGAACACACCGACGGGCGAGCAGATCCCGATCGAGGAAAGAGACGAGCAGGAAATTACGGCAGCCTTCGGCAAGCGGACAGCTCCGGAAGGAATTCAGGTCTTCAATCCGGCTTTCGATGTAACGTCGCATGAGTATGTGACAGCCATCATTACGGAAAAAGGAATTGTTCGTCCCTCCTATCTCGAGAACTTGCCGAAGCTGTTTGACTAATTCATATCAGGTCAGGGCATGCCTGGCCTGGCCGGCTAAGCTAGTTTAAGAATCGAAAAGCCTGGCCTAAGCCGCATACAACAACAACGGGGCTGTCCAGCAGTCAGTTTTCACCGGCTTCTGGACAGCCCCTATTATCGTCCAAACAGACAAAAGCTATTTTAATTCAATGCCGACTGCATTCAACCAAGCCCTCGCAATTAACGCATGGCCTGCCGGAGAAGGGTGGACACCATCATCAGCCCAATAGCTGCTTTCTCTCCGTGTTGACGCTTGGGCGAACAATCCGTCCAAAGGCACCAGCAGCGCGTTAAACTCCCGGGCCAGCTCCCGTACGACGTTTATTTTCGGATCCAAGTCCTCCCGCCACTGCTTGCGGTCCTCCGGCACGGGAAGCACGAACGGTTCCATCATAACCAGCTTGGCATTGAGCTTTTCCTTCGTTTGCGTCAACAAGTCGCGATAGCCGGCTTCAAATTGCTCCACCGTGACCACTTCATTCTGGGAATAGCGTCTCCAGCAGTCGTTAATCCCTATGTAAATGGAAACCAGTGTCGGATTCAGGTCCAGACAATCCTGCTGCCAGCGATTTTGCAGATCGGAAACCCGATTCCCGCCAATTCCGCGATTGTAAAAGGTAATATCAAGTTCCGGGTAATAAGCTCCAATCAATCCGGCAGCCATCATCGCGTAGCCTTTGCCCAAATCGTTAGTTTCCCTGTCGCGCTTCACATCGGTAATGCTATCTCCAATAAATAAAACGACTTCACCCTTGGACAGCAGCATCCTCAAACTTCCTCCCCATAGTCAAATATTTCCTATCACACAAACATCATCATTGTAACATATTGTGGATGACTATCGAAGACTAAGCTTTATAATTGATCTGTAATGCATCTGCTGCAGCTTTGGCCCGTTTTCTCGCCTCGTCCACATTGTCTGCAGACGATAAAGCTACCGCCAGGCGCCGGCCAGCAAAAGCCTCCGGCTTGCCAAATACCCTTACTTGCGTATTAGGCTGCTCCAACGCCCGCTCCAATCCGCTAATCTGATAGCTCTTCTCCGCCCTGTCCGCCTTCAGCGTATGTGTAGCTGCAGGTGTCAGCAGGCGGACTCCTGGAATCGGCAGGCCTAGAATGGCACGCACATGAAGGGCGAACTCGGAGAGATCCTGACTGGCCATCGTCACCATGCCCGTATCATGCGGGCGGGGAGAAACCTCGCTAAAATACACCCCATTTGCCGTCAGAAACAGTTCAACCCCATATAAGCCATAGCCACCGAGCTCGTCCGTCACGGTCTTGGCGATCTGCTGGGCTTCCTGAAGCTGCTCCTCGCTTATCGGATGGGGCTGCCACGATTCGATATAATCCCCATCCTTCTGAACGTGGCCGATCGGCGGGCAGAATACCGTCCCGGAAACAGAGCGCACTGTCAGCAAAGTTATCTCCGAATCAAAGTGAATGAATTCTTCCACGATCACTCGCGCCTTCTGCGCCCGGCCTCCCTCCATCGCATAGTTCCAGCACGCTTCAGCTTCCTTAGGATCCCGGCAAATGCTCTGCCCTTTACCGGATGAGCTCATAATCGGCTTGATCACACAAGGATAGCCGATCGCCTCGCAAGCCTCCACAAGCTCTTCTAGGCTGTTGGCAAAGCGGTATGCAGCAGTGGGAACTCCGAGCGTTTCACTGGCCAGGCGGCGGATACCCTCGCGGTCCATCGTTAAACGGGAGGCACGCGCCGTTGGAATGACGTTAAAGCCCTCTTCCTCCAATCTAAGCAGTTCGTCTGTAGCAATAGCCTCTATCTCCGGCACAATATAATCGGGCTTCTCCTTAAGGACGATCTCCCTCAGCTTCCCGGCATCCAGCATCGGAATCACATAGGAACGATGAGCCACCTGCATTGCCGGGGCATGCTCATACCGATCGACAGCAATCGTTTCTATTCCCAGCCGTTGGGCTTCTATAATTACTTCCTTGCCGAGCTCTCCCGAACCTAGGAGCATCATTTTTTTAGCGTGTTCTTTCCCTGGGGCTCCGTACACTTTCTCTCAACTCCTACTATACAATAATGTTATCTCGCATTTACCCACTCGTCCTTAGATATTCCAACATCGACTTCCTAGAGGCGCGATGAAAAAGTGCTGCGCACTTTCATGTATACGAAATATCATACAACCGCTCTTCGAAAATACGCCAGATACGGGATTTTATACGAAACGTCATACAAAATTCCGGCCGTACTAGAACAAATCCTCCGGTATTCCCCGGTATTGCAATGGAAGTCCGCTTTTGTACAAATGAGGAGTCTCCCCTAAGCCAATACAGCGGGGCACAGCCCACTGCTCCGAACGCTGATCCATGACCACCGTCGTCACTGAGCTTGGGGCTAGCCAAAATCCTGACCAAGCAATAGAAATCGGAATCTGCAGCAAATGAGCCAGCCAGGTGACGCCCAAGCCGCCGTGACAGAACACCGCAACCCGTTCTTTATTCGGTCTCAGCACTTCGTAGCGCCCGCCAACACGCCTATATCCATGCTTCTCCAGAAGTTCATCCGATCCTCGGCGGATTTCGTCTATACGGGCTGGCAATTGGTCTTGATGCACCGTAAAATAAGGATTCTCACCCCAGTTGTCATGAGCGGGAAAGGGCTCCTTGTCTAAAATGTACTCCCCTGGAACATTAAAGGGAGTGACTTTGCCCACGCCTTCAATTTCCTGATACATGCCGGTAATCTCGGCAGACCATTCTAGCTGCTCGCCATTCAGGCCGCATCTTTTCGCCGTATATTCCATCGTATGTACGGCACGGCCTAACGGAGAGCTGTAAAGTTTGTCCGGCTTTTGCAGAACCATCCATTCCCCCAACGCCTCTGCTTCGCGGTGACCTTGTTGGGTAATCGTACCGTTGTCGTAATCCGGGTCTGCATGTCTAACAATGTAAAGAATCATTTCCTCTGCCTCCATCCGAGTTGTAGCGGGCTGATTAAGAGCACACCTTGCAGCCGCTCGCCATTATATCAAGCAGCAGGTTAGAGAAGAACTGCCAGCCAGCAATTGCAGCGCACAAAAACAGTAAAGCGGTGCCCAAAGCCTGCACTACCGTTCCTTGAGGATTCAAGCATATCAGGAGTCGTTCCCATGATCAAGCCCTCTGGAACGCCCGGTTATTGCCCGTGACTTGGATCCGGCGTCCATCAGCTATGAACGTAATCTGAGGCAGGTCGGGACCTTCTAACACTCACCAATTATTAGCTGATTTCATTTCAACAAAAGCGAGCCGGGTAGCCGGCGGCTCCAAACATTATACTCCTTATGTTTCTTTCACCTTGATTCGCATCCTGTACTCGCTCGGTCCAACCCCCGTATGTTTCTTGAATATTCTAGCTATTGCTGTCGGGCGAACAGGCGGCACTATTTTTAAATCGCTTAACCAAAAACTATTATCGACAGTGCACTCCCGGCCAACAAAAAAGGAGTCTTCCGGTGGCGCTGGAAGATTCCCTTAATTGCGCTGCTGTATAGAAGAAACGTGAAGTTCGTCGCCGGCTTTTAACAACCAGCTTAACTGTTCATTCATATATTCCGGACTGCGGGCAAAACCTTCCTCATACCATTGGATGAGCAGCCCCATGATTGCATTGGCCTGGTATGCCACCGTCAGGGCAAAGTCTTTATCCCGCTTGCTGTCATTTGCATGAACGAATCGTTCATCTCCCGGACCCGGATGCTCAACGGAATGAACGGCGGAGTGATCGCCCGCAGCTTCCTCTGTCCGGTAAAACGAAGCACTTTGCCGCATCAAACTTTTAATTTTCTCAAACAACGAATAATAATAGGAAAGTGTCGATTTTTTATCAAACACGATTTCGTAAAATGGCTGGTACTTCTTTACATGGTGAAAAATGCGAATCGTCGAAGGATCGAGGTTGCCTGGAACCAGGCACGGCACATGGCGATAAGGCTCAAGATACGATTGCTCGAGATCTTGAAGCAATGATTTCAAATGCTCGTCGAACAACGTCCCCACATCCGGGTAATGCAAATAGAAGGTGCCCCTATTCACTTTCGCCTCGCGGCAGAGGGCCGACACGGAAATCGACTCCAGCGCTTTCGTCCTGAGCAGCGTCAGGAGAGCCTTATGAAGCGCTTTTTTCGTCTTGATGACCCTTAAATCATTTTCATTCATCGGTCTAACTCCCTAAATCAATCTTGGTAGTGCGTGTGAAGTTATCAGCTGTGAAGTTAATCAACAATATAGCTTTAACCTGTTCAATAAATTTGATGTATGAACGTATTATAAATCGATATTTCGCTGCCGTCAAAAAGACGCCTCCATCGCCCGCCCGCTCCATCGCAAAAAAGAAAAAGGCTGCAAGCATCTATCCGCCCGCAAACCTTATATAGATGAAATTAGGTTCTTTTTTTCCAGAGTCTGCCCAGCGTCAAAAGCCTGCTGTCCAGCCTGCATCCGCGGCAACGACTGCACCGTTGACAAAGCTCGATTCATCAGAAGCCAGGAACAGCGCAACTTGCGCAATTTCCTCAGGCTGTCCTACTCGCGGAATAACGCCTTGCGTCACTTTCGTCCGCGATGCCCCGAATTCATTCCAATCCGTCGTCCCTGCAGTAATGTTCGTCATCGTAGCGCCGGGAGCGATCGCATTGCAGCGGATGCCTTTTTGCGCGTACATGAAGCCGGTGTTTTTCGTAATCCCGATAACGGCATGCTTCGACGCCGTATAGGCTGCGCCTGCATGTGCGCCGCTAAACCCGCCCGTTGAGGCTGTATTGACAATAACACCTTTTCCTTTATCGAGGAAGATCGGGATCGCTTTGCGAATCGCGCGCATAACGCCTTTCGTGTTCACATCGAAAATCAGATCCCATTTCTCGTCGCTGACATCGCCAACCGGCGCCATATTGTCCATCATACCGGCATTGTTCACGAGAATGTCGAGTGTTCCGAATTCGCTAACAGCTTTATCGATCATAGCGTGAATATCTTCCAGCTTCGCAATGTTCGTTTGTACCGCTACCGCTTCGCCGCCACTCGCCTTGATTCCCCCGGCAACCGCTTCCGCGCCCTCGATGTTCAAATCGGCAACGACGACTTTGGCTCCCTCTTTCGCGTACAGCTCAGCAATCGCCTTGCCCATGCCCGATGCCGCGCCTGTAACGACCGCTACTTTTCCATCCAAACGCATAACGATCCCTCCTCGGATTTACATCATTTTATTAGACAGTTGTTCAATTAAATTATAAAAGTCTGACTATGCCTTGTCAAATGACAATCCGGTGAAGGGAAATTCGAGAACCGCCATTTGCTTCGCTATTCATTTGACAGCCGGAGAGCAAGGCGCCTTGATTCAATATAAGGAAGCGATCTCCTCGTGGCGAAAGCAGCTGACGAGATGATCCTGCACCATCCCGGTTGCCTGCATATGGGCATAACAGATCGTCGGGCCCACGAATGCAAATCCCCTCTTCTTCAAATCTTTGCTCAGCTTATCGGATATCGGGGTTGAGGCGGGCACGTCCTTCAATTCCTGCCACCGGTTCCGGACCGGCCTGCCGTCCACAAACCTCCAAATATAAGCGTCAAAGCTGCCGAACTCCTCCTGTATTTTCAAAAACGCAGCGGCGTTCTGGACAGCGGCCTCCAGCTTTCGCCTGTTGCGCACTATGCCTTCGTTGGCCATCAGTTCCTGGAGCTTCCGGTCATCGAAACGGGCTACTTTTTCCGGGTCGAACCCCTCGAAGGCTTCGCGGTAATGATCGCGTTTTCGCAAAATAGTATACCAACTCAAGCCAGCCTGGGCGCTTTCCAACGTCAAAAATTCAAACAGCTTCCGGTCGTCATGCACCGGCACTCCCCACTCTTCATCATGATAACGGATATACAGCGGACTGTCGGTTACCCACCCGCAACGCGGTAGATGATCTGTCATTCATCCGCCTCCTTTTCTGTTTACTCATTTCACCAGATCGAGGTGCTTTGCACACTCCCCCGACTCATACCGGCTTTTGACCTCTAGTCCGTTATCATAATACACTATTGTGCCCAGGGTGATCAGCTTAAAAAGCTACATCTTTCGAAAAATGAGAAGTCCGCCGTAATCACCGCGTTCTTACCGGCAGGTAAACGAGGGATTGCCCCAAGGCGGAGGTTGCGAGATTGCTCTCCAGGTCAAAGCCTTCAACGGGCTCTATAGCCGAGAATCTTTGTACGAATGCCTTCAAGGTTAACTCCAGCATGAAAATAGCCAAGGTTCGCGGGGTTCGCGGGCTGCGCGAGCTTATGGCCTGCGTTTTGTACGAAATGTCGTACAAATTCATGGGGTTGAAGTGCGATTACCGGAGATTTATATGAAACATCGTACAATGACAGGGGATTGGAGGGCGATTACCCAAGATTTGTATGACAAATCGTACAAATGCAGGAGATTGAGGTGCGATTGCCCGAGATTTGTATGACAAATCGTACAAATGCAGGGCTTTATTAAGGAGCTGCAGCCAGTGTTTCAGACGAAATGTCGTACAAATCATGTGATTGAGATGCGATTACACGAAATTGCTTATCATGCGGGGTATTTTATTTTCACAGAAAAACCGCATACAATCGCCGCTACAGCGGGGCCCGAGCGAATTTTTTTTAGATAATGTAATCTCTGCTCTTTAAATACACAGTAAAAAAGGGGCTGTCCAGTCAGTGAAAACTGACGACTGGACGCCCCGTTTTTGTTGTATAGCAAAAATCAGGTTACGACTTAGATCCGGCTTTGTATTGAGGAGTGAGGTTGACCACTGCGTCGGGCTGTTGGGAATGAAAGCTCCCTGCACGGCTGGAAACGGCTGCAGCCGGAATGCGATTAAAAGCCCCTGCTGGCATCCAGCAAATTGCTCACCAGCTGCGCACCTTCCGCCCGGGTCAATATTTCTGACGGATCAAAGATTCCGCCCGACTTGCCATGCATGATACCCAGCTGAGCGGCTTCCTTTACATAAGGCTTTGCCCATGCAGAGATAGCATCCTCGTCCCGGAAAGCTTGCGGTTCCTCTGAGTCGGCTTCCACCCCATACCAGCGATAAGTTCTTACTGCCAGGGCGGCAGCCTGTTCCCGGGTAAGGGGATCATAGGGTCTGAATTCCGTGTCAGTCATTCCGGTTACAAGCCCCGCTGCTTGAGCGGCAGCCACATAAGGGGCAAACCAATCCCCCGCACTCACATCTTCAAAGCCATTAGGCACAGCACCATCTAACTGAAAAGCCCGGGTTAACAAAGCGGTAAATTCGGCACGGTTCATCGCCCTCTTCGGTTCGAACCTTCCTGCCCCTGTGCCTTCCACCACATGTTTTGCCGATAGCCGTGTAATGGCGCTGTTAGCCCAGTGAGCGGCAGGCACGTCTAGATACGTTTTCTCATAAACCAGCCATCCGTAATAGGAAAAGCGGTGCAGCTCGGTTTCCCACATATTCTGGCTCGAATTGAATTTACCTGCCGCGTATTCCAGCTGACCGCCGTCATCCAGACGGTAAAAGCCGAGGAGCGGGGAATAAGCGGTCACATCCGGAGACCAGAGCAGGTATACCGGCTCTGTAAACCAAGGCAGACTTACAGCTGTACCGTTCTCGCTCACCGCCTCAAGCTTAAGCTCTATAAAATCTCCCTGAGGCTTAAGACGGACTTGATGAACCTGCTCAGCAAGGGACAGCCATCTATCTAGCAGCTCCTGCTCTACGGGTAAGTAGGAGAAAATGATCCGGGCCCGGTCCTGATCCCCGAGCTCAAGCTCATCGAGCTGATCGTGCAGCAGTCCTCCCGTAAGCTTCAACTGGAAATGTGCAGAACGAAGCCAAATAATGGCCTCCCTATCCAGCTTCCGGACCGCATCGGCCGTCCACTCTACACGGTGAATTCCTTCCAGGTCGATTTCGAACCGCTTGTTCTGTATAGTCAGTTGGTCTGAGGTTATGACTAACGTTCCTTCCTCCACTGTTTTGTCAGGTGCTGCTATTGGGCCTCCGAAAGATGGTCTGCCCTGCCCCGGCACTGCTCCGGGCTTCTCCGGCCCTTCTCCCGGACCGCCTGGTCCTTCCCCGGGCTCCTCAGGCCCTTCTCCCGGACCGCCTGGCTCTTCCCCGGGCTCCTCAGGCCCTTCTCCCGGACCGCCTGGCTCTTCCCCGGGCTCCTCAGGCCCTTCTCCCGGACCGCCTGGTCCTTCCCCGGGCTCCTCAGGCCCTTCTCCCGGACCGCCCGGTTTGGCCGTTACCTGAATCCGGAATTCGGACTCCATCGGATAAACAGCTTCCGTAACCGTAATGATTGCTTCTCCTGCATTCCTAGCAAAAGCTGTCCCTGAATCGGTAACCGCAACAATATGAGGCGCACTGCTCTCATACCTAGCGTCACTAACCGCTTCCTTTGATCCATCCGGATAAAGCAGCTCAGCCCGCAGCTGCTGACTTCCTCCCTGGATCATGTGCGGACTGCCGTGAATGACCAGCGAGCTAGGCTCTCCCTCTGTAACGGTTATGGCCATTGAGCGCTGCAGTCCATAGACGGAATCCGTAACTGTTAGGGTGGCTTCTCCCGGTTGTTTGGCCCGGCCGATTCCTTGATGATCTATCTCCAGCACAGACGGGTTATCGCTTGCATATACGGTTCCGCTAGCTTCTTCCGTTCGTCCATCCGAGTAATGCCAGCGGGAAGTAAGAGGGAGCTGATCGCCTGCCTTCCAGAATTGTGGCACCGTTAGACGGATAGATAACGGGCTTGGCCGGAATATACCGGTCTCGGTTATGCTATTCCAATTCGTTGCCGAGTTGCCATAGCCGTTAATCCGGATATAGCGGGCGGTTATCGGAGCAAACGGATATAATTCAGGCTGGACCGTTAGACCAGAGCTGATACCATCCGGGTATACCGTTGTCCATTCGCTGCCATCCTGGGAGACATGGATATCGAA
Source organism: Paenibacillus senegalensis JC66 (assembly GCF_000285515.1). Taxonomy (GTDB): domain Bacteria; phylum Bacillota; class Bacilli; order Paenibacillales; family NBRC-103111; genus Paenibacillus_L; species Paenibacillus_L senegalensis. The sequence continues at coordinate 169,205 of NZ_HE610958.1, forward strand.
ATATTGGGTCCTGCTGTTCCCATTGAAAATTGCGATGGATACGGCGCCGACTTCTGTCGAAGCGCCTAGATCATACTGGATCCATTGCTCCCCATCGGCTGACCAGCGCGTATCCAGATTCCCATCCAGCGTCTTATCCGGGGTGTTGCCCTGGGCAGCCTCCGGAACAGCGCTTGCCGTAACCGCAGCTACTGGCAGCCTGTTCACTTCCGGAAGGTCACCGATAATCGGTCCAGTGCGGAAAGAAACCGTATACCGGTTAACCGCCGCAGGATCGCGCGGATCGGTTACGTCCACGAAAGCCCGACCGGGAATGCCTGTTGCCGGGATGATTGTCACCGGATAGCGGGAGTGCGCGTCCACAACAGGCAATTCCAGCTCATCGAACGGCAGGGCCACCTCGTAGAATGTTCGCTGCGGGTCAAAACCATCGACAAGCACGCCATTAACTGTCAGCGAGTCCAGCAGAGGCGGTGCTGGCGTTTCGGGAAGCTCACCGTCCGGAATCGTCCAATCCGTTAAAGGATGGACAGCAGGAGCATGTGAAGGAAGCGGTTCATGACCGTTAAGCGGCACCATCCAGACGGAAAGAGTACCCGCTTCCACATCTGTCATATGCACAGCGAGCTTCTTCACACCGTAGTTCACCGACTGACCCGGAGGGTTAGGAGAGCTGGGAAGCGGAACCGCATCCATTGCTGAGAAAGACGCTCCTGTTGGCGCCTCCAGCAATTTTACATAAAGCTGCTTGTCCTTCTCACGCAAAATAGCTGCCTGTCCATTCCCGATAATTTCAATATCAGCTGTAGTATGCATAAACCAGTAGATTTCAGAAGGCGATTTCAGCACCATTTCATCTTGAAGGATCAGCTCCTTGCGGTCTCCTGTCAGCATGAGCCCACGCTTCAGGCTCACTGCATCAGCCGGATAGCGGTCTGTCATATCCAGAATTCCGTAGCCGCCGCGCGGCTTGAATTCACTCTTTTCCAATAAAGCCTTGGCCTTATGGTCCTGCTGAAGAACAGGATTCTTTTGCGGATTGATGACCAGCGTATTGTGACCTTCTGCCGTTTTTCTATAGTACTGCCAACGGTTCCTGTTATAATCCCAGAATCCGGGCAGACTGTAACTCTCATTACCGACATCAAGCGCCCATCTGACGCCAAGCGCATCCATCACAAAGCTGCCCGAATCCAGATCGTGATGGCTCAGCAGAGTTTCGTTGAAGCCTTTCATAGAAACGAACAAAGCATTCGGATCGTTCCAGGCACTTCTCATCGAGATAGCCTCAATCCCGGAGAAAGTCCGGTCCAATTCTGTCGGCGGCACATCAAACATTCCAGGACGGTATAATACTAGATATAAAGGATCAAATACTCCTTTACGCCTGTACAGGTCTCCCAAATGCCAGGCCAATTCAGGCTGGTCGAAAAAGCTGGCAAACCACATCGATTCCGGCTGGGCCATCGTGATCCCGCCATCGTAGAAGTTGAAGAAGCCTCCTTCACCCAGCAAATAAACCGGGAATGCACCCGACTCTCTGATACCCGGCATACTGGAGAGGCCGTAATCGGTTTTCAGCACATTGTTCATTGCAGCCATCATATAGGTCAAATATTGCCCGCCATAATGCCAGTAAGCCGGCCCTTCCGGCCAAGTGCCGTCAGGCGTATAGTGTCTCAGCGCTTGCTGCAATTTGTGATAGGCTCCTTGCAAAACCCGGGATGCCGACTCTTGTACAGGACCACGCTCATCGAGGACCGCAAGTGCTGCTACAGCAAAACTTCCATTGTCTACCAGGTTAATATTGTTATATTCTCCGTTATGTCTAAACTCGCCATTGTACCAGTCCAAGGCAACCGCCAGAGCTTTATCCGCAATTGCATCGGCCGCCATACTCCGCTGTGCAGGCGACATATATTCATAAACCCAATCGTAGGCAAGAGCTACAGCGAAGGTCAATTCCGCCATAGGAAGCATATTGTTATGTCGATCTCCCCAGTCAGGATACTCCGAGAGCGCCTCAAGCTCCAGAACGACCCTCTCGGCGTATTTCGTTTCACCGCTTAATTGATACATCAATGCAGCCGGGACCAGCCTGCTGCGGATAACCGAGTAATTCGAGCCGTTGGGAGCATAGGGCAGCGGGAGCGTGTTCAAAACCGGATCAGCCCTCTGCCTTAACAAATCATACCATTCCGTTACATAAGGATCCGTTCCAATTAAACCCCTTATATATGCAAAATCATCCGCAGTCGCCAGGAGCCGGGGGTGACTGCCTTCTTCAACCTCTTGCGCAAACTTGTCAACAAAATCACCCGCAATTGGAGCCGCATAAATTTTGACAACATCTTCGGTCACTTGCCCTTCTGCTGTAGAAGCGGCTACACGGAATTCGTCATAACCGATATAGCCTGCGTTCGGTGTATAGGTGAAGGAGCCGTCCGCCTCCACAGTGGCCTGACCATATCGCGGTTCCGTCAAGCGGGTCCATAGCACCTTCTCAGGCTCCGGCATGAGAACGCTTTCTATTTTCCCGGAATAAGACTGATTTTTCGGAGTAGTGTGCCATACAAGATCGAGCTCAGGCGCCTCAGCGGCAGGTACCACCTCCAGCTCAACTACTCCCGTCCTCGGTCCGCCGTTCCCTGCGTCCGCAATAAATACGAAACGATCCTTGCCGCTGTACCCTCTATCGGGATAGTAGGTGAATGTTCCGTCGGAACGAACGTTGGCCGTGCCGTGCAGGGGATCCATCACTTTGCTGAATACAATTGGTGCCCCCTGTGCATCATTAGCTATCAGCTGTCCTGACAGCCCGCCATTCTGCTGAACCATTTCGTTTAACGAGACTACAGCCAAGCTCTCCCTGGCATCAACACTGACTACAGTGGCGGCCGTCAGTCCGTTTTCCTTGGCAGTTACCGTGATAATCGAGTATCCCTCTTTCAGAGCCCGGAGCTGCCCCGTGCCGGACACCTCGACTACATGCGGCGCCGAAGATTCCCATTGAACCTGCTGATTAGTAGCGTTGGCAGGGGTCAGCTGGGGAGTTAAAACCGCCTCCGCACCAGAGTCCAGCTCCATATGAGTATCCTCCAGAGCTATTCCCTCCAGCTCGACATATTCTTCCACGGCAAAATCATCAAACCATACCTTCCCGCTTGAATTTTCCAGGAAAGCCTCAATTTTTAGCCACGGAGGGGATGCAGCGTTATCTGGAATTGTAAGTACCCGTTCAAAATAAGTCCAGTCGTTCGTCCCTCTCTTTTCCACTATATTAATCAGAATATTGCCGCCAGTTCGTCCAGCCTGAACTCTTACGAGAGCTTTGCCGCTTACGTTATCTGTTTTCATCCATCCGCTAATTCGGTAAGTGGCGCCAATTTCGATAGCACGAGTTTCTACAATCACCGCTCCGCGGCTCGGAGACTCTGCTTCAACGCTCGCAGAATGGCTGCCGCTTCGCGCCACCTCCGTATCAACGGCAAAAACCGGAGAGCCACTTGCCCGCCAGCTGTCCGTAGCAGCAGGCGCTACGTTGTCCTTCCAGCCGGACCTCGTCTCCGTAACCTCAAACCCTCCATTAGTAAGCAGATTTGTACTGCTTTGAGCGGAAGCAGCAAGCCCCCCCATAGGCGCTAGGCCGGAAAGCAATACCCCGCACAACAACAACATAATCCATCGTTTCAAGGTCAGTTCCTCCCTCTAATTGCGGTCATGTTCTGATGATCCTACAAGATTAGAAAGCGCTATCAAAAATAACCATTTCTGATTCTTCTGCAGGTTTTAGTAAAATGTCCCTCCTTTACAATGTGGTGCAATTATCCAATTTTCACTTTAAATGAAACCGGGGATTCGCGCCTATATAGAAGTTTTCTTATTCCCTATCCAGTCTTAATAGAGGCGCTATCATTATTTAAGATTTATAGTCCATAATCGTGATTAACCAATTGCCTCCTGTTTTTATGGACTCGAAAAGAAAGGCGGCCCGGAAATTCCGAGCCGCTGTGCAAGTTTAAAAATTGGTATAAATCGCGTATGAACCTCGATTATGCAGACTTCACGAAAATTGTTTACCCATGCTGATCAAGAACCTGGCTTCCGTCCTTGTATACTTGCTGAATATCAAGCAGATCCCCGTTCCACTTATAGACGACCAGATCGGCCGGTGCGTTTTCCTTTAAGCCGGGAGCAGTCTCCAGCCCCATGAAGGCAGACGGGCGGGTCGAAGCCATCTCCCAGGCGAGGCTGGCCTCGCATAATCCGGTCCTCACCAGATGCTCAATATTGAACGGGAGCATTTGTGCGGAACCGGCCAGCGTCTGAGGGTTATCTGCGATGTGCAGCCGGCCCTCAGGGGTCAGCACAACAGAGCCCCCGATATGAGTTTCATAACGTCCCGGCTCCATTCCGCTCAAATAAACTGCATCGCTGACGATCATTAATTCCTGCGGCTTCACTTTTAAGAACACCTTAAGTACGGATTCCGGCAAATGAAATCCGTCTGCGATCGCGCAGGGGAACAGCTCGTCACAAGCCAGCTGCTCCCACAGAAAATTAGGATGCCGCGGAATCATCTGGGCGGCACCGTTGCCTAAATGAGTGCACATAGTTGCACCGGCAGCTACCGCCTCTCGAATCTGTTCGGCGGATGCCGCTGTATGGCCAATGGATACGATGATTCCCATCTGTACACAGGAACGTATGAATTCAGCAGCATTATCCCATTCCGGGGACATCGTAATAATGCGGATCTTGCCGTTCGCAGATTTTTGCCAGCGTTCTACCCACTCCAGATCAGGTGCTGTTACGAAGCTGGCATTATGCGCTCCACGCGCTCCGTCAAGCGGGGAGATGAATGGCCCCTCAACGTGAATGCCGGCGATACAGCTGTCAGTAAAAGGATCATTAGAACAAGCCGATGCAATGACACCAACAAGCTTCTCAATCTCTTCCCCGCTGTTCGTGATTACGGTAGGGTAATACGAAGTGACACCAAGCGCAGCAATGCTGCGGGTCACTTCATGCACCGCTTCCTCTGTTAAAGGAAGCGTATTGAAATCAATCCCGCAGTAACCGTTGATCTGTAAATCGACCATTCCTGGCGCAATCCAGGGCAGATCTTCCGGGAATGACTCGTTGTGGCAGATTCGGCTGATCCTTCCGTTCTCCAACCACACAGTGACCGGCTGGCCTGTGCGATAATGGCGCCCTTCAATCTTGCCCGCGACAGTCATGAGACATCACCATAGGAATCGGGATCGAGGTACAGGGTGCAGTCCGGGTGTGTACGCAAAATAGATGCCGGGCATTGCGTAGTTATCGGGCCGTTTAACGTGTGCATAACCGCCTCGCGTTTAGCTGCGCCAGGCACGATACAGAACAAATGACTGGCTGACAGCATAGTCGGGATCGTCAACGTCAGCGCATGAGTCGGCACATCATCAAAGCTTGGGAAACAGCCGTCATTGACCTGCTGCCTGCGGCAGGCATCATCCAGCTCAACCGGCTTCATTACCTCGGGATCCTCAAAGTTGGCCACCGGAGGGTCGTTGAAGGCGATATGTCCGTTCTCGCCAATACCGAGGCATACAATGTCTATGGGGGCTTCGTTTAACAGCTCTGTGTAACGGCGGCACTCTTCTTCGGCCCCGTTGCTGCTCTGAATCAAGTGAAGCTCTCCGGGATTGACCTTATCAAACAGCTTCTCCTTCAAGAACTGGCTGAAGCGCTGCGGCGCATCCTCGGGCAGTCCGATATATTCATCCATATGAAAAGCGGTGACCCGGGACCAGTCTAATTGTTGATCCTCCGTCAATGCCTGCAAAAACTCATTCTGTGAAGGAGCGGCAGCAAAGACCATACGAATTCTGTCCTTCTCCTTCAGCAGCTGCTTCATCCGCGCTGCCGTATTCGCCGCTGCTGCTCTACCCATGTCGTCCCGGCTGTTATAGACCCGAACCTTAAGCTTGTCTTTCAATTCTGTCACAATTGGCTGAATGTCTGTGCTCATTGATTAAAGCTCCTCTCCGTTTGAAATGGACCAAGCAAGGACTCTCTACTGCCTCCCCCTATTGAAAATGAAAGCCAAAGATCGGTTTCCTTTCCAACCCTGAACTTCCCCAGGCGGCTGTGTAGCATGCCTTGACTGTCTGTATCTGCTTTTATTATGGGGGATAAAGGGCACGAACACAATAACATATCCCAAGAGCATGTATCAGACTGGTTACTTTATTATGTCTAAAAATAGCTGCAAGGCCATAACCACTATTATCAGTGGAACAGGCTTGCATTGCAGAAAAGCAGGAGCTTGGCTTTCACAGCTCCTGCTTCTGCTTTGTGCGAGCTTTTAAGGGTGCGCAGGAATACGCAGGCGCACTTAGACCGCAATCGGAGCTTTGATCCCCTTGTGGTGCTGGTAGCCGATGATTTCGAAATCTTCATACCGGTAATCGAAGATAGAATCAGGCTTGCGCTTGATCTGCAGCTGCGGCAGCGGGTAAGGCTCACGGGACAGCTGACGCTCAACTTGCTCCAAATGGTTGGAGTAGATGTGCACGTCGCCGCCGGTCCAGATCAAGTCCCTCACTTGGAGATCACATTGCTGTGCAACCATATGAGTCAGAAGCGCATACGAGGCCAGATTAAAGGGCAGGCCCAAAAACGTATCGACTGATCTCATGTGGAACATGCAGGATAGCTCGCCGTTAGCTGCGTAGAACTGGAAGGCATAATGACAAGGCGGCAAAGCCATGCCTTCTACTTCAGCAGGATTCCAGGCGCTGACCAAATGCCTGCGCGAATCCGGATTGCGGCGGATTTGCTCGATCAATCCCGCAATCTGATCCACGACTTGTCCATCCGGTCCAAGCCAGGTCCGCCACTGGGCTCCATACACTCTTCCCAAATTCCCCTCTTCATCAGCCCACTCATCCCAAATCGAAACGTCATGCTCCTGCAAATAACGGATATTGGTTTCTCCGCTTAAAAACCAAAGCAGCTCGTGAATGATTGACTTCACATGCATCTTTTTTGTCGTAAGCAGAGGGAAGCCCTCCCGCAAATCTAATCTCATCTGGCGGCCAAATACAGAGATCGTCCCGGTTCCGGTCCTGTCCTCCTTAGCTGCCCCATTATCCAAAACATCTTGTAATAGATCCAAATAAGCTTTCATGCTGACACCTCAACTAGCCTTCCTGTAACCGGCTATTCATTTCCGCCGGAAAGGATGGTTATTTTCACCCATTTGTTAGAAATGGTTATATTGAATCTATTATAGCATACTGCTACGCGAAATAACCTTGCCGTCTCCAGAGCGGAGCGCAAGGTTATTCCGAATATCATTATCGCCGTTTTACATCATTCGCAGAATAGCGTCGCTGCCTTTCATTCCTTTGGTGATGCCTAATGCTTCCGCTTCCAAAGTGACCGATTCCAGAGGAGCATCCAGCAGCTGTTCCAGCGTCTTAACTCCCACTGCCCGGCCGGCAATTATTTTCCGGTCGCTTAGCTTGTCATTGAGCAGTTGGACGTCCAGGGCACCGCACATAATATAGCCTTTGTCTGTCGTTACGACCAGCAAGGTAGTCTTAGGCAGCTTGACTTCCACTGCGGTAGCTGCCTTTCCTGCGATTTCAATCGGCTTGACCAGCATCATATCTTCCCCTCATCCCTTCTCCTCAGGATTGATTAGAAAATGCTCCTTTTTCTCCTGCCGGCATGGCAGCCAGCAGGAGCTCTGGTTAGTGCCTTATACAGCATATGAAGAAATGCAGGAAAGGGCCTTAGGCGGGTCAACGAAATGAGCTGGGCCATAGCACGAATTTGTGCTGGTCCCTCTCTGCTCCTGTTTGCAGAAGCCAGTTCACCACTGCTTGTTCTTCTATCGGCTTGCCGTTCCAGTGCTCAATGACCAGCTTTTTGCGTCCGCTCTGACGGAGGAGCTCTTTTAACATTTCTTGCAGATGGCGGGCCGTTTCCGGATCATTCAACACTTCGCCGGATGAGTCGGCATCGCCAATCATCGTCCATTTCTTTCCGTAGCCCTCCATCCAGATGATCCACTCCCCATCCTTTATCACAAGGAAATTACCTGGCTTGCGGGCAAAACTGGCATGATCATGTTCCGGCCAAGGAACGCTAAGACCGTAAGGGTTGGCCGGATCTACCGCAGACAGCAGCATAGGAGCGATCTTTACCGGGGATTGGCGAAACTGCTCCGCAAGCTGCCTGTCCACGAACTGAACAGGTGACATTCCTTCCACAAACTGGCCCCTGGTGACGTTTCCTCTCTCTTCCATGCGGCGGTATATCGCGGAGAGGGTATCCCAGGTGTAGGGACAATCCTTGGCTGTTTCTTTGGTCACGAGAATATATTGGGACAGCAGCAGGCGGGCCCAGGCAAGGGAGGAATCGGCAGCTTCCTGCACGCTCTCCGTCTGCCGCTCATCCCAGGCATACCACCTTCCCGTTCCGCTTCTCGCTTGCGCAGCGAGCTTGGCCGCGGCCATACGCCCCGTGGGCTGCCGGGAGGGCTTGCCGTGCTGCCGCAGCGGGGTTAGCTGGTCATTAGCAATCCGTCCTTCCCACATCAAATCATTAAGCTTTTCGGCAAGCACGGACGGCGGTTCCCCGGTTTCCCGGCTCAGCCGGGTGAGGAAGCTCGCTCCCATGGAGCGGAGCCGTGCCAGCAGCTCGGGATGCTGTGTCCCTGTATCCGGCCGATTGGTTAGCGGACGGTACAGGGCTTCCGACTCGGCTAGAAAAAACGCGACCCTTCCTTCCTTTTCAGCAGGCTCTTTGCGGGCCAGCCACACGATTTCTCCGCTCGCAGCAAGCTCGTCCAGAAGGTCTTTGCGATAGTGGGGTACCCGCGCGGGAAAAACATACGATTCCCATATCGACAAAGGCAGGTACATGCCCTGTAAAGCTTCAATAGCCTCACGCAAAGAGTCGGAGGGACTGCCGCTTCCGGCATCAGGTTCCTGCCCCTGCGCCACCCGCTGGTTTCTCATCAGCAGTTGAAGGTACCGTTCCGCAGAAACAGGCTTCATAGCCTGGCGGTATTCGCGAATGGAAAAGCGGATAAGCCGTTTGGCTATCTTGCTGCTAATCCACAGATCTTCCTCCTGAGGATCAGCGAATGGCGCCGGTTCAATGACGCCCTCATTAATCCATTCCTGCATGATCTGCTGAGCTTCCGCGGAGCTGATTCTGTAACGGGATTGTATCGTTTCCAACGTAAAAGACAGCTGGTGGTCTATATACCGCTTAAGAATCAGTTGCCGGGCCGTAGCCGATAATTCACGGGACGGCCGTTCGTCCGGCCTGCTCGCGTTCTGCAATTCCATGTACCATGGATGCTCATCAGCGCAAATCCAGCGGCGCTCGCCTGCAATCCGCAGCTCGGTAATCCAGCCCTTCTGCTGCAGCTCGTCAAGCCATGCTTGAACCGTCTCTTCTCCCAGCCTGGCCGGCTGTGCCGCCAACAGCTGGCCTTCCCCCTGCTCCGCCACAGACTGAGGCGGCCTGGCCGGGGTGCCATCCAAAATCTGTGCTGCATCGCTTGCGGTATAGTCTTCGCTCTCGGCATAGGTATCGCCTTCGGCTTTTATTACCCCTAGAGGCAGCTCCGCCTCCGCCAAAGCTTGCAATTCTCTGGCGTTCCGGTCGCCGTGCTCCTTGAACCAGCGGTACAGCTCGCTCGCCTTCCCCGGACGGCGGGCTCCCAGCTCCAAGCGGTCCCGTTCCTGCTGCAGCTGCTGTTCAGGGATGAGCTTCGTAACGCTTCCCCTGCCGAAGTAGCGGTCAGCCAGCTCTTTACTGATATCCATGAGCTGAACCTGCAAATCCTGCTTAAGCACATCGGATTCATACATGGCTACATTGACAAAATCATACACATATTGGGCCGCCATCGGAGAAGGAAAACGATTTTCCGTCAGGACCCACTCCATCTGGCCGCTAGCTAGGCTATGGTGAATTTCCTTAAGCGCGGGCAAGTCGAGAGAGTCCTCTATGCACTCCCTCATTGCCTCCTGCAAAAAAGGAAATTTGTCCTTGTAAGGCAGAGCTTCGCTCAGCAGTGCCTCGCTGCGCATTCTTTTCTTCCAGGCCGGCGTTCGTTGAAAGCCTTTGGAGAGCAGCAAAGACGTTTCTGCCAGCCGGCGGAAGGTGATGCCGAGCAAGGGCGATCCCGGCAAAGCCTTCCACAGCCGTTCCTCCAGCTTGTCCTCAGGCAGCGGACCGAAGTATTGGAGCCATTCCGGCTGCCAACGCTTGAATATAAATTCGATGCCGTTGTCCAGCGCAGTCGCGTAATACCGCTGCGAAGTGACCTCGCGCAGCGCGGCCTCGATAGCCAGCTGCCACGTATAGTGAACGCGGCGGCCGAACCAGGAGTGGACAATAACGTGATGATGGAGGGCGTCATCGACAAAGTGCTCGACGACGATGCGCTTGTCCGTGGGCAGCGGGGAGCTGGCTTGCTGGCTGCGTAACCAGGCGATTAATTCCTCGGCCGCCTGGCGGTCCATCCGGTAATCCCGCATCAGCCGTTCCTGCAGCAGCTTGTGTGGCGGTGGCTCCGCTAATTGGCGTTCCAGTTCGGCAGTGAGGGATCCGATAAGCTTGCCAAGCTCAAGGCTTCTTGCCAGCGGCTGCGCCTTCCAGAACGGTATCATGCTGAAAGCATTGTCCGCCTCCGTCACATAGATGCGATCCTGGCGGATCGAACGGATTGACCAGGAGCTCGTCCCCAATTGAAATACATCCCCTACCCGGCTTTCAAATACGAATTCCTCATCAAGCTCCCCGAGAAATTGCCGGGTTTCCGCATGGTGCACGGGGTAGTTGCTGCTATGAGGAATGGTGCCGGCCCCCATGATCGCAGCCATGGGGGTGTTCGCGCGACGCCGCAAAAGCTGCTCCGCACGGTCCCACGCGATGAGCGGCTGCGCGAACGGGTACAGCCCGGCGAGCACCTCGAGCAGGCTGCGGTAGCGCTCGCGCGGCAGTGTGCGGAAGCTGTCGCTGCGCGTAAGCACGCCGAACAGCCGCTCCTCCTCCCAGTCATCCACGGCCACCATGGCCGTAATCTGCTGGGAGAGCACATCGAGGGAATTCCGCGGAATGCGGATTTCCTCGATGTCGCGAGCGGCAATCTGGCGGGCAAGCACAGCAGCTTCCGGCAGCTCGCTGCGGCTGCGCGCGATGATGACGCCGCGGCTGATGCCGCCGACGGAGTGCCCCGCGCGGCCCATGCGCTGAATGCCCGCAGCGGCCGCCTTCGGGCTGTCGATCTGAATCACCAGATCGACGTGCCCGACATCGATGCCGAGCTCCAGCGAGGACGTCGCCACCAGGCAGCGCAGCTCGCCCTGCTTGAGCTGCCGCTCGACCTCGAGCCGCTTCTCGCGCGAGACGCTGCCGTGATGGGAGCGCGCCACCTCGCCGCCGAAGTGATCGTTGATGCGAAGCGTCAAGCGCTCACATAGCCTGCGGCTGTTCACAAAGACGATCGTCGTACGCGCATCGCCCATCACCTGCACTAAACGGTTCAGCAGGGCAGTCCAAACCGTTTCCTGATCTTGTGCCGGCAGCAGGCGTTCCGGCATGGTCACTTGCACATCGTACTGCTTGTCCATTGTATGCTCAATGATATGTACGGGACGCTCACAAAGAGAGGCGTTAGTGCCTCGGCTGGCGTCTGAGTCTCGAGTGACGTCTCCGCCTCGAGTGACGTCTCCGCCTCGAGTGACGTCTCCGCCTCGAGTGACGCCTGCGTCTCGAGTGACGTCTCCGCCTCGAGTAACGTCTCCGCCTCGAGTGACGTCTCCGCCTCGAGTGACGTCCCCGCCTCGAGTAACGTCTCCGCCTTGGCATACATCAATGCCTTCATCGAAGCGGTCAGACAAGACCAGCTCGCTGCTGCCAACAACCCTAGGCTTTGCTGGTTCCCAGCCTCCTAAAAAGCGGGCTACCCGTTCTAACGGTTTTTGCGTGGCAGAGACTCCGATCCGCTGGACGTTCCTGCCTGTCCATTCCACCAGCCGTTCCAGGGTAAGGGACAAATGGGCGCCGCGCTTATCCTGGGCCAAATCATGGATTTCATCCACAATGACCTGCTCGACCGTTTTCAGCATGTCCCGGCCTTTGACGGAGGTGAGCAGCAGGTACAGCGATTCCGGTGTCGTAATCAACAAATCCGGAGGCTGTCTGAGCATGGAAGCACGCGTACTCTGACTCGTGTCCCCGGTCCTTACTGCTGAAGAGAGCTCCGGCCAACTCTCGGAGAGCTTGGTTCCAGCTTGGGTAAACCCCGAACTTTTGGCCTGCCGGTTCATTTCAGCAACAAAAGCCGTGATATGCTCATGAATATCATTGTTCAAAGCTTTAAGCGGAGTTATATACAATAGCCGTACGCCTGCACGCCAATTCGTTTTCGATGCCAGCTTGCCGGCAACTAGCCGGTTCAGGCAAGGCAGCAGAGCGGCAAGAGTTTTCCCCGAACCGGTCGGGGATGCGATCAAGGTATGGGAGCCCTCGTTAATTGCCTCCCAAGCTTTAAGCTGGACACCCGTTGGCTGTCCAAATGTATTGCGAAACCATTCTGCCAATACGGGATGAAAACGGGAAAGCGCCTCGCTCATTCTTTCTCACTCCTATAGCTGCAGATGTTACAAACTGCCCGGGCGGAGATGCCTTCACTAATTTCCGCTTGCTGGACAGCAGATACGGCAGTGGATTACGGAACTGGAATTGGAACTGAAACTAGAAATGACTTATCTGCTGGCAATTGCTTTAACTGCTGACGCTTGCCCGCAGGAGTACTGCATAACGGGAGGCTATTTCATTTTCCAGGCGGTTCCAGCAATAAGCAGCCAGCCTGCAATGAATAGTACTCCGCCAATTGGCGTAATCATGCCGAGCTTGGATATACCCGTGAGGCTGAGCACATATAAGCTTCCCGAAAAAATAACAATACCCAAAATAAGCAGCCTGCCTGCCCACAGCAGGGTACGGGATTGCGGAAAGCGCGGCGCAAAGGCTGCAATCAGCAAAATTCCAAGGGCATGATACATATGATAGCGAACTCCTGTTTCATAAATACCCAGACTATATTCGTCCAAACGATCCGCCAACCCATGGGCTCCAAACGCTCCCAAAGCTACAGCCAGCAGAGCCAGCAGGCTGCCCGAGACCATAAACTGTTTTTGCATGAATCCTATCTCCCCTTATCGTGCCAATATTGTGGTTCATAGCATCAGCTTGTCTTCTAAGCTGCATCATACCATATCTCCCCAGGGATCGCTAAATCGCCCCCATCTGATGCTGCAATTAAAAAAGGGTTGGCTTCTATTGGCTTCTATTGGCTTCTCTCCTGCAGCCTGGATTCCCCCTAACGCTTGCTTCTTTCCCCCTTGGAACCACTACATTTTCACTCACCTGTTAGCCAGGGCGTTTTTGAATGGCAAGTTTTTTAGATAGATACTGGATTTTCCTAACGGTAATGGTTAGAATAGTCTTGGTTGAGGGTACGTGACTCCAGTCCTGCAGCAGCAATCGTTTATAATTGGTTAAACGGCTTACCGGCGTTTCAATCCGCTCCAATCTGTATAAATGAACCCACAAGACGAGGGAAACCTCCCGGCCTGAAGAAACGTATTAAAAAAAGTTTAACAATATTATTCTGACTCCTTCATTCAGGTGCCGCATGCTGTTTGCTCATTATTTCAAGGAATCCCTCTCCTGGAGATATTTCGTTTTCCGAAGAGCATAGAAATAAAGAATGAAAGCAGTCAAAATGAGGTGGAACATAATGGACAATCAATTTAAAGATCAGAATTCGGACAGATCACAGGAACAAGGAAGAGAGGAAACACCGTTCAACGAGCAGCCCGGCTCTTACCGGAGCGCTTATGAGCCGCCTGCTCCTTTTAGAGAAGAACCCTTGCAGCTCAAGCATTCCGGACCAGGCATCGCATCTTTCATCGTTTCTCTCCTTGCAGCGGTTTCTTTTATCACTTTGTTTATTGCTTTAATATCAATCATAGCTTCTGAGTTTGTCGGAGTAATCGACCTTGATAATGCTGCAGCAGGTCAAGTAGATCAGCAAGTCTTGGAGCAGCTGTTCAGTTCCACCAGTTTTTACTTTATTATTCTCGGCTTTATGGGATCGCTGGCCGCAGCATTGGTCGGACTGGTATTAGGGATTATTGGACTGGTGCAGAAGAACCGCAAAAAGGTATTTTCGGTTATTGGTACCGTTCTTAGCGGGTTGATGGTCGGCTTCGTTGTTCTGATGATTATTCCTGCTTTGCTGTAACATCCGGCAGCAATTAGATTTGAAGTTCTGGAAACCATTTGCTATTAAAGTTTTGAAAAAAAGTTCTTTGGAGCCAGCATGTGAGGCTATCAAAAAACCAAGAGACCATGAGCGGCAATTCGCCGTCCCTGAGCTCTTGGTTTTTGTCTTGTTAGCTGCTGCGTACAGCTCATTGAAAATTCTGCTCATACCAGGCAGCTGCTCGCCTCACTTCGTCATGAGTGAGGCGGTGTCCTTCCTGGTGCCAGAAGGGGGTTACCGATGCACCCGCTCCATCCAAAAGCCCGATGAGCTCTTCGGTTTCCTGAGGCGGGCACAGCGGATCATTGCTGCCTGCCCCAATGAAGACGGGCACTGCCTGCAAAGAGGGCAAATCTACGCCGCGCCGCGGCACCATGGGGTGGAACAGTACGGCCCCTCTTAACGAATTGGCATGATGAAACAGCAGACTTGCTGCAATGTTGGCTCCGTTGGAGTAACCGACAGCTACAATATTGGTGCGGTCGACACCATACTGCTCAGCCGCTTCCTGAAGGTAGTCATTTAATTCCGCAGTGCGGAACAACAGGTTTTCTTCATCGAATACGCCCATAGCCAGCCTGCGGAAGAAGCGGGGCATTCCCTGCTCCAACTCCTGGCCTCTTACACCTAACAATGCGCTATCAGGACTGATTGCCTGACCTACACCAAGCAAATCCTCTTCATTGCCTCCTGTCCCGTGGAGCATTAATAGGACTGGGGAGCCTTCCCGTTTGCCAGGCACAAAACGGTGTTTCATCAAGACGTCTCACCTTCCTTACGAGTTATAGTCGTATCCAAAGGGGCCAGCGTACTTTCTATTTTTTCACGAAGATGCTCAAGATATGGCGGCAGGGAAAGCGACTCGCCCAGTGTCTCCAGCGGTTCATCCGTAGCAAATCCCGGGCCGTCAGTGGCGAGCTCGAACAGGATGCCATTGGGCTCGCGAAAATATAGCGAACGGAAGTAAAACCTTTCCACGAAGCCGGAGTTCGCTATTCTTTCCTGATTAACCTGATCAATCCAGGCGTGAAGCTCCTCCAAATTATTTACCCGGAAAGCCACGTGATGAACGCCCCCTTTGCCCAATCTCTCCATAGGCAGATCTCTGCGGGGCTCCACATGGACTTCAGCACCGGAACCTCCCGCTCCGGTCTCCATCACAATGATGTCAGGCTGGCCTTCTTTTAATGGGGCGATGCGGTTTTTTTCTCTGAAGCCAAGCAATTCCAACGTTTTAACTGTTGGCTCGGCATTGCGGACCGTCAACTTAACCGGGCCTAATCCCAGAATGCCATATTCGACAGGTACAGGGCTTTGAGCCCATGGTTTTCCTCCTGGAACCCCTTCGTTATGTTCATCGGAAACAAGAACCAGCCTTTGTCCCTCGGGATCACGGAAGAGGATAACGTTGCGGCCGGCAAATTCACGGATAGGCTCGGCGTCAACTCCATGCTCGTTCAGCCTGTTTTCCCAGTAACGAAGAGCTTCATCATCGGCCACCCGGAGAGATGTTGCCGAGATACTGTTAACTCCCTCATACGTTCTAGCGGCCCGGGGAATATCGAAAAAAGTTAATTCAGTACCGGGATTTCCTTTCTCATCCCCATAGAACAGATGGTAGACGGATGTATCATCCTGGTTGACGGTTTTTTTAACCAGCCTTAATCCTAACACTTTAGTGTAAAAATCATAATTCCCTTTGGCATTGGCGGTCATGGCGGACAAATGGTGAATTCCAGTAACATTCATGATGATCATCCTTCCTTTTCAGATTGTTTCCCTAAGCTTTTTTCCTTTAATCTTTTTTCATTTAAGCTTTTTTTCTTAGGCTTTTTCCTTAGGTTTTTTCCTTTATTTCCCGTTAGACTTTTTCCCTTTATTTCCCTTTAGGCTTTTTTCCTTTAAGCTTTTTTCCTTTGAGCTTTTTTCATTTAGGATTGTTTCCTTGTAATCGCGGGTGTTTGTTAATATTTTCTTTCCTGCTGCCTGTTACATGTTCAGGATTGCAGCTTTTTAAGCAAAACCAATAGCTGTTTCTGTTCGTCTTCTGTCAGTTTGGAGAACTGCGCCGCTTGAAATTGCTCTTGCACGGGTACTACTTGCTGATACAGCTTACGTCCGGTTTCACTTAAAGAGACATACTTAGTTTTCCAATTCTGTTCCCTAATGATCCACCCGAGGTTCTCTACCCTGGCTAGAAGCTGAGTGATATTTCCTTTCGTCACGACTAGCTTGTCAGCCAGCTCTTGCTGAGTGAGCCTGCCAGCCGCTCCAACCTGGGCCAACACATCGAATTGCGCCGCTGTCATATCCCATTGCTTCAAGTGATGGTTCGTTTCCCGCACACTCTGGTTATAAAAGCGGGACAAGCGAAACCACAAAGCCAACCCGCGCCTCTCCTCTTTCTTGGTTAAAGGCTTTATATCTGATTGAAAATTATCTCGCCGATCCTCTTCCATATAAGCTCTGCCCCTTTTTAAGACTTGTCTCTTCCTTAGAATTCGAATTCGTCTATCTCTTGAGAACTTGCTTCTTCCTGAACTTGTTTATCTCTTTAGAATTTCCTTTTTGTGCTTGATTTTCTATTTGCGCTCGAATAAATTTTTGGGGCCCCAATAAATTTAAACGATTGGATTATTAGTTTATGTATAAACTAATAATTTTTATTAGTATATCCCTAAACTGACTAATATGCAAGGCCATTATTATTTGTTCTCAATCCCATAGCCGGCTTCACACTTTCGCGGCATTTCTATGCGGTGATTCGCATACATTTCGCCTCAGCACTGTTGACGAATAAAATTGCAAGGATGAAAAATGTAAATCTTCGGATGATCATCATTCTATCGTGCTTAAGAGTATCAGCTTCTGAAAAGGGCAGAAGGTCTTCTCCGTTATAAAACCTTGTATATCCTGCCATACAAATTTAGCTTTATTTGTTATGAAAACAGTCATGCCATTGAATTCTCAGGCACAACTCCAGCATGAAAATAGCCAAGGTTGGCGGGGTTGGCGGGGTTCGCGCGCCCGCAGCCTGCGTTTTATACGAAATGTCGTACAAATTCATGCGGCTGAAGGGCGATTACCGGAGATTTGTATGAAACGTCGTACAAATTCAGGGAATTGAAGGGCCATTGCCCAATATTTGTATGAAAAATCGTACAAATGCTGGGATTGAAGGGCGATTACCCAAGATTTGTATGACAAATCGTACAAATGCATACAAATGCAGGGTTAAGGAGCAGCAGTCAGTGTTTTAGACGAAATATCGTACAACAGTCAAGAGGTTGAGACGCGATTGCCCGAGATTGCTTTATCATGCGGGGAGTTTTATTTTTCACAGAAATTTTGTGAGTTAATCCTTGTATATATTATCACCGCGTACTTTATTAAATAACATGGTAATTACACTTCCACCATTAGATAATGCGATAGATATGCAAGTACTTGGAATGCTCACCCGCAGACCATAAACTATATGATTCATACTCGTCGGGTCTAACCTCTGTAAGAGATTCATAATTGTCGTGATCGAGCTATCATAAACTCCTGATGGTTTTAACTCCTTCGACTAATGTTGTTGTTCCACTTAAAATGTTCTATGCCACTTGAATGTTTTGTTCTTAAAATGTTCTATGCCACATTAATGTTTTGCTCTTTAAATATTCTATGCTACTTGAATGTTGTGTTCCGCTTAAAAGTTATGTTCCACTTTGAATGTTTCCGCTTAAAAGTTATGTTCCACTTTGAATGTTTCCGCTTAAATGATTGTTCAATATTAAATGTGGTTAGTACAGCTTAATAAATGAAAGCCAATACTCCGTAAAATTGTTTACTAAAGAGTCGAATATGCAAGAGGAATGTGCTAGACTGCTAGTGTATGAAAAGTTCAGTGCATTGGCAGTCTTGAGCATGTCTCGGGTGGCAGACCCGTTATAGGACAAGCAGCAAGTATTTCATTAACCAAAAGGAGTTGACCTTTCATGAATCTGTCGAGGGGAACCGATTCACGAAGTGAAAGCGTAGCCAAAACAACAGTCATCGACCATCAAACTAAGGATCATGCCGCTAATGGAAAGCGGGTTGACGATATGGAAACCGGGTCCCATCAACAGAAGAAGCTCCCGGTAACTGCCGTAATTGTTGGTTGTGGGCACCGCAGCTTGATTTATGCCTCCTATGCCTTGCAGCAGCCCGATGAGCTGAAAATTGTAGGTATTGTCGATCCGCTGGAAGAAAGAAGAAAAGCAGCGGCGGCTAAATTTTCTGTTTCGGAGGATCAATGCTATGCATCTGTAGACGATTTAGTAAAAGGTCCGCGTATTGCTGACGCTGTCATCAATGGAACCATGGATGCGCTGCATGTCGAAACGACGATTCCTTTATTGCGCGCGGGGTATGATGTACTGCTGGAAAAGCCGATAGGGATTTCGGAAGAAGAAGTGCTCTCACTCTATGAAGAAGCCAAGCGTTTAGGCCGCAAAGTCATGATCTGCCACGTTCTGCGATATGCGCCGTTCTATGCAGCTGTCCGGCAAAAGGTGGCCGATGGGGTAATCGGAGACCTTTTACAGGTCCTGACGACAGAAAATGTTAGCTACCACCATATGGCTACCGCATTTGTACGCGGCAAATGGCGGAGCAAGGAGCAGTGCGGCTCTCACTTCTTGATGGCGAAAAGCTGTCATGATCTCGATTTGATTACATGGATGAAGACGGGAGTCCGCCCTGTTAAGGTGAGCAGCTTCGGGTATCGGAGTTATTTTAGGGAAGATCAGGCTCCTGCGGGCTCTGGAAAGCGCTGCCTCGTTGACTGCGAGATTGAAAGAGAGTGTCCTTATTCGGCAAAAAGACTTTATGTAGAGCAGCAGATGTGGGGAGACTACATTTGGGAATACAGCCGCGTCAGCCGGGATGCTGATGACGAAGCTAAGCTGGAAGACTTGAGAACGGAAAATCCGTATGGCCGCTGCGTATGGAGATGCGACAACGATGTGACAGACCATCAGAATGTAATTATCGAGTTCGAGGATGAAAGTACGGCTACACATGTTCTCACCGGCGGAACAGCCAAGCCGTGCCGCTCTATTCATCTGATTGGGACTAAGGGAGAAATTGAGGGGGTAATGGAGGACGGTTATTTTGTCATCCGCAAACCGAATCTCGACAATGCCAGAGAGCCTCTGGAAGAGCGCATTGAATTGAATGTGTCTAACGATATGCATGGCGGAGGTGACCTCCGTTTGGCTGCTGACTTTGTGAATATGCTCAAAGGGGGAGAACCGTCGATCTCAGCAACCTCTCTGGAATCGTCCATCTATGGCCACCTAATCGGTTTCCATGCTGACCAGGCCCGCTTGGAGAATTCGGTGTATGAGCTTCAGCAGCTGGAGGACTAATCTCACCTAATAAACTAAATCATCAAGCCGCTTTCCCTTTCCTAATTCAGGATACACCGGTAAAGGAGAAAGCGGCTTTTTTGCATCAGAAAAGCATTGTCGCTGCTTGCCCGCACTTGCCTGCGCCTTGCCTGCGCTTACCCGCATCTGCCTGCACCTGCCTGCGCCTTGCCTGGCTTACCCGCACTTGCCTACACCTGCCTGCGCCTTGCCTGGCTTACCCGCACTTGCCTACACCTGCCCGCACCTGCCTGCGTTGTTTATAAGAAGCGGCGGGTTTGTTTCTTCCCATCAAAGGAAAACAGAACCTGCTTATCTTCCACTACGGTTTCCAGATGAACCGTTTTGCCCCATAGCTGCTGAACAAAGGGCAGCGTTTTCTCCACATATTTGAGATCAAGCTCAATCCCTTCAAACTCATGCTTTAAATACAGCTCACCATTGTTGACATAGTTGCCGTTATCGACTACAAGGTAGGGGAAGCCTCCGTTGACGCGGGAATAAACAAGCTGGTCCCGGATCGATTCCCAGGTTTTATCGGTAATTTTCCACTCATTGCCCTTCTTCTCAAAGACGTAGAGGTCCAAATCCTCCACAAGCTTTTTGGTCAAATAACTGCGGATAAAAGAAGTGTCGGAATCCAGCTCCCGCACCTCGAACATTTTAGCACGGCCTTGGCCTTTTTCACGTCCGTACAGCTCTTTTTCCTCATCACTAGGGTTATTCCAGCGCTCTTCAATATCCTCAAAAATTTTCAGTCCCAAATAATAAGGATTTAGACTGTTACGGGAAGGCTGCACAACCGCAGAATTGAGCTTGGCGAACTCTATCGTTTCCTCAGGGGTAAGGTCCATCTCCCGCAAAATCCGGATATGCCAATACGAGGCCCAGCCCTCATTCATGATTTTGGTTTCCATTTGAGGCCAGAAATAAAGCATTTCATCGCGCATAATCGTTAAAATATCGCGCTGCCATTCCTCCAAATCCGGGGCATATTGCTGGATAAACCATAGTAAATCCTTCTCTGGCGAGGGCGGGAACTTTTTGCCTTCTGATTTCTTGTTCTTGTCATCGGATGGCGGAGAATCCAACTCCCACAGCTCGTCATAAGGAGAAGCGGCTGCCGGCACTGCGGGTTTATCCGCGGATTTATCCGCCTTGCGCTTGCTTTCCTCCCGTTCCGCTTGTTTGTAGCGGTGGATCAGGCTGGGATCAACATGCTCCTGAATAGCAAGGACGGCGTCCAGAAACGTCTCCACCCGTTCACTGCCGAATTCCATCTCGTACTGGCGGATCCGTTGAGCCGAGGCCGACATGCTCTCAACCATATTGCGGTTTGTCCGGGAGAAACGGGCATTGTTCTTGAAAAAATCGCAATGAGCCAGCACGTGAGCGACAATCAGCTTATTTTGAATCAGAGAGTTCCCGTCAAGCAAAAATGCATAGCAAGGGTTGGAGTTAATAACCAGCTCGTAAATTTTACTTAATCCGAAGTCGTATTGCATTTTCATTTTGTGAAAAGTCTTGCCGAAGCTCCAGTGGCTAAAACGCGTCGGCATTCCATAAGCCCCGAACGTGTAAATAATATCAGCAGGACAAATTTCATAACGCATTGGGTAAAAGTCCAGGCCGAATCCTTTAGCAATTTCGGTTATCTCATCTATGCTGTATTCCAAAGCTTTCAGGTCATCGCTATTCATGCTGTCACCCCGTTTCCTTTTTGGAGAAAAAGGTTTTTAGCGCTTTGTACACTTCATTTTTTTCGCGGATAATGCTGTACATGAATTTCTCATCGCGTATTTGCTTATAGGCCGACATCAGAGTGCTGCTGCGATTATATTGATTAACCTCGCCGTAGCCGAACAGGTTAGAGCGCTTCATAATTTTCGTTATCAAATCAAGACAACGGCCATTGTCCGAGGTCAAGTTATCCCCGTCAGAAAAGTGGAACGGATATAAATTATAGTGGGATGACGGGTAACGGGCATCCATTATTTCCAGGCATTTCTGGTAGGCTGAGGAACAGATCGTGCCCCCGCTTTCTCCTTTGTTAAAAAACTCATCCTCGGTCACTTCTCTCGCCTCCGTATGGTGGGCGATGAAGACGATGTCGACATGTTCATATTTCGTCCGCAAAAATCGCGTCATCCAGAAAAAGAAGCTGCGTGCGCAATATTTTTCAAAGCTGCCCATAGAACCTGAAGTATCCATCATCGCAATAATGACGGCATTGGAATGGGGCTTGACCTTCTCCTCCCACGTACGGTAGCGCAAATCATCCGGAGAAATTCCGTAGATGCCTGGTTTCCCGTTATTGGCGTTGCGCCGCAAATTTTGCATAATCGTTTTTTTCTTGTCGATGTTGGACATAATGCCTTTCTTGCGAATATCATTGAACACGATTTCAGAAGAGGTCAGCTGATCCTTTTGCTTCTCCTGCAGATTGGGCAGCTCCAGCTCTTCGAATAAAATAGACTCCAGTTCCTCCATCGTCACATCGGCTTCGTAATAATCCTCACCAGGCTGGTCCCCGGCGCCTTCACCTTTACCCGCTTTGCCTGGAGCCGGATCTCTCCCGAGCACATCCCCCACCTGGCTGTCCCCATCACCTTGACCGACATGCTTGGATTTGTTGTAGTTGTATCTGAACCGATATTCGTCTAAACTGCGGATCGGAACTTTCATGATTTGTTTACCGTCAGAAAGAATAATGCTTTCTTCCGTTATGAGATCAGGCAAGTTCTGCTTGATCGCTTCCCGTACTTTCTCCTGGTGGCGGGTCTGGTCCTGATAACCTTTGCGGTGCAGCGACCAATCCTCGCGGGAGACAATATACAGCGGCTCTGGCATGCTCTAGACCTCCTTGAAATATCGCTGACTGGTTTTATCAATATATTCAGGAATGTCAGCGACGATGAATGTAAGTGCGGAGGAAAAGAGGGAGTTTCGGTGTATAGCAAGCAAATCTCTCAAGCTAATGGCAGACTTCCCTACGGTTAAAGGAGGGACATGGGACTCTTCTGACGGTTTTTTGGCGACTCCCTTTGATGCTCATTTGATGCTCATTTGATGCTCATTTGATGACTCACTTGACGATTCCTTGATGTTTGGGCCAGGTCGGATGGATTAGCTTTTTTTCGCTACACATGATATAAAGTAAAAGGAAGATTTTTGCCAGCGCATAGATGAAATCGAACTAGCAAAATGCTCAAATAAAGGAGAGAATACCACTTGGAATGGCGTAATTTATGGCGAGGCGTAGTGATGGGCATAACCGATTTGATTCCGGGCATCAGCGGCGGTACAATGGCTGTTATTCTGGGGATATATCAGCGGCTAATCGAAGCGATCAACGGGTTGATAAGCCGGGAGTGGAAGAAGCACGTTCTTTATCTGATTCCAGTTGGGCTTGGCATGGTTGCCGCCATATTTGGCTTCAGCCGTGTGATGGACTGGCTTTTAGCAAATGCTGCTCAACCTACCTATTTCTTTTTTATAGGTCTTATTCTGGGGATTGTTCCCTACTTGTTTAATAAAATAGAATTCCGCCGCACCTTTACACCGCTTCATTACGGACTTTTACTAGTTGCGGCGGCCGCGGTTTACGGCATTGGCTTGCTGCGAGCAGAGGAGACGGGAGCTATAATCGAATCTCCGGCGCTGAACGAGTTCATATTCTTGTTTTTTGCGGGATGGCTGGCCAGTGCGGCGCTAATCCTGCCAGGAATTAGCGGAACGTTTCTTCTTCTGCTGCTTGGCCTTTATCCGACGGTTATCAACGCTTTAAAAACGTTCAATCTTCCCGTTATCATTGTCGTAGGCGCGGGAATTGTAATTGGCATCCTGCTAACGAGTAAAGTCGTACATGCATTGCTAAAACGATTCACCATAGGTACGTATGCGGTGGTCATCGGGATGGTTCTTGGCGCCACTATCGTGATTTTTCCCGGTTTCGGGGGCGGAGCTCTGCAGTTAGTTTTGTCCATCGTGACTTTTTTGGGCGGACTGGCTGTAGCCGTGTTTTTGGGAAAAATGGCGCATGATTAGGAATCATTGATTTGGGTATTAGTGAAGTAGGTATTGGAGAATTAGGAATTCGTGAATTAGAAATTTGTTAATCAGAAATTTGTGAATTAGGAATTAGTGAAGCTGATGCAGGAAAAGGGGTAAGCTGTTTCGGCACTGCAATACTCAATTAGAGTAAATACATGGAGCTGGCTCTTTCCTGCATTGTGCTTGGAGAAAAAGTATGTGTCTGCTTACCCTGTAGTATAGGTAAAGCTCGTTTGCAAAGCTTCGGCTGCTTGGGGGAAGGCATGTTTATAATGTACGTCTTGCAGTACTCTACAGTTAGGTAATAGCTTGTTTGTATGTACGTCTGCATACTCCCGCTGGGAAAGGCATATCTCCGCAAAATTCGCTGCTTTAAGTGAAGCGGGAATTTGTACCATCGCCATTGTTGTATGGAATGAGGAAAAACCACGGCGAACAACGCCATGGTTTTTTTGTATTCTATGCGTTTTTTCTGTGAACTAAACGCCATGCTGCATTAGTATGATATTTCGTTACTACCTAGGTCACAGCAAAAGAGGGTTGCCACAAAAAGCGTCAGTTAGCGAAGAAAGAATTGGGCGTTCTTGCTTAATCAAAGTCGAGACCACACTACGTAACAAGGGCAAAGATATTCGCCCCCGATACGGTTCGAAAAGCGCCAGATACTTTCTGCTTG
The DNA here is from genome assembly GCF_000285515.1 of Paenibacillus senegalensis JC66. Classification (GTDB taxonomy): domain Bacteria; phylum Bacillota; class Bacilli; order Paenibacillales; family NBRC-103111; genus Paenibacillus_L; species Paenibacillus_L senegalensis. Next base: position 193,683 of record NZ_HE610958.1, read on the forward strand.
ACCTTAACCATGCGCAAGTCTTGCTCGGCCTGGTTGTTGTCGAACGGAATGTGAGCACGCCAAAGAAAGGAAAGGACAGCACGTTGCTCGGTGCTCTTGAGACGTGGAGCTGGCAAATCGAATACCTGTCGCTTTTCATAGTCTTCGCTTTCGACGCTAAGAAGCGACTCCGCACAGTCGGGACAACATGTTAGACGATGGAGAATGACCTCATTCGGGGACGTCCACCTGTCATAGCATGGTAGCCCGGATGTCCCTTGGACGCCCCTTTTTTACCGCCTGGTTTAAGCAGATTCGTTGGCTTGCGCAAGCCATCACTAGAAGACGGTTTGCTGCTGTTTTAGCTGTTCTGTCCGAGCTGACGTTCCAGCTCATGAACGCGCTCCTCCAGTTGCTGGATGCGCGCGGCCTGCTGTTCAATCGTATCAAGAAGCATTTGAATAAAGGCTGCAATTTCTTGGTCGCCTTTCGCAATGGTTAGCACTTGATCGGAATTTAGTTTCACTGCACTTCACTCCTCACCTTCGATATCGTTATCTAAATTATCGGCAAAAAAATGGGATATGTTTAACCCGCAAGAAAATAAGTTTGTGTCTCGATTGCCTTAGTCCGAGTGTGAAGCTGCCTAAGTAGTAACGATGTTTCTGTGAAAATAAAACGCCCTACATGATGAGCAATCTCGGGTAATCGCACCTCAATCATATACCTTGTACTACATTTCGTCTAGAACACTGACTGCAGCCCTTAATAGCTTAAACCCCGGCATTTGTACGATTTGTCATACAAATCTTGGGTAATTGCCCTTCAATCCCCTGTATTTGTACGACGTTTCATACAAATCTCCGGTATTCCCACTTCAACCCCATGCATTTGTACGACATTTCGTACAAAATGCAGGAAACAACAAGCAACAGCAGGCAACAAGCCTGCGCAGCCCGCGAACCCCGCCAACCTTGCTATTTTCATGCTGGAGTTGTGCCTGAGAATTCAAGACAGACATGACTATTTTCGTTTAAAACGCAGGCTGATGGAACGCGAACCCCTACCGAACCTGGGCCATTTTCGCTGGAATTGCAGCTGATAGACCATATTGTTTTTCGCCACTGCGTCTGGACATGCGCGGGCCTTTGTATGCGGTTTTTCGCATAGAACCACCGCGTCCGGACGGTTCACGAGTCACTGCAGGCATTGTCTACGTTACACAATAACCTGCAATGTAATGTCAGACTCACAATTTGGCACTGCCTCTTTTCTGGCCCAATGCTAATGACTAACCTTATCCAGTTAATGGCTGGCTAACCCCCAGCTAATGACTAACCTTATCCGGATAATGGCTAGCTTACCCCCAGCTAATGACTAATCATCTCTACTGCTTAGGACAATACTGCGCTTAGCTCTCCAGACGGCTGCCGCTGCCGATTGTGAGGAGGCCAAACTGCTTTTATCTACCACAAGCCAGCCTAATTCCTCCTGCTTCAGACCTTTGAACAAAGAAAGGCTTGCGCTGGGCGATACAGCGATCACCGGAATCAGGAGAGTGAAGGAATCCCAAAGCGCTTTATCGATTCCTTGTCCGACAGCATCGGCTTGCCCCATCAAGCGAATATTCCCTGCCATTTTTGCCGCGGCTGCCCGAATAAAACATTCATGCACGTGCATAGAAACCAGAAACAGCTCACTTCGCAGCCTGTTGTAGGAAGGGGTAACCCAAGGAGCAGATACCGGCAGCCAATCATATTGCTGCCTGCCGCCGACCCTAATGGTACCGCCCTCGTTGGCACTGCCCTCGTTCGGACCCTCCCCATTGGTACCGCCCTCGTTGGCACTGCTCTCGTTCGGACCCTCCCCATTGGTACCGCCCTCATTGGCACTGCTCTCGTTCGGACCCTCCCCATTGGTACCGTCCTCGTTGGCACTGCTCTCGTTCGGACCCTCCCCATTGGTACCGTCCTCGTTGGCACTGCTCTCGTTCGGACTCTCCCCATTGGTACCGCCCTCGTTGGCACTGCTCTCGTTCAGACCCTCCCCATTGGTACCGCCCTCATTGGCACTGCTCTCGTTCGGACCCTCCCCATTGGTACCGCCCTCGTTAGTACTGCTCTCGTTCAGACTCTCCTCATTGGAACCGCCCTTAGTGGGATCTTGTAGAGATTCCCGCATGATTCTTGCTTCCTCAGGCATTTGCTGCTCGGTTATCCGCACCTCTTCCAGCAAGAACTCAATCTTTTTGTCGAGCTTGCTTTCATAAGCCAGCTCGTTAGTGACTTTGGCTTCCAAACCGCTTATGTCATTTTCATACCGGCTCATTGACGAATAGAGTGAGGAAATTTCTTTGTACAGAGTCTGCTCCTTCTCTGTATGCTCGCGATACGCTTTCGTATTAAGCAGCTTGGAGGTTAAAGGAAAGGGCTTGCTCCGGGATGCCGACAGCTGCTGCTCCAAACCCTCGATCTTCTGCTTTGTCTGCTGAATGTGCCGATACGACTGCTGCAGCTTATTACGCAGCTGGTTTCTCAGCTCCTCAACCTGCTGCTTTTTTGCTTTAAGCTCATGAATTTCCACTTCAAAGTCATTGCAGCGTTTGCTCAGCTCATACCATTGGATCATCGCTTTTTGCTTGGATTCGGCTTCCATCAACGCTGCCTGAAACTGCTCTCTCGCTGCCAGCCAATCGGCCAAAGCCTTATTTTCCTTTTCCGGGCTGCGAGCCGCGGACTCCAGGGGAGCCGTTTCCTCCGCCACCGCATCTTCCGCATGCTTTTCCATTTGCCCGATGATGCTGTCTTTGCCTATAGACATGCCCGATTGCCCTAGTTGGGCAGCCAATAACCCCCAGCTGGCATACGCATACAGTTGCTGAGCGGCCGATCTGTAGTAGCGGCTTCCTGTCAGCCCGCGATAGCTGTTATGAAGCGCATCATCCCCGGTCAGCTTTTGCACAAAGCTGCGCAAACTGTCCTCATGCTGCGAGATGACCGTCATTTCATAACCGGCGATCTTCGGATCGAGGGTATAGACTTTATTTCCGCTTACCGTTTTCAGATAAGTAAAAGCATTCCTGGGCTCACTATAGGTAACCAGCTGCCTGGCTCTTTCCACCATCAGATGTGCTGCTGCCTCTTTAAGCCACTCCGTGCTGTCCTCTAAAGATGCAGAATGGACATGAACCATGCCTTGCTGCTTGGCCAAGGCCTTAAGCACATAATGAAGATTGGATTGAGCAAAAGGAGATACCGGCTTGTCAGGATCATCCGGCCACTTGCCAAGCGAATGTTCATAGGGTGACAAAGGAACCGTGTCAGCGGAGGCAGAGGAGCTGTCCTCTACCTGACTGCCATCCCCGAATTTGGTTACGTACTGCTTGAAAGCCTCGCCCGGCTCCGTCGTATGAAGCTGTTCAGCAATACGCTCCAGCTCCTTATTCATGCTGGTTTCTTTGTCTGTACGTTTCAGCCACTCCAAAATTTGCTGCTTAGGTTGCAAGGCCGTCCATCCTTCCGCTGTGCTTTTTTTCTAGTATACCATTATGTCCACCCTTCAAGAAAAATTTCCCACCCCCCTGGAAGCCTGGAATAAGAAACTGGACCATGGTCGAGGACTATTTATTGCATAGGTCCGGCGAGCTGCAATGAGATACCGTGCTATAATGTTCATACTTTCAGATTTTGCATAAATCCCTAAGAGGACTTAAACAAACAATAAGAGGATTAATCAAACGAGACATAGATTCTTAACAGTCTTTCTTGTTTTATTACCGCTTGTAGAGAGTTCGAATTAGGCAAAATGCTTACCTTAGTGATCAACCCGAAAAAAAAGAATAGGAGTCCAATGCATATGCAAAGAAAATTAAGCCTAGGTTCACTTCTTGTCATCGGAGGGCTAATTGCCGTTGTTCTGATAATCGGCGGCAATTATATCAGCCGGTTCTTACCGTGGAACTCTCCAGATCTGGTGGAGCTGGAGGCAGAGCCTGTTCGTCATATCAAAATCAACTCCGGCAGCACCAAGGTTCAACTTGTCCCGACAAATGGAGATCAAGTGAAGTCTCATTTGGAACAGCGTTCCTTATTGGGTCAGTACCAAATGAAGGTCACCTCTTCACGGGATCAAGTGGAAATCCAAGTGGTCCGAAAAGGGCTTCCTATGAATTTCCGCGGTCTTTTCCGCTCTGAGCTTACCGTGTATTTGCCCGAACGGGTATGGGAATCCTTGCAGGTCGAAGCTGGCAGCGGCAAAATTACGGCTGCCGACATCACAGCTGAAGAAGTTACGGTAAATACAGGATCAGGAACTATAGAGCTGAATGATTTGCGTGCTGATGAATTAAATGTAAAAGCTGGCAGCGGCAAGGTTGAATTAACGGATATTGAAGCCGATCATTTGGACGCCACCGTAAGCTCCGGCAAACTCGTTGTTGACGGCTATACAGCGGACTACTTTCAATTTCAGGCTGGCAGCGGCGATGTCAGTGTTGCCAATGGAGAAGGCGAATTGTATGGTTCTACCGGCAGCGGCAGCATCACCGTAACCCTGGATCAGCTGCTTCATCCGGCTTCGCTCGAAGCTGGCAGCGGCAAAATAAAGGTCGATACAGAGCAAATTCTCGCCGACCTGGATGTTCAAGCAGGCAGTGGAAAAATTGAGGTCCATGTAAGCGACCCGGATGCCTTGAATGTGGACTACAGAGGGCGATCCGGCAGGGCTACAATAGCTAAAGATTTCAATTATACAACTCAAGACAGTCATCGAATCACCGGATATTTTGGTACCGGGGGCAAGGATGCCACCTTGAGCGTAAGTATAGGATCAGGAAGCTTCACCCTATCTTCTCGATAATGCTGCGTCCTCTGCCATGGGTATATGGACAATCCCAAATTCAACCAAACTCCAAGTAGAAAAGGGACAAATTCTTGCGATTGAATAAACATAATCGCTGAATTCGTCCCTTTAAAGATGTAGGATTATATATAGAGAATCGCTGTTACGGGATAATGATCACTCGGAAATTGCCCTTCTATCAGCGTATTAATAATCTGTGCTTTAATTATTTGGGCTTCACCCTTGGTTAGAATCCAATCAATCCGGTGCTGGCCTCCGTCCGGACGAGTATAGCCGGTGAAGCTGCCGAGCGTTTCATTGTCGCGAGAAGCCGCCTCAAACCATGTATCCTGGAAACCGCCTTCTCCAGTGAGGTAGCGGTAAGGCTCGCTGTCTTCCCCCGCATTGAAATCTCCCGTAAGGATAACCGGGCATCCGCTTGCGAACCGGTCTGCCTCTGCAGCCAGAAGCCGGGCTCCCTTGCCCCTCGCCTCCTCCGACTGATGATCAAGGTGGGTGTTAAGCAGGTAGAAGGCTTTGCCGGACTGCCTGTCTTCAAAACGCCCCCAGGTGGCCATCCTCGCATGGTGATTGCCCCAAGTCTTGGAGCCTATCATCATCGGGGTATCCGACAGCCAAAAATGGCCGTATTCAGTAAGCTCCAGTCGACTGCGATTATAAAATATCGCCATAAACTCTCCCTGGCTGCCGCCATCCCTGCCTTCGCCAATCCACTCATAATCCGGCAGCAAAGCTTGCAAGTCCTTAACTTGTCCAAACATGCCTTCCTGCGTGCCTATGATGTCAGGGGCTTGTTCGGTTATAAGCTTCTGGATGCGCAGCCTGCGCTCTTCCCAGGAATTGGGGGATAAATCGCACTCCACCCGGACATTATAAGTCATTATTCTCAATTCATTAGCAGAAGTACTCAAGCGGACGACTCCCTTCCATTGTGGTGAACGATTAATGTTTGTTGTTGTGGTTGCGAATCCTTCTACCGGATTATCTCCAAGAAAAGCTTGCTTACAAAAACTTTGGACCCACGCTTTCGCAGCAAGCTGTCCCTGCAACCACGAATAGCTTCTCTCTCTGTGCTAGCCGTTTAACTGAATTAAGCGGAATTGCTCCGCCTGCAGCTCGATAATCGAAATCCCAGTGTTATCCTTGGATAGATTACGGTAATTACGCATCGGCATTTCCAGCATTCTGGCCAGATATATTCTAAACAAAGTATTATGTGCCACCACAGCCACACAGCCGCCCTCATGCCGCTTGCTTATCTCCGCAAAAAAACTTGCCGCCCGATCGGCCACCTGCCCGGCCGTTTCGCCGCTGCCTCCAGCAGGATAAAGCTCCGGTTCGGTAATCCAGAGCTTCCAGCCCTGCGGGTCGCGTTCCGAGATCTGCGCCCCCTTCCAGCCTTCCCATTGACCGAAGTCAATCTCAACCAGCCGTTCATCCCGGGTTATATCAAGCTTATGATGGGTTTGCAGCGCCTGGGCAGACAAGACGGCTCTCTGTAGAGTAGAGCTGTATATCGCATCGAACGATACCTCTTTTAATCTCAATGCGGTATTGTGAATTTGCCGCTGGCCTTCCTCAGACAGGCCAATATCTGTACGACCGCAATAGCGGTTGCCATCGCGGTTCCAATCGGTTTCTCCGTGGCGCAGCAAATAAAATCGTGTCATGCCATGTGCCTCCTTGATTAAAAATAAGCAGCCGGGGAAGAACTGCTATATATGGATTCAATAAACATTAATAAGCATCGGACAATTGTTCACTGCTGAGTAATAGGTTCGAAAACACAGCTTTGATTATTCTACCATATCGCCTACGTGATTGGAACCTGCCTGCACTCTTTCTGCTTAGTCAAAAATGCAGCTCATAGGAAACCGGGGGCTGGCGATAGTCCCCGTGCTATAATAGAGCAAGAGTTAGTTGGATGAGAAAGGGCGGATGAAGAATGAAACTGTCACTGAAGGAAAAAGAGAGGGTATCCCATATCGAGCTGGAAGAGCGGCTGGAAACTGTCAAGATCTTAAGCAGCAGCGACACGGAAAGCTATGAAGTAATGAAAGACTCTTTCACTGGCGAGCACTACTTAATGTACCATTACACTCATTTGAATGTGGCGGAAGGCGGTCATAAGGAAACCTACTTCCACTTCATGCCGATTGAACACGATGCTGTAATAGCTATCGTACTGGGGGAGGAACCGTTCGACTATCCGCAGCATTGGAAGCATCCCTTTCTGCGCAATAGCTCGGATGATGATTCCTATGTATGGTTCGATCCGGGATATGCGGATTCCTATGAGCATTACGAAGCAATCGGCAAGCAAATTAGCGACAAGCTGCTCCGCTTCAAGCAGGAAGGCAAGCTTGATCCTGAGTCGGTACGCAAGCTGATGGATGAATTAGACCGGTTATAAAGATTGCTGCACAGCCAAAGCGAGGGGCTGTCCAGTAAGCCCCTATATCAGGGCAATACCTCGCTTGGTAGCACATTTTTCTCTTCTCCATCACCTAGAGGAAGTGTTGGGTGCATGGTATCCTGTTTAGCAGCAGTCGTTAGATTACACAAAAAAAATCGCCCTTTCTTGAGTTGGTGGTGTGGTAACTTCCATTCTTCAAGATTTGGCGATTTTTTGTTCCTTTTTTAAAATCCAATGAAACGGGCCGACCATCAGTAAGATTACACTGACTTTCTGAACAGCCCCAATTCGCTCCGGGCCCGCTGCAGCGGCAAATGTGTGCGGTTTTTCAGTGAAATTAACGGGAAGTACCCGACGGCCTCAGCCAATCCGGCAGATCGGAATCATTGTCCGAGTGACCGTAAGTATCGTCCGTAACCGAGCCCGGGGCCGATGGCGGTGTCACCGTTGGCGCTGATGATCCCGAAGGCTGCGGCGTAGGGGTTGGCCCGGGGTTTGTTGACCCAGGGTTAGTCGCAGGCCGTGTGGAAGGTCTTGGCGTCGCCTGTCCTGGACGGACGGTATGGCCCGGCCGTTTCGTTGCGTCAGGCGTTGGTGAAGGCCTGACCGCCCCGTCTACCCCCAGCTCTGCCTTCAGCGCATTCTGCACCGCTTCCAGCTCGCCTTCCTCCAGCACAATATAAGGACTGATCCATGTTCCCCGCAAGCTGTAATACGCTATGTTGCTGCGGTCAATATTATAATATTTGGTAATAAAGTTCCTGATTTGTGAAGATGGAATATCGGTCTTCATCTCCTCGCCGATCGATTGAATCACTTGACCGGCTTTAGAGATGCCGTTGAAGCTCAGCATTTCTTTTAATATAGCGTCAATGACCTGCTGCTGACGTATATTTCTTTCCTGGTCGGAAGACTCTGCTGTGACGACCGCACATCGGCTGCTTGATTTCCGGTAACGTACAAAATCGAGTGCTTCCTTTCCATCCAGCTTCTGCAATCCCTGCTTCAGATTAATATTGGTGCCGTCATAGTTATCGATATAACACATGTCCATATCGACGTCGATCATTAAACCGCCCAGTTCATCGACCACCTTCTTAAACCCTTCAAAATTAATGGTGACCATATAGTCAATCGGGATATCCAAATAATCAGAGAATACTTGTTTCGTCTTGGCAAAGGCGGTCTCCTGATCCTGTAAATAAAAATACGGATAGTAGTAATTTGCTTTACGATGCGGAAGCCCCTCCGGGAACATCTGCACATCCCGGGGGATCGAGACAACCGTCGCCGATTTGTCTTCCGGGTTCAATGATATAACCATAATGACGTCCGTATTCAAGCTTCCGGTTTCCTTCCGATGGTCAATCCCCAGCAGCATAATGGTCAAAGGCTTAACCTTAGCCGAGTGTTCAGGCAGTACTACCTCAGGTGTACCGACACTTTCAATTACATCTTCCACCTTATCCTTCAAATAGTTGGCGTACACAGCGGCCGCTATCAATAAAGAAACGATAATAACTCCCAACACAATAAGAATTTTTCCGTATACCGGAAGCTTTTTCTTTTGTCGTTGTCTTGTGGCTTTCGTATTAGAGTTAGCCGGGGTTTCAAGCTCTGCCATAGGTAAACCTCGTTTCCTTCTTAGTTGGCTTCTTCTTCCAAAAACAGATTAATTGTACAACCTTTTCTGTAAAAAATCGTTACAATTTCATTAAAATACAAGAAAAATATCCCTATATGTAATAGACGAAAAAAGTTATAAAAAGTTTCCTCCAGTGGAATGCCCGACCTTCAGTGTAACCTCCATCTCAATAACAGAACGGGGCACGGACTCATCGCGGATTAGATGAACCAGCAAATCCATTGCCTTTCTCCCCATACCGGCTATCGGCTGCGCAACCGTTGATAATTGGGGAAATACAAGCGGCAGCGAAACGCCGTCAAAGCCGATCAGCTTGACATCCCCGGGAACCGAAAGCCCCGCTTCATAAAGCGCTTTTAGAGCACCGACCGCCATCAGATCATTGCCGGCGAAGATAGCATCCACATCGGGGCGGCGGGCCAGCAGTTGACGTGCGGCCTGATAGCCTCCTTCAAGGTGATAGTCTCCCTGCTCCATCAGCTCAGGATCAAACAAGCCTTGGCGGCTGCATTCCTCTTTGAAGCCCGTCAGGCGATCCATGGCCGATACAACACCGTTTGGACCGCATAAATGAGCAATTTTCCGGCAGCCCAGCTCAGCCAGATGCCGGACGGCCTGAACTGCTCCGTTTTTGTTTTGCGAGATTATGGACGGGATGCCATACTTTTTCTCAAAACGGTTGTCAATGACGACAATAGGAATAGATTGCTGCAGCTCCGCGAGCTGTTCAGGGCGGGCGGTATAGGAGGCAAGCACAATGCCGTCGATTTTCTTTTGTTTAAGAATGGAGAAATAATCGGCTTCTTTGCTTCCGTCATCACCGGAATTGCACAATATTAATGTATATCCGTACTGAGTGGCCGCAAGCTCCATGCTCTTGGCAATTTCCGGGAAAAACGGGTTGAGAATATCCGGGACAATCAGCGCCACGGTGGAGGTTTGCTTGCCTGCGAGACTTCTCGCAATTTCGCTAGGCTTATAGTGCAGAGCATCCATCGCTGCTCTTACTTTTTTTCAGTCTCTATATTTACATAGCCGCTTTTATTAATAACTCTTGAAACGGTTGCTACGGATACTCCCGCCCGCTTGCTCACATCTCTAATTGTTGCCATGATTACCCTACCTTCTATCAATTGGCCCGGGGCCAACACTAATTCCTATCGGGGCGCTGGCGAAAGACCCAGAACTTCGTCCCCACAAAATTAATCACCATCGTTGCACCGACCACCAGCACCTTGGCCATTAGCGGATGCATACCAGCCCGCTCGCCTAATAAATATAGCAATAGCAAACTCAGGCCGAGAGTGACTCCGTTAACTGCCGCAAAACGGGCCATTGTGGCAATTCCGCCTGCAGCCGCCCCGGCAGAGCCGAATGTCCAATAACGGTTGAACAGGTAGCTGTTGGTCATCCCCCCGGCATAAGCGGCAACTTGAGCGATCATGTAATGCATGCCCAATGAAAAGAGCAAGGTGTAGATGAGAAAATCAACTAGAGTGTTCAACACTCCCACCATATTAAATTTGATGAGCTGAATCATGCCTGTGCGGGAAAATCTGTTTTTCATGACATAGGAATCTCCTTGCTCGTTCTGACTCTAGCGGCTATCATCCGCCTGCTTCTCCTCCGCTCTCCCGCGGCTGCCCGCGCTGCCATCCGGCATATCTGAACTTGCAGCGCGAATGCCCTCAGAGCCCGAGGCATAGCCTCTCGTTTCACGGACAATGTATAGCGGCCTGCCTTTCGATTCGTCATAGATACGTCCGATATATTCTCCTATAACTCCAAGCAGCAAAAGCACAATTCCGTTGAACAATAAATTGATGGCCACAATTGATGTCCAGCCCGGCTCGGTCAGATCCGTAAACAGCCGTTGATACAGCACGATCAGCAAATAGATAAAGCTGGACAGCGACACAAAAAATCCTATATACGTAGCTATACGCAAAGGCTTGTACGAGAACGAGGTAATCGCATCCAAAGCAAAGCGGATCATTTTTTTTAGCGGGTACTTCGTTTCTCCGGCAAATCTTTCTTCCCGGACATACTCCACCGAGGACTGCCTAAAGCCTACCCAGCTTACCATTCCGCGGATAAACCGGTTCTTTTCCTTCAGCGTTCCCATCACATCGCATACCTTGCGGTCAATCAAGCGGAAGTCGCCGGTATCTACGGGAATATCGACGCTGGTCAAGCTTCTTAGCAAACGGTAAAACAGCTTAGCCGTAATTTTCTTGAAGGGGGTTTCGCCCTTTCTCTTCAGCCGTTTGCCATATATAACATCATCGCCCTGCTTCCATTTGCGAATCATCTCCGGGATCATCTCCGGCGGGTCCTGCAGATCTGCATCAATGACGATGATAGCCCGGCCTTGAGCATAGTCCATCCCTGCGCTGATCGCCACCTGATGCCCAAAATTACGGGAGAAATCTATTATTTTCACACGAGGGTCCCGGTCGCTGATCTCACTGATGATAGCTAAAGTGCGGTCTCGGCTGCCATCATTGACAAACACAAGCTCATACTCCTCCCCGACACCGTCCATAACCTGCTTGAGCCGGTCGTAGCTTGCGGAGATCACTTCTTCTTCATTAAACATAGGGACCACAACCGAATATACCGGTGGTTTTAGCATAAAAACCTCCTGAAGCCGGTTGCCAGTCAACCGCCTAGCTATAGAAATGCCATGACTGGAACCATTTTAATAAACTAGCATAAGTCTTGCTGATTGTCATTCCCGACAGGATCGGGTAGAACCAGGCAAATAAAGCTATACAAATTCCAACATAACCGTAAACTGCATAGTTTAACCGTGGGTTCGCCTCCATGCCGCGCTTAAACCAATAAGTCAAGACCAGAATAATAAAAGGAACCATGGCAAAATAATGATAAATGAATGTCAGCCGCGGAACAAGCATCCAGGGGATATACTGGGAGGCAAAGCCGACAACGACAACGAGCATTCCTTTGGAACGCCCCTTTACCAGCCATGCCGCCGTCACCAGTGCGGCCAATGTCCCCGGCCACCAGATAGCCGGATTGCCCATAGACACTATGCTCGATACCTGGTCTGCAGGCAGCAGAGACTGTCCTGAATAAAACCAGATCGGGCGTGCAATGAACGGCCATTCCCACCAGGGGGAGCCGAATGCATGGGTAGCGACCAGGCCGCTGTGGTAGCTAAACATATCAAGCTGATATTGAACGAGCTTGGCCACGCTCACTTCCTGTCCCGGAACGAGCATGATCGGCAGGAAGGATAGTGCGTAGACCGCTACCGGGATGACGACAAAGAATAGACTGCACCACGCCATAGTCGCCCAGGCGTAGCCCGGAAAGCGGGACACCTTGTGACGCAGATCAGCTTCTATAGCAGGCTGGCCCGCCAGTTCCCCGCTGGCCAGCGCGAGCTTCGCCTGATCGTATTCTCTATAACGTTCATATAGTGAGAGGAAGAACAGGAAGGCAAGCCCCACCCCTCCGTAAATGACTATCCATTTGCTGGCAGCGCCGATTCCGAATAGCAGCCCGGACCAGAACAGCGGGATGAGTGTCCGCCTCAGGCCGTCCTGATAAAAATTGAGCGTATAATAGCGATACATGAAGTAATACATGAGCATGATGAAGAAAACACCATATACGTCGATCGTTGCGATCCGGGTTTGGGCAAAGTGCATAAAATCGCTGGCCAGCAGAATCGCCGCTATCGCTCCATATACGGGCTTGCCCAGCATTCTGCGGGCAAACACATAGATAACCGGAATCATCGCAATACCGAACAACGTCCCGACAATTCTCCAGCCAAACGGATTCATTCCGAACAAATAAACGCCTGCGGCAATAAGCTCCTTGCCTAGCGGAGGATGGGTATTCTCGTAAGGCTTGACCCCATCCAAATGCTCATAAGCGGCCCGTGCATGATAGATTTCGTCAAAATAAGTGCTGTGCATAAATGTAGGATGATAGACTGCAGTATGCTGTTCATCGAACAATGCTTTGGCCGCTTCTTCCGAAGCTCCGCCAAAGGCTGTGACAAGCGCCACTGGTATCGGTTCCTCGGAACCCTCGGTAAAGAAAGCCATTTCCTTTAACTCGAACCCTTTACGCACTGCCGTTACCCTCACGTAACGGGCATCCTGCGGCTCGCTCAAGGTGTTCCATTTGAACACCCGCGTATAGTCTAATTCCAGAGTTTGCGTTTCTCCCCATTGCTCGTTATCGGGCGAATACTCCAGCGTCACCGTGCCGCTGCCAATTCCGCTGAATACGTGCGTTCTATCGATCGGGTAAGCTTCACCCAGATCGATCACCACGCCTTCGCTCGAAGCAAGCGGCTTCCAGCCGGATTCCGGAGCCCGGAATGAGCCCAGCTGATAAAGCGCGACAACAGCGTAGATGAGCGTAATAAGCGATACAAGAAGCCAATCTTTCCTGCTGAAGAACTTGCCGGTTCTCGATGCACGCTTGGCTTCAACAGCCGCCGCATTTTCCCCCGAAAAAGCAGGCTTGGGTCCGCGGATGGGATGATGGTTGCCGCGAATAAAAATATCCCAGGCCGTCCAAATGAGATAGACCCATAGAAGGACATTTGCCAAGGAGGTCAGCAAAAGCAGGCCGTCCAGCCGGCTAACAGCGTACATATGCTCAAAACCGTGCAAAAGAACATAGCACACATTTACAAACTGGGTAATGCTAAAGCCGACAAACAGCTGCAGCAGCCTGCGATCCCGGGTAGAAATAAATGCCATCAAGGCAAGCATAAGGGCCGGGAACAAATACCGCTCATGCATCTTGACCCCCATCACAAATACGGTGGCGATCAGCACCAGGGCGAGAACGAAATAATTAGCCTGTACCCCTGGCTTGCGGCGGAAAAACAGCCAGCTCGTAAAAGCTGTTACGCCAATAATAAACAGCCAGCCCCACGTCTGGTAGGACACACCGAACAGAAGCGCCGTCTGCGCTTTCCAGTTAGCCCCCGTCAGTGCAAAAAAATTAAATGCATTCAAGGTCGCATAGGGATAGGATTGCAAAGTTTCTTTATACAGGTTAAGTATCCAATTCCATTCCTGGTGGACGGTAAAGGGAATAATGCCGGCGATAAATACAAGCAGGCCGACAGCAAGCGAGGAAGCGGCGGTTTTCCAGCTGCGCGAAGCATATAGCGCAAACAGGTACACCGGCGCAAAAATGAGCGCCTGCGGTTTGATTAGCAGCGCCACCGCTAAAATTGCCGAAGCTCCCAGCATGTACCGGCGGTTTTGCGCATTGGCCCGGCTGCTCCTTCCTCTGCCTGCGCTTGAGCTCTCACCGCCGTGGCTTGCGCGGCTTGCCAACAGGATGCCGCTGACTAAAAACAGGGTGAAGAAGGAATCCACCTGTCCCCAGGCTGCCGAATTGACAATGATGGCGGGATTGAACGAATAGAGCAAACTGAGAGCCAATGCGGTATAACCGCTCATTCGGCGTTTGGCCGCCGCGTAGATGATAGCCGCGCATACCAGGTCGGCGGCAATGGATGGCATTTTGAGAATCACAGCAAACGCCCGCGAGCCGCTGGCCAGATCGAACCAGGTCTGCAGCTTGCCGAGCACGAACAATATGTAGATGTAGCCTGGCGGATAGTCGACAAAAGAAGCACTGCTGTAGAACATGCCGATGCCTTCCGCAGCAGCCATTCTGGCCCAAGCCGCAAAGGTAGCCATGTCACCCGGATGACCTATCATATCCGCTGCCAGCAGCAGACGGATTAGCAGGGAGGCGGCGAGCGAAAACAGAAACCATTCCTTGTCATTGCCGCCACTCTGCTTGCGGACAAGAGGAAGAAATTCTCTCTGAATCCTCCACAAATATAAAGCTGCGAACAAGAGGAAGAACGCCAAGGAATAAAGCAGCGGCGGCACGAGGGATACCTTCGAGGAAGGCGAATCCGCATCGGCATCCGTGGCAACCGACGGCTCCGTCTCAAAGGATGCTGCTGCAGGCGGAGCCTCCTCCAGCTTCACTAGCGAGACATCCTCAAAGTAAGCCTTGCCTTGATTAAGGCTGCCGTAGCCGCCTAGTCGCAAAGCTGCCTTCAGCTCCGTCTGTTCGCTCCCCGTTTTGCCGACGAGCTCCACATATGTCCATTCTCCCCCGGTGTCATGATAATGCTCGGACATGGCCAGCGTGCCCAATATCGAAATATTAGCTCCCGTATACTCGGGATTAGCGCCCGCAACCTTCAGCCATGCAGAAAAACGATAATAGCTGTCTGGTTCCACAGCCACCTTCTGTACCCACTTGGCATCATTAGCCACACGATTCTCAATCATTAATGAGGTGCTTCCGCTCCTCGTTTCCTCCGTGCTGTCGGTGAATCGGGACGCCTCTTGCCCCGTAATCCAGCTATCTGCCGTCCAATGCTCGGTATTCTTCTCAAAATCGGCATTGAGCAGCAAATTCACCGGCGCTGCGGAAGCCAAGCTAAAAGCCGCCACACCCAGCAGGATAACAACAATTCCGATTATCGTTATATACAATCTGAACCCTTTAATTGGACTCACCCATTCCATAGCATGCTGTGTTCATTATGCCAAATTACAATAGTTTAAGATAGTCTGTTTTTTTGTTTCCAGCAAGCTTTGCAGCTGCCCGGGCCGTTCAATATTCCGGGCAAGAATGGAAAATTTCTCGCTGCCCTCTGCAATCGGCACCAATTTTTAAATTTAGCTAGAAAATTTTATCGCAACTATGAAACTTTTAACTTTTTAAACTCGTCATTATAAGTGTAATGTTTGGCAATTTCCTTCCATAGAACTACCTTCCTTTTAACAACATTAACGTTTCAGAGCGTTTGTAACTGAAATGTTACCCAATCTTTAGGAAGACAGATTAGCATGTCCTGGAAGCCAGACACTGGTTGAAAGCAGCAACTAGCATTTATACGCACGACAAAAAAGGAGGTTAGGAATGACAGAAACCGTCGCACCCGCAAAGCCCCTGCTCTCCGTAAAAGCGGTACATAGGCACTTTCAAACAGCCGGCCGCAAGCTGCATGTGTTGAAAGGCATCGACCTTGAGCTTGAGCCGGAGAAGCTGATAATGCTTAAAGGGCGGTCCGGTTCAGGCAAAACCACTCTGCTGAATTTGATTGGTGGACTCGACCAGCCTGACCAGGGCGAAATTTATTTTCGCGGCAATCCCTTCCACAAGATGCGTGATGAGAAAAGAACCGAGATTCGCCGTAAGGAAATCGGTTTTATCTTTCAGTCGTTCGCTCTTATGCCGCTTCTATCGGCTCGGGAAAATGTGGAGCTCGCTATGAGAATGGCTGGCACCCCCCGCTCCCAATGGAAGGAACGGGCGCTTTACTGCCTCGATTTGGTGGGCTTAAGCCGACGTATTAACCATCGCCCGTTCGAGCTTTCCGGGGGGGAGCAGCAGCGCGTAGCCATCGCCAAAGCGATTGCCCATCGGCCTAATCTGATTCTCGCTGACGAACCTACTGCGGAACTGGATTCACAGATGGGGGCTCAAGTCATGGCGGTGTTCCGCAAGATTATAGAAACTGAAAAAATAACAATCTGTATGACTACTCACGATCCCACAATTATGGAGGTTGCCGATCATGTTTTCGAAATGGTGGATGGCCGGTTCATCCAGCCGTAAGTTCGGCTGGACCTCGATTCTGGCTTCCCTGCTTTGTGTAATGCTTCTTGCTGCCGGATGCTCCTTGCTCCCGCAAGAGGATGAGGAGGAAGAACTCCCTATTATTAATCCGCCTAAGCTTTCCGCCAAGCCGGAATACGAGGTGAAGACCGGCGTTTTAGAAAAAACCGTTAGAGGAACCGGGAAAATGATGTCAGCCAAGGAAGAAGAGCTGTATTTTACAGTAGATGGCAAGCGCATCAAAGAAATTTATGTCAGCAGCGGCGACTCGGTAGAAGCCGGCCAGCTCATTGCCGAACTCGATGTGTCCGAACTGGAGAGCCAGCTCCGCCAGAAAAGGCTGCAGCTGCGCAGCGAGGAAATAGCCCTTATTGAAATTTTAAGAGACACTACGGACAAAACCTCGGACGAAATTGAGCAGGCCAAAATCAACTATGAGCTGTCCCGCGAAGAGATTAGCGAATTGGAGCAAACCATCTCCAAATCGAAGCTCACGGCACCGTTCTCCGGAACGATCGCCGGCTTGTATATGAAAAAGGGCGATGCTTCCAAAGAATACGAAACGGTAGCTGTTCTCGCGGACATGTCTTCATTGGCGGTTGCCGTATCCCTCAGCGCGGATGACCTGAAAAAGGTCGCCATCGGCATGGAAGCCCGTGTTGATATCAACGGCGCCGGACAGCATAAAGGCACTTTGCTGCAGCTTCCGAACCCTTCCTCGCCAGACGGGAATACCGGCACCGGCGGACAACAGCAGGATTCGCTTGATAATTACGTCCTAATTCAGTTGGAGGCCATGCCGGAGAATGTGCATCGCGGCACCCAGCTTGGGGCAACGTTTATTATCGAAAGACGGGAAAATGTAACGCTGATTCCATTGTCCACCTTGCGGACCATTACCGGAAGGAGCTATGTCCAGGTCGTAGACCCTGATGGCACCAAGCGAGAAGTGGATGTTGAAGTCGGTCAGCAAACACCCACGGAAGTTGAAATTGTTAAAGGATTGACTCCTGGGCAGAAAGTTGTAGGTCGATAACATCATGCCTATGCTGAGATTTTTATTCCGTAAAATGTGGAATACCCGCTGGTTGACGCTAAGCACGTTCGTCGGCTTAATTGTCGCCGTTGCTTTTACAACCAGTATTCCTATGTATGCTGACGGTGCACTAAAAAGAGTTATCGCATCCTCGCTGCAGCAAGAAACACAGAACGGCTGGCCTCCAGGCTCCTTAATGATTCGCTATCAGGTTGTCGGCTCGGAACGGGTGGATTTGGAAGACTACAACGAAGTCAACCAATACATACAGCAGCAAATTCCCGCGGATATCGGGTTTCCCGTAGAGAGCTTCGTCAGAAGCCAGTCTATCCGCAGCACTTCCGTCACTCCAGCAGACCCTAGCAAGGTGGATCCGAGTCAGCGGAGACAGATGACTCTAACTTCGCTCAGCAACCTCCCCGATCATATTGAAATAACGGGAGGAAATGTTTTTTCCAGTCAACCGCAAGACGGTCAATTGGAAGCACTAATGTATGAAGAGGCTCTCTTCCGCAATGATCTTCGTGTAGGAGACATTATTAAGTACCCGGTAGCCGGAGGCAATGGAATACCACCTTTGGAAATCAAGATTGTCGGTTCATTCCAGCCGTCAGAAACAAGCCCGTCCTACTGGTACCAGGGAATGGAAGGCTTTCTGAATACACTGCTAATCGATGAAGCTGTATTTAACAGCGAGCTTGTCAACCGCAACGTGCCGCTTAGTATGGCTAACTGGTACTATGCCTTTGATTTGAGAGAAATTCAAACTAGCCAGATTCCTGTTCTGGAAAGAATGCTTGACCGGCTGGAGATTAACCTGTACCAGCTGCTCAAAGATACTAGAGTCGATGTATCCTTTCAGGATTTACTAGCTGAATTTAAACGGCAAAGCACCCAGCTGCAGTTTCTGCTGTTCACCTTGGCCGCGCCCATGATTGCGATGGTATTCTATTACATCGTCATGAATTCACGGCAGGCACTGGACAGACAGCGCAATGATATTGCCGTCCTGCGTTCCCGCGGAGCAAGCACCGGTCAGATTGTCCGGATATTCTTGCTTGAAGGTTTCCTGCTTGGCGGCGTCGCCTTAATTACCGGCACCATGCTCGGCTGGTTTATGGCTAAGAGCATAGGCTCAAGCAGCGGATTTTTAACCTTCGTGGACCGCAAATCAGTACCTGTCGGATTCAGCATGGAGATGTGGCTTTACGGTCTGGCAGCCATCTTGATCGCCATTGCAGCTAGTCTTATTCCCGCGATCACCTATGCGCGCGCGTCGATCGTGACCCACAAGCAAAGCATCGCCCGCTCAGACCGCAAGCCTGTCTGGCAGCGGTGGTTTCTCGATATCGCCCTGCTGGGTGTAGTCGGGTATGGCTGGTATCTGTTCCAGCAAAGACAATTTTTGAGCATGCAGACCGGATTGACTACCGATCAATTGCAAGTTCAGCCTTTGTTGTTCTTTGTCCCGGCAATAGCCATCTTTTCATTCGGACTGTTCTTTTTACGGGTTTTCCCTTGGCTGCTCCGGCTCATCGGCTGGATTGCCAAGCGCTTCTTATCGGTATCATCCTATTTGACGCTAACGCAGCTATCCCGATCGTCAGCATCCTACTATCCTTTGATGCTGCTGCTGATGCTCACGCTGGGGCTTGGTGTTTACAACTCCTCCGCAGCGCGAACTATCGACCTGAACTCTACAGAGCGCACACTTTATGAGTACGGGACTGATGTTATTATCCAGACAGCCTGGGACAACGTCAGCGATGATCTGCCCACCAACCCCAACCCTCCTGGAGGAGGCGGTGGACAGCCTGGCGGGCAACCGGGCGGACAGCCCGGCGGCGGCGGGCAACCAGGTGGAAATCCTGGTGGGCCTGGCGGGCCTGGCGGGCCTGGAGGGCCTGGAGGAAGCCCTGGAGATACCGGGCCTAGAAATACCCGCTATATTGAGCCGCCTTTCGAATTCTACCGTGAACTCGAAGGTGTCGAGCATGCGGCCAGAGTCATGCAGACCCGGGCCAGCGCTACAGTATCGGGACGTACAGCAGGCCAGGGCACGGTTGTCGGCATCGACAACGACCAGTTCTATCACGTGGCCTGGTTCCGCGATGATCTGGTCCCCGGCGCAGCAAAGTTTCACCAATATTTAAACCAATTAGGCCTATTTGAACAAGCAGTTTTAATTCCGACTAATTTTGCAGAGCGGTACCAGCTGTCTGTCGGCGATATCCTGACGCTATCCATACAGCAGCAGGCCATTGATTTCGTAATCGTGGGGATCCTGCCTTATTGGCCGGCCCAATATCCGGAGGAAACACCTTTCTTTATCACTAACCTGGAATTTATTTATGATCAGGCAGCCGTTCTCCCCTATGAAGTATGGCTGAAGATGGAGGATGGAGCCCGGGTCACCCCGCTGCTGGAGGAATTGGCCGCACGCAATATGGAAGTGGCATCAGTTAAGGACGTCCGCAATGAGTTAATTTCGCAAGGACGCCATCCGTCACGCGGAGGAGTGTTCGGGATTTTGAGCTTGGGCTTTCTTGTCTCTGTCCTCATATCCCTGATCGGGTATTTGCTGTTCTGGTTCTTCAATCTGTCCAGTCGGGTAGTCCAGTTCGGTGTGCTCAGAGCGATGGGCTTAAAACGCCGCCAACTGACCTTTATGCTGCTGATGGAGCAGATCTTTACTGCCGGGTTGGCCATTGTTCTGGGTGTCGGAATCGGGAAAGCAACCAGCTACTTGTTCCTGCCCTTCCTTCAAACAGCGGAGAGTGTCCAGACCCAGGTTCCGCCGTTCCGTGTCGTTTTTGAAGCAAGGGATACGAACCAGCTGTATATTGTAGTAGCATTCATGATGCTTACCGGCGCGGCTCTGCTGCTGGTTCACATTCGCAGATTGAAAGTTCATCAAGCTGTCAAAATGGGAGAGGAGCGATAATCGGACATGAATATGATTCATTGTGAAGGCTTGGTCAAAATCTTCAAATCCGATAATTTGGAAGTTGTCGCTCTTCAAGGCCTGAACATTGAAGTCAAAAATGGAGAAATGATGGCCATTATTGGCAACAGTGGAAGCGGAAAGTCGACTTTGCTGAACATTCTGGGCGGCCTCGACCGCCCCTCTGCCGGCCAAGTCCGGGTTGGCGAGTGGGATTTGCTGAAGATTACGGACAAACAGCTTGTTCAGTACAAAAGAAAGACGGTTGGCTTCGTGTGGCAGAACAATGCCCGCAATTTGCTGCCCTTTCTAACCGCACTGGAAAATGTGGAAACACCGATGATGCTCGAAGGCAAAGTCGATCGCGCTTATGCCCTGCAGCTGCTGGAATGGGTCGGGTTGAAGGAGCGTGTTCACAACAAACTGTCCCAGCTCTCCGGGGGGGAACAGCAAAGGGTCGCCATAGCCATTTCCTTGGCTAACCGCCCCTCCCTGCTGTTGGCCGATGAGCCGACCGGCTCCGTCGACTCCGCCACCTCGGACCAGATCATGGATACGTTTCGCAGGCTGAACCGAGAGCTCGGGGTCACGATTGTGATTGTCACCCACGATCTGTCCCTGGCCAGCAAGGTGGATCGTGTTGTAGCTATCCGCGATGGCCTGACCAGCACAGAGTTCGTCAGACGCAATCCCAACCTGGATGAGGCCGCCAGCTTCAACCTGAACCAAGTCCATGAGGAATATGTCGTCCTGGATCGGGCAGGGAGATTGCAAATTCCACGTAACTTCTTGGAAGCCTTGAACATTGACGGCAAGGCCAGCATGGAGTTCGATGGAGAAAAAATTTTAATCAAGCCACCTAATTCATTGGAGGGGAACAAATAATGGTCAATAAAAATAGAAAAATATGGCCGGCAGCACTTTCCTTATCTCTGCTCGTGCCCGCATTGAGCGCCTGCAGCTTTGGTGCCGCGCCCAGCGAACCCGAACCGACTACCCTGCGGATCGGAATGACGAATTCATGGTATGACGAGAACTATTTCAGGCAGGAATACACGGAACTGTTCGAACTGCAAAACAAGCATGTTACGATCGAGTTCGTCCCTGTAGAAGGAAACAATTATTACAGCGATGAGCCCCAAGAGTATAAGGATCCGGTGGATCTTATGAAAGAAATGATGCAAGGGCCAAACCCTCCTGATGTAGTCATGTTCACCCATGATCAGTTTCCTATGCTGGTAGAGGAAAACTTGCTGTCCCCGCTCGATCCGTTTATTAGCAGAGACAACTTTAAAGTGGATGATATTGTTCCTGCAGTAATAGATAGTATTAAGAGTGTCGGAAACAATCAGATTTACGCCCTTTCTCCTACTTTCTATTCATCGGCGCTTATTTATAACAAAGGCATGTTTGATGACAGAGGCGTCTCTTATCCGGAAGACAATATGACCTGGAACGAAGTGTTTGATCTGGCCAGAAGAGTATCGCCAGGAGACGGAAGCAAATTCGGGTTTAACTTCTCCAGCTACAACCACGGAGAATTGTATTATACTATGCAAAATTACTCCTCCATGCTGAGATTGCGTACTTTTAGCGAGGACGGGGAGCAAATGACCGTCAATACCGATAAATGGGAAGAAGTGTGGAGTACGGTTATCAACCTGGCCAATGAGAAGGTCATTCCGAATATGACGTGGGAAGACATGGAGAAAATGGAGTACCGCGGGCCGTTCAGCTATAACGACTTCCTGTCCAATCGCTTGGCGATGTCCATTATTTCGTTCAGCGAAATTCGTGAAATTACCAATGCCAACAAAAACGCAGAACAGTATCCGGATTACACTCCAATTGACTGGGATCTGGTGACCTTGCCGGAAAGCGATACGTCCGGCACGAATCAATTTGGCTTGCAGATGCTGATGGCCGTCAATGCCAATGCCGCTAATCCGGAAGTCGCTTGGGACTATATTTCGTTTATGAACGGCGAGGACTGGGCCAGACTGAAGTCCCGCAGTTCCTATAATCTGATCTCCAACAAAAATTACACCGCAAGCAGCGTAGGCGATGAATATAACATTGGAGCTTTTTACAATATTACTCCTAGCTTTGCCGATTATACCGAAGATTACAGCATTTACGAGAAATACCCTAATATCTACGAAGTGATGTATATGGGTCAAGAGCATTTTAACAATGCCAAAGACGGAAATATCGGGGTTCGCGAAGCCCTGCAGAAATGGGAGCAGGAAGGCAACGAAGCGCTGCTTAGAATGAGAGAAAACCCGGAAGAGTTCGTGCCGCCAGGAATGGGCGGCGGGGTTGAAGTTATCGAATCCACCGATGCCGCTGTTTCAAATTAACACCCTCAGGAACAATTAATTGAATAAATAATCAACTGCAACGAAATGCGAATTGAATTCAAAGAAATGAATTTGGAGAGGAGTCTCAACATGGATAACCGCTGGAAACAATCACTGGCTGCTCTAAGCTTAGCCGCAGTCCTCGCATCAGGAACCGTGGCTCCCGCATTAGTATACGCAGACGGCGCTCCGGCTGCCGCCGCCACCGAAGAAGTGCTCAACCCTCTCCCCCCGATCGGCTCTGTGTCGATCGGGGGAAACAGCACGATCGAAGTATCCCGTGTCGTGCTGTCTCCCGTTGAGGATGGCAATGTCGCCACCTTTACCTTGACCGTTCATAACAAAGGGGCGACAGAACTGCAGTTTATCGATTATTGGGTACGTCTGCATGGTCCGGGCGGCACTCAATTCCCAGTAGGACTGATTCCTGAAGATAAACTAAAAAACCGCATTCCCGCTTACAGCAGCGTTGATTTTCGGTTTTCCGCCAGGGTCGGCAAGGATACCAAGCTTACAGATCTCAGCTTCAATTTGATCCGCTGGGACTTCACCGTGCCCAACTTTGAACGCCAGTTAGGCAGTGTAAAGGTTCCCGACAATTATAATCTGTACACGCCGGTAGGCAAGAAGAGAATGGCTATATTTAATAACGAGCCTGTAAAAACCGGCATCAAGCGAATTGCCGTAAGCAAGAACGACACCGATTATATGCCTACCATTTATTTTGAAATGGAAAACTCGGGTACACGCGCAGCCAAGCTGCCAGAAATGCAGTTCAGCCTTAGAACGTCCGAGGGGCTGGAATACCCGCTTACCGCATCCGGGCTGGAGAAGGATATGCTGCTTAATCCGCGAGTCGTTAAAGAGGTTCCACTGACTGGAACACTGCCTGTCTCCGTTGGTGAAACGGGATGGCAATTGGTGGTAACCCACACCTCGGAAGTAGGGGATGGACTTACGGTCAGAATTCCGGTAGCTTCCTTCCAGCTTCCACAGGCAACAACCGAGGATGTGTCACTTGGTCAAGACTATGAGTTCTCTACTCCTGCCGGTACGTACACAGCCGAATTAGAGTCGCTCAAACGGCTTCCATGGGAAGACGAGGATTTGCTGACGGGAAGAATCATCATTAAAAATAAAGGAAAAACATCTCTTCCCGTTCCGAATCTGGCGGGCTACTTCAAGCTCGATGACGCCGTCGATGTTGAAGCCCGAGTCGTGCGCACCGATAAGATTTTAAGCTTAAGACCGGGACAGGAGGTTGCTGTTCAATATATTTCCAAAGTCCCGTATACGTATGATTTCTCAGAGATCAAGCTGTACATGCAGGAAAGCCGGGAAGGCGCCAAGGAAGGCGAAACTCCATCCGCCCAAAAGGTAGACCTGCTGCAATTTGTTCATAATTCCGATATGATGATCGTTCCTGCTGTCGGCAGCGGTCAGCCGCAATCGATTAATGATGTTGGACGTCAAGCCCAATATGCGGTCAAGGAAATTCATACGTACGCCGGTAAAACCGGGGATGTACTGGTTACCTTGCTCGAAGTGGAAAACAAAGAAAAGCGGTTTACGGAATTGTCTAAGTTGGTTGCCCACTTTGTTTCTCCTGAAGGAACCGTGCTGCCTACCGAAATTAGTGAGGTTAAGAGCAAGGTTGGCCCTAATGGAAAAGTTCTTCTTCATGTGTCGGGAATTATTCCTGAAGGTCTCAAGGCTAACGATTTGCAGCTGTTCATCGGACAGGGAGTCATTGAAAACCGCTTGGTCGAACAGGACGAGGCTGCCGATGCTTACGTTCAACCATTGGCCTTCGCGCTTCCTTATGAACATACCGAGCCGCAAATGGATCTGAAGGATATCAAGATGTATCCATATACCGTATCCTTAAGCAACATCGGGACAACCCTGAACTTCAATAGCGGAGAGGTTAAGCTCAGCTTTGATTACTTGTTTGAAAAAGATTTGATGGTGCTGACCAACACGGAGAATCATAAAGTCGTCTTTGAATTGGTAGACAAATCAGGGACAACCTCCTTCTCCCAAGAATTTGGTTTAGGCAGTGAAGATACCCCTGAACAAGGAGAAGGAACAAGCAATCTGCAGCTCGGCAGCCATAGTCTCTCGATCACCAAGAATGATCCTGAGCTGGTGTACCGCCTGGATTCCTTGAACGATTTTACGTTGAATGTTTATTACCAGATCCAGCCTGGACAGCGTAAGCTGCTAGCTTCTCGTGAATTCGAATGGTTCAAACTGCATGACTAAACCGGACATACCCTGAATCAAAAAATGAACTGAAGGGGCTGTCCAATAAGTCCCCAAAATAAAAAGTTGGGCGGAAAAACATAATGTTTTCCGTCCAACTTCTTTTTGTCATGTTTTTATAAGAAAGTAGCGAGGCGGATGCCTGCTACTTTCAGTAGGTTGTGGGCTAATGCCACAATCCCAAACTCAACGTGAACCTTGTCCAGGTATTTGGCGATCCCCGCAATGAGCTTGCGGATCATCGTTTCGAACAACTTGTCCATGAACGTTTTCATGCGTACGCCGCGAAAATGCATCTCCAGATCCAGAATCATCGAAAACGGGGCGTCCAGCAGTCAGTCAACGCTGACTTCCAGGACAGCCCCAATTCGCCTCGGGACCCGCTGTAGCGGCGATTGTATGCGGTTTTTCTGTGAAAATAAAACGCCCCGCATGATGAGCAATTTCGGGTAATCGCACCTCGATAATATGATTTGGAGCTTGTACGATATTTCGTTTAAAACACTGTCTGCTGTTGGCTGGCAGCTCCTTAATAGCTTAAAGCCCCGCATTTGTACGATTTGTACGATTTGTACGATTTGTCATACAAATCTCGGGCAATCGCCCTTCAATCCCTGCATTTGTACGATTTGTCATACAAATCTTGGGTAATTGCCCTTCAAACCCCTGTATTTGTATGACGTTTCATACAAATCTCCGGTATTCGCCCGTCAACCCCATGCATTTGTACGACATTTCGTATAAAACGCAGGCAACAAGCCCGCGCAGCCCGCGAACCCCGCCAACCTTGCTATTTTCATGCTGGAGTTGTGCCTGAGAATTCAATGGCATGACTGTTCTCGCATACATTTCGCATACACTTTTGCATACATTTCGCATACAATTCGCCTCAGGCCCCGCTACCGCTGCAGCGAATGTATGCGGTTTCTCGCATACATTTCGCGTACAATTCGCCTCGGGCCAGTAGCCTCGGGGCCGCTGCATGGGGGGTGTTTATTCTAGCTATCGGGCCGAACGACTACTTTTCGGGACAGCCCCTTCTATTTTGCAACCAGCTTTCTATCCTATTCTCACTCGAACAAAGGAGGCCGTTTCGCTTCACCAGAATCCTTTCATCCTTTATCCTGAGTTCTTTCCTTATCCGAAACGTTCTTTTCTCTAGTTTAACTGGCTCAAAACTTAAACTAGTGGTTGACAACAAGGGAGGAAAGCACTACGGGGAATGAGGGGACCTCCAATCGCTGTTAGCATATGCTCCCGAAGTACGCTTTCTTCCAGAAAGCGTTGACCCCAGATTTCTTAATCATAGCCGCCTCAGCGGTTGGAATCCGGTGACAAAGGCGAACGCTTCCACGCTCCCGAAGTTGCTTTCTTTCCTTCGGAAAGCTTGGACTCCCTCTTCCCCTCCGCTTCTGCTATCTTATACTGTCAACCTCTAATTATTAGAGTGAGCCGGTTAACTTTATACAGATTCTACTAGGCATAATTATTAATTATATGTAAAATAGTTAACATAGACCGTCAAGGGAATTAAAGTTACACATGCCTGGACAGCCTCGCGGCCAATCGATCCGCTTTTCTCATAATCCTCTACTAAGCAGAGAAAGCAAGTCCTGATCTTTATAAAGTATTCGGCAGCCATCCAAACGAATACTATGTGTACCATCAACCTTCCGGCTATCAGCAAGATCGGTTGTCATCAGATCCACCATTAATTCATAAGGGCCTTCCAGCTTTAAAGGCTTACATTGGGGCCGCTGGGAAAGGGCTGTCCCGATGCTCTGCTTTAATTCTTCCCTCACCAGCTTAGGAGATTTAATCAGCGCTGCGTGACGGTTCAACGCCTCTTTCGTTGCATAAGTGGTTACTTCCCCTAGGCATTGCTTGGCTTCCCGGCACGTGGCATCATCACCGGTCACAAGCAGGACGGGGACATTGTGCAAACCAAACAACAGCGCATCAAGCGTAATTTCTCCTACGGGCTTTCCATTAAGTTCAATATTCCTGTAGGACAGCGAACTCATGGTGTGATCCCTCACAGCTTGCCCGGTACCTGCCATAGCATGGTAACCGAGCAGGATAGCTCCGTCAAAGCCGCTGTCCAGCCCGGGAAAACGGCGAGCGACGGGCGTAGCCCCCATACAATACACCGCACCCGGATGAAGCAATTCGGGAATGAAATTAAATCCGCTCCCATGGGCATCCTTAATGATGATCTTTTTCGCTCCTTGTTCCACCAAAGCTTCAACAACGGCATTGACTTCAGCGGTTAAGAGATGTCTCGCTTCGTTATACAGAGCTTCTCCTTTACTCAGCTGCTCTCTTAGAACAACACCGGCTATCCCTTCCATATCAACACTTACATAAATATTCACTTGCCCTTCACCTCGCTCAATAGTCTTATTGTGTAAGTATAGTAAAAATTGATGTAATTTTCCTTACATTTTCTTACAATTTATCTTGACGTTTCAGCAGCAAGGAATTACGATATAACAAGGATTTTTCACAAACTGGTTTATTCTTTGGATTAATAAAAGCAAAGGTTGTTTTTTAATATATTTATTAAAGTTTGCTGAGAAGTAACCATAAGGATCGATTGCTTTTTTCTACAGTAATTGATACAATTGGTATCATAACAATGAAAATGTTTCTTTAAACTTTTTGAAGAATAGTTATATATTTAATTGTAAAGGCTTACCGAAAATTAATGTAGTAAGAAGTCATTTACTAGGAATGGATGGATGCCAGATGAACTATGGAAGCCGCATTGCACAATTGCGTAAAGCCAGAGGGCTAACCCAGATGCAGCTTTCGGAGGCTTTGGACATTTCACGTGCTTCTCTCGCCCTCTATGAGCAGAACCGAAGAGAACCCGATAGTTCAATGCTAACCAAATTATCCAATTATTTCAATGTCTCTATAGACTATCTTGTAGGAAGAACGGATTTCCCCCAGTCTGCAGATGAGAATATCCAGCAATTTATTAACCACCTGGAATTATCCGATGAAACCATTCTGCAAAAGTATAAGCTGCAAATTGATGGCCGAGAGCTAACGCCCGATGAAGCAAAACGTTTTATTGCATTTATAAGGGCCGAGCGATCCATTCACAATTCGTAAATTAACCATAACCCAATAAAGCGAGAAAAATGGGCTCGATAGCTGCACAGTTCCTTATTATAGGGGATCAGAGCCCTGTAACTTTTAAATAATGAAAAAAAGGACCAGAGCCGGGTGATCACCCGGTCTGGTCCATGTTCATTTTTAGCACCATTAAAATTTTCATCCAGTGAAAGCTTAATCCCGCTGCTCCTTGGTCGACATCGCATACTGGTCAGGCTTGGCGTGTTTGAAACGAGTCGGAGCCAATTCAAATTTCTCCGGGTTTACATTTAATAGCTGCATTACTTGTACTATATCCAAAACAACTCGACTATCGACACGCTTTTTTTCGTCTCCCATACTACGAATGCAGCTCCTTAAAACAAAAATTGGCCTGTGAGCATTGTCTTAGCCTACTGTTATCTAGCTGCGCGGTTTAATGACAGTTGCAGCACGATTATGCTTAATTAACAAGCACGAGACTTGGAAGCACAACAAGGAAGAATTAAGAAGATGCACAAGCTCTCGCACACTCCCCATCTATAGCGCTTCCAATCCTCTACCCGTTACGATAATCCTAGTGCAAACAAATGTATACTTATTGTATCAAAATATGGACAATCTTGGGAATTAACGAAAGTTAATAGTACAGAAAATCCTCTTAAAAAATAGTTTTTATGGGATTATTCCCCATTTTTTCGCTTGAGTAATAGCTTGTACTCTGCTCTTCGCCCCTAGCTTCCCGTATAAAATATTGTTATAAACCTTCACCGTTCCCTCTGTAAGCTGCATCAAGTTAGCAATTTCCCGATTACTCTTGCCTTGTTCAATAAGCAGCAGCAGATTGTACTCTTTATGAGTTAGCAGATTGCCATCAGGCGTCTCCGGCAGCGGTTTTTTCGGCTGACTGACCATGGCGCTCCTTCTGAGCACCGCTCCTATCCTTGCCAAAAGCACTCCTGTGTCAAAAGGCTTTGTAACAAAATCATCGGCCCCCGCAGCAAAACCTCTAATGATCGTTTCCGGCTCAGCGCTAGCGCTTAAGTAGATGATCGGAGTATCTAAATTTCTGCGTAATTGTCTGCCGATTACAAATCCGTTTCGGTCCGGCAGCTGAGTATTCAGCAGCACAAGATTCGGACGATGCTCCTGATACAATTTGAGCCCTTCCGCCCCGTTCTCTGCAAGCAGTACCTTGTAATTATGCTTTAATAAGGCAAATTGGATAAGCTGGCGATACGGCTCTTCGTGGTCGATGACCAATATTTCCTCCCCATTCACTTCGTGATTCTCCCTTCGAAGCGCTTCTATTAACTACAGTTAAAGTCTATTTTTTTCGTAAGCCATGAGCATGATTTGACAAATTCTATCATAAGTATCTGGTTGTAATATGAAGCTGACCACAAACATACTAGGCTGTTCCGTCTGCCGTTCTATGAACAGGCGTGTCAGCCGTTAAGTGAGGTGTCCACAAATTATGGCGAATGCTCAACTTAGCATGGTGAATGTGATGGATTTTGGAGCAGTCGGCGATGGAGTTCAAGACGACACAGCAGCTATTCAGCAAGCGATTGAATTTGCTTCGGCAGAAATGAAGAGCACCGTATTTTTGCCCGCCGGTCGGTTCAAAACAACCTCCTCTTTGCGTCTTCCGGCCATTCAACGGCCAAATACACAAGGTACTGCGGGAACGGGATTCATCCTGAAAGGTGCTGGCATGTACGATTCAGGAATCATTTATAGCGGATCGGATTACGCTATCGTTTCCAACGAGGAGCTGGCTGAAACGATTTTGTTCCAGAATTTTTACATCAACCACGCCACAGGCGGGGGCATTCGGCTGCCTCAAGGCGCACATCAATGGTTTGATCGTTTTTTTCCAGTGCTTGTGCTCTTGGCAAGTACGGGGTCCTCATAGAGGGCAGCCGCGCAGCCAGTGATCCGGAAGCAGGTTACGGCTCCTATATGATTTCTTTCACCCACTGCAGATTTTGGTCTGAAACGGGCTACAATGGAACCGGTGTCCGCTTGCAGGATGTTGTGCTATGCAGTTTGTTCAACAACTGCTTTTTCTCACGTGCTGTACAGAATGTTCCTCATTTAGAGTTAGTCAACTGCCATAGTGTTCATATTAACTCATCGGCCTTTGAAAGATCTGAACAATCAGTTTCCCTGCCGCCCGAAGTTATTCATAACCCCGATTTGACCAATGAGGAGAAGGAACGTATCCTTCAATCCATGGCCAGGGAAGCTAACCAACAGATTACCGAGAGCTTGATCAAGATCGATAATTCCCATTCCATCTCCATACTGGAATGCCATGCGGAAACAGCCTATCCCTCTTTTATCGAAATTAAAAACCACTCCTCCCATGTACTTATTGATGGTTGTCGACTAAATCATTACGCGATTTCAGACTATAACGAACAAAAAGGCTACATCGTCACGGTCCATCCTGAATCCCGATTTTCCACGCAAATTATTATAGGCAGGAGAAATCGCCATATGCAGGCCAATCATCCGAACACGACTCATGGGGATATTGTGAATGACCCCTTTCACTGCGTCTCCATTCTGGACTTTCAGGATGTTACCCCTTTTTCCGATGCCTTCTATCTAACTGAACGGCGGACCGTGTCACGCATAGGGACTAACGGCTTTAATTTGTTGATGAATCCTGGCTTGTACAGCGATACTCCGCAAGGAGTCCCCTTCGCTGTCGAGACTCCTTCTGGACAATGGAGCTTCAGCCAGTTAGCTCCCTCCGGCTGTAAGTTAACCCAAAGCGCTCAGCCGCCCGACATCCCCTATGTATTGAAAATGCGGTCGGTTGAGCCTCTCCATAAATATGATGTCTATACTTTCTTTTTGGTAGGGCGCAATCTGACTGGAGAGAGTGTAACGTTGTGGCTTGACGTAGGTGGTCATGGGAATGATACGGCCCTTCACATTCCTTCCGGCAATCAGCGTTTCTCCCTGACTGCACGCGTGGAAAGTCAGGCCGCTTCGGAAGTCAGGCTTGTCGTATATCGGCCTGTACAGCTGGAGGTATATGCCGTTTACCTCATACCTAACACCTCTTCCGAGGTGCCTTACGGTTCAGAAATCGTTGCCGCTTCCAAGCTTAACCTGGGTGCGGAAATCCGTTATGGCACTGCAATACCCGCTGAAAGCGGGAACCCCGGAGATATCGTGTTTAACCGTGAGCCCAGCGAAAGCTCAGAGATTGGCTGGATGTGTACAGCTTCCGGTCAATGGATGGCCATCGGCAATTCCTTCTATCCGCAAGCCGCTCCCGTCTCCCAGCTTCCCGCCGCGGATGAAAGCCTGCGCGGTATGATGGTGCGCCTGGAAAAAGAAGGCCTCCCTGATTTCATCTATATTTGCAAGAAGCTCGCAAACGATACTTATCGGTGGATTCAACTGGGCTGATCAGACCTTGTTAGCGAAAAGCCTGCAAAGCAAGCTAGGAGATTTGCTAGAGATGTGCGGATGGCTCCATAATTTCTTCCCAGTGCTCGGTCAACAGAACGACATCCTCCTCCACCAATTCACGGCCCACTTGAACCTCAATCAGCTCAAGCTCGCTAACCGCCCTCAACGCATGCATAGTGCCAGCGGGAACCTGAAGCACATCTCCCTCCCGCAGAGAAATTCGCTTGCCCTGAATAATAGCCTCTCCTTCACCTGAAGTGATGGTCCATATTTCTTTCCTTCGACTGTGGTATTGATAGCTGGAGTTTTTGCCTGCCCGCATAAGGATTCTCTTCGTTAATACCTCAGCGCCATCAGCTTTCCGGACGAAATCGGTCACCTTATACCAGCCCCAGCGGCACTCTTCATACATCGGTCTCGACCAGGCATGAGCCAGCATATTCTTCACCTTATAGCTTGCCGCCTTTTCGGTTACCAGAATACCGTCAGGACTGGCTGCCACCACGACATTAGATAAGCCAAGCACGGTAACCGGGATCTCCAGCTCGTTGATGAGATGAGTATTGCTGGACTGACTGCAAATTTGTCCGCGGCCGATCACGTTATCCTTAATTTCTTCCGTCAATGTGTTCCATGTGCCCATATCCTTCCACCGGCCCTTGTAAGGAACGACAACCGTTCGCTTCGCCGCTTCGACCACCTCATAGTCGAAGCTGATCGGATTTAGACGGTCATATTGTTTAACAAGTTCATCGTACTGGATGGGCAGGTTTTTGCCCTCCAGCAAACTGACCAAATAATTAAGCTTAAAGGAAAACACACCGCCGTTCCACATAGCCTGCTGCTCGATCAGCCGCTGCGCTTTTTCGGCATCAGGCTTTTCTACAAATTCACTCACCTCATAGACTTGTCCGCTGTCACCAGCACAGCGGGGTACTATATAGCCATATTTCTCAGAAGGGTAGGTTGGCTGTATGCCAATGAGAGCCAGGTCGGCTCCAGTCGTATCGATGACCTCATCCAGTCCGCTAATACAATGGAAGAAAGGTTCATCGACAAACGGGTCCACCGGCAGCACTGTAATGGTTTCATCCAGCCCGGCACCGGCGATGGAATATAGATAAATGGCGGCTAGAGCGATCGCCGGGAACGTATCTCTCCGTTCTGGCTCAACGATAATTGGCAAGTGTTCCGGCAGCTGGGTACGAATCATCTCCACCTGATTGGCGCTTGTGGCAATATAAGTCTGCCGGGCAAGCCCGGCTGCTTCAAGCTGTCTCCACACCCGCTGAACCATCGATTCTAATGACCCGTTGGCGTTCGGCAAAATCTTAAGGAATTGCTTTGAGCGAAAGTCATTCGATAAAGGCCACAGCCGTTTACCTGATCCGCCTGATAATAAAACCAGTCTCATAACCTGCACACCTGCTTTCTATATCGAGTTAATTAGGTGGAACGATCGCTAGACGGAACGCAAAATGCCTTTGTATTTGGCTATCGATAACTGCTTGGTTAAATGCTGCTCCAAATACCGCCTTCCGTTCTCTCCCATGCGGACAAGTGCTTCGCTGTCCATCTGGTACAGCTTTTCAATGGATTCGGCGATTTCGTTATATTGCTTAGGTTCAATAACGATCCCGCATTCGCTTGTTTTGATCAGCTCCGAGGCTTCACTGCCTTCCTCCAGCACGCCAATTACAGGCTTGGCTGCCGCCAGAACACCATAAATCTTACTCGGTACGGAGACTCCTTTAATCCCTTTCTGATTCACGACCAAATGCACATCGGCCGCATTCAAGCTGAACTTGATGTCGCTTCTCGGCTGAAACGGGAGGAAAACCACCTCGTTTAATCCGTGCTCGCGAGCATATTTTTGCATGGCCGGCTTAACCGCTCCGTCCCCGATAAACACAAAAACGATGTCAGGATGACCGGCAAACCGTCTGCATACCTTGATTAGATTTTCCAGGTCATAGTAAAGCCCAAGGTTGCCTGAATACATAATAATGAATTTATTGTCCAAACCATGCTCGCTCAAAAAACGAGCCACTGCCGGGTGCGATTTAGACAGAGGAACGATATCCTTTTCATCCATCCAGTTATTAATGACAGAATTTGCGGGTACCCGCCTTCCTTTCAGACGGCTCATC
Source organism: Paenibacillus senegalensis JC66 (assembly GCF_000285515.1). Lineage (GTDB taxonomy): Bacteria > Bacillota > Bacilli > Paenibacillales > NBRC-103111 > Paenibacillus_L > Paenibacillus_L senegalensis. The sequence continues at coordinate 227,525 of NZ_HE610958.1, forward strand.
AGCGTCTGCTGCATATCCCGTCCCACGGTAATGACATGATCGGAGAAGCGGCAGTTAATATTATCCAGATAGCGGGCCAGGCGAAAAATCCACTTTTGCCGCGTATAGCTGATCGCCTCCGCCTGCTCCGGGTTAAAATCATGGACCGTATAGACGTGCTTCGTGTTTTTTACTGCCTTGCCAATCGTACCGATCAGCCCTCCCAATATAGGGGGAGAAGAGATAGTGTAAATAATATCCGGCTTTTTGGCCCGAAGCAGCGAGGCTAGAGCCATGAAAAAGTAAACCGAAATAAAGCGGATCCGGCTCCATTTGCTGCCTTTGTCCACCCGGGGGGCCTTGACCCGAATAATCCGAATCTGCTCAAGCGCCTCTTCTTCGAACCATTTCCGTTTAGACTTGTCCTTCACAGCCGGTCTCTCTTCCTGCTGTACGGCGATGACGGTAATGTCAAAATCGTGCTGCAGCTCCAGACAAAGGTCTGTCAGCAGCTGACCTGTGGAAGCCACATCCGGATAAAAATAATTGACAACAAAAACGATGTTTTTCCTCATCCGTCTCTCCTCTCCGTTCGATTTGCCTGCATCAGGCATATAATGGTCAGCACGACTCCGAAAGAAAGTGTTTTGTAGCTGACTTGAAAGAAAAGACCAATTAATATAGGAACGAGGGAGGCCAGCAGTACCGGCATTGTTTTAAGCGACCATTGACTGCAGCCGTTGCGGGCAACCCACAGCAAATAGAACATAAAAAAAACAAGTCCGGAGATACCTGTCTTTAATAGAAAAAAAGTGAGCGCCGAATGCGTGAAGGAAACCTGCTGGCCTTCAACCGCCGGACTTTCATACAGTCCTCCCCAGCCTATGCCGAATAACAAAGTGCGCGGTGTACGGCTGACCTCTGACCAAACAGCTTTCAATTCCTCCGTTTTTCCGTTGGCCCCGACCTCTTCCTGCTTCGCAGACAGCAGCTGGATCGAACTGGAGATTTGTTCTTGGGCCAGAAATCCTATACTAACAGCTAAGATCAGCAGCACCAGCATTTTGCCCAAAGAACGATATGTAAGCATGAAAAAATAGAGTACAAAACCGATCGCCGCTAATCCTAAAGGAGCTCGCTGAGCCACCGCCATAAGTGAGCCCAATGCCAATGCGCCTCCCGTCAGCATAGCCAGACTGGCAAGCCAGCGTTGAGGCCTTCTCCCGTTCCAGCTCTGGACAGCCATCAAGGGCAAAAAAATCCCGGCAAAGGTCACAACCGGGTCATAGGGGAGATATAAGTAATTGTCAAAGTAATGGCGGCCTCCCAGCTCCCAGGGCCAAATCCCTACTTCCATGTAAAATCTTAGCGACAGCAGCACTCCGGCAAGCGAAATGACATAGGGGAGCACCTTCAGCCACTTGCTGAACGATGTCCTCAACATCGCCGGCAGCAGCAGCAGAGGAAGAAAAATATAAATTGCCGGAACAAGATCCCGGATCATATCCGCCACCGACCACCCGTGAATGACTGCACCGTTAAACAGCTGCCCCCAGACGAGCAGGAAAAAACCGAGATGAAGCCAGGACGGGGCTAAGCCTAAGCGTTCATAAACGGAAAAGCCTCCCGCCATAACAAGAATAGAGACGGGAACCGTAACAAACAGCGCTAACAGGACCGCTATACCGGCTTCTACCATTCCGGGATTGGCGGGGAAAGGAACACTAAAGCCAGCATAAACCAGGATTGCTGCTATAAGGAACAGCTGGTTAGAAGAGATGCGGCCCCGGTAAATCCTGTCTTGTGGAATCGGTTGGTTCTTAAGGGGAGATACCAGATGATTCTCTTTCATGAAGCTCTCCTTTCCTCAGCCGGATCTCTTCATTCCAGTGGACACAAATGAGCGTCAACACGATTCCGTAAGTAAGCGTTTTATAGCTCGGCTGAAAAAAAAGTCCGATAAGGATCGGCACCGCCGATGCAAGCTTTAGCGGCAGCGAGGCCCAGCTTAAGTGCCCGAACCACCGTTTGCCAATCCACAGCAAATATAGAAGCAGAAACACGAGGCCCGTCAGACCGCCTTTAAGCAGAAAAAAAGTCATGGCGGAGTGGGTGAAGGAAATCTCACTTGCATAAATTGGATTGTCGAATAAGCCTCCCCACCCAATGCCAGCCATTAAAGACTGCCAAGATCGCGAAATCTCCATAAACACAGCGGCCAGCTCCTCCGTCTTTCCGTTCGCCCCTACAAGCTCCTGCTTAGCTGTAAGCAGCTCCAATGAGCTTATAATCTGTTCCTGGGCCATGAAACCGGCGCCTGCCAGAATGAACGCCATAAGGAGCATCCGTCCCCGCGATTTATAAGAAACACAGAAGTAAATAAAGAAGCACAAAGCAGCGAGGCCGACGGGCGCCCTCTGCGCCGCAGCCATCAGCGATCCGAGCGCCATTCCTCCGCCTCCAAGCATAAGCAGGCTGCACAACCAGCTGAATGGGCGCGAAGGCTGCAGGCTGTGAACTGCCTTTAACGGCAGGTAAATAGCGGCAAAAGCTACACTTGGATCATACGGCAGGTAGAGAAAATTATCGAAGTAGTGCTGCGAGCCAAGCTCCCATGGCCATATGCCTACTTCCATAAAAAATCGGGTGGCGAGCAGCACCCCGGAGACGGACAAAATGCCGGGCAATAAAGAAGCCCAGGACAGCCTGCGCGAATTCATAACCGGCAGCAGCAGAACCGGCATGCACAAATAAATGAAGGGAATAAGATCGCGAATTAAATCGGTCAGCATCCAGCCCTGCACGACAGCACCATTAAACAGCTGACCCCACAGCAAAACAAAAAAACCGATATGCAGCCAGACCGGTGCCCTCCATTGCTCGCGGTAAGCCTGAAAGCCGCCGCTGATGACGACAATGCCCAAGGGCAAAGTGACAAAGCCCATCAGCAAAAGAGCGATCACCCCTTCAATAATTCCCGGCTGTGCGGGAAAGGGGGCGCTCCATCCGGAATAAAGCAGCAGAGCAGCTACGAAAAAATAAGCGTGAATGGCTGAAAAGCGGGGGGGTCCGCCAGCCGTTCCCGGCAATACAGAAGTTGAAAGCCGGGCAGGTTTCATGTCGGCAGCTTTTCCTTTTGCCTCTCTGATATTTTAATCCCCACCTGCCAGTAATAGACAGAGCGGGCAAAAGCATAGTGGAACCCGGCTGCCCCATCGAGTATGCCCAGCTTGAAAATATAAGAATGCAGAAAAGCAAACACCCACTTGCAGGGCATCCGGTGAAACATTTTTTTTTGCAGCGCCCGCAGTTTAATTTGCGATTCGTTCAAATTATGGTAGGCTCCGTTGGAGCGCACCACAGCCTCCCAGTCCGAATACCGGTTATGCTTGGCAAAATAATCGAATAACGAATCATGGTCGCTGTGAAGAATCGTATTCTTCAGCACACCGGTTTCCCCGGAAATTTGCGGCTGATAGTGACCTTCGACCTCCCACATATTCGCCGCATCCAGGTCATCATAGTCAAGGAAACGTCCCTTCTTGCGGTGAAATAACACCAGCTTGTACATGCGATGACCGTACTTAAGCACTTTTTTGACAAACATATGATCATAGCCAACGAAATAGCCCGCTTTCAGCTTTCCTCCGGCAAAGAGGCTCCGCAGCTCTTCGATCAGCTTGGGTGAGGGTTCCTCATCGGCGTCCACATACATGACGTAATCGTATTTGAAAGGGAGATTTTCCAGACACCACTGCTTCTTTTTCGGGTACCCGCCGTTCCATTCAAAAGGAATGACCGCAGCCCCCATCCTCTGGGCAATTTCCACCGTTTTGTCCGTGCTGCTGGAATCGACAACGAACACTTCGGCAAATTCACGCACCGATTGCAGGCATTTGCGGATATTCCTTTGTTCATTTTTGGTCATGATGATGACGGAGACCGGAATAGGGTTTTGCATAGCTATACCTCATCCTTTTATATAAAATAGGAAGTTTGGATTTCAACAATAAAGCCAGCCGATGAAGCATATGGACCAAGGCCCGCTGATACAAGGGCATTTTCATAATTGTTTTTCGGATCTCCCATTGATCCTGCTCTCCCGTATGGGAATGAACCGATGATACGCCCCCTTGTTCAAATATACAAATCGGCTCTGGCCAATACACAATGTGTCCCTGACATCTCTCCAGCACCTCGATTGTAAAGGCATAATCGGCCCCTATCTTAAATTCCTGCCGATAGCTTAATTCTGTAAGAAGATTACGGCGGTAAACCATCGCTTGATGATGAGTGAACATCCCGTACCAGATCATTTTGTGAGAGCGTGCTTTTTTCTTGACAAGGTGGTTATTATCCGGCTGATACTCCCATGCATCCCCATACAGAAATCCTGGCTGGTGGTGTTCACTCGCTTTCCGCAGAATTTGCTCGGCGACGTAATCATTGGCCAGCCGGTCGCCCGCGTTAAGAAAAAGCACATATTCCCCGGTGCTCATCCGTAATCCCTTATTCATCGCATCATACAGCCCTGCATCAGGCTCACTGATTTGGCGGATGAAAGGCTCGGACCTTTTCGCCAAAAACCGTTTAGTTCCATCCGATGAATCCCCATCCACGATTATCCATTGCAGGGGGGCATTCTGGTTTTTAATCGATTCCCAGGTGGCTGATAGACCGGAAAGGTTGTTTTTACACACCGTAACAATAGAAAGAAGAGCGTCTTGTCCGCGTAACACTGGAATCTCTTTCACAGCAACCCCCTCATTGAATGCCTCTATTGTTGTTCTATGGCCAATTGATTTTTTTTCGCTGCCCTGCGGTTTTCCAAGCGGTTAAGGGCAGCTTGCACCAGACTCACCAGCGAGCCAATGCTGAAATGCAGAGAAATTCCCAGCTGCCGCTTTACGGTGAACCACATCAGGCCGTTTTGCAGCATCAGTCCAGCCAGCATCATGAGAGCGACCCCAATGCCCCCATAGGGCCCGGCCAGCAAGCAGGCACCCGAAAACGTAATCGCACTGCAGAATAGCGTGATCGCCAGCATCCGTTTTTCATTACCGGTTAGCATGAGAACAAGACCGACAGGACCCATTAATAAATTCATCAGTTGGCCTGCGCTTAAAAAAATGAGAATCATCGCCGCCTGCGAGTAAATCTCTCCAAAGACAAAGCCGAGCAGCACGTCCCCAAATCCGACAAACATAAGCCACATCACAATTCCCGGTATGGCCAGGGCTGCCGTGACCCACCTGCCGATCTGCTCCAGCTCATCCAGCTTCCCCTCGCTGTAACGATTGGAAATAAGCGTGCTCATTACCGCATTAAGCACAATGACAAATAAATTGATGATGGCAATAAAGCGCACAGCCGACCCGTAAATGGCGACCTCTACTTCGTTGCGGAACCAGCCTAATATCCACAAATCGGTAGCGGTGAGGAGGAACAAGGCCAGGTTGGACCACATAATCGGCAAGGATACAGCCAGAATGGAGCGACTCGTAAGAGCAGCCGGCGGATTATCCGCTTTCTGCTCAGACGGAGTAACCCCGTCCGCGAGCCGCCTTAGCTTCCGCCATAAGCAAAGCGCTGCGATCAAGTTGCTTAGTCCGACGGCCAGGGAATGGATGATTAAGATAGCACCAAGTTTTAGCGAATACCCGCTTAAGCTCAGCACAATCAGGCTGCAAATGATGAGCGTGTTGCTTACGACACCCCCGAAGCTTGCCGCTAGCTTCATATCGTAGAGTCCGCGAAACGTCTCCGATAGCAGCAGCTGAAAAATATAGCCGAACAGCCAGATGGAGATGGGAATGGCCAGGACAGCAGACCAGTCATTACCCAGATGAAACAACGGGGTTAGCTGCAGCAGCAAAAACAAGAGAGTTACAACCAGAGCCCCCCATACCGCAAGCTTAAGAATTAATCCGATCACTCTTCTGACTTCGGAATATTGTCTGCGGCTTAACGGCTCTGCGATAAACCGGATCACGCTTTGCTGGAGCCCCAAAATTCCCGCCGTACTGGCAAATAAAATAAAGTTAAAGACAAGAAAAAAAGCACCAAATTCACTGGTGCTTAACAGCCGGGATAACAGTACATTGATAATGAAGGCAGACAGGGCAAACAGCAGTTTGCCGGTTAAGGTCCACACTCCTCCCTTCATGAACTGCTTCCCGGAGAATCGTTCCTCCGAGTCAAGTTTCATAAAAACTCTCCAATTTCCATTTAGACCATTATGTTTGGGTTAAACTACCGTAGGCATGCTTTTGAGCTGGCGCTGTACCCTTTCAAGATCTGCGTCTACCATTCGTCCGATCAATTCCGCGAATCCGACCTCCAGCTTCCAGCCAAGCTTCGCTTTGGCCTTGCTGCAGTCGCCGAGGAGCAGGTCCACTTCGGCCGGACGCACATACCGCGGATCAATAATGACATAATCCTCATAATGAAGGCCAACCCGGGTGAAGGCAATTTCCAGCAGCTCCCTCACTGAATGAGTCTCTCCGGTGGCGATGATATAATCATCCGGTTCGTCCTGCTGCAGCATAAGCCACATTGCTTTGACATAGTCCCCGGCGAACCCCCAATCCCTCAGCGCATCCAGATTGCCCATTCTGAGCTCCTTCTGCAAGCCAAGCTTGATCCGCGCGACGGCATCCGTAACTTTACGGGTAACAAAATCCAGTCCCCGGCGGGGCGATTCATGATTGAATAAAATTCCCGAGCATGCAAACATGTTAAAGCTTTCGCGATAGTTGACAGTTATCCAATGTCCATATACTTTAGCCACACCATAGGGGCTTCTCGGATAAAAGGGTGTCGTCTCCTTCTGGGGAATTTCCGCCACCTTTCCGAACATTTCACTACTGGATGCCTGATAGAATCGCGCATCCGGCTTCATAATCCTCACTGCCTCAAGCATATTGGTGACTCCCATAGCGGTCATCTGCCCGGTGGCCAGCGGCTGGGGCCAGGAGTCGGCAACAAAGGACTGCGCGGCCAAATGATACACCTCATCCGGCTGGGCCAGCCTTACCGCTTCAATAAGTGAGGCGAGGTCGGCCAAATCCCCGGAGATCCATTCAATCTCATTCTTGATTTGCTCAACATTCTCGAAATTCGGCGTGCTTGTTCGGCGGCGCAGCCCGTATACTTTATATCCTTTTTCAAGCAGCAGCTCTGCCAGATAAGAACCGTCCTGGCCCGTGATTCCAGTAATTAATGCTTTTTTCAAAAGTCCTTCCCCCTTTATTCGATAAGCCGATTGCCTTTTACCTCGCGGCCGCTCCGGCACGGTGCTGTCTGTACCAGTCGTAGGTTGCCTGAATGCCTGCCTTCAAGGAAGTTTCAGCCTTCCAGCCAAGTGCTGTAAGCTTGCTGACATTCACCAGCTTGCGCGGGGTTCCGTCCGGCCGCTCCTTATTAAAGCTGAACTGGCCGGCATAGCCAACCACTTCTCCAATCAGCAGAGCCAGATCTTTGATGGAAATGTCCTCTCCTACGCCAATGTTGATAATGTCATTCTCCTCATAAAATCTCATTAGAAAAATACAGGCGTCTGCCAGGTCATCCACGTACAGAAACTCTCTACGCGGGGCTCCGCTGCCCCAAATTTCCACAACGTTCGTATTGAGCTCCTTCGCTTCGTCAATCTTCCTAATCAGAGCCGGCAGCACGTGCGAAGCTTGCAGGTCAAAATCATCGTTCGGCCCATACAAATTTGTTGGCATGGCCGAAATAAACCGGGTACCATACTGACGATTATAGGCCTGACACATTTTAATACCGGCTATCTTGGCAATCGCATAAGCCTCGTTCGTCGCTTCAAGCTCTCCCGTGAGCAAATAATGCTCCTGCAAGGGCTGGGGCGCGAGCTTCGGATAGATGCAGGTGGAGCCGAGAAACAACAGTTTTTGTACCTGATGCCGATAGGCAGCTTCAATGACATGCGTCTGGATCATCAGGTTGTCTCTTATAAAGTCTGCCGGATAGGCATCATTTGCCGCGATGCCTCCCACCTTGGCCGCAGCAAGAAAAACATAGTCCGGTTTTTCCTGCTCAAAAAACCGGTCAACGGCTTGCGCATCCCTCAGATCGAGCTGAGCTTTGGAGCGGGTGATGATCTGTTTATACCCCTGCCTGTCCAGGGCTCTTACCAAGGCTGATCCTACCAGCCCGCGATGGCCGGCAACATAAATTTTGGCATTCCTATGCATGTTTGAGCCTCCCTATTCTTCAAGTGGCGTGGTCCATAATTCCACAGACTCCTAAATCAGTAGGCTCCTTTGGAATGAAAAAGCACGGCCACTGTTTTCACAATAATCTGCAGGTCTTTGCGAATCGAGCGCTCTCTAATATATTGCAGATCGAGCTCCACCATTTGCTCAAAGCCTACGTCATTGCGTCCGCTAATCTGCCAAAGCCCGGTACAGCCGGGAGTGACCTGCAGCCGCTGCATATCATAAGCGCTGTACAGCTCTACCTCCCTGGGCAGCGGAGGCCGCGGTCCTACGAGACTCATATCGCCTTTAATCACATTCCATAATTGAGGAAGCTCATCTATGCTGGTTTTACGCAGGAATCGTCCAACGCGGGTAATCCGGGGATCGGCTTTCATCTTAAACATGGCCCCGGACACTTCATTCTGCTGCAGCAGCTCCGGCAGCAGCTGTTCCGCACCTGCCACCATAGAACGAAACTTATACATGCGGAATGGTTTGCCGTCTTTACCTATTCTTTCCTGCGAGAAAAAAACAGAGCCCTTCGGGTCCTCCAGCTTGATTAAGATGGCTAACAAAACAAATAAAGGAGCGAGAAAGATCAGCCCCATTACTGAACATCCCACATCCATTAAGCGTTTAGCCGGCAGGTACCATCCATGCCGGCTGTCCGTTCGAAAGCGCAGCTCCTTCTTATACCCTGGTTCAGGGTTCGCCGCTTTCTTCCATCCGTTCATCGCCATAGTTTTATCCAGTAAATGCCCGGTACAGATTCAATCGTTCATCCAGAGCTTTCAGGATGGGGGCCTGCAGCTCACTGCTTGCCAGCGCAAAATCCAAAGAAGTTAAAATATAGCCGAGCTTTTCACCAACATCATAGCGAACACCTTCAAAATGATAAGCATGCACCGGCTCCGAAGCGACAAGCTGCTGAATCGCATCCGTTAGCTGGATTTCTCCTCCTGCCCCTGCGTCTGCATTTTCCAGACAATCGAAAATAGACGGATTCAATATGTATCTGCCCATAATAGCAAAGGTAGACGGTGCCTGGCTCGGCTCCGGCTTCTCTACCAAAGCCTTCACCTTATACAAATCCCCTTGCTGTCGGCCCGGGTCAATAATGCCATACCGCCCGACTTCCTCAGGAAGCACCGGCTTAATGCCGATGATGGTACTGCCAGTTTGTTCATATTGAAGGATCAGCTGCCTCAGACACGGAATTTCAGAACGGACAATATCATCTCCTAGGAGCACAGCAAACGGCTCGTCGCCAATAAATTTGCGTGCACACCAGACGGCATGGCCCAAGCCTCTAGGCTCTTTTTGTCTAATGTAGTGAATATCCGCCATCCGTGAAGATTTTTGTACTTTTTCCAGCAAATCCAGCTTGCGGCTTTCCAACAGCTTGTGCTCCAGCTCAAATGCGCTGTCAAAATGATCCTCAATAGCCCGTTTTCCCTTGCCGGTCACGATGATAATATCCTCGATCCCGGATTGGATCGCTTCTTCGACAATATATTGAATCGTTGGTTTATCTACAATAGGCAGCATTTCCTTGGGCATGGCTTTCGTAGCAGGCAGAAAGCGGGTGCCTAAGCCAGCCGCTGGAATAATAGCTTTTTTGACTCTTGCCATCATTTTTCCCCCTCAATTGTAAGAGCGAGTGATCGTTTTCTATATTAAAATAGGGCATCTAACCCTCCCTCACACTATACCAGCGACGATATACGTCTAAGGCTGATGCCGCCCACAGTATAATCGAGTGCCTACACGTGATAACGGTGCAGTAGACATAACCGCCGGCGTCTGCGCTCCTTTGGCCGCAAGGAGTTAATCTTGAATCATCACCGTGCCAAGCAGATTTGCCCCAACCAGATCAAGCTGTTTACAAGCATGCGCCGCCATGGACTTTTTCGTTTTTTTGGGATGCAGCAGCAGCAGAACGCCATCCGCCTGGGCGCCCCAGACCAAGGCGTCTGCGGAAACAGACACGGACGGACAGTGAATTATGAGCCAGCTGTATTCTTCCCGCCCCTCCTGCAGCAGCTGGGTAATACAAGAGGACGATAAAGAGATGGCCGCATCGCTGCCTGGCCGCCCTGCAGGCAGAACAAACAGATCTGGCACCTCAGTTTCCAGTACTGCATTCTTCCAATCGGGATACTGGCCGAGGCCAATTTCATTGGTTAGCGAAAATAAAGAATGAAGAGATGGATTCCGCAGCTCAGCATCAATCAATAGAACCTTCTCCTTTTCCTGAGCCAGAGAAATCGCCAGGTTGCATATCGCCACCTTGCTGTCTTCCGGTTGTACCGAAGTCACGATAATAGCTTGCGGCTGCTTGCCTTTTACGCAATAATGCAGATTCGTCCGCAGGGAGCGGAACGCTTCAGCAGCCCAGGAATCCGGCTGATAATAGACGGCTAGAGCTTTGCTATTGACTAATGCCCTCATGTATAGGTTCACCTACCGATTTGGAATAAACTTTTGTATCGTTACGTTTTGCTCTTTTCACCTTGTGTATTTTCGGAATGGTAGCAAGATTGGGAATGCCCAGCACTTTTTCGGCGTCCTTGTCATCTTTTATCGTTTCATCCAAGTGCTCCAACAGGGATATAAAGCCTACCGCAAACATAACCAGGACCACGAAGGCAATTGTCAGCTGAATAACAGGATGCGGTGTTGTCACCTTGGGCTTGTCCTCCAGGCTTGCCTGGTTGAGAATCGTTACATTATCTACCTGCAGCATTTTGGGAAGCTCAGCTTTGAACACATTAGACACCGCATTCACGATATTAACCGCCCGGGAAAAATCCGTATCCGTCGCAGTAATGGTCATCACAGGGGTTTGAGATATGTTCGTCACTTTCAAAGATTCGGCCAGCTGTTCTCTTGTAAGTTCAAGCTCCGGATATTCCAGAAGAACCTTATTCAACAAGGAAGGATTGAGGACAATCTCTTTATAGGTGTTAGCCAGCAAAATACTTGTATTGACATCCAGCGCAGGGGTGCCGCCCTGCTGCTCCGCTGTTTGATTGTTGACAATTATTGTCGAACTGGCCTCAAATTTCGGCTTCAATACATATACACTGACGATTCCCATAATCAGTAAGCCGATGAGCACGATAGCCGTAATAAGCCCTATTTTTCTTTGGATCATGCGAAAAAAGTCTCTCAATTCCATATCCATAGCAGATTCACCTTTCTGATTTATTTATTGATTCCAAATGTATCAATTCTGATAAAAAAACGGAGAAAATAATCACATTATGTATCATACTGACTACTTTATGATACGAAACGTATCTAGTCAAGGATTTTTTATAGTTTTATGTCTATTTTTGTTGATTTTTTACATTATATGTAGTGTATAATGAGATCTAAAGATACGTTATGTATCAATTGGATAGGAGAGAAGAAAACGGTCAGGAGCTGTACTATTCTCATTCATGGAGGAGAGCCAAATAATGAATTACGGGGAACGCATAGCCCTGCTTCGCGACAACAAGCAATTAACCCAGCAAGAGTTGGCTAACATCGTTGGGATTACAAGAGCCGCTCTGTCTCATTATGAAAACAACCGCCGAAAGCCGGACTATCAAGTTATTCGCAATATTGCAGATTACTTCCAGGTTAGTGTCGACTACCTGATCGGCAGAACGAATCAATTGGAAGAGTAAGTTCCCATAGGGGGAGTTTTCATGCAAAAATCAAAGACTGTTAGAGCGTGCCTGCTTGTTGCAATCATTATAATGGCAAGCGGAGCTGCCATTCTTTACTATGTATTCGAGCCGACTAGCTATTTTCAGAGAAAAACCCATCCTGTTCTTGCTATGCCGCAATCGCCGCTTCAGTCAACGGTACCTGGCACTCAAATTGTGGAGCCTGTACATCCGGCAGTTGCGGCTGTTCCAAGCATCAGGTCTAAGCAAAGGATTGACCCGCCGTTCCCGGAGTCACCTGCTGCCTCTAACGCTTTTCATGTGCTGATTATGGGGATGGATGCCCGATCCTCGGAATATTCCCGGACCGATTTGATTATGGTTGCCCGTATTGAGCCTGAACTTAAGAAAATAACGGTCCTCTCTATTCCGAGAGATACCCGGGTCGAGCTTGAAGGGGTTGGTTATACCAAAATCAATCACGCCTATGTTGCAGGGCAGCTCAAGGACGGGCCGGAGGCTGGAATTCAGGCTTCCATCCAGGCGGTAAGCACATTTTTGAAAATTCCGATTCATTATCATGTCCAGCTCGATTTTCAAGGGTTTGAACAAATCATTGATGAGCTGGGGGGCGTCCAGCTGGAGCTTGAAGAAGAGGTGTGGCTGACTCAATCCATTAAAGGGCGTCCGCCGCTAATGCTGGCCAAAGGAAAACAAACGTTGTCAGGGGAATTGGCTTTGGATTTTGTGAGGGAGCGTTATTCCCGGCCTAACGGAGAATTTGACAGGCAGCAGGCGCAAATGGAGGTCATCCGTTCTCTAAGCGAAAAGGTGACACAAGCGGAGTATCTGGTTCAATTACCCGGTTTAATCACCCGCGTAAAAGAAGAGATGCTCGTCACCAATTTAGAAAATGCAGATCTATTGAGTCTGGCCTGGTTATTCAAAAACTTGAAAGGGGATCAGATGGAATACATCCAGCTTCCCGGCAAAAACATGAGGGCTGTTGACCCTTTAATGGGCAAAGAATTGGATTATTGGCAGCCGGATGAATCGCAGCTTCTGGAGCTTTTGCAAAACAACTTTCATTAGCAGGCATTTTGCAAATAAAAAAGCTTCCCTACATGGATGCTGCATCTAAACAATACAGTTCATCATATAAGGAGGCTTTTCACTTGAAACCGGATAATAGCCATGCTTCACGCTTAAGCGGAAGGTAAGAGCCCTCTGCTGCAGACTTCTTACAAACCTTTAGTTTTATCATCATTATAAGAAGAAGTCAGGATCGCCACGATAAACATAACAAAAACGAGTATACAAATCCAAAAAGTTATAGACATCCAAGTACACCTCCATGGACCAGCTCTTTTTCTTTATCCTTTATTATACCCAACCCTCCTCTAAAAGAAAATGCAAAGAATTGTGAACAATGCGCGGGCTGTTGATTCCTTTGGCAAATAATGAGACATACTATTTAACAATAATATAGGTTAAGCCCCAAGGAATCAGTTTAATGGATCGTAAGTGCAGGAGCATTCCTGCGCAGCTGTTTCCTTACTCAGGGTTGCCGGAAGGAGGGGGTTGCCCGGTGGATAAACCGTTTGATTGCCTGATTGTCGGCGCAGGGCCGGCTGGCTGTCAGGCTGCTATTCTACTAGGCCGTTACGACCATCGCACGCTGGTGATTGATGCCGGATACGGCAGATCGACTTTATGCCGCAGCTACAACAATATTTTGGGTTGGCCTGACGGAATATCAGGCGAACAGCTGCGGCTGTTGGGCAAATTCCATGCTATGCAGTACGGGGTCCAGTTTGTGGAAGATCAAGTCCAAACAGCGGAAGCTAAGGAAGAAGGATTTCTTCTTAAGGGCAGTAAGGGAGATGTATACCGGGGGAAGCTGCTGCTACTGGCTACCGGTCTTATTGATCGATTGCCCGATTGGCCGGAGTTAACCGCCTGCTTGGGGCGCTCGATTTACGTCTGCCCGGATTGTGACGGCTATGAGGTTGCCGATCGTAAAACAATTGTAATCGGTTCGGGAGAAGCCGGGGCTCATATGGCACTCTCTTTACGGCTAAGAACCGACCAGCTGGCCTACGTCAATCACGAACAAAAACCGCTTTCCCCGGAAATCGTTCAGCAGCTTGCCGCTAAAGAAATCGGATATAAGGAAGTAGAGGTTAGCCAGCTTCTTACCGAAAGAGGAGGTTATTTCCAAGGAGTACGCCTTAAAAATGGTGAAACCCTGTTGGCTGACAAGGCTTTCGTGGCCTTTGGCGGCAATCATGTGCGATCCGAGCTAGCCGAGCAGCTGGGGATTGAGTGCGAGCCTCATCACCATATTCCAACCGATCCCCGCACTAAACAAACCCGTCACCCCGGCGTATGGGCGGTGGGCGATGTAGGCGTACACTCTCAACTAGCCACAATTGCCATGGGTGAAGGAGCCCAGGCTGCCATCTGGATGAACAAGGCTCTATTAAGTGATACCTGAAACATTAGCGGCTTTGCAAATGAATGGTTCTGACCCGATTAAGGTACTGATTCATCAAAACCGGAAGGGAGATCAGAATCGGAGGATCATCGAGACGCGGAGGATGCAGCTTAATCTCCTGGCTGGGTACGATTTCCCCCTTGTTCACTACAATCGGCTCAAGGGAACGTGCACGCAGTGTTGAATAGGGCAGCAGAACCTCCAGCGTTGAAGAGGACCAGGCAACCGAAGTCGCCATAAGGTAATACGTGCCAGGCTTCACGTGGAGAAAGCGGAATTTACCGGGAGAGGATAACAGCGTTCCATACAGGGGCAGCCCTTCCGGTATCGGCTTGGCAAACAAGCCGATTAAGATGACCCCTTGAAAGGGCAGCTCAGCTGTAATATTCCCTTCGACGACACTGTACCTGCCGCTTGACGACTCGGAAGAAAGCGAGCCGGATAGGCCCCATTCGTTCAAATGGTGCAGGGAGCGGAGAGATTGAACGGCTTTATCAGAAGAGTGGCGGAACTCTGATGGCGTCATGCCCACCTTCTCTGTAAAGCGGGTTGTAAAAGTGCCCAGGCTTTGCTGGCCTACTTCCAGACTTATATCCCTAATGCTTAAACCGGTTCCCAGAAGCAGATCCTTGGCCCTCTGCAAACGTAAGGAGGATATGTAATATTGAGGGGAAATTCCTATCTGCTCCTTAAAGATCCGGGTAAAATGATAAGGGCTGTAAGCCGCATGCCTGGCCAACTCCGCAAGTGTCAAAGGCTCATATAAATGCTTGTGAATATAAGCAATACTCGCATGAATTTCTTCATAATAACGCCCCGGCACTATAGCGGCACCTCCTTATGACCAGGTTCTGCTCCATAAACCAATCACGAACAAACATTCCCATTGATTAGTATACCATAAGTGAGGTGACAGAGAAACCACAATGCTAACAATCCAGTTAATTCTTCCGACTCATGGCCCCCGGCTATTTCCCTTCGATTCACCGCTTTTCTCATGAACATGGAGATACAGCCTTTGTTCAACTACTTGGGCATAGTCTATAAGGGCTTGCTCCCCTTCCTCGGTTAATCCATAAATGCCGCGCTGTAATCGGGTAAACCAGCGATAAACATTCCTTTGCAGGATAGCCGCCGTTTTGCCGCAGCCTGTCCTTTCCTTAATCTGCCTTGGCGCCAGCGGTCCTTCCGTTTTCAAATAGTAGGCACACATTAACGCCTGCTCCCGGTAAGCTGTTACCAGCTTACGCTTGCTGCTGCCTCCGGTATTGTAATCCCCGCTTCTCTCCTGGAATTCATTCAGCAGGCGCTGGGCCCTCCTTGATTTCTTCACAGGGAAGTCGTATCGCTCTGGATGACAGAGCACCTCAACGAACGGAGGCTTTCTTTTATAGAATCTTACCGTCATCAGCCCGAGGCCCAGCCGCTCACAAAGCCTGCGAATTTCGCTCCATCTCAATTGATGGGGGGCTTTGCCGTTTTCCTTTTTCTCAAATGCAATGTAAACTCTGCCCGATACCGCTAACCGGTTCATTCCCTGGACGAGCAGAGGAAGATTCAATACACGTTTTAATTCTACGATAACCGGGGGTTCCTCACCGCGCAAAGCAACTACATCACAGTGCCCGACCTCTCCCCTCACTTCGTATCCCATTCTGCTCCAATATTGTTTAATAGGCTCATAAAGCTCTGTTTCCGACTGAATCGGCATTCTGCCTTCTTCCCTTTCCCAGGCTCCCGAATGAAGCTGCACGGCCGGGAACCTCTCTTAAGACTACCGCTTTGATTATATCATACCCCCTCAAATGATTTGCGGAAGACGAATACTAAATTGCAGAGAAGGAGGTGCTCTTATGACAGCCAATCACAAACGCTGCTTATTTTGCGAGAAGCCTGTTAATGCCCGCAATCCCGGAAACCCGGCTGATTTTTTGTTTCAAAACTGCTTTTGCAGCCCTGACGGACAATACGAAATTTCCGCCGCGGATTATGAGCTGCTCAATGCATGGCCGCATGCGGACAAGCGGGGGAGCTTTCATCTGATTTCGGGTTACATCAGGGAACTGACTGATCAAGGCGAGCACGTGCGGATTACCCGGGAGCTTGCCGATTCTATCCAGCAGTCCCCATTAGTCCCCGCATCCATAGAAGCAAAGAAAGCGAAATGCCTGCTTTATTTAAAAAGACATGCTTCGGGGCCGCTTGAGCCTGTGCAGCTTACGCATTTGTCGGAGGCCTATCACCTTACGTACTCCCCTAATCTTCAAGAGTTTATATATATTTTGGAAGAAATGAAGAGTGAAAAGCTGATAGAGCGCATAGGCTCCTCTTTAAGTCTGACCTCTAAAGGCTGGGAAGCCGCTTTGAAGCTCTCCATTCCTAAAGGAGATAAAACCTGTTTTGTCGCTATCCATGACGATTCCTCCGGCTTGCGGGAATGCTTCGAGCAAATTATCATTCCGCAAATTGGCGCACACGGCTTTGAAGCGATTCTGCCGGATGGGAGGGCTGACCAAGCCCAGGACTTCCGCAAGCAAATTGCGGAATGCGATGTGGTCATTGCCGACTTCACGCTTCCTCAGCGGCATGTTTACTTTGAGGCGGGGTATGCAGAGGGCCGAGGCGTGCCCGTCATCTATACCCTGCATGCGGAAGCCGCAGCGAAAGCGGAAGCTCTTTTGCCGGAAGAAAGCCTGCGTTCGGAAACGATTTTTTGGGATACTCCGGAGGAATTGGCCGAGCTGCTGAAGACAAGGCTGGGCCAGCCGGCATAGCCCTATTTTAAATCGCAAAGTGACATTTTCCCCATTCTCTTCCTTGCTTAGCTTTACGCTTATTTCCTTTCATTTCAGAGAGCCAATCGTTTGGCTCTCTTTTTTCAGCGTTATTTTCATAAAGAAATTCGGTAAACAAATCCATGTCCGCTGCATAGGTATTAATACGTTGGTTTTGTAGAGCCAGGGAAGAGAGGAGGCTACCATGAACATTTTTAAACGAATTTCAGAGCACCGTGCGGAGATGGAAAAACTGGAGTGGACCGGGACCTTTGGAGACTATATTGAAAAGCTGAAACAAAACCCTGAACTGGCGATGACAGCCCATTCTAGAGTGTATGAGATGATTAAATCCCATGGGATTGAAGAGGTCAATGGTCAAATTAAATATAAATTTTTTGAAAAGGAGATATATGGACTTGACCGTCCTGTTGAAAGGCTGGTAGAGGAATACTTTCACTCCGCCGCTCGCCGTCTTGACGTGCGCAAACGCATTCTGCTGCTGATGGGGCCGGTCAGCGGGGGGAAATCTACCATTGTCACCATGCTGAAAAAAGGGCTTGAGCAGTTTTCCAAAACCGATCGAGGGGCCGTGTACGCTATAAAGGGATGCCCCATGCATGAGGAACCCCTGCATTTGATTCCTCCGGAGCTGCGGCCGGACATTGAAGCCGAGCTCGGGGTGAAAATTGAGGGAACGCTATGTCCTTCCTGCCAGATGCGCCTGAAAAATGATTACAACAACCGGATTGAAGATGTCATGGTGGAAAGAGTAATCATCTCTGAGGAAAACCGTGTAGGGATCGGTACCTTTAGTCCTTCCGACCCTAAATCCCAAGATATCGCCGACTTGACCGGCAGCATAGATTTTTCCACCATTACCGAATACGGTTCCGAATCAGACCCGCGCGCTTACCGCTTCGACGGGGAATTGAATAAAGCCAATCGGGGAATTATGGAGTTTCAGGAAATGCTCAAATGCGATGAGAAATTTCTCTGGAACCTTCTATCGTTAACCCAGGAAGGAAATTTCAAAGCAGGGCGGTTTGCCCTCATCTCCGCGGATGAGCTGATCGTAGCGCATACGAATGAATCGGAGTATCGTTCGTTCATTGCCAATAAAAAGAATGAAGCGCTTCAATCACGGATGATCGTCATGCCGATTCCTTATAATCTTAAAGTGTCGGAAGAAGAAAAAATCTATTCCAAATTAATTGAGCAAAGTGACATGAAACACATTCATATAGCCCCCCATGCCCTCCGCTCGGCAGCTATATTTTCAATTTTGACCCGTTTGAAGGAATCCAAGAAACAAGGCATGGACCTGGTAAAGAAAATGCGGATGTATGATGGGGAATCGGTAGAGGGATATAAAGACAATGATCTGAAGGAAATGCAGAACGAATTTATTGAGGAAGGCATGTCGGGCGTTGACCCCCGCTATGTCATTAACCGCATTTCCAGCGCACTTATTCGCCATGATGTTCAGTGCATCAATGCCCTTGATGTGCTGCGTGCCATTAAAGATGGACTTGACCAGCACCCTTCCATTACACGTGAGGAACGAGAGCGCTACTTAAACTATATTTCAGTCGCCCGCAAAGAATACGATGAACTGGCAAAAAAAGAAATTCAAAAGGCGTTCGTCTACTCCTTCGAGGAATCCGCAAAAACATTGTTTGAAAATTACTTGGATAACATCGAATCGTTCTGCAATTGGACTAAGCTGAAGGACCCGCTGACCGGCGAAGAAATGGATCCGGACGAAAGACTGATGCGCTCCATCGAAGAACAAATAGGCATCTCGGAAAATGCCAAAAAGGCCTTCCGTGAAGAAATTCTGATCCGGATGTCGTCCTATTCCCGCAAAGGGAAAAAATTCGACTACAGCACCCATGAACGGCTGCGTGAGGCAATTGAGAAAAAACTGTTTGCCGATCTGAAAGATATCGTTAAAATCACGACTTCAACCAAAACACCTGATGCCACCCAGCTAAAAAGGATTAATGAAGTAACCCGCCGTCTGATTGATCACAACCAGTACTGCCCCGTATGCGCCAACGAACTTCTTAAATATGTCGGCAGCTTATTAAACCGATAACCCGGCGGGCAGGGAACTACAAAAGCGCATCCTCTCTTCAAGGAATTATCCTTGGCGGATGCGCTTTTTGAGTTGATATTAAGTTGTCCATCCATCATGTAACCTTATCTTCCATCAGGCTTGCTTGGTCACTTGTTGCAGACATTCTGAACAAATATGCTTGTCCTTAAATTCAAAAACCCCATCCAATGTAGTGCAGAACACACAGCGGGGACGGTATCTTTCGAGAATAATGTGATCCCCTTGAACTAGAATTTCAACAGGATCTCCTTCGTTCATGCGAAAGCGGCTGCGCAGTGATTTAGGGAGCACGATTCTGCCTAATTGATCTACTTTGCGTACGATTCCAGCAGGTTTCATTTCGATCACCTCAATCTCTTTTGACATACACCCTCCATATGAATATTCGTGGAGGCACACCATTTTGTGTCGCATTTCGTCTACTTTTGTTAGAAAATGTAGAACCCTAAACTACAACTCAAGCCGCAATTACATCTGAGGTTTTAAGCTAACTCAGCTCCCCAAAGCCGGTTTGTCTTAACCCTTCGTATAATATGATCGCCGCAGCATTGGATAAGTTTAGAGAGCGGACTGCAGAAGAAAGGGGAATTTTGATGCAGGTGTCTGAATGCGCCTCCAGAATAGCCGGCGGTAATCCAGCAGTTTCCTTACCGAATACAAAAAAGTCGCCATCGCGGTATTGAAACTCCGTGTACGATTTGGAAGCTTTGGTTGTCGCGCAGAAAAACCGTCCTTCAGGATACTTCACCTTAACTTCCTCAAACGAATCATGATACTCCAGCTTAACCGAATGCCAATAATCCAGGCCCGCTCGCTTTAACGTTTTATCATCCGTGTTAAATCCCAATGGCCGCACTAGATGCAAATGAGCACCAGTAGCTGCACACGTTCTGGAAATATTACCAGTATTGGCAGGTATTTCCGGTTCGACTAAAACTATATGAAATGCCATCTCTACTGCACTCCTCCATTATTAGTAATACCTTATTATTAACCGAATTGGAATCCAACCTGAAACCTATATTTGAACAAAAATTTACACTGGGTTTACATCCCGTTCATTTCTTTCTGATTCTCCAGTCTTATTCTATAGTTAGAAACTCAAACAGCAAAGGAGACTCGGCATGAGCGATCGCATACTTGTTGTTGATGATGAACCGGCCATAACTGTGCTGCTCGAATACAACCTCAAGCTTGAAGGCTATATTGTGGAGTGTGCAGCTGATGGCGAACAAGCCGTCCGTTCCTTCCACCAGTTTCAACCGGATCTAATCGTGCTTGATTTAATGCTGCCGGGAATGAACGGACTGGAAATATGCCGCCATTTACGTCAAGAAGGGCATCATGTGCCTGTTATTATGCTGACCGCTATGAATGACCTTTCCGACCGTATCGCCGGATTAGACAATGGAGCCGACGATTACATGGTGAAGCCTTTCAGTCCCCAGGAATTAATGTCCAGGATAAGGGCAGTACTGCGAAGATCTCAGATGGCCCCGCCCGTTGACGAGGAGCGGGATCTTCAGGTAGGCGAGATTTACATCAGCCCATCCCGCAGGGAAGCAAGCTTTAAAGGGGCGCCCCTGGATCTCACCCCTAAGGAATTCGAGCTGCTTCATTATTTGTGCAAAAATCAAGGCAAAGCACTAAGCCGCCGGCAGCTGCTGCACCACGTTTGGGACTACAGCTTTGTAGGGGATACGCGAATTGTGGATGTTCATATCAGCCACCTTCGCGACAAGCTGGAAGCCAATCCGCGGGATCCGCAGTATATCCAAACGATCCGCAGCGTCGGCTATAAACTAACCTCCCCCTCTTCCCTCCCTATCCGCAGCCGGACTTCAAGCCTCTCCCGCCCCGCCTTGAAGCAAGCTGGAAGCTTCGACTAACCGCTCCAGAAACAATGCAACTTCAAGAAAAGGGAAGCTCTCCCCTCCCAAACAAAACCAACCTGCCGTGTGACCCGCTTGGGTGACTGGTAGGTTGGTTTACTGGTGTAAGGGCGGAATTTAACTGTGCTTGCTCTGAAATTGCTGCATAAATTGGGCTAGCGCCTGGCAGCTTTCGTAAGGCACCGCATTGTAGGTGGAAGCGCGCAGATGCCCAACGCTGCGATGACCTTTCAAGCCTACGAAGCCATTAGCTTCTGCTTCGCTGATAAACTGCTTCTCCATTTCAGGATCAGCCAGCTTAAAAGTAATGTTCATCAGCGAGCGATCCTCTTTCTCGGTAAGCCCCTGATAAAAGCCGCTGCTTTGATCAATTACCTGATAGATCAAATCGGTCTTTTCTTTATTGCGCTCGGCCATCTTAGCCAATCCGCCGGACTTCTGAATCCACTTCAGCACCAGATTCATCATATAAACTGAATAGACCGGAGGGGTATTATACAAGGAATCGTTAGAAAGATGAGTTGAATAGCTGAGCATGGTAGGCACATCGCTGCGGAACCGATCAACCAGTTCCTCCTTGAGAATAACGAGGGTTACACCCGATGGACCCAGGTTTTTTTGTGCTCCTGCATAAATCATGGCAAATTGGGAAGCATCAAACGGACGTGATAAAATATCACTGGACATATCCCCGATTAAGGGAACGTCACCGGTAGCCGGAAAAGCTTTGAATTGGGTGCCCGCTATCGTCTCATTAGAAGTGATATGCAGGTAAGCCGCATTGGCTGGAAGCTCTATTCCATTAACTGAAGGCATATTCAGCAGGCCTTCTTTGCTTGATTGAGCAGCAACAACGGCCTCTCCGAAAAGCTTCGCTTCTTTGTATGCTTTGTCAGACCAGCTGCCGGTCAGCACATACGCTGCCGCCTGATCCGGTTTCAGCAGATTCATGGGAATCATGGCAAATTGCGTGCTGGCCCCGCCTTGCAGGAAAATTACCCGATAGCCGGCGGGAAGCTGCAGCAATTCCTTAACGAGCTGCTGTGTTTCTTCATTTACTTGCTCGTACTGCTTGCTGCGGTGGGAAATTTCCATGATGGACATGCCGATGCCTTGATAATCCACCAGTTCCTCTTGAGCCTGGCGCAGCACCTCTAACGGCAAAGCGGCTGGTCCCGCATTAAAATTGTACGCTCGATTGACCAATAGTGACACCTTCCTGTTTCAGCATTTTGCATTAAGGTAATATAAGCTCGGTTCGGACAAGATACTGAATACATTCTATTTTGTCCAGATCCTTTATAACTTGTAAATGAGGCTCAAAACTTAAACTAGTGGCTGACAACAAAGGAGGAAAGCACTACGGGGAATGAGGGGACCTCCGATCGCTGTTAGCATATGCTCCCGAAGTACGCTTTCTTCCAGAAAGCGTTGACCCCAGATTTCTTAATCATAGCCGCCTCAGCCGTTGAAATCCGGTGGCAAAGGCGAACGCTTCCACGCTCCCGAAGCTGCTCTCCTTCGGAAAGCTTGGACTCCTCTTCCCCTCCGCTTCTGCTATCTTATACTGTCAACCTCTAAATATTAGAGTGAGCCGTAAATGAATTAACTTATAAATGAATCAACTTATGCAAAGATGCCCATTTATGATACCTAATCATAACAATTTTGCCGCTTGGCTTCAAGCACAACAGCTATTAGCTGCTAATAGCTTGCGGCTTGTGGCTTGTGGGCATGCACCTTGCGGCATGCACCTTGCGGCATGCACCTTGCGGCATGCACCTTGCGGCATGCACCTTGCGGCATGCACCTTGCGGCTTGTGGCTTGTGGCTTGCGGCTTGCAACTTGCAGCTTGCGGACATGCACCCTTGTGGCCTGCACCTTGCGGGCATGCACCCTTGCGGACTGCGAGACCGTCATTGTATTTTATTGTTCACAGCAGACTATCCATTCCGAGGTGAAATCATGAACCGTACCATGGAAAAACTTCGCTTATTTATTGCCGTACCTGTAGCACCCGAAATTAAGGAGCGCTTGTCCTCCTCCATCCGGCCCTTCCAGCAATCGGGCATGTTCCGCCGCTGGACACATCCTGAGGATTACCACATCACCTTAAAGTTTTTGGGTGATACCGAAGCTGGAGATGCCGATAAAATCACTGATCTGCTCAGTCAATCCCTGAATAATTCGTCACCACTAACCTTATCCCTGCAAGGCTTCGGAATATTCGGGGCGCCTAAAGCCCCCTCCGTTCTATGGGCAGGAGTCGGCGGCGATACCGAACAGCTTATTCCGCTGAACGAAGCTGTGGAAACAGCGATGATGGAGCTTGGTTGGCCGCGTGAAGCAAGGAACTACCATCCTCATCTTACACTGGCCCGCCAATATTCAGGCTCGCTTCCGTTTTCCCCCTCCGCTCTACCTGCTGCTTTGGAGGAGGAGCTGAGCTGGACAGCAGACCGCATCATCGTCTACCGGAGCCACTTAAAGCGCAAGCCTATGTATGAGCCTTATATCTCAATCCCTTTACATTAGTCCATAGAGTTTGAACGAAATATCGTACAGCATACAGAGAATTGAGGGTCTGCTGCCTGCATTTTGAACGAAAACAATCATGCCATTTAAAACCCAGGCACAACGCCGTCATGAAAATAGCCAGGTTGGCGGGGCTCGAGGGCTGCGCGGGCTTGTTGCTCCGTTTTGTACGAAATGTCGTACAAATGCATGGGGTTGAAGTGCGAATGCCGGAGATTTGTATGAAACGTCGTACAAATACAGGGGATTGAAGGACGATTACCCAAGATTTGTATGACAAATCGTACAAATGTAGGGGATTGAAGGGCAATTCCCCAAGATTTGTATGATGAATCGTACAAATGCAGCGGTTCGAGAGCCTGCTGCCCCCGCTGCCTGCTTTTTAAAACGGAACGCGGGGAACTGACTTTCTGGAAAGCCCCATTTCGCGGTGTCTCCCCGGTTTCGGCCCTTTCTATGCGGTTTTCCGTATACATTTCCTTCGGAACGCCCTGACGTAAAAGGAAATGTATACGGTTTTCCGTATACATTTCCTCCGGAAGCACTGGCGCAGACGAAATGTATGCAGTTTTTCGCATTCATTTCGCGGTTTCCCCGGTCCCGGACTCTTGCTATGCGAACCATTCATAGCAAACACAGGGGCCTGTCCGAAAATCAGCTTTTTAGTCGGGCGCCTTTTAAAAAAGTCAACACCCAAGAATGCCATAAAACATAACATTCTTGGGTGTTTCATTTAAAATCTTACTTGGAAGAAAAATTAATAGACAGCCCCTTGAGGAATGAATACTATAAGTTCAAAAATTAGCAGTCGAAATATAAGGAATACTCATGAGGATGAGTGCGAGTCATAACTGCTTTAGCGTCAGCACGCTTCATTTCGATATAGTTATCGATGAATTCCTTAGTAAAAACGCCACCCTGCAGCAAGAAGTCATTGTCTGCTTCCAGCGCATCCAAAGCTTCGTCAAGGCTTCCTGGTACACTGCGGATATCTTTCTTCTCCGCGTCAGACAGTTCATAGATGTTTTTATCCAGCGGGCCATAGCCAAGCTCGCGGGGATCGATTTTGTTTTGAATACCGTCCAAACCTGCCAACAGCATAGCCGCGAAAGCCAAGTAAGGGTTAGCTGTGGAGTCCGGCGTACGGAACTCGATGCGGCAGCCTTTAGGTGTTACAGCAGCTACCGGGATACGGATAGCGGCGGAACGGTTTCCTTTGGAAAATACGAGATTAACCGGAGCTTCATAGCCAGGAACCAAACGTTTGAAAGAGTTAGTGCTTGGGTTAGTCAAAGCGATAAGCGCGTTAGCGTGATGCAAGATCCCGCCAATGTAATACAAGGCTGTTTCGCTCAGGTTGGCGTAAGCACCTTTTTCATAGAACAAAGGAGTGTCCCCATTGATGATGCTTTGGTGGACGTGCATACCGCTGCCGTTGTCACCATACAAAGGCTTCGGCATGAAAGTAGCTGTTTTGCCATATTGGCGGGCAGTATTATGCACAATGTATTTATATTTCAGCAAGTTGTCAGCTGTGTTAGTCAATGTATCAAAACGGAAGTTGATTTCTCCTTGGCCGGCAGTCGCCACTTCATGGTGATGACGCTCAACGCGCAGACCTGATTCCTCAAGCAAACGGCACATTTCGCTGCGGATATCTTGTTGGGTATCTACTGGAGCTACTGGCACGTACCCGCCTTTTTGCCGGATTTTGAAGCCAAGGTTGCCTCCTTCTTCCTCACGCCCTGTATTCCAGAAGCCTTCCTCGGATTCGACGGAATAGAAGGATTTATTGATTCCACTTTCAAAACGAACATCATCAAAAATGAAAAATTCGGATTCGGGAGCAAAGAAAGCAGCGGTTCCGATACCGGTGGTTTGCAGGTATTCTTCGGCTTTTTGCGCAATGCTGCGAGGATCTCTGGAGTAACGCTCACCTTCTGGAGTAAAGATGTTACACATAACGACTAATGTCGGATGAGCGGTGAAGGGGTCTACGTAAACGGCGTTTGTATCTGGCATCATAACCATGTCGGATTCTTCAATTCCACGAAACCCGGGAATGGATGAGCCATCAAAGGCTACTCCGTTCTCAAACGTCTCTTCATCTACTGCTGAGACTGGCAGTGAAATATGGTGGGCTTTTCCAGCGATATCTACAAAACGAAAATCAACCCACTCGAGGTTTTTTTCCTTAATTAGCTTCAATACGGATTCTACTGACATGAATATTCCCCCATTTTCCGAACGTTTTGTTGGTAAATCATGATGAATGTTCCTATCTCCATCATCTTTATGGGATTATTATAAATCGACTTTTTTTTCACGTCAATACTCATGTCAGGTATTTTTGAATCTGATGTCAGAAATATTCACATAATAGACGGTTTCGAAAAACAGCATAAAACCGCCCCCTATAAGGGACGGTTTCGATTGCTTCCGGCGATATTGAATTTTTACAGCTTCCAAGAGCCGGCAGGTATCGGCTGCTTCTGCGTGTCGAATCGTTTACCGCATAATGGTGCTAATCTTTCCAAATGCTCCAATAGATTGGCAAATTGATCCGGGAACAAAGATTGTACCCCGTCACCGGTCATCGAATTGTCGGGGTCGGTATGCATTTCTACAATCAGACCATCTGCTCCTGCAGCAACCGATGCTTTACACATCGGTTCCACCAGTTCTCTTCTTCCGGTTCCATGACTTGGATCGGAGATCACCGGCAAATGGCTTAGCTGCTTCAGCACCGGGATAGCGGTCAGGTCAAGCGTGTTCCTTGTATAGGTTTCGAATGTGCGGATTCCACGCTCGCATAACATAACATTAGGGTTGCCACCCGCCAGGATGTACTCCGCTGCATTCAAGAATTCATCATAGGTGGCACTAAAGCCGCGCTTTAACAGTACAGGTGTCTGAATTTGACCCAGTTTGCGCAGCAGGTCAAAATTTTGCATATTCCGCGTACCAACCTGTAAAATATCGGCGTGCTCGGCACAAATATCGACATACTCCGGTGTCATCACCTCGGTTATAGTTAGCAGCCCATGCTTGCGTCCAGCTTCTGCCATCATCTCCAGCCCTTCAACGCCAACTCCCTGGAAGCTGTAAGGGCCTGTGCGGGGCTTGAAAGCACCTCCGCGCAGCACCTGTCCCCCGGCAGCTTTCACCAAACGGGCAATCTCGTCAATCTGCTGCGGAGACTCGACGGCGCATGGCCCCCCCATGACGACTAGCTGATCGCCGCCAATGTCAACTCCTTTAATGGAAATAACGGTATCGTTAGGATGAAAATCCCGGCTGGCCAATTTGTAGGATTTCGATATTTTCACAACCGATTCAATACCAGAAAGCTGACGGAGCTGCTCGGCCATTTGAGGCTCTGCCTTCCCTATAATGCCTATAACCGTGCGGTCCTCACCCTTGGAAACATGGGCCTGTAATCCGTGCCTTTCGATCCATAGTACAATTTCCGAAATCCGCTCATCCGTGGTTTTGTTAGAAGTAATAGCGATCAAAACAGTCACTCCCCTTATAAATTGGTCATCATCCTATCCTATAACACATTCGCACTGCAACGCTTATACGCTTTTCATTGTTAAAGTAACTATACCTAATAAAATTCCGCCCGTCAATGCTTTTATTCTCCATATACGCATAGCGGACGGAATCTATTCTGCAGTTAAATGCGGATTAATCAGCTGCCGGATTTCACTTTAGCTTGCGGTATCAGTTTCTTCTTATTTAAGGTGCGCTTAATCGGCCAGGTAGAGGGATCGTCTTCCTTGTACTGCTCCAAATATTGAATGACCTCCTTGGTCACCGGAGTTGGAGTGGATGCCCCGGAAGTCACTCCGACTTTGCGAATTCCTTTAAGCCAGTTCACATTGAGCTCGCTGACGTCACCAATACGGTAAGCGCGAACTCCCGCAATCTCCTCCGCCACTTGTGCCAGACGATTGGAGTTGTTGCTCTTCGGATCCCCGACTACAATAACCAAGTCGACATTCTTCGCCTGCTCCGCCACCGCCTCCTGGCGCACCTGGGTGGCCAGACAAATCTCGTTGTGAATCTCAGCAGTAGGAAACTTCTCAATCAATTGGTTCATGATGTGCCGAATGTCCCATTGGCTCATTGTCGTCTGATTCGTAATAATAAGCCGATCGGTATCAAAGGATAGGCTGTTGATATCCTCCGGGCTTTCTATCAAATGAACATGCTCGGGAGCAATCCCAACGGCGCCCTCTGGCTCCGGATGGCCCCTTTTGCCAATATAGATAATTTCATAGCCTTCCTGCACCTTATCACGAATGAGATCGTGGGTTCGGGTAACATCAGGGCAGGTTGCGTCTACTACCGTCAATCCTTTATCGCGTGCGCGCTTTCGCACCTCCGGGGACACGCCGTGGGCCGTGAAAATAACCGTACCCGACTCTACCTGTTCTAATATTTCAAGACGATTAGGGCCATCCAGCGTATAGATACCCTCTTCTTCAAAAAACTCGGTTACATGAGAATTGTGCACAATCATTCCCAGTATATAAACTGGCCTCGGCAAATCCATATTCCGGGCAGTCGCCATCGCCATCGCCATCGCGTCCACGACTCCGTAGCAGTACCCTCTTGGCGTTATTTTAAGAACTTCCATGCTTATCCCGCCTTTCTATGTCCAGTATACCACGAATCCCTATCGACACGTTAGCTGTTCACCGGCAGCCAGATGACAAACGTGCTTCCTTCACCCTTCGCTGTCGTTACTTCTATGGAACCGCCATGCTCGTCAATGATCCAGCGGGCAATGGATAAGCCTAATCCGGTACCCTGGGTCTGACCGCGAGATTCATCGGCACGATAGAAACGATCGAAAATGTAAGGTACTTCTTCCTTATCCATCCCGATCCCCGTATCCTGTATGCGCACGCCTGCCTGCTTGCCATCGTCGGACATTAGAGCATCAATCGCAACATAGCCTTCAGGCGTATATTTGAACGCATTCTCAATGAAAATAAAGATCAGCTGCTGCAAATAGTCCGCATTCCCCCAAACTTTCACATCCTCCAAGGCGCTCAAATCTCCTGTTCTCCATTGCGCTGTACGCGGAAGCAAATGAGCCTTGCGGATAACTTCTTCAATAATCGGCAAAAACTCAATCGTTTTCTTTTCCATAACAAATCCGGTGTCCGCTCTCGCCAGCGATAAAAGATGGTTAACAAGCCGGCTCATTCGCGCCGCTTCATCTGCTATATCACGCATCGCCTCCAGGGAAAGGCTTATATTATCATCATGCGACTCGGAAGAGCTTTCCACAAGCTGCCTCCATACCTTCTCCAGCAGCTCCACATTTCCGCGGATAGTTGTAAGCGGAGTTCTCAGTTCATGCGAAGCATCCGATACGAAGCGCCGCTGGGCCCGATACGCTTCATCCAGCTCCGTATAAGCTATCTGAAGGCGGCCAAGCATTCCGTTAATCGTATCAGTCAAACGGCCAATTTCATCCCGATGGGGACCGTCATACGTAATTCTTTTACTCAAATCCTCCCCAATCTGAATTTGATCGGCGGACTCAATGACTTGATCAATCGGGTTCAACGCTTTTCGCGACAAGAACCAGCCTAAGGTAGCTGCCAGAATGACAGTCACTACTCCCAAAGTCAGCAAAATATTTTTCAAATAAACAAATAGTCTTTGTGAGCCGCTGTTAAAGGAGCCCACTTGCAAAATGGCGAGCAGCTTGTTGTCGGAAGAAATAACCGGATGATTGTACACGATCACTTCCTCGTTATACACCTTGACATTCTCAAATATCCCTCTGCGTTCGAGTGCCGCATTCATGGCGTTCTCCGATACTTGAAAATGAACGCCCAGGCGCTCCATCAAAGGATTCGTCACACGGCGGCGGGATACGTAATCGTTCAATTGCAGCAGATGGGTATTATTGCGAAAATCAGCTTCATCTATATATAGTGTAAAAACGGAACCGCTTCTCAGCCCAATCTCAGCCTGAAAGATCCTTGACTGGATATCATTTGCCTGAGCAATGATGCGTTTGCGGAAATCATCGAAATACCAGTAATGCAAGGCTGTATACAAAGCTACGCCAAACACCAGCAAAGTTAATGCAAGGATGCCCGAATACCATAGAGTTAGGCGCAAGCGTATGGACATATCATTGATCCCCTCTCAGTACATACCCCGCTCCGCGCACAGTTTTGATCAACCGTGATCCACCGTTTTCCTCGGTTTTTTGCCGCAGCAAAGCAATATATACTTCCAATACGTTAGATTCCCCGCTGTAATCATAGCCCCAAATCTTCTCCATAATTAAGTCCCGGGACAATACGCGCTTAGGATTCTGCAGGAAAAGGTGAAGCAGATCGAACTCTTTCGTCGTTAATTCCACCCTTTGCCCGCCGCGCCAGACCTCCCGCGTATCCAAGTCCATCACCAGATCTGCATACCCGATCCGCTGACTGCTTTCATTCTGATCGGTTCTTCTCCGCAGCAGCACTCTTACTCTGGCCATTAGTTCTTCCAGCGCAAAAGGCTTGACCAAGTAGTCGTCCGCCCCCATATCGAGCCCTTTTACGCGGTCCGCTACTTCATCCTTGGCTGTCAGCATCAAAATCGGCACATCAAATCCGCCCTCGCGGATTCTCCGGCATACTTCCCAGCCATCCAATTTGGGCATCATAATATCCAAAATGACCAAATCCGGAACAAATTCAAGCATCTTCCGGAGTCCTTCGTAGCCATCGTTGGATACCGCTACCTGGTAACCTTCGAATACAAGGCTGCGGCGCAGCATAGACGTTATTTTCTCATCATCATCGATGACCATGATTTTATCTCTCAACCCCTGCTCCCCCCGTTCACCTTCATAATAATATAGTATAGCAAAGAA
Source organism: Paenibacillus senegalensis JC66 (assembly GCF_000285515.1). Lineage (GTDB taxonomy): Bacteria > Bacillota > Bacilli > Paenibacillales > NBRC-103111 > Paenibacillus_L > Paenibacillus_L senegalensis. The sequence continues at coordinate 258,104 of NZ_HE610958.1, forward strand.
AAAGAAGCAGAGTGAACGGCCTGCTTCCCGCTAAACTGCTTCTTCTGTCTATAGTAGATTGCTCTGGCGCTGCTGTGCTTGACTTAGCGCTGCAAGTTCTGCTCCAGCTCGTTGGCGTCACCGATTGTCACTTCGACATCGATCTTCTTGCCTTCTCGCACTACTCCGAGAGTGACCGTATCACCCACCTTAGTTTGCAGTACTTTCTCGGATATTTCCGATCCATTGGCAACAGCCTCTCCGTTGAAGCTTACAATAACATCATACTGGCGCAAGCCTGCATGGAAAGCAGGGCTGCCTACAACGACATCACGGATAAGGGCGCCATCTGTATTTTCAAGACCGAGCGCTTCCACATAACTCGGATCAATCGCCGACATTTGAATGCCAATGAACGGAGTCGGCTCTTTAGGAATTTCCACGTTGTTAATCAGGTTATCAAGTACGTTATCCACTGTGCTGATCGGAATCGCAAACCCGATTCCCTGTGCCTGGGAGCTAACCGCCGTGTTGATGCCTATCACTTCACCGTTTAGGTTTAGCAGAGGACCGCCGGAGTTACCCGGGTTAATGGATGCGTCTGTTTGCAGCAGATGCTTGTATTCCCGCGTTCCCTGATTGTCCGAGATCGGGATTTCCCGTTCCTTGGCGCTGACTACTCCCACTGTAACCGTATGGTCGAAGCCGTACGGGTTGCCAATGGCGACCACCCAGTCCCCGACACTAATATTATCCGATTCCGCCATTCTTAGATAAGGCAGCTCTTCATCGCTCTTTATTTTCAGGACGGCCAGATCGAGATCATAGCTGTTTCCGAGCAGTTCTGCTTCAAAAGGCTCATCATAGCCTTGAACGGTGACGAGAATCTCATCAGAGCCGTGCACCACATGCTCGTTAGTGAGGATATAGCCGGATTTATCAAATATAAACCCTGTTCCCATCCCTGCTTGACGGCGTCCTTCCCGGGAAGATTCATCACCAAAGAAGTAGCGGAACAGCGGATCATCCATTAACGGACTGCCCCGGCGGGAGCTTGAAGTGGTCGTATAGGTTTCAATCTTGACTACGGCCGGTCCCGAAGACTGCACAATTTCAGCGATGTTGTTAGGCCGGTTGAGATCCCAGGCTGCGCTTTGCGCCCTGCGGTCAGAATCGCTCATTTCCGGAGCCGAGGCATGCATCGACTCATTGTTCGTTAAGGGTGCCTGATCCGGGGTAAACAAATTGGCCCTGTCGGAAGCGAACATCAAGCCGCCTACTACCACAGCTCCCGCGAGAAAAGAGAGAAAGCCGGTCTTCCAGCGGCTTTGCTTTCGCGGCTGCTCATTGACTGCCCAGGCAGCAGATCTCCTTCGCTCCTCACCGGCGGTCAAGCCGATCGGCTTAACCGGCCTCGGCTCGGTCATTTCGATTTCCGGCTCAGGGTCAGGAGCTGGCGGCAGCTGCCCCCTACTCTCCCCGAGGCGCTCCCGGTCCTGGGAACGGTAAGGCCCGTAGGAATAATAATGCGGAGATTCCCTATCAGTTTTCGTATCGAGATCAGACTCAGAGGAATGATGACCATCTTTATTCTGGCCATTTCTCGATTTACGGAAATAGTCATCATAGGAATTGTTGTATTTCTCGTCCATAAGTTATCTCTCCTCCTCTTAAGCGGTAAAGGTCGCAACTCATTATGAATGGAGCATTTTTTTGCTAGTGCTCTTTTAATTAACTATATCATGCATCTATAACCTTAAACCAACCTTAAGAAAACCTAAATGAGAGTTAAAACTTACAGCGACTTCAGCCTCTGCTCCAGACGGTCCAGCTGGACTTCGGCAGCGGAGATCCACTTGGGATCCAATTCGGCATCTTTATCAACCGGATTTTGAAACTGGTTGAACAGGGCGGTAGCTACGCCCACTCTGGCGTCATTGTCCAAGCCATCCTCATAAAGATGCCTTAACACAAAAGGGCCGCCCAACCGAATAACGGCATCCGACTCATCCGTATCTCCCTCAAACGTTCCGTGCGTCACCTCAAAGGGAACCCTCAGCCATACGGTGTTTTTTTCATCCAAAGCTTTATCCACGCAGCCGTGATCATATTCCCAGCCGCCTCCGAGCGAAAATCCTTCTTCCTTCATTATAGAGTATACATTCATGAACCCGGCTTCATAACCTTCCAGTTCAGAATTTAACTTATGCATCCCGTCTGCTCTCCTTCGCTGTAAAGAAATCTATCGCTAGCTTTATGATAGACTATTCGAGCTGTTTTTATGCGGCCAAAACAAACACCCGTCTGGAATCAGACGGGTGTCATACTCGGTAATCGGTCAATCGCTGCCTGCCTATTATTGTTGAGCGTCTTGGCTTGGATTGTTTTGAGCAGCTTGTTTTTTATTTTGTTGAGCTACTTCTTCAGCAAACTCAGCATTGTAGTTTTGATTTTGGTTTTGGTTCTGGTTTTGATTCAGCTTTTGGTTTTGGTTTTTGTTGTTTTTCACGGATATCACCTCCCCTGCTTAGCGTAGTATTAGCCAGAAGTTGAAACAATATGTATGAGATCCACAAAAAAAGCCGGCTTCCCGGACAGCGAATACCTAATAAGCGATTAGCTAGGTATCTGCCTCCTAAAAGCCAGCTTCTATTCTACACATTTAAGGTATCACCGGGATGTCCACCGGAATTGCTTTGTTTGCATTCAACTGGTCCAGCATCCCCTCGGTTACTTTCCCGTCACCTTTTTTGAGAACGTAAACCTCGACATTTTTTTTTCCCCACTCCGTGAACACATCTTCTTTTGTATCGAAATACAGGTCAATAACATGACCTTTAATCGCACTACCGGTATCCGCTACTATTCCATATCCGTATCCTGGGATATACATGATCGTCCCAATCGGAAACACTTCCGGATCAGCAGCAATGGTAGAAAACCCTTCTTCCACCCGCCTTACTTTAACTCCTGAATACGTTATTCCATAGGCAGGATCACCCGGATTTTTGCCGGTGGACTCATATCCTGCATAATACCCGGTAGCTGTCACCTCTACAGCCTCGGCCTGCCGAATGTCGGTTAACTGCAAGTCTGCCGAATCATAGGGCTCAGTGCTGCTCGCGGCAGCCGCTTCTGCCTGGTAAGCCGTGTTCTGTATTTTCATTGTTCGGTGCTGGCCATCTGACATGAAAACAGAGTTGGCATTGGCATAAGTCCACACTCCCCATGCCAGGGTAAGGCCTAGACCTGCATGGAGCCACTTTCTCCACTTTAAAACCGAATACATAATTTGGACACCCTCCCTATTAGAGGAGGATATCCAAACTTAGCCGATTTATTCGTTTTTTTGCTAAACCGTACACAGCTCTACACGGTTTTCGAAGATTTGCTGGATCGTTTTTACCAGCTGCAGCTCCGGTTCCTTCGTATGAATATAAATTTTTTGCGGTGATACAGAGAGGAGTGTGCTCACAATCCGGTCTTCATCGCTGCCATTATTCTCTTCATCAGCACCGTCCAGAGAGAATTCGGACTCAAGCGGCTTCATATGCTCGTTAAGCAGCTGAAATTCCTGCCCGCCTTTGTGCAAAATGTGCGCTGCCGGTATTACAGTATCCTGGACAAAAGCGTAATATTTCAGGAGGGAGATAAAATCCTGGTACTGCTGCTCCATAGCGATTTCCTCGATTGCACACTCAACGGCTTCCCGCAGCTCAGCGCGGTATTCCGGCATCCGAAAATCGACAAAGCCGCCAACAATAAGCATGGACTCCTCCTCCAGGTATGAAGAGATATAAGCCGCCACTTTAGCTTTTCGCTTTTGTCTTGGAGGAGGCAAATCGGGCTCCTGTAACGAACCGTCCAACAGTTCCTTTGCGTAGCGGTAAATGGCCTCCAATTCATCCCGGTCGGCGCGGTAGCTGTGACGGATTAATTTGCGCATAAGATTGGGTTCTTCGCAGTCCACCAAATATTCGGCCAACACACGGCTTACCGCTGTTCCCGCCTGCTTGCGGATTTCTCTTTTCAGAATGCTCTCGCCGTTTGTATGGCCATGTATATTCACCCGATAGTCTTCTTGCTGGTAATGAAGTTTAAAAATAATATCCGTTAATTTCAATTTATGTAGTTCAATCTGTAATGTTTGAATAAAGGCGGCAAAATGATTTTGCGGCATCACCGGCAGGTGAAGTTCCATTATTTTCATCCGAACACCACTCCTTTCACGCCCCGGGAAGTTTTTATTAAGTATATGGTTTGTGAAATGGAGATATACAAGTAAACTTTTCCCGCCATGTACGATTTTGCATTTGGCTGTTCAAATAAGACAACCTGTATAACATATAAATTTTGCATAATTAAAAAAAGCCGCCTTCATCCGAGGCCGCATTAACATTAGGGCTCCCGGTTGAAGACGACTTGCAATGGAATACCATTAATTTTATTAATTCTGCATTACAAAATCTTTATCAATCTTGTCTTCCTGTTCAAAAGTGCGAATAATTTCATAGCGGGTATTGCGTTGTGCCGGTATTTTGCCAGCCTCACGGATGAGCTGCAGGATCGAGGAAATGTTGACTTTATGTGTCGTTCCCGCAGCAGACACTACATTTTCCTCAATCATTGTGCTGCCGAAATCATTACAGCCGAATTCCAGCGTCTTCTTGCCGATCTCCGGCCCCATCGTTACCCAGGACGACTGGAAATTGGGAATATTATCGAGGAAAATGCGGCTGATCGCCAGCGTCTTCAAATATTCCTCAGGCGAAGCCTTTTCCTTCTTCATTCGGGTGTTTTCCGGCTGGAATGTCCACGGGATAAACGCTAAAAATCCAGGGGTGTTATACCCTTGCTGGACACATTTATCTTGTCCGTCGCGTACGCGCATTAAATGCAGGGCACGCTCCTCCATAGACTCGCCAAAACCGATTACCATTGTGGCGGTCGTATGCATGCCATGGCGATGCGCTGCCTCCATAACATCCATCCAATCCCGCCATGATCCTTTTAAGCGGCTGATCTTGCGGCGGGTACGATCATCGAGAATTTCAGCGCCGCCTCCCGGCAGGGAATCGAGGCCTGCTTCATGAAGCTGCTTGATTACCTCGTCGAGCGACAATCCGTCTGATACATCCTTCATCTTCATAATTTCCGCCGGGGAGAAGGAATGCATCTGGATATCAAACCGCTTCTTGATTTCTTTTAACAAATTAGTGTAATAGCTGAAAGGAAGATTAGGGTTTGTTCCGCCTTGCATTAATATTTCAGTTCCCCCAACATCTATCGTTTCCTGGATCTTCTTGAAAATCACTTCATCCGGCAAAACGTAGCCTTCCTCCGATCCGGGGGGACGATAAAACGCGCAAAATCGGCAGTATACATCACAAATATTCGTATAATTAATATTGCGGCCAACTACGAAAGTAGTAATGGGCTCCGGATGCCATTTAAGCATAATCTGATTCGCGGTGTGACCCATCTTCTCGATCTCGTCGGACTCAAATAACGTTATGCATTCTTCTAGATCAATACGCTGTCCATCCAAAGCTTTCTGCAGGATTCGGTCAATGGAACTCACGTCATCCACACCCTTCGTCTAGTAAGTACTGTATTCATCCATGGTACCATAAACAGCGCAGATTGGCTTGCCTTTGAGCAAAATGTCTACACTTTGTCCACTTCTGCCCGAGCTGCGGCAAAGGCTTGTTCCAGGTCGGAGAGCAAGTCATCGACATGCTCAATACCTACGGAAAAGCGCAGCAGCCGATCATCCACGCCGACGCGGTTGCGGATTTCTTCAGGAATATCCGCATGAGTCTGTACCGCCGGATAAGTCATTAGCGATTCCACTCCGCCCAAGCTTTCCGCGAAAGCAATGAGCCGGATATGTCTAAGAATAGGCTCCACATAACGGGAGTCCTTTACCTTGAAGGAAAAAATACCGGTGTTCCCAGACGATTGCTTGCACTGGACAGCGTAGTCCGGATGGCTCGGCAGCCCTGGATAAAACACCTCGGCAACTGCAGGGTGCCCGCTTAAATATTCGGCAATAGCGGTCGCATTGGCTTGATGACGCTCCATACGCAAGGCTAAGGTTTTCATCCCGCGCATTAACAGCCAGCTGTCATTGGCGCCTAGCACCGCACCTATCGAATTATGGAGAAAGCCCATTTCCTTGCTCAGTTCTTCACCTTTAGTGACTACCAGGCCAGCCAGCACATCGTTGTGACCGCCCAAATATTTGGTTGCGCTGTGGACGACAATATCCGCTCCCCACTCGAGCGGTCTCTGGAAGAAAGGCGTTAACAGCGTATTATCAACGATCACGAGCAGACCATGAGCCTTTGCCCATTGAGAAACCTGCTCCAGATCAGTGATCATCATTAAGGGGTTGGTCGGCGTTTCAATCAGCACCGCCCTTGTCCTCTCTGTGCGATGGCGCTCCAGTTCATCCAGCTGATTGGTGTCCACATAAGTAGCTGTAACCCCAAAGCGGCTCATAATTTGCTCAATCAAACGGTAGGTGCCGCCATACAAGTCCAGGGAAACGAGCAGATGGTCTCCTTGCCTGAACATGGCGAAGATTGTCTGCAGCGCCGCCATTCCCGTGCTGAAGGCAAAGCCGGCATCTCCGGACTCCAAATCAGCAATCGCTTCCTCCAATACGGCGCGTGTCGGATTTTTAGATCGGGAATAATCAAACCCGGTGCTCTGCCCCAGCTTCGGGTGGCGAAAAGCTGTAGCGTTATAAATTGGATAACTGACCGCTCCGGTTACCGGCTCCGCTACCGAACCGATTTGCGCAAGGCGACTCTCTATTTTCATACCTTCACAATCCTTTCCGCAATTTTCCGAATAGTTATTCCGGCTCAAAACTTAAAACTAGTGGTTGACAACAAAGGAGGAAATCACTACGGGGAATGAGGGGACCTCCAACGCTGTTAGCATATACTCCCGAAGTACGCTTTCTTCCAGAAAGCGTTGACCCCAGATTTCTTAATCATAGCCGCCTCAGCCGTTGAAATCCGGTGGCAAAGGCGTACGCTTCTACGCTCCCGAAGCTGCTTTCCTTCGGAAAGCTTGGACTCCCTCTTCCCCTCCGCTTCTGCTATCTTATACTGTCAACCTCTAATTATTAGAGTGAGCCGTTATTCCATAATTTTACATGATTAGGCATTTTGCATCCTTTGCTTACATCCGCCAGCGTCTAGCAAGCTATCCGCAAAATCACTATCGTGCATAATGCCCCTGGAAGTTAGTTGATCAGTTATTTGATTACCGGCTTTGCCTGGCCCCATTCATACGGAGTTTCCTGGTAAACGTAATAGTTCAGCCAGTTGGAGAATAGCAGGTTAGCATGAGCCCGCCATTGCGTAAACGGCGGTTTTGAAGGATCATTGTCGGGAAAATAATTTTTGGGCAGGGCAATGTTCAGTCCCTTCACCGCATCGCGATCATATTCCCACTTCAAGGTAAGGGGATCATACTCCGAATGGCCGGTAACAAAGATTTGCTTCCCATCCTTGGTCGCCGCAATGTATACTCCGGCCTCCTCGGAGGTAGACCAGACCTCAAGGGCGTCTACCTTTTCAATATCCTCCTGGCGGACTTCGGTATGCCGCGACTGGGGAACATAAAACCATTCATCAAATCCTCTGAGCAGCTTAATATTCGGCTTGTTCACCGTATGGGGGAAAACGCCGAACAGCTTTTCCCCTAACATATATTTGGGTATGCCGTAATGGTGGTACAGCCCGGCCTGGGAAGCCCAGCATATATGGAGAGTGGACGTTACGTGATCACGCGTCCAGTCCATGATCGTTTGCAGCTCCTGCCAGTAAGTCACTTCTTCAAAGGCAAACTGTTCTACCGGGGCGCCGGTAATGATCATTCCGTCAAACTGCTCTTCTTTAATGTCATCAAAAGTCTTATAGAACATTTCCAAATGCTCCGAAGAAGTGTTTTTGGAGACATGGGTCTTCGGATGCAAAAGGACAAACTCCACTTGTAAAGGTGTGTTAGCCAGCAGGCGTAAAATTTGTGTTTCAGTTGTTTCTTTGATCGGCATCAGGTTCAATATGGCTATTTTTAACGGACGAATATCCTGGTGAAACGCCTGAGTCTCGCCCATTACGAAAATATTTTCCTGGCTTAATATTTCTTTCGCGGGCAAATGATCGGGAATTTTAATCGGCATAGTTATCACTCCTTCGCTTTAATCCGGTGAACGGGCAAGAAAGGTCACGGGAAGGACTGCTTTTCAAGGAAATAATAAAGCCGCCTTTCGATCGAGAAAGGCGGCTTGGTTCGCAAAAGCTGACCTCTCTCATCTACCAGAAGCTTGCGCTTCTGCAAGAATTAGCACCGTGCAATCCTGCCAAGGATTGTCGGTTGCCGGGCTTCATCGGGCTAGTCCCTCCACCTGCTCTTGATAAGAGTTTCTGTATTCAATTAGCAATTCAATATATCTATACTGTACTGAATCAAATTGCCTTCGTCAAGAGCAAAAATAATGTCAGCTGCATCAGCCCTGCTCCCGGCGATACTTCAGCCGACAGAGCCTTAGCCATTCATAGGTACTGGCGAGCTCCTTGTCGTTCATTTTGGCATCGGGATATAATTCCGCCATAACGGGCTTCAGATAGCGATCCCCAAGCTTCTCAAACGCCTGGACCGCGCGCTTCCACTCCGAAGCATGCCTTTCTTTCATTTCCTGATCTATGACGTCGGCTACATCGCTTCCCTCCTTGTCCAGTTCCTCCAGTAAAGCAACAAGCTCCCTGCGTTCCAGCTGCAAGTGCTCCTCCATTTCCGCCAATCGGCATCCCTGCTGGATGAGCTGCTTCATCTGCAGCAGCTTCTGTCTCTTCTCTTCTTCCGCAAGATGCCTCCTCTCCGTTTCTTCCCAGAGCCAGCGCTGAAACTGGGCCATGTTCAGTTTGTCACGCACCCACTGCAGGGGAAAGGCTTCCGGCTGTGCGAACTGCCGAAGGCATTCCAGTACGGAATCTCCGTATAAGCGAATCCGCTGCTTGCCGAAGCCCGGTATTTGCTGAAGCTCTTCTTCATTATGGGGAACGAAGGCACTTAGCATCTTGAGCACACGATTGGGGGCAACAATAAAGGCGGAACGCCCATCTTTGGCCGACTGCTCCCTTCTCCACTGCTTAAGTCTCTCATAGAGCTCTTCATTCCCATTCGTTTCACTGTAATACAACAATCTTTGCGCGTAGCTTCCGGCATGAAACACTCTCTTGCCGATATCTATTCCTTCAATCAGCGGAACATAACCTTCCTCCAGCTTTTGCTGGACACCTCCGCGGAATGCATCCAGCGTATCCTTCCATGTCGCTCCCTCGTACCACATTTCCTGCAGGCTATGGCCATCGGTAGTGTCCTGATTCCAGAGCACATGCCATACTCCTTGCCGCTCGGCAATGGATACTTGGCCGGATACCGCACGGTCCTCAGCTTCTGGCTTTTGCAGGGTATTGCAAAAAATAATATTCATACTGCATTCCTCCTAATCTTCTGCATAGGACAACAAAAAAGCACCTCTCCTACAAAAGTAGAATGAGGTGCTTCCTCGGGTACCCTATGTTTATTTATTAACAGTATACAATACTAAGAAAGCTGGGGACAATAGGATTTTTTGTCCTCCCCCTGGCAGCCGGATGCATATGGTACAATGTAATCAGGTTGAATGCAAGGCAGAAGGAGGAATACCATTGTTTGATCAAGAAATAGATTATTTATATGATACAACTGAGGATACGACAACACGGTTCGTATGCTTTGTCGGAGAAAGTATGAAACGCTTCGATCTCGCCATCACCTCTTCCAACCGCTTTTACGGCAAAAAGCTGGTAGTCGATATTCAAACGGGCATAACCGGGATTCTCGGTCCGGATGACGTGAATGAAGAAGGCTATCTAGAGCATCTTTACCGCCTAAAGGAAGATGAGGCGAACGATCTGCGCTCTTTTTTGGCTTCGGTTATCGGCACTGTCAACTTTACCGATATTTAATTGTCCCGCATCACGTTAGGCCTGCGGCTCCAGGATGCTTCACCCCTCTCCCAGTGTTCTCCAGTTATAACGGCAGGCCTGCGGGAGACGCTAAGGGGTGAACCCTGATCCTGGAGGTGTCTTAGAATGGATGGCTTTATCAAGGAAACCCGAACCCGAAACACCGATCTCTCTTCGGTAGAATCTCAGCGCAATGACCTGACTCGTGAAGAATTTCCGGAAGGCCCCTATGGCAGCAGCCTCCCGCTGGAAAGCCTCGGGAAAAGCACTCCATGGAGAGAAGATCAGCGCCCTCCCCATAGCTACGGCTATGAAAACCGGCAGCTCCACAAGGGGATGTACCGCAACGACCCGGTTGCGGAAGAGTAGCTTTATCCAAGAACACTCCCTCCAATTAAATGGCCATTCGGGCTTAATGCCTGATGGCCATTTAATGGTTTATCAGTAAAAAACAGCCTTGAGATTGGTTGATCGATCTCAAGGCTGTCCATTTTTATAGGAAGATTAAATTATACAAGGAAAATTAAATTTTCATAATGCCGCCGGAGCTGGCGTTCGTAACAAGCTTGGAATAACGGGCAAGGTAACCGGTTTTGACCTTCGGTTCAAAGCCTTTCCAGTTCGCTTTGCGGCGCTCCATTTCTTCATCGCTGATTTTCAGCTCAATTTTACGGTTTACGAGATCAAGCTCGATAATATCTCCATCCTCGACAAAAGCAATCGGACCACCCTCAGCCGCTTCCGGAGAAATATGCCCGATACTGATGCCGCGGGAAGCTCCGGAGAAACGGCCGTCCGTAATTAAGCCGACTTTCGCACCGAGCCCCATTCCGACAATTTGTGAAGTCGGTGCCAGCATTTCCGGCATACCGGGGCCGCCTTTCGGACCTTCATAGCGGATAACGACAACGTGGCCTTCCTTGACCTTGCCATTGGCAATGCCATACAGCGCTTCGTCCTGAGAGTCGAAGCAAATGGCAGGCCCTTCGTGACGTCCGCCTACTTCTTTGTCTACGGCACCAACTTTGATGATGCTGCCGTTAGGTGCCAGATTGCCGAACAGAACAGCCAGTCCGCCTTCCTGGCTGTGCGGATTGTCGATCGGACGAATGACGTCCTTATCGATAATTTCGCAGCCCTCTACATTTTCCTTGAGTGTCTTGCCGCTTACGGTTATGCATTCACCATTGAGCGCCCCTGGTTTTTTCAGCAGCTCATTAATAATCGCACTGACCCCGCCCGCGTTATGGACGTCCTCGATATGGTAGTCGGAAGCAGGAGCGATCTTGGCGAGATGCGGAACTCTCTTCGCAATCTCATTAATTCTTTCGATCGGATAGTCAATACCCGCCTCATGGGCGATGGCCAATGTATGCAGTACGGTATTGGTCGAACCGCCCATAGCCATATCCAGGGCAAAGGCATTATCGATCGCCTCAATGGTGACGATATCGCTAGGCTTAATGTCGCGTTTGATCAGCTCCATTAATTGCTTGGCAGATTGTCTGACGAAATCCTTGCGCTCTTCTGCAACCGCAAGAATAGTTCCGTTACCCGGCAGGGCAAGGCCGAGACCCTCTGCAAGGCAGTTCATGGAATTCGCCGTGAACATTCCGGAGCAGGATCCGCAGGTCGGGCAGCCGTATTGCTCCAGCTCTTGAAGGCTTTGCTCATCGATTTTGCCGGATTGAAATGCTCCTACGCCTTCAAATACAGAAGACAAGGAAATAGAGCGTCCGTTCTTGTCTTTTCCGGCTTTCATCGGACCGCCGCTGACAAAAATGGTAGGGATGTCAACGCGAACGGCTCCCATCATCATTCCCGGCGTAATTTTGTCGCAGTTAGGAATACAAACCATTCCGTCGAACCAGTGCGCGGAAACTACCGTTTCCAGCGAATCGGCAATGATTTCACGGCTTGGCAGTGAATAGCGCATACCGATGTGCCCCATCGCGATCCCGTCATCCACACCGATCGTATTAAATTCAAAAGGCACGCCCCCCGCTTCGCGGATTGCCTCCTTAACAATTTTGCCAAACTCCTGCAGATGAACATGCCCGGGCACGATATCGATATAAGAGTTGCAAACCGCTATAAACGGCTTGTCGAAATCCTCTTCCTTTACCCCGGCTGCACGCAGCAAGCTGCGGTGAGGAGCGCGGTCAAAGCCTTTTTTAATCATATCACTGCGCATTTTTCCCTTTTGTGCCATAACTAAAGTATCCCCCTGACTGAGTATAATCTATCAGCATCACATGAAAGAATCTGCGATTCCGCAAGAGACGATGCATATAAACAAGGAAAGAATCTTCCTGAAGAAAACAAGACAGGCGGAGCCAACTCCGCCATACAGCTCAGGCTAATCTAGTTAATTGTAACACGTTTTGCAAGGATTGAGAACCACGCGGCCCCTTTCCTTTTCAGACCACGACCACATAAACTTTATAGATACTTGGATAAAAAAAGCAGCTTTACCCGATCAGCTTCATCAGTCCTTTAAACTCCAGCTCTTCAAATTTCGAGCGGACGGTATGGGGATCCATCTGCCAGCAGCATTCATCCAGCCCGCACGCGATCGGCACATCACGGCGGATGCGGGCCAAATCCCTCGACAAATGCAGCATATCGAGCCCATTTTCGATCTTAATGCGCAGCCCCTTCGGCAAGCTTTCCAAATTTTGCAGAATGCCTTCTATCGAGCCGTATTCCAGCAGCAGCTTTACCGCCGTCTTTTCTCCAATCCCTTTCACTCCCGGATAATTGTCGCTGGAATCGCCCATAAGCCCTTTTAAATCAATAATTTGTTCAGGCGTTAATTGCTTCTCTTGCATTAGCAAATCCAGATCATAGACCGCATAATTCGATGCGCCCTTTTTCATAATGATGACATGGATTTGCTGGTTGACCAGCTGAAGCAGATCATGATCACCTGTAAGAATAAGCACTTGACTGTTCTCGGCATAAGCATCGGCAAGCGTACCGATACAATCATCCGCCTCAAAGCCGCTGCAGCCAATATTCGGTACTCCGAAGCAGTCCACTACCTCTTTTACAAGGTCGAATTGAGGAATCAATTCTTCCGGAGGGGCCTCTCGATTAGCTTTATAATCTTGAAATTGCTCTGTCCGGAACGTGCTGCTCCCCATGTCCCAGCAGCAGACGACATGTGTCGGCTGAAATGTATGTACAGCATCCCAGAAATAACGGACAAATCCGTAAACGGCATTGGTCGGCATACCCGAGCTCGTTTTCTTAATATAGCCGCTGAATGAAGTAGCGTAAAAAGCGCGAAACAAAAGCGCCATTCCGTCTACAAGCAAAACCTTAGCCTTTGTGCTTTCTTCCATCTTCCCTACTCCTCCTCACGTGATACTCTGCCGCAGTTATACAGCAGCACATCCATCCCATGGCTCTGTCTGTCAACTTATAATTAAGCAGAAGGGCTGACGGCTCGTATCCAGAATATGAATCAGCTCCTCCTTATACCCTTGTTCTTCAAACAATTCCAATACCTTCTCCAGCGGAAGAAAGGCAACCTCGACACTTTCCTCCGTAGTAGTCGGGGTTCCTCCTATGGGCTTGCCCAGCCACCAAGTGCAGCAAAGGCTCTGGTCCACCTGCTGGCTGATGCCGCAAAACCGGGTAATCTCCATGTCAATCCCGGTCTCCTCCCTGACTTCACGTATAACCGCTTCCGGCAGGGATTCATCCTGTTCCAAGTGACCTCCCGGCAATTCCCAGCCGCGATCAGCATTCCTTATTACCAAGAGCTCGTTGCGTTCATTCAGTACGGCCGCACTTGCAGTAATTCTGTGCTTCCTCAACAATTCCATTAATACACCTCATGACTATTGGTCTTGTTATTATTCTATCATAGCGAATCCGTCCGGCCAGCGATAGAGTAAGAGAGTTTTTTCCAATATTGACAATTTGCTGCATTCAATCTATTTCCGCAATGGTCTGCCGGCAACGTGCCTACTGAATTAGCTCTGCAGCTATTCTTAAACAGCAAAAGAAAAAGCCCTTTCCTGCGACCAAATCGGTCGTCCCAGGAAAAGGCTCATCGTCAGGGCATTGACTTTTAGGGTGGAAAGATTTGCGGGAGCTGGAGCCGGGCTTTCGGCTTATTCGATCATGATGCAGATTGCAGCTCAGATAGCTATTAGGCATGTGCCGTGTTGCCTTCCTCGTCAGCCGCTCCTTTGCCTGCTGTTCCGCCAGCGCCTGTTCTGTTAGCTTTCCACTGATTAATTAAGTTTTTCAGGTAGGGCATCAGGTAGAAGTCTACACCAAATTTTCCGGCGTTGGCTCCAGCGATGAAGATAAGTCCTCCGATCAGTACCATCCAAGGGTTAGTCGAAATTGTACCGGCGAACAGGAACATGAAATTCATGACTAATCCGAAGAATGCTGCTGTTGCTGTCAAAGCACCAACTACCAAGCCGAGACCGACCAGCAATTCACCCCATGGAACCAGAACGTTAAACAGTTTAACATTGGGCAGTGCTACGGCTTCAATAAAAGCTGTGTACGTAGGGTAAATGACTTCTCCTGCTTTGTTTACGGGGTTGGCAACTGCGTTGTTCAAATAACCGCTGGCGTCGAAGCCGCCTGTAATTTTGCCCCAGCCCGAAGTCATCCAATTCCAGCCAAGGTAAATTCTCAAGAAGGCGAAAATCACTGCCGCTATCTTGCTTTCTCTTAACCAATTAATCATTTGAACCATCTCCTTTAACATAGTAGGGGACTTCCTCACTTCGCTGCCGCTTTTTACTTTTTTTGTTTAGTGATTATTTTCACATAAGAGGATGCAGCTGTTTGCTTTGTTTTTTTCTTTTAAGGGAGGTGTTCCCCTTCCTTGATTCCATCATACTACGAAAACAACGCTTGTGAATGTGATAATTTTCACAAATATGTGAACACAACGTTCTTCTCACGTTTTTGTCACATTTTCGGTTGTTACTTTTCTTTGTTGCTCTCGCTTGGTCAGCTTCACCCCCAACAAGGAAAACTGCGAGCCGGTAAAGACGTCTTTTGCTGAAACTATTGCTTAAGGTCAATCGTATGTTCCTATAAAGCAAACTACAAAGCTTCACATTTCATTTCTAAGGAGTCGATCTGCATGAGTTTTGTTTTTGGTTTCGGTATTATTGGTATTCTGCTCGCTTTGCTGCTCCTAGCGCTGGTTGCTATCGGCGTCATTTATTTCCTCAATAAATAGCTGGCGATTAAGGCTTCCCGATGCGGGACTTAAGCAGCCGTTTTTTCTTTTACCGGACCCTATGCTATTCTTAAAGCATCTTTTCTCTAAATGCCCGTGAGGTATTGTCACTCTGCCCTCAGGGCGAATCATTAATGGCGATGCCCGCTTACGGACAGACTATATGGTCGATAGGAGCGGTGAAAAGTATTTGCAGAGCGCTGCACTGGATTATGCAGCATGACAGAAAGCTGCTAGGAGGCTGAGAACGGGAATGGTTCGAATACTGCTTGTGGAAGATGAAAAGGTTATGGCTAAGAACATAGCTTTTTTTCTCGAAAAAGAAGGGTACTCTATTGACATCGCCCACGACGGCCAGTCAGGCTTGACGATGTTTCAAAATGGCCGCTATGATCTGCTGCTGCTGGATTGGACGTTGCCCAAAATGGACGGCTTGCAGTTATGCCGGACCATCCGTCAGCAGTCTGCTGTTCCTATTATGATGATAACCGCCAAGGAAGAACTGATGGACAAAGTGATCGGCCTTGAGGTTGGAGCCGACGACTATGTCACGAAGCCATTTCATCAGCGCGAACTGCTGGCCCGCATTCATGCTCTGCTGCGACGCAACCAGCAGCAGGGGCAAATGAATGAATCATCCCTCGAATATGATGGTTTGCGTCTTGATACCGGCAAAATGGTGTTGGTCTATGGGGAGCGTTCCATTCCGTTAACCGCTAATGAATACAAATTGCTGGAAGTGATGATGCGCCACCCGCAAAATGTGTTTACCCGCGAGATGCTCTTCGAGAAGGTATGGGGGACAACAGCCGGCTTTAGCGACCGCACAGTAGACGTCAACGTCAGCCGGATCCGCAAAAAAATAAGCGAGCTAACAGACCGCAACTATTTGTATGCGGTTCGGGGACTAGGCTATCGTTTCGGTGAGAGCGGATGAAGCTTCGCTTTCGCCTATGGCTTACGTTCTCCCTGCTGGTTGTCATCATATGTACCGTCATTTACATTGGTATCATTAATGTCTACGAGGCGCGCACTATGGAGAGCCAAAAGCAGCTGGTTATCTCGCAAGGATACGGAGCCGTTGACAAAATCCGCGGCACACTTCCCCGTGCTGCTGACCGTACAGATGGCTATCTTTCTTTTTACAGTGACCAGCTTAACTCCCGGCTGCTTATTCTCAATCATGAAAAACAGCTCTGGTTTGACAGCGCCAAGCAATTGCAGCCCGGCGCTCCCTTGTCTCTGGCGATCCTGAATGAGGGCGAAGTGCCCGCGGGACTCTTTATCCCTACTTCTTCCTATGGCTATGTGCAGTACACCTTATTACCATTGGATGAAGCGGTTGATCTCGGTTACTTGCTAATCATTAACAACGTTGATTATTTATACGAGGATATTTTTTCTTTCCGGCTGCAAGTGATCTTTATTATGATGGCATCGGTTTTTGCTTTCTTCTTTCTCTGTTACGGAATCGCATCGTGGTTTACCGGGCCCATCAACACGATCATTCAACAAATGAAGCGAATTACGCCGCAGCGCAGAGCCTTCAAGGTCGCCTACAGCCGGAAGGATGAAATTCGCGAGCTGGCGACCGAAATCGAGCATATGGTTCGGCAGCTGAACCGTTATGACCAGCGCCAGCAGCAATTTTTGAGCAGCACTTCCCACGAGCTGAAAACGCCGTTGGCTACGATGCAGTTAATCGTGGAGAATTTGCCGCATGTGCGAGAAGACAGCTCGACGCACCATGACTTCCTTTCCGACTTGTCGGTGCAAATCAATAAAATGAGACGGATCGTCGACAATTTGATGGATGTCAACCGGATGGCGGAGAAGCCGCTCGAAAAACAGCGTTTGTCAGGCAAAGACCTGGAAAAGCATATCCGCGAGCACTTTCAGTGGATTGCCGAAGAGAAGCTGATTGAGCTGAATTTCCTAGGCTTGGATACGACCATTGAAGCCGACCGGGATTTGTTTCTGCGCGCTGCCGACAATCTCGTATCCAACGCTTTGCGTTACTCGGATACTAAAGGAAGAGTAACGATTTCCCTGCTTCCTGCCTCCGGGAACGGCAGTGCTGAATTTGCTGTTTGCGATGACGGGATCGGCATCCCTGAGGAAGAGCTGCCTCATATTTTCGAGCCGTTCTACCGCTCTAATGAAGCCAGCTCCTGGAATCAGGAAGGCAGCGGCCTCGGTCTGACGATTGTCAAGCAAATTGCCGACATGCATGAATGCCGCCTTCTGGTCGAGTCACAGAGCGGCAAAGGCACTTGTGTGAAATTGATTTTTCCGTAAGTGAAGAGCCTAAGCCGATGATTAATGACCAGAAAAGAAGGTTAAACCAAAATCAAGCGGATAGTTTCCTTAGCCGGACTCTGCACGGTATTCATCGCTCCATGGCACTGGGAATTAAGAAAAGTCCTGCCCCTGCAGTTTCACCAGCAAGTAACAAAAATGTTACGGTACGGCCATTCCGGTGATACAAATCATTTTTATACTTAAGCTGTAATCAGCAATTAAACCACAAGACCATGGCCTGACGGTCAGAAAGCGGACTAGTGGTGCGAAGTATATTCAAAAATACTGCTTCGCGAGGCTTCAAAAACAAAAAGGAGGGTTTACACCTATGAGAAAACCATGGAAAACCATACTGTTAACTACCGCTGCCATCATGATGATTACTGCAGGCTGCGGCCAGCCCGCACAGACCGCGCCTCCCAGCAATCCAACGCAAGGGGGCTCTCCATCTACGAGTCAGCCGCCAAATGACCCGAATAATACCGGCGAAAACAATAGTGAAAATGAGCCGGCCGAAAATAACGAGGATACAATCGATCCTAACGAAGCCAGCGATAAGGTTACCGAAACCGTCACCTTGTATTTCACCGACACGGATCTTATGAACAATTACTCGGTAGAACGGGAAGTAAGCGCAGAGTCGGCAGAGGATCTGCCCAAGGCTGCTTTGGAAGCATGGATGGCCGGACCCGACCATGAAGGGCTGGGCAACCTCGTTCCTCCAGGCGTAGTCGTTGAGTACGTTAAAGGGGAAGGCGGAATTGCCGAGGTCAGCTTCTCCAGCGAATTGAAAAACGCTAACCTGGGCTCCTCCGGGGAAATGTTCCTCCTGGAGCAAATTGCACTCATTATGAAGCAGTTTGGCTACGATTCGACCCAAATTCTGATCGAAGGCGAGATTGAGGAATCTTTGCTCGGCCATGTGACTACATCCGAGCCAATTTCTCCGCCTCCTGCCGATGAGATCCAGCCGATGGAATAATCTGCAATATTGTTAAGAATTGCTTCTGACGAAGCTCATTCGGAGATGAATAACCCGTATTAGCTCCTGTATCCGGTCGGTTAAACCCGGGATACAGGAGCTTTTGTTATGGCTGATATGGATATAGGCACAAACTTGAATATGTGCTTAATCATAACTGGGCAGAACACATGCGGCATACTCCGCTGGAAGTCAAGCACTGATATTAAGAATAAGCCTGAATATGGCTCAAAACTTAAACTAGTGGTTGACAACAAAGGAGAAAATCACTATGGGGAATGAGAGGACCTCCGATTGCTGTTAGCATATGCTCCCGAAATACGCTTTCTTCCAGAAAGCGTTGACCCCAGATTTCTTAATCATAGCCGCCGCAGCGGTTGAAATCCGGTGGCAAAGGCGAACGCTTCCACGCTCCCGAAGCTGCTTTCCTTCGGAAAGCTTGGACTCCCTCTTCCCCTCCGCTTCTGCTATCTTATACTGTCAACCGCTAATTATTAGAGTGAGCCCTGAATATATCTGCATCTTTAAGGAAAAGCGAGCTTGCCCATCACGGTCGGGCTGGCAGCACCGGTGGAAACCGGCAAATTGTTCGGTACGCCGTGCAGCGTGTTGTTGCCCAGAATGGCAAACGCTATCGCTTCCTTCGCATCTGCGGAAACGCCGAAGTCGTCTGCGATGCGGATGGTGAGCTCCGGCAGCAGCTCGCCCATCATGCGCAGCAGCGTGGCGTTGAGCGCCCCGCCGCCGCTAACGATGACGGTAGCGGCCGGCGTCTGCGGCAGGACGAAGTCGCGATACCCTGAGGCAATTGAATGCGCCGTAAAGGCCGTGAACGTGGCCACTGTATCGGCAGCGGACAGCTGCCGAACCGCCGCCTCGTTCAGCCATTGCTGCGCGTACGCTTTGCCGAACATCTCGCGCCCCGTCGTCTTGACGGGCTTCTGGCGGAAGTACGGATGCTGCAGCATCTGCTCCAGCATCCGTATATCCGCCGTGCCCTCCGCCGCCCAGCGGCCCCCCTCGTCGTAGCTGAGCCTCCCGCCGGACAGCTGATAGACCGCCTGGTCTATCAGCATGTTGCCGGGACCGGTATCGAACGCTACGACATCCTCGGGCCGGGCGGCGGCAGGCAGCACCGCGCAGTTGCCGATGCCGCCGATATTCTGGGCGATGCGCCCTTCGCGCTCATCGCGAAACAGAATGAAGTCGGCATACGGCGCCAGCGGCGCTCCGTGCCCGCCTACGGCCATATCGGCCGTGCGGAAATCACCGACCACCAGCTTGCCGGTGCGCTTGGCGATGACTGACAGATCGCCGATCTGCAGCGTGGAGCGGACACGGGGCGGCTCACACATGTGGTCGGTTTCGGGAATGTGCCATACCGTCTGCCCATGGGAGCTGACGGCATCCACCTCACTCATCTCCATGCCCGCCTCATGCACGGCTTCATGTACCGCTTCCGCAAAGTGCTCGCCAAGCAGAAAATTCATGGAACAGACGTCGGCGGTCGAGGATTGGTCCAGGGAGCATATCCGCTTCAGCTGCTCTCGCAGAGTGTCGTCATATGCTCTCGAATAGAAATGAAGCAGCTCCACCTTGCTGTCCATACCATAGCCGTCAATCCGCACTACGGCGGCATCTATGCCATCCAGCGAAGTACCGGACATCAGACCGACTATAATTTTGCTCGGTTGATTAAGCAGGCTTGTTAGCATTATCTTTCCCCTCCTTCGTTCCCGCCGTGCTCTAGCGTTACCGGGCAGCGGCCGTTGGCCCTCAGCTTTCCGGTCATCACCCGGGCAGCGCTTGCCATAGCCAGCGGACGGGTTTCATAAGTGAGCAGGCAGGTGGACAGTTCGGGGATGGACTGCACGTCATAAGGATTGCGTGTAGCTACGACGATCACCTTAAGCTCCTTCCGCAGCAGTGAGCGGACCAGCTCCGCCTGAGCGGGGTCAAAGCAGGCGTTATAGGTAGCCACGATTACTTGGGGAAAGCCTTCCGCCCGGGCTTCCAGCTCCGCCGTCAGCCTGGACACATCGGCTAGCCGGATTTGCTCCTCCACAACCTTCAGCCCTTGCTCGCGGAGCGCACGCCCCAAAGTCATTTCTTCAGAGCTGTAGCTTTCATCCGCAATGGTAGACACCTCAGGGGACAAGGACAGCACCAGGGTGGAAAGCTCAGCTAGCGGGAGAAGCCCTTGACTGTCCTTGACCACAGTAATGCTCGCTTCGCTCCACTTGCGCGCTTTTTGCTGGTATTCAGCACAGCCAACCTGGCGGATCGGCAGCACGGATGCTGGTCCGCCCTCTTTTGCTACAGGCGACAGCCGTTTCGCTTTAAGAGCAAGCACCCGGTCCACTGACTCGCGGATACGTTCTGCGCTCAGCCTTCCCGTTTCCACTGCTTGAACAATCGCTTGGAAAGCAGCCTGCTGCAGCTCCAGCGTATGACTGACCAGGATGAGATCGGCTCCCGCCTCCAGGGCCATGACAGCCGCTTCCGCTGTTCCAAAATGCTTGGCTATAGCATCCATTTCCATACAGTCGGTAACGATGACGCCTTCATAGCCGATTTCATGGCGAAGCAAATCGGTTAGCAAAGCCCGGGACAGCGTGGCGGGAAGACCATTAGGCTCATATTCGGGAAATACGATATGTGAGGACATAATGACATCCACGCCGCCTGCAACCGCAGCCCGAAATGGAACCAGCTCAACGGACTCGATCCGCTCCCGCGCATGAGAGATGGTCGGCAGGCCGAGATGAGAGTCCGTATCCGTGTCGCCATGTCCGGGGAAATGCTTGGCCGTAGCGGCAATTCCTGCGTCCTGCAGGCCTTGGATAAGCGAGACGCCGAACCGGGCAACCTGCTCAGGCCGCTCTCCAAAGGAGCGTACTCCAATGACGGGATTCGCCGGATTGTTGTTGACATCCAAGACAGGAGCGAAATTAAAATTGATGCCCAGCGCTTTGAGCTCACTACCCGTAATATAACCGGCATCATAGGCGCTTTGCGGATCTCCGGTAGCAGCAAGCGCCATTTGCCCAGGAAACAGCGTAACCCCTTCGGTCAGCCTGGCCACCATCCCTCCCTCCTGATCTACCGAAATCCATAAAGGAGGCGCACCGGCTTCGCTGGCCAGCTGCTGAAGCTGCCCGCTCAGCCTCGCAACCTGCTCGACCGTCTGCACATTCCTCGCAAAATAAATGACTCCGCCCAATTCCTGCTTCTCGATCATGGATTGCAGTGATGGCGGAACCTCATACCCCTGAAATCCAAACATCAGAAGCTGTCCGATTTGCTGCTTCAAACTCATGCTTTCGCTATTCATTACTATGATTCCCTCCTGTATACCAAAGCAGCTCGCGTCCTCCATGATGCAACTCTGCTCAGGGCCCTGCTGCTTATATACCTTGCTGATCCACCAGTCTTTTGCTGATGCTCCAATCTTGCTGCTCTGATCCACCAGTCCTTTGCTGATGCTCCAATCTTGCTGCGCTGATCCCCAGTCCTTGGCTGATGCTCCAATCTTGCTGCGCTGATCCCCCAGTCTCTTGCTGGTGCCTGAAAATGCAAGCAGGCTGCTGTATTCTTCCGACGGCGATCCATCATGATCAGGAAGCGCAGCAGCCTGCTCAAGGCGTTATTACGTATATATCCAGTAGGTCCGGCTGTTGTTCTGCCATTCCAGAGCTTCTGTATTCCATTCTTCAACGATTTGTTCAAGTCCTCCCGGCTCGCCAAGCTCTGTTTTTACCCGGGTGCTTCCGGTCAGCAGATCGATAAAAGGCCTTCCGCCCTCCGCGCGCGGCGGCAGCCATTCAAAATGATCGGGATGCAGCCTCATGACCTCTCTCAACAGATGCAGCCCGGTTTCAACCGGACGGAAGCTTTCCTTATCCGTTACAAACAATTGAACACCGGCGCATAGTTCTCCTTGGTGCTTGGAAAACGTCGGCGTGAAGTAGACCGGACAAAACCGCACACCGGGCAGCTGATTGGCTTCCAAAGCCTTGGCCAGACGCTCCGCGTCTACCCAGGGAGCTCCAATCTGCTCAAATGGCTTAGTAGTTCCCCGGCCTTCGGACAAACGGGTTCCCTCAAAAAAACAAGTTCCCGGATAAACTCTAGCCGTATCGAGCGTCGGTATGTTCGGGGAAGGCAAAATCCACGGAAGTCCCGTATCCGTGTAGTCCATTGCCCGATTCCAGTTTTCCAGCGGAACGACCACCAGGTCACATTTCTTCGGCAGACCATCGTTAACGAGACGGGCAAATTCCCCAATCGTCAGTCCGGTCCGGATCGGCATGGCCCATGCTCCTACCATCGACTCCATTCCTGGAGTGAGCAAGCCTCCTTCACAGCGTTCCCCGCCTAGCGGGTTAGGTCGGTCAAGTACTATAAGCTCCTTGCCGTTTTCTGCACATGCTTCCATCGTATAAATTAATGTACTTAAATAAGTATAGAAACGAAGTCCTAAATCCTGGATGTCAAAAAGAACGGCGTCTACCTCTCCCAGCATTTCCGCTGTAGGCTTCTTCCGTTCCCCATAAAGACTGTAAACCGGTATATCCCACTGCTCATCCCGTTCGTCCTCAAAGCGGATTCCGGCTTGCTTTTCTCCCCGTATTCCATGCTCGCAAGCAAACAGCGCAGTCAATTCACAGCTTTCCATTTGTGCGCATAAATCAATAACGGACTGCAGATCGCCTGTTCGTCCCGTTGGATTGGTAAGCAAGCCAACACGCTTCCCATCCACGTAGCGCTTTTCGTTATTAAGCAGATTTTCTGCTCCGGTAATCACCCGTTTTGCTGTCACTCCGACCACCTCTGCCTATAAAATTGGTTACACAGAAACAAATCACTGCAATTTCGTTCCAGCCTGTCATCCCAGGACTCTTTCCAGGCCAGCTCTCTCCGGCCATAACCAAGTATCCGTGTCAGTAGAAGGGGATAGCTCATTTCTAGCCAAACTTATCGTAAGCTTTGCTATAAACAGACAGAATAAAGAGACAGTATCCGCCGGCATGTGCAACCGCTTCCACTCGACATTATTATAAGGGATATAAAATAATATTTCAATATATAGTTTATTATATGAAATTTAATTTTACATTTTCCAGCCAATGCCTTATACTTTTAACATCGGAACGTTAGCTCTGCTTAGCTTAGCTGGAGATAATCTCCTGGTTTACGAGAATTAGCTCCCTCCAGGAGCCTACTGGGCAGAACCTTACTAGGCAAAACGTTTCGAACCAACATTGGTTGTTCTTCGGCCTCTATAGCAACGGCGGACGGCGAAACATTCGTGCACTTATAGTGCGAGTGAAGTATTCATTCACTTATTATCCAGTTACGCTGAAATCCATACAAACAGATACGAAGAGGCTGCCCCGAAAGTCGTCCAGCATTGCAGTGAATGATGTGGGTGAAGATAGCCCCTTAAAAAGATTATACTAACATTAACGCTCGTGACAGGCGCTCATCGGTCGCTAACGCTCGCCCTCGCTCTTATTTGTGACAACTGGCCCAGAAAACCGCGAGTTGAAGCAAAATAAGGACCATGGCAAGCGTTACAATTTTTATCCCTCTGATTTTTCTCAAATAAGGACCGCTGCGAGCGTTAGAATTTCGAACCAATGGTGAACAGGCTGCAAGCTGCAATTCGGAGCAGACTGCAAACGACGCCAACTGCCCGCTGCAACAACTGTTATTCATAGTTTCGGACTACATTGGATCTTTTGCTTATTTGCCTCCATTTGTTTTGTTCATTTTGCTCAGATCCTTTTGTTTATTGTGTTCCATTTGCTTTGCCCTATTTGTTTACAGTTAGCTCATTGCGCTCCATTTGTTTCCGTTTGTTTCCATTTGCTCATTGTGCTCCATTCACTCCTACTGCTCCATTTTGTATGCCAGTTATACGGATGAAATGGAACCACAATGTCTCGAATCTTGAAATGACATGAAATTAAAGAAACTACATGCCAAAGTAGGTGCGCTTATGCCATTTTTTATTGGGGTTGATGGCGGGGGAACGAAGACGGAGATTGTCTGCTGCGATCGGTCGGGGCAAACCTTGCTTACCCTGACAGGATCGTCCACTAATCCTCGGTCGCTAGGGTTCTCCCAGGCGGTCTCCAATCTTACCGGACTGCTTAGTGAATTGTTGTCCCATAAAGAACTAGCTTCTATGGAATGCCGGGGGGTCTGCATCGGTTTGGCTGGAGCCGCCATGCCCGAAGAGCAGGTACCGTTTCGCGATGCTGTGGAGGAGCTCTTTTCCTCTTCTCCCTTTCCAGTCCCTTTAACAATAACCAATGACGCGGAAATTGCCTTGATGGCCACCTTATCTCGCCGAAACGGACTCATTGCCATCTCGGGGACCGGATCTATCGTATATGGAATTACTTTGGCAGGAGAACGATATCGCGTAGGGGGCTGGGGTCACCTGCTGGGTGACGAAGGCAGCGGATATGCTATCGGGCTGCAGGCCTTAAAAACCGTTATGAACAGCTATGATGGCTTGGACCCGCCAACCGCTATTACACCACTCCTGCTGGATGCCTTCCAATGGGAATCAATCACCGAATTAAGGGCCTATATATACCAAGATCACATTCGCAAGAGCGATATCGCTTCTTTTGCTCAATATTGCCTACGTGCCGCCGAACAGGATGATCCCGCTGCTCTTGCTATTTTGCAGCAGCAAGCCCGTGCATTAGCGCGGCAAAGCGCAGCCCTGATCGCCAAAGATAAACAGTTTGCCCAGGAACAATTGGTGGCTGCCGGTTCCATCTTTAAACACTCCAGTTTGTTCTTCCATCTGTTTCAAGAGGAGCTTCATGCCGCCTGGCCGCTTGTCACCATACATCTTGCCCAGCGAACACCCGCTTATGGTGCGGCAAAACTGGCTATAGCGCTGCATGGAGAGTAAAAACAGTCGGACATCAATGAACAGTAAAGGAGTTCATGATCATGAAAAATTTGCTTAATGAACTGACGACAGAGCAGGTTAATCCAAGAACACGTCATATTGACCAGATGAATTCGGAGCAAATCATCCGCCTGATTAACGCAGAGGATAAGCTAATCGCTGACGTTATAGAGGAAGCCATCCCTTCTATCGCCGCGGCCGCTGATTATATAGTTGAAGCATTTACTAATGGCGGCCGTTTGTTTTATGTCGGTGCCGGCACAAGCGGAAGATTGGGCATACTGGATGCTTCTGAATGTCCACCTACATTCGGCACTCCCCCTTCCATGGTTCAGGGAATTATTGCCGGTGGCTTCGAGGCGGTGAAGAATCCGGTAGAAGGAGCCGAGGATAGCGAAGAGCAGGGCATCCAGGACATGATCGAAAGCGGCATTACCAATAACGATGTTGTCGTCGGCATAGCTGCCAGCGGACGTACGCCCTATGTACTTGGAGCCATGAAGGAAGCGTCCAGGCGGGGAGCCAAGGTCATCGGCTTGACTAACAACCCGAACACGCCGATGATCGCCATCGCCGATCATATGATAGAGGCTGTTGTCGGACCCGAGGTCATTTTAGGCTCTACTCGAATGAAATCCGGAACAGCCCAAAAATTGATTTTAAACATGCTGACCACAACCTCTATGATTCGCATTGGCAAGGTATATGACAATTTAATGGTCGATCTCAATCCATCGAATGAGAAGCTGGTTTACCGGGCCAAACGAATTATTCGTATGGCTACAAAAGCATCGGCCGAAGAGGTGGATCAAGCCTATGCTGCCGCTCAGGGTCATGTCAAGACTGCGATCGTCATGCTGCTCGGCAAGGTCGATTTCGTAAGGGCCAAAGAGCTGCTCGCCCAGACCGGAGGCTTTGTCAGCCAAGCGGTCACGCTTGCTGCGACCAAAAGCGGTTAAGCCTTAAGCCTAAATTGATATGCACAAATAGCGCAGCTTAGGTAGCAGAGTATCGAAATCACTCTTCGAGCTAAAGGAGTTGGCAAGTATAGTTGGTTAATCGGATGTCCGGATTCATTTAATTCTCTACTCCTCCTTCTTTCACCATCTAAATCAGCGCTTTGTATAATATTTAATATGGATAGAATGCCAACGACAAAAAGGCCGTCATTTTACGGCCTTTTCTTCTATTCGAGTATAAATATTCGACATCCGAAAAACACGCTTTCTAACTGACATGAAAAGTTATCGTTATTACCGGGTTATTCGACTTCGAATGAGCTTAGGCTTCGTTAAAAGCATTTTTAAATTTGCCCTATATACAAAATTCCAGACCAAAATCCGGACCCGGAAAGATATTTCGGTTGGGAAGGCCCCGGGTTGAAAAGCTCTTTCGATCACGCTTTGCTATTCCACAATCCTATTCCTATTTTAGTCCACCCCGTATAGAGGCTTGTTTAAGAAAGTGCAGGAAGCTTCCAACGGCCAGACTGACGCTGCATGTCTATAAATGGTTTCAGCCTCAATGCCGCTTCTGCCAGCCTTTCCTCATGCTGCACCAGAGCAATTCTGACAAATCCTTCTCCTTGCTGGCCAAACGCATCTCCCGGAATTACGACAACTCCCGTATGATACAAAATTTCCCGGGAAATTTGTCGAGATGTCCAGCCTTCTGGAATAGGCGCCCATATGAACATTGTCGCTTTAGGAGAGGGGACACTCCAGCCAGCTTCTTTCAAGCTGCTGACCAAGACATTTCTGCGGCTCTCATACACACCAGCAACCGGCTCTCTGCCTGCAAGATCTTCCTCCAGCGCAGTTATCCCCGCCCGCTGCACAGCTTCAAATACTCCGTAATCAATGTTGGACTTCAGCATCGTTAGCGCCTGAACAGCCTCCGGGCATCCGACCATGAAGGCAATTCGACAGCCTGCCATATTAAAGCTTTTGGATAAGGAATGGAATTCGACAGCTATTTCCTTGGCACCGGGCACCTGCATAATGCTGGGCGGAATAAAGCCGTCAAAAGCCATCTCCGAGTAAGCCAGATCATGAACGATTAACAGATCATAACGCCGGGCAAATGCGACAAGCTTTTCAAAAAAGGCCAGATCCGCAACCGCTGCCGATGGATTGCTTGGATAATTGCATAAGATGTATTTCGCTTTCTTTGCCACGTCTTCCGGGATATCGTCTAGATCGGGCAAAAACTGATTCTCCTGTCTGAGCGGCATCAAGTATGGCGTAACCCCGGCTAACACGAGAGCTGCGCTATAAATCGGATACCCGGGATCGGGAATAAGCGCTATATCGCCGGCATCGGCAACCGCCAAGCTCAGATGCGCCAGTCCATCCTGGGAACCCATCAGAGACACAATCTCTGTTTCAGGATTAAGCTTCACTTGAAACCGTTGAGCATACCAGCGGGCTACAGCCTGCAAAAACTCAGGCATACCGCGCGTGCCTGGATAAGAATAAGCCAACGGATCGGAGACGGCTTCACGCAGGGACTCCATTATGCCAGGTGAAGGAGGCAGATCCGGGCTTCCGATGCCAAGATCAATAATATCCTTGCCTGCAGCCCGCACTTCTTTCTTCCATTCGCTAACTTCACTGAAAATAGCTGAGCCTAGCTGATGTAATCGTTGTGATGAAAAGCGAGGCATAGTGTTTTCCTCCATTAATGTTTAATCCCTCTGACCTTTAACCTCGTGAGAAAGCTTCAATCGGAAGCCCATTCCGGGACAACAGATACAGCATCGTTACCAGATAAGCAAACAGTACTGCATATACCGTGCCTAACCCCCATCGGTATCGCACGGGAACTTGAAAATATTGATCATTCTCATAATGTGTAAATTCAACACGACAGTGAACGAGCAGATAAGTCTCCTCTTTCTTTTGCCGATATTCCAGGTCGGTGACTTGAGCCCCAACGATAATGGCTTGGGCCGGCATTACGAGCATACCTCTTAGGCCAATCTCCGGCCAAAGAAAAAACAGCAGCTGTTTGCCGTCCAGTTCAGAATGCGTTGCATAAGCCAATTCCTTGCGGGTTCCTTTCTCTGGGAGCTGGTCTCCTCTTTCCTGTACCCAGCTTACCGGCAGCTGGTAGGAGGCTGTTAAGCTTTTAACAGGAGAAATCCAGCGGTTCAGCACTACCTTGCGCAGCAAATCAAGCGCAAACAGCAGCCAAAATATAAAGAGAACAAACAGCTTGAAGTAAATGATGACCAGAAGCCCTACTGTGAGACCAACTAACCACAGCCAACGGCTTACCGCAACAGCGATCCGTCCCCCGTCAAGCGGATGAATGGGCAAAAGATTAATCAGGTTTAATATAAACCCTATGTAAGCCAAAGCCTTGAATAAGGAGAGCTCGAGCGTATAGCCAAGCCAGAAGGAGATAGCGGCACCAATTGTGCCCAGCAAGGGTCCGCCCATTGCAATATAAGCTTCAGTGGCGGCATCGCGGGGTTGGCGCCTCATGTTAACGAGGGCTCCAAGAAACGGAATGAATACGGGAGCGGACATCGGAAGACCTTTCTGCTTTGCAGCCAGGACATGGCCTAATTCGTGAATTAGCACCATGATGACTAAGCCAACAGCTATTTGCAGGGGGGCTATAAGGGCATAAGCGCCTACCGAAACTAGCATAGTCAGTATCGCGCCTCCTACGGAGCCCATTTTTACAAAGGGAAGGAGTGCCTTCACCCGCTCCAGAACGGCGGTGCGCGTCCGGCCTATCCATTGCAGCAGATCACTGCTCTCTTTTTGCTTTCCCTCCAAATCAGCCCCCCCTTTCCCTTTACCGTGCCCGAATGCATATTTGTCGAAGGCTTAAGTCCAAACCTCCTCATATTCAGGCTCTCTATATCCGATTGTGATTCGCCCATTACCCGTCACTACCGGACGTTTAATCAGCCGGCCTTCTGAAGCCAGCAGACCGACCATCTCTTCCCGATTCATATAACCGAGCTTGTCTTTTAATTTCATTTCACGGTAAACCTCGCCTGATGTATTGAACAATTTCCGCGGCTCTACTGCGCTTTGCTGCAGCCACTTCTCGATCGTATCCGCTGACGGCGCCTGCTCAAATACATTAATCATGTCGACCTCGTGTCCCATAGATTCGAGCTTCTTTAATGCCTTCCGGCAAGTACTGCATTTGGGATACCCATACATGGTTAATTTCATCTTTGCCTATGCCTCCTCAAGTTGTTATTCTTAGCTGCCTGATTACATGCACCATATCTTCCGGCAAATCCGCCTCGAACCTCATCCGTTCTCCTGTTCCCGGATGATCGAAGCCAAGTCTCCAGGCATGCAGAGCCTGACGGTCAATTAGCGCTGGCAGAGGGTCCGATTGAGGCGCCAGCCCGTACATTTTATCACCAAGTAAAGGATGGCCTATGGATTGCATATGGACGCGAATTTGGTGAGTTCTTCCAGTCTCCAGCCGAAGCTTTACAAGAGATGCTTGAGCAAACTCCTCCACAACTTCATAATGGGTAATCGCCTCGTACCCGCTAGGAGTTACGATCCGGTAATGGGGAGCGAGGGGGTCACGGTCAATTGGGGCGTGAATCGTTCCTTGCGCCTGCTGCGGCCGGCCGTAGACTAGCGCCAAATATTCCTTCTCTACGCTGCCCTGCTTCATTTGTTCCGATATCTGCTGATGAGCGTAAGGATTCTTGGCTATCGCCAGGACGCCCGATGTCTCTTGGTCCAGCCGGTGAACCGGGCGGAACCGGTAACGCCGTCCTTGCTCCTGCCAATGATGAACAACGGCGTTGGCCAGCGTATGAATATAATGCCCGTGAGTTGGGTGTACAATCATCCCTGCCGGTTTATTCACGATAAGGATATGATGGTCCTCTGTGAGAATGGTCAGCGGAAGAGCTTGCGGTAAAATGTCCTCGGACTCCTCTTCCTCCATATAAAGAGCGATACGGTCGCCCGCCTTTACTTTTACATTTATGTACACTCTTTCCCCGTTCAAGGTAATTCCTTTGTCCGTCTGCTTCAACCTTGAAAGCAGCTTGCGGGAGATCCCCATCCGGCTCTGCATAATTGTCTTTAGCAAGATCCCTTCTTCATGCTGGGCAACCGTATATTCCAATGGCTCGTAATACCCGTCCAATCCTTCCAATGTTAACCCCTCTCCAGCTCTTTCACATCATGCTCCGGCTTCTCTTTACCGTCTATCATCTCATAAATTCGCCCAATATCCAAATGTTCACGCACATGCATGGCCAGCCGGTTAAAGGCCGCTTCCCGGCGCTGTCCGAACAGCAGGGTGCCCGGTCTTGCCGGCCAGCCTTTTTCTACCCGAATGCGGTTCAACCAGCTTCTTCGAAACTCGTCATTATGCAGGACTCCATGCAGATAAGTTCCCCAAATTCGGCCATCTGCGGTCATAGCCCCCTCTGGGTGAAAATCATCCTGCAGCTCGCCTCCACGCTCATTTCTGACCATAAAGGGATGCTCTACCGGGGTTAGAAATCGGGTTACGCCCATATGGATTTCGTAGCCTGTGATAGGAATCGCTTTATGGGGGTTCCACCCTTCAGCAAAGCCGATAATGCGTTCCGTCTTCTTGTGTACCGTAAAGTTGGTTTCCAATGGAAGCAGGCCCAAGCCCTCCATATGCTCCCGGCTGGATTCGACAAAATGGGTGTCCACCAAATGCTGCCCCAGCATTTGATAGCCGCCGCATATCCCGACAACAAATCCGTTACCTTCGACATGGCGGGAGATTTCGCGCTCCAAGCCGCTCTCTCTTAAGAAGCATAGGTCCTCTATCGTATTTTTGCTCCCCGGTATGATTACAGCGTCCGGCTGGCCAAAGTGCTCCGGTTCCGAGACAAAACGGACGTGGACATCCTCCTCTTCAAACAAGGGATCAATGTCGGTAAAATTGGATATTCGCGGTAAACGAATGACGACGATATCCAGCGACTGCTCGTCTCTCGGCCTGGATTGCTTCCACTTGCTGCTGATGGAAGCCGAATCCTCATCCTCGAGCTCCAAGCGCTCCAGGTAAGGAATGACTCCGAGCACTGACTTGCCGGTTTTCTTTTCAAGCCAGTCAAGTCCAGGCTGCAGCAGGGTAACATCTCCGCGGAAT
Source organism: Paenibacillus senegalensis JC66 (assembly GCF_000285515.1). Lineage (GTDB taxonomy): Bacteria > Bacillota > Bacilli > Paenibacillales > NBRC-103111 > Paenibacillus_L > Paenibacillus_L senegalensis. The sequence goes on from NZ_HE610958.1 coordinate 289,684, forward strand.
TTATTAATAATAAAACCTTTCACGCGCTCTCGTTCCTCCGGCGTCAATATTTCCATTGTCCCGACCAACGAGGCAAAGACGCCCCCGCGGTCGATATCCGCCACGAGAATGACTGGTGCTTCAGCCCAGCCAGCCAGACGCATATTGACGATATCCCTGTCCTTTAGGTTAACTTCGGCGGGGCTTCCCGCCCCCTCCAGCACCACCAGCTGATATTGGCTCCGGAGCCTGTGCAAAGCGTCTTTAACTATACCTTCTGCTTCTTTCAGGTAGGATTCGCGATACGTTCTGGCATCCAAATCCTTGTATGGCTTGCCGTGAACCACGACCTGTGACACCATATCCTGCTTCGGCTTTAGGAGAATGGGATTCATGTCCGTTGTAGCTGCTATCCGACATGCATCTGCCTGCATCCCTTGGGCCCGTCCTATTTCTTTGCCATCCGGAGTAACGTAAGAGTTCAGAGACATGTTCTGTGATTTAAAAGGGGCTACCGTCCAGCCGTCTTCCATGAAAATCCGGCAGAGGGCAGCAGTCAGCAGACTTTTACCCACATCGGATGCCGTACCCTGAAGCATAATGGTTTTTCCTTTCGTCTGGCTTTTGCGCCGCATTTGATCCTTCATTCTTTCCCCCCCTTTTTAACGATAGATCTCTTGCCCCGCTTCGCTTCTATAGAACAATTTCGCCAGAATACGCAGCACTTTTCACCCGCTCCTATATGGCTCGAACGTTAACATTGCGGTCCGTGAAGGCATCTATAGACAGCCTTCAGCAAGAGCTCATTGTCTTTTCTTAACCGGATAGCCAAGCGGCCAAACGTATTATCAAGACCGGGAAAACGGGAACCGTCGCGAATCAGGATGCCGTTCAGTCCCAATTCATGCTGGAGACGCCCGACTGTGTATGACGTCCCCTGCGGTAAAGCAAACAGCAGAAAATTCGTCGCGCTTGGATATACCTTAAGTCCCAATTGGCTCAGCTGAGCGGTGAACCACTCTTTCTCCTGTTGAAGCCATTGCCTCGTACGTACAGTAAACTCGGAATCGGAGAGCAGCGCAGGCCCCAGCTGCTGGGCTAGGGAGTTTACCGACCAGGGGATCTGCAGAGCCCGCATCGCCTCAATCGTGTCAGGATGAGCGACGGCGAAGCCTATCCGAATGCCTGGAACAGAATAAAACTTTGTCATTGACCGAATGACAATACAGGAGAGAGATTGCGCAGCATGCTGAATCAAGGACAGCTCAGAGTCCTCCTCGATAAAATCGAGAAAGGCTTCATCCAGGATCACGCGGCAGCCGCTCTCTTTAAGCAGGTCGAGACACGGCTTAGCCAGCAGTGTTCCAGTCGGATTGTTGGGATGGCCCAAGCATATCGTGTCGCACTGATCCAAGGCAGCCTGCAAATCGGTTATCTGAAGCCGGAATTGATTTTCTTCTTTTAACGGTATCGTATACTCCGCACCGCCAGCCTTGCTGATCGCCTCCTCATATTCGGAAAAGCAGGGTCTCGCCAGGCCCGCCAGGCGCGGCTTCCATACCCGGGCCGCCAGATCGATACATTCCGCTGCTCCGTTGCCTACCAGTATACACTCCTCAGGGACCCCGTATGCCAACGCCAGACTTTTTCGCAGCTCGCGGGATATCGGATCAGGGTAGCGAAAAATATGATTCACATATTCTGCAAGTTTATGTTGTATTACGTCCGGCGGCCCTAAAGGATTCATGTTGGAACTGAAATCAATAAAGGCATCCTCGTTCCGTCCATAGGTTTCTTTGGCGCTGCGTAAATCCCCGCCGTGTCCGTACTGCTCAAGCTCCATAATACCTCCGCCTTTTCCTTTTTAAAATTCCTCGCGGCTAGGCCCAAATCCAGTTCAGCACGGCGAGTGCCGCAGCCAATTGGATTAGCTCGGCTCCTTCGTTTAGAGCCCCGTAAACATCGCCGGTTAAACCGCCTAGACGCGAGTGAAAATACGCTGCCCCTGCCGCTATGAACAATAGCGCGGACAACGTCAATAGTAAAGCAAGTCTTACGGATAACTCCCAGCCTCCCCAGATTAGGCAGACCATTCCACTGATCATAAAAGCAAGACAAAGTGCTGTAAACGCGTGCTTAAAGGTTATCGTTTGCAGCGATTCTCCCAAACCGCCCTCGCCACGTACATAGGGCCATCCGGCAATTGCTGTTGCCAGCAGTCCCCGGCTGATCACCGGTATGATGGCTAATAGGACAGCTGCCTTGGGTGCGGATTCACTAATCAACAATCCTTGAATAAAGGACCATTTAAGGAGAATAACTAATACGCCTGCAATCACACCCATCGCCCCGACGCGGCTATCTTTCATTATTTCCAGCATTCTGTCTCGTGAGCGATAGCTTCCGACCCCGTCGGCCGTATCCATTACCCCGTCCAAATGCAGCGCTCCCGTGATGTATACCCAGAAAGCTACGACAACGGCAGCGGCCGGTAGCGGCGGAAACAACCAGCTAGCCCCTATATATACAGCTGCCAATGAAACACCAATGACAAGACCGGCAAGCGGATAACAGACGACACTCCAACGCAGTACCCTGGGTGAAACCGGCACTGTAATCGGCAGTGGGAAACGGGTAAGAAACTGAATGGCAAAAACAAGGCTATATCCAATTTCTTTCCATAGACTTATGCTATCCTTAGTACGAGCCATAGAAGCACCAACCCTCCAATCACACTGCTTCTTACTCGGTAGAGCAGTAAAACGATGCTGTGAATGTGCTGCATGGACAACTGCACCTGCGGCCATCCCATTCGCGCTCTTTCGCTCACCTGTCCTTGATAATAATTGCGCCCGCCCAATTGAACGCCCATGGCTCCGGCTGCTGCCGCTTCCGGAATTCCGCTGTTTGGGCTAGGATGTGCCGAGGCGAAGCGGCGAATGCTGAGCAGTGCTCTTTTCGCGGATAGTCCCTTAAGCGACCATGCGCTCAACACCATAAGTCCGCCTGTTATGCGTGCGGGCAGCCAGTTCAAAACATCATCCAGGCGGGCGGAAAACCAACCAAAATGAAGATAGCGTTCATTCTTGTAACCGACCATCGAATCCAGCGTATTAACCGCCCGGTAAGCGATGGCCAAAGGGGCTCCGCCCAGCAAAGCAAAGAAAAGCGGAGAAATAAATGCATCCACTGTATTCTCAGCAACCGTTTCAACAGCGGCCCGGGAAATTTCCTGTTCATCCAGTTGAGCTGTATCCCTGCCGACAATGTAGCCGACATAGCTGCGCGCTTCATCCAGCTTTCCTTCCTGGAGCGGGGCATAGACCTGGTAGGCAGCATCGCGCAGCCCTTTCACTGCAATGGTGGAAGCAATGAACCATATATTTAACGCATACGCCAGCCAAGGGTGGATTAGCTTGGCTGCGGCTAGCGCAGCCCACATGAGGGAGAGGACGGTTCCTACCGTGAATGCGGCGAGGACTATTCCTCTCCAGCGCAGCTCACGATCCGCAAATTCCTTATTCTGCCTGGCCCCTTTGCTCCCGGGTCTCAATCGGCGCTCCAGCCACTGTATGAGCTGTCCAATCCGAATGACCGGATGCACCGGCCATTTAGGATCACCGACACAAGCATCCAAGAGAATCGCGGCGACCAGCATAATCAGCGTTTCCTGCAAGCTAAAGAACAGCAAGACCGCAGCTCCTCCTTCCGCACGATCAATCCCACCGGAATGCCAGCTTCTTCAAGTCTACCGGAATCCCTGCGGTGACCAGAAACGCCTGCTCGCTAACAGCCGCTATCCGCTGGTTCATCCGACCGGCGGCATCACGAAACTGTCTTCCGAGAGGGTATTCCGGCACAATGCCATCTCCGACCTCATTGGATACAAGCAGCAGTGGATAAGGATATTCGCGGATTACATCAACAAGCTCTGTTATTTTGCGATCCAGCTGTGGCTCCGTATCATCTCCAGCGAAATCAAACTTGAGCAGCCAATTGCTTAGCCACATCGTCAAACAATCAACTAATACAACAGGTGGCGGAGAGGTTTCTGTCCGTTCAACCTTTGCTTTGTAGTTTAGAAGCCAGTCCGACAAATGATAAGGGACTTCAGCCGTTGTCCAAGCAAAGCCCGCAGCCGCCCGCTGCTCCTGATGCTTGGCAATTTTCAGCCGCATTTCTTCATCATTTTCGCGATTCTGTTGTGTAGTGGCCACATATATTCCCATGTCCGCCAGGTGACCAGCATATTCTTCAGCAAAACGGCTTTTTCCGCTCTTCGCACCGCCGGTTATCCATATTACCAAATCAAGCCCTCCAATCCATCCGCGTCTATTTTTACCGCCATTTATCCACTGTTCCGCCGTCGTACTGCCGTTTCGCAGTTGGTACCGTCAATCCGCCATCGTACTGCCGTTCCGCCGTCGTACCGCCGTTTCGCCTATCGTACTGTCGTTTCGCCGTTGGTACTGCGAAAAACCTAATGGCTTTCAACGCTAACGCTCGCCCTTGCTCTTATTTGCCCGAAAAAACAGGGATTTCACTTCTAACGCTCATCCTCGCTCTTATTTGTGACAAAAAGCCCAGAAAACCGCGATTTGGAGAAAATAAGGACGATGGCAAGCGTTAGAATTTATTTCCCCCTGTTTTTGCTCAAATAAGGACCGCTGCGAGCGCTAGAACTCAAGGCGTGCTGCGTTGGGCTGCAGCAAATTTGCAGTCAGGGTAGCAGCAGGCCTGTAAGTAATCCGCAGCAGGGCGTACAGGCCTGCAAGCAGTCCGCAGCAGGATGATAGGCCTGTAAACCGAGCTGTAAACCGAGCTGCAAACCAGGGTGCAGCAACTCCACAACCCGCAACCAAGCAGTAAACTAGCTTTAAGCAAGCTGCAAACGGCCTCAATGCCCGCCGCAACTATATTCACAGTTAATCGAGAGCCTTTCTTAGACAGGTCAATCGTTGTTTTTACTAACTCCTGCGCTGTCAAAGGTGGCCATCTCGGCCGAAATTTTCACTGCAGCCTCCAAAATCGGGAAGGCCAGCAAAGCGCCCGTGCCCTCACCAAGACGCATATCCATATGTAAAATAGGCCGGAGTCCAAGTCTGTCCAGCAGCACTTGATGTCCCTGCTCCATAGATAAGTGGGAGGCGAGCATATATCGGCTTGCGTTCGGAGTCAAGCGGGAAGCAACCAAAGCTGCGGCTGAAGAAATAAAGCCGTCAATTACGACAGGACAGCGGTTAGCTGCAGCCCCAAGAATAACCCCGACCAGTCCGGCTATTTCCAGTCCTCCTACCTTCGCTAGTACGTCAAGCGGATCATCCGCATCCGGCTGATTTCGTTCAATAGCCTGACGTACTATTTGCTGTTTGTGCAAGCGTTGTTCCTCGTTAATGCCCGTGCCCCGTCCAACCGCCACTTCCGGGTCTGCAGCTCCTAGTACAGTTAATAAGGCTGAGCTAGGAGTCGTATTGCCGATGCCCATTTCCCCCGTAGCTATCATGCTGTACCCTTTGGCAGCGAGTTCAGAAACCAGTTCGCAGCCTGCGAGAACCGCCCGTTCCGCTTCCTCCCGGCTCATGGCCGGACCTTTGGCTATATTCCCAGTTCCGTGACGGATTTTGCGATTAATTAACTGAGGATGCCTGATTTCTCCCGCCACTCCCATATCAACGCAGATTACATCAGCCCCAACATGCCTGGCCAGCACGTTAACGGCTGCCCCGCCCTGCAGGAAGTTGGCTACCATTTGCGCCGTAACCTCCTGAGGATAGGCACTGATGCCCTCTTCGCAAACCCCATGATCTCCAGCCATCACGATAACAGCTTTACGGAAGGGGGCTTTCCTTGAAGCAGGCGTAATCTCTTTCTCTGAAGCGCGTTCAACTTCTTTCACTGAAGCGGACTCTGCCTCTTTCGCAGAAGCGGACTCTGCTTCTTTCGCAGAAGCGGAGACTGCTTCTTTCGCAGAAACGGGCTCGACCTCTTCAGCCGAACTGGGCAAGTGTCCATAGATGCCCGCCAGCTGAATTACCGCTTCCTCCATTCTTCCAAGGCTTCCTTGCGGCTTAGTCAGGGCATCCAACCGCTCTTGCGCCAATTTCATCGCTTGTGTATCCAGCGGGTGTATAGCCCGCAAATATTCCTTCAATGTTTTCACCCAAATTCCCCCTTCATTACATCAGTAAGTCGCAATTTTTGCCACTACAGCCAACAAGAAAAACCCTCTATCCAAGATAGAGGGCAGCATAATCGGGATACAAGCCACTGGCCAAGAAATCAGGACGGTGCTTGTACGTTCCTGATCCCCTGTATCCACAGGAATTTAGCTTGTCTGCAGGCAGAAGCTATGGAGCTGTTTCACCCGAACAGGTGGCTCAGCCAATCCATCACAATATGACCGCCAATCAACTCGTATACTTTCTCGTATACTTTAATGAAAAAAAATTGACGGCGGACTCCCGATAAGCTGATCCCTTTATCCTCGAAGGAACTCAACAGCTTCATCTACAGGCAGGTCTCCTGACTTGGGAGCGGACAAAATAGGGGCTTCCCTTCGTCCATTCCTTTTCACAGTGGCGGGACCGTGCCGGACTTGCACCGGCTTCCCTTTTCACCTCTGCCTTACGCTTCAGGCACAGGCACCTGCAGACTGATAAATCCAACTTAAGCAGCACATTATTAAAAAGTTTGCATCGAGCTCTTTGTGTGCAGTTGAGCCCATTGGCGTCATTACGTGCATTTAATTGCTGTTTCGGTGTGTCACCTAATTACAGTTTCTGTGTGCCACCTACAGCTGATGCAGTGCAGCACCTATTGCTGCTGTCTGTAATTATTCCATATTGACGATCCGTTTCAATACCTCAATGGACTGCTCCAAATCCGGCGCCCGGGGATGGATAAAGGCAAACATTTCCTGACCCTTATAGGAAATGCTCTGCAGCCAGGCTCCTTCGGCAAGTGGAATGCCCACAAGGAGAAAATCTGTTTTTCCTTCCTCCTCCAGCAGCTCTACCTCAAGAACCCCTTCCGGATAAACCTCCGGGTCGAAATGTTCTTCCAGCGGCATCAAGCCGCCGTTTTTGGCATAAAGCTGAAATTGGTCTTCAGAAATGATGATAATCCCATGGTCGCCTGCCGCAACCTCTACCATCAGCTTTTGCGGATCAAATATCGGGCTGGTATGAACGGCAATTGTCGGTGTTTCTCCCAGCTCTTCCTGCAAGGTTGTTTGCAAGACTTCAGCGCGATCCGCCTGCAGGCCAGCCTCGGGTAAAATAAAAATGGAAACATCCGGCTTCTCTCGTCCACAGGCAGCAAGCAGCAGAATAACCCCGGATAACAGCAGCCATTTACTCATGTGACTCCATCCCGATCCATGGATTGCCCTTTTGTTCAATTTAATTTCCCCCTATTAGACTTCCATTGATTTTTATATTAGCACAGAACTGCAGCGGCTAGAAAGTCTAAGGGGAATAAATAGCACGGATTGAATAATAAAAACCAAAAGGAAAAAGACAGATCCGCCAGGCCCGCAGGTCCCGGGGATCCGTCTATATGAAAAATAGCTTAGTATAGGCAAATCTCTACCGGTTTCTTCCTTTATCCAACTCTAGGTACTGGTAGATTTTATCGTCCAGCAGACGACTGATTTCCAAAATAGCCTCGTTATTAAAACTCAGCTTTTCCAAATACATTTGCTCCATCTTGGAGCGAAGCTCGCGAATCTCCTCTTCGAGGGCTTCCAAAGAAGGCGGACCCGGATCGGCAATCCAGCGTAGACCCGATTCTTTCTCCTTTAACAAATAGGGTTGATTTGAAGCAGATTGAAAATAGTAGCTCATCTACATTCCCCCTTTGTGTAAGAACCACTTTCAGAAGAAAAAACAAGATCTCCTTATTAAGTTGACGATACCATATTTTGCCGGAAAAAGGAAATGACAATATAATGACAAATTATCTTTATCTTAACTTTTGTAAAAATTTGTCAATCCGGTCCAGCGCCATATTCAGCTGATTAATTGAAGTAGCATACGAGCACCGGACAAATCCTTCTCCTCCTAATCCAAACACATGGCCGGGAACCGCGGCGACCTTACCCTCCAAGAGCAGTCTTTCGGCAAATTCTTCGGAGCTTAAGCCGGTTTTTTGTATGGACGGGAAAGCGTAGAACGCCCCTTCCGGTTCATGGCAGTCGAGACCGATTTCGCGGAAGCCGTTGACGACCAGTCTTCTTCGCTGATTGTACGCAACGACCATCTTATCCTTGTCTTCCATACCATGGCGAAGTGCCTCAAGAGCAGCCACTTGGCCCATAGACGGGGAACACATCACGGTATACTGGTGGATTTTAAGCATGGCAGCTATGAGGTCTTTATGTCCGCATGTGTAGCCCAATCTCCAGCCGGTCATGGCAAACGCTTTGGAAAATCCGCTAACCAGAATCGTCCGGTCCTTCATGCCTGGAATGGATGCAAAGCTGACATGCTTCTGATTATAAGTCAGCTCGGCATAAATCTCATCGGATATTACAATCAGATCGTTCTCTTCAACGACGCGGGCAATAGGCAGCCAGTCCTCGTAAGTCATAATTCCCCCGGTCGGATTGCTCGGATAACAAAGGATGAGCACCTTCGAGCGCGGAGTGATTTTGGCTTTCAGGCTTTCGGCCGTTAATTTGAATTTATTAGCCGCGAATGTTTCGATTCCAACCGGAATCCCGCCTCCGATAGCAGCGATCGGTGAATAGGAAATATAGCTGGGCTCGGGAATCAAAATCTCATCTCCCGGAGCAATCAGAGCTCTTAAGGCAAGGTCAATGGCCTCACTGCCTCCAACGGTGACAATGACCTCGTCCTTGGGCTCATACTGGACATTGAAGCTTGTGTGCAAGTAGCGGGCAATTTCCTCGCGAAGCTCATAAATCCCCGCATTCGGCGTATACTGCGTATGCCCGCGCTCCAGCGAGGTAGTGCAGGCTTCTCTAACCTTCCAAGGGGTGATGAAATCCGGCTCCCCGACTCCTAATGAAATGATATCTTTATGCGTGCTGGCCAGGTCGAAAAATCTTCGGATGCCCGAGGGCGGAATGTTCCTGACCAGCGGTGCCAAATAACTTTGCATATCCTTTTGATTAATCATTAGCCTGACTTCCTTTATGGTGAGATCATCAGACGGTTATCTTCCTGTTTTTCCTCGAAAATAATACCGTCCTGCTTGTATTTTTTGAGAATAAAGTTGGTCTTGGTTGAGAGCACACGGTCAATCGGTGACAATTTATTAGAAACGAAAGAGGCTACTTCCTTGAGCGACTGCCCTTCTACTTCCACCAGCAAATCATAAGCGCCTGACATCAGAAAAACCGACTTGACCTCGGGGCACCTGTAAATTTTCTCAGCGATCGCATCAAAGCCATGAACCTTCTCCGGAGTAATTTGAACCTCAATTAATGCCGTTACGCTATCATCATGAACCTTACTCCAATTAACAACCGCCGCATATTTCACAATCACATTATCTGCTTCTAATTCAGCGATGGCTTCTTCCACTTCCGACTTATCCCTGCCGAGCAGAGTCGCCAGCAAGTCGGAGCTCCTTCTCGCGTCTTCATTCAGCAAATCCAAAATTTGCAGCTGTAAACTATTCATACCCGAGTCCTCCTTGCGTAAAAAAGATTATTACCAATATACAACGAAACCTTAACATGTGCCAAGAAAAACCTTCTGCGGAACAGCTTGCAAAAACGACTATACTATTATAAATCTATCACATCAAAAACCTGCGCACCAAAAAAACCGGACCACCCGCCCATTAGGGACGTGCATCCGGCTTGCTCACATTTCTTATTCTATAATAGCTAGAAAAATCATCATGCACCGCGTAGATAATCCCTTCACTTGCTCAGCTTACAGCCTCTTTCAGCCAAAAATATCCATGCTCATATAACGCTCACCAGTGTCCGGTGCGATGCAGAGCACCCGTTTGCCTGCACCAAGCTTCCTCGCTAATTGCAGGGCAGCCCATACCGAAGCTCCCGAAGACGGACCGACCAGAATTCCTTCCTGTGCGGCTAATTCTCGAGCTGTATTCACCGCATCCTCATCCTCCACTTGAATAATCTCATCATAAATCTTGGTGTTGAGAATCGGAGGAATAAAACCCGGACTGGTACCCACCAGCTTATGCGGACCTGGCTGGCCTCCGGAAAGAACCGGCGAGCCCTTGGGCTCTGCTACCCAAATTTTCAAGTTTGGCAAGCTTTTTCTCAATTCCTCACCCGTGCCGGTAATGGTGCCGCCGGTGCCTGCTGTCGCTACAAAGCCATCGAGCTTTCCGTTAACCTGCTGCAAAATCTCCGGAGCCGTCGTATAACGGTGAATATCCGGATTGGCCGGATTTTCAAACTGCTGCGGAATGAAGCCGCCCGGTATAGACTCCTTCAATTGCTGAGCCTTGCGAATAGCACCCGGCATTCTCTCCGCAGCCGGGGTCAAGACAACCTCCGCTCCATACGCCTTCAGCAGATTAATTCGTTCCTTTGTCATATTGTCAGGCATGACTAGAATGGCCCTGTATCCCTTGGCTGCCGCATTCATCGCCAGGCCTATGCCAGTATTTCCGCTCGTTGGCTCTATAATCGTGTCCCCAGGCTTCAGCCGGCCGTCTTTCTCCGCTTGGACAATTAAATTATAAGCAGCTCTGTCTTTAACGCTTCCGCTCGGATTAAAAAATTCCAATTTGACAAAAACATCCGCATCACCTCTGCGCACCAACCGGTTAAGCTTTACCGCTGGGGTATTACCTATCAATTCGGTAATGCTATGAACTAATTTTGCCTCCAAAACGAATCGCTCCCTTATTCCAAGTATCTGTATAGGTTATGTTGATTATACCATGTTCTTCCCAGAAGTCCATTACGATACCGAAATAAGTTCCACGTCCTTTAGGCATCACGTACGCCTGCCTGTCTCAGCCAACGGCTAAGCAGCAGCCACACGATGAGGGGAGAGCTGCCCACGCCTAAAAGCAGCCAATTCATCATCTTTGGATCAGTCGTTTGGGTAACGACAGCTATAAACACAAGTACGCCTGTAATCCGGCCAAAGTTTAGACCAAGCTCCCGCAATACAATATACTCGACCATTTGTGCCGCACTCTCTTGATTCTTCCCGATAATATCGAAAACGACAGAGGTCGTTGGTATGGAATAGAGCGGAATAAACAAGGCGGTTCCAATTCCGAATATCAACAGCGTGCGGTAAGAAACCTCGCCAAACAGCGGAAGAATGACCAGGATCATCCCGATGATGCCGCAGAGCATGGCCCACTTCCGGAACTTTGGTCTCAGCAGCCTGCCCGCCAGCATAAAGCTGACCAGTCCGATCGCTGACGTGATCAGGGCATAATTCCCCAGCTTCAATTCATTGCCGGTAGCTATAAAGACAAGCAAGCCAATCAAAAACCCGAATACCCCTTCGCGAATCCCTTGAGCTATCATCGCTGCGCCGATCTTTCGCCAAGGGTTCTTTTTCTGGCGGATCATGCTGACTCCATAAAACCACTGGTAACGCCCAAGCGGCTTGCGCTTTTTAAGGAAAAAGCTGCAAACTGTTGCGACTAAAAAGATTGCGAGCGATATGCTGAATATGAGACGGTATCCTGCGCTATCCCCCATACCGGTAATCAAAACCCCGGAAATCCAAGGCGCTGCCATGCCTGCAGCTGACGTCAACAGGCCAGCATAACCGTTAAATTTGTCACGGGTATCACGCTCCGTCACCTCAAAATAAATGACATTAAAAGCACACCAAAATAAAGCCGAGGATATGCCTTGAATAAGGCCCAGCCCGACTACATAATTCACCGCCGAGGTTCCGAGCAGCAGCACAACCGAGTAAAAGACAGCGGAAACGGCTACCCCGGTCCGCAGCGCATTCATTTTGTTATGCTCTTTAATCCATTTACCTGCGAGCCAAAACACAAGCGCCATCGTGATATGGTGGGAAAGATTGAACATCGCTATCATGCTGTAGTCGTTCTTCACTTTCCAAAGGTACACATTAACGAATGTCCCTGATAAGGAATTTGCCGTGGCAAACAGTCCGTTAACGAGAAGCAGCAACCGGCACTGCGCCGATAGTTTAACCGGTGCGGATCCGTCGCCGCTCTCCTCCGCTCCTCCCCCGTGTCTCAACTTTCCCTCCATTAACAAAGATCGTTGTTTAACATGTTCGTGCACACGTCCACCTTCTCCCCTTGCCAAGTCGGATTTGCTTCAAGCATTTGCCCGGTTCGAGCCCTTATACAAACGTATATAACGCATAGACCAATAAAGCTTGTTCATCTATATCCTGATGTTTCAAAGTCCATAGAAGATATATGCAAATGCTGACTGATGACTTTGCTATAACATTCCCCAAGGGAAGAAAAAAATGACCGGTCACACACTTTACCAGCAATTGACTAACAGAGCTTTTCCAACAAAAAAGGAGCCTGTAAAGGCTCCATTAGGCTCCAACTAGCCAAAGCTCCAAAGATAAAAAGATCAGCTCTGATGATCCTGCCGCAGAGTACGTATTAATGCTTGGCGATCCTGCTCTGACAAATAGCTCTCTGTCTTGAAACAAGAAGGACAAATGTATAGCTTTATAGAAAAAGGCGGCGTCAAAAACGGTCCAGACGAACCGGCCGGCACTAAAGGGGTGTAGCCAGCTTCTGAAATGGTCTGTCTCCCGCTTAAGAGCATGAATTGGTGGCAAGAGGAGCATTCCGGCGTCTCTTCCTGCCGGTCCAGCAAACGGTCAACATTATCCGCGTAGCCATCCTTCTCTTCCTCCAGCAGACTTTCCGAATCCTGCTGGAAAAGGCCCCCTTCCTCCCCTTCTTCATCCTCCAATTGCAAAGTGATACTGCGATAATCACCGAGCTCATTATAGCAGTAAGGGCACTCGCTTTCAGGTCCCGTATCGGGGTCCCATATAATTTCTGATTGGCACCATGGACACACTGTCGCGTGCTCGCTCATTCCATCTCCTCCATCCAGGCCCGATCAGGCCTCCTTGATGCCCTATGGCCAGCGTCAGCCGAACGGACTTAAGCATTGTTAATAAAGTAAATAACCCCTCCAATAAAAAATATACATGCAACGGCAAATAAAATAATCCACAAATACTTCATCCCCGGCTGCCCCCTTCTTAATTAATGCTTGCTCCGATGACATAGGACAGCCCGATCGAAATGATGCACGAAATAAATCCGATAGCGCGGTTATCATTTTTCAGTTCTTCACTAATTTTGAAGGAAGGAGTAAGCAGACTAAAAATCAGGTAGGCGACAACCAGCAAAACGAAGCCATAGGCCGACCAGATTACACTGTCTAACAGTTTATCATTATTCGCTATCGAGAACCGGAATATGTTGCAAATGCCGAAGATCTTGCCTCCTGTTGCCAGAGCTACGGCCAAATTGCCTTTTTTGATTTCCACCCAATCGTCATAATGAGTGACCATATTCCATAAGGTTAAAAACACCGTTAATGCCAGCACCGCAACTGAAAAAAAAGCGAACGCTTCCACATACGGGTTGGACATTAGTTCATCGATCTGATTATTCACGTTGCCATCCCCTTTTACCTTAACCATGGTAAACGGGAGAAAAGACCGAGGCCTGTTAACCCCAGTCTCTTCTCCCATTAGTAAGCCCAAGCTTCCACCGTGGAATAGGTCTCCGTCAAAGGAGCCCGACTTTCAATTATTCACCGTTCTTGTTAGCCAGCTTTGCCTTCAAAGCGGCAAGCTCATCTTCAATCCCCGCATCTCCCAGGCTCGCCAGCTCTTTATCCAGGGAGCGGCTGGAACTTGCCATATCTCCGCTCGCTTGAGCTTCTGCTTCCATTTGCAGGACCCGCTCAGACATACGGTCGAAGCCGCCGGCCGCACCATTGGAATTTAAGCCGGACATCGCACGATTAATCGTTTTCTGGGCTTTCGCCGCCTCCGCACGTGCTACAAGCAAATCACGCTTGTTTTTCATTTTGCCGAACTCGTCCTTCATTTCACTTAATTGGGAACGGAGCTTGTCGGCGTTTTCCTTGGCGATTCCATACTGTCTCAGCATTTCATCATAACGGGTTTGATGCTCTTTCTTATCCTGCAAAGCGCGGCGGGCGAGATCCTCGTTACCTTGCTCCAAGGCTTTCAATGCCTGGGCTTCGCGTTTCTGAACCATTTCGCCTGCTTCTTCATACTGAAGCTTAAATTTTTTCTCAACTGCGATTTGTTTTGCAACCGCAGCCTCGGCTTCCAGAATATCCTGCTCCATATCGCGCAGGAATTGATTCAGCATCTTGACCGGATCTTCAGCACGATCCAACATGTCATTAATGGAAGCAACCGTCAAGTCACGCAATCGTTTAAAAATCCCCATCCTTATTTCCTCCTCAGCAGTGATATGCTCTATCGTTAGTTTATATATTACATACGTTTCGGGACAAAAGATAGTTTCAACAATTTTCCCGGGGGTTGCCGGCCTGCCTAACCGAACCGGGAGAGGAAACACCGTTGACGGGTACCAGCTCGCATTGCGACCGTTACAGCTCCACCACGGTTACCCCATTGCCGCCCTCTCCGTATGTTCCAAACCGGAAGCTTTTCACCAAGCGGTGCTTGCGCAAGTAATCCTGAATTCCTTGTCTTAAAACACCCGTACCCTTGCCGTGTATAATATAAACCTGATGGAGATTCGCCAGAAACGATTCGTCAAGAAAACGGTCCACTTCGATTATGGAATCCTCGATATTATTGCCCCGCAGATCCAATTCGCTGCGAACCGATTCATCACGAGAACGTTTTAAACCTGTTACTGCTGTCTTCTGCTGCACTGGCTTAACCGGTGCTGCGGATATCTTCTCGAGATCAGTCTTGGCAATTTTCATCTTCATGATGCCAAGCTGTACGGTCACTTCCTTATCGCCCGAAAGCTCCACTACATGGCCCTTCTGGCCGAGACTGCGCACAAGCACCTCATCTCCGGGCTCAATAGCACGTGCCTTAGAGCCTGAACGGCTTCCGCTGACAGGCTTTTTGTCCAGTTGGGGAACAGCCTCGTCCAGCTTGCGTTTGGCTTCGATCAGCTTATGCTCCTTGATCGATGACCGTTCCTCCATCGCCATCTGACGCAGCTCACGTATGATCTGCTCGGCCTCCTGCCGCGCTTTCTTCACGGCTTCCTCAGCCTGCTGCTCCGCTTTGGCCAGCAGCTGAGAGCGCTGCTGCTCCATCCGGCTGCGTTCTTTTTCCAGCTGCTGCCTCAGTGCGGCAACCTCTGCATTCAGCTGTTCAGCGCTTTTGCGTTCAGCTTCAGCCGATAGACGGTTCTCCTCCAGCGTAGCAATCATCGACTCAACGCGCTGATCGTCCGCACCTACCTGACTTCGGGCGTGGTCAATAATCTTCTTGTCAAGCCCCAGCCGCTCAGCGATAGCAAAAGCGTTGCTTCGCCCGGGCACCCCGACCAGCAAACGGTAGGTCGGGCTTAATGTCTGGACATCAAACTCCATGCTCGCATTAACAATTCCTTTGCGTTCATAAGCGTAAGCTTTGAGCTCACTATAGTGAGTAGTGGCTACCATCCGGCATCCGAGCCGATGGATTGCTTCCAGAATCGAAATCGCCAGCGCCGAGCCCTCAGCGGGATCCGTGCCAGCCCCGACCTCATCGAGCAGCACTAAGCTTTTCGGCGTCATTTCCTTAAGAATGGAAATGATATTGGTCATATGGCTGGAGAATGTACTCAAGCTTTGCTCAATGCTCTGCTCATCCCCAATATCGGCAAAAATCCCGTCAAACACACATAGCTGACTGCTGTCCTCCGCCGGGACGAACAAACCTGACATCGCCATCAAGCTGAGCAGCCCGATCGTTTTTAGAGTAACGGTCTTGCCTCCAGTATTAGGCCCCGTAATAATAATCGACTGAAATTGATTGCCAAGCTCCACATCGAGAGGAACAACAGCATCCGCAGCAATAAGAGGATGGCGTCCTTTCTTGATCTTCAAGAAGCCGCGGTCGTTCATAAGCGGCAGGGTAGCCTTGAACTCGCGGGCAAGGCCTGCTTTCGCAAAGATAAAATCAAGCTCCGCAAGGATATCCAGATTAAAGGCAATTTCATCTGCCGCTTCCGCCACTTCGGCTGTCAGCATCCCTAAAATCTTTTCAATTTCCCGCTCTTCCTTAAAGCTCAATTCACGCAGCCGGTTGTTCAACTGAACCACCGCCTGCGGCTCCATGAACAGCGTTGCGCCAGATGCAGATTGATCATGAATCATGCCGCCGATGCTGCTGCGGTATTCCTGCTTGACAGGAATTACATACCGGTCATTGCGGATTGTAATAATCGGGTCCTGCAGCATTTTCTGTGTGGACGGGGTGCGAATCATTTGCTCAAGCTTCTCGCGGATTCGTGCTTCACCGGTCCTCAGCTCTTGCCGGATTCTCGCCAGCTCCTGACTGGCTGAATCCATGACTTCGGCATGTTCATTAATTTTGGCCAGAATGCTGTCAGCCAGGTCCTTCAAGTCCATTACCTGAGCCGCCTTGTCTGCCAGCAGCGTCAATTCATGATCCTCGGCCATCTGCAAAATAAACCGCTTCAATCTCCTGCCGCCGTTCAGCGTATTCGCGGTGTCCAGCAGTTCTGCCGGATTCAACAGACCGCCGATCTTTGCCCGCTTGACGCTCGGCCGCACATCACGAATACCTCCGAATGGAGCGG
This sequence comes from Paenibacillus senegalensis JC66, assembly GCF_000285515.1. GTDB lineage: Bacteria > Bacillota > Bacilli > Paenibacillales > NBRC-103111 > Paenibacillus_L > Paenibacillus_L senegalensis. The sequence continues at coordinate 306,433 of NZ_HE610958.1, forward strand.
CACCTTTAATCCTCTCCACCTTGACAGCCTCATCGGTTGCCGTCAGCCTTCGCTTAACCTCGTCCAAGTCTCCGCTTGGCTGCAGCTCCGTCGCCCAGGCCTTGCCTAAAGAGGTGGCCGCAAAGCTTTGTAATTTATCCAAGATTTTATGAAATTCCAGTGTTTTCAAAATTTTATGGTTCAACGCTTGATCCCTCTTCCTGTAAACCCCGCTGGCCTTTTCAGCACAATCCGGGAAAGCCTATAGCTTGTTATCCAGCATCAATCGGCAGCGAGCCGTATGCCGTATGGAGTGATTTTAGTCCGATTTATGCCCCCTGTACGGAAGCCTCGTTACCAAACGGGCAGTTATCCTTTATTATATCGAAAGCTTTTTGCAATAGCCAAGATTTAACCCTTTATAACCAAACTTTCCTTTGGTCTGGACTAATTTACAAAGCATAACTCGCGAAAGACATGGCAAACTAAAAGCGAATCTCGTGGGGGTTTCCCTAATGTTAACTTAAATTAAAGGAGGATTTATGCTTATGAATTTTCTCGCTCATTTGGTGCGATTCATCGTATCTGCGTTAGTTTTAATGTTTGTTGGGTGGATCGTGCCCAATTTTACAGTTGGCGGCTTCTGGAGCGCCTTTTTCCTGGCCATCGTGATCGCCATAGTCGGCTGGATTATTGAAGGCATCTTCGGCCGCCGGATTACCCCATTTGGCCGGGGGATTGTCGGTTTTCTCGTCAGCGCTCTGATTATTTGGATTGCTCAATTCATCGTCGGCGGAGTCTCCGTGACCTTCCTAGGGGCACTGCTGGCCGCTTTAGTGATCGGGATCATTGACCTGTTTATTCCGATCAGCACACCATTTAACCGCGGACGCAGAAAAGCGCATAGCTAAAGCGCTGCTTGAGCTCATTGCTGGGCTCGCAGCAGCACTGCTAGGCTCGCTGCTTGAGCCCACTGCTAGGCTCGCTGCTCTGCTTTACTCGCTGCACACAGATAAAGCAAAAAGGTAAACAAGTAAAACACATGTCTGGCACACTGCTTGAGCATATATTTCAGCTAAATTTATCTTGAAGTTTAATCGGCAGTTTGCAGGCCGGCAATCCTGGGGACCTAGGATAGCTGGCCTCTTCTCCTCCTTTTGTCACCATTCCTGATCTCCTTTCCTCAGCCTCACAACTCCCATTTTTCTGTCGCCACCCTATCCTGTTACCATTCCCCACGCTTCAGCTCAGGTCAACCTGTCCCATTTTGGGGGCAGCAAGAAGGAAACGAAACGGAGAATGTTAATGATTACAAAATTCAAGAAAGGCTCGTACAAGATATCCCTTGCCGCAATTCTTCTGGTTCTTGTATTAGGCGCCGTTCTGCTGACCGATGCACTGGATGACGGAAAGGGTGCCAAGCTGGACACATCGATTAAAGCGGAAGTGGCTTGCTGTGAAGAAGATGAAAGCCGACCAGGAAACGGCCTGTGACGCAAGCGTTCTTGAAAGGCTGGGTGAGCGTGAAGCTTCATCTTACGGAATGACTTTACTCATGCTGTCGCGGTTGTTTTCCCGGAGGTTCTTTTTCTCTGTCACCATTCCCCAGCCCCTTTTCCCTGTCTCCATTCCTCATAACCGTTTTTCCGTTGCCTATTCCAACATTTCTCATTTTAGTCACAAAGGCTTCACCAGTTTGTCACTGCATTCTTGACTTATAAGGAGTAAGATAAAAGTGCATTCAATGCTTTTTAAAAATGATAAAGAAGCAAGTAGTTGAGAAGGAGGAGAACGGGTTATGAAAAAAATAGCGGCGTTAATGTGGGGGGTAGCTATACTGCTCGTGGTGGCTGCATGCGGCAGCAACGGAGGCAGCAATCAAGGCATTTCGCAGGAAGAGATGGATAATGCAGAGAACGTTACCATCGTAGCGACCAATTACCAATTTGATCAAACCGAATACCGGATTAAAAAAGGCGAAGTATATAACATTGTTCTCGATAATGCCGAAGGTGTTCACGGAATTGAAATTAAAGGCGCTCGGGTTAAGCTCGACAATGCTAATTCCAGCGAATATTTCAAGGCCGATAAAGTCGGAGAATATGAGATCATCTGTAACATTCCTTGCGGCCCGGGCCATGCCTCCATGGTGGCCAAGTTAATCGTAGAAGAATAAACAGGCTGCTTGTGAAAAATTCTTATCCAAAACCAGACATTGCGCTAGATCGGCGCAATGTCTGGTTTTTTACTTGCAGCAGCAGGCTTGTGGACCGAGCCAACCCTGCGGCGGCGATTCTATGCGGTTTTTCTGTGAAGATAAAACTCCCAGCATGATGAGCAATCTCGGGTAATCGTACCTGCAATGACATAACTTGCTTCGAAATTTCTTCGGAACCACTAACTGCAGCTCCTTAATTTCTTAAAGCCCTGCATTTGTACGATTTGTCATACAAATCTTGGGCAATCGCCCTTCAATCCCATGCTTTTGTACGATTCGTCATACAAATCTCGGGTAATGGCACCTCAAAGCCCTGAATTTATACGATGTTTCATACAAACCTCCGGTAATCGCACTTCAACCCCATACATTTGTACGACATTTCGTACAAAACGCAGGCAACAAGCCCGCGCACCCTCGAACCCCGCCAACTTTGGCTATTTTCATGCCGGAGTTGTGCCTGAGAATTCAATGGCATGACTGTTTCCGCATACATTCCGCCTCGACACTCTCTGCGGCGGCGGTTCTATGCGGTTTTCCGCATACATTCCGCCTTGGCACACCCTGCGGCGGCGATTCTATGCGGTTTTCCGCATACATTCCGCCTCGGCACTCGCTGCGCACATGCTGCAACCGTGCTATTTCCCCTTGCTTAATCCTAACCCCCCTGCCTTCTTGCTACTTTTTAAGTTCACAGATTTCTTTTTCTTTACCTAATTATTGCTTTATTTAAGTGGTCGGGGCTCCATATCGTTGCAGCAATTAATCAGACAAAGTCAAGTGAAAACGGAATACGGCACAGCTCCGAGCTTTGATTGATGCAAATTCGTATTTCAAGTTTATTAGAGAAGCGCTTAGATGAGATCAATTTTTTTGATAAGTCAAACTATTCCGCAGGGAACTTAGATTTGTTATGATTCCCCTAACCAGGAATATAAAGGAGGTTTAACACGATGACCTTAGAGCAAAGAGTCGTAATGATCTCTGGAGCGGGAAGCGGGTTAGGCGAAGCGGCAGCTATGATGATCGCCAAACAAGGAGCATCTGTCGTTTTATGCGGTCGGCGAAAAGAACGAGTAGACCGTGTTGCCCAGGCGATTATCGAAGCTGGAGGCCATGCGACCTCTAGCAAGGTAGATGTCTCAGAGGAACAGCAGATCACGCAATGGATTGCCGAGACCATCCAACAGCTTGGACGAATTGATGTTTTGATTAACAATGCAGCTGTAGTCGAAATCGGAACGTTATCTGATACTAAACTCGAGGATTGGGACTACCAGATTAAAAACAATCTCCGGAGTGTGTTCCTGTTGACTCAAGCCTGCCTTCCCATCATGCGTAAACAGCGTTATGGTCGGATTATCAACATTACCTCTTCGCTTGCCGACAACGGTGCAGGCGGCTATGCCGCATACGGGGCCAGTAAGGCAGCCGTCGAAGCACTTACAAGGACAGCAGCAGAAGAGGAGCGGGAGCACAACATTCTTGTAAACAGCTTCAATCCGGGAACGATCCGTTCCGCCATGCATGCTACAGGCCAATCGCCCTATAATGTGGTTCCGCAGCTGATCCGTTTGGCTACTCTGGCAGATGGCGGACCATCCGGGCAAATCGTACATGCTTGAGAGTTGATTGAACCGCAAAAAGTAAATAAACCAGCGGGGCAACAGCCTTATAAAAAGGCAGCAGCCAGCTGGTTTTTTATTATGACGGTTGTGGCTAGCTCCCCATCCCATCATTCAAAAGCACGTTTTCGGATGATGCCTTTGGATTCTAGTCCGCCCGCATGAAGGACAGCTCTGGCAGCAGCTGCTCGGCAGCCCAGCCCGGCCACTGCAGCAAATAGGGAACAAGTACAGAATCTCCCAAAGCATATTGCAGGGAATTAGAAGGAAGAACCATAACTATATAGATAGCTAATGTGGTTAATAATAGCGCTTCGAGCAAAGCAAACAGAACGCCTCCCCAGCGATTAAGCAGGTTAAGCCCTGGTGCTTTGACTACGACATTAAGAAAATGTTTGAGGATAGCAATTCCGATGCGCACTACAAAAAACAGAATAGCAAAGGCCAGCACGTTGTAAATGACCTGAAAAACCTGAAAATGGGCAAACAAAAACTCATAGTCGGTATTCTGCGCCAACGTTTCCAGGGGAATCAACAAGGCGATGTAAGGCGACAGATAGCGATAGAGGAAAAAGGCCGCAAGCAAGGCAGCTATTATTCCGACCACGGAAAGCAACTGCGCCACCAACCCCCGGCGATAGCCTAGTGCGAAGGAAAAAATAACCACCCCAACAATGAGCCAATCTACAATATTCAATACGGGAAACATCCCGATCTATCCTTTAAGAGGAGGAAGAGCTGGATTCGTCTTTCTCAATTACCAGTTCTATCCATTCGTTATATTCTTTTTTCAGTTTTTCATATTCATCAAGCAATTCCTCATAGCGCAGCTTCAATTCTTCGTCTTGATGTGCAGCGGATGTATGGGCCTCAGAAGCCGCTGCAGCTTCTTGCATCGCCTCCAGATGACGGGCACTTTCCTGCTCCAATTGCTCATAGAGCCTTGACAATTCCTCCTGCCGGGCATCCAATTGCTGCTGCAATTGCTTTATTCGCTCCGAGTAATCTTCTTCGCGTTCGACGGCAGATTCCAGGTCTGCGCTTAAACCTTGAAGCGCAAATTTTAAACGGGTTTGCTCCGCTTCCCAATCCTGTTCCTTACGCTTCCAAGCAGATTCGCGGCTTTCCCACTCTTGCTTCACGCTCTCCCACTGCTTTTGAATGGCTTCCCGCTTCTTATACTCCTGCTCTTGCTCCTGCTGCAGCTTTTCCAATTCCTGATACAGCTCTTCCTGCTCCTGCTTTTCCTTTTGTAAGGCTTTCTCAAGCTCCTGCTGTCTTTGCTGCTCCCTCTCTAGAGCCTGCCGCAGTTGCTCTTGCTGCTGCTCTTCGTTTTGCAAAGCCTGATACAGCTCTTCCTGCTCCTGGCGTTCTTCCTTCAGCTTCTGCTCAAGATCCCGCTGCTTCTGATGTTCCTCCTGCAGCAGTTGCTCAAGATCCCGCTGCTTCTGATGTTCCTCCTGCAGCAGCTGCTCAAGATCCCGCTGTCTCTCGCGGCCCACCTGCAGCTTCTGCTCAAGATCCTGCTGCTTCTGATGTTCCTCCTGCAGCAGCTGCTCAAGATCCCGCTGCTTCTGATGTTCCTCCTGCAGCAGCTGCTCAAGATCCCGCTGCTTCTCGCGCTCCTCCTGCAAAACTCTCTCAAGTGCCAGCTTCTCCTGGCGCTTTTCTTGCAGGGAACGCTGAAGCTCCTGCTGTTCTTTCAGCCATGTCTGCCGCAGCTTCTCGTGCTCCTGCTGCTTTGTTTGCAGTGATTGCTCCAGCTTCTGCTGCTCATCTTTGATCGAAAGCTCGCGCTTCTGGCCGGCCTCTACTTCCAGCTTCAGCTTGCTCAGCTTCGACTCTAACGCCTGCTTCTCTTCCGACCAGCGATGCTGTCTGCTCTTCCACTGGTTATGCTCGTCCTTGAGTTTGGTTAATTCCTGTTTGGCGAGAGTCAACTGATTATGCAGGTGAGTTTCTTTTTCCTGATGTTTTTTGCTCTGCTCCTCGAGCTTCTCCTGAAGCTGTTCCACCTCTTCTTTAGCCAGCTGTTGGGCGGCTTGCTGATCGGTCAGCTGACCCTGCAGCACTTCCAGTCGGCTGGTCAGCTCCGCCCGCTCCTCGCCCCAAGTCTTCTTCTCGGCGTGGAAGCTTTCCAGTTGGCGATCGGCGTCAAGCGCTGCTTCTTTTAATTGATCGAGACTGCCCTCCAGCTGAGCCAGCGCTTTTTGCCGCTCTTCATCAAGCCGTTCAGCTTGGTGCAGCTGCTTTTGCAATTGGCTGCGCTCTTCCGTACTCTTTTGCTCAAACTCCTTCCACTGCGCCTCCCGCTGCTGCCAATCACCGATTTCCTTTTGCAGCTCTGCCTTCTGCCGTTCTAAGCGGTTGACCTGCTCCTGCGAGATTTCATACTGCTTGCGAATTTCGAGAAGCTCGTCATGCTTTCCCTTGATTTTAAAATATTCATCCGCCATATTGACAGCGGCCAGAACAGCAATTTTCATCGTATCCAGACGCGAATTGAGCCCGGCAATCTGGTTCATTTGCTCATCCACATGCGCAGCAACCCTCTTTATGTAGCTAGAACTGGTGCTGCTCATCAGTTTATAGTTTGTTCCGTAAATATCGACCATGACTCTTGTTTTCTCTTCTGCGCTCATCTTTGTTCCTCCTCCCCGATCCCTCGAGTTGCTGTAAGACGGACAAGCTATCAACATAGGCTGTATATTCATCTGAGGTAACGGCTCGTTAGCAGCGTCTATGACAGCCGGAATAGATTCATTATCCTGGACAAGACAAGCCGTTTCATGCAAGATTCCTGTTAATATCTGAGCATTGCTTGCAGTTAGGCCCGCTGTTGTGCCTGCAGCGGTTTTGCTCTACAATTCGCAAACACTGAGACACTTTGGCACAGCCTCTATATCTTATTTGCGTAAAAGCCCCTTGGATTTATGAAAATGTCGCCCTATAGAAAAGACCTGCCTTATCGCTTATTCGATAAATATTCGATAAGACAGGCCGATTTCCTTCCGTTATTTGCGAAGCTCTGCAGCAAAAGTTTGTTCCAGCGCGGCAATGACCTTATTATTGATCTCGGTTACCTGGTCATCGGTCAAGGTCCGCTCCGGATGGCGATAAACAAATGAAAGGGCTACGCTTTTCTTGCCTTCACCTATACGCTCACCAGTATAGATATCAAACACGGCTATCGACTCAAGAAGATCTCCCGCTGTTTCCCAGGCAAGCTGCTCCATTCTCCCGACCTCGACGGAAGCATCAACAACCAAGGCCAGATCTCTCGCCATGGACGGATAACGAGGCAGGCTCCGATACTGAATGGTGAACTCAGACAATTCCACGAGCGCTTCCACATCAAGCTCAGCAATGTACGTCTCTTCCAGGCCTTTGTGCCTTTGCAAATCCGGATGGAGCTGGCCGAGCGTACCCAGCTTCACAGATTTTTCCACGCTGCGCATCCAGATTTCCGCTGTCCGCCCCGGATGATAGCCGACAGGCTGTGCCGCCTCATAAGAGCTGCCATTGATCCCAAGGTAACGAAGCAGCTTCTCAATAATCCCTTTCAGGTCAAAGAAATCGGCTTTTCTAGGTTTTTCCGACCATTGCAGCGGGGATACCTCGCCGCTGATCAGGATAGAGAGCAGCCATTTTTCTTCGGGCTGTTCGGTAACCGTATCCTCTTCTGTGAGAAACACCTTGCCAATTTCAAACAGGCTTATCCGCTCAGAGCCTCTGTTCAGATTGTATTCTGCTGTCTCCAGAAGGTTGGGAATGATCGAGGTTCTCAGCACACTGCGCTCCTCACTCATAGGCATGGCCAGCTTAACCGGCTTGGCATTGGCATATTCCCCTGGGAATTCGGCCTGCTGACGCGGATGTACCAAAGAATAAGTAATCGCTTCTTGCAGCCCGCTCTGAGACAGCTGCGTCCTCATGGCACGGCGGATCTGCTGCGTCCGGTTAAGGGCTCCCGGCGTCGTGACGCCTTCCATTAAGGTTGTCGGTATATGATCATATCCATGCAGCCGAGCTGCTTCTTCATAGAGGTCAACCGCGCGGGTAATGTCTCCTCTGCGAGTCGGAACCGTAACCGTTAACGTACCGCCGGCCGCAGACTGTATCGGGAACTGAAGCCTTGCCAATAAAGACTGTACCTCATTCTCTGACAAGGAAGTTCCGAGAAATTCGTTCAGCTTCTCAATCGACAGATCAATTTTTACCGGCTCAGTCTTTCTTATGATTTGCTGAGAAACTTGAGCGGCAGCCTTGCCGCCTGCATATTGGCAAATGAGTGATGCCGCACGGTTTAATGCGGCAAGCACCATCTCCGGATTGACTTCCTTCTCAAATCTTAAGCTTGCCTCTGAACGAAGCCCGAGCTGCCGTGACGCTTTACGTACCGAAGGCCCGGCGAAGTATGCCGATTCCAGAACGATCCTGCTGGTAGCAGCAGTCACTTCCGAATTGGCCGCTCCCATAACTCCAGCTACAGCGACAGGCTTGGTGCCGTCGGTGATTAGCAGCATTGAGGAATCGAGCTTGCGTTCCACATCGTCAAGAGTAACAATCGTTTCCCCCTGACGGGCCATGCGGACAACAATATTGCCTCCATCGAGCTTATCATAGTCAAAAGCGTGAAGCGGCTGACCTGTCTCCAGCATAACGTAATTAGTGACGTCTACGATAATGTTGATCGGACGAATTCCAGCAGCCATCAAACGGTTTTGGATCCAGAGAGGGGAAGCTTTGATCTCTACATTCTCTACATATCGGGCCGCATAGTGATAGCATTGATCAGGCGCATCGATCTTGACCTTTACCTTCTCTTCTGCAGATAAAGAGGATTCGCTCAAGCCCTCCCGATCATTGGGAAGATTTACTTCTCTTCCTGTAATCGCGCCAATCTCATAAGCTGCTCCGAGCATGCTTAAGCAATCGGAACGGTTTGGCGTCAGGTCCAGCTCAAGCACCTCATCGTCCAGCCCAAGCACGGCAAGAGCGCTAGCTCCGATTGGCGTATCTTCCGGGAGCACCAGAATGCCTTCCTGAATTTCTTTGGGCAGCAAGCGGTCATTCATGCCCAGCTCTTTGGCCGAACAGATCATGCCCTGGGATTCCACTCCCCTTAGCTTCGCTCTTTTGATCTTAAAATTGTCCGGCAGCACGGCGCCCACGACGGCTACCGGAACCTTTTGACCGGCGTCTACGTTTTTGGCTCCGCAAACGATTTGCAGATCACTTTCTCCACCGACATCCACTGTACATACACTTAACTTATCCGCATCAGGATGCTTCTCCCTCGTTTTCACCAATCCGACAACGACCTGGTGCACCCCTTTGTTCCGCTGTTCCACAACATCGACCTCAATCCCGCTGCGAGTCAGCTTTTCCGCTAATTCAGTAGCAGAGAGCCCGGACAGATCGATATAATCGGAAAGCCATTGATAGGATACCTTCATCTTATATATTCCTTCCCTTCCTGTTTAATCCAATCAGCATTTTACCTAGGGCAAAACAGCTTGAAACAGCTTAAATATGAACAAACTGCTGCAAAAACCGCAAATCGTTCGTATAGAAATGCCGTATATCCTCAATCCCGTATTTCAGCATGGCAATACGCTCGACACCCATACCGAATGCAAAGCCGCTGTATTCTTCCGGATCATACCCCGACATCTCCAGCACCCGCGGGTGAACCATGCCCGAGCCCAAAATTTCCAGCCACCCTGTCTGCTTGCAAGTCCGGCAGCCCGCTCCTCCGCACATCATGCAGCTGACATCGACTTCCGCACTGGGTTCCGTAAAAGGGAAGAAGCTGGGCCGCAAACGGATTTGCGTTTGTTTGCCGAACATTTCCTGAACAAACTGCTGCAGCGTTCCCTTGAGATCGCTCATCCGAATTTTTTTATCAATGACTAGTCCCTCAATTTGGGTGAACAGGTGGGAATGGGTAGCATCGTCATCATCACGGCGGTAAACCTTGCCCGGGCATATAATCTTGACCGGAATAGATCCTTTCATCCTTTGCATAGTACGCACCTGTACAGGTGAGGTATGGGTTCTAAGCAGCACATCTTCCGTAATATAGAACGAATCCTGCATGTCTCTCGCCGGATGATCCTTAGGGAGGTTAAGCGCTTCGAAATTGAAATAATCGGTTTCTACCTCGGGCCCTTCTTCTACGGTATATCCCATGCCTATAAAAATCGCTTCAATTTCCTCAATCACCTTATTCAACGGGTGAATCGCTCCCGCCGGACGAGCTCTGCCAGGCAGCGTTACATCAATTGTCTCCTGACGCAGCTTCCGTTCGGTCTCCTCCTTGCGGTATTGCTCCAGCTTGGCCTCGATGCCCTCAGCAATTGCAGCTCTTACATCATTGGCTACCTGACCGATGACCGGTCTTTCTTCGGCGCTCAGAGAACCCATTCCTCTTAGCACCTCAGTAATCGGACCTTTCTTGCCTAAATACTTTACTTTCAGCTCGTTCAAGTGCTGAGTATTAGCTGCCTGCTCCAATTCCTGCAGGGCCTCTTGTTTCAGCGCCTCCAGCCTGTCTTTCATCACTAATCGCCTCCACTAAACAATTGATTGTTCATTCTTTAGAAATGTGGTGAAAAAACGGTCTATTAGTTGCGGATCATTCCTTCCGAGCGCTGTTATCCCAGATTTTTGATTACCCAGACCTTTAAAGGAGTACAATCCGGCGGTAAAGGCGCACACTTCATTTCTCCAGAACGATTCCGCAGCTTCCCGTCACTTTCACCGCTCCTCTGCGCCTGAAACGAAAAAAACGCCTTCGCTCCCAAAAAGGGACGAAGACGCCGTGGTACCACCCTCATTAATTAGCGTTCACCTGGGCCCTACAAAGGTCCAAGGAAATACCGGCATAGTCTAAAGCCTTCGCTAATTCACTCTTATCGAATAACGGCTCGGCACCGGTACCCTCTACTGCAAAAACCCTGCAAGAAAAGCAGCGGCCGGTTCAAGGGACAGCTCCGGAGTGAATTTCAGCAGCCTGGTTCTGTAAGGATGCTCTCAATCTCCGGCATCCTCTCCCTGTAAAGAAGCACTGCTTACTTGTCTCCATCATAGCTTTTCAGAACTATACACCAGCAAATCTAACGTATAAAAGTCATTATATGCAAATTATAGGGGGAACGCAAGGCCTGACCAGCTTGGCACAAGCCCAATATCAATACCCTGCAGCAGTCTTGGCCGGCAACGACTTCATTCCAGGTGTTGTTGTCCTCCCGCAAAAAAAATCTTAGCATAGCATACAAAATATGCGAGTCGGTCAAGTTTCTTCAGGGTATGTTGTTATCGAAACGGTTGTTTTATGGAACAATAGCTAGTACCCAGCTTTTTGACCGTGCCCTATCCAAGGGACTTGATCTGTAGTATGGTCTATAGAGCGGGCCATAATACCTTTTACAAGGACCCCTAACATGATAGGGACTTAACACAAACGGAGGAATCCAGCATGAAACTGCTGAAACGAGCGGAAGAATTTACCCCGGCTGTCCGCAGGCTGATTGAACAATGCTTATATATGGCGGATGACAAAAAAATATCCAAAATCATTGATCTTTACATTTCCGAGTCTTGCCGGTTTTTCTATGCCCTGCTTGAGGATGGCGTGCCGCAGGCCATTATAGGCATCAGCGTCAGAAAAGAAGCAACTAGCGAAAGCCCTGCAGCGACCATTCTTCATATTGCCGTTGATGATCATTTACGTACCCGGGGCATTGGCCGGAAGATGATTGATGAAGTGATCGAAAAGCACAAGCTGGCTTCTATTCAAGCGCAGACCGATCAAGACAGTATGGAGTTTTACAGAACCTGCGGCTTCTCGATTACCAGCCTGGGAGAGCTTTATCCCGGCGTAGAACGTTTTCTTTGTGAAAAGAAGATCCATTCGGCGGGATTTCAATAACACCGGCAGACAAAGCCCTCAGCACTTTGTCTGCTGGCTTCAGCCATCAGGAACGGCGCCTCTTTTTCTCCGGCGAGCAGCCGGTCTTTGCTAGCTCTTGAATCTTATCCGCCTAAGCCGATTACCTTCTGAACCCAGTTTTCCAACTGATCAACCAGCACTTCAGCGGTTTCACCACTTTTCCGGATCGTACATTCGACAACTCGCTCGCCGGCCCGTTTTCCTACCGTTATGCGTATCGGCATGCCTAATAAATCGGCGTCATTGAACTTGACTCCAGCCCGCTCCTTCCGGTCGTCCCACAATACTTCTACGCCCTTCTTCATCAGGGCTGTGTAGAGTTCCTCGGCCACCGCCGATTGCTGCTCGTCTTTGGCATTCAATTGCAGCAGATGAACATGAAAAGGGGCAACAACCACCGGCCATGCAATCCCGCGTTCGTCATGATGCTGCTCAATAATAGCCGCCAGCAGGCGTGATACGCCAATACCATAGCAGCCCATGATCATCAGCTGCTCGCGTCCATTTTCATCTACATAGGTGGCATTTAACTGCTCGCTATACTTGGTCCCCAGCTTGAAAACATGACCGACCTCTATCCCCTTGGTAAATTGCAAAGCCTCTGCACAGCGGGGACAACCATCGCCAGGCTGGACCATTCTTAGGTCATAAAACTCCTCAGCCGCAATATCTCTTCCCAATCGGGCATGCAAATAATGGGCATCCTCTTGGTTGGCTCCAATGACTAAGCTGGCTGCGTTTCTTAAGCTCTGATCGACGAATAATGGAAAGGTCTGCTTCAGCCCAGATGGACCGAGAAAGCCGGGAACCGAGCCTAATTCCTGCCTTACACCTGCTTCATCCAACAGCTCGATAACTTCTGCGCCAAGCAAATTTTTCAGCTTGATTTCATTCAGCTGATGATCTCCCCTAACAAGTGCAAGCACAATTTGCCCGTCAGCCCGGCAGGCTATCGTTTTTGCTATTTGTGAAGGGGCGACTTCCAAATACCGGCTTACTTCTTCCACCGTTTTCATTCCCGGAGTTGAAACCATCGTCATGTCCAGGTTAACTACCGAATCCGCATCTGCCCGAACATCAGCCGTCATTCCATTGAGCTGCGCATCGCCTTGTGCCGCTGCCCGGTTGCCGGCTGCTTCCGCCTTCTCCACATTCGCAGCATAGTCACATTGCGGGCAATAGGCGATCGTGTCCTCGCCAATATCGGCAAGCACCATAAATTCATGAGTACCGGTTCCACCGATTGCTCCCGAATCAGCCTCTACGGCTCTGAAGTTCAGAGCGCAGCGATTTAATATAGTGTGGTATGCGTTATACATGGCCTGATAATTCCGATCCAGCCCTTCCTGATCCCGATCGAAGGAGTATCCGTCCTTCATCACAAATTCACGGGAACGCAGCACTCCGAACCTGGGGCGTCTCTCGTCGCGATACTTGGTTTGAATCTGGTAAACCGTAACCGGAAGCTGTTTGTAAGAGGTCACTTCACTGGCAAGCAGGCTGGTTATGACTTCTTCATGAGTCGGTCCCAAAGCAAAGGCTCTTCCGCCTCGGTCAGTCAGCCTCATCAGCTCCGGCCCATACACGTCCCATCGTCCGGATTGTTCCCATAGCTCCGCTGGCTGCATAGCCGGCATCAGCATTTCCTGGGCACCGGCCCGGTTCATTTCCTCGCGAACGATTCCTTCCAGCTTCCTCAAGGCCCGTATACCCAGCGGAAGGAAGGTATATACCCCGGATGCCAGCGGTTTGATTAATCCCGCCCTAAGCATCAGCTGATGGCTGGCTGCTTCTGCATCAGCGGGGACATCCCTTAAAGTGTTTAACAGCATTGTCGACTGCCTCACGATTTCCGCTCCCTTCATCTTATGCTTAACTTGATTCCTTCTTCGTTGTTTCCGGATAGCCGTTAAAGGCTGCCAGACTAAACCGTGCCTATCTTGTGTCAGCGTTATCGTACACCTATTTTTATTGCTGCAGCTTTATCTCTCAACATTATGGTAACAACATTGACACATTTGCGCCATACAATAGCCCCAACTGGCCATTCTAAGCTTTATATTTTTGTAATAAACTCATAGTGATAGAATAGACTGATAGAATAATCCACAAAAAGGAAAAACGATGGAATTATGAATTCGTGTATCCAGCTAACGGGGCAGAGAAAAATAAGAAAAAGCGACTGCGACCTCACTATGGAGGTGATATCAGATGGTTTTGTTAAGTCGATTCTGCCGGCTCCTGTTAGCCATAGCCATTATTGCTGCCGGGGGGACAACCGGCTTGGCGGCCTTATCCGGCTTCAAAGGCTTTCAAGGTTATTCTTCCCAAAGGACAGCCGCCGCTTCGGCAAATGCCAATCTTCAATCATGGATTGACGCTGCTGAGGAAGGAGACATGCTGATTTTGCCGGAAGGTGAGTACAGCGGACCGGTTACGATTTCCAAATCACTAGAGCTGAGCGGCAATGGCAAAGTCCTGATAAGAAGCTCCGGGGATCAGCCTGTTATTGAGCTTGCCGGCGACCATATAACCTTATCGGGGATACATATTGTACACGAGCCCGCGGACAGGCTGCAGCCTGCGGTTCAAGTGACAGGCAATTACAACCGTCTGCTTGGCCTCGACATTGTCACCAAGGGCAGCGGCATTTATTTGCGTGGGGCCGACCACAACCTTCTCGATGATCTTGATATTCGTCATTCGCTGGCTGGCAACAATATTCCCTCTACCTACTCAGATAAAGGCAACGGAATAGATCTATTGGAATCCAATTATAACCGGATTGCCGGCAGCCGCATCTCAACTATGCATGACGCCATTTATATAGAGAACAGCACGCATAATACTGTAGAAAGCAACTACGCCGAATTTTCACGTTATGGCTATCATCTCATGTTCTCCGCCGATTCCGAGCTGCGAACTAATATTGGCCAATACAACATCACCGGTGCGATGATTATGAGCTCCGACCGGATAGAGGTCAGTGAGAACGCCTTTACGGACCAGAGTGAAAATGTCAATTCACAAGGTATTTTGCTCTATGATGTAACCGAGTCGCTTATTGAGCAAAATCAAATTGACGGCAACCGCACGGGCATTTATATCGAACAGGTGAAAGACAGCACCGTGAGCAGCAATTGGATTGCCCGCAACTTCATCGGTGTGGAAATGCTGCTATCTCAGGAAAACAATCTTACCGGCAATCATTTCATTTCCAATGTGACGCAGGCGCAAAGTATGACCAGCGACAATAACGAGGTGCACAGCAACTTCTGGGATGATCTGCAGGGCATTGATTTAAGCGGCCAGGGAGTAAGCAGTCTGCCCTATAAAACCGATCCCTTCTTTCTAAATCTAACCAGACCGGTACCGGCTTACCAGCTTTTTTTTCAATCACCCGGCATTATCTTTTTACAGAATATGTTTCCACCTGCAGTTCAACAGCAAATGGTGGATACAGCACCTCTGATGAAGCCGCGGTTTTATATTCAGGAGGGTAATGCCGGCGGCATATGGACAGCCATTATGGCTTCACTGCTGCTGCTGGTAAGCCTGCTCATTATTTATACTATGGGGGTAAGGAAACAATGAACAAATGGATCAAGCTAGGCGCATTAAGTGTATTGCTGTTCGTCTTGGCGGCATGCGGACAAAACAAGTACAGTCCGATAGAAATTAATGAGGCGGTCCATACTTGCGAAATATGCAACATGCAGGTGGCTAATGACCGTCATGCTACGCAGATTATTACTAAAGAAGGGCGCGCCCTTACTTTTGATGACTTGGGATGCCTGTATGAATGGAAGGCGCAGAACGGCACCGACACCATCGGAGAACAATACGTCCGTGATTATCACAGCTTAGAATGGATTAAATTGTCTGACGCTTATTATGTATATGATGAAAGCTTCACTACACCGATGGCCTACGGCATTTATTCATTCAAAGAACAGGCTGAGGCCGAAAAATTTATTAGTGAACAGGCCAAGGGCCAGTTGATGTCGGCTGCCGATCTGGATCATCATACCTGGGAAGGGCATCATGGCGATCATCATGGTGACCATCACGGAGAAGGCCACCATGATGGCGATGGTCATGGCGATGATCATGAACACGAGGGCCACGGCGAGGAACACGAAAAGGATGGGGAAGGCCATGGAAAGAACCCGGAACATGGCAGCTCCAACGGGCAGAGCGGGAGTCACTAATTCGATTCCAGCACCCATAACGCCATTTCACCTTTGAGGAAGTGATGCCATGCACTGGCTTACTATAGCCACAAGAGAAATTAAGCTGGGCTTTCGTAATCCCTGGGCTTATTCGTTTCTCGTTTTATTTGCTTTGTTTAGCCTGGCCCTGCTGCTTATCCAATCGCAAAACCAAATCAGCGGCTATACGAGCACGACTGCGGGAATGCTCAATCTCATTTTGTACCTATTGCCTCTAATGACACTTCTTCTTGGTTCCTTTTCCTTGACGTCCGAGAAAGAAGAGGGAGGCTGGCAGCTGCTGGCAACCTACCCGTTAAACACATCCGCTTACCTGCTCGGCAAATACGTCGGGCTTGCTGTTGTGCT
Organism: Paenibacillus senegalensis JC66; assembly: GCF_000285515.1. GTDB lineage: Bacteria > Bacillota > Bacilli > Paenibacillales > NBRC-103111 > Paenibacillus_L > Paenibacillus_L senegalensis. The sequence continues at coordinate 322,792 of NZ_HE610958.1, forward strand.
GCTTGTGATCATCAGCTTCGGCTTTGGACTTTCCGGCGTGCTTGGTGTTGTCGTTGGCAAGGCGTTCACCCCGCTCACCTTTGCCTTGTTTTTATTTTTGCCGCCCTGCTAATCCTGCTTTTTCTGGCTATCGCTCTAGTGATCGGCACCTTTACAGCCAACCGTTGGCAGGCGCTCACTTATGGTGTCGGGATATGGTTTTTTCTGGTGCTTGCCTGGCCCACGATTCTGGTTACGATTCTTGGTTTCCTGCCTTACTTATGGATCAAGCCGCTGCTTGTATTGCTCACCTTCCTGAATCCGGCGGAACTCGTACGCCTCTTTACGATTATTCAGATGGGAGGCGGCTCCATTCTGGGACCGGAGTATTATCAGTGGGTCCAGTGGGTTAAGCAGCCCAGCGGCATACCGCTATTTCTTGCTGTCTGTTTAATATGGATAGCGGCTTGTCTCGGACTGGCAATTTCCGAATGGGAAAGCAGGCGATATCGTGCATAAATCACCTATAGTTGTTTTGGACCAGGTATCGAAGTCGATCGATAACAAAATCATTGTTCAGCCTCTAAGCTTACAGGTCTCTGCCGGCAATATTGTGGCCCTGTGCGGCGGGAACGGGGCCGGCAAAAGCACCTTGCTGCGGATGATCGCAGGAATTATCCAGCCGACCACCGGCAAGCTTACGGTCAATGGTCTGGAGCATAGGAAGAAGCGCAAGGAATATGCGGAATGCATCGGTTACATGCCGGACGATTTCCACTTCCACCAGCCGTTGTCCGCACTTGAGCTGCTAGCCTTCTATGCCCAGCTCAAAGGCGTTAACAACGAACGTGTGCTGCAGCTGCTGGAACAGGTAGGGTTGACGGAGGTCAGGCATAAGCCTGCATCGGCCTACTCCAAAGGAATGCGCCAGCGTCTGCTGTTTGCCCAAGCCCTGTTGGCTAAGCCTCCGCTGCTAATACTTGATGAGCCTACCAATGGGCTGGACCCATATTGGATGGACGCCTTTATTGATCTGCTGCTCGAATTGAAAAAGGCTGGCCATACCGTTGTGTTCTCTACGCATCAGCTGCATATTGCCGAGAAGGTTGCTGATCAGGTCGTATTCATGGCGGACGGTCATGTTTTAAGGTCAGCCGGTTTGCGTGAACTAATGCAGGAATATCCATCCAGAGGATTAAATGGCGCCTTTTCCGAGCTGCTTAGTCAGAGCATACCTGCAAAGGAATAAAAGGAGGCTTATCCAACGTGAGAAACCCCAAATTTACAACAATACCATCTTTGTTTTTGTGCTGCATCCTGTTGATATGGCTAACAGCCTGCGGAACCGTATCCACCCCGTTTCAGGAGGGGATCGTCTTTGAAGAGGATCAGGTCACGCTTTCCAGCGATCCCGATCCGCCCATTGCCGAGCAGCAGACACAGCTGAAGGTAGAGCTTGAAGCTTCTGCAGCACAAGACATCCGAATCGATTTTGAAGTCCGCAAGGAAGGCTCTGCAAGGGGGAAATTTTTGAAAACAAGCAAGCTTTCCGATCATGTTTACACTGCAGACGAGACCTTTCAAGATTCGGGAACTTACCGGGTGTTTATTCATATTTATTCATCCGACATCCATCAAACGATGGAAAAAAAGATGGAAATCCACTAATAAGGCTCTGTAACAGGGGAAACGGATCAACAGAGCCTTCAAGGTCATACTAAAGGTAACTATGCTACCCGAGGAGGCAATAGAATGACAATGAAATACCGGAGGCTGGGAAAGACCGGTCGTAAAGTGTCCGTCATCGGCATTGGCACATGGCAATTTGGCGGGGAGTGGGGAAAATCGTTCTCCCAGGACGAGGTGAACCGGATTCTGGGACGCGGCAAGGAGCTGGGCATTAACCTCATTGATACAGCCGAGTGTTATGGAGATCACTTGTCCGAGCGGTTAATCGGAGGCTATCTCAAGCAGGACCGTCGTGAGGATTGGTTTGTTGCGACTAAATTTGGCCATCAATTTCACAGCCATTTGACTCGTACGGATCGTTATTCCGCTTCGGATGTGCTGGAGCAGCTGGATGCCTCGCTCAAAGCGCTGCAAACGGATTACATCGACTTGTATCAGTTTCATTCCGGCAGCAACGAAGCTTTCGATAATGATGAGCTTTGGACAATGCTGGACAAGCAGGTGCAAGCGGGGAAAATTCGCCATCTGGGAACCTCTATCGGCAAAAATGATAATCTTTATCAGACTGAACAGTCTTCCCGCGTTCATTCTGAAGTCATACAGGTGATCTATAACCGTTTGGACCGGAAGCCTGAGGACAAAGTGTTTCCGTCCTGCATAGAGCAACATTTGGGCGTTCTGGCCCGTGTTCCATTAGCCAGCGGCTATTTAAGCGGAAAATATAAGCCCGGGGCCGTATTTGCGGCAAATGATGTGCGGCATAATCATGACAAAGAAGCTGCTTTAGACAAGCTTAAACAGGTGGAGGAAATCCGGTTAAACGAGGTTCCACAAGGAATGGATATGGCCCAATGGGCTCTCGCCTGGAGCTTAAAGCATGATGCGGTCACCAGTGTTATTCCCGGCTGTAAAAGTGTGGAGCAAGTTGAATCCAATGCAGCCGCTGCACAGTGGGTAGGCGAAGGCCATCCGCAAGCATGGGAAGAGGCATAAGCTTGGGATGAAATAGGGCGCCTCCCTTATAATCCCTCCCCGGTTTTCGGTTGGAATTGCGGTTTCTAGACACGAAACATGCTTGGAGACCGCTTTTTACAAGGGGGGGACCATTATCCTTGAGCTGACCATTGCTTTCAGGATGGCTTGCTCACTTCACTTCGCCATCAAGCGGCTTGCGTCCTATAAAACCTTCCTCCGGACCGTGGTAATGGGTAATTCGTTCCTCTCCCATCTTCCAGCAGAGCAGAATCTCCTGTCCATCTTTAAGTGCAGGGAAATCCACCAGCCCGGCTTCTACGCTTTTTAATTCCGCTCCCTTCTGGGCAATGCTGTTTACAATCGTCTGCGCTTCTATCTGCATGAACTCTAGTTCGAATTCTCTCTCGAAAAGTCTGTCATCGCGTTCTTTTACGGGCGTAGCCAGCTTTTGCTTGAGTAAGGACAATTCTTCATAGCGCTTTTCAAAAGCCCGTTTAATCGCCTGCAGCTGACCGACTTCCTCACGGATTATGGGGAGAATCGCATGGGCTTCCTCGACGGTAAAATATTTCTTCATCTCGTCGTCCTCCTTCCTGTGTGAGCGGAACCGTTACAAATATTGAATAATGTCCTCCAACTGGTCAATCCACCCGATAGGCTCTACCTTTTCCCTAGCAAATTTACTTCTATCCCCACGATAGGCTAAAAATCGAGAGCCTGCGCGTATAGCCGCCCTTCCGTCTATCCATGAATCCCCGATAGACAGCCACTCGGCGGGTTCAATATCCGGATACAGCCCGTGTATGTATCTGACGCCTGAACAAGAAGGCTTTAGCTTCGGAATCTGATCCCGGCCTACGACATGATCAAGGTAAGCAATCATTCCGGTATGTTCCAGAGCCGTTATCGCTGCCTGATAAGCATTATTAGTGAGCACTACCAGCGGGTATCTGCCATGCAGCTGCTCCAAAATCTTGTCAGCCCCGGGCTCGGGACCGGCGTCTTTCATCCCCTCCCGTTCTACCTCAGCTAAAACTTCCCAAATGAGAGGCATCCATTCTTCAGCTCCCGCGGACGTTTTGCGGGCATCCTCGATGACTTGAGCAGTTGTTTTATGCTCCGCAGAGTATCCTTCCGGCAATAGACGACGATCTTGCAAAAAAGAAAGTGCCGCTCTCTTCATCCACACAAAATCAATAGTGGACTGAATAAGCGTATTGTCCATATCAAAAATAATCGCACGGAACGACGGATTAGAGCTCATGGTATTATTCCTTTCTTCACCGGGTATTGGGCATAAAATGATTCTTGCAAATACCGGACTGATATCTATCTCTTAAGGATACTGAATTTCCCCAAGAATATCCACTGCCGGCATAATTCCAGCTTAATGAAACCATGATCTGAAATTCCAGTGCTGCTTGTCCAATAAAGGAACAAGCAGCTCCTGCCCTATCTTCTCTCTTTCCAATAAGACCAATACAGCCAGATCAGCATCTGCATAGTCCACATGGAATCGTGCTCTTTCATAGAACTCCCCCCTTTATCAGTATTGCTTCAGTATATGCATACCGCGAACGCTGAGCTTGGGGAGCCGCCTCCATTCTATGAAAAAAAATTCATAGATTGAATACCACGTATATTTCACCTTGAAGCCTTTGGGGGGAAGTCAACGAATTAGGCGGCTGACTCTGTAAGAATCAGCCGCCTAATCTATCGTGTAGCTTTAGCTTTTTCCCGGCTTTTACCGATAATCTTCCGGATGCTGTCTTCGGAAAGATGGTAGGCCTGAATCAGCTCTATAATTTTTGATCCATTCATGTATTTCCGGTAAATTTCTTTGTTTCTTCGTTCAATCAGTAAACGCGCTCCGTTATTTTCTCCCCATCCTGCACGTTTCTGTTCTCTTTTAGGAATGTATACAATTTCCCCTTGTATATACTCCTGCAGCTGCTTCAATAAACTAGGCGGAAGAATATCCCTCCCGTTTTTGTAGCTCATGGATGAAAACCTCCTCGATCTTTTCTTTTCCGTAAATATGATCTGTCATTCTTGGATTAGTCGCTTTCATCTCAAGCACCTCCTTTCAAAATGTATGTAACACGAATTCACTTCATAATTCCTTAACCGAGCGTTGAATTAGCGATATATGGACTCACTTGATTCAAGTGATTCTATATATTGAACCATTCAGAGATGGATACGATTTATGAAATGGATTCACGCTTAAACCTAAAAAAGGGAATAAAAAAAACACGATAACCTCATCGTGCCTGCCCGCGGTAAGTATAATCCTCGATGTATGTGATAATCAGGTGATGGTTATGCCAACTTTATTTATTTAGTTGAACTTCCTGTGTATAGATGTGCGATCTGAATCATGCTGATCTACTCCCTTCACCTAATTAATGTTATTTATTAATGTTTATTGGTAAACCCAATTATATATGCAATCCTAGCGAATAAGCAAGTGTTAATTTGAATCCGCAGCTTTTTATATCCGTAATCTTATAGGACGGGGCCCGAAGGCCCCGTTCTTAACAATCTTCGCCTTAGGCGAAGACCACCTCACTGTTTGTAATCAAAACGATCACGCTCCTTTCTTTCAATATTGCCGGCATCTTAATTTACTCATTTTTCGTTTATTCTCTCAAGTGAAAGAATGGTTATAGTCGTTCTTTCCTCAAGCTAAAAGTGATGTCCTTCAACAAGATTAAAGAAGCGCCACGCGTGACCTGAGGTGTTCTGTTATCAAGGCTAAGGCTGCAGGCAAATATACTGCCATCCAACTACCGGAATCCACATCCAGCGACATTGACCGTGGCTTGCTCCGGGTCCGGAGGACCAGGGGCCAGGGCCGGGACTAGGAGACCAGGGAACAGAAGCGAAACCAGGGCCAGGTTCGGGTCTGGCCGCAAACGGGCCCTCTGCCAGCGAAATCATCGTGATATCAATGATTCCTGGTTGATTATTCGCGTAGTACACCCTTGCTGACATAGAGGCTGTATCAATATTGTCTACATAGGCTGCTACCCGTTGTCCATTAATCGTGAATATTCCCCACTTCCCTTCAAAAAAACGCAAATCATTCGGGTTTTGCCCATACAGCTGGGGCATTCTTGGTGCCGCTTGAAACTCTACCGCCTGATCCTTCCATGAAGCAGCGGTCTGCAAAAAATTCCCATCCTCCAGCGGAATCCATTGCTGATCCGGGAATTCCGAGACAAGCGGATAATATCCATGAGGATAAAGCATCAGACTTCCTCCTTAAGGTTTAACATACATTTTTATACAGTAACCTATGTGCTGCTGCCCATTTCGGTATAGTCAACCGCCCAGGCTATAAAAAAGTTATTTGCGAGCAGATTATTCGCTTGCTGCACAAGCATCCAGCTGCTATCCTGGCGGCATAAAAAAACTCTCTTCTGCACGGCTAATGAAGAGAGCTGGTTGCTATCTGGCGTTACAATTAACGCTTTTCCCCTTGTTCATCTGAAGATGAGGATTGCCCGGGTTTTTTCGGGTCCTCCAGACTTAATGGCATTAAGTAATCACCACAATTGTAACAATACAAGGAGTTTTCCTCGTTGAAGGTTTCGCAACGGCCGCAAATAACTTTAACTGGAGGCCGGGACTCGAAATAGTGCCCGCAGGCCGGACAATAATTGGCTTCCAGCGGCACGTTTCGACCGCAAGGACAGCTCTTGACCTGCTTCACCTGCTTAATCCGTTCTTCCAATTCGCTGATCTCCCGGCGAAGTCTTACGATCTGCTGACTGGCCTCTGCAATGAAGGACTCCGATCGTTCCAGCTTGTTATCTACATAAGCTTCGAACACCTTTTCGCCGATCGCTTCAAAGTATCTGTCGACTTCTTTTTCCTTTGAAGAAATATGAGACTTTATGCGGGTAATTTCCATTGCCTGCTGGGCCATTTTTGCCGCTTCCGCCGCACCCAGCTTCATTTTATTCACAAACTGCTTCACTTAACCACCTCCTACGCCAATCATGGAACAAAGGCGACCGCTTCACAGTTAATGCTTCGGAAGCCGATTTCCTTCAGAAAGCGCTGGCCGGAATCCTTTCACCCTTTATCCCGAAGGTTACCTTTCTTTCAACATATATATACGAATAACCGCAATAACATACGGCTCTCTTTCACTTTCCTCTAACCATTGGAGCACCCTATGCATAGGCTATAGGTAAATGACCCGTAAAAATGAGGTGCATAACCGTGAATGGTTTTATTTATGGAGTTCCTAATGGAGTCCCTTATAGAGTTTATTCTAGATCCTGTACAAATAATGTTTATCCTCATAGAGTCTACCCTGGCGTATTCTATCATAGTTATAACGGATCCTGGTATCGTATGCCTACCCCGGAGCTTGCCGGCGGACCGGAAAGTGAACAGGAGCGGCCTCCGCATGCAGAACAAACGGATTGGGCTTCCTTATACCCGAGCGAGGTCCTGCTGCACGGTCCCCAGGTCAAGGAGGTCTCTTTAACCTTCGATGACGGCCCTGACACCGAATGGACTCCGCAAGTTCTTTCTATTTTGAAGCAGTATGGAGTGAAAGCGACTTTTTTCTGTGTAGGCCACCGAATCCAAACTAACCCTGACGTATTTATGCAGATGATTCAAGACGGCCATGAGGTCGGCAATCATTCCTGGAGTCATCCTAATCTCAGTAAGCTTCCAGCGGAAGAGATCCGCCGGCAGCTAACGTTGACTAATGAGCAGGTTCAGCGCTTGATTGGAGTCAAGCCGGCTAATCTGAGACCTCCTTACGGAGCCATTAACGAGGATGTCATCGATATAGCACGCTCACTTGACCTGAAAATTATATTATGGAATGTGGATAGCGTCGACTGGAATCGCCTGACCGGGGAACAGGTTGCTGCTAACGTGCTGGCCAACACTGGTCCGGGCTCTATTATTTTAATGCATAGCGCAACAGGCGAAGGAGGGACCTTACAAGGAACCGTGGACGGATTGCCGCGCATCATAGAAAAGCTTCAGCAGCTCGGCTATTCGTTTAAAACTGTTTCGCAGCTGCTTGACATACCTGCCTATGTTAGGTAAAGGCCAATCCCGAATCCGGTTAGCATTTGTATCAATTACTTCGTATCTGAGCTGAGAGATTTCCTGATCGCTCTACATTTCAGGAAGCTACCCTTGGGGCGGCGGACTTTCTGCAGGAAGAGCAGGGAATTGCGGGAATGGGAGCGATACTTTTACGGTTGTACCCACACCCAGCTTACTGTAGACGGTCAGCGCCCCATTATGCTGTTCCACTATTTCTTTACAAATGGATAACCCCAGCCCACTGCCAGGCGAGCGGGAATCTGCTTTAAAAAATTTGTCCGTTACCCGTCTTAGGCTATCCTCGGGTATTCCCGCCCCGTCATCCGTTACTTTAATGGCCGCCCATTCCTCTTCCTTGCCGGCACTCAGGCGGATCGTCCCTTCCTCAGACGTAAATTTAATCGCGTTGTCCAAAAGGTTCACCAATACCTGCTTAAGCCTGTTCCGGTCAGCATGGACAATAAGCTGGGGCTCCTTCGTTTCGACAACCAGGTGAATGTGCTTTCGTCTCAGACTCGCCGCAAATTGATGCCCGATCTCTTCCACCAAATGGTTAAGATCAATCGGCTGCTCCTGCAATTTTTGATTGCCGGATTGCAGCTTGGAGAAATCAAGAAGGTCCTCTACCAGGCCGATTAACCGGTCTGTTTCCTTGGATATAACCTGCAAACCCAGCTTGGTTTCTTCCTGCTCGTTCAGTCCTCCAGAAATCAAGGTCTCGCTCCAGCCCTTGATGGATGTAAGCGGCGTTCTGAGCTCATGGGAGATAGAGGAGATGAAGTCGCTTTTCAGCTTATCGTTGCGCACGATCTCATCAGCCATAAAATTGAGTGTATCTGCTAAATGGCCAACTTCATCGTTATATCGCTTTTCCGCTTTTCGGGTAAAATCGCCTTCCGCCATATGAGCAGCGGCATTTGTCAGTTCTTCAATCGGGCTGACAATCCGCTTTGCCAGCTGTGTACTGATTAGCCAGGACAAAAAGATAACAATCAAGCCAACACCAATCCCCGCAAGCGTAAACCGGTTCACGACCTGGTCGACCTGTTCAATGGAAGTAGTGTAACGGATAACACCTATTGCCCGGTTTCCCTGCATAAGAGGCTGGGAAAGGGCAAAAATTTTCTCGTTTGTTTCCGGCGATATCCCTGTCCAGGTTTGTGTCGATCCTTTGAGTGCGGCAGTAATATCCGGTGTCAGCACCTTCTCGTGAGGCTGCAGGCCGTAGGAATCAATAACGAGATTCCCCTGCAAATCAAATACTTCGATTCGCGTGAAATCATCATCAATAGCGCTTTCGTAAATATAACGGGATTGCTCGCGCAAGGAATATTCGTCGAGATATTGACTGAAAAACCGGGCCGATACAGCAGCCCGTTCGCTTAGCGTCTGCTGTACGCTTCCGTAATAATATTGTCTTACGGTACCGATAAACAGAACACCCAAAATTAGAACGACGAATAAAATAACGATGCCGTAACCGACCATCATTCTGCCTTTAATTGTATTCAACAGAGACTATCCCTTCCACATATATCCGTAGCCCCACATCGTTTCAATATATTTGGGCATGGACGGATCATCTTCTAGTTTTTGACGGATTCTGCGGATATTGACATCCACAATTTTTAAGTCGCCAATATAATGCTTACCCCATACTTTATCCAGGATGGTATCCCGGCTGATTCCCTTTCTCGGATTCTCCATAAAAAGTTTAACGATTTCGTATTCAGTCGGCGTTACATCAATTTCTTTTCCTCTTTTAAACAGCTTCCGTTCATCCAGAGAGATTGCAAAGGGGCCTGATTCCAGCCGGTTGTCATCCTGCTCCGAAACGGGCTTTAACCTTCTGTAAAGAGCCTTGATACGGGCGATCAGCTCGGTCGGACTGAACGGCTTAACGACATAATCATCTGCACCCTGCTCCAGTCCCGTGACTTTATCGGAATCCTGGGTCTTGGCAGTAAGCATGATGACTCCCATGTCGGGATAAAGCTCCCGGATCCGCCGGCATACTTCAAATCCATCTATGGTCGGAAGCATCACATCAAGAATGGCGATGTCTACATGTCCTTCCAATTCCAGCTTTTGCATTGCTTCCTCGCCAGTCTCCGCCTCCACGACTTCAATCTCGTTGCGGATCAAGTTTATTTTGACGAAGCCCCGGATTGATTCTTCGTCCTCGAGAATCAATACTTTCATGCACTGCACCGTCCTTTCCTCAAGTACCATTATTCCTTGGGCAGAAAATGAAAATAGGAAATAATTTCTTCATCATCGAGTCTTAGCGCTTCAAAACCGGAGGTTCCTCTGGAGTTTTGAGAGGCTCGAGGAATGACAGCGGTAAATATTTGCCCGTTGCGCTCACCTAGGTCAATCGTGTGCATTTGCTGATTTTCCCACTCGATTTTATTTTTAAGCTTATCATCAACAGGGTAATAGGCAAGAGAAAAAAATTCCCTTCCCTTCTCTTCATTCTCTACGTGGTAAAAGCGTACCAGATTCAGATGCTCCTTTTCCTCTTTGACAATTGTATACTGCCCCCACCATTTTGCGGGAAAATCAAAGCGAAAGCCTGCTCCATAATCATAATAATTCTCGTATACCAGATTCAAGCCAGCTTGACCATCCCATTGGTGCCAGCGATGAATCCACGGAACATCGACAAGCGGAAGCGGACCGTTGGCCGGCGGCTCAAACAGCGAAGCTATTTCAATAATCTCATCCTGATTGATGTCTCTATGAATAACCCCATATGGACTCAGCATCACATACTGTTTAGTATCACCAAATACATCCTTAAGCCTTCCGTCCTCTTTGACAAGTAGGGTCGTAAATGAGGAATGGGCTCCCACTTGAGCCGTTATGAAAATTCCGTTACGGGATGCGGTTGCTTTGCCAAATAAAACTTGAATGTAGCCGCCCACCCCTCCGTCCAAAATATGTTCATCGCTTAGGCGGATTCTTCCCTCTTCGTATTTATAAAGCTCCGCCTTCGCATTCATCAGATTGCGGTCCTGCTGAATCAGAACAATATCGGCAATCCCATTGTTATCGAGATCGCCTATCGCAAGCTCTGTGTAAGAAAAGCGGCCGATATCCTGAACTGTTCCCTCTTTCATTTGGTACACAGTCAGTTCCTTCTTGACATCTTCTCCTCCGCTCCAGCCTACCAGCATAACCGGTGTGCCGTCGCCGGTCACATCTTTAAAGTCGACAAACTGCACAGAGCTTCCCAATTCTTTAATGTCGGCAATTTTCTTCCATTTGCCCTCTTTCTTGCTTAAAACAAGAACACCAAATTCAAACTGATTGATTTCTTTTTTGTAAAATGCTATCGCCTCATTGATGCCGTCACCATCCAAATCGGCTTCAATAATTGCCGCTTTCACTGATTCAAGCTGTTCCGGAATCGTTAGCTTGGCCCCCGTTGGCAGTTCATTGTGAATTGCTTGCCTCATCTCCTGTAAATCTGTAGAGACCGAGGGAGCTTTAAGCAAATCGACAGGAGAGACAGCGAAACTGCAAGCCGTTGATGTCATGATGATAAGCAGCAAGGCGATTTTCAACCTCCAAAAAGATCGCATGCAGGCTCCTCCCTAAGTCATTTTCAAAGTTAGTTTCCCATAAACAAATCGGCCCAGGTCCCGATGCGGGACAACAGGACCGATTAAGGCAGCCTCTAGCCGAGGCTATTCAATGTCGAGCCACTTTCTGAGCTTGGCACTAGCACCGCTTAAATTACGAGAAGCGGCAGCTAATTCTAATCTATATCTGAAGCTTTTACGATCGTGTAGCCTTCTGCAAGCAAATAATCAATCAGCATGGGCAGAAATTCAATGGTATTACTCAGATCACCCTTCTTACCGCCGAAGCTGTGCAATAGAATAATGCCATCCGCCGAAACCTGGGATTTCACTATCTCCAGCATAGCCTCAGGAGTCGTACCTTCCCAATCGCGAGGATCGACCGTCCATCCTACGATCTTATAACCTTCATTCGCGACCAAGCTGCGAACAGAATCCGAAAGCGCACCGTACGGGGCTCTGAATAAGGATGAGAAGTCCCCAATCTGTTCTTCCAAAAAGGCCTCCATAGTACGAAGCTCTTCCATGACTTCCTGCTCGCTTATCCCTGTCAGCTTCTTATGGCTCCAGGTGTGATTCGCAATTTCATGTCCTTCATCCAGAATCACAGGGATCATATCCGGGTACTTCTCAGCCTGCGTCCCTACTAGAAAGAACGTTGCTTCTATTCCGTATTGTCTTAATATGTCCAAAACCTGCGGAGTCCACAACTCGTCAGGACCGTCATCAAAGGTTAGGGCTACTTTTTTGAGGCCATCCGAAGCCAAATCGTCCTCCCGCTGCCCGTCTTGTTCATCCGGGCCCGATGCACTAGAATCGGGAGGGATGGACGGCGGCTGCTCAGTTTCTTTATCTTCTTCTCTATCTTCTTTATCCGCGTCTGTATTCGATAAATCCGGAGGCGCAGGTGAAGTCAACGGCTCCTCGGCATCTGAATTCGATGGTTCTTCGGTTGGAGGAGCCGATGGACCTGTGACCGGCGCCTGCTGCTTATTATCGTCGTCTGGAGCAGAGTCCGGGGGCACACTAGGCAGCACGGGGTCACGCGGGCTATCCTCCCCCGACACCATCTCCACATGATCATCATCCGGCGGTTTCATCGATTGGGCGGGTGCCATAGCCGTCAGGTTGCCCCCGCCGGTTACTATTAAAGCCTCTACTCTATTATATCCTATGAAAATAACGAGGATAAATATAATAAACAACGAAAAACGGCGCCAATTTATTCTTCTTTTTCCTAGTTTCATCAACTGTTCCCGCCTCTGCGATCCGCACTTGGAAGTACTTGATTAGATAGGATTATCGTACCAGTCTTCCTGGGTCAAAGTAGTTACGGAAACATTACAAATTTCAGCAAAATCTAACACAATACTACCCTGTTCTCTTATAACCGCTGCGACGCAATAAAACGGGGACGGAGGGCGAGGGGGTCGAGGGGGTCGAGGGGGTCGAGCCTCCATGGGCTTGTTGCCTGCGTCTTGTACGAAATGTCGTACAAATGCATGAGGTTGAAGAGCGATTACCGGAGATTTGTATGAAACGTCGTACAAATACAGGGGATTGAAGGGCAATTACCCAAGATTTGTATGGCAAATCGTACAAGTGTAGGGGGGTTAAGGAGATGCAGCCACTGTTCCATACGAAAACAGTCATGTCTTCTCCAGTTCTGGCACAACTCCGGCATGAAAATAGCAAACATGTTTATAAGAAAAAGAACGACTCCATACTGCTACTACATGGCGAAGACAACGTTACGATAAACGGTGGTTTAACCCCTTTATGAAAACTGTAAGGATGGACTCTGTGTACAACTCCCTGCTAGCTCCGAATGGCCCGTTCGGAAAACCGCGTACAATCGCCACTGCAGCGGGGCCCGGGCCAATTGTATGCGGAAAACCGCATACAATTGGCCCGGTAGGGCACCGCGAATTTTTGCGAAGCTGGCTGTTAATCACTTAAGCAGCGCAGAGGTAACAATTTCAGAGAACTTCCGGAAATCGGCACCGGATGCGGCGTCTATAACCGGCAGGTGATCCCAGCGAAAATGATTACGGGTATCGCAAACCGTCTGGCCTCTTGTTAATGTCCCGGCGGTTTCCACGTCCACCCTTACAGAAGTGGTTTCAATTACAGACGGATCAATGACTGCTGCAACGGCCAAGGAATCTATCAGCACACAATAGGATTGAAAGCCTCTGCCTTCTACAAAGTCAACCAGTTTGCTGACATAAACCGCCTCCTGGTTGGAGGATTGGCGAAGCAGATCAACCTGCTCTTGCGGAAAATTAATGTCCGGGTGTGTGGCTACGTCCAAGCCTACTGCGCGGATAGAGAGCCCGGAGTTAAACACCATTTTGGCTGCTTCCGGATCCACATACACATTCCACTCACTCACCGGATTGTCCCCTGTTGCATGTTTATAGGCATACTCATTGAAGCCAAAGGCTCCCCCGATGCAGACCAGCTCCTTAACCTTTTTCGGGAGCTCAGGGTCTTTCAACAGAGCCATCGCTATATTGCTTAAAGGCCCCAATGCTATTAGCGTAAGCTCGCCCGGGTAAAGATTCGCCTGCTCCACAATCAGATCCGGTCCGAACACAGGAGCCAGTGAACGCTTCGGCTGGGGCAGCCCCGTATTGCCGAGGCCGTCTTTGCCGTGGGAGAAAGGATCGAACGGAATATCCCGGACTAAAGGCTTGGCCATCCCTTTAGCCACCGGTATCGAATCCGCCCCCATCATCTCCATAATCGTTAAAGCATTACGGCTTGTATCATCAACGTGCAGGTTGCCGCTAACGGTCGTTACCGCTCTAAGGTCCACCTGGTCTGATTTCAGCGCCAGAATGAGCGCAAGGGAATCGTCAATGCCCGGATCGCAATCAATCAATATTTTTTTCACAGCTCCAGCCTCCTGATTTCCGTTTATTTCACACTGCCGCTAGTTAATCCACTGACCAGATATTTCTGGAAAAAGATCGTTACCACAATGACCGGGATGCTGGATATCATCCCTGCGGCTGACATAACTCCGCGATCTGTGCCTCTCTGAGTGACAAAGGAACTCGTCAAAACAGGCATCGTTTTTGTGGCATCTCCTGACAGTGTTAAAGCAAAAATAAATTCATTCCAGCAAAAGATGAAGCAAATTAAGCTAGTAGCCACCAAGCCAGGCTTGATAATAGGGAGGACGACCTTAAATATCGTCTGCAAGCGGGTACAGCCGTCCAGCATAGCGGCTTCCTCAATATCAACAGGAATGGCGGCAACAAAATCACGCAGCAGCCAAATGACCAGAGCCAGATTCAAAGCGGTGTACGTAATAATCAACAAGAAATGAGTGTTAAGCAGGTTGAGATTATAGGCAATTAAGAAAATCGGGATGATGACCACAACCGGTGGAATCATCCTCGTCGTCAGAATCAAGTTCGGCAGGAGTCCGCCGCCTACTCTGAACCGGACCATGGAGTACGCAGCGAAGGCCCCAATGGCCACGGTAAAAAGGGTCGCGAGCCCGGCAATAAGAATGCTGTTCGTCAAACTTGTAACAAAATCGGGATGATCAAACAATTGCAAATAATTGCGAATTACAGGCTGCTCGGGAAACCACACCGGAGGAATCGCCATCTGTTCAACCGGTCTTTTGATCGAGGTTAGGAACACCCATAAAACCGGGAATAGAAAGAAGAGAAACAGGAAGAAAAGCACCAGCGTTTTCATGCCTGTCCACAAGTTCTGTTTGACTTTTCGCATGCTCACAGTTTCATCCCCTTTCTTCCCGTGTACCGCAGAATGGCAAATACGACTACAGCCAGGATGAGGAGTACACCCGTCGATACCGCAGAAGCATAACCCATGGCATAGCGGCTGAAGGCAATCTTATAGTTAAAGATAGACACCAGCTCGGTAGCGAAGGCGGGCCCCCCATTCGTCATGATATAAACCAGATCGAAGGTCCGAATCGCATCCATGCCGCGCAAGATTCCAACCGTGACCAGAGATGGCTTGATTAAAGGCAGGGTCATGGTCCAGAATTGCCTCCACTCGCTGGCTCCATCTACTCTGGCCGCCTCGTAAATTTCATCCGGGATACCGTGCAGGCTCGCCAATATCAAAATCATGACGAAGGGTGTCCACTGCCAAATATCCGCGATGATGACAGATACCATCGCCCAGGATGGCTCGGTCAATAAGCGGCTCGTGTCAAATGGAATATGCAGCCAGTCAAAAATTTGCGCCAGAGGGGTAAAATCCGGAAGCAGGAACAGTCTCCAGGCGACCCCAACTACAACCGGCACCATCATCATAGGCAGCATAAAGGCAACTTTGAAGAATGGCTTGCCCCAAACCTTCCCTTTGAGAAGTAAAGCCATCACCGTGCCAAGCACCAATTCCGAGGCCACAGATCCACCGGCAAAGACAAAGCTGCGGATCATCGACTGGATAAACTGCGAGTCGCTTAGCAGCTGCTTATAATTATCCAGACCGATGAATTGTATGCCCAGATCGGGTCTCAGCAAAGGGTAGGAAAAAAAGCTTAATGCGACTGTGGCCACAATAGGGATAAAAAGCACCAGCAAAAGCACCAGCAAAGATGGCGCAACAAACCAATAGGCATCTCTATCTCTGGTTGTAGGTTTATTCATGGGGCCACCTCGTCAAATAGTCTAGTTAACGGTTATCAGTTGCTGTAATATCCCGTGGATTCCATCAAATTCTCGACTTCTCTAGCCGCCTGATTCAATGCTTCCTCTGCACTCAAGTTTCCATTGAGAAACTGGGAGATCGCACTTGGGAGCAAATCTTCTGTTACTGTAGCCCCTTCAGGAATTAACGGCAGCGGAAGCAGTTTTGCCGATTGCATAATTTCCGAGTGCGGAAGGTAGTATGGATACTGCTCCGACAGTGGTCCTTCCAGTACCGATACGCGGGCAGGAATATTACCGACCGGCGCGGCCTGCTCCATCATTTCCGGGCTCGTTGCAAACTCTATCCATTGGAAAGCCGCTTCCTTGGCATCCGAACTGCTGGTCATCACAAACCCAAAAGGCAAATAAAAACGTTTGATATCCTGATCGCCTTCATTCGCTGTCGGAATTCCGGAAAAACCTACCTTGCCGGCGATCGTAGACTGGTCAGGGTCTTGAGAAATTTGGGCGATGGTCGTTGCCATTTCCGCCATGGCGCTTCTTCCCTGCAGGAATTCACCGGACGCGTCACCCCAGCTGTATTGCTTGGCTGCAGCCGACGTAAATTCGAACATTTCCTTCACATCATTCAAAGCTTGAATGCCGGCTTCATTGTTGAAGGCCGGACGATAGTTCTCATCAAAAATATCTCCGCCATAGTTAAACAAACGATTGTAAAAGTGGAAGCCAAGCAGCAAGCTGTTGTCGCCCATCAGCGTCACACCGTGCAGCCCTTCATCGGGACGGTGAAAAAACTCTGCAATTTGCTTGTACTGCTCCATGGTTTTCGGCGGTGCCAGCGGGTATCCATACCGCTGTTCAAAAGCAGCCTGCTCCTGCTCGTCCTCAAACAAATCCATGCGATACAAAATACCGTGTGTTTCATTCATATAAGGAACAAAATAAAGGTCCTCGTTTTCGCCAAAATAGGCATTCTCAATTCCAGGAAAATCATCCAGCTGAAGCTGATCAATATTGCCGCCTTCACTGATTGGAGCAATATATCCTGGATTCTGCATTTCCGGAACCCAGCCAATCGGAACATAAGCCAAATCAAAATCAACGGAGCCGCGCCCCCCGGTAAACTGCATATTCAGCTGCTGGCGATACTGTTCCCAAGGCAGCTCGGTAACATTGACTTTAACATTGTACTTCTCTTCAAATTGGGGGATAACCGATTTCCAAGCATCTGTATGAGAGCCCACTTCTGCCATAATGGTTAGGGTTGCCGCCTCTTCGCCTTTGCCGCCATTATCTCCGCTCCCCCCGTTGTTGTCCGACCGGGAGCACGCTGCGGCAACTACAGACAGCATAATTACCAGCATCATTAAAGGTAAACGCCATTTAAGCTTCATTGTTCCATCCTCCTCAAATTGTTTGGTCTCGTTTCGACTCGCGGCCCGAGCATCCTTAATATTTATTCATGCTAAAAAGCATTTTCGATTTCCGCCAAGGACGGCATTCCTGCCTGTGCTCCAAAACGCGTAACCGATAATGCGGCCGCCTTGGAAGCAAATTCAATTGCTTCCTTTTGCGGTTTTCCTAGCCCCAAGGAAAAGGCGAGCGCGGCACTGAAAGCGTCTCCGGCTCCAGTTGTATCAATAACATGGACTGGATAAGCTGGCATTGTTAGGATTTCCCCATGAGCTGCAAGATATGCCGCACCCTCTTCACCTAATGTCGTAATGACATGCTTGACACCATTATCTGCAAGTGCCCTCATCATTTTCTCATAGCGTGGTTCTGGCTTGTCCTGAAGTTCGGCTTCCTCTCCAGCGAGAATAGCCAGCTCCGTAATGTTCGGTGTCAAGTAGTCAATCCGGGAATAGATCTCTGCGGGAAGCTTCCGCGCCGGTGCCGGGTTTAAAACAACCGTGGTTCCATGCTTGGCTGCCAGCTCAATGCCTTTGCAAACCGTTTCAACCGGAATCTCCATTTGAATCAAGACAACATCAGCTTGTCGGATCAACTCTTCCTCTTTCTCTATATCTTCTGGAGTGCAGTGAAAGTTGGCTCCGGGCACTACAATAATACTGTTATCTTCTTCTGCAACCACTATGGTGGCTACCCCGGTCGTAACGCCCGGGACCTTCTTGATTTTCGATGTGTTTACGCCATGCTGATCCAATGATTTTACAAGCTGCCCGCCAAAATCATCATCTCCTCTGGCGCCTATCAGCGTACACTCCGCATTCAGCTTGGCTAGAGCAACAGCCTGATTTGCCCCTTTCCCTCCTGGAACCATGTCAAACCCCTGCCCCAATACGGTTTCTCCTTTGACCGGAGCTCGCTCGGCACGGGTAACCAAGTCCATATTAAGGCTGCCAATGACAACAACCTGGGGACAGCGCCTATCTGACATATCTCCAACTCCTTTCTCAACCCCTGCTTCTAAATTACAACATTACTAAAAGGATGGGCACCCTGCTTAACTTTTATAATAGGGTACCGGTTACACATTGTAAGATCATACCACGAAATTGAAGGCTTGAAAACCCGCGAGCAGGCGAAGCCGATAAAATTGAAAAAATTCAGCAGGAAAAGATTGTGGTCATCTCATTCTTCATCTAAAAACCAGCACTTAAGCCGTTACCTGAGCTTTTGCTATATAACAAAAACGGGGCGTCCAGCCGCCAGCATTCACTGACTTTCTGTGACAACCCCTATTATGTTGAACTAATAAAAGGCGCATCAGGATAAAGAAAACAACTGGCGATTCCAGCCGTTATCCATGAATGACTACGGGGCTAATTTTTCAATCAAAAAATGAACCGGAAGCACCTGGTCCGCACGAATTTGACAGTGTTCCTGATGATCCAGACTTTCCAGGAAGTGTTCAACAATTCCCACGAATCCTCTCCGATAAGAAATGGAACTCCAACTGTCAAAGGTATCCTGCCGTTCCCCCGTCTCTACACTTCCGAAAACTCCTTGATCCAAATTAGTAACGACTGCCGAACGTCCTCCGCCATACAGTTCCAGTTTTTCAAGATCGCTGGAGCTGCCCCGATTCATAGCGAAAAAGCCGCTTTGGCTGCCCCAGGATAAGCTGCCTGAAGCGTGCACAAGCCTTCCCTGCTCATCATCTTTTTGAAAATATCCAGTCAAGGCATGGGAGCCGCAGCCAAGCCAGAGCAGCAAATCAATCATATGAATCAAATCATCGTACAGGGTTTGTTTGGCCGTGAGCGATTGTTTGCTTACCCGGTGCTTCTGGGCAATGCATTGATCAATTCCCCCTGCCTCTTCCATCCACTGCTTGGCTCTTACATAAAGAGGAGCGAAGCGGCGGTTAAACCCGACGCACAGCAACTTGCCTTTGCGTTCCGCCTGCTCGGCCATTGCTACAGACTGCTTGATTTCGTAGGAAAGGGGTTTGTCTACGTACACATGAATGCCGGCCGCAAGGCATTTGCTCACCACATCGAAGTGGGTTTCCGTAGGCGTATGAATGAACACGGCATCCGGTTCCTTATACAGCAAGTCCTCTAAATGGGTATGGCATTGATTAATCCGGTAAAGCTGCCCGAACCGTTTAACGGTTTCCTTTCTTTTGGAGACAAGACCTATAATTTCAACTCCCGGGTGCGAGGCCAGAAGCGGGAGGTATGCCTTTTCGGCAATGCTTCCCAAACCTACGATGCCGATTCGTTTGCGACTAGGCTTCGAGCGCATCGTTATCCGCTTCCGCATATTGAGCCGATTGCTGGATCACTTGCTGCATGGGCAGGTCATACGGGCATTTCGGCTCGCAGAGCGGCTGGTCCCGGCAAGGTTTATAATCTGCGCATGCGCGAATTTTGGCTCCATGCTTGCTAAAAAATTGGTCCCCATAGGCAGGCAATCCAAGCCGGTCTCTGGCTATACTGGAAATCATGATATCCGGTATGGGAATGCCGAGAGGGCATGAACAGTAATTGCATCTGCGGCAATTATGCTCCCCCAGCTCACGGGCCAATTGCTCCAGATAAGCCCGTTCCTCTTCTCCCACTTCCGCCTCTTGGGCCGCAATATTCTGCCTAACCTCTTCCACGCTTTTCATACCGGATATAGTTACATGCACATCCTGACTGTAAGGATACCGGATAGCCTTCTCAACAGGCTGAATCAACCCCCCGGATAAAGGCTTCATAGCTACCTTGGCCATGCCTTTGGCTGTCATTACCGGAATAAGATCGTCCAAGGCAAACGGCTGGCCTAAATTCAGGTGAAACAAAACCTGGTCGAAGGAGGCTTGCTGGATCCATTGCGTCAGCAGATCCGGACGATGCCCCGTAATGCCGATAAACCGGATTTTTCCCTGATTCTTTGCTTCGAGAGCTGCACGGTAAGCCCCGTCTTCGGCCATCAATTCATCAAATTCACGGGGATGATTGACATAATGAAGCTGCAGCAGATCAATATGATCTGTCTGCAGCTTATTCAAACTTTCCTCAATTTCCTGCTTGGCAGCGGCATACTGCCTTTTGTTCGTTTTTGTCGCTAAAAAATATTCCTTACGTCTGGAGGAAATCGCTTTGCCAATTATTTCTTCACTGTTCCGATAAGCGCGAGCCGTATCTATGTAATTAATCCCGTGATCCAGCGCGTAATTCAGTGTTTGTTTGGCCTCCTCAAAGGAAACATCGGGCAGACGCATGGCCCCGAATCCAAGTGAAGAAACTTTAAAGCCCGTTGAACCAAAGGCCGTATATCTCATGCCAAGCCCCCCAAAAAAAGTTTCAGACAACCCTCTGCTGCTGCAAAAATAAGCTTCAGGGAAAATACTTATTCCTCTTCCCTGACCTTAAACTGATCCAACAAGCGGCCTAATTCCTCGTTAACCTGATTTTCCAGCCCTTGCTTCTGATCATTAATCAGATTCTCCAGCTCTCCCTTCTGTTCCTGGAGATGATCCTTCAGCTTCTGTTCCTCTTCTTTATATTTCTCCAGCAGACGCTCCTGTTCCTGCTTCAGCTTCTCGTACAGCCACTCCTCCTGATTCTGTTCTTTCTGCTGCTGTTCACGCTCATTCTCCTCCCGTTCACGCTCGTTCTTCTCGCGTTCACGTTCCTTCTCCCGCTGTTCTTCCTCCTCGCGCTCCAAACGCTCGCGTTCCTTTTCCTCCTTCTCCCGCTCACGCTCCTGCTGTTCACGTTCCTTCTCGAGCTGCTTTTGCTGCTCACGCTCCAGACGCTCGCGTTCCTTCTCCTGCTTCTCCCGCTCACGCTCCTGCCGTTCACGTTCCTTCTCGAGCTGCTTTTGCTGCTCGCGCTCCAGACGCTCGCGTTCCTTCTCCTGCTTCTCCCGTTCGCGCTCCTGCCGTTCACGTTCCTTCTCGAGCTGCTCGGCCTGCTTTTCCTGCTCGCGCTTGATGGCTTCCGCTTGCTGGCGTTCAAGCTCACGCTGCTCAGCCAACCGCTCTTGTTCTCGCTTGGCCGCTTCCGCTTGCTGACGCTCCTGTTCAGCCAGCAGCTCTTGTTGGCGCCGAATCAGCTCTTCCTGCTGACGCTCCTGTTCACTCTGCATGGCTAATCGCTTCTGTTCTTGAAGAGCTTCAGCTTGCTCGTGACTGGACTGGTTCTTGCTATGATCCTGCTGGGACGATACTACCCCTTCCCCTGCATCCGCCAGTTCGGTTTTGTTGTCTGCAGCTTTATTAGGGGCATAGTTATGTAAAGCTTGAATATCCGATAAATCTTGTTCATCGGACAGCTCGGTATCAGAATGTTTGTAATACAATTGCTCGAGCTTCAACTCTAACGTGCCGCTGATTTCATCCTCCAGCCATGTTCTCATGCTTTCCTTCGACCAATCCCCGGGGTTGATGAGCTGATCCAGACCTCCGGCTTGCTGAGCAATGGCATAGATAGAGTTTTCTTTCATATCTTCAATGTTAAGAAAATGCCCATTTACCCTGGCATTTAAATAAACAGCATATTTCCCCGCTGAAAGTCCCTCTTCCGCTGCTGCCTCCCTTACTTCCTTAGGAGCTATGAACGAAGTAACGAGCAAATGGTCCTTGTACTGTGGAAATTCCAGCATGACCTGTTCGGTAATCAGCTTCTGAACTTCCTGGCTCAAAGCATGCTCATCTATTGGAGTTTTAGGAGCTACTAACGTGCTGGCAATAATAATATCGTTAGAACCATCCTCCACAAAACGTTCCTCAATCCGGCGGACAATTTCCATCGTTACATCCTTTAACGCCTTACCCTTGTATTCAACTCCATCAACCAAGTCCCGTCCTTCCATATTAAGACCGGTCAAATAACGCACCTTTTCCATTTTATCGATTCCCAATTCAATGCTGGGGTTAAAATCTAGAGAAATGTAAGCAACGACTTCCTTGCTGCCCACATAGGAAAACATCGTCATCCCGATCATCACGAATATAATTGCAGCAGCTACCGTGGAGAGAATGGACACAGAGGGAAACCTTCTTCGGATCGGCGTGGCAAACCAAATCTCTTCCCCAATCAGGCAGGTTCCAGACTCCCTTTGACGAACCTCAATAAATCTTCCTTCAGGCGTCATGACCACAACTGATTTTTTTCGGATTTCAACCACAATGCCTCTGTTCATTTCTCTTCACACCTTTCCATCTGTGCGATAGCCGGCTGCAAATATTCCTTAATATGGGGATAAGGTCCCTTATAAATTAACGCTATGGCGATAATATACTTTCGATTTCTTTCCAAAGTCTTTCGAGAAATATTGACCTTGACCAGCAGTTCCTTGATGGGAAGCATCTTCTTATGTACAAGCAGTTCCATTAAAGAAGAGTCCTCAGCCAGCAGCTTGCCAATCACGAACAGATTTTCTCTCGAATCCGAATGCTTGGGAGAGCAGTCTATCAAATCGGCAAAGCGAATATCAAAGTGCTGTAAATGCTTGTCCAGCTCAATTATTTCGCTTCTTCTCTCTTCAGCATGTCTTTGTATTTCATAATGCTCAACTGCCTGATGTACTTCAACAGGATTAATAATGTTATCTTCACCGTCTTCAACATCGAAGGAGCTGTACGGAATATGGTGTGAAAAGCGCTGCTCTTTACGTATATGATCAATTAAACGTCTGCGAATAACCGTTTCTGCAAACCCGAGGAATGACTTTCCCGCCGTAGGGGAAAACTGATTAATAGCTTCATTGAAAGCAGCTAATCCAATACTGAATTCATCATCTCGTGAAGGATCTACATATTTTTTACAGAAGCGGCTGGTTACCTTAGCTATAAACGGCTGGTAATCCGAGATAAACTGGTTTCGCATTTTTAGATCGCCCTGCTGAATTAATTTCACCGCTTGTTCCGGCGGGAATTCACTGGCAGACCGGTGAACCGGGCTTCTCCCTAAAAATTTCTTGAGTAGTACCAGTAACAAATAGTCCACCTCTCACTACAAGGATTCGACTCTCCCTCCCTTGTTAAGGGGGTAGAGAGAGCTCCGCGAATCGCGGTATCCTGCTATATTTGAACATGGCACCCGGACAATCCGGGCAATCGCACTTCCATGACTATGCCTTTTTCGGCAAACCGGGCTTCTTTAATTATACCACATGCGTCTATCAGCCTTGAGAAAGTCGTTTTCCAAGCCGGATCAACACTGGTTTTATATAGATTTGACAAACGCATTGAAAACGCAATGGAAACCCGTTTTTTAGCAAACCAATTGGGCAAATGTGCTGCACTCATGTCCCTCAATCGGGCAAGTGATTCCTCACTCATGACCTCAAAAGAAGTCAGTAAATCTTTGCGGCAGCATAGCTCACAGTGAGGGTAGTCCACGAACCGAGCCCCCCGATAGCTCTTTCCCGTACTACCACTGATAGCAAATGGTGAACATGCACAATAAATCACCGGTCACTCCATTGGGGAACGTTATTAGGAAACATAAAAAAACACTCACAGCCCTTAAGAAAGGGGGAGTGTTTTATAATAACAAGCACTTTGCCTACTTAGAATTTCATCCACAAGCGGTAACACGATATAGAAAAGGAAACCGTTTTGATCTATAGAGGCTAAGTTGCATTCCTCTGCAGCAGCCGATGCTTGCGCTTGCTTAAGATTTGCAGCCTTCTTTTAAGCTGATCCATCCATTCCTCGTCCTCAAACTGTTTGGCAACGGTCAGTAAATCGAGGGCCATATCTATTTGGTTAAGTACAATCTCCAGCGGATCCTCGTTCTCCGTATTCACACAATTCTCGAACAGATCTTCTCCACTCTTATGCTCGGCATATTCAAAAAAGTCAACTTCCGGAGCCTGATCAGAATGGGCATATTCGGCCAAAATATCATACTCATTCTCGACCAGATAATGCACCTCGACCCGGTGGCAAACCGGACACAATAAAATAGGGACGTTGTGGATATGGGTACGCAGATGTTTAAGAGTTCCTTTGGTTCCAATCATACTTGCACCACAGCAAAAGCTCATTGTATCCCTCCTCTATTCGCCTGTCTTAAGGAATGGTTTCCCGTTTTCTTTTTTCTTCTACCCTATTCGCCTAACTATAAGCTCATCCCTGAAAAAACGTGATGGATGTAGAATGATTTCCTATAAGTATACAAAAGTGAAGCACATTTGGCTATGAGGAAAGATTGGATAATCTGCATGTTCCTTTCCCTTAGGTGTTTGGCTCAATGCGTTATAAATAAACAAACCAGCAGAATAGAATAACGACTCCGCTGGTTTGTGCATAAGCAATTCTTCATTTTTCCCGCAGCCTGGCTCTTCAATACCGCCAACGACGAGCAGCTTTACCTGAATTCCTTGGGAATTCTACGGGCTACTCCGCTTGCCAAGGCAGCCTCGATCACCCGGTCCCTAACCGTTTTAACAACTTTTGGATTAAATACGCTCGGAATGATGTGGTGCCGATTCCGTTCTTCATCGGTTACAATCGAGGCAATAGCTTCCGCCGCGGCCAATTTCATCGGCTCGTTAATCTCGGAAGCACGGCAATCCAAGGCCCCCCGGAAAATACCCGGGAAGCAAAGGACATTGTTGATCTGGTTCGGGTAATCCGACCGGCCTGTAGCAACTACCGCCGCAATGTCTTCGATTTCCTCAGGAAGAATTTCCGGGTTCGGATTGGCCATCGCAAAAATGATAGGATTCTCTGCCATCGTCAGTACATCCTCCCTGCTCAGTATACCGCCGGCCGATACACCGAGGAACACATCCGCCCCCCGCAGCGCATCCTGCAGAGTGCCGGTAGTTCCTTTAGGGTTCGTGCAGGAGGCAAACCAACGCTGCATTTCATTTCCGCCCTCATCATGCTCGCTTATGATTCCGTTCCGGTCAACCCCTATAATTTCTTTGACACCTGCTGCAAGCAGCATGTTGGCACATGCCACTCCGGCAGCACCAATGCCGCATATGACAATTTTGATTTGATCTATCGATTTATTTACAAGCTTAAGAGCGTTAATTAAACCTGCATACATAACGACCGCCGTGCCATGCTGGTCGTCATGAAACACAGGAATATCCAGCTCCTCTTTTAATCTGCGCTCAATTTCGAAGCAGCGGGGGGAGGAGATGTCCTCCAGATTAATCCCGCCGAATGAGGTGGATATTCTTTTGATCGTGCTAATAATCTCTTCGGTATCCTGGGTTTCCAAACAAATCGGGAAGGAATCGACATCGGCAAATTGTTTGAATAAGACTGACTTGCCTTCCATGACGGGCATAGCCGCTTTCGGACCGATGTTGCCAAGGCCGAGCACAGCGCTGCCGTCGGAAATGACCGCTACTGTGTTTCTTTTGATGCTCAAGGTAAACACTTTATGCGGATCATCATATATCGCCTGACAAACACGGGCTACATCGGGTGTATAAACGCGCGACAGATCATCACGGTTTTGAATCGGAGTTTTGGGCACCGTTGTGAGCTTGCCGCCAAGATGCAGCAGGAACGTGCGATCCGACACGTGAATGAGCCGAATGCCGCTAATCTTCGAGAAAGCCTCTGTAATTTGCTCGGTCATGGAAACATCGGACACATTAACAGTAATGTCGCGCACAGTCGTTTGGCGGCCGGCGTCAACAATATCAATCGCTACAATATCTCCCCCGGAATCAGCAATCGCTGCAGCAATCTCAGCAAATTTGATATGGGAGTTCATTTCTATCCGCAAAATAACATTCTTCCCTGAAAATAAAGCCGATTTCATGACAAGCCCCCCTATCTTAATTTTCTCAATTTCCGGTATTGTTGTACTCTTTCATTCAGGAGGGTCCGTTCCCCTCCTATTCTGCGGCAAACTATTGACCTTAGTTAAGCACGCTCACTAGCCGAAAGCTTCTCCGCTGACCAGCTGCCTCCTCTGCGCGGATCGGCTACACCATGCAGCTCGCCTGTTTCCTTTGACAGCATTAATCCATGGACTCCCCCATAGAACATGACTTCAGGATGATATCTGACTTCATAGCCGATTTGCTCCAGCCGGTTCTTGGTTGTCTCCGCAAGCGGCTCCTCCGTATAAACAACTCTTTCATCAACGAAGAATCGCGGTGCGGCAACTGCCTGCTCTATTGAGGCATCCCTCTTCATCATCGCTGTCAGGATGGTGGCAAGTACAAAGGGGATACGCTTGCCGCCTGCTGAACCGATCGCAATCGTCCGCTTCGGGCCGCTGACAATGGTGGGCGTTACATAGCTTTGCGGCCGCTTGCCCGGCTGCGGCAGGTTCAAGGAGCCTTCCACTTCATCCGTGAAATTGCGCAGCTGGTTGTTTAAAAAACACCCTCCCCAGGTCAATCCAGTCGTAAAAAAGCCGCCTACTGTGTTTGTGACGGACACTATCATCCCCTCGGCGTCTACGACACAAAAATGAGTCGTATTCGCCACATCTCCCGGACCGGGAGGACGGGAGACCGGCCCCTCAGCTGCCTGGGAAGCCAGCTGCCCGATCAGCTCCGCACTTAACAGCCAATCAACCGGAGGTTCAGAGAATGCGGGATCTCCCATCGTAGTGCTCCGCAAGGTGTAGCATTGACTGAATAGCTCGCCCCAGCCATGCACCTGTTCCGCAGAATAGGCTTCTGCTTCATCCAGGCCGCATGCTTGACTGGCCAGCAGCCCCTGAAGCAGGGTCACTCCGCCAAAAGGCGGCGGGCAGGTCAGCAGCTGATAGTCGCCAAGACGAGTCTTTAGCGGTTCCCTGTAAACAACTTCGTAATGGCGGAAATCACTCGGCTTCATGCCCTCCACCAAGGATGAGATTTCCTGTGCCGGAGCCCCCTCATAGAACCATGCGGCGCCTCCCTCGGCAATGCCCCTCATCGTTTCAGCCAGCTGCGGCTGCCGCAGAACAGCTCCTTCGGGAAGCGGCTCGCCGTCCGGATACAGCTCCGGGAATTGCTCTCTCGCCAAATGCTGGCTCGAGTTAAGCTGCCTGTGCAGAGCCGGACCGGCAGGAAATCCGTCCACAGCCGCTTCGATCGCCGGCTCAAGAATAGACTTCATCGGCAATTTACCGTAACGTTTATGGACTGATTCCATGCCTTTGACAAAACCCGGCACACCAACCTTTTGCTCCGAAACGACGCCGGACAAGGGAGCAATCTCTCTATAATCACAAATTCTGGGTTCGGCTGCAGGATCAGCGGGAACAATCAGCATCACACCACCGCCGCCTATACCGGAAGCATAGGGCTCTGCCACACCCAGCATATAGGAGACGGCAATAGCGGCGTCGACTGCGTTACCGCCACTGCCGAGAATCTTCATTCCCGCCTCCACCGCCAAGGGATGTGCGGCGCTGACTCCGTAAGCGCAATGCTTAACCATGCTGAACTCCTCCTTTCGCCAAATGCAGAGGGTAGTGGCAGGCAACAAACCGCCCCGGTGAAGCTTCTCTCAGCTCTGGGACCTCCGATTTGCAGCGGTCTGTAGCATAGGCGCAGCGCGGGTGAAACGCGCAGCCGGCGGGAGGATGCAGCGGGTTCGGAATCTCTCCCTCCAGCGCTTTCGGCTTATTCCCGCGCTGTTCAGGATCAGAGATCGGAATCGAAGACATCAGGCCCTCCGTGTAAGGATGTCCCGGCTGCTCCAGCAAAGCCTGCTTGTCGGCTATCTCTACGATTCTGCCTAGATACATGACGGCAATACGGTCGCTTATATAACCCACAGCCGGCAGGCCGTGAGCAATAAACAGGTAAGTAAGCCCGTAGCGCTTCTGCAGTACGGACAGCAGATTGAGGATTTGCGACTGAATCGATACATCCAGTGCGGAAACCGGCTCATCGCAAATAATCAGTTTGGGCTTTAGAGCAATCGCTCTTCCAATGCCCACACGCTGGCGTTGTCCGCCGCTGAACTGATGCGGATAGCGGTAAGCATATTCGCTCGATAGTCCGACCGCCTCCAATATTTTGTACACTTCTTCTTTAAGCGCTTCCCCTTCTGCTACTTTATGGGTACGCAGCGGCTCAGCGATAATATCAAAAATTTTCATTCTGGGATTAAGCGAAGAAAACGGATCCTGAAAGATCATCTGAATGTCTTTGCGTTTGCTGCGGAGCTGTCCCTTGGTCAATGAGTTCAGATTAACCCCGTCAAACTCGATCGTACCGCCAGAGGGTGAAGTCAAATGCATAATCACATTGCCTAATGTCGATTTTCCGCAGCCGGACTCGCCGACAATCCCCAACGTTTCGCCTTCGTATACCGTTAAATCAACTTCATTCACGGCCTTCAGGATGTGCTTCTTTCTGCGAAACAAGCCCTCGCTAATGACATAATGCTTGCTTAATCCATTAATTTGCAGAATGGGACGTCGACTGGCGGACCTGCTGCCGGTACGCGGCTTCGGAGTTTGCGTCTCAGAAGTGTTATTCTCCACATCAGCGAGGCCGCCCTGCGCACCAGCCGGCGCAGCGCTATCTACTGCTGCAAGCCGCCGGTCTTCCCCTGTCTTAAGCGCCGACTTCATACCATCACCTCATCCCATTCTTTCGCATAGCGATCATCATACATTAAACAGCGGATTTCATGGATGCTGCCATCCCCTTGCAGCTGCGGACTCACACTTTCGCAAATAGGCTTGGCATAGGGGCAGCGCGGATGGAATCTGCATCCGGCAGGCATCGACAACGGATTCGGAACAGAGCCTTCTATAGACTCCAGCGTCTCCGTTAATTGATCCAAACGCGGAGTGCTCTTCAGCAGCCCCTTTGTATACGGATGCTTAGGCGATTTAAATAAGGTAAATACATCGCATTGCTCCACGATTTGCCCGGCATACATAACTACAACGCGATCCGCCATTTCCGCGATAACACCCAAATCATGAGTAATTAACAGAATGGAGTTGCCCCGTTCCCTAACAATATCCTTCATAATCTGAAGCACCTGGGCTTGAATGGACACGTCCAGAGCAGTCGTTGGTTCATCCGCAATTAACAGCTTCGGGTCACAGGAGATCGCCATTGCGATCATCGCCCGCTGCCGCATTCCGCCGCTAAGCTCATGCGGGTAGCTGTTAAACACACTTTCCGGCCGGGCTATGCGAACCTGCTTGAGCAGCTCCAGTGTCCTCTTCTTGGCCTCAGCCTTGCTCATCTTCAAATGATTTATCAGCGCCTCGCTGATTTGATGACCGATCGTGAACACGGGGTTTAGAGCTGTTAAGGGCTCTTGAAAAATCATCGTAATGTCACGGCCGCGAATTTTCCTCATTTCTGCTTCGCTTATTTGCAGCAGACTGCGGTCTCCAAACTGGATTTCACCTTCGACAATTTTCCCCGGCTTTTCAATTAGGCGCATAACGGATAACGATGTCACACTTTTACCAGAACCGGATTCCCCGACGATGCCTAACGTTTCCCCTTGGTTGATATGAAAGGAGACACCGTCCACCGAAGGAACAACGCCATTTTCTGTATAAAAATACGTTTTTAAACCGTCGATTTTCAACGCTTGTGAACTCACCTGAACTCCTCCCCGCTGTTAAGTATGTCGTTCTAGTCGATTTGAGATCTCGGATCAAGCACATCCTGCAGCCAATCGCCCAGCAAAATGACACCCAAGGTTGCAATCGTAATCGCCAAACCCGGGAATGTAGCCAGCCACCAGGCATCCGCAAGATAATCCCGTCCGCCGCTCAGCATCCCTCCCCAGGATACAGTCGGCGGCTGAATGCCAAGCCCGAGAAAGCTGAGAGAGGCTTCCGCCAGAATCGTCGTTGCCACGCTCAGTGTGGAAATGACTATAAATGTGGAGTAAACATTGGGCAGCAAGTGGGCGAACATGATTTTCCAATCTCTTACACCGATCGAGCGGGCCGCTTTAACAAATTCTCTTTCCTTAAGGCTGAGCACCTCGCTGCGGATAACTCTCGCATAGGTGATCCAGTTGGTAACCCCAAGAACGATAATTAACGTCATCAGGCCCGGCCCTGCTATTTTTAAAATAACGAGAGACAACAATATGGTAGGAACTGCGAGGAAGGAATCGACAATTCGCATGAACACGTTATCAATCCAACCGCCATAATAGCCTGATACCAGCCCGACCGTCAGACCGATCGCTCCAGCTACCACTACTGAAAATATGCCGACAAGCAGAGAAACCTGAGTCCCATATATAATCCGGCTCAAAATATCTCTTCCCAAATTATCGGTCCCAAGTATATAAGTGAAGCTGCCGCCTTCCAGCCAAAAGGGCGGAGCCAGTACATCGGTATAATATTGGTAAGACGGATCGTGAGGAGCTATCCAAGGGGCAAAGATAGCCATCAACGTCACGGCCATTACGATGACAAAGCCAAATGTTCCAGTTTTACTCTGCCACAGCAGCCTTAACCACCTCTTAAAAAGCGACAAGTCGGGAGTATGGCCCTTTTTGTGCACCTTCTGATCGTCCAGTGCTGCTTCTGTTGATATGCTCATTCGGTCCACCCCCTAGTATTTAATCCGCGGATCAAGCCATCCGCATATGATGTCGGTAATAAGATTTACAATAATGACAATCGCGGCAATCACAACAATGGACGCCTGGACAACTGCCATATCCTTGGCGTTAATGGACTGAACCAGCAGCTGCCCCAGGCCCGGCCAAGCAAAGATCATTTCCGTTATTAACGCTCCTCCCAGTACGCTGCCCGTCTGCATCATAATAATCGTAACGACTGGAATTAGCGCATTGCGGAATGCATGCTTATACACAACAACCGAGGGCCCGAGCCCTTTGCTTTTCGCTGTTCGTACATAATCCTGCTGCAAAGCGTTAATCATGCTTGAACGGGTAAGCCTTGCAATGTAGGCCGCGAATGAAGCGCCCAAAGTAATGGCTGGCAGCACGAGGTGGGCAGCGGTGCCGCTTCCGGAAACCGGAAACCATTGGAGGTAAACGCTAAAAATCAAACTGAGCATAATACCGACCCAGAAGTTCGGCATAGCTTTGCCGAGCACTGTCCCACTTGTCACAAACAATTCCAAAAAAGAATTTTTGCGGGTAGCAGAAAGAACGCCGAGCGGGAGAGCGATCAGTACGGCTACAACCATCGAAACAACTCCCAGCAGCATCGTTGCCGGCAAGCGTTCCATAACCAAACTGAACGCGGACTGGTGATAGCGGAATGAATCGCCGAAATCGCCCTGCAGCACGTTTAATAAAAAAGTGCCGAACTGTACAATGAACGGTTTGTCCAGATTCAAGGCTGCTCTAAGCGCCTCGATCTCTTCCGGTGTGGCGTTTTCCGGGAGCATTAAAATGACAGGATCACCGGACACATACATTAGAACAAATACAATAGCCACAATGATAAACAGCACGGGAATCATCTGAATCAGCCGTCGAATTGCGTAACTAACCATCATTTCACTCCTTTTCGTTCCCTTCTTGAAGATGAATTGCTGCAACCGCATGCGAATCTAAATGGAAGCAAAGGGGCCTGGTCTGACAGCCCCTTTACCACTAAGCGTTGCTATAGCCTGATGGGTTGCTTAACGGCGCCTGATCTCATATCCCAGCAGCTTTTCATCAATTCGCGGCTCAAATACAATATCATCGCTAACCCCGTATGTGTTGTGCTCCAGATACACATAAATGTTCATTCTCATATCTGCGACAATTTCTTGTGCCCGCAAATACTGTTCTTTACGCTCTTCCGGATTCATATTAACTGCAGCGGCCCGCAGCAAATCCTCCAGCTCCTGATTCTCGTAGCCGAGCGACTCCATCGACCGGGTGCTAGACAGATGCTCCGTCACCATCGTATGGGCATCGTAGAAGGAATTGCCGAACCAGACCATATGCAGATCTCCGACCTTCTTTGCGTTTCTGAGCTCCAGATAGCTGGTCCACTCCATCAGTTCCAGCTTCACATTAATACCTACATTGGATAGCATGCCGACAATCATTTCCGCCACTTCTTTATCTCTCGCATAGCGGCCGTTAGAGGACTGCATCGTCAATTCCACGCCGTTCTCGTAGCCGGCTTCCTTCAACAGCTCCTTAGCCCTTTCAACATCATGCAAATAAGTATCGAACAATTCTTCGTTGGCGGCGAAGTTCCCTGGGGTCACTCTGGTCCTTGTCGGGTTGGCTGCTCCTCCAAGCAGGCTGTCAATAATCGCCTGATTATCTATGGCCAGCTCAATCGCTTCCCTGACCCTTGGGTCAGCCGTAGGACTTCCTTCCGTGGCACGGGGAACGATAAAAGCTACCCGCTGCGAAACGGAAGATATAGTATCGGTTCCCTCGTTGTTGCGGATTTGATCCCACGTATTGCTCGTTACATTGGGGATGAGATCAACTCCACCGGTTACAAGCTCCCCTACCCGGGTAGAGCTTTCAGGGATGATCCGGTAAACTACCTTTTCCCAATCAGGGTTCGGTCCTTCAAAATATTCCGCAAACGGCTCAAACGAAATATGACTGCCTCTTTTCCATTCTACAAACTTGTACGGTCCGGTTCCGACGGGATTATTCATGTAATGATCCCAGCCGTGTTCTTCAATGTATTTTTTGGAATAGATCCCCGCATTCGGCCGTGCCAGCAGGCCGGGGATTAACGGGTCCGGTTCATGGGTAATGATTTGAAAATGATAGGGGTCTAAAACGTTAACTTCCTTAATCGTTTTGAAGGTGGAATGGACGTTGAGAGTGGCGTCCTGGGCTGCTCTTTCCAGGGTGAATTTTACATCCTCGGCTGTCAACTCTTCCCCGGTGTGGAATTTAACGCCTTGCTTTAGCTTGAAATCCCAGGTGTAATCATCCAAGTTCTCGTAGGATTCTACCAGATCTTCGGTAATATCCCCGTTTGGCAGTCTTTTAAGCAGGAAATTAAACATGTTGTTGGTGGCATACAGAGTTACATGGTCCCCATGGCTGTACAAATCCATTGAGGTTACCTCGGTAGGCAGGGCAATCGTAAGCGTGGTTTTATCGGATCCCGGCTGCTCGGTTTGGCCCGGCTCGCTGGAAGGCGATGGAGATGCCGAAGGCGAGCTGCTGGAACATCCAGTGAGGAAAATTGCTGTAGCTGCCGCTATTGTCAGTACTGTTTTTGCTATCCGCATTCTTGCTTTCCCCCTTAAATTGCTGATTAAAATTGCTGTTTATATATGGACATGCAGACTTGATCATAGACGCGCTAGCATCTAGATATCCATGATTGGCCTTACCGGAGACTATAAGCCGCTGACCTGGGTGTTTTGGGAAGCAGAGTCCTGAGATTGCCGACAGGCTTCAATAAACGCCTGAAAAAGCCTCTGAGCATACACATCATCTTTTTTCAATAGATTCTCCGGATGCCACTGCACTCCAAGTACAAACTTGTGGTTCTTGCTTTCAAATGCCTCGATGATTCCGTCACTCGCACGTGCTGTCACCTCAAAGCCGTCTGCAACCTTGCGGAGGGCCTGATGGTGGTAGCTGTTTACTTTATAGCGCTGTGAGCCGCTGATTTGATGCAGCAGAGAGCCTTCCACCACATCGATAAAATGGGAGACATGATAGCGTGGAGCCACTTGATAGTGCTGCAGCAACGGTCCTTCATTCTGAGAATGAATATCCTGGTAGAGGTCTCCGCCTGATGTAACATTAAGAATCTGGCAACCACGGCAAATACCTAGGATCGGTTTGTCCAGCTTCATCATTCTCTGTACCATTTGCATCTCGAAATGATCTCTCTGCGGCGACACTTCACCCAGCTTGACATGCGGCTCTTCCCCAAACCAGGTCGGATCAATGTCCTTCCCTCCCGTTACGAGTAAACCGTCTATAGAGTTGGCAATGTGATCCATCGCCGCGGCATCGGCCAGATTCGGCAGCACAACCGGCGTGCCCCCAGCCCACTCCATCGACATAACATAGTCCAAACCGGTAATTAACAGCCTATCTTCCTTGATAGAAGAGGTTACCCCAATCAATGGTTTCATCCTGCTGTCCTCCTAAAAAATTCGTTAAATGAAAGCGTTTTATGATTAGCTATTTTAGCTTAACTTTAAATGGATAGAAAATACATTTTTCTTATAAACTTATAATCGCAAGTTATTAATCAAACCTCACATGCCAAGATTTTGCATTAATTATCCTTCGCGCGTCTCTTTTTCTTTGAAAACGAATACACAAATATTGAAAAGCAGTGCTATAATAAAAATCTCTTAAGTTCCGAAACACCGATATAAGGAAGAGGATGCCTATGAACTATTTGACGCTTCGCTATTTCCTTGAAATTGCCCACTGCCTCAATTTTAGTCAGGCCGCACAGCAGCTTCATATATCGCAGCCCGGTCTGAGCCAGCAAATTAATGTACTGGAGAAGGAGCTGGGTATCAAGCTGCTGTACCGTTCCACCCGCAAGGTAACGCTCACTGAAGAAGGGGAATACTTATACCGCAATTTGCTGCCTTCTTACGAAAATATCGAGAAGACCGTTCGTGAATTGATTGAAGCCGGAAGCGTTCCGCAAACCACGATCCGGATCGCCACCATTCCGTCGGCCGCCAGCAACCTGGTGCCGCAATTAATTCGCCAGCTAAAACAGATCCATCCCAGTCTTGAGTTTTATATTAAAGAAACGACATCTGTCCAAGCCATTGAATTGGTGCAAAAGAGCGAGTATCATCTGGCCTTTATCCGCACGCCCATCGATGCCAAGCAATCCTTGCAAAAGCCGATCAAATGGATGGAGCTGCCGAAACACCCGTTGAAGCTTGCCGTATCAGACCATCATTTTGCCGCTGCAAAAGAATCTATAGATTTAAAAGAATTAAAGAACGAAACCTTTCTCCATTATGACCCAAAGCATTCCCCATCTCTTTATTTTCTGCTTGAGCACGCCTGTTTGTCTGCCGGATTCATTCCCAAAACGATAGGTGTAGGCCCGGAAATTTTGACAACAGCCAATCTCATTTCGAACGGTATAGGAATTACCCTGATGCCCCAGGACATGATCCAGTTGCTGGATTCTTATCGGATCAAAGGCGTCAGCTTGAGCAATTTGTCGCTTTTCAGTTCAGTGTCCGTTATTTGGAATCATATGAATCTTTCCGCATTAACGGAGGATGCATTGCATGTATTAGAGCAGTTCCAAGGCCAATCACTCTCTGCCCCTTCGGCGGAAGAAGCCCGGCAAGAGCAAAGTCAGGAACAATAACCATACGACTTAGGAACTACCCCAAACCGCCCATCCAGGTCATATCTTTTATAATCTTAGGTTATAGATCTATAATTATTTCATATTTTTTCTTTATTTGGTTTAGTGTTACTTTCTTTTATGAGATCACTTGAGAGAGGGGACACAACGATGAATGAAGGAAAATTAAAAGTCCTGGCATACGGTTTGGGACCCATTGGTATCAAGATTGCGCAGCATTGCCTGACTTCGGAAGCGATTACCGTTGAGGCTGCCGTGGATATTGATCCCGCCAAGGTAGGCCGGGATTTGGGAGAGCTGACTGGCGGGCAAAGCGTAGGCGTGCCAGTTGTTAACAATTTGACTGAAGTAAAAGCCAACACTTCACCGGGAAGAAAAATTGCTTTTCATGCTACCGGCTCCAATCTGGAGGCAGTCTGGCCGCAAATCCGCCAGCTGCTGGATCATGGCTATTCAGTTGTTTCCACTTGCGAGCAGCTTTCTTATCCTTGGCATCGTTACCCGGAATTGGCTGAGGAAATCGATCAATATGCAAAAAGCAAAGGCCAGGTGGTTATCGGCACCGGTGTTAATCCAGGCTATGTGATGGATGCCTTGGCTCTTTTTGCTACATCGGTAACTCAATCAATCACTCGTATATTTGTGTCCAGAAAAGTGGACGTTTCCAAGAGAAGAATTCCTCTGCAGAAGAAAGTCGGAATCGGCATGACTCCGGAAGCCTTTAATGAACTGGCTGAGCAGGACCGGATCGGCCATGTAGGACTTGAGGAATCGCTGCGTTTGTTAGCCTATGGGCTAAATGAAGAAGTGCCCAGTGTCAGCAACCTGATTGAACCAACCATCGCCCAGGAGAACATGGAAATGGCATTAGGCCCTGTAGCTAAAGGCCAAGTTAGCGGCCTGCATCAAGTCTCGAAGGCGGTGACAAGCTCCAATGTGCCTATTGAACTGGATCTTATAATGTCGGCCGGGGTTGGACAAGAAGACCGGATTACTCTGGTAAGCGAAGATATGGGAACCGTAGAGTTCGTCATTCCCGGAGGAATATTCGGTGATACCGCAACAGCCAACATTATCGTAAACACGGCCAAAACCGTATCCGGCTATGCCCAGTCGGGTCTGCTGACAATGGCTGATATTCCATTAACCCGCAACAAGCAATCCAAGCCAGCCGCAAGCTCATTAGCCGGAGCTTCCTAGCATTGCGGAATCTAGCATCCTGATAATCCGGCATTCTAGCATTCCTGATTCCTTCAAATTAAACCTATCGTCTAAGCCAAATAATAGAGGAGGCGGTCACCCCCTGCCTCCTCCAGCCACCGGTATTTGCAATCCCCTGCAGCCAGTGGCTCCCACAGCTTAAAACCCATACATGCCAAGCCCTTTTGCTTTCTGACAGGAAGCGAAGGGGCTTTTTTTCAGCAGCAAGGGACCGCGCAAAATTAATAGCTCCCAAACGTATATTAAGAAGCCAAGAAGCCAGGTCCACCTTATAAGGCTGACCTGGCTTTGGCTTGTCGTCTAGCTTTGGTTTGGCTTGTCGTTTTTGCGGTTACTTTTGAGCAAGTATCTTGAAATCATGTAGTGCTTTTAGTTTGTATATTTAAGAAGCAGTTCTATTGGCCGGCCGGCTGCAGCTCCTGGGACTGAGAACTGCCTGATGATGTGGCGGATTGATAGACGCTTTCCACCATTGCGCTGCCTCCGCCTCTGCGGACCCTTTCGGACACAGCCTGAACCTGGCCGTTAGGCAGGAATCCGATAGCGTTCACAGCCCCAATTCCGTAGTCCAATCCGGAGATATCGAAATACTGGCCGCGATTTTGCAGCAATTCATATTCCGGGGTGTTGGCAAATTCACTTTCAATCAAGGTGCGACCTGTGCCGCTATGATTTCGTTGGGACAGCCTTGGAGCATCGACCGCCTCCGGAAGACTCATGCCGAAATCGATGTAATTCACTAAGATTTGCAGCACGGAAGTCGTGATCGTTCCTCCTCCGGGAGAACCAAGAGCCATTACCGGCTCTCCATCCTTCATTACGATGGTCGGGCTCATGCTGCTTAAGGAGCGCATTCCCGGACGCGGAGCATTCGGATGTCCTTCCGGACTGCTGGATGGAACACGGGAGTTCAAGCCGTTATTCAGCAGGAAGCCGTATCCGGGAACGACCATCGCATTTCCACCAATCGAATTAATCGTGTTCGTATAAGCGACAATGTTGCCATCTGCATCGGATACCGTCAAGTGAATCGTAGATTCCCGATTGCCCATAGCATCCAGATCGTACACCTTCAGATCATCAATTTGGAAGCTGCCGCCCGTAGCTCCGCCGGTAAGCTCTACTGCGCTAACCATAAACTGGCCCGGGGCGGTCACGTCGCTATTGTTACGCTGATGCAGCCAATGCACCGGCTCTGCACTGCCGTCCGGCCACACCTTGACTTTAATCCCGCTGCCCTCGACTCTCAGTCTAAGCCACTGCCAGTCGGTCGTTCTCGGGTGATCAATCGTAGTCAATCCAAAAATGGCGTTGCTGTTGCGCGTGCGCACTATGCGAATCGTATCACTGGATGTATTGAATTCTACTCCATACCCGTTATGCGGGGAAGAGGTGCTGTTCCATTCATCCGCTCTGAGCCAGAAACGCAAGTTCCGGTCATCGCCCAGCTGATCCATTTTGAATTTGACCAATAATTCACTGTCGTACAATGGGTTCATGTTGGCTTTAGCGCGTGCATAAGTGTAGCGGTTCGGAGCGAGGTGAATATAGCCTTTTTCGTCCCGCACCTCAATAGCTGCTCCTTCATTCGGACGGCTCGCACCAATTCCGAACTCAGTTATAAACTGGCTGTTTTCTTCCCAGGAAGCGCCATCATTCATGCCTGTAAACTCTGTTGCGAAGGCAACCGGGTTTAGATCCCGCACATCAATGTCGCTAATTTGAAAGCCTCCGCCTTGAGCCGCACCGGTTAACTCCAATGCGCTGAGCTTGAATGTGCCTGGTCCGGCCACCTGACTATTTTGCAGCGTATGAGTCCAGCCTTGTCTAGGCTCCGGCTCGCCATCCTTCCATAGTCTCACCTTCAGCTGATTGCCTTCCACACGGAAGCGAAGCCACTGCCAATCCGTTGTACGCTCATGCTCAAATTGCGTCAGACCATAGACTGCATTACCTTCCCTTGTCCGGAGCACGCGGACGTTATCTTCGCCGGTTTTGATCTCTACGGCGTACCCGTTATTCGGTGCAGTCGTGCTATTCCAATCATCAGCCCTTAGCCAGAAGCGAAGATTGCGGTCACCGCCCAGCTCGTCCATTTTGAACCGGACCAGAAGCTCGCTGTCATATACCGGGTTCATGTCCGTATGAGCCCTGGCATAAGCATACTGGGTACCGGAAAGCTCGATCACACCAACGCCGTCTTGAACATTGATCTCGGCTCCCTGACCGGGAAGATTGGATCCCGTTCCTGCCTGGGTCACAAACCCTCCTGCGGCATCCCAGGAGCCGTTAGCCGCATTGGCAAAATCAAAGGCAAATGCTTCTTTGCCCCGGGATGGCAGCGGATCCTGCCAAAGTCCTGGATTCGTGTCAAAAGGCCACGGATCGCCCGGCTCGACTTGGCGCCCGCTTCCCCATTCCGTAATGCGCTGCCTTACTTGCTCCGCGTAGCCGCTGGACAGCATTCCGATTACGGGCATAGGGCCAGGGAACGTAAGCGGATCGCCAAGATAAGCATTGCGGTCCGCGAACGCATAGCGGGAAGCTTCGAGATAATAATGCAGCGCCTCGTCACGCGGCATCGTGCTCATCTCGTAGCCTTCCAGCACATTCAAGGCGAGACCGATCGTTGTCCCTCCTGCGGATGAAGGAGGAGCTCCGTAAATGTCGTAGCCGCGATAGGTCGTATGAATCGGTTCATACGTTGCTGTAGCGTATTGAGACATGTCGCTTAGAGTCATGTTCCCGGGATGAATCAGGATTGGAGGATCTGCCACGGCCGGCGGCTGATTAACCGTGTCCACAATAGCCTCGGCGATCTCACCTTGATAGAACACATCGCTGCCTTCCTCTGCGATCAAACGGTAAGTTGCGGCAAGATCCGGGTTTTTCAGCAGCGTGCCTTCTGCCGGCACACTGCCGTCGGGGTTCAGGAATAAATCAATCGTAGACTGGAAGCCGCGGAATCGATCAGCGTTCTCTGTGATTTCGCGGATGAGATTGGCATCGGCATAGAAGCCATTCTCAGCCACATCGATTGCCGGCTGGAGAATCTCAGCTAAAGTTAAACCGCTTCCATACAAGGCCAGAGCTTCTTCCCATGCTTTGACCGTACCCGGTACACCTACGGACATCCCGCTGTTGTCACGCACGGAGTTATCATACTCGTTACCTTCGTCATCCAGGAAGGAATCCGGGCCGAAACTGCTTTGCGCCACATCACGATGATCCAGGACAATAAAACGATCCTCATCCTGCAGATAAATGTGCATGTAGCCTCCGCCGCCAATTCCGCCTGAAAAAGGCCTGACTACCCCCTGCATGGCGGCTGCAGCTATAGCAGCTTCTACAGCATTGCCTCCCATTGCAAGGATTTCCATGGCCGCTTGGGTAGCTAAGGGGTGTTCCGTGGCAGCAGCCCCGCCTGTTCCGGTGACGTTCCACTCCTGTTCATACCAAGGAAGACGGTCGGGAAACGCAGTTGCCGGTGCTGAAAATAGCATTACGGATGCCAAAGCACCACTAGCCCATGTTTTCAAAGACAGCTTGGACATATTACATCACTCCTCCAATCCATATACATATTTTGGGTTTCGCAAGTATTATAGACAACTCTGAAGTGAAAGAAGTAATATGGAAATGTTATAAAGCTATAACAAATCGTTATAGATTGGATAAGAGCCCGCGCCGGACAAAGCCTGAAAAATTTGGAGCAAAATCCGAAAACCTGATTTCGATGCAAACAGCGGTCTCCAATTTTCAACAAAAAATATTCTGTTTCTCAACTATACGATTATTTCCGCTATCTATTTTCCAAGATACGATAATGCGAATGGCGATTGGGGACAAGGGGGCACAGGCAGCCAGGCTTGGGTTCGCGGCCGTTTGCGGAACACGGCTTAGGGACGCCATCCGAGCGAGGTCTGCTGCGTGATGGCCGCTTGCTGCAGTAGCCCAGGCACAGCACGCTCGCGGCCGCTGA
The DNA here is from genome assembly GCF_000285515.1 of Paenibacillus senegalensis JC66. Lineage (GTDB taxonomy): Bacteria > Bacillota > Bacilli > Paenibacillales > NBRC-103111 > Paenibacillus_L > Paenibacillus_L senegalensis. Next base: position 363,587 of record NZ_HE610958.1, read on the forward strand.
AAACATTCGCCGTGCTCTTGACACTATTCGCAGCGCAGATGCATCCCGCAGTGGTTGCTGCGTGCATTGCCGCTCGGTTACAGTACATCCAGCGGGGTTTGCCATCGATTCGAATTTTAACGCTCGCAGTGGTCCTTATATGAGCAAAATCAGGGGGATAAAAATTGTAACGCTTGCCATCGTCCCTATTTTGATTCAGACCGCGGTTTCCAGGCTAATTGTCACAAATAAGAGCGAGGATGAGCGTTAGAAATAAAAACCCTGCTTTTTTCGCCAAATAAGAGCGAGGACAAGCGTTAGCGCAAAAGCTTCTCATCAGACTAAGAAAACTGAAAAAGAAGGCCCGGATGGATGGAATCTGGACCGACGATATTTTCTGCGTTTACTGTTTAACCTCATTAATCCTGTTACTTTCCTGTTAATTAGGG
>NZ_HE610958.1:365438-379397 GCF_000285515.1 Paenibacillus senegalensis JC66
TTAACTCCATTAATTTTGAATAAGGTTAATTGCATCTCCGTATTCGCATAGCTCCTAGATATTCGCTATCCTATAACATTTCATAATAGCTTCCGAGAGGCCAATAAAGCGACCGTATACTAAATCAATCGAAGGTTGATGAGACAATTATGAGGTAAGTCCGCCGCTACTATCACATAGTTTTATTTATCCATTCCTGTGGTTTCCAGATAAAATTGCTCTGTTAATGGCCGGAGCATCCACATGAAACTGCTAAAAAAGCTGCCTGGCAGGCGGATTTCTCCCCCTTTCCAAGCAGCCTCTATTATTTTACATTATTAAAGATAACCCTAGGAGCAGAGCATTCAAGGACCGCTATGACGACAGCGAGTCTTATGCTTCTATACTTTACGACGTCTGCGATATAAGTCTACAACATCTGCTATATAACTCTACAACGTCTGCGATATAACTCTACGACTTCTGTAAGGGCTAAGACTTTTACGGCTTCTATAATTTCCACGATGGCTACGTGTTACTTGCGGATCGCAGCTACGATCAGATCGCCCATCTCAACGGTGCCGATCGCTCTGGATTTGTCTACCGCGATATCTCCGGTGCGATGGCCGGCATCGAGCACTTCTTTCACCGCATTCTCAATAGCAGCCGCTGCCTCATGATACCCAAAGGTTAGACGGAACATCAGGGCAACGGAAAGAATGGTGGCAATCGGATTGGAGATGCCCTGTCCAGCGATATCCGGTGCCGAGCCATGAACCGGCTCATAGAGGCCAAAGCTGCCTTCACCGAGAGATGCAGAAGAAAGCATTCCGATCGAGCCGGTGAGCATTGCCGCTTCGTCACTTAAAATATCGCCAAACATATTCTCGGTAACAATTACGTCAAAGCTGGAAGGACGACGCAGCAATTGCATCGCGCAGTTGTCTACAAGCACATGCTCCAGCTCTACGTCCGGATAATCAGGAGCGATCCGGTTGACGGTTTCTCTCCACAAGCGAGATGTTTCCAGGACGTTAGCTTTATCTACTGAAGCCAGCTTCTTGCGGCGCGTTCTTGCAATTTCGAATGCCTGGCGAACAATTCTCTCTACTTCCTGCACATTGTATACGCAAGTATCTACTGCCTCTTCCCCATGCTCGCCTTCACGGCGGAACTTGTCTCCGAAGTAAATTCCTCCAGTCAGTTCACGCACCACTATTAAATCCGTACCTTCCAATACTTCCGGCTTTAATGTAGAGGCATCCTTCAAGCAATCAAAAATGACAGCTGGACGAATGTTCGAGAACAATCCGAGCTCTTTGCGGATTCCGAGCAATCCGGTTTCCGGGCGAAGCTCTTTAGGGTTATTATCCCATTTAGGCCCGCCAACAGCACCCAATAAAACAGCATCCGCGCGACGGCAGATCTCTAATGTATCTTGAGGAAGGGGAGTTCCGGTTTCATCAATTGCGATTCCCCCGAACAAACCGTGCTCCGTCTCAAACTTATAACCGAAAACCTCTTCCGTTTTTTTTAGTACTTTCTCTGCCTCCGCTACAACTTCCGGTCCGATTCCGTCACCGGCAATGACTGCGATTTTTTTTACCTCTGCCAATGTGCACCTCTCCCTTAACTCTTAGCTCGCCGTTGACAGCCAGCTGAAAAATATTATTTCTTAATCCAAAAAATTTCTCAAAGCAATTCCAGTATCATTTTCTAGAATCAATTCCAGAATCAATTCCAGAATCAATCTCATCAAACCAATTTCGGTCCTTGAGGGAATAAAATCAAAATATAGCTTCCGAAACCCAACAACACTATAATTGGCGATGATTAAACACTGCCTAGCAGCATTGTGAAATTGATTCTCCATGCTTAAACTATAATCATTTGTATCATAAAACAGGTCATTTTTCAAAGATATAAAAGCTATCAGCATAATAGGTTATTCCTATAGTCACCTTTTGAGTGAATCATGACCTGCTTCCAGGCGGAACTCGCGTCGGATCTCTAGGCCCCCGCGTCTCGGTGGAACTTGAGGGATACCTCATGAGATTCATGACCACTTCTTGCCAGAACCATCGCGCACCGCGCACCTCTTGGAGGCTGTTCGTATCTCTAAATAGGCGCTTGCATTAAAAGTCGCTGTAAAACACTGCCTGCAAAAAGACCGTTGTCCGCCACTCTTATCTAGATTAAAATAGAAAAAACGACATTGAGGAGATTTTGACTATGGAATACCGATTTTCGGACACCACGAAACACTTTCAATCGAGCGCTGTGAGGGATATTTTGAAGCTGACCCAGGGGAAGTCCGTTATTTCGTTTGCCGGCGGCCTTCCTGCAGAGGAGCTTTTTCCGGCAGATGCGATTAAAGCTGCTTTCCAGGCCGCTCTGTCTAGCGGTACCGCCGCCCTCCAGTACGGCTTGACCGAGGGCTATCCTTTGTTAAGAGAAGCTCTGTCGGCCCGGCTGCAGTCGAAAAAAATCCGGGTTACCGCTGACGAAATGCTCTTGACCACTGGATCGCAGCAGGCTATCGATCTGCTGGCCCGCGTCTATATTGACCCTGGCGATGTCATCCTGGTTCAGCAGCCTACCTATTTGGCCGCACTGCAAGTATTTCAGGCCAAGGGAGCTACGGTCATTTCGGTAGATGGCGATGAGCATGGCATGGATCTGGAGGACGCTGAGGATAAGATTCGCCGCTATCAGCCGAAGCTGCTGTATGTGTGTCCGACCTTCTCCAACCCTACCGGTTATGTATGGAGTACAGAACGGCGTTTAGGGCTGCTCAAGCTGTGCCGCCAACATAATGTTCTGATACTCGAAGACGATCCATATGGAGAACTGCAATATGGCGAGGAAGATTTTTTTCCATCGCTCTTTTCTCTTGATGAACACCCTCATGGTTCCGTAGTCATTTATACCGGCACCTTCTCCAAAATCGCCGCTCCTGCACTGCGCACCGGCTGGGCAATCGGCGATCCGCAGGTGATCGGCCAGATGGCTAAGGCCAAGCAAGCCGCTGACCTGCATTCCAGCTCGATGGACCAGCAGGCCCTCTATCATTTGCTGCGTGATTTTGATTTGAACGGACACGTGGCATCCATATGCAAAACCTACGAACAGCGGATGCTGCAGATGGATGAGCTGCTCAGCGGCCTTCGCGTTGACGGGCTTAAATGGAACCGGCCCAAAGGCGGCATGTTCCTCTGGATGGAGCTTCCGGAGAACTGGAACGCCCAAGACTTGCTGGTTGAAGCTGTCGCGGAGAACGTTGCTTTCGTACCCGGCTCCCCGTTCTACGCCAATACCCCCAAACTAAACACGGCCCGGATGAACTTCACCCATAGCGACAGTGACACGATGGCTTTAGGCTTCCAGCGACTGGAGCGGGCAATGAATACTTATGCCCAGTCACTGAAGCCATCGGCCATTCCCGGTCAAGTAAGCTAGCCGCGAGACATGCTTATTCTTACACCGCGCACAGCAGGGATAATTCAAATAAAGCCGCGAGTCTGCACCATAAGGTGAGCTCGCGGCTTTTGTGAATTGCTGAATTCCGCAACAACCCGCGTTCAATTAGATAAGCGACATTTTATCCCGGCGGGCACTGCCCGGGTCTTTACGCTTGTCAATCAGGCGGTTAATAGCGTCAATATAGGCCTTAGCGCTGGCCTCCAAAATATCTGTGCTGACTCCACGTCCCTGCACCGAAATTCCGTCCTGGGCGAGAATGACATGAACCTCCCCAAGAGCATCCCGGCCCTGCGACACGGATTTGATCTTGTAATCTTCCAGCTCGACCTCTTCACTGGTCGCTTTGTCGATCGCTTTGTAAATCGCATCTACAGAACCGTTGCCAAGGGCTACTTCCTCAAGCACTTTGCCGTCTATTGTATCGATCCGTACAGTAGCTGTCGGCACCGAATGATTCCCGTAGGCCACTTGAATCGTGTTCAAGGAGAACACTTCCGGAGTGGTGATCAGCTTTTCTTCAATAAGGGCACGGATATCCTCATCGAGTACGTTTTTCTTTTTATCCGCCAAATCCTTGAACTTGGCAAACGCTTCGTTCACCTGCTCCTCGTTCAAGTCGTAACCCAGATCAAGCAGTTTCTCCCGGAAAGCATGCCGGCCCGAATGCTTGCCCATTACCAATTTGCTCTCCTTCAAGCCAATCGTTTCCGGAGAGATGATTTCATAAGTCGTTTTTTCTTTCAGCATTCCGTCCTGATGAATTCCCGACTCATGAGCAAAGGCATTGGCGCCCACAATGGCTTTGTTGCCAGGTACAACCATTCCTGTCAGCTTGCTGACCAAACGGCTGGTGCGATAAATCTCGCTTAGCACCAAAGAGGTTTTGGCGCCATAGTAGCTTTGACGAGTTTCGAGTGCCATTGCCACCTCCTCAATTGAGGTATTGCCGGCACGCTCTCCGATCCCGTTGATCGTTCCTTCAATTTGCTCGGCGCCGTTCTCGATAGCGGCAAGCGCGTTCGCGGTTGCCATGCCCAAATCATCGTGGCAATGCGCACTGAGCTGAATTTTTTCAATTCCTTTAACGTTTTCCCTTAAAGTTTTAAAAATATTGCCGAACTCCGAAGGGGTCATGTACCCGACCGTATCCGGAATATTGACAACCGTTGCCCCCGCACGCACAGCCATTTCCGTAACTTCGCACAGAAAATCGAGTTCCGTCCGGCCTGCATCTTCAGGAGAAAACTCAACTTTGTCAAAGAATTTGCGGGCATACCGGATTGCAGCCTCAGCCGTTTCCAGAACCTGCTGCTTATCCATACGAAGCTTGTATTGCCGATGAATAGGCGAAGTGGCGAGGAACAAGTGCAGACAAGGATCCTGTGCTCCCTTCAGCGCTTCGCTCACCGCTTCAATGTCTTTCTCACGCGAACGGGCGAGACCGATTACACTTGCATTTTTGACAGCTCTAGCCACCGCGTTCACAGCAGCCAGGTCGCCAGGCGAGGCGGCCGGAAAGCCAGCCTCAATCCGATCCACACCGAGCTTTTCCAGTTGAAGCGCGATCTCCACCTTCTCCTGGGTATTCAGATTGACACCTGGCGACTGCTCGCCATCCCGCAAGGTCGTGTCAAAAATATAAATCTTTTTCATCCCCATCACCTCCTGGTTATCATTATGCGCGAGCCATCCGGGGGAGCCATCCAGGGGAACCTCAGCTACAGCTCCTGCAGGCTCCAATACAGGCTCCGGCACTTTCCGCCATTTTGGCTGTTAATGCCTCAATTCCTTGTGCGGCAGCTCTGGCCTTAAATCAGCCGGCGCTTTCCAGCCACTCCCTGGCCGAATGCCTTGCAGCCCTAGCCTTTTTAACCCGGGTTAGCCGCTTATCGTTCTACCAAGAAGCAGGGAATATACCAGCGGTCTTTAGACAGCGGCACATTCCCTGGTCCCTTGTGAAAAAGCTATACTCTATATTATGCAAGCAGCAAGCAAATTACTTCTGAATCCACTGCATCATTTCACGCAGCTTGGAACCCACTTGCTCGATAGGATGCTCGTTTTCCTTGCGGCGGGTTGCCGTGAAGAAAGCACGGTTGGACTGGTTTTCAAGGATAAAGTCGCGGGCGAATTTACCTTCTTGGATATCTTCCAGAACTTTCTTCATTTCTTTCTTCGTTTCAGCTGTAATGATGCGAGGACCCGTTACATAGTCTCCATACTCGGCAGTGTCACTGATGGAATAGCGCATACGCGCAAGTCCGCCCTCATACATCAGGTCAACGATCAGCTTCAGCTCATGCAAACATTCGAAGTAAGCGACTTCCGGCTGATAGCCGGCTTCGATCAAGGTTTCGAATCCAGCTTTAACTAGCGCACTTACGCCACCACACAATACCGCTTGCTCACCGAACAGATCGGTTTCAGTTTCTTCACGGAAAGTAGTCTCAATGACGCCGGCACGAGTACAACCGATACCTTTGGCATAGGCCAAACCGATCTCGTAAGCTTGTCCGCTAGCATCCTGCTCAACAGCAATCAGCCCAGGTACGCCGAAGCCTTCCACATAAGTGCGGCGAACCAGATGTCCAGGGGATTTTGGCGCGATTAGCAAAACATCGGTATGCTCGTCAGGAATGATTTGGCCAAAATTGATGTTAAAACCATGGGAGAACATCAGAGCGGAGCCTTTTTTCAGGTTAGGCTGAATTTGCTCTTTGTACACTTTTGATTGAATTTCATCGTTGATCAGCAATTGCACCACGTCAGCGCGGCGAGTCGCCTCATCTACTTCATATACTTCAAAGCCGTCGTTGGCAGCAGTCTCCCAGGAACGACCTTTGCGCAATCCGATAATAACATTTAATCCGCTATCGCGAAGGTTTTGCGCTTGCGCGTGACCTTGACTTCCGTAACCGATGATAGCGATAGTTTTGTCTTGAAGAACGCCTAAGTTAGCGTCTTTTTCATAATACATTTTTAAAGACATGAGTATGATGGCCTCCTTTAAATTAAAAACCCTTGAGTGGGTGTTTTAACGAACACCTTGTCCTGTCCGGCATTTCGCTAAAACACCCACTCACGGAGTATAGTGGATGTTTTAAGTATACAACAAGTGATCAAGGGATTGCAGTCCTAATAGAACTGTCAGCCTGCTTAACAGGCTGCCAATGTTTAGTCGATTGATCCGCGAATCATCGCAGTGGCGCCTGTACGGGTCAGCTTGCGAATGCCGTAAGGCTTAAGCAGTTCTACCATCGCATCGATTTTGTCGCTGTCGCCAACCACCTGTACGATGAGGGTGTCGGGACCGATATCAACAACTGCCGCGCGGAAGGTTTCGACAATGCCAAGCACCTCAGGTCTGCGCTCCGGCTTTGCATTAATCTTGATCAAGGCAAGCTCTCTCGCGACCATCGGGTGAGAGCTCAAATTGACCACGTTAATGACATCAATCAATTTGTATAGTTGCTTGGTGACCTGCTCCAGCGTTTTATCATCGCCGATGGTAACAATGACCATGCGGGACAGTCCCTGCTCCTCGGATTCGCCTACTGTAATGCTTTCGATGTTAAAACCGCGGCGGCCGAACAAGCCGGCCACCCGCTGCAGTACTCCGGGCTGATTATTGACTAGTACGGAAATGGTATGTCTCGTCATGATCATTTACGAATCCCCCATTATCATCTCATCTATCGTGTTTCCCTGTGTAACCATTGGATAGACGTTTTCTTCCTTGGAGACGACAAAGTCAATAAGAACCGGTCCTGGTGTAGCCAATGCTTCTTCCCATGCTTTGCGCGCTTCTTCTTTATTCGTAGCACGCAGGCCTTTTACGCCGTAAGCCTCAGCCAGCTTAACAAAATCAGGGCTTCCGGAAAGATCGATATGGCTATAGCGGTTATCGTAAATGATCTCCTGCCATTGGCGAACCATGCCAAGAACCTGGTTATTAATAACGACAATCTTAACCGGAATGTTGTTGATGGCACACACTGCCAGTTCCTGCGAACACATCTGCATGCCCCCGTCACCGTTGACCGAAACGACAAGTTTATCCGGGTGGCCCATTTGCGCTCCGATCGCTGAAGGGAACCCGAAGCCCATCGTTCCAAGACCTCCCGAGGTAATCCAGGAACGGGGATTTTGGAACTTATAGTATTGTGCGACCCACATTTGATGCTGTCCAACGTCCGTCGTTACGATCGCTTCACCCTTCGTTGTCTCGCTTATCATCTCGATAACATACTGAGGCTTAAGCTCTGTATCGGAATCCTTATACTTAAGCGGGAACTCGGCTTTCATTTCCTGGATCTTCTGTCTCCAGGCATCGGCATTGGCCCGGCGCGCCTTCTGATTAGCGATGGCCAGAACATCTTTTACATTTCCGACAATAGGCACTGCGGTTTGAACGTTCTTGCCAATCTCTGCCGGATCAACATCAATGTGGACGATCTTGGCGCGCGGTGCGAAGCCGTCCAGTTTCATTGTCACCCGGTCATCGAAGCGGGCGCCAATGCTGATTAACAGATCACTGCCCTGGATGGCCTGGTTGGCTGTGTAGGTACCATGCATACCCGGCATCCCCATCCATAGCTCATGGGCGCTTGGGAATCCGCCCAAGCCAAGCAGCGTAGTCGTGATTGGAATCTGTGTCTTATTCACAAATTCGATCAATTCTGCAGAAGCATCTGCGTACACTACGCCCCCGCCAGCCAGAATAACCGGCCGCTCCGCTTCCTCAATTGATTTCAGCATCCGCTCGATGCCATCACCGACCGGCGCAGTAGGCGGATTATAGCCGCGAATAGAAACAGGACCCGTTACAGGCTCAAACCATGCTTTATTGGCGGAAACATCTTTAGGTATATCAATCAATACCGGGCCTTTTCTACCCGTATTCGCTATATGAAAAGCTTCATGGATAATGCGCGGCAAATCCTCTGCCCGGCGCACCAGATAGCTGTGCTTCGTAATCGGCATCGTAATCCCGGTAATGTCCGCTTCCTGGAAAGCATCTGTTCCGATAAAGCTGGTCGCTACATTTCCGGTAATGACCACCATCGGCACCGAGTCCATATAGGCGGTAGCAATCCCGGTAACGAGGTTCGTTGCCCCTGGTCCTGAAGTGGCGATACATACGCCAACCTTGCCTGTGGATCGGGCATAGCCGTCTGCGGCATGCACTGCCCCCTGCTCATGGCGAGTCAGGAGATGATGGAAATCGGGGTTGCCGTGCATGGCATCGTAGATGAACAGAACCGCTCCTCCCGGATAACCGAAGACGCACTCGACACCTTCCAAAAGAAGACTGCGAAGCAAAATTTCCGATCCGGAAATTTCTTCGGGCTTCATCAATTTAGCTTTCAACTCTTCTTTCAAAACTTTCGCTGGATTTTGAACACTCATCCAAGAGCCCTCCTTTCAGTAATCGCAGGAGCCAGTTCAAGGCCGGACTTCCGCGTGGCTTACAAGCTGAGAATGTGTATTAGAAGCAACCTTATAACATCAAAAAAACCTCTGCCATCCCTGATCTTGCTCGCAAGACCATTACGGGACGAAAGAGGTTTGTATCTTCCGTGGTACCACCCTAATTTGTTACACGCCTCACAGCGCATAACCTTAGCGGGTATCCTGAACCGCTCCGGGTTCAGAAACCGACAGCACAATAACGGGTGCCATTCCGATTCTTCCTACTAGGCAAGTGTGCACTTCCAAGCTTTTCAGAAAAACAGCTCCGAGGTGAGCTCGTCGTAAGGGTTTAAGGCAAAGGTTGCAGCTAAATCTCCTTTGCTCTCTGAGCATAAGAGCCCTTATCACTTCGTCCTCTTCACAGCCGATGTTTATATGACTAATTGCTGATTACCGACTATTATATGCAAATGATTCGGTATAGTCAATACCTTTACCCAAAATAGCTTATCTCATTCACATTGCCCTGCTCACAGGTCCGTAAATTTAAAAATCCGCCCCAGGATTGAGCCTTGAAGCGGATTGTAAAGATTTAGTTGATTTTTTGCTTGGCCGTATCAGCCAGATCAGCAAACGCTTTTGCGTCGCTTACAGCCAGTTCAGCCAAAATTTTACGATTAACATCCACGCCAGCCAGCTTCAAGCCGTGCATGAATTTGCTGTAGCTCAAACCGTTCAGACGGGCAGCCGCGTTAATACGGGTAACCCACAATCTGCGGAAATCACGCTTTTTGCGGCGACGATCGCGGTATGCATACAGCTGAGATTTCATCACTTGCTGGTTAGCTGTTTTAAATAGTCTGTGTTTCGAGCCAAAATATCCTTTAGCCAGCTTTAATACTTTTTTATGTCGACGACGGGTAACGAACCCGCCCTTCACTCTTGCCATACTGTTCTACCTCCTAGAAATTATCGGTTGATCCTATTATTTGACGTAAACTAACAGGGACTTGATGCGTTTTACATCACCAGCGGCCATAACAACCGATCTACGGAGATGACGTTTGCGGGATGGGGATTTGCTTTCCAGAATGTGACGTCTGAAAGCACGGTTTCTTTTAATTTTACCGCTACCCGTTTTGGAAAAACGCTTTGCAGCGCCGCGGTGTGTTTTCATTTTTGGCATTACGGTGGTGCCTCCTTGTGCGTTATTGTGGTTTAGGCGACAAAATCATAATCATACTGCGGCCCTCGAGCTTTGGCTTGCGCTCTACGACGCAGAGCTCCTCGCTCTCCTTCGCGACACGCTCCAATACTTTTTGGCCGATCGACGCATGAGTAATCTCGCGCCCGCGAAAACGGACGGAGCACTTGACCTTATCTCCATCTTTAAGAAATTTGGTTACGTTGCGCAGCTTAGTCTGAAAGTCGTGCTCCTCAATAGTAGCACTAAAGCGGACTTCCTTAAGATCAACGATCTTCTGGTTTTTGCGCGCTTCCTTCTCTTTCTTCTGCATCTCGTAACGGTATTTGCCGTAATCCATAATCCGGCAAACCGGCGGCTTGGCCGTTGGAGCAACGTTTACTAGATCAAGATTCGCATCGTAAGCAATCTGAAGAGCCTCCCGAATCGGCTTAATGCCCAGCTGCTCCCCGTCAGCTCCAATCAAACGGACTTCCCTGGCGCGAATCTCTTCGTTAACGATATGGTCTTTACTAATCGTGTTCCACCTCCATGGAAGAATAGCTATATAAAATCTATGACTTGCATACTGCTTAATGAAATGCCGGTATTCCGGCCTTCAACCCCGCTAAAAAACAAAAAATGCGGGCACAATTAGGCCCACATTCTTATTCACAGTCTGTCGATTCATATCTTGCAATCCTCGCGCATTGACCGTATACCTGCCAACAACCGGTCAGTCAGGTGAGAAGCGGGCGCTTCTGCTTCATGTCAAAACCATATAACATACCCGTACACTATACCATGCAGCGGGACAGTTGTCAACTGGTCAACTCAGCCCGCCTGCTTGCTTTGCACCTCATCGAACCGGATGACCCGCGTATGCTTGGTGTGGCTCCATTTTTTATTAGTCTGGGTGAAAAACGCGAAACTAGTGATCGGCCACCATGAAATCATGTATATCGGGTACACAATCAGATATCCATACATTTTCCAAGTGACTTTTTCTTGAAATAAAGCAACCGGCAGCAGCAGGTAAATTGCAATGGCCACCACATTGATAACAGGAGCTATCTCATACAAATTAACAACCATGGTTTGGGGAAGGATCCCCGGAATCCACAAAAGCACAGCAACTATGAAAGCGATAAAGAAGTTATAAGCGTTGGCCGAGTAAATGGCTGCATCAATTTTGGTCCATTTGCGTTCCTTAATTCCTTGCCAGAGCAAAGGGAAGAAATACTTGCGGCAAACATCGAAGTGTCCCTGCATCCAGCGCAGCCGTTGTCTTGCCGATGCTTTGAATGTAAGCGGCTTTTCGTCATACACCCTGGCATCGTAATTAAACGTTGGCTTAACGCCCAGCTGAACACAGCGCATGGAAAATTCCAGATCTTCGACCAGGCTGGTTGCCCCCCAGCCGACTTCTTTAAGCAGACGCGCGTCAAAGCACATTCCTGTTCCGCCTAAATAATTTGCCAGCCCCAGATTGGTTCTTGGCAGCTGCCAAAAGCGGTTCGCAAAATAATAGGATATGGCATAGCAGGCTGTAACCCAGGAATCCTGCGGATTTTTGGTATCCAGATAGGCTTGGATCACTTTGCTTCCCGAACATAAATCATTATTCATATGGAGCAGATAATCGGGACTGACCAGGTTGTCTGCATCGAACATGACTACCGCATCATAAGAACGCGGAAGCTTCCATAGCTTCTTCAGCATCCACTCGATAGCGTATCCCTTCCCGCGAAGGTCGGGGTTTTTGCGCTCAAAAGCATACACGCCATGCTCCTTGGCAATCTCAGCTGTTCGGTCTGTACAATTATCACAGATGACCATGATATCATACATTTCTCTCGGGTATTTTAAATTTTTCAAATTCTCGATAAGCGCTCCAATCACCTGCTCTTCGTTGTGAGCAGCAATAAGAACGGCAAAAGTCTTTTGAGGCTCGTAAGAGACTTTTTTTCTTCTTCGATACCATCCAAAAAAAGTTAAAAACAGTTGGTAACCCCCGATTAACGCCAAGACAATTTGCAAGCCTAGCATTACATTGTCCAGCATTGTTGTTAATCCCCCTTTTGTGTTTTCCCGATTCTCTATATTTATTTGGGAAATGATGTAAAAGCCTGCGATAGAGATTTTCCTCTCTTCGGTCTAATTTGTCAAAATGGCGTATTCGCAAAAAAATGGTGCTTTCCGGCTCTATCTGACGATTCGCTGAGTTTTTCTCGTCAATATCTCGCAGAAGGAGCGGAATGCTATGCTTTTTTACGCATCCTAAGATTTTTTTAAGACTGTCAGAAAGTGAAAAGCTCTACGGACGCAAGCTGTAACAGATAATATGACACGCGGATTGACAAGCCAATCTTAAATATTTCTTAACATGGCCATTTTAGAAATTTCCGTTGCTGTTCCAAGCACGTCCAAATCGTTGCTGCGCAACGGGATAACAGCTCTTTTCCTCCTTTCACCTTGCTTCCCAAGCTAGGAATTTGGTTCATTATTACTCAGTATGTCCAGGTAGAGCCCACTTTCAACAAAGAAATAGCAAATGATTTGTACGCAAAAGGAAAAATTGCCCTTTCTTCACCAATAACCCGTTCCATTGGCTTTGAAACATAGACGAAGCACGAGCGGATTTTGTTACACAAAGATTACAATAAACGGTTGGGCTTACCCTTTGCAACCACGACAAAAGCCCTCCTTGGAGGAAGGCTGTTTCTTTGACGAAAACCGTCTGACAACGGACTTTCGATTCGTTTTTCAAGGTCTTGCGAACTATTTCGGTAAAAACGAGCAGTTAAGAGTTTTCGACAAAAATTTTATCGGTTACTACACCGATTGCCCGGCTTATCCCTCTCGCAACTGCCGGTTATGCGCTTGCAGTGCTTCTTCCCCGGTCACTACCTCGCAGCGGTAAATGGGCATGCCTTGTTCGACAAATTTAAGCTCATACTCCGTTGGCACCAGGTCTTCACGCAGACCCGCGGCATGGAGATCCAGGGATATATTTCGCATACGCAAATTCATGTCAGCAAACGAGTTAAGAGAAAACTCAAACAAGCTGCGGGAATCCGTCTTAAAATGAATTTCCCCCCGCGCGTTCAACAAAGGCAAATATTTGCTTACAAAATTGGCATGTGTCAATCTTCGACGCGCATGCTTATTTTTTGGCCAGGGATCGCTGAAATTCAAATAAATCCGTTCCAGCTCCTGTTCGGCGAATACGTCCCCGATATGTTCTATGTTAAATAACGCCAGCGCGATATTGGATAGCGGATCAGCACCGGATTGCCCGGAGGAACGGCTTTCTCTTACCTTGATGCTCGCCTTGCGAAGAAGCTCATCATACATGTCGATCCCAATGAAATTGATAGCAGGGTTTTGCCGGCTCAGCTCGCTGATAAACCGTCCTTTGCCCATGCCCAGCTCCACATGAATCGGTTGATCATTGCCAAAATATTGATTCCACTTGCCTTTCCATACCGCCGGATCGAGCACGACCAAATCCTCCTGCTGCTCCAGCTCTTCACGAATACCTTTACGGCCTCTTAATCGCATTTCCTTACACCCTCCACTCCATAAGTACAATCCCAAGAATAGACGATGTGCAGTCAAAAAGCAAAGGAGGGTCAAAAAAATTTTAGTCGGAGCTCTATTTAAAGGGCAGCCCCTTCAAGATTAAACAAAGGAGCGTCCGAAAAGTGGCCGTTCAGCCCGCTAGCTAGAATAAGCAACCCCCAAAGCAGCTAACCTGAGGCCAGCGGACACGAGGCGAATTGTATGCGAAAGTGTGTGCGAAAGTGTGTGCGAAAGTGTGTGCGAAAACGGTCATGCCATTGAATTCTCAGGCACAACTCCAGCATGAAAATAGCCAAGGTTGGCCAAGGTTGGCGGGG
>NZ_HE610958.1:379548-432868 GCF_000285515.1 Paenibacillus senegalensis JC66
CGAAAGTGTGTGCGAAAGTGTGTGCGAAAGTGTGTGCGAAAACGGTCATGCCATTGAATTCTCAGGCACAACTCCAGCATGAAAATAGCCAAGGTTGGCCAAGGTTGGCGGGGTTCGCGGGACTGTTGCCTGCGCTTTGTACGAAATGTCGTACAAATGCATGGGGTTGAAGCGCGAATACCGGTGTTTTGTGTGAAACGTCGTACAAATTCAGGGGATTGAAGGGCAATTACCCAAGATTTGTATGACAAATCGTACAAACGCAGGGGATTGAGGGTGATTACCCGAGATTTGTATGACAAATCGTACAAATGCAGGAAGTCAGTGAAAACTGACGACTGGCCCGGCTACAATGTGCAAATGGCCACGGAAAAACAGGTTCGTTTTGTTTTACAGCATCCATCAGCGACCTACAGATACGCGCTGCTTCATTCCACATATGGAGCGTTTGGCCGCATCTTCGTTACCCATGCCCAAAACCGTGATTGCGATACGGGCTATGGTGCCGAATGTCCTTCTGGTATCGTCGGGTTTTCTCCTTCAAATAGTTGCCGTAGAGGATGAGAAAATCAAATCGCGGCTGTTTTTCTTCGCCCACCGCATACTAGTAGTTTTCCTCTCACCTGCGATCTATGCTCGGCGTAAAGTGGAGGTAGAGAACGTGTTCGGTCACCTCAAGGGCAACCGGTCGTTCCGACGGTTCTCTTTACGGGGGCTGAACAAGGTTCACGTCGAGTTTGGGATTATGGCATTAGCCCACAATCTATTGAAAGTGGAGGTATCCGCCTGACCATTTTCCGGGAAAATAGCAAACAAAAAATGGACGGAACACATTACGGCCCATCCATTTTTTAGTCTCTTCTCAATATCAGAATTACATATTCAATTGGTGAAAAGAAATGGGACGATTATCGGTATCGAGCAGTTCCCTTTCCAGCGAACGCTTGAGCTTCTTCTTCAGCTGACTCATCAATTCATTGTCATAGGGAAAGCGTTCCCCGCTCAGAGCCATCAGCTCTTTAACAGTCAATTGAACCGAAACCGTTTCATTGCCTTTGGGTACTAACACCTGTGTATTCATTGTCGTCACCTCTTTAATAATAGTTAGTTATTACATTCCCGAATTAAACCAACCATACAACAAAAACGACAAACAGATGAGGCTCGATCCCACTTCTGGAATTAAATTTTTTCTAATTAAAATTTAACACACCATGTCAGTTTTTTCAAGCCTAAACCATCCAATTTCCCCACTATTTTTAATCGCTTCAAGGTGTCTTCAACCCTTGTTAAAAGAGGCTTTTTCTACTGTAGTCGCGGCCTTCGACTTGCTTGTGAGCAAATCAGAAGGCCGCAAAAAATGTGCCAAAATTAACGGGTCGGATCATCATTGCGTCGTCTGTTTCGAAGTCCTGCCAACCCGATGAGGCCAAGCAAGCCTAACCAGCCGTAATCCATCGTATTATCGGCTCGGGTTGCCATACCAACACGGTAAGAGCTCATATGGGCTGATCTATCCCCATTACCTGGAGTCTGATTCGTATAGGTGCTGCGGTACCCTCCGTTGCCGTTGCGGTCAACTGTACGGCTCGTGCGGTTAATCTCGGTAGTTCTGTCATTCACGGGATTAAGCCCATTGCCTGTTTCGAAGGGAGCATTCATGCTTCTGCCCGGAACCAAGCCCTCACCACGGGCAGTAGTCTGATTAGTCAAGTTCGCTGCCCCGGTGTTAGTGCCCGCTGTACTTACGGTGGTAACACCTGGAGTTGATGTTCCGGCAGGATCGTTAACAGCGGCACCAGCCGGCACTGCAAACGCAAGAGTCAGGGCCAAAGCAGCCGTGCACAGACCAGTTTTCTTCAAAGATAATTCCCCCTTGACGGTTATAAAATTAAGGCACCTGCTTATTTTCCTCATGAAAGCTCTAATGTATTCTCCCCTGTTAGCTGGAAAATGTCTTGATACAATATTGGCTCAAAACTTAAACTAGCGGTTGACAACAAAGGAGGAAATCACTACGGGGAATGAGGGGACCTCCGATCGCTGTTAGCATATGCTCCCGAAGTACGCTTCCTTCCAGAAAGCGTTGACCCCAGATTTCTTCGCCTCAGCGGTTGAAATCCGGTGGCAAAGGCGAACGCTTCCACGCTCCCGAAATTGCTTTCCTTCGGAAAGCTTTGACTCCCTCTTCCCCTCCGCTGCTGCTATCTTATACTGTCAACCTCCAATTATTAGAGTGAGCCACAATATTAGCATCTCAGCCAAAAAAGCTTTGTGCCAATAGTTGCTTTATTTATGTCCAAGCTTTTTGCCTTGAATTTCCATCAATCATGGACGGTTCAACCTTGTTCAAGCAAAGCGGACATTTATCTGCCAAAAAGGGGCAGCAGTCGCATTTTTAGTCCAGATAAGCTACAATAAAATTGCTTTACCCTACAGCATTTTGCCTAAATCCAAGCGAAGCTTGTAATCGTATAAGATATAGATAATTAAGGTTTTTTACACTCGTTACCGTTATGGATGAATTATTATGGGCAAGGTGCTTACTATCCTAGAAGGGGGCTTTGGTCCATGCCAACATTAACAGAAGCACCCCTGTTATGGGGAGATAAACGATTCCATACCTGGAACTACGAAATGCGGGAGCAGTTTCAGACCAAGGTATTTAAAGTAATGCTGGATGCCGGCTTCACCTGCCCGAACCGGGATGGGAATTTGGCTATTGGCGGCTGCACCTTTTGCAGTGCCAGGGGCTCTGGGGATTTTGCAGGCAGAAGAAGAGACGACCTGGTTACCCAGTTCAACCAAATTCGCGACCGCCAGCATCAAAAATGGCCGGACGGCAAATATATCGGGTATTTTCAGGCTTACACCAACACTTATGCGCCCGTAGATGTGCTGCGGGATTATTACGAAGTCATTCTTGAGCAGCCTGGAGTTGTCGGGCTGTCCATTGCTACAAGACCGGATTGTCTGCCTGACGATGTGGTAGAGTATTTGGCTGAACTTAATGAACGAACTTACCTGTGGGTAGAAATGGGCTTGCAAACCGTTCACGAAAAAACATCCGCCCTGATCAATAGAGCCCATGATACTGATTGTTATCTCGAAGGTGTAGCCAAGCTGCGCAAGCACAATATCCGCACCTGCGCACATATCATCTACGGGTTGCCCGGGGAAACTGAAGATATGATGCTGGAAACAGGCAGACAAGTAGCGGAAATGGACGTTCAAGGCATTAAAATCCACCTGCTCCACCTTATGCGCAAAACGCCGATGGTCAAGCAGTATGAGGCCGGGCTGCTGAGATTTCTCGAGATGGATGAATATATTAAGCTCGTTGTAGATACTCTGGAAATGCTGCCTCCTGAAATGATTGTTCACAGGCTTACCGGGGATGCGCCAAGGGAGCTTCTTATCGGGCCAATGTGGAGTTTGAAGAAATGGGAGGTCCTGAACGGGATTGATAACCTGCTAAAGGAAAGGAATACTTGGCAGGGCAGAATGTGGAGGGATAACCTCCGAAATTCTCCCGCTCCTTCTATTATATAGGCAAGGCTGGGCTATATTGGCAAGGATCAGCTGTACAGGCAAAGTTCAGCTATATAGGCATGGTTCAGCTTGCTAGGCATGGTTCAGCTTAAGCGAAACGTTAGCCGCAAGCCGCCTAGAAAGATAAGGTTTACCTTGCCTCTAGACAAGATCTGGAAGATTCGTTAGTTTACTCAAGCCAAGGAGGAAGTCTGTGGGGTTTATCTCAATACTAGGCTGCGCCCAAAAACTGGTGTCGGAAAGGGTTCAGCCAGGCGAACCGGTAATCGATGCAACCGTCGGTAATGGTGTCGATACGCTGTTTTTATCTAAGCTGACAGGCTGTAAGGGAGAAGTATACGGGTTTGATGTGCAGCAGATCGCACTTGAGAAAGCAGCTCGAAGGTGGCAGCAGGATCCAGGCAAAAAAGCTGGGGTTCATTGGCTGAACTGCTCCCATGCAGAGATGAAAAGCATTGTATCTCCCCATCATCATGGCCACATAGCGGCGATCATGTTCAATCTCGGTTATTTGCCCGGTGCTGATCCTGGCACGATTACTCTTCCCGCCTCAACACTTGCCGCACTGCAATCTTCTGTTGAGCTTTTACGCATCGGCGGTATCTTGACTGTAGTCCTGTACACCGGTCATCCTGGCGGGCAGGAAGAAGCCGACGCCGTGGAGGAGTGGGCGGCAAAGCTCAACCCTAAATCGTTTCAAGTCATTAAATACGAGAGAGTGAATCAATCCAAGCGCCCTCCTTATTTAATTGCAGTAGAGAAGGTAGCGCCCTGCGATTAAAGTTTGTGCAGAATTTCATTATCACTATTTCTGCTATGTCTTACATTTACTATATATTTCAAGACACCCTTTCACAAGGAATTGCTACTTTATAAATAGGAAGAGACAGATGAAATTTTGATGAAAAGGAGAGTCGCCATGCAGCTTTATCCGTTAAAATTTCAGCCGGAATTGAAAGAACGCGTTTGGGGAGGGCGTTCATTGGAGCGCTTTGGCTTACAGCTTCCCGCAGGACCTATCGGCGAGGGGTGGATGATTGGAGATCACCCTCATGGTACGACAACGGTCAAAAACGGAGCTTACTCCGGATTGAAGCTGAGCGAGCTTCGTCAAAAGCTGGGAGCGGCTCTGCTGGGAGACAAGGGTGCCGCCTCCAAGAACGGACAGTTCCCGCTGCTTGTCAAGCTTCTCGACTGCGAGGACGATTTGTCCGTCCAGGTTCATCCCCATGACGACTACAAAGGACTGCCGGAGGGAGAACTGGGCAAGACCGAAATGTGGTACATTCTCGACGCGAAACCGGGTGCCAAAATCATTTATGGGCTTAAACCGGGCATAGATCGCGACCAATTAAAACAGGCAATCAACGAAGGCAGAATTATGGACTGTCTGCAGGAAGTGCCTGTGCAGGCCGGGGATTCTTTTTATATACCTGCCGGAACGGTACATGCCCTCGGTTCGGGAGTCCTTGTCGCCGAGGTTCAGCAAAATTCGGATACCGTATACCGCCTATACGACTATAATCGCCCTGGACTTGACGGCAAGCCCCGCGAACTGCATATCAAGGAGTCACTGGAAGTCATCGCTTATGATGGTACCGGCGCAACCCGCATGACCACAGAAATTAGCAAGCCTCATGAATGGCTGAAGCTAGCCCATTCCCCCTATTTCATCGTGGAAAAAGGAGTGCTGGATGGAAGCTGGGCACTAGCCACCTCCTCAGACAGCTTTGTTATCCTGATAGTGGGCGAAGGCCAGGGATCAATTCATTGGGGCGGGGAAAGCCTTCCCCTAAATGCAGGTGAATGCCTGCTGCTGCCCGCCCAACTGGGCGCCTACCGCCTGGAAGGAAAGGCTACGCTTCTTCGCAGTTATTTACCCTAAAAATGTTCGCTGCATCCATAGCAATAGCCACACGGCGGTCAGTCGGCCACATGCAGTTCGCCCGTTGTAAATGATGACTCTATCGTCGCGCGATTGTAAGTGGTACTGCACTGCCAGTGGCAGCTGCTGTACTTGGACTTGGCTATACCGAAATCATATTAAAATGCCCGTCATCCCCATTTGCACTGCCCCGTCAGCTAAACAGTTAAAATTATGACTGATTAGTATATTGGGGAGCGTATCCATTTGGAGGCGACGGGCTTTAATTGCCTGAGCCGCTGCTGCCAGGATACCCGGGCTAAGTCCCGCAGTAAGTGCGGTAGGGAACCTTGGAAGGCGCCGGCGGCTCGGCATATTCAGCTTGCTCAGGAGAATGTTCATACGGGTTGGCTAACACCTTGAGCAGCTTTTCCATCACGGTGTAATCTTCATGTTCCACCGCCGCTTCAAGAGCTTCCTCCACCCGGTGATTACGGGGAATGACCGCAGGATTATGCGATTTCATGAGCGCCATTGTTTTCTCCGAAGACTCCTGCTGCCGTTTCAGCCTGGCCTGCCAGCGCGCATACCAATCTGCAAACTCACTGCAGTCCGGCAGCGCATTCCCTTCTGTTGTGCCAAATGTGAGGGCCAAAAAGGTGTTCGTATAATCAGCCTCATGCTTATGCATCAAGGACAGCAATTCCTTGACCAGCTCCTCATCTTCGGACTCCTCCTGAAAAATACCAAGCTTGGCTCTCATTCCGGAAAGCCAATGCTCGCGGTAATACTTGCCAAAAGCTGAAATTTCCTCTTCAGCTTTTTTAATCGCCTTTTCTTGATCTTCATCCAACAGCGGCAGAAGCGCTTCAGCGAACCGCGCCAAATTCCACGAAGCAATATAAGGCTGGTTACCGAATGCATAACGGCCTTGCCGATCAATGGAGCTAAATACGGTTGCCGGATCGTAGCTATTCATAAAAGCACACGGACCATAATCGATTGTTTCTCCGGCAATGGCCATGTTATCAGTATTCATCACACCGTGGATAAAACCAACCAGCTGCCAACGAGCAATAAGTGAAGCTTGACGCTTGATAACTTCCCTCAAGAACGCTAGGTAACGGTCCGTTTCCTTGACTGTATCAGGAAAATGCCGTTCCATTGCATAATCAGCCAAAGCCTGAACGTCTTGGGACGATCCCCAATTGGCAGCATATTGAAAGGTGCCGACCCGAAGATGACTTGCAGCTACCCGTGTAAGAACAGCACCGGTCAATTCAGTTTCCCGGTACACCGGCTCCCCGGTCGTAACGACAGCAAGACTGCGAGTCGTCGGAATCCCCAGGGCATGCATAGCTTCGCTGATGATATACTCCCGCAGCATCGGACCAAGCGCTGCCCGGCCATCTCCCCCCCGCGAGTAAGGGGTTCTTCCCGAGCCCTTAAGCTGAATGTCAAAGCGCTCCCCGCCGGGAGTTATCTGCTCACCCAGCAGCAAAGCCCGTCCGTCACCCAGCATGGTAAAATGGCCAAACTGATGTCCGGCGTAGGCCTGCGCCAGGGGCGAAGCACCTTCCGGAATTTCGTTGCCGGCTAAGATCGCTGTCCCTTCTCGGCTGCGCAGAGCTTCAGCGTTCAATCCTAACGTTTCAGCCAACCGATCATTCAGCAGGGCTAACTCCGGAGAATTTACCGGGTTCGGATCTAGCCGTGTAAAAAATAAATCAGGCAAGCGCGCATAGCTATTGTCAAACTTCCAGCCTGCATTGGCAGGCGCATAATTTTCTGCCATGATATCTCCTTTCCTCCGGCGCTTTGCTCCGTCGGTAATTACATTAGATTATAGACACGCAAGCCCCAGCGACGCAACTGATTAGATCTTTTGTAACAGTTGGGCGGCAGGCTGTGAGGTCTTTTACCGCTTGCTATAAATTGTAACGCTCGCCATGGTCCTTAAATGAGCAAAATCAGAGGGATAAAAATTGTAACGCTGCCATCGTCCTTATTATGCTTCAGACCACGGTTATCGAGACTAATTGTCACAAATAAGAGCGAGGAGGAGCGTTAGAAATCAAATCCCTGCTTTTTCGGCCAAATAAGAGCGAGGGCGAGCGTTAGCTCGGGGGCTTCGCTGGGCATCTTAGCAAGGCATTGTGCAGGATACCCCGCCGCTTGATCTGTCGCCGTTTAATGTAGTATAGACAATGGCAACGGGGGTATCACATATCGGTAAAGCTGGTGGACATTGTATTTGGATACGGGATACGCATACCGCTTGTCTTATGTTATCAGCATATCGTTTGCGTATTCTCAAGCATCGCTTGTCTTATGCTCTCAGCAAATCGTTTGCGTATTCTCAAGCTTATGCTCTCAGTATTACATTTGTTTTATACTTCCGAGCATAACGTTTTCTTGTAATGCTTGCCATGCAAACCCGTCAAACACTTCAAATCCATACGCTTACTCAACCGCGTCCGCATCGTGCTTAGTGCGCTATCTCGTATAAAAGGCAAGTGCGCATTTTGTACAAAATATAAGTGCGCAGCACTTTTTCACCGCTCCTCTTAAGATGCTGCCCTGAAAGTCTTCCTGCGCCATGTATATCTTGACATAAGCTTTGCAAATGAATCGAGTCTTGTGAACATTACCCTCCGAACCTGCAGGTGAATCTTCTTTAATGTGTCCCTTACCGCTTACCGCAATAAATAGGAGCCAATTCAAAAGAAGAACTCCAGGGACTTGTCATACCCCCATGGAGTTCTTCTAACTTTACACAATGTTGATGTTAATCCAGCTTATCATTTAACGTCAGCCATTTCTGTGCGCTGCTGTTTACCTTATCTTCTTACCATCACTTCGGCAGGCGGGGTGAACAAAATATACGTTTCTTCATTAAACTCATATTCATAGTAAAGCTGAATCCAT
Organism: Paenibacillus senegalensis JC66; assembly: GCF_000285515.1. Taxonomy (GTDB): domain Bacteria; phylum Bacillota; class Bacilli; order Paenibacillales; family NBRC-103111; genus Paenibacillus_L; species Paenibacillus_L senegalensis. Next base: position 387,893 of record NZ_HE610958.1, read on the forward strand.
GCTTTTCCTTGAGCAATTCCAGAAAGCTCTGTACCTTCTGCATTGACAGACGCCAAGTGAGAGGACGACTCCAGCACGCGGATCTTCGCCTCGACCTCTTCGCTCGCTCCAGAACGATAGGTAACAGTCGCTTTCATCGTTTGCGGTTGACCGATTCTAGCCTGAAGCCGCTCCGGGGCTTCGAGACTTACCGGTTCGTCCGCAAAGCTAAGCGGAAAATCGGTTACTCTGCTGAATGGCCAAGCGAAGGTGACGAGACCGCGGTGCTTGGAATAATGCATCATTTCCGGTGTCATTGAATTGCTCGGGTTGAAATGCACATTCTGTTCAACAGCCTCCCTCAGGAATTTCTCTGCATGTCCTGCCGGATTGTTCACCTCAGGGGGACCATTATGAATGTACACAAGTCCGATTTCCTGGTTTAGCTGACGCACGTTGACCGGCTCCTGCAAGCGGAAGGAGATCACATAAGAATGCGGCTCGAGATTATGGGCCTGAACTAAATCGATAATCTTTTGCTCGATGTTAGGAGCTTTGATTTCCAGGAATACAGCAATTGCCCTGGTTTGGTTCTTGTCCTTCACCCACAGCAAGAATTCTTCCAGTGTAGGAACCTCGACACGCTCAGCCGGATTCACATAGTTGGCATTCAGCTGCTTGATCTCGGCCAGTGTTTTGTCCCTTACCTTTCCCGTCCCATCGGTTGTCCGGTCGACATTGTCATCATGCATTAAAATGAGATGCCCGTCTTTGGTCTCCAGGATATCGACTTCAATCAAGTCAACACCGCTCTGCCAGGCTTCCTCAGCAGCCAGCAAAGTATTTTCGGGAACTTGGTCCATTGATCCCCGATGCCCTCCGATTAAGTGGCGGCGGATTATTGTATTCTCCGGATACACCTGCAGTGATTCGCTTACGAGCTGCGGATCCTCCGTCAGGATGCCGTCGGCACCGATCGCAATCAGCTTATGGGTTTCTACATCGGACTCACCGCCGACTGCCCATACACTGATTCCGCGAACTCTTAGGTAATGAACCACTTCTTTAGTTAACCGTGTATGGTTTAATACAACTACCTGGGCGCCACTGCTGCGAGCGGCCAGTACTATGTTTTCCAGTTGATTCTTATTAACCGGATGATTGCCGAGCCATAATCCGCCGCGCAAGGAGGAATTCGCTGTACGAACCTCGGCAATCACTTGTGTATCCTCCGATATGATGTGTGCATCGCTTACATCTTTTTCCTCCAGCAAGCGGACGACTTTATCCGCAGCCGATGAAGTATTGACTTGAATGACCGGAATCAAGCTTCCCTCAATCAAGTCGAGCGCTTCCTCCAGCAGCGGAACCCGCTCGCCTGCGAACCCGGGAGCGAACCAGCTGCCGGCATCCAGCGTTTGAATGACAGACCATGGGGTTTGATCCACCCGGCCGTTTCCATTCGTAGTCCGGTTGAGCGTATCGTCCTTCATAAGCACCAATTCGCCGTCAGCGGTTTGTTGAACCGGCAGCAGCACCTGGCTGGCGTCCAGCTCCAGCAGCTCTTCGATTGCGGACAATGTATTTTCCGGTGCATGGATAGCATCACCACCATTAGCGATTACCGTCGGCGCAATGATGATGCCCGATTCCGGCTCCCTAGGCATCAGCACGTTATCGCTCAGCTCGTGGTCCGGGATACGGCTCACATCGGCATTAGGGCCGAACAGAATAATTCCTGGCGAAGGATCCGGCCTGGCGACGAAATCCGCAGCGACATTGTTCGTGTCGGTGGCATTCAACCTTTCAATCGAGTGTCCGTTGTTATTAAATATTGTTGGCAGGAAAGGGGAAGCGCCAGGGAAAGGCGCATTCTCCATCCAAACGACTGCGTCGATAATTTGCATATCGGCATCATAGAGCAGCGCCTGATCGCCGGCATTGGCCAGACGAACAGTACCTTGCGTCCATTCCATATTTTTCTCAAGAGTGGGGACCTCTTCCATCGAATGCTCAAATTCAAAATCTGGCAGGACGCCGTAACGGGCATACAAGCCTTCAGCTGAACCGGCTACAACCATAACCTGGTAAGGTTCGATCAACGTTCCTTCAGGAAAGCGGAACATTCCCTCCCCTGCTGCGCCGACACGCGGAAATTCAGAGTCTCCGATATGATAGCCGCTTATGTCAATCACTTCACCACTTATGTTTGTGAATTCTATATATTCTCCTGTATCCTCGTCGTGAATTGCATCATAGAGAACTTCCGTTATTAACAGCGTATCGCTGATCGCTTGACCGCTGAAAGGATGCGGGGTATCCTCTCTAAAGTAATACTCGCCCGGCGTCGGCTCCATCGGCCAGAAGTCGACGGACGCATCGCCGGATGTATAAACGCGCTGCAAAGTCTGGATATGCTGAACCATGGCTGGAGCCGCATCATACAATACGCCATTCAAGCTGCGTTCGATAATATACGGGACATAGTCAATGACCTGCCGCTTGGCATCCATCAGCAGAATATCATCTCCCCCTTGAGCAAGCACAAGGTAGCCCCTGCCCCAATCCGGCGCATCGAGCATCAGCGGGACACTAGGGTCAAGCCGCGGGTTATAGGTGTTGTGCTGAGGCAGCTCAAAGTCAGCCGTAAACCCATAGCGGTCTCTTGTAATGATAGCCGACTGGGCCACTACCAGTGATTCTCCGGCATCAATGACCGTTCCCGCGGGAAACTGGTACATGCCTTCATTTCCGTTAGGGGTTGCCGCGTCCCCTATATAGAAGCCGCTTATATCGACGGGCTGCTGCCCGACATTGGAAATCTCAACATATTCCGCCCCATTATCGTTACCTGGAGGGTCATACATAATCTTAGTAATATATAGAGAGGGCTGTGCAATTTCTTCAGCGTATGTTTTCTTAGGAGTAACAACCACAAGACTTGCGGCCGCGAGCATGATACTTAACGCAGTGCAAACGGACTTCTTTAGCCTACTTTTGCCTGTCATAGATTAGCCTCCTATGTTAACCATAGTCATTCTCTCAGTACTTGCGAATTGAAAGAATACATCCACGCCACTCTTTCTACATCACCTCCTAACCTCTATTAAAGACCCGGGGACTTCTCTATGAATTCAAACCCACTTTCGGGAGGTTCATTTCCCGCTGTAAAATGTAAATATCGTTAAGATTACTTCACGCCTGTACTTAAGAAACTGCTGATGATGTGCTTTTGAACGACCAAAAAGGCAAGAACAGGCGGAATCGAAGCTACCGTAGCTACAGCCATCATCGGCCCCCAGGAGGTTCCGCCCTCTGCGTTGATAAATAATTGCAGGGCCAGCGGAATCGTAAACATTCGCTGATCATTGATGACCATTAACGGCCAGAAATATTCATTCCATACATTAATGAAAAAAATGATGCTGATCGAAACAATCATCGGCCTCACAGCCGGTGCGACAATAAGCCACATTCGCTGCCAATCATTGGCTCCTTCCACTTGGGCCGACTCCAGCAGCGCTTTAGGAATCGTACGAAAAGACTGCCTTAGAAAAAATACCCCCATACCGTTAGCCAATTGCGGCAAAATGATAGCCCAATATGTATTGAGCAGGCCCCAATTGCTGAGCAGCAAATAATTGGGGAGCATCGTCACCAGCACCGGGATCAGCATACTGGCTACAATAATGTAGAACAGCGCAAACCTGCCTTTAAACTCAAACTGGGTCAGCGCATAGGCAGCAATGATGCTCGTCACAATCTGAAATGCCGTAGCCAGTGTCGCCACGACAAAAGAGTTAAAAATAAAGCGGGTCATCGGAGTGCTCACCATAACGTGAATAAAATGCTCCATCGTCACTGGCAAGGGAATTGGATTGAGGAAATCGCTAAAGATTTGTCCAGTTTCTTTCAGAGAAGTGCTGACCATCCAGACCAGCGGAAAAAAACTAAGAAGAAACGTGACGGCAAGCAGCAGGTGCCAGCCATTAAACCAACCCGCTAATCTAGTTTTCATAATGCACCCTCCGTTCCATCACAAAGGCTTGTAAAACGATCAAGCCGCTGAATACGATGAACGTCAAGACGGCAACAGCGGAAGCCAAACCACTTCTAAAGTATTGGAAAGCATATTGGTACACCGTAAACACCAAGTGGGTAGAAGCCTGATCCGGGCCTCCATTTGTCAGCATTTGAATCGGAACGAAAGACCATTGAATGCCCAGTACTACGGTAATAACAAAAACAAACATGATCGTTCCGCTGGCCAAAGGGATATAAATTCTGCGGATCAGCCCCATATTGCTGCTTACTCCGTCAATCCTGGCCGCTTCCACAATATCTTGGGGAACGGATAAGATCCCGGACAGCAGCAAGATAAAATGGTAACCGAACGTTTTCCAAGACGTAATGATAACAACCGAGATAAGGGCCCATTTGGGATCCGAAAGCCAATTTATTCCTGAAACTCCTAGAAGCTGCAAAAGATTGTTGACCGACCCGCTTATCGGGTTAAACAGCCATAAGAACACGATCGAGGCTACCGCCAGGGAAAGCACGGTTGGAACGAAGATGGCACTTTTATAAAAGCCTTGCAGCTTCCCGCGTACCTGGGTAACGGCATAAGCTGCAAAAAACGGCACAACAAGCAATAACAGAACTAGCAGGACCGTGTACACTCCTGTATTCCATACCGATTTCCAGAATTCGGAGCTGGCCAACAAATTTTGATAGTTGTCCAAGCCGACAAATCTGCGATTAGGGCTCACCATATTCCAGCTGAAAAAACTGATTTCCAGCGATTTAAACAAAGGGTAGTAGATAAAAACAGCAATAGGAATAACAGCAGGGGCCAAATAAATATATGGCTTCAGTTTGTTATATAGGGTCATTATCTGTTTCCTGTCTTTCTCAGCTTTTGTTCCAATTGAGCAGCGTGGGCCAACACAATGTCAGTCCGCGTCCCTATTTGATATTCAAGAATATAAGCCGGTTCCTGCTCCAGCCGCTCCAGCTTCTCCCAGATCGGCTCCCACTGTACCGTTCCGTCTCCCATTGGCAAATGCTCATCATAAGCCCCATGATTATCGTGCAGATGGATAGCCGTTAGCCTCGAGTCCAATCGCTCAATTAATCGCGGAATATCCCAGTTATTAATGTGTGCATGCCCAATATCCAACAGCGCATCGATCTCCGGGATTTCGTCGAACAGCTCAACGAATTCATCGGGATTAAACAGCGCACAGTCATGAAACCCAACGTTCTCAACCATCACCTTGACCCCGAGGCGTTCACCCAATTGGCCGAGCTGCCTCAAATAGTGCTTAGAGCACGCCTGGGCCCCCTCCCGGTCATAGATAGGCGTGGATTGCAGATTGGGATGAATAACTGCATGCTTCGCCCCAATCTTCGCCGACCAGAGGAGCGCCTGCTGATAAACTTCATAAGAATATTGGGAAAGAGTCCGGTAACGGGGCGAAGCCAAATTCAAGTCAAATATCGGAGTATGTACACTTATGGGTCCGGTATGCTTTGCCAAAGCCGGTATCTCTTGCGACCATTCCGATGGATGATTGGCCCACTGCACTCCCTCTGTCACCCATTCCACCCCTCCTTGCCATTGCTCTAAAAAAGCATTTAGCTGGGCTTCGTCTTTCATATATGGGAGCAAATTGATATAAATAGACATGATCTTCACACTCCTTAAATTTGATATAGAAATAGCAGTTTTCCAGATCTTGTGAAGCAGGATTCACAGAAAGCACTCTTTAGTAAACAACCGCCAAGAATTCAGCATAGATTGAATTGGATCACCGGAGGCTGGGCCATTCACGCAGCTCCGGCGACCCCTAATTCACCTTCCAAGGGCTGCCGCTTAGTCTAATAATGCTCTAATCCGTTCCGCCGCTCGGGTTAAGGCTTCCTCTGCGGTGGCCGAACCAGTCAGCACCTGATCCCGCGCATCGATTAATGCCTGCTCCGCCTGCAGGCCATTCTCCCCTGGGAAATTAGCCCACTGGACAGTGGAATCTTTTTGCGCAATAGCCGCCTGCATTAACGGATTGGAATCTAGGAAGGGCTTCAAGCCGTTAGGATCATCCGCTACGCCTTCACGCGGCGGCAGATAGCCGGTGCCCTCCACCCAGCGGGTCAAGGCTTCAGGAGATTGCAAATATTTAATAAATTCCCAGGAAGCCCGTTGTCTGTCCTGATCTTGTGCAAACACGACCAATGAGTTACCCCCTGCGGGGATCGATCTAGGTTTGTCTCCAAATGTCGGAGAAGTTGTAGTTCTTAAATCAAAGTTACTCTGCTCCACAATTCCGCTCATTCTTCCGATCGTCGTATAGTACATGGCCACTCTGCCGTTACCAAACGCTTGCTGCCCTTCTTCTTGTCTGGCATGGAATGCCAACCCTTCAGAGACCAAATCTCCCATCATTTGAAACACTTCAATCACTTCCGGAGAATCTACGACTACTTTTAATTCACCGTTCTCTTCCTCCAGCCAGTTTCCTCCGTTCGATCTGACCAAAGCGAATTGCGCCCAGTTATCCGGCGGCTCTTGTATGTACAGACCATAATTGCCGGTTTGCTTTTTGATCATTTCACTGAGTTCAATGACTTCATCCCAGGTTTGAGGAGGGGTATCCGGATTCCATCCCGCTTCCTGCAGCATATCAGCGTTATAATATAGCACCGGATTACTAAGTCCATAGGACAAACCAACAATAGTACCGTCATCTGCTTTACTTAATTCCACAATGTTTGGAAGGAAATGATCCTCAATAAAATTAGGTTCTTCCGAATCTAACGCAGCTACATCCTTAATCGGGGTATATGGAAGATTGCCGTTTACATAGGTTAGGTAGTTGTAACCCATCATCACTACGTCAGGAGGATTTCCGCCAGCAATAGCAGCCTGGGCCTGCTGAATTATTCCTTGATATTGGTTGGGAATATATCTGCCCTCTACCGTAATGTTTTTGTCATTGGTTTCATTAAAGGAATCAATAATGGCTTGAACTTGAGTCCCTCCCCAATCATTGGAATTCACATGCCAATACTCAATAGTGATTGGAGCTGATTCGCCTGAACCATTGCTTCCACCGCCAGCACCATCTCCGGATCCACCAGCTCCGCCGGAGCCTCCACTCCCACCGGATCCACCGTTTGTACTCGAAGAGCACCCCACAACTGCCAGCAGCACAATCAACAACATTAAGAATAATGGACGATGCTTAGGCTTTTTCACTCGTTGAACCCTCCCTAAAATTAATAATTTTATAATAAAGCGCTTTCATGTTATGTGCTCTAAGTTGTTAATTATCCTTATTTCAGAATTCCACCCTCCCTCGCTCAAATCTGCTCATTTATGTGCCATTACGCACAATTGACAACGGCATCGCACCACAATAATACATCTTTACCAATTACCCGTCAACAAACTCTGAACAGAATTTACATAAAATCAATCAAAAATGAGCCTATTCTCCTACTGTAAGCGTTTTATTTGCTTGTTTTTATTAATTTATTGATTATTTAGGCTTGAATCAGGTGAGATAAGTGGTAAGAGCTCCATGGATGCGACTCTAAACTTCTTGCATGATTGGAAATTGAGGAAAATGGTGGGGGGGCTTTCTGCTGGGGGTAAAAGTACGAAAAAAAGTGAACAAAAGGGGGAAATACAAATTTCGCATTCCCTGACCTTCTATCCACTTCAGAACTAAAGGCTTAGTTCAAACAATTGGCCAATCAGCCCCGTTAGGCCTTACCGGGCAATTACTTCCATAGGTACGGAGTAAAAGGACGGCCTGGCGCCGGCCGGCGGGAAATATACAATAAGCAAGCTTGATCCTTCTTCCAGCTCATTAATTCGCCCTTCTGCATCTGCATCGTTTACCAGCTTAAAAGGCAGCACCTCAAGCACAGTGTGCTTATGAAGCTCTTTCTCATCCAAATGAAGCTGTGCAAACTGCGGTGAAACAAGATAAGGATCGTCAGCCAGCTTTCTCATCCAGGCTCCCTGCTCGCTTTTATCCAAAGTCACCGGCCACCACACTTTACGCGGCTTATACTTGTGATTACCGAAGTAGTCCAGCTTCATTAAAGCCGTAATCCGCTGCAGCCCTGACGTGTTGCGGCTGAGCAAAAACTGATGGAGCCGGGTAAACAGATCCTCCAGCTGTTGACCGATCTTTTGCCAGCCCTGCTGCTCCCAGTAGTCGCCAAACTCCTGGAAAAAATCAAAAGGGCTGGCAAACACGTGCTCGATTAAATAGCGGACAGTACGATCGAGACGATGAGCGTTCCAATATTTCTCGAGTACATCTTCTACCCGCTTAATCCGGACAATGTCCGCAAACGGCAGAATAGAGTTGCCGAGAATTTCATAGGGAGCCTTGTCCATGTAGACGTACCCGTATTTGTCGGCATCGTGACGCAGACCTGTGCCTCGCAGCATTTTCAGAAATCCCAGCTGCAGCTCTTCAGGGCCTAGGGCAAACACATCATTAAAGGTTTTGCGGAAGGAGGCGTAGTCTTCCTCCGGCAGTCCGGCGATCAGATCCAGATGCTGGTCTATCTTGCCGCTTTCCTTAATCATCGTTACGGTTCTCGCCAGCTTGGTGAAATTTTGTCTTCTCTTGACCAGCTCGTTAGTAAGGTCATTAGTCGATTGGACCCCAATTTCAAATCGGAAAATTCCGGCAGGTGCATGCTCGGCCAGAAATTCCAGCACTTCCGGACGCATAATATCCGCAGTGATTTCAAACTGAAATACACAGCCTTGATGGTTATCTATAAGAAATTGAAAGATTTCCATTGCGTAATCTCTTTTAATATTAAACGTCCGATCAACAAATTTAATCAGCTTGGCACCAGAATTTATTAAATAAAGTAAATCCTGCTTCGTGCGCTCCATCTCAAAATAGCGGACACCGACTTCAATGCTGGACAGGCAAAATTGACAGCTGAACGGACAGCCCCGGCTCGTCTCGAAGTAGACGACCCGCTTGCCTAGCTCCGCATGGTCCTCCTCGAAACGGTAGGGAGAAGGAAGCTCTTGCAAATTAAGCTTCGGCCGACCCGGATTGAGGATGATCTCTTCTCCTTTGCGGTAAGCCAGTCCGTAAACAAAATGATACTTCTGACTGGACGATAGTTCGGTCAGCAAATGATGGAAGGTTTCTTCCCCTTCCCCCATTACAATGAAGTCTGCTTCAGGAAGACGCTGCATCCAGTATTCCGTATCGTACGAAACCTCCGGTCCTCCGAGAACAATTTTCAGCTGAGGCATAATTTTTTTGATCATGCGGATGATGGTCACGGTCTCTTCAATATTCCAAATATAGCAAGAAAAGCCGAGTACATCAGGCTTTCTCTGATATAAATCAGAGACGATATTCATCGCCGGATCTTTAATCGTGTATTCGGCCATATCTACTTTGAAGTCCGGCTCGCAATACGCTTTTAAACAGCGCAGCGCCAGGCAGGTGTGAATATATTTGGCATTTAACGTAGCCACCAGCACGTTCATGTTCGAAGTCCCTCTTTTTTCTGTAAAATTCAATCGTACAAGCTTTCCGCTCATTCCTCTTATTCTACCTTGAAACGGCTGCCTTGACAAAAAAACGGATCGCAGCGATTCTCTGCGGTTTTTCGCATACATCTTGTCTCAGAGCACGAGGCTGTAGTATTATTCCCACTTGAAAGTCAAGCTGGCAGCCGCAAAAGCGGCAATAAGCCAGCCTGTAAGCAGCAGCACATCGCCGGCAATATCCCCTAATCCTGCACCTACATTCATCACTTGTCTCATCCCCGTAGACAAGTGGGCGATAGGCAGCAGCTTGACGATTGGCTGTAAGAAGTCAGGCATGTTGGAAATCGGAAAAAAGACACCGCCCAAAAACAAAAGCGGAAAAGATACAAAGCCGGCAATCGGTCCGGCGCTTTCCGGAGTTTTGGCCAAACCGGCAATAATGAAGCCAATCGACATAAACGCCAAAGTACCAAGCACGACCAGGAATATGAGCAGCAGCCACGATCCCCTCATCTGAGTGCCAAACACCCCTTGAGCTATCAATAGCACGATGACAGCCTGCAGGCCATTCAGCAGCAGCCTGGCAGTAATTTGAGCAGCTATAAAAGAGGAGGCTTTCAGCGGAGTGCTCTGCATCCTGCGTAAGATGCCCCTCTCCCGCCAGGAGGCAATTTGTCCGGCAACGCCATTCAGGTTGTTATTCATGATCATCATCGCCACGATCCCCGGCACCAGAAAATCAATGTAGCCCAGGTTCAGGGACTCCACTCCCTGGGCTTGCACCGTAATGGCCGGCGTATATCCAACCGCTTCCTTGGACAAGGCATCGGCTGCCTGCACAACCAGCGTGACCGCCAAATCAGATACGGTCCGATTGGTTTCGTTGGTATAGAGCTGTATCTGCGCGGCTAGAGAAGCCATATCATCCTCCAGGCCGGCGGGAAGCAGTACAACCAGTTCAATGTCGCCCTTTTTTAACTGCTCCAGAGCAGCTTCCACATCGTCAGCAGCCTCCATTTGTAAAGCCGAGTTCTGCAGCAGAGATTGTGATATTTTAGCCGAAGCCTCGCTTCGATCCTGGTCAATCAGCAGCCCGTTCAGGGAGATTCCATTGCCGCCGCCCATAAACGAGCCGAGTACAAGCATAAAAAACACCGGAAAACCAAGCGACCAGAACAACACTTGCTTGTTGCGGGCAAACAGCCTGAGCTGAGCCAAGGTTAACTGCCAGTAAGCCTTCATTCGTCTCTCAAGCCCCTTCCCGTCATATGGATAAAGACATCCTCAAGCGTAGCCGTGCGGGTGCGAAGATCAGTAAAAGTTGTTCCTCTACTATCCATTAGTGCGATAAATGCTGTGAGGGAGACCTGCAGATCTTCGGTATAAAGCACGTAATTATCCTTGCGCAGCTCTGCCCGGCTAACGGCAGGCAGCCCGTTGAGCTGCTCCAGAAGCTCCGCCGCCCCTGCGAAAGAGCTAGGTGAGGCCTCCACTGAAGCGACTGGAGGTTCTTCATGTCCGATGCGAAATTCAATTGCATTTTGCAGAGCCAGATTGCGCGTTAGCTGTCTTGGGGTATCCAGCGCAACAATCTCTCCCTTATCCATCAGGCAGATTCGATCTGCCAGCAGTTCAGCTTCATCCATATAATGAGTGCTGAGGACAATCGTTTTGCCTTGATCGCGCAGCTGCAAAATAATATCCCACAGCGTTCGTCTGGCCTGCGGATCCAGCCCGGTTGTCGGCTCGTCAAGAAAAATAACCTGCGGGTCATTGACCAGCGCAAGGGCAATGGCGAGCCTCTGCTTTTGTCCGCCGGATAAATGCTTAACCCGGGCATTCAGCTTCTCCTGTAAGGTGACACTTTCCAGGAGCGGTTTGACAGGAATAGTAGGAACTTGATAAAAGCTTGCATACATTTCTGTAATCTCCTGCACCGTCAGCAGATCGAATAAAGAGGTCGATTGCAGTTGAACCCCGATCACCTCTTTAACCTTCGCCAGCTGTGTCCTTGTGTCATAACCGGCTACAATCGCCGAGCCTTCATCAGGCTGACGCAAGCCTTCTATCATTTCCATCGTCGTCGTTTTTCCCGCCCCGTTGGGACCTAGCAGACCAAAAACCTCTCCTTTGTATACGGTAAAATCAATCCCGTTAACGGCTGTAAAGCTGCCATAGCGCTTGACCAGCCCTTTCACTTCAATCAGAACGGATTGCTGCTCGCCTTTTTTCACAGCTTCTCCCACTTTCAGCCCTCCTCTTTTCTACGTCTTAGTATATCAATTTAGATAGCCAAATAATAAACCATCGAAATCGCTAAATCAGCCCAAGCCCAGCATCTTCTGCATTTTTCATGCGAATCATGGAGAACGTGCCTAGACCAGAGCGCAAAATATTCTCTCTCAAAGGCTGCAAAGAAGGAGTAATTCTCAGCTCAATTCCAAGGGAGAGCAGATGGTTATGAAGGTGTGTCATTTTAACTACTTTAACCGGCTTTTGCGTTTCGCAGGAAGTATAATAGCCGGCGTTCGCTTCATACAAGTGAAACCTCTGCGGCTCAAACTCATAACGGTAAAGAACTCTACGGGTTAAGGATTCGAACCAGCTGGACTCTATCGCTATAATGCGGGTGCTGCGGGAATGCCCGAAGAAACGATCCCGGTTCTGCTCACTGGTTGCCTGATCAGCCCAAATACAAATGCGGGGACAGTCACGGGGAAAATAATAATGAGGAGCATGAAATTCATCAATTGCTCACACCTGTGCCGGCTCGTCCTGCCTGTAACTTAGTTTCCTTGGCCTAAAAACAGCAATATCCGCTTCCTCGCTGAAATGAAACAGTCTCAAGCTCTCTTGCCGAGTATCTTCTTGCTTGTTAACCTGCAAAGCACCATCCTCCTTCCGCTTTAGTCATACTTGAATTTCTTATAAGATCCACGCCGGAATACCCACTATAGCAGCTATTAGTTTCTACATTAATTTACTTTACCGGTTTTTTTAAATGAAGAACAGCCGGAATATCGGGATGCCGGAATTGTCAATCAAGAAATCAATCTTTAACAGCGATCGGAGGCCCCCTCTATCCCGCAGTGGTCAACCTCACTCTTCAATCCAAAGCCGGATCTAATTTGTAACCTGATTTTTGCTATACAACAAAAAACGGGGCGTCCAGTCGCCAGTTTTCACTGGTTTCTGGACAGCCCCATTTCGCCTCGGTCCCGCTGTAGCGGCGATTGTATGCGGTTTTTCTGTGAAAAACCCCCGCGTATACTCCCCGCATGATGAGCAATTCGGGTAATCGTATCTTAATCACATAACTTGTACGATCATTTCGTCTAGAACATTGGCTGCAGTTCCTTAATAGCTTAAAGCCCTTGCATTTGTACGATTTGTCATACAAATCTCGGGCAATCGCCCTTCAATCCCATGCATTTGTACGATTTGTCATACAAATCTTGGGTAATTGCCCGTCAATCCCCTGTATTTGTACGACGTTTCATACAAATCTCCGGTATTCGCCCTCAATCCTATGCATTTGTACGACATTTCGTACAAAATGCAGGAAACAAGCCCGCGAACCCTGCCAGCCTTGGCTATTTTCATGCTGGAGTTGTGCCCGAACTGGAGAAGACATGACTGTTTTCGCATACACTTTCGCATATAACTTCGCATACACTTTCGCATACACTTTCGCATACACTTTCGCATACAATCGGGGCCGCTGGCCTCGGGTTAGCTGCTTGGGGGTTGCTTATTCTAGCTACCGGGCTAAACGGCCATTTGTCGGACAGCCCCGGAACAATCTCGCAACACCTGCCAATCGATTAAGCTTTGGCACGCGCCAGTAAATATAAGAAGTACGGGGCGCCAATGACCGCTACGATAATGCCGGTAGGGATTTCCGACGGCTGCAGCAGCCAGCGGGCAATTGTATCCGCCACAATCATCAGCAGGGCGCCGGCTAAGGCTGAGGCCGGAAGCAGCAGCTGATGCTTCGGTCCTACCAAATGGCGGGCCAGATGCGGGCCGATCAAGCCGACGAAGCCGATACCTCCGCTAACCGCCACTGCGGAAGCGGCAAGGCCGACCGAGGTTGCCAGTAGCTTGAGCCGTTCCGACTCAACCGGCGTCCCTAGTCCGGCTGCAATCTGATCCCCCAAATTCAGCGCATCCAGCATCCTGGCCTTAAAGAAGGCATAAGGCAGAAGAAAGAGCGTCCAGGGAAGCAGCGCCAATACATACTTCCAGGTAGTTCCCCAGATGCTGCCCGCCAACCAAGTCGCCACGAATTGATAGCGGTCCGGGTCCAGACGCAGGGTCATGACAATCATCGCAGCACTAATGCCTGCAGCGACTGCAATTCCGGTTAAGATTAGCCGGGTCGGTGCGATTCCCTCATGCCGCCGGTAGGCAAGGATATAGATTAGACATGCGGTAGCCCCCGCTCCGGCCAAAGCGAGTACCGGAAGCAGAAAAATCGAGCCAATCCCCGACACCGTGGCGGCCGGTACCAAAGCGATGTACAGCATGACCATAAGGCCTGCTCCGGCATTAATCCCGAGCAATCCCGGATCGGCTAGAGCATTGCGTGAGATGGCCTGCAAAATACAACCGGAAACCGCCAATCCCGCACCGACTAGCAGTGAAATTACAATACGCGGCAGGCGAAACTCAAATAACGTCAAATTCTGATTATGGGTGCCAAGCCCAACTAGCGTTCGCGCCACTTCGGCGGGAGTCAGCTTGAGGTATCCGGTATTTAAACTGACGATAAACACTGCCGCGATGGATATCGCCAGAATGAGCATAATCCGCAAGCCTCTGGCTGATCTTTTGCGGTGGTCATCCAGTATAGGAGAAGCTCCCACTATAAGCTCCTCCTTTCTTTACGCGCGAGATACAGAAAGAACGGCACGCCAAGCAGCGCAATAAGCGCACCAAGCGGCGTCTCGTAAGGGGGATTTACCATTCTTGCCGCCAAATCAGAAAGCACCACAAGCAGGCTGCCCAGTACCGCAGAACAAGGAATAATCCAGCGGTAATCTACGCCGACAAGAAATCTCGTCAGGTGAGGGATCAGCAATCCCACAAAGCCTACCGAGCCGACAACAGCGACCGCAGAGCCCGCCAGGACCAACACGATTGTGGTAGCTGCGGCTTTCACCAGGCCTGTCCGTTGGCCCAAGCCGGTGGCAATCTCCTGACCGAGACTTAATAATGTGATCGAGCGGGAAATGATAATAGCCGCCAGCAGCGCCCCGCTAATCCAGGGAAGCATCGCATGGATCTGAGGCCATTTGATGCCAGCAGCACCTCCGGCGTACCAGAAGGCGAGATCCTGACCGATGCGAAAATACAGGGCAATCCCTTCACTTAAAGCAACGAGCAGCGCACTTACGGCTGCCCCGGCCAGCACCAGCCTGACAGGCGTCAAGCCCCCCCGCGCCAAGGAGCCGATGCCGAATACCATGCCTGCTCCGATACCAGCCCCAAGAAAGGAATAAAAGATTAATTGGCCATAGGATAATCCGGGAAAAAAGGCGAAGCAGATGGCCAGCACAAATCCGGCTCCGGCATTGAGCCCAAGCAGGCCGGAATCGGCCATCGGGTTTCGCGTCATCCCCTGCATGATCGCCCCGGCAACAGCAAAACTGGCCCCTACCATAGCACCGCCCAACACTCTAGGCAGACGAAGCTCCTGAATAATTTGATGCGGGGTTAGATCCGGGTTGAACTGAAAGACAGCCTGCCATACCGTGGGGATCGAAATATCTGCTGCACCGAAAGAAACGGAAACCGCCATGCCAAGCACTAGGGCGATCAACCCCCCAGCCAAAATCAAGGATGCGGTCAAGGGCCTTGAGCGCAGTTCGTTTGACGGCGTTTCCGTATCCTCGAACTTTCTAGATGTTACAAGAGACATTGGGAAACTCCTTTTTTACTAGGATCATCTTGCTTGGAATAACAAATCACAGCAGCTAAACGTCAGCTGTTCCTCAACACTATTGGAGAACACTTTCCAGCACATCTTCAATAATAAGACGATTGGCAATCGTGCCGGTATAGAGCCAGCTCGCCTGCTGATCGAACTCGTAAACCTGCCCTTTCTTAACAGCAGGCACTGTTTGCCATACGGGATCGGCAAGCAATTCTTCCTTCGTTACTCCGGAACTGTTGACGACGAAAAGATGATCGGCATCGAGCTCGCTCAGCTTTTCCAACGACAGGGGATTCCAGTTAGCACTGGCTGATGCTGATATTTCTTCCACTACGGCAGGAACGGTTAGCTCCAGATCGCGGTACAGTACATCTCCGCTGGAAAGATGCTTGCTTACGACAAACACACTTTTAGCCGTCACCCATAGCGCAGCTGCGGACTGGTCCCCAATCTTCTCCTGGATTTGATCACGCGATTCCTTGGCGAATATTTCATAATCAGCAAGCACTTGGCTAGCTTCCTCTTCTTTATTCAACGCCTTACCGATGAGCATCAGCTCTTCACGCCAATCCGTATTCTGCTCTCCGCCTACTGCGAACGTCGGAGCAATTTTTGAATACTGACTATATTTGTCTCCAGCAACCGTTTCCGCGCTGTCAATCAATATCAAATCCGGCTCAAAGCTCATGACGGCTTCATAGGGAAGATCATGGGGAATAAGCGGCACGTCCTTCAGCCATTCCTGTAAATATTGTTGCACGGAACCTTCTTTAATCGACCATTGGGCCACAGGCTCCACTCCTAGAGCAACCAAATGGTCTTCCATATAGGAGGCAATGACACGCTGCGGTTCAGCAGGAACAGTCATCTCATGACCAAGCGCATCTGTAATGGATCTTGTATCGCCAGACTCTTGCGGAGTTTGGCTTTCATCTACGCTCCCCTGACCCTGCTCTTCGTTGGGACTAGCGGATGACTCCACCGTTGTAGCGGGTTCCTCTCCCTGTGCAACAGGCTCTCCTGGCTCTGAAGCACAGCCCGTTATAGCTGCTGCCAAACAAATTGTTCCCAACATGCCTGCGCGCCGCCACCCGAAATTTCCCTCTAACATGCTAACCCTTCCTCCACTCCGAATGAACCAAGTCCGTCCAATCTTCAATTGATAATGATTATCATATTCAAATTGAGTATAGATAATGGTTTGAGAACAGGCAATGGACATTTTCTATTGGCGACATGGACAGTTCCCTTTGCTCCTATTCGACCGGGACAAAATTAACGACCTTCAGTGTAGTTTCTCTATTTGAAGAGGAAAGTAATAAAAATCAATACATACATGTCCATATAATTCTAGATAATTTACAAAAAATTAATGAAAATCAAACAATAAAACCTTTGTAATTATTGATTTATTTGAGCATCATCTCTAAAATATAAAACAATACATAATAATAAACATAAATAAATAGTAATAAAGTTAATTGTTAAAAAGGAGTCCTTGATTAAACCTTTGTCTGCCTGAAGAGAACTGTATAAGAGGGGTGTTTGTTGTTGTCTAAATCTACCTTGCAAGAAAGTCCGCTGCTTCACCGGCCTTCCCGGTTGTCCAAGGCGCTTAAGCCCTACTGGAGGAACTGGGAGCTGTATGTCCTGATTGCGCCCGCAATCGCGTATTTTATTATCTTCGAGTACATTCCGATGTACGGACTGCAAATTGCGTTCAAAAATTTTATTGCCACTCAAGGAATTTGGGGAAGCCCCTGGATCGGATTCGATCATTTCGAGCGGTTTTTCAACAGCTATTTCTTTTGGCGCTTGATTAAGAATACGATCGGCATCAGCTTGTATCAGTTGGCAATAGGGTTCCCGGCTCCGATTATTTTGGCGCTGATGATCAACGAGGTGCGGCAAAAACATTTCAAAAGGTTCGTGCAAACGGTTACTTATGCACCGCACTTCTTGTCCACCGTTGTGCTCGTCGGGATGATCTTGATCTTCTTGTCCCCGTCCACAGGGCTGGTCAACCAGGTGATCAAGTTGTTCGGCGGTGATCCGGTCTTCTTCATGACCGAGCCCGGCTGGTTCAAGTCGATCTATGTCTGGTCCGGCGTCTGGCAGTCGATGGGATGGAGCTCGATCATTTATTTGGCGGCGCTGGCCGGTATTGATCCGCAGCTGCATGAGGCGGCGAAGGTAGATGGGGCGACCCGTCTGCAGCGGATATGGCATGTCAATATTCCCGGAATTATGCCAACGATCGTCATCCTGCTCATCCTGAATTCCGGTTCTTTGATGGCGGTCGGTTTCGAGAAAGTGTTCCTGATGCAGAACGATCTGAACATGGAGGCTTCAGACGTAATCGCGACTTACGTGTATCGGGCCGGTATTCTTGGCGCCCAGTACAGCTTCGCGGCGGCAGTCGGCTTGTTCAATTCGATCATTAACTTTATTCTGCTCGTGCTCGTGAACAAAGCGGCGAGACGGCTAAATGAAACCAGCTTATGGTAAACAGAAAAGAGGAAAAAGGGAGGGTACAACTGTGGTAGATAAAAGTCCGGGAGATCGCATATTTGATGCGGTTAACCTGTTTTTGCTCGGGTTGATTACGGTCGCCGTCCTCTACCCGCTCGTGTTCGTGCTAAGCGCTTCCATCAGTGATCCGTCAGCGGTGATGGGCGGACGGGTATGGCTGTGGCCAGTGGATATTACGTTTGTGGCGTATGAGAAGATTTTGGCGAACAGCCAGCTTCTGAACGGTTATAAAAATACAATCATCTATACGGTGGTTGGTAGCGCTACCAATCTCGTCCTGACGGTTTGCGCAGCCTATCCGCTTTCACGCCGCGACTTTAAGGGGCGCAATGTCATCACCGCCTTGATTGTGTTCACCATGTTCTTTAGCGGAGGCTTGATTCCGACTTACTTGCTCGTGCAGAGCCTGGGAATCATGAACACCATGTGGGCGCTTATTCTTCCCGGGGCCATCTCGGTCTATAATGTGGTCATCATGCGCACGTTCTTCCAATCAAGCATTCCTTACGAAATTCAGGAAGCAGCTTTTATTGACGGCAGCAACAACTTCCAGATTTTGTTCCGCATTGTGCTGCCGTTGTCGACGCCGATCATCGCGGTCATGATTTTGTTCTATGCAGTAGGTCACTGGAACGCGTTTTTCAATGCGCTTATTTACTTGTCCGATCAGACGAAATACCCGCTTCAACTCGTGCTGCGCGAAATCCTGATCCAGGGCCAAATGACGGGCGTCACCGACCTGTCTGTTGAAACACACGCGAAGCAGCTGATGGAGACAGAATCGATCAAGTATGCTGTCGTTATCTTCGCCAATCTTCCTGTGTTGATGCTTTACCCGTTCCTGCAGAGATATTTTGTTAAAGGGGTTATGATCGGGGCTTTAAAAGGTTAGAATCCGAGGCTCCGCTTAACAATAAATGACTTCATACAGTTGTGTATGTTGTCTAAACATTTAAGGAGGTCAAAGATGAGAGGATACAATGTGAAATGGACAGCGGCATTGCTAACGGCAGCGATGTCCGCCAGTGTGCTTGCAGGCTGCGGCGGCGGAGGGGGTAATGGCGGATCGGAGAATTCGCCCGCACCCGGAGAATCTGCTTCTCCTTCCGAGAATTTAGCTAATTTGAATGAATCGGGGATGCCGATTGTCAAAGAACCGATTAATCTGACATTCTTCACGGGCAAGCCAACTGGAAACTCTAACGACTACAGAGAGGTTCGGATATGGCAGGAGTACGCCAAGATGTCAAATATTGATGTAGATTTTCAGTTGGTTCCTACTGGCAACGTCTCTGAACGGAAGAATCTGGTGCTATCCGGCGGGGACTACCCGGATGTTTTTTATAGGGCTAATTTCAACAATATCGACTTGATTAAATACGGCTCGCAAGGCACGTTTATTGCACTAAATGATTTGATCGATCAGTACGCTCCCAACTTGAAAAAAATTATGGATGAAAATCCGGATATTCGTAAAGGGATGACGATGCCTGACGGGAACATTTATGGCCTGCCGCTAATATATGATGCGGATTTCACCTCAGTGCTGCTAGGAACTAAGCTGTGGTATAACAAGGATTGGCTGGAGGCTTTAGGGATGGAAGAGCCGCAGACGCTGGATGAGTTCTACAATTATTTGGTAGCGGTTAAAAATACCGATTTGAACGGTAACGGCCAACTGGACGAAGTGCCGCTCGGGTCTAATGATTTTAAAGACCTACTCAACGTTCTTAAAGGCTCTTACGGCTTGATGAATCGGGGATGGGCCAACCCTAATGTGGATATAGATCCTGAAACGGGTGAACTAAGGTACATTCCTATCTCTGATCGCATGAAGGAGCTGCTTGAGTTCCTGAATAAGCTGTATTCGGAAGGGCTGCTGGATCAGGAAGTCTTCACTTTAGGAAGCGCCGAATTTTATGCCAAAGGAGTCGAGGAGGTATTTGGCGCTATGTTGATCCAGTCACCTGAATCGTTAATGGGTTTGACAAACTACGCTGGTTTTCCTGTGCTAGAGGGCCCGCATGGGGACAAAATGATGTCCAAGGTACGTTCGCCGCTTGGCCATACAGGCCCGTTCGTCATTACGGATAAGAATCCGTATCCAGAAGCGACTGTCCGCTGGATGGATTACTTTTATGGCGAAGAAGGAAATAAAATGTTTTTTATGGGCATTGAGGGAGAAAGCCACGTTGTCAACGAGAACGGAGAAGTGGAATACACCGAAGAAATTGTCAATAATCCTCAAGGGCTGAATTTGGACCAGGCTATCCAGAAATATGTTATTTGGCCGGGCGGAGGTTATCCCGGGATTGTTAGAGAGCAATTTTTCAAAGGAGGAGAGTCTTTGCCTGAATCCCTGGAGGCTGCCGAAAAAATCAAGCCTTACATGGTAGAGGAAGTGTGGCCGGCTTTCATCTTTACGATCGAGGAATCGGATCGGTTTAACGCCTTACACTCGGATATCAATACGTATGTGGAAGAAATGCAGGCGAAATTTATTTCCGGCTCTGCTCCATTCTCCGAGTGGGATAACTTTGTCAATACGATTAAGAGAATGGGTCTTGATGATTATATGAGTCTGTACGAAGCAGCTTATGAGCGTTATTCAAATAATTAGAAGCTTAGGAAAATCACAAGCAGGTCAGCTATTCCTTCCTTGAAAGATATTCATGTAGAATTGAGCGTTTTTCATGAGTGGGTTGGACAACAAAAAAATGGAACCGGCAGGAGGAATTACCTGTGAATATTCAAAGAAGAAGTGTTTCATACTTTTTGGTTCTCATTTTGTTCATGTCTGCGTTCTTGAATGTTTTACTTCCCGGTAGAGCAGCTGCTGATTCGGTAATACCGATCAGCAGCGCGGCAGACTTGGAACTGATCCGCAGCAACCCGTCCGGGGACTTCAAGCTGACCGCGGATATCGAGCTGATCGAACCGTTCGTCCCGATTCCTGTCTTTAGCGGGACGCTGGACGGAGACGGGCATGTCATTTCCGGATTGTTCATCCATGCAGAGACGAATCCGGCCAAAGTCGCTTTTATAGTTGAAAATCAGGGCATTATCGAACGACTGGGGCTTGTTGATGCCACCGTCATCGGCAGCAGTGCGAATTCCAACCATTGGGCCGGCGGCATGACCGCCACGAACAGGGGAACGATCAGGGAATGTTTTATAACGGGAGTAGTGACAGGAGGCTACCGCAGCGCGGGGATGAGCGTCCATAATCACGGGCTGATCAAAAACACCTACGCCGATATTATCGTCAAAGCCAAAGTGGAAAGCGCGGCGCTTGTTGCTGTATCGGAGAGCGGTTCGGTCTTGGAATCGTCTTATGCGGTGCCAAGGGTATACTCCGAAGCGAACAACACAGGCGGTCTTTCAGCCTATGCCTATACGAATGCAGTCATTAAGAATAATGCTTTAATGGCGGGAACGATTGCAAACGGCAGCGACAGCAATATTGCCCGCATTACGGGCCGATTGAATGGTACTCCTACTTTTCTGAACAATGTAGCTTCGGTCAATGCATTGGTTCAAGGCTCGGTCGTTAGCGGGGGAACAGCTAATAACCATCAAGGGCTGTCCGTAACGGATGAGGCTCTGACGTTATTATCAACTTATCAAACCACACTAGGGTGGGACTTCCAGGAAGTCTGGGAAATGAACACCGAGACAGGGCGCCCTGTCCTGCAATATTTTGATGAAATCCCGGTATTTGAGAGCAATTCGATTATTTATAAGGTTTTGCGAGATGAATCGGAGATACTTTCCTCCGGCGTTATACACAGGCAGATGGATTTCATCGATGGTAACGGCAATATCCAAAAAGCTAATATTATCGATGTCGATCTTACCCTTCCTCAGAACACAATAATCGTCGGCACTGCAGACAACGAAATTCCACCGACAGATGAGAATGGAAATTACATTCGCGTAGCGGATGAGGAAGGACGCGACCGGATGGTCAGGACCCATGTTGCTGGTCATGCTTCGACAACGGCAGCGGTGACTGGGAAAACAGTCATTGCCGGCGTCAACGGGGAGTTTTTTACGAGAGATGGGCCAGAGGGGTATATGATTAAGGATGGCTCCGCTGTCATTAACGGGGTTCGTGTCCCAGGGGCTGACGGCAAAAATTATCCTTTCCACGGATTCTTTGGAATCCGTTACGATGGTACCCCGGTTATCGGTTATCGGTAATTATGAATCTGACTGGGATAACGAAAAAGACAATCTGCTCCAGGCTTCAGGCGGACAATATTGGATTGTCAAAGACGGCATCGTCCAGGATTTTCACGGGCAGGTCATTTCAAATCCAGATCATCCGGATTATGATCACGAGACCTACTACCGTCATAAAGACCGCCATCCCCGTACAGCTGGAGCGATCCGCTCGGATGGCACAGTATTCTTCGTTGTTGTGGACGGACGTGGGGCAAACAATTCCACTGGCTTCTATATTGAAGAATTAGGCCTCTATATGAAAAAGTTGGGAGCCTATCAAGCTCTGAATATGGACGGCGGAGGCTCTTCGACAGCAGTGACCTACAACAGTGAAACGGATGATTATGAAATTAAAAACACTCCGATCAATCGGGTGAATGGCGTCAATACGCCTGGAGTACCCAGAAATGTTTTTTCATCTTTATTGGTCATAGTTGAATGAGCTCCGATTTTGGGCTCCCGCTAGCGATAAATGAAAGACTCCAGCTCGGGTATCGACACTTTCGAAGCACTGGGGGGATTGCATGCTAAAAATATCAAAGTTGAGAGGATTGTTATTAATGAGTTTTTTATTTGCTGGAATGGTTCAGGCCGGATGCGCTTCAGATGATCAAGCTAAACCGCAAACAAAGCTGGTCGTCATGAGCTTTAATACCAAAGGAGACAATGCGGAACCGCCTAATGCCTGGCCTGACCGCCGGCCCGTTATGGCGGAATTGTTGAACGACATACAACCGGATATTATCGGTACGCAGGAAACACCATTCGGCCAGATCAAGGATTTAATAGAAGATTTGCCTCACTACGAGTGGATCGGACTTGGCAGAGAAGGAGGCAGCAAGTCTGAATACAATGCGATATTTTATAATGCGGAGCGTTTTGAACCTTTGGAGTATGACCATTATTGGTTGTCCGAAACTCCTAAGGTTATTGCTTCCAGAAGCTGGGGGAACCGTTATGTGCGCATGGTGACTTGGGCTAAATTCCTGGATAAGGAATCGAATAGTCATTTTTATTTTGTAAATACTCATCTTGATCACGACTCGGTAAATGGCAAGTCTATAGCTAGGGAAAACAGCGCTAAGATGATTATTAACACCGTTAACAAATTTGAATCCGGTGTACCGGTGTTTCTTACTGGGGATTTTAACAGCAGTTCGACCGTCCATCCTGATCATGATAATATCCCCTATCTGATATTTACAGAAGAAGGAGGATTTTTCGATACTTGGGTGGAAGCAGAAGAAAGAAAGGGAGAAGGTCTGGGAACGTTTAATTCCTTCAAGTATGAGGATGGCGGAGGGGCGGACAAACGCATCGATTGGATTTTGGCCAAAGGGGACATGGCGGTCCGTTACGCTGAAATCAGCAATTATCAGAAAAACGGTCACTTCCCAAGTGATCATTTCCCAGTTATTGCAGAAGTAGTCCTGCCTAATACGCCTGAGCAATGAGGCGAGTCAAGAGGCGTCGCCGGGGTAGCGATTTTTTGGTTATTGAGCGATAATAGATAATAGAAAAGCTTACAAGAGCACGTATTTGCTTGAGCTTGATTTATTAAATCTAATGCTACCGCCAGCCGTATATTTGCTTTGGCGACAGGAAAAAGGAGGATCAGCAAGTGTTTGCGGAAGAAAGAAGAAAGCGGATTGTCGATCTCATCCGTAAAGAAGGCCGGGTAGAGGTTAAAAATTTGGCCGCCCGCTTTGAAGTGACGGAAGACGCGATTCGAAAAGATCTGCGCTTGCTCGACAAAGAAGGATTAGTCCGTAAAATCTACGGAGGCGCCGTGCTTCCCACCAAGCTACCGGAATTTGTAGCTTATAAAGACCGGGGAGTTGTCGGGAAGCTCCCTTTCGCCAAAGCAGCTGTTTCCCTTATTAAGCCAGGGGATACGGTCTTTATAGAATCCTCCACCTTTACCAATCTGATGTTTTATGAGATGCCAAAGATGGAACGGGTCACCGTTGTGACAAACAGCATTCACGGCCTTTCTGAGCTGGCAGCTAAGGCGAACGTAATCCATGTCGGGGGAATGGTGCATGAGGGTGATGAATCGTCCTATGGCTTGTTTGCTCTTCAGGTGATCGGACAAATTAATTTTGACAAATGCTTCTTGCGTACCTCAGGCATATCCCCAGAGTGGCAGGTGACCGCCAGTCTGCAGGAGAGCCTCGCTTTGAAGCAGGCTGTCATTAAACAATCCAGCCAGTCCGTTATGCTTATCGTGCATAGCAACTGGGACATGCGCGGACGCTATAATGTTTGCGATATGCGGGAGATCGACACGGTCATAACGAATACTCAAGATCAATCCCTCTTAAAAAAGCTTACCGATCATGGAATCGATTACTTAACCGTATCCGAATAAAGGACTATTTAGATTGCAATCCTGTATTGAAACGAGACGAAACGGCCGATGAGATGAAATGGGATGAAAGCTCAGACCCTGAAACCAAGAATAAGAGCAGGTTATCGAAAAGATGGCCTGCTCTTTTTTTTGGATAAAAAGAGAAAAAGGATTTGACAAGCAGCGATGGGGCCCGGTATGCTATCCGCTTTGTTGGCTGTGCGCTTTTTTCCTTGCTTGCATAAAAAACCGGCGCAGGACTTTTCCCCATGCCGCTGTATATTTATTATTCTTGGTCTTGCTTTTGAGCTAAACTTAATGACATTGCCCGCAGGGACTTCTTGCATTTCTTATAAATATAAATAACCTTCCATGTCCTCTCCAGCCATCTTTCGCTTGATTCGCTGCACATTTCGCCTTAGGTTCAGCATAACTAAGCTGACGGCCAGCTTTTCATCCTTCATGGAAATCGCTTCGTACAATTGTTTATGCAATTTGAAGCTGTCTTGTAAATTATGAGAAACAAATACCCGATTCAATTCATCCAGACAGCGTACAAATTCGGACTGAATAGAAGTCACAGATTGGTATAATACCGGATTTTGTGCACCTTTTAATATCGCGAAATGAAACTTCGCATCTGCCTTCGTATATTTGACATAATCGTGCGTGCTGCTCTCCATCTCCGAGAGCGCTTCTTTTATTTCCTCCAAATTTTCCGGAGTAGCGTTCTGAATACAAAGCTCAACCGCCTTAACCTCAACCGCTTCACGAAATTCAGTGATATCCAGCAGCTCTTTGGGGGTAATATTCACAATGACTCGGCTTGGAGACTTCTCCATATCTTGGGCATAATGGGATACGAATGAGCCTTTGCCCTGATAAGTTGTAATCATGCCCATTGTGCGCAGCATTTGCAGTGCAGCTCGGATGCTTACCTTGCTGGCGCCCAATTCTGCAGACAATTCACTTTCGGAAGGAATCTTATCCCCGGCCTTCCATTCGCCCAATTGAATTCTCTCCGCACAATAGCGGTAGACTTTGTCTACGATACTTTGACGTCCATTTGTCATAGTCATTCACCCAATTTACTCCCAATGTTAATGGAAGTATACGATAAAAGAAAATGAAGGTCAAACGCTGTCAGTATAACAATTATAGAAAACGGGAATGTTTTTCATCACCCGTCAATCCAAAATGTTGTAGCATTTTTGGCAGTTCTTTATTCCAGAAATCCCAGTTGTGTCCTCCCTCACTTTCTTCAAATGTATAATCAAAGGTAGAGGTATGCTGATTTACAAAATCACGGTATGCAATATTCGTTTGGTACAAAGGGTCACTTTGCCCGCAGGATTGATAGATTCTGGGCTTGGGTGTATTTTCTTATCCAGCTTTCCCGTTACGTAGAACAAATCACTCTCTGTATGCTGGTACTCTTCCTTCGTTCCGAATACATTTTTAAAGTTTTCAGTAAAGTCTGTAACCGTAAACATACCATTCTTATCTGCTTTGATTAACGCATCGATCGGAGACATCGCACCGGATAAGCTTCCGACCGCTGCAAATTTTTCAGGGAAGTTGAGTGCGAGCTTCAGCGCTCCGTAACCGCCCATGGAAAGACCCGCAATGAAGTTATCCTCCCGTTTGTCTGAAGCAGGAAAGAAATTGCCTACCACGACAGGCAGCTCATGTGCGAAAAAGTCAAAGTAGCGATGCCCATGCTTTCCATTCGTATAAAAGCTGCGATGAGCGTTAGGCATGACCACAATCAAATCGTGATCTCTAACAAGCAGTTCAATCAAGCTCTTGCGTTGCCAGGACGTATGATCATCAGAGTGGCCGTGAAGTAAATAAAGCACCGGATATTTTTTATTCGGGTTTGACTGGTACGGCTGTTGTCTCTTTTCAGGCAGCAGCACCGTCATGGAACTGTCCATGCCTAAGATATACGAAAAAAAGTTTACTTGAAGCAATGCCATTGTATGAATTCCTCCCGGAGATCTAAATTCTATTTTTAAGACACGAAGAAGCTGATAAGAAGAATGATTAAAAACGTAACGATAGAAGCGATCCCGGTATAGAGCGTCCAGGACTTCAATGTCGTTTTCAGATCTAAATTCATATATTCCTTAAACATCCAGAAACCGGAATCATTCACATGAGAAAAGGAGGTCGCTCCATTAATGACTACCAAAGCAACAAGGGCTAAATAAGCAGGGGACAGCTCCGCCATTTGCGGCATTGGCGTCAAAATTCCTGCTGTCATCGTCATCGATACGACTGCGGACCCGATAGAGACGCGCAGTGCAACGGCAATGATATACGCGACTACGATGATCGGCATATGCATGCTTGAAATAAAATTGCCAATCAGTGTTGCTGTACCGGAATATTCAAGCATATACCTTAACACCCCGCCCCCAGCTGTAACGAGGATAATTATCGCCACCGGATTCAGCGCTTTTGTCATCGTTTGCTCCAAATCCCCGGCTTTAAATCCTCGACGAATACCCAAGAAGTAAAGGGCAAGCAGATTTGCAATCGTAAGCGCAACAAAAGGCTGCCCGATAAATTGCCCCACTTCCTTTAGTATATTTAGTGCGGTATTCTCCGTTTCAACCATGGAAAAGCCTGTATTAAGCAAAATAAGAAAGATGGGGGATAACATGATGAGCAGCACAGTGGAAAAAGATGCAGTATTCCCATTGTTGCTGTTATCATTTGCCGCGAAAGTCTCCGGAACCGGAACAAACATCCGGCGGCCAATCATTTTTCCAAGCAAATATCCCGATAAAATCCATGCCGGCACGACAATCAGCAGAGCGAATAAAGTCATTATGCCCAAGTCCGCTGAAAGCTGTCCGGATACAAGAATCGGCCCCGGCGTAGGAGCGATCATCTGAGACAGGCCAATACCGGATACTAGCGGAATGACGAATGTCAGCAAGGATTGTCCTGTTTTCCTTGCAACTTGAAAGACCAGCGGCAGTAAAATAATAAACGCCGCATCGTAAAAGACGGGAATCCCTACCAATAATGAGGTAATCCCGATGGCAATCACAGCCTTATTACTACCGAATCTATTAATTAACGTATTGGCAAGCACCTCCGCTGCGCCTGTAGCGGCCAGCAGTCCGCCAAACATCGAACCTAATCCTACAATTAAGGCGATGGAGCCTAATGTATTGGTGATGCCGGTAGTAAAGGCTTGCAGAACCATGTCAGTCGGCATACCAGAGCCAAACCCAATAAAGGCAGCACTGACCAAAATAGCAATGAGTGAATGCAGCTTAAGCCTAATAATGAGAAATAGCAGCAAAGCGAAACCGAGTAAAGCGACAATGATCAATCTTAATGGATCTGCTACAAAAATGGTTTCCATTTCCTAACTTCCTCCCCTTTGATGAAAGTGGTTACAAAAATAAAATACTTAATAACCCCAAAATATAACCTCGAACTCATAAGTCAACTAATAAGTTATTCGTTTAATTCCATGTTTATGTGAGGATTAAATTAAACATAACTAATATGTTAATTAGTATAACGTGCGATTCTTTTTCCTGTCAATCATAAATTGAAGCGGTTTCAAATATAAAAAAAGCTGGCATTTATGCCAATGTCATTAAGTTAAGGCGCAGACCCAGAAACCAAGAATAAGAGCACGTTATCAAAAAGATGGCCCGCCCTTTTTTGGATAAAATTGGACAAAAAGAGAAAAAGGACTTGACAAGCAGTTTGGGAAGTGTGTGGCGAAGCCCCTTGAAAAAACGAGGAGGTTACGCCAATGAATAAGTACGCGATTTCGTTAAAGCAAACGCTGACATCCCTCATAAGAGAAAGGTCATCTGCACCAGCTCCTTATATCCTTTCTGCCGCTGATTTCTCACCCGATGAAAATAAGCCCATTTATAACCTACGATGGGGCCCGGTATGCTATCCGCTTTGTTTGCTGTGCGCTTTTTTCCTTGCTTGCATAAAAAAACGGCACAGGACCTTTCCCTATGCCGCTTTGTATTTTATTACGGGTCTTGCTTTTGAGCTATACTTAATGAACATTGCCGCGAGGTCCGTTTCTTTTTTAAGCAGTTTTGATCAGCGGCTCGAGAATCTTCAGTAAAATCGGATGCAGAGCCTGGGCCATCTTCCAAAAACCAAGGTCGGTGGGATGAACCCCATCCACCGTACACTCGGAGGCGTCCTCCCCAAGTAAGCAGTAGCCATCAACAAAGTGAAGATGCATGTCCCCGGCTTCCCGCAGACTTTGGATAGTATCCATCTGCACCTTTCTCCTGGCCTCGTGAAGCTGAGCTATTTCCCGGTTAAAACGGATTCCAGCATATTCAATGTTGGAAATAGCCAGAATCGGCAACTTCGGATGATTGCTTCTTACTATACGGATAAATTCAGGGAACGTCCGGGCCATGTCCTCTACGGTTCCAACATTAGCTTCATAGTCCAGAACCAGAAGCGCCGGATCTTCAATGGTCGAAATCACTTCGGCCAGCTCCGGCTCACCTTTACCATTGCCGGAAAAACCCAGGTTAATAAAAGGAAGCGGAAGCTGCCTGCTGAGAATGTTCGGATAAGCCATTCCCGGACGCGAGGCGCAGCCCCCTTGAGTAATGGACGTTCCGTAAATAATGACTGGCTTGTAGCTGGCTAGCGGGGCTGGAGAGAACAGTTCGGCATCCGAATCTATGCCAATCCATACAGATTCGACCGCTTGATAAAGCGGAAAATAAAGCGTAACCTCTTCCTCCTGCTGCCGCTGCCAATCGTAAAAAGCCGCCTCGTACTCCCGTTCACGCGGATTCAATCGCGCTGTCGTCAAGAAATACCGGGCACCCGGATCTCCCAAATAGCAATCGAAGCCGCATTGACCAGTCGGCGCCATATGATACATGTCGGCCGGGTCCCGCAAGCGAACCCGTATCGATAGCCGGGAAGAATTCGTGCGAAAACGGATTTGACCGCCGGCCGTGCAATTTGCCAACACATCTACTGCCGGAGGCAATGGGACTGCAGGCTTGACGGGGAGGCGGCGATATTTCTTATCTTGTTCCAGCCAGGCAAATCCGAGCTGTTCTACCGGAGCGAGAAATGGCGAAAGCCATTTCAACGCAGATCCTCCTTGCTGGGGTACAGCCATATTGCGGTCCAGCTTCTGAATATCCATTCGTTGGGTTGACTCTGACATGAACATCTCTCCCATTTACATTGTGCATGTGCTGACTTCAATTCCCGTCTTTGGTTTAAGAAAACGTGCAGGGGTTCTAAATGCAGCCTAACAATGCCCCCGTAATGCTCCCACCTCATTTTCGCAAAAGAAACTTCATAAAGCCTCATAAATGCATCCTAAAAGCTTCTAAAAACTAAAACTTCCTAAAAGCAGCCTTATAAAGCATCCTAACAGTCTCTGCCTTTATCAGCATTTTATTAATTGGAATAATTATTTGTAATATTAAAAGCATTACATCCATGTGAAAGCGTTTTAATCTATTCAATTTAATACTATCGGATACCTTCGTTTTCAGCAACGCTTTTCAATTGGCTTCGTAGCAGTAGAATGACTTAAAGCAATACTAATGAGAGCGTTCTCGGGCATAACCTGCAAGGACATGGTCAAAACAACTACGATCGGGCAGTTAGACGAGCAGGCCCTGCGGCAGCTGTATCCGCTCATTCAGGAACTAGCTGCGCAAGAGCAGCTCCCAGCTCACCGTCAGGCGGTACAGGCCAGATTAGAACAAAGCTAAGCGTATAGTCGGTCAGCTGGCGACTGGTCCGGGAAAACCATTACTAAGCCCTCATGGGATTCTGCGTTATTTTTTCCCAGAGGGCTTTGCCCCCAGGCCGCAATGTCAGCGGACTAGCTAAGATTGTAGCAAATCATCGCCTCAGCCAGCAGCTTATATGTGGTCCTCCCGTCATAAGTATGTATGTGGAGGACTGTCTTCGTACGCTGCTCATATGTGGGGTACTATCGTCATTTGCGTGTATGTGGGTAACAGTTTCTATTAGCGGGTAACAGTGTTTATATATTTTAGCGGGCAACCCTCCTCCTATGCTGCTTGTATGTGGGTGATAACGTCATATACTGCTAGCCGCAGGCTCACAGGCCGTCCGCAGCTTATCGCTTATGCAATTGCATAATGCCGGCAGCGTTTTTATTTTTGTCCATGGACTTCGTGTAAATTTCCATTGTAAATTCCAATAGCTTTCTCTAGAATTGAAAATGATTATCAATTTCAGAGAATGGTCATTTGGACCCTGGCTCTGCAAGATGCACCCCAGCTTTTTACTGAACTACAACTCAGGAGGCCCCGATCCCATGGCCAGATCCAAGATTTCATTAGAGCACAGCTATATGGACAAAGTACAGCCTTCTTTAACCGAAACACAGGAACGTGTACGGCAGGCTAGTCCCTCATGGATACGACCGTTTCGGCCGCTTTTCTGCCTTCGACTGCCGAGCTTTTTGCAGCTTCAGTCGCTTTTCTGCTTTAGGCAGCTAAGTTTTTCACGGCTACAGTCACTTTTTACCCTTCGCTCATACCTTCCATTGTATTTGGTGCTTATCATTGTGCTTCTCTCCGCATGCGGACAAAACACTCCAACAGCCGAAACTTCTCCCGCTCCATCCCTTTCTCCTCCGGCTGAAAAGGCACCTCCTTCACCAGCACCGGACCAGGAGGCTTCTACGACCCGGGAAATTCGTCACCTGTTTGGGGTTACCCCTATTGATGGCGTACCTGATAAAATTGTTTCCCTGCATCCTTGGATCACGGATTTCATGCTCTCCCTTGAGCTCATTCCTGCGGCAGCGACTAGTGCAGGGCCTAATAATGGGGAATTTCCGTGGTACTTTCAAGACTATCTGAGTTCTACTATGAATCTGGGATGGCAAATCCCCGAGGTTAATTTCGAAACGCTGCTGTCTATTGATCCTGACCTGATCATTGCAAGCCAAAATCACGAACAGGCTTATGAACAGCTGGACAAAATAGCTCCAACGATAGCCATTCGCCCAGCCGAGAATGAAGAAGGCATTCGCAAAATGCGCGATACTTACCGCGAGCTTGCAGACATGCTCGACATGCAGGATAAGGCTGAGGAAGCAATTGCCCAGTACGATCAAAAGGTAGAGGAAGCCCGTGCCATCCTGGCCGATTCCATCGGGGAGGAGAAGGTCATGTTTTTGCGCATTACCGATAAGGAGCTCCGCTATTACAGCACCAAGCTGTTTGAAGTGCTTTACGAAGATCTGAACCTTCAGCCTTCAGCACTGATTCCTGAGCCAGTCAACGGTTTTGAAGTGCTTTCTCCAGAGCTGCTTCCGGAAATTAATCCAGATCACATCTTCCTGCTGTCCGAAAGTGAAGATCACCACTCCTCTCTTCAGGAGCTTTCCTTATGGAAACAGCTAAGCGCGGTTGAACAAAATCATGTCTATCCTGTAGACTATGAACTGTGGTTTCAAGGCTTTGGGCCTATCGCCAACTCCTTAATCATCGAGGATGTATTGTCCAAATTAGTTGATTGAGCCTAGTGATTTAGATTGATTGAAACTGATTTTAACTGTTTTAAATTTAAATTAATTGAGATTAACCTAAATGATTTAAAAAGTTACTTTTTATTACTATTGGAGGGTTATTTCCATGCCGTCTACAAAATCATTGGAGAAAAGCGGCGGGCTGCCTGACATGATTAGTCACCCCTGTTCCCTTGTATCCAGGATGCAAAATGAAGATCCCGTAGGCTCCGCAGCGGTACATAGAAGATATTTGCTGCTTGAGGTTCCGTTACCCTGGGAATATCATGTTCAGGATTCCCGTTATTTTCCCAAAGGCCTTGAAGCCATGCTTGAGGAATGCCGTGCCAATGCGGCGCCTTTCCGCTTTCTTGGCTTTGATCCCGGAATGTTTACTAGCCCGGAGGGCTGCCGTCGCTTAATGTTTTTTGAGCGGCCGGAAGTGCCTACTGCTTTCTTCCGCAAGCAGGAATATATCGTTAAGGAGAATGAGCTGTACGAGGTCATAGAAGCTCTATTGATGCAGCGGGAGCTCCCTTCCTATTTGGAAAACATCGCGTCCATAACAGAGCTTGATTATGCCGCAGCCGCTGAGGAGCTCAGTCAGCGCTTGCCTGATCCAGGCTATCTTTTGGCTTATCCGGGGACACGCGACTTATTTGTCTGTTCTCATGGTCGTCACGATCTTTGCTGCGGCAAATTCGGGGCTCCTATGTACCAGGAAATTTTTGATCGCTATGTCCAGCCTTTTGCAGCTTCGGAAGACTCTTCTTCGTTACCTTTTAGGGTATGGCGGACCAGTCATTTTGGCGGTCATCGCCACGCCCCCACTATACTCGATCTGCCCGAAGGCCGTTATTGGGCCCAACTGAAACCGGAAATGCTCGATACGTTATTGCTGCGAAAAGGGGATTTCGCTTCCATTGCCCGTCATTACAGAGGCTGGGGAGGCGTTCCAGCATTTGCGCAAGCAGTGGAAAGGGAAGCGTTCAAGCGGGAAGGCTGGCAATGGATTCACTATGATAAACAGACCGCCATGCTGGAAGAAGAGGAAACACGCGCGGTTGTTCGGATTGATTACCGCTCTCCAGATGGAACAGTTTCCGGTCGCTATGAAGCCGAAGTCCGGACTGGCGAGCCTAAGGAGGTAGGCGGTTGCGGCAACGCTCCAACCTTAGCCCGGCAATTGAAGGTCGTTTCCATTCACAAGCAGCCCCTCATCCAGTCATAGTTTTTAATAAAGTGATACGATGTACATTTTAACTTATTAGCTCCTTTACATTAACCAGCACCTAAGCCATTAGGGAAATCTATATGAGGCGATCCGCATCGGATCGCTTTTTTTCGTAGTACGAAGCTACCGCTACGGCGGTAATTCTATGCGTGAAAACTACTGGGTATTTTTACAAAAAAGTACTGTATAATGGGAAATAAGAAAACCGCAGGTCTGAAATCGACTCGAGTAATAAGCAAGGAGGTTGATTAACGCTTGAAGGAAAACAACAAAAATTCAGCATATCTCATTCTTTCTGTCGCAGCTCTTGGCATTTCCCTGATCATCGCATTGATTATGTTTGGACGGGAATGGTTTATAAGTCTTCGTGAATACGGGCCGGACGGCTCCCAATTGGCTTGGGTGGGCTGGAGTTATTACCAGCAGCTTTTGGATTCTGGCCATTTTCAAAGGGTGGTTCTAAATACGGTCCGGTTCAACGTCTTATTTGCTTTTTTTGCCTTTGTGCTAGCTGTTCTTATAGGCACCGGATTAAGATATGTACCTTCCCGATTTCGCACGGCGCTAGTCATGCTGTTTCTGCTCATTGTATTCCTGCCTGCTGAAGTATATGCCGGTTGGTGGATTCATCAGCTGCCAGTCGAGGTGCTGCTCCAGTCCGACCGGATGATGCTGCTGCATCCGTTATTAAGCGCTGTTAAATATTTGGGGATTCCGCTTGCCCTTATCTATGCTCTCGCTTATTTTCGGCCGGAAGATCGCTGGCTTCCTTTAAAAGGCGCAGGTTTATTTGCTCTTTCCATACTCGCTTTTATCGGTACAGGCTTGTTCTCTTTATCATCTGCCTTCTATAATCCCGCAATTGCCGATGCTATCGATACACTGGACAATTTTGTCTTCCGGACAGGTCCAACGCAAGCCCAATACAGCATGCTTGCAGCTCTTAACGTCATGTCAACCTTATTGTCCGCATGCGCATTGCTCATTATGATTGTACCGCTCTGGCTTTTAATCCGGGTTACTCTCAAGCGACCTGCTATTCAGGAAAACCAAATAGTTCAGGAGACAGCTCAGGCTCCACAGCGAGAACTGATCAATGAATCATCTTTGGCTCATCACGCTATCTCGGCTCTGATTGCACTTGTTCTTTTCGCAGTCATTTATTTCTCTCCTTACTGGCTGCGGGGCTTGCCTACGTGGCCCGAGCAATTCCAAGGCCAGCTCCAGCTGGCGGGACCCTTTGCATATTCCATCGCTCTTTCTCTGCTGACTGCATTAGGCAGTGTGCTTATCGCCCTTGCTATAGCCGGGGTTTTCCGTTCCAGCCATAAACTGTTGCTGTGGTCAGCTTCTGCGGCTCTTGCCATCATCACCCTAGTATCCCTGCATACACGATCTATTTCCGAATATTTTACCATAATGAATTGGGGTCTTTTGAATACCTATGCCGCTATATTTTTGACTACCGTATTTTCCACTGCCGCTATTTGGGCGCTAGCCGCTGTATGGAGGATAGAGAGCAACCTCTCGCTATCCACAATTGTGACTTCGCTAAGTGGCCTCCTGCTGATCCAAGCGGCCCTTCATTACGGTTATGTTCAGCCTTATCTGCTTTACATTAGCGATCCCGGGCAGTTCACGCCTGTCATGATGTATCGTATGTTGACCAAAATGCCACCCGGACCGGATAGCCATTCTCTCGAAGGAGGTATAGCACTCATCGGCTTCCTTGTTTCCACGCCAGCACTTCTCTTGTATTTGTTTGCCCACATGCTGCTACCTGGAAAACGCCTGCTGTTGATGATTGCCGGCGGCATGAAGCAGTAGCTTCAGCAGAACGCGTTTTTCGTTTTTGCGTTTCAGAGCTTTGAGTTTCTGCGTATTCTTTTTCGGGTTTTCGGGAAGGCTTACTTACCTCCTGTTTAGCGCCAAGCGCTTAAGCGTTCGGCTTTAGGCACAAAGGCTGCTGACAATGATTTCATCCGGGCGTTTAACAAAATGCGCCGCCCTTCCAAATTCCGGGC
Organism: Paenibacillus senegalensis JC66; assembly: GCF_000285515.1. GTDB lineage: Bacteria > Bacillota > Bacilli > Paenibacillales > NBRC-103111 > Paenibacillus_L > Paenibacillus_L senegalensis. The sequence goes on from NZ_HE610958.1 coordinate 423,249, forward strand.
ATACACCAGCTCAACCTTACCCACACGCTTGCTCCACTGCTCCGCAAACACGGTAGCATGGTCTCTGTTGCGGCCAATCCATTGCGGGACAGCGTGATAATCCTGACGCCTCAGCGGACCCAGCTTGGACTTGCGGGAAAGCAAATAGCGGGGGTTTTCTATCGGACCCAGCAGCTCCTGCAGGCTGTCCAGGAACAAGGTTTGCTCATAAGTTGTCGCATCTTCGAGCCAGCAGAACACATAGCCCATCGGATCTTGATCGGTTTTGACAGTGACCTTTTTACCCGTTGTGTCGATCAGCCCCATAGAACTGTAGGTATGAAGCAGCGCTTCCCCGACATTTCTCATATTGGATTCTACCGAACCGTTGCGAAGCAGCAGCAAAACCGCGCGGATCGTGCCCGGCAGAGCGACTAGCATGCCAATAATAGCAAAGACCCCGACAACACCTAATACGACCTGGAGCGAAGCAGCATGAAACACTCCTTCCAGGGTGCTAATGAGCTGGACAAATACAAGCAAACCTATCATCAGAGCCTGATTTAGCACAGCCCGGATCGTATTCATCCATAGAAAACGGCGGTCTAATACCTCTTTCTCAACACGAACCTCCTCGACCATCCGTTTTCTTCCCTCCTTATGGATAGCCCGTTCCCAACGAGATTTTAGCTGCTCCCTCTGTCCAGCCAGCTCCAGCATTCGGCGGTTCATGGAATCTATGCTCATCCTAGCGTAAGGAGGCGCAGGGAGATCCAAACGAGCGAACCCGCTCTCGATCGAATCCTCTTTGTTCGACAGACCGACAAACGTTTTAAACCGCCGGCCCAAGGTCTCCAGGTCGCTGCCTTGATGCTCTACAGCTAACATCTTCGGCTCTATACAGACGAGATGCCAGATGGTTGAGGTTTTGTCCGGATTTCCCCGCTCTGTGCGAATAGCCCTTCCTCTCATCTGATTAGACAGCATAAAACTGCCAACGTAAGAGGCCAGAACGAGCGAATTGATACAAGGCGCATCCCATCCCTCGCCCAGTAAAGCGGTCGTTCCGATCAGCACCTGAATCTCCCCTGCAGCAAACAAATCGGTTACCCACCTGACGGTCAAAGAGTTCGTTTTGCCCGGCATTCGCAGGACCACATAACGTTCGTCATGATCCAGTACGGAATAGGAGAACGGAATTCCTCCAGTTTCTTCCTCGCTAATTCGCTGCAGTGCAGGTAGTGCGCTTTTGGGCAAGATGACAATCGAACCGCTGAGTACGGCGAGCTTCAAGCGGTCATCTTCCTGATTCCTCCGCAGCATTTCAAAGATCGGGATAACGCCGATGCGGGTTAAAGGGCGAAGGTCGTCCGGATGCTTGGGCAGGTCGTGCTGCCGAATATAATCGGTTAAAACGACCAGCCGCAGCCTATCGTTCATCGTCTTGTGCTCAAAAGAGACAATCTGGTTTATGCTTTCCAGCTTGGAGATGCTATGAACGAGCAGCCTGTCCAGCTGTCGGTTAGACTGCAAATAGACCCTTCTTCTCTCCAAAGAGCCGATCCGTTGAAGCCATTTCTTCAGCTGCTGGCCATGCTCCTCGCGATCGATCGGGGTGTTGTCTTGAAAAAGCGCCCCGTTCAGCAGCTTTTCCAGCCATTCCAGGTTTAACTTCGGCATCGATTTGGGCGTGGCCCCGAGTACCGGCAGAAGGCTTTCCCAGCGGGAACTGCCGATTTCCTTCAAATAAACAATCATACTGGAGAAATATTCAGGATTCCCGAGGATCGCATCCAGGTGAGCTTCCGGCTCGCTTACCCAGTTATGAGTTTCCACCCAGCACCGAAATTGTTCATCCGTTAACAAATAGTCTTTGACCTTTTCCACATTTTCTTGGAATTGCTCAATTTGCTGTTTTTCCGCAAGCGAAGGTGAAGACAAATATACATAATCTTGATGAGGGCACAGGTCCCCTTCACGAACAAGCTCGGGTACGCTGATTTCCAGGTCGATCGGTCCGCACAGCTCGATGTATTTTTGCCACTCGGCAGGAGCAACGTCGTAGGGAGGCGTAGCGGTTAAGGCTACCAGGTTCGGTTTTACCAGCCTGTCGCGCAGGTTAAGAGTACTGCGCCACCATTCTGCACGCAAATGATGAGCTTCATCCAGCACGAGCGTCTTGAACCTGCCCTGCTTTAGCACAGCATCGAGATCAATAATGCCATCCAGGCGACTATTCTCAGACTGTTCTGCCGATTCCGCCAGAGGTTCTTCTTGCGGCTCCTCCTGCAGCTCTTCCTGCTGCAAATCTTCCTGCAGTTCCTCTTGCCGCTCTTCTTGCAGTACTACCTCAGTTTCTGCCTGCGTCTCTACCCGGAGTTCCTGCCGCAATCCACCCTTGACCCGCCGGTCTCCTGCCTGGTCTTTACTTCTGTTACCGTTAGGTGATTCCTCGTCAGCTGTACAATCACCTTCATCCCCAGCGGCCCTCTTGCGGCTCTGTTCTGTTAAACTGTGCAGCGCCTGATACGTTGTAACTGTCAGCAGCCCAGGTTTGCGAAGATCATCGGAAATCCAGTTCGGTACCGTATCCGTATCCATGAAAAGCGTAACCAAACGGTCGATCCATTGGTTTTTTATCGTTAAGGTCGGTGCCAAAATCAAGGTTGGTTCATCTAAACGTCGCACCACCTCGAGACCGACCACAGTTTTGCCGGAACCGGGAGGCGCTACGAGATGAAAGTGACGGCTGCGCAGTAGATCGTCCAGTTGATCCAACACCTTCTGCTGGTAGCTTCTCCATGGATATTTAAAGCTTAGATCGGCAGGGAATGTGCTTTTGCTTTTGCCCATAGGCGCCTCCTTCCAGGAATATGTGCACGAGGGATGAGGGGGCATACTCCCCATTCTGTTCCCGGTTCAATTCTTCTTAATTCTTTATTCATTGTACACGGGTAACCTGGCGTGTTTCAATTTCCTTCGCTGTCACTCCTGCACTCACCTGTGCTTACGCCTCTGTTTTCTACTATTCTGCCTCTGCTTTTCTGCTTTTCTGCTTTTCTGCTCTTTTGCTTTTTCTGCTCTTTTGCTTTTTCTGCTTATGTTTTTCACTCCCTTTTATGTCAGTTCTCCTTACAACCTTTCGGCCCGCTCATGCTGCCCCCCATCTTTTCTACCTTTGCGGTTTGGTATACACTAGAACCAGAATCAAGCGGCTTACAAAATGTGTTAGCCACAACTAGAAAAATAAGAAAGAGAGACATCCATGCTTACGATTTGGCGCTTGGCTCCCCGCGAGATTAAAGTTTTGTACACAGCTTATTTGTTTATCAACCTGGGCTTCTATGCCTTCATTCCTTATTTGACCCTGTATTTGACAGGAAGCTTCGCATGGTCGATGGCCCTAGCCGGAGTACTGCTAGGTGTCCGCCAATTCTCCCAACAAGGGGTAACCTTCATCGGTGGAATTGTTGCGGATCGCCTAGGCTGCAAACCTGCGCTGATTCTGGGGCTGCTTGTCCGCTCTATCGGTTTTGCTTCTTTTGCCTTTTGCAGCGAAACGTGGCATTTTTTCATTAGCGCTATTTTATCTGGATTAGGAGGGGCTTTATTCGAGCCGTCCTATCAGGCTGCGTTTGTCAAGCTGGCTCCACAGGAATATCGCAAGCCACTGTTTTCGTTTAAAAATTTGATCGTCAATGTTGCCATGATCGCTTCTACATTTTTGGGCAGTCTGCTGATTTCAATAGATTTCGTATACTTATCTCTGATCACGGGCTCTATTTATTTGGCAATAGCCTTTGCGATTTACTTATTGCTCCCTAACTTGCAGGTCGAAACAAGTCAACACAGCGTACTGCAGGATATGGGAAAAATCCTCCGGGATGGTCCATTCGTCTTTTATACCGTGGTACTGATCGGTTATTTTTATTTATACATGCAGCTCTATTTAACAATTCCGATAAAAGCGCAGGCGCTGACAGGCCAGGAAATCAGTGTAGCTTACGTATATGCTACTTTGGCCGTAACCGTTATTATTGGACAGCTGCCGATGATCCGCTACCTGGAACGATTTCCGAACCGCTTTCCATTAATTGGTGCAGGCGCTGTGTTCATGGGTATCGGCCTGCTTGGATTCGGACTTTCCGGCAATCTGCTCATGCTGTGTGCCAGTGCGGTACTTTTTGCGTTAGGAACGATGATCGCCGCTCCGCTCCAGCTGGATGTCATCCCATCCTTCGCCGATTCACGCTTACTGGCTTCCTACTACGGATTCAACGGCTATTCCTTGGCTGTTGGCGGGGCTCTAAGCACAAGTGCCGGAGGCTGGTTTTATGATTTGGGGGAGCGTCTGGGTCTGCCGCTGCTTCCCTGGCTGATCTGTCTGGCCGTATCGTTGATCGTTGCGGTGTGTCTGTACTTTTTTAAAGATGCTCGTGCAGATACTAGCGGAACATCCTAAGCCTGAAGTCAAAAGAACCATTAGAGAAATTCGAGCATGCCAGCTAGATAAAGTACAAACTAGGACAGAGTGCGTATTGAATAGGGAGGAGTACTAAAATGGAACCAGCACATTTTGCCAGCTATGAAATTCCAGAGAAGCTTAAGCGGTGGCGCCAATTGGAAAAAGAAGCTGAGAAGGAAGGGCGCTATCTCGGAAATGATATCGGTGTTTTTTTAACCCGCGACGATATTCGTTATACGTCAACACCGCCTGATGTCATTCCTTTTGCCAGTGCCGGGGTTGATGGGATCCATTATGGATTTGTGACTGATTTCGGCCGTGTTCAAAATTTAGCAGACGCTTATATTGCTGCTATTTTCCCTATGGACTTTGGATGCGAGATACAGCTGCTGGCCAAAAATTTGGATGACTTTCTGGCCATGTTGTGCACGGACGATAGTCTGCTCTACAACTCTTTTCCATACTTAGACCGTCTCGCCTCTTACCTGGAGACAAAGGGGGAGCCTTCCTGGGATAAAGAGGCATTGCGGGCCAGGGAACATTTTCAAAGCGTTATGGGAGTTCAGGTGATTTCCGATTTGGTTGGTTATATTGGGAATCTCCGAAGTGAGAGAGTCAAGTCGTCTGTTCTGCCGACACTTAACGGAATGGGGGTTGTTCCGCTCTCCGTTGATGCGGATCCGGAAGCCGTTCGAGCAGTCGTCTCGCCCTTCCCTTACCAGCTGAGCAAGGAAATGGACTGGCGGGAGTTGTACCCGGAAATTAAGTCTTTTTTTTCACAGGCTTCTGTGGAAGCGCGGCTGGCGTTTTTGCGCGATGCGCAGACAATCCAGTGGCTGGATGAACGCGAACCACTGGAATGGGCGGTACGGCAGCTTCGCGATATGGGATTTCCAGCGGAGGCCGGACGGCTGATGGACGGTTATATGACCGCCTACGGACACTGCGGGATAAGCGAGGGCAGTGACAGGACGATAAGTGTAACGGAAACGATATCTGTCCTCTGGTGGTCTGATTCTGCGGATGACGAATCTCCCGATAGCAAATAAAGGAACGATTGACGGCAAACTGCGCGGGAGGGGCGTTAGGGTACGATGACTGCGGAATCGCCGCAGCGCGCCCCGGGACGCGCTGCAGCGATGCTTGTATGCGGTTTTTCGCATACATTTCGCCTCGACACGCGCTGCGGCGATGCTTGTATGCGGTTTTTTCGCATACATTTCGCCTCGACACGCGCTGCGACGATGGTTGTATGCGGTTTTTTGTGATAATAAAACGCCCCGCATGTTGAGCAGCCTTGGTAATCGCTCCTCAATCACATAACTTGTACGAAATTGCGTTTGAAAACAATGACTGCAGCACCTTAATAGCTTAAACCCCATTAACCCCCTGCATTTGTACGATTTGTCATACAAATCTCGGGTAATCGCCCTTCAATCCCATGCTTTGTACGATTTGTCATACAAATCTTGGGTAATCGCACCTCAAACCCATGCTTTTGTACGACGTTTCATACAAATCTCCGGAATTCGCATTTCAACCGCATGAATTTGTACGACATTTCGTACAAAACGCAGGAAACAAGCCCGCGAACCCTGCGAACCCCGTGAACCCCGCCAACCTTGGCTGTTTTCATGCTGGAGTTGTGCCTGAGAATTCAATGGTACGCGGTTTTTCGCATACATTTCACCCCGGCAGGACCGTGCCAATTAAGCAAAAGCACCTACTCTTCCAGCAGGGAAAGCAGGTGCTCTACGGGAACGGCCAATCCTACCCGGATCGATTCTCCATCGGAATCGATTTGGGTCGTGGCATACACAATGGCGATCACTTCACCATCCATGTTAATGACAGGGCTCCCGCTATTGCCCCGATAGATCGGAGCTTGCAAAGCAAGCACCGGCACGTCCAGGCCGCGCACGGGAATTTCGTCAAAAATGGTACCTTCATTAGCAATAAAATTGAAAAATAACGGATTGCCAATGACGTACACCGGATCTCCCGGCTGCCATGGCCCCGATGATGAATTCAGCGGAAGTACAGGACGCTCGCTTTCTCCCTCTTTTAGCTGTACTAGTGCTAAATCCACGGAAGCATCACTTTTGACTACCTCCGCTTCACGGGCCGGACCGTCGGCGAAAGTAACAAATATTTCCTGCATGCCATCAATAACATGATGGTTGGTTGCAATTAGTCCGGATTCCGAGATGAGGAAGCCAGTACCTTTTCGCCCGTTAATTGAACTGATAACCACGATCGACTCCCTGTATTGGGCTATCTCTTCATTCTTCAGCAGCTCCCTGGACTGGATAACAAAACGGACGGCGGCTGAATTGTACAGCATAGGCCAAAAAGCCAAAACGTTAGCCAGGAGGGCAAAGGAAATCAACAAAGATATTGTTTTTTTCCAGCGCTTGCGGCTTCTTTCTTTTTGCTCGAGATACTCTCTTTCTTCTTCCTCATCCCCGCCGAAGAATTGCTCTTCCCACGCGGCAATTTGCTCCTCCGTAGGATCCTCAACTGGTTCCAAATGCCCATTCTGTGTTACTCCAGAACCTTCCTTCGAGGAAGCATTTTGTTCCTTCAATGACCTACCCATCGAAGATGCACTCTCTTCCTTCGCTGACTGCTCTACAAATGGCTCACCAAGAGCCGGGGCGGGTTGATCCTCTTGCTCCTCTTTCTCTTCGCCTCTCTCATCAAGACCTTGCTGTACATGGGTCTGGGCCGTGTGTTCCTTGTCGTGCTGCTGTTTGTCACGATCCTCGTCTTCATGACGCTTCTCATCACTGCGGCTGTTTTCGCATTGCTCGTCTTCGCATGACCCCTTGGCGTGTTGCCCCTTTTCGCGGCTCCTGTGCTCCCCTTGCTCCTTCAAAGCTCTGCCGTTGCGAGGGCTCTTGTCCTCTGTCATCTCTGTCCCCCTCTCCCTGGGCGGGAACGTTCTTTACCCAATTACTCCCATTGAAACTGGACCTGCTCCTCACTCCATTCCCACAGCTTTTTCGCTTGCTCCCGGTCTCCGGCTAGAATTGAGGTATCAGTCACTTTCTTTTTATAAAAATATTTACCGCTTATCTCTGCAACCTCCGGACTTGAGGCCAAATAAATAGCGGTTTCCGCACCTTGCTCAGGCGTTAAAAAAACATAGCTAAGCAGCTTTAGAATCGTTTTGCCGAATCCGGTGCTGCGGTCAACTCCTATTTGCGTGCCGACAGCTCCCGGATGGAGACAGTTGGCCGTCATTCCTGTTCCTTTAATCCGTTCAGCAAGCTCAATCGTAAACCAGATATTGGCCAGCTTGGATTGCCCATATCCTTTCATCACGTTAAATCCGTTTTTCAGATGAGGGTCGTTCCAATCAATCCGCCCGGCCTTATGGGCACCGCTCGACACATTCACGATTCGCGCATTAGGAGCGGCTTTTAGCTTGTCCAGCAGCAAACCGGTCAGCAAAAAGTGACCCAAATGGTTCACCCCCAGCATCTGCTCAAAGCCGTCCGCGGTTTCCTGCCTTTTCAGAGTAATCACTCCGGCGTTGTTAACCAGTACATCCAGGCTATCATACTGCTGATTGAATAATTCCGCGAATCTGCGGATACTATCCAGTGATCCCAAATCGCACAGCATCAGCGATAAACGTTCTGATTCGCTCTCCTGCTTTGCGCGGAGCAGCGCTTCCTTGCCGCGGCTTTCACTCCGGCAGACCATGACAACCTCTGCTCCCATACGCGCCAAAGCTACACTAGTAGCCAGGCCCATTCCAGAGTTGGCCCCAGTTACGAGTGCCCGCTTGCCCTCCATACCGACATGGCTGCTCTTTGCAGACTGATCCCGCCCCCCATGAATCTGTCCCATTAATTGATCCTCCTCACCGGATTATTATCCCTATCTCTATTCCTGAACTGCTGAAGGCATCCAGCCAGCCTCTCTGTGACAGTCCCCCTCGTTCTTTCCTGGCCGGATATAAAAGAGGATTCCGCGTGTCTGACCAAATAAATTGTTTGTCCAAGCCGTTCCCTCGCAGCTTCTATAATGAGCATTGTGTATAATGAACTTAAGTTGGAAAAAGGCTGCCATTCTCAATTTATTGAGCTTACAAAGGCGTTTTTTATCAGTATACCAAAGTTTTTCCGGCAAAGCGCACTGACTTCAATTGCTATTAGTTCTCAAAAGAAGAAAAGCCTCAGCCACTCATAAGTAATCCTTAAGCCAAGCCATTCAATGATGTTCTTAACAAACAAAGGCAGCAGCATTACTTGCCATCAACGACAGTAACGTCAACACATCAACAGCTATATCGATAAAAAAACTATATTGTTCATATCTGGAGGGAAAGGACGGAATGGCAGCCATTGACGATTTTTTGAAGCTGGATATTCGTATAGGTACAGTAATTAAAGCGGAGGAATTCCCGGAAGCGCGAAAGCCCGCCATTAAACTCGAAATAGATTTCGGAGAAATCGGAATCAAGCGCTCATCGGCTCAGATCACAAAACGGTATGTGCCCGAGCAGTTGATTGGCAAACAAGTCGCAGCCGTCGTCAATTTTCCGCCCAGGCGTATTGCCGGGTTTGAGTCGGAAGTGTTAGTCATTGGGGGCATACCGGAAGAAGGGGATGTCGTTCTCCTTCAGCCCGACAAGCCAGTACCGAATGGAACACCCGTAGCCTAAGCCCGATAGTAAAACAACATAAGGGTACCCAGAGCCGCCTAACTGGCGGTTTTTTGGTTTGGCTTCGCGGACAAGTTGCTCCACTACCGTAAGCCGAGAAGCGTTATTGATCGAATCACATTACAGCATTCCTTATTCCGGCGGCATTAGGAATACGGAGTTACACGATGATGGTCTATCACAATTTTCTTACTACAATCAAAGTAAGTTTATCCGCATTTTTTCTTACTACAATCAAAGTAAGTTTATCCGCATTTTTCCCTTACTACAGACAAAGTACTTTCACACGCATAGTAATATGTGTTATGATACTGTTATCAAATTGAAGGTGGCGAAAACGATTGGAGCCTCTATATAACAGCGATTTGGTGCGCGGCAGCATTGATACGATCATTCTGAGCGTGCTGCTGCGGGAAGACAATTATGGGTACCAGATCATAAAGGAAATTTACAGGAAAAGCGGTCAACAATATGAATTAAAAGAGCCCACCCTTTATTCCA
>NZ_HE610958.1:433393-501357 GCF_000285515.1 Paenibacillus senegalensis JC66
GTCTCCGCCGCTTGGAGAAGCAGCAGATGATTGAATCGTATTGGGGTGAGGAAACACAGGGCGGCCGCCGCAAGTACTACCGGATTACCGGCATGGGCAGGGCTTTATATAAACGGAATTACGATTCCTGGCAAGCGGCCAGGCAATTGATTGATCGCTTGATTGAATCTGATGTAAAGGAGTAACTGGTAATGAAAGAACTGCAGGATCATGTTGAGCATTTGTTTGCCAAGCAGCGGCGAACGGCGGAAACCGAGGAATTAAAGCAGGAAATTCTGAGCAATTTGGAGGAGAAGGTCGCGGACTACCAGCTCGAAGGAATGTCGTATGAAGAATCGATTGCCAAGGCGAAACGCTCTATTACGTCACTGGACTTTTTAATGGAAGAGGATAGTGCCATATATATTTATCGTTACCGCCTGGAATGGATGCAGACTTTGCTTATTTATTTACTCATCATCTGGATTTTTACTCTTCCCATGACGCTTATTCAACCGGGCTTTTGGCTGTCTGTACTGGTTCCCGTTGCTATTGGAGCAAGTTTACTAGCCTACGCTTTTCTTAGTTACCGATACAAACAAGAAGGCCGGCTTGACCAGCTTGCTGCGATTGATATCCAGCAACGCCGCCAAGCCAGTCGGATAGCGTGGACGATCTGGGGTCTGTTTGTAATCATAATGCTCCTGTTTGTAACGGCTATGAACTTTGGCAGTCAGATCTGGTTTGGACGCGCCATCCAGGTGAATGGCCCGTATCAATTTGCTTTGCTGCTGATTGACTATGTTAAGCCTCTGACATCGATAGTTATCCCCTTAATGTTCCATCAGTCAGCACGACTTCCACACAAATATGAGGTGAACCGCTATGCAAATGAAGAATAAATGGATCATTGCTCTGCTTGTCACAGGCCTTATCCTGTTCCTGACTATACAAGGGGCAGTAAAGCCCTATTTAAATAAACAGGAGCTCGTTTACGAAGAACAGCAGCAAAGCCCGCTCACTCACGACTTTTCCAAGCTGCTTGCTTTTCAGCACCCCTACATGGGCAATGCCAGCAATCTGTCCAATCTCAATAATCGGCTTCCCCTTTTCCGGGATTTAAGCTTTACCTTTCAGCTGTATCCAGACGACCTGCATGCTCAATTGATCTTTACAGAGCCCGCTGCTTTTCTGGACTCTTCTTCAAGGGGCCAAGCTTTTATGTATAATGTGACAGCGAATTTTGTACTGATCGATAATCTGCAAAGGCTGACCTTGCAGTTTCCCGATCAGGAATATACTTTTGTGAGGGACAAAGTGGCAGAATGGTATGGAGAAGCGGACCTCAGCACGCTCCGGGATGAAGATCTTTGGGATAACAGAGTTCGCAACGGGCTGCATAATGCTGACGTGGTTGAACATTTTATGGAGCAAACGGCTGTCATTCAGACTAAGAGTGCCTTGGCCCCCTCCACTCTATCCGCCTCTCTCTATTAGCACTACCCGTCTTTTTGAACGAGCGCTCTTTAGACGAGCAGACGAGTAGACAAGCAGACGAGACGAGCACCCTTAGGCCTTGCCGTTTACAGCGAGTCTCCAAGCATGAAATATGGCAGCTCAACCCATTATTAAGATTTTTTAATTGTAGTGCATCTGAATTTCAAAAAAAACCAAGCCGCTCACCCAAAGTCAGGCAAGTGAGGCTTGGTTTTCTATTCTTGTTGATCAGCCCAGCACGACCCGGTCATCCGCCAGTTTCGTGCCACGAATTCTTTCGAACTCCTCCAGCAGCCGCTGTACGGTCAAGCCGCTCTTTTCCTCCGGCGGGATATCTAGAATGATTTTCCCCTTGTCCATCATAATCAGGCGATTGCCCAATTCAATGGCCTGTTCCATGTTGTGGGTGACCATTAACGTCGTTAATTTAGACTGTTCTACAATTTCTTTCGTTAAGCGGGTTAACAATGCAGCACGTGAAGGATCCAGCGCCGCTGTATGCTCGTCCAGCAAAAGAATCTGCGGATTCGTAAAAGTCGACATCAGCAAGCTAAGCGCTTGGCGCTCACCGCCGGATAACAAGCCAACCTTGGCCTGCAGCCGATTCTCCAGGCCGATTCCCAGACGGCTCAGCTGCTCCTTGAAGAAGGCCCGCTTTTTGCTGTTTACCCCCATGCCCAGTCCTCTTCGCTTATTTCGGGCATAAGCCATCGCCAAATTCTCCTGAATCGTCATTCGGGGGGCAGTACCCGCCATCGGGTCCTGAAACACCCGGCCGATCCATTGGCTCCGCTTATATTCGGGAATGGAATGGACAGGCTTGTCCTCGATAAAAATCTCCCCTTTATCCGGGAGCAGAGCTCCAGAGATCATATTCATCATCGTCGACTTCCCCGCCCCGTTACTGCCAATAACGGTAACAAAATCACCCGGCTTAAGATGCAGCTGAATATCCGACAAAGCAATCTTCTCATCCGGAGTTCCGGGGTTAAATAATTTGGACACGCTCTGCAGCTTTAGCATATTAACGAGCACCTCCCCCGGTCCCTTGCAGCAGCTGCTCCGCACGTTTTTTGGCAACAGCTTTCTGGTGAAGGGATTTGCGAACCATAGGCACCACGAGGGCAATAATGACGATCACAGCAGTAATTAGCTTCATATCGGTTGCGTTTAACCATTCGACCCGCAGGGCCAAAGCGTAAACCAATCGGTATACGATCGCTCCAAGAATGACGGAGATCGTCGTTACAAACACAGAACGCGAGCCAAAAATCGTCTCCCCGATAATAACCGAGGCGAGGCCGATGACGATCATGCCAATTCCCATGGATATATCAGCAAATGAGTTATACTGTACAATCAAGCTTCCGGAAAGCGCCACCAGTCCGTTGGACAGCGCTACTCCGACAATGACAGTCGTATGAGTATTCACCCCAAAGCTGCGAATCATTTTCGAATTATCCCCGGTCGCCCGCAGCGCAAGACCAAAATCGGTATATAAAAACCAATCCATTAAAAGCTTAATAAGGATAATCGCAATCGGCATCAGGAGGAGCAGAGGAAGACCGGTAAATACTGTTTGCTCCCCGTAAATGGAAATATTGGGCTTGCCCATAATTCGCAGATTAATAGAATAAAGGGCTATCATCATCAAAATGCCGGAAAGCAAACCGTTGATTCTGGCCTTTGTATTGAGCAATCCTGTACAGGCTCCTGCAGCTAATCCGCCTGCGAAAGCTGCCGCCGTAGCCACAATCGGCGAGTAGCCTGAAGCGATCATTAGCGCGGCAATAGCCCCGCCAGTAGTAAAACTCCCGTCTACTGTCAAATCAGGGAAGTCCAGGATGCGAAATGTAATATATACTCCTAATGCCATTAAGGCATAGAGCAGCCCCGATTCAACAGCGCCGAGCATGGCAACTCCCATCAATGCAACCCCCAGTCAAAACGTAATCGGGAGCGGTCTGAATGCTGTAAGCCGCTCCCTCGACCATGTATCATTATGTGATCAAACTACTTCAATCCGGCAGACCCGGTTCGCTCCAATCGACAGATTAGTTATCGTTCAGAAGATTTTCCGCATTCGTGACTTTTGCACGAATCGAGTCGGTGACTTCGATGCCTTGTTTTGCAGCGGCTTCAACATTGAAAATCAAATCCAATTGATCAGGCACGGTAACAGCCAAATCACCAGGGTTTGCTCCGTTCAATATCTCAGCCGCCGTCTCACCAGCCTGATAGCCGTGATCGTAATAGCTGAAGCCAAAAGCAGCTACAGCTCCACCCTCCACAGTATCTCTGTCACTGGAGAACAGAGGGATATTGTTAGCTTCGGAAACTTGCAAGATAGAGTCCAGGGCGCTCACTACCGTGTTATCAAGAGCAACAAAGAAAGCATCTGCGCGGCCGACCAACGATTCTGCGGCTTGTCTTACCTCCGAGGTATTGGTTACCGCAGCCCGGGTCAAAGTTATGCCGTGCTCAGCCAGCACCTCTTCAGCTCGCTTAACGATAATGGTGGCATTTACTTCCCCTTCATTGACAATGGCCCCAACCGTTTGGATATGCGGCAGCTCTTCCGCAATAAATTCCATCAGTTTCACGGTCGATTCCGGATTATAATCAGCCGCCCCTGTAACATTGCCGCCTGGCTTCTCCATATCTTGTACCAATTTTGCATCCAGAGGATCGGTCACTGCAGCGAACATAGCCGGACTGTTTTGAACCTGCTGGACAACTGCCTGGGCGGAAGGCGTGGCAATCGCCAACACCAGATCTTTATTGTCACTGGCAAACTTCTGGGCGATAGTCATCGCATTATTCTGGTCATTCTGAGCATTCTGATAATCAACTTTCAAATTGTCTCCTTCAACAAAACCGTTATCTGCCAGAGCGGCAAGAAAGCCTTCACGAGTAGCATCAAGCGAAGGGTGCTCGACAATTTGGGTAATGCCAATTTCGTATACTTGTCCGGTTTCCCCTTCATTGGGCGCAGAAGAAGGAGTAGGAGATGGTGACGATGCCGAACCTCCTCCGCTGCCGCCGCCGCATGCACTTAAAACTAATAGCGGCACGGCGAGAATAAAAGTAGAAAGCTTATTCCATTTTCTCATTTGTAAAATGACCTCCCCAGTAATGATAAAATTATTATAACAGTATTTTGACATGAACCCCTAAAAATTTCCAAGCTAACAAGACATAGTTCAGAACCCATTCTTATTTTATTTTGTCACCACTTACAATACAAACATCTTATTATGGTTGAACCTCACCGTCAATGACAGAATTTGCAAAGAGCTGTCCGTTTATTTATTCATGTTCTCTCCAATCGGCCCTACTATTTCGCTACATTGCATTCCCGGGAGAAGGGTTGCACGAACGGCGTTTGAATGCATGTCAGAAGAAGAATCAGGCGTGATGTCCCAGTATGAGGGGATCAGCACACCTAACCGCAGTTTACAATAAGAGCCTGTTATCCGTCTGCTTCCTCCCACTCCAAATTTCCTTTTACTCTTACAAGCGTTCCAACTTCTAATTCCAACGATTGCTCAAGCTCCACCCGAACCGAGTCGCCCAAGGGACCAAAATCTCCGATGAATTCATCGTCATCTAGTCGCTCCGTCACTCTGCCAACCGCTTCAATATGCGAGGAGGCTTCCAACTCCTGCTTGAACCCAATTTGAGCATCCGAATGAACAGGTTCACAGCTCAGTACTAGCTGAATACTAAATCGGCCTTCGACACGGCAGCCGGATCTTAGGGCTTGCGGCTCCTCACCCGGCTCCAAATATTCGTCATGCTGAATAAAATGGCACCAGACCGCAGGCAATTCGTCCTCTCTTTTGAATTTGGCCACCCGTTCGTAACCATCACCCTGAATTTGCTCAATCACCATCGACTCTATTCCCATCCCTTGTCCCTCCATGGCTTTTTAACTGGTTATTTCCTTGGAAAATATCATTGCGTATAAACGGTCAAAGCGGTAAAAATCCGCGTGGTTCGTATTATGGAGTGCCTTGTTTCCATAGCTTTTAATAACATGACGGATGTCATCTTAAGGGCAGCACTCATCTATTGCAGCTTGTTAAAAGATCGCGGATCACTCGGCATCATCGATTGCAGCTTGCCGTCCTTCAGGATGACCACTACCCCTTTTTTCGCTTTTTGTGCTCCTTCAATGAAATAGATGTCCTTACCATTCACATGGCGGTGGACGCCCTGCTGAACTACCCTCTCTGCCTGACTCGTAAAGTTCTCGAAGCCTCTGACAGAGAGATCAAAGTCGGAAGGATCGACACCAAGCCGCTGCGCCAGGGAAGGAACTCGCTCCGGGTATTTGTCCCAGTAATCGGCATAATGCTTGATGCCTTGGTTAGTGCCATCCGATAGCGTCCCCCACTTGTCGCTCGAAGGGCTCTCGGCCATGCCCCGGCGCATCTCCTGATCGGCGCTGCGTCCGCTCCCGCCGCTGCCTTCGCCTCCGTCGCCTCCGCGTCCGCTGCCGCCGCCTTCGCCTCCGCGTCCACTGCCGCCGCTGCCTGCTCCGCCACGGCCGGCTCCACCGCCGCCGAGGCTAGCAGACGGTGCTCTGCTGCCGCCAAACAGCCTTCCCAGAGGGATGCGGCTTAACAGCATCTCCGTCCCTAACGCCACCGCAGTAGACGGAGTAAGGAGACGCTTCGGATCACGAATGGAAGCGGCTATCTCGTGCCCGCTGCCGGCCACTCCGGATAAGGTCATGCCTATTCCGACTGCTGGCCAGAAAGAGACAAAGAGCATGGATAGAGCGATCGCACCCAAAATAATAGCGCCTTGCTCATACCATTCCAGGCGGTCCCACCAGCTTTGCAGCCGATCGAATTGACAAGCGAGACAGGACTCTTTCTCAGAGAGAACTGCAGAATCCAGGACGAGGCCAGCGGCTGCAACGACAAACACACCTAGCAAAAGGGCAAGCGCAAGCGCCTTCCCGTATTTCTGAAGAGCCTGCCTGATGTCCGGCAATCGCTCCTGCGCTTCTTCTTTTCCGTACAAGTGGATGAAAGCTTCGTCCCGCCGAACCCGAAAGAAATGCATATAGCTATGGAAACTGGCCCTGTCGACAAAAGCTGATTTTACCATAATCCATACTTCCGTTGTCGGCAAGATCCAGCGCTCCCCTTTCAACATAGGGAGGCGATCCCGCACCTTGTTCAACTGGATATAATCGTGAGTCGTAGCCATTATTAAAAAAGCAAGCAGCACCGGTTCCACCGCGTAACCGCTGCCGAACATATCGTGCAGCTTGCCGACCCAATCAGGAAGCGAGTACTGTCCGTTCCAATCGGCATGGCCAATAATCGACCAAACTAACAGAAAGCCTGGAAGTATAACTATGTAAGCTTTGTAATGCTTGTAAAGACGTATCGCTATACCTATACCGATTGCCGTTAAAGCGGCATGAAGAGCATGCCCCGGCATCATCCGGTCCGGTAACCAGCTTTCCTCGAAATATCCGGGGAACAGATCGAAAAGCTCCCAATGAATCGACTGCCCCCCCAGCAGCGTAGTTCCATAGGGAAACCAGCCGCTGATCCAGCGACGTGCCGTTTCTTCGACAAACTGAAAGCCAGCCCCTGACGCAAAGCCGATCAAACCGTAATCGATCAAGCTTAAAGACCTTGCCCGGCGCGAGAAGAAAAGATATACCAATAGGGGCAGTACCTTGTAAATTTCCTCAACAATCGGAGTGACAACAGCCTGACTCCAGGTGTCGCTCGTCCTTCCTCCAAATATTCCGTGTGTTACATTCAAGGTCAAGGCCGTAATAAAGGATACAAGATAAGCACCGATAAAGAAAAAGACTATGTAATGCTTCCAGGAAAGCGTTTTGCTGCGGCACAACAGCCAGAATTGAATAATCAGATAAAATGACCACAAAAACTGAACCATCATTTCTCTGGAAGCTTCTACAAAAATCAGACTGAGAATCAGCACGATCAGCGACAGCCAGCTTAACACCGCCAGCCCCTTTTGCAGGATCGGATAAGCCTCCAGCCATCCCTTCCCCTTGCGGTATAAAGCCTCCGCTCCGTCTCGCACCACAATCCGCAAACGATTGATTGTCGTTGTCATTACAGCTATAGCCCCTCCCTTTTCCAATATGGCTTTGACGAAGAATAGAGTATGCTGGCTAAGTCAATTTCACTTCTTAAAAGCATTCGTAAAAACCAGCTGTTTTCAGGCACTTCCCGCTTGTTTGTTGCCAGGATCCCGCTTGAGAAGCTTATTTATTTATATATCTTTTGCTTACACTTCAAAGAAGACAATTTTCCACAACCTTTAACCCAACTGCACCCGGGCGAAACAGGGGGAATGCGGTGCTTGGCACTTTGAAAAATTTGCAAACTAAAATTAATTGTCTGAAATCCAGCGAGAGAAAAATGGCGATTCAAAGGCCTTAGAAGTAAAATAAAAAGCCCGGCCGCAATCAGGAGGGAAAGAAGTGGAGCTGACAGACGCTCGCTTGAAGCGCATGAAACTCCAGGCGGCATACAGATTACAGGGGGGAGCCAGACACGGACATCGAGTTGGCGGATCGCCTTGAATTTACTACGAAGCTTACTCCGGAAGCGGCCGCACGAGCGGTAAATGGACAACGCGGATTCCACATGCTTAACTTTCATGGTGTAACCCGCTGCTTCTACCAATTCAATAATTTCGCTTACGACAGAGAAAAGACCGATTTATACTGAACAGCTATTGGATCTCCGCGAGAACGGCGAAGCTTCGGTGTTATTCCGGAATCAAGATTAGAGAAGCCCTTAAGCACTCGTTGTTGAAAAAGAACTTTTCGATAACGAGTGCTCCTGTTCCAATGCCATCGACAGACCGGCAGATTTGACTAGAAGACCGCAAAAAAGATTGTTCTACAAAATATATTTGTAAATAACCTGCGCCACCCCGTTGTCATCCTGATGGCCTGTTACCTCATCAGCGGCTTGCCGGATTTCCTCGGGTGCATTGCTCATGGCTATGCTCAGACCGGCAACACGGAAGCGGAAAGATCATTGTTGCCGTCTCCCACCGCAATGGTATCCTGTGGAGATATACCAAGCAAATCGCACACCTCGATTAGCCCAGCCCCTTTGCTGCGGCCTTTAGGATTTACTTCCACATTATCGGGTGAGGAGCTGCTGACCTCCACTTCTCCCCAGTCTGTTAATTGTTTCCGCACCTGGCTCAGCCAGGATAATTCACTGGTTTTAAATCCAAGCTGCAGCCAAATATGATGCTTCGGCCAGCGGATAAGCTCGTCTATGGACATAAGAGACGCTTCCGTTGAATGTGCCCAGAAAATAAGCGGATCCGGACAGGAATTAATAACATCAAGGATATGCCGCACCTGGATTTCCTTCATCAAGTATCTGCCGTGCAAGATACCTGGCTTGACCCATATTTCACTGCCGTTATTGGCAATAACAGGTCCTGGAAAATCCATCCCCGCAGTCAGCTGCTTAATTTCCCGCAGGCTTCGCCCAGTAGCCAGAACAACCTGCACACCCGCTTGCTGAGCCAGATGAATCGCCCGCCGGTTCTCCTCCGATACCTCAGATTGTGAATTAAGCAGGGTCCCATCCATATCCAGTGCCAACAATTTGCAATTCATAAGCTGTCTTCCGCCTTTCCATTCTCTCTGTTCCCAAAGAACTATTATTCCATCTGGTTCCCTATAGATTACTATCCCATCTGGTTTCTATGATACTACTATCCCATATCTGGATCAGCTGTATGCTTAGTCTACAAAACTAATGTTAAAAATAACAAAAGCACCTTACTCCGAATACCTGCGGACACCTAGCCGCCAGCCGGAGGAAGACGCTTTTATTCTCCATGATCTGAATCTAAAAAGAATTAACGAGGTTAAATGGGAAAGTCAGCAGACTTTCCGCTTAACGTCCGCTCAAATCGTATCAATAATATAACCTCGCGCATTTCATGTTAATAATGGACCGGCTAATAAAGGATCAGCGGCTCATTTCGTTGACAATCTTCCCACTAGTTTGCTGGAAACGTGAAGCAGGGACCGATGCACGACGGCGTCTCCAGAACTGCTCAGTTTGATTAGCATGCTCCATAGCCATAAATACGCAGAAGCTCCCAACCCCGAATAAGATAAACAATACAAGCAATGGCAGTAAACTCATTTTGTCCGTTCCACTCCATCCTAATCTTTATCCGTCTTTAATCCGTCAACAATGATAATCATTATCACTATTGTACATGAATGAAGAAAGAAATCAACTGGTTTTTATTCGAGACCAAAATTTCTGTGAAAATAAAACGCCCGGCATGACGAGAAATCTTGGGTAATAGCACCTCAATCCCATGCATAGTACGACGTTTCGTCTGTAACACTGACTGCAGCTCCTTCGTAGCTTAAAGCCCTGTATTTGTATGCATTTGTACGATTTGTCATACAAATCTCCAGTAATCGCACTTCAATCTCCCGCATTTGTACGATTTGTCATACAAATCTTGGGTAATCGCCCTTCAATCCCCTGTATTTGTACGACGTTTCATACAAATCTCCGTATTCGCCCTTCAACCCCAGGCATTTGTACGACATTTCGTACAAAATGCAGGAAACAAGCCCGCGACCCCCGCCAACCCGCCAATCTTGGCTATTTTCATGCAGGAGGTGTGCCTGAGAATTCAATGGCATGACGGTTTTCATCGCATTATCGAATTTCCTTATCCTATTCTCCACTACTGCCTATGGAGTCTGTCTAGGAATTGTAAATGTCTTTCGTTGTACCACCGCGAGCGTTAGAATCCAAAGCAGCTGCTTCCGGGCGCAGCAGCGTCAAGCTTTATTATTATGCATAAATCATCGATTGCTTTGACAAATAGAAAAGAATGGGATATAATTATTTGATTCGCTTGAAACCCTCATCATTTTCCCTATCTACGCAGGAAAAATCACTTCTATGTACCATTCTATTTCACCCAACAAATAGAACATGAACAAGAAAGTTAAGGTTTACAAGTATCACCGATTCACACTGGCGCGGTCTTCGGAGCCGCAAGGATGGAAGAGAGGCAGGGCTTTCATTGTTTTGGAGATGCTTTAACATTGAGCGAACACACACCGCACAGAAGACCATACCGCGGTCTAGACGTGGAAATAACCATAACCCGACATAACTCGCGGCTTTGAAGTACCGCGAACGAATGTCGGGTTTTAACATTTTAAGGTCGGTTTTAACTTTTTATTGAAAGGTCCTGTTCATTTTCATTTTTATTGAAAGGTCCTGTCCATTTTTATCGAAAGGTCCAGTTCAGCAGCCGCTTTTACACCCATTGATAAATGCTGGCCGAAGATTCCTTATCCAAATAAAGCCTCCAGCTCGGGTGTGTTTTTAGGATGGTAGCGGGCACATTCGGATCAACGGTCTCTCGAAACGTATCCGCTATTGCCTTTGCCTTGGCTTGGCGGGGGACTACGGAAACGATATGACGGCTTTTTAAAATATGTTGAACCGTCATCGTGATAGCCTGCTCGGGAACGTCCCCGGTACGCTCAAACCACCCCTCTCTAACCTGCTGCCGCTTGCAGGTTTCACTTAAATTGACAATGGTATAAGGAGATTCTAATTGAAAATCCGCCGGAGGATCGTTAAACGCAATATGAGCGTTCTCTCCAATTCCGATCAAAGCAAGGTCAACAGGCGCCTGTTCAATCTCTTTATTTAACAGCGCAACGACTTCCTCGGCTTTGCTCTCGCCGTCGATTAGACAGGCCCGGCCTACCGGCGCGAATTTCAAAAAACGCTCCTTCAAATAACGGCGGAAGCTTGCAGGATGCGACTCTGGAAGACCAATATATTCATCCAAATGGAACATTTCCACTTTGTCCCATTGTATTTCCCTTTTTACAAAATGCGACAAAAACTCAAACTGAGATGCCCCGGTTGACAGCACAATCCTGGCTCTTCCCTGTTCGGCGATAATTTCCTTGAGCAAAGCTTCGCAAGCAAGAGCTGCCGTAAGCCCTGCCTGATCCGCCTGCTCCATAATAGTTAATTGCATGTCAGTAAGCCTCCTTGCTTAGATGTTGATTTTCATGAGGATTCTATTCAGCATTCGCTGCGCCAAGATTTCCCCTTGGGTCAGCGGTCAAACAATCGCGATTCCCCGGCGTCAAGACGTTTGTCATTCCCCGATGTCAAGAACCCGTAAAATGCCTGGCCAAACAACACTCATAAGCTCGTTCTCGTCCCCAGGCGGGGCGGTAATCAGATCTTTGAATGAGATCGGTCGCATCTCGGAGCTGATCCGAATGCTGTCATCCAATAATGCGGCAAGCTGGATATAGATCGCTTCACGCCCCTCAGCATGAAACCGGATATCTTCGCTCAGCCATTCTCCGAAGTGCGCTATTGCTCCGACACATCGCAACACATCATAAGTCCTTAGAGCAGCCAGACTGTCTCCAAGCCAAATCAAATCATCGGTCAATTTGTGCAGCACGCCAAAAAAAGAGTACGGCGGTTTGCCGTATATCGGATAAGGCTCATGAGGGCCCATACCCGAAAGATTAACGACCAGGACAGATCTGCCTTTGCCGCAAGTCTGCGCGATCCACGGCCAGTGCTTCTGAAGCTTTCTTGTCCCTCCCTGCCAAATCGCAACGGTTAAAGGCAGCTTGCCGGGATGCTCTTCCTTTTGAGTTCCATTGTTGACACCGTGAAAAACATAAGCACTGTTCATGATCCCCTCCTGGGACCACCACAGCCGGTAATCGACACGCAGCCCCTCCACCTTGCCAAGCTCTACAACGCGCGGGTTCCAGTCACAGGGCCTGCGGCCGGAGTACACCTGACTGGACAGCCATTCCCTTGCTTGATTCCGCGCAAGCTTCTGCGGCCGTGCGGCGCGAATATGCCGCCACTGCTCGCAGCGGTCCGCATTTTCATCGCCAATTGTGCGGGCATCCTTCATATCCCTATGCACCTGCCCTGTTGCTGAACACCACAGCTTCTTCGGCGAGATGGCCTCCAGTCTCACGTCGCTCTGGGCAACCTTCACCTGCAAATGGCGAACAAAGAACGCAGCCGCTTCGTTAGCCATACGGTCCGTATAGTGATGTGTGGAAGTGTCCGTAACGAGCTGCAGCAGATCGGGTTCGCCAAGCAGCTTCCAGTATCGCATGCTGCGTTCGACCGTACGGCGCGTTGCTTCAATCGGAAAAAAATCATACTCGGCCGCCAATATCAATAACGGCTTCGGAGCAAAAGCAAGCAGCAGGTCCTCATGATCATAACCGAGCGCAGTCAAGCCCGGCCAAACCTGCTCTGCATCCTGTACGCCGCCGGCATGCATGTACTGCTGCCGATTCATAATAAACGTTGCCGGAGCTGCCGCCGCAATGCGATCGTCGCCTACCATCATCATCGCGGTTTGAGTGCCTCCGCCCGAATTGCCGGTCACTCCAATCCGGCTCGGATCGACCTCCGGGCGGGCGCACAAATAGTCGAGAGCGCGCGCAGCATCATGGAGAAAATAGCGGGCTACGCTTTCCCCAAGGAAATGGCACTGCACACCGTAATGCTGGTGCTCCTGAGTGCCCCAGGCAACCTCCCCATCCCGCTCCGGATGTCCGCAAAAGCTGAGCCGTTCCCCCTGCCCCGGCGGATCTATAGCAAACACTACGAGGCCTGCCCGGACAAAATGGCGGATGACCCGCTGATAATATGGACTGTGCTTGCCTTCCTTCTCATGGCCGCACAGAAACAAGATTGCAGCTGAGCGCTGCTCGCGGACTTGCGGAAGATACAGGTTACCTGTCACATAGTGGCCGCGCCTTGCTTCGAATACGATATTCTCGATAGTAAGCCCGCTTTCCCTGATCATCCCTATCGTCCGTGCATTCAGCGGGCAATCTTCCCCTGTGCGTCGTATTGCATCTTCACATTTCGTTTCATAGTTGTTGTGCAGAACCTTCTGCCCGTACTCCGCCCGGATGCGGCTATCTGTTCGAACATCATCGTCAGGCCAGCCGCCAAGCGCCTGAAAAAACGCCTTGCGAAATTCCTGCTGCCTGCGAAGCACATCCTCCCGTGTGATCAAACGGTCTCTCGCCCGGTCTCCCGCAGCAAACGCCTCGTCAGCACGCGAGAACACGTACTGTTTTAACTGATCTCTCGTATCGTATAAAGTACAGCAGTACTGCTCAAGTTCGTCTATCTTCATCTTCATCACCCGCGCTCACCTTCTGACAACCGTCCGCTTCCCAGGCGCGGCGACTGATTATCTTCCGATGATCGCTCCCTTTTCAGACGCAGCTCCCGCTCGCCTTGTTCTGCGCCGTATGGGCCAGCCGCACGAATAGCTGCTGCCGACAGATCAGGCAGCTTCTGCACCCCGCCTTCGGCAATGGAGCGGTTCGCCAGCACGCCAATCAGCATAGATTGCGCTCCAATCCGGCTGTCTGCCTGCTGCCCCAACGGGTCGGGCACGCCATCTTGAGCAAACAAAGCTCTGCGCAGCTTGGCATCTCCTCCACCGTGACCGGAAGCGGAAACATCCACTTCCACAAGCTCCTGTCTGCCGTCCGCGTGATAGATGTAAATCCGGTTGGCCTCGCCCTGCTTCATATCCGCATTCGCGTATATATTGGAGACCTCAATCCGTCCCTTGCTTCCGTTAATCGCAGCCCGCCAGCCCTCGTAAGGGCTGTAAGCGACTAGCGAATAGGTCAGCATAGCCTGATTCTGGTAGCGCACCTGTACCGACATCGTATCGTAGATATCTATCCGGCTGTCGAACAGACAGCGGTCACGGATATACCCATCCTCACCTTCAGCCTGACGATAGTACTGATTCATAAACTCATCCTTCTCGATATCCAGATAGAATTCGCAATCGTCCTGACGATGACAGGTCAGACAGCGCCCCCCGTGCTCTTGGCGGTCGTCCCCGTAGACCCGTCTCGCTCCGAAAGCATGCACCTCTTCAGGACAGCTATTCATCCACCAATTCACTATGTCAAAATGATGAGTGGACTTGTGTACGAGCAGCCCGCCGCTGTTGCCCAATTCCGCGTGCCATCTGCGGAAGTAATCCGCCCCGTGGCGGCGGTCAAGGAACCATTCCAGATCAATATGAAAGACCTCTCCGATCGTTCCGGCCATTAACAACTCTTTAACCCGGGCAAAGTACGGAGCAAAGCGGAGATTGAACGTAACGGTTACTTTTTTCCCGCTCTCCTGCTCCGCTTTGAGAATTTCCCAACACTTCTCTTCATCAATGGTCATCGGCTTCTCACTGATGACATCACACCCTGCATTTAGAGCTTCCACAATGTAAGTGTGATGGGTGTAGTCGGCACTGGCCACGATCACCACATCCGGCTGCACCGAGGCAAGCATCCCCTGGAAATCATCATAAACGGGAATCCCCCCGCACTCCTCACTCAAGAAGCGGGCACGCTTTGGATTAGTATCGTAAACCCCGGCAAAGGACACCGTGTCTTTCCAATCAGCGGCCAGCGGCTTGGCAAACATATATAGCGCTCTCGAACCGGCTCCGACCAGCACGTATTTCTTCATGTCTTGGTTCCTCCTTTTACGCTCTTACCCTTTCATTCCCGTTGAAGCGATACCTTGGACGAACTGCTTCTGGGCGAACAAATAGACGATAATGACGGGAAGTGTAGTAATAACAGCCCCGGCCATCAACAGAGCCTGGTTCACATTTTCCGATTTCAAATAAAGCAGCCCGAGCGGCAAGGTATACAGCGTTTTATCCTGCAAATAAATGAGCGGTCCCAAAGTGTTGTTCCAGGCTCCCATAAACGTGAACACACCGAGCGCAGCCAATGCGGGCTTGCATAGCGGCAAGTAGATGCGAAAAAAAATCCCGAGCGGATTGCAGCCATCCATCGTAGCCGATTCATACAGCTCCCTGGGCAGCGATTTAATGAACTGATGCATCAGGAAAATCCCGAACGCCCCGCCCAAAAAGCTGGGAATAATTAAAGGGTAGTAAGAATTAAGCGCCCCGAATTCCTTCCAGATGAAATAAGTCGGAATCATCGTCACCTGGGAAGGAATCATTAGAGAAGCCAGCATCATGACATAAATAGGCCCGCGCAGCTTAAAGTTGTACATCGCCAGTCCAAAAGCGACAAAAGCACAGGACAGCAAGGAGCCGATCATATCAAAAACAACAATGATAAAGCTGTTTAGCGTATACCGGCCAAAATCAACCCGATTCCAGATCGTGGCGTAATTATCCCAATTGAGCGGATTGGGAATTAATTGCGGGGGCATCTGGGCTATTGCCCCTACCGTTTTTAAAGAGGTGGACAGCATCCACACAAAAGGGAAGATCATGCAAACAGCCCCGGCTATCAGCAAAATATACATCAGCACCTTTAACGGCCAAGGGGTAGCTTTAGTCATAATGCACCCACCTCTTTTCAAAGTACTTCTGGAACAGGGTAAACGCTAAAATGATAACAAACAGCAGCCACGCAGCCGCCGAGGCCGGACCCATTTTAAACAATAAAAACGCGTCACGGTAAATCAGCAGGTTAGGTACCATATTCCGTTCCGGAATGCCTGTTGTAATTGAACCGAACAAGCCCAGGAACACATCGAAAGCCTGAAAAGCAGAAATGGTGGATAAAATCATCACCAGGTATACCATCGGCGTTACCATCGGGAAAACGATTTTGGTTAGCTGCTTCCATCCGTTGGCACCGTCTATTTGGGCTGCTTCCAATACTTCCTGCGGCACATTCTGCATTCCCGCCAAGATCAGAATCATCGACTGCCCGGCGCCCTTCCAGACCTGCACCAGAGCTATACTGGAAATAACCATCAGCCAATTGCTGCTGTCGATCCAGCGTATGGCGGCAAGCCCGATGCTTTCCAGCGCCCAGTTAATGACCCCGTATTGATAGTTAAACATCCATACCCAGACAACCCCTCCGGCAATCCACGGCGTAACCACTGGCAAAAAATAAAACAAACGGAACAATCCCTTGGCCCGAATTCCCTGATTCAGCATAAAAGCAACAAGAAAGGCAAACGCGGTTTGAACAGGAACAAATATAAGGGCAAAAACAAATACATTGCGTAACGCTACCCAAAACTCACGCTTGTTCAGCACCCCAATCCAATTGTCCAGTCCTACCCATTGAGGGGGGTTAAACAAGTCCCATTCCGTAAAGGAAATATAGGTAGAGAACACAATCGGGAACAAGAGGAACACGACTATCTGGATGACAAAAGGCAGTGTGAAAATGTAGCCCCAGTATCCTTGTTTTTGCATGGAACAACCACCTTTCAATCAGGAAAAAAGGAGCTCCGCCCGCAAGCTGTAACGCAAGCGAACTGAAGCCGTACAGCGGAACTCCCACCCCTTGTAAGATGCAGCCTATTGTGCGTCCAGCACCTCCTGGACTTTAACGTGGATTTCCCGAACTCCATCCTCCACCGTTACGTTGCCTACCATAATCTCATTGACGACCTGCTGCACCAGAATCCGCCATTCGCTCCAGCTGGCGTTCTCATCGAGAGTCACCCCGGCTTCTTCAATGCCCTCCGTGAACGCCGCTTTGTTTGAGGGCTTGGTTGTACTTGATTGCAGTTCTTCCAAAGCGCTTTTCTTAACTGGCAAAGTGGAACCGGATTGGACAATGATGCTTTGCGCCTCGTCTCCTAAATAATACTTCAGAAATTCCCAAGCGGCGTCTTTGACGTCCTGGCTAGCTCTGGATGAAACGAGCCAGGAGTTGGCCACCATCGGAACATACCGCTCGCCGTTAGCCGCCTTCGGGATCTTCACGACATCCCAATTCGTATCCGGGAAGCTCTCATTCATATTGACCTGCTGGCTGTACTGCAGGAAGTACATAGCCGCCTTGCCGCTGGCAAATACTTCGAGCTCTCCTCCGTTGGCTGTCAAAAAGTCGCTATTGGTGAAATAACCCTGTTCAATTCCATCATACAGCTGCTGCAGGCCTGCTGCGGTTTGCGGATCATCGAACCGAGATTTCGTCAGCGTTTCGTCCAAGGCGGAGCCTCCAGCCTGTTTAATCCACGGAAACCATCCTGTAGTGATGGAAGTCGAGCCGATAAAACCAAAACGGGAGGTTTGATTTCCTTCCCCTACTGTGAGCTGCTTCGCGGCTTCAATCAGATCCTCGTAGGTCCAGTCGTCCGTTGGCAGATCGATTCCTGCTTCGGCAAAAACATCCTCGTTGTAAGCAAGCGCTATCGGGTTGATCCCATGAGGAACACCCCACACCTGGCCTTCAGGAGTTTGCGCTGAGAATAAGCCGTCAACATAGTCATCAGGGTTCAGGTCACGTTCTATATAGGAAGAAAGATCCTCAGCTACCCCGCGCTGACCATAACCCAAAATAGTGGCATTCTCTTGGAACCAGACGTCAGGCATGGTGTTGCCCGCAATTTGGGTTGCGATTTTCGAGGTGAAATCACCCCAGGGGGCCTCCTGCACCTCCACGCGTATATGAGGATGAGCCTCTATAAAACTGTCAATGATTTCTTTACTGGTTACTTCGTAGCTTCCAGGCAGGCCAATCTTTAATGTAACCTGCTCCCCGCCACCTTGGCCTCCTGATTCACCCTTACCATTTGGGGAACCCCCGGAAGATGAGCAGGCCGCGATGACGAGCATAGACGATAGCATTAGCGGTACTGAAATTTTCGGGATGGCAGTCATTTTTTTGAACATGTTTATAAACCCTCCTTCTTTCTTTCACGAGCTAATTTGTACACCTTATCAGCACAATTCCTCTCCAGCTCATTTACTTCCGGTTTTTCTGGTTTAGTTATTCGCAATCGACTTTAACAAAACTACTGCAATCGATCATTGAAACTACATCAACCGATTATCGAAACTACAATAATCAGTCATCGAACCTACGATAATCGATCATCGATTATAGAAACTACAATAATCAATCGCTGAGAAAAAGGTATAGTAATCGATTACTAAACAAAGTATAGCATGAAAGCACTTTCTTGAATAGCTGTTTCTTAATTTTTTTGCCGAATAGATTCCCTTGAAAACGTGCATATACTCTTTAATTATAAGGAATTTCTTGGTTTTTTACTCTTCAAAAGCGGCTGATTAAAAGTGTCTAGAACGGGTAGGTCCGGGGAAATTTTTAGTAATCGATATCTTGACAATTAAAAAAACCTTACAAAAAAATAACCTTGGCCGAAAGCCAAGGATGGATTACAGACTGGATTGGTTGTTGGAATTGCTGGCCGGGCTGCTTACTGCGTTGCTTGCTGGACTGCTCACTGGATTGCTCACTGGGCTGCTACTGGGTTACTTACTGCGTTGCCTACTGAGCTGCTTACTGGGCTGCTTACTGCGTTGCTGGCTGTCCAGGTATTGTCGTCTACTGTTCAGAGCGTATATCCATCACCGATTTCCTCTCCAGCAGTTTAGGCTGAAGGGTTATATCAAACATCGGACTGTCTTCTCCGTTCATCATATCGAGCAGCATTTTGCAAGCCATTTTTCCCATTTCATAATCAGGCTGCTTAATCGTCGTCAAGGGCGGGTGAATCATTTCGCCGACATCAATTCCGTCAAAGCCCATCACCGACATTTGCTGCGGCACCTGAATGTCACAGCGGGACAATTCATTAATGACGCCAAAGGCCATCATATCGTTGCAGGCAAAAATAGCAGTTGGCCGTGGTGACTGGTTCAGCAGCTTCTTTGTAAGCTGTTTTCCTGTATCAAAATCGGTAATGGCATTGTACACCTCATCAGTTTGCGACTCTACAACAAGCGGCTTAAGCCCCGCATCCTTCATCGCCGCTGCATATCCTTCATAAATGCTGCGGCGGCTCGGTCGGTCCAGCTTCGAGGTGACATAACCAATCAAACGGTGACCATGCTCCAACAGATATCGGGTGGCCAGGCAGCCGGCTTTATGGTAATCGAATTCGATTTGGTTGATGTTATCTTCCTCGATTTTCTGATCGATGGCAATCACATTCAGGCCCATTTGAATGAGTTGTTTGAGATGCTCTTTGTTTGTGGAAATGGAAGAGATTATAAGCCCTTTTACCTGCTTCTCCATA
Source organism: Paenibacillus senegalensis JC66 (assembly GCF_000285515.1). Lineage (GTDB taxonomy): Bacteria > Bacillota > Bacilli > Paenibacillales > NBRC-103111 > Paenibacillus_L > Paenibacillus_L senegalensis. The sequence goes on from NZ_HE610958.1 coordinate 452,989, forward strand.
ATCGTTCTGATATATTCTTCTTCCAAAGATGGATCCTGCAGGGAATTGCAGACAATGACGGTAAAACCGTTCTGGCGGGCGATTTCCTCGACCCCAAAAATAACGGAGGAATAGAAAGGATTAATGATCGATGGAATAATAACGCCGATCGTTTGGCTTGTGTTTTTTTTCAGCTGCTTGCCAAGCATGTTGGGAATATAGTTGGCTTCCTTGGCAATGCGTTGAATGCGCTCCTTCAGCTCCTTGCTGACCGGATAACCACTGTTGCTCAGCACCCTGGAGACAGTCGCTGAAGAAACATTGGCCATTTTTGCTATATCGTGAATGGTGGTTTGCTTTTTCATAAAACCCCTCATTTTATCGTTTCTTTTGGTTTTCTTCATTAATGGTAATGGTTTTCTTCATTTCATCTAGATTATAAGCTTCATTGTTGTGGACTTTATTATTATGGGCTTTATTATTAAAACCTCTTTGTTATAGGCTTTATATGAAGCTTATTTGCGGATTTATATGAAGCTTTATATGCGACTTTATATGCGTCTATATATGTGACTTTATATGCTTCTTTATAGTAATCGGTTACTATTAAAGTATACAAATAGCTGAACAATAAAGCAACGATCAAAAGGAAAACCTCCTTTTGATACTGTGAACAAAGCTAAAGAGCAATAATGACGTGAGGAAAGGTGAGAAATGGTGCGGACATAGGACAGAAAGGAACTCGGCGGCTCGGGGAGGTACACTATGTGCAGAACTTCATATTATTGCAACTGTTATTGCAACATTCTATTGCCTGGCACAAGGATGAGGCTGTCGATTAGCTGTGGAATAGCAATTTGCTGCGATCAGCGAGCGTTAGCGCAGAGCCACCTCGCCGGGCCACCTAGCAGCCACCTCGCAGAACACCCCCGATATCCAAAAAATAGCTCCAGGAAGCATTAGCCATAACTTCTCTCTACACCGCTAGCATCCTATACGAATAATCTTGGGCAGCACCAACACCGAAAAACAACATCTTATCAAAATCAAAAAAAGACGGCTTCTGAATTTAATACAGAAACCATCTCCTGCCGGACAGTGTCCTTATTCTTTGCGCAGCCTTCCAAGCTCCATCACTATTGCATCCATTTCACTGACGCTGAATTTGTCCTTACTCATAACCAGTTCGTAAATATCTTGCAAATCCTCGTGTTTTCGCTCGTCAATATGGCTTGCTTTAATTGCCGATCCGGAAGCTACCTTCAATTTCGCTTTGATCGCCTCCAGCATGCGTTCAGCATTATCCATCAAATCCCCCATCCTTTCTCTAACTGATATTATTGTAACATGAACTGAAACGGTTGCAAAAAAGAATCTTTTCAGGGTAAACTGCGGTTAACCTTATTAACTTTTAACTTAAACAAAAAAGGTACCATCCTGAAATGGCCATCGGATCTCTCCGTTTACAACCTCGCTAGCTATTGGTATACACCTCGGCTCATCAGTGCGCGTACCTGCTCCGCTTTGCGGAAACCTACTCCACATTGCGGAAGGAAGCGCGTCACGGGGTACCAACAGCGTTAAGGAAAATGCGGAATAGGCTAAGGGAACACTCCCAATTGAAAGAAGCTTGATGGCCAAGCCAACAGGAGAAATAGAAACATTCAGCAGGTTTCCCTAATGACATTTTCCCAAAAAGACGTTCCCAAATCGCAATACTTAAATGCTATTTCATCCCTCCGGGCCGCTCCCGAAATTTGCTTGGGCTGCACCCCCGCCGGGACATCTGTAAATTGAATTTTCAAAAATCAAAATGTTAGTAAGAGCAACCCCAAATTCAGAAGCTGCTGCTCACAGCATTCAAGGAGGATTTACTATGCTGCATACCTTTACTTTACACACCAAACAGCGTGACGAAATGATAGATATTACGGAACAGGTCCGTTCTTTTCTGCGAGAGGAAGGGCTGGAAAACGGACTTGCCATTATTTATTGCCCACACACCACAGCAGGGATTACCATTAACGAGAACGCCGATCCGGATGTCCAGCATGATGTGCTGCTTCGGCTTGACGAGGTATATCCCTGGAAGCATCCCCGGTACCTTCACGCAGAAGGCAATACCGCATCTCATCTTAAAGCGATAACAACCGGAAGCTCGCAAACGGTCATCATAAATCGCAACCGTCTTGTCTTAGGGCAATGGCAGGGAATATATTTCTGTGAATTCGATGGTCCCCGGCAGAGAACCTGTTACGTCAAATTTATTAGCGGATAAAAAAATTCGAACTGCTTTATAGTACCTCATACTTATGATGGCGCTCCTGCGATCGATGGCGCTCCTGCGAGCTGAATGAGGCTTTGCCGGAGAGGCTGAATAATGCTTTGAGCGAAGCACTTGGATCAAAAAAAAGCCACAGCCTGGTCACTTTTTGCAAGCATCCAGTCTATGGGCAGGTGCTGCAGGGTACGTTCCCGTTTCTTTAAAATAAATGACCAAGCTCCGGCAGCATAGAGCTGGATCGGGTGGAGTGCTCTGCCAAAGCTGTTGTTAGCGGAGTTTTGTTTGCAGCTTGGCTTACACGCATAGCACACACTTCCTTCAGGCCGCCCGGGATCCACCCGATTTGGCTTCTGCATATACAAAGCCCAGATAAGTACCCAGTGCCCCGACGAGTAAGTGGAAGATGTTCTCCGCCATAACCAAATGCATCATCCCGAACATATTGGGAGAAAATATACCGAAAGCTCCGAGAATCAGATAAACAATTCCAATAATTTTGGCATACAGCACTGAAAAAGAGTACTTGGAAGCCGCCCCTATGCCAAGCGCTCCTATTACCAAATGCACGACGTTATGTACGGTGTCAAAATGAAAGAACGGCAGCAGCTCCTTAATAAAAAAACCGACCAGCCCCAGCAGCAAAAACACAATACCCGACCACTTCGCAAACGCTCTTATCAACATATTCTCCTCCTTCATCGGGGAAAGCTTCCCCCATCATTCTATATTTCATCTTATGAACAAGCTGCTGGGGTTCATGCCTTTTATTTCTTGCAGGCAATGGATATTACCCGGTGTTACTGGCGAAGTAATCCTATGAATTTCTATAAAAGATTGCTCCAGCAAGAGTGCTTCATCCGGTTTTTATTTGCCGTGAGGCTTTTGTACCGCAATTGTAAGCTGCCAGGCGGGATGTGGGGGTCTCTGAGCCATTTCGATCGATGCAAAAAATGGATGGATGGAGATTGCTTCCGTTAGCACTGAATACGACTGACTACAGGAATTACGGATCGTGGTATCGCCAGCTTCAGACCTCTGGCCCTCCTGTACCGCTTCCGGTACGTCGGAGTGACGGCAGAATGCCGGACTGCTCCGCCTCCTACGCCGCTTCCGCCTACAAAGTCCGGTGATTCTCCTCAAAAATGAACTTCTAACATAAAAAAGCCGCGCTTCGCCAATGGTAGATTGACGGGGCACGGCTATCCTTTTATTATTGCGTAAGCGCAATGGCTAGAAAGCACAATTTCTAGAAATCAGTGCTTTTCCAACATAAGTGCTTCTTCGCGGGGAGCGAAGCCCCCTGCACTTGGTGTATGGCGTCCCAAGACAGTGGTTAACTACATGGTCCTATGCCCCTGGTACATCTTGCGGGGCATTTGCTCCGGGCTTCAAGTCGAGCCAATCCCTTTCCTCGGCGGTTAACTTGATTTGTGCACCAGCAAGGCATGACTTCATTTCCTTATCATTTCTTGCTCCGATCAAAGCACAGGTCGGAAACGGCTGATTAAGAACATAAGCAAGTGCGATTTCAATCGCAGTAGCTCCTTTGGCAGCTGCCAGCTGCTCCGCCCGGCGGAGCCGTTCCCAGTTGCCATCACTATAAAACACTCTGACAAGATCGGGATTATCCCGCTTCTCAGGAGTAAATCTTCCGGTAAAAAAGCCTCTGGCCTGTGAAGACCAGGAGAGCAAGGGCAGCTGTGAGGACTCATGCCACGCCAGCGTATGCTCATCCGCAGATACGCACCCCGCCCAAAATGGCTCGTTCGCCTTAGCCAAGCTGAGATTGGGACTGCTGAAAGCAAATCCCTGCAGCCCGTGAGCAGCAGCATAATCATTGGCTTCCTGCAGCCGCTGGTGAGTCCAATTGGAAGCGCCTATGGCCTGAACCTTTCCGGCTTCAATGTGCTCATTAAGCGCTTCGATGATCGGGCCTACAGGGACGGAAGGGTCATCCCGATGAAGAGCGTACAGCTCAACAGAATCGGTACGCAAGCGCTCCAAGCTCGTCATCAAATCACTATAGATAGCCTCCCGGTTAACCCGGGGCCCGCTGCTGTCATGATGCGCTCCTTTCGTTAAAATGACGATTTTCTCCCTGTTGTTCGTCTCTTCCAGCCAGCGGCCAATAGCCTGCTCGCTCTGTCCGCCGCAGTATATATGGGCGGTGTCAATCGTATTGCCGCCAATCCCCAGATAGGCGGCCAACACCTCGCTAACTTCCTCTGCGTTATCCAGCGTGAAAAAATCAGAACCCATGATCAACTGCGATACCGGCTTTGCCGTTCCTTGAATCGCGATATAATTCATTACGTTCTTCCTTTCCTCTATTAAGATGTGAGATCAATCCGGACCCGCTCACGGCATGACCGCAGACACGCTTCCAGCACACGCATATTCGCTATGGCATCAGCAGGGGCAAATTTTGCGTCCTTCTCCCCCCATACCGTTCTTGCAAATTCATCTGCCTGCAGTGAATATTGGTTAACTTTTGGCGCCTCTTCCTCCCGTCTGCCTTCCTGGGTTATAACAAAAAAGTTAGAATCCATATCCGGCCGGCTGACATATGCCGAAGGAACTTCGATCCGCCCCAATGTGCCGAGCACTTCAAGCGTATTACGGGAAGCAGCCCACATTCCGCAATCAAAGGTCAAGGCCGTCCCTCCGGCAAATTCGATCAAGCCTGATGCCATCATGTCGACATCACCATGCTGCGGGGAGAAAAAGGCATGCGCCGTAACGGCCTCCGGCTCTTTGTCCAGCAAATACCGCGCCACACTAATCGGATAGCAGCCTACATCATACAATGAGCCGCCTCCCATCTCGCGGTGAAAGCGGACATTCTCCCCGGCACCAGAGCTGTTGAAGGTAAAGGTGCTGTGGATTCCGCGAATCTCACCTATCTCACCAGAACGGATAATTTCCTTGATTCTGTCGTAGCGGGGGTGATATCTGTACATGAACGCCTCTGCAAAAAATACTCCTGCTTCCTTACACGCCTGCACCATCTCTTCCGCTTCCTGTTCATTAAGCGCAGCAGGCTTCTCGCAAAGCACGTGCTTGCCCGCCCGGGCTGCTTTAATCGTCCATTCCTTATGCAAATGGTTCGGCAGCGGTATGTAAACAGCATCCAGTTCAGGGTCAGCCAGCAGCTCCTCATAGCTTCCGTAGGCTTTGCCGATTCCGGCCTGCTCTGCTGTCTCTTTAGCCTTCTCCAGCCGCCGGCTGGCTATAGCTACTACTTTGCCTGTCTCCGATTGCTGAATCCCGGGAATGCAGGCTCCCACTGCGATCCCAGCACAACCAACGATTCCCCAGCGAAATTCTTGTTTCATATTTCTCCCATCCTCTCTCGTGAACTAGCATGATATTGCAATTTTAACAGCGTTATTAAATTCCCATCATCGTTGTTATAGTGCAATTTTTATTGTTCTATTGCCATTATATTGGATAGAAACTAAAATGAATATAGTATGATTTTGATATGACTATAACAATATTGTCATTATGAAGCTTCACAACAAAACCATGCACGAACGGGACTAGGCAAAAAGAGGTCCCTAGTACGAACGGGACTAGGCAAAAAGAGTCCTCAGGTACAAACGAGACCAGGCAAAAAGGAGCTCCCATGCGCAGACAAGTTATTTTTCCTACCATACAGCAGCATCCTTATTTTATTTTTCCAGAATCCGTCGGATGGTACTATGACATGCCCGAGCATACGGTTTACCGCCCTGACGGGGCCACTTCCTTCAGCCTTCATTTTCTTATTGAAGGTAAGGGCTATGTGGAAATCAACAATGAAGTATTTACCCTCCATAGAGGCGATGCTTTTCTCTACTTTCCCCAGCAGCCGCAAACGTATTATTCCAGCCAGGACGAGCCGTGGAGCGTTCACTGGGTTCATTTTTACGGTCATAAGCTTAAAGATTTATTAGTTGAACAGGGATTTCACCGCAATTTATGGACGCTGAAGCAGTGGAAGGGACTTTTGCAAGGGTATGAAGAGCTGCTCCAGGAAGCTGAGCAGAACAGCATTTTACAGCGTACTCGCCTGTCTGCATTAACGTATTCGATTCTCGTAGAATTCATGAGCCACGCTACCCCTTTGGCTGCTAACCGGGGAACTGATCCTGTCGATCATATTACTAATCTGCTGCCGGCCATGCAGACTTCTTCGTCAGAACCCTTTGAACTGGAGCATTGGGCCCAGAAGGCCGGGGTTACTCCGCATTATTTTTGCAAATTGTTTCGCAAGGCCACCGGCATGACTCCTATGGATTTTATTACGCTGTGCCGAATTCAAAATGCAAAGCAGCTGCTGATTGAAAACAGCAGCCTGCAGGTACAGGAGATTGCCAGGCAAGTGGGGTATCCGAGTGTGAGCTATTTTAACCAGCGGTTCATGCAGTTTGAACGAGTGACCCCTGGGCAGTACCGGCGTAAATTTCATGGTCACTGACCATCTGCATTCAACCAATGCTAGCCATTCAAGCAAATTTGCTAGCTTTATAAAACAAACGGCAGCCCGGTTGGGCTGCCGTTATTCGTTTCACTAATACTATGGAATCGTTAGTTAGTCCACTGTTCCAACAAGTTGTTAGCCAACTGCTCAAGCGTCTGCTTCGCTTCCGGATTCACATGCCGCTGCATCGGTTCATTGTTCAGATGCTTCAGGAAATTCTCCAATTGCTTAGCAGCCTGAGCGACCCGGCCGGCAGAATAATGATGCTCGACTTGGCGAATACGGTTCGTCAGCTGATTAACGAGAGGTCCGCGCACATCACCGGAATCGATGAATGCTTCCAGTTGATCGCGAAGTTCCTCAATGGCAGGATCCGCCGGCTCTTCTGGCTCTGTTGGTTCCTCAGGCTCGGTCGCCCCGTTTCCGGTAACGAAGGACCATATATCGGAAACCGTGCGGCCGCCGAAATCATCCTGTACCAGAGCGTACCAGGAATATGCCGTATTGGCTGCAAGTCCTCCCCAAGTGACCGAAGCTTCATTACCGCTTGCCACTTCCTGGGCAGAGCCGATAATCGCCGCCTTGCGATGATTCACTTCAATGGAGTTCGTAGCTACACGCTTTACCTTAGGCTCGAGATCCATTTCTATAACGAACTCGTCCACACCGTATTTAGGATTGTAATGGTTGTACTGATCCAAATAAGGAGAATACGTGTTCACGTATACTTGACCTGTTTCCGTGTCGAAATGGAACAGTCTCAGGAAACCATTCCCGCCATTGGCATGCCCTTGATAATCGGCAAGCATCTGATATACGGTACGCTCGGCTACTCCGTCTCCATCATCGTCAAGATGATTGACCAGCATATTGGAGCCTGTAAAGTGTCCGCTTAATACCGCTACCACATTAGCGTTCGGCACTACCACTTCTTCATACAAGCGGTCTCCTACAGGTGAACGGGTTCCATTCGGACGCAGATACTCATGGAAGTTTAGGAAGGCAGTGCGATCCGGATGTTGAGCCAGCACTTCGTTCATCCACTCAATGTCCTCATCTTCAATTCCCCAACCCATGTAAACCATAATGTAATCGTTGCCCTCAACCGAGATCAAATCATAATGGCCGCGGTTGTCTTTGTATGATCCGCCATAGTAAGGCTGATCCTTGTAACGGTCTTCCCCGAAGTATTGGCTGTAAATCGTATAATCCCAGTCGTAAGATCCTACATCGTGGTTACCGGCCAGCACGCCATAAGGAAGTCCGGCATCCTCGAACATTTTCTTATATTCGTCCGCACGAATCCATTGATACTCGGCGAACGGGTCATTCACGATATCACCGGTGTGGAATAGATACTGAATGTTCATTTCCTCGATTTTATCAACGATCCATTGATACTGTGCAGTTTGAATATGAGGATACAGTTCAGTCAGGAACTGGGTATCTGTCACCCATACGAAAGTATAATCATAATCTTCACGGCTCGGAATTTCATCCTGCACGATAACATCGACGACGTTGTTTTCAATATAGTCGGCGCTGACCTCGGCCTCCAGCACAAAGTCGGCTTCATCCGCAGCAATATGATCAGCTAGCGCTTCCCATTTTCCAGTTGTATGGTTCCAAGCGTAAAGCGTAACTTTACGGTTAGGCAGCGTATGTCCGCGCCAGGACACTTCTACCGTATCGCTCGCTTCCACGGCATCTTCCAGTTCTACCTGAAAACGAAGATACGGGAACTGTTTCGTAGAATCAACGGTTACATATTGTCCGTCTGCTGCTGAAATTTTGGCACGCTCCTCGGCCGACAGTTCTACTTCTCCCTCAGGATTTCTCACCGTGGGCGGCTCATAATCCGTTGCATTCGTATATACTTTGACCTGCTCCTCATTAAGCGCATCATAGCGATAAGCTTGATGGAACGTTACCGAAAGGTCATCTCCGGTCGGATCGCTCACGCGAACCTTCAATTCCGGGGCAAGGCCGGTATCATCCGCGCCATCAGCCGGGGAAATCAGCTCCGGAGCATTTGGATGCTCTTCTACGGTTGTAAAGGATAGCGTACGGCTGCTCTCGTTACCCGCCAGATCGACTGCGCGTACACTCAGTTCATGACTGCCTGGGGCCAACTGGGCAGAAGAAGCCGCATAAGGAACTGCAATCTCTTCCCCGTCCAGCAAAACCTCTATTTCATCTACGCCGGATACGGAATCCTGTGCGGTTACGTTAATTTCAAAGCTTCCTTTGTACTCTTGTCCGTCAACAATCGTAGTGGAAATAACAGGCCCCTGGTTGTCCACCTGCACAACAGCTGCAGCAGATTCTCCTGCGGCAGATACGGCAACCGTGTGAGTGCCCTCAGATGCCGCAGTTGTATCCCATGCGTAAGCTATCGCCTTCAGCTTGCTGGCTGGGATATCGAACTGGAAGTATTCTACCGGATAAAATCTTCCGTCATCACCAAAATCCAAAATGAGCGCAGGATCGGTAAATCTCGGATCACGGATTTCCGTGCCGTCTCCCAGCAACAAACGAACGTTGCGAATATTGAAGTCATCCAGATTGCCGGTTGGCGGATTATCTTCAAAGTAAGTGTTGTCATTGTCACCTGCACGCAGAGCAATTTCATTAACACCGGCATGCAGCCATTGAGGCTCAATAGGAACAACTAGTGTTTGGTAGCCGTCAATATTGGCTGGTGTCTGATACAGAATTTCTCTATCGATGGTTATCGTATTGATGCCATCGTCGATGCCATCCGCTTCAAACAGCATATAAGCAGTATGCTCCAAAGAAGGCTGTCCGCTAACCGGCTGACCATCAATAGTCAGGACAAGGTCATTCGGGGCCGCGCCCTCTGCGGCTCCGCGCAGGTACACTTGACCGGTGACGACTTGGTCATTACTAACATTCAAACGCGGACTTTGTGTCTCACCAGTCAAATCGATCTCATATGTTGCACTTTCCGTCTCATTAAAGCCGTTTGAGGCGGTAAAGAAATATTCGAGTTTATTGCTTCCCAGCAAATCCAGGAATGGAATTGTATAACGGAACCCGTCTTCGCCTTCCTGCAGTTGAACGACCGTGTAGTCTGCCTCACTATCTGTCCGGTAAGACAGCGTAAATGTGGTAACTAGCCGATTATCACTGGCCGTCGCCCAGATCTCAACATCTTCCCCAGGACCTGCCTCTGTAGTCGTTGTCAAGTTTTGTACAGAAGGTGTGGTGGTTACATCCACCTGAACGGGGGCAGCCGGAACGATAGAATGCTCGAGCGAACCCGGTGTTCCTATATGTTCACCGTAGGAGATTCTCTGCATACGGTTAGTGCCATCCTCGGGATATTTATAAAAAATCCCCAGATCCTCACCAACCTGAACCTCGCCATCATTGTAAAAAGCCGAAGCAATAACATGTCCGGTATTCGATACGATAACCACTTCCCGCATTCGGGAGTTCGACATACCGCCGGCAAATATTCTGAGTACTTCCGTATTTTCCTCCAGATTTGTACCATAATTATTGTTAAAATCATCAATAGTCGTATGACCGTTTTGCGCGTTAATAATCCATAGTACGATCGTACCGCCTGGTTCAATCGTCACCTCGTTAGGCACATGAGCCCAAAGGGTATCGCTTTCTAAGTAGCGGTAACGAATTTTATAATTGCTGAAATCAATCGTTTGATTAGTATTGTTATATACCTCAATAAATTCGTATCCATCTGCCGTTCCTACATTGGTAGAATCAGGGACCAGCTCTGTAATCAAAAGCTCGGGAATTTGCTGATAATTAACCTGCGCGGATGCTTGTCCGCTTCCAGCTGTTACCCAGCCGGATAATACCAGGCTAATGATGAGGAAGTAAGACATGAAACGCTTCATCATAATTTTAGACATGGAAAAACCTCCTAGAATGTTGGAATGCGACATCACGCGTTCGTTTTCCCATTTCTCCAGGTCTCCGTGGGATCCCGATTAATTGCGTAAACTTAAACCGGAAAGCGTTTGCAATAAATTTCCTCTTTTTATCATTTCTTATGTAACTTTATTTCAGTATTCATCACCTCCGACAAGTCCATAATTACATAAATCTACTTGGGATGAAACGGCTAATTGTCCTAGTCCCGGTCTCAAATCAACTTCTCTTTGTCGAATTATGACATTTAATGTTGATTCTTTTTAACTACTGTAACCCGTACTTATTTTTTATTTCTTAATGACAGCTACATAGACCGCTCCAGCTAAACCTGTCCGGTACAGCTTATGGACATGGTTCCAGCGGTTTCTGCATACAGATTTGGATATACCAGGATATACCTGTTTCTAACTAGAATATTAGCTTTTTTATGTAATTTAATTGCATGGAATAGATTGTGATTTTAGGCTTAGGAATAAAGTCTGAGCGTCTTACCCTTTTGTGGAACAAAAAAAGAAGAGGGTGTCCCCTCCTCTATCAATGATAGCCAGCAACCGTCTATATTTGCCGCGGCAGTTTAATTTCTTGTCCCCCTAAATCCTCACCCCGAAACACGTGACAATAAGGTCCGGTCGCATGGGAATTGCTCTATTTCAAGATTCAAGGCCTTCCGGTAATTCCTCGTGATCCCGGTAGACAGCTTCTCCTGTTTCTATCTTCGCTTGCCCTTGTGTCAGGTCTGTCATCCACATCACAAATGCTTCCGCATGAGCTTCTAATGGAAGGCAGAGGAGAGTAACTTTGTCGGTGAACTGGGATTCTCCCTGCACAATTCCTTTTAAATGCAGCTCATTTTCCACTTTCCCCAGCCAGGTATAGTCGATTTCAACGCTCACTTCCCGATGCAGCACCTTGAACACCGGCTCTCCCGCTTCAATGGCAGCCACCGCACCATCGGTGTAAGCACGAATCAAACCGCCAGCTCCGAGCATAACGCCGCCGAAGTATCGGGTGACCACGATTGCGACATTTTTCAGCGGCTGGTTCTTGATCACCTCAAGAATCGGCTTGCCTGCTGTTCCGCTAGGCTCACCATCATCAGATTGCTTTTGATACTGATCCCGTTCTCCTACCATGTAAGCCCAGCAATTATGGGTCGCTTGCGAATGCTGTTTGCGAATAGATTCAATGAAGGCGACAGCGGACTCTTCTGTGTCTACAGGTTGGATATGACCTAGAAACCTCGAGCGCTTAATCACAATTTCTTTCATTCCAGATTGCTTGACGGTTTTATAATGCAGCAGCATAGTATTCCTCCTTTCAGGTCGATGAGAACATTCCGCCTCGGTGAACACTGCATGTGACCAAAGACCACAGCTTGGGTTTTCGCTCAACATGCAGGCGGCAGGCGGCGGGCCCTTGAATCCCTGCCAAACCTTGGCTATTTCTATGCCGGAGTTATGACCGAAAAAGCATGTGTGTTTGTCGTATACATCCGTTGTGCAGCTTACAGGGTTACTAAATAAATACGGCAAAGGGCAGCCCACCTTCTTAAGGTTGAACCACCCTTTGCCATAGCGCTATTTGAGGATCCCGGCAGCAACATCCCCAACGGAAAAATGAAAAATTAGACAATATCCGGTCCGTGGACATCTCGTGAGCATCATGTGCGTACCTCGTAGTATTCCCGTATCTATTCAGCGGACGTACCGCAGCACTCCGTTTGCATACCAGGGGGAATGCCCTAAGATCTGAAGCGCTTAATTCTTAGCCTGTACTACTGCCGCAAACGCGCCTCAAGCTCCGCCTTTTCCTTCTCGAATCCCGGCTTGCCAAGCAAGGCAAACATATTTTTCTTATAGGCTTCCACACCCGGCTGATCAAAAGGATTCACGCCAAGCAGATAGCCGCTGACGGCGCAAGCCTTCTCAAAGAAGTACACCATATAACCGAAGGTATATGGGGACATATCCGGCAAATTAACGATCAGATTAGGAACCTGTCCATCCGTATGCGCAAGCAGCGTGCCTTCAAACGCTTTTTTGTTGACGAAATCCATTGTCTTTCCGCTCAGAAAGTTCAGACCATCCAAATTATCGCTGTCTGTGCCGATCGTAATTTCCTCAGTCACCCGCTCTACTTGCAAGACGGTTTCGAACAGGTTGCGGGAGCCTTCCTGCACAAACTGCCCCATGGAATGGAGGTCCGTAGAAAAATCAACGGCCGCCGGGAAAATGCCTTTAAAATCTTTTCCTTCACTTTCTCCAAACAATTGCTTCCACCACTCAGACACAAAATGCAGGGAAGGCTCATAGTTAACCAGCAGCTCAATCGCTTTGCCCTTGCGGCCCAGAATATTGCGGACAGCTGCGTACTGGTAGCTCTCATTCTCTTTCAAATCCGGGTTCGAATACGCTTCACGAGCATCAGCCGCCCCCTGCATCATAGCATCGATATCAATTCCTGCTGTAGCAATAGGCAGAAGCCCTACCGCTGTCAGAACCGAATAGCGGCCGCCTACATCGTCCGGAATGACGAAAGACTCATAGCCTTCTTCGTCTGCGAGCTTCTTGAGAGCGCCGCGTTCGCGGTCTGTAGTCGCATAGATCCGGCTGCGCGCGCCTTCCTTGCCGTATTTGTTCTCCAGCAGTTCGCGGAAAATCCTGAACGCAATCGCGGGCTCCGTTGTCGTCCCCGACTTGGAAATAACATTGACCGAAATGTCTTTTCCGTCCAGAAGCTGCAGCAGGTGAGTCACGTAAGTGGAGCTGATATTATTGCCCACAAAATAAATCTCTGGCGTCTTCCTTTTTTCTTTTGGCAAATGGTTGTAGAACGAATGGGAGAGCATATCGATAGCTGCCCGCGCTCCCAGATAAGAGCCGCCAATTCCTATCACGACAAGCGCGTCGGAATCAGATTGGATTTTGCCAGCCGCTTTATGTATGCGCGCGTATTCTTCTTTATCATAGTTTACCGGCAGGTCGATCCATCCGAGAAAATCGGAGCCTGCGCCGCTTCCGTCATGAAGCTGCTGATGTGCGAGTTTGACCTGCGCGGCCATATTTTCCAATTCATGAGCACCAAAAAAAGAAAGCGCCCGACTGTAATCAAAATGTAGCTTGGAACCCATCTTTCGTTTCCCTCCTTGAGCATCTGCTGTCTCTTGTCCGCTTAGGACAACACTTATGCTAAGAATACTGGCTTCGCCCTTTAAATGCAAGTTTTTCACTTGGTCAATTCCGTGGTGATAAGGGGAGCTCCTGCTTCAATTTTATAGGACTGCACATGAAAACAGCCGAATTCTCGAGCACTAAATTTTGAATGATTGTATATGCGGGGCATTGACTATATAATGGCAGGACAAAAGGTACAAAGAGGAGAGCGAAGCGATATGCCGAAAAAAATAGCGCCCCGCTTTTATTTTATAGGTAATCATCCCGTGCTGGATTATGTAAATACGAAGATCATCGACCAGGGACAGCCGCTGGATTTAATCGGAACATTCGATGACTTGTTGGACTGGCTCATCAAAGCCGGGCTGTTATCGGAATCATTAGGCGTACGCTGCAAACAAGCGTGGGGCGGTACAGAGCAGGAAAACGAGATTATGACAGCAGCCAGCGCGCTACGGGAGGAGCTGTTTAAGCTTGTCCGGGCAGGTCATAGCGATGGGGAATTTGCCGGGGAAAAGGACAGCATCAGGTTCATAAACCTGTTTTTGAAGGAGCAATCGCTAAGCACCAAGCTAGTTTTAGATGAAAACGGCTTTAGACGGGTATCTCATACCGTACTGCGCAAACCGCTGGACTTACTCACTCCGGTTGCCAATGCGGCAGTTGATTTTCTCACTACGCACGACTTAAATCTCGTAAAAGAATGCGAAAATCCCGCCTGTGTGCTTCACTTTTATGATAACAGCAAGAACAGTACGAGAAGATGGTGCAGCCCCAAAACATGCGGCAATCGGATGAAGGTGGCCGCTTACTTGGCAAGGCAAAAACAGCGCTCGGCTGAAGAATCCTAGCAAGCAGGCTGGGGTTCTTTTTTAGTTCGTCTATTCAGTTGACTATTAGCTTAACTATTTAGTTTGACTATTTAGTTTGACTATCTTATTACCTTTCTGTCGTTAAGATCGAATCAGTCATACATTTTAAGAGAAACGATCCCAAGAACGAGCAAGGCATGATTAACCATCAAAAATTTATTTAAATGGTTATAAAAAGATAATTTTTAACCTTCAATTTATTCTTTTGGGAGTTAATAAATATTTCCTCATTGGGAAGAGGCGATGTAGAGTTTGAAGGAAAGCTGTCAAGCCTATGATAAAAACAGGCAAAACTCCGTAATTCAACGGAAGCTAATAAGGGGAATTAATAGGATAATTAATAGGGTAAATTAAGCAAGGGAAATTGCCCGGTAAAAAACTGAATCAGTCAATTGTAAGCGCATTTATAATGACGGACTTGGCGGCCAATGCCGCTAGGCTATATCCGATTGTTACGGGGGAACCACCAATTCCACCTCCCCATCAGCTTCATCAGCGAAGGAACGAGCAGCAGACGGACGAGCGTCGCGTCAATCACAATCGTCAGAGCGATGCCCACACCAAGCTGTTTCACCCCGGTTACTTCACCCATGGCAAAGGGCGCCGTTACTGCTATCATAATCGCCGCAGCGGAAGTAATGATTTTGCCGGTAGTGGCCAGCCCCTCCAGGACAGCCCGGTCATTATCCTTCGTTTTACGATATATTTCAGCCATTCGATAGAGCAAAAAAATGCCATAATCGAGACTGATGCCAAATGTTAACCCGAACACAAAAACAGGAATCATGATCGCTATATCGGAAGACTCCCAGCCAAAAGGACCAGCTTGAAAAATTGCCGTTACAAGACCGAATGAGGCGGCGATAGTCAGCAAATTAATGGCGATTGTTTTGAACGGCACCCATATTGAGCGAAAAGCAAATAGCAGAACCAGATAAATCGCCACCAGAATAAATAACAGCACCGGCAGCAAATGATCGGTAATCTGATCAAATACTTCCTGTTCGTACTTAGCGTCCCCTCCTATATATATGTTCAAATCACCATACTTGGACAATCTATTTTCCTGCTCCCGAACCCAGTTTCTAGCCTCTTTGCTCTGGCTGCTCCTTCCCACATCGGCCGCCACTACCATGTAGTTTCCCTGAACAAATCTTTCAAAAAGCGGTTCGTGTCCCTGCCTTAGCGTATCATGCCGGTAGAGAACCGGAAGATGAACATGGCTTACCGGCATATGCCGGAATAAAGAGTCTACCGCAAGCACTTGCGGATCTCTCGATAGCTCCTGGACAAGCTCATGCGCACTCTGCCAAACCTTTTCCTGGGCCAGCCACTCCCCCTCCAGCACAAACAGCACCTTAGTGCGGTCAGGACGGGTCATATGCTTTTCTATCAGCTCGGCAGCCTGCCGCGACTCATAATAATGCGGCAGAGATGTGGTATCCGGAATGGCCAGCTGCAGACGACCCAGAGGAAGCACTCCGATCACCAATACGACAAGCGCTAACAAGCCGCTGGTTACCGGTCTTTTCATCAGCCAGCCCGCCAGCCGGTACCATCCATGATGCTCCCGGCTGCCTCGGGGCTGCCCGTTTCCCTGGGACTGCTCCCAGCTAGCTCGGGGCTGCGCCTTACCCTGGGACTGCTCCCAGTTACCCCGGGACTGCCCATTTCCCTGGGATTGCCCCCAGCTGCCCCGGAAGTTTTTATCACTGACGCCTGCTCCCTTGTCCGATCTGGTTTTAATACCCGTAAAAGCCATTCCGTGCGGCCGCCGCCGAGTGCGCTCTTTTTTGATTTTATGGGCAAATGCCGCCAGCAGCGCGGGAACCAGTGTCAGCGTCAGCATTAGTGAAAACAAAAGGACCACCACAGCGCCAAGCACAACTGTATAAAAGATAGGCAGCCGGATAAACAGCATACCGGCCAGACCCAAAAGAAAACAAAGAGCGGAAAGCATGACCGTTCGCCCGGCTGTATTCATCGTAACGTCCATCGCATCGCTAAGCGGTCGATGCTGAAACTCTTCGCGAAAACGGCTGACGACAAGCAGGGCGAAATCAATGCTGAGAGCAAGACCAACCATCGGGATGACATTAAGTACGAAAAGAGACAGATCAACGCCGCGGCCTATTTGATACAAAATACCGAACGTGCCCGCAACTCCGATCAGGCCGACCAAAATAGGGATTAGTGAAGAAATAAGCCCGCCAAAAGCTAGCCAAAGAACACCAAAAGCAAGCGGGATCCCGAGCCATTCCGCTCTCACTAGATCTTTCTGACTGCTTTCGCTTACATCAAGCCACACGGCGTCCTTGCCGGTTACGGTAACCGAAAATCCGGAAGCTTGCGGCAATCGGCTGCGGATTTCCTCCAGCACCGGCTTCATTTGATGGGCCGGCTGCTGAAAGCTAAGTGACGCATAGGCCCAGCGGCCGGAGCGCATATCAGCATAATCAAGAGGAGATTGCACCCCGTGCAATCCCTCAAGAGAAGCTAACCCTGACAAAGCTTGTTTAATAAAGCCTGCAAACTGCTCGTCTGTTCCTGAGCCATTGCTTTCGAACAGCAGCAGCACCGGGTGCTCCGACTGATGGAAATGCTCGCTCATGATTTCACTCGCCCGTTCATAGGAAGCCGAGATTCTAAGACCGGCATCCTTGAGCACAGTGGGAAATCGGATGGCACTGCCGGCAAAGCCCAGCAAAATCGCTAACCAACCCAATATAACAACTTTGCGGTAACGAACAGACAGGCGTGCCAGCAAGGAGTACATCTTCTTCCCCCTTTCGGTTTGTCGCTTCTCGGTTTCTTGCTTCGCGCTTCTTGGCTTCTCAGTTTCCCGGATCCCGGCTTCGTGCTGCTCGGATTCTCGAATCCCCGGCTTCCCGGTTTCCTGACTTCCCGGATTCCCGAATTCTCGGATTCCCGGTTTCCTGACTTCCCGGATTCCCGGATCTCGTTTCTCGGGCTGTTTTATACAAATTAAGTAGACATAGTGCCCTCAAGTGTGATCAATCAAGGCCGTCCAGGCGGGTAGCTCGGAACATCCGCTGCGTCAACCCCGGCAGCAGGCTCCCGAGCTGGAGGAGCGGCGGAGCCCAGCAGCGGCTGCCAAGCGCCGCCTGCATCAGGCGGCCCCAAAACAGCGGGCGCTTCAGCTCGCGGGTAAGCGCCGCGCTGTACTGCTCCCGCCATTCTGCGAGGGCCAGCTCGCCCCGCAGAAAGCGCTCCGCCAGCGGCGCCGCCAGCTGCACCGAGCGCAGCGCCATGGTCATTCCATCCCCGCACAGGGGTGGAATGACCATGGCGGCATCGCCGATGAGGGCGAACTGGCGCCACGGCACCGGTGAACGGCTGATGTTCACCGGTGCCACAGCCGCCTGTGTGCCCGCTATCGGCTCGCCTGCGCGTAGGCGCTCGCGCAAGCGCGGGTGAAGCGCTGCGGCTCGGTCCAGGACGCCCTGGACCGAGCCTCCCGCTTCGCGGAAAGCGGCGCGCGGCAGCAGTGCCGCGGCGTTGACCCGGCCGCCCTCGATGGGCGCAAGGCCCAGGTAGCCGCCGCCGGGGAAGAAGTACAGCGCGATAGCTTCCCCCGGCATCAGACCCTGGTAGTGAACCTTGATGCCCATCCACGGCTCCCGGCCGCCGCCTTCCCGGCCCGCGTCTCCAGCCTCCGGCCGGCCGTTTGCACCCTTGCCGGACGGCTGCATCAACCCGGTCTGCGGATTTCTCCCCCAGGCGCCAATGACGGCTCGGGCTTGCAGCCGCCGGCTTTCACCATGTTGCACATAATCAATAGTAAAGCCAAGCTCGGGCTTGGCCGAATCGATCTCTGCCACCTTCTTCACCACAGCCGGGGATCGCCATTCAGCCCCGTATTCCTTGGCGAGCTGGTGAAGCCGGGTATCAAGCCTGTACCGGCTAACGCCTATCGCCGGAGCTGGCAGCGCAAATTCCAAGAAACCACCGCTCGGCCCATGAATTTCCACCCTATTCATCGGCGCTGCACCAAGCCCGGCCACTGCTTCGGCAAGCCCTAAAGCGGACAGCATGCCGGCAGACTCAGGAGATAAGAACTCACCACAAGACTTATGCCGCGGAAATCGGGCTTTATCCAGCAAAACCGTCCTCCAGCCAAGCTCCGCCATTTGATAAGCCATAACACTTCCTGCAATCCCCGCACCCAATATAGCCACATCCGCTGTGCCTTTCATCATGGACCCCCCCTTCAAAAAAACTGAACACCCTAGTGAAGGCGGAACTCCGCCCAGCACCAATCTAAAACGCTAGGCTATTTACCTTGTTTCTGTATTCGCCAAGCATATGATTGGCAGTAGTTTTAAGCTTTACTAAGATGAGATGCTGAAGCTCCTCACCTTATCTACCAGTACAGCGTAGCGAAAAAGCGGCCTCCAGCTATATTCGAAAGTTATAGGTCCCAATCTGTCCGTCAAATCCAGCTTCAGCTGTTCCCAATCCGCATCACGAAAGCCTTTGGCCACAGATAATGGGCCATCGTGCCGAATATAGCGATTACGTGACAAGATACGAGTAGCCAGCCATACAGCCGACCAGGCGAGCCAATGGCGATGGATATCGTTAAGCACAACTCCTCTTCCTGACAGCCTTACCAGCTGCTCTGCCATATCGACCAGCTGCTGCCCCGTAAAATGATGGACGAATTGACTAGCTGTCACGATATCGGCCTGCTCGCCCTGCAGGTCCAGAGCATTCTTGCGAATGACTTGCACGCGCGGCTCATCAGCAAACTGCTTGCGAGCCTCTGAGCAGGCTTCCTCCGTAATGTCCGCTAAAGTAATTTGAAGGTCGACCTTCTCCCGGTCAGCCCAGCGGAGCAGCTTGCGGTTGTTATCACCGCTGCCTGCCCCTATATCGAGCAAGGTCAAGCAGGAAGGGCGGCCCATTCGCTTCCAGAGCTTCTTGACCCCATATAAGGTAGGACCGGCCGCCGCAAAAATACGGTTAAGCTTACGCAAATGCTGCAATGCTACCTCCAGCTCCTTACCGCCGAGGGAGAAATCGTCCATCCGTTCTGCTTTTTCCGAGCGTACTTGCAGCCCCTTCCCTCTTACCGCGGAAGCCGCAATGATGTTTCTATGCAGATCTGCTGGATCTGCGGAACCAGGCTGGGAACACTCCCCCCTCCCATGATGTAGAGATTTTGCTTGTGCCGTCCGTTCAATGCTTTCCTTGTCTGTTCCCACTATCGGATTAAATCTTGACATAGTGCATGCCCCCATCAGCTTCCTGATTAGCTGCACGTGGAGACCCCGCGCTCCCCGAAGACCCCGCAGACGGCAGGTACGTTAGTTCCAGCAGCTCGGCATGAAGACCCGGACCGAAGCCAATCGCTATTCCTGAACGGGAACGAAGCTCCGAACTCTCCTCTTCCTCTGCCTGAATCTGTTTTAGCATCCTCTGGAGAACAAACAGAATGGTCGCTGAGGACATATTGCCGTACCGGCGTAAAACTTCCCGGCTCGGCGCTGTCTGCCGATCTTCCAGCTTATAGATGCTCTGCAGACCATCGATAATTCCTTTTCCGCCAGGATGAATGGCCCATAGCTCTAACTCTCTAAGCGGGCTCTGCTCCCCTTCACTTGCTTCTGCTCTCTTGACATCGCTGTACGCGTGGCTCTCGCCTTGTTTTCGCTGCAATAGCAGATCCAGCTCGTCCGGCAAGTACTTTCCGATGAGTTCGGGAATAGCTGGAGAAAGATACAGATCAAATCCGAAATCCGCAAGCGTCCAAACCATATCTTTGCCACCCGCCGGAAACAACGCCGTTCGTCCGTTACCTAAATGGAACAAGCCTTTATCCCTTTTTGCGGCACGGCCAATCACACAAGCAGAAGCTCCATCGCCAAAAAAAGCAGCACCGAACAAAGCCTCTTTCTCGCCGCTCGGCTGGACATGAAGGGTGCACAATTCTACACATACAATGAGCACCTTGGCATTGGGATCAGCCTTAACAAGATCGGCAGCAGTCCGCATCGCCGTCACGCCGGCCGCACACCCCATAAACGTTAGAGGAAGCCTCTTTATATCAGAAGGCAAACCGAGGCCGCGGATTAAAGCAACATCCAACCCGGGCAAAAACATTCCCGTGCAGCTTACAGCCATTAGATGCGTTATGTCTTCTTTTGCCGTACCGCTATCGTGCAGAGCCTCCCTTGCCGCGTTTGCGGCCAAGGGCACACTGTGCTCCTGGTAGCTTTTCATTCGTTCGGAGGTGCTTGGCGCCTGTTCATTCAAACTATTAGGGAGATAGCGCGAAGGTCCACTCTCGGCGAGACTGGCTTCGCACGTATAACGGCTGTCCACCGCCACCTGGCGGAAAATCCGCTTCGCCCAGCGGGCAGAGGAAGGCGAATGCTCCAGAAAAGCGGCTATACGCTCCGCTGCCTCCTGTTGATCTACCCGATGCTCAGGCACCGCTGTTCCTATTCCCAATAATGCGGGGTATGAATTATAGTTTGACATAGTCCTATCATCCTCTCATAAACCATCATGCGATATACGGCGGGCGCACAGTAGGCAGGTTATTTTCATCGAAAAATGATGCTGCATTGAAATAGAGGGAAGTTGTTTGAAATAATCAAGGGGAGCCATAATCCCATAACCATAATCGGATAGCCAGTTTCTCGTTCGCCGGACAAGATGTGGGTTAATTCAATGTATTCTGAAACTATACAACTTATTACGCTTACAACTGTTAGTCTGCTGTCTTTCTTTCGCTTACACTACCGCAAGCCCGTGTCTTTCTTTCGCTTACATACCGCTACACTACTAGCAAGCCTGAGTCTTTTTTACGCTTACACTACTAGCAAGCCCGTGTCTTTCTTTCGCTTACATACCGCTACACTGCTAGCAAGCCTGCTGTCTTTCATTTTAGCCGCTTCTCAAGTAATCATAGACAATCATAGGAATGCATAGAAATTCATAGGAAAAGCATAGAAACAAATAGGCTATCATAGGCAACCTTGGGCAATCCTAATCTATTCTTATCCTATTTCCTCTATTAGAATCAGATCAAATTCAAAATCCATGCCCGTGTTTCCCCCGACTTCGGCTCTTTCTATGCGATTTTCCGATTACATTTCCGATTACATTTCCGATTACATTTCCGCCGAGACGCGCTAGTGAAGTGAAATGTATCGATTCTCTGTAAATATAAAACACCCCACATGATGAGCATCTCGGGTAGTCGTACCTCAATCCCATAACTTATACAAAATTTCGTTGAAACACTGGCTGCAGCTCCTTAATAGCTTAAAGCCCTTGCATTTGTACGATTTGTCATACAAATCTCGGGTAATTGCCCTTCAATCCCCTCATTTGTACGATTTGTCATACAAATCTTGGGTAATTGCCCTTCAATCCCCTGTATTTGTATGACGTTTCATACAAATCTCCGGAATTCGCACTTCAACCCCATGCATTTGTACGACATTTCGTACAAAATGCAGGAATCCAGCCAACGAACCCCGCCAATCTCGGCTATTTTCATACTGGAATTGTGTCTGAGAATTCAATGGCATGACTGTCTCCCATACATTTCCGCCGGAGTGCGCTGGCGAAGCGAAATGTATACGGTTTTCCGCATACATTTCCGCCGGAGTGTGCTGCCGAAGCGAGTTGCAGCGAAATGTATGCGATGTCCGAAAAGCAGCTTATTAGTGCAGCGCATAAAAAAATCAACACCCAAGAATGCCGTAAACATTCTTGGGTGTTTCATTTTGACACCTTTCCTTGAAAGAGGACTTATTAAACAGCTCCTTCGTATTACTCGGTCAACTAGAGAGTGCTGGCTGGCTTATTCTTTTTGGATGTCCCGATAGAAGGGACGGGAGAAATTGACAGCACCTGACCCTTAATCCGCAGGCAGCCCTTGCACGCTGCAGCCCGGGCAATAACGCAAATAATTGAAATTTTCAGTGGGTACCCGCTTCACTATATTGCCTTGGTTATCCTTGTAAATTTCGATCAGCTGATAGGTATGAACCTCGTACTCGCCATCTTGAAAAGCGTCTGCCCACTCCCATGTGTTATAAAGATGAAAGGTCTTGGCTCCCACAGTCGCTTCTTCTTCATGAAATCCTCCGGTGGGTATCGCTTGGAAGCTGTCTTCCAACATAACCTTCCCTACGTAAGTTTCCTCCAATCCGTCAGGGAACGCATCCGCGTTTTTTGACGAACCGTTTTCTTTATTAATGATTAACAGGAGCAAAAAGATATTAACAGCAGTGACGAGCACCACCCATAGCTTTTTATTAGTAATGGCCTTCGCAATCTGCTTGATCATACTTGTCCCCCTCCTCCATTCCACACGGGTTCCCCGATATTAACCGTATAACCGTATTAACCGTCTTAGCGTCTTAAACGTTTTAACCATCTTAAACGTCTTAAACGTCTTAAACATCTTAAACGTCTTAAACATCTTAAATGTTTTAAGCGTCTTAACCATCTTAAACGGTCTTTACCGGTCGCCGGTTTGTCCTATTAGTATTAGGTATGTGGAGGAAAAGGGAATTATTCCGTTAACTCCGATCTATTCAATTACATAGCGATCTTTGTCTACGTCATTCATGAACGGTGTCAACGAACCGCGATAAACTAGAACCAGTTCGTGCATAGCCCTTGTACAAGCGGTATAGAACAGCTTCCGTTCACGCTCCAGACCGTACTGCTCTTCAGATGCGTTGTATACGATCACCGCATCGAACTCTACACCTTTAGCCAGGTAAGAAGGAATGATGGTTATTCCTTTTTCAAACTCCGTGGTGTCCTGGTCGACCAGCTTCAACTCCACTAATGGGTTTAACTGCTTCCATGCTTCCCGGCTTTCGGCTGCTGTCTTCGTAATGATCGCTATCGTCCGGTGATTGCTGGCGCGAAGCGAGCGGATACGTTCTGCAACGGTTTCTGCATAATCAGCATCTTCATGTACCCGTACCACAACCGGCTTCACGCCATCACGCTGGAACGGCTCGATTTGCTCCCCGTCCTCGATAACCTGCTGCGTCATCTCTACGATTGGTTTGGTGGAGCGGTAGCTCTTCGTCAAGCGGATCCATTCACTTTCTCCTTCACCATAGGAATCTGCAAGACTTTCCAGGCCGCTCCTTCCAGTCGCATGAGCATAGATTGCCTGGTTCAAATCGCCCAGCACGGTCATTTTGCTGCGGGGGAACAATTTGCGCAAATAAGCTAATTGAAAAGGGGAGTAGTCCTGGACTTCATCTATCAGCACATGACGAATAGTATTGTTGATTTGGAATCCTTCCATACTTTCCTTTAAATACAAATAAGGGGTAGCATCCTCATACGCCAGCTCGGAACGGTCAAGACGGTTTACGGTCTCCTCGCAAATCTGGCTCCAGCTTGATGGCAGCGGTCTATCACCTGCCAGCTTCGATGCAAATCGGACATCACTGAACAATTGGCGGTAGACCGCCGTCCAATCGACAAAACGGTACTGCTTCACCTGCCGGCGGAGTTTTTTGAAGCGAAGCTGCACCACTTTGGCCGCCAGAAACTCCTGTTCCCGCTCAAAATCATCGAAGGAATCAGAGCTGTAGCCCTTTTTGCGGAGCAGCTCGTGGTAAGCCTCCTGATACTGCTCTTTATCCAGCAGCTCGATTTCTTCCTCAACCCAAGGCTTTTTCCTTTCCTCACGGGCTCTCAGCTTTAACTCCTTTAACAGCCGCTCCGCTGTTTTTCTCAGTCTCTCACTGAAGCTGAGAGAAGGATCCAGCGCATAGAACCATTCGTAAATTTGCCCAGCTTCAATCAAGGTTTCTTGGCGAAACTTCACACTTGTAAACTGCAGCCCTTCCGTCCTCAAATAGTCCATATAGTTGTCCAGTAGCGCTTTATAGTCAATCGACGCTTTGAAGCGGATACCTTCTAATTTTGCTTCATAGGAAGGCCCGCCCGGGTTGGAATATACGTATTCCATTTGGGCAAAGGGAGTCTCCAGCACAAAACGGCTTCCCAGACGGTGCTCAAGATATTCCTGATAAGTGGTTTGCTCCATATTTTCTTCACCAAGCTCGGGAAGCACAGTGGATACATAACTGTTAAACATCGGGTTAGGGGAAAACAGCACAATTTGACTTGCACTTAAGCTCCCTCGATAACGATACAGCAAGTAAGCGACCCGCTGCAAAGCTGCCGACGTTTTGCCGCTGCCCGCAGCGCCTTGCACGACCAAGAGCCGGCTGCGTTCATTGCGGATGATCAGGTTTTGCTCCCTTTGGATGGTAGCAACTATCGTTTTCATCTGTTTGTCCGCCCGCTGGCCCAGCACTTCCTTCAGCAGCTCATCCCCTATTGTCACTCCCGTATCGAACATGCTTTCAATGCTGCCCCAGCGAATAATGAACTGCCTTTTAAGCTCCATCGTTCCTCGGATCGTTCCGGCAGGAGTTTCATACTCTACCGGACCAGGAATATGGTCATAATATAAGCTGGAAATAGGTGCCCGCCAATCGTAGATCAGAAAGTCCTCTTCCCGTTCATCGAGCAGGGAGCCTATTCCCAGATACACCTGCTCAGCTTGAGAGTCACCCTCTTCCATAAAGTCTATCCGGCCAAAATAGGGAGAGGATTTCAATCGTTCCAAAAGTGTTCTCTGCTTATGGGCATGCCGGTAGGAACGCTCCCTCTCCGCCAATACCTCAGCCTGCTGCTTCATGCTGGCTGCCGTTTCGATCACTTCATCCGGTTCATCCAGATTGACCGTCACATCATCCCAGAAGCTCTTGCGGTAATCGGTAATCACTTGCCGCAAGTCTCCCGCGGTATCCTCAAGCGTATGGATTCGCTGTTCAATAATATGCTTGACCCGGTCTACTCTTTGCTGCTCTTCTATCCATTCCGGCGTTTTTTGGCTCAATCGTATCGCTCCTCTGCTTATGGTATACAACAACATTTCCCCAGCAAGCTTTGCTCAACATGACTTCCTAAATACATGCCAATCAAAGCATGATGATGAATCGGCTTTTAATACATACCAATCAAAGCACATGATGATGAATCGGCTTTTAATACATGCCAATCAAAGCACATGATGATGAATCGGCCTGAAAAATAATGCAGGGGGAGTTGACAGTCCCTCACTTCTGTGATAATATAAAATAGGATAGTAATGAAAGTAACTTAATAAATCAACAAAAATCTGTACTCGTTATCGTAGCACAGATTTTTTTATTTTTCAATTTTTATTGTAACTTAGAAGATTGAAATCCTTTCCACAACCCGGTTAGGGCCTCCTCATTATTCACCGTATAGCCTCTTTCCATTCCTTTCAGAATGCTCCAGACAGCAAAGCCATGAACAGTACAATAAGCACAACTACACTGCTGATTCTTGACATTACCAGGTAAGCCTCGCTAGGCTCGGAATCCCCCTTCACCGCCCAGCCATATCTCATATACCAGCCAAGCTGGGGATAAATGATGTTAATAACCGCAACCAGGACGATCAGAAAAAGAAAAAAAACATTTTGCTCCCTCCCTTTACCGGATATACGCAGCGATAAAGGAATAGGTTCCATCAGCCTATCATGTCCGGTCCGTATCACTAACCATCTGTTTACTGCACGTGGGCATTTAACCAGCTGCTGAGGACAGCAAGCAGCAGTAAATGTGCAGGATAGAAGCTTCTCCACAGCCAGCGGGGAATTGAAATTCCGCCGAACCATTCCTTCACCTTCGGATACTGCACAACAGCCCAGGTCGAGATGACGCTGAACAATTGAATAATCCAGAGCTGATAAACCGCAAAGAACACATTTAATGCCGTATGCCAGATCAACATCCATCGGGGAGAGCTATATCGATAGATGAGCACCAGCAGCAATGCGTATCCGCCGTAATCCATCGGTACCCACTCCATCAATACAAATGCTGGAATGGCGACTACATAAGCAAGATACCGTCTGCGATTATTCGGATTCAGCCAATCAATCAGCATAAGAACGAGAAGACACAGAAGCAGAGTTGCGATGACGTTAAGCGATGTTTCGCTAAAAGCCCACATAAAAGGAAGCTGCGATAATATTGCGAGCACGAATAAGCGCCATGCATATTTGGGACGGCTTCTCGTATAATGATACCCCTGAACGAGAGCATACGCATACAGAGGAAATGCGATGCGGCCGATAATCCGCAAGTAGGCGTTTTCCGGAAAAAAAACGACTCCAATATGATCAATTAACATAGTGAACATAGCTAAAAACTGCATATCTGCTTCCGGCTCCTGTTCCTGTTAAAATATAAAGCACTGCTTCCCTTCAGAGGAAGCCATCGCCGAGATCTGAGGCCTATTAGGCAGAATCGGGTGCCTCGGCATCAATTGCATTCCTCAACTTGTTTTTGATATGTATGCATGGACACGCCATCCGCTAACGGGTTACTTGAATGAAGGCAGCCGTGCTGGTAGGCACGGCTGCTTTACTCGGTCAAGCTCTAATTCTGATTATAGTTACTTCAACAAAGCTTTCACTTTGCTGATTACATTGTCCACGGTAAACCCGTATTCCTCAATAATCTTGTTTGCTGGAGCGGAAGCCCCGAATTGATCAATTGCCAAAATATCGCCTTGGTCACCAACATATTTATGCCATCCGAGAGAGGAGGCCATTTCGATAGCAAGACGTGCTTTGACGTCCGGCAGAATGACCGACTCCTTGTATTCTTTGGATTGCTGCTCAAACAATTCCCAGCTTGGCATGCTGACGACACGAACGTTAATGCCTTCTTCTGCCAGCTTCCGGCTCGCTTCCACAGCGAGGCTTACTTCGGAACCTGTAGCGAGCAGGATCGCCTGCGGCTTGCTGTCTGGAGCATCAACAAGCACGTAGGCTCCTTTATCCAGGTTTTGTTTAGCCAGCTCTGCGGTGCCTTCCAGGTTAGGCAGACCTTGACGGGTAAGCACCAGCGCCACCGGGCCTTCCTGATTGGCTACTGCGTAACGCCAAGCTTGGCTCGTTTCGTTAGCATCAGCCGGACGAAGCACTTTCATTCCTGGCATACAACGAAGGGCAGCCAGCTGCTCAATCGGCTCATGGGTAGGTCCATCTTCACCAACGCCAATACTGTCATGCGTAAATACATAGATGACCGGAAGCTTCATGATCGCCGCCAGACGGATCGCCGGACGCAGGTAATCTGAGAAAACGAAGAAAGTACCCGCGTAAGGGCGTACGCCGCCGTGCAGCATCATCCCGTTGATTGCGGCTCCCATAGCAAATTCACGAACACCGAAGTAAATGTTGCGACCGGAGCTGTCTGCTGCCGTCATATTGCCGCTGTTGTTCAAATGGGTGAAGGTCGAGGACTCCAGGTCAGCTGAGCCGCCGATCAGCGCAGGAACCTTGTCTGCGATTGCATTCAGCGCAGCTTCGGACGCTTTACGGGTGGCCAAGGCTTTATCTTCCGGAGAATAAACCGGCAATTCGGCGTCCCAGCCCTCAGGAAGCTCGCCTTTTACAGCCTGCTCGAATTGAGCCGCCAGTTCAGGATGAGCTTTCTTATATTCTGCTAACAGCTCATTCCAAGCTTCTTCCTTCTTGATGCCCTGCTGCTTCAGCTCATTGAAATGAGCCTTTACGACAGCAGGAATAAAAAATTCTTCCTCTTCCAGCCATTCGTAGTATTTCTTAGTGGCGGCTACCTCATCCTTGCCAAGGAACGTACCATGTGCTGCGGCTGTTCCGCCTTTATTAGGACTGCCATATCCGATTACCGTCTTCACTTCAATTAAAGTCGGCTGATAGTTTGCACGCGCCTGTGCCAGCGCTTCGTGAATCTCGAGCAGGTTATTACCATCCTCAACTCGAAGAACCTGCCAGCCGTACCCTTCGAAACGGGACTGTACATCCTCAGAGAAGGACAAATTCAATTCCCCGTCGAGCGAAATGCTGTTGGAATCGTAAAGCACGATCAGCTTGCCAAGCTGCAGGTGCCCGGCCAAGGAAGCCGCCTCTCCGCTGATGCCTTCCATCAAGTCGCCGTCTCCGCAAATGGCGTACGTATAATGATCCACGATGTCAAACCCTTCCTTGTTATACACACCTGCCAGATGCTCTTCCGCCATAGCCATACCGACAGCCATAGCAAAGCCTTGGCCGAGCGGACCAGTTGTTGCTTCTACACCCGGTGTATGGCCAAATTCTGGATGCCCCGGCGTCTTGCTTCCCCACTGACGGAAGTTTTTCAGCTCGTCCAGTGAAAGATCATAACCGAACAGGTGCAGCAAGCTGTAAAGAAGCATGGAACCATGTCCGGCCGATAGCACAAAACGGTCGCGGTTAAACCATTCCGGGTTCTCAGGATTATGATTCATAAATTTAGCCCATAATTCATATGCCATTGGAGCTGCGCCCATAGGCATGCCAGGGTGTCCGGATTGCGCTTTTTCCACCCCATCGATTGATAGTGTGCGAATCGTATTCACAGCCAATTGTTCCAACGCATTTGTAGCAGTTGTCATATACATCCTCCTTGTTCCGCTGCCTGACAATTCCAGTGGCAGCAGCATAGTGTAACGGTTACATAAGAAATCCCAGATTCTTATATTCTATCATTCCCTGTGGGGTTTATCTACTTGTAGCCTCAAGTTTTCACCGAAGAGATCAACGGCTTGTTTTCCACAGATCACTCTCATCAGACTATCATCCGCCAAGACGAATCATTATTCACGAGGGCGCTCGTAGAGGTTAGCTGCCCTGCGACAGAGCAAAAGGATAAGGATCTGTGAAGCAAACGCCAGAATGGAGATCACGATCTGCAATCCGGCAATTTCCGCTTCGTTTAGCCCAAACGGAGTGATCAGCAGCATAAGGAGCATTAACGAGCAGGCAAACCATTTGCGAAAACGGGCTGTATCGGCGAGGTCTGAATAACTATCCCGAGCTGCCTGAAGCTGCATTGCAGTGACGAAGAAATAGATCAGTGCAAGCATCAAGAGCAGAGTCAGTCCGTCTACGACCAGCCAGCCTACCGAGACAGGGCGATGTTCGCCATAAAACAGTACACGGAAAAACTCAGCGATGGAAAAAGGCAGCAGAACCAAGCTTGTGCAAGCTGACCACCAGTAAAGCTTTCGCACCTCGGATGAAAAGCCAATCTGCCGGGATAGCTTTACCAAAGCATTAAAGATCATAATAAAGCCTGCCGGATCTGGCAGCAGATCGAATCCAAATATCCGAATGTCGAGAATAACCAGCAAAATCCCCCAAGATAGTGTGCGAAAAAGTCCCGGCATTTTATTCCTCCTCCCGCTGATTCTTCACAACCTGCCTTACATTCGCTTTATTCAGCCAAGGAGAATGGTGCATCCGTTCAAACCAGGAGTAAGCGGCTCCGTCCTCGTTCAGCCCCTCAAGCTTCATCCGCAGCTCAGAATAATACACATGGCTCTGCCGTACATCCCCGTCTGGAAAACGGAACGTGTACTCCACGGTGAAATGATCCCCTTCTTTCAGAACATGCGGCGGCATCCAGGACTCTTCTTGCGAATCCTCATATTCAATGCCATGCTCAAGGGAAAATCTGAAGTCCCGACTATTAAGCTGATAATCCACCGCATCACCGATCCTATCAGCCAACGCCAGTTCAATCTCCGTCATCTCCAGATCGGAATTAACTCTTACAGTGCTGGAGAATTCCCCCGTACTGCTGCCCATCGAGCTAATCCCTGACCACGGCAGCTCAATTGAATTTTTCAAATTCCAAGGGAGCAGTTGAATATCTCCGACAGAGACCAGATAAGACGTCCCATCCTGAAACCACGCCTTCATCTCCCGGAAATGATAAGCAGCTCCATCGCCTTCGTTCTCATTTGTCTTAGCCTCTGCTGTTTCCGCTGCCTCAGTCTTCCCGACTTCCCCTGTGTCTGATTCCTCAACTTCTCCTCGAACCGTACCTGTCTCCCCGTCTGCATCATCTTCCTGAGTCCAGTCATAAGGCTTCTGAACAGACACTTTATGAACTTGGTACGGTCCATAGGAGCCATAAGGAGCGCTGTGAACCACACGCCAGCTCGTTATTTCTCCGTCGAGCGAGGAGGCCCTTCCCTCTTCCTCTCGAATTAGAATCGGCTGAATACTAATCAACCGCCTATCATCACTCTTATGTGTAATGTAATACAGCTCTAAGGTTTCTTCCGGGTGAAAACTAGCCTCATAATAATGCTCCAAAAACACCGGTTCATCCAATAAATGAGCCTGGTAATATAACAGATTCCCGACCCAGGAGGCTGCGATAATCGTAAAAATGACCGCACCCCCCAGTACCCCATAGAGCCTGGACTTCCTGCTCTGCAAGCCAGCGTTAGGCTCCATCCGGTTTCCATCCTTTCTGTGCTTCCATAATTCCAGATAAAACGGGCGCTGTCTTACCCCGTTATGAAAATAAAAACGCAGCAGTCTTGCCTCATCATGACTGCTGCGTATAAAAGCTATTAAGTTTCTGTGTTTCTAACTAAGTGCCTTTATTTCTAATTAAGGCCTGTTTCTAATTAAGTGCCTTTGTTTCTAAATTAAATGTCTATGTTTCTAATTCATAGTCCGCTTTTCTAATTAAAGACAACGGTTTTATTATTGTGAACGAGAATCCGATCCTCCACATGCCAGGCGACGGCACGAGCCAATACGACCCTCTCGATATGGCGGCCTATCCGTTTCAGGTCCTCTACATTGTCGCGGTGGCTTACCCGCTGAACGTCCTGCTCAATGATCGGGCCTCCATCCAGCTCCTCTGTGACATAATGGGCTGTAGCTCCAATAATCTTCACACCGCGATTATGTGCCTGCGCATAAGGCTTGCCGCCGATAAATGCCGGCAAAAAGGAATGATGGATGTTAATAACCCGGTTAGGGTAATGCTCCACAAACTTGGGCGATAGAATTTGCATGTAGCGCGCCAGCACGATAGCATCCACTTTATCTCCGATCACTTCAAGCTGCTTCTGCTCCGCTTCCGCCTTCGTTTCTTTCGTTACCGGAATGTGATGATAAGGGATCTCGAAGGACTCAACCAATTCCTTCATATCCGGGTGATTGCTGACGACCATTTCAATATCCGCGTCCAGGTCGCCGGCCTGCCACTGCCACAGCAGCTCGAGCAGACAATGATCCTCCTTGGATACAAAGACCGCCAGCTTCTTCTTCACAGCCGCCCGGTGAATGCTCCACTCCATCTGAAATTTATCTGCCACCACTTCCTGGAAATCCAGCTCCAGCGGCTCCAGTCTTCTCTCGATTTCATTCAGATCAAACTCTATCCGAATAAAGAACATACCGCCCGAAGGATCCATCGTATATTGATCAGATTGCACAATATTAGCTCCATGTTCATGCAAAAACCGGGACACCGCAGCGACAATTCCCGGTTGGTCCGGGCAAGAAATCAGCATGCGGGCACGGTTGCTCTGCTGCTTATCCAGCTTACGCTGGGAAGGGGTTATCACTCGATTCATCTCTATCCTCCAACTCTCTATCCTCCAACAGAATTAGCCATTTCAAGACGTATATCGTTAAATACAATCGGTATTTATTCTCACAGTCTGAATCCGTGTTTAGTAACGCGCTGCCTATAACAGCTTAGCCGCAAATGCCGCCATCCAGCGTCAAAAGACTTGTCATGCCAACTGCAGAATGCTTTTGGAAGCAAACCATGCGGTCAGGCGCTGATTCACCTGCTCTTCACTCAACTCCGGCAGCAGCTTCTCAAGAGCTACCATATCAAACAGCCGTTCCATAGGCTCCCGCTTGTCTTCCTTTTTCGCCTTGGGGTCGTGCTTCAGCATATCCCAAGTGTCCAGAATGTACTGCCGCGGATCAATCTCCTGCTTTTGGAAGAAATGCTGCAGCTTCTCGACATCCTCCAGAAACTCCGCTCCGAAGCGCGCTTCGGTCTCCCCTTTCAAAAGGGCGATTTCCGCCTCGTACATCGGCCGTTCCGATTTGTCCACCTTCCCGCCGATCCATGGGGTTTCCAGTATCATTGGCAGGTGCTTGAGCTTGTCATGCCCGACAACCTTGCTGATCGTCTCAAACCCGAGATAGCCGGATCCGACAGGAGCGTGACGGTCTTTCGATGCCCCCCGCGGATTTTTACTATCATTAAGATGTACGACAGCGATCCGCTCGAGTCCCACTACCCGGTCAAACTCTTCCAATACACCATCCAGGTCGTTCACTATATCATAGCCGGCATCATGAATGTGGCAGGTGTCGAGACAAACCGTGAGCCGGTGATTGTCGGTCACCCTTTCGATGATTTCCGCCAATTCTTCGAAGCTGCGGCCCACTTCCGTCCCCTTGCCTGCCATCGTCTCCAAGGCAATGTTGACGTCGGTTTCCTTGACGCCCTCCAGCACCTCATTCAAGCCCTCTGCTATCCGGGCAATCCCATATTCTGCATCCTTATCCGTATAGGCGCCGGGATGCAGAACGATGTTTTTGACTCCTATATAATGAGTGCGTTTAATTTCTTCCTGGAGGAAGGAAACGGCTAGCTCATATGTGTTGTCTTTGTAAGACCCTAAATTGATGATGTAGGGGGCGTGAACGACTATCTCCGGCACATTATTCTGCTCCATCAGCTCCAAGCCTTCTTTGACAAACAAATCTTCAATCGGCTTACGCCTTGTATTTTGAGGAGCACCGGTGTAGATCATGAATGAACTGGAGCCGTATGAAGCGGCCTCCTGGGCAGCGGATAGCAGCCCTTTAGGCGAACAGGAAACGTGTGATCCTATTTTTAACATTGATCTCAACCCCACTCTTAGAATATTCATAGGAAATGAATTGAATGAATTGCTTTTAAAAGTATACCTGATCCGCTGGCTAGCCTTGTCATTAACCGCTCCTATCAGCCTGTCGGTTAGGGATGCGGACAGGTTTGTCTAGATGCCGACACTTCCTCCTATTTTACTAATAAACTTCAAATAAATCTAGGAATGCGGTATAATTTCCATAGAATACCCGAACTATACTTCAAGCTGGTAATGATATATGGCTTAACGAGGTGAAGAATAGATATGTTTTTGCAATGGGCTCTGATTTTGTGGGGCGCTGTTATGGTTTCGGTGCTGGCAATTGGCGGATTTTTTATGTTCCGGAAGTTTATGAAGGTGCTGCCCAAGAAGGACGGAATGTCCAAGCTGGACTGGCAAAATTATTACGTAGAAGCTTCACGCCACATGTGGACAGAGGAATCGAAGCAGTTTTTGGAACAACTGGTTTCTCCGGTTCCCGGGCCATTTCGCGATATAGCTAAGCATTCCATTGCGGCACGCATCGGACAGGTCGCTCTGGAAAAAGGGGCCTCTGAAGTTACCCGCGAGCATTGTATTGAAGGATATATTCTGGCTACTCCGCCGAGAGACTACAAGTCGTTAACGTCTTTTCTCGATAAACAAAACATCGATTATTCCTCCTATCGCCACCTGCTAAACCAATCCTGATATTGCTGCAGGACTACTTTGAAGGTCATGCGGCTAATGTTTTGCATTTATGTATTGGCTGGCGATTATGCAGAGGAAGAAGGAAGATAAATCAACAACAACCGGAAGCTGGGGATAGCTGCCGGTTGTTTGTTTGTAAGTATACAAATTTTAGTAAGCCGTAGGAATAACGCGAATATCTTGGTTCAACGTAGGCAGCCTCAAATAACTGCGGTTGAATGTGAAGATGCGGCGAATCTGATAAGTGAGCATAACCACGGCTGTGGTCGCTTCGCGCAAGGAGAAACGAAATTCGGGACATTGCTGGAGGAAATTTTTGGCTTCCTGTTCCAGCTCGGAATTGCCGGAAATTAACGTCAGCTTCCCTTGGCGTACGGAACGCTCAATCACATCCAAAAAAAACTCCGCATGAGTATAACCATGATTATCCCTCAGCCACTCGTGCAGGTCAAAGATGAGATGGCTCGTGGAAATAAAGGGACGATCCAAGTCTTCCATGTCCATGATGAAGGAGCGCGCTTTAAAATAATTCGGATCATCCGGATTCATATAAGCCATCAAGGCACTCTCATCGAGAAAAACTGCCTGCTGAAACTCGATAGAAGCTTTTGTTGTACTATTCATCATAGTCAGGCTCCTCTCCTTTTGCCGCGGCTACAGGGGCCATCATCGGCTTCAAATCTTTCTTCGCGGTCAATCCATCGAGACTTAACAGCGGATTGCGCTGGATTTGCTCCGCGCTTACCGGAATTCTCTCTTCCGTTTCCTTATCCTCCAGCAGCAGTTGGACCGCACGGTGAAACAAAGCTTGGATGGTGGTGTTTTCCCGCTCCGCCTTCTGCCGCAGCAGCTCGTACACCCGAGGATCCAGTTCAATCGAAGGCTCCTCGTCTATCGAGGAAGAAGAATCCGGCTCTGACACCAGCTGGCTCGCCGACCGCTTTACACGATCGAACTGAGTCTCCACATATTTTTTAAATTTATCCATAGGTTTCATCCCTTTTTCTAATTGTCTTCACGTTGTATCCCATTTTATCTCGCAGATTTACTTTGTCACTTACTTTTACTATTTTTGCTTGACTTTGTTTTGTTTTCCTTACTTATTTTTTCTTTTTTTAACTTACTTTTCGTTTTTCTTGCTTGCTTTTCGTTTTCTTTCGTTTTTCTTACTTGCTGCGGATCTTCACTCTATTTTTTCGTTCTATTTTTCCTGCGTTGTTGAAGCCATGATAAAGCCTAATGAGCAAGCTTAATGATCAAGCTCGATTTCGACATATTTCCACACCTGCTTCTACAGCATTCGCATGGAATCGGCAATTTTAGCGGGCAGCAGCCAAAAAAGGCTCCGCAAACAGCCGAGTCTTCCCGGATCGATTACCCGCAAACTTCTCATGTGAAACAAGAGAGCTAATATTTTTTAGCTTTACAAACCTAGCGCTATTAGAAGTTTAAACGACACCCGCTGAGGGAGCACACTTTAACTATGCGCAGGCCAATCCCCTTTATTATTTAGTCTTGAGATGTATTGAGATAACAATCGATTTTGGGAAACGGCACGTAATCTCTCCTGTCATTCCCCCTTTTATTTATTCTATCATGCTTCCGTATGTTCGCGATAGCGATTCATAGCGTTCTATGACTGGATCGGGCTGTTCTATGTACCGGTTGGTGCTGTTCTTTGCCCTGGACCGCCCTGTTCTATGTATGGATCACCCTGTTCTACGTATGGATCACCCTCCTGACCCCGGTTTTTCCGCCCATTTGTCACAAATAAGAGCGAGGAGGAGCGTTAGAATTCAAAACACTGCTTTTTCCATCAAATAAGTGCGAGGGCGAGCGTTAGCGCCTCGCGCATCCCTTGACACATGCTGCCCTATGCTGCTCGACGCTGCCTCGCCGCATCCCCATCTGTCTGATGCCGCTGCTCCGTGCTGTCTCGGCCGCCGACAAAATAGCCGTTTCCGAAGAAACGGCTACAAGCGAGCAAACCTGTGGTTGCTCTAATATTCATTACACCAGCGCCTTATTAGCGATATCGGTGCGATAATGCTTGCCTTCAAAATGGATTCGGTCAGCCTGGGCGTAGGCTTTTTCTCTCGCCTCAGCGATCGTTTGACCCTGGCCAACTACACCGAGCACGCGGCCGCCGTTGGTAACCAGCTTGCCATCCTGTTCCGCTGTACCGGCATGGAAGACGAGCGCATCCACCTGCTCCAGCCCTTCGATGGCCAGCCCTTTCGCATAGGAGCCCGGGTAGCCGCCAGAAGCCAAAATAACGCAAACAGCCGCGCCATCACTCCACTGAATATCTACATCCGCCAAGCGTCCATCCAGGCTGGCTTCTACAATATCAAGCAGCTCCGTCTGCAGCAGTGGCAGCACCACTTGGGCTTCGGGGTCACCGAATCTGGCGTTGAACTCAATCGTTTTCGGACCTTCATCGGTAATCATGAGCCCAGCAAACAGTACACCGCGGAAAGGACGCCCTTCCGCCACCATCGCCTTTGCCGTTGGTTTAATAATCGTTTCGATGGCTTCCTGAACGATCGAATCGGCAATATGCGGAACCGGGGAATAGGTTCCCATCCCGCCTGTATTCAGACCCTTATCGCCATCATAAGCCCGCTTGTGGTCTTGAGATGGAATCATCGGGCGAACAACCTCTCCATCCACAAAGGACAGGATCGACATTTCCTGTCCGCTCAAAAATTCTTCGATGACCACGCGGCTGCCGGATTCGCCAAACACCTTGCTGACCATAATGTCCTGCAGAGCCTGCTCGGCTTCCTCCAGCGTATTGGCGATAATTACCCCTTTACCTGCGGCCAGTCCATCTGCCTTAACTACTATCGGCAGCTTTTGGGCGCGCAGGTAAGCAAGCGCCTGCTCATAGTCATCGAACGCTTCATAAGCTGCGGTAGGAATGTTGTATTTTCGCAGCAGATGCTTGGTAAACACCTTGCTGCCCTCGATTTCAGCCGCATTTTTACGAGGTCCGTACACCTTAAGGCCTTTGCTTTCCAGATGATCGACAATTCCGTCAGCCAGCGGATCATCCGGGCCAACAAAAACAAGATCGATCTTTTCTTGCAGAGCAAACTCAGCCAGCTTGTCAAACTCGCTCTCGGCGATCGGTACGCACTCGGCCAACTGGGCAATCCCCGCATTACCGGGGGCGCAATATAATTGGCTAACCCGCTGACTGCGATTAAGCGACCATACAATCACATGCTCACGACCGCCCCGGCCGATGACTAATATCCGCATGTAAATCCCTCCCGAACCTTATCCTAGACCTTACCTTGAACTCTATCCTGTGGACTTTGCACTGAGCCTTACCTTGACCTATCCTGTGGACTCTGCGCTGAGCCTTACCTTGACCTAATCCTGTGGACTCTGCGCTGAAATTTATCCTGAACTTTATCCTGAACTTTACGCTGAACTCATAGAAATTTTTAACCCTCATCTTGAACCTTGCTTTAAATCTGAATCAAATCCTAAAACGGTACAAGCGGCAGCTAAACTACATCAGTATATCAACGCATATACGGGTTGCGTCCTCCACATGGTTGAGCCGTTTCCTAAACTCATCTTCAAAGCCAGCATATAATTTATAAACGTTATATCATCTTTAAATATATAATCAATTAACCTTATATCATCAATTAACGATTAATGTTTAAAGTGGCGCACGCCTGTCATGATCATCGTGATCCCGTTCTCATTAGCGGCGCGAATCGATTCTTCGTCCTTGATGGAGCCGCCCGGTTGTATAATTGCGGTAATGCCATGCTTGGCAGCCAGCTCAACCGTATCCCCCATCGGGAAAAAGGCATCGGAAGCCAGAACGGAGCCTTTCGCTCTTTCTCCAGCCTGCTCAATGGCGATCTTAGCAGCGCCTACCCGGTTCATCTGGCCTGCGCCCACCCCAATCGTCATATTGTCTGCAGCCAGCAGGATAGCATTCGATTTCACGTGCTTAACGACCTTCCAGGCAAACAGAAGCTGCTTCAATTCCTCATCTGTAGGCTGCCGCTCCGTGACCACCTTCAGCTGATCCGGATCCAGGGAATACGTATCCGCTTCCTGAACCAGCATTCCGCCATCGACAGACGTAATATTGAAGCGGTCTTTGCCGCTGGCACCCATATCTCCCAGCTTCAGAAGGCGCAAGTTTTTCTTCTTCTTCAAGATCTCTTCGGCTTCAGGAGTAAAGTCAGGGGCCATTATAATTTCCAGGAAAATTTCATGCATCAGTTGCGCACAGGCCTCATCAATCGTCCGGTTAGCGGCAATAATTCCTCCGAAAATGGAGACCGGATCCGCTTCATACGCTTTTTGGTAGGCTTCCACGATCGTCTCGCCAATTCCAACACCGCACGGGTTCATGTGCTTGACGGCTACTACAGCAGGCTCCGCGAATTCTTTAACAATTTGCAAAGCTGCATTAGCATCATTGATATTGTTATAAGACAGTTCCTTACCGTGTAATTTCTCAGCCGTTGCAATCGTTCCCGCAACAGCTAATGGCTGGCGATAAAAGGCTGCTTGCTGATGCGGATTTTCCCCATAACGCAGGTCCTGAACCTTTTCGTAAGTTACGGTATATTTCTCCGGTGTGCGTTCTCCGGTTTTTTCCGATAAATAATTGGCAATCAGAGAATCATAGGCCGCGGTATGACGGAATACTTTCGCAGCCAGCCGCTTGCGGGTCGCGAGCGAGGTATCCCCTGCGGAGTTTATTTCCTCCAACACCTGACCATAATCGCCGGCATCGACAACAACCGTAACAAAAGCGTGGTTTTTGGCTGCTGATCTCAGCATAGTCGGGCCACCGATATCAATATTTTCGATGGCGTCTTCATAGGTTACATTCGGCTTGGCAATAGTTTCGGCAAATGGATATAAATTGACTACGACCAGATCGATATAGTCCAGTCCCAGCTTTTTCATTTGTGCCTGATGCTCTTCGTTGTCGCGAACCGCCAGCAATCCGCTGTGTACAGCCGGATGCAGCGTCTTCACACGGCCGTCCATAATTTCCGGAAATGAGGTAACCTCGGAAATATTGATAACAGGCACGCCTTTCTCCTTTAGAAGTGAGTAAGTCCCTCCTGTTGAGATCAGCTCGATCCCCTGCTTGGCTAACTCAGAAGCGAATTCGACGATACCGCTCTTATCCGAGACACTGATTAATGCTCGCTTGATGGCCACTAGTTCTCCTCCTTAAATTATTTGTTCCAAACAACCATTCATAACATGGCGAGATTCACTTACATTATGCTGTTACATTCCCTGGTGATTTACTTACATTCTCTCTTCCTTACTCACCTAGTGATTCACTCATATTCCCTCATGATTCACTAAGCTTGAGCCTTGTCGTTCACTTAAAATCCGTACATGGCGTCCCTGCAGCACAACCCTGCCTTCGCTAATCCAGCGAACCACTTCGGGATATAGCTGGTGTTCGATCAAATGTACACGGGAAGCTAGCGTATCCTCCGTGTCCTCTTCATGGATTTCCAAAGCTCTTTGCGCAATAATCGGTCCTGTATCCATTCCGCCATCCACATAATGAACCGTTACCCCGGTCAACTTGACTCCGCTTTCCAGCGCCTGTCCGATCGCATTCAAGCCGGCGAACGAAGGGAGCAGTGACGGATGGATGTTAATCATTCTTCCGTAAAAAGGCTCGACAAGAGACTCCGTAATCAGACGCATATAGCCTGCGAGCACGATGAGGTCAATCTCCCGTTTACGCAGCTCCGCAAGAATTTCCTGCTCATATGCTACTCGCGATTCGTAATCTTTAGGAGAAAACACAAACCGGGGAATCCCTGCCCGCTTCGCTCTGTCGACAACTGGCGCCTTCGGCTTGTCACAGACCAGCAGAGCAATGCGTACCGGCAGCGTACCCGCCTCCACAGCATCTATCAGCGCCTGGAAGTTAGTGCCGCTGCCCGAGGCAAAAACAGCTATCGTAAACGGCTTACTCATACCTGGACACCATTGAATACAACCTTTTGTGTCCCTTTCACAACTTTACCGATGCGGTACAATGTTTCTCCTTGTTCACCAGCCAGCTGGATCGCTTTTTCCGCTTCGGCTTCCGGCAGCACGAGCACCATCCCGATTCCCATATTAAAGGTTGTAAACATATCGCGATTGCTGATTCCGCCCTCGGCCTGCATCAGTTCAAAAATAGCCGGAATCGGCCAAGAGCCATAGTCGATCTGCACATCGACCTGATCCGGAAGCATTCTCGGAATATTTTCGATGAATCCGCCGCCGGTAATATGCGCCATGCCTTTAATCGTCACCTGGCCAAGCAAATGCTGGATTGGCTTAACGTAAATTCTGGTCGGTTCGAGCAGAACTTCACCCAGCGGTCTGTCCAGCCCGCCAAGCTGCTGCTCCAGCGAGTAGCCCTTCTGCTCCAGCAACAGCTTGCGGACAAGAGAAAATCCGTTGCTGTGTACACCGCTGGAGGCCATACCGAGCACTACATCGCCGGGTTGAATAGTCGAGCCGTCAATGATTTTGGCCTTATCAACAATTCCCACCACGAAGCCGGCGATATCATATTCGCCGTCTGCATACATCCCGGGCATTTCAGCCGTTTCACCGCCAATGAGCGCACAGCCGGATTGCACGCAGCCTTCGGCAATGCCTTGAACAACCGCTTCGATTTTTTCAGGGACAATTCGGCCGCTTGCCAAATAATCGAGGAAAAACAGCGGCTCTGCGCCTTGTACGACGATGTCATTGACACACATTGCCACCGCATCAATGCCTATCGTATCGTGTTTGTCCATGGCAAAAGCCAGCTTCAGCTTAGTACCTACACCGTCCGTACCGGATACCAGCACCGGCTCCTCGTATTTGTTCTTATCAATTCCGAATAAGGCGCCAAAACCGCCCAGCCCTGTCAAGACTTCGGGACGGAACGTCCTCTTGACGTGCTTTTTCATTCTTTCCACCGCTTCATTGCCCGCTGCTATATCCACACCTGCTTGTTTATAAGCTTCAGACATGATTCACACTCCTCTTTTTGAGCTCAGAGCCAAAATCAGTGCTAGACTTCCAACGGAGCAAACTGCTACGTTATTGTGTCAAACTCCAATTGCAAACATGAGCCTTTTTAACCTCTATCCATCAACAGCCGCAGCCAGCAGCTTGTTCATTCAGCTTCGTTGGGTAGTCCCCGTCAAAACAACCCATGCACATTCCCCGGTTGTATTCTCCTGCCGGACGGCCAATCGCTTCCAGCAAGCCTTCCTTCGAGAGGAAATGCAGGGAATCCGCATTTATCTTCTGACGAATCTGTTCCACCGATTTGCTTGAGGCAATCAGCTCTTCCTTGCTGGGCGTATCGATCCCGTAATAACAAGGATTCATATACGGAGGAGAAGTAATGCGTACGTGTACTTCCTTCGCTCCCGCTTCCCGCAGCAAATTGACAATGCGCAAGCTGGTCGTTCCCCTTACGATGGAATCGTCGATCATGACTACCCGTTTGCCTTCAATAACTTTGCGAACCGCGCTGAGCTTCATTTTCACACCGCGTTCGCGCATTTCCTGGCTGGGCTGAATGAAGGTCCGGCCCGTATATTTGTTTTTGATCAAGCCAAGCTCGTAGGGAATCCCCGTTTGCTCCGCATAGCCAATGGCCGCCGAAATGCTGGAATCCGGAACCCCGGTAACGACATCGGCATCGACAAACGCTTCCATAGCCAATTGCTTGCCCATCCGCTTCCGGGCGGAGTGCAGGTTGATATTATCCATATCGCTGTCCGGCCGGGAAAAGTAAATAAACTCCATCGCGCACATAGCCCGCCGTTCCATTGGTGCAAAGCGGTATTCCCTCATTCCGCTGCTGTCAAACACCAGCATTTCGCCAGGTGAAATATCGCGCAAATAAGTTGCCCCGACAGTTTCAAACGCACAGGTTTCTGAAGCAAACACATAAGCATCCCCGATTTTGCCGATGACAAGAGGACGCAACCCGTTCGGATCCTGCGCCACAAACAATTTATCGTTGACCATAATAAGAAAAGCGAACCCGCCTACAATTCTTTGCAGAGCTTCCTTGACCGCTTCGACAATGTTATCTTGGCGGGAACGGGCAATCAGATGAATGACGACCTCTGTATCGCTCGTCGTCTGAAAGATGGATCCCTGCTCCTCCAATTCCGCCCGGATTTCAGCGGCATTGACAATATTGCCATTGGTCGCAATCGCAATATCGCCCCCACGGTATTTGAAGACGAGCGGCTGGGCATTTTGCAGCTGACTTTCACCTGAGGTGGAGTAACGGACATGCCCTATAGCCGTTGTGCCCTGCAAGGAGTCCAGCCGGTCATTGTCAAAGACCTCCTTGACCAAGCCCATATCCCGATGGTAATAAAACTTCTCGCCATCGGTCGTACAAATCCCGGCGCTTTCTTCTCCACGATGCTGCAAGGCATGCAGTCCGAAAAAAGACAAAGCCGAAGCTTCGGGGTGGCCAATAACCCCGAAGACTCCGCATTCTTCTTTTAACTTATCCAAACCTAGTTTATCGATTCCTTCGTTGTAGTAATTTCCCTCCCACGTCCGCGGGAGAATTATGCGTTCATCAGGCATGGAATCGCATCCTTCCAGATCGTTTTCAACTCTTCCACGGAGGAGCTGATCACTTCCTTGGCATTGATTGTCACGGTCAGACTTTGTCCTTGAACTTTCCCGATTCTACGGCACGGTACGCCGTATGCAGCAAAGTGTTGAGCGGCCTTCTCCGCTTGCTCAGAATCTACGCTCACGATAATTCTCGATTGGCTTTCACTGAACAGCTCTACATCGTCTCTAAGCCCGCTGGCGAGGGAAATGTCGGCGCCAAGGCCGCCGCTGATGCAGCTCTCGGCCAGGGCTACACCGAGACCTCCTTCAGACAGATCATGAGCAGAAGCTATATAGCCGTCACGAATGGCTTTCAGCACGGCCTCCTGCAGCTTTTTCTCAGTAGTGAGGTCTAGCACCGGAGGGCGGCCTTCCGTTTTGCCATGAATCACGTACTGGAATTCACTGCCTCCGAGCTCTGCTTTTGTTTCGCCGAGCAGCAAAATCTCATCACCCTCGCGCTTGAAGCCTTGAGTGGTGATATGATCGATATCTTTTATCAAGCCGACCATGCCAACTACCGGAGTCGGGTAGATCGCTCCTTTGGCATTCTCGTTGTACAAGCTTACGTTCCCGCCGATAACCGGAGTGTTTAATTGACGGCAGGCATCCGCCATGCCATCAACCGCTTTTTCAAGCTGCCAGAAAATTTCCGGCTTTTTCGGATTGCCGAAATTCAAGTTATCCGTAATCGCCAGCGGCTCAGCTCCGGAGCATACGATATTCCGCGCTGCTTCGCTCACCGCAATACGTCCCCCCATCTCGGGATCAAGATAGACGTAGCGGCTGTTGCAATCGGTTGTCATCGCAAGAGCTTTGCGTGTTCCGGGAATTGTAACGACTGCAGCGTCTGATCCGGGACGGACGGCTGTGCTTGTACGAACCATGTAGTCGTACTGATTGTAAACCCATTCTTTGCTTGCCACCGTAGGTGAAGCCAGAATCTGTTTTAACGCACCGTTCAAATCAGTCACTTCCGGATAAGTCTCCAGAAGCTTCAGATCAGCGTTAGCCGAATAGTAGGCTGGCTCTTGGGATGGATTATCATAAACCGGGCATTCGTCAACCAGTGCCTTAACCGGCATATTGGCGACCTCCTCGCCCTTGTGGAACAAGCGCAGATTGCCGTCGTCAGTTACTTTGCCAACCTTGGGGCAATCCAATCCCCAGCGCTTGAAGATGGCTCTGGCCTGATCCTCATGCTCAGGACGAACGACGAACAGCATTCTTTCCTGCGATTCGGACAGCATCATTTCATACGGTGTCATTCCCTCTTCCCGCTGCGGAACCTCATCGAGGTAGAGCTCCATGCCGTTGCCGGCTTTGCTCGCCATTTCCGCACTGGAGCAGGTCAAGCCGGCTGCACCCATATCCTGAATGCCGACAACGATACCCGAATCAATCAGCTCGAGGCAGGCTTCAAGCACAAGCTTCTCCATGAACGGATCGCCTACCTGCACAGCGGTTCTTTTCGCTTCGGACTCTTCCGTAATTTCCTCAGAAGCAAAAGTCGCGCCATGAATACCGTCACGCCCTGTAGCCGGACCAACGTAAAACACAGGGTTTCCTACCCCTTGGGCGACGCCTTTTTGAATTTTGTCATGATCAATCAAGCCTACACACATGGCGTTAACTAGGGGATTTCCCTCGTAGCTCTCATCAAACGTAATTTCGCCGCCTACGGTCGGGATGCCGATACAGTTTCCATAACCGGCGATTCCGCTCACGACATGCTCGAATAAATATTTTACGCGGGCGTTGTCCAGCTTGCCAAATCTGAGCGAGTTCAAAAGCGCGACCGGGCGTGCCCCCATGGA
Source organism: Paenibacillus senegalensis JC66 (assembly GCF_000285515.1). Lineage (GTDB taxonomy): Bacteria > Bacillota > Bacilli > Paenibacillales > NBRC-103111 > Paenibacillus_L > Paenibacillus_L senegalensis. Next base: position 497,664 of record NZ_HE610958.1, read on the forward strand.
GAAGATATCCCGGATGATTCCGCCCACGCCAGTAGCGGCTCCCTGGTAAGGCTCTACCGCTGACGGGTGGTTGTGGCTCTCGATCTTGAAAACGACCGCTTGATTATCGCCGATATCCACTATTCCCGCTCCCTCTCCCGGTCCCATCAGAACCTTCGGGCCGGTAACCGGAAACTTCCTCAAGACGGGCTTGGAGTTTTTATAGGAGCAATGCTCGGACCACATGACGCTGAAGACGCCGATTTCCACATAGTTCGGCTTGCGGCCCAAAAATCCGCAAATCATTGCATACTCTTCATCCGTAACGCCCATCTGCTTGTAAAGCTCTTGCTGTTCTATCTGTTCAGCGTTAGGTTCTCTAGCCGATAACTGCTGCGTCATGTGTCTCCCTCCAATGATTCAGTATCGAAGTAAACATTTTCTTGCCGTCTTTAGAGCCAAGAAGTTCGCTAATAGCTCTTTCCGGGTGAGGCATCATGCCGACAACCCTGCCATTCGGACTGCAAATCCCGGCAATGTCATCGATCGATCCGTTCGGATTCTCCCCTTCGTAGCGAAAAACAATACGATTGTTTTGCTGCAGCTCTTTCAAGGTTTCCTCATCACAGTAGTAGTTGCCTTCGCCATGAGCGATTGGAATGTCGATAATTTCCCCCTCCTGGTACTGATTCGTAAAGGGAGTATCGGCATTGACAACCTTAAGCGACGCAGGATGACAGCGGAACTTGAGCGAACGGTTACGGAGCAGGGCCCCAGGGAGGAGACCCGCTTCAGTTAAGATCTGAAATCCGTTGCAAATCCCGAGCACATATTTCCCTTCTTCCGCCGCCTTCTGCAATGCACCCATTACCGGAGCGAAACGGGCAATCGCCCCGCAGCGCAAGTAGTCGCCGTAGGAGAAGCCTCCAGGGACGAGAATGCAGTCATAAGCCGACAAGTCTGTCTCGGTGTGCCAAACATAGCTGACCGGCTGACCAATTGTTTCTTCTACGGCCTTGAAGCAGTCGATATCGCAATTGGATCCCGGAAATACGAGAACCGCAAAGTTCATGGTGTACCCTCCTAAAAATGTGGTTGACAGCATCGGTTGACGCTTTGTCTCGCAGGTTAAGCCGATAGCCAGCCGCCTGTCTTTTTTCTGGGATTAACCTGCCGTCCTACTTCAGTTCAAAACGGTAGTCTTCCACAACCGTATTAGCAAGAAGCTTTTCGCACATAGCTTTCAAACGGCTTTCAGCCTCTGTCCGGTCGTCTGTATCCAGTTCCACTTCCAAATACTTGCCGATTCGCACCTTGCTGACTTCCTCAAATCCCATGGAATGAAGGGCTCCTTGCACAGCGTTACCTTGCGGGTCAAGGACACTTTCCTTAATCGTCACATATACAGTCGCTTTGATCATGAATTCTCGTTCCTCCTGTGTAATCGGATAAGAAAGCTGGTCTGCTACTCAGGTTGCCAGCCGGGAATAAATCTCCCGGTAGCGGGCTGAGGTAGCTTCAACTACCTCTTGGGGCAGTTCGTCCGGCTCGCTGTTCTTGTCCCAGCCGGATTGTGCCAAATAAGAACGGACTGGCTCTTTGTCCATACTGTCTATTTCAATGTCGAGCGCATAATTTTCCTTGGCCCAGAATCGGGAGGAATCTGGTGTAAACACTTCATCGATCAGGACAATCTCCCCATCAATAAGACCAAATTCAAACTTCGTATCGGCCAAAATGATGCCTTTCGTCTCACAATAATCATGAGCGAATTGATATAAACGCTTGCTCGTTTCGGCCAGCTTGTCGGTAAGCTCTTCACCCACGAGCTCTTTCATTCGCTCAATCGAGATGTCCTCGTCGTGTCCGACATCGTTTTTCGCAGCTGGTGTGAACATGGGCTCAGCAAAGCGCTCATTCTTGCGCATGCCTTGAGGGAGCTTGTGTCCGTTGATCTCACCAGTTGCTTGATATTGGCGCCAGCCGCCGCCCGTAATATAACCGCGGACGACACATTCGATATCAATTCTTTCCGCCTTGCGGGTGACCATAATCCGCTTCGCCAATTTATCGGGATCCGTTACCAGACCTGACAGTCGGGTAACATCGGTATGAACCATATGATTCTTTTGTATATGGGCCGTCTTCTCAAACCAAAAACGGCTCAATTGATTAAGCACATCTCCCTTGTGGGGCACAGGCGGACGCAGCACATAGTCAAAGGCGGAGATGCGGTCGGTTACCGCAATCAGATAATGCTCTCCAAGATCATACAGCTCCCTGACCTTGCCTTTGTACAGCAGCGGCGCTTTAATATAGTCGACTGTTGTAGCGACGGCATACGGTGAATGCTCTGCATTCAAATTTGCATCTGCGTTCATGGATTTCCTCCGTAAGAATGACGTGTATTAGTCCAGGCCCAATCTTTTGAAAATCGTGTCAACATGCTTTAGATGCCAGCTTGGATCGAAGCAGTCAGCAATTTCCTCTTCGCTAAGCTGCTCACGAATGACGCTGTCTTCTTCTACAATTTGCCGGAAGGAGCGCTGCTCTTCCCAGGCCAGCATAGCTTTGGGCTGTACCGTATCATAAGCCTGCTCGCGGCTGAAGCCTTTGTCAATAAGCTTAGTCATGACGCGGCCGGAGAAAGGCACCCCGTAAGTAGACTGCATATTCCGTTTCATGTTTTCCGGGAATACGGTCAGGTTGCGAACAATATTCGAGAAGCGGTTCAGCATATAGTCAAGCAGCACGGTCGCATCCGGCAAAATAATCCGCTCAACCGAAGAGTGGGAAATATCCCGCTCATGCCACAAAGGAACATTCTCATAGGCGGAAATCATATGGCCGCGGATGACGCGGGCAATTCCCGACATGTTCTCACAGCCGATCGGATTGCGCTTGTGCGGCATAGCTGATGATCCTTTTTGGCCTTTGGCGAAAGCTTCCTCCACCTCGCGAAACTCGCTCTTTTGCAGGGCGCGGATTTCTGTAGCAAACTTATCGATCGATGTAGCGATCAGAGCAAGGGTAGCCATATACTCGGCATGGCGGTCGCGCTGCAGCGTCTGTGTCGAAATCGGTGCCGCTTTCGTTCCGAGCTTGCTGCACACATATTGCTCGATGAAAGGATCGATGTTCGCGTAAGTTCCAACCGCCCCGGAGATTTTACCGAACTGCACACCTTCAGCGGCATGGCGGAAGCGCTCCAGATTGCGTTTCATTTCCTCATACCACAGCGCCATTTTCAAGCCAAAAGTTGTCGGCTCAGCGTGCACGCCATGCGTTCTTCCCATCATTGGCGTATTTTTATATTGGATAGCTTTATCTTTAAGAATGTCGATAAATGCAAGCAAATCCTTCTCAAGAATTTGGTTGGCCTGCAGAAGCAGATAACCTAGAGCCGTATCGACTACATCCGTCGAAGTCAAGCCGTAGTGAACCCACTTGCGCTCTTCTCCTAATGATTCAGAAACTGCGCGGGTAAAAGCAATCACATCATGGCGGGTTTCCTGCTCGATATCATAGATTCGGTCGATGGAGAATGCAGCCCTCTCTCTCAGCCTTTTAACGTCCTCTCGAGGAATAACGCCAAGCTCAGACCATGCCTCACATGATAAAATCTCCACTTCCAGCCATGCTTTGAATTTGTTTTCTTCCGTCCAAATGGCGGCCATTTCCGGCCGGGAATAACGCTCTAACATAAGGCCCCACT
>NZ_HE610958.1:502774-506097 GCF_000285515.1 Paenibacillus senegalensis JC66
AATTGTTCCATAATAGTAAGCTGCTTTAACTTTTTGTCCGGCTAACGTTTAACACCAGTAAGGATTAACCACAAACAATAACCGAGCCATCAAGCGTGATGCCTGGCTTTGGACTGTGCCGCCCAGATGCCTGTAGACTCTACCCATTCCAAAGCGGTATCTGCTTGGTCGCACAGCAGGTTCACATGGCCCAGCTTTCGCTTCGCTTTGATTTCGTGCTTGCCATACAGATGAATTTTTATCGCTAATCCCGGAACTTCCTCCGTCTGAGCGCTCATCCAATCGAGCAGCGGCTGCACGTGCTCGCCAAGCACATTAACCATGACAACGGGCTTCAGAAGCTCCGTAGAGCCAAGCGGCAGGTTGCAGATAGCGCGGACATGCTGTTCGAATTGCGAAGTGGCACAGGCCTCCATCGTATAATGGCCGGAATTATGCGGCCTCGGCGCCAGCTCGTTGACAAACAATTCTCCATTCGCACCTAGGAACATCTCCACTGCCAGCAGGCCAACGACCTGCAAATGCTCGGCAATTTGCCGGGCCATAGCCTGAGCTTTGCGCTCTGTCTCGGCATTGATCCGCGCAGGTACGATGGACAAGTGCAGAATATTGTCCACATGGACGTTTTCCGAAACGGGGAATACCCTGATTTCCCCACGCGCATTCCTAGCAGCTATAACCGAGATTTCTTTCTCGAATGCGATAAATTTCTCCAGCACCAGCTCCACGCCAGGAGCGGCGAGCTCAGCGAAGGCGGCTTCCGCTTCCCTTCTCTCGCGGATTACCCTCTGGCCTTTGCCGTCATATCCTCCCGTAGCGGTCTTCAATACACAGGGCAGACCCAGCCGGGAGATAGCTTGTTTAAGCTCCGCAGCCGAGCCTGCTGCTTCGTAGGGAGCCACCTTCACTCCCGCCTGTTCAATCGCCTGCTTCTCTCTAAGCCGATGCTGGGTAATGTATAAGAGCCTGCTGCCCTGCGGAACATAAGACGATGATTCGAGCATTTGCGCTACTCCCGCATTCACATTCTCAAATTCATACGTAATGACATCAGATAGATGCGCAAGCTCTGCTGCAGCCTGCTGATCATTATAAGCGGCTACTACTTGCTTGTCGGCGACCTGGCCGCAAGGGCTGTCCTCCGTTGGGTCCAGCGTAACAAACCGGTAACCCATATGGCGACCGGCTAACGTTATCATTCTTCCCAGTTGTCCTCCCCCGAGCAAGCCAATCGTGCTGCCGGGTAAAATCATCTTTTGCTGTATATTCATAGCAGTTCACTGCTTTCTATAACCGTTTGACGTAGTCGATCGCGTCTCGCCGCAATCCTTGCCCCAAGCTCTGGATCAAAGGCTCCTAACATTTGTGCTGCCAGCAATCCGGCATTAGCCGCGCCAGCCTGTCCTATTGCTACCGTGGCAACCGGTATCCCTGCCGGCATTTGTACAATGGACAATAAAGAATCAAGCCCATTCAATGCTTTCGACTGCACCGGTACTCCGATGACCGGCAGCTCCGTCTTGGAAGCGACCATTCCCGGCAGATGCGCTGCCCCTCCGGCTCCAGCAATTATGACCTTCAATCCTCGTTTCGCGGCTGAAGAGGCATAGTCAAACATTAAATCAGGGGTGCGGTGAGCTGAAACGACCTTTTTCTCATAACTTACGCCTAGTTCATCCAGCATCTCACATGCTTTCTTCATAGTTTCCCAATCCGACTGACTGCCCATGATGACTCCAACCTGAATTGACAAGACTACCCCTTCTTTCATTATAAGTACGATCTATTTAAGACCTCTAAAAAAAGAAAAGCCCCGATATCGGTATAAAACCACCTTATCCGCGGGACACAAGAAGCCATTGCCTTGCAGAGCCATGGCCAAGCCATAGATGCCCTGTCCGATTAGCTAAAAACCGGCAGCAAAATGAATTCTCGTAGTCCAAAAGTTTACGGTTTTTGGGTAGAGACTTACGGGCCATATCCCCGAAATTATACGAGTATCGGTAACTGAGTTCTATCCAATTATTCATGTTAGCTTTTTCATCTTCATTCTAACAGGAGCTAACAACAACTGTCAACGAAAAGGCGAACAATTAGTTTCGCAACAAGCGGAAAGTTCGTTTTTTGTTCAACGCCCTTCAATGTTTGTGTAATTTTTTCTTTAATTTTCTATTTTCTTGGAATTAGGACAATTTAACGGCTTCGTTTTTAACGTAATTAACGTTATTTCAGGCTTGCACCAAAAGCGAATAGGAAACACGCTTAGACCAATACCCCGGTTAGTATACAACATAAGCTCTCCCTCCTTCAATGGATAAAGCCCATTAACATACTTTCTCCCATATAAAGGGGCGGTCAAATGACCTATTCCCGGAAGTCTCACCTGCCCTCCGTGACTATGCCCGGAAGCTTGAAAAGAGACAGGGAAATCGTTACTAATGCGATCAGCAAAATCCGGCGCATGAGAAAGCAGGATAATAAATTCATCTTCCTTTAGAGGATGCAGCGCTTTATGCAAATCAGGCCGACCTTTGACCATATCATCGACCCCCGCAATACGAATCGCCTGATCTCCACGATGAATAAAGGTTGACTCGTTAAGAAGCATGGTGAAATCCGCTTGTCTGTACATGTTGCGCATTCGTCCCGGAGAATCGTAATAGTCATGATTGCCCAGCACAGCATATTTTCCGAGAGGCGCCTTAATCATTCGCAATGCCGATATAACCTGTTCTCGCTCTGTCATTTTTTTGTCGAATAAGTCCCCTGTGAAGCAAACAAGATCGGGCCGGAGAGGATTTATACTTTGCTTAATAAGCGAGGCTAGATCGCGGGAATAATAATAATGGCCCAGATGAACATCACTAAATACCAAAACTCGCGTGCCATCAAATGCCTCAGGAAGATGGGAGTAGCTTAACTCGATGGAGGTCAACTCGACCCAGTTTTCCCCTTTATATCGGGCTCGGGTATAGGCCGCTGCGGGTAAAAGCAGCATCCTCTCTATCATAACACTAACAGCCTCCACAGCTCGCCTCATGGTTAATCCCCCATTCCGCCTTCATTACCTGATAAATCGAGCGTGCCCTACGGATATATTCCATGGAGATAACGGCGGAACTACCGATCAGCACCTATTATTTGTACTTCTCTAACCAGTATACAAGCTGCCTGGAAATCTAGCCACAAAACAGCGGGCTGCCCCACAAAGCGGAAAGCTGGGCATAAAGGCTCTAAGCTCTTTTTCAAGACCTCTCCATAACAATTCCGGAATAAAAAAGAATACCCACCGAACTTTATGTTCAATGAGTATTCCTTGGTAC
>NZ_HE610958.1:507957-570949 GCF_000285515.1 Paenibacillus senegalensis JC66
CCCCCCAAAGTGAAGAACAGCTGCGAAGCTTATTCAAGTACTTTCGGGGTGCCCCCAGCACAGGATGTCCTGCACTGAAAGCAATATATCCGTAAGAGCGATTAGCTCATATCAATCAACGTTTCGCACACGGTCCTTAGACCGCTGCACTGGCTTTATTACTCACTCATTGTTCAGTTTTCAAAGGGCTGTTGCATTTGCTGTCGCTGTGTGTCAAAGCTTGTCAGCTCAAAAGCGACTTTTATATAGTAGCACGATCTTCTTATCTTTGCAACGGGGACTTTAATTTTCATCTATTCCAATTTTTCAGTCAATTATCTCATTTAGAATAAAAGGACTCTTTATCGAAGAAACAATTCTCCTAAAAGAGTCCTTTTCACACACAGAAACCGTTATTCTCCGCCCAGCAAAGCATAACGAAGGATGATCAGCACTGCTAAAATCCACATCAGCCAATGAATCTTATGCTCCTTGTTCCCCATCAATTGAGCCACTAGAGCAAGCAAGACAAAGGCTACGATACCAAAAGAAATACCATTGGCGATACTGTAGGTCAGGGGCATCAAAACAATTGTCAAGAATGCCGGAATGGCAACGACCATGTCATGGAAGTCAATTTCCCTGATCGACTGGATCATCAGCAGACCAACAATAATTAATGCCGCAGCTGTTGCCGATCCCGGGATTAGTGCGATAACCGGGGCCAGGAACAAGGCGAGCAAGAAGCACACGCCGGTGGCGATAGCTGTCAGTCCGGTACGTCCTCCCATGGCAATCCCCGAAGAGCTCTCAACAAATGCGGTTGTCGTACTTGTTCCAAGCATCGCTCCGCCGCTTACTGCAAAAGCATCAACCAGCATTGCTTTCCCTACGCGCTTACGTCCCTGCTCTTTATCCTTCATCAAGCCCGCCCGGTTTGCCGTACCTACCAGCGTACCGAACGTATCAAACATTTCCACGAACGTAAAGGTCAAAATAACGGATACGATACCTACATTCAAAATCCCCGCAAAGTCAAAGGCTCCAAACTCCAAAGCAGTAAAATCAGGAATCCAGGGAGTTTGACTGCTGCTGATATTCGTCAGATCCACATGACCCATCAGGATAGCGACTAAAGTCGTTCCCAGGATCCCGTATAAAATGGAGCCCTTGACCTTCATCACCATAAGCAGGGAGATCAGGAAGAGACCAACCAGCACCAGTTGAACATCAGGATTGTGCAAACTTCCCATCTGAATGACGGATTCAAAGCTGAGGAGAGGAGTAAACGTACCTGCAGGCACGTCCCCTACTGTTTCAACAGCAATGGACATCAAACCGCTGTTCTTCAATCCGACTATCGTAATAAACAGCCCTATCCCGACTGTAATGGCGTGTTTTAAACTGTCAGGCACAGCCACCAGCAGCATCTGACGGACTCTGGTAATCGTGAGCAAAATAAAAATAATCCCTGAAATAAAGACGGCTGTCAAAGCCATTTGCCAGGTAATCGTTCCATTCGATGAAATGATAACAGTGGCGAAATAAGCATTGAGCCCCATCCCTGGCGCTAATGCCACCGGGAAGTTAACGAAGAACCCCATTGCAATGGTAAAAATACCTGCGGCAAGCGCTGTTGCAAGAAATACCGGATACCATTCCATCCCGGTTTTCCCGAACGCGGTCAGCACGTCTGGGTTAACGGCCAGAATGTACGCCATGGTCATAAAGGTCGTAATTCCCGCCAAAATTTCCGTTCTTACGTTTGTCCCGTTTTGTTTGAGTTTAAAAAAACGATCCATGCATGCTACTCCTCCCAAAATGTGGTTAGAACAACAAAAAAGCTTAAGGCATCGCGACCTCAAGCTTTTCAAAAGAAGACGGGCAAAGCGAAGGCAGAGCTGCTTGTCTACCTTTACAATACCAATCTTTTTTCGTAGCCAGATCATTTACGGTGACCTCGTAGAAACTCCCGAGCCAATTCCCGGGATTATACGAAAACTGTTATTCTCCCCCTCATTTTAGGAGGACGTTTCCGTTCTGTCAACTGTAAACACGAACATTTTTTTCAGAGTGTTCGTTTACGTTCGGATAGCTACAGATTTTTCCATAAAGAACAGGGTATCCTCGTTTAAAAAACTATCGCGTCAACTTGTTCAAGGTATGCTTTCTTAAGGTGTGCTTTCGCTGCCAAAGCCAATATACTGATCGTAGGCATCGAAAATATGACGGGCAATCGGAGCTGCTCCATAGGCGCCAAACCCTCCCTCTGGAACTACAACAGCTACAGCCAACTGAGGATTTTCTGCTGGCGCATATCCTATAAAAATAGCATTTTCCACGGTCTTTCCTGCCACCTGTGACTCGGATGTGCCTGTCTTCCGGTTAAACGAATAAGTAACACCCTCGAAACCGCCCACCTGACTTTTCATCCCATCTCTCAGAACTTTCCAGTAAGCATCCGGGAATGTCTCCTCATTCAACAGCTCCGGCTCAATTTCTTTGATCAGCTCGCCCTCGTAAGTGGTAATCCGGTCGACGAAGAGCGGTTTATACCGTTTGCCTTCATTAGCAAGCATGGCGGCATATTGCGCAAGCTGTAAGGTGGTATAGCGAGCCTCCTGGCCAAAAGAGCCATTAATTAACGGGAATTGTGCTTGCAGCCGCTCAGCGGTATCGTAGTAAAAATAATCACCGGATAATTCACCGGGCAGGCCGCTTTCCGTACTTACACCCAGTCCAAATCTGACCATATAAGAATGCCATACATCCAGCGGATTGGGCACCTTGGTATAGAGTTGATTTCCCACCATTTCCGCCATAAAAGTGTTAGAGGATACTTCAATCGCTCTAGCCGGGGTTATCCATCCAAAAGCTTTGCGATCTGAATTAGGAACCCGGGCGTTGTTATCTCGCCCGTAATAATAAATTCCCTCATCATAATAACGCGTAGTAGGAGTGATCAATTGCTCGTTAAGGCCTACGAGGACGGTTAGCGGCTTTATTGTTGAACCTAAAGGAACCAAGGAAGTCGGATGACGGCCAATCTGGTCCTCAGGTACGTCCGCATATCTTTCCCTGATCGTTCCATTCGTATACTGGTACTGAATTTCCTTCAGCTTATTCTCTAAGATCGTCCCCATCCAGACATTCGGGTCATAGTCAGGCATGCTGGCCATGGCGACCACTTTGCCCGTATTCACCTCCATGGCAACGGCATACCCGGAACGGGCATTGCTTCCGCGCGCATAAGTACGGTTCAGCGGATTCGTATTGAGCATCTTAATATGCTCTGTAATCGCCCTTTGTGCTGCAAGCTGAACTTCATTATGCAGAGAGAGATATAGATTGTTGCCTTTTACCGGGGGGGTAATTTGAACTTCACCGACAATCTGACTGGTTCCGTTGACCGGATAGGTTTTACTCCCATTCTTTCCCCGCAATTCATCCTGATAGAGAAACTCCAGCCCGTCCAATCCTACGTATTCATCATTTAAATAGTCGGACTGCTCTTCCTTGTATTTATTCAGATAGGAGGCTTCCATGTTCATCGCTGTAGAATACGGACGCAGGTAACCGACCAGCTGCACGGCAATTCTCCGTTCATCGTACACGCGTGTGCTTTCTTCTGCCACCTCCAAACCGGGAAGCTCGTCCCGATGCTCGCTGAGATAGGCGATTTCCTCTTTGGTCAGATTAGATTTGATGCGTCTCGGCCAATATAAATATGCCGGCGCTTTCGTCTCCTCACCATGGATATCATACCCGACATCCATCCTCAGCAAAATTTCCTCAGCATTCAACGGCGGCTGCCTAGGGTCTCCCAGCTCGGCAAAAATAGTCTCCAGGCGGTAAGCGAGCGCAATCGTATCCTCCTGCTTATGCCCAGGCTCCAACCGATAAGAAACCGATTGTGTCGAGGTCGTGGAAGCAATGGGAGACTGCTCGCGATCATATATATTGCCGCGAATAGGTGAAATAGTGATGTCCCGGTTCAGACTGTTTTTTTCTACTATTGCCAAGTCCGGCCCTTCGACAAACTGCAGGATAGCTAAACGTACCACAAGCACGGAAAACAATAAAAAGGTAGCGAAAAAGTAAACGTTTAATCGGAGCGAAAGCTTCTTCTTGCGATTCTCTTCTTGCTGCTCATAGTTCGTTAATTCATCAAATTCTGAGTTCATGACAAGCGAATTTTCCTTTCCCTGGACATTCCTTCTTTGTTCATTTTAACCAAAGTGCCGGGAAATCTACCAGGAAATTGACGATCTGTAACGGAAATGTAATGAATGAAATCAGAAAAATACCAGTTGGACTTCCCTATTGTCCGATTGTCAGCTGGTTAAAAAGAGCATAGAGCTGGTTACTTCGATTTCCACTCCGGGCTGACTTCCGCGTGGGAGTACTGGCACGCTAACGCTTGTGAGCCGCCTTATTCCGATATAATTTCCTTATTTCTGGGAATTATATCGGAATAAGATCCTTGATAAGCGTTACATTTTCAGAGCGTCTTTTTTGGACCAAATAAGAACCAGGGCAGGCGTTAGCGCTATCCCGCTGTCACCCCTATCAGGTCGGCGACTTTCCCTCATGCTGAAGTGTTTCCCACTTGAGGACTTCGCGGTACGATTCTTCACACAAACCTCTTACTGCTTTTAAACCGCAGCCGCTAATCAAAAGTCTTATTCCAAATCAAAATTAATCCGAATGATCAATTGGAGTAACTTCGCTTCTTACCCGCTCTCTCCATTTTAATATGTTGGAAATCGCCTGTTCCTCGCCCCCCAAATAGATGTCCTCAATAGTCATCGACCACTGTTTAAGACTCCGTTTGCGGAGTTCATTCGGAGTAGAATTAGCTATTTTGCCTACATGCGATACTAGCTCCCGATTTTTCTTGAGTATATAAGGTGTGTCCCAATCATTATCATAAGCTTCAGTAAATAAACGAACCAAAAGCTGGTACCCTTCGTGTGTAAAATTAGAAGGATGCTGGATCATATAACAAGAGACCAGCCAAAAATGAAGAGCGTACAACTCCGGGTTATTATGTTCCCAAGTAAGGGGAAATCCAAACAAATCATAGCAGGAAAATCCATCGACTCCCCTGGCGCCACACTCCGTGCACCTTCCAGACTCCATTACCGTACTATTGTCTACCATTTGATTTACCTCCGTCGTGCAAAAAATGAAAGCTGCAGATATGTCCCAACAGAATACCCTATCCCCCTGCGTTAGTGTCAATACTAATCAGATAAGCGGGCCCATGCGGATATATCCTCATCCTAATGATACAGAGCTATGTAACAGTGAAGTCACCCGGACCGAAGATGTTTTGAATGGCATTATCGGCTACCGGACCAAATTATTCAAACCACCGTATGGTTTTTTGTACAATGAATTGGTTGGAAGGCTGGCGGAGATGCAATACTTAGTCATCGACTGGTCTTTCGATTCTCTGGATTGGCAGGAAGAAGCCCCTGAAATCATCACCACAAGAGTGCTGGAGACCGTTCAGCCAGGAGGAATCATTCTCATGCATGATGGTGCGGATCGGGATGGAAACCGAACGCCGACTATCGAAGCCCTGCGTCAAATTATTCCAGAGCTGCAGCGCCAAGGCTATCAGTTTGTTACCGTACCCGAGCTTTTGAATGTTCCTTTTGTGAAGTAACGGAAGTTGGTGTTCGCGTTTGAAGTTCATGTATAGAGGGGCATGCGTTTTAATCGGGAGAAAAATTTAGAGCCACCTGCGGGTGGCTCTTTCTTTGCTTATAAAACTCTGCCTTCTTTCTTGACTTTTTCATCCATTCCTGAGCCCATAGCTAACCCTATACCCATTCCAATCGGTAATCCTAATGCAATGTTATCAAAAAGGAGCATGCCAAATAGTAAACCAAAGCTAACTCCAAAAGCCATATACATGCCAATATAGTAGCCCTTCGGCACCAGATTATGCCGCTCCTTTAGATGGGAGGTGAGGTGGTTTATTAGCTGTGTGTGCTCCTTAACGTCATGTTTGGTAAGCTGATCTCCCCTGCCGGCAAGTTGTGCAATATGCTCCTCCAGTTGGATAAAGAACTGATTACATTCCTTACACTCAGATGAAAAGGAATCCAGTCTGTGAATTATTCTCGCAGTTTGCTCCAACGCAAGCTTTTTAGCCCCTTTCGTATTGGCAAGCTCTTCGATTATAGCCTGAAGTCTATCCACCCTCTGTGCTTCCATTGTATCAGCTCCGTCCAATGAGTTCTTATTATGACATACGCATTATATGGGCGTTCGGTTCAAAAAAATAAGAAGGGCATCACCTTTTATCAGTGATACCCTTTTATGACCCAAAAGACTCAGTCTTTTACATTAATTATCTTGCTACTCCCACTCAATCGTGGCTGGCGGCTTGGAAGTAATGTCATACACAACCCGGTTAACATTATCAACCTCATTGACAATCCGGTTCGAAATTCTTTCCAGTACTTCAAAAGGAATTCGTGCCCAGTCTGCGGTCATGCCGTCAATGGAGGTAACTGCCCGCAGTCCAACGGTATAGGAATAGGTCCGAGCATCTCCCATAACGCCCACGCTCTTCATGTTAGGAAGGGCAGTGAAGTACTGCCAGATTTCTCTTTCCAGACCTGCTCTTGCGATCTCCTCATGAAGAATCGCATCCGATTCACGCACAATATGCAGCTTGTCCTCGGTTACCTCACCCAGGACACGGATCGCCAACCCCGGACCAGGGAACGGCTGACGCCATACAATAACTGGGGGCAGCCCGCACTCTTCCCCAACCTTGCGCACTTCATCCTTGAACAGAGCTTTCAAAGGCTCGACCAGCTTAAACTTCATGTCCTCCGGCAATCCGCCCACATTATGGTGCGATTTGATCGTTTGCGCGGTTGCCGTTCCGCTCTCTACAATATCGGTGTACAGGGTGCCTTGGGCCAAAAATTCGAAATCATCGAATTTAGCCGATTCCTCTTCAAACACGCGAATGAATTCATTCCCGATCAGCTTTCTTTTCAGCTCAGGATCTTCCACTCCAGCCAGCTTGCCGAGAAAACGGTCTTTAGCGTCTATTTTCACAACCTTCATATCGAACTTCCCGGCGAAGGTCTCCATTACGCTTTCAGCCTCTCCTTTGCGCAGCAACCCGTGATCGATGAACATACAAGTTAACTGATCGCCGATCGCCTTATGGATAAGCATGGCAACTACAGAAGAATCTACCCCTCCGCTCAAAGCGCATAATACTTTTCCGTTTCCTACCTGTTTGCGGATATCGTTAATCGCGTCATCGATGAATGTTTCCATGCTCCAGCTTCCTTCACACTGGCACACGTTATACAGGAAATTGTGAATCATCTCGTTTCCATAAATGGAGTGGCGTACCTCAGGATGGAACTGTACTGCGTACATCTTCGCTTCCGGACAGCTCATCGCAGCTACCGGGGCATGCTCCGTAGAAGCCTCGATAATAAACTTGTCCGGCAGCTCGATAACCATGTCTCCGTGGCTCATCCAGACCGTCTGCTTCTTCTCCAAACCAAGCATCAGCGCGCTGTCTTGTCTGAACTCAACGTCCGCCTTGCCATATTCACGCTTTTCCGCCCGTTGAACCTTGCCGCCGAGCTGATGCGCCATCAGCTGCATTCCGTAGCAAATTCCCAGCATCGGAAGCCCGAGCTCATAAATAGCCGGATCCACATGAGGGGCGTTTTCTTCGTATACACTGGACGGCCCCCCGGAAAACACAATTCCCTTCGGCTGCAGCTCTTTAATTTTTTCCACCGGGGTGTTATAAGGAAGAAGCTCGCTATACACGCCCAGATCCCGGATTCTCCTGGCAATCAGTTGATTGTATTGTCCGCCAAAATCAAGCACGACTATCATTTCGTTTGGTTTATTCATCGGTACCTGCCCTTTTTATCGTATTAGCGGGCCCGGTTATGGAAGGCCAATCCCGCTCTTCATTAATGAAGATTATTATATAGGAGTGGCGAGAGAGGCGTCAAGAAAAGCAAAACAGTCCTGCCAATGGAACAGGACTGTTCAGGCGTATTGCCCATCACAGGCACATTGCCGACCGACCGCCTACTGCGATCACAAGTATTCTGCCCATTGCTCGCCTACTGTCCATCGCACGCATACCGCCGATCGCACGCGCACCGCCCATCGCACGCGCACCGCCGATCGCAGGCATACTGCCCCTACTCAGCTACCTGCTTTCCGGCTTCGGCTTTTCTCCGGTTTCGCCAAGCCTTTAATGAACGCAAGCCAGGTTCGCCACATCGTTGAGTCCGGCAGCGATTGACTCGGGCGACGGCCGTAGCGCTGCTGTTCGTCCCAGCTTGCCAGCTCCGCCATCCGCTTAGTTTCCTCCTCCGTCAAGCTAAGGGCGCTTACGTATTCCCTTAAGGTCATATGAACCAAGCGCGGCCCTCTTTTCTTATAGAGCCGAAGCCAAAGCTCATCCAAGCGTTTCATCCCGCGTCTAGCCGAACGGGATCTGTTCGGATTCCCGCTTTCTATATAAGCTGGAGAGGTTTGTGACTGTCTGCTTCGCAGCAGCTTCCACCCCCATACAGCCAATATAGCGATCGCGATTCCTGCCGAACATTTGGCTGCTGTGGCTATATGGCTTTTTAGAAAACCAGGAACAGCTTCAACCGGAGCCATTAATAATCCGGCAAGCATGGACCCGAACTGATGGAGCTTCCCGCTCCCAAAGACCCTATTCTCTGAGGCCCCGCCACTAGTACCATCGGCCTCACCGTTAGGCGGCTCTTTCTGCTCGCTTTGACCGGGAAGCATTTCAGCATCAGCAGCGTACTTATTGTCATTTTCCGCGGTCATGTTCAGATTCTCCGCACGAGAAAGCTCGGCAAAGCCCGGAGTCGGCTCGAACGCTACCCAGCCATGCTCCTGCAGGTAAACCTCAGGCCAGGAATGGGCATCGGCATTGCGCACTGTTGCCAAATAGCCGTCTCCCGAGAAGGAGGACAATTCCAGGCCATCAACTCCCGCAGGCTGCGCAGCGCGGATTTCTCCGGGGGCGAAGCCTTTCACCCAGCGGGCCGGCACACCTGCCGACCTCAGTAAAACAACCATAGAGGTCGAGAAATAATCACAATAGCCCAGCGGATGCTCGAAAAGAAAGTAGTCGACGAAATCCTCCCCCGCAGGCGGGACTACTGCCATGTCCAGACTGTAGCTATAGCCGGTGCGAAGGAAATGCTCAATCGCCTTCGCTTTATCATAGTCGTTATCATAGTCGATCGTCAGGTCTGCTGCCAACTGCCGAACGCGCTCCGGGAGTGAGGCGGGGAGCTGCAGATAGGCCTCCCAATCCGTATCCGGGTAAGGCTCATATCCCGAAATCAACAGCTCGCCTTCCCGCTCTGGCAGCATCACTTCCACCGAATATTGCTTTAACGGAGTAGAGGAAGTAAGGACGGACGCCCCGGTGAACAAATCAATGTCCAGGTTTGCCGGATCAGCGGGCTGTCCGTTTTTCAAAACAAGCTCTTCCACCTGACGTATCGTCCCTCCTGCAAACAAGCGGTTAGCCGGAGCCCGTTCGGTCAGAAGCACCTGTTGTACAATCACCCGCCGCCCCTCTTCCGGCTCGGATTGAAGGAGGACAGAAGCTGCGTCATTCTCCAAGAGAGATTCACGGTTAATACTTGCCAGTTCCAAAGTATTCGGAGACTGGCTCCAGCCGCGCCCATCATAATAGTTTCGCGATTCCCCCCGCCAATAGACAACCTCTTCTGTCCAAGCAGCAAAAACAATACCCGAGTCGGGAATTAACGGGCCCCCCAAACTGGAATCATTGCTGGAATAGCCGCTCCTTGCCCCCGCATAGGCGGTCACTCTCACCTCTTCTGCGGACTGCATGGGTGCATCCAGCTTGCGCTTCATCGCTTCCGGCAGAAGATCCGCTAACGCTAAATTCTGGTCTTGGAGCTTCATCGCCTCAGCTACAGAAGGTGCCAGTTGGTACCCTCCCCACCCCGCTCCCATGCATAAAGCTATGACCAGGCCCGCTCCTGCGAGCCAGCCTCTCAGCCAGCGGCCGTGCACGACCGGGATTTGCTCCAACCTGCCCGCCAAAGAAGCCAACGATGCAAGCAGCAGTCCGGCGGCCAATCCTCTGGCCATGGAAGCCGTTGTGTCCAAGCCATAACCCGCATGCAGCAGCAGTAAATAAACAACAGTAAGCAGCGTCAGCCAAAGCATCGATTTCCTTAACAGAACTAGACTATGGAGCACGTAGACCAGCATAGCCATCCCCGCCAAAAACAACAGCGTTCTAGCAGCACCGCTAACCAGCTCCGGCGCTCCCTGCCTTAATGCGTTTATATCTGCCAAAAAAAGATCGGCGAGCGTCACCCACCAGCCATCCAGAGGAAATTGGTGCGGATAATAGAACACCGCAACCCACATAAATACGGATACTCCCTTGACAACTATGTCCAGAGCCGATGGCAGCCGCACCAAGTCAATCGCAAGAAAAGAACCCATAGCCGCTATAAACAAGGGAACATGATACAGCTTGACGGAAGCGGGAAGCTCCCCTAACGGAATAAGCCATTCTCTCAGCAGCAGAAACAACAGCAGTGCCGCCATTGCATCAAGCAGCCATTTTTTCGCTCCAGTAAGCGGGGGGGCAGAATCATCAGGCTCCGAAGCTTGTTCCGGTCGTCGTTCGATCGCCTGTTGTTGGATCGCCCGTTGTTGGATCGGCCGTCGTTCGATCGGTTGCCGTTGTCGATCCAGTTCTTGGAACATAAGTCCCCACCTCCTCACGATGCCGCTGCTTCTGCGTACGCAGGACGCGAATACCTGCTGCTTGAAGACCGTCCAGCCAAGGGATATTGAGCAGCGTCCGCCCAGGCTCCTCCGCATAAATCAAGGTGACCGTCCGCCCCCGATTCAGGCGAACAAGCTTCAGCCTCCTGACCAGCAGTTCGTCTACAGTCGAGCATATATAGATGAAATGACCCGGCGGGGAGCTGGCGCATATGCTTTGGAGCCATTGATCCTCCCAGCCGCTATAACTAGGCTGCAATGCCGCAAGCCACCGCGCTGCCTGGCTCCAGTCCGCTGCCGCAGGCTCAAGCTGGAGTGAAGCTTGTCCGCAAACCATGCGGATTCGGCTGCAGCGGGGCCATTGCTGGAAACTAATACCCGCCGCCAAGCTCACTCTCCATTCAAAGCTGTCTCCTTCGAGCCCATTGGATGGGTCGATGCACAATTCTAAGACTTCGGACCGAGACTCCGCCAATTCGCGGACTTTTAATTCACCGCTCTTGGCTGTCGCCTTCCAATGAATGCGATTATAGGAATCACCATCCACATATCCGCGCAGCTGCGGTGTCCAGTCTTCCTCCGACCGGTATCCTTTAACCGTTAACGCCTCATTCTCGCCGGAGCTAGAATACAGCGAATGCGGAGCGGCAAAGGGGGAGGGATAGACAGTTAGCCACTGCTCCGCACGGAAGCTGCGACGCCGCTGCATCAAACCAAACCAGTCCCCGGCGGCAGCCTCCATTTTTTCCAAACGGTAGATTCCGCGCGGCAGTCCCTGCAAAGGATAGGTGAAAACCACACGAGAGCGAAACCAGGGAAAAAGCAGGCGCCGGATCTGCCTCATCTCCCCTGTGCCTTGATGAACCCAGCAATCCACTAGTTCCAGCCATGGCAGCGGCCAGCGTGAATGGCGTCGCCACTCTCCCTGCACTTCTGTCGTCTCGCAGGGGGATAGACACTCCTTGGAAACGACTCTGCGCATGCTTGTCCCCGCCATACCTAGCCACGGGGTTACGGCGGAATAGAAGAGCAAGCCCCCCAGCACACAGGCGACGAACAGAACGGAGGACTCTGTGCCAACTGCAAACAGAACAAGGCAGAACCCTAGACATAAGACTACCAGCACTACATTCGCCCACCTCATGACGGTCCTGTTCCTTTGCCGATACGCGGCAGGCCTGGAATATGTACTTGATTGACAATCTGGTTTAACAGTCCTTCAGCGTGCTGGCGGTTTATTCTTGCCTCTGCTGTAAGACGCAGCCGATGAGCAACAACAGGAGATAATGTTTGCTTAACATCGTCAGGCAGCACATAGCCTCTCCCCATGAGAAGCGCTCTTGCCTGGGAAGCATGCATAAGCGCTAAAGACGCCCGCGGGCTAGCCCCAAGTGCAATCCACTGGTGGTGTCGGGTGGCTGAGACCAGCTCTACAATGTACTGCTTAACCGATTCATCGACATGGACACTGCGCACCCTGCGCTGAAGCTCCTTAAGCTGCTCCCGTTCAATTACCGGTCTCACCCTGTCTAACGGGTGGCGATCGGGATTTCTCCCCAGCATCTCCGCTTCATGGGCAGCACTTGGATAACCGAGCCTAATACGTATTAAAAAACGATCCAGCTGGGCTTCCGGCAGGGGGTAGGTACCCTCGTACTCTATCGGATTTTGCGTGGCGAGCAGGAGAAACGGGACCGGCAGCGGAAACGTAATTCCATCTACGGAGACATGCTTTTCTTCCATAGCTTCCAGTAAAGCGGATTGGGTTTTCGGTGAAGCCCGGTTGAGCTCATCAGCCAGGACAATATTAGAAAAGAGAGGGCCCTCTCTAAACTCAAATTCATTGGTCTGCCGATTGAGAATGGATACTCCCGTAATATCTGCCGGCAATAGATCAGGAGTAAACTGCAGCCGTTTAAAGCGGCAATCAATCGTTTTTGCCAATGCCCGCACCAGTGTAGTCTTGCCGACTCCAGGCACATCCTCCATGAGCACATGGCCTCCGCAAATCACCGCAATCATCAGCAGTTCTATGGCATCCCTTTTGCCTATGACAGCCTGCTCCATACTTTCTATCATTTGCTGCAGGATTTCTTCCGGCTGATCTGTAAATATCGAACGCCTAATTGTCAAGCTCATCCTGTCGCCCTCCTCACTTAAAGACCTGTTTGTCTAGAATGAGAAGGCTTACAGGCGCCGCAACCCGGCTTTGGCGGAAATACCTCCTCAACTAGCAGCTTTTCACCTGGGTGCATGATCGTTCCCGGGAAAAGGCAAGGCTCTATTTCCTACCATTATTTCCAAATTGCTAGAGCGCTACACCTCGAATGGAAGAGCGATGATATTTTTTTGCAGGATTACTTGGTGGTTTTCCCCACCGATAGTAAAGCCTGTGATCGTATAGCCTAACCATTCGGCTGCCATCCTCAGCCCTACATACACTTCTCCATCCTCGATGAACACGTCGCTTATATAATGCTGCTTAAATCCGTTAAGCCCATCCACAATAATCAGATTGGCTTCAGGTTCAAAGACAGCCTGGCGGGAAAATGTCTGCAGCAGCAGATTCCCCCCCTCTCCATAGCCGGGTAAGCGGCCACTCAAATATTCCGACACAAATGAGAAAGGAACAGCAAAACGATCCCTCTGAAAGCGGTACTGGCCGCTTTCCAAGCTTAAGCTAAGCCCGTTCACGGTTATTTGCAAAGCAGGAGACGCCTGAGCGTCCTCCTTCCAGGATTTGTTCGCATCCGTCTGAGCCTCGCTGGAAGCAAGAGCTGCAAGCTCCTCAGGACCCTTGGAAGGAATATGAGTAGATATGGAAGATGTCCGATAAGGCCCTTGCTCCACCCTTTCCGCTTGCCCGCCTTGTGCTGTCCTGTCTCCCTTGTCTGCCTGGTGGTCCGTCATGGTTTTCATCCAATGTTTGTACTGCGCAAAGGTAAGAGGTTCCCGCTCCCATTTCGATGAACCGATCCGGAACTGAACCGGCCTGGGCTGCCTATCATCTAAAGCAGCAAACGTATAACCTTGCTCCCGATAATAGGCGATAATTTCGGGAAGCGCTTCTACGGTTGCGCTGTGTCCGGGTCCGTCATGCAGAAGAACAACAGCCCGCTCATGCAGGACACTTCTTTTGATATTGTCTATAATTTCCTGCGCGGTTACTCCTTTTCGCTTAGAATCTCCGCTATCCACATTCCAATCGACCACGGTATATCCTGCAGTGCTTAGCAGTTGGTAGTAAAAAGCGTCGAAATTCGTAAAAGTCCCCCCTGGTGCCCTTACCAGCGTTGGGGAAGTTAAAGTTTGACTATGAATAAGAGCCTCGGTTTCAAGCAGCTGTTCCCAGAATCCGCCGAAGCTGGAATAAAGCTCTTCATATCGATGGTTATAGCTATGGTTGCCTAGGGCATGACCTTCTTCTATAATTCTGCTCACCGTATCGGGGGCGCGCTCCACTCTTTCACCGAGCACAAAGAACGTAGCTGGAATCTGCTCGTCAGCCAGAATGTCCAATATCTTCTCCGTATGTATGCTTGGGCCGTCATCAAAGGTCAAATATACCGTTCGTTCCGTCGCTGCGCGGGCTGATTCCGAATCTGCTTCTAAAGCCGCATAGTCTACCCGCTCATTGCGAATCAGCTGCGCATACTCGCTTTTCAGGAGAGCATCATATTGCACCGAGGAATTGGCACAGCCTATCGTAGTAAACAAAGCCTGCACAAACAAGCAGCTGACAAGCATGACCATATACCGGAGCGGGCGACACGGCTTCCTCATCATGATCTTCCTCCCGAGAATCTAGTTTAATCCATGCGTCAATCTTTTAATTCCTTTTAAAAATACTGTTAATAGAATATATATGAGAGAAAACCAGATGTTAGAACCGCCCTATCCTGTACAGACTCTGCCCCAGGTGCTGTGAATCTGCCGCAAATCAATTAAATTAACACCCGGTAAAATCCGTCAAAATAAAGAAACGACTCCTGTTTAAGAGTCGTCTCCCGATAAGTTATAGTAAGAATACAGGCCGGGTGCCTGTCATCCCCTTTTCCGACCAAGCGGTTCGTCCTTTAAATAGGAGCCGCAGGGTTATCCCTGACTTATGTCCGGCTCCCATGCTGCAACCGGAGCAACCTCTTCATTCTCGTATAAGCGGCCCCATATTTTATCCATGACTTTAGTGAGGTTGTCACAGCCGTCTTTATCTTTAGTTTGGTCGCAGAAATATAATGGATGGCCCCCTTCTATTTGGACAACATCCCTTCTCGATGCCGATCCGATAAATGGCAGGCGCCACCATGTCACAACGTCTCCGCTTTCTCTCAAGCAGTACACATCATCCCGCCATTCCGCATGAATGTAGCCGCCAGGTGATCCGACCTGAACGACATGGCGAACAGGATAGCCCTGTTTGCGAAGCATTCGCGCAGCCAAGTAAGCTGCAATACCGCCACCGCTATGTCCTATCAGCAGGATTTCACCCTCTCCGCTGCTGCCATAGTGCTTGCGTATAATGCGGCTCAGATATGCCGCTCTGGGAGAGCGCTCGGCAGGCTGGTACATATCCTGAAACACGTGCCACATCTGTTTGCGAATAGTCGGTTTTAGCTGCTCCCTGGGGATATCATCCATCGTCCCGTACGGATAAAGAGCCTCTGTGTGAGAACAATTCCAGCCATTGTTCCGATAACGCTCCTTAATATGCTTCATGGCTGGACCAAACATATCACCGGATTTCCAAGTGCTGATCCCGGCAACAAAATAAACGGATACTTTAGGCAGGTTAGGGGACAGCTTCCCGGTGCTCGGCGCATCATCTTGCATGTCGGCAATCCTCCCTTCAGGTCTTGATTTGCTGAATTTTTTCCAAAATTTTGTCCAAGTGTCCTTTGATCCGCACCTTTCTCCATTCCTCTAGCAGCTTGCCGTTTTGATCAATTAGAAATGTGGATCTTTCCACTCCCATATATTCCCGTCCATACATTTTCTTCATTTTCCAAACTCCGTATAGGGAGCACACTTCCTTATCCTCGTCTGCAAGCAGTAAAAAGGGAAGGGAGTGTTTGGCGATAAAGGTTTCATGGGAAGTTACCGGATCAGGACTAATTCCTATAATTTCAGCTCCAGCTTCACGGATTTTGGCGGAATAATCGCGAAAATCGCAAGCTTGCTGGGTGCAGGTCGGTGTCATATTTTTAGGATAAAAATAAAGAATGACCAGCTTGCCGCGGAAATCCTTCAGGGAAACATCCCTTCCGTTAGAGCCCGGCAGCGTAAAATCAGGAACAGGCTTGCCTATTTGTAATGTTGTCATGCTAATTTCCCCCTACATATCGTATAATGCTCTTTTTTCTGAAAACCATTCTTTATTTTAGGAAATGCATTTTGGCAGTTTGCAGGTAATTGGCCGGTAAATGTTAACATACATAAAGACTTAAACCGCTAAGTAATATTAATTTTAACAAGTGGTGAGCAAATAATAAAATAGTGCCGCCTTCTGGGCGTTCTGGATGGCGGAGAGCCTCTCTATTAATCTGGCAAACCGTTCTACTTGCGACCGGACAGACGAAAGAACTATAATATAGGATAGATTTTTGTTTCTTGATGTCAACATTTGTCGCCTGCTATTCTAACAGATGTATCAGGAACATAGTAGTTCATACTACTAACTAATCTTAAACTGGATAATTGCGAAACCGCGCTGTGCATAAAGCGCACTCGGAAGGGAGTAATCATGCGCAAAAAAATAAAGTGGATTGTGCTAACCCTTACCGTTCTGATCTTGGGAACAGTTTTTTATTTCGGTTACCACATTTTTACATTCGCTGGTGATATTTATGTTGGGGACGATCCGGATGATCACAAATTTTTCTCCCCTGCGAATCCGACTGAAAATCCTCCTCCACCCAAATGGGAAGGAACAGAACGAGTTAACATTTTACTGCTGGGCGCAGACGCCCGCGACGATGGTGCTCCGGGCAGGGCTGATACTATTATGGTCGCCTCTATTGATCCCGTCAGCAAGAACACCTATCTGTTTTCTATATTAAGGGATACTTATGTTGAAATTGGCAACCGCGGCAAAGACCGTATCAATGCGGCGCTCGTATATGGCGGCCCCAACTTGGCTATGCGAACAGTAAGCGAATTAATGGGCATACCTATTCAATATTATATTTACACCGATTTTAGAGGATTTGAAGCTCTTGTAGATTCAGTCAATGGCGTTGAAATCGATGTTGAAAAGGATATGTATTATTACGACAGCTACGATGATTACGAAATTAATTTAAAAGAAGGGCTCCAGGTACTTGATGGGGAAAAAGCACTGCAATATGTCCGCTTCAGGCACGATAAATTAGGCGACTACACCCGGACAGAACGCCAGCGCAATTTGCTCAATGCATTGGCGCAGAAGATGCAAAAGACTACATCGCTCATCCGCCTGCCTTCTATTTTACAAAGCGTAGAGCCTTATATTGAAACGAATATTTCCAGAAATAATTTGATAAAGCTGGCCGCGCTTGGCTTTGAAGCCAAAACGAGTGACATGGTCACCGAGCAAATTCCGCCGATGTCCCTGCTCAGAGAAACGACAATAAATGGAGCGCAGGTTATTCTGGCAGACGAAGATGACCTTCATCAATATATAGAAGAATTATTTATCCAGCATGAACAAGAGCCAGAAGAAGATACCGAACCGGAGCCCAACAGTATTCCGGGTTCCAGCTCTTCAACGCCAAATCCTAATAACCAGCCATCGGCGCGTTAACGGACAGAGGAAACAGCTGGTCGCAGTTTGTTATAAAGGAGTTTCTATACTATGGAAAAAAAACAATCTGCCGCCTTATATGAGGAGGCATTGCAGCACATTGTCGGAGGGGTTAACAGCCCCTCCCGTTCTTTTAAAGCCGTCGGCGGAGGAGCGCCGGTATTTATGAAGCGTGCCGACGGCGCCTATTTCTGGGATGAGGACGGCAACCGGTACATAGATTATTTGGCCGCTTACGGTCCGATTATACTCGGCCATGCCCATCCCCATGTAACTGAAGCGATTTGCCAGGCTGCCAGGAATGGTGTGCTTTACGGTACGCCGACCGCTCTGGAGAATGAATTCGCCAAAAAACTGAAGGCAGCGATTCCCTCCCTCGATAAAGTGCGCTTCGTCAATTCCGGCACCGAGGCAGTGATGAGTACAATTCGTGTAGCCAGAGCCTATACCGGTCGCTCCAAAATTATTAAATTCGCCGGCTGTTATCACGGTCATTCCGATTTGGTGCTCGTCGCTGCCGGATCGGGTCCCTCCACACTCGGCAGTCCGGATAGTGCCGGGGTTCCAGCTTCCATAGCTCAGGAGGTCGTGACCGTTCCCTTTAATGATCTGAGCGCTCTCGAAGAGGCTTTGCGCCATTGGGGAGACGAGACTGCGGCCGTTATGGTAGAGCCAATTGTCGGCAATTTCGGGATGGTCATGCCGAAGCCCGGCTTTCTTGAGGGCTTGCGCGAGCTGACCCATCGATACGGAGCGCTGCTGATTTACGATGAGGTGATCACCGCCTTCCGCTTCCATTACGGGGCGGCTCAGACTTATCCGGGCATCCTTGGGCCCAGTGAGTCCGGCAGCTCCTCCTATGAAGCAATTGAGCCTGATTTGACAGCGCTAGGAAAAATTATCGGCGGAGGGCTCCCCATAGGCGCTTATGGAGGCAAGCAGCATGTGATGGACCAGGTTTCCCCGCTTGGCCCCGCTTATCAGGCCGGAACGATGGCCGGCAACCCGGCTTCTATGGCGGCAGGACTTGCCTGCCTTGAAGCATTAAGCGATCCGAATGGCTATGAGCGAATGGAAAGGCTGGCGTCACGGCTTGCCGATGGAATAGCGAGGCTTGCCGCTGAAGCGGAAATCCCCTTGACGGTTAACCGGATAGGAGGAGCTTTCTCCACCCACTTCTGCGCACATCCCGTCACCAACTACGCGGAAGCGCAGGCTGCCAGCGGCGAACAATTTGCCCGATTCTTCAAGCTTATGCTCGACCAGGGTATATGCCTCGCTCCATCTAAATATGAAGCCTGGTTTTTAACTACCCGCCATACGGAGGAAGACATTGATTTTACACTGCAAGCTGTCGAGTCCGCATTTCAAAAAATGGGCTAAACCCGAACATTCCTTTACAAAACCATTACAATTAAAAGTCTCATCCTGCTGCCCTAAAGCGGTGGGATGAGCTCCTTCACACCTCTTTTTTTCATCTCATTAGGGGGTAAGAAATGCATCGCTGGGGCTGAAACACTCACCCGCCTTCCGTCACCCGACCAAGACAATCCTCCCTGTTGGATATCCCTTACAGCAAAGTTACATTAATAACAGCTATAAAAAATATTATTCAACTTTTATACATATCTTTAAAAAAAGAGCGCTTACATCAGGCTATCCAAAATGTTCACTATTGTCTGATTAACAAAATCGTGTTATTCTTTATTAACGCTAATTATCGATAAAGTTTCGACTGCACCACGTAGTATCCTCACCTTTTGGGACACCTTCCTCGTCCCGATTTCCTAGCAATGTTTCAGCGTCTCTTCAAGGCAGGGCCCCTTCGTTTGAAGAGGAATGCTATACATTAAATTGAATTTTTATACACATTTCTTAACAGGAGGTGACGGTCAGATTTCTGACCCAAAGCAATGAATAGAGCTATGATTAATGAAAGTCGATTTCAAAATTTGCTAGAAGTCGAACATGACAGCTGTGGTATCGTTTGCGTCATTGAGAAGGATGGAAACCCGTCTTCACAAAACATTCAAAAAACGATTGATGCACTGGTCAAGATGGAGCATCGTTCGGGTTTTATCCACGGTGAAGGAGACGGCTGCGGAATCCTGACCGACATTCCGAAAGCACTGTGGAAGAAACGCTTAAGTGATGCCGGACTGGACGAGGCTCTTGCGGATCGCGAGCAATTTTCTATAGGCCATATTTTCGTGCCGCGCAAGCTGGACATTTCCGTAACCGAAATTCAGCAGGGCATCCGAAGATTATTCGAAGAGCACGGCGTATCCATTCTGTTGGAGAAAGA
Source organism: Paenibacillus senegalensis JC66 (assembly GCF_000285515.1). GTDB lineage: Bacteria > Bacillota > Bacilli > Paenibacillales > NBRC-103111 > Paenibacillus_L > Paenibacillus_L senegalensis. Next base: position 527,835 of record NZ_HE610958.1, read on the forward strand.
GAATGAAGTCGACAACAGTGTGCTTGGACCAAACGGACTGAATGATGAGCCAACCTTCTGGCAAATTGCCGCCTTGTGCGAGAAAGAAGGCGTCAACACAGCCGACCATTTGTATAACCTGCATATTGCGATTGAAGAGCAATACCACGTACACGTAGCTACGCTGAGCAACACCACTGCAGCATATAAAGTTATGGGTGCCGCAAGCATTCTCCCCAAGTATTTTAATGATACCCGTGATCCTCTGTTCGCCGCTCAGGTAACAATCGGACATAACCGCTACTCGACAAATACCTTGTCAAACTTTTTCCGTGTTCAGCCGTTTTCCTTGCTCGGCCATAACGGGGAAATCAACACCGTCAAGAAGCTGCGCTATGAAGCTGAGATGGTCGGCGTTTCTCTAGTGGACGGCGGAAGTGACTCCCAAGATATGAACCGGACGATCGAGCACTTTATTCATCGTCACGGAATGAGCCTGTTTGAAGCTATGGAGCTTATCTTCCCGCCGATCATTAATGAAATGAAGCACTATCGTCCAGAGCTTCAGGATTTATACGTTTATTATCGCCAAATTTGGGGGCATTACGCTCAAGGGCCTGCCGGTATCGTATCCCGTTACGGCAACGAATGCGTCTTCAGTGTCGATGCGCTTGGCTTGCGCCCGGTATGGATGGTAGAAACCGAGCAATCTCTCTACTTCTCATCGGAGCAAGGTGTGGTCACCGTAGAAGAAATGGAAGCAGAGCCAAAACCGATCGCTCCTGGCGAAAAAGTTGGGGTAGTGCTGACTCCAGGCGAACACATTCAAGTTATCCCTTACCATGCTATTCAAGAGCAAGTGCTTGAGCGCGCAAAGAAAAAAGTTGATTTCAGCGGTTACCGCAAGCATTTGTCCTATGAATCGGTTGGAATCGAAGCGGAAGCAGCGGATCGCGTAACGGCCAGCGATAATATGTACAGCGCTTTTGGCTGGGATCGCCAAGGCATTCAAATGATAGAATCAATGTCTACAACAGGTGCAGAGCCTATCCGTTCTTTGGGCCATGACGGACCACTGGCAAGCATTCACTGGGAAAGACAGAACATTCCTGATTTCATTAAGGAAAGCGTCGCTGTCGTTACCAACCCGGCCATTGACCGCGACCGCGAAACCGAGCATTTCTCTACCCGTGTCGTTGTCGGTCCTCGTCCGGCAATCTATGGCCAATCGGTGAGCAAGCTCAGCATAGAGCTGCTGACTCCGCTTGTAGTAGAAGGCTCTTATGGTCTGAATAGTGAAAAAGATCTTCAACAGCCTTCTTATGAACAACTGCTTGGCTTTTTCCAAACTCAAGGAACACAAGCGGTTGCTGTGCTGCCTTTATACTATAAACGCGGCAGCTCGCTTCGTGAAAGTTTGCAGCAGCTGGCTGAGCAAGCCGTTAAAGCGGTAGAAAACGGTGCCCAGCTCCTCGTACTGGATGACGAAGGAGTGCACACCGAGGATCGCTTGTGGCTGGATCCTCATTTGGCCGTGTCCGCAATCGATATTGCTCTGCGCAACGTAAAGCTGGGCGATGGCGACAATCTTCGCCGCCGTACCTCCATCGTTCTGCGCTCTGCCGGTATACGGAACCTGCATGACATTATTGTCGCCTGCGGTCTTGGCGCAGATGTCATCTCTCCTTACCTGCTATTTGCCACAGCGGCAAACAAATCCGGTGCAGAATCGGTAGTGAAAGTTCATTCTGCCCTGACTAAAGGAATGGAGAAAGTCATCTCCACGATTGGAACTCATGAACTGCGCGGATATACCCGCTTCTTCTCCGCTATCGGACTGAAGCCGGAGATCGCTGAAGTTCTGGATATCGTCAGCTACCTGGGCAGCGAACAAGCGGGAACAGGCTTTGCCCGGCTGGAGCAGGATGCGGAAGCACGTTACGAAAGCTTCGCGGATCCGAAAGCGAAAGCGGGCCGCAATTTCCACTTCTTCGCAAGAATGTGGAAAGCGCTCGTGGAAGCAGCTTCCGGTACTTCTCCATACGAGGATTACCGTGACAAGCTTCGTGAAGAGGAACAGAAGAACCCAATTTCGATCCGCCATGTTGCCGACTTTAATTATGAGAAGGCGCTGGAAGGACGCAAGCAATTGGATCCTGCCCAGGTTGACATTTCCGTTGGCGATCATGATCTGCCGATGCTGATCTCCTCCATGTCGTTTGGTTCCCAAAATGAAATTGCTTTCCGTGCTTATGCGGAAGCCGGGGAACGCCTGAACATGGTAACGATGAACGGCGAGGGCGGAGAAATTAAAGACATGCTCGGCAAGTATAAAAGAACACGGGGTGCCCAAGTAGCTTCCGGCCGCTTCGGAATCAACGTTGAGCTGGCCAACTCTGTGGCGTTCCTGGAAATCAAGATCGGTCAAGGGGCTAAGCCTGGCGAGGGCGGTCATCTTCCGGGTACGAAGGTTACAGCCAAAATCGCCGCTGCCCGTAATGCAACTATTGGTTCTGACTTGATTTCTCCTTCGAACAATCATGATATTTATTCGATCGAGGATCTAGCGCAAATCATTTCCGAGCTTAAAGAAGCAAGTGGCAGAAAAGCAAAAATTATCGTCAAAGTTCCGGTTGTTCCGAATATCGGAACCATCTCCGTCGGGATCGCCAAAGCAGGCGCCGATGTGATTACGCTCTCCGGCTTCGATGGAGGCACAGGTGCCGCCAGGGTCCACTCCTTGACTCATGTCGGTCTGCCGACGGAAATCGGCACCAAGCTTGCGCATGTTGCATTGATCGAAGCAGGCTTGCGCCATAACGTTGAGCTTTGGTCGGATGGCGGTATGAAATCCGGTGCCGACGTTGTCAAAATGATGATGCTTGGCGCAAACCGCTGCGGATTCGGTACACTGTCCATGCAGGCCATCGGTTGTACAGCTTGCCGCGGCTGTCATCTCGACACTTGTCATGTCGGTATCGCAACCCAGATCGATTCTATGGAAGAGGCAGAAGAGAAAGGCTTGCGCCGTTTCGTGCCTCGTGAATACGATGTAGCGGTTGACTCCCTTGTTCGCTTATTCAGCAGCATGGGCAACGAGATCCGTGAAATCGTAGGCAAACTCGGCTTCAAGAGCGCACAAGACCTGGTAGGCCGATCGGACCTTCTGCATCAAGTTGCTCAGCATGACCGGATGGATCTGTCCGACCTGCTTCGTCCGGCTCCTATCCAGTTCATCTCCGCAGAGCAAGGAGCCCAGGAAGCAGCAGTGTCCAGCGTGCCTTCTTCGGATATCCGCCTGGCTGCCGGGGCTGAGACTCAGGATTTCTTCCCGGATTCCCTGTCCTTCGACGCTCCGGTGGAAAGAACCTGGTCCCGCGTTTCGGCTGAAACCCGTATTATCGGAAGCCGTTACTCCAGTCACCGCGTTCGCGGCCATCTGGACGGCAGCCATGACAGCCTGCCTGGAGTGAAGCTTCAGCTGGTTGACGGATCCGTTCCCGGTAATGGTCTGGCCGCCTTTAACGCTCGCGGTGTAGACATTACGGTATTCGGCGGAGCCGAGGATGGTGTCGGTAAAATGGCTAATGGCGGTAAGATTGCCATTCTCAAAGCACAGAACAAGCACAAAACATTCATCAATGGCTCAGTAGGTAAATCCTTTGGGTACGGAGCGCAAAAAGGGTTGTTCCTCGTCCAAGGAAACGCCGACACCCGCGCATGTATTCGTTTCTCCGGTGCCGATGTCGTATTTGGCGGAGAAATCACTCAACCGCTGCAGGATGAACTGGGTACGATCGCCAGCCGCGCTAATTTGAAGGGCTTTGCCTTTGAATACATGACTAACGGCCGTGCTGTTGTTCTTGGCGATCCAGGACCTTGGATCTGTGCGGGTATGACCGGGGGCGTTATTTATCAGCGTATTATCCCGGAGATGGGCTTGGACGAAGCTGCTATTCAGCGCCGTATTGCTAAAGGTGCTAAAGTCAGCATCGAAGCTCTCGATGAGAAAGCCATTGCCGACCTGAACGAGCTTCTCGGTATTTACCGGCAAGAGCTTGCAGACTCCGGACAGTCCGAGGCAGCTGCGGCGATTGACCGCCTTCTGTCCAATCTGACTGCAAACTTCGTAAGAATCGCTCCGGTACAGCTGCAAGCTGACCAATCGGTAGCTACCGAGTAACCCAGTAATATAGCCTTTTGGGAACAGACCTTCGACAATTCAAATCAACCTAGACCTCAAGGCGATGTTGGATAAGCTACAGAGTTCACGGAATGATATATAGCGTCATTAACTACCACAAAAGTGGGGCTGTCCAGAAAGTCCCCAAAATAAAAGTTGGGCGGAAAAACATATCATAATGTTTTCCGTCCAACTTTTTTTGTCATTTTGTTTTTGTAAGCAGCGAGGCGGATGCCTGCTGCTTTCAGTAGGTTGTGGGCCAACGCCACAATCCCAAACTCAACATGAATCCTGTCTGAGCAATCTCGGGTAATCGTACCTTAATCACATAACTTGTACGACATTTCGTCTAGGGATTATTGCAGCTCCTTAATAGCTTAAAGCCCTGCTTTGTACGCAAACACGTTTGCAAATCTCGAATAATAGCAGAAAAAGCCGTCCAGCCAACGCAGATATGCTCTGCCTGGAGGACGGCTCATGATTCTTTGCATCATCGTGGAACATTTCTACGTTATTTTTGGGGATGCTCTTCTTGAAAATGGAGCCTGCCTGCTATCGCAGATTAGCTGACCAATTCTCCGCCCTTTTTTGCAAATCATCCAGGAAGCTTTGGATGTCTGGGGCATTGCCTGTCGCAGCACGGCTAATAAAGCCATTAACCGCCGGAACAATATCGCTCATGAAGAACGGATTTGCTTCATCCATCAGCTCGGAATGCCCGACCTCGGCTATTTCCAGAGCCTTCTTAATAAATTTATCCTGCTCCAAAACGAAGTCCGCATTAGACAAAGTCGGCGTGTTAGAGAAGTTGATGTAAAGATGCTTTTGAGTCTCATAACCGGATAAAAATTTCATAGCAATCCAGGCTGCTTCCACATCCTCAACATTTTTGGCCATGACAAACGGGTCAACGGCTACCCAGCCTTCTCCATTCGGCCCCAAGTTCATAACAGGCTCAAAGCGATTAAGCAGTTCCTGGTCCTCATTGGCTCTAAATTCACTCATCGTTGAGCCGCCTGTTTGGTCTATGCCGATAGCAATCTGGTTATTTTCCAAACCGAAGTTTTCCGCTCCCTGAGCATTGACGAATCCTGGAGGGGGCAGAACAGCCGCTTCTTTAAGCCATTCCATCACTTTGACCATCTCCGGGCTGTTCAGCTTCCATTTAATCGACTTAAGGTCAGATAGCGTTCCCTCTGCTCCCGGGGCATTGAAAGCAAGTGTCAGCGCTACAAAGGTAGAGCCATTTAAAGCGTTGCCGCTCCAATACAAGCCATAATTCTGCTCTCCCGTAACCGGATTCGTGCCATGCATGCTCTTTGCTTTTTCCAGTACTTCTTCCGGAGTCGGATTCTCGGACAGCCTTTCCACTCCCCATTGCTCGAACAATTGAGTATCCATAATAATCATTCTTCTTCCTAATACCGTCGGGATTCCAAATTGGTGCTCCCCATCCGGTGACTTGGTACTGTAGGAATTATTCCATATTCCCTCCAGATATATACTAGGGTCAAAATCGGGATCGCCCTCAATCAAATCATCCAGATCCCTCAGCAGGCCTTCCTGGTACCACTGGGATGCGAAGGCACCACCGGTATACATAATATCCACATCGTTGGACATTAACATCGCCGTTTGCTTGGCTTTTACATTTTCCCAAGGAATTTGATAAATTTCCAGCTCGATGTTGGGATACATTTTCTCAAATGTATTCTTCAAAAAAGTATTCAGCCCTGTCGTCCGGTTCCCGGTTAATGGATCAATCCCATCCTCCAGCTCCCACCCGGCCAAAGCAACCCGGACCTTGCCGGAAATATCCGATACCATCTCTACTTCTCCTGTACTTTCGCCTGAACCGGGAGCGGAGGAGCACGCAGCAACAAACACGGTCAACAAGGAAAGCATTAGCAAAGCAAGCTTTTTCATAAAGATACCCCTTTCCTGATATACATGATAGAATCCGCTTATCTGCGGTTGCGTCCGGCCGGATTCAACATTCCATGAAGCCGGAACTAGCAGCCCGTTTACTGCTTGATTCCAGTTAAAGCGATGCTTTCGATAATGTAGCGCTGCAGGAACAAATATACCGCTACGACTGGAATAAGACTGACCGTTGTAGCCGCCATAATAATAGCAGGCAGTTGGTTGACTCCATTATTGTAGGTGAACATAGCCAAGCCTATTTGGATAGTGTACTTATCCGCACTCTTCAGGGCCAGCAGCGGCCACAGCATGTCATTCCATACTCCCAGGAATAACAGAATAATCATGGTGGCAATAATGGGCGTGCAAAGCGGAAAATAAATTTTCCAGAACACGGTTGATTCCTTTGCCCCGTCAATGACCCCTGCCTCACGCAGGGTGGATGGCAGCTGGTCGATGAAGGCCTTCGCCAGAAACGTGCCAAAGGCATAATTAAGCGCTGGAAAATAAAACGCCCAATACGTATCGATCAGGCCCATTTTGCTAAACAGCAGGTATTGCGGGATCATCGTCATTTCAAAAGGGATCATCATCGTGCTGAGAGCCAGCAATAGCACGATATTGGCGCCTTTGAACCGAATCTTGGACAAGGCGTAGCCGGACAATAGAGCCGACAAAGCGCTGACCAGAATAACCCCTCCGCTGACTACGATGGAATTGAAGATGTAACGCATCATCGGGATATTAGTAAAAGCCGCCTCATAAGGCCTCGTTGAAGGAATTTCCGGCCACAATCTGGGCGGAAACTTAATGTTCAGTCTTGCCCCCCAGTCAAAGCTGGTAAGCAGCATCCACAGAAAGGGAATGACCATAACGAACGAGCCTAGGAACAAGATCAGGAATAATAGGATTTGTCCGGCAGAGCGCGGCTTTTTGCTTGCTCCCGCTGGAGGTGTGCCTACGGGCGCGGGGATAGGCTGCAGCGGATTAGCTTGTGACAAAGAGCATCACCCCTTGAGTTAATTTTCGCATCAGGCTACAGCAAAACCGGAGCCAAAAGTAAGCGATTTCAATATAGCGGTTATTAAATTCAAATATGCAGGTATAAATCGCAAATTTAACGAAACATACTGATTGGAATATTAGTCCACCGAGCCCGATCTTCGGTTCATAGCGAGTAAGAACATGGTCAGCACCAAGATGATCATAAATAGAAGATAGGACGCCGCTGTAGCCAGGCCCATCTGGGAAGCGAGAAACGCGTTGCGGTAAATATAAAGTACTGCTGTCATCAGACTTCCTCCCGGATTTCCGGCAGTACCTCCGATTAGCCAAACATCTGTAAACCTCTTCATGCCGCCGATAGTCCCCATAATCAGCATGAAGAACAGAATCGGCTTTAGATAGGGTATCGTAATATAATACCAGCGATGCAGCCAGTTCGCGCCATCTACTTCCGCAGCTTCGTACAAGTCCCGCGGCACGCTCTGTAATCCGGCCAGGAAAATGATTGTATTATAGCCTAAAGCTCCCCATAAGCTCATCATCACGATACTGAACCTGGCGTAGCTGGGATCTGTAAACCAGCCAATCGGTTCAATATTGACGAGTCCAAGAACATAGTTGAGCAGTCCTTCCCTGCCGGGGAAAAATAGAAAGGAAAAGAGCAATGTAGTAGCAACGGCAGATACGACATTCGGCAAAAAATAAATGCCCTTGAACACATTTTTGGCCAGCTCCCATTTCAATCCATTAATTAGACTGGCCAATATGAAAGATAGGCCAATGCCCAACAGTACTGAAAGAATGCCCATATAAAAGGTGTTATAAAGCGCTTGCCAGAACAAGTTGTCTGAAAGCACGTACCGATAGTTGCTCCAGCCCACCCATTGACCTGACATCGCATTGGAGCTGATCTGTTGAAAGCTCATATACAGCGCGGCGATCATCGGGTAAATGGCAAAAACAAAAATACCGATTAACAGCGGAGCACTGAACAAATAACCTACCAAATCATTGCGCGTCAACCATCGTTTGCGTGTCTTCATGCGGCCATGATCCCTCCTTTGATCTGATCTCGCGCTTCGTCTTTTCCTGCATTTTCCGTTCCATCTCACGCAGAGCCGCTTCCGGAGTGATATAACCCTTCATAGCTTTGTACATCTCCAATACCGCTATTTCGCGGGCCACTTTGAAATCGTTGGAGAAATAGACGGGTTCAGACTCTTTACTTAATTCCACAAACAACCGGCCGGTTACTTGACCTGCAAAAAACGGTTGGGGCTCATCATACATAGGATTCTCATATGCCTCCTTTAACGAAGGAAACACGTCGGCTACCCGGTGGATCCGGTTAACTGTATCGGCATTGCCCAGCATATACTCGATGAAAGCCCAAGCCGCTTCCTTGTTTGTCGACTGCTTGGAGATTCCGAAGTAAGAGCCCCCTCCTTCTGCAGCTCTTGGACCGCCTTCTACCCATGCAGGCATTTTGACAACTCCCCACAGCCCCTCACTGTCCTTGGCAATATCCCTCAAGGTGCCTCCCATCCAGACTGGATCCAGGGTTGTCGCAACCTTGCCTTCATTCATCGCCTGCTGCCAAGGCTCCGACCCGACCTCGGCGTCCAGCAGCAGGTTTTCCCGTTTCAATTCGATAAGCAATTTCAGCGCCCGCAAGGCTTCAGGACCATTAATCGCAATTTTGCCTTCATTATCGACATAAAGCGTTCCCTGCTGTGCCATCATATGCTCCAGGATCCTCGTCATCCCAACTGCGGAATCCAGAGCCATCGTGTGCATAGCAACTCCTGTGCGTGCCTTAATCTGCTTACCCACCTCAACATACTTATCCCAGGTGCTTACCAGCTCGGACACTGACTCCGGGTCCGAGGGAAAACCCGCTTGCTCAAACACATCTCTTCGATAAAAAAGAGCTACAGGGCCGGAATCCCAAGGCATCGCGTATATCCGCCCGTCCTTGATCGCATCCGGCCATTTGGAATCTACAATCCGGTCACGGTAAGGGGCAATCAGCTCAGTTAAATCCTCCAGCGCATTCGTTTCAATGTACTGGCCAATATAATAGCCTGACAAGGTAGCAACATCCGGGGCTCCCTGATTGGCCGCATTCGCTAGCAAAAACTTTTTGTAAGCGTCATCATGCGACAGCAAAACCGTGTTTACAGAAATGCCGGGATAAGCTCCTTGAAAGCCTTCCAATTCGGATTCAATTGACTTCATGGTGTATTTCCATGACCAAAAGGTGATCCCTCCTTCTACCTCATACTGTTCTTGATCTGTTTCCTGGGACATGGAATTAGGCACTGTCCCTTTGCAAAACTGAGATAAGCAGACAATCAGGAACAACAAGCTAAGCAGCAGCAATAAAGAAGATAGTCTAAGTTCCACCGCTTTTCTCAGTGCAGATCCCCCTTTCCAATGATGCCCTTAAGCAACCATGAAATGGATATGCCCATTATAGCTTTCCAATCGGAGCATACCCATGACACGGACTCAGTATTGTTTGCACAATTTTCAGTTTATTCGGAGATTTCCCGTCAATATTGGAATAACTTCATATTTCTCCCCCTTGGAGGTGGAAAAAGCTCAGACTAAAGTGGACAAAATTAAGATTTTGCTGCTCTAACCGGAACAAAAATAAGCCTCCTCCTGCGGATTCGGCTAATTTTTCCTGCCATGTCGGCATTGACTATTTGCAAGTTTAATGCCGAGCTGTATGCTCGGACTTGAATCGGGTAGGGCTCATTTGTGTTACCCTTTTGAACACCCTGCTAAAGTATCGAAAATCACTGTAGCCAACCTTATCCGAGATATCCGAAAGCGTATCCGATGAGTGAAGCAGGAGCTGCTTGGCTTTTTCAATTCTTAGGCTGTTTAAATAGTGGGTGAAGGTAAGTCCGGTCGTTTCTTTAAACAGATGGCAGAGGTAATTTTTGTTGACATGAAAATCAGTAGCTACCTGCTCCAAGGAAATTTTGCTTGCATAATGCTGGTTTAAATATTTCTCGATTTGACTGACCAGGCGTTTGCCGCTGCTTCCGGCCAGCTGGCTTTTTTGCTTGATAAGCTGCCGGCAATAGCTCTGGATGCGCAGCTTCGTTTTTTCCATGTTCCAGTACAAATTGAACGGTTCCTCACCGAAGGGATCAACTGCTTTTTCTCCCGCCGCTTTCAAATGACTGTTCACTTCCATAGCAGATACATGAATCAGGGAGATCATTTTGTCCACACACAACTTGGCTGTTTTTCCGGAGTATTGGCGCTCTGCCAGCCAATCAAAAAATTGTCCAATAAGCGCCATCGCCTCTTCCATATCGCCAAAGCTGAGCGTATTGGCAATCCGCTCGCGGAATTCCGTATCTATCCATGCTAAAGATTCCCTCTCGCTCGGCACTTCTCCTGCCCTGTAAGCAGCCAGCTCCCGGTGATGGAAAACTTGCCGCTCCGGGTGGAACCATTGAAGCTGCGAAGCCATATGCGCGTGTCTATATCCGGTAAGAAGCTGTTCGCAGCGGCCGCAAACCGGACTGATGCCAAAGCAGACATCCACCTTGAGCACCCGGAGTATAAGCTTGCCCAGCTCCTGCAAGCTGCTCTCTACCCGCTGTTCAAATGCATACCGGGACTCATGCTGTAGCAGGTCCATAATAAATACATATTCATCATGCTCTACCTTGAAAAAATCAATAGCTTCCTTCTGAGGTACGGTTGTGAAATGCTCCTGCAGCAGATTTATGATAGAAAAGGCGACCAGCCTGCTTCCTTCCGGTTCAAACCGGTGCTGGGCTTCGACCATATTTACCCTCATTACGACTACGAAATAGGACTGAAAGGAAGAATGAAACCGGTACATTCGGGCAATTTCCATGATCTGTGGAACAGTATATTTGTAAGTGAGGATGTCACGAAAAAAATTTTCCACTTTATAATGATCATCCGGCAGCACCGTTCCCACTTTTTTCGCAAGCTGAGCCGAGCTGGTTATTTCTTTGGTAACCTTGCTGACCGACTTCACCAAATCCTCAGGTCTGATGGTCATTTTAAGCAAATAATCGGTAGCCCCCAGCAGCAGTGCCTCTCTGACATATTCAAATTCGTTTGCGCAGCTGAGTACAATAAACTTGCATTCCGGGCTTCTCCTGCTGACCTCTTTGATCAGATCAATTCCATCAATGACAGGCATGATAATGTCAGTAATAATAATATCCGGCCGCCAATGATTCAAATTCTCGAGCACTTCACTGCCGTCAGCCGCCTCCTCTACTCTGCCGATGTTAAGCTGTTCCCAATTAACTGAATGCTTGATACCGTGGCGGACAATAGGTTCATCATCTACGATTACCAGCGTGAGCATGATTACTGACTCCTCCTTTTGGATTTAGGCAAGATCACCTTCACAATAGTTCCTACCCCCGGTTCACTCTTCCAGCGGACACCGTAGTCAGCACCAAAATATAGCTGAATCCGTTTATCGACATTTATGATTCCTACTCTCTCCCTCCCCGGCCGGGGAACAGGATGGGACACGGATCCTACTCCGTTATCCTCTACTTCAATGATCAAGTGGTCCTCGGCCTCGCGGCCTCTCACTCGAATCGTTCCTTTCTTGCGTTTAGGCAGTATACCATGTAATATAGCATTTTCCATAATCGGCTGCAGACTCATTCTCGCGATTTCGCCTTCCTTGACGTTATCGTCCAGATCATAGATTACTTCAAACTGATCCGGATGAGCCATAGCCTGGATCTTCACGTACTGCTGCAAGTAGCCTATCTCTTCGGCAATCGAAATAATCGGGTCATCCAGGCGGAAAGCCCCCACCAGAACTTCATTCATAGATGTTATCATCTCAAAAACCGGCTCTGTTCTTCCCACTTTGACCAGCCAGCGGACATTGTTCAGCGTATTATAAATAAAATGCGGGTTAATTTGCGCTTGCAGCGCCCGGAGCTCCGCCTTTTTCTGCTTGTCTCTTTCCTGTTCAATGTGATCGAAGGAAGCCTGGAGCCTGCTCACCATTTGGTTAAAGCTGCGAATGAGGAAGCCAATCTCATCCTTCATTTCCCTGCTTTTGTAAGGAGCCAGCTGGTCCTGATTCATTTTCTTCATATACAGAGCCAGCTGCAAAATCGGTTTGACAAAGTTATAAGCAAGCCCCAAGGATAAGGTCATCGATATAAGCAACAAAACGACAACGATGAGCGCCAGCTGATTTCGCAGGGAAGCCGCTTCCTTCAGCAGCGCCGGCTCCGGAATCAGACCAACGATCTGCAGCGGGGACAGCGCGCCTTCCTCTTCAGCTACGGACAGATATAGATAACCGTCCTCTATCAGTCTCTCGGTATTGTCTTGGAAGGACATCCCCGTCAGCCTGTCGATAACCTCCTGCTGCGGAGAAGCTACCGGGTTAATTAACCGGGCGTTCCGGTCCAGCAGCAGAATCATTTCGTCATATTGTTTGTCCTGTTTATCAATAATTTGGTAAATGCGGTCAGCGTAAACGGTTACAATTACAACGCCTTCGATTGAGTTCGTTTGCGGCGACTTGATCTTTCTGCCGAGAAACAGCACCTCTTCCTCAGCCTTCTCGGTATTCATGACAAACTCGGGGTAACCCATAGGAGAAACTACCAGCTCGCCATCGCTCTGCTCAATGATCTGATAAATATCAGAAACCAGCAGCCGGTCTTTATAAGCTGAAGAGGTACCGCCCACTTCTCCGTATTTATTGATGAGAAAAATGTCATTAATGAAATCTCTGCTGTATTTGAAGCTGTCAAAATATGCCCGCATCTCGATTCTTTTTAAAGGGTCATTAAGCAGCGTAAACATATCCTCTTCAAGAAAAAATAAGCTCATAGTCATGAAGTCGATTTCTTTGAGATACATGTTCAATTCATTGTTCATGGAGCGGACATAATCCTTGGCGTAATAGGCGGTGTTATTCTTAATGCTGTTAGCTGTATACTGATACACAAACATGGTGCTGACAACGAGAATGACGATGTTCATCAAGAACAGATATAGGGCTAATCGCAGCAAAATATTACGGCTGGGCAGGATACGTTTTCGCAAAGACTATGGGCACCTCCCGTGAAAAGGGAGTCGGTCTTACCAAGTATTACAGGGTAAGACTGACTTTTCAGCAATTAAAACATGAAAACCTCCAAAAGACAACCGGGTGTGGTCTTTATTTGGAGGTTTGGGCTGATGTGCTAACCTTTGGCAGCCAGATAAGCTTGTTTGTATTGTTCCGCCTTGCGGGCGACTAGACTGTAATCCCCGGTTTTGACTGCTTCGGAAGTTAAGTCCGAGCCTATTCCGACCGCAACCGCTCCTGCTTTGATCCAATCGGCCAGATTGTCCAGGGAAACTCCTCCGGTCGGCATCAGATTTGCCTGCGGCATTGGCCCTTTAATCGCTTTAATCATAGACGGTGAGAACAAGTTCCCCGGGAACAGCTTCACGATGTCCACGCCAAGCTCTAAGGCGCTTTGAATTTCCTGAATGGTCATAACTCCCGGCAGCACCGGAACCCGGTACCGGTTGCACAAGGTGACTGTTGGTGCATATAACGATGGTCCAACTACGAATTCGGCACCTGACAGGATAGCTGCACGGGCTGTTTCCGGGTCAAGCACGGTACCCACACCGATGACAGCGAATTTCGACGGGTCCGATGCGGTAGCCGAGTAGGTTTTGGCCAGCTGTTCAATCGCCTTCAGGGCAAAAGGAACGGTCATGGTCACTTCAATGACTTTAATCCCTCCTGAAATAGCCTGTTCAGCCATCTCTACAACTTCCTCTGGTGAATCTCCGCGTAAAACGGCGACAACGCCTTCTTCCATAAGCTTCTGGGTGATTTGCAATTTTTTCATATTCTCAACTTCTTTTCTTATAAATTTTTTTGGATTTTATTGTAAGCTTACTGCACTATTGGCATTCAATCTTCCTTCGTATCTGCTGCCCGTTCAAGCTTGGTATTTAATCTTCAGTATTCTTTACAAAACATTCCTTGACTTATTCATGTCTTCTCATTATGGTTACTGGCAGCCGTCTCACCGTTCAATATGTTTCTGATTGGTTAAAATTGCTTCGACCTGGCTCCATGTAGGGATTCCCTCCCAGTCTCCCTCTGCCTGCACAACGAGAGAACCGATCAGATTGCCTAGGCGGACCGCTTCGTCCAAGGAATATTCCCGCAGAATGCCGCTGATGAACCCGGCACAAAAGCCGTCACCCGCACCTACCGTGTCCACAACCTGCTCCGCTTTGAAATAGGGGACCGAACGAACCTCTCCCTGCTCCACAATATACGTCTCGTCTTCCCCGCCCTTTACTATTGACACGGCTCTTAGCTGAGCAAGGCGACTTATGATCTCATCAAATTCCTCAGTGCGGTACAGCAGCTTCAGCTCATCCAGGCCCGGGAGAAAATAATCCGCTTCTTCAGCCAAAGCGAGCAGCACGCTTCTCGCCTCATCAACGTTCCACAGCTTTAGCCGGAGATTAGGGTCAAAGCATATTTTAACTCCATGCTGTCTCGCTGTAGCCATTGCCGATGCTATCGCTTGCTTGCACGTCTCGCTTAAAGCAGGAGTAATTCCAGTCACATGCAAAATCGACGCCTGAGCTATATAATCGCGGTCGATGTGGGACGGCTCCATACGGCTCGCTGCCGATTGTTGGCGGTAATAATAGACCGAGCTCTTACCGGAAATGACTTCTCTGAACATTAACCCTGTAGGAGCATCATCGGAGAGAACAGCGCGGGAGACATCAACCCCTTCGCCACGGATTTTTTTCAAAATCATGCGCCCTAAAGGATCATTGCCTAAACGCCCAAACCACCCTGCTTGATGCCCCAGTCTCGCAAGCCCAATCGCCACATTGCTTTCTGCTCCCCCAAAAGATGTTTCCAGATGCGGAGAATGCTCGATGCCCTTAGCTCCCATTGGCAGCATAAGTGCCATAGTCTCGCCAAATGTAACCACTTCCGGTTGTTTCATTCTCTTATCCTCCTCATGTGATCCTTCACAAATAGCGGTCAAATCGTTAATGGGCTGAATGCTTATGCTGAATGCTTATGGACTCAATGTGTATGCACCGAATGTTTATGGACTTAATGTTTATGGATTGACCATTCGGACAAACAAACCGTCTTCGTTAAATCTGCAACGGACATGGATAAAACTATCTATTCATCGAGGCAGCGGCAGCGAACACGGAAGTGACCAGCAGGCCGTAAGCCGTTTGCTGCCCGCTGCAGTCCGATGCGATTTCTACCACCCTTTTCGAAAAAAGCGCCAGCAGCATAAATTCGAGTTTTCTGTGAAAATAATACGCCCCGCATGATGAGCACTCTCGGGTAATACGCACCTCGATAACATGATTTGGAGGATTGTACGATATTTCGTTTAAAACACTGGCGGCAGCTCCTTAAAGCTTAAACCCCAGCGTTTGTACGATTTGTCATACAAATCTCGGGCAATCGCACTCCAATACCATGCATTTGTACGATTTGTCATACAAATTTTAGGTAATCGCTCTTCAATCTCCTAATTTGTACGACGTTTCATACAAATTTCCGGTATTCGCACTTCAACCCCATGAATTTGTACGACATTTCGTACAAAGCGCAGGCAACAAGCCCGCGAACCTTGCGAACCCCGCAAACCTCGCGAGCCTCAACGAGCCTCGCCAACCTCGGCTATTTATATGCTGGAGTTGTGCCTGAGAAATCATGGCATGACTGTTTTCATAAAGAAAAATTGCTTCGGAGGCACGGGTGAGTTATTACACGGCTTATAAATAATAATGATTAGTTCAAACTATAGTTTCATTATAGAGGAAAGCCACTGTGTATACCAGTACATAGTACCGGAACGCTGCTGTTCATACTCATTAAAGACTGGGCGTGCCAGCTTTTTCGCCGTAAAGGCCGGGGCGCTTCGGGACGTACAAGCTTTTTCGCTGTGTAGACTGAGACAAGCCCGAGACAATAAGCTATTTTGCTGCAAAGGCCGGGACATACAAGCTTTTTTCGTTTAAATTGTGGAAAAATAGGGTACAACAAAACTAAACCCTTTTAACTGGGAACAAGAGGTGAACTCGGATGATGGACGTTCTGACAGCCTTTCTGACAACTATCGATCCCGTATGGCAAATCGCTGTAGTCGTCGTACTTGCCTGCCTATCCGGCTCCCTGCTATTTCTGTTTACCGGACGCCATGAGCAGGTTAGCGATCAGGAGTTCGAGGATTTCTCCTCGTTCTTTCCCCAGGTGAAGCCGGTGATGCACCGATACTCCGATGAACAGGAAGAGTCAGATGGACAAGCTCAGGCCCAATGGATAGAGGATGACTATAGATCGGGCAGCCCTTCTTCAAGCGCAAATTCAAAGTCCTCCAAATCGACTACCTGAACGGGAATTGCCGCTTCGATAACTTTTTCTATCAGTTCGAACTGATCCGTTAACAACGGAGTATGATTCCGCAAGCTCAAGAGCAGCAGCTCTGTTTCTATAGGATCGAAATTTTCCCCGTATTCCCCATTATCCATGGCCGATACAACAACAAGCCTTGTCTTGTCGTTAAGCAGCAGCGGAGGACTTTGCCGCCAGGGCATAGCAAGTGCCCGCTCCAGCTTTTTGGCATTGAAAGGCTCTTCCAAAAAAGCAATAAACTCCTTGATCCTTTCTTTGACATACGCATCATCGTCCTCATCGGGCATTATCGGGTCTCCGCATTCCAACAGCTCATACAGCTCTCCGATGCTGGAGTAGGGAACAAAATAAGTAACCTCCCTGCTCGGTACAAGCAGTTCACCATAAGCCGCTAGCATCACGGCCTCTATTACAAAACTTCTATCCGTCGAATTCAATTCACAACTGCCTCCCGAATATGAAAAGCTTCAAACGAAGCCCTTTCGAAGATGAATAACCCGGTATTTGCGGTAACTTTTCATGCCAATCAGAAAGCATGCTTTCGGAGATCGAAATCTTACACTTTCTGATGTGGTAAGAAAAGCTTCTATCGAAGCCCTTTCGAAGATGAATAACCCGGTATTTGCGGTAAAGCGGATCCTTGGCCCTTTGCCGCTTTTTTCTTCTAATAGTAATCTGTTGCCGATGAGCAGGTCAAGAAACGCCTTGAAGCGAGCATATCCCGGAGCGTTCCTCTAGTGTACAATATAACTATTCCAACTATATAAGTATTTCAGCAAATTGTTCGATAACTCATTAGTTTATTATATGAATTACGGCAGCATCTGCCGCTTCGACCTTAATCCTTGGAGGAGCCTTTTTGTGAAAATATTAGTTATTGCCGAAAAGCCGGACATGGGAAGGAATATCGCCCGCGCGATTGAGCCCCGTGCCGTTAACAAAAAAACTCACATTCTTGGAGAAACCTACATCATCACTTGGGCTATCGGTCATCTGGTTACTCTGGCCGAGCCCGATCATTACGATGCTCGCTATAAAAAATGGAATTTGGCTGACCTGCCTATTATTCCTGATTCCTTCAAGCTTATTCCCTATTCCAAAACCCGCAGTCAGCTAACCGTCATTCGCGATTTAGCCAAAAAATGCGGGCAGATCGTCAATGCCTGCGATGCCGGAAGAGAAGGGCAGCATATCTTCTCCTTAATCCAACGCCATTTAAAGCTGGCCCAGCCTGTCAAACGGTTATGGATTTCAGACTTAACTCCGGAAACCATCCGCCACGGTTTCGCGCATTTAAAGGACGGTTCGGAATATGACAATTTGACAAGAGCAGCTCGAGCCCGAAGTGAAGCCGACTGGCTGGTCGGTATGAATGGCTCCCGCGCGTTTACAACAAGGCATCAGGCTCTGCTTTCGGTAGGGAGAGTGCAAACACCGGTACTTGCACTCATTTATGACCGGCACAAGCAAATCGAAGCGTTCACTTCACAAAAATACTACGTAGTGGAAGCCAGCTTTCAGCAAAAAGAAACCAGCTACCGCGGTGTCTGGCAGGGTGAGCGCATTGTCGATAGAAGCAAGGCGGAGCAGCTTTCCCTCAAAGTCAATGGGCAGCCGGGAACGATCACCTCTTACGAAGAAAAAAATGTAAAGGAGTTTCCTTTCAAGCTCTATGATCTGACCCTGCTGCAGCGGGAAGCTAACGGCAAGCTGGGCTTTTCCGCCAAGAAAACATTGGATATTGCCCAAGCCCTGTATGAGAAGCATAAGGTGATTACTTATCCTAGAACCAACTCCAATTATGTCAACGAACAAAACATTCCCGAAATGCACAGAGCTCTCGATGCCTTAAAGTCTTCCCCTTACCGGCAATGGGTGGAGGGAGCCCACCGTCCGTTAGTAAGCGTCCGCAACCGGCAAGTATGCAACCCGGCCAAGGTGGAGGATCACCATGCCATCCTGCCTACCGTGAAGCAGGCAGGGAAGCTTTCAGCCGATGAGCAAAAGATTTATGATTTAATCGTTCGCCGCTTCCTATCCCATTTTTACCCCGCAGCGGAGTACAAGGTTCATACCGTTCATACGGAAGTGGCCAAGGAGCCGTTTAAAACTACTGTCAAAGAGCTGATTTCCTTGGGGTGGAAAGCGATTTATGCCGACCATGCGCAGGCGTCAAACCGCAATGACCGCAGCAGCAGCCGGGGCAAAGGCCGACAGAATGAAGAGAACGAGGATGAATTGCAAATCGAGACGGAGCTGCCGTTTCAGCTCACCCCATCCCTGCCCGTTCATTGTACAGAAACCACCGTTAAAGACAAAGAGACCCAGCCGCCTAAGCCCTACACGGAAGGAACTCTATTGAAGGCCATGGAAAGCGCGGGCAAGCAGGTGGAGGATGACGAGCTGCGGGAAATCATGAAGGAATCCGGACTCGGTACCCCTGCTACAAGGGCCGCTACGATTGAACGCTTGAAGCAGGTCGGTTATATCGAAATGCAGGGCAAGCGCATTGTTCCTACATTGAAGGGATGCACAGCTATCGAGCTGATCCGTGGTGCGGGGATCGAGCTGCTTACTTCCCCCGAGATGACCGGACAGTGGGAAAAGCGGCTGAATGAAATTGCCAGGGGCCAAGCCTCCGATGAAGCGTTCATGGCCAAGGTGAAACAATTTACCGAGCTGATTGTTCGCAAGGTTAAGCTTCAGGAGCAGGCCAATGGAGATGCTTTGGCGGCTCCCGCTAAAGCTTCCCGGAGCGGCCGCGGAGCAAGGAAGTCTGCAGCCGGCAATTCGGCAAAGAAGCGTTCGGACAGGCCGGGTTCAGGCGATGTACAGGCCTCGCAAGCCTTCACACAGGCTGCAGCCTCCGCTTCCAGCCAAACAAGCGCCCGCGCTTCAGCTTCCGGCCGGACAAGCGATACCAAGCCCGGGAGCCGCAAAAAAACCGCCGCCCAGCCCGGGAAAATCATCGGACTTTGTCCTCGTGAGGGATGCGGCGGCAGCGTGTTTATGGGCAATAAAGGCTATGGCTGCAGTCACTACAAGCTGGGCTGCACCTTCGTCATTTGGAAAAAAACGAAGTATAATAAAACGCTGAGCGATGCCATGGTTAAATCTCTGCTGCAAAAAGGAGAGACCGGCAAGCTTAAATTTAAAACGCAAGGCCGGGAATATAGCGGCAAGTTCATTCTGCGCGACAAAAGCACCGGGGAATTGGATGTTGGCCCGGTTTAATCACCGGTGAATTCAATCCAGACCGCCGTTTTATCATCCGATTTCTTGAAACGCGGGTACTGTGTGCACTCGGGGTCGTTTTCTTCGAGCTCTACGAGCCACTTTGCGTAGTTGGCCAAGCCATCGGTTTTTATTCGCTCAGCCAGCTGCTCGATGGTGGCTCCCTTCTCCCCTTTTTTAGTCGGTAAAAAAAGACCGTCGGTAACCATCAGCAGTCCGCTCAGCCGGATCCGGTTCATTCGGCCATACTCCAGCAGATCAGCGACTTCCGGCTCTCCGCTGATCACCGTGTAGCCATTCAGTGTGTTCAGGCTCAACCGATTTTGCTGAATTTGCGGGCTTACGTACTCTCGTAATTCCAGCGGCGAGGAGAGTCCTTTTTCGATGCCTTCCACCCACTTGCTGCGGGTCAGACTGTCCAGCGGAGCTACCTGGTCCTGAGTCAGGACACGGATAGAGCCATCCCCGTAGTAGGCCACGAGCATACAATCCCCTGCCTGTGCAAATTCCACGTAATGATCCGTAATTTTCACCACAGCAATGCCGGCTGTCCATAACTCCCGCTTATCTTCCACGTTAATGCCGCTCTTCTCCATGCTTTCCCGCAGCTTGCGGTTAGCCTCCAGCACTGCAGAATATAGCGGCTGTTCGGCACTGTCTCCCGTTAGCGACTCCAGATGCTCGCTAATTAATCTCGAGGCCAGCAGCCCTCCTGTTTCCCCGTTCGGTCCGCGGTACGGCACCATAGAGGTAGCTCCATCAACGACACCATATATAGCCAAGTGATCATTGATAATGAGTGAGTCTTCGTTGAATGTATTGCTGCCTTGAATAGTTAGCTTTTGCACTTTGATGCTCGTCATGTTGGTTTGCCCCCTAGTCGATTAGTCGATTTGTACCGGTTTGTCCGGATCGCGGTAATAGTTGAACATTTCTCTGATTTGGGATTCAGTGTTTCTTTCGACAGACAGCTCTGGAAGCTCATGCTCTGCAAAAAAAGCCGCCTCACTTGTCTCCAGGCCTGCCGCCAGATCCCCGCCAGTAATCTCGCAGCGAATAAAGAATTTATAGAGATGGTAGGGCGCTGGAGGATGCGGATGAGCCAGAATATCGTACACAGCGAGCAATCTCACCGCTTCTACCTCATAACCGGCTTCTTCTTTTACTTCCTTAACGGCTACTTGCTTAGGCGATAGTCCAATATCCGCCCAACCTCCCGGCAGTGCCCAACAGCCATCATGCTTTTCCTTGACCATCAACAGCCTGCCTTCTTGAAACACTACAGCACGCACATCGACCTTAGGAGTGGCGTAGCCCTTTTCCGAGGCGAATAACCCCTCAACCAAGGGCATCGGCGTTGCAGAATAAGCAGACATAATTTCTACACTGATTTTGCGGATTTGCTCGAATCTTTCCAAATCGTATACATCTCTTGAATACTCCAATCCGGCCTGAGCAATAGCTTGAAGCTGCTTGCACCATTCCAGCCATTTCGGTTCGTTCAGTCGGCCATTCAATTCGCTCATGGTATACCCCCTTAGGAATAAGGTGATTCTTTACCTTGGCAAAGAAATTCGTTCTATTTCGTTTTCTTCCAGCAGCCGGATAATTTCCGGGTCCTCCGTATCCGTGATGACAGCATCCATTTCTCGTAAATCGCAAACGTTATAGCGTCCCCGCCGATTCCAGTTTTTCTGGTCAATAAGCATAATCGCCATATCCGACTGTTTTAGAACCGCCCGTTTTAATTCCAGGCTTTCCTCCAAGCTTGCCGTCACCTGCCAATCGGAAGAGATGCCTGCCGTACGAAGGAAGCATTTGTCGAAGTTCATTTGCTCAATCGCCTGCATGGCAAAACAGCCATAAGCCGCCTCGTCACCCTCGTGGACCTTTCCGCCAATATGAATAAGGCTTACCCTGGTTAACAGCTCTGGCAAGGCATGAATGCTGTTGGTGACGACCGTAACATCTTTCAGGGCGGGCATTGCGCTAAACATCAAATTGGTGAAGCTTGACGATTCGATAAAGACCGTGTCTCCTGGCCGGATCAGCCCGACTGCCGCCTTCGCAAACGGATGCTTGCCCTCCAACCCGCGATCCTTGTAAGCGATAAACTCCGGCAGTTGGGCGGGCAGCACAGCTCCTCCATAAGTTTTATGAACGAGCCCTTTTTTATCCAAAAAGCGAAGGTCTTTGCGGATCGCATCCTCGGTGACTGAAAATTGAGCTGCCAGCTGCTTCACCTGAACTCTTCCATCCCTGCGGATGATATCCACGATTCGTTTCCTGCGCTCTTCGATGAACAAGATGTCCTCCCTCCTCTCCATACGCCCATTGGGCCCTAAATGGTGTGGCTGACGAGCGCTGTTATTTCGAAGCATTGAAAACGGCCAATAGCGTTGTTACACGGCTGTCGCTTTATTGTGAACAATATCCCCATCGTCCGCCAGCAGGTTATGCGGGAATCCCCCTAATTTTGGCCAAATAAGGACCACTGCGAGCATTTGAATCCGAAACACTGCGAATAAGGTGCGCATAGAATGCGCACAGGATGCATCAAGGCGCACACAAGATGCATCAAGATGCACACTAGATGCATCAAGGCGCACACAAAGCGCTCACAAGGCGCGCACAAGGCAATCAAGGCAAAAGGTGACACCTCTGCATCCGGACTGAAATCTTTGGATCTCTTTCATCACCCTTTAGCACGCCCACGTCCATTCATTATCAATCATTATTGTTTGTTATTATTCTGTATTAATCCAATTGTAAAAGGCTGTACTTGGTTCGTCAAGTACAGCCTTCTTATTTCCATATATTCTTTTGTATTATTACTTTTTACTAATTCGGTTAATTCCCTCGCTGATCGCTTCCCGATTTTCTCTGAACAAAGCAGCTAAAGATGCTAAAGAAACCAACTAAAAGCCAAACGAGCGACAAAAAAAGCCATGATGAAGCCCTAAGTCTAGGTGATCATCTTTTGCCAATTCATTTCAACATAAAACGGTTCCTTCTAATTTAAATCGTCCAGTCGTTCCAATCCTCTTTGCGCTTGGTGATCGAAGCAAGCCATCTGCCTGTCGTCTCTAACAATTGCCGGGTATGCTCATAGTTGGAAAAGGTATGGTTAGCCTGCAGAATTACTTCTTTATCGCACTGTCCGAGACTGCGCATCCAGAACATTTTTTGGTATAGGAAGCAGTAATCCACCGGTACCAGATCATCGGCGGTGCCATGAATAAGCAGCACGTCTCCGCTAAACTTGGCGGTCTCATGAAACGGATGTCTGCCTGTCATGGAGTCAAAGAAATGGCGGGATAACAAATAGCCGCTGTAATCGGCATGACCTTTCTGCACAGCCTGCTCATAGACCTGGTCACCAACAATCCGTTTGATATCGCTTAGCGGGTTAGCAACGGCAGCCCATAAAGCCAAGGAGCGCACCCTTTTATCCAGAGAGGCCGTCAAGACGGCTACTGCTCCTCCCAGGCTATGACCGAGCAGAGTTACTCTTTCAGCATCAACGCAATCCATATCCAGGCCGTAATCCAGGACGCGTCTCGTTTGGGCAATCAGCTCATCCAAGCCGTAATCCCCATAATTGCCCGTGCTTTCTCCGCATCCGGCATAATCGAAGCGAATGACTAGATATCCCTGCTTGCTGAGGTAGTTTGCAGTTTTAACAAATAGCCGATCTACGCCAATCCGGCTGCCGATAAAACCATGGCAAATGATGACGAGAGGCCAGCGCTGATTCTCTGCTGTATCTGGTGTGCTATTGTTCGGGTAATGAATTGCTGCAGCAAGCTGCTGTCCGTTCCAATCCAGGGTAATTTGGCGGCTCATTATATAACCTCCTTGCACTGATCCACAACTTTTCAAAATAAAACAATCAACAAAACCTAGAGCAACATTAGTAATTATAAACTAAATAAATTTTAATTTCATAATTCCTATATGTTTAATCGGAATAATGTTATGATAACACCCGGCTCACTAAAAATCAATGGCCGGGTAATCAGGCAATGCTTCCAAAACTCTGATAGCGCTCAGCACCAACATTTCAACACGGGCAGCTTGTCCGGTACGTATCTCAACCTTTGCTAAAATGCTAATTTTGCTCTGTAATACTAATTTTGTATCTCTGTATGAAAAGCCGCTTCTTCCTGCATTAACTCATTCAGAACGCTGTCGTGAATATGTCCGTTAGTGGCAACTACATCGCTAACCGTCAGTCCGTAAGCCGCTCCCTTCGTATCCGTAACCGTACCGCCCGATTCCTTGACGAGCAGTGTGCCGGCCGCCTGGTCCCACACGCTTAATCCGTACTCCCAAAAGCCGGATAGTCGGCCAGCAGCTACATAAGCCAAATGCAGAGCCGCAGAGCCGCTGGAGCGTATGTTCCTAGTCTGCGGTGCTATTCTTTGCAGGCAGCGCATATTAAGCGGCAGAGCCCTGCTGCGATCGGTTGGAAATCCGGTAGCCAGCAGGCTGTCGGCCAGCTTTTCTTCAGCGGAAACCTCCATCCTTCTACCGGTCAAATAAGCTCCTTTTCCCTTTTCCGCCACAAACATCTCGTCTTGCACAGGATCATATACGACCCCAACGATGACTTCATGCTTGTAAGCCAGTGCTATAGAGACGCTGAAATAAGGGTAACCGTGTACGAAATTCGTAGTTCCGTCGATTGGATCGACAATCCACAGGTATTCACTATCCTTATGGTTGTCCAAAGCCTTTACAAATGCACCCGGTCCAGGCGTTACACCCTCTTCTCCGAGAAAAGCATGATGCGGGAAATGCGTCTGGATCAAGTTGCGGATCAAAGCTTCAGCGCCTTTATCCACCTCTGTTACGAGATCGTTCGCGACGCTCTTTTGCCGCAATTTGTTGTAGCCGCCGACCTTGCTTTTGATCCACTCCCCGGCCTTGGCTGCTGTATTAATAGCGACAGCGGTGAAGCTTTTGCTGCCTACTGTATAAGCATCATTATTCGAAAGACTAGTCACTTTCCTCAACTCTTTCCATCCATTAATCTGCTTCCGTATTTTGCACCAATCCCATTATAAGACACTATTGTCAAACGAGCACTTTGTATACATCCCGGCCTGTGTGATATAACCATGCAGCTGAGCTTAGTTCACTAATCTGTCATGATCTATTGTTGCCCCATAAAGTAGGATGAAAGCGAATTATGCAAAATACTCACTTAATAGTATATGGCATACCCTGCTTGCCCGCATCGGCGGATTCACTTAAAAACTTGTCCAAAGGTTGACATTTCTAGCCAAGCCCTGCCCAAATCATGCGAATCGCCAACGCCAGCAAGGTTAGTCTAAGCAGCCAGAGCAAGCCTTTTCCGCTCATTCGCGTTGCAATCTTGGCCCCCAGCCAGCCGCCAATCAGTGCTCCCGGAGCAAGAGCGGCTGCGCTTAGCCAGTCGATATCCCCAAACACCATATGACTTCCCGTACCCAAAATTGAACTGAGCAGAATAACAAACATCGACGTGGCTGCTGCTATATGGGGCGGATAGCGAAACAGAAGCACCATAGCCGGGACGAATAGCGAGCCGCCTCCTATGCCGAACAAGCCGGAGATCAAGCCCACACCTAACCCAAGAATAAGCGCGGAGGTAATATTATAGCCGTAGGAATGGGTAATCCCCATTGCGTCGGTAAATTCTCTATTTATTTTCCATTTGATCTCAATTGGCTTCATATAATCTCTTGCTATCATCAGCATAGCCATAAACAGCATGAATGAACCAAACACAAGCTGGAACGTTCCCTGCTCGAAGTTGCCGGTCAATGAAGCACCAAGTATGGCCGCCGGGCCACTCGTAATAAAAAACAGCCATGCACTGCGAAAATCAATCCGTTTCAGCTTGTAATAGGTGTAACTGGACGATAATGCGGTTAAAATCAGCACCGCCATGGAGGTTCCAACAGCTGTTGCTGTTGTTATTTCCCTATCCAATAGGAGCGGCCCCAAGTAAATCAGAGAGGGCACGATAATGACTCCGCCCCCCAAGCCGACGATACTTCCAAAGGTTGCAGAAACAACACCAATCAATACGAGTAATAATAATGTAATAAACAAAATGCAATCCTTCCTTCTTTCTGTCTGTCTGAAACGGCCCGCCAACCTGAACCTGTTTCCGATACCTCATTATGCTAATTAGCCCCCATCTTATCACAGCCCAGGTAGACCGTAAAGATGCCCTTCTTTACAAAAATTCAGCGCCTCAGCTTCTTTTTTTAATGCGTTCTCCGCAACTAACAACGAGCCAAGCCCTACTAGCGGATGCCGCTGCCAGACTTACTACTTAATACTACTTAATACTGCCAGCAAAAAGCGGAAGGAGCGCAGCCAGCGCTTTCCGATAAGATAGTGTCTTTGACTCGCCAGTGCCAGCCGTGTACGGCTTGAAATCATGGAGCTAGCAAAAAAATATTGTTTCTCGCTCGGAACCGTGCTATGGTAAAAGCAGACAACCAAATAGTCTACGGGAGCTTGGTGTTGCCAGGCTGAGAGGATGACCATAAGTCGTCGACCGTTGTACCTGAACTGGATAATGCCAGCGGAGGAATCGAATGTTTTGACATGGAGTCAGAAGACCGCCCATTTTTCCTGTGCGGTCTTTTTTATTTCTATGGATTCCCTCCGGGACTAGGTACGCCTAACAAACCCTAATATTTTAGAGGAGGCAAAACTGATGTCTACGGAAAAAAACAAGTAAGTATTGCCAAAGTTAATCCTTTCCCGGGAAGCCGCAAGGTGTATGTGCAGGGCTCGCGAGCTGATTTGCAGGTGCCTATGCGCGAAATTGAGCTGTCCCCGACAACCGGCTCCTATGGGAGTGAAGAAAACGCTCCTGTCCGGGTCTATGACACGAGCGGTCCTTATACCGACCCCCAGCAAGCTCCGGATATTAGGCAGGGCATTCCCGCCAACCGCTTAAACTGGATTTTGGAGCGGGGAGATGTCGAAGCTTACGAAGGGAGAACCGTGAAGCCTGAAGACAACGGGCTGCGGGACGATGCTGCGGAGATTCCGTTCTCCTTCCCGGGTCTGCGCCGCAAGCCTCTTAGAGCCAAGGCCGGCAGCAACGTCACCCAGCTGCATTACGCCCGCCGCGGCATCATTACGCCCGAGATGGAATATGTCGCCATCCGCGAGAATGTCTCGCCGGAGATGGTTCGGGAAGAAATTGCCAGAGGCCGGGCCATCCTGCCATCGAACATCAATCACCCGGAAAGCGAGCCGATGATTATCGGCCGTAAATTCCTTGTTAAAATTAATGCGAACATCGGTAATTCGGCCGTCACCTCCTCGATTGAGGAAGAGGTAGAAAAGATGACATGGGCTACCCGCTGGGGCGCCGACACTATCATGGATTTGTCCACAGGGAAAAACATTCATACGACAAGAGAATGGATCATCCGCAATTCTCCCGTGCCTATCGGAACCGTTCCTATTTATCAAGCTCTGGAAAAGGTTAACGGTAAAGCCGAGGATTTGACTTGGGAAGTGTACCGCGACACGTTAATCGAGCAGGCCGAGCAGGGCGTCGATTATTTCACGATTCATGCCGGAGTTCTCCTCCGCTACATTCCGTTAACCGCTTCGCGCACAACGGGTATTGTCTCCCGCGGCGGCTCCATTATGGCGGCCTGGTGTCTGGCTCACCATCAAGAGAACTTCTTGTACACCCATTTCGAAGAAATCTGTGAAATCATGAAGACCTACGATGTGGCCTTTTCCCTTGGTGACGGGTTAAGACCAGGCAGCATCGCTGATGCCAATGATGAAGCGCAATTTGCTGAGCTGGAAACGTTAGGCGAGCTGACAAAGATCGCCTGGAAGCACGATGTCCAGGTCATGATCGAGGGCCCCGGTCACGTCCCCATGCATCTAATTAAAGAAAATATGGATAAGCAGCTGGAAATCTGTGACGAGGCACCCTTCTATACTTTAGGCCCTTTGACCACAGATATCGCCCCCGGCTACGACCACATCACTTCGGCCATTGGAGCGGCGATGATTGGCTCCTTCGGCACAGCCATGCTCTGTTACGTGACCCCTAAGGAGCATCTTGGTCTGCCGAATAAGGAGGATGTCCGTGAGGGGGTCATCACCTACAAGATTGCTGCACATGCAGCCGATCTCGCCAAGGGTCATCCAGGAGCCCAAATTCGTGACGATGCCTTGTCCAAAGCTCGCTTCGAATTCCGTTGGAGAGATCAATTCAACCTCTCTCTTGATCCTGAACGCGCGATGGAATATCACGATGAGACGCTTCCCGCTGAGGGTGCAAAAACAGCGCATTTCTGTTCGATGTGCGGACCAAAATTTTGCAGCATGAGAATTACTCAGGACATCCGGGACTATGCGCGAAAACAGGACCTCGATGAGCAGCAGGCGATTGAAGCCGGGATGAAAGAGAAAGCGCAGCAATTCAAGGAAGAGGGCGGCAAAATCTACAGCTAGAATTCTATGGAATAACCAGTATAGAATTACTGCGGCTAGAGCTGCTTGTGCAGCTAGTGCTGCTGGGGCAGCTAGTGTGGCTGGGGCTTGCTAGTGCAGCTAGTGCGGCTGGTGCGGCTGGGACGGCTATAACACCTGAACTTCTTTGGAGGGTAGAACTTCTGGAGAACTACTGGAGAACTACTGTTGTATTGCCATAGTTAGAGCCGCTAGAAAAGACTGGCTTATGCAGGATGCAATGCTTTTGAGTGCAGCGCTGGAGGGCTGGCTTTCTCACACCGCGCAGCTTACGCGCGGTGTTTCGCTGCACGACTATGATCGGTCGCTGATTCTCGCAGCATCTCGCAGACCTCGCGGAGCTTCACTCGAAGCTTCTCGCAGCTTCTCATGCAGACCTTGCGGCGCTTCTCTCGAAGCTGCTTCTCGCGGCGCTTCCGCGCGTTAAAAGGACAAGCATCTAGCAGGAAGTCTGTTGCTCAACGAGAGTGTTGCGCCCATTCACTGACACATGGAAAAAGGACTTATGGCTTTCCATAAGTCCTTCATCTATTTTTTTCATTGCGCTCTCGTCCTTGACCTGCACCTTCTATTCTAAAGAGAGCTTCATGCAAAGGCTTAAGTTGCTGTTATGTTATTTACCTAGTTGTAATACTTGCATTTAAGCCAAGGGGGGGCTAACATAACACCGGACATCTATCCCAATCAAGCAACTGTCTTTTGTCCAATCAAGCGGCCGCCAGTTGCCCAATCCAGAGCCGTTATAGTTCTATCGCAGCTTGATCAATGGCGGTAACTCCTTCTTCCCCGGCCAGCTCCTCCATCAGCCTGAACAAGGCCCCATCCTTTTGCTTGGCTTCAATCATCACGTCCACTCTCGGCGTCTGATCTGCAATGGACCGTAAAAAGCCCAGCAGTTGATCCTTGTCCACATAATCGGCATGGGCACGAGGTTCCTTCTCGCTTTTCGGACTGGAGACATGGATTTTCGGCGGAAGCGGGCTGGAGACGCCATTGTTTGGCTCATTTTCCCAAGTGCGCTGAATACGTGACCATAAAGCGACAGCATCTATACCGCCGTCATTCACTTGATGGTGGTGAATATCCAGCACCATAGGAACGCCCACCTCTTCACAGGCCGTTAGCGTTTCCAAAGCAGTGAACGTCTTGTCATCATTCTCCAGCGTAATTCTTCTTTGGATCGCAGGATCCAATTGCCGAAATTGCTTGATAAAACGCTCTATGGCCGTCTTCCGGTCGCCATATGTACCCCCAATGTGAATATTGCACTTGGCGGTTTCATCCAGGCCCATAGCATCCAGCATCCGTACATGCGTATGCAAATCTTGCATGGACTGGCGGATAACTTGCTCACGCGGAGAGCTCAGCACGGTGAAATGATCCGGATGAAAGCTTGTCCGCATCTTGTGCAATCTAACGTACTCCCCCAATTCCTGAAAGGATGCGGCCAGCTGCGGGAACGGATCCCAGCCTTCCAGCAATTCATGGCCAATTAGCGGGATCAGCTTGGAGGAAAAGCGATAAAGCTTAATGTCATAAGCACGGTTGTGACGAAGCAGGCGAAGAGTGTTGTGCAGGTTTTCCATGGCAATCCGTTCGAGTTTGCGTACAGCCGCCTCCCTATCCTCCAAACCGGAGAAATGCGTAGCCGTCATTGTTTTTGAAGGAGAGGCATTTTTCACCATAACCGACATCGCCACATAGCCAAAACGGACAATCACTGCAGCTCACCCCTTTCTCCCAATCGCGGGACTTAATCCTTAATAGAATTCCCGGGGCAGCCTGTTCCTATGTGAAGCTGTATGCAAATGCCTGCTGCTGCCAACTTATTCCTCAAGAGGGGGTAGGTCCCTGGCTTCTATTAAAATACATTTCACGGGCCAGCTCGGTTTGAACCCGGCTCTCTTCCTCCGTCAGCTTGCGGATCAGCTTTACCTCGACGGAAGTGACCTCTTCTCCCTGAAAATTGATTTCAGCTACCGAAACGAACACTTCCACGATGGCAACCGCTTGATTCTCCGGAGTATAAGCTATCACTCTCTGTCCCGTCGGATATATGCGAAATCCGCTTTTGACGACCTTGGTCATCCCATATTCCAACAGCTCGTACAATTCCTGTTCAGTATTGAACTTGCATACGGAATTAAACTCAGTTTGAAATCCCATTAATGTATCCCCTTTCCTTAGGAAATATCAAAAGTGTATTGGATATGGTTGCGCTCCTGATGACGCTCAAATGCCAGCGTGATTAAATCATCAAGCAGCTCTTGGTAGGACTTGCCGCTTTCCTTCCACAATAACGGATACATGCTGAAAGGAGTAAAGCCTGGCATCGTATTAATCTCATTAACTAAAATCTTTCCGTCATCCTTGCCCACGAAGAAGTCAACCCTCGCCAG
This sequence comes from Paenibacillus senegalensis JC66, assembly GCF_000285515.1. GTDB lineage: Bacteria > Bacillota > Bacilli > Paenibacillales > NBRC-103111 > Paenibacillus_L > Paenibacillus_L senegalensis. The sequence goes on from NZ_HE610958.1 coordinate 558,532, forward strand.
ACCCGAGCCTTCAATGGCCTGGAACGCTGTAATGGCCATGTCACGGAGCTGCTTGGCTGTTTCCTCAGAGACCTCGGCCGGAATAATCAAGGCTGATTTGCCATCAATATATTTGGCTCTATAATCATAAAATTCATTCGATGAAACGACTTCGCCCGGCACAGAAGCTTGCGGGTCGTCGTTGCCGAGTACGCTTACTTCGATTTCACGGGCATTCACATATTCTTCAACAATAACCTTCAAATCATAACGGAATGCTTCATCTATGGCTTGTAAAAGCTCTTCCCGATTGCTGGCTTTAGAGACCCCTACACTGGAGCCTAGGTTAGCCGGTTTGACAAAGCAAGGGTAGCCGACAGCCACCTCAATCTCCATCAGGAAGTAAGCCTGATCCTTAAGCCATTGGCTTTTCTTGAAGTAACGGTAGACACACTGCGGGAGTCCCGCCTGGGCAAAAAGCTTTTTCATCATGACCTTATCCATGCCGACCGCAGAGGCAAGAACCCCTCCTCCCACATAAGGGATATTAGCCATTTCCAATAATCCTTGTACCGTGCCATCTTCCCCAAAAGTTCCATGAAGCAGCGGAAAAACAACATCCAGCGTCTTATCGGACTGGCCTGCCTCATCGCTCACCGCAACCTCCTTGCTGGAGAAATCATTAAACAGGAAATGAATGCCCTGTCTGCTTTCGTTGTCCAGGGAAGGGGGCTCTTCATTTCCCGTCAGCTGTTTAATTTCATTAATCGGCCCGTGCAGCGTTTGGCCAGCCTTCCATTGCCCTTCTTTAGTAATATAAAAAGGTTGAATCTCATATTTGGAATGATCCAAAGCGTTGATAACCGCCTGCGCCGTCTGCAGAGAAACATCGTGTTCTCCCGATTTCCCTCCAAATAGCAGCCCAACCCGTATTTTTTTAGTCATGATTACCTCCGGTATCTTTTAAATAAGAAATTGAGTATAACTGAAAAGTGTATGATGTCCGCCGTCCAGGAGTGCCCTATTCCGAGCAAACGAGGGTCTGGGATATGATCGATCCGTTCTGTCCTAAATTCCCGCCCTTCTGGTATTTAATATTGTAAGAAACAAAAATATTTCTGCAAAACGAAATCCGATGAATTACAACCAATCGGGTATATGTAGAAACCGGTAAACGGTCCGCTCAGTCCAAGCATAAGAATCCCTGTAATCCCAAAAGCGATGCTTGCTGTTCACTGTATGGGCGTTAACCAGAGGCGAGCCATCCTTGGAAAACGCGGTTACTACCGTCGTATGCTGGTAGCGTCCGGTTCCGTCCCAATCATAGCAAATGACATCGCCAAGCTGCAGATCCCCGGCAGAAGGAACAACCTCTGCACGAAGTCCTGTTTTGCTGGAAACCATATGACGGTACAAACTGTTCGAGACGGCCCAGCTATAGCTCCACAGCTCCTGCTTGCCGGAGCGGCCGCGGTACCACCAGCCCGCATTTCTCTTTCCAGTATAGTTCATCGGGGCTCCCCCTGCAAAGATGCATTGCGAGACATAATTGGTGCAGTCTACGTCAAAGGCTAAAAATTCAGGATTTTCCGAGTCCCACCACCGGTCCGCGTATTGGACAGCAGCCAGCCGCTGATAAGGAACAACCCGCTGGGTGAATCCATCTCCGTGCAGGACGGCGCGATTTAAGTAAGGCTGGGACTGCAAAATGCCGTGGCGATCCTGCCACCAGCCTATTTTCTCTTCGTAGGGAGAAGCTGTATGCATCCTTTCTTGCTCTCGTGTAAGATTAACTACCGCGTCATCCCGATGTGTAAGCGGGAATTCGACTTTTGATATTACCCATTGTCCCCTGATCTCTTTTAACAGCAGCCTCTCGCGGTCTATCCTGGCTTCCGTTTGTCTCTGATCATGTATTTCATACTCAAAGTGGTGCCGCAGCTCAATATCAGCTATGATCACCCCTTCTTCTTCTCCGATACATGTGAGCTTTACGCGAGATTCATTCTGAATGGGAGTCAGTCTGCGCTCACGATGAACTAGAGAACGGCGCTGCAAATGGCGCGATAGCTTGTATAAATACTCTTCATCCCATACATAGGGAAGAATCGGTTTGATAGTATAGTCCATTTCCATCCGATTACGTTTGTCCACATATTCATAAACAACCGATTTCCAGCTCATGTTCTTCCCCCTTCAAGCATTCCTTTTTCTCCTTGCAGCTGTGCACAACTGCCTGCACCATTGCCTAGCAGCATGAACAAGCTTCCGCCCGCATCAACTGTTGCTTCAACTATATGAATGAATCATGTATAAAATGTTTATTTTTGCAGATTAGGGCATTGTGTAAAGAGAAAATAAATCCGCTAAAAAGGGTTTACGGCTCATCTGGGAAAAGGTATACTATAGAAGGAAGGATTTTTTGAAATCCAATTTCATCTGATGAAACGATGTTAGTTTTTTTATTCTGTGAGGGGGGATACCGAATGGCTAGAAAAGACCACTTTTCTGTCAAAACAACTCTTGGTGTAAACAATCGGGAGTATGTTTATTACAGCCTGAAAAAGCTTGAAGAAAAAGGGTTTGGTTCGATTTCCAAGCTGCCTTTTTCGATTAAGGTGCTTCTTGAAGCTGCCGTTCGTCAATTTGACGGCCGGGCGATAACGAATGATCATGTTAAGCTCATCTCCAATTGGGCGGAGAGCAAAGAACACAACAAGGAGATTCCTTTCATTCCTGCACGTATCGTGCTGCAGGACTTTACCGGCGTTCCGGTTGTTGTGGATCTGGCTGCTATGCGCAATACAGTTGAACGCGCGGGTGGAGATCCTAAGCAAATCAATCCTCTCGTTCCCGTTGACCTAGTGATTGACCACTCCGTAATGGTTGACGCTTTCGGTAACGGTCAAGCCTTGGCTTACAACGAGGCGCTGGAGTTCGAGAGAAACGAAGAACGCTACCGTTTTCTGCGCTGGGCGCAAACTGCATTCGACAACTTCCGCGCCGTACCGCCGGACACCGGAATCGTGCATCAGGTTAACCTGGAGTTCCTGGCCTCGGTTGCCGCAACGAAAGAAGTCGACGGCGAAATCGAAGTATATCCGGATTCCCTCGTAGGTACCGACTCGCATACGACCATGATCAACGGTCTTGGCGTTGTTGGCTGGGGTGTTGGCGGTATTGAGGCCGAAGCCGGTATGCTGGGACAACCTCTATACTTTGTTACCCCGGAAGTAATCGGGTTTAAACTGACCGGTAAGCTTTCCGAAGGTGCAACCGCAACCGATCTTGCTTTAACCGTAACCGAAATCTTGCGTAAAAAAGGCGTTGTCGGCAAGTTTGTCGAGTACTTCGGCGACGGTCTTGATAACCTCGTATTGTCCGACCGTGCGACGATCGCCAACATGGCGCCTGAATATGGAGCTACAATCGGTTTCTTCCCTGTCGATGAAGAAACGCTCAAATATTTGCGCCTCACCGGACGCAGCGAAGAGCAAGTTCAATTGGTTAAAGCTTACTATGAAGCACAAGGCTTGTTCCGTACCAGCGATACACCGGATCCAGTATTCAGTGATGTAATCGAGCTCGATCTGTCTACCGTTGTACCTAGCTTGGCTGGTCCTAAGCGGCCGCAAGACCGGATCGAACTGACAGATATGAAGAAAGCTTTCAACGATATCGTCCGTACACCGGTAGACAAAGGCGGTTACGGTCTGACCGAAGAGAAGCTGCAGGAAGTGGTTGAGGTTAAGCATCCGGGCGGAGAAACTTCCCAGATGAAGAACGGTGCTGTCGTTATTGCCGCTATCACCAGCTGTACCAATACATCCAACCCAAGCGTTATGGTTGGCGCCGGGCTGGTAGCGAAGAAAGCTGTTGAATTCGGCCTGACCAAACCAGGTTATGTAAAAAGCAGCTTGACTCCGGGTTCTCTGGTCGTTACCGAGTACTTGACCAAAGCCGGACTGATCGAGCCTCTTGAGGCACTCGGCTTCCACGTTGCCGGTTACGGATGCGCGACCTGTATCGGTAACAGCGGACCGCTTCCGGATGAAGTGTCTCAGGCCATTGCTGATAACGATCTGACTGTCGCTTCTGTACTGAGCGGTAACCGTAACTTTGAGGGACGGATTCACGCCCAAGTTAAAGCGAACTATCTGGCTTCGCCGCCGCTTGTAGTAGCTTACGCTTTGGCGGGTACAGTTGATATCGACCTGGTCAATGATCCGATAGGTTACAGCAAAGGCAACAAACCGGTTTACCTGAAAGATATTTGGCCTAGCGATCAGGAGATTCAAGATGCGATCAACCAAACCTTGACTCCGGCTATGTTCCAAGAGAAATATAAAGATGTTTACCGCGCTAACCAACGCTGGAACGAGCTGGATGTAGCAGAAGGCGAGCTGTATGAATGGGATGCTAAGTCCACTTACATTCAGGAGCCTCCTTTCTTCACCAACTTGAGTCCGGAAGTTGGCAGCATTGAAGATATTCGCGGTGCTAAAGTATTGGCCCAGCTTGGGGATTCCGTTACTACGGACCACATCTCCCCTGCTGGTAACATCTCGCCAAGCAGCCCTGCGGGTGAATATTTGCTGAAGCACAATGTAGAGCGTAAGGACTTCAACTCTTACGGCTCCCGCCGTGGTAACCATGAAGTAATGATGCGCGGTACGTTCGCTAACATTCGTATCCGCAACCAGGTTGCTCCAGGCACCGAAGGCGGCGTAACGACTTATATGCCAACCGGCGAAGTCATGTCGATCTATGATGCTTCCATGAAGTATCAAGAGCAAGAAACTCCGCTTGTTGTACTGGCCGGTAAAGAATACGGTACAGGCAGCTCCCGTGACTGGGCGGCTAAAGGTACCTTCCTGCTGGGCGTCAAAGCGGTTATCGCGGAGAGCTTCGAGAGGATTCACCGCAGCAACCTGGTAGGCATGGGTGTGCTTCCACTGCAATTCCCTGAAGGCTTTGGCTGGAAAACTCTTGGCCTGACCGGTACTGAAACTTACGACATCATCGGCCTGGATGACAGTGTACAGCCTGGCCAAAAGGTGAAAGTTGTAGCTACCCGTGATGATGGAAGCAACTTTGAATTTGAAGTTATTGTTCGTCTGGACAGCATGGTGGACGTGGATTACTATCGCAATGGCGGTATTCTGCAAACCGTCCTGCGTCAAATGATGGCCAGCGGCAACTAATCTCAATTATCTGTAACAGCCATATACAAAACAGCGCCCCTTGACTCTTCAGTCAGGGGGCGCTTTCTTTGTTAAGGTGCGGATTACCGCATGCACATTTACAGCTCCGCGCTTTAGGCCAGATCGAATGCGAGCAATGACAAATTTGTGCTAATAGGAAAAATTCCGCGAGAACCATAGCTATAGCCTGGCATGGGCGAGCTTTATTTCAGCATTTTGCCCATGCGTTTGGCAGCTTCAACAATAGCAGGGGCATCTGCAAGCATCTGCTCCAAGGTAAGACGGTTGGCGGGGCCCGATACGGCTAGCGCAGCGACCAGCTTGTGCGAGCGGTTAAAGACCGGAGCGGCGATCGCCGCAGCCCCTGCCTCCCTCTCCTCTACGCTGGTGGCAAAGCCCAGCTTCCGGGTCTCTTCCAGCTGAGCTTGAAACCGCTGCATATCCAGCTCCTGCGGCCAAGACTCAGGCTGTAACAGCTGATCGTCCGGTTCAGCGAAAGCGACCAGCACTTTGCTGGATGCTCCTACGTAGAGCGGCAGCCGAGCGCCGACCTGGGCCACCCGGCGAATCACCTGCTTGCTTTGTACCGCTTGAACACGTACCCGCTCCAGACCGTCCCTCACATACAAGCTGACTGTCTCCCCAAGCAGATCCCGCAGCCGTTCCATTTCCGGCAGCAGAACCACGGCCGGCTCGTCTGTATCCGACATCCCGGCGGCTAGCTCCCATACCCGAAGGCCGAGCCTATATTTGTCCGAGGCGGTATTTCTGACAAGAAAGCCTTTGCCCTCCAAGGACGCAATCAGGCGATGGGCCGTGCTCTTATGCAGCCCTACCCGCTGGGAGATTTCCGTCAGGCTTAAGTCGGAGGCCTCAGTAAAACAGAGCAAAATATCTAGAGCTCGTTCTACCGCGCGAACCGTTAATTTATTTTCCTCTGCCATAAGCTACACGCCCTTCAATGTTTCATCTCATGAAACTTAGTTACACCTAGTATACCTGATAGTGCTCTCAGCCGTAAACCCATATAAGCGAAACCTATCCTCATTTTCAGGCATATTTCCTTATTCTCCTCATATAGTTTTTATAGCGTCTTTAACTGAGGAAACCGAATAGGATGAACGTGAGGAAGGGAGTCACAAAAATGCTTGCTGTGTACGGAACGATGATGCCATTAAGGTTGTTGGAGGAAATTCAATTTTGGAAAATGCAGGAGAAGGAGCATACCGTAGTCATTCTAGAATTAATTCCTGACTTAGAGCCGAATTATGTAAACCTTCTCAAGGAATGGGAGCCTATTTTTGAGCAAACGGAAATGGCCGCCACTCAATGGATTGAAGCCCTGCTGCGGTCCCCTTCAGGGATTACTCCTCATGTGCAAGCCCAGCTTGAACGAATTATCGATATGTCCATTCAGCAGTCCCGCTTATGGATCAGCCAGCTTCTATATATGCTCAACAATAGCGAAGCTGTTCAGCGGCACGCTACAGCCCCAGTAGTTATACGGCACATTATCCGGGAATCGGAGTATTTTCTCGGAGTTTTGGACGCCTTTCTTAACAGCCGTGCACAGCAGCAAACCGGTTTTACTGGCTACACAGGCTTCAATGGCTTTGGCTTTAATGGCTTTACAGGCTTTCCGGGGATCACTCAGCCCTTCACTCCACCCGCCGCTGCAAGTGCAGGCATCCCCGCCGGGGTCCAGCAGCAGAAACTTCCTGTGTCAACGATAACCGTGACCAATCAAGCCGAGAAGGTATCTGTCCATGCAGCGTCAAACCGCCAGGAAGCAGACTACAATTTATCTGGTGAAGGGAGCTGGTCGCAAATCCGGCCTGAGTCCCGGCCTGTACCTATAGGCGGACATACGCTTCCTCCGCTCCCCTATGATTATTCTGCCTTGGAGCCCTATATTGACACGGAAACGATGCGAATTCACCACGATATTCACCATAAAAGTTATGTAGATGGTCTTAACAAGGCCGAGAAAAGCTTGCAGGAAGCCCGCCAAAGCGGAAATTTTGACTTAATCAAGCATTGGGAGAGAGAAGCGGCGTTTCATGGAGCCGGGCATTATCTCCACACCCTGTTCTGGAATATCATGAATCCTAAGGGCGGCGGAGAACCCACAGGCGCTCTGGCGAAGCAGATCAGCAGCGATTTCGGAAGCTTTGCCGCTTTCAAAAAGCATTTCTCCGAAGCTGCAAGCAAAGTTGAGGGCGGCGGCTGGGCGATTCTGGTCTGGAGCCCGCGAAGCCACCGATTACAGATTTTACAAGCAGAAAAGCATCAAAATCTTTCTCAATGGGATATCGTCCCTCTTCTGGCATTGGACGTGTGGGAGCATGCCTACTATTTAAAGCATCAAAACAAACGGGACGACTACATCGAAGATTGGTGGAATGTCGTCTATTGGCCGCACGTAAGCGAACGCTTCGAGCAGGCGCGCAAGCTGAGATGGCAGCCTTATTGAAGGCTCTCCCTGATCGCAGCGGTTTCCCGAAAACACGCAAAAAACCAGCGGCTCCCTGTACTGCAGGGGAACCGCTGGTTCGTTTTTGCCCTCTTATTGCTTCAACAAGGAAAGAAACTCGGAACGGAGAGCAGCATTAACCCGAAACTCCCCGCGTACAGCGGAAGTTACCGTGTTGCTTCCGGACTTTCTTACACCCCGTGAACACATGCACATATGCTCTCCCTCGACTACAACCATCGTGCCATGCGGCTGCAGCACCTCTTCCATAATGTCAGCGATCTCGGAAGTGATTCTTTCTTGTACTTGGAGCTTGCGGGTTACCGCATCGACCAGCCGGGCCAATTTGCTTAAACCTGCTACTTTTCCGCTGGGAATGTAGCCGATATGGGCTTTACCGAAAAACGGAGCCATATGATGCTCGCACTGGCTGTAATAGACAATATCCTTGACGATGACCAATTCCTCATGGTCCTCGTCAAAGGTTACCCCCAAGATGTCATGCGGATTGGCCGAATAACCGGCAAAAATCTCCTCATACATCCGGGCTACTCGCGCGGGAGTCTCCAGCAGCCCTTCGCGCCGCGGATCTTCTCCGATCAAACGCAATATTTCCCGTATGTGCCCTTCAATCTCTTCCCGATTTTTGGCTACATGCTCATTGCTGTATTCCTGAAAAGCCATTACTGGTTCCCTCCGTCCCTTCTTGGCTGCAAGCCAATAAATTATGGACTGCCATGGTTTCTATATAGAGCTCTTGTATAAATACTGCCATAAATACTGCCAAGCCGCTTTTGACTTGTGCAGGCCTGCAAAATGCATTATCGGAATTTCTTGTTTTTCATCATTTGTTGAACCTTTTGCATCTGCTGCTTGTTCATATTATAGCCCATTTGTTTAGCGAGCTTCTGCAGCGTTTCCGGATCGCTCTGCATTTTCTCCATCTGCTTTCGGAGATAGAAAACCCCCGCAAAAAATCCGATAGCCACCCCGACAATAAGGGTAACGATGGGGATGACATAATTCCACATAAAAAAACACCTCTGCACTCACTTGATTTAGCCATATAACCGCATCTGCAGTTATATCAACCTGTCTATGATAGCATGTCCGGGACGTGGTGACAAATGAATAGAAGCTTGCTCCTAATTCCGTTAGGGCAGGTTATATAGCTCCTTGCCGCAGGCTGGACAGAGCCTTGCGGATGTCGTTCAATACCTGTTCATGCTCTTCCCGTGTCTCTGCCCGTTCCAGCCATTTCACGGCTTCATCGCCGCCGATCCTCCCCAGCGACCAAGCCGCCGAACCCCGAAGCTCGGGTCGCGGATCGTCAAGCAAAAGCTCGCCCAGCAGCTCCACCGCCGATTCATCACGGAAGGTGCCCAGTGCAAGCACAGCGTTGCGCTGAATCGGTTTTTTGCCTCTCCATGAGGCGGCACTAGTTCCGAAGCGTTCCTGAAACTGCTTATTGCTAAGCTTAAGAAGGGGCTTGAGCAGCGGCTTGACCAATTCCGCATCGGGCTGCAGCTCGGGCTGATGCGTCCAATTTTTCCCTTTGTTTTTGGGACACACTACCTGGCAGGTATCACAGCCATACAATCGATTGCCCAGCTTCAGCTTGAACTCGTCCTCTATAAACCCTTTAGTCTGAGTTAGAAAGGAAATGCAGCGGCTCGAATTGAGCTGTCCGGGGCCGACCAAAGCAGAGGTGGGACAAGCGTCAATGCAGATCGTGCAGTCGCCGCACTGGTCCTGGACGGGAGTATCGGCAGGCAGGGGCAGATTGGTTATCATCTCTCCAAGATACACCCACGAGCCAAACTCCGGGGTAATGATCGAACAGTTCTTGCCGCTCCAGCCAATGCCCGCACGCTCAGCTACTGCCCGGTCCACTAAAGCCCCCGTGTCAACCATAGACTGCATCCGCGCCCCAGCCACCCGCTCATGAATAAAATCCTCTAGCCTTCTCAACCGTTCCTTCAAAACCTCATGATAGTCCCTTCCCCAAGCCGAGCGGGAAAGAATGCCGCGATAGGCACCAGGCTCCGATTTAGGCGGATTGTTCAAGCGGGAAGGATAGGCAATAGCTATGGAAATGATCGAACGGGGAGCTTCGAGGCTTTGTTCGGGGTGAACCCGTTTGTCCAAATCTTTTTCTTCAAAACCGGACTCATACCCTTTTTCGCGATGCCTTAGCAGCACATCCTTCAAGTCCAAGAAAGGATCGGCAGTGGTGATCCCGATCTTGTCAATTCCCAGACTGGGAGCAGCTTGCAGCATAGCCTCCTTCAGTTTCTGCCAGTCTTTCTGATCCTGACTTGCCGCTTCGAGCTTTTTCACGCCAATCCCTCCTTTCTTCAAAAAATATTCGCTGCTGCAGGCAAGCAATTAGCTCTGCAGTTAGCTGCAGTTGGCTCCGCAATTAGGCTCTGCAGGTGGCTCCGCAATTAGCTCTGCAGGTGGCTCCGCAGTTTGCTCTGCAGTTGGCTCCGTACCTGCCAGTGCCTAACCGGGGGACGCCCTGATCCGAGCAGTAGAAGCCCTAGTGCGTGATCAGCCACCGAGCACCTGTCTGAGCGGATGCAGGCACCTATAATCAGCCGCTTGATCGGCCGAGGCTCCCCTCTCAGCTACGCCTTACCCGGTACCCAGCTGCTTGATAGCTCCTCTGGCAAGCTCATCACAGCGGTTGTTGTGTTCGTTGTCGCTGTGGCCTTTCACCTTAATATACTCTACATCATGAGTGTTCATCAGCTGCAGCAGTTCCTTCCACAGATCCTGGTTCTCCACCGGCTGTTTCTTGCTGTTCAACCAGCCGTTGCGCTGCCAATTGTTAAGCCATCCCTGTTTAAAGCTGTTGACTGCGTAGGCGGAATCACTGTACACCTTAACCCGGCAAGGCTCCTTCAGCTGCCGCAATGCCTGGATAATCGCCAGGAGCTCCATCCGGTTATTCGTCGTATGCTTCTCCCCTCCAGACAGCTCCTTGCGATATCCGTTGTAAAACAGAATCGCACCCCAGCCGCCAGGCCCGGGATTGCCTGAACAGGCTCCATCCGTATAAATCATAACCTCTTTCACTGGCTTCCTCCGTTTCCTTAAATACGGTCAAATCGATTTTATTTTGACAGGGGGCCAAATAATCCAGTCTGCCCGTCCAATGACCAGATCATATTGGATCGCTCCAAAGCTCCGGCTGTCCCGGCTTGCCCGGCGTTTGCGATTGTCTCCCATGACGAACACATGCCCCTCCTCCACAATGTAAGGTCCGAAATTCCCATCCTCTATTTCAGTATCGACATACGTTTCCTCTATGAATTCTCCATTCACATACAGCTTGCCTTCACGTATCACTACTTCATCACCGGCCTCCGCAACGACCCGTTTAACAAGGTAATCCCGCTTGCCATGGATCGGCTGAGGATCCTTGAAAACAATAATATCTCCATAATGAGGCTCCTTAAACTGATACAGCAGGCGGTTGATGAACAGCCTTTCTCCATTCTCCAGCGTAGGCTCCATGGACTGACCCTCTACAATGGATTGGGAAAACAGAAATTGATTAATCAACACCACAATAACGAGAGCAACCGAAATCGACTTAATCCAATCCCATACTTCAGCAAGCCACTTGTTCTGCGAGCCTTGATTCAGCTCGTCCTGCTGGTTAAATGGCAACTGGCCCTTGTCTGGATCTATTGAACTCATCCTAGTCCCCCACTTCCGCTCAAGGATTAATCATACTTATTGCCGGATCATTCTGTAAGCACTCTGTATGCCCTCGGGTATACACTCTGTGTGCACTCTGTTATTAAACCACCCTCAAGCCCCTTAAGTTAAAACATCAATATTCTCACTTTAGCATAAATTCGAATTGAATGCAGAAGGTTAAGCCCGCCGTCAACAAAGCAGTACAAAGAAAAAAAGCAATGCGTGAAAGCAGTGCATGGAAAGCCGTGCATAGAAAGCAATGCATAGAAGTATAGAAAGTAATGCGTAGAAAGCCGTGCATAGAAAAAAAGCATACCTTTGCCTTGGAAGAGGCTCAGGATATGCTCCGGTGAACGCAGTCACAGTTATTAAGAGTGCTGTGCAAAAGCTGTTTCTTGACCTTGGCTTATCCGTTCACGATACGGAGCGGCTTGAGCGGCTTAAGAAAATCTGCACTTTGAAACCCTAAAGCTTTGTATAGTGGCAATACAGGCTCATTATGAGTATCCACCGTAATCAGGATTTGACTGACCTTGCGCTTCTCAAAGCGCTCCTTCAAGCCGTTAATCAAGGACTTGCCAACGCCTCGACCGCGGTGATCCGGATGAACTGCGATCCGGTAGTAATAGGCCTTATTGTCATCAATCGTGCCTATAATGAGTCCGACGATGGTTTCATCGATTTCAGCAACCAGTATCAGATTACTGTCGAGAGTCAATTGTCTGGCAAACGCCTTTAACGTTTCCTTATTACACTCTTCAGACAATACTTCTTCCAAAAGCTTAGAAACTGCAAAATAATCCATCAATTGAAAGGAACGAACGATCATGACTGTATCCCCCGCAGCATGGTTTTATATAACTTTAGGAAAACTTCTCTCTATCTGAATCTCGTTATACTAGTTTACTACAAAAAACGATAAAATCCACCAAATCGTCAAAAAAAATTAAGTGAAATTTAATTTTTTTACCAAAAAAAATGAGTGAAACGCTTACAAATAGCTAGTTTTGGCTAATCTCTAATTATTTAAATTAATAAACTTGAGCATTTT
>NZ_HE610958.1:572012-573697 GCF_000285515.1 Paenibacillus senegalensis JC66
AAACTTAATAAAGAGCTGACTATGGACAGCAAAATAAAATGCACACGGTTATAAAGAGTGGTTAGAAAGGTGAATGGCTCTTCCATAGTCGATGGTTTTTTTAAAAAAGAGCGGTGAGCAAATCCTATTGGTTTAGCTATTGGTTTAGCTATTGGTTTAGCTATTGGTTTAGCTATTGGTTTAGCTATTGGTTTTGAGCAATTTTTAGGATCTGCCCTAAGGCTAAACCTGACCCAAAACGAAGCATAGATAATTTTTATTTCATAACAGTGTCACAATTAATTAATATTCAATTAACTTTAAGAAAATTAACAGATCATTACGAACTCATAAAAAATATTTAGCGAACCATTGCAAAACAAAAGGGGCTTCCCTCTCACCCCACCATAAGAACCACCCATTTCAAAGCTTTGCGGCTACGAAATAAATACAAACAGAAAAGAAATCGACTTTTTAAACATAAATGTTGATTTATTAAGAGTTAAAATGGATAATAATATAGGAGATCAAAATCTATTTCGATACAGGAGGTTTTTTTATCATGGCTTATCAATTACCTGCATTGCCTTATGCTAACAACGCTCTCGAACCACATATTGACGAGCAAACCATGATGATTCATCATGATCGTCACCACAACACATACGTAACCAACTTAAATAACGCTCTGGAAGGACATGCTGATCTGGCTAGCAAAAGCGTAGAAGAGCTGATTTCCGATCTGGACAGTGTTCCGGAATCGATTCGCACAGCTGTGCGCAACAATGGTGGCGGACATGCTAACCACAGCCTCTTCTGGGAAACTATCGGTCCTAACGGCGGTGGACAACCTACTGGTGCTCTTGCAGAAGCAATCGAGTCTGAGCTTGGCGGCTTCGAGAAGTTCAAAGAAGACTTCGCTAAGGCAGCAACTACTCGTTTTGGAAGCGGCTGGGCTTGGCTCTCGGTGAACAACGGCAAGCTGGAAGTAAGCAGCACGCCTAACCAAGACAGCCCTCTGATGGAAGGTAAAACTCCAATTCTCGGCATCGATGTATGGGAGCACGCTTACTACCTGAAATACCAAAACAAGCGTCCAGATTATATCGCTGCTTTCTGGAACGTAGTTAACTGGGAAGAAGTAGGCAAGCGTTACGAAGCTGCGAAGTAAGACAGGACATACACTAGTAAATCTCTGTCGAGCTTTCAATTCAAATAAGCGACCTTCAGAGATTGACCAGATCAAAAACAAAAGCTTGGGCGGAAAACACAGTGTTTTCTGTCCAAGCTTTTTGACTTTATTTTGATGCTGCAAGGAAAGTTTATTTGCTGCAGCTCCCTTTCGCGAGCTCCAGAATGAAAGCTTTTTGCGTGATTTGTACTGCCGGCCGCACGGCCTGTATGCTGAGAGATTGCCCGAGTACGGCAGTGCTAATATCTAATTAAAAACAAATCAACTTTGCGGCAATTGAAGCTGTTTCATTATCCGCAAAAAAACATTAGGAAAAGCATACTCCGCCAGCTCATCTTGGCTTAGCCAGCGATATTGCGGCGGCAGGGCTGCTTCCTCGTGCAGCGGCTCCAGGCGGCAGCGGAAAACGGCCAGCTCCCAGCGGATGTGGCTGAACACGTGCTCCGTGTTCAACAGCCACCGCTCTGGGAAGATCGTAAGGCCGTCTTCCTCCGCCAGGCGCTCGCACAAGGCA
>NZ_HE610958.1:574511-662136 GCF_000285515.1 Paenibacillus senegalensis JC66
CTGCCGCGCTGCCCGCTGCTGCGCCGCCCGCCGCTGCTGCGCCGCCGCTGGCTGAGCTGTCGGTGTGGGACACCGACAGCTCAGCCATGTAGGCGGCAGCCGCTTCCGCCGCAGCCAGGTTGTCCGCTCCCACGCGGACAACCTGGCCTTTGGCGGACGGCGAAGCGGCGCTTTGCGGCACAAGCACATGCGGCAGCTCCCACATCCCAGCCAGCAGCCCTTGCTGCGGCCGGCGGCGGATGAGAAGCTTGCCGGCATGCTTTCCGGTGCCGATAATGACCGCTGCAGCCCGCGGCTCCAGCCGTGGCGGTTTAGCTTTCGCTTTGACTGGCAGCTCTGTCTCCATGCCGTTAAGCCTCGCCTGGCAGCCCTCCATAACCGGGCAGGTCAAGCAATGAGGAGAGCGCGGGGTACATAATGTCGCCCCGAATTCCATCAGCGCTTGGTTGAAATCCCCTGCGGCCCCTTCAGGAATTAGTGAGCCAGCCAGCTTTTCCATTGCCTTGCGGGTGGACGGCTTGGCAATATCATCAGTGATCAGGAAAAACCGGGACAATACCCTCATAACATTGCCGTCTACAGCTGGTTCAGGCACGTTATAGGCGATGCTGAGTATCGCACCTGCCGTGTAAGGCCCTACTCCCCTCAAGGTAGAGATGTCCTCCTTCCGTGCAGGCACTATCCCGCCGTAGCGGGCAATTACTTCTTTTGCTCCCGCTTGCAAATTCCTTGCCCGTGAATAATAACCAAGCCCCTCCCACGCTTTGACCACTTCTTCCTCCGGAGCAGCCGCCAATGCTTCCAGAGTCGGAAATTTTTCAATAAACCGATGGAAATAAGGAATGACTGTTTCTACCCGGGTTTGCTGCAGCATCACCTCTGACACCCAAATATAATAAGGGTCGCGGCTTCTTCTCCAGGGAAGATCCCGTTTAACCCGTCTATACCAAGCCAATAACTCTGCGGCAAATAAAGATTTTTCCATACCGTACCCCTTCCCTTTCAGCTGCTCACAGTACTTGACCGTTGTCCCCTTGTTATTTTTATCCTATGCCTGACAGCCGACCGGTAAAAAGGCATTCCGGATCGAACGTTCCATGCAAAACCTCAAGCCATAAACTACTATCATTTCAAAAAACGAATTAGTATCCATTTGTTCATTCAAATCTGTTTCATAATGCTGCCACGAGTGTTGTCAAAACTCCTCCACGAGGACTGCAAGGAGTCCATTTGTACGATATTCCATGCAACTAAGGAAATTTTCGCCGGGATGTTAAGTCATCACTAAATACTGCTGCTTTCGCTAACAAGCTGGTTGAAATCTTTTGACCTGAAGTGGTTGACCGTCGGTTGATTACAACTGGCTGATCACGTACTAGTATACTATAATCGGAGATACAGTCTACTTTTACGGATTTCTGCGGATATAATCAGCCGTACAGGTGAGCTTATTGGCAGCAAGCAAGAGACACAAAACGTTTTGAGCTAAACTTGTTCACAAAAAGCGTTTAAGCCTTCAAGCAAAATGCTGAAGATATGGCGGTAATTTTTTTACTGGAATTATCTATGAAACACTGCCTTTGCGTGACTTTTTAGATTCTGGAGGTGTTTACCTTGTTGACCCCAGGCGAGCTCGCCGCTTCCCTTAATAAACTCATAATTTCGCCTCTTATGATCGGCCATCAGCAAGTGGCCCCAGAATGGAAACGCGCACTTGGCCGCATACGCTATCCCTCGCTGTGGCTCATCGTCAAAGGGAAAGGCAAATTCACTATTAACGGCAGCGTCTACCCTGCCGAGCCCGGAAAGCTGTTCTTCTTCACTCCCGACATGATGGTTTCGCGGACTACCGACCCGGAGCATACTTTGGAGTATTATTTTTTGCGCTTTCAATATGCAGAATGCTATCAGGATAAGGAGGACTGGAAATTCAGCCTGGAGCCTTCCTTCCCTCTCCAAGGCATGTATACGATCCATAACCCCCCTCAATTAATTTACATTTGGGAACAGCTAGTTTCTTTATGGAAACGTAGAGGACAAATTACGGCGATGCGGCGCAAGCTATTGATTCAGGAGCTGATGCTCACTATTCTGCTCGATTTGCGTTCACAAAAAATTACGGGAGATACCAATGCCGCCATCGACAAGACCCAGGATTATATCAGCTGGCATTACCGGGAGCCGCTTACCCTTGAACTGCTTGCCCAAATGGCCGGATTAAGCGTAAGCCACTACTCCCGTTTATTCAAGAAGTCGACTGGCTACAGTCCGATTGATTACTTAACTCACATCCGGATAGACCGTGCCAAGGAGCTGCTTGTTTTGTCCGGTTACCGGTTGAAATCAATTGCCGATAGTGTCGGATACAGCGACGAGTTTTATTTCAGCCGGATTTTCAAAAAAATAGAAGGCGTATCTCCAAGAGATTACGCGAAAAAGCATCGAGCTGATGATTTAAACCAAAGCAAAGCCAAGAACGCAAATTCTACACCTTCCGAATGATGAATCCCGCTCCAAACTGAATAACCAAACACTATTATCACGCAAGTTGATAAGCCGCCACACCCGCGAGCAGGCAAATTCACTAGCCGCCAAGCAGCGAAACACCGCATGCGGGAAAAATGCAATCCTTTTAGCCAAAGTGCGGCATTTATTTTTAATCGCAATGAACCTAAAACGTTGCACCGCGGCGGATAAGAACGCTCGCAGTTGCTGTCGATTAATGTGAATAAGAGTTTACAGCAGGCAGGAAGGTCATTTGCAGCTCACTGCAAATTCTAACGCTTGCCACAGTCCCTTTTTTTTCAGAATCGCGTTTTTCGGAACTCCTCCCGTTACACCTCGGCTTGACATCTCAACCGGGGCTACCCATCCCTCTCATGAACAAAAATAGCGAACCCTTCAGTACGAAGCTCACACCTCTGGTACCTTTTTATAAGATCTCTAGAAAATACGGTTTGACTTCGATTCCGGGGAATAGTAAGCTATCGCATAGATCAATGGTTCAGAGCCAAAACAATCCCCACAAAAGGGCGATGGCATATTGTCTAACCCTATGCTTTGCGAGGACCGTAAAAAGGAGAGAGTGAATTGCAGCAAACATGGGCGGAGCTACGAACACAACTTAACCAAGCGCTGCCGGCGGTACGCCCTTACATTCCCTTACTGTATATATGGGGAATTCAATGGATATTCCAGGCCTTCATAGGCTTGCTGGATGATGGCAGCTTTCCTGCCTGGCTGTCCTTCGCCTTAGTTGCGATTGCCGCCGCCCTAAGCGCCCTAGTTATAGCTTTCGCTGGCAAACCAGAGAAACCCCTATCATTGAGCTGGACAAACATACGGCGTTTTGCCCTTCCGTATTTGCTTTTTGCCGCGATCGCGCTTTTGTTATTTAGCCTGGAAGTGGTGGAGCGGTATTTCTTTCCGCTATTTCAAGGACTGGTCCTTTCCCTGTTCTATATGAAGCTCGGCCTTGTATTCCGCAGGGTATTCCTTTATTTAGGATTGTGGCTTCTTACCTTGAGCATCGTTATTGCCTGGGCTTACTTGGGCTTCTTGCCCTTTGTCATCAGCTCGATGGGCGGCTGCAGCTTGATTGTCTGCGGCTTGTTGCTGAGACTGGACTGCCGGATCGCTGCCCGGCAAGCTAATAACAGTTCTATACGTTAATAGTTATCCGATACCCCTAAGCAAACAAAACGCCTCACATGAACACGCATGAAGGGGCCTCGGGTAATTTCGATAATCTCGGTTTCCGATAACTCGGGTAACTCCGGTAATCTCCGGTAATCTCCGGTAATCTCAAATTAAATCACATGCTTTGTACGACATTCGTTCAAAACACCAGAATACTAGCCCTCCATCTCCTTCCAAAACTTTGGCTTTTTCCATGCTGGAGTGTGCCGAAACACTACGCTTGTTTACGCGGGAGAAGTATAGGTCAAGGATGCCCCCGCCAAATCATTTGCAGGAGCATCCTTTTTTTCAACCTACCTCGCTTTGTTCCCGTCCTTTTTCTCCACCTGCTGGCTCGCCGCCTCTTCCAATTTACGAAAACGATTCAAGTCTTTTTTGCGAATGGGCAGCGACTCTTTACCGAAAAGCTTAATCACAGAAATAATTAGCAACAATAGAATTACGGTAAACGGCAGGGCTGCAATTAAGGACGCAGTCTGCAGAGCTTCCAGGCCTCCTGTATAAAGGAGGACTCCTGCGATAGCCGCCATCAGTCCTCCCCATACCATCTTGATTACGACGGTTGGATTCAAGTTTCCGGAGGTGGTCATGCTCGCTAAAATGTAAGTGGCCGAATCTGAAGATGTCACCAGAAATGTTAAAATCAGCAGGATGGAGAGGCCGGACATCAGAACCGGGAACGGCAGTTGATTAAACAGCTCGAACAAAGCGGACGTTACATCTGCGTTGACAGCCCCAGCGATGCCAGCATTTTGCTGCAAATCGTGCCATAATGCCGTTCCTCCGAAAGCAGCAATCCACAAACATGCGATGAAAGGGGGCACGACCATAACCCCGAAAATAAACTCCCGCACCGTTCTTCCCCGCGATACTCGGGCTACAAAAGCTCCGACATAAGGCGACCAAGCTATGGCCCACGCCCAATAGAAAATCGTCCAGTCCCGAACCCATGTGCCGCCGGCATAGGGCTGCAAGCGAAGGCTATATGAGATGAAGCTCGATATATAATCCCCCAATCCAAGAGTAAAAGACTCCAGAATAAAAACGGTCGGCCCGACCGCAAAAACATAAATTAGAAAAATAAGCGCAACCGCTAAATTAAAATTGCTTAAATATTTGATCCCCTTATTAATTCCAGTAAACGTTGAGGTCATATATGCGGCAAATACAAAAACTAAAATGATCATCTGAATACTGATCCGATTACCTGTTTGAAATACGCTGTTCAAGCCGCCGTTCATTTGCATCACACCAAGTCCCAGCGATGTAGCGATCCCCATAACAGTTGCTATAACAGCCAATATGTCGATGGTATTCTTAAGCGTACGCATCTCCCCGGTCACCGGCTCCAATGCCTTGGAAACAAGGCCTTCCTTTTTCTTGCGAAATTGCAAAAAAGCGATCACCAGACCAAGAATAGCAAATACTGACCACTGGCTAATGCCCCAATGGAAAAATGCGTAACCCATAGCGATTCTTGCCGCCTCTTGGGTTTCGCCAGCCAGTCCGTTAAATGGCGGTGTAAAGAAGTGACTCATCGGCTCGGCTACGCCCCAGAATACAAGTCCAACGCCGAATCCCGCAGAGAATAGCATACCTATCCAAGTAAAAAACGGATATTCAGGCTTCTCATCTTCCCGTCCTAACCGGATAGCTCCGTATTTGCTTACAGCCAGTCCAAATAAAAACACAATAATAATAAAGACAGCCAGCAAATAAAACCATCCAAAGTTAATTGTTGTAATATCATATAGTCGGTTAGCTGCTCTTTCAAAGCTTCCGGGTAAGACTGCCCCCAGTATTACTAACACCAGAACCAGCAGGCTGGAAACTATAAAAACCGGATTTTTCCAAGAGTTGTCCTTCATGCTGCTCCTCCTCGCCTTCACTTGCTGTAATCCTCTATTTTTAATTCGTCTCAGGTTTTTTCAGTATTCCTAATTACCCTCTTTTTGATGTACCGTATCAAAAAAAAGAAGGGCTGTCCGAAAAGTGGCCGTTCAGCCCGATAGCTAGAATAAGCACCCCCCAAGCAGCGGTCCCGAGACGAATTGTATGCGAAATTGTGTGCGAAAGTGTATGTGAATTGTGTGCAAAATTGTATGCCAATTGTGTGCGAAGGTGTATGTGAAAACAGTCATGCCATTGAATTCTCAGGCACAACTTCCGGCATGAAAATAGCCAAGGTTGGCGGGTTCGCGGGGTTGTCGCCTGCCTTTGTATGAAATGTTGTACAAATTCATGCGGTTGAAGAGCGAATACCGGAGATTTGTATGAAACGTCGTACAAATACAGGGGGTTGAAGGGCAATTACCCAAGATTTGTATGACAAATCGTACAAATGCATGGGATTAAGGTGCGATGACCCGAGATTTGTATGACAAATCGTACAAAAGTACCAAATGCAGGGCTTAAGCTATTAAGGAAGGAGCTCCAGCCAGTGTTTCAGACGCAATTTCGTACAAGCTCGTAATCACGTGATTAAAGGTGCGATTACCCGAGATTGATCATCATGCGGGGAGTTTACTCGGAAGGTTATTTTCACAGAAAAAGCGCACACAATCACCGCTGCAGCGGGGCCCGAGGCGGATTAAAAATAGGGATTTCAAAGACTGGATACACATCATCTTCAGTTACAAACTGAAATGCTGTTTACGCAAAACGCCTTAACACTATGTAAAAAACGCTGCCGGGTCTAATGACCATCGCAGCGTTTTCCATTCTAATATTCTCTTTAGCTTCAACCTATCTTCATTTTGTATCAGATAAACCTAAACAAGGCCATACACCGCTCAATCTAAAAACTAGCTCAATTGAAAAGACACCGCTTGTTTCCAGCCATCGTATCTGGCCTTTCGTTCTTGCTCCGTCATGGCCGGCTTGTAATGCCCGTCCTCTGACCATATATTCTGGATTTCCTCTTTGCTATTCCATATGCCTACAGCCAGCCCGGCCAAAAAAGCCGCCCCCAATGCGGTCGTTTCCTGGACCTTTGGACGGGATACTTCCGTGCCGATCAGATCGGCCTGGAACTGCATCAAAAATTCGTTCTTGACGGCTCCTCCATCTACACGAAGCTCCTGCATTGGAATACCGGATTCCTCTTCCATAACCTTAAGCACATCCACTGACTGGTAAGCAATCGCCTCCAGTGCCGCACGGACAACATGCGCCTTGGTTGTGCCCCGGCTAAGACCGGTAATCATGCCTCTTGCATGCGGATTCCAGTATGGGGTGCCCAGTCCGGTGAAGGCCGGTACAAAGTATACTCCATTCGTATCCTCCACAGACAGAGCGATACCTTCAGTTTCCTGTGCGGAATCAATAACGCCCAGCCCGTCCCGCAGCCACTGGATCACCGCGCCGGCCGTAAATACACTCCCTTCCAGGGCGTACTCGATCTGTCCGTCCAACTCCCAGGCTATCGTGGTCAGCAGTCCTTTATTCGACTCTATCGGCTGTTCTCCGGTGTTCATAAGCATGAAACAACCGGTCCCATAAGTATTTTTGGCCATCCCCTTCTTGAAGCATCCTTGGCCGAACAAGGCCGCATGCTGATCACCCGCAGATCCTGCAATCGCCAGCTCCGGCTGTTCCGGAACAAGCGAGGTGCGGCCATAAACCTCACTGCAGGAGCGGACTTCCGGCAGCATGGAACGGGGAATGCCAAACTTCTGCAGCAGCTCGTCATCCCAGTCTCGTGTATGAATGTTAAACATCATCGTGCGCGACGCATTGGAAATGTCCGTGACATGTACTTGTCCCCCGGTCAAATTCCATATCAGCCAGCTGTCGATCGTTCCGAAGAGCGCATCCCCTTGTTCCGCTTTGTCACGAATATCAGGATGATTCTCAAGAATCCATTTCAACTTGGTTGCTGAGAAGTAAGCATCGGTTACGAGCCCGGTTTTTTTCCGGATGGTCTCTCCCCATCCCTCCTGTACCAGCTGCTCGCACAGCTCCGCGGTTCTGCGGCACTGCCAAACGATAGCATGATGTAAGGGCTTTCCAGTCTGACGATCCCAAACAACCGTTGTCTCCCGCTGATTTGTAATCCCGATCCCGGCGATTTCGCCTTCACCTGCCGCGGCTGCCGCTTCCAGCATAACTTTTTTCTGCACTTCCCAAATTTCCGTGGCATCATGCTCTACCCAACCTGTCTGTGGAAAATGCTGAGTGAATTCCTGCTGCGCCAG
Source organism: Paenibacillus senegalensis JC66 (assembly GCF_000285515.1). Lineage (GTDB taxonomy): Bacteria > Bacillota > Bacilli > Paenibacillales > NBRC-103111 > Paenibacillus_L > Paenibacillus_L senegalensis. Next base: position 582,407 of record NZ_HE610958.1, read on the forward strand.
AGACACTACTTTTCCGCTCTTATCAAACAAAATCGCCCGGCAGCTTGTTGTTCCCTGATCCAAAGAAAGAATAAATTGCTCGGCCATACTGAACCTCCCGCTAATAGTAATTCATCGTTTCTTTATCATAACACAGCACCGCCCTGAATAGGCTGTGCATATCGCTTGCTTACATTTTTTGTGAGGTTGCGGCTAAAAGCAGCCCCACAAAGCAAAGCTGCCTGACTGCCTGCTTATACACTTTGTGGGGAGCCAAAAAATCTATGAGCTATTATCCGCCCGCTCGTATTACTCGGTTTTAGTGGATGGCAAATCCGTTTGCCTTACAGCTTTATTTTGTTTGCTGCAAACCTCATTCTTTTGCCTTATAGCCTCATCTTGTTTGCTGCAGCTTCATCTTATTTGCTGCATCTTCATTCTTTTACCTATATCACTCTTTCGCAATCAAGAAGCACTGGACGGTAATGCAACCTGCGCTGCTTCAAACGCTTTAATCAATTCTTCCTCCTGCTTTGCCTTCTGCTTCTCATCCCATTGCAGCCGGTCCGCCATTAGATGGAAGACCGCTTCGGAAATTTCCTTCGCTTTGTGAATATTAAAGAACATAAGACCCGTGCGGCGAACCAGGAAGTCAACTGCAGATACCGTCATTTCATGCTCAATACAGTAATCCACTTCAGCCATTAGCGCTTTTTGCTCCACATTAAGAGCCTGCTCTTCCTTCCATTCAGCAATCCGCTTGTAGATCCACCTGGTATTAGAACCATAGCGGGAATAGAAATATTCGCCTGTCTCGAGAGAGAGTCCAACACGTTCAGCCTCATCAACGATCAGCTGCTTATATTCATTATAGCTCTTACCCTCGGTATCTCCGCCGCTCAAAACCTCCTGGTCTGTAGTGCAGCCTGGATAACTGACGTTTTCTTCATTCTGCAGCTGTTTTGCCACCAGGTCGACGACTTTCTCTGCCATTTTGCGGAAACCGGTGAGTTTACCGCCAGCAATCGTGATTAATCCGGAATCCGCAATAAAAATTTCATCCTTGCGTGATACCTCTGAAGGCGCCTTGCCTTCCTCATGAATGAGCGGACGAAGACCAGACCACATCGACTCCACATCTTCCTTTGTCAGATTAACTCCGTTAAAGGCCGCATTTACCGCATCGATCAAGTAGTCTCTATCCTTTTCCGTTATTCTCGGATCCTCAATCGCTTCCTTATAGAACGTATCCGTAGTTCCAATGTACGTCTTGCCATCACGCGGGATGACAAAGATCATTCTGCCATCTGGAACATCGAAATAGGCGGCCTGCTTAATCGGCAGACGGCTGTAATCAACCACGAGGTGAACCCCTTTGGTCAATAGCAGCTTCTTGCCTTTGACCTCATGATCCTTGGAGCGGACCCGGTCCACCCATGGTCCTGCGGCGTTCACGATTTTTTTGGCATAAATCTTGTAGGTTTGGCCGCTTACCCGGTCAAGCACTTCCACTCCAGCGACCCGCTTGCCTTCATAGATAAATCCAGTTACCTCCGCGTAATTAACAAGCTTGGCGCCATTGCGGTGAGCGCATTTGGCCACCTCAATCGTCAGCCGGGCGTCATCTGTCCGGTATTCGTAATAATAGCCTGAGCCTTTTAGATCCTTAGTTTTGAATAGCGGCTCAATCTGCATCGTTTTTTCACGGTTGAACATTTTGCGCCGCTCTTTCCGTTCTACTCCGGCCAGCCAATCATACACGTATAAGCCTACTGAAGAAGCCAAATAGCCATAGGTTCCGCCTTTGTACACAGGAAGCAGCATCGGTGCGGGAATAACAATATGAGGAGCATTGCGATGCAGCAGCGCTCTTTCCCTCCCTACCTCCATAACGAGCTTGACTTCCCCCTGTTTAAGATAACGCAGCCCGCCGTGGACAAGCTTTGTGGAACGGCTGCTTGTGCCCCAGGCGAAATCCTTCATTTCCAGCAATGCTGTTTTCATTCCCCGGCGACTGGCATCCCATGCTGTCCCGACACCAGTAATCCCCCCGCCGATAACCAGCACATCATGCTTTTGCTCCTGCATTTCTGTCAGTAATTCCTGCCGGCGTTTAGCTGAAAATTCCATGACTTAATCTCCCCTTTTATTAAATAAAGTGCGGTACATTTTTTGAATATTGCACTCTGTTTGGCTGTATAACGGAAAAAGAAAAAGAGAACCTTGAGCTGAAGGACACACCTTAAAAAAGGTGCCATCAGCAAAGGGTTCTCTTAGTATCTCCGCCCATATGCATTAGCATCATTAATTATTAATAGTATACCTCAAATCAAGCCAGAGTGTCTACAGTTGCATTTGCCACAGCGTTTCACTTCCGACGGATACGGCAAGCGCACCTGCTTCCAGCGCCTCCATCACTTCCTCTTCCGAACGAATCAGCCCCCCGGCGATAATCGGCAGATCGGTTTTTTCCGTAAGCTCATGAATGACTTTGGGCATCACTCCCGGCATAATTTCTACAGCATCGGCTCCAGAAGAGTTGACTGCCTTAAGACCGTTGCGTATAGCCGTACTATCAATAAGGAAAAGGCGTTGAATCGCCATTAGGCCGTTTTCCTTGGCCATTCCAATCAAATGACTCCTGGTAGTCAGGATCCCGTCTGGCTTCAGCTCCGTTGCTATATAATGCACACCGCTGCGGTCTGACGCTATGCCTTCAATGAAATCCATATGAATGAACACCCGCCGGCCGCTGTCTTTAATCTGATTGACCAACAGATGCAAATTGCCGATAGTTCCTGTCATTAGAAAAACGACATTAACCCGGCTGGCTGCTACCTTGCCCAGCTCCTCTTCATGCCTGACTGCCGCTATGACCTGATGCTCCACCATATCTACCATCTTATTCAATGCCATCCCCCGCTTCCTAGCGGAATTTTTGTGAACTTATGACTGCCGTGTTGCGGTGCTGCCATGCGCTGTGCTGCCGTGCGCGTGCTGCCGTGCGCTGTGCTGCCATACCTTGAACGCTGCTTCGCAGCTATTGTAACTTGCCCGCCAACGGTACTACAAGCGTTGTCATCTGTACCACCGTCATTAAATCTGATAAAAAATGTTTGTGTTTCTAATCTCTAGGTACATTCTCGTGAAACTTCTGATTTATTGCATCGATTGTTTCTTTATACGTCTTTTCATTCAGCTCGCGGAGATATTCTTCCAATTCTCTGCCATGTTCCCGAATCCTTTTCTCTTGTTCATCTTCAATACTCTCCAGTTCTAAGACCGTCTGCCTATCCAATATTTTCATTCTTTTTAAGTCCATAAAAGCATTGAGGAAATTGTGGCTTTCCGCCCGTCTTTTATCATTCCAGTCATAAGCGTACTCACGAATATCTAAAGAATGTTGAATTTTGGTTCCTAAGGATTCATGGTTGACCTGGCTTTTCCAATCCTTCCACTTGCGCGCAATTTCCTTGGCCTGCTCAAATTCCTTCTCCAGTTCCTCCTGATCCTGGATCAGCACGTAACGGCCTCCTGCAGTTTCGGCTACCTGCTTGAGCTGCCGCTGGGCATTCCCGTCCACTCCAAATCCGATGATATTTACAATCGGTGTTAGGTCAGAGTCTGCCAGCTGTTTTGCCACCTCTACCGGATCTCCTCCGCACGTCTCGATCCCGTCACTGACCAGGTAAATAATATTCGTGTTTTGCTCCCCTTTGAACGCCTGCAAATCCTGCTGCGCCTGCTCAAGGGCAAGGCCAATGGGCGTCCAGCCTGCTGGTTTGAATTGATCCAGCGCTTCGTCCAGCTTCTGCTCATCATACGCCTGGAGAGGATACATCAAATCGCTTTTGCTGCAGGAAAGCTCCTTGTCTGCTTCTGATCCCGTCCCTTCATGTCCGTATACACGCAATCCGACCTGTGCCTCAGCAGGAAGAGATGCGGCAAAAGAGCGAATTGCATCCTTCGCTGCTTCCATTCTCGTCTTGCTTCCCGTCGTGTGACCCATGCTGCCGCTAGCGTCCAGCAGGATCATTACGTTGTACTGTTCCTTGAACTGAAAGCGCGGATCGTCCATTTCCGGATCGCCAAACGAAGCCAGCTTTATCTTGTTAATCATTTCACTCGGTTCCGGATAATCTTCTGCGAACAGCCCGAGCAGGGCGAGGTAGTATAACTCCAGTATTTCCGCTTCAGGATTCTCGATGTCGGGGAATTGCTCCAGCGCCTGGATAATTTCATCACTTTGTTTATCGTAGGAGATACCGGAAAAGCGCCCCGGTTGCAGATTAAAAAACTCCGCCGCCGTTTCCGGGCGTTTGCTCAACCCTTCCGGAATGAGCGCTTTGAGCTCTTCGATTTGCTGTTCCCGGTCCACGTTTTGTTCCCCTGTCTTTTCTATCGTATCGCTGTCTTTCCTTTCAGCTCCTTCACTGTCTCCTTCCGTATTGCTGTCAGCCCCTTCCACTCCTTCACTGCCCATTGTCTGGAAAGCATCCGACGGTTCCGGTTCGGTAGAAGGCTCTTCTGCGGAACAGGCTGACAAACCAATGAAGCATACAAGAAGGATAGTCATCAGCATGTGCCTCTTTTTTATCTTTCTGTTCATCTCCATTCCTCCAATAAACCCATGTCTTCTCTGTTAATCTTAAACCTGCAGCGGATACATCACACCGCTTTTGCTGCGCATATCGCTTTGTCTGCTTCTGATCCCGTCCCTTCATGTTAGATGTATATTTGAAGTTCCTTTAGAAACACTATAATCGAGGATCATTAAGAAAGGAAGAATTTGCCTTATGAAAAAAGCGATTATGTTACTCTTCTGCCTTCTTCTGGCCGCTGCTTTGACAGCCTGCGGCAATGCCAATGATAACAAGGGAGGCAATGTACAAACACCGGCACCTCCTGGAGAAACGAATGGCGGCGAAAATGCGAACAACGGCTCCGTAACAGCTGAAGAGGCGGAAACTCTTTATCGTCAGCACTGCCTCGCCTGTCATGGAGATAACAGAGAGGGCCGCGGGGGAAATACCAATATTAGCAATGTCGGCTCGAGATTGTCCCAGGAAGAAATTGCTGCTAAAATTACGAACGGCGGAAACGGAATGCCCGCATTCGGAGGACAGCTTAGCGATGGCGAAATCAACACCTTGTCCGAATGGCTCGCGGCAATGAAATAACTTCTCTGTGGTAACAGGAAAAGCCAGGCTCTTGACAAAGTCAGAGCTTGGCTTTTTGTATTCAGACCCCAGTTTACCCGGCCTGCTTCCCATCACTGGCGGTATCCACAGCCTCCGCCACAGCAAATGCGGAAGCCATAACGTCACTGTGGGAAATACTCAAGTGGATCCGAATTGGTTTCCCTAGATTCAGCCTGCCAATCGAATCCGCAGATAAGGTACACTCCGGTTTGCCATGCAGATCAGGTAAAATTTCAATATCCTGGAATCCAACCTCGCGGCCGATTCCACAAGCTAAGGCCTTGGCCACCGCTTCCTTCGCAGCGAAGCGCCCTGACACGTACTCATACATTCTTCCGCTGCGGTTGGCTGCGAGCTCCCGTTCCTTCACGGTGAGAACTCTCGCTACAAACCGTTCTCCGGACGGTTGCTCCATCAATTTTTTGACACGGGCAATCTCAATAATATCCGTACCTACACCTATTATCATATCTCACATCCGCCTCTCCCAATTTGACGTTAATCTCGCAGGCTCTTAAGCATGTGCTTCGTCGTTTAGATTCGTGGAATCGGCTCTCTCTTGTGACGCGTCAACTCATAGCGGCTTTCGAGCTTTCGGCTTATTTCTTCGCTAATTTTTTTGCCTTCGAGATAATCACTGTTGTCTTCATAAGTGATGCCTAGTTCCTTCTCATCTGTTTGGCCAGGCCACAGCCCGGCACTTGGAGCCTTATTCAGGATCGCCTCCGGCACACCGAGTTCCTTCGCCAGCAGCCTCACCTGACGCTTGGTCAGCGTGCTGAGCGGAGTAATGTCAACAGCGCCATCCCCGTACTTCGTAAAAAAACCGGTTATCGCTTCAGAAGCGTGGTCTGTACCTACAACAAGCAGGTTCAGTTCAAAAGCAAGCGCATACTGCAGCACCATGCGTGTTCTTGCTTTGACGTTTCCTTTGCCCCCAACGCTTAAATGCTTATGAATACCGATCGACTTCAAGCCGTATTCCGCTTCCAGGCACAGTTCATCCACTGCATCCTCAATGTCGGTCTCTACCTTGTGAGTAAGCTGGAAAGCTTCCGCTACAGCATAGCTGTCTTCAATGTCCTCTTGCTCGCCAAAAGGCTGAAAAACCCCGAGCGTTATGTAATCTTGTCCGCTTTCCCGGCTCAATTCATCCGTGGCCAGCTTGCACAGCCCGGCGGCAACCGCGCTGTCTACCCCGCCGCTAATAGCGATAAGCAGCCCCTTGGCAAATGGATTCGCCTTGAGATAATCCTTTAAAAAATCGACACGCTTGCGGATTTCAGCCGGTGCATCGATAGTCGGCTGGACACCTAGCTCTTGTATAATTTGACTTTGCTTATCCAAAGTGCAGCAACCTTTCTTTTACATGGTTATTGTTAGCCAATTCTGTGGCGCAGATGCTTTCTAACGCCATCCACAACTCGTTATAGTGCTGTTGCCAACTCGCCATCCGCACCTCGTTATAGCGCAGAAGCCCCTTAGCAAAAATCCTGTTACGGCTGAAGGCCTAACAGGATTTTTATTAATATCTTATTTGCTGCAGTGCTGATTGAAGGCCTGCTTCAAGTCAGCTGCAATCATCTCAGCAGAGCGGTCTTCAATTTGATGGCGCTGAATAAAGTGAACCAGCTCGCCATCCATAAACAACGCTATGGAAGGAGATGAAGGCGGGTAGCCGGTGATGTACTCACGAGCTTTAGCCGTTGCCTCCTTGTCCTGGCCGGCAAATACGGTAAACAAGTGATCTGGAACAATCTCATTTTCTAAAGCTAGCCCCACTCCCGGCCGGCATTGTCCTGCAGCACAGCCGCAGACGGAGTTGACAACTAGCAGTGCGGTGCCTTTAGCATTTTCCAGCTTCTCCACAACCTCCTCCGGTGTGCGAAGCTCGGTAATTCCCAACTGTGTCAGCTGATCTCTCATCGGCTGAATAACATCCATCATATATGACTCAAAAGACATAGACATTCCTTAATCACTCCTGACAGGTTTGTATAAATAGTTCCTACCCCTATTATACAGTCCCGTACTTTGATTGCAAAGCTGTAATACCACAGCGGGGGAGCAGAGCCATCTCGCAGTTACATGGCAATTGCATCGCAGTTACACGGCATTTATTACGGCGATTGTGCGGCGGTTGCAGGACATTTCAGGCAATTATGCGGCGGTTGCACAACATTTTAGGACAACCATTGCCGCTTCTCTAGCGCTGGGTATCCCCTTTATTTTCCTTGGATGACCCTGTTTCTTCACCTGCAGAACCTTCATCGTTCTCACTGACTCGTCTATATTCGGTATTTTGCTCGGGATGCATAAACACTCCACCCTTTGGAAGAATGCCCTTTTCGAAAAGGTCTCGATTCTCACTTGTCAAAAATCCTACATCCTTAAAAGGATGAACCCATTGATCGCCAGCCATTACCGCAGGATCTGTGTCCTCGCTCCACTGCTCCAATGGAGAGTTCGGAGACTCATAATGATAATCGCCGATAACCACTCCGTATTGATTGATAAATGGCGCCGCCGGCCCCCGGTTCTCACGAAACTCGGGGAGAAATTCGATCTCGAAAGGGTCCAGCGCCGGATCATCATTCGTGATGGCCGGGTTATCGGCAACCGTTTCGCTGTACCGCCCCTGTGAAGGGCTGGCCGGCTGCTCGGATGCAGCTTCCCTTCCTTGCTCCTGCGAATAGTTGCCCTGCCGCTCGGATGCAGCTTCCTTTCCCTTCTCCTGCGAATAGTTGCCCTGCCGCTCGGATACAGCTTCCTTTCCCTTCTCCTGCGAATAGTTGCCCTGCCGCTCGGATGCAGCTTCCCTTCCTTGCTCCTGCTCCGGTCCCTGCTGAGGTAAAAATGCGCCTGACCTTGCAGTAGGCCGCTTATCCCTATCCATTCTAAATTCCCTTCTCATTCAAACGGATGGCCGGTTAGGCCCATCTAATTTTTTGTCTATGCTTATTCCATCATTTTTCCCGTCAGCCTCAGCCTCCACAGCTTGCTGCTCCTGCATCCGCTGCTCCAGAGAATCCGACTCTTGAGCGTTAGCGGAAGCTTGTTGGTTTTTGTTAGATTCTTGGTTCATCGTCACTAACCTCCTTGTTTTTTGCTAGTATGTGTAAAAAGGGTCATTCCTATCATAGACAAGCTTTTCATAAGTGCAGGAAATGGCTACAATATTAAGGATACAGACGGATTACTATACTTAGGAAATGAATGATCAATTAGCCGGCGGTAACGACTGAATAAATAAGACCGGGAGAGCACGATCGATTAAATTAACTATGGCCTGGTTTACGATTAATCTCACGCACAAGCAAAAAAGGAGTCTGTCCATCTTGAAAGCTGACGTAATCATTATTGGAGGCGGCCCCTCTGGTCTCATGGCTGCCATTGCCGCGAGCTCCCATGGAGCCAATGTTATTCTTCTAGATAAGGGAGACAAACTAGGAAGAAAGCTGGGAATTTCCGGGGGCGGCCGCTGTAACGTAACGAATGCCAAAGAAACCGACGAGCTGATCCGGAACATTCCAGGAAACGGGAAATTTCTGCACAGCGCTTTATCCCAATTTGGCAACCGGGATATCATCCGTTTTTTTGAAGGTTTGGGGATTCGCTTAAAGGAGGAAGACCGCGGCCGCATGTTTCCGGTGAGTGATAAAGCTCAGACTGTGGTTCAAGCCTTGCTGTCTCAAGTTCAAAAGCAGGGGGTAGACATTCGCGCCCATCACAGCGTTCAAGCAGTGCTGTACGAGAACGGTCACGTTGACGGTGTTAAGTTGAGCGATGGAAGGAAACTGAGAGCTTCAGCGGTTGTTGTTGCTACCGGGGGCAAATCCGTTCCGCATACTGGCTCTACAGGTGATGGATACATTTGGGCCAAACAAGCCGGCCATACGATTACTGAACTATACCCGACTGAGGTACCTATTACTTCCGGTGAAGCCTTAATCCAGACTCGCGAGCTGCAGGGCTTGTCCCTGCGTTCAATCGAGCTGACCGTATGGAACGCCAAGGGAAAAAAGCTGGTCACCCATGAAGGCGACATGATTTTTACGCATTTCGGAATTTCCGGTCCGGCCGCTCTGCGGTGCAGTCAATTTGTCGTGAAGGAATTGAAAAAGAGTGGACAACCAGGCGTCCTCTTAACGATAGATTTATTTCCGGAACAGGCGGCCCCTACTTTGCTGGAAAAGCTGCGGGCCAAGGCTAGAGCAGAAGCTAAGAAAGCAATTAAAAATATATTAAAGGGCATCCTTCCGGAGCGTTTGATTCCTGTTCTGCTCAGAAAAGCCGAGGTAGCGGAAGATGTGACCTATGACCATATTTCACACCAGACCTGGGAGCAGCTGGTAAAATGGATGAAGGCCTTCCCGCTGACCGCTAACGGCACGCTATCTTTGAAGGAAGCCTTCGTAACCGGGGGAGGCGTTCATCTCAAAGAGATCGATCCGAAAACGATGGCCTCCAAAAAAATGCCGGGGCTGTATTTTTGCGGAGAAATTCTTGATATCCATGGTTACACCGGAGGCTATAATATTACTGCCGCTTTCTCCACCGGATATGTCGCCGGCAAGAACGCTGCCCAGTACAGCCAAAGCTTAACTTCACTGCGCTAGTTTGCTCAGCTTCAATGCCCCCTGCGTGGTGGGCCCGAGCGTGGGCCCCTTGCGCGAAGTGCTGCGCGATGCTTGGGGAGCGATGTTCAAGCGCAAAGGCTAAAGCGCTGCACTTAGAGCGGCGCTGCTCATACACTTGCATGCTAGCGTTGATGAAAGGGAAATGATGTCGGCAGCTGCTCGCACCTCGTTTGCACTCTGCCGCAGGACGTTGCAGCCTGCGAGCGTTACTTTTATGCCAAATAAGAGCGAGGGCGAGCGTTAGAGCAGCAACCCATGCGCGGCACAGCGTGCGGTACTCTTACATTCTAACCGAAGCTTCCGGGTGCATTCGCGCAAGCAGCTCATTTACGGTATCATCTGGCGTCATATTAGTGGTGTCAAGCCACAAGCCGAGCCTCGGCGTTTCCGTTTGCAGCAGATGATTTAAATCCGCAATTTCCCATGCCCCATAGCCCTTTTTGGCGCGCACTTGCTCCCTCTCAGCAACGGCCGCTACACTTGGAGACAGTACGATAACATACAACGGTCTGCTCTGAATTAACCCAACCATCGTCTGTAAATCGGCCCCTAGAATGACATCCTGCATCACAACGTGAAAACCTGCTTCATAGTACTGATCGGCTACCATCGCAGCGGTCTTGTAACGGAGCTGCAGCTGCTTGATCGCTTCTTCTGACGGATTCGGCAGCATTTCTTCTCTGCCCGAAACGATCATCCTCCGAAAAGCATCTCCACGCAAATGAATGCTCTTTGGCTGCAATCTTTCAGCCAACCTCTGGGCAATCGTCGACTTCCCTGCTGCCATAATCCCCGTAATCAAGGTTATTCCTCTGATCGGCTGCATAGTGTAATCTCCTTTTCCCGCATTAAAAGGATGAGGGAAACTGTACGGCTATTTGATCGGCGTAACGTTATACTGTCGCCTTGTCCCATTCACACATTCACCCTTCAAATGGCAGCCTAATACACGTGCATTACTTGTCTGGCGACCGTTTCGTAATCTTCCGCATCCATCACTCTAACTTCTATTTCCCAGCGGCCTGCCATAGCAAGAGCGGAGCCTTCGTATGTGTAAACGGATTGGATATATCCAGGAAACCAGTCCTGCCCTTCTCCGGGGTCCGCTGGAGTAAGAGGAATTTCGAGCCGTTCGATCGTCTCGTCATCCAAGTAATGCATGTAAAGCTGTACCCGTTTCGGTTCGGGCTGATCGTCCGGCAGCCAGGTTTTAACGATAAATTCATTTTGGGCCCCGGGAATTTTGGGATCGATTATCACCGTAACATGTGCGCGTTCTCCCATCTCATGCCAGTTGAAGGCCTGGTTAGGCGGTAAGGGGCTCAGGTAAGTCATGACCCCGACGACAAGTAGAATGGCAGCCATTAGAGCGAAATCGACTTTTAGCCCTTTACGCAGCGCATCCTCTTTGTTTTTCTTGAGCGCCCTCCGCATAAAGCTCCCCACTCCAATAACTCCGAGGACGAGGACCATTTTGATCATCAGCATAATTCCCCATTGGGTGTACCACAAATAAGACAAATCCGGTAGGAACAGAAAGACCAGCAATCCCCCTGACAAAACGAGCAGAATCACGCTATCCAAGGCAAGATGCGAATATTGAGGCAGAAATTGTTTGATATGCTCCCGCTGATGCTTCCAGTGAACCGAGATATATAGCAGGCCTCCACCCCATACGGCAGCTGCCAATAAATGCACGAAATTGACTAAAATAGCCCCATTTTCTCCGCCGATCCCGTACGAATGTCCGATAAAGCTTTGGGTGAACAGTAAGGAGAGCAGCCAAAGGCTGTCTATAAACCGTGAGCGATGGAGCACGATAAATCCTAGAAAGGACAGGGCGAACAGGACGATCCATGCGATACCTGTCGTCGTTCCCGCAAAGGCAAGCATATCCTCCCACACGCCTAGTTCCACATAGTTGCTCAGGTGAGTTGAGACAAGCAGCAGAACGCTGATTAGAAAGAGCCTTTGCAATCCAACCGACCAGCTCTGATCAACCTGTTGTATGGCCGCTTCAGCCTTGCGGTGAAACATTCGCCAGAATACCCAGCCTGAACATAAAACAAAAGAGAGGAAAAACAGAATCCGGGAAGCGAACCGCAAGTAAGCCATGATTCCCATCTTCCAGGACAAGCCCTCGCCTGTGGTTATGCCTGTCATTCCGGCAGCATCCGCAGGGTCAGCATCTCCCACTACAAATACGTAAGAACTCCCGACAGGATGTCCGTCTGCCGAGATTACTTTATAGCTGACCGTATAAGCTCCCTCTCCGAGCACCGGAAGCTTCAAACTGATCTCGGTCTGATCACTGCTCATAATTGCTTCATTCGAAGTAACCGGCCGGCTTCGTTCATCGACAACGGTAATTTGATAAAGTCTGTTCTCCAAACGCTCGTTGAAGCGCAGCACAACCTCATTAGGTGACTGCTCCCATTGGCTGTCTGCCGCGGGAACAGCCTGCAGCAGTGTAGCATGAGCCGCTGTCTGCGCTGGAACGGATAGTAGAGCTAGAACGAAAATAACTACAATGAGCAGCGGTTTTATTACGATATTATTAATATTTAGATATGTTTTCACCATGCGGTCCCCTTCTTAATCATGTTAAGCCTTTGCTAATCTTAAGCTATAAGCGATAGCACAGGGCAGGAAGTAGCCCGGATTACCTATATCTACAACATAACGAACTTCAGGATATAAACCAATGACCCGCTCGGGCTATTATTTAATTTGCTTCCTTACATTAAAGGCTCAAAACTTAAACTAGTGGTTGACAACAAAGGAGGAAATCACTACGGGGAATGAGGGGACCTCCGATCGCTGTTGCCACCCAGATTTCTTAATCATAGCCGCCTCAGCGGTTGAAATCCGGTGGCAAAGGCGAACGCTTCGCTTCTCCAGTCTCCCTCTTCCCCTCCCCTTCTGCTATCTTATACTGTCAACCTCTAATTATTATAGTGAGCCACATTAAATTACAATTAATAATGGTCCTTGCGCTTCCGCCGCCACTATTATACTGTTTTATTAGCAATCGCGCACAACCGAAATGAGGAATGATGATGAACAAAACCTGGTTTTACCGAACATTGCTTTCCTATATTCCTGTTTTCTTTATCGTCACGTCCTTGCTATTTTTTATTTTCTTTCAGACGCTGAGCCAGGAGAGCAAGAAGGAAGCTGCCAAAGCCAATCAGTTTCTAGCTGAGCAGGCTTTGGCCACGGTAGATTCCGCCCTGCAGGCAATCGACCAAAAAATTACATTTGAAATTTTAAACAATTCCAATTTTTCCTATTTTTTTTCTTCCGAAGAAAACATAGCAGCCCGCAACATCCGGATGATTAACACCATTCATAATTTGATGGTGACAACGCCTTTAATTGACTCCATTTATATTGTGCGCTTTGATGATTCTGTCGTTCTGACGAACAGCACCTCGTATACGCTGGAAAGTTTTCCTGATCGGCCGTATATCGAGCAAATGAGAAGCGAGCCCTCCAACCGGTGGTCGGATCGCAGGAACTATACTGAATTTGCCCCTTCCGGTTCTAAGCCGGTGATCTCATTGACCAGGGGCATACCGATTCATTCGCGTGAGCATGGCATGCTGGTCATGAATGTCCGGACCGATTCCCTGCTGCCTTTGCTCAGCGGCATGTACAATCCGGAAACCAGCTATATTCATTGGCTGGATCGCCAGGGCCAGGATTTGCTGGCAGCGCCGGGCTCGGAATCCGCTGCTCCACTCCCGAGGAGCGGATCTTCTAACGAGGTGTTCGCCACCGAAACGTCCGAGTACACCGGGTGGACGGTACAGACCGGGCTTGGTCACGGCAGCATGTTTCAGCTCATTTTCTCCCTGTACAATGTCTGGTTCTTCCTCGGCATCATACTGGTAATCGCCGGCATCGGCTGGATGATCTATGTGACGAAGAAAAACTACGAGCCTATCGCGCTGATTATTTCCCGTATTCAAGCCTTTTCCAAGCGCAAGCATAACGAGCTGCCAGGCGTGCCTCCCGGCGACGAATTCAATTATATTGAAAATACGCTGGAAAACATGTTTGAGCAATCCCTTATGCTTGAACAACGATACGCAGCCGATTTGTCGATAAAAAGGAAATTTTTCTTTTATGAACTGCTGGAAGGGACACGGCAGGTCAGCATTGACGACTGGATCCAGGAAATGGATGCGTTCGAGCTTCCGAGAACATTCGGCACGCAGTTTGTTTTTGTAATTGAAATCGATAAATATACCGCGATCAAAAGCAAATACAGCGCCAAAGATGTAAGCTTGCTTAAATTCGCTTTGTCCAGTGCCTTGCAGGAAATTGCCCAGCAGCATAAGGGAACGACATGGACGCTGTGGAAAACCGGAGACCAGCTGTGCGGAGCCTGGCAGCTTCCTCTCGACACAGAGGAGCCGGATCATCAGGACGAGGAAGAGCTGCGCGCTGAAGAAGCGCTGAACAACCTGCGAGCATGGGTCGAAAAACACTTGAAATTCAAGGTTACCATAGGAATAGGCGAGTCTGTCGACTCCCCTGACGCCTTGCAAGACTCCTACAAAGAAGCGTTGGACGCCATCGGCTTTAAGACAGTACTTGGAGGCAACAAGGTCATCCGCCGAAGCAGCATTGTCGCCACCCGCGGAGAATTGTTCGAGCATCTTCAGCTCATTTATTCCCTCGTACAATTATTTCGGGTCGCGGATGAAAAGTGGAAGGAAGTGCTGGACCAGCTATTCCAGGAAATGAGGAGGAACCTGCTCAGCCGGGCCGATACCGAAAACTTGTTCAGCTTTCTCATCTATCAGCTTAACCTGACTATGGAAAGCATGGCAGCCGAGTCTGCAGAGCTGTGGAAGAAGGAGGCTCTTCCGAAGCTGCAGCAGCAGGTGAAAACCTTTGAAACGATTGCCGACCTCCAACTGCAGCTGACTTCTATACTCGACACTTTTTCCATCAAATTAAACCAGCTCCGCCAAAACCGCAACCATCATTCGGTCATTGGAGATGTACGAGCTTATATGGAGACTCATTTTGCCAATCCGGATTTATCGTTGGATATGCTGGGTGAAACATTTGGGTTAAACGGCAAATATTTGAGCAAATTATTTAAAGAGGAATACGGAGTAAAGTTTGTGGATTTCCTAATGGACCTGAGAATCTCCCACGCCAAACAGCTGCTGCTGCAAACCTCCCTGCCGGTTCAGACTGTAGCCGAGCAGTCCGGATACCTTAGTCCAATATCGTTTAACCGGGTATTCAAAAAAGCAACCGGCGTTTCTCCGGGAGACTTCCGCAGGCAAAACGAAAAAAGTTAAGCGGTGAAAAAGGTTAATATTACAGTGCTTCAACTACCGCATAAGCCGCCGGATCAAGAGAATTCATACTCGCCCCATTAAGGGCTGGTCCTCTCTGGACCGGCCTTTTTCGTTATGCTTAATCTCTTTAAATCTTGCCGTATAGGCGAAAAACGATAAGCTGCTAGCGACTTATCGTTAACTTTGCGAAAACGGTTAATTGTCTACAGCAGCAAGCTTTGAGTACAATTCAGGCAACCGTTTCTTCGGGAATGGCCAGCTTCTTTGCAAACAAACCACATAATTTGATTCAAGGGGGATGGAAACAAATGAAATCCAATATGAGAAAAGGCCTAGGCGCATCCGTATCACTTGTACTGCTATCTGGTGCAGTACTTGCCGGCTGCGGAAGTGAAAGCGGCAGCAATGGTGGCGGCAGCGGCGGTAATGAGCAGATTACCTTGACCTTTGAAACATCACTATATGCGGAAACCCCGCATAAGAGAGCAATCGATGCCCTCGTCCAAAGATACAGCGAAATTAATCCTGACGTACGCATTGTTATTCACGGCGCTGATTACGAAAATTTCTGGGATAAGCTGACGACGGAGGTTATTGCCGGCACTCAAGGCGATATTGTACAGATGTATCCGGAAAATCTCGCAACATACCACTCCTTGGCCGAAGGCGGCGCCTTTTTGAATCTCGATCAATATATTAAGGGCACTGATCTTGAAACCGATTTAATTGGTCAGGAATTAAGCACAATTGATGGTTCCTACTACGCTATCTCCAACTATGCATGGGGAAGCACCGGTATTTTTTACCGCAAATCCATGTTCGAGGAAGCCGGAATTAATGCCGAAGACATCCGCACCCTGGATGATTTGAAGGAAGCTGCTATCCAGCTTGGCGGAGACGGCAAATACGGTTTTGCCAGCGTTGTTGGCTCCCATCCATTCGTCGCATCCGAGTGGTATAGATTGGTTGCCCGCCCGATATCCGGTGGAATTTACTTCGGTGACGGCGAGGAGGGGCCTTACACTGCGGAACGTATTAACGTAAATCACCCGGCCAACGTCTTTGCAGCTGCATGGTGGCAGGAGTTTTTGAGCGATTCCAACATCACTCCACAAGGAACCCGTGACAAAAAGGTCGGGCGGGAAATGTTCTGGGATGGCACTGCTGCTATGAATATGGATGGTCCTTGGTTTATTGGCATGACCCGCGAGCGTGACGAGAGTCTGCTGGATGATCTTGGTCTCATTCCACAGCCAACTGTCGTGTATGAGGGCACAGAATATAAGCCTAATCCCCACAATAACCCTTCAATAGCTGTTATTTCGCAGAAAACAAAACATCCGGAGGAAGCTTGGGAATTTTTGAAATGGATGGCGAGCCCTGAAGCCCAGGAGCTGATCAGTGTGTCCGGGATGATTCCTTCTAACCGCAATTATATTGAAACCGATGAGTACAAAGAAAATAACGCTATGGCTTATCAATTCTATGAGTATAACGAGGGTCAGTACGATCCGGCTGTTATGGATCCGCCTATTCCGGAGCAGGGACAATTATCGCAAATTATCGTCAATGCGGCTCAGGATCTCTTTATCGGTATGCAGGATGCTCAAACAGTGCTGGATGACGCTGCAGAAAAGATGAAAGAGGTTATGTCGCGATAATTTTAACGAAATAGCAGACCTGGACTTGCTGGACAACAAAACAATTTCCGGGGCTTGGTAAGCCCCGGTCACAAGGAGGGCGCTAATGAAAACTGCACCGATGGACACCAATAAGAGCTCCTTCTTGAAACGGGAATGGAAAAGCTTGAAGAAAAACCGGACGGCCTACTTCTTTATCGCACCCTTGATGATAACCGTCATCATTATCCTGCTTTATCCTATTTTCAAGGCCGCATTAATGAGCTTTCAATATTGGTACATGGCCCGCCCGATTGGCGGACACCCTTTTGTCGGATTGGATAATTACAAACAAGTGCTGGCTTCCGATTATTTTTACAATTCCGTCTGGATCACAGCCGTTTATATTTTCTTTACCGTTATAGCCCGGTATGCGCTCGGTCTAGGCACCGCTCTCATGCTGAATCGGAATTTCCGGGGAAGAGGCTTTTTCCGCTCCCTGATTATCATTCCTTGGGCGGTTCCTGAAGTTGTTACTTGTCTCGTCTTTATTCTTATGATGGATTATCAGTATGGAACAATTAACGATATTTTAGTTAGAATGCATCTGTTATCCAGCCCGGTCGCCTTTCTCGGAAACACCGATACCGCTCTTGGGGCAGCTATGTTTGTCAACGTGTGGAAGGGATTCCCTTTTGTAGCAGTTATGCTTCTTGCCGGTCTGCAGAGTATTCCTAAGGATCTATACGAAGCGGCAACGGTCGATGGTGCATCCGCTTGGAGGCAGTTTCTCAACATAACGATGCCCAGCCTGAAGCCCGTTTCGGTAGTCGTGTTCATGCTGCTCGTCATCTGGACGATCAAGGACTTTGCTATCGTCTATGTATTGACAGGCGGAGGTCCAAGTCGGGTGACGGAAATCCTGACTATTTTCATCTACCGGCTCGGTTTTGAATCGTTCGACTTCGGAGCTGCTGCCGCAGGCGGAATGATCCTCTTGGCCATTTCCGTTATCTTCACCGTGTTTTATATAAAAGCTACGAAAGCGGGTGAATCGGCATGAGGCTGACCAAAACCATTATGCTGTACGTTGGCGTCATTGCGGTTACGCTGTTTGCCGTTCTTCCCTTCATTTGGATGATCATGACGTCGATTAAGCCGCCCAATGAAATTTACAGCAACCCGCCCAGCTTCTTCCCGAGTACTATTCAGTTGGACGGTTACAAGGCGATGCTGGATCCCGGCGCGGATGACAATGTGAACTTTATCAAATGGTTCTACAATACCGCTATTGTATCTGTATTGACGACGATATTTTCCGTTATCATCTCGGCAATGGGCGGCTACGCATTGTCCCGCTTCCGCTTCCGCGGGAGAATGGGCACCGGGTATTTGATTCTGGTTACCCAGATGCTGCCGGGGTCGCTGCTAATTATCCCGTTATACATCATTATGCGGGACCTGCAGCTGTTGAACTCTCATTTCGGTCTTGTATTGGCTTATACGACCTTTGCCGTGCCGTTCTGCACATGGATGCTCAAAGGCTATTTCGACACTATCCATCCTAGTATCGATGAGGCTGCTATGGTGGACGGGGCCAACCGCTTTACGACCTTTGCCCGCATCGTTCTGCCGCTGACGCTGCCCGGACTGGTGTCGACCGCTATCTTTGCGCTCATTACCAGCTGGAATGAATTTCTTTTTGCCTATACGTTTCTCAATGGCTACGATAAATGGACGCTCTCTGTAGGCATCGCAAGCTTTCAGGGACAGTATGTTGTTAATTGGGATTACTTGATGGCGGGCTCAGTATTTACCACACTGCCAATCGTTCTTGTGTTCTGGCTGCTGCAGAAATATATGATCAGCGGTATGACCGGCGGCGCGGTGAAATAACAGGGAATGAACCTCAGCCAGCCGGCATACCGCAGACTTTCAGAAACATGAGAATTCGGATTTAAAGGACATAGGAGCTTTGAGGGATTCCGAGCTCTGAAGATTCAGGGACATGAAGACAGACTAGGAGATGAATGGACATGATTCGTTTTGGAATCGTAGGCATGGGAATTCGCGGAAGCTTGTACGCTAACACTATCGAACAAAACCCTTATGCGGAAGTCACTGCTATTAGCGACGTCGATCCCGAGCGTCTTAAGCAGTACGGCCAGCAGTACAAGGCCAAGGGCTACACACAGGTGGATGAAATGCTAAGAGAAGAAACCCTGGATGCCATCATTATCGCGACACCCGACTTTCTTCATAAAGAGCCGGTGCTTGCGGCAGCGGCCAAGGGACTTCACATCATGATCGAGAAGCCGCTGGCTACGAATGTAGAAGAAGCCGAGGAAATGGCTGAAGCGGTTGAGCGGGCTGGCACGAAATGCCTAATTGCCTTCGAAAACCGCTGGAACTCTCCCTTTGTGGCCGCCAAGGAAGCAATCCAGCGCGGCGAACTGGGCTCCATTGTGACCATGAATGCCAGATTGAATGATACCATCTATGTACCAACGAAAATGCTTAAATGGTCCAAAGGCTCCACTCCCGGCTGGTTTTTGTTTCCGCACGCCACCGATATCGGCTGCTGGTTCAAAGGCAGCAAGCCCGTACAGGTCTATGCGGTTGGAACGAAAAAGAAGCTTGTGGCTATGGGGATCGATACGTATGATTCCATTCAAGCGGTTGTCACTTTCGAGGATCAGACGCATGCGACCTTTACTACCAGCTGGATTTTGCCTGAATCCATGCCTTTGATCTATGATTTTAAATATGAAATTATAGGCGAGGATGGCGCCCTGTATCTTGATCTCTCTGATCAAATGGTACGGCAGGCCGGAGGCAGCCAATATAAGCATGTGCACACCCTAGGCACCCCGATTAATGGAACGCTGACCTCTGCGCCCAGTTATATGCTGAATGCCTTTATCGATAACATTCGCCTGGGTACCGAGCCTGATGCCGGCGTAAGAGACGGCTTGATGAATACGAAGCTCGTCCATGCCATTCACCGCTCGGTGGAAACCGGCTCGATCGTCAAACTGTAATAGGCGGACTGATTCTTTCTCCCATTGATATTATTGAATAATGCTGCCCTTCTTGCAAAGGGTTTGGAGGCTTCCCCGTTCAGATGCGGGGGAGCTTTTAAAACACTCGACTGAAGGCACCACGCGTGGCCCGCCGATACTATAGCTAAAGTTCGTTATTATGTAACTTAGACGAAGGCAATGATAAGCTTGGCCCCATACCTCCTCCCCTTACGCGCATCCCCGCAGCTCCTCAGGCTCTACTGAATCTTCCAAGCTCATTTCAGGTAATTTTACACAGTGATGTCGGACGCTTTAACCAGCTTGTTTTCCGCCTATTAAACGTGAGAAAATATTAGATAGAACATTTTCCGATTACTAGATTTACTATTTTACAAGCTTTTTCTAACACAAGGGGGACAAGAAGCAGGATGAACACCAGATGGATTGTAATACCCTTGCTTTATTTGCTGCTTTACTCGGCTCTCCATTATTATATTGGCTGGCATGGCGCCCTTTTTATGGAGACTGTGCTGCCGCAAGTTCCCTTATGGATCTATTGGTCCGTGTTTGCCCTGTTGGCTTTTGCTTATCTGCTTGCCCGGATGGTCAAACGCTGGATTCCCCACTTCCTGTATGTTGCTCTTAAAGCAGCCGGCTCCTATTGGATGGCCATCTTCATGTATGCGGTTCTTCTGCTGCCTATAGCAGATTTGGCCGCCTGGGCGCTGCATCTGGGTGGAGTGCCCTCCGATCGGTATATTCCCCTGCTCGGATCGCTTGTGCTGGCTGCAATCGCTATCTTGCTGGCACTTGGATCTTGGAACGCATGGAAGCCGATTATTCGCCATTACGAGATAGCCGTGCAAAAGAAAACGAAGAAACGCAAAAATCTAGTGATCGCTGTTGCCTCCGATCTCCATTTGGGCACTCTGGTTCGCAAGAGCTATTTGCAAAAGCTTGTCGAGCAGATGGATCACATAAAGCCCGACCTCATTCTGCTTCCGGGTGACATTCTTGATGATGATCTGGAGCCTTTTATCGCGCAGAATATGGCCGAAACCATGCTGGAGCTGAAGCAAAAAGCACCCTTGGGGGCGTATGCTGTGCTGGGCAATCATGAGTATTATGGCGGCAAGGTGAAGGAATTTGTGGAGAAGATGGCCGAGATCGGGATCCCGGTTCTTAAAGATGAAAGCGTTCTGGTAGATGATGGGCAGCTGTACATTGTCGGGCGCAAGGACAAAGCTGCGGAAAGCTCGGATCCGGAGAGGCGGCAAACCGTAAGCGCGCTGCTGCAGGATCTGGATAAGGACAAGCCGATCATTGTCCTGGATCACCAGCCTCACCAGCTCGAGCAGGCAGCCGCTGCAGGAGCGGATATAATGCTCTCGGGCCATACCCACCGCGGCCAGCTCGCACCGAATCATTGGATTACCGGCCGCCTGTTCGAATTGGACTGGGGCTACAAGCAAAAACAGACAATGCATGCATTTGTTTCCTCGGGTTATGGCACCTGGGGGCCGCCTATTCGTATTGGAACCCGATCGGAGATTATCCGATTAGTCGTGCACTTCAATTAACTTTCCAAAAGCAGGAAGCTTAAGTGAATTCGTCAAGAACAATTCTAGGCATAAAAAATTAACATTCAAATTGGATGGGATTTTATGGACTGAGTAGTCTTTACCAGGTAAAGGCTGCTCTTTTTTGCGTCTAGCGCAGACATCGGCTTTCCATCAGAACTGGTCAAGGGATTATTTTTGCTTGAAGCTTTCTCTAAAGCCTTTCGTTTCATGGGTTGATCACTGTTTGAAATATAGAAAACATATTTTGCGCCGTAGTTGGGATACTAAATTGTAAAATGACGAAGGAGGAAAAATGATGGCTAAGCCAGATGATCGCTCAAATAATGCTGAAAGAATTGAAAATAATATTGCCCACACCCTGCAAAATATGAATGAAGCGCAGGATTATGCAAAAGCTCATGCCGATGAAATTAGTTCCGAGGAACAGCAGCAGATTGAACAAAAAAATCAACGCCGCGAACAAAGCATCGAGGGCATGCGCGAAGAATTACAAGAGGAAGTCCAAGCTCAGCAAAACGGGCAAGAATAATCTATTTTAAAAGGAGTAGACCGTCACATGAACAAAGTATCTGAAATCATGACAAAAGAAGTAGAGTTTTGCTCACCAAACGATAGCGTTGCCACCGCAGCACAAAAAATGCGCAACATAGATTGTGGTTCCCTGCCCATTTGTGAAGGAAAGACCGTTGTCGGCATTATTACGGATCGGGACATCGTGTTAAATGTCGTGGCAGACGGTAAAGACAGCACTAGCGTTACTTGCCAGGAATGTATGACCACTAGCGTTATCTCCTGCTCCCCCGATACGGATGTCCATGAATGCGCCCGGATGATGGCAGAGAACCAAATCCGCCGCATTCCGGTTGTGCAAAATGGCGAGCTGGTCGGTATTTGTGCAATTGGAGATCTGGCAACGATCAATATTTTTGTCAATGAATCTGGGGACGCCTTAAGCCGCATTTCCGAACCCCATTCTGCAAATCACTAATCCACTGGCAGAAATACGTTAAATGAAACTGCCAAACAAGTGAAACTGCCAAACAAGCGGTTTCGACTGAATACGATTTTGCGTATACATGGACGCCCGTGACGCTCGCGATGGCGCAGGTCTCAAAGCAGCTTTTAGTGCGGCCCCTTAAAAAGCCAACACCCAAGAATGTCGTATGATCAACATTCTTGGGTGTTTTGTTTTGACACCTTTACTTGGACTTTTTGGCCGGCCTCTTTTTCATTTACTTACATTTGTAGGGTACAGGTATTCTCGGTCAAACTGTTACCGTCATTATAATGCCTTTTTTCGCTTTGCCCAGCTTCAAGTGATCCCAGACGCCAGGCTCGTCCGAAATAACTTCGATTAATTCTCCTCCATCATCGTAAACAAATATAACGTTGTTCCGGTCAAATTCTGTATCACAATTCACACAATACCAATGTTTAATAGATGAAATATAATTAACATTATGCTTTTTCATACAGATAGGACACTTCTTTTCCTCTCGCGCCTTCTTCTTTTTACGGTTAGTCGGAGCAGGCGCTTGGGCATCCGCAGCACGGACTGCCGGTTTCACACTGAATTTATCCAGCCAGGACTTGACCGTTTGGGGAGTGCTTGCAATCATCATTTATTCCTCCTTTGCTGATGCAATGTCCAAATGCTCTCATGGATGGCTACAAGTTTAAAATTAAGTGTATCTTCCGAACCTTAACGTCAAATTAAAAAAATGTGACTAAATTGCACCTATTTTCTTAACATTTTATTAAGTTCGCGGCATTGGCCCAAATTGTTTTTATGCTTGACCCTCTTTTCCTATAGACAGTTTGTCCGTTTGAATTGTTTCCCTTTTTGAAAAAAATTTACTCTAATCCTTCTTCATCGTTAACGAAGTCCTTTCGATGTTGAATAACCCGGTTTTAGCGGTAACTTTTCATGCCAATCTGAAAGCTTGCTTTCGGATATCGAAATCCTGTGCTTTTCGGATATGGTTAAAAAACCACTTCGGCGGAAGGTTTTCCCCCAAAGTGGTTGTAAAGTGGTGGCACAGTATAGTTTTCAGCCCAGACCTAGATAAATCTGTTCATATAAGGAAAGAGCCGCCCGCTTCTCAGTTTCATTGCCATAGAATAAATCCTTCAGCAGTGCCTTCTTCTTTTTGATGGAAAATGGAACAAGCGGTTTGAGCAGAGGCAAATGCAGAGTACGCACATCGTTCCACAAGCGATAGGATAAGTCCAAGGTGTGCGGATCAAAGCCAATTAGACGGGAGGGGCGGAAGCGCAGCCCCGCAAAGAGGGCCAAATTTTCGGGCATCGCATTAGAGCATCTGTCACGCACGAGCGACTCGAGAGTCATTTCATTCTCAAAACTGACTGCAATCGCCTGATTAATTCTCGATTCCCAAGCCGGGTGCAGCTTTCCGTGATATGACGTGATTCTTTTCCTTGAAATGCGGGTCATGTTGGATACTAACAAAGTTGTTTCCCGGTCAGGCAATCCCCGAATGCGGCCTACGGAAAATACGTTGGGGAATTCCAGCTTGCGCTGGCTGGTGGCCGGAATAACGGTTATGTCCTCAAAATACGGATTGTCCTCCCATACTACGGCATAATGCTCGCCGCTATATTCCGACCCTACCCCCGAAAATTTACAATGCACAATGTCCCTTCTTTCGAAATGCGGCAAGTATTGGCCCTTGCGATTGCGGCTCAGTTCAACCTGCTCACATTCGGAAAATAGACGCAGCTTCACCTGCAAATCCGTGCCGATGCGATCGAATATAGTTAAAGGCAAGGGATCGGCCGGGTTAGCGGATCCGATTTCGCTCGGCTCGACGGCCTGATCGGTCAACGTCATCGGGTTCATCCTAGCGATCACTCCTTTAATACGTAGTTTAGCCGGACGGAGTGATGCTCATTCAGCAGATAAATCGCAATCAAATCAGCAAATTAAACAAGACCGGATCTTTATTCAGTTCCATAAATTCAATGCCTTTCTTCCTCATCCTTTCAATTAACGGTTCATAATCCTCCCTATTCTTCAGCTCGATGCCGACGAGCGCCGGGCCGTTGTCCTTATTATGTTTTTTTGTGTATTCAAACCTCGTAATGTCATCGTTCGGTCCCAGCACGTCATCCAGAAACTCCCTGAGCGCACCAGCACGCTGCGGGAAATTTACGGTAAAGTAATGCTTTAACCCTTCATAAATTAGAGACCGTTCTTTGATTTCCTGCATCCGGTCAATGTCATTATTGCCTCCGCTGACAACACAAACAACCGTTTTTCCGCGAATCTGTTCCTTGTACCATTCAAGAGCGGCAATGGGCAGCGCGCCCGCAGGCTCAGCTACGACCGCATTTTCATTGTACAAATCCAAAATGGTGGTACATACCTTGCCTTCTGGGACAAGCACGATGTCATCCAGCTTTTCCTGGCAAATCTGAAAGGTCAGTTCCCCTACTTTTTTCACCGCAGCGCCGTCAATAAATTTATCGATTTCATCCAATAACACAACCTCGTTATGAGAGAACGCCTTACTCATTGAAGCCGCTCCGGAGGGCTCTACACCAATCAATTGCGTAGCCGGACTGATCGTTTTCATATAAGTGCCGATTCCCGCGGCAAGTCCCCCTCCACCAACCGTTACAAAGAGATAATCCGGGGAGCTGTCAATCTCCTCAAGAATCTCCATGGCGACCGTGCCATTACCAGCAACAATAGCAGGATCGTCAAAAGGATGGATAAAGGTCATCTCCTCGCGCTCACAGCGCTTCACGGCTTCTGCGTAAGCATCGTCAAAAGTGTCTCCCGTTAAGATAACTTCTACGTATTCCCCGCCAAACAGCTTGACCTGCTTTACCTTTTGCCGCGGCGTTGTGCTGGGCATATAAATATAGCCCTGAATTTGCAGGTGATTGCAGGAATACGCCACGCCCTGAGCATGATTTCCGGCACTGGCGCAGACAATCCCCCTTTTCAGCTCCTCTGGAGTCAAGGACCGGATACAGTGGTAAGCTCCGCGAATTTTGAACGACCGGACTACCTGCAAATCTTCTCTCTTTAAATACACATCGCACTGATAGCGATCAGACAGCACTTTGTTTCTTTGCAATGGCGTCCGGACAATCACATCCTTCAGCACATGGTGCGCATATACAATGTCTTCCATCCCGACCGTCTTCCCAGACTTTTGAACATTCATGACCATACCTTCTTTCCCTAAAATTCTTTTTCCCGAAAATAGGGTGAATAACCCGGTAATAGCGGTAACTTTTCATGCCAATCAGAAAGCCGCCGTTTTCAGATATCGAAATCCTGGGATTACAAAAAAACCTCGCCCCCTAAGGGACGAGGTTTGACCTCGCGATACCACCCTGCTTCCGCATAGCTCTGCCTAAAATCAGAATAATGCGGCACTCATCAACGTACCAACATACGCGTTCCCTGTAACGGTGGACTGCCGGCAAGACTTACTACAGACGTTCAGCCTTGCTTCTCGGAGATGATTTTCGGCTGGGCTCGGAACATTGGCTTTCAGCATAGCGCCAACTCTCTGGGGAACAAAGCTTCAGCTTACTCTTTCTCTTCAACGAATTTGCAGAATAATCAAGTTACTAATTGTTATACCGCGTTTTACTGCCAGTTGTCAATGGCTCACAGATGGATGCCTGCGGAAAATTGATTGTAATCTTCTTCGGAAGGATCAAACCATTTATCTTCCTCATCCGTGTAAGCATGAATTTGATCTGAAGGCTGCCGGCTTTCAAAGGCGTGGTTCTCATGCCAAGCCACTTCCCCATCCCCTGCTGGTTTGTGCCCCCCATCCAGAATGTGCCCGTTAAGGTGGGAGGAGACGCTTATCTCACCGCCGTAAGCCTGGGCAATCTCCAAAGCGGAGGTCAGATCACCGCGACCAATGTATATATCCAAGGCCGTTTTTGTTTTATAGCCGAGCTCTTGCAAAGTGTCCGCAGCTTGTTCGGCCGCTTGAGCCGTATCAAAATGAAAGGTAATCGGTTGTTCCATAACACACCTCAAAATCTGTTTTATTCACTAGTTTACCCTTTACGCAAAGGAATCATTCCTTAAGCTGACTGGCTATAGACTGCTTGCCTTATTCTCACCGGAAGTGACCATCATCATCGGGGTCAGTAGATAACAGAGCAAGCCGCCGGCCCCAGCGAAAAGCAGCGCTCCCCACCAGGGAAAGAGCATGAGTCCGAATAGCAGGGAAACCAGCGCGGCGCCTGGCACAGCAATGAAGGCCACGGCCTTGCCCATTCCCTCGCGTACTATGGTCCCCTCAACAGAGAGTACCGATATAATCGGTATATGCTGTACGTCCTCCACTTTTAATTTCGCCATATAGAGGACGACCCAGGTAAGAAACAGCCACATCAGCCACTTCATCCAGAGCGGCACGACCAACAGCACGAACAGGGAAATACCAATCACCAGCAAGTACAATTCCACATCGGATGGAGTGCGGAAAAATAGCTTGATATAAGCTTCCGCCAAGCCATTAACCGGGTCCCGCTTCTTGAACAACCGGTTGGAGGAACGGAACAACAGCGGTCTGGCCCGAGAAGGCTTGGGCCGGATAGGCACGGCATAGCTGATCCATAAGCCTGCAATTCTTAGCTTCGCTTTGCGGTCTCGCTGAATATCCTTCTCCAGATCAACCAGGGAAGCCAACTTGTCTGTCCACAACATAAAGAAAGTTAAAGATAACGCAATTAGCCATGCAAGGCTCCACCAGCTGCTAACCGTTAGCAGCAGAAAGGCCCCGACAGCATAGATCATCCAGCCCAGGAGCCCGATTCCTAATCTCAGCAGGTACGCCTTCCAATCGGAACGCCGATCAGCCTTTTGCCGAGCAAGAATAACATTCATCGAGGTGAACAAGGTCAGTAGAGCCAAGGCTGCAATCTGCACCCCGCTATATTCTGGAAGCAGTACAGGCAATAGCAGAAAGATCAGATGAACGGTCTGTACAGTCTGGATAACTAAGGTGTAGATGAACCCCCTTAACCGCAAGCCCTTAATCCATTCTGGAGCCTTGGTCAAGACGATTTGATCTGCCGGTTCTACAAAATATCGCAGTGTCCGCATTCCCGATATGGCATACAGAAAGAGCAAAAAATAAAGAAAGGGAATCTCCTGTAAAACCAATGGCAGCTCCCGCAAGGCTTGTACATATAAAAAGCCTCCTACCAGCAAAGCGGGTACGACAATATATAAAGCCACCACCCAGTCAAAAGCCATATAGACAGCCTTCCATTGGAAGACGGTATTTTCCTTCAATCTATTGCGAAACAATCGGTTAACAGTTATCAATTTCCCGCCGCCTTTCCTACAACAGGGAGTTGAAGCATTCAAACAAGCTTCCCTGCGTGAGGCCGCATTGCTCCCGAATAGCCTGCAGGTTGCCGCTGGCGACCAGGCGCCCCTCATTCATTAACAGAAATTGATCACAGATTCGTTCAGCTGTATCCAACACATGGGTAGACATAAGCACGCCCGCTCCTTGCTGCCGCGCATCCTCCAGCAGTTCCAAAAAGTCCTTGATGGCCCTTGGGTCCAATCCGATAAAAGGCTCATCTACAATGAACACATCAGGCTTCTGCAAAAACGCTAAAATGAGCATCACCTTCTGCTGCATCCCTTTAGAAAAAGAAGAAGGCAAATGGTGCTTTACCGCCTGCATTCTGAAAATATCCAACAGCTCATTCGCCCGCTTTATAAATTGAGCATCTTCAATCTTCCAAGCAGAAGCAGCCAGCTCCAGATGCTCCCACAAAGTCAGCCGTTCATAAAGAATCGGGTGTTCAGGGATGTAAGAATATGTTCCCTGTCTCGAAAGCGTACCCTTCATGTCTTTGAGCTGGCCAAGAATCGCTTTGATCGTTGTGCTCTTGCCTGCACCGTTAGGCCCGATCAAGCCAACCCACTCGCCGGCTTCAAGCTGGAAGGCTACGTCACGGATAACGCCTCTCTTGCCCTCGTATCCGGCCTCCTCGATTTGAACCTTTAGCAAAGCTTCTTCTGCTAAAAGAGGATCGGGCAAATAATCTGTAGAATTCGCTGAGGGTTTCGCCAGGGTTTTGGCTGCAGTGTCGTTCTTGCTTTCCTGCATGGATAATGCCCCTTTCACAACTTAAGCTTGCCTCAATAATCTCCTTAGTAATACGCAGCTCTCTGCTATAGTTTTCATATTTTTAGTCCCTACTACCCGAAGGGATTTACAGCCAATTGATGATAGCGTTTACAATTCCGCCTATAAGACCAATAGCCAAGAGAGAAACCGCTCCCCCTGTAACAACAAATAAAATTCTCTGGGCAGAAGGCTGGGCAGAATGGGCGGAAGGCAAAGAGCATTTCACACACTTGCCCCTGGTCCCTACAGCTGCTCCACAGCCAGAACAATATTGTTTTTGACCACTCATACCCACTGCCCTCCATTCATCTTCATACCCTTCATTGTATAACGGCCCTTTACTACGTATGACACTTTCTTCAGCTGGATTGTTCCACTCTCTGACATAGTATTTTGGGCAAAATGCACATTAAAAAAGAGGCGATACAAGATGAGCTGCCACTTCTTTAACTTTATCCTTGAAGGGACGCTCCAGATAGCTTTCATAAGTGATTTCCTTGCTGTCAGCCAAATCCTTGTCAAAATCGTTTTGCAGACGGGAAATCGTTTGCGGGTCGAAAAACAAAGCGTTAATTTCAAAGTTTTTGAAATAACTGCGCATGTCCATATTCGCAGTGCCTACGCTGCATATGCAGTCATCAATCAGAGTAACCTTGGCATGCAAAAAGCCTTTAGCGTAATAATAAAAGCGCACCCCCGCCTGAAGAAGCTCCTTGATGTAGGAGCGGGAGGCCCAATAGATGACCCTGCTGTCTGGAATAGCCGGCAGCAAAATAGTAACCTTTACCCCGCTTAATGTAGCGAGCTTTAAGGCACTAATTATGGCCCGGTCCGGAATAAAATACGGCGTTGCAATGCGAATGGAATGCTTGGCTGCGGTAATACATGCCATCACACTCGCCTGGATTACCTCGCGGTAGCCGTCCGGCCCCCCTGCAACGATTTGTACCCATTCTATCGAATGCTGACTCACCTCAGGAAAATACGGTTTCCCGGCAAGCTTCTTTCCGGTTACATGCTTCCAATCCGCCATAAAGGTTTCCTGCAGGCTGTATACGGCCTCCCCTTCAATCTGCACGTGAGTATCCCGCCAAAATCCGAGCTTAGGATCCTTCCCTAAGTATTCGTCTCCAACATTAATTCCGCCAAAAAAACCGATTCGGCCGTCGATGACCACAATTTTACGATGGTTGCGGTAATTAATTTTGTTAGCAAATAGAGAAAGCCAGGGAGGCGAAAAGCAGCCTGTTTCCACACCATAGCGCTGCAGGCGCTCGATAAACCCTTTGGACAATTGATGGCTGCCTATACCATCATACAGCAATCTAACCTCCACGCCGTCTTTTGCTTTTTTGATCATCCGCTCGGCAAACTGTTCGCCTATACCCTGCTCACGAAATATGTAGTAGTCCAGATGGATGTGGTGTACGGCCGTTTCCATGGCCTTAAGAATAGCTTCAAAAGTGGCCTGTCCATTCGTCAAGATACGATTTTTATTGAATTTGGACATCTTGGATGGAGCCGGAAAGCGGCTTAGTAATTGAAGCAGCTTGCGGTCAACCCGGGGGCACACTTGACAAATCTCATGCCACTCTTCCTTCACCTCTTCTTGTCCGGATGAGGTTGGGATGAGCTGTTCCTCCCGGTGCCGCCTCCTGCTTCCCGGATAACGCCTTTCTATAAAAAAATACATAACTAGACCTGCCAGGGGCAACATTATAAGTACCAACAGCCAGGCGAGCGCTTTTGCCGGCTGCCGAAATTCCAGAAAAATAATAACAAGGACTTGCAATAATAGAAAAGCCAGTCCCGCAGTAATCCAGATCAAATGCTTCAGCTCCTTCTCCCCGTTCCTTTGCTAAGCGGGCGGGCTCCAATAAGCCAAACAAGCCGGGTGATAACAGTGTTTCCAAAAAAAACAAAAATAAAAAGACGGGCGAACCGGTTACCGATCTGCCATTTGTCCAAGACTTTGAAAAAGTCGATATCTCCCCTTCCCTCGATGAAAATGAAAGGATGATCAAAGAGCTGTTTAATGATTGTTCGGATATAGTTATCCGGCCCTTCACGATGAGCAACGGCACAAGAGCGATGGCCGTTCTTGTTGACGGGCTCGTCATCTCGGATATGGTCGATGATGCGCTGCGGGCCGCTATGCTGTGGAAGGGCAGCGATGGCAGAGATGCAGCCGAAGCGATGCAAGAAGTTTTTCCAGTATCCCAAATTAGTTTGGCCCATAACTACAAAGATTTGCTGCACGGAGTGCTGGGGGGAGATACGGCCATTATTATCGACAACCAGACAGAAGTTGTGCTTTGGGGCATTCGCGGCCCCACTACCCGGGGTGTTTCGGAGCCAAGCAGTGAAGAATCGGTTAGAGGACCGCGAGAAGGGTTTATCGAGCTTTTAAGAACGAACACCTCTCTGCTCCGGCGTAAAATCCGTTCACCCCGGCTAAAAATGAAGCCGATGGTTATCGGCAAACACAGCAATACGGACGTTGTCGTCTCCTATATAGAAGGGTTGACCAATCCGGATTTAGTAGAAGAAGTTGTAACCCGTCTTAAGAAGGTGGATATTGACGGGGTGTTTGAATCGGGGTATTTGGAAGAGTTCATTCAAGACAGTTCCTACTCCCCTTTCCCGCAGCTTCAGTATTCGGAAAAGCCGGATACGATTGCAGCAGCGCTGCTTCAGGGGAGGGTCGCTGTCCTCGTAGACGGAACTCCTTTTGCCCTGCTTGCGCCCACCACCTTCTTTCAGCTAATGCAGGCGTCGGAAGACTACTACGAGCGGTTTCAGATCTCCACCCTGATCCGCTGGCTAAGATACATTTTTCTTATTATGTCTCTTGTTATACCGGCCCTTTATGTCGCCATTACTACTTTTCATTCCGAGCTGCTGCCTACAGGACTATTGTTAAGCATTGCCGCCGCCAGAGAATCAATTCCTTTCCCGGCCGTAGTGGAGGCCTTGATTATGGAAGTCATTTTTGAAGCTCTGCGGGAGGCCGGCATCCGGTTGCCGCGGGCCGTGGGGTCAGCCATCGGTATTCTTGGAGCTCTCGTAATCGGGACGGCTGCTGTCGAAGCGGGAATCGTCTCCGCACCTATCGTTATCGTCGTTTCGATCACGGGCATTGCTTCCTTTACGATTCCGCACTTCAGCGGCGCTATCGCTGTAAGGATGCTTAGATTTCCGCTGTTAATTATCGCATCCATATTCGGGATCTACGGAGTTTTGGTCGGCATCCTGCTTATTTTAGGCCATATGGCCAACCTCCGCTCATTCGGGGTACCTTATCTGACCCCATTAGGCCCGACAAATTGGAAGGACATAAAAGACACTCTGATTCGCGCCCCGCAATGGCAGCTGACTACTCGCCCAAGCTTCGTGGGGGCGCAGGATAATGTCCGGGTGAATGAAGCGATATCCCGTGAAATTAGCCAGCATAATGGCCAGAAAGGTATTGGAGATGATCATAATCAATCCGGGCAGTCCCATCATGGAGCACCCTCATCAGAACAAGACCGCAGCTCCGGTTCCCGGGAAGGGAACGATGAAGGAGGAGGGCGCTCATGATTTCATGGTTCGCTTCCCGTGCCCGCCGTACAGCTATTCTGATCATTGCTCTGTCTCTCCTGCTTGCCGGCTGCTGGGATCGGATTGAGCTGAATGACATGGCTTTCGTTGTCGCTATCGGAGTAGATGTCGAGGATAACGGACAATATCGGGTCGCAGTGCAGATTCCCTTAACAGGAAAGCTGGGCGGACCTGAGGGCGGCGAAGGCGGCTCCGGAGGAAGTGGCGAGATATTTACCAATTACGCCATCGCTGATTCCTTAATGGAGGCTTATACGATGCTGCAGAACCGAATGCCAAGACGATTAAAATTCGGACATTATCGCGTGCTCGTTATGGGCGAAGAGTATGCCCGCCAAGGAATGAAAGGCTTATTCGATCTGCTGGCCCGAAAAAGCGAGAATCGTCTGTCTGTCTTTCCCCTCGTAGCCAAAGGCAAGGCGTTCGATTTGCTGCAGACCCAGCCTTCCCTCGAGAAATTTCCGAGTGAAGGGCTTAGGGAATTGGCCAAAACAGGCGAAATGACGGCCTACACGCTTAAGGATACTGCTTATTCCCTAAGCCATACCGGTGGTGATCCGGTTCTGATCTATATGGGCAGCAGCAAACTGACTCCCGAGGAAGGGGAGCCGATTGAGGATATGAAGATATTTGGCTATGCCCAATTCTCCTCGGACCGGATGATCGATATTTTTGACCGGGATGCCGCCATCGGCCTCAATTGGCTGCGCGGAATCATAAAGCCTTACACGGTTGCCGTAAACCTGGATGAAGATAACCGGGTCGTCTTCAACGTTATTTCCTCGCAAACCAAGCTGCTTCCCGAGGTGGACGACCATAACCGCTTGTCGGTTGATGTGCAGGTGACTGCCCGTTTAGAGCTGTCCGAAAACAAGAGCGATAACGACCTCATTGAAGACCACATTTTGGAGAAGGTCAAAGCAGATGCAGCGGACATTATTCATGGGCAAATTACAGAAGCTGTCAATCTGATCAAAAAAAATGGCGCAGATTCAGCGAATATCGGATTGACTCTTTACAGGAAGCAGCCGGCGAAATGGCCTAGTCTGCAGGAGGATTGGCCCGAAATTTTAAAGGCGGCCGACTTTCAAATTCAGGTGGTTACCGATATTGAGCAGGTAGGCTTAATTAGCGAGAACATAGTCAGGAGGTAAAGTATGAACCCCATTTTTGCAGTTCCATTCGTGATCGGCTATATCCTATGGATCCTTATCGATTACTCGAAGGTTAGGGACAGCGTCCGCTCCAAGATTGTGTTTATCGCTATACAAGTACTGACTGCTGTGCTTTTCGTTGCTGTATTCTTGAATTTTCGAATGCCTAACCCGGTTACCGCCATCAACGAAATCATTTATCCTTGGGCCCAATCCTTGATAGGGGAGATCTCTTATGTCAAAATTGGTGATTAGCAGCCGTCAGCTGACTTATCTGATCGCTTCTACCCTGATCACTGCAAGCATCATCAATGATCCTCAGCAATTGGCCAGAAGCACGGGACATGACGCTGTTTTTTCCTATGCTCTGGCTTTGCTCTACGGCTTGGGAATTGGCTATGTGTTCTACGCATTGGCCCGCAGGTATCCCGGCAAAAACCTGTTTGAGATCAGCTTTCTGCTCGCTGGAAAATGGGGAGGCGGCTTCATAAACCTTCTTTTAATGCTTAATATCTGGTTTGTGTTTGTCCGAGACTCGTATACGACGACTACTTTTTTGCGAACTACGCTGCTGCAAAGGACGCCACCGGAAATTTTGCTGCTGCTTTTCATTTCGGTGATCATTTATTACGGTCAAACCAGCATCGAGGTAACTGCAAGGGTAAATGAGATCGTATTTCCCTTCATTTTCATTGTGCTGATCGGGCTGCCGCTGCTGCTGCTAAATGAGATTTCCCTAACTCAATGGGAGCCTCTGTTCACTCAACCGGGAAGCCAGCTGGTGCTCGGGAATCTGTTAAACGCCGCCCGTTTTGGCGATCTTATTGTAATTGGCGCATTCCTGCACACCATTGCAAACTCCAGGCACTTGCTGACTGCTATCAGATACGGAGCTATTTTGTCCGGAATGATCTTGACGATAGTGGTTGCCACCTCCATGGCGGTATTTGGTGCCGATATCGTAGCAAGATTAAACTTTCCATTTTACTCCCTGGTTTCCCAGATCCACATTACCGATTTTCTTGACCGGCTGGATGTGTTTATGTTTAGTCTTTATTTTCCATCGGCGGTTATCAATGTTGTCTTTTCTTTCATGGCCTTTTTGGTTGGCCTTTCCGCCTTTACCGGTAAGAAGGACCATACTCCTTACAGCCGCTCCATGGGATGGTTCTTTCTGCTGGTCATTCCGATAAGCTTCCGTAACATTGTCGAGCTGACACAGTTTACTTTTTTCGCCTATCCTTTCTTTGTACTGCTGACCCAACCCGTGCTGTTAGTGTGTTTGTTCGTTCTGGGAGTTATGAGAAAACGGAGAGCTCCGATTCAGGATCATGAAGATAACACGAGCCAGCAGGCTGAATCTTCGCATCACCAGAGCGGCGGCCGTTATGGCAAAAATTCATTAAGAATATGGATGCGCTTGACCCACTTTTTCATGCTGGCAGCCTTGTTGTTGATTATAGCAGGGGTTTGGTTAGGCAAAGCTTACTCTTGGGCAGGTGCCGTCTGTTCACTAGGCTACGGCCTTTGCTTGATTGCTATCTTCATTACCTCGACATATGAGCGGCGCCAGGCAGGTGCGGGTTAGTCCACTCATTATGGGGAGTGCCTCTAATCATATGACTGCAATCACTATGGGATTGCTGGCGTTTCGGTTACAATGGTTACTAAATAGATGTTCAGAGTTATAAGTTGCGGGAGAGCGGAATCATGATAGAAAAACATAAATGGCACTGGTCGGAATGGATATTGTTGGCCCTATATGGAGGCTGGGCTGTTCTTGTAATTCTTTATTACACCCTATACGGGGAAGCGTCACTCCCCTTGTCTCCGGCCCAAACTTTTTTCCTGCTCGGGGTTATCTATATGCTTCCAGTGATTGCCTGGAGGCCAGGCTGGGTGCACCCGGTCATCTTTCCCCTTCTTATTTTGCTCGCTATCGGGCCTGCTCAAGTATATTTCGCTTACCACTTAGAAGAACAAACAGGGCTTCTGCTTGTCCCTTTAATTATCGCAGGCTTTCTTTCACGGTGGACTACGATTTGGTGGACCGTTCCAGCGTTTTTAATCCTGCCTACCATCACCTACCTGCTTCCGATTGGACAGGGGGTGCGTCTGCCGTTATTTTTTTCCGAACTAATCTTCTCCTGTTTCAGCTTTCTGATCGGACTTGGCATCCAGCGCGTGCTTCACTCTCACCTGAGAATGAAGAAGCTTTACGAGGAAAACTTGAAGCAATATGATCTTATCAGGCAGCAAAAAAACGTACTGGAGCAGTATGCAGAACAAGTGGAGAACTTAACCTTACTGGAGGAGAGAAATCGTCTCGCCCGGGAGCTGCATGACACAGTAGGCCACACCTTTACATCCGTCATAATGGGAATGGACGCCGTTTCCTATCTTGTACATAGTCATCCCGACAAAGCAGTGGAGAAGCTCGAGGTGCTTCGCAAGGTTACTCGTGAAGGGCTGGATGAGATCCGCAGAAGTATTCATCAGATTGCCCCTCTGGACGAGAGGCTCGGCCTGACAACGCAAATTTCCAGACTGGCCCATGAATTTGCGGCCCATACCGGTACTCAGGTCAAGGTCGAGACTTTGGGCGAGGAACAGGAGCTGCCCCTGCAGCTCAAGCTGACGCTTGTCCGCTGTGTCCAGGAGTCTCTGACTAATGCCAAACGGCACGGCGGGGCCCCTTTTATTCAAATTAAAATTGAATTTTATTCTGATCACATCAAATTGGTTATTAAAGATAATGGGGTCGGTACAGACAATATTAAGCTTGGGTTCGGGTTGACCTCCATGAAAGAACGGCTGGCTGCATGGCGTGGAGATCTGTCGATTCACTCAACCCCGGATTTGGGAACTACGATTACATGCACGGTCTCTTATACAACAGCGAGCTCAAGCAGTAAAGGTTTGGGAGGAGGATGAAACGGTGAAGGATATCCGATTAATGCTGGTTGATGACCAGGATCTGATTAGAGAAAGCCTGCATATTGTGCTTGATATGGATCCCGATATTCAAGTCATCGGCATGGCCGAAAACGGAGAAGTCGCCTTGGAACTATGTGAAAGCAATAGACCGAATACGGTTTTAATGGACATCCATATGCCTGTAATGGATGGAGTAGAGGCCACCCGGAGAATCAAGGAGCGCTGGCCGGAGATTCGCGTTATTATTCTGACTACCTTTCAAGATGTGGACTATGTGGTTCAAGCTTTGGATGCTGGGGCTGAAGGCTACCTGCTGAAGGCTATTCATCCGAAAGAGCTTGCAGCTGGAATTAAGTGGGTCCACGGAGGGGGCACGCTCATTCCGCAGGATATTGCACGAATGCTGGTCAGTGAAATCAAAGGGGCGGATCATCCTAACCTCCCTTCTGCCACATCAGTTCCAGAGGTCAAGCCGTTAACCTACGGTCTCAGTGACCGCGAGCTGCAGGTGCTGCAATGTATATCCGATGGGCTCAATAATCGTGAAATCGCCGAAAAACTATTTCTATCCGAAGGCACGGTCAAAAATTACATTTCCAACATTTACTCGAAGCTTGATGTCCGGGATCGGATGCAGGCTTCCAAGAAAGCCAATGATGAAGGGATTCTGTAATGATGTGCTGCCAATTCTAACCATTCTATAGTTATGCCTGTAGTGGCAAACCGCTTCCGG
The DNA here is from genome assembly GCF_000285515.1 of Paenibacillus senegalensis JC66. Classification (GTDB taxonomy): domain Bacteria; phylum Bacillota; class Bacilli; order Paenibacillales; family NBRC-103111; genus Paenibacillus_L; species Paenibacillus_L senegalensis. The sequence goes on from NZ_HE610958.1 coordinate 619,354, forward strand.
GGCTGTCCAGTCAGTGAAAACTGACGGTTGGACGCCCCGTTTCTGTTGTACAGCAAAAATCAGATGCACTTAGGTCCGGCTTCCGGTTGAAGAATGAGATGACCACTCCGCGATAGAGGGGGCCTCCGACCGATCGTTGTTAAAAAGGTCGCTCCTTTACGATGCCTCAATTTTCAAAGATATCTTTAACTCCCCCCTTGACGAATCCATTTTCTGTAACTATAATATTCCCATGTCTTTACTTGGATTTAATCGTTTTCCAACTTATTCAAGGGGATGTTCAGATGATTAAAACGTCTAAGCTTGTTGGCCGTCAACTGTTTACTTTCTTTCTAATTGCCATCCTTATGATCATTAGTGCTTGTTCCAACTCGTCCGGTTCCGCATCCGAGAAAAAAATCCGTATCGGCTATCTTAATGTAATGGACGATGCGCAGGCATTGCTTGCTTATGACGGCGGTTATTATAAAGCTGCCGGGCTCGATGCGGAGATGGTTCAATTCTCAAGCGGCACCGACCTGATCAAGGCCATTGTCGGAGGCCAATTAGACGCCGGTGTGCTCGGCTTTACCAATGCGGTTACCTGGGCAGCTCAAGGCGCAGACCTGAAAGTAGTCGGCGGAGCCCAGCTTGGCTTTCACAGCATATTGGTGAACAAGGACAGTGACATTCAGACCGTAGCCGATCTGAAGGGTCGTACACTGGCCTCTCAAAAGCAAGGAAGCACTGCGGATGTGGTGCTAAACGGAGTCGTTCTCGCCGAGGAAAATCTCGTTAGGGAAGATCTCAACATGGTTTATGTGGAACCGCAAAACGCCATTCAATCCCTGCATGCGGGACAGGTAGACGCGGCTTTCGTCTTTGAGCCTTTCGATAAAATCGCCCAATTGCAATTCGAAGCCCGGCAAATTTATGAAATTGGCAGCGTATGGCCATTCCCTTGTATGGTGGTCATCACTTCGGGAGAAGTGCTGGAGAAAGACCGCGATATGATTAACCGCATGCTCGATGCACAGAAGGAAGCGATCGATGTGCTCGAGAACAACTCCCAGGAAGCAGCCGAGATCTTGACCCCCCGCTTTATTGGCGGAGATACGCTCGACACACCTAATGGACCGGTATCTGCTGTTGAAGTCATCAAGGAGTCGATCGATTCGCAAATTTTCAACTGGGAGTTAACCGAAGATCAGATCAAGCGTATGCAGGAAATTTCCGATATTATGCTCGAGCAGGGCTCTTTGGAAAAAGCGGTAAATGTTGAAGATCTGCTCGATCTAACCTGGCAAAATGAGATTAAAGGCTAAGGAGCGGTCTTTGTGAAAAAGGACACGGTACCTGTACAAACTGAATCGATCGGCTCCAAAACAAGACCAAGCAGCCGGCTTACCCGGCGAATTTGGACAAAAAGCTGGCCGTATGCTGCTGCAGTGGGTACTCTCCTGCTGGTCTGGCAGCTGACGGCTATGTTTCTGAATAAGCCATTCTTGCTGCCGGATATTCCAAAGGTTATCCCTCGTTTGCTGAGTATTTTTTCAAATGAAGAATTCAGCCAGGGAATTTGGAGCAGTATATACCGGCTGTCTGTAGGTTATCCGCTCGCCTGTCTTCTCGGAGCGCTGCTCGGTTTGCTGGGCGGGGTTTCCCGCACGTTTGCTGTCTACCTGCGCAGCCTGATTTCCATTTTGCAATCTATACCGCCTATTACCTGGGTCCCTTTCTTTATGATCCTGCTTGGCTTTGGGCATCTTACGGTTATTACCATTATCACGATCGCCAGCTTCTTTCCTATGGCTCTATCCGTACTCAACGGAACGGAAGGAGTCAGCAAAACCCATCTCGAACTGGCAAGGGTATTGGGCGCTAACAAAAAGCAGCAAATCTGGAAAGTGTTCGCTCCCGAATCGCTGCCTTCCTTTATTACGGGAGCCCAAGTATCATTCGGTAATGCCTGGCGTTCCCTGATTGCCGCCGAGATGGTCGGTGGAGCCAGTGTCGGATTGGGGAGATATTTAAGCTATCGCTCGGAAATTGCCGATATGCAGGGCGTTCTGATCAGTATTATTGTAATTGGAACGATCGCGGCCATTATTGACCTGGTGCTTCTGGAGAAGCTGAAGCGCAGACTTCTGCATTGGCGGTACCTGCCGGGAGGGGATAAATAATGCAAACTCTGGAGCTTAAAGCAGTAGATAAATTTTTCGGAGAGCTGCAGGTGCTTTCCTCTATTGACATTCATGTGGAGCAAGGAGAGTTCGCCGTGATTGTTGGACCCTCCGGCTGCGGAAAAAGCACGGCATTAAGAATGCTTGCCGGCCTGGAGCATCCTACCAGCGGCGAAGTATTTGGCAATGGAGTGCCTATTACTGACCCGGATCCCAAAAGGGTGTTGATCTTTCAGGAGCATGCTCTGTACCCCTGGAGAACCGTTGAGCAGAACGTCGGCTTTGGCCTCGAGCTGGCTAACATTCCAGTCAAAGAACGGAAAAAGAGAGTTAATGAAGTGCTCGACAAGGTAGGCTTAGACGGATTTCAAAGCTATTATCCGCAGCAATTATCGGGCGGTATGAAGCAGCGGGCCTCGATAGCCAGAGCATTGGTCATGAACCCGGAAGTGCTGCTGCTGGATGAGCCTTATGGCGCATTGGATGCTATTACGCGTCTAACGATGCAAAATGAGCTGCTCAAGCTGTGGAAAGGCAGCGGCATGACTTGTGTATTGATTACTCATGACATCGACGAAGCGGTTTATCTGGCTGATTCTATTTATGTGATGAGCCCCCGGCCGGGAAAAATTTTGGAGAAAATTACGACCGGCCTCCCCCGGCCCAGAAACCGCAACAGCAGCGGTTTCGTGGAGATCCGGCAGCGGATTATGGATCATTTGGACATCGGAACTTACCATATATAATGCTTGATAAAAAAAGAGCCTGCCGATATGATGGATGGATATCTGCGGCTCTTTTTGATCTGCCTTATTTTTGCCGAACACCGGTGGAAGGACTGTACATTCCCTCTCCTCCGCCACGCGGACGGCTGACTTGACCGCTGCCGATGCTGCCTGGATAAGCGCCTGTCCCGTCCAAATCAGGGAAGTAGTTGTTAGCAATCCGGTTCAATACCTGCGCCTGTATCCACATTGATGTTTCCTGCTCGTTAGAAATAGCTCGCAGCTGCTTCATCTCTGCTGTAAACTGTTCATTGGCGGATACAAATACATGCTGGATTACAGGATCAGCTGCTTGATTGACGGTCGCGACAATCAATTGCTGCAGGAATTGAGGCATGTCTGTGGAATCTGAAATTGGATCATCAGCTGGTGCTGGTAAAGTAACCGGCGTTCTGGACACATTCTCCAATTCTACAGCGACATAGGCTTGGCTTTCGGTTACAGCTACCTGGGCCCCGCTTATTCCGTCTATAGCGGTGATCCGTTCCTCTAAGAACGGACTCCATTCCACCCTGGTATTGGTATGCAGATTGACAGGAAGGGGATCGGCAGCCGGTGCAGTATCGTTTGTCTGTATACGGCGCGGCTGCTCTGGCAGTTTTCTGAATTCGTTGCCCCGGTAACCGTTAAATTCATAGCTGCGAACCCCATCAGGGGAACCATGTGTTCCGCACCCGCTCACCGTAACGCTCCAAACAATAAGCAGCATAACGAGTATGCCTGCCTTGCAGACCGGGCTCTGATCATGTTTGCGCATAAAAAAACCTCCTGCTAAGAACAAGTTAAATTAGTTTGTCCTTAGCATGAGGAGAAATTCTAAAAATATGCCGGGCAGCACTTATACCCAAATTTTGCATAACCGATTAGCGATATGGCGTTGTCCTGGCATTAACATTTTCCAATCATCTCACGCAAAATATTGTAATGGAATTCCATTCTGCAGGATTACACTGCAGCAGGTTCATTTTTAGACTGAAAGCTAAGCAGTTCTTCTTTGGCCAAAATATACATAGCACAGCTCCAGCCGAGAGGTGTATTCGGATTCGGACGGTCGCTTCCAGCGAAATAAAGTTCGGGGAGAATGCCCGGCGACTCTTTCATCAGGCTCTCCGTACGGGCTACATACTGCTCGGCTTTATCAGGACGTCCCAGTTCCAAATGACACAAAGCGAGCCACGGCAAGCCAAATGTCCATTCTGCTTCCGTCCCGTAATAAAATTGCCTAGGCTGCACCCGTCCATGCTCGGCTTCCAGCGTACTGTAGTAGCTGTCCCCTTCGTAACGGATAACTCCCCTTTGGCGAAGAAGCTTTGTTTCAACCCGGTTAACAATCATTTCACCCAGCATGCCCTGGAAAATGCGGTATGGGTATATAAGGCTCAGTTGGGCCAGGTCGACGTCCTTGTCTTGGCTTTCCCTTGGAAAAAGCTCCAGCAGCCTGTCAATGCCTGCATTTATTAAAGGCTCCGGGACCGAAACATAAGGCTCTATCGCCTTCAGTCCGGCTGCACAGGCTCCAACCGAAGAAGCATGGATTTCTCTCCACTCTTCCCACATTCCATTATCGGGATCATTCCAATACTCCACATTTTGTAAATAATAAACCAGCTTCTGCAAAATTTCCCGGTCCTTTTCATCCCTGAGCATCGGTTTTCCTTTTGCCAGTCCGGCACCAACAGCATACAAGAATGCCCCTATCATATCATGCTGGATATGCCCCCAGTTTTCGGTATGGATTTCCTTTACGCCATCCGAGGTATACCGGGCATGCAAATATTCCCATTCCCAGGTCGGCTTCTGCCGGCACAGAATATCCAGTTTCCATTCATATTCCTTAAACAAATCAAATAAACGATGATAGGTTCTTTCATAAACGTCATCGGGTTGGTTCAAGTAAGGTAAAGAGATGTACACACAGTCCCTTATCCAGACATACCGGTAGTATTGTGAGGGGCTTGCTATATACAACCCATTGTCCAAACGAAGCCGGTTCAGCACTTCATAGCTTTCCTTCAGCATTTTTAGACTACCCCCTTATCAATCCGCGCCAAGGCGGGCTATTCCCATTGTTCCCGCAGACGGGCTCCGCTAACCCCGGAACCTCAGGCAACCCTATCCCGTATTAAATCTGCAAAGCAAATTGCCAAGTGTTGTTACTTTTAGTTTATTACCAAATTGTAAAAAGGGTCGCCCAAACCTGCGAAATGCATGCATTTTGGACAACATACAACAAAAGAGTGTATTAAGCACTAGCTTACAAGCTGTTTACATCATTAGGCAAGTCCTATTTTATGAAGTCTGGCAATGAAGTATAATAAAATTAGATTTATGAGGACATTATACAGCCCATACTCCAATACTAGAATCCATTCCGTTTAGCATTTACATAAATCCTCATGAGCTTTAATCAACTTGTGTTTAGGTCAATAGCACAGTTTCGTTTCTAAGTTGATTATTTGATATCGAAAGCAAATTATGGAAAATGCTCATGCTGGAATCATTGAAGGTGAACCGTTTTGAAGAAGAAAAGGATTCTTTTGCTTTCCGAAGGCTTCGGCCATGGACACACCCAAGCTGCTCATGCCCTCTCGATCGGTCTTAGAAGGTTATCGTCGAACATAACAACGAAAGTAATTGAGCTTGGCGCATTCCAGCATCCGTTAATCGCCCCGTGGATTTTTTCTGCTTATCGCAAAACGGTGACGGCCCAACCGAAGCTTTATGGATTCCTATATCGCTATCAATATAAAAAATCACTTAACCGCTTTGCCCAAATGGCACTGCACCGCATGTTTTACGCCAAAACTTCGCAAATCATCGAGCAGTTGAAGCCATCGGTAATCGTTTGTACCCATCCCTTCCCCAACGTCATTGTTTCCCGATTGAAGAGAGCGGGGCTCGACATTCCCTTATGTACGGTGATCACTGACTATGACGCCCATGGCACTTGGATCAGCAAGGAAGTCAACCGTTATTTTGTATCGACTGATCAGGTAAGGGACAAGCTTTTGGCCAGGCAGGTTGAAGCGGAAAAAATCAAGGTTACCGGCATTCCCGTTCACCCGGATTTTCTTGGTATCAGTGATCCTGCAGAAATTCGCTCCCGACTTGGCTGGAACGAGCTCCCTGCTGTTTTAATAATGGGAGGCGGCTGGGGGCTAATGGATGAATATGATTTGATCTCTGTCATCAAGCAGTGGAATGATCGCCTGCAGTTTATTGTCGTCGCCGGAAGCAATGAAAAGCTAAAGCAGACTTTGGAAGAAAGGCCTGAACTAAAGTCCCCTAACGTCCATATACTCGGTTTTACCAAAGGAATAGACAAGCTTATGGAGGCCGCAGACCTGTTGATTACAAAGCCTGGCGGCATGACCTGTACGGAAGGTTTGGTCAAAGGAATTCCTATGCTGTTTTATCACACGATTCCGGGGCAGGAAGAAGAAAATTTGCAGTATTTTACAGAAAACGGCTTTGCGGAAAAGATTACTGCGGAAGAAGATCTGCATAACCGTTTTCAGCAGCTGCTAGACAATTATCCCGCTTTTTTGAAGAAACGGGAGATTCTCCGCCATATGCGGGCTGATTATTCCCCTCAGCGCTGCTCCCAAGCTTTGGTCGAATATTTAGAGCAGCTTTGAAGTCCCATTGCATGGATCGCATACCAGACCAGGTATGCGATTCCTTTCATTTAGAAGCTGCTCCCCAGCATTCCGGCAATCTAATACCCGTTTGCAAACGCAAAAAAATCGCCCCCGGCAGACCTCCTGGTAAAGGCCCTAAGAAAGGGGCGACAGCTAGATCACTATACTAAATCGCTGCACCGACAACTTGAGAAGACCGTCACCGGTCCTGCACACGTTAACATTTTATCTGATTCATGACATTAAAAATGATGAAAAAAGCATTTCGAAATTAATAAGTTCCTTCGGTATCCATTGTTTTTTCGTTGGTTACTTTTACAAAAGTGGACTGCTGGATTTTTTCCTGCAGCTTATCATAGTACAAATCCTCGTCAATCGGAAGCTCAACCCAGTCGTCCAGCCATGAAGAAAGGTGCATAGCATTGGAGAGCGTCAATCCCTTGATTCCCTCCACCCCCGGAGCAAGCAAGGAAGAACCCTTCAAGATCGCATCGGTAAAATTCTGCGTAATGCCTTTGTGTCCGGTTTCCTCTCCGTTAATCGGAACTTCACATTTCCAGCATTCCGGCTGTCCGAAACCGCCTTTAAATTCGGCGTTAAACTGTCTTTCGGACACTCTCAGTCTCCAAAACGTGAGCTTATTGTCTTCAATAACAATTTTGCCCCGGTCGCCTGTAATTTCGTAGCGGTTAGTGCCTGGCGCTTCGCCTGTTGTCGTCACAAAGATTCCCGTGGCCCCATTGCTGTACTCGACATATGCCGTTACATCATCTTCAACCTCAATATTATGGTACTTGCCAAAAGCGCAAAATGCCCTCACTCTGACCGGCATCATATCGATTGTCCACTGCCATAAATCCAGCTGGTGCGGGTCCTGATTCAACAGCACGCCTCCGCCTTCCCCAGCCCACGTAGCTCGCCATCCTCCTGAATCGTAGTAGCTCTGGGGCCGATACCATGTCGTAATGATCCAATTGGTGCGGCGAATTTCCCCCAGTTCTCCCGATGTTACCAGGTCTCTCAACTTCTGATATAGAGGATTCGTTCGTTGGTTATACATGATTCCAAACAGCTTATCCGTCTTGCTGGAAGCTTCGTTCATTTCCCTAACCTGCTTTGTATAAACTCCGGCAGGCTTTTCACAAAGCACATGCAGCTGATGCTCAAAAGCTAGCATAGATAGTTTAGGATGGTCGTAGTGCGGAGTTGCAATCAGCACAGCATCCACGAGACCTGAAGCGTACATCTGTTCAGCCTGTCCGAAGAGCTGTACCCCTGCCCCCAGATTCTCCTTAGCCCATTGCAACCGCTCCGGTCTCACGTCACAGACTGCTGTCAATTCTGCGCCCTTAACCTCACCTTTGCTTAAATAATTCGCATGTGACGTACCCATGTTTCCGATACCGACAATCCCCCATCGGACTTTATTCATGTGAAACCTCCTTAGCCGTAGACTATAATTGGATTCTCCCCTATTATAAACTATGATTCCAGGGAAACAAAGCATAACCCGCCGCCTATTCGTTTCCCCTAAAACATAAAATTGTCTCTGATGTTTAATCTCCCTAACCTTAAGAAAAAATTTATAATCTTATCATAATTTCCTTAATAATTCCTGTATATAGTTAGATATATAAGGGCAGAAAAAGCTTATAAAGAGATATAGGCAAAATCTTCCTCACCTTATCCATTTCCTCGGACTTCAAGCCCTTATCATTCTCGACCAAAGTCTAGTTTAAGGACCGTCTCAAGTCAATTTTCAATCCGCAATATGTTTTATATAATATAGACAAATAAGGAATTGCAAAGAGGTGTTCCTAAAATGAAACAACAAAGAACACATAAAATATTAATTTTGTCCGGAGAATTAGGCGATGGACACAAGCAGGCAGCGATGGCGATTTTAGAGGCATCTGCTTGGTACCAGCCGAACGCTGAAGTTGAGATAGTCGACTTTATGAAATGGACTCATCCCCATCTGCACAGCTTCGGCAAGTTCTTTTATAAACAGTGGGTCCATCGGTTTCCAGGGTTGTATGGGTATTTGTTTCAAAAAACGCGCCCCGACAATTCGTTTTCCCAGCTATTTAAAAAAATTAAAATGTTCGATCTGCAAAGAATGCTGAGCCTGCTCGATGAGATCAAACCAACCGTTGTCGTCAGCACGTTTCCTTCGGCGGCTGCAGCTATGTCTGTGCTTAAATGCCAAGGATTGACCCAGGTGCCGACGGTAACTGTTATTACCGATCATACTGACCACAGCTATTGGATACATCCCGGAACCGACCAGTATATTGTAGGCTCGGATGAGGTTCGGCAGGCATTGAAAAAATATCATTTAAGCGACCAACAGATCGCCGTTACGGGTATTCCGGTCAAGCCAAAGTTCACTCAACCGTTCGACCGCCCGATGCTGCGAAAAAAATTAGGGGTTGAAGCCGATCGGCCTACTGTTCTCGTGATGGGTGGCGGATTCGGCATTATCAGCAAGGAGCTTACCTCCTTGCTCTGGTCAACCGATTACCCGGTTCCTGTGCACTTTATGGTCGTATGCGGGCGTAATGATAAGCTGCGCAGGCAGCTTATGGAACGACTGCAGCGTGAGCCGTCAAGAAATACACTAACTGTGTACGGGTATTGTGACCATGTCGATGAGCTTATGGCGGTTTCCGACCTGATTGTTACCAAGCCCGGAGGCTTGACCACCTCAGAGGCAATTACGATGGGACTGCCTATGCTGCTTCACAATACCCTTCCAGGTCAGGAACAGGACAATGCTAATTATCTTGTACGCAATGGATTGGCTGTGCTTAACTCTGAGGAAGATCATATAGAGAGCTTGCTATCCCATTTATTACGGCACCCTGTTCTTTTAGAACGAATGGCCCTAAAAGCCAAAAGCTTGCGTATGAAAAATTCTGCTTACTATGCTCTGCATGCTATACTTCGAACGGAGTCAAAATGGCAGGATGCATCGATCTGTCATCTGCCTGCCTTGAAGCATGGGTAACTGTGCCGAATCTTTGGCGAAATTGTCATTTCCCCGGAAATATTGACTGCTCGTGTCAAACTAAGCAAAAAACCAGTCTTAAAAGGTCATGGAAGATGACCTCAAGACTGGTTTTTTTAATATTGATTTGACTTTCAGCTAATCATTATTTTTCGTGCTAGCGGCAGCACAATTTTAACAATCGTTCCATGGTTAAGCTCGCTTTCCAGCTGCAGCTTGCCTTGATGTTCCTCGATGATCTTCCTGCTGATCGAGAGCCCTAACCCGGTTCCGCCTTCCTTCGTCGTGTAGAAAGGTTCATTCAAACGCTTGAGGTTCGAAGCGGCGATGCCCGTGCCCTCGTCTATGAACTCCATGATAACATTGACTTTTAGCTTTCTAACCACGATTCGGATTTTTCCTCCGTCGGGCATAGCTTCTACAGCGTTTCTTAGCAAATTAACGAACACTTTTTTCAATTGATTCGGATCACATTTGACCAGGAGAACCTTGTCTGTTGCAGTTACAATTATTTGGATGGGCGGGTTCATAACCTGGCTCTGAAACAAGTACACTACATCATTCAGTACTTCCATTAAATTATTAACTTCGAGCTTAGGCGAATTCGGTTTGGCCAGATACAAAAATTCATTCAGTATACTATTAATCCGCTTTATTTCACTCAGCATTAACTGGCTGGTTTCCTCACTATAGCCTTTTTGCTGCATGAGCTGCAAATTCCCGGATATAATCGTTAACGGGTTGCGAACCTCATGGGCAATTCCAGCCGCCAGCTGGCCGACCAGGGAGAGCTTCTCTGAATTCCGCAGCCGGGCTATCATATCTACGGTTCTTCTAATAAGAACGCCAATCAGACTGAATAAGAAAACAACCATGCCGAGGTAAGAGATTGAGAATATAACCATATTTTGGGGGAATAAATGATTGAAAAAGTCAATAACCCCCATCAAGCTGAAAAACAAAGTCCCAAGGAGAACAATTTGTGCATCCCGATTTTTTTGATAGGCCATAACCGCCACATACACGTTTAAAACGAGAAGGCTTGCCAGCATAAATATATGATATACAAACATCACTTCATCAAGCTGCAGGGTATGAACCCGAATGAAAGGAATAGTAACTACGGCAAAAATCAAGTGCAGCTTCCACAACACATTCAGTGCCCGATCCTGGGGGCGGTCTTCCCCAAACATCTGAACCAGGAAGGCGATAACGCTGGCCATTCCTCCTACCAGGGCGGCAAGCTCTACATCAGCCCATAAGAGAGGGGAATCATAGAAAAAGTTAATAATGGTAGTTCGGCAAATCGTATAGATACCAAAAAATATGCCGAATAGACCAAAAGTGAAGAATGGCTTTATTCTTAAGCGGAAATAGGAAGATAGTGAGATCATTCCTGTAAGAATATAAAAGCATCCTATGATGAGCCTATCCGATTGTTTTTTCAGAAGATCCAAAATAATTTCCGAGTGGCTGGCTAAAGTTGGATATGGATTAAATCCGATATTCTTTGAATCGGAATGGATTTCCACATATAGCATTTTTCCCATGCTGTCAGTCGGGAGAGGAACGATTCTCGGTGCATTTCCTTGATAAGGAGTCCCTTCCTTGCTAAAATCACCAAATTGGTAGATCAGCTTTTTTTCTGAGTAAATGCGGAATTTGCCATGAACTTGAATATTTAAGCTGGGATCGCTCCATTGAGTAGGCGGGAGCTGTACACGGTACCAAATTACATTTCGCGCGCCACGGTGAGGGGGATTCAAGGTAATGATCGATGAAATCCAAATATCGTTATGAATTCCCTCATAATTGCCTCCTCTTTCCCATTGGAAGTTGCCTTCCTCGTCCATCGGAAACTGCCCCCAATGATATTCCCAATTCTCAACCGATACCGGTGTGCCGGATTTTGGGATCATAGGAGATTCCGCCTGTACGAAAGAACCCGAAAGGAAACCAAGGCAGGCCACGGTTAAAAGCATGCACAAAAGCTTTGTCCATATGTTCATCGCTCAAACTCCATCATCTGAAACAAAATTTTGGTATTCAAGAAAAAAACTCGCACAAAGTTACAGGGAATTAAGACCATTCGCATACTCTCTGCCAAAATCCGACTTGGTTCGTCAAATTACTGCGTAGTAAGACTTATTTTACATTAAGTTTTGAGGTTCGTGAACAAAACTTTCCACATTTTAGAATTTAAAGTTGCAAATATAGACACTGCCCCGCATTTTAAGCTTCGTTCCACGAAATCAAATTACGTAAAATGTCCATGTAGAAAAAAAACACCTTCAAAAGGATTCGCCAACCTGTCAAACGGCTGCAATTCCTTGAAGGTGTTTTTCTGAATATGACAGGGGCGGATGCAACCGCCCCCTATGTGCAAGGTTTATTTCGATTTTATTTCGATTTGTCTTCACCAGCTTGATCTTTAGCGGGCTTTCCTTCCTGCTCTACAGGAATAGCCGGCAGTGCGAAGGCAGGAGCCTTATTTGCTTTCTTCTCAGTCTTCTGGGAGTTCTCCTCAGTATTGGATGAGGTCAAGCCTTTCACCAAAGCTTGCAGGTCAATGCCGGATACATCCTTTAACATTTCCGGAGCTGTCGCCATTAACTGCGTCACATAATTGCTTACTCTCGCAGCCCCTTCACCGTTGCCGGTATCAACTACAGTCAGTTTATCAATGGATTGCAGCGGTTCAGCCACTTTGCCAGCCAATTCAGGCAGCATTTTGACAATAATATCGAGGACAGCCGCTTCTCCGAATTTCTCGAACGCTTGGGCGAGCTTTTCTTTCGCTTCCGCTTCCGCAAAACCTTTCAGACGGATAACTTCCGCCTCGGCGGTACCTTTTGCACGCTCGGCATCCGCGAGTGCAAGACCTTCCATCCGCTTCTGTTCAGCAACAGCGCGTGCTTCGGCTTCGATCCGGTATTGCAGGGCGTCAGCCTCACGCATTTTGCGGGCCTTTTCCGCTTCGGCAGATTGCTCTACCGCATAACGGTCAGCGTCTGCTTTTTTCTTAACTTCCGCATCGTATAATTTCTCGCGGACGAGAATTTCTTTCTCCTGAATATCGATCTCCCGATTTTTACGGACGATCTCAATTTTCATCTGCTCTTCCACCGCAAGCTGCTTTGCCTTCGCCTCTTGGATGTTATAAGCCTGGTCCGCTTCCGCTTTTGCCGTATCCTGCTCTTTCTTATAAGCAGCTACTTTAAGCTCACGGTCCTTCTCCGCCTCTGCGATATGCGTATCCCGCAGGAGCTCCGCTTTTTGCCCTTCCTCCTCAGCTTTCGCCTTCTGGATTCTGGCATCACGGATAGCATCCGCTTCCGCAATATCGGCATCTCTTTTGACCATAGCGATCCGCGGCTTACCAAGCGCTTCCAGGTACCCGTGTTTGTCACGAAGATCCTTAATCGTAAAGGAAACGATTTGCAGGCCCATCTTGCGCAAATCCTTAGCCGCTACACCTTGCACCTCTTGGGCAAAACGCTCGCGGTTACGGTATACCTCTTCCACAGTCATCGTTCCGAGAATGGCCCGCAGGTGGCCCTCCAATACTTCCTGGGCTTCACCCTTCAGCGCATCAATCGGCTTGCCCATATATTGCTCGGCAGCGGTAGCGATATCTTCAATGGAACCACCGATTTTAATAATCGCCACACCGTCGGCCATGACCGGAACACCTTGCTCGGTGTACACTTCAGGAGTATAGACATCAAGTTTATGGGATAATAGCGATAGAAACTCAGCTTGCTGAAAGATCGGCCATATAAAAGCACCGCCGCCACGAACAATCTTGAGCTTGCGCCCGGATTCATCAACTTGCACATTTTTATTACCTAGGAAAGAACCGGTAACAATCATCGCCTCATCGGGTCCGACTGTTTTGTATCTCGCCCAAAATGCCAAACCTAAGATAACAATAACCCCAATAACGATTAACGGGATGAGCAAAATGTCAGGAATGTTCTCCAATGTTGTTATCCTCCTTCAAATTTTCAGATAGAATCAAGACTTTCATACTTGGAAACCAGCAATACGCCCTGTTTCACCTCCACCACTACGACTTGTTCGCCCGCAGGAATGGGTTGCTTGTCGATGCTTTTGGCTGGTTTATTGCTGATTCCTGCCCCGACTTTGACGATGACTTCGCCATAGCCGTTCTCAGGTATAGAGGTAATAACCTCCGCCAAACACCCTTTGAGATCCTGAAAAGAGTAGCCCGTTGAATTCTCACTATTGTTCATCGGCTTGACATAAAAGAAATAAATCATAGCAGCGCCTGCCAAAGCGATGACAATAGCTATTAATACAAGGAGCCAGCCAACAACACCGGGCATGTATTTGGTTAATAGGATTCCTGCCCCGCCAAAGATCGTAATGGCTCCCGCAACAACCATCGGCTGTAAAAAATCAACGGAGAGGAAATCTAAGAACCCATCAGCCGCACTGCTAAGCAAGTCACCTAACAAAACGGTAACAAGTGCAAACAGAACTCCAAAAATCAGGCATCCCCAATAAAATTCCAGCATAGCAACCCTTCCTCCATGTTTGTAATTATGCGGGTGCTTACCTTGGTCATTCTTGTTTGGTGCATCTTCTCTTACTTTTATGTAACTAAATACGTGTTATTCGACCTTATGTTTCAAGAAATTACAAATGTCTATGAAAAACCTTTATCAAGACCTTGCAAGGTTGTACCCTCTGTTGTGGTAAAATTAGAATGGGTTAAGTGAAAGCTGCTAGATAATGCAGGAGATGGACGCAAAATGAATATAAGCTGGTTAGATTATATGTTTTCGGGAGGAGTTAGGCTTGTTGCAGAGCGAGCATACAGCTAAGCATATCATCATTGTGAGCGGAGGGAACTTGGGAGAGTGGGCCCTGAATGAAATCCGGCAGGCTGAGGTTACCATTGCTGCTGACAGCGGGGCATTGTTTCTGCTGCGCCACGGGATAACCCCGGACTATGCGGTAGGCGACTTTGATTCGGTAAGCCCGGAGGACAAGCAATGGATCGCCAAGAACAGCCGATCCTATCAGGCTTACGATCCGATCGATAAAGATTATACGGACACCGAGCTTGCCTTTCAGCTGGCTCTTAAGCTGCAGCCAAGCCGCCTCGTTCTTATAGGGGTAACGGGGACCCGGTTCGACCATACGCTAGCCAATGTGCATCTGCTAGCCCGGGTGCTGCCGCTGCAGATTCCCTGCTGCATTGTCAATTCCTGCAACCGCATTTATGCCACAGATCAAGAGCTCGTTATTCACAAACAGCCGGAGTACGATTATTGCTCCCTGCTCCCTCTTAGCGAAAAAGTGGAAGGAATTACGCTGCAGGGCTTTCAGTATCCATTAAGCAATGCCCAATTGACCATAGGCCAGTCGCTCGGGATCAGCAATGTCCTGCTGGACGATGAGGGCGTGATCATGATTAAAAGCGGGATGCTGCTCGTCGTTATGAGCAAGGCTTAGCTTCCGAGCTAAGCCTTGCTTCAACCAGACAGCGAGGAGTATTTGCGTATCCCCGCTGCACTTAGATGAGCCGAATCACATGCACGATGTTGTCATCAGCACATATTTTGATGATATGATTGTCGGCATCGTAATGAATCTGGCAGGAACCAAAGCTAATGCTTGGGTCTGCGCCCAAACCATAAAAAATATCATCCGCCATCGTCGAAACACACGCCCGTCTTTCAGCCTCTTCCATTTGCAGCCAGTCTTCTCCGCTCATCTCGAACCATTCGTGGCACTGCTCCACCCCATACATCACATCCGACATTTCTTCAATGATATCCTCGTACTCTCTTCCAAACTTAACGCCCATACAGTCATCCCCCTTTCCCTCGCATCCGCGGATTAATTCAGATTCGACTATTTGTAATTGTTCCCCAATCGGGATATATTCAAGCAATGGATTTGCCCTGTCCCTTTACAGCAGCGGGGAGAGCATCCGGGCAAGCATTTCCTTCACCTTCTCCAGCTTAGGCCTCCTGCGGAAAGAGCTTAACGTTATTTCCTTGCTGCCCGCCAGATCCAGCTGGAAGTCCCGGACAAGCTTATAAATCGAGCGCTTGTTAAACAACACCGCGTTCAATTCAAAATTGTCA
The DNA here is from genome assembly GCF_000285515.1 of Paenibacillus senegalensis JC66. Lineage (GTDB taxonomy): Bacteria > Bacillota > Bacilli > Paenibacillales > NBRC-103111 > Paenibacillus_L > Paenibacillus_L senegalensis. The sequence continues at coordinate 635,074 of NZ_HE610958.1, forward strand.
AAAAAGCTGCGCATATCGAGATTCGCCGTTCCTACAGAAGCGATGGTATCGTCAATAATAAGTATTTTAGCATGAATGAACCCGCTCTGATACAAGTAAAAGCGGACGCCTGCATGCATCAATTCCTCCAAATAAGAACGGGAAGCCCATTTAACCAGCGGATGATCCGTGATGCCCGGCAAAATAATGACCACCTCGACACCGCTTAAAGCAGCTGTTTTTAGGGCCATTAAAATGCTGCGATCCGGCACGAAATACGGCGTAACAATGTAGATTCTGCGGAAAGCCGCACTAATCGAGCCAAAATACAGCTCAAGAATCGTATCCCAGTGTGCATCCGGACCGCTCGCAATAATCTGAATCTGCTCGTCCCCTTCGCAATGATGCTCCGGAAAGTGGCTCGCTTCCTTCAATTTTTTCCCCGTAACCAGCGCCCAATCCTCAAGAAAGGTATGCTGTAAAAAATACACGGAATCCCCGATCACTTTCATATGAGTATCGCGCCAGTTCCCGAGCTTCGGGTCCTGCCCCAGGTACTCATCGCCGACATTGATCCCGCCAAGAAAACCGATGCGACCGTCGACCACCATAATTTTGCGATGATTGCGATAGTTCATGCTTTTTTGAAAGAACGAAACCCGGATCGGCCGGAAGCATTCAACCTCCACTCCCGCTTCTTTCAACTCGCGAATAAACTGGCTGCTTAAGTCATAGCTGCCTAGACCGTCATAGAGAAAGCGGACCTTCACGCCTTCTTTCGCCTTGCGGATCATCATCTGCTGGAAGGTGCGGCCAATCGAATCCGCGCGAAAAATGTAAAACTGCATATGAATATGATCCTCGGCTTCTTCCATAGCCTTGAGCATAGCTTCAAAGGTTTCCTTCCCGGAAGAATATATTTCCGACTGGTTAGCCTGGGTAATAGGAGAGCCTGGAATGCTCTGCAGCAATCCAAACAGCCGCCTATGCCGGGACAAGCTGGAATTGCGAATTTCTTTGGCCTTTTTGGCGACTTTAATCCGCTTGATAATTCTCAGCGGCAGCCGGTGCAGCGAACGCTTTCCGCGTCTGCGGAGCCATTTGCGATTTTTCCGGTGATCCTTCGCGACGAAATAATAAACCAGAAACCCCAATCCGGGAAACAGGAAAATAATGAGCAGCCATGCTGTCGTTTTGGATGGGTTTCGGTATTCCGATAACAGCACGAAGCCGATTTGCAAAATAAATAATCCCATGGCCACCATTAACCATGTTCCCATCAACAAGCTCCCCCGTTCTCCTACAGCTCCAAGTAAGTAAGATAAGTTTTGACACCTTCCTCGATGGGGCGGCGCGGTTATATTGACTCTTATTCATTGTTTACCTCTATTCCCTCATTATAAACCAGAGGGCCCCTGCTGTTTCAAGCCATGGACAAGCGGTTAACTATACCTAAGCCAAGGTTTCACCGCAAGTGGTAATAAATCTTGACCTTGTAAGAGCTGCACTTAAGCAAAAATGTCCAAGTCGTCCATCCCAGAATTCATGAGACAAGCCGTTCAGGTTAATCTTCAGGGCCTGGGGGAAAGCTAAAATGAGCTCCCGAAGATCCATCAGGCCAATCCAATTTTGGACGATTCTACAATTTATTGACAAGGAGTGAAGTGCTATGGCAAAAAACAGTGTTATGGTCGGTACGATTGTAGGAGCTGCCGTAGGAGCTGTGAGTGCTCTGTTACTTGCCCCTAAAAGTGGTACGGAGCTGAGAAAAGATATTTCCAATGTTTGTAATTCCATTACTGCCAAGACGAAGGAAAAAGCGGGGGATGTAACCCGCAAAACCGTAGATGTGGCTAAAAGCATCGGCAATCATGCTTCGGAATTCATGGACAAAACAAAAGAGGTTTCGCAGTTTGCTGCATCCGAAATCAAGGATACGGCAAAGGAAACAGCCGAGTCGGCTGCTGAAGATGTGAAATCAACCATGAAATAACACTAAGGGCAAACAAAAACCGGCCTTGCGGGCCGGTTTTTGTTTGCCCGTTATTTAATAGAGCGAACGAATATCGGAGCGGAGTGACCTTACTCCTCTTATTGGCATATAGCCGGACATTTATAAGGCACCAATTTAAAAAATCACGCCAATATTGAATTGACGTGATTGTTAATATTCCGGTATGCCGGACTGTCCGTTAAGTATTTTTTTAAGCTTGTCTATAGCTCTTCTCTGAATGCGCGACACACTCATTTGCGAAATACCGAGCACCTGTGCAATACTTCTTTGCGATTGGCCTTCATTGTAAGCTAACAACAGCACTTTCTTCTCTTCTTCCTTTAAATGGACAAGCGCCTCCCTTAAATCCAGACGCTTCTCTAACGTCCCGAAATCATCGGTATCGCTTCCAATTAAGTCCCCGATGGTAGCACTGCCATCGTCACTCGAAAGCGGAGTGTCCAGCGAGACATAATTGTAACACTCTCTGCCGGCCAGAACCTCAATCGTTTCCTCCGTGGTGAGCTCCAAATATTGTGCGATTTCATCCACATTAGGCGATCTCTCCAACTTCATCGTAAGCTCATCAATAGCCTGCTGCACCATCAGACCTTTTTCCTTGATCCGGCGAGGAACCTGAATGTACCAGGACTTATCCCGCAAATAATTTTTCATGTGGCCGATCAAGCTTTTCATCGCGTAAGCTTCGAACTGAATGCCAAGCGAGCTGTCATACTGCTTGAAGAGACGCAGCAAAGACATTTGGCCTACTTGATACAGATCTTCATATAGGTCCGGCCGGTTGCGAGACATTTTCCCGGCCGCCATTTTGACAATCGGTTCATAGTGAAGCAGCAGGGAAGTCGCGACCTCATTATCATTCGACTCCTGATACTGGAGAATGGCTTCAACCATGCCATTGCCCTCTAGAGCCGTTTGTTCTGGCTTCATGCCAATTCCCCATTCCTTTGCAGAAATTTGGTGAGAATGACTTCAGTCCCCTCTTCGGTATGGACTTTGACGTCATCCATTAGCGCTTGCATCATAAAAATGCCTAATCCTCCTGCATTGATCTCATTTAGATCTTTATTGTGCAAAGATGTCGCTTCTTCCTCTTTATGCTCATAATCAAAGCTGCTTCCTTCATCTTTAACGCTAATTCGGATTCCATCTTCCTGCATTTCGAATTTCACTTCAATATGCCCTTTGCTGGTTCCTTCATAGGCATGCAAAACTGCATTATTGCAAGCTTCTGCAACGGCCACCTTCATGTCTTCAATCTCTTCATAGGAAAAGCCCCACTTAGAGGCAATACCATATAAAGTTAAGCGAATGATATCCACATATTCCGCGTCTGCCGGCACTTTTACAGTCACACAGTTGTTCTCTACTGGTTTCATATGATCTCTTCTTTCCTTTCCGATGATCCCTCAGGCGGGTTTAAAAATTGGGAAATACCGGTGATATCGAACAGGCGCTGGATTTTAGCCGGGACTTCCTCAACTCCGAAAGCAGCTTTCAAGGAATCGCGTGTTTTTAATATCGACACAATAATTCCAATGCCTGTGCTGTCAATATACTTGAGGTCTTTCAAATTGAGGGTGAGCTTCCTTTTCGTTTGCTGTACAAAAGGATCCAGATCGGAACGCATTTCCGGCGCAACGGACAAATCCAACTCTCCTGATAAGTAAATTATCACTTCGTCAGGCATTACTTCTTTATAGATACTGAACTTTTTATCTGAGTTCATTCAATATGTCCTCCCATGACTTCATATTAAAAAAAGTATACCATTGCCTAATTATTAATACACCATCAACCCCTATTCTGAAACAGAGGAAACCTATAAATTATTTTCCATCTAGCAAAAAAGGCCTTATCTGCTCGGAAGAGGATAAGACCTTAACTATTAACGGGATTAATGAACCAATTATTGCCTGAGCTGAAAATCCTATCTTGCTTTGCTCATGCGACTCATTTTATAGCGCTGCCATAGTTCATAAGCGGAATTAAGCAGATGCAAAGCTGTATGGAGTTTGCTTTCCTGCTGTACCTGCTTTACTGAAGCCGGCACCTCTACCTGCCCCTGGTTAACTGCTGCAGATGAACGTTTGAAGTTATCGCGAAGAGTTGCCGAAGCCTGGCGTATAGATGCCGTTACCCCCTCAAGCGCCCCGCCCATATTTTCCACACTGCCAAACAGCGGGTCCAATGTTCTCATCTTGGAACGGACATCCATAGTTATTTGATTAGTCGTTCGAATCAATCCTTTAACCTCAATGGTTATCTCATTGATATCTTCCTTGAGCTCTTTAACCGTGCGATTCGTTTCCTTAAGAGTATCCTGAACCGTTCTTAGCGTCTGAATAACGAATACGGTCAATACCGCGAAGGCAAGTGCAATGATCAGAACCGCAATTTCCCACATTTAAAACCCTCTCCTTTCCAGACGGCACAGCCGTATTTAATTAGGCATAATTGCTTAAGCCCCGCTGGCTTTCAAGCGAACAAGCTATAGATCATACTCGTTTATGAAGCTAAGTCTATATCCTGCCGCCAGCCATCAAGGAATCAGCATATGCAATAATGCTTAATATAAGTTTACCCGTACCGGTTAAATCCGACAATCCCAAACCACAGGCTGCGGGTCCCCAATAATGCTGCCGGTTTGGAAATTATTTAAACGAATAAGCCTTTCCTGAAACAGAATGGGTGTTTTCGCAAACCTTGATTAAATCCGTGTAAGTAAGGGTAAATATAAAGTATTCGAGGCATAATAAACGATGACTGTATAGAATCCTTTTGAAGGGAGGAAGCAAGCAATGCCTAAAACTTTAGTTTCTGTAGAATCTGCCCTTAACCAGCAAGTGGCCAATTTTTCGGTCATGTATATGAAGCTTCATAATTATCATTGGAATGTAAAAGGCGAACATTTCTTTACGCTGCATGTTAAGCTTGAGGAGCTCTATGATGAGTTCGCCCAGCATTTGGACGATCTGGCTGAACGTGTTCTTGCTCTCGGAGGCAAGCCGGTTGGAACTTTAAAGCAATGCCTGGAAATGTCCACCTTGAAGGAAGCCTCAGATCATGAGTCATCAGCCGATATGGTTAAACAGGTCGCCCAAGATTTCGAGATGATTTGCAAAGAGCTTCGCGAGGGCATCGAAGCCGCCGAAGAAAACGGTGATGCTCCTACCGCCGATATGTTTACGGCTATTGCCGCTTCTCTGGAGAAGCATGGCTGGATGCTGAAGGCCTATTTAAAAGCGTAAACCTGTCTCAGATTAAACCTGGGTCTATCCTTTGCAAAAGCTGCTCTAGAAAAAACGGGTATGGAGGACAACAGCTGCCTTCATATCCGTTTTTTATTGGTGTGCTGACATAGATTGAGCATGTTTGCTCATTTGTGAACCGTCTTTCTATCTTCTAGTACTCGTTTCGCCATAGATTAGAAGGGGTAAGTAGTGATAGGCAGCAGCTGCGAAACCGCTACGAAAAAGGAGTGGAAGACGATGGATGAAAATAAACATGTAGATGTAGAAAAGAAGCATACCAATGTGGAGAAAAAAACGGACAATAGTATGGTGGCCTCTACTTTCATTAAATACACAGCCTATATCATTATTTTCTTCGGCGCACTGTATTTTATCGTAAGATACGTATTCCCGATGTTTTAAAGCAGCAAAAGCCAGGGTGACGATATCTGTTGCCTAAGCTTATACAATCACGAAGAAACCCGCGTCAGGCCTTACGGCTCACGCGGGTTTCTAATTGCAGCTCAATTTTCACAAATCGCAAAGGTATTATAACCAGGAAGCAAAGCTGGAGTCTAATTAGTTGCCTGCAGGTAATTATCGTAAGCGGTCTGATAGATATTCACGTAATCTTCCAGTCCCATCTGGTGCAGGGTTTTAATATAGGTATCCCACTGCTCCTCGATTCCTCCTCTAGTGATCCATTCTCCCGCCATTTGATCCGTGTAGCTCACAATATCCGTCTCGTAACGATTAATACCGTTATACTGCTCATTACTGAACAATACTCTCGGGTAAATCCACGGCTTAAGATACGGCTTACGAATCTCATACCATTCCGGGCTGTCAGGGTCTAGGTGACCGGCCTTAAGATTGGTGACATCGAGCAATTCCTGCTGTTCATTCGTAAAGCCGTACACAAAGCTGTTATATGGCGTTTCTTTTACCCGCCATTCCCCCGCGCTGAAGCCTTCCGGCTCAGGAATAATTTCATAGGTTCCGTCAGGCAGCTTCTTCACCCGGTTAGGTCCTTGGCGGAGCTTGAAAGACATCTCCGGCTCAAAAGCGCGATCCACCCATCTTATAGTAGCTTCAGGATGCTGATTGTTGCTGGTAATCGCAAAGATGCCAACATCAATCTGTGCGTTCATATATCCTGCCGCCTGATGCCCATCCGGGCCAACGAAAGGTACAATCGGTGAATCGTAATCCCAGTTGTAGTCGACTCCCGTAATCTGGTCCGGGCTCCATCCGAGAAATGCGCCTATCGTCGGCTCACTGCCTGCGGAAAGCTTGGATAGCATCTGCGAAGATTCAAGGGAAAAAGCCTCCCGGTCAATTAAGCCTTCCGAATACAGCGAGTGTAAGTATTTGATTACTTCCTTATATTCATCGGTCGCTCTAGTAAACTGGACTTCGTCATCCTTAACGATAAACCGTTGATCCAATGTGCCGAACGATCCGTACAGGAAGCCAAACCCATATTGTCCGCCATTATAGATTCCGGTTAACGGAATTTCCATGCCCGCCGCTTTGAAAGCTCTTAGCACATCGCGAAACTCATCGGTGGTCGTTGGCATTTCCATATTGACCTTCTCCAGCCAAGTTTTGCTGATCCACAGAATGTTCCCCTCGGATCTCTTATATTCCGCCATGTTAGCAAGAGGCAAAGAGTAAATGTGGCCATCCGGTGCAGTAATAGCGCCCCTTACTTCCGGATAAAGCTCCAAGAAATTCGTCAGGTTAGGAGCGTATTTGTCGATCAGTTCCTCCAGAGGAATAAAAATTCCCTGGGAGCCATATGTAACGACATCAGAAGCGGACACCTTCAACATCACATCCGGTAAATCTCGGGCTGCGGCCAACATCAGATTGCGCTTTTCGCCCCAATCCGAAGCGGGAGACAGCTCCCACTCGATATTAACATTCGTGCCTTCATTTATCTCTTTAAACGTTTCCAGCTCATTCCAGTTAGAGCCAGTTCTTGCATCATAGGAACCGGCTATTCTTAACGTAATCGGCTCATTAACTATAGGCAGCCCGGTTTCGTTGAAATTGGAGCTTATCGGACTCTCCGGCGGACTTTCAGATGGACTTGCGGACGGATTCGCTCCCTCAGGGGAGGAAGAATTAGTACAGCCTGATATCATGACCCCAACCATAATCAATGCGGTTAACCACTTGCGCTTGCCACTCATTTCTGACCTACATCCCTTCTATCGTTTGATTTATTGAAAAAGGCGCTGAGCAAAGCTGCACCTTATGCAATACTTCCTCTTTAACCTGACGCTTGGAGGTCCGCTATCCCTTGATTGAACCAATCATGACCCCTTTGACGAAGTAACGCTGCAGGAATGGATACAGCGCCAGAATCGGCACGCTGGAAACAATAATCAGCGAATATTTGATTAACTCCTTATATTGCTGCTGTTCTACAATCAATTCCGGATCGACGAGGCCTCCTGTCGCCTGTGATGCCTCCTGGCTGGCAACCAGGATGCTGCGGAGAATTAGCTGCAAGGGATATAACGATTGATCCTGCAAATAAATCAGCGCCGGAAAGAAGGAGTTCCACTCCGCCACAGCGTTGAACAACGCCATAACCGCAATAATCGGTGTCGACAAGGGAACGACAATGCTGAAGAAGAAGCGGACTGTAGAGCAGCCGTCCATTTGAGCAGATTCCAGCAGTTCATCCGGTATCGTGGTCTGGAAAAAGGTCCTCGTCACAATCAAATGATAAGCGGAAACCGCAGACGGGATAACAACTGCCCAAATGGTGTTGATCATGCCCAAACTTTGCACCAGCAGATAAGTCGGGATTAGTCCTCCGCTAAAAAACATCGTGAATACAATAGCGAACATAAAGAAATTGCGTCCGACCAAATCTTTTCTCGAAAGCGCGTATCCTGCAGTTATTACGAGCGAGACTCCAACGAATACGGAGAGGATGACATATAGCAGTGTATTGCGGTATCCCCTCCATACCTCTTTGTTTTCCAGGAGAATTTCGTAGCCTTTCAGAGTGAAGCCCTGCGGCCAAAAGGTAACCTTGCCCGAGTTGACGGCTGTCGGCTCACTGATGGATGAGATCACAATGAGATACAGCGGATAAAGCACGATTAAGAGGATAATCGTCAGCACAGTATAGTTAATGGCATCAAACACTTTGTCACTCTTAGCCCTCGCGATTTTAGACACGGCTGCACCTCCTAAAACAAGCTCTGCTGTTTAATCTTCTTGGCAAACTGGTTCATCATAACAAGCAGGATGAAATTAGCGACATTTTCAAACAAACCGATCGCAGCCGCATAACTGAATTGAGAACCAATAATCCCTGTTTTGTAAACGTAGGTCTGAATCACTTCCGAGTTCGAGATATTCAATGCATTCTGCATTAGCAGCACTTTTTGAAAGCCAAGGGAAACAAAATTGCCGATATTTAAAATAAGCAAGATCATAATGACAGGCATAATTCCGGGAATGTCGATATGGAGAATTCGCTTGAATTTGCTGGCGCCATCCATCATAGCCGCCTCATGCAGCTGAGGATCAATCGAGGTTAGGGCTGCGAGATAAATGATCGCACTCCAGCCTGTCGTTTGCCAGATTTCCGAGCCGATATAGATCGTCCTGAACCACTCGGAATCTCCCATAAAATAGATCGGCTGACCGCCAAACAGCTGAATCAAATTATTAATAAAGCCGTTGGTCGGCGATAGGAAAATAAAGAGCATACCGACCAAAACAACGACGGAAATAAAGTGCGGAGCATATGTAACGGTCTGTACGAATTTCTTGAATCGGGTATGAGTTACTTGATTAAGCATAAGTGCGAAGATAATCGGTATGGGGAAGGAGAACAGCAGCTGATACAAGTTAATTAATAGGGTATTCTCGATCAAATTCCAAAACTGATAGGAGTTGAAAAATCGTTCAAAGTGCTCAAAGCCCACCCAGCGGCTCCCCCAAATCCCATGAATAGCCATAAAGTCCTTGAATGCAATCTGCAGACCATACATCGGTATGTATTTAAAAATAAAGAAATAGGCCAGCGTAGGGAGAAGGAACAGGTATAACTGCCAGTTTCTTGTGATTTTTTTTAACTTGTAAGAAAAGCTGTTGTTCTTGAATGGTTGTGCGCTTACAGTCTGAGATGGTTTAGCCATAAGTATTTGATCCTCTCCTCCTATTTGGTATTACGCGCACTTCTTAGAAAAAGCTATCACCGTGCTTAAATTCGCTTAATATTCTGTAGAAAGCGCTTCCATTTGCTGAGGCTATCCTATTGCTTTGCGGCTTCCACTTGCATATAAACCATTACTTTGAAAATGTTCGCTGCTATGAACTAATACTTTGGGACGTTCACTGATATGAACTAATACTTTATGAACTAATACTTTGGGACGCTCACTGCTTATAAACCGTTACTTCGATACGTTCACCGCTTATGACCATTATTATCGATTTAAAGCTCGCTTCGCTGTTATTAAAGATAGGATTAAATATCCAATGTTAATCCATCGTAGGCGCACACTACACCCATATCTTGAAAAATTTCGTTCATCTCGCGATGGGTCAGGCAGTGCTTATGAGTAAAATGCGTAGCGTAAACAGGCGTATCGGAGGTGATCGCTTTAATTTCTTTCATTCGCTCCAACATTGTACGGACGCCATTAATGCTTAAATGTCTGGTCTGCCCTGCGGCAAAGGACGTATTAACACCTACAGCACACTCTATGATAAGCTGGTCAAGCTGCACCCCTTCGAGATACGGCCAAACTGCATCCTCGTAAACCGCAGTGTCTGAAGCAATCAGCACCTTCTTCCTTCCATCATCAATCAGATAGTTCACCGCATCGCCAACAGCTTGCATATGAGTAGCTTTGAGCGCGGTAACCTGGTAGGGAGGCAGGTCGAGGTGATCAAAGGGCAGTACCGGCTTTCGCGCAAGAGCTATCCTCTCATCTCTAATTCCTGCGGCATCCAGCAGCATCATGACAGACGGCGGTGCGGCAAAAACAAGTGTCGGCATCTCACTTTGCTGGAAGCCGAGGCGCCGCATGCTTAAGTTCTGCGGATAGAAATGATCATGGTGACTATGGGTGACCAAGGCATACTTCAAATTTCTTAAATGCACGTTATGCATAGAGCACGCCACCATTAAGTCAGCTCCCATGTCCACGAGCATGTCATCGTTGATTAAATAGCTGCATCTCTTCCGCTTGTCATAGCCCCCATGTTCCCTGGCATATTCGCATCGGGGGCAGTCACAATACGGAGATGGAATTTGGTCTGGCCCTGCTGTTCCCAGGAAAGTAAGTTTCATTGTCGATCCTCCTGCGATCTAGTGTCGTTTGAATCAAGATATGTGATCCGGATTGTACCGCGCCTGAAGCGGGGCTCGCTAGCCGAAGGAGCCATAACCCTGGGAGAAGCTCCCCTAATGGGTAAGCTCCTCCTGCTGCAGATGGGCGGTGCAGTTATAAAGAACATAATCCAACTGAGTTCCGACCTGCTTTAAAATCGTTACGGAACAATTGTGAACCAAATCGTTGCAATCGGTAGTTTCCGGGCAAAGCTCATGAAGGGTCTGGATCAGAAATTTGCCGTGAGTGACGACCAGCACTCTTTTACCTTTGTATTTTTCAAGGACCTCTTTAACAAATGCGACGCCCCTGGCCCGCAATTGCTGTTCGGTTTCTTCGCCGAGATCGAGCGTCCCCCAGTCCTTCCCCCATCGCTTCACTCTTTCTTCCTCAATCGTTCCTTCGATTTGTCCGCGAGAGATTTCACGAATCCTTTGGTCGTAGATGATCGGCATGCCGACATAAGAGGCAATAATTTCAGCAGTCTGTCTTGCACGAAGCAGATCGCTGGAGATCAACACATCCCACTCTTCCTTCGCCAGCCTTTTGCCAATCGCCTCAGCCTGCTTAAACCCAGTGGCATTCAATGGATTATGAGAATGGCCCTGAGCTCGCTTCTCAATATTCCATGCCGTATTTCCGTGTCGAACAAAAGCAATTGTTGTCATGGTTTCACTCCTGATTATTTCGCTAGACGCCTACTTGCCGTTATCCGTATCTCCATCCAAATTAGATAACCCCCATTATAATATTCTGATTGTAAACCCGGGGTTAAGAATACTAGCTGTTTAGAGCGGAAATAGGAAAGCAAGGATGCGGCATTTTGTTTCGGACAGTAGCAGCCGATTCAACCGATTAAATCTGCCTCGTTCGGTACAAGACCTGGCAGTGGATGAATGCCCCTCCTCCGGACGCGGTCACTCTCCCTTTTAAGCAAATGATTTTACATCTCATGATAGGAAAACCAATTTCAATTGTCCATACACCAATCTGCGTAGAACATATACTTATTTTCCATCACCCATAAAAAACCCATCAGAAATAACAGCAATATCCTACTATTTACGACATCTTAACAATTTGTCTATTACGGGCATATCCTCTCTTGCTATTCCCCGAACCTTTTCCCGCTTAATGTCCGGGCTCTTGGTTACAGCCTCTGTATCACAGGTTCGGGGGTGCGGCGGTGACGGGCGTGGATGACGGGTTAGGCATTTCGGCATGCCGAAATGCCAGTTCGGGGAATTTCCCCAAACCGGCAAAAGGCAATTACCTGCAAGTTCTCTAACGCTCGCCATGGTCCTTATTTTGTTCAGATCGCAGTTTTTTAGGGGCTTTTTGTCACAAATAAGAGCAGTGGTGAGCGTTAGAAATAAAATACCTGCTTTTTTAAGCAAATAAGAGCGAGGGCGAGCGTTAGATCAAAATCACACCGTACAACGCAAGAGATCTTGCATAGAAATCTTGCATAGAAATCTTGCAAAAAGTTTTACATAGAGATTTTGCATAGAGATTTTGTATAGAGATCTTACATGGAGGTCTCTCGGGACTTTCCCGCCTGCACCCAGTAGTTACATCCCGTTAACATCCAGCAGAACACTACAGGTACAATTTCTCCTATTCCTTATCAGGTACTGCTTATATGGAAGAAGCGAATAACCTGCAAATCTCCATCATGATCCAGAAAAAGCTTAATGGCATTTTGCTTATTCTGATAGACTAATCCGTCTTCGCCCACGAAGTCAGGTTCACCCATTGCTTCCGCAAACGCTTCCCTAGTTATTTTGAGCTCCTGTCCATCTATCCGGATGGTGCCCGCCGCTGGATCCACTGCTACATAGCGGACAAGGTTTCGCTCAATACCGACCTCCATATTTGGATAATAAAGCACTTCTACATCGGTCAGAAGCGAATCCTCCACAATGGAACCCGGCTCTCCAAGCTTCTCCAAAACCTGATCTTTACTATCCCAAAGAGTTATCCCGTTTACCGACTGCAGCGGAAAACGCTGCTTATGTTGAAATCCAGAGGTTTCGCGAATCAAGCCCGCTCCCCGGTCCTGCTCATTTAGCTCATTTAGCTCGTTTAGCTCATTCCACTCGTTCCGCCCGTCCTGCTCGTTTCTCCCGTCTCTCTCGTTCCGCTCATTCCACCCACTTCTCTCATCCCGCCCGTCCCACTCATTCGGCTCTTTGCTGTTATACAAAGGGGCGCCGTGTGATTGAATCTCCGCATGAGCGATCGCTGCCTCATGTATAAACTGGACAGTAGGATTGCCAGCCCCGGACGGCCCGATCGCCCTGCTTACATTTTCGTGACCGGCTGTCTGTTCAGGCATCAATTGAATATTGGGGGCCCCAACCAGAAGCAAGGCCACAAAGATAGCGGATAGGCTGTAAAATTTCCTCATAGTCCGAGCCTCCTAGATGCTGTAGTAGATTCCTGCTTGTCCTGTAGCTACTCTTTCCTTTTACTACTCTTTATTATTAATACTCTTGCCTTTATCTCTTGCCTTTATCTCTTGCCTTTATCTCTTCCATATTACTTTTCCCTCAATTTACTCTGCCCCTATTACTCCTTCGGTTTCACTCTGTTCCTAATTACACCCTCCTACATCACTCTATCCCATATCACTCTGTCCCTTATTACACCGTCATACGTCACTCTGCCTCATATCACTCTATCCTTTTTACTCCGGCCCATATCTCAGTCTCATACTACTCCGTCCTATATTACTCTTTCCTAAATATGGATTATTATGCTGTCCCTATTTTTAACCACGTTAAGGAATTGCGAATCAACCAAAAAACCGTCTCAGCCAACGCTGGACGGCCTTCAGTCATGTATCGTCGCGAATTCTGCAAAGTACTCACTCCTGCAAGCAAAGCCTATGCTCACTTGCTGGCAAAGACTCTACTCCTTGCTGGCAAAAGCTCTATCCGATTCGCTCCAGAGCCAGCTGACTGCGTGGTACAAACAAGCCTGATTTTTTTTCATTTTCACGATATATGACTTGTTGAGCGCCCACTACAGTTATGGATTCCTCCTCCGGCTCCCCGATGACACTGCCATCACGGATGACCGTGCCCTCGCCAATAATGGCTTTATATATTTTTACATTGCGCCCAATCTTGACATTAGGCATAATTACGCTGTGCTTAATAACGGAATCTTCTCCGACTTCCGTCCCGCAGGATAGCACGGACCGATTAATCCGGCCATGAATACCGCAGCCTGAGTGGATTAATGAACGTCTAACAATCGCGCTGGGGGCAATGTATTGCGGCGCTTCCCGGGTTCCATTCGTATAAAGCGGCCACCCCTCCTGGTTCATGCTGAACAAGCTGCCGTTTAACAAATCCATGTGAGCATCCCATAGGCTATCCACCGTACCGACATCCTTCCAATATCCTTCGAATGGATAGGCATACAGCCGGGCATCGCTAGCCAGCATTGCGGGAATGATATCCTTGCCGAAGTCATGCGAGGAATAGGGCTGTTTACGGTCCGCCAGAAGCACTCGTTTCAACACTTCCCATTTGAAAATATATATACCCATGGAGGCCAGGTTGCTCTGCGGCTCTTCCGGCTTTTCCTCGAAGTGAACAATTCGCTCTCCGCTTCCCGTAGCCATAATGCCAAATCGGCTCGCTTCATCCCACGGCACCTCTCTGACGGCGATAGTGACATCCGCATTCGTTTGTTTATGCCACTCCAGCATCGGCCGGTAATCCATGCGGTAAATATGGTCTCCTGACAAAATAAGCACGTGTTCCGGCTTACGCTTCTCCAGGTAATCTATATTTTTTGCTATTGCATCTGCTGTTCCCTCATAGGCGGAACAGTTCCTTCCATCGGCTGCGAGCAAGGAGATTTCTCCGCCATCTTCTTCCCACAGCTTCCAGGAGCTTCCGTCTCCTATATGACTATGGAGCGACTCATATTTATATTGAGTCAACACCCCTACCGATTGCAGTCCGGAATTGGTACAATTGCTCAATGCAAAATCGATAATGCGGTACCTGCCGCCAAACGACACCGCCGGCTTTGCCACGTGAGAAGTCAGAACGCCCAGTCTACGTCCTTCTCCACCTGCTAGTAACATAGCTACGCACTCTCTTCTTTTCATCTCTATCACCTTTCTTCTGGTAGTCTACTATTGAATCTAACCTTGGCAATTCCATCAGAAAGAAGCAAATGAGTATACTTGACCCTGGGCCGTTATACCTTCCGTTTTTCAGCCTGAAATCCAGTGAAGCCAGGCCAAGCTGCTTTTAGCTTTCCAAAATGTAGTCTGTCTCATATGCTTACACATCTTTCTAGCCTCTTAAACTATTGCCAAATAAATAGGCCAGTAGAAAGGGATTCTTCTGACGTACCAACCCGCCTTTCCTCCTAATGTTTTGACACACCTTGCCATGATTTTTGAGTTATGTTTTAATCATGGTCTTCTGCACCTTTCCAAGAAGAGATAGCATGGAAAGGATCTTATCCCCTTTCTAAGAATAAGCTGCGAAGGTCTCTTTCATAGCACAATCCATATATATGCACCCTGTTCTTGTCTTACAATTGAAAAATTTACCTTTAATTCGACAAAATTTTCACACATTGTCATGCTCTTCCATGTATCTTTGCTAATTGCTCTTTATTGACAGCTTGATATCTGCGGAACGTTTCCGCCACCTTGCTGCGCCGATCAGGGTCTGCCTCTACGATAATTAGAATGTTGCCCTCGTCTACGAATTGGCTGTAATCTTCCGCGTCGGACTTGGCTATTCCAAGAGCAATCAAGCCACCGACCAGCCCGCCGGTGCCTGCGCCGATTACCGCTCCTGACAATGCGGCAGCGATAGGACCGGCAGCGATAATGGGTCCCACACCTGGTATGGCCAAGGCTCCCAGGCCTGCCAGCAAGCCTGTTACTCCGCCAACGATACCCCCAGCTGCTGCTCCGGTAGCGATGCCGTCCTCGGCCTCGCTGGCGGTTTGTTTGCGAATGGCCTCTTCTTCTTTTTTGCGCTTAGTAATAACCGATATGTCACTGGCACGGTAGCCCTGCTTCTGCAGCTCGTCGATTACCTTGATAGCATCTTGTTCCGACTGCAATACACCTACAACCTTGTTAGTTTCCATACATTCTCCTCCTCACTCGACCAATTGTGATAAATGAAATTAAACAACGAACTACACTTATGACCTTCTAGGACTTTCTTGATCATACAGAGAGCCCTCCTGATAAGTTGTATAGAGCTACTTACCCTCTCTGCCTCCCCGCAAAACTCCCGGGTGAAACCCTGGCAACTAATCTCCCGGATGAAATCCTGTCAACTAATGGATTGGCATTGACCAATGAATTGGCATTGAAATTAATCATTTCTGAACATAAATATGGGGGATGTCCGAAATGTAGAGGATGTTCCAAAATTTGCAGCTCAGCCCGATAACAAAAAAAATTCAAACCGCAAGAACACTGTAACAACAGCATTCCTGCGGTTTGAATTTTGGTGCATAATTTACTCGAAAATAGCGGCCGTTCTGGACAGGCTTGAGGAACCAGCCTGCATTTTAGGTTCCAGTGTTCTTATTACGGCCAGGACTGAGCATAGCCCGTTCAATTACTTCACCCAGCTTATGCAATTGGACTGGCTTCATGAAGCAGTCAGAGACGAAATCCGGCAGCGGCTCCTTAAGCTGCTCCTCATTCGCAACCTGCATAACTAGACAAGGGACTGTGCCTTTGGCCGCGAATGCCTCCCGCAGCTTGAAAGCAGATTTCAATAAGCTGTAGTCGGCCACAATGAGATCCGCATCTTCTTCCTGAAGGAGGTCTGCGGATAATTCGCTGTTAACCTTCACCTCTCCACAGCCGAGCTCCTCCAGCATGTACTTAAGAAGCTTGCGATTAATTTCATCACCGTCAACCACTGTGACCCGCAAGCCGTTGTCCCGCTGTGTGTCCACAGCCTCTTGCCGGGCAGGATTCTGCTGCTCTTCGAGATAAAAGGGGGCCAAACGGATTGTGAAGCGGAAGGTGGCGCCGGATTCCTCCGTATCAACAAGCTCAATAGACCCTTCCATCAGTTCCACTAGCGTTTTGCATATAGCCAGACCCAAACCGGTCCCCCCGTACTTACGGCTCATAGAGGAATCCAGCTGGGAGAATGGTTTAAACAGCTGCTCCCTTTTCGCTTCGGCAATCCCTATTCCGGTGTCCTTCACTATAAACTCGATCTCCAGCTTGGACTGTGCTCCCGAAGCTTGGTTAACCATCAAATAAACTCCACCGGTATTAGTAAATTTAATAGCATTTCCAATTAAATTGATTAAAATCTGGCGCAGCCGGGTAATGTCTCCCAACAGATAAGCTGGAAGCTGTGGATCGATATAATACTTCATTTCGAGGTCCCTTTTTTGGGCGGTAAACAGATCAAATGTTTCGGATATACACCCGACCAATGAAAAAGGCTCCTCCTCCAGCTCCATCTTCCCGCTTTCTATTTTGGAGAAATCAAGAATATCATTAATAACCGCCAGCAGCGCATCACCGCTTGTGCGGATAATCTCGGCCAGCTCCTTCTGCTCCGGGTTGAGCTCGGTTTGCAGCAGCAGATCAGTCATCCCGATTACCCCATTAAGCGGCGTCCGGATCTCATGGCTCATTGTTGCCAAGAAATCCGATTTGACACGGGAAGCGATTTCAGCTGCTTCCTTAGCTCTGACCAGCTCCTGCTCAGCCTTTTTGCGTTCGGAGATGTCACTTACCGTACAGGCAAATAAGTGATCCATACCAATGAAAGCTTCACCTATCCGAATCTCCGCATAGAAGGGCTTGCCGGATCTCGTCGTTAATTGAAGCTCATTGATTTTACCAATATATTTTTCACTAGCAGTATCATCCTGATCATCAATCAGCGGCTTTAGCTCGGGGACTAACCGGGTGACAGGATACCCGACAAGCTCTTCCTCCTCAAAACCGAATATCGTCAGGACCGCAGGATTCACCGTCAGAATAAGACCGCTCGCGTCAAAAGTGAACATCGCATCGATTGAAGTATCTCCGATAATTCTGGCATGAGCCTCCGCTTTGGTCAGACTCAATGTTGTAAGCAGCAGATCCTGATTCGTTTTCTCCAGCTTGCGCGTCTGCTCTTCCAGCAGCTGTGTTTGCTTTTGCAGCTTTTTGTTACTGATGAACAGTCTTACGAATCCTTCAATCTTGGATTTTAAAGTCTGCGGCACGAAGGGCTTGACCATATAATCAATAGCCCCGACCGAATAGCCTGTGAAGTAATGCTCCGCTTCTTTACTAGTCGCCGTAATGAAAATAATCGGAATATCTTTAGTACGTTCACGGGCTTTAATAAAACGTGCCGTCTCAAAACCATCCATTCCCGGCATCTGCACATCCATTACGATAACGGCAAAGTCATCTTTCAACAGACAGCGAAGAGCCTCCTCCCCGGAATTCGCGCGCACCAGATTATAATTTTCTTCAGATAATACCGCCTCCAGGGCAAGCAAATTCTCGGGATGGTCATCTACCAATAATATATTGATTGATTCGGTGATCTCCATTTGCCCACTCCTGTTCTTATTATTTTACTTTGCGGTACAATTTTTCCCTGCTGTCCAGCACTTCATAATTTTCGGCATGCGTAGTGAAATTAATCGATTCCCGGTTACCCAAAGCAAGCACGCCGAATGGCGTTAAGCTTTCATAAAAAAGCTCGTGAACCTGATCTTGAAGCTCCTTATTAAAATAAATCAGTACATTTCTGCAAAAGATGACATGGAACTCGTTAAAAGAGCGGTCTGTGACCAAATTATGCTGGGCAAACACCATGTTTTCTTTCAGAAAAGGGTGAAAGGTCACCGATTTTTCCGTTGCTGTATAGTATTGAGAAAAGGATCCGGTTCCCCCTGCCTGCAAATAATTTTTGGTATAATCCTGCATCTTTCGCAGAGGGAAGGTTCCGGTTCTGGCTTGATTAATGACATCCTCGCTGGCATCCGTAGCATAAATCCGCGACTTGTGATACAAGCCTTCCTCGTGGAGCAGAACGGCCATAGAAAAAACCTCTTCTCCCGTGGAGCAGCCGGCATGCCAAATTCGGATAAAGGGATAGGTGTGCAGAAGCGGCACAACCCTCCGCCGGAAGGCCAGAAATAATTCAGGATCCCGGAACATCTCGGTCACATGAATCATCAAATCTTTCATTAAAAGTCTCATGCATTCCGGGTCATGCAGTACTTTGTCCTGCAACGCGGAAATGGTTTTGAGCTTCATAGCATGGATACGGTGCCAGATTCTTCTGCGAATCGAGTTATAGGCGTAATTGCGAAAATCATAGCCATACAGCCTGTAAATACCTTCGAGAAGAAGCTGAATTTCGACCTTTTCCCGATCCTCAAGCTCTTCCATAAACTCAGGCGAAATCGTAATAACCCCCTAATTGTACAACCATACTTTGAGCAGGGAAAACAGCTGATCCGTATTTATCGGCTTAGTGATGTAATCGGAAGCCCCTGCTTCAATGCATTTACTGCGGTCTTCCTTCATCGCCTTGGCCGTCAAAGCAATGATTGGAATACGCTCAAACTCCGGGTTTTCGCGGATGCGCTCCATCGCTTCATATCCGTCCATTTCAGGCATCATGATGTCCATAAGAATCAGGTCAAACGGCTCCGACTCCTCCATGATGCGAAGCGCCTCAGCCCCATTTTCCGCAAAAGTCACCTTAATCTTATAGCTTTCCAGCACACTGGACAAAGCAAATACGTTGCGGATATCATCGTCCACCAACAGAATGCGTTTGCCGCTAAAGCTGCTTTCTTTTTCGTGAAGATCCTCCAGCATTTTTCTTTTGTCTTCCGGCAGGTTGGCCTCTACCCGGTGCAGGAACAATGCAGTTTCATCGAATAACCGTTCCGGTGACTTTACGTTTTTAATGATGATCGATTCCGCGTATTTTTTCAGCCGGATTTCATCGGATTTATCCAGCTCTTTGCCCGTATAAATAATGATCGGGAGATCCTTCATGTCCTCATCCTCACGAATCTGCTCCAGCAGCTCGAATCCGGATATGTCGGACAGCCCCAGATCAAGCACCATACATCCGTATTGCTGTCTCCGCAGTTCCTCCAATGCGGCACTGCCGGTAGATACAGCTGTAATCTGAACATCCTCGTGACCGATCAATTCCACGAGGCTGTTGCGCAGCTCATCATCATCCTCTACGATTAACAGCTTCTTTTGGTTCTGCTCCAGAAACGCCTGCAGATCTGCGAACGCATTCTCCAGAGATGCTTTGGATACCGGCTTCTGCAAATAAGCCAGCGCTCCCATCGTCAGGCCCTGCTGCGGCTCATCCACCACAGACATAATGTGGACCGGGATATGACGGGTCTCCATATTATGCTTCAAGCGGCTGAGCACCGACCAGCCATCGACTACCGGCAGCTGGATATCGAGAATAATCGCATCCGGTTTATGCTGCTTCGCCAGCGCCAGTCCCTGGTCTCCCCTTAAGGCTGCGAGCACTTTAAAACCGCGGGAACGTCCCATATCCATAATGATGCGGGCAAAATTCTCATCATCTTCAATAATAAGCAGAACTTTATCCTGGGGTTCCAGATCATCCCGGTCGTCGTCCAATTGATTGTCAGACCAGTCTGTCTCCGGCGCTCCCTGCTTCGTAAGCAGGAACGGCTCAGGCCCGCTCAATTTCGCCTGCTTGGCCGTTGCCGCTGCCTCCCTCCACACCTGACGGACCAAATCGACTGATTCCAGCTCCACTTCCCGCGCATTCTCAGGCAGATAAAGAATGAACTCGCTGCCCTGGCCCTCCACGCTGTTCACGGTAATGGTACCGCCCAGCAGTCTGGCCAGTTCCTGACTGATGGATAAGCCTAAGCCGGTGCCTCCATACTTGCGGCTCGTCGTTCCATCCGCCTGATGGAAGGCTTGAAAAATCAAATCAAGCTTATCCTCGGCGATGCCGATTCCGGTATCTTTGACAGAGAAGGCAATCATCTTCCCTTCATTTCCCGCTTCCTCACGGAAAGGATGCTCCTCAGTTGCAAACACATTCAACCGGATCTCCCCTTTTGCCGTAAACTTAAACGCATTGGAGAGAAGGTTTCGGATAATTTGCTCCAAACGGTGTGGGTCCGTATAAATACTGCTCGGCACATCTTCCGCTATCGTTACTTCAAAAGCAATCTCATTCTTGTTAGCGAGCGGCTCAAAATTCCGCTTAACATAGGCCTTAAGCCCATGAATGTCATAAGATTCCAGGTTAACATCCATGCGGCCGGCTTCTACCTTGGACAGATCGAGAATATCGTCGATAATCCTGAGCAGATCACTGCCGGAGGATTGGATTGTAGTAGCAAATTCCACCTGTTTGTCGGTCAGGTTGCCTTCTTTGTTATCAGATAAGAGCTGAGAGAGGATTAGCAGGCTGTTCAAAGGCGTCCTCAGCTCATGGGACATATTGGCAAGGAACTCCGACTTGTACTTGGATGTCATCGCCAATTCCAGCGCCTGCCGTTCAAGCTCCGCCTTCGTCTGTCTGAGCTGATGGTTAAACTGCTCGGTCTGCTCTACCTGACGCTCCAGTTCTCTCGTTTTCTTCAGCAGCTCATCATTCGCCTGTTCCAGTTCTTCCTGCTGGTGCTGGAGCATTTCCTCGGAACGCTGCAAGGAACGTGTTTTCTCCTCGAGCCGCTCGTTGGAGGCCCTTAATTCCTCCTGCTGTGAGAGCAGTTCTTCCGATTGGACCTGTAATTCTTCCTGCAGAGCTTGGGAAGACCTCAGCAGCTCCTCCACCCGGTTGTAGGAAAGTATGGTGTTGAACACCACGCCTGCATTCTCACATAATTGGTTCAGCAGTTCCAATTGCAATGTGCTGAATTTGCTTAATGAAGCTACTTCAACGACACCAACCACTTCATCCTCAAACGAAATAGGATAAACCAGAAGACTGACTGGAGCGATTTCCCCCAGTCCGGAGCTGACCTTCACATACTCTGGCGGCACCTCCTCCAAATGGATCGACTCCCTGCTAGCGGCGCATTGTCCAGCCAGCCCTTCACCAAGCTGAAGCTTATGTTTGACTTCCAGACCTGCCTGGTAAGCATAAGTACCCCGGCTGATGAGCACTCTCCGGTCTTCCTCTTCTTCAATGCCGTAGACAATCGCGTAACTTCCACCAATCATCGGTGCCAATTCATTGACAAAGGCCTGGTAAGCCTTTTCTAGTTCCTTAATTCCCTGCAGCTTTGTGGTCATCCGGGCCAGATTGGATTTCAGCCAGGCTTCTTCCTCACTCGCCTGGAACATCTGCTGCTCTCTTAACGTCTTCTCCTCCAAGTCTAAAGCGAGGGTGATAAATGATTCGGCCACTTCGCCAATTTCATCGTGCTTGCCGTCGCTCTCCAGCTCCCTGGCATCGACCAGACCCTTCGCGTAGCCGGTAATCATCCGGGAAACTCTGCTCAACCCGCTCGTAATGCTGCGGACTAGCCAGGTCATAATCGCAATTCCGGCCAGCAGGCCAACCACACTGATTAATAAGGTAAACGTTAAGGCGGAGCGGCTCTCATCCTGGGATAAAAATACTTCCTCATCCATACGCTGCTCGTGGTAATGAACCAATTGATGAAGGAATCCATCCAGCTGCCCCGTTAGCGAGATCCCGTATTCCTCCCTTAAGCGGGAAGCCTCCACGCGCTGGGCCAGCTCCACCAGTTCCACCGCTTCTTCCTTGTATTGAATGTATTCCCTGAAAATTCGGCTGACGTCCTCAATCAAGCGTTTTTCTTCAGCGGTGACTGAACGCTCCTCAAGCTGCTGTAAATAATTTTGCGTATTGTCCAACGAAGCATTCAAATCACGAACGGCTTCCCTGCGATTGCTGGGCTCGTTCAAAATCAGATTCACCAGCTGATTATTCATGTTATTGACTTCACTCAAAGCGTTGGAAGCCAGCTTAACCTTGGTGTAACGGTTTTGGTATATTTCATCAATATTTTTATCCATAGTAAATAAGCGAGAGGTCCCCACCCCCGCCAAGGAAATCATGAGAAATATTAAGGCTCCAAAACCTATAAACAGCTTAGTTCGGATTTTCATCCTTTTCAGCCCCCCTTGTAACGCTCAACATCCAACCAGGCATGCTGCTGCCGGGTCTCCAGCCAGGCTACTTGGTTCGCACCATGACTAGGCACATGTCGTCTTCCTGTTGCTTTCGTTTCTCTTCCGGCACCATTTGCTCGATCAAATCTTCACAGCCGCTGTTCCTGCACTCGGCCAGTTCTCTTTTTAATATCAGGCTGCCTTCCTCGCTCTCCTCTTCCAGCATTTCCAGCAGTCCATCGGTAAACAGAAAAATCTGAGCATCATGCTTATACTGGATGCGCGCCTTCTTGATTTCTATCTTCTCAAAAAGACCTACGGCGCAGCTTCCCTTGTCCATCATCTCCAGCTGATCTCCGTCATGGAACAAAAATGCAGGGGGATGTCCGGCATTCACATACTCAACTGTCTTGTTCTTAGTATCCACTACCATATAAATAGCCGTAAAATAATAATGGATAAAGCTGTCCTGATTGCCCAGCTGACTCATATAACGGTTAAGCTCCTGAATGACCAGCTCCGGATCAACGAGCTCCTTGATGGTATCCTGAAGCACGGACGAAATAAACATGCATACGAGGGATGAGGAAATACCATGCCCCATCGTATCAAGCAAAATGATGCCATAGCGACTCTCGTCAATTTTATACCAGGAGTACATATCTCCAGCCAGCTCGGAGGAGGGATAATAGTTAGCCCTGATCTCCAGCTTGTCATCATCAACGGGCTGGCTTAGCACACTTCTTTGCACCTGCTTCGCCAAATCCAGCTCATAACGAATGCACCGGTCGCGCTCAATATGCCAATCCTTCTCAAATTTGAGACGCAGCGCCACCCGGATCCGGGCCATAAGCTCAACCTTGTTAATGGGCTTCATCACATAATCACTGGCTCCGTGGTCAAGCGCCTCGGCCAGCTTGTTGGAATCCCCGAGCGCAGTTACGATAATAATCGGAATGTCCCGTAAATGCTCCTTTTCCTGTACACGGCGGCATGCCTCAAGACCGTCGATCTCCGGCATCATCAAATCCAGCAATATCAAATCAACATCGGCAGGCATCGCTTCCTCCGAATCGATCTGCAAATATTCAAATAATTCATGGGCGGAATTCAGTTTAATACAATCCGTATAACCTTCATTTTTCAATATTTTCTCAATGATCAATAAATTAACCGGATTGTCGTCCACTATCAAAATACTCATGAATGACAGCTCCCTTTTTTACGGATAGCACTACGTTTGCTCTTGCTCTTTCCGACCAGCATGTTTAGTTTAACGTAGAAGCGTTACCCTGTCCACGTAAGGGGACACCGGCAATTACTGCGCTATTTTGTCCAGATCCGGGGAGGAAACCGCTCCTATGGCCGAGAAGTATAGTTTATATTGGAAAGTAAGTAATCTGCATACAACTGATAAAAAGAAGGGATTAAAACTTAATGAATGCGATCGAAAAACGAATTAACGACCTGTATGCTTATTCTGCTTCTTTAACCCCTCCCGCGGATCTGGCCGAATACTGGGATAACGCGGTATCTTCAGCACGAAAGCATCCCCATGAAGGAGTCCGCGAAAAGCTTGCCTGGGCGAGCATGCCGGAAGCCGAAGTTTACCGCGTTACTTACTACGGATTTGATGACACTCCAATTCGCGGATGGTATTTGCTGCCTCCGGGAAGCAGTGACAAGAAGCTGCCCTGTATCGTGTGGTTCCACGGCTATCACGGCAGCAAAGGAATTCCCGATGACTACGCGGTATATCTGATGATGGGATTCGCAGTCTTCACCGTGGATGTGCGCGGTCAAGGCGGAGAAACCGGCAATCATCTGGCCAGCTCCACCGGCATGATTAGCGGCTGGATCACCCAGGGCATTTTGAACAAAGATGAAAGCTACTACAAAGCGATTACTATTGACGGGCTTCGCGCCGTCGACTGGGCAAGCGAGCAGCCGGAAATCGACGCGGAGAGAATAGCCATTGTGGGTGCCAGCCAAGGCGGCGGCCTCTCCCTCATTACTTCGGCTCTAAGCGGCAAAGCTGCGGCATGTGTAGCCAACGTCCCTAACATGTGCCATATGGATTACGGGATGCTCTACTCTACCGGCTCGCTAACAGAGCTGGCCCGCTTTGCCGATGTGTTTCCCGAGCACTTCCCGGCAATTATGGAGACGCTCAGTTATTTTGATATCGTTAACCTTGCCGATCGATTAACGATGCCTTTATTCATGAGTGTCGGACTAAAGGATACGATCTGCATGCCGGAAACCGTATTCGCAGCCTATAATCGCATCCCTTCCGGTGCCAAGCATTTAGAGGTTTATCCCTTTACCGGCCATACGGTAAACCGCCATAACAATGAACAAATGAGAGCTTTTTTGCGCAATCAGCTAACTAAGCCGCAGGGATGAATTTCGAATTTTCAGGCCACATGCTCATACAAAAGTGCTCTTACTAGAGCGTTCTTGCTAAAGAGCTTCCTGCTAAAGAGCTTCCTGCTAAAGAGCTCATCCAAAATAGCTTTAGGTATTTACCCTCTTTCTGCCGGGTTGAAACAATGTTTTTTATGTTTTGTCGAGAATATCTCGTATACTGTCAAAAGGAATGGTTGAAATCACCCGAATTTGGAGTATAATAAGAAAAAACTTTAGAAACGGATCATGCCTGTGAAGAGCATCCAACTCGGAGGCGTCTGTGACCAGAGGTAGATCACTCAGCTGGAACCTTCTCACCGCTAGAACCTTCTCACCCGGCTGAATAGATCTCCCTCCCTAAGCAGACCGGAATCGCCCCGTTAGCGGCGAAATCAAGCGGACTGAAAGGTGCTTTCCTTTCGGTCAAGTTGGGTGGCACCGCGAGCAGCGCTCCTCGTCCCAAAGGGATGAGGGCGCTGTTTGTCTTTTTACCCCCGTTCTAACCATTCTAATGCCGAAGGAGTGTCACCCATGCTGGATATTCGTCAAATTCGCGAACATGCTGAGCAATTGCAAAAAGTCGCCAACCGCAAAGGAATTACTATTAGTATAGAGTCTCTATTGACACTGGAACAGGAGCGATTGGCCTGCCTCAAGGAATGTGAACAACTGCGGGCGCAACGAAACCGTTGGACCGAGGAGCTGAAGCATTCGCAAGGAGGCGACACCGGAAGCCTCGCTCAGGAGGTTAACAGGATTAGAGCGCAAGTAAGGGAGCTCAATGAAAAACTGCGCCCGCTCGAAGCGGCGAGACAAAGGCTGGACAGCCGCTGCAAGGAGCTGATGCTCCTCGTTCCGAACCTGGTATCAGCCGATACGCCTGATGGAAGCTCGGATCATGATAACGTGGAGCTGCGCCGGGTTGGAGCGGTACCGTCTTTTGCTTTCCCGGCCAAAGATCATGTTGAGCTGGGATCCAGCCTAAAGCTGTTCGATCTTCCCAAAGGGGTAGCTGCCGCAGGCTCGCGCGGCTATTATTTGACGGGAGCGGGAGTTTATCTGCATCGCGCGGTCCAGCAGCTGGCCATTGATCTGCTGGTGAGCAAAGGCTTCACTCTGCTGGAGGTCCCCCTTCTTGTGAGAGAATCTGCCTTGATTCATACCGGGTTTTTCCCGGAGGGCAAAAGCCAGACCTACTCGATCGAAGGGGAGGATCATTGGCTGATTGGCACAGCGGAAGTGCCTCTCGTCTCCTATCACTCCGGGGATTGGCTTGATGTCAGCAGCCCTATTTGCCTGGCAGCCGCCTCCGTATGCTTTCGCAAGGAAGCCGGATCGGCAGGGCGTGACGTTCGAGGACTATACCGCGTTCATCAATTCTCCAAGGTGGAGCAGGTTGTCATTTGCCGTGCTGATCTCAGCGTTTCCGAAGAGATGCACGAAAAGATTACTGCTCATGCCGAGGAGCTGCTGCAGCTGCTGGAGCTTCCCTATCGTGTTGTTCAAGTTTGCGTCGGCGATATGAGCGCCAAAAATTACAAGCAATACGATATTGAAACCTGGATGCCCAGCCGGGAGCAGTACGGAGAAACGCATTCCTCGTCACAGCTGCTTGACTACCAGGCCAGGCGCTCCAATCTGCGCTATAAGGATGAGCATGGCAAAACCCGCTATTGTTATACTCTCAACAATACAGCGGTGGCCTCTCCCCGCATTCTCATTCCGCTATTGGAAAATCATCAGCGGGAGGATGGGTCGGTTTATATCCCGGAGGCGCTGCGCCCCTACCTGTATGAGTGGACCGAAATCCGGTAAGCTGGCGTCTAATGCACAGCGTAGGCCCGGCGCGGGCCCAATGCAGGCGGAGTTGCGCACCATTCCGCCCGGAAGTGCTAGCGCCGGACCGATGTAGGCGGGGTT
>NZ_HE610958.1:663518-740819 GCF_000285515.1 Paenibacillus senegalensis JC66
CTGGGCACGCCGCACAAAAAAAAACGGGGCTGTTCAGAAAGCCTGCTTTCCTGGCTTTCTGGACCCCCTTCGTATTATTTGGGGCTGTCCATTACTTCTGGACAGCCCCAATTCGCTCCAGCACGCTGATACGCAATTATATGCGGTTTTTCGCATACATTTCGCATCGGGCACGCGGCGGCCATTGTATGCGGTTTTTCTGTGAACACTGACTGCTCCTCCTTAATAGCTTAAAGCCCTGCATTTGTACGATTTGTCATACAAATTTCGGGCAGTCGTACCTCAATCACATGCATTTGTACGATTTGTCATACAAATCTTAGGTAATTGCCCTTCAATCCCCTGTATTTGTACGACGTTTCATACAAATCTCCGGTATTCGCTCTTCAACCGCATGATTTGTACGAGATATCGTACAAAACGCAGGCAACAAGCGTGCGCAGCCCTCGAACCCCGCCAACCTTGGCTATTTTCATGCTGGAGTTGTGCTGAGAATTCAATGGTATGACGGGCTTTCGCATACCACACACGTCGGCGGCGGCCATTGTATGCGGGTTTTCGCATACATTGCCGCACACAGCTCGCTAAGAGCTTCGCGCAGGTATTCTTAATCCAAATCGTCAGCCAGCCGGATTCCGCTGAACTGCCAGCGCTTATGCGGGTGAAGATAGTGCCGGTAGCTTGGTCTTACATGACCTTCCGGGGTTATGCAAGAACCTCCCCGCAATACCATTCGGTTGCTCGTATATTTGGCGTTAAAGGTGCCCATTTCTCCATGCGTTCCTTTATTGCCGGGATACGGCATATGGGGGCTCATCGTCCATTCCCACACATCACCGTATCCTTGCTGGAGCAGTTCCCCGTGAGTGCTGCAGCAGGGAGCCGGGTGGTAGAGACGGGAATCGGCAAAATTGCCTTTTGTCTCCTGATTGGCAAAAGCCAGCTCCCATTCCGCCTCGGTCGGCAGCCTCTTGCCGGCCCAGCGGGCATAAGCGGCCGCCTCATAGTAGCTGACGTGACAAACAGGCTCATTCAAATCAATTTCCCGCATACCGCTTAATGTAAAATAGCACCATTTTCCATCCTTCTTTTCCCAGTAAAGCGGCGCCTCCCATTTTTCCTTCCTCACCCACTCCCAGCCCTCATCCAGCCAAAAACGGGCCTGCGAGTATCCCCCGTCCTCTATAAACTGCAAATATTCACCGTTCGTAACCGGCTGCGAGGCCAGACGATAAGCGTTCATCCATACTTTATGGCGGGGAGTTTCATTGTCGAAGCAAAATTGCATGCCCTCATATCCGATCTCCGCCGGGCCTTCTTCGAATTTATGCCAAGTCAAGTAAGGCAGGGCATGCGGTCCGCTTTCTTTTCGCGGCTGATATACGGGCCTCATCGGATCAACGGAAAAGTTGTATTTGATATCCGCAAGCAGTCGCTCCTGATGACGTTCCTCATGATGAATACCCAGCTCCATAAACGGCTTGATCCATTCGATCAGTCCATCATTAGCCTCTTCTAGCAGCTGCATAATATGCTTGTTCACATAAGCCCGGTAGCGCTTGATCTCTTTAACCGTCGGCCTGGCAAAAAGCGGCGGCAGCTGATCTGTCCTCGAAACAAGAGCCGAGCAAGAGCGGAACAAGGCTTCATAATCCCGGTGAAACGGGCGATATCCGGGAGCATAGCGTTTCAGAACAAAGGATTCGAAAAACCACGTGGTATGAGCCAAATGCCACTTGGGAGGACAAACATCCTTCATGGCCTGAATGACGTAATCTTCAATTTCAAGCGGGGCAACCAACTGCTCCGTTGCCTCACGGACCAGGGCAAAACGGTTCTGCATCCACCTCTTGGGCCATTCTGCGGAATCGCTGCCTTGCGCAATCTCCATGTTGCTACCTCCTGTCTTTGCTATAAGCGGATAGGAACCGCCGAACCGCTTTTTTCTCGCTTTTTACACTATTGTGCCGCACCAGGCGTTCAAGCCGGGCGATATGGTAAGCATAATCATACATTGCAGCAGCAATTAGGATCCGGCCGGTGAACTGCTGATCCTCAGGGTCCCATGAACCTGGCAGGATCCACTCTTTCTCTGTATTGCTGCTGTTCTTGCTATCAATCGCCAATCCCGCAAATCGGAGCAAAGCCCATTCATGCTGCTTAACCAACCGTTCCAATTGACTTTCCAGACGATTATCCGGACAGTCACGGTGTAGGATCGAGCTTTCATGACGCCGAATGACCTCCAGCAAAGCGAGCCCCTTACGGAGCGTCTCCAGCATTTCCTTATAGACGACCAGAAGCCGAACCCTGCTCAGTTTGCCTCTGTTCAGCTTTTGTCTCTCTTCCTCGAAAATCGTATATTTGTCTTCCAGCTTATGCAGCGACCTTTTAAGTTCTTCCTGCTGCTTACGAAAAACAGGCTCTTTCATCATGTCTGTAAGCGAGGCGCGCATAAGGAGGGAAAATTTATTAAACACATCGTTAACCTGCTTAAGGAATCTTTTCTCATGCTGCGGCGGGAAAAAAGCAATGTTCACCAGAAAGGCGGAGCCAATCCCCAGAAGGATAACCAAAAGCCTATTCAAGGCGAACGTCCAGTGCACTGCAGCATCCCCTGCCACATCCATTACCGCTATTACGGTAACTAAGGTCAATCCGATGGTAGATTCCATTTTCAGCTTGATACAAATCATAATGACTACAATACAAACCATACCAATCGCGATTGGTTCGTTATTGAACACCATTCCGGCCATTAAAGCCAGACTGGCGCCAAGCAGGTTAGTTTGCAGCTGATCCCGAATATGCCGCCAGGATCGGTATATAGACGGCTGCATCGTAAAAATCGCTGCGACTGCTGCAATAATTGCTGGAGTCCATTCCAGCAAAGCACATAAGTATAAGGCAAGCGTAACCGCTACACCTGTTTTTAGCACTCTGGCACCTAGCTCCATCTACGACTAACCCTCCTACTCCCATATTACACGCTTTGCCGTTCACATTGCAAAACAGTGCCCAAACCCGGCACCCACAGTTCTCTGCTGCCATTTCCGTACTTATGCTGAGGACGCACACGAAACAGCGCAGCCGACAGTCGGCTGCGCCAGTTGAAACATCCTTATAAACAGATGGTGGATAAGTTAAATCCGGCTGGTGGATGCATTAAATCTTGATGGTCGATAAGTTAAAACTGGATGGTGATTCGTTAATCTTCAGATTTATCCTCGGCCTTTTCTTGAATAGGATCAGCAACCAGTCCCTCTTCATTAAGCTGCTGATTGGTTTTCATGCTGTCCATAGATCTGCCCAGCTTCTTCATTTCTACAAAATCGGGTGCCATAGAACCGTTAGTGACTTCATCAATTCTTTTCTTAGTCCCGTACTGCATGTCCCTTTCATAACGGGCAACCGTCTTCAAGTCTTCATTTTTATATAATTTGCTCATAATATCAGCCTCCTCCATCGTACAGT
Source organism: Paenibacillus senegalensis JC66 (assembly GCF_000285515.1). Taxonomy (GTDB): domain Bacteria; phylum Bacillota; class Bacilli; order Paenibacillales; family NBRC-103111; genus Paenibacillus_L; species Paenibacillus_L senegalensis. The sequence goes on from NZ_HE610958.1 coordinate 666,993, forward strand.
CCAGCTTTTGGCGTGTTTAATCTTCTTACCCAGCTTCAAGGCTATTTAATCAAATTTTCAGTTAGCGCTCCCAATCCTTCAGAAAAAATCCGACGCCAATACGATACCCGAATGTATAAAATTTGAAATGGTTAAGCACTCTAAGTAGTACATCCTCAATGACCAGCTCTATTGTGGTCAAATTTCGAAACTGAAGGCGGAGGGGTAAGTATGAAGGGATTAAACCTGCTGGCCTGGACTCTATTGATAATAGGCGGATTAAACTGGTTGTTAGTGGGCCTGTTTCAATGGGATTTGGTTGGAGGCATCTTCGGTGGGATGGATACCGTAATGTCGCGAATCATCTATGTCCTAGTGGGATTGGCAGCTATTTACTGCATCGGCCTCTATAATCGCATTGCGGACGAGCAGCGCCAGTCAGCACGCTAACAACGGAGTCTAAAGCTGGACAATGGCAGCAGCCAAAGAAGGGGCTGTCCATCAGTCAGTGTAAACTGACTGATGGACGGCCCCATTTCACTTCTGATTGCGCTGCGGAGGCAATTGTATGCGTTTTTTTGCATATCATTCGCATCCGCGCCCCGCTCGGCGGCAAACGTATGCGGTTTTTCTGTGAAAATAACCCCCCTCGTCTACTCACCGCATGATGAGCAATCTCGGGTAATCGTACCTCGATAACATGATTTGGAGCTTGTACGAAATTGCGTCTGAAACATTGACTGCAGTTGACTGCAGCTCCTTCGTAGCTTAAAGCCCGTGCATTTGTACGATTTGTCATACAAATCTCGGGCAATCGCCCTTCAATCCCAGGCATTTGTACGATTTGTCATACAAATCTTGGGTAATTGCCCTTCAATCCCCTGTATTTGTACGACGTTTCATACAAATCCCCTGTAATCGCACTTCAACACCATGAATTTGTACGACATTTCATATAAAACGCAGGCAACAAGCCCGAACATCCCGCGAATCCCGCGAGCTCGCGAGCCTCAACGAATCCCGCCAACCTTGGCTATTTTCATGCTGGAGTTGTGCCTGAGAATTCAATGCCATGACTGTTTTTGCATACATTTCGCATTCAATTTCGCATACAACTTCACATACATTTCGTATCGGGGCCGCTGCCACGAGGCCGCTGCCTTTGCCCGCTGCTTATTCTAACTATCGGACTGCACGGCCACTTTTCGCACAGTCCCTTCTTTCACAGTCCCTTCTTTTTTGCAGCGTTCCGGGATTATCCTTCGTCCAATACTTCAACCGAACCACGGCTTTGCCGGAGAATCCTCACGATATCCTTATATTCCTCTTCCTTCACCTCTGCGGAAAGGACATAGTTAAAGTCCTCGACAGACATTTCTTCAACTTCTTCCTCATCATAAATCTCATGGGGATCCCGCTCGTCTTCCAGCATGTTGTAAGCTGCTACAGCACCGATCCCTCTTTCGCCTGCAACACCGGCTCCCATTCCTGTGGGGGAAGAATAGCCGGACGTGGTGCCTGCAGCATAAGGGAAAAGCAGAATACCCCGTGTGTCCAGCGTGCCGTCAAGCTCTCCGACTTCCAAATTTTTGGTTTCAAAGGTCATCAGTTTAATTCTTGCACTTTCCGCATCATCTTCCGTTTTAAAGTATGCCTGGATAATTTTGCTCATTATAGTTCCCCTCTCTGTAAGGATTAATGACCAAAGTTCTTACTATTGTGTTACCCAAAAAGAGGATCGCGTAATCATCAGCAGGCGAACTTACGGTCAATCGCGAGGCTGGATTATTCTGACGATGACATACGGGAAGAACGGAATAAAGCGGATTCCCGCCACTTGCGGTACCAGGAATATCCAAGAAGCCCAAGCATAAGAGCAAGCTCCAGCATAAACACCGCCCCGTCCCAAAAGACAGCACTCTGCCATGGCGCTGCCAACTTGGGCAGACTCAAATAGACAGCATGAACGGTCTGCGGGAGCAAATACCCGATAAACAGCAGGAAGCTGACCAGAAGACCGCTCAAGTAAAACAAGGCATAACGCCGTACAGCTGGTTCTTCTCCATGAAAAATCACTTCGTCCTTAGACGGAGCGAAGGGCAAGTAACGGCTAAGCCAAGCCTTGCTGCTCTCCATCAGATTGTAAACCCCGGTGGCATTTTCAATTACGTAGTACAAATCCGTTTTCATAAAAAACAATAATTGATATCCTAAATTAATAAGCACACACAGTCCAACCAATGCCCCGACATGGTCAACCCAAGGCAGTGCCTGTCCCCATAGCAGCCGGGCCGCTGTAGCAGCAAACAGCAGCACAATATCGAAGCACATCCCCCCCAGATACGGGATATAACGCTGCTTGGCCGGCAGTCTCCACACCCCGCTCATTTCGGTCTCGAACACGACGAGAAACAAGCGGTGTCCGATACCCAGGCGGGAGGTCACTCCGCGGGAGCGAACAGCCAGGAAATGGCCGGATTCATGAATGAGCACGATAAGGAGTGAAAGAACGAGCCACATGATGGAATTGGCCACCATCCATTCACTTACGAACAGATCCGTATAATGGGGAAACAGCCACGGCCTGGCTATCCACAGAGCGAATGTGGCTAGCATCATGGCTCCATAACCGGCAAGCGCCAGCGGGCTGAAGAGGAGCCGGGCCAGAAAGCCTGTGAAGGGTGAGGGCTCCTGGGCTTGCGAGGGTCCCCGCGCTTCACTTGTCCGCCGCAAAGCGCTTCCGTTTATAGCTGTCACAAGCTCCAGCTCAATAAGCTGCCTGGCAAAGGACAGCATATCCACCTCTTCTTCCGGGTAAAGCTGCTGCAGCTGACTCTCCACTTCCTGCAGGGTTAAGCCCTTCTCCAGCAAGCGAATGGCCTCAATACAGAGGAAGGGCATTTCATAAAATTCTCCCGATACGGTATCCTCAACGATATAATGCTTTCTTTTCTCATGCAGCTTCAAGCTGCTTAAGGTTAGTTTGCTGCTCGAGCTTAACTCCATGATTGACCTCCCCCATCCGCCGGACTTTTGAACAAAAGCGCCTGAATAATTGTCGCTTAAAGCCAAGATAAAAAAAGGATGCTACCAACCATTAGCATCCTTTTTTTACCTCTACATTATCATTATCTCTTCCAGGCACACCACCAGCAAGTCAATTTAATTTTGCTCAATTTACGAATTTTCATCTCTATCACCTCCCTCCCAGGGTTTCCCCAAAGATAAAGAGAACTATGTAAATCGGTTATTTCTTGCGGTGCGCAGGACTATCTGCGTAGTATTGAGCAACCCAGAGAGGGAAAACTTCCGTAAAAACCTTGACCATCTCCGGATCAAACTGAGTTCCGCTCTCTTTAACTATTCTTTTGTAAGCGACATCCAATGACATTGCGGGCCGGTAGGACCGGTCTGTAGTCATCGCATCGAAGGCATCTGCAATCGCGGTGATTCTTGCCAATAGCGGGATTTGCTCTCCGCTCAGCCCCTCGGGATAGCCCTTGCCGTCCCAGCGCTCATGGTGATAGCGGATCACATCGATACTGTCGCCCAAGCCTTCAATATGCTGTACGGCATCGGCCCCCAAAGTGGGATGCTGTTTTATAATTCCGTATTCCTCGTGAGTCAGGCTGGATGATTTGGTCAATATGCTGTCAGAGATGTGAACCTTGCCAATATCATGCAGCAGACAGGCGTAATAGTAGCTCTTTAATTCTTCTTCACCGAAAAGATTAAGCTTCCGCGCAAAAATTACCGCATAATTGGCGACCCGCTCGCTATGTCCTCTGGTATAAGGATCCTTCAGCTCCAGCGCTGCAATGATACCGATTACAATGCCCTCCAGTTGGCTGCTAAGCGATTGCCGGATTGCCCCAAGATAGGTCTGAAAGCGGTGCAGCAGTAAAAAGGAAACTACCGAAAGACAAGCAACAATCAGAATAGGCAGAAGCACCTCGGGATTTTGAATCACAAGTCCAACGATTAAGTACTTCAAAAGAGTACCGATGGAGACAAGCCAGCAAAACGTTTTGTTAATGAAAATTGCAGAAAAAATGACCAGAAACAGCTCGAAGATATTACCGCTGCTGTATTCACTGCCATCGGCATAGATGATAATTTCACCAATAGTGTTCGTAAAGGTATATACAATAAAATATATGTATTTAATCAGATCGGGACGATTGATTTTGAATAACCGCCAGGCTACAAACAATAACAGAAACCGTATGACATATTCACCAAAGCTTACACTGTTGTTCTCAAACCCATACCGGGTATCTGTGATAAAAAGCGGAAGGAAGTAGTAATACACCAAATCGTAAGTTACATTGATAGCATAAAATAAGATCAAAAAAAGCTTGGCGGCTTGACGCTCCTGATTAAGCAATGCACTGCCGAGAAATCCCTTTTGCATATGTATATACCTCTTTAGGCCTAGAAGTAGAAAAGATTAGCTTCTGCACATTGTTCAATATTCGGCATAAGAATTGCTTTTTCCTTCCGTATTTTTCTAATAAAACTATCATCTTTGCTAAATATTTTTGAAATACGATGGATTTTGTCGGAATAGGGGGAAAAACAACCGAGGCAATGGAAAAGGACCCGCCCGTAATCTCTGGAAGCGAGTCCTTCATGCTGTATTTAACGTCCTGTCACGTCTAGACTAAAGAAGCTTCATCTTGTCGAGCCAGAATGGCTCTGGCTTTTTCTACATCATTTTTGTGAACCATTACCCGGTACTGAGCTGTTCCCGGGTATTCCCCTCCCGGAGCCATGCCAACCGCAGCACCTTGTGTATCCATGGATTTAAGCTTACAGCGTACACCTTCATCCTTCAACAAATTGTATTTATATTGTGCTGCCTCTGCCTGAGGACCTGTTCCTACAAACAAGGTGGTCCAGGACTGTTGAATCCTCCAAATAACCAGACCAACGACTGCAACAGCAAGTAAAATCCACACCCAAGCCATAGTTACACCGCCTTTTATAAGGTTAGTTTAAAAAGCCCTCCCGTTAAGCCCGGGAGCCTTTTCCTCTCAGAACCTTAACTCGTCTGGATAGCGCACATTCCAGTACTGCAGGTTCTTGTTACGGTCATCAGCTTTAGCTTCGATAAGTGGAGTTAAAGGTTCTCGAGTAAGATTACCCCCGCAGACCTTGGCTGAAACACGTTGGCAGAGAAATAATAGCAGGCATTCGAACGATTTTTATAAATTCCGTTGCCAGTACCCGATCATGGAAAAATAAACGGCCTCCCTCCCCCGTTTTGTTTGTCTATTTTAACCTCGCCAACCAAGCAAACATCGCCTGGCAGACCCACGTTATATTATTCATATGCTTTGGCGTCTAATCTAATAACCGGTGTCCGCCTTGACGAACGGATTCGGCCATTCCATAATAGCGGCGTAATTAAGCGATTCCGCATCCTCCAAATATTCGGCTGCTACTCCAACAGGCTGTCTCCCGCAGCGCAGCAGAAACGTAATGACCGGGTCCTGTATGCTTCCCGTGATCACTTCGTTCAAATATTGCTCAGCACTCATCTGGCTAGCCATTTTGTGGTACCCGGACATTCGCCCGCCGCCTACTAGGCGCTGCAGCTGCTGATGAATAACCAGTTCATACATCGATTGCATCAAGGACTTCCCAAGCCCCAGCTTTCTTCTGGACGGTCTTACGCTGATATCTACGACGTACAGGCTGTTGCCTGCAAAATCGTGATTGCGAATATAGCCGTTGTCCGTCACTTCCGCCCACGTATGCTGCCAATGATCGCGATCGAAGTTCACCTTCAAGGCAGTCATGGAGCCAACCAGTTCCCCCTCGACTTCCGCACAAAGCGCCCCTTCGGGAAATCGGGTCACGTGCTCGGTCAGCTGCTCTTCATTCCACCACAGCTCCGAAGGAAACGGCGGGGGAAAGCACTCCCGCTGAATATCGATTAGTTGGGCAAAATCTTCCTTCCCATAGTTACGGATAGTCACTTTTACGGGTCTCTTCCCCCTGCCCTCATAGGCAAAAAAGCTTTTGCAATATCGATCCATGATACTCTCACTCCCCTTCCATAGTCACACCGGAGCAGTCTCTTCCCAAGTATAGCAAAACGGGACGCCGCAGCGTATGGATGTTTTTCTTTTGTTCCGCGACAGCTTCTGGTAAAGTAAAATAGACGCTCTATCGATTACTGAAACGTTTTGGAGGAACTTTGATTATGAACAATCCTGTAAGCTTGCACTTTAATCTGGCCATTGAGCATATAAACCGGGGGGCACTAGGTGCCGCGTCCAATCTCTTTTACCGGACCATGCTGCTTGATTCCAATCACTACAAGTCATGGGTAAGCTTAATATTTTGCCTCGGGATTATGAAGGATACCCCTGCCCAGCAGGTCCTTCTAGCCCGCTATGCATTGCGGCCGCTGCCCTATGTGAAAGACTTGATCGGCTCAGCTTTGAAGGCCTACCGCTACCAGCCTCATGCCTTGGCGGAATGGTTGAAAATCTACTCGGAGAAGCCGGAGTGTGACAATAAAGAAGCGCTTGAGACCATCATCGCCGACATTGAGCAGATGCTGGCGCGCAACGAAGAGCAAAATTCCCAGGAGAAAAAACCTCCGATTCTCTCTATTGAAGAGATTTCCAAGAAAAAAATTTACCTGGATTGGATAGCCGAGAAGAAATCGGAAGAGATTTTCAACCTGGTGGAGCCTATGCTGGAGCGCCCGGAACAGATGCTCGCGGGCCTGCAAATTCTTACGTTTTTTCCCGGACTTCGGGGAGAGAAAATGCTTAGAAGAGTGTGTCGTAATGAGGAGGCCAGCAACAAGGCCAAAACGCGTGCACTGATCAATCTGCACTGGCATGGCGTTAAAGGAAATGCGAAAATGACCAAATTCGGCGATTCCTTCGTCGTGAATTTAGAAAAGCCAGAGCCCAGGCTTGAAGCCGTACTGCCCAAAGGATTCCAGGCACTCATAGATTGGGTTGTAGTATGGCTTGCTAAGGAACAGGGGATTGCCACGGAAGAGGATTTGCAAGCAGCAACCGCAGGCTCCGCAGCGATATCCGCTTCACTCCGGCAGCAGATTGATGCCACCCTGCCGCCGGTCATTCAAGCTTCCGCAGAGTCAATCTTAAGAGAAACCTATCTGCATTACTATCCCCGCATCCCTCCTATCGTTAATGAAATCGAGGAGTGGGGGGCAGCGATCCTGCATATTCTTGAGGCGTTTTCACGCAATTGGGGACAGCCGTGGAAATATCAGGTGCCTGAGCTGAACAACAGTGCTACCGTCAAACGCGAATGGCTGTTGAAATCTCTGGAAGTCAAAAAGCAAGAGCCTGCAGGACAAGCCGCTCAGCAAAGCGGAGAGCCTCACGTTTCCGGGGATGAAGCTAACGAACAGCCAAATGAAGCGGAGGCCAGCGATGCTATTCATTCCGCTGGAGAGCAGGAAGCCGATTCATCCGAACGGTAATTTTTATAAAGCATTTCACCTAGAGCCTTTAAGCTTCGCCGCCGGCTAATTCATCGTTTCCAGATGACAGCCGGTTCGCGAAGTTTTTTTGTCTGCACGTTTAGGATAAGTTCTATGAGAGTTTTACCAGCAAGATCTGCAGGCCGAACGCTTAAAGGGGAAAATTACCTTGCGAGGAATCGATTTCAATTTGCGCAAAAAAGTGAAATAAGATAGACTATGGAGAAACAGAACATACGTTCTTTTCGATTCGTCATTATTTCACTACTGTACTGGAGGGGACATTTATGTCCAGCCGTATTCAATACGAACCTATGTCAGCCAAGCAAATTCTTAATCCGGTAAGCGCTGCCTCCATGCCTTTTTCCTGGTCCATTAATCCATATCGCGGCTGCCAGCACGGCTGCAGCTTCTGCTATGCCCGCAGCACCCACAGCTTTCTAGGCGTTCAAGCAGATGATTCTTTTCAGAACCATATCTTCGTCAAGGAAAACGCTGCTGAAGTGTTGGAGAAGCAGCTAGCCGCCCACGCCCGCTCACGCAAAGGCCTAAAAGGGCTAGGTAGTATAGCCATCGGCACCGCCACTGATCCTTATCAGCCGGTAGAGGCCAAAGCGAAGCTGACCCGGCAAATGCTGGAGCTATTGGCCCAGTACCGGGTTTCGGCATCGATTACAACCCGCTCTCCGCTCATTCTCCGGGATTTGGACATCCTCAGGCGCATTCCGGGACTGACTGTCAATATAAGCATCAACACTTTAAACACGAAGGTATGGAAGCAGACGGAGCCGGCTACCCCGTTCCCAATTAAACGGCTGGAGACAGTCAGGGAGCTTGTCGGTAACGGAATCGACGCGGGCATTTTCGCTGCGCCTCTGCTTCCGTATTTGACCGATTCAGAAGAGGAATTGGAACGCTTGCTGTCCACAGCCGCCCGTTACCGCCCCCAGTTCGTGGTGCCATCTTTTTTACGCTTAAGCACATCCGAAGTAAAAAGCTGGTTCTTCCTTATGCTGGAGGAACACTTTCCTGAATTGCTGCAGCGGTACGCTAAGCTCTACGCACGAAGCGGAACTGCTGAGCATAGCTATCGCGATCAGGCGATGAGACGGGTGCAGCGGCTCATGCAGCGCTACGGGCTAACGGCCCGGTTCCGCCGTGAACCGGAAGCCGGCTCCGCGGAGGATGGCGCCGGTGCGAAAGCCGCTGAGACCCGGACTGAGCCGGTCCAGCTCAGCTTTCCGATATAAGACCGCTCCCAGGCTGTACGCCCTGCGCGATCGCTAATTCCTCGCCGGCTTCTTCCGGAAGCGCCCAATCAACAGGGCTCATTCCGCATTGCTCGAGGAATGCATTGGCCCGTGAGAACGGTCTGCTCCCGAGGAAGCCACGATGCGCGGAGAACGGGCTCGGGTGGGGGGAGCGGATGATGCCGTGCTGCTTAGCCGTTATCCGGGCTGCTTTTTCCTGGGCATATTTGCCCCAAAGGATGAAGACCATCGGCTGCTCCCGCTCATTCAACACCTCAATGACCCGGTCGGTAAACACCTCCCACCCCATACCTTGGTGTGAGTTTGCTTCTCCCCGGCGCACCGTAAGCACTGAATTAAGCAGCAGCACCCCTTGCCCGGCCCATTGGCCGAGATAACCGTGCCGGGGAATCGGGCAGCCCAGATCGTCATGAAGCTCTTTCATGATATTCTGCAGAGACGGTGGCGGCTTAATGCCCGGCCTCACCGAAAAGCTTAATCCGTGGGCCTGACCCGGGCCATGATAGGGGTCCTGGCCGAGCACAACCACCTTCACCTTGTGATAGGGAGTTAAATGCAAAGCCGAATAGATATGATGCATATCGGGATAGACCACCCGGCTGCTGTATTCCTGTTTCAAAAATTGACGCAGAGACTGGTAATAGGGCTTCGTAAATTCATCATTTAATAGCGGAGCCCAATCATTCGTTAAAATAGCCATGCTTCATCATCCTTATTATTAATGCAGTTAGCTTTTTACTAGAATTGTAACATAGTGGGCGGCAGAGGTCTTCCCTATAGAGGACACTTTCCCCTTTGAGCTATGGAATACTTCTACCTGGCAGGGGAGTTATTTTCACAGAATGCTCGGCGTAAAGTGGAGGTAGAAAGCGTGTCCGGTCACCTCAAGGGCAATCGGTCGTTCCGACGGTTCTCCTTACGGGGACTGGACAAGGTTCACGTTGACAAGGTTTTCGTTGAGTTTGGGATTGTGGCATTGGCCCACAGCCTACTGAAAATAGCAGGCATCCGCCTCGCTACTATCTTACAGTAACAACATGACAAAAAAAGCTGGACGGAAAACATTATGTTTTTTCCGCCCAACCTTTTATTTTGGTGAACTTATGGAACAGCCCTATTCGATATGGATGCTGCCATTATAAATTGGTCTGGTTAATCGCTTAGAGCAGTTCTTTCCGCAATTGCTCAGGGGATTTCGGAGACAGGTAGCCGAATGGAACATCGAATACCGTCTTGGCACCGGCTTGTCCTTCCTGAGCGAATTTATGGACGGCTCTCGCATAGGCTACCAGCACGCTGGCTGTGAACTCCGGATTGCTGTCCAGCTTCAGGCCAAATTCGATAATTTGCGTATGCTTGCCCCCGCCTGTTTTGCCGGAACGAAGCACCAGTCCTCCATGAGGCATAGCAGAATGCTCCTCTTTTAATTGTTCGGCAGAAATAAAATGAACGATGGTTTCATAATCGGAGAAATAATTAGGCATCGTTTTGATCTCTTGCTCAATACGCTGCAGATCAGCACCTTCCTCAGGAACGACGTAACACTCGCGAATATGCTTGTCCTTTGTTTCCAAAGTCGGGTTAAGTCCCGCCCGCACCTTATTCACAGCCTCATCGCTCGGAATCGTATACTGGACTCCGCCGGCGACGCCAGCGACTCTGCGGATTGCATCAGAGTGGCCCTGGCTGACTCCTTTGCCCCAGAAAGTATACTCCAGCCCTTCAGGCAGCACAGCCTCCGCCAACATCCGGTTCAGGGAGAAGAGACCCGGATCCCAGCCGGTAGAAATCACGCTAACCGTCCCGGCTTGCTTTGCGGCCTGATCAACTTTGTCGAAGTATTCCGGAATCCGCGCGTGAGTGTCATAGCTGTCCACTGTGTTAAACATGGCAGCAAACTGCGGGCCCTGCTCAGGCAGATCGGTTGCGGAGCCTCCGCACAAAATCATCACGTTGATCTCATCACGATAGTCTTCTGCTTTCGAGATATGAACCATTTTAGGATGGCCGCCCGCTTCTTTGGGCTCCCTTCTGGTAAAAATCGCGGTCAATTCCATATCCGGATTCTGTTCAAGAGCCAATTCTACTCCCCGTCCCAGGTTCCCATAGCCTACAATACCTACTTTAATTTTAGAAGTCATCTCTATTGCTCCCTCTCCACATAAGAATTGATTGGATTAGCTCATAAAGAATATTATAGCAGGAAAGCTAATTAGATAACATGCGTTGTTAGAGAAATTGAGCTGGTAAGCTTTGCTTCCTCTGGATGAACAGATCCTATAAAAGCTGCAAAGATTTTTTCTTTTCGTCTGATAGCTGTTAATCTAGTCAAGCATTTAAGAGTTTAACGATTAGGATAAAGTTCCTGACAATATGAAACGGGTCTTTCACGGGCAGAGCGACAACTTTGTTTAGCGGTTCACCGCTCCGGTCCCGGATTTGAATCCATTCGCGAATGCTTTCATCGCGGTTAGGGAACGTTCTAAAGCAGTATTCTTCGAACAGCCCATACCATTCCATGAATCTTTCCTCGCCGGTCAGCTCATAAAAAAGCAGCAAGCTATACAGCGCTTCGGAGTGCGGCCACCACAGCTTCAAATCCCAAGTTTCCACAATCAGCTTCTCATAAGCATCTCCGCTTTTTTCACCGCTAGGCTGCCCGCCCTCAAGATCAACAAACCGCAGCAGCCCCCCGTATTCCTTATCCCAGCCAAGCTCTACTGCTTTAAAGGCAACCTGCGACAGCTTTTGGATTATCTGTTCTTGCTGCTGTTCCTCCCAATGCTCTAGGCTGTGAAGCTGGAACCACAAGGATTCGAGAGTATGCCCTGGATTAACGTGTCGGCCGAGCAAGGTTTGCTGTTGTTCGGAAGCAGCCGCCGTTTTGAGCTCAATGATCCTTCCATCTACGGTTGTATGCTCATAAAGAATCCGTTCCAGCAGCGCTTTTACATCATATCCGGCGACAGCCGCATAATCCGAAGCAAACTGCTTCGCCGCTGCCTCCAATTCCTGTGCCACATTAAGCTGAATCATCGATAAGGAGTGGGAAGCGAAGCCTTCCGGAATCGGATAGGGCTCTGTCCTGAAATTCCCGGACGAAATCCGCCGCTTAATCGTTTCATAAACATCTTTGGCTAATTCAAAAGCTTCCGGCTTCCCGAAAACACCGGCATACTTGTTAACCCCAAGAACCAGAAAATAATCGGCATAGACACTTATGTCTTCCTGTCCTTCTATAGGCCGCCCCTCTCTGGTAAGCGCATATAAAGCATGGAGATCTTCCGTTAATGTATAAGTTTTCAAGTATTGATAAGTCTGATCGGCAATTTCTCGCAGCCGGGCGGCATCCAATTTCACGATCCCTGAATCAGCCAAAACGTACAGCTCGCTAACCATCCATAGAAAGCGGCCCTGTGACCAAGTGTATTTGGTCGTACTGACCAGCTCTGATCCCTCATTGTTAAAGCAAGTATATACCCCGCCGTATTCTTCATCCAATGCCTTCTCCCAGAAAGGCCAGAAATTCGCTTCCAATTCATGTGCATAGAAGGCGGCAAGCTTATCTTTATTCATCGCGCTACACTCCTCGTTTCTCCTCGTTTATAATACGCTTGCTTTTACTCCCAACCTTTCATTAATAACTTTCGTAATGATGTATTACGGCATGGGCCGCACCTAGAGATTGGGAAAAGGGTTTATCGTTAAACCATAGTGCGGTTCTGGAATAAAGCAAGGTCAAAGCATTTTCGCTTAAATGTCTTTTTACGGCATCCTGAAAAGCGGAATATACATTATATGGACTGTCAATAACAATTTTATCAGGGTTTAGCAGATGGATGACATTAACCAGGGAAATACCGAGATACGTTCCATATACAGCCATCTCCACTTCCATTCGCTGTTTAAGTTCTTTTTCGGATAGCGGCTGGCCATCAGTTATTTTCAACCAAGAGTTATAAGTTTTCAGACCAATCATTCGCTCCAAGCAGCCCTGCTGTCCGCAGCTGCACACAGGGCCGCGGGCATCTACCGATATATGGCCAATCTCCGCTGCAGCTCTGCCTGTCTCCCACCATTGGGCGCGTTCACCCAAGTAAGCGCCCCCGATCCCTTCGCCTACGCGAATATAAAAAAGACTGCCTCTCTTCCCATCTGCTAGCTCAAGCGAGCACAGTGAAGCCATGTTTACGTTATTCTGAATAATGATCGGGAGATCTATCGATTCACGCAACAGTTCATAGAGCTTTACATTGTACCATTTCAAATTTGTCGATTCACTGACGATCCCTTTGAAAGGATCGACAACTCCGGGCACACCGACACCTATTCCCAAAATCGCATCATACCGTGTTTTTAAATCATTCATCTTCTCTACTATAATGGCAGACACTTCCCTGCCGCTTTTCCACGGATTCGTGAGCGTGCCTTCCTCTAATATGTTTAGGAAATAGTCGGTAACCATATACTCGATTTTATTATGGTACAAGGTGAATCCAACCGCTTGAAACGCTTGTTGATTCATTTCTATCAGAATGGTAGGCCGCCCTGCCCTTCCCGGATCCTCTACCCCGACTTCCTTTATTACCCCTTCTTTAATAAAGTGATCGACAATAAGCGACACTGTATTTCGGCTAACCCCCATCTTCTTGACCAGATCTTTTCTAGAAGTGCGCTTTAGCCGCCGAAGCAAAGCCAGCAGCTTCTTCTGATTTTGTTCTCTTAAAATGCGTGGGCCTTTCACCGACACTTGTCCTCACCACCTAAATCAACCAATTCCCACAAACTTCTTTCCCTTAGTTAATGATACCTCATTTCCCTTATTAAAGTTTTAGCAAAAAAAACCGCGAGGGATCTGGAGATGCTCCCCCCGCGGTTTGTCATCCATTCCCGAATCATGTACAGCTTGAAGGGAAGGATGAAATTGTTAATTAGAGCCAGCCGCAGGCTCTTCCTTCTTGCTAACGGCTTCAAGCATATCTAAAATTTCCGGCTTCACTTCTTTATCTCTGGACAATAATCCGGCTCCGATGTAAATGATCGCAGAAGTGAAGACAGGAGCTCCGACTTCAGCAGCCAAAGGAACATCGATGAAATACTTCGTTATCACAAACATTGCAAGTCCTGCGATGAGCGAGGAAATAGCAGCTTTGGAGCCACTATGCTTGAATGCTGGAATTAATCCCAGCAGCATCGGAATCGCAATCGGACCAACGAGGGCACCGAACCAGGAAATTAAGAGCCCCAATACACCGCCAAAGTTTTCCGAGAATATCCCGATTACCAAAGTGATCGCTGTAAAAATGAAGGTCGTAATACGTGCGACGTTCAACGATTTGCGCTGCCCCATGTCTTTAAATTTCTTAAAGCAAATCGGTAAAATATCCCTGGTAATGACCGCTGAAATGGTGTTCGCATCCGAAGACGTCATCGACATCGTTGCAGCAAACAACGAAGCCAAGACCAGCCCTATCAGACCCGCTGGCAATAATTCTTGAGTCAGAAGCGCATACGACTGGGTTGGGTCTTCCAAATTAGGCAGAATCAGTGGTGACGCCCACATCGGATAAAACATAATTAAAGGCCAGATCAAGTAAAGGACGGCTGACAAAATGCCCGCTTTTCTGGCATCCCCGCCGGAAGGTGACGAAATGTAACGGGTAGCCAGGTTCCAGGTTCCCCCGTTATAGCTGAGGAACACGATGAATACATAAACTAAAACATAGGTTAATGTATACGGATCGTTAAAGAACTGACTGTTCTGCTCGGGCAATTGGTCCCATATTCCCATAAAACCTTCAAACCCGCCGCCAAAGCGGTTCAAAACGATAAAGAACATTACAAATCCGGCAATAATGGTTACGGCAAATTGAGCCACGTCTGTCCAGATGTCAGCCCACAGCCCGCCGATCGTAATGTACACCAGCGAAATAATACCGGAGATTAGAATACCGTAAATAATAGGAATTCCGGTAAACACATTAAGCAATATCCCGATTGCCGCCCATTTAGCCCCTACATCAAGCAGCTTAAGCAGCACTCCGCTCCATGCGATCAGCTGCTGGGTCGGGACATTATATCGCATGGCCAAATATTCAGTAGGCGATTCAATTTTAAGCTTGGTGCGCAATCTGGACCAGCGAGGCGCCATAATAAACGCACCTGCCAGGACCGCAATGAAAATAGGCAGTGCCCACCATACATATAAGCTAAATCCGTGGGTGTAAGCAAGACCGGCATAAGCAACAAAGACAGCGCCGCTGTATCCGGATACATGGTGGGAAACCCCGGATAGCCACCAAGGCAGCTTGCCTCCTGCCACATAGAAGTCATCGGAGCCCTGTACCTTTTTGTACGAGGCAAAGCCGATAACGACCATTAGAACAAAAAAACAAGCAATAGTAACCCAATCTAATGTGTTCATTTTTAATTCCTCCTGCTCTTAGTTGACATCACGTGTAAGTAACCGCTTTCTTTGTATGCAAAAAAAATAGATCCGCTGCCTCCTTCAATTATTCATATTATATGATTAATTTAAAAAACCACATATTTTTCGTTCACGCAATTGGCAAAATCTAATTATAGACAAAAATTAGACCGCGTATGCAGAAGTTTGGGTAAAAAGAATGGACTTCAGCACTGCACAGGTATCAGTACCGAAATCCGCTTCATTCTTTTATTCTATATTGTTTCATTCCGTATTATTCTTACCAACTCCATCCGAGTCCTTCAATTGCTCCAGCTCGATGGTGATCCTTTCTATCATCTGGACAAATGACGCCAATTCCTGGGAGCTCGTAGATTGGTTTTTGGCATACAGGGAAGTCTGTTCCGACTCCTGCTCTACTTGCTGCAGAGATGCGCGTATCGAGCTGAGCTTCTCCTGCACCTGATCAAGCGATTCCTTAGAGCGGGCGGCAAGCTTACGCACCTCATTGGCTACGACTTCAAATCCCCTGCCTTCCTCTCCTGCTCTGGCTGCTTCAATAGCCGCATTCAGGCCAAGCAGATGGGTTTGATCTGAGATCTCCTGCATCATCTCCCCCATCATATGTATATCTTGAATTTCATGATTCAAGCTTTCTAGCAATTGATTCGCTTTTTCCTGTGAGTCTACCGTATTATTAGCCATCTCCGCGACAGATTGACTGCTGCTGCTTAGTTCGACCATCATGGCGACTAGGTCCTGCACAGAGGAGCTTATTCCTTGAAGCAGCTTCTCCTGCCCCTCGGCTAGCTCTTCCACTCTTGCTTTTTCGGAAATCTGGTACGCCTCCAGTACGAGCTGCGAATCCAGGTTAAACATTTTGGTCAATACATGAATAACTGGCACCCACTCATTAGGGAGCACTTTCTTGAAATGAGCAGCGGCTATGTCCAGATACAGAGCATAGGTCCCCAGATACCAGTCACTGGTTAAGCCGATTCGGGAATGAACCTGACCGATATGAAGCCTTTTCTCGATAAACTCTTCATCGATAACTCCGGAAGCAAGTGTCAGGAAATACCACCGCTGAGTTTCCTTCAGCCTGTCCACATTACTATGCCGATCAATAATATCCTTTAATTGCGGCTGTCTTAATATTTTATCATAGAGCTCATCCACGAGCTGATCGACAATGCGTTTGAACTGTTCTTCCTTGCTCTGCAGCAAAGCCAAGTCTTCCTCTGTAATTCCAATATAATCAAGCTGACTCCTGCGCTCATCCGTTAGCTGTATCATTTAAGTTCCCCTTCCCACCCCGTGCTAGTAGATCATCTATTAATATATCGGAGTTTACCACGTTAATTTTTATGATTTTGTGATATTTGTCACAGTTATTTTTGTTCTGCTTTATTCATTTATCAGCTTCATCAGACCCTGCAAATGCTGCAAAGTGACAAATGGGCTGGAATATTGCCGGGATCGATCTATCATGCTCTGAAAAAGATGGAAAAAGAACATTTAGTAGAGCTGGATTCTGTGGAGCAAACCGGCCATAGCTCCAAGGCGATCTATCGAATTACCCCACAGGGCGAGGAAGAGTTGAAAAAACTGGTTTTGGAGTCGCTAAGCTCTTCTTCTATGGCCTTCCCTGCCGTTCTATATTCAGGACTGTCTTTTCTGGAGCAGATACCGACTGATGAGGCCATAGCTGCCCTGGAAAAGCAATTAGCAGAAGTGAAGCGTGAATATGCTGAATTGATGGACGGAGAACGGCAAAAGACCGCAGCCGTCGGCGAGCTTCCCATGCACGTGCGGCTCTCCTTTGACAATATGTACGATCAGTTTGAGCTCCACCTAAGCTTTTTAAACAAGTTGAAAGCGGCATTATCTGAACAGCAAGCTACGCAAAGAGCCTGGGAAGTAAGTGACAATCATTCGCCGGAGAAGGAGGATTCCTGATGAACAAAGCTCTGTTGACCGAAACCTTGTTGGAAGCGGAAGGGCTGATTAAGCGCTATGGAAAACGCACGGCAGTCAACGGTATCGGACTGGAAATTAGGAGAGGGGAAGTCATAGCGGTCATTGGACCGAATGGGGCAGGAAAATCCACTACTCTGGATATGCTATTGGGTCTAAAGCAGCCGGACGAAGGGCGCATTGCCTACTGGTGCAAAGACTATCGCAGCCAGGTAGGGGTGCAGCTGCAGAACACCCCCTTCTTTCCCGGGCTTACGGTCACGGGCAACCTGAAGCTTTTCGCAGCCTTTTACCGGCGGCGGGCTTTTGCGAGAGCAGAGCGAGAAGCTGCTGTGCTGGGCCGGTTGGCAGGAAGCAGCACAGATTGAGGCTGCACGTTTGTCCGGAGGCCAGCAAAAGCGTCTCGCCATCGCACTCGCAATGGTCCATGAGCCTAAGCTGCTTTTTCTCGATGAGCCCACGGCAGCTTTGGACCCGCGAGCAAGAAGGGAAATCCATGCATTGATTCGCCAATTGTCCAGTCAAGGCACAGCTGTTGCGTTTACTTCTCATGACATGGAAGAGGTTGGGCGGCTGGCAGACCGGATTGTGTTAATTCATCAAGGAGTCCTTGTTGCGGAAGGCTCCCCGGAGGAGCTTTGCCGCCGCTATCAATTCGATTCGCTCGAAGACCTGTATATGGCAAAAACAGAGGAGGCTGCCATATGACAAGAACTATATTTGCAGCTATGCTAAGCTCTGCGCTGAAGGATAAAATCACGCTGTTCTATTCCCTCATTTTCCCGCTAGTCCTTTTTATCGGTCTAGGCATATATTTGGATACACCGGAGTATCAGGAAAGGCAGCCTTCACCCTCCTTATAGTTGCACTGGCGGTCGCCACCTTTCGCTGGGACAGCAAGGAAGCACCTCTCCCTTGCAAAAAGGGCTGTCCGAAAAGCGGCCGTTCAGCCCGATAGCTAGAATAAGCAAACCCCAAGCAGCCAACCCGAGGCCAGCGGCCCCGAGGCGAATTGTTTGCGAAAGTTTATGTGTAATTGTTTGCGAAAACAGTCATGCCATTGAATTCTCAGGAACAACTCCAGTATGAAAATAGCCAAGGTTGGCGGGGTTCGTGGGCTGCGCGGGCTTGTTGCCTGCGTTTTGTACGATATGTCGTACAAATGCATCCGGTTGAAGTGCGATTAGCGGAGATTTGTATGAAATGTCGTACAAATACGGGGATTGAGGTGCGATTACCCAAGGTTTGTATGACAAATCGTACAAATGCAGGGGATTGAAGGGCGATTGCCCGAGATTTGTATGACGTATCGTACAAATGCACGGGCTTTAAGCTACGAAGGAGCTGCAGTCAACTGCAGTCAATGTTTCAGACGCAATTTCGTACAAGCTCCAAATCATGTTATCGAGATACGATTACCCGAGATTGCTAATCATGCGGTGAGTATACGCGGGGGGTTATTTTCACAGAAAAACCGCATACAATCGCCGCTGCAGCGGGGCCCAAGGCGAATTCTTTTCCTATTCTTTTCCTATTCTTTGTCTATTCTTTGTCTATCTTAGGCATCCATATCCGTACGGACCTCCTGCATAAAATCGCGGGCAATCTTTTCCCCCTCCGCTGCGGAAGGCAAATTGCTGATCAGGCAGGAGCCTGTTGTGTACACATGAATAAGACTGCGCTTCTTCTTGAGCAGCACTCCTTCGCTTTGCGTCAGCTCCAGGCCGATCCCGTGGCTGCGGCAGTATTGCACAAACTGCTTTACCTGATCCCGCATCTCATCGGCGGGCTCGGCTCGCAGCGTATAGCTGTCGGTTTCCGAGCAATAACGCACGACGTGAACCTCTTTCAGCAGCTCGTTTCCAGTCTGTTCCGTTGCGGGGAAAGCTTCGGAAAATGCCAAGTCCATGGCAGCCTGGCGGGGATTATCCGCTTCATAGATCGAGCGGCCAATAATCCCGTAATCGGCACCAGCCTGTACCGCCGTCTCCAGCGTCCCTCCTTGGGCGCCAATTCCGCAGGCGATGATGGTCATATCCGGGCCGACCGTGTCCCGCAGCACTTGAATCCGGTCCGGTCGCGTCCCCGGAGCTTGAATGCCGAAGCAGTCAAGATAGGCAGCCATGCGGGCAAAGGGCTCCGAGAAGGAGCGGGTAAACTCCAGACCGCCGGGATGCGTCAGCTCGGTTACGACGAAGATGCCCATCTCTTCCTTGGCGACTTCTTGGATTTCCATGATGGCATCAGCGCCAATAAAACCATGGACCATAAGAGCATCCACACCGGCATCCTTCGCCATCCGCGCTATGCGGTTATTGGTCACCGGGGCATCGGCCACCTTAAAATCCGCGATCAACGGCAAGCCGTACTCCGTTTTAAGCTCGGAGATAAAGCCCAGCCCTTCAGTGAGTACAAGCGGATAGTTAATTTTGATGGCGTCCACAATATCGGCGCATTGCTCCATAACCCGATGGCTGCTTCGTTTATCCGGTGTATCCAAGGCGAGAATAATGCGTGACTTAGGTGGGTTAAGAAACGATTTGCCCATGGCGACTCCTTCTTTCCCTGATATTGTTGCAATTCCAAATCCAATCCTGCAAAAAGCAAACAATTCGTGCATGCTTCAAAGTCGCTTATTCCACATTAATGTTAAAAAAAACGATCCGCATGTTGAGTAAAACGATCCGCAGCTCCTGCGGCATTTTTTCACTTCTTCGACTAAACGACAACGCCGCCTATCAAGTCCCGGACACTCGTAATGCCATACTGACGCATGTAGGCTTGAATTTCATCCAATATATCTGTCAGTGCCGTCGGTTTGATGAAGCTGGCAGTGCCCACTTGAACGGCTGTAGCCCCGGCCAGCATCATCTCGATGACATCTTCTCCGTTCATCACGCCTCCACAGCCAATAATCGGCAGCTTCGTCACCTGGCTTACTTGGTAGATCATTCTCACAATGATCGGCTTTACCGCCGGGCCCGATAAGCCGCCCATGACATTGCCGATTTTCGGACGGCGGGTATGCACGTCAATCGCCATCGCGAGAACGGTATTAGCCACATTCAGTGCGTCTGCTCCCCCCTGCTCCGCGGCAAGAGCAATCTCCTGAATGCTCGTCACGTTGGGAGACAGCTTGACAATGATCGGCTGGCTTGTGGCCTGCTTCACTTGGCCTACCAGCTGGCAGGTGATCTCCGGATCCAATCCGAAGGCTTGGCCGTTGCCTTTCAAGTTAGGGCAGGAAATATTCAGCTCCAGGCCGGACACACCCGCCCTACTGCCGATCACCGCCGCCATCTCAGCAAACTCCTCTACCGAATCTGCCGATATGCTGGCAATAAGCGGCACATCATACTGCCGGTAATATGGAATCGTATGCTGCAAATAATAATCAATGCCTTTGCTCTGAATGCCAATCGAGTTGATCATACCTGCAGAGGTTTCGCACACTCTCGGTGTAGCGTTCCCTTTGCGCGGATGCTTAGTTATGCTTTTGGGCACAACAGCACCCAGGCGGTTAAAGTCAACTATAGTATCCATATCCTCGCCAAAGGCTCCGGAAGCCGGCATAATCGGATTGGACAGCGTTAAGGAGCCAATCCGTACCTCCATATCCAATGCGGGCAATGGAGATTCCTGCTGATGTCGTTTCGCATTCATGCCAGCACCACCTTATCGAGCGGAAAGACCGGGCCTTCCCTGCATACCCTGACAGTCCGGGTCTCCCCTTGATCCAGCACATCACATACACACGCAAAGCAGACGCCCATGGCGCAGCCCATGTGCTCTTCCAACGCGATTTGCGCCGGAATGCCTTTTTCCATTGAAATCTCCTGCATCAGCCTGGACAATCTTTTGGAGCCACAGGTGAAAGCCGCCTTAATCTCATGCTCTTGAAAAATATTATTCATCAGCAGCCGCACATCATCCACACTGCTGTTTCCGTCTTCCTCGGTAACTTTATATACCTTTGCTCCAAAGCCTTGAAGCAGCTCAGCAGCCAGGAGATCATTCCTTGACCTGGCGCTCAAGATTGCGACGCTGCGCACATTGTTGGCGGCAGCCTCCTGCGCTAGCGCCGCCAAGGTGGCGATTCCCACACCCCGGGCCAGAAGAAGAATCGTATCCCAGCCAGGCTCCAAGGAAAATCCGGTACCAAGAGGGCCCAGGAGATCAATCTTCTCCCCTGCCTTCATTGCCGTCATTCTTTGTGTGCCTAAGCCTTTGACGAGATAGAGGAACTCCAGCGTCTTCCGGTCCGGGTTGATCCGGTAAATGCTGAAGGGACGCCGTAAAAAAGGATGGAGCTGATCGCCGCAGCGGACATTAAAAAACTGTCCCGGCCGGACCTCGGTATTCAAGGCAGAGGCGTCTACGACCATATGCCAATAGCGGTCGCTGACTTGCTCGTTAGATAGTATCGTTGCCATAATCGCTTTCATGAAATCCTCTCCCATCTTTGCGGACACTGCTGTTCGGAACCGCAGGGCACAGCCCATTCAATCAAGGCTTCTTCCAGCAGCTGCGTTCCTTTGGCAATATGCTCTATGGAGGTATATTCTTCCGGATGATGACTCAGTCCGTTAGTGGAGGGAATAAAAATAAGACCGGTCGGGCAGAAGTCTGCCATGTTCATCGCATCATGCCCGGCACCGCTGTTCATATATAAATAGGATAACTCCAGCCGCCTGCAGTGATCAGCCAGCGAAGCCGCAGTTTCTTCGGCAAGAAGTACTGGCATTTCCTCGCTAATCACCCTGGAAGCAATCTCAAGCCCCCTTCTGTCCCTGATGCTGCCAAACAAAGCAGACAACTGCTGTACTACGGCCCGCTTGGATTCTATTACGGTCCCCCGTATATCTATCAGGAGCTGAACCGATTCGGGCACCACATTCATCGCCCCGGGCGACACCTCGCATACGCCAACAGTAGCCACCGTTCCCCTGTCAGCTTCAGACAAAGCAGCTCGCTCGACTCCCGCAATAATTTCAGCAGCCCCGAGCAATGCGTCCTTGCGCAGCATCATAGGCGTTGTGCCGGAGTGCGAAGCTTTGCCCTGGACAGTCACTTCCAGACGGGTTGGTGCAGAGATGGCGATAGCGATCCCGATGTCCTTCTGTTTATTTTCCAGTAAAGGGCCTTGCTCGATGTGGAGCTCGAAGAACGCTTTCAGCTCCTCCGGCTGTCGGCGTGCAGATTCCACCTTCTCCATGGATAAAGAACAGGTCTCCAGCGCTTCCCTGAAGGAAATCCCGTTTTTATCCTTCCAGCCTTCCGCCTCCGCCTTTACCCATTTTCCTGTCATCGCCTTGCTGCCAATCGTAGATACGCCGAATCTTGCCGATTCCTCACAAGCAAACGAAATAATTTCCAGCGGATGCCTCGTTACTACCTGCCGATCATTAAGGCTGCGAACCACTTCCAGAGCGGCAACCACACCTACAGTACCGTCATAGCGCCCTCCTTGCTGGACCGTATCCAAGTGGGACCCGCATGCCACGGCTGGCAGCTCCGGCTCCGCCCCTTGCCGTCGGGCGATAACATTGCCGCAGGCATCGATTCTCACATTCATTCCTTCTTGCTTGCATAGCTCTATGAAATAACGGTTCGCCTCCGCATGCTCGGGTGTATAGGCAAGCCGGGTTATGCCCTTGCCGGAAGCAGCACCGATTTGGTTAAATTGCTCTAATGTTTTTTCTAAACGGATCTTATTCATGGTTCTCACTCCATCCAAAACCTTACCTGTGTTTCTATTATACTTGGCTTGCGAAACAAGATCGTTGGCTTGTAGGACAAAAAAACCTTTGATTTATTGGCTCATAAGACAAAATAGAATCGGACTTGTTTACAAAACTCACCTACGAGACAAATCCGGGACGTGAGTTAAAGCTTCCGGAAAAGAAATCACCATCTACAAAAGATCTTTTCAATGAAGGAGTGAGGCTTGTCTCCATTGCCAGCTTAATGTAGATGGTGAGCTTGCTTGTTGTTTTACAAAACGATTTCTTGGCTTTCGTGCCAGTGCAGCAGCTTCTTTTCCAGGAAATCGGTCAACAGGTAGAGGATCAGCCCCGTGACGCTCAAGAGCAGAACAGCTGTTAAAATAAGGCCAATATTGTACGTCTCGCTTCCCAAAATGACAAGATAGCCGAGGCCCGCCTTGGCTCCAATCATTTCTCCAATCACGGCTCCTGTAATCGCGTAAGTGGTCGACACTTTAACGCCGGACATGATCGAGGGCAAAGAGAACGGAGCCTCCACCGAGATGAATCTCTGCCACGGATTGGCCTTGAGGATTCTTAACAGATCCCTCATGTTCTTTTCCACAGACCGGATTCCAATAACCGTGTTGACCATAATTGGAAAGAAGACGACGAGTATGACCAATGCGATCTTGGAGCTGGCTCCCAGCCCGAACCAGAGCAGAAACAGCGGCGCGATAGAAATTTTAGGCGCTGTTTGGGCCAGAACAACATAGGGAGTAAAGAGACGCTCTAACAGCGGACTCTTGGCCAGAATGTACCCCATAATCAACCCTAGCACGCAGCCAACGAGAAATCCGATAAAGATTTCATACAAGGTGGTGCCGATATGAGTGTGCATATCTCCAGCAGTCATATAGTTAATAAATTGTTGGGCGAACACACCCGGACCTGGAAGGGTATGAGCCGGTACGTTAAAGAGGGATACATAGCCCTGCCAGACGGCCAGAAACAACAGGAAGGTTGCGACGGCCAGGGCTACTTTGCGCCCATATTTACTCATCAGTCATCACCTTCATTACTGTAGTTTCGGAATAACAAAGTCTTCCGCCTTCAGATCTTTGTTAATGACCTCATACTCCTTCAGCGTATCGATAGTTACCTGCCATTTTTCCAGCTTGGAGGCGCCGTATCCTTCCTGCTCAGTCACTTCACTCTGCCACAGGTAAGGAATAAACACTTCATTAAAAATTTCTTCCGTTAAATCTTCTCGGCCTTCAAAAGAAGGAGCGTATTTCGCAATCGACATCTCAATCGCTTCTCTGGCATTACCGTTAATAATATAGTCAAGTGCTTTATTCAATGCGTTATTAAAGCAGATAACCGTCTCTTTATTGCTTTCCAGATAACGGTCCGAAGTTACCACTACGTTACCGAAGGATGGCAGGAACTCATCGGAACGGAATTCCTCAACCTCAACCCCGCTGTTGCGCAGTTCAACTGTTCTCAGCATGGAGAACGTAATCGCATCGACTTCATCCGCTACGAGAGCGTTCACGATCGATCCGGTTCCGACAATTTTCGTATTGACATCATCGATAGACATTCCATTTTGCTCAAGCAGCA
Source organism: Paenibacillus senegalensis JC66 (assembly GCF_000285515.1). Lineage (GTDB taxonomy): Bacteria > Bacillota > Bacilli > Paenibacillales > NBRC-103111 > Paenibacillus_L > Paenibacillus_L senegalensis. The sequence continues at coordinate 691,455 of NZ_HE610958.1, forward strand.
CCTGAAGCTGAATATAGTTAGGACTTCCGAAGCTGGTTACGCCAATTGTTTTCCCTTTGAGGTCAGCCGGTGTGGAAATGCCTTTATCCTTTTTGAAAATGGTAGCTCCCAATCCGTTCTGGTAAGTCGTGTGAACGACTTTAACCGGGATATCCTGAGCTCTTGCCGTAATAACAGAGTCTCCGTTAGGAAAACCAAACTGCACATTGCCCGCTGCTACGTTTTTGACAATATCCGCTGCAGCAGCATACAGAAACTCAACTTCCAAGCCTTCTTCTGCAAAAAAGCCCTGCTCATGCGCCACATATAACGGTGCGTAATAAGGAACAGCAGCGCCATCAATCTGGATGGTTACGGTTTTTTTATCGCCGCCTCCCTCGCCTTCAGGAGTCCCGCCTCCATTGCCGCCGTTTGTGCCATTGCCTCCGCCCTGGCCCCCACCGCCGCATGCCGCAACAATTAGAGCAAGAAGGGCAATCGGCAGAATGAACTTCATCCATGTCTTCGTCAACTTAAACATCCCCTTTTTTTAATATAATTTTGTTAATGGCGTGTAAGGCCACTTTACACAGATTCAACTGGCTTTCTTCATAATCGACAAGCCACTGATTGGTGATCCGGTTGCAGTGCACGACGCATAATGTCCCTGCGTAAGCGCCCATTACGGAAGCCAAGGTCAGAATAGTCTCGGATTCCATCTCCAGGTTAAGCACGTTTAATGCTTTCATTTCCTCAATAATGCCAGCGCTGTAATTCAGACTGTTAACCGGTCGGCCCTGTGCATGATAGAAGGACGAGGTTGTTGCCCCAATTCCGAGATGATAGGCGAATCCCAGCTCTTCACAGCTTTCTACGAGTGCCTGTACGATTTCATAATTGGCAACAGCCGGGTATTCAGGTCGCGCATAATGGTTGGACGAGCCTCCCATACGTACACTTCCCGTGTTGATGATGAAATCGCCGCATTCAATCCCTTCCTGTATCGCAGCGGTCCCGCCAATCCTCAATAAATACTTGGCTTTCAGCTGGAGCAGTTCCAGAACTGCAATCTCAGTAGAAGGTCCGCCAATTCCGGTTGAACAGACGGAGATGGAATTCCCTTCATACAGTCCGGTTCCTACCTTAAACTCGCGGTTGGAGCCGACAATCCTATAGTCATCGAAGTGGCTTTGAATCAAGTCGACCCGTCCGGGATCGCCCGGAAGCAGCACATAAGGAGCAACTTCCCCTTCAGCTATACGGAGATGCGGTACCTTGTCCCCTTCGTACAAAGGAAAATCCGCGTTGATAAATGTGTGACTCACTTTCCACAGCTCCTTTGATCTCTAATCGTTTAGGCTAGGATTTGATTTGTTTGGAATCGTGCCAGAAGAGGAGTCTGTTCTCCAGCAAACTGATCAGAGCATAGAAGATGACCCCGATAAGGATGGTATAGATGATGGTGGCGAACAGCATTGGTGAATTGTACGTCGTACTGTTATAAATGAGCAGAAAGCCTAGGCCGTTTTCTCCCGAAATCCACTCTGCCACAATAGCGGCGATGACCGCCTGGACCATCCCTACCTTTAATCCGGCAAAAATTTGCGGAAGCGAATGTGGCAATTCTACCTGAAAAATTCTTTGCCACCAATTCAGTCCGGTAATCTGCATTAGGCATTTCATATTGTAAGTGATGCTTTTCAGGCCAAATACAGCCCCCAGCATGACTGGAAAGAACACCATGGATATAATCAGGACAAGCTTGGATACAAGACCTAGACCAAACCAAATGACAAACAGAGGAGCCAAGGCGATTTTTGGTGCGGTTTGCGCCAGCAGGATATACGGCATCAGCGCATCCTCGATTACTTTAACCTTTCCTATCAGGTAGCCGATCAGATAGCCAAGCAGTGTGCCCAGCACGAATCCGGCCAACACTTCACCGGAAGTAACGGAGAAGTGAAAGAGAACATTCTCTCTGACCAGCATTTCATAGAAAGCCACACCTACATCTTTGGGGGTAGGCAGAATATAAGCCGGGACATCAAACCATACGATGTATAATTGCCATACAAGCACTAGCAATCCAATGGCAAATACATACTCGCCAACTGTTCGTACTTTGTTCATCAGCCCAACACTTCCCTTAGCTTTTTAACGTAGGTAGTAAACTCCGGAGTTTCCTTAACCGTTACTGTACGCGGGCGGGGCAGGTCTATATCCATGACTTCATCTATTTTGCCTGGACGGGGCGACATTACGATCACCCGATCGGACAAGAAAACGGATTCGGCTATACTGTGCGTAACAAACAGGATGGTTTTCTTGGTCTCATTCCATATGCGCATCAGCTCGATGCCCATCTTGTCTCGGGTCAGGGCGTCCAGCGCACCGAATGGCTCGTCCATCAGCAGTACATCCGGATTGTAAGAAAGCGCTCTGACAATGGACACCCGCTGCTTCATTCCCCCGGAAAGCTCGCGCGGGTAAGCATTTTCAAACCCTTTCAATCCTGCCAGCTCCAACAGCTTGTCCAGATTTGCCAGATTCTCCTTGGAGTCCATCTTTTTCACTTCCAGCGGGAACTTCGCGTTTTGGTAAACCGTCTTCCAAGGAAGCAAAACAGAATCCTGAAATACAAAGCCGATATGGTCCGCCGATTTGGCCCAGTCAATCTTCCCAGAAGTCGGCTGGTCGAGATTAGCCAATATGCGCAAAAGCGTCGATTTACCGCATCCCGATGGCCCGATAATGGATATGAATTCGCTATTCTTCACATCAAGGTTAATATTGGTCAAGGCTTGGACTTCTTTGCCTCCACTGCCTCTATAAATTTTATTTACATCATTAATGCGAATCGCCGGATGTTCCATGGATTCAACACTCCTTTTTCTAGAAACACGTCAAAGTCCATTGTATACAACATAAATCGACACCGTATATGTCCATAAAGACAAAAACAAATTCGAAAAATTGTCCGGATCACTAAGCCGGCTTAAAATTAGAAAGCGGCATTTTTTTACAAACGGGCATGCTTATGCTCGTTAGTATGAACTCCTGTATCTGTTCATATGCACTTTACAATTGCGGCAAAAAGCTTGTCCCATATCGGGGAAGCCTGCAATAGAAGTTCTCCGCAATAGTAGCGCCCACGCCGGCCAGACTCGGGAGCACGCCCAGATTGCGTCCCTCGGTTATTCCTTTGTGATAGACGAGCAAGGGAACATACTCCCGGGTATGATCGGTTCCCGGATGAGTGGGATCATTGCCATGATCCGCCGTAATGATAAGCAGATCTGTCCCTCGCAATTGGCTGATCACATCCGGCAGCGCCTCGTCAAATTCAACAAGGGCTTGCGCATAGCCTTGAGGATCCCTGCGGTGCCCGTATAAGGCATCAAAATCCACTAAGTTGAGAAAACAAAGCCCCTGGAAATCGCGGTTCATCGTATCCAACAGCCGGCTCATTCCATCACGGTTGGATTTGGTCTTGATCTCTTCAGTAATTCCGGAGCCCGAGAAAATATCCGAAATTTTGCCGATGGCGATGCTGTCCCATTTCTTGGAGGCCAGTTCGTCAAGCACCGTCCGTGCAGGAGGAGTTACGGAGTAGTCTCGGCGATTCGCAGTTCTGGTCCAACTGCCCGCTTCCCCGATAAAGGGTCTCGCGATGACCCGGGCAACAAAAAACTGCGGCTGTCTAGTTAATTCGCGTGCCTGCTCACATATGCGATACAGCTCATTCAGCGGCACCACATCCTCATGAGCGGCAATTTGCAGCACACTATCGGCAGATGTATAGACGATTAGACTTCCGGTATCTACATGCTGCCGGCCAAGCTCATCGAGTATTTCCGTCCCGGAAGCCGCCTTATTGCCGATGATCTTGCGGCCGCTGAGGCTCTGCAGCGCTGACAAAAGCCCTTCGGGAAAACCTTCCGGATACGTTTGAAATGCTGTCTCCGATTTGACGCCCATCAGCTCCCAGTGACCGGTTAGGGTATCCTTGCCTGCCGATAGCTCCGCCATTTTGCCGTAATGAGCCTGAGGGTTAGCTGCGGGGGTTACTCCACGAATCTGTTCCCCGATAGAGCCAAGGCCCATCCTTTCCAAATGCGGAAGAGAGAGACCCCCGACATAGTCGGCGATATGGCCAAGAGTATGGGCTCCCCGGTCGTTATACAGGGCCGCATCCGGCAGCTCGCCAATTCCGACACTATCAAGCACAATAGTGAACACCCGCTCAAACCTCGGCTGTTTGTGTAGATTTGCTGTTCCTGGTGTCACGTCAATTCCCCCCTTTGTCTGGAACTTAACTGCTCCCATCCATTCACTTCAGGTTCACCTTGCTTCTTTGTAAACGCATTGGCCAGATACAAAAGTGGCGACAGCTTTGCCGCGCAGCTTCATGCCTGCAAAAGGACAGTTGGTGGATTTGGAATGAAACGCCTCCGGCTCTACCACCCATTCTTTGTTTGGATCAATCAAGGTGACATCCGCATTAGCGCCTTCCGATAAGGTCCCCCCGGGCAAGCTCATAATTTGGGCAGGCTCTATCGTCAGCTTGGCCACTGCGGCATCGACCGAAAGCTTCCCGGTATGCACAAGGTGAGTAAAAGTGAGGCCGACACAGGTTTCCAGGCCAACCATGCCGAACGGGGCCTGGGCCAAGGGAAGCCGCTTCTCTGCCGCCGTATGAGGAGCATGATCTGTGGCGATGACATCCAGTGTGCCGTCTGCAAGCCCACTCGCAACTGCTTCCACATCTTGAGCTGTACGCAAAGGCGGGTTCACTTTAGCCAGTGCGCCGAATTCCAGCACCTTCTCATCCGTGATAGAGAAATGATGAGGCGCTCCTTCCGCTGTTACGTGAACGCCTCGTCGCTTGGCTTCACGAATCAGCTGCACTCCCCTTGCCGTTGATACATGCTGGATGTGCAGCCGTGCTCCGGTTTCTTCTGCGAGGAGCAGATCTCTCGCAATCATCAGCTCCTCCCCCAAGGGCGAAATGCCGGGATCACCCAGACGGCGGCTGATCTCACCGCGATTTATCGCTCCAGCGGTCACCAGCCGGTGATCCTCGCAATGAGAGCTAATCGGTACTCCCAGTCTTGCTGCAGTTACAAATGCTTCATAAATAATTGAGCTATCGACTACAGTTCGACCGTCATCCGTGAAGGTAACCGCCCCGGCATGAAATAGCGCTTCCATATCTGTCAGCTGCTCCCCTTGTATCCCGCGGGTGATCGCGGCTGACGAATAGACATGGACAACAGCGCTCTTCCTGCCTTCCTCTAACACAGAAGTTAGAGTTTCAGCGGTATCGATCGCCGGCTTCGTATTCGGCATGCAAACTACCGAAGTAAATCCCCCGGCTGCAGCTGCCAGGGAACCGCTGGCAATCGTTTCTTTGTCAGGATAGCCCGGCTCACGGAAATGCACGTGAATGTCGATTAGTCCAGGAACGACCAGCAGACCGGCAGCATCAATAACGTGATCTGCTGCTTGAATCTCCTCAGGCAGATGACCGATGCGAACAATTTTGCCATCCTCCATGAGCAAGTCGGCGATTTGATGATACCCTCCGGCAGGATTAATCAATTCCCCGCCTTTTATAAGCGTTCTCATGGGACCCCATCCTTCTTCTGTTCTGTGAATATAGGCATCGTATCAAGAATAAAACCGCATGGAAATGTCCATAAAGACAAAAAAAACAACCAACTTTCGTCTTCCTGAACAAAACAAAAGGAAGGCGATTCATGTTTTGGTTGTTTTACGTTTTATATCCTTAATTTTCTACCTTATAATTAACTTTTCATGTGAACTTCTCAGGGAACACTCCGATTTTTTACCAGATCCTGCTTAAGTCTAAACTTGTGTATGAAGAAGATGATACAACTTCATGCCGATATGCAGCCGCAATCGGTCCTCTGCCCGATGAACACTACAGCCGGTGAGCTGCTCGATTTTTTGCAGCCGGTATTTCAACGTATTGACATGGACAAACATCGAATCCGCGGTTTCCGCTAGACTGCAATCCTTCGCGAAATATTGGAACAGAGTTTCCGCCAGCTTGGCATTGTTCTTTTCATCATAATCCACGAGCTTCCCCACAGTTTCATTAAACAACGCCTCCAGCTCCTTCCGGTCATGGAAGCGGCTAAGAATACGGTAAATCCCAAGATCGCCAAAGTAAATACTGCTGTTATTTCCCCAAACCGAACGGCCCAGCTGAATAGAGCGCACCGCTTCGCTATAGCCTTCTTGAATCCCCTGCAAGCCTGGATAAAACCTGCCGATTCCTATGGTGCAGGAAGCACCGGAAAATTCCTGGCACAGCTGCTTTCGCAAATAATCGGCAAACGTTATAATCTGTTCTCTTACTGAAGCGGATGGCGGGAGCGCCCCTTGAAAATCAGGCAGTTCAGCCAGTTGGATCAATACGATTACATGCTCTTTCCTTTGCCCGATTATCGGCTTCGCTGTACTGAAAACAAGCAGATCATGCACTTTTTGCAGCCATTTTCGTTTGAATTCCTGAGCCTGAACCGCGTCACGATCCACGTTATCGGCTTGCAAAGAAATAGCCAGCACCTGGTAATCTTTGCTGAAATCCCAACCAAACAAATGCCCGCGGGTAATCACCTCATCCTCATCCTGGGCATGGCCGGTTAGAACCTCGGACAGAAAATCGTCCTTGAACGCCTGCTCCACATCAAAACGCGTCTTAACCTTCAAAAACTCCAATGCCAGTAAAGGGATCATCCGATCAAGTATGACTAACTCCCGGCCCTCGAAAGGATGCTCCGTTGGCCAGCAGGTAACATATCCATACAGCTCATCGTTTAACATTAAAGGGGCTACGATACATTCCAGCGCTTGTCCGTTCAACAGACGGGCCATACGAATAGATCTTTTATTCATTCTGAGCTCATTTTTTTGAAGACGGGTTAGCGGAGCCGGTTCCCCAACGGTGATTCTTCTTTCCAGCACAGGCAGTTCGGATTCCAGCGTAATCCGGTTTCCGGTAATCTGCTCACAGGCCTCGATCATCGCCGGGATCCCCTTCCCACCCATGGCTAACTCCGTCACCCATTGAAAGAACACTTCAAGACGATGGTCTTCATGAGCATGATGACCCAAGATGAACTCCATGAGCGGTGTCATAATATCCAAGTACGAGATCTCTGCATCAATCTCGATAATAGGCAGATTAAGCCTGTTTCCTTCTTCAAGAATAACTTCAGGTATTTCATCCACGTATCGGCTCGTTTTGATGGCCAGAGCCGAGCTGCCAACTTCCTGCAGCTGGCCGACGAGAGCGCGTATGCTGTCTTCATCGTCTTTAATGGGATACAGACTGGTAAGCAGGAGGTCATGTCCCTTCAGCCATTGAATCACATCCGGCACTTCCATCACCGTAATATGATCAATTTCTCTGTCCAGTCCTTGCTCGCCTGCAACTACCCGGCATTGGACCAGCCCTCCAATTCCCATCGCTTTACGTACTGTAATTCCCATCCTGCTCATCCTTTCGTAGTCCGTACCTATAGGCTATGACCAGAAGGGGAATGGATAATCCTCCTCCGCCCGCACCATCCTTTAACCTTTGGAATCCTCCTGGTCAAAGCCTGCTTCCTTTATTATACCAGCGCAGGGCATCTATACATAATTGGAATCAACGTCTTTTATTGTATCACCAAAACAGGATTTAGAATTAGATGGCTCCAAGTAACTTCCCATATAAAAACACCAGTCCTTTTGTCCGGCGTTTAACTAACTAGTTATAGTTCTACATAAGCATTGGCAATTTCCGTTAAATCCTCTTAACAACTGAAATCATCTTTATGTGACTTAACTTCTAAGGTTTATATCGCTTTTGTAAAAAAGGTTGTTTATTTATTCGTTATAGTGTATATTTATACAATAAAAATTGAATTTAGTGCATATCTATAAGGAATACAGCACTTATTATAAGAACTAGGTGGGAGTGAGACATCATGAAGGCCAGACTGCTGTTGGAGGATGGAACGCTGTTTACCGGAAAAGCGTTTGGCAGCACCAAAGAAGCCATCGGAGAAATTGTATTTAATACCGGAATGACCGGCTACCAGGAGGTGCTTTCCGACCCTTCTTATTGCGGGCAGCTAGTTACAATGACATACCCGTTGATCGGAAATTACGGGTTCAATCCGGACGATTTGGAGTCGCTCCAGCCTTCTGTGGGAGGCTTGATTGTTCGTCAATACGAAAGCTTTCCAAGCAACTGGAGATCTCGCGGAAATCTGCAATGGATGCTTCAGGAATACGATATTCCCGCCATCAGCGGGATCGATACCCGCATGCTAACGCGTATCATTCGTGAGCATGGCGTGATGAGAGGTGTTTTGACGACGGGCAGCGAGAGTGTGTCCGAGCTCCTTGAGCGAATGCAAAACGTACCCGAGCCCCGCGATCAGGTCGCAGCGGTATCGACCCGCCAGGCGTACCGGATTCCGGGCAGCCGTGAACGGATCGTGCTGATCGATTACGGAAGCAAGCTTGGTATCGTAAAAGAGCTGACTTCACGGGGCTGTGATGTCACCGTAGTCCCCCATAATACTAGCGCCGAACAAATTCGCAAGCATGCGCCGGACGGAATTATGCTGTCTAACGGTCCGGGGAATCCGAAGGATGTGCGGCAAGCGGCCGCAGTCATTCAAGAGCTGCTGGGCGAGTTCCCCATCTTCGGCATTTGCCTTGGCCACCAGCTATTCGCGCTGGCTGGCGGTGCAGATACTACCAAGCTCAAATACGGGCATCGGGGAAGCAATCATCCCGTCAAAGCGCTCTCCACCGGACAATGCTGGATTACTTCGCAAAACCATGGCTACACGGTAGACGAAGCTTCTCTTGCTGGAACGGAACTGGAGATCACTCATATTAACAATAATGATAAAACGATAGAGGGCTTGAAGCACAAGCGCTACCCTGCATTTTCCGTTCAGTTTCATCCTGAAGCAGCGCCGGGACCGAATGATTCCAACGGTTTATTTGACGAGTTTTTACAAATGGTCCGTGACTTTTCCTCTAAGGCCGCAAGCAGCGGAATGTCCTCATCGGCCGTTGTTGCTAAGCCGCCGCAAGGCTCCGGGCTGCCTTCTGCAGAACTGCCTCTCTCTTCAGGGAAGACTGCTGATGAATTGGTTATAGCTGATCACCAGCCAGATACTGCCGATAATACAAGCAACTCGACTACTGCAAGTAAGGGAGCATTTCATTATGCCTAAATCAGCACATCTAAAAAAAATTCTAGTCATCGGATCCGGACCAATCGTCATCGGCCAGGCTGCTGAGTTTGATTATGCAGGCACTCAGGCTTGTCAGGCTTTACGCGAAGAAGGCATTGAGGTCGTGCTTGTCAACAGCAACCCTGCCACCATCATGACCGATTCTCATATGGCCGACCGGGTCTATATCGAGCCTATCACGCTGGAGTCTGTGAAGCGGATTCTGCTGCAGGAACAGCCCGACGGCATCCTGCCCACCCTGGGCGGACAGACAGGATTGAATATGGCGGTGGAATTAGCCAAGGATGGCATTCTAGAGCGGGAAAATATTGCGCTGCTAGGCACCCAGCTTGATGCTATTGAGCAGGCGGAAGATCGCGACTTATTCCGCGCCTTAATGAAAAAGCTTAATCAGCCCGTACCGGACAGCACGATTGTAACCAGTGTCGATGAAGCGATCTCTTTCGCCGATACGATCGGTTACCCGGTCATTGTCCGGCCGGCTTATACGCTTGGCGGAACCGGCGGGGGGATTGCCTCCACCAAGGAAGAGCTGCAGGAAATTGCCGGTGCAGGCTTGCGCAGCAGCCCGATCGGCCAATGTCTGGTTGAGAAAAGCATAGCCGGTATGAAGGAAATTGAGTATGAGGTCATGCGGGACGCCAACGATCATTGCCTGGTGGTCTGCAATATGGAGAACTTCGACCCCGTTGGAATTCATACCGGGGACAGCATCGTAGTGGCGCCAAGCCAAACGCTATCTGACCGGGAATATCAGATGCTGCGCCAGGCCTCGCTCACTATTATCCGCGCCTTGAAGATCGAAGGCGGCTGCAACGTTCAGTTCGCTCTAGACCCGGACAGCTTTCAATATTACGTCATTGAAGTGAACCCTCGGGTCAGCCGCTCCTCTGCGCTGGCTTCCAAGGCAACCGGATATCCCATCGCCAAGATGGCCGCCAAAATCGCCGCCGGTTACACCTTGGATGAAATGATCAATCCGGTGACCGGGCAAACCTACGTTTATTTCGAGCCGGCTCTGGATTATGTCGTCACTAAAATTCCGCGCTGGCCTTTCGATAAGTTCCCGTCCGCGGACCGCAAGCTGGGCACCCAGATGAAAGCGACCGGAGAGGTTATGGCGATTGGACGCACCTTCGAAGAGTCTTTGCTGAAGGCCGTGCGCTCTTTGGAAATCGGCATTTGCCATATACAGCTGCCGGAAGCCTCCCAGCTGGGCAAAGAGGAGCTGGAGCAGCGGCTTATGAGGGCCGACGATGAGCGTCTGTTCCTCTTGGCGGAAGCGTTACGGCGGGGCTATTCTCTAGAGCAATTGCACCAGCTGACGCAGATCGATCTGTGGTTTCTATTCAAACTGGATAAGCTCGTCCAATTCGAGTCCGTCTTGCTGGCGGAGAACCTGGATTCCGGCTTGCTGCGGGAAGCCAAACAGCTCGGCTTCTCGGACCGGGCAATCGCAGCAATCCGCAGCTCCGCAGACAAGAACCTGAAATACTGCACAGAAGAAGAAGTTCGTTCACTAAGGAAGCAGCACCAGATCCTTCCGGTTTACAAAACGGTCGACACATGCGCCGCCGAGTTTGAAGCTTCCACCCCCTATTATTATTCTTGCTATGAAATCGAGAATGAAGCTATTCCGTCCTCCCGGCCTAAAGTTATTATTCTAGGCTCTGGACCGATTCGGATAGGACAGGGGATCGAGTTCGATTATTCTACGGTTCATGCTGTTACCGCCGTACAGCAAATGGGCTATGAGGCTATCGTCATCAATAACAATCCGGAGACGGTTTCTACCGATTTCAATATGACGGACCGGCTCTATTTTGAACCGCTGTTTGTGGAAGATGTCATGAATATTATCGAGCATGAGCAGCCTGTCGGAGTCATTGTGCAGTTTGGCGGACAAACCGCCATACAACTGGCGGAGCCGTTGGTCAAGGCCGGCTTCCCCATTCTCGGAACGCCATGGGAAGGATTGGACATGGCGGAGGACCGCCGTAAATTCGAGCAGCTGCTCCGCAAGCTATCCATTCCGCAGCCGTTGGGAGGGACCGCTTTTACGGTAGAAGAAGCGGTGAAATTAGCCGAGGATATCGGTTTCCCCGTTCTTGTGCGTCCGTCCTATGTTTTAGGCGGAAGAGCTATGGAGATCGTACACAGTATCGACGAGCTAATGGCTTACATGAAGCAGGCGGCCAAGATCAACCCGGAACATCCGGTCTTGATCGACCGCTATATGCCGGGGATTGAAGCAGAGGTGGATGCAATCTGCGGCCCGGACGGAATAGCCATTCCGGGAATTATGGAACAGGTCGAACGTACCGGCGTTCATTCGGGAGATTCCATCGCGGTCTATCCGCCCCAGCGCTTATCCGCTGATGTAAAGCAGCAGATGACCGAGATCACTGCCTCCCTGGCAGAACATCTGCACATTATGGGTCTGGTCAATATCCAGTTTCTCGTTCATGAGGAAAAGGTTTACGTCATTGAAGTGAACCCCCGTGCTTCTCGGACCGTTCCTTTCATGAGCAAGGTGACCTCCATTCCGATGGCCAATCTGGCAACCAAGCTGATGCTTGGAAGCACTTTGCAGGAGCAAGGACTGCCTTTAGGGCTCGCTCCGGAAATTTCCGGTGTGGCCGTTAAGGTCCCTGTCTTTTCATTCGCCAAGCTGCCCGGTGTGGATTGCCCGCTGGGACCGGAAATGAAATCAACAGGCGAGGTTATGGGCCATGATCTTAACTTGCCGAAGGCGCTCTACAAAGGGCTGCTTGGAGCGGGAACCAGGCTACCCAAGCATGGCACGGTCATTGTTTCCCTGGCGGACAAGGACAAAGCCGAAGCAATTCCTATACTGTCCCGCTGGGCCAGCTTGGGGTACAGCCTGCTGGCTACACCCGGTACAGCAGAAGCGCTGCGTGAGGCAGGTATTCCGGTTCGTCAATGGGCCGAGTGGGACAAGGCTGCAGCCGGTTCCAGTTACCCGGATATCATGCGGCGGGTTCGCGGCGAGGAAGCCAAATTCTTGCTGAACACAGCTACGCTGGGCAAGAATGCCCAGCGTCAAGGGTTTCAGCTGAGAAGAGCCGCCATCGAAAGCGGCGTCGTCTGTCTCACTTCGTTAGATACGGCGAATGCTTTAGTCGAGGCGCTGGAAACGATCCATTTCTCCTCTTTCTCGCTGCCCGGGAGCGGACTGTTCTGCCAAGCAACCTAGGTTGGCAGCAGCAGACAGCTTAAACGGAATCCCTTACCTTCAGACTGCGCAGCCGGTTAATAGCTGCAGCCAGCTCCTGTCTTCTTGGCAGCGCCAAATCTCCAGGATGCTGGCCGGGGTATTCCCCCAGTCCGTCCAGACCATCCTGCTCGATTTGCGCAAAGACCAATTGTATAATCCGGGCTAATGTTCTTTTGCCGTCCGTGTGCTCCCGGACGGCTTTTAGCATAGCTGCCAAAGCCCTCGTCTGGCTCGGATCTACAAGCTGCTCCAAATAGTTCAAATCCAGACTCTGATTTCCGGCTAAAACCTGCTTCAAGCCTTTTGCGTCAACCTTATCCCGGCCTTTCCGCTCAAAGCTGAAGCTGCCGGGCAGGGGAATCCGCTCCATTAAGGGACCGAAACGGCCCCCTCCTTCCTTCTGGCGTTCCTCTCCCGCCTCTGCAATCCTTTTGGCTTCCTCCGTCACTTCTACCGCCCGGTAATTGTCCATCATGAGCACACGATCAGCCACAGCAAAATAATCACCTGAGCCGCCTAATACAACAATCGTGGATACTCCATGTTCGGCGTACAGCTCCCTTACTCTATCGACGAATGGAGTAATCGGCTCTTTGTCTTTATGAACCAGCTGCTGCATTTTTCGGTCACGCACCATAAAATTGTTTGCGCTCGTATCCTCATCCATCAGCAGCAGACGGCTCCCGGCCTCCAGTGCTTCCATGATGTTGGCTGCCTGTGAAGTGCTGCCGCTCGCGTCTTCCGAGGAAAAAGCCGTAGTCGATCGCCCAAACGGCAGATTGGATATAAAAGGAGAAATGTTAACCTTTTGGATGCTTCTCCCGTCCTCTGCACGAATTTTTCCCGCACTATTCTCAGTCAGGACGAATTCACGGCCATCCCCTGCAACATGATTGTAAACTCCTCTTTCAATTGCCTGAAGCAGAGTGCTTTTTCCGTGATAGCCCCCTCCTACTATAAGGGTGATGCCCTCCGGTATGGCCATTCCGCGAATAGGCTCCTGGCGGTGAGGAACAGGAATTGCCCTTTCCAGCTCATCAGGGGATTGAAACGGTACTGTCGTGCTCTCTTGCAAAGGCAGTGAACTGATCCCGCTCTGTCTTGGCAAAATGGAATCATTAGCGATAAAAGCAACCAAATGGTGTGTCCGCAAATAATCGCGGATGGCCTGCTGCTGATCCGCAATTTGCAAATGACGGATCAGCTCTTTTTCTTCAAAATGGGACAGCGCCCTGCTCACCAGCTGCGGAATCCTGCTGCATAACAGTTCAATTGCCTGTCTTCCTTTCACCGTCCGCCCATCGGCGGGAAGCCCTGCGGACAGTCGCACATCTATGTACTCGGGCGTTACCCGCACAGCGGTCCTTGGCAGCACTTCTTGTCCTGGAGCGTCCAAGTAAATTTGGCCGCTTTTGCCGCTGCCTGAAGCCCGGGTGCTTCCTTCCCGCCGCAAGCTCGCGTTCACCTGCCTGGCCAAAAAATCCTCCAGCGCCGTATGCCGCCAAGCTTCCGCCAGCCACTCCTGCTGCAGGGCAATTTTCCTGCTCGGCCATACCACACGAATTTTGGAAGGCGACGCAAAAGGATCGGACTGAACATGGTCGATAAACAGCTCAAAGCCGTCACCCGTATAGCTGCCGGCTATCGCTTTATACGCTTTGTAGCCTTTGCGGTCAATACTCAGCAGTTCTTTCTCCAGCAGCCGGATATCCCGCTGTGCCTGCCTCCTATTCTCCGTCTTCATGCGGGATGCAGGCGAACCTTCCCTTCGTTCTGTTCCTCTCCAGGAGGCTCGTGATCCGCTGCTCTCTATCGAGGCACTGTGCTCAGTCCCTCTTGGCTCTATTGGCTCTATTGGCCCCCTCGCCTCTATTGGCCCTCTCGCCCCTCTTGGCCCTCTCGCCCCTCTTGGCCCTCTCGCCCCTCTTGGCCTTAGAATTCTCTCTAATATTCAGATAAAATAACGGGGGCTGCCAGGGTCAATCTCCACTTCCCTACCTCTGTATCGCGATGCAAAGCTGCCTGCAGATGCATCTCTTTTCCGCCGGCCTCTACAGATTGCTGCAAAAGCTTGGAGCTTAGAGAGACACTCAAAGAATTGGCGTCCTCATAACGATCCAGCTCACCGGCTTGAAATTCGCGTTTAACTATATGCAGCACAGAGTCACGATCCGCTGAATCGTCAAGCCATCCCTGCACTTGTGTTTTCCATGCTTCATGGATGCCTAGTCCCGACAGGCGAGGAGCCATTGCTGCTTGCCACTTATCAGCTTCAGCTGCAGCACCCAGAACTCCCTCCCAACGAACCGTCACATAAGTCGTACGCCCGTCATTCATACCTACCATTCTGACCGTTTGCACCGCTTGATGCAGTTGAAGCGTCCATTCGGCCGCCGGCCTTCCATGAACTGTGGAATAGGTATACGCTCCTGACCCCGCCACCCTTTGACCTTTGTCGTTATAGGTCATTTTAGCATGTATAGGAAGATCATGGGGAGGATGACCGGCTATTTGCTCTATAACCTTTTTAAACAAAGCCTCAAACTCATCCTGATTTTCGTAAGTTTGCCACACTGCTCCCTGATGCACCATTAAGCTCGCGCTTGATGGCATGATTTCTGAGGCCAGCTCCGTAATCACAAGCAAATCTCTATCATTATTATCTTTATCCGCGCTATTATCTCTATCCGCCGCCGTAGGAAAAGGAAGAATCATTCCCAGTAAAAGTAGAGTGGCACTGAGCCATAGTCCAATCTCCAGCTTCTTGTTTAAAGACATAATAAAAGCTCCTTCCCCCGTATTATTGAATAAAAAGTGTAATTCGAATAAAAGTATCATGGGATAAAATTGTGCTTCGATGAACAGTATTATTAGATAAAAAGTTCTACTAAGCTCTTTATCTAGTGTGAACAAATCTACCAATTCTATACTCCCTAATAGAAAAATAAAATAGAGTCCTATCCTGCTTCCGGCCTCGCATGGTGGTGCGGTCAATAGATGTAACTATGACCGTATAGGCTTTACGGTGCTTTTGCGGCGCGTCACGACGCGTTCGCTGCACGATTGCGATGTCTCAGGCGCATTCGCGGTGCGCTTGCGGTGCACTTGCGGCGGCGCGGCAAGTCACGGCGCATTCACGGCATGTTGGCTCACTTACAAAGCGTCACGGCGCCTCAAGGCGCGTTTCTGATGCTAACGCCCGCTATTAGGCTGTCGATTGACTATAAAAAACAGTATGCAGCGGGCAGTGAAGTCGTTTTGCAGCCTGCTTCAAATTCTAACGCTTGCCACTGTCCTTATTTGAGCAAAATCAGGGGGTTAAAAATCGTAACGCTCACCATTGTCCTTATTTTGCTTCAAACCGCGGTTTTACCGCCTGTTTGACACAAATAAGAGCGAGGGCGAGCGTTAGCACAGAACGTCTTGCTGATCAAAGCGCGTTGGACACAGCTTGCTATTTTCCTTATTAAACAGAATCGGTTTGTCAGCTTTGCAGTCGTACTTGTCCATTACTTTTTTCCTGTTAACCAGCTAAAGTAATGCCGAGTATTACTTTGTCGTATTTAGCAATATTCTGACCCTTTTAATAATATTTCAACCTTTATTGTCACCTTCGTTGTCGAATGATCCATTATTTTGTGGGAGCGAAGACTGTGACAAGCTTTATTACCAGCAAGTACGACTTGTATCAATATGTATGACACATCAGTATGTGTGTGACTAGTAACGGTATTGTATAACAGGTATCAGTGTGTGTCAGGCATCAGTGGTTATGCCAGTCATTCGGCAAGTAAGTTTTCTGTGTAAATAAAACAGCCCCACATGATGAGCAATCTCGGGTAATCGCACCTTAACCACATGATTTGGAGCTTGTACGAATTTCGTCTGAAACACTGGCTGGTGCTCCTTAATAGCTTAAACCCCGGCATTTGTACGATTTGTCATACAAATTTCGGTAATCGCACCTCAATCACGTGCATTTGTACGATTTGTCATACAAATCTTGGGTAATTGCCCTTCAATCCCCTGTATTTGTACGACGTTTCATACAAATCTCCGGTATTCGCACCTCAACCCCATGCATTTGTACGACGTTTCATACAAAACGCAGGCAACAAGCCCGCGCAGCCCTTGAGCCCCGCCAAACCTTGGCTTTTCATGCTGGAGTTATGCCAGTCATTTGGCCAGTCATTTGGCAAGCAATTTTCGTGCAATTTGATTAATAAGAAAGGAAATCATACAATGAAATTATGGGCAGTATTGGTGGACAGAATCTTCAACGATCTGACGTTATTATTGCCGATTTGTTTCCAAAAGAATTACTAAACTAGCATTCTGCTTACAGCAGCACAGAAACTAACTTTGCAATGACTTCCATTTTTACAATAATGATTCGATATGAAGGAGGAGAGTTCATGACGAACGCACAAAACAAGTACGAGCTAGCCACATTCGCCGGAGGCTGTTTCTGGTGCATGGTTTCCCCATTTGAGGAACTGCCTGGTATTCATCGAATCGTTTCCGGATACACAGGAGGGCACAAGGAAAACCCGACTTATGAAGAAGTATGCAGCGATACAACGGGGCATTATGAAGCGGTGCAGATCACCTTTGACCCGGAAGTATTTCCTTATCGCAAGCTGGTCGACCTGTTCTGGATGCAGATCGATCCTACGGATCCCGGCGGTCAATTTTACGATCGGGGTGAATCATACCGGACGGCGATTTTTTATCATAGCGAGCAGCAAAAGGAAATTGCCGAAAGCTCCAAGCAGGAGCTTGAGCAGAGCGGACGCTTTGACAAGCCGATCGTCACTCCTATATTGCCTGCCAAAACGTTTTATCCGGCGGAAGATTACCATCAAAACTATCACCACAAAAACCCCGGCCACTACAAAAGATATCGGATCGGGTCAGGTCGGGATGCCTTCATCGAAAGCCATTGGAGCGCAGCAAAGCAAAGGGATGAGCTTCGTTCCAAACTGACCCCGCTGCAGTATGAGGTTACCCAGAATAACGCTACCGAAAGAGCTTTTCAAAACGAATTCTGGGATCACAAAGAAGAGGGGCTCTATGTAGATATTGTCTCGGGCGAGCCGCTTTTCAGCTCCAGAGACAAATTCGATTCCGGATGCGGCTGGCCGAGCTTCACAAAGCCGGTTCAAAGCCATATTATCAAAGAAGAGCTGGATGCCTCGCACGGAATGATCCGCACTGAAGTGCGCAGCCGTTATGCAGACTCCCATCTCGGGCACGTGTTCAATGATGGTCCTGCTCCTACCGGTTTACGCTACTGCATTAACTCTGCTGCATTAAGATTTATCCCTAAATCAAAGCTGAAAGAGGAAGGCTACGGCGAGTTTTTAAGCCTGTTTGAAGAAAAATAAAAAGACCCCGTCACAAACCAATAGGACGAGCAGCCCCGGAATCTTTTGCTCCAAGCGGCGCTCGTCCCTTTCCTATTTTCCCTCAACCTTAATCATCCTTTTCCTCACTTCCGATTACGATGCCATAACTTAAAATAGACTACCCTACCTATAAATATTATCCGCAAGATTACACATTATAGAAAGAAGAACATTTGCAAATATTGGCTCCAGGCCAAATGCAAACAAGAAAGGTTCGGAGGTAGCCTAATGGACATCTTAAAAGACTTGGGGATGGTCACCTTGCGCATAATCACGATTTTCCCTTTAGTCCTCGGAATTACGCTGTTAATTGGCAAACGCTCCATTGCCAGCATGTCCGTCTTTGATTATTTGATCATCATCGCGCTTGGTGCTATTATCGGAGCCGATCTTGCCGATCCTACTGTCCCTCATATACATACTGCTTATACTCTGGTCATCATTGGTTTGCTGCAAAAATATGTCGCTGTATGGGTGCTGAGAAGCCGGAAGTTTGGCAGCTTAATCACCTTCGAGCCAACGATTGTCATTCGCAGTGGACATTTTCAGAACAAGAGCTTAAAGAGGATTCATTACTCAATAGATAACGTTCTCCAGATGCTAAGAGATAAAGGGATTTTTGAAGTAAGCCAGGTGGAGCTTGCAATAGTCGAAGCTAACGGTACTTTATCGGTTTAAAAAACAGCAGATCAAAGACCGCTCACACCTCATGATATGGGAATAAAAAGCGATCAGGCAAGCATCAGTGTTCCCGTCATTCTGGAAGGGCAGGTTGATGAACAGGCCTTGGCCCATATGAAGCTGACGCCAGACTGGCTGAAGCTCCAGCTGGATTTATTGGGGATAGATGATTTAGATAAAGTCTTTTATGCATCGGTTAATGATCAGCATAAATTGCATGTCTCTCCCAAAATATCGGAGGATCCTGACCACTACACGGTCCCCCACTAAATAACATCACTTTCCCGCGATCGGGTCGCTTGCAGGTCAGACCGCTAATAGGAATGCCAAAGCGAGCTGAAATCGATATTCATCAGCTCGCTTTTTGGGGGAAAGATCCTACCGAACCGCTACGCTAACTGTCCAAGCTGATCAGGAGACACCTCTCCAGCCAAGCTCTCCCCTCTTAAAAATTGTTCCAGTTCATTCAGTACGTATTCGCCTATTCTTCCTAAACCGTTATTCACTGCCCCGGCAATATGCGGAGTTAAGATCACATTGGGCAGGTGGCGAAACGGGTGGTCCCCATCTGGCGGCTCTGGATCCGTAACATCTAGGCAGGCAAATAACCGGCCTTTTTCCAGCTCATTTACAAGTGCGGCTTCATCAATAATGGTTCCCCGAGCTGTATTAATAATGATCGCATCATCCTTCATCAAGCTTAGCGTATCCGCATTGAGCAGATGGCGGGTAGCCGGTATCGATGGAGCATGAATAGATACAACATCACATACGCGAAGAAGCTCTTCCAGCGAGCATGGTTTGGCCACAGTGTGAAGCGGATCATCTGCTGATAAAGTTGGATCATAAACATAAATATCGACCTGGAAATTCCGCAGCAGCCGAATGTAATGTCTGCCTGCTCTTCCAGCTCCAATCACACCCGCCTTTAGCCCGTAAAGCTCCTTGATCTGCTGTTTGCCTTCATTCCATCCCCCTTGGCGGGTGCTGGCGCTAAGGTTCCACATATTTTTCAACGAGACGATCGTGAACCCGAGAGCCGTTTCGGCAACTCCAACCGCCAGAGCATCGGCTGAGCTGGATATCCTTATTCCTCTTTCCCATAGCTCGGGAGTTACGACCGGTTTGATACTGCCCGCAGCATGCAGCACTAGCTGTAGATTAGGGGCCGCATCAAGTACACTGGCATCCAGCTTGGGAGAGCCCCAAGAGGTTATAAGAATATCAGCATTTCGCGCCTGAATATGCATTTGTTCTCTCGTCAGATGCTCCTCCGGCCAACTGATTTCCAGCCCGCTGTGAAGCAATCGCTGTTTTTCCTTTTCCCTAAAAATGCGCTCCAGCACGTGTCTTTCCGCCATTAAGGCTAAATTCATAATGATCCCTGCTTTCCCCCTGGTTAATTGGTAAAACTCCCACCACACCGATCCCTTAATCGGCAAGCGTGTACGTCTTCATCCGTAAAACTGCCAAGCATTCCCCCTGCAGTTGTCTGCAGGGGGAATGCGAGAAAGCCATTGCCGTTTAGTTCGGAGAGAAGTTTTTGGCGTTCTCAAAGCCTCCGCCCTCTTCGATTTGTCTAGTATACGTTTCAAAAATCTCTCTTCCTTTGTGCTTCGTCAACAGTTCTTCCAGATACTCAGGCCATTTTTCCACATCTAGGTCGCCAAACACAATGTTTGCATGAGTCGCGTTCATTTCTTTGCGGTAATCAGCAATGTTAACTCCTGCCGGCGGTGTCACATAGGGCCCGCCTGTGTAAGGGACGTATTTGTAGCTGCTGATCTCCGCGATGATTTCACGGTCGCGGTCTGTCTCGTCAGGATTAATGATCTCAAGTCCTATAGGAGTCGTATCCGACACACGAGTGAAGAAGTTATAGATCTCCAGGAACTTTCCATTTTCTGCATTGATTTTGTTGATGACATCCGGTTTCAGCGTAACGGTGTTGCCATCCCTCGTATAGGATTCACCCTCTAGACCGTAATGAGTCAGCAGGAATCCGTCAGGGCTTGCAAGGAAATCAAGAATATCCATAATGCGTTTTACTTTATCCGGTTCATTCTCGGCCAGCTGTACAGGAATAACAAACCCCAATGAGCCTTGCGGTGCGCTAGTAATTCCCTTTGCGTCCGGGAACGGGTTGAACGGCACAATTTCGGCCTCCGGGTTGATTTGTCTCGCCCGTGAGACTGCACTGGTTTCTATGCTTTCCAGCGCAAAATCCCGTCCGCCAGCTTTTACGATCCCGACCTTACCTTCAATCAAACGGTTTAAATGATCGCTTCCTTTGTTCAGGAACCAGTTAGGGTCTACGACCTTTTCTTCGATTAAAGCCTTAATATCTGCCAATACCTTTCCGGTATCCGGATGGGAGCCGGCATCAACCAGCTTTCCTTCATCCACATACATCGAGGAATAGAAGCCGTGATGCACCCATTGCGGCCAGTCAAACCCTACATTGGCCCCATTACCCGAAGTGCTGAAGCCGTAAGTGTCGTGATTGCCATTGCCGTCAGGATCATCGAAAGTGAAAGCACGCATCACTTCCAGTGTTTCTTCGTAATTGGTCGGAATAGACAACCCTAAATTGTCCAGCCAGTCCTTGCGGATATACCAAGCTGTATAAGGCCGCAGGTTAAACGGTGTCGGCGCCCGAAGACCATCCTCCACACCTTCGATCGTATAGTAACCCTGAAGCTCGGTCTCACTGATCCACTTGAAATAGTTAGGCATCGCTTCCGGAGTAAGATAAGGCCGCATATCCGCAACAAGACCATCTTTGGCATACGTTTGTGAGTCCCGGCCGCCAACCACAGCCAAATCTGGAGCGGTATTAGAAGCGAACCTTACGTTCATCCGGTTGGTTGAATCCGGGCCGCTGGCCATATGAGTAACGGTTAGATTGACATTAAACTTCTCATCAATAACTTGTTTAACAAAATCTTTATCACTGCTCGGAATCGATCCCCCGCTACCCGTCGGCACAAAAAACTCGATGTCATACTTGGTTTCGTAAGGGTTAGCCTCCGGCGTATCCGTTGGCGCCGAGGACGGGTCGGAGGCCGATGAGCTCGGACTCGGACTTGCGGATGGAGTATTCGTTGAACAGGCAGCGAGTAAAGGAAGCAGGCCGAAGATTGCGGTCATCGTAACCGCGGCTGATTTTTTCATGGACATGGAAATCCCCCTTAATTCCTGATCAATTTTAGTTTTCCTGAAAAACCTGTACATCCCGTTGCAATCATAATCACCCTTTTATCGCGCCAAGCATAACCCCCTTGGTAAAGTATTTTTGTACGAAGGGATACACAAGGAGAATGGGCAGAGTTGTCGTTACGACCATTGCCATACGTATAGCCATTGGAGGCAGCTCTGCTTCCAACCCCTGTACCTGGCTCATCATCTCCATACTCATATTAGGCTGTTGAAGCATATCGCGAAGGATGACCTGCAGCGGATAGAGCCGCTCACTGGTCAAATACATAATACCGGCAAAAAACTCGTTCCAGTGGGCTACCGCATAAAATAAGCCAATAGTAGCAATAATCGCTTTGGACAAAGGAAGAACGACAAGATACAGAGTCTGCAAATCATTGCAGCCGTCGATTTTAGCCGCTTCCTGAATTTCAATGGACAAATTCTCAAAGAAGGTCTTCGTAATCAACAGATTAAACGTAGATATCAAGCCCGGTATAATCATCGCCCAGATGGAATCGAGCAGGCCGAATTCCTTGACAACCAAATAAGTGGGGATCAGCCCTCCGCTGAAAACCATCGTAAACACGATTAGGAACAGGCAAATCTTGCGTCCCGGCAGCTGCTTGCGGGATAGCGGATAAGCCAGCAGCATGGTAAACACCAGGTTCAAAAAAGTACCCACGACCGTAATGGTAGCTGTTACTTTTAAGGATTGCGGCAGCCGCGGACTATCGAATATGGCTTGGTAGGCGCTGAACGTCACTTCCGAAGGAATCATCACGAACCCGCCGTTTCGCACCGTCTCTTGCAAAGGAGTAATGGACATCACGAACACATAATACATGGGAAACAGGGTCAGCAAACCTACGATAGTCAAAATAATATAGAATGAAGCGTCTATAATCCGGTCTGAAGTAGATTTAATTTGCGTACTCATCGTTCTGCCCCCTCTACCAGATGCCTGACTCATCGAATTTTTTAGCAAGGCGGTTTGCTCCGAGCACCATGATCAGGCCGACTACTGATTTAAAGAAACCTACCGCTGCAGCAAAGCTGAACTGCATCTCTTCCAGTCCTCGTCGGAAAACCCATGTATCAATGATATCCCCTACCTCGTACACCCGGGCATTGAGGAATATATAGACTTGGCCAAAGCCGGCATCCAATATATTTCCCATGCGGATGATAAGAAGCAAAATAATGACGCTGCGGATACCAGGCAGAGTAATATGCCAGATCTTGCGCCAACGGCTAGCCCCGTCAACGACTGCCGCTTCATAGAGACTGGGATCTATAGAGGTTAAGGCAGCGAGATAGATAATCGCTCCGAAGCCGACTTCCTTCCAAATCTCTGTAATGTACAAGATCGGTCGGAACCAGCTCTTCGATGTAAGAAAGTCGACCGGCTCCCTGCCAAAAAACTTTAACATCTCGTTAATAAGCCCATCCGCGGGGGCGAGGAAGGCTAGCGCCAAACCGTAAATAATAACCCACGACAGAAAATGGGGCATATACGAGATCGTCTGGATCGTCCGCTTAAACCATCGTGAACCAATTTCATTAAGGATCAAAGCAAGCAAAATATCAGGAACCATCCCGAAAATAATCTTGAAAACACTAATGACGATCGTATTGCGCAGCAAAATGAGAAACTCATGGCTGGAAAAAATGACCTCAAAGTGTTTAAATCCAACCCATGGGCTTCCGAAGATTCCCTTCATAATGTTGTAATCTTTGAAGGCGATTACAAGACCCGCCATCGGCAGATACTTAAAGCACAGGTAGTAAAGCATACCCGGAATCAGCATCAAGTACATCCATTTGTATTCTTTAAAGTTTTTCACAAACCGCTGCTTCAAGGTACGTTTCTTGATTGGGGGGCCGCCAATCGGCCCCGTCCCGGGCACAGCCGACTGTCCAGCAGATACATTCTCCATCTCTTCACACTCCCTGCATCTATAAAGCGCTTTCATTTGTGTAGTTTGATTATAGCGTGATTCCCTCTTCTGCTTGTAGGTCCATAATTTTATATTGTGTGCACTATTTGCAGAATCTGAAGTCCAAGACGCAAAAAACAGCCGGGCTCGGCACTCTTCCTGCCCGGCTGTGTAATACTTTAATTTATTACTTTCTCGCATTTTCTCACAATGTGCACGAAAACAGTCATGCCAGAAATTGATAGGCATAAATAGCAAGAAAGCAGTTCGAAGAGGTAGCTATTTGAATTCTCAGGCACAACTTCTGCATGAAAATAGCCAAGGTTG
Source organism: Paenibacillus senegalensis JC66 (assembly GCF_000285515.1). GTDB lineage: Bacteria > Bacillota > Bacilli > Paenibacillales > NBRC-103111 > Paenibacillus_L > Paenibacillus_L senegalensis. The sequence goes on from NZ_HE610958.1 coordinate 715,516, forward strand.
GCGGGGTTCGAGGGCTGCGCGGGCTTGTTACCAGCATTTTGTACGAAATGTCGTACAAATGCATGGGTTGAAGTGCGAATACCGGAGATTTGTATGAAACGTCGTACAAATACAGGGGATTAAAGGTCAATTACCCAAGAATTTGTATGACAAATCGTACAAATGCATGGGATTGAGGTGCGAATACCCGAGATTTGTATGACAAATCGTACAAATGCAAGGGCTTTAAGCTATTAAAGAACTGCAGCCAATGTTTCAACGAGTTGTGCCAGAACTGGAAGAAGGCTTGACTGTTTTCGTACAAGTTATGTGATTGAGTCGAATATTGAAGGCACGCGGAATACAAGAAACTTGTACGAAACGTCATACAAAATGACACTGCACTAAAGACTTGATCATCTATCATGATGGTGCAATTCCAGCCAAGTTACATTCCCGTAAAGTTACACTCCAGTAATCTACACTCCAGTAAAGTTACACCGTTCTTTTGTACTGGGTTGGCGTGTAGCCAATCCATTTTTTAAACATTTTGCAAAAGTAACGGTAATCCGTCAAGCCAACCGCTTGAGCGACTTCATAAATTTTCATATTGGTGCCTTCCAGCAGCTCTTTCGCTTTATGAATGCGGATCCGGTTGATGTAGTCCGATAAATACTCCCCGGTTTCCTGCTTGAACATTTGCCCGAGGTAAGCCGGGTTCAAGTGCACCGCTTGCGCTACATCGCTCATTTGCAGCGGCGTATGATAATGCTGCCCTACATATTGGCGGATCAGCCGGATTTCACGCCTCACTTCCTTGCCGCTCGCCCCGATCTGCGGAAGCAGCATATGCTCCTTAAGTCTTTCCCACCATTCCATATATTGCTCGCGGCTGCAGACAAGATCCAGGTTAAATCGCAGCAGCTTGCCTCCGGCAGCGGATAAAGCCGTACCGTGATCGATTACCCATTGCGCCACATCCAGCAAAAATTGCGGGGAATAAGCTGGTTCACGCATAACCAGAAGGCGGTCCAGAAGCTCCTTGAGCTTCCCCTCCTCCCCTTCACGCAGGGCACCGGTAATCGATGCCGCCATCTCCAGCGTATGTGCGCGGTCCGGCTCCGCATAGGGAAGAGCCGGGGATTGGCGGTCGCCTTTCTCCGTATAGTAAAAGCGGTCCAGCAAACGAGTCTGCCCCTCTTGAATGAGGGGAATTAGCCGCTCTCTTCCAGACGCAAGCTCGGATATATGAAACTGGCAGCGGACACCCAGACATGCCTCAGAGGCGGACGCTATCCGGGAGGCGAGCTCCCGCAGGCGAACCTGAAAATCAGCGAACCCGTCCTTAGCCGGACTAGAAGCTATCACGATGAGGCGGGTCGCCTTTCCGGGAAAAGCTGCTGCCTGTATCCGCTGCTCCCGAGCCAGCTCCTCAACCTTCTCTGCGAACCTTACTTGCCCCTCCAGAATTTCTTCCAGTTCCTGCAGGCCGAGCTTATTCCAGGGGAACAAGTCCCATAACAGCGAGATAACTGCATAATTCGTCCCTTCAAGATCGACCCATTCGCGGAACAGCAGGGCTGCGCGGTCTTTTTCCGGTCCTTCCTGACTAGAGAGCACCATGCGAAGCAAGTGGCTGCGCACGGCCCAATCTCTGGCTAACGATTCATGGGCTGAAGATCCTGCTCCACCACGGATGCCTTTTGTCCGTTCTTCCCATTCCGCAGCGACCTCTCTGCAGGCTTCTATAATTTGCTCCCTGGTCAGCCCTATCTTTAACAAGTAATTTTTGGCTCCCAGAACAACCGCCTGGCGGGCGTAGGCGAATTCGTCATGTGCGGTAAGAAAAATCAACTTCACTTGAGGCCAATGCTCGCGGACATAAGCCGCAAATTCCAGGCCGTCCATAACCGGCATCGTAATGTCTGTAAACACAAGATCCGGCAGCTCCTGCTCCATCATGGCAATCGCCTCACGGCCATTATGAGCCGTACCCATACAGCAAAAACCTGTTTCCTCCCATGGAATATGCTGGCTGAAGTGCTCCCGAACAACCTGCTCATCATCCACGACTAACACACGCAGTTTATCGCTCATTGCCGATTCCTCCCTAGTGAACAGAACTTATTCTACGCATGGCAGTTTAATTCGGACCAACAGCCCTTCCCCGGGATCGTTTTCAATTTTCAAACCGTAGGCCGGTCCATAGTAAAGCTGGATTCTTTCTTGAATATTCCTTAATCCCAGGTTATTAAGCCCTTTGAAGTTGCGGTTGTCCTCATGCTTTTCGAATAGACGGCGGATATCCTCCTGACGCATCCCCGGCCCGCTGTCGCTTACCTCAACTATGACCTGCCGCTGAGCGTTGATTTCCGCAGTGACAATAATATGGTTGCTTTGCTCCGAGGAGTTAAGTCCATAGAAAATGCTGTTCTCCACTAATGTAATCAAGGTTAGCTTAGGAATAGATACCCGTCTTAGCAGCTCATCAGGGATGACAATGTCAAGCTCAAACACGTCCCCGTAGCGGAGCTTCATCAGATCCGCATAATTCTGCAGCTGCTCCGCTTCCTGCTCAAGAGGTACAAGATCACCGACCTTATCAATCGAATATTTCAAGAGCCCCATGAGAGCTTTAATTAACGGGCCTATTTCTTTGGCGCGGTCTGTTTCACTTAACCAATAAAAAGCGTTTAAGGTATTGTATAAAAAATGCGGCTGGATCTGCGATTGCAGCACCTTAATTTCCTGTACGCGCTTTCGTTCCTCAGCTTGCCGCAGATCATCGAACAGCCCTTTGATGTTAACCATCATTTTATTAAAGTGTGTAGAAATAATAGAAAATTCGTCATTCCGCTTCAAATCGATGCGGGCATCAAAGCGGCCGAGGGAGCTGGCATTCATCTGGCGGATTATGCTCTTGATCGGTTTCTTAATATATAGAGCCAATCGATAGGAAATAAAAGCCGACAGCGATACCCAAGTGACGAGCAATAGCAGGAACTGCTTCTGCAGAAGAGACAGCAGCGGATAAGCGTTAGCTTCGTTAATGACGGCAAATACTATCCAGTCCCAGCGGTTATTGTCGCTTTTCAAAATCCGATAGCTGCCCTCGGCCGTTGTAACTGTGTTAAAATCGTTGCCCGTCTCCGCCATCGCTTCTCCCAGCACATGAATCATCTGATCTCGCTGAAGCTTCTGATCATAGTTGTCGATAGGGACATTGGAGGCGACGAATTTACCCGAACGGGAAAAGATATAAATATTTTGCTCCTTGCTCTGCCCGGACACCCCCAAGTGAGCGAAAGAATCCACGTTCAGCTCGAGGACAACCGTTATTTTACGATTCCGGTTATCATCCGGACTGAATGATTTCGCGACCGTTACCGCCCGGCCAAATCCCGAATCAAACGGATCACTCCACCAAAATCCCCATTGCTCAGTTTGTCTCGCTACTTCCTGGACCAAGTCCCGGGATAAATAATGCCGGTAAAGCTGAGGCGCGATATGTTGAATCTCTCCCCCTTCTATCACATAGGCTGCATTAATTTCGTTGGAGTTTAGAGAAAGGAAGCTGTTCATTAAGAGGGCATAATTCTCATCATTCAGCAGCTCGTAAATATCCGGGTTAGAAAAGTAGAGCAGTTGGGACTGTATATTCAGCATATACCACTTCAAATAATCTTCCACCTGTACAACAGAGGCCTGCAGGGATGCTTCCTGATTGTCTTTGATCAATACATAAATTGTCGAGTAAGCCAGCATGGCGATGGCCGTCATGCCTATAAGCACGGATATAAAGGTGTTCAGAAAAACTTTGGTGCTGATGCTTGTAAATAAAGGCTTGTGACGGATTTTGTTATTCACTCTGCTTATGAAGCGGTGGAATCTGTTGATCAGCCTGTTTACGACCATGGTCTCGCCCCAATTCTGCCAAATACAAAATGACAACGCTTCCAAAGCAAAAGGCCAATACCTTTTCTTTTTGAGGCAGCTACTTTTTCGTCATTATACAAACCTCTGCTCAAAAAATCCAGCTGTATAATTATAGAATTCGTGTTCAAATTATAGATTGGCGAAGCCGCTTGTTAACCCGGCAGCATCCCTATCGTTCAATAAAGTTAATGTATGAGTTGAGCTTGCCGGATTTGCATTGCTTTTTTTCGTTGAGATTGCGAGATTGCTTGCTAAATATTGCGACTTTGAACGTTTCGGTCATTTATTACCAAAATTTCTATCACCACACAGTAACAATACATAGCCCATCGCTGTTTACAAGAAAATATATAGCTCTTGCCCATTCTCGCAGTCATCATACTATTAATATTATCGTTTCGATCATAATAAAATGATTGATTCAGTCAAAATAATCAGTATAATGGAATTATAGGATTGATCATAAACTAAAGGAGTCGATAGACATGTCCGCTTTAGGCAAATTAACTTATCCGGAAATTTCATCCCAGCATGAAGCTATACAAAAGGCATGGGAACAGCTTCAAAGCCAACAGGATTGGGTGCAGCAATATGTCGGGAATGCAAGCTATGACGAGGTTGTTTTCATTGGTTCGGGCTCTTCGTATTACCAGGCTCAAGCTATGGCGGCCACGTACCGCAAGTGGATTGGCCGTGTAGCTACTGCGCATCCTTCATCCGATATTTTTTTGATTCGCGACACGGCAGTCGCCCGGGATCGTAAAATTTTGCTGGTCGGCGTATCCCGCTCCGGGGAATCCAGCGAAGTCATCCTGGCTCTAGAGTCCGTTAAAGATCTCGATAATTGGGACGTATGCGGGATCACCTGTTACGAAGACAGCAAGCTGGCCCAAATCAGCGACTGCCTGGTCTCTCCTCTTGGTAAAGAAAAGAGCACCGTCATGACACGTTCTCTGAGCAGCATGACTTATATGATGCAGGCCGCCATTGCCATGGCATCCGGCCAGTCCAAGCTGGTAGAGGAAATGGAGGAGGTTGCCCGCCTGAATGAAGCTGTGGTAAAGAAAGCGGACACCTTCGTTCAGGATTTCCTTAAAGACCGCAGCTTCAGCAATCACATCTATCTCGGTATCGGCGCCTATTACGGGCTAAGCCAGGAAGCTTGTCTGAAGCTGAAGGAAATGTCCTATGTATGGACCGAAAGCTTCGGGACTCTCGAGTTCCGCCACGGTCCCAAATCCATTGTAGACAAGAATTCTTTCATCTGTTTCTTTGTTTCGGAGCAAGCCCGCTCCTATGAATTAAAGGTTGCCCGGGAGATGCAGGAATATGGCGCAACAGTACTGCTGATGGTGGCTAAGGCCGGAGAAGACACAGCTTTTGCCGATGCCGTCTTTGAACTGGGCGGAGAGCAGCTCAGCGATGAAGCCCGCAGTGTTCTTTACCTTCCCCTGGTACAATATTTCGGTTATTATACAGCTATCCATTTATCCATCGATCCTGACAGTCCGCGCAACCTGACACAAGTCGTCAAGCTGTAGGAAACATGAACACTAATGCAGTCCTGTGCTTGTGCGGCCTGTGATTGCGCAGTCCTGTGCTTGTGCAGTCCTGTTGTGCGGCCTTGTGCTAGAATTTATAGGATTGCGATGGTCTTGCTAAAGGGTGAAAATTCGCTATGGAAGATAAACTAAGCAAAGGGGAGCGCCGGCGGCTGCAAATTCTCGAGCTGATTCGTGACCAGGGAGCCATTACGGTTAACGAAGTCATGGAGCGTTTCTCCTGCTCGGAGGCTACGGCTAGAAGAGACCTGAATTTGCTGGCCCAATCGGAACCGATCATCCGCACCCTGGGAGGAGCCCATTATGAAGGCTCCTCCGCCCAGGAGCTGCCTTTCAGTCAAAAGCAGGAGGTACTGCTCGGGGAAAAGCTGGCGATCGCTGCCAAGGCCGCTTCTCTCATTCAAGAAGGGGATGTCATTGGCCTGACAGGCGGTACCACTACTTATCTGATTGCCAAGCATATCAAGGAGCGGCGTAATCTGACCGTTGTCACCAATGCCGTCAATATTGCGATGGAGCTGGCCGAGAATGATGAACTGCAGACCGTGCTTACCGGGGGAGTCATCCGCAGCAAGAGCTTCGAGCTCTGCGGACCGCTTGCCGAAAGCATCATCGATAAGCTGAACATTGGCAGGATGTTCGTAGGCGCTGACGGCTTCAGCCTGACTGAAGGTCTAACCACCTATTCCGAGCTGGAGGCGCAAATCGGAAGGCTGATGATCGCGAGGTCGCGGGAAGTTATCGCGGTGTTTGACCATACTAAGGTCGACCGGGCATCGCTTTTCACTATGGCTCCTCTATCCGCTATACATGCCTGCATTACGGACAGGCCCTTGTCCAAGGAGCTTAAGCAAAGTATGGAAGCCATGGGCATTCAGCTTCATGTGCCCTCTGTGTGATTATCGTAATTCATTCTATTTAGACAACAGGAGGAAATCTTATGACTCTCGTCTCATCCACCCCTCTGCTGCAGCATGCCCGTGCTAACGGCTACTGCATCGGAGCCTTTAATGTTCATACGCTGGAAATGCTGCAGGCTGTCGTTGAAGCCGCAGTAGAAACGGATTCCCCGCTTATTTTGCAATCGACAGTAGGCACTGTCAAACATCTGGGTCCGGATTACATCGCCGCCGCGGCCCAAACTGCTGCTAAGCTGCATAAAATTCCGATCGCGCTGCACCTTGATCACTGCACCGATTTTTCTCTTATTGTTCAATGTATCCGCGCCGGCTACACCTCGGTCATGATCGATGCATCCCACTCCCCATTTGAAGAAAATGTAGAGCAAACCCGCAAGGTCGTCGAGGTCGCTCTAGCCGCTGGCGTCAATGTTGAAGCGGAATTAGGCAAAGTCGGCGGAGTCGAGGATGAAATCGTCGTTGGCGAGGAAGAAGCTACTCTGGCCGACCCGGAAGAGTGCGAGCGTTTTGTGGAGCTGACTGGAGTGCCTACGCTGGCCCCGGCCATCGGAACCGCTCATGGCATTTATAAGGGAGAGCCGAAAATCGCCTTCGACCGGATCGAACAAATAGCTAAGCGTGTATCGGTTCCTCTTGTTCTGCACGGAGGCTCTGGCATCCCTGAGGATCAAGTGCGCCGCTGCGTCTCTCTCGGCATGAGCAAAATGAACATTGCTACCGAGCTGCGCAATGCGTTCTCCGAAGCAATCAAGAAAGTATTCGCGGAGAATCCGGAAGAAAACGATCCACGCAAGTATATGGTTCCAGCCAAGGAAACGCTGAAGCAGCTGGCTATGGACAGAATGAAGCTGGTCGGCGCTGCTGGACAAGCTTCCAACTTCCGTTAAGGTGAGCCCCATGATAACTACGGTTACTTTAAATGCGGCGATCGATAAAACCTATTATCTCGATCATTATCAATTCGGCAAGGTTAACCGCGCTTCCCAAGTATACGCCGTCCCCGGCGGCAAAGGGATTAATGTCGCCCGCGTTGTCCATGCCTTAGGCCAGCCGGTTACCGCCTCGGGCGTAGCCGGAGGCAAGAACGGGGAATTCATTACCGAAGGTCTCCAGGACATCGGTATTCCCAGCGATTTTGTCCGGACGGCGAACGGGGAATCACGGCTGTGCCTGAACATGATTTCACTGGACTCCATGGCGTCTACCGAGGTGCTGGAGCCGGGCCCCGTGCTCTCCCCGGACGATCTGGACAGCATCCGGCGGAAGATTGCTGAGCTTGCCGGCCGCTCCAGTATCGTCGCCCTGTCAGGCAGCCTGCCAGCAGGCGCCCCCAAGACGCTGTATAAGGAGCTGATCGCGCTCATTAAAGAGAAAGGCGCCAAGGCCTTTCTCGATGCCAGCGGCGAAGCTCTGGTGCACGGCGTAGCCGCTAAGCCCGATTTCATCAAGCCGAATGAAGACGAGATCGCAGCTCTGATCGGCAGCCAGGCCGATAGCGAGGAAGCGATCCTGGACGCCATTCGCCGCTTGATGGAACAGGGCATCGCCTGCGTCGCCGTCACCCTTGGCGCGTCCGGCTCGCTCGTAGGCTGCGAGGGCCGCTGCTACCGCGTGCAGGCGCCGGCCGTGGAAGCGGTCAACGCTGTCGGCTGTGGCGACTCATTCGTGGCGGGAATGGCGATAGGCCAGTCCAAGGACTGGCCTATCGAGCATCGCCTCGCCTATGCAACCGCCACAGCAACCGCCAATGCGCTGACGAAGCAGGCCGGCGAGGTGTACGCGAGCGATGTCGAGCGGCTGCTCGCAGAAGTGCGCGTGAGCGAGATTTAGCCATACGTAACAAATCCCGCCTCTTCCCGGTACGTCCGGGAGGCGGGATTTGTTTTTGTTCGTATGGTTATGCCGGAGCGCGCGCAGGCAGTCGAGCCGATTGAATCAGGCTGAGGGCAGCGAATGTCCGCGGTTCAAGTGCGCGGATTTTCCTTCAGCCAATTCAAAATATCGTCCAGTGTTTTAACCGGCACTACGTTCAGGCGCGGGGCTCCGCTTCTCGCTGCTTCTTCCGCCCCTTCCGGAACGAAAAACACATCAACGCCCGTGCGATAAACCGTATAAGCCTTCTGCCGCACCCCGCCTACCGGCCCGATCGTTCCATCCGGGCGGATCGTGCCTGTGCCGGCGACAGTATTTCCGTAAGTGACGCCCCCGGGGGTAAGCTGGTCGATTAGCGCCAAGGCCAGCATCGCCCCGTGGGAAGGGCCGCCTTCATGCACCAGGTAACGATGGAAGCTGACGGTACCCGGAATGTCATACTCCAGATCATCCTGGATCGCTATGCCGAACATGGCCCGTGTCGGATCTTCCTCATTGGACCGCGATTCCGCGGTCAAAGTAATTTTTTGGCCGTCGCGCACCAGAGTAACCGATGCCTCGTTGCCTGGAATCAGCTGAGTCATCTGCTCGTTGAACTCTTTCACTGACGTCAAGACATTACCGTTCAGGCCAATAATGACATCACCCGGTCTTAGCAAATCCTTGACCGAGCTTTCCTGCAGTATCTCCATGACGCGGACGCCCTGTGGGATGACACCCTCGCCCAGACCCAAACGGTTGTAGGCCACTGCTGTTCCTACCGTGTTGGCATCAAGCTTCATTTGTCTGACCAAGTCACTGTAAGAGCTTATATTCATGCCCAACTGCTCGGTGCGTTCAAACGTATAGTGCGGGAAAAACCTGGCGTAGAGCCAATCAACAGGAAAGGCGGGCCTTTGGAAGACCAGAACGCCAGCTATATTGCCGTGCCGGGCTCCTCCCTTTGCCTGGCCGTATCGGCTCATATCCATGGTTAATCCGGGATAAGACACCATATAAGGCGTCGGCATGAACAGACAGACCAGCAGCAGTCCGGTAACCCCTAGGGAAATGAGGCTTCGGGCAGGCGTTTTCCGCACCTCCCTTTCATCGAAAAACATATCCAGAAAAACCAGCAGCCAGCTGATCCCTAATACAACAACAGCCAGCACAATACGAAGCGGACCCACAACAATGGATATGATTGTGATGAAGCTGAAGAGCATCACTGCCCCCTTGCGCAGCTGCGGAGCTATTGCCTTGAAGCCGGAAGGTCTGCCAGCCTGTTTCCATTGTCGGCGTGCGGCTGTCAACCCCCACCATCCGGCTGCGATCCAGATGAGCGGCACCACAGCAATGACATAGACCAAAAAATCAATGACATCTATCCAGAACAACTGCCCGCCGAGCCTGATCGGATCCAGCAGCCAAATCAGTTCTCCGGCAATAAACAGAAAGATAGCCATAGCCATACCGAGTATATATACCAGATGTCTCCGTCTCATGGCAACGCACTCCTTTCCTACAGTTCCATGTAAAAGCTAGTATTTCCTCATTATACCGCCTGTCACTGACTGTCACTGCCTATCGCCGCCTGTCACTGCCAGCCTTTATTTCCGGGCAGCCCCCTTATGGAGTTCCTTACCCAATTTTCCTTAACGTGCCCAAATAGCGCCGTATCCCTACAAGTCTATGGCAACCATAAGCAGTACAGCAAAAGCTTGGGACTCGGGGTGTTAGCGGTTTCTATCCAACAAACTAGAATTTCTATACTCTAAGTGTATCATTGAAAATCCCGTTATTAAACTATAATTCCACCACTTTCTGCCCTTATTTCTGTGAAAATACCCCCCGCGTATACTCTCCGCATGATGAGCAACGTCGGGTATTCGCACCTCAGTCACATGGCTTGTGCCAAATTTCGTATGAAACACTGGCTGCAGCTCCTTAATAGCTTAAAGCCCTGCATTTGTACGATTTGTCATACAATCTCGGGCAATCGCACTTCAAACCCCAGCATTTGTACGATTTGTCATACAAATCTTGGGTAATCACACTTTAAACCCCAGCATTTGTACGACGTTTCATACAAATCTCCGGTAACCGCACTTCAACCCCATGCATTTGTACGACATTTCATACAAAATGCAGGAAAACAAGCCCGCGAACCCCGCCAACCCGCCAATCTTGGCTATTTTCATGCATGAGTTGTGCCAGAACTGGAGAAAACATGACTATTTTCGCAAAAAAATCACCTGCCCTCCCCCGCCCGATCTGACCCCCATCACTCCTGCTTCAAAATACCCTCAAGAGCTCTCAGCATCTTGATCAAAAACACTCCGCCACCTCGCTCCAGAAGCTCTCAGTACCTTGATCAAAAGCACTCTCTCACTAGCTTAGACACAAAAAAAGACAGCTCTCCAGCTGTCCCGGACTGTCGGCACCCGTATCGCCGGCAGTCTTTCTTTTATACCACAAGAGCTCTCTCCTGCTATTCGCTTGCCTGCTTACCATCGCTGTCCGTTTCCTTTTTAATATTCGATCAGTGTTCCTAGCTGCCGTCCCTTTAATATTCGATCAGTGTTCCCATAATTTGAGTCGGGCTATTGATATAACGGGCATATGCCTGAGCTGCATCCTCAAGCGCAACCTTATCCCGAAACAAGTCGTCTACCCGCAGCCGCCCGCTCGCTAAAAGGTCGACGTAGGCTTCCATATTGCGCCCTTCCGTCCAGCGGACAAAGCCTGCCGGATAATCTATACTCTGCTGCTCATACAAAGCATCATATCTACCCGGTCCCCCGGCACGTGACACGATGAGACTAGCTTCTTTTGCAAACATTTTTTTGCGCGACAAGGTTAAGGGCAAATCGCCCACAACAATGACCTTGCCGCCCATTCTTAGTAAATCAAGCGCCTGATCTATTAATTCGCCATGCTGTCCCCCTGCGCACAAAAGAACAGCATCGACGCCCCGTCTTCTAGTCGATTCATCTGCGGCCTGCTCAAGCCCCTGCCAATTCTCAAATGCTTGAATCCCCTGTATGCTGCGGGCTGTTTCACAGCGCATCGATAACAAATCACAGGCCAGCACATTACACCCTGCGGCAAAAGCCATCCGTGCTGTAATCTGGCCCAGAATTCCCAGACCAACGACAGCAACCGTTTCGCCAAAGCTTATCTCCGCCTTGCGCAGCGCCTGAGCCGCGATGGCCCCTAGACCGACGGCAGCCGCATCCTGCAAAGAGACATGTGCGGGGAGCTTCACAGCCAGGTTGCGTGAAACAGCCAGCTGCTGGGCGTGCCTAACGTAAGGCCCTCCATAAACCGCAACCGCATCTCCAGGTTGAAGGTGTTCGACCCCATCTCCGATTTCCAGCACTATCCCGCTGGCACTGTAACCAAGATAGGATGCCCTCTCCTTGGAATTGCGAAGCATCGTCAGTTCTGTCCCCGGACTGATTGCCGAATATTGTGTTTTTATTTTCACCATACCCGGCGCCAGATCCGGGGGAGCGATTTCTGTTATGTTAATCTCACCATTTTGTGCAGCTACAGCCTTCATGTCTGGTTCCTCCATCCATCCGTTTACCTGCTAATTGTTTCGACAGTGCCATTGCATTCTATTAATTGCATTTCATTCTCTTGTTATATCGCTTTCTTTAGTTGCATTGCCTTCTATTAGTTGCATTGCATTCTTTCCGTTGCATTGCATTCTTCTGTTGCATTGCATTCTTCTGTTGCATTGCATTCTTCTGTTGCATTGCATTCTTCAGTTGCATTGCATTCGTCAGTCGCCATGCAAACTCAATGTTCCAACAGGCGACCGCAAGTTAACTCGTATAGTTTACCTAAGGAAAGAGTGAGCAGCAATAGCTTCTGCCGCAGTAAAATTAGACTATAAATCGGGGCTGTTGCTCTTCATGAAGGCTTGCACGGCAAGTCCAATACCTCTAATCCGGATTACTCCATCGTTCTTCCGTTTCATCGAGAACGCGCTCTATAGACTCGAACAGAAAAGATTGGCCATTGCGGTAAAATCTGGGATCATAGATTCCCAGTGTTTCTCCATCATCTACAACGACTACAAAGGGCGACCACTCATACAGGGTTTCGGCCCTCGGATTCTCGGCAAACAACGAGTTGAGATCCGCACTTTCCTCACTGTGCAGCTGGATAGCCGGCGGCTCCACGCCGTTCCACAGAGTAGCCCGGCTTAGCTCTACCTTTTCCCCTTCCTTGCCAATCACCGTAAAGACACCAGGAACAAATTCGGCGGATAACGCAACCTGTTCATAATAAGGCGAGGCCTGTTGATATACAGCATAACCCTGGGCCGACTGGATAACGACGTGCAGCGCAATTAGCGCCCATACTGCACGGTACACCGCAAATTTAGGCTTTCCTCTGCGCCAAATAATAGAAACCAACAAACCGCCCAGCATAAGGCCCCAAAAGACAAGATCGACAATCGGTATCGTGCCGAACGTAACCCGTACTGTTGAGAACGGCTCCAAATACCCGGTCCCCCAAGCATTAAACAAATCGCTCGTGCTGTGAATCCAAACGGCCAATGCGGCAATTCCAAACCAGAACCAGCCCTTGACTTTAAACCACCACCTGGCAACAAGCGCCAACAGCGCCGCCCAGACCGGTACCATAAACAAGGAATGGGTTATGCCCCGATGCCACATCTGATAGCGTCCAGCAGTATCCCACCACGAAGAAATGACATCGATATCCGGTATTTGCGAGCCGGCAACCGCTGTTATGAACAAAGCCTGCTTTTCCTTCCTTGTCATCTTTCGTTTATCCACTGCGCCATATAATGTCAGACCGAATAACGTGTGTGTGATAGTATCCATTCCTTGCTCTCCTTTAGTTATTGCCGCTGCTGCACTGCCTGCACGCCTTCACTGCCTGCACGCCTTCACTGCCTGCTCTGTCGCCTGCACCGCGTACACCGCCTGCTCTGCCTGTACTGCCTGCACCGCGTACACCGCCTGTACGCCTGCTCTGCCTGCACCGCCTGCATTGCCTACACTGCCTGTACCACCTGCACCGCGTGCTCTGCCTGTACCACCGTTTAAGCCCCTCCAGCCAGCGGGAACGGTGCTTGCTGGACGTTGGCGAATCCAACCACAGGGATAACGCATACGCCAGGTCCCGTTTTTATTTAGAAAGCTTCGTTAAATTCTCTCGCGAGTATTGAAAATTGGCAGGAATCATGCCATCGCCCTTTGGCGTATAGATGCTCCCGCAAGTGCCCTTCATACTTCATCCCCAGTTTTTTCATAACTCCTGCGGAGCCGGAATTCTCTGGTCGACAGGTTGCATAGATGCGGTGAAGGCCGCGCTCATTAAATCCGTAATCAAGCAGTGCCTTGGCCGATTCCGCAGCATAACCGTTCCGCCAGAAATCAGGGTGCAAAACATATCCGATTTCCCCCTGCCCCTGCTCGTGGCATTCGAGAGAGCAGCTGCCGATCAATCGCCCGTCTTGCTTTAACGTGATAGCCAAATGATAGGCTTGGCGGGGTGACTGCTGGCTATGGCCCATAACCATAGCCAGGAATTGCTCCGTCTGCTCCCGCGTATTCGGTCCCCACAGCATATAGCGGGCTACTTGCGAATGAGCTGCGTAGCGGTGTACCGCCGCAAGATCACTTTCCATGAAGTCTCTAAGCAAAAGCCTTTCAGTTTTAATCTCCATTTCGAGCTTCTCCTCCGCTCGGCAGCGCAAACACGGAATGCAGAAATTGTTCTATATGCCCGAGAGCCAGCTTTTGAGCTTCACTGTCAACCCCGTAGCCAAAGCCATGATGAACACCTTCCAGCACGACAAGCCGGGAATCCGTCCCATTTTCCTGCAGCATTTGATGATAGGCCTGCGATTGGGCCAAAGCAATGGTATCGTCTGCGTCCCCATGAAGGATTAAGGTGCGGGCTGCGGATCGGCCCCTGCTGTAAAACAAAGGAGATAGTTTGCGAAAAAGCTCCTCATGCCGGCTTTCGCCGTTTATATCCTCCCCAAGCAGTCCGCTGATGCTGCTTAACAAGCCCGGTTCATTAGACTCGGGTCTCAGGTCTGTTGCCGGGCAATAAAGAACTGCCGCTTTAGGCTGTGTATCCATTCGGGTTTGCCCCCATTTCAAGCCTAGCTTTTCGTCTGCCGGCATCGCCGAGAGCATGGCTGCCAAATGACCGCCGGCCGAAGAACCAATGAGAGCAAATTCCTTTTCTTCTATTCCCAGAGATGCCGCATTCTGCGTTAGCGCAGCAACGGCACTTCGAATATCTTCAAGCTGTGAAGCGTAATTGTACACCGGAGCCAGCCGATAACCGATCGAGGCACAGAGGAACCCTTTTACGCGAAAATAATGAGCCACCGGATGCCACTGGGAACGATGCCCGGCAGACCATCCTCCTCCATGAATAAAGAACAAACCTTTACCATTAGCATTGTCCCCAGGCGTGAACACATCAATTTTTTGCCTATCCTCCCGCCCATAATCCATCGTCTGATACGAATGCTGATCCAGCCCCATGCTGTTCTCCTCCTCGGATAAATCGTAATTAAGCGATTCTGCCGTTCCAGCTATCCGAAAGAACGGCAATCCGCTGACCATAGGTAAGCAGCACAACAACCCGGTTCCTGCATGCAGCAGCAGACAGGAATCGAGGAATTGCGTCCTGGCTTATCCTCTTTCTTTTAGAACGAGGTCTCTCTCTATTTATTGTATAAGATTTGCTATAGGTTTAGCAGAGGAATTTTACAAAATCTTTAAAGCTTGCATTTTGTTAGAGCCTTCATATCAATAAAGCTTCCATATTCCATGCCTTGTATCTAAATCTCTGCAGGGCCTGTAAATCAAAACAGACATGATACCGGAAAAAGTCATGGCTGCGGGCTAAGGATGCCGGGTTCTGCAAAATGCTCAGCTCAGGCCTATTTTCATGGGCTCCAGCCTTTTTGCTAAAGTTTGCATAATCCTTTTTATTCGGGAAAAGATATCCAGTAGTTCCGAGCTATATAAGTTGGATTAAAGAAAGGCTTTTTTACTCGCTTAATTGATTAGTTCAAACTATATAGAAGCCGGCAGTTATTAATAAAAAGGAGGATTACCTGCCATGTCGCGAGATCAGCACCAGGGCCAAAACCAGAACCAAAGCCAGGACCCCGACGAATTTAACCAGGGGATTTCCGTTAGTGGAGCAGGCGGTTCAAGCGATCACCGCTTTGCGGAGCATGAGGGGGAGGACACTTTAACGACCCGCCAAGGTCACCCGGTAGTGGACAATCAGAACATGCGGACGGTTGGAAACAGAGGGCCGGCCACGCTGGAAAACTATCATTTCATAGAAAAAATTACCCATTTCGACCGTGAACGGATACCTGAACGTGTAGTTCATGCGAGAGGCGCGGGGGCACACGGATATTTTGAAGCTTACGGCACAGTGGGCGGTGAGCCTATTTCCCGTTATACCCGAGCTAAGCTATTTCAGGAGAAAGGCAAACAAACCCCGGTATTTGTGCGCTTCTCCTCCGTCATCCACGGCGGCCATTCCCCGGAAACGCTGCGTGATCCGCGGGGCTTCGCCGTAAAATTTTATACCGAGGACGGGAACTGGGATCTGGTCGGAAATAATTTGAAAGTATTTTTCATTCGCGATGCAATCAAATTCCCCGACTTGATCCACGCCCTCAAGCCGGATCCTGTAACCAACCGCCAAGATGGAGAGCGTATTTTTGATTTCATGATGCATACTCCTGAAGCGCTGCACATGATTACCTTTCTGTTTTCCCCGTGGGGAATTCCGGCCAACTACCGGCAAATGCAGGGCTCCGGGGTTAACACTTATAAATGGGTAAACGCTGAAGGAAAGGCTGTGCTGGTCAAGTATCATTGGGAGCCGAAGCAGGGCATCAAAAATCTGACCCAAGCTGAAGCTGAAGCGATCCAAGCCAAAAATTTCAATCATGCAACTCA
Organism: Paenibacillus senegalensis JC66; assembly: GCF_000285515.1. GTDB lineage: Bacteria > Bacillota > Bacilli > Paenibacillales > NBRC-103111 > Paenibacillus_L > Paenibacillus_L senegalensis. Next base: position 731,755 of record NZ_HE610958.1, read on the forward strand.
GGATCTATATGAAGCCATTGAACAAGGCAACTATCCGGAATGGGAGCTATGTGTCCAGATTATGAGTGATGATGAGCACCCGGAGCTTGATTTCGATCCGCTCGATGACACGAAGCTTTGGCCGGAAGATCAATTCCCTTTCCTGCCGGTTGGGAAAATGGTGCTTAATCGCAACCCTGCCAACTATTTCGCAGAAGTGGAACAAGCCGCCTTCGGTACCGGCGTTCTGGTAGACGGCCTCGATTTCTCCGATGATAAAATGCTTCAGGGACGCACCTTATCCTATTCCGACACCCAGCGTTACCGGGTAGGTCCTAACTACTTGCAGCTGCCTATTAACGCGCCTAAGAAACACGTAGCTACCAATCAGCGGGACGGGCAGATGACTTACTTGGTTGACCTAGCGCCAGGCCAAAACCCCCATGTCAATTACGAACCGTCTTCTCTTGGCGGCTTGAAAGAAAGCGAAAAATCCGGTACTGAGTACACTCCTCAAGTCAGCGGCCAACTGCTTCGCCAGAAGATCGACCGCACCAACGATTTCAAACAGCCAGGAGAACGCTACCGGATGTTTGAGGATTGGGAACGGGACGAGTTAATTAGCAACCTGGTGACTACGCTTGCTCCCGCAGCCAAACATATTCAGGACAAAATGATCGAGCTATTCAGCAAATGTGACGAGGACTATGGGCGAAGGGTAAAGGAAGGGCTGGCCCAAGCAGCTGCCCAATCGCCAGACAGTAAGACCGATCATGGACCGATAGGCGCCGGTCATTCCAAAGAAGCCGTCCGGGATGCCGAGAACAAGGGGCACTCCGCTGACCCGTATTAATCTGGCAATCCCCCTTTTAGTTAACGGGGTTAACTTTGACTGGCGGCTTTACCAGGTTAGCTTCGGCTGCCGCCTCCGCATGTTGGATTGCCTGGCGGATGCGAGGCTGGCTTAGCACTGCGGCTTCGCATGTGGCTTGCCTGGCGGATGCCAAGTTGGCTTAGCCCTGCGGCTTCGCATGTGGCTTGCGTGGCGGATTTTTCAACACCAATCGCGCGCCGGACGGCGCGCGATTGAATACGGCAGGAGGATTCACAATGTATCTACCCGACTGCCTTAGCTGCGAATTGGCTGTAGTAAAGATCGGCATAGAAGCCGCCCGCACTTATTAATTCCTCATGGTTGCCCTGCTCTATAATACTGCCGTCCTTCATTACCAGAATGCGGTCAGCCCCCTTAATCGTAGAAAGACGGTGGGCGATCACAAAGCTGGTCCGCCCTTTCATCAGCTCATTCATAGCCTGCTGAATATGAACCTCCGTGCGGGTATCGACACTGCTCGTCGCTTCATCCAGGATCAGAATAGCCGGATCTGCCAGAATGGCTCTGGCGATCGTCAGCAGCTGCTTCTGCCCTTGAGATATATTCGATGCTTCTTCGTTCAGGATCGTGTCATACCCGTCTGGAAGGGTGCGGATAAAGTGATCCGCGTAGGCCGTCCGCGCCGCTTCGTACACTTCCTCGTCGGTTGCAGCTGCCTTGCCGTAAGCGATGTTGTCGCGTATAGTTCCATTAAATAACCATGTGTCCTGCAGCACCATGCCGAACAGGCTGCGCAGCTCGCCCCGCTTCATCTCGGCGATATTGACGCCATCGATTGTAATTTTTCCGCCGTCCAGCTCATAGAAGCGCATCAACAGATTAATTAATGTTGTTTTACCCGCTCCTGTTGGGCCGACGATGGCTACGGTTTGCCCCTGCTTCACATCCAGGTTCATGTCTTCGATCAGAGCCGCTTCCTTCTTATAGCCAAAACGGACATGCTCAAACTTCACGTTCCCTCTCAAGTCTGAAGTATTTATTTTTCCCGCCTCTGCCGACTCCGGCACCTCTTCTTGTTCATCCAGAAGCTCGAACACTCTTTCGGCAGATGCCATCGTCGACTGCAAAATATTAGCAATATTGGCCGTCTGCGTAATAGGCTGGGTAAACTGCCTGGAATATTGGATAAATGCTTGGATATGGCCGATCTGCAAAGTTTGCTGCGCAACCATTATGCCGCCGACCACACAGACCAGCACATACCCGATGTTTCCGATAAACATCATAACGGGCATAATGATTCCGGAAATAAACTGGGCTTTCCAGCCTGCATCATACAATTTTTCGTTAATTCCGTTAAACTCCGCGATGGAGCTTCGCTCCCGCCCGTATGCTTTGATGACCTTGTGTCCCGTGTACATCTCTTCCACATGACCATTTAATGCGCCTAATTCTTTTTGCTGACTGGCAAAGTGGACTTGGGAACGGGCAGCAATTTTGCGGATAGCGATAAAGCTGAGCGGTAAGGTCAAAATAAGAATTAACGTCATTAACGGACTGATCCATAGCATCATAATGATTACACCAACAAGAGTCACGACTGAAGTAATCAGCTGTGTTAAGCTTTGCTGCATGGTGGAGCTGATATTGTCCATATCGTTGGTTACCCGGCTCAGGATATCGCCGTGAGAATGCGAATCATAAAATTTGAGAGGAAGCCGGGACAGCTTGTCGTTGACCTCTTTCCTCATCGCATAGACCGTTTTCTGCGATACTCCGGCCATAATGTATTGCTGCAAATAGCTAAATACCGAGCTTAATAGATATAATACCGCCAAGACGGCAAGAATCTGCAGAATATAATCAAAATTAATAGCCGCCCCCGGGGTCATGATCGGACGAAACAGCTCCGTTGTCGCATTACCCAGAATTGCCGGACTTAAAATCATAAACAGCGTACTTAACAAAGCCGTGGCGAAAACCGCGATCAGCTGCAGTTTAAAGGGAGCCAGATAACGGCTCAACCGTTTAAGGGTGCCCTTGAAATCCTTCGCCTTTTGCACCGGCCTGCCCATCGCACCAGGTCCTCCCGGACCGCCGCCAGGACCGAATCCTTTAGGTCCTGCAGAAGGTTTGTGCCGACCCTGACTCATGCAATCTCCTCCTCCGATAGTTGGGATGAGACAATTTCCCGATATACTTCACTGGTCGTCATCAATTCATCATGGGTTCCGATCCCGGCTATCCGGCCTTCATCAAGAACAATGATGCGGTCCGCATCTATGACTGTGCTTACTCTCTGGGCAACGATAATGACGGTAGCCTCACCGGTTTCTTGCTTCAAAGCGGCCCGCAGCTTGGCGTCGGTTTTGTAATCAAGCGCTGAGAAGCTGTCATCGAACAAATAAATTTCCGGCTTGCGAACAAGTGCCCTGGCGATAGACAGGCGCTGTTTTTGCCCTCCGGACACATTTGTTCCCCCTTGGCTGATAGGCGCTTCCAGCCCTTCCGGGAGACGGCCGATGAATTCCGCAGCCTGAGCCACCTCCGCTGCATGGCGAACCTCCTCGAGCGTAGCGTCTTCTTTTCCGTAGCGGATATTTTCAGCGATTGTACCGGTAAACAGAACGGCCTTCTGCGGCACAAGGCCGATCTTGGCCCGCAGTTCACTCTGCTCCAGCTCACGAATATCAACGCCATTAATGCGGATGGAGCCTTTTTGAATATCATAAAATCTCGGAATCAGGCTAACCAGCGTAGACTTGCCCGACCCCGTTCCGCCAATGATCGCCGTAATCTCCCCTGGCCTGGAACGGAAGGAGATGTCAGAGAGTGCGGGCTTTTCAGCCCCCGGATAGTAGAACGTTACTTGATCGAATTCCACCAAGCCTTTTTGTTCATTGGCCTGCTTCCCGTTCTCCGTGCTTTTGATCTGGGGCTCCATCTGAAGAACCTCGTTAACTCTTCCTGCGGATGCGGAAGCACGCGGAATCATGACAAAAATCATCGACAGCATAATAAGAGAGAACATGATTTGCATCGCGTACTGGATGAACGCCATAAGATCGCCGACCTGCATTTGACCGTCATCAATACGGATGCCGCCGAACCAAACAATCGCAATGGTCGAGAAATTCATAACGAGCATCATGACCGGCATCATCGTAGCCATGATTTTGTTGACCCGGATGGCGGTATTCGTTAAATCCAGGTTGGCCCCTTCGAATCTTTGCTTCTCGTGTTCACCACGGTTAAACGAACGGATTACACGGATGCCCGTCAAATTTTCCCTGACGACAAGATTCAGCTTATCCAGCTTCGCCTGCAGCGATTTGAATAAAGGCAAGCCTTTTGCTGCTACCAGCACGATCATAATAGCCAGCACCGGAAGCGCAACAACAAGTACCCAGGATAAAGTCACGTCTCTGGACAAAGCCATAATGATCCCGCCAACAGCCATAAGCGGGGCCATAATCATCATCCGCAGCATCATTACGAGCACCTGCTGGATCTGTGTGATATCATTGGTCGTTCGAGTAATCAGCGATGCTGTCCCGATCTGATCAAATTCCTGCATGGAGAAGTTCTGTACGTGAGTAAACACTTTTCCCCGCAATCCTTTGCCAAAGCCCATTGCTATCTTCGCGCTCCAATAGCTGGCGCCAACTGAAAATACTACCGCTACAGCTGCTACCAGCAGCATCAGCCCCCCCATTTTCCATATGTAGGGGATATTCCCGTGGGCTATACCTTTATCTACGATATCAGCCATCAGAGTGGGTAAATATAAATCAGAAAGTGTCTGCAGAAAAACGAGCAGAAATACCAGGGCAATGGCGGCCCGGTAAGGCTTCAGATAGCGCAGCAATTTTAGCAATGTCGTTCAACTCCGTTCTTCGGAGAAGGGCCAGAGCCGCCCGGGTTCTCCGATAAGTATTGATACGCTTTGGCCAGCAGTTCAGCCAGCTGCCGGCTCTCTTCTTCCCCTAAATACTCCGCCAACCCTGAAAACAAACGGTAAAATTCCCGTCTCGATGCCTCAATCACTGCCTTGCCTTGCGAAGTGAGCTTAACCAATACTGTCCTCCGGTCCGTTTCATCGGAAATTCGTTCGATTAATTCCCTATCTTCCAAAGAATTAAGCAATTGAGTAACCGTTGGAGCTGTAACCCGAAGCTTCCGGCTGATCTGGGACACCCTCATATAAGGCCTGCCTTCTTTCTCCTCGCGGTAAATACAGAGCAGCACCTTGATCTCGCTGTGTTTGTGACCGGTCTCTGCGTGATGAAGCCAATCGACCTCCCTGAACTTGAGAAAAGCTCTAATGAGCTGCTCAACCGCCGGGTTGTCTGCTGCTGATCCCATTGTTTTTATCAGCTCCTTCTTTATCCTTTATAAAAGAAAACTAAATAAATCACCTAAATATTTAGCAACTAATTTATTAGGATTACCTAATTATATTTTTGCGAGGTAACATTGTCAATTTCCTTTTTTCTTTGCCTATTCGTTGGCTGTTAAAAACCTGTCTTTCTCTATACGATTTATTTGGCTTCGTTGTTTAGTTATGGTACAATTTTTATGGAAGATTCTCTTTACATGCCTATAATTTCGGGCCCCTAACAACTTTAATGTTTTTTGATAAATCTTTGCCTCACCCAGGTGGGGTCGTTTTTATGCGCCCAAATCAGCGAACAGGTTCGGAAAAAAAGAATATTGATCTGAAAATGAGATTGATTTCATGCCAATTAAGTATTTATCAAAATAGTAAAGACTATGGTATTTTTTTCTTTGAACCTTAGAAGTTTTTTTCCGATATAAACACTAAAGGATGATTTTGGGTAACAATAGTTACAGGGGTATGAACAGGGGTATTAGTAAGAGTATAAGCGAACCGCTATATCATATCGACAGCAGCCGTTGCATTTGACCCGGTAAGCGTCCGCAGCCCGTCTCTTGAAGGTTCGCCTGACTTCCGCAAGTCGCAGCACCCATAACTTATTTACTTCCTCATGCCAAAAACCGGGTTATGAACAGACTTCAGGAAAATGCTAAGGGGGTTATATCTTTATGTCCGCAGATGAGTTGAAGCGGGAGCAAGCATGGAAGGCGTATTACGGACCCAATCTTGGTTACATTCAGGAGCAATATGAGCGTTATGAGCAAGACCCGCAATCGGTGGAACCGGCTTATCAGGAGTTATTTACCCGTTTGGGTCCGCCTCCTTTGGCCATTGAAGCCTCCCCATTCAGTCAAACTCAGACGGAATATAATGCGGCAGATCCTAAGCTGCTTAACAAGGTCGTGGCCGCGGTCAAGCTGGTTGAAGCGATTCGCACTTATGGCCACACTGCTGCCGATATCGATCCGTTAGGCTTAGGCAACAAGGCCGACCAGCGTAGATTCGAGCCGCAGACGTACCAGTTAAGCCGTGAAGATCTCGAAGCTTTGCCTGCCTCCCTATTGTGGAGCAACGCCCCTGCCGGTGTGATAACCGGATGGGATGCAATTACCAAGCTGCAAAAAATTTATACGCGTGCCCTGGCTTACGAGTTCACTCATGTGCATGACGATGAAGAACTCCAATGGCTTTATAACCGGGTAGAATCCGACCACTTCCCTGCACCCCTCACTTCCGAGGAGAAGGTAGCCTTGCTGGAACGGCTTATTGAAGTGGAAAAGTTCGAGCATTTTCTTCACCGCACCTTCGTCGGGCAAAAGCGGTTTTCAATAGAAGGAAATGACATTCTGGTTCCTATGCTGGATGAGATTGTCCGTACTCAAGCCCATGAAGGGGCTCAGAACATTATGATGGGCATGGCTCACCGGGGCAGACTTAATGTGCTGGCCCACGTGCTTGGCAAACCCTATGGCAAAATCTTTTCCGAGTTCCATCATTCGCCTAACAAGGACATGGTGCCCTCCGAAGGCTCTATGGGCATCAGTTACGGCTGGACTGGAGACGTGAAATACCACCTGGGCGCAGATCGTGCCGTTAAACAGGGAGAGACTGTAGAAACGCGGCTGACGCTCGCCAACAACCCGAGCCATCTTGAATTTGTCAATCCGGTGGTCGAGGGCTTTACCAGAGCCGCCCAGGAGGACCGGGATCGCAGAGGGTTTCCGAAACAGGACGTTTCCCGCGCCGTTGCCGTCTTGATGCATGGTGATGCAGCGTTTCCCGGAGAGGGTATCGTTGCAGAAACGCTTAATTTCACCAAGCTTAAAGGCTACCAAAACGGTGGTACGATTCACATTATCGTCAACAACCGCATCGGATTCACAACCGAAAGCTCGGATTCCCGCTCCACACGTTATGCGAGCGACCTGGCCAAGGGCTACGAAATTCCGATAGTCCACGTGAACGCAGACGACCCGGAAGCCTGTATAACAGCCGTGCGCCTGGCAAGCGAATACCGGAGCCGGTTTAAAAAGGATTTCTTAATCGACTTGATCGGCTATCGCCGCCATGGTCATAATGAAACCGATGATCCAGGAACTACTCAGCCATTAACATATGACAAAATCAAACAGCACCCGACCGTGTATCGGCTGTACGCCGAGAAGCTTAAGCAAAAAGGTCTGGTTAGTGACGAACAAATCCAAGCGATGGTTGACCAGATCGAGAAAGAGCTGCAGAAGTCCTATGATGAGGTTAAGTCGGATACAGACCGCCAGATTCTGCTTCAATCGTCCATTCAGGACCATGATTCGGCCTTGCAAAGCACTGCTGTTCCATTGAACAAGCTTAGAAGCATTAATGAGCAGCTGCTGAAGGTCCCGGATTCCTTTCAGGTGTATCCGAAGCTCTCGCGTATCCTGCAGCGGCGTGCGAATGCTCTGGATGAGGGGGAGAAGGTGGATTGGGCCTTGGCCGAAACACTGGCCTTCGCCACCCTGCTTGCAGACGGCAAGCCGATCCGACTTAGCGGTCAGGATTCCCAGCGCGGAACCTTTGCCCAGCGGCATCTTATTCTCCACGATTACCGGACCGGGGAAAAGTACTGCCCGCTGCATCATTTGACAGAGGCTAAAGCTTCCTTCGCCATCTATAACAGTCCGCTGTCCGAAGCTTCGGTACTCGGCTATGAGTATGGTTACAATGTCCATTCGCCGGAGACGCTTGTTATGTGGGAAGCTCAATATGGAGACTTTACCAATGTCGCTCAAGTCATCATCGACCAATTTATAGCCGCCGGACGTGCCAAATGGTCGCAAAAATCGGGACTTGTCATGCTCCTTCCGCACGGCTACGAGGGCCAGGGCCCTGAGCATTCCAGCGCACGGCTGGAGCGCTTCCTGCAATCCAGCGGTGAGGAGAACTGGACGGTAGCAAACTTGACTACAGCGGCGCAATACTTCCATATCCTGCGTCGTCAGGCGTTTATGAATGATAGTGATTTGGCCCGGCCGCTGATCTTGATGACTCCGAAAAGCATGATCCGCAATGCAAGAACAGCGTCTCCTGGCAAAGAGTTCAGCGAAGGCGCCTTCCAGTTGATTCTGGAACAGCAGGGCTTGGGCAGTCATCCCGGCCAAGTGCGCAGATTGATCTTTTGCACCGGAAAGATAGCAATCGATCTGGAAACCGAGCTGGCCAAGCGGACTGAGGAAGACTGGTCTTGGCTGCACATCGTGCGCGTAGAGCAGCTTTATCCATTGCCGCAAAAGGAAATCGCGGCTGTTATCGAGCGATACGCCGGACTTGAGCAAATGCTCTGGGTGCAGGAAGAACCGGAAAATATGGGCGCATGGAGATTTATGGAGCCTCACTTGAAGGCTCTCGCTCCAGACGGTGTGGACGTAAGTTATGCAGGCCGTCCGGAACGCTCCAGTCCCGCACACGGCTTTGTTGACATTCATAACTTCGAGCAGCAGAGAATTGTCTCTGCCGCATTGAGCCACAAATCGTTAACGACAACATCACCTAAGGGGGTTGCGGCGCATGAGTGAGATTAAAGTACCGGAATTAGGGGAATCCATTGCCGAAGGCACGATATTCAAATGGCTGGTTAAGGAAGGCGATACCGTTCAGCAAGGCGACGTATTGGCTGAACTGGAAACCGATAAAGTCAATCTTGAGGTTAGCGCGGAGCAAAGCGGAACTATAACGAAGATCGTTAAAGGCGAAGGCGAGAACGTCGTGGTCGGCGAAGTCATCGGCACCATTGAGGAGGGCGATGTCGCCGCCCCGGCAGAGGCGCCCGCCGCAAGCAGCGCTCCTGCTGCGGCCGAGGAGCCCTCTCAGGAAGAG
>NZ_HE610958.1:741059-747939 GCF_000285515.1 Paenibacillus senegalensis JC66
CATTGAGGAGGGCGATGTCGCCGCCCCGGCAGAGGCGCCCGCCGCAAGCAGCGCTCCTGCTGCGGCCGAGGAGCCCTCTCAGGAAGAGCAGCGCCCCGCAAGCCCTGCGGCAGATGGAGCAGCCCCAGCTGCTTCATCTGTGCAGGCAGCCGAGGGAAGCGGCTCCTTCCACGCGTCTCCCGCGGCCCGCAAGCTGGCTCGTGAGCGCGGCATCTCCTTGAACGAAGTGGGCAGCGGCGATCCGATCGGTCGGATCAAGCCCGCAGACGTTCAATCGTACAAGCCGGGCCAGAGCCCAGCGGCAGCCGGAGGAGCTGCGGCTAGCAAGCCGCCCGCCGCAGCTGCAGGAGCGGCGGCAGGCGGCGGCTCTGCGGCAGCAGCAGCGGCGGACGGCGGCAAAGCGATTGAGCGGCGCCGGATGTCCCGCCGCCGGCAGACAATCGCCAAGCGGCTCGTCGAGGCGCAGCAAACTGCGGCGATGCTGACGACCTTCAATGAAGTCGATATGACGGCCATCATGGATATCCGCAAGCGCCGCAAGGACAAGTTCAAGGAGAAGTTCGATGTGAACCTTGGCTTCATGTCCTTCTTCACCAAAGCAGTCGTTGGCGCCCTTAAAGCTTTCCCGCTGCTTAATGCCGAGATTGATGGTGATGACATTCTCGTCAAGCAGTTCTATGATATTGGGATCGCCGTCTCCGCGAAAGAAGGACTGGTCGTGCCAGTCGTTCGCGATGCAGATCGTCTTAGCTTCGCGGAGATCGAGAAGCAAATAGGCTCACTAGCAGAAAAAGCCCGGGCTAATACGTTAGCTTTGTCCGATCTGCAAGGCGGAACGTTCACAATCACGAACGGCGGAGTATTTGGCTCTCTGCTCTCCACCCCTATTCTTAACGCACCGCAGGTCGGGATTCTCGGAATGCATACGATCCAAAGACGTCCGGTCGCAATTGATGAAGAGCGGATGGAGAACCGTCCGATGATGTATATCGCTCTTTCGTACGATCATCGCATTGTTGACGGAGCCGAAGCGGTCAGCTTCCTGGTAAGAGTGAAGCAGCTGCTCGAAGATCCGGAATCCCTGCTGCTGGAAGGTTGATTCATCTGATAAAAACCAACCAAATGCGTTATGTTCCAATTTGGATATAACTGGAGTTGTCCTTAGTAGTCTTATTCGACTCGAAGGACAGCTCTTTTTTTGTTAAAACAAACTTTGTCAAACCGTTAAATTTTTATAACAATAGATTGGTAAATATATCTTGAAATTTACATTTTTTTCATCATAATGTAAATCATACGCTTTATCCATTGAATGGTAATTGTTAAGTTTCTTCTTTTACGATTTTCAACCATTTCCTTTATACAGAACAATAATAGCCTGCCCAAGTATTCTAGTATATATCTATATTGTTATTCTATCAGCGGCATGAGCCTAGTTGGCAAGATTACCTCATGATTCAGCGGGCAGGATCTGATTGTTCTAACCACTACTATATCCAAAACTACATTTACTCGTATCCGAAATACTCATTTGGTTGTCCTTTAATTAATTGGAAATGTAGCTGAGTACGTGGTTGCATGTTTGCAATTAATTTCGCGCCGTTGTGGCCGTCATTCCTTCTACAGATTTTCTTCAACTACATAGTTCCGCTTCATAGACTCCAAAATTACTTAAGACGAAGCCCAGATAACTTTATGACAGCAAGTATAGATCATATACAACAACATATGAGGATTGTAGTAAGGAGTTACTCTCCTGATACAATTATAAAAATTATGTCCACGGAAGGGAGGGCAAGATAGTATTTTTTGTTTCATTTTACATTTTACTTATAAAAAAGAAAGTGAGGTTAAGTTCATGAAAAAATTGGGTGTCTTCTTATCTTTATTCATAAGCTTTAGTCTAATTTTCCCTTCGTTATTAATGGGAGCAAATAATACTTACACTGATATCACATTACAAGAACTTGTTGATATTTCGATATTTGAGAATCATGGTTTCACGTATGATGAGATTTTAAAACTGGGTAATAACGCGCTATATGCGGAGAATCTATTAAAGAATAATCAAGTAAAAAAGAGCACTTAGATAACTTTAAAAATTCTCTGTTATCCGAACCTGAAGTGGTTGATAGTTCTTATAATGTTGAGGGATCACTCGCCATAACAGATAGTGGAAATATTCCCATCCCTAATAATTATGAGTTGTACGCCGAAGCATTATATGGAGAAGCACCTATTGAAAGTAAGTTACAAGCAAATAATTCTTGCCCTAATCCTGGAATGGACGGATATCACTATATCGTAAAGGGGCAATATGGAAGATATTCTGCATCAGGTGATATTAATTTTCCACATTCAATAAACGTTACCTCTTGGGACAATAAACAAAACGAAGTCCCTTATTACTTCTTCCAAGTCTATCAAAATACCTACGCTCGTGGCGGATTAGATGCAGGACTGTTCTATAATGTGTTCACCAATACTTGGCACACTTTTATAAGTGGCTGGTGGGCTTACTGGGATAGCGGAAGAGGAAGATATGAAGTAGTACCTGTTTGGGCTAGTGTGAACGCTAATATCAGAAGTAATCAACAAGTTAACATGGTCGTTACAACTCTAGATAATGCAATTAACATTAGAGTTGTGGATAGAAGCAATTGGAAGTTACTAGCTAATCATATGTATCATACAAACTCCAATCATCAGTACGATAGTAGGGGGACATACACAACTTTTGGTAAAGAAACCTCTTTTGCAACGCATTGTTACAATCCAACAAGTGGTGCCTACATGAGAGGAGCTTTCTGGACAAATGTTTACTTTTATTGGACTAGCGGATATCGATTACTTAATACTCAAGAAACATCCAGTACTGAATGGAAACCCGACAGATTAAAGGTCACTGAATTTAGTAATATTATTCCTCATTATCAAGATCGCATTAGCATAGAATACAGATAATACTCGTCCTTTAATGATTGTACCGAATCGTCGAAGTCGAATAAATCGACTTTGACGATTTATTTTGTGATTACAACGCAACATTACTTTCTAACAATACGTTAAACAGTTGGAGGTGTGTTTTATGGCCGGAAAAATATTAAAAAGTTCTGGTTTATTCTTTTTGACTTTAGCATTCGTTCTGATGTTCCCACATATTACGCAAGCAAATCAATCAGCAATCGTATCTTGGAAAGAAGGGCATCTTGATTTTGCACTTGGGAAAATTCAAGATGAAATCATTTCAGCTTACGAGGCAACTCCTGATCAAGTTATCCTTTCCACACATGTATTGCATGACGGGGATATAGCCATATTTATAAGCAATGGTACTGATGAGGAATTGGTACTGATCAATCCCGAAGAACCGGTACCTAGAAAAATTACTCTTCCTATTAAACTTGAGAGAGCCAGTGACTCCAGCAAATTGAAGGCATTGGTTAAAGATCATAATGACGCATTATGGTCAGTTCATGTCAGTTCCATCCCGCAATATATACCAACACCAAATCAAGGATTAGCCGTTATTGACCACCGCTCCTCAAACCTTGTAAAGATTGAAAAAAATCAGGCTATCAAGACAATAGATATTGAAGAATATTTACCTGAGAAGGGATACGCACCCTTTATTAATGATATTCAGTACGGAGGAGGTCTCATCTATGTAAGTTTATCCGATGGAACCGTATTAGCAATTGACCCTGATAACAACCGACTCAATTATGCTATGAATACTAATCATTTGCCACTGCTACCTTTGTCCGATAGGAAACTTGGTATTCTGAATGATCGGGAAATGTCAGTCTATGACTCTGATGGAAATTTAATTTCCACTCAAATCATTGATGAGTTAAGTCAATTAATACCACCCTCCTCCATTCCCAAGCTTATTAATTCTGCATTCATCCAGGAAGAGAATGGAGTCCTTATCCTTTCCTATGAATTAATTAATAAAAAATTAATTGGAATTATTGAATACGATCCTGAGAACAATAACATAGTGTCTCAATCTTTTTTTGGCTATAACTCTTACTTGGCTGCCTGTTCTTGTACTACAGCAGATATTGAAGTTATCCCCTTGTCTACAACTCAAGTAATGATAGTCGAAAATCTACAGAAAGTGAACGTGTTGAACTATAAACCGTTGCAAATAATCCATAAAGGCTCTCCTCTAATTACAGAAGTTCCAGCTTATCTCGACACAGTCCGATCGAAAACATGGGTTCCTCTTGCCGCAGCAACCGAAGCTCTCGGGGGAAAAATCAGCTACGATGCCTTTAAAAGAAATATAATTATTCAGTATAATGAACGTATAAGGGAAATCAACCAGGATCATCCTGACATTGAAATGATAACAATTAGCGAATTTGGAAAAACTTATGTCGGTATTCGTGATTTGATGGAACTTTTCAACATTGATATTGATTGGCTACAAGAATCCTATTCCGTTATTTTGAACGAATAAGCTTGACCTGGTAATGTTAAAAAACTCTTCGCGTGTCTTCAAGGAGTAGGGTATCGCTAAGTTTTGCGTCTATCCTGTGTTTACAAAAAGCCTGTCCTTTCACTCTATAAAAAACCGGATCCCTTTAGAAGAGGTCCGGTTTGTTGTTACTATTGTTGTTACTATTGTTGTTACTATTGTTGTTTTATGTATCATGACAAGTATTGTTTCTCAAACACTAGCTGCTCCAATACGTCTTCAAGCTTCCAAGTCCAGCAGCTGCTGTGCCGTGTCTTCCGTTGTTATTAGAACGTGAACCAGTTCGCCCCGAATTGCGCCCAAGATGGCCTTCTTCTTTTCCCCACCCTTGGCAATTCCGATCCTCAGATCAATATTCAGAAAATCTTCGGCCGTCGCCCCGATTACCCGGTCGCTTAATTCTGGAAAAGAAAATGTGCCATTCTCATCGTAAAAATGAAAAATCACATCCCCGACACTGCGGGATTCCAAGAAACTGCGATTCAGGTCAGGTGCCAGATTGGTATAATTGATTGTAGCATCCGGACCCGTATGACCGATTCCAATAACGGCCGCTTTAAGCTGACTCATTCGGTCCAGCACTTCTTTGACGCTAGGGTCGCCTAATATGCTCTTCTTGCTCTCCACCGTAGCCACGATGGCTGGAGCGGGCAAATATAACGGTCTCGCATGTAAGGCCGTTGACCACAATTGGATATTGGAGGTAGCCGGCACGAGCTCCTCCTTAGCACCCCATCCTCCTGAAAGCTGAACGACGCTTAAATCGGGCCGGGCATCGCAAGAGTGCATTTGGGTGCCAACCGCATGCAGCGTTCTACCCCACCCCAGACCGATGGCTCCGGTAGAGGGAAGAACGGTATTTAAGTACTTGGCAGCCATCATTTCAAATGTGCTTCCTGATGGATTCGTCTTGAAAATGACACATTCCTTTAAATGAGTCTGATTAACCAGCTTTGTCTCCAACGAATGGTTGCGCCAGCTTTCAAAGTCAGACGAGACAAAAAATTGAACCACCCCCTGCTCTCTCGCCTCATTTAGGAAACGCGCTACAGACGAACGGCCTACATCCAACTGTTCTGCTATTTCTTGCTGGTTATAGCCCAGAATATAATACATTCTGGCAACCCTTTCTAAAAAAGCTCTTTTGGACATTTGTCCTTTTTTGGGATTTATTCTCATAATGTCATCATATCATAAACGAGTGATAAAAAAGAGGCTTAAGAATTAAAAATATAAGGTCTATTTTGATACTCCCCGCAAGAAAGGAGCACTAGGCTCACCCGCTTCAAATGACCGATTTTGAAGATTTTAACGCCAAACACGGGTACGTGCTGCCTTGCGACGTAGCCTGCGCGCTGCTTCGCGGACGTCCCGCGCACTGCCCTGCGATGAAACGCCTACACCTTGCCCTGCGTGATGGCCTGCGCGCTGCTTCGCGAGGGTCCGCGAATAACCCGTGAGACTACTTCTCTCCCTATGCGTTGCCTTCCTTGACTACTTCCGCGGTACCTTTCGAGCTCTTCCTATGCTTCGTACTTTTACATTGCCTGCGAGCTCTCACTAAGCATTACCTTCCTTGACTACTTTTACGTTGCCTGCGAGCTCTCCCTATGCGTTGCCCTGCCGGATAGCATTCGCAATGTCTCGTGAGACTCCCTGCACGCTGCCTTACCCGATGTCCTTACGCTAACGCTCGCCCTTGCTCTTATTTGCCTAAAAAAGCAGGCTATTTATTTCTAACGCTCATCCCCGATCTTATTTGTGACAGAAAGTCCAGAAAACCGCGAATCTGAAGCAAAATAAGGATGATGGCAAGCGTTACAATTTTGAACCCCCTGATTTTGCTCAAATAAGGACCACGGCGAGCGTTAGAATTCGAATCAGGCTGCAAGCGACCTCAAACTTCCCGTCAAACCTTGGATACTATACCGGGTCCAGCTATAGCAATGCACCCTTGCTGGGCGAAAGCATATGTATATATCATCATAGTTAAGTTCAGGAGGAATGAATATGGAGAATCTAGCCGAGATGAATCCGGTCATTTATCAGGCCAATTCCGCCACTGCTCAAATGTTGAAAAAAGCACGTGACCAAGTTTATCATGCAAGCCGTCCTTATATCCAAAAGCCTGTCCGAATTCAGACGATCGACGGAACGATTTATGAAGGGGTCCTTGTAAATCTGGACCAGACTCACCTCTATCTGAGCATTCCCCAGCCCAGCATGGAAAACAGAGTCATAGATTATCGGCAGCCCTATTCCTATTATAACAATGTCATACTTCCCTTGGTGCTGTACGAACTTCTGGTTATTACACTACTTTATACCTAGATACCCGGCATCTTTACTTGAACCTCTGCCCATCTTCATCGATCGTAAACATCCTAAGTAGGG
>NZ_HE610958.1:749062-809016 GCF_000285515.1 Paenibacillus senegalensis JC66
GTATCTCATCAGCTTCAGGCAGCGGAATGCTGGCCATCTGCATTCGGCTGATGGCCAACCCCTGGATCAAGGAAAAGAATAAGGCGGCTAATTTGACCGCATCTCCTGGTATAATGCCCCCTTCTCGTTGGCCTTCTTCAAGAACAGGCACCAGCATATTCATCCCCGAAGCAGAACGCTCATCGAGCAGCTTCTTAACTTCCTCCGGTACCTCGTTGGACATAAAAGCATAGATCATAATCAGAAAATAAGCCGCCCCCTCGCCCTTGATCCCTTCCAGCATCGCTTCAGTCAACAACCTTAGCCGCTCCTTGGGCCCGGCCTCTATGCTTTCAACTTGCTTGTAAAGTTCTTTAGGACTATCCAATGCCCGCATCACCAGCTCTATAAATACCGCTTCCTTCGATGCAAAATAATGATAAACCAATCCATGGCTCAGTTTAGCTTCTGCCGCAATTTCGCTCATCTTCGCAGCCATGCCTCTCCGTGCAAACACCTTTAAAGCAGCAGCAATAATCTGTTCCTTCCGGACACTTAAGCTGTTCATTCTTTTCTTCCGTTCTCGGCATCCTTTTTCACCTTTTTCACCTTTTTCACCATGTACTAGTTTCCATATTCTGTATTTTACACTCGCTTGTCACTTTTTCGAATCGTTCTCTTTGTATTGGTCTTTTCTCACTCTTTCATATTGTTCATTTTTTCACATCATTCGGTTTCTGCACATCGTTCATTTTTTTATTAGTTCTCAATACACTTTCATATGGTTCATCACACTTTCATATAGTTCATCTTCCCTTAGTCTTGGGAATACATCTTTTCAAATATCCTCCGTTTCCAAGGCAGCCAGTCTAATGCTTGCATATTCCAGGAAAAGAGCTCTGTTCGCCAAGGGCGCTGAATCATCCTGCATAGATTGACGCAACTGTCCCCGCTGTTGACGCTCTACAACAGGCCTTCTCCACTCCTCAAAAAGCTTCAAGGATGCAGCCGAGCCATCTCCGTTCGTTACCGACTGCTTACCTCTTTTTTGATTGATTATTTAATCAACTAATAAATCAACTATACTCCCGCTCCTTTTTATTAAAAACTGCTTTTTCGTGATTCTCCGTCAGGTTTTTGAAGAATTCCCTTGGAAACGTCGCCGAAAAGACTTACACCCCCCCGGGCGATCCATGGTATACTTTAGTTCGCAGTTGATTAACAGCCAAAGGAGTCATCATGGACGTTACTACTTTACAGGTCGTTATTACTCTATTGTGTGCCGTACTTGTAGGTTTTTCGAAGACCGGTGTTCCTACTCTCGGTATATTCGTAGCCGCCATCATGGCTTCAGTCTTTCCTACAAGAGAATCGGTAGGCATTCTAACCCCTATTCTCATTACCGGGGATATCATGGCGATTTTGTATTACCGCAAAGCAGTAATCTGGAAGCATTTATTCGTGCTGCTTCCCTGGGTGATGGCAGGAATTGTGATTGGATTTTTCGTATTGGGGCATATCGGCAACAGGCCGCTTTCCATCATGATCGGAACGCTGGTTCTGCTGCTCATCGTGCTTCATGTATTTCGCGACCGCATTGAGCAAGCAGCCCGCTTCTCTCTGGACCGCTCGCGCTTTTTCAATGGATCCCTAGGTATTCTTGCAGGGTTTACAACGATGATTGGCAATGCAGCGGGGAGCATCATGTCCATCTACTTACTAACCAAACAAATGGACAAAACCAATTTTGTGGGGACTACTGCCTTTTTCTTTTTTATTGTAAACGTCGTTAAAGTTCCTTTCACTGCTTATTTGGGACTTATTACTCCGGAAACTCTGCTGTTCAATATGTGGATGATCCCGGCGGTTGCAGTGGGGGCCTTTGCCGGCTTCAAGGTGCTGCCTTTGATTCCCCAACAAATGTTCCAGCGTATTATTTTGATTCTGGCTGCCTTGGGCGGGGTCAATCTCATTGTATTTTAGCTTAAGGGGACGAATGATTTAGGGACGTAAACAGCTTGTCCGGCTGCTATTCTATACTGCGCCGTATCCGCTCTTCCATCAAGCGTGGCGGCTCGTAATAAAATTGGTCGCGAATCCTGCCTTCCCGATCCAGAATGAAAGAGGTCGGGTAGCCCATGATTCGGTATTGTTCAGCCATATGCCCTTCTTCGTCCAGCAGCACCGGAAAGGTCCAGCCGTTAGCTTGGATGAACGGTTCCACATTTTCCCGTCTGTCGTCGTGGGTCGCATGGATGGCATAGAAATCGATTTGGTCCCCATATTTTTCATATAGTGCTTGTAAAAAAGGTGCTTCTTCCTGGCAGGGGCCGCACCAGCTTGCCCAGAAATTCAATAACAGCGGCTTATCCCTGCTGCCTCCGATTGCGAGTACGGTTCCATCCAGCGTACTCAGTTTCCCTTGTGGAGCCATATGATTTAACCTTGGCCCCATGATCTGGGTTGACGCTTCTTCATAGGTCTTAAAATGATCTATAGCCGCAATACCCACGCCTAACCATAGAACCATCACTGTTAGCAGCACTCTTTTTCCCATTTTGAACACCGTCCTCCTGCGAAATTCAATTATCCTTCACATCTTCCATCCATACCTGGACTTAACCTGCTGACTACCGTTCCCAACTCTGCTATCATTAGCTTACCCTCCCCGGAGCCGTTTCACTCCTTACTGCCAAGCCAGCCTCATGGCGGAATGGCCTGATCGTTCACTCTATGATAAATTGGTATAAGACTATTTAAGGATCTAAAATACAGGAGGCCAGGCATTTGAACTTGAATATTCCCATGATCATCACCCTAATTATACTTGCCGGTGCCGCGATCTGTTTTATGATTGGCAAAATCCGGTCGGATCTGGTAGCAATGTGCGCCCTTATTTTATTAGTGCTGTTTAATATTTTGACACCGGGTG
Organism: Paenibacillus senegalensis JC66; assembly: GCF_000285515.1. Taxonomy (GTDB): domain Bacteria; phylum Bacillota; class Bacilli; order Paenibacillales; family NBRC-103111; genus Paenibacillus_L; species Paenibacillus_L senegalensis. The sequence goes on from NZ_HE610958.1 coordinate 751,974, forward strand.
AAGCGTTATCCGGCTTTTCCAATTCAGTCGTCATCATGATGATTGGCTTATTTATTGTGGGAGGAGGTATTTTTCAAACCGGTCTGGCCAAAATCGCCAGCGGCAAGCTGCTTAAGCTGGCAGGAACCAATGAATTAACCCTGTTAATCATGGTCATGGTCGTTACGTCAGCACTCGGGGGCTTTGTCAGCAATACAGGGACGGTAGCCGTTATGCTTCCTATCGTAGTCAGTCTTGCAATGAGTGCCAATGTCAGTCCTTCCCTGCTGCTCATGCCTTTAGCATTTTCCAGCAGTTTAGGAGCCATGTTCACCTTGATCGGAACTCCGCCTAATTTGATTATTCAAGACACGCTTATAGCAGCCGGTGAACAGGAGCTCTCGTTCTTTTCGTTTGCTCCAATAGGAGCGGTCTGTCTTACGCTCGGTCTGCTATTCATGATTGTGATGCGGAAGCAGCTAACCCGCAATAAAGATGCCGACAAGAGTAAGGAATCCAAGTCCAGATCGGTGCAGGAATTGGCCAAACAGTATCAGCTCGCCGAAAATCTTTACAGGGTGCATGTAGGTGCTGACTCTTCTATTGTGAACAAAAGCTTGCATGAACTCAATATTCCTTCACGCTATCAGCTAAATATTGTAGAGATTCGCAGAAAATCTTCACACAAAAACCCATTCTTCAAAACGATGAATCAGCAGGTAGCCGCTCGGGACAGTGTGATTCAAGCAGGAGATATATTGTATTTGCTGGGTGAATTTGACCGTATCCAGCCATTCGTCTCCGACTACCAGCTGAGCTTAATGGACGAGCGTACAACCGAGCGGCAAAGCGGGGGCCAGCCGGAAAGCAAGCTCACTTTTCAAGAGGTGGGCATTGCCGAAGTACTCTTAACCCCGCAGTCGAGATTCATTAACCAGCTTGTAAAGCATACGGCGTTTCGTGAGAAATATCGCGTGAACATCTTAGGTATTCATCGTAAAGGAGAATATTTGCTGCATAATCTGAAGAATGAGAAGCTGCGATTCGGAGATGCTCTTCTGGTACAGGGAAGCTGGGGCGACATAGCCTTGCTTTCAGAGGAACAGGACGATGTCGTTGTGGTCGGACAGCCGCTGAAACAAGCCGAGAAAGTCACACTTGATCACAAAGCCCCGATTGCCGCGGGCATTATGATTTTGATGGTCGTCATGCTTATTTTGGAAGTGCTGCCTGCCGTAATCACAGTACTGTTAGCAGCCATCTTCATGATTATCACAGGCTGCTTGCGCAATATGGAGGCCGCTTATAAAACGATTAACTGGGAAAGCATTGTCCTCATTGGCGCCATGATTCCTATGTCTATCGCCATTGAGAATACCGGGGCTGCCGCCATGCTATCCGAAGGTCTGGTGCAAAGCCTCGGAGGCTTCGGTCCAGTGGCTCTTCTGGCCGGTGTCTACTTCGCTACCTCGCTGCTTACCTTGTTCATCAGCAACACAGCCTCCGCTGTATTGTTTGCACCGATTGCCTATGCAGCCGCGATCCAGATGGAAGCGAGTCCTTACCCCTTCTTGTTTGCAGTAGCAGTGGCGGCCAGCATGTGTTTCGCTACTCCATTCTCAACACCGCCTAACGCATTGGTGATGACTCCAGGACGCTATACGTTTATGGATTACATCAAAATTGGATTGCCTCTGCAGCTGCTCATTGGACTAGCCATGATTTTCGTGCTGCCGCTGCTATATCCGTTCTAGGGCATTACCATCATCTTCATTCGTCCTTCGAGGGCCCGCGGAGAAGCTGAAAGAAAGATGCTGGCTGTGTTCATACGCCGCAAAAGGACCTTGCCGCTTGAGCATAGAAGCTCAAACAGCAAGGTCCTCTTTTCCAAAAAAGTCAGGTTTCTATGACTTAACTTGTCATATTACCAATTGTAGATTATCTAATAGGAACGATGATTTCTTCCCCTTCATACTTGAATTGCAGCTTCAGTCCTTCTGTTGCCTCAACAACCTGATCCGGCATCTCCAATACCGTAAATCCGCTTAATTTAGCAAGAGGAGCAACCGATTCTCCTGCCAAATCTCCATCAATTAGCGTAATGCTGTTAGAGTATTCGTACTTCTCATCATATATAGCTTTAATGGAAATTCCACCAAACATTTCAATAAAGCTTCTGGAAGACGTTCCTTTATTGGTAACAGTCAAATTTAGAATAAGGAATTTGTTTCCTTCATCGGCTGACGAGGACACAAATTCCCCGCTAACCTTTTGCTCAAATTCAAAAGAATCCAATGTTACATCCCATTCGTCGATGTTAAACATTTCACCCACCGCATATTCGTTAGCATTCCCTGGTTCTTCTTCGTTTGTCTCGGGCTCTTCTGCTTCTTCATTATTATTATCCTCACCATTCTCTTGCGGAGCGTTCTCGTTCTGGGAATCCCCTCCGCCTGTGGAACCTACATTTGACTGATTGCCGTTATTCTCCGAATTCGTAGGTTGTGCTGCACAGCCTGCCAACAAGATGATGGCTAAAATGAAATTTACCAGCATGGTTCTTTTTTTCATGACACCCTCCATTTATCTATTTATAGTAAATTTTACCTGGATAATTATACCCGCCCCTCCTAACTTTGTCTACCTTTTTCTACAAAAAACGATTCTATTCAGTATAGAATAGAATCGTATAGCAATCGTCTATATTTGAATACCCATTCGTCATTTCGAAGGATATTCCTATTCCCTGCATGTCATACTACTCATCGTCAAGCTCGACGTTATGATAAATCTGCTGAACATCATCAAGATCCTCAAGCACATCGATCAGCTTCTCAAATTGCGCCTTCGCGTCCCCGTCAAGCGTGACATAGGTTTGTGGCAGCATAGTCAGTTCCGCTACGGAAAACTCCGCGATCCCCTCTGCCCGCAAGGCTTCCTGAACGGCATGAAATTGATCGGGCTCAGCATAAATAATGACAGCATCCTCTTCTTCCAGCAAATCCCGGACATCGATATCGGCGTTCATCAAAATTTCCAAGACTTCATCGACCGTCTTTCCCTCAAGGCCAATAACGGCTGTCTGATCAAACATATAGGCTGCCGAACCGCTTACTCCAAGACTGCCCCCATTCTTATTAAAAGCTGCTCTTACCTCCGAAGCGGTGCGATTGACATTATTGCTGAGCGCGTCGACAATGACCATCGAGCCGTTTGGCCCGAAGCCTTCATATCTCAGCTCATCATAATTCTCATCGGAACCGCCCTTAGCCTTTTCAATCGCCCGGTCAATAATTGCTCTGGGCACGTTATATGTCTTAGCACGCTCAATAACAAACTTAAGCGCCTGGTTGGATTCGGGATTCGGTTCACCCTGCTTGGCCACTACATAAATTTCACGTCCAAAGCGGGCATAAATCCGGCTTGTATTGCTATCCTTGGCCGCCTTCTTTTCCTTAATATTGTTCCATTTGCGTCCCATATTATCGCTCGCTTTCCGTAAAGATATGCACAGTTACGACCGTCATCCTTTCATTATAAACGGGATAAACGGCTTGATCAATGCATTTGGTCAGCGCCCTGGTCTTTAAGCGATGTTTGAAGCCTCGGTGCGGCTCCCGTTAATATATGTTAAAAAAATAAAAAAGCCCTGCCTGGAGAGGCAGAGCGTAGACATCAAAACGCCGCAGCGGCTCAAAAGCCAGATTGGCCAGCCAATTCAAATGCAGCCAGCGTATTTTCCGGAGCATTCATGCTGAACCCGCGTGGGCGTTTTGCAGCCAGCTTCGAATTCTAACGCTCGCCACTGTCCTTATTTGCGCAAAATCAGGGGGATAAAAATTGTAACGCTTGCCATGTTCCTTATTTTGCTTCAGCCTCTAAGAGCTCCTTCCTCAAGCACAGCGGAGTCGTACTTATCCGAGCTTATGTCCGCAGTTCGGACAGAAATTCGCCCCTTCATTCTTGGCGCCACAGTTCGGGCAGAAGTTCGGCTTACTGCCTCCGCCGGATGCCGAACCAGATGAAGCATTGCCGTTTCCTTGTGATGAATTTTGATTCTGATTTTGTCCTTGGTTATTTTGACTCTGATTTTGACCTTGACTCTGCCCCTGATTCATATTTTTCATCATCTCATTGGCCAGATTCATTCCCATCATCATTCCCGCCATATCCGAAGCCGCACCGCCGCCTTGAACTTTGCCGGAAGCGATGCCGTCCGTCATGCTGATCTGCTGATACTTTGCTAAATCGCCGACCATTCCATGTGACGCGGTCTTGTTGATCATATCCTGAATTTCTTTAGGGTAGTTGAAGCTCATAACCTGGAAGCCGGTAATGGCTATCCCATTATCCATCACTTCCATATCCAGATCCTCGCGAATCCCTCTGGCAATATCGGAGGCATTAGCCTGTAGATTGAACATGTCCTTGCCTTCACGGCTGATCCATTTCATTAACAACTGGTCCAGCACGGAAGTAATCCGGATTTTGACGTCTTCGACCAGATAGCTCGTTTTAATTCCGGCAATTTTGTCAATGAGTGTGACATAATCGCTCACTTTAAAGTTAAACGTTCCGTTAGCACGGATCGGCATGCCACCGGGCAGCTGCGGCGTCGGGATCATTATCGGGTTTTGTGTCCCCCACCTTACGGTGAATTCTTTCGTATTGACAAAGAGCACTTCTACACGCATTCCGCTGTTAAATCCGAAGCGGAAGCCTTTTAACGTGGACAAAAACGGTATAATCTCGGAATCGATATTATACGTGCCTTCATCCTTGAAGATCCCTTCTATTTTTCCCTGGTTAATAAAAATAGCGTCCTGGCCGGGACGGATAATCAAGCGGCTTCCTTTCTTGATCTCACGATTGCTCCACTTCCAAAAAATCATATCATCGCGAAATTCTTCCCATTCCACGACGTTGGAAAATTGGTTTCTAAAAAAACTCATGAGTCTGCTTCATCCTTTCCTTGATGGTTTCTTTACCCGATCGGTCACCAATATATAAGGGTAATAAGGTTTCAGTGGCACTCTGGCGTCAGAAGCTCCTTCCGTCTGCCAACCTGCTCATTAAATTAAGCCTATCGAAAGCCCCTTCTGTTAGCTGTTTACTCTCATTAAAATTTCCCGCGGCTTCCGCTGTAGGAGCTCCCTCCACCGGTAAAGCCTCCGCCGCCTCCGCCGCCTGAGCCGCCTCCGCCATTGTTTTTGGGGATTTTCCGTCTTGTCGTTGTTGTCCGGACATATTGATCCCTGCGGTTAAGCACACGGGAGGCTGAGCTATCCTGATAGGTTCGGGCATTGACCGTTACCCGTCCCCCGGAATTATAGGCCATTGTACCAACAACTACTACACCCAAGCCTATGGATACAGTCAGCTGAAACCATAGCTTAAACAAAATGTTCTCCGGATTGACATGAGGCTCATAGCCCATATAGCGATGCGACGTTTTAATAAACGATTCAAAGGCATTGTAATAATTTCCGCTGCTTAAATCGGGAGTGATACGCTCGCGAATTTGATCCAGTCTCTCATCATGCAGATAAACCTCCGCTTTGGCAAACCCGGCCAGGAAGACATCCCGGTTTCTCATATCTATTCCCAAAAAAGCTGCATTACCGTGAGGCTGATCGTAACCGGGTGCGTTGTTGTCATAGAAATCACCGATCAGCACCTCAATATCAATGTTGTCCGGGTTGTTAGTCGTCATGATAAAAAATCGGTCTCCCGTTCAGCACCGTATTCATTGGCCAGCGCATTTAACGCGGCCACCTCTTCAGCAGAGAGCAGACCGGCTTCATCATAAATCAGATTTTTCGCCGCATCCGCCTGGTCCACTGGCAGTATGAACAGCATTGTCAGCAAAATAAAGGCCAGCGCCCGTATTGTCTTACCGCTCATAAGAAACCACCTCCCATTGCCCAGGAGATGATCTTCATGGTAAGTAAAGAGGCTCCCGAAATGCCGCCGAACCAAGCAGCCATCTTGCCTTTGCTGATCGGAGGTTTACCGACCACTTTGCCTGTCTGCCCGTTCATCGCAAATATATATTCCGAGCGGTTATAATCATAATGCACCATCCAGACCGGCAGCAGGACATAGTCCGTCTGAGTAATGCTGGTATCGACCTTTTTATTGGTGTAAGTTACAGAAGTATAGCCGGATACGGAGGAAGCAATGTAAGATTCAATAAACTTTTGAATCTTCTGTTTCGCTCGGGGGAATAATTCCTCAGCTGTAAAATTATATTTTTCCGCTACGTATCCTGCCAAATAAGGAGTTTTGAAATCCTTTAGCTGCTGATATGGGAAGGGCTCCAGCTTATCCATCAGTTCATCATTCATTTTCACTGAGGCGTCAATGGGGACCTTATTGTAGTTCAAATGGATTTTGCGATAAATGTCGAAATGCTGAGTCTCTGTTATTTCGTAATCTCCCCTGCGGTACGTCCGGACTTTTATCGCCTTCGCCTCAACCTCAATGTCATTATGCAGGCCATAAAGCCAAAAGGGCACATACATGCCTGTAATGCTTTTGATCCGATCGGCTGTCATAAAGCCTTTAGGCGTCAGCAATCCATTTCTGCACCATTTGCGAAAAGCTTCTTGAGCCTGCTCTTTACTGATAGAAAAAGGGATAACCATAGCCGGAGCCAATTCCCCGCTTAAGCGGTCCACCAGGACAACGGCTGATCCGCAAAAGCTGCAGTTCGTTGCACTGGTATGCTCCTCTGTTATAATATCCGCTCCGCAGCTATTACAGTGGTATTCCCTGACCTCATCCTCATCAGTAAACACTTGTTTCTTGAGCGGATCGGGAAACTCATCAATATTTTTCTGAGTATTGCAGCTGGGACAAGATAGTGTTCCGGTTTCCGCGTGGAAGGTCATGCCGCTTCCACAGTTTGGACATTTATATTCGATGACTGGCAATCTCCACCACCCCTCTCATTTGGTAAAAACAATTGTTTATTTGTTCAGTCTCGCTTTAATTTTGGCCAATTCTTCCTCTATGCTTAGCTGCGGCCCGGATATCGAGTCCGGGGATGAAGCAGGCTTCTCATCCAGCTGTGCCAGCAGCGCATCGAGATCATCCTCCGGTTTGCCTGCCCGCAGTTCAGCTAGAGCCTCTGCTTCATGGATGGCCTGCTGAGCTTTCTCTTCCAGCTGGCGGAAGGACTCCGAGGCGCTCCCCGACAAGCTTTGCTGCAAGGATGCCTCGGCCAGCTTGCCTTTCAGCTCTGTACGTCTGGCTTCCAGCTTATTCATGTCGGAGACCAGCTTTTCCTGCAGCATCCTCATCTGGGAGGCATTCGAAGCAGCTGCATCGTAGGCCGCTTGCACCTCGCTGTGCACTTCGGCTTGCTTTGCCTTTCTCTCAAGAAACTGGAGCGCCCTGCTCTCCTCTCCATTCTCTACCGCTCTTTCCGCATAACGCTGCAGCTTGGCCATCTCCGCACTGCTTTCGTCCAGAGCTCTCTTTGCACGCCGCTCCGCAGCAAGGATTGCCTCCGTTTCAGCCTTAACCTGTCCCAGATCACTGCTTAATTCCCGCATATACTGATCAATCGCCTTTTCCGGATCGTCCGTCTTATCCAACCGGGCGTTCACATTTGCCTTCATAATCTGTTGAAATCTTGCTAAAATCCCCATTGTACCCCCTCCTCCAAAAAAATCTATATCTCTATAATACAGTAAATGAAAGAGAGAAGTTTCAAAAAAAACCTGCCAATCCGCCTATAAACCACCAAACCAGCCCGGCAGCTCCCGTTCGGGAATAACGATGAGAGAACCTTTTATCGAGGCCTTTCGAAGATGAGTGACCGCGTTTAGAGGAAGGCTTTATCGTCAATTAATATTTGATCTTCCGCCAAGCACGGAAACTTATACGGAAACTTATAAATAAGGTAAAAAACCGCTTCGCGCATGCGCGAAGCGGCAGGTCTAGGACGTTCTGTTCAAAATGTATGTATTATACCTGATAGTGCGGAGGAACATTAGGCCTTCCCTGGGCTGCAGTAACCATTAGAAAAATTCCTGTCAGCAAGTGAAGGATCCATCCTACAAACGGTATCCATGCTAGTACTGATGTAATAATTCCCATGATCGAGCCATACATTGGTTCTTTGTTTCTGACAGAGAGCACCAGCGTGACGACGTGCAGGCAAAACATGATAGGCAGCAACATATACAAACTTCCTATTACTATGGCAGCTCCCAAGACAGGGATTGCCAAAAATATCTCTATCGAACCGGAAACCCATTTCAATATTCTCGAAGCACTCAAATCCACACCTCCTTACAGGTAAATAATCCCACGCAATTGTAGCAAATTTCCTATATTTTTCCTAGCCTTTTTTGCCTATTTCTTGTATAAACGTCTATTATAACCATAAACGGTCAAACTAGCTGCTTTTCAGCTTACCCATCGTGCCGTCCAGCCCTTCAGCGACCTCACGCAACGAGTCGGACATTGCTATTAACTGCTGCATCATCGCGTTTTGCTGCTGTGAAGTGGAGCTAACCTCAGTTATGCTTGCAGTAAGCTCCTCAATAACTGCAGCTATGTTCTTCGTAGAATCCAGCACCTCATGATTCTCCTCGCTCAGACGTTTGGCAGATGAGTCAATGCCTTCCATTTGATCCTTAATCGTTATTGTCGATTCTTGGATTCCCTCCATAGACTGCTTCATGTCAACGACTGCCTCCGACATGAGTTGAACTGCTTGATCGTTGTCCGTCATATCGCCGACTATGATTGATACTTGTTTTTGAACCTCGACTATTAACTGCTTAATATTCTCCGAAGAAATGTTGGTTTGTTCCGCCAGCTTTTTAATCTCCCCGGCCACAACCGCGAATCCTCTTCCCTCGGTCCCGGCCTTGGCAGCCTCAATGGAAGCATTCAGCGCAAGCAAATTGGTTCTTCCCGCAATCTCATTTATGAATTCCGTTATCTGTTCAATTTCATTAGACTTCTGAAGCAAAATTCCAACATTAATTTCTCGTTTTCTCAATTCCATCCAACACTTTCCGCACGTTTTCATCCGTTGTGGAGATGGAGCTGCTTCCGTCTTCAACCAGTTGGACTACCTCAACAACAGAGTCCTTGATGGTATGGATGCTGCCCGTGACCTCACTGCTTGCCCCTACCATGCGATTGGCTGACTCTACGATGCTGTTAATTTCATTCTGCACCTGCTCGCTGCCCAGCGTCATTTCTTCCATGCTGATCGCAACCTGCTCCGCCGTCTGCTGGGTTTCGTAGGATGCGGTGCGCACCTCTTTGGATTGGGAAGAAATGGATGCACTTGATTTTTCTAATTCAGCCAGAAGCATTTCTATTTTTTGAGCTACTTCGTTAAACGCCTCGCCCAGCTGCTGGAACTCGTCCCGCGTCTTGAGATTCACACGCTGACTATAATCATTCCGGGAGAAGGATTGAGCCAGCCCGTTTAGTTGCTGCAAAGGATGCTTGATTAAAACGCGGATAATAAAAAACGCACCTAGCGCAGACAATACAATACCTAAAATAGCTGAAATCAAATTCATTTCCCATAAATCATCGGCATATTGTCCGACCAATTCCAATACAAATGTACGCAGGAAAATGACAGCAAACATTAATAAGGTAATCATCATGGTTAATTTAACTTGCAAGGATCTTACTTTGCTTAATTTCCAATTCATATAGACAGCCCCTCGACAGGTAACTTATATATGTGTTATCGACTGCTCTATTCAATAATATTAGATTAAAATATTAATGTTTTCCAAACCGCTAATATTACTTAAGTCATCCGTTTAAAATTATTGTTGTGCTATGTAACCGGGTGTATTAAAATCAACAACAGACAACTAAAGAGAGGTAACGGATGAGCAAGCGCAAAAAGAAAAAACCATCATGGATTATCGTCCCGCTGCTAATTGTATTATCGCTAATTTTTTTTCTCGAAGATGAGCCGCTCACTGTCACAACCTACGATCAATCGGACTATGATTATACGCTTCTTTTTCCTTCTGACCGCTATCCGGAAACAGCTTCACATATCCAAACCGCAATAGACAACGGTCATTCCGCTATATGCACGATTGACCGGGATGGTGCCGAAACCAACCGCAGGTTATCGTTAAACGGTATCCCGACTAAAGACGGATTCGACCGCGATGAGTGGCCAATGGCTGTTTGTGCGGAAGGCGGCACTGGTGCAAGCGTTGCATACATATCTCCTTCGGATAATCGGGGAGCAGGTTCTTGGGTCGGCAATCAGATTTCAGACTACCCGGACGGATCCCGTGTACTCTTTGTTATCGATGGCGCCGTAGATACAGCCAGCGCAGATGTATTCCAAGCCGATACCGAAGTATATTACGAGAATTGCACGGCGGCTAAGGAAGCAGGTGCGTCTCCGCTATATAAGGGTGATCCCGGGTATAGAGCAGAGCTTGATCGTGACGGGGACGGTGCAGCATGCCAGTAACTCAGATTCACAAGGTCACTGTAAAGTGATTTGCTTAATTGCTTACCCAGGTGCTTGGCTGGGAGCCTTTCATCTAAGCTCGATAAATTCAAGAAAAAAGCTATGCTGCAGCCAAAAGCTGCACATAGCCTTATTCATTCACACGCCCTATTGGATCGCCGCTATTTCTTGAAGTTCTTTTTAATTGTCCCTGTTTTTAGACCATAGCTTGAATCAAGGAGAATCGGGAGGCTTTTCATACTGCGGAGCATCGGAGAATGACACTGAGAACAGCTAGGAACATCTTCAAACGAATAGTTGGCTCTCATCCATCCGTTGCAGCCTTCCTTCGAGCATGACCAAATGGCTGTCAATTCCGTCTGAATTTCCTCCATAGGCCTCTTTCGAGAATAATACATCGATCATCCCTGCCCTTCTATTCCCTGTTTTAAAAAAAGCTACCCTACTTCTTAAGCAGGGTAGCTGATCAGCTGATCGGGTTACAGCTTTACAACATTTTCAGCTTGAGGTCCGCGATTGCCTTGAACCACGTTGAACTCAACCCGTTGGCCTTCGTCTAGCGATTTGAAGCCGTCGCCTGTGATAGCGCTGAAATGTACAAATACATCATCTCCGCCTTCTACCTCGATAAACCCAAAGCCTTTCTCTGCATTAAACCATTTCACTGTACCTGATTGCATGTGCAATTCCTCCAATAATTAAATTTTACATGGACATTTTTAAAAAAAAGTCACATATTGAAAAAGGCAGCATCGCAACCTGTTTCAATATGTGACTCAGAGTCTCATATTCGATACGATTTACTAACTATACCACAGAAGCTTGGAAATAGCAAATGGGGAATTAAAAAACACCCCTCAGGTTGTACAGTATTCCTGAAATCGCCTGTTCCCTGTGGCCGAATTCAATATTTGTCTTTCTTTTTCGGTTATAGCGCTGACTTGTTCCCCCGTTCGAGCAATGTCAGACAATCAGTACCGTTTCTCTTATGCTTTTAAGCCGCACTTGATTTCTGTATTTTCCGTCGGCCGTATAGACGTTTGGTAATCGATGGCGCGCTTTGGAACAACAGGATGCCAAGGATTGCCGATAGCAAGATAAAAACGCTGCTGAAGGCCTGAATCGTACCGGTGGCCAAGGCTGCGATAATAATTGAAAACTCCCCGCGCTGCGTGAGCGAAAGACCGGCTCTTAGTGATACCTTTTTCGTAAGGCCGTACGATTTTCCTCCCAGTATCCCCACCACAACCTTCGATATAATCGACCAGACCAGGAGCACAATCAGAAGCGGCACCATAGGAATGCCCTCATTGAAGTTAATTGTCGTGCCAAAGTACAAAAAGAACAACGGTAACAAGAGATCACGAGTGCGAATCACCATTTCTTCCAATTGGTGGGTTCTGCGTACTTCAGCCAGCATAATCCCCGCCAAAGGCAAGAGCGAGGCCTACAACGAACAAGAGGAAAATATCATGAGTCAGGTAACGGTCAAAGAAAGGACCGAGCTTGCTGAAGACAAAACGGCCAAGAATAACGGCAACAGCAATAAATAAGATGACCTTCAGAATAACCAGCCCGATAGACGAAAAAGTGATCGCTGTTCCAGCCGTTAATCCGACAAGCACCGCTACCATAATCGGAGCGACAATGTCTTCGAATATGAGCAGACCGAGCATAAATTCCGATTCCGGGTCGGCCATCCTCTTGGAGCTTTCCAGCATTTTAGCTGTTATCGATGAACTTGTTGCATAGGCGGCGGCTCCGATGATAAGCGACGGAATGAAATCCACCCCCATGGCCAGACAGATCCCTACCGTAACCCCGAAACAAAGAACAATATCAAGAATGCCGGCCTTTAATACTTTCTTGGCCAGTTTAAGCAGCTGTTGAACAGGAAATTCCATCCCTAACATGAAAAACAGGATGACTATGCCGATCTCACCGGCGAAGTGAAGCAGATGCTTATCTGTAAATAATCCGCCAATGACGATACCCAGCACAATAAAAACGATAACATTCGGGATTTTGAGCTTGGCTCCCGCGAATCCTGTTACGAATAACAGCAGCAGGAGCAATCCCGCGCTTAAAAGTTCCGGAAATTCCATCAGCCCCGCTCTCCTTCAAAAAGCTGCATAAATTGCATGATCGGTTCCGGCTTGCCAACAATCATGATAGTATCGTTAATTTCGATGATGGAATCGTCTTCCGGATGAACCAGGATATCATCGTTTCGGACTATTCCCAGAATCGACAGGCCGACCGGCGATTTCACCTGCAGCTCCTTAAAAGTTTTGCCGGCAAATGGACTCTTTTTCGTCACGTCAATCCATTCTACCATTACTTTTTTGCGGAATAGCTGGAGCCTTTCCCGCGATTCTCCTTCTTCCGGTGTGATCGCCCCGAGCAGCTGACTGCCGAGCTGCTTCGTTTCCTCCGCAGATAGCGCATAGCTAAACACCGCTTCATCATCATCAGGATCCTCGTAAAAATAAAGATCACGTTTGCCTGAATGATGAACAATCATTACCATCATTTGGTTTTCGTTGTTAATCATGGTCATTTTTTTCCCTACCGCCGGTAAATCCGTAATCGTAAACTTCATAACCAACCCACACTTTCTATAAGGGATTTTGCTTTGTTTTGATTTGACCATTCAGTCATGCGGGATGACCAACTGGTCATTTTCTACTAATTATATATTTTATCCATGGGGATAACAAGAAATAGCTTGGCATCAAAATCAGTTAAGATTGTAATGCTCACAGTGGTTCCTTCTTAAGCTTCACTCTAATTCTGGTTGTCCTGCATGATTATACTTTTTGGACTATCCCGTGCAGCAAGAGCTCCGCCATTTGGTCTAATACCTGTTCCAGCGGCATCTGCCCTGCTCTTCGATCACGCCTTTCTTCCATTAACTGATACAAACAGCCGATATACATTTGAATAAACAAATCCAGATTAAATGGACGTATAGTACCTTCCCGAACCCCTTGCTCGACCAGCTCCTGAACCTGACTCCATCCATGCGTCACGTGTTTATCAATCTCAGCCCATTGTACCGGATATTTCTGTTTCAACTCCTTTAAGAGGCGAGTATCGGACAAAACAAACCATTCCGGAAGATTGACAAGTGTCTTCTTTAAGTGTTTTGGCAAGTCCACTCTCTATAGTTTTTTGATTTCTTTTGTGACAATTGGGCTTATGTTATACAATTTAGATACCCCAATTAAATAAGATATTCATAGAATTGGAGTCATGCTTTTCGAAGGTGCTGATTAGAACAATGCAATTTTTCAAAACACCGTTTGGAGCGGGCATCCAGACAATACCAAAAGCACAAATAGCTATGCCGAAAACAAGCAAGGTCGTGGTCACCGACAGTGAATCCGATGCGTTCTTCTTTCGCTCACTCGAACAGCAAGGGATTCATCTGAATGAACCGCAAGTTCAGGCTGTGCGACATTTCAACGGCCCGCTTCTGACGCTGGCTGGAGCTGGTACAGGCAAGACATCCGTGTTGGTTTGCCGGACCGGCTATCTCATTTCCGTGCATACCATCAAACCAGAACATATCCTGTTGGTGACATTCTCGCGTAAGGCCGCTGAAGAAATGCGAGAACGCATTGCTCGTCTTCCTGGAATGAATAAAAAGATGACTGAACAAATACAAGCTCGTACCTTTCATTCATTCTTTTTGCTAGTCATACGTAAGTATGGCGTTACACAAGATATTCTTGGTGAATCGCGGGTTCAGCAAATTATATTGAAGCGAATTTTGAGATCTATGAACTTGCAGGATAAGTATCAACCGGAAAACCTGCTTTCCTTGTTATCCTCGTACAAAATGCAAATGGTTGAAGTGCGTTGCTTGCCGGATAAATCGCAAGAAGATCAAGAACTGAAGAAGATATTTATTGCATACGAAGATTGGAAGAGAGACAATGAGAAAATTGATTTCGACGATGTTCTGCTTATGGCCTACATTTTGCTGCTGCAAAAACCGAAGCTGCTGGCCGCGTTACAGAATCGGTTTCAATATGTGATGATTGATGAATTTCAAGACACGAATAGCGTGCAATATGAATTAATTAAGATGATTGTCCAGCCGCATCAAAATTTAATGGTTGTCGGAGACGATGATCAGACGATTTATTCCTTCAATGGTGCGAGAAATGACTTCATTTTGAATTTTGATCAGCTGTATCCAACCGCGAAAACCATAACACTGGACATTAATTACCGATCAGTCAGAAGTGTTGTTGGACTTGGCAATGAGATTATTCGCCACAATCGGCATCGCAGGGAGAAAACCTTGAAAGCAACTCATACAGGCGGTACTCTGCCGCGATACCTTCGGCCCAAAGATGCCGATGATGAAGCAGAAATGATTACAGACTTCGTTATCCGAAAGCTCGAAAGAGGTGAGCAGGAATACAAGGATTTTGCTGTATTGTTTCGATCTGCAAGCAACAGTCGTGCGATCATTGAACAATTTGTCATGCAGGATATTCCTTTTATCGACTATAGCAATGAGGAAACCTTTTACGACCACTGGCTGGTGAAACCGTTACTGGATCATTTGCGGATCAGCCTCAATCCAAAAAATATGGATGCCATTGAAGGGATGCTGCCGACGCTGTACGTCAGTCGTGATCAAGGGATGCAGCACATACTGGATCAAGAAGCGGGACAAAAGAAAAAATGGCCATTGATTCATTTGAAAACGTATCCTGACTACAAGGATTTTCAGAAGCAGAAACTCGTGGAACGGCTGAAGCTGATTAAGTCGATGCAAGCGATGAAGCCTGCTGCTGCCATTGAGGCAATGCGAGAGGATTTTTACGAACAGTATCTGGAGACCAACAAACGGAGCAAAATGTCTAACTACAAAGAGAATTTGCTGGATACTCTGGATGAACTGGAATCATCCGCACAACGTTTTTCCACGGTTGAGGAATTCATTGCATTCATCGATGATTTTGTAAAAAAACGAAAGGAAATGGTTCGCCGCCGCAGCAATAGTGGAAATGACAACAAAGTGTCGCTGATGACCATCCACAAGTCGAAAGGATTGGAGTTTCCCACAGTCTTTCTGATCGGTGCATCCGAAGACAATATGCCCCATCATTCCATCTTTGATGCAAAACAAATGAACGATGTATTTCGTTCGCTTAATGGCCGTGACAAAGTGAACGCCGCTTTGGAAGAAGAACGGAGACTAGCATATGTAGCCGTGACACGTGCCAAGGAACATCTGATTATAAGTTCCCCCTCATATCATCGTGGCAAGAAACAGGACGTATCGAGGTTCATCTTGGATGCATTTCCAAAGCAGAAACAACCCGCTACGAATCAGGCAGGACGAAAACAACATCAACCTACGACACGTAAAATAAAAGAAACCGTATATGCCTGGATATGCACCGCTGATCGTTGTGGTGCGTGGCAACGAATCACAACCTATGAAGAAGGCGAGCTGCTGTCAAAGGATTGTCCGATGTGTAAGTCGCCGATGGAAAAAGGAAGCAAAGAAGTGTCCTCTACTTCATAATGATGCCATGGAGAAACAAAATGACAACTATACTTGCGTATATTCTCTACAGTTTTATAGTATTTAAGGAACCTGGATTGCTCAATCGGCTGTCTATGGTTGAAATTCTGGATGGGTTTGATAAAGCCAAAGGCATTCATACACGAACAGCATCGCATATTGAGTTTCCATATGAACAATTAATTTTGAGAGATTCACTCCCAATCGGCGTTACAAAATCCAGCAAATTCAATATATTGAGGAAAAACAGGAACACTAACCTAAATTGTCGTACCATTATGTTAGCAGCACTCATCAATAGAGAATTAATCAATATTAAGGTGGAAAATGAACTTATGGGATTATACAAACTTGCGGTAAAGTCGGATAATCTATCATCCGGTATTTTGGAGAAAGTTACCGTTGGCAATATCGATTATGAAAAAGATTTTGAATTCTGGTTAGAGAACAGCCCAAATGTGCTCTTTGAAGAAGATGATGGCGAAACGTTAATATGGGTAGGTCGTCAAGTAAGAGCGTCAATCGGAGATACTGGAAAGTATCCTGATCTAATAGGTATTGATTCATCAGGAGATCTAGTAATTGTTGAACTCAAAAAAGGAAAGACACCTCGTGAGGTTGTTGCCCAAGCTTTAGAATACGCGGCATGGGCATCAAGCTTAACATATGATGAACTTAACAAGATTGCCTGTGAATACTTCAAATCTCGAAGCCGTTTTGATAATTGTGATTTATTGCAAGCTTTCAAAGATGTTTTTCATCCGGATGGCGAAGACGGGATCCAGATTGAATTTAATCGAAATCAGAAGATCTTTATTGTAGCTGAAGAAATTACTCCTATCATCAGGCAAGTTACATCTCATCTACGCACCAAGTATCAAATGAAGATTTTTTGCATTGAATATAAAGTCTACAAATCTGAACAAGGAGAATACATCATCAGCACAGAAAAGATCGGCAGTTACGAAGAGTTAGGTATAGCTTCATCAAAAGTTGGAACTAGCAGTAGTTCCCCAAGATGGAACCAGCCGATTAAAATTAAAGATGCCGTTTACGAGGCAGTCCAAGCGATTACTAATAATGATTTGTCTACAGAATTTCGACTTTCTGATGTATATAATGAGTTGGTGAAACAGTATCCTGATATAAACCGTTCAACTGTTGATTGCCAAGTCTATTGTGATTGTGTGAACCATACATCCCGAAGGCATTATCCTTCCGGGCAGAAAGACTTATATTATCGAACTGGAAAAGGTATTTACAGATTGTATAACAAGTCTCTGGATGGAGAATGGGATTGGGAAGGAAAACAGATAATGAAAAAGAGCTAAAGATATTTCGAAGGAGGAATACTGAACCCTTGTGGGACATAGGAATTCATCGATAGAATCACCACAATCCCAGCAACCACCCGGTTTTACCAACCGCTACTCATACGAAAACGCAAAAAAGCGACCTCACGAGGTCGCTTTTCTGATGGTATTGGTGGAGGCGAGGGGATTTGAACCCCTGTCCGAAGATAACGCCACATAAGCTTCTACGGGTGTAGTCACGGTTTTGATGTCACCTGTCTAGACGCCCCGTAACCGGCTGCTGGACAGGTCAGCCTGATTGTCTTCTTCCGTTAACCCCAGGCGGAGATTAAGCGGCGTATCCCACTAAGGTTGAGCCCCAAATCCCGGCACATGGGCGATGCAGGGCTGGAGCACGCTAGCTGATTATTAGGCAGCTAAAGCGTAGTTGTTTTGTTGTTTGCCAGTTATTATGGCTTTAGCGTTGATGAAGCGGACGCGTCCCCACTACCCGCTACTCATGCTCGAACTACCCCCGTCGAATCCATAAACGCCCCCTCATAAGAAAAAAGGGTATGGATTAAGCAGCCGTTGAACAAGGCTGTGCCCAGGTTAAGTCGAACCCTGAGTTGCTCCAAACGGACACAAGCAGAACTTATGACCGCTACCTTTATTATTATATCATAATTCGTCATTCCTTGCATGGACAGCTAATCATGAAATGCTGGCAATGAAGACAATCCAAGGAACGTACAACAAAAACAAGGTCAGTTTCACAATTCAGTGATGAAAATTTATCTTGAGGCTGTCTTACCTCAAACTTAAGGACACAAATTGAACTACGAAGCTGCATTGCTAACTTCATAGTAAGGATCACAAATAGCCTGCGAAAAGCTACCCTTACTACCTGGCTACCTTTTGCTTCTCGCGAAGAGCCCGTTGAATATCGCGGTTGGCGTCCCGTTTAGCAGCTGCATCTCGCTTGTCATACTGCTTTTTCCCTTTGCCCAATCCAAGCAGCAGCTTGGCATAACCATTACGAACATAAATCTTTAACGGCACTAATGTATAGCCCTGTTGTTTAATGGAGCCAAACAAAGTGTTGATCTGAGCTTTCTTCAACAGCAGCTTCCGGGTGCGGGTCGGATCTGTAGGATTATGCCGGTTGCCCTGCTCAAACGGACTAATGTGCATATTGTGCACAAATGCTTCCCCATTGCGGATCGTCGCAAAGCTGTCGGCTATATTAGCCTTCCCCATTCGGATTGATTTGATTTCTGTACCGGTGAGCACAAGTCCGCATTCGAAGGTTTCTTCAATGAAATAATCATGGGAAGCCTTCTTGTTCTGGGCGAGCACTTTGCTTTCCGTTTTCTTGCCCATGGCTTCTCACTCCCTCTCCCACATTGACTAGGAGCTAATTGTATCAACTCCCGATAGAGAAATCAAGATAACTACCGGGAGCTTTTTATTGCAAAAAGAACTTTCCCGTTTCTGCAAAGTAACAACGGCTTGCCGGCCATGCCGTTTTTCACGGTAATCGAGGCACGTACGCGCTTATATGGCGCTGCACAGTAGCTGCTATAGGCTTTGCACCCCAGGCTATGGCGTGGCTGCCTACGACCGTATCTTCGCGCGTAAGCTCAGGCTAACCTCCGATGCCAGCAGAGCCAGCGTAACAGATGCTTCCTGCTTGCGCACTCCGCCCACGGCTCGGGCTACCGCCTAGGCGCTCGCTACCGCGCTGGGCATTGCCGCCCACGGCTCGGGCCGCCGCCTAGGCGCTCGCCACCGCGCCGCACCTGCGCCTGCCGCGCACGCGCGCAAGGCTGCGCTACCGCGTGCGCAGCCCGCACAGCCGGCGCACGCGCTACTTCTTGCGCTTGCGCCGGCTGCCCGCCTTCACAGCGGCGTAAAACGGCGCTCCACCGCGCTTGCGCTTGGCGGAAGAGCCGCTGCCGCCCGTGCGGCGGCCTGCGGCGGCCTCTTTGTCCCCTCCCGCAGAGGGGACAAAGACTTCGCCGCCCGCTGTGCGGCTGCTCCGGCTGGCGCGGCGGGACTCGCCTTTAGCGCTGCGGCGGCCCGCACCTCCCGCTCCTTGCTGGGAGCGGCCTTCACTGCGGCCTCTTCCGCGCCGCCCTGCTCCAGCCAGTGCCGCCTCGCTTCCTTCGCCCTTCGGTCCCCGCGGTTTCGCATCGACCAGCTCAAAATCAATTTTACGCTCATCGAGATTGACCTTCCCTACGCGAACCCGTACCTCATCGCCGATGCGGTAAATGCGCGAGGTTCTTTCCCCGATCAGCAAATGCTGCATCTCGTGGTAATGGTAGAAGTCATCGCTCAATTCGCTCAGGCTGATCATGCCTTCTACCGTGTTTTCCAGCTCTACGAACATTCCGAAGCTGGTTACCCCGCTAATAATGCCTTCAAACTCTTCCCCGACTTTATCCAGCATGAACTCTGCCTTCTTCAAAGCATCGGTTTCTCTTTCCGCTTCTACAGCAAGTCTTTCCCTATCTGAAGATTGTTGGGCATATACAGCCATGCGCTCACTCAAATACTCCTGGCGCTTGTCTGACAGGGCCCCTTTCTCCAACACTTCACGAATAACACGATGAATAATCAGATCGGGGTAGCGGCGGATAGGCGAAGTGAAATGCGAGTAAAATTCCGCCGACAAGCCAAAGTGCCCCAGGCTTTCCGCATCATACCGGGCCTGCTTCATGGAGCGGAGAAGAACCGTGCTGATTACGGTTTCTTCCTTAGTGCCCTTTATCTCCTCAAGCAGCGTTTGCAGTGCCCTTGGGTGCACCTTATTGCCCTTCCCCTTCACGGTATAGCCAAAGTTCGTGACAAATCCCATGAAATGCTGCAGCTTTTCCTCTTTCGGATCCTCGTGAACCCGATAAAGAAAAGGCACCTTCAACCAGTAAAAATGCTCCGCCACCGTCTCATTCGCCTTAAGCATAAATTCCTCGATAATCATCTCGGCAATGGTCCGCTCTCTCTTGATGATGTCGGTCGGCTTTCCATTTTCGTCAACAATGATTTTCGATTCCTGGAAGTCAAAGTCTATAGCGCCGCGCTGCATCCGCCTTGTCCGCAGCTTCATCGCCAGCTCTTCCATTAGACGGAAATCATCAAGCAGGTGGCTATATTGCTCCACCAGCTCAGGTTCGGAATCCGGATCGGTCAGCAGCTTGCGGACATTGGTATAAGTCATTCTCTCCGTTGTGTTGATCACACTGGTGAAGATATCATGCTTGACCACATCGCCTTTGGCATTGATCTCCATTTCGCAGGACATCGTCAATCGGTCAACCTGGGGATTCAAGCTGCATATCCCGTTTGATAAACGATGCGGCAGCATCGGAATGACCCTATCCACCAGGTATACGCTGCATCCGCGGTTGAACGCCTCGCGGTCGAGAGCCGAGTTTTCTTTTACATAATAGCTTACATCGGCAATGTGCACTCCCAGCAGGTAGTTCCCGTTAGGGAGCTTTTCCACGTTGACGGCATCATCCAAATCTTTGGCATCCTCCCCGTCAATCGTTACAATTCGTTTGCCGCGAAGGTCGCGTCTGCCCTTTAGTTCTTCTTCCGAAATTTGATCAGGCACCTGCTCCGCTTCCTTCATGACTTCCTCGGAAAAGTGCTCAGGCAGCTGGTATTTCCGAATAACAGACAGGATATCGACACCCGGATCATTTTTGTGGCCAAGAATTTCAATGATCTCGCCCTCAGCTGCAGCCCGGCCTTCAGGATAGCTGACAATCCGGGCCACGACCTTTTGTCCATCCACAGCTCCCTTATACGCTTCTTTAGGGATAAAAATGTCCCGTACCAGCCGGCGGTCATCTGGAATGATGAACGCATAACTGCCGTTGTCTTGGAACAATCCTACTACTTGAGTCGTTCCACGGGTGACAATCTTGATAACTTCGCCTTCCGTTCTCCCTCCAGCTGGACTGCGGGAGGAAATCCGGACCATGACAATATCCCCATTCATCGCTCCGCCCATATCATTGGCGTGAATATAAATGTCGGGCAGTTCCTTATCCTCAGGCAGCAAAAAACCAAATCCTTTGGCATGTGCCTGCAGCTTTCCTTTAACGAGATTGAGCCTTTCCGGCAAAGCGTACCGCTGATTGCGCGTACGATAAATTTTCCCTTCGCTTTCTAATTCATTAAGCAGCTTCAGGAAGCTCTTGAAGTCCTGGGCATTATCGATTTGAAAATGCTCTTCCAATTCATTGTAAGTCATCGGCCGATAATCGCGATCATTAAATAACTCCATAATTTCTTCTACTGTAATCATGCATTTCTCCTTGTAGTCAAAGCTTGAACCAGCCCAAAAAACAACTCCTAGGATATTGCTGTGTTGCGGGCAGAAGCAATATGGCTTCCCGTGCAAGCTTTACGTTTTAAATTTTTCATTATTTGTTTTGTGCTATAAAGTCCAATCCAACCCTGTTACAAAAACTTGGTTAAGCTCCTATGTGTTTAATGGCCTTAGATGATTATGTTTGCGTTTCCTCCCCTTATGCCGCTTGAACCCTGCAGCTGTGTGCCCCTATTTAAAAGTATTTACCCAATGATTGCCCCTTAACCCGGATAAACACAAAAAAACAGCAAGGAGCGGGTCCCTGCTGTCCGTAAATTCTATTCGTTAATCGACTACATAACCGATCATTAGAGCAACAATAATAAATAATGCTGCCATGACCATGGTTAAACGGGAAAGGAACAAGTCCAATCCACGAGCCTTTTGCTTACCGAAAAGATGTTCCGCACCACCGGAGATGGCACCTGACAACCCTGCGCTCTTCCCTTTCTGAAGAAGCACAACAGCAATCAAGCCTAACGAAATAATAACCAGAATGATCTTAAGAGCTACTTCCATTACATCCACCTCCTAAAGCAAGTTCCCGTGCAGCCTCGTTTTCGGCAGTAAAGAATACAATCACAAATTAGCATGCCGAACCGACACAACAAAGTTATCTTACCATAAACGTTAGAGAAAAACAATGACAAGTTCATTTTTTGCTATATTGTTTGAACTAAACATTTTAATGCGATACCGCCTTAGCTCAAGAACTTTCGCTCGGCCAGTTTATTTTATAACCGCTATTGGTTGAATTTTTTTATTAGTTAAGGCTATTATAGCAAGAACATAGGAACGCCATTTGTACAGAGGCCTCTTTTATGGAGCTTCGCCAGCCTCTCTTGATAATGCTTGTTCTAGTGTTTCTAGTGCGTTAACAGCCGGCTTATACGGCTTTTCCAAGCGACAAAATCCAGCAAAAGACAGGTGAACACTATGCAATCCCAACAAGGCAAAAACAAAAAAATGAATACGGAAAAATTCTAAAAACCCACTGGCAGCATCAGACAGTATCTTTTTTCCGAAGTGCTGCTCTGATTGGAATGGTCTCTATTGTGCTTATCCTTGCTGCCTGCTCTAGCGGAGGAAATCCTGAAGGGTCTCCTCCCGTTTCGCCCACCCCTGACGTATCTGAACAGCCCCCAGGTTCTGCACCATCCTCAACGCCTGAACCCGGGTCCACACCGTCTTCTCCTCCTGATCCTAATCCCGGGACTGAAGATGCCCGTGAAGAAAACATCGATAGCATGATTGAGGACATGAGTCTGGAAGAGAAGATCGGCCAGTTAATTGTTGCGGGAGTAGAAGGATCAGAGCCTAACGAACAAACCCGCAGAATGATTGTGGAGCAGCACGTCGGCGGCATTATTTTTTTCAGGAACAACCTGGCCGATCCGGCCTCCATCATCCAATTTGTTAACCAGGTTAATGAATGGAACCAAGTCAATCATGCTCCTTTGCTGCTTTCGGTAGACCAGGAAGGCGGCCGAGTCAGCCGGTTTAATGATTGGGTGGCCCTGCCTAGCGCGCTGCAAATCGGGGAAAGCAGCGATCCGGAGCTTGCTTCCTTATTAGGCTTTGTACTGGGCGAAGGCGTGGACATGATGGGAATGAACATGAACTTCGCTCCCGTGCTCGATGTGAACAGCAATCCGGCAAATCCGGTGATCGGAGACCGTTCCTTCGGGGACGATCCTGAGCAGGTAAGCACTATGGGAATCAAAGTGATGCAGCATATTAAGCAGGAAGGCGTCATTCCGGTCGTTAAACATTTCCCCGGGCATGGGGATACGGACACGGACTCTCATCTCGATCTCCCGGTTATCCTTAAGACGGAAGATGAGCTGGATAGCCTGGAGCTGAAGCCTTTTGCCGATGCGATCGATGCTGGAGCCGATGTCGTTATGGTCGCGCATATCTTATTCCCGGCACTGGATGAAGAGCTCCCCTCTTCGCTGTCCCCTGCTGTTATAACCGATCAGCTGAGAAATAAGCTGGGCTTCGATGGTGTGGTCATCACGGATGATTTAACAATGAGAGCGATCGCGAATCGTTATGGCATGGGGGAAGCCGCTGTGTTATCCCTGAAGGCTGGAACTGACATCTTATTAGTCGCTCATAAATATGAGAATGTAGACGAGGTCATTACTTATGTGAAAAAAGCAGTCGACGAAGGCACCTTGACTGAGAAGCGAATCGAGGAAAGCGTGCGGAGGATTTTGCAGTTGAAGGCGGATTATGATTTGCATGACGAACCCCGGGAAGTTCCTGATCTAAGCAGCTTAAATGAACAGATCCGGGATTTGAACAAGAGAACTTCCGCAGCAAACAGATGACCTCATATCGATGTCGTTAAAGCATTATCCGTCAATTTGGGCATAGCAAAAGCGCCCGTTTTCTAGGCAGCCCTGAATGGCCCCGATGTAAAAAGCAAGATTGGCAAGTCATTCAACATAAAAGCCAAAAGAGAACTGGCGCTAGCCTAAAGTGAACTGGCGCTCTTTTTTCAAAAACGAGATCCTCATTTCATTCGCTTAAAAGCGTCCCCGCCTGTCCTCTGAGTATTCGGGGTATTCTGAGTTTCCGGAGTATTCGGGGTTTCCGGAGTATTCGGAATAAGTCCGGTGCGCATAACCGCCCGGAGAGCGATTGGGCCTGCTTCTTTTTTTGGCGAACAAGGATAGACCCTTCATTGCACACCAGAGAGCAAATACTGTAAATACAAGTGCCCACAGCATAGCTGGCAGGCCGGTTGCCTCTCGCAGCAGAGCCGCGTCACCGGCATGAGCGGGGTCGTTATAGGCATAAATCACCAGAGAGAAGGCACTAAAAACCGATTCCTCCAGGGTTAAGAAAGCGATGATCAAATAGTAAATCCGCTCGAAATTTCCACGTGCAAACATAATCATAATCACATTCAGAACTATAAAGCCGATAAGCCACCAAATCCCGAACTCATTGCGCACAAAAAACACTAACGAAATCGCAGCGATAGTCGTCATGACGACGAGTCCTAGCTTCTGCTTATTTTTGTAGTCCATTGCAAACAGGAACCAGGCAAACAGGGAAGCGATCAGATACCCGGATAAACCAATGGGGATCAGCTTCCAGGATTCAGCCACCGCCGAACGGGTGACCCCGCTGTGATCGGCATACAACTCTATATTGAGGACGCGGCCGGAGAGCACCAATGTCGTGATTGCGTGGCCAAACTCATGAATCATCGTATTGAAATTGCGAAAGAAGGACGTATAGGGAATCATCCGGGTAAAGAATGCGCATATCACCAGAAAAACAATCGTTATGATCCATCTGCCCATCACATTCTCCCCTTTTCTGCAGTTGATCGACCTTGGTCTAAGGAAATAGTTTATTTACGTTTAAGGAAGTCCTTCCGTTTCATATAAGCATCGCTAATGAGCGAATCAAGTTCTCAAGGCTTCATAATTAAAAGTCCAGCTTTTTACTGGAACAATTCAATTGCTTATGAAAAACAGTCATGTCTTCTCCAATTCTGGCACCACTCCGGTATGAAAATAGCATATGTTCCAGATGCAATAAATTGCAACAAGCTTACAATACATGTTGGCAACATGCTTTTTGCTGAGAACACTGGCTGCAGCTCTTTAATCGCTTAAACCCCTGCATTTGTACGATTTGTCATACAAATTTCGGGTAATCGCCCTTAATCCCATGCTTTTGTACGATTTGTCATACAAATCTTGGGTAATCGTCCTTCAATCCCATGCTTTTGTACGACATTTCATACAAATCTCCGGTAATCGCCCTTCAACCCCATGCTTTTGTACGGCATTTCATACAAAACGCAGGCAACAAGCCCCCGCAGCCCGCGAACCCCGCCAACCTTGGTTATTTTCATGCTGGAGGAGTTGTGCCTGAGAATTCAATGGCGTAACTGTTTTCACATACCATTCCACCGGGGGTGGCGGCGAAGGTGAAATATATGCGATTTTTCGCATACATTCCAGCTCCAAATACATTTCATCCCGGTGTAGTGCGACACCTGCCTTAAATTGACAACACCCAAGAATGCCGTAAAATCAAACATTCTCGGGTGTTTTATTGTGACATCTTTACTTGCACGAGGCGTTACTTATTAGCCAGCCCCGTTAACGCAGATGGAAAACCGTGTTCGGCTAACTAAGCTCGACTCTTAATCCGTCGGACCGGCTCCATTTTCAGACTTATTTGAAGTTTTTCAAGTTGTAAAATGCGCTTTTTCCCGCATATTGGCTTACGCTCGCCAATTGATCTTCAATGCGAAGCAATTGGTTGTACTTAGCTACACGGTCTGTACGGGAAGGAGCACCGGTTTTGATTTGACCGGCATTGGTCGCTACAGCGATATCGGCAATCGTGCTGTCTTCACTTTCACCGGAACGGTGGGAAATGACCGCAGTGTAACCGGCGCGTTTGGCCATTTCAATCGCATCGAAGGTTTCGGTCAGCGTGCCGATTTGATTCACTTTGATCAGAATGGAATTGCCGATGCCTTTCTCAATTCCTTCGGACAGACGAGTCGTATTCGTAACGAACAGATCGTCTCCCACGAGCTGAACTTTACCGCCCAGCTTGTCGGTCAGCAGCTTCCAGCCTTCCCAGTCATCCTCAGCGCAGCCATCCTCAATCGTGATGATCGGATATTTATCCACCAATTCTGCAAGGTAGTCTACGAATTCAGCGGAAGTATAGGATTTACCCTCACCTTCCAGATGGTATTTTCCATCCTTGAAGAATTCGGTGGACGCTACGTCCATACCCAGGAAAACATCTTCACCCGGTTTGTAGCCAGCACGCTCGATAGCGGAGATGATCGTAGTGATCGCTTCCTCATTGGAACCAAGGTTGGGTGCAAAACCGCCCTCATCACCGACTGCTGTGTTCAGGTCTTTTTCCTTCAATACAGATTTCAAGTTATGGAAAATCTCTGCACCGATGCGCAGCGCCTCTTTAAAGCTGGAAGCACCTACAGGCAGCACCATAAATTCCTGCACGTCCACGTTGTTGTCGGCATGCGCTCCGCCGTTAACGATGTTCATCATAGGTACTGGAAGAGTCTTCGCATTGAACCCGCCGAGGTAAGTATACAGCGGAATGTCTAGCGCTTCAGCTGCCGCGCGGGCTACTGCCATGGAAACGGCAAGAATAGCGTTAGCACCCAGCTTGCCTTTATTTTCTGTTCCATCGAGCTGAATCATTTTGGCATCAATAGCTACCTGGTCAATTGCATCCAGGCCGATAATTTCAGGAGCGATGACACCGTTAACGTTGTCAACAGCCTTTAAGACGCCCTTACCCAAATAACGGGTTTTGTCTCCGTCTCTCAGCTCAACGGCTTCGTACGCACCTGTAGACGCACCGGAAGGAACGATGGCACGGCCTTTAGCGCCGGATTCTAATGTTACTTCTACTTCAACAGTAGGGTTACCGCGGGAATCAAGTACCTCGCGGGCATACACATCAGCAATAATGGTCATGTAAACCTCTCCTTATTCGATCTTAAATGTAATGATCAAGCCGCGACTACTCCACGATCAGAGTACTCCCCGTCATTTCCGCAGGCTGTTTCAACTCGAGCAGTGTCAGCATGGTCGGGGCAATATCCGCCAGTATGCCGCCTTCTCTTAGCTTAACGTTTTTGTCCAGCACAATCAACGGCACCGGGTTGGTAGTATGCGCCGTATGAGGACGATCCTGTTCGTCTCTTACGAGATCAGCATTTCCGTGGTCAGCTGTAATGATCGCCACGCCACCTTGCGCCTGAATGGCACTTACAACCTGGCCCAGACATTCATCAACAGCTTCCACTGCTTTGATGGTAGGCTCCAGCATGCCAGAGTGGCCAACCATATCCGGATTGGCAAAGTTCATAATAATTACGTCATGCTTGCCGGATTCAATTTCTTTAACCGTTGACTCCGCTAATTCATAAGCGCTCATCTCCGGCTTCAGATCATAAGTAGCCACCTTAGGCGAATTAATGAGAATCCGCGTTTCCCCAGGAAGCTCAACATCGCGGCCGCCGCTGAAAAAGAAGGTAACATGCGGATATTTCTCGGTTTCCGCTGTTCTCAGTTGAGTCAGATTGTTCTGCACCAGCACTTCGCCCAGTGTATTATCCAAGTTCTTCGGTTGATATGCGACATAACCGCCGATCGATTCATTAAATAAGGTCATGCAGACAAAATGAAGCTCTGTCGGGCAGGCCATACCGCGATCAAAGAAACGGAAATCGGTGTTCGTGAACACCTGCGACAGCTGTATCGCCCGGTCGGGACGGAAGTTAAAGAAAATAACGGAGTCTTTGGATTTGACCAGCCCGTTAGGCTTGCCTTCCGAATCTACGATGACCGTAGGCAGTACGAACTCGTCATAGACAGACTGTTCATACGATTCTGCGATAGCGGCCGCCGGATCATGATGGGTAGGACCTTCGCCATAAACCATTGCGCGATAGGATTTCTCCACGCGATCCCAGCGCTTGTCACGGTCCATCGCATAATAGCGTCCTTGAACGGTCGCCACCTTGCCGACACCGACCTCATCAATTTTGTTAAGCAATTGCTCCATATAACCTTTAGCGCTGTCAGGAGCCACGTCACGCCCGTCTAAAAACGCGTGAATGCATACGTCTTTGAAGTCCTGCTTCTTGCACAGGTCAAGCAGAGCGAACAGATGGGCAATATGGCTGTGAACGCCGCCGTCGGACAGCAGTCCGTACAAATGAAGCTTGGCATTGTTCTCTTTGGCATGCCTGATAGCGGCCAGGAACGTTTCATTCCCGTCAAATTCGCCATCGCGAATCGATTTGGTAATCCGGGTAAGATCCTGGTACACAATCCTTCCCGCGCCGATATTAAGATGCCCAACCTCAGAGTTGCCCATTTGTCCTTCTGGAAGACCTACTGCCTCTCCGCAAGCAGTCAACGTTGTGTGAGGATATTCCGCCCAATAGCGGTCATAATTCGGCTTGTTGGCCTGCTCTACCGCATTGCCCTGAACCTCTGAGCGAAGTCCGAAGCCATCCAGAATAATTAAGGCCACCGGTTTTGGTCTTGCCATTTTAACGCGCCCCCTCAACCAGCTGGATGAAGGAATCCGGTTCGAGACTCGCTCCACCTACCAGGGCGCCATCAATGTCAGACATTTGCATGTACTCGGTTATGTTGTTAGGCTTCACACTGCCGCCATATTGAATGCGGATAGCTTTCGCCACCTCTTCGCCGTAAAGCTCTTTAACAAGCTCGCGGATATAGCTGATTACATCGTTCGCATCGGCTGAAGTCGAAGACTTGCCGGTACCGATTGCCCAGATCGGCTCATAAGCGATAACCGCTTTAGCCGCCTGCTCAGCCGTAAGGCCTTGAAGGGCCGCTTCGGTTTGCAGCTTGCACACTTCTTTCGTGCGATCCGCCTCCCGCTCCTCCAGCTTTTCTCCCACACAAATGATAGGAGTTAGGCCATAGCGGAATGCAGCGTGAACTTTTTTGTTGACCGTTTCATCCGTTTCCGCAAAATAAGCTCTTCTTTCGGAATGCCCGATAATGACATACTCCACACCGGTTTCTTGAAGCATAGGACCGCTAATCTCGCCTGTATAGGCGCCGTTTTCTTCCCAGTGGAGATTTTGCGCTCCCACCTTGATGGAGGTTCCTTTTAATGCTTCAACCAAGGAAGCCAGTTGAGTAAAAGGTGCGCAGATTACCGTATCCACTCCGTTTACCTCGGCCTTGCCTTTAACCGCATCAGCAAAAGCCAACGCTTCCTTCACCGTTTTGAACATTTTCCAGTTTCCCGCGATAATGGGGGTTCTCATGGATGGTGGTCTCCTTTCTATTTAAAATTGATTGTCATATGATCAAAGGCTCTTGCAGACGCTGATAGCCTATGAACAGCTTGCCGGTACTGCCCGCTGCTTACTTGTCGTTCAAAGCAACAACGCCTGGCAGCTGCTTGCCTTCCATAAACTCTAGCGAGGCACCGCCGCCAGTGGACATGTGGTCCATCTGCTCGGCCAATCCGAACTTCTCTGCAGCTGCAGCTGAATCACCGCCGCCAATAATGGTGTAGCCCGCTGTCTCCGCACAGGCCTGTCCTACGGCTTGTGTTCCCTTCGAGAACGGCTCGATTTCAAACACGCCCATAGGTCCGTTCCAGACAACGAGCTTGGATTTTTTAATCACATCCGCATAAATTTCACGGGTTTTAGGACCAATATCGATTCCTTCCCAATCGGCCGGAATCTCGCTGATCGCAACTACTTTCGTATTTGCGGTCGGACTGAAATCATCGGTTACGACAATATCGACTGGCAGCAGGAAATTGACGTTCTTTTCCTTCGCTTTCTCGATAAAGCCGAGTGCCAGGTCCAGCTTCTCGTTATCGACAAGAGAATTACCGATTTCATAGCCTTGAGCTTTGAGGAACGTATAAGACAAGCCGCCACCGATAATAATGTTGTCCGCAAGATTAAGCAGGTTCTCGATGACACCGATTTTGTCCTTAACCTTCGCTCCGCCAATAATCGCGGTAAAAGGACGCTCGGGATTGGACAAAGCCTTGCCGAGCACGTCCAGCTCTTTTTCCATCAGCAAGCCGGAAACAGCAGGCAAATGCTGGGCTATCCCTTCAGTCGAAGCATGAGCGCGGTGAGCGGCCCCGAATGCATCATTCACATACAGGTCGGCCAGTTCTGCAAACGCTTTGGCCAGCTCGGGATCATTCTTTTCTTCACCCGGGTAGAAGCGGACGTTTTCCAGCAGCAGCACATCCCCTTCACCTAATGCGGCGATTTGCTCCTGCACATTGGATCCGATGGCTTCATCCGCTTTAGCTACAGGCTTGCCGAGCAGCTCGGACAGGCGCTTGGCCGCAGGAGTGAGACGCAGCTCTTCAACTACCTGGCCTTTCGGTCTTCCCAAGTGGCTGGCCAAGATCACTTTAGCTCCATTATCGATCAAATACTGAATTGTAGGTACCGTTTCTCGGATGCGGGTATCGTCAGTAATGACTCCGTTCTCCAGGGGAACGTTAAAATCGACCCGGACGAACACTTTCTTTCCTTTCACTTCCACATCGCGGATGCTTTTCTTGTTCAAGGCAATCCCTCCAGGTTCATTGTATCTTGATGAATAACCATCGTCATCCATCATTTCTTAAGTATGGCAGCAGTCATGCTGCTGTGCAAACCGCCGATAACGTTCAATTAGAGGAGAATTGCTTCTCCCCTAAACCGAACATTCTATAATTACAAGCCTTTACTTGCGATATAAAGAGCCAGGTCAACCACGCGGTTGGAATAGCCCCACTCATTGTCATACCAGGATACCACTTTCACCAGGTTGTCACCCACCACCATAGTGGAAAGAGCGTCAATTGTGGAGGAAGCCGGATCTCCGTTGTAGTCGCTGGATACGAGCGGCTCTTCGGAATAGTTCATGATGCCTTTCAACGGACCATCAGCCGCTTCTTTCAATGCAGCGTTAACTTCTTCCAAGGTAACGTTGCGGCTCAGCTCAGCTACCAGATCCGTAACGGAAACGTTAGGAGTAGGCACGCGGAAAGCCATCCCGTTCAATTTGCCTTTCAGCTCAGGCAGCACCAGAGATACCGCTTTGGCTGCACCAGTGGATGAAGGGATGATGTTCTCAGCTGCAGCGCGAGCACGGCGAGGATCCTTATGCGGCAGATCCAATACGCTTTGGTCGTTCGTATAGGAGTGAACAGTTGTCATCATACCTTTAACAATGCCGAACTTCTCATTAAGCACTTTGGCAAAAGGAGCCAGGCAGTTTGTCGTACAAGAAGCATTGGAAATGATCGTATGCTGGGAAGCATCGTACTTGTCTTCGTTAACACCCATAACAATGGTAATGTCTTCGTTAGTTGCCGGTGCGGAGATAATAACTTTTTTCGCTCCGCCCTTCAAGTGCGCTTCTGCCTTTTCCTTAGCCGTGAAAATACCGGTGGATTCGACCACGATTTCGGCGCCTACGCTTGCCCAAGGCAGGTTGCCAGGATCACGCTCTGCGAATACTTTAATCTCTTTACCGTTAACGATCAGGCTTCCTTCTCCAGCTTGAACTTCGCCTTGGAAGATACCATGAGTCGTATCATATTTCAGCAGGTGAGCCAGCACTTTAACATCGGTCAGATCGTTAATTGCTACAACTTCCACTTCCGGATTGTTGAAAGACGCGCGGAACACATTGCGGCCGATACGTCCAAAACCGTTAATACCAATTTTCACCATGTTAAATTCCTCCTTGAAATTTGGAAATTGAGTTGTGGTAAATAAAAATTTATCTCAAGACAAGCCGTAGCCTGTCATGATCCTGATAGCATGAATTAGCTGTGTCACAGTGCGTATTGCAGTGCGCTCAAAGCCTGTTACAAGTCTTTACACTTCTAAGTAAACTTAAGCACGTATCAGATGTATTTTAACGTCTCCCGCGCCGCCGCTTCATCGGTTACCAGCACCTGCTCCCGTCCATATTTCAGAACAGCGGCGATGCTCTCCCCTTTGCTTTTGCCGCCGGCGACAGCAATCACCCGGGTATTCTCCAAATCTTCAAGACGGAGGCCAGCCGTTGTCATCTTGTGAATCACGTTGCCCTGCTTGTCAAAATAATAGCCGTAGGCTTCCGCCAAAGCTCCATCTTGACGCAGCCGACTGACCGTTTCAGCATCAAGCTTGCGCCGCTTCGCCATGGCCATCGCTTCACCGATGCCATGAACAACGATTTGTGTCCTGCGGATAACCGACAATATTTCCTGGATGTTGGGGTCTTGGATCAAGGACAGATAAGCTTCCTCGCCTAAGTGATCCGGTACATGCAGAAGCCGGTATTGGCCACCGCTTTTTTTCGCCATAATGGAAGCTATCGTATTGGCCTGAAGCTCCACACCTTCACCCAGGCCGCCTCTTGCCGGGACGAACAAGCTCGCCTTGAGCGACGCGGAGGGCTGGACATGATTGGCTACTTCAGCCATAGTAGAGCCGCCCGTTACAGCGATGACCGATGCTTCCTGCACCAACTTGCGCAGAGCGGAAGCCCCCGCACGGCCTAACTCTTTCTTAGCCGATGGTGAGGTATCTGAATCCCCCGGAACGACAGTAACCTGTTTGACCTTAAAAGCTTTGCGGATCTGCTCCTCCAGCTCGGATAATCCGAACAGCTCGCGGATCATCGGTTCCAGCTGTTCTAATAGCCGAACTCCCGACTCGCTGACGCTCATACCGAACGATTCCACTTCCAGCAGGCCCTGGCTTTTAAGAAACTCCACCTCGCCCCTCAGAACCCTCTCTGTCATATTCAAAGAAGTTGCCAGGGTACGGCGTCCTACCACCCGGGAAACGTGAATGTGATGCAATACGGTGTATCTTTTCTTTAGCTGCTCCATTAAATCGGGCAGAAGCTGCTTCTGAATCTCCAGAATCGCCCTCACATTTTCACCTTGACCACTTTGCAAGCCCATCACCACCTGGACAATAAACGTCCCACGTCAACATTTTTGGTCCCAATTAGTTTTAAAAAAAGAACAACGCGTCTGTTCACCTTCGATTATACTCAATGCTTCCTTGGTTTGCAACTGGGGGCTTGTGCAATTTTCCCTTAAATGGGTTGACTCGAAGGACCATGGCGCCCTCTGATCCCTCCCCATAAAACCGCAGCAAATGAAGCAATATAGAGAAAAACCGGGCACCCTCTGACAGCAAGGTTAGAAGGGCGCCTGCTTATTTTAAAACCGTATATTATTTTTTTGTTAAAATGTTTTCGTGACCTCGTAAAGCACCTGTCATTTACTCCTACGTTGATTTATTCTTTTAGATGAGGACAAGCTTTTCTAAAACAAAACTTGCAATTTAGTGAACAGTGTCATATAATTATTTTTGCTGCTTCTTGTTTTCTCACATAATTTCCGTATGTTAACCGACTATTTTGCGCCCGTGGTCCAATGGATATGACGCAGGCCTCCGGAGCCTGAGATCGAGGTTCGATCCCTCGCGGGCGCGCCATAAATGTTATCAGAACAGTCAGTCTTACAGCACAAGGCTGATTTTTTTATTATCTAATGTTTGACCTTTGTTGACCTTTTGATTATTATTCGGTATTATGTATTTAGGTTATCGATTTAGTATACACTGATTGAAGATTTCCTTAGTTGGAGAAATAAAGGAGGCCACGTTCATGAGCTTTATACCTATGGTTGTTGAACCCGATGCAAGAGGAGAACGAGCATACGACATATACTCCCGTCTGTTGAAGGACCGAATTATATTCCTTGGCACCCCTATTAACGATCAAGTAGCTAATGCCGTCATTGCCCAGCTGCTGTTCCTGGATGCCCAAGATCAGGAAAAGGATATTCATTTGTACATTAACAGTCCGGGAGGATCCATTTCTGCCGGAATGGCGATCTTCGATACCATGCAATTCATTAAATCCGATGTGTCCACCATCTGTGTCGGATTGGCCGCATCGATGGGAGCCTTCCTGCTCGCCGCTGGGGAAATTGGCAAACGCTACGCGCTGCCGAACAGTGAAATTATGATTCACCAGCCACTCGGAGGCGCTGAGGGCCAGGCGAGCGATATCGAGATCCGGGCCAAACGTATTCTCCGTATGCGCGAGAAGCTGAACCATATTTTAGCCGAACGCACCAAACAGCCTCTCGAGCGCATTGAGAAGGATACTGACCGCGATTACTTCATGTGGGCTGATCAGGCCAAAGAGTATGGGATCATTGACAAAGTTATCCAGTCTCTGTAAGGCACCCGCTCTCTCCAAGTGAAAGGCTCTTCTCTATCAAGGCTTCGAGGGAGCTGTACAATTGTATTAACCAGCAGTAATTAGCAAAAGCCGGATCCCAGGGATCCGGCTTTTTGATAGTGTATATCAGACGGATATAATACCGTCAATCATGATAGCCTCGTCTGTTACATATCAGCTTGCAGTAACGATTTGCTCAATCAAACGTTAAACGATCAACGTCCGGAACAGCAGCCTGACGGTACCTTAGCTTTAAAGAAGCTGGGGTTACCCGCTGTCTCCTTTCTCCAAAGCTTAGGGAAAACTCACGCAGGACGCCGAATCCGGTTCCTCTATGTACGCCGATGGCTTCTCTCTCAACCTGTATTTCTAAAAGCGATGCTTTGTCTGTCTTATTGATTCTCCAGCTCTTCCTTGCTGACTAAGGAAACTAAAGCGTTTACAGCCTGTTCCGCATCCGCGCCTTCTGCACTTATGGATACTTCCGTGCCCGAACTGATGGCCAGACTCATAATACCCATTATGCTCTTGGCGTTGACTTTCTTTTCCTCTTTCTCAACGAAAATTTCAGAGGAAAACTTATTGGCTTCTTGCACAAACAAAGCAGCGGGCCTTGCGTGTAAGCCTGTTTTCAATTTGACAACAACAGGTCGCTTTGTCATTACGAATACCCCCTACTATTTTTTAGGTTACACCTATTTCACTCCACAAGTTAAGTTTTTTCAAATATTATATCATTTATCCCCAAACTTAACTAGAACTAATACCATGTTTCTTATTTCCCATTACGAATTTTTTCAGCCATTTCATCAATTTTACGCAAGCGGTGATTGACTCCGGACTTACTGACCGATCCTTTAAGCAAATCGCCTACTTCCTTGAGATTGATATCGGGATACTGAAGCCGGACCTCGGCAACCTCCCGCAGCTTCTCCGGAAGATTTTCCAAGCCAATTTCGCTGTCCAGCAGCTTAATGTTCTCAATCTGTCTAACGGCAGCACCGATCGTTTTGTTCAAATTGGCTGTCTCGCAATTAACAATCCGGTTTACCGAATTGCGCATATCCTTCATAATTCTCACATTTTCAAACTTCAGCAAAGCCTGGTGGGCTCCAATCAAGCTTAACAGTTCCGTAATCTTCTCGCCTTCCTTAATGTAAAACACAAACCCCTTCTTGCGTTCGATACATCTGGCGTTAAGCGCAAACCGGTTAGCCAGCTCCACCAGAGCCGCGCAGTGCTCCTCATACATCGAAGCAATCTCCAGATGATAGGATGAGCCCTCAGGACTGTTCACGGATCCCCCTGCCAAGAAAGCCCCTCGCAAATAAGCTCTGCGGCAGCAGTCTTTCCGCAGCATTCGCTTATCAATGCCCGGAGTAAACTGAAAACCCTCCGATACGATATTCAGCTCCTGGAGAATTTGCTGAACCTGCGCGGGCACTCGGACGATGTACACATTGTTCTTTTTGAGTCTCATTTTTTTCTGAACGAGCAGCTCTGCATGGGCATTGAAGGTTTTCTTCACCAAAGAATAAATTCGCCGTGCAATGGCCGCATTCTCTGTAGAAATGTCAAGAATGACCCTCTGACTGGAAAGCTGTACCGTCCCATTCATCCGGATCAGGGCGGAAAGCTCCGCTTTTTCACAGCATGGGGATGCTTCCACTAACGTTAATTCTTTTTTAGTCTCTGCGGCGAAAGACATTCCCATCTCACCCCTTCTCCGACACCCTCCGCTGCACCAGATCATAGATATGCCTGCTCAGTTTATCGGCGTCATGTCTTAAATAAGTACGGAACAAGACCAGACGGTCAGCTATGACCCGGCAGCCTCTAGCGGCTACCGCCTCCATATCCAGCCTGACTACTTCCGCCCCCTCCTCCGCATACTGCTGCTGTACCTGTGGAGGGATGGAACTGTTATTCACGATCACGTAGTCGAATAAATCTTTGCCTACATGGTCACGGATCGCTTGCAAATGATCATCGACCGAGAAATGATCCGTTTCTCCGGGCTGGGTCATCACGTTGCAAACAAAGATGCGCAGCGCTTCACTCGCGGCTATTTCCTGAGCCAGCTGTGGAACGAGAAGGTTCGGCATAATACTTGTATACAAGCTTCCAGGCCCCATCAGAATCGCATCGGCATTGCGGATTGCTTCAATCGCTTCATCCAGAGGCTTCACATCATTCGGCTCAATAAAGACGCGGCGGATTTTAAGGCCTGACTTGGGGATTTTGGATTCCCCTTCCACAATGGTGCCGTCCTCCATTTCCGCCTTTAGAATGATCGACTGGTGGGTAGCCGGAAGCACCCGCCCCCTAACCGCAAGCACCCGGCTAAGCTCCTTTACTCCTGATACAAAGTCGCCGGTAATTTCCTTCATCGCTGCAAGAATTAGATTGCCGAGGCTGTGCCCGGCCAACCCGTTGCCCGAGTTGAAGCGGTGCTGCAGCATTTGCGATAGCATCGGCTCTGCATCTGCAAGGGCGATTAAGACATTCCGAATATCACCGGGAGGAGGAATTTTCATCTCGTCCCTGAGAATGCCGGAGCTTCCCCCATCATCAGCAACCGTCACGATAGCGGTTATATCTAGCGGCTTCTCCTTGAGTCCGCGCAGCATAACCGACAAGCCCGTACCTCCGCCTATCACGACAATTCTGGGCTGATCCGCAGCACGTGGTAAGCCGGAGTTATCGACCTTGCTCATCATCCAATCCTCTCCGCTTCTCTATGAGTTACCCTTACGATTTCTGTCTCGCTGGTACCGAGTGTTTTGCCCAAAAACTCAGCAATCGCCACGGAACGGTGTTTGCCTCCCGTACATCCTATTCCGATTACGACTTGACTCTTTCCTTCTTTTTTATACTGGGGGAGTAAAAAATGAAGCATATCCAGTAATTTGTTCAGAAATTCCTGCGTTTCTCCCCATTTCATTACATAATCGTACACTTCGGCATTTTGTCCCGTTTTAGGCCTTAGTTGATCAATATAATGCGGGTTGG
This sequence comes from Paenibacillus senegalensis JC66, assembly GCF_000285515.1. Classification (GTDB taxonomy): domain Bacteria; phylum Bacillota; class Bacilli; order Paenibacillales; family NBRC-103111; genus Paenibacillus_L; species Paenibacillus_L senegalensis. The sequence continues at coordinate 789,472 of NZ_HE610958.1, forward strand.
GCAGGAATCGGACGTCGAATATTAAGTCGGCGTCAATCGGAACACCAAATTTGAAACCAAATGAAATGACATTGACCGAAATTTTATTCGTATCTGTATGAAGAAAACGGGAAGCGAGCCGTTCCTTTAATTGCGCTGGCTTAAGGCTGCTGGTATCAATAACTTGATGGGCCTGCCCTTTCAGCTCCTCCAGCAATTTGCGCTCCTGCTCAATGCCCGTTAAGAGCGAGCCGTCTTTAGCCAGCGGATGTCTTCTTCTGCTTTCCTTATACCGTTGAACCAATACGGCATCTGTAGCATCTAAAAATAAAATTTCATAGTTTATCGTATAGTTTTCCTTCAAATGCTGAAGAGATTCAGACAATGCGGTAAAAAACTGCCTTCCCCTTAAATCAATCACCAAGGCAACTTTTCCTATTTTGCCGCTGGACTGCTCCATCAATTCCGCAAATTTGGGAATGAGTGCAGGCGGCAAATTATCAATGCAGAAGTAGCCAAGGTCCTCCAGACTTTGCACAGCAATGGTTTTGCCTGCTCCTGACATCCCCGTAATAATGACCATCTCGGACAGCACCATTCTTTCTTCCACGCCGCTCTCCCCTTTCGGATGCATTAGGACGAAATGATCAGTCCGGCTGCACCAACTACCCCTGCATCATTGCCCAGCAGTGCGGGAACTATGTCCACATTCTGTCTTGACGTTGGCAGTGAATACTTCTCGTAGGCCTCGTAGATAGGCTGGAACAGAATGTCGCCGGCTTTGGACATGCCGCCGCCAAGAATAAACCGCTGCGGATTAACCACAATAGACAGCATGGCCATCGATTTTCCGAGGTATAGAGCAGCGCGGTGGACGATGCGCAGCGCAGTCTCGTCTCCGGCCTTGGCCGCATCAAACACATCCTTCGCCTGTATATCGTTGACCATTGACAGCTCAGTTTGCTCTCCCCGCTCTATAGCCTCTTTGGCCATACGAATTACACCCGTCGCCGAGGAAACCGTTTCGAGACAGCCTTTATGGCCACAGCCGCAAGCGATCGCTTCTATGTCGGGTATTAGCTGCATATGTCCGAGCTCACCCGCCATTCCGGTAAAACCGGTAAGGATTTTGCCGCCAATAATGATTCCTCCGCCAACACCCGTTCCAAGCGTATAGCAAACGAGGTCGGAAATACCTTTCCCCGCTCCTCCCCAAGCTTCGCCTAAGGCGGCTACGTTGGCGTCATTATTAATCATAACGGTTTTTTGCAGCTTGGCTTCGAGGATATCCTTCAGTGGAAAGTTCTTGAATCCGGGAATATTAGGTGAACTGATTACTACTCCGGTTGCCGTATCAAGGAAGCCTGGAATCCCCGCCCCTACACCCGAGACCTGATCCATTGAATAAGACGTATCCGCCACCAGCTTGCGGACGTATTGCTCCATTCGCGCGGCGATTTCCTCCCCGTTCTCTCTGGGTCCTGTAGGGCCCTCGTAAGTATGCAAAAGCTTGCCGGACTGGTCGCAGATGCCCACCTTAATAGCCGTTCCACCCAAATCAATGCCCACGTATATTGCATTTGACATGTTCCCCTGTCACCCCATGCTTTATTAATTTCCACGCATCTTCCGCCTGCACTTCCCCTGAACCTTCAATGGCCGGAAGCAGGATGGCTTAGGAATTAAGCGTCTCGCTCCAGTCGTGAACCATGCTTCCTTCGAGGAATTTCTCACAATCCAACGCCGCCATACAGCCGCTACCAGCTGCCGTAATCGCTTGACGATACTTATGGTCCTGAACATCTCCGCAGGCAAATACACCTGGAATGTTAGTTTCCGTAGTGCCTGGTTTAACTACGATATAGCCAAGGTCATCTGTCTGGATTTGTCCGCCAAGAAAGCCGGTATTCGGCGTATGCCCGATTGCGACGAAAATCCCGTCCGTTTCGATCACTTCTTCCTGGTTCGTTTCATTATTCATTACTTTTAGCGCTTTAACACCTTTATCATCCGAAATCACTTCCAGCGGGGTGCGGTTCAGCGACCATTTGATCTTTTCATTCTCACGCGCCCGGTCCTGCATAATTTTGGAAGCCCTCAGTTCGTTGCGGCGATGCACGATCTCAACCTCCGAAGCAAATCGGGTTAAGAAATTCGCTTCCTCCATTGCAGAGTCTCCCCCGCCCACGACGATAATCTTTTTCCCTCTGAAAAAGAAGCCGTCGCAAGTCGCACAAGTACTAACCCCGCGCCCTATGCTGTCCTTCTCATTCGGGATTCCGAGCAGCTTGGCCGAAGCTCCTGTAGAAATAATCACACTTTCCGCTACTAGCTCGCCGATTCCTTCCACGGTTAATTTAAAAGGACGGCTTCCGAGGTCAATCTCGTTTACCCAGCCGGTTTTAAATTCAGCTCCAAATCTTTCGGCCTGCTTCCGCATATTATCCATCAGCTCGGGACCCATAATGCCGTCCGGGAATCCCGGGAAGTTTTCCACTTCCGTTGTTGTCGTCAATTGGCCCCCCGGCTCCGGGCCTTCAATAACTAGAGGGTTGAGATTGGCTCTAGCCAAATAAATAGCGGCCGTTAAACCAGCAGGCCCTGTTCCTATTACGATTGTTTTGTACATCAGATTTCCTCCTTTTCACCACTGCAGGCTAAATGCGTTTGGTTGTTTAAAGTATATGGAATTCACCGGCTAAACATTTACGCGGTGGTTGTTGTTAAGCGCTTGTTCTAACTTAACTTTCTTCCTCCTGCTTCATATATCTGGAGAATTTCGGGAAAATCGCATCCATTTTTTGCTTCAGCCCGCAGGTTTGATCAATTGATTTCACGTGCTTGCTGATCGTGGAGACCGAAATATCGTAACGGCGGGATACTTCCTGGTAAGAAATCGTTCTGCGATGCATCTTGGCAGTTAAATATTCGAGAGCTGCCGCCCAGCCCGCCGCCTTATGAATCGTTGGCGTTGAAGGAAACACCCGCGACAGATACTCCACCCAGAGAGTTTCCATATCATGCTGCTGAATCATATCGTAGCGCTTCTGCATGTGGCTCAGAGCCAGCTCCAGCACTGCCTGCCATTTGTTCTTCCAGATCGGCAGCTCAGGGGATATCGGCTGAGCGGTAATAACCTCTTGCTGGCCTGACAATAGCACCGGGAGCGATTCCTCGACTCCCATGCTGCGCAGAGCGAAAAGAGCCACTCTCTTCAAGTAGTCATCCTCTTCCGGTTCAAGCAGGAAGCCTTTGAGCGCCTCCTTCACTTCACTGTCCGCTATATTCGCGAAGGCTTGAATAACCTGCAGCTTGGCATCCGCATCACCATGACGCAAAGCCCAGAAAAAGGAGGACCTGAGCAGCGGATCCCTCTTCAAATCATCGGGTACCGGCTCCTTGCTTCTGCCCAGCAGTTTGAATTGCTCTTCAAAAGGCAGATGATAATGGTAGCTGATCGGCAGACTCCGTTCATGGGAGCTTTCTTGTCTAAGCGCGCTCAAATAAAACCGCGGGATATCAGACTTGGGATCCAGCTTCTCCGCAAGCTGCCAGTATTTATAAGCATCGTCCAGCTTCCCTGTATTGTGCGCAGCTACCGCAGCATAATGATACAGGCAAGCATCGCTCCCCGTCCCGCCGTTTTTGATCAATCTTCTAAACAGCAAATAAGCCGTTTCGTGCTCTCCCAAGACTCCCATGGTTGTCCCCAGCTTGAACACATGGTCGGAGTGAAACGGGTAGGTTTTTCTTAGCAGCTGCAGCAATTCTGCCAACTGCTCCTGCTCACCCAAATGCTGATAGAAAATAGCAAGATTGCACAAGGCATGCAAATTGCCAGGGTCGCTATCCAGCACTTCCCCGATCGTATTCATCGCCTTGTCGAAATGACCCAAGTAATAATAGCCTAAGGCCAGATTATTCTTTGCTGCCAAAAAGTCAGGATACTTCTTAACCAATCGGCCGAGCACCCTGACTGCTTTGGCAAAGGATCCCTCTTCCAGCAGAGCTCTGGCCTTATCATGTTCAAACAAGCTCTCGCGGCTTTTAATATTGGTAACCGGAGCCGGCCTCTCCAGCTCATAGCTCAACAGCTCCAGCATTTCTTCCGCTTCATCGAGAAAATGCCCGTTAACATCCTGCTCTAAATAACGAACGATCGCTTTCTCCGCGTTCTCGAAATCTTCCATATTGGCAAAATTGTTTGCTTGGTAGAAATAGCATTCCGTCATCTTCGGATCGACCACATCAATAATTTGCTGCAGCACTTCGTTCGATTCTTTATAGTTCCCCATCTCGGACAAAATGCCAGCCAAGTTACAATGATTCACCGGGTTATCCGGCTCATATTCAACCGCTTTGCGGAAATACTTCAAGGCCTTATCATAATGAAACCGGTCCAGCGACCGGACCGCCCTCTCGAAAAAGAACGTGGCATCCATTTTCAAGGCAACCACTTTCGGTTTCGGCTGTGCTGCCACCAGCATCTTCTTTTCCACTTGTAAAGGCACCTCCGGTATCTGATCGGTCCCGAACTCTCCGTTTCCACGGACCGTCAGTTTATAAGGCTTAGTATAACATAGTTCTTCTTGGAATACCTCTACTGAAGGCTGGAAAGGCTGCAACAATTCTGCAGGCGGAATCCAGCTTGTCCCATCGCAGTCTTTTTCATTTAGAAGAGCTTTTCTCATGGGGCAAGAAAGCAGCCCCGGGGCTGCTTCGTGTGTGCTTGCAAAACCGTTGTCTGCTTCCTGTCAGAGAGCAGCAGATGTCTTCAGGACGCGGGGATTTGCCAATCATAAGTTTGCATTCGGCTGAGGCTGAATCACACCCCGCCATACTTGAAAAGGGAGCTGATCGATCCGCCCTCCCGAATGATCCGAATAGCATTCGATAAGAGAGGCGCCACTGAAAGCACTCTGAAACGGCTTGGCCGGTCCTCGCTTATCGCGATAGAATCAGTTATGATCACTTCCTTAATACTCGGGTGATCGAGACGCTCGAGAGCCGGACCGGAGAATACCGGATGGGTTGAACATACATAAACATCGTTCGCTCCCCGCTCCTTAAGTCCTTCCACGACATTCACGATCGTTGTCCCGGTATCAATCAAATCCTCAATAATAATCGGCGTTTTGCCCTCTACTTCGCCTATAACATGGGTAATGACCGATTCGTTATGTGCAGGCCGTTTTTTGATCATGATCGCAAATGGAGCGAACAGAATGTTAGCCAGATTCTCCGCCGTAGTTGCCCGTCCTGCATCCGGAGATACAATAATCGGATTCGGAATGTTCTTCTTGCTGATATAATCGCTGATCAGATCCAATGCCGTTAAATGGTCCACAGGAATGTTGAAGAAACCCTGAATCGCAGGCGCGTGCAAATCCAATGTAATTACCCGGTCAGCCCCTGCTGTAGTCAGCACATCGGCAACCATCTTCGCCGAAATCGGTTCACGCGGGGCTGCTTTGCGCTCCTGCCGGGAATAGCCGTAATAAGGAATGACCAAATTAATCGTTTTGGCCGAAGCACGCTTCGCGGCATCAATCATGACCAGCAGTTCCACGAAATGCTCGTTGATTGGATGAGAGAACGTCTGCACCAGGAAAACATCACAGTTGCGGATAGATTCTTCATACAAGCAATAATGCTCCCCGCTTTTGAACCGTGAAAGCTTAACTCGGCCGAGAGGCTGTCCCAATTCCTGACAAATGGCTTCGGCTAATTTAGGATTGGACGAACCGGAAAACACTTTATACTGATTGCTGGACATAGTACCCTCCTGTACTTGGTTACCCCTATCCATGGTCGATGGATAAATTCAAAAAATGGTTAAAATCGCCTGACTAGTTACGATTGATCAGCCAAAACGCCTGCTTTAGAGAATGACCGGCAGCATCTTGGCAAAAAGGCTTCTGCCCATGACCAGTACTCTGCTCACACCAGCCGATTCTTATTTCTCTGTACCTTGGCAGACCACAACCTCTAATTTCTATTATACCTTGTAGGCTCGCTCCGCCGAAAGTCCACGGACTTATACAGAGCGAATATTTCGTGACAATTATAGGCATGCTCTTCGCTAAACTATGGCAGCTTTTTCCGGTCACAGAGAGAACATCCACTTATTCGTCTCCCGAACTAGGCGGATGTCCTCTATATGTTGCGAAATGAATATTCACGTAATTTCAGCTGATTGGGCCGAGCCCTGCATTTATTTAAACTCTCCGGCAGGCTTGGCCACATGCCGCCTCTCCAGCTCACTGAGCACATCATCGAGAGGAAGCTTGGCTTCACGGAGCAGTACCAGCATATGAAAAATAAGATCGCTAGTCTCATAACGAAGCTCTTCATTGTCCTTATTCTTCGCGGCAATAATGACCTCCGCAGCTTCTTCCCCAACCTTTTTCAGGATTTTATCGATCCCTTTTTCGAATAAATAGGTCGTATAAGCTCCCTCAGGGCGTTCCGCTTCTCTGGCTGCAATTAATGACTCCAGCTTGCCGAGAATAGCGAACCTTTCACTGCCGTTCGATTCGGATGCACCGCTAGCCGGAGAAAGCTCAATCTCATTGAAGAAACAGGAGCTTTTACCAGTATGGCAGGCCGGACCCTGCGGTATCACCTGCACCAGCAGCGTATCTGCATCACAGTCATAACGCAGTCCGCGAACCTTCTGGACATGGCCGGAGGTTGCTCCTTTATGCCATAATTCCTGGCGGGACCGGCTCCAAAACCAGGCTTCTCCCGATTCCAAAGTGAGCTTTAACGAATCCCGGTTCATATAGGCCATCATCAGAACATCTTTGCTGACTTCATCCTGGACGATGGCGGGTACAAGCCCCCGTTCATCCCACTGAATGATGTCGAGCCACTTATTAACCGGGGCAAACACCGGATGAGATGATGGATTGTTAGTTTCCTTGGACTCAGAAGAACTCATCGGATCTCCACCCCTTTCTTCAACAGATCCTCTTTGACCCCTTGAATGGTAAGCTCTTTATAATGGAAAATCGTTGCCGCGAGACCAGCATCAGCCCCGCCGGCGGTAAATACCTCATAAAAATGCCCGGAGTTTCCCGCTCCTCCGGAAGCAATGACCGGAATACTAACCAAGTCGGCAACCGCACGGGTTAATGAAATATCGAAGCCATCCTTCGTTCCATCCGCATCCATACTGGTCAACAGCAGCTCCCCTGCTCCCAGCTGCTCCATTTTGCGCACCCATTCCAATGCCCGGATGCCTGCAGGCTTCCTTCCTCCATGGGTATACACTTCCCATTCGCCCCATGCTTCATTATATTTCGCGTCTACAGCTACAACGATGCATTGAGAACCAAACTTGCGGGCTCCATCGGATACGAGCTGGGGATTAAGCACGGCGGCCGTGTTAATCCCGATTTTGTCCGCACCGGCGCGCAGCAGGTTCTTCATATGATCTACGCTGGATATTCCGCCTCCTACCGTAAAAGGAATGGAAATTTCCCCGGCAGTCTCGCGCACCACCTCGATCATCGTTGCCCGTCCTTCGCTAGATGCGGAAATATCCAAAAACACAAGTTCATCGGCATTCTCTTTATCATAGATGGCCGCCAATTCGACGGGGTCCCCGGCATCACGCAGATTGACGAAATTAACACCTTTAACCACCCTGCCGTCTTTTACATCGAGACAGGGAATGATCCGTTTTGCTAGCATGATTCGTTCTCCTCCCCCAGCTTAAGCTCTTATGGATTAACAGATAGCGGCTTGCGGCATAAAGACAAGTAATTGTCCAGCAGCTTCATTCCAATTTCTCCGCTTTTTTCCGGGTGAAATTGCATACCGTACACATTGTTCCTGCCCACAATAGCCGTTACCTGTCCGAAATAATCGGTAGAAGCGAGGAGATCTCCATCCTGCTCCAGCTGCACATGAAAGGAATGGACGAAATAAACATGTCCTTCCTCCAATCCTCTGAACAGAGGGCTTTGCTGATGAAATTTCAACCGGTTCCAGCCCATATGCGGCACCTTAAAGTCACCGCGAAAGCGGACCACTTGACCCGGCAGCAGATTCAGACCGGCATGCTGCCCATGCTCCTCACTTTGCGTAAACAGCAGCTGCATACCGAGGCAGATGCCCAGCAGCGGCTTTCCGGAGGCGGCGTATTGGATAATTGTCTCCTTGAGCCCTGTCGCCTCTAATTCCTCCATAGCGTCTCCGAACGCACCAACTCCAGGCAGAATAGCGCCTTCTGCATTCATAATCCGTTCTTTGTCCGCAGTCACTTCATAAGCGTAGCCAAGACGTTCAACCGCTTTGCTGACACTGTGCAGATTGCCCATTCCATAATCAATGATAGCAATCACGGCTAGAGCACTCCTTTCGTCGAAGGCACTCCCTGCACTCGCGGATCAATCGAGGTCGCTTCATCGAGCGCGCGGCCAAGCGCCTTGAATACCGCTTCAATCATATGATGCGTGTTGTGGCCGTAATGCACGATGACATGCAGTGTAATTCTCGCTTCCAGAGCGAACTTCCACAGAAATTCATGCACCAGCTCCGTCGTAAAGCTGCCCACCGTGGCTGAGGGATATTCCGCCCGGTATTCCAGGTGAGGCCGATTGCTGATATCGATCGCCACCTGGGCAAGCGCCTCATCCATAGGCACGAACACGTTGGCATACCGGCGAATTCCTTTTTTGTCACCGAGCGCTTCCCGCAAAGCCTGGCCAAGGCAGATGCCGATGTCTTCGACCGTATGATGGTCATCGATCTCCACATCTCCCTTGGCATCTACCCGCAGATTGAACAGACCATGCCTGGTAAACAAATCGAGCATATGATTGAGAAAAGGCACATCACTTTCGATTTCCGAAACTCCTGTTCCATCTATTGCAAAGGCGAGCTGAATATCGGTTTCCCCCGTTGTCCGGCTGACGGCGGCCTGTCTTTCCACGTCTTTAAAGCTTTCGATCATCGTTATGATCCTCCTTTTCCAATCGCAATTCAATGGCGCGCGCATGGCCATGCAAACCTTCCCGCTCGGCCAATGTGATAATTTTGCGGCCATGGGCCTGCATTGCCTGCTTGCTGTAATGAATCAGGCTCGATTTTTTAACGAAATCGTCAACAGAGAGAGGCGAAGAGAACCGCGCCGTCCCGTTGGTCGGCAAAATATGATTCGGCCCGGCGAAATAATCGCCGACCGGCTCCGAGCTGTATGGGCCCAGGAAAATCGCTCCCGCGTTTTCAATCCGCCCCAGCCAGCCAAACGGCTCCTCGACCATCAGCTCCAGATGCTCCGGCGCCAGGCGGTTCACGATGTCGATGCCCTCTTCCAGGCTGTCCACCGTCAGGATCGCCCCATAATCGCGGAGCGACTTCTCCGCGATGCTGCGCCGCGGCAGCGCCGCCAGCTGGCGATCCACCTCTTGCCGCACCTGCTCGGCAAGCTGTTGGGACGGGGTGACCAGCACAGCGGAGGCCATCTCATCGTGCTCCGCCTGGGACAGCAAATCCGCGGCTATATAAGCCGCATTCGCGGAGCTGTCCGCCAGCACGACAATCTCGCTCGGCCCGGCGATGCTGTCAATGTCCACTACGCCAAACACATAGCGTTTGGCCAATGCGACATAGATGTTGCCGGGGCCCACGATTTTGTCGACAGGAGCGATGGTCTCGGTGCCGTAAGCGAGGGCGGCGATCGCCTGCGCTCCGCCCACTCCGTACACTTCCCGGATGCCGACCTCTGCGGCGGCAACCAGAATGTACGGATTGATGCCCGGCTGCCCGGCGGTCGCCGGCGGCGTCACCATGACGACCTCCGGCACCCCGGCGACTAATGCCGGTATCGCGTTCATGAGCACCGATGACGGATAGGCCGCTTTACCGCCCGGGACATAGATGCCCACCCGCTTGAGGGGGCGGATCATCTGGCCCAGCAAGGTTCCGTCGGCCTCAGGCTCCAGCCACGTAACACGCTTCTGCTTTTCATGGTAGCGGCGGATATTGGCGGCGGCCTCACGAATAGCGGCGAGAAATTCATCGTCTACTTCGCGATAGGCGGCCTGAATGACCTCATCGCTAACTCTCAAGCTATCCAGCTTGATTTTGTCCAGCGATTCGCTGTAAGCAAACAGCGCCTGATCTCCTTCCTTGCGCACACGCTCGATAATTTGCTTGACCGCAAGGTTTTGCTCCTCGCTGCCATAATCAACATCCCGTTGAATCGAGAATTCTGCAGCCGGCTGCACCTTCATACGCGCTTCCCCTTTCCATATTTCATTCGCTAATTATCTCCTGAAGCCGATCGCATACTTCTTGAATGCGGCTGTTTTTCATCCGGTAGCTCACCCGGTTGGCAATGAGGCGGCTTGTAATTCCGAACATGGATTCAAGCTCAACCAAGCCGTTTTCCTTTAGCGTTCTCCCGGTTTCCACCATATCCACAATACGGTCGGCAAGCCCGATTAACGGAGCTAATTCAATAGAACCATTAAGCTTTATCACTTCAACCTGCTGTCCTTTTTCACGGAAGAACTGGGAAGCGACATTAGGATATTTCGTGGCTACTCTCGGATTCGTGACCGGACGCCAATCCGGCAGGCCAATAACAGACATCCGGCAGCGCCCGATATTTAGATCCAATAGCTCATAAACATCGCGGTTTTCCTCGAGCAGCACATCCTTGCCGACAATACCGATATCGGCGACGCCGTATTCTACATAGGTTGCAACATCGACCGGTTTGGCCATAATAAATTCCATCTGTGCCTCTGGTGCAGTAATGACCAGCTTCCGGGATTCCTCCAGATCATCGGGAACGGAGAAGCCCGCATCCTGCAGCAGCTTGATAGCAGGCCGGTTTATGCGCCCTTTGGGCATCGCAACTTTCAACAGCTCTGACACTCTGCCTCTCCCTCCTCTATCCGTAGTAAATCCATTCGTTATAATGTACCCCCAGGTAAGAGCAGGAGCCATCTTCATTTGGATGAACATGCTTATCCGATTCAAATGCCTTCGTTTCGACGCTGCACTGCTTTAAAGCGCGCAGCTCAGCTGCCCTCTGCAGCGCCTCTTTACGATTCCCGGGACGGTACCCGATTAATATCCGGTACGGCTCCTGATAAGGCTGCTTGGCTACTACATCCAGTATGCGGTCGGTTTTGAGGGCGAATCCGGTGGCCGGGGCCGAGCGTCCAAATTGCGCCAATAAGTTGTCGTAACGCCCGCCGCTGCATACAGGGAAGGCCAAATCGGCAGAATATCCTTCAAACGTCATCCCCGTATAATAAGAAAAGTCACCGATCATCGTTAAATCGATGAGGACATGATGACTCACTCCGTAATCTTTGAGTACGTCCCAAATGAGACACAGATGCTCTACCGACTGCTGAGCGACAGGATCATTCGTGACGGCTCTGGCCTGCTCGCATATTTCTTCCCCGCCTCTCAATCGGAGAATGCTCTCAAGCCCTGCTCTAGTCTCCTCATTAAGCTGAAGCCGGCGCAGCTGCTGGCGATAACCGACATGATCACGGCGAAGCAGACACTCCTTCAAGATTTGCTGCTCTTCCTCGCGGTCACCAAGAGCGTGATTAAGCAGACCGTTTAAATAACCGACATGCCCAAGAGCAATTTTGAATGAGGAAATTCCCGCGGCTTGCAAAGAAGCGATAGCCAGTGCAATGACCTCGGCATCTGCCTCGGATGAGCCGTCGCCGACAAGCTCTACACCGGTTTGGAAAAATTCCGACTCCCTTCCCGCCTCCTGCTCGAAAGCCCGAAATACATTAGAGTGATAGGACAGCCTCAAAGGAAACGGTTTTTCCTTCAATAAAGAAGAAGCCACTCTGGCAATCGGAGCCGTCAGCTCGGAGCGCAGAACCAAAGTCCTCCCCTGCTGATCCAGCAGCTTGAACAGCTTGCGGTCACTGGTCGAGCTGGCCGCTCCAACCGTATCATAAAACTCCAGAGTAGGAGTAATGATTTGATTATATCCCCACTGCTCCATACATCCGAGCACATTGGCTTCAATTTTTCGCAGCCTGGAAACCACTTCAGGCAAATAGTCTTTTAAGCCGGTCGGTTTCTCAAACACTTTAGGCTTGGACATGGACTCCCCCCCCTTTATGATTAGCCTGTTCCACTTTACAGGTCAAAAACGAATGTAAAGTTCAATGTTCTTGAAGAATGATCTAGTTCTTACTATTCTTCAGCTGACATGAACCGGTATAATTGCTTGCTCCTAGTTAAAGCTAATGCGAATGACGGTCTCCCTGCGCTTTACCATGCTAATGTGCTACCTTGCTAACAAAGTAAAGAAATTATACGTAAATATACCATGGAATGTGCGGAACGTCAACTGATTGCAGCCCTTCTTTTACTCGGCCATCCCGCTTCATTCAACGATATAACAGGCGTTTGCAGGAATGATAAGGCTTGCGGCTTGGCCATGAAAAGGAAAGGCGCAAAAAAGCCGCTCCTCCAAAGCAATGGCTTAATCCTCCCGCGTAAGTGTACGAATGACTTGAATCGGGTTGCCTGCTACAAAGGTGTGGGGGGGCACATCCTTGTTAACTAAAGATCCTGCGCCTATTACCGCATGATCTCCAATAGTCACCCCCGGCAGAATAGTCGTGTTGGCTCCAATCATCACATTCGAGCCGATAATTACATCGCCCAACCGGTACTCATGTATCAAATACTCATGGGCCAGAATCGTGGTGTTATAGCCGACAATGGAATTGTCTCCGATTTTTATTTTCTCCGGAAAAAACACATCGACCATTACCATTAAGGCAAATGCCGTATGTTCTCCTACCTGCATGCCGAGCACTTTACGGTAGATCCAGTTTTTCAAGGGCAGAGAGGGACAGTAGCGGGAAATTTGTATAAACACGAAATTTCTGAATGCCTTCCATTTGCTCACTGTCCCGTAAATTTGCCATAAAGCATTAGGGCCTTCGGTTGGGTATTTCGTTACTTTCCTGCCCACTCTGACTCCTCCACCACACCGGTCAACTGCAGCAGCTCCCGCATATCATGAAGCATATAATCCGGCTTAAACTGCGCCAAATGCTGCTCGCCCTTAATTGACCATGCCACGCCCGCAGTATGCACACCAGCGCGCTGACCGGCTTGAATATCGTACTGGCTGTCCCCAATCATCATGGTCGTTTGAGGATCGGCCTGCAACAAATCTATCGCTTTCAGAACCCCTTCTGGGCTTGGCTTGGGCTCGGTAACATCATCGATCGAAATCAGCACTTTTATGTAGGAAGCGAGCCCAAGAAGCTTAATGCCCATAAGAGCAGTTTCTCTTCTCTTTGTTGTTACTACCCCGAGCTTGATACCGGAATCCCCTATGCGCGAAATAACCTCGGTTACATGAGGAAAAGCAGCAGCCATAGCATCATGCTCACGCAAATTAAATTCAAAGTATGCCTGCACTAATTCCTCGACATCCTCCCTGCCGCTAAATTGTCTTAATTGATCAATTAAAGGGCGGCCCATATGCGGAATGATTTCATCCCTTGTAAGCCTCTCCTGCCGGGTTTGTCCATCGAGAGCGTGGAGGAAAGAAGATATGATCAGCTCGTTGGTGTCCAGAATTGTGCCGTCCAGGTCAAATAATAAGGTTTGTAATTTCATTAGCTCTCCTTGTCATTTGCTTGATCTTTCTGCTCTGGACGGCTCGGTCCGGCATCCTTCTCTTTAGAACCGTTAGCATTCCCTGCCTGTCCTTTGCCATCAGATCCTGCTGTATTTTCCGCCTTGGTTGAAACGATCGGGTCTTTATAACGCTCAGCCGCCAACCCGGTTTTTCTCCGGTAGATAATCAGAATGATTCCCGCAAGTATGAGCACAATGGCCAGCAATTGCGAAATCCTGACATTCCCGTAGGCCATCGCCCCTGGCTCGAACACTAGTGTCATAGGCGACCATAACACTCCCATCAGCGATTCCAGCCAAGCCGGACCGTTAAACGCAAGACTGTCCGTTCTTACTCCCTCAATAAAGAACCGGCCCAAGGAATACCACATAATATAAGTGATAAACAGCTCCCCGGCTTTCAGGAAAGCCTGTCTTCTCAGCACAAACAGAAGCAGCAAGCCTGCGAAATTCCAAACCGATTCGTATAAAAATGCCGGGTGATAATAAGTGCCCTGGATATACATTTGATCCACTATAAAGCTCGGCAGGTGGAGCGTGTTGCGCAAAAACTCTTCGGCAACCGGGCCTCCATGTGCCTCCTGGTTGACGAAGTTCCCCCAGCGGCCAATCATCTGCCCGATAATCAAGCTTGGTGCACATATATCAGCAATACGCCAGAAATTATAGCCTTTGGCTCTTATGTAGAAAAAGGCCCCGATCACCGCCCCTATAAGAGCGCCATAGATCGCTATGCCTCCTTCCCATATTTTAAATATATCCATTAGGTTGTTTTTGTAATTATCCCAGCTAAACGCAACATAGTACGCCCTAGCCCCGATAATGGCTGAAGGGACTCCGATTAGCAGCAGATCAAGAAAAAAATCGGATGAAATCCCGAAGCGCTTACCTTCACGTACCGCCAGCCATAAACCGGCCAAAGCCCCAAGCCCTAAAATAATACCGTACCACCGAACCGAAAAGAACTCTCCGATGGAGAAGGCTATAGGATTGATTTCCAATAGCATGGTGTTAAAACCCCTTTCCTTGAACTGGCAGGAACCCATTTGTCGTTTAAGCCCCTGCCTTTGCCGGGTGTGATTCCCATATTAGTCCATATTGTCCATTTCTTCATTCATGGTCTCGGTCAGTCGGTTTGTAAATTGTAAAGCTGCGTTATACCCCATACCTTTGAGACGGAAATTCATTGCAGCCACCTCAATGATAACAGCCAAATTTCGTCCGGGACGAACCGGAATCGTCACCAATGGGACATCCGTCTCAATAATACGTGTTTTCTCTTCATCGATCCCTAGACGGTCATATTGCTTATCCTGCTGCCAGGTTTCGAGCTTGCATACCATAGAGATTTTGGTGTTGTTTCTCACCGCGCCGGCTCCGAACAAGGTCATCACGTTAATGATGCCTACTCCGCGAATCTCCAAGAGATGGCGAATCAGTTCAGGGGCATTACCAATAAGAATATTCTCCGCGGTTTGCCGGATTTCAACAGCATCATCAGCGATCAGACGATGCCCTCTTTTTACCAGCTCTAACGCCGTTTCACTTTTTCCTATTCCGCTGCTGCCGGTTATTAAAACTCCAATACTATAAACATCAATCAACACACCATGAATGGTTGTAGAGGGCGCCAATTTATTTTCCAGAAAATCAGTGAATTTGCTGATCAGGTTCGTGGTAGGCATTTTACTGCGCAGCACCGGAATTTGCTTCTCAGAAGCTATTTCGATAATTTCCACGGGAACCGGCAAATCTCTGGATATACAAATGCAGGGGATTCCGTTCTCGCAAATCTTGCGAATTCGCAGATATCGCTCCTCATCCGACAACGTCTGGAGGAAGGACAGCTCCGTGCGCCCTAATATTTGAACCCTTTCATGGGGATGATAATCGAAATAACCTGCTATTTCCAAGCCAGGCCTATACAAGTCGGCGACAGGAACGATTCTTTTCAAGCCTTCTTCTCCGCAAAGAACGTCCAGTTTAAATCGCCGTACCAAATCTGACACTTTTGTCTTCGACGGCATTCATTCCACTCCTCGTTTTTCAATAGTACTATCGTAATGCAAATATACCGCGAAAGCAACCGCCATACGGATTCTGCCAAACCGGCTTTGCTGATCTGTATCTCGAAAAAAATCACTAGCGGATTCATGCTTCAAGGCGATGCTAATCCTGTTGTAGAAGCAGGCAAGCTATACATGTATTTACCAAAATATAAAAAAGACCGGCAAGCTGCCGGCCCCTTCCTGTGATTGATAAATTATTTACTGAAGATCGACAAAGTGGTTTCTTTATCAAAGAAATGAACTTTGTTCATATCAAATGCAAGTTCTACAGTCGTTCCTTCTTTCAAAGCTGCTCTACCATCAACACGTGCGATAACGGTATCTTGGCCAAGTCCTGTGATGTACAGGTACATTTCGTGACCCAAGTTCTCAGCTACCTCGATGTTGGCATTAACAATGGTGTTAGGCGATGCTTCCAGGAATACTGGCTCTTCATGAATGTCCTCAGGACGGATACCCATAACGACTTCTTTGCCAATGTATCCTTTTTCTCTCAGTACGTTAGCTTTTCCTTCAGGAACAGCAACATTTACGCCGTTTGCTTTGAAAGTCAGGTTGCCGCCTGTATCTTCAAATGTACCGTTAATAAAGTTCATGGACGGGGAGCCGATAAAGCCGGCTACGAACATATTGACCGGATGGTTGTAGATCTCATCAGGCGTAGCCGCTTGTTGAATTACCCCTTGCTCCATAACAACGATCCGCTGACCCATAGTCATGGCCTCAGTCTGGTCATGCGTTACGTAAATAACGGTAGTTCCTAGACGCTTATGAAGCTTACTGATCTCCGCACGCATCTGTACGCGAAGTTTAGCATCCAAGTTGGACAGCGGCTCATCCATGAGGAATACTTGCGGCTCACGAACAATCGCACGGCCCAAGGCAACCCTTTGACGCTGACCACCGGATAGAGCTTTTGGCTTGCGGTCCAGCAAATGCTCGATATCGAGAATTTTAGCTGCTGCACGTACACGCTCGTCGATATCAGCTTTCTTGAACTTACGAAGCTTCAAACCGAAAGCCATGTTTTGATATACGTTCATATGAGGGTAAAGAGCGTAAGATTGGAAAACCATCGCGATATCGCGATCTTTAGGTGCTACATCGTTCACAAGACGGTCGCCGATGTAAAGCTCACCTTCGGTGATTTCTTCCAGACCTGCAATCATACGCAAAGTTGTGGACTTACCGCAACCGGACCCACCAACAAGAACGATAAACTCTTTATCCTTAATATCGAGGTGAAAGTCTTTAACTGTTGGTTCATCATTCCCCGGATATTTTTTCACAATATGATGCAAGCGTACTCCTGCCATGTCCATTCCCCCTAAAGTAATAATCTTCGCTTAACAATATGTTTCTATCTTATATCAGCCTGGTTCAATTGACTATGCACAATCCGTACAAAAATTCTATTTCCTTTTCGTAACTTTGTACAATAATAGCGCTATTTTTACCAGAACTGCATCCTGGAAATTCCTCACATCGAGTCCTGTCTCTTGTTTAAACTTATCCAGGCGGTATAGCAGAGTATTACGGTGAATGTACAATCGCTTTGCCGTTTCACTAACATTGCAATCCAATGCGAAAAAGGTTTCCAGGGCCGTTAATGTATCCATATCCAATGGATCTGCCGAGCGGAAGATCTGATTGACAAAGTGCGACATAGGATCAGGAGGAATCTCATAAAGAAGCTTTTCCAATCTCATTTTCCAAGGAAAATGAATATTGTCCCCCAAATGATAGACCCGGCCAAGCTCCAGCGTTTCCCTTAATTGAACAACTGATGTCAGCAGATGCTGCTCAGGATCAATCGGATAATGAACCGTAAGGTGACACTCGCCTATCCATTCATTTTCCAGCATTTCATGCAGCCCGGAACAAATTAGGACCAAAGCGTCCTCCAGACTTTCATTGGCTGATGTATCTTTATCTTCATCCCCGGTCGCCTCCAGCAGGCTTTCCGGCCCTAGAATAATCCACTCATTGTCCAATAGAGGGATGACCGCCACATCCGCTTCAAAAAAAGACTCCAGCAGCGTGGGAAGCTCCTCGTCCTGATCACTGCTTGGCTCTCCAAAGCTGGCCGTCAGCAAAAAAGGGATATGCCGCGTCTGAAAGCCGAAGGCTTCGGAGATAGCAGCAGGCAGCACGGCTTGAGATACTCCCTGTCCCAATTGCTCTATAAGCCAGTTGTGAAGCTGTTTTTCCTTAAGCCTAGGACTCTTTATCTCACTGGGCTCTGCTGCAATTCCTTCATCCCTTTGTGTAGATAATAACCATTCCACAAGCTTTCTTTCTGCAGTTCTAATATGATCTAGGGGAACGCTTACTAAATAAACTCCCTGTTCATCAGCCTCAGCGAAGAACAATAAATCGCTTCCAAATTGGATGCTCAATGCTGGAGTGCCTGTTAGCAAATCAGCGGAGGCTGCGTTCCATTCATCATGAGTCATGAATAGGCTTCGGACATCCGTGTTCAATATGGTTTGCAGTTGTTGTCTAATCCGTTCCAGGTTCATGGATCTACTCCTAATCCAACTATAATTGATTAGTTATTTGTCCTATTCATTATGATACCCTAATCGGAACAATAAGCGAAACCCATATCCCCAGACTTTTGAAAATTAGCAATTCCTTATGCTTGTCAGATTTTGCGTAAGGCCGTACAGGTAAGATGCTATATCTCTTTAAAGCTTGAGCTGAATAAATTAGACCTAAGCTTAAAGGATTCCATCCGTTATCCATGCCGCTCCTTGTGCGGTAGTCCTCAATACAAATCGGACAAAACTAAAAAGACAGCGGATTATCTCCACTGTCTATTAATTCAATGTACTACATTAGCACTAAAGTGAGCCATGAAGGACTCGAACCTTCGACACCCTGATTAAAAGTCAGGTGCTCTACCAACTGAGCTAATGGCTCGCAATATTTCGGCTGTAAAATGGTGGGGGATGATGGATTCGAACCACCGAACTCGTAAGAGAACAGATTTACAGTCTGCTGCGTTTGGCCACTTCGCTAATCCCCCATATTCTTGCTATGCCCGTTCGGGCAATAGACAAACATGGTGGCTCGGGACGGAATCGAACCGCCGACACGAGGATTTTCAGTCCTCTGCTCTACCGACTGAGCTACCGAGCCATAAAATGTTAAGCCTTAATATTCAGTTGCACGAAATGGTCAAAAAAAAAGAAAGTGGCGGAGCTGACGGGATTCGAACCCGCGGTCTCCTGCGTGACAGGCAGGCATGTTAGGCCTCTACACCACAGCTCCACATTCATATTCACCCATGGTGCCGACGAGAGGACTCGAACCTCCGACCTACGCATTACGAATGCGTTGCTCTACCAACTGAGCTACATCGGCAATTATGGTGGACGCTGACGGGATCGAACCGCCGACCCTCTGCTTGTAAGGCAGATGCTCTCCCAGCTGAGCTAAGCGTCCTGAGTCTTTCATCAAAGCAAGCACAAGTGCTATATTAGCATATGTATGGCATATATGCAATTTCTTTTTTTAGTAGCGGCGGAGGGGATCGAACCCCC
Organism: Paenibacillus senegalensis JC66; assembly: GCF_000285515.1. Classification (GTDB taxonomy): domain Bacteria; phylum Bacillota; class Bacilli; order Paenibacillales; family NBRC-103111; genus Paenibacillus_L; species Paenibacillus_L senegalensis. Next base: position 808,727 of record NZ_HE610958.1, read on the forward strand.
GACCTCACGGGTATGAACCGTACGCTCTAGCCAGCTGAGCTACGCCGCCAAACGATATATTAGGCAGAGAATAATGGCGGAGAGAGAGGGATTCGAACCCTCGCACCGCTTACGCAGTCTAACCCCTTAGCAGAGGGTCCCCTTATAGCCACTTGGGTATCTCTCCAAGTTTATTCCCTGAAAACTAGATCGAAACGAATTCACGAAGATGAAGTATGCTTTCGAAGTAGCTTTACGTTGTAAAGCTTAAGCATATGCTTCCGAAGTAGCTTTTCCTTTAGAAAAGCTTT
>NZ_HE610957.1:0-70029 GCF_000285515.1 Paenibacillus senegalensis JC66
ACGAGTACCTCTTGCAGGGTGGCAGGGGGGCCGCTTGCTCCTTGAAGCGTACCTAAAGCAAATTGAATTTTCTCTCCTTCCGCATTGATGATGTGGGCAAGTCCCAACTCCTCCATTGCGATGGAGGACATCAACAGGTTCACTACATCATCCCGCGTCAGCGTTATGTTCGGAGATATGTTCGGAATATTCGGATTGGACAAAGTACAAACCTCCTTATTAATAGAACTGATCTAGTATATGACGATTTACAACTCTGGTAAGGTATGAGAGCCTAATAGGAAGGTAGATTACGCAAATTAGGTGGAAAAATACGGCTGCATTTAGTTTGTTATCGAAAAACAGCTGAGCAGCAAGAGAGGAGGAGAGGAAACAGGAATCCTATTAATATAGAAATTAAACATTTTTATGAGAGATAGTTTCAATCTAGATGGTTGGTTATGCCAAAACTCGGCCCATATACATATTTGAGGGATACAAGGACGCAATCTTTGAGTTTCCCCGCAAGAGTAAACTATCTGCTGTCCATAACCTTGAACTAATTGACGGTGATTTTTTAAAATATCAATTACCTAATGAGAGAAGTTACATAGTTTTTGCCAACATTCCATATTTCATCACAACACGGATTATTGAAAAATTAACAGAGGCAAAAAAGCCACCGGTTGATATATGGATTGTGGTAGAAAAAGGTGCTGCGAAAAGGTTTTTAGGAATTCCATATGAAACCAGGAATTCTTTATTTCTTAAAACAAACTGGGAAATGAAGATTATTTATCATTTTCAAAGAGTAGATTTCCACCCGAAGCCATCTGTTGACTCAGTGTTGCTGCATTTATCACTTAAAAAAATCCAGATCTGGATAGAGCAGATTATAATTCCTTTAAAAAATTTGTAGATCATGCATTAAAATGGACTATTCAGCAATAGGAGTCTTCTGACCAAAAAACAAACTTCAACTGCTTTAAAAAGAGTAAATTTACCACCGCTACAAAGGGATGGAGCAACGCTGTACATCCAATGGCTTTGTCTTTTTTGATGCTATAAGCAATTCCGTCGGTCGTGATACTTGCTAAACCTGCTCATATATTAAAATAGCAAAATAACCCCTCACTTACAAAGTGTCGTAAAAGAGCACGCTAGCGGATCTTATATCCGTTCAATATAGGAACATGGAAGGGAGGAACAATTGATGGATCGCATTCAATATTTGTCGCAGTTTAACCTATTGCGTTCACTCTCCAGGGAAGATTTGATCACTATGGACGAATTGACTTCGATCACAACTTTTCCTAAGCATACGTTCATTCAAACACCAGAAACGTTCACTGAAGGGCTGTACTTTGTGAAAAATGGAAGAGTGCGCCTCTATCAACTAAATCATGAGGGGAAGCAGTTCACTTTGGATATCCTGAGCGAAGGGAACATCTTTGGTGAGTTGGGCGATATTTCATTGGGTACGCGGGGACTATTTATTGAAACAATTGAAGAAAGCGACATATGTGTAATGGACAAAGAGCGGTTCGAGAGCTACCTCATGCAACGTCCGCGATTCATGATGAACATGATGAAAGCCATGAGTGAACGGTTATCTTACATGAGCAGTCTCGTCCAGAATCTGGCCATTGGAAAGCTGCATGATAAAATCATTCATGTTCTGGCAGAACTTTCCGAACGGTTCGGAGTTCGGGAGGAGGGGAATGATTACTGCCGAATTGATATGCTTATTTCCCATCAAGAGATCGCTCACTTGGTAGGAGCATCAAGAGAAGCTGTGTCCGTGGCTCTAAAAGAACTAAAGGAGGCTGGGATGATCCGTACCGGATTCCGTACTGTGGCCATTTGCCGTACTGCTCTCGTGTCAGTGCAAAAGCAAAAATTGCTTAAATGATAGCAACTTGTAAACTAAATTACATCTTTTCATTTCGTCTACCCCGTATCATTAGGAAAATTGACGAAAGGAGTGAAATCGATGAAAATAGGTATTTCGCTTGACGATTATAATGGCAATTCTTCTTGGAAGCTTCCACTTCCCGCAACTTATGTCATTGATCGCGGGAACATTATTCGCCTGGTTTATGTCGAAGCTGACTATAAACGAAGGCTGGAGCCTTCGCAAGTATTGGAGATGCTGGCCTCACTATAAGGCTTGTAATCATGATTGGGGGCTCTATCTCATGCAAAGTAATGACAAGATTTCAATTCCGGATTTTATTTTAAATCGGAAAGGAGCTCGCACAGCCAACGACATTCTTCCCGATGTGATCGGATTATTAAACAGTGGACGAATAGAAAGTGCCAACCTGACCGAATGGTTGGCAGTAGACCATTTAGAGTTGCTTAGGCACGTTCTAGCAGAATATGAGATGTTGCAGCATGCTGATGCGATGCTATCTGTGCTGGAACAAATAAAGAGGCAATCGACGATGAAAGTAATCCCCGCCATTGCGGGCGAATGGTTCAAGCTAATCCGCCTACAGACTGACCAGGATCAGGGGGAGCTGTTCGAGCGATTAGCGGCTCACCGATCGGACAGTGTGCGCTGCTGGGCAGCTTTCGTTGTTGGGTTGGACCCTTCAGAGCTTGAACAGAAGCTGGCAGCCATTCGTCCATTTGCTGCGGATCACCACTTTGGTGTGCGGGAAATCGCTTGGATGGCGGTCCGTGATTCCGTTTCGCAGCAGCTGCAGTTAGCTATTAGCCTGCTAAGCAGTTGGGTACGGGAATCGGATGCTAATCTTCGGCGATTCGCCGTAGAACTGACTCGGCCGCGCGGCGTTTGGGCCAAACATATTGCGGATCTGAAGGACAATCCGGAATGGGGGCTCCCCCTGTTGGAGCCATTGAAAGCTGATCCATCTAAATATGTTCAAGATTCTGTTGCGAATTGGCTGAATGACGCAGCCAAATCACGACCGGATTGGGTTGTCCAAGTATGCCGCACATGGATGGAAGTGTCAGACAACAATGAGACAAAGCGAATTGTAGCGCGGGCGCAAAGAAGTATGAAACACTAAATCAGGGAGCCTCGGTCAATGAGTGATTATAAGAAAATGTTCTGTAACAAACCATTAATAAAATACAGGAACTTTTGGGTGTAACGCGCACTCATTTTTATTCGACACCTTTTTGGAACTTTCCTTAAAAGGTGTTTTTTACTTCTTTTCGACTAATTACGAGCATAATCAAAACAAAATTAGCCGGAAAAGCCTCATAACCACGGGACAACTTGACGGATGAACAACTATGTCCTCGCTGCCGTTCCCTCTCTTTGTTTCGGTGTAACTACCATAATTGACAAAGGTGGTTACATGCAGTATGATACCTTTATAAATCAGGTCAATCCACTTCAATAACTGATTAATTTACTCTGTGGGAAAGTGTACAGGGGGCTGCATGATGTTTGCAAATAAAATTGTTTCTACAATAAAAAGCAAAAAGGAGATAGCAATCACAACTTTGTGTATTGCGTTTTCCATCATTTTTGGTTATTTATCTAATGATTTATGGATTGGGGGTACCATACTTGCTACAGGTTTGATCGGTGCATTTTATGCAAGTGAAGGAAAACGAATTAACTACATTTTAGGCTTGATCAATTACCTTTTAATGGCTTATGTAGCGTACAAAAATCATTTGCATGGAATTTTATTTTTTTACACATTCCTATTTGCGCCGCTTCAAATAATAGGCTTTTTTTCATGGAAGAAGCAATTGAATGCGGATAACACGGTTACCGCAAGAAGATTTACTTTGAAAACAGCACTTTCTATAATTGTCTTAAGTATTGTGTGCAGCTTTATTCTCGGCTATCTATTGAGTTTAATTCCGAATCAGCAGTTATCTTACTTGGATGCAAGTACAAACTGTATCAATTTATTCGGCGTTATATTGATGATTATGCGATACCAGGAAGCGTTTTGGCTGTGGCTAGTCAATAACGTTTTAGATTTAATCATATGGACTTTGGTTTTGCTCAGCAATGGAGAAGGTGCATTTATGATGTTTTGCGCTTCGGTGGGCTTCCTTTTCATAAATATCTACGGAATTATCAAATGGCATAGAAATTCAGCAAATAACGATTTGCAAAAATCAGAAGGGTGAGATGATGGAGTTTCTTTGTATAGACATTATGAATAGTAACAGGGTTGACTGGCAGAATGCTGAAAATGTAAGGGATATGTTGGACGATGAAAAATGGTTAAATGAGCTTTTACAGAAATGGAAGCTAGAGGCTTCTTCACCAATAGATACGGTTTCTCTAAAAAAGCTAAAGGCATTGCGCAAGCAAATGTATGCTATCGTATCCAAATTGAGTAACGGTGATGAACTACAGAGAAACCAGCTTCATGAGGTGAACAACATACTGGAAGACATGTCCACATATATCCGGATGGATTATAAAAACAACGAATTTGCCCTTGAGTACAGTTATAGTGAAAAAGGGTGGTTTTTGGTGATTTGGCATGTCGCCAAATCTTTTGCAGACATGTTATGCAATTACGGCACTACACGGGTTAAGGTATGTCACAATCAGAATTGCGGTTGGGTATTTTATGACCAAAGTAAAAATAAATCACGAAGATGGTGCGATGATAAAGTATGTGGAAATATTATGAAGGTTCGCCGCTTCCGTTCCCGAAAAAAAGCGGAAGAAAATTAAATTATCACATTGAGGTAATGTAAGCGGCTGTTTTACTGCTTTGGAGATTGATTATGGATCGCTTTTTCAGTATGGTATAGGGGACTGGATTAGTCTTTTTATAACTGCTTTTTAGTGCCGGATAAAGTTCCTTGGCTTTGGAAGAAGGAGGAAAATCATTGAAGAAAATAGGGTTTATTGATTACTATTTGGATGAATGGCACGCGAATAACTATCCCAATTGGATTCGGGAGTGCGCCTCTGGCAATGGTCTAGAATGGGATGTGGCTTTTGCATGGGCGGAGAAAGACAAGGAGGACGGCCTTTCATCAAAAGCTTGGTGTGAAGCTCAAAACGTGCAGTGGCTGGACAGTGTCGAAGAACTGGTGCAGCAGTCAGATGCTATTATCGTTCTTTCACCGGATCACCCTGAACATCACGAAAGATTGGCCCAAGAAGCCCTCCGTTCGGGCAAGCCGGTCTACATGGACAAAACATTCTCTCCAGACCTGGCCGCTGGGATCCGGATGTTCGAATTAGCCGAAAGGCACAAGACACCGTTATTTTCCAGTTCCGCACTCAGGTTCGCGACAGAGCTGGCAGCGTTTCCGAATGAACAGGTAAACCGTGAAAGCCTGGAGGCTGTCACCACATCAGGCCCCGGTCAATTTGCTAATTATGCGGTTCACCAGCTGGAAATGATCGTCACGATGATGGGCGTTGGAGCCCAGCAGGTCAAAAGCTTGTCCAGCTCACAGAGCCGGCTGCTCGTCATTGACTACCCTGAGGGTAAGCAAGCAAGCTTGTCCCAAACGGCAAATGCCCCCTTTCAGATTGGGCTGCAATTAAGCAGTGGTGAAGGAATGTTCTTCGCACAATGCTCCGATATATTTCCACGACTGATAGAAGCTATCCTGCGCTTTTTTGAAACAGGAGAAGCCCCGGTGCCAAAGGAAGAAACCTTGGAGATTATGGCGCTGCTGGAAGCGGGGCAGCAGGCTTTAACGACTAGGGATACCTGGATACCTGTGAAAAAATAAAAGAATTCAAATAATTTAACGGGATTAATCATTAATCCCGTTAAATTATTTGCTTAGGTCCCGTCGCGGGACATGGAGTTTAATTTCCTCTCCTTGCCTTTTTGCATGTAAGGCGGTAGCGTCTGCCATTCCATCTGCCATAAGCAATAATTTTTCTTAAGGGACTTTTATCCTTAAGCAGAGTGAACGGACAAATATCCGGACGTGTGTTAACTTCCAGTATCCACGGCTTAAGCTTTCGATCCAGGGCAATATCTAGGCCCAGCTCGTTCAGAGTTCGATTAACCCCGCCTAGCTGATGTGCGGTAAGCAGTGCTATGTGCTTCATTTGCTTGATCAGTCGTCTTGTTTGCTCTTTACCGGCATAGGAACGAATAAGTCGGGATGCGCAATAGATCGAGCCGCCCTGACTGCCATTGGTCACCGCTTTGCGAGGATGGGCGACACGACCAAACATGCCGGTAGGCTCCCATTTTCTGGCCGGATTTTTCTGCACCATGAGCCTGAGGTCAAAAGGGCGTTGTCTATAGCGAAGCAAGCGAATCCCTTTTTGAATGAGGTAGCGTCTGCCTTTCATTCGATCCCTCAAAGCCAGGCAAAGCGCGGAGAGTGAAGAATAGCGGTATACTCTTGTTCCATATTGATACTGATAGCCCCCCTGATGCTTCTCAACCCGCATCACCCCTACGCCCATAGCTCCTTGATCCGGCTTCACATAGACCATCCGGTAACGATTCAGCATGAATTGTAGATTGCCATTGCTAAATGACACAGTCAGTGGAATATGCCGTGCTATTTTCGGCTGTTTAAGTAGAATCCTGGTTTTCTTAAGCTTGCTCCTCATTCTGAGAGGCTTCATCTGCTTGAAGGAGTTCATCTATTTCACTTCCTTTCCTAAGCTCCTCTTTCTACTCAAAAACTGCTCTTACTATCCTATGGAAGTGAAGATGGAGATGAAATGGCCGGACGCCTTTTTGCTTGAATACCCAGGACGATTATCATTAACGGTCATAAAGTATAAAAAAACCATGATGGAAAGGAAGAGGGAAAGATGGAACCGCGGGTCAATTGGCGGCAAGCTTTGCTTCGCGTAGACCGGCTGATGCCAGGACACTTTCCTTGGCTGGGCGGGAAGAACGGAAATTCGGACAAAGACGAGACTCCTTCGTTTTCTTCGTTACCCCTGGTGACAAGCGGAGTGCTGGAGCAGTTTTATTACAACGATTCCAATCCATTGGCCCGCCGCAATGATTTATACACCTATCAAACGTCGGGAACAAGCTCCGGTCATCGCAAAACCATATACTACACCCAAAGAGATGAAGACGAGTACTTGCGAATCAAGCAGGATGTTTTCAGAAAAATATTGGGAGCAGACACCTACAGGAAAGCTCTAGCCGATATGGGAACCGGGCACGCGGCAGCAACTGCCGTTGATGTATTTCGCTGCTTGGGGATGGAGGCGGAGTCCATATCTTTTCAGCAGCCCATTGCGGAGCATGTGGCCTGCTTAACTGAATACCAGCCTGATGTATTGTATACGATGCCATCCATTCTTGATCGTATCCTCCATGCTTCCCCTAATCCACAAGACTATCAAATTAAAAAAGTGATTTTGGTCGGTGAAATTGCAACCCATGCTTGGATACAAAGTGCCGCGAATCGTCTGGGTATAGATAAGACGCAAATCGTCGATACGTACGGGTCGATCGAGGTGGGCACCATTTCTTACTATTGCCATAAGCATGAGCGATATTTGTTTGCAGAAGGCCTGTGGGCTGAAGGGCTGTCCGCGGAAGAAATTGAGGAATCTCTTCCTTCACTTGAGGACAAGGAGGAGAGGGTTCTGGTTTTAACATCAACGGTCCGAGAGGCGTTTCCAGTTATACGCTATGTCACGTATGATGTCGTTCGTGATTTGCGGCCAATCCTAATAGATGGAAACTGGCAGCAGAGCTTTAAATGCATCGTGAAACGGATAGGGCCTGATTTGAAGCATGGTGAAAAAATCAGTATTCATGATATCGAGACCGTAGTGCTGCGGCATTTGAATGAGGCAATTGTGCGGGTGAGCATGGCAAACCGTGTGCTGGTTGTAACTATATATGATCCGAAGGCAACAAATGCTGTGCTCGAGCAAATCCGCAATGAATTGGAAGAGCGTCTGCCGGAAATCGGAATGATGATACGAGCAGGCTTACTGGAGCCGATTCAGGTCATCCGCGGCCATTTTAACGATTCCATGTACAGCCGTGCAGTGAAGAACAAGAAAATACATTATGAGTAGTCAAAAAACAAGGCCGATATAGGAGTCAAGTTGAGGCTGTTGATTATAGTCGGCATCCTGCTTGCCGCTATTGACCTGCGCATATTCGGCGAGGGGTCAAGCGGGGTGACCGAGAAATGTTGGAAGCTGTTTGGGAGCTGTCTGCGAGGTGCCTCAGGCAGCCTTCCACCAGCCATCAACCGCGACTCAAACAGCATTCAACCCATTTTAACCAACCTTCAACCAACCTTCAACCAACCATCACCAGCCGTCAACCGCCTCTCAACCAACCGTAAACCACCCATCACCCATCAACCAACTATCAACCAACCATCATTGTGTCTCACAGCCTTCTACCGGATTTCAACCAGTCCTCGGTCGGAGCTCAACCAGTACTCGACCGGATCTCAAGTCTCAACCACGCTACCAACGGCCTGCAACATGGTTCACTGAAAGCTGCCTAACAGTTTTTCAAAGTCAATCGGCAGCCTAAATATTGTCCTTAGTTAAGGAAGAAAGGATGATTCGGGTGGATTTGACCCGTGGTATTGCATCGACGATAGGCTCAACTCCGCTGGTTGAACTGAAGCAGCTATTTGCCGGGTATTCGTTTACCGTATACGGAAAGCTCGAATGGATGAATCCAGCGGGCAGCGCCAAAGACCGCCCGGCCAAGTATATGCTTCAGGAAGCCATACGCCGCGGAGAAATCACACAGAATACGGTCGTGATTGAGTCAAGCTCCGGCAATTTGGGCATTAGTCTAGCCCAATTATGCTGTTATTTGGAACTGCGCTTTATTTGTGTAATTGACCCGCGGACAACCAAGCAGCACCGCCGTATCATAGAGAGTTTCGGGGGAGAGCTCGAGCTGGTGCAGCTGCCCGACCGGGATACGGGAGAGTACTTGCCGGCTAGAATTCAAAGGGTGCAGGAGCTGCTCAGGCGCTTTCCGGATTCGTATTGGACGAATCAGTACGAAAATCCGGATAACTATAAAGCTCATAAGGAAACGATGATGCCGGAGATTGCTCACCAGCTTGGCCAGCCGGATTACATGATTTGCGGTGTCAGCTCTTGCGGGACGATTAGAGGTATTCGCGAATACATCGAGGAACAACGATGGGACACACAGCTTTTAGCAGTCGATGCTGTAGGCAGTGTTATTTTTGGCGGCCCGAAAGGTTCCCGCAAGCTGCCGGGCCTAGGGGCCGGAATTGTTCCAAGGCAGTATAAGCCGGATATCGCAGATCAGGTGGTATATGTAACGGATATGGATTGTGTAAAAGGCTGCCGGGACTTGATGCGGCATGAAGCTATCTTGGCGGGAGCATCTTCCGGCGGCGTTATTTCAGCTGTGCAAAAGCTTGCGCATAGAATACCGTCTGGAGCGAAATGTGTTGTCCTGCTGCCGGATCGGGGAGAACGGTATTTAAACACGATCTATGACGACCAATGGGTTCAACAAGAGCTCGGGTTTGATCGTCCTTTCTACCAAGTGGGGGGAACGCTATGATCTATTTGCATGACGAGCATATCCGCAAGCTGGGAATCAATTGGGAATTGTTGACGAAGAGAATTGAGGAGATCGTGAAGCTGGAGGCAGCAGGAGATTGTGTGCATCCGCTGAAGCCGTATCTGCGTTTCGGCCCTTCGCATAATCGGATTATTGCTATGCCGGCCTATGTGGGCGGCAATATTCGCCGGGCCGGAGTTAAGTGGATTGCCAGCTTCCCGGATAATGTCACTTATGGTCTGCCGCGTGCAAACAATACGATTATTCTTAACCATCCAGATACCGGGGAGCCTACCGCCTTTATCTTCAGCGGGCTATTAAATGCTATCCGTACAGCAGCAGTAAGCGGAGCGATGGTGAAGGCTTGGGATCGTACTCGGAAGATGCCTAAGCTGAAAGTTGGGATCATAGGATGGGGGCCGGTCGGAAGATTGCACCTGGCGATGCTATCCTCGCTGCTTAAGGACAGATTAGAGCAGATAACGCTATACGATTTGCAGGGAATAGATAAAGCTGCGATTCCTGAACCGCTCAGCAGGATAACCAAGGTTGCAAATTCCTGGCAATCGGCTTACCGGGATATGGATGTAGTGGCGACTTGTACGGTTTCGTCTGCCCGCTATATTGATGAACAGCCGAAAAGAGGCTCGCTGCTGCTCAATGTATCCTTACGGGATTACCTTCCCCATAGCGTAGTACAGTTAAAAGGAATCGTTGTGGATGACTGGAGGGAAGTATGCCGTGAGAATACGGACATTGAACTGCTGCACAAGATGTGCGGTTTGCAGGAGCAGGATGTTATCACTTTGATGGATGTACTGGCAGGGGAGAAGAAGGGCTTAGAGCGATTTCAAGCAGAGGATACGATATTTTTTAATCCGATGGGCCTTGGAGTGTTCGACATTGGTCTAGCAGAATACTACGTGAGTCAGGCGGAGCAGCGTGGAGCAGGCATTCTTTTGGAAAAACCGGAATGCTGAACCCTTATACAGATAGGGCCAGGTTAGGGCCGTATTGACTTAGCCTGGTCCTAGCAGGATGCAGCAGTGGACAGTAAAAAGCTACTGCAGGGGGATGCAATAGAGCTGCAGCTTGCTGCTGTTAGCGATATTGGACAAGCCTACATAGAACCGGATATCGCCCGATTCTGCGTTTTATTCAGATTAAGGATTGACAAAAACAATGAATGCTTATATAGTTAGTTACATCACTAACTAACCACTTAACGAATGAACTAGTTAATTTGCCATATGGATCTTTGGGGATAGACTCGGAGATTATAGGGCGCTTGAAAAATTGCATGGCAGGGTGGTGAAAAAATGAGCTTTTTTATTGACGATGACCGCCCGATCTTCGCCCAAATCGCTATCCGGGTTGAGAATGATATCATTGAAGAGATTCTTAAGGAAGAAGATCAGGTGCCATCGACCAATCAGTTTGCCGCCTATTACAACATTAATCCGGCTACGGCCGCCAAGGGGGTTAATCTGTTGGTAGATAAGGGAATTTTATATAAGAAAAGAGGAATCGGCATGTTCGTTGCTGCAGGAGCCCGGTCACGATTGCTTGAGGATCGTAAGAAACAATTTGACGAGCAATATGTAAAGCCGATGCTGCAGGAAGCAGCTAAACTGGGAATAACATCCGGTCAAGTGATTGAATTGATCAGGAAAGGAGAGAGAGGACAATGACAATCATTGCAGAAGTGAACCAATTAAGCAAAAACTACAAACAGGTCAAAGCTGTTGATTCGGTCAGCTTCAAGCTTGAGGAAGGCAAAATTTACGGACTGCTAGGTCGCAATGGTGCTGGGAAGACAACAATCATGCAGATGCTTACCGCACAGATGTTCCCGACGAGTGGCGGGGTTAAGTTATTTGGCGAACACCCGTACGAAAACAATAAAGTGTTAAGTCAGGTTTGTTTTATCAAAGAAAGTCAGAAATATCCCGATTACTTTAACGTAGCGGATGTTCTGGATGTTGCAGCAAGCTTTTTTGAAAATTGGGATGCGAAGTATGCTGATCAGCTAGTTGAGCTTTTTCGCCTGCCGCGCAAAAGAGCCATAAAAAAACTGTCGAGAGGAATGCTGTCTTCCGTCGGCGTCATTATTGGGTTGGCAAGCCGCGCACCGTTAACGATTTTTGATGAGCCTTATCTAGGGCTGGACGCAGTTGCACGAAGCATGTTCTACGACGAGCTGCTCCATGATTATTCGCAAAATCCGCGGACAATTGTGTTATCCACACATTTGATTGATGAGGTGAACCGCTTGCTGGAGCATGTTATTCTGATTGATCAAGGGCGGCTGCTGCTGGATGACGATACGGAATCACTCCGCAATAAGGCCTTCAAAGTAGCAGGCGTTAAAGACAAGGTGGAACAATTTGTAGAGGGGCTGAATGTGGTTAATAATGAGCCGTTTGGCGGGCTGATAACGGCAACCGTGCTGCAGCCTCTGCTGCCTAAGATGAGACAGCTGGCAGCTGAACAGTCTCTGGAAATCGTTCCTCTGTCATTACAAGATCTGATCATTCTGTTGACCAAGCAAAATCCGGATAGCTATAAGGAGGGAGTATCCTCATGAGCCGTACAATCAGTGTGATGCATATGCATTTGAAAAATCGTTGGAGCTGGATCTATATCCCCTTAATCATTTTTGCTTCCAGCTTTGTTGTAAACCTTGCTGTCAGCATCATTGTTAGAAATGAAAGCATTTATACCGGCGGCATTATTTCTGTCATCATTTACATGTTTGTTTCGGGAATTATTGTCATACCGCAAAACTTTCCTTTAGCCCTGGGCTTGGGAACAACGCGGACTGATTTTTTTAAGGGGACGTTACTGACTTCCTTAATCATTAGCGCTGTTACTGCGGTGTTGGTATCTCTGTTGGGAGCGCTTGAACAGCTGTCTGATCGATGGGGGAGCGGACTTTATTTCTTCTTTTATGAATTCGCCGGAGACACAGCTCTGACCCGTTTTCTGATTTATGTCCTGAGCGTATTTCTGATCTATCTGCTCGTATTTTTCGCAGGATTGTTGATCGGCAGCGTATACCTTCGGTTTGGGGCTAAAAGCTTGGTCATCTGCGGCTTATGCGGTTTTCTGGGGCTTACGGTTCTCGGGTATGCCAGTGTGGAATTCAGCTGGTGGGGGCCTATTGCGGAGTGGTTCGTTCAGCAAACTTTTTTGAGCGTTGTATTATGGACTATCCCTCTAACGCTGATCTGCATGATGTGTTCTCTGCTGCTTATCCGCCGGGCCAGTCTTTAAAAAATAGGTGAGATTTTTTGTTTAGAGCATCAGCTAATGGGTAAGTAAAGGATAGGCGCTGTCAAAGTTGGATAGCCTAAGGTTGAACAGCGTTGGACAAAATGAAATGATGACCATATGGCGATATTAATAAAGCGGCACTCATCACTATAGCTTGTCTATCTTTACACCCGATGTAAGAATTATTTTTTAAGCATGTCTTTAACTTCTCGCCAATAAGTGGTATTATTTAAGTATAGATTTTGTCTCCGAAGGGGAGTAGCTTAAGACAGTAAAGTCGTCATTACGAGATAATCTCCGGCTTTACTGGCAACGATTCTGTTGTTAGCGAGACCTTTGCCTGTTCAGGAAAGGTCTCTTTTTTGTGACCTTTACTTAAACAGGTAAAGGTCTTTTTTTATAGATCAGCACTTTAGCATTTTGCATATATCCGGGCGGGTGTTTAATTCAGCAAGTATAGATAAAAACAGCGTTCCTTTGTCTATAATCTGCTGCCGCTTGCGGAAAAATTCGCATTCGCATTAATAAGCAAAATGCTGCAGAAATTTAGCTTACAGGAGGAGTTGCGATGGAATTAGCCGTTTTGCTTGAGTACGGTTGGGTACTGCTTGTTCTAATTGTTTTGGAAGGCCTGCTGGCTGCCGATAACGCGCTGGTTTTGGCCATTATGGTTAAACATTTGCCGGAGAAATCAAGAAAGAAAGCTTTATTTTACGGGTTGGCCGGAGCTTTTATTTTCCGTTTGCTATCCTTGTTTGCCATATCGTTCCTTGTAGGTGTTTGGCAGGTTCAAGCGATCGGAGCGCTTTATTTATTGTTTATCGCTATCAATCACATAGTTCGTAAAGTGGTGGCCCATAAATCGACTCCCCGCGTGAAAGCGGCCAAAGCCGTGGCAAATAAAACCAAGGAACCAGGGTTTTGGGCGACAGTACTTAAGGTTGAGCTGGCCGACATCGCCTTTGCAGTGGATTCCATACTGGCGGCTGTCGCTCTGGCGGTCGTGCTGCCGGAAACACCCCTTCCCCATATTGGCGGGATGGATGGAGGCCACTTTATCGTCATATTCCTCGGAGGCTTTATTGGCTTGATCATTATGCGTTTTGCCGCGAATCTGTTCGTCAACCTGCTGCATAAGAAACCGGGATTGGAAATTGCCGCTTTCGTCATTGTTGGGTGGGTAGGAGTGAAGCTGGCGGTTTATACCTTATCACACCCGTCCCTTGGGTTCATTCCCGAAAGCTTCGCCCACAGCACGGCTTGGAAGCTTACTTTCTATCTCGTCCTGGTTGTTATTGCTCTTGCCGGCTGGTTTTTATCCAAAGATCATCCTGCAGACGAGCATGATACCCATCCCGAGGTAGAGGATGCGGATCCGAAGCCAGCGAATTAATGGAATGACATCCATCATTCTAAAAAATCAAGCTGTAACCATTGTATGGCTGCAGCTTGATTTTTGTGTATATACAGTAATATTTCATCTGATAGGCACGGCCTCCACAACGATTACGCGGACAGCTCCGCTTCCGTCGAGATCTGGAAGGTGATGCCAAATTTATCCGTCACATCGGCATAGCCCGGACTGAATGAGGTGGCTTTCAAAGCCATATTGACCGTGCCTTCCTGGATCAATGCTTCATAAATCTGCTCACACTGCTCCAGGGAGGAAAACGTTAGGCAAATGGATACTTGCTTTCCTTGGGGAACGGGATTAGGCGAGTCAGAAATCATAAGTTCGGTTCCTTGGATACGTAAACGGGAATGGGCGACCAATTCTTTCCATTCGACGGGTAATTCATCCGGCATATCGCCATAAGTCATCAGTTCCACAATTTCTGCATTAAAGGTCTCCTTATAGAAGGAAATGGCTTGCTTGGCCGTTCCGTTAAAGGAGAGGTAGGGACATAGCTGAAATGCCAAGAAAAAAACCTCCTTTGAGTGATTGCATTTAGATAAGCCTTTGACTAATTCGTTTTTCACCCACTAGCAGCAGCATGATACGGTCAGAGATGTCAGTTTAAGACATTCGTAAATCCGTAACTTGATTCATTACCGGAATGGCGGGGTTTATGCAAGGGTGCTGTGGTGGTGCTGATTTCAAGTATAGCAGCTAAGCGCATGTCTTATTTCTTTTTATTTGCGGTACTTTTTTTTGTCCGTTATTTAAGAGCTGAGGCAAAGGCAACAGGTAAAAAGAGGGGAAGCTGATTTAACAATGCAGGGGCATGGAATATGGAAGGGACTGACCGGGCATCTTACCAGTTTTTGATCCATGCCATCAATCGCCTATGCTCCAGCATGAGCTGCTAGGATCTTTCAAGGGGAAAATAAGTATTGAGCCCAATTTACGAGTCGATTACGGGTATAACCTTCATGTAGGCGATAATCTATACTTTTTCGATTGTGTCTTTCTGGATTTGTGTGAAAAACCTAGCCAAGGTTGGCGGGGTTCGAGGGCTGCGCGGGCTGTTGCCTGCGTTTTGTACGAAATGTCGTACAAATGCATGGGGTTGACGGGCGAATACCGGTGATTTGTATGAAACGTCATACAAATTCAGGGGATTGAAGGGCAATTACTCAAGATTAGTATGACAAATCGTACAATTTCAGGAGATTATAGGGGGATTACCTAATATTTGTGTGACAATCGTACAAATGCAAGGGCTTTAAGCTATTAAGGGCCTGCAGCCAGTGTTTTAGATGAATATTGTACAAGGTCGTGAGGTTGAGACGTGATTACCCGAGATTGCTCATTATGCGGGGCGTTTTTGTTTTATTATCAATGGAAGGCCTGTAATCACAGATTCCGTCTCCGATTGACTGACTGAACGGGCTTCGGGGCCTGATGTTAGAGTAGGGTAAGAGGTGTGGGTCAAGTCTTCGCAATCTTGTAGTTGATACAGAATATGATCCAGTGTCGGCGGTTGATTAAGCTCCTCTTTTTGCGGTGTAGGGGTTGGTTTGGTTGGTTTCTGCTAAAGTGAATGAAGATGATAAAGGAATGCGCAATTCGTAGTTTTCCTCCCGCTAATGAAAATTATGCGCCAGGCCCAATTTTGTTTCAATTGGCAAATATGTATTTACCTTCAGGCAGATCTTTGATATCATAGACGCAACATAACAAATGCTACGAAGAGACGAGTAAATAAAGGGATTGCCATATACAGAGAGTTCCGGCAGCTGAGAAGGAGCAATGGCGCCTTTATTGAATAAAGACTCAGAGCAGCGCATCGGAACTAGGGTTTATTATTTAGCAGGGATGGTGCGACAGGGGCTCCTGTTACAGAGCTAGAGTATAAGCATTATGACTTAATGCCGTACTTGAAGAGGCTGGTATGGTGACATACTGGTGAATTTCGGGTGGTACCACGAGCATACAATCTCGTCCCTTAAGACTATGTCTTAGGGCGGGATTTTTTTAATGGCATCCGCCATAGAAGTGCCATGGCTAAGCAGGGCTTGCAATGAAGAAACGTCTCTTGAATTTTCAACAGTTTCCAGAAAGGATGATGGTTGCTATGACAGCAAATTTAAAAGTAGGTATTGTCGGCGGAACCGGTATGGTTGGCCAAAGATTTGTCCAGCTGCTTGACCAGCACCCCTGGTTTGAAGTGACATCGATTGCAGCAAGCAGCAGTTCTGCAGGGAAGACTTATGAGGAAGCCGTTCAAAACAGATGGAAGCTTTCCGAATCGATTCCGCAGGCAGTTCGTCAGATTGTGGTGCAAAATGCTGCAGACGTGGAGAAAGTGGCCAGTGAGGTAGACTTTGTCTTTTGTGCCGTTGATATGAATAAGGATGAAATTAAAGCATTAGAAGAAGCATATGCGAAAACGGGAACTCCGGTTGTCTCGAATAATTCTGCCCATCGTTGGACACCGGACGTGCCGATGGTAGTTCCGGAGCTGAACCCCCAGCATTTGGATGTTATCGCCGCTCAACGCAAACGTCTGGGGACATCAACTGGTTTTATTGCCGTGAAACCAAACTGTTCGATTCAGAGCTACGTGCCTATGCTGCATGCTCTTCTGGACTTTAAGCCGACAAAGGTTCTTACTTCGACTTATCAAGCGATTTCCGGTGCCGGCAAGAACTTTACCGATTGGCCGGAAATGCTCGATAATATTATTCCTTATATTGGCGGGGAAGAGGAAAAAAGTGAACAGGAGCCGCTGCGCATCTGGGGTCATGTTGCCGACGGTCAGATTGTAAAGGCCAGTGCTCCGCTTATCAGCGTGCAGTGTATTCGCGTACCTGTTACGGATGGTCACTTTGCAACAGTAGCGGTATCATTCGAAAACAAGCCTTCCAAGGAAGCCATTCTTGAGCGCTGGCAAAGCTTTAAAGGCCGTCCGCAAGAGCTTGAATTGCCGAGCGCACCGAAGCAGTTTATTACCTATTTTGAGGAAGATAACCGTCCACAGACCAAATTGGACCGGGATATTGAGGGCGGCATGGGAATAACCGCTGGAAGATTGCGTGAAGATACTTTGTTTGATTACAAATTTGTTGGATTGTCCCATAATACACTGAGAGGCGCTGCAGGGGGAGCTGTTTTGATCGCGGAACTGCTGAAAGCCGAAGGATATATTCAACCGAAATAATATTAGTCCTGTGCAGGGCCGGTATTGACAAGAGCTTTGTCAATACCGGTCTTTTTTTGCGTACAGGGAAGCTAAATCAGTTGATCTGAAATCACAATTCCGTCAAGCATGGAATGCTAACTAAAAATTATTCATGTTGGATTAGCAATGATTTTTTATTTACAGCAGTTTACTAATTGATATATAATAAAAACGTACCTCATAAAGACACCCCGTCTCATAATAAGAGACACTATTGAGGAGGCGTTATGCTGGAATTCATCATCGTTCAATTTTCCGGCTTGGTTTATACCACTTCAGCGAATGATGGCATCATATTGATCGCATCACATTGATTGCATCAAATACATACTCCGTGGTTTTTAAAATTACATCGCATACAGACGTATTTTTCAAAGTTGCATCACCATACATACGCTTTTTCAAAGCCGCACTGCATAGTTTCATATTTTAACAGGATTGGATTTATTAATTGCAAGCGATTACATAACTGGATATAAAATGGCACCATGGGGGGTGATAGCCTACTGAGATATTATTTTTGAGAATTGGCGGGTTACTGATCAGAAAAGAAAATAGAAGTATCACCCGGGGGAGTGGAGTCATCAAAGAGCAGACAGCACGATTTTTAGGCAGTGGAATACCTTCAACATTTTTTAAACGGAGGAGAGCTTTATATGCGAAAAGTCGTATCTGTTGGATTGGTATTAAGCATGCTTTTTTTGATGATTCCTTTATCTGCATCAGCTGCTGTACAGAATCCGTGGGAGCCCGATGTGATCGTAGCTGCGAAAACGGATGATGGTTACAACACTTATTTCCCGGCCATGGAACAGCTGCCTAATGGGAAACTGCTAGTCGTCTATTACAACGCAACCGCTCATCAAGGCACAGATGGTAGAATAGCTATGGTAGAAAGCACCGATCACGGTCTGACCTGGTCGGAGCCAAGGATCATTATGGATACTCCGGAGGATGATCGTGACCCTTCTATTACTGTGTTGTCTGACGGTACCTTGCTTCTCAACTGGTTTATGCGGGAGAATGGTAAAAATCAGGTGTTTGTCTCGCGAAGCACGGACGAAGGCTTAACATGGAGTCCGCCATCCAAGGTGCAGACGAACCTGGAGGAAGCTGCTGTATCCTCTAAAATTGTGGAACTGGATACAGGTGAGCTTTTGCTTCCAATTTATGGATTTTATGCTTCAGAGCAAGGTGTTTATCGCTCTGTTGTTGTGCGCAGCTCTGACGGAGGAATGACTTGGGATCCTTCGCAGGAATCAACGATGGCTGAACCGGTACCGCTTCCGCAGCCTAATCCTTTTCCAGCTATCGGTTTTGTTGAGCCGGTTATCGCGGATCTAGGCAGCGGACACTTGATAAGCATGCATAGAAGTTATTCCGGCAGCGATAATGGAATTGGCTGGATGTCCGAGTCGTTCGATTATGGTCATACGTGGACTCCGGCAGAAAGAACAACCATGTACGCTCATTGTTCGGATTTGCTTGTTCTCAGCAACGGAACAGTTCTCCACACGTGGGGTGACCGTAAATTCGAATTTAGCAGCGGCAGAGCGGTAGTAGGAAGAGTAATGGAGCCAGGCACCGACTGGGAGGATTGGGAGGATGCACTGATTTATAAGAGCCCGGGGTCTACGGATATGGCCTATCCTAGTGCGGTGGAGCTTCCGGACGGACGTATCTTTATCGTATTCTATGATGCACACTCCACCAAGGGCTTTATTGGCGGGAAATTTATCGACATTGAAGATGTTACGGTTAAGAAGCGTGAAGACCGTATCGACCTGCTTGGTTTGTATAATGAGGGGTTAGTGCAAATAGACACGAACCTGGATTTTGAAGATCCGAACACTCCTAGCAGGCAGCACGTCAAGCCGACCGCAGCCATCGATGGGATAGCGAGCATGGCTCGTGCTGCTTGGGGGCGTGTGCCTAACCCGCCTGAATCCTACTACACATTGATTCTGCCGTATACTTATAATTTGAATGCGATTGGCATTAATTTAAAGCCACAGCTCAACAGGCCGCAAAGCGCTGTCGTGGAGTATAAAGACAGCCAGGGACAGTGGCACTCCTTGTTCTCCTACGATCAAGTTGTCCATGAACAAGGAATTCTCGATATTCATGAATTTGAACCGGGGCTGCAAGCTAAAGAGGTAAGGGTAAGAATTACCCAAACATCAGGGCAGGCCGCATTGAGTGAGATTGCTTTGTATGGGGAGCCTTCGCTTGTGCCGCTTGACCTGTTATCCCTCTATCAGAACAATGAGGTACAAATAGATACCGATCTGACCTATTCATCCGGAGGATTCAGCATTACGGGTCCATTAGACGGCAGCCTGGGCTATTATGACTCCGCTACCCGAAACTCCAATACTCCTCCTCCAGCCTATTACATGGTTGAACTGGACAATGTGAGACAACTGGCAGGGGTTGGCGTTAACTTGAAGCCGCGAGACTATGCCCAGGATGCCACGGTTTCTGTATCCTTGGATGGAATCAGCTGGACGCCAGTCATAACCTACACCGGGGCGCGACATAATAGCGAGCGTTTGGACATTAATCATTTTGGCACAGCGGTAGAGGCGAGGTATGTCAAGGTCGAAATTACCGCTTCAGAGGGCTGGCCGGTTCTCAATGAACTACGGCTGTATGAGTTCCGCAATTAATATGTTTGCAGCCATTTATTTTGTGAGAATTATATGCTTTAACATATTATAAGGACGATGCTTCAGAGCCATATTTCTTGACTGATCCAAGTGGAATATGGCTCTGTTTTTGTTCTGAGCATGGCTCTGAATATGTTTGCAGGAGATGGAGCTGTATTTAAAAAACGCTCTCGATAGTGTATAATTTTGGGATCAATCTAGTCAGGGTTGAACCCGGGGTTGCAGCCTTCGAACCGAGACGGGAATGAAATAGCACTTGTCATGGTTTTTAGCTTGTGGCAAGCTTTTCTGTGACCTAATTCGGTTGTAAGATCTTTACACACGCCTAAAAATGTAAGTGGTTCATAGTCTGTAGCTGGTAATCTGTAGTTAGCATTTTTAGTCTAATGTTCCTGGCTGGTTAGCGGTCTGTGGTTAATTGTGGTTGTGGTTCGTGTTGTGGTTTATTGTTGTTGATTAACTATCGGCAGGAGCAGGTGATTCTATGACGGATTCATCGAGCAAAACAAAAGACGCCCCCTATTTTATGATCCAGTCGGTTGACCGCGCGTTAACCATTTTGCAGAGCTTCATCGAGGAGCGCCGTCCTATGGGAGTTACGGAAATTGCCAAGCGTCTTGGCCTGCATAAGAGCGTCGTTCACCGGCTGATGCTGACCTTGCAGCTTCATGGGTACTTGGAGCAGGTACGGGACACGGAAAAGTATATGATTGGACCGAAAGCATTCGAGCTCGGCTCTGTTTACACAGGCGCCACATCATTGATTGATGAGGGAAAACAGATGCTCATGCAGGTAGTCGAAGAAATAGGCATGACGGCTCACTTGGCGATCTTGGACGGACAAACGGTTTTATACCTGGTTAACGTGGAGCCTGATCATTTTAAGTATTTGTTTGGAGCGGTCGGGCAGAGGAAGCAGATTTATAATACGGCGTTGGGAAAATCCCTCACCGCTTGGCTGCCGGCAGAGAAAACGATCACTCTGTTAGCTGACTGCAGCTTTGAGAAGAAAACAAGCACAACCATCACATCGGTGGACGAATACTTGCAGGAGCTGGCTCGGGTCAGAGAGAACGGCTATGCCTTGGATAACGAGGAGTCGGTTGTCGGCATGCGCTGCGCTTCGGCGCCCGTAAGAGACCGGATGGGCGAGGTTATTGCCGCCATAAGTGTGAGCGGGTACAATATTACCTACGAGCGGATTACTGAAGTCGGATTAAAAATGAAAGGACTGGCCGCACAGTTATCACGCCGGTTAGGTTATTACGGATAATGGGTTGATAAAATAGAACTTGCAAAATTGCATGGAAAGTAGTCAAAAATATATGCTATCAACCGCTACCTGGAAAGCTGGAACTTTTGAAGTTCCGGCTTTTGTGCGTTTCAGTATTTACAGCGGCAGTCACGTGGCCTATTAAGATGGTATACAGCGTTTGTTCAGATGGGCTAACTGTGGCCTATTAAGATGGTATACAGCGGTTTGTTCAGATGGGCTAACTGGGACTTATTGAGATTGGGTTTATTATTGTGGATTGTGTGGCTTACTAAGATTCAGCTCCATGGTGATCAGGCTCAGAGGTACTTATCCTTTAGAACAGCTAATCATCCATGTACATTGCGGAACGTGCCCAAATGAGCTTCAGCTTCGCATAACTAATTGATTCCACCTGCAAATTATCCTTGACGGGACTAAATTTACTGGAGTAAAATTTGGGTTGTACCGACGTTTCCGATGCGATTTGGTGCATTGATACAGCAGAGGAGGAGGGGCATGAGTACCAATCAGCTTGACAATAAAGTTATCCTCATCACCGGCTCGTTAGGAGCGTTGGGGCTTGCCGCTGTTGAACTATTTCTTGAGCGGGGAGCTAACGTGGTTGCCTGTGATATAAGGTCTGCAGATGAATCCGGACATATCGGGCAGCTGAATAAGCGATTTGGCGCTGACCGCCATATATATGTGCAGGCAGATATGACCAAGGAAGATGAGATAGAGAGACTAAGCACACAGATAGAGACAACCTTCGGTAAACTAGATGGCGTCTTTCATAATGCATTTACTAATAAAACCCGAAAGATTGTCAACCAGCCCCTTAGTGAATGGGAGGATACGCTGCGAGGGACATTAACGAGCGCTTTTCTTGTTACCAAGCATGCAGCCCGCCAGATGAATGCTAACGGCTCTATTGTGCTTACTTCTTCGATTTTAAGTCGTGTGCCAATAATAGAGAATTCCGCCTACAGCGCGGCAAAAGCCGGCTTGGAACAGTTTGCCCGGGTAGCGGCTGTAGAGCTCGCTGGACAAGGCATTCGCGTGAATGCTATCGCGCCGGGCGATTTCAAAGCCGAGCATGTGCTCGCTCAGGCTAGTGAAGAGCAGGAGAACAGGATGCGGAAGCTGACGCTTGCGGGGCGCAGCGGTTATCCGAATGAAATCAATGAAGTTGCTGCTTTCCTGCTGTCTGATGCTGCTTCTTATGTGACCGGGGCGTTGTATCCCGTGACCGGAGGGTTCGAGCTATGCCGATGACAGACTCGGAAGAGAAGAGCAGCTGCAATAACCAAGCTAATAACCGGCAGCGCAAACGGATTGCAGTTATTGCCACGGAATATAGGTATAATTCCCATGCGGAAATGATTGTAGGCCGTCTGCTGGGGAATTTCGGATATAAACCGCAGGTGATTGTTGCCTCCCTGTATACGGACCAGCTTCCGCCTAACGACCAGAGCCGGGAGGAAGCCGCCAAGCATCATATTCCGATTATGCATACGGTGCCCGATACGATACGCTATGCAGCCGAGCATGGAGGGCTGGATGGTGTCGTCATTATCGGAGAGCATGGAGATTATCCGGTGGATAGCTGGGGGCGCAAGCAATACCCGCGGAGACGGTTTATCGAGGAGACGCTGCAGATTTTGGATGATCTAAAGCTGCGTGTTCCGCTATTTTCAGATAAATTCTTGGCGTGGAATCTGGAGGATTCACTGTGGATCTTTGAGCAGCTTAAGGCAAGGAACATTCCTTTTTTTGGCGGCTCGTCTATCCCTCACGTCATGTTCGCACCTCCATTTGATCAACAGCATCTGAAGGAAGCGCACGAATGGCTCATAGTCAGCTTTTCGAATGAAGTGGAGGCCTATGGCTATCATGCTCTCGAGCTGCTGCAGGCATTGGCCGAGAAGCGCCGTGGGGGAGAAACCGGGATTGCCGCCATTACGGTGACGAGAGGGCCGGCGGTGTGGGAGGCTATGGACCGTGATGAATGGCCAGAGCTGCTGATGCAGCAAGCTCTGGATTTATTTCGGGAGCAAGAACGAACGCATCCAAGAATGTCCGCTGAAATTCCTGTTTTATTTGTAGTGGAGTACATTGACGGTAGCAAAGGCTATGTCATTCAGCAAAACGGTTTGTCAGAACGATGGAGGTTTTCCTTCCGTACCGGGCAAAAGCAGATTATCTCTTCCCTTTGTGCTAGCGGTGAAGATCGTCCGTTCTCCCATTTTGATACTTATACTTCTCTGATTGAACGGTTTTTGCTTACGGGCATTGAGCCTATACCTGCAGAGCGGATCCTGTTCTCCAGTGTATTGATTAACCGGGCGATGGAAGCTTTAGCCAAAGGGCGCACGATCTATACACCCGAGCTTAAACGTACTTATTAGACAAAACGAAAAGAGGGAGGCGCCAGGTGAAAAAGGAAATTGTGATCAAGGGAAAACATGACAAACCGTTCTCCTCCGCTATTGAGACGGAATCATTAGTGTTTATATCCGGACAGGGGGGACTTTGCCCCGATACAGGAGAAGTGGTTGGTGATGATTTGGAGTCACAGACGATCCAGACACTGGAAAATATCCGGACTATTCTGCAGGCTGCCGGCTTAACTATGGATCATATTGTGAAAACTACAATTTATTTAAGTGATGTCAATCTCTATAAAGAATTCAATAAACTTTACAAAACATTTTTTCAACCGCCTTATCCGAGCCGCACAGCTGTTTACTGCGAGCTGAATTACGGGCTGCTTGTAGAGATTGATGCTATAGCCGTAAAAAACTAATTGGGGGGATAACGGTGTCGTTCTTATTCGAGCATTATACCAGGGAAGAATTAAAGAGTATGGCTAATGAAGGGTATGCCGTTGTTATACCGCTAGCTGCAACTGAACAGCATGGCCCCCATCTGCCGGTAGGAACCGATAGCATGATCTGCTGGGAGATCAGCCGGCATTCCGCTGCTCGTGCTAGGGACGGAGGAGCGAAGCTGCTGCTGGCCCCTTTGCTGTCCGTAGGAAGCTCCGATCATCATTTGGCATTTGGCGGAACGCTATCCTTCTCTTCCGCAACGTATTTAAGTATGCTCATGGATTTGGGAGAAAGCCTGGTAAAGGACGGATTTCACAAAATCATCTTTTTGAATGGGCATGGGGGCAATGAAAATATTATGCACCAGGCTGCACAGGATTTGGCTGTACGTCATCCCGTCTGGACGGCTTCAGCTTCCTATTGGAACATAGCCAGGTCGGCATTGGAAGCTGCAAATGCGGCCCAGCTTGGGCGTGTTCCAGGCCATGCGGGAGGCTTCGAAACTTCTCTCATCCTGGCGATCTCGGCTGACAAGGTCAAACAACAGCACAGCCCTGCCCAGCATCTGGAACGGCCATGGATCGCTTCCGGCCCTCAGGGAACATTTGTAGGACGGCATGGCGAGCTTACTGGCGTAAGCGGTTTCACGGATTCATCCATCCATGCTTCCGCATCGGGGGGAAAGGCATGTCTGGAAGCGATTATACAAGCTGTCTCTAGTTGGTTGAGTGAAGTATGCGGCACCATGGAGCCGTTTGTTGAAGATGCTGATAATTATATATCAGCACCAGGTAGGATTATGGGGAGAACGAGCGGGCGTGAATATCCGCTCTAATCGTTAATTTAGAGGAACCATACATCCAGATAGAGCAAGCAGCCAGAATAGAAAGCAGCCAGAATATAACAGTCAGAAAAGGGCATAACTTTACGTCCGCAGTTTCGGAGATGATGGCACCGGGCCGTTGTCTTCCCGCAATAAAGGAAATTCGATTTTTGCCATACTCAGCAGCAGACGGGAATGGGATCGCTTTCAACAATTGAGGCCTGAAGCCGATCATGCTTGGGCTGCAATTATCCTATTGGCTTTCAAATGAGCTTTATTTTGAGGACCATTCCGAGTATTATAATGAAGTGGACGGAGTTCGGGTTCTCGCTGGGAACGGTTTGGAATCCTGCTGACCAGCGGGACTTGAATGGGACTTGAATATCCCCAATTGCTTATCCTACGGCAGCAATGCCGTAGGTAAGCCTGTTTTCATCAGAAAGCATAAGTTATTCGATATCCGAAAACCCGCTTTCTGATTGGCATGAAAAGGTACCGCTAATACCGGGTTTATTCGTCTTCGAATGAGCATCGCTGGAAGCTTTTACTGGACTAATCGGGAGCATAACCCTGTAAAAGTTCCGCTGCCAGGATATAAGTTTTGATCAGCTATGAGGTTAGCAAGCCGTAGAAAAAGGGAGGGGCACTTATGACAGATGCAAACGTTATGCAGGTAGTGCTGGTTGATGATGAGCTGCCTTTACGCCAGGAGCTGCGGTTGTTTCCGTGGCGGGAGCATGGCTTTGAACTGGCGGGAGAGGCGGAGAATGGAGAAATGGCGCTGCAGCTGTGCCGCAAGATTAAACCGCAAATCGTCATTACCGATATAACGATGCCGGTCATGAATGGGCTTGACCTGCTTCGCACCTTGAAGGATGAGCAGCTCAACGTCAAAGTGATTCTGCTGACTTGTCATTCCGATTTTGAATTTGCCCGGGAAGCTTTGCGCTTCGGCGCCGTAGAGTATTTGCTGAAGGTGACAATGGAGTCTGAAGAGCTGGTAAATGCGCTAAATCATGCCCGGACAGCTTATCTGCGGGAGCGGATGCTGGAAGCTAACAAGCAGGCAGCTAATTTGAAAGCGGATTCCTTGTATGGGGATAAGGACAAACATTCGGATATTCCTGCTGCAGTTCGCAAGGAAATTGCAGATGCAATTGATTATATTAGAGAAAACTTGCAGCACTCATTATCCTTAAATGTGGTTGCAGAGCAAGTCAATTTGAGTCCCCATTACTTCAGCAGGCTGTTCCGGGAAGAAACCGGAATATCCTACCAGAGCTATATTACAACCAAGCGGATGGAAAAAGCGGCCTATCTGCTCCGAACAACTTCCTTGCGGGTATATGAAGTTGCTTACGAGGTAGGCATACCCAGTTACCGGTATTTTGCCTCTATGTTCCGGGAGTATGCTGGCATTCCGCCGACAGAATACAAAAAAAGCGGTTTGTTTGTTTCTGCTGCTCCAAAGGGGTGAGCCTGCTGTTAAACCGTATCCGCAACTGGAGTATAGCTACCAAGTTATTTCTGATGATGTTTGTAGTGACCTTGAGTATCGTTATGTTTCTGGCGGTCACCAACTACCAGCAGACAGCCAAGCTGTTTAAGGAGCAAATTATAAACGATGCCCAAGCCCTGATGAATCGGACGAATCAATTTCTCGACTCTTATTTGGATAATGGTCAAAATATATTACTGCTGCTGTCCACGCGAACGGATTTTTTGCAATCGGCTGAAGAAAAGGAGATTAGCGATTTCCTGAGATCAGTTGCGGAAACGAACAGCACCATCCTGAAAACGCTTTACATTGTTCGTAATGACGGAAAGGTGTTCAGCAGCTCTCAGGTCTTTTACGAGGTACTGGGCAATCCAACGCTGCCCGATATTTATGAGCAGGCGAGATTAAGTTATACGGCTATGGTCAGCGAGCCCTATTGGTCCCCGCAATCTGGACGTACGGTAGCTATTGCCCGGCCTATGGTGGATGATAGCAATGAACGGATCGGTGTAGCCATTGTGGAATTGGATTTGGAAAAACTAAGACGCAGAATGGTGGACATCTCTTCAGCCAATCAGACGTTTGCCTTAATATCCGGCCAGAATGAAATTGTATTGTACGATGCAAGCAACGAGCTGCTGCCGATGGTGCGTACAGTATATCCGGCGGCGCTTCCCGACTCATTTCCTAAAGAAATAGCAGGTCTTCCGCACGGCTCGGGTGAATACATGGGAGCGGAAGGTAATCTCGTGACTCTGAAATCCGGCCAGAACCGTCTAGGTTGGACGCTGGTCCTGTTCATAAAGGAAAGCTTCCTCTACCAGAGTCTTAGAGGATTATACGACAGTTTCATGACAGCAGGGATCATTATGCTTGCAATGCTGCTTGTGCTGGCCTATACGATGTCGCGATTTTTTACTAGACCGATAAGACTTCTCGCCCTGCGGATGGACAGGGTACATGATATCGCCGTCATCCCTAATGTGGAGACTCGCCGCAAGGATGAAATCGGGAGACTTGCCCGCAGCTTTCATGAGATGATGGACCGGATTCAAGGGCTGCTCCGAGAAACTAAAGAGATGGAGCAGCGTAAAAAGGAGCTGGAGCTTAAAGTGCTTCAGAGCCAAATTGCTCCGCATTTTTTGTATAATACGCTGGCTTGTATAGGAAGTCTGGCCAGACAGCAGCGGAGCCAGGAAGTGACGGCGACGATCCGTGCGCTGGTTGGCGTGCTCAAATTTACTTTTGATAGGACATCGGAGTACGTGAGCTTGGGGGAAGAAATAGAGGGATTGCATCAATATATCCAGATTCAAAGAGCCAGATATGGTGACAAGATTGAGTTTCAGTGCGGCATTTCCGAGGAAGCTCTCTCCATGACTATTCTGAAGCTGACGTTGCAGCCGATAGTGGAAAACTGTATTTTTCACGGCATTTTGCCTAAAGGCAGCGCAGGCGGCAGGGTGGCCATAAGAGGGGAAATCCGCAGAGGAAAGCTGCGTTTGGTCATTCGCGATAACGGAATAGGCATGGAGAAGGAACAGTATAAAGAGCTGTTTTCGAAGGTGCAGCGTCCGCTTTCGAAGGAACGGTTTACCGGTATTGGCATGTCCAATGTATATGAACGAATTCGGCTTTATTACGGCCCTTCTTACGGTTTGCGCGTAAGAAGCATACCGCAGCAAGGAACGATAATTGTCATTACCCTTCCCGCGCAGCAGTCCATTAGAAAAGAGGAATTACGATTCGGTGGAGGGACTCACTGACGCTCCTGTGCGTAGAGTGGAAGGGGGGAAGACGGCAAATGAATTCCCTTCTCCGATAGGCGCCCTTGACATGGCTGGTCTATTAACGCTATCTTGAACTTACCTGATTAGCAAGGAGAATGCCAATGGTAACCCGAAACGATGTAGCCAAGCATGCCGGAGTTTCTGTCGCAGTAGTGTCTTATGTCATTAATAATAAGAATAATGTGAAGGAATCGACCCGCAGGCGGGTACTGCAATCTATAAAAGAATTGGGATATAATCCGAATCTGGCGGCGCGCAGCTTAAAAACGAAGAGAACGAATCAGTTTGGTGTATTATTCAACAATTTAGGGAACCCGTTTGAGACCGGAATTTCTCTCGGACTTGAGGCGAAAGCCAGGGAGTACGGGCAATCTCTTATTTTTCAAACGTTTGTGCGGGAAGAAGAGGAGAAGCTGAAGACCATCTTCATGGGACGAACCGACGGTCTTATTCTGCTAGGGCAAAGTTTTCAGCCGGAGACGGTGGAATACTTTGATCGTCTAGGTATTCCGATCATATCGATTACTTCTCCTGTTGAGGCGCATCCTTCCGTCAAGATTGTAGATATAGACTGGCATCAGGCAATGCTTGATATTTTAAAGCATCTGCAGCAGAATGGGCATCGCAAGGTTGGCTTTATAGGCAGTCGGATGCGGGATCATCATCTCCATTATCGTTACCAGCAGTTTTTGCGAGCGGTTAAGGATACCGGAATGGAGTTTCAGGAGGACTGGCTGCTGCTGGCAGATGGGCGGCTGGAGACCGCTTATATGGAGATGAGCGGAAAGCTTGATTCGTCATCCAGGCTGCCGTTCAGCGCCATCGTCTGTGCCAACGATTTAATGGCTATTGGGGTGTTGTCTGCTTGCAAAGACAAAGGGACTAACGTACCGGAGGAGCTATCCATCATCGGCTGTGAGAATATTTTGATGGCTTCCCATACGACTCCTGCAGTTACAACGATTCATTACCCCCGCCGGCTGATCGGCTTTACCGCAATTGAGTGCATGATGAAGGCCGTGGACAAGGAAAGCACGAAGCCAGAGGGGGCAACACTGGCCTATCATTTGGAGGTGCGCGACTCTTCAGGGCGCCGGCAAGGAGATTTCTCCGGCCTTGTGAGGAAGCCGCCCTTCCTGAATTTGTGAGAGGTTCGGATAGATCGATAATTCCATTTCGTCATATTCTCGAAGCTGCAAGTTCATCCCGCTGTTTTTCAGCCTGGATATGCAAGCGTGAGATGACTGCCGACAAAGGATAAGCGGCTCTCCTTCTCTACGAGAGACTTTTGCTTGTTCCGTGATATTATAAAAGGTTGCGTACCGGTATACGGTAGAGAAAAGCAGCATTGAACAGAGCCTGCCGTTTCTGGAAAAGGAGCTTGGCTTGTTCCCCCATGTGAGGGTGATCATGCTGATGGGGGATGTAGCCAAAAAAGCGTTTAATCTCCTTGCCAAGAAAAAAACCGGAAAAAACGCCGTGCCATCGATTTCAACCTACAAGATTCGCCACAGTGAAATCTATTATGGTAGTGTAAGGGTCATGCCTTCGTATATGATGACTGGAGGCAATATTTTGATTGAAAAATCCAAATTTGAAATGGCCTCTGAAGATATAGCGCTTATGGCCAAACTCATTCGTGAACAGCCTTAATTCGATCAGATTGGAATAAGGGCGGAACTGTTCAAGGTTGGTCCGTGAACGAATGTTATGCCCTGACGGCAATGCATCCGTACATGCGTCTTATTCCCATTTGAAAAAACGAAGAGACAGACTTATACACAGCACTGTGAGCACAATCATCACTACTACGGGAATGATCACACTATCCAGAGGCAAGCCGAGCGAAGCGGCTTTCAACATCTTAATACCCTGTGTAAGCGGCAATAGATCGGCCGCGTTTTGAAGCGACGCGGGCATGATCTCATAAGGCAAGGTAGCCCCGGAAAAAATCAGCATGGGAAAATAAAGCAGGCTGGCTATAGCGCCTGCTGTTTTCGTGTTGGGCGCAAGTCCGCCCACCAGAAGTCCAATGCTGAACATGGACAGCATGACCAGCAAGTATGCCCCTGCAAATGGCAGCCATGAACCATGAAATTGATAACCAAAAACAAGCGTCGCACTCAAATAAACAAGGATAAGCGAAGCGATGGAATAGATCGTATAAATGACAACCTGTACGGCCAAGATGAGGGCGGGAGGGGTCGGCGTTACCTTGAAGCGTTTCAGTATCCTCCTGCTGCGATAGTCGGAAATCACCAAAGGAAGGCCCATTACGCCTCCGGCGCAGATCGCAATGGTCGCCAGCGCGCCAAAGGATTGCTCCAGGAACGTATAAGCTGCGCCATCGTAAGCCGGCTTATTGCCGAAAATTGCCCCTATAATGATCACTGCAACGACGGGCATGCAGATGGCAAAGATGAACATATCCATCCCGCGCAGCGACAGCTTGCCTTCGGTTTTGAGCAGCGTTCTAAATGCTTTCATTTTCGCTTCCCTCCTCGTCTGTATACCAAAGATAGGCATCCTCGAATGTTTCATGCGGGCTGGCCGCAATCGCTTCTTGCACGGTGCCGTAAAAAATGCTTTTCCCTTTTTTCAGAATCATGACGTTGTCACAGAGCGCTTCCACCTCGTCCATGAAGTGAGAGGTCAACACAATGGTTAATCCTCTTGCTTTTAAATCGGAAAGACTTTTCCAGACATCCCGTCTTGCTCTCGCATCAAGCCCGGTCGTCAGCTCGTCCAAAAAGACGACTTCGGGATCGGGAATTAACGCAAGCACGATGAACAGCCGCTGCTTCTGTCCTCCCGAAAGCTCGCTTACTTGGTTTTTCAGCTTGTCGGACAGCCCGAACTGTTGCAGCAAGCTCGTATAATCCGCGGCGGTCTGGTAAAGGGACGCTGTAACCTCACAAAGCTCCGCCACTTTGATTTTGTCTTGGTAATGAGCTTCTTGAAATTGAACGCCAACCTTCTCAAACAGCTTGTTGCGTTCTTTTTGCGGGTCCAATCCCAATATCGTCACCGTGCCGCTGTCCGGTTGTTTGGTGCCCAACATACATTCCATGGCGGTGCTTTTGCCTGCGCCGTTGGCGCCCAGCAAGCCGAACACTTCCCCGCGGCAAATCGCCAGATGGAGTCGATCAACCGCTTTGACGTTGGCGTAAGACTTGCTCAAGTTTTCCACCTTGATTGTGATTTCCACGTTATCCAATCCCTCCTGAATTTTCACTTGCCTAAACAAAATAACACCAGCGCAAAGTCTGGTGTTAAAGTGGAGGGTTAGTTGCAAATTGCTTTTTCATCGCCTCAAGTTGAGTGAGTATGATGCGAGCGTTTGTATCGGCGACTTGCAGGGAGGTGAGCAGTTTATCGCATACCGAGATCACGTCATCATTTTCTTCGGGCGTATCAATGGTTGCTCGCAAGTCCGCTTTGGGGTCACGGGATAACGCATTCAGCATTCGTAAAATGGCTGCCAGTGAATAATTGGCACAGCGTAAAGCACGTATCATTTTCAGCCGCCTTATATCCTGATCGGAATAGACGCGGTATCCATTTTGCTTTCGTTTCACGGTCAACAAACCGTTCATTTCCCAATTTCGTAAGGCATCGATGGAGATTTGCAGAAGGTCGGCCGTTTCTCTTCTCGTTAAGCGAGCGTTGCTACGTTCCTGGTTTTCGCCAGACAATAACTTTTCTGCAATCGCAATCGCTTCTTCGGCGTTTGTTTGTTCGGTTTTTATTTGTTGGCCATAACGCTCCGTTAGATGAATGGCTTTGTCGAAATTTCCGGCAGATGAGGCTTTGATAATGGCAATGGCCTGCTTCCGCAGACCGTTTTGCAAAACCTCGACTTCCAGAGCCGTTCTGGCCAACTTAAGCTGTTCCACATGGAAATCTGTAAAAACACGATATCCATTCGCTTTTCGCTCCGGTCGGGGGATAAGGCCAAGCTCCTCGTAAAGCCGCACCGTGTTTGGATGGATGCCAAAACGGTGCGCGATTTCTGCAGTTCGATACGTATTCATGAATTTGATACCCTCCCCCTTAACGATATCATGATTTCATAAGCCTGGTGGTTTAATGGAGGGTTTTATTATAACGAATGAAAACAATGGGAACAAGAATAACCTTATATCCCGCGCTTGCCAGGCGAGTAATCTTCTGCTGATCGATTTATATGGTTGATCCTTACATTGTGTCATAGTGTAATATGAACGTTGTGGAGGTGAGGATATGAAAACGATTAAGCAAGTTTCAGATTTAACAGGGATCAGTGTGCGTATGCTGCATCATTACGATAAAATCGGATTGTTAAAACCAAGCGCGGTAACAGAAGCGAAGTACAGGCTTTATGACGAACAAGCTCTTGAAACCTTGCAGCAAATCTGCGAATATGGCCAGAATCACTACAAATAAAACGGAAGAATTGACGTGTTTTCGGTTCATCTTAGTTCCCCTTAATAGACTTTATTATGGCCTCAATAGATTTCAACTGAAGTTCACATTGCTCATACATATTGTCGAAAATAATATTAATATTATCCGGTACTTTCCCAAACGCTTTCTTTTTTAGCTTGTACCCTGCTTTCATACTCTTGTACACTTCTGTGATTTCCTGCTTTTGCTTCTCCAAGCTGTTTACAATATCATCGTTATTTAAATTTTCCATAAAGGTAAGTGCAGTATAAAATGTTGCCGGGAATACGGTATTTTTAACCTTTTCCAAGACGACCTTTCCTTCCTCACGCATTTTCTTTAACGCTATGGCCTATCGAGGTACGCGAGTCTACAGGGACATCACATCTAGCCTTGTGCACCTAAAAGCACACGGAGGAATTGTTTCCTCTGTGTGCTTTTGGTTAAGTGGGCTCGCAAAGCTTAGTTAAGGGAAATACCTAGAAGGTGATAGGCCGCTTGAGAGATTTGTTCGTCATTGCCTACGAAATAATAAAGTTGGGACTGATCAACAGCTTCGGCGGGACCGCAAAGAGCGGGGGAATGGTGCTCGAGCTCACCGTAGCCCCCCATTTGCCCGCCATCGTAAAAGTACTGCATGCACGAGCCACTATCATCAGGACGGTCAGCGGGGTAATCCGGATACAAACCCGATGGATTGACCTGAAATTGTCTGACAATTAAACAGCATGTATTCTGATCAATTCTGCGGAAATAACCAAATCGTCCTGTACTTTGCAGCGGGGGAAAGGATAGCTTGAAGCGTGATGCTCCATTGAATGAGAACTTCATATAGTGTCCCCCGTTAAATACTTCAATTGAGGCCGCTTGGCTGTACATGGTAAGGGGAGGCCTGCTGCCGATTACAGGAACAAGGACATCTCCTCCAGGAGGTACTTGAAGAATAGACCAAAGATTAACAGCTGGAACAGATTCATCAGACGGATTGGGAGAACTGAGTAATTTAATCGATTTTCTGATGTCTAAACCAATATAAGAGACGCTTCTCAACTCAGCGGAAAATTCACACGTACTCATACTGAATGGATTTGCAGCAAGCTTGTACCGATGTTTAATGCGGACATCCACTTTGCGCCCGTCGGAACTTCGCAGCATGGAGCAAATTTGTTCAGCCTGAATAAGGTCATTACTCAAATAGAACATATGATAATTTCCAGGATCCAACTGACTTGGAACGTAATATTCACCAGCCCCGTCCACAAAATACTTCATTTCAGGACTTATCCAAGTACGCTCACCCCCAACATTCCAGCTGCCTTTCCGCAAGGCAGCCTGATCAAACCATATTCCAGAATGCCGGCATCCCGCCGGTATTAATTCAATCAGCCGGGAACCACGCTGGAGCAATAAAGCGTGTCCTCCAGCGGCATCCTTTAGAACAAACATTCCGCTTTGTTTTAATTCGTTATCGTTGTATGTACGGCTGATTCTCATCCCAGTGCCTCCTCATTAAACACTATAAGCGTCTTACTGTGAGCAGAACGATTGATATAAGAGTAACGATCCAACGATTTATTGTCAACAATATTGTTGACAATCAAAAAAATGAATCGTATTATAAGGGTTATACAGAGGGAATAGGCAGGTGAAGGGGATTAAAACATTTGACTGCTCCAGATGCGGATGGATATGATAAGTGTCTGATAAGAAGCTGGGTAGGGAAAGCAAGCTTGCATCATTGAACCATTATTGTAAGCGCTACGATAGTTATATTGGTTACTATAGGACATGGCGATAGGAAGTAAGTTGTTTTTTATCATTATAATTGTTGACAACAACAAAGACAATTTGATTTTGATGCAGTTCACAAGCAAAAGGGAAGGCTTGCAGCATTAGAGTGTTTATTGTAAAGCAATATTCGAATTAGATTAGGGGGTTAGGCAATGGTAATGACAAGAGGGAAGAAGAAAATAGCGGCAGGCGTTCTAATCAGCATAGTACTTACAGCTTGTGGCAGCAATGCCGGAAGTGAAAGCGGTACCAACGGACAAGGAAATGCTAATGAGGGTCAGGTGACTCTTCAATTCATGGTCACTAGTGAAAACTACAGCGGCAGACTGAAGGATTTCATCGCCAATTACGAAGAGATGAGCGGCAACCGGGTTGATGTACAGCTGTTCCCGGCAGCGGAATTTGACAACATGCTTAAGGTAAAAATGATGTCCGATGAAGGTCCTGATTTGTTCGTAACAGACGATATAGCGATGTCCCAATTTCAGGTACCCGTAGAATGGTTTGAGGATCTGACAGAGCGGCCGTGGGCAGAGCGGCTTTCAGACGGGGGCAGAGCCATTATCGAATGGAACGATGGAAGGATTACCGGACTCCCCATTACGAATCCTGGCGGCATGGGGATGATGTACAACAAAGCGATATTTGATGAGCTTGGATTGTCCGAGCCTACAACTTGGGATGAGCTGCTTCAGCTTTCCGAAACGTTGAAGCAAGCAGGCGTTACCCCCATTAATATTCAATTGGCAAACGGCAGTGAATTTGGCACCACTCACTTGATGCATCAGCTGTTTGCCAATGCCGAGCTGAACAGGGGGAGCCAGATTTGGGATGAATTAAACAGCAATAAGCTTAAGCTCGTGGAAGTAGAAGAATATGAACAGGCTTTGCAGCAAATGCTGGAGCTAAAGGAAAAGGGCTATATTAATGAAGATTTTATTTCCAATACGTTTGAGATGACACAGGAAAAGCTGGGTACCGGACAAGTGGCTATGCATCCTGGAGGTGATTTTATACTCGAGCCGCTGTTGGAGAATTATCCGGATATCGAGCTGGGATTTTTCCCCATGCCTTTTGGCGATACACCTGGAGTAATTTCCTTATACGCTGGAGTCGGAATGTCTGTAAATAGTAATGCTAAAAACAAAGAGGCGGCTCTGGAGCTGATTGATTTCTTCGCCACTAAGGAAGAACAGGAAGCCTATATGGGCAAAGCTCCGGGCACCTCTGTATTTGCTGATGTCGAGGCGGAGCAAAACATGATAAGTGAGGAACTGCAAAAGTATATGGACAGCGGGAGAGCATTCATGGGAATGTTCGGAAGATTTCAGGTATGGAATGATATGGACGCACGCAAATTAATGCAGGAAATGATGCTCGGAAGCAAATCACCGCAAAGAGTACTCGAAGAGCTTGACGCCAAAGCCGAGCTGCTTGGCAGAGGGAAGCAGCTGCCGGGATGGTAAGCGTGAACCGATTTCAATGGAGGGAGGGACTGACGTGTCAGCCAGCATAGAAGCGAGGAAATTACCTTTATTAAGAAAGCGCAGGCCTCCAATTTACTATCCTGTCTTATTTATTGTACCTGCCTTAATCGTCTATCTTGTGTTTTTTGCTTATCCAACTTTGCTCGGCTTTTACTACTCTTTTACAGATTGGAATTCATCTAATTCGGACATTCGTTTTGTAGGCCTTACACAGTTTGTGGAAGCGGTTAAAAATCCCGACTTTGGAATTGCTTTGCGAAACACCTTTATATTCGCCATTGTAACGACGCTGGGCAAGAACGGGCTGGGGATTGCCCTGGCCGTTCTGCTCACTATGGGGATCCGGGCCCGCAGCGCGCTAAGAGCCGTCTACTTCTCCCCGGCCATTCTCAATATAGTGGCGGTAGGTTTAATTTTCCAAGGGCTGCTGAATCCGCATACCGGTTTTTTGAACAATACTCTGAGATCCTTAAATCTTGATTTTTTGGCGCTGGGCTGGATTAGTGATCCTTCTCTGGCTATCTATGCAGCTTGTCTAATGGAAATTTGGAGGGCAACCGGTATTTCCATGGCTATTTATATCGCGGGAATCCAGAACATATCCAAGGATTACTATGAGGCTGCTGAGATCGATGGGGCGTCCATGTGGAAAAAATTCACACATGTCACGTTACCGCTGCTAATGCCGGCTATAACCATTAATGTTTTGCTGGCAGTCATTTACGGAGCCCGTATGTTTGAAGGTGTGTACTTTCTTACCCAAGGGGGCCCGGGAAGCTCTTCTGAAGTGCTCATGACACTTGTCTATAAATATATGGGACAAGGGCTGTATGGCTACAGCACCGCGATGAATCTAATTCTAGTTGTATTGATCATCGTCATTTCCATGCCGCTTCTTTCTTACATGAGAAAAAGGGAGGTTGAAGGGTAATGGGAAAAAAGACTCGAGGTTTAAATCGTTTGGTGGAGTTGGGTTTATGGGCTTTAAGCCTCATTATATTTATCCCTTACCTGCTGGTCGTCTTAACTTCGGCGAAGAACAGTAAAGAAGCAGGCCTGTTTCGTCTCTCCTTTCCTTCAGAGTTTCATATTTTTGAAAACTACCAGACCATATTTGAGAGAGGACATATTATTCAGGGCTTTATCAACAGTGTTGTGGTCACGTTTGGATCGCTTGTGCTCGTACTGGCGTGTGCAGCACTGCTCAGCTTCTATATTGCCAGAGTAAAGGGGAAATTTTCCGATTTTCTTTACCGGTTTTTTCTCTTGGGGATGGTGGCGCCCATCAGCCTAGTAACCACCTTCAATGTGCTCAAAGGCCTCAACCTGTTAAATACACGACTAGGAATTATTATGATTTTTGCGGGAATCCTTATTCCTTTTGCCATGTTTATCTACGTCGGTTTTATTAAGACCATTCCGCGGGAAATGGACGAAGCGGCGACTATTGACGGCTGCGGGCCTTACCGAATGTTTGCGGTCATTATCTTTCCGCTAATGAAACCTATTACTTTTACCGCTGCTATTCTTGTGTTTATGAATGTGTGGAACGATTCTCAGATTCCGCTGTTTTTTCTCAACGACAATCAATATTGGACCATGCCTTTGAATATTTACCGGTTCTACGGCTATTTTCGTACGGACTGGAACTATATTTTTGGCAATATTCTGTTGACCACGCTTCCGGTCTTTATCATTTATTTAGTCGGTCAGAGATTCATGATTGAAGGCATGACAAGCGGTGCTGTAAAAGGCTGATTTTCGTATTGAGCTGAATTTTCAACTAAAAAAGCAAAGGAGAAATACTTATGAGAGTGCTTGCCGTCGGAGCGCATCCGGACGATGTGGAAATATTATGCGGAGGTACCTTGGCTAAATATGCGGCCAGGGGGGATCAAGTCACCATTATGATTGCAACAAACGGCAACGTCGGATCTCCAAATTTGACTAAGGAGGAAATTGCCGACGTACGGAAAAAAGAGGCCCAGCGCTCTGCCGATATCATCGGAGCGGATTTGATTTGGCTTGGCTATGACGATGAATTTTTATTTCATGACCGGGAAACCCGGATGGCTTTTATTAATGCTATCCGCAAGGCGGCTCCGGATGTGATGTTCGTGCATGGCAGCAATGATTATCATCCGGATCATAGGATTTGTGGTGAAATAGCTGCAGACTGCCGTATTCCCGTTACGGTGCCGTTAATTGAAACAGAGCATCCGCCCCTAGGCAAAATTCCACATGTGTTCATCATGGATAATTTAGGCGCTATCGGCTTTGAGCCGGAATTTTATGTCGATGTAACCGATGTATATGAAACCAAAAGCAATATGATCCGCGCGCACGAAAGTCAGGATTCGTGGCTGCAGTATCAGTATGGAATGGATTATATCGAGTTTGTCTCCAAAATGAGCTCGGTACGAGGAATGGCCATAGGGGTGCGTTATGCAGAGGCTTTCCGCAGCCTGCCCATGTATCCCGTTCAGGGTGGAGGGCATCTTCTTCCTTAAGCTAAGCCTGAATATAAAATAATAACGGGACTGTGCGAAAAGTGGCCGTTGCAGTCCGATAGTTAGAATAAAGCAACCCCCAAGCAGCTCGCCCGAGGCAGCGGACCCGATACGAAATGTATGCGAAAACAATCATACCATTGAATTCTAAGGCACAACTCCTGCATGAAAATAACCAAGGTTGGCGGGGGTCGCGGCTGCGGGGGCTTGTTGCCTGTTGTTGCTAGTTGTTTCCTGCATTTTGTACGAAATGTCGTACAAACGCATGGGGTTGACGGGCGAATACCGGAGATTTGTATGAAACGTCGTACAAATACAGGGGATAGAAGGGCAATTACCCAAGATTTGTATGACAAATCGTACAAAGGCAGGGGATTGAAGGGCGATTACCCGAGATTTGTATGACAAATCGTACAAATGCAAGGGCTTTAAGCTATTAAGGAACTGCAGCCAATGTTCTAGACGAAATGTCGTACAAGTCATGTGATTGAGGTACGATTACCCGAGATGCTCATCATGCGGGGAGTTTTATTTTCACAGAAAAACCGTATACAATCGCCGCTACAGCGGGGCCCGGGTGCCAATTTTATGCCAAAAACCGCATACAATTGCCCTCGCAGCGCAATCGGAAGCGAAATGGGGCCGTCCATCAGTCAGTCTACACTTACTTTCTGGACAGCCCCGTTATCTTGTAAGGATTATAACGACATTAAGCTATGACGCCGTTATCGCTAAAAGCGTTTAAGAAAGCTGCTGGAGTGGACTCATTCCCAGCAGCTCAGTATATATGAGACTTCAGGACCGGCTCAATGCAGCTCCAGTCTTTGGTCCGGAGGGCTTCCAGCAGCTCCGAGTGCTCTTGAATCAGCTTGGCAAAGTGATCTTGCTGATGCATATGGGAATTGTTCATGAAATGAAACACGATTCTGGATGATACCCCTGACCATAATGAAATCAAGTAGGGCTCGCCCGTCAAGGAAACCAGATATTCATGAAATTGAAGATCCTTCTTGACGACGCTGCCCAAATCTTCATTCTTGCAGGCTTCGATTAATTCTTTCACGATATTGTCCAGATTATGGAAATGGTCTTCGTCCAGCTGATTGAGTACTTTGCGAATGCAGAACGACTCGAGCAGGATCCGAAGAGGGTTGAGCAGTACCGCGACTTCTTCTTGATTCACGTTGGCGACTACCGTTTCCCGGTGAGTCTGGGTGACGAGCAAGCCTTCGCGCTCCAGAAGGAGAATCGCTTCCCGGATTGGGCCGCGGCTAACTCCCATATCTCTCGACAAATCCTGCTCGCGCAGTCTTTGTCCAGGCTTCAATTGCCCGCCAATGACGGCATCCTTAATATCCTGGTAAATCTGATTGCGCAGTGTATCTGTTTTTTTTATAGAAAACCGAAATTCGGAGCTCATGCTTGACTTTTCCTCCACTCATATTGGACTGACACTTTATCTTACAATAACGGAAATAATTTCTTAAGTCAATGTCTACAGTATAAATAAACGTAAATGTTATTGTTGACAATGACAATACTGTGTCATATGCTAGAACTGAACTTGAATCTATGAAACCCGATAAGGAGTGTCCTCATGAAGATTATCGATGTAATAACTACGCCCGTTTTGATTCCGTTCAAAAAGCCTGCCAAGTGGTCGGGTGGCATCCGCAGAAATGCTCCGGCTTTAATCGTTCAATTAGTTACTGATGAAGGTTTGATTGGTTATGGAGAGTGCGTGGGTCCTACAATTCCGACCATCCGTACAGTAGTGGAGAAAGAATTCAAGCCCTTTCTGCTAGGCAAAGACCCTATGCAAACAGAGCTTATTCTTCATCAATTAGAGGAATATGTACTTAACTGGTCGCAAATGGGCTATTATGCCATGGCGGGAATCGATATAGCGCT
The DNA here is from genome assembly GCF_000285515.1 of Paenibacillus senegalensis JC66. GTDB lineage: Bacteria > Bacillota > Bacilli > Paenibacillales > NBRC-103111 > Paenibacillus_L > Paenibacillus_L senegalensis. The sequence continues at coordinate 40,356 of NZ_HE610957.1, forward strand.
GCTCGATTTAAAGGCGAAAATATTAAGCACTCCGATGTATAATCTATTAGGAGGCTTGTACCGCAAGGATGTCCGCTTTGCCGGCTATTTGTTTATTGACGATCCGTTAGTAAATGCTAGGGAAGCGGAGGAGTTAGTGGCCAAAGGATATGATGAAATTAAAATTAAAGTTGGCCGTGAAGTCGATTATGATACCCAAAGAATCAAGGAGATTCGCCGGGCAGTCGGCCCGGATGTTAAGCTCAGAATAGACGCGAATCAAATTTGGAGCGTCCCGACTGCCATTCGCGCAATTAACCAAATGGCGGAATATGGGCTGCAGCTTGTTGAACAGCCTGTCCCTTATTACGATATCGATGGGATGGCGGCGGTAAGCCGTGCTGTACCGGTGCCGATCACGGCGGATGAAGCCTGTACCACTTTTGATTCTGCCCTTAAGCTGATTGAAAAAGGAGCGGTGTCCGCATTTACGGTCTATCCTTCCGAAGCTGGCGGACTTTTGAAAGCCAAGCAGATTATTGAGCTGGCCAACACGTACGGCATATGGTGTGTGACCGGTTCTTGGGCGGAAACGGGAATTGCCACCATGGCGAATGCGCATTTGATTGCATCATCCCGGAACTTCCTGATGGCGAGCGATACCCATTATGAGTGGTATGCTTCAGATGTACTGAGCCAGCCGCTTACGATTGAGAATGGAAAGCTCAGCATGAGCGACCGTCCTGGCTTAGGAGTAGAACTCGCACCAGAGTTTAATGGACTGGCTAAAGACGAAATCCGCGAGATGGTCTTTTATGATGATGAGTCGGCAGAGCAGTATCAGCCGAGAATTGGAATGCTGCTGTAGCACGGAAAAGAAAACGGAGAGTAACTCAACCTATTGAAAAAACGGATAGGCGCAGGGAGGTTGAAGAAGCATGTCTCAGCAAATGAAAGCGCTGGTTTGGCACGGGAAAAGCGATTTGCGTCTTGAAAGCGTGCCGGTACCTTCCATAGGAGCCAGGGAAGTTCTGGTGAAAGTTCGCTATTCGGGGATCTGCGCCACGGACCAGGAAATCTTTAACGGAGAATATCCGTACAAGCCGCCATACACACTTGGTCATGAAATAACCGGTACAATAGCGAAGACTGGCAGTGAAGCTGACCATTTGCCAATTGGAACGAGAGTCGTGGTCGATCCCGCAATTCCCTGTGAAGTATGCAGATTTTGCCGTCAAGGCAAATGGGAGTTCTGCCGGAATTACCGGGAGCTTGGCATTACAGAGGACGGAGGCTGGGCAGAGTATGCAAAAGCTCCGGCCAGATGTGTCTATGCCATTCCCGATTCCATGTCCGATATGGCAGCCGCCGTGTTCGAGCCCCTTGTTTGTCCGCTGAATGCGTCGGAAGCGGCTGGTATTCATACTGGGGATCACGTGTTAGTGCTCGGTGACGGGCCGGCCGCTATGTACTTCGTACAGATTGCCCGCATGATGGGAGCCGCTGCCATAGCCGTCTCCTACCGTCAGCAAGCCAGGACAGACGCCTTAAGATTGTATGGAGCCAATGAACTAGTAGAGAGCGATAATATTGACCGGCTTCGTACAACAAGCTGCTATATGGACCATGATGGCTTCGATTTGGTTATCGATGCGGTAGGCAGCTCGGAAACCGTCTTGCAGGCTGTGAATATGGCAAGAGTAGGCGGACGTATCATTTTATATGGATTAAAGGAAGCGGAGAGCCGCGCTTTTCCCCATCGAGAAATGGTGTTGAAGAATTTGACGCTTTATGGAAGAACGAATGGGCCATCGCTATGGCTTAAGGCGTTGGAGCTGGTCGGCTCAGGGGCCTTGACTATAGACACCATTGCGGATCATGTAATCTCTGCCGGGGAAGCGGCACGATTGTTAAGCCTCAGCTCGTGGCCATGGGTGAAAGCTGTTATTGACTGGGAAAAGGCATAGAGCCAGATACTGAGTAGGAGGGAGCGCGGATGGGAGCAACTGTGTGGTTCGGAGAGAAAGAGACAACCATTAAATGCGTCGCTTTTGACAAGGACGGTACCTTGTTCGATGCATTCGGCTTCTGGCTGTACATTGATAATTTGCGGAAAGAGGCATTCGCATCTCAGGTTGGTGAGCAGTACAAGGAAGCCTGGAGCCGTCTCATGGGTATAACAGATACTGCTGTGGATCATCAGGGCGTGCTGGCTGTTGCTACCACTAATGAAGAGATTATTATGACAGCAGGACTGATTTATCAATTAAAGGCTTGGCCATGGGTGAAATGCAAGCAGGCTGCAGAGGAAATATTCCAGACAGCGGATAAACAGATGGAAATTGCACAGGCGTTCAAAAAAGTCGAAGGGGTGCCCGATATTTTTCATAAGCTGACAAAAGCAGGCATCTACACAGGTATTCTGACTTCAGACTCCTACGCTCGTACTGAAAAATGCATGGAACTGCTGGAGGTGCAGAGGCTGTTGGATTTTATCGTAACCCCGGAGAAGGTCAAGAATGGCAAGCCTGCACCGGATATGGTTCATACCGCGTGCCAACAGCTTAATATTCAGCCTCATGAGATGGCTGTAATCGGTGATTCCGTCGTCGATATGAAAATGGCCAAGCAGGCTGGAAGCCTGGCTGTAGGTATCATTACTTACGAAGGCTCTGAAGAAGTATTGGCTCCGGAAGCCGATGTGCTGATTACATCGATCAATCAGATCCGGATCGATCCGTTGTGATCTCATTTAATACATCGAACCTCATATATCTAACCTAATTAATGGCCGACAGACTTTTACGATTTAATGTTCGGCAGACTTTACGATCCAAATCGAATAGATACAAGCGAAGGGCAGTCCTAGAGTCAGGGCAGTTCAGTATCAGTGAAAACTGACGACTGGACGCCCTGTTTTTGTTTATGCCAAGAATGTACGATTTACTGCCTAATTTCACAAGATTACTGCATAGAGCAGGTATTAGGGCCATTGTTATAATCATTTGTAGACTTACCAGTCTATGTTATAACTGGCTGGAACGATGAGGGGGGTACTGAATGAGTTCACCGACTGCCGCTAATCCACCGCCTCAGGTTAAAGCCAGGAAGGCTTTAGGACTTAGGCGCATCTGGCAAGCGAAAGCGCTTTATATTATGCTGCTGCCGGGAGTTATTTATTACATTATTTTTAAATATTTCCCGATGTATGGCGTAATTATAGCGTTTAAAGATTTCAGCATTTTGGACGGGATATTAAAAAGTCCCTGGGCGGATCCATGGAACAAGCATTTTCTTACGTTCTTTGAATCGCCGTATTTCTATCAATTGTTAAGGAACACCATTCTTATAAGCGTTTACAAACTGATCTTCGGTATTTTTCCGCCCATTATTATGGCCTTGCTCTTGAATGAGTGCCGAGTGAGATGGTTCAAATCGCTGGTGCAAACCTTAACTTACATGCCGCATTTCTTGTCCTGGGTAATCATTTATGGAATTCTTATTGCTCTTCTGTCCCAGTCTTCCGGACTGATTAACCACTGGATCAAGGAATTAGGCGGGGAAGCTATTCCTTTCATGACCTCAACGACATATTTCCGATCAATTCTCGTGGGCTCGGAAATCTGGCAAAATCTTGGCTGGGGAGCGATCATTTATTTAGCGGCGATGTCCGGAATCGATCCAACGTTGTACGAGGCTGCGCGCGTGGATGGGGCTAGTCGTCTAAGAATGATCTGGCATGTGACTCTGCCGGGTATTCGTTCGGTTATTATTATGCTGTTTATTCTTAATCTCGGTTATATCCTGGATGCCGGATTTGGTCAAGTCTACGTCTTATATAACCTGCAAGTGTATCCGGTTGCAGACATTATCGATACTTGGGTATTCCGAACCGGACTGCTTCAGTTAAACTTTAGTTTGGCGGCAGCTGTCGGGTTGTTTAAATCAGGGATTGGTCTGGTGCTTGTCCTGATCTCTAACAAGATTGCCAGACGATGGGGGGAAGGAATATGGTAAGAGGTGCCGGGGACCACATCTTTAACACCGTTGTTATTATCATTTTGTCCCTTTGCGGAATCGTGGCAGTGTTTCCTCTGCTGTATGTAGTCTCTGTGTCCCTGACCCCTTTGGGAGAGGTACTGCGGAGCGGTTCGTTCCCGATTATTCCAAAGGAAATCACCTTCAGCGCTTATAAAACTCTGCTTGATGAAACGGGTATGGTGAAAGCGCTGGGCGTGACCACTCTGGTTACGGTAGTAGGCACTTTTTTCAATATGCTCATTACGCTGTTGATGGCCTATCCGCTCAGCCGCAAATGGCTGCCGGGAAGAAGCATTTTCCTGATGATGGTTCTGTTTACGATGCTGTTTTCGGGAGGAATTATTCCCACTTATTTGGTGGTCAAAGGATTAGGCTTGCTTGATTCCTTGTGGGCGCTCATTCTTCCCACATTGGTGGGGAGCTTTAATCTCTTAATTGTTAAAAGCTTTTTCGAGCAGCTGCCCGAGGAAATATTTGAATCCGCAAGAATGGATGGAGCTAGTGAATTCAGGATTCTCGCTCAAATGGCGCTGCCATTATCACTCTCGGTTATTGCAACCATCTCGTTGTTCTACGCCGTCGGTCATTGGAATGACTTCTTCCAAGCGATTATGTATATCACCGACCGCGATCTATTCCCGCTGCAGGTCGTAGTGCGTGAGATATTGATGCAGACTCAGCAGCCTATGGAGAACGTGGAGAACATGACTCCGACACAAACCTTGCAGATGGCCGCAGTTGTGCTCGCCTCGCTGCCAATCATCGTCGTTTATCCATTCCTGCAAAAGTATTTTACTAAAGGAATGCTGCTAGGTTCGATTAAAGGTTGAGGCAGTTGGATGGCCAGCTTGACGCGGGTCATCCAACCTGATTCAATAAATAAACAAGAAAGAAGGGGTTACCATGAGAAATAAAAAAGCGATAGCCTTACCTTCTGCGATTTTGCTGCTTTCTGCAGTATTTGCTGGATGCGCTTCCAGCAACGGGACAGGCGATACAGAAACTCCGTCACCATCGGCGTCTCCATCGCAATCGACGGACCAAGTAACGAAGCTGGAGGTCATGCTAAGTGCAAGCGGATTGCCTTCACCCGATAAGGACTTCGTTAAGCAGGAATTGGATAAAGCGCTTAATATTGATCTTGTGATGAGTGCTTATGGCAGCGCTGATGATTATCAGAATCAGTTGAACGTGCGTATGGCTTCCGGAAATCTGCCTGACCTGTTCGGAGTTAACAAAGCTCAGATTCAGCAATATCAAAAACAAAATTTGCTGCTGGATTTGACGCCTTATTTGGAGAGCGATTTGCAAGAGGTTGTCAATTTTATTGGCGAGGATACCGTCAAGAAGGGAATGATCGATGGCAAGGTTTATGCGATTCCCAAGGCTCCCGGTATTCCTAGCATGACCATCTGGATTCGCAAGGATTGGCTCGACAATCTGAATCTGGAAGTTCCTAAAACGCTTGATGAATTTTTTGAGGTGGCCAGAGCCTTTACCGAAGATGATCCCGACCAGAATGGTGTAAACGACACTATCGGCTATACCGGCGGCTCATTGAGCACGTTTGCTCCGCTATATGGCTCCTTCGGTACTGTCAATCCTGGAGAGTTCTTTGTTAAAGATGGGGAAATCATCAATTCTCTCTATGATCCGGCTATGAAGGAAGCGCTAACTTTCTTTAATGAAATGATGTCTGCAGGCGTTGTAGACCCGGAAATTATGGCTAACTCCGGACTGCTGCACCAGGAAAAAGCGATTAAGGGCCAGGCTGGAATGCTGTTTATCGACTGGGCTAACATTAGCAAAGATGAGATCGTTGAACAAATTCATACCGTAAACCCGAATGCCGAATGGATTCAACTGGCTACGCCGGAAGGACCGGGAGGGGCTTATGCGAACTCCTGGGATATCGGTAACGCAGGAGCGATGTTTGCCATTCCGAAGTCTCTGGAGAACGATCCGGATAAGCTGAGCAAAGTATTTGAGCTGTTGAACTATGTGTCTAGCGAAGAAGGCTCTATGCTGGTTCAGTTCGGATTGGAGGGCAGACATTACAATATAGAGGATGGCCAAGTGGTAGCTACAGAGCTTATGGGGCAGGAAGCCGGATTTACGTGGTTGTACCAATTCACGGGCCGGCCGGAGATGGAATATTTGCAGGTGAAATTCGCTCGACAAGCTGAATATATCGAATTTGCCAGCAACCATCCCCGCCTGGAAGTACTCAATGGTTTCGTCGATTTTCCAGAAGGATATAATCCGGCGGACGCCAACCGGTATTTGGAGGAAGAGTTCACGAAGTTCATTTATGGCACACGCCCGCTTTCCGAATATGATGATTTCCTGAATACGATGGATACAACTATGAATTATAAGCTTTATGTCGACTCTGCAATCGAGCAATTGAAAGCGCTCGGCTATGGAAATTAAAGGTTGACAAACAGGTATACACGTGTAAAAATGAAATGGAAAGGGAGAGGTTCTCTCCCTTTTTTAAAAAGAATAAAATTTACTCGAGTAAAATACGGAGGATGAGCTTATGACTACCTTGAATAGCGAGCTTGTAAACCAAACACAACTGAACCTGGATATTCCAGCTTTGGTAAAGCAATTTCATGAAGAAGGCTATCTTCTTTTGCGGAATGTACTCACCGAGGATAAGGTAAAGCAGTTAAACTCGGCGATTGACCGGATTATTTCTGAAGAGACAGAATCTCTTGCATATAATGTTTATAACAGTGTAGAGCGTGATCCTGCGATCCTCTCGCTAATCGATCATCCGGATCTGCTGCCCTTGATGGTGAACCTGCTGGGCTTTAACATTCAGCTTCATATATCTCATTTGACTGTTCGCAAACCGAACCCGGCTGATGTTAAGACAGCTACTAACAGCTTCATCAACTGGCATCAGGATGGACCGCATCCTCAGTTTCCGAAAATAGGGGGACTTACGTCCACTTACTACATTAAGATTTGCTACATTCTTAGTGATATGTCGGAGCCGGATAGAGGGAATACGAAGATCATTCCTGGAAGTCATACAAAACCTAACTTCCACCCGGTGCAAACGGATGTCGATGTACCGGTAGAGAATGAGATCGCCGTATGCGGCAAGCCTGGAGATGTCTTTATTTTTCCGCAGAACCTGTGGCATGCAGGCTCACATAACCGCTCAGAGTTTGAAAGACGCCAGCTTTTCATAGGTTACAGTCCTTTTTGGATCAGACCAATTGACTATCATAAAGCATCCCCTGAACTGCTGGAGGGAGCAGATCCAGTAAGACGCCAGCTTCTGGGTGATATTAGTGAGAACTGCTTCAAGTATTATGTACCTGAAGAATCTATGGTACCGCTGAAGAAATATTGGCTTAATTTATCCAACTCTTAATAAACCGTGAATAGGATCAATAGCAATATTTGATTGCCGGATAACTCCGCCTAAAGCCACATTAGAGCAGTCTGATGTGGCTTTAGCTATCAGCTCTTTGCAGGTTAAGAAGGCAATCTTTACAACTTCAATAAAAAGGGGTATAGTATAATCACAAATTGGAGAATTGAATAAGCAGTAATTTGGAGGAGCCTGCCACAAGCGGGCTTTTCTGCGGTTTTTCTGTATACGAAAAAGTACGCAGTCCAGAAAAAGGAAGCTCTATCTGAGCATACCGCGAGAAATGAATCCATGCTTTTTAGTTTACCTTCATCTTGTCAGGGTAATAATGGATTTCTACTCCCGGTTTTTTTGTGCTTTGATTTTGCTTGCAGGTTTGATCTCATGAAACAGTGGAGGAAACAGATGAAAAAACAATTTATGGTCATTGGCTTGGGGCGATTTGGTTCGAGCTTGACACGCACGCTAATTGAGAATGGGCATGAGGTGTTGGCTCTGGATACTAATGAGAATGTGGTCCAGGAGATGGCTTCCATAGCGACCCAGGTCATCCATGCAGACAGTACAGATGAGACCGTATTGAAGCAGCTTGGGGCTTCCAATTTCCATCACGGGATTGTAGCCATTGGAGATGATCTGCAAGCCAGCATTATGACAACCTTGATTCTTAAAGAGCTTAACATGCCCAAGGTTACAGCAAAAGCCAGAAATGACATGCATGGAACAGTGCTGTATAAAGTAGGGGCGGACCATGTGGTCTATCCGGAGCGGGATATGGGAATACGGCTAGGCAAACAGCTCAGCTCAGATACTCTGATCGATTATATCGAGCTTTCCCCCAACTATAATCTGGTAGAAATATTGGCCCCCCATGCTATGAATGGCCGTACATTGGATGAGCTGAATATACGGGCGGAATTTGGCTGTACTATACTCGCCATTAAGACTAATGATGAAATTAACATCTCGCCGAAAGCAGAAGACCGGGTTCATGCTGGGGATTTATTGCTGATGATTGGCAGCAATGAAGATATTCGCCAATTGGAGAATCACTATGAGCGAAAGCGCTAAACGAATTTCTACCTTAATAGCAGCTTGGATTAAATCCTGGAAAGTCATTATGCAAAACATGGGCCCGCCACAGTTTATTATGAGTGTTTTTTTCGTGCTCATCTGTCTGGGAACCATCTTGCTCACACTCCCGCAAGCATCTGCTAATGGAGAAACGATAGGCTTGCTTGATGCGTTATTTACGGCTACATCAGCAATTTGTGTAAATGGATTAGTTGTCGTGGATACGGGAAGTGCATTTTCCGTCTTCGGCCAAGTCATTATTATGATCCTGATCCAAATTGGCGGTCTGGGCTTTATGACACTAGGAGTAATGGTGGCCATCGTTCTGGGCAAAAAAATAGGGTTGAAGCAGCGCCTTATCATCCAGCAAACGACTCAAGCCACCTCCGCCCAAGGTTTAGTTCGGCTTTCCATCTATATCGCGTCGATCGCCGTTATTATGGAAGGGTTGGCCACGGTTATTTTAACTTTACGCTGGCAGGATGAGATGGGGTTAGGGCAAGCTATTTACTATGCGCTATTTCATTCGATTTCTGCTTTTAATAATGCCGGATTCGCCTTATGGTCAGATAGTCTGTCCAATTTTATCGGTGATCCTGTAGTCGTAGTTACAGTTATCATTCTGTTCGTAACCGGCGGTCTTGGCTACATTGTTGTTGTCGATCTATTAAGAAAACGGTCTTGGCGAAAGCTGTCCCTGCATACGAAGGTAGTGCTGCTTGTCTCTGGAATTTTGTATGCCGGCGGGTTCCTCGTTATATTTATGCTGGAAAGCTGGAATCCGGCCACATTTAGCGAGCTGTCCTTTGGGGAAAGAGTCTCGGCAGCTCTTTTTCAGGGAGCAACACCACGCAGTGCGGGATTTAATACGATCGACATAGGAAGTATGCTGACAACTTCGCAGTTTTTTATCATCATTCTGATGTTTATTGGCGCTGCATCCGGTGGTACCGGCGGAGGCATTAAGGTCAACACCCTAACTGTGCTTCTGCTCGCTACGATCAATACATTCCGCGGCGGCGGACAGATTCATGCTTTTCACCGCAGGATCAACCAGGAGACGGTTATGCGTGCGTTAGCCGTTGTTATCAGTTCGATTGTTTGTGTATTGATTGTCGCTTTGCTCTTAACCATAACGGAAGATATGCTGGAGGAGCATTTTTTGGAAGTGTTGTTTGAGGCCACCTCCGCTTTTAGTACAACAGGACTATCTATGGGGCTTACTGACGATCTTTCCCCAATAGGCAAAGTTATCATTATTGTTACGATGTTCGTTGGCCGGCTCGGTCCGCTAACACTTGCTTTTGCACTGGCTAACAAACGAAGGAAATCTAAAATTGGCTATCCAGAAGATAATATTATGATTGGATGAAGCTCGCCGCCTCCATATAAGTTTACAGCCTAACAAACTGTACAAACGGAAAGGAATAGAAGCAGGATAATAGGAAGCGTGAAGCGGAATGGAAATGGCTGAGAGGCAAGATACTAGAAGCATGAAGCGGCATGGATATGACTGAGAGGCAAGATACTAGGAAGAAAAAAGGAAAAACCTAGTGGTATTCAGCACTCCACCTTACGGAGGGGATCAAATGGCTAACAAAAAAGTAATCCAAATTGGTGCAGGCGGCTTCGGTCAAAGCTGGCTGGAGGCCGTGAAAGCATGCCCGGACGCCGAACTGTGTGCCGTTGTTGAACTGTCTGAGGCTAATCTGAAAAAAGCGGGAGAGATAACCGGCTTGCCGGAGGAACGATTATTTACCGATCTAAAGGAAGCTTTCAAGACGGTTCAGGCGGATATCGCTCTTATCGTCACACCTCAGCAAACACACAAAGCGCTTACGCTGCAAGCAGTTAGAGCCGGTATGCACGTTTTGATGGAGAAACCGATGACGGATTCATATGCCAATAGCATTGAGCTGCTTAACGAGAGCAAGCAGTATGATAAGCGGGTTATGGTAAGTCAAAATTACCGCTACTTTGCCTCGATTCAGACGTTGAAAAGGATGCTGGAACAGGCGGTTGTAGGTAAAATCGGCTATGTTGAATATACCTTCCGTCAGTCCATACAGCTTAGCGGTTGGCGAGATACGCTTCCGGAGGTGCTTCTGGAGGATATGTCGATCCACCACTTTGATCTTTTGCGGTATTTGCTTGGCAAAGAAGCTATAGAGATTTTCGCCCAGAGCTTTCAAACCGAATGGAGCTGGTGGAAGGGCAAGCCGGCGGCCAGCGTCGTTATTCAGTTTGAAGACGGGATCCATGTAAATTATTTTGGCAGCTGGGTACCAAGGGGCAGCCTTACTCCATGGAGCGGAGATATCCGTTTGGTTGGTGAGCGTGGTGAGCTAGTGCTGGCAGGGGACCAAATAGTCGTCAGAGAAGTGAATACTGGCGGAGAAGTGACGCAGGAAAGAGAAATTCCGCTTGCCCCGCTTGCGGCTGATCCCAGAGTCCTGTCTTTGTCCGAGCTGATCAGCGCAATCCGGGAGGACAGAAGACCGCTCACTTCTATAGAAGACAATATTTACAGCTTCGAGCTAACCTGTGCCGCTGTCGAATCTGTTTCAACCGGGAAGAAAATCAGACTTTCCGAATATCGCCATCATTATCATTCTGAATAGCTTATGACTTGATGTCAGCTTTCCTTTAATATACAGAATAGCTTATGGCTTGGTATCAGATACTCTATTATGGAAGCTGAGATCCGGATTTGTTGAACGACATCGCTTATAGCTGGTTGATCGTACATGGGAACACCCCTTATGTACGGTCTTTTCTTTTTTTATAGCAAGAGAATGTAAAATTTGCACCTGCATGTAAGTACATTACTAGATCACAAAATATGGCTTTCCCTTCGCGAAATTTTGACTTTTTGTTTATTTTAGGAGGAAGGTATCCTAACATAGGTTAATACATGCTTTGAAGCCAGCAAGCATTGCAAGAAAACTGCGTCAACGCGTTAAAGCAATCAGAAATATGCATATAAAAACGCTTATAAATAGCGATGAATCAATATTAGGATGAGAGTGACAGAGATTGCGGGACGCTAAATGAACTTTATTTCCGATTGAATAATTATGCGATATTCGTTAATAAAAATCAAAACAAGGTAGTGTGAATGTAAGTAAAATTGACTTCAACATGCTACCGAATCATGAAATTTGCACAAAATCATAGTTAACCTTTAAAAATCCACCCGAAATGTTATATAACATAACATTTTGGCCCAAAAAATAGGTTGACAATTTGTTAGAATTGGATGTATAACTATAAAAAATAAACATGCTAGTTTAGGAAGCGAAAAATTGGGAAAGGAGTTCTGTGGTAGATTTACAAATTGTCAAGTTTTCTTAAAGACGCACTTACACATTTCATTTTTTGGAGGGGTCAGTTTTGAAAAAGGGTTGGTTGATTCTTGTAAGCTTGTGTTTGATCGGAGGCTTACTCGCAGGCTGTACTACCGCTTCAGAGGGCACTGGCGGGGGTGAGGGAGATGCAGGCGGGAAAAAAATACTTACTTATTCCATGGGAGCCGAACCCGGAACCTTGGATAGCAATAAGAGTGTAGATGATATGTCCAACGAGATTTTATTCCATATTAGTGAAGGGCTTGTGCGAAACATCAATAACGAAACCAAGCCGGGAATAGCCGAGCGTTGGGATGTGTCTGATGACGGACTGACCTACACCTTCTACTTAAGAGAATCTGTCTGGTCTGACGGTGTACCCTTGACCGCCCATGATTTCGAGTATACCTTTAAACGGTTTCTTGATCCGGCAACCGGCTCTTCCTTTGTTGAGAAGGTTGATGCGATTGTAAACGCGATGGCTTATAACAGGGGGGAAATAACAGATGCTTCCCAGGTAGGCGTCAAGGCGCTTGATGATCATACACTTGAAATTAAATTGGAATATCCCGTTCCTTATTTCCTGGTCACCATCGGCAGCAACTCTTACTTCTATCCGGTCAGACAGGATGTTGTCGAAGAGCACGGCTCCAACTATGCAGCTGACGCGGACAAAATCGTTACAAATGGACCGTTCACTCTGGAGAGATGGAACCATGAGGCGGAAATTCGCATGGTCAAGAACGAAAATTATTGGAACGCAGATGCCATTAAGCTCGATGGAATTACTCAACTGATTGTTCCGGACAGCAATACGGCAGCGAATATGTTTGACACTGGCGAATTAGATTATTTGCCAAGTATTCCGGCCGCATTGATTACCAGCTATCCGAATGCTGAAAATTCGCTTGCCGGGGGCGTGCAGATGCTGCAATTTAATCTTGACGGGGATACGCCGGAATCTCAGCCTTTGATGTCCAATGTCAATTTTCGCAAAGCGTTAAGTTATGCACTGAACCGCAACAACATTGCAGCAGCGATTGCCCCGCCGGGGACAGAGCCGGCAGGACGTTTTGTACTGCCAACCTTTACTTCTTACCTGCAAGAGCACCCGTTTGAAGGAGTGCCTCTTGAGGGGGATGAAGACAAGGCGAGAGAATACCTGCAAATCGCATTGGACGAGCTCGGTATGTCTATTGATGAGCTGCCAGTAATCCGCTATGTAGGTATGGATGGCCGAAACCGGGTCTATGCAGAAGCGCTTCAGGATGCCTGGGTACAAGTATTGGGGCTGAACAATATTGAAATCCAGATTCTACCCGTGCCGCAAGCAATTGAGGCTACGATGAATAGAGAATACGATATCTACCTGCAAAGCTTGACCGCTTCCCGCGATGTGTCCGAGCTGTTCGACTACTGGGTAGCTGGCGGAAGCGTTAACTGGACTGGCTGGGACGATGAAGTCTATACCGAGATGTATCAAGAGGCGATGAGAATCGTTGACCCGGCAGAAAGAGATCAAGCGCTTTTTGAAGTGGAAAAATATATGTTCGAGAACGGGCCGCTGGAACCGTTTATGTATGTCGGCAACAGCTACGTGGTTCATGATTATGTCAGCGGCATTATTAGGTCGGCAGTTGGCGCTCCTTCACAAATGATTTACGCGGACATTGCCAAGTAATTAGTGTTTTGCCTATGAAATAAGGGAGGCGCTCAAAGAAGGCCAGGCCCTGGTCCTAGAAGTTTCTTTTCATGACCAGGGCTTTTCTTTTTTTAAACAAAGCAAGCACGGATCTTAATCTATGGAGGCGACTGGCTTGAAAAGATATATTATCAGACGCGTGTTTATATCACTGCTAACGCTCTGGCTGCTGGCCACCGTGTCTTTTTTCCTGCTCCGGTCGTTACCCGGCAATCCGTTTCAGACCGAAACGCTTCTGTCAGCGGAGGTACAGGAGCGCATGATGGCGTATTACGGATTGGATAAGCCGCTATATGAGCAGTATTTCCAGTATATGGGCAATCTGCTTAAAGGAGATATGGGATATTCACTGAAATACACAAATCGGTCCGTGAACAGCATAATTGCCGAATCGTTCCCAATCTCCGCCGAGCTCGGCCTTCGCGCGCTTGCGCTAGCGGTTCCATTAGGCCTGCTGCTGGGTGTTATCGCCGCACGGAGAAGAGGCAAGGCTGCAGATTACTTGTGTGTGTTCGTTGCCGTCATCGGCATTTCGGTACCAAGCTTTATTGCCGGAACCCTGCTGCAGTACACCTTTGGCGTCAAGCTGGGAATCTTTCCGGTTGCCCAGTGGAACAGCGTGTGGCACACGGTATTGCCCTCACTGGCGATGGGGTTATCCCTTATGGCCACCCTCACACGCTTGATGAGGGCCAGTATGCTTGAAGTAACCAGTCAGGATTATATTAAAACGGCTAAAGCCAAAGGGCTAGGCAGTCTGAAAATTATTTGGAGCCACCAGCTGCGCAATGCGATGCTGCCAATTGTAACCGTTCTTGGACCGCTGGTCGCTAGCGTGCTGATGGGGACTTTTGTCATTGAGCAGATTTTTGCCATTCCCGGCTTAGGGATGCACTTTGTCCAATCCGTACAATCTCTCGACTATACAATGGCTCTTGGGCTGACCATTTTCTTTGGCGCATTCTTGGTGGCTGCCAATTTTATCGTCGATATTGTGTATGGATTGATCGATCCTAGAATCCGGGTAGCTGATTAAGGAGACTTCAAATGAATAAAGAACTGAACGTCAAACGTCCTGCTGATCCCTTTGAGATGGTAGGCATCAGCGATACGGCCGGACAGCAGGTGATCAGGCCAAGTTTATCGTTTTGGCAGGATGCCTGGCACCGGCTTATGAAAAATAAAGTGGCGATGCTCGGTCTAGGCATCATTGTGCTGATGGTTTTCTTTGCAATATTCGGACCGATGATGACACCTTACCGTTACAACGACACTAATCTGACGAATATTAATGCCCCGATGTCTGCCGAGCACTGGTTCGGTACCGATAACCTTGGACGCGACTTGTGGGCGAGAGTATGGATGGGCGCAAGGGTATCCCTCATCGTTGGCGTGCTGGGAGCTGTGGTCCCCAGTCTGATCGGCATTATTATCGGAGGCATTTCCGGTTATTTTGGCGGCAGGCTTGATATGCTGATCATGAGATTTATTGACATCTGCATCTGCATTCCGCAGTTGATTTATGTCATCCTGATCATGATTTATTTTGGCTCCGGTCCCGGTCCCATCATTGCGGCCTTTGCCATTACCGGCTGGATGAGCTCCGCCCGCAACATCCGCGGACTTGTTCTGCAGCTGAAGGAGCGGGAATTCGTGCTCGCCTCACGGGCGCTCGGAGCATCAGCGGCGCGGCTCATTGCCAAGCATCTGATCCCGAATACGCTGGGGATTATTATTGTCGGGATAACGACTGCCGTCCCCGCAGCGATTTTCTACGAAGCCTATCTCAGCTTTATTGGAATCGGCATCAAGCCGCCTATGTCCAGCTGGGGGCAGTTAGTGAATGAAGGCATTAAAGTATTCCGGGTATTTCCGGCCCAGCTGTTCATTCCATCCATTTTTATTTGCATAACGATGCTGTCCTTCAACTTGTTCGGCGATGGCCTGAGAGACGCATTCGATCCGAAATTACGCCGCTAGGAGGGATGATACGTGGAACTCATATTGGAAGTTAAAGATTTGAACGTCTCCTTTGAGACTTATGCCGGAGAAGTACAAGCCGTCCGCGGGATCTCCTTTCAATTAAGAGAAGGGGAAACCTTGGCAATTGTCGGGGAATCCGGATCGGGAAAAAGCGTGAGCGTCCAATCGATTCTTAAGCTGATTCCTTCGCCCCCCTCCAAACTGAAGAGCGGTGAAATTGTGTACAAGGGTCAAGATTTGACCCGGCTCTCGGATAAAGCGATGGAAGCAATCCGGGGAAAAGAAATCTCGATGATCTTTCAAGATCCTATGTCTTCTCTCAATCCGACTATGAAAGTAGGAAAGCAGATAATAGAGGGGATACGCAAGCATGAAGGGCTCAGCACCAAGGAAGCGCGCAAGCGGGCGGCTGAAATGCTCCGCCTTGTCGGCATACCGGATTATGAGACAAATATGGACCGCTATCCCCATCAATTCAGCGGAGGCATGCGTCAGCGCGTAATGATTGCGATTGCCCTGGCTTGTAATTCCAAAATTTTACTCGCAGATGAGCCGACTACCGCACTGGATGTTACGATGCAGGCGCAAATTCTGCAGCTGATGAATGACTTGAAGGACAAGCTGAAAACGGCTATCGTCCTGATCACTCATGATTTGGGAGTCGTCGCTCAGATGGCCGACAGGATCGCTGTTATGTATGCCGGTAAAATTGTAGAGACCGGAACCGCTGAAGACATTTTTTATCGTCCGAAGCATCCTTATACCTGGGGGCTGCTGGAATCGGTGCCGAGCTACGAGAAGCGCTCCGGCAAACGGCTGGCCGCCATTCCGGGCTCGCCGCCGGATTTGTTTGCTCCGCCGCCCGGCTGTGCCTTTGCAGCCCGATGCAAGTATTGCATGCATATCTGCAAAACCGCGGAGCCTGTGCTTGCTGCGGTGGATGGTGCTCACCAGGCGGCATGCTGGCTGCTCGATCCGCGAGCGCCGCAGGTGGCACCACCCGTGATCAAAAGTCACAGGAAACAGGAAGGGGGCGGGGAGCATGTCTAACGAATTGTTAGTCGTGCGCGACCTGGAGAAAAGCTTTCAGGTAGGCCGGGGTGTCGAATTCAAAGCGATTGACAAGGTCAGCTTTTCGATTGCCCGGGGGAAAACGCTTGGTCTGGTTGGCGAGTCAGGCTGCGGCAAAACCACTATCGGCCGTACAGTGGTCCGGTTATACCAGGCGGATGGAGGACAAGTGCTGTTTCAGGATATGGACGTGCACCGCGTTACCCGCAAGCAAGCTCATGAGCTTACGAAAAGAATGCAGATGATCTTTCAGGATCCGTATTCTTCCCTGAATCCTAGAATGACTGTAGGGGACATCATTGGAGAAGGGCTTGATATTCACAAGCTGTATAACGGCAGAAAGGCGCGCAATGAACGCATATATGAACTGCTGGAGATGGTTGGCTTAAATCGGGAGCATGCCGGGAGGTTTCCGCATGAGTTCTCCGGGGGCCAGCGTCAACGGGTTGGAATAGCAAGAGCCTTGGCCGTGGAGCCGGAATTTATTGTTTGTGATGAAGCGATTTCTGCTCTGGACGTGTCGATTCAGGCCCAAATTATAAATTTGCTGATGGATCTCCAGGATGAGCTTGGCCTGACCTATTTGTTTATCGCTCATGACTTGAGTATGGTGCGGCATATTTCGGATGATATTGCTGTGATGTACCTCGGCAATCTGGTTGAAAAGGCGGAAACGGATACGCTCTATACTAAGCCGCTGCATCCTTATACGCAAGGGCTGCTCGAAGCGGTACCGACACCTGATCCCATTTACGAGAAACAACGTGAAAAAATTTTGCTTACCGGAGACGTAAAATCCTTCAAGGGAGAGCGCAAGGGCTGCGTCTTCGCCAGCAGGTGTAAATATGCGGCAGATCTATGTCAAGAAGTGAAACCGGAGCTTAGAGAAATTGAGCCGGCGCATTTTGCGGCCTGTCACCGGATCGAGGAATTGAACGGGGCTAGCAGAAGGAGATGAACAGATGATAAGCAGGACATTAATGGAAGAAGTGATAGCTGCGGCATTGGCTTCCGGCGGTGATTATGCAGAGCTGTTTTTGGAAGACACCCGGCGGAACACGATGACGATGTCGGGCGGCCGCATCAATGTTATTCTATCGGGCTGCGATTATGGTGCATCCGTGCGCATTCTGCGAGGAACGGACAGTATATATGCTTACACCAATGACGTTTCCCGTGAGTCGTTGCTGAAGCTGGCCAAGCAAGCGGCGAGCAGCCTTGGGGAAATAGCGGAAGGAAAACAGGTGTCCTTAGTTGAAAGATATAACTTGAATTACAGCCAAACACTGATTGTTCCTTCCTCCGTTTCTAACAAAGATAAGGCGGAGCTGGTTAAACGGGCCTACTGGGCGGCCAAGGAATATCATCCTGAAGTTGTCCAGGCGATTGTTACGTATAAAGATATTGACCAAAAAATTACGCTGGCTACAAGCGAAGGTCTTTACACTAACGACCGCAGAATTTATACATCTTTTGGCGTACGTTCAATTGCCAACCGCGGCTCCGAAAATCAGGTTTGCAATAAACGGTATGAGGTTCAGGGAGGACTGGAATTATTCGAGAACTGGTCACCTGAATGGATAGGCGAGCAGGCGAGTCAGGTGGCGGTCATGAAGCTGGATGCCAGGCCAAGCCCAATTGGAGAAATGCCGGTTGTCCTGCCCAGAGGAACAGGCGGTATTTTCCTGCACGAGGCCTGCGGTCATTCCTTGGAATCCAGTTCTGTAGCTAACGGCGGCTCCGTATTCTCAGGTAAGCTGGGAAGTCAGGTCGCAACTGACAAAATTACAATTTATGACGATGGTACCATACCCGGTGCCTGGGGATCCATTAATGTAGATGACGAGGGAATTCCCTCGCAAAAAAATCTTCTAATCGAAAACGGGATTTTGAAAGGCTATATGATTGACAGGCTGGGTGCCCGCAGAATGGGCATGGAGCCTACGGGAAGCGGGCGCAAGGAATCGTACCGCTTTGCTCCCACGTCACGGATGACCAACACCTATATTGTGGCAGGCGAGGATGAAGAGCAGGATATTATCAGCAGCGTGGAATACGGTCTTTACGCCAAGGAAATGGGCGGCGGCACGGCGAATCCGCAGACCAGTTCCTTTAACTTTAACGTTCAAGAAGCCTACCTGATTGAGAACGGACGGATCACCGTCCCTGTAAAAGGTGCCACCTTGATGGGGATGGGAGTCGAAGCGCTGATGAATATAGAAATGGTCGGCAATCAGCTGGACTTTGATGGAGGCTTTTGTGGTGCCTCAAGTGGCAGCTTGCCGGTTTCGAATGGTCAGCCGATGATCAAGATTTCTAAGCTTGTGGTGGGCGGTAAATAGTCGCTGTCTACTGAATCAGGGAAAAGGGTGGTAAAAAATGGAGTTTGAAGCGTTCAAGCAATTTTTGTTTGCGGAGGCGGAAGCGAACGGATTCGAGAAGGTTGAGCTGTATCATGTTAGCGGCTCCGGCATCTTGCTTTCTATACCCGAAGGAGAGCAGTATAACATGCGCTGCGGTGTATCGCTTCGCGGCACGGTACAAGGAGGAACGGGGACTGCATATTCCGAGCAGTTTACCGAAGAATCAGCCCGCTACCTGATTCAGACTGTGCGGGAAAACGCAAGCATTCTCGAAAATGACGGCGAAGCGTATTACCATGACGGCTCGGGCAGCTATCCTGAATTGCCGCCGGCAGACGATGAATTAGAAGACATCTCCAGGCTTTCCGCTTTGCGGGATCAGATCTGGAAGGAAATCGAAAGCTATGGCAATTTGTCCAAAACAACAGGCGTCGTTCATGCGGTAAGCAGCACGATCCGGATCGTCAACAATCAGGGGCTTGATGTCTCGACTAAATCTAACTATGTTTACTGTGTGCTTTATATGGTTGCTGAGCGGGATGGTGTATTGAAAAATTCACTATTGTACCGTGGCGGTACCCGACTGACTGATATCGACCCCCAAGACCTGGTAGGCTCAGGACAGCAGAAGGCGAATGGCTATTTTGGCGCAGAGCAGGTGGAAAGCGGAACCTATAATATTGTGTTTCCTAATGATACGGCAAGCCTGCTCGTGCAGGGCTTCTCCGTGTTCTTTTCTGCCGAATCGGTTCTAAGTGCCATATCGGCCTTGAAAGGCAAGGAAGGTCAATATGTGGCAAGCAGCAAGGTGACTATCCTGGATGATCCTCTTGATCCGCGAGGAGTATTCTGCCGTCCGTTTGATGCCGAAGGCATACCGGCCGTCAAGCGGACATTGGTGAAGGATGGGGTGCTGGAGAGCTACCTGCACAGCAGCCGGACAGCTGTTCATTTTGAGCATGCCCAGCCAGGCAATCACCACCGTTTAGATTATAATTATCAATCGGCGGTGTACCCGTCTAATTTTTATTTGGCTGCGGGTGAGAAAAGCCTGGACGACCTTATAGCAGAATTGGGAGACGGACTCTATGTGACAGATGTTACGGCGTATTTCCATGGAGCCGGAATAAATGCGGCTTCCGGCGAATATTCCATTCCCGCAACGGGTTATGTAGTAAGAAACGGCAAGATTGAGCGCCCCTTCGATGGCGTTACGATAGCTGGAAGTTTATATGATTTTATGAAAAATATTAAAGAGGTTGGCAGTGATCTATTATTCGGGCTGCCGACAAGCTTTCGGCCGGGAGCTCCGATGGCACATGGCTGCTACGGCTCTCCTTCAATTCGGGTTGACGGAATTACCGTCTCCGGAAAATAACTATTATGAAATGGGGGATCTCCATGGACAAGGAGCAGGCCTTTGATTTTCTCAACCGGCTGGCCAAAGGGATTGCTGTAACTTTCGGCAGCTCATGCGAAACCCTGATTCATGATATGAGCGTAAAGGGGCACCCGATAGTAGCCATCTATAACGGTCACGTTACCGGAAGGG
Organism: Paenibacillus senegalensis JC66; assembly: GCF_000285515.1. Lineage (GTDB taxonomy): Bacteria > Bacillota > Bacilli > Paenibacillales > NBRC-103111 > Paenibacillus_L > Paenibacillus_L senegalensis. The sequence continues at coordinate 60,859 of NZ_HE610957.1, forward strand.
AAGTAGGCTCCATTGTTGATGTCCTGGGGTCGACCAAGGACCTGGACGAGTTCGTAACCGGAGTTGATTTTGTTAACCACCTGGCGGTTACTCCTGAGGGAAAGCAAATTAAAAGCTCCACGTTTCAACTGGTGGGGGAAGATTACCAATATGCATTGGGAATCAATTTTGATTTCAGCGATTTGCTGCAAGCGAACCGTCTGCTGCTGGGGCTTATGAATGTGGGCGGCGATTTGCAAAGCGCGATATGGCAGGCTGGAGAAGGGATGCTGAGTGAGATTTTTGACGAAGCTCTGGCAATCGTTGGCAAGCCGTTGGATGACATGAACAAAAAGGATAGGCTGAAGCTTATTAAGCTGTTAAAGGATAAGAATGTGTTTAATATTCAAAAGTCCGTTCCTTTTGTTTCTGAACGTTTGAATGTCTCCAGATATACGGTATACAACTACTTGCATGAACTAGAGGAGAAGGAAGGGAAGCTAGATGAAGATTGAACAGAGAATAAAAGAACTGGGAATTGAACTGCCGTCTGCTGCCAAACCGGGAGCGCTGTATGTACCGGTTAAACGCCTGGGAACGGGCTTATACGTTTCCGGCCATATTCCCTCACAGAATGGAGAACCAGTCTATACCGGCAAGGTAGGAGCCGAGAGATCACTGGAGTATGCACAGGAAGCAGCCAGGCTGTGTGTGATCAACATCTTGGCCACGTTAAAGAGCTATACAGGAAATTTGGACCGTATTAAAGGTGTAGTGAAGCTGCTTGCTTTTGTCAGTAGTGAAGCCGGCTTTGCTCATCAACACCTGGTCATCAATGCGGCTTCTCAGCTGCTAATAGATATTTTTGGGGAGGAAGAGGGCGCTCATGCCCGTTCCGCGATTGGTACTAACCAGCTTCCATTGGATGTTACGGTTGAAATCGAGGGCATATTTGAGCTAAGGGAGCTGTAGCAGCATGAAATACGACTTTGATACGTTGGCCGACAGAGCTAACAGCGGCAACATGAAATACTTGGAGACCCCGGATGCAGTTCTGCAAGCAGGCGGCGTGTCTTACTGCGGGGCAGAGATGGATTTCAAGACGGCCCCGGTGATTATTGCAGCCCTGAAGAAAAAAGCTGAAAACGGCTTATACGGGTACACTATCCCCGATGACGATTATTGGAATGCAATCTTACATTGGATGAAAACCAGACGGGATTTTGAGATCAGCAAGGACTGGATCGTTCCGACTTATGGAACCCTGCAATCGATTGCTGCTGCGATACGCGCCTTCTCGGTTGAAGGAGACGGAGTAGTTATTCAACCTCCAGTCTATTTGCTCTACAGTAAGGTAATTGAGCGCAACCAACGCAGCGTCGTCAATAATCCGCTGATCTATGAAGCGGGGAGTTACCGGATGGATTTCGCCGGACTCGAAAGAGCGTTTGCCCAGAAACAGACGAAAATTATGATCCTGTGCAACCCTCACAATCCGATAGGCAAGGTGTGGGATGAAGAGACATTGGCCAAGGTAGCGAAACTGGCCAACCAGTATGGTATTTTAGTGATCAGCGATGAGATATTTGCGGAAATTGTATTTGATCATCATCACACCGTCCCATATATGAAAGTGCCGGGAGCTGAACAGCATGCGATTGTCGCTACTTCTCTCGGCAAAGTGTTCAACTTTACCGGCTTCGCCCACTCCAATATCATCATTGCTTCAGAACCGATACGCAAGTTGTTCGTCAAGCAGCGCGAGGTGGATCATTACGGCAGCATCAATCCTTTTTTGCGGGCTGCACTGGTAGCAGCGTATGAACAGGGCGGCGACTGGGTCGATGAAATGCTCGCTTATGTAAACGTTAATGTTAATTTGGTAAAAGATTTTTTCAAGAAGCATCTCCCGAAGGTGAACATTGCTGAATTACAAGGTACTTATCTGATCTGGATCGATTGGAACGGTCTTGGTCTCAACGAAGATGAGCTGATCGGCTTTCTGAAGGGAGAGGCTCTGCTGGACATGGATCGGGGCAGCCTGTTCGGAGAAGGCGGAGAAGGCTTTACCCGCATGAATCTGGCAACGCCTAGAAAACAGCTGGAGGAATCACTGGAGCGCCTGCTCCATGCAGCTGATCGGAGAGGCTTCACGACATCTATACAAAGGGGCTCAGTGATATGAAAACGAAACCGGACGCATATTTCGATCTGGAATCCTATTTTGATTCGGTAGAGGAATCTTTTGTTGCCGCTCTGCAGCAGCTGGTGTCGATTAGAAGCGTTAAAGAGGACGCTTTGCCGGACAAGCCTTTTGGTCAAGGGGTAGCTGACGCTTTGGACAATATTTTGAAGCAGGCGCATGAGCTTGGGATGATCACTCGCAATCATGAAGGCTATGTAGGGACTATCGATCTGAACGAATTGGAACCCGAGCTTGGCATTTTGGTGCATGTGGATGTTGTGGGAGAGGGCGATAACTGGACCAAGCCTCCTTATGCAGGCGTTGTTGAAGACGACAAGCTGTATGCACGCGGAGCAACTGATGACAAGGGACCGGCAATTGCCTCCTTATTCGCTATGGCGGCTGTTAAGGAACTCGGCATCCCGCTGCACAGTGGGGTCAGATTGATCGTCGGCACCGATGAGGAGAGCGGCTGCAGTGATACGAAATACTATTTCTCCAAGGAACAGCCGCCCAAATACGTATTCTCGCCCGATGGCGTGTTTCCCGTTATTAATACGGAGAAGGGCGGTCTTCGCACCAGCTTTGAAGGCGTGTTCGAGGAAGATGTCAGACTGCCGCGCGTTCTTTCCGTATCAGGCGGGTACCGCGTTAATGTAGTGCCGCCTTCCGCGGAGGCTGTGGTCGAGGGACTTGAGCTAAATGAAGTCCGCAGATATGCTGAGGAAGCAGCGGGCGCAACCGGAGCTGTATTCACCTGTAAAGATGCGGGCTCAGGCCGGGTAGCCATCTCGGTACAAGGAGCAGGCGGGCATGCATCGACACCTTGGCAGGGAATCAATGCCGTTACTTCTTTGCTGACACTGCTTGCGGCCCTGCCTATGGCCGACAGTGAAGCGCATCGGGCGCTCCTTGGTGTCAACCGGACATTTCCGCACGGTGATCATTATGGTGAGGCGGCGGGAATCCGTATGGAAGACGAAGTTTCCGGGCCGCTGACCTTCAACTTTTCAATCTTTGAATTTGCACCGCAGCGAATCTATGGCTTCTTCGACAGCCGGATTCCGATTTGCGCTACAGAAAGCAATACTATGGACGTGCTGGAGCAGAAGCTGTCAGCATTTGGCGTTAAGCTGAAGCGCGCAGGCTTTTCCAAGCCGCACCATACCCCGGCCGATTCTGAATTTGTGCAAACTCTTCTTCGCTGCTATGAACAGTACACCGGTCTGGAAGGAACTTGCCATTATAGCGGCGGCGGAACCTATGTGCACGGCATCGAGGGCGGAGTCGCCTTCGGCTGTACGATGCCGGGAGTCGATCCGCGTCCGCATGGGGCGGACGAATTTGTTATCCTCAAGGATCTGATAACCTCCGCCAAGATTTTCGCCCAGGTCATTATTGATATTTGCGGACAAAAGGTTGACAAGACCACTGATTAAACTAGCGGTAATGAAGCTGCAGAAATAGTGAGAAGCGGTGAAGCAGTGGTGGAGAAGCGCTGAAGCATTAGTGGGGAAGCGCTGAAAGTGCAGAAGAATGCGGAATAAGCAAAAACCGGAGAAATGGTGAGATAACGCGAAGCAGGGATTTTATTTCTAACGCTCATCCTCGCTCTTATTTGTGACAACAAAGCGGAAAAACCGTGGTTTGTAGCAAAATAAGGACGACTGCGAGCGTTAGAATCTGAACCGGGTCGCAATCATGTTACGAATCGCAAATAGATATGCGAAATGCGAATATGTTTGGAAATTCATGATGCGAACCGAAATCGCAGGTGCATTTTAGCCCGCATTCGCGCTGCATACCGCAAATCGCGCAGCAACTGCGGACAGGGCCGCAGCCAACTCTAATTGGCGGTGACAATTCCGGAGTGTAGAATTTTATGCTATAATTTCCCGGGTGAGAAACATGTAGCTGATCACCGTCATGCGACGATGAACCCGCTCGCGGGGAGCTTCGCGGTGCGGAAAACTGGCGCGAGCAATGAGCGCAGCATGGAGCGAGCAATCGTTGGCGCAATCGCAAGCCATGATTCCGCAGGCAGTTTACAGCTGGATCACCCGGGTTGCAATTTGCTTACAAAACTCGCGGTCATGCTCCACAAAAAGAAGAGTGGGTGAGTATTCGTGCAGCAGCTCTTCAATCTGCATGCGGGACAAAACATCAATGAAATTCAGCGGCTCGTCCCAAACATGCAGGTGGGCCTGCTCGCATAGGCTTCTTGCTATCAGCACCTTTTTCTTTTGACCTCCGCTATAGGCGGACATTTCTTTCTCAAACTGCTCCCTGGAAAAATCGAGCTTTCTTAAAATCGCTTTGAACAAGCTTTCGTCGATCTGCTGGCTTCGGGCGTAATCGTTTAGATTGCCTTTTAAATGCGAGGTGTCCTGCGAGACATAAGAGATTTTCAGCTGGCTGCCGATCCGTAAATTCCCGGTGTGAGCAATGTCCTCTCCGCAAATCAGCTTGAGTATACTGGATTTCCCCGAGCCGTTCTTCCCGGTTAACGCAATCCGTTCTCCTTGCTCAATTATAAATCGAACGTCTTCACAAACTTTCTTATCTTCATAGAAAATTGAAACGTTATCCAATTCGACAAGCTGTTTTTTATGATAAGCCAGCTGGGTTATTTTTAAGCTTTCGGAAGATTCGATGTTTTTAAGCAGCTTAGCTTTTTCATCGGCGGCCGACTGCCGTCTGTGCTCCATCGCTTTTGACCGCTTCATCATTTTAGCTGCTTTATGGCCGATATAGCCTTTATCCACCTTGGAACCGGAATTCCGTGTTCCATTTTTTGTTTTTTCCACCTCGTGAGACCAGTGAATAGTACGGCGGGCAGCTTCGGTCAAGTGCTTGATGTCCTTTTTCAGCTTCTCGTTCTCGGCCAGCTCATATTGATCCTGCCGCCGCTTGTTCTCCCACCAATCCGAAAAATTCCCTTTCTGTACTTCGATATTCATTTTATTAATGGAAAGAATGTGGTCGACGCAATGATCAAGAAAAGAGCGGTCGTGAGACACGAGAATAAACCCTTTCTTCTTATTCAAATATTCACTCACCAGCTGTCGGGCTTCCAGGTCGAGGTGGTTCGTTGGTTCATCAATTAGTAAAAAGCGGTTTTCCTTGAGAAATAAAGCTGCGAGCAAAATCTTGGTCTGCTCTCCGTTCGACAGCGTATGGAAAGGGCGGTACAGCGCATCTTCGGCAACGTCCAGTAAGTTCAACTCACGCACCAATTGCCAATACACATAGTCCGGAAAAATACGCTCTACAACCTCCAGCGTGTTATCCTCCATACGATTTACCGGATAGGGAAAATATTCGAACTCTACCGGGGCGGATATCGTCCCCTGGTATTCATATTTGCCAAGCAGCAGGTTGAGGAAGGTGGTCTTCCCTCTGCCGTTTCGGCCTGTAAAACCCAGCTTCCAATCCGTGTCAATTTGGAAGCTCACCTGTTCAAATATGTTATCGTAGCTGCCATCGTACGCAAATGTTAAATTCGAGACGTTAATTAAAGCCATATTCATTCCTCCTTCAGCCATAAAAAAGTAATGCTTTTAACTGTAATGTTAAGAAAACCGTTAAAGTTAACTTGCGCAAAAAAAGAAGAGCCACAAGAAAGTTACTTTTCCTGTAGCTCAAATAAATAAAACAAATCCAGCTGTCCGCACAGCAGGATAAGGATATTTAGCTTGAGTGAGAAGGGAGTAACTTTCTTGCCCATAAAGCATAAAACAAGCGAATCGCTTCGCTTTCCGTGTTTTATTACCTTATTCAATCAGCAAGAAATATTACTCCATCCTTCACACCCCATTCAATATGTTCTCTACATGCTAACATATCCTTCATTCTTAATCAACAATTTGGTACTTATGCTATGCTGCTTTATGATTATACCTTCGCGGATCTTGCCAGGCGCTGGAGCCGCCCCAAAGTCGCGATGCTGATCAGCCGCCACCTGGCTCACAGAGTGAGGCCCTGGCTGATGAGTTCGATAAATGTAACATATTTAGCGGTGAGGTGTGATAAATGTCACTGCCAAGCATGCAAAAATTAGCTGGACAATGAGACGATCAAGTTTTACAATATAAAAGGGTAAAAATTAACATTTATGTAAATAGGTATGAGCGTCAACTTTTGCTGGAAATGCCAAGGCGTGAATAAATGAGGATGTCAGTCATATTGTGTATAAAGACCACCAGTGCAAATAACACTGAAGTCCGGCCAATCGATTATGTCGCTGTTGAACCGCACTAGGTAGAATCTCGCTATGTGGAATCGCACTTGGTCAAGATCGGTTCTGTGAACATTCATTGAAAGAGGTTTAGGCTGGAACGGGAGAGTGGATTTGGTGAACACGATAGAAGTATTGACGGAAGAGCAGAGGGGGCTTTTTAAGCGAATACCGGAAGCTAATGAAGAGAAAGCCAAGCAATACTACACGTTTTCCCAAAAACAATTGGATTGTATATTTCTTCGTCGTCGAGACCATAATCGATTAGGCTTCGCCGTGCAGCTGGCTCTCGTCAGCTATCCCGGCTGGCCGCTTTCGCACTATGAGCAGATTCCTCCATCCACCATGGCCTACATTGCTCAACAAATTCATGTTTCGGCTGATATTTTTAATCAGTACGCCAGAAGAGAGCCGACCCGCAGAGAGCACCTAGAGGAAATCAGGCGTAAATTCGGATTTACTAATTTTACCGCATCCCACCATAAGCGCCTTGTAAATTTGTTATATGACAAGGCTTGGGAGCACGATAACCCCGCTGAGCTGATGGAGCAAGCTATTGGCTGGCTGCGAGAGAATAAAATCATTTTGCCAGCTATTTCAACACTGGAGCGTATCGTATGGGAAGCTATGCATAGCGTAGAGAATGAAATCTATTCGATCCTGGAAGGTTCTCTTACAGAGGAGCAGAAGCTGCAGCTGGACGCTATGCTGGAGGGCAAATCTTCCAGAACGTTAGCCTGGATAAGGGATGGAGACGAGGTGTATTCACCCGAAGGATTTGTTAAGGTGGCGGAACGCTTGAGCTATTTGCGCAGCCTAAACCTGCAGGTGGATACCGGAAAAATTCCAGACTCTCGGCTGCAGAAGCTGAAACGAATTTCCGCTGCTTACGATCCTCATTTATACAGGAGACTGAGGACGGATAAAAAGTACGGACTGCTCGGACTGCATCTTTACACGTTAGTCCCGACTCTTGTTGACCGCGCCATATCCATACATGATTTTTTGATCAGCGAATTTATTACGGTCATGTCTGTATTCTGCCGTCAAAATGGTGGAAGCGCAGAGTCATACGGCACCGGGCTTCCTTCCGCATTTCGCACCTTGTTCAAGAAGCAATATTTTCGCTTCAGGAAGTATACCCCGATTATGCTGAAGGTGCTTGATTTTCACGGAAATGAACAGACTGCTTCGCTGCTTAAAGCCATCAAAAGTCTGAAGGCGGTTAATCATATTGGCAAGCGCCACTTCACTGTACCCAATACTGAGCTTGGATTTATTCCAGAACACAAGAAAAAGCTGATAACGGATAAAAACGGAATGGTGTACAGCTATATATTAGAGATGGCCGTCATGATTGAAATCCGCAATCAGATCCGGGCCGGCAATTTGTCGGTTTCCGAAAGCGAATTACACCGTCCGTTCGAACATTTTTTGTCGTCTGCTGAAGACAAGCGGCCCCAGAACAAGAGTGAGAGTGCGATTCCTCTTGACCAATACCTGGCTGAACGAAAGCAAAGCTTGAAGAATCGTTTGCCGCTTATTTCGCATAATACGGACATATCACGTTCTAATAAACAGGTAAGCGTGGGGAAGGAATACAGAAAGTACCTAAGTCTGAATTCTTCTTTATACAGCCAGCTCCCCGGCATCCATTTGCTGGACTTATTAAAAGAAGTGGATTCTTGGACCGGTTTTGCGAGCCGGTTTACCCATGCCTCTACGCTCCGCGAACCTGATGAGCCGGAACGAGCAAGGCTGCTGTCTATTCTCATCAGTTTGGGGAGAAGGAGGAACTTGAAAGACGCAGCTGAAGCAGCTTCAGGAGCAACCTATCGGCAGATCATGAATACGCTTCAATGGCGGGTTAATGAAGACACGATGGAGGATGCGCATCGAACTCTCATTCAATTTCAAAGAAATTTGCCGCTCGCCGCTTTCTGGAGGAAAGAAAGCTTCACCTCAACAGATGTGCAGCATGTACCCGCGATCGCCAGGAAGGATAGGAGTGATAATGGCGGTGGAACAGGGAACTATTCACTATACCGCTGCATGAACGAGCAGTTCATGATTGTGTCTACCCACGGCACCCCATACGGCCATATCGGCTGGTTGCTTGGCGGGGCGATAGACCCGACCTTATCGAGCGGGCTTCATTACTGCCATGCTTCTGGTTTTGCAGATCGCTTGTTCGGATTAGCCAGCCTGCTTAACATTCGGTTAGTTCCCCGCTTGCTCCGCTTCCGCAATGTGAAGCCTTATCGAATAGGGAAAGTAGAAACGCCGCCGTTCCTAAGAACGGGGCAAATTGACACCAGGGCTATAAGGGCAGCCGGCGCCGACCTGCAGCGTCTAGCTTCTTCTATTCATTCCGGAACGGTTGCCATCGGCCATATTTATGCAAAGCTAAGCTCCCAGGAAGGATTGAAACTCGCTTTGCGGGAAATAGGCCGGATTGAAAAAACGTTGTTTTACACGGATTTTATTCGCAGCGGCAGCCTGCATAATGACATTTCCAGGGATGAGCAGCGCTGGAGGGATATGTACGCTTTGATCCGACGCCTGATTACTGCCGGCGGTGAGCGGGAGTCCATTATAAAAACCTTCGATGAACATTCCCGTTTTGTTCAAGCTAACAGCTTGCTTATTAATGCTATTGTCGTTTGGAACACTGTCCAGCTAGGCCGTTTTGTTCAAATAGAAAGCGGACCCATTGATCCCGATTGGCTGAAGCATATCTCACCATTATATGGCGGACATATTATTATTT
>NZ_HE610957.1:71293-225237 GCF_000285515.1 Paenibacillus senegalensis JC66
ATTTAAATAGGCGGGGGAATGACTTAAAGGACTATCATAACTTAAGAGGCCGTACCCGAGGTTATCCAGCCTATCGGGGGCGGTCTTTTTAGCATGCTTTCAATGGGAGTCAAGGATGCATTTGTCGGTAATGTCTGGTTTCACGGGGACTGAGTCGTCATAGCTTATTAACGTACGAAAATAATCAACTTTTGTAAGTTTTATCGTATTTATAGCTTATTCGATTGAACATCTTGGGGTATAAAGACATAAAGTAGAGGGTAATCAACTTTTAAAAATGGGGTGACAACAGGTGCCTACGATCAGCCTCTGCATGATTGTAAAAAACGAGGAACATGTGCTGCACCAATGCTTAAACAGTGTCAAGGATGTCTGTGATGAAATCATCATTGTTGATACAGGTTCCTCGGACCGGACAAAAGAAATTGCCGGGGAATTCACTGACCGCATTTTTGACTTCGAATGGATCGATGATTTTTCGGCTGCCAGACAGTACTCCTTCGAACAGGCAACGATGGATTATATATTATGGTTGGATGCGGATGATATGCTGCTTGACCAGGACAGGACAAAGCTGAAATTGTTAAAAGAAACTTTAGATTCTTCAGTTGATGTGGTTTCGATGCTGTACCATATCGCATTTGATGCTGCGGGCAAGCCAACATTCACTTATAGGAGAAACCGGCTCGTCAAGCGCTCGAAAGGGTTTCGCTGGATTGGTCCCGTTCATGAATATTTAGAAGTCGGCGGTTCTATTATACTTTCAGATATAGCCGTAACCCATAAGAAATCTATGAAACCTGCCACTTCAATTCAAAGTGACCGCAATCTGAGGATTTACGAGAACCGGCTCAAGAAAGGGGAGGCCTTTAGCCCGCGTGATTTATTTTATTATGCGAATGAATTGAGAGACCATCAGCAGCATTTAAAAGCGATTATATATTACCGGGAATTTTTGGCAACGAAAAAGGGCTGGATTGAAGATGAAATACGGGCCTGCATTAATATGGCCAGCTGTTACTACACACTCGGGGAAACGTCCAAGGAGCTTGAATCATTGGTTATGTCCCTGAACTACGATGTTCCGCGGCCGGAGGTTTCGTGCAAAATCGGAGATAATTACAAGGCCAGGAATAAGTATTCACAAGCAATTGTCTGGTATAAACTGGCGCTAGAGGTAAAAGTTGAAGATACCCAAGGGTTTGTGCAGGAGCATTTTTCTACCTGGTATCCGCATCTGCAGCTATGCTTCTGCTATTGGCAGCTGGGGGAGAAGGAGCTTGCGGTAGAGCATAACAACAAAGCAAGGCAGTATCAGCCGAATTCGTCTCAGGTCAAGCATAATGACGAGTTCTTCAAGACCTATTTCGAAAGCGTTGGCGCTAATAAACCGCTTAAGGAGTCATAATGGCAAGGAAGCTGTTTTACAGCGAAGCGGTTAGTCGAACAAAGCTATCAAATTTATCTTTACCCGTCGTATCGGAATGATAAGAATTCTTGCAGAAGACTGTATAAGAAAATCAACGCTCCACAACAAGTACAACTGGAGGCCAAACTGCAGACTGAGCAAGAGCTGATAACGGTCTTATCTTCCTGCGAATTTACTATTAATCTCAAGCACACATCCGAATGTTATTTCGCTTGCCGCGGGCGTTCCCTGCATTGCGGTTCCCTGTCGCTTCAAGGTGTTTGATTTGATGGCTTCCTTGGACTTGAAGCATTTGGCCGTATCGACTGGTGAGAGCAATTCGACGGCTGAGCTGGCTGAATGGATACGGTTAGTCAAGCTGAACCGCAGCGCCACTGTGACCAAGTACCGGGAGAAAGTACAGGTTTATAGACCGTTGTTCGAAGCGCTGTTCCATGAAAAATTTCCGCTAACCTGAATCCATTCAAATAGGTTGTAGGAAACGTTTGATCATTACCAACATTTTGCATGATTCTCATACCAGGCTTCAATCCAGCAAGATATAGAATTTCGAACGTTTAATAATCTATATCTTGGCGCCGCTTGTAGATGCAAACCAGTTATGCAAAATGATTATATAAAAAGAAACCCCCTTTGTTTTATAAAGGGGGTTCTTCGATGTGAGCAGCCCGAGTTGCCATATCGACATATCCGTTATTTGGAAGCAGGAGACTACGCTAGTTTAGTAATAACACTTGCATAATCAGGATTTCTACCGAAACTACAATATAATTACCGGTTACTGCTTTCCTGGCGTTTCGTTCATTCGTAATAACCGATTTTTGGAAACGCCGAATACGGAGCACATCATCGCGACATGAAGCTGCAGGCAGTGTCTGTGGATGAATGGATAAATCAGCGCGGGAAAATAAGTAGATTTCTAGCGCATCTTTTCTGAATACAGTAAAACAGCTCCAGCCGAAAACAACAAAGCTCTTCAAACGAAACTGCAGGATTCGAAGTATGTTAAGACTGCTGCGCCAAGTTTAATATAAAAAACAAGCGCACGAGTAAATTGCACCGCAAATTAAAACCCCAAGAATGTTGATAGTACGGCACTCTTGGGGTTAATTTTAAACTGCGACTTTTCGGACTGATAAGTCCTGTACACCCTAGATTCTTACATTAACATTAGGGCGATAAGCTTCCTAGCTCTAATATGCTTATTGTTGTAAACTCAGTCACATTTGCACTATTATCTAGAGTAAGACATATATCGGTTGGACCGCTGCTCGTATTATAAATAATAGATTTGCTTACGCTAACATGTGGGATTCCTGTTGTATCAGGAGCCTGACTTCGAGCCTCACTTCCATTAATGGTACTGCTGATACCCATATCTGTTATACTCGAAGTGATTTCAGTAGTTGCAGTGTTGGTATACTCAAGGAAATAAGAAATAAGATACATTTTATTTCCATCCAAACTAAAGAGTCCACCTGAGTAGCTTATACCTGTACCATTAATAGTTGCCGGTCCTGTAAAAGGGATAGCTGTATTTGCTGCAATATTAGAGGCGGTATTTCGGGCAATAAAGAGGTTGTTTCCAGTAAAGACTGATCCGTCTGCTCCAGTAGCCCCCGTCGGCCCTGTTACCCCGGTCGCGCCTGTCGGCCCCGTTGCGCCCGTGGCACCTGTCGCGCCCGTAGCGCCTGCGGCTCCAGTAGCCCCTGTGGCACCAGTCGCACCTGTTGCTCCAGTAACGCCCGTGGCGCCTGTGGCTCCCGTAGCCCCAGTTGTCCCTGTCGGTCCGGTAGCCCCTGAACCTGTCGGTCCTGTCGGTCCCTGTTGGCCGATCGGCACCCAGTTCCCCCAGGCAGCACCTCCATTCTGGCTGCTCCGGTAGAACAGTGCCGGATTCGAAATATACAGCTGCTGCACAAAATCCCCGACACGCGATACGTACAGCGTCCATACCTGCGGATGCGCCACGCCCGGAGGACTGCTGCCGTCCGTCGGCCCGGTGCTGCTGTCGCTGTCCGAGCTGTATATGCCCGGGTCTTTGTAATCGTCCAGGCTACTCGTGGACTGCTCTCGCATAAACGGCATAACGCCATTTGACGCATCCAGCGTCACCACTCCAGTCTGGCCGTTAATGCTGATGACGCCGCCCGGCGCCCCGGTCGGGCCGGCCGGTCCTGTAGGGCCACGCAGAGTGGGTATGTTTGTTGCTGTCTTGAGCTTGGAATCGAGCATCATCTCCTGGCGGAAGATCGTATCCAGCATAGCTTGGGTGCTTTTGTTGACTTCGAGTACCTCTTGCAGGGTGGCAGGGGGGCCGCTTGCTCCTTGAAGCGTACCTAAAGCAAATTGAATTTTCTCTCCTTCCGCATTGATGATGTGAGCAAGCCCCAACTCCTCCATTGCGATGGAGGACATCAACAGGTTCACTACATCATCCCGCGTCAGTGTTATGTTCGGAGATATGTTAGGAATATTCGGATTGGACAAATCAAAACCCTCCTTATTAATAGAACTGATCTAATATATGCCGAATAGTCATTCTGGTAAGGTATATGAGCCTAGTAGGCAAGGAAGTTACGCAAATAAGGTGGAAAAATACGGCTGCACTTATGCTTGTACACCGAAACAACAGCTGGCAGCAATAGAGGAGACTATATAATAAAGGGAGGAATACGGTAACAAGCAGCTGGCCCCCAGTAAAGGGGACCAGCTGCTTGTTTAGATAAACGGATTGATCCAGCACAGGAGATGATTGCCTAACCTTAGCTGATGTCGTATGTGCAGGACTAGATTTGAAGTGAGCTGCAGGGGTGATCCAATGAAGGCCAATGGAGAAATAGGTTTGAATAGACCTGATATATCAGCTCAGTCTTTACAGGCCGGCTGCACGCCGGAATTGCGATAGGCTTCCGCTTGCTTACGGTGAAACCGCGTCCGTTCACTATCGTACGTTAAAAAGAAATTTTATCGTTGGAAACGGGAACTCCTCATTATGTGAATGAATAAAGTGGAATAGGTCTACGGGCAATAACGCAGACTCTCCCAATCCCCAATTTACTATAAATCTTACTGCTGGCTGCCGCTATCAATTTTGTATAATGTGAAGGAGGCATTGCAGTGCGCGTACTTATAGGAAGTCCTATCAACCAGAAGCCGTACATTTTGAAACATTTTCTGGAAGTGCTTCGCCAGGTAGAACAAACGTTCATTAAGATCGAATACCTATTTTATGATGACAACGAATCCGAAGAATCAAGTCAAATGCTCCAGGAATTCGCCGAACAGTCAGCTTCCCATTCGGTTTCCTGTCGCTTGCTTCATACGGATCGGTCCACAGCGGCATTATCGGTACGGGGTGAGGAAACTCACTATTGGACCGATGTGTTAATCCAGAAGATTGCGGGGTTGAAAAATAGGATCATAGATTTTGCCGTCAGAGAGGACTTCGATTATTTACTTCTGATTGATTCGGATGTATTGATCCACCCGCGTACGATCGAGCATTTGATTGAAACAAATAAGGACATTGTAAGCGAAATATTCTGGACGCGTTGGTTGCCGGAGGCTGATCCGCTCCCTCAGGTGTGGCTCTCCGATCAGTACACGCTGTGTTCCAAAAAAAGGGGGGAGAAGCTGTCCGCTGCAGAAGAAGCACGGCGCATAGACACCTTTTTGAATCAGCTGCGAAAGCCAGGACTTTATGAAGTAGGCGGACTCGGAGCCTGTACACTCATCAGCAAAAAGGCGCTCGCCGCGGGTGTTAACTTTAACGACATCCCAAACTTGTCCTTTTGGGGGGAGGATCGGCATTTCTGCGTACGAGCTGCCGCGCTCGGTTTCCCGTTGTTCGTTGATACGCATTACCCTGCCTATCACCTATACAGAGATGCCGATCTTGAGGGCGTTCAGAGCTTTAAGCAAGCTAATGGCCTTGAGGTCGATAAAAACAAGGAAACCTCGCTTTATCCGAGATCATCTATCCGAACGACACAGAGAAAGCCGAAATTAACGCTTTCTATGATCATGAGAAATGAAGCGGACCGTTATTTGCGCCGAGTGCTCGTGGAACATCGGGCGTATATCGATGAGGCAGTCATTATCGATGACGGCAGTGATGATCACAGCGTCCGGCTATGCCGGGAGCTGCTGGACGGTATACCGCTGCATATCGTGCAAAACCATACACCGCGGTTCAGCAACGAAATCGAGCTGCGGAAACAACAATGGCAAGAAACAATTCGAACGGAGCCGGAATGGATCCTCAATTTGGATGCGGATGAAATGTTCGAATCCCGATTTAAGGACGAAGTGCGGGCACTCCTTCGCTCCGAGCGCGTAGATGTCTATTATTTCAGATTGTACGACTTCTGGAACGAGAATCATTACCGTGAAGATGAGCTCTGGTGTGCTCACCTGACCTACCGCCCTTTTCTTATGCGATACCGGAAGGACTTTGCTTATACGTGGAAGGAGACGCCTCAGCATTGCGGCCGTTTCCCTGCCAATCTATCCGAACTTCAGGGAGCGGTCTCTTCCTTGAGACTTAAACATTTTGGCTGGGCGAATGAGAAGGACCGCATAAACAAATATAATCGCTATCTCGCTCTTGATCCAAACGGCCAATACGGTTCGACCGCCCAGTATGAATCGATTCTTGACAAAGAGCCACGCTTAATCCAATGGATAGAATAGCTGCAATGATTGCCGGCATATAGTTGACGCTCCTTCAAGATAGAAGCATCGAGAGGATATTTTCCTATATGGATGAATGTCCTCTCCATTAGTTGTAAAACAGTGGACATGCGGTTTGCGTTGCCTTTCTTCCTGCACAAAAAAAAGCTGCGGGCGAAAGAGCCGCAGCGTGTGTCATAAAAACACTAGAGTAGGTTGGGAGGAATCAATAAACAAGAAATAACAAAAAGCAAGAAAACGAAGATTTTCAAGGTTAAAGTAAAAGCAGTAATTGAGCTTGCAGTTTGGCTACTGTAACGCATCAATTATATTGACAAGTTCGCGGGCTCTATGGCGATACGTATGATTGGCCAGCAGATGCTGGTAGCCGGCGTTAGCGATTTTCTGAGCCTGGTCCAAATTGTTCAAGTAATAATCAATGTGATCCAGCAGTTCATCGCGGTTTTGAAACAGGACCAGATGCTTCTTATCTTCGAATAGCTGTTCCATACCGGGGACATAATCTGACAGGACCAGTGCGCCGCAGCCCATTCCTTCGAAAAGCCGCATATTAATGCTGCTGCTCCAGTCTGCTGTTACATTAATGACAATTTTGGAACGGCCGTATACTTTAGCTAATTCATGGAGATAAACGTTGGAACGGAAGGATAGCGAGCACTTGTCGTGGAAGCGGGTTTTTATCGCTTTTATCGCCATAATGCGATCTAGATAGTTAGTTGTATCCAGGTTTCCAATAAACGAAATATCCGTGGTGCGCTGCACCAAAGGATCCGTATAATTGAAAATATCTACAGTCATCGCGAATGGGAAAAAACGAACCGGTACGGGAAACTTATCTGCTAAATGCAGAGAATGAGCCATCAGCACTATATCCGTTTTGTAAGAACGGTTCAACATAAGATTAGTTTGCAGACGATTCTCTCCATGGGTAACCCAGAACAGCTTCGGTACCTTGACCTGTTCAATGTTCTTTACCTTGACCGGGGGCCTGGACGAGCTTTCTACAAATAATACAGCTGTGTATTTCGACATATTCAACTGCCTGAAATCGATTTCGCCAGAAAGCTGATCTACATGCCAGCCAATCTCATTCAGCCCGTCCTCTAAGTAACTTCCCGGTGAAAATTTTGTTTTGCCATAGCACATAAGGATCCTGTTCTTACTCATGTTGCCCGGCCTCCTTGGAGTCTCTAATGATTTGCTTGATCGACTCAAGAAACTCAGCTGCTCTTTTTCTGGTAGAGTGCTTCTGCCGGATCATGTTCATTCCGTTTAGAGCTATTAGGCTTCTTTCCTCTTCATGGCGCAAATAGTAGTAAGCCTTCTCCTCGAAATTATGTTCATCAATTGCAACAAAATTCACCCCGGGAATGAAACCCAGATCACCTATTTCCGGCGAGTAGGGGGCCATTAATAAGCTGTTGCAGGCTGCGATCTCGAAATATTTCATGACCGGATAATGATAGATGGAATTGCAGGTAAAACAGATTTTTGCTTTATTTAGCTCCATAGCGTATTTCTTTCCAACCTTTGCCGTCACATCCTGATCATCGATTTGACGATAGCCGGGATGCGGCAGGTGCATAAATTCAGGTCGTTCAGCCAACCGTTTGACGATAGTGGTTCTGAGTGGGTAGTAGGGCTCAATCAGGGCGCCCGTCATTAAAAGGTCCGTCTCTTTGTGAAGGTCATAATCAGTGAAAATGTCTGTATTGGCATGGTGGGGAAGCCATCGCATTTGCTTGGAGAATTCGGGATACCATTTAAGGAATCGGTCGCGATAATGAGTAAACACGTACCGGACCTCTTCATCATGCAGAACTTGCTTTCTTCCCGGATAATTATAATGCAAATCATGCAGACCGACAGCGAAGGGCACGGGTAGGTCCTTCAGTCCGGTGACGACTGGCGAACCGTTCTCGAGGTAATCGTTGAAGTAAACAAAATCCGGTGTTACATTAATCGACTCGATAATATCCATTATCCTCCCCGAGGAGTGGGACACCTGCAGATCGGAGATTCGGGCTAGCTCATTTACAAAGTAATAGGAAGCCGGGACTGTGTATTTACGATCGTCCCTCGTCATAAAGAGTATTTTTAATTTGTCCACCACGATCCTCCTCTTTGTTAAACAAACAAGCCTAGCTCGAAAGGCTCGCTGATTCTCTTTGCGTACTGATTTCGATGAGATGCCATTTTTTCCACAATTTGCGTTCGTTCGCTCGCAAGTTGTTCCTCCAATGTTAGGATGTGCTCCTTGATTTGCTCAGAATCGGTGGGAACCACATAATCCTCTAATTCTACGGATTTGGCAAAGTCAAATACTTTAAACCGATAGCCAAGGGCAATAAATGGCACTGCCGCTGCTAAAGAAAGATAATTGGAATGAAGTTTGAAATTAATGGTGAACGAGAAATCTTGAAGCAGAGACATGAGTTCATTCTGATTATACAGAGTAGGGTCGTATACGACCGTTCCGCTGCCGCGGATTCGGGCATATAGTCTTTCGGTCGCCTCCCGATCAGCGTTCCACAATAAGTAGAAATAGACGGCGTACCCTTGGCGGAGCAATTCCTGCAGCGCCTGCGCCAGCTCATCCTCCACTTTCAATTCGTCGGCACCATATAGGCGGTTGAATGTTGTCCCCCAATTCACGCCAATGATTGGTTGATTCCCGGACAAGCTCCCGCGTTTCTCAACCTTACTCATATCCGGCATCAGTAGGAAGGCAGGGTCACCGCTTAGTTCTACGTGCTCATGCTTCACACCTAATCGTTCTAACAGCGATAAAGTGTACGGTCCCCTGACACCTGCCCAAGCGCAAGCTTTAAAAACTTCCCTCACCTTATCCTTCCATCCTGCGGAGACGGGCAGAAAGAGCTCATCATTATTCGCAAGTGCGGGGATATAGGAGCGAGGAACCCAATCGATTCCGGAACCCCATATCATCGTTTTTTTACCAAGACTAACTGAACTGAGCAACGCATCAATCACATATTCGTCAATTAAGCGCTGCGGCCCGCTAAGAACCGATCCCCCGCCAAGAACAATCAGGTCATAAGAAGCTAGCGGAGCGTTAGCCAAATAATGCTGTTCATTGTTTACGACATCGATTGCATACGTATTTCCCAATTCGGAAGCCTTTTGCTTAAACAGATCAAACATTAATTCATCGCCCAGATTGCGGTATCCAATCCATCCGATGTAAAGAACCTTCTTCAATTGTTCATCCTCCTAATAAAGCTAGCTAATCTGATGATTGCCATGACCAGTCTGACAAAAACTGCTTTAAAGCTTGCGTGTCATCGTAATAGAATAACGTTACTTGTTTATCAGTTATTACTCAATAGTGATAACACATGTTTAAGTTTGGATTCCAGGATAAGCTCTTCCTTAAACACCGTCTCCAACATCTCTCTAGCGCTATCATTAACCGCCAAAATCTCCTTGATGCCAAACCCTGGATTCGTCACACAGGGCAATGTCCCCAGAGCGTACTGGATTTTCTCGCCTTCCGCATTGATAATATGGGCCAGACCCAGTTCCTCCATAGCTATCGACGCAAGCAATAAATTGATGGCCTGATCCCGGGAGAGGGAAATATTTGGCGTAATATTGGGCAAATTTGGGTTGGACAAAACGACTCCTCCTAGCATGAATAGCTCACATTGTAGCTTATGCCGTATATTCCGCCAATGTTAAAAATTCGTACGTTTATTTTCTGCTAAGGAAGGAATGACCCTTTCGGTAACCACATAAACATGGTTAGGGCGTTTAGATGCATCCATAGCTGGACAAAGGGAGAGGAGAAGCATGAAGCGGCTATCGCTATGCATGATTGTCAGGAATGAAGAGCGGCATATTCGACGCTGCCTGGAAAGTATGGGGAATGTAGCGGACGAAATAGTGGTGGTTGACACCGGTTCCACCGATCGCACTGTGGAAATTTGTCAGAGCTTTGGTGCAGAGGTACATGTATTCCCCTGGAACGACAGTTTTGCAGATGCGCGTAATTATGGTCTTGAGCGGGCAGCGGGCGAGTGGATTATTTATTTGGATGCTGATGAGGAATTAGAGACTGGGGACCGCCCCAAGCTCAAAGATGCAATTATTAGCCAGGAGGCCGATTTGCTGGCGGTTCGCATACTGAATTACAGCGGCAAAACGCCTGATCTTAATGATGCATATTTTATCGAGCAGTACCGGATTTTCCGCAAAGGACTTGGACTTCAGTTCAAACAGGACATTCATGAAATGCTAAATGTGGAAGAGACGCGTCAGCGGCTTACCGCTGCTAGTCTTCCTATCACTATTCACCACTACGGTTATCTTGAGCAAGCAGCCGAATTAAAACGAAAGCATATGCGTAATTTGCGCATTTTGGAGAAGGAGATGGCCAAACCGGAACATAGTCCATGGATCGAATACCATGCAGCAAGCGAGTACTACCGGATTGGAAAATACGAAACCGCTCTTCGGTATGTTAATCAAGCGATCCTGATGTTTCTTCAGGCGGGTACGCTGCCTCCATCACTGCTGTATAAGTTGAAGTATGAGATGCTGCTATCGCCCGACAAGGCTCATCAGGCACTGGCAACGATTGATTTTGCGATCCAGAATGTATCCCGACTATGTTGATTTGTATTATTCCAAGGGGATTCTTCTATATTTGGTACAGCGATACAAGGAAGCAGTGAATACATTCGAGCACTGTTTAACCATGGGTGAATCAAACCTGCGCCATCTGACGATGAACGGGGCAGGCAGTTTTAGAGCATGGCATTATATGGGGAAGTGCTGGGCGGAGCTTGGAAATTGGAAGAAAGCGGAGAAATGCTATATTCAATCCTTGGAGCTGGCCCCGACATTTGCCGAAGCAGCCGCTGATTTGCATAATCTGAGGGGTGATCACTAGTCCCGCAAATTTGCTGGCGCTTCTAATTTCGCATCAAGGCATAACTAGTTTTGACATGAATTTGAATTTAAGGTCTAAATTCAAAGATTTCCCCGTATAATACAATAATCCCATAATTTCATACGTTTACATGGAGTCTTAAATAAATATGACCGGTGAGGGGGTTATGAATATGGAATATCCTCCTGATTTGACGTCTCAACCGACTATTTCCTCTTTAATCGCCTCGATCGCTCTGGAGAGGCTTTCGATTGTCGAGGCTGTCCATGCGGAAACGGAGAAGCTGTACAGCAAGACGGACGCAGTTGTATCCGGGGCACCCTATTCCGAGAAAGTGGAGGACCTGCTTCAGCTTAACGATCATTTGGACGTCATCATGAAAGCCGTCATCAGCAAGGAAATTTACATTGAAGGAATTATGGAGATTATCGATAAAATTGTTGAGAAATCAGCAGCAAGGTAAAAGGGAAAGGAGCAAACCAAACATGTCATTGCCTAATGTTCCGGATATTGATCCGAATATCACGATAAGGCGGGAGGATGCGATCAATCTGCTGCTAACTTCCATTGCGATGGAAGAGATTGGCCTTTCCCATATTATAGAAGCCGAGGGAGAAAAAATTCAGAGGGTGGTCAATGACCGGAGCCTATCTTTTTGCGATGTATTAAAGATCAATGACAGTGTGGAACGCATTCTGAGAAACGTCATCCGAAACCAGATGCTGCTGCAGTTTAAGCTGGAAGATGTCCTTAAACTCGACGCGAAATTGACTGGCGAACTACTGGAAGAATTGGAGGTTGAGGAATATGAGGAGTAACGAGAATTTGTTGGATGCCTCACCTAAAAACCAGGAGAGGTTCAAGCCAAGGGGGGACTATGATGTCTTCAGTGGACGACAATAAATCTAGTCTGTCTTGCACTTACGACCAGGCAATGGTTAACCTGCTTCAATCCATTGCCAAGGAAGAAGAATCGATCTCCAAGCTAATACGGACCGAATCGGATAAAGCCATGGCTTTCACAGGTAAAAAACTGGATTTCCCTACCCATCCGTCGAATTCTGAAATTATCCAATACAACCAGACTTTGATCCATCTTCTAGATTCCGTTCTGATGTCCAAGTGGCTGCTGATGAAAAAGCTGGATATGGTGCTGCACCATCGAACTGAAGCTCATGGAGTGCAGCTTGACGAAGATTATCAAGCACTGGATGATATGGAAGATTTGAGGATCGATTATTAAATGCCGTAGCAGAGGATACCCCTATGAAGACAATAAACTTTGACCCTTCACTTCTTCACTTGACAAGAGCTCTTTTGCATCTTATCCAGGGGTTGATGCAGGCAGACTTGAAGAAGAATGAGAGAGCGTTACTGGAATATCAAATCGTCACCCTGCTGCAAACAACAATTCAGTTTCATTCGTTGTCAGCCCGGATCTTGAGCGTGCTGAAGCGGCTGGTTCATAAACCGCGGCCGTACAATGGGAGTGAAACTCATATACCGTATACGGAATTGACATACATAATAACGTTAATTACGGAACAAACCGAGCGGGTTGCGGAAGCGGATGAATCGGAATTCAATATGCAGCTGACGGAATGCCTCGAAGCTTTACATCGATTCTATGCGGAGGATTCTACTGCAAGATACGCTTCGCAGCCATTAACAATCCCCCTGAAGAAAAAAATTGAGCCTGAAACAAGAAAGCCTGTCTCGGGATCAGCTGCAAACGCGGCTCCTGTCCTCCTAATTCCAAGAGAAATAATCAGGGTCAAGATCGGCCATCAATCGTTTAGTAAAGAGATTCCATAAAGGAACCCGGCGGAGCTTGCTGAAGTAGGGAGCTTAGCGGAGGTGAAACGCTTGTACGATATACAGCTAATACATATATACGGCTCCAGCTATTTCTGTTCTGGAAAATACGCGGTAGGAGTTTATTTGGATAAATCGAGCAAATCCGCTATTTTGGTTGATTCTGGTCCTGACGAGCATAGCGCGAGGGCGATTGACCAACAAATTGCCGATCAAGGCTACCGGATCTCTGCTATCCTTCATACGCATGGTCATCGCAACAATTATGGGGGAGACCGCTATTTCATTGAACGCTACCCTGAGGTGAGGATTTATTCTACAGCAGCGGCTCTGTCTTGGATGACTCACCCCGACTTGGAGGCCATCTGTTGCGGTGAAATTCCTTCGTTTTATAAAAACAGGGAGATGCCACCCGTCACAGATTTGCTGGAGGAACGGGATGGGCCCTTGCCTATTGAAGGAATTAAATTTAAGGTTATGACACTGCCTGGACATGTTCCTGGGACCGTTGGGTTCGTAAGTCCGGATAATGTGCTTTACTGTGGAGACGCCGTCTTCGGCGACAAAATATTAAAGAAGCAAAGTTTGCTTCTATATACAGACATTAGCGAAGCCAAGCGCACGTTTCGCAAGTTGGCAGAGGCTGAACCCAAGGCTTATGTAGTATATCACGGAGGAATCTATTACGAAGTGTCCAAACTGATAGATAAGCATCTAGGCAGGATGAGCCAATTGTTAATGCTTGTAGAAAGCCGAATTAAACAGAAGCCTGTTACCTTGGAAATGCTGGTCAAACAAATAATGGCACATTTTTCTCTCGAAGACGGTTTGGAACCCTATTCGTTGACCTCTCATATTGTGCGGGCCTATGTTGCAGAGTTGCTGGACCTTGATCGGATCAGAGCCAGGGTAAGAGAGGGGACCTTATTCTTTGAATATCGGGAACCGAATAATGGATTTTGACTATTTCAGCATTTTGCATAAAGTCCTGCGGAGTTTCAAATAAACGAGATAAATCGTACTATACAAAATGCTCATTTGGCAGTAGGGATAGAATAAAGTTGATAATCTTATTTAACTTCATACAAATACCTATCACGAGGGGATTTAACAATCAATGTTGAATTTCCATTGTTTTTCTAGTACTATATTTAAACAAATGTTTAAGAATATTGCAATCGTAATGTCGAGAGTGATTTGTAAAAGTATTTCTTACTCAGAGGGTATCTCCCCTTTTGCGATGATAGCTTACATTTGCAGCAGAGGTTTGGTTCAGTGTGAAAGGAGAGGGCATTTGTTTGGAAAGGCAAGACGAAGAGCTCACTTGTATGGCTGCGGCGATGTTTGAAATCTTAAAAACGGTATCCGCTAGAATTTCCGAAATGGAACGTGTGGAGTATTTAGAGTGGGGCCTTTTTTTTCAATGGAATAAGTTAATGGATCTATTTATTGAAGGCTGCGGTATTCAGGATGAAATTAAAGTGCAGTTGATGGAAGAGGTTATATTGCCGGGATTGGAAAACGAAATAACAACCGAACAAGTGGTCGTTGCTATTTTGGATTCTGTCCGCGCTTACAAGGACAGCAGTACCTAAACCTTCTTATTTTCATCCTGATTTTTTGATAGAGAGGGGGCCGAAACCCACTTTATAAAGAGGTATCACGGCTAAGAGCCGTTGGATCCTCTTTTTGCGTTGTGCTTTATTTCAAATGCCTAAAGGCGTTCGGAAGAGCGGTATTTGGCGGGTGAAACCCCAAAGCGGGAACGGAATACGCGGTGAAAATAAGAGTAGCTTGCGAATCCGCTCGTTTCCGCGACTTGTTCCAGCTTCATATTGCTGTATTTCATTCTCTCCAAAGCAGTGTTAAGCCTGACTTCGTTTGCATATTGCACCATTGTTTGATTATAGCACTGCTTGAACAAATGAACGGCTCTAGATACACTCAGACCTGCGTGGCGTGCTGCTTCCTCAATCCGCAGCGGGGCGGAGGCCGTTGCGTGCTCTTCGATATATCGTTTGAGCCGGAGGGCGATAAAGGCTGTCCGGTCCATTAGCTGGGTTTCTGTGACGGATCTGTCCAAATACAGACATAGACTCCGCAGCATATAAGCAGCCAGCTCCACGTTTTGTTCATCCGGCCCCCGCCGCTTTTCCAAAATAAGACTCCGCCATAATCCAAGCAGCTTGTCATCAAAGTCTATGCGGCTAACCGCCGGCCGTTTGCTTCTTCGCCACCAGCTGTCTATCCATTCACCTTCGCAAAATAAATAGTAATCGCTGCTGGACAAGCGAGGATTGCCCTCTGCAGCTGTTACTTCGAGAGTATAAATATCCCCCGGCTTCAGCAGTAACAAATCGCCTGCTTGAAGATGCTGTTTTTCGTCATAATAATAAGCAGTACTGCTGCCTTCCGTTTGCAGTCGGAACAGGTAGCTGTCCACACCGTTGCGGTAGCTGCTGTGATAAGGCTCCGAATGGCAGGAAAATCCGCAGTGCAGAAGGACCGTATCCTTCACGGTTCATCATTCCTTCCAATAAAAGATAGCCAAATAGTTCATGTCTTAGGTAGATCAGACATGTTCATTTTACAGCATTTCGGCTATGATATCATCATATTGTGGATTTTATTAGGTAATCGAAGAGGTGATAGTATGAGAAGAATGGGAATCGGTTTGCAATTGTATACTCTCCGTGAAGAAACAGCTAAAGATTTTAAGGGAACACTGCGCAAGGTAGCAGAGCTGGGTTATGAAGGTGTAGAGTTTGCAGGCTATGGAGGCATTCCGGCCGGGGAAATGAAAGCGTTATTGGATGAACTCGGACTAAAGGCAATTGGGGCTCATGTCGGACTTCATTTGTTGAAGGACAATTTGGAGCAGGAAATAGATTATCTCAAGACTATCGGAGCTTCATATATGATTTGTCCTTATGTCAGTCCGGAAGAGCGCGGTGGCGAAGCGGAATGGAAAGAAAGGTTCGAGCTGCTGGCTAAGGTTGGTGCGGAAGCCCGTAAGCATGGTCTAGTATTTGGCTATCACAACCATGATTTCGAATTTACCGGCCATGTCGGGGAGCTTACAATTTTTGACGCTTTATATGAAGCTACAAAACCGGAAGAGGTTCAAGTAGAACTGGATGTATGCTGGGTTCAGTTTGCCGGACAAGACCCGCTCGCTTATATTGCTAAGTATGCCGGACGTCTTCCGCTTCTGCATCTTAAGGATTTCAGCCGCAAACCGGACGGTTCAATGGATACTTTACAGCTTGGTCTGGGAGATGTCGATTTGCCCGCCGTCATTCAGGCTTCATCAGATGCCGGAGTAGAATGGCTGATCGTGGAACAGGATCACTGCCAGCTGCCTCCGCTCGAAAGCGTGGCTAACAGTATACAATGGGTCAAAGAAAATTATTTAACACAATTTTAAATGCTTTACCTTTAATGAGAGGGGAAAATATATAATGAGTAAAATTAAAGTAGCGGTAATCGGCTGCGGCGCTATTGCCCAGCGCAGACACATTCCTGAGTATGCGGCGAATGACAATGTTGAATTGGTTGCTTTTGCCGATCCGATCATCGAGCGCGCCGAACAGATGGCTGAACAATATGGAGGCAAAAGCTATGCCAGCATTGAACAGCTGCTGGAGGCAGAGAAGGTAGATGCCGTAAGTGTTTGTACGCCCAATTATTTGCATGCGCAGCACTCTATTGCAGCAGCCAATGCAGGCGCTCATGTATTGGTAGAGAAACCGATGGCAACCAGTAAGGAAGACGCAGAGAAAATGATCGAAGCAGCCCGCAAAAACAATGTTTACTTGATGGTAGGTCACAACCAGCGGCTAATGCCCCCTCATGTTAAAGCGAAAGAGCTGCTCGATTCTGGCAAGCTCGGCAAAGTGCTTACATTCCGTACTTCCTTTGGTCATGCAGGGCCAGAGGGATGGAGTGTGGATGGCCGCGAAAGCTGGTTTTTCCGTAAAGAAGAAGCGGTAATGGGTGCGATGGGCGATCTCGGTGTTCATAAGGCGGACTTCATTCGCTATCTGCTTGCAGACGAAGTAGTAGAGGTGTCCGGTTTTATTGGAACCACCCATAAGGAAGATACAGATGTAGATGATAATGCAACCTGTATTCTTCGCATGAAAAGTGGCGCAATCGGTACATTGGTTGCGAGCTGGACACAGTATAAGGGTGGCGATAACAGCACCGTGCTCTGGTGTGAGAATGGTGTGATCAAGATTGGAGCAACCTCCGGAGATGAGGTTGTCGTTGAACTGACAAACGGCACTCAAGAAACCTATAAGGTTGGAGCCATGGCTACTAATGAAAAGCAAGTACCCAGCGGTGTAATTGATGCCTTTGTGGAAAGTATTAAAACAAGCACACCTCCTTCGATTTCCGGAGAAGAAGGTATGCGTTCGCTGAATGTCATTTTGGCTGCCTTTGAATCACAAGCTACCGGAAGAAGCATCAAGCTTTAATTTTATTTAAAATAACT
Source organism: Paenibacillus senegalensis JC66 (assembly GCF_000285515.1). Classification (GTDB taxonomy): domain Bacteria; phylum Bacillota; class Bacilli; order Paenibacillales; family NBRC-103111; genus Paenibacillus_L; species Paenibacillus_L senegalensis. The sequence continues at coordinate 88,646 of NZ_HE610957.1, forward strand.
TAATGACAATAAGAGATTCCATCATGTCTTAGGGCTGGTGGAGTCTCTTTTTTTCACTATAGAAGTTTTTCTCGTGTCTCCATGCAAAAATGTTTAATCGTTTAATGACCTTGGGGGAAGTGTAATAGAGACTAAATTCAAATGCGAGGTGATATCGATGTCAAAATCGAACGATACCCAAATCAATCAAGAAGCTGTAGAAACCGTTAAGGACATCATTAAAAATGTGGAAACGGCCATGCTATCTACGTTTGCGGATGGCGGGATCAATTCAAGACCAATGCAAACGCAGGATATTGAATTTGATGGCGACCTATGGTTTCTCACGAAAAAGGATACAAGCAAGTACCAGGAAATTATGGATAACCCAAATGTGAATGTTGCCTATGTCGGTAAATCCTATGTTTCCATTCGCGGAGTCGCTGAAGTGGTAGACGATGTGCAGCGTAAAAAAGAGCTGTGGAAAAAAGTGTACGCATCGTTCCTCGATACGACCTATGAGGATCCTAATATTATTTTGATTAAAATAAATACGCAAACTGCGGAATATTGGGACACGGGGGATAAGCTGAAAACCGTAAAGGCGTTCCTGAGAAAAATGACAGGCAATTCTGAAAAGGACAAAAAGGAACTAAATCAAACGGTTAACATGAACTCATAGTGCAGTGAAGAACGTCCATTACTTTGATTCAAAGTATAGATTAGTCAATGCTGGGAACAGTAAAGATATGAAAAAGCTGTTAAAGACAGAAGTCACCAGCATGACATCTTACTCAAGGAGTCACTTTAAATGGACACAACAAATTCGGCAAAAAATCAAGAGCCCTTACCGGACTCGATTATAGAAATTAAGGAACTGATGAGAAACCGCTTAGGAACGAGCCCGGATATCGTAATTCGCGATATGCGAATAGGCCCGATTCCGGCGGTTATTTTATACATTGAGGGTATGGGGGATCCCCAACCCCTGCTGCAAGCCATTCATCAAGATATGGCAATGTTCTATGATGAAAAAGAGCCATCGCCCGAACATTACATAAACATTTTGCAGCTGCGCTCCATCACGCTGGGCAAGATTGGTCAAGCAGATACGCTGGGTGCAGTAGAAGAGAAGCTGTTATCCGGGAATACCATTCTCTTTATGGAAGGATTATCAACGGCCTTATATATCGGTACTCAATCACTTAAACAGCGCAATGTTGAAGAGCCAGCCTCGCAATCTGTGGTGAGAGGCCCTAGAGAAGGATTCACAGAGTCGCTTCGGGAAAACACAGCACTGATTAGAAGAAGAATACAAAGCCCCGACCTGCGTCTGGAACAATTGAAAATAGGGGAAATGACGAATACACAAGTCGCAATTATGTATATGGAAGGAATAAGTGATCCTGAGATTTTACAAGAGCTGCGCAGGCGCATGAGCCAAATCAGTGTGGAGAGTGTTCTGGAGAGTAACTATATCGAAGAGATGATTCAGGATCAACGCTATAGTCCATTTCCTACGGTGTACAACTCAGAACGTCCGGACGTAATTGCCTCGGCATTGGTTGAGGGGCGGATTGCTATATTGGTTGAGGGTACTCCATTTGTGCTCGTAGTTCCGGCCTTATTCGTACAGTTTTTTCAATCGAGTGAAGATTATTATCAGCGTGAGGATTTTTCCAGTCTAGTGCGTCTGCTTAGATATTTATGCTTTGGTATCGCACTACTAACCCCTTCTTTTTATATTGCTATTACTACGTTTCATCAAGAGATGCTCCCCACGAATCTGTTGACCAGTCTGATCGGTCAGCGTGAAGGAATTCCCTTCCCCGCCTTTGTCGAAGCTTTATTGATGGAAATAACCTTTGAGATCCTGCGTGAGGCGGGGATCCGGCTACCTAAATCTATAGGCCAATCCATCTCCATTGTAGGCACTCTAGTTATCGGTCAAGCCGCTGTTGAGGCGGGACTTGTTTCAGCAGCCATGGTTATTGTCGTATCCATTACGGCTATAGCCAACTTTGCTTTGCCTGCCTTTAACTTAGGGATTACGGTGCGGATTCTTAAATTTGCGATTATGGGCATTGCCGCTTCGTTTGGCTTATATGGGATGATCATCGCATTAATTATATTGGCTTTGCATTTGTGCAGTTTAGAGTCGGTTGGGGTGCCATATATGACCTCATTTGCCCCGATGCGTTGGAAAAGTCAAGCGGATGCCTTATTGAGATTTTCTCAGAAAACGAAAAAGAAATGGATAAATAAGTCCAAAACGTAAATCATCATCCAGTAGCATGGGCACAAGGCTTAACAGGAGGGATAATCATGTATAAAAAGCTTTTGCTAATAGCTCTTTTATTAAGCAGTTTGGTTATTGCCCCTGGGTGCTGGAGCAGAAAGGAATTAAACGAAATTGCAGTAGTTATGGCTTTAGGTATTGATGTTGCAGAAGGAGGCTACTCCGTATCTGCTCAAGTGCTCAATTCCAGCGAAGCCGGCTCGACGCATATTAATTCTATTGGCAGCCTGCCTGTGGTCACTTACAAGTCTTTTGGCAAGACAATACCGGACGCTCTGCAGAGGATGCTAAGCATGGCTCCCAGAACGCTTTATTTGTCTCACCTAAGAGTATTGGTTTTCGGAGAAGAGCTCGCCAGAAAAGGGGTAGGGGATGCTATGGATTTTATTTCAAGGAATCATGAGCTGCGGACGGATTTCTTCTTGCTGGTGGCTAAAAATTCAAAAGCTACTGATATTCTCGAAGTAGTCACACCGTTCGAGTACATACCGGCCAATTCTTTATACACCTCTATCCTCGCTTCTAATAGAAAATGGGCGGTAACCGGTAAAGTCACTCTACAGCATTTTATTACAGAATTAAAGCGTCATGGCTCTGACCCTGTGCTCTCCGGTGTGGAATTGGCAGGAAAAAAAGAGAGTGCAGGAAGTGTAGATAATGTAAAAAAATTAATCCGGACACCCTGCTGCAGCATGCGGGGCTGGCTGTATTTAAAAAAGACCGGCTGGTTGGTTGGTTGACTGAGCCCCCTAGTAAAGCTGTTAATTACATATTAAACAAAGTGGATTCAACAGAAGGCTTTATAGAATGTCCGGAAGATCATGGCATCGTTGGATTTAAAGTTACAGATTCGAAGAGCTCCATCGAAGTAGCACTTGGTCCCGACGAAGAACCGCAGTTCACTGTTAACCTGAGAATTGAAGCAAATCTCAATGCGGTCCAATGTTCAATGGATTTGACTCAACCCTCAATTGTTGACGAGCTTCAACAAGAAATCGGGGAGAAGTATAACAAAAATCTTGAAAAGCACATAAAGACCGTTCAGAAAAAATACGGATCGGATGTGTTCGCATTCGGTGAAGCTCTCCATCGCCGCTATCCTAAAGTATGGAAAAAGTATCGCGAAAATTGGCATGATAAGTTCAAAAATGTATCCATCGAAGTGAACACAAAAATCGATATCCGCAGAATTGGATCGATTGTCCAGCCATTGAATGAAGAGGTGTCAGAATAATGATTTGGAATGTAGTGCTGTTAGTGGTACTGGTGATTTGCTTGATCGTGGAAGTGCGAAGAATTATCCAGCAGAAATTTAAAAGAGATTTGATTGTCTTTATAGCGGTATGGGGTTTGGCGGTAGTGTGTTTGACAGCGCATATGCTGGAGCTGCCGGGGTTTAAGCCGCTTGATTGGATTGCTGCTGTTACCCAGCCTATTAATAAGCTGATGCCTTAGAAGGGGGTGGTAATCCCGTGACAAATCAGAAGGAGTTATCGCCGCGTCAATTATTTATTTTGACATTCTCTTTGACGGTCGGTACGTCTATACTGGTTACGCCTGCGGGTATGGCTCAAGCGGCAAGAGAGGATGCCTGGCTCGGGTCATTGGTAAGTCTTGTCATCAATATCATAATGGCAGTAATTTATTTGCTGATGATACGATTGTATCCGGGCAAGACTTTGTTTGAGATTCACGAAGCGGTGCTCGGTAAGATTGCGGGTAAGGTGCTTAACCTTCTCTATTTGTTTTATTTTTTAATCTTAACCGGTACCTTGCTCGGGAATCTTGGTTTTTTCATAAGCAGTGAAATTATGCCGGAAACCCCGATAGAAGCCGTACAAGGGTTGTTTCTGCTCTCAGCCGTTATTTGTGCCCGTCTCGGGGTAATTATACTGGCCAGAGTCGGTGAACTGATGTTTCCTTTCATCTTGATTTTGTTTCTGGTTTTGGTATTGGCTTTGTCCCCGCAAATAGAATGGACATACATTCTTCCGGTTATGGAAGAAGGCTTAATGCCGATCCTTAAAGCGGGCTTCCATGCATCCATGTTTCAGGAACTGATTGTTATGGTGGTGTTTTTTTCTCTTGTGAATGGACAAGGCGAGGGGAAAAAAGCTTTAATAAAGGGAAGTGTTGCAGGAGGAGCTGTTCTTACTGTAATCGTGATATTAAGCATATTAATTTTGGGTATTGAGCAAACAGAAAACAGTACATTTCCGGCCTTTGCTTTAGCCAAAACGATAAACGTGGGAAATTTCTTTCAACGGGTAGAGGGCATTCTGATTACGATGTGGGTTATGACTTTTTTTGTAAAAATCTCCCTGTTGTTTTTAGCTATGCTTCAAGGGCTGCAAACAGTGTTTGGTCTTCAGCTTCAAACTCCATTTATTTATCCGTTAGCTGTGATGTTTATTATCGTGTCTTGGAACACGTATATCAATACGATCTATGTGGCTGATATCATCCAAAATTCATGGGTAGGCTACGCAATGCTTCATCTGTTAGCCATCCCTCTGCTAATAGTCTGCATCGGTTATTTCAAAACAAAGTGGCTGTCTTCTAAAGCGTCCGCATCTTGAGCCGCGGATCTCTCGGAGCGGCATATCCTTATTCACCTGGAGAAAGGCCGTTTATGCGCATATAAGACTGTGGGCGGGGAGAGATCCGGTACCCTATTTTCCAAAAGAATAGTTTCTGCTCCTTGGCTTATAGCTTTATAGGTTGTATAGAGATTATACTAGGTTTAGTGATAATAGGCTTCTAATCCTTTCCCCAGGGATAAAGTTTAGAGACCGGCTTATTGTGAGGATGATCTCCGTACATGAACAATAGTTATATTATGAAAATTAAAGAGGTTGCCGACAGGCTGTCGATTTCCACGAGATCGATACGGTTCTATGAAGCCAAAGGTCTGATCTCTCCTCAGAAGCAGGAAAATAATGACTACAGGATTTTTACAGAAAAAGATATTTGGCGCCTGCAAACGATTCTCTCTTTAAGAGAAGCAGGGATGAGTATAGAAGATATCCGAAAAGCCCTTCCTGTCGTTGAGCAGGAAGACCGGGAACAGTTGCAATCGTATCTGGAACTGCAGAGAGCGGTTTTGTTCTCCAACTGGTTGGAAATCAAGCAATTAATCAACACGACGGACTCGATCATAGATCTTTTAAAGCAGAATGAAACTGTTCCATTAAACGATATTTTTGCCCTAGCCAACACTTCAAAAACAGCAAGAGAAGCCCGTAAAAATTGGACAGATCAATGGGATTTCGACCAGCAAGCAGGAACACACGATGAACGGGTCGTAATCGGTAATGGTGAATACCGCGATTATGGGCAAGCCCTTGAAACGACTGTGGAATGGGTGGCGGCAAAAAGCGGGGAGAGAGGATTGGATGTAGGCACGGGAACTGGAAATTTGGCCGGGAAATTGCTCGGCTTGGGAGTACGAATGGCCGGCATAGATCAATCCATTGAGATGCTGAAGCAGTGTCAGAGAAAGCATCCTCAAATGGAGACAAAACTCGGTAATGTTTTGGCGATTCCTTATGTGGACGGGCAGTTTGATTTTATTGTAACGAGCTTTGCTTTCCACCATATATCGGAGGAACAAAAGGTGATAGCGCTGGAGGAGATGCGGCGTGTTCTAAAGCCTCACGGAAGAATTTGCATGACGGATGTTATGTTTGAAACCCCGCAGCAAAAAGAAGCTTATCTCGAAGAGCTGACCAATCAGGAGGGAAGGGAAGCGGCGGAACGCTCTCGCAATGAGCATTATGCTTATCTCTCCACCCTTCTCCAATGGTTTGACGAACAAGGATATATTACGAAATATAAGGCGATTAACGAACGGCTTTTTACTGTTTTGGCTGTGCCTATCAGATAATGGTATTGACCTTCTCCTTACGTTAATCGATACGATAAGCATGAAGACGATTAAGGAGGAGGAGCTGTAATGCCAAGCCATGAACAAATTTACCAACAAGAATCACATACCTATGAAGAACTTATTTCTAAGCAGCAGAGTCTTTTGGAGGTGATTGAATCCATAAGACCGATTAAAGATCTTGAGATTCTTGATCTGGGGGCCGGTTCAGGCCGTTTGACCCGAGTGCTAGCGCCACAAGCAAAATCGATCATAGCTACAGACTCGTCAGAAGCGATGTTAAAGCTGCTCAGCAAATTTCTGGACGAACAAGGATGGGGACATGTGAACGTGCAGGTGGCCGATCATCGCTCGCTGCCAGTCAAGGACAGCAGTGTCGATCTAATCGTTTCAGGCTGGAGCATCGCTTATTTGTGCAATACGGACGTGAAAGATTGGCGGTTGAATCTGCGTCAAGTGATGTCGGAAATCAAGCGGGTGCTACGTCCGGGGGGAACGGTCATCCTGTTTGAAAATTACGGAACAGGTTCTGAAGAACCCGATCCGCCAAAGTTTTTACAGCCTTATTTTAAGCTGCTGGAGCAGGAATACGGCTTTACCCGTCAATGGATTCGCACGGATTATGTGTTTGCTGATGTGGAAGAGGCAGAGAGGCTCATCCGGTTTTTCTTCGGTGACCAATTAGGAGATCAGGTGGTCCAAGAACAGAAGGCTCGCTTTCCTGAATGCGCAGGAGTTTGGTCGCTGCAGGTTTAGGGGAGGTCCCCTCTTTACGGCGGTGGCCGCGTCATTCTTTAGGAGATAAACAGTAACAAAAAACAAAACTAATGGTGACAACCTACCTGTCACCATAGGGATGCTATAATGGCTTTGAAATGGGGAATTGGTTGTGAATCGAATGGACAGGCTCCTGGCGATTCTGATCTCGCTTCAGCAGCAGCCGGCAAAAGCTCAAGAGTTAGCAGATAAATTTGAGGTAAGCCGAAGGACTATTTTGAGAGATATGCAATCACTTTCAGAAATGGGCATCCCTGTATGTTCAATGCCTGGCTCTGCGGGGGGGTATAGTTTGATGGAGGGATTTCAGCTGGCGCCGCTGGAACTCGATTCGAACGAAGCACTGACTGTGTTGTTCGCCCTCCGCAGTCTGGCGAAAATGAACGATACACCGTTTGCGGCTGCCTCAAGGTGGACGGTGACGGACAAAATCCGAGCTATATTACCTAAACCGGTGTTAACGCAAGTAGAACCGATGCTAGAGCAGGTGGAAATAGAGATGCCCCGTCGTAAAGTGAAGGCCCCTCATTTAGCCGAGCTTTGGTCTTATTTGACTGAAAAGCGCTGGATTCATGCCTTGTACCGATCTGCCAATCATCAACGCTGGCTGCAGCTGTTTCCCCGCAGGCTCTATATTGCGCATGGATTTTGGTATTGTGATGCTTATTCGGTTACACACGGGGAACGAAGGACCTTTCGCGTTGATCGTTTTGAAGTTATCCGGGAAGCCGATAAGCCAGACTCAGCAGAAGAAATGATTGAAGCTGAAGCCTTAAATTCACAAACGGGTATAACTGATTCAGCTATCCGTATTGTCGCCAGATTAACTTATCGGGGCTCGTTATTAGCGGAGCAGGATGAGCATATCGGTGAGCATGTTCAGCAAATTTCGGATGAAGAGTGGGAGCTGGATTTTATATGTCCGTCCACGGAATGGAATTGGGCTGTGCGTTTTTTCTTTACTCTTGGTATGGATGCGGAGGTATTGGAGCCAGAACTGCTGCGAGAAGAGATTTGCTCGTTAGCTAATCAACTTCGGGACAGATATGGTTGAGGAGGCTCATCCTCTCCCGTTAGTAACAGAAAATCACACTAAAATCAATAGAGGGCAAGCCGGGAATTCGGTTGGAACAAGCGTAATCCAGAATGCCCAACAGCGGGAAAACTGAAGGAGGACATGATGAATATAAATGAAGTGTTGGAGCGGGCCAAGCTGTTTCTTTATCGAAATGGACGCCTGCTGGACCGCAGACGATTTGAGTATTTTTTTGAAGGGGGCAGTAAAGAAGCGGTAATTGAAGCGCTGCGGAGTTATCAAAACCCGGATGGTGGCTTTGGAAACGCACTGGAGCCGGATATCCGTTGTCCCTACAGTCAGCCTATACCGACGGAAGTGGCACTTCACATTATGGACGAGCTCGATTATTTTCCGCCAGATCTGCTGGAAGGAATCATTAACTACGTTAAACAAACAACACTATCTGAAGGCGGCCTGCCTTTAATCTTCCGGAATGCGGGGGAGTATCCTTCCACACCATGGTGGAAAGTCGAGCGGGACGATCTGCCATCAATGAACCCTACCGGGACTATCATCGGCCTGTTGTATAAGCAAAAAACGAGGACGGACTTTTTTAGAGAAGACTGGTTTAAGAAATCTGTCCATTTTTTATGGCACTATATGGAGACAGAAAAACCTAAAGGTTATCATGATGGTATTCATTGGATCACTTTTTTACAGCACACACCCGAAACCGCAAGAGCGGAAAAATATTTGAAAAAGGTGGACGAATGGCTTCAGCTTCCAGAAACAATAGAACTGGATCCCGAAGCTGAAGGGTATGTGCACAAAGTGCTGGATTGGGTACCGCAAAAAGGCGATTACCCCGGAAAGTTTATCTCTGACACCGATGTAAACGTCCATCTGCAAGCCCTAATCCGTCAACAGGCTGAGGACGGGGGATGGCCAATAAGCTGGCAGGCTGTTGGACCCGGTGCGGAAGCCGAGTGGAGAGGCTATCTTACAGTCGAGAGATTAAAGACTTTGCGATCTTACGGGATAATCTAGCTGGCCTTAAACCGTTCGGAAAAGGCTGCTTGGAAAACTAAGGGACCCCCTAAAAGCCTCCATAAAAGACGCAAGTCTTTACTTCAGACCATACCCGTTTTCTCCAGGAGAAGCGTTAACTCAAGATTGCTGCAGCATTGCTCCAGATCTGATATACCAGCCCAATACAGCATTAATTCATTCCGCATTTTATTCATTTGCTCGCCATTCAGTCCCAATTCACTATGAAGGCGAAAACTTTGAATAATTTCCCTGTATAAGGTAAACCGTGACGGTTCCGAGGGTAAAGGAGGGTGGCTGGCATCCGTTCCACGTTCCGCTGCTTTCCTCATTGCGGGTATGCTTAAGGTGTTACGGCGGATTAACGCCTGGTAGTCAAATGACGTGAACTCATTGACGAGCAGCTTGGCTTCTTCCTTACGGGCACACTGCCTGGATACGGCTAGGCCCACGACCAGATTCAAGGTAAGGGAAGAGTTAAGCGCTGGCAATGGGGCGATATCAAATTGAAAGGGAGCATCCTGGAAAAAGTTCAAGCCAAAATAGGTGGTCATGATCATCGTAATTTTACCGGTTCCAAACAGCTGCTCCGCTTCCAAATCGCTCTGGGACAGGAAGGAGGTGACCCCTTGCCGGGAAAGTACTTCCCGGCTCATGCGCACGGCATCCCGCAAGCGTTCATCTCCCACAGCGGGATCGGACAGGCTGCTGTCCGGGGCAAGCCTGTTCTTTTGCAGCAAAAAAATAGGCCAACGGTTATCCGATAAGGCATGATAATAAAAACCGATGTGTTTGCCAAGTTTAGTAATTTCCTCGGCTACTTGAAGCAGATGATCCCAGGTCCAGCTGCTGTCCGGCTCAGGCAAATCCAGCTCCTCAAAATGATCCTTATTGTAAGCCAGAATAACCGGTGAAAATGTAAAGGGCACAGCGTACTGCTTTGCTCCTTTCTGAAAGGCTGAAAGCAAAAAAGGATAGATATCCGGACTGGATTCTATAGGCTCAAGCAGCCGTTCCATGCTGTCCGCTTCATGGCTTTCCACAAAGCTTTGATGATTAAACATCGCTATATCAATAAGATCAGCCTGAAGGTAATGCTTCATCAGATGCAGATCATCAAATTTAAACGGAATCGGAATTAATTTAATCTGAATATGAGGATGCCGACTGCGGAACATTTCCACCATGGCTGACAAGTCCGTCTGCTTTAACATGGCAGGATAATAACCTAACCGCAAGGTAATTTCCGGGTTGGCTCCTGGGCAGCTTACCTTGTTTCCTATTCGTGGAATTTTCTGTACATAACCCTGATTCACTAATAAATCCAAAGCTTTGCGAACAGAATGCTTGCTAAGGCTGTACTGTTCGGCTAACTCCAGCTCGGACGGCAAAAAATCCCCTTCCTTCAATTCCCCCCTGTCAATCTCGTTTTGGATAGCTGAGATCAAACTGTCTACTTTACTTCGAAGAACGGATTGTCTAGTTTTACGACTCACTTGAATCCTCCTAATGCTGAAGGTGAAATAAAAAAAATATTCATCTATTTGCTCTATAAGGGAAGAGCTGAACTGTATCTGGTTGAAGTGTGAAAGTAACCCAAATAAGTGTGGAAGTAACCTAAATAAACAAAGTAAATCAGGCTAGGACTAGAGCAGTCTTTACAAACCAGTATAATTCAACACACAAGAAAAGTCACGTGCACCTGCAAGAAAGAAAATTATTGGATCGAATCAGGTTGCATATTCAATGGTTGCATTATTGCTATGGTTGCTTTGTTTATTTATTAAAAGTAATGGCTTGTCTATAGATACAGAAAGCTTACTTAACTTTAACCAAGCTATAAGAGGAAAAGTGAAGCATGCTGCTTGATATGCGGGGGAGTATTAAAAGTCTAAAAATAAAAATGCAGTGATGTGTATTGACAGCGCTTTCTCGACACGGTTATAATCCAACCAGATACATACCAATGAATGATTTTATGTTTTTGGTCTAAATGTGATATGGAATTTGGATGGGAGGCAGAGAAATTGTATGTCATTCATGCGAAAAAGGGTCAGATTGAGTATAGCTTGGAAGAAAAACCTGCAGCAGGTAAACATCAGGTTCTTATCCGGACTGTATGTTCTGCTATAAGTCCGGGAACAGAGCTTATGATTGCCCGTCGTCCCAATGAGCAGGCAGCCGCTCTAGGCTATAGCGCAGCCGGATATATTGAGGAAATGAATGGCGATTGCGGTCCTCTGCATCCCGGTCAGCGAGTAGCCTGCTATGGAGGTCCGTATGTCCGTCATGCCGAGTGGCTGGCTGTTCCCCGTAATTTGGTGGTGCCTATACCAGACGGCGTATCGTTCGAGGAAGCTTCCTTCGTTGGTCTTGGAGCCATTGCTATACATGCCCTGAGAAAAAGCTCGCTGCAGTTTGGCGAGTCGGCAGCGGTTATAGGGCTGGGCATTATCGGCCAATTGGTTGCCCAAATTGCCAATGCTGCCAGCTACCAATTAGCTGTGTACGATCTACTGGAAGAAAGAAGGAGAGTGCTTCAGAATATGCTGCCGGCATGCCGGACGGCTGTTACTTCACAAGAGTTGTCAGAGTCTTGCTCCGAATTATCACAAGGAAGGGGGGTTGATGCAGTTCTTTTGTGTGCAAACGCTTCCGACGGACATTTAATCGATCTTGCGCTTAATTTGGTTCGCGAGCGCGGGCAGGTTGTCGTTGTTGGTGATATGAAGCTTGATTTCAGCCGCAGCCTGATGTTTCGAAAGGAAGCTGGTGTCGTCGTCTCCAGAGCAGGAGGTCCAGGCCGTGGTGACGAGCTATACGAACGGCAAGGCCAGGATTATCCCTATGCCTTCGCCCGTTGGACAGAAGGAAGGAATATGGGAGAGTTTATGAGGCTGTTGGAACGCAGGGCCATTCAAATTTCTCCGCTGATTACGGGAGAAGTCGCTTTTAATAATGTAAAGGAAGCGTACGACAGGTATAAGAATGCACCGGACCGTACACTGGGCATGGTCATCCGCTATGATTAAATCTTTTGCTTTTGGCATCTCATAACTACTCACATTGTGTGCACTTCGCTCATGAAGCAAATGAGAGGCATATAACAAAAACGAAAATCAAGGAGGCTGCTGCAATGAATTATCGCAAATGGGCTGTTGGCATGAGTCTCGCTCTGGCACTTACGGCTTGTTCCTCTGGAACGGGAACAGAAGGAGGGGGGACAGAAGGAGAAGCAAAAACCGAGGGAGGCTCGGCAGTTGAATCGGCTAACCCTGATGAAAAAAAATGACGATTACGGCCATGAAGTTTGGCTACGGTGAGCTGCCGCCTAATGATGGTCCGGGGGTTCAAGCCATTAATGAGCGGTTCAATGTCGATTACCAGATCACACAGGTGCCTGTCGCCAGTTACGGGGAAAAATTAAGCGCGGTATTTGCTTCGGGCTCGATCCCAGACATGATCGCTTTTGAAGCATCGGATCTTAACAATCGCTATGTCAAATTTGCCCAGCAAAACGCGTTTCTGGCGCTGGACGATTACATTGAAGATTATCCATCACTGAAAGTCGTCCCTGATTTTGTATGGGATCAATTTCGGGTAGACGGAAAAATCTATGCGATTCCCAAATACTACCCGCGCTTCGGCTTCCTTCCGATGATCCGTCAGGATTGGCTTGATAATTTAGGTCTTGACGTGCCCACGAATTATGAAGAGCTGAAGGAAGTGGCCTTGGCTTTTACACGGGATGACCCGGACGGTAACGGAAAGGATGATACCTATGGCATTGCTCTTGGTAAAGACATTAACCCCAATTATAACTTAGGCGCATATTGGGATCCGGGGGCATGGTATCACAAAAATGAAGACGGTAATTTTATCCCGGGTATCATTTCGGAGGCAAGGAAGGAATTCATCGAGCTGCTGGCTGAGCTGTACCAGGCAAACGCAATCACGAGAGATTTCGCTACCTTGGATTGGAACGCAACCAATAAGGAGTTTTATTCAGGAACAGCCGGTATCTTTATCGGAACACCGCGGGGAATGATCCAGGCTAATTCCGACAGTCTGCTTGCACTCGATCCGAATGCCAAATTTACGTTTATGGCTCCGGCTGTTGCTCCGGACGGATCTCAAGGACTCGCATCCAGCAGCGGTTTTGTCGGTTTCATGACAATATCTGCCGAAGCAGGCAAGGATCCCGATAAAGTACGTCGGATTCTGGATATAACCGAAGTCGGGCGCGGCTTCATTCCTGTAGACGAGATGAATCCTGACAATCCCGATTATGACTGGATCATGGGCGGCATCGGTATCGGATATGACGTAACGGACGGAGAAATCGTTGTAAACCAGGAAGCGCTAAAGGCTGGGGTCCGGCCTACAACTTATTTGCTTGATGATGTCCCTTGGCCAGAGAATGAGGCGGATAAAGTTTATAGCTACGCTAATCCGATACTGAATGATGTTGTACAGGAAATGCTGCAGCTTCACGGACAAAGCAAGTTTTATGGTTCGCCGCACTACGCCGTACCTTCACCAACCCAACAGACCAAAGGAGCGGAATTGAACCAGTTCCTGCTTGGTGAGCAGTCCAAGATGATTACAGGCCAGCGGCCGATTAGCGAATGGGAGGCGATGGTCGAGGAATGGATGGCAAAGGGTGGTGCTGATTGGATCAAAGAAGTAAATGAAGGGACCACGCTAGAAAATCCTGAGGATGCTTGGGAGTAGGTGACAGCAAAGATAACGGACGAGGAGGAGCTTGGATGGAACAACGTCCTTCTCCCGCCGAGACGGCGGGTACGATAGCAGCAGGAAAGAAACGGGCCTTGCCTTTCATCTGGCGCAAGCGTTACGCGTATATACTGGTTCTGCCCGGACTTATTTATTTTATCGTTTACAGATATGTGCCGATGCTGGGTTCGGTTATCGCCTTTCAGGATTACAGCCCGTTTCTCGGTTTTGCGGGAAGCCCGTGGGTCGGATTGCAGCACTTCGCTACCATTTTTGAAGATGACGAGGTGGTGCGTGTGCTGTGGAACACGCTGGCCCTATCGTTTTTGCAGATCGTATTCGCCTTTCCGGCACCGATCATCCTGGCTTTAATGCTGAACGAAGTACGGAGCGGGCTGTACAAAAGACTGATTCAATCGGTTGTTTACCTGCCTCATTTTCTGTCATGGGTCATTGTGGTGGGAGTCTTTACCATCTTCTTAAGAGGGAGCGGGCTTGTAAATACGTTCTTGCAGCTGGAATTTGGCATCGGCCCGATTGATTTCTTGACTAACCCCTCTTTCTTCCGGCCGCTGATCGTGCTGCAGGTGATATGGAAGGAGGCAGGCTGGGGAACGATCATTTTTTTGGCGGCTCTCTCTGGCATCAGTCCCAGTCTGTATGAAGCGGCTGTCATGGATGGGGCCGGACGCTGGCGCCAGCTGTGGCATATTACGCTGCCCGGGATCCGCAGTACGATTGTCATTCTGCTTATTTTACGATTGGGCAATGTACTGGACAGCGGCTTCGAACAGATTTTCCTTATGCTGAATTCATTCAATATGGAGATTGGGAATGTACTGGACACATACGTGTATTTCAAAGGAATTCATCAATCCGATTACAGCTTTGCAACGGCTGTCGGTTTGTTCAAAGGGCTGATTGGCCTGATCCTGGTGGTGGCTGCTAACCGTTTGGCCAAGAAATTCGGGGAGGAGGGCATTTACTGATGCTCGAAAAATTTAAACGAAGCAGTACAGCTATCCGCAGGCCGGTTTCCAGCATAGCCTTTGATCTGATTAACCTGCTTCTGCTCGGAGGAATCGGGGCCGTGATGCTGCTTCCTTTTGTATATATTTTCGCGGTATCGTTCTCCAGCCTGCATGAATACATGGCTAGCGATTTGCTGCTGTGGCCGAAGGAATGGGTACTCGATGCCTACCGCTACATTTTTGCCTCCGATTCTTTCGTCCGCTCCCTTGGAGTAACCACATTTGTGACGGTGATGGGCACCCTGGTTAATCTGTTATTTACTTCAGCGATGGCATATGGGCTGACGCGGCGCTTGCCAGGACAGTCGTTCATGCTGTTCATGGTGCTTTTTACCATACTGTTCTCGGCAGGGATGATCCCTACCTATTTAACGATCCGGGCGACCGGGCTTCTGGATAGCCTTTGGGCACTTATCATTCCTTCAGCGATCGCCCCGTTCAATCTGATCGTGATGCGCCAATTCTTTCTAAGCATTCCTGAGGAGTTGAATGAGGCCGCCTTCATCGATGGTGCCAATGAGCTGCAGACGTTTGCCCGAGTCATTCTCCCTCTCTCAAAGCCGGCACTGGCCACGTTTTGCCTGTTTTATGCTGTTGGTCATTGGAACAATTATTTTGCCGGTATTTTGTACTTAAACGATCAGACCAAATGGCCGATTCAAGTGGTGCTCAGGCAGATTGTTGTCTTAAATGATCCAATGAATTCGCTCGGTGCGGTGGAAATGATCATGGAGAATCCTCCACCGCCGGAAACGATTCAAATGGCGGCTATTTTGGTGGCAACCCTGCCGATTTTGATCGTTTATCCATTTTTACAGAAGCATTTTGCCAAAGGGGTTATGATCGGCTCCATTAAGGGATAGCGTATGAGGATGGTTTCTTTTAATAGACACTGATAGTTTTGAGTCCAATACCAAAATGAAAGTTAGTTGTTGGAAATTTCTGAAGTATAGAACTCTAATGGAAAGGAACAGGAGTATGAATGAATTCGGAAGCGCTGTTCAGGTAAAGAGAATCTCGGGGAGAACGGCAGGTACATTGGAAGAGTTGGGTCCTGCCATTCACAATTCCACATCCCATGCCGCGTCATTCTCGATAAACGGCGATTTGATATATGTAACTTTGGATGGGGCTCATGGTGAAGATGCCAGGCTGGGCATCATTGACCTGGATAAAGAAAGTGTTGTAAAGCTGGTCCGTTTGCCAGGAGCAATGGGGGGCTTTACGATGACGACAGCAGAAGATGGCAGCATATATGTTGCTTCATACAATCAAGGGAACGTCTATCGCTATCATCCAAAGACTGATCAACTGGACCATATAGGAAGACCGACTCCAGAAACGACGTTCGGCTACTCCTTAATTCCGGCAGGAGAAGGTAGAATTTATGGCGGAACTTATCCTGGCGCCGTCTTTTACGAATACGATCCAGCCTCTGGCTTCCGAGCGTTCGGTCCGCAGCCGTTCGTATCCGGGGAGCATTATGTGCGAAGTCTCGCCCATTGGAAAGAAGCCGGAGTGACGTATGTCGGAATCGGCTCTCATCCGTACTTGAGAAGGTATGTTCATGCCACGGGCGAGCAGACGGAGCTGCTCCCCGAGAAGTACCGGGAAGATGACGAGTTCGTCTATGACTTGAACCTCCAGGAAGGAAAGCTGTTCGTTCGCCTGCATCCTTCCGCCCGGATGCTGGTGTACGCATTATCTATTGATGAACATGGCGTAATCGAGGAGCAGCTTGAATGCGAATTGCCTGCAGTGTCTAGTCTGGGCGTCTCTCCCGTGCATGAAGGCGCTGTCTACTATACACGGGTAGGAAAGCTGTACCGCTATGAATTGGATTCAAAAACAACCGCTCCGCTCGATGTGGATACGACGATCTCTCCATATAATCTCGGACTTGTCGAGCTGGAGGACCAGGAGCTGTATCCGGGCAAAACGCTGGTCGGAGCCGGCAGCCGCATGGGAAAGACAAGACTGTTTAAATACAATTTGCAATCCGGCCGGCTTCATCTCGCCGACCTGGATATCGAAGGAGTTCCGACGAACATCCAGTGTGTGTTTGCCGCTTCAAACGGAGGTATTTATACCGGCGCTTTTCTTGTAGGCGGCAATTCGGTATTTAATCCGCTCAGCGGCCAGTTCAAGGAATATAAAGGAGTCGGACAAACAGAAGCGATAGCAGAATTAGGCGGCCGGATGTATTTCAGTGTTTATCCGTTAGCTAAGCTGTTCGAATACGACCCCAGCCGTCCCTGGACACTCGATAAGGGCGGTGATAACCCGCGCCTGCTGTTTAACCTGGCAGCTGAGGAGCAGGATCGCCCTTACGGGCTAGCCGTTATCGGCGATGTGCTTTACATCGGCACGATATGCGGCTACGGCAAACTCGGCGGCTCTATCGTTGCTTACCGGCCTGCGGATGGAACTCGCCAGGTGTATCGGAATCCGCTGCCGGATTTGAGCATCGTCGCGCTCCTCACAGCGGGAGGGCTGCTCTATGGCGGCACGACGATATGGGGCGGACTGGGAATAGCCCCGACGCGAACGGCAGCAGAGCTGCTGGTCTTCGATCCTGCCAGCGGACGTGCCAAAGGCATTCCGCTTCCCGTACCGGACATTCAGGCGCTGACTGCGCTGGCTGCAGGGCCGGACGGCTTGCTCTGGGGCATGGGCGAAGGCTATCTGTTTGCGTTTGATCGCCAAGAGGAGCGGTTTGTTCATACGGCCCATTTGTTTCCAGATCACCGCTACGGCAGCCAATCGGTATGGCGCGATGCTTCGCTGTTATTCGGTCGTGATGGTTCTTTATACGGCACCGTTCAAGGGACGATGCTGTTCCGCTACTCGCCGGTTCGTAGTGAATTGGAGCTGCTTGCAGAGGATGGAGCGCGTTTTTTAGCTGAAGACCGAGAAGGCACACTCTATTTTTCCGATGGCAAAACGCGCCTTCGAAGATACACGCTATACAGATAGGAAGGAGGTGGGAGAAAGGAGATTTCACGGTAGCTGAAAGTGAAGCGGTAACGGCGCCAGCCAGCATTAAGCAGAATGAATCAAGTCATACCAAGAGACAGAGATAAAGAAAGGAAACGGAGATAGAACAATAGCAGCGTTCCAACGATAGGTTTGTCCGATGGTGAGAGCTCAAGCATGAAAAAAAGGTTAAGGAGGATTTGTCTATGATTCGATCCGGAAGACCGTTGTTCGCAGGACTGTTCGCCTTGCTGCTCATAATTGGCTGTTTCCCGGCGGGGGCCTCCTCGCAGCAGAATCCTTTTTCGGAAAGCTATGAAAACTTGGGAACCGCTTTGAAAAGAGTGGTTGGCATTGGCGGAACGCCTTTCGAAGGGCCTGACGGCACCCCTTATATAAGCGCTGCGGTCAATGGCGCTCCCGCACAATTTGTCGTGATTCACGCCCTTACCTTGGAGGTTGAATATATACTGCCGATCCCGAATGCGTCCAGCTCGATCACGGCAGTTAAAGGCTCCGACGGCAAAATTTATATCGGAACGAATGGCACAGGGGAAATGTTCCGCTATACGCCAGGGGAGGACGCTCTGGAGCCGCTTGGCCAGCCTGTTGCCGGCCAAACCTATATTTATGGTCTCGTTAACGGTCCTGGTGGCAAAGTGTACGGGGGAACGTATCCCGGCGGCCGAATGTTCGAGTTCGATCCCGCTAGTGACCAGTTTACGGATTTGGGAAACATTATTCCTGGAGAGCAGTATGTGCGCCAGCTCGCTTATGATGAGGAAAGAGAACTGTTTTATGTCGGCACTGGAACTAGCAACAAGCTGGTAGAGTTTGATCCGGCCACTGGTGAGGTATCGGGTAACTGGATGCCGGAGTCTCTGTCCGTTGAAGAATATCCGAACAGCATCAATGTGATCGGCAGCAAATTATTTATCCAATTAAATCGATCATCCATGATGATAATTATGGATAAGTATTCAAAGCAAATTGAACATCAAATTACCGGCGTCTCGTCCAGCGTCATCGGTTCTCCGGACGGGGGGAAAGCGTATATATTTATGCCTTCGGACGCTCATTTGCATGAATATGATTTTGCTACTGGAGAAATTAATCCGGTGGTGCGCCTTGGCGGCTACAACGGCTGGAAGTCGGTGCGCATCTCGCAAACCGGAACCGAAGCAGCACCGGAAAGTATTCTGTCCGCCTGGGGTGGATACAGCGCAGCCTTGTCCTATAACTTAACGACCGGGGAGCTGCGAAGTCGTACGGTCGATGTACCGGGCCAACCGATCGAGATCCGTTCCATAGCTGGCGGGCCGGATGGCCGGGTGTACGTGTCGGGTATTCAGGGCGGTACAGCCATCTATGATCCGGTTAGCGGGATCATGGAATCGCGCACCTCTGGCATGAGCCAGGCGGAAGGCATTACTGCAATCGGCGATGTGATGTATTTCGGGATATACCCGCAAGCGCGGCTGTCCGTCTTCGATACAGCAAGCCCATGGCAGTCGGGCAATCCGCAGGAGGTCGCCCGGTTCCCGGCAGATGCACTGCAAGATCGGCCCTTCGGGATGGCCGCTTCAGAAGAGTGGAACAAGGTGTTTATCGGGACTGTACCCCAGTACGGTCAGCTTGGAGGCGCATTTGCCATCTATGATCCTGTAAGCAGGTCACTGGATGTCATGCGTAATCTGGTAGAGGATCAAAGCATCGTGACCCTGGTTTATCATAATGGAAAAGTATACGGCGGCACCTCGATTTGGGGAGCATACGGAGCCCCGGCACCCTCTGCAACAGAAGGGAAGCTGTTCGTTTGGGATGTAGAGACCGGAGAGAAAGAGTTGGAAATGACCCCGGTAGCAGGCAAGAAAGCCGTAACCTCCGTCATTGTCGGACCGGATGGATATCTGTGGGGGTTTGCCGAAGGTGTGCTGTTTATTTTTGATCCGGACACCCAAGCCGTCATTGAACAGCATCCGGTAATGGACATCAGCTACGGCGGCACAATCTGGTCAGATGCTTTCCTGGTTTCGGCCGCAGATGGCAATGTGTATGGAACAGCACGCGGGATCTTCTTTCGGATAGACGGGCAAACCAAAAGCGTAACCATATTGGATAATACCCGCCAGTTCGGCAATGTCACGCAGGATTCTGCAGGTGCATTGTACCTGAGATCAGGAGTGGAAGGGGCCCGTCATGAGCTATGGCGGTACACCAATACCGACTTGGAGCTTGCCGGATTACAAACGACTGTTCAAAACTATGCTCAGAACGGACAACTGCCGGAGCCGATTGTATCCGAACTGATCAATCTGCTGAGGCAGACCAGTCATCATTTGTCTAATGGCAGAAATGAGCAGGCGGTTCATTTTCTCAATAAAGCCAAAGAGAAACTGGATAAAGCGCGAGAGGACTGGGCAGATTCGGAAGCAATCAAAGCTGAGCTTGCCGCCAAGCTTGATGAGGTGATCTCATTGATTAGCAGACAATGATTAGCAGACAATATGCCGACTGCCTGGCATAGAGGGTTTATAGCCAGAGTAACATAGAGGGTTTCAGTTAGAGCCAGATAGACGGTCTTGCCAGCAGCGGTAATCTGCTGCTGACAAGCCGTCTCTTTTTTATTTAAGGAATAAATAAAATTTGTCTTTGGCAACCCGGTCTCGTGCAAATTAACCGTTTAAGAATATTTTCCGCAAATGTTAAATAAAATTAATCGATTCGGCTAGACAGACCTTGAGTAGTCTTTCCAGCCAACCTTACTTGTTGATTGATTAATTTTGCTTGACTCCGCTTATTCTCACCTAATTTCGCCTGATGTCACTGCAGTTGTTCAGTTTTTGTTAAGGAGTGCGCGTTATACTGCTCTAAGGTGTGGTCGGAAAGCAGCTGCAATTGTACGAATTAGAAAGAGGAGATGCCGAAACGAAACAATGGAATCAGCCATGATCAACCTATTTACAGGCAGAGCTTTTCCAGGAAAGGGAAATATGATTGAAGAAAGTTCAAGATGCAGAGGTATTACCATCGGTCCCAATCCAATCTCCAGCAGAACTCCTCACTGTAACTTCGATCGTAATGCCACTGTTTTTTTCATCGACTCGATCTATTTGGCTGGCCTGGAACGTTGACATTTCATCCAGGTCCTATTGCGACGTATCTCAACAAGCAGATCTCCTAGCCGGAGCCATACCTATAGAGGAAAGGTTCAACTTTTTAATGCAGCATTCAAGCGAATGTAATTGGACGAGGGAGGGCAAATGAAAAGAAAACTGGCATCTCTGATGCTCATATGCATAGGAATAATAATTCTTGGTTACCCGAAGCTATCACAAATCTATTATGATGCCCAGCAGGAAAAGCTCATCCGGCAATGGCAGCACAGCTTTCAGAACATACGCAGCGGGGAAGATTCCCTTTTGGCAGATGCCGGTAATAGTTCCGCTAGTTATGTAAGCACTGCATTTGTTCCAGCTGCTGGCAATGAACCTGCGGAGGAACAGACGCTGGCAAGGCCGGAAAATATGGAGGGGATGCTGGTCATAGATAAGATCGATTTGAACCTGCCCATTTTGAGTGGAGCAACCGAGGAGAATTTGAAAACAACGGCCGCCAGTATTGAAAATACCGGAGAGATGGGCCAGGTTGGCAACTATGCTGTAGCCGGACATCGAAATCATGCCTATGGACGAAATTTCAATCGTCTAGACGAATTGGAAGAGGGAGACCGCATCATTGTGGATAACGGAGAAGAGCAGTTCGAATATACAGTGTTCGAGAAGCTGTATGTTCTTCCGGAAGAGGTGTGGGTTCTGGAGAGCAATGGGGTGGACAGAGAAATAACGCTGGTCACCTGCCATCCGATTGACACGGGTACACACAGGCTGATCATCAAAGGAAAAATGACAGACTAAGCTGTTTCTTCCTTAATTGTTATGGAACCGGCCTAACCGAGTATCCCGGATCTATAGAGGACGGCTGACCTTGCTAGTTTAGAAATTGTTCAGAACGATTAGGTAAAGTAGCTATGATTGTCATGGATAGCGTCACTAAGGATAGGAGGGATGCAGCTTAAAGGAGATATTAGCATAACAGATTAACAGCCATTTGCCAGACTGTAAGAAACTTTTAGTAACGAAGGGATTGTCGAGTGGATGAAGAAAAAGGTTAGTATGGTGTTTTTATCTTTTGTTTTAATGCTGCATACATTTTTAGCAGTAGGGTTGCCATCAGTCTATTCAGCAGGAAAAGACATAACAGAGAATATTCTTACTGATCTGAAGGTAACCATTACGGACAGCAAAAACAGCGTTACCGTATCTGTATACGATAACCCGCAAGGCGTAGACCTCAACCTGAGTTGGGAGCAGAACGCTACAGTCAAGCTGGAATATAATTGGGAGCTTCCTAACGATCATGATTATACTGCAGGAGACACATTCAGCTTTGAGCTTCCGGACACATTCAAGCTTGTGAATGATCTCAATTTCAGTTTGAACTCCGGCGAGGTGTCGGTAGGAACGTTCCATGTCAATCATTTAACGAACCGGGCGGTTATGACCTTTAACGAATTCATCGAGTCGCATGAAGATGTCAAGGGAACCCTTTGGTTCGAAACGATGTTTAACAAGGAAAAGTTTATTGAAGAGACAACGCAGGAAATTGTATTTAAAATCAACGAGAATGACTATTTCAAACTGAAAGTCAGACTGCAGCCGGATAAGGTAGAGAGCATTGAGAAAAGCGGCCAGGCGACCAACGAGGATGGCGAGCCGCAATCGTTCAATGCCAAGAAGATCAAGTGGACTGTTGATGTAAACAGTGTACTGTCTGCCGTGTACGGAGCAACCGTCACCGATGTAATTCCGTCCGGCCTCGAGCTGATCTCAGACTCGGTCAAAGTGAATCATCTTAATGTCAATCTCAATGGGGAGAAGACTGTCGGTGATGAGGTTGATCCGGGCAGCTACAATGTGAATCTCGACGGTAACAATCTGCTCATTGGCTTGGGTGACATTAGTGAGGCATACCGGATCGAGTACTGGACCCGCATTACAGACGCCAGTGAGGAAACCAGCTTAACCTTTATCAACAATGCGGAGCTTTCCGGGACTAATATTACTCCCGTAAGCGATCTAGACACTGTCACTATCACACGAGGAACCCATCTGGAGAAGCGGTTCGTGAGGTATGACCGCGCAACGCAAACCATGTATTGGGAAATCAAATACAACTATGATGAAAGAAACATACCTGATCCTGAGATTCGCGATTTGTTCACCAACATTCATTCGCTGGTCGACGGCTCACTTAAGATTTACCCCATTAAATGGGATGCCGATGGCAAAGATCAGAAGGGCACTGCGCTAGTAGCAGGCGAGGATTATCAGATCGAGAACATTTCGGAGCAAGAGAAAAACGGCTTTACTCTGAAATTTATCAATGATCATAAACCTGTCACCGGGGCCTATAAAATCGAGTACGCAACAGGGGCTAACCAACTAATAACCAAGCCGGGTACAGTAACAAACGAAGCTTCAACCGGAGGAATTACCAAGCCTGGCGTGGGAGAGTATCGTCCGTTTGTCATCGAAAAAAAGCTGTAAAGGATTCGACTACCAGTCGCACAAGATCGGATGGGAAATCAAAGTTCATGGAAACCTTAATCAGCTTCCTGCAGGTGTAACCGTTACGGATACGCCTGACAATAATCAACAGTTCTTGCCTGATACATTGGTCATTAAGAACTCTAAAGGCGAGACGGTACAGTCGGCTGTTTATGAGGTCGAGCATGAGCCGTCAAATGGTTTTAAAATTAACTTCACAGAGTCTCTTGACGATACTTACACTATCTCGTTCCAAACCGAATACTCAGCTCCTGCCGGCGGCGGTATTGAGCGCTTCACAAACAGGGCAGACATTAGCTGGGATGGTGAGTATGAGGGTTACCGGACTGCGTCAGCTAACTGTAACCCAATCCAGCCAGTTAAGGACAACGGCTTCAAGAAAGGTGAATATGATGCCACATCAAAACAAATTACTTGGGAGATGGGTGTCAACTTCAACAGCTTGTCTATCACAGACGCAATAATTGAAGATGTACTGCAGAGTGACCAGAAGTTTGTTGAAGGCTCTGTAGAAGTTTATCCGCTGATTATTAATCAGAATGGTTCCTGGAAGATTGACACAGAAAACAAACTAGATCCCGATTCTTATGAGGTGGAATACACCGATCAGAAGCTGGTCTTGAAGCTGGGAACAATCCATTCTCCTCATTATATTACCTTTAAAACTGATTACTCTGGTGCTCTAGTCAAAGATAATAGAGTTCATAACACAGCTAAGTTATTTGACGGAGGAACCCCGGTATCCAAAGATTTAAAGGCACATGTAGATATCAAACATGGCGGGGAACTGGTTAACAAGAGCGGAAAGCAAAACGGCGCATACGTTGATTGGACGATCTTTATCAACCGCAGCCAATCTTATGTAGAAAATGCTAAAATCGTTGACTATCCGAGCGCCAACCAGCTGCTGCAAAAGGATTCTTTCAAGCTTTATACAACGAATGTTAAAGCTGATGGAAGCCTGAGCAAAGGTGACCTGGTTGATGAAGGCGAATATGAGATTGAATTTTTCGAAGAAGATGGTTCTGAACGATTTGAACTCAGCTTTTTGAATAAGATTGATGGCAAAATTGCAATCGAAGAAGCCTACATTTTGGAATATCAATCATTGATTGATGCCGATAACGGCGAGTCAGTTACGAACAAAGTTAACTTTTTAGGCGAAAATGTTGAAGAAATGGTTACGGAAACAGAGAAAGAAATCATTGTTGAATTCTCCAGCGGCGGTGGAGATGGCAGCGGAGTTAATCGGAGTCTATCCGTCATCAAGGTTGATGCAGACAACACATCCCGGAAGCTGGAGGGAGCGAAGTTCCAGCTGGAGCGCAAAAACAAGGACGGCAACTGGGTGCTGCGGGCCGAGGCTGAAACTGATGAGGATGGCAAAGCAGTATTTGAGAAGCTTCTGTCCGGTGAATACCGGTTGATCGAAACCGAGGCTCCTGCAGGTTATATTCTGCAGCCCGAACCGAACGAATTTGTTATTGTAGTGACCGATGGAGATCTGAGCAAAGAAATTAAGAACAGAAAAGAAGAAGTTCCGGGCGAACCGGGTGAGCCAAACGAGCCTGAAGAGCCAGGTGAACCAGGTGAGCCTAACGAACCGGAAGAGCCAGACGAGCCAAATGAGCCGGGCGAGCCAAATGAGCCGGGTGAACCAAACGAGCCAGGTGAACCGGGTGAGCCAGGTGAACCGGGTGAGCCAAGCGAACCGAGTGAGCCAAGCGAACCGAGTGAGCCAAGCGAACCAAGTGAGCCAAGCGAACCAAGTGAGCCAGGCGAACCAAGTGAGCCAAGCGAACCGAGTGAGCCAAGCGAACCAAGTGAGCCAGGTGTACCAAGCGTGCCGAGCAATCCGGATCCCGAGCCTGATTCAGATACTCCTACCGTACCAGGTGATAACGACCAACCTGTTCAAGTAGACGATGGTGAACCGCCATTGGGAGGCAACCCAGCGGAATGCAGCTCGTCTGATGAAGGCAAATTGGTCGAAGGTCCTGACGGCAGCTGGATTTGTGAGCCGGTTACAGATGAAGGCGGAATTGATGAAGAAGAAGTCATCATTGTGGATGAGGAAACTCCGTTAGGCGGAGAAGAAGTACCGGTTCCGGTTGAACCGAAGCCAACTCTCCCGAAAACCGGGGAGCAAACCAATTACCTTGTCCAACTTTTTGGCACTTTGTTGATTCTGTCAGGTGTAGTACTGGGTTGGAGAACTAGACGTTCTCAAAGCAAATAAGCAAGTAATTGTCTCACCTTGTAAGCCTGCTGTAAAAGTAGGCTTACATTTTTGTATTTGGAATTTCATCAATTCTAGATGGAAAATGTTCCTGTAAATATAAATTATGCAAAAATAATTTTAAATAAAAGTACAAGTTTACATAACTATAATTACTTAAATTTAGTGTCGATAAATATTAACGATATTAAGTTTAATCTTGAACTATTTAAGCTTTGATGATTTCCCAGCGCGGTTGTCATTATATTAGCCTCACTCGTGGTGCCCTACTGTTTCCTTTAAACTTTTATTTCTAAATGAAACCCCTTAAGAAAAAAGCTTCCTCCTATGGTTGCTGATTTGTTATACTAATTTAGGCGGTTGCAGCCAGATACTCCTTATAAGAAATTCTAGAAAGTTTTGGACGGGTGGAGATAATGAGTGTGCGACGAGCTTAAAACAAAAACAGACCTTAGTGTTCTGGAAATTATAGAAAATGTCGACCACCCTAAAAAAGAGAGGATGCCTATAAACTATTGGATATTTTTTTAGCGAAGCCACAGGTAGCTGAAAAATGTATAGAGATTGTCATTTTGGAAGAACATAACAGTGCCTTGCAATTGAAACGGCTGCGACCTTTTTTTCTACTGTGTAGTTCTGATTTTTTAGGCGGCAATTCAATTGTAGACAGCAGGAGGTAATGTAGTGGACTGGCAGGATCTTATATTCAAATTTGTAGGTGGATTGGGCGTCTTTTTATTCGGCATTAAATATATGTCGGATGGACTGCAAAAAACAGCAGGCGACAAGATGAGAGATTTGTTGGCCAAATATACATCCAATCCCTTATTAGGCGTGTTCTTCGGCATTGTGGTGACCATTCTGATTCAATCCTCTACCGGAACGACGGTAATGGCGATTGGCTTGATCAATGCCGGCTTAATGACGTTAAGACAAGCTATAGGTGTTATTATGGGGGCCAACATCGGGACAACGATGACCGCCTTTATCGTCGGGATTAAAATTGAATCCTATGCGCTGCCAATTATAGGTCTTGGAGCCATTCTGCTGTTCTTTATCGGACGGAAGAAAGCTCAATACATCGGACAAGTTGTGTTTGGCTTCGGTATGCTTTTTCTGGGGCTGTCGACGATGGGAAGCGGATTGAAGCCGCTAAGCCAGCTGCCGGCTTTTTCGGAATTTATTGTCAACATGTCGCAGTATCCAATCCTGGGACTGCTGGCCGGAACCGTATTCACTTTAATTATTCAAAGCTCATCTGCTGCTATCGGTATTTTGCAAACGTTAGCCGATGAGGGCGCGATCAGCTTCCAGCATTCGTTACCGGTTCTATTCGGTGATAATTTAGGAACAACGATCACAGCATTGCTGGCTGCTATCGGCTCATCAATTGCAGCCAGAAGAGCGGCATTAGTGCACGTTGTATTTAATGTTCTGGGAATTATTATTTTTATGATGATGCTTCCGCTCGTTTATCAAGTTGTATTGTGGATGGGGCAGGACGTCAATGTGCGGATGCAAATTGCCTACGCACACGGATTTTTCAATGTAACAAACACGGTTATTTTCTTCCCGCTAATTCCATTCTTGGCGTGGATCGTCACGAAGATGGTTCCCGGCAAAATGGATGAGCTTGAGTTTAGACCCAAGTTTTTGGATGCTCGGCTGCTTGCCACTCCTTCGATGGCACTCGGTCAGGCCCAGCATGAAATAGTTCGTATGGGCAGCTATGCGAAAGAAGCGTTAGCTGATGCAGCCAGTTATTTTTTCCAGAGAGATCAGAAATCGGCGGCGGCGGCGTTACAAAAGGAGCAGCTGATCAACGAATTGGAGCGAAAAATTACGGAATATATGGTGAAAATTCATCAGAAGGGCATGCCGGAAGCCGAATCTGAGAAAGCTACCGGATTAATGCATGCTGTGAATGACATAGAACGGATCGGAGATCATGCTGAGAACATTGTCGAGTTGTCACAGTACTGCACGGAGCATAAGGTTGATTTTTCTGATGAGGCGGAACAGGAGCTGAAAAAGATGATCGAGATGGCTGACCTGGCAGTGGGAAGAGCGATATATGCCCTTGAGCACCAAGATATGCAGGCATCCGAGGAAGTGCTTCGTTACGAAGCGGAGCTGGACAGGATGGAGCAGGAATACAGAAAAGCGCATATCCAGCGGCTTAATAAAAACCTGTGCTCAGGTGATTCCGGCGCCATTTTCCTGGATGTGTTAAGCAATCTGGAACGTGTGGGAGACCACAGTAAGAACATAGCCCAGTACGTAATGAGTGTTGAATAGAGTTGAAAAGTAAAGAAACGATAAAAGTCGCCAATTGGGCGACTTTTATCGTTTCAGCATGAGCCCGCCGTTTATGAGCTTACCGCGGCTTTCTTTCCGGATTGATCAAGGAACGCTCTAATAATGATGGTAGGGATGATTAGCAGCAGAACAAGTGAGCCGTAAACGCCGATTGTATAGCTTGTAGCATAAACGAAACCAAAACCATAATGAAATAGAGCGGTGATAAGATGGATCAGCAGGTTCGTAAAGCAAAACGCATAGCTTCGGATCATCCAGTTTCGATGCTTGCTGATCCGCTTCTTTTTAATTTGAACCAGTGCCACAATCGTTATGAAAGGCCAGATCATATTAAGAGCATTGAACCCCATACTGCTTATTTTTCCGCCGGTGGCGTAAGGGGCCATATATCCTGAGGTAAGCACAACGATGAGCACGGAGATTAAATAAATATAACCGTTCCAGCGATGCAGGATACGGCTCTTCTCCATGAGGCGTGTGGAAAAATTGGCCAGACCTGCAGCCATGGATATACAGGCGAATGCCACATGAATGTACATTACGTTCAACCAGACCGGAAGATTGAGCTCGCGCTTCAGTCCGGTTTTATTATTTAAAAAACCAGCCGCTTCGGGATCAACTATATAATTTTTAATCAAGGCATAAAGAATGAAGAGAATGCTGACGCTGGCTAAAAGCTTGTACAATGTTTTTTGTTTGACCACGCAGGACCCAACCCTTCGTTGTGTTCTATACTGATTGCTCACGGCGCTATTTTTGGCCAGGAAACAGAGCAGGCCTGTTCAAAGCTGACCCTATAATCGCGCTTAAGGATGGGCGGACCGAGAGTGAGGGCTCCGAATGCCTGTTAACTGGGAGGCCGGCAGAATACCGGCTCTAGCGCTTCCAGTCATCCGCTCTCCATCTACTTCGACTTCGAATTTCAAATTTATACGCATAGGTTTAGTTATGCGGAGTGACCAAGTCAATTTATTGTCCATTAACACCGGATTTATGAACTCGGATATTTCATTTCCTTGTGCTGCCGTACCTTGAACGACACCGTTGCTAGCTGTTATCGAAAGCTTTACTTCCAGTTTTCCAACAGGTGTAGCGATGGTTGTATCCCAAACCCCATCGAACACAGACGCCTGAGTGGTCTGGCTTTTCTCTGTTTCCTCATACTCCGCCGTTGAGTCTGTTTCGTTCCTCGGTTTATCATTCTCTTTTACTGCCGGAAAAACATCGGGGGGCAAACCTATGTCCCGCCAAACGGTTCCTCTTCGTTCAAATTCAAATAATAGTTCTACCGCATGAGCGATACGAGGCCCAAGCTCGCGTTCTACGAGATACAGAGCTATGTCAAGTCCTGACGTTACACCTCCGCTGGTTACGAGGTTACCATCATCCACGATACGCGCTTGCACGGGAATTGCCCCAGTCGACTCCAGCAAGCTCATTCCCAAGCGATTCGTTACCGCTGGTCTGCCTTCCAGCAATCCTCCAAGAGCGAGTACGAGAGAGCCGCCGCATACCGTAGCGATAACGGTGCTTTTTTGCCCCAGCGCTTGTTTAATCAGCCCTGTTAATTCCGTCTTCATAGCCTGGCTCAGAATAGAAGGGACTGAATCGGGCCCATCTCCATGTACGTTACCGGAGGCGCCAGGCACGAGGATGATAGCCGACGCTCCCGGGTTCAGTCTGCCAGTTGCCTCCAGCTTCACCCCGTTGATCCCGCTAGTTACGGATCTTGGGCCTTCGGCCGTGACGAATTCTACGGTTAGCATATTGTCTGTATACAAAGCAGCGGCGCAAAAAACCTCGTATGGAGCAATGGCATCCAGAAGATCAAAACCATCAAATAACACGATTTGAACCGTACGCATAGTCAAAGCCACCTTTCTTATTTGCTTAGAAATTCCTTCAGCCGGTGATACTCTCTCTCGTCAATTTCTCCTTTGGCCACCCGGCTCTTCAGAATTGAAGTAAACCCGCTGTCATTGTGTGCGCTAGTCCGCTCTCGATGACGGATTGTATAAATGCGTACGGCCACCAGGCAAAAAAGTGTAAGACAAAACAAAGCACCAAATGGAAAAAACGAAAAGTTGCTGGTTTCCAAGTCCATAAAACTCCTCCTTAAATTAATGGCAGCAACTGTAGTATTTGCCTTTGCCACCCCTTCTCACCAACAAATTATAGCGAAGGAATATCTCAAATAAAGCTGAAAAAGAGTCACAAAACTATAAACATTCCATCATAAAACGATAGAGTTTGTTTGTTCTTACCGCAAAAATGATAAACTATAGAAAAAGAATTGATGACTTGCAAGGCATCCTGGGAGGTAGCGAACGGAGTTTCGAGCGCTAACGCTCGCCCTCGCTCTTATGTGTGACAAAAGGGCCGAAAACCGCGATCTGAAGCAAAATAAGGACGATAACAAGCATTACAATTTTTAAGTCCTAATTTTGCTCAAATAAGGACCGCTGCGAGCGTTAGAAATCGGAACAGCGCAAACGACCACTGGGAGCAGAAGCTCCAGATATTCGATGCTCACTTCCCAGTGCTCGGTACTAGCTGTATAAATTGCTCGATAAGAGCCCAACTCTAATCTGCGTTGTAAAACATGGGGGGATTGCGATGCACGCCTTACATACGATACTCGTCGTCGATGATGACTTAAGCATCGTAGAACTCTTGAGAGACTTTTTGGAAAATGACCATTTCCGGGTGATTACTGCTTCTGATGCCGACCAGGCATGGACAGCATTCCAGCACAATTCCATTCATTGCATAGTTCTCGATATTATGATGCCGGGGCAAAATGGCTTTGAGCTATGCCGGCGAATTCGCACAAAGAGCGATGTCCCTATTCTGTTCTTAAGCGCCCGCAGTGATGATGTGGACAAGATCCGCGGACTGACTCTTGGCGGGGATGATTATATCGTCAAAACCGCATCACCAGGGGAGATTGTAGCCAGAGTGAAAGCAGTCCTGCGGCGAACCGCTTCCCAGCAGCAAAAGACCGATAAAATATTGGAATATGGACGGATCCGGTTGATTCTTTCTTCGAGAGAAGTCCTGGTGGAAGGGGAACATGTAATGCTTACTCCAAGGGAATATGAGCTGCTGCAATTATTTCTCGAACACCCCAAGCAGGTTTTTACCTATGATCAATTACTTGCTAAATTTTGGGATGGAATAGGGGATAAGCATACGATTAGAGTTCATCTCAGCCGGCTTCGCGAGAAAATCGAAGCTGATCCGAACCATCCACAGCATCTGATCAACGTATGGGGAGTAGGGTACCGTTTCGAGGGAGGATAACATGAGAACGTTTCGCATTCGTACTTTTACTCTCGTTTGTTTTATTTTCATTCTGTCTATGCCGTGGATTTTTTTTGTCACCACCCACTATATGGAAACGAAAACCTTTAACATCATTAATCATCGGCAGCAAAATGAGGTTTTGCAAACAAACAAGGCCGAGATCATTCATCTGATCGAAACTAATACAACCCATTGGACGGAGCCAGAATGGCAAAAGCAGCTGTATACCCGATTACAGGAAGCGAATATGGATGCAGCTATTCTATCTGGAACAGACGAGCACATTTATCGCTCCAATCCGGAGCGCCGCGGCTCTTCGTCATCCATTGAACGGTTTTCTATCCTTGAGGATGGTGAAGTGCTGGGCAGGGTCGTTCTTTATTTGCCTAGAACTCATACCGTTCAGATGGTTTCCGCGTTTGCCGGATTTCTATTTGCTTTATTTGTTGTAGGGGTGGTGATGAGAAGCTATCTTCTTAAACCTCTCGAAAAGATGGGTGATGCAGCAAGACAACTTGCTTCCGGAAATTGGGAGGTGCGCTTACCTGTGTCCAGAATTTCTGAAGTTGCCGATGTACGGGACGGTTTTGAGGTGATGGTACAAGGGCTGCAGCAATCCCATCAGAAACAAGCAGCCTTGGAAGAAGAACGCCGCTTCGTGATAGCTGCTTTAGCTCATGATTTACGCACACCATTGTTTGCCTTACGAGGATATTTGGAAGGCCTGGAGCAGGGAATCGCTCAATCCCCGGAGAAAATGGCCAAGTATATAGCGGTATGTAAGGAAAAATCTACCCAGTTAGACCGGCTTGTCGAGGAGCTGTTCACATTTACCAAGGTAGAGTATTTGGAAGCGGAACTAGCCTTGACGAAGGTTGATCTGAACCGCATCCTTAAGCAGTCTATAGACAGCTTGCGTCCGTTGGCTAAGCAAAAAAACATCTCAATTTCGCACCATTTTACAAACGATTGCATCCTTGCCGGTAACTCGCTTCTTCTGGAGAGAGCGATGAACAATCTTTTGGATAATGCCGTAAGGTATACCCCTAATGATGGCGACATTGTCGTAGAATGCTGTGCGGATAACCATAAGGTAAAGTTTAACATTCGCGATACCGGACCGGGTTTTTCAGCGGAAGAATTACAACGGGTCTTTGAGCCGCTATATCGAGGGGAAAGCTCCAGAAATCGTTCAACGGGGGGGAGCGGTTTAGGATTAACTATTTCACAAAGAATTGTAAGACGGCACGGAGGGGAGTTGACCGCAACCAGCCATCCAGAGGGAGGAGCGCTGCTGGAGGGCTGGATTCCAAGAACAATCTGACAGCTGCGCAGCAATAAAACGGGGCGCCAGAAGCCAGTTTTCACCGACTTTCTGGACATAAATAGAAGAGCCAGGTGACCGCTGCTAGCGTTCAGCCTGGCTTTTATATGATAGAAACAATTCCATTTGTGCTCGAAGTTTAATCAGTTGCGGACCCCGGAAAATTATAATTCTGTAAGCTTAAAAAAACGGGTTAAATGATGCTCATTATCGTTTCCTGATGGTCCCACAGCCAGAGCGCCCCCTCCAGATTTAATCTGGAAATGCCGGCATCATTTTTC
The DNA here is from genome assembly GCF_000285515.1 of Paenibacillus senegalensis JC66. Classification (GTDB taxonomy): domain Bacteria; phylum Bacillota; class Bacilli; order Paenibacillales; family NBRC-103111; genus Paenibacillus_L; species Paenibacillus_L senegalensis. The sequence continues at coordinate 121,495 of NZ_HE610957.1, forward strand.
TTGAAATAAGCCGCAAAAATAAGCTGGATGGCCAGCAGCATAGGGAAGAGGGCTTTCTTCTCTAAGAGCGTTAACCTAATATTGTCCTCATATCCCTTAACAATCTCGCGCAATAAGTCGAACCAGACCATGCTCTCTTTCCAATGATGAAAATGATTCATCAAGATAGCCGTTGAACAATATAGCGGGTCAAAAATGCGAGGCCCTAAGGTGGCAAGATCAAAATCCAAAAAACCGGATAAACGATCACCATCAAATAAGAAATTGGCGGGATGAGCGTCCCGATGAATGATTTGCCGAGGAAGCTCGTTAAGAATCGGAAAAAAATGATTGCGCATATAGTTATCGATAGGCATGACCCGTTCATCGAGCTGTAAGCTTTCCGGAATGGCCCACTCTTTCAACTGCTTGAATAATTCCATATCCTTGACAAAGGCTTGGAGGGGATCCGCATTGGCCAAGCCGGTATGTAATCGGGAAATCGCTTCGCCAAAGGCGTAAGGCTGCTCTAAAGTACGAAAAGTTTCTGATGCCGTATTGCCGGACAGTGCTTCATACAGGCAGTAGATAGTATCTCCATGAATAGCATAGAATAACTGTTTTTTGCTGATGATAGGTGCAGCTACAGGAACATTGTACTGCTTAAGCACCGGCTCCAGATATAATTCCCGTTTTACTTCTTCCAATGACTTTTTACTCTTTAAGAAATACCTTGTCCCATCCTCAATTGTTACCTGTTTAACGTTTGCGGATGGCGTATCCACGTCATGAATCGTCCATTTCATTGTGTCCAGCCAATTCGATAATACCTCTTCGCAGGCATTCATCCCTATTCTCCTCTCAAAAACGCCTATAGCTGCCACTTCGGCATGAAATATTATTACAAATCAACAATTGAAATCGTTCTACTTTATTCATCTCATTAATATTATACATTGTTAATCGTTCGGTGAGGGGTAGATATTGTTTATAACGTAATTTTCCGAGTGATTCCAAAATGACAAAAAGGGGGGAAAAGGCAGGTCAACAATAGTGTTCAAATAACACAGCGCAGCAAATTTTTCTTAAACCCATGCAGATTCACGTTATTATCCTATTGGTGGAGGTAAGTGCATGATTCGAGTTCAAGTGTCGGGTTTTATAGAAAGACGAAAAAGATTGCTCACCGCTTTTGTTCTTGCGATAATTCTCTCTGGAATGACCGTCCTGCCAGTTTTTGCAGCAACTCCCGAAAAAACGGTTAACGCATCGGCAACGCTTGCTTATAACCTCAAAGGGCTTCCGTTCAATGTGGTTGTACAGAAAGCCTATATTGCCAGCACGTATATCTATGTAACTCAGAGACAAGGTGGAAACTGTCATCTTTCAAGATTACGGATCAGCGGCAATAATGCTAATTATGTTGATCATATGACGATCACTAATTCAGGTCACTGCCAAACCCTGGATATGTATACTTATAACGGGGTTAACTACTTTTATGTCAGCTCGAAATCGGATCCCTCAACCACATACTACTGGTCTCTTCAGGTAGCTAGACTTCAATACTCGCCTAATACGACGGTCAATTACACGGATCTCCGCCGGTTCACCTATATGAATTACGCCAACAAATCCGGTTCCCGCTTAGGCACGACCTATCGTGTGGATGGCGGGGGAAATAGCAACTATACTGTTTTTCGGGTGCAAACTAAAGAAGGAAGCGTAACCTGGTCGATTTATGATACCGTCAAATTAAATCAGTTGCTGGACAATAATGTGCAGGTGAGACTGGACAGCGCAGGAGCGAAGAACGCGAACATCAGCAGCTTTACGCAAACGGGTAGCGGGATCATCAGACCTAATGGTTCTTTCCAGGGAGTAGATATGCTTGGCAGTACAAGAATTTTTACGTCTGGCGGGGCGCATGGCGATATCCCTCAGATAGCTATGATATCTAACACAGGGGCCTATAAATCGCTTGTCAGGATAACGAATGTAGGAAATTACGAGATTGAGGGCGTGCAAACGAAGAATAGCAATGTTTATTTTACCATTGTGCCTGATCCGGTAAATAAAAGGGATACCCAAAAGATTTATTACGTCCCGGATAGTATTTTTAATTGACCTGCTAAAATAAAAACTTCTGAAAACATGATAGGCTCCCCTCTGCGTAGACAGATTAAGAATAGTCTGGTTGCGGGAGGGGAGTTTGTTTGTAGCTTATACCACAGAAACAAGACCAAGACTTACTTGTGGAATCCTAGACGCACTGCTGATAAACTATGAAGGAATAGGGAATCTGCCAACTCAGCACGAGAATACGGACACTAGTGTCGTGCGAAGGCGAGGCATAGGATAATATTGCGGAAAAAAATCATGCAATATGTTCGGAGTCATTTTTTATGAACCCCCAACCTTGAGTGAAACCGCGAGCATCGCGGTTTTTTTATTTTGCAATAGAATGAACTTTTTGAGCTTCTAGAGGCTCTTAGTAATAGAGGTGAAGACATGAATGTAGTTAATGCAGTGAAGAAAGCCAAAAAGGGGGACAAAGAAGCTTTACTTCAATTGATATTAGCACAAAAAGAAGCATATTATCGGCTTGCTTATTCCTACATGAGGAATGAAGCGGATGCCATGGATGTCCTGGAGGAGATGATCGTGAGGCTTTATGAGCGGATCGGCCATTTGAAAAAGGAAGAATCCTTTTACACCTGGAGCAAGACCATTTTGGTCAATCAATGCAAACGCTCGTTGAAAAAAACAACAAGATAATCCCATTAGGAGATCCGCCATATGTGAATAAGGGGGATATCAGTTCTACCGGCATATCAGATTACCGCCAAGTGGAAGAGCAAATGGATCTGCAAGCGTTACTGAACCTTCTGAACGCTGACCAACGAGAAGCCATTCAACTCAAATATTACCATGATCTGGATTATGATTCGATTGCTGCAATGACCAAAGTTCCAACGGGAACGGTCAAATCGAGAATTTATCAAGGGCTTCAGAAGCTGAGAGCGTTATACGGGAGGAATACAAATTGAACAATATTGAGGATCGATTGTTGGAAGAGAAAGTACGGTTAAGTGAATCTTCGGCGCCTGAAGAGTTGGAAGCAAGATTAAGAAAGGCGTTAGACACCGCAGCCCCTAGAAGAAAAGCGAAGTGGAAAATGAAAAGAAGTTGGACAATCGCGGCAGCTGTCCTTGCGGTTATGCTGATCGCAGGCAACCAGTACCATGTGTTAGCCTATTACAGCAAGATGCTGCTCGGCTTTGACAAAGCCGTATACAACACCCTTAGCGAATTGGACAAGAAGGGGATGGGACAGGCTCTTAATGAGCGGTTCCAACTTGAGGACGGCACTCTACTTACCATCGACGGCATAATGTCAGACGAAAATCAGTTTATCTTGTACTATACCTTGAGCAATCCGAACGGGCTTCGGAGCTACGATGGTTTTGATCCAACTGGGATTAGTGGTTTTCAAACGGATTCCCAATATATACTACGTGGAGCAACAGCTGGGCCGACCGGAGGGGTTACAGAGACTAAAGGATACGTGGCATTCGACCCTGTCAGCCCGCAAGCCAAGGAATTAACACTATCATATAGATATACGCTGCCGGAAAGCGATCAACGACTGGAGGGACAAGTTACATTCCCTTACCAACCGGATGAAGCATTGCCTACCAAGCTTAAACAATCCATAAATGTTACCGTTAATGGTCAAACGATAAACATCGGCACGATTACCGCAACGCCGACGATAACATTAATTAAAGGCACTCTTGATGTGGGGAATGATCAACTGAAGCAAACCGTACTGAACGGAATAGATGTGATCGCCAATGGAGAATCGGTATCTATATTTGGAAACTCTTGGAACTCCGACACCGGAGCTTTTTCAATGGAATACGATGCCCTCCCGGAAAATCTTCAATCTTTGCAGCTTATCCTAAAGAATACGGGTGAAACGGTGCAGATACCGGTCAAATAAAAATCATGAAGCGAGCCCTTTTAAATTAAGGAGCGAGAGCACGCTTTTTTAAGGCAACAAATTGCTTCTTTCAATAACTTCAAAAAAGCCATGACGATATCGTAAAATCGGCATGGCTTTTCATCCTTCCTTGATACTTATTCGTTAAACCGAAACAAATTCACAAACCTGGCCCAGAAGCCTTCCTTCTGCTCTATCGGGCTATCCGCCGCTTCGGGCACTTCTTGTTTAATGCTTTCAGTTCTGAGAACAAATTGAACCGAATTAATGTTTGCGTTGTGCGGGGAAACGAAGGAGACGGCTTCAAAATCCGATTTATCGTAATCCGCGATCATCTGGCTGGCTTCCGCTCGCATTTGATCAGGCAAATTACGAGTAGATGAGGAAAGCTCGCCAGTTCCGTCATGCAGCTGCGCGGCACCTTCCCTCAATTGCCCCGTTCCGGTTGTCAGCTCTTCAATTCCTTGATGCAATTGGTGATAAGAATCATCCAGCTGAGCCACTCCCGCAGTATATTGCTCCAATCCGGCTTGAAACTGCTGATAGTGAAGGGATATAGCAGAGATGCCTTGCTGCAATTCTGCCAAAGACCCGGCAGCATCCATGTCTGCCTGTGAAGACGAAATTCCATCAGCCATGAAGATTAGTTGATCTGCCATATCCGTAAGAGATGCACTTATTTGCGCTAACGTTCCTGAAACAGCCTCCAACCCTGGTTTTACAGCTGTGTATGTGCTTTTTGCTTCGCGGGCAGCCGAGTACGTTTCAAGCAATTGATCGATAGTGGAGCGATCTGCACCGCTGCTGTACAACTGTTGAATTTGGGCTTCCGAGATATTATGCTCTGGAATGTTATGAATGGCGTTATTTAACGTAGTGTATGCTGAACCATACTGTCCATCCAGTGTCCCTATTCCCTTAGGAATCTCTTGTAAACCGTATGCTATTTGTCTGAGGCCATCTTCAAGCTGCTGCAAATCACCGGGATTGACCTCGTCTAATCCCCCGCTTAGAGATTGATTCAGCCTGGTAAGCGCATCTCTAATACTGGCGGAACCGCTAAGCAGTTCAGCAGAGGACGTATGAAGGGCGGCGATTCCGTCTTCATACTGTTTTGAACCATTGCGAAGCTCCCTGGCTCCGCTGTTCAACTGATTGATTCCATCCAATAAATCCCCGAGACCGCCATGGATCTCTGCGATTGCATTCGTAAGGGTATCCATATCTTCAACCATATCATCGATATCCGGTGCATCGATCGGCATTGTTGAAGGGATCCCGGCAATATCAATACCTTCCAGCTCAAACTCGGCAGCTTCCGCTTCAACAATGAGTTCCTTCTCCTGTTCCGGCAGTACGGTAAACGTAATTTGTTGATTTTTTCCCGCATTGGCAATCATTCCGTCAGATACCTGAATATTTGTAAATTTGTCCTGATCTAGAGAAAGAGAAATTTGCAGCAGGTAGTTCTCGAAGAAGACCGGATCCACAGTCTCATTAGCGGAAGTCGCTATTCGAATCTGCACCTGGCCGCTCTTACCGGCCAGCTCTTCGGAGGTGACTTCTTTGTCATTCAGCCAGTAGGAAATGGAGATATCCCAAGGCAGGGATTGCTCCTCCAAAGTTCCCTGATAATAAAATTTCCCCTCCGAAGCTGTGAATACTACAGTGTTATCACTTTGCTGCACTATAGAGGATAGGTCAGTCAAGTTCTTCAGATTAGAATAGAGGCCGTGATCGGTGATGGTTCCAGCTTTGACTATATCCAGGATGTTCACTACATACATTTCTTTCTTCTCGCCTGCTGCACTTAACCTGGCATAGACCACTTCGTCTTTCGACGAGATTTCCCCGCTGTCTGCAGGGATGGCTTCAGACGTTCCGGTTCCGCTGCTGCTATTTGGCTCGGCTACAACTAGCCATGAAGGCAGAAGCAAAAACAAGGTCAACAAGACAAGTGAAACGGTTCTCATCATCCTCATATATTAATTCTCCTTAAAAAAATTGGCTTTCCAGGTAGTTTTTCGAATCCATTTATCCAATACTATAAGAAGGGCGGGCAGGAAAACAACAACCATAATTAATGCCAGCAGTGCGCCGCGACCAAGGAGCAAGCCGACTGAAGATACAATAGGGTTGGATGAGGTAATCCATAAAATAAATCCGACACTGGATAAAATCGAAGCCGAGATCAAAATCGCGAAAATCTTCTCGTCCAAGGTTCGCTTGATGGCTTCAAGTGCCGACATTTCCTTGCGGTAGTCTTTATAGGTGTCAGTCAAAAGGATAGCGTAATCAATGGTCGCTGCAAGCTGTATGATGCTGATTAACAAGTATCCAACATACACCATCGAAGACTCGGTGAAATAGGGGATAGACAGATTAATCCAAACGGCAGCTTGGATGGCAAGAAGCAGAATAATAGGAAGCAGAAGAGACTTAAACGCGAGGGCAATAACGAGCGCAATAGTGGCGATCGTCAACAGATTGACCCATTTGTTATCCTTCTCAACCGTATTTTTAATATCGTACAAGGTTACGCTTTCCCCAACGAGGTAGATCTCTTCGCCATAATAATGCCCTGCAGTTTGCTGTACCTGTTCAATTAATTGAAATGCCTGTTCTCCTTCTTTGGAAGTAGTGGTTTGCAGAATAACCCGGCTGTAATTATCAGAATAAAATTGTTCTGTAATGGAAGGGTCCAGGTACTCCGGAGGTATGGCGGGACTGACGGTATTGACATAAGCAAGCACGCTCGAAACGTGGTTAATCTGTTCTATATCTCGCACCAGCTCTGTCTCCTTGGCGATATCTCCTTTGGGTACCATCAACACGATCGGGGTGCTTTCCCCAAAATGCTCTTTAATTTTCACGATATCGCCGCCTGCTCTTGTCGTCTCCGGCTGTTCTCCAATGCCGTAAATAAAATTCGTCTGACTTTGCGCGAGAAAGGCAGGAATTATTAGAAGAAGGACAGCGATCAGAACGGGTGTTTTCAACTTCACAACGCCTAGGCCTATTCCTTTAAAGCTTGGCAGCAAAGGCTTATGCTGTGTCTTATCGATCCATTTGTAGAACAGAAGCGTTAGGGCAGGCAAAAAAACCATAACACTAACGAAGCTGAATAAAATTCCTTTGACGAGATTAATCCCTAGGTCCGATCCGATTTCAAATTGCATAAACGATAAGGCCATAAATCCAAAAAAGGTGGTAGACGCACTGGCTGCAATAGTAGGAAACGAATCCTTAATCGCATGCTGCATGGCAGTATGAGGGTCTGCTATTTTCTTGCGATGGTCCGAGAAGCTATGCAGGAGGAAAATCGCGTAATCAAGCGAGACCGCCAATTGCAATATCGGGGCAACCGATTGTGTAATAAATGAGACTTCACCGAGGAAAATGTTCGTTCCCATATTGATAAGTATGGAAATCCCAATCGCTGTTAAGAAGAAAACGGGCTCCATCCATGAGGTCGTTGAGAAAATCAATATGATGACGATAATCGGGACCAGCAAAGCTGCAGCATACATGGTTTCGCTCCCGGTCATCTTTTGCTGGGTGGCAGTATCCACTGATTCGCCTGCCAACGCATTTTCCTCTCCGATAAGGTCATAGATGGCATCGGTAATGGCTACCTCTTCGCCGCTCTGAATACTAAACATAAAAAGAGCATGGTTTTCTTTATAGTAAGTCTCGACTGTCTCCTGATCCGCCATTTCAAGCGGAGCCTTCAGATCGACAACGTCATCCAACCAGGTTACATCAGAAACACCTTCAATAGCTGCGAGCTGTTCTTTGAAGGCCAGAGCTTCCTGCAGCGTCACATTTTGGATCATAACCCGGTTCGTAGGCACGCTGCCTTCAAATTCCTGCTCCATTAGCTCCATGGCTCTTGTGGATTGGGCTTCTTCCGGCAAATAGTCTTTCATGTCATAGTTCACAGACACCATAAACTGCGCAAATGTACAAATGACGGTAAGAACTAAGAATGCAGTTACAATGATCTTTCTATGCTTGGTGATTGTTGCTGCTATGCCTATAACCATTCATCCTCTCTTGCCAAAATATCCTGCACACTTTATCATTATATGGACACCGTGTTGGCCAATCAACAAACAGTTTGGGAGGAAACGTAATTTGAACAACATTATCTTGATTTGTGTTGGAAAAGAGGGAGTCCGGTGGCAGGATCGATAGACAGACGTAAGAAGTATACCCAGATGGTGGTTAAAGACAGTTTCATGCAGCTGTTGAAGGAAAAGCCAATGTCATCAATTACGGTGAAGGAAATTTGTGAACGGGCCGATGTGAATCGATCTACTTTTTATGCCCATTATTACAATCAATATGATCTTCTTAGCAGAATCGAAGATGAAACAATTGAAGACATGAAAGGGTACTTGAACCAGTTTGACTATGGAAATCAAGTAGATGGTTTGCGGCTCATTGAAAATTTGTTGGAATATTTCGCTGCCAAACGGGATATTTGCCAAACGCTTCTTAACGAGAAAGCAGAGTCGACCTTTCAGGGCAAAGCAACCGTTGTCGCTCATCAATATTTCATGAAAAACTGGACGGCCATTGGTCATCTGGATAAGGACCTTTCTGAATATGTAAGCACCTTTATCATTAATGGAAGCATACATGTGGTGAAATCCTGGTTGTCGAATAACATGGATAAAACCCCGAAGGAAATGGCTGAAATGTTGATTCAGCTTATTGACAAAGGGTTGTTCGGCCATTGAGATGTTCATTACGGGAGGACCGAAAATAGGGATCGCGCGGGATACTCCGAATTTCATTTGGTATTTGATCATTGACAAATATACTATAGGGGGGTATCCTAATATTGTGATTACTAAAACGAATAGGAGTGATTGTATGAAAAACCTAACTTTAACTGTAAACGGCATGTCTTGCGGCCATTGTGTCAATTCCATCGAAAGTGCATTGAAGCAGATGGGCGTCGCCGCTAAGGTGCATTTGGATAAAAAAACTGTCGATATTTCTTTTGCTGAAGACCAGGTATCCGTTTCGTCCATTAAGGAAGCTATTGAAGAACAAGGATATGAGGTAGAATAATCCGGACATTTTGTTAATCCGTACCTATACAAATCTTAAGCGCAGGCAGGGAGGTGGTTCATGATGTCAAAGCAAGCTTCTCTAAAGCAGACTTCCATGCAGATCACAGGCATGACCTGTGCCGCTTGTGCGAATCGAATAGAAAAAGGCTTGAACAAAATGGATGGCGTAAAAGAAGCGAATGTGAATTTCGCGCTGGAACGGGCGACCTTAACCTACGATCCGGAGCAGACGGATATGTCCCAGCTGGAAGAAAGAATCCGGAAGCTAGGCTACGGTACCGTAAAAGATCAGGCAGACTTACAGCTAACCGGCATGACTTGCGCTGCTTGCGCCAATCGAATCGAAAAAACGCTCAATAAAATGCCGGGCGTTATACAGGCTACTGTTAATTTTGCCATGGAAACAGCCCATGTGGAATATAACTCCGCCGAAATTGCGGTATCCGATATGCAGCAGCGCATTGCAAAGCTGGGATACGCGGCTGAGCCGAAGGCAGAACAGGGCCAGATGGAGGACCATCGGCAAAAGGACATTGCACGGTATCGGCGGAATTTTTTTATTTCCGCCGTTCTTTCCTTGCCTTTATTGTGGTCAATGGTGAGCCATTTTTCATTTACAAGCTGGATATGGATGCCGGATTTGTTTATGAACCCGTGGTTTCAACTCGTCCTGGCCACACCGGTACAATTTTATATCGGGAAGCCATTTTATGTGGGTGCCTTTAAAGCTCTCCGTAACAAATCAGCCAATATGGATGTTCTTGTAGCACTGGGAACATCGGCAGCGTATTTTTACAGTATCTTTCTTTCCCTGCAGTATGTCAATTCAGCTCATGCAGGGCACGGACATCCGGAGTTATATTTTGAAACAAGCGCAGTCCTGATCACATTAGTCGTGTTGGGGAAATGGCTCGAAGCGAAGGCAAAGGGCCGCACCTCAGAGGCTATTAAGAAGCTGATGGGGTTGCAGGCAAAAACAGCGCTTGTCGTTCGGGACGGCAAGGAAATGGCGATCCCGGTTGAAGAAGTGGTCACCGGAGATCTCCTGCTTGTGAAGCCGGGAGAAAAGATTCCAGCGGATGGTGAAGTAATAGAAGGGGAGTCCGCTGTTGATGAATCGATGCTTACTGGTGAGAGTCTTCCGATAGAAAAGCGACCAGGCGACCATGTAATCGGGGCTACCGTGAATAAGAATGGGCGGTTAATAGTAAAAGCCACGAAGGTTGGCAGGGATACGGCACTGGCCCAAATTATTAAGGTTGTTGAAGAGGCGCAGGGCTCCAAAGCGCCGATTCAGCGAGTAGCTGACCGAATATCCGGCATCTTCGTGCCCATTGTGGTCGTCATTGCAGTCATTGCATTTGCCGTTTGGTATTTCCTGGTGACCCCTGGTGATTTTGGCGGCGCGCTTGAGAAGTCGATAGCGGTTCTGGTCATTGCTTGCCCATGTGCGCTCGGCTTGGCTACGCCAACTTCTATTATGGCCGGATCCGGTCGTGCCGCTGAGCGCGGCGTCCTGTTTAAGGGCGGCGAGCATCTGGAATCTACCCATAAGATCGAGACCATAATTTTGGACAAAACCGGCACCATCACCAAGGGCGAGCCTGAATTGACCGATGTCATTGCGGTAGGCATTGAGGAAGCCGAGCTGCTGCGCCTTGTTGGTGCCGCGGAAAAAAATTCCGAGCATCCGTTAGCAGAGGCCATAGTAGCTGGCATTAGAAAACAAGGGATTGAGCTTCCCGATCCGAGCGAATTTGAAGCCATTCCCGGCTATGGAATTCGTGCGGTTGTGGAAGACAAGGAAATTCTTGCCGGCACACGCCGACTGATGGCCAAGTATGATATTCATGCGGAGCAGGCCTTTGGGCCTATGGCAGAGCTTGAGCAGGAGGGGAAAACCGCGATGCTGATTGCTGTAGACCGTCAATACTCCGGCCTGGTAGCTGTCGCGGATACCGTTAAAGAGACATCAAAAACCGCGATCGACCGCTTGAAGCGGCTGGGACTTGAGGTCATCATGATTACAGGGGATAATAAGCGCACTGCTGAGGCGATTGCTGCACAGGTCGGGATCGAGCGGATATTAGCGGAAGTGCTTCCTGAAGGCAAGGCAGAAGAGGTCGGAAAACTGCAAGCCGAAGGGAAGAAGGTAGCGATGGTTGGAGATGGCATCAACGATGCTCCGGCATTAGCAATGGCGGATATCGGGATGGCGATTGGCACGGGAACCGATGTTGCGATAGAAGCCGCAGATGTTACGCTTATGCGCGGTGATTTGAACAGTATTGCGGACGCTATCTATATGAGTCGTAAGACTATGGCCAATATTAGGCAGAACCTGTTCTGGGCACTCGCTTATAATTCAGCTGGCATCCCCATTGCGGCAATCGGTTTGCTGGCCCCGTGGGTGGCAGGCGCTGCGATGGCATTCAGCTCGGTATCCGTTGTACTCAATGCTTTAAGGCTGCAGCGAGTAAAGATTTAAGGATTTAGCAGGATTGGCTTTGAATAGATGAAACACCCGGGTTAATGTGTCGGGTGTTTTTTGTATGACCTTCTTGCTTGATTACTAAAGAAAAATAGCGCATCATGATAGGGAGACAGGCCATGCGAGGAGGAGACAAAGTCATGACAACCCGAATTTTGACTAATGTCAAGCTGGTGCTGCCCGGCAGCATTCTGCCTTCGGCGGCGGTTCGAATTGAGGATGGGAAGATTGTAAAAATCGAGGAGTGGAGAGGGGAACTGCGTGAAGCAGACTGTGATACATTAGACGGAAATGGGAATTGGCTGATCCCCGGAATGATCGATGTTCACATTCATGGCGCCAATGGTTACGATATGATGGACGGAACAGAGAGAAGCATTCAAGAAGTATCCCGCGCCTGTGCGGCCACTGGCTGCACCTCTTTTCTGGCGACTTCGGTCTCATCCGATATAGACTCGCTTCTAAATATGATTCGCAGTGTTAAGCGGGTGAAGGGACAGGAGGAGGGCGCCCGGATTGCCGGAATTCATCTGGAGGGACCTTATCTCAATCCGAAGAGAAAAGGCATGCAAAATGAAAAATATTTGAGACATCCCGATTTAAACGAAATGCAGGCTATTTTCCAAGAAGCGGAAGGGCTAGTTCGAATGGTAACCATCGCACCCGAACTGCCAGGAGGAATGGAGCTGATCGACTATTTGAAGGAGCAGGGCGTCATCATTGCCGTGGCCCACTCCGATGCCACCTATGAGGAAGCCAAGGCTGCTTTTGCGGCTGGGGCCAGTCATGTGACCCACTGTTTTAACGGAATGCGGCCGATCCATCACCGGGAACCGGGACTCGTTGTTGCCGCCTTCGAGGAGGATCACGTGAGTCTGCAGGCAATTGTGGATCAGGTTCATCTGCATCCGGCAATTCTAAGGATGATGCACCGGCTGAAGGGCCTGAGAAGATAGTGTTGATTACCGATGCCTTGCAGGCGATGGGTCTGGGCGATGGAAAATATTTATTCGGCGGTCATCAGGTTACAGTCGAGGGCGGGGTCGCACGGCTGTCCGACGGGACCCTGGCATCCAGCACGGTAACGATGAATGAAGCATTGCGCCATACGGTGAATAACGGGCTATCGCTGGTGGATGCTGTGACGATGGCTTCAACTGCCCCGGCTGCTATTCTGCAGCTCGCTGGAAAAGGCAAAATCCAACCGGGCTTTGACGCGGACTTGGTGCTGCTCGATCATAATTTCCAGGTTCAATGGACTATGATTAAAGGGAATTTGCTGTAATTAGCCTTAGGTATGTAGAGTAAAGGAAGCCGCCCAATATTACAAAAATTAGATTATAGTCCAGCCATTACCACCTATTAGTCCATGCCTAACTTAAACCGCTCACGTACACTGAACTATCTCATAGGGAGGTGACGTTGTTGGTCAATGTGAAAAGAAAAAAAGATGCAGAAAAAAGATCGTTATTGAGCGGCATTCTAAAGCAAGAAAAAAAAGAAGGCGTCTGCGACTCATGAAAAAAAATGTGAGAATTTCATACCCCCCGCCAACAGGACAGCAACTCCTGCAAGGACTGGCGGGAGCAATTGGAGAGGCTGGGCCGCAGGGACTTGCAGGAGTAATTGGCGCGGCCGGGCTGGCAGGTGCCGCAGGACCGCAAGGCCCTCGAGGAGACATCGGCCCGCAAGGTCAGCTAGGAGAGACAGGCCCGCAAGGACCACAAGGACCACAAGGACCGCAAGGCCCTCAAGGAGAAGCGGGACCGCAAGGTCCACAAGGAGAAGCAGGACCGCAAGGTCCACAGGGAATACAAGGAATCCCCGGAGAAGCTGGAAGAGGATCAGCTTTCTTTACCAATCAAGCAAACGATACAGTCAACTTGCTTACTACCGCAAGCATCACAATGGACCTTCCGCCTTTAACTACAACAGCAGATCAACAAATAAAAATAGATTCGACTTTAAGATTGTTCTTTCAAACGGGCAGTGTGACCACGCATACTTTAAACGTAAGTTATCAATTGACGAGGCTCGGTACCAGTCCTGCTACGTTGACAACTGCATCGATTAACCGGACCCGAACTTATTCGACCAACACCACAACTTCAGATACCTACACACCGAATATTACATGGATCGACACCCCTCCTCCTGGAACCCACACATACAGAATAATCATTACAAGAGTTACGGCAACGAATATTACGGCTCTGCAAGTGACAAATAGAGGAATTAATGCTGTGGCCCAAATAACAGTTGACCCATTTAACATATATGTTAGATCAGGTGCAGTTGATGGAGATGGAAGCCAGGAACATCCATTCGGTACTATCCAAGAGGGTGTCACAGCAGTTGCTCCAACGGGTACCCTTCATATTTTAGAGGGAACCTATCCAATAACCTCGCAAATTACACTCAACAAACAAGGGATAACCTTGTTGGGTTACCCAGGAAGCCTAATTATGCTGCAAGCCAATGTTAGGCCTTTATTAGTAACAGGAAGCGGGATTACGGTGGATGGACTCACGATGACTAGTAATATCCCTTATCCGGTTGAATTCATCCAGATTGGCGGGAGTGATCATCGAATCGTAAACAACATTATTTTTGGGCCGCCGCAAGCACCACCGTCAAGCGGCTGGGTCGTAAACCGAGCAATAATAACACAAGCTAACAATGCAGCCAATTTGTTAATTGAAGGCAATACCTTTCACTCACTAAGACAGCCCGCTTATCTAAACCCTAATACAACCGGTAACATATTGAATAATGTAGTGTATAATACACGGGGCTGGGTAGTAGATCGCGCAGTATTTGTATTCTCAGGCAACTCGTGGGGGACACCTGCTAACTTTGTGGATATTGCTCTGTTGGCGGGAACTCAAACGGGGCCTCCGTACGACCCGCTATCTGATTTATCGGCGAACAACAATAATGCCACCATAGATGACCAAAGATAATTTATAGCACGGAATGCTCAGCAAATAGAACGGTTTTCATGAGTATTCAACATGAAAACTCCCCAGGTCTCATGTCGCCTGAGGAGTTTTTTTGGAGAGAAGCCAGCCCTTTTATTTCAGGCTGTCCCAGCTGCTCTGAAAGCTTTCAAGCAATTGCACCCTGTCGGTTCTTCCAGCTACGTAGCTCTGCATGGCATCACCAAACTTTTTACTGGATGCTTCGCCGCCCGGGAACTTGAACCAGTTCCAGGATAGCGTCTTGCCTTCACTGGTGTACCGGATGATGTCTGCCGCCAATGGACCAAGCAGGCTTTCATCCGCTTCAATCGTCGTAAAGGCGGGAATAAACTTGAATTCCTCCGTAATATAACGTTTACCGGTGTCCGAAGTCACCATCCAATTTAAAAATTTCTTCGCTTCCTCTTTTACCTGAGAGTTCTTGTTAATAACCCAGTTGTTAGGAACACCGACAGGAAGCTTATCGTTAGCTTCCGCATCATCGCTGATCGGCATGGGCAGGAATCCGATGTTGATGTCCGGATTCGTCTCCGAAATTTGCAGCTGCGTCCAGTTGCCCTGCTGTACCATAGCGGCATGGCCAAGAGCAAATTCTGTCACTTGAGATTTGTAGTCGGTCTGCAGCGGGTTGTTATTGCCATATTCCAAGGTAAGGTCGAACAGATCAAGCCATTGGCTGAATTTTTCGTTGCCGGGAATTTGGGCAGAGCCTTCGTTCAGGCTTGCAATGAAGGCATCCGGGTCTTCCTGATAAGCAAATGGAAGGTTGACGAAATGATTCCCCAGTACCCACCATTCCGCATAGCCGTTAACAAACGGCGTAATTCCATTGTCCTGAAGCTTCTGGGCGACTTCCCTCAGCTCGCTAATTGTACGGGGGAGCTCGGTTATCCCGGCTTGGGCGAACAGGTCTTTGTTATAAATATACCCGTAACCCTCCAGGTTCAGAGGCTGACCATATATTTTGCCATCCTTGGTCATCGCGTCCCCGGCTCCCGAAGCCAAATCTTTAACCCAGGGCTGATCGGACAAATCCTCCAAGTGCTCCAGCCACAGCTCCAAGTCGGCGTTGCCGCCATTATTGAAAATATCCGGTGTATCAGAGGAGCTGAACCGTGCTTTCAGAGCAGCGCCATAATCGGAGCCGCCGCCAACGGTATCGATCTGGATTTTAACCCCCGGATTTTCCTTCTCATATTCCTGGGCAAGCTGCGTCAGCTGCTCGGCAATTTCAACTTTAAACTGGAAAATTTTCAGTGTGACTTGATTGCCTGCGTGATCCCCGTTCTGGTCTCCTCCTGCTGCAGGGGGAGTGTCGGTGCTGCTGCCGCAGGCTGCCGTGACAGCCATTGCCGCTGAAAGCATCAAGCTGAGCCAAATCTTCTTTTTCATATTTTTGTACCCTCCTTAATGTATGTGTACTTATGTCGGTATTTTGCAAAAACCTCTATGGGGGCCGGCGATGAAGCACAATAAGAACGATGGCAAGCGTTACAATTTTTATCACCCTGATTTTGCTCAAATAAGGACCATAGCAGGCGTTAGAAGTCGAAGCAAGACGGCAAAAGCAGATCTAGATTAATACAGTACGGCTAGCCTTTGACGGAGCCGGTCGTTATGCCTTCGATGATATGCTTTTGCAGACCAAAGAAAAAGATAACTAGCGGCGCAACGCCCAGCACCAGTGCAGCCAGCGCCATATCCCACTGCTTCGTGTATTGGCCGAAGAACGAGTACGTAGATAGCGGGATCGTTCTTAAGTCCGGACTTGTCAGGATCAGCGAGGGAAGGAGAAAGTCATTCCAAATCCACAAGCTGTTCAAAATGATAATGGTAACCGTCATAGGCTTCAAGAGCGGGAAGACGATTCTCCAGAAAACGCTGTAAGCATTGCAGCCGTCCACCCTTGCCGATTCCTCTATTTCCTTCGGCACCGATTTGATAAAGCCATGATACAAAAACAGATTTAGCGAAACCCCAAAGCCGAAGTAACAGATAACCAGCCCCCAGCGGCTTTCCATCAAGCCTGCCTCATTGGCCACTTTGACGAGCGGAATCATAATCGACTGGAACGGAATGACCATCGAAGCGACAAAAGCCGAGAACAACAGGGTATTAAATTTGCTGGGGCGGCGAACCATCCGGTAAGCAGCCATTGAGCTGATGATTACAAGACCGATATTGCTGAGCACAGTAATGGACAACGAGTTCAGGAACGCCCGCGGGTATCTCATAATTTCCCAGACGCGAACGTAATTGTCCACGAAGAAGGAGCTTGGCAAACTGGCTGTATTGGCTAATATTTCTCCGAATGTTTTCATTGAATTGGCAATGACAAAATAAAACGGGACCAAAAATAATAGCGCCAAGAGAACAGCCACGATCTCTAACAGCAGCAGGCGGGGGAAATAACGATTTTGCATATCCATTATGCCTCCACCTCTTTCTTCTTCGTGTATGTGACCTGCAGCAGAGTAATGAGCGATACCGCGATAAAGAACAGAAAGGCTTTGGCCGTTCCGAGACCGTAGCGGTTGTTGCGGAAGGCTTCTTCGTAGATGTTAAGCGCCACCGAACGGGTAGAGCCGTAAGGACCTCCGCCTGTCAGCGACAGGTTAAGGTCGAACATCTTGAACGCCCAGGAGATGGCAAGGAATAAACAGACGGTAACTGACGGCATAATGAGCGGAACAAGGACAGCGCGCAGCAGCTGCCAGCGGGTAGCCCCGTCAATTCTGGCGGCTTCCACCAAGTCCTTGGGCACATTGCTGAGCCCGGCAATGTAGATAACCATCAGATACCCGGCCCCATGCCAGACGCTGACAATAACGAGAGCCCAAAATCCGGTGAGGGAGTCTCCCAGCCAGGGAAGCTGAAAAAATCCGATCTGTGTCAGCTCTCCAATCGTCGAGAATCCGCGTACGAAAATAAACTGCCAAATAAAACCGAGCAGCAGACCGCCGATAACATTCGGCAGGAAAAAGATCGTCCGCAGCGGATTGCGCGCCTTCAGCTTCTGGGTCAGGAGCAGGGCCAGTCCGAAGCCGACCAGGTTGGTGAGCAGGACTGCCGCCAGGGTGAAGCGGATCGTAAACCAGAAGGAATCCCGGAATTCCTTGTCTTCCAGCAGAATGCGCCTGAAGTTGTCGAGCCCGACCCATCTCACTTGGCTTGTTACCCCGTTCCATTCCGTGAAGGAGTAATACATGCTCATGGCGAAAGGAATCAGCACGATCAGACTGAAAAAAACTAGTGCCGGACCGACGAACACGATCTGCTGCAGCCATTGGCTGGTTTTGTTCACTGGTGATCACTCCTTTTGGATTGGCTGCTTGTTAACTTCAACTATATCGTGCTGAAAACATTGGAACCATGGAAATTGGTGACCGATAGGGTGGATTATATTGACATGGCTTGTTACAATTGAGCCAAAACCGCAAATATCGGGGGGATCACGAATGAAATGGATTCAGCACAGTTTGCGGAACAAGTTAATCGTTTTTTTACTCGCAGCCACGATCGTTCCGATTACGGCTTCCATCATCCTTACCTACTTTTACACGAAGGAGACGGTCGCCGAGGAAAGCGTTAAGACGAATGCCCAATTATTGTTCCAGGGCAAGACGAATCTGATAAACTATTTGGAGACGATTCGTAAAGCTTCCTTCTCTCTGGACAGCGATCAGACAATTAGAGATATGCTTATTTATCCCAAGACCACGGATGATTATGCGAGTTTCCTGGATGAGAAAGAAATCTTCCGCTTCCTCCAATCGGTTGCCCATTCGGTGCCGGAAAATCATCAGGTATACTTTTACCTGCAGAAACGCGGAGAAGAATATTCGGTTATTGCCGAGAACTTTCGACGGAACCGCAATGCTAAAGACAAGGCTCCCGAGCTTAACGCTTACCCTGTTATCACGGTGGAGAGCACCCATCCCCGAACAGACTACGGATTTGACAATTTTCCTTATGTCTCCCGCACGAATGTGCTGTCTCTGCACCGGGTCATTCTTGATGCGCCGTCTACTGATATATTGGGAACCTTGTCTATAGATTTTAAACCGGACCGGATTTTTTCAATAAGTGAACAGCTGTATACAGCGCCGGAAGAAGATCTATACATCCTGGATCGCAACGGGGGAGTAGTTTACAGCCCTTATGCCGAAGAAATAGGTACGGAGATGAAGGAGGACTGGGTAGAAAAGCTGCTGGCCCAGCCTGCGGAAAACGGCAGCTATATTGCCAAGGAAGAGGGGTTTGCCGGAATAACGATTTACGAAAGTGTCAAAAACTCGTATCTAGACTGGGTACTGGTCAAGCGAATTCCTGAAGAAGCTCTATACAAGGGCGCACGCCAGCTGGCGGCATTTCATACAACTGTTTTCATCGCTTTTCTGCTAGTCGTAATCATCGCTACGGTCTATATTTCCTTCCGGGTAACGGCCCCGATCAAGCGCCTGATTCGTTATATCAACCGGATCAAAACGGGCAATCTGGAGGTCGAAATCGAAGTGAAGGGCAATGATGAGCTCGCTATACTGGGACAACGATTTTCCGCCATGATGCGAACGATCAACGAGCTTATTTTGCGGGAATACCGGCTTGAATTGGCCAATAAAACGATCGAGCTGAAAGCGCTTCAATCGCAAATCAATCCTCATTTTATCAACAACGCGATGCAGTCGATTGGAACGCTGGCTTTGCAGCGAGGCGATAAACAAATCTATTCCCTCATTTCCGCTTTGGGAAAAATGATGAGATACAGCATGCATACAAAAAATACGATAGTCCCGCTATCGGCGGAAATCAACCATATAGAGGCTTATTTTAAACTGCAGAAGCAAAGATTCGGGCAGCAGCTAGGCTGTACGATTGACATTGACGATGAGGCGCTCTCCGTGCAGGTGCCGAAGATGATCCTGCAGCCGCTTGCCGAAAATTACTTCAAGCACGGCTTCGATCCGGCAGAGCCCGAACCGCATTTCAGCATAACCGGCAAGATCATCGAGGAGAGCCGGGGCAGGATGCTGTATGTGGAGGTGCTGGACAACGGCAAGGGGATTGAAGAGGTCAGGCTGGAGCGCTTGAGAAAAAGGCTCCACCGTATTGTAACGCAGCAGCAATCACCGGATAAATTGCATTTACAGCATAGAGAGGGGGAATGGCAGAGGGATGAGGCAGCGGGTGAGCACATGGCTTACACGCACGAAACCGCTTATCCCGCTGCTTCAAGCCGTCTTGTCCGGCAGCCAGGGAAGCCAGCAGATATAGAGGAGGACAGCATAGGACTTGTCAATGTCTGGTCGAGGCTGCGGCTGTATTTTGAGGAGAGCACAAGCATGGAAGTGGATACCGGGCCGCAAGGCGGGTTTCGGGTGCAGCTATGGATTCCGGTTAACGAAAGGACGGGTGACGATGAAGGTACTGATCGTTGATGATGAACAGCACGTCAGGGAGGCGATCCGCCTCTTGGTCGACTGGGAGGAGCTGGCGATCGAGAAGATCCTGGAGGCCCATGATGCGCAATCGGCCATGGCTATTATGGAGAAAGAGCAGCCGGAAATTGTCTTTACGGATATGATGATGCCCGGCCAAAGCGGGGTTGAGCTGATGGAATGGATTCAAGAGACTTACGGCCAAACGAAGGTGATCGTGGTCAGCGGCCATGACGACTTTGAATTTGTGCGCGGCGCTGTTAAGTATGGGGGCTTGGATTACATCCTCAAGCCGATTGACCCGGACGACCTGCAGGCTGCGGTTAGTAAGGCTGTTAGCCAGCGGCGCAAGGAAGATCAAGAGAAGGCATTGAACAAGCAGCATACGATCGAGATGGCCATTGAGATGAATCAGATTAAGCCGGTTTACCGCGATAAGCTGTTTTCCCATTTGCTGGATGAGCCGGACTACTACTTCTCTTTGGAGGATCAGCTGTGCTTAGAATATGGTCTGCCGCAGGAAACGGGAATAAGCTGCAGATCGGCAATTCTGAGCTTGGACACGATGGAGAAGGGGGTGCGCAGCAAATTTTCCTCCCATTTGGAGCTGCTGTTCTTCTCCCTTATTAACATCTGCAACGAATATTTAAGAAAAGAGCAGAGCGGAGTTGCCTTCCGTTACTGGAACAACCGCTATGAAATTGTCCTGCTGCTCTGGAAAAGACTCGATGCCGCCCCGTCCTTGCTGCATACCTTGAACGAAGCATTCTGCAAAGCATTGGGCGGCCAATTCGAATTCGGGCTTGGAACGGCCAAAGCCTTTCCGCACGGACTTCCCTCCTCTTACCGCGAGGCGGCTGAAGCACTTAAGCGGCGCGATCTGCTAAAGCGGCATACGTGGATTCATTGCTATTCTAACGCTGCAGAGGATGAAGAAGGGGCCTCCCTACATTTTACCGATTACGAGGAAACCATCCGTTTCGCCCTGTTGTCCGGGCGCGAGGAACAGATTGAACAGGCTGTGGGCGAATGGTTCCGGGCGGTCGGCAGTCTGCCTTCGATTCGGTTAAAGCAAGTTGAACAGTGGATGCAGGAGTATAATATATTGAGAAAAACTTGGCTCGAGCCGCTGTCTTGCCCGGATCCTGCAGAAAGCGGCGGAGGAAAGACCTTCACAGCCCTTCCATTGAACGAGCAGGGCAAGCTGTCCTTGGATCGATGGAAAAAGGAACTGACCGGACAGCTGCTGACCTTATCCAAGCAGCTGGCAGAAGAGCGCCAACGAAAGCAGAACGTCATTTACGAGATTGAGCAGTATATTCGCCGCCATTTTGACGAGGATGTATCGCTGCAGGAAATCGCTAACCGGTTTTATTTAAGCAGGGAATATATATCCCGCCGCTTCAAGCAGGAGTTCAAGGTGAATTACAGTGATTTCGTAACAGACATCCGCATTTCTAAAGCTAAGGAATTGCTCCGCAGTCCGGATCTGAAAATCTCCGAAGTGGCTGGCATGGTCGGTTTCCCGGACGACAAGTATTTTAGCAAGGTGTTCAAAAAAGTCGTCGGTTTATCGCCAAACGACTACCGGAAAAGGATGGAAAAGGATAGCAGCATTAGGCCGGCAGCCGTTTCATCATTAAGCGAAGGCAGTTAAGCGGATAATCTTATAGGGATATGACAACAGCTCTCTCGGCATGTTCTGCACGAGAGAGCTGTTTGGATTGGAGGAAGCATCAAGCTTTCAATTAGCCTGCATTCCATGAATCAAGCAATTCCTCAGCCAACCGGTTCAAATCTTCCTTCGCAGCTGCATCGATATGGCTGCTCATGGAGTGATGATTAAGCCTTTCCACAAACTTCTCAAGGTGATGGATCGCCTGCTTCATCTGATTCCTGCTAAACATTCGCTCCGCTGTCTCCAAGCGGTTGCTTAACTGATTGGAGAGCGGTCTGCGCAGTTCTCCAGAAGCAATATAGCGGTCCACCTGCTGCTGCAGAAAGGAGAGTTCGATAACTGCGCTTAGCGTAGTAATTGTCAGAATCTCACTAGGCCCGGACTCACTTGTGTCATTTGCAGCCGTTATATAGAACGAATAGACGGTTGCCGGAGTCAAGCCTTCGACCCGGTACACGGAATCGGTTACGGTTGTTAATTTATCCCCGTTAAGGTAAACATGATAGGCTATGTTCTGAAGGTCGTCAGGCGCAACCGGATCCCAGGCCAGCTGTACCGCTGTAGGCGTAATCTCTTCCGCCCTCAAATGCTGCGGCGGGACAAGGGCAGGCTCATTCTCGGTCACAACGAGCGTGTAGGAGTCGGTCAACGATTGATAGGTCGCGGAGATAGTAGAAGTACCTGCGGACAATGCCGTTACCATTCCATTCTCATCCACCGAAGCTACGGAAGGGTTGGAGCTGGTGAATTCGATATTGCCGGAAATCGTCTCTACAGACCCGTCACTGTACGTTCCTATAACCTGAGCGGGCAAGGATTCACCAACACGTAAAGCGGATAAGCCGCTAAGCTCAATACTTTGCAATGTATGATGACTAATAGTCTCGCTGTTGCTGGCTGCACTTTCGTTATGAAGGCGGTCAACGGAAGTTACTGCATACGTATAGGTTGTTCCTTCCTCCACAGCTGTGTCGGTAAACGTGAGCTGCCCTCCGGAAGCAGGCTTGCGAATAATGGCCGCAATCGTGGACGGATCCTCCAGGGATTGGGTTTGGCTGCCCGCGAACCGGTAGATTACATAGTATGCGGAATCATTGGCCTGACTGTCTTCCCAAGTTAATTCAATCCCTTGTTCACCCTTTTGTATACTGGTTAAGACTGGAGGCTCATGGACCATTTTCGGCAGCCATGGCATAACCGGGATGAGGGCAGGGGTATTGTAAAACTCATTTCTTAACCTGTCGGCGAATCCTAGTCGGTTGTTTCGCAGACTGGTCGTGTTGTAGAACATGCTTCCTTGGACCTCATCATAATTTCGGTTGTAATTCAACTGGGTCGGAAGCTCATCGGGATTCATCCAGGCCGGATTTTCCGTCGGGACCCCAACTCGGTACGCTGCTTGCCCGATATATAAATGAGTATTTACAGCCCGTTCTTTAATTTCTCTGTTCCACCAGTCGATGACGATCTCGTAGGCTGCTGGAGGATTGCCGAAATGCCAGTAATTCTGCGGAGTAATGTAATCAATCCAGCCTTCTTCAATCCACTTTCTTGTATCAGCATACAAGGAATCGTAGTTTTGCAGGCCATTCGTATCCGACCCCGTCGGATCCGAGGCCTTGTTGCGCCAAATCCCCAATGGGCTGATGCCAAACTTTACGTAAGGCTTCTCGTTTTTAATTTCAGCGGACAGATTGCTGATGAAGGTGTTTACATTGTCTCGGCGCCAGTCCTCTATTCTGCTGAACCTGTCTTGGCCGTATGTCTCATAGGTATGCCGATCATCAAACGTTGCTCCGGCAATAGGGGAAGGGTAGAAATAATCATCGAAGTGAACCGCATCGATGTCGTAGTTGGAGACAACCTCCATCACACCGTCGATAATAAATTGCTGGGCATCTGGTATGCCCGGATCAATCAGCAGCCTGCCTCCATAAGGGATAATCCAGTCCTCGTGGTTGCGCAGCGGGTGGTCGGCAACGAGCCGGTCTATATCATCGTGTATGCTGATGCGGTATGGATTAAACCAGGCATGGAACTCCAGATTCCGCTTATGGGCCTCTTCAATCATGAAGGCAAGAGGATCATAGCCTGGATCTCTGCCCTGAATGCCTGTCAGCCATTCTGACCACGGTCCGTACTGCGAGGGGTAAAAGGAATCCGCAGTAGGCTTGATTTGCATGATGATCGCGTTCATGCCCAGCGCTTGCAGGTCGTCAAGAATCTGAACAAAATCTGCTTTTTGCTGCAGGGCGAGTTCTTCGAGATCAACCTCGTCCGGGTTAGCGACTCGTGCCGGCCAGTCGATATTGTCCACCGTGGCGATCCAGGCAGCGCGCATTTCCCTCTTGGGAGCATCAAAAATAGCATCGGTAACGACAAGCAGATGACTTGAAGTTCTGCCCTCAAAGGCAGCCTGGATAAGGGTCGTGCCCAGTCCATGCGCTGTCACCAAGCCATTGGAGTCTACAGTGGCCACTTCAGGCTTCGAACTTGTAAAAACAGACTGAGCCGTCACGTCAACAGGATCCGGGTACAAATTGTAGGCGGCTTCTACTTTGGCTTGTCTGGTTTGCCCGACAGTCATCGGGGAGAGCCCGGAAAGCTCGATACTCAGGACGACTGGAACAGGTTCAATGACCTCCAGCGAATAGGACTCCGTCAATCCTTCGAAAGATACCGTTATCGTAGTCATCCCGGCTGACTTTGCAGTGACCACTCCTTGCTCGTTGACTTCAGCGACCTCAGGGTTGCTGCTGGTATAGTTCGCGCTCATAATGGGCAGGAGGGCAGTCGTTCCCGGATAGCGGGCAAAAAGCTGCACTCTTTCCGATGTCCCTTCTTCCAATGGTGAAGTTCCGTATAAGAATAGCTCTGTAGGCAGGATTTCATTAGCGCTAACCGTCAGCTCATAGGTCGCTGTAGGCGCATTGTTCATGGAGGCGGTTATCGTGGCTGTACCGGGATTTATAGCGGTAACCAGACCGTTCGAGTCTACGGAGGCAACCTGGTTGTCTGAGCTTGTGAAGGTGACTCCCTGATGAACTCTCTCCGGGGCTGTGCTGCCGTTATAGGTGGCATAAACTTCGGATTGTCTGGTCTGTCCTACTTGCAAGGGTGTGAGCCCGGCTATCTTAAATTCGTAGACGTTTGTGTTTTCATAAAAAACAGTAAGATCATCGAAAATAAGCTCACCAGCATTTTTGTTAGCCTGGTTCAGCTCTGCCGCATAAATTTGCTGAAGGCGAATCGGGAACTTCGTGCTGCTTGGAATAGAGAAGGTTACATATTTCCATCCTGTCCAGTTCAACCCGCCATTGGGTGTAATATCGAACACCTGTTGGGCGTTCGTGCTGTCCAGAATGTGCGCACGAACCCAGCGCTTGCTATCATCTCCATGAAGCCAAAATCCGATCCGGACCGGCTCCCCGTCGATTGGCCGCCCGGCAGCCCCTTGAGCATTCAGAAATCTCAAATAGGCAGCCGATGTTCCTGTTGTACCGGTAAAATCGTACTCGAGCTTGACCGCACTCGATCCATGGACAACCGGGTCAGGTCTGCTGACCGTACTAATTTTGACCGAGTTTGGAACGACTTGCACTCCGTGAATCCCTAATCCGGTTAAGTCTTCAAAATCTTCAAATAGAACAGGTTGACTGGTCTCGGCATTTGCGATCGGTAGAGCGCTTACATAAAATGAAATAATCGTGCTGAGAAAGAATAGGGCGGTGATAAGTCCACACAGCTTTGCTCTTGCTTTGAGAGATATACCGGTCATGGATCGTTATCGCTCCTTTTTCATATAAGAGTTTATATGTCTCCGGGGCTACCCGCAAAATACTGATGTTATTTAAACTATGACTTCCATTTGCGGGATTTTACAATATTCATTGTTAGAAAAGCTAGGATTAAGCGCATGAAGATTCAACCTGCCGCCGTTTCCCTCCTTCCTTTGGTACGGGTAATCCTTTCCGCCGAAGAAGCAAAACGCATGAAGTGAACCGGAAAGAAAATTACACACAAATGTAAATAATATGAAATAAAAGTTCCTGCAAGGCTAATTATACCATAGTCTGGTAATTTCTCTATAGGAGCTATCACCCTATTTGCATAGGGAAAATTGTCGTCAATGGGACCAATGAAGCAATAGCGGAAAGGTGTGCTGGAGCTTCACGAGCACTATACAGAACGGCGTATTTACTTTGCGTTTTTTACGAAAATAGTGTCGATTGCTGGCAGCGGGCTGTAATCAATAGTTTGGGGAAGTGCGGAGTGACCGAAAGTTGTTAAATAATAGATTATATGCAACAATGAGGGAATCACCTTTTGGGACTTACCGGAAATGAATAACTGGGCGAAGCCCGGGACAAAGTCATGCACAAAATAGCGCAAAGTCTATTAGGGAGGGCAGAACATGGGACAGTTCAAGTTCGAAAAATGTTTAGACATTGAAGGGATGTACATAATTGAGCCTGAAATCTTTACTGATGAAAGAGGCTATAACTTAGTATCCTACAATGTAAAGGACTTTAAAGAGGCTGGTCTTGATATGGAATTTGTGCAAGATAATTACTCGATGTCAAAAAAGGGTGTTCTTAGAGGTTTGCATTTTCAAAAAACCTTCCAGCAGGGAAAGCTGGTACGTGTCATTAGCGGGGAAGTTTTTGATGTAGTTGTTGATATTCGTGCAGGATCTAACACTTATGGCAAGTGGTTTGGCGTCGTTTTATCCGGCGAAAAGAAAAATATGCTCTATGTTCCAAAAGGTTTTGCCCATGGTTTTTTGGTTCTTTCTGAAACAGCGGAATTTTCATACAAGTTAACTGACTATTATCACCCTGAAGATGAAGGCGGTATTCTATGGAATGATCAAACAATCGGGATTAACTGGCCGATTCCCGATGGGATGAGGATGATTATATCGGAAAGAGATCGCAGCCATCCCGCTTTTAGTCAAGATATTGCTTTATAAAATGGGCTCAAACAGGAATAAGTGCTTGCGATCATAACTGTGCAGAAGTGAGGGGAAGAGGGAGACAGGAGAAGCGAAGCGCTCGCCTTTGTCCCCGGATTTCAACCGTTGAATTTGTACGACGTTTCATACAAATCTCCAGTATTCGCCCGTCAACCCCATGCATTTGTATGACATTTCGAACAAAGCGCAGGCAACAAGCCCGAACAGCCCTCGAATCCCTCGAACCCCGCCAACCTTGGTTATTTTCATGCTGAGTTGTGGATGATAGACCATAGTGGGTTTCATTTAAATGTAAGTGCGCAGCTCTAGCTTCAGTCAGGAGCTTCAGTTAGGAAAATGCTTGGCCAGCTTACGCAGAACATGGGTAAAAATAAAGGTCATGCTCTTGGACCGATAAGCGGTTTGGTTGAACCCCCCGATAATGTACACATCCAGGCTGGGGAAGTATAGCATAGAGGTGCCGCTCGCTCCAAAATGCCCCCATCCCGTATACTTGTCAGTGAAAGGAATCAACCGCGTTCTCATCAATCCATATCCATAATCCATTCCTAGCCACATTCGCTTCCATTGCTTCATAGTTTCCAACGTTTCCTTCTGAATAATCTGATGGCTGACCAGGGCCTTCATGAAGAGAAGCTGATCTTCCAATGTGCTTACCGTTTGCCCGCCGGAGTAGAAGCTGCTAAAGCTGCGGTATTCCTCGACGTTTATTTTCAACTCGTCCATATAGATATTCGCTACGGGATGGTCTGTTTTTACAGCAGGCTCAGAGTAGTGGGACAAATAAGTGTGGTCCATCTTAAGCGGGGTAAACAGGTAATCATGAAGCACTTCATAAAAAGGCTTAGAGGTGATAGCTTCAATAATGAGTCCTAGGAGATTGTATCCTGTATCCGTATAACGAACCTTTTTCCCGGGAGGAAAGTGGGGGGACAAGTGCTCTTTAGACCAATGAATGGTTTCCTGAGGTGTCCAAAAGCGTGAGGGATTCTCAAGAATTTCCTCCATTAACGCTTTACCCTGTTTAGGCTTATCTTCAAAATAATCGGGAATCCCCGATGTGTTGCTTAACAAATGCTTGATTTGGATGCTGGAGGTGTAGTCTTGTCCTTTAAAAACATGAAGACCTCTAACTAGATCCGGCGGCAAATAATTGGCGATCGGGTCGTCAAACTTGGCGGCTCCTTTTTCTACTAACATGGCTAGGATTACAGAAGTAAAAGTTTTGCCCACGCTGGCCGTATGATAGGGCTGATTAGGGTGTGCGGGCACCTCATCTATGGCCCCTGCAGCCATTGGCCAGTGGATGTCGTGCTTATCGGAATGAACTAACAAATAAACATTATGAAGTTTGTGATCAGAAGCTGCTTTTCTCTCTAGTTGTTGTTCGATCTCTCTTTGCATGGCTGCTTTGTTCATCGAGATCCCCCTCTACATAATAAGCTCTCTTGTAATTCCAAAATCGCTTTAATCTATTTTCCTTTACTGTTAAATATACCAATAAAACTTTAAAAAAACGGCATACTGAGTAAATTTGTCAAAGCGAATATCTTTCTCCGTATCTCACACCAATCGTTATGGTAGAGTATTGTTGACAAGACACCAAATGGTGTCATATAATTCAATTCGACACTAAATAGTGTCCTATTGGACGTTTGTTGTGCAAGAGGACTGATGGAAACAAGGGTACGAAAATAATCCAGTTAGTTTTGGTGGCGAATTTCACGCCTGTCCCTCGGTAATGATGTTAGGAGTGGGTGTTGTGAGTGATAACAACGAGTTGCGGGATGTGTTTACCGCGATTGCAGACCCAACCAGGCGTAAGCTTATTCATCTGTTAGCAGAGAAAGAGGAGCTGCCGCTGCATGAGCTAACGGCGCAATTTACTATGGGCCGGACAGCGGTCTCCAAGCATTTGACCGTACTTAAAGAAGCTGATTTGGTTCATGATCGGAAAGTCGGGAGAGAAACGCGATTCAAGCTTAACGCTGCTCCTCTTCGAGAGGTTCAGGATTGGGCAGCTTTTTACAACAAGTACTGGAGTACGAATATGATGCGTTTGAACGAGCTATTGGAGGAGGAAGAGGAATGAGTTTGAAACTAAATTTGGATTTCCAATACAAAACGACGCTCGAAAAGCTGTGGTCTGCCATAACTGATTCGGAGATGCTTGCCAAGTGAATAACCGCAAATGATTTCAAGCCTATCGTAGGACATCGCTTTCGGTTTCGCCATCAGCCGAACGAATATTGGGATAGCATTGTTGAAGGCGAGGTGCTGGTCGTGAACCCGCCTTATCATATTCGATTAGCGGCAGGAGTTCGGTACGAAGTGAGGTAGTTAAATCTTGAGCGGAAGGATGTAATCATGAACGAATCTAATCAGGAATATATCGTCATCTCGGCAGCCAGAGAAAATAATCTCCAGAACGTATCCTTGCGTATCCCCAAGCGGAAGATCACGATTTTTACCGGAGTATCCGGATCCGGAAAGTCGTCGATCGTCTTTGATACGATCGCGGCAGAGTCTACACGATTGTTGAATGAAAACTTCAGCATGTTCGTGCGCAATTTTCTGCCACGGTATCCGCAGCCGGATGCAGATGCAATCGAAAATTTGAGCATGGCTGTTATTGTGGATCAGAAGCGGCTGGGCGGCGGTTCCCACTCAACATTGGGTACGATTACCGATATTTCTCCCATATTGCGCCTTCTTTTTTCCCGGGCGGGTCAGCCTTATGTTGGCCAGGCGAATGTATTCTCGTTTAACGACCCGCAGGGGATGTGTCCCGAGTGCAACGGGATCGGCCGCAAGCTTGGCGTAGCCATGAGCAAGGCAGTGGATATGTCAAAATCGTTGAATGAAGGAGCTATCATGCTTCCGGACTATTCGGTGAATAGCTGGGATTGGAACTTGCTCGTACAGTCTGGGTCCTTTGATCCCGATAAGAAATTAAGCGATTATTCAGATGAGGATCTGGAGCAGCTGCTGTATGGCAAGGCGAGGAAAGTAAAGATGGACTTCGCCGGCAAGGCAACGAATATTACAGTAGAGGGCGTCATCGAAAAATTTACCAACAAGTACATCAAGCAGGATGTGAAGACAAAATCCGAGCGCACACAAAAAGCTGTTGCTCCGTACATTTCCGAGGGTCCATGTCCTGGCTGCCGCGGTGCGAGACTCAATCAGGCCGCACTCAGCTGCAGGATCAACGGTCTTAACATTGCAGAGATGTCGGCCATGGAGGTCGGGCAGCTCATCCGCGTGATTCGGGAGATTGAGGATGCGGCCGCTGCACCGGTCGTCAAGTCGCTAACAGAGCGGCTGCAGCATCTGGTGGACATCGGACTTGACTATTTGACGCTGGACCGTGAGACCGACACATTATCCGGCGGCGAGTCGCAGCGCGTCAAGATGGTGAAGCACTTGAGCGGAAGTCTGGTGGACGTCACGTATATCTTTGACGAGCCTAGCGTAGGCTTGCATCCTAGAGACGTACACCGGCTGAATGAATTGCTGCAGAAGCTGCGTGACAAGGGCAATACCGTCATCGTTGTCGAGCACGATCCCGATGTGATCAAGGTGGCGGATCATATCGTCGATGTCGGACCGCACGCTGGCAGCCGCGGTGGTACCATCGTATATGAAGGAAGCTTCCAGGGACTGTTGGAGGCAGATACGTTGACAGGAACTCATCTGAAGCGCCCGCTCCAGTTGAAGCAAAATTGCCGGCAGCCATCCGGGAAGCTATCAATCAAGGAGGCAGCATTGCACAACCTTCAGAACATAAATGTAGATATTCCAACCGGAGTGCTGACAGTCGTTACAGGTGTTGCCGGTTCAGGTAAAAGTACGCTGATTAACGAAGTATTCCTCAGCCAGCACCCGGATGCAATCGTTATCGACCAATCGGCGGTAGGTGTATCCACGCGCTCGAATCCGGCAACCTACACTGGCATCATGGATGATGTGCGCAAAGCATTCGCTTCTGCGAACAAGGTCAGTCCAGGCTTGTTCAGCTTCAATTCCAAGGGAGCCTGCGAGAACTGCCAGGGCCTCGGCGTAGTGTATACGGACCTTGCATTCCTCGAAAGGTGAAGCTGCCATGTGAGGTATGTGGTGGCAAGCGGTTCAAAGAAGAAGTGCTCGCATACAAGCTGAATGGCAAGTCCATTGCCGAAGTGCTGGAGATGACGGTGGAGCAGGCATTGGATTATTTCCAGCTTAAGGAGGTCGTGCGCAAGCTCAAGGCGATGAGTGATGTAGGGCTCAATTATATTACCCTTGGCCAGCCGCTCAGCACACTCTCGGGCGGCGAATGTCAGCGCATCAAGCTGGCAAGCGAGCTGCATAAGCAGGGCAGTATCTACGTAATGGACGAGCCGACTACAGGCCTCCACATGTCAGATATTGGGCATCTTCTAGAGATCATGAACCGCCTTGTGGATGCTGGCAATACAGTAATCGTTATCGAGCACAACATCGATGTTATCAGTCAGGCTGATTGGATCATCGATATGGGACCGGACGGAGGCAGTCGAGGCGGCCGGGTAGTGTTCGAAGGGACGCCTGGGCAGATTATCCATACTGAGCAGTCGATCACGGGAAAATACTTGATGTAATGCAATAATCCCGCTGACCGTCTACTAAAGCAAATGCAAAATGTTATAGAGCTATACAGCGGCCCTATAGAGGAAGTAAATGGATAGGCTCTGCTTGCAAGAAGGGAGATGACGAGGGAAATAAGTTTTCAACTTTGTTGCGTTAGGAGCAGCTGGAGCATTGGCTGCTTCTTTTTAACATGCTCATATAAGGTGGGAACTTCATAATAAATAGTGATGACGATTGCAGCTGCAGCAGTAGACAAGGTGAGGAAAGTAATTGACAGCCATACTTTGTTTGTTTATAATACAAACAAATAATAGTTTGTATGCGTTTTATTTTTGGACATATAGTTTGTTTTCTAAACAAACTATAGCATTTGCTTGTTATGGGAGGAAGACCATTGAAATCAAACTTACCGAGTACGTTGAGGGAAATGAATAAAGCACTGGTATTAAATGTGATCCGTGAATTTGGGCCATTGTCCAGAGCCCAAATTTCCAAGAAGACGAATATTACAAGAGCGACTGTTTCTGAAATAGTCAACAGTCTGATTGAGGAAGAGGCCGTTTTTGAGATAGGGGCAGACAATTCCCCAATCGGACGCAAAGGCATTCTTCTTCAGTATAATTCAGGACTGGGCTATGGCGTCAGTGTAGATCTTGGGGGGACCAAAATTGCTTTCTCACTATTTGATGTCAATGCAGAGCTGATGGTCCAGAGAGTGATCCCCACATACCGTGCTGAGACTAACCAAGAATTTATTGCTTTACTAGCTGAATCGATTCGCGAATTGATCGCCTCTGAAGGCAGAGATATCAATAATTTAATGGTTATCGGGATCGCTACCCCAGGAATTGTAGATTATGAGAACGGCATAGTTGTGGAGGGATCGCCTAATCTGCCTCAATGGGAAAATTTAAATCTGGGCGCGCAGATGGAATCGGAATTAGGCGTACCGGTTGTTGTTGAAAATGATGTCCGTTCTGCCTTAATCGGTGAAATATGGAAAGGCCGCTGTCAAAATGTTGAGAATGCGGCTCTAATCGCCATAGGAACCGGCATCGGTTCTGCCTATGTTATTGACGGTCAGGTCGTTAGAGGCTCCGGCAATGCCTCGGGTGAGATTGGCTATATGCTCTTCACTCGTGAACAACTCCGTCAGAAATGGAATCATAAAGGTTTCTTCGAGACGGTTTGCTCCGGATCCGGTTTAATGATGTCAGTAAGAGACAGTTATGCAATGCGAGGCCAAGAACCTCCATGGGAAACGACAGAGCAGGTGTTTGCCAGTGCCATGAAAGGTGACGCGGAAGCTGCTCAATTTATTGATGAGATGACGGATTATCTAGCCATAGCCATCCTTAACTTTATTACAGTGAATAATCCCGAGATCATTGTGCTTTCCGGCGGAATCTCACTCTCGGCAGATTACTTTATAGACAAGCTGAGAGAAGATGTAAATCGTCACACTTTCTCAAAAACCCGGGTACAAATTGCAACTTCGGAGCTAAGGGAGAAAGCGCCGCTATATGGTATGGCTATTCTGGCTTTGAATCATGTACGGCCAACTATTAATTTTCTGCCGAACATAAAGCTGAATTAACCGGAATGGGGAGATTACATTGAACGTGCTTGAGATCAAACAACTAAGTAAAGTGTTTCAAGGAAACGCAGGCGAAGTTACTGCTCTTGACCGGATAGATTTGGATGTGAAGGCAGGCGAATTTGTGTCCATAGTAGGAACTTCAGGGTGCGGCAAGTCGACACTATTAAGCATTATTGCCGGTCTAACCGATTACACAGCCGGTTCGATGCTGTTGAATGGACGTCCGGTAGAAGGACCCGGATCTGACCGTGCAGTTGTTTTTCAATCTGATGCTACATTTCCCTGGTTATCTGTCGAGAAGAATATTAAATATGGAATGAAGGTTAAGAAAGTTCCGAGGGCTGAGCAGGAAAAGAAAGCAGGTGAGCTGTTGAAATTGTTGGGCCTAGAAAATTTCAGAAATTCCTATCCGCGGGAATTATCTGGAGGCATGAGAAAAAGAATAGATATTGGCCGAGCATACGCTGCTGAGCCTGACATTCTCCTTATGGATGAACCTTTCGGGGCTTTGGATGTGGTAACCAGAGAAACGATGCAGGACGAGCTGCTGCGCATCTGGTCAGAACGAAAACGGACAGTGATTTTCGTTACACATGATCTCGAAGAAGCGATGTACCTATCTGATCGAATCATTTTATTAAGTCCTCGTCCCGGCCGCTTGAAGAAAGTGATTGAACTACCCTTTGCCAGACCAAGGACTCCCGCGCTTCGGGAGAGCCGGGAATTTTACGAGCTGCGCAATGAATTGAGAAAACTTATGAACGGAGGGGAATAGTCGATGAAGTGGAAAATCATCAGCATCTCCTCGGCTGTCCTGTTTCTTGCTTTGTGGATTGTTTTAACCTTGGGCGGATTCGTTAATAAATTATATTTGCCCGGACCTGATCAGATTTTTGGAGTATTTATGGAAGATTATTCGAAGCTGTTCAGGCATCTAGGCTTTACTCTTGGCAGACAATTTGCCGGCTTCTTTCTAGGTTCAGCCTTGGGAATCCTGGTTGGTTTGTTAATTGCATCCAACCGATATGTACAAGCTTTTATGGATCCCATCATCGAAGTATTACGTCCTATTCCGCCGCTGGCGATCATTCCTATGCTGATCTTGTGGCTTGGCATCGGAGCATTCCCCCAGATTCTGCTGGTCACATTCGGCTGTTTTGTAATTATAGTGGTCAATACGGTTGAATCTGTGCGCAACGTTCCCAAAATTTATATTAACGCAGCAAGAACACTTGGGGCGAAATGGTCCTATATTTATCACACCGTTGTACTTCCCGCTATCGTACCTTCCTTGGTAGGCAGCGTCCGGGTCTGTGCTGCTGCATCCTTCGGTTTGGTCGTTGCCGCTGAATTTATGGGAGCACAAGAAGGGATTGGGTACTATATGATCATTGCCCAGCGTTATTTAAGAACGGATATGATATTCGTCAGCATTATCATTATTAGTGCGCTGGCCTGGTTGACGGATCAGTTGATTCGCAAGGCGGAAAAGAGACTCACACGCTGGTCTGAGCGCCACTCCTAATATCACACAAACATTAAAATGCAGAACAGTGAATCCGTATCACGGTCAATCCGCAAGTTCAAAAATGTTGGTTAACCATAGCAGATGAGTCAACGCTGTATGGAACTGGTCATCTGGATGGATACCCATATATAATCCGTTCAACGAGAGGGGTTCTTTTATGAAAAAGATAACATCAATACTTGCAGCTGTAATGCTCGTCACATTCCTTGCCGCTTGCGGCGGCAATGCCAGTCCGGAAGGGAAAACGCCTGAAGGAGGAGCGGCACCAGCCGAATCCAAAGTAACTGTAAATTTCGGTTTAATGCCCTATTATGATTATGCACCATGGGCGTTGGCTAAAAATCAGGGTTTCTTTGAGGAAGAAGGAATTGAGTTTAAGTCCACCATGTTCGCTGTAGAAGGCAACGTTGCGCCAGCACTTGTTAACGGCTCTATAGATATTGGCGGTTTCGGTGATACACCTTCCGTTACCCTCGCGGCTCAATTCGAAGATTTGCGCATGGTTAGTTTTAACAACATTTTCAAAGGCTTCGCTATTATGAGTAGAGCTGACAGCGATTTCAAAACGTATGAGGAGTTCCTGGAAGAACTGGGTGATCCTAAAGAAGCCGCGATTGAAACAGGCAAACAGCTTCAAGGCAAATCGGTAGTTACGACATCTGGTGCAACCTTTTATATGGTCCTGGAACAAGCGCTGTCGAATGCCGGATTGTCGATTGAAGATATGAATGTTATTGATATGGAGCCGGATATGGGCGTGTCCGCATTTATTTCGGGAACCGGCGATTTTTATCTGGGCGGCCTTCCACAACGCGCTAAACTGGAAGAAGAAGGATTTGAAACGTTAATTGCTGGTGAAGAAATTGGAGCTGGTGCGGTTAGTCTGGCAGGTCTAGCTGCAACCAAATCGTTTGTAGATAATAATGAAGAAACTATTCGAAAAATACAAAACGTCTGGTTCAAGACCATGGATTATATGACTTCTAACCCGAACGAAGCTTATCAATTTATTGCGGACTGGTCTAATGAACAAACCGGCGGATCCGGAACAGCTGAGGAAGCAAAGCAATTTATCGAGCAAAACGTTATTTTTGCGACAACTCCTGAAGAAATGCAAAGCCTGTTCTACGCTGATGATTCCGAGGTCAATTGGAAAAAACGCTATGATCAATTAATCGAGTATCATGTAGAAGACGGAGTGATTCGCGAAGGTTCAGTTGACCCGAATAATCTTGTTATTGCTGAAACTCTGTTCAAGCAATTCAACCCATAATTGTTGCGATTGGTCTTTGAAACGAGGGAAAATCAAGGAAAGATAAAGGTATGACAGGAGGAAATGCGCTATGGCTGGCATACACTTGCATCCGCATGATATTACGGATGAAGGAAGCTCAACTGTGCTTAAGCTGATTGCGGGCATGAAGGATGTCCACTATATTTTCCCGCAGGTGAATACCATATTTGAAAGAAATCCTTATCCTGTCGGTGTTCTTCCTCATAATCCCGTGCGCAGCCATGTCATGGGAGAAGGTACGCTTCATGTCAAGCTCGATGGGCCTCAAGCTGGTGAGAAGCTGCACAGGCTCTATTGGCAAGTGGATTCCTCCATTACAGAAGGCGCTGATCCTTTACTCGACCTAATCAAAGAGGCAGAGGGTACCGGGTATGAAATCATCCCTTGGGTAAATGTTTTGAACGGCAAATTTCATGATCCGAAAGCGCGTAATGGTGTAGTGGACTTCGAGCAGCGGCCGGTGGAGCATTGGCTTTGCCCGAATGGACCGGATGTTGTCTCTATGTGGACCTATTACATTAGCCAAATTGCCGACCGCTATGGCAGGCGTCAATTTATGATTGATCGCATCCGCTTTCCAGACTGGGCAGGCAAGCAGGTTTCGCCGAGGAATTTATTCAGCTGCTTTTGTCCAAATTGTACTAACGGAATGGTTCGCAACGGGATTGATCTCGGGCAGCTAAAGCTGACTATGTCCACCGCCGCTAAGCTTTTGTCGACCGGACAATACGCTCAGGCTGTTCAGCAATTGAAAGCTAGTGCGGATTTCCAATCCTTTATAGCCTATCGTCAAGCCAGTGTATCTGAAATGGTAGAGAAGCTTGTTCATTCCATCCGCCAGATTAATCCTTCGATTGAATTATGGCTGGATTTGTGGCCGCCTTCTTATGCGTGGCTGCTTGGACAGGATTACAGCCGGTTAACGAAATCCGCCTCTAGATTAAAGCATTTCCCTTATCACAAGCTTGGTGGCGGTGCTGATGTTCAAGGATTAATCCATTACTTTGCCGACACGGAAGAGGAGAGGGAGGAAGCTTTCCAGGCATTTCTCGACTTCTTTGGTATGGACTATTCCATAAGCTACAAACAATTTTGCGAGAAAGGGTTCCCGATTGAATTCGTCAAAGTAGAGAACGAAAAAGTCAGAAAGCTCTCTCAGCCGGAAACCGTGATTTATAGCGGGGTGCAGATGTGGAATTTGCATCCGGAAGAATTTATGGAAGCCGTTCAAGCTGCCCGCAGCAGCGAGGCTGATGATTTGTTGTACTACTGCTACGGCTGGGCTGATCTGTCCTTGCTGGAGGCGGCAGGGAAAATCGCGGAACAACAAGAAGATTAATCTTCGCAGTAAATAGAAATCGCGTATTATAAGCCATTAACGGCCTGTCTCAGGAGTGGCATAGCAAATATGTCAACGGCAGGCCGTTATTTTTTGTACCCAGGGGGAGGAATTACGGAAATTAGTTTACATAACTATAATTATGACATTCATGTGATGAATCGGATAGCTCTACAGGGGGTACCGCCAACATTTTAACGAAAATATACGCTAAGCCCTGAATTGAGTCCGACTTGGCGGTTCTCCTTACTCTAAGCTCAAACGACACGATCACCCGACAAACTGAATTAGACTGACTCGTAAAAAAGCAGTGACGGACTAGGAACTCGAAATACCTAGACTGCCGCTGCTTTTATTGTGCTAACGTATCCGTTAGCGTAACGACTTACCCTGTTGATTTTCGTGTTCCTCAACATAAAGCGGCATCAGAGAAGGAAAATTGCACCATATCGCGGCTTATAAACGACAAAATGGTGCTGATAGCCATCAGCTCCTAGCTGTAACGAAATATGAGCCTAATCCGACAGTGCCCGCATGATATTGGATTTCGCCTCTGTCGCAATCGCTTCATTCCCGTCATCGACCGCCTGCATCAAGATCAGTGCAGGGATGTATACCGCTATCAGCCGCGCCAGCAGCTTCGTTTCCTCGTCCGCCACTCCGTACGTTTCGAAAAACACGCCGCGAGCGTACTGTGGTAAAAAACTGTAAGCAACGCTCAAATCGCAAGCCGGATGGCCGACGCTCAGATCGCCCCAATCAATGATGCCGGAAACGATCCCATTCTCATTCACAAGCATATTTTTGAAATGAAGATCGCCATGTAACAGCGCATTCACCGCCTCGACACGGTCCGTTTGCAGCCCGCTAATAAACGCTTCGATCGTACCTTACTCTTCTGGTGACAAGTGTTCAACCACCTTTTTTAGAAAACCCTCCAATTTCACTTTGCGCGATGCGGTCCTCGTTTGTTTAGTAGAGGACATGCCTTCTTGCTGTTTGAACAGCGTTTTTATTCGTTCGCGAATCTCCGAATGGTTATAAAGGTAGGCTTTAGAGACGCCCAACTCTGTGTAAACGCTATTGAAGTTTATCTTGCCTTGTTGCTCAATAAGTCTTTGGATTGCTGTATCAACTTTTTCTGCGGCGGATAGCTTCTATTGCTGTGGTGTGCATGCTCGGTTCTAATTGCCGTTCCTTACGTTAATTAAACGTTTACATTCCCTGGAAGTTGCGCATAACTGCCCGTTAGCGTAATCCCGCTTAAAATTTTTTTATTTCTGGAGTGACTGACTAACCTTAATAATGTCTTGACTATGACGTAAGGTCATAGTGCATAATTCTCTCTATAAACTATTTGGGGTGGAGAGAAATGAACATAATAACATTGCGTGCGGACCAAATTTATCAAAAAGTTGCCCAAGCTTCCCCAGAGGAAAAGCTTGAATTATTCAGAAACGAAATGATGGCTCCTTTTATGAAACAATGGGAAATTCAACAGATCCCTTTTAAAGCTAAAGAGCCGAATGGTTTTGACGTGATTACGTTTAATAGCATGATGCATCGATCCCCAGATCAGATTACCGAGCAGATTTCCCCTGAAATAGAGCTGATTTCGTCCGATTCCTTTTGGTTGGAGTGTGAGCACGCCGTAAGGAAAAGCTTACGTCTGTTTATCGAACATGAAATAAGACTCCCCGTATCCGAATATTTGTTTACCATTCAACTAGGCAATCCGGATAACCGTGCCTTAACCATAAACGAAGGATATAGCGGCTTTGGGGGCATTCCCGGGTTTATCTGGGGTACAATCTTACCAAACGAGTACACACTACCTCGAATGAAGGCTGCGCTGGCCCACGAGTGCAACCATAATGTGCGATATCAATTTATTCAATGGGATCACACCGTTAATTTGGGCGAGTTTATTGTAAGTGAAGGTTTAGCTGAGAACTATGCAACGTTTCTGTTTGGAGAAGAATTGCTCGGCCCTTGGGTTACGAAAACAAACGCAGAAACACTTAACAGGAAAATAAAGCCTGTGCTTAGAGAGCAGCTGCAATTAACCGGGTTTGAAAATTTGGCTCCGTATCTTTACGGTGACGAAATCGCACAACTTCAAAACTTTAAACCGGTCCATATGCCTTATAGCGCTGGCTACGCTTGCGGATATTATTTAATCCAATATTACTTAAGAAAAACAGGAAGAACGATCTTTGAAGCCACCATCACACCTGCTGCTCGAATACTAGATGAAGTAAAAGGATTTTGGGATGAAGAAACCATTATTAGCGGTTAAAGATATTGTTCAGATTACAGGCATTACGACTCGGACCCTGCATTATTACGATAGAATTGATTTATTTAAACCGACACATCTAACGGAAAAAGGGTATCGTCTATATGATCGAAGCAGTTTGGAGAAACTTCAAACTATTTTGTTTTTAAAAGAATTGGATTTTTCCTTGAAAGAAATTGCCGGTATTTTAAAACTGACCAAGCAAGAACAGAAACAAATATTAAAAAACCAAAGTCATACTCTACAAACAAGAATAATAAAACTAGAAACTATCAAGAATGCTATCGATGAGTATGTCTCAGGGACAGATATCAGCGAACTGCCTATTTTTAATCGTTCATCCGTGCTGCCATTACAAGAACAATATGCAAACGAGGCGAGATTCTTTTATGGCGACACAGAGGCCTATAAGGAGTATAATGAAAGCTTAGAAAATTTATCACCAGATGAGAGACTAAAGCTTTTTTCTAATGTTGAACAAGTGTTCAAAAATATTGCTTCCAATATGGATCAGTCACCTTCCTCTGTTAAAGTGCAGCGATTAATCGGAAAGTGGAGGGAGAATCTAGAGCAGCTCATGACTTGTAATTCAAAGTTGCTCGCCTGCATTGCAGATAGGTACACTTCAGATGAGCGCCTGAAAAACTATTTTAATCAGTATGGCGAGGATTTTGCAGATTTCCTGCAAAGTGCTATTATGCATCATATATCTCAATCGTGAGCATGTCCATTAAAGAAAGCGAGAACCGTTGATGAATTTTCAATAAACGATAGGAGGGAGCTGTTTCTTTGGATTCACCCGCAGCACGTAAGAGCGAATCCGATTCAGGCAGCCGATCTGACAATAAAAAGGGATTACTTCCAGTTTACTTATGGACGCTGTCTTACGTTAAACCATACCTGGGCCTGCTTGCGCTGGTCGTTCTCTCCCTGGCTCTCGTTTCGGCTGTTGAATTGGCCATCCCCAAGTTTTTTCAGTTTTTTATTGACTCGGTCATTCCCGGCACTAGCCAATCTTCGTTCCTCGGGATGGTTATCTTCTTCGTTGCGCTTCTGGCTGCGCTGCTGGCCGGACAGGCAGGTTTCAATGTGTTTCAGAGGCAGCTCCAAGAAAGGGCATCCCGGGATTTGCAATTATCGATATTTAAACAAATCCGCAAGCTCGGGTTCGCTTATTATGAACGCAACCCTGTCGGGGAAACGCTCGCTTTTCTCAATACCGAAGTGGCCTCGATCCAGAATCTTTACCGCCAAAGCTTTCCCTCGCTGCTTAACGGACTGTTGTTCTCTATCCTTTCCGTTGCCGTTATGCTGTCAACAAGCCTTCATCTGAGTATGGTTGTCCTCCCCAGCTTTCTGCTTTATTATTTGTTCGGCCCGGCATTGGAGAAGAAAGCCTCCCTGGAAGGAAAGAAATTAGCTGCCCTTAGGATCGAGGAGAATCGAAAAGTGTATGACAGCGTGTCTTCGCTCACCGAGGTTCGCGCTTACGGGGCGGAAAGCTGGGATTCGCAGCGTTATCTAGACAAGGTGGAAGAGCATAACCGGGGGATGATCCGCACCTACTGGTTTGCTTATTGGAGAGGTACGAACCGGAGACTGAGCTATTATATCGGAGCCATTGTCATTTTCTTTACGGATACTATTTAATCGGCCAGCAAAGCCTGACAGCGGGGGAGTTTGTCGCTTTTATCCTTTATTATTTTACCGCCATGCACCGGATGACTGCAGTTGTAACCGAGATTACAGAGCAGCGGGTGCTGATGTATCAGGCCGAAAAATTGTACACTTTCATGAATTTGCAGCCTGCGGTTGCTGAACCGGAGCATCCTGTGGAGGCGGCCGCTATTAAGGGGTCGTTGCAATTCAGCCAAGTTAAATTCGGCTATCAACCGGACAGGCCGGTTCTGGAAGCGTTTAACCTAACCGTTCCTTCAGGGGCGAAAGTAGCGCTAGTCGGCTCCAGCGGCAGCGGGAAATCGACGGTCATCAAGCTGGCCGGACGCTTCTATGACGCCGATCAAGGGGATATTTTGCTGGATGGGATTTCTGTTCGGCGGCTTTCTTTCGATGTTCTGCGAAATTCCTTCGGCTATGTATTTCAGGAAACGTATTTGTTC
Source organism: Paenibacillus senegalensis JC66 (assembly GCF_000285515.1). GTDB lineage: Bacteria > Bacillota > Bacilli > Paenibacillales > NBRC-103111 > Paenibacillus_L > Paenibacillus_L senegalensis. The sequence continues at coordinate 162,918 of NZ_HE610957.1, forward strand.
GGTTCATCGGTCAAAGAAAACATCCGCTTCGGCCGTCCTGATGCAAGCGATGAAGACGTGATGGAGGCTGCCAAGGCGGCATGTGCCCATGATTTTATAATGGAATTGCCCGAAGGATACGACACTTACGTGGGGGAACGGGGAATCAGGCTGTCTGGCGGGCAGAAGCAGCGGATCGCGATTGCGCGAATGTTCATCAAAAATCCGCGGGTCATTCTGTTGGACGAAGCGACATCCGCACTTGACAATGAAAGCGAAGCGATTGTCCAGGAGGCGTTGGACCGCTTGATGAAGGGGCGCACGCTGCTGGCGGTTGCTCACCGGTTATCAACAATCCGTAATTTCGACCTAATTGCAGTCATGAAGGATGGAAGAGTCTTAGAGCAGGGGACTTATGAGCAATTAATGGCCGAACAAGGCCACTTTTACCGGCTGGCTAATGGGACAGGACCGGAATCTGGAGGGAAGAATCTTGTCTAATATGCAATGGATTGTCCGCTGCCTTCTCCGGTACAAAGGATGGGTACTCCTGGCGGTCATTCTGATGGCCGCAGAGATGACCGCCAATCTTTCCGCTATCTGGCTGCAGCAGTCGATCATTGACGAGGTGCTGATCAACGGGCAGCGGGACCGGTTTCCCCTAATCCTCACGCAGCTTGCCTGCGCCTACCTGGCCTATTCGCTGCTGTTCACTTTCGGGCCGCATATTATCCATCATACGGTGGCCAGGCTGCGCAAAGTCATGTCCGCCGAATTAATGCAGAGTGTTCGCCGGCTACCTGTCAAGGAAATTCATAACAAGCGGACAGCGGACCTTGTCTACCGGTTTACCCATGATCTGGGCCAAGTTTCCGGCCTGATTGGCGGAGATATTCCCCGGCTTGCACAGCATCTTGCCGGAGCCATTATGCTAATTGTCATTATTGGTGGCGCCAGTCCCGCACTGCTTGCTGTAGTGGGCAGCTTTGGGATGGTATACATTCTACTCGGCAAGCGATTCGCTCGCCCCAGAAAGCATGCAGCTGGGCAGGTTAATAAGGATAAGGCTAATCTTCTGGTCCATCTGGAAGAAGGGGTGGCGGCTACCCGGGAAGTACTGGCTTTCCGGCGGGAACAATGGGAAGCCCGCCAATATCAGTCCTTATTCCGGACGTACTATAACAGCGTGATGAAAGAGGCCAAGTTAATCAACAGGCAGATGCTGATCAGCGATCCTATCAAGTGGGGGGCGGTCATAATTGTCCTGCTGTTCGGGGGATGGCAGGTCTTAAACGAGCAGCTCTCGATTGGCCTTTATGTTGTCCTCTTCCAATTCTCTTCAAGGCTTATCGACAGTTTGTATTATGTATATAATAACTTGATGTCCGTATCCGGCAAATTGGCCTCAGTCGAAAGAATACGCATGATTCTGGAGAGTGAAACGATCCGTGAGGGTCAAACCGCTTTATCTGACCCCGTTAACCAACTGCAATTGGACGGGGTATCTTTCAAATATGAAGGTAGAGAACATTCTGTGCTGAACCGGATTACCCTGGAGGTGCCCATTGGTTCAAAAACTGCTTTCGTCGGGACAAGCGGTGGCGGAAAATCTACGATAGCCAGCCTGCTGATGCGATTTTATGAACCGGATGAAGGGCGGATTCTGGTAAACGGGCTGCCCTTATCCTCCATTTCCCGGGGGGACTGGACGAAGAAAGCGGCTATCGTTTTCCAAGAGCCCTATTTGTTCCCTGAGTCGATCCGTACCAATCTGCTGCTGGGCATTGACGGAGTTACAGAAGAGAAAATGATAGAAATTTGCAAAGCGATGAGGATTCATGATTTTATTGAGGGCCTGGCTGAGCGCTACGATACGGTCGTTGGAGAACGGGGCATTACCTTATCGGGAGGGCAGAGGCAGCGGATAGCTATAGCAAGGGCACTGTTGTACGATCCGGAAGTCTTGATTCTTGATGAAGCAACGTCCTCGCTGGATATGGAGACGGAGCGGGAGATTCAAACGGAGTTGGACCGGCTGCGTAAAGGCAGAACCACGATCGTGATTGCCCATCGTCTGTCTACTGTCCGCAATGCCGAGCGGATCTATGTCCTGGATCAAGGAACGGTCGCCGAGCAGGGAACTCACGACGAACTGATGACGGCCAACACCGTATATCGCAGGCTGGTGCTCAAACAGCGTACGGAAGAGGACGGAAATGAAGAGTGTACGCAACCGGAAGTAGGGCTTAGGGTGTGGTAAGTTTAACACGGCCATTGTAAAAACTCGCGGCGGCTGCCTCAGCTACTGCACGCGTGATGACGCGCCTGGCTGCCGCAGCTGCTGCAAAGGAGACGTAACAATGAAAAAGTACATACTCTTCGATCATGATGGTGTTCTGGTTAATACTGAATTCTGGTATTACAAAGCGGGAGAGCGCGCTCTGGCCGATATTGGATTTACCCTGGATAAAGATCAATACCTCCGCGACATGACCCAGTCATTTGGAACTTGGGCCCAAGCCAGGGCGGCAGGTGTTGATGAACAGACCATCAGCAGGCAGCGTGAGGTCCGCAACGCCTATTATCAGGAATATCTAAGAACAGAAGCTATAGAGATTGAAGGCGTGGTTGAAGCTCTAGCCGAACTGTCAAAGTACGTCCGCATGGCCATCGTAACAACTGCAAAACGTGCTGATTTTCAACTTATTCATGAGAAGCGCCAGATTAAGCAATTCATGGAATTCGTCCTCGTTCGCGAAGACTACGGGCACGCCAAGCCGCATCCGGAACCATACTTGACTGGCCTAAAGCGCTTCGGAGCTGCGAAAGAAGAGACCCTGGTTGTGGAGGATTCAAACAGAGGGTTGAACTCAGCCGTGGCAGCTGGTATCGACTGTGCTATTGTCCATAACGACTTCACACAATCACATGACTTCTCACAGGCCAGTTATCGAATCAAGACTCTGATTGAGCTAAAGGACATTATCCTGAATGAAACCTGAATGCATTCGCCAGTGTGCCCAGGATTTACATTAAAGGAAAAGTGATGAGCAGTTTATCCAATACAAGCCAATTTACCACCGATAAAAGGGGGTTAAAGCAATGAGCAAAACAGTAACTTTTTCATTTAGTAGTGCTGTATACGAAGACATACAGGCGACAGAAACATTCACGTTTGAAAAGTTAGGTATCGAAGAGAAACTGGATGAAAAAGCGTTAAAAATAGAAATAGATAAAATTTTTCAGGCTTGGGTTTGGGATAAACTTAGTATTTCTTTCAGTATAGTCATGGAGGAATCAGACATAGGTAATAAATAAAGAAAGAAAGTATTTATTCAAAGAACGGGTGATGTAGGACGACAAGAACATAGACCGAATATCTCCAGTTCCTGCTGTAATAATAGATCAAGTCCCGTTCATAATTGAATTTAAATGACTAAGGCCCCGTCTCGTGAAACATTGCGAGGCGTTTTTTTTGGGGCGTTTTTTTCGATACAACTTTTTTACAAGTTGGTGAAATCCTTCTAACATCTATCTGCTATGATCAAGAAAGTCTCGAAAGAGAAATAGATAAATCAGGTGAGGGAGAGGTAACGTACATATGAAAAAAATTGGATTATTCTCGCTAATCTGTATGATGGTGTTCGTTTTGGCGGCATGCAGTAATAACACTGATGGAGAAGCGGAGTCGTCAGAAAATGAAAAAGCCGCAGGTTCGCAACACCAGACTGATAAACGAACCGATGCAGGGAAACAAACGGATACCCAGACAGATACGGAGCCGTCATCATCAAAAACCGAAAACGGGAAAACAGTCATTACCTTTGCAACCTTTTACGAGAACGATCTTTTTAAAGAAGCCAAGAGAAAGTATGAAGCAAAACACCCTAACATTGAAATCCAACTTACCTCTCAACATGCCAGTGGCATGGATGCCAACTGGGACAACTGGGAGACCATTCATGAACAGTTCGTCAAAACAACGAACACGCAAATGCTGGCAGGATCAGGTCCTGATGTGCTTGAGCTGGATGAGCTGCCGATCGGACAATATGTGAATCAGAAGGTGCTTGTCAATGTAGGCGAGTTGATGGAAAATGACCCGGACTTCCATAAAGATCAATATTTTGTAAACATATTGGATAACTTCAAATTGAATGACGGTACTTACGCTATTCCTTTACAGTTTTACCTAAATGGTTTTACGGGAGTACAGGAAGACATCGAACAAACCAGTGTTTCTTTCAACGATCAAAGCTGGACCTGGGAGCAATTTATCCAGGTATCGAAAGAGATGATCAACAAAGGGGATAAGAAGCACGCATTCGAAGCGCCCACTCCTGGCGGGCTGTTGAACAACCTAGTACAAGGACGATACAGTGAATTTGTAGATGAAGCGAATCGAAAGGCTAATTTCGATTCAGCAGCATTCATCGGCTTGATGAAACAAGTGCAACAGATGTTAGATCAGGGAATCATCACGACCGAAGGCGGAGGCGCTGACTCAACTTATTTTCGGGACGAAATTTTACTTTCGATCTCCGATTACCTTCGCAAGCAGAACAGTTCCTATGGTGAGAAGTTCTATATCATGCCTCACGCGGAAGAACAAAAAGCTGGTGGGCACTTCCAAGCGTTAAATATGATCGGTATAAATGCCCATTCCCCTGTCAAGGAAGAAGCATGGGATTTTGTCAAATTTCTTATGTCCGAAGAGTTAGGGCAATCGACCGATACCCTGATGGATACCGGAAACCAGACTGGCTTCCCATTGAATAGAAACGTTTATCAAAAGCAAGCACAAAACCTTTTACAAATCGGGAAGATGAACGACTATGAAGGACGGGAATTTACGATTACAGAAAAGGATCTTCAAAGTTTGGAATCGTATCTTACCGCGGCGGTTCATCCTATTGAATATAAGTTTACTCTCATTCAAGAGATCATTTATGAAGAATCTGAAGCTTTTTTCGCTGGTCAAAAATCGGCTGAAGATGTAGCGAAACTCATACAAAACAGGGTGACAACCTATCTGAATGAATGAAACAAGAAGGAGTGATGCCGGAAGGAGGAGGATACTGGGCATGAACGGGAAAGGATTACGGACAGAATGGACCATCGCTATATTATTCTTGGCACCGAGCGTAATCGGCTTTGCCTTGTTTTATGTGATCCCCTTCACGGTCGGAATTTTCTATTCCATGATGGACAGTACGGTCAACGGCTCTTTTGTCGGCTTCGAAAATTACAGGGAACTGCTCGACAGTGGCTCTTTTCGCAAAGCGGCGATGAATACGTTCGTGTTTACCGGAGTGAGTGTGCCATTCCTAATTATACTCTCTTTGTTATTTGCTTTATTGCTAAATCAACAGCTCTTTTTACGGAACTGGCTGAAAACTTCTTTTGTACTACCGCTTGTTGTCCCGGTGGCATCGATCGTTTTATTTTGGCAAATTTTATTTGATTGGAACGGTACCGTGAACATGTGGTTGCAAGGCATCGGAATCGATCGGATCGATTGGATGAAATCGGAATGGTCCATGGGCGTGCTAACGCTCCTATATATATGGAAAAACATTGGCTTTAATATTATTCTGTTTCTTGCCGGACTACAGAATATTCCTCAATCCTATTACGAAACCGCTGATATCGAAGGAGCTGGACAATGGCATAAATTCACTCATATTACGCTCGTTTATTTGACACCGACGATGTTCCTGGTTCTGCTCATGTCCATTATTAATTCGTTCCGTGTCTTTCGTGAAACTTACCTTCTTGCAGGCGATTATCCATACGACCGAATTTATATGCTGCAGCATTATATGAACAATATGTTCTATTCGCTTGATATGCAGAAGCTGACCTCTGCAGCCGTGTTAATGGTTGGCGGCATTTTGATCATTGTAACGATTATGCTTTTGGTTGAACGTCGTTTCCGGAATTTCATGGAATAAGTGAGGGGGAGATGGGCATGGAGAAAGAAAAACAATTATTTTTACAAAAATGCGTGTTGTCTTTAATCATGTTAGTCATTGCTGCAATGATGCTCTTTCCGATTGTCATAACCTTCACCAACTCCTTGATGACAGAGCAGGAAATAGGTTACAACTATGACCTCATTGGTAAGATGCCCCATCTTGAAGCGGGAGAGAAGGGCGGATATGTCAATTTGAAATTAATCCCCGACTGGGTGTCGTTTGAGCAATATGCTGCGATCTTGATAGAAACTCCCGTTTTCCTCAAGATGTTCTGGAATTCCGTATTTATGGTTACACCGATCATTGTCGGACAAACCATTGTAGCTTCGTACGCAGCTTATGCATTTGCGAAGCTTCGATTTCGGGGCAGGGATAAGCTGTTTTTCATTTATTTGATGGCCATGCTCATGCCTTTCCAAGTCACATTGGTTCCCAATTATATGATTGCCGACAGGCTTGGACTGCTCAACACGGCAGCAGCGATCATTCTGCCGGGAATCTTCAGTGCATTCGGTGTGTTTATGCTTAGGCAATTCATGATTCATATTCCCAGCTCTTATATCGAGGCAGCCAAAATGGATGGAGCGGGCCAATTGAGAATTTTCCATAAGATCATCCTTCCCCAGATCCAGCCGGGTTTGGCTGCTCTCATCGTTTTGTTGTTTGTGGATTATTGGAACATGGTGGAGCAACCGCTGATTTTCCTGGAGGATTCATTCAAGCAGCCATTATCGCTTTATTTGTTAAGAATCAACCTGGAGGCACGGGGTGTGGGATTCGCTGCCTCAGCGCTGTATATGTCCCCTATGATCCTGTTGTTCCTGTACGCGGAATCTTACTTTCACAGAGGGATTCAATTATCTGGTATTAAAGAATAAATGATATGATGCACGGTGTCTTAGAATACCACGGAGGAGATTTAACAATGGAGTTGCAACAGTCTGAACAAGCCTTGTCCAGCCGCAAGAAATATCTTCGAGTTATATTTTCATTGTTTGCGGGTCTTCTGATTGTATTTACTCTGTTCAGCAATACTCTGCTTACGATGACCTTGCCCAAGGTAGCCACGGTGCAGCCAAGACCAGGTCATATCGAATATCATTACACCGGCAGCGGTGTGGTCAGGCCCAGAGAAGTGGTGGATTTGACCCAGCTTGAAGGCTGGAAAGTTGAGAAGGTGCATGTACAAGAGGGAGATCTCGTGAGCAAAGGACAAACCCTTGTGAGTTACGACAGCAGTGAAGAGGAATGGCAGGTGAAGCTGGAAAATGCAAACCTGATGAAAATGAAGATGAGAATGGAGGAATTGCAACACGAATATATAGAAGTTGCGAAGACTGGTGATCCGTCCAAAATGCAAAGCGCCAAAGCGGCCATAGAGAGCTATAAAATGGATCTGGAGATACAGGAGCAGCGTATACAAATGATGCAGGAACGTTTGGCGAGTAATCGTGAAATGGTCGCTCCTGTTGACGGCCTCGTTAAGAAATTAAATGCTAAAGAGGGTTTATCCGGTACTGGCGGTGGACCGGATATCCAACTTTACAACGTAAGCCAGGGGTTTGAGTTTGAGCTTCAACTCCCGACGGATATAGCGGACATGCTGAAGGTCGGTGAGAAACTGGTTGTAGAAATTAAAGGAACGTCAGCTAATCAAGTCGAAGGTGAAATTGTCGAAATTGAAAATTCGAGTGTCGCGAGCGAAGGCAATGATTATCAGGGAGAACATCAAGGAAGCGGTATGGCCGCTAACCCTTCGGTGAAAACCGTTCTGGTCACCCTGCAAGACAATACTTTACAAGGAGGAGAGCAGGCACAAGTGGATCTTAATATGAAGAGTGCATCGGGCAGTGAAATGCTGCTCGTATCGAATTTGGCCATCCGCGAGGATCCGTCCGGACAATATGTTTACACCATCTCGGAAAGAAGCGGACCGCTCGGCAATGCTTTTTACGTCAACAAGACGTACATAACCGTCACAGAAGCTAACGATAAGGAATCAGCCGTACAGGGCGTATTCAATCAAAGTCAAATCGTTATTGAGAGCAGCCATCCGCTGCAGGAGGGCGACAGAGTTCGAATGTAGAAAATAAATGTATAAAAAAGCTGATGAACCAAGAGATCGGCCACTCTTGGTTAAGTCCAATATATACTTATTCACAAAACCCGTATTTTGTACATATATCTATTATATATCCGGGGCCTCCCATGATTTCAAAATAAGTCTTCCCTTCGACGGCCACCTGCGCCCCGCCTCGAACACCAAACCAAAGCATCACCAGCAGTATCCAGGACACCGGAGGAACAGATTGTACAAGCTGCACGAGCGGATGAATGAGCCGATACAGCAAAGGATGACGACCTGCGCCGCACCCCAGACCAAATCCGACTATGCAGGCAATCGTGAATCCGGCCATTTGGCGTAAAAATGTCGTGCCCAGTGTTTGCCAAAACGGACCGGTTCCCAGCATCTTCGTGAGTGCTCGTACCGTTTCTAAAGGAGACGGGAGAATGACTGACGGATATAAGGCGGAGACGCCGCCCCATAGAACCAGCGCAGCTGCGCAACTATAGAGCGGAACCCACCTACTCCAACGTGTAATAGAATTGTTCATCTGGTAATTGGTCTCCGATGGATTCAGGATTGGCTTCCAGCAAAATGCGAAGATAGTTCTCCACCTGGCTTCTCGCTTCAACAGCCTCTTGCATTCCCAAATGCATGTGACTGAGCGATTGGCGAAGCAGCGGCTCGGGCAATCCGAAAACATCAGCTGACAGCTGCACGGCCGGCGCCGGATCAGCCGCTATATCGGCGATCGCTTCAGCAAACTGCGTCTGGTAAGCCTTCAGCAGCTCAGGATGCTCCTCCGCCCACTTCCGCTGAACAAACAAGCCGGCTTGCGGCAAGCTTGCGGCAAAACGTTGTTGCCACTCAAGCTCAAAATCAATCACTTCCCGGATCTCGGACGTTTGCGCGCGAAGCCCGCTAAGAAACGGTTCCGGGAGGACGGCATGCTGGGCCTTCCCGCTAGACAGCATTTGCATGATTTCCGGAATCGCAGCATACACTCGCTCCACTTCATCCGCCAATTGCTGCTCCCCCAGAATAAAGTCCGTCAATACGTCCGGCGGACCTCCTTTGCCCGGAATGTAAACCGCCTCCCCTTTCAAATCGTGAATGTCCCGGACTTCCGTCGATAAGGTGACCAGATACATCGATCCCCACGTATTGACATGAACGAGCTGTAGCGGGAAGCCGCGCGCATACACGTTGGCCCCGATATTCAAAGGCGCCACAATCAACGGGGAGCTTCCGTCCTGAATCGCTACCAGCAATTGCTCCAGCGTGTCCCAGGTTCGCACCTCCACACCCCCAAGTCCGTCAATATGTTCGGTTGCAAGCAATGTCGGAATGAGCGCAGGCGCTTTGGGAGCCAATACCGACACCCCTGGCTCCGTATGACTACAAGCGTTCAAAAATACGATTGCACTCGCTAGTAAACTAATGGTTCTTATTTTCATCTTTCCTTTTCCTTTCCGAAATGTTCATGTAAAATATGTTTGATAACGATAACCATTATCAATTATAGAAAAGAGATGACCCTATTCCTATCCCACAAAGCTGGGATTTTAAAGCGAGGTGACATCCTATGCAAACCCTTTTCCTGAAAAATCCCGTTCCCGACTCATTCCTCTTTCGCCAACAGGCTCTGATTACTTTACGCGGCCTGCTTCCCTTTGAAGCGGCCTGCTTTACAACGGTTGATCCACGTTCCCTGCTTTCTACGGGAGCGGTTACCGATGATCGAATAGAACGCATCCATCCGGCCCTATTCAAAAACGAATATCTGGCCACCGACTACAATAAATACATGAGATTGGCAACTTCCGACTCGCCGATAGCGGTTTTAAGTGTCGCGACCAAGGGGAAACTGGAGCGCAGTGCGCGTTATAAGGAGATACTGTTGCCTGCCGGATTTGGAGATGAACTGCGGGCGGCTTTGGTCTGGGAAGGAAAGTGTTGGGGATTTCTAACCTTATTTCGTTCTGAAGGACACGCTCACTTTTCTAGTGAAGACATCCGGCGGCTTTCCGAGGTCTTGCCTGCCATGGCTCGCTCCCTGAAGCAATTTGCCTGCAACTGGCCTCTTCCCGCCCCAAATTCTGTCTTGGAAACCGGGATCATGATCGTGGACGAACAATGTAACCTGCTATCCGCCAATGCATCGGGCAAACGGCTGCTGCATTGGCTGCGTCAAATGGAGCAGCTGGCTCCTCCCGTCCTGCCACGGCCCATTCGCGCAGTCTGTTCAAAGGCAAAATCCGGCAACCCGGATTCGCCTATCCAGACGAATGAAGCCCGACTGTGCGTGTTCTCGCCCGACGGCTTCCTCTTGTCGATTCAAGCGACTCAAATGCATGCGGAATCTGCCCAATTCGCTGTAATAGGTGAGCAAGCGCAGCCGCAGGAGCTGTTGAACCAAATGCTCGATTTTTATCGGCTGTCCGCTCGCGAAACCGAACTCCTTCGGCTCCTGGTACAAGGCTATTCGACCAAGCAATTGTCCGAGACCTTATCCATCTCTGCCTATACGGTGCAGGATCACCTGAAATCAATATTCGCCAAAACCGGAGTTAGCAGCCGCAGGGAACTGATCGGACTGCTGTTATCTCCATACAATATATCAGCTGACTTATGAAGATATCTTTGGACAAGGAATGAAAGAGCTGTCCAGCCCGTCAGTCTTCCCTGACTTGCTGAACAGCCCCTATTTGACATGGATGCTACTGTTTCACTTTTTCCGGATAAAGTCAATTTGATACAATGTGCCGCCAGTACAAAGATCCGCGATCGTCACATTTCCTTGTCTTTCAAATGGAGAAAATCCGAATTAATCAAATTGAGGATGCGGATCGCCCGTAATCGAAACAATGCGATAAAGAGGTCTTGGTTTGTCAGATTGAATGACGGTGCCGTCAGCGGCAATGGATTCGACCTCGTTCAAGTAGGTAACGTCCGTATTCAGGTACTGAATTTCAACCGTTCTTCCTCCTCCATACTTTTCGAAATCCGCGGGCTCCACTTCGAACAGCAAATTCTCAACCTCTACAATGAAGGTGTCGATCGGCCTCCCGATCGGAAAATCCGCAAATGGAATTAGATGACCTTCGTAAACCGAATATTCGCTGGAAACTACTCCCTGTACGCTGACGATGCGTTCCCCTTCTACTTGCGCTTCCTGGGCCGGGTTCGCCAATAAGCTAATGGCCAATGCCGCTACAATAACCGTAATGACCACACTGACCCAAAAGACAGGACGTTTAAAAAGCAGAATATTTCTCACCCGGGATTTGACATTGCTTTCTCCAAAAGACAACGGGCTTGCCAAGCCGCTTTGTTTCGAAGCAAGCGCCAACAATGTCCGCGAATAATCTATTCGCAAGTCCTCCTTTGACAGCTGCATAACCTTTTCGTCACAGGACATTTCCATATCCCTGATCATAAGAAAATAGGAAAGCCACATAAGCGGATTGAACCAGTGCAGCACCAAGGTCAAAAAAGCCAATGGTTTAATCACATAATCGAAACGTCGAATATGCGTTTGCTCATGCATGAATATGAATTGCTGCTCCTGACGGGTGAGACCTGTGGGCAAATAAATTTTAGGTTTTATTAACCCAAGGACAAAAGGCGTTTGAATTCGATCCGTTTCGAAAACGTTATCTTTTACGCGGGTGGCAAAAGTAAGCTTTTGCTTTACCTGGAAATAAGAAATGACACCGTAGAGTAACAACACAGCTATCCCCAGCAACCAGATCGCCGCCCCCGCCTCCACAACAATCTCCATCGGGTTGACACTTGCGGTTTCATCCACGGGGAGTACAGCTGACTGAATGGTGCGATTTACGGTGTGGTCCAGAAACAGAATGCCAGTACTTATGGACGGGCTTTCGGAATACATAATATTATGAGGAATAGCAGCCGTTTTCCCCGGAAGCAAACTGAGCGAGCTTTCATAAGAAAAAGGAAGAACAAGACGAAACAGAACCACCAGCCATAAAGCATAGGAAAAAACCGCAGGCGCCCGCAGGTTTTTAAGTATAAACCTAATCGCAATCACGATGAGCGCCACATAGCTTGCCGTAAGGCTCATATTTAGTACAGCAATAAAAAGGCTGCTGGTCATTTCGTTGCCTCCTCAATCATTTTCTTGAGTTGCTCCGCTTCTTTGGGGGTCAGCTTTTTATCTTTAAGAAAAGTCGCAAGAAATACAGGAAGGGAGCCGCCAAAAGCTTTTTCCAATAAAACCTCGCTCTCGTATTTCTGAACCTGCTCGCGTTTTACAAGCGCTGTGACCGTCGCGTTTTCATTTTTTAAAATCCGGCGCTCCACCAGCTTGCGTATCATATTGTAGGTCGTCGATTTTTTCCAGCCCAGCTCTTTCAAGCAAATTTTAGACAGCTCGGTAGAGTTGACCGGTTCATGATCCCATATAATCGTCACGAACTTAAATTCTGCATCAAATAATCGGTACCGCTCCAACGGTTGCCTAACCCCCCTCCTTAAAGGTTTGCTTCGACAAACCTTTGGTATATAGAGTTTATTACGACAAACCTGTTTAGTCAACAACAAAAACAGATCAAAATAACTCCGTTGAATAAGGCTCCTCACCGCTATGTTCTTAGCCCTTCCAAAAAATGCATTGACAATTTAAGACAATACCTGTAAATTGAGGTTGAATCAATTCCTATAATGTCGATTGGTTAAGGGGGTTTAAAAGTATCGATGAACAATATTGAGAATAATTTACTGCATGCCGTTGAAACAAACTGGTTCAGTTTTGTAACTGCGGTGATCGTTTTTACGGTTTTGTATGTACTGGCACGCAAGCGGGTCAGCTTTGGCGCCCGTGTACTGATCGGTTTGGGACTCGGCTTGCTTGCGGGTATTCTTTTCCAGAGCCTGGATTTGGAAACAAGAGGTGTCACCACATTCGGCAGTATTTACGTCAGCCTCATCCGCATGCTCGTCATTCCGCTTGTATTCGTGCTCGTTCTGAACAGTATCGCATCGTTGACAAGTCTAGATTTTTTACGCAAAATCGGCTTTAAGACGTTCGGCTGGTTCCTTGCCACTACGGGGGTGGCATCTATAATCGGCCTGCTTGTCGCCCTGCTGTTCAACCCGGGAACCGGTATTCAGCAGGAAACGCCGGAGAACTTTCAAGCACGTGAAATACCGACCTTCTCGCAAGTCATTCTGGACCTGGTTCCTTCCAATCCGATTAATGAAGCGGCGAATGGCAAGGTCGTGCCCCTGCTTATATTCGCGCTATTCCTGGCCGTTGCCATTATTAAGGTCGGCTCCAAAAACGCTGATGCCGTCAAGCCTGTGCGAGACTTGATCCATTCGTTGACCCAAGTGCTGCACCAGGTTGTGAAATACGTTATTCGGCTCACACCGTACGGGGTGTTCGCTCTAATCGCCGGCATCACAGCACGCTACGGCTGGGATACGCTGCAGGAACTGGGCAGTGTAATCGTCACTTCCTATGTCGCGCTCATTTTACACTTTGTGCTTGTATTCGGGGCACTCTTGCTTTTGGTGGCGAAGGTGAATCCGATCCGCTTCTTCAAGAAAATTTACCCGATGCTCGTCGTAGCATTCACAACCCGCAGCAGCTATGCCACACTGCCCGTTAACCTGGAGGTGATTACGAAACGGCTTCATGTCTCTCCACGAATTGCAAGCTTCGTTGCTCCTTTGGGCGCCTCTGTCAACTTTAACGGCTGCGGCGGCGTATGGCCGGCAATTGTAGCTGTGTTCACAGCCGAAATTTTCAATATTAATCTGACCATAACCGATTATATTATTCTCGTACTCGTTAGTATCATCTCATCCATCGGCGTTGCCGGCGTTCCCGGACCTGCCGTCATTTCGACAACAGTCGTGCTTACCGCAATGGGCCTGCCACTAGAAGGCATTGCCATCGTAGCTGGTGTAGAAGCACTCATTGATATGGGCCGCACCGCTGTCAATGCTACGGGAACGACCGTCACCTCGCTGCTCGTAGCGAATTCCGAAGGCGAATTCGACCGCGAGAAGTTCAACAGTGATGAGGATGACGAGGAGGTTGCCGTAAGTCCGGTGTAACAGGTGGGAAGGATAGAACAATTTGCTGCCAAATCCATGACCATGAGTGAGGGCGGTCAACGATTTCCATAGCTGCTGTAGAGGATACTCTGTAACGACATCATATCATTCAAGAGGCCACCTTATGGTGGCCTTGGCTTTTATACAGCGCTTTAAAGGTCGAATGCAGCTTATGCAATCATGTATTTCTCCTTCCACCTATTGGATGCACGTGAGCACCCCTAGTTGATAAAAAAAAGCAAAAACCGGGCAAGATGAGTAAAATCTGGGTAATAATAGCCAAAGCAGCACTCCAATGAATGAGGTGAAGAAAATGAACAAAAAACTATTGATCACCGGAGCTAACGGAACGATCGGCCGCTGTTTGACAGAAGGACTGAGAAGCCAGGGACATTATGAAGTAACGGCTACAGATGTCAAGGAAGACCAGGGGCTGGGCATAATCAGATTGGACGTTACGGATGCGGACCAGGTTCTGGAGGCAACCCGCGGAGTGGATACGATCCTTCACTTCGGCTGGGCCAAAGATGAAGAAGACTTCCTCGGCAAAGTGCTGCCCATCAACGTTGCGGCAGCGTACCATATTTATGAAGCAGCCCGAAAAAATAAGGTGAGAAGAGTCATCTTCGCCAGCTCCAACCACGCGACCGGCTTTTACAGAGTCGGCGAGGAAGTTTCCCCGGAAGAGCCTTATCGTCCGGACAGTTTCTATGGGTTAAGCAAATGCTACATTGAACTGTTGGGGCGTTTATATGCCGATAAACACAAAGTTTCTTCCTTCAATATCCGCATCGGCAACTTTCCAAAAGACGACCGCCCCCATTCCGAAAGGGCGGGACATATTTGGATATCGTGCAGGGACATGGTTCAATTGGCGGTTTGCTGCATTGAAGCAGACGACTCTTTGAGTTTCCTGAGCTTGTATGGGACATCAGCGAATACGGATAATTATTACGATATCGGGTATTTGGAAGAACTGATCGGCTACAAGCCTTTAGACGACGCTAATGATCTATTGGAGAAAGCCCGTAGGGAGCAAATCCCAATCAAGGATGATGAAACTTCCTTTCAGGGTGGGGGGTTCGTCAATAAATAGCCCGCTCCTTTCGTTCATACATTTGGTCTAGTCATAGTTCCTATAACAATCATATTTCGGATTTCACTTTAATTAAACACCATTTTAACAAAATCAATAAGTCGGGATCTTAATGCGTCCCCCTGCTCTCCCCTATGGTACATATCTGTTCCGTGATAACCGCTCTCATCCACAATTAGCTCTTTATCCGCTGCCCCGGATGCTTGATATAATTTGCGCACTTCTTTTTCAATGGAGCCACCATAATCACCAGGCGAAAAAACAAACAAGGATGGCGCTTCAATCTTTTCGACACTTGGAATGGCATCCAGGGGCCCGCATTGTGCAGGAGAAGAAAGAATAATGAGCCCCTCAATAGGCAGGTCTTGACGAACGCCTGCAATAATTGCTGTGCTGCCGCCGCATGATGCTCCCGCCAAAAACAATCTTTGCGCACCCAACCGTTTGAGTTCGCTTAAGGCTGCATCTGCATCACGATCGATATTCTGATTATCCTCTGGAAAATCTTGCGAGGCCCCGTGATTACGATATTCAGGAATAACGACCAGATATCCGCTGTCAGCCAGTTCAATTCCCATGTCAAGAAAGGAGCAAATGCTATAGCCTTGCTCGTGTGCAAGCAGGACTCCTTGATCTCCGCTGCCAAGCACAAGCGCCGACAGATACACCCCATCACTGGTTGTCAATGTAGTTGCTTTATCGTGCAGCTCATCAGGAACACAGCTATTCACAAGATGCCCGTGAGAAGACTTCACCGTGCTATCCGGCCAGGCAGGATCATACTCGACTGGCGGGTTTTCAACCGGCGGGTTTGTTGGTATGTTCGCCGCTTCGGCTGCTGATTCTTCATTAACAGCGTCTTTGATGGAGTCAGTATGTTGAGGCTGATTGGATATAGAATGATCTTCATTTGGAGATACAGGCATTTTTGTATTGCACCCTGTAATGATTACTAGCAAAATGAGCCATACAACTGCCATTCGTGTTCCTTTCAAAGATGCGTCCATTGATTTTCTATACCTCCAACTTATATTGGAAATGAATTTCTTTACTATCGTTTAATCATTCTATCTCATCAAGCTGCAAATAGTAAAACCCCGGCTGCTCTTCTTCCTTGCAATTTCTGTCCATGGAAGAGAGCATCCGGGCTGGTTTTTATCGTAATCCAGGCATACTTGTTCTTGTCTGCTATGTAAATGCCAAAATGCCTGTCAGCTCTACTCGTTTAAATAGGTGGTCACTTTGTTTTGGATCAGCTTAGCTGCTTCTTCAGCAGTTTTTTGTTCACTAAAGAAGGCCATCGATTCTTCTCCAACAATAAAAATTACCTTACCATCCGCTTCCGAATAATTATCCGCTGTATGAATGAACTCTTCGAACATGGAGAATTCCTCATCTGACACTTTAGGCGCTTTCCCGTCTGGCGTTTTGTACGTTCCGCTTCCTATTTGTTCTTGAATGTCGGTCAGCTGCTTCTTATTCACAGATTTCAGCAGTGAGAATCCTTGTCTCTCTTGAATAGATTGCCCTTCTTCGGATAGCATGAAAGAAATAAACTTCCATGCCTCCTCCTTCACTGGGGATTTGGCTTGAATAGCGAATTGGGATGAAAGAACAATCCTCGTTCCGCCGTTTTGTTCCGGTTTTTGCAGCAGCTTCGGATTGGAAAAGTATAAATGCAGATCATTGATAAAGTCTGCCGGCGATCTCAGAACGGTAGAATAGAACATTTGCTTGCCTAGATCCGCCGCTTCGGAAGTCATGACTTGATTATCGTACATGTCTTTTATTTGCTGCATCGCATCTACGAAAAGGGGCGTGTCGAACATTGCCTTTTTCGCCGCGGTATCAACAAACTCAGCGTACCGGTCCACTATCATTTCCTGTATGCGAAAATCAGGCGCTTCCCCCGCCATCGCATATCGGCGTTCCGCGCCGCTTGCTCCCAGCTCCTTAGCAATATGCTCGAACTCCTTCCAAGTCCAATTCTGGTCATCGATACTCGTGTTCTCAAGGAGATCTCCATCACCGACAAACGCCCGCAGGTTGAATCCGAAAGGCATGGCATGCAGACTGCCATTTGACTTTATCGCATCCAATATGTTCGTTTGCAAATCGCTATGATTTAGCGTCTCGTCTTGTTCCATGAGCTCTTTCATATCCAGGAGAAGGTTTTTATTCACATAATCTTTGATAGGCAAACCGCTTATTTCAAAGATATCCGGGCCTTTGCCCGATAAAATTTCTGTATTTATCGTATTTTGATATTGTTCATAATCTTCAATAACCCTAATTTGCAAATCAATGTCCGGATACTTGTCCTCAAACTTTCTTTCTACTGTGTCGTAAAAGGGGCTCTCTTGCTGGACAGACAATGTAACGACCGTTTTCCCCTCTTGATTCACCGGACGTTCCGCGTTTTCCGGTTGCTTACCGTCCCCGGAATTACATGCTGTCATAAACATGATGAAAATCCCCATAGTCAACATAGACTGCCACTTTTTCATGAAATGAATCCCTCCTGTCATTTTTCAAATCCTTGCTGCCTTATTGCAGGCGTACGTGGTTGCCATCCTGCAAAGGCTCACCGCTCTCCACAATCAAAAGATCGCCCTCATAGAGGCTGTCGGCCTGAATCAGTATTTCGTTGTCATTCCTTTCAATGGGCTGAATGCGTACTTTACGGGCGACGAAAACATTGCCCAGCGCTCCTCTCTGTTCTTCCATCATATAGACGAACAGACCGCCCTGGTCGCGATGAATCGCCTCATTCGAAACAACCAGTCCTTCCTGGCGGGAGCGACTCTCGATACTGATCGATGCTTGCTCACCTCCTTTCAGTTCAGAATCAACGACCTTGATGCGAATCACCTTCTGAGAAATCATTTGAGCTTGGCCCGCTGCTTCTCCAGCATCGGAAGAGCTCCCGGTTCTCGGCTCGGCATCCGTCATTTCGGTAATGGTGCCTTCGATAATGCGGGTCTGCTGTTCCTGACCCGTCTTGACCTCGACCTCAACTACCGCTCCGATGGCTATACCCAACTGGGTCAACCGTGCAGAATCCACGGGAATATCCAAGCTGTATCCGAGGCTGTCGTTGGCGATCCAAACATCCGGTTCTCCCAGTGACACTAACCCTTCAATCGCACTCAGTTTTTTTATGATGCCGTCGAACGGAGCGATCAGTTCCTTTCCGCTTGTCAGACGGTCTCTCAGCTCGTCAATATTTCGCTCCTGTGTGTCCAGGTCAAGCTTTAGCGATTCAATCGCGCGCCGTGCACTCCGAATATCGAACTCGTCCCCTGCCTTTTCTGACTGGATGAACTGATCCTGAAGATTTTGCAGCTCAATGTTCATCTTTTTCAAGCTGGTGATCTCATTCTCCAATTCCCGTTCGGCCGTTGTGCTGTCATACTCGATTAGCTTCTGCCCTTTTTCCACACGATCTCCTTCGTTTACGAGAATGTTGGTAACCTCCCAGCCAGCAGGGTTCAGTAATCTCGTTTCGGCAACTGGCTGCAGCATGCCGCTGCCTTCGATCGTAAATAAAAGACTTCCGCTAACTAGCGGTTCCGTTCTCACTTTTGGCAAGGTCAGGGATCGGAAGGTATTGCTAAAAAACGTAAGAAACAGCAACAAGCTCATAAAAACAATAAAGACGATTTGAATGGTACGTTTGCGATCAACCGGTTCGTTTCCTAACTCCATAGCAGCTCTTTCTCCTCCTCAACACTTTCTCAAAAATTATCCCTTGATGCCGGACAATTGAACGCCTTTAATGAAATAGGTTTCTGCATACAGGAATAACAGTACCATGGGAGTCATATAGAGCACGGATGCAGCGAAAGCTATCCCCGGCTCATCATTTATCCTGGATAAATACACGGAAAGCGGCTGTTTGAACGGATCATTCAGAAAAATCAGCGGCTGCTCCACCATATTCCAATAATCGACAAACAAAAGAACAATAAGCGAAGCAAGACCTGCCTTCACCATGGGAAATATGATCGTAAAGAAAATCCGCAATTGACCGGCCCCATCCATCTTTGCCGCTTCTATGTAGGCATACGGAATATGCAGCATGAACTGTCGAAGCATAAATACACCGAAGGCCGAGAAAATGCCGGGCCATATAATGGCATGCGGACTATTCAGCAGTCCCAGCTGATCTGCCATAATGTAATTCGGCACGAGTGTGACCTGAAACGGCATAAGCATCGTAATGACATAGACGAGAAACCAACGATCCCGGCCGCGAAATTGCAGCTTGGAGAAGGCGTACGCAGCAAATGCCGATACTAAGGTTTGTCCAACGATGATCGGTACGACCAGGAATACTGAATTCCAGAACATCATCAAATATCTAGGGCTGCCCACCAGCACTTTGCCATACTGCTCCAGGGTTACTTGATCCGGCAGCAATTTTACATTCGCAAACAGGTTTTTTCTCCCGGCAGCCGGCTCATTCATCTGCCCGAGAGGGCCATAGTTTATATCGATTTCCTGTGCTGTCGTGAACGAATTAGTGAACGTAATCACAATCGGAAATAAGAATATAAGTGCAATCATGCCCATGACGGCCGTGAGCGCCATTTTTTGTAACAATTCGGAAATTCGCAATAGTTTTCACCTCTATTCCATGAACTGCCGATACCAGCGCTCAAGCGCAAACAATCCTATGACGATTAGAAGAATACAGCCGACCATCAAGACTGCCGCTGCTGTCAGCTTCTGAATATCCAACGATGTAAACATGTTGTTCATATAGTGCTGCAGCATGTATATGCTGTCATGAGGATAATCGCCTGCGATCAAATACGTTTCCCGGAATACTTTAAACGAGTTCATGATCGACAAAATGATGACAAAAAACATCGTGGGCAGGAGATAAACAAGGGTGATGCCGGTAAACTGCTGCAAACGGCCTGCCCCTTCCATTTGGGCGGTTTCATAATAGTCCTTCGGGATTTGCTGCAATCCCGCCAGGAATAAAATGACGTTATAGCCGATGTTCTTCCATAAATAAACGACAATGATGACATATCGGGCCATTTCGGTATTCATCCAGTCCATGCGTTCGACTCCGAAGCCGTTCAGCCAAGCGTTTACAGATCCGTTCCAATCGAACATCATCTGCCAGACGAACACAATGGAGGCGACGGGAACGACAAGCGGCAGCACATAAGCAGTCCGCAGCCATTTGCGCAACATGAGATTCGAATTCAGCAGCAAAGCAAGACCTAACGATAGTGCGAGATTGAGCGGAACGCTAACTGCACTAAAATAAAACGTATTAAAGGCCGCCTTACGGAAGGATCCGCTCGCAAGCAATTCATGGTAATTGTCTAATCCAACAAAATGCCGATCTATCGCACTGTTCACAAAAGAATAGAACACTCCCATGGCAAACGGAATCAGGTAGAACAGCGCGAATCCGGCAGCGCTCGGCGCGAGAAATAGCCAGGCAGCCGCCGCATCCCTGCGCATCCATTTCTTTACCTTCATTGCAATGTCAAACCTTACGCCATAACTCAAGAGCCTTTTCATCATTTTCGGCTTCCTCCAACATGCTCCATTCGCGAACCTGGCAAAGAACAACCCCCTCTGCCGTACCGGCAGCAATACACAAAAACCCACTTATTCATTTTCAGATTCCTCCATCTATCGACATCTTAAGAATAAGGAGGACTGTTTAAAGAATAAGTGGGGTAAAAATAAAATTTTTATTAAATAATCGGCATTCTAATTATCCTTGTGCTTCTGGTGCGCTGACCTGCGGAAGACGGACTTCAAATAGCGTACGAACGGGGTCGCTTTGCGCCGAGATCGTACCCTGATGCTGTTCCACAATATTTTTGGCAATAAACAGGCCAATGCCGGAGCTGCCTTCACGCCCAGTGCGCGCTTTATCGACTGTGTAAAACATATCGAAGATATACGGCAGCTCCTCCGGGGGAATGCTATGACCGTAATTAATCACTTGAACTGCTGCATTCTCCGCTTCTACTGTGCAATGAATATCTATATACTGGCCATCCTTGCCATAACGGATAGCGTTCGTAAGGAGATTCTCAAATACGCGCGCCAATAATTCACCGTCGCCCCAAATCGTCACATGCGGAGTTACATGCAAACGGGTTGTCAGGTTACTTCTTTCTAAAGCAGGATATAATTCCTCGTTTAATTGGATGAGAAGCTCGCTAAGATCGATCGGTTGTTTGTTCATCTTTAGCTGGCCGTAATTCATGCGGGCGATTTCGAAAAGCTCGTCAATCAGCTTCTCCAGCCGTTGCGACTTGGAAAAAGCAATGCCTGTATAGTGCTTGACCTGTTCATTCGTCAAATTATCGTCCTGAAGAATAAAGTCCAGGTAGCCCAATACGGAAGTGAGCGGCGTTCGCAAATCGTGTGCCAGATTCAACACCAATTGTTCTTTACTGTTCTCTGCAAAGTCTCCCCTCTCCAGCGCTTGCTTCAATTTTTCACTAGCCAGATTGATATCCCGCGCAATATTTTCGAACTCATCATTAGACCGGATGTTTATTTTGCTGTTGAAGTCGCCGTTTGCCAGTTGATTGATTCCACGCGATATTTCGTGAAAATAAAGGGAATACCGTTTCGTGAGGAGAAAGAAAAAATAAAAGGAGAGAGGAATAAAAATAATCAAGAAAAAATTGAGGTCCCCGATTTCTCTCATGAAATAACGGATTTTAGTCGTCGGGTCTTCATACTTCGTCGTATGATAATAGAGCTGAAACACTTTAAAGATCAGAAAGGTGATCGCACCAGAACAAAGTGTGCTTAAAGCAAACAGCTGAATCATTTTAAACCGGAAACTTCGGATCTTATTAGCCATTGAACGTATATCCCACTCCCCAGACGGTCTTGATCCATTTGTTCTTATGCTTGTCTTCTTCGAGCTTCTTCCGCAATGTTCGTATATGCACCATAACTGTATTGCTGCCTTCGTAGTAGGCCTCCCCCCATACATGTTCGAAAATATTTTCTGTGCTGAAGACCTTCTTCGGATGGCTGGCCAACAGGTACAAGATGTCAAATTCCTTCGGGGTTAGCTCAATCGGGTTGTTATACAAAAAAACGGTTCGTTGTTCAGGATGGATGACCAGACCGCGCGCCTCCAGAACGGCTGTGTTCGAAGCTGCCGATGGATTGAATTGCAGCGCACGGCGCAAATGCGCATTTACCCGAGCGACCAGCTCCATCGGGTTGAACGGTTTGGTCACATAATCGTCCGCTCCTCTGACCAGTCCTGTAATTTTATCAAGATCAGTTGCTTTGGCGCTTAAAAAAATAATGGGCAAATGGTGACTTTCCCGGATTAGCTGCGTCGCTTCGTAGCCGTTCAGATTCGGCATCATGATATCGAGAATCGCCAAATCGACAGACTGCGTCCGAATGATCTGTACGGCTGCCAGCCCGTCAGAAACTTTAATACAGCGATAGCCCTCTTTGACCAGATGCAGTTCTATCAAATCGGCAATTTCCGGTTCGTCATCCGCAATTAATATAGTGATCGATTTCATAATCCACCTCAAGTAAATATGTTGATTGAACTACATCGTATCAGAACTTCTTCGCCAGAACAACGGCGCGCGGAGCGCCCGGAACGGCGGCTGCCGGCGTCGTCAGCCAGCATCCCAGTCTGTAGGCGACGAAGCCGAGCATGCCTCCAACGGAATTTAAAATAAGGTCGTCCACGTCGAACGTACCGAGCGAAAATAACACTTGGGCGCTTTCCAGCCCGAAACTTACCGCCAAGGAGCGCCATAGCGTCCCCGCCAATGTCAGCTTTCCGGCATTCGCAAGGACATTAAGGTACATGCCGAACGGGACAAAGATCGCAATATTCCCGAACAGGTTCGTCAGGCTGTGTACGGTCAACGCATCAAGCGCTCTGGCAATTTCCTTCAAGGGAACCAGATTCCCAGCTTGCAGTCTGGCAACGATATATTCCGGATAAGTCACGGTTCGCAGAAGCTGCTCCCATAGAAACGCAACATCCACCCGGCCGAACTTGAATAAAATTATTTTGAGCAGCGCGTACATGTAGAAAGCAAACAATAGCCGAACGCTCCAATGTTTCAACCGGTTTCCTGCTCTCATCTGTTCCCCTCCTTTGGTATCGAAACCTCCGGCTTCTTAACTTCCTGCATCCCGTCCTCCGGAACCGCACCCGCCGGCTTCTCAAGCGCCGGCGGATCGGTGTCCGCTGGCGTATCGCTAGTCGGCGCATGGGTCGTCGGCGTATCAATCTGCGGTTTATCGTTCGGACGATTGCCGGTTGGAGCCCCCTCGTTTGTCGGCGTATCGCTTGTCGAGGAGTCGTTTTCCGGTCTATTGTTTGTTGGAGTATCGCCGCTCAGAACACCGTTCGCTGGTGCATCGCCCTGCCCGGAATATACTGTCACAATAACACCATCCATATTGTTGCCCGAAATTTCATAGCGGCTATCCGCCGGCACATGAATCGTGGTATCTTCGAGAACAGAATAGTAATAAATGGAATACACTTCGTGGTTTATCGTGGTCTTTATCGATTTCTGTTCCTTCAAAAAGTCCAAATATTCCTCCAGAACAAAATTGTTCTCATACATAATAGCGCTATGCGGCAAACCGACATAACGATAATGCCATGGTTCATACGGGGTCCCTGTAATATCTGTTTTGTCCTCCGGATAGCGCAAGATAAAGCCGTATTTCCAGGCGTTCTCTTTCAGCCATTGTCCTTCAGCAGCAGACTCCATCTTCCCTTGCGTTGATCCGATATCCACCGCCAAACCGAGATTATGCTCACTAAAGCCTGCCGGCAGCGCGTATCCAGGCTCTTTTTCCTCGTATAGCTTGCTCTGTTCCTCTTCGTCCCGATAGCCGCTGGTGAGCATAAAGTGGTTAATGCCATCCTGATGTGCCGCTGCAATCATCGCAGATAATTTTTGTGCCAAAAAAGGCGTCAATCGGATCGAGTTATCCAAGAGTCCGTATCCGTTGATCAGCTCCGGATTTTTCGCCAAATTGACCGCATCGGATACGTTAGTCCCCGGAGGTACAGGATGATCTTCATTGATTAGCAGCAAATGGCCTTTGTAAACCTGATCCTTTGTTATCCGAACCGGCATCCCGTCCCCTTTAAGATCCTCATCCAAATCCTCATCCAGTTTTTCATCCTCTACTTGGTGGTTTTCTTTCGGCACATTTTCATTATTATCGGGTTCCGGTTTATCCTGGATAACGGCATAGCCAATAATTAAAAGGATGACAATCCCCAATAGCCATTTCTTCATTCGTAGTTTCCTCCTTATCTTTCGTCTACTATAGAGTAGGGGAAACTATTTAAAAAGAAATGGGGCTAAAATTAAAATTTTTATTAAATCGTTATCGCCAACCATACAAATGTATCCATTTGACATATGGAAATGGCGATTTTATAATAGAAACAAATTGAATAGCACTTCTTTGCAGAAGGGGAGTAGCTACTACATTAAAGCCGTCAATTCGGGTGAAATTCGCCCCGGTTTTAATGGCAACGTTGCGTTGTAAGTGAGACCTTTGTTGAAGGATAAGGAATGATCGGATTTTCCGGGCATTGCTATTCTTTGACAACAGGTCTTTTTTGCTTGTTGGCCAAACTAATCGAGAGTGAGGAATGAAAATGAAGTGTCCAATTTGTAACGATGTTCGGATGAGAGAAGTCAAAAAAGACGATGTAGCTATCGATGTTTGTCCTGATTGTAAAGGGGTATGGCTTGATCGAGGGGAACTGGAAAAGCTCATGTCACAGGTAAAAGAAGAGCGTCAAGAATACGATGAATGGTACGATGATCGTAACCGTCGCTCCGAAAGACAGCATTACGACCGTTACGATGACGACCATCGCAAATACGATCAACCTTATCGCGATTCAGCATCCCGGCCGCCCTATTATAAACATAAAAAGAAGAAAAGCGTTTTGGATCGATTAGGTGACTTGTTTGATTGACCTTGTATTTCTTCACTTTCAGCTGCCTAATCATCAAATCAGCCCGTCACCTTACGTGGCGGGCTGTTGTGCGGTCAATATAACCGGGCCATCCGCAGTAATGGCGATCGTATGCTCGTACTGTGCGGATAGCAAGCCGTCAGCGGTTCTGCAGGTCCACCCGTCAGCATCAATTGTCATTGACGCTTTTCCTGCATTCAGCATCGGCTCGATCGTTAAAACCATTCCTTCCTTCAAGCGGAATCCTTTGCCCGGATTCCCGACATGGGGATAATTAGGTTCCTCGTGCATCTTCCTTCCTACCCCATGACCGAGCAGATCACGCACCACCGAGTAACCGCTTCGCTCGGCATGGCTTTGAACTGCATGCATCACATCGCCGATCCGGTTTCCAACGACAGCTTTTTCGATACCAAGATATAAGCATTCCTTCGTTACCCGCATCAGATTACGGGCTTCCTCGGACACCTCGCCGACCGCGTAACACCAAGCGGAATCACCGATCCAGCCATCCGCTTCTGCGGCGATGTCAATTTTGACGATGTCTCCTTCCTTGAGCGGTTTGCGATTTGGAAAACCATGCGCAATGACGTCGTTGACAGATGCACATGTCGCGAACGGATAACCGTTGTAGCCTAGCAAATAAGGCTTGGCGCCATTCTCCTTCAGGAAACGCAACGCAAACGACTCGATAGCGAGCGTTGTAACACCAGGCTGGATCATGCCTGCGATTACTTGATGAAAAGCAGCGACAATGCGTCCGGCTTTTTTCATTTGTTCAATTTCCGCTCTCGACTTCAGGATCACCATCCTATTCATCTCCCCTGTGACTGTATGCCTGAATAAATCATTTCGACGATCCCATCTACATCCAAGTCGCTAAGCATATTGTGATGGATGTTCAATGCTGCGCAGCCAACTAACGAGCCAAATACCAGATTAGCTGCTTGCTCCGGTGATTTGGAACCAATTTCTTCTTCACGAATCAATTCAACAAACGGCCAATAAATCCGTTCCTGAAATTCGGCATACAGCTTGTTGAACCGGTTTCCCGGAAAATGATGAAAATTGTCCGCAACCGTTTTAAGCAAAATAAATACGGAAGGATCCTGGGTGCACTTCCGCAGGAGCAGCCTGGAAAACGCCTCAGCTCTAAGCCAGCTGCCGCCTTCCTCGTCCCCTGTCAAAGCGGGCAGGACTGTCGACTCGGTTCGGTCCAGGGCATCCCACAGCAAATCTTCCAGTAGCATGTGCTTATTTTTGTAGTAATGATACACGGTTCCGTAGCCGAGCTCTGCCTTGACCGCAACATCACGTATTTCCAATTGTATGCCCTTCTCCAAATACACTTCCGCAGCCGCTTGCATAATTTGGCTCATTCGCATCTCCCGGATTGCTTCATTCTGTTCTTTTGTACGTGGTGACATAGGACCTCCTTTTTTGACCTGCTGTAATGTCGATATAAAACCAATATACAGCATTTAGAAGTAACGATCAAGTGTTTCGATTCGCTTGTTCTCCGGATGCAGCCCGCCAAGAAAGAAGCAGTGAAGCGAGAAAGTGTGCATATTTACGTTGCAACTGTATAGAAGCGACAACTGTATAGAAGCGCCAGCGAGGGTGTGGATTTGGCGAATTTACATCAGTAGTGGCAGCTGACACAGCTAAGCTGTCGATTAACTGTGACTGCCAGTTTGATGCAGCGGGCAGTGAGGCCGTTTGCAGCCTGCTCGAATTGTGTAGAGTAAAGGGTGGTTCGCCCGCCCCTCCTCATATAACGCTCGCCATTGTCCTTACTGGAGCAAAATCAGGGGGCTTAAAAATTGTAACGCTTGCCATCGTCCCTATTTTGCTCAGATCGCGGCTTTCTGGGCTTTTTGTCACACATAAGAGCAAGGATGAGCGTTAGAAATCAAATCCCTGCTTTTTCAGCCGAATAAGATCGAGGGCGAGTGTTAGCGCAGAACTTCTTGCAGCTCGACATGTCCCGGACACTTGTAACGGATTTCTTCCACCATAAAACGATACTCTCACATCATCACTATAAAAAAGTTTGCCATTTTCATTCTTTTCCATTAAAGTATTTTTAATGTGTGAGCATTTTCATTCTTTTAAATTCCAGTCTCGCTCATCATTTCTCCCTATCAGCTAAAAATACGAGCACGGAGGCCTCCAAACATGGACAAGAATACTGTCAATAAAACTAATATTATAGGCGCTGGCGAGGCTGGTAACGCCACGTCGGTCGATATGGACAAGAATTCCGTATACAAAACGAACAGCTATTATTGGGATACTCAAGGAAATGACTTTTTAGGAGCCATCGTGCTTCCTTTTTATGGGGCTTTTGTCTCAGAAGAAAAATGTCAGCTGTTTGGCGATGTTTCAGGGAAAAAGATGCTGGAGATCGGCTGTGGAAACGGTCAATCCTTGCAATATTTGGGGGAACGCAAAGCATCTGAACTATGGGCTGTGGATATATCAGAAAAACAAATCGACAAGGCAAAGCAGCATTTGAAGGAACGCGGTCTTTCCGCAAATTTGATTTGTTCTCCCATGGAAGAAGAATGCGGACTGCCAGTAGATTATTTTGACTTTGTTTATTCCATTTATGCCATAGGCTGGACCACTGACCTTGAAGGTACGTTTAGCCGGATTGCTTCTTATCTTAAAAAAGACGGTGTATTTATTTTCAGCTGGTCTCACCCTATACATAAATGTGTCGCAGCAGAACATAACAGACTTGTTTTTAAAAAATGCTATTTCGATGAATCCTGGTATTCGGTATCTCTTGATAAAGGTAAGCTGACCTTATCGGACCGTAAGCTATCAACCTATGTAAATGCGCTTGCCAAAGCGGGATTCATCATTGAGCAAATGATTGAGGAAACTGATGATGAATTGATCCAATCACGGGACGATAACAGCGATTTTGCAAAAAAAGCAAAGATGCTTCCTGTAACTTTTGTAGTCAAGGCAAGGAAACTATAGCTTAATCTATTTCCCTAACAACTGACCATTATGGATCTATCAGCTTGATCCGCGGCAGCTTATGGTGAAACTATACATCGAACGAACTTCAATCGTTTCCATCCCCATTTCCTCACCCCAGTCTAATTCTTTAGAGAAATGCAAAGTGATGTCCATGAAAATGGCAAAAAGACAAATTCAACCGGTCACTCGCGGTTTGGTCGGATCGCAGTCCGGTCTTTGTATTTCCCCAAGAGCGGCGAGTTTGGACAAGTAGTAGCATTCTTCGCGATACATATGATCCGGCATCAGCGGATTGATTCGATCCAGTACCGCCCCCCGAAGCTCAAACTCCTCTAGCTCCGACAGAAAGTGCATGAAAACCTTCATCTCCAGATCAACATCCTGATGGAATTTTCGAAGGGCGGGAAAATTGTTTAGCTTTCCACGCAAAAATCCGGTCATCTCCACTGCTTTCAAATAAAAACCTTCAAATTCCTTCTGAAACGCCATGCTTTTTGCAATTAGCGGCTTTTCCGCGAAATCCAAGTCAGCTGCAAGGCTTGCAGCATGTCCGTAAGCATCCTGCAGCCATACTGTATCATAATGAAGAGGATGGAAAAGAGGGACGCCTTTACCTTCTAGTAAAGATTTCAAAATTCGCTGGTATTCTTCTAGTTCATTAACCATGTGATTGATAAAAGAAGGCGTCAAAAGCAGGTCAATATTTCCTGCAAGCTGCCTATCCAGCAAACGAAGTTTAAAATTACGCAGCTCATGTGCTGCCTGATTGGCTTCCGCCGTCAGCTGGTCAAGGTAAGCGGAAGCATCCGTTTGCCGCGCTTCAGCAAGCAGCATATCAAATCTGGTTATAAAACGTTCTGCGATGGTGACCTCCTCTTTTTCCTTAGGGGAGAGTGCGGTAAAAATAAATCTGCTGTGGTCGCCAAGAATCTGCAGCCAAAACCGGTGTTCATAGATGGGGTTATTCATTCAACAGGCCTCCTTTTAAACCATTTTTACAGAAATATATGCCACTGCCATCGGAGTAGACCTGTGAGTCATACAGTCATGTGGAGCATCTATACCCAATCTTTAGTCGCAAAGCTGAAGTTGTAATTATTTCTTCTTTCCTATTGCAGCAAACATGGATGGCAAATGATCTACTACTGCGACTTGCTCAGCTGAATAACATGTTCCTCAACATAATTACGGTAAGGTTCACCATTATGATATTTTACAATATCTTGATTAATCTCTGGATACAATTTAATGGTATGAAGCTGTGAAATCGGGATCCATTTGACACCAATCTGGTTAGCGTCTGGCTTTTCAGGCAGTTTCGGATAAGACCCTGGTTTCAGCTTACATTCAAATGTAATTCCGATTGAATGAATATCTCCATAAATACATTCGTTTTTCGTTGGTTGATATTCGTAAACAAACGCAACTGGACCCGCTTCCACCTCGACACAAGCCTCTTCTCTAGCTTCCCGCTGCGCAGCTTCGGTCAATGTTTCGCCGGGCTCAAGGCCACCTGCCGGAAGATTGTAATGTACGCCGTCATCATGATCATTTTTGAACTCGATCAGCAAGATATCATCGTTTTCAATAATTAGCGCACAGGCGCGAAGCCTTACCTTTTGCATCCTCATCACTTCCCATTATATATTGCGGTCAACCGCCAGTAAGCGGTTCCGGTGACAATCAGAGCGGCAATACGGTGATTAGCTCATCTCCTATACTCTCCCCGTTGTCACGGAATCCGAAGCTTTCATAAAGCTTTTTCGCGGGCAAGTTATCTGCCTTATATGAAATCCAGCAGTACTTTGCAGGCCCGGCTGGAAAGGTGCGGATATACTCCAGAATGTTCTTCATAGCTTCCCGGCCGTAGCCCTGGCTCTGGTGGTGCTGGTCAATCATCAGTCGTAAGATGCAATAGCTGTCATGTGCGATTGACGGAAGGTCATATCCCGTAATTCCATAAGTCAGCATAACAAAACCGACCGGCTGCCCATCCGAGTAAATAGCAAAAGGAAATGGATGCCCGCCATTGGTAGCAAGGACATAGCACGAAGCCACGCTTGATAAATTGGAGGCAACGAAGCGCCTTTGATCGTCGGACACTTCCAAGTTAAATATGGCGCGCCGGTTTTCCAGCGTTATTTTTCTGAGCGTAATCATGCAGGTCTTTTTCCCTTCTTCCATTATCGTATTGCGCCGCGGTCGCATAACTAACATACCGGTTTCGCCAAAAAATGAATAGACTTATGTTCATTTTTTTTATATACTATTATGTATCTATGTCTTTTTTAGGGGTCTCCCTTTCATATGGGCAAATGCTACAAAAAACGGGCAGTTCAGAAGTCAGCTTTCACTGATTTTCTGGACTGCCCTCTTATTTAGGCTGCCAATATCGATTTGGCAGCCTGCAAGCGCGGTTCCCGCAATGTTTTTTCTGCAATCCAGGCTACTGCAGCGACGCTTGATCGCTTCGTGCATGGGTTATGCAACGAACTGCAGCCAGCACGACCTTCTTCTTTTGTCCATCAACCGTATCCGTAAAAAAAACAGGGTCACGCGCCACCTCTAGTAAAGCCCTGCTCGCGGCTTGAAAGGACTGCTGCTCATCTTGAATTAAGCAATAACATACTTGGTAACAGTACGTTTCATGCTGTCTTAAAATCTCTGCTTTTTGCAAATTGTCCACAGATCCCCTCCTGAATACATTTTGTATAATCCTACTGGGCCGAGGCAGCATCTAGCATTTCAGGAACGGTTACGAACGAATACCCTTCCGCTTTCAGCTCGGGAATCAGTATCTCCAGTGCATCAAGCGTATTGTCAAATCGATTATTTCTACTACTGTCATGCAACAAAATAATCCCGCCGGGATAAATTTGCTCCCGAACCAATTCCATAATTTCTGCCGCGGAATTCCCCGACCAGTCCATCGTATCAACGGTCCAGTTGACAGCCATCAGGTTCATTTGTTGAAGCTGATCAAGCATGTCGTTGTCGAGTGCGCCATAAGGCGGTCGAAACAAGCTCGGGCGATAGCCGATCGCGTTTTCCAGTGCGCTTTGCGTTTTTTCGATTTCATTCATCGCTTCCTCTACCGAGAGAGAATCAAATTTCGGATGAGACCAGGAATGGTTGCCAATGGCATGTCCTTCCTCGATGATGCGCCTCAACAGGTCAATATTGGCATTTACTTGTTGGCCCAGAATGAAAAAAGTCGCTTGTACGTCATTTTCTTTCAATATATCCAGAACTTTGGGAGTTACTGTGGGGTTCGGTCCGTCATCGAACGTCAAGGCCACTTTTTTTCCGTCATCGGGCGGGCCGCTGAAAATGATTTTATTTTCGCTTAGCTGCTGATTTCGATTCCGGAACAAGGCTGAATCGTCTGCAGCTGGATCAACCCTATCATGATTGCGCTGATGCTGTTGGCTAAAATAGTTCTTTAATCCTTCGAAGATTGCCTTGGCGGCCCGGTCTTGTCCATCACTGCTTAACAGCAATGTTTCTTCCTGCGGATTAGTCAGATAGCCGACCTCTACGATTACAGAGGGCATCTGCGTCGAAGTCAGAATGACAAAATCTTCCTTTCGCATTCCGCGATCCCGAATGTTCAATGCGGATGCGACCTCTCCCTGAAGCGCTTCAGCAAGCGCGATACTATCAGCATTGTAATACAACGTTTCGGTCCCGGATACCGCCGGATCCTCGAACGTGTTGGCATGGATGGAAACTAACACATCAGCATACCAATCGTTAGCCATGGCCGTCCGTTCCTCCAGTTCGATAAACTGGTCATCCTCACGGGTTAATCGTGACTCAAACAACGGTTCCTGCTCAAGCAGTTGATAAAGCTTTTTGGCAAGCGACAGGTTAAAATCTTTTTCATAAGCTCCGCTAGCTCCGATAGCTCCCGGATCTTTACCTCCATGACCTGCGTCAATAACAATCCGGAATTTAGCTTCTTCCACTGTTTCCGGGGCAGTTGCAAATTTTACTGTCGAGATTGGAATAAGCTCTGCAGCAAAAGTGCCGTTGCCCCATACCACTCGGATTCCTATGAAGAGTATAAGTAACAATAGTAGAATTGACAGTCCTTTACGAGATCTGCTTTTGCGTGTAGTAAGGTTATTCATTGGTCCTCCTCATCCATATTGTGTCAGCTGGTTGATAGATTAAGTTCGCCTGTCTGAACACAGTATAATAAACGGATGTGGAGAACGATTTGCAGAGATGTAAACAAGTTGCAAAAGAAAAATTTATGCTAGGCAAAATAGAAACTAGATAGAGTAAGTCTCTGCAAAACAAGAAAGGCCCACACCCCTGGCAGGAGCATGCGCCTGTGAATATACTCAACGAAGAAAGCTATTTAAATTCAATGACCAGATTTTGATAATATAGCGTTTCGATAAAATCCTGGGCTCTTGGTTCCGCGGGTTTGGGATCCAGCGCTCTTGGGTCCATTGGTCTTTGATAGTGATGATACTTAGGACCGCTGACCAGCAATTTGCTATTATCGGGCCCCCACACCATATGATAGGCATCAATTCCCCTATAGATGGGTGTCGTCTGAACTACATTGTTGCCGTAGATGCGACCAGCATAAACGAGGTCGTCTCCCTGCGTATACGCGATGAGCTTGCGGTCAGCGGATAAGCGAAACCGTTGAATATCAGTAAGCACTATCGAAAGCAAGCCGTTGCGCTGATCGTAAGAATACAGCGTATTATCCGCGCCAACAAAAGCAATCTGGTCATCGTGCAGCCATTCAACCCATCCCTCATCGTTAATAGGATGTCGATAGTGAGCTGTAAACGTCCCCTCCTCTAAGCTCCCCCATTCCAAAACCGAATGCTGAAGCGAGCGCTTGACGATAACCGCCTCTTCGCCATTATTAGAAACGGCAGCGAATGTAAGGTATCCGTCCTGATGCACAGGTAGGGTATACGATGCCATGCTATCTTCCTTACTATCATATACATGTAACTGAAGAGCTCTGCTCTCATTGCCGCTGACAAAACTGAGAAAACGGCTGTTATTGGACCAAGACATTCGCATATTGAAAGTATGTTCATCGATCGTGGCCTCAAGCTGTTTATTGCCGCCGTCTTCCAAAGAATATAAGTGCAGGTTCAGCGCCTGTCCTACTCTGTTAATATAGGAGACATAACTTCGATCCGGGGATAAAACGACACCGGACAGAGGAACATGTTTCCAAGCGGTGTGAAGTTCATGCAAATTTTGCACAGCGACATAGGGCTCATTGATCCGGCCGAGATAGACTTCCCCATAACGATATCTGACCGCTAAGCTCAGCAGTGAGT
This sequence comes from Paenibacillus senegalensis JC66, assembly GCF_000285515.1. Taxonomy (GTDB): domain Bacteria; phylum Bacillota; class Bacilli; order Paenibacillales; family NBRC-103111; genus Paenibacillus_L; species Paenibacillus_L senegalensis. The sequence goes on from NZ_HE610957.1 coordinate 196,438, forward strand.
TAGTGTCGAGCCAGCCAAGCGGATGCACGGTATCCAGTTCCTTGTCTAGCGAATCGTCGGATTCCGTTCCTTCCAAAATGGAATAGATTGTCTGAACAGTAAAAGGCGCATCTTCTTCCTCGGCGGCCGGCGACTCTGTATCGTCCATGATGATAGTCTCCGAGCGCGGGGCTCCACAGCTTGCCAGGAGCAACACAATGAGAGCGAATATGGAAATTGTGGTGTGCAGGCCTGCTTGTTTATTCATGGTCCTCCCTCTTAAGCTTCAGCAAGGGAAAAGGTGATTTCCACAGTGGTTTTCCCGTCCTCGCTGGATATTCGGATACTGCCCTGATGTTCGTCCACTATCGTTTTGCAAATGCCGAGCCCAAGTCCGATGCTGGCACTTTCCATGGAACTTGGTTCCGCCCTGTAATACGGTTCGAAAACGTTCTCCAGATGCTCTTCGCCAATCGTCTCCCCTTGGTTGGTTATCGCAAGCAGAGCCTGATTGTCCTCCAAATGGGCGCTTGCGATAATGTCGGTATGCGCATAAGAATATTTGATCGCGTTATCCAGCAGGTTGATGAAAAGCTGCCGCAAACGATCCGGCTTGCCAAGGACGAATAAGCCTTCTTGCGCTTCAACATGAATACTTTTGTTGTACCTCTGCGCTTTCATCGTCATCGCATCACAAACATCCGATAGTAATCGAGAGACGTCAACGCGCGCATCCAATTGGTAATCTTCCGCAATCCCGGACTTGTCAAGCAGCTCGGTCACCATCGCGTGCAGCCTTCGGCTTTCATTCGAAATATGGGTTATCCCCTTTTGGAAAATCTCCGGGTCCCTGCTCCCGTTCTTTCGGATGATGTCCGCATAGCCCATTATCGTGGTCAGCGGGGTCTTCAACTCATGGGTGACCTGATCGAAAAACCGTTTCCGATGATCGTTAAGCGCCTCCAGCCTGTCCCGATCCTGCTCAATGATCGCAAATTGTTCCTGCAGCTTGCCGATCATAATGTTGAAGTTGGCTGCCAATTGGCCGACTTCATCCTTTTGATTCACGGAAATACGGACATGAAGGTTGCCGTTTGTTACCTCCGTTGACGCCCGGGTCAGCTTCCCAACGGCAACGGTAATATGACGAGAAAGCAGGTAAGCAAAAAGAAAAGCTGCGGCAAACACAGCGAGCGCAATCGAGACAATGGCTCGCTGCATTTCAGCGCTCTGACTGTAAAGAGCGGTGAAATCTTTCGCAAATCGCAAAATCCCGACTTTGTTCCCGCGCACGGTGACGGGATAAGCAAACAAAACGGAGGCCTCCCCATTGTCCCGGGTAAGTGTATACGCTGTACTGCCCTGCTGTGCCAGCTTGATATCTTCCCCGTCGGGCATGAATACATCCTGCACGGAGGCATAGAGCAGCTCTCCTGTTAATGAGTACATGGCGACCTCGCTGGAAGCGGCAAAACTAAGCTCCGTGCCCAATTCCTCAGCGATTTGCTCAAAATAAATCTCATCACTTGTGAAGTGGTGTGTGAGAAAGGATTGCTGGATATAGCTGTTGCTGTTGTTTTTCAAATCCTGAAGTTGATTTTTAACCGTACTGCGATTGCCCGATTCAATATTGGCCGTCATCCACAAATATAGAATTAGAAAAAACACGCCAAAAATAATGAGGAAGCCAATCGCGAATTTCGTCTGGATTGTCCATCTCATACATTCAGGTCCTTAATCTTGTTAAACTTGTAACCAATGCTGAACACGGTGGTGATTAAATCGCCGATATCCAGTTTTTTGCGCAGCCGCTGAATATGCGTGTCCACTGTTCGCGTATCTCCACTGTAGAAGTACCCCCATACGTCATCAAGCAGCTCCGATCGGGCAAATACTTTACCCTGATTCATGCACAGCTTAAGAAGAAGGTCGTATTCTTTGGGTGTCAAATCCACTTCCCGGCCGCCTTTTTTAACGACCCGCTCTGAAGTAACGACTTCGATATCCTTAAAACAGATGCTATGTTCCTCGCTCCCTCCGGGATCTTCCCTGTGTCGATGTGCCTGCTCAACACGACGAAGAATGGTGCGAACCCGGGCGTTAACTTCTCTCATATCGAATGGCTTCGTTATATAGTCATCGGCTCCGAATTCCAGCCCCAGAATTTTGTCCGTAATGTCCGATTTCGCTGTAATCATCACAATCGGAATATTGTAAGTTGCGGTTACCTCCTTGCAAATGCTCAGTCCGCTTTGGTCGGGTAGCATCCAGTCGAGAATGAGCAGATCAGGCTGAAATTGTGCAAGCACCTTCAGTCCCGCTTCTCCGGTGTGAGCGATTTTCGTCAGATAGCCTTCCTCATGCAAACCATATTCCAGGATTTCCGCAATGGCAGCTTCATCTTCAATAATCAGTATTTTGGATTTATTCATACCTATTCCTTCTATAAAATTTTTTTGTATTCATATATTATACCTCATTGGATCCATGCATTTCCCGAGCGCCTTATGCGGTTTAAGGCGTGTCCGTGTACGGGCGGTATTTCCCGCCCTTCCTTCCATTATAAAGAGCACATGTCAACAAATGTTTTCTAACTTGTAAACAAATTGTTTCAAAGTTTCAGCGCAACCTTTAGTTTGCTTGGCACCACAGTGCTTACCGACACCACCGGAAAACACGGAAGCCGCCAGTTTGACTATTATATCCGTGGCGGCTTCCTGTGATTCTTTTTTATCAGTGCACTCCGTTCAATCTTGTAAACCTTAGATCGGAAATGTAAGTCCCGTAATTAGTGGAAGCAGGATTTCTACCCACTACCCGGAAGACAAACCGGTGTACGCCTTCGGCAAAATAATGATCCGACAGGTTGACAAACTCGCCATGCCCAGCGGTTGGGCGATAGAAATCATACTGGCCAATCGGCTGACCGTTGAGCAAAATTTCCGAAATAGCGCCATAAGGAGCGACATAGCCTTTGAAGGCAAGACGGTAATTCCCTTCTTCCGGCACATGCAAATCAAAAGCGATATAATCGCCTATTTTGCTGCTAAGATACAGGGTGCCGTAGCTGTTTTGCCGGTTGTAAGTCGTTCCTTGGGCAACCTCGGCTACCACCCAAGACCATTGCTCGGGATCCAGCTCATGGAAGACATCCGGGAACAAGCGGAATTCGTGGACCTCCCCTATCGGTTCTTTCATGATGTTAAGCGTCAGCTCAGCGGTTCGCGTGATACCGGCCAACACCACCACTGCCGAGAGGGTAACTTCCCCCGGGGCTACCGCGGTAACTTTACCGTTGGCATCGACTTGGGCAAGCGCCGGATCGGAACTGCTGTACATCACGTGACTTCCCGTCCAATCGCGGTTCCAGCCTAATGACAGCTGCGCCTCCATTCCTTCGTATACATTATAGCTGTCCGCCAGCAACACCAGCAGCTCCTGTTCAATCTCTCCCTTGTATACGAGACGGATACTGGCCGGATGAAGATGGTAGCCGCTTGCGGCGGCTGACTTGCCAATTCCCTCCCAAGTCAGCTCATGCTTTCCTTCTGTTAAATCGAAGGTGCCTAGTGAAATTTCCGGCCCAAGAATGTTCGTCTCGGCATAAAAATCGTATTGGCCTGCTTCCATATCATTCAGCTTAACGGCTGCCAGCCCCCCGTTTCCGGTCTGCTTTCCGCTGATCCTCACTTCATAGCGGGCATCAGCCGGCACCTCGAAGCCAACGGTAACATAGGCTCCGGGTTCTGTGCCGCGCAGGGAGAAGCTGTCTGGCTGAAAAGTGAGAGGTACGGCTGGTGAACGGCCGGTAATGGCCCAGCCGTCTCCCTCGCGGGAGTTGAGCAAGTACTCCCGCGGCCCGTTGATTACGGTCACCGGTACCGGAGAGTCGACCGCGTACGAGCCATCGTCCCGGCGATCCAGCCGGATGGAGACCGGTATCGTGAAGTGATCTCCAGGTTTGATATCATAGATGAACAGCTCGTCGCCATCAGCGAACCCGCTCACGCTGTCTACCTTTAGTCCGGCGTAGTCGGCAAGCACCTCCTGGATTTCGGCAACAGCGCCGTTTTCGCTAACGACCCTCTTCCCTGTAAAATAGTCATTCGGTCCAAGCCGCGCCACATTTCGCGAATAGGGAAGATTGACTCCGTTAGGAAGAACTTGCCCGGACGGGACTCCTTTGACCAAACCGGTTGCCAGGAGAAAGCTTCCCGGCTCAAAGTACAGGCGGTAATGGGCTCCTTCCCGCTCTATCCTTTCGATCGTATAAGGGGAATTGCGGGAATATTCCGGGCTATCGAACAATATCTGGCGGCCGATCAGATAAGCGGAATCCACCAAATCCGCAGCAGACTGAACCAGCAGCGAATGCTGCTCATCATTTACCTCGAGTATCGTTCCGGACAATTGCGCAGGGGCTCCGGTTATGGCCAGATCCCCGATAGATAGATGCGTTCCTTTCGTCAGCTGCAAGCTGGTTACGACGCCATCCCGGCTTCGCACGACAGCCCATTCAGCATCCGTCGACAGTTGCTCATTATCTTCATCCGCTGCTTGAAAAGTATAGCCGTCCACCGTGCTGAGGAAGTAATCCGTCGCTTCCCCATCCGATACGGTTAAGGCAACCGGAGCGAGCGGCCCGCCCGGATGACCGCTTACGGCAAGCGGCTTGATATCCCGCGGCTGCATTGACGGGGGTCCTGTTTCGATGACACTCACATACTGGCTTGCCGCCAGTCCCTTGTCCCTGGCCAGCAAATAAGGGACTCCATTCTCCATTGGCAAAGGCCCTCTGGCGGTTATGACCTCACGGTCCTCCTGCGGCAGCATTGTCAGCTTCAAGCGGGCTTGCGGAGAGCTCCAGGAGGCGCTCCACTGGCCGTTCGCCTGCGCATAGCGGGGATTGCCGAGAAAGCCATAGCCATTGGCCGGGGGCGGATTGAAGTAATAGTTCTGATTTTCGAATCCGGTAATAAAACCGTCTTCGCGAATCTTATCACCCCAATCATACCTTGCGCTGGCCACTGAACCCGAGCGGGGCTGCGACAGCTCCAGTCCTGCTGTTTCAAATTGATTACCCCGGGAATGGAAGGAATAGTCGCGTACCGAGCCTCCGTTCACCCGGAAAATGTCGATCAGGTAAGAGGACGATTCAGAGCTATCCACGACAGCGAGCAGCCGCCGGTAAAGATTGACATCTTCATGGGCGTAAGCACTTTCGTCGGATACGTCGACGACGCGGACTCCCGGTCCTTCAGCAAAGAAGTTCATGCTTCCGCCGGCCGATGCCGCGGAAAGCTGAGTTTTCTCGTTCACAACTGTCGTCAAATGAGCTACAGGCTGATACTGCCAGCCGACCCGATAATGGGCGCTGCCATAACCAGGATCAAATGAAAGCTCCCTTCCCTGATCGTAAATCAGAATACCTAACTGGTCGTATTGCCCATGGTTTAAGGAAGCGCCGTAACGGAGAAAAGCGCCGCGTTTGTTCTCATCTTCCCCTGTCCTTAGAAACACCAGACCTTTGCCGCCGAACCACTCCGAGGCGCGTACCGCAGCAGGCGCAGATGGATCGCCCTCGTTAATTCCGCTGAGATGGAATACGCTCCATGGTGTGGTCAGCTTCAAATTGGCATCTCCTTGCGCCATTTGATGGAGTTTATCGGCATATTCCGCTTTCTTCAGCGGATCGGCCGCCCGCACATAAAACTTTAACAGCATCGAGAAGGCGAGCGGGTTGAATTCCGTTACGGTATCGGTTTTGTTGTCCACATTGCTGTCGCCGTACAGGGCCAGCCTGCCCGCTATCGAATTCCGCTCCCAGTAATCGACGTAAAACTTCTCGAATCTCGGATCATCGTACAGCCTGACTCCATTAGGCAGGGAAGGCGTCCGAACATAATACAGCATCTCCGCCATCTTGATATATATATCTTGGGCTGCCTGGCTGTACGAAGCCGCCGTTTCAAAATAATTGCCGTCGCGGTCTATGTTGTTGGACATCATTTTCTGAATGGACGTAGGCCCATCCCAGGCCCAATTGACATAGGATTCTATTCCGAGAAGCGATCCGACAGCCAGAAGTCCCATATTGTAGTCCGCGGTTCCATTATGCAGCTGATCGACAAAACCGCTCAATTGAGATTCCCGGTAACAGTAATCGGCAGCGTTCAAGAGCAAATTGTAGACTGTGTTTTCTTTTACCGTGACTCCCGGAACGGTCTGAGAAGGCTCGTTAAACGCTTCGCTGTTCCATAGCAAATCGACCGCCTCTACAAATTCGACCAAGCTTCTGGCCACCTGATATTTCGGACGCTGCAGACGCCCGCCTTCCTTTCCCGGAGCCAGTCCGGGATAGTCCAGCGGCCCCTCGATAGCAGCCGGATAAATGGCTGACAGTTCATCAAGGAACAATGCTGCCTTTTCCGCATAAATCGGGTCTTCGGTAAAAGCATAGGCATAGGCCAGTCTGGGGAGCGCTCTTTCGATCTCCTGGATAACGAATCCATTCCAGCGGGCTGCGAAATAATAGCGTTGTCCCCGCTCGTCTACCCAGCCCTGCCCGTCATCCGGATAATCGTCATTGGGCAGGATGAGGCCGCTGGCGCATCGTACCTGACCTGGTGCCGACCAGCCGATCGGAGTCATTCTTGTTCCATCTGGACAAATATTCGTTGCCATATACGTGTAATACGATCCTGCTTCAGGAATCAGGGAACGCAGGTCAGCTTCCTCGAGCGAGAACCAGGGCTCCTGGTGAAGCTGGGCAAGCAGATTGCTTTCCACCTGTCGGGCCCACTCGGCTTCACCTTCCAGATTAAGCCGGGCGATATCCAAATTGTCCGGATTGTAAAACACGCGGGGGTGCTCCAGCTCCAGATCCGGCTGCAAGTGGCCAGGGACCGGCCATAGTGCACCTTGCGAGTCCAATGCCGGCTGTTCAAACTCCGGGGTCACCGGGCTGTAGCTGGAGCCTGTTACTGTGTTTTCCGCGGTCCAAGTCCGATCTGTCCGATCAGGCCGTTCAAGCTGCTCGGAAGTGTAAGCGCTCGGCTGGAGCAACGGATTTTGAGGTGAAGAAAGCAGTTCGGTTCCACTTGCAGTCGCATCCAGAGGAAAAAAAGAAACAAGCTGTAAGGCCATACCAATCAAAAGCAGCTTGGACAGGATTTTTCTCGGTCTCGTTATTCGCATTCCACTTAACCTCCCTCAGATATTAACCCTTATCACACAATGTAAGGGTTTTCAAATTGCGACAAACCGATGTTGCCAATGACTTGAACCAGCCACCCGCAAATGAACGACTGCGTGGATCGCCCTCCTCACCTCAAGTAAATGGACAGTAGGCAAGCTCCAATCCTGCTCATCAACACCGCCTCATCCCGGAATCTGATTTATATACCCAGCTGTCCAGAAGCGTAGCGGACGGTGCTATCCAGTGAATAGAATTGTAATATTATAATGATAAGTTCACTGTACTAATTAATAGTTTGCATAAAATCGGCTGGCAAATCAAGCAAAATTTCAGCACCCTCTCCTCACACGGAACACAAAATAAGCTCCATCATCTTAAGGACGGAGCGAATTGGCCAGCACCCTTTTTACATAAACCTCGCTTTTCATGATCTCACTATTAACATCTTACATATTTGCGTTTGAAACCAATTCTCCCCCGGTCCACTTCTTTTTGAATACTTTCGTAAGCGTTTAGGAAGCTGCTTTTTTTCTTGTCCCGTTTGACTTCAACTATCCCTACTTCCTTTGCAGTCTGGACTGCCTCATCATGTAGCGGCAAATAGGAAACCCCGACAGTGTATAGAAAATTATTCATAGCCGATTTCGTACGTTCTGGCGATTCATGAATCGAGCTTTTTACAATATCCAGCATATTGGAAATTCTGGTTTCGGAAAATTCATGATCTTGGCGATTTCCCAAAAGCCAGCAGTAGCAGCACCAGCCGCCTGACATCCTTAGCTCATTACCACTTGCGATCCATTTATCGGCAACGTCTTGGGCAATATCTGACTCCGATAAAGTTACGGCGACTACATAATCGGACAGCATATAAAAATAGGCTCCATCCATCCAGCGATCGTAATCGGACTCATTCATTGCTTTGGGATCGGCAATAATGCCTGCAAAGTACATGGCATCATAGTTGCCTGTGGCATACAGCTCCTCGGCCAAAGGCTGATTGATTTTTATTTTCTTAGCGATTGGTTTCATAGCGCCAGTAGCCACGCCAAAAAGCGGCTCGTGAGCGCCATTGCTTAGATAAGTCTTTTTTATACGTTCCTTGCCGAGCGCTTCCAGCTCCTGCATAACCATTGCGAATTCCATGCTATCTCTTCCTTTCTTAATCAATCATGCACTCTTCCCTCTTCGACCTTGTACTATTATACTATTTTTTAGCTTTTTCCGTCGGTGAACTTGGGTGTAGGGCTGCACGGAATTTTTCTTGGCCTTTAAAAGGGGGCGTTCGTTATTTTGAAATACTTCTTCACGAATTCTCTACAGGCGTTGAACTACGCGCCCTTTTCCTCGACCGCCCGAATATAGTGCCCGTCCGGATCAAAGAAGGTGAAGTACCCGAAATCATTAGTAAAAACAGGTTCCTGCTCAATATGGGCGCCAGCTTGTATCATCCGTTCATGCAAAGCAAGCAAATCATTCGTTAACAGCTCTATCATCGTCACGTACCCCGTGCTGCTTGTGACAAAGAAAGGGCGGGGAAATTTAAACTTTAATGGGGTGACATCCTCCGGCCTTGCCTCCATCAGGAAAATACCCGGACCGTTCCCATTTTTCAGTCCAACATGAGCCTCTCCGAACGAATAATCGGCTGAAATCAAGTCATAGCCCAGTCCATCGCAATAAAAATCCACCGATTTTTTTAAATTTGTGACGGGAAGCCTCATGCAGCAGTAACCGATCACATCAGCACGATTCGTTTGTTTGTTCGTCATTCCAATTACCCCCCGAAATTTCATTTTATTTGTATGTACATATCGAATTCGCTAGCCTCATCTTCCCCCCTGAATCTTTCATCATAAACTTCAAAACATACTATGTCATACTGCTCATAATTCATCAAAGATAACCAGTTAATGATCATATCGAATGTCTCTTTAATCTTGCTTAGAGGCCCTTTGTGTGTCATACCTGCATACCGGCCAGCAGGGATAATATAGGAAAACATTCCTTCTGGAACAACGCTCAATGATTCAACCTGCACTCCTGCCAGGTAACCCGGCTCATTTCTTTTAATGACTCCAAGCGTTTCAATGCCGTTCTTTCGACCAGGAACCACTTCCATTCTATCCAACAAAACAGGCCAAACATCAATAGGATTAACCGGTTGGCCAATGCTTCCAATTCCAATTACTTTTTTCTTTAAATTCTTGAATGATTGGTTTCATATTCTGTTTCTCCATATATTTATTTGAGTTTCCATCATGTTTCAACTCCAGCTTATGTGACCGTTCAGTTAAAAATATTTTCAATGAATCCATGTTTCCGACCAGTAGCCCTTCATAAACTTCAGCAACCGCTCCAAGACCTCAATCCCCTGCGACTCCGCTTCTTTGGCTTCTTGAAGCAGATCTGCCGCCCGGTCCGCAACTGCCGGATCGTCAGGCCGCCCGCCATGCGGAAATGGGAATAGCTCTCGTATGTTAACCAAAGCAGCCGCCGACTTTGAATAATGCGCCGCCGCCTCTGCAGCCATTTTTCGAACCGTGCGCTCAACGACATTCTCACCATTCCAATGAATCACCAATTCACGCAGAAACTGTACTGCAAACTCGCGGGCATCGCTAATAACCGCGATATTATAGGCGTTGCCGAACGGCTCAGCTTTCCTCCGCTGCATACAGGAAATCCAGGCATCATAACCCGCAAGACCAATCATATACTTCCCCTCAAAAATGTGCTGCCATTCCCTCCCGCGTGCATGCTCCACGATCATGTCAAGCGCCATCCGAAGCGTTTCATATTTGGAATGCGGAAGACTTTCGCTTATTGCTGTAACCCATAACATATTTCGGCTCTCGACGAAATCAGAATACGACAAAGTGCCCTCTTTCGAGACATCCTTGGCGTGAAACAGCTGCTTTTCGTCATCGTAACCATAGATAAGTCCGAATTCCGGAATGAACAGATCAAAGCTGATGACCGGAATTCCATTGTCAATTGACTGTTGGATCAGGGCCAGCACCTTCTCCACCTTTTCCGGTGTAAACGGCTTTTCAGTGTCCGAGAGGCTGCTGATGAACCCTAAATTGCACAGATTTCGCCTGACCAGATAGCCGCCGGGAAACATCGTCGGACCTGCGACATCGATATGATCAGGATCAATATTGATGCGAAAAGCATGGCCGGTGATCCCCATCACATCCACTAATGAATAATGCTTCTTGTCGGTGTAGGCGACTGCGGCATGAATCACGGCTGCAGCGCTCGTCATAGTCTTTGTCCAATCTTTTTGTCCGCTGATTTCGCTCATTACATTTCTCCTCTCTTAAATCTGGGGGCTCTGCAATATATTAATCCGTTTCTGCCCCAACTCAGCGCGCTGCCGCACATACAGTCTGATCGTGACGCGGATACGCTCCCTTTGCACCTTGGCCCTTGAACGGGAAAGCAAATTGTAAACATTTGCCCTTGTTGTATCAAAAAGCTGCGCAATCTCTTCGGGGGAAAGCTCGCGAAAGAAATGGGCTTCAAAAATCTGCCGTTCGTGCCTGCTAAGGCAATTCAATAAAGAACTAAGCTGCTCCATCAATTCCTTGCGAAGTATCCCTTTGGCGGGATCACTGCCTTGCTGCGCCTCCTCTGCAGCAGAACGGGACATTCGGTACAGGATCCGATCGATATCCCCCCAATCCGTGGAATCTGAATCCCCGCAGTAGCCCGCATCGGAATAGCTGCTTTTCGCGTTGAACCCGGCAAACGGCTGCTCCTTGGCAAAAGGGCCGCCGCGGCGAAGCTTCATATACGCCTGATTACGGACGATTGTATGCAGCCATGGGAGAAATCTGCTGACATCCGTTAGGGTGCCAAGGTGCAGAAATGCCCGAATGAGCGCATCCTGTACGATATCTTCTGCAAGATAATCATCGCGGGCGATCGTATTCGCCCAACCATAAGCCTGTGCCCTATGGGTGCGCACCAACTCGCTGAATGCCTCCTGGTCGCCGCTCCGAGCTCGTTCAACAAGCTCCCGGTCTGCTTCCAGTCGAGCTTCATTCACGGCCGTGGCTACTCTGTCCAATCCTATGCTGGGTTTGGTCTCGATATTGAGCAATCACTGCACCTCCTTACCTCTATCAGATGCCAACGGAAGCTGAGATCTATCACTATTAAGAAAATAATACGCGGCAAAGCGTACTCTAATTTTTCCATTAAACTTTCAGTTCCCTTGCTGAATATCTCCTATTACTGGAAATCACGATACTATTTAATTCTTCATGTTAAAAATGTTTCCTTTATTTATAATGTTTTCGTTATAGAAATGACCTCTGTGTCATTATGCAATATAAAAAGACAACCCGATTAGAGGTTGCCTTTCAATCTTTTTATTCTCCAGCGGATTTCCAAAAAGCCTCGTTCTAACTTATTTTTTCTTTACAGGAACCCAAATTTCCAAAGTTGTGTCATCGCCTCTGACTATTTCAGGTGCTTCGGCCAATTCATAACCGGAGGTAGGGAACCATTCGGTGTACACCCGCTCCCAGGTCTTTAATAAGGCTTCTGGAATTTCTCCAGTTACTTGAAATACTGCCCAGGTTTGAGGCGAGATCTCCAACTGCTCAAGCTCTTTGGGGCATGGCTTAGTCGTAGCAGCAGCCACATAGTAATCGACTTCCCCATTTTTATTCGTCCGGCTAACATGAAGAGTGCCCGAAAAAGAAGTGTTATCATAAGGCTTAACTATTTCCTCGATTTCTTCTAATTGCTCCCACATGTTCGGATTGAATTCGTCTCCACCCGCTACCGTTTCCTTTTTTCCCACGACGGTAAAAGCTTCCTTCTCCACAATTTTGTAATTCATTTCTACATCTCCTTTAATCGCGAATTGAAAGGTCATCCTAGGAAATGCTTTTAATGATACGTTAGCGTTTTTTACTGAACTTGGCGTAACCCCATGCATTGCCTGAAATGCTCTGGCAAAGGAATCCGGTGAATGGTAGCCATACTGAATGGCAACATCTATCACTCTTAAGTTCCCTTTTTTCAAAGCGAAAGCCGCCAGAGTCATGCGTCTTCTACGGACATAATCTGCAAGAGTTATACCTGCTATGAACGAAAACATTCGTTTAAAGTGATGCTCGGAGAAGCAGGCTATTCTGGCTACCTCTTTGTAATTAATTTCCTGATCCAAATGATCTTCAATATAACTTATCGCTGCGTTCATATTTTCAAGCAGATCCATTAGAGCAACCTCCCTTCACTTTTAAGGCTAACAAAATGATAACACCATGATCTGATAAAATCTGTTCAGGTTTGTCGGGTCGGGTTGTTAAAATAATGATCGAATGCTGTTGAGTATCCTTGTCCTGTGTCCACCTCTGTTAGAGTAATGTCCCACAGCACGACTTTTGTATCCGGGTTTGGATCATCGTTACTTATTTTTATGGTAAGCTCTTCCCTTGAATACATAAACGCACCGTTTCCTTTAGCAATTCATCAAATGGACAATTACAATAATATATTATGGTTTTGATGGACTAAAGCTATAAAATAGAAGGAGTAGATTTTTATAAGGCCTACACCATTTTAATTAATGATGTTAATTCTTTACGCCGTTAATCCATCATGCTCTTTACTTCTATTGGGGCTTTAATGTTGCAACTTTAGCATTTGCTTGAAGGTTATACAATGGTAGAGAAGGTAATAAAAATGCGCACACTCCTTTAAAAATCGAGTGTGCGCTTATTATAAAACAGGGAAAGCATGCTTAATCAAACCGGATTTGCAGCTTCAAAAAGTCAGGATCGCGTTTTCCTCTGAAATAGTCTACTGCCTCCTGCATGGTCATTACTTGAGAAACAAGTGGCTGCAATTGAATCCTTCCATCCTTTATCCATTGAAAGGCTGACAAAAAAGTGCCATTAAGAGCCATGGAGCCTACAATGGTCCATTCCGAATGATATACTTTGTATGGATGGATCCGTATAACTGCGTCAGGTGCTGCAACACCAAACTGAAGGAATTTAGAGGAGCCGCCCATAAAGTCAAACGCCTTTTCGATAACGCTAGGAATTCCTGTTACGTCAACAACAATATCGAATCCATCCTCGTCTTCAAGAGAAAGCTCCTTCTCCAAATTTCCGCTTAACACCCCTTTGGTAGCTCCCAACTGCAAAGCCAAATCAAGCTTTTTTTGCGAAATATCGACAACAACAAGCTCTGATGCTCCCGCCTGAGCCATGGCCTGTACTAATTGTAGTCCCATAGCTCCTGCCCCGAACAACAACACCCGGGAGGCTACTTCCATCTTCAAGCGGTTCATCGCCTGAACTACGCAAGCCATCGGCTCGATAAAAGCCGCCTCTTCCTCAGACATGCTGTCCGGAATAGCAACCAGCTTGTCTGCAGACACCTTCACATATTCCGCCATACTCCCCTGAAGTGTTGTGCCCAACCCGCCAAATTGAATGCATAAATTCGTTCTATGAGCCCTGCAATGCCTGCATTTACCACAGCCGACACTTGGATCAGCGCTTACCCGGTCGCCAATGCGGTAATGCTCTACCCCTTCTCCCAATTCATGAATAACTCCTGAAAATTCATGTCCGGGAACAACCGGATATTCCAGTTCCATGTTTCCTTCAAAAATATGAATATCTGTACCGCATATACCTGCCCGTAACACTTTCACGGTCACTTCATTAGGACCGGGCTTTGGATAAGAAATCTCTTTAATAGAAATACTGTGGGGAGCATCTATAACTAGAGCTTTCATTGGAGGGACACCCCTTTTGACGGATTAATCGTAAACTCATTTTAAAAAGGCAGGATTGCTTCCATGCAGAGCCTGCCAAGCTACGGATAAACTGGCATAATCCCCAATCTCTTCTTTTAAAGCGGAAGGAACAATCTGGCACACACCTAAAGAATGGGAAAGTGTTTCTTTTCTTACTACTTCCAACATGTATTTTTCCAACAGTTCTTGCTGTCTAACATAAATGCTTCCTATTATTATCCTTTCGGGATTTAAAATATCAATTAGAATACTAATCCCTTGGCCTAGCTTTCTGCCGACGATTTCAAAAATTTTCAAGGCCAGCGGATCACCATCCTGGGCCGCCAAGCCGATTTTTTCAGTGGTCACTAATGGAAGAGTCTCGACAGTTGAACAAAAGGAAGGGGGATTTCCATGATGTATTTGCTCAATAATAAGCTCTTCAGCTAGCTTTGGTATGCTGCCCCCACTGCAAAAGCCGGCAAATGACCCCGTTTTCCCATATTCAAAAGGTCCGTCATTCTCTAGACGAATATGCCCAACTTCTCCGGCCATATCATTTGTTCCCGCGTATAGCTGTCCGTTTAGAATCAAACCGGCCCCCATACCAGTCCCGAATGTAAGGAAGATGACATTATCATAACCCCTGCCGGCCCCCCATTTCCATTCTGCAACTGCGCAGGCATTAGCATCGTTCTGAACTGCAGCCGGTACTTGGTAGCGCTCTCGTAATGGAGATAAAATATCATAATGGTTCCACTCCATTAGGTTTGGTGGAGACATAATCAAGCCCCGTCCACTATCTAAAGGTCCTCCGCAGCTGATTCCAATCGCGTCTAAACGGGAATACTTCTTTTCAGATAGCAATTGACCAATAGAGCTTATATATTGATCCATCGCTTTTTCCGGGTCCTGTGGGGTTGGGAACTTCTTTTTAGCAATGATTCTCATCCCGGTTTCATCAGGAATACCCAGACAAACTGCACTTTTGGTACCTCCGACATCAATACCCGCTAGAATATGCAATCTCGATCCTCCTGTTGAACATATCACTTGTTGACTTTTTCAATTGATTTAATGAATGATTTAATGAATGCTTAACGAACCCTTCCAACCGATCCTACTAGCTCCATCTTTTCTTTCACCAAATTTTTCAGCGCAGTCCGTGCTTCCGATAAATATTTTCTTGCATCGTCTACTTTCGGATTCTCTCCAATATACTGCTTCATGGTATTAGCATAAGTGTGTTTAATTTCTGTACCGACATTAATCTTAGACATGCCAAGTGCAACGCATTTCTTCAACTGGTGCTCAGGAATCCCGGAACCGCCGTGCAAAACGAGTGGAACCTTGACTTTGCTCGCAATTTGTTCAATCCGTGCAAAATCTATGTTCGGCTCTGCTTTGTAAATGCCGTGCGCCGTTCCTATGGCCGGTGCCAGACTGGTTATATCCGTCAATTCCACAAATTTCGCGCATTCATCCGGGTCAGCCAGGACGCTATCCGCTTCATCCACGACAATGTCATCCTCTACCCCGCCTACTTTACCCAGCTCAGCCTCCACGTTAATGTTCATAGCTCTGGCAACTTGAGCTACCGCTTTAGTCCGTCTAACATTTTCATCAAATTCGTACATCGAAGCATCAATCATAACCGAGGAGTACCCTGCACGAATACATTCGAGAATCAATTGATGATCTTGTCCATGATCGAGATGAAGGGCAACGGGAACTTTGACCTGGCCCATAGCTGTTTTAATCGCAGATACAATATAGTTCATTCCCAAATATTTAATCGCACTGGCCGTAGTCTGCACGATAACCGGAGCCTCGCATTCATCAGCAGCTTCGATTACGGCTTGAATCATTTCCAAAGTATCGCAATTAATCGCGACTACCCCGTAGCCCTTTTGCCGGGCTTCTTCTAATAAAGGAGTGGATGATACGATATTCATAATGATGACACCTTCCTTGTTGGTTTCGTTGGTTAATGCTGTATAGTCAATCACATGATGGATTGATATCTTGGCAGGCCATTCTTCATTTCCAGCTCTACCTCTCCTTGAATTAACGGAAGCGCATATTCTCGAAACTCGGCTTTAATTAAACTTCGCTCCGCGTCATACCATTCCAGAGGAAAGGGTCTTTCGTGTGAAGCAACATTGGCTAAAGGAACCTCCCCGAATGTGAAGCTTCCCTCTACCGGCGCGTTCAAGGAGATCATGCTGCCGGAAGATCCTTTTTTTAGCGACCGGACAGCTGCTTTCCCAACCTGGAAAGCTTCCTTTACATCTATCCCGGAAGCCACATGCATCCCGGTTCGCTGCCATATCGCAGGAACAACAGACCGCGAGGCAAAAGGAGTCTCCTGCTCAATCATTGCCGCCAAATAGGAGCCCACACCTCCAACACCAGGACGCCCTACCCTGTCTATTTCGCCTGAATAACCGACGATGTTTCCTTCATCATCCCTTATTCCTTCAGACACCACGGCAAGCGCATAGCCATAGGTTTCGTAAGACGTTTGAACATCTAGCAGAAAACGTTCTAGTGAAAAGGGAGATTCGGGAATATAGACGCGGTGGGGAACAGAATCCTCCTCCCCTCTAGCGAGAATGCTTGCAGCCGCCAACCAGCCTGTGTTTCTCCCCATTGTCTCCAAAATGGTGATTTTGTTATTGCCCCACAGACTCTGGATATCCAGCCCACACTCCAGGGTGCAGGTAGCGATGAATTTGGCAGCACTGCCATAGCCAGGCGTGTGATGGGTATGCATAATATCGTTGTCTATAGTTTTTGGGATACCGACCACACTTAGTGGGTATCCTGCCATGCCGGCAGTACGGTTCAATTGATCCGCAACATACATGGAACCATTGCCACCTATATAAAAGAGAAACCGGATATCGTACGCTCTCATATGATTGATTATTGTCTGAAAATGCTCCTCGGTAAGTTTATGTCTCCAAGTTCCAAGGGCGGCCCCAGGCGTCTTTTTTAATCGACCAGCCTCTTGAGGGGACAAATCAGACAAATCGACATAATCTCCATGCAGCAGTCCATACAGCCCTTGCTTCGCACCGTATAGTTTTCCAGAACTATTCATTGCCCGGATCTCTTCGATAATGCCGCATAACGTACTATTGATGACGGAGGTAGGTCCGCCGGATTGTACTATAAGGTAATTACCTTTCAATGTCCTAACTCCTTTCCCAGTTTTGCTGCAGGTACAGGGATTAATTAAGCCGGATCTCCCGACAGCAGCTGTTCCGAATAATCAAATAAATGTTCAATAACCATCGATGCAGCCCCAATAATATCTGCATTGTCTCCAAGCTCGGATGGAATAATGGAAATTTTGTCATAGAAATAATCCAGCACCCGTTCCTTCACGTGCTGTTTGACAATTTCAAGTGTTTTAGGATAATAAGCAAACAATTTACCACCTAAAATAATCGATTCCGGACTAAAATAATGAATCGTATTTGCAATGCCAACTGCAAGAATACGGGCTGAGTCTTTAATGACGTTAATAGCCAAATAATCGCCATCCAATGCCGCATCCGTCACGCACTTAAGCGTCAGCTCATCTCCCAACTGCTCGTACTTCTCCTTGTACGGCGTTTCCACCCCACGCTGCAGCTCTTCCTTGATTTTGCGTACAATGGCCACACCCGAGGAATATGCCTCCAGACAACCTTGATTGCCGCAGCTGCATTGAGGACCGTCCATGTTAATGGTCAGATGCCCAATCTCCCCAGCACCCTTATAAAACCCTCTGTAAATTCTGCGGTCGATAATAATACCGCCACCGATTCCGTAATTGACAATTAGGTTAACTACATTTTCTTTTCCCTTGGCGGCACCAAACCATAGCTCCCCAATTGCAGCAGCATTAGCATCTTTTTCAAGCAAAGTTAAGATGCCATATCTTTGAGCAACCATATCCCTAAGAGGAATGTTATTCCAATCCTTGAGCATAGGGGCGTTGAGGACAACCCCCTGATTGTGATCAACCGGTCCGGGAGAACAAATGCCAATTCCATAAATTTGATCCATAGATAGTCCGGAAACCTCGATAATCTCATCAATCACTTTGTAAACCTGATTTAAGATGGTGCTGCTGCCACTATCCGGGTCAATCTTAATGTCCCCCTTCGCCACCGGTTCTGCATCCAAATTAACAATCATTGCCTTCACATGATGAAGCTCTAGCTCAACAGCAATGACATATTTAAAATTCGGATTAAATTTAAGCAGGACCGGTTTTCGTCCTCCAACGGAATGGCCATACCCGGATTCGGTAATAATACCTCTTTGGGACAGCTCCGTTATAATGTTGACTACTGCTGGAAATGTCAATTTCGTTACCTCTGCAATCTGCACCTTCGAGACAGGCCCCTGGTTTCGGATTAGATTAAGCACTTGGGAACGGTTTAACTGTTTCATCAAGTTGGAATTTGCCGGAAAAGTGGAAAGATCCAAAATCAACGCAACTCCTTAACTTATTAAATTTAGTTTAATTATACACTCCATATTTTTCTTGTCAATCCTATTCTATTTTCATGAAAGAGTGCAGTTTTCCTAATTCTTTGTAGCGATATAAGGAAATACATAGTAATTATGGATTTTTTATACTAATTAAATTATTAATTTTGGCAGTTATATTAGTGAAATTCAAAAAAATCTTGACATTCTTTGTTATATGCCACGATAATAAAGTAAATTGAGTTTAATTACTAAGCGGGTCCCATACACCTGTTGAAAGAGGTGATATAAGTCTTTTAGGTAATCAGTTACTTAGATGTTTTCTGTTTAGTACGTGTAAGCGCAATCAAACTTAAGCTAATTACTTTATGAGGTGGAGTCAATATGAAAAAAACAGGATTAGGCTTTGTTGCATCTATTATGTTGATCAGTACTGCATGTGGTTCGAGTCCCTCACAGGGTGGCCAGGAATCGGAAGGTTCGGACGTTGAGACTATTACTTTGCACGCAGCAGTCCAAAATCACTCTTCTGTTGAAGCCGTGCAAGCGCTTCTAAATGAATATGAGGCTGATAATAACGTTAAAGTTGTGTTTGATGTTCTTCCCCAAGAGGAAATCTTCAGCAAAACGGAATTAGCATTAGCTTCCGCTTCCGATCAATACGACATCATTATGACCGAGAACATGTTTATTCCGAAATATGCGAGAGCTGACTGGCTGCTCGACCTTAATGACTATATTGAATCTACCGGTTTGGATATGGAAGACTTCTCCCAAGGTTTTCTTGAAGCTTTAAGCAGTAATGGTTCGGTCTATGCTATTCCTTTTTATGGGGAATCATCGATGCTGATGTACAATAAAGAAATTTTTGAGGAAAATGGCATTACTTCCCCCCCACAAACAATTGATGAGCTGGTCTCTATCGCTGAACAGTTGACGAAAGACGGCAAGTACGGCATAGCTATGAGAGGGCTGCGTGGACAAGGAATGAATGTCTACACCTGGGCTGGTTTTTTCAATGCCATGGGCGGTCAATGGTTCACTGAGGATGGTCAACCTAACGTTAACAGCCCTGAATCTATTCAATCTGTTGAAATCTATGCAGACCTGTTATCCAATTACGCCCCTCCTGGCGGTACTGAATTTAGTTGGGACCAAGTCCAGTTGAATGTGCAGCAAGGTAATGTGGCGATGGCCATTGATGCAACCAATTTTGCGTCAAGGATTGAAGATCCGGATAACTCTACAGTAGTAGGTAAAATTGGTTATGCCAGTGTACCAAGCGGCCCCGCCGGATCTTTCCCTAGCGTGTCGACTTGGGGTATGGCCATCCCGAAACATGCCAATCATCCGAAAGAAGCCTTTGATTTCATTTCTTGGGTAACAAGCAAAGAAATTCAATTAAAAACAGCTCTTGAAGGGAACCGTGCGGATGTTACCCGCAATTCCGTATTTGAAGATCCTCAATATATTGAAAGATATAATTATGATGATGGCAATTGGGTAGACGTCACGTCACGCGCTTTCAATGAGAGCTATGCCAACTATCGTCCGAGAATTGAAGAATGGAATCGCTTTGGAGATCTGCTGGGAATTGCCTTAAGTGAAGTAATGGCTGGCCGTTCTGCGGAAGAAGCTTTAAATAATGCACAGAAGGAAATAGAAGGATTTCTACAATAGCTCAATTATTTCATTGAAGCCAACCTGAATTGTTGATGTCTTCGCTTAAGGAGGATCCCGTATTGAATTTCAGAAAAAAAATGCTTCAAGTCCTAACCCTGGAATCCCCGGCACCGCATCGTATTTTGTTGGCTCCTATGGTGATTCTACTATTTACGATAACGATCATTCCGACTTTGTTCGCCGTCTATACGAGTCTGCACGATTACCGCTTAACGGAGATCGACAAGCCTTTTGTGGGACTGAAAAATTTTTCAGATGTTCTGACTGACGGCAGGTTCTGGAATTCTTTCTTAAATACTGGAACCTATATTATAGGGGCTTTGATTCCACAGTTGATCATCGGCTTGAGTCTCGCCCTGCTGATGAACAAAAATTTTAAGGGCAATAAAATAGGCAAGTCCTTATTCTTGCTGCCCACGATTACAACACCTGTCGTCATTGGCTTGATCTTTATTATGATGCTTGATCCACAGTTTGGAATCATTAATTATTTGCTGACGTCACTGGGATTGCCCATGCAAACCTGGCTGTCCAACCATAATGCAGCCATTTGGGTACTAATCGGCATTGATATATGGGAATGGAGTCCATTCGTCGCTCTTATTCTATTTGCAGGCCTTCAATCGCTTCCGCAAGAACCGTATGAAGCGGCAAGTGTTGATGGCGCAAGTCGATGGCAGTCGTTTTTCCACTTAACTCTGCCCTTTTTATCTCCTTATATTATTATCGCATGTATTTTCAGATTCATGGACACATTTAAGTGGTTTGATACGATTTATGTGATGACGAAAGGCGGTCCAGGAACTTCAACGGAGACGATGAATATGTATGCCTACATGACCGGCTTCCGTTTTCTCGATATGGGGCACGCTGCTGCAATCAGTATCATTATGCTGATTATGATCATTGTCCTATCACAAATCATTGCCAAAAAATCCAACATCTTGAGGTGAGAACCGACAATGAATAATAGAATACTGGAGCGCTCCGTGTTGCAAGTGATCTATTGGCTGATGGTTCTGGCCTTTGCCTTTCCGATTTTCTGGTTTATTCTAACGTCTTTTAAAACTAGAGTAGATGCCTTCAGCTTTCCGCCAAAGATACTATTCACACCAACTCTGGATAATTTCCAAAGTGTACTTGGCAATGCATCATTCATCCATAATTATATGAATAGTATAATTATTGGAGTATCGACAACATTACTGAGCTTGCTGTTTGGACTCCCTGCAGCTTATGCTCTCGCCCGGTTTCATATGAAGAAGAAAGAAAATCTCGCATTCTGGATTCTTTCTATTCGTATGGCGCCTCCAATTATGGTCATCCTACCCTTTTACTTGATCTTCCAGAGACTTGACCTGTTGGATACTTATATTGGGCTCATCTTGGTCTACCTAACCATCAGCTTGCCGTTTGTCGTCTGGATGATGAGGGGATATTTCGAGAGTATTCCCGTCGATTTGGATAATGCGGCCCGAATTGACGGAGCGTCAAGACTAAAAGCTTTTTTGATGGTAGTCATTCCTTTGGCGTCACCTGGAATTGTTGCTTCTGCTATCTTTTCATTTATTACTGCCTGGAATGAGTTCATATTTGCACTGATCCTTACCGGGAATCAAACCAAAACTACCACGATAGCCGTCACCGGCTTTATTTCACTGGAAGGCATCCGTTGGGGGGAAGTCGCTGCTGCAGGTACTCTTGTTTGTCTCCCAGTAATCTTGTTTGGGCTGGTCATTCAAAAATATTTGGTTAGCGGCCTAACGATGGGTAGCGTAAAATAGATAGTACAGTATAAATTAAACTCTATTTAATAACTCTATCTGACTGGGAGGGTATTTCTATGCTGCAAGCTAACCTATTTCGTGATTTCGAATTTGAACTGGAACAATTAGAGGAACCTCAACCGGACTCTGATGGTATTGTCATTAAAGTAGAAATAGCCGGAATATGTGGATCAGACCTGCACGCTTTCGAGGGCAAGCATCCGTTTGTTAAGCCTCCCATTGTCATGGGACATGAATTCTCCGGAATCATCCATCAAATCGGAAGAGAAGTAGCCGACTCATCTTTACAAGTGGGTCAAAGAGTCATTGTAGAGCCATCTATCACTTGCGGACAATGCTATAACTGTCGAACAGGACGTTACAATATTTGCGATCATCTAAAGGTCATTGGCTGTCAGATCAAAGGAGGCTACGCAACTTACGTAAAAGTTCCTGCCGCGAATGTAATTCCTCTTGACGATAGCCTCACTTATGAGGATGGAGCCATGATTGAGCCTTTAGCTGTTGCTGTGCATGCTGTTGAACTGGGTAAGGTTAAAGCCGGCGATCATATTGTGATTATCGGCGCTGGAACGATCGGATTACTTGTCGCCCAGGCAGCCAAGGCCAAAGGAGCAAAGGTGGCCATTAGCGACCTTCAAGACAGCCGACTTGCTATTGCACGACAGCTAGGTATCGATGTGCAAATCAATTCGGGCAAAGCTTCCATAATAGATGGGCTAAAAATGTTTGCCCCCGATGGCGCGGATATCATCTTTGAATGTGTCGGCAAAGCCTTTACCCTCCGCCAATCGGTGGAAATTGCCCGCAAAGGCAGCCGCATTGTCATAGTGGGTGTAGTCGAAGGCGATGTATCTCTGCCGGTTCATTACATCCAGGACCGGGAGCTTGAGCTTTTGGGAGATCTTATGTACACACGCAAAGATTTTCAGCAAGCTTTGGAGCTGGTGCAGAATAAGGAGGTCCTTCTCGACCCTTTGAAAACCAAAACATACATGCTGAAAGATATAAACGAAGCCTTCCGCTATGTGTTAGATAATCCTGCCGATACATTGAAAGTATTTCTGAAGATTAGTTAGAGAACTCTATACCAACGATATGGCCTATGACTTGGACAGCTTACTCCATGTTATAGGCCATTCTTTTTAATACCCTACATGTATTAATGACTAATTTTAAACATGCCTTGTCATGAAGATTTCCGATGAAGTATACTCCATGTATGGTACATTCAGTTATAAAGAAGTTTAAATTATGATGAAAATCGAATGGATATCGTCTAACTCTAACTCAATTTAAAGGAGTGTTAAAACAATGATTAGTAAACTTGGACAAGTTATGTTGTATGTGAATGACCAAGATAAAGCACGGGCTTTTTGGACAGAGAAATTAGGATTTACCGTACTTTCCGAAGAGGATAACGGTCAAGGAATGAGATGGATTGAAGTTGCCCCTAACGGCGCAGCCACAAGTATCGTTCTCCAAAACAAGGAACTCGTTGCTAAGATGGAACCTGATATGAATCTCGGCACTCCTTCTTTAATGTTTTTCACGGAAAATGTCGATCAATTACATGTCGACCTATCCAACAAAAATGTCAAAGTCGGAGAAGTCATAAGTATGCCTTCCGGGGAAAAAGTATTTAATTTTGCAGACGATGAAGAAAATTACTTTGCTGTAATGGAAAAAAATTAAATGTGTAATGATTATAAGTGTACAAGCGGCCGACAGGAATCGGCCGCTTTTTAATTGTTCATATATCTCTCATAAGCTGCATTTGCAATCTCCATATACTTATCAAAGCCCATTCTTTCAATGGTAGCTATATAGCTGTCCCATTCACTAAACGGGGTGTCACCTGCGATAAATTTGGATTCCATTTCTGCCATATATGTGTGAATATCAACGGCTACTGAAGCCATAAAGTTGTTTTCTTCAGCTGTATAGGTAAACGGATTCCATATTTCTTCCGGTGCGTAAGGCGCCGCCTTCTCCCCTGTTTCCAGAGCGTTCGGATACGATTCCGCCCCCATGAAATAATGATCTTGAACGTAACCCGGATAGCTGCCGCCATTCCAAGTAAAATACTTATTTCTTGCCTGGCTGACTGTTAGACCATTAGCATTGTCCGTAATATCTTTTACGTAATCCCACGTCCCATCTTCCTTATACTCGAACGTCTCGCCTTCAATTCCTCTGAAGTAGAAGTCTGCCCCCTCATCACTGAAGAACCAGTCTATCCAGCGAACCGTTGCTTCCGGATGCGGATTTTTGTCCGTAATGACAAATGCCCCGATCCAGGCTAAAGGAGCTTTTACATGCGAGTACAAACGATCACCGTAAGGACCTTCCAAAGCACCGAGCCCCACATAATTATCTAGATTAAACGCAGTAATGGGATTGGTTGTAATAACTGCGCCATAAACTTCTTCAGCCCCTTTTTCTCGAAAATTACTTTCTTGTATAGTAAAAATCTCTAGATCCAGCAAGTTTTCTGCATATAATTGATGAATGAATTCCAGCATTTCCCTGTATTGATCGGTTGTTCTATAAAATCGCAAATTATTAGTGGCAGGGTCAATATCGAGATATGCGTTGCCGATTCCTCTCGTTCCCAGTCCCCAGGCTCCCTGAAGATGATATTTTAAAGTATTAAAGCCAACGGCTCCAAAGGGAACCGCGCTGCCACCGGCGAGATTGGAAGCTTGCACCGCCTTCAAAAATTCATAGAATTCATTTATCGTCCGCGGCTCCTCCAGTCCAAGCTCAGCCAGCCAATCCTCATTAATCCAGATTGGGGTTCCAATCAGCATAGCCAAGAAATCTGGTGAATAAAAGGATGGGAATGAATAGATATTGCCGTCAGGCATAGTTAGCCCTTTTTGCAAATCGGGGTGCTGTTCCAGCAGAGCTTTGAAGTTAGGAGCATACTGATCGATCAGATCATTAAGCGGAATAAATGTCCCCCGCTCTCCGTACTTCATTAAATCGGCTGCAGGTATACGTGCGCTATAGAAAGCGTCGGGATAATTACCGCCAACCAACATCAGATTCCTTTTTTCATTAAGACTATCAAACGGAACCAACGTAAAGCTAATGTTCATGTTCGTTTTCTTTTTATACATCTCCCAAACAATCGTTTCCTCAAAATTGCTGCTGTTGGATGGAGCTAATCCTGTAAAAAACTCTAAGCTGATATTTTCCTCTACAATAGGAAAGCCCTCGGGATTCAATCCTTTGGCTGCTTTTTGTTCTTGAGCAAGGGTTGAACTCTTACCTTCCCTCCCTCCTCCCTCGCCTCCGCTAATACCATTCCCGCCGCTGCATGCCGATATAGTCAGCACTGCCATTATAAAAATAAGATAAGAAATTTTATTATAAAATGGATTCATACAAAAATGCCCACCTTTATTAAACTTCATTCTTGTTGTTCCAGGCATCGCTTTTGAAGAATAATAATCCTTCCTCGTATGAATCCATGTTAAGATATTCGAGGTGTTATGAATAGCTCTTATGTGCATCTTTAACTATTGTTTAACAACCGACAACCACTTTTTGCGAGATCAATCTCGGTCGCTTTTCTCACATTGAACATTGAAAGTTTCGCTGCAATTGTCAGACTGATCCGTTTATTAACGAAAAATAGGCGGTACGGGGGGCTGATTACTTCTGTCCGTTATAGTTAATTCGTGATTATCATTTGCTGTGGCAAAAAATACGTCAGACAATTTGATCTTCTTGCTCTTTAATTGTTTGTTCAGCCATTCCTCCGTTAAATTAAGAGTTTTCAAGGCCTCCCTTTCAATCCTTCCTTCCATGATTACCGGGTAAGCTATCCCAGCAGCCTGAACGGCAATATTCAAATCACTTCTTGTTACCGCGGACTTCTCTGTTTTCTTAAATGCTGTCAGCTTTCCATTAGCTTCAAGTACAGCGGTATCAACCTCTGAAATATCAAATATATCTACTTCCCTTAGCATTTGCAGGACATTATCGATTGGGTAACGTACCTTCTTCATGTTTTCCACAATAAAGACTCCATCCTTAATAACGACGATTGGTTCAAAGGATACTAACTTTCCGAATCGCCTGCTCCGAACAAGAAATACGGAATAAAGCTTTTGCATTAAACCAATGACGATAAGGGCTATCGCTGTATGAATGTGTTCGATTTTAGGGTCGGCAATGTCGGCTCCCACTATGGCACCGAGGGCTATTATGATTAATAAATCAAAGATAGGCAGTTCACCAATCGATCTTCTTCCCATAAAAAGCGTAATAAACAGCAGAAGCGGAAAGATTGTAAAGATTCTCCCGATGACGATCAACCCGTCTTTAGCAATATGCATCAAGTTTAAGTCCATGATTTCCAACTCCATTCACCTTAAATTTACATGGCCTACACACCCGTTCCCCTAGCTTTGTCTTGACCTATAAAAATAATTATTTGTTTCAATATAACCATTCTTGGCTTACCTAATCCAAATAAAGGCGATTATGACTAGCTCTTAATGCTCATGGATATAATATCGCTTGAGTGAATACTTATGTCAGTTCCTGTCTTCAAAAAAAACGAAAAAAAGACCGCTTCAGCAATCTCCCTTGCTTAAAGCAGTCCTTAGACTTGTTATGAAGTTGAGACGAATCCCGGTGATTCTTGAACGCCGATTCCCAGTCGCATATCGGATTTGCTGCATAGCCTTTCCGAGAGCAGAGTCCCCTCCCCATCCAGCTCAAACACCGCACGAAAAGGGAAATACTGACCATACCGGAAACGAAGGTCAGTCAGGATGACCCTGATTCGGTTATCATGCACCTCGACTTCACGATAAATATGCTTGGCGATTGAGAAGAAGGTCTCGGAGATGTCCCTATGGCTTATCAGCCTTGTTAACGGCTCAATATTCACTCGAACGGACGGTTCAGATGCAGAATTTAGCTTCATGTCCTCTTCGAATCGTCCGTGACGGATCGTCCCCAGACGAAAGCCGTCCGCTGTTTCAATAACGGCCTTCCAATTAGTAAGGTGAAAGGTCGGCATGAGACTATAACGGGCATTGGATTGCCCCTTAATTTCACGTGCAACGACCAGCTCCGCCTTACGCCGAAATAGGCATCTGGCAGCAATATAAATAACGGTGAATGAATTGATACCAAGAAACAATGGGCCAGGCGAGGCTGCGCCGCTCCACCACAACACAAGTCCGAGCAGCTGAGAAATGAACAGAACCGGATCGAATACCTGGAGTACGTCGAAGCTTAACCGTTTTTTAGAAAAAGGCAGAAGTGGTACCGCACCGAATGTATTAAGTATGTCAGTTCCTACGTGGACGAGAACTGCGGCAAAGCACCATAGCCATACAAGTCCCCACGGGATTCCTTGAAATGTGAGTGATAACCCAAACGTTATGAAGGTGGGCCATACAAACCAGGCCGGAATTGAGTGAGTCCAGCGCCGGTGGTTTTTCAGGTAGGCGGAAGTTCCTTTTATTTTGTATAAAAAGTCTGAATCCGGGGCTTCGGAAGCCACCACGGTTCCTATCGTAATGGCCAATCCGAGAGCTGGATTAGCCGCAACCTCTGGGGACAAATGGGCCATTGCTCCCAGTCCAAGACCGATAACAAAATGGGTTGCTGTATCCATTCATGATTCCTCCCTATTTACAGATTCGTCATGATAACAACAACTCATTATACGTTGATTTTACTATTATGAATAGTATATTTTTTTGGTAATCAATCCATTACTATCAATCGACTACTATACCATCGGAGAGACAACACTTGCCAGTTCCTCGAATCCGTTCTGGTCATGAAGGGCACGAGATATTTCATTGCAGCGTACAATCTTGTTATCTTTAATTTCAAAAATGGCGATAAGCTCAATTGATCCGCGCGCTCCGCTTTTTTTGACCACATCTACGGTGTACCGCAATGCCAAAGTCTGCAGCTCTTCATCGTAAAGGGCATCATAAAACGGAGAAACAGCGACTTGGTCCACTATAGCTTTTAACGCAGCAAGGTGATTCTTAAATCCTTCCATGTCTACCTTTTTGCCGTCGGTTACTTGATAGTAGTCCTTATCGAAATACTCTGGTATTTTATCAAAGTCAAAATTAACAACAATATCTTTATACATTTGTGAAAGAAAACGGATCGCTTCCTGCTTGTTCACTCTAGTCAACTCCTCTTTTTATTTCTACGTATTTTGGATTACGACATCATCGACCATCTTTTTAGAAAACGAATAATAACGTCAATTTCGTCATCATGGAAATGACTGAACAGCTCGTGGTACTTTTTTTCAGCTTGGTTATGCATCTTATCATGCTCGGCAGCTAGCTGCTTCCCTTGATCTGTCACTTCATAATAAATTTCTTTAAGATTGTCTGCTTTTTTTGCTGTTACGACTAAATTGTGCTGAATCAATGTATTTACGGCTTTAGTTATCGCGGCTTTAGATAAATTAAGTTCAGCTGCTAGGGATGTATTGTTCATTTTAAAAGGAAGACGCTTAATTAACGACAGGATGTGAAGCTGAGTTACGGACCAGTCTCTAACTACCCCGGAACCGGCAACACTTTCGGGCCGCTTGCTCCGATTCCGCAAATTCTTTTCTCTATTCATGATAAAGGATTGGACTGCTTCAATAGCTTCTGTACGTTTTTGGGAGCTAATATAAATCACCACGCATTAAAAATATTGTTAACCGTTTAACAATTATAGTTTACCAGTTAACAATAAAAAGTCAATAAGATATTTATCCATTGACATGTGGATCATTTATTTTTATGTAATTTGTGGATTTTTACGGAACATTTATGGTTCTTTTGATGATCGATTATGGCCTTTTTATATAACATTTATGTGACTTTTTATGTACCTCCCTCAAT
>NZ_HE610957.1:226725-281704 GCF_000285515.1 Paenibacillus senegalensis JC66
ATGCACCTTTTATGACCTTCTGCGGCCTTCTATGTACGTATTGCAGGTGTCCAGTAACTATTACCGCGCCTACCTATCATCTGAAACGAAAACGATTCCGGAATCATCATCTTAGCAATAACGACTCCGAAATCGCCGAACAATGGACCATGCTAAGCTATACTTTGACATGCAGCGATTTATGGCAAATGGCTTCGGTTAGCAAATAAGAGACGACCGCCTCTGCCCCGCAATTCAAATTGGGGCCTTCTGCATGCAGCCCGTCATGACAGCTGCCGTCCCGCTCGTTAATCATCGGCGTGCCGAGGTCGTTGCTGCCGTAGAACCAGTCACGGCATTTCAGAACAATCGCTTCATAACTAGGCTTTCCCGTCACTTCATATGCCTTGGCCGCAGCTAGCGCCAGCTTCATCACGTCGATCGGCTGCTGATCCCACAACGCCCGATAACCCGGACGACACCAGCCATCGCTTCCCACTGGCCGGATCTGTCCGGCTTCGTTTTGCGACAACCCGATCAGGAAGTCGATCGTGTCTAATGCGGTGTCGAGAAATTCCGGGCGCTTCAGAATGTCATAAGCCCATAGCATGCCCCACGGAAGCAGAGCATTGCTGTAGGTGATTGCGGGCTCAAACCAAGACCAGCCCGGAGCGGAATGCTGGCGATAGAGACCGGTAAGCTGCTCGGCCAATATCGTGATGCGTGGGGTCAGGTCGGTATCGTATCCCGAATGCTGTAGGACAGCAAACGCAGCCAGGGCATAAGCCCAGCCGCGCGGATAACGCATCGACTCAACCTGCGGCAGCGCTTTGCGGAAGATCAATTCAGCTGCAAAAGCGAAATGGGGTGCGGGCGTTGCTGTCATCGCCTTGGCACAAGCCCATAAGCAGCGGCCTAAACAATCGTCGGAGGGCTTTTCCGGCTCCTTGCTGCGATCATAAGCGAAATTGTTGTGAAAATGCCCGTTCTCCTTTTGCGCCCATAGGAGAAAAGCCGTATACGTATCAGCTAACGTCGCGAGCCGTTTTTGATCGTCAGAGCTGCAGCTGCCTGACCATTCCAGGCAAACCCATAGCGCTCTCGCCTGGTCATCCGTACTGTACCCTTCGTTGCGCCGGGGCACAGAGCCCAATCCATGCTCCAGAACCCCCGTTTCATCAGTCATTTTGGCCAGATGATCAAACCGAACGGATCGCCGTTCCATATTTCCCCACCTCTGCAAACAGAAGGTTGTACTCTTGACCAACGTTCGCCCAGCGCATGGTCTGCCCCAGCCGCTTCATCTTCCGGACAACGTCCTGCAGCATCACATCGTTAGTCAGCAGCGACACGATCCGCTCCCGCCATAATGCTTCTTCGTCCGCCGGGATCAGCAGATCGGGCTCTGCGGCAAGCAAATCCTGCGCATAGCAGTACGGAGTGGACAGCACCGGCCGCCCCAAGCCGACCGCATAAGCCAGCGTACCACTTGTGATCTGCTCCAGCCCAGGGTAAGGAGTCACGTAGACATCACATGCAGTAATATGGCGGACCAGGTCGTTCTCCTCTATGTAACGGTCTACCATAACCACATTTTGTCCGATGCCGCTGTCCGCCATCATCGCTTTCAATTCTTCGCGGTATTTCTCCCCTTCCCATTTCTTGACCTCCGGGTGAGTTTGACCGACGATGGCATATAGAACATTGGGTACTTCTTCAACGATTTCTGGCAGCATTTTCAGAATGAATTCGATCCCTTTTCCGCGGCTCAGGAGCCCGAACGTCATCAGCACCTTGCGGCCGGACCAGCCCAGCTGCTCCCGGAACGCCTGCCGCCGATCGATCTCGGGCTCAGGCGTACCGTGCGGTATAAAGACGATTTTGTCCTCCGCAATGCCGAATGAACGGTTCAAGAAGGAGATCGCTTTGCGATTCATCACGACAATCCGGGCGCTCCGCTCAGCGATTTCCTGCTGGATGCTCGCATAAGGTTCGCGAGGATGCTCAAAAACGGTATGAAAGGTGGTCACCAGCGGCTTCCTCAGTGAGCGGATCAAATGCAAGATGTGGCTGCCGGCTTCCCCGCCAAAAATACCGAACTCGTGCTGCAGGGACACAACCTCGATATCCGAGTGGTTAATTCTGTATGCCATCTTCACATAATCGTTTTCGCAATCGCGCCGCAGCAGCCATAACAGCGGATCTTTAAATTCGTCCGTTTCTCCATCATGGAGCACGATGACAGGATCCTTCGCCCTCCATTCCTTGGCCGCATGGACCGCTTGCCGCAGATGGCAGGTAAATGTAGCCAGACCACATTTCTTTGGAACATATGTGCTAATATAGGCCGCCCGGGTCATGCCTGCATCACCTCCAGCCTGTTCATCACGGCCTCGTGCAAAATATGTCTTGAACCGATCTCCAGACCGTATCCGAATATACAGTTGTTTAGGTTTGCTCCATCGTTTACTTGGCAGCCGTCCCACAAGATCGTTTCTGACAGCCGGGCGTTCGGACCTATTGAACACTTGCTGCCGACCACCGCATAAGGACCAATAACCGAGCGAGCGCCTATGCGCACATTCTCTCCGATCAACACCGGAGGAACGAGAAACGCGCTGGCTGCAATATCGCAGCCCTTGCCAATCCAGATGCCATCGCCCCGGGATTGGCCGGGAATGGGAATCCGGCTGGTACCGGTCATGAGATCCCAATGGATTTTGCGATATCTTTCCTTTGTTCCCATATCCGCCCAATAGCCCCGAATGGTCGTTCCATATACCCCGATGTTATCACCGATAAGGAGCGGGAACGTTTCACGTTCAATGGAGACTTCCCGATCAGACGGAATTGCTGCGAGCACGCTCTTTTCCATAATGTAAATCCCTGCATTGATCCGTCTCGAAGGGGCTTCGTCCAAGCGGGGCTTCTCCACAAAACACAAGATACGCCCCGTATCGTCCTGTTCGACGACTCCGTATGCGCTCGGATCCTCCACCTCCGTCAGGCCAATTGTCACTTTTCCTTCGTGAGATCGGTGGAAGTCGAGCAGCGGTATCAGTTCTATATCATGGACGATATCCGCATTCAGGACAATAAATTGCTCATCGAGCAAAGACTCGGCGTTTTTAATCGCCCCGGCTGTTCCCAGCAGCTTTTCTTCTAAAGCGTACTGGATGGATACACCCAGCCGTCGGCCGTCGCCGAAATAATTTTTTATTTTTTCGGGATAATGCTTAAGGGCGATAACGAAACGTTGAACGCCTTGTTCCTTCAGATGAAGAATGAGATGCTCGAGCCACGGTCGATTAACAATAGGCGCCATCGGCTTTGGCATGTTCTCCGTCATAGGTCTCAGTCGGGTTCCCAGTCCACCGGCAAGTAACAGTACATTCATCTTCGAAATCTCCTCCTGTCCCCAAAAAAATTTGATAAACTCAATATACGCCAGTCTTCGGACACTGACGTTAACCGTCCAATTTTTTCCTCCTTCCACACTATTTTGTTAGCACTCTTATTAGTCGAGTGCTATCAATACAGTATTTTATGGAAGACAGCTTTAGTTCTTCAAGCTGCCCAATAGTTAAAATCTGTCTTTATCTTTTAAATCAGACCAGTCTATCTTATTTTTTCTTTAAAAATCTCATTATTTCTCCGTATTTGTTTAAGGATCGAGTTGTTTATTTTTGTTTATCTCGCTTCTTATCGCCTTTTGGAAGAATAGAAAACGATTCATCTATGTCCATTATGAAATTCCATACTTTCCTAGTATAATACGCCCTCACTTCTAGCAGTACTCTATCATAAGTTATACCGTAAGGAGGTGACGGCAATGTGTACAAGAAGAAGAAGAAAAGTTAAAGTCGTTGTTCTCAGACCCGGCCATAAAGTAGTTGTAATATGCAAACACAGACGCAGATGACCTCCGGCATAAAATTGTTTTATTAATAATTTACAGCAAAACCCCATAGTTCGTACTATGGGGTTTTGCTATTCTAGAGGAAAAGGAGATGAGAAAAATGACGATGACCTTCTACTTAGTCAGGCATGCGCTAAAGGAAAAAGCTATTGGCGATGTCCCGATTACAGCAAATGGCAGGATACAAGCTGAATTAACGGCCCGACGCTTGGCTCAAATGCCCATAACGGCAGTAGTTGCCAGTCCATTACGCCGAGCGAGGGAAACAGCGGAAGCTATTTCTTTAACAACAAATGCATCATTGCGAGTAGATCGGCGCTTGAGGGAGCGGGCAAACTGGGGAGATCTGCCCGGACAAACATTTGAGGAATTTGTCGCTATGTGGAACCGCTGCACGCAGGAACCAGACTACATACCGCCAGTAGGAGACTCTGCCAAACAGGCAGCTGAGCGTCTAGCTTCGTTGCTGCAGGATCTATCAAAAGAGTATCCGGAGGATAGCAGCCTTGTCGTGGTTACTCACGGCGGATTAATAACCGATTTTTTGGTGCAGGCCTTTACTGACCAAGAGCTGAATGTGTGGCATCCCCATTTTAGATCGCAGCAAAGTGAATTGGTTGCGGAATGCTCGATAACGAAGCTCACTTACAAGGGAGGCACCTTTCAATTAATCGATTTTGCTTCAACCTCACATTTAACTACCTAAATAGTTTATGATATTAATAACTTTCGCCTTTTAAATCCCTTTCCTCTATCCGTGCTGGCATAGTTAGATATGGGTCTCTGTTCACTTACCGTCTATCATTCGGCAGCTTGAATGATTCCGATCCTCTTTTCTGCAGCTCTTATTAGCTCCTGTGTCAAATTAATCGGATGAGTGACTCTGGCACGGATAGCTATTTTTTTTCACCACCTCCTGTTGAACAACCTTTCCCCGTTATCTAATATTAAGCTTTCCTATCACTTCTTAATTCCTTCAGGTATATCACCTTTTTTATACAATTTTTTACTGGTGGCCTTTAACAATCTTTGATTATAGTTAAGCAAGCGCTCTCACCGGTGTGGGCTAAATCTATTTAGGGAAAGGTGTGTTGCACTTGTATAAGCATGGGAAGAAAAAAAAGCTGCTTCCTATTGGGATCATTCTGCTCTGCTTGCTTCTTGCTCTCCCGATTGTGACACCTGCTGCATTGGCCAACGAATCGGCAGATGCATACGATGTGCTGCGTCAGAAATGGTTTGATGTGCTGGTTGGTGGAAGCGATTTCAACCCGAATGATCCAGACTTTGCCGCTAAAATTGAAGCGTTGGCGGATTCCGTGCAGAACGGAGAGACGGGCTTCTGGGACCGGCTGCAAACGGGAGCCGACCGTGCAGATTGTAATTGTCTTTTTACGGACCTGCTCGGTACCGAAGCCTCTGGTCACATCGTTGTTGCCTATGACCGGCTGAAAACAATGGCTTTGGCCTATATCACTCCCGGCAGCAGACTAGAAGGAAATGCGATGCTAAAGGAAGCGGTTGTCGACGCACTCGATTGGATGTACGAAAATCGCTATAACGAAAATACGGTTCGTTACGGCAACTGGTATCATTGGGAGATGTCAGGCCCTCAGAACCTGCTGGATACCGTTATTTTGATGTATCCCGAGCTGACCTCTGAACAAATCGAGAACTATATGAAAGGTGTGGATCATTTTTCACCCGATCCTAACTTGATTAATAATACCGTAGCTACAGGTGCCAATCGGGTAGAAAAGGTATGGACCCTTCTTCTGCGTTCCGTTTTGCTAAAAGACGGCGACATGCTGGAGCTTGCCAAACATGCACTGAGTGACAACACAGGCACTCCAACCTCTACTAACGGGGAGAACAACGTTTTCGCTTACACCCTTGTACCGGAAACAGACGGCATGCATCCGGACGGTTCTTTTCTTCAGCATGGCCCGCACCCCTATATTGGAAATTACGGTACCACGTTCCTGCAGCTGCTGGCTGGCGCAGTCTATTTGCTCAACGATTCTCCTTGGGAGATTACCGATCCAGAACTGCCGAATCTGTATCAGTGGATTCATGATTCATTCGAGCCAACCATGTATAACGGTGCTCAAATGGATATGATACGGGGAAGGCTAATCTCCAATGAAAGCGTGCAAACCCATGTAGCCGGCCATCGTGTCATTCAGGGTGTCATTATGCTGTCTACCTTCGCTCCTCCTGAGCATGCATCCGCTTATCAGTCCATGGTTAAAACCTGGGTGACGGAAGATACGTACCGCAATTTTTTGACAACAGCGCCGATCTGGTTCGCCCAGCAGGCAAAAATGATTGTCGAAGACTCTTCGATCCCCGCCCGTGGAGATTTGGTGATGAACAAAATCTTCCCGCTTTCCGACCGGGTGGTGCATCATAGGGAGGGCTTCAGCTTCGGTCTGAGCATGTCCTCCAGCCGAATTTACCGTTATGAGTCGATTAATGGCAACAATCTTCACGGCTGGCGCACGGGAGACGGTGTGACCTATCTGTATAACGGAGATCTTGGTCATTATGATGACCATTATTGGCCTACCGTAGATATGTATCGGCTTCCTGGCATTACAACGGATAAGCAAACGTTAGGCAATGCCGCAGGACAAAGCACGAAGACACCCCATTCCTGGGTGGGAGGCGCTTCGGACGGAGAATTCGCTGCGATCGGCATGCAGTTCACTCCCTTTAACAGCAGTTTGACCGGTAAAAAGTCTTGGTTTCTGTTCGATGATGAGATTGTAGCCCTGGGCGCGGAAATCACATCAACTGATTCTCGTGAAGTAGAAACGATCATTGACAACCGCAAGCTGAATGAAGATGGGGATAATCAGGTACACGTAGATGGAGAGCTGCAATCCGCCTCCTTAACGGAGGGCACACAGCTGTATCCCGGCGCAAAATGGCTGCATCTGGAAGGCAGCATGGAGCGTTCCGATATTGGCTACTTCTTCCCTGAAGGCGAGGAAATTCATGGCCTGCGGGAAGCACGGACTGGTTCCTGGGGTGATATTCAAGGAGGTACGCCAAGTGACCCGATTACCAGAAACTATTACAGCTTATCTATCGACCATGGTACGAATCCGCTAAATGAAAGCTATCAGTACGCGATCTTACCAAATAAATCAATATCTCAAACAGCAGATTATGCCGATCAACCGGACTTCATCGTGCTGGAAAACTCCGGTGATGTACAGGCGGTCAAGGAGACAAAGCTGAACATGATCGGAGCGAACTTTTGGACAAATGCTCCAACTACAGTTGCTGCAGACGGATCAAGCTGGATTACCAGCAGCGGCAAGGCATCAGTGCTGACTAAGGAGTCAGAGGAACGGTTGGAGGTTACCGTTTCTGACCCCACCCAGCTTAACAAGGGAACGATAGATCTGGAAATTCACCGTGAGGCGACGGGAATCCGGCAGCTTGATCCTGCCATTACGGTTGTCCGGCTCTCTCCCACCATACAGCTATCTGTAGATGTAAACGATGCCAGGGGAGCTTCCTTCGGAGCAGTCTTTACTCTCGGCAACCCGCACGACACAGAGCCTCCAACCCCTCCTGCTCAAGTAACCGCCAGTATTGAGGGCTATAATTCAGTAAGACTGGATTGGGAGGCATCCACGGATAACACCGGAATTGCCGGCTACCGGATTTACCGCAATGGCGCCGAATGGGCCAGCGTGATCACTCCCGGTTATGTGGATGAGCATGTGGAGCCCGGCAGCTATGAATACCAGGTTGTCGCCTATGATCCCGCAGGCAATCTATCATCCTACAGTGATGCTGTGCAGGTAACGATTGAGGCCGACACTACACCTCCCTCGGTGCCCGCAGGCCTAACCGCGCAAGCCGTATCGGCCAGCCGAATTGATCTTGCTTGGGAAGCATCGGTTGATGATATATCTGGCGTGGCAGGCTATAACGTTTATCGAAATGAAGAGAAGATAGCAACTGTGAACGCACTCAGCTATTCCGATCTTTACTTGATCCCTGCCCAAGAGTATGTATACTCGGTTACTGCTTTTGACGGCGCTGGACATGTATCTGCCCCAAGCAGTCCTGTACAGGCAAGCACCCCCACCGGCAGTGTCTTTCTTATTAACGATTCCTTCGACGCGGAGCCTACCGGGGACGAGCCAACCGGCTATGTTATTGACCGTACAGGCGGAAGTGCCAGCATTGTGGAAGTACCTGACTCTACGAACAAAAGTGTCAAGTTCGAAGATGTCAGCTCTACCCGGTCCGTAGTGGCCGCAAAGTCATTCGATGGACAGCAAGGAAAGGTAGCCGCTGAATTCGACATTATGCTTCCAGCCAGGAGCAGCTATCATTCCTGGAACCTCCAAGGGGATGGCACCCGAAATGCGGTTACCGTTATGATCTCGGGCAATAATCTGATCTACAAAAATTCCCAAGGCGGAGACACTGTGCTTCAGGCTTATGAGCCAGGTACGTGGTATACCGTAAAAATTGAAGCTGATCCGGCCAGCCAGCTGTCAACCATCTATGTTAATGGAATCCCTAGGGCAGTAGATGCGGCCTTCCGTTTTCCCGTTTCCACCATTGAGCGGTTCGCTGCGTCAACCGGAATGTCGGGAACAGGCATCTTTTATCTAGATAATGTGAAGGTTTATCTGCCTTTCCTGACGGAAACGATGAAATCTGCCGAATGGAGATTGGATAACGCTGTGTCCGGTACTCAGCTTGGACAATTTCCACAGCTCGCCATTGATCAATTGAACAGCGTTTGGCTTGCCGCCCAAGCTGTCCATGACGATCCGTTGGCAGACACATCTTCGAAGGATCAGGCAGCACTTGAGCTTGTGGACGCGATGAAGCAATTTGACGGCTCGGTTATCCGGCTTGATGAAGTCTTTGTCGATACGGAACAGAAAGAACTGTTGATTGGCGAGGAAACGCAGCTGATCTTGACAGGGATCACGACAGCAGGCGCGGCAGCAGATCTGGATCTGGCCAATATCACCTTTGATAGCAGTGACGGCGCAGTTGCTGAGGTAGATCCTAATGGAAAGATTACCGCAAAAGGAGCCGGGAAGGTTACCGTTCATGTTTATGCTGAGTTCAAAGGAATTACCGTTACCTCTTCCATAGAGCTCCGGGTGTATGAAGCAAAGACTCCTGTTACATCAGCATGGCTGAACCCGGAGAAACCGGATGGGGACAATGGCTGGTATCGCAGCCCGGTTACCCTTACTTTGTCGGCAGCGCCTTCAACCGTAACGGAAATCGTTTATCGTCTGGATTCCTCTGCAGACTGGCAGCCTTACCGTACGCCATTGGAGTTCCTTGAAGATGGGGAATACACCATAAGCTTCCGCTCCATTGCTGCCGGCGGATTAGAAGAAGAGGCTCAAACCATCTCCTTCCGAATAGATAGTCTCGCTCCAACGATTCTTTTGCCTGTGGAGAACGGTGCTGTCTACTCTACTGCGGAGGCGATTCCCCTGGTAATCACTGCTTCAGATGATGGCTCCGGGATCGATGAAAAGAGTCTCACCGTTACGCTGAACGGTAGATCTCTAACAGCTGGGTCAGAGCTGGCATTGTACACTTTGCCCTTGGGCCATCACACGTTAATAGCATCTGTACGTGATCTAGCAGGCAATGAAAGTGAAATAACAGCTGCCTTCACGCTAGAGACTAGCCTGGAATCACTTAGCCAATTGGTTGCCTTGTTCCAGGCTAATGGGGAGATAGGCAATCACGGGATTGCTAACAGCTTGCAGGCCAAGCTAAAAAACCAGCAGCTTGAGCCCTTCATCAAACAGGTACGCGCTCAGTCAGGCAAGCATATTTCGGAGATGGCTGCTCATTATTTATTGAGAGATGCCGAAGCTCTATTGCCCTAACATCACAAACCTGACTTTACAGACCACTCACCGTGTTAAGATCGTACGCGGCTCTTGAAGAATGTCGAAAACACCAGACACCTCCTTGCATCATAGATGCTGGAGGTGTTTGGTGTTTTCCAATGTTATTTTCCAAAGGTACACGATACAAATAAGCCTTTGAGATCGTTCTCTCAGGCTTTTGTTCAATCGCATTCATTAACTTGAGCCAGGCCTCCTGAGTCAAATCCTCGGCATCCCAGCGATTCCTGGTAAGCTGTAGGCTATATTGATAAATAATCGTTTTCCAGTCCATGCTAATATATTCTATGTAATGGTATATTTTACCTCCTTAACTCTATTAAAAAATGTTATTTCTTTTTATACATTACTTGAGCCCGTTTCCTTTCCTATTCCTATTGTCAACCTTATTGACCAAAGGTCTTTTTGGCCAAAAAACTAAGCGAGTTTTCGATGCAATAAAGGAGCCTGGGCTATATCCATGCAGCAAGCCGCAAGGCACGTAGTCGTACCATTACGGCTCGCTCTTCAAATATAGCTGATATGGATATTGCACACCGCAACTGGCTAATTGGAGTAACGGCTGAGCTATCCGGGTGCTAATTAGCTGGCGCCGGTTCTGTCCAAACCGCCAAATTATCATAGACAACCTGAATACTGTCACCGGCGGCACGGGCTTCTGCGGACAGCACTACCCGCATATTGGAGCTCCAGTCCACTTGTACACTCTTATGTTTCTGTCCATCGATATAGATATGCACATAATTGCCGTCATGAACCAGCTTCATCGTGTGATGGCCCAAATCATCGTCAGCCAAAACCAATGTATCGCTGCCTCCGTTCAGATTGTAGGCCCATACTCCGGTATCCATATTTTGGCTAAAGCGGAGATATTCACTGCCGCTTACGTACAGCCACAAGCCGCTTCTTTGCCCTGTTCCTGTTCCTCCCAATGATATTCTGTCCACCTCTACAATAAGCGGCTCTTCTGCGGATGCATGGAACGGCAGTACACTCTCCAGCGCCCTTCCCGACCAATAATTGACTCCCGTTATTCCCTGGAAGGCAAGGACACCGTTCGATTCGATCGCTTCAATCTCGGTCGGCAGGCTCGAACGCAATCCGCGATGGATTACAGACCATTGACTTAAATCAATCTGATTATCGTCAAAATCATCCTGCATGGAATTGGAGGTCGGCATTGCGGCAGCTTCCTGAGAGTTTGCTCCTTCCCCTGCACTGCTAATCGCCGACACTACATAATAATAGGTTCGGCCATTTGTTAATCCTGTATCTGTATACTCCGTTCCATTCACATGGGCAACGGTTGTATAAGGCCCTCCTGGCATCGCACTTCTTTTTACATGATAACCGGATGCGCCAACCGCCGGAGACCAGTTCAGCTGAATTTCAGAATCGCTCCCCAGCGCTGATAACCCGGTCACCTGAAACCTGATGACGGCATAATCATACTCGCCCCGATTTACCGTGCTTTCCGCTTTCACGAGCGCCTCAGGCATGGCAGGAATTACAACCGGTGCCGTGTATCTTCCATCGCCAGTAATCGTCCCATAGTCTGAACCTCCCACCACCGACCATTCGATACCTTCAGGTGCTCCGAAAACCTGCCCATCAAAATCAATTGGAGCCCCAGGAGCTGCAGAAATTTCGCCGGGCGTAACTTCAATCTGAACCGGCTCGGGCACACTCGTATATACGGCAACACTATTAGCCGGAAGATCAGGATCAATGAAGCTAGTAGCTACCCCGCTCCAAGAAGCATCACTCGGAATTATGGTGGCACTTGCTGTAGGCGTGATCGTGTTAGAAAAGAGATGCCGGTTAATCGTTTTGTTAATCGGGGCTGATATAGTAAGGGCTACCCTTTTATTTTCACTCATGCTTTTATTTACTACAAAAACGGTCAATTCCCCATCGCTTCGCCTTACAGAAGTGACATGCAGATCCGGATCATCGGTTTCCGTTGACAGCACCTGTGAATGTACGCCTCCAAAGCGGGTAAAAAGGCTTAAGGTATAATAAGTATAACGGGGAACAGCGCTTTCCGGCAGCCATGGCCAAGTTCCATAAGCCGAGCTGTCCAAGAAATTTAGAGGATCTACGATAAATTGATCAGCTAATCGCCACATTAACATACCGGAGTTGCCGCTGCGCATGCCGGATATCATCAGATCGGCGAGCTCCACCGCGTTCTGGTACGTTGTCTTGTCGCCCGCTGCTGCAAACTCGGTGATCATCAACGGCTTGCCTGTAGGCTGCACATAGGCCATGCGCTCTGCTGTCCAAGCCGCCATTGAATCGTAATCTTTTCCATAGGCGTGACCCTCATAAATATCCAAGATATCATCCATATTTTGTGCAGCGTGCTCCATCCAATCGAGTCCGGACGATTCGTCAGGGCCGAGCAATTTAATCTGCGAACGGATTCCGTCGGTGACCAGTCTGTTGTGAATAGCCCGGTACATGGCCTCATAGTAGTCCATTTGATTGATTGAAGGCGGAGTTTCAAAGTCTCCCAGATTCGGCTCATTATAACTCATCACATATTTGATGTTGCTGTAGCCTTTATTGACAATCAACTGCTGTAGGGTGGCCGATACCCACTCAGCCCACTCCTCGAGATCTCTGGGTGCGCTCGTTTCGGGCTTCTGCAGCCCGCTGAATCCAAGCCAGTTCCTCACCTCCGCATTCATTTTCCAGCCGGCCACCAATATGACGTCGATATCCTGAGATTTCAAATAATCCAGAACCCGGTATACTGCCTGCATTTTTACACTTTCCGTCTGCATCCCCGACCAATCAATAGTACCCGGATCGTCATTGTCGTTAATAGGCTCCATCCAGTCGATTTGATACCATACACGCACGATGTTCGGCTTTAGTTTAGCAATGCGCCTCTTCTCTATTTCCCACCAATGTTCGTTAAAGCCGGCTCCGATACTTTCAGGCATAAAATGAAACGGGTCATATTCCGCACCAATACCCAAAAAGTCTGACTGGATAATGGAAGCGGTGTCA
The DNA here is from genome assembly GCF_000285515.1 of Paenibacillus senegalensis JC66. Taxonomy (GTDB): domain Bacteria; phylum Bacillota; class Bacilli; order Paenibacillales; family NBRC-103111; genus Paenibacillus_L; species Paenibacillus_L senegalensis. Next base: position 239,560 of record NZ_HE610957.1, read on the forward strand.
ATTGTAATCGTGGAAGTGCTGTCATGAGTTTGAATCGTAGTCGGTGTGAACAGAGTGCCTATAAACACGAAAAAGCTTACTAGTCCACCCATCCATTGTCCCTGTAATTTCATGCCTTTCACCTCTTTAACTCAAAATGAATTACGGCAACGCAGGGTTATTGTCATACCTCCTTTCAGCTTAGATCACTGTTTCAATGATTCACCCCAAGTATAAGCCAGTGGCAATAGAGATGGATATTTCCCATTCTTGTGATCGTTGTCCAATCTTGCCTTTTTTGCCTCAGCCTTCTCACGGCTTGCTCCCGTCCCGGTATTCCTGCGGGGTCAAACCGGTCTTTTTGCGGAATAGCCTAGTGAAATAAGGAGCGGATTCTAATCCAACCTCAGCTGCTATCTCGTGAATTTTCCGGTCCGTCGTCTTTAGAAGCAGCTTAGCCTTGTTGATCCGGGTTTCGTTAATATACTCCAGTACCCCCTGACCCGTCATCTGCTTGTACAACCGTGAGAAATAGGGCGGACTAAAATAGACGAGCTCAGCCAGCTTGGAAAGAGACAGCTCCTCATGTAAAAACTGATGAATATAATCATGGACCTTAGCGATCATTTCATGTGTCCTTTCGACCTGTTTTCTCCCGTTGTAATCGGCAAGCACTGCTCCCAGGTTGCAAAAATAAGCGATCATTTCGTGCCAGCCGGCGTGGTCGTCTGGTCTTAATATTTTTTCGGCTTGCACAGTGGAGTCGAGTTCCTCAAGCAATCTCCGTTTATTCATATAAGACAGGAAGAATGCTGACAAATGAGAGAAGAGCTCAAGCCCCAGCCACCTGCCTTCTCCGTCAGCAAATAGGGTAGCCTCTACCGTAAACAGCTCGTGAAAAAGAGAAGTGAAGTCTTCCTTCTTTCCGCTATCCATATAATGCTCTAATAAATCAAACCGGTTGAGCCGCGAACGAAGCTTTTCAATTTCTATATAGAGCCGGCTTGACTGCTTGCGACCTTCCCCTGCCGGTTCGGTTATGAGCATTTCTTCGCCCGTGCCCATCCGAAAAGTAAGCTGCAGCTTCAAGGCTTCCACCCGGCTGCTGACTAACTCCCAGGCTGAGGCTTCTGATGCTACTGCAACGGATAACGGTATTGTTAATAAGCGCTGACAAGACATCTGAATTCGTTCGATATAGCTGGGAAACGGCCATTCAGCCCCTTGACCGCCTCTTCCCTGATGGGGCTGTACCAGCCAGACAATCCGCGTCCGGTCATACTGGAAAGCTACAAGCCGGACTTCCGGCCGCAAATATTCATCTGCAATATTGAAGATGGAGAAAAACAGCAGAGTACGGTTTGCTGGCGCTGCAAACTTGCCCCAATCATCGATTCTGCCAAGCACAACCAGTACCGGGACGCTAGGATCGAGATCAATCCCGAGCTCCTGGAAGCGTTTTTCCATTATGGAAGGAGGGTCAACCTCACCTTCCAGCATTTGCAGCAAGTAGTCCCGCCGGAGGGAGGGCAGTGCCATGAACAATTGCTCCCGGGCATTTTGGATAACCTGCTCTTCACTGATCTCATTTTTAATGTCCAGAATCGATTTCTCGATCGCGCTCACAATCACCTCATCGCCTTCGGATTTCAGTACATAATCCACTCCACCCTTACGCAATGCCGATTGGACATATTCGAAATCGTCATAACCCGTTAAGAAAATAACCCGGCAACGAGGCCAGCGCTGCAAGATTTCATCGGCCAGCTCCATCCCGTTCATTCCGGGCATGCGAATATCGGTCAGCAGTATATCAACCCGCCCCTTGTCAATTTTAGCAAGCGCCTCCTTACCCGAATACGCCTTGTTGATCGTCAAATTCAAATCAGGCAATTCGTCCAGCGCTTCTACTAAATAATCAACAGCGTAAGGCTCATCGTCAACTACCAGCATATGCAGCACTCATTTACGCCTCCTCTGAAAGTTCAACCGGAAGGGCAAGGATTACTCTTAACCCTGACGGTTCTGCGTTCTCGATTGAAAGTCCAGCGTCTTTCCCGTACTTCAGCCTTAGCCGGCGATGGACATTAAGCATCCCTGTTACTTCTCCAGTAGGGTGTTCCCGCTTAAATGTCTGCGACCATCTACTTACTTCTTCCTCGCTCAAGCCTCTTCCATTATCCTCCACAATAACGAGAAGCAGCGGAGAACCGGCGGATGAAGCCGCTTCTTGTATATGGATGGCCAGCCTCCGGTCTTCTCCATCGTGATCCAATCCGTGCTGGTAAACGTTCTCGACAATCGGTTGAAGAATCAGCCGTGGAACCTTCAAATTAAGATACCGCTCTGGGATTTCCCCGAGAGATACATGGATTCGTTCGTGAAAGCGAATGGACTGGATCTCCGTATATACCTTGACATGATGAAATTCCTCTTCTAGTCTAACCTCTTCTTTGCCGTTTCTCGTTATATACTGAAAATAATCACCTAAATATTTGGTGAATCGCGTTGAGTTTTCATAATCCTGTGCTTTAGTCATGCGGTACAGCAAATAGAAGCTGTTATATAGGAAATGGGGATTGATTTGCGATTGCAGCTGCTTAAGCTCAGATTTTTGCAGCAGGAGCTGCTGCTCGTATACTTCATAAATCAGCTTGTTCAAATGAGCCGTCATGTGATTAAATCGCTCGTATAAATATTGAAATTCATCGTGGCTGTTATGCTTGATCTCCAAATGCAGCAGCCCCGCCTCCACCTTGCGGAAAGCACCTACCAGCTTGCGGAGCGGCCGGTGTATAATTCTGTAAATCCAGTAGGCGAATACAACCAGAGTGACCAGGGAGATCCCCGAAATCAAAAAAAGATACAGCCGATACTTCTGAATCGGTCCCATGACTTCGTGTTCCGGCACATACACAACCATAGAAGAATTCAGCTTTGCCGATTCCATGATTACCGTCAAATAATTTCTGTTTTGCAGAAAAAGGGATACGGTATTCGTATCCGGATCAGCATCCTTCATCATTTGTTTAATGATTTCATCATTCATATGATCATGGGAGCTCGCGATAACTACATCTTCGTGAATAAGCACAGCACCACCTCCCGCATGGCCGGGCAGCTGCTGAAGGTAACTCTGCAGGGCCGGAATCGAGATTTCCAGTTCCAGGATAAAAGCAGGGTTTTGTCTGTCAAGATTAAAAGGAGTCGGGTAATATTCCCGGATAAACATCCGGTTATCCGAATAGATAAAAGGAGGAGCGGACTTAAACGCCTCCTCCTTTAAACGGTCGATCTGCACCTGGTCCAGCGGATCCACCAGTCTATTGGAGGAGACAGTTCGGGAAACCGAGGGAATATACGCACGGGCTGCTGAAATATACATACTTGAAGCCTTAATCAGACTTAAGCGCTTGTGCAGTTTCTTCATTGAAAAAAGCTTCTCGTAATTGGACATCCTTTCCACCAGCATGGAAAGGGACTCCAAATCCTCATCATTCATGAATTCCCGCTGAAGAACCGTCATTCGCTCAATTTCGTTCTCCAAGGACATTAAATAAAATTGAGCCTGCTGGTTCAAGGATTTCGTGATTTCGTTCTTAACCGTTTCGGCTCCTTTTTCATTAATAAAATAACCCAGCGCGTAAAGAGGGGAAATGACAACGAGAAAAGCAACGACCAGCTTGCTAAATATAGAGAATCGCCTTTGTTGCTTGTGCAGCTTGTGCTGCTTGTGCAGCCTTTTCATCCTCTTCCTCCCCTGCCTTACGTGTATGTCGGCGTGAAGCCGGAGCGGCCCGCCTGAATCCATTATTACCCTTTAACGCTTCCAAGCACAATTCCTTTTGTAAAATGCTTTTGCAGAAATGGATAGACCAGCAGGACAGGTAATGCGCCAACGAAGAGCTGTGCCGCCTTGGCTGTGCGGTCTGATACCATCAAGAGTACTTCCAGATCGGTTGAGCTGTTAATGATTGTACTCATTCCGACCACAACAGTATACAAGTAGCTCTGCATCGGGTAATTGTCAGGTGAATTCATGAATAGAATTCCGTCAAACCATGAATTCCAGTGGCCGACAATAGCAAATAAGGTTACAGTGGCAATCGAAGGAGCAGACAAGGGGACGAAAATGCTCCAAAGAATGCGTAAGTGGCCTGCGCCGTCCATAAGCGCGGCTTCTTCCAGCTCTTTCGGCAGATTACGGAAGAAATTTAGCAAAATAACTACATTAAAGACCGGAACCGCGGCGGGGAGCACTAGCGCCCAAATAGTATCCAGGATGCCAAGTGCGCGGATGGTCATATACATTGGAATGATTCCTCCGCTGAACAACATTGTAAACACGAAAATCCAGACGTATATGGTTCTTCCCTTCAAGGTCGCTGCGTCTTTGGACAGCGGATAGGCAACCAGAATCGTAAGCAGCATATTGATCAGTACTCCAAGGGCTACACGCTGCAGCGAGATGCCCATCGATTTCAAGAATGCCGACTGTCCCAATACAAAATCGTAGGATTTCAGCGTAAATTCTATCGGCCAGAGAAACACTTTTCCGGCCGCAACAGTAGCATCAGAACTTAAGGAAATCGCGAACAAATGGACTAGCGGAAGCACACAGAGAACAGCCAGAACTGTCATAAAGCCATAGTTAAGAATGGAAAAGATGCGCCAATATATCGAAATTTTTCCTGCCATGGATGGTATCCCTCCTAAAATATTCGATAGTTCGCGAAGCGGTAAGCCATATAGTAGGATACCGAAATTAATAGAAGTGAGACAAAAGACTTCAGAACACCGATAGCTGTTGCCAGCCCGTATTGAGCTTCAATCATGCCAACCCTGTACACAAACGTATCGATGATGTCTCCGCTTTCATAAACAATTGGACTGTACAGGTTAAACACCTGGTCGAACCCCGCATTAAGAACGCTTCCAATGCTGAGCGTAGCCATAAGAACAATGATTGGTCTCATGCCCGGCAGCGTAATGTGCCAGATCTGCTTCCACCGGCTGGCCCCATCGACAATGGCCGCTTCATAAAGAGCGGGGTTAATGCCGACAATGGCCGCGAGGTAAACGATCGTACTGAACCCGAACTCCTTCCATTCATTGGAGACTACAAGGGTATACGGAAACCACCGGTTATCCCCGAGAAAAAAGACCGGGTCCGTCCCTATCCACTCCAGAAACCTGTTAACAATGCCGGTGCTGGGTGATAAAATATCGATCAAAATACCACTTAGGATAACCCAAGATAGGAAGTATGGCAAATAAATCATCGTTTGGATCAATCGTCTGTAAGCCTCTTTGCGGATTTCATTCAGCAATATAGCGATAGAAACCGGAACAATAAGTCCAACTACTATTTTCATGCTGGCAATAAATACTGTGTTCCAAAGAATCCGGTAAAAATCAGGCAAATCGAGCATATAGCGGAAGTTATCGAGCCCAACCCATTGAGAGCCGAAGATTCCTTTTGCCGGAATAAAATTTTGAAAGGCGATCACGATGCCGAGCATAGGAATATAGCTGAAGATGATGATCGCGATAAGACCCGGAATAAGCATTAGATGCAGCGGCAGCTGGGTCCGCCATTTTTTGTGCAGCATGTGGATGTCCTCCAGTATAAAGATACGGAAGGCGAATGTCTCCGCCTTCCCAACCTCCTAATTATTTTGTGAGTACCACTCATTTACTTCTTCCGTAATCTGGTCGCCGCCAAGCTTTTTCCAGTCCTCAACAAATTTATCGAAGGCGCTGATCGGCGATTGCCCCATGATGATTTTGGTAAAGGTCTCATCCTGCATTTTTTTCAAAGAAGCCATTTTTTGCGACATAGTCGGTGTAGCCGCTCCCTGGAATTCACTGTACAGGCCTAGATTGTTCTTGTTATAGTAGTCGATCACACTATAGGAGCCTTCCGGCCCAAAGACGGCCGTAGCAAACCAGAGTGTCTTATCGCCATCGTAGTATTGGGTGAGTCTATCGTAGTGAACGCTTGCTGGAAACCCGAGATGGCTGCCGTCACCTTTCTCCAACGCTTCCTGTACCTGCTTGAATGCCTCCAAATTCACGTTCAGCGGGTCAATCTGGACCGGATGGTACTTCCCGGGGAAGACGCCTTCTTTATCTGATATAAACGGATTCGGCTCAGGTGCGTAGTTCGTTTCATAGTAGTGCTTAAGATAAATATTGGCGAGCTTGATCATGGCCTCCGGATTCCCCGCTCCCTTTCTCACGACATAGAAGTTCGCTGCCGTATCCAGAAGCTGGGGAACTGCTGGGCTGCCGTCAACCGAAACGATCGGATAAGGCTTCCATTCAGCATTAGGATCATTATCGAAATTTTTACTATGAATATGGCCCCCATCGGATACGGTGCCATAGGCCAGTCCGAGCTTTCCTGCTGCGATTTCCTCAGCCAGCTTATCCCACGGCTTGACCGCGAACTCCTGATCGATCACTCCATCGGCATACAATTCGGCCAACTGCTCAAGCGCTTCTTTCATCTCTGGCTGGATGGAACCGAATGCAAGACGGCCGCTGCTGTCCTTAATCCAGATGTCAGGATAAGCCTTATACCCGTTGAAGAACCCTTTCACCGTACCGTGCATCTGGAATAAAGTATTGTTAACCCCTAATCCGCGCGTATCATCCTTGCTGTTTCCATCCGGATCTTCCTTGGCAAATGCCGTAGCGATGCGAATGACGTCATCGATTGTTTGCGGCTCAGGCAGGTTCAGCTTTTTCAGCCAGTCTGCACGCACCCACAGCATTTCCCCGGTACTGATCCCGCCGTTAACCTGCATTCTGGGAATCCCCACCAGCTTGCCGTCCACAGTCGCTGCCTTCAGAGCTACTCCATTATCTTGCTGAAGCAGTTCTTTAAGGTAAGGACTGCCATACTGCTCCAGCAGCTCAGTCAAATCCTCCAGCTGTCCCGCGTCGTTCAGTCTCATCATCTCTTCTTTATTCACCATTAGGAAATCCGGAATATCACCGGAAGCGATAGAGACGTTCAGCTTCTGTCTGTATTGGGACTCATCCACCGTCCAGTTATTTTTCACTTTAATCCCGTACTGTTCTTCAAAAATACGAGTCCATATATTACTGTCAATGGAATCGCCGTCCCTGTATTTGAACCCTTGGTTAATGTCGCCGCGAACTGTCGTTACCTCAATCAGCGGATCGTATTTTCCCAGCGGATCTGCGGGTTTCTGCGGTGTCGGACTGTTTTCCTTGCTCTCTCCCTGTTCTTCCGCCGGATTGCTGTCAGCGCCCGGGCTCCCGCACGCGCTCAGTGTCAGAGCCGCGGTCAGCATAAAGGATACAGTCCAGAGACTTCGTTTTCTGTAGATCATCAAGCACCCCTCATTTCTTCACATATTGTGTTACCTCTTCTATTATAAATGGCTGTGAAAACGCTTCGACACGGGACAATTTTGCGATTCTTGCCCAGAATTAATCAATCCGATACTCTAGCTAATTATGCGCAAGCAGCTCCCGGCGAATCGCGTAAGTTCCCGTAAGAGCATCAACCAGATACTTCACCGTAACCTCAATATCCCCATATGTGTTGATCAATGTGTCAATGGATGCCTCATATTCCTTGTGTACGAAAGGGTGAAAATGGGATACAAAAATGATCGGGGTATCCAGTTTGGTCCAGCCGCCCATCATATTGCGTGCCACTTCATCGTGCAGCCGTACCACGTTAAGACCATAGCTGAGCCGGCTCCCTATAGAGCAGAGGATTAAATCAAAGCTTCCTCCGCCAGCTGCCTCGAACAGCCGGTCTGGGCCCGGATCCACCCACTGCTCAACATGAGCTGTATGCTTTGCTAGCTCCCGCTTCACCCGTTCATACAGCTCAGCATATCGATCATGATTGTTCATGATGACAGCGTGCAGCACTCGGGTCTCCGGCTTGATCGGGAACGGTACCAGCCCCTTTCGGTCTCTGACGAGCGTGATGCTCTCCCGGGCGATACGCTCGGCAACCCGCACGTTATGCTCCTTACTGATTGCCGGGTTCTGAGTATTTTCAACTGCCTGAGATGCCTCCTTTTGCCCGAACAGTCCTAATTGTTCCTTCAAGGAAAGGATGCGGCCGGCCCGATCCCGAAGCGTCTGAAGCGACAGCTTGCCGCTTTCCATCCGGCACTCCATTTCCGTGTAGAACCGTTCATTCACCCGGGGGAACAATAGCAAATCGCACCCGTTCTCCAGTGCTGCGGCACATGCATCGTAGTAATTCATATAACCTACTGCGCCGCCCATCTCAATAGCATCCGAAACAATCAGCCCCTCAAATCCCATCTTTGTGCGCAGAAGGTCGACCAGGAGCCGCTTGGACAACGCAGCAGGCGGATACAAGCCATTTTCATCCGGCACGTCAAAGGCGGGCAGTGCAATATGGCCCGGCATAACAGCCATGGCACCGTCGTCGATCAGCGCTTGAAATACGCGTCCCGGCCCTTTCCACCACTCCCTTTGTGTCAGCGGATTGACCGATGTAGTCAAGTGATGATCCAAACTGGAGTGCCCATCGCCGGGAAAATGCTTGATGGTTGCTATCATGCCATGATCTTGAAGCCCTTGCATATAGGCCCCGGCCATTTTAATAACATGTTCAGGGTCTTGACCCGGGCTGCGCATGCTGACAACCGGGCTGTCCGGATCGGCAGCCAAATCCACCACCGGTGAGAACGTCCAATTGTAGCCTAATTCGCCTGCTTCCTGTGCCGCAATTTTGCCCGCTTCATAGGCAAGCTCCGGTGAATTGGTCTGGCTAAGACCCATCATGTAAGGGAAACGGGCTGCCCCCTGTATCATATTTCCCGGCCCGCACTCCAAGTCGCTCACAATCAGAGGCGAGATGCCAGCTGCTTCCTGAAAACGCCGGATCGCTATGCGAAGCTCCGAGACTTCCATCGGATGAAAAAAGACTGCTCCGAAATTTTCTGCCTCCTGTTTCTCCTGCTGAATCCGCGCATAAGCCGGACAGATCACCTGATTTAGCAGCCCCCGAAAATCCAGAGAATTCACAAGCTGCTGCGCCTGGGGCGTTTGCTTTATCCGGTATTTCATTTTCATGTCACACTCCTTCTACCAGGAAATGTTGATGGTACCGCTAATCTCCTTGATTACTATTTTGTTATCCTGCCGCGCCCACGGAATCTCTTCTTCATCGGCAAAATGATGGCGGATATCGACACGCCCTTTCTCAAGCGCCCACACAGGCGGGTATATGATTAAGATGGCTTCTTTAAGCCCGCCGACGGTTATCGTCCGTACTGGATCGATCTTCCTTGTGGACACCGGGCTATTTTCCCGGCACCATACCTGCCCCGGTTCCTTTTGTTCCATAAATACCCGGCATTCCTCATGAAAAGTTCGATCCAGAGCGTAAGAGATTTCTGCCGGACCTGCAGCTGCCGCCTGACCGATGATGACCGGAACCCCATCCGGGGTGCGGAGACGGAAGGATACGGAGGAATCCTTTTTGCATCCGGTGAACAGAAATGCGTTGTCATGCCGTTTCACAAACATGAGCGCAGGAGCGGACGCTTCCTCGTGTTTGTCCTGCAGCACCGTGTAGCCGAAATGCTGGAGCATGTACCGCAGAGCAACAGAGCCATCAACAAACGAAGTGTCTTGTCTTACAGGCAAGTGGGTAATTCCCGAATTCGCAAAGGGAAGCGAGCCCCTCACCCAGCTGATGCGACCGCCGTTCCAGGAAGGATGCTGTCTGCTTAACGCATAAGCGCGTACCTCGCCCCCTTGATGCAGCTCAATCGCGGGGAGTGTGAAGGCATCTTTCGCATCTCTAATTTGTTCATGGAACCCTCCATCGCCGATTAGCGCCTGATGGCGCAGCCTGCGTGCCAACCCGCGTCCGGGGACGGCTGTTCCGTCCTCCTGAAGACCGCTGCTGCGCACCTCGAAATCGCCTTCCAGCCCCTCGCCCCGCTGCAAATTCAACATTTCCAGCAAAGTCGGGTCTTGTATGGAGCCATACATCAGCAGACGGCCCCCCGAGCGGACATAATTGGCAAAGTAGGCTGAATGGGTTCCGCTTAACCAGGAGGCGGAAACGAGCAGGATCGTGTCCTTCATTTTTGCAGTTGCTCCCTCGGTCATTTCAAAGAGAGTATCCGTACCGATCACCGTATTAAGCGGCAGCCCTTGATTGATCGCGTTGCGGATGAACCAGTCATGGAAAAAAACAGTTCCCGAATGTTCAGCTGATTCCTTCACGATCTCATGCAGTTCGCGAAACGGGTAAACCCAGGTTAGCAGGCCGGGCTGATCAGGGGATTGCGTTAAAGCTCTGCGGAGATGGGGAATAATGTCCATTGTATCCCATTCGTTGAGCTCCCCCCTTTCCGTATCGATCGTCAGAATCTCTACAATTCCCGGCCCTTCCAGTTCACCCGCTCGATTTACCCTGGCTGCGGCGAGCGGACAGTAGATGTCGTGCGGCTCCCGGTCATACAAATCCCGCCATGGATTTTGCCAGAACCAAGGATCATTGGGATAGAACCGAAACGGATAGGTACTGCCGGGAATTTCTGCGATTCTGGACAGATAGCCCGTCATTTCCAGGCCGAAGTCATAATTCAGGGCACCCCATGGGGAATTCGGCGGCGGCAGCTCAAGATACTGTTTCTCATACAAGGTGAGCAGCGGAATATAATCCTTCGCCAAGTCCATTCCCGTACCGAAGTTAGTGCCCCGTATCTCTGTACGGGTATGGGGACATTCCATTTTGAAATGGTCCCAAAACGACAGCACTTTCGTTGACAGCTCGTCATATTCTGTGAGCGGCATTTGCTCCCCGTTATAATTAGCGCCCAAATAAGTCCAGGGAAAATAAGAGACCGCAAAGCCGTTGGAGAACCAGATATAATCAAATCCCATCGCAGGCAGGAAGCTGGCGCATTGACGGCCGAGAAATTCACCGAATGGAGTACCCTCCGGAATCCCCTGCGGATAAGCCGCATATACAGCATCATCAGCATGCAAGGTGGACCAGGTACAGACAACCGTATAATCAGCTTTAAGCGAAATATACTGTCCGCCAAGCTCTGCGAGGTTAATCTCCGGGTGGTCCTTGTATTTAAAATCGGAATAAGCGAATTCTGGACCCGCGTCAAAGGTCGCCCCCACCTCCATCCTCACTCCAAACCGTTCGGCAGCGACCCGTTTGAAGCTGGCAACGATTCTTTTAAGATCGCCGTAAGTCATCGCTACGGGGGCATCCTTGTATGGGCGGGCGATTCTCGGGTCCTTGTCGCCTTGAATGTGGCTGAAGCAGTCTTCATTCGCAAATCCGATATACTTGGCCCATTCGAACTCCGTGCTTTCATTTCCGTCCCAGGTTAGAATCTCGCTGCCGTCCGCCACCCACAGCAGCATAGATGCCTCATGAGCCATACCAATCAGGGGCAGCCACTGGCGGATCGCCTCTGCACAGACCTCATCAATGGCCTCTTGCTCCAGACTGAAGAACGGCTTCAAGCTCATTTCAAGTGTAACCCGCTGCAGCTTTCTCCCTCTTTCACATGTACCATCAGAGATCATCAGCACTTCGCGGCCTCCTTTACAATCTCAAGTTCTAAGCCAAGCACGTCAGCCACATGTCTAATCTTGGCATTCAAATGACCGACACCAAGAGCGAAATGATGGGTCGGACCTGCCGCACACCAGCTTTCAACGAAATCAGCTACCCGGCACGCAAAGCTGCAGCGGGTATTGGTGTTCCCTGTTTGCGGAATCTCCCCGGGAACAGACTCTCCTTCGGCGGCAATCATTTTGAAGCGGCCGTCCGCCGTTTGCGAGATGCCAAGCAGCGTCACTGGCCCGTTCTTAATGCTGAATTCCAAACCGATGCCAGAGCCGCTCTTGCCATGGAACACATCCAGTCCGCGGATGATTGGCCGGCCGTTGCTGATTCTGATATTATGCGGGCCATCGTGTCCGACCAGCACAATATCATCTTCAAAATCGCACGGGTGCAGCTCAGCAAAAGATCCTCCGCCGCCAAGTCTCTCCATAATCAGCATTGCTGCGCATGTCTTCAGGTCGGCTTCTCCTGCCAAAGGAATACCCTTGCCCGTCAGCAGGGAATTGCCCAGCACCATGCTTGAACCGATCCGTTCGTATTCGTTATTGTCAAGCCCGCGATAATAGTAGGCGAGTCCGGTCAGCTCGTATTCGGCAACCAGCTTGTCGAGCCCTACCGCGACCTTGGCGGACCAATCGAGATCCTCCTGACGGATTGGCCTTGTAATCGGATCGATGAACGGATCCGCCAAGGTGAATACACTGCTGATCTCCTCGAGCTTGTCGGCCACCTCAGCGGGTGTAACATCATGAATAAGCTTGGCAAGATCGCACATCTCCAGCATCTGCACATGAGAGCCGAAGGCCGCCGTGAATGCGGTAGGATCTGTGTTCATGTCATACATGCCCTCGTACGTATGCCCCATATAGCCTATTCGCGCATATTTGAAAGCCCGGCGGGCATTGGCTACCTGGCACCACTTCTCGATCTCCTTTTCTGCTCTTGCATCCTCATGAAGTGTGCCAACAATCATGCCGGCGGCCGGTTGACCTGCCCTGATCAGGACGCCGCTAATTTCAGGGAGCGAGCATATATTGTCATTCGCCAGCTGCATGTAAGTAGTCGTATGGCGGTAATCCAGCTTTTTTAAAGGCTGCAGCGCCACTAATACGGTAGGCACGCCAAGATTAAGAATAGCGGTTGCTGCAGAAGATGAAGTCACGTATGTGCTTAAATTGCAGAATAAAAAGTCTACATCCGCGGCCTTTAAACGTGCCGCCGCAGCGAAGGAAAGGCCGACATTATCCACGAAACCGGCTGATACCACTTCTACATCCTGCTTTCGAAGCCTATCCTCGAATTGTTTACCGTTCGCCTCCAGCTCTTCCTTAAGACCCGGAAATTGCCCCCAATAAGGCTCATGACCTACAGTGATTACACCGACACGAGCTTTGGCACGATGGAAGTTTTGTTTCATTTTGAACACCACCTGTTTTATTTTTATTGAGCTTTTTAAGCATGCTGGTTGGCATGAATCTGCGGTTCGCTTATAATAACCCTTACCTTAACCTTAGGAGGGAGTCGGAAGTTGTGATTGAACCCGTTGCGATTTATTTCGAGCACTGCGAGCCCGGATGGCATGTCCCTTCCGCCCCGGCGGATCACCATATCTTACTGCTCCTTACTTCCGGAGAAATCGTGTACCGCTTGGGGGACAATACTCGCATCACTTTGCAAAAAGGTGATATGCTGTTCATCCCCGAAGGCACGATGCGGTCGGCGGTCAATGCCAGCGGCCAATCTCATGACATGTACGCCGCGCATTTCCACTATGAAGGGGATGGCGAAGGTTTGCCGCTGTTAAAGGAGCCTCAGACTCTTTTGGGCACACTGATTAACGCGGACTATATGAGACACCGCTTCTCCCTGCTCACCCAGCATTGGCTTCGCAAGTCCCTTTATACACGGACGCTCTGTCACGCCATGATGCTGGAGATGCTGGCCATCCTTTATGAGGATGCGAGACGGAACTCTGCCCCAGGCAAATCCCATGGAATCGTTATACAGCTGCAGCAGTACATTCTGGAGCATTACCGGGAGAACATAACCGTCCAGGATTTAGCCGATCATGTCGCATTAACTCCCAACTACATCAGCAGCCTATTCCGGCAAGCAACAGGCGTCACCGTAACGGAATACATTCAGCAAATTCGCGTATCGGCCGCCTGTGACCTCTTGACCGGGTCCCAAATGAATGTCAGCGAGATATCGGATTACCTCGGTTTTTGCGAACCGTCTTATTTCAACAAAGTATTCAAGAAAATCACCGGCCTCCCGCCATCCATCTACGTTAAGGAAAAGCCGCGAATATGGGTGAAAGCGAAATAACAGCGTATCCCCAGCTCTCGCACTCTCTCTGCCTGCATGGTAAGCCGAAGACTCACGAAGCTAACCTTGCATACTTATGCTTTATTCGCTTTTCAAGAAAAGCACCCAGTCGTTTCCTCTCCCGCTTGATGGGGCTGTAAAGGTGACGATCCCAAGATTGTCAAAAAAACCGAGCTCACTCCACATTCCATTCGCCGGTTTGAACCAGGAAGCCCTAACCTTGCTCCCGGCGATTCGCCCCATCACGACATGGACGAATAAACCATTGGGGCAGTAAATCATCGCATACGTTTCACCCCGTGTCGCCACCCTATAATTTGAGCCTTTGAAATTATCGGCGATCAGCCCCTGATCAGGGATGCGGCTGAGCGGATCCTCCAAGGCTTCCATTAATGCCCTGAGATGCTGCATTTGGTTCGCTCCGGGACGATCGAGTGCTGCTTTCCAATCCATGATAAAAAACGTCCCCGGCCCCGTCATCTCGAACGAACCGTACATACCGTCACTCATTGCCCAGACGGATTGATGCCCATACGTATGTCCGCAGGCTCCGGCAAACACTGCATAGTAAGCCGCTGTTCTCACATCAGTCTCATCAAAATAGCCGCGCTCACATTGAAAGCCGCGGGGGAAATCTTCGTAACACGGCTCCGAGTCCAGCACTGGTTTAACAGGAAGGCGTGCGTAATCTTCCTTAATCAGCCTGTAATTATCGCGTACACCGTCCCCATGACCGGATTGTGTCATGTTGAAATCCAACCAGTCTTCCTCATGCAAATGATATGAAGAGGACGTAGAGCCTTTCGGATGGAAGGTCATCAGATGTGCCGCTCCTCCCCCCTTCTTCAACCCGTCAGCTAGGGCCTGGATAATGGCAAAATGGCGGCGATTTTGAAGCGGCCGGTCACCTCCAAGCACCCAGATCAGATTGCTGTCATTCTTGTAGCGCTCCCCAAGCCACCGCCCATAGCTGTAGGCATTGTCTTCAGTAAAGATTTCCGGCCCTCTGCCGGACAGCTGGTTGAACTTGTCGCCCCAGGTCGGCAGAAGAGCAATATACAAACCTAGAGAAGAGGCCTTGCGGATAATATGATCGACATGATCCCAGTAGGAGTACCCCTCATCCGTGTCGGGAAGCGCCGGATCGAAGCGGCCGTGTTCATTTCTTTTGAGCGGCCTTCTCCCGTAATAATTCCCTGAACGCACACCGTCCGGCTCGGCCAAGACAACGGCCTGGATCACATTGAACCTTTGCTCTGCCCTTTTCTTGAGATACAGCTCAGCGTCCTCCCGGCTCAGCTTGTGAAATAAGTTCCAGGCTGTATCACCCAGCCAAAAAAACGGCGTCCCGTCCTCCCGGATCAGAAAACGCCTGTTTTCGCTAACCCGAAGTCTCTGCAATCGTCTGTTCTCAGCCTTCATAACACTCCCCCTGTACGAACCCTTTTTTTGAACCGGTTCACGCTTTAAGCTTAATCCTCAGTCCTTCCGCTAGCCATGAACGCAGCTATAAATTTCAGGAAAATTCTACGATCCGGGGATCAGGAAGTTCATAGTCGTTAAAAACGGGCAACAAAGTAAAAAACGTCTTATATTCCGCCGGGAGGTTCACGATTAAAATAGGGATAATGCTTTTTTCAACTGCTCAAGACTTATTAAGGAGGGGATTGATCCATGAAGCAGCCAGAGCCCCCTTTGCCGCCCGCCTATGTGTACCTGCCTACCGGATCGACAGCGGTCAGCAACCCGTTGGACATGTACGGATATTCCCGCTGCCGGGTCTATGTGCAGCCGGCTTCTCTGCCTTCTTCAATCGATGTAGTCGTGAAGGGAGCACCTAATGAAGACGGGCCCTTTGCTGATGAGCTTGGAGCGGAGGCCAGAAGGATAGGAATTTCAAGTGAAACATCCTATGTCCTACAGGATATATCCCGCTTTCTGCGAATAGAGGCAGAAAATTTTACAGGAAGTTGGACAATATGGGTTGTACCCATCTATACCTGAGAGAGGGTGATCATGGTAAAACTGAAAGTAGAAGATGGAGCGTGTACTTACACAGGCAGCTGGGTAGTCCAGCATACGGAAAGCGCCAGCTTGCACAGCAGGCATGACTCGGATGGAGAAGCTGAAACTGGCGCTTCTGCTTCTTGGGGCGGATATATTAGAGGGGTTGAAATTTATGCTTCCAAAGGGGCGGATTTCGGTAAAGCCGATGTCTACCTCGACGGCATTCTTCATGGTGAAATTGATTATTTCAGCGCATCAGAACAGCATAACGTGCTTGTCTATACGATAACAGGACTTGCAGCAGGCTATCATTCCATCTCCATTCACAAGCAAGTGGCCCGGGGGCGTTCTTCGGCTGCCGGCCGAATTAATCTTGATTACCTGTTGGCTGATTTTGTTCATCCGAATAGGGATGCTATACGGAACATCGTCTGTATAGGCGACTCGATAACGTTCGGGGCCAACGTATCACCAAGACCAGCTCAGTTATATGGCCGCAAGCTGCAGCAAATGCTCTCCATTCCGGTTAGCATTCACGGATTATCCGGCGCGTCAATCCGAACCATCACTAGCATCATAGACGCAGTCGTTGTTCCCCGCAGACCTGAATTAATCCTGTGGCTCGCAGGGATGAACGATTCTCATCCCCGTGCAGATCTGGAGCGGGGAATCGACCGCATACAGGAACTGCTTCCAACTGCCGGGATCATCGCCTCCACGATCCAGTACAATACTTACTACACTGCGGAGCAAAATTCCGCAAAGGTGAATGAAGTGAGGACAGCCTGCCAGAATAAAGGGATTCCATGCGTAAACTTGTACGCAGCTACGTTCGGCAACTCCTATATCCATACACCCGAGGGTACTGTCCACCCGAATGGGGACGGGCATAATTTGATTGCGAATCTGTTTTATAATGAAATCATCACGCACTTGCGGAGATTATCTTGAATCACACAGCAGCTCTTGTCCATATCCATATGTAGCATTTCTCAAGATATTCGGTTTGGTTGTTTGCGGAATTACCCCCGTTTCGATTTTTTCGATCAATTTTTACTGATCAGCAGCTTCTTTTGTTAGGGCAAGCTGGGGGCAAATCGACTAGTAAAGGGAGAAGGATTATGAAACCAAAACAACTGGTGTTAAATGACTGGAAGTTTAAAGCTTGTGATGAACTTGATTGGATGCCGGCGCGGGTTCCCGGGTGTGTTCATACCGACCTGTTCAGGAATGGAAAAATCCCCGATCCCTTCTATGGAACTAACGAGCATGACCTGCAGTGGATTGACAAGAAAAACTGGGAATATGAAACTGTATTTACACTTCCACGGGATATGATGGCACTGGATGAGCTTGAGCTCGTATTCGACGGACTGGATACATATGCGGATATTTATGTGAATGGCAAGATGACTCTATCAGCAGACAATATGTTCCGCACTTGGCGGATTAATCTGAAAAAAGAACGCATCCGCTCGGGAGAGAATCATATACGGATCCTGTTCCGTTCTCCAATTCAGGAGGATCTCCCAAAGCTGGAAAAGCTCGGCCATTCACTTCCTGCTGCCAATGACCAATCAGCCCTGGGGGGACTTGGTGATCGAAAGGTCAGTGTATTCGCTAGAAAAGCACCGTATCATTACGGCTGGGACTGGGGACCGCGGTTTGTCACAAGCGGAATATGGCGCGAATGCCGAATCGAAGGCTGGTCCGGAGCCAGAATTAAAGATCTGTTTATCCGCCAGGACAAAGTCACGCCCGCGTTCGCCCAATTGACGGCGGTCTTCCATATTGAAGCAGATCAATCGCTTGCTGCCACTCTTTCATTGAGTACGGCAGGACAGCACTGGGAGATTGAAGCTGCCATTGCGCCAGGAAATCAAATTGTTGAGCTGGCGCTGCACATCGACCGCCCGAAGCTTTGGTGGTCCCGTGGTTTAGGCGAACCGAACCTGTACGAATTCCACGCTGAATTGACGGCTGGTTCGAGCCCGCTCGCAAAGGCTTCAGTACGCACCGGTCTACGCAGCGTCAGGCTTGTCAGGAATCCCGATGAAGCCGGCACCTCCTTTTTTCTTGAACTCAACGGTGTGCCTGTCTTCGCCAAGGGAGCTAACCATATCCCGAACGACAGCTTTCTCCCTGAAGTAACGGAAGAGCGTTACCGCCATGAGATTGCATCAGCTGCAGAGGCCAATATGAACATGCTTCGTGTTTGGGGCGGGGGGATTTATGAAGCCGACGTGTTCTATGACTTGTGTGATGAGCACGGGATTATGGTTTGGCAGGACTTTATGTTCTCTTGCAGTATGTATCCGGGTGATGATGAGTTCCTGGAGAATGTTCGCCTAGAAGCACAGGAAAATGTAGTTCGTTTAAGAAATCACCCGAGTGTTGTACTCTGGTGCGGCAATAATGAAATCGACCTTGCGTGGGCGCATTATAATGAAAATGCTGGATGGGGCTGGAAAAAAGCATTTAATGCGGAGCTGCGGGAAAAGATTTGGGCCGATTACGAGGCGATCTTCCATAGCCTGCTGCCCGATGCGGTCTCCAGCTTGGCGCCAGGCGCCGAATATTGGCCTTCCTCCCCTTTGGTATCGCTTAGCCGGGATGAGCATCAGCACGCCAATCCCCGCCGGACCAGTGGAGATATCCATTATTGGGGAGTTTGGCACAATAAGGAGCCATTTGAACAATATAACGTATATGTCGGTAGGTTTATGAGCGAATACGGCTTCCAATCCTTCCCTGAGCCGAAGACAGTCGGAACCTTTGCTGACAAAAGCGATTGGTCACTGGAGTCCAAGGTGATGACGGCTCATCAGAAGCATGGAAACGGCAACGCATTGATCCTGCATTATATGGAGCAATATACAAAAACCCCAAAGGATTTCGAATCGTTCTTGTACGTAAGTCAATTCCAGCAAGCCGAAGCCATCCAAACCGCTATTGAAGCACATCGCCGCCGCAAGCCTTATTGTATGGGCTCCCTATATTGGCAGATGAACGACTGCTGGCCTGTCGCCTCCTGGTCCGGCATCGACTACTTCGGTCGCTGGAAGGCCCTTCATTATATAGTCAAACGCAGCTTTCGGGACGTCAGCCTCGCTATAGCGCAGCAGAATGATACCCTTGCCGTCCATCTCATCTCGGACGTACAGGCTCCAGTAGAAGGTACCCTTTGCATCCGGCTGTATAGCTTTGAGGGTGAAGTATTATGTACAGCTTCCCTTCCCGTGAATAGCGATATTCAGGCAGCGGATATCCTATACCAAACTACGGTCAGTGATCTTCTTGGACATCACGATCCGGCAGCCGTTGTTTTCCGGGCCGAGCTAAAGCAGAATGGGAAAGTCATAGATAGCAAGGACCACTTGTTTGTAAAAGATAAGGAGCTTCAATTGCAGGCTCCTGCTCTTACCATAACAGCGATCCCCGGGAGCGGAGGCTCCGCCTTTACGGTGGACAGCAGCGTCTTTGCCCGTCAGGTTTGGCTGTCTAGTGAAACTGAAGGCATTTTTAGCGACAATTGCTTCAATCTCGTTCCAGGCATTCCGCAGACCGTCACTTTCTTAAGCCGTCCATCAGGTAAAAGCGTCTTTCGCCCAGCATCTCCGGGCAGCATAACCGCTATTTCATTGGCTGACTGTGTCCAACTTCAGATGTAGCTTGTCGGTTTGGGAAGGTGTAGGTTTAGCTATCCAGAAAGTCCGCAAATAAAAGTTGGGCGGAAAACATAATTTCCGTCCAACTTTTTTGTCATGTTGTTTTTGTCATGTTGTTTTTATCATGTTGTTTTTATACGAAATTTCGTCTAGAACATTGGCTGCAGTTCCTTAATAGCTTAAAGCCCTTGCATTTGTACGATTTGTCATACAAATCTCGGGTAATCGCCCTTCAATCCCCTGCATTTGTACGATTTTTCATACAAATATTGGGCAATGGCCCTTCAATCCCCTGTATTTGTACGACGTTTCATACAAATCTCCGGTATTCGCACTTCACCCCTATGCATTTATACGACATTTCGTACAAAACGCAGGCAACAAGCCCGCGCAGCCCTCGAAACCTGCGTACCCGCCAACCTTGGCTATTTTCATGCTGGAGTTGTGCCTCAGAATTCAATGGCATGACTGTTCAAGATTCTTCTATTAGATCTCCTTCAAGATCCCCCTCTAGCTCCAGCATCCTTTGCCGAAGTTTGTTTAGGGCGTCTTCTCCGGGCTGCCAATACCCCCGCTGATAGCTTTCAAGCAAAGACTCAATCATGGCATGGTAAGCCCAGCGGTTGTTTTCTTTCATCTGCCTGCTTCTCCGCTCGTCTTCAACATAAACCTCGTGAAGCTCACCGAACACCCACGGCTCCACTTTCCCGGTCGTGGCCGCAAGTCCAAGCACATATTCAAAACGGCGGGCAATTGTTTGTGTGCCGTGAAAGGGATGCTGCAGCAAAGCATCGATCCATTTCGGGTTGGTCAGCCGCGTGCGCACTCCTCGGGCAATGGCATGCTCTGCCGATTCTTGCTTAATCTGCTCGCCAGTCGTATCGGTAATGTAACTATCTGCCGGACTTCCCTTTGCCAGTTCCACTGATTTGGACAAGCCCCCGAAATATTCGTAATAATGGTCGGAATCCGTTACTTCATATTCATGGCTGCTGCGAATTTGCGATACGATATCCACAGCCTGGAGATGGGAGCGAAAAAGCTTCGGTTCCGCACGCCTTTGTCCTGACAGGCTGTACAGATGATGTTGGCTTTCAGCATAAGCGCGGGCAAGCTCGCCTTCTTCCTGCCAGTTTTTGGTCTCGATCAGCTTGGTTACCGTCGTCCCGTATTGTCCCTCGGCCGGTCCGAAAAATCTGGCGCTCGCCAAATCGGCAATAAGCTCAGAATCATAGCCGTCCGAGTGCAGCCACTCGCTCACCTTCCGGGTATGCGCCCTGAACCGATTCTGTTCATCAGGCTCATCCAGCTCGGATACTTTGCGAAAAAGCTGGTTCAGTTCATCCAGCAGGTTCGGAAACATGTCGCGGAAAATGCCGGTAATGTGCACAACAACATTGAGCCGGGGCCTGCCTAATTCCCGGAGCGGAATGATCTCATAGTCGCTTCGAAATGAACCTTTTCTCTCCCCGGTCCTTACCCCGAGATAATGCAGGATCTGCCCGATTGTTTCTCCCTGTGTCCGGGAAGTTTCCAAGCCCCACAAGACGACCGCGGTTGTATCGGGGTATTTTCCATGCTGTTTCCGATAATGATCGATTGATAGCTCCGCAACCCTGGCGCCGCGTTCCATCGCTGTCGGACTTGGGACTGAACGCGGATCAAATGCATATAAATTGCGTCCGGACGGCAGCACTTCAGGACTTCTCAGCACATCGCCAGCCAGCCCTGCCGGAACATATTTTCCTTCCAACGCTTGCATAAAGCCTGTCCTTTCGTAATTGTCCGTGACACTTTGATAAACCTCGAGACCATAGTTTAACGCACGAATGAGCTCGGATTGCCATGCCGGAGATTCTTGCTGGTACTTGTCCGGAATGCTTTTGGTTCGTAAATAGTCGTTGATAAGCATTTCTGCCTCATGGTCTAAATTGGCAAGTATTCTGGAATTATTGCCATTATTTGTTCCCAGCTCTTCGCGCATTCCGTGGTGTTCCGCCAACAGCCCGTGCAGCGAGCGAATATTTCCCCGTTCATGCCGCAGGACATGGCGCATGTGCTGTGCAGCATCTTCATGAGATAATGCCTCTCCTAGCACATGCAGGCCTCCGGGGATTAGGGAGCGTTTCATTCGATAAAGCTCTTCTTCCAACTCGTCCGGGTCATTGCCGGGTACATGCAGGCTTTTCGCACATTCTTGCACCTTCTGCAGCAGCTCGGCGGCTCGCCCGGGATCAAACTGCTCCGCCTCACGAAATTCGTGCAGCAGCCTCTCCAGATCAGTCCACTCGCCGTACAGCTCTGCCTCGACAAACGGTGGCGCCTGGTATCCGACCAAGACAGCATGGCTTCGGCGTTTGGCAATCATCGCTTCAGAAGGATTGCCTACATAATAATAGTACAGATGCGGAACGTCCCCAATGAACTGATCCGGGATACATTCCCCGGACATTCCAGTTTCTTTCCCCGGTAAAAATTCAAGGGTGCCGTGTGTCCCTACATGAACGACCGCATCGGCCTCCCAATGGTCATGGATCCATTCATAAAACGCCGAATACTGGTGGGTTGGCGGAAGCGATTTGTCATGGACAAGGCTTTGCTGGTTTTCATGAACTCCCCGGGTGGGCTGCAAGCCGATAAATACGTTGCCATTTATGATTCCCGGTATTAGAAAGGCGCCGTCTTCTACCATGATCTCACCGGGCGGCTCTCCCCATCGCTTTATCGCATCACGTCCCCATTCCTTGTTGCGCAGCTTCCCGAAGAATGCAGGATCGAGGTGGCAGATGAGCGCATTCGCTCCTTCGCCCGCCCATTGCGAGGTGTTCACTACACCCTGCTCAACAAAACGGGCTTGCAGCTCGGCCGCCGTCATTTCCGTGACATCATAGCCCTCCTGCTTGAGCCAGGTAAGCATACGAGCCAAGGAGGCAAAAGTATCCAGGAACGTGCCGCCGAACACGTTCGCTTCTCCGGGAGGGTAATTATAGCCGATCAGCGCGAGCTTTTTGTCCGCATTGGCTTTTCGCTGCAGAACGAGCCAATTTCGGATGCGCTGGACCAAGCGCTCGATTCTTCCGGGTAAAGCGACCATCTTATACAAAGCAACTTGCAGCAGCGGATCTTCCCCTTCCCGATGCATGGCAGCTATTGGATATGTCTCAATACTTCCATCCATTTCCGGAAGAACCACCTGCACCATCAGCTGCGCTGGAGCAAGCCCTTTGGACGATTCCCTGTATTCCTCCTCCGTCATCGTGGATAAAAAGAAGGGGTGAAGCACAGGTGCTTGCAAGCGTTGAAGCAGCTGTGTAAAGCTGTTATCCGCAAAGGCCGCCGGGCCGCTTCCAAGACGAAAGGGCAGGAAATTAACAAGCAAATGGACGTGCTGATGATCGAACAATAAGCGCTCCAGCCTGTCTTTCGAAATGTTCATGACAGAAGGAAAGGCAATCGGCAGGACATTGGCAAATTCCTCTATCTTTTCAATAAGTGGACCTAGGCAGGCTGATAAATCTGCGGGATTGCCGTTGCCAAGAAAAAACAGCGCTACAGCCGGCCTATCTTCGTTAACTATCCGGCTATTGGCGTAATCGGAATAAGACGAGTAAGCCGTTAGCGTGATCGGATCGAACAGGCACAACTCCCGAATATATATCGGCTCGGGAGGCACAGGAAATGAGCTGCCAGATGAATATTCTCTTGCAGCCAGGCATAGCAGTGAATACATGTTGTCCTCTCCGCCGCCGCGCCAGTAATTCATAATACGAACATAATGAAGATAGTCGTTCCGTTGTTCCGGAGGGCCCGCCTGCCCGGCTGGCGGGCCAATGGCATCCGGCAGTTCGCTGGCTGTGAGCACGCCCAGCTTCAGCAGGTCGCGAATCTCCGCAGCGTTGCCTCCTACCGGAACGATATAAGCAGATGGTGCAGCGTGCAGCATGTTGCGGATCAGCGCGATTCTTTCTTTATGGACACCATGAGCGTCAAACAGAATGAGTCCGGCGGAGGCCAATAATTCCGCAGATCGGGTTTCATTTAAATGGTCTCCAAGGTTGATAATCGAAAGCTTGAGCTGTTGCTTCTGATGGTCATCAAACCGGCGATAAGCAGCAGCCAGATGGGCTTGCACCGCCTCTCCACCGGTTAAAACCGTAATATTCACACTGCTTCCCTCCCTAAAAACATTCTGTTTGAGCGTCAGAATGCGATTTTTTTATACGGTCGTTGACTGTCAGATTACAGTTACTTAGTGCCCGCTTGATTCCCCAGTCAGATTACAGTTACTCAGTACCGGCTTGATTCCCCGGTCAGAACGCGGTTTCTTACAGCCCGTTTGATCTCCCCGGCTTCCAGCTGTTCCAGCCGCACGTACTGCGCCTGCAGCTCGTCAGCGAGTTTGCGGGCATAGCCGAGCCGAACAAATCCTTGCTCCGTATCAATGACCAGTGACTGAATCCCTAATGAGGCGATCATGTGTGCAATCCTCCTGCTTTCCTCCCAAGGATCGCTTTCCGGAACAAGACTGGCATTCGCCCGGCCGTCTGTGACGATAACCAGGACCGGAATCGGCTTCTGTTTACTGTAAGAGTCAGCTTGAACGTTTTCAAAAGCTTTCGCCAGTCCGGCAGATAGCGGCGTTTTGCCCCCTGTCGGGATTAATCTAAGCTTCTGTTCCGCTTTTTCTACGCTTCTTGTCATCTCAAGGAGCACATCCGCGCGCGATCCGCGAAATGTGATGAACCCCACCCTGTCCCTTTTTTGATAAGCATCCTTAAGCAGCGACAGAACGGCGCCTTTTACCGCTCTCATTCGCCGCGATGCATTCATCGAGCCGCTGGCATCGACAACAAACCATAATGCCGTGCCGATTCGTTGTTCGCGTACTTTAATCCTTAAGTCACTACGCTCAATAATAAGCTTCGTCTTTGCAGCTGTTCCTGCATGCAAACGCTTCTCGCGGCGGATTTTCTGATAAGGTGCCGCTGCCCGCAGAGTAGCATCCAAAGCCAGGTCGCGAACGGCTCCTTTCGGAATTTCAGCACGAATATATCTGCCTTGACCGGAACTGGTATCGATTTTGCTGCGTCTTCCCGCTCTCCCGTATGCAGGCATTGTAGAACGATTAAAAGATAAAGAAGGGATAGCAAGGGGCTGACCAACGGCTTCAACCTGCTTCTCCTGCTTCGCTTCATTCGATGCTGCGGATAGTGTTTCGGGAGATAGCCTGGTCGGCGCCGCGAACGATGCTTCCCCTTTGTCGTTATCGTCACCAACATCCAGTTGATTCGTTCGCAGCGGATGGCTATCCGGACTGGTTGATCCCGGCTGAGCATCCGCCCGATTCTCGGGAGTCCTGCCGGAAGATTCCGGGTGACTGGCGGCTTGCTGCTCCGATTGATGAGCGCTGCGACTTTGCTCCGGAGGCCGCTCCTGCGACGCAGAGACTGGATTATGCTCTCCATGTTCAGGCATAATTCCTGATGGCAGAACAGACTCTGCCGCTCTTCGTACATGCTCGGGGCGAATCACCGTCTCCCCCTCCCAGGCGGCAAGCGCGCGGGCAGTCTCAACTATCCTAATATCGCGGCGGTGGCCGCTGCAGCCGGCTTGGCGCACGATTTCACTTGCCAGACGAAGGACGGAGTCGTCAGGCTCAAGCTGCGGAATAAGCTGCTGTGCCTGTTGGATCCGGGCTTTTAGCACTTCCGTTTGCGCTTCATATCGCCGAACGAAAGCATCCGGCTCCCGCTCGTATTCCAGTCTGCGCCTAACGATTTCTTTACGGTCGTTCAAATCGTATATACCATCCATTTGAACAATAAGCCCCCAATGATCCTCATAAGCGCCAATCAAGCTGGCCTCCTCAGGATTCATCGTGCCGAACAGCAGAAATCTTGAATCGAGCTGAGCGGAAAGACCTTCCCGTTCCAGCGCATAACTGCCGGCTTCCATGGCCTGTAACACAAGCTTCAAACGCGCTTTGGGCATGAGATGAGCCTCATCGATAATCACGATATTTCCGTTCGCCTCGTGCAGCAGACCCGCGGACAGCTTACGATTTCCATGCCGAATCGCATGTGCGGCATCCATCCCGCCCAGCAGCCTGTCCTCCGTCGCATGAAGCGGAATGGCAACGGTCGTTTTATCAGGCAGCAGCTCGGCCAATCCACGCACAAGCGTTGATTTAGCCGTCCCTGAATGGCCGCTAAGCAGCACGCCGCCAAGCTTCGGGTTAACGGCATGCAGCAGCAGCGCCTGCTTCGCAGCTTGCTGCTCGACAACGGCGCAGAACGGATAGATTGGAACATTACCTGACATGCAAATTCTCCTTCATGAACTCATCCAGCACCACTTGCACCGTTTTTGCCCCGCTATCCATATCCTCAAACGGTTTTTTGCGCATTCGATGCGGCAGCGCGAGCGCAGCTGCTTCGGTCATATCAGCCTGCCGCACTTCCCCTCGCCCATCGAGCGCCGCAATCGTCATAGCAGTTTTCATAACCGTAATGTCTGCGCGATGTCCATCCACTTCCAGGCGGATGCCGATTTGTGCTGCCCATTCTATCATGCGCTCTGACAGCTCAATCCGGCCAAGCTGCTGACGGGCCCGCATAATCTTCTCTTGCAGATCAGCCTGCCTGGCGGAGTACTGCAAGCAAAACGCATCTGGAGAGGCCTCAAAGGCAAGCCTGCGGCGTATAATTTCCATCCGATCCTGCACATCGCTTTCCCCGGATACCTCGACAGAGAGGGCAAACCTGTCAAGGAGCTGCGGGCGCAGCTCGCCTTCTTCAGGATTCATCGTCCCGATCAGAATGAACTGTGATGGATGCGAATGCGAGATGCCTTCCCGCTCCACAGTGTTTACTCCCATGGCAGCAGCATCAAGCAGCGCATCAACGATGGCATCATCGAGCAGATTGATCTCATCGACGTATAAAATATGATTGTGTGCTGCAGCAAGCAGACCCGGTTCGAACCGCACTCCGCCTTCCCGAATCGCATGCTCGATATCCAGGGTACCCACGACGCGGTCCTCCGTTGCGCTTACCGGTAAATTAACTACACGAAGTCCAGGCAGCAAACCAGCGAGTGCTCGAACAGCCGTTGATTTGGCGGTGCCTTTTTCCCCGCGAATCAGTACGCCGCCAAGCTTTGGATTGATTAGATTCAATAGCAGCCCTTTTTTCATCGTTTCCTGACCGACAATGGCTGTGAAAGGAAACGGATGTTTCACAGATTCCATATCCAAACCCCTTATGAATATATTTTTATGATCCTGCTCGGATCGCCTCATCACTTTCGCTGCCTGTCGAGGGCCCAATCACCCCGGTAACCAGGCAGACTGGGCGCCCGCTCTCCGGATGGCGGGACAGCTGGGCACGGACGCCGAATACATCAGCAAGCATTTGTTCCGTAAGAGTGTCTTCCGGTTTGCCTTGCGCGTAGATTTTGCCTTTCCGCATCACCGCGAGTTCATCAGAATAAACAGCAGCATGATTCATGTCATGCAGTACCATAATAATGGTCACCTTGTGCAGACGATTAAGGCTTGCGACAAGCTCCATGATTTCCAACTGGTGCTGAATGTCCAGATACGTAGTTGGTTCGTCCAAAAGCAGGACATCCGGCTGCTGGGCCAAAGCCATGGCGATCCATACCTTTTGCCGCTCGCCGCCGGATAATGCAGACAACTTGCGTTCGGCAAATTTCATCGTGCCGGTTTGGGTCAAAGCCCAATCGATGATAGCTTCGTCTTCCTTGCGCATCGGACTCCAAGCCGGCTTGTGCGGAAATCTGCCGTAGCCGACAAGTGTGCGAACAGACATATCAGGAACCGGGTCCTGACTTTGTGCAAGCATCGCCAAACGCCTCGCTAACTGTCGCGGCGAGAAGCTGTCCAGCTGCTTCCCGTCCACCAGCACCGAGCCGCCGCTGCACTTCAATTGCCGGGCAATCGCCTTCAGCAAAGTGCTTTTTCCGCAGCCATTCGGCCCAATAATGCTATAGATACGCCCTGCTTCCACCTGCCATTTCAGATGCTCAATGACAGGCTTGCCATTGTACTTCAAAGAAACATCTTGCATGGAAAGTGCAATCATTGGGCAGCCCTCCTTAACAGGTATAGAAAAAATGGCGCGCCAAGCGCTCCCATAATGACGCCCACTGGCAGCTCAATGGGCGCAAACATGACCCGCGCCAGCGTATCGCAAAAGGTTACGACGGCTGCCCCAAGCAGTGCGGATGCCGGCAGCAGAAAGCGATAATCGCTGCCGACCAGAAGCCGCGCTGTATGCGGAACAATCAGCCCGACAAAGCCGAGCAAGCCGGCGACGCTGACCGCACTTGCAGCAAGCAGCGTGGCAACAGCTGTCATGATGAGGCGGGCCGCCTCGACCCGCATGCCAACGCCTTTAGCTTTGGCATCGCCCAAAAGCATAATATTCATATGATTCGAGGCGATTAGCGCCAGCAGGGTGCCAACAAGCGTATAAGGCAGTATCGTCTCTAACTGCGGCCAGCTTTTCGTAGACAAGCCGCCGACGAGAAAGACAAGAGCACCATTAACACGATCGCTGTAAAAGGTAAGCAGTGCGGATATACCCGAACCGAGAAAAGCCGACACAGCGACGCCGGCCAGAATGATGCGGACAGGCTGTATACCACCGCGCCAGGCAAGCAGATAAATAACAGCAGCTGCTCCAGAAGCGCCGAGAAAAGCTGCAGGAATCAACAGCTCCGGCAAATGGGGAAATATTATGAGGATGATAATACCGAACAACCCTGCACCTGATGAGACACCGATAATATGCGGATCAGCGAGCGGATTTCGCATAACTCCCTGCAGCAGAGCTCCCGACAATGCGAGGTTAATGCCCACCAGGGCAGCAACCAGCGTACGCGGCAGCCGGATATTCCAGATGACGTCCTTCATCGGACCGCTGTAGCCCTGGAACAAATACTTGCCTATGTCCGTCAGGGAAATAGCGGCTGCTCCCGTGGAGACACTAAATATGATAGACAGGCAAGCAGCAGCCAATAAGGCAGCCAGGATGATTCCTTTTTTTGAATAATTAGATTTGACAGCGTTATTCGCCATTTCCGAACGACTCCGGATAGACGAGTTTTGCCAAATACTCAACTGATTCATGCAGCCGGAACCCCGGGTTGGACAATAACAAATCCGAAGGAAGAACAAACATGCGTTCTTCTTTTACTGCGCGAAGCGACTGCCAGGCCGGCTGGCTGGATAATTCCGCCTCGATCTTGTTCAAGCCGTCCTCTTGAGCTCCGTGAATCAGGATGAATACGAACTCCGGATCGAGTTCGGCTATTTTCTCCAGACTGAACGGTGCTGTGGTCGGCCGGCTATCCGAAGCTTCCATCTCTTCGGCTACATTGCTCATGCGCAGCATTTCTGCTACTTCCAGACCAACCGTATTCGATCTCTGCACAGATACACTGCTTGGCGCTACATTCAACATAATAAAGGTCGGACCATTCTCCGCTGGCAATTGCTCGACCCATTCGTTTATTTTTTGGTCCAGGGCGGCCAGCTGTTCTTCCGCACTGCTTTCCGTACCGGCCAATTTCCCCATCAGCAGCGCCTTTTCTTTTAAATCCTCATAAGTGCTTAAGGTGAAAAGAGCAAGAGGAATCCCGCTCGCATCAAGAATGTCGGCAAGATCGCGATGAAACGACGTCGATCCTATAACCAGATCAGGATTAAGCGCCACAAGCTTTTCGGTATTGACCGTTGTGATCCCCCCTACATCTTCCAGATTCTCTGCCTCCTTCGGTACACTGCCTCCAGACGCAGTCGCTCTTGCCACTGCAGTGCCATCAACAGCATACAAAAGATCAAGAAGCTGCGGAGACAGCACCACTATCCGCTTGGGTGATTCTGGAAGAACAATTTCACGCTCAGTATCATCAACAAATGTAAAAAAGACGTCTCCATCAGCTTTCGTGTCCGATGGGGTCTCGGAATCAGGGGCATTTGCTTCAATATTTGTCTCGTGATCTCCATTTTCATTAGGTGGCGTTGATGCGCAGCCTGACAAAATAATGAGGATCAATGCTCCTGCAAAAAAACGCCTTATTCGAGGCTTCCTAGCCATAGGTTTATCCCTCCGAATTATGTGTAATTATTACGGTTATATTCTATGTTTAACTGCTTTAGTATCCTTTTTGCTAGATTTTCTCATGTATGTCCCATTAAGCAGCAGATATAATGGTTGGGCCGCCTGTTCATTTGGCTACTCATCTCCTTTCTTGCTATTAAACTATGCTGATCAAAACTACAATAGTAATGATTACTATTAACAAAGTGATAATATCACTTCATTTTTTAGAAGTCAAACAAGTTTTTCAACCAGCAATATTCGTTATTCTAACGAAGCGTGCCATCTCATATAAAAATAAAAAACTCCTCCCGGAGGGAAGAGTTTTCTATTTAGAATCTCCATTTATGATTGGCCAATCCTTTACAAGGTGTTAATGGCAGGCGATAATAGCTAGTTTATGATACCGTTCTGCGAGCAGTCTGTCCCGGAGGGATGTCACTGCTTAAGCCAAGCGTCCGGGATGTGGAAGCATGAATTTCCTCAATCAGCCCCGGATTATCCAATAAAGCTTCGCCATAAGACGGAATCATTTCTTTTAATTTGGACTCCCAGGCATTCATTTGTTGAGGGAAACATCGCTTAATAACCTCAAGCATAACAGATACAGCGGTTGAAGCACCCGGGGACGCTCCAAGCAATGCAGCGATCGAACCGTCAGCAGAACTGATAACTTCTGTACCGAATTGAAGCACACCCTTGCGTGTAGGCGTATCCTTAATAATCTGCACGCGCTGGCCGGCAATGACCAATTCCCAGTCCTCGCTCTTCGCGTTGGGAATAAATTCACGCAAAGCCTCCATCCGCTGTTCCTTGGAAAGCATCAGCTGCTTGATCAAATAAGTGGTCAAGGAAAGGTTGTTCAAGCCGGCCGCGATCATGGTCGTAAGGTTATGCGGTTTGACAGAAGTAATCAGATCAAACATCGAGCCTGACTTCAGAAACTTCGGAGAAAACCCTGCGAAGGGTCCGAAGAACAGGGATGCTTTATTATCGATAACCCTGGTATCCAGATGCGGAACCGACATTGGCGGCGCGCCTACCGGAGCTTGACCATACACTTTGGCATGATGGTGCCTGACTACCTCAGGGTTTTTACAAACCATGAAGAGACCGCTGACCGGAAAGCCTCCGATCCCTTTTCCTTCGGGGATTCCCGATTTCTGCAGGAGATGCAGGCTGCCTCCCCGCCTCCGATAAATACAAATTTAGCTTTATGGCGTTCGATGTTGCCGGTATCCATGTTCCAGACTTTTAATTCCCAAGTGCCGTCATGGGCCCGCTTGATGTCTTCTACGCCATGCTTGTATCTAATATCGACATTTTTATTTTTCAGGTGGCCGAACAGCATGCGCGTTAAAGCACCAAAGTTCACATCCGTGCCCGATTCAATTCTTGTCGCCGCCAAAGGTTGTTTTACCGTCCGGTCCTTCATCATCAGCGGGATCCATTCATTCAATTTATCGGGGTTATCGGAATATTCCATTCCTTTGAACAGCGGATTGCCAGCCAGTGCATTGAAGCGTTTCTTTAGAAATGCTACGTCCTTTTGTCCCTGCACAAAGCTCATGTGAGGTACAGGCACGATAAAGTCGCGTGGATTGCGGATTAGCTTGCTGTCCACAAGGTAAGACCAAAATTGCTTGGAAACCTGGAACTCTTCATTGACTTTGACGGCTTTGCTAATATCTATAGAACCGTCAGGCTTCTCGACGGTGTAGTTTAGCTCGCACAGCGAGGAATGGCCCGTACCCGCATTGTTCCATTCGTTAGAGCTCTCCTCTCCTGCTTTTTCCAGCTTCTCAAAAACTGTAATTTTCCAGTCAGGGGCCAATTCTTTTAACAGCGCTCCTAATGTGGCGCTCATGATTCCGGCTCCAATCAAAATAACATCTGTCGTCGTTTGTTTGTTGCTCATTTTAACCGCCCTTATACCTAAAATTTACAGAAAGGATGCTCACGCTCCTGCTTCGGTTTCACAGCAAGCCCGTACGTAACCTGTTACACACCGTTTCTGAGCCCGTAAAATAGCTAATAAAAAACACGTATATCTCCTATTATATGATAGTTATAAGCCATTCGACAAGAAGCGGGACAAAAGTCATGGCCACTAATTTTTGATGAAACCGCCAAAAGTTGCTTGAAGACGGACGATACCTATGTTTTCGGCAATAAAAATATAGCTTGAATCCATCACGAATAGTGGGGATTTGTGAATATTTCGATCAAAAATGCGTACAAAATAGTCAGCGAAAAATACATTGGCGTTTAACTGGCTGTGCACCATCGCTCTATGATATACTTCTTAACAATCAGAGATGGATGACTCTGGGAAAGGAGGTAGTTTCCTTGGGAAGGCGTTACTGCATATTGGCCAAGTGGTTGATTTAAGCGCATACCGTGTTTATCCATTTTCCTATGCTAATGATTCATGGAAGGTTTTGAATCAGTCTCCTTTGTACTGCCTTTTTTCTCGGCTGGTCACGACCGGTCAGAAACGCATAGCTTGTCAAATATTGTGGAGGTGAATCCCTCGGGACGAGGGCGAAATTGGACCTTATAACGATAATAAATTTATTTATACTTGCTCTTTTGCTTGCGCTTACGGCGTTTTTTGTCGCTTCAGAATTTGCTGTTGTCAAAATTCGCATGTCGAGGATCGATCAATTAATTGCGGAAGGAAGCAAACAAGCGGTTGTTGCTAAAAAAGTGGCGAGCGACTTGGATTACTATTTATCTGCATGCCAGTTGGGGATTACGATCACGGCGCTTGGTCTGGGGGCTATTGGTAAACCGGCTGTGGAACGTCTTCTGTATCCGGTTTTTAGTGCGCTTAATTTGGGTGATGCGGCAATTTCCATTGCCTCATATGCGATCGCCTTTATTCTTGTAACTTTTTTGCACGTTGTTGTAGGCGAGATGGCACCCAAAACATTGGCCATACAATTCGCGGAACGCACCACGATGCTGCTCGCTGCCCCGCTATATTGGTTTGGAAAAATTATGAATCCTTTCATTTGGGCCTTAAACGGAACTTCACGTGTTTTGCTGCGCTCTTTTGGCGTCAAGCCTGCCGGACATGAGGAAGCCTATTCGGAAGAGGAATTAAGAATTATTATGGCGCAAAGCTTTGAAGGCGGCGAAATCAACGAACAGAAACTCGAGTATATGGAGAATGTCTTTTCCTTCGACGAACGCGTAACCAAGGACATTATGGTCCCTCGTACCGAGATTATCACCCTGGACAAGGGCATGACGGATAAGGAAATCGTGCAAATCCTGGATGAGCACAATTATACCCGTTACCCTGTCACAGCGGATGGGGACAAAGACCATATTATTGGTGTGGTAAACGTAAAAAAAATGCTCCCTCACATTGTCGCGGGCAAAGAACACAAGCTGGAGCAGTTTGTCCGCAATCTGCCCTACGTTTTAGAAGGAACTCCTATTCAGGAATCGATGTTCAAGATGCAGCAGGAACGTGTTCATATGGCTCTTGTTATTGACGAGTACGGCGGAACCTCGGGAATTATTACAATGGAAGATGTTTTAGAAGAAATTGTGGGCGAAATCCGTGACGAGTTTGACGCTGATGAGGTCCCTGATATTCTGCAGACCGGGGAGAATGAGTATCTCATTAACGGTCGGGTGCTTTTAGACGACCTGGAGAGAAAATTCGGCATCGTATTTGAAAATGATGAAGAAATGGATACGATCGGCGGTTGGATTCAGCATCAGAAAGCAGCCGAAGTTGAGCAGGGAACCAAAATCCACAAAAACAATCAGATCTGGACGGTTGTCGATGTGGAAAATTACCAAATTAAACAAGTCTCTTTACAGCTTATTAACAAGGTAGAAGCCATTTAAAAGCTATACCCATTACAAACCATGATGATGGTTGGAGGTGAATCCCTCGCCCTGAGGGAAACGATTGGACGGTATAATCATTATTAATTTATTCTTGGTTGCTGTGTTTATAGGCTTGACTGCTTTTTTCGTCGGAGCCGAGTTCGCGATCTTGAAAGTCAGGATGTCCCGTATTGACCAGCTGATTTTGGAAGGAAATAAAAAGGCTGTAGTTGCCAAAAAGGTAGCGCATGACCTCGATTATTACTTATCCGCCTGTCAATTGGGCATTACGATTACCGCATTGGTGCTGGGAGCATTAGGCGAGCCTACGGTGCAAAGAATGCTTCAGCCGGTGTTTGAGGAATTCCAGGTGCCGGCTGCTGCGGCTACGGCACTGTCGTATCTCATTGCCCTATCTATTATTACATTTTTGCATGTGGTCATTGGGGAACTAGCTCCAAAAACGTTGGCGATCCAGTTCGCTGAGAAAATGACGTTGCTGCTCGCTCCGCCGCTATATTGGTTCGGAAAAATTACAAATCCGGTCATTTTAGCACTGAATGGTTCGGCTCGTATACTTTTGCGGCTGCTCGGGATTAAGCCTGCCGGGCATGAAACGGTCCATTCCGAAGAGGAATTGAAATGGATCGTTGATAAAAGCTACGAAAGCGGAGAAATTAACAAAACTGAGCTTTCCTATCTGAAAAATATTTTTGAATTTGACGAGCGGACCCTGGAAGAGATCATGATCCCCCGCGCTCAAATGATTACTATTAACCAGGCCATGCCGCTCCAGAACATTATTCAGGTGCTGGAGCAGTATGAATATACGCGTTATCCGGTAATAAGGGAAGGTACGACCAATGAATTCGTCGGATATATTAACACAAAAGAGATGCTTACAAGCATAGCTGCGAACAAAGAAGCGGAAGTACGCAAATTTATTCATAAGATACCGTATTTCCCAAATGCCTATTCCATTAAAGATGTGCTTATTAAAATGCAAAGAGACCGCGTTCATATGGCCATAGTAACCGATGAAAGCGGCAGCCCTATCGGCCTCGTGACGATGGAGGATATTCTTGAGGAGATCGTGGGAGATATTCGTGATGAATTCGATCACAAAAAGCGCCCTCTCATTCTCAAAGGCCAACAAGCTTAGCGCAATTATAAAGGACCTCTTCCCCTATAGCCAGGGGCGGAGGTCCTTTGCTTTCTTGCTCTGATTTCTTACAGCGCTTAGCGGTTAGCATTCGCAATATCCGGAATTTTTCGGCATCGCCTATTATTTGCTTGTCACGCAAGCGTTTGAAGCTGTTGATCTCGTGGGCATCGCACTAACGGCCTATAGATGTCTTGCGATGGTCCTCGTTCATTTATACAAAGCTTGCAGTATGTCCCGCAGAAGTCCTGCAAATAACCTGCAGATGTCTCGCGCACCGCCCAAAGCATGACTTGTTGATCAATATTAAGCTTCGCTGATTGTTGGCCAAGTATGCTTTAAGTTCCATCAATGCCTTTACTTCCACTAAAACACATCTCATTATACAAGATTATCTTTCATCATCCTGGCTATGGCTCGCGATTGCGCATCATCACTGTTGTCAAGAAAATGAATAACCCTTTTTTGTCTCTCCGGAAGCTTGCTAAACCTCCGTAGACGGAGCTTTTTGCAGCTGTATAAGAAGACGAAGGCACGGCCCTCCTGGCATCGAGGTACTTCTCATTCTTGATTCCTATCCGTCATCCAATTTTACGATCCCAGTGACGGTGAGCGGCTATCGCCTCGATGAAGCTTTTCGCAAATTTACCGCTAGCCGATTCGATAACAACCCCTGGCCCCTCCAGTTTTTCCTCTTTAAGCCACTGTTCTCCTGCTCCTGAAGCTGCTATCGGTTTGAAATGGTCGAAGGCTTCTTTAAGAAAAGCAGCCGCATTTTTTCTGAACTTGGTATCCGTTTCTCCCCCGCCGACTGCATAAACAGCGTCAAACAGTACCGCATGCGTTGTCAGGAACGAATGCTTCGCTTTTAATTCCATTCCGTCCATTCCCTTCACCATTCCAAGCTTGTCGCTCACAACCTCAGGCCGGATACCTTGAGCTTCCAATTCCTGCAGCACAGCCTTAACCTTCGCACCGTCAAACCCGTCTTTAAGCAGTACAGCCACCTTGCGGGTAGCAGGGTGAAATGTAGTATTCAGCTGACTTAGCGCCGGGGATGAATCGGCAATTTCCGCTGCTCCTTCCCTTGGTGCTGTTACACCAATAGCTTCAGCAATCGACTGGCTTAAGCTCAAACTTACATTCGCGAACATATCCACTACTTGCTGGCGGATAGATTCCCGCTCGACCTTGCCCAGTTCAAAGCGGAAGGCATCGATGATATGCAGCTTCTCTATTTGGCTCATGCTGTTCCAGAACAGCTTCGCTTGGGAGAAATGATCTTTGAAGCTATCACTGCGGGCTCGTACTTTATAGCCCTCCACCTTT
The DNA here is from genome assembly GCF_000285515.1 of Paenibacillus senegalensis JC66. GTDB lineage: Bacteria > Bacillota > Bacilli > Paenibacillales > NBRC-103111 > Paenibacillus_L > Paenibacillus_L senegalensis. The sequence continues at coordinate 275,641 of NZ_HE610957.1, forward strand.
TCCTGATAATGAACGTACCCCCCATCCGCTTCACTTGCCGGAGCTGGTGTGTTGGCGGCAATAGAATTTTTATGATAACTCACCGGCCCTTTATTGATCGTATGGCGGCCGTAACCATCGCGCTGATTATTATGAAACGGACAAACCGGACGATTGATTGGAAGTTCGTGGAAGTTCGGCCCGCCCAGGCGGATCAGTTGGGTGTCAGTATAGGAAAACAAGCGTCCCTGCAGCAGCGGATCGTTGGTAAAATCGATCCCCGGTACCACATGCCCCGGATGAAAGGCGACTTGCTCCGATTCGGCAAAAACGTTGTCCACATTGCGGTTCAGGATCATTTTGCCGACTTTTTGCACCGGTACCTCCTCTTCCGGCCACAGCTTTGTTGGGTCGAGAATATCGAAGTCAAAGCGAAACTCCTCTTCCTCCGGAATGATCTGCAGGCCAAGCTCGTATTCCGGATAGTCACCATTCTCGATCGATTCATACAGATCCCTGCGATGAAAATCGGGATCTTGCCCGGAAATTTTTTGAGCTTCATCCCACAGCAGAGAATGGACGCCCAGCACCGGCTTCCAATGAAACTTGACAAAATGAGCTTTGCCTTCCTCATTAACGAGCCGGAAGGTATGCACGCCAAAGCCCTCCATCATCCGAAAGCTGCGCGGGAGTGAGCGGTCAGACATTTTCCACATGATCATATGGGCCGACTCCTGATTGTTGGCGACAAAATCCCAGAAGGTGTCATGAGCTGAGGCTGCCTGTGGCATTTCATTGTGAGGCTCCGGCTTAACTGCGTGAACCAGGTCTGGAAATTTAATTGCATCCTGAATGAAAAACACCGGAATATTATTGCCTACCAGATCGTAATTGCCTTCTTCAGTATAAAATTTTGTAGCAAACCCGCGGGCATCTCTAGCCGTCTCCGTGGAGCCGCGTGAGCCTGCAACGGTGGAGAAACGGACAAAGACAGGCGTAGGCTTGGACGTATCCCGTAAAAATTTCGCTCTGGTATAGCGTTCGAGAGATTCGTATAATTGAAATTCTCCGTGGGCAGAAAACCCTCGGGCATGAACAATCCTTTCTGGAATCCTCTCATGGTCAAAATGCGTCATCTTTTCACGGAAATGAAAGTCCTCCAGCAAGGTAGGCCCACGCTCACCCGCTTTCAACGAAAATTCATCCTCGGTGACTTTTACTCCCTGATTGGTGGTCAATCTCTTATTACGGTCGTCCACACGGTACTGTTCCAGCTGCTTCTGCTTGCTATTCTCCTGGGTTGAAAGGTTAGGCTTGTTGGAAAAAGGTTTACTCATGGCAGACTCGTCCCCTCCTGTGAATAGTGATGAATCATTCCTAATCAGCTAATGGAACTAGGCAAAATGCCCAATCTTATATACGCCATTAACCATTTTGGAATTATTCTAAACAAGAAGGCGGACAGTCTGCCGGACTGCATACATGGCGTCCTCAGCGCACGCTGCGCTTGGCGATTGTATGCGGATTTAGCAAACCTCCAGCGAAAGCTTTTCGTTAATTTCCGGTGCTCTCATATTTTTTTAGCCCGCTACAAAATATCCATAAGGCCATTACGGCCGTATACACCGCCACTAAGGGACCCCACGCCCCAATGGTACCCCAGCCTTCCTTGCCAAACAGATAAGCAGCCGGGAAAAAGCTAATAAATGCAAAAGGCACAATGACCGTAATGAGAGCCTGGATCCCTAGCGAATAGATGCTGATTGGAAATTTAACAAATTCACTAAGCGTATGAATGGTATGGGAGAAGGAAGAATTCGCACTGCCTGTCCAAAAGCTTTGACAGCATGAAGCGAAAATGATCGACACACGAATCACCACGGCTGAGATGAGCAAAAGGATCAGCATGAAGATATGCGAAAGTGACCATTCTATATGAATATGCTGTATGGATTGATACAGAATGACAGCCCCGACCAGAATCATTCCAATACCTCCGATCCCAAAGTGAGAAGTAAAAATTTGCAGGATCGGTGAGACCGGTCTTACCAGGATTCGGTCCATTTCTCCCCGATTAATAATGCCTCCAATGACCCACATGCCGTTAAAGAAGAAGGACGTAATGCCTTCAATGAAAAAAACCATCGCATACACGAAGGCGACCTCCCAGAATAACCAGCCATGAATGTCCGGAATTCGCTGGTAGACCACTGACAAGAATACCAGGCCTAACACTTGCGTCAATGTCATTCCGGCAATGGAAATTAGAAAATCTGCCTGATACGACATTAGGGCTTTAAGCTGCTGACTCATAAGACGATAGTAAAGATACAAGGCTCTAATCGGCCTCGGCTTCCATCTGCTTCCCACTGCCATCACCCCCCATTAATCGTTACCTGACGAACCGCCCAGTTCCACATCAACTTAGCTGCCAGCCACAAAACAACGACCCATAGCAGCTGCAAGCCAACGTTTTGCAGAGCTTGCATCCCTTCCAGTCTTCCCAGATAGATGGATGCGGGAATATAGACAATGCCTTGAAACGGGAGCAGCAGCGACAGCTTTTCCAGCCACCCTGGAAAAAATGCCAGCGGAACAAGAGCACCTGAGAAAAAGTTCGTAATCGCTGCCCTCATCCAGGCGATCCCTATTCCATTCGTGCTCCAAAAACAGATTAGACTGCTGATATAGACGATACAAAATTTGATCAGCAATGAGGCCAGCAAGCTGATAATAAACATGGCAGCCGACATCCATGACCCGGGAAGAATAATACCTGAAGTAAGCAGCAATATAATAAAAATCATAACGGCTGAGATGCAGCCCTCCATAATACTTGAACCGATCGTTTCAGCAGCCCGCGCTTTTTGAAAGCTAATCGGTTTCAACAAATCCATAGCGACTTCTCCGCTAATAATTTTCTTTGCTATTCTTGTCTCGGAATACCAGGAAATGAGAGAGTTGGATAAGAAGGTAATAAAAATATAAGCCTTCATCTGCTCCCATGTGAACCCGGAGAGCTCTTCCCGGCCATCAAAAATAGCCCTCCACAGGAAGAACATAGTAAGAATGAAAATCAGGTTGCCGATGAGACTGATGAAGTAAGTAAACCGATAGGCTATGGCGTGCTGCATCGTGATTTTGGCTAGAGATATATATTTTCTGTGGATCACCTTCACGCCCCCTTATGGCCAGAGGCAGTTAGGTCAAGCTCTCCGTCATATACTTTGCGAATGACATGATCGATCTTAGGCTCATCAATGCGAAAATCTTTCACCTGAACCTGTCTCATAATATGGCTGGCAATCTCTCCCGCAGAAATTGCAAACCGGTCAAACCGAACCGAGAACTGTAATTCGTCCTCGTGATCCAGAATTGTATTCGGCAGACCCGAAAGGATAGATGGAAGATTAGGAACGGGTGCATCCACTTGAAAATGAAGCGTTCTTTCTTTCGCGAATACATCCTTCACCGCATGAAGATCTCCATCAAAGATAATACGGCCTTTATCGATAATGACGAGCCGCCGGCATATTTGCTCAATATCTTCCAAATCATGTGTAGTGAGCAGGATCGTTGTGCCTTCGGTTTCGTTCATTTCCTTTATAAATTTGCGAATTCGCTCCTTAACCGCAATATCGAGACCAATTGTCGGCTCGTCCAAGTAAACGATCTTCGGGTTATGCAGCAAAGCTGCGGCCAAATCCGCTCTCATTCGCTGTCCCAGTGAAATTTGCCTCGCAGTCGAATATAAGAATTCATCTAATCCCAGCAGCTGAGTAAAGCGCTCCAGATTATGTTTATAAACGGAAGCAGGAATTTCGTAAATATCTTTCAATAGAGAAAAGGATTCTATGATCGGCAAATCCCACCAAAGCTGTGTTCGCTGCCCGAATACAACGCCGATCTTTTTGGCATTTTCCTCCCGGTTTTTATGCGGAATCAGCCCATCGACCATGACTTTTCCGTTTGTAGGGACAAGTATTCCGGTGAGCATTTTAATGGTCGTTGATTTTCCTGCTCCATTAGGTCCGACATAGGCTACGCTTTCACCTTTGTCGATGGCCAGATCAATCCCGGTCACAGCTATTTTTTTCTGGAATTTTGGCTTGAATAAATGCTTGACCGCTCCGGTTAATCCGGGTTCCTTCAAGGGAATCTTAAATTGTTTAGCCAGTCCTTCAGCTTCGATTAGCTTCAAGATCTCCCCTCCTAGTTAGTATGTTACACTGGAAGCGTCTACTAAATTATGCAAAGATATTATATTTAAAGAGATTATACCATTAAGTTCCATTAACGCAATTCACTTATAGCTTTTTTTCTCGGTCTATATCTTGTTAGACTTACAGTCTCTGCTGAGAGTTATGCAAAATGCCGTTACCATTATCTGGTTGCTATGTTAGAATGAAAAATATGAAGCTTGATTTTCTGTTATGTGAAGTGTAATGATATGAAGCTTGTATCGGCTGCTATGTTAAGTGTGATATAAAGCTTGTAGAGGAGAGAATGAGATGAAACCGCGAATCACAGTAATTACAATCGGAGTAGACGATTTGGACAGATCTCTTGCATTCTACCGGGACGGGTTAGGGTTTCCTACAGAAGGCATAGTCGGGCAGGAGTTTGAGCATGGTGCAGTAGCTTTTTTCGACCTGCAGCCGGGTCTAAGACTGGCCATTTGGAAGCGGATTGATATTGCCCACGATACAAAGCTTGCTAAAACGGCACCCAGCCCAACAGAATTTACAATTGGACATAATGTGGGCAGCAAAAAAGAAGTAGATCAAATTATGGAACAAGCCAATAATGCAGGGGCAACAATTACGGTACCTCCTCATGATACTTTTTGGGGCGGTTATTCCGGCTATTTTCAAGACCCTGACGGACATCTTTGGGAGGTCGTTTGGAACCCCGAGTGGGGCTATGAGGAATAATTGCATTTGGGGGATTCTGAATGGCATATTCGCTTATCTTTGACATGGATGGTACTTTATTTCAAACCAACACGATCCTGGAACTGGCACTGGAAAATACGTTCAGCCAACTGCGCAAAATGGAGCTGTGGGATCGCGAATCCCCAATAGACATTTATCGTAAAATTATGGGAGCCCCTCTGCAAGAGGAAGAGCTTGCACAAGCCGACATGATTATCAATCATTTCTCTGAGCTGCCTAACCTATTAGAAGAATTAACGTTCAAATAACTCTTGTCCGTATATTCGGACGCAGGAAAACCAGATTGCAGAGCTTGGTTCACTTTGCTGGCCTGATAAGACCGGTGTTCTACGAGAACTCCGCGTGGCGCTCTGTGTGGCGTTTAGCGTATGTTCTACGGTGTGCTTCGTGACGGTTTGCATGTGTTCCGCATGGCTCCCATTGCTCATCTGGATTCATTGTCTCACAATTTTGTTTTCTAACGGTGTTTTATTAGCCGTACAGGATGCTCAGCTTTCCATCCTTGTGAAAATCGTTAGTTTAGTACCTGTTGCAGCTGGCCTCGGATTACTAATTGTTCAGTGGCTGAGACCGGTTAAAGAGAGCCTGTCCGAAAAGCAACTTTTTAGTACGACATCTTAAAAAGTCAACACCCGAGAATGCTGTAAAATAAACATTCTTGGGTGTTGCATTTTGACACCTTTACTTGGCAGAGGGCCTATTAGACGGTCCCTTTAATATTGGTGCATTTTACTCGAAAATGGACTTTCGTATTATTAGGTCAACCAGGATTTTCTGGTTGGACTTTCTGGTTGGATTTTCTGACAGCCCTTTATATAGGTAACCCCAACCACTCCCTGAACCGATCAGCCGCATCGCTTTCAGCCTGAATACCGCTTCTGGCATTTGTCGTAAAAGGAAGCCATTGCCAGTCCTCACTCCCTACAAAACCAAGCCGGGACCAGTTATCAAGCAGCTCTTTGAAGTTGTTGGCAAGGATATAGCCGTGTCCCTCTCCGTCATCGTGACTCAGATAAACAATTGCAGCGTCTTCAGGGGTTTGCATGTCAAAAGCCAGATAATCCCCGTTCCCCACTTCACAGAAAGCTAATTTATTATGCCAGACTGCATCATAGGCGTTAGCCGGATCA
>NZ_HE610957.1:282350-309852 GCF_000285515.1 Paenibacillus senegalensis JC66
ATTATGCCAGACTGCATCATAGGCGTTAGCCGGATCAGGAAATACATTTTCAATCCATCCCGCTCGCCCCTCCTCCATCTGCGGGAGCAATTCGAGGCTCCAATGAAGCTGGCCGGAGAAAATCCCTCTAAACTCCGTCGGCGGCTCTAAACCATCAGGCAAAAACCAGCGAAAGCTGAAATTTCCAGAAAACTCTAGCAGCACCTCTTTAAAATGCTGCGGCAGTACTAACCCTAATGTCTGCTCAGCCAGTGTAATTTCATCCGCTGTAGCCGGACGATCCACCGTCACTTCAGGAACATCGCCGCCCAACTGCCGTATTTTCGCTGCGGTAGAATCTATTCTGCTTCTTACTGCTGCGTAATCCAATTTGTTCACCCTTTTCTGATTAGTAAGTATATATCCATTATAATAGTGAATCTTCTAGTTTTTGTAAATATTCCAAATTACTAAACGAATCTCTTGCTATAACTTTTCGTCTTAAATTCGAAATCCAGTGCAGCATTTGTTTAGACTGTGACCTCATTTAATCTCGTTAATATTTATTGATATTAATTATATTCTAATCAATAGACTTGCACTCTTTTCCCAGTTGACACCTATCTTTTTGTGAAGTCAATTTTTATTTAATGGTATTAATGGTTTTCTGGTTGAAGTGTTTAGTGTTTGCCTTTCGCTTCAGGCGATTCCTTCCCTATGATTCCACACGGAATTCAGCGGCCAAGTCGATAGACCCTTCGATTCCATCTGCGCTAATAGTTTTGACTACACGATAAAGGCCGGAATCGAGCCCCCCGATTAGCACCGCCTGCTCATAATTTTGACCGGGAGCAATTACAATGCCTATATCCGGAAAGACCGTCTCCTCAGGAAATGGAACAACCCGCCACTCCGTGCCTACCTTCTTTTCAAGAGTATAATATGTCCCGAGCGTAAGTACTGTTGGTCCGGCGTTGTAAAGGGTGACATCGGCATGGCTTTGCCCGCTGTAGCTATCCTGTGAAGCGTGCCAGCTAGCATTAACCTCCGGGGCCGGCACGTAAATGGCTCTGCCCATCGTATCCTCCGCTTTATCCTGTTCATCCAAAATCTCGATGGTAAGCAAATATGCGGCATTTTCGCTATCAGGCAATTTGCTGGAGTATAGAGTTTCCTGCTGCTTTACAGTTGAGATCGTTACGATATGTTCATCCAATTGAATTGGTTCATCTTTACTTGCTTCCCAAGAGGTCAGCCGAACCCTGGCTCTACGGTTGACCAGCACATCATCGGATGGTGCGCTAACCGATACGGAAATTTCATCTCCGGCTCTCATTGTCCCCCCAGAAATACTGTAACCCAGCTTCCCTTCACCGTTGTAAAGGAACCATAGCCCGCTTGGAGGGGCATATCCACCAAGCTCCAGGACACTATCCGGAGATTCGAACATCCAATTCTCCTGAGGTTGAACGATATCCACATGCCCGATCTGTCCGGGAAGCTCCCCATGACCCTCGGACCATTCTGTTTCGCTAAGATTGCGGTTAGGTGCTTCCTGGACATTTTCCGAGCACCCTGCAGTCATCAGCATTAAAAATGTACACAGCGCTGTGAGCAGCTGCTTTATTTTCATATCCTCTACCTGCCTTTTCTAGTTTAGCCTGATGGCCGATCTTGCTCTAAGGCTCTAGACGTGTCGTTTGGAAAAAAGTTGCTGTTCCAAATTTGTAAACCAGAATTTTTGACTCAAATAAATGCAAAAAGCACCCGGAAATCACCTAGGATATCGGTGTTCGGGATACTTTACATATAAAGCGTGTATTCTTTTTAAAAAGTAGAATTTCCTAAATACAGCATAGCTGCTATTAAAAGTCTATTTGTTTACTTTTTTTTCAAAAGCGGAGAACGGGTCGCTAATTGTCACCTTTTGTGCTTCAGCGTCACTCGTGCCCGCATACAAATCGGCCGTTCCGTCGGCTTTGCGGACAAGTCCCCCGCTGAATACAACATCGGCCAGATCAGGACGTTTGGCAGGACCATCCACAAAATTACCTCTTTCAGCGATAATTTCGAGATTGGAGTAAGTGCGGGTGGCCGGATCGAATACGAAGATCATTGGATAATAATGCCGATCTCCATGTTCATCAAAACGGGCAATATGACCGAGAACTCCCAAAAAGCCGTTAGTGAGCAGATGAATTTCGTTGCCGCCTCCCCACTCTTCTTCGGAGAATTGCCCCTCCAGAAGCGGAGCCTGATTAATGATTTCCTGCGATAAATCCTCCAATCGGTCTATTTGGGTGTACCCGATCTTGCCGCGCCCGCCCTTCTCGCCTTGGGGACGGGTAAACACACCAATCGTACCATCCTGCTGCTCAACAAGCCGCAGGTCTTTCATTTGGTCCGGTCCGCTGAAGAAAGGCTTGAGATCGGCGACACAGCTTCCCCGGTAAAGGACGGTGCGCCAGCTAAGCTTGCCTGCCTTTTCAGGATGGGGGAACGTCTCGACCCCGCCAAAAACAAGCTCACCGGATATCCTTGTGAAAAACGGGTCCTGCAGCCTGAAGACAGGCGCCCCTTCTCTAGCCACCCAATTTCCGCCACGCTCGGCAAAGAAATAAATCTCAGACTGCTCACTGTCGCGATCCTCCACGCGTCCGGCCAGTACCATTTCGCCTTCATCTTCAAACGGCGCGGCAATATTGTACACATCCCTGGTACCGACCCCGGAAAACAACAGCTTCTGGGCTCCATACGGGCGTGCCTCCTTGCTGCGGAAAGCCTCCAGCAAATCATTGCAAGATAACCAGCCCCGATTAACTAATTTATCCATGGCTGCTGCTCCTCCCTTCTATTATTTTGTCTGATCTGCTCCAGCAAATCGGAAAGCTCGAACGTAACCCCGGCCACTAACTCATCTGAAGCCCCGTAATACATTCTTACCTGCCCCCATTGATAACAGCGCCGCAAGCAAATACGACTCGTCCGAAGAAGCCGTTCATTTCGCGGGAGCTTCAGGAACAAGAATTGGCTCCTCCAACCGCGCAATAACCCGTTCCGGATGCTGTAGATCGAGAAGTACGGCGGCTCCCATTCAGTAGCGGTTGGAATGATCCGCCCCATGATATATAATAAACCAGTCTTTCATGAGAAATCTCGGGTAATCGTACCTCAATCACATAACTTGCTTCAAAATTTCGTCTGAACCACTAACTGCAGCTCCTTAATAGCTTAAAGCCCATTCATATAAGACACTCTTCTATCCGTTTTTAGGCTCAATTATTCTTTTATACCCGTAAATAATCCCCTCAATGAAATAGTGCTGTGCTGCAAAAAACAATACAATTACCGGTAAGCTATCAATATACGAAGAAAAAAATCAAACCGACCGTCCACCATCCGTGCAGACCATCGGTTTGATTGCGTCTGAATTTACCTTCTCTATGCAAAACTTCTTTGGCAAAATCTATTTGGCCATCGAAAGTGAAGCCCACCGTCACGGCATTAATCTCTTGATCCAGTCCATTACTCCTGCAGCAGAGACTCCCTTACCCTGCCATCCTTTATTGAGCAGCAAAAGATAGACGGTCTTCTGATCCTTTCCCATATCAATACACCGTAAAGGCCGGCTCCGGCATTTGTTCATTATGCCTGTAGCCGGCTTTCCGGTCGGTTTAAAATTTATTCGTTCTTTCTTCCAATATTTGTTAAATACATTAGTTGTTTATCCGCAGCAGCACCTTTGCCACGCTGCCTGGATCGTTCGTCAGCTTTTCAAACCAAAATTGACCTTCCTTCAAAGGCGCTTCCACCAGCCAGGGCTCCAATCGCTTGGGGCCGAATGCCTCATCCCATTGCAGCGCTTGCCGGAAATCGTCCGGCGTGTAGGCGAAAGCCCCTTTCAGCACCGTTTCATTACGGATAATCTCATTAATAGGCAGCGAACTGTCAGCGGAATGGAGACCTGAGAAGACAACCCTGCCTCCAGGCCTAGTGCTTTGCACACAAAGCCTGCGGGTAACTTCAAGCCCGACAGCGTCTACGCTGGCAGTAAACCCTCTGTCTGGCATAAATCTGGAGAGTTCTTCTTCACCTGACACCGCGATCCCGCCCAAAGCCTCGACCATCTTCAACCGTTCCGCTGCTATTTCCTGTACGACAATGTGTTTAACCCCCCACTTTTGTGCCGCCAGAAGGGTGAACAAGCCAATGGGGCCGGCGCCAACGATTAGCAGAGAATCGCTACCCTTAAGCTCAGCCTGGGAAACAATATGTACAGCACACGCTAACGGCTCCATCATCGCTGCTACTTCCAGAGACATGCCTTCCGGCAGCTTATGCGTCTGGCTAGCGGGCACTCGAACATAATCAGCATAAGCGCCGGGCAAATGAGCACCTAGCAGCTTGCGTTCATGGCAAAGATGAGACCGGGCCTCTTGGCAGTCATCACAAACCTGGCATGAGCTCAAAGGATTCGCTGTTACACGATCCCCTATCTCGAGCCCATCGACAGCCGCACCTTTGTCAGCAATTACGCCGGAAAATTCGTGACCCATAATGAGCGGTGGCACCCGCAGTGAATTTTTGCCATAGTACCCGCTTAGCTCCGAGCCGCATATTCCCGCGAAGCTTACTTTTACCAACACATCCTGTTCCCCGATTACTGGCATCTCCACTTCTCTCATATGCAGTTGCCGCGGGCCTTCATACATGAGTGCTTGCATAGTCCTATTCAAATGAATGGTTCCCCTTTCCACCTTGAAAGCTGCAGAGCGCTATGGAATGGTTACTCAACACCGCACCATTCCATCATCATCAAGCTGTACCAATGAATGAGCTGCAAATAATCATCAACATGTATAAACTCGTCAGCCGCATGGGCATTGCCGCCGCTTGGGCCCCATACGATAACCGGAATCTCACTATACTGCTCAAACATAAAGGCATCGCACGCAAATGGAGCACCTTTAACTGCAAGCTGCTGCGGAGCGGCAGCCTGAACGACTTGTACTGCCGTCTCAATTAAAGGATGCCCGGGCGCCAAGCTCGTTCCCGGAAGAAAACGAATTAATCTCTCGAATTGCGGCGGGAATTGCTTCAGCAGTTCATCCTCTGCTGCTTGTTCCAGGCAAAATCCGGTGAAATCTTGATATAGCTCCTTTTCACTGGTTCCCGGATAGCATTGAATCCACACATCTATCGAGCATTGATTCGGCGTGCGGTCGCTTAACGGCAGAGAGACATCGCCCGCTTTCATCCCTTGCAAATAGCTGGTCAATCCGGGACCGTCCTTGTACCACGGGTTAAGACTCGCTTTCATGCTGTGTGCTCGGTCATACTGCCGGAAAATTTCGATAAATCTGGCAGCGGCAAATACCGGATTGGTTACTATTTCTCCGCTGAAATTTCTCCCGCCTGTGCCGGCAAACCTGATTCTCAGCATGATTCCTCCCTGGGTTGCCGGGCATATGACCAAATTGGATGGCTCGGGTATAATGGCCGCGTCTGCGTGATGCCCTCTCAAACGGCTGGCCAGAGTACCATTCGCTCCGCCATATTCTTCATCGACGACCGTTTCGATTACAACATCGCCCTTAAGCGGTATTCCGAGCTCAACCAGACCCCTTAATGCGAATAAGGAAGCTGCGATGCCCGCCTTCATATCGAAGATCCCAAGGCCATACTGCTTGCCCTCTTTAATCACACCAGAGAGAGGATCGACCGTCCAGGTCTCTTCCTTATTTAGAGGTACGGTATCCACATGACCGGAGAATAGAAGGGATTTTCCGCCGCCAGAGCCTTTTCTGCGTCCTACAACGTTAGGCCGGTCCTGATAATTTCTGCCTTCCAAATAGGCTGGGTGGGCAGTCAATTCCCGCACATCCGTGGGCAGAAACATATCCGTACCACAGCCAAGCTTGCGCAAATAATCAGCTACATACTGCTGAACCTGCCATTCTTCTCCATGAGGCACGCGATTGATACTCCGAAGGGATACGAGCGAGCGGGTTAATTCCAGTGCTTCTTCACGGTGTTCGGAAATCCAGGTCTGCAAACGTTCACTCCAATTGGGATTCATCAGGCTGCAACCTCCTTTATAATGGAGCTTACTTTCTTAAGTTCAACGAATATCAATACCAAATCAATGCTAATAAAATGCAGAGAGCTTACGTCTCTCTCAGGCTCTACTCCTGACAGATCTGCCCTCCGTCCACGACAAGCTCCGTACCTGTAATGAACGAAGCTTCGTCAGAAGCGAGAAAAGAAACGGCATTCGCCACTTCATCCACCTTTCCCCATCGTCCTAACGGTATTTTCTCGAGATAAGCCGCAATCTCCTGATCGCTCATGCCACCCTCTGATGCCAGCTCGGTACGAATGAAGCCGGGGCAGACGCAGTTTGAACGAATTTGGTAGGGCGCAAGCTCGATAGCCATCGTTTTGGACATAAGGATAATTGCAGCTTTGCTGGCGTTATAGTGAGCAAGCCCCGCCTCACCTAGAAGTCCGTTGGTGGAAGCCAGGTGAACAATACTGCCCTTTTGCTGCTCTGCCATATGCTTGGCTGCAACCTGGGAAAAGATAAAGCCTCCCGTTACATTGATGTCCAGAGTGCGCTGCCACTGCCTATCATCGATCGAGAGAAAAGGCTGGAAGACAGCTACGCCGGCATTGTTAACAAGGATATCGATCGGGCCCGATCGTTGGACAATTCCATGCACAAAAGCTTCTACCTGCTCCCGTTGGGTAACATCGACGACCTGGCCATCGACAGTTCCTATTGATGCAAGCTCCGCTGCGGTTTGCTGCAACAAAGCCCCGTTGACATCGCACAAATGCACCTGGGCTCCTTCCTGCAGCATTTTCCGCGCTATTGCTTTGCCGATACCGCGTGCCGAACCGGTTACAATAGCGCGCTTTCCCTTCAATTTCATTGCCTCACCTCTTCATCAAGGTATTGAGTAAATGTATGTATATGAGCCAATCTTGGTTGCGCTTACATTACTTATTATAGCGAAGTCAGGCTGCAAACACCATGGATAAACCTCTGCTGAATATTAAAAGTGCCCCAGGCTGGCGCCGACAACTCTGCCTCTTATTATAGCTTCAAGTGTTATAGATAGCGATAATCGGAAAATGCAGCAGCTTGCCCATAGTAATTTCCCTCTTCGTCAAGCAAATTCCACACGGTGGCTTTCAATATGGAGAAGCGTTTTCCCGTGCTGGATATGCGGACCCCGGTGTAGTCTCCCACCCATCCGTTTTTTGTTACGAGTTCAAAAAAACGTTCCCGCTCCTTCCGCTCCAAAGGCTCCGCCGTTAGTCTGGACGGCATGGCAGTAAACTGCTCCCACTCCATCTCCCATAACTGCCGGGCCATGCGGTTTCCGTAATTCAGAACAGGGTCCTCCTCTGTCCCATGAGACAGGACGGCGAGCGGCGCCTCCTCCAATTGATGGAGAGCGCTTCTTTCCGGTTCCAGCGGTATTAAATCCAGCCCGGTCCAATGCTTGTAACTTTTAAGCAGAAGCCGAGCATGACGCTCTAAAGAAGAAGAGCCAGACCCTTGCAGCGCGTTCTTCATTATTTACTCTCCCCCTATCCTATTACCAGCCTCAAGCTAACTCGATTGACTTGCGGGCTGGGGTAACTGTACAGAATGATATTGCAATCCTGTTTATCGCAATCTGCAATTCGTGCTTGATGCATCGCACCTTATTATATAACAAATATCGTAAGCCAGGTAATTCCAATAGAAACAAAGACCCGGCTCTGTTCGTGCGAACAGAGTCAGGTCTTTGATGAGGAACGGAATGACTAACTACCATGCCGCCTCGTTGCGCCAAAATGGATGGCGGCCACCCTGCAGCTCTTTTCACTGCCCGGGAGTATCCCGAACAAACCGAGCAGTGTCTGCAGGTTAGTCATCAAGATGTAAGAGGCTGTCTCTTTATTTTAAAATTTCTTCGATCCGTTCCAGTACGTCTTCGCTGAGCTTGATGCCGGAAGCTTTGGCGTTCTCCTTTACCTGTTCCGGACGGCTGGCGCCGACGAGTGCGCTAGCCACGTTGTCCTGACGCAGAATCCAGGCCAATGCTAAGCTGCCGACGGAAATGCCGAGCTCGGCAGCAATGCCTTCGAGCTGCTTCACTTGAGCAATTTTTTCTTCCGTAATGCCCTTGCGCACCCATTCCAGCTTAGCGGCACGGCTGTCCTGCGGAATATCGGATACGGAAGTGTATTTTCCGGTCAATAGGCCTTGAGCCAGAGGAGAGAAAACGACTTGGCCGATGCCGGAGCGTTCGCTCACTGGAATGACTTCTTTTTCAATGTAGCGGTTAAACATGTTGTATACCGGTTGGTTAACTACAATTCGATCCAGTAAGTAACGATCCGCGAGGCCTACCGCTTCCGCTATTTGCGAAGCCTGCCATTCGCTCACACCAGCGTAAAGCACCTTGCCTTGACGAATCAAATCATCGATCGCGCGCAGCGTCTCGTAGATTGGCGTCTCCGGATCATAACGATGGCAGTAGTAAATATCGATATAATCATGACCAAGACGCTTCAGGCTTGCATGGGCTTGCTCCATTACGTGCTTGCGCGATAAACCGCGGTCGTTGGGACCGTCGCCCATCGGCCAGAATACTTTTGTGGCAAGCACATAAGAGTCGCGCGGGTAATCTTTAAGCACTCTGCCTACAAGCTCTTCGGCCGCCCCGCGCTCGTACACGTTGGCCGTGTCAAAAAAATTGATGCCGAGCTCGTAAGCCGTTTTGATCGATTGTTCCGCATTTTCCCGCTCGACATAACCTCCGTAGGTAAGCCAGCTTCCAAGGCTGATTTCACTAACCTTCAATCCGCTTCCGCCCAATCTTCTATACTCCATTGCTCTTCATCCTCCTTGTTTTTAATATCTGTCATTTTCATTCTATAAAACTTCATATACAATTTGAAGAAGTAAAATTACTTTCACTTAATTATAGCAAATATATCTACTATACATTGTATTGTTAAGCTCAAGGAGGATGTCCGCCGATGGCTACGGCCAAAAAGACGAGCAATTACATTCCTAAGACACCTAAGCATATTGAGTGCAATATTGAGAAAACGCTGGAAGTGCTGGGAGGAAAATGGGCTTTTCTCATCACGTTTTTCGTGAAGATAGCAGCAACAGCAACAAGCTTATCTATGCAGATAAGCTTGCAGGTTAATGTCCAGTAACATTGGGGGACTTCCCGTTCTGCTTTCATGTTTGTTACAAAACAGCTTTATAGCATGGTATTCCAAATTGCACAGGGGCTTCTCTCGCCCGGGGATCGTCTTCAGCGAGCGGAACCCAGACGACTGTTCCTTGCAACGCCTGCTCGACTGTCGGCTTGAGGTTTTCGTCCAAACCCGTAACTTTCATTTTCCGGCGAGCTCTCTCCCAATCGTTAATCTGTTGACAAGTCCAAAACTCAAAACCGCGTTGCTTTGCTTCCTTGACTACTTTGCGCAGTGCAGCTGCCACCTGCTCGCTTCTTTGAATATGCACCTGATGGAATAAGAAATGAGCCACCCCTTGCACCCTCATTGTTTGCTCAAGAAAAGGAGCAATAACACTAGTGTCTGCCAGCAGGCTATGATCCAAATCTTGTGTCAAAAAACCGATCTCCAAAACATCGTATAAGCGATTGCGGTCTGTGTACCAGGCAACCGGAAAATACGGATGGCAGGTTCCAAACAGAAAGCCGACATTCCCTTTCTTACTAGGTCCGCGGGTTTGATCTGCGGCAATCTGATTCTCTTCACAAAATTCAAACAGCTCGCCCCACTCTTCAAAACGGGTATAGTGGTTCTTGTTGGATACAACTTCTTTCAAGTTTGCAGCTTCTTTCAACCATTCCAGCTGTTCGGCAAAAGCCTGCGCCCCCCATTCCCCATCCTGCGCTGTCAATGCATTGTAGTGGAAGGCCAGTTCATGACCGGCTTCCTTCACCCGATCATAGATTGGAGCGCTATATCCCGGCTTTATCATACACCAGGTAGAATTAATGCCGCATTCCGCCAGCACCTCCAGCGTAGCTTCAGCATAAATATCCTGATTTTGATCGCTGTCATGCGAGATCATAGCAATATAATCAGTTCCGTCAGGCCAATAGCCGATAAAAGGCAGCGTCAGCCCCTTCTCCGTTACTCTTCTTAACAAATGCCCAAGAATAACTTCACGCCACAAGTCAGCATAAGGATGGGCAAAGTATGGCTGGCCTGTTTCAGTCGCAGCCCGATCGAGCTCCCAATCCATCATACAGCGGTCATCTGCTTTTAAGATTCCGTCATTCACCGCTCCGCTTCCATCAGGGGCAGGCACTCCATCCTTGAGCACAGGCCGATCACCTTGCTGGAGGGCAACAATAGTGTAGGGGATATCGACAGACCAGCGGTCAACCCAGCCTTTCCCCGCTTTGATCTGCAGTAAGGCTGGGGCAAACTCCGCCTGTTCAGGACTTAAATGATGCAGACTTCCTTGCGAAGTTATGCCGCTGTTATCCTGGGCTATGGTCCACGGCTGGGCTTTTAAATAGCGCAGCGGTCTTGAATCGGCAAACGATGAAGGAAGTGTGGCATAACCTACAGAAGCTTCAGGCGCAAGATAACACCCTAAAGCTTCCGCGAGCTGGCCAATACCGCCGTATGCGATTACCGTTCCCCCAGCTTGTGCAAAGGACAGTAAGGGCTCCATAGTTTCTGCAGATTCCCGGCAAGCTGCTACGATCACGGTATCATACTGCTCTTTGTTAAGCTGCTCAGCACTGGATAACCGGGTATAGGCCATACCAGCATGGGAGAGAATTTCTTCCAAATAAACACCAAAAACATTAAAGCCATAAGACCATTCTTGCTCTAATTGCTGCTTCTCAATTAAAAGCCCGATTTTTGCCATTTTCATTTGCGAGGCTCCCCTTTTCTATTTGATTTGACCATGGATCTGACTTTGGATGATAGATTTCGTATCTTCGCATAGTGAAATAGCCGCTGCGCATATATTAGGCCATACATAACACAACGATCGGCGAACAGTGAATCTAAAACCCGGGTCGGAAGAACCGGACTTGAAAAACGTCAGAGTTCCGTTATTGCCCAAAATGTTCTAACTTGTATGTAATATTGTGTATGCAGAAAACAAAAATTAGTAAATAAAAGCTTATTTATGATACAGGTTATATACAAGTAACTACTCCTTTAACATTACCCCGATCGTTCCTTACTGTCAAGACCCTATTTAACTACCCCATTTCACAACAACTTTGTGAACCCCCTTCACCCAGCACTATTAAAGGAAGAATAACAGCTTCTTCCTTTAATCATCGTACAAAACCCCAGGAATGCTGTAATATCAACATTCCTGGGGTTTTAGTTTCGATTCAATGTACTCGAAATACTTTCTGGAAAGCCCGGTAAGCTTAGGTCTCCCTACCCTCCAGCAGCCAGCCCGGGCGCTCGTGATAAGACAAGTCAGTCTATAGTCTATAAGAAGGAATTCTTGATTAGCCGGCGTGATGCTGCTTCTGTTTGTCGGCTTGAGCTTTTTCCAGCATTCTTACAGCTTGATTGGCTGCCGCCATGAAGGCTTCGACGACCGCTTGGATGACATCCTGGTTGATGCCGGTACCCCTGTAACGCGATGCTCCGGCAGCAATGGTGACGGTCGCTTCCCCAAACGCTTTTTCTTCATTGCCCATGGAGTGCAGCTCAAGATTTTCGAATTTGATCTCCACAGGCATCGCTTGTTTAATTCCGTTGATTACCGCTTCTACTGGACCTTCTCCGATAGCAGAATAGGTCCGCTCCGTACCGGAATGCCGGTCTGCGACAGTAACGGAAGCCACCCTGCTGCGCTTAAAGCCGGTGATCACCTGAAAATCAGTAATCTCATAACGATCAATCGCGCGATCTACCGTTTTACCCACCATTTCAATCAATTCTGCATCTGTTACAGTTTTTTGCCCATCGGCTTTCTGTTTGAACTTAGTATACACATCTTCAAGCTGGTCTTCCGTTAAAGCTACACCCAGCTCCATCGCCCGGTGTTTTATCGCATGCCGGCCCGAATGCTTGCCCAGCACAATCATGTGGCGGGGAATTCCCAGCTGTTCCGGGTCCATGATTTCATACGTGCTGCGGTTTTTCAGCAGACCATCCTGATGAATACCTGCTTCGTGCTGGAAAGCATTGCGTCCAACGACCGGCTTGTTGACTGCAAGAGGGATATGCATAATATGGCTGACAAGCTGGGAGGTTGCATACAGCTGCTCTAATTGAATATTTGTGCCGACATTCAGTGCAGGACCTTTTGTTTCAATGGCCATGACCAGTTCTTCCAGCGATGTATTTCCCGCTCGTTCTCCGATGCCGTTCACCGATACTTCCACATGAGTCGCCCCCGCCTGAACAGCTGCCAGACTGTTGGCAACAGCCAGACCCAAATCGTTATGACAGTGAGCGCTGTATTCTACGCTTTTGCCTCCCCTAACATGCTGCTGCACATTGCGGAACAGCTGGCCGTATTCCTCAGGCAAGGCATACCCTACAGTATCCGGTATATTGATAATCGTGGCCCCTTCTTCAATAACCGCCTCCACAACCTCATATAGAAATTCCATACCTGTGCGGGTTGCGTCCATAGGAGAAAACTCTATGCGCTCTATAAACTGTTTGGCATAAGCAATCATTTCCCTTGCCAGCTGTACCACCTGCTGACGGGATTTGCGCAGCTGAAAGTCCAGATGAATGTCGGAGGAGGACAAAAACATATGCAGCCGCCGGCGGGATGCGTCTTCTGTTGCTTTAAGTGCAGAGTCGATATCCTGTTTTACCGCTCGTGCAAAGCCGCAAATTTCTACATTTTGCAGCTCACGTGAAATCGTTTGTACCGCTGTAAATTCACCGGGACTGGAAATCGGAAAACCCGGCTCGATCGTATCAACTCCCAGTTTCGCCAGTTGCCTTGCGATTATGATCTTTTCCTCCGGGTTCAGGGAAGCGCCCGGCGCTTGCTCGCCGTCTCTTAAGGTCGTATCAAATATGTGAATTTTTCGCGTTGATACTGGATTAGCAAACATGCTGTCTTGTACTTTGTCGTTTGTATTCATAAGTTCTCCTCCTGGCTGGTTGTAGTTTATTGGATCCCCTCCCCTTATTAACGAGGACGGGCTTAATGGTTTGGCCTAAATGTCAGGATAGTCGCGATAGTCGCGAAAGAAGGATGTTAAATTTAACTCTTAAGCAACTTTCGCAAATTGCCGCGTACGGCTTATTCTTCGGATTAGATAACGGTGTGCACCCCGGTTCTCATCTCCTTAGAATACCGAAAGCAACCAAAAAAGCCTGACGTCTCCGGTTAAGAGACGTCAGGCTGCAGCCTGCGCGGTACCACTCTTGTTGACTTGGGGTAACCAAGTCCGCTCACAGCCGAACTGGGCGCATGTGGTCGAGACTCCTTCATGCAGCGAAACACATCATCATGCTCCCAGTGTAAGGTGCGGAGCTATTGCATCTTGCCAGCGGCGCACCGATTTCGGCTTTCCTGTTAACGGAGGATCCCGTATAGACCTAATCTTCTGAATATCCCCATTCAGGATAACCTTGCCCTTTAACCCGATTAGAAATGGCTCAAGAGGGTCGTTCGGCCTATCCGCTCCTGGGCGAGTTCAGGGTCCCGTTCGGCTGCGTTGCACCATCCCGCAGCTCTCTGATTTCCCGGCACTTCCTTACTACTCCCACTCCAAGCGTTTGTCACATGTCCTATGGATTCAGTTTGTACAGAGATATTCCCCATTGGGAAAGCTACCCGCGTTAAGCTAATCAAAAAAAGCCTGTCATCTCCATTAAAAGAGACGACAAGCTTGTGCTCGCGCGGTACCACTCTTGTTGGTCCCTAGCATCAGGACCCACCTCGATGACTGCCAGTGAGTTGATCAGACTCTTGTGCAGTCTTTCCTGATCACGGAGGATTCCGTCAAAATCTACTATTGATGGCAGCAGTGGCGACCATCCGGTTCGATTCTACCGCTCCCGGGCGAGCTTCAGGCTTACTTCGGCTGCGTTGCACCATCCCGCAGCTCTCTGATTTCCCGTTTCACCTTACTGTTCCCGTTCATAGCGTTTAAGTATTAAGATTTGCTACTCATTATAATACCCATATTGTGGTCTGTCAAACCCAAAAATATTTTCGCAGTTCAAATAAGAAAGCTAACTCGCCATTAGTACTGCTCATCCTTTATGATAAGCCCCAATAAATTCGCAAAAATATGAGCTTGATTGCGATCAATGATACAGCCCTTTAAGTTCTCGATATCAACACCTATCGTGTGAAAGAGACAGGTGCTAATATCCACACCTTCGAGCCTGGTTCCGGAAAGCTGCGCGCGGTCCAGCACGCATTCACTAAAGGAAACATTGGAAAATTGAGCCTCGTACCAGTCAGCACTGTTCAGCATGCAGCCCTCATAGCTGATATGCTTCAAATCCGCAAACCGAAAGTTAGCGAAGTCTGCCACACAGCGGTCAAACTTCACATGCCGGAGGGTGCCTCCCGACCAATCGGCACCAATAAGCTTGCATTCGCGGAACAGGGTGCGATGAAAGATAGTATCGTTCCACTGGACATTCGATAAATCGCAATGATGAAATTCGCAATCTGCCATCTCCAGCTTGGACCATTCAATCCGCTCAAAGGTTACATGACTGAACTTGACCTGCTCAAAAGAAACCCTATCCAGCAGCAGATCGCTTAAAGCTGCATGTTCAATATGACAGCCGCGGACGATGGCTTCCGGCTCCAGGCTGTCCAATGCCGGAACATTAGAGTCCAATACTTTAGGCATCTTGGGAGCGATAATCTTGGGTTTACGCGGTTTATTGGGTTTATCTGATTTATCTGGTTTATCGAGTTTGCTTGGCTTGTTCGGTTTATCACCTTGATTTTGCTTGTTGAAGAGGACTCCCTCCCATACCTTTATCAAATAACAGCATAAGAACCAATCTCTTTGACAAGCGGAGAGTCCCTTAAGGAAGCACAACAAAGTTTGTTGGAAGCTTCCGTTCCCGTCCGTCGGAAGGGCTGTTCAACAGCTTGCCGTTGTAATAAAATGCGCTGGAACCCCCTCCATCGAGTGTATATGCGTCACGAACTTTAAACTCCAGGAGCTTGTCCTGCGCCTCTTCCAGAGTAACTCCCTCGCTATAGCCTTTTTGCCGGCCATCAATGACGATAAATAATAAATCACCGTTTGAAAAATGACCGATTAGCGTACGCGGCTCTTTTTTATTCTTCCATTTGCTTGGAATAGGCAGCTTTTCCCCGTCTTTAAGCAGTGAAGGAACGAATGTTGCTCCCTGCATGACGTTCAGATCATAGATTTGCTGACGGGTTGTAATATCTCCGCCTACTAATTTGCCTTCTTTATCAAAACCGATAAAGCTTAAGTCTGTGCTGTAAAAGGTTTTGATTTCCCCATCGACAACCGTAATCCCTAACGGATATAACAGTCCATCCTGTCTGGCAAAGCCGCCGCCATTAATAGCCAGTACGGCACCTTTACGCTGGCCTGCTTCACTGGTCGTCTCGCCGGTATCCCCCACTTTATCATTGGAGAGCACCAGTTTTACCGCATTCGGATCATGCAGCTTGACCTTAGCCATATACCCGCTATAACCGGCTTCTTTAAGTGAGAACACTTTGACGGTAGACCGTTCGCCAAAGGATTGTCCCACTGGATCACCGAGCATGCTGCTTAACACCTGATCCAGCGCATCTTCGGTTGCCTTCGTATGATTCTGGCTGTCCGCCACAAGCTGCTCTATCACCTGGCGCTGAGCTTCATCCGTGGCACTTTGGCTCGTAGCCGACGCGATCAAGGCGGCCAAAGACTGCCGGCTTTCGCTTAAATAGCCTGAACTGATTGCGGTAGCCATATCCATGGCCTGGTAGTTATCTTCAATATCGGTCAGATCCTTTCTGATCTGTTCCAGCGTTTCTTTAGGCTGCTCCAGTGCAAGAGAGGTTTCGGCATAGGATGCAGGCAGCGGATTATAAAACCAAAATGTGGCAAAAAACGCCGTAACCATCGATACAAAAACGAGCATAACCATATTTAGCTTAGTACGCACGAGCCGCTTCCTCCAGCTTAGCAATAGAGCCGCGGAGCGTCTCCAACTGCCGGCTTAGTTCACTAATCCGCTCATTCAAGGCCTGTCTAGTCTGATCTGAAGAATTTAATGTGCTCCCCGCTAAAGAAAGCTCTTCCTTTACGATCTCCAGATCATTCTGTACGGTTGAAAACTGCAGTTGCAGCTCAGCCAGGCTCTCCTTATGCTCTCCCAACTGCGTGTGCAAATCCAGGACCGTCTTATTTAGAGCTTCTGCACTGGTTTGGATTTGGACCAGCTGCTGCTGAAGACCTGTAATATACTGCTGGGCAAGAAAATAGCTGCCGCCGACCAACAAGCCCCACAACACGATCGGTACGGTCCATACGACCCAGCGCGGCATAGGCTTTCTGGCTTCTTTTGCCGGCTGCTGCGCTTCAGAGCTCTCGGTATTGGCAGGCATATACGATAAATCTTTCATGATTTCTCTTAAATCCTTTCTGTAAAAGATTCTGGCTGTCTGTGGTTATCTCTATCAACCTTATTGATACATACGTCGAATGATAGCAAATGTTGCTGAAAAAAACAAAAAAGTAGAGAAGCAGTTCCGAGGTTAAGAACTGTTCTCTACATCGTTGAAGCTTTATTTAATCCTCATTACGCTCCGGCTGTATAGACAGTATAGGCTTTATTTTTGCTTATCTTGTTGTACTGACTTTAATGGAGCATACGAAATCCCATTTGCAGCATGAACGGGTGTATTTAATTTTTAGGCTTCATCGATGGCTTCATCGAATCCAACAAATCCTGGTGATTATATTCGAGCACATGAAGTCTGCCTTCCTCCGGAAACCACAGGAAATAGGCAAAAGATTCCCCGTCTGCATGCTCCTTCTTATAAAAGCGGTAAGGTTTATCCAGCATATCACTTAAGGTTGTTAAATTTTTGGAGGCTTCCTCCTCCAATTCATAATTGTCACGCAATGATTGAATATACTCTCTTACCTGCTGCTCATTGTCGGTCGTACGGTCTGACCAGGCCACAGATTGGGAAACGAGGTTAATGCTAGCCGGGTCTTCATATTCTACAATCGTATAGTCGTCTCCTTCTCCCTGCAATCCGCCCCTGGCCGCCACCATCGGCTGTAGAGCGGAGGGCTCGGGAAGGGAGACCTCCCAATTCAGTTGTACCGTTTCTACAAAGGTCGGGAAGGAATAGCTTTTGTAGCTGTAAAGCTGAATGCCAAGCAGGATAACTACACCGGCTGCACTTGAAATAATTAACCACTTATTTTTTTTGGCCAAAGCGTACGTAACGAGGAAAACAAATCCGATTAACATAATCGCCCATAAAAATATAATCATAAATTCGTGTCCCTTTTTATGTTTTATTTTTACAAACCCATAAGTACAGTGCCTTATAGTATATTCGGCTTGTTTCCCTATTTTCCTGCCCCAGCCAAGAAAAACATCAGAACTGAATGCAGGCTTGACTAAGCTTTATAGTGAAGGTAAGCAAAGGTCAGTATAGATTCCGCCAGCATGCAATATGGATAATATACTAAACAGTCCTGTCAAGACCCCACGCTTTGGTATTTATTTACCCCCTGCGTCCATATTACCCAAGAAAGCAGCATAAGCAGAAGGCCAATTAATGGTGTCGCGAATTGAAATACAGGGTGGAACAATCCGGTACTTTCTTTAGCCAAGAAATATTGAGCCGGATAAAAGTTAACAAATGCATATGGAATCACAAACGTTAGAAAAATCTGTATCCATTTGTTATAAATTGTAATCGGGTAATCCAGAAAACCGCGAAAACCATAAATCATCGTGTCGGTAAAAGCATTGGATTTGACAAACCAGAAGCTCATCGCACCGGAAATAATTAAGAGAGCCCCTTGTATAAATACCCCGCCGGCAATTGCCAGCAAAAAGTATCCGCTGTTTAACCATGTCCAGCTAATGTCCAAATTCCGGAAGCAATAAATAAGAACTCCGCCGGAAAGCAGGATATGACCGATAAAATGCTGATTGAACTGTCTGCAGATCAAATGCACCATCGGATTTAACGGTTTAATCAGAATTCCGTCAAACTCGCCGTGCTGGACAGCATGCTGCAAATATCTCATTGGCGACCACAAAAACAAACTGCAAATTCCATAAGACATTAAATTAAGCGAATAAAGAAAGATGACCTCTTCGTAATTCCAACCCCCGATCGTTTCGAACCGGTTCATCACCATCCAAATTCCCAAGTAAGTGGAGCCGTATGTAGTGAACTGGATTAATATATCCATGAAAAAGGATAGGCGATATTCCACTAAGGTCTTGAAATAAACGATCAAAAAGTGACCGTACAGCTTGAATACGTGCATCCCATCATCCCCCTTGAATAACCAGTTTGGTAATTCCTTTTCTCCACATTAACCAGGTCACTGCACTGAGCAGACCCATCCACATAAATTGCTGGAGAATGAGCCCGACGGCCTCCGCAGTTTCTATTTTGCCCAGGAAGATGGATATAGGGGTAAAGAAGATTAAACGAAACGGCAAAAATGCGGAGAGATCCGCCAGCCAGCCGGGAAAGAACCATAATGGAATCCACGCGCCGGAGAAAACTTTTATCAGATCCCCCAATAAGCGAAAAAGATGGTAAATGCCAAGGTACCAAAATCCGATCAGACCCACAATATAAGATAGGATAAAGTTCAGCAAGAACCCGTTAAATAATGCAAACAAAAAGAGCAGCAGATTGGGCAGTGTCGGATATTGAAAAGGAAATACGATCAGCGTAATCAGGAAGAGGGGGAGCAGCTCGAATAGAATTCGTGAAATATTCCCTCCCACCGATTGAAATAATAGACAGAAGTGAAGATGAATCGGCTTCATTAGATCAACGGCAATTTCTCCTGAACGGATGCGATCGCCGATCTGAAATACTCCCTCTGTCGTAATAAATACGGATATGCAAGTACTAATGACCACATAAGTGATCATATCATCGAGATCGATCATCCCCATGCTCGTTTCCGTTTGCGTCGTATGATGGAACAGTGCTATCCACACGGCCACCTGCACAAACAGAGCCATAATGCGGCCAAACATACGCAGAAACACATCGGTTTTATAAGCCAGATTGGATTGAAAGGCATTAAGGAGAAAAGCATAATAAATCCGCATTTATTGTTCTCCCCCTATCCGATTTCGCGACTGGCTGCAGCAGCTGCAGGACCCAAATACATCTTGCGAATAATTTGCTCGATCTCTACAGGCTGAACAACAAAATCGGTGATTGTTATCCGTCCCATCAAAAACTTGAGGATAGCGGTTGAGTTGATGATTGTTTTATCGTAGTGCAGATTAAGAGTATGCCCGTCCTGCTCATACCGTTCAATGCCCATTGCGGCAAGCTCCGGAAGAAAGTCCAGCTCGTCCCCGGTTTCCACTGTCATCGTTTCACCGGTTCCATATACCTGTTTTAACTGGTTTAAGCTTCCATCATACATAATCGTTCCCTGATCGATGACAATGACTCGGGAACATAGCTTTTCGATATCGGACATATCATGTGTGGTCAGGATAACGGTCGTCTGCCGTTCTTTATTGACCTCCTTGATGAATTCGCGAATTTTTTCTTTAACCACGACGTCCAGACCGATTGTCGGCTCATCCAAGTACAAAATATCAGGGTTATGGAGCAAAGCCGCACACAAGTCTGCCCTCATCCGCTGACCAAGACTAAGCTGCCTTACTGCTGTATGCATAAAGCTCTGTATATCCAAAATATCGGTAAACATCTGCATGTTTTGATTAAATTGCTGGTCGGAAATTTTGTACATATATTTCATCATTCTGAATGACTCGGACACTGGAATGTCCCACCACAATTGTGTACGCTGGCCGAACACCACACCGATATTCCGCGTGTACTGCTTGCGGTTCTTGTAAGGAACGATTCCCCCCACCTCGACGATCCCGCTCGTTGGCACGAGGATCCCGGACAGCATTTTGATTGTCGTTGATTTGCCGGCCCCGTTCGGACCAATGTAGCCAACCACCTCCCCCTTGTCAATGGAAAAGGAAATCTGGTCTACAGCTGTTTTAGTAACATGCTTGCGGTTAAACAAATCTTTGATTGCACCGCCAAGTCCTTCTGATCGGACCTGTCTTTTGTACTGCTTGCTCAGCTTTTCTACCCGTATGAGCGTCAAAAGGACTCCTCCCTATATCTAGTAATTTGGAAAATAATATCATAATAGAACGGATTCCCTTATACGTCAATGGAGTTTTTAATTATAAATAACTTTCATTTTTTGTGAAAACGGGGAAAAGAATCGACAAAAAAATACAGGTTTTCTACTTCCATATAAAGTGATAAAATGGATATAATTTACTGAATATGGCTATCTCCTGCATTTCGGGTATGGGCAGCATAAGACATTCAAGCGGCAAAGATGTTTTAGGAGGATATAAAGCACGCATAGAGCTTGGCCATCTCTTTTTCATCAGAAAGAAGATTATATGACATAGGAAAGGATAGCTATGAAAAAGCGATACCGCGTTACCAAAGAAGATGTGAAACTAGCACTAGTGATTAGTTTTTTGTTTTTGGCTTTATTGGAGTCGTCATCTACTCGCATATCCCCCAGCACAAGGAACTCATTGTCGAATTACGGGCGGACAAGAATGATGTAGCGCTGGAGGAAACTGTCGAAATGAAGATAAACTTGGAGGTCCGGAGAAGAATGTTTGCAGGGGACCAGGTTGAGGGAACCCTTACGATCAATGACACGGAATATCCGGTTAAAAACTACTTTGCGACACTCAGAAAACCCGATCAGTTTAACTTGCTTGAATGGGTGAGCGCAAGGGAAATAACAAACAAGTGGAGATCGAAAACTTATTCGGTATCTGATCTTTGGTATAAACGAACAAATACGGGCAGCACCGATAAAATAACCTTTGATTTTGACCGCACGCTTAAGGTAATCCGCGGCAAATTAGTATCTGACGGCGACGAATGGACTTTTTATCCGCTGGAGGATCCCGCCTGAAGTTAAAAACCACCCTGCATCATTGCAGGGCGGCCCTTTTGACTGGTTATGGAACGGATAACCAGGCTCTATCATTCTGCCACTGGATATGAACGGGTGTTTCGAAGAAATCCGAGAGAAGTTCGCTGTTAATGACCTCTTTCGTTTTTCCTTGGGCATAGACCTGTCCACGTCTAAGTAGTAAGGTATGCGTAAATACCGGCAAAATTTCTTCGATATGATGAGTAACAAACAGCATATGAGGCGACTCCCCGCTTGCTGCCAATTCCCCAATGCTCGCTAGCAACGCTTCCCGTGACAAGAAGTCCAATCCGTTGCAAGCCTCGTCCAGAATGAGCAGCTTAGGCTGAGCCATTAATGCTCTTGCAATCAAGAGCTTCTGCTTTTCTCCCTGGGAACAGGTGACATATAAGCGGTCTATCAAATGTCCGCAGCCCAGCTGCTTCATCAGCCGTTCAGCCTGATCATAATCCGCCTGTTCGGGCTTGTCATATAAGCCTATAGAGGCATATTTGCCACTGAGGACTACATGTTGAGCCCGGTCACTGCCGCGCAGTCTCTCCTGCAAGGAAGAACTGACCCAGCCAATCGATTTGCGCAGCTCCCGCAGATCAACACGCCCGAAGGGATGCCCTAACACGCTTACTTTGCCTTTAGTCGGCCATATATAGCCGTTTATCATGTTCAAAATGGTTGTTTTGCCGGAACCATTCAGTCCTAAAACAGCCCAGTGCTCTCCTTCTTTGACTTCCCAATTGATTTGCTCAAGAATGGTCTTCTGCTCTCTCTTCCACGAAACGTCCTGAATATGAAAAATACTGCTGCTCACCCTGCTCACTCTCCCCGTAATACAAGCCTTGCTTCTGCCATCAGGCTTTCTCTGCTTTATGTTGGATTAGTTATTTGCTGAACGTCTCATCATGATACTTTATACAGATTGTAGCAAGCCTGATGAAAATTGCAACTTTTCTTTTTGTAAGCAGCGGCTCTCCAAACGCGCTTGTCCTTCTCAACGAATCCGTGTATACTTTAAAGGCAAACGTATGTTTGTTTCATGCTATTAATCAATTTCTGACCGCTTTGCTTATAGGAGGCCATACATACATGAAAGGAACAACCCACCTTGCGATCGGTACCGGAATCGGTGCATTCGCAAGCGCGTACTATCCCTTTACGATTACACATACCGTTTATTACGTCAGCATTGCCGTCATTTCCGCCCTGGTAGCCGACCTGGACGGACCCAGCCTCTTGAGCCGAAAGCTTAGCAAAATTTCCAAATGGATAAGAGAGCTCGTGATTTGGCTTGGTCTGCTCTCAACCGCCGCTGTCATCTTCCTGTACTTTCGTTACAACCTCGTCTATCCGGAATTGAGCATTATGGCACTGGTTGCTTTGCTGCTGGCGCTCGTCGCCAAGGCCGGAGTAATCCGCAACATATTGGTCAGTATTGTAGGCTGTGGAATGATTTATTGCGGCGTACTGCTGGAGATGCTGTGGCTTCTTGGCTTGGGGGTGTTCATCGCCTGGATCCCCTGGTTAAAGCATCGCGGGCTGTCTCATACGGTTTGGGCTATGCTGATTTGGGGGGCCATTGCCTGGGGGCTGGAGCGGCAGCTGCAAGTAGAAGGAGTGGCAATGGTAGCTCTTGCGGGCTATTTTTCTCATTTGTTAGCCGATACATTAACACCTGGCGGGGTCAAATGGCTGCTTCCGCTTTCCAAAAAAACTATCCGCCTTCCTTTTTGAATGAAGATTAAGTAAATTCAGTTGCACAAAACCAATAATGCTGAGTATAATACTTGGTATAAACGTGCGGCAAGGGAGGCTTCACTTCATGAGCACTCATCAAACCTACATGCAATGGGTTAACGATCAATTGGACTTGTATAACTACGCTAAGCAATTATGTGATGTCGAATGGCAGCAAAGCATTCTGGCACGTCTCCGCGAATCCGCCCCGTCCACATTTGATACAAGCTGCTCACCATCTGCAACAACATTATGGAAGCAATATGAAGAAATTATTCAGCAGATGGTCAATCTATACGAACAGGCACGATGCAGCCACAATGAGGGCGAGCTCGAGCAGATCAAAGAGAGAATGTGGCAGCTGAAGCAGCAGCGGATTCACGTCGCCAAAGCGATCCAAGATTTTTCTGTGCAAACCAAAAAACCAAGCAGCCAGCCTCCTCCATGGATACCCTGAAGGATGCCAGCTGCTTGCATTGTTTTCATATCGTTACTATTTAGTTTCTTTTCTACTGCTTCCTTGCGATTTCCTCCTGAAGCTGTTTCACCATATCAGCTACAGACAGGCTGCCTTGATCCCCGGCTCCGCGTTTGCGAATGGCTACTGAGCCGCTGGACTGCTCTTTCTCTCCAACGACGAGCATATAAGGAACCTTCTCCACCTGAGCCTCGCGAATTTTATACCCCAGCTTTTCGTTGCGGTCATCGACAACTACCCGGATTCCAGCCTCTTTTAGTGCGGCTTTCACTTCCAAAGCATAATTATTGAACGCATCGGATACTGGCAATAGTTTGGCCTGCACCGGTGCCAGCCACAATGGGAATGCGCCTGCATAATGCTCCGTCAAAATTCCGATAAAGCGGTCAATGGATCCATATACGGCACGATGGATGACGACCGGACGGTGTTTTTGGTTATCGTCACCGATGTAGGATAGATCAAACTTCTCAGGAAATTGGAAGTCCAGCTGAATTGTTGCGCACTGCCAGCTGCGCTTCAACGCATCGAGAATGTGGAAGTCGATCTTCGGTCCGTAAAACGCCCCGTCTCCCTCATTGATGCGGTATTGAATGCCTCTGTGCTCCAGCACGTTTTGCAAAGCCTGCTCCGCTTGATTCCACAGCTCCTCGGAGCCCATAGAATCTTCCGGACGAGTAGAAAGCTCAATCGTATACTGGAAGCCAAATACTTCATAGATTTTGTCAATTAGAGCAATAACCCGGCTGATCTCTTCCTCGATTTGATCCGGCCGAACGAATATATGGGCATCATCCTGGCAAAACGTACGCACCCGCATCATTCCGTTCAAGGCTCCAGACAGCTCGTGGCGATGAACCTGGCCAAACTCTGAAAGACGAATTGGCAGATCGCGGTAGGAATGCAGCTCATTCTTGTATATCATCATATGCCCGGGGCAATTCATCGGCTTCAGAGCAAACTTCGTCTCGTCTACCTCGGAGAAATACATATTCTCATGATAATGATCCCAATGGCCCGATTGCTCCCATAGGCGCTGATTCATCATGAACGGTGTGCGCACCTCATCATAATCCTCTCTAGCCTGAAGCTCGCGGGAAAAGTTCTCCAGCTCATTACGAATCGTCATCCCGTTCGGCAGATAAAAGGGCATGCCCGGCGCTTCTTCCGAGAACATAAAGAGTCCCAGCTCTTTGCCTAATTTACGGTGGTCCCGCTTTTTAGCTTCCTCCAGCATGGTCAAATGCTCTTCAAGCTGTGATTTCTTCGGGAAGGAGGTGCCGTAAATTCTTTGCAGCATCTTATTGTTCGAATCCCCGCGCCAATATGCCCCCGCTACATTCAGAAGCTTAAAAGCCTTAATTTTGCCAGTTGAGGGCAGGTGTGGGCCGCGGCAAAGGTCAAAAAACTCGCCCTGATCATAAATCGTGATGACCGAGTCCTCCGGCAGATCACGAATCAGCTCCAGTTTCAATGGATCTTCCAGCTCTTCGAACGTGCGGACTGCCTCTTCCCGGCTTACTTCGCGGCGTTGAATCGGCAGATTTTCCTGTACGATTTTCTCCATTTCCTTCTCAATGGCGGACAAATCCTCAGTAGATAACGGCTTTTCAATATCGATGTCATAGTAGAAGCCGTCCTCAATGACTGGGCCGATTCCCAGCTTGACTGCTTTCTCTCCATAGATCCGTTTAATCGCCTGAGCCATGAGATGCGCGGTACTGTGACGGTATACCTCTAGCCCATCTTTGCTGTCCAAAGTAATGATCTCAACATCACTGTCCTGGTCAATGGCACGATTAAGGTCTACTAGCTGTCCGTTAATTTTACCGGCCACGGCATTCTTCTTCAGTCCCGAGCTGATCGAGCCTGCCACCTCTTCGACTGTAACTCCCTGTTCGTATTCGCGGACTGCACCGTCCGGCAGTTTGACTTGGATGCTCATTTGTAATCTGCTCCCTTCATAAAGCTTATAACATAAAAAACCGCAATCATCCCAAGGGACGAGTGCGGTTAGCTCGTGGTTCCACCCTAATTCAACCGTGATCGTGACAGGAATAAATAAAGCCTATCCGAATGAATGCAATCACTGGTTCTCATCATGACACATCCGATAACGGGGATGAGACGGTAACGTTTACTTGCGCCAAGCACCATACACATTGGCGGGTTCCACGTACAGCTACAAAGGGGTAATCTCATAATTGACCTACGAAGGGACTTGCAGCCAGGTGATCCCTCTCTCTGTACCGGCAGTTATGAAACCATGTCTTTGATAATCGCTTGTTCACTTTCTAATGCCATTTATTATAGCTTGCTAATCCCCTCCGGTCAAGGGGAGAGTCCGCAGCCTTCATTTTCTTTGTTTCTTAATCAGCCAACCCACACCAACGAGCAGCAGCAGAGCTATGAGAACATAAACCACGTTAGCATAAATGTCCATGTAGTGCAAAATAGACTCCCAGGATTCACCTACCGCCGCTCCAATGATCACTAGAACCGCATTCCAAACAACTGTCCCTAGTACGGTGAAAAACAGAAACAGCCAAAAATTCATTTTTGCCATGCCTGCAGGAATCGAAATCAAGCTGCGCACCAGCGGAACCATCCGGCAAAACAGCACCGTCCAATAGCCATATTTCTGAAACCACCTATCCGCTTTACGCAAATCCTCAACCTTTAAGTTGAGCAGATGGCCCCAGCGGCCAACCCACTTTTCCAGCCGATCGACATGAAGCAGTCTGCCAATCCCATATAGCACAATAGCTCCCAGCACCGAACCATAGGTTGCAGCGATAATAACACCTGGTACGGTTAATGTGGAATAGGTAGTCATGAAGCCGCCGAAGGTCAAAATGATTTCAGAGGGAATTGGCGGAAACACATTTTCTATCGCAATCATGGTTAATATGCCCAAATAACCGAATTGCTCCATAAATTCCGTAATCCATTCTTTCATTCCTTCCCCTCCCTCAGTTTTTAAGATACACATAAAAAGAGGCTGGTTCTACATAAGTATTCAAGCTTGTCTGCTCCTATACTTGTTTACGACACCGGGAAATAGGAATTAAATAGGCGGTCCACTCGCTGTCCTGCTCATCCACGCAAAAAAACGCGTCCTTATAAGGACGCGTAACATAAATGAAATGAAGATAGACAGGCGGCAATCCCTTGTCTCAAGCCTTGATGTTAATGATTAGTGCTTCTCCTTTGCCTTGGCCTCTTTGACGTCGATCAGCTCCGTAACCGTACCATCGGTTACCTTGACCATCATTTTCTTGCCATCGACAACTGTTTTGAATAGTCCGGTTTCAAAGTCCGTATGCAGCTTTTTGAAGAACAGCCCTTCCAAATCTTCATCGGAGGAACGGCTTAAACGAAGCTGATATTCCCCGTCTACTGGCTCCAAATAAGCATGCACCCCGGTCTCAAACTCCTCCTCCAAATGATCCAGCTGTCTCTTTACGGATACAATATGAAGATCAATGAATGGAATTTCCCGCAAGATATCATTAATAACAGAGCCTTTAGTAATTTCTTCCCAACGAGTGCGGGCAGACTGCCCCATAATGATCTGGGTCACTTTGTTTTCCTTAGCTACGTCTGCAATAACTTGAGCTACTTTGCGAGAGCCGCTTTCTACCGCGAGAAAAGTGGCGCCAAGCTCTTCCGCAATCGATTTCCAGGACATAATGTCCTGTTCTTTCTCTTCGCTGTATTCATCATCCTTCGGTGGATCGACGGTCAGAATAAATAATGGGACTTGAAGCGCACTGGCAAAAAGCCATCCCCTCCTAATAAGCCGCTTGGCATTAGGGCCATAATAAACGCAGACCATAATTCGTTCATTGGACAACCTGTCTTTCCAGGATGGTTTAATAGCATTCAATTGTAATCGGGCACCTCTTTCTTCTCACAACAATTTTCTTCATTATACATTACCACGTTGCGTCAAGTAATAACACCCTTAAATTATAAATTTAAACATTAGTATTCATAACATTTATACTCCGTATTCGCAACCATAACAATAGGCTTGCAGCCTTATTCTCTAAGCGTACGATAAAAAGGGACTGCTGCCATTAAAGAATAATAGTTAGGG
>NZ_HE610957.1:311313-313978 GCF_000285515.1 Paenibacillus senegalensis JC66
GTTAAACCGTTTAATCGGCCCCGCTTTCCACCCACTTTTGATAAAGGCGTTCAAGCTGATTCTTCAGATTTAAATAGTCTTGAGCTTTTTCCTTGTAGACCGCTTCCGCAAAGCTCCCCTCCTGCTCTAAGGGTACACTGCACTTTGCCTCCAGCCAAGCGGATAATTCGCTTTCCAGCTTTTCCAAGCGGGCTTCGAGCTCCATGATCCTATCTTCATAAGAGCTTGCGTCTAGATTAGAATCAGGCTCGCTTGCCGACCTTTGCTTCCTGTTTGAGCGATCGGGCTTAAGATTTGCCTTTTCTGTTCCGGCTTTACTATTAGATTCCGCAATACTTCGGGCCGCAGCTTTCTTTTTGCTGCTATAATCATTGTAATTCCCTGCGAAAACATGCCACTCGGCATCCTCCAGAATCCATAGTTTAGAGAACAAGCGATTGATAAAATAACGGTCATGCGATATAGCCAGCACGGTTCCCGTATATTCTAAAAGCGCCTCCTCCAAGGCTTCCCGGGAATCTATATCGAGATGATTGGTCGGCTCATCCAACAGCAGCACATTCGGCTGTTGATGCATAAGCAGAGCCAGCCTTAAGCGGCTCCATTCCCCGCCTGATAATTGACTTACTTGTTTAAACACATCTGTACCATAGAATAGAAAGCGCGCAAGCTCTGCTCTCGCTTTCCCCTCTTCCATAGCTGCTTGCTCCCGGAAGTAATGGAGTACGGTCACCGCATTTTCGGGAGGATGCTCCTCCTGGGCAAGAAATCCTATACTAACCCGGGCACCCCAATGAATTTCACCGCTGCTGCTTGTCTCCTGGCCTGTCAGCATGCGCAGCAATGTCGTTTTCCCCGAACCATTTTCCCCCAAGATGGCTATCCGTTCTCCATATTGAACCTGCAAATCAACCGGTTTCCACAATGTGCGGTCAGCATACTTTTTGCCAACTTCTTTTATTGCCAATACCCGCTTGCCGGAACGGCCCGCTGCATCGAGCGCCAAGCCGATTGATTTTCTTTCCAGTACAGGCCGCTTAAGCTTAACCATTCGTTCCAAAGCTTTTTCCATAGATGCAGCCCTGCGGTGAAAAGATGGGTTAGGAGGATTGGAGCGGTTTCCCCACTCTTTAAGCTGCTTAATCGTTTCCTGCATTTTGCGGATTTTTTTCTGCTGCTCTTCATATTGGGCAAATTCGCGAAGCAGTCGTTCTTCTTTCTCTTTCTGGTAACCGGAGTAATTCGTATAATATATCACGGCCTCCCGATCCTCGATCTCGATAATTTTGCCCACAACACAATCGAGAAAATAGCGGTCGTGTGATACGACGATAACCGTACCCTGATAGGAAACGAGATAGGCTTCCAACCATTCCAGCGCATCGCTATCCAAATGATTGGTTGGTTCATCAAGCAGCAGAACATCTGGAGCTTGAAGCAGCACAGCCGCCAAGCATACCTTCGTTTTTTCACCCCCGGACAACGATTGGAACAGACGTTCATAATTGGCAGGGCTAATGCCTAATCCCGACGCGACTTTGTCTATTCGGGCATCCATTTCATATCCGCCGGCTTGTTGGAATCGCTCCATAGTTTGGCCGTATTTATGCAGCAGCTCCGCCATCTTACCTTCATCGGCAGCAATAACCGGGTCGCTCATATGCCGCTCCCACCGGCGAAGCTCAGCCTGCCATTGCTTGAGCTGCTCGAAGCTTTCGGACAGCACATCATAAACTGTACAGTCCTCCCGAACCGAGGGCACCTGTTCAAGCAATCCAACCCGGCAGCCTTTCCGCCGGTGAACTTGCCCTGCATGTGGGGTTAGCATACCGCTGAGCAAGCGAAAGACCGTAGTTTTTCCACTGCCATTGCGGCCAATTAATCCGATACGCTCTCCTTCTTTAATGTCAAAGTTAACATTCTCTAAAACCTGTTCCGCACCATAGAAATAACTAACCTCATTGAATTGAATAATCATCGCTGGTTTCCTCCTCCGGGCGGCAGACTCCCGGACCGGAACTCACGTGATGAACAGTTGGCTTATGGCAAAGCTTCTGTTCCAATGCATATCTGCATAGAAAAAGGCTGCGGGAAAAATATCCCGCAGCCTCCAAACACGTAATGACGTTCAGGTCAAGGCAGGAGAATCTTTTCGCCATGTCATCGTTTTGGTAAAAATAGACAGACGTATCCCGTTGACCTGATTTGTAAAAAAGATGCCGCTGATTACCATAGGTAACTGGCTGATTCGCAAACTTGCGATTGAGGAGTTCATCTCCTGCCTCACCTCCTATTGAATAAAGTTGTTTTTATTATAGCCGGGACCTGTGCAATTGTCCATCCCCGTATTTCTTAATATTTATTGGGCAGGAATTGGATGGCCTGCCCTTCTTGCCCAGAGGAAGCAGAGCAGGCCGTTAGCTCCCAGGAGCAGAACAATGCCCACTATCATTGCTGCTATATCCGGCGAGAACAAACATAAGGTGCGCCAGCCCACGTCAGCAAGTAACAGAGCAACCGGCACTAGCGCCAAGCCGACTCCCCACAAAGCAAGACCACTTACCCAAAATAGAGCTTTTTTGCGAGGGATTCTTCTGCTCCTGATAAATCGTATGATAGTAAATGCAGTTATAGCAAGAAGTGAAAGCAGCACCCCTCCCTCAAT
>NZ_HE610957.1:315060-344300 GCF_000285515.1 Paenibacillus senegalensis JC66
ATAACCCATCTTTCCGCAGCTCTCGGTGCTTGAAACGGCGAAGGCTCGCCACCAGTCAGTATTTCACGGAGCCCATTAACGACATAGAGCATCGACACTTCCTCTACGCGATTGTTGCGGTTCGTTAGAATCACAGCTCCCCAACCGCTTTCGGGCAGAAGAAAAAGGTGGGCCAAGTGATCAGGTGTTGAACCGGCATGCCAAATGCGAGTACCTCCCTGCTCCAAGTCAGCAGGGGTTATTCGCCAGCCCAAAGCATAGTGGTTACGTGCACTGGTCTGAACTACCGGCTGCACCATTTCGTCGATGAATTCAGCAGTAAGTGCCTCACCGGGATTCTGCATGGCAGCAATAAAGCGCGCCATATCGATGACACTCGCAGAAATATAACCATAAGGCGCACCAGCATTATCATAAGGAATTTCACTCGAAATGGAGAAACCGAACCAGGATCGGTAGCCGGGCTGCCAGCCGTGCTCTTCAGCCTGTTTATTGTCGGCACCGGCATTATGCATGCCCAGCGGGGTAAACACATACTGGTCCATATAGTCGGCATATTTCAATCCGGTTACTTCTTCTATCAGCACTGCTGCTGTAATAAAATTTGCATTGCTGTATTGATACCGTTCCCCAGGCTCAGCTGTTAATACAATAGAGCTTAGTTGTTGAGCCGTTCTTTGGATCGCATCGGGATGCTGATCTCCCAGATCGGAAAGCGCGAACCCGGACGAGGAACTGAAGCCGCTCGTATGAGAAAGCAGCTGCCTGACCGTAATCCGTTCGCTTGGCTGTCCTTCAGCTGCAGTAAACCAGGGCACATAGGCCTGTACGGGTGTGTCCAATTCGATAAGCCCTTCCTGGACCAGTCTCATGATTCCATAAGCGGTTATCGATTTACTGATCGACCCCAGTAAAAACGGTGTATCCGTGCCGACCGCCCGCTTTTCACCTCCCGTAATCCCCCAGGCATCGCTATAAACTATCTCCCCATCGTGAACCAAAGCGAAAGCGGCACCCGGGACCTTCAACTCCTCAAAAACCTGCTCCATATAGGTAGCCGCTGATGCCGCCAGCTCCTCTTTTTCCTTTGCTCCACGTGCCGACTGCTCCCCTGCAGGCTCGGCTAGAGCAGCTGCATAAGCATGATAAGGAGTTGAATGTCCAAATAGAGCGATACATAGTAAAGCAAGACCGGTTACCGTTGCAAGCAGATAGTTTATCACGTTAATATTCCTCATCTTGAAGGACGCCCATTCCCTCCCCGCCTGCTTCTATTTCGCAGTATTCGGATTAACCAGAACGTTACAGCAGTTAACCCTGCGGCAATTAATGCGTTCGTACCTACCAGCATCAGATTAAACCAAGGCTGATCCGAAATCCTGTACCATAAATTGAACGTAAACTCAGGATTGTCAATCACGAGGGAAGTCGTCATGTACATTGCCGAAATTGCTTGAAGCACTGTATAGTAAACGAATAATAAGCCTGCACATAGGAACAGAATAAACGCATGATTAATAAGTGCAGGTGCTGCAGGAGCCGCCAAATCCCCAGCTCCCTTGGATGAATACGGACTAGAATGAAAACCTGCCCGATCATCCTGCTCCAAATACTCAAAAGCAAATTCTTCAGGAGTTCCCAGGGCATCCTGAAAGCTTTCCCCATTGATCTTGGCTTCTTCCATATGCTCCAGCAGCTGACTGCCGGCCTGTTCTCTCAATCTTGCGGAAGCGCCGTATTGGTTTAGCAGAGACATGACTCGATCATAATAGGATTGTTCATGATGATTTAAGGTGCCTGTCATTTTCTCTCCTCCTTAGGCCAAGCGTTGTGGGTCTGCAGCAAAGCTTGGATATCCTGCTGGATAGAGATCCATTCCTCCGTGCTTTGTTCCAGATACTGCAGGCCGCTTTGATTCAGCTCGTAATAAACCCGGGCTCTCCCCTGTTCCGTCAATTCGCGGGTAACTTGAACCAGTTTCTTCTCTTTGAGCTTCGTTAAAATCGGATAAATACTGCCTTCTCCCTTCAGCTCCAGATTAAATTTCTCCAGCTCTTTCATAATTTCGTATCCATAGCTCTTGCCTGATTTCAAAATACTTAAGACACACATCTCAAGACTTCCTTTAATTATCGATGTCTTTTCCATGAGTATATTCTAAACTAAACTATATATTTCTTTCAAGTATATAATCACAAAAAAATATACTTTTATTAATTTAATATTTTTACCCTTTTGGGATAAACATCATTAAGTAAGTACAGCCGCCTGCTTTTAGATAGGCGGCTGTACCTATTAAACCTTCCTTCGCTCCATGTGAAGCTGCATGCGGTTGTCCCGCTTCTCTCCGGGCAAGAACCCGGCACATCGTCCTCTACTTTTTCCATAGATCTAAATCCTAGCCCCGCTCGATAACAAAGCTTGACCTGAAAATATCGGGCGGAGAAAGGGTACATTTCCTGGGAAAGCGCAGAAAATGGGTACTTTCGCTACAGTTAGCCAATCTCCGCCTTTACTCTCCCGCTGGATTCGACACAATCTGATGACGGCTTACCGGCACCTTCATCCTGCCATAGCAAACGCATTTCTTCACTTGTTTGAAGCAGCTCCTGCAGGGAGCCCTCACTCTCAATCCGCCCATCCTTAAGCACGATAATATGGTCGGCTTTGAGCAGGGCTGCTCTGCGGTGAGATACAGCGATACAGGTCATATCTTTTTCCTTGAACAAGCTTTCCCATACCTGCCGCTCGGTCTCCACATCCAACGCACTGGACAGATCATCGAACAAAAGCAGATCGGCTTCAGTAATCAGCATCCTGGCAGTAGCTGCTCTCTGAATTTGACCGCCGGAGAGCATCACGCCCCGCGGTCCTACATATGTGTCAAGACCGTGCGCCAACTGCCCGATATCCTGGTTCATGACGGCGAGCCGAATGCTCCGCTCCAATGCGGCATCAACCGGCTCTTGTTTCCCCTGTACGATATTTTCCTGCAGGGTGTCACTGAACAACCGGGGCACTTGCGGCGTATATGCGGTACGGGGCGGCATTAAAAAGCTGGCCGGATCGACTTCTTGACCATTCCAGCGAATGCTCCCCTGCTGCTTGGGCAGCAGCCCGAGCAGCGCGCGCATCAGCGTTGTTTTGCCGGATCCTACCCTCCCGGTGATAACCAGAAACTGTCCGCGCTTTAGCAAGAAAGAAATGTCACGAATCCCTTTATCGGTTCCCGGATGCTGATAACCGAGTCCGGTAACCTCAAGCTCCCGCAGCCGATCACCCGCAGGACGGGACACTGGACTGGATTCCGCGGGATCTTTGTGCAAATAAATTTCCCGGTGATCAATAACCCGATCTTCCTCGCCCGGACGGAACAGCATGCGAATTCGATCGAAAGAAACCTTCAGGCGTTTATGCTGAAACACCATATATCCAATTAACGATATACTGGAGCTGATATTGCCCAGATACATCGTAAATAAGGCAAAGTCACCGACAGTAAATCGTCCGGCATACATTTCCGCAGCGCACATCAACAGAATGAGTCCAGTGGACAGACTGATAATATGCTGGTTAACCGACCTCATCCACTGCTTGAACAAATTGTCATTCAGGGCCGCTTTGCGCCTTTCCCCATTGAGCTCCTGGAATTTGGCGTGCACATGTGCTTCTGCCTGGCCAAGCTTTAACGCTTGGACCGCACCGAAGGTCTCAGCGATAAAGCTTGTAATTTTGGCGGTCGCTTCACGGTTTAACCGGCTGTAACGGCGAGCGCGGTTGCCGGACAAATGATTGAGCGAGGTAACGACCACAAGCGGAAGCACTGCTGCCAGCATGATTTTCCAGTTGATTCCGGCCATGATCACGATCGAAACGATTGCGAAAATAAATTTTCCCCAGAAATCAACCCAGGACTCGACATACTCGACAACTTCATTCGTATCGTCCCTGAACCGGCTCATTGCTTCCCCCGGGGAGGCAGGCAAATGGCTTCCCGGCCATCTCATGATGCCTGCCAGCATATTGGTTCTAAGAATGGCCTGAACATGGTGCAAATAAGTGATCCAGCGATGAAAGGCAGCGAAAAACACTCCGACCCGGCTTATATTTACCGCTGCAATTAGCAGCAGAGGAAGAGCAAGATATAAATAGTCATGAGAGCCTGTAGCGACCCGGTCAAAAAAGCTCTGCATCCCAAGGCCCACTAGCAAGGGCATGGAATGAAATAATCCCCACAATAGGGCATTTGAGATGTACAGCCATAGCCTGAAGCGGAATAACCGGCCAATAAATGAAGTGATCGTCACGCCAATTCCTCCTCTATGCCTGTTCTCAACAGTCTGGCATAATGAGAATCAGGCCGATTGGCCAGTTCTTCTTTGGGGCCAAATTCCAAAATGCGACCATCTCCCAGCACCATAATTTTATCTGCCTGCTCCAAAGTGGCGAGACGGTGAGCGATAATAATTCCTGTGGATCTACTAAGCATCTGGTCGACCGCCTCCTGCAGTATCGCTTCGGTTGCCGCATCCAAACGGGAGGAAGGCTCGTCAAGGATAACCAGACTTGGCTTGGTGAGAAACACCCGCGTTAAAGCAAAGAGTTGCGCCTCTCCCGCAGAGAGCGAAGATCCGCCGGAGGCTAGCCGGGTATCCAATCCTTGCGGAAGCGAATCAATCCAACGCCGCAGCCCCAGCCGTTCGGTCGTTTCCAAAATGTAATCATCAGATATAGAGGTATTGAACAAAGTCAAATTTTCACGCAGAGTCCCATCGAACAGCTGAACATCCTGTGTAACCATCCCTACCCTGCGGTAAAAAGCGTCCAGCTTGAGCTTCGAAATATCGATGCCGCCAACCCGGATTACCCCTTGATCCAGATTGTATAAGCGCAGCAAAACTCTGCTTAAGCTGGACTTCCCGCTGCCTGTGCGGCCAATGATACCGAGCCTCTCCCCTTTTTCGAGACGGAAGGTCACATCTTGCAGCACAGGCTTTTCCCGTTTGTAGCTGAAATGGACGCCCTCAAACTCCACCTCCAAAGCCTCGGAAGGCAGCTCCTCCAGCTGCCCTTGGATCAGCCCGCTGCGCTCCGCTAATAGCTCTCTGGAACGCAGCATACCGGACTTTGCCTTTTGAAACTCCTGAACCTGATTGCCCAAAATTTCAATGGGCTGATTGAGCAGCTGAGTGTATTGGAAAATTAGAAACAGCGTACCGATCGTCATTTCCCCAGCCAGATACGATTGAACGCCGAGCAGCATGACAACCGTTACGGCAACAGCGAATAAAATCACCGTCGTATTCCACGGCACTACCCGCAGCATCCAAGCTTTTCGGCTTTTTAGAAACATGGAGCGCATCAGCTGAAAGAACCGCCGCATAACATAAGGAACGTGGCCATTGGCTTGAACATCTTCAATTCCGGCCAGCCTCTCTTCGATCATGCCAAAATATGCAGCGCTCGCTTGCCGTTCCTCACGCGAAGCCTTTACTCCTACATTGCGGATAATGACCATAAAAAGAATAGCGAGCGCAGTCAAGAGGGCCATCACTGCAGTTATCGGCACGCTTACGGTGAGCATGAAGCCGAGAATCCCTGCGAGCAGGACAAAGCTGCCGATAACTTGGACAATGAACATCGCAAAAAAATTGGAGATGCTTGTCACGTCACCGTCTACCCGTTCAATCATCTCCCCCGGTGTTTTTCTATGGTGAAAATTCATGTCAAGACGCAGGCAATGATCCAGTAAATCTTCACGCAGCTTGTTAGTTGCTATCCAGGACACATCGTTGCCCAAGTAACTAACTCCTACCGTTAACAGCTGATTAACAAAGGCGACTACAAGGAAGACAACAGCAAGCTGAATTAGGCTGGAAACCAGTCCCCCCTCAGCTG
Source organism: Paenibacillus senegalensis JC66 (assembly GCF_000285515.1). Classification (GTDB taxonomy): domain Bacteria; phylum Bacillota; class Bacilli; order Paenibacillales; family NBRC-103111; genus Paenibacillus_L; species Paenibacillus_L senegalensis. The sequence goes on from NZ_HE610957.1 coordinate 320,959, forward strand.
CCGTATCGATGAACATGCGGATGAGCTGGGGATTTAAAAGCTGCAAGCCAGTTGAGACGAGCAGCATCACCAGCAGTAAAATCAGCTTGTCTTTCACGGGCCGCAAATATTGCAAAAGCCATGTCATGGATCGTTTGTCTTGTTTCTTCATTGTCCCCTCCTTGTTCCACCACTGGATCCTTACCGGATCTGTCCGGTTGTTTATTAATCAAGCAAGCTTAAGCTCACAACGGATTACCCTTGCCTGTCATCTTGTTATTGCTTGCGGAATAAAAATTGAGTTATGCAAAATGCCCAGAAAAGAAAAAGATATTCATATACTCTACCGAAAATACTAAGCAAGCGGCAGATAAAAAATGCTTGAAATTAAACTCTCCCACAAAAAGGCCGCTTAGGAAAACCTTGTCGTGGGAGAGTTGCTCAGGATGATAGACAGCCCGCAGCATAATGGGGCTGTCCAGTACATATTCGATTGTTGCGGCCACTGCGTGCTCGCTCTATTCTTGAGATTAAGCGCAAAGCGGCTCAAGGCAGTACATAGAGTACGGTTTTGCGGCTTGTCGGCTTCGGGCTGCCGCCCTTCGGCTCTTCACTGTAGCTGATGTTCGCAGCAGACTTCAACGCTGCATTACGAATATGCAAATGTGCGAAGGTTCCGCTTTGTTTAAGAAAACCAAGGCTTTCATGATGATTGCCGGAAACGGCCCAAACCTGGTAATCTGCCTGGTCGTTGAACGTCAGCCCTTCAAGCAGCATTACGGCTTCATCGGTATTAACCGTCAGCCAGATCATTCCCCATCCTTGGTCTGTTGCCGGTATCAAGGAGCTGAGCCTGCTGTCAGGGGCCAGCACGACTTGAACAGCTTCCGGCTCGCGATCTTCAATGAACGTGAGCAGCGGCTCGCTAACTATAGGAGGTTGATCCGATTCAGAGCGGAACAGCCCGCTTATAATCAGAAAGGCTACCGAAGCCGCTATAAAGATTGCAGAGCAGACGCCAATCTTGCGAACACGTGCCGATCCCTTCTTAATGAGCTTGTTTGTTGAAGAAGTGCATGCTGCCCGGCTCCTGACCTGCTTAAGCAGGCTTGCCTTAACCGCTTCGCTCGGATACGGCCCCTGTTGATTCTTAAGCATACTGGCTTCAGCATTTCTAACTTCTGCTGTTTCATCAGTTCGATAAGATGGGCGGTTTTCAGCCGAATTAACCTCTGGTGCTTCCCTTTGTGTTCCCCCGCCGCTTTCGGGCAGCGGGAGCAGCAGCCTGTTCCATTCCCACATTTGGGATCTGCAGAAGCGGCACTGGCGGGAATGGCCAATCATTCGCTCAGCCCGTTCGGCGTCCACCTGCTCCAGCACGAAGTCCGCCCAATCGGTCTCATCATACAGCTGGCAGTAATCTCTCTGCGATTCCTGCGGGTAGTCAGCAGCCCTCTTGTGTGAAGGAGACGAAGCTGTTTGTTGTTCCTGTTCCGCTGTTCCCTTATCGTCTTCCGTATATCCATACCGGTTATCGAAAGGGCCCGCTGCTGAATCTATAACATCTCTCTTATCCTTATATCGTACAGCAGTTTGCTTCTGCTGATCAACGCGGCTCGCCCGCTTTTGGCGAAAATCAGTCATCGTCCCGTCCCTCCAAATACCAGCCTCGCTTCGCCAGCTGCTTGCGGAGGTTGTTAACTCCGTAACGCACCCAGGATTTTGCCGTACCTAGCGGCACATTCCAGCTGCTGGCCAATTGCCGATGAGACTCCTGCTTCAAATAGGCTCTGACTACCGCCTTTCTCTGCGTAACAGGCAGTTCAACGAGCGAGTCTGCAACGGCATCCATTTGCAGCTTAGTCACGACAAGCTCTTCCGGACTCTGCTGATTGGATGCAAGCGTAGGCAGCGGATGCTCGTGAGCAGGAGTAAATGAAGCGACCTCACGGTTCATTGCCAATTTTCGCTTCTTCCGCAGCCGGTCCATGCAGCGGCTGCGGGTCATCACTGCCAGCCAAGCCTCCAGCGAGCCCCTGGATGGCTCATAGCGATCCCCCCTGCGCAGCACTTCCAGAAATATATCGTGACAGCAATCCTCCGCTTCCATCCGCTCTCCGAGTATCCGCAAAGCGATTTGCATCACTAGCGGCGCGTAACGGTCATAAAAGCACTCGAAGGCTTCCGGAGAACCATCCAGCATTTCCTTCAGTACCGATACCATATCCTGCGGCTGATGCTCCACCCTTAAAGCTCCTTTCCTCATTTATCTAAACCACAAGAAAGAGTCAAATGTTCCTATACTTTTTATTTATCAAAAAATGAAGAAATAGAAAAGCCGAAAACCAACTTTTAGTACAAAACCCCAGTTTGCAGCAGCAAAAAAATTTTGATTCGCATACATCCATCTTCCACTGTCGCACGTACTTTTACAAACGGCTCTGTGAGCCATTGAAACTTACATTTTAAATTGGAAGGGGTTTTTTGCTATGCAGCAAAACATGTTTCGCAATTGGGTACGGCAAGGAGTTGCCCTATGGTTTCTATTGGGTGCTCTGCTCATAGCCGCACCCCAGACATCAGCGGCCGCTTCGCTGGAGCTGTACACACCTTATACCGACTTATCTGTTCCTCCCGGAGAATCCCTATCTTATTCCGTAGAGATTATTAACCGCGGCAGTGAAACACAAAGAGTTCCGCTTGCCTTGGATACGAATGGGCATACGTGGGAAACAGACCTGACTGCCGGCGGACGCAACATTAGGCAAATCTCCGTAAAACCCGGAGAGCAGCAAACCGTCAATCTCACTTTACAAGTACCGCTGGAAGTGGATAAAGGTGAATACCAGTTTGTGCTGCGCGCGGGAGATGCCGCATCGCTGCCCCTGCTCATTAATGTGTCCGAGCAGGGCAGCTACTCGACAGAGTTTGAAGCCGAGCAAGCTAATATGGAAGGGCATGCTGACTCCAGCTTTAAGTTCAGCACAACTCTGCGCAATCGTACGGCCGAAGAACAAACTTATTCTCTGACCTCCGCTGCACCTGCCGGGTGGACCGTACGTTTTAGCTCCGGAGGCAATAATGTAACTTCCGTTACAGTCGAACCGAATGCCAGTCAGACGGTTAGTGTGGATATAACTCCGCCGCAAACGATTGAAGCCGGAACGTATCAAATTCCCGTGCAAGCGGCCAACAACGCGACATCCGCCGAGACCATGCTGGAGGTCGTTATTACCGGCACTTACGACTTGAAGCTCAGCACAGCTAGCGAACGGCTGAACGCGGAAGTAACCGCCGGCTCGGAACGCAGACTGGATCTCGTTGTCACCAACAACGGGACTGCGGAATTAGACGAGATTAGTCTGAAAGCACAGACCCCCATGAACTGGGAGGTCACTTTTGAGCCTGCTGCGATCCCCACGCTGGCTCCGGGAGCAACCGCAAACGTGCAGGCTGTTATTAAAGCCGATAATAAAGCGCTCGCGGGCGATTACGTAGTTGGACTCACGGCACAAACTGCCCAGAAATCATCGGAAGCGGCTATTCGCGTTGCGGTCAAATCTTCCGTATTGTGGGGCTGGATTGGCGTGCTCATCCTCCTTGGCGTTGCAGCAGGCATTTACGGCTTATTCCGCAAATACGGGAGGAGATAACCTTGCAAACCGTTCAACCCAACTATGAGCCGGTCATTGAACTGAAGGAATTGACTAAGCTGTATGGAAACCACTGTGCTGTAAACCGCTTGAATCTATCGATATCCAAGGGTGAAATTTTCGGCCTGCTTGGCCCTAACGGCGCCGGCAAAACGACGACGATCCTCATGATGCTCGGCTTAACCGAGCCAAGCAAGGGCACCGCCAGAGTGTGCGGCCTGGATCCGGTCAGAGCCCCGCTGCAGGTAAAAAGACGCGTCGGCTACCTGCCGGATGATGTAGGCTTTTATGAAGATCGCACCGCTCTGGATAATTTGGTCTACACCGCCAGACTGAACCGGATCGCCTCCGCCGATGCCAAGGAACGGGCGCTGGCGCTGCTTGATAAAGTCGGGCTGCAGGATGCCGCCACCAAGCTCGTCGGCACCTTTTCACGCGGAATGAGACAGCGCCTTGGACTAGCAGATGTGCTCATTAAACAGCCCGAAATCATCATTCTGGATGAGCCGACACTGGGCATCGACCCAGAGGGTGTGCGAGAATTGCTCGCATTAATCTCGTCATTAAGCCGCGAGGAGGGCTTGACAGTGCTGCTGTCCTCCCACCATTTGCACCAGGTGCAGCAAGTGTGCGACAGGGTAGGACTGTTTGTAAGCGGCACTCTGATTGCCTGCGGCGATATAGAAACATTATCCCGGACATTGGACGATCAAGGGACTGTAACCGTAGAATTTGAGGTTGCAGAATGGCCTCCTGCACTTACTGAAATGCTGACTTCGCTTGAAGGCGTACAGAGCCTAAACCTGCTGGAGGAGCAGGACCGTCTTGCAATCTCGGGAGGGATGAAGACGACACGGGCCCAAGTCATATGCGGCTGCGATCTCACACCCGATTTGGCGCGGCTCATTGTGCAAAGCGGAGCGCCACTGCTCGCCATCAGCCGGAAAGTGTACGGCCTGGACGATATTTATCACCGTTACTTTGAAGGAGGGGATCATCTTGCGGCAGCAGCTAACCCGATGGAACATCAAGTCTCTCTTCGCTAAATGGGTGAATCAACTGCAGAGAAACCGCTCCCGCGAGCAAACGGCAGACCCGGGAAATACACAGTTACCCTCCCCGCTATGGGTCATTGTGCAAAAAGAGCTTGGGGATCATATTCGCAGCTGGCGTTTCGGTATATTGCTTGGCTTGATCTTTCTCGCCTGTATAGGTTCATTATATGCCGCTGTCACGGCGCTGCAGGCGGGGATTCAATCTGAGGAAAGCGACAACTCCTTTTTGTTTCTGCAAATGTTTACTTTATCTGATGGCGTTCTTCCCAATTTCGCCACATTTGTTGCTTTTCTCGGCCCGCTTATGGGAATCGCTCTCGGATTTGATTCGGTCAATTCCGAACGCAGCAAAGGCACATTAAGCCGGCTCATGTCCCAGCCTGTCTACAGAGACGACTTTATTCTGGCTAAATTCATCGCTTCTTTGCTGCTGATCGCTATTGTCGTATTCGCTCTCGGATTTCTGGTAATGGGGCTTGGATTGCTGGTTATCGGTTATCCACCGACCCCCGAAGAATTTGGCCGGGTGATCATATTCTTGATCATTTCAACTGTCTATATTGGCTTCTGGCTAAATCTGTCGATTCTGCTGTCGATCCGTTTTCGTCAAGCAGCCACATCGGCTTTGTCTGCCATTTCAATATGGCTGTTTTTCACTCTGTTTTATTCCATGATTCTTAATTTGATCGGGCGTGCGATTGCTCCGTCCAGCCAGGCTGCCGGGGAATGGATTAGCTATCAGAATACGATGCTGATGCTGAACCGGCTCTCTCCCGCCGAGCTGTTCTCCGAGGCAACATCCACGATGCTGACCCCTAATGTACGCGCACTCGGCCCGCTGACGATGGAGCAGATCATCGGAACTATACCGAGTCCTCTCCCCCTGGGGCAAAGCCTCCTTCTGGTCTGGCCCCAGGTGATTGGCCTGATTGCAGCGACTGCTGTCTGCTTCGCTGTATCGTATGTATTGTTTATGCGTCAGGAGATCCGTTCGCGGTCCTAATTTAGAGGGACCGGCCAGCTTTCCCTGGACGCGAAGCTTTAACCGGATTGCGAAAGCTTTTGGGCCAGAACAGCCATCCCTATATTTGCTTACAAAAAGGCAAGCTGTACCGAATCTCGCGGGGCAGCTTGCCTTTTATTGCTTACGGCTAACAACGCATCCATGCATCACCGAATAAAACTGGTTATCTTTCGTATAAAAAGGTTAATACAAAGGTAACCGCATAACCGGACAACCGGATAATAGCGGTTCCTGTTATTTCATGACCATACCCGAAGAAAGGAGACGATCTCATGATTTCAACTCAAATGACCGAGTATCAAGAGTGTATTGAAGAATGCCTTCGTTGTGTCAGAGAGTGCAATCATTGCTACGAAGCATGTCTGCAGGAGGAAAGCGTCGCAGAGCTAACGCAGTGCATTTTACTTACTCGGGACTGTGCGGAAATTTGCTCGTTTACGGCTGCTGCCTTGTCCAGGAACAGTACGATGGCCAAGCATATTTGCTCTCTTTGTGCAGAAATATGCGGCCAATGCGGAAAAGAATGCGCAAGGCACCAGCACCACGCCCACTGCAAGCGCTGCGCGGAGATTTGCTTTCAATGCGCCAAAGCTTGTGCTCAAATGGCTGCATAGCTGCATAACCTAACCGGCAGCTGCGCATTTCCGGCCTCAGGCTATCTCAAACTCATCCCCTTAAGCAAAACAGCAAGCGGGCTGAAAACCGGCGCTTGCTGTTTATTATTTGAATTTTTCTGGTAATATTCTGATTAGTTAAAAACGCCCCGATCGTATAATCGAATAGATTAGCCATATAAAAAAAAGAGCGGCAACCACAAAGCCAATCTCGATTACCGGGATCGTCCAGCGGAAAATACCTTGAGCTCCTACCGAAGTTCCAATAATCAGACCAACCATGATAATGCTGAAGGAAAGCAGGACAATGCTGAAGGAAAGGCGATTGCTGATTCGATCCAGCTTGATCAGGAACAATTCAAGCTCCGGAATCGAAATTTGCAGCTGCAGCTTTCCTTTTTTGACGAGGGACATCACTTCAGTCAGCTTCCCGGGTAATTCCCCGGCCACCTCCAGATAGTCTGGCAAGCTTGCCATTATATGCTTCACCATATCTTTCGGATTCAAGCGTTCTTTGAACAGGCGCCGCCCAAATGGTTCTGCCATATCAAAGATGCTGATCGAAGGATCAAGTGAACCGACCACTCCCTCCATGGTCAGCAAGGTTTTACCTAACAGTGTCAGGTCGGAAGGAATTCGAATATCATGGCGGAATGCAAGACCGAATAAATCGTTGACGGCTTCCCCCATACTAATTTCGCTAAAAGGCACCTTATAGTATTTATCCCGCAGCAGCTCCACATCATCCCGCAGCACATCCATATCGGTATCCTCCGGCACCAGCCCTAGCTGGGAAATGGCGCGAATGACCCCGTCGGTATTCTGGTTCCGCAAGGAAACAAGCAAGGAGGCGAAACGAGATTTGGTTTGCTGCGTTAGCCGGCCTACCATGCCAAAGTCGAGCAGCGCCAGCTCGCCGTTCCCCATTACCAGCACATTGCCCGGATGCGGATCTCCATGAAAGAAGCCCTCGATCAACACCTGGTGAAGAATCGTTTCCGCGTATCGCTCGGCAACCTGTCTGCAATTGTAGCCTTTGGCCTTCAGCTTATCTTTCTCGGACAGCTTGATCCCTTCGAGATACTGCATCGTCAGAACCCGGCGGGAGGAATAGTCATTATAGACAAGCGGGATATGGACATCGGGAATTTTCTCGTATTGCTGGCCGAATTTGCCTATGTTTTTTGCCTCTTCCATATAATCGAGCTCTTTTTTCAATGCCTTGGCGAACTCCAGAATCATGTCCCGTACCCGATAGTTCCGGGCCCATTCCAAGCGGCTCTCCGCCATTCTTGCCAGATCAACGAGAATTTCCAGATCTGTGTTAATTTCTGCCTGAATTTCGGGCCGCTGAACTTTGACTACGACCTTCTCCCCGGTTTTCAATTCCGCATAATGCACCTGGCCGATGGATGCCGCAGCAAAAGCCTCTTCGTGAAAATTGGCAAAAAGCTCATCAAGCGGCTTATGCAGCTCACGCTCAATAATGCCCTTTGCCTCAGAAAAAGGAAAAGCGGAGACATGATCCTGTAATTTTTCCAATTCGTCGATAATATCTTTAGGCACAAGATCAGGACGTGTGCTGGCAATTTGCCCCATCTTGACAAACGTTGGCCCCAAGTCCTCAAGAAACAATCGGAGCCTTTCCCCAATCGTCATCTCATGCAGATTATGCTTCACATCGGAACGCAGCAAAGGATTGGAAAGCACCTGCGGCAGGCCCAAGGATTTGACAAGATAGCCAAATCCATACCGGACGAAAGCCGCCGCAATCTCCCGATAACGCTGAAGGTGCCGTATTTTTTTACCGATCCCCATCTTGCACCTCCTTGCCAGGCTCCTTTAACTCTTTTTCTTGTTTCACACGAACAGATTATTACAGCTGTCCCGGCTGCCGTTTCAGCAGCTCTTCAATTCTTTTCTCCAGGCGCTGGATATCTTCTTTGGTAGCCAAATCTTTATCGGACAGTGCTTTCTGAATACGGTCATGAACGAGATCATCTATGTTCTGTCTTGCTTCCTCACCTTTTTTAACCATTCTATCGACAAAGGCAGACGATTCCGCTCGGCTCATTTCTCCCTTCTCGACCAATTCGTCAACCAGCTTATCCATTTGCTCTTTACCGGTTACCGCAAGTCCCAGCCCCAGAGAAATAGCCTTTTCGATCATCTCTTTCATTCCATGCACGCTCCTTTGATCATAGTTTTATAATGTGGTTTTCCACATATGGTAAGATTCACTATAAAGGAAATGGTGAAGCAAAGTCAAATTTTCTGAAATATGCAACAACCATCCACAGATTATTCAAGAAAGTCCATTTTGCAGTTGTGTAAAATCGTAAAAAAACTGCTCCCTGGCTTGGATAGCCGAGAACAGTCTTTTATAAATGCGTATAATGGGAAGAGCGAGAAAAAAACTAGGTAGTGCCTGTTTCAATAAAGAAAAAACGGTTTAATACGCCAATGTAAACAGGCCTTTAATATGTGAAAGATAACGTACATTACTGGCTTCTTTCATCAACGATGCCGGCATGCCTTTAAGCTTCAGCTGGCTCGCTCCGATCGTACCTATCGCATCTTTGCGTCCAAGGCTGGCCAAGGCTCCGGAGAATACCGGCTGGAATTCTTCCATCGGCATATCCCGTAAATATGCGTAAATGTTAGCACCGACCGTTTCCCCCATCTGCCAGGCTAACTGCGCAGTAGGCGGATAAGGACGCCCTTCCGGACTCATCACGACTGCACTGTCACCAGCCAGGAATACTTCAGGATGCGAGGTGGATTGGAGAGTAGGGGTTACAGTTGCACGACCGCGGTTAACTTCAATTCCGCATTCAGCTACTACGCTGTTACCCTGTACTCCGCCTGACCAGATCAAGGTGCTGGTTTCAATGGAGCTGCCGTCTTTCAAAGATACGACTCCTGGCTTCGCTTCCGTGACAGGCAGTCCTGTCAGGAATGTGGCACCGCGTTTTTCCAGGCTAGTGCGGGCACGATCCACAAGTTCAGGAGCAAAACCGGCGAGAATGGAAGGGCCGGCTTCTACGCAGTAGACCGAAACATCCTGGAAGCTGACCCCTAATTTACGACAGGTTTCAGGAAGCGTGTCCACTAATTCTCCGACCAGTTCAATACCAGTTAAACCGCCGCCGCCAACAACAAACGTAGCATCAGCTTTATTTTTGCTTTTGGCGTATTCTTTCAGGCGTGATTCAATATGGGCGCGAATATGATTCGCATCCTCGACGGATTTAAGAATCAGGCTGTTCTCTTGCAATCCGGGAATTCCGAAGAATGCTGTTTCACTGCCCAGTGCAACGACCAAAATATCGTAGCTCATGGAAACTCCGCCGCCAAAGCTGACTTTCTTAGCTTCAGGATCAATGCCCTGCACGGTATCGATACGAAGCTCCACATCCTTGCCGCGAAGCAGCTTTTCCAATGGAAGGGCAATAGCTTTCTCTGCAATATTGCCTGCAGCGAGACGGTGAAGCTCGGTAATAATTTGGTGTGATGCTGTTTTGTTTACGAGGGTGATTCTGGCCTCTTCCTTGGATACATGCTCACGCAAAGTAAGCGCGCTAAGCAATCCGCCATAGCCCCCACCCAAAATTAATATTTGTTTACTCATGTCAGTCAACCTCCGTATAGACTCTATTTGCCTGAATTTTTACGTTCTGCCAACACTTCCAGGAAAGCTTGGGAAAATCTCAGCACTTGCTGTACTTGAGGATCTTTAAGCATCTTCAGCATGCCGAATAAACCAACGGTTGCCGATTCTTCGCGAGATCTCTCGTTGGCTTCAATCGCAGCTTGAGCTAATCCCTTGGCTTTCTCTTGAACCGGCTTCACGAATTCTTCCATTCCGCCCTTCAAATCGTTAATGAGCACTTCGTCTTTAGCCACGGTTTGTACAATGTCATAAGTTTTAGTTAGAATGGTTGTCATTTCCGCCAATTTGGGCAGGTTCTCCACAAGCACTGTTAAAGCTTGCTGAACTTCAGGCTTCGTCAGTTGATCCAGTACGTCTTTTTCAGTATAGGTTGCTGTGGTTTCTACACCTTGAGCAGCATCTTGCATGGTGTTTTGTGACATGGAAAATGTCCTCCTCCGCTGTACAGGCCCCTTTGTACCATTTTTCACAAATCAGTTCAAAAAATAAGCTGATCAGTATAACAGGTTGCCTTTTCTTTAAATATACTCCTTTATGGACGCCGAAGAAAGTGTCAAAATTGTGACAAATTATTTTCGATTTTTTGACAAAATTCGTTCATGCTTATTGTGCCGTTATTTTCAGCTGTTTTATACCCATCTTTTAAACGGTTTCGCTTCCCAAGAAATGCCATGCTGGTGCGTCCAGAACTTTAATGAATGAATAGCCTCGTCTTCATGACCCGCGAAGCGAAAACAAAGACGCGGGGAAACCAGCTTCTGCTTATGGAGCCTTATTCCAACAGTAGACTTAAAATATCCATCTATATAAATACCGGCAATGTCTTCAGGCTGCAGCCGAATTCCATTCACCTCCAGTTCGGGTTCGGCCTTGTCCTCATGGATAACAAGCTTTAATGTCCATTTTCTGGTGAATATGCGATATATTCCATATATCAAAGTAAATAGTGCCAATGCTGTAGCTATGCTGTGAACCACCCAGCCAAATCCGAGAACGGATATCATTGGAAGCAGTACAAATCTCCACACTGCAATAGACCCGATTAAGGAAAGCGCGGCACTCGATTTAACAATGTGCCTCTGATAAGTAAGCTTATAATGTTTCATCTAAGCGATTTCAACAGGGACAAGCCTTTCCAGCACCATGGCGACCCCATCCTCATCGTTAGTACCCGTAATCTCGGAGGCTATAACTTTTAGCTCCTCAATCGCATTCCCCATCGCCACGGGATAGCCGCATCGCTCAAAAAGATCTAAATCATTCCGGTCATCGCCGAACGCAATAGTCTCTTCCAGGCTAAATCCGTACTCTTTACACAGCTGCTCAGCAGCATTGCTTTTGGAGACCTGGGCGCTCATAATTTGCACCAGACTGCCCTGATCGGTTAAAAGCACGTTCACTGCAGCGCCGAATGTATGCTTGAGTTTATCATACAAGGTGATCTCCATCTCGCTAATTAAAATCTTGCTTGGTATGAGCTCCAGCATCTGCTCTGTATTGTAAAGCGTAGGACGGACTTCCAGGTTGTACATAGCCTCATCCTCAACTACTCTAGTGGCATACCACCGGTCTTCTACCTCCACGCTGAGAACGCAATTTGGCGCTTGTTCCAAGCAGTATTGAATAATAGCAGTCGAATCATCCAAGGCAATCGGATAATGGGCTTCGATTCCGCGGGCATGATCGATAACATAAGCACCGTTATAGTAAACGACCGCACACTTTCCCAGGATCGACTCGGAAACAAACCTTTTCACAGAACGCGGTGGTCTAGCCGTTGCGATGATAAGTTGAAAACCGGCAGCATAACAGCGCAAAAGCGCCTCCTCATTGCGGATGCTTACTTGTTTATCAGAATTCAGCAATGTTCCATTCAAATCCATAATAATCCCTTTACATAGCTTTGCTCCCATGCTTCTTCCCCTCCGCTAATGAGCTGCTGCTCGATAAATATAGCGTTGATTATAGCACATTCAGCAAAAAATTCCCAGAACTGCCAAGACTAGATTTCCACTTGCAGCCGAGCCGCAAGCAACCCCCAATTTTACGTTTAAAATAGCCTCCTCCTTTATAAAGGCTCGCCTCATTATAATAGAAACAGGAGCGACGTAAATTGCCGCCCCTGTAATGTAACTGCTCTGTTTGGACCTGCCGGATAAGATCCAAATGCCGGATTAAAATATCCAGCGTTAGCGAAAAACAACAGTCATGAGATCACTCTCCGTAATACCCGCCGAATTCTCCAGTTCAGCCTTATACGTGTAGGTGCCCGAGGATTTGCCAATCAAGTCGGTAACAGCTGTCTGCGCATACGGAGTAGCCTTCTTTAACACCTGCTCATCAAGCAGCCGGCCGTTTTCGTAAAGCCGATAGATATCGCCGTTGGTCCCCCACCACATATTCATGCGCAAGCGATAATTGCCGTCTTCGTTCCCATAATCGCGGGAGAGAACCGGTTTTCCTGGTGCAGCCTGAGTAACGGTGACGAGTAAATCGTCACTGCGCGTTATACCGTATTCATTCTTTAATTCAACATAATACCGGTATTCGCCGTTCGGACGATCGTACACGGCCATGGACACAGATTGGGCATGTGGAGAATGGTCAATCAATACCTGCTCATGGACAAGCACATCATTTTCGTAAAATGCAATGGAGCTTCCGTTATTTCCCCACCACATGTTCATATTAATCTCATAGTTGCCATCCCGCAGCCCATTCACATGACCTTGCGTATGGGACAGAACAGGCTTGCCAGGTTTTCCGCTTTCTGCTTCCATGCCAGGCTCCCTGCCGAAGCCCCAGCGCGGAACTAGAGCTCCGCCGCGTTCTTTCGCACCGGTTCCCCAGAAAGGAGCATAGGCGTAGCTGCCGGATACGACCTGACCGACCTCGCGAGTCCAGAACGAGGTGCCAAGCGCGTCAGTACCGGCGTCATGAATAGCGAAGGAAAAATGACTCTCCAGCGTTTCTCCCTCTTGCAGCGCGGCAAGACTTGCGGATAATTCTGGAACTGCCTGCCAGGCCACCGCAATGTCGTAAACCGTCTGTTTGTTCGACTCATCGCGTGCGACCTTCATCCACCCTTCCGATCCTCCGTCAAGCGACACATCCATCGGGCCGAGCGGAACCGGCAGTGGCGCATTCGTCGGATAATAGGTCTGCTTGTTCGTCCCTGGTGCCGCCTGCCGATGCAATTCAGGCTCGCCGTTCAGATTCATCGTTCCGACGAACAAGTAATCCATATGTGCGGCAGCCGCCTTGTCATAGTGCGGATCTCCCCGCAGCAAATCGTCCGGATTGTCCGTCACCACATCGAAGGCCAGTTGTACACTATCTGCATTGAAGGCAAAAGCATAAGGATCTTCGGCAAAAGGCGGATTGGACATTTGCGACTGATCGGGCACGAGCGCGCGGAAATAGAAGTAATCATCATCCCATGCCGTCTTCACGTTGTAGATGACTGCATCATGCTCATCCGGGTTGGCAATAATATCTTCGATCAGGCTTGGATCAAGGATCAGATCCAAATAGTTGGCAACTCCATTGCTGAGCATCGTTACAGGAAGCACGTCTTGCCAGTCGGCATCCGTATGATCCTGGCGGATCGTTTTCCTCGGGGCATGCGCTACCTGAATCGTTTGCTGCCCTGCCTGCGTCGTTATTACCTGTCCGCCAGCATCATGCCGGTCGAACGAGTACTTTACCGGATACCTGTTGAATTCATTTTCTTCCGTTTCCAGTGCGGGCAGTGAAATTCTTCTCTTCTCGCCCGGGGCGAGATCGGCAATGACGGCGGTATCTGATTCAAGGATCCACCCTGGCGGTGCTTCAACCGTAAGCACTCCACTTACCCTTTCTGGCGTCACATTTTCCACATCGATTTCCAGCTTATTATCCGCCGCATCCACCGGCTGCAGGAGAGACAAAGGATGAATCATCAGCGGGTTCGTATAATCGAACTCCGCGGCAAGCAGCTTCTGTTTCAATTCGGCTGGCGACATATGATCGGCCACGATATAGACGGTTTCCCAGGGCCGCAGCGCCAGGCTGACCTCCGGTTCGCTGCCGGCCGAGAGGCGGCGTCCCAAATAATCGTAGATTTCGATGCCTTCGGCATCCGCAAGACGCAAAGTTCCGCTGTATGGCTCATCGGCGTACAGTGCGGCAACGGCACCGCCATTTTGCCGTTCGAACAGGAATCCCCAGCTTGACTTCGCTGACGGGTACAGCTCCTCCAGCAATTTGCTGTCCTCCAGGAAGTGGGTCATTGCCGAATAGGCGATGACTCCCGGCTTCGGCTCTCCGGAAGAGCTGTCGTATAGATTGAAATCATCGCCAGAATAAGATGCGTCCGGGGATAAAGAGAACCAGAATATACGCACTGGCATATCTCCCGCAGCCAGCATATTCAACAGGTATATGGGAGCAATTGTGCGAGCCACGCCATATTTCCTCTCCGCCTCGGGCAGGTGAGCCATATGGAAGCGTTCCGCTGTACCGAGCTCCGTCTGCCACATGCCTGCCTTGCCGCCGGACCTCGATCCCTGTTCATCCAATATTTTCTGCAGCCGAATCATCGCATACTTCTCGGGATCGGGCAGACCGTAGGCATGATTGACCGAGCCGTCTACGTATCCGATATCGTCAGAGCCTTGAGCGTACAGTATATCGCGGTTATACATCGTTGAACCGCCGCCGATCAGCATGACATCAGGAAACTCGGGCTTCACCCGCTCCCAGATCAGCCGCGTCATATCGCGGTAATCCTGTGCATCTCCCGTTTTCCACGTCCATCCTCTAATCCATGGCTCGTTCCATACCTCCCAATATTCCACCAGGTCATGCAGCGGGGCAATCGACTGGTACACCATCTCTGCATGCGCTACCAGATCAAGCGGGCGATTCTGGTGCCTGGACGGATTCGGGACACCGGGAATCGGCATGACATTCCAGGGCATGTTGTAGTTGATATAACCAAGCGAGCGGACACCATATTCTTCCCAATCCAGCACTTCCTGTCTGGCCGCTTCGATTTCCTCTTCTCCCCAGAATACGCCCGGCCTAGGGTTGACGATCGGCGGATCAACTGCATCGATCCCCCTTCTCCATTTCACCCCCATCTTCTGCGCAATGCTTTGGAGCAGCTGCTCGTTCCCCGGCCGCAGATCCATACCGAAAGGCGAATCGGAGCGCACACCCTGCACAGCCGGATGGACGATGCCGAAGGCGAGCTTCCGTTCAGTCGAAATGTCCCCGTTCGGCTCGATCACCTGTACCTGCGCATGATAATAATCGGCTTGATCGAGATTGTCCAGCGGTATCACCAACGTTTTCGCCTGACGCAGAGCTAGCTCAATCGGAACTTCCAATTGCTGCACCAGCTCCGTCTCCCTTGCCCAGACCGATATGTTGATATTTCCCGTTACTTCCGAAGGATAGCTATTTGTGATGCTGGTTTGCAGCGCGGGCATCTCTTCTCCTAACACGAACAAATTACCGGGCTCCGTGAATGCCAGTTCATCGACAAGCAGCATGTTGTCGAACGAATCACTCGGTACCTCGTAAACCATCAGGTCGTCAATAGCATAAGCTTCATCCGTGCCGCCCGTGTCCGTTCTGACAGAAAAGCGCAGATCAACCGATGTAATATTACGCTGTCCACCATTCGGCACCACCTCAAAGCGAAACGTTGCAATATCGTCGGATGTAACCGGTATAAGCCAATCAGGGTCTTCATTCTGGTATGCGGCGGTTGAGAACAGCGAAGGCTCGGCTGTCGGAAAGCGGGGGATCAAGTTGTTGTCAAAATTGCCGAATTGGATCGCCGCTTTAATATCCCGGCCCACCGGCTTGTCGCTGGCGCTTGTGCGCGTCAGTTTGAATGAAAATTCAAAGGCAACCGGCGTGCTGCCCACAGGACGGTTATAAATTTGCTTGATGCGGTTCACCAGCTTGCCGTCGTTAAGTCTTGCGTAGAACAAGCTGCCCTGGTTGGCCCCATTCGACGCATCGCGAAACTCCAGTGCTGTGTTGCCGCCAATTTGAATCAGCTGCTGACTGCCGCCCGTATCGCTTTTATCCAAAACAAACGGACTGATACCGGACTCAAATCCGATGTCGATACGGTCGGACAGTAAATTTTCGGGTTCGGGCAGCTCTTCATCGCTTTCGCTTTCCTCAGCGTTAAGCACATACAGATCATCGGCCGCCGCCAGTTCTGCACGAATGCTGTTCTCGGCCGCTTCAACTGCCGCCTGCACTTCATCTGACGTCTGCACTTCATCTGACGCCTGCAGCGCACCGATTCCTTGCCATTGTCCGAAGAGCAGGGTGGAAATTAAGACGCAAACCAGAATTCGCTTCATCTTATTCACGTAGTTCCCCTCCATTTCGCTTGCTTCAATATCTTCCCAACAAGCCTGCCGAATGCCATTAATATCCTTAAGCTCAAATGTGCAGCTGAACGCGAGACAGGTCTTCCCCGGCAAGCGAGAAGCTCCGCATTCGCCCGTCCCGCAGCCTGATCTCGACATCTGCTGGCGAGGATGCGCTGCATACCGCTTCTGCCCGGCCGTCCGCATGAACCGCAAGCTTAACAGAGCCGCCGCGGCTTGCAGTGATTCGGATGGAGCCTTCCTCGCAGGACAGCTCCTGCCCGTCAAGAAGCGCGAGGATCAGCGTCTCGGAAGCCGTTCGCATCCATCCCGCCCGGCCTTGGAAGCGAATGTCCTCTTGCGCCCACTCGAACGGTTTCCCCCTGTAGAAGACCCGGTCGCGATACCACTCCGATGACAGATCGAAGCCATACGGAGTCGAAACAGGTGTCAGCGAGCCGTCATGAGTGACGAACGTCATCAAGTCGCCTGCCCCGTCGATCCAGAATCCCTTCGTTGCATCAGTTGCCAGCCAGACGCGGCTCGAAGCATCGCCATGCACAAAGTGAATATGCGGGAATTCCTCGTCCTTGTGGACAAACCACGAGAAGCGGCGAAATATGGCCGGGTTGAACACTTCGTCGCAGACGACAATGTAATCCGTGTCGACCATCAGCACGCTTCGGCTCTGATATTCCGGCCAGGAATACGCCTCAGCCGGCGATGAGACGACTTCCGCAAGCTGAATACTGTCCAGGTCGATCAACGGGCGGGTCAAATCATTAGGTCCAATCGATCGAAAGGCCCCCTGCTTGAATACACCGAAATTCGTGCAGAGATCCGTATCGGAAACTCTGGCGTCTCCTACATCCTCATGACCGTTATGACTGAAGGCTCTCCCGTTAGCGTAATAATACAGAACGCCGCACCCGCCTTGACCGGCAACGCCCCAGCGGTAATTGAGGCCCGAATCAATCTGCTGGAGCATAACGAATGATTCCTGCGGATCCCCTACGCCGGCTCGCAGCACGAAGCCGTAGCCTGCAAACTTTCCGCTGGTTAACGGGTACGCTCCGCATGCGGCAGCCGCCTCCTCCCGGAAGCGCGCTCCCATTACAGACCACGCCGGCGAGGCGTGCTCCGGCTCGAACTCCGGATCATCCGGAGAAGTAATGCCGAGAATCACAGCGCTCAACTGCGGGGCGATTTCCGCCAGCTCGATACCGAGATAGCGAAACAAATTCGGCGGGACGATGCGTCTGGCATGAGCGCCCTGCGGCAGCATGACTCGTCTCGGCTGCTCCGTCTGAGCCTCTGTCCACCTGTTAATCGGACTCGTCAAGCTGCTTGCGACCCATTGCGCGAGTTTGACGAGACCGGGCTTTGCCAGCCGGTTTTTCCCGTCAAAATGGTACTTCAGCAAATACGAGGCGCGAATAGTCGGCTTGAGGAACGCCCATACATAACACCCCAGATTTTCCGTCCATCGCCCGCCAGCTGCTTCCAGGTCTGGGCGATCGGGACGCACATGGTAGTGCAAATTCCGTTCCAGCGCAAGCTCGAATACATCCACCCATTCCCCGGCTGCCGGGTGCGCAGGGAACAGAGCAGCCATCAACGCCGGCACCCCCTTGACATCAGCCAAAAAATTCGGATGGCCGGAAAGCATCGTCTTGAGCGGCATGTAGTCTTCCGCTGCGTGCAAGTATCCCATCAGCAAATAGGCAGCGGTGATCCTGCGGCGCTGCTCGGGCGTCATCAACCCGCGCAGCCGGTCGAAAGCATCGATCCAATCGTCATATATGCTGCGTGAAGGCACCGGGGAGAAGCCGGAATCCTGGCGCGGTCCGAACAGGGCTGCGCCGCTCAGCAGCTCGCTGTCGCGCAGCATGCGCTCGAGCTCCTCCACCGTTTGGATGCGGCCGTGATTGAAAATCGGCCCCGGGTATGGCGCATCTTCGGGATACGTTAGCGTCCAGGCGGACACTTTACCGAGATGAAGGAAGCTGTACCACTGCTGCAGCCACAACGTATGCGAACTCGGTCCTCTCGGGCAGGCAGCGCCAGTCGCGCATGCGGCAACGTACAGCTTCTCCAGCCGCTCGATCTCCTCCTGGTCCTTCCGATGATCGTATGCACACACCGCCATCGAACGGCTGCCGTCCAACAGCGTTTGCTTCCAGCGGAAACCTTCCTCCTCCCGGTAGTAAAACCGCACTG
Organism: Paenibacillus senegalensis JC66; assembly: GCF_000285515.1. Classification (GTDB taxonomy): domain Bacteria; phylum Bacillota; class Bacilli; order Paenibacillales; family NBRC-103111; genus Paenibacillus_L; species Paenibacillus_L senegalensis. Next base: position 339,554 of record NZ_HE610957.1, read on the forward strand.
CCAGCCGATCATCGGATCGCCAAAGAGCATACTGCCCGTCATCCCAGCGCTCCGGCTCACGAATAAAGACGCCAACACTGTCCGATGTTGTCTCATTCCAGAAGGCGGCCGCATTTTGGCGCAAGAACGCGGGCCACGGCTCATAGGGCAATAACCGGAACGGCAGCTCGCCCTCTGCGGAATCATGCACCATCATTTCAATATGCGTATCGGTGACCATGCGGTCGATCGGCTCGAACGGGTAGCGATCGAACCCGAACCCCTCCTCGCTGCTGGCGGCCTCCCTCGGCCGATTCGGTGCGAACCGATGCGTCGGGCGAAACCCTGCCCAATCGGTGCGTACCGAGACCGGAGCGCCATCCGCCGCGAATCCTCGCATCGTCTCATCGAATTCGAAGAAGTCCATAGCCCGCGCGATAGCGAGCCGCACCTCGTAGACGGCGCCGCAGATGAAGCGGTAGCTCAGCCGGAATGCGGCAAACAGCGGCCCCTGCTCGATGATTTCACTCTCCGCAAGGACTGGGCCGGCGGATTCGATATAAGCAGCACCTAGCCGCCTCCCATTCCTCCCGAGCCTCCACACAGGCGGGCTTTCCTGCAGCGTCGCCAGCGCATTGAGACGCGGTACACTGAGCGTAAGCCGCCCGTTATCCACAATCCACCAGGATGAATCCTCCGCCACACCGATTTCCTCTAACATTTGCACGGCGCGCGATGCCTCAGGCTCCCGGGTAATTCGGTAGCGCTTTCTCCCGCCCGAGGGCAGGTCGGACATCAGGTGAAGCAGGGCCTCGGTCCGGCCGTTAGATCCGCTCTTCATGCTGCTGAACTGCATAGGCATCGCTTGCCCGTTATCGGCATCAACTAGCCGCAGCTCTTCCGGCCGGATTCCTTCCTTTACCGATATTCGATACGTCAAGAGCGTTTCTGGCCATGCGTAATACGGATGCTGCAAAGGCTCTTCCAGTACAATGTCGACGGGCTCGCCATCGAAGCGGAGCTGCTTTCCTCCGTCCATTACGTCATCCTCCTAAATTATCGAGGCAGTAAGCGGTCCCCTGAGCCTCTAGAAGTGTGTTGAATAACTAATGCCTGTTGTTGATTGCGGGTCATTCTTTCGGGCTATCTTTCAATCTGTCTTTGCGATCTGCCTTCAGTTTCCGCTGCTCGGCGACACCGCTACTTTATAAGGCTCCCCGCTATTCAACCTTGTATTGATACCAGTCGGTTACCTCTACGAGCATGTTTTTGTTTTGCGAGAACCAATCGCTGTTGAATTCATCCACTTGCTCGCCACCCGATGATTTCCATATGTTCTGCGCATCGTTCAAGGCAGTCTCCGTACTGTAACCCGGCGTAATGATGGATTTCACCCAAATGTCATTCATGCTCATCTCTGCATTTTGTTTGATAAGCAGCAGCTCCGGTGGCAGCGTAGGAACTGTGTTCAGGCTTACGGAATACGGCACCGGCATTTCCGGTCTCAGGTACATCTGTCTTGCATCTTCCAATAAACGGTCGAAGGCCGCCTCGTATTCGTTCATTTCCGCTTTCTTCATGTTTGCGCACGGATCCAGGAATGCGGAGCGAATCATATAATCGCGATTCCAATCAACTTCCTTCTTGAACTTCTCCTCGTCTATTGTTACTGGACAGCCGTTCGGGCCTTCCTCCCAATGCTCGCCCTCGATGCCATACTGCAGCACATGCGCTGTTTCCGGGTCTGTGATGAAATCAATATATTTCATTACAGCATCCGGATGCTTGGCATTCGTGTTGATGACAGCGATAGGGGCTAGCGGACTGTTCAATTCGGGAGCATAATGGCCAAATTCGGTTTTCGGCAGCGCAATGACCTGCAGTTCCCCATCGGGAACGGCCTTCATGAACGCTTCCATCTTGGCCGCGCTAAAGTTGCCGCCCCATATGCCCAGCCTGCCGGAAATAAAATCCTCCTCCGCCTTCTTGCCCTCGGTATCCGTCAGGAAGTCCCGATCCACGGCGCCGGCGTCATACAGCTGTTTCTTCAATTCATAGGACGCCTTCGTCTGTTCCCATAGCGTGGTATACTCCAGGTTGTCATCCAGCACCGGATAGATGCTCCGATAGGCGTACGTAATGATGTTTTTGCTGGAGCCGGACAAAGCGATGCCGTACGTATCGTGCTGCCCGTTGTTGTCAGGGTCCTGCTTCGCGAAAGCAGTTGCCACAGCAAGCAGCTCCTCCGGGGTTGTCGGTACGCTAAGGTTCAGCGCATCCAGCCAGTCCTTGCGAATCAGGACAAAGTGATTGATGTCGAGGGGTGAGATGCGGCCGACCATATAGTTCTTCCCGTCTTCCTTCGTACTCATGGCAGCTAAGTTCGGATATTGCTCGATCAGCTGCTTATAATACACACTGTGTTCCTCGATCAATTCGTCCAGCGGCATCACAAGCCGCTGACTTACAAGATCGTTGCGAATGTCGGCGGCATATTCAATAATCAAATCCGGGGCGTTCCCGGCAGCGAACATGGCGTTGAGCTTATCTCGGGACTGCCAGCGTGGAATGGCCACGAATTCCACTTCCACATCTTCAGGACCATTCTCATTGATCCATTCCGTCCAGCGGTTTTTCTCGTAGGAGCCCTCTCCCTCCGGAATACTCGACCGGTCGTAGATCGACACGGTAATTTTCTTCTTCTCAACTTTTTTTTCTGTGCCTGAATCACCAGGTTGAACAGCGTTTCCATCTCCGTCTGAGCAAGCGCTTAGCATCAGAACCGCTGACAGCGCGGCCCCGAGCGGCCACCTCATTCTTCTCAAATTGACAACCTCCCTGAAAATAATCATTTACGCTTAATCGATGAACCGCAGGTTTAATTTTCGTTTGCAAGCGGTTCAACTACTTCAATACAAGCAGACAACCTGCCAGGACACTACCCCTTAATGGAACCAATCATTATTCCTTTGACAAAATATTTCTGTATAAACGGGTACACCACCAGCATCGGGATGACCAATACCATAACAGCCGCCGCCTTTAATCCTTCCGGCGTGGCAAGACGATCCACCTCCTCTCTGGACAAACTTGCCGTCTCCTGCAAGGATTGACTATGGATCATTTGCTGCACCATAACGGTCAAATTCATCCGGTTGCTGTCGTTGATATAGATCAGCACATTTTGAAAGGAATTCCAGAATCCGACGCCGTAAAACAAGGTCAACGTGGCAATAACCGGTACCGAAAGCGGCAGAATGACTTGCAGCAAAAGGCGCATTTCACCGCAGCCGTCCATACGGGATGCCTCGACGAGCTCCTCGGGAATACCTTCAAAAAATGTTCTCAGAATCATCATGTTGTACACCGACACCAGGCCGGGCAGCCATAAGGCCCAGTAGGTATTGATGAGCCCCAGGCTCTTCACCACCAAATACGAGGGGATCAATCCCCCGGAAAACAGCATGGTAAACACTACCGCCAAAGTAATCGTCTTCCTTGCGTAGAAATACTTTCGCGACAGCGGATACGCCGCCAGCACCGTGAACACCATGCAAAGCACTGTCCCGCCAACCGTAATCACGAGGCTGTTGCTGAAGGCAGTGACGACCTTCGTGCGCTCGATCAGCATACGGTAGGAATCCAGCTGTATGTCAATCGGAAACAGGGTTACCCGACCGGACATAATCGCGCTCGAATCGCTGAGACTCAGCGCCAGAATATTCAGCAGCGGAATCAAGCACGTCAGTGCGGCTATTGCCATGATTGCATAATTAATGCCATAAAATATTTTATCTCCTGTTGACGCTTTCAAGGGTCCCCCTCCTTACCACAACGATTGATTGAATTTCCTGGCGATCCAGTTCGCGGAAACGATGAGAACGAGGCCTACCAGCGAGGAAAACAGCCCCATCGCCGTCGTAATGCTGAACTGTCCGCCCTGGATACCCATCTTGTAAATATAAGTCGGGATGACTTCAGCCACGCTGCTGACGACCGGGTTCTGCAGCATGTAAAATTGGTCGAAGCTCAGATCCATCACGGATTCCATGGACAGGATGAGCAGAATGATGATTGTCGGCCGAATGCCCGGCAGTGTAATATGCCAGATTTGCCGGAATTTGTTCGCTCCGTCCATGCTCGCGGACTCGTATAATCCCGGGTCGATCGCTGACATGGCCGCGAGATAAATAATGGCGCTGAATCCGGCCTCCTTCCAGATCCCCGAACCGAGAAGCACCGCAATCCAGGACGCTTCATTGTACAAGAAGGCATACCGGAAGCCGAACCACCGATCCAGCAGTTGATTGATCAGCCCTGATTCAATCGAGAATAACGTAACGACCATGCCGCCGACGATGACCCAATTCAGAAAATGCGGCATATACAGCAGCGTCTGCACGGTTCGTTTAAACCACATTTTTCTCAACTCGTTCAGCAAGATGGCTAGCAGAATCGGAAACGGAAAACTGACGGCGATTTTCAACAGCGAAAGGACAAGCGTATTCCGAATAATGTTCAGCATTTGTACATTCGAGAACAAAAGCTCAAAATTCCGCAGCCCAACCCAAGGGCTTCCCAAGATGCCCTCCGCCAAATAATATTGTTTAAAGGCAAGAACAAGCCCAAGCATCGGCGTATATTTGAAGATCAGGAAATATAGCGCAACCGGAAAAAACATAATCAGCAGCGGAACGTTCATCCTGAACAGCCGCTTGCGGGCGTTTTTCCCTGCAGGTATGGATGTCATAAAAGCACCTCCCTCAAT
>NZ_HE610957.1:346115-452866 GCF_000285515.1 Paenibacillus senegalensis JC66
ATCTCGAATGATGGTTGGATGTATAGGCAGAAGACCTTCCCCTGCGTGTCACTATCGTATAGGAAAAATCGCTGTGAGGTAAATAAGCACAATTTCAAGCATGCACACGATTCAAAAACCGCAGCAGCAAGCGATTTAAGCGGCTTTCCATACACAATTATTAATGGAGTATTGCGAGCTTAAGCGCCTTTCTGCAGCTGGTTTCTACCGACACGAAATAAATCGAGCGGCCTTTTGGCTTTTGCCGTATAAGAAAAAAACAGCAAGCGCGCAAGGATTCCCCCTGACACTTGCTGTTTTCGTTTTGCTCTATTGGTTAGAGCTATATAAGGAAGATGCGGACAGAAACAGCCCCTGCTCAATACCGTCAACTAAACAAGCTACAGCCCTCTATTCGTCTTGCGATAGTCGCCGGGCGTCATGCCAGTCAGTTTTTTGAACAGCCGAATGAACGAGAAAGGATGCTGGTATCCGACGCGTTCCGCAATTTTCTGTACCGTCTCATTGGTCGTCAACAGCTGCTGCTTGGCGTGACTGATGCGAATGCGGGCCAAATAGTCGGAATAATTCTCTCCAAATTCGTCTTTAAATAGCTGGCTGACGTATTTGATGCCGAAATGGTCGGATACCTGGTTCAGTGACAAGTTCGGGTCAGCATAATGCTGCTCCAAATACTCCTTCACCTGCATCACGATTTCCCCTCGCGAATTGCTGTGCAGATGCTGGCGGACAGCAAGAAATATGTCTCCAAGCAGTTCTTTCATCCCTTCCCGCAGTTCATCCAGCACCTCAAATTGCGTCAGCACCCGCTCTCCCGCGGCATTCCATTCCATTGTCCACCTCGTGCTGAACTTGTCCGGCAAATGCGCGAGATCCTTATAAATTTGAAACATCAAATATTGCATTAGACTTTTGATTTCATCCCGGTTCAGCACTCCGTCGGCGATCTCCGCAAACAAAGAATCGAACATGTCCGGCCAGCCTTCGTCCCCCGTCCTCACCGACTGCACGAGCAGCCGGACAATCCGTACCGGACGATACAAATCCGACTTCGGAAACAAACCGACCTTCTGCGAATGGATGACATTGTTGCGGCCCAGAACGGACTTGTACTTTAACATATCGAGTGCCATGTCGAACGACTCCGGCAGTTGATCGACCGTTACCGATTGCGTACCGACACCGATTGTAACAGAGAAATCGAGATTTTTACTGAGCCAGGAGTGGATTGCTTCACTGAGATCGACTCCATCGTCTGCGGCATGCTGGAGATTTGGCCCGCTTGGCGCTTGCAGCACGACGGCTAGCTGCGAAGGACCGATCCATTCCTGCCATACCCGCATCTCCCGTCCAGAGACGATCTCCTTGACAACGCTCGACAGTAGGAATTTCAGCAAGCTTTGATCTGTGGCCGTATATTTCGACTCGAACTCCCGGTACTGATCGATTTCCACAACCAGCACCTGCAGGCCCTCGAACGGCGAACGCAGCCCTACCGCCTTCGCCTCCGCTTCCCACAGCCGATTCTGGCCTCCTGCGGTTCCGTACAGCATATCGAAGAAGAGGTTTCTTCTCCGGTGCAGGAGTCCGTCTGTATGCTGCTTGCGATAGTCGTTCGTCTGCCGCACCAATTCTTCCAGCGCAGACTGAATGAAATGGAATTCATCAGTCTTTCCATTCAGCATCTCGCGCTGTCTTTCGGAATAATATTGGATCTTCCCGATAATCGTTTCTAACGGCTTGTAATTTCGGCGCGTTGAGTAGACAATCCACCCGATGCTCAAAATTACGATCAACAGCAGCATAGCGAACCAGGCATAAGATGCCACCGGTAAAATGACTGCCGACTGAGCAGCAAGGATTCCGCTTTCGTAGCTCCAGAGGTTATATTCGGAATGCAATTCGCTGAGCGGAATTCGGCCGCTGCTCTCTCCAGCCAGATTCGCGGCAATCAACTGACCTTTCGTATCGTGAATGGTATAGTAGCTTTCATTTCCTCCAAAAACGTTAGAAATAAAAGCTTCCAGCGAATCGGTGCGCATATTAATGACCATAAGGCCGTGCGTTCCGGTCAATAGCGGAACCTTGCGTACAAGGGAAACGACTTTCTCCGGCTGTGCCTGGTTAGGCAGGATCCGATAGGTACGGACACCCGACCAATAGTAATTCGCAAATGTTTCATCCAGCAGAGCATCGATAAAGTCCCTGTCCCCGAACTGTTCCTTTTTGAGCAGCATATCGTTGCTTAACACCGCGCTGTCACGCTTACGGTATAAATACATCGAATCGATCAGGTCCGTCTGACTGACGATGCGGTACATTTCTTTGGATACATTGTAAGCCACCAGACGTTCATCAGACGATAAGCCGGAATAAAAATATTCGTTCACAGAAGCAGATGTAAGGAACCCGACAACCTGTTGGTCCACAGCGGCCAACGCGCTGTCCAGGCTCTGATTAACATAGGTAAGGAATGCGCGGTTCGCCTTTTTCGCCTCGTGTCTGGAAAGCTGATTTAATTGAAAAAACGCCATAGCTACCAACAGGATGATCATGATGATGAAAGCCGGTAAAGAAGAGAGAAGCATACGGTAAAACCAATTCCGTTTCATTCGGAGAATCCACCCCTGTTATGATTCCTGATTTCTACTTGGGTAGCGTACCCAATCGCAAAGCAGGCTGTAAAGCAACATTTTTTCGCGGATACACATTTCTTCGGAATGTTTTTCTGCGGTCCCGGAGAACGAATCCGCGTGTGAGGGTGAACATGAAATTAGGGGAAAAATCGGATTCTTTGCAATTGCTAGCAAATAATAAACAAAACCGGAACAAGACACAAGGAGCCCAATACTTTTGGACGACAGTCCCATTTAGGGCCCCTTATATCCGTGTAGTTACATGCTTATGATCTGTTTGACGGCCTGTTGCTGCTGATCATTCAATTGCAGCTTCCCTGCCTTGGCATTGGATTCCAGCTGCTCGACATTGGATGACGAAACAATGATCGGCCCCATACCGGGCAATGTCAGCATATACGCTATAGCCAATTGACTTAATTCCATATTCCAGTCATGTGCAAGGGCAGCCAGCTGTGTAAGCTTTTTATGAATTAGCGGATTGTGAACCGCTTCAAGATCATTTTCATCATAAAGACGGTCCCCCGCTTTCAGCTTCTGACTGTCCAGATAGCGGTCGGACAGAAGCCCCTTGGCTATCGGACTCCAGGGAACGAAAGAAAAGCCGGAGGATACCGCCCTTTCCAGCACCCCTGCTTGATTACGCTCGCCAAATAAAATATCATACTGATTTTGCACCGCCGTAATGTGGCAACGAATAGAAAAATGCTTCGCTGCCGCCTGATAGGCTTTTATTTGATCCACTGTAAAATTGGAAACTGCAAAATAACGTATATAGCCCTGTCTCACCAAATCCTCGATAGCAGCCAGGCTTTCTTCTATTGGGGTCCATAGATCATAACCATGGAAATATAACAAATCAATATATTCGAGCTGCATTCTCTTGAGACTTGCGTGCACGGAATCCAGGATGTTTCCCCGGGAAAGGCCGCAATGATTCGGTGTTCTGCCGTCCATTCCTCCGAACAGCTTGGTCGCAATAATGACATTCCTTCTCTGGTCCTGATTGTTGCTCAGCCATTGTCCGATTATCCGCTCGGAGTTTCCAGAAGCAGCATTATAGCGATTCGCTGTATCCCAGAACGTTACCCCTAATTCGATAGCCCGATCAAAAATGGCGAAAGCAGCTTCGGGATTTACACGCGATCCGTCCCCTGTCTCCGGAAATCCGATTTTCCATGTTCCAAGTCCAATATTCGGCACCTTCAGACCACTCGCACCTAAGCTTCGATACGGCATACCGTTGAAATCACTAAGGTGAAAAGGAAGATGGTAGAGCTTCGGGTCAGGCTTTTGCCAGTCCATACTGCATCTCCTTTCAGTGTTGCATTTTGGAGCGGATGCTTTTCATTTTTCATCCATCTCATTCAGAGCGCCGGCTTCAAGAGAAAAGCAAAATGCTAAATGGTGTAACCGCTTACGAAAAAAGCGATTTTTTTGTTCGCCGGTCTTATTAACAATATTGCATAAGCTGGCCTTGCTGGCAACCTAATTTTTCGTGATTATCCTAAAAAAGGAATCTCTACTGCGAGAAGCAGCCTCGTCTTCAATGAACCGTCTCTTATAGGCTGCTTCCCATCTCTTTAAAGGCTAGGCGGCCAAAAACATGCGGTAGATGAAAATTGATTTCGCCAGTTGGCGACCACGCGGAATACTCATCTCCATGAACGGGATGACGGTCTATCCGGTATACATTCATTAACCATTCACTGCCCGCGGCTGGAAGACCGCCTGTAAAATGGTGAAACGGGAGTTCCCAAAGGCACACAAAGCGCTGTGATTCCCGTTCATTATTAAACACGGTTACCCAATCCTCAGCATGCCATTCCGTCCTAATTTGGATGTTTCCATCCAAGCTGTTTTGTATTTTCGCATCAAACTTGACATTCGCCGGGCTGAGCTCAAATTCCTTATAATGCTGCAAGCTCCCCGTTTCGCTGAGAAAAACCTCCACCACATCCTCCGAATAAATCGGATCGTCATGCTTGGTCATTGTAGACACAATGTGATCATCGTCCCCTTCAAAACGGAAAAACAAGCTGGGTCGCTGCTTGCTCCAGAAGCTCCTTACCTTTGTTGCTTGCCGGGGCCTGCTGCCGCTCACCGTCTCTACAAGATTGATTTCCGGAAGCCCCTCCCATATTTCAGCGGGAAGGTCCTGAAGCCGGATATCGTTGACTTCCCGCTGCATGCACGAGTAAACGGGCACTTGCCTCGTCATTATTAACCCCTCCTTGAGTCTGATGTTTACCGTCATTATCAAAGCATTTTCGAAGCTTGTTACATTTCGCTCAAATGAAGATAGGCCGCCTGTTAACTCGTAAGCTTCTCCCCAAGCTCGTCCAGCCGTTCAATCGTCGCGAACAATGTCGGATGCTGCTTCGCAGGCTCCCCTTTTTTGTTAAGCCAGATAGAAGCAATGCCGAGCGAGCCCGGGCCTACTACATCGTTTTTCCAGGAATCCCCGACAAACAATGTCGTTTCCGGTTGGGCAGCAAAAAAACTTAGAGCAGCTTCATATATACGCGGGTCCGGTTTTTCCCAGCCTATATCATCAGAGATGATAACGCCTCCCTGCGGGAAATACGATTCAATGCCGAGTGCCTTTAACTTGTCAAACTGCACCTCACGTGTACCATTCGTAACTATGCCCAGCTTATAGCTTCTTTGCAGCATATCAAGCAAGGGCGAAAGCTCGGGAGCCGCAATCATGAACCGGGTGCTGACTTCATGATAGAGCTCATTGAACCGGTGAGCCGCCGCTTCATCAACGTTCACCCCCCAATCGTTCAACGTGCGGATAAAACGGTTGTTGCGAAACTGCTGTATAGAAATCTCCTGCTGATGATATTTCTCTACATAATAAGCGGAATATTCCTGGTAGGTTTCAAATAACCGGTCAGCATTTAAGCTTTCCGTTATAGGAAATTGACGAAATGCTTCTTTCGTTCCCTGCTCCCAATAATCTTCAAAATAAAGCAGCGTATCATCCAGATCGAATAAAATTAGCTCAAACGATTTCGTCATGCTTTGAGTAACTCCCTCCTGGCTATTAGAGCTATAGAAGTGAAAAACTAGCATTTGTCAGTGTGTTCCTTCTATTGCTCGCAAGCCATTTTAAGCCGATTACATATATTTTAATGGCAGCCGCCTGCTTTTACCAGCATGTTCCCGGAAATCCCGGTTCGCTGCAGCTTGTAAAGGCAATGGCTAAAGGAGTAGTTTGGATGATTGGTTTATGTTATGACAATCCGTCCTCAATCCGCTGCTGAAGCCGGCTTGCCCGAGGCTTTTCGGGTCATTCTGCTGCTTGGAGCTTGACGCGGCCTGATATAGCATAAAAAGGTCATCAGCAAGCCAAGAGCCATGCAAAACAAGAACAGCAGCTTGATTTGCGCAGTCAGAGCCGGGTTAGGTGCAGCCGTCAGCTCTGTCCCCATGCCTCCCGCAAACCAAACAGCAAAGGCGATGCCGATTATCATTCCATAATACCGGATTAAAGCTATCATACTGCCGACCAGGCTGATTTTCTCTGCCGGTGCGGCGGACATGACTTCCGCATTGTTAATGGCCACGAACAACCCGATCCCGATGCCGGATACAGCCAGGAATAATATAATTCCGGTTAATTGAATCGTGCTGCCCAACACAATAAACAAGGTAGAAAGCGTAAACAGCAGCGAACCCGCTACGGCAGGCAAAAAAGCCCCATACTTATCGCGATACCAGCCGCTTGCCGGAGAAGCAATGCCTAAAAATACAGGTTGAATCGCAAGCACCAAGCCAAGCGTTTTCGTAGGGTAGCCAAGCACCTGCTGCATATAGAAAGTAAGCGGAAGCAGTGTAGCCATTTGCATAACATTGTTCAGAAGCGATACCGAATTGCCTACGGCAATCGCTTTAATCTTATATAGGTCGCTATCAACAATACGGTGGGGAATTTTTCGCTCATAAGCAAATAGAAGCAATAACAGTACCGCCCCTGAGCTGTACAGAGCAATCACTGCCGGTGTAAAGCCTTCTCTTTCTCCGGTTACCGCCCCGAATAAAAGCAATATCGTGCTTAAGGCGAGCAGCAAAGCGCCGATATAATCCAGCCGCTCGAATGCCCTTTTTTTATCATGGGGGAACCACTTCAAACCGCAATAAACGGCAGCAAGACCCAGAGGAACATTGATGTAAAACAGCCATGACCAGCTTACTGCCTCCATTAAAAGCCCGCCAACGGCTGGACCGGATAAGGTCCCTACGGAAATAACCACAGCATTCATGGACAATGCTTTGCCAATTTCGTGATTGGGAAACAGCTTCCTGACCATAGCCTGGCTGTTTGCCATAATCATAGCTGCTCCTACACCCTGCACAATTCTTGCAGCGACAATCGTCGCCAGGCTGCCGGATAACCCGATCAATAACGAGCCTAACGCGAACACAAAGAATCCGGCACTGTATACTTGGCTCCGATCGAGCCGGTCGCTCAGCTTGCCCAGCAGCGGCAGCAAGGCGACCATCGTCAGCAAATACGCCGTGACTACCCATTGAATTTGCGACAGAGAAACACCGAATTGCTCAGCCATAGTGGGTAACACGACATTAACGATTCCTACATCTAATGTAGACATGAATGTTCCCAAATTGACAATTTGAAACTTGGCCCAGCGATGGTTGATCAGCTCCACGGGTAAGGCACCACCCTCGTTGTTGGTCTGTTCCTGAATTTACTTGCTAAGTTTAACAAGGAAGGCGCTTGTTGGCCAAGCGCCTATTTACCTCTGCCGCAGCTCCAAGGAAGATTTCTTTGGGAACTGCCGCTTAACCATTATATCCATCATATTGCTTGAGCCTATATGTTTAGTGAAATGCTCATCCAATTATAACATCCATATGCCGGGATGTATCATAAATCAATTGGTACGGATCAGCCGCGTACGGACTCAGCTCAGCCGTTATCGTATCGCTGTAGCCTATTTCCGTAAGCGCACTCTTAACCGCCTGCCAGTTTACATCACCTGCTAATAACGGTACGAAGCCCTGCCCCGTCCCGACACCCGGCTTGAAATCCTTAACATGAACCTTGAAAATGCGGGAGCCGAGGATTCGGATCCACTGCTCAGGGAACGCGTAAAGGAGTACATTGCCCACATCAAAGTAGACGCCTATGTAAGGGCTGTTCAGCTCATCTACGTAACGCGCCATCTCCAATGGGGACAGCAGGAACTTGTTCCACACATTCTCAACGCCTATTTTTACTCCGTAATGCTCGGCTCGCTCCGCTAGCTTGACGAGCTCCTGCTGGCTCCTTTCGTAGCATTCGGCATAGTTTACCTCAGGTGTAACGACACCCGGAACGACGAGCACTGTGTCGACTTCCAGCCAATTGGCAAACTGCAGTTGTTTTTCCACAACCGCCCTGCCCGCCGCCCTGGTCTTCTCATCGGGTGAAGAAAGCGGCGATTTCCATAGCAATGAAGTGGATAGACTGCGCAGCTGCAAGCCATAGCTTGCCACTAACCGCCCGATTTCCTGCACTTCCTCCTTGCCCATATCTGCCGTAAGACCGATGCCGCCGGCTTCGTACAAGTTAAGCTCAATCGCGTCGAAGCCTGCTTTTCGGGTCACTTCCAGCACTGTTTCCAAGGAGGTATTAGCAGGAAAGCACCATTGATTAACTGATTTCAACATCTGCCTCTCCCCTTCCTCAAGAAATTTCTACACGGGAACGCGAAGCGGCAGATTCATTGGCTGCCAAAGTGACCGCAAGAGTTGCTACCGCTTCAGAGTAGCTGCCGAGCACAAGGCTCTGGTCATTAAGCCGTACCGCTTCAATGAAGGCCTGATCCTGCTTAAAGTAATATTGGTCTCTGCTCTTGATCGTAATATCTTGAGAATCGTCTACAATACGCAGGGCAGCCCCTTTCAGAGAGACGTAAAAGCCGTCCCCGAACAGCTCAACCTCACCCCTGCCAACATATTTAGAGACACTTGTGCTCGTAATATTGCCAATCGCTCCGGATTGCAGCTCAAAGGCAACTGTCCCGACATCATAAGCTGTCGCGTCAGGATCGATGGCCAGCATCGAGGATCTCAGCTCATGGATCGCCTGGACAGCCTTGAATTCCCCGGCCAGGTAACGAATCAAATCTAACTGATGAGTAGACTGCTCGACCAGCTGTCCGCCTGACAGCTCCAGCTTGCTCCACCAGGTTAGAGGAGGGGCGCTGCCAATTCGATAAGCAAGCACGAGATCGACCTGCTTGTCTTTAAGGTATTCTTTCGCCTGCTGTACAATGTCAAGATAGCGCAAGCAATAACCGGAAGAGTGAATCAGCCCTGACTCCAGAATGAGCTGCTCTTTGCGTTTTGCTTGCTCTAATTGCAGGCCGACCGGCTTTTCTACAAGCAAATGAATCCCCCTTGCAACAGCCGCTTCTTCCAGACCGTCGCGGGCAAACGGAGGGGTGCAAATAAAAACAGCGTCCACCTCGCCCGAATCCAGAAGCGCTTCCGCACTTTCATAAGACTTGGCGCCATACTGCTCCGAAGCTTGCTGCGCTCTTTGTGTATTGACATCAAAAATCGCGCTGATTTGTGCCTGCTCCACTTGGGCGAGCGCTTTCAAATGCAGCTCTGCTATCGTTCCCGCTCCGATAAAGCCTACTTTAACCGTCATTTATCGTTCGACTCCTTCTCGTGTTGGAATGCCTTTCACGATTAGAATAGTATAACGGCGAAACGATGTCGTTACCGGAAACGCCCAAAGATTTACACAAAACGCCGGGAGGATGCTCCCGGCGTAAAAGTTATGCTGTATTTAAGGCTTAAGCTAAACATCAGCGCTTGACTTCCATCAGAGATGCCGCCACTTCAACGGTTGAAATCCGGCGACAAAGGCGAGCGCTTCGCTTCTCCTGTCTCCCTCTTCCCCTCCACTTCTGCACAGCTATGATGGCAGGCACTCATTCCTGGTATGAGCCGTATTTCAATAATTTCGGCTAAATAAAGTTATCCCGCTGCATTTTCCGCCATTCGGAAGGTGAGATTCCTTCCTGCAGCTTAAACCATTGCGAGAAGGAATGAAGCCGGTGAAAACCGATCTGTTCGGCAATTTCCTGGATATCTTTATCCGATGAGCTAAGCAGCCACTTCGCTTCCGCCATCCGGCATTGATGCTGGTACTGCTTCGGGCTTAGCCCATATGTCCATTCAAATTGTCTGCGAAATGCAGATTCGGTCAATCCGGCCAAGCTGGCCAAATCCCCAATCTGTACTCCCTCTGCGAGATGCTCGCGGATATAATCAGCCGCCTTAGTAATCGTTAGCGCCTGATCCTCCGCAGAGGAATGCTCCAAAAAAAACAACAGCAAAACTTCAATCCAAGCAGTATAGCTGCGCTGCTGCTCTTTAAGCCGGGAGGAAAGGATGCGCAGCCATTCCCGAAATAATCTTTCAAACCGTTCTTTATCAAGTCGGGACAAGGCGATGCGGGCGGGCTTCCCGTCAGGCGTCAGGCTGCGAAGCAGCGGCAACAGCCGTTCCGGCACATTCTCCAGATGAATCAAGCCGAGCCGGTTTTTCCGGTAGCCTTCGAATCGATGCGGCGTCCAGGCAGGCATAATAACGACCTCCCCGCTTTCCAGAAGCCAGCGATGCTCCCCATGCTCAGCCAAAGCGCTCCCCTCAAGAACAATACTGATCTCCAGAGAAGGATGCTGGTGAAAGCCTTTATCGGACCAATCCTTGTCATGGGTGCCTATGAAACTGCGAATACGAAAATCGTTGGAAACTGAGCTCGTTTTGGTTTCCGTCACCACAAATCACTCCCATCATCCTCTCTCCAGTTTAGCAAAAAGAGAGGAGCAAGAGTAGATGAACAATGCTCCTTCTTCCTCAGTTTGATGACGTATATTTATTATCGAGTGCTCCTTCTGTAACATCGGAGACGGTCTCAATGGCGACAAAAGCTCCGCGGTCAATCTCATGCACAACAGATTTTAGCTTGGATAGTTCCAGACGGCTGACCACACAGTAGATCATCTTGATTTCCTCTTTGGAGAAGCCCCCTTCGGCGTAGATCATAGTGCTCGTCCGCCCAAGCCGGTCACTTATCGCTTGAGCGATCTCCTCGTACTTTCGCGATACAATCGTAACGGATTTGGTTTCATTCATTCCCTCTACTACGATATCCATTACTTTAGAAGCTATATAATACGTCACAATTGAATACATGGCCGCATCCCAGCCAAGAACGAAGCCGGCAATTGCAAAGATGAACACATTTATGATCAGAATGATTTGACCTACAGGAAACTTCGTTTTCTTGGAGATCAGGATCGCGACAATTTCCGAGCCATCCAAAGCTCCACCAAAACGAAGCACAAGACCGACACCAAGCCCTAATGTAATACCTCCGAACAGTACAGCTAACAACCTGTCGTCGGTAAAGGCGTGGGTGTGATGAAGCAGAACCGTGCAGACAGACATGACTGTAATTCCGTACAGGGTAAGGACGGCAAATATATTGCCGATCAGCTTGCGGCCTATTATCAGGAAGGGCAAATTGATGACAACCAAATAAACACCAAGAAAAACGGGGGTGATTTGAGATAGGACAATAGAAATTCCGGTAATTCCTCCATCGATAACCGTATTGGGTACCAGGAACAGCTCCAGTGCCACTGCCATTAATACCGCTCCTAGGGTTATAAAAATGAGGCGGAGAATCCACTGAGTCACGCTTAATGGTTTGTCTGATTGAATAGCTGCCATTGTAAAACCTCCGATTATTGCTCATGGGGTAAAACGAAAACCATCCTTGGCCGGGAAAGGGAAAGACGTCTAAGCGATAGCTTTAGACGTCTGCCAAAAATTAGTATTCCCTCATCCTTTAATCTTATGCTGTCTAATTTATTCAGAGTCGGAAGCATCCGCAGGAGCTTCCCGATTAGTCGTGCGCAGCGGAATTTCGCGTAAAAAGACAACCAGCAGCAGGGCGATTAGCAACGCCGCCGCTCCAGATAAAAAAACCGTTGTCAAAGAAGCGCTCAGAGCTTCGCGAAGGGTCTCCATCATTTGCGCAAAGATCTCTTGAACATTGGCAGGCAGAGATGCCTGAATTTCCTCAATCGCCGGTTGATTGAGCAGCAGCTCCGGATTGTGCAGATCGTCAAGCTGCGAAGCAAGCTCGGGATTCATCTGGGACAAATCATAGCCCCCGGCTTGTGCAGTTGCTGTCTCCAAATTTTTGACAAGCGAGCTGGACATAACTGTTCCCATAATGGCAATCCCGATCGTGCCGCCAAGATTACGAAACAATTGCGATGAAGCGGTAGCTACACCCAGCTCAGACGGACGGACTGCGTTTTGCACAGTCAAACTGAAGACCGGCATCCCGAGCCCTAAGCCTAGACCGAATACGATCATGCTGAATACAGCAATCGTTAAATTCGACATGAAAGCCATCATAACCATGCCCGCACACATAATGAAGATACCGGATAAAGCAAATTTTTTGTATTTCCCGGTTTTTGTAATCCAGCGGCCTGTAATAGAACTCAATACGACCATAGCAATCGACATCGGCATAGTAATGTAGCCTGAATACGTTGGCGAAACACCTTGGACCCCTTGAACGAAGAAAGGAATGTAAATAAGTGCTCCGAGCATCCCCGCATTCATCAGAAAGCCTGACAAATTAGAAATTGTAACAATATCATTACGGAATAAGTGAAGCGGGAGCACCGGGCTTTTCGCCTTGGCTTCTACCAGAACAAAGATGAAGGCGGAAACGGCCGCGGCCGCAAATAAGCCGATGATCATCGGTGATCCCCAAGAATAGGTTACATCCCCCATCGTTTTGCCTACAAGTGTAAAGCCCAGCAGGAGAGTTACAATCGCTACAGTAAGAAACAAGGATCCCCAGTAATCAATCGTTTCGGAAGGCCGTCGTTCTGTCTTAGGAAAAAGTGCCAAAATCATAAAGAATGCTACAATCCCGAGAGGCAGAAAAATCCAGAACACCCATTCCCAATCCATGTGGTCGACGATCCAGCCGCCAAGCGCAGGGCCGATTACGCTGGAAAATCCGAATACCGCCATCATGACTCCAGTCCATTTCCCTCTCTCCCTTGGAGAAAACAGATCACCCACAGCCGTAAAGGCAGAGGCCATGATTATACCCGCGCCGAGACCTTGAATCCCTCTGTAAACAATTAATTGAATAATATTTTGTGAAAATCCGGTTAAAAAAGCGCCAATAATAAACAGCACAATCCCTGACAGGATAAAAGGCTTGCGCCCGTATATATCAGAAAGCTTGCCCACTAGTACGGTAGAGATCGTAGAGGTCAGCATATAGATAGTGATGACCCACGTGTAATAATCCATCCCGCCCAGAATCGCAATAATTCTTGGCATAGCCGTACTGACAATGGTTTGGTTGATCGCCGAGAAAAACATTGCAGAAATGATCGCTATCATAATAGTTAATTTTCTTTTATGTGATAAATGTTCCAACGCGCATTACCCCAATCTTTTAAAAAATCTGCGAGTGATAGGGCATCCATTTCCTACAGCATTTTGCACAATCCCCTTTATGGTAAAATGCTCTATATAAATTGGATGTATGCTATCCACACCTTGTTTGCTATATAATTTTAATAAAATAATATTTTATTTATTAAATTAAAACGACAGTTACCACTATACGCCTGCTGATTTGATTTTGTCAAGAATGGATCGCAGAAGCGTTGGCAAAGACGAAATGCATGCTTTTTAGCACAAAAAAAGAGGCGGTCAGATATCCGTTTTAACGGATCTAACCAGCCCCCAGGCTTTATTTTGCAGGCAGCAGATAAAGCTTAACGCAATCGCCGCTCCATAAGATTAATGCCGATTCCCATAAACATCACGCTCATCAGCGCAAGCACTCCTAGCGGCTTGAGCAGCTCCGTCCAGCCATATTGATAAAGGGTTATTCCCTTCAGGGCTTCCATGCCATACGTCAGCGGAATGAACTTGCTTGTAGCCGTGACAATAGAATTGCTAACCAGCTCAATCGGCCAATAGGCGCCGCCTAGCATAGCCATACTGACAGCGACCAATGGAATAATGGCAGAATACTGCTGGGATGTCTTGATCAAGGACACCAACATGATACAAAGCGCAACAATCGACAGTACATAAATGACAGAGGTCAATATAATCATGCCGTACTGTTCACCCAGATCAAATCCGAATATATAATGAAACACAACAAACATTAAACCTATGTGGGCACAGCCTACTAAAAAGCTGTAAACCAAATGACCGAGATACATTTCGGTTTTTGATGTGGGAGACAAAATAATCCGGTCCCAGATTCCCGACTGCTTTTCTTCCATAATGGCGATGACGGAATAGGCTATGGAATAAATGACAAAAAACAAAGTGAAGCCGAATAAAAATTGCAGCTGCTCATTGTAGCGGAAGTTGACCTCGGATTCGATGGATTGAATCGTGGTGCCAAGCGCCGGATTCAACAGCTTCTGTTCCACCTCCGAACGAAAAGCCTGCGGATCCTCCGCGTTCAACGCAGCTTGACGAATACGCAGCTCTTCCAAAAATTGTGAGTGGATATGCTGTTCTACTAGATTGACATTCGGGTTATCCGCAGCAGCTATAATTCGATAATCCTCATCAAACAGCCTTACGGCCAATTCAGCCTGCCCCTCCCGGACCATCGTCAGCGCATCCTCTTCTTCCCTTACTCTAAAAGCATACACCTCAGAATCATTTAATCGCTCCAGCCACAGCTCGCTATTTGCTTTGTCCATGGAGGAGTCCAGGATGACAGGGAGCTCAAGTTTGCTGCTGGATTGGCCTCCGAGAATCAGGGTAAACATGAAGGTCATAAACAGCATCGCGAGAAACCAGATTGGAGCCCGCCTAAGTTTTGTCCATTGGGTTAACATTATCGTTATCATACTAAGCCCTCCTCCTTTTCGGAAAGATAAGGACGGCTAGAGCAAGCAGCACCGCCGATAAAACAATCATATTTATCAGAATTCCCGCTAACTGACTAATATCCGCTCCCTGCATCCATTGAAAAAACACCGACATATACAAGCCGTTAGGCGTCCATAGAGAAAGCTTGTTAATCCAGTCAGGAAGCATGGATTTTGGGGCAAAGCTTCCACCGATGAAAGCAAGCAGACTGACAAGGGCCATCCCAAAAAATTGACTGAATGATTGGCTGTCTAACAGAAAGTTGACGGAGGTTAACAGCGAACCTAAAGCTGCGATTACCAGGGAGAAGACAAGAGCAAAAAAAGCAATGCCTGCCCAAAATACAGCGTCTTTCCCGGAAAACACCCCGAATACGAGTTGGCTGAAAACAAATAGCACCATGATCTGCGTCCAGGTAATCATCACGCCTGAAGCCATCTTGCCTGCCAGGTATTTGCCTGTCTGGGCTCCTGAAATGATAATCCGTTCAAAAATGTGCTGTCTTTTCTCCAAGTAAGCTTTACCGGCTATAGAAGAAGCTACAAACAAGACAAACATGGCCGATATAGCTATCGTGTAATACTGAAAGGAAGAAACCGGATCCAGCCGTTCCAGAGACTCTTTCCCTCCAATCGGCGGGAGCTCGCTGCCCGTATTAACTCTCTCCGCTGCCGAGGGCTGTGGCTGGTCCCGCAAATCGGCTGATTCTGCGGCATAAATAGCCGCCTCCAGGTTGTATCGGGCAATAAACGTAGCAATAAGCTCGGTAAAAATCCGCGCCCTTAAAGTAGGCTCTTCGCGAATTTGAATTTGCAGCAGCGGCACTTCTCCCGCCCCACTCCAGTTGCGGCTTAGGTAATGGTAGGTAAAATCAGCGGGAATATGGAGCACCGCTTCGATCTCTTCATTATAGAGAGCTTCATAAGCAGCTTCCCTGTTCATTTCCATGCTCTCGACCAGTTCCAGCACTTCTTCTTGCTGAAGCATCTGGTCCAAGACAGCCAGCGGGTGAGTCTCCGCAAACTGCTCCTTCCTCTCGTTAACAGCTTGCTCATTTACGGCAGGCATCCCGCTCTCAGTCGCCAAATCCCGCTGGAATTGCTCCCAGCCCTGATCCAACGAGTCGTCATTAACGATAGCCACCTTCATGTGCAGATGTTCATTTTCATTCTCCATCATAGAAGACAGGGAGAAGCCGAGAATAGCGATGAGGATGAACGGCATGAGCAGCAAAAGCAGCAATTCATTTCGATCCCGCCAAATTAAGAGCAGGTCTTTTTTGAGAAAAGCACCCATTCATTCCCCTCCTAGTCCCTTAATTTCCGGCCGGTCAAATGCAAAAATACGTCCTCCAGGGTTGGATTCTGCACATGAAAATGAACGACATCCACCTGATGGCTTTCCGCGGTATGCAGGATGTCATGCAGCAGCCGGGACTGCTTGGGCACAATCAGCTTGAGCCCTTTCTCGGTCTCCACGACTTGTCTTACATTGGTCATCTCTCTAAGCTCAGCGGCAAATGCGGAATTAGGACGGTCCATCTCCAAAATGAGCGTATCATCGCCGGATAAAATAGCCTTCAGCTCTTCCTTGGTGCCGGAGGCAACAATTTTGCCATGATCCATAATGTACAAGCGGTCGCAAAGCTGCTCCACTTCTTCCATGTAATGACTGGTGTACAGCACACTGATCCCTTTTTCACGGTTAAGCATCCGCACCGATTCAAGAATATGATTTCTGGACTGAGGATCAATGCCGACGGTCGGTTCATCCATGATCAATATTTTTGGATTATGGAGCAGGGCTGCAGCAATATTGATTCGTCTCTTCATCCCTCCGGAATAAGTGCTAATCAGATCGTTTTTACGATCATCGAGCCCCATAATCCCCAGGTTATGAGCAATACGCTCTTCCAGCTCACGGCCTTTCAGCTTATAAATCCTGCCAAAAAACTGCAGGTTCTCATAAGCGCTTAATTCTTCATAGAGCGCAATATCCTGCGGGACTACGCCCAGCACTTTCCGCAATTCGGATAAATTGTCTTGAATCGACTTGCCAAATAACCTCACTGTACCGGAGGTCGGCTTTGTCAACGAAGAGATCAGAGAAATCAGTGTGGACTTGCCGGCTCCGTTGGGACCAAGCAAGCCTACAGACTCCCCCTCCAGCAAATGGATACTGACGCGATCTACGGCCAAATGTTTTTTGAATTGCTTAGTCAAATCTACCGTTTCGAGCATGGTCTCCCTCCTTAAGTTCTGTATCGTCTATTATGGAAAGTATACATAAAGAAAAGACAGTGCTCCCACTGCCTTGCGTCCTGAGTTTTATATGCTGAAATGACTTAAGTCATAACTTGAAGGTGACCCGCAGACACCCATAGACTCCTGCGGCTTATACAATTCCATGATGGATAGCGTAAATAGCTAACTGCGTCCGATCTCTTAGCTGAAGCTTATCAAGAATGGTCGTCATATGGTTCTTTATCGTTCCCAAAGACAAGCAAAGTTCATCTGCAATTTCCTGATTGCTCTTGCCCTTGCCTACTTCACGGATGATGTCGAGTTCTCTGGAAGTTAACGAGGGATCCGCACGCCCCGGCTTTTTGTCCGCATGTTTTAGAAGCCGCGGGACTATCTTGGCGGCTACCTGTTCTTCCAGCGACAGCCCGCCTGACATGCAGCTGCGGATCGAGCGGATTAACAGCTCCGCATCGGCATCCTTTAACATGTAGCCGCTCGCTCCCCGTTTCAGAGCTTCAAGCGCATAATCATCATCGTTGAAGGTAGTGAGAATCAGCACCTTTATGTTAGGCCATCTTTCGCATATCTTCGCGGTAGCCTCCAGTCCATCCATTCCCGGCATACGGATATCCATCAGCACAAGATCGAATAAATGGGTCTCACAAAGCTGGATTGCCTCCAGTCCGTCCCCTGCTTCACCGGTTACCTTCATTTCGGGGTCGGTTTCAATCATCATTTTCAGCCCCTGCCGCACCAGCTTCTGGTCCTCGGCCAGCAATATTCGGATCATCTTCTTTCCCCCTCTCTTCTACAGGAAAGCTGGCTCTTAATATAAATTGGCGCCCGGTTAAGGTATATTCCAGCGTACCGCCGATATGCTCCAGCCGCTCTCCCATTACTTTCAGACCAAATCCGGGCTCATATGCTCCTGAGCTTGCGACCGGGTTGATTACTTCACAGCGAAAAAGCTTGCCTCCGAGCACCTCGAATATGATCTCAATAGTGCCCCTCTGCCCGTGCCGCATTGCATTCGTTAGCGCTTCCTGCAAGGTACGATAAATGACAATGGATTGCTCATTACTTAGTGCGAGGGACAAGACGCCCTGGCGGACTGTAAAATGCGTCTGCAGCAAATAATCATTCTCCCATTTGCGTATCAGCTGCAAAATTGCCTGCATGCCTGTTACTTCCTTGTCATTTAACGCCATAACCGCTGCCCTGGTTTCTTTCAAGCTTTCCTGCGCGAGCTTTTTTAATTCCTCTGCCTGTTTCGCAACCGGTTCATTGGCAGCCTGCTGCAGGCGAAATACCTCTAATTGCATCAGCAGTGCGGTCAGCTTGTGGCCTACCGAATCGTGCATATCCCGCGCGATCCGGGTCCGCTCCTGATGGCGGGCGGCCTCTTCCCCCTGCGCGCGCAGCCGTTTAAGCTCTCTATATTCACTAAGCTGCATATCCATGCTTTCCTTGGCCTGCCTCAACTGCATGTCCCGCTGCCGGTAAGCCAGCGCTGCTGCGCCGAAGGTAAAACCGGTAAGCAGCAGAAAAAAGGGAGTGTACCGAATATCGCGATAGGACAAAACTGCTATAACAGTTACCAAAGCAGCAATACCGATAATTGCAGCCGAACGAACCGGCAGCTGATGAAAAGCATATCCAACTACAAATAAGGAAACGAGAAGTAAATACCCGTAACCTTGCTCTGTAAACGGAACCCAATTGCCGGCGGCAGCTAGGGCGAGCAGGCAGCCAGCAAGCAGCAGCCCGAATAAAAAAGGGCGGGCCGATGTAAGTGAGGTCAAGAAATAGCATGTAAAAAAAGCCGAGCAGCACCAATACAGGAGCGGAAAGTTATACGCCCCTCCCTCAATGGCAGCTGCTGTCCACATAGCTGCCAACACCAGCAGCCAAAACCAAAAAGACCGATAGATCATACACCGTTTGTTCCCTTCTCAACTGATGTACTAATCATATCAAACCCTTCACGGCGTTGCCATAAATACGTGCGCTAACATAGATCGACCCGGGAAGTGCGATTTTTCTAGAGCTTCCGGCCGCGGGCCAGTTGTCGTACAGGATTACAAAGAGTATACTTTTGCTTAAAGGAGATGGATATATCAAATGAGCAAACAACTATACAATTTTGATCAGCAGCATAATCGCAGGGGAACCAACTCCTACAAATGGGATCAATCGGAAAAGCTGTTCGGGGATAAGGACATTTTGCCATTGTGGGTTGCAGACATGGATTTTCAATGCCCACCGGCCGTTGTCGAGGCAATCACCAAAAGAGCAGCCGAAGGTATATATGGCTATACCGTTAAGAATGAAAGCTACACAGAGGCCATAACCGGGTGGTTTAAGCGTAGACACGGCTGGGAAATTCAGCCGGAATGGCTGACCGACTGCCCTGGCATCGTTCCTGCTCTCAGCATCGCTGTGGACCAGTTTAGTAAGCCGGGAAGTCCGGTTATTCTCCAGTCCCCGGTGTATTATCCCTTTTATGATGTCATTCGAATGAATGGCCGTGAAATCGCCGATAATCCGCTAATATTACAGGATTCTTACTACACGATCGATTACGGGCATTTGGAAGAACAAATGCAGGCCGGAGCCAAGCTCATGCTCTTATGCAGCCCCCACAACCCTGGTGGCAGGGTATGGAAACGTGAAGAGCTCATCCGCATAGGGGAGCTGTGCCAGAAATACGACGTTACAGTCGTATCTGACGAAATCCATTGCGATATCGTTCATAAAGGCCACAAGCATATCCCGTTTGCATCGATTTCGGAAGAATTTGCACAGATCTCCTTGACCTGTGTTGCACCAACCAAAACCTTCAATATCCCGGGGATTCCGATATCCTTTATCGTCACTCCAAATCCTAAGCTGAAAAGAAGCTTTGACCATAAATTAAAGACACTTTCTATCCATATGGTGAATTTCTTTGCCCCGGCCATTGTTGAAGCCTGCTATAACGAGAGTGAGGAATGGCTCGAGCAAATGATCAGCTACGTCGCCGCAAATGCTGACTATGCCATCAAGTTTATCGAAGAGCGCCTTCCGCAGCTATCTGCGATGCGGCCTGAGGGCAGCTATTTGCTGTGGGTCGACTGCCGCAAGCTGAACCTGGATACGGCCGGCATCAAAGATTTAATGCATAATCGCGCCAAGGTCGCTTTCAACGAGGGCTCTACTTTTGGATCGGCGACGGGACAAGGCTTTGTCCGGATCAACCTCGCTTGTCCACGGACGACACTGCAAGAAGCGTTGGAGCGATTCGCACGGGCAATCCATTCATAATTACCTTCTAATAGGTTTTTGTACGAATGAAAGACTTAGCGTTAGCGGATCAGGTTATACTGGTTGAAAAGATAACTGGATCAGAGGGGCGGTCTCGGCAGAAACGCTGCCCCTATCCTTATTTATCTTGCTGCATATTGGACAGTCGGACCAAACAAACAAAGCTGCCCATTGCTGTTGTATCGTTAGCAGCATGCTTCCGGCCTGAACAATACGTTAGAAAAAGGCGGTCATCTTACGAGGAGAGGATAACGGTTCTATGCTGGAGAGATTCAAACTTTTTTTTCTCAATAACAAATTTGTCATTTTTATGCTTGTCCTGCTGCTAATCGGATTAAATATATTTGTTTTTAACAAAATATCGTTCATTTTTAACCCGTTGACCGTGTTAATAAGAACCGTACTGCTGCCTATCATTTTAGCAGGAGTTTTCTATTATCTGTTAAATCCTTTGGTGAATCTGCTTGAGCGTTACATAAAGAGAGGCTATGCGATCCTCATCCTCTACTTGCTCATGATCGGACTACTGAGCTTGCTAATCGTAACCGTGATCCCGCTTGTCCGTCAGCAAATCACTGGTCTTATCAATAATTTTCCTACCTATAGCGAGCAGCTGGTGTGGCAGTTTGAACAGTTCGTAGGCAGCCAGTTTGTTCATCAGCTCCAGCAGTCGATTAACTTGAGTCCCTCCGACATTGTCAGCAGCCTTTCTGAGCAAGCCACTACAATACTGAACAATGCCTGGTCAGGAATTGGCGGCTTTCTCGGAGTCGTGACGGAAATTATACTGGCTATTGTCACGCTTCCCTTCATTCTCTTTTATCTGCTTAAAGACGGAAAAAAGCTGCCCTCTTACTTCCTGAAATTCATGCCTGTTAACCTGCGCGGCCAGCTCTATACCGTTATGACAGAGATGAATCATCAAATCAGCTCGTATATAAGAGGACAAATTATTGTCAGCTTCTGTATAGGCTTTCTCCTCTTTATCGGCTATCAGATAATCGGGTTGGAATATTCTCTTGTACTGGCTTCGATTGCCGCTTTTACGGCAGTTGTGCCCTACCTGGGTCCGGCCATTGCCATTACTCCCGCGCTTATCGTAGCGCTGGTAACTTCACCAATTATGCTTATCAAAATGATCGTGGTTTGGACCATTGTCCAGCTGGTGGAGGGAAAATTTATCTCTCCGCAAATCATGGGCAAAACCTTGCAGGTACACCCTATTACTATCATCTTTGTTATTTTGACGGCCGGAAATCTATTCGGTGTTGCTGGAGTTCTGATGGCTGTCCCTGGCTATGCTGTGTTGAAGGTAGTAGTTTCCCATCTCTTCCGCTGGTTTAAGGTACGCTCGAAGCTGTACGAGGAGGAACAGATCAAAGAGTCGCCGCAAACTTGATTATGACGCAGAACAAGTGCAATAGCCTATAGTATCTGCGAACCTTAATCGTTTCGCTTAACGGCCTTCGCTCTTTCCATAATCTCTTTTACAATTGAATCTTTTGCATCTGCATAATCTTGTACGTGACGCCATTGATGTCGTGCCAGGCTTCGCTTCACTTGGGCATACGCGTCCCGATCGGATTCGTTCGTTCTCAGCCAATTGCGGAAAAGCAGCATTCGGTCGATTTCAGACGCCCCTTGGCTAAATACATGAAGATTAATAGCCGTATCGGGACCTTTGAATAAACGGTGTTCGAACCAATCGGGTTCCCGTATGCGCAGCGTGTACCCTTCTTTCTCCAAGTCAGATACGTAGGCCGTTTCGTCAGCAGAATTCTCTACTACCAGCAACATATCGATGATTGGTTTAGCACATAATCCCGGCACCGAAGTAGAGCCAACATGCTCCAATTGCAGGACCTTGCTTCCAAGTATTGAACGAATTCGTTCGGCCTCTCGCTTAAAAAGCTTAGGCCAGAGCGGGTCATAATCCAGGAGAGTAATGGATGTGTTGTGAGGCTTCAGTTCACCAACTGTTGATTTCTGAAGCCTTTCCTCACTGGTAGATGCCATAATGGAATGATCATGATTCGCTGTCAAATACTCCACCCTCTTTCTTTCAGATATGATATGAAATTGCCGAGCTCTTTAACATACCACAAGTACGTATGCAAGCCAAGGCTTGTGTTTAAACTCTTAACCCCTACTAAAACTAACGCCTATCCATACTATCCGTATCGCTAAAGTTCTTCTATAGTAATAGCTCATAAGTCTCCTCCACATGGTTTACACCCCAGGCGCTGTTCCTGTGTTCCGCTATTTTAGTGAAGCCGGCTTTCTTATACATTTGAATTGCAGTTTTCTGATCTTCTGTTGTCTCCAGAAAAACGGACTTATACCCTGCTTGCGTGCAGAATTGGATAGCTTCATTCAGCAAGGTGCCCCCGATGCCCTTTCCTCTGTAATCCGGATGAATAATAAACCACCTTAGCTGCGCCTTCTCAGCTGTGCGGCCTGCTATTGCAATGGCCCCAGCCAGCTCCCCTCCCGCTTCCGCAAGCCACAGCCGGTCCTTATCTGGGCTGTAATTAGCAAGAAAATCAGAAAACGTCCTGCAGACATAGCCCTCAAACACATGATTGTATCCGCATTCCTGGGCATAGATCCAGCCATGTAAATGAATCAATCTGCCAACATCACCAGGCTTCAGATCTGTTCGGACACATACACTTCGCGCAGGACTGGCATGATCTGACAATGCCGCCTCAATTGTGATCATACTCTGGGCCACATTGACTTGCTCGCTTTCCGTTAATGGACTAATTATCTGGCTGATTTGTTCTCTAGACAAAGAGTCGAGCCTGGATAATGTCTCCTGCCCACTCTTTGTGAGACGAATAAAGTAAGACCGGCCGTCATCGCTGGATGGTGTCTTGTAAATAAGACCAAGCTTAGCAAAGCGCTTAATGATTCTGCTAAGATAGCCGGCGTCAATGCGAATTTTTTCTATCAGTATTTTGGCTGTACAGTTATTAGTGTTTTCAATCTCATACAGTACCCTTGCCTCAGATAGCGAAAAGTCACTGTTTAATAAGTGCTGATCCAACAACCCGAGAATATTGGTGTAAAAACGGTTGAATTGCCGGATTACCGGTATTATGTCTGTTCTGGCACTCATTAAAAATAACCTCCAATTAAATCTGAATGTTTAATGTTTGTATTAATTAAATTATCAATTATAGTTGACTAAGTCAACTATATAATTGACTTGGTCAATTTTATATATATAACTTGGTTATTCATTATTACCTGTTTACAAAAAACAAACTGCCGACATCAATATGTCGACAGTCTTGAATTCATATAAGGGATAATCTATCTATTCATAAAAAGTAACCAAAACGTTAATCCTTCTTCTGAAATCCCGAATTGTATTTACGGTCACTGGACGAAGAGCGTTTAGTCTGATGCTTTCGTTTCTCTTCACGCAGCTCCAGCTTAATGTCTTCCATCGGTAAAGGATCGACATTCTGCCCGCTTTCGTGCAGATCGAACAAGCTTTCCTTCTCAGTAGGGTATTGCTCTGGATGATCCCGGTATTCACTGCGTTTAATATCCGGCTGTTCTAGGGCTGCCGGTACTCTGTTCGCCCTGTCCCTCCGTTCAGCCGCTTTCTTCCTGGCCGCCGAGTCTGCCTGGCCGGTGCTTGATCGTTTCTCCGTCATTGAATCATCCCTCCATATCTGGTATATGGTATCCTTACCTGTCTGGAGGAGATTCTAAACAAGGCACTTGTGGATGATTCGAATTAAAAAGAATGCTTATCCGCAAGCTCTTAGTGGAAAGCAAGCATCAAAATTGAAAATCTTCATCACGCAGCGGCTCTACATGAATAGTGCGGACATATCCGTTTCCCTTTTTGGAGAAAAAGTCATGCTGCTTCGTTTTCGTGCTGATCCCGTTCAATATAATCGGATTAACGTCTTCTTCCGGGAACAACGATTCTCGGCCCAGGTTCATCATCGCTTTGTTCGCATTATACCGAATAAAAGCTTTAACTTCTTCCTGCAGCCCAATTGGTGTGTACAAGTCGTCCGTATAAGCTTCCTCGTTGCGGTGCAGCTTCTCGAACAGCTCCATTAAACTGG
Organism: Paenibacillus senegalensis JC66; assembly: GCF_000285515.1. Taxonomy (GTDB): domain Bacteria; phylum Bacillota; class Bacilli; order Paenibacillales; family NBRC-103111; genus Paenibacillus_L; species Paenibacillus_L senegalensis. The sequence goes on from NZ_HE610957.1 coordinate 370,371, forward strand.
CGGAAGCTTCTTTCTGTTCCTCTACAGATAACTCCCGATAAACCTCCTGCGCCAGCACACCGACATATAAACCGTGAATGCTTTCATCCCGTAAAATAAGATCGATAATTTCCCCGCTGCTCGTCATCTTGCCTTGACCGGCCAAATAGAGCGGGTAGAAAAATCCGCTGTAAAACAGATAGCTCTCCAGCAGCACAGAAGAAGCCATGGCCAAATACAGGTCTTTCTTCGTCTCAATCGAGCGATAGTACCGGGAAATTTGTTCTGCTTTAAATTGCAAATGCTTGTTCATTTCCACCCATTGGAACAAGCTGTCGATCTCTTCCGTGCTAGCGAGCGTCGTAAAAATGCTGCTGTAGGATTTGGCATGGATTTGTTCCATCATTGCCATGAAGCCCAGCACTGCTTTGCGCTGGAGTCCCTCAACATGGTCAAGAATTTGCGGCATGCCTACCCCGCCCTGCACCGTATCAAGCAGGGTAAGTCCGCCAAGCACCTTCATATACAGCTGCTGTTCTTCATAGCTTAATTGAATCCAGCTCATCTTATCATCGGACAGAGGTATTTCTTCGTCAGTCCAAAACTGCATAATATTTTGGCTCCAGAAGGTGCTCGTAAAATCATCATCCGGCCGGTTCCAGTTGACGGCTTTGAATGTACGGGCTGCCTGCTTGTCCGAAATTTGTGTACTAGTATCATTGACGAACTCCAGCCCGGGCCGGCCGTTTTCTTCGGTCGAGTGCCAAGTAGCTGCCTGGGGGCTAGCCGGGGTAATGCTCGTTGAATTTATAGTCAATACGCTCATTCCTTTAATTATAGTTCAGGTAGGCTGTCAAGCTTGGAAAGTCCTATCACTTAGACTGCACAAGCTATGCACTCCTCCACATCCAGCCGGTTGGTCCGCGTGTAATACAGCGATTTCAGCCCTTTTTTGGCCGCGTACAAATAATAGCGTGCCAATTCGCGCGTGGTCACATTGCTGTTCACATGGAGGACGGTCGAAATGCCTTGATCGATATGTACGGCAATTTCCGCAATCAAATCTATAATTTTGAACTGATCCATCATATAGGCCGATTTATAATAAAAGAAATTGTCCTGCGACAAGTAAGGCATTGGATAATAAGTCGTTGAATTCGCATAGGTCCGCGTCTCGATCGGCTCTACAATCGGCATTACGCTAGAAGTTGAATTTTGCACATAAGAGATGCTTTGGGTCGGTGCGATGGCCAGCCGATATGCATGGTAAAGGCCATGCTGCTGAACTTCCGCTTTGAGACGTCCCCAGTCTTCCGGAGCGGGAATGTCGATCCCTTCAAATAGTGATTTCCCCTTCTCCGTCTGCGGCCGGTAATCCGTCTCCAAGTAAGGAGCGAAGTAAGTGCCCTTGGCATATTCAGACCTCTCAAAATCTTTGAAAACAATGCCTCTTTCCTTGGCGATCAGCATGCTTTTTTCTAAAGAATAATAATTCATCATCATGAAGAAGGTACGGGCAAAATCTTTAGCCTCTTCGCTTTCATACGCTATCTTGTTTTTGGCCAGGAACCCGTGCAGATTCATGGCGCCAAGACCTACCGAGTGCAGCTCAGAGTTAGCCTTGACCACCCCGGGTGCGTTGGACACCTTCGTCATGTCACTGACTGCGGTTAAGCCGACCATGCCTTGATGTACCGACTCGCGAATTTTGCGATGCTCCATCACATTAACAATGTTGAGCGAAGCCAGATTACAGGAGATATCCCGGCGGATCTGATGCTCCAAGCCGAAGTCATTGATAACCGATACTTCTTGCAGCTGGAAAATTTCCGTACACAGGTTGGACATTTTCACGGTTCCAATATCTTTAAGTGCGTGGGACCGGTTAGCGTTGGTTTTATTCATAATATAAGGGTACCCGGATTCCAGCTGAATTGTAGCAATTTTGACGAGCATGTCCCGGGCGCTCATCACTTTCTTCTTCTTAACCCGGTCATCCGCCAGCAGCTGATCGTACATGTCATCGAGGTCCATTTCATCCAAGTGCTGTCCGTAAGCCTTATAGACGGAATATGGCGCGAATACGTGAAGCGGTTCATTCTGTTCGGCCAATTGATAGAATTTATCCGGGACAATCAGCCCGATGGACAAAGTTTTGATTCTGCTTTTCTCGTCAGCATTGATTTTTTTGCTGTCCAGAAATTCCAGCACATCCCAGCCAAAAATATGATAATAGGCTGCTCCGGAGCCTTTGCGCTGTCCCATCTGATCCGCGTAAGAGAACGCATCCTCCATCAGCTTCATTACCGGCATTATCCCCTTTGCCGCACCTTCTACACCTTTAATAGGCTCTCCTCTGCCGCGCAGCTTCGACAAGTTAACTGCTACGCCTCCGCCAATTTTGGACAACTGCATACAGGTACCAAGAACAAAATTGATAGAATTTAAGGAATCGTCCATCTCCAGCAGGAAACAGGAAACCATTTCCCCTCTACGGCTTTTTCCGGCATTCAAAAAAGTAGGAGTGGCCGGCTGCAGGCGCTGTTCCATCATAGCCGCGGCGAGCTCTTTGGCGGTGCTCACATCACCACGTCCCAGGTGCAGTGCCGTGACCGCCACCCGGTCAGGGTAATGCTCCAGATATAGCGAGCGATCATTGCTTTTTACCGCATAATCCGTATAGAACTTCGAGGCTGACATATAGGACGGGAAACGGAAATTATATTGATGAGTTAAGTCGTATACTTCCTCCATCTCTTCGAAGGTATACTGCTGATACAGATTTTCATAGTAGTCATTCTCTATCATATAGTCGATCTTTTCCTTCGTATTGGAAAAATGAACGCTCTTGTTATGAACTTCCTCCATAAACGCCGCAACTGCTTCCTGGTCCTTCTCCAACTGGAAAAAACCGTCTTTATTTTTTTGCAGCAGCATATTATTCAATTCAATGTACCGCAACAGCACTTACCTCCCTCTTAAATAGTTCTACATCACGGGCCGTACCAGATAGTTCAAACTTGGATAGAATAGGTACCTTTAGCCATTGGGAAATACGATCCGCACTTTTGGCAAAGCTTTCACCCCAATTACGGTTTCCGCTGGCTGATACACCCATAAGTTGGGCATGATTTCTTTTCAGAAAACTCATAACCGTCTCCGGCACTTGTCCGAACCCGGTAGTATATGTAATCAAAACATAAGGCTCGTTAATAGTAAGACCTTCTGTTATACGAACTGATCTCATATTAAGTTTTTGTACAAACTTTTCAACATTACCGGTTCGGGAAACATAAGCGACCAGCATGCCAGCTCCACTCCTTGCACTCTTTTCTATCCTTGTATTTATTCATGGTTCGTTTTTTTGACAATTGCGATTTTGCTAAAAAACGGTTTGTTTTCTTTATCTTGTCAGACTAGTTCTATTAGGGTGAAAAACGGCCGCAAAAACTATATATAGTTGCTGGACTTAAATCTACCTCAAGATATTGTATATGTCAAGGACGAGAAGCTCGGCTGAATTATCAAAAAATTCTTATTAATCCCCTTCAATTTCGCCTCGCAAATTGTGACTTTGCTTTAGAGATGGGCAGTTTGCGATGGTCATTGAATTCTATGTTCTAAAATAATACGACAGGATTTGCTAGAAATTCAGTCCCTTAGTCCTATGTATACCCAAAATAAAATAATATTGAAAATAATAGAATTCCCAATATATCGATTCTTCAGATTTATGCGGATAACATTTATGTGGATAACACGGGCAATTAATTAGCTTTGGCTTCTTTGCGGTTTACAGCTTGATGCCTCTTGGACCGACTACTAAGCTATTTATCTATAATTAATTAATTAATTAATCACTTTGATGATTAACAACATTAATTAGTGTATATAAATCTGGTAACCTATCATGGACCGGGACCCCTTTGCCTTCCTCCATACAAAAACGGCCGTCCTAGAGGACCGCCGCTGGCTATTCATAATATATCTTCCAAAGTATTTGTCTTGTTTCTTGTAAGCAATATAAGAAGGGAACTATAGAAAAGAAAGGCAAGCTTCAGGATAAAGTGTGGAAGGATTCTGTTCAACGCTTTCTGCAGGAAAGCAGCTTTGGGTGTGAATAGTTAATTAGTCCAAACTATGTGAGGGATCAGGATAGGAATTGATTCGACAATTCCTTCTCTAACAGGCTCATAGCTAAACCTCCCCTTCCTGCCTTGCCAGGTCTTAGTATAGCAAACTTTTCCTTTTACCGAAACAAAACAGGAAATGGCGGCGTCTAAACATAAGAGATAGAGATTTAAACCCTAATCCGTTTGGAGGAATTTTACTTCATGAAACGCCGTTCTATGCTTTTGTTCCTAATGATATTTTTAACAACAACGATGCTGGCACCCGTGTCCTTCGCCGAACCATTAAATGAAATCAGCCTGTATCTCAATGGCAAGAAACTCCCCGCCGAGGTCGCTCCATACATAGATCCTGAAGCTGAAGTCACTATGGTTCCCTTGCGAGTTATCAGCGAGAGTTTAGGCGCTGAAGTGAAGTGGACTCAGCATTCTCGTACGGTTGACATTTATCGGGAAGATTCTCATATTTCCATGTCTGTTGATAATCATTATGCCAGAGTCGACGGCCGTCTCGTAGAGTTGGAAGCTTCTGTCCAGCTATACCAAAATACGACGATGGTTCCGGTAAGATTTATTGCCGAAGAACTCGGTATTCAAGTTTTCTGGAATCAATCAACACGCAGTGTTCTAATGTGGACAAAAGATCAGGCAGATACAGGAGCCGATGCTGAAATGAGAGGCGCTTGGATTTCCACCGTATATAACCTCGACTGGCCTTCTGCCAGCAGCTATGGCAATGCCTCTGAACAGCAGCAGCAGTTTGAAAAGCTTCTCGATGATCTGCTTGTGATGGGCTTGAATACGGTATTCGTGCAAGTCAGACCGTCGGGAGACGCCCTTTATCCTTCTACTCTGGTTCCCTGGTCCAAATACTTAACCGGCACCCAAGGGCAAGACCCGGGCTACGACCCCCTGGCTTTCATGATTGAGGCGGCTCATGAACGGGGAATGGAATTCCACGCCTGGTTTAATCCCTTCCGTGCCAATACAGACAACAAGCGGGAAGGCTTGGCACCGCAGCATGTCGTCAACACTCATCCCGAGTGGATTGTCGAAGCGGACAAGAAACTGTTCATAAACCCGGGAATTCCGGAGGCCCGCCAACATATAATCTCTGCTATTATGGAAGTAGTCACTCGGTATGATATTGACGGTGTGCATCTGGACGATTACTTTTATCCTTCCAACGTAGCGTTTCCAGATGATACGTCCTATTCCTCCTATAATCCAAACGGCTTGGATCGTGCAAGCTGGAGACGCAGCAACATCAATGATTTTGTTCAGCAATTAGGAGTTTCGATAAAAGAAGCGAAGCCTCAAGTGGAGTTCGGTGTTAGTCCTTTTGGCGTATGGAGAAACCACAACGTCGATCCAACTGGCTCCGCAACCCGAGCGGGAGTCAGCACCTATGATCATATGTTTGCCGATGTCCGCACCTGGGTTCAGCAGGAATGGATCGATTACGTAATGCCGCAGCTGTATTGGAGCATGTCTTTCGAAGTAGCCCGCTATGACAAGCTCGTAGATTGGTGGGTCCAAGAGGTCGCCGGCACGAACGTTGATCTGTATATCGGGCACTCTCCTTACAAAATCGGAACCAAGGAGAGCGGTTGGCACACCGCACAGGAGATCATTAACCAGTTGGAGTATAATAAGCAATACCCGCAAATTAAGGGCGACGTCTTCTTTAGCGCCAAAGATTTGCGCCGCAATCCGCTAGGGATTGTTGAATTGCTGCGCGGGTATTACGTAGAAAGTGGAGTGGAGTAAATAGTACAGTTAGTGCAAGCAGTAGTTTAGCTAAGAGTAGTTCTAGTAGTTTCAGAGTAGCTCTGTGTAATTAGAGTAACTTAGTATTGCTCGGAGCAACTCAGAGTAGTTCAAGTAACTTAGTATAGCTAATGTAACTCCGTATAGATCTGTGTAGCTTGCCCCGCATCACCCTAAACGCTGCAGCATGCGGGGGCTAGCAGAGCCTGGCAGGACCTGGTGGGGCTTGACGCGGGGATTGCAGTCCCTAGCGGGCGCTGACTGCCGCTGAATCGTTAATGCAAAGAAGCCGTCAAGCATTAAGCTGGCGGCTTTCACTCTCTATTATGCGGCTTACTCTTGCGGCTAATTGCTCTCTATACATCTGGCTCATTCGGTGCCGATGCTCCTGGAGGAAGCGTTCGCGCAAGCTCGGATCATCCTCGCAAGCAGGATGCAGCTCTTCTGTTAGGACCTCAAGCAGCTGCTTGGATGCAAAAAATCCGTGATGGATATAGCAGCGCTCGTTTTGAAATAGATAGCGGAATATGTAAGGCAGGTTTGAAGCGATTCCCTGATTATCTGGATGAACAATCCACTCAACCGATTTCCAGTCCAGGATCCCCTCCCGTGTCTTAATTGGAGTAGGATAATCAATTTCGGAATCAATATCGGCCAGATAAAGAAACATGCCGCCGTAGCCGCTGCCTTCCAGTGACCAGGTAACGAGCCCTTTGAATGTTAGCTCATATGAGGTAATTCCTGTCTCTTCCTCCAGCTCCCGAACCATCGACTCCCGCGGGCTCTCATTTCTCATCACCTTGCCCCCGACTCCGTTCCAGCGGCCCATCCATGCCGCCTTTTCACGATTGAGCAGCAATATTTTGTCCCCTTGCCGAGTCAAACAAAGGTTATAAGCTATCATCAGCTTGCTCCTTCATCCGTTCATTAAACCAATTAATAATTAACGAGGTTAATTGATCGACATGCTCCTTAAAATGATGATTGGCCCCCTCAATGACCTCAACCCGAGAGCCTTCGGGCAGATAGGCCAAGGCTTTTTTAGAGCCTGCCAAAAAAGCGAGCTCCAGAGCATCCTGTTCATGGTTGCCGTGAATAATAAGAACCGGACATTGTACAGGGCGCAGCACCTCTTCCGGATCAATACCCGTTAATTCCTCTCCTAAACAGCGGTCAATAAGAACCTCTGCACGCGGACCGGCTTCTTTAGGAACAATTGCGTAACCGTAGGTTTCCATTTGTTGCTGCTGTTCTTTGCTGAAATAATCCGCCCACGAATAATCCAATGGATGAGTCAATGCTCCATACAGCACCATAGCCTCGATATCATCGCTGTACGCTTTCAAGCTGACCAGACTTCCCAGGCTGTGTCCTAGCAGACCTATTTGTCGATAGCCCAGGGATTGGCCATAAGCGATAGCCGCCTTTAAATCCTCCACCTGTCTGGCAACCGAGACCTTGTCATCATCACTCTCGCCACACCCGCTGAAGTCAAAGGCCAGCACGTCATAGCCTGCATTCCCCAGCGCTTCTGCTATAAGCGGAGTTCTGCCGCCTGCGGTTTTGTCCGAGGCAAGCCCGTGGACAGCAATGATAAGCTTCGCGGATCGCCGGGAATACAAGTGACCGGCCAGCTTTTGCGAGCGGTTGTTGTAAAACTCAATTTTCTGCAAACGACTTCCCTCCCTAATTTTTTATTTTATTTCCACCAGTCATGAAAAACATTGATTGGCTCATTCCGCTTGTGCATCGTTTTAAAGTAAAAGCCTTCAATCTTCTCTCTGGCCGCTTCATTAACCTCTTTGCCTTCCAGGTAATCATCGATTTCATCATACGTTACTCCCAGAGCGACCTCATCGGGCAATTGCGGACGATCATTCTCCAGATCGGCTGTCGGGGTCTTTAAATAAAGCTCGCTCGGACAGCCCAATGCCTTCAAAATCGCCCGGCCCTGACGCTTGTTTAGGCGAAATATGGGAGTCAAATCAGCTGCCCCATCTCCAAACTTGGTATAAAAACCCGTGACCGCTTCCGCGGAGTGATCAGTTCCCAGCACAACTCCTTGGTAGAGTCCGGCAATGGAATACTGAACCTCCATACGGTGTCTGGCTTTAATGTTCCCTTGAAGGAAAGAGCTGAGCGATTGGCCGGTAGCCTCCTCCACCGCCTTCGTACTGGCATCTACCGATTCCTTAATATTTACGGTAAGCAGCACACTTGGCTTAATAAAATTCAATACGGCTTCTGCATCATGCTCGTCAGCCTGCACCCCGTAAGGGAGTCTAACCCCAATGAAACGGTAAACGCTATTTCCGAGTTCTTCGTTTAGCTCATCGCACGCCGTCTGAGCAATTTTGCCGGTCAGCGTAGAGTCCTGTCCTAAAGACAAGCCCAGTACCAGGGATTTAATATCGGGATGCTTCAGCAGGTACTCCTTCAGAAAGTCGACACTACGCCGAAATTCGGCCATAGGGTTAATTTCCGGCTGCACCTTAAGCTCTTCAATAATCTTTTTTTGAATTTCTGTTGCCATACTTGTTCCCCTCCTACTATTTTGTCACTGCACTGAACTCTCATGATACGCCTCCAACATTCAAAGCAATGAGTTCCATAGTTAATGTGAGATTACCAGACATACTCCACTTCTATTATAACGCCTAAACCTGCCAAAAACTCATTAGTTTTTCGGTTTTCGGAAAAAATATATACAGTTTATAGATTATACGTTAAGTAATCTTACACCATACATCATGCTAAGGCGTGCCAAATAGTCTAGATCTGAAGGGAGCCGGCATAATTTAAACAGTTACAGTGCCCGTGCCTACCTTTCTTTACTATGTTCTAGGATTAAGCTCTCCTTTAGCCTCCGAAGCTCATCCGATAAAGCAACTGGATATACTTCGGGTACTTCTAGACGCAGGTACTCGTCCCAGAATGTTTTCTTTTGCTTTTGATGATATTCCCGTGCAGTGTCCAAATCAGGGACTTTGTAGACAAGCTCACCCTGCTCGTAGATTGGAACCAGCAGCTCCACACTCGTGAAATCTCGGACTCGCTTGGACTTCAACGGGTTAGTAGGATGGCGAAGGACAATTTCCGTTTTCCCGTCTAAGCTCTCATGCTCGAGGCAAATATAATCGCCTTTGGCCTTTCCTTGCTGATCATAGAGCCGGTATACCTTTTTCCGGCCGGGATTAAGCACTTTTTCCAGATTCTCTGATATTTTGATAAGCGCAACCCAATCATCATACGTATATCGTGTCCCGTCCGCCATCTCTTCATCTTGGAACGGCTTGCGGGCTACAATTTTGTGAACTCCTCCTAATGCAGGCTGGTCATAAGCTGTAATCAATTTCGTACCAACGCCCCATATATCAATGCGGGCACCTTGCTGCTTAAGAGACGTAATGGTGTATTCGTCCAGATCGTTAGTTGCTGCAATTTTAACGTAATCAAGCCCTTCCTCATCAAGTCTTTTGCGAACCTCTTTGGACAAATAGGCCAAATCCCCGCTATCCAAACGTACTCCGATAAGCCGGTAGCCCCTTTTCTCCAATGCTTTTGCCGTTTCAATCGCATGCGGCAGCCCGCTTCCCAAGGTGTCTGTAGTATCCAGCAGCAGCATCGTTTTCTCGGGAAATACGTTAGCATAGGACAGGAACGCCTCCAGTTCAGATGGATGAAACATAATGTAAAGATGAGCCTGGGTACCGGTTATGGGCAACCCGAACTGCTTGCCGGCCTTTACATTACTGGTTGCCTGAAATCCGGCAATGTAGGCCATCTTGGCACCATACACGCTGGCGTCTCTGCCTTGGGCTCTCCGTTTGCCCATTTCCAGCAAAGGATCCTCTCCCGCAGCGGTTACAATACGTGACGCTTTCGTGAGCAGGAGCGATTCCGAATTAATTGTATTTAACAGCATGGCTTCAATCCAGACACACTCCCAAATCGGGGCTTCTATACGGATGAAAGGAGTATTCGGAAACACGAGATTTCCTTCCTCTATCGCATATAAGTCACCACTGAATCGCAGCTCGCGCAGCTCGTCAAGAAAAGCCTCATCAAAATGCTCCTCCCGCTCACGAAGATAGGCCAGATCGTCCTCGTTGAAGTACAAATTCTCGATGATTTCTATTAAATGCCCGAGTCCGCCGAATGCTACATAGCCTCCCAGTTCCCCGGAATAATCCCCTACTCTTTTAACAAAAGGCGTCTTGCGGTAAAAATCGTCAAACACCACCTTGGTGCGATGAAGGTTTTGCTTCCATAATGCATACATCATCGTAATCGCGTAAAAATCTGCATCGAGAGCATAGTCATGCTGCGGATTGTAAAACGGCGCCGTATCATAGGCATCGGCAGCAGCACACTGTGTACAAGCGAAATCCGTCCTGCTGTCTTGGCGAAAATGGGGCTGCCCGCACTGCCGGCATACATGCACAAACCGGTACTGCTGCGGATCGATAAGATTAAACAGCTGCTTTCTAGCTCTATTTATAATCATGGACTCCACCTCTTCCGATCTCTATCCGTATAAACACTTAAATGACTGTGGCTCCCAAGCAATTGCGGAAATGGTTCAAAGCCCACTCATGACCGACCGGATCAAAGCTCGCGACCGCTTCCTTATGGACAACAATTTTGTAATTAAGCGAGTAGGCGTAGACGGCTGTATGCAGAACACAAATATCCGTTACATCACCCACCAAATGAACCTCCGTAATCCCTCTTTCCCGCAGCTTCAAATCCAAGTCCGTACCGACAAATGCCGAATATCTCGTTTTATCCATAAAGTACACATTCGGGCGATCTTTAATCTGCTCGTAAAGCTCTCCCAGCTCTCCATAAAGGCCGCGGCCTTCTGTCCCTCTTATATTGTGCGGCGGAAATAATGCAGTTTCCGGATGGAGCTGATCTCCAGCGTCATGGACATCGACTGCGAAAACTACGAAGTCCCCTGCATCAGCAAACTCCCGGGTTAGTCTCACAATTTCCCCTTCAATCGCCTGCCCTGGCTTCCCTACGGTTAGCGCCCCTTTATCCGCAATAAAATCATGGGTGTAATCAATATTTATCAATGCCTTCATTAGTGATCACTCCTTGGATTCATTCTCAGTCTTGCCATGAGCCTGTTCTAACCATAAATAGAGGCTACAGGCTCCACCTCGTTGAAACGGTAAAGCCGGGTCCTGCGCATCGCCCCGTTGCGCCTGGTCGTTTTTATATTCCCGGATTGATCAGTCGCAAGCTCTAGAAAAGGAAGCCTCGGCGCTTTTTCCCAAAACGTTGACTTAATGACAATTTTCGGGTCGTCCTTCACCACGGTCATTAACACGTCCCTTAGTTCAGACAATGTAAATTCTTCCGGCAGAAAATGCTTCGCTAAAGTTGTTTGTACCATTTCCCGTTCGACTACTGCTATCGCCGCTTCAATCATTTCCTTGTGATCGAATGCAAGCGGTAAAGCTAGAGCTTCTTCCACGCTAAACAATTCGCACTGCTCCGCGTCATCAGCCGCCTTTCGTTTTTCCAAATAATCCGGTGGTACAATCGCATAATGAGCATTGGAAATGATCCAACCTCTTGGATCGCGTCCGGGCCGATCATAAACGGCGAAATGTTTCACATGAATGCCGCTGATCCCGGTTTCCTCCGACAGCTCCCGGTAGGCCGTTTGCAATGCTGTTTCCTTATCCGAGCCGAACCCGCCTGGCAGTGCCCATTTCCCTCCCTCAATGTTGGGATTTCCTTCAGCATCGGTTGCGGCCCGCTTGATCAGCATAAGCATCAAGACTGGCTTCCAGATCTCCTCGCCTTTCTCGATCTGTTTATCCTGGCGGATGGTAAATACGGCTATATCGGATGTATAACCATCCGGTGTCCGGTAACGCCCCGGATCGTAATGCTTCAAAACTTCTTCCTCTGTTGTAAATTTACCGGAATGGGATGGTGCCATCGCCTCACCTCCAACAGTATTTGAATCAGAAATCATTTTCTAGATATTAATTAGTTATTTCCGAATTACTTATTTAAATTATAGAGCCTTCTTATTATAAAATCAATCCCAAATTTCCTCTCTTAACGACTCCCTCTCGTTAAAATAACCATTTTGCCCTTTTCTTAACGGCTATCATTACCAAAATGCCTCTGCAGATCAAATTCTGCATTCTTGAAGCAAGCTCCTGATTTGTAGAACTTGGCCAACAATGGTATAATGACTTCACTTGTAACAGCTCTTTGATTGAGGACGGGTGATCATATGGCCAAAGTAGACCATGAGATTTGCGAGGAGACATGTCAAGGTAGCGCCGATGAATTGCACAAGGTTGAAGACCTGCTGCTGGATGAGAGCGATGCGGTTGAACTGGCAGACTTTTTTAAAGCGCTCGGCGACCCGACCCGGGTTAAAATGATCCATGCCCTGCAAAAAAGCGAGATGTGTGTTCATGACTTAACCGAAGTATTGAAGATGAACCAGTCTGCTGTGTCCCACCAGCTTCGTTTTTTACGAAATACCCGCATCGTCAAACGCAGAAAAGTAGGACGCACCGTCTTTTATTCCTTGGATGATAACCATATTGAGCAAATCTTTTCCCAAACCTTGCAGCATTTAAAACACCGGTAAAAGTCGCGCTTCAGCTTGCTGAGACGCGATTTTTTTTATTGGCCAGCGCTTCTCGCATCAATCGCAGCGGGGGTTTGTCGAGCAAACAAGCTGCTAGCCAAGCAAGACAGGACAGAATCGGTAACCGGCATGTAATCGAATGATAAAATAGGCATTCAGCAGGGAAAGATAGCATTGACAAAAAAAGCGGGATTAATTAACATATGAATATATAATCATATGTTGGTTTATAAAGCGAGGTCATTGATATGAATGAACATCGAGTGAAAGGCTTATCTTGTCCCAGCTGTGCAGCTTCACTTGAACAGCAAATTCAGCAATTAGAGCATGGCGATAATGCTGTTTTAAGCTATAATTCCGGTGTACTGAGGGTAGATTCAAGAGTTTCCTTACAAAAAGTCGAACAAATATTGAAATCTGACGGAGCCTGGCTGGTGAAAGAAGCGAATACGGCGCATTCCAATAACCTGGAACAAACCGGCAGCCGCAGCCAATCAGGTCACTCGCATGGACATCTCCACTCTGAACAAGCGCATGATGATCACAACCATCAAACCATAAAGATGAGAAATTTAGTTATTGGCGCTTCCCTGCTTTATGCCCTGGCATTGATGCTGGAGAATCAGATAGCCGCCCCTGCGGTCACGTTCATCTTCTTGGCAGCTATGGCGATTAGCGGATATACTACCTTTTTACGCGGCTTGAGGAACCTGTTCAAGTTAAAATTCACAATGGATACGTTGATGACCATTGCTCTAATTGGCGCTGTTGCTATCGGTGAATGGAAGGAAGCTACCCTGGTTGCCATCCTGTTCGGGCTGAATGAGATGCTGGAAGGGATGGGGATGGAGAAGGCCCGCCGCTCCATGGCAAGCTTGCTGGAAGTCGCACCTAAAGAAGCTGTCGTGGTGGAACAAGGTGTGGAACGCATCGTTCCCATCGCGTCACTGGCTCCCGGAATGATCGTCAAGGTTAAGCCTGGCGAAAAAATCCCCTCTGATGGGGTAATTACGGAAGGCAAAAGCTCTGTAAATGAGGCTGCGATTACAGGGGAATCCTTACCGGTAGACAAAGCAGCCGGCGCCAAAGTTTTCGGGGGCAGTCTCAACAACGAGGGCGTTCTCCAGATTCGCATTGAAAAAGCGTATGAGGACTCTTCACTCGCCAAAATATTGCATTTGGTTAAAGAAGCCCAGGATACAAAAACCCCAACAGAGCTGTTCATTAACCGTTTCGCCAAATATTATACGCCAATGATTCTGTTATTGTCCGTCATGATCATGCTCGTCCCCCCTTTGCTGTTCAACGGAGAATGGGGACACTGGCTGTATCAAGGCTTGGCCGTACTTATAGTCGGCTGCCCTTGCGCATTGATTCTTTCCTCGCCTATCGCCATCGTTTCAGGCATTACCCGCAGTGCGCGAAACGGAATTTTGGTGAAAGGCGGCGCCTTCCTGGAGCAATTAGGTAAAATCGATACGATCGCTTTCGACAAAACCGGCACCTTGACCAAAGGCCAGCCTTACGTGGAAGAGGTGGCCGCTTATGAGGAAGAGGAATTTTACCGCGCAGCTTATGCCATTGAGCATTCGTCATCGCACCCATTAGCCAAAGCGATCGTGCGGAAGCTCCGGGATCTGCAGCTGGAGGCCGAAGCTCCTGAAGAGTTCACAACGATAAGCGGCCAAGGAATTCGCGCTGTAATTCAAGGCAAGTCCTACTCGCTGGGCAATGAAAAAGCTGTCCAGCATCTGACGCTGCCGCAGCCGGTCCGCCAGAAGATTAGCGAGCTGAAGGAAAAAGGGCTTACCCTTGTAATTGTCGCGGATGAAGCGAAAGTACTTGGCATGTTCGGTATTGCAGATGAGATCCGGGAAGAGAGCCGCGAGGTTGTGACAGAGCTTCACCGCCAGGGCATTCGCCAAACCGTGATGCTGACTGGCGACCACAGGGCAACTGCAGAGAAGGTTGCTTCGGCGGTAGGCGTCCGTGCCTACTACAGCAGCTTGCTGCCGGAGCAAAAGGTCGAGCACATCCGCGAGCTCTCTGGACAAGGCAAGGTCGCTATGATCGGTGACGGGATTAATGATGCTCCCGCCTTGGCTGCGGCACAGCTCGGTATCGCCATGGGCAAAGGCACCGACAGCGCAATCGAAACCGCGGATATCGTGCTCATGCAGGATCATCTCGGCAAACTGCCAGAAGCCGTGCAGACGGCCAAAAAGGTCAATCGCATTATCCGCTTTAATATTGCGATATCTCTTGGCTTGAAGCTAATTGCCCTGCTTCTGACCATCCCGGGCTGGCTTACGCTCTGGATTGCAATTCTTTCAGATATGGGAGCCACTATTTTGGTAACTCTCATTAGCCTGACGATTCTGCTTGAACGCAAGCCGCGGTCCAAAGCTTTGCCTGCTGCCCATTAATACAAAGTCCATTTTTTAGGCAAAATGCTCAATACAAAAAGCCGCTGTCCGTATCCATAAGTGGATAACGGGCAGCGGCTTTGCGCTGGCGCCCAAACCTCCAAACAAGCAGCTTTTACATAGCTCGCCAGTTAATGCAAGGAACATTGCCTTGACTCAGGTTAATGCAGCAAAGTAATCGAGGACCTCACGATAGGACTGTTTGCCGCCAAATATATCAAGCGCACTTCCGATCGTTATATCCAGCTTCCCTGCCGTCAGCTCATAAAAGTGCTGCACATCCGCTAAAGAGCGGGCTCCTCCGGCATAAGTAGTCGGCAATTGAACCCAATCGGCCAACGCTTTGGCCAGCTCACTCTGAATTCCCTGCTGCTTACCCTCGACGTCTACCGCATGTATCAAAAATTCACTGCAGCGGTTCTCGAGATAGCGTATATTTTCCGGATTGACCTCAAAATCGCTGAACTGCTTCCACTGGTTGGTCACTACATACCATTTGCTGTTCTTGGCTTTACAGCTTAAATCGATAACGAGCTTCTCCTTGCCAACCTCGGATACAATCCTTTCCAGGTGCTCCTCGTTCAGCTGGCCATCGCGAAAAATATAGGAGGTGACGATGACATGAGAAGCTCCACGCTCCAGGTAAAATGCTGCATTCTCCGCGTGAATGCCCCCGCCGATTTGCAGTCCCCCGGGATAGGCTTCCAGCGCCCGCAAAGCGGCAGCTTCGTTACCCGGACCAAGCATAATAACATGCCCGCCTTTTAGCCCGTCCCGCTTAAATAATTCTGCATAATAGGCAGAATCAAACTCCGACACGAAATTTTCGACTACTTCTTCATTCTTGTCCGTTAACGTCTCGCCGACAATTTGTTTAACTTTTCCCTCATGCAGGTCAATACAAGGTCTAAATTGCATGCTTTCTGCTTTCCCCTTCCCCATAGCCTGTCTCTACTTTATCACAGTGTCTTCAAGTTGACACCCCGGCGCCGGGAAGAATGTACGGATAGTTTGCTATTCTCAGGATGTTGCCCTAACTATCTCCAATTTTGTCGTCCACTTCACGGCTTCCCCTGCAGCCAACGGCGCACTCATCTTAATCCGCGCTTTCGACGAGACGCCGCTCGGGGACAAGATGGATCGCTTAAGATCCACCTGAATTTCTGCGGCACCTTCACTGTATAGGGAATAGCGTTTACCGGCATATATACATTCAAGGTATGTCTTCTCTGCCTTAGAATAGGTCAATGCATGACGCCCATTATGAACGATGAGCGGCACGACTTGCTCGACCCGATTTAGCGCTATATTGGTCTTGAGGGTATACGTCCACTCGATCCCCTGTTTTGTTATCCTTATCGCTTTGACACATTGAAGGATATTTGTTTCCACCGACAGCTCCAACCCGTCCGGAAGCGGCACCGCTTCAACATTGCTTCTGCTATCGGGATAGTACAGCTGTCCAGTGGAGTCCTCTACAACAAATCCTTCCCATATGCCATCCTCATTAGCGCTGACCGCCGTTGTCCCTAGCCCAGGCAACCGGGCTTCGGCCAAGGGAAGTGATTGATTTTCCAATCGCACATGAAACACCTGCATAGCTGGCGCATACTGGCGATGATGCATGCGGAGAGTACAGCCGAAAAATTGCCCCCCGCTGCGATAAAAAGCGTAACCGCTTTCGGTGTCCATCCAAACCTCTGACGGATCACCAGCTGGCAGCTCTGCTAGCTCCTCCAGGGAAGAGCCCCCGTTGCCTGCATGTTCGCCCAGCGCTTCGGCCGCAATAACAATGCCGGTTAACCCTAGCAAATTGTACATATTTAAATGAGTATAGCTCTCATATCCAACTCTTAAGGCATGCGGCCAATGATTGGGCGTACAGCTATAGGTCCCATCTGCTTGTTTAAACGGAAGCCAATAGGTGAAGGCCTTTTCCAGCAAAGAGCTGGTATACAAATGATGTCCTCCTTCCTTTGACTGTTTCTTCTCCTGGCGAACAAGGCGACCGGCAACCAGTGCAACTAAAGCGCCCCAGGTAAACATTTGATGACTGCTGCGGCCCACCATCGCCATCGTTCCATCCAAACTAACCGCATGCTCCAGCCAGCCCATCCCGCGGTCGACAATCGACTCGGCTTTTTGCTTTTGTTCGAGCAAAGCCTGCGGCCAGTGACGAATTAAAGAAAGGGCGGAATTTAAAATAAACAAAGTAAAGGCGTGATAAGCAATCGGCATCCCGTCTTTGGCTCCACTAGAGTCTACTTCGTCATTAATAAAGCCTGAGGATAGCTGGGCGGAAGAAATAAAAGCCAACCGGTGATCCAATAAGGACCGATCGGCTTTGCGAATGTCCAATAGTTCCGTAAAAAGCTCCATCGCCCACTGCAAAGCTGAGCAGTTCGTATTGATAACATCACAATCATCTACATATTTAGCGAATGCATCCGAATACTCCGATAATAACAACTCCCGTTCATGCTCCGGCGCTACCAGCATAGCCATCAGACTATAATGATATAAAAATACCCGACAGAACGGATTCACCTGGTTTCTGTCCTGAAGCAGCTCTAACGATCTAGCTATCATCTTCCTCAGCAGCTCCTGCAACTGCTTGGCATTGTCATTGCCGGGAGTATTGCTGAAGCGGCACAAGTAGGCCAGGATAACCGCTGCGTTGGCGGGCGCATAATTTTCACGGTACTCCGTCTCGTAAGGATCATCCAGTGAGCCTTCTGCGCTTACCCACGTGCCAATAATCTTTTCATACGCCTTCAGCATTTTCTGCATATCAGTAAGCAAGGATGGTATTGTCATCTTTTCTTCTTCCCTTCTATCTATAGGGTGGTCACTGCCTTTTACTCACGAAAGCCGAAAACGAAGCCTTTCCTTGCCCTTACGAAAAAAATCATTCTATTGAAGCTATTCGCGATCAGTATACCACCCTCCCCATCCGCTGCCTATCCCTAGATACTGTCCAATAATGGTACAAAAAAAGATCAATGACAAAAAAAGATCATTCGTCCTGCTGCATTGAATGATCTTTAAGGTGAGCCGAGGGCTCAAATTAACTTTTAAATTCACTATTAACTTGCGGTACAAAGATTATCGTTCCCTGGCAGGCTCAGATCGCCTCTCCGTCTCCGGGTGGCCATGCCCGATTTCATCCCCGAATAAAAGGGGTGATGGTGCATCATCCGAGTCATGGATTTTTTCATGCTCAGGCTCGACGTGAATAAACACTTGTGCCCGGTTAAAAACATTCTTGATTGCTTGTTCAATATCGTCACATAAATGGTGCGCCTCCTCAATCGAGGTGCCGGAAGCAAGCACCAGGTGGAAGTCAATAAATTCGTTAGGTCCGGAGCGGCGGGTACGCAGGTCATGCACCTCTAAATAACGGTCGCAAAATTGTTTAACGATTTCTGTAATTTGCATTTCTTCCTCTTCGGTCAAGCTCGCGTCTAACAGCGGCGGGAACGATTCCTTTGTCAAATGAAAAGCTTCCTTCATGATATATAAGGCAAGTACAATTCCGATTAAAGGATCGAGCACATACCAGCCGGTATAGGTCACCAAGACCAAGCTTAGCGCTACACCTAACGAGGTATATACATCGGTCAGCAAATGCAGGGCATTAGACTTCATCGCCATCGAGTGCGTCTCTTCCGCCGCTCTGGATACTTTTCGGGACACGATAAAATTAATAACCGCTCCTAACAGCATGACTCCGATCCCTAGCCAAGGGAGGTGAATAGGCTCCGGCTGCAGCAGTTTATGGATGCACTCATATATAATCCATAAACCCGCCACGAAAATGAGCAGTGTTTCAATTGTTCCAGAAATATTTTCAATTTTGCCATGGCCGTAAGGATGACCCCGGTCAGCGGACCTGGCTGAGAAGCGTACGGAAAAAAAGCGATTATAGAGGCAGCCAAATCAAGAAAAGAATGAATGGCTTCCGACAAAATAGCTACAGAACCTGTGACCAGGCCAATAATAAATTTCAGCGAGACTACGAATGTATTGCTCATTACGGAAAGAAATGCGGTTCTGGATGGATGCATCGGTTACCCACTTTCTTTTCAGCTTGTACCAGACGGACCAGCTGCTGCAATTAGGGCCATTCTGGAAACACGGGAGCCTCTAGTCATTCAAACGCTGTCCGGCTGGCCGCGCTTGTTAGGAAATCACCGCTTCGTGCTAGAATTACTGCGGTGTGCATTATGGCTGAGCGATTGCAGCTTACAGGTTGCCGCTATAGGCAGGGTTACGCAGAGCAAAACGACACCGGGAACAGCCTGCCTTATTATTCCCCTATTGGCAGCAATTATTTCCTTATAAGCAATTAAAGTCGAGGTTAAAGCATAACAAAATAACCTAACAAACCGCCTAATAAAACGCCTAACAAAATAAACCGTTGAGAGGCGATCACTTGTTGGGTTTGCAAAGCTTTAGCTGAGTTTTATGCAAAATACCGAAAACGCTGAATAAGTCATTCTAGCTCTGGAAGAATAGGATTTTAGGGAAGGACATGCTACAATGTGGGTGGAAATAGTATCCTTATACTAAGCTGAGGAGTGAACACGATGCCGTTAAACCCGTATCTAAACTTTGATGGAAATACCCGCGAGGTTGTTTTGTACTATGCAAGCGTATTTGGACTGGAGGAGCCTGAAATTATAACTTTTGGCTCACAGCATGGAGATGAACTTCCGCCAGGCAGCGAAAATTTAGTTATGCATGCAAAACTAACGATAGCCGGAAGCGACTTGATGTTCTCTGATACGTTTCCCGGAATGCCTTATCAACAGGGCAACAATATTTCGCTAGCTTTTGTCAGCAAAGACGAACAAGCTATCAGGGATGCATTCCATAAGCTTAGTGAAGGCGGCGATGTAAAGATGGAGCTGCAGGAAACCTCCTGGAGCAAGTGCTACGGTTACTTAACGGACAAGTTTGGTATTGGATGGCAGTTCAACCTTGAAGCATGATTTCAGCAATTGGGACAACGGGTAAAAAGCCTTTTTGCAACTTGCAGGCCATTGCTGCCCGCTGCAGGCGTGGTCGAGCGTCTGCAGCGGCGCTGGGATCTGCGCGCGGTGCGAAATTTTGCACGATGCTGCATCCAATTGCATTTTTTAATCCGATATTGATTCTACTCTGCCCCTTCTGTAATCCTTCTCTAACATCTGACTATTTTCAAGCAATCTTATGTACACTTGACAACACAAATTGGGATGCCCATATGCATCATTTATTCAACAAGAATACAGCCATTATTTATCGAGAATGCAGCGCAATTCAACGAGTATGCGGCCATTATTCAACGAGTAGAACGGCTCAGCCTCGCCGACCAAAATGCCTTCATAGCAAAAACAGGCAGTACGAGCTGTCTTCTCCAACGTGAGGGCTGGGTAAGCAAGCGGTGCAGCCACTCCACATTCAGCTTTTTCCATAGCTGCGGTGTTTCTTTTACTTTACCGGCAATGACATCGAGACTTCCGCCAACCCCTACGGCAGCCAAGGTATTTAACGAGTCCTTGTGGCGCTTTATCCACTTCTCTGCTTTGGGCGCCCCCAATGCAACAATGAGAAGATCCGGCTGCTTAGCTCTGATGTCTTCAATCAATTGAGCTTCCTCATCATCAGTGAAAAAGCCGTGATGTCTGCCCGCGATCCTTAGCCCCGGATGCTTCTTAGCGATTTTCTCCACCGCAGTCCGGTTCGTATGTTCATCCGCACCGAGAAAATACAACGACAGCCCGATCCGCTCCCCTTGGTCCAACAACGATATCAGCAGATCGTAGCCGGTTACCCTTTCCTGGATCGGGGTCTTATTCCAGCGTGCTGCCAGGACAATGCCTATTCCGTCTGCGGTAACCAGATCAGCGTCATGTACAATAGTCCTCAGTTCCACATCACTCTGGCACTTCATCACAATTTCCGGGTTTGCCGTAATAACATGAAATAAAGAAAGGCGCGATTGTCTTCTCGCCACAATTTCAGTAAGCAGCAAATCCACGGTCTCCTGCAGCGTATATTTCGCTATTGGGACGCCAAGCACTTGAATTTTCTTTGAATCTACCGAATTCGCAGCCACTTTTTCTCCCTCCATACTCAAGAAAACATGACAAACACGGTTTACTATACCATACTCCATAAGGATTGGGTAGGACGCTATTGAGCCACCGGCTACCGCTTATGTCACCAGCTACCGCTTGAGCAAGCTGCTTTTTTTCACCATGTCTTTCCTAACTCAAACAAGCACTAGGAGCCCGCCTTGATAATCATAGATTTGTATGCCGCTTGCTTTCCTTCAAGCTCTGACTGACCAACTCTCTCCTGCTGGCGAAGCTGGTTCAAAATCGAGCTGACATTACGGATCTGCCTGTTGACTTCATTAAGAGAATTTACGATTTTGTTTTGTACCAGCCAATCGACAATTAAGCCGTCAAAAAAGTAATCGGCAAAGGTTAAAAGCGAGCCCGTTTCCGCTTTGAAATCCTGCGAATAATGCTGAACATCCTGCAATTCTTTCTCGAATCGCCGCATTCGCTTTTGCGCTTCGTGAATATAGCTGTTGCCATCATTCATCTTCGAACGCTTGATCGCCGTAGCAATCATTCCTCCGCCCAGCATATCATAGGTCCCCCAGTTTCTTGCAGATCCCATGCTTCTTTCCGCTTGCTGCAATGCCGATATGACCGTTTCTCCAACATGAATCGCTTCCCGGAGCTCCTTGAGATAAGCCCGCAGCACTTCTTTTTCCTGCAGCATAGTATACAGCTTTTCATTCATGATCGAATTGTGGTCTTCAATTAGCTGCTTTTTTTCCTCTAACAGCCGGTTGTATTTACGCTCAAGATCACCTAGCTGCAGGATGGATTGCCGTTTCTCCTGAATTTCCTGCTCCATATCCCGGACGGTGGCTGCGGTCTCCTCGTACTTCAGCTTGGCTCGAACAACCGCTTCATCCCACTCATTAATCTGCTCTCGTTTCTTCAAAGTCAGGGTATGAAATAAATTGCTCCAGGACAGCTTGTCGAGCTTATCCCGCTCATGACTGTACTCCCTTAATTTTCGTCTCCAGTAGGCCTCTTCCTCTTTTTGCTGTTCAATCTCCTTTTCCAGCGATTGCAGCTCGTTCCGCCACTTTCTTTCTAGCTGGCTGGCTTCCGCCCACTCCTCATATCGCCGTTCCCAATCTATATAAGGCATCTCAATTTCACCTCTTAGCAAAAAATAAATTACCCAATTTGAGGCTCAAAACTTAAACTAGTGGTTGACAACAAAGGAGGATATCATTACGGGGAATGAGGGGCCTCCGATCGCTGTTAGCATATGCTCCCGAAGTTGCTTTCCTTCGGAAAGCTTGGACTCCCTTTTCCCCTCCGCTTTTGCTATCTTAACTGACAACCTCTAATTATTAGAGTGAGCCCAATTTGATGATTAATATCTCTGCTTCTGTAAAATGCTACGGCTCATTGCACCGATTTCCACCTTGTTCAGCACGACTAGTCTGTGAAGTACTGTTAGTTTCGTACTATCAATTAAGTTAAGTACTGTTTGTTGAGCATTAGTTGTTAAGTACTGTTAGTTAAGCGCCATTAATTAAGTACTACGGCAGGAAACGGCTTCGGTTTCCATCACGCTACGCCTTTAGTCATATCGGGCACGCCAAGGCAGCTGGTTTTCCATTACGGCATACATGCCTATGCTGTTTTTCGTCCAATAAAAAACAGGCCCTTGAGCGAGAGATCAGATCCTGTCCGTCTCTCGTTCAAGAGCCTATCTAGTTGCATAATGAAAGCTGCCGGTTTCACGTATGGCGAAGCGACTTTTTACCCCTCGTCCGGAACTACCAGCCTTGTCTCCCAGCCTTCCCGGAACAAGGGCAGGAAATGTCCCGGATGATAAGGATGCTGCCGGGCAAGTTCTACGTTAAGCTCAGCTCCCCAGCCCGGACGGTCGCTTAGCTCGATATAGCCGTCCTTGACCTGCACCGGGTTAGTAATAATGTGCTGAGTCCAGTCATTGTTGAAATCATCGAAAATTTCATGGATGAAGAAATTAGGCGTAGCCGTATTCAAATGCGCACATACCAGCGAGCATAACGGGCCTTGCGCACTGTGCGGAGCAATGACTCCATTGTGTGCATGAACCATAGCACTGATTTGCTTGGCAGCGGTCAGCCCCAGGTACTGCGGCTCCAGTTGGATGATATGAACTGCGTTATGCATCAGCAGCTCAGAGAACTGCTCCCGGCAGTAGTAATCCTCTCCGCAGGCGATCGGTACCGGACTGCGTTTGGCTACCTCGATCATGGACGAGATTTTTTGTGGAGGCACCGGTGCCTCAAACCATGTGGGCTCGTATTTCTTCATGGCTTCGGCAAATTGCAGAGCCGTATGCACACTGAATCGGTTATGCCCTTCGATCAAGATGTCCCGTTCAGGTCCTACGGCATCGCGAACTGCCGCGATGATTTCAATAGCAAGTTGGAAATCACTCCGGTCCACTGCTCTCCAGGCAGCCCCGAACGGATCAAATTTTAGAGCCGTGTAGCCTTTGGCTGCTACCTGCTTCGCTTTTTCGTAAAACATCTCCGGCGTTCTCGCTCCCCGGTACCACCCATTGGCATATACCCGCAGACGGTCATGGCATTTGCCGCCGATCAGCTTGTAGACCGGCACTTTAAGCGCCTTGCCCATAATATCCCAGCAAGCGTACTCGATCCCCGCCAGGGCAGCGCCCTGGATTTGGCCCCCGTCAGAATAATAGTCGCGGAACAGCTTCAGCGAGATTTGCTCCACGTCGAAAGGGTCCATACCGATAACGAACCGCTTCAACTCATGAATGGCCGCTTCCGTCGTTTTGGCGAAGCCGTTAACCGTAGCCTCCCCTAATCCGGTAACGCCTTCATCCGTCTCCACTTGAGTGAATACCCAGTTCTTCCATTCGTTGCCGACAATGTAGGTTTTGACATCGGTAATTTTCATCCTGCTGCCTCCATTTAGAAGTAAGCTTCTACGATTTAGACCGAGATCCGAATGCTTCTTAAGATGTTCTACATACTAATTTCTGCATTCCGATGAGAAATCCTTCCAGCAGCTGCAGATTGTGAAATGAACCTCCAGAAGTATTCTCAATGGCCTCTTCGCATAGCTTTTGAACATTTTCGGTCAGCAGGTCCCAACATAGCTTCTCTCCATCCCTATCACTCTTCGGTCAAACTGCTTCCGTTCACTCCATCTCCGCAGCATCCGGCCCGGAGCCTGTCTGTTTCGTTATCTCGTCCTCATACTGATACAGCTCGGTATCTCTTGCGAAGTAATATCTGCCGTATTCATCCTCAGCAAAGAGATGGGCATCCTCATCCAAAACATCAAGATGATCCTCTGCCGGATTGTAGCGGAATAAAGTGTGGAGGCTGTACCCGTAGACATTTCCTTGCTTGCAGTTCAATCTTCCTCCACGCCAAAAATGCCCTACATCCGCCCAGTCAAAAGGGGCAATCTCCTTAACCATTACGGTCTCACGGGTTCGGAGATCGAATTGAAACAGCTTGCCGGCTGTCAATCCCCACATATATCCCTGGTCATCTACTGCCAACGCTGAAATGGCTTTCTCACCCGGAACAGGAACTCCGCGCCAGATTGGTTTCTTCGCCGCGATATCCCACATCATTATCATCGCTTCCTTCTGCGAAGGCGCTCCTCCAAGCCCCCCAAATACGGAGCTGCCGGCATACAGAATGCCGTCATGAACCGCAAGTGAAATGAGGCTTTGCTGATCGATGACGTTGCGATACACTTCATACTGGCCGCTCTCCGGATCATACAATGTCAACGCTCCGCCCAGCCGGCCATAGCCGCTTACGGTGCCGATCGCGAGCTCTTTGCCAGCCCAGGCCAAGGCAAACGGACGATCCTGCTCTTCCTTTTGCAGGGAAAATAAACGTTTCGGATTTTGCTCCTTCACCCACGGCTGCTTCGGATCGTATTCATATACAATCGCCTTAGGGTAGACGCCGAGGTACAGCTTCCCTTGTCCGGAAATCAGGCCTTCCGTCTGTCCTATTCCTTTGAACTGCTGCAGCTCCCCGCTGCGGACATCATATCTTGCCAGTCCTCCGGTGAAATAACCTCCAATATAGATATCGTGATCCGGTCCTGGCGTCAATGACTGAATCGCCACGGGCTGCCCGGTAAGCTGTAAATCGTAATGCTGGTAGCTTTCATGCTCGGGATCGAATACCCAGTAGCTGCCATCCCGGTTTACTCCGACAAGACAAGGGTAATGACGATTCAGAGAGTGACCATCGAGCCACCCGTAATCTCCAGCCGGGCTCGGCTGCCTGCAGGATGTAGCCTTCAATTCTCCAGTTTGCGGATCATACCGGTGCAAATAATCATCCTTTATAAAATAAACGCGGCCATCAGGATCTGGCGGTGACACACTTAATCCGCTAGCGTTCTCCAATTCGTCCACCCATTGTTCTTGTTCAAGATCGTATACGTGCAGCACACTGGATGGGGTAACTCGGGCTAACAGCTTCGGATATACAATGTCCAAATCGTAAATCACCTGCTCCCCCTTGCAGCGTTCAGGCAACGGAATAGAGCGTTTCTCCCCGCTGACAGTATCCAAGGCGATCAGATGAGGGGCTTTCGTTCCCATTCCCACATACAGCGTTTTACCATGAGGCGCCATCGAACGGGCATACTGCTCGCCTTCGACAATAGCTCCATAATCCCGGAACAGCCCGGTATGAGGGTTATATTGGAACACCTTTCCGCCGGGAAAGCATCCCCCATACACATTACCGTCCTCATCTGCGGCTAATCGCCAAGTATAATACTCTCCTTCGATCATCGTCCCCAGATCCTCGACTCCCTTCGCGGGAGTGTAGCGGTACAAAATCCCGCTGCCTCCAATGTATACGCCTGTCGGGGTGTTAACGACTCCCCAACAATGGTCGGAGCCTTCTAGCGGGAAACGCTCCACCAAAGTTTCATTATGGGGATCGATAACTAACAGAACGCAAGGCTTGCCCGAGGACACAGCATAAATGCGATCCTGACCGTCTTCCTTGCCGTAGGCAGAAGCCCAGATAGCTAAACCGTCGAGTGGCATACCGATACGGGTTGCCGGCATGTTCGAATCATCTCCCTAATGTCGTTTCTACTTCCTGCCCGGTCTTCAGTTCAGTCGCCAGAGGGTATTGTAAAACAGCGCCGAGAATAGAATGCGGGTTTTCCCGGTATTGCTCATACACTTGGGCACACTCATCTACCGGATGTACATTCGTTAATAGCGGGGCCACCTGAATAGCGCCTTCCGCTAGAAGCCGGATGTACTCAGCCATGTTCCGCCCTTCCGTCCAGCGGATATAGCCGACCGGATAGGGAATGCCCTGTTTTTCATACATAGGATCATAACGTCCGGGGCCGCCCGCTCTAGAGATTAAAATTTGCGCTTCTTTGGTAAACATCAGCTCTCGCTTGAACTCCATTTTCATATCGCCGACCACGATAACTTTGCCGCGATCCCGGAGCCGTTCAAGCGAATGGTCCATAAGGCTTCCCGTTTTGTCACTTGCACAGATCAATGAAGCATCCACGCCTTCTCCGTCAGAAAGCAGCTTGATCGTTTCATCCACTTGCTTCGCCGAACTGCATACATGGCGTATACCAAGCTCCTTAGCTATGCGGCAGCGTTCCTCGAGCAAATCGTACAGAATGACCTGATAGCCAGCTGCTTGAGCGATTTGCGCCGTGATTTGTCCCAGGATGCCGGCTCCTATCAATAACAGTAATTCACCAAACTGAAGATTGGCTTGCCGCAAGGAATGGATAGCGATTGCTCCAAGCCCTACCGTCGAAGCTTCCTCCAGTGATACATGGTCCGGTATCGGAACAGCGAGATGCCGGGGTACGGCCAACAGCTCGGCGTGTTTGACATAAGGGGCCCCGTAGCAGGCTACCCTCTGTCCTTTTTTTAACGTGACAGAATCTCCCTTAGTTTCCTTTACAATTCCCGCGGCACTGTAGCCCAGTATAAAGGGTTTGGAGTAATAATGTCCATTCATCATCATTTCCGTTCCGGGACTTATAGCTGAATAAGCAGTTTGCACCAGAAGGAAGCCGTCTTCCAGCTGCGGCTGCGGCATGTCGTTGGACATGCTGATGTTTCCTTGATAAGATACAACGGCTTTCATATCCTTCTCCTTCCTGTCCCAACTACTGTACAATCCTGAAAGTTAGGAGTATTTTCAAGGTTGTTTATTGCAAGCAAAGCCCCCTGTTGACCAATCTTTCTTCAACGGTTGTTCAGGCCAGCTCACTCTTTATTCTTTTATCGCGCCAATCATGACACCTTTGACGAAAAACCTTTGCAGGAAAGGATAGATCACCAAAATAGGCACGGTAGCAATGATAATCGTTGCATACTTGAGCGACTCACTGATGCGCTGCGCTTCATCTATACCGGTTCCGGTAAGCATGTTTTGCGCAGAGGATTGAATCAGTATTTCCCTGAGCTTAAGCTGCAGCGGGAATAAGGAACGATCCTGCAAATAAATCATCGCGTTAAACCAGCTGTTCCAATGGCCTACAGCATAGAACAAAGTCATAACGGCGATAACCGGCATCGACAAAGGAAGCACAATCGTCCACAGTACGCGGAAATCGTGAGCCCCGTCAATTTTCGCCGACTCAATCAGACTATCTGGGATCGACTGGAAAAACGTTCTCATCACGATTAGGTTAAAGGCACTGATCGCACCAGGCAGCAATATCGCCCAGCGGGTATCATACAAGCCAAGATCGCGGATGTTCAAATAGGCTGGAATCAGACCACCGCTGAAAAACATTGTAAAGACGATGAAAGCCATAATGAATCCTCTGCCCTGCAGTCCTCTCCGGGAAAGCGGATAAGCTCCCAATGTGGTGACTACGAGGTTAATGGCGGTCCCTACCACTACATAGATCAGCGTGTTCCCATATGCATTCCAAATATCTTTATCATTGAATACCAGCTTGTAAGAGCTTAGTGAAAAATCGACTGGCCAGAAGGTTACCTGTCCCGAGGCAATCGCGTACGGGTCACTAAAGGAGGAAACCAGCACATACCACATCGGATATAAAAACAAGAATGAACATACGGCAAGAAATATAACATTGAAAGTGTCGAATATAATCTCACCTATACTCCGTTTAACGACCATGCTCTTTCCCCTCCTTTACCATAAGCTGCTCTCGGTTGTTTTTCGGCTGATGCGGTTAGCAATCACCAGCAAGGTGAAATTAATGACGGAGTTAAATAAACCTACAGCTGCCGAAAAGCTATAGTCCGCCTCCATGATCCCCCTGCGATATACGAATGTAGAAATGACATCAGCTGTATCATAAGTTGCAGGGTTATACAGCAGGATAATTTTATCCCAGCCCACGTTAAGTAATTGCCCGATGTTGAGAATAAACAAAATCATAATCGTAGGCAGAATTCCTGGCAGTGTAATATGAATAAGCTGCTTGAAACGGCCTGCGCCGTCCATTACTGCTGCTTCATACAAGCTTGGGTTAATGCCGGATAAAGCAGCCAAATAAATAATCGAATTCCAGCCGATGCTCTGCCATAATCCCGAACCCACGTAAATAGTACGGAACCATTCCGGCAAAATCAAAAACGATAGCGGTTCCTTCACCAAGCCAATATTCATCAGAAGACTGTTAATGATGCCCGTTGGCTTAGTAAAGTCGATAATCATTCCGCAAATAACGATCAAAGAAATAAAATGCGGAAGGTAAGAAATCGTTTGAACTACAGATTTAAAAGCTTTAACCCGCAATTCGTTCAATAATAACGCGAACCCGATCGAAGCCGGGAAAATAATGATCAGAGAGTAGAAGCTGATCAAAAACGTATTGCGCAGCAATCTCCAGAAATAATAACTTTCGAAGAAGCGTTCAAAATGTTTAAATCCGACCCATGGGCTGTCCCATATTCCGCGAA
This sequence comes from Paenibacillus senegalensis JC66, assembly GCF_000285515.1. Taxonomy (GTDB): domain Bacteria; phylum Bacillota; class Bacilli; order Paenibacillales; family NBRC-103111; genus Paenibacillus_L; species Paenibacillus_L senegalensis. The sequence goes on from NZ_HE610957.1 coordinate 399,323, forward strand.
AAGGATTGAAATCTTTGAAGGCGATAATGGCGCCATACATCGGTTTATATTCAAACAAAATAAAATATATAATGACCGGTACAAGCATCAGATACAGATAGCGGTTAGCGATAATCGGCTTCAGCTTTCTGGAAAAAGACGACTTCTTGCTTGGACTGGCGGGATTGCTCGGACCTAGATTGGTTGACGAAGCCATGAGTTATCTCCTTTCCGGGAGGACTTTCTCTTGATAGAAGGAGGAGGCAGCCTCCCGTTACTTTCCTCGGAAGGCGCCTCTTCAGCAAAACGTTAACTTATTGACTATCCACAAAACGATCGTAAGCGGCTTGATACTGCTCCAACACTCTCTCAATACCCATGCTTTCCAAACGCTCGATTACGGAAGGGTACTGTTCTACAGGGGTACGACCCATAATGATCGCATTGATCGTTTCGTCTACATAAGTCTGGATGTCCGCCATTCCCGATACGGCGATATCGCTTTCCTCTGATGTGAATTGAATAGGCGGCAGTTTGAAATCAAAGTCCAGATAATCAGCAAAGTTAATTAATGGATTTTCGGTTTGTCCATTAGCTGTTTGAATTTGTCTGGAATAACGCGGATCTTCAACGGTAGCCCAGCTTCCGCCGCCAATCGTATGGTTAAGCAGAACTTGCGTATTCGTTAATCCATCTTGCGGATACAGCACTTCATCTTTATACACGGGCTCTCCATCCACAAGATCGTAGGAAACTCCTTCAACACCGAAGTTGTTCAAGATAATTCCTTCTTCGGAATATTGATAATCGAGCCACTTAATCACTTCTTCCGGATGATTGGTTTGGGAAGAGACGGCGAGTCCCAAGGCAGCAGCCGGATAACGGAAGGAAACATGACGCTGATCGCCGCGCGGTCCTTTAGGAGGAGCAACCGGTACAATTTTAAATGTGTCGTGCTTGCCTTCCATCAGAGTTGTAAAGTTACCCATGTACGAGCCGGCCCAGCCAAACCAGGCGCCCGCCACGTCTGTCGTTACTTTTTCCGTCAAGCTTTGGAAGGTGGTATCGACCAGATAATTCGTATCCAGCAAGCGCTCTTCGTAAAGTCGATTCAAATACTCAACTACTTCCTGGAAGCGGGGATCATAAGGACCGTACTTCACTTCACCGTTTTCCACAAAGAAATCCATATCGACGCCGAATGCCGGAGCAAACAGATACATGATATTTCTGAGTGAAACCGTAACCAATGGGATCTCATCTTGCGAACCGTTTTCATTAGGATCGCCTTCTCTGAAAGCTTTCAGCATTTCGTACCAATCTTCAGTAGTCTCCGGCGCATCCAGTCCAAGCTTATCCAGCCAGTCCTGCCTGACTTGCGGAAACATCTGCGTCAAGTTATCGCTGTTAAGCATGATGTTCGGCAGATAATAGATATGACCTTCGGGAGATGTAATTTGTCCGCGAATCTCCGGATTCTCATCCAAAATTCTTTTCAGGTTAGGTGCATGCTCATCAATCAAATCTTCCAGCGGAAGCAGAGCCCCTTGATTCCCATACTTGGCAGCTTCTTTATCCCAGGCAGAGTGATAAATTATGTCAGGCAATCGCCCGGATGACATCAGCAAGTTAAAAGCTTCTTCACTCGCCTCGGAGGCATGCTGGAAATCAATATGAATATTTGTGTTTTCTTCCATCTTCTGAAAGGAGAGCTTCTCGTTAAAGTTCGTCCCTCTGAAGTTACCTCCAGCTGGAGACCACAGCGACAAGGTGAGCTTCTCATCCACGATCGGCACCTGCAAGCCGCCGACGTCTCTTTTCTCTGCGGATGATGACGGCGGAGCAGATTCACCGCTCGGGGAACTGCTAGGAGCTGATCCTCCATTATTGCTGCTGCTGCATGCCGATAATAGTAAAGCCAATGTTAAAGAGACAATGACATAATTCTTTTTATTGTTGACTGCACTCATTGATTGCTTGACCTCCCCATTAGGAATAAAGTTAACCATCACCACATATACATCAGAACAATCATTACTCCCAGCACATGTACATCACCAATCACTAGGAGCTTGTTAACTGACCCACTTCCTTTCCTTTTAAAAATCTGCCGTTGATAGCCAGAAGAGAGTTATATTGCTGCCCTAATTGATTCACAACCCGTTTAATAAATGCAATATAAACCCTTTATCTGATATACAACTGATGTATTTCGATTATATGATTAGCTGTAAGCGTTGTCAATGAAATTTTTGTCGAAATATGCATGCAAAAAACCGCACACAGCCCGAAACCTGCATGCGGTCAGCATTTCAAATCTGATGTCCAAATTAAGTCCAAATAACAACTCCATCAACTAGATTTACATTAATTGCATCCCGGATTTTTCAAAAGCGTGAAATCAGCTTCGGGTTCATGTAGAATTTTAATTAAAAACTTGCGCCGGAGCGTTAGCTTCGGAATACCATTTGCCGAGTTCATCCAGAAGCGTCTGCTCATCAATCATATTAGACCAATATGCGTTTAGGCTGCGGTTAAACCTTCGCAGCACTTTGATCGGAATGCCAAGCTCGCGATGATAGAAGAAGGTCGGCAGCAGCTCCCTGTACATCAAATAGCGGGATGGACGATTCAGCTCGTTTGTCACCTGCATCTCCGCTATTTGTTTCTTCGCCGGTATGCTTACGGTGCGTTGGCGAATGACGGTTTGAGCTTCCGTAGAGACAAGAAACTCCACCAGCTTGCGGGCTGCATCCTTCACCTTGGAGCTGGCTACGATACCTGTTCCGATCGTGATCAGCAGGGACTTTTGCGGATCCCTTCTTTCCAATGTCGGCAGTGGGGATACATCATAATCGAGAGGGGAATGTCTTAACTGATTCAAGTTAAAATAAGAGGTCAGCACCATGGATACCTGACCCTGCTTAAACAGCGGAATCGTGGCATCATCATGATCACCGGCCAAATATTTCGGGAAGATGGTATGATTATTAACGAGCTTGCTGTACACTTTCAAGCTATGGGCGGTTTGCGGGCCGAGTGTGCGCCGCTTGAGATCGTCCTCCACGATGTGGAGCCCTCCCTGCAGTAAAAAGACGGAATAGCGGTTCTCGGAGGCCGGAACAAAATAGACGGAATGACGGCCCCGCGCTTCCGACAATTTTTCCGCTGCATGAATCAGATCATTCCATGTCCAGTAGCTGTCCGGTTCTGTTAGATTGGCTTCTTCGAAATGAGCCCGATTGTAACACAGCACAACCGGAGAAAATGAGATCGGGTACGCATATAGCTGTTCCTCATGCCGAAACGCCTCTAACGTAATCGGGTACAGCTCCTCATGATTCTCAAGCGGATCCAGCATCTGGTGGATTCCCCGCTCCACCATCTCCTGAAATTGCAGACTGTTAAAAGTTACAACGTCGAGAAACCCGCTCTCCATCATTTCCAAAGCAGACTGTACATGCTCAAAATTGTTTAGCGAGATCGGATTAACATGGATGCCCGGATTTAACCTATGGAACTCAGTCAGCAGATCATCAAGCAAAAAATCGCTGCTTAAAGTCGGGTTGCAGCCGAAGTTGATGCGGATTTTCTCTTGCACCGCATCTGTGACCATGCTGCCTACACGGTCTATTTTAACGATTAGCCCTTCCTCCACCAGCTGTTCCAGCCCTTTCCGGACAGATTTGTTGCTAAGCTGAAACTGCTTGGCCAGCGTGCTTTCGGACGGCAGATAGCTGCCCGCTTGACGCGACCCGTTTAAAATATCGGTACGTATTTTACTGACAAAGCTCTCGAGACGTTCCTGGAACGATCGTCGCCCTGATTTATTATTCATGTACAAAACCCCTAATTATTAAGTCGATTTACATCAGCATCTCTATTTTCCACGATACGTTCTCCCCTGTCAACTTAATCAAGGCACTTAATTCTTATTTTTCCACTTTATGGCGGGAAGCATTGATTGGCTCAAGGTGAATGACCTGATGACAAATCCGGTGCAGCAATGCATGGTCATGGCTGATCACGAGCAGACCCAGCTTGCGCTGTTCGGCCAGAGTAAGCACCGCATGCCAAATCTGCGCTTGAGACAAGGCATCCAGCATAGCAGTCATTTCATCTGCAATGAGAAATCGGGTCTCGGGACCTAGGGCCCTCAAGATCGCAATTCGCTGCAATTCCCCTCCCGAAAGCTCGCTGGGCCAGCGCCGCAGCCACTCTCTTTCAATTCCGAGCGCATCGAGGAGAGATTCATCCATCGCATGGCCCTCACTTGCCGATTGAGACAAAAGCCAGCGCGGATTAAGTGTTGTTTCCGGGTGCTGAAAAACAAGCTGGACCGGATGATATCCCCCCGCGGGCAAGCTTTGGCCATTCAGCAGAACCTCCCCTTCATGAGGGTGGCCGTAGCCGGCCAGCAGTCGGGCCAGTGTAGTTTTTCCCGTTCCGCTAGGTCCTGTAAGTCCTAAGATTTGTCCCCGCCGCACCGTTAGATCAAGCTGCCTTAACACCCATCGCGCATTATACCGATATCCGAGCCGCTTTGCTTCAAGTAGCATGGATGCACCTCACCTCACCGGCCCTCCATGAGCGCAGCAGTGGACGTTCCAAGCGGCATTCCGGGCTAGCCATGCTGCACCTTGGCGCAAACAAGCATCCTGGGGGCAGTGCCGCCGGATGCGGCTGCACTCCTGGGAGGGGGACAAATCCATTTTCCGGAAGAGCTCGCCACAGGGCCTTCGTGTAAGGATGCCTGAGCCGTTCTCCAGCTCCTGTAAAGTCTTCTGACAAGGCAGCTTCTACCGTTGTGCCGGCATAGAGGACGACAACCCGGTCGGCATAGCGGATGGCTGCTTGAATATCATGCGTGATCAACAGTACAGCTGCTCCGGCCCCGGCTCGCTCACGGAGATGGCGAAGTGTTTCCGTGATCACTTCCTGATCAAGTCCTGGTGTCGGCTCATCGGCAACAATAAGCCTGGCTTCATGGACAAGCGCGGAAGCGACAAGCACCCGTCTGGCCATGCCGCCGGAAAGCTCATGCGGATATTGCCGGTCCACCCGGGGGTCCAGCCCGTAGCGGGCAAAGACGCTTTGCTGCGCCTCTCCTGCTTGCCGCTTAACCTTAAGCCGCGCACGCCAAGATTTCAGAGCAGATGAGCTGAGCAAATATCGGCGGCTGGCCCGCTGGCTGCGGCTGTCATCCGGAATCCGCTCCTCAGGCTGTGACCTGAACGCCAAGCGCACCTGCTTGCCCGCTTTCATAAGCGGGTTTAAGGAAGCGACCGACTGCGGCACAAATGCAAGCTCCGTTCCGCGCAATCGGGCTTGCCGCTCAGGAGTTAACGGTTCGCCTGCATAAGTCATCTTTCCAGATACCGCTGCATTTGCCGGCAAGATGCCGAGAATCGCCTGGGCAAGCAAGCTTTTTCCAGAACCGCTCGCTCCGACGATTGCAACCATCTCTCCCGCATTTACTCTCAAGCTCAAGTCCGAAATGACCTGCAAGCTCTGCCTGTGCAGCCCTCTTGTATAATGTTCCATTCTCACCGCAAGCTGTCCAATCTCTAACAACGGTGAATGCCGCCCATATTGGTCGGCACGCTGCGGCACAGTTGCCCTAGAATAGTCTGCTGAATCATCAGCAGGATGAAGTTGATCGTTATGGGCCAGCATAGTATTCATATCTCCTCCTCCTTCCCTCGTCAACCCCTTCAACGTTTATTCATATAAGGGAGTGCAGCACTAGGCTGCAGCCATCGGCGTACATTGCGGCTGAGCCAATCGACCAAACCAACGGTAATCAGCAGCGCAAGCCCGGGAAAAAAGGCAAGCCACCACAACCCCGCCGACATATATCTCATGGATTCAGATAAAATAATGCCTATCGCCGGCTCATGCGGAGGCAAGCCTAATCCTAAAAAGCTTAGCGCAGCTTCATGTAATATGGCGTGCGGAAATAACAGCATAGCCCCGACGAAAAGCTGCGGCAGAAGGTGAGGCATAAAATGCCGCGTTGCGATCCACCAGCGGCCTCGCCCCAAACGCCGGGATATATGCACATACTCTGAGGAGCGCAGCTGCAATACCTCTGCGCGAATCAAACGGGCCAAACTAGGCCAATGGGTAAGTGCAATTCCGATTAATACCCCCTTGGCCCCGCCGCCCAGACTGAAGGAGATGAGAATTAAAGCAACCAGATGGGGAACGCCAAGGAATAAATCAATCAGCCAGGAAATAGCGGCATCCACTTGCTTCCCCATCGTCCCTGCCAGCAATCCCAGGGCAAGCGCGACCAAAGCGCTGAGCATCGCGGCTGCCATTCCAATCCCGATGCTGAGCGTCAACCCCTTCATCGTCCGGGCCAGCATATCTCTGCCCAGCCAATCGGTGCCAAACCAATAGGTCCATGAAGGCGGAAGATTGCGGTTGTCAGGCGCAGTTAACAGCCGCTCGGGATCAAGCAGCAGGCCGGAACCTATCAGAATCAGCAGCGCTGCAAGCGCCAGGCCGCCGCTCAGCAGCGTCCTGAAGCGTAAGCTTGCGCTTTTGGAAGCATCTTCTGTGCGGGGATGAGGTTCAGATGAAATACGGAAGGATGAAAATCGCTTGCTCATAGGCTCCTCCCTCCCCGCATCCGGGGATCCACTATGCGGTAAAGCAAATCCGCCATAGTATTCCCGGCAAAAACAAACACGGCACTGCAGAGTACGATGCCTAACAGCAGCGGTACATCGCTCCGTAAACCGGCTTGCACAACGGCTTGACCCAATCCCGGATAAGCAAACACCTGCTCGGCCAGCACCGCACCGCCAAATAATTCGCTGAACGATGCGAAATGCAGGGTAAGGGCGGGAAGCGAAACGTTGCGCATAGCGTGCCTGCAATACAGAAGCCAGCCGCGTTCTCCTCTCGCCCTGGCCATAAGCATGTAAGGAGTTGCCAGCACATCAAGCACCTTCTGCCGAGTATGCAGGGTGACATGAGCAACGCCGAGCAGGCTTAAGGTAAAGGCCGGAAGCGCCAGGTGGCGAATCCGGTCTGCGAGCGTCACGTCTTCGGCAATGATTCCGGCAGGTGCGGCAAGCCCTACCGGAAACCAGCCGAGCCAGACCGCGAAGACCATCAGCAGCAGCAGGCCGAGCCAGAAAGTTGGTGTGGAAGCCAGCACAAAGCAATAGCCTTTGATGAGCCTGTCCACCCAGGTTCCGCTGTTCATGCCTGCCAGCGAGCCGAGCGCAAAGCCGATAAGTCCAGACAGAAGCCAGGCCGCTCCCATTAGGGCCAGCGAAGCAAAAAACCGTTCCTGGATAATATCCGCCACAGGAGCTCGGTAAAACGCGGAAGTCCCCATGTCGCCCTGCAGCAGAGCTTTTCCCCAGAGGATAAAGCGTTCCGCCGGCGGCTTGTCGAGCCCCCAATATTCCGCGATTTGCTGCCTCTGCTCCGCCCCGACTCTCAGCGAATCCGCCTGAACATAGGCCTGTACCGGATCAATAGGCGAGCGGCTGACCAGCCAGAAGGAAATGACGGCAAGTGCCGTTAGCAGCAGGGCCAGGCGCAGCGCTTTAGCGAGCCCAAACGTAACAAGCTGTTTCCAGAAGCGTTTCTTAGATTCGCTCAACATTTTTTATTCCTTCCAGCGCCACTCCGCGATATTATCGGTAATCGGCCAGCCATGTCCATGCGGTTGAATTTTCGGTGTACCTATGGAGAGCTGCTCGTTAACGAGGTACAGATGCTGGCGGTTAACGAGCCATGCCCACGGCGCATCCCCCATCGCACTAAATCCGGTTGTACCGTCCCACTGGGCCTTTTGCCAATACTGCAATGCTTCTTCCTCACTCTTGGATGTCAAGGCGAGGTCCAAATAACGATCGACTTCCGGGTTGCTGTAGTAGCCCGGATTGTACCAGCCGGTTCCCCTTGTTTTGCTGCTGTACAAGTTGTACATCTCGAGAGGATCATAGCTGCCCCAGCCGAACATAACCGCCTGTGAATGCATTTTGCTCGCGATGTCTTCCCAGCTACCGGCGACTGGTTTTATGTCTATTCCAAGCGGCCGCAAAAAATCCGCTACAGCAATAGCGAGAGATTGGCGGGAGTCATCATTAGCCAGATAGACGAGCTCGAATTCCGCCCGCAAGCCGTCTTTATCCAAAACGCCGTCTCCATTCTCATCCACCCAACCGGCTTCGGCAAGAAGCGCCTCCGCTTCCTCAAATCGGCCGTCCTCCATGATCGTGTCCGGATTCCACCAGGGCATTCCGTCTGCAACAGAATAGGCCGGCGTACCGTAGCCTTCAAATACTGCATCTATTAATTGCTGGCGATCAACTGCAATGTTAATCGCTTTGCGGATTGCCGGATCGGCAGTCACATCATTTCCGACAGGAATACCTTCTCCGGTCCTTTCCCCCGAAGGCACCATCGGAAAAGAAATTCCCCGGTTGTCTACGCTATCAAGTGCAACCAGTTCCATCCCGTCTACCGGCCGTTTAGCCAGCATAGCCGGGATAGCGGCTATATCAACCTGCCCGGCCTGTGCGGCAGCATAAGCAGCGTCTTCCTGCATAAAAACAAAGGTTAGTCTCTTAAAATATGGAACAGGACCATAATATTCAGGATTGGCTTCAACAATCAGCTGTTGCCCGGCATCCCACTGAACAAATTGATAGGGTCCGGATCCTACAGGATGCCGTGAGTAGTCAGGCCCGTGTGCATGCTTCGGCACAATACCGACCGTAATCAGCACATCTACAAAGGTAGATTGGGCTTCTTTGAGCAGAAACCGGACCGTATGCGCGTTGACAGCCTCTACGGAATCCAGTAATTGCAGATCAACCACGGAGCCGCTGCTAGCTGCTGTTTCAAAAGTATATTGAACATCCTCTGCGGTGAGCGGCTGCCCGTCTGAGAACAGCACATCATCCCGCAGGGTAACGGTCCACTCGCGCCCATCGTCTGACACTTCATATCCGGAGGCCAGATCATTAACAATGGAGAGCTCCGCATCCCGCTTCAAAAGCGTGCTTTGAAACAATGGCGACCCGTAGCGTCCCCAGCCGGTCGTGGGATCAAAGCCTTCCGCCGGTTCCTGGCCAATTGCCAGAATGAGCGACCGGGACGGATTGTTAACGTGTTCCGTCGTCCCCTGGACAGGTTCCGGCGATGTGCAGGAGCTAATAAAAAGAACGGCCAGAATAAGAAAAACTGTTGGAATAGTTTTAGACAATGCTCTCCGGCATGCTTGCCTATATCCGGTATGGGTACTGCAGTAATGGAACAAGTTATTCGCTCTCCTATTCAGCTCAAATTTGTGTATATCATGTTTTCAATTTGATTGCAGTTATGACTACCCCACATTCATACCGCCTGATTCTTCCTTTCCAACAGCAAAGGAATTTCGTCCAAATGCTCAACGATAAAAGCAGGTGACTCGTTTCTGGGCGGCCGCTCGATCCAATATCCAAAATTGATCGGTGCAAAGACTTCCCAGAACGTCTCCCAGGCCAGCTCCGGCATCACCTCATGTTGGTGAAGAGCACGCTTCATACAATTCATTTCAGAGAGATCATAATCAAGCAGTGTGTTGTCTAGGTCAAATAAAATAGCCTTATACACAACCTTCCTCCTTTACGCAGTTTTCACTGTTTCATACTTGGTTTCTTAAGTGTAGGGGACAAACCTGCTTTAGACAAGATGCTTTTGTCGCGTTTTCCGCAAATTTGCTGCGGCACCGCTATTGCAAGTTAATACTCTAATTCATGCTGCGGTTCTGTTTCATGCTGCTGCCCTGCTTAAAATTACTGTCCTTCTTCAGGCTCAATCTAAAAATCAGTGCTTGACTTCCATCAGAGATGCCGCTGTCTTCAAGGTTTTTTTTGGGTAAGCCTACAACTGAGCATAGGCGCGAAAAGGGATATAGGGTATAATGGAAATATAAAGAAAAAGCTCGGAACGCGGCCGCTACTCCCTGAAGAGAGGGGGTGGAGCCTGTGGAAATTTACCAAGCATTAGCGCTGATGATCAGCTTCTCAACATTAGTCGTTCTAATCCTTGGCTTCCACAAAAAGAAATAGACCGCTGCATCCCCCACGGATAACGGTCTATAATCTGACCCGAGCCATACTCGAGTCATGCGTTGTTGTGTTGTCTGTAATGTGTCGTTTGAAGTTTGCTTCGGCTAATGCGTTCCCGGCTTAAGCAGCTCTTCACCTTGCCTGCAGGTGTGCCAGCACCCCAGGCTTTTTTACCACATCAGAAAGGTACAAGCTTCCGATACCCGAAAGCCCGCTTTCTGATCGGCATGAAAAAGAAACGCTTTGACCGGGTTATTCCTCTTCGAAAGGGCTTCGTTAGAAGCCTTTCATATTGTATGTCGTCTACTCTCATTTTAACACATTGGACAAGCTATGCAACCTCGGCCCATTTTTCAGATAGAAGTCCGGATTCCAGGACAGGCAGTAATTTATACGCACCGTTGCAAGCTTCCTTTTTAAAGTACAATGCCAAAATACTTCTGCAATGCATCCGCATATTCCTCATCACTTGATGGAGTAAACACTCGGACTCCTTCATCGGTAAATAGACGAAATTCTTTTCCCGCCACCGTGTTTCTTCCGACCGGCGTACGTATTGCCAGCATGGCGTTTTGGGTAAAGATGGAATCCGGGCTGTTCTCGCACCAATATGTAGCCATCAAGAAATCCCGTGCCAATTGCGGCTCCTCGGAAAAAGAGTACAGCTGACTCCACTGCCCGTCCTTCAGCTCGTATAGCATCCAGCCGAAATGCGGGTCATTGTCCAGCTGGTAGCATTCCTCCCCCTGCCGGTGCTCCAGCCTCGGGACCATCTCAATCGGCCGTCGCGGTACGATGCCGCCAACACCTACATCGCATAAAAATGCTTTTCCTTCTGCTTCTACCTTCAACACATGATGGCGCCGTTTTGGAGGAGGATTCGGTTCATCCCGCCAAAATCTAGCAAAGTAATCGGTTACGGAATAGCCCAGCTCCCGCAGCAGCCAGCCAAACAATGCGTTCAATTCAAAGCAGTACCCTCCTCTGCGGCGAACAACGATCTTATCGAACAAATCGGGAATTTCCAGCGATAGTGGGACCCGCTTCAAAATATCGAGATTCTCATAAGGAACGGAATGCAGGTGCTTCTCCTGAAGTTCGCCAAGCACGGCGGCACTACCATCCAGCGGGCCGTTGTAGCCTATTCGCTCGAGATATGCTTTTACATTAGGGATCTGCCTTTGCGGTTTTGTTTTGTCCATCAGATCATCTCTCCAATCCATTAAGATAGAAGCATTCGCTGGATCTTTCTCAGCAAGCATTTTAATAGCAACTAGGTTGTTTTTTAACGAGCATTTCATAACGTGAGCGGCAGGATGAAAATGTTATTGGCAACAGAAGATGCAGTAAAACTATAGCGGAAGGTTAGATATGCAATTGACTCCAGCAGGATGGGGAATGCAAATACTATAACTCCCGGAAGGAAAATTGCGCAATTAGACCGCAGGATGGATGCGATAGACTCTAGGCACAGGCTAGGTATGTAAAACTTCAAGCAGGGTAAATATGAAAACTTCAGCAGCTAGTTCATGTTGGATTCAATTACTTTGATTTTGACCTATTCCGATTGAGGATTCAAGCTGAAATTTGTGCTCTTCACGTTTGTGTGAAATCTCTCGAGCATTCTGCCCCCCGGCGGGCAAAGCTTGCGTAAACTGCCAAACACCATTACACTACTAACATCGCAATAAACTAAGCTGCTCCAAGGTTTTTAATGATTTAAAATTGGATAACCCTCCGATTTCAAAATCGATTTTATGTAAGGTGATAAAGAGTGCTGTAGCCAAATAATAAATAGTTTTAAGATAAAAGATAAGGAGAGAACCAGGAAATGAGCTATTCCATTGTATTTTTTGATATTGACGGAACGTTAATCAATGAGGATAAACAGGTGCCCGAGGATACAGTACGTGCCGTCTCTGAGCTTAAGGCAACCGGGGTTGAGGCGGTTATTGCCACTGGCCGAGCCCCGTATTTTTTCAAACCAATCGCTGAACAGCTCGGTATTGATTCGTTTATTAGTTTAAACGGCGCCTATGTTGTTTACCAAGGTCAAGTGGTGTACAAAAGAGTCATCCCTAGAGCGAGCTTGGAAAAACTGGTCGAACACGCCTCCCGGCATAAACATTCCCTGGTGTATCAAGGGGATCAGTTCTATTACGCGAATAGCGTTGGAAATCCTTATGTCATTAATTCCATTAACACCTTAAAAGTCGATCACCCGCAGTATGATCCTGAATTTTGGAAAAGTGCGGATGTCTTTCAAGCTTTTTTGCATTGTACTGAGGAAGAAGAAGCGGTATATAAAGATGTCTTTCCTGACCTGCGCCTAGTCAGATGGCACCCGGAAGCTATGGATGTAATGCCGATTGGAGGCTCTAAAGCCCAAGGCATAGAATTTTTGCTCGATTCACTGAATCTCAAGCCTTCTCAAGCAGTAGCTTTCGGCGATGGATTGAACGATATTGAAATGCTCTCCTGCGTCGGATTGGGCATAGCAATGGGCAACTCGCATCCGAAGCTGTTCCAGTACGCCGATTACATCACAAGTTCGGTTGATGAACAGGGAATCCGCAACGGGCTGATTCATGCGGGCCTGCTTGCTAAATAAGCTTGTTGTCATTCCGTATTCCGGCAGACCTGGTCAGTAATCTGTGATCGAAAATGCGTTGAAAATGCCAGCTGTGCGGGCAAAGTCTATCCCTCCTTCTTTCATAGTTTTCATCCTTCTTGCTATACTTTATCCATCTATTAATTTACCTGCTCGGCGGGCTCTTGCTGAAATAGCTATGTTACAATATTTGTGGAGGTGCATGAGTGATGAAGGCTTTATTCATTGGAGGCACAGGCACAATTAGCACGGCCATTACCCACCAGCTGGCACAAACGGATTGGCAGCTGTACCTGATCAACCGCGGCAACCGTATCACTACGCTGCCCGAAAATGTCCATCTGCTGCAAGCGGATATTCAGGATGAACAGCGGGTAGCCGAGCTGATCGGCGATTTGCATTTTGATGTGGTGGCTGACTTTATTGCATTTACCCCTGAACAAGTGGAGCGGGATTATCGTTTATTCGCCGGAAAAACGAAGCAATATATGTTTATCAGCTCCGCTTCTGCTTATCAGACTCCCCTGTCGGATTACCGAATTACTGAAGGCACCCCTTTATCCAATCCTTATTGGGAATATTCCCGCAACAAAATCGCATGTGAAGATTATCTGACCCGGCAGTATCGCGAAAACGGTTTTCCTGTAACTATTGTCAGGCCAAGCCATACTTACAGCGAACGCTCCATACCTTTAGGAGTTCATGGAACTAAAGGCAGCTGGCAAGTAGCCAAGCGGATGCTCGAAGGCAAGCCCGTATTGATTCATGGAGACGGTACCTCGTTATGGACGATGACGCACAGCCGAGATTTTGCCAATGGCTTCATCGGGTTGATGGGCAATCTTCATGCTTATGGTGAAGCCGTACAAATTACCTCGGATGAAACGCTGACTTGGAACCAAATCTACAGCGCAATTGCTGATGCATTAGGCGTCCCTTTACAAGCGGTACACGTTTCCTCCTCATTTCTGGATGCCTGCAGCCAGCAGGATTTTCGTGGGGGGCTGCTCGGCGATAAAGCGAATTCCGTCGTGTTCGACAATTCCAAGCTGAAGCGGCTCGTGCCGGAATTCACAGCAACCATACGTTTTGATCAGGGGATAAAAGAAACGGTAAACCATATCCTCGCCCACCCGGAGCTGCAGCGAGAGGATCCGCAATTTGACGCTTGGTGTGACCGTGTCATCGAGGAATTGAGCGCTGCCCAAGAGCGAATCAAAGCTTCAATAAAGGAGTATGAAAGATGAATAGGACCTTCCAGGCGTTATGGATAGACAAGCCAGCCGTCGGATCTGACACTCGCCATTCTGATACTTCGCCGCTGCTTCCTCTAAAGCTGCGATCTTTAACAGTTGATGAGCTGCCGGAGGGGGAAGTGCTGGTTGAGGTTCACTACTCCTGTGTGAATTATAAGGATGCCCTTGCCGCTATGCCTGACGGTCAAGTAGTTAGGCAGTATCCGATAATTCCAGGAATAGATCTATCAGGGGTCGTCATCTCTTCCAGCGATCCCCGCTATGTGCCGGGTGATTCGGTCCTGGCTACAGGCTATGAGCTTGGCGTCGCCCATTATGGCGGATTAAGCGAGTATGCCCGCGTAAAGGGCGACTGGCTCGTCCCTCTTCCCCAAGGCCTTAGCCTGCGCGAAGCGATGATTTACGGTACAGCCGGCTTTACCGCAGCGTTATCCCTGCATCGGCTGGAGGAAAACGGAGCCGAGCCAAAGCGTGGACCTGTGCTGGTCACCGGAGCTACCGGCGGCGTAGGCAGCGTTGCCGTAGCGTTATTGGCTGCGAAAGGCTATTCGGTAACCGCAAGCACTGGCAAAGCCGAGGAGCGGGACTACCTCCGGCAATTGGGGGCGCAGGACGTCATTTCCCGAGAGCAGGTCTACCCCGATCCAATCAAGCCGCTGGCGAAAACGAGATGGCAGGCTGCAGTGGATCCCGTTGGCGGGAAAGCACTGTCGGCCATTCTCAGCCAACTGCAGCCGAACGGTTCAGTCGCGGTTAGCGGACTAACTGGGGGCAGTGAGTGGCAGGCGACCGTTCTCCCATTTATTTTGCGGGGGATCAACCTGCTTGGTATCGATTCCGTGTACTGTCCCAGCAGCACAAGGAAACAAATCTGGCAGCGGCTAGCAGCTGATCTGAAACCGAGTTCTCTAGAAGCTATAGTCGACCGGGAAATTTCCTTGGAAGAGGTGCCTGCCGCGTTAGAGCGTATTCTTCGAGGAGGCATGCGGGGGCGGGTCATTGTCCGTTTAAAGTAACTGACTGCCTGGCATGCATGGAGCAGCAGTTTGCAGATACTGCAGTACAATCTACGGAAGTCGATACAATATAGAAAGACCGGCAAGCGGCCATCTAACTCGTCCGCTTGCCGGTTTTTTAGTTTGATAAAAATAAGAAGCTCGGTTGTTTTTTCCGTTCTGCAGATCCATCGGCAGGCCGCGGAGGGTTCCCTCAGCAGCAGTTTTGAGGGTCTGTACAACCTCGATGTGAACTGATGGGAGCAGGTCCACGCCGAACATAGGCATCCCTGGGCCGCAAAGGGCAGTAATGGGCTTAACCGCTGCTGCAACAGGCTGCAGCTACGACGGGCACCACTGCTTCTGCGACGGGCTGACTGCACAACTTACTGCAACAGGCTGCAAGCTACGATAGGCACCACTGCTACTGCGACAGACTGCACTGCAACAGTCTGTTTTATTTATTTAAACGGTAAGCCCCCAGCACTGCTACTCGCTTTTCTCCATTTTCCTCCACATAACGAACCATTACTTTGCTTCCCGCCTTGTACTGAGGCAGATTCACTGTGGGGACAATCGTTTTAACCCGGGTGGTAAACGTTTCTCCGTTTTCTTTGAACACCTTCAAATCCAGGATGACCTGCGGGTTTTGATTATAGGTCGTATTAGTTTCCGTGACAGCCTGCACTACGGCCTCCGCTTCGGTGCCTATAGCCATAAGATCTGCATCCTGCTGCATAGTCGAGAGCGAATCCTTCATCAATTTGACTGACTTTATTATTAAGGGAAGAGTACCTACAAGGATGACCAGAGTAATGACACCAAAAATATACAGGTTCATGTCTTCCACTATCTCTCCCCCTTACAGCTAGTCTCCCTATCTATTATGAGGATCTCACCATTACTTGACAAGCGGCAGGGGCGGTTTTGCATCACTAGTCCCACGTTATCCGGGATTTCGCCACATCATTTTTTGCATAATCTGAAAATAATAGGTCCGACAGTTCCTCACTAGGGCGAAAGCCAGGGAAGAAATCACTTCAGTTTTCCCGGATGCTCACCAAGGATATACTGCAGCGCAAGATTGAATAAGCCCGGCAATATGCTTACATGCCCTTCCTTCTCAAACCACCCGTAATCTACCTGAAAATGGGGAAGGTCTTGTTTCATCTCTTGCAGGTGTCTATACATCTTGTCGGCATCTGCAATCATATGCGGCTTTTCTCTTCCCCCTACAGCTAACAGGACTCTGGTATTATTCACCTGATTCTCCGCATCCTGGACCAGACCCTCCGTATCTTTTACTAGAGTCCCTGCATCGCTCTCTTTTCGACCCTCCACTCTCAATTGGAGGTCCGTGCGCACATCAATGCTAGCAATAGCAGCTTGAGTAGTGCTGCAGCGGGCGTAACCGGGGATCGCTCCGGCCGCTAGCATCCGCTGACTGAAGGAAGACAGCACGTCAAACAGATAGCCGTTCTTCCACCAAAGCGAAGGACTTCCTGCTATGTAGGTTTGAAATTCAAAGGGCCGGGTGAGCAGCACATGCATTGTGAATAGACCGCCCAATGAATGGCCAAACAATGCTTGTTTACCGGGATGTATAGGCAGCTGCTGTTGAATGAAAGGCTTGATGTCGTGGGAGAGGAAATC
The DNA here is from genome assembly GCF_000285515.1 of Paenibacillus senegalensis JC66. Lineage (GTDB taxonomy): Bacteria > Bacillota > Bacilli > Paenibacillales > NBRC-103111 > Paenibacillus_L > Paenibacillus_L senegalensis. Next base: position 415,899 of record NZ_HE610957.1, read on the forward strand.
CAGAAAAACCTCCGCCTCTCCTCCTGGCGGCCATGCTGAGCCATCTCCTCTCTGCAGCAGCTCGTCCGGGTCTGCAGGTACAGTAAAATCGCGAAAGCGATTGGAAGTGGCAAAGGGCGCATCGGTATCATAGCCGATTCCTACTACGACCAGCGGGTCATAGCCATGTGGTTTGCGCGTTTGCAGCCTCACCATCTCTACGAAAGAGCCAAAGCACGAATTAGCATCGAGCAAAAAAACAACCGCATATCCGCCCGGGGGAGGGGGTTCCTCTGGTGTATACAAAAACAATCGGTACTCATGCTGCTCATGCCCGCTTGCGCCTTTCCGGAACACCTGGAATTCCCTGGTTCTCGGGATCAGATAAGAACGGCCCGTATCTGTATGAACTATCATGCGATCACAGTCTCCCTTCCGCCAAAAAACCAATGCAGAGCGGACAGAAATTGCTGGATGAAAAAGTGATGATCGTGGGTACCCTGCGGATGAACCTCCAGCTTAAGCCGTTCCTTGGCCCACCCCTGCTTCTTCCAATGTTCATGGACCGCCATCGTATTGGGCACCATATTCTTTTGCAGGTTGGTTTTGTATACCCCTTCCAATAACCCGACATAAGAATAAAGCTTAGGTTGAAGGGGCGGCAAGGAGCGGGTCTGGATAAAATCCAGCATGCCCTCATACCAGAAAGAAGCGGATATCGCACCGATATTTCCAAATCTATCCGCATATTCATAAGCGGCATAAACCGAGATCAGTCCGCCCAAGGAGCATCCAAGCAAAGCCGTATGCTCCCGCTCAACAAGCGTGCGATACCGGGCGTCTATCTCCGGTTTGATCTGTTCAGTCAGCTCTTGTAAATAGTCTCTGCCTTTCCCGCCAAAAGACGGGGCCGACTCCATCAAGGCTTCCGCTGGCCACGGTGTATAGTCATCGATGCGGTTTTCTGTACCAATCCCGACAAAGATCAGCTCGGGAAGCTGCCGGCTCAGAAACAAATGCTCCAGGGTGTTGAAGCAGCCCATGACTAACTCCCCCTGGTCATGTACATAAACAACCGGATAGCGCTGCTGCCGGCTCTGCTCATAAGAGGGCGGAACATATATATGAAGGTCACGCTCCCCTGTCTTATGGTGGTGTAATCTTGCAATCACCTGATCCCCTCCTTTTACTTACGGGCTCTAAATAACAAATAGATAAAATAAGGCACTCCGATTATAGAAATGACAATACCTACCGGAAGCTGGGCTGGAGCAAATACTGTTTTTCCGATCAAATCACCGATTACGGCCATTGCCATGCCAATCATTCCGCAAAGCGGAATCATATAGTTGTGGTGATAGCCAACCAGCCGCCTGGCCATATGCGGAGCAATGAGGCCAATAAAGCCTACACTGCCGGCTACGGAAATGCACGCACTGACAAGGCCAACGCTGTATAACAGCAGCAAACGGCGTTCCTTATCAGCGGCAACCCCCAGTCCTTTTGTGCTCGCTTCCTGCAATTGAAAAAGATCAAGAATCCTCGCTTTGCGCCATATGAGCGGGGTGAGAATAACGAGCCAGGGCAGCGCGGTAAGAACGTAATTCCAGTTAGCATGGTACACACTGCCGGCAAGCCAGACCACTGCCATCTCATAATCGCGCGGGTTCATTTTTAAAGATACATACAACGTCAGGGCGCCAAAGCCGGAGGCAATCGCTATTCCAACCAGAACAAACCGCTGCGGGTCCAAAGCCCCCCGTTCCACCGCAAACAAATAAATCAAGCCTACCGCTGCCAAGCCGCCAATCCAGCCGAATAACGGCATAGTTATTACCGAGAACCAGTCTGCCCCTTTAATTTGACCTTCTACCAAGAACATGTAGATAACGACTGCAGCTCCGGCACCGGCATTGATTCCGAGAATCCCCGGATCAGCCAGCGGATTGCGGGTGACTCCCTGAATAACCGCTCCGGCTATGCCGAGCCCAAAGCCAACCAAAGCTCCGATGACTATTCGCGGCAGGCGAAAATCAAAGATAACCAGATCATGATCGTCCTGCGGATCAATGCGAAGCAGCGTTTGCACGATATCCCGAACCGTTAAATCAAAGGTTCCATTAGTTAAACTGATATAAATCCCAACGAGAATAATCACAGTACAAATCAATAACGAAAATTTAAACTTTCGTGCGTACCTGCTATCCATGTTTTCCTCCCCCCTTGGTCTTGATCAAGTAAAGAAAGAAGGGTACACCAAATAATGCGGTGACTACCCCTACCGGAGTTTCAAAGGGAGGATTCAGCAGCCGGCTGATGAGATCGCAGATTGCAAGGAACAAACCTCCAAATACGGCTGCAGAAGGAATGATCCGCTTATAGTCCTGACCCACCAGGAAGCGGCATATATGCGGCACGATTAATCCGACAAAAGCGATTTTACCAGCCAGAGCGACCGAAATGCCTGTTAGCAGAATGACACTGATGAGAGTCAGCGCTTTGACGGCTGCTGTTTTTTGGCCGAGCCCCTGGGCGATATCATCTCCGAGAGACAATACGGTAACCGATCTCGCCAAAACTAGCGCAAGAACCAAACCGGCCGCCACGAAAGGCAGGGCCAGTTGAATTAAGGCCGGGTCCATCTGGTGAAGGCGGGCATTGTACCAGAAGCTCACATTTTGTGATACTTGAAAGTACGTGGAAAGTGCTTGGGACACGCCGGCCAAGAACGTCCCGATGATCGTTCCCAGGACCGCCATGCGTACCGGAGATAAGCCGCCGGGCAGCAGCCACGCCAAGGCAAATACGATACCGGCCCCAAGAGCAGAACCGATTAAGGAATATACGATCATCGTCAAGGAACCTGCGTTAGGCAGCATGATCATGAACAGGGTGATGACGAAGACGGAGCCATCGGACACTCCCATAATCGATGGAGAGGCCAAATAATTGCGGGTCATCCCTTGCATCAAAGCGCCGGAAACAGCAAGACACGCTCCTATAAGAAGCGCGCCTGCCACACGAGGCAGCCTGGAGTGGCGAATAATTTGATGATCCACATTCCCAGGGTCAAAGCTGAATATGGCGTCCGCCACAACCGATCCGCTAATAGGTTTTGCACCGACCATCACCGAAAGCAGCACAATGACAATGGCTGCTAGCGGTGATAAGACCAGCAAAAGTACATACAGTGTGGTGGCACGACGTGTGTCCGGCCTGCTCATGCCCGGTTGGGCTTCAGCCTGGTTATTCGGTAAGATGTTGGATCGCTTCTTTCAAGAAAGTAATTCGGCTCCAGGCTGGCCCGCCCTCTGCTAGCGGATCGATTACATTGACGTACACTTTGTCATTTTTTACCGCTTCAACACTTTTGATGATTGGATTGTTCTGCAGCTCTTCCAGTACGGCTGTGTTATCTGCATTTTCCACATCCGCATTCTGAATAAATATAATATCAGGGTTCAACCCAGCCAACGCCTCTACCGAAATTTGCTCTTGGGTTTGGGCTGCCTTCACTTCCGCTGGCGCAGTCAAGCCAAGATCGTTATATAAGATCGGATTGAAGAAGACGGTTTCCGGATATATAAACATTTGTCCCGCACGGATGCGGATAAACAATACCGTTTTGTCCTGCAGCTTCTCTGTCAATTCTGGCTTAACCTGCTCCAAAGCAGCCTGATAGTTGGCGATTTCCTGTTCAGCCTGCTCGGTTTTGCCGGAAAGCTCGCCCATAAGACGCAGATTGTCTTCCCAATGAGTCGCGATATGGGAGACGCGAATTGTAGTTGCTATTTTTTCTAATTGTTCTACTACATCATCCGGGAATTTAGTGGATGCCAGAATGACATCCGGTTTGAGCTTCAGAATCGTTTCGAAGTTGGGCTGGGATTTCTCCCCGATGGATTCCGCATCTGTCACGATAGGCGCAAATAATTCCGGAAATTGGCCTGCGAACGTAATCGCCCCAACAGGTTTGACATCCAGCACCAAGGCATCCTCCATCGCTTCCATAGCTCCAGTAATGACGATTTTTTCTACGGGGTCTGGCAGTGTATATTCCTGACCCAAATAAGTGATTGTCTGTTCTCCGGCAGGCGTTCCATTATCACCCTCGGAGGACGGCTCCGACCCACCTTCCGCTCCTTTTCCGGACGGATTTCCCCCTTCTTGATTCGCTTGATTGGCCTCATTTCCGCCCGATTGCGCGGGCGATGGTCCACCTGTACTTCCACTCTGTCCGTTCCCACAAGCTGCAGCAATCAACAGCAGCATGATGGAAAGTACGGCAGTAAGCAGCTTTCCGGATACGGTGTGGCTCATATTGATTTCTTGCTCCTTTCTCCATCTCTTTCTAATTGATAATGATTATCATTATTGAATATAAGGGATATTGTCCTACACCGCCATGGACAAAATCCGGAAAAACTATGGACTATGAACCGAAAACAGTCTAACGGCCTCATCGATCATTCTTAATTGAGAGTAAGCGGAGTATTCCCGCCACGGATCGGAAGATAATTGGTATAAATGTCCGCTCCTGACGGCCTGCAATCCCTGCCAGCATTCTGTAGTCTGCAGCTCGTCCCAATAAACCAGCGTTTCTGTTTCCTGATATATGAGGACGAAAAGATAATCCGGATTGATTTCACTCAGCTGTTCCATGGTTACCTCATTGGACTGATCTGAGGCAACATTAGGCTCTTTCGGGACAGAAGCAAGCTCCAGACCAAGCGAATCAATCAGTACGGACTCCGCCCCGCGGCTGCGGTGAAGGTACAATTGGTTTTTGAAAACCCGAAGGATCAGCAGTTGTCCTTTTATTGCGCTCTGCCGCAGCTGGGCTTGACCCCACTTTACTTTCTGCTTGTAGCGGGAGAGCCAGCTATTCGCTTCTGCTTCATCGCCCAAATATTCCGCGATTTGCCAAAACTGCTCACGCCAATGCAGGTGCTCCGGCACAATAAGCAGATCCGGGACAGCTTTTTGCAGCAAAGCCTCTTCCTCGGAGCGTAAAGGCTGAAGACATATGAGCGTTTCTGCATCAGAATTCATAAGTCTTTCTACATTGGATGACCAATCCACATTATGACGGTAAGCACTCAAATGGACCGGTATTTCATTCCGGTAGTTCTCATAATAATATTCCGTCCATTTTGGATGCAGCGGCGCAGCATACGGAATTCGATTGAGCGCCAATAGATGACCGCACACGGAAGGGCTATAGGCAGCAATTCTTCTCCGCCTGGCGTTCATATATTGAGTGGGTGACAAGCCTGTATGCTTTTTGAATTTGCGGCTGAAGTAGAACTCATCCTCGTAGCCGACTTGTGAAGCCACTTCCTTCAGTTTGACATTCCCTCTCGCCATGCGCCGCTTGGCCTGAGTCATTTTGCACTCCGCAGCGTACTCCATAGCGCTAATTCCGAATGTTTTTTTGAACAGCCCTACAAAATAATTACTACTGACACCGGCTAGTTGAGCAAGCTGGCCTATCGTTAGACTGGCGTCATAATTTTGCTCTATGTAGCGCCGTACCTGTTCCATTGAAGCTCTCGGGGTTCTTTTGGCTGAACGCGAATTAGTCCAAATAACATACAGCAGCTGCTCAAATCCCACATTGGCATGGTAGCGGGCAAACAAATCTTTGCTATCCCAATCCTGCATGATCGACTCGCATATTCGCTGCAATGAACTGCCTGCCCCCCCGTTAAGCTCACCATATTCAGAAACCCAGGGCTGGAGCAATCGGCCGGGCTCCTCTGGCTCTTTACGCAGCTCCGGCAGCTCTTCGCCAGCAGATACTAGGGATGCAGTACGGCTATCTATCTTTTGGAAGGTATGAAAAGTGAATTGATAAAGCTTGAGCGGACGATTATCGCTGCGGGCTCCCCAAGTATGTGCGGGCAGGCAAAAGCCGTACGTATTCGGCTCAAGCAAATATTCGCGGTTGTCCAAATAGAGCTTCCCCGAACCATGCAAAGCGACAACAAGAACGTAGGTATGAGAGAGCTGGTGAGCCAGCTTCTGATCCTCACCGACCTGAATCTCCCTTACCTGATGCAGACGAATAAACCAATCCTCAGACAGCCTGTTGGAAAGCTCCCTTTCTGTTTTTCGACTGTCCGCCGATTCCTTGCCTTGAATAAACCACATCCGCTCATCTCTCCTTACCTTGGCAACCGACTGCGATATAAATGCAATGCCGGAAAATCTATTATCTTCAGTGCAGCATCTGCGAATAAAATCTACTAGTGTTAATTGAGGATTTATTGAGAATGATTATCGTTATTATTTAGTGTATACAAAAAAAGAAAGCTCTTCAACTATGTAAAGAGCTTTCTTACCGTGATAATGATCATTCCATCAACACCGCTTATTCGAAAGACGCCGATTCGAGCTGATCCAGCTTGGCTATATGAAAAAACAAGGCTTCATAGTAAGCTTTAGAATTCCAAATAATCCGCTCTCTTGGTATTGATTTGGAGACCAGCACTTTCTTCCCCGCCTGGTTAACAAGAAAGCCTTTTGCCTGGACACGTTGCAATTGTTTCTCATACAGCTTCTTAAAGTCCGCCAGCGTAAGCTCAAACAAACCGCTAACTTCACTCAGCTGCACCTGATAATCCTCCAATTGCTGATCACAGCGAAGCAGATGAAGATGAATCCGCTCCCGGTCGATACATTCATCCGATAACACGTGATCTTCTAGAATGGTTCCGCAATAGGTCAGATCCTCGATTCTCACCTCTACATTGAGCTCCTCCTTCAATTCACGCGTTCCGTCTTCTATGCCTTCCCCTGCCAGCAGATGTCCGGCACAAGAAACATCCAGCATGTTAGGGTAAGTATCCTTGTTTTTATGCCGCAGCTGGAGCAGTAGTAGCCATTCGCCTGCGTTATTGCGCTTAATAATCCAGCAATGAAACGTTTGGTGCCATAGGCCGAGGCGGTGAACCTGCCGACGGGTCTCGCTGCCAATAATTTTTCCTTCTTCATTAAAAACGTCGAATTTTTCATCCAATCCCATAGAAAGCGCCCTCTCTTTGCCAGTCCTGTGCAGGTTCAAAGATGTGCAGCTGGTTTAATGGTTCTTTTAAAAGCTTGGTCCTCATTCATCCAGCAATACAGATAATTCCGACATCATAGCTTGATACTCCAGGCTTTCCTGCAGCTCGTTAATAAATTGCCGCCACTCTTCGAGCGATAATTTGCCCATAATGACTTCGATCTTTTTGCGATGAATCTGTCCATTAAGCTCAGCATATTCACCGCGGCTGAATAAACGATCTGCTTGCGGAAACCCTTGTTTTTGCACATCTGTATTTTGCCACTCGCCTGATACTCTCTCAAAATGAGCGAGTGCGGGCTCCTGTAAGCGGTCAGAGGAAAATATCGGCTCGCTCAGGAGATCCTCTCTGCCGAACCATTGCAGCACAAATTCCAGTTCCTCACCAGCCATTCCTTCCGCTATCCATTGCTCCGGACTCTTGTGTAACCCTTTGTCAAGCCAATTGAGAACAGCCCGTACTTTTCTTTCTGGCAAATTTTTAGGTACTACGTAGAACATAGGGTTATTCGTATTAGTAGGCACCAGCACCGGAGAGTCAGGATCGGCCTGTAATCCGGCCAGCGGAATCCACATATCGGTCCGCCCTTCTTCCTGGTAGCCTAGGGTAAGAGCCGCTGCTTCGTAGGGTGTCATTGCCGTTAAGACCACATGACCGGAAGCATTGCGCGCCATAGCCTGTTCTTTATTCATAATGGCGAATTCCGGATCGAGAATTCCTTCGTGATAAGCATTAGACAGCCATTTCAATGCCTCGGTCTGCTCCTCGGTTACTACTGAGTCTTTTAGCTGGCCATCCTCAACTGATTCGTGATAGATCGTGTATCGTGGCAGACTTCCCGTGACTTTTTCACCTCTTTTCTAGAGAATGGATATGGTATGTAACAGCGGCTTAATTTTCTGAGCATGCATTACAGGAATGGCTCCTTATGTAAAAGAATAGGGTAAAAGAAAATACTATCCTATTGGCCCCAAGTATAGCATCTATTTCCGTATTTGTATTTATCCTATTTCTTAATAACCTTATCTCATCCCTGATTTACCTTATCTCTTAGTTAATTTTATTTCTATCCATCCTCCCATATACAGATTACACCAAATACTTCGAGACAAATGTAGATCAATATTTAAAATAAATTACGCCAAACAAGCCTTCCTACTCGCCGTGCTCTTCCCTACATCACTTCTTTGTTCAAGCTGTTCGCTGCGGGCAAAGTTCCCGTACTGGAAAGGACACTACATTCACGGAAAGCAAACTGTTTGCATCCGACACATTGACTGTAGTTCAAATTGTTCAAGGCATAATTGATGGCATCACCCGTATGCTCAAAAAACTTATCGGCGCCAATCTGTTCGTACAGGCCGGTTTTTTTCAGCATTTCCAGCGGCTGTGGCTGCACTCCTGAAAACAGCACAGTCCCGCCCGATTTTTTAAAATGCTTAATTAGACTGGCTAGATTAGCTTCCCCGGTAGTGTCCATGAATGGAACTTTCCCCATCCGCAGCAGCAAAATTCTTGGTCTTCTTGCGGAATCCATAATGGACTTTTCAAACATAGCGGCCGCACCAAAAAACAAAGGCCCTTCGATCGTATACAAGCTGATTTGAGGGCAGTCATGCCCCTCATATACCATATGCTCTTTAACCTTCTCATGTTTATTGTTCGGATCTGGCAGTACTTTTGCCACTTTCATCATATCACTCATCCGTTTAACAAATAGCAGCACAGCAAAAATCAACCCCACTTCGACTGCTGTCGTTAAATCTGTTAATACGGTCAGCAAGAAAGTGGTAACCAGCACAAGAGAATCGCTCGTTTTCGATTTCAGCACATGCAAAAAAGCGCTGCGTTCACTCATATTCCATGCAACAACCATCAGTATAGGAGCCATACTGGCCAATGGAATATGGGAGGCATAGGGAGCAAAAAGCACGAGCACCAACAAAACAACGATACCGTGAATGATTCCCGACAATGGCGATACCGCGCCGTTTTTAATATTCGTAGCTGTACGTGCGATTGCTCCTGTTGCGGGAATTCCCCCGAACAGTGGAGTTACTATATTGGCGATTCCTTGCCCGACCAATTCACGATTGCTGTTATGCCGGCTTCCTGTCATGCCATCAGCGACTACAGCCGACAAAAGCGATTCAATTCCACCCAGCATCGCGATCACAAAAGCGGGATGGATCAACATAACAATTCGTTCCCAAGTAATCTCGGGAATTTGAAACCCGGGCAGCGTGCTAGGAATAGTTCCATAAGCCGATCCGATCGTCGCAACCTGATCTTTAAAAAAGATCGCCGCTATCAAACTGGAAACAACCAGTCCCGCTAAGGAGGCGGGAAGCTTGGGTAGCCACCGCGGCAGAGCCAGAATAACAGTCAAGCAAATGACAGCCGTAAGTATGCTATACCCGTTGAATTCGGACAAATGAATCCCGATTTCCTTCATGTTGGACAGGAAATATTCATGTTTTTCTATATGATCCAAGCCTATAAAATTGGCAAGCTGACCGCTAAAAATGATGACCGCAATTCCTGCGGTAAATCCAATCGTCACCGGCCGGGGAATGAATTTGATTAAAGCCCCAAGCCTAAACAACCCCATAAGCACAAGCATAATTCCCGCCATAAATCCGGCGATCAACAAATTTTCATAGCCATATTGCATAACAACCGCAAAGAGAATCGGGATAAAAGCGCCCGTCGGCCCGCCAATCTGGAACTTTGAACCACCAAAAAGTGATATCAAAATACCGGCAATTATCGTCGTATAGATCCCGTACTCCGGTTTGACTCCAGAGGCAATAGCAAACGCCATTCCCAACGGAATGGCGATAATACCAACAATAAGACCTGACATAAGATCCTTGCGAAACGCAGAAGCGTTGTAATGATCAAATCTCCCCATCCATTTCACTATATCTTCCTTCTTTCAAATATTTAAATATTTGAATATATTTAAAATACTACCCCCTTTTCAGCTCTTCTGTCAATCTCTTATAAGAGCAGTAACTGACTTTCGCGGAAATAAACATAAAAAAGCTTCTAACGAAGCCCTTTCGAAGATGAATAACCCGGTATTAGCGGTAGCTTTTCATGCCAATCAGAAAGCGTCTTTTTGGATATAGAAAATTTATACTTTCTGATGTGGTTAAAAAAACAAGAAGTTCCATCGTCTTGCTCACGGTTCCCCTTGTTTTTCTGATCAAGATTCATTTCGCATGTCTTCCAGTAAACTAATCGCATCCACCAGATGGTTGTCAAAAATTTGCTTGGCTACTAGCAGCAAGTCTTTAATTAACGGATCACGAAGAGAATAAATGACAGAAGTTCCCTCCTTTATTCCCTGAACTACGTTTCGGTTGCGTAATACCGCAAGCTGTTGAGACACCGCAGAGCCCTCCAAGCCTAAAATGCTCTGCAGTTCATTCACCGTCTTTTCCCCATCGCTTAACAGCTCTAAAATGCGAATTCGTAACGGGTGAGCCAAAGCTTTAAAAAACTCGGCTTTAAACTGCTGGATATTTTGATTCATAATCCTACCCCTTACTTCAACTAAATATATGAATATAATAGCATAAGTTTAAAACCGACTCTGCTATGGTGTCGATTGGTTCGAAAATTTGTTGCTTATATAAGATACATCGTTTAGGAGCCCACAATCTGCGGAATAGCCAACGTTTTGAAGTTAGTTAATCTATCTCTAATTAATCTGTCTTTAATTGATCTATCCCTGCTTACCCTGCACTACATCAGCAATGTACTAGGATTCATGGTGCAGACGGACTTCGACTTAACTGTTAACGGGTCACAATGAGAGTTGCAAAAAGAGCTGCAAATAAAAGCTGCAAATGAGTCGCAAACGATCCGCAGCCGCCTGCATATTGCAAACAGCCTCACTACCCTTGCCTACTGCTCCAAAAAAGGACGTGCATCCCTCAAAAGATATACTTTCCTTTTGTATCGCACCCTTGCTCCCCGTGCTTCTGCTCCCTGTCCCCCAATGTCCTGTCCCTTGCGTCCTCGTTTCATTGATAGGGCACTAAGCAGCGACTAGCCCAAAGGCCCGCCCGCTGTAAAAAATCTTTCAATGCTCTTCTCCACTTCAGCATCCGGCACCAGCGGAGGTGCATGGTGCGGCTTGCTTCTCGCGTCAATGATGACATTATCACAGCCCCAATGCTTAAATTCAATCGACTCCTTGACCCCATACAAATCATGGGACGGATTGCTGCGGGTAAAGGTGGTCCAGACAAAATTAGCAATAGACTCGCTGGTAAATGTACTGTCATCACAGACAACAATCATTGGGCAATCAGGAAGCCCTCCCTGCTCTATAACCGCATCACTGAGCTGCTTCATAAAGTCCGCGCTTTGCTGATGATCGAGGAAAGGATGTACCGCTTGGACAGCCACGACCCCTGGCAATACGAGACATGGATTAGTTATGAGAGAATGCAGCTCCTGGAAAACCGCAGGAACTTCAGTGCATAGCTCTCTTTTCTTATCTCCGGCTGCAGCAAATACTACCTTGCTTCCGGTATTTAACCCGGTACCTGAGTAATCCAATGTGTCGATGGTCGTGTTCGTCTGAAAATGCAGGTCCCTTCGCAAATCTATCCGTTCCAGAATGTAGCGGAAAAATCCTGCCTCATCATGAGTATCAAGCGGCTCCTCTTCCTGTGCAGCTATAAATAAATATTTGGCCAGGCTGAGCTGGTTCGTCCCCAAAATCCGATTGGCAATCGTTAAAATTTCCGCAGGCTGTTTGACTTTCTGGTAAGGTGTATAGCGTTCACTTCCAATAGCAAATAACAGCGGATGTACACCGGCCGCATCGACGGCATGCACCTCTCTGACACCCGGAATTTCCTGCTGAATTGCCCCTCCCGTCAGCTCATGAATAAGTGCGCCAAAAGACGTATCCTCCTGGGGTGGGCGGCCGACAACCGTAAAAGGGAAAATGGCGTTCTTGCGAGCATACACCTTGTGTACCTTCATCACCGGAAATTCATGTACTAAGCTGTAATAGCCCAAATGATCGCCAAAAGGCCCTTCCGGCTTAGTATCATGAGGGTAGACCTCGCCAGTAATAACGAAATCCGCATCATGGCTAATGCAATAGCCGTCTACATAGCTGTAGCGGAAATGACGGCCGGCCAGCAGTCCTGCAAACGTCAATTCGCTTAAGCCTTCAGGAAGCGGCATGACAGCAGACAGCGTATGAGCGGGCGGCCCGCCAATGAAGCAGCTTACCTTCAACGGCTGCCCTTTCCTCGTCGCCTTTGCCTGATGTATACCAATCCCCCGATGGATTTGATAGTGCAGGCCTACCTCCCGATTCATCTCGTAGTCATTGCCGCTAATCTGAATCCGGTACATGCCCAGATTTGCGTTCATAATTCCCGGCTTGTCCGGGTCTTCGCTGTATACCTGAGGCAGGGTGATGAATGCACCTCCATCATCGGGCCAATGCTTGATCTGCGGCAGATCGGACACCGAAATTTCCTCAAAGTCATCAGGGAGCCCGTTCTTCTTCAAAGGCAGAGCTCTTCTGGCGGCCAATCCGGTTCCCGCATATTTCAACGGATTCTTTAATGCTTTCACCGGGTCATTTCGAACGCCGATGATAGCCTGAGTCGTTTCCCAAGTATGACGAAAAATAAATTTGCTGCGTTCGATCGTGCCAAACAAATTGGACACCGCGCGAAATTTGGATCCCTTTACCTTTTCAAATAATAACGCAGGTCCCCCAGCCGCATACACTTTCAAGTGAATCGCCGCCATCTCAAGATGCGGATCCACTTCATCGCGGATTCTCACGAGGTGCCCGTGCTTTTCCAAGTCATCTATACACTGCTCTAACCATTGATAGCTCATCGATTTAAACTCCATTCTTTTCCACTCTATATTTTCTTGTTCTATTATCTCATATTTTATTAGACGGAAGCACATGAACATGGTGCAATTTTGTGTATTTCCTTCCGTTCTCTAAAGCTGCTGCGCCTATGATATCAGCAGATATCACTCAAGTATACTTAACCCTCTAGACTATGGTAACATAACGCTAACATAAGAAAATGGGTGAACGTACATGGCCAGATCAGACCGGTTGAGTTTCCAATCCAAAATGAGTGCAATGGCGGAGGATCTCCGCAGTAAAATAAAGTCAGGAGAGTACGCAAAGGGACAATATTTGCCTCCTGAGCTAATTTTGACTAAACAATATGCCCTTAGTAAAAAGTCGGTTAGACTTGTCCTCCAGCGGCTAACCGATGAGGGTTTGATCAGCAAACAGCCTAGAGTAGGCACTATCGTCAACGGTTTCCCTGATAAAACAACCATCCGCTTCGGGATTTACCCTTCCATGAACTCGGAAACAGACATTCACACTCTTATCCATCAGTTTCACAACCAGCATCCGGATATTCATATTGAACCGATCGAGCTTCCCTATTCCAATGTGGAGAGCATTAAAACCATGATACGCCTCGGTATAGTAGATGTAGTGACCCTCAATTTGATGGACTGGTATCAATGGAGGCCTGAGGAGCACGATTGGCTAACCGAGCAGCCTTTGGCAGAGGAGGTGCCCGACTTTTTGCGTCATCCGTTTATGGAAACCCCTACTGCCCGTCTGACTGTTCAACCGTTCGTTTATTCACCGGTCATCCTATGTTATAACAAGCAGCATTGGCAGGAAAAAAGCTTGCCTGAGCCGGAGAGCGGCTGGCACTGGGAACAGCTGTTCAATGTGCTGCGCGAGTTAAGGGCTCCTAATCGTTACGCGTTCGCTTTCCAGCTGTTTTCTATTAACCGCTGGCCATTGTTTTTCTTGCAGCACCCGGATTTTCCCGACTCTGCCAGCCTGCAAGGAATTACGCGGCTTCGCTCCTTCATCCACGAAAAGGGCATGTTTCCGCTGGCGCTCGCGCAAGGTGAATTCGAAGCGGAGAATCTATTTAGGGAGCAAAAAGTTTCGGCCATTCTGACCACCTATTATCGGCTTAATGATCTGCGCGAATCGAATGTTCTCTTCGACATCGCTCCATTACCCGCTTGGGCAAACGGCAATACGCTTCTGCTGGTAACGGGTCTTGCCATCAGCCGGGCTTCCGTTCATCAAGAACAGGCAAGCAAGCTGGTCAGCTTCCTCATGTCGGAACAGAGTCAGAGCCATATTCGGCAAAACACTTTTACCTTGCCTGCCCATCAACTGGCAGCTCAAAAACCCGTCCTGCTCAAAAACCTGCCTGCGAAGCTAAACCTTTATCAAACATACCGTAATCAATATAAAACTTACGGTGATTTGGGCTATCCGATCCAGCAGCTGTTTCAGCTCTCGAACCAGCTTAAACTCTACGCCATTGGCTTAATGGAGGAGGAACAGTGGCTCGCTATCCCTTCCATGCAGGAAAATCTAGAGCATGTCTAAAAAGGTGAGCAGTCGCCATTCGGCTTGGCAGGATTTAATGAAGCAATTAGGATAAAATAAGGAGGGAACCAATGGGCACGAATACAGGGATCAGCAGCAGAGAATACAATACTCAAAGAACGGTTGGGGTGTGGCTGCTTTATATCGGAGTTATCATTATAATATCTGCGGCCGCTGGCGGGGACTTATTTATACACCCTTATATTATGGGGTTCGGTTATTTTGTCGGTTTTTTATTAATCCTTGTTTTGCCTTTTGTAAACAACAAATTATCCTATGGCAAAAATACTAAGTTTCAGGATCGAATGGATAATGTGTCTGTAGCGGTAACGATCGTTCTCTGTACGATTTGCGGGCTGGTTATCGGTACAGAGGACTTGAGATTGCTGTGGTTATGTATTTTGACGATCATTGGTGTTCATTTCTTTGGTTTTTATTTTTCTCAAGGGAAAATCATGCTTCTGTTAGGGGTATTGACAACCGCAAATGCTGTAATGGGTATTCTGTTAGCCGATATTCCATTTCTATTGTTGGCCGCGATTGACGGAATGTTGAAGGTGGTATTTGGAATTAAAATGCTGTTTATGAGACGACCGCCAAACCCTGCCAGTATTGACGTTGACTAGCGAAGAGACTGTCCAATAAGTTCCCAAAACAAGATGTTCGCGTTTTCCCCCGGGTTTCGGCTCATTCTATGCAGATTATTGCATATATATAAAACAGGGGCCTGTCCGAAAGCTGCTTGTTAGTGATACCTTAAAAAGTCAACACCCAGAATGCTGTAAAAAACAACATTTCTGGGTGTTTTATTTTGACACCTTTACATTGGAAGAGGACCTATTAGGCCCCTACTTCCATGAGTATTGGCCGGATTATGATTTGCGTTGTTCAATCGCCCCAATACTCGATGCTGGCAAGAAGTGCAGGGGCATCAACCGGCAAATCTGCTTTGACGATATGGAACAGCTCCTCGTTTACAGCTCCGTAAGGCGAGTCATTCCCGGACAAAAGAAGAATCGAATTATAGCTTCGGATAGATTCATCCATAGTTGGCGGCAGCAGGTTAACGAACGAATCGTGTGACGAATACTCTGACTTCAAATATTGGATAAAAGCAGTATGTTCCTCTTCATTGCTTAAAAAATGCAGCTCCAGAAAGTCACGATCTATCGAGGAGTGGCCTATGCTTTCTAAAAAAGCGGAAGGAAGCACTTCTTCTCCGTCATCATCATAGGCGCTCTCGACATATGCCACCAGTTCTTCTTCGGAGGAGAAGTTGGCCCCCCATATCGTTATAATATGTCTCATTTTAATCCACCTCCACCTTTATTTCGGTTTTCAGCATCTTGACTAACTCCCTAAGCTTGTTACCATACCAAATTTCGATCATAGGCGACTCACTCAGCCTACAGCCTGTTATCGCCTGCGGATGAAACAGACTGAACGACTCCTATTCATGTTCATTACTCCAAACCTTTCAGTTCCGGCAATCCCTCCGCGCGCCGCTTTTCTATAATATATTGCACGTACCACTCGGGGTTCTCATTAGACCGGCGAGCAATATTGCATGAACAATTCCCGCATTGAAGGAGTATCAAGGAAAATATCATTTCCCTGCTCATCGCGTAAACGATCGATCCCCATGCTGTTGCCTGCTTGAGACAATATTCAGTTCCCTATCAACAGAAACAGGATATTTAAGATTGCAACAATCACAATAAGCCATAAACAAAAGTTCATGTTCAACCGGCACCTCTCAATACCAGCTTTTTATTTACCTAAACCTCTGGCTCAGCAAAAAATTCGGGAAATTCATTCTTCAGCTGATAAGGATCGCTGCTTTTAAAAGCTTGGACCCGCTCAGCCTTTACATGATCTATACTCGAAATTTGGCATGCTTTTTCTAACGGCTAGTCCGCTAGTTGTTATTAAGCGCTCCAGCAATAAATGTGCTGCACTGCTATTTGACAGAAAAATCCCCTCCCCTGATTGGCTGGATATATTATACAATACCTGTCCTGCTTCAACTAGATCAGTCTCCAAATATATTTGCGGGGACGAGCGCTAGTGCTGCAATGCGAAGCTTTCTCCTGCTCTAGCTCTGCAGAGCGAAGCTTTCTCCTGCTCTAGTCCTGCAGAGTGATGACTTCACTTTCTAGCACCGCTGAGTAAAGCTTTCGCGTGCGTGACTTAGTAGGCGGAATTTTCAAGCAAATGTCATCTTTGCTTGTACAGGTAGGCATTCCTCCTATCGTTAGGCCCCACGACCTATATCTGGACAATCCCCCTTAAGTCGTATTGACACTCTCGTAAAACACATGGTAAGTTCTACATGAAATATGAACCACATATATACCACAACTCTAATGAGGAGGTGCTCCAGTAACTACCGTTCTGCCCCTATGGATGATCTCCAATCACAACCCGAAAGCAAGATCATTTAACGAAAGAGGGGAATTCTCCATGACTACCGTTTTGTTTACATTTAAATGGAAGCGCATACAGACAGTCGGTTGTATCAGTTTGGTCGCGGTCCTGTTGCTTAGCCTATTTCCTGCCCGTCCCGCTCACGCTTATGTGGACCGGTCGTTTAGCGCCCCTATCGACCTTGGCTCCCCGATTCAAAGCATAGCGATTTATGATTCTGCCTATGGTGTGGAAAACGGCAGAGATGTCATGTATACCACTACTTCCGGTAACCCGGCGCAATTCCAAGTTATCGATGTCCTAAGTCAGGAAGTACTGCGTGTTTTTCCGCTGCCGGGCAGTGAAAGCTCCTGGACGCATTTGACCGTCCCTGATGGAACTGTCTATATAGGCGGTAATGGTAAATTGTATCAATACTCGCCGCAAACACAATCGTTAACCGATCTCGGCGGTATTGGCGAGTCCGTCGTATACGGCTTGTCTCATGACGAGCAAGGTAGAGTTTATTTTGGTTCCTATCCTAACGCAAAGATTGGAAGATATGATCCGGCTACAGGAGAAATGAAAGACTATGGTACGGTAGCTCCGGGACAAAGTTACACCCGCTCCACAGCCTATCATGACGGATATATTTATGCCGGGATTGGGACATCAGCTAGTGTGGTCAAGATTGATGCGGAAACCGGGGAAAAAGAAACGATCGCTTTGCCGGATTACCCCGGTGTAGCGCTCACGGGAACGGTTAATCAGCTGGATGTAGCCGGACGTTATCTCGTAGCCGGGGTGAACAGCGGAACGAGCCCCCTTCTCTTCTATGATCTTGAACTTCAGCAGTGGAGCAGCACTTACTATGAAAACAACCGGGGTATCCGCTTATCCTACGGCGTCGAGGGAAGCAATGTTGTTTATTTTATCCGTAACGGCCAGTTAATGGAGCTGAACATAAATACCCTGCAGCTGGAGGAAACAGGCCTGGCTTATGGCTCTTACCTGCGGAATTCAACCTGGGTAAATGTGCCTAATGACCCTGATCTTCCCGGTCTTTCTTTAATAACGGTTACCTTCGGCGGGGGAATCGTGTTTTTCAATCCACAAAGCCAAATTGTCAAATCTGTGCAGTATCCGATTCAAGGAAATCCGATTCCTATCCAAGCACTTGAAACCGGTCCTGACGGCAAGCTGTACATGAGCGGTTATCCTGGCGGGCAAGCGGCAGTTTACTCTCCGGATACTGATAAGTTTCAGATGTTCCCGCTCGGTCAGGCTGAAGGTATGACCAGCTTTGGCAGTAAGCTCTTTCTAGGTGTATATCCAGGAGCCGCTATCCATGAGCTTGACACGAACAAGCCTTTACAGGCATCGGTCAACCCTGTTCAGCGCTTTACGATTCCGCATCAGGATCGTCCGTTCAGTATGACTTCTGATGAGAAAAGGCTATTTATTGGCACAATCCCGGATTATGGAGAATTAGGCGGCGCCTTAACGATTTATGAGCCTGAGACCGGGTCAGCTCCTGTAGTCCACGAGAACCTGATTGAGAACCAGAGTATTGTTGGACTAACCGTTGCTGACGGTAAGCTGTACGGCTCTACCACAGTGGCAGGGGGGCTGGGCATCGATCCGGTGGAAACAGCAGCCAAGCTGTTTGTATGGGACATTGCGAGCGGAACCAAGCTTCAGGAATGGGTACCTGCCATACCGGGAATAAGCTCCACTCCCCGTATGATCAGCGGATTGACGGCAGGACCAGATGGACAAATATGGGCTGCCGCGGATGGCACGCTCTTTGCCTTTGACCCCGACACTCTCGAAATCACGAAGAGCGAAACGATTTATCCCGAAGTATCGAATTATGGAAGATGGCGCCCTGTATATATCCGTACTGGCGCAGATGGTCTCTTGTATACGACATTGGCCGGACGCATTACCGTCGTGGATCCAGACTCTCTGGAATCGGTAACGCTGGCCACCACCCCTCTTATGACACTGGGGCACGACGGCCACATTTACTATGCTGATGATACTCAGTTAATGAAGATTGAAGTAGGTGAGGGTACAGGCGAATTCCCCGTGACGATTCAGCTGCCGCTGGCCAACAGCTCGTTCGAGGAGCCGTGGGAGCCAGAGCAAGCGGTGAACGGCTGGCCTTCCCTGTTTACGATTACACCTAACGCAGCCTACAGCATCAGCAATGAACGTGCTGCTGATGGTCAATACAGCTTGAAGCTGACTGATGCATCGACAACAGAGACGGTAGCTTTGGCTTCAGAACCTCTGCCCGTTCAGCCGGGAGAAGAATATAAAACACGCTTGCAAGTGTATTTGGAGTCAGGGCGCACGCTGGCTTCTATGAATTTCTATGACGAAGCAGGCACCCAAGTCGGCGGGCAAAGCGTGCAAATCACCTCCGGCCACGGCCAATGGATCCCATTGGAGCTCGCAGCCCATGCACCGGAAAATGCGGCCACGGTTCGGGTGGTGTTATTCTGTTCGCAGCTGTGGATGACCACTGCATTCTACGATGATGTATCGATTTCGTATACGCTGATGGTCTCTCCGCAAAAGCTTTTGACAGCCATCGAGGATTTAACAGCCAGCGGTGATCTCCGGCATCCGTTAAGCCAGCAGCTAAGCAACGCCGTTAGGAAAGCAATTCATCATTACGATCATGGACGGGAGCGTCAAGCGCTTCATCAATTAGCCAACGCGAAGAAGCATCTTGACCGCGCTCGGGATAACAGCATCACGAGTGACGCCAGGTCCACGATCGCTGCGTACTTGGAGGCAATCATGGCGCGTTGGGCCGATTAGCTTTCCATTGGAATCCTATAAACGTATAACCACCAGGTATTCCACACGGAGCCTGGTGGTTTTTTTACATTGCTGCGAACTTACTCAGCCTTCTTTGTAGCGTTTATAAGCAGCATTATAAAGCTCCATAAATTCAGACAAGCCCATTCGGTTTAACTGCTCTACGTAACGATCCCACTCATCTAATCCACCGGTTATAAATTTTGCCTGCATTTCCTTAACATATGCGTCAATGTCAGCAAGGAGCTGACTCATTTGCTGTGATTCATCCGGCATGTAGCTGAACGCCGGCCACACCTCTTCCGGCTTATAAGGAGCGACCCGGTCCGCCGCTTCAATCATTGCAGGCAGCGCGGCTTTAAATGTACTTTCCTTAACGATACCGGGGTAAGAGCCGCCCGCCCAGGTTAAAGACTGCATAAGCACCTGCTCAAGTGTTCTTCCATCCGGACTGTTAGTTATGTTCTCTGTGTACTGAAGGGTTCCGTCCGGAAGCGTCTCATAGGTTTCCCCTTCCCACCCCATAAAAAATTTAAGATTTCCTTCATCCCCATAAAAGTAATCAATCCAGCGAACCGTTTCAGCCGGATAAGGATTTTGGTTTGTAATAACAAATGAGCCTGGAGCTGCGAGCGGTGATCCATAAAAAGAGAAAATCCTGTCTCCATGCGGTCCTTCCAAGGCAGGGGCTCCTACATAATTGGTCAGTCCCATAAGCGTCTCCATACTTGTAATAATGGAAGAGCCGTAGTTTCCTTCTTCAGTCCCTCTAGCGTAAAACTCGTTGCTCGTAATCGTATAAATATCTTCATTAAGCAAGCCTTCTTTGTACAGCTTGTGAACGTACTCCATTATTTCTTTAAATCTAGGGTCTGTAGGAATGAACCGAAGCTCGCCAGACTCCGGGTTTACATCAACATAAGGATGAGAACGTCCACGATTGCCTAGTCCCCACGCTCCTTTCAAATGGTTAACCAGATTATCTGGGCGAACCCCCGCATAGGGGATTTCATCCAGAATACCGTTGCCGTTTAAATCCGTTTCTTTAACCGCTTTCAAATAGTTATAAAACTCATCTGTTGTTGCCGGCGGGTTCATCCCCAACTGCTCCAGCCAGGTCTCGTTCAACCACAAGGGGGAACTGACGAGGACGTAAGTAAAATCAGGATCATAGTACGTCGGGAAAGAGTAGATATTGCCATCCGGCATCGTAAGTCCCTTACGCAAATCTTCATTATCATCCAGCAGCTTTTTAAAATTCGGAGCGTATTCGTCAATCAAATCATTCAGCGGGATAAATGTGCCCTCTCCCCCGTGCTTCATGATATCAGCTATAGTCAGCCTGGCGGTATGGAATGCATCCGGATAATCGCGGCTCGCCAACAATAGGTTGACTCTTTCATGCAGCGCATCTGTTGGCACCATCTGCCATTCGACGTTTATATTTGTCATCTCTGCGTACTCAGTGAACAGCCTGACCGTGTTCCAGTTCGAGTTGCTCGTAGGGGCTGCACCTGCAAGGAAAGTAAGCTGGATCGGTTCATTCACAATAGGAAAGCCGGTCAAATTCATGTTTTCACTAGGCGCGATTTCCTTTTCCCCCTCAGCTCCCTCCTTGCCACCTTGTGCACCGCAGCCCGTCATGAGCAGAGCTAAGCTTAGAGCGCACGCCGCGGTGACTGTCCTGTTCCTTCTTTTCATCCATAAATCCCCCTCTTTTTTAAAATTTCACCCTACCTCAGAAGAAATCGTTTACACAAAGGTCAGCCAAACGAAAAGGTACGGTTACCAAAGAAGCTCCAGGGCTTCAGCACCTGCCTGATGCGAAGGAGAGTGAGCCCAAATTACCTTTAGGGGTAATAATTATAACGATTAAGGGGATAAGCAGCGGCCAGATCGTTCACCGGTGACAAATGCATCAGATGCGGGGCAGAATATTTCTCGCGATACTGAGAAGCCGTCATTTTCTTAATATTCATAAAGGTTCGGTAGAAATAGTGTACGTTTTTAAAGCCAACAGCATAGGCAATTTCAGAAATATTCGACTTGCCCTGCAGCAGCAGCTGGCACGCCCGTTCAATTCTGCGTTGAACAATCGCTTTCTGGGGGGAAATTCCCGTATATTGGACAAATTTACGTGTAAAATGCTCATGGCTCCAGCCCGCCTCTCTGGCAAGCTCATAAATTGAAATCTGTTCATTCAAATGATTGTCGATGTAGTCCAGAGCCTTTAGAACCGGCAGAGAATGCCTGGTGTCCGAGATCGGTGGAAGCTTCGAGGAAGGAGAGCCCTTCAGCCCCTCCAGCTCCATTAAAGCGGAGACAAGCAGCGTTTTACAGCGTTCTTCCCACCTATATACCTTCTTATTCGAAAGAAATAATATTTGCTGAAGCAGCATAGGCACAATGGTTTCCTCCACGGAGTGTAGAAAAACCGGTTCTGTATACGCCGATTCGCTATCTCCCTCCGCCTCATCCCGCTCCCACCGAAACGTAACAAACAAATGACGGACCGGCTGTTTGGCGTCAAATTCATAGGAATGAGTTACATCGGGCGGCGTAATAATGACGCAAGGCTTGTTGAGCACTAACGATTTATTCGAGGTTACAAATCGGGTTTCGGATACGGCCGGAAAGTAAACGATTTGATAATTCGAGTGAAGGACCGGGCCATACACCCATCCAGGCTTAACGGTAAAGTCCCCGGATACAATGAGCCGGACCCGCTCGAAGTCAAAAGCGGATTGAACTAATTGAGAAGACATGGCAGGCAGCTCCTTTCTGACTGAATACAAGTATTATACCTTGCCCTGCCGCAAATTCGTTATCCTCCACCGGGTTTTGCACGCATTCCCTCCCACTTTGGGAGCGTACTGAATAACGCCACCCCCTGTTCATTACCGCCTCTCACACTTTGATAATTCTAAGTCAAGCATGCTTTCATTATCCGGGATAGCATTTACCTCCTCAATGCAGGAAAATAGTGATTTTGTGCACGAATTTGATTTTTACAAAAAAGTCCATGACAAAATATCATTTTTGTACATAAATTCACCCGTATGATGCATTTTCGTTTTATCCGTTTCACGTTACCTTTGTTAGAGAGAGCCATCAAAATTGTTTAGGAGGATTTACGCTATGACCGAAAATATCAAGGAAAACTATGAACGGGAAGGGTACGTTATTATTCGCGGATTGTTTTCGGAGGAAGACATTCACAGGTACAAAGAAACTGCCAGAGAAGTATTGAAGCAAAACGGAGTAGGAAAAGAAGGAGTTTATGTTGGAATGGCGGTAGCCAGTCCCGTTTTTAAACAAGCAGCTGCTCACCCCGTACTGGTTCAAGCACTCCAGCAAATCATCGGGGACAACGTTGTGTTCCTCAGTGATAAGCTCGTTTTCAAAGATGCTTCCACTGATTTCGGTTCGCCTTGGCATCAGGATTATCCCTATTGGAAAGGAAGCCACAAAGTTTCCGTTTGGATTGCTTTGGATGACGCTACCCCGGAAAACGGTTGCTTAAGAATTGTTCCTGGCTCCCATCTATTGGGGTCAGCCAGCCATGACGGAGATACTTCTGACGGTCTAGGTTTCAAAAATCGTTTGGAGAACAAAGACATCGAAGGACAGAACATCATCGATGTGGTTGCATCACGCGGAGACGCGATTATTTTCCACGATTTGCTGTACCATGCCTCCTATCCTAACAGCTCCGGTCAAGATCGTTGGGCATTAATCTCCACTTATAAGGACGGTGCTCAGGATGATCCTGAATATTCTTGGGCTAAAGCAGCATTTCAAATATAGCGGCTACGATCAACCGGACAACTATCTTCCTACCAATATCGCAGCCGCAATGAATGGAGTTATATAGTTATGTTTAGAAGAACTGATTGGTGCTGTACTGATTGGGGCTGTCCGAAAAATGGACGCGGACGTTCCGCCCGATAGCTAGAATAAGCAATCCCCAAGCAGCTAACCCGAGGCCAGCGGCCCCGTGGCGAATTGTATGCGGAATTGTATGCGAAAAACCGCATACATTCGCTGCAGTAGCGGGCCCCGGGCGAAGTGTATGCGAAAAACCGCATGCATTCGCTGCAGTAGCGGGGCTCGAGGCGAAGTGTATGCGAAAACAGTCATGCCATTGAATTCTCAGTCACAACTCCAGCATGAAAAGTAGCCACGGGTGGCGGGGTTCGAGGGCTTCGCGGGCTTGTTGCCTGCGGTTTGTACGAAATGTCGTACAAATGCATGGGGGTGAGGTGCGATTACCGGAGATTTGTATGAAACGTCGTACAAATGCAGGGGATTGGAGGGTGATTACCCAAAATCGTACAAATGCCGGGGTTTAAGAAGCTGCAGCCAGTGTTTCAGACGAAATCTCGTATCAAGTTATGTGATTAAGGCCGATTACCCGAGCTTGCTCATCATGCGGGGAGTATACGCGGGGGGGGTTATTTTCACAGAAAAACCGCATACAATCGCCGCTACCAGTTTGTTTTGTTCTACAGCATTCGTAATGCGTCCCACGGATACACGCTGCTTCATTCCGCATATGGAGTGATTGGCGAGCGATTGGCCGCGTCTTCTTTACCCATGCCCAAAACCGTGATTGCTGATGCGGGCTATGGCGGTGAGGAAAACTACTTGGATGCGGCGGGCGAAGAAAAACAGCCGCGATTTGATTTTCTCATACCCTAGGACAACTATAAGTGGAGATAAAAAGCGTGTGCGGTCACCTCAAGGGCAATCAGTCATTCCGACGGTTCTCCTTACGGGGAATGGACAATGTTCACGTTGAAAAGGTTCACGTTGAGGAGTTTGGGATTGTGGCATTGGCCCGCAACCTACTGAAAGTAGCAGGCCTCCGCCTCGCTACTTTCTTACAAAAACAACATGACAAAAAAAGTTGGACGGACACTACTTCCGCCCAACTTTTTATTTGGGGACTTTCCGGACAGCCCCTACTATATTATTTGCATCAAGATGACCCTTCAAACCAATTATGGATGAGATCCAGTAACCAACAGAGAAACAGAATTAGAAACAACCGTGATTCCGTCCAGCGTAATCGCAGCTGTAATCTCAGTACGTCCTGGATGCTTGGCGTGAATTACCCCATAATCATCAATCTCCGCCACCTTAGTCTTGCTGCTGTGATAGCTTATCTCTGCTCCGGAGAGTTCTACTGTAGAGCGCCCTTTTTCCAGCAATGCCGTAAGTGCTGTTGTGGTTGTCTCTCCGCGGCTCAGGCGAGTCGCTTTTACCTCCAGCTGAGCACCGGTTAAACCTACAACTAATGCCGGATCACTATACTTCATTAGCTCACTGCCATACTTGAAATAGAAGTTGCCAAAATCGTCCTGGGCCAATTTCTCCACGTTACTTTCTAGTAAAATCGTTACTTCCTTAGTCTCTGCATCAATCCTGATCAGTTTACTTGTATAAGTCCGATTTGCGACATAACCGGTATATATTGAGCCATAAATATGACCGTCTGTGCCTATCATGAATTGCGGATTACTGTGGGAATAATCAGCCGTCGGAAACTTGTCGTCGCTATAAACTATTTCCCCGGTATCTGGATTCATAATAAACAGCGTGCCTAATGCCATTCCCCAAATGTTGCCGTCGGGCCCCCAAAGCAAAGCGGTTACGGTCCGTTTCCCGGGTACAGGGGCTTGAGAGGACACTACCTTTCCTTGAGCTGTATCATAGATGGCAATCTCGCCGCTTCCTCCCTCCATAGAACTGGTAGCCATATAGAGCAATCCATCCCGGTATAATAGAGAATTAATAGAATGATTAGGAACAATGTGGCGCTTAACATCAAATGTATTAGTATTAGGATCATAAATAGTTAGCGCCCCGCCAACAGTACCGGCTATCGGATAGCTGCCAATGTATAATTTATTTTCTTCTTCCACGCCAAGCAAAGCGATTGGCCGATCCTGCTGTTGGCCAAGCTGGGCAATTCTGAACGGGTTTTGCGGCTGGCTTGGGTCGGTCCGGTTCCATTCTGCTGAAGGGTCATATACGAATACGGATGCATTAGGGTAACCCCCAAAATACATCAGTCCGTTCAAGCTGCCATATCCCTCAATCTGTCCGAGGCTTGCATGATGAACCGTTTCATTAAGTGTTGGAGAATAGATTCCCATTCCCCCTCCGGAAATAAACCCGGATGATAACATTTTTCCATCCACGCTTTTGGCAATGCTGAACAGCTCGACAAATTGAGGAGGAATAGGCAGCTCAGCCGTCTTTATATTACCGTTCTGCAGGTTATAGTAGAAGGCACGACCGCTGTTGCCTGATAATCCTACAAGGCTAATACCCGGAAAATCGGGATCCTCAAGCTCCACGTAATGAAACCCGATCGCCGGTCCCTTCACATCGGCATTCAGGGAGCCGTACTCCCCCGTTTCGATGTCATAGGCGTATAAGGACCATTGATTTCCTCCGCCCTCCACTGTCTCGTAATACGTATAGAATACGCGTCCATCTGGAGATACCTCCGAAAATCCCCGGGTGTTATAGGCTGTATTGTTAGTAACGAGCCACGTCTCCTCTTCGGGATCGTAAACGAACATTTCCGGGCCGGGATCCGTTCGTACAAACAGCTTGCCCCCGGTATACATTAAATCGTACACTGAAGTTTTTCCGGCAAAGCCCGGCGGGTTTAAGACACGGCTGGCGCCTGTCGTTAAATCATATTCATATAACCGGACTACATCAGCAGCGCCTGCATAAAGCACGTGACGGTCTTCATCATAAGCCAGACTGCGCAGATGGTACTCCCTGGTAGAGCCTTTAAAGGAGGTCAATGTCGTTGTCTGATCCGTGACGGGATCATACTCGAACAAGATTTGATTGTAAGCCGTCCCTCCATAAACCTTGCCGTCCTGACCGGGGACAAGAACCCAGATCACCGTCTCGGTCGATGCCGGTTTGCCGATAGCTCTTAGGTGATCCGTCAAAGGATCGTATTGAAACAAGGTCCCGTTCGGCGTGCTGCCCAGGTACACCTTGCCATCTGTAGCAACCGTTATCGCCCAGGCAGCTGTGGCAAAACTGCCGTCCAATGCAACCAAAGGCTTCTCCGCATACAGTTCGTTCGTATGCACATCCATCGCTATAAATTTAGCAGGATCTCCTTGCGCTACAGTGTAGAGGACATCCCGGCCAAGCGGGTCCCGGCCGTATGCCCCCTTCATGATAGTCAGGCTTGTGGATTGCGGTCCCAGACTGGTAATATAATCCGGTGTTTCATTAACCGTCAATTGGACATCGTCAACATAAAAGCTTCCCTCTTGCTGATCTGGTATAGTAAAAGCTACTTGTACCGCAGCCCCGTCTTTAGGAGCAGAGGCTGCAGCGCGGACTTCACTCCACTCGCCGATTGGTCCTTGGATAAGTCCGCTGACGATCGAAATCAATTCTTCATTGTTATTGTAAAAACGCAAATCCATAGTAGCCTCTGAGCCCAAAACGCGCAAAACTTCAGCAGATGCGATGATATTGTCAAATGGATTGACAGCAATCAAATCACTAACAATTCCAGTGGCAGTAAACGAAGCATGATGCTCGATAAAAGCACTCCGCTGTCCTTCTTTGTAAACAGCAGCGGTAACCTGGATAGGTCCGCCAGAACCGTCAGAACCGTTACTCTGCCATCCTGCAACTGCACCCGTGTCTTCATCGTCATTTTCAAAACCTCCATTCGTTAACCCTGCAGCAGAAAAACTCCCATGCTCGTTCATTTCCTGTATAACTGAAGCTTGAGCAACCAGCGGGAATGTGCTGAGGGTAAGAAAAAATATGAGGGTCCATAGGATCATTCGATTACGGCTTAATGACATTTGCTATCCTCTCCTGTCTGCTAGAAAGATGGTCTCGCAAGTTCCATAGGATGCAGTAAAATGTACACAGAAGTACTTATCCAAGCCATTTCTGCAAAAATTGATAGCTGGCTTTGCGGACCGCTTCCGGAAAATCATGACCGGCGCTGCCCATCCACCCGACGTAATGATCTTCTTTATCCAGAAAACTATACAGATGGCTAATTTCAAGTGAAGCCTTAGCAATAAATTCCCAATGAGGAAAAATAGGATCTTTTTGCCCCATCCAGTTAAAGAAAGGAGTAGGAGCGCAAAGAGCGGCTATTTCATGCCATTCAAAGGGCACGACTCCGTTCTCAATGTCTTCGCTTAAGCGGGGTATATGTGAAAACCAATAACGCAGCCCTCAGCGATTTGGATCCTGATCACCTGCAAAGGAGCTTAACCCGCAGCTCGAGACGATAGCCTTGACCCGCTCATCCATTGTAGCCAGCATAAAAGCATTATAAGCCCCCAAGGAGTGACCAACCGCTCCAAAGCGATTTGAGTCCACATAAGGCAAGGCTGCCAGTAGATCCAGGCCCTGCTGATGATCGTGAATCATGCGGCCAATAGCGGTGGAAGCCGGAAATTGCTTGTAAAATGGTGCAGTTTGATATGCATCAGCGCCCTCGTAAATTCTTTCACCAGCAGAAATCATATCTGGAGCCAGAACGACAAAGCCCCGGGAAACCAGCTCTATTCCGTACAAACGATTGGCTCTGCCTTCGGGCGTGGCCACATCGCCTTTGCCCAATTCACTCGTAGGATGCATGGCGATAATGGCCGGATAGTTTCCACTCGGATTCATGCTGGTTCCAGGAATTAATAAGTAAGCGGTCACCCAATCATCAAATCCGGTCGCATACCGCAAATGCAATCTCCAGTGATCCTTTTCCTTAGTCTCTGCCAAAATCTCATAGTTTAAGGCGACCCGTTCCGGTATTTCACCTAAGTAGTCTTTCCATATAATCAATAGCTGTTCTTTTCTCTTCTGCCAGTCTGAAATCGTTTTCAAACCATCCGTTAACGAAGGCCAATGTGTGGTGGTCAAAGCGGCGAGCGGATAAGCCATAGCCTCACTCCTTTCAAATTGTTGGCAGCGGGTAGCTCAGCAGCTTATTCCCTGCAGCCATATACATTGTTTCGTTTAAGACAGCCAAGCCCGCTGTGATCTTCTCTGGGGTTTTATCCAGCTGGGTAACTTGCGCTGTTGACAAGGTGATCGAGATGACCGATTGATTAAGTACCCCAACCACTCGGTCTGATGCGTATCTATGCATACCACCGTTAACGGGAAAACCCCAGGAAGACAAATCTCGTCGGGCGGCAACAACTCCGCTGTCCGGCTCCATTACAAAATAGACGGACTGCGACGTTAATCCATGAAGCCGGCCGGTCTCGTCCAATTCGACCCAGACGTATTCCCGTGCTTCCGGCAAAGGCTTCCATGACCGGTTTACGACACCCTGTTGCCAGTCGAACTCATAGATTTGGGCTGTCGAATCTACCGGCACGGCTCCCCCATGAGTTTCTACACTGGTGCCGCCAATGATGCAATTCGCTGATTTCTCGGTCAGACATAATGTACTGTGGTACGGAATCAATTGCTCATGCGTAAACAGCCTGTCTCGATCCTCCTCGAGATCGTAAAAGCAAAGTCCCCCGCCCACCATTCCGTAGCCGGGAAATCCGCCATAGACCATATGCTTTCCATCGCTAAGTGCCAAAGCGCATCGCGGGCGATGAATAGCTGCATGACTGCATACCTTTCTTGGATTTCGCGTACAGGGACCTGGACTGTTTGCACGTTCCGGCTCAGGGGAAGCGGCTTGATCAGGCGTTACCGGCAGACGAACATCAAACAAATGAAAATGACCGCCGGCATAAGCTGCCCCACCAATATAGCTGCCCGTCACTGCAAAAGCGGCAATATTGCCTCCCCCTCCCAGTTCTATAGGTCTCCCGCCGTAATCATGAAATAATTCGGTTAACGGATCAAATTGATAGAAATGAAGCGGATGCTTGGAGGTTCCATATACTTTGCCGTCCGGCCCGGCTACAAGGGTGCTGAGCGGAGTACCTTCCGTCGCGAAATCAAGCTTTATCCGCCGATGCCCACCTGTTGTAGAATCACGAAGCAACAGTTCACGCTCCGCTAACTCGAAGCTGACGACCTGGAGCTCACCTTCCAGCTGGCGATGTAGCTTGTGAAATCCGTCTCCCTCGTACAGGGATTTGGCAATGTCTGCGTAAGGAACTGATTCAGCCTTCCCATTGTACAATCTATACCATGGTAATGACGATGGCTCCTTCTCTTCCCGCAAATCCTGATAGCTCCAATGCCCGTATACCTGTCCGTCTACTCAGCGGTACACGACTCCCATACCCCGGGTCCGCTGTTCTTCTGGAACAAGGGAACGCAATTCTCCGTTTGCCAGGTGATAAGCAACGATCGTTTTCCTTTCGGTGCCTACTCCAGCGTACAGCCAGCCATCCTTCCCCAGTGCCAAATGACTGGGATACATCTGCCTGCTGTCCAAACGGGTAACTAGAACCGTCTGCTTGCTCACTCTATTAAATTTATATAAATGACAGGTAGGATAAGCGGTAAAATAGATCTCATCTTTTTCCGCATTCTCTTCAAAGCTAAATGACAGCAGCTCTGCTGAATATCCAACCGTCTCATAATAAACAAAGCTTTCCCGAAAAGGATCCAGCATCATAAACATGCGTCCGGCTCCTGTATAAAAATAGCCTAGACTATCACTAAAGGAGGCATAAGGATATTCACGGTTTCCTGCGGGAAAAAAGAGCTGCACGTTCCGCTCTGTCAATGGATCTACAATGACTACAAAACCTTTGGCTGCCAATACGATCCGGCTTTCTCCCGATTTGTTGGTGCACACGGCTCCCGTTCGCGATTCTTCTGCATGGACGGGAACTCCATGATTTACAAAGCTGTTCGTGCGTCCTTCATTCAACTAGAAATCCCCCTTTGCTATACAGGCACTCTGCCTATCCTTTTTTTGACGCTCCTAACTACAGGGCATTCTTCCTTCTATGTATCTAACCTGTATCTAAAAAGAAGATATACTTCTAACATGTGGTCTGTCAACATAAATTTTCCTTCTAGAAATAAAAAAAACCCAACATACAAATCGTTATTCCAATAAAAATATGCAAAAACATGTGATTAAAAGCTTCAATTTCTTTGATAAAATGCTATATTGTATCTAACATGTACTTTTTTTATTTTCGCGGTGAAAGAGGATAGGTGAATACATGAAAAGAGAGAAAAACTTTTTATACAGCAAACTGGCAAATATTTTAAGAGAACAAATCTATTCGGGGTACATCAGACCAGGGCAGTTTTTAATGTCGGAATTCGAGCTGTGCCAATACTATGGGCTAAGCCGGACTTCCGTGAGGAGATCTTTGGACAAGCTGCTGCAGGAAGGACTGATTATCAAAAAAACCGGCCAGGGCACGATGGTCTCTCCAGACCTTGTAATTCCAAAGAGTGAACGAAAGGTGCTGCGGATAGCAGTTACCTCCCCGTCCTATTTTGTCGATCATGTTATGCCGTTGATCACGACAGCTTTTCAGCAAAAATATCCTCATGTCGAGTTAAAGCTTATCCAGTTTCCTACAGTGAATTTTTGGGAGTCCGTCCGAACCATGCGGGAAAACGGAATCGTTCCGGACTTGATATTTATAACAGACCGGCAATTTAACGAACTCGATCCTAATGATAAGCATTATGTTGAATTAGGTGAACCCTTCAAGAACCAGCTGCGGCAAATATATCCCCGTCTGCTGGATGCCTGCCTCCGTCAAGACAAGCTGATCGCGGTCCCTGTTACGTTCTCCACTGTATATTTGGCGTACAATCCTCAGTTGTTTGAGAAATATGGGGTTTCTGAGCCCCGGGTGGAATGGACAAAGGAAGATTTTTTAAGAGCGGCTCAGAAGCTAACGGTGGATACTGACGGCGATGGCATTGTCGATCAATACGGCCTGCTGTTATCCCCCTCTGTTTATCGCTGGCCCGTATTTGCTCTGCAGCAGGGCATTACCCGTAAGGAACACCTGGAGAAGCTTGCTGTTGTCCGGACATTTACTTTCCTGCACGATCTTCTTTACCGTTATCGGGTTGCTACCTTGTCCCGTTCTTCCAACAACGAAATTAACTCCAGAGCCTTTATGCGGGGGAAAGCAGCGATGGTGATGACCACCTCTGTAGAGCTCGGCAACTGGCAAGGTGAAGGGATGGGCTTTGAAGCCCGCGTGGCCACTATGCCTTTCGGTCACAATTCATCTACATTGCTGCTAGCCAATACCTTTATGATTCCTACTGCAAGCAGCGAGCAGGAATTAGCTTTATTTTTCCTTGAGACCGCTCTCGACCCTTCGCTGCAGGAAACGTTAAGCCGGAAAACCGGTTTTTTATCGGTGCATCAAGCAGTGAACGAGAAAATATGGGATAAGCCGTATCTCAATTCCCTTCAGTTGCTGGATACACAGCTGCGTGATTGTTATTTTCTATATGAATGGATTAACAAGCCGAGCGTGCTCAAGGACTGGGAGCAGGAAATGGACTTCTTCTGGTCCGGACTCGAATCTGCGGAATCGTTCTCAAGCCGCTTTATTGAGCTTGTACAGACCTCTGCACCCGGAGATTCACAAGATTAAGCCAGCTTCGCCTTTTCACCGGCTCGTTAAAGCGTTTGACAGCTTCATAATCAAGAAAGCACAAATCCGCGACGCAACACACGGAGTTCTTGATGATAACCACGTTTTTTGAATATATTAGAAATTTTTACAAATAGTATGAAATTTTACAAACAGTTGAAGAATGGTAATGGGCGATTGTTTTAGAAGCAGATGCCCGCCATATTCTGTAAGGAGATGCAGCCTATGCGTATTGATAAAATCGAAACCTACTCCACTCCTCATTTATGTGTAGTGAGAATTACTACGGAGGACGGACTTAGCGGAATCGGTCAAACAGCTCCCGACTTTACCGATATCACCTGCAGGATCGTTCATCGGCAGCTGGCACCGCTGGTGCTGGGTATGGATGCCGGGCAAATTGAGGAGATATCAGACCGCTGTATCGAATCGACATACAAGTTCTACGGCTCTTATATTTGCCGGGCCGCTGCCGGAATTGATACTGCTCTATGGGATTTGAAAGCCAAACGTGCTGGCAAAGGCGTTGCCCAATTGCTTGGCAGCACAGCCTCAAGTGTTGATGTGTATGGTTCCAGTATGGATAAAACGATTACGCCAAAGCTGGAGGCGGATAGAATGAAGGCCCTCATGCAGGATAAGGGCTTTCGAGCTTTCAAGCTTCATATTGGCAAAGGAATCGGTAAAAACTTGGATATGTACCCGGGACGGACAGAAGAAGTCGTCTCCCTTGTCAGGCAGGCACTGGGGTCAGACAGCGAGCTGTATGTGGACTCAAAAGGTGCTTATGATGTCAACCGTGCCATCGAGCTGGGGCGTTTGTTTGAGCAGCTGGACATTGGCTTTTTCGAAGAGCCTTGTCCGTTCTGGCAGATGGAAAAATCAGCTGAAGTTGCACGTACTCTCAGTATTCCGGTAGCCGGCGGTGAACAGGATTTCTGTCTTGCCCAATGGGGACGTATTATTGAGCAGCGGGCCCTGTCGATTGCCCAGCCGGATATACTCTCCATTGGCGGTCTTACCCGTGCCTTGCGGGTAGCCAGGATGGCGGAAAAAGCAGGACTGTACTGTACTCCCCATAACAGCACCCACTCCCTGCTGCAGGTATTCAGCATCCATATGTACGCAGCTCTTGCTAATGCCTATCCGTTTCTTGAAATTTCGATTGATCAGGAGTATTTGGACCCCTGGACGAAAAACTTTTTTTACCCTGCTGTCGAGGTTAAAGATGGCAAAGTCAAGGTTCCCCGGGAGCCTGTGGGGAGTGCAAGTCAACCCGGATTGGCTCGACAAGGCACACTATGAGGTGAGTGAACGGCATTAAATGCCAGCTCATCTGCTCGCTTATCTTATCCTAAACGAATAGCTTGATGAGTTCCCCCATTTGCCCAGCATAGCCGGAATAGCCGTGTGCAAGAATAACAGCTTTGGGGGATTCTGTTCTGCCTTCCCCTCCCTCAGTAAAGATACAGCCGGGGCCAGATAATAGCAGTCAGACGTAGACCGTCATAGGACTGCAGCCTCCATTCTTTCACGGCTTGCGTCTCCCGCCACGAAAACGGTGACACGACTGCTCCTCCTTGAGCTACGTATTCCTCAGCAAAAATCCAGCAGGCCAGTTAAATCGCTTAACTCCCGGAATGGCTCTGGAATGCCGGGTACAAGCGATTCCTGCAAGCGGTTGATCCATACACATCGAAGCTCTGCTCCCTGGGCACCCAGCACATCATCCGTCTGGGAATCTCCAACATAAACCGCTTCTTCAGGAGACAAGCCGATGCTCGTTAATACTTGCTCAAAAAATCTCCGATCCGGCTTGTAAGCCCGCAGCTGCTCCGAGCTGAACATGCGTTCGATAGGCAGCTTGCTCCGCTTCAAATCTTCCCGTAATGGAAGCTCATCGCTATTGGAGGCAACGACTAGCATGTACCGCTCCCGAAGCTGGTTTAACACATCAGCAGCCTCCTCAAAACGATGTCGGTTTCCTAGCGTATCCAGCATGTATTGAACATCGGTTCTAGCGTCCCTGTCAAAATTGTAGCGGATATATAGCTTTTCCAGACTTGCTGCAAAGCACTCGGCCTCCGAGCGAAAGGTGCGGGACATGCATTCTTCCCGCATCTGCCTTTTCCACAGGCTGTAGAATTCCCGTTCATCAAGGACGGCTTGATTAACCTTGAGAATCTTTTGCACTGCTGTTATGGATCCGTTTCCCGTACTGATTAAAGTACCATAACAATCGAAGAGGATAGCCCTAACTCCGTCGTCTATCACTCTTTCAACCTCCTTCTGTCTATATCAATATAAATTCTGTAAAACTAAGCGCGGGTCCTTCTTTCCTGTATCAAATGTCCATTTTAAAAACCATTTATCAAGTAAACTAAAAAAGTCAGCCGCCTGATTGTACTCAAGCAGTTGACTTTGCAAGTTGAATTTACCGTTGATATAAGGATAATTACAAACAGCACGCTCATGTCTAACACCAAAGCAGCTTCTCACGTCAACGTGACGGCATACTACCGTAACTTCATACTACCGTAACAGCATACTAGACTGATAGAATCGAATCGTTCGGGTAGCACAGCCTTCCTGCCAGTCGTCGTTTCCCGCCGTTCGCTAGATCCCCGGTTTGCTCCATTTGACCTGGTTGATTTCCTCTTTCAGATGGAAGCATTGCTCCAAATCAATCCCGTGCACATTGGCCAGCCCGACAACGTAATATAACACATCGTACAATTCCTCTTCTATTGTGCCTTTAATCGTTCCTCCAGGCTCCAGTCTCTTGTCTTTGCGCAGCACTTCCGAGAGCTCTCCCACTTCTTCAACCAATTTTAAAAAGTAGGCATGCTTGTTGTCCGGGTTATGATCGGTTCGTCTGATATAATCTTGTAATGCCTGCAGAGTTATAGGCTTATCCATATTGCTGCCTCCGCTTTGCTTTTCCAGCTCAAGTTAAATATCCTATCTTAAGTCTATTTTCATAGAAATACCGGCTAACTGTTGGCCTTCGCCGTCTTTCATTTTTTTTACACTATAAGGAACAAATCCTACACTCGTATACAGCAGCAGCGCAGCCGTATTCGGATTATGACACACCAGATGCAGTTCTGAGACTTTCAGTTCCTCCTTGGCCCTCTTCAACATCGTCATCAAGAGAAATCTTGCGGCACCCTGTCCTCTTACAGATGGCGCAACAACAAAATTGCCCAGGTGGCACTTTTCCTGTTCCCAGCCATAAAACACACTGTAGCCGACAATTTCGCTTCCCTTTAACAGCACGGTTGGCAGGTGACGCTGCAGAGATACTTCATACAATTGCGAGCCTTGGACAGGGTAAGTCCCGTTGGGAAACATGTAAAATTGTTCCCGTGCGTTTTGCGGGAATGAGGCGATCGTATCAAAGTCTTCTTTTCGGGCATCGCGGTACTTGTACATGATCTGGCTCCCTTCGTTCGCCAATGTATTTCTTCTTAGCGCAGTTACATTAACCTCACCTAGACAGCCTATGATTCAGCAGCCAGGTGTAGAGCTTTCGGATTTCCATACACTTCTTCCATAACCGTCCAGAACTTAAATCATTGCCACGCTTGCGGATGCCATGAAGAAATAACAGAAGGGGCCACGCCTTATTCTTCTTTTCCTCATAGCCTGCAGGCTTGAAGAGACGGTAGCCCAATTCCACCTTCCTGCTAATCGCCTTCCGCATGACACCATTTTCTAGAGGCATAACAGACTCATTTCTACATGTCACCGTTTTTAATTGCTTCAGTCACCTTTTCTTTTAATATCCCGGAACACCTTGCCACCGCGCTCGTATTCTACATCTTTATAGCCTAGTCGGTAGTTCATAACCCGCGCCAGTGCAAAGAAATAATCAGACAAGCGGTTTAAATATTTTAAAACCATAGGATTGATTTGCTCTTCCTGGGCCAAGGCAACGACTCTCCGTTCTGCACGGCGGACAACGGTACGAGCCAGGTGCAGATAAGCAGATGCCTGCGAGCCGCCGGGCAGAACAAACCGCTCGACATTAGGAGCTTCTTCGATATAAGCATCGATTCTAGCTTCCAAATCATCAATCACGTCTTCTTCCACCTTAAAAGGCCTTCTTGCTTCCATTCCTTCCTTCTTGGCCAGATCGCTTCCGCAATCAAACAATATTTGCTGAATATTCTCCAGCTCTGCGCGAACTTCCTGCTCGGATTCGGGAATAAAAGCGATGGTCATACCGACCACACTGTTCGCTTCATCTACAGTTCCGTAAGCCTCCACTTTAGCACTTGCCTTGGATACCCTGCCGCCAACAATGCTCGTTTCTCCTTGATCCCCTGTACGTGTATATATTCGCATCAAATACCCTCCCACTTTATAGTTAAAATTAATTATTGTTTTCTTACATTTACTCATTCATCCTTAGATTGTCTGTGAAAATAAAACTCCCCGCATGATGGGCAATCCTTGGGCAATCGTACCTCAATCACAAAACAGCTACGAAATTTTGTCTGAACCACTGACTGCAGTTCCTTAATAGCTTAAAGACCTTGCATTTGTATGCATTTGTATGCATTTGTACGATTTGTCATACAAATCTCGGGTAATCACACCTCAATCCGCTGCATTTGTACGATTTGTCATACAAATCTTGGGTAATTGCCCTTCAATCCCGGT
>NZ_HE610957.1:454384-468965 GCF_000285515.1 Paenibacillus senegalensis JC66
TCTCCGGTATTCGCACTTCAACCGCATGAATTTGTACGACATTTCGTACAAAACCCAGGCAGCAAGCCCGCGCAGCCGCGAACCCCGCTGGCCCCGCGAGCCCCGCGATCGCGCCAACCTTGGCTATTTTCATGCTGGAGTTGTGCCTGAAAATTCAATGGCATGACTGTTGTCATACATCGACTTCCTGCAAGGAGCGGTGAAAAAGTGCTGAGCACTTATATGTATACGAAAAATCATACAAAAAATCGTTGAAGGTACGCGGAATACGGTAATTTGTACGACACGTCATACAAAATGATGCTGGGGGTTTGAGAATAGTTTGAATTTGTATGAAGAACCGTACAAACTCACCAAAAATGCACCCAACATGCGTTTTGTTATATGAAAAATCGTACAAATGGACTCGTGTATTTCAATCAAGCACCAGATGCCGTTCATCCACCGGCTGCCAATAGAGCAAGGCTGCCTTGAAGCGATGGCGAATCGCAGGCCGTCCTTCCACTTCCACAGCATATTTTCTCACAATGTCTTGAATCGCCTGTTGATCCGCTGCTGTTAGAGGACGCTCCTCGTTCATGATCAGCTTACGTGTCTGAACCTCAACCAATTGCTCCCACGTATCGTATGCATACACCCGTTCCAACGGAATAATCCGGCAGTTTACGTCAATCCCTAACTGATAGAGCAGGTTGGTCAAATGAATATAGTCTCTGCGGCTGAACTTAACCGCAATGCCCAGCTTTCTGTGTATCTCCCAATAGTGCGGAGGTTCGGGTCCGCTGGTTAACCCAATAATGGCCAGCCTACGGGCTGCTCGGTTCATATTCAACATCGCCTGGACGATTTCCTGCATACGGTAATAGCAATTTATGCCGAATACGATATCATAGCTGCCAGAGTCAGGGGCATGCTCTTCCCATTTGCTGTGGATCCACCGCATATTTTGTATGCTCAAAGCCTCGGCTGTTTCTCTTAAATATCGGAGAACACTGCTTGAGCTGTCCAGACATGTGTAGTCGCTGACGATTCTCGCCGTCTCGAATGTATAATTGCCCCAACCGGGACCGATCTCCAGCACCGAATCGGTTGGCCGGAAGAGCGTGTGCAGCTCCTTCATCAGCCCGATCGCATACGGGTCAGGCTGGGGAAGCTTTCCTTCCCGCTTAGCCAAATAATCTTGCCAGAATTTCTCCTCCATCTGGTCGTTGGTCATCCGTTCGGGAAGCTTACCGTGCCAATCCTTCATCCCTTCGAGCCAGACTGTGCGGTAATCCATTTGCAATCTTGTGCCGTAATACATGAAAGCCTCCTTATTCTTTAGTTACACCGCGCGGCGGCGGTGATTCTTGCGGTTTTCATGCTCCCTCGACAGGCTGAATAGCGGTAATTTTCAAGCCGTACTCCCCTGGCTCTACCCGCGTCTTCACACCGTATACCTCCTGCAAATGGGATTCGGTGAGCACATCCGCCGGGGCACCGGCTGCAAAAATTTCACCCTTTCGAAGCAGCACAATATGGTCGGAATAACGGGAGGCCAGCTCCAGATCATGAAGAATCATGATCGCAAGCTTCTGATCCCGCCTGACCAATTCCTTCACCTTCTCCAGCACAGACAGCTGATGGCGAATATCAAGAGCGGCAATGGGCTCATCCAGCAGGAGTACATCCGGCTGCTGCGCCAGCGCCCTTGCAATGAACACCTTTTGCCTCTCACCGCCGCTCAATTCATCCACGTAACGATCAGCCATATCCGACAGCTGGAGATCCTCAAGAATATGCTGGACGAGGTCCAGGTCCTTACGGCTAATTCCCCAGCGTACGTACGGCTTTCTTCCCAGCAGCACCGTTTCCATGACCGTCAGGGGAAAAGACATCGCAGTATTCTGCGGCACATAGCCAATCTTTTTCGCCCGTTCCCTGGGAGGAATCGCAGCAAGCGGCTGGCCTTCCAGCTCTACAGTTCCCTGTCGGGTCTTATAGATGGACGCCAGGCATTTGATCAATGTCGTTTTTCCGGCTCCGTTGGGGCCGACGATGGACACGAATTGCCCCTGCCGCCAGCTCGCTTCTATCCCGCGAATCGTATCCCCTTGGCCGTAAGCAAAAGCCAGATCTTTCACGGCTAATTGTTTCAATTCCAATAGTCCCTTCTTTTCCTTACTAGCAAATAAATAAAAAATGGCGCGCCAATGATCGAAGTGATGATGCCAACCGGTATTTCTACAGGGGAAATAATCGTTCGGGCCAAAGTATCGGAAGCAAGCAAAAGGATTGCGCCGCTTAAGCATGATGCAGGAAGAAGATAACGATGGTCAACGCCGATAAGCATCCGCGAAATATGCGGGGCTACCAAGCCGATAAACCCGATCACTCCTGAAAAGGCAATCGTAGCAGACGCAATAAAGGTAACCGCAAGCAGAGTAACCAGCCTCATTTGTCTAACCTTAACCCCTGCCGTCTTGGCTACCTCTTCCCCCATGCCGAGCACATTCAAATCCCAGGCATACGCCATTAAAAGGATAAAAACAAGCGCAATGCAAGGAGCCAGCAGCTTGATGACTTCCCAATTGGCGCCCCAAAACCCGCCCATCAGCCAAACCACCAGGTCTTTTAAAGCTTCATTATTGGAAAAATACTTCAAAGCCGAAACGCCGGAGGAAAACAGATGGCCGATAGCTACTCCGGCCA
The DNA here is from genome assembly GCF_000285515.1 of Paenibacillus senegalensis JC66. GTDB lineage: Bacteria > Bacillota > Bacilli > Paenibacillales > NBRC-103111 > Paenibacillus_L > Paenibacillus_L senegalensis. The sequence goes on from NZ_HE610957.1 coordinate 457,076, forward strand.
GCAGCAGCACAGTGGTGGAGCTGTTTTTTAAACGGGCGATCCCATATACGAAAAACACCGCAAGGCAGCCGAATAGAAAAGCGTTCGCAGCGATTAGCCAGCGGGCGGAACGAATAACCTGCTCTATACCGAACAAGCTTGCCCCGAGTACAATGGCCAAAGCGGCTCCAAAGGAAGCGCCGCTGGAAACACCGAGAGTAAACGGACTGGCCAGAGGATTACGCAGGATCGCCTGCATAATGACTCCCGCAATGGCTAAGGACATCCCGGTCAGAACTGCCATCACGATCCGCGGAAAGCGGACCTGCTGCAAAATGTAGCTGGTCATAGCATCCGCTTCGGAATGACCGGTAAAGCTCCAGATAATGTCCCGCAGACTGACTTTAACAGTGCCGGCCATAGCCGCGTAAACAACCAACAACAGCAGCACAGCAAGCAGCAAAACCAGTACCATCCCTTTTTTTCGCGTGCTGGCACCGTATTGTTCATGCAATGAACTCACCATCGTGATTAGCCATCTTCTTTAGCCGAGTAATGCCATACGCCTTGATAAGGCACGTCCAGCCATTGTTCAAAGTATTGTCTCAAATACTGGTCGGCATCCAGATCTGCAAACCGTTCGGGATATAAATATTTAGCCAGCTGCAGAACACCGATATACCGTTTGTCCGAGCCTATAAAGTTGGTGTGGAAAATATACAGCTCATTGTCTTTTCCCGCCTTAAGCTGCGGCACGGAGGAAATATTGTTAATATTCTCAATGACCTCACGGTGCTGATCGGTGTTTTCCGTTTCGTAACCGCCAAGCCACGTCCCATGGAGGGTTAGCACATCCGGATTGCGGGACAGCACGTATTCTTCGTCAACCATAATTGTTGTGGAGCTTTCTGATGGGTCCCATTGCAAATCGGCCGCGTCAATCCCGCCGGCTAACAAGGTTGCGTACCCTTCTCCTACACCGGGCTTGCCTTCGAGTGACTGGCTTGGGAAAACACGGTATCCGCCATCCGAATTTAAAAAGCCGATCGACAATGCCATCACGCTTTTCTTCTCTTCCTCCGGGATCTCGCTTACTCTCTCAGCCAGCTGTTGTTCGATATCTTCCTTCCATAGGATAAATTGCTTGGCCCGATCCTCTTTATTAAATAATTTACCGAGCAGCCGATACTCTTCCTCCATTTGTTCCGGCAAGTAGTTATTCATACGGATGACCGCTATACCGGCCGGCTCCAGCTTTTCTTCCAAAGTAGAATCCGGTCTGTTGGTATATGCAAAAACTGCCTGCGGCTTCAAGCTTAAGATGAGCTCAAGATTCACCTCTCCGGTTTTCCCCACATCCGGCAAATCCTGATAGTCCAAATAAGGATTATTGGTCAAGGTAGTATCTCCCGTAGCGATGACGCCATCTTGAGCGCCTAATACCTGGATGGCCTCCGCCGTATTGCGGTTAATGACAACGACATTGTCCAGAGGCACCGGCAATTCATGCTCCTTGCCCGCGGAGTCGGTAAACTTAAAAATCGTTTTTTCCTCTTCATTACTAGAGTCGCTTGAGCCAGAAGCCGGCTGATGATTACCGCTATCCGGACTAGCTGCAGGGTCGCCCTGTGAAGCAGATCCCGGAACGGAATTGCCGGCGCAGGCAGACAATAGGAGCAGAATGCACAGCAATAAAGGCAGTCCACCCCTCCAAGAAAGACCCCAAGAAAGATTAAATGCCCTATTCATAATTTGACGACTCTCCTGTTCCTGAATATAAATTCAATGAATGATTCTTTATACTTTTGCAGAAAGCTTGACGGCCTTGCTGACTGCGGCCGATATAAGCTCCTCAATACGCTTCAAATTTGCCGGACTCCAGTTAGAACGCACGTCTTCCGCTGACTGGTTGGCAGACCTAGAAGCAGATGCATGCTTTACTTGAGTGGAAGCGATAGCGAGTTGTTCAATCCATCCCTCCGCTGCCTCTTCCGAGCTTGTCCCGTCTCCAGCGGCAATCCCTTCCCTTGTATCCAGAAACCAGTCATGCCCTTTACCCAGTATCCGTCCTCTCTCGGCAGCCAGCAGCAGGCGGACTCTCTCCTGGTCATTAAGATGATCATCAACCACAACAAGCAGATGGATACACGAGCGATCGGGTATAACAGCCAAAGTCAGCGGTACAGGAATAAGATGGGATTCAATGATTACATCAGCGAGCGGGGAACGGGTTGCTAGAACAGCGGTATGAGCAGGATTCAGACTAAGCTCTTTCCACTGCAGTCCGTTATCCGTTAATGATGACTCTTCCAGTTGAAAAACAGCAATTGCCTGAACCCACTGCTCTCCTTCTCCATGGACGGAATCGGACAGCCATTTAACGGGATGCTTGCACCGTAAAACAAGGCTATTGTGCAAATGCTCTGCCTCTGCAGTCTCTACTGTGTCTGCTGCCCCTGCTGTCCCTGCTGATCTTGCCGCCTCTACCGTTTTTACCGCTCCGGTCTCCCCAGCTGCCCCAGCTTTATACTCGCCCTCATTCGTCATCCGCTTGGGGTTTAAGAACAGCTGTGATCTCGGTGCCTGCGGGTGGGCTACAGGGGACATGTCAACCTTATATATTCGTTCTATTAGTTCCTTGTCCTTAAGCAAGCCAACTTCACCGATCCGCTCCAGGCGGCCTTCACGCAGCAGCGCTACACGATCGGCATAGAGTGCGGCCATGTTCAGATCATGGAGAATCGCAAGGACTGTCAAGTTCCGGGTGTACTGCCATTCTTTAAGCAGGCTGAGCAGCTGAAAAGCATGATGCAAATCCAAATGATTAGTCGGCTCATCCAGCAGCAGCAGCCGGGGCTGCTGTGCTATTGCCTTGGCTAGCAGAACCCTCTGCTTCTCCCCTCCGCTTAACTGGCGGTATGGCGTCTCCCGGTAATGGCTGATCTGGGTTAAGTCCATCGCTTCATCCATGATGCGGTGGTCTTCCTCAGTCAAGAGCTTAAAAAATCCTTTCTGATGAGGATAACGGCCTAATGCCACAATTTCTTCCACCGTAAAATCGAAAGTGATCTGCTCTTCCTGCCCAAGCACTGCCATCAATCGGGCTCTTTCCAAGGAACTGTAAGCATGGAGCGGTTTACCGTCAATGAGAATAGCTCCGTTATTTACAGGCAGCGTTCCCGTTATCATTTTTAACAATGTCGTCTTCCCGCTGCCGTTCGGACCAAGCAGGGCAAAGAAATGACCTGCGGCCACATCAAATGTAGCATTATGAATAATAGGCTCCGATGAAGCGTAACCAACACTAGCCTGCCGTACGCTTAATAACGGCAAGGAAGCAGAATCAGGCTTGAAATTCCGAATAGATTTACTCAATTCCTTTAACGCTCCTTCTACCCAGGCTGCGTTTGGCCAATCTCTCTCTCATCAGCAAAAAGGCAAATACCGGCGCCCCCGCCAAAGCGGTAATAATCCCGATCGGCAGCTCCTGTGGCGAGATAACCGTGCGGGCCAGCAGGTCGGCCATGACGAGAAAAGCGCCTCCCCACAGCATGGCCAGCACTAACAGATGCCGGTGATTCGGGCCGACAAAAATTCTTACAAAGTGTGGGATCACCAGCCCGACAAAACCAATCGTTCCGGATACGGAGACCGCTCCTCCAGTCAAGAGTGATGCCCCGATCAGAATCAGAGTCTTCTTGCGCTGAACATTAACACCGAGATGGTGGGCCGATTGTTCACCCAGGGCCAGCGCATTCAATTCCCTGTGATGGATCAGCAACAGAACCGAGCCCGCCAGAAAAAAGGGAATGAACAATTGGACATAGGACCAGCCCCGATTGGCCACACTGCCCATTAACCAATACATAATATTCTTTAAATCTTCTCCGCTTAAAGCGATGATCAAGGAAATGAACGAGCCGATAAACGAGCTGACAATGATTCCTGCCAAAATAATCGTTTCCACCGCAAGCCCTCTGCCGGACAAGCGGGTCATTCCGAAAACGATCAAGAGAGCAATGAAGCCGCCGGCAATTCCAAACAACGGAAGCGTAAATGCTCCGAATAAGCTGATCTTGAAAAAGATCACGGATACAGCACCGAGAGCCGAGCCCGAGGAAACACCGATCGTATACGGATCAGCGAGCGGATTTCTCAGCAAACCTTGAAAGGCAGCGCCGCTCAAAGCTAAAGCACTGCCAATCAAGAAAGCCAGGACCACCCGCGGTACGCGAATATCCCAAATCATAGCCTGTACCGTTCTCGGGATCTCCCCGATATCTATTTCCCCAGTTATTTTCGCCACAAGGATTCGCACAATTTGCGTCAGTGGAACATGGACACTGCTAAACGTTACGGCAAAGAATGCAGCTGTCAGGACCAGTGCCACACTTACTGCGTATAGCAAAAGAATTTGCGGTTTAATTGAAAACTTCCGGGTAAATCGTTTTGGCAAGAATCTCCACTCCATCCATCATCTGTGGACCAGGTCTGACAACCAAATCATTATCTACATCAAATACCTGGTTATTGGCAACTGCAGGCACTTCTGACCAGCCGGCCCGCTGCAGTACATTCTCGACAACATTCTCAGAATAGTTTCCGTAAGTGGTCACGATCACATCCGGTTCAGCAGCGATCACCTGCTCTTCGGTGAACTGTACCCAGCCTTGCGCCTCCTCAGCTACGTTGACCGCATGAATAGCCGTCAGCATTTCGTGCATGAAGGTGTTGCTGCCGGAAGTATGCAGGCCGTCAAAAACTTCTATCCATACTTTTTTAGGCTCCGTAATTTGCGAAGCTTTGCTCTGAATGTCTTCCAGCTTGTCCTTCATCCCAGCAATAAGCTCTTCCGCTTCCTCCTTCGTACCTGTAGCCTCGGCGATAAGGCGGATCATGGAATAAACATCATCAAAGTTGTTAGCGCTGGATTTCACAACAATAACGGTAATGCCTACCTGACGCAATTGCTCTAGCACATCCGCATGGTTCTCATGATGATGGTTGGTGACAAAAGCAAGATCGGGCGCCAGCTCAAGCAATTTTTCCACATTGATGGTCTGACCGCCAAGCCGAACTTTATTCTGGGTCTCTTCCGGGAAATTGGAGTGGTCGGATACCCCTACGATTTTATCTCCCAAGCCTAGAGCAAAGGCAGATTCCGTAATGCTCGGAATCAAGGTGACCATAGTCTCCGGCTCTTCCTCGATCACAACTTCCTGTCCTATGCCATCGATTAGCGTAAGCGGGTATATTGTTTCCCCTGTTTCGCCCTCTCCTTCAGGCGTCGCTTCCGGCCCGCTGCCGTTGCTTTCGCCCGGAGCCGGAGTCTCGGTCCGTATGCCGTCAGGCTCTCCGATCGATACCGGATCGGATCCGCATGCTGCCAGCAGCCATACAGCCATCGCCAGCAGCAAGCCTGTGATTAACCCCCGATGCCATGCTGCAAATGGTTTTCTCTCTGATCTCATCATTTCTTCTGCACTCCTTCATATAAACTGCGCACAAAAAAACGCCTCATCCTATATTCGGAAAAGACGCAGGTATGCTCAGTAAAGTGACCATAAGACCGGTAAAACTCGCAACCTTCCGTTAAAAGATAGGAAGAATGGAACCGCCCCAACACACCGTCACTAGATCAGCATCCTTTCCTCGAAGGACCCGATGAATCACCTTACTGCAGGCAGGTCTCCTGGCTTGCGCTTCAAACGCGAATCACCCTCCCTTCCCATGCCGGCTAGACGGCACAGTGGCTGCAACGGGTGAAGCTTTAACGCATACAGTGGCGGGACCGCGACGGACTTGCACCGTACTTCCCTTTTCATCCTCTTACCGCCCGGTCCCTATTAGTACTGCGCAATTAAGCTAGTACTCTATTCTTCAGAACCGATGCAGCAAAAGAAAACCTGCAAGGCTATTATTCATTTTTCTGTGCTAACGTCAAGTATAGAGAAGGAGAATCGGTTTGTAAATGTTTTTCGTCAGTGCCCGCAGCTCTGAAGACCGTCTTCTGGACAGCGCTCTGAATCCATGATAGGCTATAGCTAATTTCATAGCACAAGAAGACAGGTGCATCCCAATGCTAGCTTAATAGGGAAGTTTGGTGCAAAGCCAACGCGGACCCGCCACTGTAAGAGGGACCGGCAGACGCCGGAAATTGCCGGAGAATAATCACTGGACACATAGTGTCCGGGAAGATTCCGACAATCCCTTGAGCCAGGAGACCTGCCTGTCTTAGCCGCACCGTTTAAGAACCTACGGGTATTAGGGAGGTGTGAAGCAGATGGTAGATGGCAAGCCCTATCTATCGGTATAGGACGGTTATCGTATCTTTGCAGATGCGCCCTGTATCTGCCTTGAAATGTCTGCCGTGTGCAAGCGGCAGAGCTGCTAAGGCAATCCTTTAATAGGTCTGTCTTCACGAATGAATCACTTCCCTAATCCAGTGGAAGTGTTTTTTTATTTTCTTATGCTTACGTTAAGGAGGCAACATATGGATAGGGATCTATCGACAACCCGTCACCATATTCTGATCTGCAATGGAGGAAGCTGCATGCGTGAAGGCGGCGAGGAGCTGACTCTCCAGCTGCGCGACGAAATTGCGGTTCAGCAAGCAAAACAACAGATACATACTTCCCGCACACGCTGCAACGGGCGATGTGGCGACGCCTGCGTAGTCATCGTATATCCGGAAGGCACCTGGTACCGGAACATGACGCCGGAATCCGGCAGAGAGCTTGTCCGCTCGCTATGTTCCGGTGCGACAAATCCAGCCAGCGTCAGCTATTACTATAAAGGGCAAAGCTTTGTCCGAGGAGAGGAAACTTGCCGATGATTCTTTATCTGACCACTGCCGATACCGACTTGTTGACACTGCGCGCGGCGCTGGAGCACCTGCCCGGGAACTATCCGCCGGTACGCGCAGCCAATTTGACAGACTGGCTGGACAACGATGAAGCGGCCCGGAGTTTTCTGGACCGCTATCTGCAGCAAGCACAGATCATTATTTTACGCGCTCTGGGCGGCAGAAAGGCGCAGCCCTACGCCTTTGACCGGATTCGTCAGCATTGCCAAACCCATAACCTCCCGTTGTTGGCCTGGCCGGGTGATCCGGAGCCGGACCCGGAGCTCGATGAAGCATCGACGGTAGACATCGACCTGTCCAAGCAGGCAATGGCTTACGCGCTGTACGGCGGCGTAGACAATTTCAGCCAAATGCTGCTCTGGATTAGCAATACATGGCTGGATACTGACTACAGCTGCAAGCCCCCGGCCGTACTGCCCTGGGCGGGCATTTATGTCAGGGGCGAAACGCGGGCTTGTTCGGCGGAGGAATGGCAGGCTGACTTGAAGAATCAAGCAGAACCTCTTCTATCGCCGGAAGAGGATTTACTAGCCGATGATCGCCGCAAGCCTGAAGCTGGCCGCAAGCCGGTCATTGCAGTGCTCTTCTATCGCGCACACTGGATGAGCCGCAACGTCAGCTTTGTCGATGATCTCTGTTCGGCAATCGAGCAGCAAGGCGCTATCGCTTTGCCGGTTTTCGCCCAGAGCTTAAAGGAGGATGCCGGGAAGCCACAGGAAGGCTATTCCCGCTTTCTGAAAAATCGCGCAGGCCGCCCGTTTATCGATGCCCTCATTGTAACCATGAGCTTCTCCACTCATTCTCGCGGCAAAGATGTCTGTCCTCCTGGAAATGATACTCCGGATGCTGCTTCAATCATGAAGCAGTTCAATGTCCCCGTCTTCCAGGCTCTCGTATCGCTCCATAGCCAAGAGAAGTGGAAGGAAAGCACAGCAGGGCTTTCGCCATTGGATACGGCTATGAATGTTGCGCTGCCCGAGTTTGACGGCCGGATTATTACCGTACCCGTCTGCTTCAAAGAAACCGATGCTGACGATCCGGTTCTGGAGACCTCCGTCCGCCGCTATCAGGCTCTTGCCGACCGCTGCGACTATGTTGCCCGGCTCGCCATCCGCTGGTCACGCCTTGCATACAAGGACAACAGCAACAAAAAAATTGCCTTTATGCTGAACAATTCTCCGTCCAAAAACTCGCGGATTGGCAATGGTGTCGGACTGGATACGGCGAATTCGATCGTGAAGGCGATTCATGAATTGGCAGCCAACGGTTATGATGTCGGAGATCCGGCCAACCTGCCGGCAACCGGCGATGAGCTTATCCATCAGGTCATCGCAACCTGCAGCAACGACCGCGATTATTTGACGGAGGAGCAGCTGCGGCAGGCTGTGGGGCGCCTGCCCGCCGCCGCCTACGCAAGCAAGTGGAGCACCATTAGCGGCACAGCCCGACAGCAGGTCGCTGATGCCTGGGGCCCGCCGCCGGGCGATATTTTCCTGTATGACAATGAGCTGATTATGCCGGGGGTCCAGTTCGGCCATATCTTTGTCGGTTTGCAGCCGCCCCGCGGCTTTGGTGATAACCCTTCGGCCATTTATCATAGTCCGGATCTTGTGCCGACCCACCATTACATAGGGTATTACCGCTTTCTGCGCGATCATTTCCAAGCAGATGCGGTCATTCATCTCGGCAAGCACGGCACTTTAGAATGGCTGCCTGGCAAGGGCATCGGTCTCTCCGACTCCTGCTTTCCGGAAGTGGTGCTCGATGATCTGCCGCATTTTTATCCGTATATTATCAATAATCCCGGCGAGGGAACGCAGGCAAAAAGACGCGGGCACGCGGTTATCATTGACCATATGGTTCCGGTTATGACGACTGCGGACACTTATGATGAGCTTAGCCGGATAGAGCTTTTGCTGGAGGAATATTACCAGGTACAGCTTCTCGATCCGAAGAAGCTTCCGGTCATTCAGCAGGAAATCTGGGAGAAGGTGCAGCAGGCGAAGCTGGACCAGGATTTGCAGCAGACTGAATTCCCCGAGCAATTCGGGCTGTTCCTTAAGAAAATAGACGGCTATATTTGCGAACTGAAATCCGCGCAAATCCGGGATGGATTGCATATTTTGGGTCAAGTGCCCGGAACGGTAACCGGGTGGACAGACATGCTCTATTCGCTCGTACAGCATCCGAACGGGAAAATAAACTCGCTGCCCTCTGCAATTGCAGAGGCTATGCGGATTGACTGGAGCCAATTAAAAGACCAGCTGGGAGAACCGTGGGAGCATCAGGTTCCAGCCCTGCTGTACAAGCTGGATTCTTACCCGCGGGATTTTCATCCCCGAAGAAGAGATATCAAGGAAGCGGTCGAAGAGCTGGCACGCCAACTGCTTAGACAGCTTGTTATGGAGCGAAGCCTGGAGCTGCTATCTCTGAGAGACGAGCAAACGGAGCAGGATCAAAACCATGCGGACAGCCGTGATGCCCAATTTGCGCCGGGCGCCGTTAAAGAGCTGAAAACGAATAAAGAAGTCGCGGCTGTCATGAAGTATGTGGAGGAGGTTCTGCTGCCCAAGCTGCTGAAAATTCCTGACGAACTGGGTCACTTACTGAAGGGTTTGGAGGGCGGCTTTGTACCCCCGGGACCCAGCGGCGCTCCTACACGCGGAATGGCCGATATTTTGCCGACGGGACGCAACTTCTACTCGGTCGATCCGGCCGCTCTGCCTTCCTCCAGCGCCTGGCGAGTCGGCCAGCAGCTCGCTGAGGAGCTCATCCGCCGCTACAAGGAAGAAGAAAACCGCTATCCAGAGTCAGTAGCAGTCGTCGTTTGGGGAACTTCAGCGATGAGAACACGCGGTGACGATGTGGCGCAGATTCTTGCCCTGCTGGGCGTACGCCCGGTATGGCAAGCGTCCAGCGCCAGAGTTACTGGTCTGGAAGTCATTCCGCTTGAAGAGCTGCAAAGGCCGCGGGTAGACGTCACGGTAAGAATTAGCGGCTTCTTCCGTGACGCCTTTCCCCATCTGGTCAAGCTGATGAATGACGCGGTAGAGATGGTCAGCAGGCTGGACGAACCCGCAGAGCAAAATCCGCTGCGTCATCGTGTGCTGGAAGAAACCGCACAGAAGATGAAGCTCGGCTTGAGCGAGGAGGAAGCCCGGGAATCGGCAGCAATCCGTGTTTTTGGCAGTAAGCCGGGAACCTATGGGGCCGGCCTTCTTTCCCTGATTGAAAGCGGCAGCTGGCAGACGGATGCCGACATAGCGGAAGTGTTTACCCAGTGGTCCAGCTATGCGTATACCAACTCTCACTACGGCAAGCCGGCTGCGGCCGATTTCCGCCATCGGCTGCGGCTCGTGCAAGTCGCAGCGAAAAATCAGGACAACCGCGAGCACGATATTTTTGACAGCGATGATTACTTCCAGGAGCATGGCGGGATGGTCGCTACGATTCGCTCGCTGACCGGCCGCAATCCGAAAATGTACTTCGGCGATTCCTCCAATCCTTCCCACATCCGGGTTCGCGATCTTAAGGAGGAGGCACTGCGGGTGTTCCGCAGCCGGGTAATCAATCCGAAATGGCTGGAATCAGCCAAGCGTCACGGCTATAAGGGCGCATTGGAGATGGCGAACACCACCGACTTCCTGTTCGGCTATGATGCTACCGCCCATGTAATCGAGGATTGGATGTATGAGAAAGTAAGCGAGCAATACGTATTGAACGAAGACATGAGACAGTTCCTGCTGCAGTCCAACCCGTGGGCGCTCAAGGATATCGCTGAGCGGCTCCTTGAGGCCGCGAGCCGCAAGCTGTGGGAGAATCCCGACCCGCATACAATTGAAGGGCTGATGAATGCACTGCTTGAAACTGACAATGCTCTGGAAGAAGGAGGTTCTGATCAGCTGTGACTACCAAACCATCGACTCATACTCGTGACCCGTATCCCTTCTCGGCTATTGTCGGACAGGACACGGTCAAGCTGGCGCTTCTGCTCAATGCCGTCTCTCCTTCCACAGGCGGGGTGCTGATTCAGGGGGAAAAAGGAAATGCCAAATCAACAGCGGTACGGGCTTTGGCCAAGCTGCTGCCGCCCATCGCTGTTGTGCCGGGCTGTCCCCTTTCCTGCGATCCTGAAGAGCCGTTCTCTTTTTGTCCGCATTGTAGAGGGGTGCCTTACACCGGAGAACCGGCGGAAGCCCAGGCTCCTTTTATTGAAATTCCGTTAGGAACGAGCGAGGATCGGCTGCTGGGCCATATGGATCTCGATGCCGCCTTGAACCGGGGAGACCGTTTCTTTGAAGCCGGGCTGCTGGCCCGCGCCCACAGGGGTGTTCTGTACGTGGACGAGATTAATCTGCTTCCCGACCATCTCGTAGACATTTTATTGGATGCGGCTGCCTCTGGCTGGAACCATGTTGAACGTGACGGATTTTCTGTGTCCCATCCTGCCCGTTTTATATTGGTAGGAACGATGAATCCTGAAGAAGGAGAATTGCGGCCTCAGCTTCTTGACCGCTTTGGACTGTCTGTGGAGGTGACCACTCCTCAGGATGTTCCTTCACGTACAGAGATTATGAAACGGCGGCTTGCCTACGAGCAGTCCCCTGCCCAATTCGCCGGGCAGTGGGCAGGCGAAGAAGATCAGCTTCGCGCGCATCTTCGCCAGGCCCGCCGAGCTTTCGGCGATATGGAGCTGCCGGCGGCTAGACTGGAGCAGGTCGCGCGCATCTGCCTGCAGGCGCAAACCGAGGGCATGCGTGCCGACCTCGTCATCTGCGAGGCCGCCAAGTCGCTGGCCGCCTTCCGCGGACATCCTGCCGTCACCGCACAGGATGTCCGCGAGGCGGCGCCGCTCGCCCTGTTTCACCGGAGCGCCCATCCCTGGCATCCCGACCCAGAACCGGACGGTTCAGGGTCGGATGGCTCGGGGGATGGCTCCGCTGCAGACCAGGGCGCTGCGGACGGCGCAGCAGGCGAGCCGTCCGCCCACGGCCAGCGGCCGGCTGATCCGGCAGGACATGCCGGAGGCAGCCAGGCGCCCGGCGG
>NZ_HE610957.1:469258-577980 GCF_000285515.1 Paenibacillus senegalensis JC66
GGCAGCGGCCAGCCGCCCGCGGACGCGCCAGGCGGCGCGCACTTTGGCCGCAGCCCTGGCGCTGGCCAAAGCGCGGCAAACGGCGCCGCGATGCCGCCGGCTGCCGCCGCAATGCGGCCCCGCGGCTTTGCGGCGGGCCAGCGCGGCTCCACTGCGCCGCGCTACACTGCCCCGCAGCGCGGCGCCGCTCCGCCAAGCGAGAACCCGGACCCGGGGACGGGCCCGGGTTCTGCGCATGGCGGCCGCAGGCCGAAGCGGGCAGGCAGCGCAAGCGGCGGCTTGACCGCCGCTGAGCGTGCCGCCGGCCGGGCGGCCGGGCGGGAGCGGCGGGCTGCTGCGGACGCGGCCCGGGCGGCAGCAGCAGGCGGGCAGGCCGTTGCCGCAAGCGCTGCGCCGCAGTTCTATGCGGAGCAGCTGCTGCCGGCAGACAGCCTCCTGCGCATAGATGTGAGGCCGCTCGCGCGCGCGGAGGGGCGCAAGCAGGTGTTAGGCGCAGCAGCTGCCGGAGGCATGCGCTCAGGACTGCGCTCGGAGGCCCGCTCCCGCGGTGCTAAGGGCGGCCAGGAGCATGCGCAGACAGGCCGGCATATCCGCTCCCGCCCTTTGCCCGCCAAGGGAGCGGCACAGCGTACAGGCAGAGCCGGAGTACGGGTAGACTGGCCGCAAACCGTCGTACGCGCACTCATCCGCTCTGCCCGTCAGGAAGAATTGGCAGCTGCCGCCGATTCCGCAAGAAGGGCTGTTGTCAGACAAAGACAAACTCATAACCAGAATTACCGCCATTCAGAGCTTGATTCTGCATTCTATGAAGCCTCCAGCAGATTACAGGATGAGAATGCGCCCAGAAAGCGGTTTTTGCCTATTCAGCATGAGGATATGTATGAGAAGGTTTTTTTGCTAAAGCCTAAAAAGCTGCACGTCTTTTTACTGGATACCAGCGGATCGATGTCCAGTTTTCAAAGAATGAAAGAAACGAAAACCGTGCTTCTCTCTCTCATGGAGCGTTATTATCAGAAGCGGGAGTTATTTGCCCTGCTCTGCTTCCGGCATAACCGGGCCGAGCTTGCTCTGACTCCAACGCTCAGTCTTCAGCATGCCCGGCGGGTCGTTGACGCCCTGCCTACCGGAGGCAGCACTCCCTTGGCACTAGGACTTCGCAAAGGGCAGGAGTGGCTGCGGCGCTGGCTTGGCAAAGAGAAGGACCTAAAGCCTCATCTTCTCCTGCTGACAGATGGAAGGCTGAGCAGCAGTACTTCCCCGGGGCAACCCTCTCCACTTGCGGAAGCGCTCGAGCAGGCTGGCCGTTTGGCTGCATCTGCTTATCCTATAACCGTTATTGATACGGAAGCCGGACGGATTCGCCTGGGGCTTGCCCGTCAATTGGCGGACGCTCTTCACGCCGAGCAGTACTTTGCTTTAGATGAATTAAAGCTGTAACCAGCCACTTTTCGCCTCCTTCCTGAAGGCCCGAAGCTTTGCAATTAGGAACCACTTGAAGAGTCTCTTGAAGGATCTTTTAAGGAATCACTTGCGGAATCTCTTGAGAAAGCTTTTAAGGTATCCATTTGCGGAGCTTAAAAAGAATCGCTCGAAGCAGGCAGCCTAGCTTGTGAGCATAGAGCATACAATGGTGAAAAAAGAAGGATTTGGAGGTATTAAAACCCCAATGGATACAGCTCAAAGAGAAAGCATACTTGTTGTCGGCAGAGGAAGCTTCGTAACCGCGTTGCTAAACATCCTTCAGCATTATGGAGCCTCGCGCATTCATGTGGTGCTGCTGGATGCGAGCGCAAAGGATGTACATCAATTAGCTCCTTTTATTGAGCCTTGGGCAGCAGCAGCGGTCCCTTCCCCCGCCCGTTCCCGTTTGAAAGAGGGAATGCGGCCATCTCCTTTTTTATTAAATGTTGAAAACTTGCCGGCCGCTCAGCTTGCCGAGTGCCTTCATAAGCGGCGAGCTTGCCGCTCGGTTTTTTACGTGAGCCATACTGTGCCTCCCGGAGCAGAAATGGCGGCAGTAGAAGTGAGCTGCCGAACAAACCGGCAAAGCTTGTATCCCGCTTTATTGTTTGCAGAGCGAGGTATGGCTGGCCCGGTAATGCATGCTGATCATGAATCGGAACCAGGCTGGACAACCGCATGGAGAACCATTCATGAAACAGAGCTGCGCCCCTCAGCTGGTGCCGCTATTCCTCCCGACTCATTCACAGCTGAAAAGATATTGGCCGGACTGCTTGCAAGTGAATGGCAGGCCTTCCTGAATAAGCAGAATGATGACCATTCCCGCTATTACTGGTTAAACCTTACGACTATGGAAGGACTATGGTATTCGACAAAGCAAGTGGCACAGACCGAAGTGGCGGATTGGATCTCAAGCAGATTAACCCCGTGTCCAATTGAGCACAATGGAAAGAAGCAGCATGTTGCGTACAAGGAAGCATTTTCACTGTTAGAGGAAGGTTGTAACCCGCCTCCCTTGGCGGTGCCTGCATGGTTAGAGCAGCTTTCCGAGCGTACTTGCGAGGTACAAGGCCTGTTTCATGTGTGGGGGGAAGGAGGCTTGACACAGCTGCCGCTGCACCAGTGTCGTATTCAACCCGTAGATCCGCTATCCACGGGCCCGGCCCTGCTGCTGGACGAACAGGTTTTCAGCGGATTCACCGCACTAGATGCAAGAAAGAACGCAGCTCTTGGCGGTCTTGAAGCCTTTGCCGGGCGTCTTTTGCAGCTCGAAGGAAACGACAAAGCAATAGACAAGGTACTTGACAAGGCAGTCGGATGCGGGACCTCCAAAGAAGAAAGTCAATACAAAGCGATAATGGAGCTTTTATTAAAGCAGCTGCTTAAGCACGACCAAAACCCTCTATCCTCCTCCAGGCTGCAGCCAGTTTCCGGCATTGTTTTCTCGAAGCAGGACTATGAACTTGAATATTGCCAGCATATTTTATCCCTATATAACATAAGGTTTCAGTTATTTGCCGGAGAAGATGAGTATGGGTTTCCTGCTGCCGCGGTACAGATAGCCGATAGGCAGATAGTGAAAGTCGGCCTTACCCCGGCATCCGTCTGGAAGGATGCTTGTCTCCAGGCGCTTCATACCGTTCAACAAGATCACGGCCAAGAACACGGCTGCCATGACAACCACTATGGCCACAATGATGGCCACAACAATGACCGCCACGCTGTCGACCGTCCCATATACATCCGGGATACAAGCAATTTCCATCCCCTACAGCCAGTAAATTCCCCGCTTCCATATTTATTGGAGCAAGTGAAGCTGCCAACCATTCAGGAGATCGCTGCCCGGTTTCAGAAAAAGCAGAAGCGGCTCTCTCTATACCTGTTCAATGCAAGCCCATATTTTTCACACGATGATGGAATCTTTTTCTCTTTAGCTGCTCTTGAAAAGGGGGATGCATTCCAATGAATCGGCCCGGTTCAACGGTTATGCTGGCTGTTATTGGCGAAGGTCAGCTCACAGGCATGATTACAGACTTGGCAGCCTCTGAATCGTGGCTGTCAAACAGCTTGCAGGTAAAGCTGGTAAAACTGCCCTCCCTCCCAAGCCACAGCGAATGGCCGCAGCTTCAGGAAGCAGACCTCATCTTATGGATACAAGAGGATGAAACCGCTCATATTCCCAGTCAAGAGGTGGAACTGAAGCTGAAAAAGCTGCGAAGCAGCCCTTGGCTGTGCGCATCGTACACAACAGCGACAGGCTTTGTCGGACCCTGGGTACAGTCAGACTTACCCGGATGCTTTCAATGTTCAGCCACAAGACGCATAATCGCAGACGTGAAAGCAGTCCCGATGATTGACTTTGCCAAGCTGCTGCGGCCAGAGAATGGGCCGGAGGATGTTGAACCACAGGAGAAGTTATCCGCTGTCAACCCCGGCGCACTTTCCCATATGGCCCAGCTGCTTACCGCTGAACTGAGAAGATTTATACAGGGCATCACTCCTAACACGGCCGGTGCCTACTATGAAGTAGACATTAATACGCTGGCTGCAAGGCTGCATCGATTTCTTCCCGATCCCACCTGCCCTGTTTGCAGTCAGCTGGAGCAAGATTCTGCGGAAAATGCACTGCCTCCACTCGTTCAGCAGCCGAAGCCGTCTACTGACAACTTTCGGACCCGCCCGCTTGCGGAGCTGCTCCCGTTTATTAAGAAGGACTATGTGGATGCAAAGAGCGGAATCTTTACCGAATTAACGTGGGAGCATCTGCCACCCTTCCCTGTAGTTACCGCCCGGCTGCCTCAGTTGACCACAGAGGCCGAATATTCCGCCGGACGAAGTCATTCTTATTTGAACTCTGAAGGAACTGCGGTACTCGAAGGGCTGGAAAGATACTGCGGCATTGCACCAAAAGGTAAAGTTTCTCACATATACGCTAGCTACGAGTCATTAAAAGATGATGCCATCGACCCGAGAAGATTTGGCTTGTACATGGATGATCAGTACAATCAGCCTGATTTTCCTTATAGACCTTTTGATGCCGCTGTTCCGACAAACTGGGTATGGGGTTATTCCTTGACGGAGAATCGGCCTGTGCTGCTGCCAGAGTCGATAGCTTATTATAGTGCGGGCTACGCCGACAGCTTCGTGGAGGAAACTTCAAACGGCTGCTCGTTGGGAGGGAGCTTGTCTGAGGCGATTTTGCACGGAATGCTGGAAGTGATCGAACGGGACAGTTTTTTGCTGGCGTGGTACCGTAAACTGCTGCTGCCTCCAATCGATCCTGATTCGGCGGCAGGAAGCGAGCTGCAGTGGATGCGTTCACGCTTGAGGCATATATATGGCTATGAGCTCCACTTGTTTAACATGACGATGGATAGTGGAATACCCGCCATTTGGGTTATACTGCGCAGCCGCAAAGAGCATGATGCCAGATTGATCAACGCCGCTGCGGCGCATCCCGATCCGGAACAGGCAGCGATCAATGCTTTACACGAAGCGGCTGCCTTCATCCCGGTCTTGAACGCAAAGTTCCGTGAGCGCCGGAAGGAGACGGAGCTGATGGTGCATGATGCTTCACTGGTCCGCCAGATGGACGATCATCCGTTAGTATATGCACATCCCAAAGCAGAGTCCCGACTTGATTTTTTATTGAAAAATAATCGGGAGCCCCAAACCTTTCAAGAAGTCGCAGAAATGGCTTCTCTCCGAGCATTACCTTCACTTTCTCATACGGATTTAACCGCCGATGTTCAGGAACTGGTCGAGCGCTTCCGCTCTCTTAATCTCGAAGTGCTTGTTGTCAATCAAACCTGCAGCGAAATTGAAAAAAATCAGCTTTGCTGTGTCAAGGTACTCATTCCAGGGATGCTGCCGATGAGCTTTGGCCATCATCTCAGGAGATTAAACGGACTATACAGATTGGCCAGCGTTCCCGACCTGCTAGGCTATCCAACCGAGTTAAGCAGCCCCAATGAATTGAATCTGCACCCGCACCCATTTCCGTAATTTTGCTGAAATTTACCCCTACAAAATAACGCTGTAAAAATTATGTGCTCTCGCTCAGAATATACGCCTATACTTCTTGAATCCTACTGACATATTATAAACTATCTCTAAAACAAGGGAGGAATTCACAATGGGTTACGGAGGTTCTTGCGGATTTGGATTTACTAGCGCCGGAGTAATTCTTGTTCTGTTTATTTTGTTAGTCATCATCAGCCGTGCTTGGCTTGTGTAAATCCACCCGAAGCAATTAGCAGCACTGCAAGATTCATTATCTAGACAGCAGCCATCCTTTGATTAGGATGGCTGCTGCTTTACTATAATTATTTACTAGAATGGTGACAAGGTGAATATATTAAACCTTAAATCCGATCCGGCTTACGAGGATGAGTCTATGATGATTCCACCTGCTGCTGATTGCGGTTGGAATACCGCTGCCGCGTTCTGGATGGATTGCGTTCTACATAAGGGCTGACTTTCGGTTGAGCACCGAAAATAACCCAAGAATATGGCAAAAATTTATAAGCCAACGCGACCAATCCCCAGCTGACCGCCAGAGCGGCAACAAACCCGCCGACCGAATGCAGATGATAATATAGCGGATTAGTGCTGGTGGGGATACGGAAATAGAAAAACAATAGTGCTGCATGAACGATGTAGATGCCGAAGGACGCTACGCCTAAGCGAATGAAGGCGTTAAGCCAGAAAGGCCGCAGCCACACAGATAATAGAATGGCGGCCTGGAGCAGCACAACAGCCGCGGTCAAGGTATGGATATTCCACAACAGCTCATACCCGAGCGGATGAACAACGTAGCCGTTCCGTCGAATTTCCGAAAAAGTATAAACATGATAAAGGGAGGAACTTAGCCACAAAAGCCACAGCGGCAGCCATAATAGCATTGCTCTACCGGTCCGCTTGGCGCGGTCGGCACCAAGCCATTCCTTGATTTTATTATAATAAATCCCGAAGAACGCGCCCAAGAAGTAATAAGATGTGTAGCTGATCGCCAGTGTTGCCTTATTCTCAACCTGCCACCAATGCACTTCATTCCCGTAAACAAACACCCATTGGATTGCAAGGCCCATCCAGACCAGATGCTTGGTCAGCTTTGGCCAGCGCTGCAGGAACCACAGCATTAACGGAAAGAAAAGATACAGCTGAATGCTGATAAAAATAAAATACAGATGGTAGAAAGCCTCACCTTTCATCACCATAGACAAAAATGCTGACCACGAAGCGTTTTGCCAAAAAAGCTCCCATGTTTCCCCATACGTATAATAAATCTGGATGACATAATAATAAGTGCAGCAAATGACATAAGGAAGCAGTATATACAATAGCCTGCGTTGAAAAAAGCTGCGCACGCGCTTGATTGTCAACGGTTTGCGGTAATAGCTGTAAAAGAGCACCAGGGCACTTAAAAAAATGAACGTTGTCGTTCCAAACCGATTAAACGTATTAACAAAATTATAGATCGAAAATGCTCTTGAATGGACATCAAAATCTCCCACTGGGACAGAAGCGGTATGCACCAGCAGCACACCCAGAATTGCCAATGCTCTAACAATATAAATTTCTATAAGCTGAGAATTCTGCTGCTTTGGGCCCGGTTGAAGCTCAGTGGTTTTTGATTGCCCCTGTTCTGATTTCTTCTGGTTCAAGGAAGCCATCCCCCTTTCATCAAGAAAACAATCACGACCATCGGGCCTTATAAGCATAACAACATGTGAAAACTGGTGCAAGTCAACCGCTTCCATTTCCCCTTGAAAACCCCATTATTTCTTCGTCAGCAAAAAGGCGGTAATAGGGCTAAAGATCAAGCCCCGCCAGCCCTTACCCTTCCTTGCCAGCTTCTGGATCTAAATTATTTAAATCTTAACATTTTCGCAGTTATAAGCGGATCTGTATTATTTACATATGAAATCGCCGGACTGAATTTGCAAACTTTGGGTAAAATAAAAAAACGGAAGCCGCTCTCCTGGCTGAAGCTGTAAATGGAAGGTGCGACCCGCGAGCGACGATGAAGCTGTTATCTGGAAAATTAACAACTTAGCAGAGAATAAAAGGAGCCATTAGAAAAGCACAGCCTCGATAACAAGGCTGTGCCTACATCCTACATCCTGATTTGTTTGTCCTTGCGGATAACCAGCTACTATAAATCTATTCCCTCTTCATTAGACGCAGTGAAAAAATAATCGTAATTCGGATAGACATAGGGGGAACCGGGGGCTTCTATGCTCTCAATTTTTACGGCATCAACTTTCATAATTTGCATGTCATTATATAAAGTTTGCCCTATTGTTCCCCGCACTCTAACCCAACTATCGGTGGGGTAATTCTGCGCCCGGTCATATTCCACCATTATGCCAAAGGGCAGCGCATCAGCAGAGCAGCATTGGATTTGAAAGCGCGCCAGTGCAAACTGATTGCTCCTCATGTCATCCTCACGGTAAACAAAGCCGCTAAATTCTATCGTTTTGCCTACAAAAGGCTCCACAAACAAATCAATGGAAGATAGAATTTCGATAAAGCCTTCTTCTTTTACTTCAATTGTGTCCTGTACATACAACGTTTTTGCAAGGTTCGCAAACGGTTCCATGTACTGGTCAGCGGGAAAGAGTGCTTCCAGCTCCTCTGCTGTAACCAAGGTTGTCCCGGGCTCGGAACCTTCAAGTTCCTTTTGGCCTCCCTCTTCAATGGCCCTAACCGTCTTATCAGTCTTATCCTCTGAAGGTGAAGTTGAGGTTGCTTGTATCGTACCAGGCTGGGTCGGGGACGGACCAAAATTCACACCTCTTTTGGCAGCCAGAGAGCTGTTTAATGCAGCATCAGGCAGTACATAGCCCAGCAGAAGAGGAAACAGGAATAAGCCGTAAATTATAAAGCTTAGCAGTGATGGCCTTGCACGGGCTTGAGGCTCACATCCACATCCGCAGTCCGCGTCCGCTGCCTTCTTCCTGTTTAATGACTTTAGGGCCAAAAAAGCCTGGTAGGAAGCGATTATATAAAGCCCGACAGCCGTTAACTTGACGTAGATCTCCATTCGCGGGGCAATATAATAAACAATGTTGCCGGAACGGACCAGGTAGCTGATATAGAACGAAAAACCCGCTAATATAAGGGCTCGGATGAAAAAACGAGCCGCATCTGTACGGTGCTGGCTAGTCATAGTATGTACCCCTTTCTTATAAAAACACCTGCTCCCAAATCATCGAACCGAACATTACAAATCCTGCAACCAGCACAATCAGCAGGATAACAAATTTCATTTTAAAAATAGACAGCAGCATCAGCGTCCCCTTCATGTCAATCATCGGACCAAATACTAGGAAGGTAAGCAGCGAACCGGCTGTAAACGTATGGCCGAATGAAGCAGCCACGAACGCATCCGAGGTCGAGCATAAACTGACGATAAAAGCAAATGCCATCATGAACATATGTGAGCTCCATTCCCCTTGTCCGATCGCAACCAGACTTTCTCTTGCCATAAAGGTCTGGATAAAAGCCGCCAGAATCGAACCGAAAATAAGGTATTTGCCCATCTCAAAAAACTCGTCAGCCGCATGATTAAGGGCGGATAGAAGCTTGTTTGGGCTAGAAGGGCCGTGGTCGTGAGCATGATGATCATGGCTGTGGTTAGCGTGATGACGATGGTTGTGATAAGCATGTTGATGATGGTTATGATTGGCGTGATGACCATGGTTGTTGTTAGTCTGATGGCCGCCAGCATAATGCTTATCCGGCCTAAGCGGTGATCTGCTGACGAAATAATAGATTAATAGACCAATTGCAGCAGCAGCAGCAAAAGCAAGTCCGATTCTGGAGTAAGCCATCTCCGGACGTGAACGGAATGCTTCAAAGGTTGCCCAGAAAACGACCGGATTAATAATCGGTCCGGTCAGGATGAAGACCACCGCCATATATAACGGCATGCCCTTACGCATTAGCCGGCGGACGACGGGAATCATGCCACATTCGCAGACCGGAATAAGCAGCCCCAACGAAGAAGCGGTTAGGACGCCGATAAAAGGATTTCGGGGAATTAAGCGACTGATCAACCGTTCGGAAACAAATACATGGAGCAGCGATGAAAGCAGCACTCCCAGCAGCACAAAGGGCAGCGCTTCAAGTATAATGCTTATAAACATCGTTTTAAAGGATTGGACAGCTGGCAGTTCATCGAACAAATAAGCAAAAGCATCTTTGTTGATCACCAGCACAAGCATGAAGCTTAAAAAAGTAATGAGCAGCAAGGAAACTCCCCAGCGGGAGACAGCAGATTGCATGGAAACCTCCAGCGTTATAAACGAAATAATTACGATCTGATTATAGCATATGACATAGCAGCCGTGAATAGGACTAACTTTCTGAAAAGGACCTCCCTCCGCTTTCAAGCCGGACTCTTTCAATCCGGACTCTTTCAGGCCGGAGGATGCAAGGTCGGTCCTTTTCATTGCTAGTTTTATGCTGCTTCTACTATTGAATAATGGGTGACCTGTACATAGTGAAGTCTAGCCTAGAATATGATAGCCGCCATCGACATGCAGCACCTCTCCCGTAACGCCGCGCGACAGATCGCTCAAAAAGAATAGAGTTGCATCGCCAATTTCAGCCTGATCCACATTCCGCCGCAGCGGCGCCTTTTCAGCCATCGTACCCAGAATATCGTTAAACCCTGCTACTCCCTTTGCCGACAGAGTGCGTACCGGACCTGACGAGACCGCATTAACCCTTATTTGCTCCTTGCCCAAATCCTCCGCCAAATATCGTACACTCGCTTCCAAAGCAGCTTTGGCTACTCCCATCACATTGTAATTCTTAACTACTCTCTCAGCTCCCAAATAGGATTGGGTCACAATACTCCCTCCGCTTTTCATCAGGGGACGGACGGCCCGGGCGGCAGCCACCAGGGAATAGCTGCTGGCATTTTGCGCAAGCAAGTAACCCTCCCGGCTTGTTTCTATATATTCTCCCTTTAACTCATCCTTATCAGCAAAAGCTATCGAATGCACCAATCCATGGACAGTATCGGTACACTGGCTGATCTCGGCAAAAGCCCTGTGTATGCTTTCATCATCTGCAACATCACACTGCACCATCATGCTGTCCATGCCTTCAGCAGCAAGAAGCTTTTCCAGCTTTTGGGCTGACCGATCCTGCCGGTAGGTGAAAATCATCTCTGCCCCTGCGGTATGCAAGGAGCGGGCAACCCCCCAACCCAGGCTGCGTTCGCTGGCTACTCCCATTATGATTATTTTTTTTCCCTGCATCAAACCGTTCATTCTTTTAGACCTCCACAATATGTAAATGGTAATAGGCTGTGCCCACTTAACCGCCGAGCTGCAAAAGTCCCGTCAGTTCCTTATGCTCGATCCAATTGGCGACAGTCTCTGCAAAGGAATGCGGCATTTGAAAATTCCAGGCGTGTCCGGCACGCGGAACCTTGCGGCCTTCGCAATGCAGCTGGCGGCACAGCTTGCGGGCTGATTGGATAGCAAGCCTAGTTTCTTTTTCTCCGACTAACACAAGCAGATCGGGGGCCGGCGCTTGAGGCAGCTTGAATTCCATCAGAATCCGGCTCATCGCCTTTATGGTTGCCGGCTGCATTGGAATAGTATCCTGAATAAGCTGGCTGCGAAAACGCTCAGGAATATCGAGCGATTTGATTGTTAGTGCAGCCAGCCAGGCTGCCGGCAGCCACCGGTACATTGGAGCATTCAGATTATTAATGAATGCTTCCGCCCGGCTCAAACCGCTAGACGTTCCACTTATCACTACTCTTGAGAAACGCTGCGGCTCTTCATGCATCAAATGCAAGGCTATGGCTCCACCGAGTGAAAGTCCGACAAGATGCACGGGCTGATCAGGATTCGCCGCCTCCAGCGTCAGCTTGAATAATTTCTGTGTGCAATCCTCCAAACTCAGGGCGATTTCCGAGCTTTCACCATGTCCAGGCAAGTCAGGAATAATCACGTGGTAGTCCTTGAGGTGCAGCGCTACTTCATCCCACATTCTGCCGCTTAACCCCCCGCCATGAAGCAGCACAATACTCGGTAATTGAAAGTCGCCAAGTGTCCGGTAGTGCACACCCTGAACGGAGCTCTTTTTTTCCTTTCCCATCCGCACTCTCATTCCCTTCCAGCAGCCGCCCTAACTCTCATATCGTTCCATTGGCCGCCTTACTCCGCTTAAAAGCAATCTCATGCGGATTATCTACTACTCAGTTCAGCCGACCCTATGCACTCACTTGATTCAAATAAAGTAATGCAAGCACATGAATTTAACAGCAATGCAGCCAAGCATATAGTCGTCTTGTATATTATATCACAGGCCTAGACTTGACTGATATTCCCGCTCCCTCCCCTTTGCATACTAGTCTCACGGCGTTCGCCGGGACTTGTTGTACAAGACTTTTTAGCAGAAGTTCTCCTGGAACGAATTTATAAAACGAATTTGCCAATTGACATGAATACGATATATCGTTAATATAAATGTACTTATAACGATATATCGTATTGCAACGCTGCTATTGCTAATCTTTGCAGCGCATCTTTGCAGCGTATCACTCCGACACATGTCGCATCACACGCCACTACACGATTGTCATGCAGCTCATTACAAATAACCGATTATGAAAGGAATGATTGAATTGAGGCATTATTATCGGAACTCAGCACATGATGGCGAGTCCAAGCCCTTTCACAGGCATCGCCATGGCGGACGAAGAGGCAGCGGAAGCTACGGCCGTGGGGGAAAACGGTACTTTGGCCGCGGAGGGGTGAAGTTTGCTCTGCTGGAGCTGCTTACGAAGGAGCCCATGCATGGCTACCAGATGATGAAGGGGCTGGAAGAACAGTCTGGAGGCTTGTACAGTCCCAGCGCCGGCTCCATCTACCCTACCCTGCAAATGCTGGAAGATCAGGATTATGTCATTTCTCAGGAAGCAGAAGGGAAAAAAATTTACAGCATCACGGACCTGGGTCGCAGTTTTCTGGAGAAAGGCAAGCCGTCCAAAGCCGAACGCGGCTGGTTTGGTGAATGGCAGGAATTTGACCCCGCCATCGGGGCCGAACAAATTCAGGAACAGCGTGCTGAGATGGCCGAAATCATCCGACTGCTGGCGCGAGCGGAAAAGCAGGCTCTGCGCGATCCCGGGGCCGGACAGCAGGGACGCTTCCAATCCCTGCTAAGTGAGCTTCGTAAACGATTGGAAGATTATCACGAGGAAGAATAGAATGGCAGACTATCACTTAAACCGATATTTCGTCATTGGTTAACGCTAACGACAATCTGAAATGCACATATCATCTTGCTATCGGATAACAAAGACCGAAGACAATGAATAAACTGCCAAACTGAACGGATTGTTGAGAGAGGATGGATGGGATGAGGTATTTTCCTAAGGCAGGAAGGTATACAGATACACCGCTTCCGGCCAAAGGCAGTATTGGAAAAATGTATCGTCAGATGTTTTTTCATGTCCGTCAAAATTGGAAGCTGCTGCTTATCGTTTGCGGATCTATTATTTGCATAGCTTTATTGGAATTTTTCATTCCGCAGCTGACCCGGCACACGATTGACCATGTCATTCCGCAGCATCGCTATGACTGGCTTGGCTGGATAGCTGCAGGGATATTGGGAGCGGCTCTGATGCTTGGCATATTCCGATTTTTGAGCAGCTATCTGATGTCAATCATCGGTCAGCGTGCCATTTATCGGATGCGCAATGACCTGTATCGCCATATCCAGAGTATGGATATCGCTTTTTTTGACCGCAACCGCACCGGCGATCTCATGTCCAGAGTGACCAGCGATGTCAATATGCTGCAGCAGTTAATTTCATCCGGCATGATCTCTATCGTTACCGATGTCGTGATCTTCTTCGCAATCGCCGGTTACATGCTGTATACCGAGTGGCAGCTTGCTGCTATTCTGCTGGCGACATTCCCGTTTATGCTGCTGTTGATTCGCTTCTTTGGCAAAAGATTGAGAGCAGCCTACAAAAAAGTTCAGGAATCGGTGGCCAAAGTCAGCAATCACTTGCAGGACAGCCTGTCCGGCATTCGTCTGGTTAAAGCCTTTGCGACAGAGGAATATGAAAACAGCCGGTTCTCTAACCGGAATGAGGCGAATATGACCTCGAACCTTCGAGCCTCCAAGCTTTCATCGTTATTTGGCCCGCTGATCGACCAGCTGAACTATGTCGGCTTGGCTGCTGTTATTGTGTTTGGAGCCTGGCTGGCGATGAATGGGCGCATGACGACGGGAGAAATCGTGGCTTTTATCGCGTATCTTCGCCTGCTGCAAAACCCGGTCCGCCAATTCAGCAGAGCCATGAATCTAGTTCAGCAATCCGCGGCAGCCTATGAACGGATTATGGAAATTATGGAAACCAAAGCCCAGGTGCGTGATTCCGATACGGCCAAGCCGCTGCCTCCAATTCAAGGCCGAATTGTATTCCACAATGTTGATTTCGCCTATCAGGAGGATGTACCCGTATTAAAACAATTCAGTCTGGAGATCGAGCCTGGACAACTGACGGCGCTTGTCGGCTCTTCCGGGGCCGGCAAATCTACGATCGCCCATCTGATTGCCCGGCTGTATGATCCAGTCAATGGCTCTATAACGATAGACGGTCATCCTCTCCGGGAGGTCACCACACAATCGCTGCGGCAGCAGCTTGGGATCGTCTCACAGGATGTCATCCTGATGAATGGAACGATTCGCGATAACATTGCCTACGGCAAGCCCGATGCTGCGGAAGCAGATATTATAGCAGCGGCTAAAGCCGCCAATGCCCATGAGTTCATTACTTCCTTTCCAAAAGGTTACGACTCTCAGGTGGGCGAACGAGGAGTTCGGCTATCGGGAGGGCAGAAGCAGCGATTATCCATAGCCAGAGCCATTCTTCGCAACCCCCGCCTGGTTATTCTGGACGAAGCCACTTCGGCACTGGATACCGAATCAGAGCTGTTAATTCAGGAAGCCTTGGAGAAACTGCTATCCGGACGGACATCCATCGTCATTGCGCACCGCCTGTCTACCATTCAAAAAGCCGACCGCATACTCGTCCTGGAAAAAGGCCGTTTGCTGGAAGCAGGAACCCATGAAGAGCTGCTCAGGCATTCCGGACGTTATCGGCAGCTCTATGACATGCAGTTCCCACAATCCCGAAAACGCTCCGAACAAGAGTCGGCAGCTTCTTCATCAAGCTGAAAATAAAATTCAAAATAACATTGAAAAGATTTTGGAGAAGATTCCTTAGAGATTCTTGGGAGATTCTTAGGAGATTTTCGGGATGATTCCCGGGAAGATCGAGAAGATTCCTGGGGATTTTTGGGAGATACTTGGGATATTATTGAGAATGCTATAAAGAGAAAAGAGGATGACCCGTGCTTTCTTTTGGATCACCCTCTTTAGAGACTATCCCTGCTGGGCAAGATACCATTTGAACAGCGCTTGAGTCCCGCTATCTTCCTCTCCCATTTCAGCTAAGCGGTCGTACAAGGCCTTGGCTGTCTTCAAGCCCGGCAGTTCAATATTCATCTCTTCAGCCGATTGCAGGGCAATCGCCATATCTTTGATGAAATGCTTAACATAGAATCCCGGGGCGAAATCTCCCTTTAGCATCCGCGGTGCCAGCTGATTTAACGACCAGCTGCCGGCAGCGCCGCTGGAAATGCTTTGCAGCACAATTTCCGGCTGAAGACCCGCTTTGTCCGCATACACGATAGCCTCACACACCCCCATCATGTTGGAAGCTATTGCAATCTGGTTGCACATTTTCGTATGCTGGCCGGCTCCCGCTTCACCCTGGTATACAATTTGACTGCCCATCGCTTTAAATACATCTTGGACGTTATCAAATACCGAGCGATCCCCTCCAACCATAATCGACAATCGTCCTTCTCTGGCGCCTATATCACCACCGGAAACTGGAGCATCCAATGCAGCCAGCCCCCTGGAGCGGGCTTCCTCATAAATCCGCTTAGCCAAAGCAGGGCTGGAAGTCGTCATATCAACTAATACCGTGCCCGGCTTGGCGTGATGAACCAAGCCTTGTTCACCAAGGTAAACCTCCTTCACATCATGCGGATAGCCCACCATCGTTATAATCACTTCACAAAACGGGGCGAGCGAGGCCGGGTCAGCATGATAAAGCGCTCCAGCGGCTACAAGCTCATCTGTTTTCGCTTTTGTCCTGCTGTAAACATGCAGCGAATGACCTGCCTCCATTAACCTGCGAGCCATACTTTTCCCCATTACCCCAATCCCAATAAATCCTACGGCCGGTTTGTCCTTCTTCTGTTCGGTCACTTGTCCGTCTCCCTTCCATGTCTTTTTTCTTGTACTCGGTCTATTACGCTTTGATGATCGCATAATAAAACTGATAGCGTTGAATTACGACAGCCGAATGATAAAGCCTTCCTTCACTCCTTTTTGAAACCCGGAATTTTCATAAAAGCGGTGGATCTCCTGACGTTTGCTGCCAGTAAGCAGCATGACCTTGTAGCAATTCTGCTCACGGGCAAGCTCTATCGCTTGTGCCAGCACTTTTCTCGCCAATCCCCGATTGCGAAATTCCGGGTGGGTCACCACATTTTCTATAAGCCCGTACGGTCTCGCCTGGCGGGTAAAATTTCTAATTACGGCCAGCACACAGGTTGAAACAATCTTACCTTCACACTCAGCAACAATAATGCGCATGTAAGGATCCTGCAGAGCTTCTTGCCAAAGGCAGATGATTTTCTCGTTGACGGCGAGCTGCGGTTCATCCACGTGCAGATATGTATACAAATGAAGCAATTCCTCAAGCTCATCTTCCCGGATTAAGCGAATACAGGCTTCTGCCATCGTTTATGTCTCCCTTATTTCAGCAGCGGCTTCGATCTGGTGCAGTTTGTATTAGTGTATCAATGCATGCCTAACATTCCTTATATGAGATTAATCTCTGTAAGAATTTAATAATGTGTAAACTGGAAATGCCCCATCATACAAACGATTTTCCTCAAGTATACCATCTAAAAGTCCAGTGAAAAAGGTTATCAGAAGAGGCGTGCCGGGTGGTCATCCTTAAAACCGGTCAGACAGAGGCGGAACAGCGCATAGTTGGATGGTATAGCGGTTGCGAGTATAACCTCTCGTCACAGTTGCGGTTTGCTGCCCTTGTTTGTCTGCAGTTCGGGTTAACTGCCGCACAGTTTGCTGCAGGCGGGGGCAGCGGCAGGCGGGGGCAGCAGCAGTCCGGTATACTTCCAGCTTCACTTTCCTCCCGGCCATGCTATCTCCGAGGTACGCTACTCTCCGGGCTAGGCTATGTCCTCGTATAGACTAGATCGTTCATAACCTACAGCGGGCTTTATTTTTACTATCTGTCTAAAGAGGATACCGGATAAAAGCATTTTTTCAAACAACTTCAACATATTGACTGTCCAATCGGTCAGTGTTATAGTTAAGCAAAAACAAAGCTGTATTAAAAGGAGAGCCAGATGACAGACCTACATGACAAGCGACTGGAAAAAGGCGGCCAGACACGACAGCGCATTATTGATGCCGCCATTTCCCTTGCAGCGGCTAGCGGCGTACAGAGTGTATCCGCTGCCAAGCTGGCAGAAGTCGCTGAAGTTAGTAAAAGCAATGTTTTTCATCATTTCAAAACGATTGAAGAGCTTCTCTCAGCTGCACTGCAGCAATTAACTGATATCATGTTGGAGACGATGAGAACAAAGTTCAGTGATGCCGAACAATTTCTTGATCAGATTGGAAAAATGTTTGTTTCGGTGCAGGAGCAAGAGCAGCAGGAGCAGCAAGCCACGTTGTTTAAAACCTTCCTTTCCTTCTATCATGAAGGGTTGTTTGATGCCCGCTATGCAGAAATACTTGAGCAAAGCAGAGTGGAGATGCTAGAGGTTATCACGATTCAACTGCGCCATGTAGCAGTCGATGTTGACCAAGAGCAGTTGGAAGCAGCCTCTGCTTTGCTACTATCGCTGTGGGACGGGTTGGGGCTGCATTACATGAGTAGCGGCAATCACGCTAGTATTGAAAATGCTTGGAAGCTGCAAGCGGAGCTGTTTCGCAAGCAATTCTTTTCAAAATAAAGCCTCCTCCGATAAAAACGCTAATTTTAGATAAGGGGGGAATCCGGATGAAAATGATTGCCGTACCCAAGCTGCTGCATGAGCTTTTCGGCAAAAAAACAACTGGTTTTGAGCTTTGGCATGTACTGTTTTTTGCCTTTGGGATGAGCGCTGTTCTGCTAGGCTTCACTTTTGAGGAATGGAGCCATCTTCAACTGTGGAGGGTTGTGCTCCTTGCCTTGCTTTTAGTTGACATCTGTGGCGGTGTCATCGCAAATTTGACCTGGTCAACCAATGATTATTATCGTAACCAGCCGACTGCGAGACTTATTTTTATCGTCGTTCATATTCAACCGATCTTGTTCGCAGCGTTACTCGCGGATTATTTTCCGATTTGCCTGGCCGTATGGAGTTATACTGTGCTCGCTTCTCTCATCGTTCATTCACTCGCCGGCCATCCCGCACAACGGGCCATTGGTGCTTCGCTTGCTCTCCTGGGTGCAGCGGGTTTGGTGCTAAGCTCAGGGAAAGCGCTGCCCGCCCTTCTGCTCCTTACTCTTCTATTCTACATGCTTAAGGTAATTTACAGCTTCGGTGTTGACCATTACGCTTCTCGGACAAATGAAGAATGAAGCATGCAGCTTACGCGAGAGGCATGCACCTTGCGCGCGAGGCGTGCAGCTTGCACGCGAGGTGGCCATCGCACGTCGCGGTTCGGCTTACGGCTCCAGACTTGGTTCAATCTGTGGCAGAAGGACCGGGTTCTGGGTCATCTCATTGTAAAGCTCCCTTGTTCTAGTAAGGAGATGGTCAACAATATGATCCGAGGCCCGGCAACGGGCTAATGCTTGTTGTTTTCGCAGGATTGCCTGTCTCAACGATGGTGAGCAGACGAGCTGCTGGACACAAGCAACCAGCTGCTCTGCGGTATGGCTCAGAAGAGCCGCTCCCTTTTTTTCAAAGTACACTGCATTCTCCTTCTCCTGCCCGGGAAAAGGCTTGAATAGGATCAAGGGAATCCCGGCATGAGCTGCTTCGGTTAATGTGATCGCGCCAGCCTTCGTGACCAAGCAATAGGCCTGTTTCATCAATCGGTGCAATTCGTCGGTATATCCCTCTATGCGGATTCTTGAATGAGTCCCCCACACCTTATTCAGTCTCTGCTCTCTTCGTTTTTGCCAGCCACAAACTACATGAATACATATGTTTTCAATACTAAGAAGCTTACGGATTATTCCATTCAACTGAGACGTCGTTATGCACATCTCAGCCATGATCAACACCACATTCGACCCTCCTGTATTAAGCCCGCGGACCGCCTCATTAGCTGATTCATCTCCCCCTGCCTTTTCTTGAGCATAGTAGGCCTCCCGTACCGGAATGCCGGAAACGGTGATCCGGTCTGCGACCAGGCCCTGTTCGACCAGGTATTGTTTTACCTCGAACGTAGGTACGTAATAATGATCTGCTCGCGAATACAACCAGCGGTTATGTACGGAATAGTCAGTAACCACAGCTGCTGTTGCGAGCTTAGCCGCGTTTTTCCGGTCATCAGGAACCGGCCCGAACGGGAATGTGTAAACCAGCATCTGAGGCTTCTCCTCAGCAATCAGCTTCAGCAGTGTTGCTTTTCCCCAGGAATTCATCCATTGTGCCAATCTGTGGTCATGGGGCAAGCAGCGAGTCCAATAATAAGCCAAGCCGTAGTAGTTAAGGTTTCCGATTGAGAGCGTTGCACTATATTTATACAGTAAACGGACCAGTCTATCCAGTGGTGGAGAAGACAGATGGAACAGATCGATGATTTTTACCGCGTGGATCCCCCTTCGTTCCAATGCGGTTTTGAGCGCGAGAGAGACTTGGTTGTGTCCCTCCCCATAGCTCGCCGTTAAAATAATGACCTTGCTCTCCTGAGTCACTGCTCCAGTCCTCCATTTGCAATAAAAAGTTATGAAGGTAGTATGCCCGAAAGCAATCAGGAAAATCATTGCACAGGCTGCTGGATAACTCAGTGGCCTGCGATTGGCATCAGGACCTCAAGCGGAAACCCTTGCCGCAGCATTAGCTGTCATTACTGCTTTTTCAGCATCGAAACCCATGGTTCCCCGGCTTTAGCCACGCTTGTGACAATTGTCAAAGAGCTTAGTATCCCTCGCAGCTTCTCCTCACCAGAGCTGTGCGTACTATAAGCTAGATACGATACACACCTCTATTTTGTATATTCTGCACTAATTATTGGATATATATATTAATTTTTTGGACTATATGCATAAAGATTTTCTGCTAAAAATTCGCTACAATAGGTGTAATATATTTTGCTGCAGCGGAGGGCAAGAGTATGAAATTTGTTATCGCACCCGATTCCTATAAAGGCAGTTTATCTTCGATCAAGGTAGGAGAGTCAATGGCGAGAGCCATTCGGAAAGAGTGGCCGGAAGCAGAAATATGCGCACTCGCCATGGCCGACGGCGGAGAGGGCACCGTCGAAGCAATCGTCAGCAGCACCGGAGGGAAGGTTGTGCACACCACGGCAACCGGTCCGCTCGGAACTCTTGTCGAGTCTTACTGGGGCATCAGCGGCGCTGATGAGCAGACCGCTGTATTGGAAGCGGCTAATGTTTGCGGCCTGGCTATGGTTGCCGAAGACCGGCGCAATCCGCTTCACACCACTTCCCGCGGGCTGGGGGAGCTCCTCCTCTCCGCTCTCAACGCCGGCAAGCGCTCGTTCATCATTGGTCTCGGCGGCAGTGCCACCAATGATGGCGGCATGGGCTTGCTCTCTGCCCTCGGAGCAGAGTTCCGCGACACTTCCGGCAAGCAGCTCGCTGGGTACGGCCGTGACCTTGAGGCCGTAGCTGCAATCGACTTCGCCGGGCTCGACCCGCGGCTCGCTGAGAGCGACATCGTTGTTGCTTCCGATGTCACGAACCCGCTATGCGGCCCCGAAGGCTGCTCCTTCATCTTCGGTCCCCAGAAAGGTGCCGATGCCGAGCTGGTGCAAGCAATGGACCATTACATGGCCCATTACGCCAAGCTCATCGAGCGCCACCTGGGAACCACATTTCAGGGGCTTCCTGGCAGCGGCGCGGCTGGCGGGCTAGGTTTTGCCCTGCGGACGCTTGGAGCCAGGCTGGTACCGGGAGCGCAAGTCGTTGCCGAGGCGGTGCGGCTTGACGCTCATCTTGCTGACGCCGACTGGGTCATCACCGGCGAAGGCATGAGCGATGCGCAGACCCTTTACGGCAAGCTGCCGCTGCACGTGGCGACCGCTGCACGGCGCGCCGGAGCCCGCTGCCTGCTGTTATCCGGCAGCATCGGCAGTGACAGCGGCAGCCTCTACGAGACGTTCGACGGCTGCTTCTCGGCAGTACCCCGGCCAGCCGATCTGGCCGTATGCATGCGCGATGCCGCTGAGAACGTCTATACGGCCTGCCGCCAAATCGTGCGGCTGATCCGGGCAGCGGGCAGCCGCAGCCTGGACGGGACGGCAGGAGTTGGCGCTAGAACGGCCGCAGCGGCAGGACATGACGCTGGGGCGGCCGCAGCCGGATTAGACGCTCAAGGCAGCAGCGCCTCTTTCGTTGATGGAGCCGCACAGCCTCCCGCGCGTCCAGGGGATGTGCCCGGCAGGGGAACGCAGCCTAACTCCCGGGCAGACGGTGGTCAATCATGCTGACCGTCAAGCTTGCTGAAGCGATCGTAGCTGAGACAATGAAGCGGGTCCAGTGGAATATTAATATGATGGACCCAACAGGCAAAATCATTGCCAGCGGGGACAGCATGCGGGTAGGTCAGCAGCATCCGGGAGCGATAAAGGCGGTGCGCACCGGCAAACCCGTGTACATTAGCGCGGATGAGGCCATTAGCATGCCGGAGGCCGAGGCTGGAATCAATTGGCCGATCACATATGGCGGAGAAGTAGTCGGTGTAATTGGCATTACCGGCACTCCCGCCCACATTGAACCGGTAAGCCAGCTGCTCGTAATGACCGCGGAAATGATGATCCAGCAAGCGCAGACGGTAGTCCAGGAAGAATGGAGACAGACCATTACCGATTTGCTGCTGCGCGAGCTGATGCATGAGACTCCTCGGATGGAGTGGATTCGACAGCATGCCCAATCGCTGCAGTTCCCGTTAACGCCGCCTTTTCAGATTGCTTTATTGCAAACAAAGCTTAACGCCCCTTCCGCAGAGCTCCCAAGCCACGATTATGTGCTAAGACTGCTAGCCGACGGCCGCAGCAGCAGGCCTCACATCCTCCTGGCGAAACTGCAGCCTGAGCGCTACCTTCTTGTTTTTTCAGGGGTTACGGAACTAAGCATCAGGGATTATGTGGAGCATCTGGTCAAACGAGCATCCGAATACTCGCCAAGTGTCGGCATTAGTTCACCGGTCAGGCAGGTCAAGGACATTAGAACCGCATTGACAGAAGCCGAGCTTGCCCTTGACATCGCACACCCAGGCAGCTTATTCCTTCCTGGCAAGGAGGCTTCAGAGGCGGATTCAAGTGAGGCTATCGCTGTGAAGCAGCGCCAACAAGAGAGAACAGCCGGGGGGGCAATTACATTTTATGAGGAGATAGAGGGACAGGCGTTAATGCAGCTCATTCCTTCGGTTCATCGGGAGCGGCTGCGGGAGCGGCTGTCGCCTCATTGGACCCCGCGTCTTCAGGAAACGCTGGAAGCTTACTTTGCCTGCAATCTCAATATGGCGCAAGCCGCCCAACTGCTCGGGATCCATCGCAACACGATGATCTACCGGCTTCAGCAGTGCCGGGATCGGACCGGATATAACCCGGAAGTCTTCCACGATGCCTTGCTGCTGCAATGCATGATATGGATGGAAAAACGCAAG
This sequence comes from Paenibacillus senegalensis JC66, assembly GCF_000285515.1. Lineage (GTDB taxonomy): Bacteria > Bacillota > Bacilli > Paenibacillales > NBRC-103111 > Paenibacillus_L > Paenibacillus_L senegalensis. The sequence goes on from NZ_HE610957.1 coordinate 491,659, forward strand.
CAGTGAGCTTATTTATAACTTTGCACTGAAAATTCTGTATTCCATGTTTTTCTATATAAACGGTCTCAATCAAAGGCTTCTGCTTATCAAAATAGTGGGATAGCATCTCTTCAAAAGGCAGCGAATTCAACATATCTACCTCCTTTTCTAACCGAATAAAATAGGCGGGATTGCAAACCTCTAATAGCTATACGTCATAACTAGCCGCTCGGGCTTCCTGCTGTTCCATAAAACGGCCGCAATTGCGGCCGTTCGGGAAAGCAAAGCAGTTTGTCAGCGAAACCGGGGGGGGGGGTGTGGGGAATTACTTCTTCCGATATAGATTCATCGTCAAAGGAGCAAACACAATCAGAAGCAGACCGGACACCAAGAAAACCCAGGTAAGCTGCGGCAAAGTGACGTTGCCCTGCATCAAGCCGCGAACCGCAGCCACTACAAGGGTGATCGGATTGACCTCCACGAACATTTGCAGCCAGCGGGGCATTGTTTCCGGTGCAACAAATACATTGCTCAAAAAAGTTAAAGGAAACAGCACCATCATGCTGACTCCCATCAACGATTTTTCCGATCTTAAGATGAGGCTAAGGGTCGTCCATATCCAGGACAGACTGAAGGAAAATAACAATAGAAGCAAAACTCCCAGCACGACACCGACTACTCCTCCTTCTGGCCGGAAGCCAAGAATAAGGCCAAGCCCGATCATAATGGCGGAGGCCAGCGAATAGCGGACCATATCAATCAGCAAGGCACCGACAAGCAGAGCTGGTCGCCATACCGGCAGAGTGCGGAAGCGGTCAAAGATTCCCTTGCTGATGTCTTTATTTAAATCTAGGCCGGTATACATCGTAATCATCGTTACGGTCATAACAAGAATGCCGGGCAGTACAAATTGTAAATATTCCCCGGTCGATCCTGCTATTGCTCCGCCAAACAGATAGGTAAACATGAGCAGAAACATGACCGGGAAGGCCGTCACATCAAACAGCTGCTCAGGCACATACTTAATCCTCAGCAGCGCCCTCCAGGCAAAGGTTAGAGTAGCGCTCCAAGCGCTCGGTTTGGGCGGCCTTTCTTTGACTTCCATAGCCTTATGCAGTTGCTCCCGCGATGAAGATAGATTTGCGGCTGAAGCCGACACGGCTTTAACAGAAGCCTTGCTCATTTCGTCCCCTCCTCTTCCGTTTCCCCGCCGCTGCCTTCGACAGGGCGGCCGGTCAGCGTCAGAAAGACCTCATCGAGGCTTGGCTGACCAAGTGAAAACTCTGTAACCGGAATGTTTGCTTGGGCCAACTCTTTTAAAGCATCGGCCACTTGTTCCGGATCGGATACTAGCGCTTGCAGCACTGCCGGATCAGACGGAAGCAAAATGTCAGTGCCCAGCCTATCTGCGAGCAGCGCCTTGGCGGCCGGCCGTGTATTCGGATCCATCAGGCGGACAAGCAGTTTCCCTGATCCTACAGAAGCCTTAAGCTCTCCACTTGTTCCTTCGGCTATTACTTTGCCCTGATCAATAACGGCGATCCGATCCGCCAGTTGATCAGCCTCCTCCAAATATTGGGTAGTCAGCATAACCGTAGTGCCGTTATGGACAAGAGCTCTCACAATCTCCCACACCTGATTGCGGCTTCTTGGATCGAGTCCGGTCGTAGGCTCATCGAGAAAGAGCAGTTCAGGTGCCACCACTATACTGGCGGCAATGTCCACTCTTCTGCGCATTCCTCCCGAGTAATTTTTGATCTGCCGGGCGGCAGCCTCCTCCAGACCAAAGGCACTTAGCAATTCGTAAGCCCGTTCCTTGGCCTGCCTGCGGGGATAACCCATTAGTCTGGCAATCATGGTCAGGTTCTCAGCTCCAGACAAGTCTTCATCCAGGGATGCGTATTGACCTGTCAGGCTGATGCGGCTGCGCACCTGTTCCGCCTCCTCCACCAGATCATAGCCCATAATGCGGGCATGGCCTTCGTCTGGAACCAGCAAGGTTGACAGCATCCGGATCGTTGTCGTTTTGCCGGCTCCATTAGGACCGAGGAAGCCGTATACAATACCGCTGGGCACGGCTAGATCTACTCCGTCCACCGCCCGGTTAGTACCGAACAGCTTGACCAGGCCATGGGCTTCTATAGCCCATTCCTTCTGTATCGGCTGTTTACTGGAAAAAGCCACTGCCATCATCCTTTCCCGCTCCAAGTATCATCATACTTAATCAGTATATTACCTGGATGTCCCCAGCATTTCTTCTCAATTGCTTTTCTTGGATGCAAATACAAAAAAAGCCCCCAAATTCAGCAGCAGGCCTGTTTCCATTGCTTGTCCACTGCTTCGGGAGCTGATTTCGTTCCAAACGAAAAACTTGCTATGGTATATTCTTATATTCTTATCTCCTATGCATCCAATGATTGGGCTGCTTCGGGGTCCTTCTGACAGTTCTCGCACACCCCGTATACTTCAAAGCGGTGATTTACAATTTTGAAATCACCTGGCAGCTTGAGAGATTGCTCCATCGGACAAAAATCAAAAGTCAATGTTTTCTCACAATTCATACAGATTAAGTGGTGATGGTGATGGTGGGTACAGCTGCGTCTAAATTTCAAGCCACCTTCCAAGAAGTAAAACTGTTCCAGCCCGCCCATTTCGGTTAGCATTCGAAGATTACGATAAACGGTATCAAAGCTGACACCAGGATATTTGACTCTCATTTGCTCATATACGTCTTTAGGTGATAAATACCCTTCCGTCGTTGCAAATATATGCGCTAGCGTACGCCGCTGATCGGTAATTCTCCATCCGTTCCTGGACATAATGGCGAGCATTTGCTGGGTCAGATCGGCTTCAGCCATTGTAGTCCTCCTTTATTTGAGTATAGTACTATAGTGCCGTAAGTACTGCCCAAAAGTCAAGATTCGACACCGAATTGTCTGAATGGATTTATCTTCCCAGCTGATTCATCACTTACTTGGATGCAAACACTTCCTCTCGCGAAAGCTGAAAGCCGGTAGAGCGATCAGTTCGCCACTATGCCCGTCCCAGTATTTTCCTATCCCTAGCCTTTACCAAAAAAACAGCCGCCAGAGTACAGTGTATACCCCCGCGGCAGCATCATTAATGACCGGCACTTGCCGTTAATCCGATTTTTTCAATTAGATTCCGGCTCTCTTCATTTAATCCTTCAATCTGTACGGTTTTACCCAAAGCCTCATACTTTTGTACAACTTTGGCTATCGCTGTAACTGCGGAATGATCCCAAACGTGGGATGAGCCAAAATCGATAACGACCGTATCGCTATCTGATAGATAAGCAAAGGCTTGACTGAATTTAGTTGTGGTAGCAAAGAAAAATTGACCTGTTACCCGATAAGTGGTCCGGTTGTGGGCTGATGTCCGGCTTATGGCCAATTTGGCTGACCTCCCCGCGTAAATCAAAGCACTGAGGACTACACCGGTAATCACACCTAAGGACAAATCATGTGTTATTAATACAATCGCAACGGTTGTAGCCATCACGAGCGTATCGCCAACCGGAATTTTTCTGATGGCAGTTAGCGAGCCCCAGTTGAACGTCCCGATGGACACCATGAACATAACGCCAACAAGAGCGGCCATCGGAATCATTTTTACAACGTCTCCAAGCACAAGAATCAGAAAGAGCAGAAAGATTCCGGCAATCAATGTTGAAAGGCGGGTTCGCCCTCCTGACTTCACGTTGATAACCGACTGGCCAATCATGGCACAGCCTGCCATTCCTCCGAAAAAGCCAGTAACGACATTTGCCAATCCCTGGCCTCGCACTTCCCTGTTTTTGTCACTAGGCGTATCGGTCATATCATCGACAATAGTGGCTGTCAGGAGCGACTCCATGATGCCGACCAGCGCAAGCGATAACGAGTAAGGGAAAATAATCATCAGCGTGTCCCAGTTCAACAATACTTGCGGGATATGAAATATGGGAAACGAGCGAGTCAGTTCCCCCATATCTCCTACTGTATTAACGTTCAGCCCAAGTCCGATGGCCAGTAAAGAGACAACGATAATGGCGGCAAGCGCTGAAGGGACGGCCTTGGTCAGCCTGTGCAGCAAATAGATGATTAACAAGGTAAGGGCTACTAGCGCGTACATGACCCAGCTCTGTCCGGTAAAATGGGTCAGCTGGGAAACAAAGATCAAAATCGCCAAGGCATTGACGAAGCCGTTCATGACGGATTGAGGCACAAAGGAAATCAGCTTGCCGATTTTTAATACGCCAAACAGTACCTGCAGAATCCCTGTCAGGATCGTCGCTGCAAACAAAAATTCCAGCCCGTGATCGCGCACCAAAGTCACCATCAGCAAAGCCATCGCTCCGGTTGCGGCGGATATCATTCCCGGCCTGCCCCCGGCAAACGCAATAACTACGGCAATGCAAAACGACGCATGAAGACCGACCATCGGATCGACACCTGCAATAATCGAAAAAGCGATCGCTTCAGGAATTAAAGCTAATGCGACAGTAATTCCACTCAGAATATCCATGCGCATGTTGCCAAACCATCCTGTATTCAGTTGTGTTTTCAAAAATAGGTTCCTCCTGTGTTATGAAATGATGACTTTCCACTCTCAGAAAAGTCGGGGCCGATGTACACAAGAAGAAATTATACCTGTACAGCTTTCGGACGATCAACCCTCTTCGCTATCTGGATTTATGCAAAAATACCGTTATTCGTCTCTTTTCCTGCATATTTTGCGCTTACTCGACAATTTTCTTGGCTTGACAAGCTCGCATTAAAATTTCCACTCCAGGATTCCAGGGACTATCCAGGTAATCCAGGTACATCCAGAGACTTTCCAGATTCTATCCAGATAATCCAGGTACATCCAGAGACTATCCAGGTAATCCAGGTACACCCAGGGACTATCCAGTCTATCCAGGTGGCTATCTGTACTATTTAAAGCGTCGTATTAAAGCCGCGTTTCGGACAGGCTCCCTGTTTTAGAGACACCCCCGGGGAAAGACGCGTAATGTATGCGATAACAGTCATGTCTTCTCCAGTTCTGGCACAACTCCAGCATGAAAATAGCCAAGGCTAGCGGGCTTCGAGGGCTGCACGGGCTTGTTGCCTGCGGTTTGTACGAAATGTCGTACATATGCATGGGGTTGAAGGGCGATTACCGGAGATTTGTATGAAACGTCGTACAAATACAGGGGATTGAAGGGTGATTACCCAAAATTTGTATGACAAATCGTACAAATGCAGCGGATTGAGGTGCGATTACCGGAGATTTGTATGACAAATCGTACAAACGCAGGAGGTTAAAGGAGCTGCAGCCAGTGTTCTAGATGAAATTCCGTATAAAGTTATGAAATTGAGGTGAGGTACGATTACCCGAGATTGCTCATCATGTGGGGCATTTTATTTTTACAGAAAAACTGCATACATTTCGTCTTCACCGTCACTCCCAGGGGAATTGTATGCGGAAAACCGCATACAATGAGCCGAATCCCGGGGGAATCCGCGAGCTTTTGGCAAGCCCCACAAAAAAACGCCCGGCTAAATGCCCGGCGCTTTAGATGACCCCATTCGCTCTAACTCGAGAATTTCACTTCTGCTCTCATTCTGCTGATCTGGCATTCTGCTCATCTGCATTCTGCTCAGAATCTGCATTTTACTGATCCGCATTCTGCTTATCTGGCATTTTGCTTATCAAGCCATGGCAGCATTTCATCCGGATTACTAATCAGACCATCCGGCTTGCCGTCCAGCAGTAATGCTTTTGCATCATAGCCCCAGCCAACGGCGAGAATTTTCACTCCTGCCTGTTTGCAAGCCTCGATGTCCCTCAGCTCATCGCCAATATATACCGTTTCTTCCGGCAGCAGGCGGTTGTTTCGCATATAGGCCGAGATTTTACGGCTTTTCCCGAATAAATGGCGCGACGTTACGATCTCCTTAAATACACGAATATCATGCTGAAGCAAAAACTGGCGGATAGTTGCGGAGCGGTTTGAAGAGATGATTCCTAAGCTGTAGCCCTTCTGATCAAGAGTCCGCAGCAGTGCCGGGATACCATCAAAAGGCTGTAAGCGTTCGGCTGCGTCTGACATCCTCTTCGTCATCTGCATCATCAGCGCCGGCAGTTTGCTTGCGGGCAGATTAACCGCTTTTAATCTATCCGCAATGGACATTCCGCTTAAAGCCTCAACCTGTTCCTCCGTGACCGGCGGATATCCGTCATGCTGCTTGCGCAGTTCATGGTACAATTGAAGGGCCAGGCCTCTGGAATCAGCAAGGGTTCCATCAAAATCAAAAATCAGATTGCGAATCAACGTTGGTATCCCCCATCTCCTTTGTGATTCCTATATTTACGCTCTAGTCATCTGCCTAATTAATTGCCACGTCCCCTAAGTAAAATATTTAACATAGACAGCCAAAGCTAACAATCCGATAATAACAGCTATTGTATACAGGATGGTCAAGACCTTCCAGTTTCTCCCTGTCTTTTGGTCATATTCAGGATTGCCTTCCTTCGTTACTTTGGAATTGGCAACATAAATCGTCACACCTGCGGCAATAAGAACCAAAACGAAAAAAATCGCGTAATACCACAATTCACTCGTTGAACTCGAATCCATTCTATCACCACACCTTCTGTCCATTTCAGTACCATTATAACACTTTGTGTGAGCATTCCAACAAACAAAACATGCTTAGCGCATTAGTTCTGAAACGAAGACTGTATTGGGCATACTATAACTTAGAATAGCCAAAAAGAAAAGCTGGGCAGTTGTTGAATTTATGGCTAATTCGCAACATTTCGAGGGAGGTAACGCATGGCCACCGATTATTCAGATCTTAAAAAGAATCTGCCCGAATGGGTTAAGATGAGCCGCATGTTTGCCAGCAAAGGCAGGGTTGCTGATTACATTCCTCATCTTGCTTATGCGCCTGCGGATGCATTAGGGATTACCCTTCTTCCTCTTAATGGCGACAAGCTGACTGCGGGAGACTGTGACACTTCATTCACTTTGCAGAGTATCTCCAAGGTATTCACCTTGATTCTGGCGTTGATGGACAACGGAGAAGCACGGGTATTTGAAAAGGTGGGCATGGAACCAACCGGGGATGATTTCAATTCGATGCTGAAGCTGGAGCTCGTTGAGCCCGGCAAGCCTTTCAATCCATTGATTAATGCCGGCGCGATCGTTATTTCCTCATTAATTCACGGACAATCGATTGCAGAAAAATCGGCTAGAATTCTCGCCTTTATCCGCGAGTTAGCTGGGGACACTTCCCTGACCTGGAATGAGGAGGTCCGCCGCTCGGAAGCGCAGACCGCTAACCGCAACCGCTCCATGGCTTACTTTCTTAAAGACAACCGCATATTAGACGACGAGGTGGAAAATACACTGGAAGTGTATTTCCGTCATTGCGCCATCGAAGTGCACTGTTCTCACGTTGCCCGGATGGCCCTTATTCTAGCAAACGATGGTGTAGACCCTCAGATTGGCCGCTCCATCATCCCCCGGCGTTATGTGCAAATCGCCAAATCATTTATGGTTACCTGCGGGATGTATAACGCCTCCGGCGAATTTGCCATACAAGTAGGTATTCCTGCAAAAAGCGGGGTGTCAGGCGGAATTTTGGCTCTCGTTCCCGGCAAGCTGGGCATTGGCGTGGTCGGGCCCTCTTTGAATGACAAAGGCAACAGCATTGCAGGCGTTCACCTGCTGAGGCTTCTGTCCGAAAGGTACGATTGGAGCATTTTTTGATCACAAGAAGTCAGAGCGGCCAGAGTGGACGGTAGCTTGGAGAAGCTTCTCCCCAACTTCAGCTTCAGCTTCCAAAATAAAACGGGCAGAAGAAATCGTTCATCGCTTCCTCTGCCCGTTTATCGCCTTAATGACTACCCAATTTACAGATTGTAATTACAGATTGTAATCAGCCGCTGTAAAATTACGGCCAAATTCCTATAACCCTACATACATTACATTAAGCGAAAGCTTTACCCGTTTGCTCCTTCGCTTTATCTTTTGTCCCGATAGAATGGGGACGCCCGTTTATCGTTTACTGTCCTGAGCATTTTGAAAAATTCACTTGGGTTTATACAAAATTATATACAAAATTATGCAAAATGCCGATCTACATAGCTTAAGAGTATAGCTTAAAACTGCCAACATGTTACACAGCTTGCAGGTAGGCATTCCAGCCTGTTAGGCATCCCAGCCTGTTGGGCATTCCAGCCTGTTAGGCATTCCAGCCTGTTGAGCATTCCAGCCCGCCTGCAAGATGCAATTCTCCAGTTTCTTACACCGCAAACATTCGGTACTCCAGAGCCGGCCGTACCTTCACCCTCGTCCCATTACCAGGCTGTCCAACCGCCATCTACGGGCAAGTTCACTCCGGTAATATAGCTGGCTGCAGGAGAGACGAGAAATAGCGCTGCTCCGGCAACCTCGTCCTGACGACCGACACGGCCCAGCATCGTCTTACGGTTCAGTTCCTCGATAAAGGCTGCATCCGTTTGTTTATCCAGATTAGGAAACGGCCCTGGTGAAAGACTGTTAACGCGAATTTGATCTGCTGCGAGATGGCCCGCACAATAGCGGGTGAACTGCAGCACCGCGCTTTTACCGGCACCATAGTTGGGCGGATTGTTGGCGCCGCTGTCACCGTAAATTCGCGGATCTGGAGAGACCATTCCGTACATGGAGGAAATGTTAAGAATACTTCCTCCAGGGTTTTTACGGAAGTAGGGCACAATTTCACGGGTACAGCGGAAAACCGTTCCTGCTGCACCATCCAGCCCCTTAAACCAGACCTCATCTGACATGGTGTCAATCATCGCTTCCTTGCCATAGCCCGCGCCATAGGTAGCCCCGTTAATCAGAATGTCCAGCCTGCCAAATTTCTCATAAAATGCAGAAAATGTCTTGCGGATCGAGTCGCTATCCGAAACATCGCAGCGTTCATGATGCAGTCTGCCCTGTGACATCCTTTCCCCAAGAGCAGGCGGCAAATCGGAAGGATCGGCAACACCTACATGAGCGCCATGATCCAACAGCGCCTCAACTATTTTCGAGCACAGATAGCCCGCTCCTCCCGTAACAATTGCATATTTCCCTTCCAGAGAAAACCAGTTTCGGCTCATATTCCACGCTATCCTCCCCGATTAAATGCGCTTTCCAAATCTAATCCCCTTTAAAGCAGCCTGTCAGCGCCTTGCTGCTGTGTTCCACAGCAAGGTATTCACGACCTGTTCCGGAACATCCTTTAATCTCTTCATACATTCCTGGCGAGTCGCCTCCTCCAGCGGAGGTCCGGCGATCTGGTTAAGCGCCTCTCTCAGTTGGTCCACGGTTTCCACGCCGATGACAAGACTGTCGATCCCTGGCAGGTCCCTGACAAAGGATGTTGCCAATTGACTGACTGACAGGTTTGCTTTTACCGCGATTTCCCTTACCGCTGCCAGCGGAGCCGCAGCGATCTGCAGGTGGGACGGAAGCTCGTCATCCTGCAGAAATATAAGACCCTGCATGTAAATGCTGCGGGCGAACACCGTTTTCCCGCTTTGCCTCAGCTTGTCCAAGCCCCCGTTATGAATGAGACGGTGATCGAGAACATTAATCGGGATTTGGACTGCTTGGTACACATCTTCACAAACCGTGTCCCATAAAGTTTTGAACTGTTCATCGGTATTGGCGCCAAAGGAAACGCCGGCGTAACCGATGATACCTTCCTTGCACAGCTTTTCAAACACAGCGGTGATCGTGCGCCCGTGCGGAATCAGTTCTTCAGGATTATGCAGCAGCAGTACGGGCAAACGGCTTACATTCAAATCTCTTAAACTGCCCTCCAGCTGCGAAAGCATCTGCTGCTCCACTTCATCTGCCGTGAGTTGACTGCCTCCCTCGATTCGCAGCTTGGAAATCAGGGTAGGCTCGGCTTTGTTATGGAAGTAGCGGCCCAGCACCTTTTCTGAAGCTCCATAGGCATGGGCGGTGTCGAAACTCGTCACACCGCCGTCGATCGCTTCATTTAATATTGCAAAAGCAGCAGCTTCATCCGGCATTCCAGATTTATTGGCCACACCATAGGGCATGCCTAATTGAACTGTGCCGAGCGTTAAGGGAGAGACGGGCAATTCGATAGCCATCTTCGCTGCACTCCTTTCTACTTGGCCGTATAGCCGCCGTCTACAGGGATATTCGCTGCCGTAATATACCGGGAAGCATCAGAGGCAAGAAAGACAACTATCCCTTTCAGATCGGTATCGTTCGCCATCCGGCCAAGCATGGTCCGTGTACTGTAGCGTTCGACAAAATCATCCGGCGTCCTGTAGGATTGTATTCCTCCCGGACTAATACAATTGCAGCGTACGCCCGAAGGACCGTAGTAGCTCGCAGCAAATTTGGTAAAGTTGATCATGCCGCCTTTATGGAAAAAATAATCGGGGCTGACGGGAAACTTCCCTTCATACAGCCACGGATCGGGTCCGATCATTCCCTGCATCGAGCCAATTTGTATGATGGAGCCGCCCTTCTGCGTTTCCATAACATTCCCGAATATTTTCGTTAAAGCATAGATTCCTGTTGCATTCACAACCATACTCTGCGCGAACTTCTCGGTATCATCATTCCATTCACTCATCGTCCGGGCAACTGCGTTATTGACCAAGACATCGATCCGGCCTTCCTTATTAAGCAGCTTATCGCGAAGGGCCGTTATAGTTTCTTCCTGCGACTGGTCGAGGTACTCGACCGTGACACGGATTCCTTCGTTGTCGAATCTCTCCTGCAGTACGCTTACCTGATCCTGCTGCCGGGTAGTGACATAAGTGTTAGCGCCGGCTTCGGACAACGCTTCACATATTTGCCTTCCATACAGCCCGGAACCGCCGATTATCAAGGCAACCTTGCCTTTAAGCGAAAAAGATTCCAGTACGTTCATCGTCACCTCTCCTCTATGGTCAGTCTGCATTCCTATTTCCATCCTGGAATTGTGGTGAAAAAACCTTCGCTGCTACAGAACGATTCGGCAGCTCTGCGGCCCTTTTCCACTGTCTGCTAAACAGTTGCTTCTCGCCCGGTCAATCCTGATAGACGCCGCCATCCGTTGAAGCTGTGCTAAGCCGGGCTCCCCGCAAAGTCTGTATAAGCGAGCTCCAATAACCCCCCAGACCAACTACATCAGCGCCTACACTGATAAAGCGGTAGCCTATCTTCTCCAGATCAGGAACTTGTTCAGCACTTCCAACGGTACCGGCAAATTTACCCTTTTGGCGAGCGAGCTCGGCAATCCTGATACGTGCCTCGGTCACCTTTGGGTGGGTAATCTGTCCCGGAACGCCGATAGCTTGACTGTAATCACCCGGTCCAAAAAAGATCATGTCCAGACCCGGAAGCGAGATGATCTCCTCCAGCTCCTCCATAGGCTCTGGATCTTCAATCTGCAGGATATTAAACCGCTGCTCATTAGCCTGCAGCATATAATCGCTTAACGGCATAAGGCAAAAAGCACCATCTGCGTTACCTCCGTCCAAAGGCCTCAGCCCTACAGGATGGAATTTCGTCTGCCGAACGATCGCTCTGGCATCGTTCAAACTCATCACATGAGGAACCATAATACCTGTCGCATCCATCTCCAAAGGGCGGATGAGATCGCTGTAGCTGCCTCGGGCTACCCGGACGATGATATCTACACCGTAAGCTTTGGCGGCTAGAATCTGCTTCTCAATCGCCGACCAATCATTAGGGACATGCTCCATATCGGTCCAAACACAATCAAATCCGCTTAATGCAGCAATTTCCACCACCCGGGAATCTCCCAAGTTCAGCTTCGTACATAGTGCCGTTTCCCCATTCCTTAATCGCTCCAATACCCGGCTCGCGCGCAAACGCGGCTGACTTTGCTGCATGCTAATCCTTCCTTTCAAGCTTGACAAGTCTGCCTTTGAAAATCACTTGCTGAATCTGAATTCGCTCGTTAACAACTACCAGGTTGGCCAGTTTCCCGACCTCCAGGGTTCCCATTTCTTTGTCAAATCCGAGAAGTCTGGCCGGGTTGGCGGCCCCCATGCGAAACGCGTCTGTGATTGAACAGCCTGTATGCTTCATCATGTTATATACTGCTTTATCCATCGTTAGACGGCTGCCTTCCAATCCGCCGTTAACGTTGAAGTTGAGATCATCACTATCAGCAAAATCGTCGCGGTAAGGGAAATGTTCCGGCAGAGCAGCCTTGCCTGTACCCGCATCCGGCATCGCATCGGTAATGACAATAACCTTATCAACACCCTTGGTCTTCAGAATGAGCTTCAGCATCAATGGACGGACATGGACACCGGCCGCATCAGGAATAACTTCCGCGGTAATGTCATCGTGCACCAGGACAGCTTCGTCAAGCCCGACTTCACGGGTTCCGGCGAAGCGGCTGACTGCAGGAGTCGTGCCGGAAGCGTCCATCAGGTGACAGGCCAGCACTAATCCGGAAGAAACGAAGCGGTACAGGGATTCCGGATCGGATTCAGAATGACCTGCGGAAAACACAATCGGCTGATGCTTTGATGCCTCGGCGATGAACAAATCTTGGTCAGGCATTTCCGGAGCCAATGTCCAAATACGGATATGCTCCCCGGCCAGCTCCAGTAAGTCACGGCTTTCATCCAGGTCTACCGGGCGGATATTGGTGCGGTTGGCTCCGTATTTAGGGTTTAGAAAGGGCCCTTCCAAATGAATTCCGGCAATCAATCCGGCATAAGCGGCAGGCTGTTCAATCGCCTTTACGACCTCCTGCACGCCTTTTCTCATATCTTCACGATTAAGCATATAGGCGACGGTTGGCAGGATAGCCGTTGTGCCATGCGCCAAGTGGGCTTCTGCTGCAAGCTGCGGATACTCATGAGCCCAATAGCCCCCGCCGCCATGATTATGAATGTCAATAAAGCCCGGGCCTACATAGGCACCGCTGACATCGATGATGCTCGCATCTGCAGGCACGTTTACTTGATCCTTTGAGCCGCAGGCAGCAATCCGTTCACCTTCTATCAGAACAATGCCATCCTCGATCACTTGATCAGGCAGGATTAATTTGCCATTTACAATCGCTGCTTTCATCATCCTTGCTCCTCCCGGATATCCTCGAGATGAATTTCTTTACCGCCCTGCTCACGGCTTCTTAATCCGGCGATGATCATCTTCATCAGCTCTACGGTCTCCTCGTGGGCAAATGGACGAATACCGGTTCGCAAGTAGGCGATAAACGCTTCAAGCTGATGCTTAAATGCATAATAAGTATCCTTGGTGGCTGTCTGCACAAATCCTTTTGTTCCTGCCAGCTGCAGCAAGCCAAATCCGCCGTACATATCATCCGCAGCAACGACAATGAGGTCTGCGCCGCTGCGGTGCTTGAAGTGAACAATATTGCGTTCACTTGTGCCCGAATGGACAGCCGAGATAAATCCTCCGCCCATGATCGGATATACGGATTCCAGAGCGTGGATGCCGTAACGCTCCCAGCTTTTTGCAGTCGTAATCGTAGCCAGTCTTAATTCTCCCAAATCATCTATCGATGCCCGATAAGGCATGAACTCCTTGCAGTAGCGCATCGAGCTTGAGGACAGAATTGGCGCCCCCTCCTGGACCCACTGGTGAAAGACTTGCAGATCAGGCTCGTTATCCACGAGCGGCTTATCTACAAAAACCGGCAGTCCGGCTTCTACAAAAGGCCGGCATCGCTCCACATGCTCATGGCCTTTATCCGTGGCAATAATGACCGCATCCACTTCCCCAATGACATCCTCAGGCCGGGCGACCACATGCTCGATCAAGGACGCTTCGGCGACAAGCTCGGCGTCCTCCGGCCGGTCCGTCCAAATATGGGTCACCTTCGCGTCGCCAATGCCAAACGTGTGAGCCGGTTGTTTATCCAAATATGCCGGGATGCCCGGATAGGGGCACTCCGCCATTTTGTCGCGGTTGTAGCCATTGAAGATAGCGCTCCAGGAATAAGGATGACCGTTGCCATCCACCATTCCGAGCATGGCCAGACGAAGCGGACCATCCTTAACTAAAGGTCTAATAGACTTCGCACGCATATGCAGGTAACATTCCTTTCTGCTCTAGAATCGACACGAATTGCAGTAGTGGCTATATGCGATTTTTACGCCTTAGGAGAGCTTGATTACCTGACCGCCATCTACCACCAGGCAGTGCCCGGTAATATAGCGGGATTCTTCACTGGCTAAGAAGAGCACAACATCAGCGATTTCATCCGGCTGGCCAACACGCCCCATCGGCACTGATTTCAAGTATTCCGTAATGACCGCCTCATTCTGAATGGCCGGTCGGGTTAAGCGGGTTTCGATAAAGCCGGGACAGACTGCATTGACCCGGATACCGGACTGCGCCAATTCCAGAGCCAGCGACATCGTTAATAAGTTCAATCCGCCCTTGCTAGCATTATAATGAGCTTGATTGGCTTCGGCTTGAATGCCGTTAACGCTGGAAGTATTGACGATCGTCCCGGTTTTACCGCTCTCAATCCATTCCCGTGCCATGCGTTGTGAAGCCAGGAATGGTGCCTTCAAATTAATGGTCAGATGCTGATCCCAATCTTCCTCGCTAATTTCCAGCAGGGGCGCAGGACGGCAAATGCCGGCGTTATTAACAAGCACATCTATGCCGCCGAACGCTTCCAGACTTGCATCAATCATCCGGTCAAGCTGCACTTTGTCCTGCAGGTCCGCTTCAATTGGCAATACCTCCCCCCCTTCTGCCCGAAGCAGCGACACGGTTTCCTCCAGCGCTTTGACCTCCCTGTCCGCAATAGCAAGCCGGGCGCCTTCACGAACAAATTTCAAAGCGATTGCCTGCCCGATGCCCTGTGAGCCCCCGGTTAACAAGACAGCTTTGCTTTTCAATCTCACGCCTGCACCTTCCCTCCGGAAACGGTTTTGATCCTGGCTAATGCCCGCTCGATTGCAGCTAATGTATCTTGAACCTCCTTCTCGCTGTGCACAGCGGAAATGTACCACAATCCGCTAGGGCGTACGAGCACTCCTTCTTCAAGCAGCAAGGCAGCAAACTCGGAATATTTGCGCGCATCCCTCTCTTGGAATACAGCGAAATCCCGCACTTCCTTCGCTTCAGTAAACATAAAGTGAAACACCGGACCGATCTGGTTGAGTAATCCCGGAATTTCATGCTTTTGCAGAGCCTTGCGTATGCCTTCGACCAGCTCGGTAGCCAGCTTTTCCATACGGGCAAAGGCCGCTCCGTTGTCTTTAGTCAGTTCTTCGATAACAGCTAGAGCAGAATAAACAGCAAGACCGTTGCCGTTTAGCGTTCCGAGATGGTTAATGGCACCTGACTCAATCTGATTCATCAGCTCAGCTTTTCCGCCAACCGCACTGATGGCGGAGCCACCGCCAAGCGCTTTACCTACCGTCGTCAAATCGGCAATGACGCCGAATCGCTCCTGGGCGCCACCCGGTCCAAGGCGAAATCCGGTAATAACCTCATCTAAAATCAACACGGTGCCTTCCTGAGCTGTCAGCTCTCGCAATCGCTCCAAGTAGCCCTCTTTCGGTAAGATGCAGCCGTTATTACACATGACAGGCTCGGAAATCACTGCGGCAATCTCACCTTTGTGCTGTTCGAACGCTTGCTCCAGCTTTTGAACATCGTTCCAGGGAACGAGAACAATGTCCTCCAAAGCTTTGGAGCTTTGTCCGCCGGTCCCGGGCGCTACCGCTTCCGAGTTTTGCTGCGCCGTTTGAGATCCCATATCCGGGGTTGGAAATGCGGTAAAGATACTATCTGACCAACCGTGGAAGTGACCTTCGAAACGGATCACCTTGCGTCTGCCTGTAAACTGCTTAGCCAGGCGCAGAGCCAGCATAACGGCCTCTGTTCCGGATCCGCTCAATGCGACTTGATCTGCTGCCGGCAGAAGCTCCACCAGCTTTTTAGCCAGTTTGATTTCTCCTTCATGCTGCAGGCCATAGGTCGCGCCCTTGTCAATAGCTTTCGCAATCGCCTCATTCAGGGCCGGGTTAGCATGACCCAGAATTAGCGGGCCGTAAGCTAGCAAATAGTCAATGTACTCATTGCCGTCAACATCTTTTACGCGCGCGCCGCGGGCTTCTTCTACATATAGCGGAACAGGCAGCATAGAAGCGCGCAAGGAACTGGCTACCCCGCCGGCAAGATATTGTTTCGATTCTGCTAACAATTGTTGAGACTTTGTTATTTTCAGCATGGTTTCTACCCCTCCAATGGATAAATAGGCCGCTTGATTTTTTTATATTGGAAATGACTCAAATTCGCACTGCAGCAGCCCGGTGTATCTATAAAAATTTCTCCCTTGGCAATATCGCCAAACGACGTTCTCCAAGCGACCGCAGACTTCGCGACAATGACTTTGTACGTTTCCGGCCTGATGCCTGCGGAGCGCACATGTCCCACATCAAACGGAGGCACTCTTTTCTCTGTAATGAGGATTGTCATATGCTCCAGTTCCAGCACAGCGGTTTTCCCCATATATTCTTCTTTCCCAGTCATATAGGAGCCTTGGTGAGTAAAGCGGCCGTCCGACAGCAGGCGGATTTTCCCTGTGACCGCTACAGGATCTCCGTGGAGCTCGTCACTTTTGCCGCCAATGGCCATGGACAGCTCGGCGCCAACTCCCAGTTCGTGAGCTTTGCGGGCTGCTTCCTCGTCCCGGATTACAATCAGGCTGCGCTCGTTCCACTGGACAAGAAATCGCAGCACATGAGTCGCATCGGCCGGTGAGCCTCCCCCTACATTGTCGGAACCTTCGATCCAAATAATAGGCCCTTCTGTCTGCTCCCTGGTCCAGCGTGCCGCCTCTTCAACTGTCACCTCCGGAAACTGAAATTGTTCCCGGATGCTCCAGGCGAGCTGGGTTAATTCATCCAGACAGCGCTCTGCTAATTGCTCATCCCCATCCGTTGTCACTGTAAAGGACATTCCGGCGTCGGGAATATCGCTGTACGGAAAGCCGCCGGCAACCGTGACCGCCAGCACCCCGTCAAGCTTTTCCATTCTCCAAGCAGTCTCCAGAAGTGCTTTCATCGGATTATGCGAGGTAATCATCGTCTGGGGAACGACCAGCATACGGGCATGCTTCCATGCAGTGTAAGGTCGGATTTCACCACGAATAGTCGCACACAGCAAGTCAGTTGCCTCTACTGCGCGCTCATACATATCCACATGCGGATACGTGTCATATCCGACAATGATATCGCTGCGATTCGCCAGAGACTGGCTGATGTTTGCATGCAGATCCAGGGTGACCGCAATCGGCAGGTCGGGCCCTGCTTTTTCACGGATTCTTCTGACAATCTCATCCTCCATATCGTCATGGTTTTCGGCAACCATGGCCCCGTGAAGGAACAAAACATATCCGTCTACCTCCGTAGGCAAGGTTGCGATAAGATGATCCATAAGCTCTTCGGCGGCTGCGGCGGATACCATTCCGCTGGGCGTAGCATAGGTGACGAATCCGCAGACCAGTTCAGCCTGGTTGCTCTCCGCAGCGTCTATTGTTCCTCCCATTGAGGTACGCGTACCGCGATACTTTTTGTCGAATGTAATCGCATCCTCTACCCACTGATCGCGGAAATGCTCCACCTCGGTAATTCCCGGGGCGAATGAATTCGTTTCATGGTAGATTCCCGCAACTCCTATGCGGATAGGATTGCTCATGCCGTTTCGCCTCGCTTGCTTTTTGTGTAAGCGATACAATCGATTTCGATTTTATAGCTGCCGAGGCCGACCGCACAGGTTGTTCTTGCCGGATAGGGCTTATTGACGATCTCCGCATATACTTTATTGAAAGCCGGGATGTGCTGGGAATCAGAAACAAAGACATTCATTTTGACCACATGATCCAAGGTCAAGTTCAAATAATTTAAAATCGTCTCCAGGTTCTTCACACATTGGCGGGTTTGCTCTTCAACCGTATCACCAACCAGTTCCAATGTTGCCGGATCTACTCCCACTTGACCGGAAACATAGACGAAATCCCCCGCTTCAATATAATGGGAAAAGGGCAGCGGAAATTGCGGAGCTTGAGGTACATTTACAGCTTTGGACATAGAAAATCTCTCCTTATCATTTAAAATATTTATTAGGAGCATTTTCGCCGGTGGCAAAATGCGTGCCTTACCTGATTTTTCCTCTTGCATCTACATTGATCATTCTTTCCAGGCGCCCCTTACGGACACCGAACAGTTGGTCCTGCAAATTCGTTACGGTACAGCAATGGTTAGGAATAAAGGAAAGCTCCTGACCGATTTCCAGCTGTACCCCTTCAGGCACATGCAGGTTGCCATGCTCTTCGCTCAGCCGTTCCACGTAAACCTCTGGATTCTCCACCCATTCCCCATATCCGGGAAGCTTGCGGTTAAGATCGCTGCTGAAGGTTTTGGAGCCGGCATCAATGATGGCTACGCCAGGCCGGGGCATGCTGATCACCGTGGCCTTAACGGTCATGGCCACTTCCTTGCGGTCGATCAGTCCTAATATAAATTGACTGCGGTCTCCGAACACATAGGCGCCCGGCCTCATTTCCGTTACGCCTTGCTGCTCCTCCGGAAAGAAAGAGGTAGGCGTTGACCCTACGCTTAGCTCAGGCACCTCTATCCCCTTCTCCCGCAGCAGCGTCTGGGAATAAAGCAGGCTTTCCGCCTCGTGCCGAGCCGCTTGGCGCAGGTCTGCTTCCGTCTCACAGCTGTATGCATGCCCGCTATGCGTCATTAAACCGACAATCTCTACTCCCGGCAAAAGACTGATCTGAGCCGCCAGCTCAGCGGTTGGCTCTCCCGGTGCAAGACCACAGCGGCCTAGTCCGGTATCCACATCGACATAAAGCGGAATGCGGCGGCCTAGCGAAACACCGAGCTCGGAGATGCCTTCCGCAATTTTCAGATGGTCGACGGAGACGGTGATTTGGCAGGTTTCCAACAGCTTGCCAAGCCGTTTCATTTTGGCTGTTCCATACAAGGGGAAAGCAATCAGGATGTCTGAAATTCCTGCCGCAGCCATCACCTCGGCTTCACCCAGCTTAGCTACCGTAATGCCTCCGGCACCATAACGCAGCTGTTCACCCGCAATCCACACACTTTTGTGGGTTTTCGTGTGCGGGCGCAAGCGTATTCCGTGCGCTTTAGCCCTCTCGGCCGCTGCCCGCAGATGCCGGTCAAGCAAATCCAGATCAATTAAGACAGCAGGGCTTTCCAAAAGTGTATGCTCCAACGAATTGGTCACTTGCTGTTCAACCTCCTTATCCTGCTAGATGCAGGTTATTAGTGCTTCTTGTTTTATTTAACCGAATCAAATTTTGCTAGCCTTTCAGCGACCCTACAGTTAGACCTTTAATAAAGAAGCGCTGAAATGCCAAGAAGAACAACAGCATCGGAATGAACGCCACCGTAGCGCCAGCCATCGCCAAGCCGAGATTTATACTGCTCATTCCGTAAGCCAGCTTGGAAATAGCTACAGGAAGAGTGAGCATGTCAGGGCGGTCAACCACGACCAGCTGCCATAAATACTCGTTCCAGGAATAGACAAAAGCGAATATCCCCAACGCGGCGATTGACGGTTTGCTTAAAGGCACAATGACTCTTAGAAATACTCTGATTTCGCCTGCCCCGTCTATTCGCGCTGCCTCGATTAACTCATTCGGTATGGAGCCCATAAACTGCTTGACGAGGAACACTCCCATCGGATAAGCGATAAACGGCATAATCAAACCGAGATAGGAGTTCGTCCAGCCAAAGTCAGAGATCATGATAAACAACGGAATGACCAGCACCTGGTTCGGCAGCATCATCGTCATAAGCAGCAGCCAGAAAAGGATGTTTCTTCCGGGAAACACCTTCTTGCCGAAGGCATAACCGGCCATCACGCTTGTAATAATAGCTCCAACCGCAACCATCGCGGACATAAATACACTGTTAAACAACCATCTCCACGTAGGGTTGACGGTGAACAAGGTTTTGTAATTTTGCAAGGTAGGTGACGACGGGAACCATTCTGGAGGTACCTTCATGGTGTCACTAAGAATTTTGAAGGAACCGGTAATCATCCAATACAGAGGCATTAGAAACATTAGAGCCAGGACTATAATCACGGCCAGACCGACATATCGCATAACCTTCTCGGACCGGCTCAAGCTGATACGATAATTCACCGCTGCACCTCCCTCAATATTCTGTTTCCCGACCCAAGAGACGGTACAGGATTAGCGTAATAATCGTTACGATGATAATAACAACAACTCCTAATGCCGAAGCATAGCCAAACTGGTAAAACTCGAATGCCGTCTGATACATTCTGTAGACCAGGGTCTGGGTTCCGTTAGCCGGTCCCCCATTAGTCAACAGCAAGATGACGACGAACACCTGGAATACCCCTATAGTTTGGGTAACCGCTATAAATAACGTGGTCGGTCTTAACAGAGGCAGGGTGATATGGAAAAATCGGCGCCAAGAGTTTGCCCCATCAATCATAGCTGCTTCATGCAGATCCGAAGGAATTCCGCCAAGCGCGGCCAGATACAAAATAACCGGTTGCCCTAGAACGAAGGTGATGACAACGACCATGATGGAAAGCATCGCAAGCCCCGGTGTGCCGAGCCAAGCAACCGGCTGTACGCCAAACCAGCCGAGAACGTAATTGATTAGCCCAAAGCTTGGGTTGAGCA
Organism: Paenibacillus senegalensis JC66; assembly: GCF_000285515.1. Taxonomy (GTDB): domain Bacteria; phylum Bacillota; class Bacilli; order Paenibacillales; family NBRC-103111; genus Paenibacillus_L; species Paenibacillus_L senegalensis. The sequence continues at coordinate 512,358 of NZ_HE610957.1, forward strand.
TCCACTGCCAAACCATGGACAAGACGACTCCACTGGCTACAACAGGCAAATAAAATGACACACGGAAAAAGGTCTGTGCTCCCCTGCGCAACGGATAGACCAATACGGAAATGAAGATTGACAAAATAATAACAGCTGGAACGACGCCAAGAACAATCAGCAAGGTGTTGGTCAAGGCTGTCCAGAACACCTCGTTGGATGCCATCTGAACAAAGTTGCCGAGACCGACCCAATCCCGGTTGTTCAAGCCGACATTATAGAAGCTGTAGCCGAGCCCCTTCGCCAACGGATACAAAGTGAAGACGGTAAAAAAGGCATAAGCAGGCAGAATAAAAAAGTAAGCCCAGCGGCTTGAGTATATTTGTTTCAGCAGACTCATGTAGATTATCCACCTCCTCAGTAATTACTTCGGGCCGGCCCACGTTGGAGACCGACCCGAAGCCTAGCTTGCGTTACTCACCCGACAGAATGCGATTTGCTTCAGACTCGTATTCCGCCAGCGCCTCTTCAGGTGTTTTTTGTCCTAGAATGACTGACTGTACCATTGGCTGCAGCAATACACGCAGCTCAGCAAAATGAGGAGTGGTCAAGCCATTATCTTCCGCACCATATTTAGCCATCAATTCTTGAGCAACTCGGCTTTCTTCCGGGAGATCTTCAAGCTGGGCAGATATCCGGGTCGGGAATTGACCTGCGTTGATGGCATATTCCTTCTGATATTCCGTGCTGTTTAAAAATCTGACAAACTCGATGACCCACTCTCTTTTGTAGTCATCTTCTTGCTTAAAGACAGCCAGACTGGTCGGACCGACAAGAACTCCGCTTTCCACGCCGTCCACATCCGGCTGCTTAACCATTTGCAGTTCATGTTCACCAGCAACCCGGCCTTCCTTCTGAGCGTTCTCCAGCATAGACCATATTCCTTGAGTCTGGCCGGCGAATATGCCAAGCTGTCCTTGATACAAGTAAGTTTCCAAATCGCCGTTAGCCGCTGTAACGGCACTAGGCTGCAGCAGGCCTTCATCGTTGTACTGCTTCAGCCGTTCGAGGGCCGCAACCGCTTCCGGAGAATTCAAGGCCGTCTTACTGTAATCACCATCTTTAAAAAATTGAGCCCCATGTCCCCAAAACCAGCCCAGCAGGCCGTTATCCCCTTGGGAAGTAGCGATTTGCACACCGAGGGGAAAAACGTTAGGAGCGTTGATGGCACGAATCGCTTCATCTAATTGATCGAAGCTCCAAGTCGGGTCGTCGCTATTCGGCAGCAGGTCGGCAGCGCCTTGCTGTTCCCAGAGAGCGCGGTTAACGACCATTGCACTGATCCAGGCGTAGGCAGGCAAAGCATGCAAATGACCATTGATCGTGTACATCTCGAGGTAGTCAGGCAGATAGTCGTCCAATTCTTCCTGTGGTATATAATCCTCCAGGTTTTCCAGTACGCCTTGGTGAGCATATTGTGCGGTTCTGCCCAAGTAATCTCTAAGAACATCAGGCGGCGAACCGGAGGTAATCGAGATCGGCACCCGCGTCCCCATATCCTCCCAAGTAAGCGCCTGCACTTCTATGTTGACATGAGGGTGCATATCCATGAATTTCTGTGCCTGAATCTTCTCCCAATCCCCGTAGTTAGGCGTTTGATCCTCAAGCCCTTCTACAAACTGAAAACGAGGATCTACCCAATATTGGATAGTAACCTGAGGGAGGCTGCCGTCTCCGTCATTTTCACCGGAGCCTCCGCCATTGGAGGGAGAAGGCGATGAGCCCGAGCCGCCATTATTGCCTGAACATGCCACAACAAAGATCATTAATAAGCTCATAAGGAACAGAAGCATTGGTTTCATTTTACGTATCATGTTGAATCCCCCTTGAAATGATTTGAGGTGATTTTTTGAGATGGCTTAATGAAAAAATGGATTTGTAAACGTTTACAATTACGTTTGTTTACGTTAATATCAAACCACCTCCTAACGCTTGTTGACTGTATACGCTTTCTTGTCATTCTATAAGTGTGGGAAAGCTGCTGTTCTCAGCATTACCTTCCCTATTTTATCCGGCAGCCTGGTGACCAGCCTGATTAGCTACCGGTAAAAACCAAGTTTGTGTGAAATGACTTCCGCTGCCTGTGTGACGTCTTTGGCGATTGCCTCTAGTCCGTCCAGCGGATAACGGTGTGCGGCTCCCGATATACTGATAGCTCCTTCGACCTTCCCGGAGCTATTAAAGATTGGAGCAGATATACAGCGGGCACCTACCACAATTTCCTCGTTATCGATGGCATACCCCCGCGTGCGGATTAGATTAATCTCTTCCTTCAGAGCAGCCGCGTCAGTAATTGTTGCAGCGGTTACAGGCTCGAAAATCGTCGATTGCAGCAGTCTGTCCCTCTCTTCTCTCGGAAGATGCGAGACAATGACTTTGCCGATTGCCGTGGCATGAAACGGACTGGTTGAGCCGATGCTTTCATTCATTCTCAGAGAGTTAGTGCCTTCAATAATATCGATATAGAGTACAGCGCCTTCGTTTAGTACCCCAAGATTTACGGTGTCCCCGTATTTGTCGGATAGTCGTTTCATCTCGGGCAAAGCACATACCCTTAAAGAGTTGTTTTCCAGCAGCCGTTTAGAAATGATGAGCTGCTTAAACCCTAAACAGTACTTCCCGTTTTCATGATGCCGGGACACGAACCCGCGACCTTCCAGTGTGAGCAGAATCCGGTATACGGATGACTTGTTCTTACCAAGTATGGAAGATAACTCGATCAGGCTTAAATTGTCATGCTCCGCCAATGCCTCGATTACATCCAATGCTTTTTCTATTGAGCTGATGCGATAACGGTCTTGATCCTGCATCGTTTCACTTCCATTCATCACTTGGTCACTGGTTTTACTGAGTAAAACCTAGGTTTTATTTTTATGCGATATAATAACATTACTTCTTAGATTTTGTAAATAGCTTTTTAAGGTTCACACAGGAATAAGTGCTAAACACCCGGATTTCAACCTCTGAAGCAGTCAAAATCTAGAAATCAAAACGAGGCTTCCAGAAGCCGGTTTTCACCAGCTTTTTTCTGGACAGCCCCGTATGTTAGGTGAGCTTCCATGCACATTTATCAATCAAGGGACAAAACTGCTAGCATCATTGGAACTCGGTCAACCGTTGAAACAGCGCTTTGTTTTGTTTGTATGCGTCTTTATAAATTTCGTAAAGTTCTTCGTACCTGCATACGTTTTCAGAAATCGGGCTTACCGACAGCTCGCTATATTGAACAATTGTCGAGCAGGCTTCCTGGATCGACGAGTAACGCCCTATGCCAACACCGGCCATGATGGCCGCACCTGCACTGGCTTGCTCGGCTTGTTCCACCTTCAGGATTTCCCGATTCAAGATGTCGGCCTGGATTTGCATCCAGACAGCGCTGCGCGCGCCGCCCCCCGAAGCGATAAATGTATTCATTGGAATGCCAAGGCCGCCCAATATTTCCACGCAATCCTTTAACGCAAACACCACCCCTTCCATCACGGAACGTATGAAATGGGCTTTGTCGTGTTTTAACGTAATGCCGAGAAATGTCCCCCTGGCAGCCGCATCCATATGCGGAGTTCTCTCCCCGTTTAAATAAGGCAAGAAAATAAGTCCCTCACTGCCTGGTCTGATCCCGCCGGCCAACGTATTAATATCGTTATAGGGAAGCTCAGACAAAAGCGATTTATTTAACCAGCTGAGGGATAATCCGGCAGACAACGTAGCCCCCATAATATTCCATGTCCCGGGAACGGCATTGCAAAACGTATGCGTTCTTAATTGCGGGTCATGGTATGGATGTTCTACAACCGAGTATGCCTGTCCCCCGGTTCCAATGGTCAACGATACTTGTCCTGGCAGTACAATACCGTTTCCGACTGCCTGCATGGGCTGATCTCCTCCGCCAAAGACGACCGGCGTGCCGGCAGCAAGTCCTGTTTCGAGTGAAGCCTCCCTTGTAATTTGACCTGCAATTTCATACGGGTTAAACGTCTTCGGATAGAAATCCGGCTCTAATCCTAGCTTTTCAATCAACGCCGACGACCATTGTTGGTTTGCCGTGTCAAAAGCAAGTGTGGCCGAAGCATCCGTTATATCTGTTCCCACTTCCCCCGTCAATTTCAAGCGAATATAATCTTTGGGTGACAGCACAGTGGAAATGCGCCCATAGTTTTGAGGCTCGTGGTGTTTGACCCACAGCAAGGAAATCGTTTGAAAACCGGTAAAGGCAGGATTTAACGTAATCCTTCCCAATTCGTTCTTACCTACAATGCGGTACGCATCTTCCGCCTCGCGGACAGATCGCTGATCCGACCAGACAATCGCCGGCCGAATCACTTCATGCTTATCGTCAATCAAGACCATGCCGTGCATTTGTCCGGATAATCCAATGCTTTCGATTTCATGGGGAGAGATGCCTGCATCCGCTACTGCCGAGCGCATCGTCTGCGCGGCAGCCTTCCACCATGTTTCCGGCTGCTGTTCCGCATAACCGATACTGGGTATCAATATATCGTAGCCGCCTTGAGCGGATCCGCGGATTTCACCGTTCTCCGCCATGACTATCGTTTTCACACTCGAAGTTCCTAAATCAATTCCCATCAAGTAACCCATCTTATGAGTCTCCTTTTTGATCCGGAAGAAAAGAATCTCCCGTCAGACAGTGAAAGAGATGCTTTTCTATATATGGCAAACGGGCCGCAGCATTAACATTGGGCCATTTGTTTCAAAAAGCGAAGTCCCTCGGCCAAGTCCTGATCGAGTCTCTCCTGCACATTCCCGGCGCTTGTATCGATCGCATCGCGCCAAATGCGCAAATCGCGGCCAACCGGTCCGCCCATTTTGACAAACGGCTCCATGACTATTCTACCCTGATAGTTAATGTCTTTGAGGGCTGCAAACACTTCCGGCCAACGGATATGATTGCCTTGACCCGGCACCTTGCGATTGTTCTCGCAAGCGTGAATATGGGCCAGGTAGCTTCCCGCCTTGCGAATCGCTTCCGCCATGTCATCTTCCTCGATGTTCAAGTGGAAAGTGTCCAAAAGCAATTTGCAGTTCGCACTTTCAACTTTTTTTACAAACTCCAGTCCTTCATCTACACCGTTCAGCAGATACTGTTCAAACCGGTTCACCAGTTCAATGGCATAAATGATATTGTAATCCTCTGCCACAGGAATCACTTTACGAACAGATTCCAAACCTCTTTCCAAATAATCGGCTTTCGTCTCGCGGTCCAGTAACCCCGGGTAAGTCGCTGGCCAATAGGAGTACAAAATCCCGCTTATGATAGTACCGCCCATGAAATGGGCCGCCTCCAGCATCCGTTTGGTGTATTCAATTCCGGCATTTCGCACGCTCTCGTCTTCTGAGGACATATCCATCTCCTTAGGAAATCCAATGCATATGTTCACTTCGACCTGATGAGCTTCCGCAACGTCTTTCAATTCTTTCATCTTGTTTTTGTCCAAATCCATCATATAGTTAGGCGGATTGATTTCCAAAACGCTCAAACCGAGCCGAGACGCGCGTTTAACCAGCGATATGATGTCCGTGTCCCATTGCTGCGACCAATATCCATAGTGTACTCCATACTTATACATCCGGTTTTCCCTCCACATTCGTTTCTGTTTATTTTTGTCCAAAACGGGGGCAGTGCCTTATAGTGCAACGTAACCGCCGTCGGCGTTGATCACTGCACCAGTAATGAAGCTTGACGCATTTGACGCCAAAAATACCGCAGCGCCTCCCAGCTCTTCCGGTTCGCCAAGCCGATGCATCGGCGTAAGCTCAAGCCATTTTTCCAGTGTGGCCGGCCTGCTGTCCACGTAATTATGATTCATTACCGTATTCATATAGCCCGGGGCGATCGTATTGACGCGGATGTTGTGCTTTGCCCACTCTACCGCGAGGCTTTTCGTCAACATAATGACGCCTGCTTTCGAAGCATTGTAGGAACACTGGTTTTGAGGCGTGTTCACAATCATGCCTGACATCGACGAAATGTTGATAATGGAACCGCCTTGCTGCTTGATCATCTGTTTGCCGACTTCTCTGGCTACCAGGAAAACGCCGTTTAAGTTCACGTCAATGACACGTTTGAAGGCTTCGTAGCTCATCTCTTCAGCATTCTCTACATAAGCGATACCCGCATTATTAACGAGCACATCGATTCTGCCAAAATGCTGAATGACCTGGCTGACCATATTCACCACTTGCTCCTCATTTGTGACATTCACTTTGACATATAAAGCTTCAATGCCGTATTGCTCCCGAAAAGATCCAATCAATTGATCGCTGTTTTGCTCGTTCATATCGGCAATGACAATATTCGAACCGCATTCCGCGAGCGCTTTCGCCATCGCTAGCCCCAATCCCCGCAGTCCGCCCGTTACAATTGATACTTTTCCGGTAAGATCCATCTGTTCCTTGATCCCCATCAAACCCAATCCTCCCTGTTTTAATCAGCGAAATAAGCGGCCAACAATCATTTTACGCTTCCCATTGTCATGCCCTGAACCAGATACTTCTGAATAGCGATCCCGAATATGAGAACGGGCAGCACGATCAATGTCCCGGCTGCGGCGATTTCCCCCCAGCGTATGCCCTCGAATGTAATGAAGCTGGTCACGGCAACCGGTACCGTTTTCGTTGATTCACCTGATAAAATCAATGCAAAAATGAATTCATTCCACGACATGATAAAGCAGAAGATGCTGGCGGAAGCAATTCCTGGGGCCGACAACGGCAGCGTGACGCGCAGCATGGCTCCCAGCCTGGATGTACCGTCAATTCTTGCCGCCTCTTCGAGTGCTTCAGGTATGCTTTCAAAATACCCCTTCATCATCCAGACTACGAAGGCCAGATTTATCAGCATATAGACGATCACCAAGCCGGACGTAGTATCGAGAAGATTCAGCTGCGAGTAGGTGAGATAAAACGGAAGTACCACCATGATCGGCGGCGCCATCCGGGTCGTCAAAATCCAGAAAGCCGTGTCGTCTTTTCCTTTCATATTAAATCGCGCCAGCGCATAGGCTGCCGGTATACCGAGCAGCAGGCTGAACACGATAGTCAGCAATGCCACCTGAAGGCTGTTCGCATAGTTTGCAAGAAAATCACTGTTCTGCAGCACCTGCCCATAATTGTTCATCGTAGGCGTAAAGATGAATTTGGGCGGAATGCTGAACGCATCAACCCTGTTTTTAAAAGAGGTTAAAAACAACCAGAGCAATGGAAATACAAAAAACAGGACCATGACCCACATCGCGACCTGCATGAAAAATCTTTGCGAGCCTTTCACTGCCATCGGTGATCACCCCTTCCGCAAAAGAAACGATTTGACAAATACTTGTGATATCAAGATCATCATGATCAGCATGACGATTCCGATCGCAGCCGCATAGCCCATATTCAAATACTCGAAGGCTGAAAAATAACCAAACATATTCAAGGTTTGCGTAGCCGTTCCCGGTCCGCCTTTAGTCATGACGTATATCGTGTCAAACCAGCGGAAGGCGTCCATAAACCGGAAGATGAATGCAACAATGACATAATGCTTGATCAGCGGCAGCGTAACATGGCGAAACATCTGCCAGCTGCTGGCGCCGTCTACCCGTGCCGCCTCATAAGGATCGGTAGGCAGTGACTGCAATCCCGCGAGGATGACCAATGCGACGAAAGGCGTCCATTCCCATATATCGACAACGATCAGCGCCCAAATCGCCTTATTGGAATTGGCCAGCCAATCTTGGGGAGAAAGACCGACAGACGTCAAAAAATAATTGATCACCCCGAACTGAGCGTCGTACATCATCACCCAGATCAACCCGACCACGACAGGCGTCGTAACGGTAGGGAGCAGAAAGATCGTTTTTACTATACGGTTGCCGCGAAAGTTTTTAGAGATCAGCAGGGCAAGACAAAATCCAAGGACCATCTCGGAGAATAGACTGCCTGACAAAAAGATCCCTGTTACTTTCATTGCATTCCAAAACTGCGAGTCGGCAAGCAGTTTGGTGAAATTGCCCAGACCGATGAATTCTCGGCCGGCCACATCGGCAAGATTGTAGCTCTGCAAACTGATGATCAGCGCATAAATCGTAGGAAACACCGTTGTACACAGTAAGAAAATCACAATCGGGCTCATCAGCAAAACAGCTGTCCATTTCGTTTCCAATGTAAAAAGAAGTTTCAGTTTCCTCCAAAAGCTGTTGCTGGGGGCACCCATATTTTGCGCTTGCTGTTTCACTTTACCACCCCTTCCCCAAGAAGGAGAAAGGCTTACCGATCGGCATGAATTGCGGTAAGCCAGACCCTGTCTTCCTTGCCGGCATCCATTATTCCGCTCTAATATCCTCTACATCCTTTTGTGCAGCGTCAAGAGCCTTTTTCGCATCTTCGCCGGCCAGCGTTTCGCTGATCGCGATGCTTACTCTGTCGCCAAGCTGTCTCCATTGCGTAATGCCCGGACGATAATCTCTTTCCGCTTTAGCCAGACTCTCGGTCGCTACTTCTGTCCAGTTTTCGTAAGTGTATTTAGCTTTGAATTCTTCGCTTTCCCATACGGATTGCCGAGTCGCATCAGCACGTTCTCCATCAATCGATGTTTTCAATTGGATTTCGGCGCTGTTCGCCCAGTTGATAAATTCAAACGCCTTATCCGGATTTTTCGAATCGGCAGGAATGGCCATTCCCCATGTGCCAAGACCTGTCACCTGAGCTGCCGGACCGCTTGGAATGGCCGCGTAACCTACTTTGCCCACTACCGTAGAATTTTCAGGGTTTTCCAGTCTCGGCGCAAAATTCAGCGAATCGATGACCATACCGACGTTGCCCTGCTGCATCGACAATTGAACCTGGTCCCAAGTGAAGTTTGCCGCTCCCGGAGGACCGTATTCATTTAACAGATTCGCATAGACTTCCGTAGCTTGAATCGCCTCTGGGGAATTTACGGACGGCACGCCGTTTTCATCGAACCACTCCGCACCGTAGGCAAGGAAGAAGGAAGACCACGTAAATACATTCATGCCTTCGCCGCGTGCACCGCGAATCGCAATCGCGTTATGGCCCGCATCACGGATTTTTTGCGACGTTTCAATCAATTCGTCCATCGTTGCCGGCGGTGCAGTAATGCCCGCTTCTTCAAAAATGTCTTTATTGTACATGAGTATCAGGCTCTCTCCGAAGAAAGGAATCGCATATTGTCTTCCTTCATATTGATAAGATTCCAGAAATCCCGGGAAGAAGTCGGAAGTATCCACATTGCGGGATTCAATATAGTCGGTTAAATCCAATATCCAGCCCGCCTTGGCGTATTGACTGTTTTGCACATAGTCAAACATGATGACATCGTATTCCCCGGTTCCGCCGGCCATAGCGAGTTCTGTTTTGCTTTTCAGCTCATTTTGCGGCAGAACATCAAATTTGGCTTTAATGCCTGTTTCCGCTTCAAAATCTTTAAGCAGCACTTCCAATGCGTCCACTGCGGAATGCCGCTGAACAGCAATATTTAATGTTACATCCGATGCGGGTGCAGAGCTGTTACCGTTCGTGCCACCTGTCTGATTTGGCGAGTTACTGCTGCCGCAGCCCGCAATAACCAGCAATGCTACCAAACTAACGGTCAAAAATTTTAATCTTTTCATTTTGACATCCCCTTCTTAGTAAAGTTACTGTTCATTAACAAGTTGTTTTTCTTCTAATCAACTCGACGGGTACGACATAGCTCCGTTGGAATTTTCGGTTTTGGATAAGCTCCAGCAGGGACGAGGCGGCCAATTCTCCGAGTTTTGTTTTATCCTGATTAATCGTCGTCAAGGCCGGGTAACTGTATTTTCCGGCGGAGATGTTGTCGAATCCGACAATTTTGACCTGTTTCGGCACCTCTATGCCATGCTCCCGCAAGGCGTACAGCGAACCAAGCGCGAGCCAATCGGTCGTAGCGAATATACCATCGAATTTAATCCCTTTCTTGATCGCATTGGACACCGCCTCCTGAGAAGCTTCAACCGATATGTTCATCGGAATGTTGAGTGAAGGGTCATAGGTCAAACCGTATTTGCGCAATGCGCTCATATACCCTTGGAATCGCCCTTCCATTGGTGCAATGTAATCCCTTTCATCCTTTAGCAGCAATATTCTTTGACAGCCTTGACTGATTAATTCTTCCGTAGCCAAAAATCCCCCCTGGAAGTTGTCCGATTCAATAATGATGCTGTTATTATTTTTCTGGCGCCGGTCAATGCATACGGAAGGCAGCCTGACATGACCGGGTATTTCACCATAGCCGGAAATATAGATGAGACCGTCAACTCCCTTCGCGTCAAGGTCTTCCAAGTACAGTTTTTCTTTATCTATATTTTCGCTTGTATTGCAGACGAAAACCGAGTAACCGCGAGGTACGCAATAGTTTTCTACAGCCAAAACGATACTGGAGAAAAATTCATTGGTAATATCGGGTATAATGATGCCTATCGTTTTGGATTGATGCGTACGCAAGCTTTTTGCGACATTGTTGGTTCGATAATTGTGTTCTTCGATGATTTCCAATATTTTGCGTTTCGTTTCCTCGGAGTAGCGGCCCGTTTGGTTTAAAACTCGTGAAACCGTTGCCACGGAAACACCGGCAAGCTCTGCAATTTTCGCGATTGTCATCTTTTCCACATTTCAGACCTCGTTTTTTAAAGATTATTGAAAAACCTTCTCCCGAATTAATATCAATATCAGCAGGTGCGTAATCGTTTACGCAAGAATGAAAAAAAATTTGTTTACTCCATCCCCTTCTCTTCACTCGCTTCCTTCATTTTTTGCGTAATCGTTTACGCAACTGAGTAATCGTTTACGCAAAATAACAAATTTTATCCCTCCTCCTCAATACAACCTTGTTATGAATTATAAGGTAAGCGATTTCAATTGTAAATACCTTTCTCGAAATGTTAGTTTTTTAGGCAACCGCAAAGGCAGGAAATCTCTCGGACTCCAAGCGTACGCCCTTTCTGCAGGGGCCTGCTTGAACTAATTCTGTCAAAAAAAGAGAAGCCTGGATCAGCTTCTCTTCGGTATTGTTTTGACCCGGTGGAGGACTTCTTCCGCATGGCGCACACGCTCTTCAGTTGGGGGATCAACGCCTTCCAGCGAGTAAGCAAGGCCCAAGTTCTCCCACTTATACACGCCGAGCTTATGATACGGCAGCACTTCTATTTTTTCCACATTATTTAATGTAGCGATAAAATCGGACAAACGCTGCAAATAGACATCGTTATCTGTGTGCCCCGGCACTAACACATGACGGACCCAGACAGGTATATGCTTTTCCTCCAAATAGCGGGCCATATCGAGAATATGCTCGTTAGATACCCCCGTCAGCTCCTTATGCTCCGCCGGGTCGATATGTTTTAAATCTAATAATACCAAATCGGTCAGCTCCAGCAGCCTATCCAGTTTTTCCATAAAACGAGGGGAACGACTGAAACATCCAGCAGAACTGTCGATCGTTGTGTGCACGCCTAACTTCTTCAGCTCCGTGAATAGTTCAACCAAGAACTCCACGTGAAGCAGCGGTTCCCCTCCACTTACGGTCACTCCTCCATTGCTGGCCTGAAAGAACGGCAGATAGTCTTTAATATCCTGCACTAATTCTTGAACCGACATTTCCTTCCCTAGACCTATCTCCCAAGTATCGGGATTATGACAAAATTTACAGCGCAATAAACACCCTTGTGTAAAAATGACATATCGCAGGCCAGGTCCGTCGACGGTGCCGCACGTTTCTATCGAATGAATTCGTCCCTTTATGTCGCTCCCCTCCTCTTCCAAGTTATGGAGAATTCGCCTTGCTGACTTTTGTTTGCACATTTACATGCTTTCATGGAATGTGCGATTGATAACATCGATTTGCTGCTCTCTCGTTAACTTAATGAAGTTAACGGCATAGCCGGATACACGAATGGTCAACTGCGGATATTGCTCCGGATGTTCCATCGCATCCAGCAATGTTTCGCGATTCAATACGTTGACGTTTAAGTGATGGCCGCGCTTGACCGCGTAACCATCCAACATCCCAGCCAGATTTGCTTTTCTCGTTTCTTCATCTTTACCTAATGCCTCAGGCACAATCGAGAACGTATTCGAGATGCCGTCCAGAGCATATTCATATGGCAGTTTGTCAACAAAACTCAGCGAAGCCAGCGAGCCTTTCTGATCGCGTCCGTGCAGCGGATTGGCCCCTGGTGCAAATGGTTCGCCCGCCTTGCGTCCATCTGGCGTATTGCCCGTTTTCTTGCCGTATACGACATTGGAAGTGATCGTCAAAATCGACTGGGTATGCACCGAATTACGATAGGTCGGGTGTTTCTTTATTTTGTTCATGAACGACTTCACAAGCTCTACCGCGATTTCGTCGACACGATCGTCATTGTTTCCGTATTTCGGAAAGTCGCCTTCTGCTTCATAATCGACGACAATCCCGTTTTCGTCCCGAATCGTCCTTACTTTCGCATATTTTATTGCACTTAACGAATCGGCAACAACGGAGAGGCCCGCTACACCACAAGCCATCGTTCGTACGATTTCACGGTCATGAAGCGCCATTTCGATGCGCTCATAACTATATTTGTCATGCATGTAGTGAATGATGTTCAAGGCATTAACATATAACCCGGCTAACCACTCCAAGACCGTATCATATTTTTCCATTACTTCTTCATAGTCCAAATATTCTGAAGTGATAGGGGCATAGCGGGGGGCGACCTGTATTTTCAGCTGTTCGTCAACACCGCCGTTAATAGCGTACAGCAGCGCTTTGGCCAGGTTAGCACGCGCACCGAAAAATTGCATTTGCTTGCCAATCCGCATCGCCGATACACAACAGGCAATGCCGTAATCATCGCCGTAATACTCGCGCATCAGGTCATCATTCTCATATTGAATGGAACTCGTTCTGATCGACATCATGGCACAATATTTTTTGAAGTTATCCGGTAATTTCGTGGACCAAAGCACCGTCAAGTTTGGCTCCGGCGCCGGCCCCAAATTATCCAGGGTGTGTAAGAAGCGGTAGGAGTTCTTCGTGACTAGCGGGCGTCCATCCTCCGCGATACCCGCTAACGATTCGGTCACCCAGGTCGGATCCCCGCTAAACAGTTCATTATACTCAGGAGTTCTGGCGAATTTGACCAGACGAAGCTTCATTACAAAGTGATCCACCAGTTCCTGTGCTTCTTCTTCTGTGATGACTCCGTTCTGAATATCCCTTTCTACATAAATATCCAGGAAAGTCGATACACGTCCCAAACTCATGGCCGCGCCATTCTGCTCTTTGATCGCCGCGAGGTAACCAAAGTACAGCCATTGGAAAGCTTCCCGGGCCGTTGCTGCCGGTGTGGAAATATCAAATCCGTAAGTCTCGCCAAGCTGTTTCAATTCTTTCAGGGCGCGAATTTGTTCGGATATTTCTTCACGATCACGGATGATCTCCTCCGTCATCGTCCCGTTCCCGATCAGATTAAGCTCTTGTTTCTTTACTGCAATCAGACGGTCGACACCATAAAGAGCTACACGGCGGTAGTCGCCGATAATTCGTCCGCGGCCATAAGCATCAGGCAGACCTGTTATAATGCCGGCCTTTCTTGCGGCTAGCATTTCTGGTGTATAGGCATCAAACACACCTTGATTGTGCGTTTTGCGATAATGGGTGAAGATATCAACTACTTCCTTATCCACTTGATACCCATACGATTCGGCAGCAGTTACGGCCATCCGGATACCGCCAAAAGGCTGAAGCGATCGCTTGAACGGTTCGTCTGTCTGGATACCGACGATTTTTTCTTGAGCTTTGTTTAAATACCCGGCATCATGGGACGTAATCGTAGATACGATGCGCGTGTCCAAATCGTATACGCCGCCTCTTTCTCGCTCTTCCTTAGTCAACTGCATAACTTGCTGCCACAGCGCCTTTGTTGCCTCTGTTGGACCTGCTAAAAACTGCTCGTTTCCTTCATATAAAGTGAAGTTCTGCAAAATAAAATCGCGAACATCAATTTCTTTCTGCCAATTCCCTCCGCGGAAACCATCCCAAGGAGATCGTTTGGCAATTATTTCTGCTGTTTTCATATCGTAAACCCCCTTCATTGAATAGTTTTGTGAAAATATTCACAAGTCTTTCTGATTTTATTATATTCCCTTACCGGCACAAAAGAAATGAGAATTGTCACAATTCTTAAAATGTTCAAATTCCATTAACTATCCGCATGAATTGTCTATTTGGAAAACTGCTGCTTAGGGCCGCCCCGCTAGCCCCACAAATGAAGCTGGCCCGAAAAACGCAATGTTTTCGGGCCAGCTTCATTTCGCTATTCTGCGACTCCTCGCCGCTTCTATGCAAGTTTTTCTCGTTATTCTGCTGCTTTGAAAACGGCATAGTTGCCTGCATGGCTATTCACGCTGTTTCGCACGGAATTGGCCTGGTGACATATCCAAAAGCCGCTGAAATACCCGGTTCAGATTCCGTTCGGAATACCCGACCGCTTTTGCAATTTCCTGAATGCTATCCTCGGTTTCCCTTAGCAGCCGCTTAGCCTCTCCTACCTTGCACTCCATGACATAGTCCACGAATGAAATTCCGGTCTCCTTGCGAAACAAACGGCTCAAGTAGGATGGACTCATGCCAACCAGCTCAGCGCATTCCGTAAGCGAAATGTTTTCCCCGACATTTTGCTTAACATGCTGCCATACCTTCTGTACGGCTGCACGCCCCCCCAAACTCCGGTTCTCATCAAGGATATCGGAATAAAGCGGAAACAGCACATCGATGAACCATTCCACGATTTCATCCATCGTTTTCCGGCTTTTCAATTGGTCGAACCAATTATTTTCCATAATATCCAGCAACCCGATTCCCTGCTGTTCAATCGAACGAATAATGGAAGAGAGCAAAACATGATAGCTTTGATTAATCAGGTTGTACGATTCACTCGTTTTGACGACTTCCGCAAATTCCCTGATGCTGGTTTGCGCCTGCTCTTCATCGCCGCGGATTAAGCTCTCTATAATTTCTGTTTCCAGCTCTCTCGGATAAAAGAACATCGGCTGTTTTTTCGCCTGATCGTTTTTGTAATAGTTGATCGCTGTCCGGCTGTTGAACATCCGGTATTGCAGGGCGAGCAGCGCCTCCCTGTACGACTTCGGCACCTGCACCAGCGAATCGCATACCTGCCCAATCCCGATAGAAACCGTAAAAGACAAATAATGGTTCAAGGCTTCGCATACCGATTCCGCAAATTGATCCATATCCCTGTTCCAGCATTCGATATCTGTCGCTTCTTCTGCGCGCAGAAGAATAATCGCTTCCTTGTCATCGCCACTGATTACATAACCGCTTAATGAATGCTTCTGCAGCAGCTCCTTGATGACATTCGCAATGGCAAAAGCAATGACCGGCCCTTCTTCAGGCAGAAATCGTTTTTCTTTATACATTTGCTCCGGCATTACAACCATGACGGTATAGGTGCCGTTTTGTTCGATCTGCAGCCGCTCGCTCTCAGCAATGATCTCACGGGAATGCGGGATCTTCCCTTTGACCAGCTTGGCGAGGAACTGCTCCCGGATATTGGGCTCCAGTTCATTCAAATGCCTTTTTAACGATTCCGACTGCTCATGCATATAATTGAGGCATTCAGACAAATAGTCGAATTCATTGCCATCCTGATTGGACAGTTCTTTCCTTCTCGACAGCGCCCTTCCCTGCCGGATTAGCCGTTCTACCGGATTGTAGGCGAGCTTGGAGCTGATGTACGACATAATAACGCCCACGATTAAAAAGATGACCGTCGTATATACGATCATGGCTTGAATCCACTTGAGCTGCCCCGCAATCACTTCTTCGCTAATGGAAGCTACATATAATCGGTCCAAAAGTGTCTTTCGGTAAAAATGGAGCGTATCGCGGCCAGCATCGTCTTTACCGTAAATAATCCCGCTGTTGCCGGAGGCCGCGGCAATTTGCTGAATGATCGGATGATGAGTAATATCCGTCCCCAGGCTCATTTTGTCGGTAGAATGAAATAAGATTTTCCGGTTAGAGTCCGCAATCAAATAATGAATATCTCCATACAAATCGGATTGAACGCGAAGATCCTGGGAAATATCATCCTCCCTGACCTGGATAATGACAGCCCCTTCCCGCTCGCTTGTGCTGTTCACCGGCAATCCCCGGATATAAGAAATAATCCCTTGCTGCTCGGCGCTTGGCAGGTAAACCCAGCCCGCCTGCCTTTCCAGAGCCATCACGTAATCCACGTCTTCCCGGTAACGGTAATGATCCTTCTGCACGTATCCGTATTCGTTGGATAGAACCAAATCGGCTGAAGCGTTATAATACACCATTTCATGGATAATCCCGTGCGTATTTTTGCGTATGGTCATGCTGTTTAACATGTCGGCATGATAAATAAAATCTTCTTTAAAATCTTGTCTCAGAAAGGAGTCCCTAACCAATTGACTGCTGGAAAATTGCAGCGAATCATATTCGACGGCGGCCAACTTGTCCTCTATCCGTTCCATTAGCAGCTCCAACGAGGACATATGCTGAACTTTAAATTCCTCCGTCAATCGGGAGACTGAAATGTTATAGTACACTGTTCCTACAAGAACAATGGGAATGTACACGGACAAGCAAACCAACCAGATCAGCTTGCGAAAATAGGTGGTCCGGTTCGTCGAATTTAAGGGAAACCAGCGTTTTCTCATGTTAGCCTCAATGTCTCCCATAGTGATAGTGGAGGCAAATGCATCTTGATGTAACCACCTTCCTGAACGATTTGCAATTCTTGGCCGGCTTGTAAGGCTGTCGCTTTCACAAATGGCTTCCTCGGATCCTGCTTTACCTTGACGACCAGCCCGTGGAGAGGAACGTTAGCCGTAAGCGGCCTGCGGCCGCTGCCGTTAACGAGATGGATGAGCAGCCCGCTTTCCTTGCGGAATGAGCTGACCTGCAGGCCGGGGCTGTGACTGACCTCGATCGCAGGACCTTCAGGCTGCAAATAGCGAACCAGGTTGTGTACAAGCAGGTAATGCTCTCCCAGGCGAAACTCGTTTATGAGAGAGCTTAACGAGAATGTGAGCAGCAGCACCCGTCCTTGTCCGCAAGCCCGGCTCACAATAAGCGGCAGGTCGGTTCGTCTGACCGCCAGGGAAGCTCTTTCCGGCGGAGCGCCAACGCTTTCCAGCGGCGAGAACGGCGGCACAAGCGTTGCCAGAACCTCCGTATCCGCCAAAGGTCGGCAGTAGGCTACCCGGCCGCGGTGGGCGATAAGCGGCGCGAGTTCCATGCCGGCACGCAGCGGCTCTCCCGCCTGCTCAAAACGAAGGTAGGAAGCGATCAGCTCTTCACTGACCGATACGTGTTCTTCCACTCCAAGCCATGCATGAAGCTGCGCAAGCTCCGTCTGCTCTGGAATTCCTTCCACCAGGACGCTTCCTCCAGACTTAGCAAATTGCTGCAAAGCCTGCAGAAGCCCGGGTGTCCATTCTATTCCGCCAGGTACTACTACCAGTTTATACCGGGCTAGCCGGCCGTCCTCGGCCTGCTCTGGCAGGATAACATCGAACGGAACCTGGCGCTCTAAAAATCCATCAGCCCACCCTTCCGCTGTCGCTTCCGCATTCCAGAGCAGGGCTGCCTCACTGCTGCTGACCGTCTCAAACATATACGGCTCAATCCGCTTCACCATTTCATTGTGTTCCTGGACAACCTGTAAAACCCTTTTGTCCTCTATCGTATCGGGCACCCCGGTAAGCGAGTGCCAGATCATCCCGCCGTTTGCTGGAATTTGACACAGCCAGAAGCGATATTCTGCAGGAGGAAGTCCGGTATGGCGCCAATCCATTCCTGGACTGGAGTGGACAATGCCAAAGGGAGCCGTTCGATCCGGCAGGCTGCGGCCAAGCTTGATGCTCAGAGCAGGCTTCCAAAACTCCGGTATGTTATGATGGCCAAGCGACAGCACATCCTGGGGCTCCGTGCACAGCATATCAGCAGTTGCTGCACGGTCGTATAAGTTGTCCCGGTATAAATTATAATACAGAATCAAGGGAATGGACGGGGCGGTTTGTTTAATTCGCCCGTACAGCTGATCAATATTTTCCTTCATGCTATTTGTTGCCCATGAAGGGTGGATCTGCTCGCTCTTAGCAGGCAGCGGTTCTCCGTACATTTGCTTGTATTTTCTTTGACAGGTTGAACAGCAGCAGCGAATGTAGCCGGGATTATTGAAAAAGACACCATCTATCGGATACCGGTTCAGCACCTCTTCCAGCACAGGAATGGCCACACCATCCGTACGATATGCCCCGTTAATGCAGGTCGACATTAACAACGACCAATTGCCCGGCCGGCGAGCTCCGATAATTTGGGGCTCCCCGGCAGCATCGCGGACAAACCATTCCGGACGCTGCAAATAAACGGAATCCTCAGCTTTACTGAAGTCAAATCGAGCAACAAAGCGTAACCCTCGATCGTGGCAGGCCCTGATAACTTCCATCAACAAATCGCCATTCTCAGGCAAATATTCGTTCATGGTATGGTAAGGCACTTCCGTCCGATACCAGGCATAAATTCCCCCAACATTAAACACTACCGTGTTGGCGCCAAGCTCAGCCAGCTGATCGGCCAAGCGGCCGGGCTGGATATGAGAAGTGTCTTTCACCTGCAAATTCGGCTGTATGATTCTTAACGGTTTTTCCCACCAGGTCTTGGTCACTTCATTCATCCCCTATTCCTTCTTATTTCAAAGGCAGAAAAGGCAGAAGCGCGCTCAGGGCTCCCGTCCTTTGCCTATTCCGCTCCCGCCTTTCCCTGTCCCCGCCCACAAAAATTCATGAGCAGCTATACGGCTTTGCCATATTCATGTTTACTCAATTTGGTGAAAGATTTTGTATTCCTCAGCAAGCTCAAGAAATGCCGCTTTCATTTCCGGTTTCTCAACGATTTCGTTTACATAGTTGCGATATTCATCCATCGTGATTTGTCCAACAATAGCTCTTGTAACCATCGTTGTCCATTCATTGGAATATTTGGCCCACTCTCTCAGCCATTTATCGGAATGGAGGCCTGTTTTGGACTCTATCTTGCCAATCTCATCAAAATGAGCTACGGATGCTTTCTTCGCATCATTGTACTCTTTGCTTCCAGAGGCGCTTTCTACCTTGCCCCACTTGGCGTAGGCGAGCACACCAGCACCTTTGGCCGTCGTATTTATTTCTTTGGTTCCAAGATCGTTCAACACTTTCTGTCCATCAACGATATCATGATGAACCCCTTCAATTCCGTAATAGGCCAGGTCAGTCAGCTCTTCCGAGGCCGTGAGCTCGAAATAATCGAGCAGCTGCAGCACCTTCTCCTCGGGAACCTTCTTGGAGATGAAATAACCGCCGGATACACCCGTAGCCAAATTGACACTCATTCCACCCGGTCCCTCCAACGCCAGATTAACGATTTCCGGGTCCGGCTGGGTACGGGAAATCGCATCTTCATACTCTTTATCCCACCAAATACTGCGCACATATGAAGCAGCGCGCCCAGATTTGAACAATTCTTCCGCCTGCGTTTTTTTCATAACGGAAAACTCTTTAGCCAAAACGCCATCATTGTACAGCCCTCTAAACCACTCCACCATATCACCATACATCGGTGTGAGCTCCTTCGGCACTAGACCGCCCTCTTCGTTGAAATATGGGTCAAGTCCGCCAAAGGCCCCGGAGAAGGCATCGTCTCCATCGTCAACAATGACACCATGGCCGATCAGCCCGAGCGTATTGGTGCCTGCCGGATCCTCATCCACGATCCGCTTCAGGGCGTCACGGTATTCATCCAGTGTGGTAGGTACCGGGATACCCAGCTGATCCAACCAGTCTTTACGGATTTTAATGCCGATGTCAATACGGGAACGCGAGCGCGGCAGGCCGTAGATCTTGCCATCCACCGAGACGTACTTTTGCCAATCCTCAACCAGATTGTTTTTCAAGTTCGGGTAATTGCTGAAATCCCCAAGAAACGGAGTCAAATCCCAGAATGCTCCATTTTTGATCGCATTTACAAGCGGCGGACGCATATCCGGTGAAGACAGCACCTCAGGCAAATCTCCAGATGCTAGCACCAGGTCCATTTTCGTATTCAAATCGCCGGACGGTACCCATTCCATATCGAGAACTGTGTTGGTCCGCTTCTGCCACTCACTCCAATAAGCATTGTCCATTTCCGGAAGCTCATTATATAATCCGGCAAACATCTGGATATGAAGCGGTTCTTCATTCTGCTCTTCCGTACCGGAATTATCTGCTCCAGTACCCTGATTGCCCCCGGCAGAGCCGCCTGTACCGCCCGATCCGCTATTTCCCGAGCCCGGTCCGCCGGAACAGCCCGCTACGACCACCAGTGTCAGACTGAGCAGCATCATCTGTTTCATCCAACTGCTTTTCATGTCAACCTCACCCTCCGATTTTTTGTATTTGTAAGCGAATTCAACTGAACTGACATTGGATGTCATCCGCTTAGCCTTCATCATAGTCGCTCACGGGAAGGCGTAATACAGACATTCCTTGCGAATAGCTCCCATTTCATGGGAAGGTCAAAATATGTCCGCAAAGCCTTCCGCCAAATCAGCCTTTTATGGAACCCAGCATAACCCCTTTGGCAAAATATTTCTGCAGGAAAGGATAGACCACAAGAATCGGCAGCATCGAAAGCACGATCGACGCCATCCGGATTGTCTCCTGCGGCACCACGCTTTCGTCTCCTACGGAGCCCGCTGCACCGACTCCATTCGAATCGGAGTCAATAACGAGTGTCTTGACCAGAACCTGCAGCGTCCACTTGGTCGAATCGGACAGATAGATCAGGGCATTAAAATAAGTGTTCCAATGCGCCACCGCGAAAAACAGGGTAAAGGCAGCAATAGCCGGCATGGATAACGGAATAATGATACGGAAAAACACGCCAAGATCATTAGCTCCATCAATTTTGGCGGCATCCTCAAGTTCGCCGGGAAGCGAATCCATAAAGCTTTTGATGACGATGATGCTCCAAGCATTCGTCAGCGCGGACAGAATTAATGCCCAATAGCTGTTGATCAAGCCCAGCTCTCTAATCAATAAATAATTCGGGACAATCCCCGCATTAAAGACCAGGGTGAAAATGAC
Source organism: Paenibacillus senegalensis JC66 (assembly GCF_000285515.1). Classification (GTDB taxonomy): domain Bacteria; phylum Bacillota; class Bacilli; order Paenibacillales; family NBRC-103111; genus Paenibacillus_L; species Paenibacillus_L senegalensis. The sequence continues at coordinate 533,574 of NZ_HE610957.1, forward strand.
GATGCCTAAGATCCAGCCCCGACCGGGCATAGTTTTTTTGGTTAGGCCATATGCCATCGTAAAAGAACAAATCACATTCAGAATTGTCCCTACAACTGTAACATAAACAGTGCTTTTGAGAGCATTCATAAAACTGTTCGTAGACAATATATATTCGTAAGCCGCGAGAGACCATTTCTCTGGAAATAAATAGTACTTAAGCGGCACATAAGCATCAGGATCGGTGAAGGATACACTGAATACATAAAGAAACGGGAAAAGGCTGATAACGGAAATGAGCACAATAGCCGAGTAGTTAAAGACATCTCCTATGGTCATTCCTTTCTTGTGAACAAAACTCATAGAACTTCCTCCTTCTGGATAGCTCAAGGAGAGGGCGAGCCCGCGAGCCGTCTGTCAATAGATCCCCTCATGCCCCAAACGTTTCACAACATAGTTCGACCCCAGAACCAGTACAAGGCCGACTACTCCTTTAAACATTCCTACAGTTACTCCGATACTAACCTGACCCTGCAATATCCCGTGAACATAGGCGTACGTGTCAAACACTTCCGCTGTCGACATAACGAGAGGATTCATCATCAGCAAGATTTGTTCAAACCCGACATCCGCCATGTTGCCTAATCGCAGAATTAGCAAAATAATAATCGTCGGCCGAATTGCAGGCAGCGTAATGTGCCAAATTTGCCGCAGCCGGCTTGCTCCATCTACCACTGCCGCTTCATAGCGCTGCGGATCTACTCCGGCAATAGCGGCCAGGAAGATAATGGTCCCCCAGCCTACTTCCTTCCATATATTCTGAGCGGTAATGATCCCCCAGAAGTAGTTCGGGTTGGAGAGAAAGGAAACGGTCTCAAAGCCCATTGCATAGATGATTTTGTTAACAATACCGATGTCTGTTGACAAAATGAAGAAAGTCATGCTGGCCACCACAACCCAGGAGAGGAAATGCGGCAAATAGACGATCGATTGATTAATCCGCTTGAACAAATCGTGCCGAACTTCATTCAGCATCAAAGACAATAAAATAGGCAGAGGAAAGAAAAAGACAAGCCCAAACAAGTTGATAACGAAGGTGTTCCGCAGCATAATATAGAACTTGCTGCTGCTGAACAATTCACGAAAATGCTGCAAGCCGACCCACTCGCTGGACATAAAACCGAGATACGGATTGTAATCCTTAAAGGCGAGCAGCAGCCCCCACATCGGAGCTATCCGGAAAACAAGAAAATATAACAAGCCTGGCAGGACCAGCAGATAAATCCATTTGTGAGCCACAATTTGCTGCCAAAGCCTTCGCCCCCTTCCCCCCGTTACTATCTCAGGGGACGGTGGCGCCGTTCCGGAAATTGATTTCACATTGATCACTTCCTTTTTTTCTTTTCCCTCCATAACAGAATTCATCAGATTCCCGAGATGACGGAGGTGCCGATTCTAGTAAACTTTGAGGCATCTGCTCTGCTTTAACGCTGCTCTTTAAGAAAGCTTGGATGAAGGTTCATCTCACTGCACCACAAGCACTTCGTACAAACCAAGCTGCGGCAGTGTAAAGCGGCTATAGCCGCCATCGTGCTTGACCGGGTAGGATTGACCGTTCACCAAGGAATGCGCGCCCTTCCACACACCCTTAACCGCTAACTCGATGTTGCTCAGGACGACCGTTTCGGCCAGCGGCTTGCCCTGGGTAGCCACCCCGTTGATCAGGTGAAGCAAATATCCGCCCTGTTCGCGTCGCGCCACCGTACACTGTACTCCGGAAGGCGCATTAGACTGGAGGGTGAAGGGACCGCAAGCCCGGCGAACGAGACTGTTCACAACGGCTTTGTACTCAGGTACTCCCATCAAATGGTAAAGCTTATCGATTGCCCAAGGCAGATAGTCGGCTGCCCCCTTGCCGTAGGTCTGTCTGATCAAGCCTGGCACATCGGAGACAGACTCCCAAAAAGCGAATTCAGGCGTTGTATTGCGGACTGCGGGTATACCGAACAAATCCAGCTCCGTCTCCCTTTCCCGATTCCTCCCGGATGCCTGATCTCCTTCATCCAGCGGCTCGGTCCGCATCAGCTGCCCTTCGAACATGAGGAGATCGGCAGCAGCCGCTTTGTCGCCCAGCAGCTGCTGGTCATTGACAGTCAAATAAGTGAAGGCTTCATCGCTTTCCACAATCCGCCGGCCGATGCACCGCAGTGCCAATTCCTGGCGCTTGCCGCCGCTCACATCATACCGTCCGGTTTCCATCGTAGCGATGATATGACCGCCTTGCTCCACATAGCGATCAATAATCTTAGCTTCCTCATCGCTCAAAATGGCGATATTGGGCAGCAGCAGACAGCGGTAATGCTTAAGCTTTTCCGCCGTTAGACTGCCTTCATGAAGAACGGTAAACGGGATGTGACTCTCCGCCATCATTTCGTACATGCCCCGGTAGTGAGCTTGCCATCTGGCTGCAGGCTCCTCGCGTCCATACCCGTCAGCCGTCCGCTGTGAATAAAGTATCGCGACTTCTGCAAGTGGAGTCATCGCGTTATATTCCTTTTCGTGTCTCGCCAAAAGCTGCATAATTTCTTTTACGATTGGCAGGCTCTGACGGTCATTCTGCTGGAAGGTGCCGCTTACCGCGACAGCCGGTGAGCCGCCGTTCGCAGCGATTTGCAGCAAATCATAGCCCAGCTGCTGCTCAGGCTGAGCAGCCCGCCTGCTGAAGATGGATTTGGAATAGCTTAAAATAATGCAGGTGTGCTTAATGTGACTTCCCAGCCTCACCTCCTCCCCTGCCCAATAGATCCATTTCGGAAACGGGCGATCAAAGAAATTAAAGGCCTCGCTTGTAATGCAGGCATTGCTTTGCGCGAACTGATGCGTATGCCATCCGCTGTCTCGGATGCCCCGGTAAGAATCCGAAGTGATGTTGGTGTCGATCGTAAGCACCGTTCCCGGTGAAGTCTCGTCGATAAACTGGGCCAGTCTGCGGTTATAATCGGCAAAACGCTCGTACCGGTAGGCTACATAGCTTCTCCACGCGGGATCGGACCAATCCTCACTTAGAGGCAGCTCATATCCGGTGCTATCCTTAAATTGCTGCTTGCAGCGGTCACAATAACAGCGCAAATAGTTAAAAGCATTAAAGAAAAGGCCATCCAGCGGATAACGCTCGAGAAGCTCGCCAATTACCTGAAAAGCGTAAGCTTCCCAGTAGGGCCCCGTCGGGCAAGTCATCAGCATTTCCCAATGCTTGACGACTTCGCCCTCCACGCTGCGCCGAAACCAATCCGGATGCTGCTGCAGCACATGCGGAAAGCTCTTGCTTATATCCATCCGCACAAGAACCTTAAGGCCTTGATCATGCGCCGCCGCGATAGCTTCACCAAGGAAATCCCCGCTCATCTGCGGGTTCATCTGCTGAAAGGGATGACTCGTCGGATACCAGGCGACTATCCCTCCTCCGTTGACAAGTATGGCATTAGCCCCATATTCCTTGGCCTCGCGGACCATGCCTGCCACATCCAGCCCTTTCGCGTCGGGCAGCCGCAAATTCGGCTGCAATAGCCGGAAACGAGTGCTCCAAAATGACGGATCCTTCTCATACTTCTCTGATTTATGATTCATACTGTCCCTCCTTGATCTGTACAGAGGCTGCGCGACCTGTCCTTCCTCATTCTTCCGGCATTGCTCAGCAAAATCTGGGTAAGCGCTTTCCTGACTGCTCTTGACTTGAAGCTGCCCGCCTTCTTCAGAACCTGCTATTCTAGCAGGATAGCATCGTACGTATTCAATTCATCCAATTCAACGGTGACCCGTTGTTTAGATTCATCCAAGAGCAGTCTGATTTCCTGTCCTGTTTTGAGGCTATACGCCCGCTCAGGAAGCCCTACTTCCACGTCAAGCATTACCCGAAGCGGTCCAACAGGCAGCGGCTTTCCGTAAGTAACTCCATTAAATCCGCTCAAATTGAGAAACTGTACTAAAATTTGCTTTTCGGGCGTGAGGTTCACAAACAGTTCAACGGAAGAGGGGACATCACTGCTTGCCGCACTAATGTGGTAAGGAGCATTCAACTCCTTCAGCAAACCAAGGGTAATCCGTTTATGGTCCTCATAACCGTGGAGATAATATTGCTTGCCGGGCTGCCAAGGTATATAGAGTGCCTTGGCTTCGCCGCTCTGGCTGCGGTTAACGCTAATCTCCTCCCCGGAAGCAGCGTATTGTTCGTGACTAGCAGTCTTGAGGGCCAGCCCCGCGCCGCAGAAGTCACTTCTTCTATGCCCGTAAGCGCGCTCAGGAGGTCCGAAATTAGCAGGCGGCAGATAAGGCAGCCGTTTGCTCGTCATTGCCCCGAACCGCACATGGGCGAATGCCCCGGTGATGAACACCCATTCCCTCCCTGCCCAATCGGCGGAAAATTCCCAATCGCTGCAATCGAGATAGGCAGCATCGGTGTCTTCCGTTACAGACACAACTTCGGCATCAAACAGCTCACGCAGCGTATCTGTTTCTTCCGGGCTCGCTAGGGTTAATCCGGTAGCCGCGAGACGGACCCCCTTGCACTGCAGCTCCTTAAGCACATTCAGCTGCTCTGGCTCCCATCCACGGATATCCGGCAGGATGAGCAGCTGGTAGGAGGATAGCCTATTATGGTCAGGCAGCTGATGCTGAACGATGACGTCGAAAGGAATATGGCTCTCCTTGAGCATTTTAAATATTCCGAGGTATTCCCTGATGTCGTTCCCTTGTGCGCCGGAAGGCTTGACTAAGGCAATTCTCGCCATGGATTGAAGCTGTCCGAAATAGCGTTCATTTTCCTTGTGGAAACGGAAAATTTCCTGGACGATGGGGAAGCTGGAATGATCGGTATAGCCGTCAAATACGCCGATAATGCAAAAATCGAGACCCGATCCGCAAGCTATACTCTCATACAGCCGAATGGCCACTTCTTCCGGCGCCACTCCCATGAAGCGGTAAGGCAAATCGACAGCATTGATGCAGCAATTGCTGATAATCTTGTTATCCCATGAATCCTGTACCGATTTGACATTTTCCGACGACGAGTAAAGCCATACCGGATGCGGACGGGTCAGCTTCGTATTCGATTCCTTGCGGACGATGTCTACTTTATACTCGTTATAAGTGCTAATCGCTAGATCCGGATTCAGCTTCTTGACAAAATCATGGATTCGCTCCAGCATGTCGCGAGTTGTGTCCCATTGGAACCTCCGGTAAGCCGCGTAACGAGGGTCCTCGGGGTCCCTCGTGCCGGGGAGCTCCATCCCATGCAGAGCCGCAAACCGTTCCCGGCAGTTATGGCAATGGCAAATTCCATAATCGTTGCTGCTGTAGTCCGATGTCTGGTAACCGAACATATTGAAGAAAATTCCGTCCACCGGGTAACCGGTGATCACTTCCTCCAAAATTTGCAAAGCATACTGCTGCTGATAGCCGCCATTTATGCAGGTGTGCACAATCCCGTTGTAGTTCACCTCCCGTCCCTCGCGGGTTCGGTAAAACCATTCCGGCCTGCGCGCGAATAAGCTTTCATGGGCTTTGCTAAAATCAAACCGGGCGATAAACTTCATCCCCGCCTTATGCGTCTTTTCCAGTGCTTCCCCCAATAAATCTGTAGTTAAATAAGGTGTCTGGTAATGGTATTCCAGCTTCGTTGGATAAAAGGCAAAGATTCCTCCGGCATTCATCATCAGCACGTTGGCGGAGAATTTCTGCAAATCGTGGATCAAGCGGTCAACATCCATTGCCGCATCCACCTCGCGCAAATTGGTCTGAATCAGCCTTAAGTTGTTCCGTTCCCACCATTTCACGAATCATTCACCTCGCCTGTTCTAAATAATTTCATGGCTGTACTTCTCTCAAACATGCGATTTGGCTTCCGCCTCCCCTTTTACATAAGGGATTGTCAACGGGCCGAGGGGCATCAGCGCCACGCTCATTCGAGGGCCGTACTTAGACTTTAGCTGCTCCAGCGAATTCTCAATGCGATCGACAGGGATAAGCATTGCTTCTGCAATCTCTTTATGCGAAAGCGAGGAATAGACCATGATATCCGCCCACACTTGAATGACAGCCTGCTTCTGTACCTGCCACTGGTCAAATTTGCGAAAGGTCGGCTCCTGGATCAAAGCAAGAATGTCCTGCGGGGTCTGACGCATTCTTAAAATTTCTGCATAATGACCGTGTGCTGGAATGCCGTCCGAGCATTCCGCGGCACAGATGATCGTCCCGCCGCGCTTCACTATTTGATGCGCAGCACTCATTCCTTTGACCGCCTGGTATAAGTTCTGATCCAGGGGGTAACCGGAATTTGATGTGATCACAACATCGAATCGTTCCGGAACGGCAATCATCGTGTGCTCCTTAACGAATGCACAGCCTTCCGCATGAGCCGCGAACAGCTCTCCGGCAAAGACGCGAGTAATCGCCTTTTCTTTGTTAAGGGTGACATTAAGCAAAAAGTGCGGCGGACACATCCGATTCACTTCAGCAGCCATCTGCTGCAGCGGGTTGCCCTGCATATTGCCCCAAGTGGCCAGCGGATCGCCAATCATCTTCGCGTTATGAAACGTTTCGATCGTTTCGATCCCGGCGATTCCCGGCATGATCCCTTTTGGCCCTCCCGAGAAGCCGGCGAAAAAGTGCGGCTCAATAAATCCGGTAACAATGCGAAAGTCCGCTTCAACATACTCCTTGTTCAGCCAAACGCCGCAGCCAAATGCGCTTTCTCCGACACGCACCAGCTCCTCGGCTTCATGGCAGTGATGATTGATAACCCGGATGCGTTCGACAACCTCCCGGCCCAGCATCGCAACCAGCTCCTCACGCGTTTGATCACGATGCGTGCCTGTACCGTTGATGATGACAAACTGCTCATCCGGGACATGCTTCAGTTCTTCCAGCAGCCAGGGAACCAGCTTGTGGTTGGGTGTAGGCCGGGTGATATCACTGATCACAATCGCTACCTTGTCTCCCGGCTTGACGGACTCCCGCAGCGGTTTGGCTCCGATTGGTGCTCGAAGCGCTTGCTGAACAGCGGTTTTTTCATCGTCCAGCCCCCGCTGGTCCAAAGGCTCCAGAATGACGGTATGATCCGGAACCTCTACGATAAGCTTCCCTCTGCCGTATAACAGCTCTGCCTTCATCACTTTCGCCTCCTATATTCACCCTACACCTGCTATTCCACCCTACCGTTACTCGAACCTGTCTCGTTCACTCTACACCCTGTCTACCTTACTCGTTACTCGAACCTGTCTCGTTCACTCTACACCTGTCTACCTTACTCGTTACTTGAACCTGCTAGGAGTAAAGCTTATACAGGGCATGGGTTCCGCTATCTGCTTCACCATGGTCAGCCAATTGCTCGTACAAGGTTTTGGCCAGCCTCAAGCCGTGCGCTTCGAGCCCCATGGCGTCTGCTGAATCGAGCGCAATTTTCATATCCTTAATAAAGTGCTTCACATAAAAACCTGGCTCAAAATTGCCGCTAACCATCCTGGGTGCCAGATTCTCCAGCGACCAGCTGCCGGCGGCGCCGCTAGAAATGCTTTGCAGAACTGAATCCGGATTCAGCCCGGCTTTCTCCGCATAGCGAATTGCTTCGCATACCCCCATCATCGTAGAGGCGATCGCAATTTGGTTGCACATTTTCGTATGCTGTCCGGCACCTGCTTCACCTTGATATACAATATTAGTGCCCATCGCTTCGAACAAAGGCTTGGCCCGAGCAAAAATTTCACTCTCCCCGCCGACCATGATCGACAGCCGGGCATCACGGGCCCCTACATCTCCCCCCGATACAGGCGCATCTAAAGCAGAACATCCTTTATTCTTAGCCGACTCCTCGATCCGCCGGGCAAGCTCCGGACTCGAGGTGGTCATATCAATAAATAGCTTTCCTGGCGAAGCATGGGTCAAAAGCCCTTCTTCGCCCCAATATACCTGCTCGACATCATGCGGGTAACCAAGCATCGTAATAACAGCGTCACAGTGCTGAACAAGCTCTCCAGGTGTCGAATGCCACTCGGCACCTTCGTGTAAAATAGGCTCCGCTTTGGAACGGGTACGATTATAAATATGAAGCGTATAACCAGCCTTCATCAAATGACGAACCATACTTTGGCCCATCACACCTATTCCTATAAATCCGATATGAGTAAGTTTGCTGCCTGAGTTCATATTGAGTTCTCCTCCCTCTGCTTTCTTGCCACTCATTGTAAGGTATAACTTGACGGCCTCCTACGGACAATTTTTGCGAAACCGCATCCTGCCTGGGTTTATAGCCCCAAAGGTCAAGAAATGTCATGAGCTGTGAGGTCTTATGAAAAGCTGAATCCGTGTATGACCCTGCCAGTCTCTTCTATTGACCGGTACATAATGACGACTTTTTTTGTTCCTGATTCCTGCGCGCGAAGCTTCGTTATAGGCTGGTGGTCCGTGGAGCATACGGCATAGCGTTAACAATTAGTTTTTAAAGGAAGCATGGGAGTGTGAGTGGAATCAGCAAAACTAAATAATTGGAATGAAGGATGAAGCTAAAAGCGGAAGGGGTGGATTTAAAAAGTGAGCACGAAAGGTGGATTGGGCAGTGGATTTGGCAGTGGATTTGGCAGTGCATTTGGCAGTGCATTTGGCAGTGGATTTGGCAGTGGATTTGGCAGTGCATTTGGCAGTGAATTGGGTACAGGTAGTTTGGGAAAGCGGGTTCGGCGCGCTAAATTTGGCGGACTCGAGTGGAGAAGCAACTAAGTGACTGGGGAAGAAATTTGAGTAGTGCAATAGAGAAGTGATTGGACAAAGCAATTTGGTGAATTGCAGCGGAAGTGAGATGGGAGATGGTTTATTATTGGGAGGAGTGAATTATCAACGAGCTGCGTTGCATGGCGGGCAGCACGTACGGGTGAGCGGAGCGGCAAGCGATGTGACAGGCACGCGCTGCATGCTAACGCCCGAGTAGGCTGTCGATTAACATGCTAATACCAGTTATTCAGCGGAATTTGATGAGGTTTGCCGCTGCTCGAATCCTAACGCTCACCATGGTCCTTATTTTGCTCAAATTACGGTTTTTCCGCCCAGATGTCACAAATATGGACGAGGATGAGCGTTAGAAATAAATTCCCTGCTTTTTCGGCTGAATAAGAGCAAGGGCGAGCGTTAGCGCAGAGCATCTTGCCAACCTTTTGGCTCACGAGACATCATGAAGGGTGCCGCTCACTGGACAATTGCACTGTTGCAATGGTACCCATTATAAGTTGACAGCCCCGACTGAATCGCTAATTTGTCCAAATAGCCGCTCTAATATCACGCCGGTTCGTGCACACGTGCATCGGCCAGAATTAGCGGTTCCGGCCCACCCAATATATGCGGCTCCGCATCGGCCCAAATTGGCTGCCCCTCCTCGCCCAAGTATAACGGGTCTATTTGCGCATGCCTTTTAGCATTGGCATCGCTTGGGAGCCGCCGCGTCCAAAATAGTCGTGCAATTCGCTATATTGCTGGTACAGCTGATCGTAGATTATCTTATGCTCCGCTATAGGCTTGTAGGTTTTTTCCTGCAGCCTGGCCATATGGGACGCAGCGGTTACGATGTCATCATAACCTCCCCGCCCGGAACCAGCCGCCACCGCGCCGAACATTGCAGCACCGACAGCCGGGGTATAGGTGGAAGCAGCTACTTTTATTTCCTTGCCAACGACATCTGCATAAATTTGCATAAGCAGCTGATTCCGCTGTGGCAGTCCGCCTGTAGCATACAATTCATTTACCTGCAGTCCGGCTCTTTCGAAAGACTCGATTATTTTCCGGGTTCCGAAGGCGGTAGCTTCCAGAAGCGTCCGGTAAAGCTCTTCGGGTTTGGTCTGCAGAGTAAAGCCCATGATTAGTCCGGACAAATGCATATTGCTTAGCACCGAGCGGTTGCCGTTCCACCAATCGAGCGCAAGCAGCCCTGTTTCCCCCGGAGCGTAGCGGCTTGCTTTGCGCTCCAGCAGAGCATGGACACTAACCCCTTCGCTGCGGGCCTCTTGCTTGACATATTCCGGGATGGAATGCTCTACAAACCAAGCGAAGGTATCACCTGTAGCTGCCTGACCGGATTCATAACCATACAAGCCCGGAATAATGCCGTCTTCAACAACGCCGCACATCCCTTCAACCTCGACTTCCTTCTCGGCAAGCAGCAGATGGCAAACGGATGTCCCCATCGCCATCACCAGCTTGCCGGGCGTAACTACACCAGCGGCGGGTACTGCCGCGTGCGCATCAATGATTCCTGCAGCAACCGGAATTCCGGGCGGCAAGCCCATCGACTTGGCCATGGCCGGAGATAGCTCTCCAACCCTGCTGCCCAATGGCACCACTTCGCCTCTAAGCTTCGTTTGCGGCAGGTCGGCCAGGCGAGGGTCTAGTTGAGCGAAGAAGCTCTCATCCGGATATCCCTCTCTTTTATGCCAGATCGCTTTATAGCCCGCTGTACAGCTGTTGCGTTTCAGCTCTCCTGTCAGCTTGTACACGACCCAATCTGCCGCCTCCACAAACAGGTCCGCTTTCTCAAACAGCTCCGGGCTTTCGTCGAGAACCTGCCAAATCTTAGCCAGCATCCATTCCGAAGATTGCTTGTTGCCATACCGCCTCGGGAACCGCTGGCCGCTTGCAGCTGCCGCTTCATCTATCCATTGGGCGTGCTTGGCAGCCGCATGATGCTTCCACAGCTTTACCCAGCTGTGCGGATTTTCCCGCATCGAATCGAGCATGCACAGCGGGGTCCCGCCGGCATCCACAGGCAGCATCGTGCATGAAGTAAAATCAATGCCGATTCCGACAATCTGTTCAGCCGAAATTCCGCTTTGACGGACGGCTTCCGGCACGGATTCAGTCAGCACCTCCAAGTAATCCGCAGGATGCTGCAAAGCCCAATCTTTGGCGAGCTTCTGGCCGCTTGGCAGTTCACTGTCCATAACCCCGTGCCGATAGGGTGTGACATGCTGAGCCACTTCCTCGCCATTACTCAAATCCACGAGAACGGCTCTGCCTGACTCAGTACCAAAATCGATTCCTAATGCATAACGTTTACTCATAAGTTTCATCCCCCATCTTTTATCCAGACCAGACACGCTTGTTTTTAGGAAACCTGCCAAACCTGCCCCAGTTGTTCACCTGCTGCCTCGGGAAAGTTGCTTCAACCGTTTTTTTCCATATAAAGATCCACCATATAATGGTCCACCGCATAATGGTCCACCGCTTGTTCCATTTTTCTATACAATGGTCCTAATGCGGCATAAGGCCAGGTAACCGATGCTCGTTAAGTATTCCGTTCCGAAAGAAGTCCGGGCGCTAAGCCTAAATTCCGGTTCTACGCCTGGAGCAGGTATTGCAGCTGGCAGATGGCTGCTCTGCAGAGATTAATCCGATGATTTATACACGCCGGATGAATCACCGACCCGATCTGGCCGACGACCTGGCTTTGTAACCATATGGATTGGCGAAGGCGTTTTCAGTGATGTATTCCCCTCCTCATTCCCGAACCGTTGGAATTCTAATTACTGTCATGTCGACATATTCATCACACATACCCAAATAATACTGAAAAAAGGACTAGTTAACAATACAACCGGCGAATCCCAATGATACTCCGTTCATAAGCAGCAGGTGCGGACCCCATACTTGGAATAGCAAGCACCTCCTTCAAAAACTTCTAATACGTCCCCGGGCACCTTCCGGATGTTGAATAACAGCCCAATTCCTGCAGAAAAAATGGAAAAGCTGAAAGACTTGACCTGAGAATCTGAAAAGGGACCTTTCGAAACATCCGTTTTCAATTACATTGCACCGAAATTAAAACCCCAGGAATGAAATTACAGCATTCTTGGGGTTTCTTATTTTTAGTTATACAGGCAGAACTGCCGTTTTCGGACCTTACTTAGTGCTTGAATCTTACAAGCCAGGCTCCCCGGAGGTATACATCCTGCGAACCCGTGCTGTCAGCAGAAGAAGCACTTGCTGCGGAATGCTGTCCAGCTGTTCGGCCCTTTCCTCCAACGTGATCTCTTCTTCCTTTTGCCTGCCGATAAATGTTACCACCGTACCGGGGGGATAATATTGCGGCAATCTAATCATCAGCTGATCCATACAAACGTTGCCAACTATCGGCACCCGCTGACCATCGACCAGCACGCTGCTGCCCTTATAGCCGCGGAACACCCCGTCGCCATATCCCAAAGGAACCGTTGCTATCCATTCTTTGTCCTGCGCTGTGTAGGAGCAATCATAGCTAATCGCGCTCCCCGGCTCGACCTCTTTGCAGTGCACAATGGTCGTATGAAGGGAAAGCGTCGGCTCGAGATGAAGGTTCACCTGTTCCCGCACGGCCGGCTCGCAAGGGTCTATTCCGTATAGGGACGCGCCGACCCGGACCATATCGAGGCTTCGCTGCGGGTAATGCAGAGCGGCCGCACTGTTAGAAGCGTGGAAAACTTGCGGCCGGAAGCCCGCTTCGATAACCCACTGCTTCATTTCATCAAAGCGTGACATTTGCTTGTCGTAATAGGTGGAGTCTGCCAATTGGGCGGTCGCCAGATGGGTGAAAACTCCTTCTACGCTAATATGGTCAGCCTTCAGCAGCGGAATCATCGCCTCCCACTCCTGCTTATGCCGGATGCCAAGCCGCCCCAAGCCGGTATCCATTTTCACATGAACCCGCAGCTGTTTGTTGGACCAAGTTCGGAAGGCCTCCATCTCTCTTAACCAGGACGCTTGAAAGACGGTTACGGACAGCTCCAGCTCCGCAGCTGCGGCAGCTTCTTGCGGCTTTATCGGGGTCAGGATCAGTATAGGCACGCGAATTCCCGCATTCCGCAGCTGAATCGCTTCATTAAGCAAGCCTACTGCCAAGGCATCGGCCCCTCCCTTCAGAACCGCCCAGGCTGCCGCAACGGCGCCGTGGCCGTAGCCATCCGCTTTGACGGCGGCCATGAATAAAGTCCCTTCTGGAAGCCTCTCGCGTATACGACGAGTATTGCGTTCTATCCTGTCGACATGAACCTCAGCCCACGTTTGCGGTCCGCTCCCCTCATAAATGCTCCTTGATAACCCCGGCAATCGGAATGCCCGCACAGGGTCGGGCTCATCGCTGCCTGGGAAGACAGCTGCCACTCCAGAGACAGCTGCTTCCGTATTTATCGCGCCGTGTTTGTCCTCGTTGTATATCGTATACGATTCATTTCCCTCGTTGTATATCGTTTGTGATTTCGTTTGTGAATTATTTCTATGGAGGAGAGGCTTCATCAGGCTCCCTCCCGCTTCCGGCCAGCTTCGGTTTGCTGCTGCAGAGCCTCGATCACATCCTCAAGCTGAAGCGCCCTGGAGCCTTTGACCAAAATAATAGACTGCTCCAGACGTCCTTCTCTTCTGGCTTGATACAGCTCATTGATCAACTGCTCTTTATCTGCACACACAGTAATCCTCTCAACTGGATAGTTCGCCTCTTTGGCTGCTGCAGCAATATGCTCCGCCATCCGGCCAAGTGTGAACAGATGATCCAAGCGCTCCGCGGTCAGCCGTTCGCCTATGGATTTATGCAGCTTTTCCGATTCCTCCCCCAATTCTACCATATCTCCGAGCACAGCTATTTTCTGCCTGCTCTCCTCCATCTCATATAAGGTATCCAATGCTGCCTGCAAGCTGCTGGGATTCGACTTATATGCATCGTTAATAACAGTAATGCCGTCAGCAATCTCTATTTTCTCGTTCCGCATACCCGTCGCTTCGATTTGCAGGAGGCCTTTCGTTATACGGGCAAATGAAATTCCGAAATAACGGGCTACGGACAGGGCAGCGAGCGCATTAATCATCTGATGCTTGCCAAGCAGCGGGATACGCAGTCTTGGACATTCCCGGTCGGATATCGTGAATTCAACACCGGTGTCATCCATAGTGTAGTGCACCGGATAAACGTCGTTAGCCGGATGATCGCCGAAAGACAGCCGCTCATAGCTGCCCTTAAGGCGGGACAGCGGCTGCGTCAATCTCGGATTGTCTCCGTTGTAGACAAGCACTCCGTCCTCCTTTAACCCGCAGACGATTTCAAGCTTGGCTTGGACGATATATTCCCTGCTTTTCAGATCTGCTAGATGAACCTCACTCGCGTTGGTGATGATCGCAGCATCCGGCTTGGCAATCGACGAGAGCAGCTGAATTTCACCGAGGGCGGACATGCCCATCTCGACAACTGCCATTTCCGTGTCCTCTTCCAAGGCCAGCAAGGTCAGCGGTACACCCAGATGATTATTCAAATTCCCGAATGTTTTTTGTGTTTTAAAAGTCGTAGACAACAGAGCAGCCAAAATATCCTTGGTTGAAGTTTTTCCATTGCTTCCCGTAATGCCAATCACCCGCACCGGCAGCTCGCTGCGATACACCTTAGCCAGCCTTTGCAAGGCCAGCAGTGAATCGTCGACGAGTAGAACCGGGCCATAGGCCGGAGGTACCGGTTTGCTTTTCTCCCATAGAACCGCAGCCGCTCCCTTGTCAAGGGCCTGCTGCACGAAGCGATGGCCGTCCATCCGGTCGCCAACGATCGGAACGAACAAATTACCGGGCTCCAAAGTTCGGGTATCAATCGAAACCCCGCGAATCAGCGGGTTGGCCTGGTAGTCCGGATTCCACCCGGCTCCAATCATTTGTGCGATCTGCTTAAACGTTCTTGTAATCATGCTGTTACCCCCTCACCAATCGGATTGATTGCTTGTTCTTGTACCTTTCCATTGCCAGCTCAATGAGCCGGTCGAGCAGTTCCCCGTAAGTGGTTCCGTCCGTTGCTTCCCATAATGCGGGAAACATGCTGTTCATGGTAAAGCCCGGAAGAGTATTCACTTCGTTGAAATAACATTGGTCCTCGGCTGTCACGAAAAAATCGATACGCATCAAGCCCGAACCACCCAATCGCTTATAAATGCGCAGGGCGGATTCCCGCAAGTGCTGCTCAACACCCGCCGTTATGCGGGCAGGAATTTGCTTGATCAGCCTGCCGCTTTTGTATTTTTTCTCGTAGTCGAAGAAGTCTGCTTCCCGAACAAATTCTCCTCCCACTGAGCATTGCGGCTCCTCGTTGCCGAGAACGGCAAATTGAACCTCACGGCCAACAATTTCTTCCTCGATCAACAGCTTGTGGTCGTATTGAAATGCAGTTTTTAAGGCGGCTTTCAATTCATCACGGTTTTTGCAGCGATTAATTCCTATGCTGGAGCCCATGTTTGCCGGTTTGACGTAACAGGGAAAGCCCGGGAATACTTCCAGCTCTGCACAGATTTGCTCTTCATGAGCTCTCCATTCATAAAAAAGCAGCGTGCGGTAAGAAGCTTGTCCGATATCTAGACCAGACAGCAGATGCTTCATCGTCTCTTTGTCCATTCCTGCAGCAGACGCTAGCACGCCGCTCCCCACATAAGGCAGCTGCAGCATTTCCAGCAAGCCTTGCAAGGTGCCGTCTTCCCCGAAGGTTCCGTGAATAACCGGAAAAACAACCTTCGGCTCGTTCGTGGACCAATAAGTTTGCATAACTTCTGCCAGCGACAAGACTGGTGTCAGGCTTCTCGATTCAGCCGCCTTTCCGCTCATTTTCAACATGTCTATCGTTATGTCATGGGGCTTGGGTGCGGCAGCTGACAGACTATCTCCATTGCTGTTTCCCGCAAGCTCACCTTGACAGTGCCAATTGCCTGCCTCGCTAATATAAATAGGTACTATTCGATAACGACTTCTGTCCAGTGACTGGATAACCGTCTGCGCTGTGATAAGAGAGACTTCATGCTCCGCAGACTGGCCTCCATAGATAACAAAAATGTTGGTTTTCATCATTTCATCCTCCGTTTGTCCCCGCCGGCTTGACCATAGGGAGCCGCTTATGTACTCCTGGACTAAGCTGCAACGTCTGTTGTTTGCTTTGCAACCATCATAGCCGACAGAACTAAAGAGAACCGAAACGAATCATAAAAAAATCCTTAAGATAGACTAAAGTTTCACTGAATAACTGAGTAAAAAGTACGAAATTCAATCAATTTTTGCAAAAAATATGGAACTGGGCCTGTCATCTGTCGTATGATACATAAGTGTTCGTTTACGGGCGGTTAAGGAGGTGAGTAGAAGAGGAGGGTTCGGCTCACATCTGACATCGGTGGTTTGTATGCTGGAAAGAGGACTTAATCGACAGCTATTTATATACTGGAACGATGAATTTATAATGGGGAAATCCATACATAGCCTTGACGATGTTCAGATTATAATGGGTGCAATCATGTGGATCTTACCAGAACCACTGTGATGATTACAGTCAATCCTATCTTTCAATTTGTTTAACTGCTTCGTAAACAGGGTAATTAAATAGAACTTTACTACCATACTTGTATAATTAGAGAGGAACGAGAGAAACATGACACTGAAAATCGGAAAAGTATCAACGTTGATGGCATCCGCCGTATTAACCGTGGGGATTTTGGCAGGCTGTGGAGCAGACAACGGAAAAGGCGGGGAAACACCACCTGGAGAGCCTCAAGAGTCGCAAAGCCCTGAGACCTCCCCTACTCCGGACACAGACACAGAAGCTCCGGAGCTTGAAGGCAACGCACTGGAAAGTGCTGACGGACATTTGCAAATCCATGTTCCAGACGACTGGAAGGAAGATAATGAGCTGAACCCGCAAGCCCTGCTTGGCGCTTCCAACCGTGCACAGGAAAAATACTTTATCGCGCTTCCATTCCATAAATCCGATCTGGCTGACGATGCTGCATTGGATGATTTTGCAAGTGTAATGAACGATAACCTGTCGATGAGCACGACCAATATGCAAATTGTAGACGAGCAAGATATCCAGATTGACGGAATGAATGCGAAACAATACGAATTGACCGCAGAAGTGGATCAGATCAAGGTTACTTATCTGTTGAACTACGTAGAGCAAGGCGAATATTTTTATCAACTGGCTACCTGGTCAACCCAATCAAAATTTGCTGAGCATAAGTCTGAATTTGAACAGGTGCTGAAATCGTTCCGCGTCTTGACAGACACTCCGGACATCGGTGACGGCGGAACTGCAGGAGACGGTTCTGAAGTTACCCTGGAAGGTACTGACGGCTTGACGGCTATTACTTTGCCTCCCGGATGGCAGGAAATGCCTGGTCTCAATCCTGAAGCCTCCATTCAAGCAGCGAAAGTAAGCATGAGCGACGAAAATTATTTGCTGGTTATCTCTGAAAATAAAGCCGATTTCAGTGACGGTACAGCTTTGGAAGATTATATGGGACTAATCAAAGATATCCAAATGGCGCAATCCATTGAAAATGGCAGCTTTACTGACCCACAGGCTTCGACCATCAATGGTATGAACGCTTATCAGTTCGAAGTTCGCGGCGAAGTTGAAAAAGTAAAAATCGGCTATTTGGTTACACTTATTGAGTCTAATGATCACTTCCATCAGGTCATCTTCTGGACAACAGACCACAAGCTGGATAACAGCAAAGGCGAATATCAAGAAGCGCTGCAAACCTTTGAAGCTAATTAATTGGTTTTTACCAGCGAATGATTATGGCCGTCCGCGCTTGCGCCCTGCGCGGCTTAACCCGACGATCATTCTTGCCTGGAGCCTGAAATAAGCACGGAGTGCCTTTCTTATTGTATTGCGCCCTAGCTCCCCCGCTTATCGGCAAGGCCCCGGGGCAGCTTCCCCATCATCTTCCAGATGATTCCCTATATAAAGAGGCAGTCAGCGGTCATCTATAATGACGGCTGGCTGCCTTTTTATTGCCTATCCTCATGCGTGGAAGATTATTTCGATTCGCCGCGCAAATAATTGTAAAATGGCTGATCAACCCAGAACGTATACGAGTTCACTTCTAGATCCGGGGCGACCTCTTTAAATGCAGCAATTACACTCTCGGAATCCTCCAGCAGAGAAAATGATTGGGCCAAATAATTGCCGCTTTGGATGTACTGGTTAGAAATGACCGGAAACCCTTCAAGCTCCGTGTAGGAGTAATACAGCGGCTGCCACCAGGAGCCCAGCAGCAAGCCTGTCGTATCTTCAGAATCTTTCTTCGCATAAGTGCTGATCCATTCATCGAATCTTGCTTTCTCATCGCCAGACTCAAACTCAAAGCTAAGATCGTATTCCTTGGAATATGCAATATAATTGCCATTTGCAATTTGTTTTACCTGATAATCAGGAGTCTCAGTTGGTGTTCCCCACTCGCTTAAGTAAATAAAGGCAGAGGTTTTGGGCTCCAGCTGCACCTTGGCATCGATTTCCTCGCTTTTGATCAGCCCGATCAGCTGCAAGGCATGAGTAATATCGCTATGTCCGTATGTAATGGACAATTCAGGATCAAATTTTGGAGTGAAGCGGATATCCTTCATATTGTACCCGGTGACCAGATCCTGCTGCAGTGCGGAATCTACGACCGGAGTCAGCTCATCCGAGGACAAAATGCCAATAGACTGCCAGGCCTGCAGCACCTTGCGGGCAATATCAGCATCGCTGATATGTCCTACGTAGTTTTTGTACTCTCCCTTGTACTCTACCAGCTTGCCGATAAGAATCGCCGCCCACTGCCCGGTTAAGACCGTATTGGAACGAACATTCTTAAACAGCTCGGCAGGAATTATCTCATTATCAACCGCAGCCGCCCATTCCTGGGCTTGAGATAATGTTAAGCCGTTCCGGCCATTGTTATATTGAACCGGGGAGCCCTGCAAAATGCGCTGAACTTTATCCTCGGAATAGGTATAGGCCAGCTCCTTTAACCCGGCCGCTTTGACGATCCACGCTGCCGCCTCTACTACCGTAGGCAAGCGCTGCCCATCAACGGCACCTTCCGCCAGAATCCCTTCCTGGTACAAGGCATTAATTGCTTCATACCATTCATGGTTGTTCGCGAGATCCGAGAACACGGCCTGCTCCTCGGCAGCTTGCAGTCCAGCAGCTACAAATACAGCTTGCAAAAAGTCCCCTTTTGCCACTGTATCCTGAAAGGAAATCCCGTAGTAATGCTCTAGAAACGCGGAATATTCTGCAGTCAACCGGTCTTGAAAATCAGCTGCTTGTTTAGCCAGTGAGCTGTTATGAACGGCCGCAGAGGACTTCGCAGAGGTTGTTCCGACCGCCGAAGCCGGGGTTTGTGCTGCTGCTCCGGTAAAGAGGGCCGCAGCTAGCGTTAATGCTCCTATTTTGCGAATGAAGGACGGGTTAAGCGGAATCAGAGGTTTGCTCATTAGTCAATCTCTCCTTAAATCATAATCGATTTTTCCTATAGTTTTTATAGGTTATAGAAAAGCAAGAGAACGTCTCCTGTCGGTTATGGACCACGGTAATCGACTGGAGATATGAAGCTCTGTTCTCTTAGCTTGTTTCTGTTGGACCGGGGCAGAACTTATTAAGCCAAACCACCCGGGCACCAGCCAGCTGGTTGCCATGATCGCCCGTTACCTTGTGTGCCTGGCTGGACTCATTAAGCTCTTCGCCTGTTCAGATGGATGAATGTAATGGCCAAAGCCAATACGAGCACGCCACCGCGAACAATCGGCTGCGCATAGTACGGAAGCTGGATCATGGTGAGACCGTAAAGCAGCACACCGATCAGTACAGCGCCGAAAAACGTTCCAATAATGTTCGGCTTGCCCGCTCCAAAAACGGAAAATCCGACGAACACGGCTGCGACAGCTTCCATTAGCAGTGGAGCCCCTGCATCTACCTGACCGGTACCTACCCTGGCCGCAAAGAGTATGCCGGCAAAGGAGGCGAATAACCCTGACAAGATATATGCGGCAAAACGGATCTTGTTTACCTTAAGACCGGATAACCTTGCAGCTTCCTGATTGCCTCCGGTTATATACATTTGCCTGCCCCAGCGCGTGTATTTGAGAAAAATATGTGCGCCGATAACAGCCACAATCATAAGCACGACAGGTACAGGCAGGCCGAGGAATTCTCCCTGGCCGATCCAGCGAAACGCGGGGCTGAATTCACCCGGCGCTTTGCCGCCATCGCTCATCGGCATATTTTTATAGATGGAGTAGCCTTTCGTATACGTTTTATGGATCCCATCTATCACATACATCATAGCCAAGGTGGCAAATAAATCCGGAATTCGGATTTTAACTATTAGAAAAGCGTTTATTAGTCCTATTGCAGCTCCCACCAAGAGGGGAACAATAATAACCAAATACAGCGGCTGCTCGTACCAAACCATCAGGGAAGCGGTAACGACCGTGGATAGCGATACGGTAGAGCCGACCGAGAGGTCAAAGCCGTTGACAATCAGCGAGAAGGTAACCCCGATCGCAATAAAGGTAACAATCGAAATGGAACGGAGAATATCCGCAATATTGCGGTATTCCAAGAAATAATCCAAGCGGACGGAGAAAAAGAGAACAACTCCCGCAATGACGAGAAGGGCTCCGTACTTAAATAAAAAATCAAACAGTTTCTCTTTCATGCTTGAGCCTCCTGTCCGGCACTGGCTAAAAACAGCAGCTGTTCCTGGGTTGCTTCCTCGCGGCTTAGTTCTTTCACGAACCGTCCGTCACACATTACATAGATCCGATCGGCAATTCCCATAATTTCCGCAAATTCGCATGATAAATAAACAATACCCTTTCCCTGCTGTGCCAATTGGCCGATAATTTTGAAAATATCACTTTTGGCGCCTACATCAACACCCTTAGTCGGTTCATCCAGCAGGAATACATCCGCTTCGGTAGGCAGCCACTTGCCTATAGCGACTTTTTGCTGATTGCCGCCGCTCAAGTAGCCGACCAGCTGATCGATCGTTGGCGTCTTGACGCCCAGCCGTCCAACAATTTCATTCGAAGATTGATTCTCCGCTTTTCTGCGCATAAAGCCTAACGAGCTAAGCCGCTTCAAATTAGGCAGCGTAATATTAACGCCTACACTTTCATCTACAAGAATTCCCTGTTTACGTCGTTCCTCCGGGACGAGAACGATCCCTTTTTGCACAGCGTCCGCCGGGCTTTTGAGATCGATCTTGCGCCCACCCAGCATGAGCGTTCCTTCATCCGGAGGATCCGCCCCGAACAGCACCCGGGACAGCTCCGTCTTGCCGGCGCCAACCAAGCCGATAACGCCAACGATCTCTCCACGGTGCAGTTTGAAGCTGACTTCCTTCACCTTACCGCCGCGGCTCAAGCCGTTTGCTTCCAGCAGAAGCTCACCGCGCTTCGCCTCCAGCTTGGGAAACTCCTGATCGAAGCTTTTGCCCAGCATGTGGAACACCACATCCTTGCCATCTGTCTCCGCAGCCGGCTTCGTCATTACATGGCGGCCATCGCGCATGACCGTTACCCGGTCACACATCCGAAACACTTCCGGCAATCGATGTGTAATAAAAATCATGCCTACACCGGATTGCTTCAACCGCTCCATGATCACAAACAGCCTCTCGGTTTCCTCCTGACTGAGCGGAGCTGTTGGCTCGTCCAATATAATGAACTTGGCCTTCTCTGCCAAGCAGCGGGCTATCAGCACAAGCTGCTTGTCCGATAAGGAGAGCTCCGCTACCTTTTTACCAAGCGGAATGTTGGGATCCAGCAGTTGAAGCGCCTCGCGCGCTTCGCGATGGACCGAGCCCCACTTTACCCACTGCTTGCCGGAGGATGCAGACATCCGATCCAGCCATATATTTTCTGCGACAGAAAGCTCAGGAACTAATGCGGTGTCGACCTCCTGATAGACACACTGGATTCCATGCTTTTTCGCTTCCGCAGGTGTTGAAATCTTCACCGGCTCCTTATTGATCATAATCGTTCCGCCTTCAGCCGCATACGCCCCGGACAGGATTTTCATCAGAGTGCTCTTCCCCGCTCCGTTGGCACCAAGCAGTGCATGAATTTCCCCGCCCTTGAGGGAGAAGCTGACATCACGAAGAGCGGCCACTCCGGCAAATGATTTCGATATACCGTTCATTTCCAGCAGGTTTACGGACTCTGACACGTTCGTTCGCCACCTCCTTGCTAAATCTGTGACTTGGCTTCACATACCAGCCAGCCCAGCTCAACTCTCCCGTTTTTTAGGAAGCTAACCCGGCGATACTCCAAAACCCAGTATACTAGAATAGTCCCGCAAAGTGGAGCCCTACTGCAAAGCAATGACGTCCTACTTTGCGAGAGCCTCATAAACATTCGATTATCATCCTTACGCATAGATCCTAACAAAGCTTAGAACCAAATTAGATATTGACCAGAAAATGATTCCTGTAGTCTGCATCTAATTACCGCCGTTTCGGGAAGCAAACCAATTATGCCAAATGCTCATTACATCAAAGAAAAGCCCATCGGAACGAGCCAATGGGTTCTCCTTGCTGCTATTTGGAAGAGCAGACTTATTAATTCGCTACGGCTTCCTCCAGCTCTTTCATCCAGTCAAGATAGCCTTGCTCACTGGCTCCCCAGCCTTCTACGTACTCGGAAAGCTCAGAGGTGGAAACTTCGTGGTCAGGCAATTGATCTCTGGATACAAATACCGGATCAAGAACAATGCTTGCCTCTGGCTGGTCGCCATTAAACAGCTGGTACAAAATTCTCGCCTGTACCCGGCCGATATCGGATGGATCTACGGCTGCTGTAGCAATCCAAGGGCTTTCCGGATCTTGAATGATTTGCAAATCTTCATCACTTAAGTCAATTCCGTAAAGCTTGATTTCTTCACGGCCAGAAGCTTGAATTGCACGGGCTGCGCCTTTAGCAAATTCATCCCATGTAGTCCACACGGCATCAATATCGCCTGGATTAGGATACTGGGTCAGAATGGACTGCATTTGAGCCTCCGCATCAAGGTTAGGGTTGGAGGCGTTCCCGAAGGTTGCTATCTCCGTGATTCCGGGATTTTCACTCAAAAATCTTTCATATACTTCGTAACGTCTTTCCATAGGCGCGAAACCGGCTACCCATACACGAACGATGTTTCCTTCGCCGCCAATATCTTCTTTCAGAGCTTCAAGCGTTAATTCTGCCATTTTGTGATCATTTTGCGAAAGAACAGGCACACCCTCAACTTGAATATCAGCATCGAACACCACGACCGAGATATCTTGCTCAATCGCACGGATTACGCCAGGCTCCAAAGCTTCCGCTTGACCATGGTCAATCAGAATGCCATCAAAACGCTGGTTGATCGCAGCATCCAGATGTGAAGCCATCTGAGCCAAATCGTTGCGGGAGTCAAAGACGCTAACTTCTCCGCCAAACTTCTCGATTTGCTCGGTTACACCCTCTACATACTGGGCAGAAAAGGTTCCTTGGTTAAATTGCATAATCAGTGCAACACGCTTGCCTTCCAGCGGATGCGGTTCGCCAGCTTGCTCGGTCGGCTCGCTTTGTCCGCCGCCTTCACTGCCTTGGTTATTGTTGCCCTCTGCCGGACCTGCTGGCGCCTGTCCACAAGCGGATACGATCAGCATGACCGCCAAGAGTCCAACCAAGAGCTGAACCCACGATTTGTTTCTTTTCCCCATCTCTCTCTACTCCTCCTTAGTTACTGTGTCAATAAGCTCAAGCTCTCTATCATTCGACACCCATTGACAAATAATAGCTTTTTTTGACCCCATTGACAATACTATGTTAATAATAAAATAATATACGGCTTATTTCCTACTATGTCAATCGGATTTTATAAGTTTAATAGACATTTTTTTATCGATAGTGCATTTTGAATAAAAAACCTCTCCTCAGCAGGCTGCTGGGGAAAGGTATCCAGGTCGCTTAAAAATCTATTTGTGTTCTGGAGAGCAACTCGGTGTTAACGATTATTTAACGGCTGCATCAACTTCCTTCACCATTTCAGCTACTGAGATGAGACCGCCTCCGGAGAGGTACCAGTAGTTCGGATCCAAGTACACAATTTGATCCTCTTCATAAGCAGTTGTTCTTTTCACCAGCTCATTCTCGACAATTTGCTTAGCGGTAGATTCCCCAGTTGTAACGACAGCTCCACGGTCAACGACGAATAAATAATCCGGATTCTTTTCCTGAATATATTCAAAAGATATGGTCATGCCATGTGTGGATACTTCAATACTGTCATCAACCGGGGCAAGGCCAAATACGTCATGCAGAATCCCAAAGCGGGATCCTGGACCATAAGCGCTGATGTTGCCATCGTTAGCCAAAATGATCAAAGCGTTTTTACCGCTGGCTGTTGCTTTCTCATTCAGTGCAGCGATCGCGTTTTCGACAGCCTCCAGTTCAGCTTCGACTTCAGCTTCCTTGCCGAAAATCTCTCCCAATACACGGGCATTTTCTTCATAGGACTCCAAATATCTGGAAGTATCAACCCCCAGGAAAATAGTCGGTCCAAGCTTGGACAGCTCGTCATAAAATTCAGATTGACGTCCGGAAATAATGATCAGATCAGGATCGATTTCACTGATTGCTTCAAAATCAGCTTCTTTCAACGAGCCGACATTGATATATTGGGAGTCCTCATATTTGGACAAATAGGGTGGAATATTGGCTTGAGGAACACCGGTAACTTCGATACCGAGTTTGTCCAGAGAATCCAGTACGCCAAAATCAAATACAACGATTTTCTCGGGATTTTTGGTAACAGGCGTTTCTCCCAATTCATGAGTAATGACCAATTCCTCAGGTGATTCCGCTTGACCAGGCTCAGGCGAAGATGAAGGGCTCTCCGAAGGAGCCGCTCCTTGGTTGGCATTCTCCCCTTCAGGCGGCGTCGAAGTCGGCTGCGAGCCGCAGGCTGCAACGACTAAAGAAAATGCCAGGACTAGCAAAATAAGGGACAGCTTTCTGTTCATTACCATTCACTCCTATAATATATTTGTTTCTTTCTATGTGTAGATGGGAAAGCCCATAGAAACACGATGCCGAGTTATTAAGAGATTACGAAAAATAGATGCAAATTCGTTTGCCGTTAATGTGTTCAATCTGAATATCCATATCGTATATTTCTTTAAGCACGGGGCTTTGAATGATGTCATCCGTAGGCCCTTCCTTTACGACATGGCCATTTTTGAGAGCGACTATATAATCCGAGTAACAGGAAGCAAAGTTAATATCATGCAGAACAAGCACAATAGTTTTTCCTAGATCGGCTACCAGGCGCTGCAGCACTTTCATAATTTGCACAGAATGCTTCATGTCGAGATTGTTAAGCGGTTCGTCAAGCAAAATGTAGTCCGTATTCTGGGCAAGAACCATAGCTATGTAAGCTCTTTGCCGCTGTCCTCCGCTCAATTCATCCAAATATTTGTCCTGCATATCTTGCAGATCCATATATTGGATCGCCTCATCAACAAATTCCCAGTCCTCTTTGCTCAGCCTTCCTTGCGAGTAAGGAAAGCGCCCAAAGCTGACGAGTTCCCTTACACTGAGGCGGATATTGATGTGGTTGGCCTGCTTCAGAATCGATAGTTTTTTGGCCAGCTCCTGGCTTTTCCACTCGCCGATTTCTTTAGTGTCGATGAGAATTTGCCCGGCGTTCTTGCCTATCAGCCGGCTGACCATCGATAGCAGGGTGCTTTTGCCGGCGCCGTTGGGCCCTATAAAGGAAGTTATTTTCCCTTTGGCAATGGATAAGGTGACGTTGTCCACAACGTTTTTATTGGCGTATTGTTTAGTAATTTGCTTAACTTCTACCATGTTCTGCGCTCCCTTAGCAGGAGGAATAGGAAGTAAATGCCTCCAATTAAGTTAATGATGACCGATAGGGTTGTTGAGAAGGTGAATACTCTTTCCACAATTAGCTGTCCGCCTACAAGAGCGACAATACTAATCAGCATCGATGCGACCAGCAGATACCTGTGACGGTATGTTCTCATAAATTCATAAGTGACATTGGCGACCAAGAGTCCAAGGAACGTAATGGGTCCAACCAGTGCAGTAGCCACGGAAATCAATATCGCAACGATGATCAAAACCCGTTTTACCACGTAATCATACGGAATGCCAAGATTAATCGCATGTTCCCGGCCCAATGAAACGGCGTCCAAATACTTGATGAACTTAAGGGAATAAATTCCGGTTAGAGCCGTCACAATAATCGCAATGGTCAGCAGCTCCGAATGCACATTATTAAAGCTTGCGAACATCCGATCCTGGACAATCGTAAACTCATTAGGATCAATCAGGACCTGCATAAATGTGGATATGCTTCCGAAGAAGGTTCCACAAATAATCCCTACGAGAAGAAGGAAATATAGATTACTCCCCTCTCTCTTGAATAAGAACTTATAGAGCAAGCCGGCAAATAAAACCATCAATCCAACATTGAGCAGAAAGTGGACATTTTTATTCATCATGGTCAATGTCGAGGACCCGAATGCAAACACCATGGCCGTCTGTATGAGCATATAAAGAGAATCCAGGCCAATAATGCTTGGTGTCAAAATCCGGTTGTTCGTAACTGTCTGAAAGATGACCGTCGAAAAAGCGATTGCAGCTCCCGTTAAAATGATGGAGGCAATCTTGACTCCTCTTCTGGATAGAATATAGCTCCAGTTGCTGCCCATATTAATGAATAAAAAAACGGCGGTTAGCGTGATGGCCAGAACGGCTAGCAAGCCAATTTTTGCTTTATATTCCATATTTCCGTCTCCTCATCAGCAAGTAAAGAAAAATTCCGCTTCCCAGCACACCTACAGTCAAGCCAATGGGGATTTCGTAAGGGTAGATAATGACCCTGCCCAAGATGTCGCAGGCAAGCACGAAAACAGCACCCAATAAGGCGGTGTGGGACAGATTTTTCTTTAAATGATCCCCGCGATAAATCGTTACGATATTGGGAATAATCAAGCCAAGAAAAGGGATCATGCCTACTGTCAGCAGGACTACGGTTGTGACGAGTGCGACAAGGATTAGGCCAATATTTACAACTTGCTTATACTTCAATCCCAGATTAACGGAGAATTCCTCGCCCATTCCGGCTACCGTAAATCGATTGGCATACAGATAAGCGATTATGACAAGCGGTATACTGATGTACAGCAGCTCATACCGTCCTTTAATAACCATCGAGAAATTTCCCTGCATCCAAGAGGACATATTCTGAATGAGGTCATAGCGGTAAGCAAAGAAAGTAGTAACTGAGCCAACAATGTTACCAAACATTAAACCGACGAGCGGGATAAAAATGCTGTCCTTATACTTGATCTTATCGAGAATCTTCATAAAAATCAGCGTACCGGCAAGAGCAAAGATGAAAGCAACGGACATGCGGGCAAGCGGGGTGGCCGAGCTGAACAAAATCATCGAAACGAGCACACCCAGCCGAGCGGAGTCCATCGTCCCCGCCGTCGTGGGAGAAACAAACTTGTTTCTCGTCAGCTGCTGCATGATCAAACCAACAATACTCATGCT
Source organism: Paenibacillus senegalensis JC66 (assembly GCF_000285515.1). Lineage (GTDB taxonomy): Bacteria > Bacillota > Bacilli > Paenibacillales > NBRC-103111 > Paenibacillus_L > Paenibacillus_L senegalensis. Next base: position 560,949 of record NZ_HE610957.1, read on the forward strand.
GCTTCCCGCCAGAATCAAGCTGATCAAGCGAGGAAAGCGGCTAACAAGCATAGTATGAATCTGATCTTCGCTCATTTTGAACAAATCCATCGGAGATATGTCTCTTACGCCGATAAACAAGGACGCTATCGATAAGACAACCAATGCTGCAAATAAGTATCTTCTTTTCATTAAAGCCTTCCTTCGGTTACTAGGATTGCAAGGGTCAACGGGAATCCGGGCTTGCTATGATTGATTCAAAATCAATTAACAATATGGTTCGAAGAATAGGGTTCGGATATCCGTGATAGTGATAATCATTCTCACGAATTACTATTTTACACTATAAACTCCCTTACTGAATAGACAATCCTGTATTTACCATGGATTTTTTTCTCTCCGGGTGACTTACATGCGCAGACCGCCCACTTGCAATCTTTAGGACGGGCCGCTTCAGCCTCCGTACTTCCCACTAATTAATTGCTCGAGGAAGCTTTCAACGAGACTTCCGTATGTAAAAGCATCATGCAGATCATCATTCGTATAGTCCAGCACAACACAGACCCGTCCTCTGCTGTTATTACCACGAGTGCGCCATTGCGCCTCCACTTCCTTCCGGAAGCGTTGGGAAGCAGATGAGTGTACAAGGACAATGAGGTGCTCATTCTGAAGCTCCTTCAAATCATTAAGCGAATCTATGTCCCTATAATCCAGCTGCTGCACAGCTTCACTTGGACGAAGCTCCAAATCGCCATAAAAGCATTGCTGCACCCTGTAGTGCTTGCAGCCAAATAAGCGATAATGCTCAGAGCCGGCCTGAATGATGACAAATGGCTCCTCCGAGAACCATTTGCGCACCAGTTTTCTGACAATGACCGCCCTGCCCTCATAGTGAGTTAACCAGCGACTCGCTACCCCGGGAATCCCAAGCTGCTCGCCTATAAGCTTAAGACGCGATTTCCAATCCGGATCGCGGTCATCCAGTTCAAGAATCTTCAGCGTCCGCGCCCATTCCTGATCACGATGCTGCCCGCGGGGAGCTAACACCAAGTCCGGATCCATTTGAACAAGCTGCTCAATATATGAACCTTTCGCTCCTTCTGTCTTTGAATCAGCCAATTGAACAAGTCTGGACTTCAGCCCGATTACCTGCAAATCGCCTTGGAAAACCGCCGACAGAACAGCCACTGTCTGTTGGCTGGCTTGAGCATACTCACTTGGAGTAAGCCCCATATGCTTTTTAAACAAGCGGCTGAAATACAGTTCGTCCGTATATCCTATACTGTGGGCTACGCTCATGATCGAAGCGGGGGATGAGGCAAGCAGGGACAGCGATACGTTTAGCCTGATGAATGTCATGAATTTATGAGGGCTCAATCCAGTCGCTTGCTTGAATGCTTGATAAAAACGGTTGGGACTAACCCCTGACAACCTCGCAGTTTGCTCAATATCAAGGTCTTTGTCAAAATTGTCGATAATCGATTGGCGAATCTGGCGAACATAGCCCTCCAAATCCCCCTCCTCCGCCTGGGGATGCTGGTAATATTTCAGCAAAGTAGAGGTAATAGCGTATAAATGAGAATGCAGCCAGTAATAATGCGCCGCCTCTTGTTCCCTGCCCGTATCCAGAAAATCCTCAAGCCAATGATGCATTTGGGGAAAAGGGCATTTGTACAGCTTCCCCTGCTCTGCCCCAGGCAGCAGGGAGACGGCAGAAGGAGAAGGATGGTTAGCTTGAACCCTATACATATGAAAATGAATCAGCAGCAGATCAACCGGCTCTTCCAAAGGATTGTGAAGAGTAAATCGGCTGTAAGGAGCTAGGTAGAACACTTCCCCGCTCAACAGCTTCCTCACTGCTCCTTGATGATCATTATGAACGACAGCTGCAATCTGGCCTTTTATCACAAAGCCGAACAGAGCTGTTTCTTCATAATTCCCCTCCATTTTCCCTCTGCTCTGCAGCGTATGCTTCTGCGCGCCGTTATATTGGAGAGTCCATAATGAGCAAGGAGTGTCCCCCTTCATACTTCCACATCCTTTGCTTACCTGCTTGAAGCCAGGTGATCAAATTTTCTGCCTGCCATCTCTTATTTACGCTGATAATGATTTTCATTATTATTCATTCCATTATTGTAAGGCAAAATAAAAAAACCTTCAACAGGGAAGGTTGACGAAAAGAGTAACTTTTCCGTATAAGTTGCAGCCTGCGAAAGGTTATTGACCGCAGTTATTCTCCGTAGTTTTTGACCGTGTTCTTAATCACAGATATCTCCGAGGTTGGCCGTAGGCATTGGCGAATTTATTGGCCTTATTATTAACCTCATTAGTTCTTACCGTCCACAGGCTCATTTGCAAAATATCCCTTATCTACCGCATCGCGAATCAACCCTCTGGCGAAGGTCCACAGCTTCGCGGAGCCGCTCGTGATCTGTTCGTTATACGCCAAAACCTGACTACTCTTGATTTGATTAGCTCTCCATGAACAGCCTTCATTAAAATAATTCAGCAATAAAGGCTGCAGCCGGTCCATCGCCACAGCGTAGCGGGCCTCCACCGTTTTCCGTTCTTCAAATTCATGCCAGAGTGCCACGAATTCCTCCGCTTGATCTGCAGGCAGCAGGCCAAAAATGCGCTTAGCCGCCCGTTCTTCCCTTTCCCGCTTGTCTTTATGCCCATCTGTATCGTAAGCGAACGTATCACCGGCATCGATTTCGACAAGATCATGGATAAGAAGCATCCGCAGCACTTTTATAAGATCAAGAGATGGTTCATTAGCATGCTCGCTTAAAAGGATTGCCATAGTTGCAATGTGCCAGGAATGCTCAGCATCATTCTCCAGGCGGTCCGTCCCGATTAATCGGCTGCGCCGGCTGATTTGCTTTAACTTATCAATTTCCACAATAAAATCAATTTGCTGCTGTAAGCGATCCTTCATAAAGACGATTCTCCTGTTTTGATTAGTATGGATTTTAGCCGCTTCATGTGCTCAATCATCTCCCTCAGCTCTTCTTCATCCAAGTGGTCGATCATTTCTTTGATCTTGGATGTTATTAGCTGTTGATACTCCCTGCAAAGCTCATCCCCCTTGGCAGTGATTTGCACATAAATCTGCCGCCGGTCCACCCCGCACGGCAGGCGGCTAACCAAGCCCTGCTCCGCAAGCTTGTCCAGCAAGGGCGTCATATTCGGTCTGGATATGTTAAGTTCATCCGACAAGTCTGACACAATCGCACAGCGAATTTCATGCAGCAGTGCCAAAGTTCGTCTTGCGGATTCAGATAATCGGATTGCCGGGAGCTCTTCCTTGCGAAAAGAAAACACTTTGTTCTGCATCAAGGGGATCAACAGCATGAAATATTCTGAAAATAGTCGAACGTCATCATCCTTCATAACAGCCTCTCACCGTCCTGTTAATCTTCCTCTCAGTGTAACATAATTCAGCGAAAAAACACTATTGCATTCATAATAGTTATTAAATTATAATTAGGCGATATAAATAAAACATAGGATAGGGATGAGAGACTTGAATACTGCGACAACTGCCCCCACGGCACAAGCCCAGGACTTGGGGGAAATCCGAAAGCTGCCGATTTTGATATCCCTGATCATCGGTGCATTCTTTTCCATTTTAAATGAGACTTTGCTGAACATAGCACTGCCTCAGCTGGAAACGGCCTTAGGGGTATCCGCCTCAACGCTGCAATGGCTGGCCACCTCCTACATGCTGGTGATCGGCGTATTGATTCCCGCTTCAGCATTGCTGGTGCAATGGTTTACGACACGTCAGATGTTTCTTGGAGCTATGACTCTGTTCGCTATCGGAACCTTAATTTGCGGAATCGCTCCAAACTTTTCCGTCCTGTTAATCGGTAGAGTGCTGCAAGCGAGCGGTGCCGGATTGATGCTGCCAGTGCTTATGAATACGATTCTAGTGCTCTATCCGCCCGAGAAGCGTGGCGCGGCTATGGGCAGCATCGGGCTTGTCATCATGTTTGCCCCGGCTATTGGCCCGACCTTGTCCGGTTTGGTGCTGCAATTTGCCGAATGGCGCTGGCTGTTCTTCCTGGTACTGCCATTTGCTATTTTCTCGATTATATTTGCCGCTATTTATCTAAAAAATGTAACGCCGATAACCAAACCTAAGGTAGATGTAATATCAATTGTGCTGTCGACTCTCGGCTTTGGCGGCATAGTCTTCGGCTTCAGCAGTGCAGGGGAAGGCGAAGCGACCTGGTCAAGCCCCGAAGTAGCTATTCCGCTAATCGTTGGTGCGATTTCGCTGCTCCTGTTTGTTATCAGGCAAATTCGCTCGGATGAGCCTCTATTGGATATGCGGGTATTTAAATTCCCGATGTTTGCCATTACGACCATCCTGCTGATTATCGCGATGATGACAATGTTCTCAACCATGCTCCTGCTGCCGTTCCTTATGCAGGGTGTATTTATCCTGACTACGTTCCAGGCAGGCCTGGTGCTGCTTCCCGGCGGACTTCTTAACGGCTTGATCTCGCCAATCACCGGCCGGCTGTTCGACCGCTACGGTCCCCGGGCTCTGGTTATTCCCGGAACCTTGGCACTAGTCATCATTCTGTGGCTGTTTACGCGAATTGATATGACGACCAGCGCCTTGAATTTAATCATTCTTCATGTCCTGCTAATGATTGCGATCGCAATGATAATGATGCCGGCTCAAACCAACGGGCTGAATCAGCTTCCGCCCCGGTTGTACCCGCACGGAACAGCTGTATTGAACACGCTGCAGCAAATTTCCGGAGCGATTGGCGTTGCGCTATTTATCAGCATTATGTCTAGCGGACAGCATGCCTTTCTGGCCGGCTTGCCAGGCGAACCTACGGATGTGCAAAAAGCGGAAGCCCTGTTGTCCGGGATTCACACTGCTTTTCTCGTAGGTTTCGGTTTTGCGGTTGGTGCCTTCCTGTTATCGCTATTTATTAAACGAACAAAGGCTCCTCAGGAGTAATAGATAGACACCCGCAAGCCGGGAATTAAAAGAAGCTCGGACTGCCTCTATCGAGGTGCCCGAGCTTTTTATCTTCCGTCAGTTATATAGACCTAGGAACGGGATTGCTCCGCTACAAAGTCGGCAAGCAGGCGCGCCCCGTAGCCGCTGGCTCCTTCCACCAAGTACCCCTTCGTTTTGCTGCTGTCCATCGGTCCGGCCATATCGACATGGGCCCAGGCGATGGAAGGATCAACAAAGCGTCTTAAAAACAACGCTGCCGTGGTTGCACCCGCATAAGGTACTCCAGTAATGTTGCAAATATCCGCATAGCTGCTCTTCAACAGCTCTTCATATTCTTCCTCGAGCGGCATTTCCCATACCTTCTCTCCGTTATGCTCGCCTAGACGCTTCAGTTTGTCCGGCAAGCCATCCGTTCCCCAAACGCCGGCGCGGCTATTGCCAAGTGCAGATACGCAAGCACCCGTCAGTGTAGCAATATCGACGATCTGCTTCGCACCCAATTGTCCGGCTCGAATCAATGCGTCTGCCAGCACAAGCCGACCTTCGGCATCGGTATTGCCTACTTGCACGCTGATGCCATTTGCGTAAGTGATCACTTCACCCGGAAGCATAGCCCCTCCGTCCGGCATATTCTCCGCCGCTGCAACCAAGGCAATAACATTGGCCTGAATGCCGCTATTGGCGAGAATGTCCATCGCTCCAATGACAGCCGCAGACCCGCCCATATCGATCCTCATATCACTCAGGTTGCGGCCGGACTTAAGGCTGATACCGCCGGTATCAAAGGTAATCCCCTTGCCAACCAGGGCAATAAGCGGCAGCGTCGGGTCTGTGGAGTAGCGCATTTCAATTAATGCTGGAGGATTGCTGCTGCCCTTGCCTACAGCGATTAAGCCGTTCAGGTTTTCTTTCACGAGACCATCGCCAGAAAGCACCGTAACTTCAACCGCCGTCGACTGGAAATGTTCCCGGACCCGTTCAGCCAGCATTGCCGGACGAAGGGCATTGGGGGGTTCATTGCCGAGATCGCGGGCAAGCATCGTGCCGCGGGCACGAATTTCGCCAAACTTGACGGCTTGCTCCATTCCGGGAGGATCATCCAGAATCGCTACTTGACGAACTGGCAGCTCTGCCTCCTTGGATTTATACTTGTCAAACCGGTATGTACCCAGCAGCCAGCCCTCCACCCAAGCAGCCGCTGCATCCTCTTTACTTAGCTGTGAACGGAAGCAGTCTGTCAGAAAGCTAAAATCTACAGCGACTTCGGACACCTTCGCTTTAGCTGCTTCCCGCCCTGCCTTACCAGCCGCTATACGGATAGTCTCTGGCGTTAATTTTGCTTGCTGGCCGAGTCCAACAAGTAAAATATGAGCATGCGGCGGGCGGCTGCGGAACCAGGTCAGGCTCCCTTTGCCGGCCATCTCCTCCCTGATTTCAAACCCGTCGAGGACAGGCACCTTCATATTTTCCTGACAAATCGCAATTAATGTCACCTCTGCGGATGGCAGAGCACCTACCGAAAATTGAGTCAACGTCTATCCACCCTTTCTTGATAATGTTGTGCTCTTAGTATAGCACATTATTCAGTACGAACTATTTCTGCCTTTGCCACAAAAGTGACCCCCGGCACTAACTATATAGTTAACATAAACACTTGCGTGTTTAACTGACACAATCTGTAGCTGCACAGTCCGATTTGCAGCGCGGCTTGCAGCTGTGCGGCCTTGCGTGCAGCTGTGCGGCTGCTTCGAATTCTAACGCTCGCAGTGGTCCTTATTTGAGCGAAATTAGGGGTCAAAAAAAATGTAAACGCTTGCCATGGTACTTATTTTGCTTCAGATCGCATTTTTACGGGCTTTTGTCACAAATAAGAACAAGGGAGCGTTAGAAAAAAAATCCCCTTCTTTTCCTCGAAATAAGAGCGAGGGCGAGCGTTAGCGCAATACATCCCACTAAAGCAACTTGCTGTGCTTCCCACGGAATTTCCCTCTAATGCAACTTGCCGCGCTTCCCACGGAACTTCTTCCACTATTGCAACTTGCTGGCCTCCCGCAGAACATCTCACCGGCTGTGAAGGTTTGGGGTTTTCATTGCAGCAAAAAGAAAACACCTCTCCACAGTGAGAAGTGCTAGTTTTTATTGATAAAGCCGTGGGCTGTCCATATCTTCCTTCATCAGTCCTGCGCTCAGACGCAGGTAGTCAATGGATAGCGGCAAATCTTCCGGTCCGGGACGAACTTCATAGGTTTTGCCCGTTAATACCGAATAAACTTCGATACGCGAAGGCAGCTGTTGAAACACTTTATGGGCAAATACTACACTGAGATGGCTGTACGCATTGACTACTTCGACATTAGCACTGGAAATGTATTTGCGAATGACTAGCTCGGATTGCTGCCACTCAACCACCTGCTGCATCATCGTCAGCTCCAGCCCTAATTCATCCACATACACAGACACCGGCTGGCATAAATAAAACGGCTTGGCGATTCCAAGCTCCTGAGTCAAGAACAGCATCATATATTTATTGGCTGCCTTTCGGTACTGCTCATGCTGTTGGCTGGAAAGAAAGCCGTCCGTGATTTCCGGCCAATGGCGTTCCATGCTGTTCCTTACATGGATCATCGTCCTAGCCTTGGCAGGCAAGGAATAGATGTCCCTAACAACTTGGTCCAATGCATGCTGCACAGCCTGTCTCCATCCGTTCTGATGCGGATTGCCGCATTTGCGGTAATAGCAGCCCGCACAGCGGACAAAGCACTCCAAATCGTCTTCCAGCAGCGAGTTATGGGCACAAGGTGGCTCAATAGTATAAGGGCTCGACATAACCGGCATCATTCATCTCTCCCTGATTGCTCACTACGTCAGTTCCAACGGAACCAAACGAAATTTCCTCTTTATTGAGAAAGATTATCATTATCAAGCAGTTTTGTCTACCCTTTTGCATAAAATGATCCGAAAATTAGCTGAGCTTCAAGTTTATCTCCCTGTCTGTTCCACCCAGTACCAGGCATCCTTCTCATTGACCAGCCGCTCTTGATAAGCCTTAGCCAGTTCTGGACTCCACTGACAACTGGAGCTTAGCTGCCATTGTCTTCTGCGCTTCGCTACCCAATCGTACACCCTGTCCCGAATGAACCAAGGGACAATTACTAGACCCGCTAAAAGCGGCCAAAGTCCCTCCATGCGTTTTACCAATTGAAGTGCAGCATCCGATTTAAAATAGAGCCGGCCATTGTGCACAAGAGCAAAGCTGCCGGATTCCGCTGCCTGCAGGTCGTCAGCACCTTTATAATAATGACGCCAAATCACTTGAGCCGAAGCGGACTGAAGCGGTGTAAAGCGAAACCGCACGTTCGAATCGCGCTGCATAATAAATTGAACTAATCGGCTGCACAACCCGCATTCACCATCAAACATGACGATAGACTGCTCTTTTTTCGGGCTCATGTAGACCTCCTCCGCTTCTTTTTGGAATGAATAAAGGCTTGAATGCGGATAGCTTCCTACTTGGCTAACTTGCACTGGGTCGATCTAGTTCCTGCATCTTACTTGCACTTGAGTCGATCTGGTTCCTACGGCTTCCTAACTTGCACTTAGGTCGATCTGGTTCCTGCGCCTTTCCATCTTGCACTTGGGTCGGTCTGTTTTCTGCGTCTTCCTAACTTGCACGATCGATCGATCTGCTTCCTGCGCCTTTATTTATAAGGATTGTTGCCCTTTGTCTGCTGCGGCTTTTCTGCTATGATGGATGCGTATGTCGCGGTTTCGGAGGACGACACCATATTAAAAATTCATTTTTCAGGGTGGTTTATATGAGTTTACATGTTCAAAAGCTGGTTTCGGATTATTTCAATGGTCCTCTTAAACAGCAAAGTGCGTATCCCTTTGTATTAGATGCATGGAGCACTGCTTTAATTGTAGTAACAGGCAGTTATTCATTTGGAATGTTTAACGAGGCCTCTGATCTTGATTTAGAATTCATACTCCCTGACGAGCAGCACAGCGCTTTAGTTGAAAAAGCGGGCGGAGTCCAAAATTTATGGGTTCACGATAAGAAACATCAACCCTTGGTTGATATCAAATTCCGGCCCAGATCATGGCTCCAAAAGCGGCTGAATGGAAACGACCCTGAGGTCCTATGGATATACCGGCACGCAGTTATTATTCAGGATAGCAGGCATGAACTTCCTCAGCTTCTCGATAATGCAAACAAACAATTTTACCTAACGTTTTTCGACTTGATCACGCGGGCCTACAAAGACTTGCGTGCGGGAATAACCCTGTCCGCAGCACGGGAGCCGCTGGGCAAAACAATCATGATGAATAGAGCGATTGACGCTGCATTGTCCCTTCCTTTTCTTGTGCGCCAAGCACCTTATCCATATCCTAAGTGGAAAAGCATTTGGTTGAAGGATACTCACGAGAAAGGTTCAGTTATTGTATCGCTTTGTGAACAATGGTTAACCGGCAGCCCGGTGTATGAATCACTTAGAGTTGAGATTAACTCTGTATTGGTTGAGTCGGGATACCAGGATTTAACCAGGCACTTCTGGCGAAAGGCTTAAAAAATCAATTTTGCAGGAGGGCCTAATTTAAAAACGAATCTTCGGCAGCAGCTATGACTTAACCTTACATCTTCTCAGTGCAGTGCAACAGGTCTAAGTTTGATAGACCTTCGACACATAATTGCAGATTTTGCTCATTAGCCCGCCTCACAATCCCTTGCGTCTGATCTTGTCTACTGCTTCTTTTCCGCTCCTGACCCCAAGCTTTTTAAGAATAGCGTGAATCTGGTTCTTCAGCGTACTTTCCGCCTTGAACAGCTTGCTCTGAATTTGGGAGCGGGTGTACCCCTGTCCGATCAGATCGATGATCTCCCTCTCCGCAGGGGTTAAAGGCTGAAGCTGCTCTTCCTGCTTCAACCTGGCATAATCCTTGAGCAGTGCGGCAAGAGGATTACCCTCTCGCATTGAGCTGCGTATGATGTAGGGCAATTCACGAAATTGCGATTTAAGCACATATTGCAAAGCTCCGGCAGTAAAGGCCTGCTGAATGGTTTGCTCCTCAGATAAGGACGTGAGCATGATCAATTTCGCAGACGGGTGGCTTTCTGCCAGCTGCAGGGCAAGATCAATGCCATCGGTTTTCCCTGGGGTCAGTTGAATGTCGAGCAGGGCTATATCGAATACAAGCCTTGTGGAGAGTCTCAGGGCTTCCTCTGGCGAACAAGCTGTGCCCGCCACTTCGATATCGCTCTCACGCTGAAGATATTGCCGGACCGCATCCACCCAGTCCGGATCATCCTCTACCAGCAGTACTTGAATCGCCGGCGTATTCATGATATCCTCCCCTTCCAGTCAGCCGTGCCTTTGTTTTACTATCTGCTAATTCAGCATTTAATTGCCAGCTATGCATCGACTTGACTTGGTGCTGTTCTCTTACCTGTGCTATGCATCGTCTTCATTATCAGCTAACGCGAGCAGCTTCCGGCGCGCGGAGTTTCGCTGCATGACGGCGGCCGGTCGGCCACATCAGCTGTTCTGTGCGTGTTTTACTATCAGCTGAAACATCTCTTACTATCTGCTGTTCATCTTCCTATTCGTACTTAAACGACTTTCTTGCGGCGGGCAAATTGCAAGCACACTGTTGTTCCAATTCCTGGCGAGCTGCGCAGTATAAGGCGTCCCCCTGATTTTTCCATCACCAGCCTGCAGTACGCGAGGCCAAGCCCGTAGTTGCTGGAGCGGTCGCGGGTGGTGTAAAAAGGCTTCTGGATGTCTTCCAGCCGGTCCGCCGGAATGCCCTCACCCCCATCCACAACCGAAATGACTGGACGTTTGTCCTTACTCGAGCCGGTTATATGGATCTTCCCCCCCTGTTCATGCATCGCTTCACATGCATTCTGCAGCAGGTTGCACAATACTTCCTTCACGTGAGCATAATCGAGTCTGATCTTCAATTCAGGATCGACAGCAATACCCACAGAGCATGAGTACCGCTCCAGCATCTCTTCTACCTGTTGTACACTGTCCTCCACCAATTGCTGGACGCTCACCGGCTCTTCCTTCAGCACAATCTCTCTGGTGCTTGCCTGTATCCGCTCTACCATAGCCTGCATGTGACTGGTTGATCGTTCAATAATAGCGAGAGGCTTCTGAATCTCCTTCTCATTCGGCAGCTGATGCCGCAAATTTTCAGTTGAGATGGCTATTTTTCCAATCTCGTTTTTAATAGTATGGTTCAAGACCGAGGTGCCTGAATGTATAGCTCTCCAGGCCGCATCCAGCGGCTCACTTTCCATTTTTAAACGGACCCCCAGCACGCCTGTAACAAAAGACAAAGCTAATCCAGCCACTAACGAATACGCAACAAATAAAGAAACATAGCGAAAAAAATCAAACTCCGGATTGTAGGTACGCGCCAACAAAATAAAAATGACTATCGATAGCAGTGTAGGCACTATAATCAGCATCGTCAGCAGCCTATGTTTTTTGGCGTAGGCATCCTTTTCCTTAACGAAGCCGTAAACAAGCAGCACACAGGCCGCGATATAGTAAGGCCCCGCACCCAGGAGTAAAGCTGCGGGAGACAACTCCCAGCCCTGATAGTTGATCAGCAAATAAACAAGCAAACAAGCTAAGGGAACGGTTAGCGCGGATGCCCATTTTCTTAATTGCTGTTCAGATAAAAAGCGGCCATATACAAGAGCAAACATAAGTACTGCATATGGTGTCAGCAGTTGATTGGCCATATTGAGTCCAATAGCTGAGCCTTCCAGTATGGACATCCACCAGGAGTTTGCAAGCACTGCGGCCGTGACCGACAGCTGGTCAATACGCTCCTTTAACCAATATGCCAGTCCGCCGAGAGAAGCAAAGACCAGAAACAAAGCAGCCCAGCGGTTAGCCCCATGGCGAGGCTGATTGAATCCTATGACGAAACCGGTGAATAGCAAAGCTACAAAATACAGCAGCATTTTCTTACCGCCTTGTTATCAAACTGTAAAGCTGTTGTCGTTAATTACAGTGTAGACGCTTGCTGCCATTATCGCAAACGACAGGTGCGCAATGGATCGCAAATATGCCATATCGCAAACGACAGGTGCCGCCTTGGACTGAAATCATGCAATTCTCGCAAATGACAGTACCACAGGATCGCGCAAGCAAGACTTGACCAACCTTCTATGTTACGATGAGAATAGGAACATAAAAGTAAAATTTATAGATTAACGATATATAGAATAGGTGAAACCATGCAGCCCAATCCTAACCTCAAGAATCCTTATCCATCTATGCGCACCCGTGGTGACGGCCGGCAAGACAGCCAGCGCGGACGCAAAGCAAGGAGAAGCCGGCCCCTGTTCCGCTGGCTGTTTCTCAGTACTATTGTTGTTATGTTCGTCGTGTTATGGGAGGAGCTTCCCTTCCTTAAAGAACTATCCACCCCCTTCCGCGTCCAAGAGGCTAAGCCTGTTACCGGGCTTCATCCCGTTGTCGACGAGAAACAGAAGGAGCTTGTTGAGCTGGCCCAGGCAATCGGGATATCTGTCCTCATTACGGACGGTTTCCGCAGCATCGAGGAGCAAGATGCTATTTATGAACAGGGACGAACAACAGATGGTCCCATCGTTACGAATGCCCGCGGCGGAGATTCCTATCACAATTATGGGCTGGCTGTTGATTTTGCCCTGATTACTAGAGGCGGCGAGGTCGTCTGGGATATGGATTATGACGGCAACGGGAATGGGGTTTCTGACTGGATGGAAGTTGTTGAGCTGGCCAAACAGTTAGGCTTCTCCTGGGGAGGCGATTGGTCCAGCTTCCCCGATTATCCTCATCTGCAGATGGATTTTGGTCTGTCGATCCGTGATCTGAAACGCGGGCGGCGGCCACCAGAGCCCGAGCCATCGGGATCTTCGGGATCTGCCCAGCAGTCTTCCTAATAGCTAGATTAGTAGATTAGTAGTGATTCATAGGCCTAAAAATGGTATGATCAATAGATCGTTACATCATTCTTGCACAGGCGTTTGCAAGCCAGATCAGTTATTCGTTTCCCGGGTCTGCCCGTCCTTATCCGGCTATGGCAGACCCTTCGCCTGTTTACTTAGAGGAGTCTTACACACATGGGTATCTTGTTGGTGCTGCTGGCTACGCTAGGTTGGAGTCTGGTCGGCATACTCGTCAAATTGGCGAATACGATGGTAGATACTTCTATCATCACCTTTGCCCGCTTTGCTATCGGAGTGATTTTTCTTGCCGGGCTGCTGCTTATTAAGGATGGTAAAATTTCGCTGCGCTCTAATATGAAATGGATTTGGCTGGGCGCTGCCGGCAAATCCTGCAACTATTTATTCGAGAATGTGGCGATTTCTATGGGGTACGCTTACGGAAATATTATTGTATCCCCTATTCAAATGATTGCATTAATGCTTATCTCACTTTTTTGGCTTAGGGAAAAGATATCGCGAAAAGGCTGGTATTCCGCTGTCTTATGTCTCGTCGGGATCGTACTGATTAGCTGGAACGGGCAGCCGCTTGAGCTGTACATGGAGAACAGCCTTATCATTACGCTGCTTTTTGGATTATCTGCGCTTGGCTCTGCTGTACACGTGCTCAGTCAGAAGATGCTGATTAAAAGCATGGATTCTGGAAACATGAACTTTTCCGTTTTCTTCTGGGCTTCGATCATGACCGCTATCCCACTTCCAGTCTATTCTGATGGTATGATAGGACCTGTCACGGTGCCGGCTGTGCTTGCACTTGCTGGACTTGGACTCATCACAGGGTTAAGCTTTTACAGCTTTGCCGAAGGGCTTCGCAGAGTCGATTTCTCTGTTGCCGTTATTATTAGCAACAGCATGGTGCTGTTCACTATTATCTGGTCTTATGTTTTCTTCAAGGAACCGATTACCTTATATATTATTGCTGGTGCCATGGCTTTCATTATAGGACTGGTCTGGCTCAATCTGCCCAGTCGTGCCCAACGGGTTAAAATCCGCGATGATACGGATGTCTCGACACCATGAATGGCATCATCGTTAATAATCAGCAAAGTTTAACTTAACGAAGCAGCAGTATGCTTCATATGCTGGACAAGAACAGTTAAGGGGTTTAACAGATCATATGAACTATCGTTACGAAAGTGATCCGCAAAGCTACGAGGATTTCGCCAGCGGCCGTGTGCTCTATAACACCCGAGGGATGACCGCGTTTCCGGTTAGATTGGCGAGTGAAATCGTGCAGCGCGCGTTTCAAATTTTGCGCGGACATGACTTGGAAGGGCCTTACCACCTGTATGATCCCTGCTGTGGGGGAGCTTATTTACTCACCGTCGTCAGTATGCTTCACGGCAGTCACATACGAAAGCTGACCGCATCGGATATCGATACGGCTCTGCTGGAAACAGCAAAGCGTAATCTGGCGCTCCTGTCCCGGCAAGGCATGGAACAGCGAAGAACACAGCTCATGGAGCTGTATGAAGAGTATGGCAAGCCCTCTCACCGGGAAGCACTGGAGAGCTTGGCACGCCTTAAGGAGCGAAATCAGTCTCATGGACAGTTCAACATCCATATATTCAGCCAAGATGTAACGGCCGACCATTGGACTCACCAACCGGATATTCCTATTCATGAGAAGGTTGACCTCCTGCTGACAGACCTGCCCTATGGCCAGCTTGCCGATTGGAGCGGGAATCGTCCTGATCCGCTTGGCGATTTTTTCGCCAATGTCTATCCTCTCCTGCGGCCTGGTCAATCGGTCCTGGCTGTCATCGCAAACAAAGGACCAAAGCTGCAGCATGATCAATACGACCGTGTTCAGTATGGCAAAATCGGCAAGCGCCAATTTGCTTTAATGGTTCCAAAACAATAAAAAGCGCATCCTGGCCAAAATTATTTTTTACATCAGGGGGAGAAACGATGAAGCTTGTATCTTGGAATGTCAACGGCCTCAGGGCTTGTGTGAATAAAGGCTGTTTTACCGATTATTTTGAGCAGATTGATGCGGATGTATTTTGTGTTCAGGAAACGAAAATGCAGGAAGGCCAGCTCTCTCTGGAGCTGGGTGATAACATTCACAGCTATTGGAACTATGCCCTAAAAAAGGGCTATTCCGGCACAGCAGTCTTCAGTAAAATAGAGCCAATTTCCGTGCGCTACGGTTTGGAGGAAGATGAGGAAGCAGAAGGGCGGATTTTGACATTGGAATTTGCCTCTTTTTATTTGGTTAACGTGTATACGCCGAACGCCAAACGCGATCTTTCCCGCCTGCCCTATCGGCTGGAATGGGAGGATCGCTTTCGCAAGTATATTGTCCAGCTGGATGAGAAGAAGCCGGTTATTATATGCGGAGATTTAAATGTAGCCCACCAGGAAATTGACATTAAAAATGCCAAATCCAACGTAGGCAATTCTGGGTTTACTCATGAGGAACGAGGGAAATTCAATGAGCTGCTCGGTGCCGGCTTCCTTGATTCGTTCCGTGAGCTTTACCCCGACCGGACTGATGCTTATACATGGTGGTCGTTTATGCCAAAAGTGCGGGAGCGCAACATCGGCTGGCGGATCGATTATTTCCTGATTTCGGAGAAGCTGAGGCCTCACCTTAAAGAGGCGGGCATAGATTCACACATCATGGGAAGCGACCATTGCCCTGTTTACGTGGAACTGGATGGGTTGACTTTGACTTAAAAGGCGGGAGTTAAATCATATAACAGCTCACCATGCTTGCAGGCAATCCTCTACCAATTCCGGAAGTCCTTCCCTATAATCATGGCTATAGCCATTAAGCTCCCGATAATTTGCTCGCGGATACTTCTGGCGATAGGCGTCCAGATGAGAGAAAGGGACTACATGATCCTCTTGACTGTGGTAAAAATAGAGTTTGTCCTCCGGCACGGGAAGCTTCCTCGGGCGTAGAGCTAACTGAAAGCTCTCTTCCTGCCAGTCCTGGTCTGCTCCCCAACAGGGAGCGGCCAACATGAAAAGACCCGCAATCGTAAACGGAAGCCTTTCCTCCTCACTAATATATTTAAGGAGGACAGAACCGCCCAATGAATGGCCGACAAGCAGCACCTCCCCCTCCAACGCGGCAAACTCCTTATTGAGCGCAGATTTCCAGGCTTCATATTCAGGAGCTTCCGGCTGCGGCATGGAGGGCCTTTTGACCTCACAGCCCGCAAGGTGCCGCTGCAAGCTGGAGGCAAGACCATCACTTCCCTTACCCTTTCCCTGGGGCCCGGCTCCATGAATAAAACATATGGCTAAATGCGATTGGTTTACAATCATGCGTTTACCTCCCTTTAGCCGGTCGATGAGGCGACCGGTTATCCATCTCAGCATTTTGCTTTAATCACTGTCCATGCATACAAAAGGCTGGTTAAGATAAAGGATATATTAAGAGCCGGAAGTAGATTTCTTTTAGATTGCGGTTTATATATTCGCCCAAAAATATGGATCGCCGCAATTAGCCAATATCCAAAACTTGAGCTGACCTATAAGCAGTGTCTAGTTAGCTGCCTGTTCTGCCAGTAGTGGTGCCGGCACCGGCTGCTGCCATACTTGAAATTTGTTGCCGTCCGGATCTTTAAAGTTCAATTGGAGGCCGCAGGAACCTTCATTTCGCACTTCCCCTTCCGTCCAAGCCCCTGATTCCTCCAATGCCTTCGCCAAAGCATAAATTTCATCGGTTTCAAAACAAATGGGGAACATCTCGAACAAAGAGCCGTCTTCGGTCCACCCAGTAGTCATAAATTGCAGCGGATGGCCGTCCAGGCACGGAAGCAAAAACAACCACTGTCCGCTTCCCATGATCATAATGGCACCTTTTCCGGGTTCCACCGGCGAGCGAAGCGTTAACCCTAGTACCCGTTGATACCATTCCGCTGATGCTTCAACGTTTGTAACTGGCAAATAGGCGCATTCAATTTTATCCAGAAGAGCTTTTTTCATTGTCCTTCATCCTCCTAGCAAGCTTATCTATCATTTTGATTTGTTTCTCACCTATATATAACGACAATATCACTCGATTCATAACACTTAATAAGAAAATTGTATGTTTTTTAATT
>NZ_HE610957.1:579245-593202 GCF_000285515.1 Paenibacillus senegalensis JC66
AATTAAAAAAGTGTAGTTTGCCGTCCAATCCTTTTATTCTCTCATTCATACAATAATGATATAGAACCCTATAGAACTCGTAACCCATTACTAGTTTCACACACTAAAGCCGGTTAAATCTATTATTTCCTAAAGCGAAAGTCTGCCCGGACCTTGAGCTTCTGTGACTTTAGCAAGCAAGGTCGACCGACCGCCTTGACGCAGCGAAACTCCGCCCGCTGGGAGCTCGCGGTGCATGCGGAAAGTCTTGCTAAAGCGCGCGCTATTCTGACATTTAAGCTATGGGTTTACCATAGCATTATGCTATTTTCCGGCTTGGTGACGTGGAAATAAGGGAGTCGATGGTTCTATTGATCATCATGTTTTTTCATAAGGAGGCAGATGCATGCAGCCAAAAGCATATGTATCGCAAACGTACCCCAGACTGACCGTCTATGAGGATGAAGGTTTTACAGGCAGGAGCCGGGTTTTCACCGGAAATGTAGGAATTTCCAATACAGACCGCATCGTTGACGGTATTGAAAGCTTGCGCTTCTTCTCCACAAGCAGCAATGCAACTTTGGTGCTGTTTACCCGTACCGGTTTTAGAGGCAACTTTCGGATCTTGCGCGGAAACCGCAGTATCCGGGACCTGGACGATTTGATTGCCGGTAACGATGTAGAATCGATTATTTCGACAAACCAGCGCTTAACCGTGGAGCAGGTGCGCGCGATCCGCAATGCCGGCCAGCTGCCAGCCGGTTATACGCGCGTATAACCAGCTTAAGCTTTAATGCAGCCAAAATGATGCGCTAGCTCTAGTTTGTCAACAAACTCCTCTGTTCCATTCGGAACTTAGGAGTTTGTGCGTTTTTTAGGAAGCTATGTATAGGGCCAAGGGGAAATAACAGGGAGATAGAACGGCTTGAAGTTGGTCAGTTTGTTAAAGTTTGAGACGATAGCGGGGGAAATGACTCCTCTCCTCAGCCGCCTAATGCTAAAGAAATCGGCAAGCTGTTGTCATTAGGTAGAAGTAATCAAGAATCTGAGCTAATTTGCTTTAATCATCTGATTATTGGGATATATTTCGCGATTTTCTCCATTCTTTAATTCCATAGTATATTGTGGTCAGACAGAAAATGCCGATCAGAAGTAAAATGACGTAGGGTGTCATGGTATCAGCCCCTTTCTAAAAGCACCATATATTTTCGCCGATAGATCCACAGCAGCACGAGACACAACACCGTCAAGACCGTGCTCAGGTCCTGCACGCCTATACTGTAACAATAGTTCACCAGCATGACATTCAAGGCAATGGGAAAGTAGATGGCCGTTCCGAGCGCCGCGGTTCGCGGAATCATGATCAGGATCCCTGCAGCCACTTCACCCACACCAATGAACAATTCATACAAGCGGGAATAACCGAAAAATGTCCACGCGAGCACAAAGCCTTCACTATGCAGCGCAGCGATCTCCGGGGTAGGCTCGCCGAACTGACCGAAAACCAGCTTGACCATGCCATAGATTAAAAAGATGATACCAAGAAACAACCGGAATGTAGTCGGTATAGACTTGCTCAAGATGCGAATTATCAATAACTAACCCTCCTCTAATTCATCCATCCTTAAAAATCGCCTGGACTGTTCAGGAGTCGGAATCATACATGCGCTTTGCCTGCCGAACCATCGGTATCGGTTACGGGCAACTATCCGGTATACTATATCTCGCAGCGGCTTCGGTACAATAAGGAATAGAGCTGCCGCTTTCCATAGTCCGTCCAGCTTCCGCGCTATGCGCAGTACCGCAGTTGATTCGGTGAACATCCGTCCGTTCTCCAATAGAACGATCGAATCCAGGCTCGGTACTTTCTTCTGTTCGGATAGAAGCATCTGTGCCTCGTTCGATTGCAGCGATGCGAATCGGAAATAACCCGATCGGTCTCTCTGAATTATGAACTGCACTGAACTGTTGCAGAAATTACAGACGCCATCGAATAGGATGACAGCCTGATTGTTCATGTCATTCACCATAGATGCCCCCTGCTGCCTGACTTCAATGACTATTGTATACCTTGCGGGTTAAATTCCAGCAGGCTTTTGTTTAAAACTGGTTTAAATTTTGCGGCAGTCAAGCGCGTGTGTTATGTGCAGCTGCACCAAGCGCGATGCTCTGGCCCTGTGGTGAGGACTATCTGCCCATCCGTATGCGTTCACTCCCTCGCCCTCTGCTAGTACAATTTGGTAATTCCGCAATCAGTCAAGCATGACGAATCTCCTCCTAATTTTGGCAGACATGATACTCCTTAATTTTTATTAGGCGATGCTTTCGAGACGCTAAAAAGGCCCCTCCCGTTCTATACAACATGGAGAAGCCGAACTGTACAAATTTGAACGAATCGGGTTAATCCGCTAGAGCCTGAACAGCATTCCAAAATTCCATAAGAACGGGAAACCGCTGTAAAAGTACGTCCCATTAAAAGGACAACCCCATAAAAAAATCGCGCCTGGTTATCTGTTCTCAAATCCCTAGAGAGTCTGCGTGATAAATCCCTGCCTCTGCTTTTTGCCGGCCCCAGATCCGTCTTAAGCTAGAGGCTCTACTGGAATCAATATGTCAAAATGCGGATCCTGAGAATCTGACAATAGCGAGTACCGCTCGTGCTTGATCGGCAGTGGATCATAATAGGTAACGCCGGGCTCCTTTGCTGGAGTGTAGCCATTTTGCTCAAGCCAGAGGGCTACCTGATTGTAAGTCTCCCCAATATTTCCTCCTTCGTGGCGAGTGAACAAATAGGTCATTTCGGGAACTACGATCTCAACCATGTCATCAGGGACCGTCTGCTCAGGCCCCACTTCAAAAACGGAATAATGGACAAAGCCTTCCGGTATCAGATGGTAGGACAGTCCCAGTTGAGCATCCGGTTTAACTGCTTGCGGGAGCTCTTCCACTCTAGACTTCATCGTATGAATAACATCACGAATGGTATGGACCTCTTTATATGTTCCTTCCCATCTCAAACCAACTGCCCGGTAAGCAGGCAGCTTAATGATTTCGTACTGCTGTGACATGCAAGATCTCTCCTTTATTGTCAAGTTTTTTGAACCCTCATTTTGCAATTTACGAGTTTATTTCTCTTATGGAAATGCCAGCTGCTAAACGGTAGAAAAAAAGCCCTCGGCAAAATACCCGCAATTTCCTGAGATCTGCCTCCCCCTCCAGCTGGGCCAGCCATTGCTCCTTCCTTGTTCTTAACCTTGAACTTCCCTACTTACCTTCTATCGAATGTTGAAGCGGTGATTCCGAAGAACATCAATCTAACGTTAGCCAATTCAAGCAAGTTGATTAAGGATTAGGCGATCTGCATCGTCGTCACGATGGTTAGAAGTCACTCCTCCGCTCCTTCGCCCCCTGCCCCTTCGCTCCTGTACCTCTATATCTCGTTAGAGAAGAGGCTTCTCGCTTATTAAAAATAACTTCTCTCTTCCACCCCTAAATCCCTTCCAATTTACCTAAATCCCCATATTTTTCCAGATAAATTGCGAGTTAGGGTTATTCCCCAACAATAGGTCGTTGTCAGGTATAAGAAAGGGGCAGTTGATGCAGGTATGTCTAGTAAAAAAGCATCAGCAGCTGCTAGGCAGCCGCCCTATTTTCTGTATATTTCCATTTGCAGCGGTTTGAAGCGGGCAGTAAGGCGTGAGTTCGCGTTCGCGTTAGCAGCCAGCTTCGGATTGTAACGCTCGCCATTGTCCTTATTTTAGTAAAATCAGGGGGTTAAAAATTGTAACGCTTTCCATCGTTTGCTATCGTCCTTTTTTTGCTCAAATCACGGTTTTTTGGGCTTTTTGTCACAAATAAGAACGAGGATGAGCGTTAGAAATTAAATCCCCCTCTTTTTAGCCTAATAAGAGCGAGGGCGAGCGTTAGCGTAAGCTTCACATCGAATGCGTCTCCCTTTGGGCACTCGCGGGGAATCTCGCTGAGTGCTATGCAGGACACTATTGGCTGGCGACAGGTACCTATATGAACATTCTCATAGCAAGCCTCAGTATAGAGTGGATCTCAGCCGTCTAACTCAACGCAGCCGCCGAAACCTTCAGCAGCGTTTTGACCCTGCCCAGCAGCAGCCTTCTGCTACAAATAAACCGCCCCAACAGTCATGCTTCCGACTGATGGGACGGTTTTCTAATTATAGAACAACTGCAGGCCAGGAACTACCGGTGCAGCAGTGTAGTCCTTTTCCTGCATGGATTGGGCCAGCAGGCTGGATTAGTCGAGCTCGATAGGGTCAAGCATAGGGGCAGCGTCCGGATCGACCGTTTTTTGAAGCTCCTCAACTTTGTCCTCAAGCTTCCTCATCTGCTCCTCAGCGAATTCCAGCGCATACTTGGTGGACGCATTGTAGCCGATGCTCAGCAGCTCTTGATCATAACGGGAAAAGGTCATCATCGCCAGGTCGCCATTTTCCCCGGTAATATGCATAGTGATCGTCGGATCATTGTTTGAGTATCCTTGGCTGTTGTATTCCACAGATTGCACCGCACCGTTTACTACGTTGTACTTCTCTGCCAAGTCTTTCGCCATTTCCTCGTACTTCTGCGGATTTTTATGCAGCTCCCTATCAAAGCCGAGTCCTGCATTTTCATCTAGCGTTCGGTTGCGGCCTATACCAAAGAGCTCCCCCGTCACAGAATCCATGTCGAAATAATACTTAAGCTCACCGTCCACGTAAACATCTGCGTACCAGTATGAACGGGGAAGACTGTCCGTTGGAGGGCCGTAACCCAGTTCTACTCTTTGCCCTTCGAGATCCACTCCAAAAATTTCCCAAAGCGCCTGCGCCCCTAGTTCAGCTGCTTCTTCCCTTGTGATATCTATACTGGTTGGGGTTTGCTTCTGATAGAATTCCAAATCAATGCTATCCACTGTGTAACTCGCTTTTTGATAGCCTTCCGGCAGATTTCTGCCTGTTTCCGATAAAGCATTCCCTGTGTTGGTAACATAATACGTCGGCACTTGATTAATCTTTTTGAACTCCATAGCTGCTGCTGCATGAGTAAGACCTTGAAACAAAAGTGTACCTGTTCCTATGACCACTGCTGCGGTCGTCAAAGTTCCCTTCCATCCGCGATTTTCGCCCTTTCTCTCCTTCATTGCAAATGCTCCTTCCAAGTTTGATTTTGTCTTGCAAATAGAAGTCTACTAAGACCGCATTATGAAATCGTCATAGAGTTATGATGAACTTGTAAAAATAATCGATGCCTCTGTTCCTTTTTCCGGTTCGCTTGCAAATCGCAGCTCCGCGCCATGGCGGTCAGCAATTTGCCGGCAAATTGCCAGCCCCAGGCCAGCCCCTCCGTCTTTACGATTTCGCGATTTCTCCACACGATAAAAAGGCTCCGTAATATGTTCGAGCAAACCAGCTGCCATGCCTTTTCCGTTGTCACGGATCGCCACCACTTTGCTGTCGTATTCCGTGTAAGCATGAATCTGGATAGTGCCCCCCTCACGACAGGCCTTGACCGCATTGTCAACCAGATTTAGAAACAGGCTCGTTAACAGGCAGGCATCCCCGCGTATAGACTTAAACTCGCAGCGCAGCTCCCATTGGATATTTTTCTCCGTCAGCTTGCTCCCCAGGGTTTGCTTCACCGAATGTATTAGCTCGGCTATGTCAAGCTCCTCCCACACGAGCTCATCGTTTCTTAAATTAGCTAATTCAAGCAATTGGAACGCCATCGTCTGCAGGCGGCGGCTCTCCGACATAATATAACCAGTCGCTGCCAGCTTGTCCTTCTCCGACAGGGCTGCCTTTTGCAAATATTCCGCATAGCCATAAATCGCCGTCAAAGGAGTTCTCACCTCGTGGGCAAAATTGTCGATAAACTGCTGCTTTTTTTCCGCTGCCGTCTTAAGCTCCGTCATTCGCTGCTGAATTTCTTCAGCCATATGATTAAAGCTCTGTGCCATCTCGGAAAGCTCATCCCTGCCATTTACCGGGAGTCTCGTATCATAGGAGCCGGACGCGATTTGACGTGAAGTCCTGGAGATCAAGGTCAACGGCTTGAAAATGCGGTTCAGCACCAACAGGAGTCCCAGCGCAAGCGCACTCGACAAGACAAAGCCGGCGAGAAACAGCGTATTTTTAGTAACTCTCCAAGAATTCAATGCAGCCGTTGTATCGTGCACATAGCTTAGTGTGTACTCCTCGTAAGGCGCGGGGAGGCTTCCAGTAACGATGACATAAGAGCGATCATCCTGCTCGCGCATCATCACCCGGCGGGCCCCCTCCTCTAGTGGCTCCGGAGTATTTAGCAACAATTCCGGGTCAGCAACCGGCAAGTTTGTGTGAAGGAGGGTGTCTCCTTTGTATAGAGCCAGCCATGTCGAATCATCACGGAAAAGATAATCATACGGCTGAAGCAGTTGAGGCAATGAAGCATCCACCTCGGCATTGCGGTTATTCAATGACTGAAAGTCCTTCAATAAAGCCAGGACGATAAAGTAATGGCCGCTCAAGCTGGTATCCTTGGCGCGGTTAACCGTGTCCTTATAGGTAGCAACCGAAATCCAGACAATACCAAGATTGAACACAATCAGAAACAGAACAAGAGTAGTCAAAAAGGTACGCTGTTTCATGTACTGATCTCCAGACGATACCCAAGCTTGTACACGGTTTGAATCGCATTTTCCCAGCTTAGCTTTTTGCGAAGCTTCTGAATATGCACATCTATCGTTCGGGTGTCTCCTTCGTAGTCATAACCCCACACCAGCTCCAGCAGCCTTTCCCGGGATAAGGCGATGTTCCGGTTATGGACCAGCACTTCCAGCAAATCGTATTCCTTCGGCGTAAACTCCACCCGCTGCCCGTTGCAATATACCTGCCGGCTATCAAAGTCGATTTTGACGTGGCCCGCTTCGAACACGCTTTTTGATTTTTGCGTACGCCTTAATACGGCTTCCACACGGGCCAGCAGCTCCATCATTTCGAAGGGTTTAACCAAATAATCATCGGCTCCCATCGATAATCCTTTGATGCGATCGGGCAAACTGCTGCGTGCAGTCAAAAATATGGTTGGTATTCCGCCTAACTGGCGATAAACATCAAAGCCGTCCAGCTCAGGCAGCATAATATCAAGAACAACCAGATCGTAAGCGCGATTTGCTATTTCCTCCAAAGCCGACTTGCCGTCCATGACGGAAGTGCAGTGATGCCCGACCAGCTGAAGGTTCCTTTTTACCAGTTCATTAATGGCTGCTTCATCTTCAACTATTAATATCGTTGCCAACTTATTCACCTCTTCCTAAATAGAAAAACACTATTTTGTTATCAAGTTGTAAAATTAGCGGGGCTATGTCTCGAAATATAACTACTACGAGGGAACCTATCCGTTTTCGCCGGCATTTATGAGAATAGCTTTGCAGATTTAGTTATAACAAAAAAGACCCCAAAGAGGCCACCTTTCAGTGTTCATCTTTGAGGCCGGACAAAATTCAAGAAGGGAAGCTCCAATCCGTTACCCCCTAGCGGGAGCCGGACTTCCACTGCATCACGTATTCTTGCTTGCCGGTAGCGTCATTCACCATCTCACCGACTATGGTGAATCCGTTTTTTTCATAGAACCGCACCGCTCTAATATTGTCCTCATACACATGCAGACTGAGTTCCGGGTATTTCTGCTTGCAATAGCTTAGAAGGGCACTTCCTACTCCTCCGGACTGTATGTTCGAATCCACAAAAAGCCCTGCTACAAACGAGGCTTCCATGATTCCTATAAAGCCGCCAATATCCCCATCCGCCTGCTCATAAACCCACACATCCGCCTGCGGCAGCAGCTCTCTTACTAAAGAGGCATTCTCCTGCCAATACGCTTGCGGGATAAAGCTGTGGGCCTGAATATTGGTTTCCAGCCAGATCTCCATGACTCTATGTAAATCTGCGGAATGCAATTGTCTGATCATAAACGTCACTTCCCTTAAGTTAATCCACTGTTGTAATGATCGCCAGCTTTATCAGAATAGACCGTTTGCGCGGCAAAAGCAAGTTGGCCTTAATTAAAACAATAACAGAGCTCGTTCAGTCTCCACTTGACCTTGACATGTTGGCCGCCATCAGGAGCGTAAGTACGCTTAAGTGTATACCTGCTGGTAAAATTAAAGGTTGATGCCCAGCGCCTGCAACATCGCAAGCATGTTAATCTTCGCATGCTGGCTAACCTTCACATGCATCTAACCTTTGAATGTATGCTAATCTTCGCATGCATCTAACCTCCTCATACATGTTCTAGCCATAGGAAAAAGCCCGCATTTTTTTGCGAGCCTTCTTTATTTATGCGAACTCAGGGAAATGTCAAGTATACCGTTGTATAGCATCCATCCATTCTTCACGTAAAATGGCATAGCAGTATTCGTCCCACCATTCTTGACCACGAGGGATGCATTTTTTGAAAAAGCCTTCCCTTCTCATCCCGATTTTCTCCATAACCCTGTGCGACGCTATGTTTTCGGGTTGGCAGGTGGCTATAATTCTATGCAGCTGCAGCTGCTCAAAACCGTGCCGCAGCATTGCCTTTGCCGCTTCTGTAGCGTAACCCTTGTTGCAGTATGCGGGATGAAACACCCAGCCAATCTCATAGGTATGATCCCCGAAATGTTTATGAAAAGAAATGTGACCAATCAATCGCTGCTCATCCGTCAGGCATACGGCAAAGCATCTCGCTTCATCGCCTGAATGCTTTTGAACAAAATGTTGAGCATTCTGTTCTGTGAAGACATATTCCGGCAGAAACTTCATAACCTGTTCATCCGATGTATACTCGTACAAAGCCTGCCAATCCCCGGTTTGAAAGTTTCGCACAAGCAATCGGCTCGTTTTAATATTTACTTTCATAGTCCCTCCCACAGGCTTTTTCTCGAGAGCTGGCGCGTGGTACACTCATGCGCTGCTGATGCTACCTTTGCCGTAGGGTACGCTGCTGCAGCGATTGCCGCTTTGCTGATCGTTCGCCGCCGCCTTCGCTGACCATTCGCCGCTTTCCTAACCATTCGCCACTGCTTCGCTGACCGTTCGCCGCCGCTCAGAATTCTAACGCTCGTAGTGGTCCTTATTTGAGCAAAATCGGGGGTATAAAAATTGTAACGCTTGCCATGCTCAGATCGCATTGCGAGGGCGAGCGTTAGCGTTGAACGCCTTGCAGATCGATGCCCGCTGGGCACTTGTGCTGCAATAGATGTTCACGATAAATCTAAAACCTCGCTAAGGAGCTTATTGCGCTCCTAAAAACATCTTACTTAAACTCAGCGCTTACCATACTGCTTATTTGTGACAAGCATCTTGTTTTGAGTCATTTTATCACAAATAGAGTATATAGTAAGCATTACAAATTTTCAGCAGCCTCTAGCCGCGCTTGGCGCATCCGCGCTTTGCTGCTCGTCAGCTGCTGTTGCTTACTTCAGCTGCACTTTATTGGTTTGCTTCAACAAATACAGCAGATAGGGAGCTCCTATCAAAGAAACGATAATCCCTGCAGAAATTTCCTTAGGCGCTAGCAGCACACGGCCCAGCAAATCTGCAGATATAAGCAGAATTCCCCCTATACATAGAGTAAGCGGCAGAAGCCTTAATGTTTTGGGGCCAACGAGCTGCCTTGCAATGTGCGGGGCCAGCAGCCCGATAAATCCTATGGAGCCAACTACAGAGACACTTACTGCAGAGAGAACAACCGCCAAAATAATCATACTAAGCCGCATTTTGGAAGTGCCTACGCCTACTCCGGTTGACACCTCATCGCTAAAGGAAAGGACGTCAATAGCCCGGGCATGGTAAAGCACAAGAGGCAGCACCAGCAGCAGTCCCGCAAGTACAATCCACATATGATGCCAGCTTGTGCCATATGTGCTGCCTGCGAGCCAGGTCAGTGCCTGCGACGCATGCAGATTATTTCTGACTAGAAATATCTGCACCAAGGCTGCTCCTACCGCCGAAAAAGCAATGCCCATCAACAGCAGATTAATCGGTTGAAAACCACTCCTGGCACTGACCGCCAGCACAATCATCATCGTAATCAAGGCGCCGAGCAGAGCTCCCATAGGCACGAACAAATACGGTGCTTGCGGAAATACAATCAAAAACAGCATAGCCACTACATTCGCACCAGATGTTATGCCCAGCACGGATGCATCGGCAAGCGGATTGCGCAGCACATTCTGCAGAATTAATCCGCTTAGCGCCATCATCATGCCAATAAGAAAGCTGATAATCACACGCGGGACCCGGAAATCCCAAGCATAACGATTATACATCAATTCATGCGGCAATTCGGTTATGGGAGTAAACCGGGTACCGCCAAAGGACAAGCTTATTGTAATCAGGACAAGAACGGCGATAATGACTAGAGGATAAAAACGCGCCAGTGAACGAATGCGTACTTTGCCAACCAGTGATCCCGCCCTTGCGCGGGTCGCTGCCCCCATTTTGAATGCCAGATAAACTAGCCACGGCCCGCCGATAATCGCCGTCATCGCTCCAACCGGAAGCTC
Source organism: Paenibacillus senegalensis JC66 (assembly GCF_000285515.1). GTDB lineage: Bacteria > Bacillota > Bacilli > Paenibacillales > NBRC-103111 > Paenibacillus_L > Paenibacillus_L senegalensis. The sequence continues at coordinate 589,764 of NZ_HE610957.1, forward strand.
CGAGGACTTGGAAATTATCCGCACAAAAATGTCCGCTCCGACTAACAATGCGGCACCTACGACAATATTACCGATGATCATTGTCCTGTGCAGACGGAATCCCATCAAGCGGACAAGATGCGGGGCAATGATGCCAACAAAACCGATCGGCCCAACAGCCGCAACCGTTACCGAAGCGAGCAATATGGCAACAAGCCAGCCTAGTATTTTGGTAAGCGTAACGTTTTGCCCGAGTCCGGCCGCGGCTTCATCACCCAGCAGCAAAATATCGAATCGCCGGCTGATCAGCCAGGCGAAAACAAGCGTACCTGTGATCCATGGCCAGGCAAACTGAACTCCGCTCCAATCCAATTGCAGCAGTGTACCTGAGCCCCAGAGAAAGAGGCCGGACACCTCATTTTCAAACAAAATTTGCAAAGCGCTTGTAAATGATGAGAACAGCATCGTGACAATAAGACCGGTTAGGGCAATCCGTACCGGGTCCAGCGACCGTCCGACCAAAAAGGTGACAAGCAGTGCAGCCAAAATCCCGCCGGCCATCGTCACAAGGATTGGATATTGGCCGCTTAACGAGGGCAGGAAAATGGTAAACAGCACCACAAAAAAGTAGCCGCCCGCGTGAATCCCCAAGGTGCTGGCACTGGCGAGCGGATTACGAGTCATCGATTGTAACAGCATGCCTGCAACTGCTAGAGCCGCCCCGGCCAAGCAGCCGATCAAAAAGCGCGGCAGCCGGCTGTACAGCAGAAAATTCATCTGCTGCTCGTCATGCCATACCTCCCGCCAGAAGGCGAGGAAGCCTTGTGAGGCCTGCCCCTGGCTTACATGAATGGCTCCAAGCAAGGCAAAAAGTGCGATATAGCCTGTGAGTATAGCTACAGATTTTTTCATTGCTCTCACTTCACTAGTGCTTCTACAACGTGTTCAACCAGCGTTTCCATCGATAAAACGCTGCCGAATGTCCAGACACCTGCGCCAACATCATACATTTCATCTTCGTTAACAAAATATAGTCCCTGCCACGCGGCGTTGTTGGCCAGGTTGTCGAACAATGGATCATCCTTCTGCACGGTGTGCAGCAGCATCGCTTCCTGATACTTGGACAGCCCCTCGACATTCGTTTCAATCATGCCGCTTGCTCCCTCAGGCTCATCCTGGATTTTATTGACGAGCCCCATGTTTTCCAGCACATTGCTAACGATGGAGTTTTTCGTAAAGAGACGGAACGTTGGAGCTTGGTTTACCGAGAAAGCCTGGGTAAAAACAAACTCATGGGTAGTTAGGTTAGCATTCTCGATTTGGCTCCGGGCCTCCTCATAACGGCTTTCCAGACGCTGAATTGCATCTTCCGCTTCCTTTTCCCTGCCCACCAGCTTGGCTGTTTGTTTTAATGAATCCAGCATATGGGCATACAGATTCTCCTGCGCTACATCAGTTGCATTATCGTACATGACGACGGGAGCGATTTTTTCCAGCTCTCCCTTAATTTTTTCGTGACGGCCTTTAATTCCGATGATCACATCCGGATTCAATTGCGAGATCATTTCGAGGTTCGGTTCGATACGTCCGCCGACATCTACTACATCCTCTGACAGTTCCGCATCTATCGTAACCCATTTGTTAAAATTCTCGATATCGGCAACGCCGACCGGCTGCACGCCTGCAATTAACAGCTCTTCAACGATGCTCCATTCTAAAGCAACGACGCGGGATTGAACGCCATCGAAGGTTTGCGTTCCAAAGCCGTCTTCAATTTCAATCTGCTGATTGGAACCGGCATTTGCGTTAGTATTCCCGTTGGAGTTTTCATTTTGATTAACGGAACTATTGGGACTAGACTCGTTCGGCTGGCTTGGCCCGTTATCTTGCTGCGCCATACAACCGCCTAGAATAAACACTAAAGCTATTATTGTGAGTACCCTATACTTTTTCAACATGTTCTCTCTTCTCCTATCCAGACAATTAGATTATGCGCTTGTAAAAAAATCCAAATCATTTGCCGATCGTACCGGCATCGCTCTATGCTGATGCCGCGATGCCCAACATGCTGGGCTGCTGACAACGCAAAATGCCAATGCTGCTGTTGACCTCTCTTTAGCTTAATGCAATCTTGGTGGTATTCATTTCCCTCCAAATCTATGAATCTATTAGCAAAACTATAATGATAATGATTATCATTATTATTATATTCGACCAGTCCTAAATACACAAGACATGTATTTCGGGAACTAAAAAAGAAGCCCGCGGGAGGCTCCTTCAGTCCTGCGGACCTTGTTCCTTGCGGAACATCGCCAGTAGGCTGTTATTCTATTTAGTCTGGACAGGTTCTTTTATAGGCTTGCACAGCTGACCACATCTAATCGGCAATGAGGTCTGCGGTGTGCGCTTTTTTATATGGCTTCTCCCGTTCTCAAGCTCTTATCCAGCGCAGCGTCTCCCGAACTGCCTCGCGATGCGGCGTCACCACAGCTCCGAAAGCGTGCTCGAATTTACTGTGATCCACTATAAATGGCTGCTCAAATAAATAGAGCATTTCTTTTAATTCCTTCATCATGGAACTAAACAAACTTAAAAAACGAACCATCCCTCTTCCAGCCACCCTGTACCTCATAGGGCTGCCGCCTGCCTCTTCCCCAATGAGCTCAACAAGCTGCCGGGTGGTCACCGTTTCGGCCGATGGAATGTGCCACACTTGGCCGATTGCCGCTTCCTGCTCCCCGAGTATGGCTAAGCCTCTGGCAAAATCTTTTATATAAATATAAGTATGGAGATGATCTGGACTGCCTAGTAAAGGTACTGGTTTACCCGTCCCTGCATGGCGAAAAACATCCGCGCCGAGAGAAGCCATGGCGACTAAGGGGCCGTAAAAATCCGCGCCTCTGCCGATTGCCGCCCTTACTTTACCGCTGCTGTGGGCCTCCATTAATTGTTTGGCTACATTCGCGCGCACTTCTGTCTTTTCTCCAACAGGCCGGTATGGAAGCTCTTCGTGCAGCTTCCCCGAGACAGGTCCGTAAGCGTAAAGATTATCCCCATAAATAAGCTTAGCATCCGCTTGAGCAGCTCCCTCTATTAGACCAGCCATCATTCCCGGCATATGTTCTTTCCACTCGGAATAAGGCAGCCCCATGCAGTGATATACTACAGCAGCTCCTTTGCACGCTTCCGCAGCGGCTTTAGGATTGGACGCATCCGCATTAACGATTTCCCATTCAGGATTAAAGCATCCGGATGGCAGTTGCCCACTGCGGTTAATTAACCGGACTTTTTTCCCCTGCCTGCTTAAAACCTCTGCTAAAGACAGCCCCAAACCACCCGTGCCAAAAACTGCATGAACCTCAGCCTGATCAACAGGATTTTTCGCATGTGCAGGCGTATTTTCATTTGTATTTTCATTTGTATTTTCATTCGCTTTTTTCATTTACTTGCCTCCCTCAAT
>NZ_HE610957.1:594857-851914 GCF_000285515.1 Paenibacillus senegalensis JC66
ATGCAGGATGTTTTATCCAGTATTGATTGCTTGGAAATACCCCGTTAAACATGTAGTTCACAAGATACCTTTAACGAGCCGGCTGCTGTAAAAGACGATATACCATTTCATAAGCATTCTGGAAAACGACTCCATCAGGGCTCACGCGGTCTTCGATCATTAGACCGAACAAATACGTGACGAGAAACGCAGAAGCAGCACGAACATCCAGCTCACCGGGTATGGCATGTGCCTGCTGGCCGATTCTTATCCACTCCTCGCAAATATCTTTCCATTTTTGATGAAAACGTCCTACTATCCCATTCACGGCTGGATTATTTTGCAGACTAACCAAATAAATGAGCACAGCAGGCGCCACCTTGCGTTCTCCTATCAAATGCTTAAAAAATCCTTCCATTATCGCCTTCAGCGGCTTCTCCAAATCCCCCAGCTCGGTTTGGCATACCGCTTCATAAAATTGCCGGTCAATTTGCGTCAATTTATGCTCCAAAATAAGACCAAACAACTCTTCCTTGCTCTGCACATAATGATAAATGCCGCCCATGGATACCCCTGACCGGCTTACCAGATCGCGAATCGTTGTCTGCTTGCAGCCATTTTCCTTGATCAGTTCCTCAGCAGTTTCCAGCAATTTATACAGGGTAGGACTAAAAGTTTTTTCGCTCATTTCAATCATCTCCCTAGCTCATCCGAACAGCGCTCGGCATGTAGGCCGTTCCATTCAAAGCTGAACGATGTTCGGTATATACGCCGCCGTTCGCACCAGAACAATGTTCGGTAATTACACGACAGAACAGCGTTCGGTATGTGAGCTAATCGTAACAGAACAACGTTCGGTTTGTCAATAACCGATAGGCCTGCTCGCCTAATCGCCGCTGGTCAAGCCTCTCGTAGCTTTCTTATGTTATTTGCAGCGACTTACACTTTTACCGGAGTTGGTCTGCCCGGCTTTCACGACAGCAGTGCTGGTATAAATAAAGAAAATTATTTACAAACCGACGGTCTGTATTTATAATTGAGTCAAGAACCAAAAAAATCTTAGTCAAGATCCGATGAGGAAATCATATAAGGCGGGGGATAAAATATGAAGCAGGAATTGCGGAGACAGCAAACTACGCAGCTGCTGTTAGATACTACGAAAGCACTAATTGCCGAGAAGGGCTGCGAATCGATTACGATGAAGGACATCATGGACCGTTCCGGTTTGTCCAAGGGGGCTATTTTTCACTATGTCAAAAGCAAGGATGAAATTTTCGCATGGGTGCTGCAGGACGGCTTGAACATTGTCAACCAGCATTTCTATGACCGGGTCAAGCAGAGTAAAAATTTTGAAGGCCCGCTCGAGGCTATTACAAGCGGATTCTCGGAGCTGGAAAATCCGGGGAATGTGATGAATCAAATTCTGGTCTATCTGCTCGGCAAAAGCGGCATACCGGAAATCGACGAGGTGCTTAAACAATTCTATGAACAGTCCGTCCGCCAATCCCGCGAGTGGATCGCTTCCGGTCAGCAGCATGGGGTCATTCCCCTGTCAGTGGATAAGGACAAGAGCGGAGAACTGTTTGTTCTGCTCGCACTTGGGCTGCGCATGCGTGCATTTCTGCCGGCGCATAACCCGTCCTTTCAAATGAATGACTATATTCAATTTTTAAAAGATACCCTGCAGCGTGACTAAAGGGGGTTCTCCAGCAATCTATAAGCAACCTCAACAAGGAAAGGACTGTTTTTCATGAATGGATTATTATGGCTTCATTTGTTTGGAGCGATTCTTTTTGTAGGCAACATCATTACGGCAGCTTTCTGGAAAGTGATGTCTGACCGTCAGCACAATCCTTCCATCATTCACAGCGCTGCCAAACATCTTATGCTGGCCGATTATGTATTCACGCTTCCCGGCTTGGCACTTCTGCTTATTTCTGGCGTGCTAATGGCCGTCAAAGGCGGCTATACGTTGTCCGGCATGAACTGGCTGACACTCTCCCTGCTGTTAATGGCGGTTACCGGGGCGATATGGCTCGGTTTTCTACTTCCTTTACAGCGCAAAATGATCCGTCTAAGCGCAGAGGGAATGCGCTCAGGCATCCTCCCGAAGGCTTACCATAAAGCATCTTCCCAGTGGGCAATTTATGGAACGGCCGCTACCTTGCTGCCCGTTGCTATTTTGTACCTGATGGTTTTTAAGAGCTTCTAAACGATAGGCGATTAGGCGAGGAAATATCCCTGCCTGACGGTCCATCCACGTACTTGCCTCAGGCAGTATTTCCTCTTTTCACAGCAAAGAAATAAAACATACCGCCGATCATCCAGAAAGGCTCCCAGAACACCAGTCTCCAAAATGTTGCTGAGGCCTCCAAGTCAAAATCCAAAATACCGAGGGCGCTTAAAGCGATCGTGATGAAGTTTAAAAACCCATATAGAAATATGCATATGCCAGCTGCTTTGGTTACGTAATAGAATGCCTTTGCAGCTATTGGTTTCTTCCATTTCACATACAATCCCAGCAGCAGCGGGATCCCGAGCAGCTTTACAAATCCTGTGAGCCATACGATTCTAACAAAGGATGGATCAGGATTTTGTGACATCTCATAAATAGAGCCTCCCAATGACTTAAGACCAAGCTGGCCGCCCATAGCCCAATAAAAGCTCATCCCTGAAAAAATAACCGTCCAAATTACACCCGTCACAACAGATCTATGATTTGCTTCCAGACGAACCACCCTTCCTTCATTTTCCCACATCTTCCACACCCCCAAATCTATCATGCTTCAAACTTTAATAAAACCTTAAAACAGCGATGACATTGAGCAAATAGTTCTCCCTTACTCTGAAAAAGATAACACATAACTGTAGGAGGGACGAACAATGAAGAAGATGATGAAAGCCATGCTTGCCGTAATGATTGCTTTCACTGCGTTTGCTTCAACAGGCGGCGCAGCACTTGCCGCCAATTCAGTACCAGCGGCTAAAAACGTAATTATTCTCATACCTGACGGGATGGGCGTTGATGGCACTACACTGGCCAGATGGTACAAAGGCGGCACCCCTTTGGCAATGGATGAAATGGCCAGCGGCATGGTGAAGACTCATTCCGCTGATGCGGCTATTGCAGATTCCGCTCCCGCCGGCACCGCATTTGCTACCGGACACAAGTCGCATACAGGCTATGTAGGCGTTCTGCCTGATGTTGCAGATATGCCGGGTGTTGATCCGATTCCTGCCGGTGAAGAGAGACGGCCTGTGGCCAATGTATTAGAAGCAGCCAAACTGGCCGGCAAGTCCACCGGTATAATCTCAACGTCCGAAGTTATGCACGCCACACCGGCTGCCTTCAGCGCGCATTATCCTGACCGCAGCAATTATGATGCACTCAGCAAGCAGCAGGTCTATAATGGCTTGGATGTCGTTCTCGGAGGAGGAAGCCGGTTTTTCGTACCGGATGGACGCAAAGACGGAAATGATCTGCTGGAAGTCATTAAGCAGTCCGGCTATGATTACGTAACAACAATCGATGAACTGAAAGCTTCTACCGCTGATAAATTGTGGGGGCTGTTTGCTCCCTCCGCTCTTGCCTACGACATGGATCGCGATCCCGCCAAGGAGCCCAGCCTTGCGGAAATGACCAGCAAAGCGATAGAAGTGCTTTCCCGGAACGAGGAAGGATTCTTCTTAATGGTAGAGGGAAGCAAAGTGGATTGGGCGGCTCATGCCAATGATCCGATCGGTATTATCAGTGACGTGCTTGCTTTTGATGAAGCGGTTAAAGTCGCACTGGATTTCGCCAAGAAGGATCAAAATACGATGGTGCTGGCCGCTACCGATCATGGCAATGGCGGCATTACGATCGGCAACGCCGAAACCTCGAGAACCTATGACAAGCTGCCGCTGTCCACATTTATCGCCCCTTTGCAAAAAGCTAAGCTAACCGGCGAAGGCCTGGAAAAGATGTTGAACGAAGATCGTTCCAACGTCAAAGAAGTGATGGAGCAGTACTACGGAATTTCTGATCTGACAGATGAAGAAGTAAAAGCTATTCAAGAAACAAAACCCGGCAGCATGAATTACACAGTCGGACCGATGATCAGTAAGCGCGCCATGATTGGCTGGACAACAGGCGGGCATACAGGTGGAGACGTAACTCTCTACTCTTACACTCCGGGTAACGGACGTTTGACTGGCGTTCTGGATAACACTGAACTGGCTGTGTATATGGCCGAAGCGCTGGGTGTAGACTTGAACGCTACCACAGAGCGGCTGTTTGTACCTGCTAGAGAGGCGTTCACAGCCAAAGGTGCGGAAGTAGAATGGGACATCACTGATCCGAAAAACCCTGTAGTCATCGTAACCAAAGGCTCGGACACATTAAGACTCCCTATTTATACGAATATTGCCGAGTTCAATGGAACGATGATTCCTTTGGAAGGCGTCACTGTCTTTAACGGCGAAAAAACGTTCGTGCCTCAGCAAGCCATTGACCTGATCCCGTAAAAAAGCTCACTTTGAGGTTCGGAATTATGGTCTAATTAGCTGGAAAAGGCCAGCACCGGTTGCATCGCACGCATCGCAAGCACCGCGCGCACTTTCCCAGCGTGCGGTGCTTTGCTGCATCAAACGACGTTCAAACACAAGCAGTCCGCTTCCTGAGAAAGCGCCTCAAGATATAGAACCGATAAAGCCGCTCATCCTTACAACTCGGGAGTAAATAGAAACAGCCCCATAAAAGGCACGGTAATTGTCCTTTTATGGGGCTGTTCTTAGTGAGACGTTCCTTTGTAGGCCGGGCGTATTTCTATAGGCCAGGTGCCCTTTTGCAGACGCTCCTTTATGGGCGGCCTTTCGCAGGTGTTCCTTTTACGTGTGTCTTTTGCGGGTGTGCTTTACGGGTTCCACTATTTGTAAGGATATCGCTTTATTCGGAAAACAAGGTATAATCCCAGACTGTCACCGGAACCACGTAGTTCTTTTAGCAGCAATAAAACTCTGGTCCCCGTTCATGCCTCTTCTGCTACCTTCTTGGCCAGCGGTAATGCGGTACATGCTGAAGCATGGTTAGAAATAGCACTGCCCATTGCTCTAACGATAGGACTGCGATTATTTGCATTCGTTCGATTCCTGCCGTCCTGAAAGCTGTTTTTAATTGTGCTGGCGTAAAAATTCCCCGCAAGGCATCGGCTGCCGTCAACTGCGGCTGTCTCAAGGCGTAAGCAGCAAACGCGGCGAATCTTTTGCTTTCCCTGAAAGGAACCAGCGGCTGGCTTCTTCGGCTAATGCGTATCATGGCCGCATCTACCCGTGGCGGCGGCGAAAAATGGTGCTTCGGCACCGCAGTTCCCATCTCAAATTCAAAATGCATTCTCCAGGCCAGTAAACGAGGATCAAGGGCAGCCGGTTGCGTAAATCTTTTAGCGGCTCCTTGTTCCAGGATGAACGCTCCGCGTTGAAATGCCTTGCCCTCAGGCCCAAGCAGCTTTTCCAGTATCGCAGTGGTGATCGAAAAAGGGATATTAGCAACGACACAAAACGGATTAGCTGGCAGCTTCATTGCTCTAAAATCACAGTGAAGCACCTTAATATGGGGAGAATCTTGGGCTTTGGCCTTTAACATTTGCACGAAATCAGCATCAATTTCTACCGCAATAACCTTTCTTGCTTTCAGCGACAGAGGAAAAGTAATTCCCCCTTTCCCCGCACCAATGTCAACAACTGTATCGCCTGACTGCACTTGTGCTGAATCTATTAACTGCCTGATGGTCCCCGGATGATGCAGCAGATGCTGGGCTGTAAAATTTGGACCTGACCGGTGCTTTTTTATTTTCCTGTGTTTCTTGTTTTGTCTGCGCATAGATTCATTTCCTCCTATTCCTCGATCCTTTTGACACGCAAAAAAAAGACAGGCTTATGCCTGCGGCGGATCAAAGAATAGAAAAGAAAAGTGCACATTTTAGCAGCCCGTTGTCCGTTATGAATCCAAGACAGCAGGATTTTTAGGGTTTTCAAAAAATATCCATAAAGCCAGACGAGAAAAAGAGTGCTCGTAAAAGAACACAAAAAAAGAGACAGACACGCTGTCCCGACTTCGCCATCTATGCTTAAGAGATGTCCTAAAATGGGCAGACTGATTCCGTTTTTGCTCCGCACGCAAGACAGAGCCTTTGTTCACTATTGAATTAGTGGGACAAAGTTACAAAACGCAATCTTCCTGAAATTATTGCCATACCCATAGCTTAGGACAACCCTCCATTCCTTGAGATACCTCGTATCTTATCATATCTTGATGCTGCATACAACCATTTTCAGCTAGCATGATGATTATTCGCTGCATCCATCAACCTTCCGCTCTTAGCACGATGCAGCTGCCTTGTCGAACAGTTGGGATGCAGTTATTAGAAAGGCCAAGTATCGAACATAGTCGAGGTTGGAAGGCAAGGTGAGCAAAGAAAACGGGTTTTGAAATTGAGCACGACAAATGGAAAAAAGAACATCTACAGCGAAGATTTGTACGATCCAAACACAATAACCCCGCCTCCTTTCAAAATTAGAATGGAGACGGGGCATGCTTTGCCGTATGATCTTTTTTGTAGTCACATTTTTCATAAAAAGCATGAATCTTGCAATAGTGGGATAATTTCATTAATCCCGTGTCTTATAGCCAGCCAAGATTATTGAATTAGCTCCATCCAGATTCCTTTTAGCTCTTCCTCGTCAATGTCGCCGCCTCTGGTGTTCATAATATACTCGTAATTAACACCTTTCTCTTTATCCTCTTGAATCCATACAAGTTGAAGACTTGAACTATCCGAAAACCTGGTAAGAATCGCTTCCTGTCCATTTTCCTCCAGCTTCGTTTTGGTCATTTGGATCGTATCATCCCAATAGGCCGCTCCAGAGTGCTCGCCCAGGTTTACCACTTGCAGGGAAATTTGATTGTCACCCTTTTTGTACAGGCTGTATGTCTTCCAGAACTCATCCGTGACATCAACTGGCTTAATCGCATATTCTTCTCCGGCCTGCTCCGCCTGCTCCTTCAGATCTTGTACGATAGCAAGCTTCTCCTCCTCAGATAGCTGATTCACATCGAGGACGGGCTCAAATTGAATAGAACCATGCTCGAACACATATCCGCTATCCAGAGCGCTCGGGATGTTGAGATCCACATCACCCAGCCTGGCATTGAATGAAGCAAAATCTACAAATTGCTCTGGGTTAAAGCGCTGATGCAACTTATTGTCAGGGTTATTCTTCAGGACATAGAGAATACCGACTTCTCCATCACTGAGTTCTTTATCCAAAATCTCATTACTTTGGTGTAAATGAGGATAATCAATCCTAGAGGTATCGACTAACGGAGCCTGTGACCCCAATTTTTCTTCGTACACAACCTCTCCCTTACTATCCTTTAAGGTAAGGAACTGTGAAGCTCCGAACGCTGAGGATACAGCCACCAGCATTCCTGCAGCGACCAATAATTTAACTCTATGTTTCATGTAAAATCTTCCCTTCTCCATTTGTTTTGTTGAGAGCCTCCTAATGACCGTAGCGGAGAGATCAACCTCAGGTGGCTGTCCTCTTCGAATAAGCTCTCTTAGATCCTGATCTTCCTGCCCCATTGTCATTAAGGCTCTCTCCTTTCTCTTCAGCAAAGTATTTCCGAAATTTAGCCGTTGTTCTCTCGTACTTTTTGCGCAGACTTGCTGTCTTCTGATGAAGGATGTCGGCAATGTCATCGTAGCTCTTATCCTCCACACATCGTAAAATCAAAAGATTTCGTTCTTCAGCAGATAACCTTGACATTGCTTTCTGTACATCTTCATTGAAATATGTGGCTTCAATCTCAAGATCAACATGTCTGTTATCCTTGTCCCTCTGATAGAAAAAGGGGAGGTATCGGGTCAGCTTTCGTCTACGGAGAATATCAACGCATTGATGATAAGCGATCTTGTAGAGCCAGGCTTCCAAAGACTTATTCGGATCATAGCTTGTCAGATTGTGGAACAGCTTAAGGAAAACCTCTTGTGCGCAATCCTCTGCCTCACTTGTACTAGACAGCATATGATAACAGTAATAATATATGGGCTTTTGGTATGCCTGGACAATGCGGCTGAATGATTCGATATCTCCTCCCAATACGTCGGTAATGATTTGACGTAGTTCAGAGTCAGTCAACTGTATTCCCTCCTTTACTGTTTACTACGAAGCGGCCTAGCTGGAATGTGACACAAGAACAAATTTTATTAATAAATACAGAGATCTCGTCAAATAATACACAATAAAACACCGCTGAACTAAAGTTCAGCGGGAACACAAAACTGGGTGACATGACATTATTCTAACTACATTATATCATTTTAACTACTACTTCTTTCTGTCATTATTTGTGGTATGTTTTACCTCACTATAGGTTACAATGGCGAACCGCCTGCACCAAACGCATCTGTTAAATGCTAATGGGAATTAATTCCTATTTAAGTACTGCTTTCATATGCGTGGCCAGTTCGTGTGATCATAAGGGAGCGTGCAACACGGTATTACCAAACCGCCCTGGCAGATCGTTCATTAGATCCACACTTTTTGAAGATGGCTCGACTTCATGTAACACGAACGTTCTAAGTTTATTGTAATGCAACTTTAAGCTACTACAGTTCCCGATTCCCGGAATACGCGCCGGTTGCTATTTTAAAATTGAACACTGGGAGGATTTACAATGAAAACAGTGATGTCTTCTTCAGTTCTGGCACAACTCCGGCATGAAACTGGCCAAGGTTGGCGGGGTTCGCGGGCTTGCTTCCTGCAGTTTGTACGAAATGTCGTACAAATTCAGGGGTTGAAGGGCGATTACGGGTGATTTGTATGAAACGTCGTACAAATTCAGGGGATTGAAGTGCAATTACCCAAGATTTGTATGACAAATCGTACAAAGGAAAGGAATTGAAGGGAGATTACCCAATATTTGTGTGGCAAATCGTACAAATGCAGGGCTTTAAGCTAATAAGGAGCTGCAGCCAGTGTTTCAGACGAAATTTCGTAGCAAGTTATGTGATTGAGGTACAATTACCCGAGATTGCTCATCATGCGGGGAGTTTACGCGGGGGGTTATTTTTAACAAAAAGAGCACCCAAGATGGGTGCCTCAGATTATCGAGAACGTCCTACCTCATTTCCCAGCTATCCTTTGTCAGGTTTGCTTCTCAGCACTTGGTCCCCGTCTGCGGCGGCGGCCGCTGGGCCCTCCGCTGCGCTTGCGAGCGTCGCCCTTGGGCGGGACACTGCCGGCTCTGTCTGTCTCAACTGTCACGGGAGCCTGGTTCATAACCCGGAATATCCGGCAAATTATAGGGTGCTAGTTCTTTCCAGTATTCGGATAGTGAACTATTACTCTTCTCCCGTCGCGATCGGATTGCCTTGATAGCTGATCCAGTCGCTCCAGCTCCCGGAATAAAGCTTCACGTTCTTATAGCCGGCTTCTTTTAATGCCAGCACATTCGGGCAGGCAGAAATACCGGAGCCGCAGTAAACGATAAGCTCCTGATCAAGCGGAAGGTCAGCAAACCTCTGCTTTTGCGCATCCGCTGCCTTCCATCTTCCCTGCTCATCCCGGCCATCCTTCCAGAAATAATGCTTCGCTCCGGGAATATGCCCGGCGACAGGATCAAAAGGAGCTTCCTCCCCCAAATACTGGGCCAGATCTCTAGAATCAATCAGTGTAACCCGGTCTTGATCCAGTGCTGCCTTAACCTCCTCCTGATCAGCAAGCCAATCCTCTTGCGGTTCAGGAACGAAAACAGCCGGCTCTGGCTCTGTCAACTCTGTAGACAATGGGCGCCCTTCCCGCTCCCAAGCTTTAAATCCCCCGTCCAGCACATAAACTTTTTCATGTCCTAAATAGCTCAAAATCCACCACAGCCGGGCGGAAGCCGGATCTCCTTCATCATCATAGACAACAACCAGTCGATCGCGAGAAACCCCTAACTGGCCTAATGTATCAGCCAGTTGTTTAATCGATGGGAGCGGACTGCGTCCCCCATGCTTTTGCGCAGGTGCGGTCAAGTCTTTCTTGAAATCTACAAAAACCGCGCCAGGAAGATGACCTTGTTCATAGGATGTGCGTCCATAGTCCGGTTTACCGGGAGCGAAGCGAACATCCAGCACAGTTAGCCCGCCTTTTTCCAACCGGGCTTCCACCCAGTCCCCGTTTACGATAGCACTTGCTTTGGCACTCAACTTGGTTCCCTCCTTTTCATTCATGGAGATGGCCGGTCCAAATGCCGGCTTATTTTTAAACTCACCATAGACAGCATAAGAATCTAAATGATATATTCTAAATCTTCCTGCGTCTTAATGTCATAGATCGCCGCGTAAATATCATTCTGAACCTTTAACAGCTCCAGATCGTCCCGTTTGCGCGGGTGTTTCTGCGGGATGTGGAAGATCTGATTGATTTTCCCAGGCCGGGCTGAAAGCAAGACAACCCGGGTGCCCAGAAACACCGCCTCGGACACGTCATGGGTGACAAAGACTACCGTTTTCTTTTCCTTTTTCCAGATCTCCAGCAAATCATCCTGCAGCTGCAGCCGCGTCAAATGGTCGACAGCACCGAACGGCTCATCCATCAATAGGACCTCCGGCTCGTTCGCCAGCGCTCTGGCAATGCCGGCCCGCTGCCGCATACCTCCGGATAATTGATGCGGATATTTTTGCTCGAAACCGCTTAAGCCTACCATTTTCAGATAACTTTGCACCCGCTCGCGCCGTTCTTTTTTATCCGCTCCCCGCATTTCCAGGCCCAGTTCCACGTTGCGCGAAACCGTTCTCCAAGGATATAGGGACGGGTCCTGAAAAACAACTCCAAGCCGCTTATCCGTTCCCTTCATCACTTCCCCGGCGAACCTCACCTCCCCGCTGCTTGGTCTTTGCAGTCCGGCGAGAATTTCCAGAAGCGTGCTTTTTCCGCAGCCGCTCGGTCCGAGTAGGCAGACAAATTCGCCATCTTGAATCGTGAGGTTAATATGCTGCAGCGTCTCTACGGGAGTATGACCTTCATAAATTTTACCGACATCTTTCACTTCAAAGCCTGCCATAGGTGAAATCCCTCCTTACGGGCACACTTCCTTACGGATTTCCTTGAGGAATGAAGCGCAAATCCACGATTTGCTCCACATCATAGATTTCTTCCTGGAAGCCCAGGTCCAATTGAATTTGCTGCGTTTCCACCAAATGGTCAAAATTAACATCGGGATTATTTTCCCACAGCACCATTTCGCGTTCTAACGCTTGATCGAGAATTTCCGGTTCAATCGTTGTATTAGTAAGATAATATTCTTTGAATTCATCCAGGTTGTCCTTAGCATATTGCTGTGATTTAAAATATGCACAGAGCAGTTTCTCCAGGAGCTCCGGTTTTTCGTTTATAAAATCCTGATTTGCAGCCAGCACACCCGTGTGAAAATTCGGCAGGTAGTCCCAACCGGTAGCCAGCAGCTTGCCTTTTCCTGTGCTTTCCGCCAAAGATGCGAACGGTTCATGGATGATCGTCGCAGACACTTGGTTTGCTTCCAGGCTGGCAAAGGCTGCTTCATGACTGCCATTCGCTACAAAATTCACATCATCACCAGTCAGTCCGTGAGCTTGCAAAATCGTTTGCGTATACACATCAAGTCCGCTGCCGAAAACTCCGGAACCGACGTTTTTCCCTTTCAGATCCTCAATCGATTCAATGTCATTGTTAGCAATCAGATAGAAGGGGCCCTTCGTCCGGAACATCGAGGATACAATTTTGATTGGGGCGCCTTTCCCTGCGGATACAATGGCGGCAGTCGTGTTGACATCGACCACATCCACCTCTTTGCTAACCAGCCCGGCTATCGGGTCTTTAAGGGTAACGAACTCGACATCGAGACCTTCTTCCTCGAAAAAGCCCTTCTCCGCACCAAAGTGAACGGCCAGACCGCTTACTCCGGTAAAGGCAGCGTAGGTTACTTTTTCCAGCGCTGCAGCTGGCGGCTCACTGTTTGCTGTCCCGTTGGCGGGACCAGTCGCTCCGTTATTGGGAGCATCGTTTCCTGCGCAGCCTGCAATTAACAGGGAGATTATGAGGAAATATAGAGCTGACGTTATAGTTTTGTTTGGTTTCATGGGGGGTCACCTCAAAGTTTTGGATAAACATGAAGAAATAGTAATGTTGGACAAAACTTTCTTCGAAAGCATAGGCTTAGTTTTGGATAAACATGAAGAAATAGTAATGTTGGACAAAACTTTCTTCGAAAGCATAGGCTTAGTTTTGGATAAACATGAAGAAATAGTAATGTTGAACAAAACTCTCTTCGGAAGCATAGGCTTAGTTTTGGATAAACATGAAGAAATAGTAATGTTGGGCAAAACTTTCTTCGGGAGCATAGGCTTAGTTTTGGATCAGCCGCTTTTCCACTTTAAAAAAACCTTTTTCTCCAGCAGATCAATACAGGTGAGAAGAAGCACGGAAACTCCTGTTACGATTGTGATCAGAGCAAATGCTTGAGCCGTATCATACAGCGAAGTCGCCTTGACCAGCAAATTACCGAGACCGTCCTTGGAGCCAAGCATTTCTCCGAATAAAGCTCCTACCAGTCCGGTCGCTGCGGAAACCCGCAAACCAGCGAAGATAGCGGGAACCGCCGAAGGCAAAATCACTTTCGTTACGGTCTGCATAGGGGTCGCCTCGAACACACGAGCTACCTTCAAGTGATTCTCTGCCGCTTGCTTGACGCCGGTAATTGTATTAAACGCGATTGTAAAGTAACAGAACAGAAACACTATGGCGATTTTATGAGGCATCCCGATTCCAAGCCACAGCATCATCAGCGGGATGATCGTGACCTTCGGTACAGCCATTAATGCGCCGAGATAGGGGCGGAAAAAAGCTTCAGCTCCTTTAACCAGCACAAGCACCAAGCCGGTGGCAATCCCCAGCACAGCCGCAAGACTATATCCGGCAAAAAAATTCCGCCAAGGTTACGTAAAGCGCACTATAAAAAGCAGACTGGGTAGACAGCTCGGCAATTTTACTCAGTACATCCGTGGGGGCGGACAAATACAAGCTGTTTACGATCCCCTGACGAACAACAAATTCGCAAATCCCTAGAAATACGATCAGCAATCCGAGCTGTCCGGCCAACCGTTTGCGTTTAACAGTGCGAGCTGTCGATTGGTCGTTTGATCTTTTGCGCTCCGCCTTTGCCTTTGCTTCTCCAGTCGCATTGTCTTGCAAGGAAGGAGCTGCCGACCGCGGAGCCCCGGAAGATTCCGCATGAGGCGCTGATTTGGGCACCGTCGACGGTTGCGATGAACCGAGCTTGCGATCCATATCTGATCACCACCTTTTTTATCCCTTGATCAAACTTGCTAATATCGGGAATTGACGAATTTATAGATTAAGCATTCTCAACCTTCTGGAATCGGTTTTCGGGGCGGCTTAGGCCGAGGTGATCACGGAAAGTATTCCCGCTGTATTCCTTACGAAAAATGCCTTTCTTCTGCAATTCCGGTACCACCAATTCGAGAAAATCATCCAAACCGCCCGGCATATATGGCGGGCAGACGTTGAATCCGTCCGCGGCTTCGCCGACGAACCATTCTTCGATTAGATCAGCGATTTCTTTGCCGCTGCCTACTACGAGCAGATGCCCTCTCACCGTAACGGTAAAATAGTAGAACAGCTCACGCACGGTGATCGCCTCTCTTCCATTCGCCTTTTGGGCCAGCTTGATCCAGTTGGCGCCATCGTGATTGACTGACTTTATGATCTCCTCACTCAACTCGTCGTCCAGCGCTGCAGGGGATAACTCAACCCCAATCCGCCTGGACAATTCACTTAAGTCAAAATTCGTTACCAGCAGTTCATTCATCCTGCGGTAGATATCGCGTGCTTCCTCAGAGGTTCGTCCGACGATGGGCACAAGTCCCGGCATAATCGTCACTTCATCACGGGTACGGCCAAACCCGGGGAGCCTTCCTTTAATGCTGGAGTAAAACTCCTGGCCATCTTCAATGGAGCGCTGAGCGGTAAAAATAACATTCGCCACCTTCGCACCCAAATCTCTTCCCCGCTCCGAGGTTCCTGCCAGTACTAATGGCAGCTGACCTTGTACAGGGCGGACAATATTCAGAGGCCCTTCCACGGAGAAGAAGTCTCCTTTATGGTGCAGCTTGTGAACCTTGGCTGCATCAGCGAACATCCCGCTCTCTTTGTTCATGGGGAGGGACTCATCCTCCCAGCTGTCCCACAGCTTAGTGACTACATCCACGAACTCTTCAGCGTAATCATAGCGCCGGGCGTTATCCCAATGCTCTTCACGGCTGAAGTTCAGTGCGGCTGTCGGGTCAGCACCGGTAACTATGTTCCACGCAGCACGCCCACCGCTCAAATGATCGAGCGAAGCAGTTAGCCGGGCAATATGATAGGGCTCTGCATAAGTCGTATTGGCCGTAGCAATCAAACCGATTTGCTTCGTTACAGCAGCCACATAAGCAATCATCGTAAACGGCTCCAGCCGTGTCATTTGTGATGGAAAAATATGCTGCATATCCGGGCTGCTGGACAGGCGGTCGCCTAGAAAGAAATAGTCAAACTTGGCTCTTTCCAGCTTTTGCGCCACTTCTGCTATAAAATCAGGGCGGTAAGCCCCATCCGCCTTGCCTTCCGGAAGTCTCCAGCCTGCCGGATGATAGCCGGTTGCAAATAAAAACAGCCCCAGATGCAATTCTCGTTCGGATTTACTCATGTGTTTAACACCCTCTATATTTATTTTGAATGCACGAAATTAACCATAGACTATTACATATTTTGCTTATGAGAATACTTGGTTTGAAACAATAAAATGACTCTGGAATGTTATGCCTAGATTAGAGCTGGTCTGATCGCAGCAACAGTACATACTCCACTTCCTATTAGGCTGCTGGCAGCTGCTCACTTTATTATGCCTAACTCCCGTGCCGCCGAATCGATCGTTTCCAGCTCCTCAATGCTCAGTCTATGTTCGATATGCTGCAAGGAAGACTCCACCTGTTCCCGCTTGGAAGCCCCAAGAATGGCTGACGTTACACCTGGGCGGCCGAGCACCCACACTAAAGCAAACTGGGCAAGTGTCCAACCGCGGCTTTCAGCAAGCGGACGAATGGCTTCAACTAAAGCAAGCCCCGGATTCTTACTAAGCAATTGCTTGAGCCGGGCTTCTCCCGCCGCCAGTCGAGAGCCTGCCGGGGGCTGTTCCTGTGCTTCGCTATACTTACCGGTCAGTATTCCGCGTCCAAGCGGGCTATACACGATAACACCGGTTTTCTCCGAACGGGCAAAAGGAAGCAGTTCGGTTTCAATCTCGCGGGAAATTAAACTATATTCCGGCTGCACGCTTTCAAATCGGTGAAGCCCCTTAGCCTCACTAATTCCTTGAGCTTTCGCAATTTGCCAAGCAGCAAAGTTGGAGCAGCCCATGTAACGAATTTTGCCCGCAGTGATCAGATCATCCAGAGCACGCAGCGTTTCCTCCAGCGGAGTATCTGCATCGAAGCGGTGAACCTGGAACAAATCGATATAGTCGGTTTGCAACCTTTTCAAGCTGTTCTCTACCGCCCGAATAAGATGATACCGGCTTTGTCCCGCATCGTTGACACCGAGCCCGACTCTGGCATGAGCCTTGGTTGCCAGCAAAACCTGATCTCTGCGGCCTTTGAGCAATTCGCCAAGAATAGCCTCGGAGTCGCCGTGCCGGGTCGGATCATTCAGATCCATTCCTTTGCCGTATACATCAGCCGTGTCTATCAAATTGATTCCATAATCCAACGCACAGTCCAGCACTTGAGCGGAAGCCGCTTCATCGATCCAACGGCCGAATGCCATCGTGCCCAGACTGACTTCGGAAATTTTCAACCCTGTTCTGCCTAATCGATTATATTTCATCTATTCAGAATGCCCCCTTCTTAATTCTGCTGCTATCCTAGTTGAAAATGCGAGCCGCTACCCCTTTTTCCTCACCTCGAGGTAAGCCCTCGTCTAAAACGGCCAATCTGAGCAATAAAAAAACAGCCTGAAGACATCATGAAAATGAAAGATGTCTCCGGCTGTCCGGTAGAATCAAGTGAGCTGGGGTATTAAGGCTTAACATATGGCCTGCCCTTAATAGTTAAGCGGACGGACCAGTGAGCTCCCTTGGCGGGGTAGCTTATACGGAATCCGATCGTGAATTAGCTTAACGTTCAAGCGCTAAAACCCAGTTGTCTCATCGGATAAGTGAAAGTATAGCATGCTAATCAGACCTCGTCAACAATTGTTTCTATATGGAACTCCTATTCAACTGTTTGATTAGGCTGGTCCAAAGTGGAGCGGAAATAACTTAATGCCAAGTGATTATAAATTTCCGGCCTTACCGCGTTTACCATTTGGCCTGCAGAAGGAATCAAGCCTGCTGAAATTTTCGGGTTGAGGTCGGCAAACTGATTCGCCGCATCACGTTCATGCTTTTCATTAGCCCCATTCAGAATCAGAGTGGGCACTTTCAATTCTTTAATCATAGAATCTGTGAATACCGGATAATTGAAAGTAAAATCCTCCAGCACTGAAGTCAGGGTGTTAAACCATCGCTCACCGTGCATCTCGCGGAAGCGGCTGGCCAATTTGGGATCATGATTCTGGATATTCATTAAATAATCATACTGCCGGCGCATGGTCCCTTCCATACTTTCAGGAATATGCGGAGTGTACCCGCTTACAATGATAGCTTCATATATTTCGGGCTTGCGGAGTGCGGAGTGAAGGACTAGGGAAGCTCCTAATGACAGCGCTATACAGCAGCCTTTGCCGCGATCTGTGATTTCCTCTATTAACCATTGCACTGCTGCCTCAAAGTAGGGTGTTGATGCGTCAACCTTATTATTTCCGTGTCCCGGCAGATCAAGGGGGATGACTTCAAACCATTCCGACATTCCCTCCAGCACATGGACAAAGTGACTCTCAGCCGTACCCATCAGGCCATGGAGCAAATAAAGGCGTTTCTTTTCTGGATTCATACCTGCGTTTCCCCTCTCTTAATTTGATCTACCTCAAATTCTATGAGAAGTATTTTCGATTTCATGACTACATTTTCGTACTGCCACTTCCCTTTTTCTGGTATCTCCTCTCATTTTAGCATAGTTTGGATAAAAAAAACTGCCAACCCGGCATAGGTCAACAGTTAGACTGACATTGCTCATTATTTGGAAAAGTTAACGCGCTACGGTTTCAAAACGACTTTGATGCAATCTTCTTCTTTATTATTAAATATTCTGTAACCATGCTCCGCATCATCGAGCGATAACCGGTGAGTAATCATATCTGTGGGATCGATCTCTCCGGCTTTAATCTGCCGATACAGCTCCGGCATATAATGAATTACCGGGGCCTGTCCCAGCTTCACGGTTATATTACGGCTAAACAAATCCCCTAGCGGAAACATATTGTAATTCAATCCGTATACCCCGGTTACCTGGATAGTTCCGCCCTTGCGCACAACATCAGCGGCCATACGAAAAGCACCCAGCCCCCCGCCCTGCAGCTTTAGGACGGTTTCGACCTTTTCCACCAACGTTTTTTTCGCATCAAGCCCGACGCAATCAATGACAACATCCGCTCCGCCCCCGGTCATTTCCTTTAAGTGATGATTCAGGTCATCCGTCTCCAAAAAATTAAAGGTTTCTACTCCGTTTGTCCGATGTGCATGAGCAAGACGGTAATTGACATAGTCGACGGCGATAACCCGTTTGGCTCCTTTTTGCCAAGCGAATTTTTGCGTCAGCAGCCCAACCGGCCCTGAGCCCAATACGATGACCGTATCATCGCCCTTAACTCCGCCGTTATCCACACTCCAGTAAGCAGTGGGCAAAATGTCCGAGAGAAACAGCAGCTGCTCATCCTCAAGCTCCGCATCCTCGGGCACTTTAAAAGGGATGAAATTTCCGTACGGAACCCTTAGCAATTCGGCCTGTCCCCCGGCATATCCGCCATACGTTTCGGAATAACCGAAATAGGCTCCCGTATCCCCATGCAAAAAATCATTGGTATTGTCGCACTGGCTTTCCAGCTCATGCTTGCAAAACCAGCACTCACCACAGGCTACATTGAAAGGGATAATGACGCGATCCCCTTTTTTCACCCGTACTACATCCGGCCCAACCGCTTCCACAATCCCCATCGGCTCATGACCTATGACGAAATCCTCGGGCATGTTTGGAACTTCGCCGTTGTATATATGCAGATCTGACCCGCAAATCGCTGTAGAGGTTATCCGCACGAGAACATCATCCGGTTTAAGCAGCTTCGCATCCTCGACATGCTTTACCTTTACATTCTTCATCCCTTGATAAGTCAATGCCTTCACCTGAGTTGACCTCCTTTTGTCCATTAAGTCCATGGCGGCCAACTGACTGGCCCCGTCCCCATTAGAGTGGCTAGTCGGGCACCAGTTTATGCCTGAGCGGGCTGATTCGTTTAACCCCCCTACAGGTTCGGGTCAAACGAATGCTCCGTTTAGCCTAATCATTCATTTTCATCCTGGAATTGATGCTTGACCAGTTTTCTGTAAAACGAATGCTCCTCCATCAGCTGCTCATGCGTCCCTGAACCACTCACTCTGCCATCTTCCATAACGACAATTTGGTCGGCATGCCGAATCGTCGATAACCGATGGGCAATAACGAGTGTGGTGCGTTCCTTCATCAGCTTTGCTAATGCCTCTTGGACGAGCTGCTCGGAAGCACTGTCCAGATGAGCGGTCGCTTCATCGAGCAGGAGCATATCGGGATCGCGCAGGATTGCGCGGGCAATCGCAAGACGCTGTCTTTGCCCTCCCGAAAGCTTTACTCCTCTTTCTCCAACAGACGTATCCAGCCGCTGCGGCAGAGAAGCAATGAACGAAGTCAAGTTAGCTTGCTCAAGCGCATCGTCAATTTTCGATTCATCAACAGAGCCTAGACCGTACAGCAAATTATCTTTGATCGTACCTGCCATAACCGGACTTTCCTGGGACACATAGGCAATTTTGCTGCGCCACTTCTCCAATGGAATATCGGCTATTAACGTGTTCCCGTACCGGATTTCACCCGATTGCGGTACATAAAATCGCTCAATTAACGAAAACAGCGTAGTCTTTCCCGTACCGCTGGGACCTACAAATGCTGTCGTTTGGCCGGAGCGCGCCGTAAAGCTTAAGTCTTGCAGAATGGGTCTGTCTTCCGAATAGGCGAAATGCACCCGGTCAAACGTTATGGATTGCCGAAAGGCCGTTACTTCAACAAGAGAAGAGCCAATTCGCTCCTTCTCCGGAAGGAACTCTTCGTCAGATATTTTTCCAGAGGATAATTCCTCAGACTGGGCCTGTCTTTTTGAGCCGACACTCGCAGCAAGCGTCTGCGCCTCCTCCTCCGGGAGCTCAAGCAGAATTTCCTGTACCCGTTCGGAGGCTCCCATCGCTTTTTGAAATTGCGTGAAAAAGCTTGCCAGCTGAGTAAAGGGCATAATGATCTGGAACATGTACAGCAAGATAGCTACTAGAGCTCCGGCGGTTAAAGTATTCTCTGCCACGCGGACACCCCCGTAACCGATCAGCAGCACCAAAATCAACAGCATTAAGGTCATGATTGCAGGCGAAACAATCGACTGAATCTTGGCTTCCTTCAGGCCAAAGCGAAACAAATTTTGTATCCTTGTGGCTCCCTGCTTATCCTCCACTCGTTCAGCAAGCGAAGATTTGACCAGCCGAATCTCCGTCAATACCCTGCCTAAATCTCCTTGAAACTGTGCAGTTTCCTCCTGCATGGATTTGGAAATAGCGAACATTTTAGCGCCAAGCGGCCATAAAATGAGCAGGGCAACTGGTACCGAAAGCAGCATCAGCAGCGTCATTTTCCAATCAATCACCAGAAGGAGAATGAGTGCTCCGATAATGGAAGTCAGCCCTGAGACAAACGGAATGACCTGAAGCGTTATAAAGTCTTTAATGACATTGGTGTCATGAGTCACTCGACTCATCGTTTCTCCTGAAGTAAATCTGTCGAAGTACGGAACCGGCAAACGCAGCACCCGCTGCCACAAACGTCTACGCAAACCGGCTATAATATACTGCCCTACATAGCTCATTCCGTAATAAGAAACCCCGGAGAACAGAGCCTGTGCAACAAATACAAGGACAAGCCAGACGATCGTAGCCCCTTGCAGGCCGGCACTAGATAATTGATCAACCAGATTCATGGTTAGCATCGGAATTAATAGCGATAATATAGTTTCACCAAGCCCCAATATCAGAGCTGCAACAATGATCCAGGCAGCTGGCCGATGCCCGGCAACCATGCGCAGGAACGATTTCCAGCCGAGAGATGAGCTTACTCGCTCTGTCGACTTTGCTTCGCTTCCCGGCTTCGGAACTGCAGTCTCTTTACCATACCCAACGGCTCTCTCCAAATAAACTCCCCTCCTAAGTTCTTTTTTTCTGCAAAATTTCTGGCCGAGGCCAAATCCCCTTATCCCCTTATCCCTGGCCTTCATTTTTGTTGTCTGATTCAACAGTCAGCAGCAGCTGAAACTGCTCGTCATGCTCCAGTTGTTTAAAGACCTCTGACAAAAACTGTTCTTCTTCCGGTGAAAATCCACTGGGAAACAAAAACGGGTCAAGCTGCTCGTCCGGGTTGTCTCCCTCTTGAACTAACGGATGCTGAAAAAGCTGTTGGAACGCGCCATTCGGTAAAATCTCCGATATTAACTGCACTATTTCCAAAGCCTTCTCGGATACAAGGGGATCGTCCGGTTGGCGGTCCTCACGGCGATATCTCAGCAGTTCTCCTAATAGACCAGCCATTTTCCGGTCGTACATCAATCTCTCCGGAGATTGCGGGTCCAGAAACAATCCATCGATGATTTCATTCGGTAATATTTGGGAGAGCCAGCGCTTCTGGTCTTCTTCATGCTGAATCGAATGGATTAAGGCCAGCAGCAAATCATTGCTGTAGTCATGTGACTCGGGAACAAGATTGAGGAGATGATCGACCGTATCAATCATATGCTCCAGCTTTTGCTTTTTCTGTTTTAACAGCTGCGACTGGTTAGCCAAGGTTTCGGTCAACGATTCCTCCGAATTGTTCAACAACCGCCCGATTTCTTCAAGCGAAAACCCAAGGAACTTGTAGGTTAATATTTTTTGCAGCTGGAACAAATCCTGCTGAGTATACAGACGATGCCCTTGTGAGTTATAGGCTGTCGGCTTGAGCAAACCCTTCCGGTCATAAAATCGCAAGGTTCTTTCCGTAACGGAAGTCAGCTTGGCAAACTCACCTATGGAATACCGCGCCTCTACGGGACCATGATCAACATTTTGATTCAAAGGAACACTTCCTTTCGCAGACAAAAACTTCTACACCGATCGGTTCATCTCAAATTATATCGCTTGACGTTACGTCAAGCGCAACCCTCTATTGGCTAAAGATTTTCTAAAGACAATTTTCTAGAAATGATCTTGAAAAAAATGGCCCCGAAGCAGCTGCGGCTATCCAAAGTCACTAGCTGCCAAGAGGCACGATAAAAGTGAAATTTTTAAGATCGTAAATTGCTATTCTTGAGCAGGCCGCCGCTCTTCCCATTCCTCACGAAGCATTCCCATTTTGATCGAATCATACAGCTGACCCTCAACCAGCAGACATTGGCGAATCCGGCCTTCAAGTTTCATTCCGAGCTTCTCCGCGCATCTCATCATTCTTTCATTTCCCGACCAGGTAGTCAGCCCTACCCGGACAATAGGCAGATGAGCAAATAAATATTCGATCCATAAGCTCAAAGCTTCTGTCCCGTAGCCTTGCCCCCAATATTCAGGTCGGTATATAGCCGCGCCCACTTCAAGCCAATAGGATTCGGCGTGCTGCCAATAGTAAACCACGGTCCCTACTGTTTCATGATTAATTTGGATCAGCAGAACCGGCGGAATTTTTTCCTCAGCCAGCCGGCTATGCAGTTGCCGGGAGAATTTCTCCAGGCTTACGTTTTCCAGGCGATTATAAGGGGCATCCCAACGCTTCCACTCCGGATCTTCTTCCGCACAAATCAAAGAATGGAGGAGCTCATGATCGCCCGCATCCACGCTTTTCAGCCAAACACGATGTCCTTTAATGATCATTGCCGATTCTCCTCCGTATCGCAGTTTGCTCTAGGTTTACACAGATGTTACTCATTTATCCAGCGATATAAAGTAACCATGCACTTTCCATACTCCTACTGTACTTCTTCTGATACTTCTTCAGTACTTCTTCAACACTCCACTAGTAAAGTTAGACTGGGCATGCTTACCGTTCTATCCTGCATCTTCCTCAATACATTTAGAATATCCCATGTATTGTTTAACCAAGTTTGACAGTCGGGTGTAGCTTTCCCATAAACCGCTTGAGAAAATGATAAAATGATTGTCATTCCTATTTAGGGACATTTTAAAGACTTGTCTCAATTATTTGTTCCAGCTAAAATTACGTAGTAATGAAAGCGCTGTTTTTAGCCTTTGCGGTTAGGCAGTATTTTATCAAACTGTTTTGCTGTTTTTAACCATGCTTTTATTATGTATACCAAGGAGGACTACTACTATGAAAACACCATCACCCAACCTAAATCCCACCGACAGCGGAAATACCAAAGGCTGGTTTAAAACCCTCGGACCATCCTTAATTACGGCCGCTCTCGTCTTGGGTCCGGGCAGCATTACTTTAAATTCTCGGATAGGCAGCCTGTACAGTTACGACCTGCTGTGGGTACTGGTTCTGTCTGTCTGTTTCATGCTTATCTTCACTGAAATGAGTGCGCGGATTGGAATGGCTACGGATAAATCGCTGCTGACCCTTATTCGAGAGAAGTGGGGAAAAACAGCAGCGTTCCTGATCGGGCTTGGAGCGTTTCTCGTAACCGCTTCGTTTCAAGCTGGCAATGCTATCGCCTCCGGGCTGGCCATAGCTGACCTGACGGGCACCTCCATCTCCTTCTGGATAATCTTGACGACATTACTAGGGATGCTTCTATTGTTTACCCGAAATTTCTATCAGGTGCTGGAAAAAGTCATGCTTGTCATGGTCGCCTTAATGATCATTTCATTTTTAGTTACTCTCTTGATTGTAAAACCTAGTCTGAGCGGCATCGTGTCGGGCCTGGTTCCATCCATTCCTGAAGGGTCGCTTGTGCTGGTCATTTCTTTAACCGCTACTACCTTCAGCGTCGTCGGAGCTTTCTACCAGTCCTACCTCGTCCGGGAAAAGGGGTTGCGGAAAGAAAATCTTAAAGCCGGTGTGCGAGAAAGCTTTACGGGCATTATCATACTCGGATTTATCTCCTCGATGATTATGATCAGCTCGGCTGCCGTGTTGTTCCCTCAAGGCATCCAAGTCCAATCGGCTGGCGATATGGGAAAGGCGCTTGAGCCTACATTCGGAAGCTGGGCCAACATTGTATTCATTATCGGCTTATTCGGGGCCTCTTTCTCTTCTTTAACCGGAAATGCTACGATCGGCGGCGCTTTGCTGTCCGATTCCTTAGGGCTGGGAAGCAAGCTGAGTGACCGTCCGGTGCGGATCTGCATTCTGCTCGTTATGGCTATCGGTGCCGTAGTCTCGCTGGCCTTCGGTCAGGTACCGCTAGAGCTCATAACGTTCGCCCAAGCCGTAACTATATTCGTTGTTCCGGGCATCGGTATCGCCATGATCGTAGTATCGAATGACAAGGCGGCAATGGGCACCTTAAAAAATTCGGTTAACCGCAACATATTGACGATCATCGCTTTGGCCGTTCTGATCGTCCTTGCCTTCAACAATTTGAAAAACATCTTCCTTTGAACCTCCGCTCGAGGTTCGTCCCCGGGGCGCTTGCACTCCGCTCGCGGTTCGCTCAGTTGCAGGCTATCCTAAAATCTCATTTCCGGGTAAATGGGCACCGAAATTAAAACCCCAAGAATGTTGATATTACCAAGCATTCTTGGGGTGTTTTTAGATATCCGGCTGAATTGCCACTTTACGGATAGCCCGATATTTTTGACCTGTATTCTTATCAGACGTCTACATGCATGCCATACCCATGTCCCCGTCTGCGGTCAGCGCTGGATAGTTGCTGCACACATTGGGAATCGATGTCACTCCTTCGGATGAATCATTAGCTCAGGGCGTACGACTTCATCGAATTGCTCTGCTGTCAAGTAACCGCTGCGGACAGCAGCTTCCTTCAGTGTCAAGCCTTCTTTATGCGCAGATTTGGCAATAGCCGCCGCTTTTTCGTATCCAATATGCGGATTCAATGCGGTTACCAGCATTAAGGATTGGTTAAGATGCTTCTGGATTACTTCATGATTCGGCTCGATACCTACTGCGCAGTTGCGGTTGAACGACTCCATCCCATCAGCAAGCAGTCTGACGGATTGAAGGAAATTGTAGATGATAACCGGTTTAAACACGTTAAGCTCAAAATTTCCCTGGCTCGCCGCAAAGCCGATAACGGCATCAGCCCCCATAACCTGGCAGGCTACCATCGTCAAGGCTTCGCTTTGCGTCGGATTAACCTTGCCCGGCATAATCGAGCTGCCCGGCTCATTCTCGGGGATGATCAATTCGCCGATGCCGCAGCGGGGGCCGCTTGCCAGCCAGCGCACATCGTTGGCGATTTTCATAAGGTTAGCTGCCAGCGCCTTGATCGCGCCATGAGCATAAACGATCTGGTCATGGCTCGTTAACCCGTGGAATTTATTCTCGGCGGACACAAATTTACTGCCGGTTTCTTTCGTTATTTCCTCGCTTACCGCCTCACCGAATTTAGGATGGGCATTCAGTCCGGTCCCTACCGCTGTGCCTCCAATCGCTAGCTCGCGCACTCCTTCCAGGCTCTGCCGGATCATCTCTTCTGTTTTGTCCAGCATTGTTCTCCAGCCGCTAATTTCCTGTCCTAGCGTTAAAGGTGTTGCGTCCTGCAAGTGCGTACGGCCGATTTTCACAATATCGGCGAATTGCTTCTCTTTATCGAGAAGCGTTCCTTTCAGCTCGGCAAGTGCAGGAAGCAGACGGCTTTCTACTGCTAGAACAGCTGCCACATGCATAGCCGTCGGGAATGTATCGTTAGAGCTCTGCGAACGGTTCACATCATCATTAGGATGGATGCGTTCAGTGCTACCTTTTTGAGCGAGCTTGTCCGAAGCAAGTCGCGCAATCACTTCATTCGCGTTCATGTTGGATTGCGTGCCACTCCCCGTTTGCCATACTACAAGCGGAAACTCATCATCCCACTTGCCTTCAATAACTTCAGTAGCCGCTTCCGCAATCGCTTCCGCTTTATCTTTATCGAGCTTGCCCAGCTTATGGTTGGCCAGCGCTGCCGCTTTCTTCAGAACCGCAAAAGCGCGCACTACCTCGATAGGCATTTTTTCGGTTCCAATTTTAAAATTCTCGCTGCTTCTTTGGGTTTGTGCGCCCCAAAGCCTGTCCGCAGGGACCTTTATTTCCCCCATTGTATCCTTCTCAATTCTAAATTCCATCCCGTAATCCTCCTTAACTTAACTGCTATTCATTTCATTTTCTGTACGTTTCGTCGAAGCACAGGCGGCTTCATAAGTTGTCTTCTGTATTAGTTTACCTCTAGATCGCGCAACTCTCAACATTAGCCCGTAACTTTACAGCAAATTTAGCTCTGAGCAATCAAGTTAGAGCAAGGAACAACCATTGATATAAATGTAAGATTACCTCACTCAATAATGTCAGAAACAAAAAAATACCTTACACAATTATTCCTTTTTTAGCAGATCAGGATTATAATCAAAGAAAAAATGTAATGGAATAGGGAATTCAATCCGGAACCATCAAATACATGTTAGTTTTTGTTACAAATTCCAATTAATTCGAAGGGGGATTCAGAGCATGATCGGTTTTCGGGTTATTAAAACAGCAATCGCAATTGGAATCAGCATCTGGATTGCCCGTCTGCTTCATTTGGATCCGGCGCATTTTGCCGGGGTCATCTCGATGCTCGCCGTCCAGCCCTCGGTGTACCGTTCTTTGCGCCACACACTGTCGCATATTGCCAGCGCCTTGTTTGCTGCCATTTTGGGTATTTCCGTCGCCCTGCTGCTTGGCAGCTACTCTATTTTAATCGCGCTCGTTTGTCTAGTCGTTATGGCAATCCACGTCCGCTTACGCAATACCGCCTCTCTAACGCTGGCTGTCATTATTGCGATCAATACGATGGGAACCGCCGATATCCTGTCAGGCAGCGCGGCCTATCACCAATTCCTGCTTGTGCTGGTTGGCATGACGGTTGGCACAATGGTCAATATGCTGCGTAAACCGGTTCACCGGGAAAGAGAAGAAGTGCTGCTGGCCAAATCAGAAAATATGCTGCGCACCCTGCTCTACTATATTCAGCTCGATCTGCAGGCCAAACGGATGACGCCCTACAAGCCTCAAATGAGACAACAAATTGACGAAGTCCGCACCTATATTGAAAAGGGCAAGGAAATCGCCCAATTGGTCAACGAGGACAAATGGCTGGGCAAGCAGGCGGGCAATGATCCCGGCTTTATGTTTACTACCTATGAAACCATGGTCGAGAGGGTTCGCGATTTGATCAAGGCGTTACAAAAAGCTGACCTGGAACACAATGAAGCAAAAAGGCTAATTCGTGCTGTAGGACTCGTAATCAAAGTACAGGAAAGATCGGTACAAGGACAAAAGACGCATTTGAGCTGGGTTATGGAAACGTTAAAGCCTGATGTGGAAGCATGTGGAACGGACACAACCGCTTTGCATAAGCTCTTTCCCTATTATCAAGCCTACGAGGCATTGAGCGATTATTTGAAGGAATTTATAGAAACACCAAAGGCTGTTTTCACCTGCAAAACTGACGACTTCGTCGAGATGCCCGCGGTCCGGCCGGTTCGCGCTGTCCGATAACATAACCTTCTCTTGCTTGCCGCACACGAAATAGGTCCGCCGAACACTCTCCTATTTATATAAGAAGACCGCATCTCCACTCCAGAGTGAAGATGCGGTCATGTTTTCACAGCTCTCTGCCGCCGAAATGAGCGGCTTGCTTACTGCACAAAATACGTGTTCAAAGGATGCCGTCCCTTCCATGCTTTATCGAGCCTGTCCGTTTCCGCAGGACGTACTTCTCTTATTTTATGACGGTAAGCCGAAGGAGACATACCTTTTAACTTGCGAAAACATCTGGAGAAATACTGCTCACTCTGAAATCCTGACATTTCCGAAATTTCCCGTATATGATAAGGTTTATTAGCCATTAAGCGGCATGCCCGTTCAATTCTTCTGGACAAAATATATTGCATGGGACTTAGTCCTACATATCGTTTGAACATTCTCGTAAAATGCTCATGAGACCAATTGGCCTGCCTGGACAGCTCTTTAACCGGGATC
Organism: Paenibacillus senegalensis JC66; assembly: GCF_000285515.1. Taxonomy (GTDB): domain Bacteria; phylum Bacillota; class Bacilli; order Paenibacillales; family NBRC-103111; genus Paenibacillus_L; species Paenibacillus_L senegalensis. The sequence continues at coordinate 622,283 of NZ_HE610957.1, forward strand.
GGGTCTGCCAGGTGAATTTCAATATAGTGTATAGCATGCTGGAGCTCAATCGGAAGCTTATGGGCCTCGGTATCCGTGCCCGCCTCTAGCAGATGAGAAACCATAGCGAAAATTAAAGCGCCGCAGCGTTCCTCCCAGCCATACCCTTTATCGGAAACAATGTGCAGCAGTTCACTAAACAATTCCGGAATCAAGCTGTTATTCTCCAAAGGAAAGTAGCTTTGTGTTGACCAATTGGGCAGCATATGCCCCAGCATTTCTCCCGGAGTAAAGTGCACAAATTGATGTCTTAAAGAAATATCTCCTTCACCCCAATAATGATGGTCGATCCCTGGTCTTTGCAGCACAACACAGGGCTGATTTAAAGAGTACATTTCCTCCTCCAGCTGGTAAACAAATCGGCGCGGATTGATGAAATAAATCAGCTCGTGTTCCTTAATAACTCTGGGGCCAACTGTCGCATCGGGAGCTAAAATAAAATCACCCGCTAATGTCACCTTGGGCAATGGATGCACCACCGGCTTCACCCCCCAGCTTCTATATTAGCACGATTCCCGGCTGCAACCTAGCAGGGATCGTTGGGGAATGTACAATAGCGGGTAACGAGAGCTTACAATCTAACTTCTTTGCCGCTCTTAGCGGATTGATAAAGAGCGGTTAGAATTTTAATCATATCCACTCCCTGGCTGGGTACAAATATAGGCTCTGCTCTTTGCTGAACAACATCGATGAAATGATGGATGTTCTCAGCGTGTCCCCCGGTTTTCTCCTTCGGAAGGTTAGGCTTAATATCGCATAAAGCTCCGGCTATTTCGGTGAACACTTTGACATCGTTATTGATCATTTGCAGCCCCGCCTTGGTTCCTCTTAATTCAAGAAATTGAGTCTCTGCTTCAATGTTGGAGGCCCAACTGAATTCAATCTGCAGAGTGGCTCCATTCTCGAAGCGGATATAGCCTGAAGCTAGGTCCTCTACATCAAAGGTTCCGTCCTCCTGCTTCTCGCCAAAGCTGCTGTGAATCGAATCAGAGAGCGAATTATCCGCAAATTTGCGGTATGTAGCGCCACTGACGGCAACCGGTCTCGGATTCCCCATGAACCAGAGGGCCAAATCTATATAATGTACGCCAAGATCGATCAGCGGCCCTCCACCAGACAGCTCCTTGGTCGTAAACCAGCCGCCCTTGCCCGGAATCCCTCTGCGGCGAATCCAGCCGCAGCGACCGGTATACACTTCTCCCGCATGGCCTTCGTCCATATATTGCTTGACAAATCTGGAAATCGGACGGAAGCGGTTATTCCGCATGACCATCAGCACTTTGCCGCTGGCACTGGCGGCCTCCTGCATTTTCAAGGCTTCCTCCGGATTTACCGCATCCGGCTTTTCACAAAAAACGTGCTTTCCCGCCTGCATGGCGGCTACCGCTATTTCAGAATGATACAGATTAGCGGAGCAAACATCGACAATATCGATGTCTTCGCGGGCAATCAAATCCTGATAATGCTCATAGACATAAGGGACTCCATGTTCACCCGCCAGGCGAGTGGCTCTTTCTTGATTAATATCACAGAAAGCGGTCAATTCAATTTCCGGATGGGCAAGCCAAGCTGGCAAATGAGCGGACTTAAAAATATTCCCGGTACCTACTACACCTACTTTTAACGCAGACATCGCTTTTTTGTCCTCCCTTTTATATAGCAGCCATAACTACAATTAAGGCCATATAAATGACCGACCAGACGTCATGCCGCGAAACACCGCGCGCTGGGAGCGCCGCTGCACAAGCTGGAAGCAAGCCAACCTTACTTGTTGACGTTCAGGGGGTCAGGCAGCGGCTCAACCGGTGCCGATGGACCCCGGTGGTGCTCCGGAACGACCAGCTGCGGATCAGGAGCAGCCCATTTGATTCCATTGCTAATAATCTTTAGCACATTTTCGTTGCGATAGGTCGGGAACGTTTCATGGCCTGGACGGAAATAAAAGATTCTGCCGCGCCCTCTGTAGAAGGTGCAGCCGCTTCGGAACACCTCTCCTCCCTGAAACCAGCTTAAAAAGATTAACTCATCCGGCTCGGGGATATCAAAGAACTCTCCGTACATTTCCTCGTGTTCCAGCTCAAAGTATGTACCTATCCCTTGGGCGATCGGATGAGCAGGATTAGCAACCCATATACGTTCCTTTTCCCCCGCCTCTCTCCATAATAAGGAGCAGGTGGTGCCCATCATTCTTTTGAAAATTTTGGAGTAATGGCCGGAGTGAAGAACGATTAGCCCCATACCCTGAAGGACTCTCTGTTGAATCCGGTCGACGATTGCATCCTGAACCTCGCCGTGAGCTTTATGTCCCCACCAGATCAAGACATCCGTATTGTTCAATATTTCCTCAGTCAAACCATGCTCCGGCTCATCCAGTGTTGCCGTGCGAATAGTGAAGGAATCTGATGCCAACCCTTCTGCAAGAGCTTGATGTATGCCTTCCGGATATACACTGGCCACATACTCGCTTTCCTTTTCATGTCTGTATTCATTCCAAACCGTTACGCGAATCAATGAACTTCCCCCTGTTCGTACTTTTTTTTAAAGTCATTATCATTATGCACATCCACAAGCATTATAACAATGGAGGTAGACGAAGAAAACTTGCACAAATTTGATATGCTGTTGAGAAGCCGGGGCCTGTTGAAAGGAACACCAGAAGCGGAGTACAGCTGTCGCATTCTAATCTATCATTCATAAAAAAAAGTAGCAGGGTGGATGACCCTGCTACTGCGTCTTGAAAAAGAGAATCTGATCCGCAAATTAGACCCAAGCCCGAGTGATGATAACCAGCAAAATAAACAAGACCAGGATCACTCCTGCGCTCGTAAAACCGAAGCCACAGCTTCCATAGCCGGCTCCTCCAACGTAACCACCCATAGTAGAGTCCTCCTTTCCTCTCCAGCTAATCACAGCTTATGGCATTTGCCGTTAAAAAAATTGGACTCTCGAGCAAAATGTGCGTTCGTCACGAGTTTTGGGCTGGTGTGCGAGCAAAGCGGGATGGTTTATCCTAAATCCAGCGCTCTGGCTTTTGCATTCTTGGGGGCAATCCCTCCATCACGGATATGGAAATAAAAATTGCCGTCTGCCTTGCCGATAAAGATCTTGTTGTCTTTGGACATTAACAGCTGCTCACTAGCCTGCAAGTAATAGTAGGTCGTGTCAAAACCTTCAAACAGAGCGGCCACCTCAGCCAGCTCGGCTTCTCCTCTGTCTAATGCCGGGTCAAACGCTTTGTAAATAATAGATACGACCTTATCCTTATCGTAGTTAACATAAACTTCTTTGTAGATATCCATTTCATACATATCGTAAGCGGTCCTTATAGGCTCTCCTAAGACGGCTTGCACCTCTTGACGCGACATCCCCAAGTTCAGTCCGTTAAGGTCAAGATAATCTCCAGCCTGCACTGTTATTTTGAGAGGGCCTAAGGAAGTGCCATACAAATCCAAATAGCTCATTAAACGATCAATGACAACGGCCGCTTCAGCGCGAGTCAGCACTTCATCCAAGGCAAGGTCATCTTTGGAACGTCCCTGCAGGATTCCTTTGGAAGTAACCTCGTTGACCGCATCCAGATCCTTTAAGGTTGTAAACCTTAACTCCTCATTGACCACTTTAGCGGCTATATGAGCAATATCGAGGCGCGTCATCGGCTCATGAACAGCTGAACCGTCACCTGCAAAAATTCCTAAATTGACCGCTTCCTCCACATAAGGCTCCCACCAAGGCCCCGAATAATTGGCAAATTCGGTTTGGCTGGAGGGCTCAAGCACCTGTACAGACATTTTCACAAATTGTGCCGCGGTTACCGACTCGTTGGGATAAAATAAGCGCTCCTCCATCCCATCGATAACTTCCATTTGATAGCTGTTAATAATACTGCTTTCTGCCCATGGCACCCGGTCGATATCATCAAACAGCCAATGGGCATGCGCATGCTCCGGAGCGGCTGCAAAGAGAAATCCAGTGATCCCGGCCGCAATAGCACTTGTCTTCCAAAATCGTTTCATCTCGTCCTCTCCTCCCTGCCCGATTAACATCAGACATGCTTAAAATCACCATTTTGCATAAAAACACAACTGTACTAGATCAAGCAAGATCATGATTGATTTACATGTTTTTAAGGAAAAAAGGGAATAAATACCCTAACTCAAATCATCATCCAAGGAGTGTATCACATTGATGAAGGTCCAGGAATTAAAAGATCAGGTCGATGAACTGGCCAAACAAAATAAAACTGTGCTCGATGAACTGAGTCAGCTTAAAGAGCTGCTGCAGCAGAGCAATTCTTTCTCGGCAAACGCTAATACCAATCAGCAGCAAACCGCGGGCAACAATTCTATGTCGAACGGTATTTCGATGAATAAAGAGTCATTCCAGCAAAGCAGCGGAATGGGAAATGGCAATGCACAAACTCAGTCCAGCAGCCCGGCAAACGGCGGCGGTCAAGGAGATGGCCAGAACTCCAATGCGGAGGGAGCCCAGGGCCAGCAGAGCAATTCTAATAACAATAGCTCTCAGCAGGTTCCCCAGCTTGCTGATGAACTGGTCAAGATCAAGGATATGATTACTACTCTTGAATCAAAAACTTCGAGTTTCGTCACTTCACGCTCCAGCGGGAAACTAAACCAGGATGATATTGTGAATTTAATTCTGATTTTAATGGATGGCATGATTGACTGGGCCAGCGATTTTATTCAGAAAGCCACCAATAACCAAGGCACGGATTCCAATGGTGCTAACGGAGGATCCGGGTCCCAAAATGCCCAGCAATAGCTGTTTTGGGGCACGCACTATATCTCGCTCTACCTGTTACAGACTGTGCAGCGAATATTGGGGATGGCGGAACCCTGTGGAGCTTGAATCCTCCATTCCCCAATATTTAGCGCCAAGCCATTACAGGGTGCTTTATACTTAGAATTGGAAATAGATAAAGCTGCTCTGTTCTGTCTGCAGGAAGACCACCAATACAGCTATAATTACAGTATACACGACAGCTCTGACCGGCGCCGGAAACCACTTGTGCCAGAACTTATCCAAAGACGATGCATGCTTAAAGACGAAGTATTCAAGCAGGTGAAGGACAAACAAACCGGCAACCAGCAGCAAATATTTATATAGAGACGGCGGTATATGCAAATCTGAGATTGTAAACATTTTTTTAAGCATGGAAAGAGAGGCGCTGATTCCGGGAATACGGAAAAATACCCAGCCGATACAAGTTAAATGAAAAAATACTATAACGGCAAACACATGATAAAGCTTGCTGGCTCTCAGCTTGCCCAGACCAATCTTGTCCATAACTTCTGTGTAAAACTTGTGCCCGATAAGCAGTGCTCCGTGAAACATCCCCCAGGCAACGAAGGTCCATGCCGCTCCATGCCATATCCCGGAAATAGTCATAGCCACGAATAGATTGACATATTGGCGCGATTTTCCTTTACGCGACCCGCCTAATGGAATGTAGATATAATCGCGGATAAATGTTGACAAAGTAATATGCCACCTGCGCCAGAATTCGGTTCCGCTGGCACTCAAGTAAGGCGTTTGGAAGTTAAGCACCAGCTTAATGCCAAACAAATAGCCGATCCCGACGGCCATCTCGCTATAAGCGGCGAAATCAAAAAAGATTTGAAAGGCGAACAGGTAAATGGCCACCCACGCTTCCCCGCCGGATAGAGCGGCAGGATCATGCAGCATCCCGTCGACGATTCCGGCCAAATAATCGGCCAGCACGATCTTTTTAAACATCCCTAGGCCTAGGAGAGCAAGCCCGAGTCTCACATTCGCTGTATTGAAACGAATGGCTTTCATATTCTCTATCTGCGGCAGCAATTCCTGTCCTCTCATAATCGGTCCGGCGATCAGACTCGCAAAAAAGGCGATAAATACCCAGAAATCGAGCAGTGATCGGCTGGGTTCAATTTTTTGCTTGTACACATCAACCACATAGGCGATCATCTGGAAGGTGTAAAATGAAATCCCTATGGGCAAAACAATAGATAGCCAGAAGGAGTTATCGGTGATGAGCGACATGTTGAGCGCCTGCTCGACACTGCGAATTAGAAATACCGTGTATTTGAAAAAAACTAAGTTTAATACATTAACCAGCACAGCCGCGATCATAAACCATTTGCCAAACCTGCCGCGAATCATTTTCGAGCAGTAATAGGTGAAGATCGAGACCAGAACAAATACGGCCAAATTACCAATGCCGGCAACCGCGTAAAAGATGATATTCGCTATCGATAAAATAATGACTCTTCTGCTAGGAACCACATAGTAGAGCAGCAGGGTAAACACCATTAAGACGATAAATTCGGGTGTGTGAAACAGCATGATTGGTTTCCTTCCTATCGATTAATATACGTATCCCATAATAGATTGCCGAGTGCTTCATAACCTTCAGGGGTAAAGTGCGTATGGTCGGAAAATAGATCGTCATCGAGCACGCCTTCCAGGTTAATATACCGGACTTCGCGTCCTTCGAACAAGCGGTCGATCTGCTTCATGTTTTCTTGATACCCCGGTTTGCTGACAAAATCCTGCATCAACTCTTGATTGACCCCTGTCATGACGACCACTGTGTTTTTCCCCTGCTGGTGCTTCAAAATCTGCTCAAGGAAATAAACATCCAAGCTTGTCTCACTGAAATCAAACGGCTTATCCGTATAGCTGTTTACGATCTCATCATTTTCCATATACTCCCACAAGTGACCCTTCGTATACCATGGCATCGGATCGCCCAATGAATCATCTGGGATCGGTTTGCCCTGCACATGCAGCTTCGTGTGCTCCCACGCTTTCTGAAGATAGTCCTTATATTGGAACATTGGAATTCTTTGCATGATTTCTTCATAAATAAAAAATTTATAATGGTCATACCAAGATTGCGGCAGTTCGTATTTAGTTGCTTTTAATTGTGCACTGACGTGCTCAAATGTATCGGAATCTCTGGCTCTTAACTGTTTTTGCATCCAAAACACAGTAGGCGGCCAGCCTTCTCTAGGCATAAAAGAAGGATAGCGTATATTAAAGATCAAATTGTCCGTAGATATTTCATATTGATCCAGCTTCAGCAGCATAGCATACAGATCTCCTAGCTGGTTGGCCGGCAAGGCGAGATTATATACTCTTTTAATAGTAGAATTAGGATCAGCTTGCGCTCTCTCTTCCATAAATACATTTGGACTCTGATCCGAATTGCCAGGGCTGCCATAAAATACAGAATCGCCCAGCATTATTATGTAATCATCTTGAGGATTGGCGTCAATTTCTCTTTTGATGTAAGCCAATACGGGATCGATATTGTTGGATTCCTTTAGAGCCGTTAAGGGATAGTCCATACGATTGTGATAAACCTTGTCATTAGGCACAAGATAAGGAATTAAAAACTGCAAAACAATTAAATATAAAACAACGTATTTAGCTGCTTTCATTGGAATCATTCACCTGTCTTTTTCAGCTTGTATAGCGGCCTTGAGCATCCGCATTGGTAATAGGGATTGAAATAATTATAGAGCGAACAACTTAATCCATTATACCTATTCACCCAAAACCATACAACGTTTTTTGTTTTCATCAGCATCTGCCGAAAGACTCTTAACCTATTACAAGCTTTATCTTCTGACTTTGCCCTTACGCAAAAAAGCACCCTGTCATGCATACATGAATAAAACCCGATGCTAAAGAAAAAAATAGACGGTATATAAATAATGTAGGAATGGGGAGATTTAACGATGGATTCAGCCTGGAATCGTGTAGAGGAATTAATGGACGCTTCACTGCAAATTTTGAATCATATGGAAGTTCATAATGCCGATTCGGCCGAGTGGGAGCAATTAACCGAGAAGCTGAAGCAGCAAAAATACCGTCTCCAATCCATCAGTGGAGCAGATCAGCCAGCCCTGCAAACCTTCAAGCAAACGGTAGCCGGTTTGCAGCAGCAAGCAGTTGAGCTCGAGCGGCATTTGCAGCAGGATTATCAAAACGCGACCGAGCAAGGCATTGATGCTTATGAGGAACAGAGCTTAGATGAACAAATGAAGAACGATGACGCCTATCACGGCAAGATTGATGACAAAAGCGCGATTAAGCTGATTGAAAATCTGGCTAAGCTGGATGAAGAGCTGAACCGGATGCTGCATTAACAATGTGCTCAGTCGGAGCTTGTAACAAACACCAACATAAACAAAAAAATGCCGCAAATCAAAGAAAACAAAGAAAAGGGGCGTTCCTAAGCAGCAATCAGAGATTGAACTTTCGGAAACGGCCCCTTTGGATTGGAGAAGCAAAGCAGCTTCTCCTATGAATGTTTGGGCAATTGCTAAGTAATTGCTAAGCTAACCCGTTGATTTCTGCGCCTGCACCGGTGTATCCACCAGCTTGTGAAAAATGAGAATCTGCCAGGCATTCCCTATCAATAATAGGGCGAGCATGTAAAAAGTAAAAAATAAATCATTGGCCTGAAAAGCCGGAATAGCCTCAAGGATGGTTAACACGACCATAAAAAACAGCGTAGGAATGAAAGCCTGTCCATTCGTCAGTTGGCTTTTCCACAAAGCTACAATAATTCCCACAGCAAGAATAGCTAACGGCATAATCAGGTAACCCGTCATGGACTCGCCGGGAGCGGCAAAGTGCTTATATCTTAAATAGAACAAATCCCCTACCGCCAACAGGATGAAGAAGATTTGCAAGCCTGTCCAAACCCCTTTGCGGTTTTTAAATATGCCTATGAAGTAGTATCTGGCGAACAAATTGGCCAAAAAACCGACCAGGCTAATGATGGCGATCGTGATGGTGCCCAGAATCATCGACAGCACCTCGTATCGGCTGAAGCGCGCATCCATGAAGATAAAGCTGGGTTCAATCGTTTTTAAAATCCCCCAAAGCACCATACCGGCTCCGAGACTGATCGCCGACGTGGTCCATAACAGATACCATACTCGTTTTAGAAACATGTTGCAGTCCCCGTTTATAGTTTGATTAGAATGCAATAACTCCAAAGCCCATGAGGACGATGAGAGCAAGCAGAATGACCATTACCACCCAATGGATCAAGGTTGGTTCTCCTCTGCGGAGTCTTCCCTGAATCATTTCCATGAAGGCTATCAAGGCTACTGCCAAAATTCCTTTGATCACATACATCATCGGAAATCCTAGCATATAGAGCATTCCAGCGCCGGAAACCAGCATCAGGACGTAGAACAGTCTGGTAATCATTCCTGTCACTTTTTGCTTGCGCAAGAAGCAGGTTAACAGGAAGAAAATAACCAGAATAGCCCAGGAACCAGCATGGATCTGATAAAAAATATTAAACAGTCTTTCACTATCCAATGAATTGATCCTCCCTTTGGACAATTTCCATCCAGAATTAAGTTACTGGTTTGATTTTAACAATACTTGATACAAGAAACAATGTTTATCCCTTAATGGCAACAAATTGTTCACAGCAGTGATGCTTTTCATAGCAAAAAAATGGGCCTGTTCAGGCATCCGCCTCGCTATTTCCTTTACAAAACAACATGACAAAAAAGTTGGGCGGAGAACATATTCTCCGCCCAACTTTTTATTTTGGTGGACTTATGGGACAGCCCCTGATCTTCTTAATGATTCTTTATTTCAAGTCTTCAATAGAAGTAATGTCCATATACTTAGGTACAACCAATCCGATCCGTGTACCATTTAAGTTAGGACCCAGATCCTCGAATTTGCCCTCATGCATTTCGTAATGTCTTTGATGAGTGCCTGGCAGCCATCCGGCAACCATTCCGTCCACGTCTCCGTTCGCAACACCTACCCACATAGCGGCAGCTTCTACCTGCAGCAGATCTACCGTATAGCCCAGGCGGGACTCCATCACATGCTTGACGACGTTAGTGGAAGCAATCTCTGAATCCCAAGCAACGTAAGCAAGCTTAACCGTCTGGCCTTCATCTTCAGGTACACCTTCGAGCCAGCTGTTCACTTTTTCTTCATTCTCATTTACCCATTTCTCGGCAGCAGCTTCTTCATCCATGCCTTCAAAAATGTCGACCATAACGGATTCCATATCCTCCGGTGTCCACTCAAAGTTATCAAGGAATGCATATACTCCCGGTTTGTCTTCCTCCAGACCTAAGCGGACAATGGTGTGGATTTGCTCATCTCCTCCATACACACCTTGAGGATCCTCCAGATATTTCAGATCATACTTGGCAAATTTCCAGTGCGGGCTCCAGCCAGTAACAATAATCGGCTCTTGATTCTCATAAGCTCTGCCCAGAGTAGCCGTCATCGCCGCATCGGAACCTTCAACCAAAGTCCAATCACTAAGCCCATACTGTTCAATAGCTGCAGCGGTAGCCTCCATAATTCCGGCACCGGCATCGATACCGATGATTTGATAATCCACCTGTTCGCCAATCGCTGCTGGAGTTCCCCCATTACCCGGCTCTTCTGTATTTCCAGGAGTTTCGCTGCCTCCATTTCCGTTGCTGGAACATCCTGCAGCAATTAATCCAAATCCTAAAGCCAATGTGACAGCTGTTTTTAAGCCTTTGGTTTTCATTCTCTTAACCCCTTTGTAATTTTTTATTTAAATTTTGGGTAATTCTATCGAGCAAGACAGCTAGAATAACAACAGCCAGCCCTGCGGAAAAGCCGTCGCCTATTCTTAACTGGGTAACTGCCCGATACACATCAGCACCCAACCCTTGAGCACCAATCATCGATGCGATAACTACCATGGACAAGGACAGCATAATCGTCTGATTGATTCCAGCCATAATCGTAGGTGCTGCTAACGGAAGTTGAACTTTAAACAGCTTCTGCATAGGTGTGGAGCCAAAAGCATCGGAGGCTTCAACCAGCTCTGCGGATACTTGTCGTATCCCCAGATTCGCCAGTCGGATCGTGGGGGGCATGGCGAAAATAACCGAAGCGATAACGCCTGGTACGACACCGAGTGAGAAAAAGGTAACCGCCGGAATGAGATAAACAAAGGCAGGCATCGTTTGCATAAAGTCCAAAATCGGAGATACGATATTCCGGAGGCTGTCCCTGCGAGAACATAAAATTCCGATAGGGAGTCCGATTATGACGGAAATGATTGTAGCGGTCATGACTAATGCTAGAGAATCCATCGTCTTGCTCCAATATCCCAGATTCTCAATTAACAGCAAACCGATTATAGTAAAAATGGTTAAACCCCAGCGGGCTACCCAATAAGCGATTAGTGCAAAAATGGCTATCCATATATAAAACGGGAAGAGGTGAAACAGCCAGGCAAAAGCTCCAACGATTCCGCCGATAATTTTCGCTATGAAGTCAAACAGGAATTGAAAATTGTCACCAAGGAAAGCGACAAAACTGGTCACCCATTCCGATAAAGGAATACGCGGCATTAACTCTCACCCCCTTGCTCATTATGAGCTGCATTGCCGGAAAGCGCAGCCAGCACGGCGCCTCTCACGATGACTCCACGCAGCCTGTCGTTATCGCCAGTCACCGCTACTGGAACGGTTGAACTGCTCACGATATCGAATAAATCGTTTAATAACGTATCCGGCCTGACGACAGGAACATCGCTGATGACAATGTCTGCTAATCCAATTCCTTCTTTGACTGCTCTTGAGGCATCTTCAGCAGTAATGACACCCAGCAGCTTCTTGGATTTATCGACAACAAACAAATTGGAAATGCCGCTTTCCTTCATTAATTGAAGAGCAACCCGTGGTCCCCCTTTGTCCAGGGTGATCATTTCCGGTCTTCTCATGACGTGCTCGGCCGTTAGTACTTTGGAAAGATCTACATCTTCAACGAAGCGTTCTACATATTCGTTAGCCGGGTTAGTCATAATTTGTTCAGGTGTGCCAATCTGAACAATCGAACCATCTTTCATCAAAGCAATCCGATCGCCAATTCTAAGAGCTTCATCTAAATCATGGGTAATAAACACGATCGTTTTCTTCATTTTTTCTTGAAGCTCGACCAATTCATCCTGCATGTCCTTGCGAATAAGAGGATCCAATGCGCTGAACGCTTCATCCATCAACAGCACATCGGGATCATTGGCCAAAGCTCTGGCTAAACCTACACGCTGCTGCATTCCGCCGCTAAGCTGATGCGGATAACTATCCTCCCAGCCTTTCAGCCCGACAAGCTCTAGTGATTCTCTCGCTTTTGCACTGCGCGTCTCCTTATCCGCTCCTTGAACTTCCAGACCGAACTCAGCATTCTGCAGAACGGTACGATGAGGAAACAAAGCAAATTTCTGAAAGACCATACTGATTGTTTTGCGTCGTATATTTCTTAGTCTGTCTTGGTTGGCCGTAACGATATTTTCACCATTAATGTAGATTTCTCCAGAGGTCGGTTCAATCAAGCGGTTAAGCAGGCGGACTAAGGTTGATTTACCACTTCCCGACAACCCCATGATGACGAAAATTTCTCCTTGCTCAATATCAAAACTGATGCGATTGACCCCAACCGTAATTTTCGTCTTCTCGAAAATCTCTGCTTTACTCAGGCCTTGTTCCAGCAGCGGAAAAGCTTTCTGAACATCCTGGCCAAACATTTTGGTTAAATTCTTTACGGATATGACCGCCATGACAGCACCCCCTTTCTAAAACTCGCTTTCGTATGTACCTGTTCAAGTGTAGATTACCTAATGGATGAAGTCAAAGATATATATTGTACGTAAAGTTTGTTCAGAAAAAACTGTACGTTCATTATGATATAAATCCTCCGTTATCCTCCTATTTCCTCCCTTTCTGGCAGCTTTACAATTTATTGTTCGTTCTCTACAATTAGTTTATACTGTGAACCTTAGGCTTTTCGGATCTATATTTCTATGAAAAATTCCCAAGGCTTTCTGTTATATTCTTACAAATTTGTAAATGAAATCGATGATTTTATGCTTTTTCTTACCGAATGTTTGAGCATTCTAACAATGAAGAGGTGACATGATGGACTCCTTGCATCAACTAAACGAAGAACAGATCCGAATCATTGATAAAGCACGGGAACGAGTCATTGAGTCCGTTGGTAACAATATGGATCTATACGGAGTAACCCTTTCTACGGGACATTTATACGGAATGCTGATGTTTAAGAACAAACCGATGACTTTAGATGAGATGGGCCAGGAAATGGGGATGAGCAAAACCAGTATGAGTACAGGTGTGCGCACACTTTTGGATTTAAAAATGGTAAAGAAAGTTTGGGGGAAAGGATCCCGCAAGGATCTTTATGAAGTGGAGCGTGACTGGTATCAAAATTTCGCCGACTATTTCGTAATTAAATGGAGAATGGCGCTGGAAATCAATTTGCAGGCTCTTAATCGTTCACTTAAAGAATTAAAAGCTCTGGCAGATAAGCATCCTGATGATGAGCTGCTGCAAGAAACTATTCGGGGAGATGTGGAAAAAATGGAGGAAGCCGTCAGCTATTATGATTGGCTGGACCGTTTAATAGACACATTGGAAAACGGAAAAATATTCGAGCTGGTTCCCAAGTCGCCTTCTCTACCTCACCACGACTAACCTTTTTCTACTATTATATATGTTTTCCTGTACGGTTATATATGTTTCCAGTACGGATACATATGATTCCTACAGGTCCATGAACGCTAATAAAGCCTCCCAATTTGGGAGGCTTTAATCGTTGAACTTAAACTTTGTTTAAGGGGACAGACTGAAACCGTTATACGACCGACTTCTCTTCTTCTTCGGCAAACTGGATGATTTCTCTCCTCAATTGCAGCATTTTCTCATCCAGCTCATAAGCGGCTTTGGCTGCATCGGTTAATTCCTGCTGGACATGAGGGGGAACGCGCTTGTCAAATTTATAATACAAAATGTGCTCAAGACTAGCCCAAAAATCCATAGCCATCGTTCTTAACTGAATTTCAGCATAAACCCAGCGGGTTCCGTCCGACAAGACAAGCGGAACTTGTACGATGAGGTGTACACTTTGATAGCCGTTCGGTTTCGGAGCCGCGATATAATCCTTGATCTGCACAATCCTTAGGTCGGAACGCAGCTTCATATGATCAATGATGTGATAAATATCCTTTACAAACGCACAAACAATCCGCATCCCCGCGATATCTTGAATATGGTTAACAATATTCTCCTCTGTGACCTGTAAATTTTTCCTCTTCATCTTATTGATAATGCTCTCTGGCTCTTTCAATCGGACTTTTACATGCTCAATTGGTGAATATCCATCCCGAAGCTTCCACTCCGTATTCAATATCATGACTTTAGTCTCAAGCTCACGCAAGGCAAAGCGGTATTCATGAATGGTCCTTTGCCAGCCTTTGATGTCCTTTAGCTCCATTAATGCTAAACTCCTCTCGAATAAGGTAAAGCTTATGCCGTTATCGGAATCCCGGATCTTAGATATAGACAGAAATCGATTTGCCAAAACAAATAAACAATTTAGTTATAGAGTTTAATATTTTACTAATTAAATTTTAACAAATCACCGTTGTCATTGCAAAACGCCTAATCTTAAACATACCGAATTATGCAGCGGGAATCCTCTCGCAAAAACTATATACCCTTTATCCCCCAGGCCTAACCAAGAATTGAGACATGGTGTGGAAAACGATGGAGTTGTGCTTGCCGCAAGTGAGACCGAAAAGATATTTGAGCGGTTTTATACGGAAGAGAGTTTAGATGCTCAGGGACATTTGGGATTAGGCTTATATATTGCAAAAAAATTATTAAGTCGATGAAAGGGGAGATAGAAGCAAACGTATTCGCTGACAAAATCACTTTTGAGATTACTCTCCCTGTTCAATAGTCAATCAACGGTCACGGTGTTGGAAGGAGATTTTTCCCTCCCATTGATCTCATCCAGGAAAATATGCTGATACACTCGGCTTTTGCGGGAATATTCACCAACAATATGATCCGGACGCTTCTGCTTCGTGGTCTCTATTAGAAGAAAAAGCTTTAGCCAGTACTATCTACCTGGCTAAAGCTATCCCCTGCACTAAGAAAAGATTGTCCAATCAATCAGAAGAGTTTACGTCCGCCTTAGGGAGTACTTGCCTGCCCTAAGATCCGCTCTCAAGGCAAGTGCGGACAAGACGCGGCTGGAGATGGATGCCCCGACCGTCTATTCTCCAGATAAATTGCTTTCCTTGAGCATCACATCATGAGCTCCACCTTCAACAAGACTTGTTGCCGAGATGACCGTTATCCTTGCTTTGCGATGCAGCTCTTCCACTGTTTTCGCGCCACAATTGCACATCGTTGATTTAATTTTGCTAATCGTTTTGTCGAGGTTTTCTCTTAAGCTTCCCGCATAGGAGACGTAAGAGTCCACCCCTTCTTCGAATAACAGGGTTTGCTTGCCGCCGGAATCATACCGCTGCCAATTTCGTGCCCGATTAGAGCCCTCTCCCCAGAACTCCTTCACAAAGTTGTTACCGAGCTTTAGCTTCTTGGTCGGGCTTTCGTCAAAGCGGGCAAAATATCTTCCCATCATGACAAAATCTGCTCCCATAGCCAAAGCGAGTGTAATATGGTAATCATGCACAATTCCGCCATCTGAACATACCGGAATATAAGTACCTGTCTCTTCATAATAGCGGTCTCTTGCCTCAACGACTTCCATAACCGCAGATGCTTGTCCTCTGCCGATTCCTTTTTGCTCGCGCGTAATACAGATGGCTCCGCCGCCAATCCCGACTTTAACAAAATCGGCACCGGCCTCCACCAAATATAAAAAGCCTTCACGGTCCACTACATTCCCCGCCCCGATTTTGACGTTGTAGTTTTCCTTAACGTATTGCACCGTTTCTTTCTGCCACTCGCTATATCCGTCTGAGGAGTCGACGACTAAAATGTCCACGCCCGCTTCCACCAGCGCCGGTACCCGGTCTTTGTAATCCTTCGTATTAATTCCAGCTCCTACAATGTAGCTTTTGTTCTGATCCAGAAGCTCCAGCGGATTTTCTTTATGCGCATCATAATCTTTACGGAACACCAAGTGCTGCAATTTCTGATTTTCATCTACGATAGGCAGAACATTCAGCTTGTGTCCCCAGATCAAATCATTTGCTTCAGACAAGGTGATCCCTGAACGTCCATGAATAATGCTCTCGAAGGGCGTCATAAATTCATGCACTTTCTTGTCGAGGGAATCACGGCTTGTGCGGTAATCCCTGCTGGTTACAATGCCGAGCAGTCTGCCGTTGGCAGTTCCGTCTTCGGTAATCGGCACCGTAGAATGACCGTTCTGTTCTCTCAGCTCCAGCACATCTTTAAGAGTATGCTCCGGTGTCAAGTTCGAGCGGCTGACTACAAAGCCTGCTTTGTAGCTTTTCACCTTACGCACCATAGCCGCCTGCTCTTCAATCGGCTGAGAACCGAATATAAAAGAAATCCCTCCACATCGCGCTAACGCCACTGCCATATTATGGTCAGAAACGGATTGCATAACAGCCGATGAGAAAGGAATGTTGAGAGAGATGTCCGGCTTCTCCCCCTTATTGAATTTAGTAATAGGCGTCTTCAAGTCTACATTATCCGGGGTACAATCTTTTTCCGTCAAATTAGGGAGCAGCAAAAACTCACTAAACGTCCGGGACGGCTCCATATAATATTGCGCCATTTTCCAAACAGCCTCCTTTTTCAGCAATATGAGATTGATTTTGTACCGCAAAATATAAATTTTTACGATGATACCATTGAAAACCTGTCACGTCAATAGCGGGTTTGGATTATATGTTGTTATTCCACATTTGACGGTTGATGAATACGTTACACCGGCTTCTCCATCCATTCTTTTATAAACAGATCGTAGACTTTGAGAAAGATGATCTTGCCCATCATATAAACCGGGACGATCAGCAGCATACCAAGAATCCCTGCAATATCGCCTGCAATCAGCAGCAGAACGATAGTGGTTACCGGGTGGATATCCATCTGCTTTCCGTAAATAACGGGTGTCAGCAAATTATTCTCAATCTGCTGGGCTACAATAATAATGACCAGTGTCCAGACGGCCATAGAGGGAGATTCGATGAATCCAATAAGGACACACGGAATAGCGGCTAGAATCGGGCCGATATAAGGGATCATATTCAATACAGCAGTCAGGATAGACAGCAGCAGAGCATAAGGTAATCCAATAATCAGAAAGCCGATAAAAACCATAGCTCCGAGAAGAAAGCAGATCAAAACCCGGCCTACGATAAAGCTGCTCAGCATCTCATCCATTTCTTCAATAACTTCCTGACCGTCAGCTCGAAAGCGTTTAGGGATCATTTTCAAAATGGCTGGAATCATCTTCTCCCCTTCTTTAAGCATATAATACAGAATGACGGGAACGGTCACGATTACAATAACAAAGCGGGTAATCGCTGATACAAAGTTGACGACATAATCGGTAGCTTTAGTAATTCCGCTGTTTAAGTATTCCGTAATAGCGGTCATCACCGTTTCATCTCCGAGAACCCCAAAAACGAAGGGCTCCCGCTGAAAATTAGTCCATTGTTGATTAAACTCATTCATAAGGTCGGGCAAATTGGCGAGAAACATCTCTATCTGACTTTGCAATGTCGGCCACCCGGCTATAGAAAACAGTCCAATCAGCAAGGTGATAGTCAAGTATAGGAGCAGTACCGAGCACATGCGGTTCAGCTTTTTGGATGACAGGTAATCAATAATCGGCCGGAATAAGTAATAAAAGAAGCCCGACAGTGCAATCGGGAGCAGCATATATTTAATCATCGCTGCAATTGGGGTAAACAGAAAAGGAACTTTAGTAGAAAGAAACACAATTAGCAGAATAAAAATAATGATATAAAATATACGGAAACCATTCGATTTCGGCAACAACCTCACCTCCAAATACAAACCGCCCATGATTTATGGGCGGTTTGTATCGTACTTGAGCCTTACTGAGGCTTAAGCTGAAACAAGCTTCTCTTCAGGCTTGTTCCTCGCTTGGCCCGAGCGGGCTTCTCTTCACTATTCAGGCTTGTCCTGAATTGACCGTGCGGGCTTCTCTTCACTCTTCACTCTTCAGGCTCATTTATAAGATTGGCGGATGGTAACGAACATTGGAATCATAATCATCTCCATAATATTCATTGCCACTCCAGGCAATTACAACGATTTTATCGTGATCCAGCTGTTTCTCCAGCTGGGCGGCATGCTGTGCGGAGATGCCCATGGATTGCATTTTGGCGCGCAGCTCATCTCCTTTTTTACGGAAAATGTTAGCGACTGCGGTGCCAAAGCCTTCTTCTCCAATTCCGATCGTTTCCGTGTTCGTGGCGTCTGCAACGCGGCCGGTACGGTCATCGTCATGAGTCAGAACATAGATGTTATCCTTGCTGTATCCTTCGGCTACTAGCTGCTGAACCTTTCGCCTAACGTCATTTACATTTTCCACGATAAACACTGTAGTATCTTTCATTCTAGTCTGTGCCATTGTTCTCTCACTCTCCTTAATCTGACATATACTTGATGCAATACCTTGAATTAATACCGTAATGCAATTCCTAGATCAATACCTAAAAGCAATCCTTCGAATTAATACCGTGATGCAATACCTAAATCATACCTAATTGCATTACTTTGAATTAATGCCGTGATGAAATCCTTGATGTGTAGTTCCTTGAAGAATAACCTTTATGCGATGCTTCATTCTAATAATCGAGGTAATCGCCTATACCTTGGTTCGACCGCCTCTGCCTAAAAATAAAGAAATGACGAACAGAATCAGGAAAACAAAGAATAGCACTTTAGCTATTGAAGCCGCCGTAGAGGCAACTCCAAGAAATCCGAACAATCCAGCGGCAATCGCAATAATTAAAAATGCTGCTGCCCATCCTAACATCGAAATCACCTTACTATCTTCTTAGAATTTTGGAAAATGAATGTTGTTGCATCGTCTTATGTAGCATTTAAACGGTAGATTTTCCTGGTGAAACAGAATGTGCTGAGATACGCCATAAGCGTCAAATTCCAAAACTGGCTTATTCCCTATGGCCATGCCCTTTTCCGCCCACTTCTTTCATCTAAAATAATTTCAATTTTTCGATTTTCAATATTGGAATTGTGCAGAAAAATGCGTAGGCAGTCTCCTTATCCCTCCGGGCGTTTTCTATGCGGTTTTTCTGTGAAAATAAAACACCCCGCATGATGAGCCATCTCGGGTAATCGCGTCTCAATCACTTGACTTTATACGATATTTCGTCTAGAACACTGGCTGGAGCTCCTTAATAGCTTAAAGCCCTGCATTTGTACGATTTGTCATACAAATCTCGGGTAATCGCACTTAAATCCCATGCATTTGTACGATTTGTCGTATAAAACGCTGGCTGCAAGCCCTTAAACCCCTGCATTTGTACGACGTTTCATACAAATCCCCGGGAACCGCACTTCAAACCCATGTTTTGTACGACACTTCGTACAAAGCGCAGGCAACAAGCCCTCGAACCCCGCCAACCTTGGCTATTTCATGCCGGAATTGTGGCTCAAAACTTAAACTAGTGGTTGACAACAAAGGAGGAAATCACTACGGGGAATGAGGGGACCTCTGATCGCTGTTAGCATATGCTCCCGAAGTACGCTTTCTTCCAGAAAGCGTTGACCCCAGATTTCTTAATCATAGCCGCCTCAGCGGTTGAAATTATCCGGTGGCAAAGGCGAACGCTTCCACGCTCCCGAAGTTGCTTTCCTTCGGAAAACTTGGACTCCCTCTTCCCCTCCGCTTCTACGTATATTCCCCACAACAAAAAAGCCGCCCTGCAATCTACGACTGCGGGGCAGCTAAATTAACTTCATATTCGCTTCCAGCTCAGCTTCATCGCTTCCGCTCAGCTCGATCGCTCCCAGCTCAGCTTAATCGCGTTCAGCAATGTAATCCGGACGCGGTTTTTGACCGGAATATGGCTGGATCAATTTATTTTCCACGCTGTTATATACCATAAATACATTACTGCGCGGATATGGGGTAATGTTGCTGTTAGACCCGTGCATAATGTTGCAGTCGAACAGAAGCACAGAGCCAGCCTTGCCTGTAGGCGTATCGATTCCGTATTTATTGACGAGTTGGGTCAGGCTGTCGTGGTCAGGCACGCCGTACTCCTGCTTACGCAAGGAATTTTTATAGTTTTCGTCTGGAGTTTGCCCAACGCAGGTGACATAATCGTAGTGCGAACCCGGAACAACCATTAGCGGCCCGTTAAATTCATAGTTATCCTCTAAAGCAATAGAGCAGCTCAAGGCTCTCATCCGCGGCATGCCATCCTCCACATGCCAGGTTTCAAAATCAGAATGCCAATAAAATTCTTTGCCGTTAAACCCTGGCTTAAAATTAATTCTGGATTGGTGAATGTACACTTCACTGCCTAGAATTTGCTGAATAGCTCCTACCAGCCGCGGATCCTTGGACAGCTCCTTGAACACTTCATTATCCCGGTGTACGGCAAAAATCGAACGCACCTCATCACCGCCAGGCTCACGGATAACCTCAGGAACACGGCGATCCTGGGCTTCATCCCACAGTGCCGCCAATTCCTTTTTCAAATATTTGACTTCGTCCGCGGAAAAGAAGCTCTCCATGAATAAATAGCCATTTTTCTCGTAAAAATCAAGATCCTTCTTCTCCAGAAGCCCTTTGTAGCCTTGGTCCGGGTATACGACCGGATCTTTCCGCTTAATAATTGACGGCTTGTCGCTGACTCTCGATGGATAAATATCCTCAGTTTCCGTTATAGGGTGCAGGGCAGATTTTGCTTGGCTCATTGTTTACACTCTCCTTGATATAATCATAATTTTATTGAGTGGTTTAGAATGCTCATTGAATCAACCTAACTGATAAATCCCGTCTTTATCATGAACTTCTTTTCCCGAACACGGAGGATCAAATACGCAAATCATTCTCATATCGGTAAAAGCTCGCAAGTAATGCTTCTCATGTCCATTCAAACAGTACAAGGTGCCGGGCTTGATAGAATGCACTTTTCCCGTATCCTTCTCTTCCACTTCGCCTTCGCCTTCAATACAATAAACAGCCTCTACATGGAATTTATACCAGAAGTAGCTCTCAGTGCCGGCTTTGATCATAGTATCATGCACTGAAAAGCTCACTCCATCCTGCTTGGTCAGAATCCGGCGGCTGGACCAGGTAGGTGTATCTACCTCATGATCCGTTCCTTTGACATCCTCTACACTTCTAACAATCATTCCCATTTCCTCCTGTCTGACTTGCATCTGCAAATCCATATCTGCGAACCCATCCATACTGCAAACCCGACCATATCTGCAAATCTATGTCTGCAAATTTCTGTCTTGTAGTTGTTTTAGAGTTAGGTTGTTTTTCTTGCTTTGACTGCATCAAGACTTTCGCTCAAGATGGAAAGACCTTTATCGAGCAAAGCTTTATCGATCGTAAGCGGCGGCATCACTTTGGCGACTTCGCTGTCCGGACCGGAAGTCTCCATAATTAATCCGCGTTGAAAAGCTTCTGCGCAGATTTCCTCCGCCACGCCTTCATCCTTAAAAGCCATTCCCTGCATAAGGCCGCGTCCTCTTACTTCAGCTATAAGCTCCGGATGGCTAGCCGCCATTTCTCTTAAGCGCTCACGCAGCAGCTCGCCTTTTTGCTCCACTTCCCTGCTCAGTTTGTCATCTTCCCAATAGGAAAGAGCCTCCGCTGCAGTTACAAATGCGAGGTTATTTCCTCTGAACGTTCCGTTATGTTCACCCGGCTCCCAGATGTCCAGCTCCGACTTAATAAGCGTCAAAGCAAACGGAAGGCCAAAGCCGCCGATAGATTTGGACAGGCAGATCAGATCCGGCTTAATTCCAGCCTTTTCAAAACTGAAGAAGGTTCCGGTACGTCCGCAGCCCACCTGCACATCGTCTACAATCAGCAAAATCTTGTAGCGTTTGCAAATCGCTGCAATTTTTTGCAGCCATTCCGTGCTGGCCACATGAATTCCGCCCTCTCCCTGCAGAGTCTCCAGAATAATCGCAGCTGGCAGAGACACACCGCTTCCGCTGTCCTCCAGGTATCGTTCAATATATTCCACGGTATCCACTTCATCCCCGTAATAATTATCAAACGGCATGCTTACGGTATGGGTAAGCGGAACACCGGCTCCTTTACGCTTAAATTTATTACCGGTCACAGACAAAGCACCAAGTGTCATCCCGTGGAATGCATTAGTAAAGCACATGACCGTTTGTCTGCCGGTTACTTTGCGTGCCAGTTTC
This sequence comes from Paenibacillus senegalensis JC66, assembly GCF_000285515.1. GTDB lineage: Bacteria > Bacillota > Bacilli > Paenibacillales > NBRC-103111 > Paenibacillus_L > Paenibacillus_L senegalensis. The sequence continues at coordinate 644,557 of NZ_HE610957.1, forward strand.
AGAGCGCTTTCTACCGAGTTAGCTCCAGTTGGGCCCGGGAACATGATTTTATAGTCCATATTTCTTGGCTTTAATATCACATCATTAAACCGCTTCAGCAAATGCTCCTTGGCTTCTGTAGCCATATCCAGGCTGTGAGTCACCCGGTCCTCCATCAAATATTCGATCAGCTTTTCCTTCAGCTTGGGATTGTTATGACCGTAGTTTAGAGCACCCGCTCCGGCGAAGAAATCAATGTACTCCTTACCCTCCCGGTCCCACAGCTTCTCATTTTTCCCCTTGGCAAAAACCGTTGGAAAACTGCGGCAGTAACTTCTCACTTCAGACTCCAATCGATCAAACACACTCAGCGTTGACTTCTCTTCTTCCGCTACATAAATCATGGTAAGGGCATTCCTCCTATAAGTCTCATTTTTTAGGCTCTGTCTTAAAAATCAGTGCTTGACTTCCATCAGAGATACCGCTGCGGGGAATGAGGAGTCTTCCGATCGCTGTTAGCATATGCTCCCGAAGTACGCTTTCTCCCAGAAAGCGTTGACCCCAGATTTCTTGATGATAACCACTTCAACGGTTGAAATCCGGGGACAAAGGCGAGCGCTTCCCTTCTCCTGTCTCCCTCTTCCCCTCCACTTCTGCACAGTTATGATGGCAAGCACTTATTCCTGGTATGAGCCTGTTTTTATTGAGCAATTTCTTACTTGCAGCAACAGGCCCGGATTACAAGGGACCTATGCGAATCCATTTCTCTTCTTCATGCTCATCCGTTGGAAACAGAGCCGCCCGGAATCCTTCCTGCTCGTTCCACTTCGCCCCCCGCGCCTTGGCGTAGCTTGCAAACAGTGCCCGCGAAGCAGTATTGGACGGGGAAATAGTAGTTTCCCAATAGGAAATGGAGCGATGGCTGAGCTGCTGTTCTAGCTGAGTCAACAAGTTTTTTCCAATTCCCTGCCCCTGCTCATCGGGAGCAATGCCTATCTGCCACACGAACAAGGTGTCCGGCTGATCAGGCAGCACATATGCCGTTACAAAACCGACAATCTGATCTTCCTTCTCAGCTACGACACAAGTTTCACGAAAATTGCGACACATCATCATATAGCAATAGGCAGAATTGACATCCAGCACACCGGTCTTCTGCACTACTTCCCATATCCTGCTGCCGTCTGCCGGCTCCGGCCTTCGGTAATGAATGGTTAAATGCTGGCTTCCCTTCATCCGTACGCTCCCCCAAATCCGTTGCTGCGAAAACGGCTCAGGAAAGCCTGTAACCGCTCACTTTGCGGATTCTCAAAAATTTGTGAGGGAGGTCCCTGTTCAACAATTAGCCCGCCATCAGTAAAAATCACTCGATCTGCCACGTCACGGGCAAAATCCATCTCGTGCGTAATTAAAAGCATAGCCATACGCCCTTCTGCCGCTATATCCTTGATCACATTCAACACTTCACCAACCAGTTCAGGGTCAAGCGCTGAGGTGACTTCGTCAAACAGCATCACTTGCGGCTGCATGACCAAGGCTCTGGCGATAGCTACCCTCTGCTTTTGTCCGCCGGATAACTGTGAAGGATAGCAGTCTGCCTTGTCGGCCAAGCCGACTTTCTCCAGCATTTCCACCGCTTGAGTCACCGCTTCTTTCTTGGGCACGCCCAGTACTCGAATAGGTGCTTCTGTTACATTTCGAAGAATGGTCATATGCGGGAACAAATTAAAATGCTGAAAGACCATTCCGATTTTTTTACGGACCCGATGAAGATGCTTTTCATCAGCAGGTACGAGTTGACCTTTCATTTCTTTATGCCAGAGATGCTCCCCATCCACTTCGATTGTGCCGCGGGTGGGCTGCTCCAAGGTCATCAATATTCTCGCCAAGGTCGTCTTGCCTGATCCGCTGGGACCAATCACAGCTACTTTCTCTCCCGGAGCGATATCCAGGTTAATTCCCTTTAATACTTCGTTCTCTCCAAAGGAAATACCAATGTCACGATAACGGACTATCGGTTCCAAGCCTGCATGGATAGCTCCAGCTTGCTTTTCAGAAGCAGGGTCGTTGTGTTCCGTCGGCGAAAAATCAATCTCATCCCGAACCGGGGCCGGAGCGTTGGAACTTGTGGCCAAAAGATATTCCCCCTTTAACTATGGGTTTACTGGGTAAAATGATAACAGCGATCCTTACCCGCTGTGTTATATTTTGAAACTCTAGTTGCTATTTATATTTACACATATGCTCTTTATGTTTATATTTTGGTACCTCAATCGTTTCTTTACATTTATTTCCTTGCCAGGCGCTTCTCCGCAGCCCTGACCAACAATGAGCAGGGATAGCTTAGTACCAGGAAAAGAACGCCTATCAATGTGTATAGCTCTACATATTTAAATGACATTGATCCTAACCCTTTAGCCGTCATCAACAGCTCGCCAACCGAAATGGCGGAAAGCAGGGGAGTCTCCTTAAACATAACAATGAGGTAGTTGCCCATTACTGGTATAGTCGGCGGTACAGCCTGTGGCAAAATAACCCTTAGCCATGTTTGGCTCTTGCTAAAGTTCAAGGCTGTGGAGGCCTCCCACTGTCCTTTATCTACTGCCTCAATGCCCGAGCGGTACACCTCAGACAAGTAGGTGCTGTAATGCAGTCCTAGTGCAATAACTCCGCAGGTAAAGGCAGATAATGAAATTCCGTATAGCGGAAGAACAAAATAGATAAAGAAAATTTGCACCAGCAAAGGAGTATTCCTAACAAACTCGACAAAAGCTTTGGCCGGAAAGCGGACCATCTTAATAGAGGATCGACTCATTAAAGCAAGCAGCAGTCCGAAAACAACCGATATCCCGAAACCAATAAACGTAGCAGCAACTGTTAAGGGAAGCACCTTGAGTAAATCAGGCAGTACGGAAATCGCATAATCCCAATCCCACATGATTACGACCTCCCTACTGACACTTTGCGTTCTATTAATCGAATGATGGTATTGAACGCAAATGCAATGACAAAATAAATGACGAGCAATAACGTAAAGATTAGTGTTGTCTGCGACATGTTATAAGTTCTTAATTGCATACCTGCGTACAGGAGCTCTGTAATTGTAATCAGATACACTAACGAGGTTCCCTTCAGCAGCTCGATCTGCAAGTTGCCGAAGGAAGGCAGCATACTTCTGATCGCTTGAGGCAGAATGATATACCTCATTCTTTGATATGGGGTGAAGTTCAGGGCAATTGAAGCTTCAGTTTGCCCTTTTGGTACCGCGAGGATGGAGCTGCGAACCACTTCTGACCCATAAGCTCCATAATTCAAACCTAATGCCAGCACCCCTGCCTGCATAGCTGTCAAATTGATATCGAGCAGCACGGGCAAGGCAAAGTAAATCCAGAACAGCTGGACCAGGAGGGAGGTTCCTCTGAGAACCTCCACATAAGCTGCGGCAATAAAGCGGATGATCCGCCACTTGGACAGCCTGGCTAACCCAGCAATAAACGACAATACAAACGCTGCTACCAGTGAATAAAGAGTGATCTCCAACGTCACTGCTGCTCCACGCAGTAGCGATGGCATGAATTCAACTATATATTCGATGGACAATCACTCCTTCCTATTCGCTCCCTAAATTTCAATGACGTGTTGAGTTGCCGCTTTTCCTATCTTCCCTTGCACGGGAGAACGATTCTGCAGCTGTTGCAGCTTTTTTTACCGTTCTTTTAAACTCCCTTTCGCTTCACTTCAGGTTAGCCGCCAGCTTAACCGCCGACCAGATCCTCCACCGTTACATCGCCCGGAAGCTCATCCTCTGTGAAGCCGAATTCTTCTAGAATTTCAAGCAGCTGTCCGGATTCCTTCAGCTTCTCCAGCTCTTCGTTAAAGGCTTCTCTAAAGTCATCGTCTTCATGCCGGAAAGCTGCTGCGCCATATCCGCGCACACTTTCCCCGTTGATAATCGGCTGCTCGAAATTTTCCACCCGCTCAAGATTATCATCATTAGCTGATCCTAGAGCGGCTTGCAAAGCCGGCCCCGTCATGGTGACGGCTTGGGCACGACCAGCCTGCAGGGCAGAAATTGCTGAAGGCTGATCAGGTACAGTTAGAATTTGGCTATCCGGCACACCCAGTTCCTGCATATATCCGTGTTCTGCGGCCCCAACCATAACGGCAACGGTTACGTCCGGGTTATCAATGATGTCTTGATAGCTGTGCAGCCCATACGGGTTGCCTGCTTCTACACCAAGCGCAGCTCCGATGCTGTATTCCGGATTGGCAAATGCTACCTGCTGAGCTCTTTCCTCGTTAATAAACATCCCGGCCGTAATAATATCGAACCGGTTGGCATTCAGCCCGGCGATCATCGATCCGAATTCCGTGACAATGCCATTCATTTCTTCAATTCCGAGATTTTGCAGAATGACTCTGGCGATTTCCACAGCTTCTCCGGTAATCGTACCGTCCGGAGTGGCGTAAGCATATGGCGCTTCATTCGCAAAGCCAACTGTCACATATCCTTCTCTCTGCGCTCTCTCCAGCGTCGTTTCTTGGACAGTCGGTTCCTGATCCCCGCCGTTTTCTCCTCCAGCTTCACCATTTCCTGTTCCATTGCCGCCATTAACGCTGCCATCTCCACATCCGACCATGACACCTAAACAAGCTGCCATGACCCAAATTCCTAATTTTTTTTCATCTCAATCTCCCTTCTGTAATGGATACGTTATTTATGGTAACATGGGGAAATTTTGAGCACACCCTTAGCCTCCCAGCCTAAGATGGGGAGAATCGCACTCTGCCATGACCTGGGAACATTACCTGACAGATGCCTTTTTTTCTTCCCAAATCCTCCCTTTTCCTCCCAATTGCTCGAGGTTTATAAAACAAAAAAAATAATTGTTTCAACGCTCGAAGGTTTGGGTAAAAATACTTTGTGCTCTCTGCAAACAACAGAAAAGCCCCGCTATACGGGGCTTTTAGGCGATCCTGTTAGTTTGCGAATTAAGTTTGGCTACAGCAGTTATTCTCGTTTATGAACGTAAAATACATAATCAGGCTCTCCCCGCTCCTGTTCCACGGCAACCTGATGGGCATGTCCGAAAACCTCCCGCAGACGCTCTGCGAAATGCGGAGACGAAGCGGCGCTCCAGAAAGCCAAAACTCCTCCTTCGTTCAACAGCTTCTTTAATTGCAGCAGGCCTTCCGCGGTGTATAGCTGCCGATTGGGTTCAAAGACCGTCCAATCCGGACCATTATCAATGTCAAGACAGATCACATCAAAAGTCTCATCCGTCTCATTCAACCATTGTACCAAATCTGCTTCAATAACTCGTGTCCGTTTATCGTTCAAAGAATAATCCGAGACCCAGGCTAGAATGGAGCTGTTCCAACGAATAATCGTGCTTTCAATTTCCAGAACCGTCACCTGCTCGACCCGACGATCCTGCAGCGCTTCCTGTAAAGAAAATCCGACGCCCAAGCCTCCAATTAGCACACGCTTTGGTTCACAACAAGCCTCTAAGGGCACTCTGACCAGCTGCCGTTCGGAATCGCCATTATAGGTCGCCATCAAAAATGTGCCGTTGCTTATAATTTCGTAATGCTGTCCTCTTTGCCGAAGCTGCAGCTCGCCTCTTGGTGTATCACAGCGCTCGATGACAGTCATGTCTCCCGACCATTGGTTTACATTCATAGGCACCTCGTTCTTTCTGCATGAATTCTACTGCAAAGTTAGGATGAGCTTATGCTCTTTATTATACTTTTTGACGTGGTAAAAAAAGCGCAAGCGCCGAGACTGATCCATCCTCGGAACTTGCGCTTTTTCACAGATTCGGGCAGAGTTAGCGAAAGTCCTATTTCCTCTTGCAATTCAGCGGGGGAATGTTCTCTTTGCTCTCTGCTCGTGTAAGTACGCCGTTGTTACTGCATTTCTGCTAGCCAACCGGCCAAATTGGAAATTTCTTCATCGGATAACGAAGAACGGAAAGCCGGCATCATATTGCCTTGACCATTCATAATGACATTATGAATTTCACGGCGATCCAATTCGGAACCAATGCTATTCAGTGCTGGTCCTACGCCACCCTCTAAATCCACACCGTGACAGCTTAGACAGGAAGCTTTGTAGATGGATTCAGCGGCTTCAGGATCAACCGGAGTATCATCGATAGGTGCATTTTCAGCTTCTCGCTCTGCCGCATATTCTTTAGAGTGATTGTTCACTTCGATAAGCAGTGCAGTAACTCCCAATACAATAGCTAAGGAGCACAGCGCCAGCATCGCCCATTTGTGCATGTTTGTCCCTCCCTTACTGTAATCATATCCATAATTAAGGCTGCTGTACATAGTATTAGAGAGCAGACAGCCGCATGATCGTGAATAACGACCATGAGTTTGCAGTGCAGGAATAGCACTCGTTTGTTACCTGTAAAGCAAATAAAATTGATTATCAGGCAAAAATCATAGGAAACAGGTCAGAATCACTAATGTTTCACATATGATTTGTTAAACACTATCATTATATCCGGAGGAAGCCTATGATTTCAATTGCCGGAACACCCGTAGGGCCAAATCAGCTGCAAGGTACTTGGGCAATGGCAGGTTACGCCCGCCAAATTCTGTCGGCTATGATTGCAAATAGCAGCAATTATAGTTATCCGAACCTCTCTGCCCTGCAATTTGAAGTAAATTTACGCAATTCGATTATGCAAACTGCTTTGGAGCTCGGCGAAAGCGGTGCTTCCTTCGCAGATTTCCCGGCCGCGCGCTGCAACGAAGCCTATTGGATGCTGACCAGCCAAGGCGGATTTCTGCTGAGACCTTCCGTGCCCCCAGCTGCGGCCATTCGTGATATTTACCAGAATGGCTGGCTATATGCATTTGAATGCGCTACGGCAATTATTATCATTTATTACAAAGCGGTACTCAATGTTCTGCCAGACCCTCTGTTTAACTCCCTGTTCTCTGATCTGTATCTGTACAGCTGGGAGTTCGACAAAGACCTCGGAGTACGTACCGTACGGACCAGCCAATTCGTGCCCGGCGACGTTCTTTATTTTGACAATCCCGATGTAAATCCGGCCACGATCGAGTGGCAGGGCGTCAACGTTGTCGATCTCAGCAACGGGCAGTATTTCGGCCATGGCATCGGTGTTCGCAATGCTGCTGAAATTATCCGCATCCTTAATGAGAACAGGCGCTGGGGGGCCAGCAGGAGCGCATATTTAATGAGCCAGGCCACGAATCCGGACTACCACTATCTTTTCAGAGTTTCCGGACAAAACCGCCGGATCATTGGTCAGATTGGAAGCCACCGGGTCCAAGTAATTTCTTGACCGCTGCCGGTCACTAACCGTAATTAGCTGAGATTGCCAGGGACCTATTTTGATTTTACTGCTTAGCGGGTAAATTGTCCCTATCAAGATGTGAAAAAATCATGAAATTTCTTTAACTATTTTCGCAAAAAGAGCGGCCCCCCCCATCCAGACGGGTAGCCTGCCCGCGATAACAAGATATAGTCAAACAAAAATCGTGTTTGAGCTATATCTTGTTGGATTTAAAGCCCCGCCCAAATTCAAGCAATTGATAACTTAAGGCAGATCCTGCCCGTATTCCAAGCAAGCGGCAACCGCATTGTGAAAGCGGGCTCTCAGTCGGGTGAGGGACTGCCCCCTTCCATAATGAACCCGATTGGTCAACAGCACGACACCTAATTGATGTACGGGATCCATCCACATGCTGGTACCTGTAAAGCCGGTATGGCCAAAAGCTAAGGAACTGAACAAGTCTCCGGCAACGTCCTGGCTATCCCCGCGCAGCACCCAGCCGAGTCCTCTGCAGCCGTTCAGCCCGTTTGTTTGCGGCTGGAGCGCCGCTTGGACAGCTAAAGGTGATAGCCACCTCTCTTCTTCATGACGCCCGCCCCGAAGCCAAGCCAACGCCACCTTAACCAGATCATCTGCTGTGGAGAATAAACCCGCATGGCCGCACGCCCCGCCCAGAGCATAAGCATTCTCATCATGAACTTCCCCATGTAAACACCTTCCGAGAGTATTGGAGTATTCCGTAGCGGCTATGCGGCTCTTCCATTCCGCAGGCGGATTAAATGCCGTACTGGACATGCCTAGAGGTTCAAAGACATACCGTGCCGCAGCATCAGGTAAAGAAAGCCCCAACAGCTCAGCGCAAATGTGACCAAGTACAATGAAGCCCAGGTCGCTATAGATGACTTGAGTTCCCGCAGGCGCTACCAAAGAAAGAGCGGCTATATATTCCACAGCTTCTTGGGGAGTAACGTTCATATCATGAATGGGAAGATGTCCTGGAAGGCCTGAAGTATGACTGGCCAAATGACGGACTGTAACCTCACCTTTTCCCGCTGCAGCGAAAGAAGGCATAAATGCCGAAACAGGCTCATTTAAGTCGAGCAGGCCCTTTTCTATACAAATCAGGAGCAGGGGCAGTGTTACCGCTACCTTAGTCAAGGAAGCGCAATCATAAATTGTGTCGATTGACGTATCGATCCGCGATACCCCATCATCAACGGCATAGCCCGTCGCATATACGCCTATAAGCTCTCCTCGATGCAGGACCGCGGCCACGGCTCCCGGAATCAATCGGTCTGCTGCCGCAGCATCCAGCAAGGAAAAAGCTTTCGATAATCGTTCCTGATTACCTACTATGGACTCATCATGATGGGCCATAAGCTAACTCACGCTCCCTTGTTGCCTTTTTAATTATCCTGCCTGTGAATTCCAACCCATTATACCACCTGGAGATTCGGGGCGGAATACAATTGTCGCTGCTTTAAAGTTCAGCCTGTCACGATTTATCGTCAAAAAACACATGCTCCGCCTGGATCGTTTCTCCCAATGTAATCAAACCAAATGAATACTGCGGCTGTCTTCGCTTATCTGTGGGAGACCCGGGGTTAAACAGCAGTACTCCGCCATGCTCAACCTTTAAGGGAATATGTGAGTGGCCAAAAATAATCAGGTCGACTCCATCCCCTTGAAAAGCGTCATAAGCGCGCATTTCCGTTGTTTTCCCAATACCGTCCCCATGGATCAACCCGATGGTCCACCCATTAAGGGTAAGGATTTTCCGCTGTCCAAACCGGTCTGCAATATCCCATCCGTCCGTATTTCCCGCTACTCCTTCGACCGGGGCCAGCAGGCTAAGCTCCTCATAAACCCACATGGATTGCCAGTCTCCGGCATGCAGGATTCTATCGACATCCTGAAATCCTTCGACTAGCGCTTTGGGCAAAGTTTTTGCGCTTCGCGGCATATGGGTGTCCGAGACAATTCCAAGCTTCATTCCTTATTCCTCCTTTAATCTCACACTGGACTTCCTTCACTTTAGAAGCTGGCGATAAATGCTCGCAATCTCTTGAACCGTCATTCTCACTAAACCACTTGTGGATGGTGCTACAAACTCCCGAGTTTGTCCGGCTTCTTCCCCGGCCGGCTCCCCCTGCCATCCCCAGGCCGCTGAGGCTGCAGGCTTATACTGCTGATACACCCCTTTACCGACAAAACAGGCGGTTTGAGGCTGCCATTCGGCAATTAGCCGCTTCAGCCTTTCTCTCCCTGCCCGGTACTCTTCCGGCTTAATTTCCGCCGCCGTTCGTGTCGGTCTCGCTACGATATTGGTAAAGCCGTAGCCCAGCTCAAGCAAATCCTGATCTTCATCAGCCGTATATAGCCTAGGGGTGAGCCCTGCTTCATACAGCACCTTGTAAAACCGATTATTAGGGTTAGCATAATGGTGACCAGTTTCAGCGGAGCGCAGGCTTGGATTAAACCCGATAAACAGGATGGACAATCCTGGCTTTACATGATCAGGAATCTCATTCATTTTCATTTTCCTCCCCTTTGGTTTCTTCTAAGCTTGCACGATTACGGAAAATGACATGCTCTAAAATGATCGCCAAAGCTACGCCAATAATTAACCCATTCCCAGCCAAATAACCTACTACAGGAGGAAATACAGACCAAGCATCACCATTGATGAATAAAACACCGGCACCTGCCAGCAGACTGAGCCCGACAATGAATACGTCTCTCTGATCCAGCTTAAGCTTCTTGAGGTCTCTCAGCCCGAAGCCCAGCAATTGCCCAAACACAGCAAACAGCACCGCATAAGCGACTGGCTGAGGAATGCTGCTTAATAGGAGTCCAAGCTTGGGGAACATACCGAGTACAATAAACGCAGCGGAAGCAAGCAGAAACGGCAGCCGGGAAGCAATCCCGGTCAATGAAATCAGACTTGCTGCCGCCGTGAGCGGAACCGCTCCGACCGTTCCGAGCAGCCCGCTCATAAACGTTCCGACTCCTGTGATTAACGAGCCTCTCGAATAGGTACTCATATCCGTCTTCTCTTCACTAGCCTCTGCCGTTACCTTAATACTGGCTACCAGATTAGATAGCAGAATACCGGCTGTAATCAGACAAGTCAGCACAACTCCCGTATTCCATTGGGGAAGGCCATAAGGAAGCCAGGACGGCCACGCTACCCAATCGGTATTGCGTGAATCAGGGAGATCCACTAGACCCAATGCGGCATAGATTAGCCAGCCCGCCCCTATAGAGATAAGCACGGCCAAATTTTTAATGAGTCCACGACCCTTAAGCATCAGGCCTACTGTCAATCCAATGAGCAGCCCTGATATACTCATAACAAGTGGAATAACCTGTTCGCTGCCCCGGTACCCGATGCCCAGCACCCCTTGAACTAAACTAGGCGATAATTGGAAAGCCAGCAGCACCAGAAAAGTTCCCGTAACAGCTGGAGTAAACCAATGCAAGACTTTAGGCAGCAGCCTAAAAAGAGCGAGCAGAATGAAGACAGCAGAGCAAACGAGAAGGCCCATTTGCAATTCAAGCATTAAGCTTTGTGCAGGAAGTCCCGTTTGCATATGCAACCCAATGAGGACGACAAAGACGCCCCACCACATTCCTGCCGGTCCCTCAAGGATAGGCAGCCGGTGCCCGAACAATACCTGCAGGGCGCCAATCCCACCACATAGAAACAAAGTACGGCTTACAAACAAAGCCAGCTCAGCTTCGGCCAAGCCGAGCGCCTGACCAAGCACGACTGGTACAGTAACGAAATTTGCCAACATAAAAACAAACCATTGCAAGGAGGAAAAAAAGAGCACGGTTCCTCTAGGTTTATCATTCAGCTTATAGGACAGTGAAGACGGATTCCCCATATGAGCCTTGCTCCCTTATCTCTACAAAATTGTTACCGCTCGTTTTACTTTCAGATGGTTAAATAAACAGCACCTAAAGGAACCGCTCATCCCCTTAAGTGCTGTTTTACTGATCGTCGTGCCGCTATTACGACCAACTAACGGTTCTACCGCCAGTTGTTCTTTGAATCCTTATTGAATAGAAGGCGTTTCTTCTTCTGGCTGAGATTGATCCAGCTCTATCTTTTGCGCTACAGTATCCCGGACTATACCCAATGTCAGCTGCAGCAGGTAGTTGAGATCACTTTGTGATTGCTGAAATTCGCTGACGATTGGAATACTATCCAGCTCGTCCTGCAGCGCTTCAATCTCCGCTTCAATTTTTTTAACCATTTCTTCGTTTTTGAACGTTTTCTCGAAAGCTACTGCTTCCTTCTGCTTTTTCTTGATCTGCTTGATTAAGCTTTGTACATGCTCATTATTATTAATCTGCTTTTCAGCTCGCTTGTAGTAGTCTACTTCAGCCGAAGTGGAGATCAGTTGAGCCAGTTCCTTCGCTTTTTTCATGATATCCTCTGTGACGATCAAATCCCTTGTATCATATTGCTCCATACCGCAGGCAGAGCGCTTTACTTCTTTAGCTTTAGCCATATGGATCCTCCCCTTTATTGTCAGCGTAGTCAAATAGCGTATACCGTTATCAGAAAGACTTTATAATCATATCGCTTGCTTGTCTGATTTCTTTATTAATTCGCCTTTGACCAGCCAGGTTTGAACTTCGTTAACTAGAACCTGGACACGCTTGCCTACCAGCTCGAGCCCGCCCTTAAAATGAACCAGCTTATTCGTACGCGTACGAGCCGACAGCATATCCGGGTTATTCTTGCTCTGACCTTCTACAAGCACTTCCACAATTTGATTTTGCAGCTTCTGGTTGCTTTGAAGACTGAGCTCTGTCAACAGCTCATTTAACCGCTGCAGCCGCTCTTTTTTCACCGTTTCAGGAACGTTATCTTCCATCGCAGCAGCCGGTGTACCGTCCCTTGGAGAGTAAATAAAGGTGAAGGCGGAGTCGAACTGGACCTCTCTCACCAGAGACATCGTTTCCTCAAACTGTTCATCCGTTTCTCCCGGGAATCCGACGATAATATCTGTTGTCAACACGACATCCGGAATCGCTTTTTTGATTTTGGCAACCAGTTCCAAGAAGCCCTCCCGGGTATATTTGCGGCTCATTTTCTTCAAAATAGCGCTGCTCCCGGATTGGACGGGCAGATGGATATGTTCCATCAGATTGCCTTTGCGGCTGAGCACTTCAATCAGATGGTCGTCAAAATCACGCGGGTGCGAGGTTGTAAAGCGAACCCTGGGAATGTCTATTTTACTAATGTCATTCATCAGATCGCCAAAGCGATAATCAATATCATCAAAATCCTTGCCATATGCGTTTACGTTTTGTCCCAGCAGCATTATTTCTTGAAACCCCTGCCGGGCCAGGTCTCTCACTTCCGCCAACACATCTTGGGGACGCCGGCTTCTTTCCTTACCGCGGGTATATGGGACAATACAATAAGTACAGAACTTATCGCAGCCATACATAATGTTAACCCATGCTTTAACCCCTTCCCTCTTTTTGGGCAGGTTTTCAATAATGTCCCCCTCTTTGGACCATACTTCAACGACCATCTCTTTGCTGAAGTAAGCTTCCTTCAACAGCTGAGGCAGACGGTGGATGTTATGGGTACCAAAAATCATGTCCACAAAAGGATGCTTTTGCGTAATCCGGTTAACGACAGCCTCCTCTTGGGACATACAGCCGCAAACCCCGAGAAGCAGTGACGGTCTTTCGGTTTTTAGCGTTTTCAAGTGGCCCAGCTCACCGAACACTTTATCTTCCGCATTCTCGCGGATGGCACAAGTATTCAGTAAAATCAAATCAGCCTGCTGCTTGTCATCCGTTGATTGAAAACCCATCGCTTCAAGCATGCCCTTCATCGTTTCCGTGTCATGCTCGTTCATCTGGCAGCCATAAGTTCGGATCATGTAATATTTATCTTTACCAAATCCTTGAAGCTCTTCAGGGATCGAGAAATCATAATGAACCTGAATGTCCTCTTTCCCCCGTTTTTTAGCATCCTTCAAGGAAGGTGGCTGAAAATATATAGAATAGTCCTTATCGGTTTTGGTCGATTGGGTCATTCCGCTCTTCCTCTCTTAAAAATCTCATACTTGTCATTATACCATTGAAGCCAGGAGGATTACAAAGGTCTAAGTCGTGAACTTAGCCCCTGGAATTTTCAGATGCCAATGCTAACCGGCTGCCCCCAACACCAACAGCAAAAAGAGCGACACCGCTAACTTGTGTGTCGCTCTTTATGATCTATTTGCGAAGCTCATGTTCCATGATTACTTGAACTCAGCAAGCAGCTTTTGAAAATCTTCTTCGGTGATCTTCAAGTCCTGATGTGCTAGCGGCTCCTCTTTGAAACCTGTAACGAGCTGCTCGTAGCTTTTCTTTTGAGTGTCTTGGTAAATCAGACCAGTCAGCAGACCGTTCGTTTCCATAAGCTTGGACATAGCCAGCATACGGTTCGACGGATCATAACCTTCTATGTCGTCAATATCTACAATGTTTTCCTTGAACCAATCGTACGTATTGATTTTGTTGAAAGTTACGCAAGGGCTGAACACATTAACGATCGAGAACCCTTTATGCTGAATCGCCTGCTCAATAAGCGAGGTCAACTGCTTCAAATTACTGGAGAAGGATTGAGCTACAAATGTGGCTCCGGAAGCAAGTGCCAGCTCCAGCGGTGCAAGAGCAGTCTCGATCGCTCCATGAGGCGCGTTTTTCGTTTTAAATCCTTCCGCACTGCGGGGAGAAGGCTGTCCTTTGGTCAATCCGTAAATCTGGTTATCCATGACGATATAAGTCATATCAATGTTTCTGCGGATAGCATGAACCGTGTGACCCATACCGATCGCAAAACCGTCGCCATCACCACCGGAAGCAATAACAGTCAGATCGCGGTTGGCCATTTTCAATCCTTGGGCAAGCGGGAGTGATCTGCCGTGCGTCCCGTGGAAGCCGTAAGCATTGATATAGCCGGATATTCTTCCGGAGCAGCCGATACCGGAAACAACAGCCAGTTGCTCAGGCTCCAGCCCTACATTGGCAGCCGCTCTTTGAATCGAAGCCTGGACGGAGAAATCTCCGCATCCCGGACACCAGTTAGGCTTAATATTGTTGCGAAAATCTTTTAGTGTTGCCATGCGATCAGCCCCTTGCATTCTTTATGAATTTCCGAAGGTAGGAACGGATTACCATTATATTTCAGCAGGCTGTGAATTTTCTCACTGTAGCCTACGTTCAGTTTGATCAGAGATGCCAATTGACCTGTGGCGTTATTCTCTACGACAACGATTTTCTTAGCTTTTTCCAGGTGTGGCTTGAGCTCATCTACTGGGAAAGGATGCAGCAGACGAACGGTAATGTGATTGGACTTGATTCCTTCTTCAGCCAATCTGGATCTGGCTTCATCAATCGTACCGCCAGTCGATCCCATACCGATAATTAACAAATCTGCTTGATCATCTGCATGGTGCACATGAATAGGATTTTCAAACTTGATGTGCTTCAGTTTTTCCATCCGTTTGTCCATCATTTTTTGACGGTTCACCGGGCTTTCGGATGGGCGTCCTTCCTCATCATGTTCTACGCCGGTTACATGGTGAATGCCATTCTTCACTCCAGGCAGAACGCGTGGGGAGACTCCGTTCTCCGTAAACTCGTAGCGCTTGAACAACGTTTTGTCCTCGCGCTCAGGCACACTGTTTACGAGAGCACCACGGTCGATAACAATTTTATTGTAATCCAGTATTTCGGCTGACTGTTTCCCTAAGCTGAGCTGTAGATCAGTCAATACAATAACCGGACATTGATACTGTTCAGAAATGTTGAAGGCTTGAATCATATCATAGAAGCACTCTTCAACTGTACTTGGAGCAAAGACAACCTTAGGAATTTCACCGTGAGTACCGTAAATCATAGCCAATACGTCACTTTGCTCCTGCTTGGTCGGCAGCCCGGTAGAAGGTCCGCCGCGCTGTGTATCAACGATAACGACAGGAGTTTCCGTCATTCCGGCCAGGCCGATAGCCTCCATCATCAGCGACAATCCAGGTCCCGCCGAAGCGGTCAGGGAACGCACTCCCCCGTAATTAGCGCCAATCGCCATAGTTACAGCAGCTATTTCATCCTCCGTCTGGATAACCGTTCCTCCAAACTTCGGCAGGGCCTTGATCAAATATTCCATAATCTCAGAAGCGGGTGTGATCGGATAAGCGGGCATGAAGCGGCAGCCAGCTGCAAGTGCGCCAAGAGCAATAGCGTCATTACCAATCATGAACAGCTTTTGCTTCCCGTCAGCCGGTGCTAATTCGAATTCGCTTAGTGGTCCTCCTGCTTGCTCCAGAACAAAGTCAGCGCCGCGTTTAACGGCTTCCACGTTCTTTTCCACGACAGCAGCGCCCTTACGGCCAAACTCTTCTTCTACAGCTTTATTGAACACGTCCAGCGGCAGTCCGAGAAGCGCCCAAGATGCACCGGATGCTACCATGTTCTTCATCAAGGAAGTTCCCAGCTCTTCCGCAATCGCCGTAATTGGCACGGCAAACAGGCGGGCGCTGACTCCCTCCGGCACAGTAGGCTTGAATTTAGCGTCCGCTACGATAACTCCGTTAGCTTTCAGCTCAGCGGCATTCAGGTCAATACTTTCCTGGTCAAATGCCACCAATATATCCAGATCATCCGAAATTGCGCGAATCGGCTTCGTACTGATACGAATTTTGTTGTTTGTATGTCCACCTTTAATACGCGACGAAAAATGGCGATAACCATACAAATAATACCCAAGACGGTTCAATGCCGTGGAAAAAATGCGGTCCGTACTTTCGACACCTTCCCCTTGTTGGCCCCCGATCTTCCAAGACAGTTGTTCGATCACAATGCCCACTCCTTTTAAACTATACGCTTCACTAGTAAAAATGATTAACTTTAAGTTAACCAGTTTAAGTATAACATTAAAGTTTTGTTAAAGTTTCTGCTTCAACCAAATTTTATGACTTTAATAGGGAAAAAGCAAGCTTTAGCGCACAAATGAATAGATAGTATTTTTAGATCAAATAGATATCAATTTGCGATCGATCGCTTTTTTATGCATATCGCTTTTCGATCTTATTCTTCCGGAAGCTGTTCCAGAAGAAAAGTATGCCAATTTCCGAACAAAAACTGCTGAACCTGCTGGTTTGTATAGCGCTTTTCCAGCTCCTCCACCAGATTCTGATACTGCCCGGGATGCTCCAAATGGGGCAATTTATTGTCAATTCCGTCAAAATCGGAGCCAAAACATAAAATATGTTCTCCGCCAAGAGAGCAAACGTGATCAATATGATGCAGCAAACGGGTAAGATCGGGTGAGCGCTCACTGACAAAATGAGGCACGAACGTAATTCCCATCCTCCCCTGGCTTCGGACGAGATACATTATCTGCTCATTCGTTAAATTCCTTGGATGCGGGCAAAGCGAATAGCAGTTGGAATGGGTTGCGGCAAACGGACGATTTGATAACTCAGCAAGCTCCCAAAAGGCCGTTTCGCACAGATGAGAGACGTCCAGCATTAGCTTTAAGCGGTTACATTCTCTAATTAGATTTTTCCCTTGTACAGTAAATCCACCTTTACGCGGTTCCCCGACACCATCTGCCGCCCAATTCGCCGGGTTCCACGTAATCCCGATGCTGCGCACGCCCAGATAGGCAGCAATCCTTAGCCACTCCAGCCGTCCGCCCAATCCCTCCACTCCCTCTAGACTGAGCATGGCGCCGATCTTGTTTTCAGCCAGCGCCTTTATCCAATCGTTTCGGCTTTCAATCATGGCCATTTGAGGATGATTGACGATTCTCGAACGATACAGATCGATATACGTTAGCACATTATCAAAATGGTGATAGCTAGGGTCTGAGGGCAAAAAGATGGCAAACCACTGCAGTGCGATATTTCCGTCAATTAATCGAGAAAACGTAACATCTACCCCGTCTTTATTATCAGTAAATGAGATGCTTCGATCCAAATACATTTTGTAGAGCAGGTCGCAATGCGCATCAATTATTTTCATTTTAAACCCCTCCTAAAATATCCGCCTTCCTTTTCAATAGGCTTTTTCGCGGCAAAAGAACAAAGACCCGTTTACATAAGTAAACAGGCCTGAAATATATGCAGAACGCTCAAGCGCTTTACTTCTATACTTCAGCTTTATCTCGGCTCTACAATCAGCTTGATGGCTGTGCGATCCTCGCCATCAATAACAATATCGGTAAACGCCGGAATGCAGATCAAATCCACTCCGCTAGGAGCTACAAATCCCCGCGCTATAGCTACCGCTTTGATAGCTTGATTTAACGCCCCGGCTCCAATCGCTTGCAGTTCAGCCGCCCCGCGCTCACGAAGAACTCCGGCTAATGCACCGGCTACGGAATTTGGATTGGATTTTGCTGAAACTTTTAATACTTCCATGACAAGTACCTCCTCAGGAATGATGGATTGGTTCCAGTATCCATCTTATTCGTGAATCTTCACGATAATTCCTGCTTTTTCGAGGTGAGAAATTCCGAATTTTCGGAATTCATGATCTATTCCATCCAATAATCCTCTTCCTGAATCCGTATCTTTTCCAGCTTCACGGCCCGGCCGTTTGAATCATTGAATTCCATATAGACAGCATGGAAGTGCCATTTACCGCCATCAGCCTCGAAACGGGCCGGCAGCTGGGTAGTGAACTTGTGCAGCACAGCTGTTTTTTCCATACCTAATATACCGTCTCTCGGTCCGACCATCCCGACATCGGTTAAATAAGCGGTCCCTTCGGGAAGAATCCGGTCATCATTCGTTTGCACATGAGTATGAGTGCCCAGAACGGCAGATACTTTGCCATCCAAATGCCAACCCATGGCTATTTTTTCCGAAGTGGCTTCCGCATGAAAGTCAACAAGGATGAACCGGTGTTCGGATGCATACTGTTCTACTAACTCATCCGCTTTCCGAAAAGGGCAGTCGCCCGGCGGCAAAAATGTTCTGCCTTGCAAATTGATGACAACCAGCTCTTTCCTGTTTTCTTTCAGCACCATCGCTCCTTTGCCAGGCGTGCCTGGCGAGAAGTTCGCCGGACGAATAAGTCTTGGTTCCTCATCGATAAACTGAAAAATATCCTTATTGTCCCAAGTATGGTTTCCCATCGTAATGCCGTGCACTCCCCACTCGAACAATTGGTTTGCAATGGCCTTTGTAATTCCGCGGCCTCCAGCAGAGTTTTCGCCGTTGGCAATAATAAAATCGGGGCGGTATTTGTTTCTGAGCTTGGGGATCATCTCTTTTGCAGCCTGCCTGCCGACCGAACCAAAAATATCACCTATAAAAATAACTTTAATGGGAATTTCCTCCTCCAGCGTGTGCCTCTCTCTTTAGCAGCTTTCGGATACAGCACACATTCATCCTATTCATAAGGAAAAAGTGGCTTCTTGCAGCCACTTTTTTCCTGAAATTACTTATTTAGCGTATTCTACGGCTCTAGTTTCTCGAATAACCGTAACTTTAATGTGACCTGGATAATCCAGTTCGTTTTCAATTTTTTTCGTAATATCACGGGCCAATCGGAAAGATTCTGTGTCATCAACCTTATCCGGTTGTACCATAACCCGAATTTCACGCCCTGCCTGAATGGCGTAGGATTTCTCCACACCGTCAAACGATTCCGAAATTTCTTCAAGCTTCTCCAGCCGCTTAATATACGTTTCAAGTGTTTCTCTACGTGCGCCCGGACGTGCAGCAGACAAAGCGTCCGCAGCCGCTACCAGCATAGCAATTACGGAGGTTGCTTCAACATCGCCATGGTGAGAAGCAATGCTGTTAATGACTACAGGGTGTTCCTTATATTTCTTACCTATTTCCACGCCAATTTCTACGTGGGAACCTTCGACCTCATGATCCAGAGCTTTTCCTATATCATGAAGCAGTCCGGCTCTCTTCGCCAATGTTACATCTTCTCCCAATTCTCCTGCCATTAGTCCTGTTAGATAGGCTACTTCCATAGAATGCTTCAGTACATTCTGTCCGTAACTTGTTCTGAATTTGAGACGTCCCAATATTTTGATCAGATCCGGATGCAAGCCATGCACTCCTGTTTCGAAAGTGGCTTGTTCCCCGTATTCACGAATTCGTTCATCGACTTCCTTCCGGGATTTTTCCACCATTTCTTCAATACGTGCAGGATGAATACGTCCGTCTGCCACAAGCTTTTCCAATGCATTGCGGGCAATTTCCCGGCGTATAGGATCAAATCCGGACAGGATAACAGCTTCCGGGGTGTCGTCAATAATGAGATCTATTCCCGTCAACGTTTCCAGAGCACGGATATTTCTGCCTTCACGTCCGATAATTCTGCCCTTCATTTCTTCATTAGGCAGTGTCACAACGGAAACGGTCGTTTCCGCTACATGATCAGCCGCGCAGCGTTGGATAGCCAATGTGATGATCTCTCTGGCTTTCTTGTCGCCTTCTTCCTTGGCCTGCTGCTCTATCTCCTTAATCAACTGAGCAGTTTCATGCCGAACCTCTTGTTCTACACTAGTTAGAATAACCGTTCGCGCTTCTTCCATCGTCAGATTGGAAATCCTCTCGAGTTCACTAACCTGCTCTTTATACAATTGATCGATCTGAACCTGGGTCTCCTCAATTCGCTTTTCTTTATTGGCAACTTGCTCTTCTTTGCGCTCCAGGGATTCCAGCTTCTTGTCCAGCGATTCTTCTTTTTGCATCAAACGCCTTTCCTGGCGTGCTGATTCGCTTCGACGGTCACGTATTTCTTTCTCGGCCTCAGCTCTCAGCTTATGAATTTCATCCTTCGCTTCAAGAATAGATTCCTTTTTCTGTGCTTCCGCTTCTTTCTTGGCATTTTCTACGATCTGCTCTGCCGCGTGTTCAGCACTCGATATTTTGGCCTCAGCGAGAGATTTGCGGATAAAATAGCCAATCCCAGCGCCCAGAAGAAGTCCACCAACGAGTGAGATCACGACCCAGATGATCCAAGAATCCTCCATCTTGTTCACCTCCCCGTTGTTTCCTCCAAGGGATTAGCTTGGGGTAGATTCGGTTTTTAACCCAAATGGTTTGTTCAGTAGTACAAGCCCAAACGCTTCGTTTAAAAGATAAGGCGTATAAGCGGTTTGGACTTTATTGCGGAAGATTCCTCTGTTAGAAAGTCCTCTTCCTAAACACATTTCCTTGGCAGTTTCAAAAGTAAAATTGGCGATTTTACTTCCAAATATCTTATATCCACAATCTCTCGGACAAAGATAAGAAGAAAATTATACATGTTCATTTTATCTTTTGCACAAGAAGCTTGTCAAGCAAGCTGTTAAGGCGATGCAAAAGGCCTGGAGCCACGCCGCTTCTTGGCACACTTTAATTAGTTTCATTAATATTTAATGTCATTAATCCTCTGTCGCTTCCGTGCGATAAGAACTGCTGGACCTTCAATTTCTTTTACACTTTGGAATGCGCTATCGGAAAATTACAGCCCGCTGGTACTGTGCAGCGATAGCTTGAATTCGTCTAGTAGTCAGTCCTCGGATCGTTCAGCTTCCATCAATTCCCGGACAACCTTTTGCACGATTGCAGGGCTGTATCCCCTTCTCCAAAGATAGGCGGAGGTTTTTCTCTTTTTCTCCAGGTGATCTCCTTTTACCTGACGCCATTTCTTCACCCCCAATTGCATGGCGCCATCGAATTCATCCTCTTCAGCAAATTGGCCCATTGCTTCTTCAATATGCTTGGAAGAAACCCCTTTTTGCATTAATTCCTGTTTTACCCATTGCTTGCCTTTATGCTGGCGGATTAAACGATGCTCCGTCCACAGCTTCGCAAACACAAGATCATCCAAATACCCCAGCTCCTTTAACCGAATGACCGCTGCATCCACCGTATGTTTTCCATATCCTCTGTCGACCAGCTTGGTCACCAGCTCTTGCACCGCATGCGGTCGACGGCCAATTAGCTGAAGGCCATGCAGATAAGCCCGATGAGCCTCATCTTCATAGACGATCGATTTCATTTCTGCCTCGTCAAGCTGCTTGCCTTTGAATAAGTGATGTTTAATCAATAAGTCCTCATGAATGGAAAATGAGTATTCTTCATTCAAATAAATGTGATAACGGGAGGAATTTTTTTTTGCTCGTTCCACGCGGGTAATGGTTTTAATCAATGTAATCATGCTCCTCCCTTCTTTTAGTTTCCAGGTCTCACTGTTTCCGAGTTAATCCTGCGCGTATCAGTAAATCCAAACCCATGATAACACATAAGGCAAATTCCGGGTTAGCTATAAATATAAAACTCCGCACCTGGTGAGGTGCGGAGTACTATGCGTCAGAATCGGTTTATCCGTTTTCGTGAGTTAACAGGAACTCCTCTTCGTCGTCGTCATCTTCCTGTTCTACCATAACCGGCTGATTCAAGTTGCTGGCTTCACGGATTTTCTTCTCAATGGCCTCGGCAATTTTGCTATTTTCCCGTAAGTATTGCTTCGCATTTTCACGGCCTTGCCCTAAGCGTTCATTTTCAAATGAATACCAGGCCCCGCTTTTGTCAACAATGTCCATTTCGGTTCCGATATCAATAATACTGCCTTCTCTGGAAATTCCTTCTCCATACATGATGTCAATATCGGCCTGTTTAAATGGAGGAGCTACTTTATTCTTAACGACCTTGATCCGAGTCCGGTTACCGATCATATCGTTACCCTGCTTTAATGTCTCGACACGGCGTACATCCAGGCGAATCGTTGAATAGAACTTAAGCGCCCGTCCACCGGGCGTTACTTCAGGGTTACCGAACATTACACCTACTTTTTCACGGAGCTGATTAATGAAGATCGCAATAACTTTGGATTTGTTAATTGCCCCGGAAAGCTTGCGCAGCGCCTGGGACATCAGTCTGGCTTGAAGTCCAACGTGGGAATCCCCCATCTCTCCTTCGATCTCGGCCTTAGGAACAAGAGCCGCTACGGAGTCAATCACGATAATATCCACCGCTCCGCTGCGCACAAGCGCCTCCGCTATTTCCAAAGCTTGCTCTCCCGTATCCGGCTGGGACAACAGCAATTCATCTATATCAATTCCAAGCTTCTTCGCGTATTGAGGATCCAGCGCATGCTCCGCATCAATAAAAGCGGCTTGTCCGCCAATCTTCTGGACTTCGGCAATGGCATGCAGAGCTACTGTGGTTTTACCTGATGATTCGGGGCCGTAAACTTCGATAATCCGCCCTCGCGGAAAGCCGCCGATTCCGAGTGCAATATCCAATGCCAGGGACCCGCTGGAGACGGTTTCCACCTGCATATGTGTAGATTCTCCGAGCTTCATGACAGAGCCTTTACCAAACATCTTCTCTATATTCCTTAATGCCATGTCCAACGCTGCACGCCGATCTGACAATCCAATCACTTCCTTCTGTTATTATAATACTATGATACCTTTTTTTCATGCCGCTGCCAAGCATTTTTCGAACATACATTCGTTTTTTTGAGAGTATTTTGTATAATTCGAATCCGTCCACAGGCGCTAGCAAGATATAGGGAAGCAAAAACTATATGCTTCTATAGCTTGGCTGGATAAGAAGCAGCACCGGGATTCATGTGAAATGCTGATAGCGGAAACAAAAAAACCGCAGCAAATGATCTTCTCTGCGGTTCTTCCACTAAATGAAGTATACTTCCTTTTTCGGGTTTGCGTCTATAAGAATTATATCCTATAAGGTGCTTCCATGACCTTTTCCAAATGCCGGCCGATTAACCGTTCAGCCGCTTCCATAAATGATAGAATGCGGTTTTCGCCACTTTCAGCTTAACCTGATCGCGATTGCCCGAGTAACGGCCTTCAATTACTTCTACCGGCTTTCCTCTTTCGCCGATCCCAATGTACACGAGCCCTACCGGCTTGCCTTCCATCGTTCCGGGGCCGGCCACTCCGGTTACCGCCAGAGAATAATCGCAATCGAAAATTTCCAGCGTATTAGCCGCTAAACTTTCTGCCGTTTGTATGCTGACGGCACCTGGCGCCCCGTCTCCTTCCAATTGTTCCATGGGGATAGCGAGCAGCTTATGCTTCACATAGTTTGTATAGCAGACCACACCGCCCTTAAACATCTTTGATCCCTCAGGCGCACAGGTCAGCATTTCACTGATCAGGCCGCCAGTACAGCTCTCTGCTACTGCTAGCGTTTTTCCATGCTCAATCAACTGTTGACTGATAATTTCCTCAATCGGCTTATCCTCATCGGCATATAAATAAGCAGACAATCGGGACCGGATTTCCTCCTCGACCGGAGACAGGCGTTGTATTGCTTCATCCGGAGATTTCGCCCTTGTAGTCAGACGGATAGTCACCTCGCCTTCCTTGGCATAAGGGGCTATCGTTGGATCACTCTGCACTTCAATCAAATCCAAGAGCTCCTTCTCCACCGCGGATTCGCCAATTCCGGCAAATTTAAGCATCTTAGAGTACAGTGGATCACTGTCCCTGCTAATCCCCGCAATCCAATCTTTACCATAGTGCTCAAACATCGTTTTCATTTCCCTGGGAGGTCCGGGCAGCAGCATAAAAAACGTTCCGTCATGCTCCAGCGCAACCCCTACCGCCAGTCCTGCATCGTTAGCTAGCGGATCGCTCCCTTCCAGCATAAGCGCTTGTCTGGCGCTGCTTTCAGCAATCGGCATATTTCTGTTAGAAAAAAGCTCTTTGATTTTATCCAAGGAAGGCTCATGCATAATCAGCTTGCGGCCGGTGAAGGCGGCGAGCACATCCTTGGTCAGATCATCCTGAGTCGGTCCTAGCCCGCCTGTGCAAATAATGAGATCCGCCCGCTCTTTTGCATGAGCAAAAGCTTGCTGCAGCCGTTCCTCGTTATCACCGACCACGGTTTGAAAGTAAACATTAACCCCCAAGGCAGCACATTGCTGAGATATGAATTGGGCGTTCGTATTAACAATTTGACCTAAGAGCAGTTCTGTGCCCACAGCAATAATTTCAGCTTTCATCTTTCCATCTCCCTCTTTCGGATTTCCGTCTGCAGCCCAAAAAACAATAGGTTGCCCTATTGTTTTTTGATCATTCAATCGATATTTAAAACATGCTTATTTTTCACAAAATAATTAAACCCGGAGTACATCGTAATGATCGCAGCAAGCCAGCTGGCTACCACGTCAAAGGGAAACCCGACAAACGCGAATGGAAAGTTGTTGATGAGCAGCGCTATAATCGCAGTTATTTGCACGCCCGTCTTCCATTTGCCCCATTTGTCCGCGGCCATTACCGAGCCTTGCAGAGCGGCAATTTGTCTAAGGCCCGTTACCGCAAATTCTCTGCTGATTATAATGATAACAATCCAGGCGTCCACCTTGCCCATTTCCACCAATGAAACGAGAACCGCTGATACAAGCAGCTTATCCGCCAGCGGATCGAGAAGCTTGCCCAGATTCGATACCATTTTCCGGCTGCGGGCAATATAACCGTCCAAGCTGTCCGTACTCGCCGCAATGATAAATATAAGGACAGCTATTATCTGATTATATGTGATGCTGAATTGCTCAACTTGAATTTCCGGGAAAGGAATGTTGACCAATAAAAAGAAGACGATGATGGGAACCAGAAAAATCCTCGCCAGTGTTATTTTGTTGGCCAGGTTCATGCTATAGCCTCCCCGGATAAATCATATTCAAATGTATGAGAAATTTTCACCTTGACCAATTCCCCAATATTGCCGCTGCAGTTGGAAACAAACACCTCTCCATCAATCTCGGGTGCGTCATATTGTGAACGGCCAATATAGACATCATTGCGGCCATCATATCTTTCGATCAGTACGTCTATTTCTTTGCCTATGCGGCTGCCGTTTTTCTTTGCGGAAATTTCTCTTTGCAGCTCCATTAATGTATTGGCGCGGTATTCCTTAACTTCCTCCGGTACTTGATTTGGCAGACGGGAAGCAGGTGTATCCTCCTCCATAGAGTAGGTGAAAACTCCCAGACGATCAAACTCGATCTCCCGCACAAACTCCATCAGATTGGCAAAATCTTCATCCGTTTCGCCTGGAAAACCGACAATAATAGAGGTTCTCAAAGCTACATCAGGGATTCTTGAACGAATCTTGCGGATCAATTCACGCGCATCCTTTTGTCTTCCCGGCCGGCGCATTCTTTTGAGAATAGAATCCTCGCTATGCTGTAGAGGAAGGTCGACGTATTTACACACTTTAGGATTGTTGGCAATTACATCAATCAACTCATCGGTAAAGAAGCCCGGATAGGCATAATGCAGCCGCACCCATTCGATGCCTGGAACTTCACTTACTTTGTTCAACAGCTCGGGCAGCATGAACTTCTCGTATAGATCAGTGCCATAATTAGTTGAATCCTGAGCGATCAGACTGATTTCCTTTACACCCTGTTCAGCTAGCTGGCCGACCTCCGTGAGGATTGACTCAATGGAACGACTGCGGAACTTTCCGCGCATAATGGGGATGCTGCAGAATGTACAAGCATTGTCACATCCCTCAGCGATCTTTACATATGCGGTGTAGCGGGGGGTACCCATCCGTCTAGGCAAAACCTGCTCGTAATTGAAGATCGGATTGCCGACCATGATTGGCTTCTTCCCGGCCAGAGCCTCGTCAACGATTTCATTAATCCGCACGAAATCGCCTGTACCGACAATGCCATCGATCTCCGGCATCTCCTTCATCAGCTCTTCTTTATAGCGTTGGGTAAGACAACCGGATACAATCAATGCCTTCAAATTGGCCGTCTGCTTCAATTCCGCCATGTCCAAAATCGTATTGACGGATTCTTCTTTAGCGGCATCAATAAACCCGCAAGTATTGACTATAATAACGGTGGCCTCTTCCTTCTCTTCGACTAATGAGTAGCCTCTTTCATGAATTAGTCCGGACATGATTTCCGAATCTACTCTATTCTTCTCACACCCAAGTGTGACCACCATAATTTTTTCAGACATGCCTGTAATCCCCCAGTGACTAACAAATTAATAAACTTCAAAGCAAAATTCTACACTAAGATGCTAACGAATTTAAACGTTCAGAAGCAAGGTGTTCTGACTGGCCTGCAGTCTTAATTCCGCAACCTTCCCTAAACCTGCTTAGAACCCACCCTGCAAGTTTTGTTTTCGCGGGAACACCGTGCATTCGGTTTTATCTAGGCTTGAGCCGGGCACTTCCTGACATGAAAAACTCCGTCCAAGCTCCCGACTTCTGTTTCCAAGTATAACTAATGCATTATGCTGTGTCAAAAAAGCAAGATAACCCCAATAAGCGGGGCCTTAAGCTTCAATGTCTGATCAAGTACTTTTCCAGGACCATAAAACATATAAAAAAAATCCTTGTCCAAAGGCTCATTATGAGCCTCTGGTATTCAAGGGCAATTCCAGCGGGCTGCGGGCTAGCGATATTTAGTAAATTGCAGCGCTAACGGAAATTCGTAAATTGCAGCGCTAACGGTTCGTAAATTGGGCTCTAGCGGAAATTCGTAAATTGCAGCTCTAGCGGCAAATCGGCCTGCTTGATCAGCTGAATAGCTTTTTGCAGGTCATCTTTGTTTTTACCAGATACTCTAATCTGATCTCCTTGAATTTGGCTGCTTACCTTGATTTTGGCTTCCTTAATCAGGAGATTGATTTTCTTGGCATTGGGCTGATCGATCCCCTGCTTTAACGTTACCGTTTGCTTGACCGTACTTTGAGCTGCGGGTTCTACTTTTCCGTACTCCAGATTCTTCAAAGAGATTCCTCGTTTGGCCATTTTGGAATGTAAAATATCAATAACATTCTTAAGCTTTAACTCATCATCTGAAACGATGACCAGCTCGTCTTTTTGCAGCTCGATTCGGCTTTTGCTGCCTTTAAAGTCAAAACGGTTTGCAATCTCCTTTTCCGCCTGGTTGATGGCATTGTTTAATTCTTGCATATCCAGTTTGGAAGTAATGTCAAAAGAATATTCTGAAGCCATGATGACATCATCCTTTCATTCTATTTGTTACGGCTAAGCCCGCCTGCAGCAGCTGCAGGTACTGCCAGGCAGCCAATTTATGTAAATGACTATTGTCGATATACGCTGCTCTGCAAGCTAGCGCTGCGAGATCATGCGAGCTAGCGCTACGGAGCTTCTCAAGCGAGCTAGCGCTGCGAAGCTTCTCATACGAGCATCCCTGCAAACGCTAGAAGCCGAACCGAGCGATAACTAGCCGCAATCAGCGGAAAAACTGACCGCAAACCGTGCTGCAAGCAAGGCCACTCAAGCACGCAAACTGACTGTAAACAGGGCGCATTTCGCGCGCCAACCTGGTCACTTATGCGTTATTTCGCACCGCACTCAGCTCCCAGCGCGCGGTTTTTCGCTGCAGCACTGTACCTACCTGGCTTCAAGCAGCGGCGGCCTACCTGCGATCCCAACCGCCTTTCTCCATCATCGACAGCTTCCCTATTCGACAGTTTCATAATCGGTAAGCTTCGCTTTAGCTTCCCTATTCAGCAAGCTCCGCTATTCGGCGGCTTCGCACTATTCGGCAGTATTGCTGCGGCTGTTATCGGGTCCCTCGCCATTAGATTGCTCTTCGCCTTCGCCCTCCAGGCTGTCCTCTTCGGCAGGTTGCTCTGCGAAGTCAAACTGGATTCGTTTGGGATTGTAAGTATCCCCGACATTAATTTCTGTACCGTTTACGATCAATTGGGCTTCAGGCGGAGCTCCAATCACGATATACGCAGATTCATTAAGCTCCCATTCTCTTTCTTCGCCGGCGGCCAGATTAAACTGAGTCAGCGTATGGCCAACTGGTGATTCCAAGCCGATCCAGCATTCCCGGTTACCGATTCCTTTAACCTCGATTTTTATCGTATCGCTTCCGTTAACGACATAGTAATCCCTTCCGCCTTCACTTCTCACAAATTCAACCTTTGGCTGAGGCGTAGGAGTTGGAGTAGGCTCAGGCGTCACATTCGGCGTCGGTGTAGACGGTGACGGAGAATAAGTAGAATCCGGATTGTTAATATCGGACGTATGCTGATCAGTAATCCTGGAATCCTCACCGCTTCCGGAATTGTCAACGTTATACTTACTTACGAAGAACCAGATCAGCGCAATAATCAGAATTAAAAAAGCCCATAACATAATGCCCGAAGCCACTCTTCCCCAGCGCTCCGATGCCTTTGTACTGACACGACTCCGGGTTATAGGCTCCGCGGCCAGCTCCGGCTCCGTTGACGGCAGCACATTATGATACAGCTTTAGCAGTTCGTTAGGGTCCAGGCCAACCGCTTCCGCATAATTTTTCACAAAGGCCCGCACATAAAAATTTCCCGGGAGCACCTTGAAGTTGCCTTCCTCAATCGCTTCCAAATACCGTTTTCTTATTTTTGTGGATTCTTGCAAATCTTCTAGCGACAATCCTCTTTTCAATCGTTCTTCCTTGAGGAGTTGACCCAACTCGTGCACAAATTCACCTCCCGAAAATAGTACAAATCAACCAGCTGATGTTCCGCCGGTTGTCCGATTATCCTTATCTTTGTTCTTAGCCTTGCTCTTATCTTTATTCTTAGCCTTGTTCTTATCTTTGTTCTTAGCCTTGTTCTTAGCCTTATCCCTGTTCTGGTCTCTTCATGCTTGCACACTTGACAATACGAAGCAAGGTTATGAAGACTTAAAAATCGACATAGCCCGAAGTAATGGCCTCATAGGAAATCTCCTCCTCGGGGGTCGTGCGCAGCTCGATTATGACATTGAAATCGTTATAATCATACTGGGATTCCCGAATAAAAATATCCGGGTGCTCGATAACTTTAGTTGAAGGCATCGCCATAATTTCTTGAAGAAGCATATAATGCTTTTCATTGGAACGCAAAGTGGAGACAATGCCATCAATAATAAAGACGTTGTTAGGGCTCATCTCATCCTCGGACAATTGACTTCTTACGGTCTGCCTAAGCAATGTAGATGACACGAATGTCCATCTCTTGTTAGAGCATACACTTCCTGCAATAATCGATTCGGTCTTGCCTACCCGCGGCATTCCGCGAAGGCCAATAACCTGATTGCCCTCCCGTTTGAATATTTCCCCGAGGAAATCAACCAGCAGGCCTAATTCATCCCGAGTAAAACGAAACGTTTTCCGGTCATCTGAATCCCTTTCAATATAGCGTCCATGCCGTACAGCAAGAATATCCACCAGCTTTGGCGGTCTTAGCGCATTTATCGTGATGTTATCAACTTTGCTTAGCATTTTTCCCATGACTTCTATTTTTTCTTCATCATTAGTCTGTAAAAGCAATCCTCTGGTGCGGTCCTCCACACCGTTTATCGTAATAATATTTATTTCCAGCATCCCCATAAGCGAGGCAATATCCCCTAGCAATCCGGGACGGTTTTTATGTATTTTGTATTCCATGTACCACTGCTTCATTTCCAAGTCCCATCACCTCACCCATCCTGACCGCACTTCCTTATTGTGACAGATTACGACACCGTTCGTGCGGTATTACTTATTCATTGTACAAAAAGCAGTTGTAACGTTCAACATGCAAATCGTGCTTTTGACCTAAGTTTAGTATACCATGGTTGCAAAAGAAAAACCTCCCATACAGGAGGCCCGTTATAAGTTAGAAACTTATGATTGTTTAACCCATTTCATCATCAGTTTGGCAATAACATGGCGTTCACTGTCATCGGCCACATCCCATAATTCTTTAAGAACACGTTCCTCTTTGTTTTCCGGATCAATTTTATCTGCAAGGAAATTTCCGATAGCATAAGCCAGGTTAGCAATCGTCTCCTCGCTCATCCCTTTGTTTTCCGCTTCTTGGACACGATCCGAAAGGAATTCTTTCCACTTCTCAAATGATTTAAGTACAGCTGTCTCCATTGTATTTCCTCCTAAGAAGTTTATCTAGACATTCCGTAATATCTGCAATAAACCGGGGAAATATACGCATAGCTGAAAAACTTCATAAGGAAAAGACTTGAAGCCCGGAGAACAGCTGTGACAAGCTTCCGTCAAGTCAGCCAGGCCCCATTGGGACTAATGATTTGACCGTTGATGTAACCCGATTCGGGCAAGGAAAGAAAATATACTAAAGAAGCGATCTCTTCAGGAAGAGCTAGCCTGCCTGCGGGAATGTCGTCCCTGATCCCTGCAAGCTCACTTTCGTCGAACCGGGACAGCATTGCGGTCTGCACAGCGCCTGGAGCGATGGCATTGACGGTCACCTCAGATGGGGCAAGCTCCTTAGCCAAAGCCTTGGTAAAAGCATTGATTCCTCCTTTGGTGGTCGAGTACAGCACTTCACAGGAAGCTCCGGTAATTCCCCAGACGGAGGAAACATTAATAATACGGCCATATCTCTGGCTAACCATGTGAGGCATGAATGCTTGAGTACATAAAAAAGTACCTTTCAAGTTTACACTCATAACCTCATCCCATTCTTCCTCCGACACATCGGCCAAAAGTCCGTAGTGGGAAACCCCCGCATTATTGACAAGGATGTCCGGCAGCAGCTGGTGATTTTCCAGCTTTTCCTTCATTCTCTCCACTTGGCTCTTGTCCCGCAAGTCGGCGGAAACAGTCAGCACACGGGCTCCATGGGCCATGCATGCACGAGCGACCTCATTAACCTGTTCATGCGACTGGCGATAGTGGAGAATGATGTTCAAGCCGGATTTGGCAAAGCGTTCAGCGATCGCCGCGCCAATTCCTCCGCTTGCCCCTGTAATCAGTATGGCTTGGGAAGGAAACGGCTTTCCGTTCATTCTTCATCTTTCCTGACTATCGATACGGCCATCTGCTCCCAGCGGAAGTGCTCCCGCATTCTGTCGTTAATTTGCTCCAGCGTCAGGCTCTCATACACTGGCAATATCCCGAAGAAGTCGCTGCCCTTAAATAAATAATTCGTAAACTCGTTGGCCATCGCCTCTGGTGAATTAAGCATACGCAAATAATTGCCGATCTTTTTCTTCCGGCTGCGTTCAAAGTCAGACTTCTCTAATCCGGCTGCCAGTACAGGTTCGAGCAGCTCCTTGAAGCGAGCAATTAGCTTTTCCGGGTTAGGTGTATCGCCGCCGATCATGGAGAAGCAATACTCGGAGCTGATATTGTAATTAAACCCGAAGCTGTCCGAAATCAAATCCTCATCATATAACGTTTGATATATCGTGGAGCTTTGACTAAGCAGCACATCGAGCATAACTTTAGTTGCAAGTTCTTTCTGCAGCAATTCCTTGCCTGATAACGGAGTAACCGGTTCTTTAAAGCCAAACATACATTTAGGCTCCGATATCGGCAGATGGGTTTGCTTTATCTGCTCCTTAACTTCGCTTGGCTCCACCGGGAAGTAACGGTGAATAGCACCTTGAGAAGCTATTGATTTGGCTTGCTGATTGCTCCGTACCTGCTCGATGATGGCCTCAGGATCGACACCGCCAACAACAAATAAGCTCATATTCGCCGGGTGATAGAACGTATGGTAGCATTCGTATAAGGTTTCTTTAGTTATTTGGGCAATTGATTCCACGGTCCCGGCAATATCAATATGCACGGGGTGCTCATGATACATCGCTTCAATCAGTCCGAAATACACCCGCCAATCGGGATGATCCTGATACATTTTAATCTCCTGGCCGATAATCCCCTTTTCCTTTTCTACATTTTCATCTGTAAAATATGGATTTTGCACGAAATTAATTAGCGTCTCCAGATTTTCACTGATTTGACCCGTAGCCGAAAACAAATATACGGTCCGATCAAAGCTTGTAAACGCGTTGGCTGAAGCTCCCTGGGAGGCAAACTGCGAAAAAATATCCCCTTCCGGCTCCTCAAACATTTTATGCTCTAAAAAATGGGCGATGCCGTCGGGAACCTTCACTTTGTCCTGGCCCTCAACCTGAAAATGATTGTCAATAGAGCCGTATTTAGTAGAGAAGGTGGCGTATGTTTTCTGGAATCCCGGTTTCGGGAGGATATATACCTTAAGGCCATTATCAAGCTGTTCTGTGTAGAGGGTTTCGTTCAATCTCTCGTAATTGATCTTCTGCATCGGTTATTTCCCCTCCTTATCCCGCAAAAAATATATCGTATCCAGCTGCATGCGGCTCGCTGCCTCGCGGACCGATTCCAGTGTGCTGCCGTTGATATCGGTAATCAGCTCATTTACTGTGCGTTCGCGGCCGGATAAAATATTATTGAAATCAAAGGCGATAATTTCGAATGCTGCATCCTTGATTTCCTTTAATTGATTAACGATCATCGCTTTCGTCTGCGACATCTCCAGTTCACTGATTTCACCCTGGCTCATTGCATTCAATTGCTTGCGGATAATATCCACTGCTTTTTCAAAATTTTCGATCTCAATCCCTGATTGAATGGTCAGAATGCCTTTATGGCCGTCCAGCCTCGAGGAAGCGTAATAAGCCAGACTCGCCTTCTCCCTTACGTTAATGAATAGCTTGGAGTGAGGATAGGCGCCCAATATTCCATTATACATTAAAGCATCGGCATATCCGTCCTCTGCATAGGTGACGCTTCCTTTCAAGCCCATATTGAGCTTACCCTGGCTTACCTCGAGCCTTTCCACCACTTCATTTATTTCGCGCTGTTCTCTTGGTTCTGCCGGAGCAATGTCGTATGCCGGATTTTGGGCGCGCCGAATTTGGAAGCTCTTGGAGACCATTGCCTCCACCTCTTCAAGAGTCGTATTGCCTATGACATAAAGATCAATAGGCGATTCAGCGAGCCACTGCTGATACGCTTGATACAGCTGATCGGGTTCCAGCTCCGGAAGATCCTCCAGCCGGCCCAGCGGATGCAGCCGGTAAGGGTCTCCTTTAAACATTTCTTCCAGACAACGTTCTGCGGCATAGCGGATTTTATCATTAATAATCGATTTTATTCTTTTTTCCAGCGTTTGTTTCTCCGAGTCCACATACTTGGATAGAAATTTTCCGTTCTCTTCGGCAGGCAGCGTAATGACTTCACCAAGGAAATCAAGACCCTGTTTCAGCAGTGAATCCGATCCGGAAATGTAACGCTCTTCAATGATGTCCAGACGAAACTGGATCATCTGATAATTTCCACGCTTATAAATGTCAAAGCCAAACCCGGCTCCATATAATTCATCCAATCTTTGTCTGAACTGCCTTGTTTCCGGATAAGACTGTGTTCCTCTTCTCAGCACAAAAGGAATTAATGCCGTCGAGGTAACTTGTTCTTCTCTTAACGGAGCACCTATGAATGCGCTGATCGCATAGGTCTTAAAGCGGTCAGTAGGCAGGACATGCAGTCGGATTTGCTGAATCTCACTGCGTTGAAAGGTAGAATGATTCAATTTTATACTTGCTCCCTTCTGCTCTGGGGCGTAAATAATTGCGTACTATCAACAATTTTATTCCTTATCGCCCTTGCTAATACCCATTATATTCCTTCGTAATGAGAAGAAGCAACCGGACCCGGCTGCTTCCATCCTTTGATTATTCTATATACAGAAAATGTGCTTTCCGATTTTCTTAACCTGTTGCCGCGTCCAAATCCAGGCTGAAGTAGCGGTATCGGGATTAAAATAATATTCACAGCCATTGGATGGATCCCAGCCGTTTAGAGCATCCATCACGGCCTTCCTCGCTGTTTCGTTAGGAGTAAGCCAAATTTGTCCATCTGCTACAGCAGTAAAGGCTCCCGGCTGGAAAATGACTCCTGAAATCGTATTGGGAAAATCTGCTGATTTCAACCGGTTCAGGATGACAGCAGCAACGGCTACCTGACCTACATAAGGCTCTCCACGAGCTTCTCCATAGACAGCATTAGCCATAATCTGAATATCGTTTTCTGTTACATTTGCACGAGGAGAAGTCGTTAGATTGGCATTATCTCCTGCAGCTTCACCACCGCCGGCAGTGCCTCCCCCGCCTCCGGGTGCGGAAGGGCTCCAATTTTTTGTAGCGCGGGACAGCATATCTTTCGTTTTCGCTCCTACAACTCCGTCCACTGTCAAGCCAAACTCACCTTGAAACCACTTGACAGCCTTTAACGTCCGATAACCGAAATCGCCATCGATATTGTAATTATAGAATCCAAGAAATTTTAACCTGCCCTGCAGCTCGTAAACATCATCGCCTTTATTCCCATATTTAATTACATTTTGACTGAAAACCTCGGTCGTGGCTTCAGGCTTAAGTTCCATGGTACAAAAAAAGGCCACTAGGAGCAAACAAGTAATAAATATTAGCCGTTTATTCATTTCTGCCCAACCTTTCTGTTTTGTGTAAGTGCTGTAAGTTGAGTTTATTATTTGAAACGCAAGTCGCTTCTATACGTCTGCCCAAGTTAAATGCATGAAGAATACAGCAGCTGCTTTTATAACTCTTACAAGATGGTATTTGGCTGCTATTTGCACCTGCAGATTGTATCTGGCTGCTATTTGCTCCTATAGATAGTATCCGGCGCTAGTCGCACTTTTGGCCGAAAATAAGGTTTTTGTACATGGCAAAAGCTTAGGAGACAGCTGGCCTGCTTCTTGGCCCGTTCACAAAAAAACAAGCTGTCCGCAGCCCGTAACGACTTGGGAAACAGCTTGTTTGATACAGGATGAGCAGCTTTTCGGGCTCGATCCTCGGCAATATCTATTCGACCTAGAGAGCGAACACTTGTTTTGCGGTTGGGCCTATGAAATGCTCTCCGAATGTCCTTTGTTTCTATAATTCATGGACTGCGTTAGGAACTCATACGGCTTTGTTGAAATTGTTCCATAGTTACCAGCACTTCCCGCGGCTTGCTTCCTTCATAAGGACCGACAATTCCTTTGGCCTCCATGGAATCAATTAACCGGGCAGCCCTTGTATAACCAACCCTCATCCTTCTTTGCAGCAGAGAAACGGATGCTTGCTTCGCTTCCAGTACGATCTGTACCGCCTGCTCGAACAATTCATCCTCGAATTCTTCGCCTTGATCTGCAACCTCTTCAATTTCCGGAACCATTTCTTCCTGATAATTAGCCGACTCCTGATCTTTACAAAACTTCACAACGGCCTCGACTTCTTTATCCGAAAGGAATGCCCCTTGCACCCTGATCGGTTTGGATGCTCCAACAGGCATAAACAGCATATCTCCCCGCCCCAGCAGCTTTTCCGCGCCTCCCATATCCAGAATGGTACGGGAATCGACCTGAGATGATACGCCAAACGCTATTCTCGATGGAATGTTCGCTTTAATAACCCCGGTAATGACATCAACCGATGGACGCTGAGTCGCAATAATTAGATGAATTCCTGCAGCGCGGGCCATTTGAGCCAGACGGATGATGGCATCTTCAACATCATTAGCCGCAACCATCATAAGATCCGCCAACTCATCGACAATGACGACGATAAGAGGCAGCGGTTCCCCGTTCGTATCGCTCGCTTCATCGGCAATCAATGAATTGTAGCCTTCGATATTACGCGTTCCGCTCTTGGAAAACAGCTCATATCTTTTTTCCATCTCCACAACGACTTTCTTCAAGGCCAAGGACGCCCGCCGCGGATCGGTCACAACCGGAGCCAACAAATGCGGAATCCCGTTGTACACATTCAATTCGACCATCTTCGGGTCGATCATTAGAAACTTGACCTCTGATGGCTTCGCTTTGTACAAAATACTCGTAATAATCCCATTGATACATACCGATTTCCCCGATCCTGTAGCTCCTGCTACCAAAAGGTGAGGCATCTTGGCCAGATTGGCGACAATCGGCTGTCCGGTTATATCGCGGCCAAGGGAAATGGACAGCTTAGCATCCGAATCGTAAAAAGCGGTGCTTTCCATTACCTCGCGCAAAGTCACCATCGATACCTCCGTATTGGGCACCTCAATTCCAATAGCCGATTTGCCCGGTATCGGCGCCTCCATCCGGATATCCTTCGCGGCCAAAGCGAGAGCAATATCATCTGTTAAGCCGACAATTCGGCTGACCTTGACTCCGGTATCCGGTTGGATCTCATAACGGGTAACAGCAGGACCGATAACTACGTCCAGCACCTTAGCCCTAACACCGAAGCTTTCCAGGGTCATTTCCAGTTTCTTGGCATTTGCCTTGTTATCCAAATGGTTTGAACCTCGGCCAACACCGATAGGCTTGGACAGAAGTCCAAAGTCGGGAAGCTGGTAAGGCTTCTCCCGCGCTTCCTCAGAGGCATTGCTGAACGCAAGCTCCTCCTGGTCAGCGGCTCCTTCCGTTGTCTCTGCAGGCTTAGCCTTGGTTTCCAGCGGCTTCGGAGGAATAGCTTCTTCCTGCTGAAGATGATCCCGGAAATCCCGTATAACCGGAATCGCCTCTTCCTCCTGTTTAATTCCCATCTGTTCCGCCAAATTCACAGGGGAGGCGTCTCTTTCTGCAGGCTTCTCTTTTTTCGATAATAATTGCACAAAAACTGAAGGCTTCTTCTCGTCCGGCTCGATAATTGGGCTTTCTATTGCCTCCTCTTCGTCCTCCTCGTCCGCTACAATCACTTCCACAGGTTTTTTCAGCTTGCTGGAAGGAATTTGCCGAGTGTTTAATTTCTTCTTCTTGCTGCCGGACGGCTTGGAAAACCTTTTAATCAGCTTATCTCTCACTGAGGTTAACCAGGCAGAACCTTTTTTGAACACATCGACCAAAGAGATCCCCGTAACAAGAATAAAGGCAGCTGCAAAAATGGCATAGACAATCAGTCTCGAGCCCCAAACTCCAAACAGCATATGTAAGGCGGCATATAGAAAAGCACCGATCATTCCTCCGCCTACCGGCGAGGTCAACAGCAGACTGGCATCCTCAGCTCCAATGCCGGCAATCATACGCTCCCACGTTTCCGTAATAATGAGCGAGGAGTTTACAGGATTGCCCTGAGTCTCGACAATGGTCATCATTGACATATGATTAAGCAATATGAGACCAACTATGGCCAGAAGGATTCCCGTCTTCTTGGAAGTCCATTTCTTCGGCCAGGCACGATTGATCATGATATAAACCGCAACATAAATACAAATGAGCGGGATGACAAAGTCGAGCACCCCGATTAAAAAACGTGACATATAAGTCAAGACCCGAGCGACTGAGCCTTGACGAGATAGAGCGATTACGGACAAAATGATAATAGCTATCCCGTAAAGTTCAAATTTAATGGCCAGCTTGCCATCGCCCTTCTTTTTCCTGCGTTTTGCCAACAAAAGCCACCTCCGCCCCTATTATAACACACGTGAGGACAAAGTATAGCAGCCCGCTCGGCGCAAGCGAACAGGCTGCTTCAGGGGGCGTAAACAAGGCAGGGAACTATGAATACGCTGGCGGAAAGGTAATGATCGTGCCCGGCGAATAGGAAGGGTTGAGATAATGATCAGCGATCGGACTGAAGATTCGTACAATTTTGGCCTGATTTGCGTTCACCATCTGCACCTGGATGTCTATTCCATCAAGCTGAATGTGCTGGAATTCATAATTGGCCTCATCCATCCCCTGAAAGATTAGCTCCTCTGGCATTGGAGAGTAAATCGTCATTGCATAACACTCCCTTGCTGGGCTTGTCTTCTCTCCTCAATCATTCGGTTCAGTTCGGACATTGCTTCTCCTACACCGCCTACTGTGTCAATCAGGCCATAAGTGACCGCTTCCTGGCCTATGACTGTCGTCCCTATATCGCGTGTAAGTTCACCTGTTTTAAACATCAGCTCCTTGATCTTCTCCTCGGTAATGCGTGAATGCCGGGTAATGAACTGGATGATTCTTTCCTGCATCTTATCCATGTACTCGAACGTTTGCGGAACACCTATGACCATGCCATTCATGCGGATGGGATGAATCGTCATGGTAGCCGATTCGGCAATCACCGAATAATCCGAGGATACCGCAATCGGCACTCCAATGCTGTGTCCCCCTCCCAGCACCAGAGTAACTGTTGGCTTGGATACAGAAGCGAGCATTTCGGCTATCGCCAGACCCGCTTCAACATCTCCCCCTACAGTATTCAGAATGACCATAATCCCTTCAATCTTTGGATTTTGTTCAGCCGCAACCAGCTGAGGAATAAGATGCTCATACTTTGTTGTTTTGTTTTGAGGAGGCAGAATTAAATGCCCTTCGACTTGTCCGATAATGGTTAAGCAGAACACATTGGATTCTGTTGTGGGAATCTGGGTTTGGCCCAGCTGTTGGATGTTTTCTAAAGGAGCATTTTTTCTCGGCTCCAAAGCAGGCTGGCTCGGCGGCTGTACGGGAGGCTGGACCGGGGGGGATGTCGGTTCTACAGGTGGCTGATCAGGTCCGGCCTGACGATAAGTTCGATCTGACGGATTCATAATTGCTTCCTCCTGCTCATACAAGATTTAATCGATTTACAGCATAGTATGAGTATGGAGCCAGACGTTCATTCATAACAAGTTGGCGTCAGCCATTTCCTGAAGCGATGACAACTAAAAGGCGGGAAACAGAAACAAAGAGCCCTGCGCCCCCATGAGTGGAGTAGCGGCAAGGCTCTTTATGAGGTAAGTGACTTAATGCGTGAATCAGACTTCCATAATAATTGGAAGGATCATAGGCCTTCTTCTTGTTTGTTCATATAAGAATCGTCCGAGAGCGTCTTTCACATGGGTCTTTAAGGAAGCCCATTCATTTACGTTCTCATTCATTAGTTTATTCAGTGTGCTGGTTACAATCCGATTTGCTTCATCCAGCAAGCCTTCTGACTCGCGCACATATACAAAGCCACGGGATATAATGTCCGGTCCGGAGAGGATCGTTCCTTGTTCTTTGCTTAGGGTTACCACAACAACTAAAATACCGTCCTGGGAAAGCAGTTTGCGGTCCCTCAGAACAATATTCCCTACATCACCGATTCCCAAACCGTCAATCAGTACATTGCCTGATTGAACCTTGGAGCCTTTACGCGCGATGCCGCCTTGGACCTCCACGGTATCCCCGATGTCTACAATGAAGATATCTTCTTTGTTGACACCGACAGATTCAGCCAGTAATCCATGCTGTCGAAGCATACGGTATTCCCCATGAATAGGCACAAAATATTTCGGTTTCATCAGATTGAGCATGAGCTTCAGTTCTTCCTGACTGCCATGTCCAGATACATGGACACCGGAAACTGAGCCGGGACCATAGATAACGTTGGCGCCCAGGCGGAACAATTCATCGACAGTTCGTCCCACAAATTTTTCATTGCCTGGGATTGGTGTTGCCGCAATGATTACGGTATCTCCAGGCAAAATATCTACTTTACGATGAGTAGAGCGGGCCATGCGGGTCAATGCAGACATAGGTTCCCCTTGACTGCCCGTTGAAAGAATGACGACCCGGTCTGCTGCCATGCGATTAACTTCTTCCGGTTCAATCAGCATTCCTTCCGGTATGCGCAAATAGCCCAGCTCAGACGCAATGGTGACAACATTGACCATACTCCGACCAATAACGGTCACTTTACGCCTCGTTGTCTCAGCTGCGTCGATAACTTGTTGAATCCGGTGAATGTTAGATGCGAACGTGGCAACTACTACTCTTTGTCTAGCTTTGCGGAATACTTCTTCCAGTTCTGCTCCTACACTCCGCTCTGACCCGGTAAATCCCGGGCGCTCTGCGTTGGTGCTGTCGGACAGCAGCATGAGGACTCCCTTGCGGCCGATTTCAGCCATCCGGTGCAAATCTGCATACTGATCATTGACAGGAGTCTGATCGAACTTGAAGTCGCCTGTATGAACAACTGTTCCTTCCGGAGTATCAAGACATACTCCAACTGAATCAGGAATACTGTGATTGGTTTTGAAAAAGCTCGCTCGAATCGTTCCAAGTTTCAATTCCGAGTCCGCATTGATTAGCATTCGTTTTGTATCACCTAACATATTGGCTTCCTTCAGTTTGGCTTCCACCAAACCGAGCGTCAATTTTGTGCCGTACACAGGTACATTCAACTGCTTAAGCACATAAGGCAAACCGCCAATATGATCTTCATGTCCGTGGGTCAGCACAATTCCTCTCACTTTATCCCGGTTCTCTACCAAATAGGAGATATCAGGAATGACGATATCGATACCGAGCATATCCTCCTCGGGAAATTTCAAGCCTGCATCGACCACGACAATATCGTTGGCATACTGAACGACATACATATTCTTACCGATCTCACCCACGCCGCCAAGGGCAAAAACCGATAGTTTATCCATATTCTTTTTAGACAATTCTATTCCTCCTTATTAGTTTGACGACGATTTTACATTTACAAATCAAAAAGAACCGCACCAGTCACTTGCCATCATTATACATGATCAAAAACATAAATTACAAGCTAATTCCATATGGGCTATTTTCCCCAAAAAAGAGAAAACCGATGCCCGAGCGGCATCGATTGTCCTTATTTGTCAAATAATGACTCAATAAAGCGCTTCTCATCTTCCGTCACCGGCAGCAGCGGCCTTCTCAGGCCTCCTGCATTTATCCCTTTAAGAGACAGGGCATATTTAACCGGCGCAGGGCTCGGTACACGATGCGGACATAAGAACATGCCCTTGAACACTGGCATCAGTTCGCCATGCTGTTTAGCTGCAGCCCTCGTATCTCCGCTCTGGTAAGCGGCAATCATATCCTTCATTTCTTTCCCGATCACATGGGCAGCTACTGATACTACACCGTAAGCCCCGATAGCTAAATAAGGCAGCGTATACGAATCTTCCCCGCAATACACCTTAAAGGTATCCGGTGCGTTAGCGATAATGGCAGTAACATCCTCCAGGTTATTATGGGCTTCCTTAGTGCAAACGATGTTATCAATTTGCGCAAGCCTTATTGTCGTTTCAGGCTCCATGTAAAATCCGGTTCGCGCCGGCACATTATACAGCATAACAGGTAATGTCGTGGACTCGGCTATGGCTTTACTATGCTGGTAGACCGCTTCCTGCGAGGGTCTGCTGTAATAAGGATTCACAAGGAGAATCCCATCAACGCCAGCTTTTTCTGCCATTTTGGTTAAATGAATGCTATGCTCGGTGTCGTTGCTTCCGGTCCCGGCAATTATTTTACAGCGCCCTCTAGCATGACGCACTGCTGCCTCGAACAGGCGAAGCTTCTCCTCATCGGTTAACGTCGGTGACTCG
The DNA here is from genome assembly GCF_000285515.1 of Paenibacillus senegalensis JC66. Classification (GTDB taxonomy): domain Bacteria; phylum Bacillota; class Bacilli; order Paenibacillales; family NBRC-103111; genus Paenibacillus_L; species Paenibacillus_L senegalensis. The sequence continues at coordinate 685,977 of NZ_HE610957.1, forward strand.
CCTGTTGTGCCGCTTATAACAAGGCTGTCATTACCCTGCTCTTCGATTAAATAATCGATCAACTTCTCTACTTGTGACCAATCAATCTGCATTTGGTCATCAAATGGAGTGACCATAGCCGTAATTAATGTCCCGAATTCCACTGCCATTCCTCCTACAACTTCTATATTGAATAATGTTATTTATGAAGATCGAATTTTTGATGAAGTACCCTGACGGCTAGCTGCAATTGCTCTCCCGGCACAAGAACCCAAATGGTTGTATTCGAATCGGCCGACTGGAGGATCGTTACATCAGCCTCAGTCAAAGCCTCGACAATTTTCGCCATAATCCCGGGCACACCATTCATTCCACCACCGATTAAGGCTACTTTGGCACAATGAGACAAAATTGTAGGCTCATGCCCTAATTCCTTCAGCTTGGTTACAGCCAGCTCGGCTACATGATCATATACGGTGTAGATGACCTCAGATGGATTCACATTGATAAAATCAATGCTGATCCGGTGCTGTGCCATCGATTGAAAAATCGCCCTCGGAGCATCATACCTTCCTTCGGCAATAGATACGCGGATTTGCGTAACATTGGCCATATGGGCAATTCCCGTCACGCAGCGGTCGATAACCGCCTGGCGTTCGGTGCGCGGACGGGTAACTAGCGTTCCCGCCTCCGAACTGAATGTCGAACGGACGCGGATTGGAATATTCGCCTGCATGGCGACCTCAACGGCTCGTGGATGGATGACTTTAGCCCCATGATTGGCCATATTGCAAATTTCCGCATACGTGACCGTTTCCAGCAATCGAGCCTCTCGGACGATTCGGGGATCTGCTGTAAGAATCCCTTCGACATCTGTGAAAATTTCGACACATTCCGCTCGCAAAGCAGCTCCCAGAGCGGTTGCCGATGTGTCACTGCCGCCGCGGCCGAGGGTAGTTACCTGATGATCCGCATTGCGGCCTTGGAATCCGGTGACAATGACTACATGACCTTGAGCAAGCTGCTCTTCAATCGGGTGAGGATCAATCTCGACAATTTTTGCATCACCAAACATATCATCAGTCAGGATCCCCGCCTGCCCCCCTGTCAAGACAACAGCAGGTATAGCTTCAGCATGCAGAAGGCTGCAAAGGGTAGCAGCCGATATGATCTCGCCGCATCCCATCAATAAATCTTTTTCCCTAGCGGGCAGGCTGTTGCCGTTATGGCTGATCCAGTCCAATAAAGTATCTGTAGCGTAAGGTTCTCCTTTTCTTCCCATAGCCGATACTACGACGACTAGCCGGTAGTTTTGTGCGAGTGCTTGTCGGATATGCCGGACTACATGCCGGCGTGCTTCGAAGGACGATAAGGATGTTCCTCCATACTTCTGCACCAAGACAGGCACCCTGCTCACCTCCACATATTAGGAGATCAATTTCTATTGTATAGTTAAACGCCCTTTCCGCCAATGGTAAAATGCTTTGAAAGCCGTCTTTCATTCGCGTTAGCGGCATTAAAGCTTGGCAGCAACCTACGCTTCTGACGAATTCTATCGGGGAGCGCAAAATACTGAGGCAACTATTAATAATTGAAACGTTCAATGAGCAGCGGCTGCAGCTGCTTGCCCTGTAGAGCGGCTTCGCATGTTGCCTCAATCAAATCCATGCGGGACACCAGTGAATTCGCCTTTACCTCCGGCGCATCCTGGCCAAACGGTACGAAGTAGATGTTTTTGGTGACGAGAAGTTTAGCGATATTCGCTGCATTCAGCCCCAAACCATCATTGGTTGAAATGGCGATTACCAAAGGCCTTTGATTCCGCATCTGAGCCTTGGCGGCCATTAGCACCGGGCTTTCCGTTAACGCGTTGGCCAATTTACTGGTTGTATTTCCCGTGCAGGGAGCAATAACCAATATGTCCAGAAGCTTGCTCGGACCAAGCGGCTCCGCTTCAACAATCGTAGAAATAATATCATTCCCGGTAATATCTTTCAACTGTTTTTGCCATTCCTGTGAAGTTCCAAAGCGAGTGTCCGTTGTCATTAAAGTGTTGGATGCAATCGGGATGACCTTCGCACCCAAATCGACAAAACGTTGGATTTGCGGCATGACCTCTTCAAATGTGCAGTGAGACCCCGTTAAAGCAAACCCTACTGTTTTTCCGTGCCAATCCATTCCTCATCTTCCTCCCTTTTCCGAATCTTCCATTAACAGACGGCCAAGGGTGTTAGCAATAATACGCCCCGCAGTTTTCGGTGCGACGATTCCGGGCAATCCCGGTGCCAACAATGCTTTGACTCCCCGCTTTTCCGCGAAACGGAAGTCGGTGCCGCCGGGCTTGGAGGCCAGGTCGATAATCAAAGCACGATGAGGAATTTTAGCTATGATTTGCGCTGTGATTATCATAGACGGTATAGTATTAAAAATCAAGTCAATATCCTTGACGTGATCGGCTAAATCCTTTGTATAGAAAGGAGTAAAGCCCATCTCCCAGGCCCTAGCGTAATGCTCCGGCTTGCGAACCCCAACCTTCACCTTGGAACCGAGTCCTGCTAAGGTTCTTGCCATGGTCAATCCCGTTCTCCCCATACCAAGAACCATGCTTTTGGAGTTGTGTATGGTGAAATCCGTATTCTGGATTGCCATCATCAGCGCACCTTCGGCTGTAGGGATGGAGTTGTAGATCGCCACATCGTCCCGTTCGAATAGCTCCACGACTTCTATAGAATAAGTCTCACACAGCTTCTTTAGAGCCGGCTTGGCAATACCCGTAAATATTTTGCAAGTTTTAGGAATAGCCTCCAAGTGTGTTGTTTTCAACACAAGTTCTTCCGATGAGAAGATAGTCATTACCTGACCGTCCTCTTCCATTCCTGAAGCAGGCAAAATAACAGCGTCGGTGGAAACAAGGGCTTCCGGCGTCAGCTTGGCGCGCACCACCCCGCTAAACGAAGACTGCAGATTGTCAAAACCAATAAGCTGGACCGTAGCATCCAGTTCCGTCAGGCGCTCTATCACTTCCAACTGTCTGGCGTCACCGCCAATAAAGGTTACTTGTAATCCGGTGAGCATCGGTTTAACACCCTTTTCCTCTCCAATCTCGATAACTCAGTTTATGCTTGCGCCTAATGAGGGGTGACTGTACAAGAGTCTATAAAGATATCTGCCCGGAAAGCAAAAAAACACCCTGAGCCATCTGCTCAGGATGTTTGCTGGAATTAAGGGTAAGGTTTCTTTGTACCCGCTCTAATAATCGTTTCGCTAAATAGGCTTGTCCCCTTTTATTTTCAACACGCACGCTTATCGTTATTGCGTTCCCGTATGTCCGAATCCGCCTTCTCCCCGCTCTGTTTCGGACAATACCTCCACCTCCATTAATTCTACATCCGGAACCTGTTGAAACACCATTTGGGCAATCCGGTCTTTGCGCTCGATGACAAATGGTTCCTGCCCATGATTAATTAACAGCACTTTAACTTCTCCGCGGTAATCCGCATCGATTGTTCCCGGGGAGTTCAAGGATGTGATTCCGTGCTTTAAGGCAAGCCCGCTGCGCGGACGAATCTGTGCCTCGAGCCCGGCTGGCATAGCGAGACAAAAACCGGTCGGCACGAGACCCCGCTCTCCAGGCTGCAAGGTAATACTGTCCGTAACCGCAGCATATATGTCCATTCCGCTAGCCAAAGACGACATTTTACTCGGAAGCGGAATATCCTCATTTCCGGGCAGTCGTTTAATTTGTACGTGTATTGACAAGCTGATCCCTCCTAAACGTCCTCAAAGCCGCATCGGATTGCCCCACCATCGCAAGAGCAAACGGATGCGAGCATAGTTCAGTAATCACTTCCTGGATTTGTTCCAGGGTAATGCCTTCTATCCGCTCAAGAACCTCATCTATGGAGGTTTGCTCGCCAAGCATCATTTCATTCTTGGCAAGCCGGTTCATTCGGCTGCTGGTACTTTCCAGGCTGAGAATCAGGCTGCCTTTCAGCTGCTCTTTGCCCTTTCTCAGTTCCTTGTCGGTTATCCCGCGGGCTACGAGTTCCTCCATCAGCTCCATAGTAACCTTGAGTACTTCCTCGGTCTGCTTAGGTGCAGTCCCCATATAAATAGTGAACAAACCGCTGTCCAGATGTGCGCTATGATAGGAATAAACGGAGTAAGCCAGACCTCGCTTTTCTCTAATTTCCTGGAACAGCCGGGAGCTCATCCCTCCGCCAATCGTATTATTCAGCAGAATCATCCCGTAGTAACGGCTGTCCTTCAGGGGAAGCCCGGGCAAGGACAAACAGATATGATTCTGTTCGGTCTGCTTTTCGTGATAGATGGAGTCCGCCACAAACACAGGGGGAACGATTACGCTCTCCGAGTTATGCGGTTCAAAAGACCCGAAATGGCTTTCCAGCAAATCAAGAATATTATCATCAATATTCCCTGCCACGCTGATTACTGTATTCTCTACCGTATAATGCTTGCTCATATATTCACGCAGCGTTGCCGAGGTCATGGCCTGCAAATTCGCTTCTGTGCCCAGAATAGGGTAACCTAACGAATGTGTTCCATATGAGGCTTTAGCCAATAAATCATGCACTAAATCATCCGGTGTATCTTCATACATGGAAATTTCCTCAAGAATCACATTCCGCTCCTTGGTTAATTCACCCTCATCCAGCACGGATTTGAAATACATTTCAGCCAGAACATCGACCGCTATCGGCAGATGCTCATCCAATACCTTAGCATAGTAGCAAGTATATTCCTTTGTAGTGAATGCGTTAACATTGCCGCCTATGCCATCAAATACTTCAGCAATCTCTTTGGTCGAATACCGCTCCGTTCCTTTAAAAAGCATGTGTTCGATAAAATGCGAGATCCCGTTTAGTTCCGGGCTCTCATTGCGTGAGCCTGTTTTTACCCATATGCCAAATGACACCGACCGGCAGGAATCAATCTTCTCCAGGACGACTCTGACTCCGTTCGAAAGATGCTTTTTTATCACTGTTGTTCCTCCTAATTGTTAATCCCGTAGAACAAGCGATCTTCCTTGTCCGGTACCCGATTCGTAGACAAGAGCTCACTTACGGTACCGAGCACCATGTCCCTCGCCTTGACTTCACGAATGATGGATGACAATGCCTCGGAAGACGATTCTGTCGGATGCATCAAAATTAAGGCACCCGGCTCCAGTCTGCGACTGATTTTATTGACAATACTGTCTGGAGACGGCTTCTTCCAATCCACTGTATCGATAGTCCACAATACGGTTCTAAGCTTCAATTCGTGGGCAATTTCTACTGTCTCCTGATCAAAATCACCTGAGGGGGGAGCAAACCATTGATTTTCCACCCCTAACTCCTCTTTTAAGAGCTTTTCGGTCTTTGCAATTTCTTCTATCGCCTGCTGACGGCCCAGCCTGCTCATATCTTTATGGGAATATCCGTGATTGGATACTTCGTGGCCTCTCTCGGCAATCTCTTTTGCCAGGTCTATATTTTTATTCAGCCAGGTTCCGTCAAAAAAGAATGTAGCCCGGACATTTTCATCATCCAACGTTTTAAGCATGGAAGGCAGGTACTCATTTCCCCAAGCCACATTAACCATCAAAGAAACCATAGGTTTATTAGGATTGCCCTTGTAGATTGGTTCTACAGGCAGATCCTCCAATGATACCTGAGGTCTGACTTCCCTCCATACCAACGACAGCTTACCTCCCGGAGTCCAATCCTTCGACAGCTGTAAAGATCTCTCCACATCGACTTCCTTGCCGTTATACCCGGGAATGGCTTTCCACACCCGATCAATAGACGCATCAATTGGCGCCACGTTGCCGCGCTCGGCCTCCTTGTGAATTGCTGCAAGAAGCTCCTGGTCTACAGCGTCCCTTTCCGTAGAAGGCACTGGCCGCTGGCCATTAGTTATTAAAGCCGCAGCGGGCCAGCTCTCCTGTTCACCCGGTTTCAGCTGGCCAAAAAATTCGTCCATGAACGGAAGCTGTCCGAATAAAAATAATAATGCCGCTGTAAAGGACAACAAAATAGCCATAGGTTTATGTTTTCCCATACCTTTCACCCCAGGACATGCGTTTTGGTGTTTCGTTCCTCTGCTTTAGAATTTGTCAGAAGAACGAGCACTCGGTTTGTCCCATTGTATGCGGTAAGGGTCAAGCTTAGAAGCGGGTTCTCAGGTGAACCTATTTGGAAATACCGGCAAATTGAAATCCTTTGCGTAAACTACGATAACATTGAAAAAAGAGACAGATAGATCTGACTCTTTATTTTAACGTATTTTGTTTTAAGTGACAAACTATTGGTTGAGCGTAGCTTTACGTGACAAGTTGATTCTTCCTTGCGAATCAATCTCCGTAACTTTAACTGTAATCGAGTCGCCGACCGAAACAACATCCTCTACTTTGGCAACCCTTTCTGTAGATAGCTGGGAAATGTGGACCAGACCTTCTTTGCCAGGCAGCACCTCTACGAATGCGCCAAATTTCTCAACACGCTTCACTGTGCCCAAATACGTTTCTCCCACCTCAACCTCACGAACGATATCTTCGATAATTTTCCTTGCTTTTTCGTTCATGGCAGCATCGGAGGAGGCAATATACACTTTTCCATCCTGCTCAATATCAATTTTGACCCCGGTCTCATCAATAATTTTATTAATGATTTTACCGCCGGCGCCAATGACATCACGGATTTTGTCCGGATTGATCTGCAAGGTAGTGATTTTAGGGGCATATGGAGACAGCTCGGTTCTCGGCTTTTCAATCTGACTCAGCATTTTGTTCAGAATAAATAACCGGCCTTCTTTAGCTTGGTTTAACGCCTCTTGCAAAATTTCCCGGTTAATGCCGGCAATTTTGATATCCATCTGAATGGCAGTAACACCTTTATCCGTTCCGGCAACCTTGAAGTCCATATCACCCAGGTGATCTTCCATGCCTTGGATATCGGTAAGAATCGAGAACTGATCGCCATCCTTGATCAAGCCCATAGCAATACCGGCAACCGGTGCTTTGATTGGAACCCCTGCATCCATCAATGCCATCGTGCTGGCGCAAATACTGGCCTGCGAACTGGAGCCGTTCGATTCGAGCACCTCGGAAACAAGACGGATCGCATAAGGGAATTGCTGCTCATCAGGAATGACCATTTCCAAAGCCCTTTCTCCCAGAGCCCCATGTCCGATTTCACGACGGCCAGGAGCTCGTAATGGCCGGGCTTCTCCTACACTGAACGGAGGGAAATTATAATGGTGCATGAACCGCTTGGTTTCCTGCAAATCGAGTCCATCAAGCAGTTGAACATCCCCTAAAGCCCCTAATGTACAGCTGCTTAATACTTGGGTTTGTCCACGTGTAAATAACGCCGAACCATGCGTTCTTGGCAGCAGTCCCGTGTCGCATTCGATCGGACGAATTTCATCGAGCTTTCTTCCATCCGGACGCATTTTATCATGAGTAATCAGACGGCGAACCTCTTCCTTCACGATGTCATACAGAACCTCACGAACATCGGCAAGATATTCAGGGGTTTCTTCGTACACGGTGGTGAAATGCTCGATCGCTTCTTCATTAATCGCGTCAATCGCATCCTGACGGGCATGCTTTTCTTCAATGCGCACAGCTTCAATTAATCTTTCGGAAGCATAGGCGCGAACTGCAGCGTTCACTTCCTGATTAACCTCGTGGAGAACAACTTCCATCTTCGGCTTACCATTCTCCTCCGCGAATTCAGCAATTTTGTCGACGATCTTCTTAATTTCTTCATGACCGAACATGATGGCTTCAAGCATAACTTCTTCTGGTACTTCATGCGCTTCTGCCTCAACCATCATAACGGCGTCTTTCGTTCCGGCAACTACTACAAACAGCTCCGTCTTCTCCGATTGCTCGACGGTTGGATTGATAACGAACTCACCGTCTACACGGCCAACAATAACGCCTCCGATAGGTCCGTTGAATGGCACATCAGATATGCTCAATGCGGCTGAGGTGCCAATCATGGCGACGATGTCCGGTGAACAGTCCTGCTCGACACTCATCACTATGTTCATAATTTGCACATCATTACGAAACCCTTCCGGAAACAGCGGGCGAATCGGGCGGTCTGTCAGACGGCTCGCAAGAATCGCCTTTTGGGTCGGCCTGCCCTCTCTTTTCGGGTAGCCTCCGGGAATTTTCCCAACGGAATACAGCCTTTCCTCGTAATTTACGGTTAGAGGAAAGAAATCCAGATCCTTGGGCTCAGATGAAGCAGTAACAGTACAAAGCACAGCTGTATCGCCATAACGAGCCATAACCGCTCCGTTTGCTTGTTTGGCCAATCGCCCGGTTTCTAGGACGAGAGGTCTTCCTCCCAGCTCCATATGTATTTTTTTCTCCATATAAACCTCCTGCTATGATGGGATGTATCTACATTCTGCATGTAAACCCTATATTCCTTCTTACTATCTACGATTGACTTTCCTTAAGGAATTATACTTTGCAATTCGTCTGTTTTTGCAAAAACATCCGCATCCAATACATGCATCAACTTAAAAGACAGCTGTCTGGCGGCAGCCAGTCAGGTCTATCCGAGGATATGAGAAAAAGCAACCTTCTGTCATCTATGCAGATGAACTGCATGAAGAAACAAAGGTTGCTTTCCCCTGTTAAATTTATCTGCGCAGACCGAGCTTTTCAATCAGTGCACTGTAGCGCTTGACATCTTTGTTTTTCAAATAAGCCAAGAGCTTACGGCGCTGACCAACCATCTTCAACAGACCGCGTCTGGAATGGTGGTCTTTCTTATGTGTGCGCAAATGATCCGTCAAATTGACAATGTTCTCTGTAAGGATAGCGATTTGAACCTCCGGAGATCCGGTATCCGAGTCGTGCACCTTATGTTCTTGAATCAATTCTTGTTTGCGTTCTTGCGTAAGTGCCATCCTGTCACCTCCTCTAATCGTTCAATAATAATCGCCAACAGCCCAGAAACCGCCGGAGCAGCTAGCCTCCATGCTGTGGTTCCGATCATGGATCAATGGAGCCTGCTGGTTAGCAGGCCAGCTCCTATGACCACAACTCAGTATATCACACCAGAGAGCTCGAAGCAAAATTATTTCAGACAGCTATACTCCCGTTGAAGCTTGCCGCAAGCAATGAGTCTCTGATCATGGCCTAACTGTTATCCGCTTTCCTTCTGGCTCAGCACAAAGGACAGCTCTTCCCTTACCCGCCGAACGTCTTTACGGATTTGTGAGACCAGATGATCAATAGATGGAAATTTCTTTTCTTTCCTGATAAAAGCATGGAACTCCACATCCAATGTTTGGCCATACAAATCTCCGGAGAAGTCCAGCAGATGGACTTCCAATACGGGAAGAATTCGCTGATCAGAGAATGTCGGCTTAATCCCTAAGTTGGCGGCCCCCATACTTTTTTCCCCTTCATAAGTAACGGTCACGGCATAGACACCGTTAGGGGGAAGAAAATACGGTTCCGCAAGCTCAATATTAGCAGTTGGAAAATCCAGCTTGCGTCCTCTCTGCTCGCCTGTAACAACCTTGCCTCTCATCCTGTAGGGACGGCCTAACAGCTCATTGGCTTCCTTGACCCGTCCGCTCAGCAAATTCTCCCGTACCCGTGTGCTGCTCACTTTTTCCCCATGAAGATGAAAGGGTCTTATCACTTCGACCGCAAACTGTTTGTGCCCCATTTCGGCCAAAGTATCCGGTGTTCCCCTGCCTTGATAGCCAAATGAGAAATCGAAGCCAACGACAACAGAATGCACACCTAAGGGCAGCAGCACTTCTTCAACAAATTGAGCAGCGGTCAGCCGGGAAAACTGCTCGTGAAAATCTACGACATAAGCATAATCAAGTCCCAGTGATTCCATGATTTCAAGCTTGACCGTTAACGGGGTCAAACAAGCTTCGTACTGGGTGTGCCCGAGAACAAGCCGTGGGTGGGGATCGAACGTCATCATAGCGGATGGAAGACCCGCTTGCTTCGCTCGCTCCACCGCCCGGCGAATTACTTGCTGGTGACCTTGATGCACCCCATCAAAATCACCAATAGCTAACACCACCTGCTCAGGCATCCCAGCTTGCGGCAAGGGAGCACCCGGGTAACGAATAGGAAATGTATTCATCTAGTGTTTTCACCTGCCATTCAGTTGTTCCCTGCTCTCCCTGCTGGACGACAGATCGGAGCAGCCCACTCGCTTGATTGGGCTCATTGTTTCAATTAAAAACTTTCTCTGGAACTAGACGCTCGCTTCCTGCATCCCAGCGGAACAAGCCCAAAAAACCGTTCGCATCGGAATAGATACGATACAAAGCCTGATCGATTGGATCGGCCAAGGAGCCGCCAGCAGAAATCGACTTTCCTTGCAAGGCATGTACCGCTAGTTGATCTGTGACGTTAACGGCCGGGATATGGGGAATCGCCTTATCTGTCGCAATCAAGACTGTACCAAGTGTTCCACGAGAACAATGGGCCTCGATTTCATCTATGGTCAAGCAGTCGGCAAGAGAAAGGGAGCCTGTCGAAGTCCGCACTAAATGAGACATCACTGCCGGGTACCCCAGCTTCTTGCCTATATCACTGCACAGTGTTCGAATGTAAGTGCCTTTGGAGCATTGCACACGAAAACGAATCTCCGGATAATCCTTCTCCAAATCAATGTCTAGCAGTTCAATATCATACAAGGTAACTTGTCGGGACGGCCTGTCCACATGCTTGCCCTTACGGGCCAGATCATACAGGCGCTCACCGTTTACTTTTACTGCCGAATACATAGGAGGAATCTGTTCTATCGTACCTTTGAAGCTTTGCAGCGTTTCAATAATTTGCTCCCGGGTAACCTGCACCTTCTCACATCTGTCAATGATCTCGCCGGTAAGATCCTCTGTATCCGTAGCCAGGCCAATCGTTAATTGGGCTTCATAGGTTTTGGGCATATCTTGAATATATTCTACCACTCTAGTCGCTCTGCCCAGACACAGAGGAAGCACGCCCGTCACCTTGGGATCGAGCGTACCGGTATGCCCGATCCGCTTTAGGCCCGAAAGCCTGCGAACCTTGGCAACAACATCATGTGAAGTATAATCTACCGGTTTAAGCACCGGTAATACCCCTTCAAGACTCATTTAAGAACCAAACCTACTTCCTTAACCAATTGTTCGGCTGCTTCCTGCAATGTCCCTTCAATGGTGCATCCCGCAGCACGTTTATGCCCGCCACCGCCAAATTGCTGGGCGACCTTGGCCACGTCGACTATGGCATGCGAGCGCAAACTGGCCTTATACACACCCTCCGAAACTTCCTTCAATAGCATACCGGTTTCTACCCCCTCTATGTTTTTAGGGTAGTTTACCAGTCCCTCCAGGTCTTCGTTAGATGCTTTTGTCTCGGCAATATCCTGAAGGGTAACATAGATCCATGCCAGCTTGCCGTCAAACTCAAAAGCCAAGCGAGACAATGCTCTTTGCAGCAGCTGTACATGGGCTGAGGTAATCTGCTCAAGCAAGCATTGGGCCAGTTCGCTCGCTTGAACTCCTCTCTCTACCAACCTGGAGGCTTTGCGGAGAACAGCGGGACTTGTATTGGAATACCGGAATCCTCCTGTATCGGTAAGCAGTCCAGTATAGATGCAATCCGCCAAATCCTTGCTCCATGTCACTCCAAGGAAATCCGCCAAGTCATCCAATATTTCAGCGGTTGCGGCCGCTTCTTCGCGAATCAATACTTCCGAACCAAACCCGTTATTGGTCGAATGATGATCAATATTCAGATGAGGCGTTGCAGGGGAAAGTCTATCTTTCAAAGTCCCGATTCGGGCATAATCCGCACAATCCACACTGATGACCGCATCGTAGACTGCATCGGGCGGCAATTGTTCGGTCCTTAGCCAATCCTCATACCCCCACAAATAACGAAAGCGCTCAGGAATGTCATCTTCATTGACTGCTATATACGTTTTACCAAGCTGTTTAAGCATATAGGCGACAGCCAAAGTGGAACTGATCGCATCGCCATCGGGATTGACATGCGAAACAATTAAAAAACGGTCGTGCTTTTGGATAAAGGCTGTGGCGGCTTTAAGCATCTGCTCATAAGGAAGATTGCGCCACTCCTTCATTTATCCGGTTCCTCTTCTTGAATCTCATGCAGCAGCTTTTCTATATGCGAGCCGTAATCGATGGAGGAATCGACCTTGAACAACAATTCCGGCATAACTCTAAGCCGAATCTTCTTAGCCAATTCCGAGCGCAGGAAACCGGAGGCGCGCGTCAAAGTCCGCAAGCTCTCCTCCTTCTGCTCTTCTGTTCCCATCACGCTTAAAAAAACTTTGGCCTGAGATAAATCATTCGTCACATCCACCCCGGTCAAAGTTATAAACCCGACCCGGGGGTCCTTAAATTCGCTTTGCAGAATCTGGCTGAGCTCTTTCTTGATCTGCTCAGCCACCCGGCCTGTGCGAATTTTGGCCATATTTATCACCTCTCTACCGTTTCCATAACGAACGCCTCAATAATATCTCCTTCTTTAATATCGTTGAAACGCTCCAGTGTTATCCCGCATTCATAGCCCTGGGCTACTTCTTTCGCGTCATCCTTGAATCGCTTCAAGGAATCCAGCTTGCCTTCATAAACAACGATACCGTCACGTATGAGGCGAGCTTCAGCATTACGCGTAATTTTACCCGAGGTCACCATACAGCCGGCAATAGTACCAAGCTTAGATATTTTAAAGGTGTTTCTGACTTCGGCATGACCTGTAACATTTTCTCTGTATACAGGATCCAGCAAGCCTTTCATTGCGGATTCAATTTCCTCAATGACATTGTAAATAACTCTGTGCAGACGGATATCAACCTGCTCTTGTTCTGCAGTTAATTTGGCCTGCGGCTCCGGACGGACATTAAAGCCGATGACAATCGCATTGGACGCAGAAGCCAGTATAATATCGGATTCGGTAATCGCACCGACCCCGGTATGAATGATTTTAACTCTAACCCCTTCAATATCGATCTTCTCCAGAGAGCCTTTGAGAGCTTCAACCGAACCTTGCACATCCCCTTTGATGATGACGAACAAGTCTTTCATTTCGCCTTCCTGGATATGCTTGTAAAGATCGTCCAAGGTGACTCTAGTATTGGCGCCAATTTCCGCCTGCTTGAGCGAGATTGCGCGTTTCTCGGCGATCGCTCTGGCCTTGCGCTCATCCTCGTAAGCCAGGAACGGGTCTCCTGCCTGCGGCACCTCCGCCAATCCCGTAATTTCCACTGGAGTAGACGGCCCCGCTTCTTTGAGCCGCTTGCCTTTATCATTGACCATGGCGCGAACCCGGCCAAAGCATACCCCGGCTATGAAGCTGTCTCCCACTTTCAAAGTTCCGTGCTGAATGAGTACGCGCGCCACCGGGCCGCGGCCTTTGTCGAGCTCCGCTTCAATGACCGTACCTCTGGCCCGCTTATTCGGATTAGCTTTCAGTTCTTGAACCTCGGCTACAAGAAGAATCATCTCCAGAAGCTGCTCGAGTCCGACCCGCTGTTTGGCGGATACATTAACAAAGATCGTATCCCCTCCCCATTCCTCGGGAACGAGCTCATATTCGGTCAATTCCTGCTTGATCCGGTCAGCATTGGCTTCCGGCTTATCAATCTTGTTTACGGCCACGATGATCGGTACATTAGCTGCCTTGGCATGGCTGATCGCTTCGACCGTTTGCGGCATGACCCCGTCATCAGCGGCTACAACCAAGATCGTAATATCCGTTACCTGGGCTCCCCGTGCCCGCATCGTTGTGAACGCTTCGTGGCCCGGTGTATCCAGGAAAGTGATCTTCTTGCCCTGTGCCTCAACCTGGTATGCACCGATATGCTGAGTAATTCCACCGGCTTCCCCTTCGGTCACACTTGTGGAACGAATCGCATCCAGCAGAGTCGTCTTTCCGTGGTCGACATGCCCCATAATGGTCACAACCGGAGGGCGAACTTCCAAATCAGCTTCATCATCCACTTCTTCCTGAAGCTCAAAGTTTTCCTCATCTACAGGGATTTTGAGTTCCACTTCAACCTTGTACTCATCGGCAATCAATTGAATAGTATCCAAATCCAGCTCCTGGTTTATGGTCGCCATCACGCCAAGGAACAGAAGCTTTTTAATAACCTCCGACACATCCTTGTGGAGCAGCTTAGCCAGATCGCCTACGGTCATCGTGCCGCGTACAATGATTTTCTTAGGTGTGTTATCGATTTTTCTTTTTAACCGTCGGCTGCTGATTCCGCCCTCTATTACCTCGCTGGTTGCGATTGCCGCCGCCTCTGGTCGAGCTTACGCGATTATCGTCAAACCTTCTTTGATTTGGCTTCGTCTTACGATTGTTGACACCTTCGTTAGCCTTAATGTCCAGCTCGTCTACACCCGGCACAGCATTGCTCTTCGGCAATTTGCCATCGAAGTTGCGGCCTGCCGGACGATTCGCTTGGCCTCCCGGACGATTTGCACCCGAAGCTTGAGCCGTGCGTCCGGCACCCGAGTCCTGCCTGCCTCGCTGATTCCGGTTATCCTGCTGTGATTTTGGCGTGCTCTGCTGCGGTTTGGAATCACGCTGGCCTCCCATGCCTGCACGCTGTCCCTGCCCTGCATTCGAGCTGGCAGTTGTCCCGGTTTTACGTCGTGTTTGTTGATTTTGCTGGCCTTGTCGGCTGCTTTGATTCGATCTTTCTTTTTGTTCTCCTGCCAAAGGCTTTTCCCCCTGCTTCTTGGGAGTGGATGGAGCCGAGCTGATCGCGGCCTGCTCTTCAGAAGCACGCTTGGCCGCTGCATTGGCTTTAATGTCCCGGAAGAATTTTTCAACCGCTTCGACCGCCTCGTTCTCCATCACACTCATGTGATTGTTCACCGATATATTCAGTCTCTTGAGAATAGTAATAATTTCTTTACTACTCATATTTAAGGACTTAGCGTATTCGTATACTCTTAACTTTTCCTTGTTTTCGCCTTTACTCAAATCACTCCACCTCCGCTAGATTTGCTTTATGCTTGGCAATCAATCGTGCAAATCCGGGATCGGTTATTGCCATTATCACCCGTTCCCCTTTACCGACACTGGAGCCGAGCTGCTCCCGAGTCCCGTATTCGATGATGGGAACCTGATACGTGCTGCATTTATCCTTAAACTTCTTACGCGTTTTCTCCGAGGCATCCGCAGCGAGCACTACCAAGCAAGCCTTGCCTGTTCGTATCGCATCAAGCACACCTTCATCACCGGTAACCAGCTGACCGGCCCGCATCGCCAACCCCAGGTTGGACAACAGTTTATTCGACGACATTGCGATCACCTTTACCCGCTGCAAAATCATCTTCCACCCGGATAAATTCCTGTTCCAATTGATCATACAGCTCATCGCTGACGCTTTGTTTTAGGGCTCTATCCAGCGCCCGGCTTTTTTTAGCCAGCTTGAAACAATCCACCGCCCCGCATAAGTAGGCCCCCCTGCCCGCTTTCCTTCCGGTCAGGTCAATTGCGATCTCACCTTCGGGAGGCTTAACCACACGAATCAGTTCTTTCTTCGTTTTCATTTGCTGGCAAGCTACACATTTCCGCAATGGCACTTTCCTTGGCCGCATATCTATCACCCGCTTTTTTACTGCCTTATGAATAGCCCCAGAGATTTAGGCCGTAAAATGCTTAGTCAAAGCTGGCCGAATCCTGAGGCATCTCTTCAGAAAATGTACGCTCTCTGCCAAACTCCTGTTCGGCTTGAGTTTCACTCTTAATATCAATTTTCCATCCCGTCAGCTTCGCAGCCAGACGAGCGTTTTGACCTTTAATTCCGATCGCTAAGGAAAGCTGATAGTCCGGCACGATGACACGGGACATTTTCTCTTCTTCAAAGACATTGACTTCAATCACTTTGGAAGGACTAAGAGCGTTTGCTACATATTCCTCCACATTCTCCGACCAGCGAACAATATCGATCTTTTCACCCTTTAGCTCAGTCACAATGGCTTGCACCCTGACACCTTTAGGTCCTACACAGGAACCGACAGCATCCACTTCCGGGTCCCGGGAATACACGGCGATTTTTGAACGGAAGCCTGCTTCACGCGATACTGAGCGGATCTCCACAACACCTTGGAAAATCTCTGGCACCTCAAGCTCGAACAATCTTTTCAAAAGCCCGGGATGAGTACGTGACAAAAAGATTTGCGGCCCTTTGGTTGTGTTTTCCACCTTAGTGATGTAGGTCTTAATACGGTCACCATGCTTGAACTTGTCGGTAGGCATCAGCTCGTTTAACGGCAGCACCGCTTCCACCTTGCCGAGATCGATATAAATATTACGGGTATCCTGCCGCTGGACGATTCCTGTAACGATGTCATCTTCTTTTTCAATAAAAGCGTTATAGATTAATCCTCTTTCCGCTTCGCGGATTCGCTGTGTGACGACTTGCTTGGCCGTTTGGGCCGCAATACGTCCGAAATCCTTAGGAGTTACCTCGATTTCTACGATATCCCCCAGCTGATAATTAGGATTAATATCCCTAGCCGCTTCAATCGTAATATCCAAGCGAGGATCGAGCACTTCTTCCGCCACGGTTTTACGGGCGTATACTTTAATCACTCCGGTCTGACGATTGACATCAACCCTGACATTCTGAGCTGTGTTAAAGTTGCGCTTATAACTGGAGATTAATGCGGCTTCGATCGCCTCAATCAGAATATCCTTACTGATTCCTTTCGTTGTTTCGATTTCATGCAACGCTTCTATAAAATCCGTGTTCATGAACTCCCTGTTCCCCCTTTCATATTAAAAAACAATAGCCAGTCTGGCGCTTGCCACCTTATCCGCAGGAATCCGGTATGTTTTTTGGCCAATGGCAACAGCCAGCCCGGTCTCGTCATATGAAGTTAGCGTTCCTTCGAACTCTTTCAACCCGTCTACGGGCTCGTAGACGGTCACCAGAACATGTTTGCCTACCGCTCTCTCGTAATCTCTTGGCTTCTTCAGAGGACGCTCCGCACCGGGTGAGGACACCTCAAGAAAATAAGCGCTCGGAATAGGATCTCTTTCATCCAATTGCGCGCTTAGAAATTCGCTTACCCGGCCGCAATCCTCAATGTCGATGCCGCCTTCCTTGTCTACGTACACGCGGAGAAACCAATTGCTTCCTTCCTTGACGTACTCAACATCCACTAACTCCATATGATTTTCTTCCAGAAAAGGTGTAACCATTTCTCCAACTACATCCTTAATGGATGACTTCATGTCTTCAACCCCCCTTGCTTTCAACAGCCTGCGGTCGTCCTAAGCGGATATTTGGCTATATCAAAATGTAAAGAGTGGGTTTCCCCACTCTCATAAAAGCGAATGCATATCATCATTATTACCAAAAAAATTATAGCATAACAAAGTTTTCCTTACAAGAAAAATCTATAGGCACGCCTAGCCCGGCGGCCTTTCCCGCCCCTGGCCGCCTAGAACAAGGACAGCTGATTTGTTTCCGGCAGTCCGCGGAAACAGCCCATCCCGTTTAAAATTTCCATCACGGTCTTGGATACCTTGGCCCGAACCTGGAAATCTTCCATGGATAAGAATTCGCCGCCCTCTTTAGCCGCAGCAATGTGCTTGGCCGCATTTTCTCCAATTCCCTGTACGGCGGAGAAAGGAGGAATTAAGGAATCTTCCTTGATTTTGAAGCGAGTAGCATCAGATTGCAGCAAATCAATAGGCCGAAATGTAAAGCCCCTGGCCGTCATCTCAAGCCCCATTTCAAGAATAGAAATCATGCTCTTCTCTTTGGCAGTAGCAGAAAAGCCTTTCTCCTCAATTTCCAGCAGCTTGCGGAGTATAGCATCATAGCCTTGGCAGAACAATTCTACATCAAAGTCCTCAGCTCTGACCGAGAAATAAGTCGCATAGAAGGCAATCGGATGATAAACCTTGAAATAAGCCGTGCGAACAGCTGAAATGACATAGGCTGCTGCGTGAGCCTTCGGGAACATGTACTCAATTTTCTCACAGGAATCTATATACCACTGCGGTACTTTATGCTTTTTCATATCCTGCTTCCACTCATCAGTGAGTCCTTTACCTTTCCGTACGCTTTCCGTGATTTTGAAAGCGAGCCCGGCATCCATTCCTGCTTTGTAGATCAAATAAAGCATAATGTCATCACGACAACCGATAACCGTCTTGATCGTGCAGGTATTGTTGCGAATCAACTCCTGAGCATTTCCCAGCCATACGCCAGTTCCGTGCGACAGTCCGGAAATTTGCAATAAATCGGCGAACGTTGAAGGCTGCGTCTCTTGAAGCATCTGCCGCACAAATTTCGTCCCCATTTCCGGTACGCCGAAGGTGGCGACGGGTGAGCGAATTTGCTCCGGGGTCACACCCAAAGCTTCGGTGGAATGGAATACGCTCATGACCTTCGGATCATTCATCGGAATTGTAGTCGGATCCACGCCTGTTAAATCCTGCAGCATACGCATCATAGTCGGATCATCGTGTCCCAATATATCCAGCTTCAACAGGTTCTCGTCGAAGGCGTGGTAGTCAAAATGCGTTGTCTTCCATTCGGCGGAAGTATCGTCCGCAGGATACTGCACCGGTGTGATATCTTCAACTTCGATATAATCAGGGACAACGACGATGCCTCCAGGATGCTGGCCCGTGCTGCGCTTAACCCCTGTACATCCTGCAGCCAGTCTGCGAATTTCCGCGTTCCGCCAGGACGCGCCTTTTAATTCCTCGTACTTCTTGGCAAAGCCGAATGCCGTTTTTTCAGCTACGGTTCCAATCGTTCCTGCCCGGAACACATTTTTTTCACCGAAAATTTCTTTCGTAAAATTATGGGCTTCCGCCTGATATTCACCGGAAAAGTTAAGGTCAATATCCGGAACCTTGTCCCCCTTGAACCCGAGGAAGGTTTCAAACGGGATATCCTGGCCTTCCCCCCGAAGCTTGCCGCCGCATTGGCTGCATTCCTTATCCGGCAGATCAAAGCCGCTCGGGATGCGACCGTCTGTAAAAAACTCGCTGTATTTGCATTCCGCGCAAATATAATGCGGGGGAAGCGGATTAACTTCCGAAATGCCTAACATCGTAGCTACGAAGGATGATCCGACCGATCCCCTGGAGCCAACCAGATAGCCGTCCGTATTTGATTTCTTCACGAGCCTTTCCGAGATCAGATAGTTGGCCGAGAAGCCGTACTGGATTATAGGACGAAGCTCCTTCTCCAAGCGGTCGATCACTATTTGCGGCAGCGGGTCTCCATAGATGCTCTTTGCCGTTGCATAACAAGTGTTGCGGATTTCGTCATCCGCCCCTTCGATGATTGGCGAGAACAGCCCGTTATCCGTAGGACCGCCTTTGCGCGGGAACAGCTCCATTTTCTCGAAGCGTTCTGCCAGTTCGGATGTGTTCTTGACCACAACCTCATAGGCTTTCTGCTCACCGAGAAAGGCGAATTCCTGAAGCATTTCCTCCGTAGTCCGCAGATGGGCATCCGGCTTGCGGATATCTTTGAGCGGACTGAAGCCGGTGATCCCCTGTATTGTAATCTCCCGGCATATTTTATCCCGCGGCCGCAAGTAATGGACATTTCCTGTGGCAATAACCGGCTTGCCCAGCTTGTCGCCAATCTCACAAACTCGGCGGATAGTCGTTTCCAGCTGCTGTTTACTGCCTACCAGTCCCTTTTCCACGAGATGGAGATAGAAGTCGAGCGGTTGAATCTCGAGAACATCATAATAATGGGCAATTCTCTCTGCTTCTTCCATTGATTTATTCAACACCGCTTCAAAAAACTCGCCTTTTTCACAGCCCGATATGACCAGCAGCCCTTCCCGGTGCTGATCCAGCACCCGTTTCGGAATGCAGGGCACTCTATGGAAATACTCCGTATGGGATAAGGACACCAGCTTATACAGATTTTTTCTGCCGATAGGGTTTAAGGCATAGATACAGCAGTGGAAAGGACGCGTATTGGTCAGATTCTGGCCCATGAACTGATTCAGGGACGGAAGATCATGAAGTTCGCGCTCTGCTGCATCCTTGATCATATGGAACAAGATGCCCCCCAAGGCAATGGAATCATCAATCGCGCGGTGGTGATTCTCCAGACTGACCTTGAATTTATCCGCCAGCGTGTTTAGCCGATGGTTCTTCATCGCCGGGTAGAGAAGTCTGGCCATCTCCAGCGTATCCAGCGCCGGATTAGTAAGCTCCGCATGTCCGATTGTTTTTAATTTGTGCTGAATGAATCCCATATCGAAGCTTGCGTTATGGGCGACAAGGACGGCATCACCAACAAACTCAACAAATTCAGGCAAAACATCCTCGAGCTCGGGGGCGCCAACCACCATATCATCCGTAATATTCGTCAGCTGTGTAATATGATACGGGATGCGTTCATGCGGATTGACAAAGCGGGTAAACCGCTCTATCTCTTCCCCGTTTTTCATTTTGACGCCGGCGATCTCAATAATTTTGTTCTCCATTACGGAAAGCCCTGTAGTCTCTATATCAAATACGACGTAAGTAGCATCCGCCAACCCCCGCGGCTGGGGAGCATAAACGACAGGGATTTGGTCATTGACCACGTTCGCCTCCAGACCGTAGATGATTTTGATATCTTCAAATTTATGGGACGCATGATTGGCCTCAGGAAATGCCTGAACGCCTCCATGATCAGTAATCGCGATCGCTTTATGTCCCCATTTTGCTGCCGTTTTTACGTATTCGGTTATTGGTGTCAGCGCGTCCATCGTACTCATATTGGTGTGAAGATGAAACTCGACCCGCTTGTCTTTAGCGTTGTCTTGCTTCTCTTGAGGAGGCTTGATTTCATTCACATCCTGAGGGACAAACATCAGCTCTGGCGGATTGCTGAAGCGATCATACTCCACCTTGCCGCGCGCTTTTATCCATTTCCCATTGGAGAGCAAGCTGTACAACTTCACATCGTCTTTCGATTTGGCGAACGCTTTAACCGCAATCGAATCGCTGAAATCCGTCAGGTTAAACAAGAAAAGCGTGCTTCCGTTCTTCAGCTCCTTGCGATCAAGATCGAACACCATCCCCTGGATCGTCACCTTTTTCTCTTCCTCCTGGACAAGCTGGAGGGAAACCGGCTGGTCTTTGATTTCATAGCCGATCATTAACGCTTCAGAAGGATCAGGCTTGCTGCTCTCTTCCTCTTCGCGTTCAACTTTCTCCATCAGCTCCTGGGTGACTGTTCTGCCTTCCTCTTCGATTTTTTGCTGGAACAAGCGATACTCCTCTTCCTTGGATTCGCTAACTGCCAACGATAATTTTACCGGCAGCTGAAAGAATTCTTCATAGAAGCGGCAAACCCACTGCTCCAGATTTTTTTTCTTTGCCAGATCGAGGCCAATCTGGTCCAGCAGCCATAACGTGACGGCCTGGCCCTTAACTTCTAGACTGGCCTTGCTCAGCCAACCGTTTACCGAAACAACATGCTGCTGCAGCCACTCAATCATCAGCGGCCAATATTCTTCAATGATTTGCGAGCGCTCCAATCCTTCAACATATTGAAAAACAAAGCGCACAGTAGAAATATGAGCAAACTTGCTTTTGATTCTATAGCAAAACTCGCGATAAATCTCACACGGAACGAGACTTTCTTTATGTATATAGATCGTCCACTCCGAATTGGCAGCACTTACTTCCACCTTATCGATGTGACCGTCTGCGAAATAGCGGTTCTTATGCTCCGGAGAGATTCCCGACTGTTTCATCAACAGCTCAAACCGGTTCCTCTTGTCTCCCTGACTGCTCATAATCTCCCCCCTGATACAAAATAAAAGGGCAATGAGTGTTAACCCACTGCCCTTTTATTGTAGCTAATATGCCCTTCCAAAGACAACCGTATGTTGGGCTTTTTCTTGGCAGACAACACATACAGGTTTTTCCTCCGGCACCTCGAACGGGATGTTCCGGCTTGTCGCACCTGTTTCTTCTTTCACTTGGGCCTCACATGCTGCGGAACCGCACCAGCCTGCCCATACGAATCCGCGCTGCTGCTCCAAAAATTGCTTCATCTGGGCAAGATCATCAACTGCGGCAAAGTTGCTGTCGCGGAAAGCCTTCGCCTTCTCGAACATTTGCCGTTGATTATCCTCCAGCATTTGCTGAACCTCTGCTACCAGATTGCTTTGATCAACGATTTTTTTCTCACCGCTAACCCGGGAAACCAGGACTGCTTGTCCCTTCTCCATGTCTCGCGGACCGAGTTCAATGCGAACGGGAATCCCGCGCATCTCGTACTCATTGAATTTCCAGCCTGGACTTTGATCGGGACGGTCGTCAACTTTTAGGCGAATACCCGCCTGCTTCAGCTCTTGCGCTATCTCACTAGTCCGCGCCAGCACCTGATCCCGTGTCTTGGGCGGCCCGATCGGGATGATGACAACTTGAGTTGGGGCTACCTTGGGCGGCAGAACCAATCCCCGATCATCGCCGTGAACCATGATCATCGCACCGATAAGTCTGGTGGTCACCCCCCAAGATGTCGTGTGCACAAACTGCTGCTGGTTATCGCGGTCTAAATATTTAATATCGAAGGCTACTGCGAAATTCGTCCCCATATAATGCGAAGTTCCCGCTTGTACCGCCTTGCCGTCCTTCATCATAGCTTCAATGGAGAACGTATCGACTGCCCCCGCGAATTTTTCCGAAGGGGTTTTCTTGCCCGCTATAACCGGAATGGCCAGGAAATCCTCCACAAACGTCTTATAAATCTCGAGCATTTGCATCGTTTCCTTACGCGCATCCTCTTCATCTTCATGAGCGGTATGACCTTCCTGCCATAAAAACTCGCTCGTTCTAAGGAATGGCTGCGTCCTCTTTTCCCAGCGCACCACATTCGCCCATTGGTTGATTTTCAAAGGCAGATCTCTATAGGAATGAATCCATTCCGCATACATATGGCCAAACATCGTTTCCGAGGTCGGCCGGATCGCGAGACGTTCTTCCAGCTTCTCCCCCGCCGCTTCGGTTACCCACGGAAGCTCGGGATTAAAGCCCTCAACGTGCTCCTTTTCTTTTTGAAAGAAGCTCTCGGGAATAAGCAGGGGGAAATATGCGTTGCGATGTCCCGTCTCCTTGAACCGGGCATCCAGCTCACGCTGGCAAAGCTCCCAAATTTCATAACTGTCCGGCTTAAAAACGATACAGCCCCGGACAGGAGAATAACTCATTAAATCCGCCTTGCGAATCACATCGAGATACCAGCGCGAAAAATCCTCGCTTTGCGGCGTAATTTCTTTGACAAATTGTTTGTCTTCAGCCATATTTACCTCCACCCCAACTCACTGGCGAACTATTGCTAAACTGAACATTCCATCTAGGATTTAAGAGATAATGTTTAAGCGTTCGTTCACCCTTTGATCAATCTGACAATATCGTTATACGTTACAGCAATCATAAGCAGCATTAGCATGGCAAAGCCGATGAAATGCACCAGACTTTCGCGGTTCGGATCTACCGGTTTTCTGCGGATCGCTTCAATGCCCAAAAACACCAGGCGGCTTCCGTCCAATGCCGGAATCGGCAGCAAATTGAAAATCCCCAAATACAAGCTAAGCAAAGCAGACCAGAACACCATGGGTGCGATTCCAGCTGCCGCATACTCACCGCTCACTTCAACAATACGCACCGGGCCGCCAAGATCATCGAATGTAAATTGACCGAAAAGAAGCATCTTAAAGCCGGTCAAAATCTGCTCAGTGGCCATCACCATGTTGTCCCAGGCTCCAGGCAGCGCCTCGCCAAGCGATATGCCCTGTGTGCCGAAGGCAAGCGTTACCCCGACCAAAGCTCCTTGGCTGTCCTCGGTTCGCGGCGTCACCACTTTCTGCAGCTGCTCCTGGTCGCGTTCAATGATCCAGGTCATGGGCTGACCCGCATTTTCGCTGATCAACGTCATGATTCGATCCCGTTCAATGCCGATCGTTTCCCCATTCACCCGCACAATCACATCTCCGGCCTGCAGCTCTGCGGCCTCCGCTGGTGAACCCGGTACAATCTCGCCAATCGTCACGTTCACCGGCTTACCATTAAGAAACATAAAGGTGAGAAATAAAACGAAAGCTAAAATAAAGTTCATCAGCGGTCCGGCAAAAATCGCCATCGCCCGCTTTCTCACCGGCTTGCTGTTAAACTGGCGATCCCAGGGAGCAATCTGCGTCTCCTGTCCTCTCGCTACAAGCATAGCTTGCGGATGAATAGGATAGCGGATTTTGTCACCTTCTGCGGCCAGCTCTACGAACAGCTCTCTTTCCATATCAATCTCGGCGACCTCACCAAGAATGATATCCGAACGCTGATCCAACTTGTCCAGATAAATATGGGTAACCTGTCCGTTTTCAATAGTAAGCCCGATCGTCTGGCCTTTGGTTACTTCTACAATTTCCGGATCCTCGCCAGCCATTCTTACAAATCCGCCTATCGGCAGCAGGCGCAGCGTGTATTTCGTTTCATTGCGTCTAAAAGATACCAGTTTGGGGCCGAATCCGATCGCAAATTCCCTGACCAGAATTCCTGCCCGTTTTGCAAAATAAAAATGACCCCACTCATGCAGCGTGACCAACACAAAGAACATAAGCACAATTTGCAATCCGATTTGTACGTACGACAATCTTAGTTCCTCCCAGCTAACGGTATGTTTCTAAGATTAACATGTTTTGCTTTTCCAATACAAGCTGTCACCGTTATAGACAATATATGTACAAATCCATGTCTTATACTCGCTGCGCATGTCAAAAAACAAGATTGTGTGCGGTTTCTCTCGCCCATTGATCACAGGCGAGCACCTCATCCAAATTCGGATCACGAACAGCCTCATGCGCGTCCAAAACTCTGTCGATAGTTTCCTCGATCTGCAAGAAAGTAATGGAGCCTGCCAGAAATCTCGCAACGGCGACTTCGTTAGCTGCATTATATACCGCCGGAACCGAGCCGCCTGCTCGTCCGGCTGCGATCGCCATAGCCAGACAAGGAAATCTTTGCAAATCCATTTCTTTAAAATGCAGTGTGCCAATTTTGATCAGATCGAGCGGCTCGGTTGGAGTAGGCTTTCTGTTTGGATAAGAAAGAGCATATTGAATCGGGACTCTCATGTCCGGATTGCCGAGCTGGGCAATCACGCTGTGATCTACAAACTGTACCATAGAATGGATAATGCTCTCCGGGTGCAGCAGTACTTCCAGTCGATCATAATCAATGGAGTACAGCCAATGCGCCTCAATCACTTCCAAGCCTTTATTGGCCATAGTAGCGGAATCGATCGTAATTTTGGCGCCCATCGCCCAATTCGGATGCTTTAGAGCATCCTCTACAGTAACGCCTTCAAGCTCCTCTCGCGTCTTGTCACGGAAAGAGCCGCCGGAAGCCGTTAAAATAATTTTTGCCACAGCGGCACGCTCTTCTCCATTCAAGCACTGAAAGATGGCCGAATGCTCGCTGTCCACGGGCAGCAAGCTGACACCGTGCTTGGCGGCAGCCTGCGTAACCAAATGGCCCGCACTGACAAGCGTCTCCTTGTTCGCAATGGCTATCGTCTTGCCAGCTTCGATCGCCTGCAAGGTTGGACCTAAGCCTTGGCTGCCTACTACAGCAGTCACGACCGTATCCGCCTCGGTTGCAGCAGCAACCTCCGCCAATCCTTCCGGTCCGTATAAAATGTCCACAGGCTCATTAACCATCAGCCCCAATTGTTCAGCCAAATCCCTTGTAGCCACCGATACCTTCTTCGGTTTGAACGTATGTATTTGCTCGGCCAACAGCGTCAAATTCTCGCCCGCTGCCAGCGCCTCTACCCGAAAGCTGTCCGGATTATGCTTAATCACATCCAAGGTCTGCGTTCCGATGGACCCGGTTGAGCCTAGAATCGCTATTTTTTGTGTCATCAAGGTTCCTCCCGTTAGTATGGGATAAGAGAAAACAGATAAACGAACGGGAATACGATTAACCAACTATCGGTCCGGTCCAGCACTCCGCCGTGACCGGGCAGCAGCTGGCCAGTATCTTTAATATTCTTAACTCGTTTGTATGCGGATTGGATCAAATCGCCCGCTTGTCCAACTACGGAAATCACGGCTCCCAGCAGAATTGCATAGCCGGCAGAGAGCAATTCCGGATTGTAAATGGCAAATCCAATAGCAGCTATGATGGAAAGAGCGATCCCGCCGATGGCTCCCTCCACCGTTTTGTTAGGACTGATCTGCGGCCAAAGCTTGCGCCGGCCGAAAATACGTCCCGAAAAATAAGCCCCGGAATCCGCTGCCCAAATACAAACAAAAATCAATAATGTCCAGTATAATCCTTCCTCCACATTCCTCGAGAAAATCATATAGTGGAAGCCGAAGCCAATATAAATGAGCCCAATGAATGTAAAAGCGGCATGTTCAATCGTTGTGCGGTTTTTGGAAACAACGGTATAAACTAATAATAGCAGAAGCAGAGTCCACACAAGGACAGAAAAATTGGCGCTAAGTCGGGTTTCCCCTATATTCCATACGAAAACGTAGAGCAGTAAAAAAATTCGCCCTGTCCACATCAACAGACGTACTTTTGTTAATTTGAACATACGCATGAATTCCTCAAAGCCAATCCAGGCCATGACTGTAATGGTTACGGCAAACCAGTATCTTCCCAACGTGAGCATTGCCAGAAATAAGGCCCCTGCGACAACACCCGTCAACAGTCTTTTTTTCATAGCTCATCCCCCAGCCCTTTAACTACAATCCCCCATATCTGCGAATTCGCTGCTGATATTCATATATTGCTTCATAAAAATGGCCTTCCGTAAATTCCGGCCAATACAAATCTGTAAAAAACAGTTCCGTATACGCCAGCTGCCACAGCATAAAATTACTGATTCTCAGCTCACCGCTTGTGCGAATGAGCAAATCGGGATCAGGAAGATCGGAGGTTTTAAGCCGTTTGGCATATTCCTGCTCATCAATTTGTTCGGGGTCAAGCACTCCTTGTTTGACGTCGCGGGCGATTCCGCGGAGCGCTTCCGTCATTTCTTTACGACTCCCATAGTTAAAGGCAAAATTCAAAATGAGACCTGTATTATGACGTGTCCGTTCGATGGCGTTCTCAACCGCTTCCAGCGTGTGCGGAGGAACGCCTTCTTTCCAGCCAGTCATCCGAATATGCACATTTTTTTGCACCAGTTCCTCGATCTCAAGCGGGAAAAATTCGACAGGAAGTCCCATGATATAATCGACTTCATCCTTTGGCCTCTTCCAATTTTCAGTAGAAAAAGCATACAACGTCAATATCTTAATTCCAAGTTCGTCGGCAGCAATTGTAATTTTCTTGACATTCTTCATTCCGGAATGATGCCCGGCGACTCTTGGCAACCCCCGTTTACTGGCCCATCTGCCATTGCCATCCATAATGACAGCAACATGCTGAGGGATTTGACCGTGCATCAACTGCTCTGGACTGTCAATCCGTTTTTTTCTGCCAAACCAAGTTTTCTTCAGTGACATGCTTATTTCCTCCATAAAGGATTAGAAAACCGTAAAAACCAAAAGCCCCCTCCACCAAGGGGGTACATGGACAGTCGGTTACACTTCGGTTATATCTTTTTCTTTCACAGCTAAAATCTTATCGACTTCAGCTACATACTTGTCAGTCAGCTTTTGAATATCATCCTGATGCCGGCGGGATTCATCCTCAGAAATATCTGTTTTCTCTCTTTTTTTGATCTCATCATTAGCATCTCTGCGTATATTTCTGATCGCAACCTTTGCTTCTTCGCCGTATTTACGGGTCATTTTCACCAGGTCCGCTCTTCTTTCTTCAGTCAAAGCAGGAAGCACAATCCGAATAGCGCTGCCGTCATTAGAAGGAGTTAACCCGAGCTCCGATTTCATGATCGCTTTCTCAATAGCGCCTATCGAGCTTTTGTCCCATGGCTGAATGTACAGGGAACGGGCATCCGGAGTTGTAATGTTAGCCAGCTGGTTGACCGGCGTCATCGTTCCGTAGTATTCCACCAGCACGCGGTCGAGAAGAGCCGGGGTAGCCCGCCCTGCACGCAGGGAAGCCAGCTCCTTTTGCAGCGCAGCAATCGCTTTTTCCATGCGGTCTTCCGCATTTTTTTTGATCGTCTGAGGCATGCTATACACTTCCTTTCACCAAGGTACCGATTTTTTCACCAAGCACCACTCGCTTAATGTTTTGATCATCTGTAATAGAGAAGACAATCAGCGGGATGTTATTGTCCATGCATAGGGAAGACGCTGTTGTATCCATAACGCCCAGGTTATTGCTGATGACTTCCAAGTAAGTCAACGTATCATATTTCACTGCATTTTTATCGACAAAAGGATCTGCAGAGTAAACCCCATCCACTTTATTTTTTGCCATGAGGATAACCTCTGCTTCAATCTCGGC
Source organism: Paenibacillus senegalensis JC66 (assembly GCF_000285515.1). GTDB lineage: Bacteria > Bacillota > Bacilli > Paenibacillales > NBRC-103111 > Paenibacillus_L > Paenibacillus_L senegalensis. The sequence continues at coordinate 714,400 of NZ_HE610957.1, forward strand.
AGCGCGTAATGCCGCTGTTGTATCTGTTGAGAAGTAAGGGTTGCCGGTGCCTGCGGCGAAAATAACCACTCTTCCTTTTTCCAAGTGACGAATCGCCCTGCGTCTGATGTAAGGCTCGGCAACCTGCTGCATAGCGATAGATGTTTGCACACGGGTAGGTACGCCAACATTCTCCAAAGCGTCCTGAAGCGCAAGAGAGTTCATCACAGTGGCAAGCATCCCCATATAATCTGCGGTTGCTCTGTCAATCCCTTTGGCACTGCCGGCAATGCCTCTCCAAATGTTTCCGCCGCCCACTACAATAGCTACTTCCACATTCAGCTCGTGGATGGATTTCACCTGCTCAGCAATGGAAGAAATCATCGCAGAATCAATTCCGTACCCTTGCTGACCAGCCAGAGCTTCTCCACTAAGTTTCAAAACAATTCGCTTAAAGGTCGGTTCGTTCAATATTAGTCCCTCCAGTTGAAAATAGAATGTGAGCGGCTTTTAGCTCCGGCGCGCCGGTCCCAGCCTTAGCTGGAACCAGCGACTGTCCGGAAAGCTTAAAAAAGAAGGAACACGAGTGGTGTTCCGACAATTGAAGCCAATCACTATTGCAATTTCGCTTGGGACATAACTTCTTCCACGAAGTTATCTTGTTTCTTCTCGAGCCCTTCACCCAGTTCAAAACGAGCAAAGCGGCGGATCGAAATGTTCTCGCCAATTTTGCTGATTTTTTCGTTCAACAGAGCGGAAACGGTTTTGTCCGGGTCTTTAATAAAGGATTGCTCAAGCAAACAAAACTCTTCGTAATATTTGTTGATGCGGCCTTCCACCATACGGTCTACGATGTTTTCAGGTTTTCCTTCGTTCAAAGCCTGGGTTCTCAAAATTTCTTTTTCTTTAGCGATTACTTCTTGTGGTACTTCTTCGCGGCTAACGTATTTAGGGTTTGCTGCAGCGATTTGCATAGCTACGTCTTTAACAAAGTCTTTGAAGTCATCCGTGTTAGCCACAAAATCTGTTTCGCAGTTTACTTCGACCAGAACGCCTACGCGTCCACCAGCATGAATATAAGATTGAACCGAGCCTTCGGTAGCAGCCCGCCCTGCTTTGTTCGCAGCAGCAGCCAAGCCTTTTTCCCGAAGAATCTGGGAAGCTTTTGTAATATCACCGTTAGCCTCTTCCAAAGCTTTCTTGCAATCGAGCATTCCCGCCCCTGTTTTTTCACGCAGTTCTTTAACCATTGCTGCCGTTACGGCCATATCATTTCCTCCTATTCAATATTAAGAGCTTCGATTAAATTCCATTAGCCAGGCCCGCGCCCATATGTATGGAAGCCAAGATGCCGGCCGTGGTCAAGCATCTGTTTTTAGGTTTTGTGGTGAAAAAAAGGGCGGCGATAGGTTCTTACACCTTCAACCCACCCTTTTTCAATTTGTATTAGATTATGCAGTCGTTTGCTCGCCTTGGTTAGCCTCGATAATGGCTTCGGCCATTTTTGCAGTAAGCAGCTTAACCGCACGGATAGCATCATCATTACCAGGAATGACATAATCGATTTCATCCGGGTCGCAGTTCGTATCGACAATTCCCACGATCGGGATTCCCAGCTTGCGGGCTTCCGCAACAGCAATCCGCTCCTTGCGAGGGTCGATTACGAACAGGGCGCTAGGCAGCCCTTTCATATGTTTGATTCCGCCCAAGAACTTTTCAAGACGCTCTTTCTCTTTGCGGAGCAAGATAACTTCTTTTTTAGGAAGCACTTCAAAAGTGCCGTCTTCTTCCCATTTTTCCAGCTCGTGCAAGCGGTCAATCCGCTTCTGGATAGTTTGGAAATTCGTTAATGTTCCACCCAACCAGCGTTGGTTAATGTAGAACATGCCGCAGCGCTCAGCCTCTTCCTTAACCGAGTCTTGAGCTTGTTTCTTTGTTCCCACAAACATGAAGGTACCGCCTTCAGCAGCAACAGACTTCACAAAGTTGTAAGCCTCTTCTACCTTCTTAACTGTTTTTTGCAGGTCGATAATGTAAATTCCGTTTCTTTCCGTGAAGATGTATTTGTCCATTTTCGGGTTCCAGCGACGTGTTTGGTGACCAAAGTGAACACCCGCCTCCAGAAGCTGTTTCATGGAGATAACTGCCATCTTCACACACCTCCTCTAAAATGGTTTTTGGTAAAGCCCTCCGCCCGGGTCGTCTCCGGACAAGACTCCTTCTACTGAAAGAGCACCCTTAACCGGATCACCAGACGTGTGTTCTTTTTAACACCGTCAATAAATATACCATAATCGATTAGGCTATGCAACTGAATCCGGCGTCCTTTTTTCGCGCCGCAAAACGCTGGTTTAAGCCTTTTAGCTAATCATTTCTTAAACGGTATTTCCTTATTCAGAAGAAAACAAAGGCAGGTTTGTCGTATTCGGACAAATCTGCCTGTCAGGGAAACGTAATTAGATCGATAATGGTGTCGATATCTTCTCCTTGCGCAATGTCATACGTCCCAGTACGTATGTTGGGGGTTAACCGCCGATCCTTCATCCTTTGTTCGAACAGATCGCGATCCGCAATAATATCAAGTTCGAATAATAAATCCGCTACTTCAGAAGCTAAAACTCCACTGCGGATGCCAACTTGAACGATGGCCGGCTCCGCTGCTTCGCGCGCAGGATCAGGCTGGTTTTCTGTGGATGGGTCAGATTCTCCGCTCTCCGTCTGTGCAGCCATCTCTTCCTTGTACGCTTTTATCGCCGCTTCGATCTCCGCGTCCAGTTCAGATTGGGAATATGACACCGTATCCGACGGCTGAAGAGTGTAGCCTGCTTGCTCCGCATAAGCCCGCCACGTTTCCTCATTCCAGCTCTGAATCTCAGACAGTAGATCTGGTGCCGTATTTTCCTGCTGCCGCAGGCTATTCGCGGCCGTCATCAGCTGCAGCAGCAGCGCACCGGCGATTATTCCACTGCCCAGTCCCGTCCAAAAGAAACGCTGTTTCCATATGCTCATGATGCGCTTTCCTCCCGTTTGGCCAACTGGATGATAAGGTCCACTTCCCCTTTATTCATGCCCAGCTTTCGAGCAATATTCTCCACGGATTTTCCTTGTTCCCTCAACGCAAACAGCTCGGCATATCTTGTTCGAATAGCGTCAGGCTGTTTATCCTCTGCTCCAGAACCGGCAGCGTCTGCAGCGTGTATCACCATACCGGATGAGTTAGGGTCAGCATTTCCCGGAGCAGGGGTCTCACGTGCGAGCATGGCCGGACTGGCGATGCCTTCAGGGGTGTCCATTCGGCCCGTCAAATACTCCACTTTGCTTTCAAGCTTTGCATGGGAGGCCTGCAGCTGCTCCAATTTCAGCTGAAGATCGCGAATATGCTGCTGCTGTTCACTTTTAGTCCCGGCAATCGTTTGCAGCAGCTTTTCATTGTCCTGTTCCATTTCTGCTGCAAACAGAGTCAAGGTTTCCTCAATTTCCTTCGGCAGAGACTCTTGCTGGCCCGAACCGGTCTGCTGCGGCAATGATCGGGCCATAACGATGATGGCGATGCCAACCAATACGAGATAGATCCAAGGCTGATCCATAATTTCACCTTTCTCAAGCTGCTTTTTTTCGGATAAGGAAGAAATGAAACCCATTATAATTGAACATCAATGTAACGGCCCTTGGCCGGGGGATGGGCAGGACGCTGACTGGCTTCAGATGAACTGGCCAGCTTTGCTTGGTTTTTCCCGTGCTCGGCTGTTTTTCTCTTCTTTCGATGTTCCTGGTTACGGTTATCCGCTTCCTTAGATCGAGCAGCCTGTGTTGTTTTGTGCCTTTCTGCTTGAGCCAGCCGAGCCGTCTGATCGGCGAGCTGCGCTTGCTCCATAATCGGCCTCTGCTGCAATTCCCGCTGCTGCTGACCAGCATCATGATTTCTGTGCAATGCTTGCTGCATATCTATTGAATGAAAGCCCATATCTTTCGCCTCCTGCAGAAAAGAATAGCTCCGCAATCAGGGATAAAGAGGAAACATAGCGACATCTCCGCCTTCAATGCGAAAATATACCTTCTGCAGCGGGTCTTTGATCATTCTGTGGTATCGTCCCAGCACTAGCTGGGTTCCCCCGTAAATAGTGGAATTGACCTCTACTCGTGCCTTATCCGTGTCTTCCAGCGATTTTTCAAGCTGCAGAATTCGTTCACGTATTTGCTCCTGCTCATCCAAGGATTGTTTCTTAGTATGATTAAGCTTTATGCGCATGGCCAGTTTGTCGGACGACAGATTGCCTGACAAGGCAACCTGGTCGAGAAGGTTTAACGCTTTTTCTGTTTTTTGCAAATGGTCAGCCAAGCTTCTGTTTTTCACTTTTAAATTGGCAAGCTCAGAGCGAAGCTCGGGCAGCACGCCAACTTCTATAATGGTCCCGGTCGATATGGCATTGCCAATAATTCTTGCGGCAACACTTTCACGCGCTTGAATTTTCCCGCCGACAATCAGCCCCTTTGACTGGACGCAGACCACTCGCCGCCCCGCCTTCACCGTGGAATGCATGATGCTTTGCGAGATCACAACATCCTCACCTGCATCCAGATGCCCTTCCTGGACAAATGCGCAGCGAATGGAGCCGCCGGCCCGGACCACTCCCTTGTTATGGCCCAGCACTCCACCCTGAATCACAATGGAGCCGCCGGCTTCAAGCTCAGCGCCTTCTACTCCGCCTGTGATCCGGATATCACCGGCAGCCTTCACTTTAAACCCGGTAAGCACGTTCCCGCGGATCACGATAGTGCCTACGAAATCAAGATTTCCAATACTGTAATCCACATCGCCGTTCACTTCAAATATTGGGAACACATTGATTTTGCCATTGTCTGTAATGCTGACAACCCCATCAATTAACGAATATAGATTCAAATTTTCCTCATCGGCCACCACATTCTTGCCAACCTTGAAGCGTACGTCCTTCCCGTTCTTTGCTTGAATTTTGTCTCCAGTCACCGTTTTTCCCGGAACACCCGCAGTCGGCGGGATCCTGAAGGCAAGCCGCTCTCCCTTTTTGACGTTAGTCATGGTATTGACTTCTCTATAATCAACCTTTCCATCCTCCCGCTCCACAGGTTTGCGATTGTTAACAGTTTGGACCGTAGTCTTTACCGTACCGTCTGTTCCCGGTTGCGGCTTCTCGCCAAAAGCAACAGGAACTTTGGAGGATAGAAATGACCTGGGATCGGCAGCTATGCGGGCGAGCTGCTCAAAATCGATACCATATACGACCGACTTGCTGCGCAGAAGCGCTTCCAGCTGATCAACACTGCACTCCAAGGTTTCCTCACATCGAGTGAAATCCATGTACGCTTCCAGCTTGTCTGAAGAGATAGATACTTCGATACGCCATGGAGTACCATCGAAAGATGAGTTCATACGGCCTCATCCCTTCTATTCATTCAATAATTGCATTTTAAATCGTCCAAGAGAGCCTCTAAGCCGCAGTATGGCTTTGGAATGCAGCTGGGAAATTCTCGAAGGAGATAAAGACATCACTTCTGCAATCTCGCTTAATGAAAGGTCTTCATAATAAAACAACGAGACGACTGTTCTTTCTTTCTCAGTCAACCGATCAATAGCTTTGGCAAGACTCTCTTTCAAAAAAATTTCGTTCACTTTATATTCAGGGTTTTTGCTCTTTTCATCAATTAAAAGAGATAGTCTGGTCTCGGAGTCTTCTTCTTTAATTGGCTCGTCAATAGAACATAGAGTAGTCAGTGTAATATCCTGAAGCATCGTTTGGAACTCATGCTCCGAAACTTGCAGATAACGGCTGATCTCTTCATCCGTCACCGACCGCAAATATTGCTGCTCCAGCTTCTGGTAAGCATCTTCAATCTTCTTTGCCTTCTCTCTAACCGATCGTGGAACCCAATCTCCCTGGCGCAGCCCGTCTATAATCGCACCCCGAATTCTCCAAGAGGCATAGGTTTCGAACTGAAGCCCTCGTAAATAGTCAAATTTATCGATCGCGTCCATTAATCCAAGTATTCCATGACTAGCCAAATCATCCTTGGTCACATTGTGCGGCATCCCGTTGGCCAAACGGTTAGACACGTAATCTACCAGTGGAAGATAGTTCTCCAGCAGTTGTTTCCTCGCCTCGGGCGATTTCTCTTCCTTCCATTGTCTCCATGTTTCCATATTGGATAAATGAGAAGCTTGTTTTTGAAGTGCCATGACTTGAATTCACCTTCCTTATTTTTCTGAAAGATGACGCAGCGCTTGTGCCATTTCTTCAGCAGAAGACTCCTTTTTGGTGGTCAGCTTCGGCGGGTCCAGCGGAGAGAAATCTCCTGATTCCTCCTGTCTGCCGGTTTCTATTGCCTGGCTTTCTTCGGAAACATGCTTGGAATCGCTTGTACTTGAATACGATTCGTCAGCCGGTGTTGTAAAATCAATCGCCTGGCCCTTTCCTGCAGAATCTTCAGCAGAGCCTGCCCGTTTCATACTGTTCCACTCGATCAGCATTCCGATAAACCAGCGGAATGCAAACATAATTGCAAACAAAAATAAAAAGCTATAGAGACTCCGCAATAAAGTAGTAGTTAAAATATTGTTGGAAAAAGAAGAAAGCAACGTGATCACTGCTGCCGCTGCACCTATATATAAGTTCCAACGGATGGATCCGATCATTTAAATCTCCCTGCTTCCGTGTTGAACACTTCGGATATGAAGAATTCCCGTGGAACCGTCAAGCTCAATTGTCCTGCCATAATTTCCTCCCGTATCCTCTGCCGTGATAGGTATCCCATACTGCTGTAATATAGCTTTGCAGGTTTCTACATTTCTGGGACCGATGCGGATCGTATCTTCCCTATTGCCTAATGTGAACATTTGCGAGCCGCCAGCCAGCTTCCCAACCATGCATTCCGCCTTGGCGCCTTTCTCTTGCATTAAGCGGATCAGCTCCGGGATGGCCGTATCTGCAAATTTGGCCTTGTTGATCTCTTTGCCCACCGCAATGCTGGATTGAGGCAGCATAACATGCGCAAGTCCAGCCACTTTCACCCTTGGGTCGAACAAAGCCACCCCTACGCAAGAGCCCAGACCGGTCGATCTTAAGCTTTCCTCACGGCCGGCTACGTTCAAGTCCGCCATCCCTACCTTAATGAGCACCTTCATAAGCCAGGTACTCCCAGTGCCTGGAACAAATGAGAAAAGGTATGCGGGTCGGGGATAAAGAAAAAACTGCCCTCAAGCTGATGTCCGCCTTCCAAAAACACGGTATCGATAAATAAAGCCTGATCTCCCATCTCTCCATAGGAAAGCACCCCGAAGCTGAGAATAGCACCTGCCATGTCAATGGCTAGAGAAGGAACCGAGGGTGAAAGCTGAATCCCGGTCAGCTCTGATAAGGAAGATAAGTAAGACCCGGCAAGAATGTTGCCGATCTCAAGCAAAACGGAAAGCTCCATCTCCGTAAACTCTCCTTCCCCGCCTTCTTCCTTATTTAATAGAAGGTTCATGAGCACGCGTGCGGAAGTCTCCGCAAACAGCAGGAACAGACTTCCTGAGCATTCTCCATCCACTCTTAAAAACACGGCGACAACGGGCTGCTCGGGACCTCCAACGCTTGCGGATATTTCTTCAAATGATACGATTTTGACTGCCGGAACACTCATATCGACGGGTTTGTTCAATAAAGTGGACAAAGCGGTCGCCGCATGTCCGGCACCGATATTGCCAACTTCCTTAAGAACGTCCATCTGAAAATCTGCCAGGCGATTGATAAAGCTCATCACTAGACCTCGAATCTCTCCAGTTGGATAATTTCATCCCGATTCAGCACTTCTTTCAAATTCAAAAGCACCAGCAGCTTTTCTTCATCGATTTTGGCTATGCCATCCAAATACTTGGCTTTAATTCCGCCGACAATTTCCGGGGGCTCTTTTACCGCATTGCCTTCTACATCCATGACATCATTGGCAGAGTCGACGATAAGACCGACCTCCATCTCTTGATAAGCGACAATAATAATCCGAGTTTGCTCACTGTACTCTCTTTCTTCCAAGCCGAATCTGCTGCGCAGATCGATAACAGGCGTAACAACACCTCTTAGATTGATGACCCCTTTAACAAAAGGCGGTGTTTTCGGCACTCGCGTTATGGGCAGCATTCGTTCAATGGTTTTAACCTTATCCACATCGACACCGTAATTTTCGCTTCCCAGAGCAAAAACAATCACTTTTAAATCCTCTGCCATTTCGACAACCTCCCCATTAAGATGACTATTTGATTAAATCGTTCGGTTCCAAAATTAATGCGACCTGCCCATCCCCTAATATTGTGGCTCCCGACACAGCAAACAATTGAGTCAGGTATTGTCCCAGTGATTTCAGCACAATATCCTGTTGACCAATAAATTCATCGACAACAACAGCGGCAAGCTTCTCTCCTTTGCGAATCACAACCATTTCCAAGGTAGGGTCTGCCGATACCTCATGCACAGGGATGTCCAGTACCTCATCCAGGAAAATAACCGGTATGACATGATCTCGGTAAGGAACGAGCTGATTGCCGTGTACCTTGCGGATTTCTTTGCGGGAGACGATGGCCGTTTCCACAATTGAACTGATAGGCAGCGCAAATTTCTCTACCCCTATGCGGACGAGCATCGCTGAAATGATCGAGAGAGTAAGAGGAAGCTGTACGGAAAACTTGGTTCCCCGCCCTAATCTGGAAGTAACACTAACCTGCCCGCCAAGCGATTCGATTTTGGATTTCACTACATCTAAACCAACGCCGCGGCCCGATAGATCTGAAATTTGCTCAGCGGTACTGAAGCCCGAGGCGAACAGCAAACGGAACACTTCCTCGTCACTAAGCTTCTCTGCCTGCTCTTCACTGATTACATTGCGTTTGATCGCGGTAGCCAGCACCTTGTCTCGATTAATTCCTTTGCCGTCATCCTCAATCTCAATAAATACATGGCTGCCGCTGTGAAAGGCGCTTAACTGAATAGTCCCTGTTTCCGGCTTGCCGGCTGCTATCCGTTCGTTCGTTGCTTCCAGGCCATGGTCGATAGCATTGCGCAGCAGATGAACCAAAGGATCTCCAATCTCATCAATGACGGTGCGATCCAGCTCCGTATCTGCGCCTGTAATAACAAGCTCTACCTTCTTGTCCAAAGATTTCGCAATGTCGCGGATCATGCGTGGAAAGCGGTTAAACACGGTATCTACCTGAACCATACGGAGCTTCAATACGATGTTTTGTAAATCAGCGCTAACTCTGGCCATATGTTCGACCGTATCGGACAGCTCCGCCCTGCCAATTTCCGCTGCAAGCTGTTCGAGCCGTACGCGATCAATCAACAGCTCGCTGAACAGATTCATCAGCACGTCCAAGCGTTCTATATCTACCCGGATCGTGCGGTTAGCCGATGAGGCCCTGGCATTTCGCGCTTTATTCTTGCGGTCTGTCGCCTGCTCATCCTTCTGGGTCTTTTGGATTTTGCCGGCGGGTGAGCCAACTGCTCCTGCAGCAGCCTTTTCCTCACTTTGCACCGCTGCCGCCGCATTGGCAGCCGCCGCTTCTCTGCGGCCTTCCTTGACCTGGATCAGCATCTCCTCCGTCACACTTACTAGAATGACCTGCTCGACTTCGGATACGTTCGCTATTTCCGAGCGCAGCTCGGCAGCATCCCTCTCGCTTACCAAATAAACAGTAAATTTCTGTTCAAACTTTTCCTGTTCGATGTCTTCTACACTAGGCTCGCTTCCAACAACTTCTCCGCTGTTCTCCAAGATTCCGAATACCATAAAGCATCGTGCGGCCTTGAGCACACAGTCCTCGCGAAGCGTTACCTCGATTTGGTACACCTTCATTCCGGCGGCGATTGACTGCTGCATAACAGACAACTGGAATTCATCCAGTGACAATGTCTGATGCACCTCTCCCTTTGCCGCAACCGGCTCTCCGCCACCGACTATTTGCTGAAGTACGGCGATCAAAGATTGAACATCAGATGTTCCGCTGCCGCCTTCAACGATATCTTCTACCATCGCCTCTAGCGCATCTGCGGCCTGAAACAGCACCTCAAAAATTGCTTCGTTCATAGACAGCTTTTCATTGCGGATCATATCCAGCACGTTCTCCATCTCATGGGTCAAAGAAGCAATGTCCTCAAACCCCATCGTGGCCGACATGCCTTTGAGGGTGTGTGCCGAGCGAAAAATCGTTTGGACGATAGAAATATCCTCCGGCTGCTGCTCTAATTCGAGTAATTGATCATTCATGGCCTGCAGATGCTCTCTAGATTCATCGATAAATACAGATAAATATTGATTTACATCCAATACGTTGCACCTCCATTGTTTAACCGTTTGTGAATGGAATTCGCAAGTTAGCTTTGCACAAGCGCATTTAAGGTTTGGGCAATATGCTGGACCCTAAGCACATGAGTAGTTGCTCCCAATTCCACCGCAGCTCGCGGCATTCCATACACGACACAGGTTTGTTGGGACTCGGCAATCAGCGACTCCGCCCCGGATTGCTTTAAGGCCAGCATTCCTTTAGCACCATCACTTCCCATTCCCGTCATCAGTACGGCATGTCTTCTCAGCTCCTTGCAGGAAACCAGTGAATCGAACAGCACATCGACTGACGGGCGATGTCCCGACCGCGGACTCTCTTGGGTTAAGCTCAGCTTGTACCGCCCGGACGATTGCTTAAGGACTTTCAAATGAAACCCGCCGGCCGCAATATAAGCGGTGCCGGCCTCTATTAACATCCCGTCGCTGGCCTCCACGACCGTTATGGATGAGTTTGCATCCAGGCGCTGGCTGAGCGATTTCGTAAATACCGGCGGCATATGCTGCACGACTACTATGGGAGCTGGAAAATCGGCCGGAAGTCCGCCTAACACCTGCTGCAGAGCTCTTGGTCCTCCTGTCGACGTCCCTATGGCGATCAAATGTTTGAATAGGTCTGCCGGCTGATGCTTTGTTTCAACCGGGGATACCGCGGCAGCTGTTTGCTTCTCCGCTGATGAAACAGGTATTCGCTTTGGCTGCAAGGCCGGTCCAGTATGAATTTTCTTCACCTGGACTTGTGCGGCACCTATCACTTTGCTAAGAAGATCCTGTTTGACCTTATATAAGTCCAGGGACAGGGAGCCGGATGGCTTGGCAACAAAATCAACGGCTCCCCACTCCAGTGCCTTAATAGTTTCCATCGCGCCTTCATGGGTCAGGCTGCTCAACATGACCACCGGTGTAGGCTGTATTTCCATAATTTTTTGCAGCGCCTGGAGACCATTCATGCCAGGCATTTCCACATCCATCGTTATGACATCAGGCTTTAACCTTTGCACTTGCTCGATAGCATCCAACCCATTCACTGCAGCACCGATCACCTCTATTTGAGCATGACTCGTCAATAAATCGGTAATAATTTTGCGCATAAATATGGAGTCGTCAACGACAAGCACCCGCCATACCCGCATGTCTCCCCCTCCTTCTGTCCATCACCGCAGCTTATTTCCGTCCGCTCCCTTCATCCAGGTCATCATCGATTGCAAAAATCCCTTGACTCCCGGAAGCGGCTTATCTTGAGCGTGAGCCCCCGCCGCGGAGGTATATCGGAGTGCAAGATCCTTAATATTTTTGGCCGCTCTGCTGTTAGGGAAAGCCTTCAGCAATGGCGTTTGAAGCTTCACCGCTTTCACAACAGATGGATCATCGGCCACACATCCGAGAACGGGCAGCTCCATCTGCAAAAAACGTCTCGCAGCCAAATGCATCTTGTCACCAGTCTGCCTGCCTTCCTTCTCGGCGGTTATCCGATTGATAACCAGCCGGATAGATGGAAGGCTTGTCGCCGCTGCTCCTTCTCCAAAGGCTGCCGATTTAATCAGCGCATAGGCATCTGTTATCGCCGTGGGCTCTGGTGTCGTGACCACTATCGTTTCATCCGAAGACCAAACGAAGTGAAGCGTCTGTTCGGATATACCCGCTCCCGTATCCAGCAGCAAAAAATCTACATGTCCATGCAGCAGACTAATTTGCTCAGCGAACCGGTCCTGCTCCTTCTCGGTCATCGCAACCAGCTCGGATAGTCCGGAGCCGCCTGCTATCAACTGAATACCATGACTTTCATGGATAATATCCCAAACGGAAATCCGCTTTGTTAACATGTGATACAAATTGTACTTGGGGCGGATCCCCATCAGCACATCCAGATTAGCCAGCCCCAGATCCGCATCCAGAATCAATACGCGATATCCCATCTCCTGCAAGGCAAGGGCAAAATTCAGAGTAAAATTCGATTTGCCAACACCGCCCTTGCCGCTCGTTACCGTAATGATGCGGGTGCTTTTGGGGGGATTTTCAGGAATATACGATTTTTTTTCCATCAGCCTTCGCAATACTTGCGCCTGATCATCCATTCTCTGCTTCCCCCAACAGCCTTGCGACGATTTTGCGCTCATTTGCAACCTCGATATCTTCAGGTACATTCTGGCCGTATGTCAGGTAAGACAGCTTCAGCGGAAACTCACTGATTAAATTCACGACGGCACCGTACGATTCGGTTTCATCCCATTTGGTGAACAATACCTTATCCAGCTTGAAATTTAGAAAATGGGAGGTAATCACCTGCATATCCTTATATTTCGCAGTTAAGCCCAAAACCAGAATCGTTTCGCATTTCCCTTTTGTCTTGAGAAGAGAGTTCAATTCAGAAACGTACATTTCATTGCGATAATTTCTGCCGGCTGTATCGACAAAAATAATGTCCTTGTCTTTTAACTGCTCATACGCCTTTTCCATATCCCCTGGAGAGAAAACAACCTCTAACGGGACGTTCAGAATGGTCGCATAAGTTTTTAGCTGCTCTACGGCGGAAATGCGATACGTATCGGTAGTAATGAGCCCTACCTTCCTTTTATGCTTCAGAACTTGCTCCGCCGCCAGCTTGGCAATGGTCGTTGTTTTCCCTACCCCGGTAGGTCCGACAAGATGGACGACTTGCGTATCCGGTTCAACAGCCTTGCTGCCCGGTCTTTCCAATAACGAGATTAGCTTCTCCTCCACCTTAATCCGGACGCTGTGCTCCTCTTCTGACTGATCTGCCTCCTGCTCCTTTAAGGGCTCCATGATTTCCTCGACCAGCTCCGGCTTCATATCCTGCGCAAGCAGCCGTGTTTTTATAGCCAGCCAAGCTTCTGAAGGCTCCGGCTCAATCTGCGTTGCCTCTGCCAATTGCTGCACCAGCCGTTTCATCTGCCTGATTTCATCATAAAGCGCTGTTTGCTGCTGCTGAGCTTCCGGGTAGGAATTAGCTTTCTGCGGTACAGGGGCGGAAGCCTCTCTCTTGGCAGCCGGCTGAGCATGATTCACGGGGAATGCATTTACCCGGGATGCAGGCTCTGAATTGGAGAGCTGGAGCGCAAGCGAGCCCTCCGTCCCGAAAGCGGCAGTGCCACGATTCCCTGGCATAGGAGGTGTGGCCTGAACCGTATCGGCAGCCGCTATCACCTCGATTTTTTTGCTGCCGAACCAGCCCCATAATCCCCCTTGGCGAATCTCTTTCGTATTGAGGATGACCGCATCGTTACCTAAATCCCCGCGAATTTTGCTCATTGCTTCCGGCATGGAATCAACGACGTATCTCTTCACCTTCATATGTTGACCACTCCCACGCTCTGAATTTCTACATTAGGCTCCAGCTCGCTGTATGAAAGCACCGGTATATCCTGCAGTGTTCTTTCCAGCAGTTGACGTAAATACATGCGTATCGTTGGTGAGGTTAAAATAATGGGCTGCTGCCCGGATTGCACAGCTTTGTTAACCTGCTCATTTACCCGATGATAGATCATTTGTGACGCTGTAGGATCCAGAGCGAGATAGGAGCCCTGCTCGCTCTGCTGTACAGACTCCGCAATTTTCTTCTCAAGGGAAGGCCCCACAGTTATCACTTTCATGGAATCCTCTTCGTGGGAATATTGCTGTGTGATCTGTCTGGATAGCGACTGTCTAACATACTCAGTCAGAATATCGGGGTCCTTTGTGTACATTCCATAGTCTGCTAACGTTTCGAGTATAGTCACAAGATCACGTACCGAAATTTTCTCCCGCAGCAGCTTCACCAACACCTTCTGCACATCTCCAATAGACAGGACATTAGGAATAAGATCATCAACGAGTGCAGGGTAAGTTTCCCTTACATTGTCAATCAATGCTTTCGTTTCTTGGCGTCCAAGCAATTCGTAAGCATGCTTCTTAATGATTTCGGTTAGATGGGTGGCAACAACCGAAGGAGGATCAACTACCGTATAGCCGGACAACTCGGCGCGCTCTTTCATTTCCTCATCTATCCACCAGGCAGGAAGGCCGAAAGCGGGCTCCGTCGTTTCAATTCCCGATACGGTATGATCCTCTACCCCCGGGCTCATCGCCAGGTAATGGTTGAGAAGCAGGTCGCCGCGGGCTACAATATTGCCTTTGATTTTGATTACATATTCATTGGGCTTTAATTGAATATTGTCACGGATGCGAATCACCGGGACGACGATGCCTAGTTCTAGGGCACACTGCCTTCTGATCAAAATAATGCGGTCTAGCAGGTCGCCGCCTTGCTGAGCATCGGCCAGCGGTATGAGACCGTAGCCGAATTCAAACTCGATGGGATCGATCTGCAGCAAGCTGATGACACTTTCAGGACTGCGCACTTCTTCAATTTGCTGTTCCTCTTCGAATTGCTGCTCTTCAACTTGCTTGCGCTGCATATTTTTTTGCATCTGGTAGGCAGCGATCACTAGCACGAGGGCGATAGGCAGTGTGGACAGCAGCCCGATAGGTGTCAGCCCCAGAACAAACAGGGTGCCGGCTACGATGTATAACAGTTTAGGATAATTAAGCAGCTGACCCGATAAATCCGATGCCAGATTGCCCTCAGAAGCGGATCGAGTCACAATAATTCCTGCAGATGTCGAGATCAAAAGAGCGGGTATTTGACTGACTAATCCGTCCCCGATCGTTAACCGCGAGAACACTTCGGCAGCCTCGGCAATCGACATCCCGTGATACATCATTCCAATAATCAATCCGCCAAGTAAATTGACTATTAAAATGATAATTCCGGCGATGGCATCCCCCTTTACAAATTTACTCGCACCATCCATTGCCCCATAGAAGTCCGCTTCGCGCTCAATTTTTTGACGCCTTTCCCTCGCCTGGCTTTCATTGATCAAACCGGCATTTAGGTCAGCATCAATACTCATTTGCTTCCCTGGCATGGCATCCAGCGTAAACCGCGCAGCTACTTCAGCTACACGCTCCGACCCTTTAGTGATGACAATGAACTGGACAATGACGAGAATTAAAAACACGACCAGCCCAACCACAACGTTATTTCCCGACACAAAATTACCGAAAGTATCAACAACGTCACCCGCTCTTGCTTCAGATAAAATGATTCGGGTCGTTGATATGTTCAAAGACAACCGATACAGAGTTGTAATTAACAATAAGGAAGGGAAAATAGAAAATTGCAGAGCTTCCTTTGTGTTCATAGCTACCAGTAAAACGGTTAGCGCCAGTGTGATATTAATAATTAGGAGGATATCTAGCAAAGGAATGGGAATCGGAATAACCATAATCATGACAATTCCGATGATTCCGATTAGAATAAACAAATCCCGAACTTTCACTGTTAGTTCCTCCATTTACCGATTAGTTGACATTTCCCTTAAGCTTATAAACATAAGCGAGAATTTCGGCCACGGCCTGAAATAAATCCCCTGGTATCGTCTCATTAAGCTCCACCCGATCATACAGCGCTCTCGCCAATGGCTTGTTTTCCATAATGACTATGCCGTGCTCCTTCGCTTTCTCCCTAATTTTCAGGGCAACGAAATCCGCGCCTTTGGCAATTACTTTAGGAGCTTCCATCGCTCCAGTTTCATATTTTAGGGCGATCGCATAGTGGGTCGGGTTAGTAATAATCACATCAGCGTTAGGAATCTCCTGCATCATTCTCTGCATCGCCATCCGGCGCTGCCTCTCTTTGATCCGCGCCTTGATTTGCGGATCCCCTTCGCTCTTCTTGAATTCGTCTTTAATGTCTTGCTTGGACATTCTTAATTGCTTGGCATGCTCATATCGCTGGTACAGGTAATCGAAAACCGCGAGAACCAGCAGCAATATTGCAGTTATCAAGCCGATCTTGATTACTAGGCCCGACACGTAGTCTAAAGTTTCGATCAGCGGATAACGGGATAAGGCAAGCAGCCGTTCCTTCTCCCCCCAAACAATGAAGTACACCACTAATCCGACAATCGTCAGCTTGAACACCGATTTAAGAAATTCAATCAATGAGCGAAGTCCGAAAATTCGTTTGAACCCTTCGACCGGATTCAGTTTGTTTAACTTCATTTTGAGAGGGTCCGCTGATAGCAAAAACCCGATTTGCAGGTAATTCCCTATAAATGCCATAACGAGTGCAAAAATCAGGATAGGAGACAGCATAATCAAGCCATCGGCAATGATCGTTCCAAACAATGCGCTGACATTGGGCACAGTTACATTCATAAGCAGGAAATCCTGAAAGACAAAGGAGACCAAATGAAAAAATCTTTCTTTCATAAACGCGCCAAACAGCAGAAAGGCCAGTATGGCAAACATCAGTACGAAGGCTCCCGGAAGCTCCATGCTTTTGGCTACCTGCCCCTTTTTACGGGCATCCTGCTTTTTTTTCGGAGTTGCGGGCTCTGTCTTTTCTTGTGAGAAGGTCTGCAAATCCAATCGATATCGGAAAGCGGCAGCCAATGAAGGGAACCTCCTTCCCATTCTGGTCTCTTATTTTTGGATTGATCATTGTTAGTTCATGTACTAGGCAGAGGGAACCGCCAGCAGCTCCAGCAGTTTTTCCATATGCTCGAATAAGGTTTGGAACAGCTCAGCAAACAAGTTCCACAGCCCTGGAATAAACAGAAAGAGCATGACTAAGCCAATCAAAATTTTAACCGGTATCCCGATCACAAATATGTTAAACTGCGGTGCCGAGCGGGCCAGCAAGCCAAGGCCAACATCGACCAGGAACAGGGAGGCCACAATTGGCGCTGCCATCTGAAGCGCAAGGGCAAATGCGGTCACGAACGACTGAATAACGAAATTGGAAACATCACCCGAATAGATTTGAGCAAAGAGTTCATTGTTCAAAGGAACCCATCGATAGCTGTCAATAATGGCCCGCAGCAGCAGGTGGTGTCCATCCATAGACAAAAAAAGCAGGATCGACAAAAAGTATTTAAAATTGCCGATCATCGGACTTTGCATGCCGGTCATTGGATCAATGACGTTAGCTATCGCAAAGCCGATTTGCAGATCAATAAAAGCACCCGCCATTTGGGCTACAACAAAGAAAAAGTAAGCAATGAGACCAAGTAAGACTCCAATCAAAATTTCTCTTAGAATCGTCAGTATGTACATTCCGTCTATGACAACCGGAGTATCCTCAACCGCGGCTAGCGCCATTAGTGTAAGAAAAAAAGAAAGTCCCAATTTGAATGTCGCCGGCACATTTCGAGCAGTAAACACAGGTGCTACTATAAAGAAGGAAGTAATTCTGCAAAAAACAAGCATGGCGTTCGGCATATACAGTAAAATTTGCTCCATAATCATTCCTAGCCGATATATTGATGCAAATTGTCAAATAAATTAAAGGTGAAATCGACCATCGTCGTCAGGATCCAGGGACCAAACAGCAAAACAGCCAACAACACAGCAACAATTTTGGGAACAAAAGCCAAGGTCTGCTCCTGAATTTGGGTGGTAGCCTGGAAAATACTAATAATCAAACCTACCACAATAGCGATAACGAGCATCGGGGCGCTGATTAATAGAATAGTGTAAACCGCTTCCCCCGCTACACGGATTACAAAATCTGAACTCACGTTTTATTCCCTCCCTTGGATGGATAGTGGTCAGGTAGAGAAACTGATTAATAGTGATTTCACAACCATGTACCAGCCATCAACCAAAATAAACAGCAATATTTTAAATGGAAGGGAAATCATAACCGGCGGCAGCATCATCATCCCCATCGACATTAATGTGCTGGCTACCACCATGTCGATCACCAAGAAGGGAATAAAGATCATAAAACCCATCTGAAAGGCCGATTTCAGTTCACTGATGGCAAAAGCCGGCACCAATGCTGTTAATGGTACGTCCTGGATTGTAGCTGGCGGTTCCGCGTTAGAATAGTCCAGGAAAAGCTTTAGATCCTTTTCCCGGGTATGCTTCCCCATAAACTCTTTAAGAGGAATAGCCGCATTGCTTAACGCTTCACTCTGCTCGATTTCCCCGTTCAGAAATGGCTGCAGGGCCGTACTGTTAATTTCACTGAAGGTAGGAGCCATGACAAAGAAACTCAGAAACAAGGCCAAGCCTATCAGCACTGGATTAGGCGGCATTTGATGAGTGGACAAGGATGTCCTCACAAAGCCAAGCACAATGACAATTCTGGCAAAGCTGGTCATCATCACCAGAAAGGACGGAGCCAGACTCAATAATGTAATGAGCAGGACAATGGAAACCGTACTTGCCGCACCGGACGGATCTCCCGGATCATTCGAACCAATGTCAATATTGATATTCGGAATAGGCAAGGGAGCCGGTTCCTGTGCCATTGCGTAAGGGCTGGCAGCTAGCAGCAGACAAAGAATTGCAGTCCCGGACAGAACTAGGACTTTACTTTTCATAATCATTCTCCGCACGTTTGGCATACTCTTCCTCACTTATCCACTGCTCCACTTGTTTACTGCGTCCGGTTAAATGCGTCATCCGCTGCTGGAACACTTGTTGAAAAGATTTCCCTTCCTGTTGCGGGGCAGGCTGGGCTTCGGATTCTGGCCGTTTTTTCAACCAGCCGAATCCCTTGAATGACTCCGGCGCTTCCGCACTTTGGCTGCGGATATACTCGATCTCTTCCGGATCGTTGATTTTATCCAGCAGTTGAATTTCTCCTCCTACGCCCAGCACATACAAGGAACGGCCGATCTCCACAATCTGCACAGACTTGTTTTGGCCAAGGGCCGTGCCCCCCCATAATTTAATAGTGCGGCCCGGCTGAATTGTATTTCTTCTGGCTAAAAGCTTAATTGCAAGTAAAAATAAGCCGATAATAACAGCAAGGTACAAAATAACCTGAAACAGCATCCCCGCCATGCTGGACGGTGGCTCGCCGCTTTCCGACATGGCGGAGACCGGGGCAGCCCATACGCAGGAAACTAATCCGAGCATCCAACTGAACCTTCCCACCAACGATCGTTTATAGAATGCATTAATTAGTTTCACTAGAGGCTATCCCATCGTTTTTTTGATTGCTTCAATAACACGGTCCGCCTGAAACGGCTTGACTATGAAATCCTTGGCTCCCGCTTGTATGGCATCAATAACCATCGCCTGCTGCCCCATAGCCGAACACATAATCACTTTTGCATCCGGATCCATCTTTTTAATTTCTTTTAACGCCTGAATTCCATCCATCTCCGGCATCGTAATATCCATCGTTACAAGATCGGGCTTGAGCTCCTTGAATTTTTCAATCGCCTGATTGCCATCATTGGCTTCCCCGCAAACCTCATAGCCATTCTTGCTCAAAATATCTCTGATCATCATTCTCATAAATGCTGCATCATCCACTACCAAAATTCGATTTGACATAGTCCAACAGTCCTCCCACTATATTCGCATGTTGTCCGATTCCATTTCATAAAATGATTTCAACCTGGATGGCTATAAACTACAGATTCATTGAAGCATATGATTGCTCTTAAAGCTTGGGAATGCGATCCCACTGGTTAACGATATCAGTTACCCTAACCCCGAAGTTCTCATCGATAACAACAACTTCTCCTTTGGCAATCAGCTTGTTATTAACGAGAATGTCAACCGGCTCACCGGCCAGCTTGTCCAATTCAATAATAGATCCCTGCGACAGCTCGAGAATATCTTTGATCGCCTTGCGCGTCCGCCCCAGCTCAACCGTTACCTTAAGAGGAATATCCAGCAGCAAATTAAGATTAGTGTCATCGGCATGAGCTTGCGCCCCCGCTTCAAAGCTGCTGAATTGTACGGGTTGTACATTTACGTTGCGGACTGGTGCGGTTCCGTAACGATTAGGTGCAGGAGCTGAGGTCGGCTCTGCAGGCTTATCGCTACTGGCACTTGCTGTGTTGTCCTCAATCGGACTCTGCGTCTCTTCTATAACCGCAGCAGGCTCGATGCGGTCTGCTGATACACTTTCCGGCTGCTGCGGCGCTGCTTCTTCCCCGCCGCTGCCTACGAGAGTCCTGACCATATCTTTAGCAAACGAGACAGGCAATAGCTGCATTAAGGTAGAATCTATCAAATCCTCTATAGTCAGGCGAAAGGATATTTTAATAAACACTTCCTCATCCGGCACGCTGTCTTTGCCATTTTGATTAGCAAGGTCCATAATGTCTATCCCTGGCGGGGATATATTGACGAACCTATTAAAAATCGTAGACATCGATGTTGCTGACGAACCCATCATTTGATTCATAGCTTCCTGCACAGCACTAATGTGAATATCATTAAGCTCGGCTTCCTCCACTCGCCCATCGCCCCCCATCATGATGTTGGCAATGATTTGAGCATCACGGGTCTTAATGACTAGCAGGTTGACACCATGAAATCCTTCCACATAATTAACCGACACGGCAACGTGGGGCTTGGGGAATTCCTCCTTTAACAGTTCCTTGGAAATAGCGCTCACCTGAGGTGTAGTAATGTCCACCTTTCGGCCTAGCAATGTCGATAATGCCGTTGCTGCACTACCAAATGAAATATTTCCAATTTCCCCTAATGCATCCTGCTCCAGAGTGGACAGATAGTCTTCTACCCGAGTTTCGGAAGGACTGTTTAGGCCAGAGCTAGAGGTCTGATTCAACAGCGCATCTATTTCCTCCTGAGACAGAAAATCTTTTTTATTCGTCATCCTCTTCTTCCACTCCTTCATGGACAACCTCTGTAATTTGAACGGCCGCTTTGCCTTTCAACGTGCCCGGATTTCCTAAAAATTTCACTTTTCCGCCAATGCGGATAGCCAGCTGATCGCCAACCAGGCTGTCCAATGTAATGACATCACCCGGGGCAAGACTGAGGAATTCCTCAACCGATAATTGCGAGTGTCCGAGCTCGGCAATCACGGGAAGCTTGGCTTGCGTCAGTCTCGCGTGCAGAATCTCTGATTCTTCCTCCGACTTCGCCTTTTTCTGGGTCACAAACATGTGATGCACAGAAAGACGCTGCATAATAGGTTCAATGACCACATGCGGGATACAAAGATTGATCATTCCAGTTGTATCTCCAATCCGAGTGTTCATGGAGATCAGGGCAATCGTGTCATTGGCCGATGCGATTTGCATGAATTGGGGATTGGTCTCCAATGTTTCAAGTCTCGGCTGCAGATCGATAACCGTTTTCCAGGCATCCTGAAGTGTATCCAAGGCACGACCGAACATTCTTTCCATGATCATGTTTTCAATTTCCGTTAATGAGCTAATCTTGGCTGGTGAATTTCCCATTCCTCCAAGCAGGCGGTCAATCATGGCGTAGGCTACATTCGGGTTAACCTCGAGTACCATCCTTCCTTCCAGAGGATCAGCCTCGAAAATGTTCAAAATGGTCATTTTCGGTATGGAACGAATAAATTCGTCATACGGCAGCTGTTCTACCTGAACCACGTTGATCTGCACGAAAGTGCGGAGCTGTGTAGAGAAATAAGTGGTCAAATACCTGGCAAAATTCTCGTGGATTCTGGTCAGACTTCTCAAATGATCTTTGGATAAGCGGGTGGCCCGTTTAAAGTCATAGATGCGGATTTTTTTCTGGGCGTCTTCCTTCTTTAGCTCTTCCGCATCCATTTCTCCCGACGATAACGCCGCCAGCAGAGTATCAATCTCATGTTGTGAAAGCACTTCTACCATCTTAAGCACCCCCTTTATATCCAAACGGGCTCAGGTTACTGAAAAACCAGCTCCGTAATCCAGATATTCGTTATACTGCCTTCCGGCAGAATAGGAGCAATGCGGTCAGCGAGCAGCGATGTCAGCTTTTCCTGTCCTTCGCTCCCATTAATATCATCAGGTGTTAAATCAGCCAGAGTCTGATTAATAATCCCCTTCACTTTGAAGTCCAGATGCTCAAAATCCTCCCTGGCCTTCAACGTGCTCATTTCAAAAGCAAAGCCGACTTTAACTATGCGGTTGCTGCCCGAAAGATTCGTAATGATATCATCCATGAAGTAAGTCATTTCCTTAACTTCAGAGGGTAAAGCGGCAGCAGGCACTTCTGAGTCTGCACGCGAATTTTTCTGATCCAGAAGGTTCCACACCAATACGGAAGCGGTAAGAATCAAGGTAACAACGATAAGCATGGCTACAACGATTTGAAAAACTTTGCTTTTCAGCACCTATGTCCCCCCCTTATCCGTTATATGTATACTGCTGTTGATCCAGCCAATCGTCCGAATGTGCTCGGCGACTAATTCAATAATTTCTTGTCTGCTTTCCAGAACGGTCATTTTTTTACCTGTTGTCAAAGTGATCATCGTATCCGGTGTTTCTTCCACCGTTTCAATGAGCAGGGCGTTAACCGTAATCGGCTTGCCGTTCAAACGGGTTACGGTAATCAAGGCGTTCCCTCCGTAGTGAGCCCGGGGCGGGTTAACGCCCCTCAGCTCCTAAGTAGTGATAGTATTATCGTTTCAGGTTGACAACTTCTTGGAGCAGCTCATCCGAAGTTGTAATGATTCTGGAATTAGCCTGGAATCCACGCTGAGCAACGATCATTTCGGTAAACTCGGAAGTCAGGTCAACATTGGACATTTCGAGCTGGCCGGCTATAATGGCGCCTGTGCCATTCTCATCACTTCCAGCCTCCATTACGTCAATATCTTCAGGATGAGCGTTCGGAGTAGCGCGATACAGGTTGCCGCCAATTTTCTCAAGCCCGCCTGGATTAGCTACTTTAACTACGCCTATTTGTAAATCGGTTTCTTCGACATCCCCATCCGCATTAATCGCCAGAATCCGGCCATCCTGACCAATCATAAAGGAGTCGATCTCCTCATCTAACTGAATGATGTTGCCACCAACGCCTGTCACAAACATACCGTCTTTAGTGACAAGATTGCGGTTACCATCCAGGGTGAAGTTTCCTGCACGGGTTAAGAACGGCACTTCCTGATCCTCAGTCAGCTTGATAGCGAAAAATCCGTCGCCATTAATTCTCAAATCGAGCGGATAGTTCGTGGTCATGGCGCTGCCGGGCGTATGCATAGTATCAATGGCAGCTATCGCCACACCTAGTCCGACTTGCTTCGGGTTGACACCACCGCGCTCACCCTCAATTGGTGCAGTCACTCCGGAAATGGTCTGGCTCAAAATGTCCTCGAACATGACTCTTCCAGCTTTAAAGCCGACCGTGTTGACATTGGCAATGTTATTACCGATAACATCCAGTTTGGTTTGAAACCCTCTCATTCCCGAAATACCCGAGTACAGTGATCTTATCATGTGAATTGGCCTCCTAAATTCGAATGTTGCCACCTATTTGTGCTGCACTTTCACAGACTGCATCAATCGGTCAGCAGTCATAGGCCTCCTCGTTGAGGGCCAGCCTAAGGCATTACTATGATGGCACTGTCAATATCAGTGAACACATTGTTTTTCATGCTAGCCTGATCCATGGCTGTCACTACCGTGCGGTTGTGAATATTAACAATCAGTGCCAAATTACCCATCAGAATCAAGGAGTCGTTAGCTCCTTTGGCAGCTGCCTTGTCCACCGCATTCGCCAGCTTAGATAATTGATCCGGACCTATGTTAATTCCCCGCTGCTTCAACCTCGTCTCCGCATGATGACTAAATTTTACAGATTGCTTGTCAAGCAGCTCCTGAAAGCTTGTATTCAGCCTTGGTGCGGATACTGCCGGTTTATGGCCAGGAGCTCTGTGGATAGAAGAATGGACGGAATGCGGGTACAATTGACCTAAAGAAATTCGGTCGGTCATTGTCTTTCCTCCACAGC
This sequence comes from Paenibacillus senegalensis JC66, assembly GCF_000285515.1. Lineage (GTDB taxonomy): Bacteria > Bacillota > Bacilli > Paenibacillales > NBRC-103111 > Paenibacillus_L > Paenibacillus_L senegalensis. The sequence goes on from NZ_HE610957.1 coordinate 738,478, forward strand.
TCCACCATCCGTTTCACCGTCATCTTCGCCAGGAGCTTCAGAACCGTTATCCGGACCTTCTGGACCTTCTGGGCTTTCTGGACTTTCCGGAGCTTCCGGTTCAACACCATCCGGAGGCGTTACTACTCCCGGATTGTCAGCAGGCTCTGCAATGCGGACGATCTGATCCATCGAAATTTCGGTGTCGCCGTTGACTACGGCATACTGCTGTCCATCCTTAAACGTCAGCCCTTCAACAATGGCTTTCCGGTTTATGGCATCTCCGCCTGTCGTCCATTCCACCCAGTGTATTTCTTTACCAATTAGCCCCGGTGACATGCCGATCGATTGGCGCAAAAGCTTCATTTCATTGGCCATATTGGTCATTTGCTCGACCGACGTAAACTGTGCCATTTGGGCTATAAACTCACGATCCTGCATCGGCTGCATGGGATCCTGGTTGGCGAGCTGTGTCAATAAAATTTTCAGAAAGTCATCCTTGCCTAACGTTTCCTGGTGCTCTCGCTGCCGATTAACATTGTGCTCCGCATAATTAGGCCAAACGACCCTAGTGTTTACTGCATCGGGCATGAACGCTCACTCCTTCATTCTTCACGCTGCTTTACACGGTTGCATTAAATTCATTACCGTAAAGCTCCTTTTGAATGCTGCCCAGTTCCGCAACTGATGATAATTCCCCTTCCAGAAAATCGTTGTCGGCAGCTCTTCTGCTGCCAGAACCGCTAAACTGCTGAGACGATTGCTGTCTTTGCTCGTGGAAGGCATGGGACAGATTGTTGTCGGCGTGAGTGACATCGAGACGTTCGACTTGGATCCCCTGGTTTTGCAGGTTTGCCCGCAGCTGCGCCAGCTGTGTCTCCAGTATTTCTTTTCCGGCCATCGTGTGGGCGGTTAACTGCGCAGTAAGCTGTCCATTCGCCAAAGTAATCTTGACATCGACATGTCCTAAATGTTCAGGATAGAGTGCAATTTTGGCTTCAGAGACTCCGTTGCCTTTAGTCGTTAACAAGCTGCGCAGCACAAATCCTTGCAAATCACCATAGAACCGCTCCATCGTTGGAAGCGTAGGTAATGGCTGAGCCGGTTGCGCGGCTGGCTTGGACAAGGTCAACTGGAAAGCGTCTAAAGCAGCCGGACCATTCAGCGATAATGTGTCCATCGCAGCAGAGCTGGTGCTTGAAGAGCTTGCGGTTTCGGTTGTGGACAGACGTTCCGCAACCCCGTTTCTGTAGGACAGAGCCTCCAGTCGAGCCAGCATGTCCGTCTTCTGAGCTAATTCCAAAGTTGTCCGCAGCTGCCCAGCGATAGCCGGTTCAGCTCCATTTTTCCCTGCAGCTGATGATGACTTGGAAACGTCGCTGGCAGATAGCTGCGGCATCTCCGGTGTCTGCACCTTATTCCCTCCCATGGCTTTGGTGTCCCCAGTCAGCATGCCAAGTTCGCTTCGGGCTGCGGCGGTTTGAACTGATTCACGAGGAAGGGAGCTAAGCAGGTCGACCAACTTATCTTTCAGCTGGGCCAGCAAGGCGCTCTCTGGCTGCTGCTCCAATGCAGTCAAGAAATGCTGCAAAGTTTGCCTCGAGATCTCCAGGGGTATCGCTTGGACTTGGGCTTGAGCTTGAACCTGCATAGGCTTGTCCGTACTCCCTTCCATCTCGGGAACACTATGAGCAATACTTTCCATCCAGCCTGATGCTGCAAGCAAAGCATTTGTCTGAACGATCCATTCCTCAAACCCTTCCAAGCGGGTCATTGGTTCCAGCAGCTGCGGATCATTCAACCATTGAATTAAGTCTCTCAGCAGCTGTTCTGCAGCCGGCTTCTCAGCTAGCGGAAGGTTACCCTCTGATTCAGAGGTCTGCCGCAGAGCAGCCAATAATGGAAGCAATAAGCTTGAATCAGCAAGCTCTTCTGCTTGTCCTCCTTCTCTGCCGCCGACGACATCGTTAAGCACGTCAGCAAACTTTCCGTCATTGGTGTTTAACAAAGGGGAGTATCCTTGACGGCCATCTGAAGGAATGGTAAAAAACAACATTGGAGCAATTGTGCTCATGGTTAAGTTTCACCTCCTTTCGTATAAGCCGATTTCGCGAGGACAGACCATCTCATCATCTAAGGGGCCAGCCTTGCCACCAACGCGGCAGTCTGCGAATTATCCTCCTCCGACATCGCCGCTACAATTCTTGAACGCGCCTCATTCGAGGTCATTTGAAGAATATCGAGCACCTTTTGCGGGTGAGTAGAGTTCATGGCCAGTAATATAGCAGCCGCCTGTTCAGGCGCCATGCTTGCAAAAGTAGCGCCTAAGTCGTCCTCGTTAAGCACTGAGCTGCGAGCGGATGTGTCCGTCTCTGTCTGCTGCAGCCTTTCCTGCAGTGCTGCAATCTGTAGATCCTTAGCGCTTACCTGGTCTTTCAAGCCGACAGTTGCTTCAGCAGCCAGCTCCGGGTCCATTTTTTCCAAAATTTTACTTCTGTCATCCGCCCTCATTTCATTCAAAAAAAGCACTCTTTCCGACGGAGTCAAGCTCTCCATAATAGCAGCCGCCTTACTGGGCATCATTCTCGCATACAAGGAGCTGATCTGCTTAATTTGCTGCCGGTATTCCTCGTCGCTGGCAATTTCCTGCTCCTGCTGTTCGGTGAAGGACTCCATTTGAAGCATTAATTCCGCTAATTCCGTTTCCTTTTCCGAAAGCATAGCCTGCAGTTCCGCTACTTGCGTGTCACGCTCCTGCAGTTCCTCCTGCAGAGCAGCAAGCTCATCTGCTTCCTGCTGCCCGGGTTCCGAAGCCGGGAGCAATTCTTCTGAATCCTTCGGTTCAAACCAGGCTCCTACGAACGGTACGGAAGCGACAGCGCGCTGCATTTTCTCTTTGAAGGGCTCGTCGAATACATATAAATAAATCAGCGCCAATACGGTTATGAATACCACCGGCATTAAAAACCAATAGAAGAATCGTTCAAAATTGCTTGTCTCCGACTTTTCGAGTTCCGTCTCCACCCTGCTTCACTCCTCTCACAAGACGTCAGACCAGGTTGCGATGTCTGGTAGAGGCCAATTCATCCAAAGCGTCCTGCTCTTTCTTATTCATCTCCGCCAAGAACTGCCGCTGTGCTTTTTCCCGTGCTTTCACCCAAATTTTTTTCCTCCAACACTTTCGCCGAAAGCACTTCCTGTTTCTGGTCAACATGCTGCTTGGCAGCTTGTACCTCTTCTCGCTTGCGAGAGATGCGAGAATCAATGTGAGATAAATAATTTTGATAAATTAACATTTCGGATACCGTAACCTGCTGTCCCACAGCATTAAGAATCTGGTTTTGTAGTGCCTGCCTTTCTCTTCTCAGCCCTTGCAAATCCTCTTCTTCCATTTTCAATCTGCCTACAGCTGTGGAGAGCGTCCATTCCGCCTGAGTTTTTTCGCTTGATTTCAAATCCACAATTTTCTGAAAGGAATATCGAAAAGCCATAACGCATGATCACCCTTTATAAAATTGATCGATTAACCGCTCCGTGCTTTCTGCATAAGTGACTTTTTCATCGGTCTTTTGGCGGATAAACTCATTAATCGCAGAAATATATTGCAAAGAAAGGTCAATTTCTGGATTTGTTCCAGCTTGATACGCCCCCAAATTAATCAGGTCTTCCGAAGATCTATAAATAGCTAGCATTCTTTTTAGAAAATTGGCTGCTTCCTGCTGTTCGCCCGGAACAATTTCCTTCATGACCCTGCTGATGCTGGCCAAAATATCGATAGCCGGATACTGCCCTTGGTTCGCTAGTTTGCGATCCAGGACAATGTGGCCGTCTAATATTCCGCGCACCGCATCGGCTATTGGTTCGTTCATATCATCGCCGTCTACCAATACGGTATAAAAGGCGGTGATCGAACCTTTCGGTCCAGTTCCGGAACGCTCCAGCAGCTTGGGCAGATTCGCAAAAACCGAAGGGGTGTAGCCGCGCGTTGCGGGAGGCTCGCCGACCGCAAGACCTACTTCCCTTTGAGCCATCGCATAGCGGGTGACTGAATCCATCATGAGCATAACGTTCATGCCTTTATCGCGATAATATTCTGCAATGCTCGTAGCAATCATGGCTCCTTTAATGCGAATCAAGGCCGGTTGATCGGAGGTTGCTACGACAACGACTGACTTAGCCAAGCCTTCCGGTCCCAGATCGCGTTCGATAAAATCAAGAACTTCCCGGCCGCGTTCGCCTACTAGAGCGATAACGTTGACATCGGCTTCCGTGTTTCGGGCGATCATGCCCATCAGGGTGCTTTTGCCGACACCGGAACCGGCGAAAATCCCAACGCGCTGGCCTTTGCCGATCGTCAGCAGCCCGTCAATACAGCGAACACCAACACTGATAGGCTGCAGAACACGCGGTCTGGTTAGAGGATTGCTCGGCTTATTGTAAGTGGAATAAGGCGTCAATCTCGCAGATAATTTGGAACCGTCGAGCGGGTTGCCCAGTCCATCCAGCACCTTGCCCAGCAGCTCCTGGCCTACCTGTACCGTTAATGGCCTTCCCGTGCTGACCACATCACAGCCGGGTCCGATGGAATGAAGCTCGCCAAGCGGCATTAGAATGACCTTGTTGCCGCGAAAACCTACGATTTCAGCCTGCAAAGGCTTCTCATGCTTGAATGGATAGATGTAACACAAATCGCCGATACTCGCCTCCGGTCCTTCCGCTTCAACAGTCAGACCGATAACTTGCGTAACTTTACCGAGAATGGGCACCGGATCCATTTGCTGAAGGAGTTCCGTGTACTTAGCCGCATTAAGCATAACGCTCATCCGATACACTCTGATCTGCTGCGGCGGCTAACTGGAGCATAGCTTGTTTGATCTCGTTTAATTGAGTCTGGATTCTAGCATCGATGCTGCCCAGCTCAGAACGAATCACACAGCCCTGATCCTTGACCGTCAAGTCCGGTACAATGCGCAATTCAGCCTGCGAGTCAATGACCTGTGCCAGTTCCTCATGCATCGACTGCATATAAGAATATTGCTGAGGTGCAACACACAAGGTAATGACTCCCCGCTCTCGTTTGCGGGCCAGCATTTCCTTCGTTATCGATCCAATCCATTCCGGCGTGACCGTAAGCTGGCGCTGTACAATCTTTTCGGCAATACTGCAGCTAAGCTCTAGCAGGAACGGCTCGGCTTCATTAATGATATGCTGTTTCGTTTCGTAGGCTTGCTCTAGCAGCACGCGAGATTCCGCTATCTGCCGTGCACACTGCTCGTTTACTTTTGTCTCGGCTTCAACAAGGCCAGCCTGATAGCCTTCGTCATAGCCAAGCTGCCTGGCCTGTGCAGCGGCATCCGCGTCTTGTTCCCTGCGGGTGCTCCACCACTCATCAATCTCGCGCTTAGCTTCTGCTTTAAGCTTCTCGGCTTCTTCGGAGGCTTGGCGGATGCGAGTCTCAGCTAGCTGTTCTGCATCTTTAAGAATCTGATCCTTAAGCTCGCTTGCTTCTTGAATTTGCTGTGCCTCTTCGAAGGATAACGAATCCTTCGTAGAACCGGAGCGGGCCGCGTTGGAGCGGGCAACTTCCAACAGTGATTCGACCACCTTTTTCTGTTCGACGGATATGTAGTGTTCAGGCTTGATTAACCTAGACAACGATATCATCTCCTCCACCGCGTGCGATGATGATTTCTCCCGATTCTTCCAATCTTCTGATGGTGGCTACAATTCTTGTCTGTGCTTCCTCTACATCACGCAGCCTGACAGGACCCATGTACTCCATTTCTTCCTTGAACGTGTCTGCCATTCTCTTGGACATGTTCTGAAAGATCGATTCTCTAACCTCATCGCTGGCAACTTTGAGGGCGAGTTGAAGATCGTGGTTTTCAATGTCTCGAATAATTCGTTGAATGGAACGGTTGTCCAGATTAACAATATCTTCAAAGACGAACATCCGCTTCTTGATTTCTTCTGCCAGCTCGGGGTCTTGAAATTCAAGCGAATCAAGTATAGTTCTTTCGGTCCCGCGATCGACACCGTTCAGAATATGAACGATCGCCTCAATACCACCGGCGGAAGTATAATCTTGAGTCACGGTTGCTGACAGCTTTTGCTCCAGCACTCTTTCCACCTGGGTGATGACCTCTGGTGAAGTGCTGTCCATTATTGCTATCCTTTTGGCCACTTCCGCCTGCTTGTCCTGCGGCAGCGAGGATAAGATAATAGCAGATTGTTCAGGCTCGAGATAGGAAAGAACGAGAGCAATCGTTTGCGAATTTTCGTTCTGAATAAAGTTTAAGATCTGTCCCGGATCAGCTTTCCTGGCGAAATCAAATGGCCGGACTTGCAGCGTGGCTGTCAGACGGTTGATAATATCCATCGCCTTTTGCGAACCCAGAGCCTTTTCCAATATTTCTTTGGCGTAAGTGATCCCGCCCTGGGATAAATATTCTTGGGCAAGACAGATCTGATGAAACTCATTCAGGATAGATTCCTTTTCAATCGATTCGACTTTTCGGACGTTTGCTATTTCAAGCGTGAGCTGCTCAATTTCTTCTTCGCGCAAGTGTTTAAAAACTTGGGCGGATACTTCAGGTCCTAGACTGATCAGAAGTATGGCGGCTTTTTGTCTACCTGTTAATGGTTGGGAAGATACGGCTTTTACCAATTTATGACCACCTCTATTCGTCAGCCAACCAGGTTCTCAACAAGTTTACAAACTCATCCGGCTTCTTCTTAGCCAAAGTTTCCAATTGCTTGCGAACCTGTTGATCTTTAGAAACATTCTCATAATCGATCGTAGGGTACTCCATAGGAACGGCTTCCGGAAGCTCCTCGTCTTCTTCGACAGTCCCGTTCTTCCTGCGGTACACCATATAACCGCCTAGTCCTGCCAGCATCAATGCGGCGATTGCGATGCCCCCTACCCAAAACCAATTAATACTGGTTGCAGATGTTACAGGCTCGGGTGCGGCAAACGTATAGTCAAAAACATTCACTTTCGAAGCCATCTCTTCAGCGCTAAACGTTTTATCGCTATTAGCAAGCGAGGAACTCACTACGGAAAGCAGTATATTTTCAACCGCGTTTCGCATTTCTGGTGTCAAGGATTCAGGATTATTGCGATCAGGTGGTTCAATTCCTACGGAAATGGTTAAATCAGTTACAGTGAATGGACTCGATTCAATTTGTTGCGTAATTCTATTGACTTCATAATTAACTGTTCTATGTAATTCTTCGGATTCACCTGTACCCGTTGCAGAAGAGGCCGGGTAATTCGGGATGTCGGTTGCACCTGTTCCTGCAATGCCGCCGGCATCAGCTCCGCTGCTTGTATAGGATCTTTGTAATTCTTGTACGCTGATTTCAATACCGCGCTGCTCTTCTTCATTAACAGGAGTAACCAAGTTTTCCACCCGGTTTTTCTTGTCGAAGTTCATCGTGGCAATAACCATCGGAATTACTTTTTCCGGACCGAGAATGCCTCCGAGCAATGCTTTAATTTCCTTGCGGAGATCTTCTTCGAACTGCTTCTTAATCTCAAATTGCATCGCTGCTGCATTCGCCGATGCTATGTGCGGGCTGCTGTTTTTTGAATAGGGCAACAGATCGCCGCTCTGGTCTGAAATTGTGATATTCTCCACCGGGAGGTTTTTCACACTTTTAGAAACCAATTGATACATGGTGTCTATTTTGTTTTGATCCAGGGAATATCCCGGTTTAAGGTGAACGACCACCGAGGCTGTAGACTGCTGGTCTTGTTCATTACGGAGGAAAACGGTATCTTCCGGAAGAGTAATGACAACTTTAGAGCTGGCTACTGCTGTGTTGGAGTTAATTAACTGCTGCAGCTCCCCTTGAATCATATCCAGCTTTTTGATACTAAACTCGTTATCTGTCGTCCCAAACATGCTGTTTTCGCGAAAAGCCCCATAACCAATACTTCCGTTAGTGTTCAAGCCTTGGGATTCCACATCAATCTTAACGGCGGCTACTTGAGTTCTCGGCACTCCTATAGATCGACCGTCATCACTTAAGCGATACGGAATATTGGAGCTTTCCAAATATTGCTTGATCGCTGCCGCATCGCCTGGCTGAAGCTCGGTAAACGCTGTTGCGTATTCAGTTTTGGAAAAGTTGTATGTGACCAGGATCAGTGTCAGGATAAGCAGGACTATCGTCGCAATGAATGTGATTTTTTGTCCTTTGCTGAACCTCCCCCATATCTCTTTGGTCCGGTTTACATATTGGAGAACCGTCTCGTTCACTTCGTCACCTCATCCACTACGTTAGCAAAACTAGCAAGAACTACATTTGCATTCTCATAATTTCCTGATAAGACTCAATCGCCTTATTTCTAACCTGCACGGTTAACTGCAGGCCTAATTCCGCTTTGGCTGAAGCGATCATCAGCTGATGAACGTCGTTTAATTCTCCCCTGACAAACTGCTCGTTAAGCTGATTAACCTGGTGATGCTGATTATTCAAATTAGCTATCGCGTCATTGACCATCTGATTGAATTTTCCGGAAAGCTCGATTGCATTTTCCCTAGGCACATTAATCCGGGTATTTTGTACTGGTCCTAGAGACTGTAGTCCTGTAGAAGCCAATGTTTCAACCATTTCTTCTCCACTCCCTTAACAGTAATTTCTACAAACTAGGTCTTGCGGCTCATCCATTTTTCAACATACTTTCCGCTTTTACTCATTATGTTTTCAACAAGCTTTGTTTACGACCTTATCTGCCGCCAAGCTCCAACGCCTTCATGACCATTGCTTTGGATGCATTCAATGCTGTTACGTTCGCCTCATACGAGCGAGTGGCCGAAATCATATCAACCATTTCCTTCAAAATATCCACATTGGGCATCAATACATATCCTTCTTCATTCGCATCCGGGTGGGAGGGGTTGAAAACAAGCTTATGGGGCGTAGGGTCGTTTACAATACTGGTAACCTTAACTCCTTCACCGGAAACGCCGCTCATCGCTGACTGTAAATGCTGTGCAAACGGTTTAGCCTGGGGCTCCAATGCAACCATCTTCCTAGTATAAGGCTCCCATCTGCCGTTAACGAACCTTGTGCGTGTTGTCTCTGCGTTGGCAATATTGGAGGAAATCACATCCATCCTCATTCTTTGGGCAGTAAGAGCGGATGTGCTTATGTCAAACGCACTAGTCAGTTTCATCAGTTACTCACCCCCATTGCCGAGCGAGCCATTTTGATCTCATGATTGATCTGCTGCGATAAAATATAATAGTTCAACTGGTTTTTGGCCAGTAAAGACATTTCCAGGTCAATGTCTACGTTGTTCATATTGTTGTTCATCGTAGAATCACCGTCCTTAATAATTTGCGGGACCGGATTGCTGGGTTGCCCTATTTCAAAATGCCTTGGATCAGTGCGAAAGCCCTGCACAGTAAAAGATGGGTCCATTTCTCTACGAAGTAGTTCTTCAAACCTTACTTCGGACCTTTTAAAATATGGGGTGTCTACATTGGCAACATTGTTAGAGATTACTTGATGCCTAGTTGATGCTGCGTCAAGAGAACGGGCGACTAGGTTAAAAGTCGGTGAATTCAACAAAATCATTAACACTCCCTACTCTCTCAAAGATTTAGATTAAGGTATTCAACAAAAAATATGCAAATCCTTCCTCCTCTTCGACATTTTTTTGAACCGTATGTGAAAAATCTGACAAAATTCGATCTCATAAAACATCTCTTATATTGAATATAAATGGAAATGTTGACAATAAGAAAAAAGACCTATCTTTGACAGGTCTTTTCCTAAATATAGTTATATATGACTATTTTAATAATCCTTTAGAACTGTTTTTCAACAAAAAATAGTCAAACTTTTACTTTTTCTAAAGCAATCATTAACTGATCATTCAAGATTTTGATATAGGTCCCTTTCATGCCTAAAGAACGAGTTTCTATGACTCCGGCACTTTCTAATTTTCTCAGTGCATTTACAATCACCGATCTGGTTATTCCTACCCGGTCGGCTATTTTACTGGCAACCAACAACCCTTCCTTACCATCCAGCTCTTCAAAAATATGCTCTACTGCTTCTAATTCACTATAGGATAAAGAGCCAACAGCTACGTCAACTACAGCCTTGCTGCGCATTTCCTGTTCGGTTTCCTCGGCGCGCTCCTTCAGAATTTCCATCCCCACAACCGTTGAACCATACTCCGCAAGGATATAGTCATCATCCACGAAGGGATTGTCTTTGCGGGTAAGCACAAGCGAGCCGAGACGGTCTCCTCCCCCTACGATGGGAATGATCGTCAGCTGCCGGTGATGAAATTCATGTTCAATCTGCTGTACAAATGAATAGTACAAGCTGTCTTTCTCCAGGTTGGAGGTGGTTTCTTCAATCTTGAGCAGCAGGTTGTTAAAATCGCTTGGAAACCGTTTGTCCTCATAAATCATTTGACTTAGACGATCGGATTCGTCCGCTTCAAATTTGGCAAAGCCGAGAATTTTCCCCTTGCGGCTGACCACATAAAGATCAGCCTGGATCGTATCTCTCAAAACTTCAGCCATTTCCATAAAGCTTACCGGTTTGCCGGCTGCTTTTTGCAGCAGCCGGTTTAATCTTCTTGTCTTAGCTAACAACGTCATTTCATAGGCCTCCATTAAAAGTAGGGCTTACTACTTAGCACTCACTTATAAAATATATTGACTCAGGTCTTTGTTCTTGGCGATATCCGCCAGCTTCTCCCGCACATATTCCGGAGTAATGACCAGCTCTTCCAGATTAATATCCGACGCCTCAAAGGACAAATCCTCCAGCAATTTCTCCAAAATGGTATGCAGCCTTCGCGCACCGATATTATCGGTGTTCTGATTAACTTCGACCGCGATAGCCGCTAACTCACGTATAGCCTCCTCGGAGAATGTAATCTTGATGCCTTCGGTTTCCAGCAAGGCTGTGTATTGCTTTGTTATCGCATTTTGCGGCTCAGTCAAAATCAGCACGAAATCTTCCAGCGATAAATTACTGAGCTCGACCCGGATTGGAAACCTGCCCTGAAGTTCGGGAATAAGATCTGATGGTTTTGCCGTATGAAATGCACCGGCAGCAATGAACAGAATGAAATCCGTATGCACAGGCCCATATTTGGTCATTACTGTAGATCCTTCAACGATAGGCAAAATATCCCGCTGCACTCCCTCACGCGATACATCAGGACCGCTTCCGCGGTTACCGCTGGCAATTTTATCGATTTCGTCAATGAAGATAATCCCCGATTGCTCGGCTCTTTTCACCGCCTCCTGGATGACCTCATCCATATCCATCAGCTTATTGGCTTCATCCTGGATAAGCACCTTTCTTGCTTCTTTAATGGGCAATTTCCGCTTTTTTGTTTTTTTGGGCAGCAGGCTGCCGAACATTTCCTGCATGTTAAAGCCCATTTGCTCATTGCCTTGCCCGGCCAGCATATCCAGCATGGAGGGACTATGGTCATCCACTTCAATTTCGATGATCTCCTGCTCCATCTCTCCAGCCAAAAGCCGTTTTCTCACTTCTTCCCGTTTGCTTTGCTCTGCCGGCTCCTGCTGCTGCGGCTCCTGCTCAGCCTGGTTCTGGCTGCCAAAGAGCATTTCCAGCGGATTGCGCTGGGACTTGGACTTGCTGCCGGACGGCACCAGAATCGAAACGATTCTTTCGTTCGCCAGTTTTTCCGCTTTATCCTTTAACGATTCTGTTTTTTCACTTTTTACCGTGCGGATAGCCGTTTCTACAAGATCCCGCACCATAGATTCCACATCCCGGCCCACATAGCCAACCTCTGTAAATTTGGTCGCTTCCACCTTCACAAAAGGAGCCTTGACCAGCTTCGCGATCCTGCGTGCTATTTCCGTTTTTCCCACGCCGGTAGGACCAATCATTAATATATTTTTAGGGACGATTTCATCACGAATCGACTCATCCAATAGGCTTCTCCGGAAGCGGTTCCGCAAAGCTACCGCGACTGACTTCTTTGCCTTCTTTTGTCCCACAATGTACTTATCCAATTCGGCAACGATCTGTTTAGGTGTCAAGGAAGAACTGGTCATAACTACCTCCCAATCCGATATGTTTTTCTTATATGTATCTTCAATCCATTTCCTCCAAAATGATATTGTGATTCGTGAATACACAAATCTCTGCCGCCATTTCCAGTGCCGCTCTAGCTATCGCTGCAGCCTCCATGTCCGGTGAATATCGCTGCAGTGCACGGCCCGCTGCAAGAGCGAAGCTTCCGCCAGAGCCGATAGCCAGAATGCCATCATCCGGTTCTATGATTTCTCCATTTCCGGAAATTAATAACAAGCCCGTGGAGTCCATCACAATCATCATGGCTTCCAGCTTGCGCAGCACTCTATCCGAACGCCAATCTTTTGCTAATTCCACAGCCGCTCGCTGCAAATTCCCGTGATGCTCCTCAAGCTTGCTTTCAAATTTTTCGAACAAGGTAATCGCATCCGCTACCGAACCGGCAAATCCGGCTATAACTTTTCCCCGGTATAATCTGCGGACTTTTTTAGCTTTGCTTTTCATTACCATGCTGTTGCCAAACGTGACCTGACCGTCTCCGGCAATGGCCCCCTTGCCTTTATGTCGAATGGCAAATATCGTTGTGGCATGAAATTCGCTCATTTGCTCACTCCTTCGTATAAAAAAGAACTTGCGTTAACCGCTCTACCCGGCGGACAACTTGCTACGTAATGGTGCTTGCAGCGCCCGAAATTAAAATAAGGGCGAGAGCAGTCAAACAGGGAACGGCATATTTATTTATACCGGTCCCCGTGCTTTTTCCGCTATATAGCAGTACTATCGTACCATAGGACATGATTTAGTTACAAGCCGCAGAGCCTGTTTTGTGTAAAAAATTCTGAATACTCCGAATCGCTCTTTCAGCTATCTTTTCATTCTTTGCTTTTTTATTGCGAATCTTCTCCGCAAGCGGCGGAAACAGGCCAAAATTAGCATTCATTGGCTGAAAATGCTTGAAATCCGCTGTAGTAATATAAGCCGCCATGCTGCCGAGCGCAGACTCTTCAGGGAACACGAGACATTCTTCTCCCCGTGCCATTCGTCCCGCATTCAGGCCGGCAATCAATCCCGATGCCGCTGATTCTACATAGCCCTCCACCCCGGTCATTTGACCTGCAAAGAACAAATTGTCCCTGCGCTTGAACTGGTAGGTCTGGTTCAGGAGCTTGGGTGAATTAATAAACGTATTGCGGTGCATTACGCCGTATCGAACAATTTCCGCATGCTCTAATCCGGGTATGAGAGAAAATACTTTTTTCTGTTCTCCCCATTTGAGATGGGTCTGAAACCCTACCAGATTATACAAGGTTCCCGCGGCATTATCCTGACGCAGCTGAATGACCGCGTAAGGCTGTTTGCCGGTTCGAGGATCAATCAGTCCTACCGGCTTCATAGGACCAAAGAGAACCGTCTTTTTGCCCCGCTTAGCCATTACTTCTATCGGCATGCAGCCCTCAAAATAGATTTCTTTCTCAAAATCTTTGATCGGGGCCACCTCTGCCTGAATAAGTGCTTCGTAGAAAATATTGAATTCTTCCTCTGTCATAGGGCAATTAATATAAGCCGCCTCCCCTTTGTCATACCGGGAAGCAACGAATACTTTGTCCATATCGATAGATTCCTTCTCTACAATTGGAGCTGCAGCGTCATAGAAATATAAATATTCCTCTCCCATAAGCCCCTGCAGCTTAGCAGAGAGCTCCGGAGAAGTGAGCGGCCCCGTTGCAACGACCGTAATTCCTTCGGGCAAATCTGTAACTTCATCTCTCACGATTTCTACCAGCGGATGATTCTCCAAGGTGGATGTAATCTCTCCAGCGAACAAATCGCGGTCAACAGCCAGTGCCCCTCCAGCGGGAACTGCATGCTTGTCCGCACTGGACAAAATCAGTGAATCCATAATTCGCATCTCTTCCTTAAGCACCCCTACCGCATTGGTGAGCCCATTAGCCCGTAAGGAATTGCTGCACACCAATTCGGCGAATTTATCGCTTATATGCGCAGGCGTTTTGCGCACAGGGCGCATTTCATACAGAGTGACAGGCACTCCCTGCTTGGCGATTTGCCAAGCAGCTTCACTGCCGGCTAAACCGGCTCCAATGACCGTAACCCTCTGCTGTATACTCATAGCAACCTACTTCCTTTCTATATCAGCACTTCTCCACAACCTCCTGCTGGCAATTCGTCGAACAAAACAAGATATGGGCAACTGAACACTTTTAATCTAAATCTTGCTCGATAACAGATACAGCTAGAATCTCGGCAAGTGCTCAACTTTCCTTTTAATATACCTACGGCAGGCTGAAACAAGGTTGAAGCTACGGTAGGCTGAAGCTCCCCACACAAGGGCAAGGGGCTGTCCAATAATTCTGGACAGCCCAATTCGCTCCGGCCCGCTGCTGCGGCAACTGTATGCGGTTTTCCGCATACAGTTGGTCTTGGAGTCCGCTGCAGCTTTTACGAATTTTCGTATGGAACACTGGCTGCAGCTCCTTAATAGCTTAAAGCCGCCCGCGCAGCCCTTGAGCCCCGCCAACCTTGGCTATCTTCATGCTGGATTTGTGCCTGAGAATTCAATGACATGACTGTTTTCGCATACACTTTCGCATACAAATCGCCTCGAGGCCCGCTGCTGCGGCAAATGTATGCGGTTTTCGCATACATTTCTGCGAGCGAAGAGACGAAATTGTTGACGCCTTGACCCTCGAAGCATCTCATAGAAAGGATAGCCAGGGTCTGTCCAGGAAATCCATATTCAAGCAAACTGAAAATTAAAACCCAAGAATGTTGATATTACAGCATTCTTCGGATTTGCTTTTATTAGGCTGAACTGCCACTTTTCGGACAGACTCCTGCCAGAGCTTTTTATTCCGGGGCATCCTCTTTGTAATCGCACTGGGTGCAATGAATTTTGGCACCCGCTTTACTATTTTTCACTACCATCATGGAATCACACTTCGGACATGGCTTCTCAACTGGACGGTCCCAAGAAACAAAATCACATTCCGGGTAACGGTCGCAGCCAAAAAACACCCTGCCTTTTTTGCTTCTCCGCTCGACTATTCTTCCTTGTGAACATTTGGGGCAGGCTACTCCAATGTCTTTAATGATCGGTTTCGTATTGCGGCAGTCCGGGAAGCCGGAGCAAGCCAAAAACTTGCCAAACCGCCCCATCTTATAAACCATTGGCTGACCGCATTTTTCACAGATTTCATCCGAGACCTCGTCTTGAATTTCTATTTCCTTCATTTCTTCCTCGGCATATTCCAGACGTTTCTCGAAGGACTGGTAAAATTCATCGAGCACCTTGATCCAATTTTCCTTGCCCTCTTCCACGTGATCAAGCTCTTCCTCCATATTGGCTGTAAACTCCACATCCAAGATTTCCGGGAAGAATTCCTCCATCAGCTCCACAACCAGCTCGCCCAGCTCTGTAGGTACAAACTTCTTTTCCTCCAGGGCAACATAGCCGCGACGCTGAATGGTTTCCAAGGTTGGAGCGTAGGTGCTTGGTCTGCCAATCCCCAATTCCTCAAGTGTGCGAACGAGTCTGGCTTCCGTGTAACGGGGAGGCGGTTGAGTAAAATGCTGTTTCGGTTCGATCTGTTCAGCATTCACCTCGTCTCCCTTGCCTAATGGCGGCAGCAGGCGGTCTTCCTCAGTCGTCTCATCGTCATTGCCTTCAACATACACCTTCATAAAACCAGGAAACTTTACCTTGGAGCCAACCGCCCGGAATACCGCGCTTCCAGCAGCTATATCGACCGTCATCGTATCCAGCACTGCAGAAGTCATTTGACTGGCCACGAAACGTTCCCAAATTAACTTGTAAAGCCGGTACTGGTCTCGGCTTAAGAAGCTCTTGATCTCGTCTGGCTGCCTAAGAACCGAGCTTGGCCGCACCGCTTCATGCGCATCCTGGGTGTTGCTGTTTTTCTTGGAGTACACGCGGGGAGTGGAAGGAACAAATTCGGCCCCAAATTTGCCCTCGATAAATTGCTTTGCTTCCTCCTGGGCGGCAGGGGAAATTCTAGTAGAGTCAGTACGCATATACGTGATTAAACCCACGGTTCCTTCTTTACCGAGCTCTATGCCTTCATAAAGCTGCTGGGCTACCGACATCGTCTTGGCTGCCCGAAAATTCAGCTTGCGTGCTGCTTCCTGCTGCAGCGTACTGGTAATAAAAGGCGCAGAAGGATGGCGCTGGCGCTCCTTCTCCTTGACTTCCTGAACAATAAAGCTTTCCTTGTCAATCACTTTCAGAATCTGATTTACTTCGTCCTCATTGTTCAAATCGGTTTTTTTGCCATCAAGACTGTAAAACTTGGCTTCGAATTTGCTCTTGCCTGATTTTAACTGGGCTGTAATAGACCAATATTCAACCGGCACAAATCCCTTGATTTCATTCTCCCGGTCGTTAATTAGCTTCACCGCTACGGACTGAACTCTTCCTGCAGACAAGCCCTTTTTCACTTTCTTCCAAAGCAAGGGGCTGATCTTGTAACCAACGAGCCGGTCCAAAATTCTTCTAGCCTGCTGAGCATTCACCAAATCTTTATTAATCGGTCTTGGCGTTTTAAACGCATCCTTGACCGCTTGTTTGGTAATTTCATTAAAAACAACCCGGCAAGGTTCACTATCGCTTAGCTCTAAATAATGAGCCAAATGCCAGGCAATCGCCTCCCCTTCGCGGTCAGGGTCAGCTGCGAGATAAACCTTTTTCACTTTTTTGCGAGCATCTTTCAGTTCCTTTAAGACCGAACCTTTACCCCGGATCGTGATGTACTTCGGTTCGAAATTGCGCTTCACTTCAACGCCAATTTGGCTTTTAGGAAGATCACGTATATGGCCCATCGATGCTTTAACTATATATTTACTGCCTAAATATTTGCCTATGGTTTTGGCTTTAGCGGGTGATTCCACAATAACTAGCGAATCTGCCATGTGCATCTTCCTCCCCTCTGGTCAACTTTGCCTCTATATTTCATTGCTGGTCTATAGCTAACTCAGCACATAAGATGAACCAGCTATTTGAACAATCTTTTTTTTCATAAGTAAAGATAACAGAATTGTATGCAAATGTCCAAAATTTGTTTCTGCTTTTTGATACAACTCATCAACTGTTACCGGCTCTACGGAAATCAGGTTCAAAATTCGCCTCTCCTCGTCGGAAAGCACGTTCTGTTGCAAAGAGCTATCCGCCTCAGAAGAGCTTCCCACAGCAAGTGAAGGGAAATTAAGCCGTTCTGAATATTCATCGAGAATATCTCTAAAAGAGGTGACAAGCTTTGCTCCCTGCTGGATAAGCGCATGGGTTCCGGCACTTTTGGGTGAAGAGATCGGCCCCGGCACAGCAAATACATCCCTGGACTCTTCCAGCGCCAGGTCAGCGGTAATAAGGGAACCGCTTTTTAATGCGGCTTCTACCACTAGGGTACCCAAACTTAGCGAGGCTATAATTCGATTTCGCTGAGGAAATAATCCTGGATGAGGAGGCGTCCCAAGCGGAAATTCGGATATCAATAGCCCCTCCCTGGCTATCTGCTGGAATAGAACTTTGTTCTCCCCGGGATACACATATTCCATTGAATGGCCAAGAACAGCGATCGTCCCTCCTGGATGTGGCAGTGCTGCTGCATGAGCTGAGCTGTCAATGCCGCGGGCTAGTCCGCTAATTACGGCAATTCCTAGCCGAGCCAGGTCCTCTGCGATCGTGGCCGCTGCTTTTTTGCCATATGCTGTTGGCGTTCTCGTCCCGACAATAGCTATGGACATGCAGTTAAGAAGCTCACTGCGTCCCATCGCATAAAGAACCCAGGGAGGTCGAGAGGATTGTTTAAGCTGCTCAGGATAGGCTTCATCCCACTTCGTAACGATGCGGATTTGCATCCGGCGATAGCTTTCGAGCCTTTTCTCCAATGCCGCTCCCAGCTGGAGCTCCTCTTTGACGATCGCAGCCTGCTTCGGCGGCAGCCGCTGAGCCAAAAACGAAGGAATATCTGCTGCAGCAAGCTGTGCTGCTTCTCCCAGATAAGATTCAAGTTGATTTATCGTACGCCATCCTACCCCTTTGGTTTCATTTAAAGCTATAACAATTTGACGAATATCCACTTTGTCCCGCCTTTCATACTGGATTGGACAACTTCTAACTTAAAATAAAAAACAACCTCCTCATCCCATTAAGGAACGAGAAGGTTGCTTACCTTTCTCGGCAAAGCTATATATGCAGCTTCTATAAAATGAATGGCTTACTTAATGGTAGTGCATTTTTCCAGCAAGCCTTTTTCCTCAAGAACGCTAACGAGGGTTGAGCCCATCTCGGAAGGCGTGGGGGCAACTTTAATTCCGCATCTTTCCATAGTTGCGACTTTTTCAGTAGCAGTACCTTTGCCACCGGAAATAATGGCGCCGGCATGACCCATGCGCTTACCTTCAGGAGCGGTTTTTCCGCCGATAAAGCCAACAACCGGCTTCGTCATGTTTTCCTTGATCCACTCTGCAGCCTCTTCTTCCGCTGTTCCGCCAATCTCCCCAATCATGATGACAGCGTAAGTATCCGGATCATCGTTAAAACGGCTCAAAATATCGATGAACTCGGAGCCTTTAACTGGGTCTCCACCTATCCCTACTGCCGTGGATTGGCCAATTCCGCGGGTTGTTAACTGATGTACCGCCTCGTAGGTGAGCGTTCCGCTTCGGGAAACGACTCCAACATGGCCGGGTGCGTGAATATAGCCAGGCATAATACCGATTTTGCATTCGCCAGGTGTAATAACGCCTGGGCAGTTAGGACCGATAAGCACGGTTTTCTTGCCTTCCATATAGCGTTTTACTTTGACCATATCGAGCACTGGAATGCCTTCTGTTATACAGATAACCAAATCCAGCTCTGCATCAACCGCTTCCATAATGGAATCAGCAGCGAATGCAGGCGGAACGTAAATAACGGAAGCTGTAGCTCCGGTAGCTTCTTTGGCTTCCATAACCGTATTGTATACTGGCAGGGTTACGGTGGAACCATTCTCAAGCGTGAAGTCGACTTGGGTTCCGCCTTTGCCTGGAGCTGTACCGGCAACCATTTGTGTGCCGTATTCCAGACCGCCCAATGTATGGAACATGCCTGTTTTACCTGTCATGTTTTGAGTAATGACTTTAGTATTTTTGTCAACCAAAATAGACATGGTGATTATTCACATCCTCTACTAATTTTAAAAAAACGACCGTACATATCAGAAGCCATGCACCTAACTAAAAAGGCATGGTTCAAAACTAAAAGGTATGGTTCAAAAGGCTTATTTAACAAGCGCTACGATTTTTTGAGCGCCATCAGCCATGGAATCTGCCGCTACAATGTTCAAGCCGGATTCGTTAAGGATCTTTTTGCCAAGATCAACATTGGTTCCTTCCAGACGAACGACCAAAGGACGGTCCAATCCGATCTGTTTAGCAGCCTCAACAACACCGTTAGCAATAATGTCACACTTCATGATACCACCGAAAATGTTGACAAAAATTCCTTTTACGTTGCTGTCGGAAAGAATAATTTTGAACGCTTCGGTAACTTTCTCTGTAGTCGCGCCGCCCCCAACATCAAGGAAGTTAGCCGGCTCGCCGCCGTAGTATTTAATGATGTCCATGGTTGCCATAGCCAGACCGGCACCATTAACCATGCAGCCAATATTTCCATCCAGCGCAATGTAGCTGAGGTCATATTTGGACGCTTCGATTTCTTTTTCATCTTCTTCTTCCAGATCGCGCAATTCCAGAATGTCCTTATGGCGGAACAATGCGTTGGAATCAAAATTCAATTTGGCGTCCAAAGCCATAACATCACCGTCACCGGTTACAACTAGCGGGTTGATTTCTGCAATGGAGCAGTCTTTCTCTACGAAAGCTGTATACAGCGCCATCATAAACTTGACCGCCTTGTTGATCAGTTCTCCAGGAATGTTAATCGCATACGCCAGCTTGCGCGCTTGGAAAGGCTGAAGGCCAACGGCTGGATCTACTACTTCCTTGAAAATTTTCTCTGGTGTATTGGCAGCAACTTCCTCAATCTCCATACCGCCTTCTTCCGATGCCATCATAACGACACGACCGGTAGCGCGGTCCACTACAACACCGACATAATACTCTTTCTTAATATCACAACCCTGCTCGATCAGCAGGCGCTTAACCTCTTTACCTTCTGGACCTGTCTGGTGAGTGACGAGCACCTTGCCCAAGATTTCACTAGCATATGTACGAACTTCGTCAAGGTTTTTGGCCACCTTTACGCCGCCCGCTTTACCGCGTCCACCTGCATGGATTTGCGCCTTAACAACGACAACAGGAGTGCTCAGCTGCTTCGCAGCTTCCACCGCTTCGTCAACGGAAAAAGCAACTTTTCCTTCCGGAACCGCGACTCCATATTGTCTCAGGACTTCTTTCCCTTGATACTCATGGATATTCATTCTATACTTCCTCCTATCAGTCTTCTTACTATCGCATTCAAGATAGCCTTCAAACTACTGGACGTTCAAGGAATCAAGCTGTGTTTTATCCACCCGAAAAAACACTTGTCCTATGTAGTTTCGCGTCTCACCGCTCGACAAGCCTTAACTATTGTACCACTTTTTTTCGAGCCTTTCCTTAATTTTTCGTAATTAGTTCACATATTTTTTGTACAAAAATGAATGAACTGTAATTAATTTGGCACATTTTTCGGTACAAAGCGGAATTCTTGCTGGTTGTTGATCACAATGAGGTTACTCTGAGATCAGTGATGAGGATACTCTGGAATCAGTGAGTTTAGGCAGCTTTGAAAAGTTTGACGTCCGCGGCCTTCGCTTAGATTTAAGAAAAATAGCGCAGCTGATCCAGAAAGAACAGTGCGCCGGTGCAAATCCACTTTAGCGTGCTATACATAAGTCGGAGTTGTAGGAGTCGTCGTCCGCGGCTCTCTCTCCGCTTGCTTGATAAACCTCATTTCATTACCCGATACGCGGCAGACCAAGCATTCAATTTCCGGTTCGGATTGGGCAATCGGAACCGCTTCGCCGGATTCTACGATTTCTCCTGTAATTGCATCCTTTATAAAGCTTTGCGAATATTTCGTGATCTGGCTGAATTTCACCCGGTTTGAACGGCAATTGGGACAAAAATAAGGTTTGTTTTCCATTATTTATCACCTCACTGTTAGTATGTTCCGCTTGCGCTGTTTTTATGAGAGGGCTGGCAGGGATTTTCTTTTTTATCTAGAATTAGAGTATGAGTCTCTTGCAAAGTAGACGCATCTTGCGAAGCTTGAGCTTCTTGCAAGTGCAAATGTTAAGCTTTGAAACTGTGTATGCATATTGCGAAATTTAAGCTTTTTGCACTGTATATGTTTCCTACAATATTAGGAAGCTAACATTTTTGGAGATAAGGAAGCACCTTTCCCAAGCTGATTAATGGCATGCCTTATGGCGGAAAGGAGTGCTTTTTTTGTTTGGACATGTATTCAGCGCGTGCATGTATGGCATCGATGGAGTAATGGTCAAGGTTGAGGTGGATATTAGCAGAGGAATCCCGCAAATTCATTTGGTCGGTCTTCCTGACGCGGCTGTGCGGGAATCTACCGAACGGGTAAGAGCGGCAATCCGAAACAGCGGCTTTCAATTTCCGATGGATCGTATCACGATTAATCTTTCACCAGCAGATTTACGCAAGGAAGGATCCTCTTTTGATTTGGCAATCGCCGCCGCTTTGCTAGTTACAAGCGGACAATTGGAGCTTGAGCATGCTGATTCAACTTTGTTGATAGGCGAGCTCGCCCTTAACGGGGAAGTGCGGGCACTGCCAGGCGTTCTCCCCATGGTACACCAAGCCAAGCTGATGGGCTATCCTTATGTCATCGTGCCGGAAGCGAACGCAGAGGAGGCACTGCTGATCGAAGGCATTCAAGTGTTTGCCGTCACTAGGCTGACGGATCTAAAGGACATTAGCCGCTGTATAGTCTACCGCCGTGCGGCTGCTGCTCCCTCCAGCGGGTCAACAATGCCGGGGCAAAACAACAGTGAATACGGTAATGTGGACTTTGCCGATGTGATCGGGCAGCATCATGCCAAAAGAGCACTGGTGATCGCAGCGGCTGGTATGCACAATATTTTGCTGATTGGTCCGCCGGGCACCGGAAAAACGATGCTGGCGAGAAGATGGCCTACGATTCTGCCGCCATTGCGGGATGAGGAAGCGCTCGAGGTGACAAAAATCTATAGCGCCTCCGGGCAGTTAAAGAAGGCTCAATTGATAAGCGAACGCCCATTCCGTTCCCCGCATCATACAATTTCCGCAGCCGGATTGGTTGGAGGAGGGGCCATTCCCCGGCCGGGGGAGGTTAGTCTGGCCCATCGCGGAGTTTTATTTCTCGATGAGCTGCCGGAATTCTCGCGAGCCGCGCTCGAGGTGTTGAGACAGCCTCTTGAGGACGGGGAAGTTACGATCAGCCGCGCCAAGGCTGTCTATACATTCCCTTCCGATGTTGTGCTTGCCGCAGCGATGAACCCCTGTCCTTGCGGCATGTATGGGGCTGAAACGCTCGAATCGCCATGCACGTGCAGCGCTGCCAAGCGCGCCCAATACCGCGCCCGGATTTCGGCTCCATTGCTGGACCGCATCGACCTGCATGTCGATGTTCCGCGCATAGGCAGCGAGCGGCAATTACCGCAAGCGGCCCTGTCATCTGCCGAAATGAAGGAGCAAGTACTTCAAGCACAGCAGCAGCAAAAAAAGCGTTATGCCGGTACAGCAATTAGCTGGAATTCTCAGCTATCCGGGCGGCTGTTAAGACGCTATTGTCCGCTCGATGAAGCTAGCGAGCAGCTGCTGAAGCAATCGATGCACGTGCTTCAGTTAAGCTACCGTGCCCACGACCGGATTGTTAAGCTGGCGAGAACGATCGCTGACCTGGACGGCGCTGCTACCATAACCGTCAACCATTTGGCAGAAGCGCTGCAATATCGCAGCCTTGACCGCAAACCAGAATAAGCATCGCGCCCACTGGAAGTCTGGTGAAACCCTGCGGGAATGCTCATCGCTGCCTAGCAGCGCAAATACCTCTAACGCTGTACACAGAGCATGGTTTGTACTTGTTTTCATCACGGCGGCCTGATTTTAACCCTGTACTGACCGCTTCCGGCCAGATTGCAGCCTGCATCTCTCTTACTGACCTTTGCAGCCCGGTTGCCGTCACATCTCTCTTACTGATCGTTTCACCAGATTGCAGGCTGCATCCCTATATCCCGCTTACTTGCCTGCTTTCTGTCCGAACTGGATTTTAACGCTCACAGTAGTATTAATTGAACAAAATCAGGGGTTTGTAAATTCTAACGCTCGGTGAAGCCGCGATTATCTGTGATTAAAAGTGTGCAGCAGGGAGTAAGGCTGTTTGCAGCCTGCTTCAAAATTGAACGCTCGCAGCGCTCCTTATTTAAGCAAAATCAGGGGGTTAAAAAATGTAACGTTTGCCACGGTCCTTATTTTGCTCAGATCGCGGTTTTCTGGGCTTTTTAGCTCCAATAAGAGAGAGGTATTCCATACACTCTGTGTCTAGATGGCCATGCGCAAAAAGGAGCGGAACCAGCTCTAGCCTGCTTTTCTGCTCCAGTCCGTTTTTTATATCCCGGTTGATGGCCCCTATGGGAACAATCGGGAATCATGTGAAGATCAAGGAGATCAAGGAGATCAAGCAGTTCGAGGAGATCGAGGAGATCAAATGGAAATTAAGCAGGGATCAGGCACTAATTAAGCACGAGACAGGCCGAACTTAAGCAGGACAAGACGCGAATCCAACTTAAACGTTCAACTGTTACTGCAGCCAGCAGCTAATAACTCATGCCCATAATGCAGTTAGCAGAGGCAGAGGAATTAAGCTTGCTCATAACGCGCGGTTAGCAGAGGAATAAAGCATGCCTATAACCCAGTAAGCAGTAAAGTTAAAAGGCATTCCGATAATGATCAAGCTTCACCGCCTGATTGCGCGCATTAAGCTCGACCGTAATCAAATCGAAGCGGACAGCCGAATCTGTACGGTTATAGCGGCGAAGATAAAATTCAGCTGTATGGCGAACTTTTCGCTGCTTTCGCTCATCTACCGACTCCGCTGCTGTGCCGAATGAGTCTCCTTGATGCCGGCTTCGCACTTCAACGAAAATCAGGAGGCCTGGTTTACTCACAATCAAGTCGATTTCGCCAGTTTTGCATCTCCAGTTGCGATCCACGATTTCGTAGCCGTTAAGCAGCAAATACCTCTCTGCTGCTTGTTCGCCAATCCTCCCAGTCAGCTGCCGGGCATTCTTTTTCATGTCAATATTCATAGCCGCCCGCCTTTTGATCTGAGCGGTAGACGAAGGTTAAAATTTCAGCAACCAGCGAGTACAGCTCCTGTGGAATTTGCTGGTCCAAATCCAGCTGTGCCAGCACTTCTACGAGAGAAGCATTTTCCTGGACCGGGATTCCGTGCTCCCTCGCTTTTTTAAGAATCATTTCGGCAACCTCGCCGCTTCCTTTGGCCGATATGACCGGAGCGGCCGATTGTTCGGGGACATAGGTTAGTGCAACCGCTTTTTTTGTAGCCGGCCTGGGTAAGTTCATACGCGTAAGTCAACCCCTTTATAAGGCTTTGTATCATAATAAGCGCTTTTCATCTGCAGATCCGGCGAATTGGCGTCAGCAGCGGCAGCCCGCTCCGGGAGCGGCTGCACTTTCATGGTCAACATGGAGTAGCCCATATCCTGCAAGCGCTCATTCAAATCCTCCCGGGAACCGGCGAGAAGCGTGTCCAGCTGCTCAAAATCACTATGAACCGTTATGCTGACCACCCGGTTGAGGACCTGCACATCTAGAAGCGTGTGTCCCAAATGAGCCAAGTTCAGATCAAACCAGAGTCTGCAGTTATCGACATCAATACTTCCTGACGCCGTCTTTCTTGATTGAACATGGACCGAAGCGGTTTGTTGATGGCCCTCCGAAAAAAGCGGAATTGCCAGGGTAAAATAGGTTATCGGTGAAGAACGATCCCCGCCGAGCAGCAGCTGCTGCCCTGTCAATTGCTGGACCACTTGCTGCACACTTTCCCTCACCGGTTCCGGCAAATCTCCATTCGCCAGCAGAGAAAGCAGTGCTGCTTTCAATGTCGGAATCTCTATCCGTTCGGCTGATGCTGTCCATGGACCATAAAGCTGGGAGTGGGTCCCGGCTCCCCCATTTGTCGGCTCGCGAGTTAAGGTTTGCACTGATCTTGCTCCGCCATCCTGTTCCGTGAACGTTTTGCCTCCTCCTGCTGATCTCGCGGACTCTTCGGGCTGAGTTTCTGCTTTCAACAGAGCGGATTCATGGTCAAGCCCAAGGGATTTAAACAGCTTCGCTACCCAGCCTTCGGCAGCTGCGGCCATTCCGCTCCCGACCTGAGAAGCTGCTGCCGCATTGGCAGATGAAGCCGCGGACACAGCGGATACTCCTGAAGCGTTCTGGCTCGAATTAAGCGGCTTCCCCTCATCATCCGCGGACTGTAGCGCATGGCCTGCTGCAGGCTTTACCGCCCCCTCATTCAGGAGCAGCGGATTGATAGCTTGGTTTGCCAAATGCCCCTGGCTGCTCCGTTCGCCTCGAGGGAAAGGCTCTGCCGAAAGCGATGCGCCTTCCTGAGTTAATGCAGATACTGCCAAATTCACGGATGCAGGATCTGCGGGCACAGCCGAGAGAGCTTTTGTTTGATAATTGGCCGCTATTTGTATATTCGAGCTGGCGCCCCCGCTCACCGCTTGTGGAGATGCTGCGAGTGGCGGAGATGCTGTGAGCTGTGAAGAAGCTGCGAGTGGCGGAGAAGCTGTTAGTTGTTGAGAAGCAGCGAGGCTGGGCGCTCTGCTTTGGAGAATGACATTATCTATAGAAGAGCGGGCATCACTGAGCGCTTTCATTGTGTTCGCCGACAAACCGGCCCCTGCACGGGACAATAGCTGGGCAAGAGAAGTCTGGACGTCCAGCAGCATTTGGTGAAGCGGCTGGCCATAAATAGCCTGCCGCAAAGCGCCAACGTGTGAAGCCTCTGCGGGCAGTCCCCGTTTAAGCGCAAGAATTGCCGCCTGATTCCACTGCTCGGCATCGATGTCTGCAGAACGCTGGGCAGATAATGCAGCCAATGAAGCGATACTTTGCTTCGTAATTGGCAGTCCCGACTGCGATAAAAGCTGAACGAGCTGGCGGTTGTTAGGCGTATCCGGAAGGCCGAGAGCCTTCAGCAGCTCAGTGAGTCCGCTGCCTTGTAAGCGTACGCCCGCAACCGGCTTTAGACGGATTTGACCGTCTCCCCTATCCGCAAGCACAGTTAGCCAGGTAGAGTCTCCCTGCTGAAGAGGTGCTTCCAGCTTCGCGTGAACTTTGACTCCTTGAATAGACAGAAGCGCTTCTTGGTTGCTGATCAATCGAAGCACAGTCCCTCTGACGACCTGACCAGGCTTCAATTCCACAACATCGGCAGCCAGCTTAGTGCTTTGAGCCCCTTGCAGCAAGCTGCTCAGCAGTTGACCTACACTCACTTTCATTTCCCCCCAAGATACCCTTCTGTTCGACTTCATACACCTATGTAGCGCCATTGCTCATATATCATGCGCCAGTTGTCCGCCAAACGTCCGGCATTATGAAGCAGAGTTTCCATAATCCGCACCATGAAGTAGCTTTCATAATCCGCACTATGAATTAAGGTTTTCATAATTGGTCGATTGACGTATATATCGGAAAATTAGCTTTATAAATGAACCCGTTCTTTGTTAAAAAGGAAATTGCTGCTGCTGATTTAACAGCTTACTCAGAAAAGACCGCCTATGCAGACGGCTCGGGCCGTACTGCAGAATAGACTCGCGATGCTGTTTGGTCGCATAACCTTTATGTATAGCAATTCCATACTCCGGATACTCTCGATCCCAGTGCAAGCACATCCGGTCGCGGGTAACCTTGGCAATAATGGAGGCTGCCGCTATCGATTGGCTTAAAGCGTCTCCGTGAATCACAGCCATCTGTTCCATATTCACATCTATTCGTTCAGCATCAATCAGCAAATAATCCGGCATAATTGACAATCCCTCAACCGCCTGCTTCATCGCCAGTCTGGCTGCTTGCTTTATATTAATCTGATCGATCATCTCCGAACTAACCTGTCCTGTACTTACTGCGACGGCTTCCTTGCAAATGACCTCGTACAGTTCCTCTCTTTTCTTGGCTGACAGCTTCTTGGAATCGTTTATATCCTCAATTAGCAGTCCTTGAGGCAAAATAACAGCCGCCGCTACTACATCCCCGAACAAGCAGCCGCGACCCACCTCGTCAACACCTGCGATCAAGCGGTAGCCACGATCCCATAAGCTTTTTTCGTAGGTTAACAACGTTATAGCTCCTCCTCTCCTCCATAGTATAACGTTCTAAAGACGGCGACTTCCAGTCCTGTTAAACCAAAATCCTGTCTCCCGCTCAGCTTCAACAAAAATATGGGACTGTCCGGGCAGTGGCGGTTCAGCCGTATAACCAAATAAGCAAACCCCAAGAATGCTGTAATATCAACATTCCTGGGGTTTACTTTCGTGTTATTTACTCGAAATGGACTTTATCGGCAGCCCTCGTCTGTATCTTACCTTTGGAAAAAATGATCGCAATCTCCAGCCGTTAACAAAGTTTAAAAAGCAGCATAGCTTTGCCTTCCGCTTTCCTGAGCATTAGGGCCATTCCAGGCTGATGCGTCCCAGCTTTCCTGACCTCAGATCGTTCAGAAACAAGGTGGAAGCCTTGTCCAAGTCAACCCTGCCTCCACTTTGCAGGCAGCCTCTTTTCCGCCCGATCTGCTCCATAACTGTCACGACCTGCTCGTTATCCTCCGGATCGGTCGGAAGGGACTCCAGGCCATACCTCTCCTGCAGCTGGCCAGGATAAGTGCCCAACATATCGCGGATGATGACAAACGCAATATCCTGCTGGTGCAAGAGCTCATCCTTTATCGCTCCTGTAGCGGCAAGACGAATTCCGACCTGCTGATCCTCAAATTTGGGCCAAAGAATGCCTGGTGTGTCCAGTAATTCCAGTTCTCCGCCAATGCGAATCCACTGTTGACCTTTAGTTACCCCGGGGCGGTCTCCGGTAATCGCAGCTTTGCGTCCTGCCAGCCGATTGATGAGCGTGGATTTGCCGACATTAGGAATGCCGACAATAAGAGCTCTTATCGGACGCGGCTTCATTCCTTTGCGGATTTGCGCCTCTATCTTGTCTGCCAGCAGTGCTTTACATGCCGGAACTATCTCCTTGACACGTGTTCCTGATACCGAATCAACCGGCAAGGCTTCTATTCCCTGCTCCTGAAAAAAGCTGACCCACCGGGCAGTGACTTGGGCGTCCGCAAGATCAGCTTTATTAAGCAAAATTAGACGCGGCTTGCGCTGTAAAATATCATCAATCATCGGATTGCGGCTTGCGAGCGGAATTCTAGCATCCATTAGCTCTATCGCCATGTCTATGATATTCAGCTTGGCCTCGATTTGTCTTCTGGCCCGGGTCATATGGCCCGGGAACCACTGTATGGTCATAGAAATACCCTCCGTTGTCTGGATCGGAGCCGGTCAAGATCAGAAGTTAAGCTTAATGATGCTTCACTATGCTGATTTGCGGCAGCGGCCAAAAAATAACATCGGCCCGGCCAACCACCTTGTCAAAAGGCACAGGACCTACGGACGGCTCACGGCTGTCCTGGCTGTTTACCCGGTTGTCTCCCATGACAAACACATGACCTTCCGGTACCGTTAGCTCAGCGAAATCACTATTGTAGGAATAGCCATTCTGCAAAGCCGCCTCAACCGCTTCGCGGATGTATTCTTCTTCCAACTCTTCTCCGTTGATATAGACTTGATTATCTTGAATCTTTATTGTCTCTCCAGGCAGAGCGATGACCCTCTTTATGTAATCCCTTCCCTGCGGAGCATGGAATACAATAACCTCTCCGCGCTGTGGCTCACGGAAGGTGTACAATATTTTATTGACAATCAGCCGTTCTCCCGAATGGAAGTTAGGCTGCATAGACGGCCCATCGACAATAAAAGGGGTGAAAATGAACCAGCGTATCAGCAACACGAGGACCGCTGCAATAACTAGTGCTTTGGCCCACTCCCAAATTTCGTTTTTTACCGGATTTGGGCTATCCGAAGTCTTTTCTTGTTCCACGTTCGGGCACCCGCTTTCTATATTTCAGTACGTGCAGCTTTCGGGAGTATCCAACCAACCGTTTACGTTCAAACGTTGTAGCAAACATTGGGTGTAATTCAAATTTCATCGGCATGTGGTGCAAGATATAAACCCTAAATCGTTTGACTCTACTGTATGATGTTGCGGTTTCCGGAATTATCCGGCACCTTACACTCTATTGCGGTAAACAAAGGGAGGCTTGTGTTTAAGCCCCCCCATGTGTTTAACGGATTTCTTTAATTCTAGCTGCTTTACCGCGCAGGTTACGCAGATAGTAAAGTTTGGCGCGACGGACTTTACCACGACGGGCCACTTCGATTTTATCGATTTTCGGAGTATGCAGAGGGAACGTTCTTTCCACTCCAACACCGTAAGAAATTTTGCGAACCGTAAAGGTTTCGCTAATTCCGCCTCCGCGTCTTTTGATCACAACGCCTTCAAATACCTGAATACGTTCACGGCTTCCCTCGATAACCTTAACATGCACCTTTAAAGTATCTCCGGGACGAAAGCTAGGATGATCAGTACGCAGCTGTTCTTTCGTAATTTCTTGAATAATACTCACTTGACTCCCTCCTTCCAAACAGGTGTTCATTCCGCCAATCATTGCACACGGTGTTGAGCGTAGAGGACCACCTTAGTCAAACAAAACACAACAAGAGATATTCTACCATATCCAACCACGAAATACAATGGTTGTCCGCTTGCCAATCTGTTAGATGTATACTGCATAAATTCAAGGTTTCATCCGCAGCACCAAAAAGGATCCCGTAACCATAGATTAACTAGATTAACAAGGATCCTCTGGATTTGCCTAGCCTTTTACAGCACTTGAATATGCACCTTGAATAAAATACCGCTGGAAGAATACAAAGACCAGCAGAATAGGAATCAAAGCAATCATCGTACCTGCAGCTACCAGTCGGGTATTGGTCACAAATGTACCTTGCAGTTCATATAATCCAAGAGTCAATGGATATAAACTGGAGTCCTCCAGGACCAGATAAGGCCATAGGAAGTTATTCCAGGCGCCGATAAAGCTGAGAATTCCCAATGTAGCCATCATCGGCAGCACCATCGGAAGCAAGATTGAAAACCAGATCCTTCCAACACTGGCTCCGTCCATAATAGCCGATTCCTCAATTTCTTTAGGTATTCCTACAAATGCTTGACGCATCAAGAAAATCCCGAAGGCAGACACTGCACCCGGCAAAATAACCCCGGTATGGCTGCCTAACAAATTTAATTCAGTTAAGATCAGGTAGATCGGAATCATGGTGACCTCACCTGGAATCATCATTGTCGCAATTATTAGGTAGAAGATAATTTCTCTACCTTTAAACTTCATCCTAGCTAGTGGAAAAGCAGCTAGCGAACAGAAAATCAAGGGTAAAATGACACCAAAGAATGCCAGAATCACACTATTCCACAAGTAAAGAGGAATAGGCAGCGAGTTCCATACAGTTAAGTAATTCTCAAACGTAAAATTACTTGGAATAAACTGGGGCGGCATGGAAAAAATCGTCTCGTTCTGACCTTTCAGCGAAGTTGAAACGGTCCAGAGAAAAGGGACGATCGTAATGACAGCCAAGAGTGTAAGAAAAAAGTACGAAACGGTTCTGTGAATAATTTTGCGCTTAGGTATTCTTGTTTTGACCATCACTACATCAATCCTCCTTCTCTATCAAGACTCGGTTCAAAATGGAAAGAATCAGAATTACAGCGAACAGGATAAACGAAATCGCACTGGCATAACCCATTTCCAGACTGGTAAAGGCCTTTTCGAACACCATATAAACAACCGTTGTAGATGCCCGCAGCGGGCCGCCCTCGGTCATCGTCAGCATTAATGTAAATTCCTTGAAAGCAGACATTGTGGACATTACCGCAACAAAGAAAATAATCGGTCTTAGCAATGGAAGTGTGATGGACAAATGCTTACGCATAAATCCCGCGCCGTCCAGTTCCGCCGCTTCATAAAGATCGTTTGAAACTGATTGCAACCCTGCAAGATAAAACAGCATGTAATAGCCTAATCCTTGCCATATGGTAACAATAGCCAAACTAGGCAAAACCATACTGGTGCTAGTCAACCACTTAACCGGGCTAACGCCAAACAAACTAAGAACATAGTTAAAGATTCCGTCACTTTGGAACATCCACTGCCATAAAAATGCGGTCACAACAACGGAAACCAGGACAGGGAAATAATAGACAAGACGGAAAAGCTTGATTCCAATGAGTGCCTGGTTAACCAAAATCGCGATAAAGATCGGCAAAACGATCAGTGCCGGGGTAACCAGAAGCCAGTAAATAAATGTGTTCTTCATTGCATTCCAGAACTGCGCATCGTTAAAAGCGCGCAAATAATTATCGAACCCGATCCAGTCAATCGGCTGGAATACATTATACGTACTGAAGCTCAATACGAAGGCCATTATTGCAGGCAGCAAGCTAAACGTAAATAGAAGCAGCAAAGTCGGCGTTAAGAAAAGCCATGCGTGTCTAGTTTTGTACATCATACACCTCCGGAAAAGATTCATCTAGCTGCAAGTGAGCACAGCTAGATGAATTCAATGCAATATAGCTCTTATTGTCCCAGAAGGGAATTGACTTCTGCCTCAGCGTCTGCAACAGCTTGTGCAGGGTCTTTGTTTTCAAGCAGAACTCTGTGGAACTCTTCGTTAATTGCTTTGTTAATCAAGCTTACGTTTTCAACCGGTGCAAGCATATCAACAGAAGTTTCCAGCTGTTTTGCTGCCAGGTAACGTCCCTTTTCTGTCGGATCATCGGAGTCCGCGCCTTGGGTGAAGAACTCGTCCTGAGCCGCCTCAATTACTGAAGGCAGGATAGCTACAATTTTAGCGAAAGCTAATTGGTTCTCTGCATTGGTAATGAACTGAGCAAACTTAGCCGCTTCTTCTTTATGCTGACTTTTCTCAGATACGGCGATGTTCATAATGGCCACGTGAGAAAGTCCTGTAGTACCAGTCAGAGCAGCGGTTGCATCGGATTTTGCATAGACTTCAGGAGAAAGATCCTCAACCTGACGGAACAATTGCGGTCCGGTTCCCCAGAAAGCAATTTTTTCTTGCGCAAACCATTCTGGCGGCTTGGCCTGATTCAATAAAATTTCTTCCGGAATTAGTCCGGCATCATATCTTTCCTTGAACTTTTTGAAAATTTCTACCGTTTCCGGTACGTTAAATGCGGCGGATTTGAAATCGTCGCTTACAATGTTAATTCCGTGTCTAGGCAAATAGAGATGAATATCTTTGATTGTATTGCCGTAGGCTCCTGTAGCTTCCTTAATCGCTGCAGACATTTCCCAGGCCTCTTCTTCTGTAGCCGGAGGCTCAGTAAATCCTGCCTTTTCGAGAAGCTCTTTGTTGTAAAGGACAACGCCGTTAGACAAGTACCAAGGCAATGCGTAAGTTACGCCTTCAAATTGGCCGGCTGACCAAACCCCTTCAAAAAAGTCTTCCTTAGCGTTTGGAAGCAGCTCATCCATGTTAGCAATCGCTCCGAGAGCGGAAAGCTTTTTCAGATAATCAGTGTTCAGGTTCATGACATCAGCAAGACCGCCGGAAGCAGCCGCAGTCAAGGTTCTTTGCTCAACTGTGTCGTAAGGAATATCTTGCCACTTCACGGTAACTCCTGGGTTCTCATCCTCGAAAGCATCGATCACACCGTTGATGTAATCATCAAAGTCCGGGCTCAAGGAGATGGTCCAGAAAGTAATTTCCTTCTGTGCGTTAGACCCTCCATTATCGCCATTGCCTTCAGGAGTTGTGGAACCTCCGCCTCCGCCGCCTCCGCCACCGCCACACGCGCTGACGAATAAAGCGGTTGCAGCCAGGACACTCATTGCTTTTACATTCCTCAGTTTCAAGCTTGATTCCCCCTTAGAACATTTTTTTAAAATGAAATTTTCGATCGGAATTTTTCTTCAATTATTTTATTATTTTTGAAAAAAACCTCTCTATACAGATAATAATATCGGATTTTGTCGATTTCTGCAAGATGCTTGTCCTAAATAAATTGTGAATAACTCGCGATTTATTATTACCCTCTGTTGCCGGAAAGATTCACTAAGTGCATGAATAAAACCAGCAAAAACCCTCTACCGCTGTGATAATTTTTAAAAAGTAGTGCTTGCGGCCTTTAAAACAGTGCTGTTTCGGGTGAGAAAAATGATTGGCAATGGGTGTTAATCCTGTTCATTTGCCTGCCACTCCTCCAGCCACTGCCTTTCCTCATCATTTAAGCGCTCAGGGCGAATCAGATCCGGGCGGCGCTTGAATGTGCGATACAAGGACTGCTTCCTGCGCCACGCTTCAATCTGACTGTGATGACCGGACAGAAGTACTGGCGGCACTTCCCAATCACGAAATTTGGCCGGCCGTGTATAGTGAGGATATTCCAGCAGTCCGGTACTGAAAGAATCAGTCTGCGCCGAAGATTCGTTGCCGAGCACACCGGGAAGAAGCCGGACAACACTGTCAATGACAGCCATTGCCGGAATTTCTCCTCCGGTAAGCACATAATCTCCTATGGACAGCTCGTCTGTCACCAAGTGCTCACGTATTCTTTCATCATATCCTTCGTAATGGCCGCATATAAAAATAAGCCGTTCCTGCTTGGCGAGCTCCTCCGCCTTAGCTTGATTAAAGGTCTCGCCTTGCGGGCACATCAAAATAACCCGGGGGGCTTCCCCGTCCCCTGCGGTCAATGCCTCTACAGCCAAAAAAACCGGCTCCGCTTTAAGCACCATACCGCCCCCTCCGCCATAAGGATAATCGTCAACGGTATTGTGCTTGTTATGGGCATAATCGCGGAAGTTAACCGTTTGGAAGCTCACGAGTCCTTTGTCGCTGGCTTTTCCTAATATGCTTGATTGAAAGACGCCGGTAAACATTTCCGGAAATAGCGTTAGTACATCTATTTTCATAAGTCCAACAAACCTTCCATCAGCCGAATAGTAATGACCTGCTGCGGCAAATCGACGTCAAGCACAACATCATCAATGTAAGGGATAAGCAGCGGCCTATTTTTTCCTCCCGGAGACACCTGGGTACGCTCGACTACCCATACGTCATTGGCGCCCGGGGAAAGAATCTCACTAACCTGCCCCAGCTCTTCGCCATCTTCTGTAAGGACACGGCAGCCTATAATTTGATGATGATAGTATTCCCCCGGCTCCAGCTCGGATAACTCCGACTCGGCAATTTTTAATCGCCAACCCTTATATTTTTGCACCTCATTAATATCATTCCAGTCGTTCAATTTGATGAGAAAGACGTTTTTCTGCTGTCTTGCAGACGTCACCTCAACCGGAATGTGTTGGTCTGAATGCTCATCAGTCAACACCAGCTTGCTGCCTTTTGCAAACCGAATGTCGGCGAAGTCGGTAGAAGGAACGACTTTCAGCTCCCCCCTAATGCCATGTGTGTTCACAATTTTGCCTACATTATATAATTTGCTTTCCATTAGCTTCTTGCCTCCCGGATTTATTCATTTGAAGTGGTACAAATTCTTTTCTTCAAGCTATATGTATATCGCACTGGCCTCTTCCGAACCTCACGCATTTAAGCGCTGCTTAATTATTTATTGTACACCAAACAGCTATGCTTAAAAAATTAATCCAACACGAAGAAAAGGGTCAGGTTGTGTACCCTTCCCTTTTCTCATCTGGGGACGGTCTGTCAAGAAACAATCTCGACAGACACCCTTTTATTTTCTTTCACAGCTGCAGATGTTACAACGGTTCGTAAAGCCTTAGCAATCCGTCCCTGCTTTCCGATCACTTTGCCCACATCGGAAGGATGGACAGAAAGCTCGTAAACCGTTGCGTGTTCTGCTTCGGTCACTTTCACCGAAACGTCTTCAGGATGATCAACCAGTGCCTTGGCAATAACGGATATGAGCTCTTTCATAGCGTTACCTCCGAACAGAATTATTTCTGCTGCCGAAGCTCGTGGAATTTAGTCATGATCCCTGCTTTGCTGAACAAGCTGCGTACAGTGTCGGATGCTTGCGCACCGTTTTGAAGCCATTTCAAAGCTTTCTCTTCGTCGATTTTTACATCAGCCGGTTGAGTAAGCGGGTTGTAAGTTCCGATCTCTTCGATAAAACGTCCATCACGCGGAGAGCGGGAATCGGAAACGACGAGACGATAGAAAGGCGCCTTGTGGGCTCCCATCCGTTTCAAACGAATACGTACTGCCATGTCTGCTTTCACCTCCTTGCCAAAGTTCATCGGGTATTCTATGACCATCATAAGAATGATCTTATAATATTGGATTGATCTATACTGTAACCGGAGCCGAACAGATGCTATTAACCGAAAGGAAATTTGAAGTTTTTGCCCATTTTGCCTTTCAAGCCCTTCATTCCGCCCTTTGGTCCCTTAGGTCCCATCATTCCGGAAAGCTGCTTCATCATTTTGCGCATGTCTTCAAACTGCTTGATCAGCCGGTTCACTTCTTGAACGGAATTGCCGCTGCCGAGAGCAATCCTTTTGCGGCGGCTGGCGTTCAGCAATTCGGGCTGGCGTTTCTCCTCGGTCGTCATGGATTTGACAATCGCCTCAATACGAGCCATTTTGCGATCGTCAATCTTGACATCTTTCATCCCCTTCACTTTGTTCATGCCGGGGATCATCTCCATAATCTGATCCAGAGGGCCAAGCTTCTTCATCTGATCCATCTGCTCAAGGAAATCCTCAAACGTAAACTCCGCATTGCGAAGCTTTTTCTCCATTTCCTTAGCTTTTTCTTCATCAATAGTGGAGCGCGCTTTATCGATCAGAGTAAGCATATCGCCCATGCCCAGAATCCGCGAGGCCATCCGGTCAGGATGGAAAGGCTCCAGACCGTCAAGCTTTTCACCGATACCGGCGAACTTGATCGGACAACCTGTAACAGCCTTGATCGAAATTGCCGCTCCGCCCCGGGTATCCCCATCGAGCTTAGTAAGCACCACTCCGGTGAGCTGCAGCTCCTTATGGAAATTCTCGGCAACATTGACTGCGTCCTGCCCTGTCATCGCGTCCACTACGAGCAAGGTTTCATGAGGCTCCACTTCCGCACTGATTTGCTTCAGCTCTGTCATCAGCGCTTCATCTACGTGAAGCCGTCCGGCGGTATCAATAAGGACATAATCGTGGCCGTTTTCCTTCGCCTGACGCACGCCTTCGCGGGCAATATCAACCGGATTGGCCTGATCTCCCATCGTAAATACAGGGGCGTTGAGCTGTTCCCCAAGCACCTGCAGCTGCTTGATTGCAGCCGGCCGATAAATGTCACAAGCTACTAAGAGCGGCTTATGATTTTGCTTCTGCAGCATTTTGGCCAGCTTGCCTGTCAGCGTTGTTTTACCGGCACCCTGCAGCCCTGCCATCATAATAATCGTCGGCGGCTTGTTCGCCCTTGCCAGCTTGCTCTGGGTTCCACCCATCAGCTCGGTCAATTCTTTATTTACAATTTCAACAACGACCATGCCCGGAGTAAAGCTCTTGAGCACTTCCTGGCCGATGGCACGCTCTTTTACTTTGCCTATAAACTGCTTGACTACTTTAAAGTTTACGTCTGCTTCCAGTAAAGCAAGTCTAACTTCACGGAGGGCTTCGTTTACGTCATCCTCTGTCAGCTTGCCTCTTCCCTTCAGCTTGCTGAAAACATTTTGCAGTCGGCTTGTAAGTCCCTCAAATGCCACCATCCCACCTCCCGAAACTATAACTGCTTGTCTGTTTGTTAAATGTCTATCCTGCGGGTAAGGAAGATTGATTCAATCCGTTAGTCTATAGTGTACAATTGTTGTAAGAGCGGTTCAACCCGCTTGCGCATAAGCGGGTCAGCTTCCTCAATTGCTTTAGCGAGCTGTTCCAGATAGCGCCCGCGCTGTTCGTGCTTGTGCAGGAGATGAAGCTTGCTCTCATAGTCCTCCAGCATTTGCTCGGCGCGTTTAATATGTTCATATACAGCCTGACGACTGATGCTGTATTCCGCAGCGATCTCTCCAAGTGAGTAATCATCACGGAAGTAGCAGGCCAGAAAAGTTCTTTGCTTTTCTGTCAACAATCCGGCATAAAAATCGAATAACAGATTCATTCGGTTTGTCTTATCCAATGGATTCATATCGGGCATTCAGCATACCCCCGTTAAGGTAAAACACTTGACACTGACCTCAACTATTTTACTTTACAACTTCTGCCGTGTCAACATCTTCTCCTTGACAGCTTTTTTTAAAAAATGAACGTCTATTACTGCAAACTTCTTTCCATACTAAAAGAACCCTGCAAAGTGAGCATCAGGGTTTCCATCGAAAATCACCTCGAAAGGCACACGCTATTTGCACAGAAGCTTAATACAGGTACTTTGCGGGACCCCCAAAAATAACTCGCGAAGGGTTTTGCTTATCCGTAACTTGACTATTTTAGTACTCAGGGAGGCTCTTAATATGTATAGAAAAATTTTGGTTGCCATTGATGGATCGCACCATTCTTTGAAAGCATGTGAGCACACGCTGGAGCTGGCAGAACGTTTTCCGGGAGCTACCGTCTATCTGCTTCATGTGATAGGTATCCGCGAAGGGCTCGAGGGTGAGGTGTCCACTGAGCTGCTTGACGAAATGATGGCTATCATGAAGCCTTTTCTCAAACTCGGCAGGGAAAAAGGCATTACTTGCGAGACTCTTTTTTTGCATGGGGAAGCGGGTCCCATTATTATTGAACACGCCGAACAAAACAGCTTCGATTTAATTGTAATGGGGAGCAGAGGTCTGGGCTCGCTTAAGGAATTGGTGCTCGGGAGCGTGAGTCAAAAAGTAATAAAACACGTCCGATGTCCGGTTATGATCGTCAAGTAAGGGATAAAAACATCCCCTCCTTCCCAAACTAAGGAAAAGAATGCTTTCCCTTTATTGTTAGTCTATTGGCGGGTGGAGCTAGACAACAATAAGTACTTGCAGTGCGTAAATACAGCTTTGTAAGGGAAAGCCGGGTTTTGAGGGAGGAACCATGTTCAATGAAATACTTTTCGAAGCGTCTCGTGTGGTCAGCTGCACTGCTGCTATTCATAATCACTGCCGTCTTTACCGGTAAGCCATGGCTTGAGCCAAGTCAGAATTCCGTCATCACCGTTCAAGCTAAGCCAAAGAGTGAACCGACAGTAAAAAATGAAGAAGCAGAACAAACGATAAGTGAATTAAGGGCAAAATATCCGACCGATTTTCTCCTTAGCGGTCCGGCCCACAACAAGCAGGTGGCATTAACATTCGATGATGGTCCTGATCAACGCTTTACCCCGCAGGTGCTTGATATCCTAAAGCAGTACGACGTGAAGGCTACCTTCTTTCTTATTGGCTATAAGGCAGAAAACAATCCCCAAATCGTTCGCCGGATTCAAGAAGAAGGACACATTATAGGCAACCATTCCTATAATCATCCTAATTTTCCAAAATTGCCAACATCTTTATTTGAGCAGCAAACTGAGCGGACCCAATCTATTTTGAGCTCTTTGATCGGTTATGAGCCCAGTTTGCTTAGGCCGCCTTATGGAGCGATCAATGAAGAGCAGTTGAAATGGGCCATCTCCAAACATTTTCTTGTCGTTAATTGGGATGTAGATTCCTTGGATTGGAAAGGACTTCACCCGGATGAAATTAAAGCCAACGTGCTTGACAACGTTCATCCCGGCGCTATTGTGCTTCAACATTCCGCAGGCGGCCATGGCCAGGATTTGTCTGCTACCGTTCAAGCGCTGCCTGCCATCATCGAAAGCCTGCAGAAAGACAACTATGAATTGGTCACAGTTCCGCAGCTGCTGAACATAGATGCGAGCATAAATACAGACATAAGCAAATAGTTACGGCTTCTTTTTCATAAAGCGCTCAAACTCAACCTTTTCCAGCCGGCCCAGAGCATCCAGTTTTTCCTCCAGCTGCTGCAGCATCTCTTCGTACAAGAGGTGATCCAGGTCGGTCAGCTATTGAATCCGGCTGATAACTTCACTCGGGTAGCTGTCTGCTGCTGGTCTGGATGGAGTGACATTGTAATTTTTAAAGTGAACTCTACCCCAGGAGAAGCTTTTCTTCATCAGAAACACGCTTTCCTTGAATCGCTCAACTATGCCGGTAACAGCAAAATAGCGGTTGAGATTGCTTCTTGCTTCCCGCAAATCGGTCTTCCTCATTCTTGAAAGCTGCCTCGTTTGCGGGTTGCAAATATTCCAGTGTGTTATCGGATGCTCGATAAATTCAGATAATGTCATAGGATGAACTAGCTTATGAAGTGGATGTCCAGGTTGGCGGCGAATGTAATGATAGTGAGAGATAACTTGCTCGGTTGGTTTTCGGAGCATGGTCACATACTTCGTTGACTTAGGAAGATAGTCCTTTACTTCCATAGAAAGATGACCGTTTACCCACTTGATTTTAGAACCCGGGGAAGTGATCTGATCGACAAATGGAGGCAGCTGGGCTGGAAAAGCAGCAGGATCCATAACCTCGAGACTAGCTACTCCTTCCGGATATTGCTGTTTAATAATCTCACGAAGTGTGGTTCCGGCAGTTTTCGGAATATGAATATAGACAATCAGTTTCGTCTCGTTCATACTAACCCCTCCATTAAGACTTTGATCCGGTGTAAAGCAGTTGTCTCCTTTGCAGCAGAGCTATCACTTCACGTGCTCCTTCCTCAGGCGTGCACTGCTCTGTGTCCAGAATTAAATCCGGATGCTCGGGTTCCTCATACGGATCCGTTACGCCGGAGAAGGCTTGAATCTCCCCTGCAAGTGATTTGCGGTAGAGGCCCTTAACGTCCCTCCTTATGCATTCCTCCAATGAGCTTTTTACATAAATTTCGATATAAGGATCCAGTTTTTCTCTCAAATAACTGTGCATGGAGCGGTAGGGCGTTATAAATGAGGCCAGCACCGTTATCCGATGCCGTGACAACAAACCTGCCACATAAGCCGCCCTCTCTATATTGGTATGTCTGTCCTGCCGGGTAAATCCCAAGTCAGAGGCCAGATGTTTTCTAAACGTATCTCCGTCAAGAGCTTCAACTGAAATACTGAGCGCGTGCAGCATTTTCTCCACTTCCCGGCTTAGTGTTGTCTTGCCCGATCCTGACAAGCCTGTAAACCAAACAACGGGTCCATTCTGCATGTTCTCATCTCCTTTTTAAACGAGGCAAGATGCTGCCAACTGTGACTAGTATCGTCCAGACCTGGAATTTTCTCAAATTTTCAATCTTTGTTTATATTACTTTATGATTCTCTCTACTATATGATTTTTCTCTCCTTGTGGAGTGGACGAAATGTAAATATCCTGCTCCAATTTTCTTCCCACACCTTTCAGACATGTCCTTCCTTATTAGAAAAACCGCTCCCACACAGCCCGCGGGAACGGTTTTTGCCCTCTCCATAATTTGGTGAATGGGGAATGGCATCGTGAAATTAGGACCTGAACTTTTCACAGCCTGATCAGGACTGCTCCTGCCCTTCTGCTATTTCCTCTGTGACAAGTCCGGCAAACAAAGCGTGCACAAACTGCTCCGAGTTAAACGGCTCGAGATCGTCGATTTTTTCACCAAGTCCGACGAATTTAACCGGAATATTCATTTCCTGGCGGATAGCAATGACAATCCCGCCTTTGGCTGTGCCATCAAGCTTGGTCAGGATGAGCCCGGTCAAGCCTGTTTTATCACCAAACAGCTTAGCCTGGTTCAGTGCATTCTGACCAGTGGTAGCATCCAGAACGAGCAAAACCTCATGAGGCGCATCCGGCACTTCACGCTGAATGACGCGATAAATTTTGTTAAGCTCCTCCATCAAATTGACCTTGTTCTGCAAGCGTCCAGCTGTATCGCATAGCAAAATATCGACTCCCCGGTTTTTCGCCGCTTTAATCGCATCAAACATTACCGCAGCCGGATCCGATCCCGCCTGCTGTTTGATGACCTCTACACCGGCGCGCTCTCCCCACACTTCCAGCTGCTCGATCGCCCCGGCGCGGAATGTATCTCCTGCTGCCAGCATCACCTTTTTACCCTGCTGCTTGTAGCGATGTGCCAGCTTGCCAATGGAAGTCGTTTTGCCGACCCCGTTAACGCCGACAAACAGAAAGATCGTAAGATCATTATCGGACATTCGCACCGAACTATCCTGGTCTCCGCGCAGCAGATTAACCAGCTTCTCGGATAAAACCGGTCTAAGCTCGGCAGCATCCTCGATTTTCCGTTTGCGTACCTCGGCACGCAAATCATCAATTAAATCCATTACCGTTGTCACGCCAACGTCAGCGCCGATCAGGATTTCTTCCAGTTCTTCATAAAATTCTTCGTCAATTTTTTTGCGGCGGATGATCAAATCCTCCACTTTTTCGATAAAAGCATCTCTTGTTTTGCTCAGTCCGTCTTTAAACTTGTTGGTGACGGCCTCCGTTTGCTTGGAAATGCTCTCTTTTAATTTTTTAAAAAAGCTCATCTGCTGGCCTCCCTCTTATACCGCTTTTTATCTTCATACCTTAACCCCAATGCCCCGGTCTTAAGCAGATACCGGCTCGTCCTCTTCCAGTTTTACCGAAACTAGCTTGGACACTCCGCCTTCTTCCATCGTAACCCCGTAAAGGACGTCCGCTTCCTCCATTGTCCCTTTGCGGTGAGTAACGACGATGAATTGAGTCTCGTTAGAAAACTCTCTCAAGTACTCGGCGAACCGGGTAACATTAGCTTCATCCAGCGCCGCCTCGACCTCGTCCAGAACGCAGAATGGAACGGGCTTGACCCGGAGAATAGCGAACAGCAGGGCTATAGCGGTCAAAGCCCGCTCTCCCCCGGAAAGCAGCTGCAGGTTTTGCAGCTTTTTGCCTGGAGGCTGTGCCACGATTTCAATACCCGTCTCCAGAGGCTGGCTAGGTTCGGACAGGATCAAATCCGCCCGGCCACCTCCGAACAGCTTGGCGAACACGACTACAAAATGAGAACGGATCGCTTCAAAGGTGGTGCGGAAGCGC
The DNA here is from genome assembly GCF_000285515.1 of Paenibacillus senegalensis JC66. GTDB lineage: Bacteria > Bacillota > Bacilli > Paenibacillales > NBRC-103111 > Paenibacillus_L > Paenibacillus_L senegalensis. The sequence goes on from NZ_HE610957.1 coordinate 780,763, forward strand.
TTGGACATCTCCTCGTTCATCTCGCGGATAACCTGGTACAGCGTCGTTTTGGCCTCGGTCAGATCATCCTTCTGGGAAGTTAAGAATTCAAACCTCTCACTTACCCGGGCAAATTCCTCTATAGCGCCTAAGTTAACCTCCCCAAGCGAGGAAATACGGCGCTTTAACTCACGAACATTATTTTGCGCCTCTGTCATATCCTCAGGCAGCGGATATCTTTCCTTGGCGAGCTCATAGCTGATTTCATAATCCTCCGAAAGCTTCTTGAGCAGATTGTCCAGCTCTACATCGAGCCGCGTCATCCTCACCTCGGTTTGATGAAGCTCCTCATCCACCTGCTTTAAGGCCTGCCGCTGCTCCTTCGTCTTGCTCTCTTCCTTGTCCAGCTGTTCCATCCAATCGGCACGCTCAGCGCGTTTAAACTCAATCGTTTCAGAACAATGCTGCTTCTTTAATTTGAGGGAGTTAAGCCGCTCGATTTGCTCCACTTCTTGCTCAGCGATTTGTTTGTCTCTCTCCCGCAGCTCCTTAAGCTGGGCATTAGCCTGCTCCTGTTCCTGTTCAGCCTGCTGGAAATCGCTTTGCAGTCTCCGGTAATGCTCAACCAGCGACTGTTTCTCCTGCCCGAAAGAAGCTGCCTTCACCTTAAGCTCAGTCAACTGCTCCAGCAATTCCTCGCGCTCGGATTCGCTCGCCTTGCGGGCCAGTTCAGCCTGGCGGATTGACTGCTGCAATTCCGCTTCCTTGGCCACCAGCCGCTCAAGCTCCTGCTCGGCCCGCTGCTGACGATGGACGAGCTGCTCGTGCTCCTCAAGCAGAACCTGCTTGTCCTGTTCATACAGAACAACATGCTCCTCTGTTTTCTTCGCCTCATTCGTTAGGGGAGCCAGCTCGGCGGCATATTGTCTTTCCTCAATCCGCTTCTGCTCCCCTTCTTCCCTCAGCTTCTCCAGCTGCTCATTTTCTGCGGCAAGCTCCTTTTTCATTTCGGATACCTTAATCATCAAATCCGTCAATTGGGCCTGAGACTGGCGAATCTCCTTATCCAGCTCTTCTACCTGCCGCTTGCGCCCCAATAGGCTGGTCGTCTTCTTATGCTGGCTTCCCCCGGTCATGGAGCCCCCCGGGTTAACTACATCGCCTTCGAGAGTAACGACGCGGAAGCGATACTGGCAGCGGGCAGCGATCCGGTTGGCCTGCTCCAACGACTCGGCAATAATAACATGTCCTAACAAGCTGGACATAATCGCCTCATACTGGGGATCAAAGCTCACCAGCTCGCTGGCGATGCCGACGAATCCCGCGACTTCTTCAATGGAACGGCGGTCTGTATGCGAAATGGATCGTCCGCGTATAACGTCCAGCGGCAAAAAGGTTGCCCGCCCGGACTGTTTCCGTTTCAAGAAGGCGATCGCCTGCCGGCCATGAGCTTCACTCTGCACGACTATGTTTTGCAAAGCGCCGCCCAAGGCGGTCTCCACGGCCGTCTCCACTTCTTTGGGCACCTTAAGCAGTTCCGCCACCGCCCCATGGATGCCCTGCAGCCCGTCCGGGCGCTTGGCTGCGCGCAGCACCTCGCGGACACCGTGCATAAAGCCATCATAGTCATTCTGCATTTCCTTCATCGTGTCGCGCCGGGAGGTTAAAGCATCGAGCTTCTGCTCCCATTTGCGAACCGTGGCCTGCGCTTGATCCAGCAGTTCATTACGCTTGCGCTGGCTCTGAGTCAGCTCGGCGAACCGGGCGCGAAACTGCTCCAGCTGTTTGCCGGTTTCCTGCAGCAGAGCTTCCAGCTCCTGTTTTCTTGCATGCAGACGCTGCTGCTCGGAGGACCACTTGCTCTGCTCTTCATCGAGCCGGTTCTCCCGTTTGGCCAGCGCCTCCAGCTGCTGCTCCGTATATCGGATTTCATTCCGGCTTTGAGCAGCGCGGTTGAGCGTTTCAAGCAGCTCGGCTTTCAAGTCCTCTTCGGTCTGGCTGCTGATGCCCCCGGAAACCCCTAACAAACGGTCCTCTTCCTCGGTCAGCTTATCCCGGCAATCCTCCAGCTGCTGAGAAACAGCAACGATGCTTTCCTTCGTCTGACGCAGCTCATCTTTCTTGGCTTCCAGACGCTGCTCCTGCAGACGCAGTGATTCCTCCAGCTGGGCAATAGAGGACTGGGTGTGCGATTTGCGTTCTTTCAGCACCTCACCTTGGCCCTCGCATTTTTCAAACTCCTCGCTGATCTGCAAAAGCTGCTCCTGCAGCTGCTGCAGCTCCTGCTCCAGCCGCTGGGTTTCCCAGCGGTGCTTTTCCAAATAAGCATCATGCTGGTTGACTACTCGCGCCAATTCCAGCTGCCGGGTAGAAAGCTGCTGGTGATGCTCCTTCATCCCGGTCCATTGCTTATGTAAATCCTCGATTTGCTGGACATAGACTGATATTTCGATTTGCTTCAAGTCTTCCTTCAGGCTTTTGAATTGCCGCGCCTTCTCCGCCTGATCCCGCAACGGCTCCATTTGATCCTCTAATTCAGCGACAAGATCATGGATACGCAGTAAATTCTGTTCGGTTTCCCCAAGCTTTTTTTCAGCTTCGCGCTTGCGGGATTTGTATTTGACAATACCCGATGCTTCTTCAAAAATACCGCGGCGGTCCTCTGATTTGGTGCTCAGGATTTCTTCTATTCGTCCCTGGCCAATGATAGAATAGGCCTCTTTGCCAATGCCTGTATCCATAAACAGCTCGGTTATATCCTTAAGCCGGCAGGGCTGCTTATTTATGAAATATTCACTGTCACCGCTGCGATGTACACGACGGGTCACGGTTACTTCGCTGAAATCCAGGGACAAAGCATTATCCGTATTGTCCAGGGTCAAAGAAACCTCCCCGTAGTTAACCGCTTTTCTGGCGTCGCTCCCGGCGAAGATGACATCTTCCATCTTGCCACCGCGCAAAGAGCGGGCGCTCTGCTCGCCCAGCACCCAGCGAATCCCGTCGGAGATATTGCTTTTGCCGCTGCCATTGGGCCCGACAACTGCCGTAATTCCCCGCACAAATTCCAGCTCGGTTTTATCGGCAAACGATTTGAATCCGGACAATTCAATCCGTTTTAATAACATGGTCTCACCTCATAGCTATTGTATCACAACTATAGGCATTGAAAAGTGCTCGCACCCGGAACGATTACACAGAAAAAGCGGACAGAAAAGCCCTTGGGGCTGCTTCCTGTTCGCTCTTCACTGTCTTGCTCTCTATCCTTTTATGGCCTGGGTTAACTGATCGTCACATTCAAGCGGGAAAGGGCCTGGGCAGCGGCTTGCTGCTCCGCTTCCTTCTTGGAGCGGCCGGTTCCCTGGCCGAGCAGGCGCTCGCCCATACCGACCTCGGCCACAAATTCCTTCTCATGGGCAGGGCCTTTTTCTTCGACAATCCGGTATTCCAGAATTCCCATCCCATGCTGTTGAATGTATTCCTGCAGCTGCGTCTTGTAATCAAGAATTCTAGGCTTGCCGTCTGCAGACAGCTTAGGAAACATATGCTTCTGCAAAAACGCCTTCACCACTTCAAGGCCTTGGTCCAGATACAACGCGCCGATAAACGATTCGAACACATCCGCGAGGAGAGCCGGGCGGCTGCGCCCGCCGGTCAGCTCCTCGCCTTTACCTAATAAAACATAGCGGCCAAATTGCAGCTGTTCGGCAAAGGTGACTAGAGAAGGCTCACAAACAATCGAGGCCCTCAGCTTCGTCAGTTCTCCCTCACTCCGATTAGGAAAAATATCATATAAGTATTCAGAAACGGTCAGCTCCAGCACCGCATCGCCCAGAAATTCCAGGCGTTCGTTGTCCTTGCTTCCCGACACCCTGTTCTCATTAACATACGAGGAGTGCGTGAAGGCCTGCTTTAAGAGCTTCAGATTATGAAATTCTATGCCCAAAGCGGACTGCAGCTGTGTAAACTCCCGGTTCATCCAAATACACCTGCTTCATAAAAGGTTATTTCTGCCCTAAACCCTATTCGGTAAATTTCTTCATGATGATAGTCGCATTATGGCCGCCGAAGCCGAAGGAGTTGGACATGACCACATGCACATCTGCCGTTCTCGGCACATTAGGCACGTAATCCAAATCGCATTCCGGGTCCTGATTGTCCAGATTAATTGTCGGAGGAATTCTTCCATGCTTGAGCGTTAGCCCGCAAATTACAGCTTCAACGCCTCCGGCAGCCCCGAGCAAATGGCCGGTCATCGATTTGGTCGAACTGACAGCCAGCTTGTACGCATGCTGCCCAAAAGCTTTTTTGACTGCGGTGGTTTCCGAAATATCCCCTACAGGAGTGGAAGTGCCGTGTGCGTTAATATAGTCAACGTCTTCCGCTTGGATGCCCGCATCCTTCATCGCCTTGGTCATGCAGCGGGCTGCTCCATCAGGATCAGGGTCAGTCATATGGTAAGCATCACCGCTCATCCCATAACCAATAATTTCTCCATAGATGGTCGCTCCACGCTTTTGAGCATGCTCCAGAGATTCAAGCACGAGAATTCCCGAGCCTTCTCCCATCACAAAGCCATCGCGTCCCGTATCAAATGGGCGGCTCGCTTTTTCCGGCTCATCGTTGCGTGTTGACATAGCCCTAAGAGCACAAAAGCCTGCCATGCCGGTCGAGCTGATCGTAGCCTCCGCCCCTCCACAGATCATCACATCAGCGTCACCGCGTTGAATGATCTTGTACGAATCTCCAATCGAGTGCGTACCGGTAGCGCATGCTGTGACGGCTGTGCTGTTTGGTCCTTTGGCGCCCGTCATCATCGAGATTTGACCAGAAGCCATGTTGGCAATCATCATCGGAATAAAGAAAGGACTCACTCGCTTAGGTCCTTTTTCCAGCAAGATTTTATGCTGTTCTTCCCAAGTGATCAGCCCTCCAATCCCCGAGCCTACAAATACGCCCACACGTTCCGGATCGGTATCCCGGCTTATATCCAAATTGGCATCTTTGAGCGCCAACTGACTGGCGGCTACGGCAAACTGCACAAATCGGTCCATCCGACGGGCTTCGCGCTTGTCCATATAATCCTCAGGAGAAAAATCCTTAATGGAAGCAGCTATCCGTGTAGGATACTCGCTGACATCAAAGCTTTCAATTAAGGAAACCCCAGATTTGCCTTCCATTAAATGGTTCCAGAACGTTTGCAGATCATGCCCTAGTGAAGTCATAACCCCCAAACCTGTTACAACCACTCGTTGTGCCATGGACTCACCTCTATATATGACATCACTTATTAAAATAATGAGGATAAGTCCCGTTATGTGAAAACGGGACTTAACTTATTACTGCTTATGAGATTCTATGTAGGCAACAACTTCACCCACGCTGGAAATTTTCTCTGCGTCTTCATCAGAAATCTCCATATCGAATTCATCTTCAAGTTCCATAACCAATTCCACTACATCCAGGGAATCAGCGCCAAGATCATCTTTAAACGACGCTTCGGGAGTTACTTCTGACTCTTCCACCCCAAGGCGATCGACAACTATCCTTTTCACACGATCCAATACATCGGACATCCGGTTCACCTCCTCTTTGGTATTATACGAGAATTAAATATAAAATGCCATACAATCCTAAAAAGCCCTTCTCCATGCGGCCGGAAGCCTACATATACATACCGCCGTCAACATGAAGCGTTTGTCCTGTCATGTAAGAAGCTGCATCCGAGGCCAGGAACAGCACCACTTTGGCGATCTCCTCAGGCCGGCCTAAACGGGAAAGCGGAATTTGCCCGAGCAGCGCATCCTTTGTCTCTTGGTTGAGCTTGTCGGTCATGTCCGTTACGATAAAACCTGGGGCCACCGCATTAACGGTAATCCCGCGGCTTGCCAATTCCTTGGCAGCTGATTTGGTTAAGCCAATTACTCCCGCTTTGGCAGCGGCATAGTTAACTTGTCCGGCATTACCTGTCGCTCCGACGACAGAGGAAATATTGATGATGCTGCCCGAGCGCTGCTTCATCATTGGCCGGGTAGCCGCCTTCACGCAGTTAAATACGCCTTTAAGATTGGTCGCAATAACCGCATCGAAATCTTCTTCTTTCATTCTCATTAACAAATTATCTCTAGTTATTCCCGCATTATTCACTAGAATATCGATACGCCCCAATTGGCTGATAGTTTGCTGCACCAGCTCATCAGCCTGCTCCGAGCTGCTGACATCTGCTCTGAGGCTTATAGCGCGGCGCCCCATCGTTTCAATGGCTTGGACTACCTCGGCGGCAGCGGCTTCACTTCCTGCATAATTGACTGCCACATCCGCCCCCGCTTCGGCGAGCTGCAGAGCTATCGCCCGGCCAATTCCACGAGAGCCTCCTGTAACCAGGGCCACTTTACCTTTTAACATATCCTACCTCCTCTTGAATCATGTACACCTTGATTCATGTACGCCAGATTGAATTGACTCAAGCTGAAAACTGTGCTTTTGCTGCTTCCAGGCTGGTCACATTGTTTACCGATACGACCTGGACAGAGCGGTTGATTTTCTTAATCAACCCGGCGAGCACCGAGCCTGCACCAATTTCAACAAACGTATCCACGCCTTCTTGAATAAGCCACTCGATACTGTCTTCCCATAGTACCGGGGAATATACCTGCTCCACCAGAAGAGTGCGAATTTGCTCGGGCTCGACGACCGCTCTTGCCGTCACGTTCGCTATTACAGGTACAGCAGCCGGCTTCATTGGAGTCTGACTGAGCACATCCGCCAACCGGTCAGCCGCCGGCCGCATCAGCGAGGAGTGGAACGGACCGCTGACCTCAAGCGGTATAATCCGCTTGGCTCCGGCCTCCTCCTTGCCCCTTGCAATCACGGCGTCAACCCCCTCTTTCGTCCCGGAAATGACAATCTGTCCGGGACTGTTCAAGTTAGCCGGCTCGACAGCAGAGCCTTCTTCGCTAATGCGGGCGCACAAGGTGCTGAGCACCTCCCGTTCAGAGCCAAGCACAGCGGCCATTGCTCCCTGTCCGGACGGCACCGCGGAGTCCATGTATTCGCCTCTCAGGCGAACTACCTTCAGCGCATCCTCAAAGGAGAGCACGCCAGCAGCAACAAGCGCGCTATATTCCCCCAGGCTGTGGCCTGCCACATAATCAGGGCGAATTCCGCAAGGCTTTAATGCCTCCAGAAAAGCAACGCTTGTCGTAAGCAGCGCAGGCTGTGTATGATAGGTCAGCTTTAACTGATCCTCCGGTCCGTTAAAAATCAATTCACTCTGCGCATACCCCAGCACCTCGTCAGCCTGCTGAAATCTTTCGCGCGTTCGGGCATCCGCATCATACAGATCGCGTCCCATTCCTACTGCCTGGGCCCCCTGCCCAGGAAAAACAAATGCGAGTTTTCCCATACGTTCGACTCCTTTATATCGTTAACCATTTTCAGTCCTCGTTCGTTTTCTTCTTTACCAGACAAGCACAGACGCCCCCCAGGTCAATCCGCCTCCAAAACCGACCATGACCAGGCAATCGCCTTCTTTCACTTTTCCTTCCTCCACAGCCTCGGCCAATGCAATAGGGATCGAGGCAGCGGAGACGTTTCCATATTTATGCAAGTTAATCATGCATTTTTCTTCCGGCAGCTCCAGCCGGTTCAGGGACGACTGAATAATGCGTATATTCGCTTGGTGGGGTACGAGCAAATCCACGTCCCCCTTATCCATTCCCGCTTTGCGCAATGCCTCTTCTGCTGCGGAGCCCATAATGCGGACCGCAAACTTGAACACTTCTTGTCCTGCCATATAAATATAATGCTGTTTTTGCTCTAAAGATTCCGGCGAAGATGGATTGCGTGAGCCGCCCCCGGCAATTTTCAACAGCTCCCCGCCGGAGCCGTCTGCACCAAGCTCGAAGGAGCGGAAGCCCCTTCCTTCCGGCACAACGCCGAGCACAGCTGCACCTGCACCATCGCCAAACAGAATGCATGTATTGCGGTCGGTATAATCCGTAATTTTGGATAAGCATTCAGCGCCTATCACCAGCGCGTATTTATAGGTGCCGGTAGCAATAAAATTAGCCGCGTTAGCCAGCCCGTAAATAAAGCCTGAGCAGGCGGCCGACAGGTCAAAAGCAGCTGCCTGCTTCGCATTAAGCTTTTCCTGCAGGACACAGGCAGTGGAAGGAAAAGCCATATCCGGCGTGATCGTGGCCACGATAATAAGGTCAAGATCCTGTGCGGTTATTCCCGCATTCTCCAAAGCGATTTGCGCAGCCTGATAGGCAAGGTCCGAGGATGCCTGCTCAGACGAAGCAATTCTTCGCTCCTTAATCCCTGTGCGAGTAGAAATCCACTCGTCATTAGTGTCCACCATTTGTTCCAAATCTTGATTAGTCAATACTTTATCGGGCACATATTTGCCTGTTCCGATAATTCCAACCGGTAATATATTCATCTAATTCCCACTCACTTCCTGCTGATTTCTGCGGAAATTGCTGATACGAGTTCCGCCTCTATAGCCGTCCGCGCCTGGCGCACAGCATTTTTAATCGCATTGGCATCGGATGACCCGTGGCTTTTCAATACGAGCCCGTCAATGCCAAGGAACGGGGCCGCGCCATGCTCTGTATAATCCAGCTTCTTTTTGAACCTCGTCAAGCCCGGCTTCAGCACCGCAGCGGCCAGTTTGCTGGCAAAGGATCGGGTAAACTCCTGTTTTAACACCAAAAAAATTGTGCCTGCCGTTCCTTCCAGCGCCTTAAGCAGCACATTGCCGACAAAGCCGTCACATACGAGCACATCACAGCTGCCTTCAAGAACATCCCGAGCCTCGACATTGCCTATAAAATGTATCGGAGCATTGGCCAGCAGCGGAAAAGCCGCTTTCGTCAATTCATTGCCCTTCTGCTCCTCCGTGCCTACGTTGAGCAGGCCTACACGCGGCTTCTCCATACCGTTCACCTTGGTCCGGTAGATGCTGCCCATAATCGCGTATTGCAATAAATTTTCCGGAGAGGAATCCATATTCGCCCCCAGGTCAAGACAGAGCGTCCCTGCTCCTTTCATACTGGGAATGACCGGCGCTAACGCAGGGCGGTCAATACCGCGTATTCTGCCGATTACGAGCAGACCCGTAGTCATTAAGGCCCCCGTATTTCCGGCGGAAATCAGCGCATCGGCCTCCTTGTTTTTCACCAGACGTCCGGCCACCACCATAGAAGAATCCTTCTTGCGCCGCACCGCCTTCGCCGGTTCATCAGTCGACTCGATTTTATCGGGAGCATGAACAACCTTGACATTATCAGGTTTGGCGGCCAGCAGCGGATCCAGCTTGGCCGAGTCCCCGACCAGAATCAGCTCGCTGTCACTCCATTCCTTGGCGGCCAGCAGCACTCCTTCAACAATCGCTTGCGGAGCATGGTCTCCCCCCATGGCATCAATCGCTATTCGCATCGGGAGCCCCTCCTTCTCCTCGTTCTTTTTTGGAATGAAAGATTACAAAGCTGCCTTCAAAAACGATTTCATTATTAACGGTGGTGGTTACATCCACTTTGGCCGTGCCTCTTGTGACTGAACGCACATAGCCTTTGGCCACGCACTTCTCTCCCAGCATAACCGGCCGCACGAAGCGAATCTCCGCTGAAGCGGTCAAAGCGATGGCATCATTAATGACACCCACAGCCAGTGAATTCGCCTGGGCAAAAATATGGTGCCCTCTGGCGATTTTAGTGCGCGCAAACACATGCTCTTCCCGGATTTCAAATAACGAGATTCCGCTTTTATCCAGCTGAAGATCAATGATATCTCCGATCACTTCATCAAGCTGAAGCGAGCGTACCTGATCATACGACTGCTCTGCCATTTGTTTAATTCTTTCCCTGAGCTCAGGTATGCCAAGCTCCATCCGATCAAGACGGATCGTCTGGATGCTCACACCAAAACGCTGAGTCAGTTCCTCATCGGTCATAAATGGGTTGTCCTCTATCACTTGGCTCAGCTGCTGCTGCCTGAGCCTCTTAGGTATGCGTTCTATAATGCCGCACCGCCTTCTTCAATTCTTTCTGCAAGAAACACTGTTTGTAGATGAATTCGAATTATGCATGCCCATCTGCAAAGAGTGAAATCGATTTTACAGCGATGGATATTGATACTTAATGATATTACCAGGTGCTAATTTATAGCTTTTCTCATTTTACCCTAAAAGCGCAAAGAAAGGAAAGCTAAATCTCCTAATGAAGACTTGCAATTTCATCCGAGCAAACCGCTGACCCCGAAAATTCCGGACGAACATTCGCCCTGGTTGATGATTATGCAAATTATTTAGCATTAAAAAAACAGCGTGCCATCTCTTAGTAAGATGGAACGCTGCTGGCCTTGCCTTATTGACTGATGATTTCTCTACCCTTGTAGGTTCCGCAAATTTTGCAAACGCGGTGCGCCATTTTCAACTCGCCGCATTGCTCGCATTTAACCATGCCAGGAACAGCCAATTTAAAGTGAGTCCGGCGTTTGTCACGACGGGTTTTGGAAGTTCTTCTTTGAGGTACTGCCATGGATTTCCACCCCCTTCACAAAATCAAATGGTTGCATTCTAAGTCCGGCTGCCCGGCTTTACTCTTTAGCATCCGTTTCTTTAAAAAAGTCGGCTAATCCGGCCAAGCGCGGATCGATGCGTTCCGTCGAGCATTGACAGGTATGTTCGTTGCGGTTAATGCCGCACTGCGGGCATAACCCTTCACAATCTTCTTGACATAACGGAACGACAGGCAGCTGAAACCACACGGCTTCGACCAGATAAGGCTTCAGATCCAATCTATCTTCAGCAACAACATGGGCTTCTTCCGCTTGTTCCTCAGACAAGGCTTCCTCGCGTTCAGCAAACCACTCCCGGTAAGGAATATGCAGTGTCTGCCTAGCTGACTCCAAGCAGCGGGAGCAGGCCATATCGACATCGATTGTCAGCTGGCCCGAAACCTCGACCACACCCGATGACGCTGTTGCTTGCAAATCCGCTTCAAGGGGGCCGCTACCGTTGTAATCCTGGCGTCCCTTCAACAAATCGGATACGTCCAGCGTTTCCTTCAAGCGAACGGTGCTCTCTTTAGCGATTAGTTCCTTCAGATTGAGCTGCATGATTTTCACTCCAGACAAACAAAGTTTATTATAACGATAGGATCAATCTTTTGTCAACATTTTCTGCTTGTAGCGATCGCCTTACCCTAACTCGTCTGCTCATGAATTAGCAAGCATGTCAGGTGTGGTTCATGCTATAGTAAAAAAAGAATTCCCGGCATTCCTCCGGCGAAACGCCGTTTCCGCAGGGAGGCCTATTTTTTGTGAAAGGAGGGAACGCCTTTGAAAACCGTTGGCGTCATCGTCGAATACAATCCGCTGCACAACGGCCATGTCTATCACCTGGAGCAGTCCAGGCAAATAACCGGAGCTGATGCCGTTGTCGCCGTCATGAGCGGCCCCTTCCTGCAGCGTGGAGAACCCGCCTTGTTGAGCAAATGGGCTCGTGCCGAGATGGCACTGGCCGCCGGCATTGATTTGGTTTTGGAGCTTCCTGTAGCTTATTCTGCGCAAGCTGCCGAATGGTTTGCCTATGGAGCGGTATATACCCTGGACCGGATCGGTGTTGTCGACAGCCTCTGCTTTGGCAGCGAAAGCGGTGATATCCGGTGGCTCACCGGGCTGGCCAAGTCTTTAGCTGACGAAAGCTCCGGCTTTCAATCGCTGCTGAACAGCCATATGAGCAGCGGAATCAGTTACCCTGCCGCTTACAGCCGGGCCATTCAGGAATGGCTCGGCGAGTCCGCGCATTCGCCGGGTCAGCTAACCGCTCCTAACAATACGTTAGGTCTGCATTATTTAATCGCCCTGCAGCGCCTGCAAAGCAAGATTACTCCATATACGGTTGCCCGCCATAAAAGCGGATTTCATGATACATCTTTCTCGGACCGGCGAATTGCCAGTGCTACTGCTCTGCGGCAAAAGCTGATTGGGGACGGGGATCCTGCGGCTCTCAGGCCATATGTCCCGGAATCCACCTTCTCCATCCTGCAGCGTGAACTGGAACTGGGCCGTGCGCCTATCGACTGGAACCGCTTCATGCAGCCGCTGCTTCATACCGTGGTCAGCCAGACTGAACAGCAGCTGGAACAGATTTACGAGTTCAGCGAGGGCCTCGAGTACCGTCTCAAGCATACCTTACGGCAATTTCCCGCCGGGCATGCACTTACGCAAGGTGGAGCCGGCAGCCCATCAGCTTTCGAGTCCTGGCTGGACCTCCTCAAAACAAAACGCTATACCCGCACCAAGCTGCAAAGAATGCTTGTCCGTTTGCTGCTTGGTCATCGCAAAAACGAATTGAGCCGTGAAGCGCTGATTGCCGGGCCTGATTATGCGCGCGTCCTCGCTTTCTCATCAAAAGGTCGGGAGCTGTTGAAGCGCATGAGAACAGAGTCAAGACTCGAGCCCATCGTCAAGCTGCCGCGGAATCGATCCCTATTTTTGGAAATGGATATTCGCGCTGCCTCTGTCTATGCGCTTGGTTATGATGTCCCTACTAGGGAGGACCTGCTGCAGGACCACTACCGCCCTCCGATACAGTCCGCTGCAGCTGGCAGATAGAAGGAGGCTTCAGCCTCCTTCTTCATCTATAGGGTGCGTATGCTGCTTCCGGCTAAACCAAAGTTTTTATTGGAACCTTGCTAAAGTAAAAATTCTAAGAGTCCGATTCTTTAGGGGGCAGAGACTGCAAATATTCCAATGCTTCCTCAATTGTCCCGACAGGTACGACAACCATGTCCGATTTGATGTTTCGCACCTGCTCCTCTGCTATTGTGGCATTAAGAATAGGTTGAAAATGATCGTCAGCCTCCGGGTACAAGTCGTTCGGGGCAAAGAAAATATCAGCACCCTCGCGGTCTGCTGCGACCACTTTGAACTGAATACCGCCAATAACTCCCACATTGCCCTCGGGATCGATTTCTCCTGTACCCGCTATAGTGTACCCTTTAGTAATATCTTCCCCGACAAGCCGGTTATAGATTTCCAGGGCAAACATAAGTCCCGCCGACGGACCGCCAATTTGACCGGCCTCCACACTAACTGCGAATTTTTCATCCTCCGGCTGGATTTCCTGTTTGTTGGCTATCGATACACCCAGCCCTGCCCGGGATGATGCTTCCCCTGGCTGGGGGGGGAGCTCGGCCAGCTCGATTTCCATCTGCTGATGGCCTCCAGACCGTTCAATCTCGACCACTACCCGGTCCCCGGGCTGCTTGCTGCTCAAATAATCGAGCATTTCGGTAGAATGGCTCGCGGATTGACCATCTATCGAAAGAATGGTGTCCCCCGCCCTCAGCTTCCCGTAAGCGGGCATATCCTCCGACACCCGAAGGACAAGCACTCCGGTATTGACAACTTCATAAGAAACTCCGGCCAACTCATAAGCGGCTTGAATGGCATTGCTCTGCGAGGCTCTCATGTTATATACCTGCCGCTGGTTATACTCGCTCTCCGACTCTCCGTCACGATGCACCTGGTTTTTTGGACGAAGCTCATACAAGTCACTATTTAACTTCGCATAAATAAATCCAACAAGATTGGTATCGCTCAATCCAATCGTTGTAAGCAAGAAAGAGCCTGATGTCTCCGAGTTCTGTTCCATGCGGACCATCGGTCCTACCGGTTCGGCTGTGCCCGGTTTGTACGTATACAGGGGCAGCGGAATTAAGTAAAGGGCGCAAAAAACGATAACTCCGACAAGAAGCGGCCATAAAAACCGCGAAGGAGAGCTGCCGGAAGCCTGCCCGGGCCGAAAGCCTATTCTATGATCCTGGCTGACATCCACCCGATTATTCGGCTCGTCGGCTTTGTTGTGCTTATGTTCATCCACTCCCATTCTCTCCTTTCTGCTGGGGGAAGAGCTTGGTCTAATTAGAAAACGTGAGCGTAAACTTAAAAATATACCTTGTACGATTGGAGGAGAAGCTGATGGCCAGCTGGTTCCATCCGCAAAGCCGTTCCTTTACTCTTTTAGTTGGCGCGCTGTCCGTCATTCTAATTGCTTTTATTATTATACATCCCGACGAGGTATTTCAGTCTTCCTTGGCCGGCTTGAAGCTGTGGTGGGATTTTGTCTTTCCCGGCCTGTTCCCTTTCCTGATGCTGTCCGAAATTTTGCTCGGTCTCGGAGTGATTCACGCTCTCGGAGCGTTTTTGGAGCCTTGGATGAGGCTCGTCTTCCGCTTGCCTGGCGCTGCCGGGTGGGCATTCACGCTGGGCATGGCTGGAGGTTTTCCGGCTGGCTCGAGCGTCACCGGCAAGCTCGTCAAGCAGCGTCAGCTAAAGCCTGCAGAAGCTCAGCGGCTATGGTCGGTCAGCCATTTATGCAGCCCCATGCTGATGATTGCGGTAATTGGCGTCGGTTTTTTAAGCAGCGTGGAGCGAGGCTTTTTTATCGCTGTCATCCATTATGCCGCTGCGGTTGCAACCGCTCTGGTTCTGCTTGCTTTTGCTCCGCGCTCATCATTACAGAAGCCAAACCCGACGCGCCAGCTGTCAAACGCTGTCTATCCCAGCCTCTGGGCAAGCGCAGCGAACACGCTGACCACAGCAAGGCGCGAGGATGGCCGGACCTTCGGCAAGCTGCTGGGCGATTCGGTGACGACAACCGCCCAAACCTTACTCAGCTTGGGCGGATTTATCATGCTATTCTCAGTCATTCACCAAATCGTGAAAATCATTATTGAGCCCTGGCTTACCTCCGAGCTGCTGCAGGTGCTGTTAGCCGGGCTGCTGGAGCCGCATCTGGGCGTGTATGCAGCAGCTCATTATACAAGCTCCGCGTTGTTCCAGACCGCCTTGATTGGAGCGATTCTAGGCTGGAGCGGGCTGTCCCTGCATGCCCAAGCGCGCAGTCTGACTTCCCCTGCCGGCTTGCGTTATCCGCCATTCATGCTGGCGCGTCTTCTCCATGCCGGATGGGCTGTGGTACTGACCATTGCGCTGTGGAAGCCGGCAATGCTTCTCTTGGGCGCAGACTCATTAGACGCCGCCTCTGTCTCTTCCATGGCCCCTGTCGGCTGGTCGGCGCTCTGGCTTCCTTCATCGGCATCCATCTGGCCCTGGATGGGGAAATTTTATTTAACAGCACTAGGCCTTCTTCTGTTAGCATCACTGTTAATCCTGTGCACAAGAAAACTCCGCCGCCGCCAGCTCTAATCTCATCTTCCTTGCGCAGCTGCAGCCTGTTATGTTCTCGTGGCCGGATTCATCCTTTGCTGTATTTACGCCGCAATTCCCGCTCCACAACATCTGGAACCAAATCTGAAACCGGGCCATTGAATTGAGCAATTTGCTTGACGATGCTTGAGCTTAAATATGAGTACTGGTTGCTAGACATCATAAAAAAGGTTTCTATCCGATCGCTCAGCTTGCGGTTCAAGGATGCCATCTGCAGCTCGTATTCAAAATCGGAGACGGCCCTTAATCCTTTTACAATGACATGTGCGTTTCGTTCATTCATATAATTAATGAGCAGGTCGTTAAAGCTGTCTACCTCCACATTAGGGATATCCTGAGTTACCTGCTCCAGCATCGCTTTGCGCTCTTCAATGCTGAACAGGGGCGTTTTGCTTGAGTTTTTGAGCACCGCCACGATTACCTTTTCAAATACTTGGGAGGCCCTTTGGATAATATCCAAATGACCATACGTTACGGGATCAAAGCTTCCCGGGCATACCGCAATATTGGCTTCCATTGTTGGTTTTTTCATGCTTGTTCAGCTCCTCTTTTCGGTTCGGGCAGGCTTGTCCGATGTTTCCCACTCGTCTTATATCTTTATTTCACCCGTGCGGGATTTTCTTCAGACCGAAGCTGACGGAGCATCCCGGTACTGGTAAATCGTAATAGCCGTATCCCCGTAATCAGCCCTTCGGATCTGTTGAAGTCCATCCACCGTTTCTGGATAACGGTTGCTCCGGTCGTGCTCGGCCACTATTATTGCTTCAGGCTCAAGCAGCTCGTAGCCGACCAGTTTAAGCAGCAATTCCTCCATCGTTTTTAGCCGGTAAGGCGGATCCAAAAACACAAGCGCGAATTTGACCTCTCTTTTCGCTAGCGCTTTAAGCGCCCGCTGTGCCTCATTTCGGTAAACCTCCGCTTGTTCTCTAAATCCGGCTGTATCTATATTATGGCGAATGACTTCCACGCTTTTGCGTTCCAGATCTATGAAGACAGCGTGGTCCATCCCCCGGCTTAACGCTTCAATGCCCAGACCGCCTGTGCCCGCAAACAAATCGAGCACCCATCCTCCTTGTAGATAAGGGTTAAGAATACTGAACACGGCCTCTTTCACCTTATCGGTAGTTGGCCGTGTCCCCTCCCCCGGAACGGCCTTCAATGGTCTGCCCCGGGCTGTACCTGAAATGACTCTCACGGGCTGCCCTCCTGCTCTGCTATTAAAAGTCGGCATGCTTCAGACACGTTGTTATTGTATGTAGTTCTTCGTGCGTTTTGGTGTTTTTTGTTGTGTTTTGAATCTTTTCAGTGCTTCTTCGAGCCTTTTATGCTTCTTTGTAATAGTTCGTATCCTCATCATGTCTTATCCGTGTTTTATTATCCCACATTGTTATCCGCTGCGCAAAAAAATTATCCGCATATATGTATAAGAATGACAATTTAAGGCCATCCTTTAATTATCGACATTAGAGAATGTCGTAGACAACCGTGGAGAAGACTTACGTTTCCCCATAAGTTCTTCATCCGGTTTCTCCTCTCCCATGAAAAGGGCGTCCCGAAAGGGGCGCCCGATTTATTTCTATACCTACTCCATTTTAAGAAAAACGTTCAACAAACAGCCGGCAGCCCGCATTCGCTCTTATGCTGCTTCGACTCCCATGCTGCTTTAAGCAGAATCGTTCATTTTATGCACTCCTTCACTTCTTCCATACAAAGGACAAAGGAATGTTAAAGCGCGCTCCCTCACGGATATCGTATACAAAACCGGCCGCCAAATCCTCCTTGCTTCTGTAGCATCGGATAAGCGTCTGGTCCCCGATGGCGATAACGGCCTCCTGCTCACTAGTCATGGTCAACGCATGTATTTTGTAAACCGCATTTCTCTCTCCATCGTCTTCCACGTAAATCCGCTTGCCCGTCAAATCCTCTGCACGGATGTTCTGATTAGGTTCATCCCTGTTGATTCGAATGCGGATCGAATTGTCCAGGGACAGATTTTTCGTAAAATCGAGCACCTCTCCCGTTACGTAACCGGACGGCTGATCCATATACGTCACATCCCGATCCTGCAGTTTGGCGGCGCCGTGAGCGAACACCATTTCCGGCTCCTTCCGGCCATTCTCCATCCGATACGAATAGACGCAGGCAAAGCCTTGAAAGCTGAACACGCCGTCAATGTCATAGCATTGGTCGGGATTCAGCGATTGAACGACATAGTCCACTCTGCCGTCGGCCAGCGTAATTTTAACAGCGGACACGCCATCCGGCACCGCAACCTGATCGATGCTTTGAATAAAGCGATGATGGCGATACGGCTCCAATACGGCGAAAAACCGGCTGCGCAAAGCGTTCCCGCGGCGGTTCACGAGCACATAGTTCAATCGATCCGGGTTGCCCGGCACCTGCGGGGGCTCACCGTTAGCCAGCGCGGCTTCGTGATACTCGCCCAGCATCGTCAGACGGAAGTGAAGCTCCCCTTCCCCGCTCGATTGTTCTTCCCTGATGCGCCAGTCGACACTGAACGCCGAGGCGGGACTCTCATCACGCTGCACATTAAACAAATAATGAAAGCCGCTTCCCTGGTAGCCGCGAGCATTTCCTGCCGTGCTAGGCCTGTATTCGATCTGCTCGCTGGCATAGGTGCCCTTTTCCTGTCTTCTCAGCCGCAGGCCTTCGGTACTGACCTCGCCCTCTGCCGCATGAAAGCTGTAATGATGCTGCTGCCCGCCATGCACGTGGAATAGATCAATGGCGTAGCTGTTTATCTCATCCACCTGCACATACACGACTGTTCGGCGATACAAGTCAACATGCGGATAAGCACCCGGCGCCTCCACATCAACAAGTTGAACAGGACCTTCCCCGTGAAAATGAAGCGGTCGTCCTACCCAGATCGCCTGCTGTTTCGCTCTATCCACGACCACTGTATTGTGGCTGACCGTATTTTCAACCCATTCTAACCGCTTAGGATTCCAGTCCGCCTTCTCCGGATAGCCGTTATCCGGCAGCAGATCATGGCCGAAAGCAAACATGCCGATATTGAGCGCATCCTTATGCCCATGTCCGCCAGTGCGGCCATAGTACATCCATACAGCCCGGGAGAATTCGGCAGCTGCCGCCGTGCTTTTGCCTGCTGCAGCATGGTTTACGGCCTGCACAGCTCCTTTAGATCGTGCATGTTCCGCCGCTTGCACAGCGTTCGGGCTTCCCGCCAGGTCGCCTGCAATTTGCAGCGCGGCAAAGCCGTAGCCGGTCAAATTTACGCTCTCACATTTCAGCTCACCGCATCGCTGCAGCACCTGAGCAATGCTTTCCTCCAGCCGGTCCGAATCGGGTGAAAACAAATCACCTGGCAAGCCGTCCAAAGTGCTGCCGTTCAAGAAATAAATGTACTGGGCTAACTTCGGATCTCCATATCGCTCATAAGCGAACAAATGATCGTCTATTGTGCCGGGGATCCGATAATTCCCTGTGCGCCAGGAATCTCCAATTGCGGGAATACTACACCTTCCGATCAGCAGCTCGATAGGCGTAAGGAACATCTTGCGAAATTTCGGGTGCTTCGACAAATTAACATCTTCCAGCTCAGAAAGCTCCAGCACTTCGGCCAAGACTCTCATTTGTGACAGCCACAGTCCATTGTAATGGGGTGCCGCTTCATTGCCGAAGCCGTCCCGATCGACCTCATCAACCAAAGCGGCAAGCACATTGCCGCCTGTCTGTCGCGGTATTGAATCTTCGGCCACCGTTCCGCCGGATTGCAAAATCCAGCCGATCCACCGGCGGGCCGATTCGGCGTCGTCAGAGATGACAGCAGCCAAGGCTAATGCCTTTTGATGCATGCCAAAGTTTCCTCTAATGCTGCCGTCCAGCACACCCGGATAAACTTGCTGCACAATGCCCCGCTCGATATTGTCGCGAATCATTCCACTTGTGCTTTTTTCGCTGCCAAGCTGCCAGCGGCTGGCTTTATTCTGCAAAAATTGCCGCACTCGTGGGCTTTCTATCGCCGGGAAAAAGGCGTCAAAGCAGGTCAGCAGATCACTGGCCAAGCCCGTTTCCCAGATGCAGCCGACCACTTTGCCTTTGCCGCTCAAGCCGTGCGAATTGTAGTAGCCGTCATCCCAGCGATAAGCCGAGATGTCCATTTGCGGGTACACATCCGCCACGCGATCCAGCAAAATGACTCCCGCTTCCCCATATCGGGCGTCATCGGTAAGCAAATAAGCGTCTCTAAAGGAGACAAGCGCATCCACAATCATCCCTTTTCCATACCAGAGATGCCAGTGATTGTAGTAAGCGATAAAGCCCCAGCGCTCTCCCTGGTCGTCGATCCAGCCATAGCCGTCGTCAACCGCCCAATGCTCTCCTTTGTGCGGATACAGCTCATTGACCAGAAACTGCGGATCGGCAAGCGCGGCGTTGAACTCTCCTTTGGCGTTAAGGCCGCTGGCATAATAGGAAGCAAAGTCGTTGCTCGGAAACCGCATGCCGCTAACCGGGTCGGTTAGCTTCCACGGATCATTCAACGGATCGGCGAGCCATCCGTAGTTGCCATAAAGCCGGGTCAATTCAGGCCCGGAGCCCGGCGAGCCCAAAGTAAGATGCACCATGATGCTTCGCGGCAGCGATTGGGACGTGACCAGGCTCCACAGCCAGTCATGCCCCTGACGCAAATAAGCCTCCGCCTTGCTCACAGCTTCATCACGCAGCTTGCGGGCCCACATTGCATGCTGCAGTTTGCTGCGGGCAGCGGCCTTTTTCCTTGGCGTGTAATATGTGCTCCTTGTTTTCATCTCATTATCCTTTCACCGCGCCAACGAGCTGGCCGTGAATAAAATATTTTTGCACAAACGGATAAATTGCAATGATCGGCAGCACGGTAATCATTAAAGCTGCCATTTTCAAATTTTCGGGGTGGACAGCGAGTCCGAATTGCTCCCGCAAATCCGTGTTGAAATCTTGAGACACCGTGGACGTGACCAAAATATCCCGCAGCTGGAACTGCAGGGTCCAGTATTGGGAATCGCGTATATACAGCAAGACGCCAAACCATTCATTCCAGTAGGCGACTGCGCTGAAAATCGTAAAAGCCATCGTCATCGGCAGCACCAACGGGAGCACCATTTGGAACAGCATGCGAAAATCTCCCGCTCCGTCTATCTCCGCACTTTCCAGCAGTTCTCCCGGCAATTGGTCAATTACATTTTTGAACACAATGACATAAAAGCCGTTTACAATTCCGGGCAAAATCAGCGCCCAGTAAGAGTTCGTTATCCCCAGATTGTTCACGAGAAGATAGGTGGGAATTAATCCTCCGCTGAAAAACATCGTGAAAATAATGTAATAGAACACCGTCCTGCGCATCACCATATTTTTGCTCGATAATGCATAAGCAGTCGACAGCGAAACGATAATCACCAGGATAGTGTTAATGGCGGTTAAAAACACTGTATTGGCAAACGAACGGATAAAAGTGGCGCTATTCATCAGCATGAGGTAGGCGTCTAATTGGAAGTCGACCGGCCATAATCCAATCGAGCCGCTTCTGGCGGCTGCGGAGCTGCTGAATGAGATGGCAACTGCATTTATAAACGGAACGAGAATCGTAATGGAAAAAAGAATGAAAAAGCTGTAGTTGAAAATTTGAAACACCGTCCGGGACGGGGTGCGATACTGCTTCATGTCAACGCCTCCAGTCTGTGATTAGTACAGGCCCATGCCCACCCATTTTTTCGACAGCCAGTTCGACCCGACCAGCAGGGCAAAGCTGAGAATGCTCTGAGTCAATCCGATCGCGGTCGTAAAGCTGTATTGAGCCTGCTCGAGACCGACGCGATAAACATAAGTTGAAATAACATCGGATACGTCGTAAACAAGCGGATTTTGCATCAAAAACACCCGTTCAAAACCGATGCCAAATATGCGAGACAAATTTAGCAAAAACAAAAGCACAATCATCGGTGTCATATGCGGCAGTGTTATGTGCAGTACTTGTTGAAAACGATTTGCTCCATCGATCCAGGCCGCTTCATAATAAGTGCGGTTTATGCCTGCAATTACAGCAAAATATAAAATAGCCGACCAGCCTGTGCTTTTCCAAATGTCGGCAATGACCAGCAGCCCGCGAAACATGCTTTTATCGGTCATAAAATCAATGGGCGTCATGCCGAATACGTTGGACATAAAAATATTAAACAAACCGGTATGCGGCGCCAAAAACTGATAAAAAATCCCTGCGACGACGACCCAGGATAAAAAATGCGGTAAATAAGACACCGTCTGAATCACACGCTTGAACATGCGCTGGTGAATTTCGTTGGCCAAGAGAGCAAAGAGAATCGGCGCTGTAAAGCCAAAGATCAGGTCATAAAAATTAATAATCAGTGTATTTCGCATGACCATCCAAAAGCGCGCATCGTTGAGAAAATAGATGAAGTGCTTCAAGCCCACCCATTCACTGCCAAGAATACCGCGGAATACAGAATAATCCTGAAAGGAAATGATGATTCCGTACATGGGGATATAGTTAAACACAAACAAGGACACGATTGTCGGAGTCAGCAGCAAGTATAAAGGAAACCATTTTTTGAAAGGTACTTTGCGGCGCACTCCTCTTTTGCGGAAAGTTCCCAGTTCAAGCGGAGATTTGGGTATGGTTTGGTTCATCAGTCTCCTCCTCATCAGCTTAATGAAGAGATATCCGTCCGGCTGTCACTCCCGACGGATATCCCGTTCCCGGCATGCATTTATTTCGTATAAATTACCAGTCCACTGCCTTGAAGCCAACAGACCGGAGGAAATCCTTATTTTCATCCATGTAGCGCTGCATCGGATCATATATAATGCTGCGGTAAGTTTGCTCCCATTTCTGCACCTCGGCGTCAAACTGCTCCATGGAGATGCGTCCGGTAATCGCCTCTACAGTAAAGCGGTTAATCGCCTGCATCGATTCTGATCCTTTCATTGCCGCCTCACCGGAGGCGTTATACCCGATTAACTGATGAAGTCCTCTTTCTTCGGCTTTTTCTTGCAATACATCTAAAGAGTCATAGACCAGCTTCGCATAATCCTCACCCAGCACCTGCTCGTTAATCGCCCGCTGGACTTCCTGACCGTTCTGGAAGCCCCACAGCAGTGCCAGATGCAGGGTCCACCTGCGGTCCTGGCTCGCCAAAGCATCCGCGTCAGGCACTCTCTCCCCGTTTACAACCGTATAGGTTTCTCCTTCCTCTCCCCAGAAAATCGCCTCGTACAATCTTTCCGAAGCGAACGCTTCAATGACTCTCCAGGCGCGATCCGGGTCGGAAGCAGCAGCAGAAATGTACAGACCGTGCCCGGTAATCGGAGACCCTTTCGGTCCTGCGGCGTATTTCGGATCAGCCAGCTCTGCTGGATATTCCTCTAGTGGCGGCGCGAATACCCACTTATAATGGCGTTGATCAGCGTAATCGGGGCTGACCAAATATTGTCTTGCAAAATTTGGAAGCTGATCGGCAGTGTTCCACTGCATTAAAATGCCTTGGTTTTGCAGTTTTTGAAAGTAAATGGCCGAATCATTAGTCGCAAATTCCGGATCAAGCAAGCCTTCCGCATACAGCTCCCGCATTTTTTGCGTAGCCGCGCGATATTCAGGAAGCAATACATTAGGGATAATTTCGCCATCCATCACACGCCAACCGTACGGATCCGCACCGTACATATCGTAAATAACCCTGCCCCCATAATGAAATAGCTGGTCTCCTACCGGCCGGGTCGTCAAGATCAACGCACTCTCATCGTCAGCCTTGATCTTGCGCATCAGGTCCACCCACTCATCGACCGACCTCGGCCATATGCCATCGTTATATTTCTCCACCAAATCATAGCGTGTAAACAAGCCTGACCCTGGCGGAGAAGATTCATAATTCATCGGAATGCGCCAATAGTGCCCGCTGTCCATATCCTTGGCGAGCTCCATCATTTCCGGAGAAATGACCGCCTGGACGATCGGCGAATTGTCGTAATATTCTTTTAAATCAATGAAAGCGCCTTCATTTGCAGCCTGATAAATTTCCGAATGAAGCCCGGGAGAATGAACGATGTCGGGCAGT
The DNA here is from genome assembly GCF_000285515.1 of Paenibacillus senegalensis JC66. Taxonomy (GTDB): domain Bacteria; phylum Bacillota; class Bacilli; order Paenibacillales; family NBRC-103111; genus Paenibacillus_L; species Paenibacillus_L senegalensis. The sequence goes on from NZ_HE610957.1 coordinate 804,072, forward strand.
TTACCAGACGCCAGCATCAGCCGGAACACCGTTTCCCAGTCCGAATAGGCAGGAACATCCAGCCTTAGATCGACATTCGCTTCCTCTTCAATAATGTTGATAAACGGATTGTCAGAAGGGTCAACATTGTCCGGGTGCGCCAAACCCGAATTGATCATAAACATGCTGAGCGTTTTTCTTTCTTCGGGTATTCCATCGTCAACTCCATTTTCTGTTCCTCCCCCTTCGCTGACCGGTCCCTTGTTTGACGAACATGCTGCAAGCAGGGCTAAAGACAGAAGCAGTGCGAGCAAAGCGTGAAGCGACTTTCTTTTTGCGTACATTGACCATATCTCCTTTCTCTGCTGAGGTGATCTCCTTGCTCTTTTACTGTAGGAATTGCGTCTGCCATTTGCCTATTGCCTATCCTACACATCGACTATACAAGTTATGGAAAACGGTGCGGCAGTAAGATTCCCCGCAATTATCTGCTTTTCATCTTGACTATCTAAGCTTAAACAGTGCCCTGGTTTGTCAGCTTTCCTCAAATTGCTGGCGCTTTTTATTTTTGCGGTAGCTGCCGGGAGTAATCCCTTCGTGCTTTTTAAACAAGCGAATAAATCCGATATCGTTGGCGTAGCCTATCCGCCCGGCAATTTGCGCCAAAGGCTGGGAAGTGTTCTCGAGCAGTTTTTTTGCTTCCCGGATGCGCACTTGAGCCACGTAATCGTTCAAGTTTTGCCGGCTATGTCGTTTGAAAAAGGTAGAAAGATATTGCGGTGTTATGCCAAAGTGGTCAGCCATAGAGGATAAACTGAGATTACTGTCGCCAAAATGCTCGTCTATATAATGGACTATGTCCCGATACAACTGCTCGCTGCGATCCGTGCGTCCCTCCCTTACCAACCGGCACAGTTTTGTATAAAGCGCTGTCGTGTGCGCGAACATCTCCTCCACTGTAAAGCTGTCGGACAAAGTCTTGAGCGGATCATCGGCGTCTTCAAACAGCGTTTCGCTGTCTATATGGAGTCCATTCATCAGCTTCAAGATGGTGCCTGTCATATCGAAAAACAAACACCTGCCCATTTCAGGGGAAATATTATGCGTAACAAAATTCACTTCATAAATTCGCCGCAGCACCTTCTGCATCTCCTCGCAGTCACCGCTCTTCACATGATTGATCAGCTGCACCTCGGTTTCCAGCGGATATTGATATGTCTGCTGGCCAATATCGCCAACCATTTCATAATGGATGACCGCATTTGTCCCGTAAATCATCCGGTAATCCATCGCCATTAAAGCCTCGCGATAGCACTGCGGGATTTCTTCAAGCCCTGCTTTGATGCCGCTCACCGCCAATGTGACGTTCATGCGAAAGCGCTGATGAAGCGTATCCTGCAGCAAACGAATCCATTGATCGCGCGCAGCAGCGACATCGGCTGCCTTACCTTCGTCCGCGTAAAGAATCGCTAGACGGGAACGCTCCATCTCGATCACATAACCGTTCTCCTGTATAAGCTCATAAGCCAGATTCGAGATGGTAAAGCGAGCGAGTCCCCACTCCTTCTCCGAATCGCCGTGAAAAAAATCGCTTCCCTCGTCCAGCTCGATCAGCACAACGGCAAATAAACCGTCTTTATCAAGCCTCACATCCATAAATCCCAGCGAGTCTTCGGTCACATCGGCAATTTTTAAGTATCCTTTCATAAATCGGCTCAAAAAATGAGCCTGAATCATCGGCTGATTGCGCTCGAGCACTCGTTTCATGCTTTTTTCCTTGCTCAGCGAACGACTGACCGATTGCCGGATAAACTCCAACTCGTTGACAACATCCTTCTCGCTGTTGTTTTCGACCTTCAAAATTTCGTTGACGACCGTTCTAATCGGGGTGTAATGCCGGTAAGTCATGATCAGCGCCGTTGCCAGCCCGATCAAAAGGCCAATGCCGATGACAAGCAGCACCCGGTTTTTAATTTCGTCAACATCCTTCATCACAGTGTCCCGCGGAACGACTGAGACATACTTCCAATCGTTTTTGCCATGGGTGTAAGAAAGCATCTTGCTTTCTCCTCCGTGATGGATCATTTCGTACCCCATATCTTCCGGCAGCTGCAAAAACATGCCGTCCCCAGCTGAGGCATCATTGCTGACAATCACTTTGTTTTCATGATCGAAAATATGGATATCCCCGCCGTACACTCCATTCAGCCGCTCAAGCATTCTTCTTAAATGACTATCATCGAAATGAATGACCAAATAGCCCTGCACATTCGTCCGGCTCCATATTGGCAGCGACTGCACAAAAATGATGTTGCGGTTTCCGTTTACCCGGTCTGTCGTCACATATGCCTGCTGCCGCACACCAGAGAGCATAGAGTTATAAACATCATCGACCGACATCTGTTCGTAGGTTCTTAAATTTTGAAAAAAATTGTTGGCATCCGTTTTGCCGGTAGAACTAATGACGACATTTTGCTGCTCAAGATAAATATAAAAATCGCTTTTCAAGCTGCTAATATTCCGATAGTTTCTCAACTCTCTTGTAAAATCGATCACCTGAAATGGCTCGTGCTGCATTTCCTCGTTGCTTGCTCCAAGCAGCCAGTTAAGCTTCGGTGAACCGAAATTTGAACCGTTAACCGGTCGATTTCTTCCAATTCCTTCTCCACAGCCTGCTTGATCTGTTCCAGCAAGCCGAGATTCGCATGCGAAGCATTTTCTACCATAACCGATTGAACTCTTATGTAGAGCAAGCTGCCGATTAACAGCGGCAGCAGCAGGACAAGAAAATAGGAAGATAGAATGATCAGGAACACACTTCTGCGCTTTTTGCTGGAAGCGAGCGTCAGGCGACTAAACCATGTCAAAATATATTCCCCCTTTCGAACCTGCTATACAAAACAACGGCAGGACGTTTGTGCCTGCCGTTTGCTCTGCTTCATTTCTATTTGTAATTATCCGTAACAAACAATGTAGAGCCTACCGCAAAATACAATTCTCCTGAATCAGCCGCCGCCGCGGCATGGACTTGGCCGGGCAGCTCTGCCGCCCATGTAATGACCCGACTGTCCATATCTATTTCTCCGAGCCTATTCCCGCTGAACACGGCCGCTTTGCGATCACCCACAGCCACCAGCCAACTGCAGGGTGCCGGTAAAGGAATCGTCTCTGTCAGCTCTAATTTTTGCTTGTCAAAAATACGCAGCGTTTTCCCTACCCCGAAAAGAACTTCACCGCCCAGCGCAATAATGGCTTTTCCCGTGCGCTCAGCGGGTTCAAAAGTTTCCTGATGAATCACTCCCGTTCCCGGCTTCCATACGCCAAGATGACAGTCTACGTCGCGATAGGCAAGGCCGCTGGCCCCTCCATTGGTCGTAAAATAAATATATTCATCGTCTGCGGCTATGCCTGCCACCTGCTGCTCAGGTATCGGATCATACCAGCTCGTTACTTCCAGCGTTTGCGGGTCTACTCTCGACAGACCGCCGCCATACGTGCCGTATTTCGCCGACCATCCGGTCCAGACAGCACCGTCCGGCCCTAATACGCTTCGCCCTTCGGGACGGATCAGCTGCGGCGCAACAGAGCGCAGTGTTTGCGGATTAACATTGTTCAACTGATCCCAGGGTGCGGAAGGATCGTAGACGATGTGATCGCCGCCAACGTAACTGGAAAAAAACAATCTATCCTCCGTACTTACAATACCGTATACTTCACCGCCGCGATTGCAAACAGCCGGCGAATTCCAAAACTGCCCGTTTTGAGGGGTAAAGCGGAAAATCGTTTGTCCAAAACCGCTCGCACCCCATACATTTCCTGTTGTATCCGTTTGCAAAGTATGTATCGAGGTCGGCGGGGCTTCGGATGGAATTCGTTTCAATTCCACCTCCAAAGGCTGCTGCCAGTTAGCGGCGGACGACGGGGCTTCGATGATAAAGTAGTCCTGTCCCCTCACCCCCGCCAGCTTGCCCGAAGGAAGGCGTTTTACGCTGATTTTCTGGCCATTCGCCAGTTCGATCGCAGTGAACTCAAGACGCTGCTCCAGACCTGACGGATCGAGCGGCCGCAGTGTCTGCGGATCGTAAAAGCGCAACCGGCCTTCCTGTTGCGTGCACACAAATTCATTGCATACTTCCTTGATCTCTTCGCCAGGGCTCGCAAAAGAGGCAAACTCACCGCTTGCAATGTCGTATACTTTGTTGCCGTTCGTCTCAAAGCCATATTGAACAAAAATGCGGCCTTCCGCCTCTCCCCAAACCGGGCGGCTGTATAAATTCTTCTCATTGTCAGATACCCGTCCGAGGCGGATAAGCGAATGCGTGAGCGGATCATATTGCATTAAAGCACAACCGGGGTAGGTTCCCCCATACACTTTTCCATCAGAGCCCAGCGCCATCTTCCAAAAGTACTCTTCTCCCGGAGACTGCAGCGGTTTCGCCCAAGAACGCGCTTTCAAATCAAACACGTGCAAATAAGCCTGCTGCACACATGTGCCAACAACCAGTTTCTCATTTCTCCAGTTCACCAATCCCCAGGCCCCGGCTCCTACGGGCAATTCAAATGTTTCCCCCTCCCCCGTCGCCGCATCAATTAGAATAATACTCCCGGTTCCTCCCATCGCAAAATTGGATAACACGAACTTATCCTTTCCATCCAAAGGATCAGTCAGAACTTCTGTCGCCAAAATGTTGAAATTCCTGCACGGTTGTCCGATCTCGCTGTATGTTGTTGGCACGGTAACACCCCTCTCAACAAATTCGAATCCGACATACCATGTGACAAAAAGGTATACGTCTGGAACCTGTATTGCAATTGTTTTACAACTACGATTATGATTTGATTTTATGTTGTTGTCAATATAACAAGAACATCAAAAACGCCCACAGCTACTGACCGTGAACGAAGGAATGATTACGTCTCCGGCGTACCGGATGCCCCCTTTTGTTACCAGCTTGCTAATTCCCTAGTTTTATTGCCAAGGAACTATCCTAAATATTATGTTTTCTGATACTCTGCGGTTTTACTTCTGCTTCCCGGAAGGGTATACTTTTTACTATTAGTCCATATCGTTCAGTCAGGTTTAGTCAACTAGAAGGGAAGGTATTTTTTCATGGGTAAATCCGCACAACACAAAGAAGCAATGAAGTCTTTGGCCGCTACAAGCCGCACCTTCTACATCCCGATCAGCCGGTTGGTCCCCGGATTACAGGAAGCTGTAGCCTCGGCCTACCTTTGTATGCGCGCGATAGACGAAATTGAAGACGACCCGCATCTGCCCGCTCCGGATAAAATCAAACTGCTGCGTCAAGTCGCTGTTTTCTTAAAAAACGCAGAGCTCGATCCCCGGGAAGCGGAAGTTATTTTTGCTAATTACAAAAAATCTTTACCCAAAGTAACCTTGAAGCTCGCCGATTGGGCACTCTTTTGCCCAAGCACCATTGCCCCGACCGTATGGGCAGCCACTGCCGAGATGGCGGCAGGCATGGCAGACTGGGTCGAGAGAAACTGGGTCATACGAACGGAGAAGGATCTGGATGATTACACCTATTGCGTAGCCGGAGCGGTCGGCGTCCTGTTATCTGACATCTGGAACTGGTACGATGGCACGGAAACCGACTATGAGGAAGCAACCGGATTTGGCCGCGGCCTGCAAACCGTGAACATCGTCCGCAACCGCAAGGAAGACCTGGAGCGGGGCGTCGACTTTTTCCCGGATGGCTGGGACTTGCAGGATATGTTCGCTTACACCCGCCGCAACCTGCAGTTAGGACAAGCCTATATTGAGGATCTGAAGCCAGGGCCGGTGCTGGACTTCTGCCGCATCCCGCTGGCGCTCGCTTCAGGAACTCTGGAAGCGCTGGCGGCCGGTAAGAGCAAGCTTAGCCGCACCTCTGTGCTTGAAATTGTACAGCGTTTGCAGAGCAGTTAATCAGACGGCAAGTCTTCACACACACGCCAGCTCCCGGCGCACGGGCTTCGCAGCATGACGGCCGCCGGCTGGCCACTTAAAGAGACGATTTATATGAACGTTTTACCTTGACCAAGACTTTTCTAACGGAAGAACCGTGCTCCAGGGCATCGGCCGTTGAAAAAGTCTTGTTTGTTTAGTTGGTCTTGCTTGTTTGGCCAGCCTCCCTGATCACTTCAGCAATATAGCTTCCTAGACGGACACTTACCTCAGCCCGGATCAGGTCGCGAATCAACGCAAACTTATCCTCGTATCCGCGGCAAACAAACCGGTAATACCGGCCGTTCTTGTCCTGCCGTTCGTCTTCGAACACCTTGATACCGTGCTCACGCAAGCCGCTCTTCACCGCGGTCAAGTCAGCCCGAATCCGGTACAGCAAAGCGTCAGTTGCTGCCAAATACAGCTGCTTGATCGACAGCGCTACCGAATATTCAATCTGTTTGCGGCTGTTCTCCACAATCGCGAGCATAATCGGAAGCAAGCAATAGTCCCGGATCATCTCCAGCTCTTCCTTCGTTGGCACATTTCTCAACCTGTCCGCCTCCAGACATAATAGAACATATGTTCCTATTATAGACGAAAAACCTTCTTTGCTGCAAGAGCGTCTTTAGCTCTGGCGAGCATTGGCGGAAGAAAACAGCGCCGTAATATAATTCTGCAGCTGCAGCGCCACCTCTTGTCTTAGCGCATCTCGGGTAAAAGTGAAGCTTTCTTCAGCCCCACGATACATCCAGCGGCAGTGAAGCGCATCTTCCGCGCTTTCCTGCCGCACTTCGATTCCTTTAGCAGCGAGCTCCTGCCTTATCTTCACCTCATCCCGATGAAGACAATCGATCAGGAGCATAGTCGCCTGAACATACAGCTTGTGCAGAGGAGTGGGAAATGCCTTGAGGCGCTTGAAATTACCCCGGGTAATCGATAGCGCCACCGGAAGTACAACCGATTGCCGGACGAGCCGCCGGTCGGCCGGCTGCAAAGCTCCCTCGTCGTTTGCCGCCGGGTACTTTCTCCGCTCAACAAGTATCTCCCGGTGCTCGGGAAGCATCATTCGGCTTGATTCCCATAAGCCGTTGCCGCTCAGCTTCTTGCCCATATGTCACCCCTCCTTCCCTGGCTTTCGTATTCACTTATAATGCCCTCCTATTTTCGCACTGCGCTCCCTGGCCTGCCCCGGCTCCATTAAAGACGAGGCACGCAAAATCGCGGTGCTGCCAAAACGGTTTTTAATCGCATCCGTTGCTTTTTCCAGACTGCGAGCTTTTTCCCGATTGCCGAATAAAGTCAGCTGATAGCTGCTGGCATCGGTTAGCTGGGACAGAGTCACGCCCGCCCGGCGGATCGGCTGACCGTCCCAAAACCGGTAAAACAAACGGCGCGCAGCTGTATAAACCTCCCGCGTAATATTAGTCGGATCAGGCAGTTTTTGCTGCCGGTAAAACCCGCTGGGCCGGTCAAAGTCCGCCCCTTGGGCGCCTGCCGACACCACCCATCCGGCGTACCCCTTGGACCGGCAGCGCCGGCACACTTCTTCGCTGAGCTCCAGCAAAATCAGATCGATTTCGGCCGGGGTGCGATAATCGCGCGGCAGTGTCATCTGGTGGCCGACCGCTTGCTGGACATCATGAGTGCCCGGCGTTACCGGACTATCGTCCAAGCCGTTAGCGGTACGCCAATAGACCTCAGCCTGAATATCGCTGTTTTTGCCCATGCGTGCCCGCATCATCTCCTTCAGGCGAGGCAGCGGGGTCTGCGCAATATCGCCTATTGTGTACAGCCCCATACGGGCAAAATGGCGAGTCATACGCGAGCCTGCCCCAAACAGGTTATGCACCGGCCTGGGCCATAGCTGGGAGGCAATCTGCGCAGTCTGCAAATGAAAAATCCCGCTCTCATTCTTCTTCGCATGAATATCGCAGGCCATCTTAGCCAGCACCTTGGTCGAACTGATGCCTAAGCGAGCCCATATCCCTGTTTGCAGCATAATGTATCTTTGAATTTGAGCAGCCATTCTCTCGGGCGATCCATAACGGGGCCATATTCCAGTTGCATCAATAAACTGCTCATCAATGCTGAAGGGTTCCACGCGGTCGCTGAACTGCTCCAAAATTTCCGTAATTTGCAAGGAAACCTGCAGGTAGGTTTGCATTCGCGGACGGATAACGATCAGCTGTGGGCACTTGCCCATCGCCTCGCCCAATGTTTCCGCCGTTTTAACTCCCTGGGCTTTAGCCACTGGACAAGCTGCCAAAATAATGCCGCTGCGGCGTGCAGGATCTCCCGCTACAACAACCGGGCGGTCGCGGAACTCAGGATGAGCTGTCTTTTCCACACTGGCGTAAAACGATAAACAATCCGCCAGCATAATCGTCCGCTCAGTCGGACATGCCATCACAATCACCCCAAACTAAGGAATTATGCACACAGGAAACATATGTTCTTATTTTATTAATTATAAGAACATTTATTCCCGTTTCAAGTGGAAAAATATCTCTTTTTTTGCCTAAATGCTGGGGCTTGTCACAGTTTAAGAGCATTTAGTATTTATGTAAAATACTCCCACAAGCGGAGCCATGGATGGGAATCGATATTTAATCACATATTTGCGGGCAGAGTAAATACCAGCCGGGAGCTATAGTAGAATGCGGGGAAAGCAGAGGGGGTTTTGTCGCACCCGGACAATCTTTCAGTTGATTTGTGAAGAAAAAAAAGTGATAATGGACGTAGGATTGTGCCGGTAGAGCAGCTGCTGTTTCATCTTGAAGGACAGGCGGTCAAGCTATGTTGCTTAACCCCTGTTATACTTGCGGATAACGGCAACTAACAGAACTCGACCAGCTGCTTGAAAGCGGTCGCTATCCCCGAAGGACTCCGCCCTGATCAGATCAGGACGATAGGGTGTCAGAATGAACGGGCTTGTTCCCGCATAGTTTTGACTAAGGAGTTTTTCTCATACCATCTTACTTATTCATTACTGAGCAAAGGAGGTTCTCACATGGCTTTTGTTATCACATCGCCTTGTATTGGGGAGAAAGCGTCAGATTGTGTAGAGGCCTGTCCGGTCGATTGCATTAAAGAAGGGGAAGATCAATACTATATTGACCCGGATATTTGCATTGATTGTGGAGCATGTGAAGCGGTATGTCCCGTAGCGGCTATTTACCAAGAAGATGATGTTCCTGCGGACGAGCAAGAGTTTATCGAGAAAAACCGCGCGTTTTTCCAAAACTAAGGTATACTAAAAAACACCGGAAGGCTATTCCAGCACCCGGTGTTTTTTAGTACGCGCTCTTAGCGCTAGCGGAACATCCCCCATAGCTTTAAGAGATGAAACGTGTTATTAGGATCGATTTTTTGAGCAATCACAAATTGTACAATTTGAGCCGATTGCCGCTCTGTTAATGATTCGCCCAGCACCTTGGCTGCCCGGTTAAGAAGCGAGCGAACCTTGGCCGGATTTTGTAAATCCGCTTTGCTGACTCCGTGAAGCATCGCCTTAATCCGTTCCTTCGTGAGCGGGTTTTTCATTTTCCGTTTAATCCGCTCCACCAGTCCGGGGTCAATGCCGTACTGCTGATAGCTCATGTATCCACCCCTTTTCCGAACCCTCATTCTCTAGTCTATGAGAATCGGAGGGGGAATGTGTCTATTAGCAGAAAAATACCCGGCTTAGCGTATTTAATCGAAGCGGCCCGCACGGAATACCTGCTGCTGCTGCAGGTAATCACGCAGCGGCAAATAGCGGGCTGCTGTCCAAAAGTCCGGCTCCTGCACGAGGGCAGCGGCGTCTTCACGGGCCTTTTCCAAGATCTCGTAATCGCTCATCAGATCCGCCAGCTTAAAATCCGGAAGCCCGCTTTGCTTTGTTCCGAAAAAATCCCCCGGTCCCCGCAGCTCCAGATCACGCCGCGCGATCTCAAAGCCGTCGTTTGTTTCGGTCATGACCTTCATCCGCTCTTTGCTGACCTCGTTCTTCGGATCGGCAAGCAGAATGCAGTACGATTGGTGCGCTCCGCGGCCCACTCTTCCCCGCAGCTGGTGAAGCTGGGACAGTCCGAAACGAACCGCATCATAGACGATCATTAATGTGGCGTTCGGCACATCCACCCCCACCTCCACGACAGTTGTGGAAACAAGGACCTGCACATCGTTGTCCTTAAATTGCTGCATCACTTCATCCTTCTCCATGTTGGTCAGGCGGCCATGCAGGAGACCGATCTTCAGGTCCGGGAAATGCTGGGCCAGCTGCGTATGGACATCTATCGCATTTTGCACATCGAGCTTGTCCGATTCCTCAATCAACGGACAAATCACATACGCCTGCCTGCCCTGGGATACCTCCTTGCGAATAAAGCCGAGCACCCTCGGCAGCATATCATGGGAGACGCTGTATGTTTTGATCGGCTTGCGCCCTTTAGGCAGCTCCGTTAGCGTAGAAACATCCATATCCCCGAATGCTGTAATCGCCAGGGTTCGCGGAATTGGCGTAGCCGTCATCGTCAGCACATCGGGGTTAAGCCCCTTGCTGCGAAGGATGCCGCGCTGATTGACGCCAAACCGGTGCTGTTCATCGGTAATGACCAGCCCTAAACTGCGAAACACCACGTCCTCCTGAATGAGTGCATGAGTACCGATCACCAGATCTGTGAGTCCCATCTGCAAGGAGGCCAATGTTTCGCGGCGCGCCTTCTCCCGCAGACTGCCCGTCAGCAAAGCGACTTGAATGCCAAATGGGGCAAACATCTCCTCAAGCGACCGCTTGTGCTGTTCGGCTAATATTTCCGTAGGCACCATAAGCGCCCCCTGCTTGCCTGCCTTGACTACAGCAAACAAAGAAACGGCCGCTACGGCCGTTTTGCCCGAGCCGACATCGCCTTGCAGCAGTCGGTTCATACTATAGGGCTCCTTCAAATCGCGGAAAATTTCAGCGAGCACCTTTTTCTGTGAATCGGTCAGTTCAAACGGCAGGGAACGGATAAAGGAGCGGATCGCTTCCATATCCAGTGCATGGGCAACCCCGTCTGTTCTGCCCCGGTTCAGGGCGCGATATGCCTGCATTTTCAGTTGAAAAAGAAAAAGCTCCTCATAAACAAGCCGTCTTCGAGCTTGCCGGCCATCCTCGAAATTGTCCGGCCGATGCACATGAGCCACAGCCTCTTTGCGGGAAATCAGCTTGTACTTGCCGAGCAGCTCCTCCGGCAGCAGCTCCTCTACGTAAGAACCATAACGCTCCAGCGCAGTCTTAATCGTTTTACGCATCCAGGCCTGACTAATCGGACCAGCCACGGAATAGACGGGCTGCAGAGTGCCGCTGCGGGGTCCCTGACGGCTGGCTTTGGCGGGAAACTCATGCTCGGAAACAGTAAGCTGCTGGCGCCGGGAATCCCACTTTCCATTCAGGACTATAGTTTCGCCCGGCTGCAGCTGATCCTTAATAAAATGCCGGTTAAACCATACGGCTGTGACCATTACATCGTTCACGACCACTTTGCAGGTCAGGCGGGACTTTTTGCGGCCGTACATTTGCAGCGAAGGGGTGCCGTATATTTTCCCTTCTACAGTCGCCTTCTCTCCATCCGCTACCTGAGCCAAATCACGAATCCGGTAATCTTCATAACGAAACGGGAAATATTCGAGCAGCTGCTGGGCGGTATGAATGCCGAGCTGCTCCAAATCCTCCGCCTTTTTAGGGCCAACACCCTTGATTTGCTTAACTGCAATCTCACTCAGCTTCATCGGACCTTACCCCGGAAGAGCAAAGATGGCAATCGTACCCGGACCGGCATGCGTGCCGATTACAGGCCCAACCGTAGTAAAGGATACTGATTTCACTTTCAATTGGGCTTGTACCAGCTCCTTGAGCTCCTCGGCTGTTCCCAGCGAAGCGGCATGCGCGATAATGACATTCACTTCCTTATCGCCATGCTTGGCCCTTGTCAGCTCAATCAAGCGATTCATCGCTTTTTTCTGGCCTCTTGCCTTTTCAACCGACGTTACTTCACCCTCGTCATCAATCGACAAAATCGGTTTGATATTGAGCAAAGTTCCCAGGAAAGCAGCGGCTTTACCGATCCGTCCTCCCTTTTGCAAATACTCCAGCGTATCGACTAGAAAATAGAGCGCCATCTCTTCTCGGTTTTTATAAATGATATCCAAAATTTCTTCTTTGCTCTTGCCCTCATTTACCGCTTCTGCAGCAAGCACAACGAGCCATCCGAAGCCGTAGGAAGCCGACTTGGAATCCACTACCGTGACCTGCTCCCCCTGCTCCTCAAGAAGCGACTTGGCCAGCACGGCCGACTGATAGGTTCCGCTCATCGCGGCAGACAAATGGATCGAAATAATATGAGTGTCCGGATCATCCTTCAAAATGTCCTTGTAAATATCCACGAAATCAACTGGCGATGGCTGTGAAGTTGTAGGCAGGCCGGAGAAAGCCGCCAGCTTCTTATAGAACTCGTCGGCTTGAATCGTTACCGAATCGATATAGGTTTCTTTGTCGAAATGAACCTTTAATGGAACCATGGAAATTCCAAGCTTCTCCCGAATCTCCGCGGGAATATCTGCAGTACTGTCCGTAACGATACGAATCTTGCTCAACCCGATCACCTCACTATAAATTAAATCCCGAACTATTCTACCGAGAACAGGTAAACATAGAGCGGCTGTCCTCCACTATGAACCTCCACCTCGACATTCGGGTGGTGCTCGGCCAGGTAGGCTTCAATCGCGGCAGTCTGCTCCGCCACCGCTTCCTCACCAGCGAGAATCGTTACAATTTCTCCGTCCTCGCCAATCATTTGATCCAGCAGTTGCTGACACGCTGCGGACAAATCCGGGATGGCTACAGCAATTCGCCCGTCCATCAAGCCAAGATAATCATTCTCCTTAATGTCCATCCCATCAATTGAGGAATCGCGGACTGCCTGGGTAATTTGTCCTGACCGGACGTTTTGCAGCGCCGCAGTCATCGCATCTGTATTGCTTTCCGAGGTGGCATTGTCGACAAATGCCAGCAGAGCGGCCATCCCCTGGGGAATCGTCTTGCTAGGGATTACAATGACCTGCTTCTCCTCTACCAGCTCTCTGGCCTGCTCAGCCGCCATTACAATGTTGGAATTGTTCGGGAGAACATACACCGTATCAGCGGGCGTCTTCATAATCGCCTTGACAATATCCTCCGTGCTCGGGTTCATCGTCTGACCTCCGGCGATCACTTGATCAACACCGAGACTGGAGAAAATTTCGCTGATTCCGTCCCCTACCGATACCGTGACAAAGCCGAAGCGCTTAAGCTCGACTTCCTGCTCCTCCGGCACCGCTGGCTGTTCCTGTATGGCGGGAGCGTGCAGGTATGCATTGGCACGACCGGCCTCCTCCGCCTGGATAATATGCTCATGCTGCTCACGCATATTTTCGATCTTGATGCGGGTCAGATCTCCGAATTTCATCGCGTAGTTCATAACTTCGCCCGGATATTCGGCATGTATATGGACTTTGACCAGGTCTTCGTCGCTCACAACCAGCAGGGAGTCGCCGAACTTCTCCAATTCATGGCGGAAGTCCCCTTCATCGAATTGCAGTCCCGGGACTTTATCTGGGGACAGCTTGACCATAAATTCGGTACAATAACCGAATTCAATATCTTCCGTAGCCATATGAGCCTGGGCGCTGACCATATCATGCAGCGATTGCTGGGGTATGGCTGCCGGCTTAGCCGTCTCCGCAACCGGCAGCGGCGGCTGTTCTCCGGTTAAGGCCTGCAGCATCCCCTCATAGATCAAGACGAGCCCCCTGCCGCCGGCATCTACGACCCCGACTTGTTTAAGCACAGGCAGCATGTCCGGCGTTCTCGCCAGCACTTCCTCCGCTTTCCGCAGCGTATGCTCCAGCAGGTCGGCAATATCGCCGGCTTTCCTGGCATAGGAAGTGGCCTCCTTGGCAGATTCCCGGGCAACCGTCAGCACAGTGCCCTCTACGGGCTTGACCACCGCCTGATAGGCGGTATCCACTCCCTGCTGCAAGGCGGCCGCAAACTGCTGGGGATGAATCGCATTCTCTTCCTGCACGGACTTGGCAAAGCCGCGAAAAAGCTGTGACAAAATGACACCCGAATTTCCGCGCGCGCCCATAAGCAGCCCCTTGGAAAGGGCCATTGCAGTTTTACCCAAGTGCTCGCTTGGCTTCCTATGTAATTCATCGATTCCGGACGACATCGTTAAATTCATGTTCGTTCCGGTATCTCCATCCGGTACCGGGAATACATTAAGAGCATTCACCTGCTCCACCTGACTCTCCAGCCGTGCTGCACCCATTGTCATCATATGAATGAAATCTGCACCGTCAATCGTATTAAAGCGCTTACTCAAACAAATTCTCCTTCCTGACTACCGAGTTACGCGAACTCCCTGCACAAATATATGAATGTGTTCCACTTGAAGACCTACAATCTCGCTTAATACGTATTTAACCCTATTCTGCACATTATGGGCCACTTCTGAAATCCGGGTGCCATAGCTGACAATGATGTAAAGGTCGATGTCAATCGCATCATCCTTCAGCCTTCGTACTTCCACCCCGCGCCCCAGGTTTTCGCGTCCCAATAACTCGGCGATTCCGTCCTTTAATTGCTGACGTGAAGCCATGCCGACCAAACCGTAACATTCCAAAGCGGCTGAACCTGCAATGACCGCAATCACTTCATCGCCAACATAAATTTTGCCGTACTCATTTGCCATTTGAATTGACACGTGCTACCACCCTTTTCACAAAAGTATAGGGACTAAGTCTCATTGTACTATAATAAAACAGAGAAATAAATGCAAATCGCTGTTTTTCTAACGTTCCGCGGCATCTTTTCGCCGCTCGCATCGTTGACTGATTTCTTTTTTCTGTGCTATTATAGTATGGTGTGTTTGTTACTGGAGCAATAGCATTTGTGTGCTGTTGATTGTTTTGGAGGAGGTGGAATGTTCATGGCTCGTAAATGTTATATCACTGGCAAGGCTCCCAAGACCGGGAACCATGTGTCCCATGCCAATAACAAGAACAAAAGAACTTGGGGAGTTAACGTTCAAAAAGTACGGATTCTCGTTGACGGCAAACCCAAGCGTGTCTATGTAAGCACTCGTGCTCTTAAATCGGGTAAAGTAACCCGCGTTTAAGAACGTTGATTACGAATGTCGCAAACAAAAAGCACCTGGCCAAGAGGTGCTTTTTTTTCATTCTTAGCCGGGGATGAGCTGTCTGTAGTATCTACCTGCTTATCTAGTTTTTACTGAACGTATTCAAAATCGCTTTGACAAACCCTCCCAGAAATTTCGGCAGCTTAATAGTGTAAAATTTCATTTTTTCTACCCCTCCTAACAAAAATGTGCTTCAGTTCTACGGCATTCCTCCCCGAAGCAGATCGCTTATTCATCCTTGGCAAGGCATCCCCATTTCCAATCATCCATTACTATTACTCTATTCCCTAGCTGCTCAAAAAGTGCCTGGCCTAATCTATTTTCTTAATAAAATTACCCGTTAAGCGGAGCCTGGCTTTGCAGCGGTGCACATACTTGCGGGGGGCTGCTTGCTCAGCATAAAAATGAAAAAAGCTGCAATAGCATTCGCTTTGCAACTTTAGTCTATTCGAGGCTTATAGGAATTATGCTGGACCGCTGTCCATACGGGGCCGTCTAGGGAACGGCGTCTTCAATGCCGTCAAAAAATTGCGGATCTACAGGCCATCCATAGGCATAAGCGAGAACTACATAGATCGGCGGAAAAAGAATGAAAAAACGATCGTTAGCAAAATAAATGAAATCCGGCTCCACTTGCCTTCATAGGTCTTGAACACATAAATTCCGATAAGCACCGCTCCAAGAGAAAAAAAATGACGGAACACTCCCGTGTTCAACAAAACAAATATGGACATCAAAATCCCTGCGGCGACACTAAACAAAAAAAGCTTGAACTTAGCCATGGGCAGCCCTCCCCCGGCGGATCGCCGAAATGGCAGCCGCCCGGTCGTCCTGGCCAAATACAGCACTGCCGGCCACAAGCACATTCGCGCCCGCTTCAGCTACAAGAGGCGCTGTTTCAGCGGTTATGCCGCCATCCACTTCCACGCGGGCGTCAATTCCGGCTTCCGCCATCATGCGGCGGAGCTCCTGCAGCTTCTGCAGCATGGCAGAGATAAATTTTTGGCCGCCAAATCCGGGATTGACCGTCATGATCAGAATCAAGTCAGCCTCCTGCAGAACATAACGGATCGTGCTGAGCGGCGTGGAAGGATTGAGCGCCACCCCCGCTTTCGCACCGGTCTCTCGGATTTGCCCAAGAGTGCGGTGTAGATGGGGACACGCTTCTGCGTGCACGGTGATGTAATCGGCACCGGCCCTGGCGAAATCGGTTATGTATCGCTCCGGCTTTTCGATCATTAAATGAACGTCCAGCGGGAGCCGGGTATGCGGGCGAATCGCCTCCACAATGAGCGGCCCTAGTGTCAGGTTGGGGACAAAGTGACCGTCCATGACATCGACATGAATCCAGTCCGCTCCACCTGTCTCGACCTCTTGAATTTCTGTTCCCAGCTTGGCAAAATCGGCGGACAAAATCGACGGGGCAATAAGCAGCTCGGACAAATTAATACCTCCTTTTTCTCTCTTTGATTTCCGCTAGGAAGAGCTGATAATGTTCATAGCGGGTGGCGGGAATGACTCCCGCATCGACCGCTTCCTGCACGCTGCAGCCCGGCTCATTGAGATGTAGGCAGCCGCGAAAACGGCAGCCGGGAGCACGGGAAGCCATCTCCGGGAAACAGGCTGCGAGATCTTCCGCTTCAATGGGGCTGAAGTCAAGCTGGCTGAAGCCCGGAGTATCGGCCACCCAGCCGCTGGGCTCCAGGGCAATCAGTTCCACGTGACGGGTGGTGTGCTTGCCTCGCCCGAGCTTCTGGCTAATTTCATTCGTGTCCAGGGACAAGCCGGGTATGATCGCGTTAAGCAGCGAAGACTTGCCTACACCCGATTGTCCTGCGAACACGCTGATCCTGCCCTTCAGATACTCCCGGATCTCATCCAGTCCCCGGCTTTCGCTGGAGCTGGAAATCACCACCCGATAGCCGATCGCTTCGTACATAGTCCGAATCGCTTCCACCTCTTCTAGCTCTACGTCTACGTGTCCGGATAACAGCAAATCGTGCTTGGACAGAACCAGCAGCGCGTCCAGACCGGCATGCTCGGCATGAACCAAAAACTTGTCCAGCAGCTGCAGATTCAGGCTGGGCTCCGCGATGGAAAAAACGAGCACGGCCAGCTCTACGTTAGCCACCGGCGGCCGGATCAGCTCCGAGCTGCGGGGCAGAATCTCGGTCACCGTCCCCTCCCCGTTCTCGGTTAAGGCAAATTCCACCCTGTCTCCGACCAGCGGCGTAATTTTTTTCTTCTTGAATATTCCGCGCCCCCGGCACTGGATCCGGGGATCGCCCGGCCCTTGGCCGTCCGGCAGAACGTAATAATATCCGCTCAGCGCCTTTACGATCGTTCCTTGGCTCATAGGCTTTTACTCATCTCCACCCTCACCTTGAGTGGAACCATGGTTCTGTTCAGAGTCCTCATCCTCCTCGTTTGCGCCCGGATCCGGAGGAAGGGATTCTACTGGTTCCTCTTCATCCGGAGGCGGCGACTGGTTCTGATTCTGGTGCTGGTTCTGGTTCTCATAATCGCTATAGGTTACCGTCTCATTGTCATACTTTTCATTATCGCGGAAAATTTGAATGACCGCATTCTTTTCCCGGGTCACGATTACCGGTACGTTCAGCGTCTCCGGCTTGGAAATTTCAAACGCCCGATACTCATAATTGTCATACTGCGCATCGGTGATAATGATCTTGAACGCTGATTTGGTTCCTTCCTCCTTGGGATGCAGCACCGGAAGAGTCACCAGCATTTGCGCTGCGTCTTCAGGCGGCCCCGTACTCACATAATAAATAATATTGCTCGTACCCTTCTCTACCAGCTGGCCGGATTTGTACGGCCATTGATCGAAAATTTTGCCTTCTTCCTGTTGAAACGACGGCTGGCGGATAATGCCTTCATCCCCCTGCAGACGGCTAAGATCATGCTTCAGCAGCAGCGCATCGGCGCTTTCAATAGTTTGACCGGTCAAATCCGGCATCAGAAATTTCTCCTTGCCTTCGCTCACGGTAAAACTAAACTGCACATCTGCAGGATCATACTGCTCGCCAGGCCGCGGAGAATGATTGAGAATCGTCCCTTCGGAAGATTCATCATTACGCATATCCAGTTCGATCTGGTCCTCGCCGATTCCCATTTCATTCAACAAAACGACGACATCATCCCACTTTTGGCCGACATAGCTGTTCATGGTTGCCAGCTCGACACCCAGACTGACCTTCAAGGTGATGGTCGTGCCCTCTTTAACCGTAATATTGCGGTGAGATTGTTCAAATACATGATCCACCTCAGTCTCAGGGTGGGTCTCTTGCAGCACTTCTACCTTCAGCTGAAGCGCATTCAGCTCCGCTTCCGCTTGAGCGACATGCTTGTTAATTACATCGGGAACTTTGACATCTTTCGGAATCATATTTTCCCGTAAGTAAGCTATACCTCCCAGCAATAAACCAACGATAACAAGGAAAATAACCGTTAGCAAAACCGGCTTTTTCCAGCCGCCTTTCTTTTTCGGTTTATATTCATCCTCATCCTCTTCATAATCATCAGCCTCAATCTGTGAGGCACGAATTGCCGGAACGACCTTCGTCTTCTCATGATCGAAATCATCGTCATCGTGCTCCGAGCCTTCCGCTGGCAGCTTAGGTTCATGCCTTCTTTCCGGCAGAAGACAGGTCTCCAAATCCTTAAGCATTTCCCCTGCCGACTGGTAGCGGTGCTCGGGGCTCTTGCGCAGTGCCTTCAAAATGATGTTCTCCACACTCTGCGGAATCATCGGATTAACCTTGCGCGGGTCTTCAACATGCTCCTGCAAATGCTTCAAGGCAACGCTAATCGGGCTTTCGCCGATAAATGGAAGCTTGCCGGTGAGCATTTGATACAGCACGATGCCCAAGGAGTACAAGTCCGATTTGGCGCCGGCCGCCACGCCCTTGGCATGCTCCGGAGAGAAATAATGGACCGAGCCGACAACGGAGCCTGTCTGCGTAATCCCGGTAGATGTTTCCGCACGGGCGATGCCAAAATCGGTTACTTTCACACGGCCGCCGCGCCCCATCAAAATATTGTGCGGCTTAATATCGCGGTGAATAATTTCATTAGCATGGGCGTGCTCGAGCGCATCGCAAATCTGGGATGCGATATGGACCGCCTCCTCCACCTGAAGCGGAGCGCGCTGCTTGATCAGATCGTTCAGCGTCATGCCGTCCACATATTCCATAACGATATAGTGAATTTCATCCTCCTGGCCCACGTCATAAATACTGACCACATTCGGATGAGACAAGGAAGCCGCCGACTGCGCCTCCCAACCAAACCGATGGATAAACTCATCATCGTGAACATACTGCTGGCGCAAAATCTTTACAGCCACATGACGGTTAAGAAGCAGGTCATGAGCTTTGTAAACGATGGCCATGCCGCCCCCGCCTACTCTTTCCAGGATTTCGTATCTTCCGCCGAGAACCTGTCCAGTCATCCGCCCATCACCTCGTTTCTTGAGCTGTCATGGATTCGTTCTCCAACAGCACGACCGTTATATTATCGTCTCCTCCGGCTTTTAAAGCCTCGTCGATTAATTGCTGCGCCTTATCGTTGAGATCGATGTCTGACTGCAAAATAGATTCCATCCGATGCTGCGGAACGGCCCCGCTCAGCCCATCGGAACAAAGCATGACGATATCGTGCTCCCGCCATGTACGATGAACGATATCTACCGCCACCTCTTCATCCGTGCCGAGAGCCCGGGTAAGAAAGTTGCGGCGCGGATGCTGGTCCGCCTCCTCCTGCGAGAGCTGGCCTGATTTTACAAGCGCATTGACGAAGGAATGATCCTCTGTCAGCTGCTTCATTCCTTCGGGATCAAATAAATAAGCGCGGCTGTCGCCAATATTGCCGATGACCAGATCGGTCGGATCGGCTACCGCTACCACAACGGTAGTTCCCATGCCCTTTAAATGCTCCTTGCTCATGGCCTCCTCATAAATTCTCTTATTGGCCATCAGCACTGCCTGCTCGATGGCGTCCGCCCTGGCCTGACCATCCATACCCGGCTTAAGAGCGGCCTGCAGCTGCTCCTGAACCGTCTCTATAGCCATTTGACTGGCCGTGTCTCCTGCCTGGTGTCCGCCCATTCCGTCGGCAACGATCGCCAGGGAGTAACCGTTATAATCGGGAATCGCTGCAGCGCGGTCCTCATTGACCATGCGAATCAAGCCGACATCGCTTCTATTTGCCATTCTCATAGACGCTCACCTCTTACCCGCTTCCAAATGTTTGGCCCGCAGCTGTCCACAGGCAGCGGCAATGTCGCTGCCCTGCTCCCTGCGTATGGTGGTGGTGATTTTGTGCTTCTCCAGGATGCGCTGGAAAGTAAAGATGTCATCCCGCTCCGTCCGCACAAAATTGCGCTCCACCACGAAATTCACGGGAATCAAATTCACATGGCACAGCGGAATTTCCTTGAGCACCTGCGCAAGCTCTTCCGCATGCTCCGGCTGATCATTAACCCCGCCCATTAAAGCATATTCAAAAGTCAGTCTTCTTCCCGTCACTTCTACATAATGCTTGCAGGCCGCGATCAGATCAGCAAACGGATAGCGGCGGTTGACCGGCATCAGCTTGGAGCGCAGCGCATCATTCGGAGCATGAATGGAAATCGCCAGATTGATCTGCGTCCGCTCCTCGGTGAAACGGTAAATGTTTGGGACAATGCCGCTTGTCGATACTGTGATATGGCGCTGGCCGATATTCAAGCCTTTATCATGGATCATAATTTTCAAAAAGCTGATCATCGCCTCGTAGTTCTCAAAAGGCTCGCCAATGCCCATGATGACAATGCTGCTTACCCGTTCCCCGGATGCGTCCAGCATTTTTTGCGACTGTACTATCTGGGCTACAATTTCGCCTGCCGTTAAATTGCGTTTCAGCCCTCCCAATGTAGAGGCACAGAAGGTGCAGCCGATCCGACATCCGACCTGGGTCGTGACACATACGCTGTTGCCGTAGCTGTGCTTCATAATTACGGTTTCGATCGCATGCTTATCCTGAAGCTCGAACAAAAATTTGACCGTGCCGTCCTTGGACTGGTGCTGCGTAATTTCTTTCAGCGTTACAAATTGAAATTGCTCAGCCAGCAGGTCACGCAAAGGCTTGGGCAAATTCGTCATTTCCGCAAAGGACCCTACCCTTTTTACATACAGCCAGTCAAAGATCTGACCAGCGCGAAAAGAAGGCTGACCCTGCTCCTTCACCCATTGCTGCCATTCTTCAAAAGTTAAATCATATACAAAAGGTTTCATTTCATCACAACCTGTTTTATCTAGTCAAAAGCTCAATCTAATCCATTTTATCATAAACAGGGGAAAGCCAAAACCAAAAACACCGAACAAAGCCCCGGGAAGATGCTGCTGCTTCGCCTACTGACTATACAATAACTCCATAGCGGTGCCGCAGCAGCAAAGCGTTGGCCTGTTCCTTTGCCAGCGCTCTCGGAGCCTTTAATTACGGACAAAGCCCGACAGTTAACCGAAAGGTAGAAGTCGGCCGTCTATCGGGCTCTTATTGGCGTAACCGTCCGGCTGCACGGGCGACTACTGACTCCATACGCGGGCGAAAAAGGACGGAAGAAGCCTGTTCAGGCACGCCTCAAGTTCAATTATGTCTATGCTTTTTGCAGGCGGCAAATAAAAAAGCCATCGCTGTTATAGTGATGCGGCAGCAGCTGCAGCATGCCGCTGGACTTCGCCGCGGTTCTTTGTTCCACCGGAGAGAAAGCGGAAGGAAAAGCGGATAGCGTAAATTGCGGATGCTTCAGCAAAAACCTGCGGATTTGCTCCTCGTTTTCCTCGGCAGCAATCGTACAGGTGCTGTAGACGAGCAGGCCGCCCGGCTTAACAAGCGGATGCACCGCCTCCAGCAGCTCTGCCTGAATCCGGCTCAGCGCCTTGACCTCGTTCGGCTCTTTGGCCCACTTCAAATCGGGCTTGCGGCGGATGACGCCAAGTCCCGAGCAGGGGGCATCCAGCAGAACCCGGTCAAAACTTTCGGCGGGAAAGCGGCCGGACAATGTTCTTGCATCCGCAGCCAGCGTTTGAATAGAAGTCAGGCCTAATCGCTGAGCCTGCTTGCGGATCAGCGCTTCTTTATGCTCATGAATGTCACAGCCGATGACCATGCCTTGATCGTTCATAAGCTCCGCCATATGGGTTGTTTTTCCGCCCGGAGCGGCACAACAGTCCAATACGGACATGCCCGGCCGCGGATCCACAGCCTCTCCAACCAGCATCGAGCTTTCGTCCTGTATCGTAAACAAGCCTTCCCGGTATCCGTCCGTATCCGCCATATTGCCGGCCTGGCGGACCACAATGCCCGCGGCGGACAGCGGCGATGGGGAGGCGTCGATGCCCTGCTCCTGAAGTTCGGCCAGCAGCTGCTCACGAGTTCGTTTGCCGGGGCTAACCCGGATACTGGCATGGGGCGGTTCGTTGTTCGCCTGGCAAATCCGCGCGGTTTCTTCTTCACCGAAGGAACCGAGCCATTGCTTGATCATCCACTCAGGATGGGAATAGGTTAATGACAGCCGTTTCACTAGAGGGAGGCTGTCCGGGATCTCCAGCGAAGCCTTCTGTCTTTCCACGTTGCGCAGCACACCGTTTACCATGCCGGAAATCCCGCGATGGCCTAAGCGCTTTGCCAGCTCAACGGCCTCGTTGATGGCCGCGTGTGCCGGAACACGGTCCAAATAATACAGCTGGTAAAAACTGATTCGCAGCAAATTTCTGACCCAGGGCTCCAGCTTGGCCCACCCTTTGGCCACAAATTTTTGCAAATAATAGTCGATGGTCAACTGATGCTGCAAAGTCCCGTAAACAAGCTCGGTAGCGAAAGCGGCATCCAGCCGCTCCAGCCCGCTTTGCTTGAGCAGCTTATCCAGCAGCAAGTTGCTGTACGCTTTTTGGGCCTCTACCCGGGTTAGCAGCTCTACTGCCAGATGGCGGGCGTTTGCGGGCGTTCTTGCAGCTCGTGATGATTTCATCTTAATCCTCCTTGGCTAGTCCAGTTTGGCGCCAGGCTGCCATTGCGCGCTGCGCCCGTAAGGCCCTGCATCCATCGCCTTTTTGCCAGCCGGTTGAATGATCTTTAACCAGAGAGCTCCCTCTCCGGCCGCCACCTGGATGCCTTCCGCCGAGACCGTCAGGATCGTTCCGGGAGCAGCTGATGAGGCCTTGTCCACAGCAGCCTTGGAGTCATCCAGAGAGGCCTCCCATACTTTTAACACCTTGCCATCCAGCAGCGTAAACGCCCCCGGCATCGGGTTCAGCCCTCTGATCTGGTTGTAAATGTCACGCGCGGTGCGGCTCCAGTCAATCCGCTCATCCTCCCGCCGCAGATTGGGGGCAAGGGTTGCCTGACTGTCGTCTTGGGGAACAGCCTGCACCTTGCCGGCCAGCAAGTCCGGTAAGGTCTGCTTCAACAATTCGGCGCCCGCTTGACTCAATTTGGAGAACAGGGTCCCGGATGTATCTTCATCCAGAATCGGTACCTCCGCCTTACTGATCATATCGCCGGTATCCAAACCTTCTGCCATATACATAATAGTCACACCGGTCACCGACTCCCCGCGGATAATGGCATGCTGAATCGGTGCCCCTCCTCTGTACTTGGGCAGCAGAGAAGCATGTACATTGATGCAGCCAAGCCGCGGCATGAAAAGCAGCTTTTTAGGCACAAGCTGCCCGTAAGCGGCTGTAATGATCAAATCCGGCTCGTAGTGGCGGATGGCCTCGATAGCGTCCTCTTCGCGAATTTTTTCCGGCTGCAGAACAGGGATCCCTAATCGCTGCGCCGCTTCCTTGACAGGCGGGGGAGTCAGCACCCGCTTGCGCCCCTTCGGGCGGTCAGGCTGACTCACGACCGCTTTGACCGGGTATCCGTTGTCGACCAGCATTTCAAGAATGGGGACCGCAAAATCAGGGGTCCCCATAAAAACTATATTCAAATCGCTCACTCCTCTTCCTTCGGCTCTCCGCGGTAGGTGGCCTCGGCCAAGTCGGTAAACAACACTCCGTTCAGATGATCCACCTCATGCAAAATACAGCGCGCGAGCAAATCGGTCCCTTCGATCACGATTTCCTCTCCGTGACGGTTGAGGCCCTTGACCTTAACCCGTTGAGCTCTGCGAACATCTCCGGTCAAGCCGGGAATGCTCAAGCATCCTTCCGGACCAAACTGCTCGCCTTCCTGTTCGATCACCTCAGGATTGATCAGCTCAATTAAGCCATGCTCATCTCCTACATCCATAACAATCACGCGTTTAAGAACGCCAACCTGAGGGGCCGCAAGACCAACCCCTTCCGCATCGTACATCGTTTCTGCCATGTCATTTAACAGCTTGTGAATATTCGGTGTAATTTTGGGTACCGGCTTGGATTTTTCCCTCAGTACCGGATCTGGATCTTTAACAATAATGCGCAATGCCATTCAAGCACCTTCCTTTACAGATGGATCCTCACAGTTGATACGAAATCTATGAAATTAGGAACAAGATGAATCCTGGAATAAATGACCTTCGCTTGCCTGATTTTCTGTTCGTTGCATAGCTGAATACTTGCAGATGATCAAGCACAATGCCGATGATCTTTAGCTTCAGCTTATGCAGCTAGGCTGTTCCCGGTGTAACCCTCATCAGGCGGAAATCCGGCTTCCGGCATCGATATAGCGTCTCCGTTCTGCCAATTGGCGCTGACCGATTGCTTTACATAAGCAGGTAAGGATCTACATCAATGCTGACCTGAAGGCTTTCCCGCTTAATGAGATCATCAAATGAAGCCGCTGCTTCCATAACCCAGTCACTAACGGGTTCACTGTCCCGATATTTTATCATGCATTGGAACCGATATCTATCTTTGATCCTCGACACAGGCGAAGCCGTAGGGCCCAGTACCTCCACGGAGGAGGGCCGATGGCCGGAGCGGGCCGCCGCGATTTCCTTCAGCCGGAGTGCAAAGGCTTCCGAAGAACGAATCAGGAGCGGGATCTCCGGATGGGACAGCGTGATGAGGATCAACCGGCAGTACGGAGGATAATCCCGGCTATGCCGCAGCTGCAATTCATTATGCAGAAACCGGGTATAATCGTGCTCGCTGGCGCACTGAACGCTGTAATGCTCCGGAGTATAAGTCTGAACAAATACTTCTCCCGGCAGATGATGCCGTCCAGCCCGTCCAGCCACTTGCGTCAGCAGCTGGAAGGTCCGCTCACCCGCACGGAAATCAGGCAGGTTCAACACCGTATCCGCGGCTATAACCCCAACTAGAGTAACCTGCGGAAAATCGAGGCCTTTGGCGACCATCTGGGTGCCCAGCAATACGTCTGCCTGATGGTTGCGAAATTGATTCAGCCATTTCTCATGGGAGCCTTTCTCGCTTGTCGTGTCAACGTCCATGCGAATAACCCGTATGCCTGGAAACAGCTTGGCCAGCTCCTCCTCAACCCGCTGAGTGCCGGTACCAAAATATCGGATATGCTCGCTGCCGCATTCCGGGCACACCTCTGCCTGCTTTTCCGCATAACCGCAGTAATGGCAGCGGACAGTTCTCGAGCTTTGGTGATAAGTGAGCGATATGTCGCAATGCGGACATTCCAACGTATTGCCACAGGTTCTGCACATGACAAAGGTGGAGTACCCTCTACGGTTAAGCAGCAGCACCGTCTGCTCGCTCCTCTCCAGCCGCTTCTCTATCGCGTTAAACAACGGACGGCTGAACATCGAGCGGTTGCCGTCCTTCAGCTCTTCCCTCATATCCACAATATGGACAGGGGGCAGCGCCCTGCCCTCGACCCTTTGCTGCATAGTCAGCAGCTGATACCGCGGAGAGCCGGCGGAGCCGTCAGGCAAACGGTCAGCCGCCCGGGCATAGCTTTCCAAGGATGGAGTCGCCGAGCCAAGGAGGACCACTCCCTGAAAATGCCCAGCCCGGTGAATCGCAACCTCTCGCGCATGATACTTGGGACTGTCCTCTTGCTTATAGCTGGTTTCATGCTCCTCATCAAGGATAATCAGCCCCAGACGGCGGAAGGGAGCAAATACGGCGGAGCGGGCACCAATTGCCACTCTTACTTGGCCTAGTGAAATTTTGCGCCACTCGTCATAACGCTCTCCTTGGGAAAGGCGGCTGTGAAGCACCGCAACCTGGTCTCCGAAGCGGCCTTTGAAGCGCTCTACCATTTGCGGTGTCAAGGAAATTTCCGGCACCAGCACGATGGCTTCCCGCTCCATGTTCAGGCATTGCTGGATAGCCTGCAAATATACCTCTGTTTTTCCGCTGCCCGTCACGCCGTGAAGCAAAAATACCTCATGCTTTTTCTCTGTCAGCGCATTCGATATCGGGGTGAATACCTTCTGCTGTTCCGGGGTCAGCGCCAGCGGCTCTGTCTGGGCAAAGCTGCGGTTCGCGTAAGGATCGCGGAATACCTCTTCCTCTTTGATCTCCAGCCAGCCCTTGTCGGCCAAGCTTTTTACAGTGGATGCGGAAATCCCGAGTGCCGCCGTTAGGACGCTAAGCGCGACGGGGCTGGAGTTTTGACAGAAATAGCCGAGCACTTCCTTCTGCCTCGCAGCCCGCTCCGGAAGCTCAAGAGCGTACTGGCTCAATTGCTCCGGTGCCGCCTGCGCATATACCATCAGCAGCTTCTTCTTCCCTGCCCGGTCCCGCATGGATTGACTTTCCCGCAGCAGCCCTAGCTGCAATTGTTCTTTTATCCACTGTCCTTGATCTGCAAATCTGCGAATCAATTCCTCCAGCGCTACCCGCTTTTTAGCGTTCACATAGTCTAGTATTTCCAGCTGCGATGGCTGCAAAAATAATCGGTCGGCTTCAGTAACCTCACCGATCTCAACATTTTTTTCGTACTTGGCTTTCAGCGCCCCGGGAATCATCGCCTGCAAGGCAGTAATCTCGTGGCACAAATACGTCCGGCTTATCCATTGGGCAAGCGCTACGAGCTCAGGCGTCAAAGGAGGATGTGCGTCCAGCACTTCGCTGATGGCCTTCAGCTTATCGCTTTCCACCTGCTCATGCTGCCTGAAGCCGGTCACGAAGCCTTGCACGACCCGATGGCCAAATGGGACGCCTACCCGGCTGCCGACCTGTATCCAGGGCTCCAAATGAGCCGGTATCGCATAATCGAACGGGCGGTTAGTCTGTTTGGCCGGAACATCGACAATGACTTGGGCTATCATGAACGGCCGCCTCCCACGCGGCCAGCGAGGCGCTCGGCTATGCGGCTCAGCAGCCGCTCAGCCACTGCTTCCTTGGACATCTTGGGCAGCGGCTCTACCGTACCGCTGGCCTCCAGAAAAATGACCCGATTGGAATCCGTGCCGAAGCCCGCTCCTTCCTCAGTTACATCATTGGCCACGATCATATCGCAATTTTTACGCTGCAGCTTGTCCTTCGCATGTTCTATCACATCGTTGGTTTCTGCCGCGAACCCGACGAGAAATTGTCCGGTTTTGCGTTCTCCCAGCGTCTTCAGAATATCCGGATTTTTCACCAGGCGGATCGTCAATTCCTCATCCTTCTTCTTTATTTTCAGCGGGGAAGCCTCTGCAGGCCGGTAATCCGCAACAGCAGCACTTTTTATCACAATATCTGCTTGCTCGAAACGCGAAGTTACTGCTTCGAGCATATCTAGAGCTGACAGGACGGGCACATGCTCCACGCCAGCAGGTACCGGCAAAGAGCTGGGCCCGCTGATCAGCGTCACTTCGGCCCCCATATCGCGGGCTGTTCTAGCAATGGCGTAGCCCATTTTTCCTGAGGAATCGTTGGTTAAGTAACGCACCGGATCAATCCGCTCCTGGGTTCCTCCGGCCGTTACCATCACCTTGCGCCCGCTTAACAGCTTGCCGCGATTCAGGATGGCCGCCAGCGCGGTCACAATCTCCTCAGGCTCCGCCAAACGCCCTTTGCCGACATATCCGCAGGCCAGCTGTCCTTCGCCCGGCTCAATAAATGTAATGCCCCGCTGACGCAGCAGCTCCATATTGTGCACAACAGCCGGGTGGCTGTACATATGAACATTCATGGCAGGGGCAACTACAATCGGTGAAGTGACCGCAAGCAGTGTCGTACTGAGCATATCATCGCCTAGGCCAAGCGCCAGCTTCGCAATCATATTGGCGGTAGCGGGGGCAATAACAACCAGATCAGCGTGATCTGCCAAATGAATATGTGATACTACGGAAGGGTCCTTTTCCTCAAATGTATCTGTCATTACTTGATTGCGCGATATCGCCTGAAACGTCAATGGAGAAACAAATTTCGCTGCGGATTCGGTCATGATCACTTTGACGTCTGCTCCGGCCTGAACCAGACGGCTGCACAGCGCTACTGCTTTATATGCGGCAATTCCGCCGGAAACTCCAAGCAAAATAGATTTTCCTCTAAAGCTCACTACAGCTCCCTCCTTCTGTTTCCGCCCGCGAGTTGGTTAACAGCATTGCGGCTTGAGGACCAAGCTCCCCTGGCAGTAGTTT
The DNA here is from genome assembly GCF_000285515.1 of Paenibacillus senegalensis JC66. Taxonomy (GTDB): domain Bacteria; phylum Bacillota; class Bacilli; order Paenibacillales; family NBRC-103111; genus Paenibacillus_L; species Paenibacillus_L senegalensis. The sequence continues at coordinate 832,735 of NZ_HE610957.1, forward strand.
GCAAAAGCTGTTGTCAAAAAAACAACAACCCCAGGGGTTGTTGGTAATGGTGCCTGGACTAGCCGGCTTATTCGTTCTTGTTCTCTATTTTTTCGTAGTGAATATAATCCCCGTACAGCTCCTCGAGTGCTACACCCACATGTTTATGGGACTGGGGCTGCTCCAGCTGCGAATGAACGCCTTCTTTCAGCATCCGAGCCCGCTTGGCAGCAGCCACTACAAGGGAATACTTGCTATCCACTTTGTTTAACAGCTTGTCAATGGAAGGATAAAGCATGACTATAACACCTCCTGCATCCAATGTTTCAATTTTGGTATATACCGCTCTTTTCTACAATGCTCAGCCGTGCGGATGGCCTGTATTCGGTCACACGCCAAATCCACATGATCATTAACTATGAAATAATCATAATGCTCCGACATCGCGATTTCTTCAGCCGCTGCCTGCATTCTTCTGCGGATCGCTTCAGCGGTTTCCGTGCCGCGATTTTCAATTCGGCATTGCAGTTCTTCTAAAGAAGGAGGAAGAAGAAAAATAAACACGCCCTCGGAAAACTGCTGCTTGACCTTCAAAGCTCCCTGCACTTCAATTTCCAAAATGATGTCGTTACCGGCATTAAGGGTTTCCTCAACGAAGGAGCGGGGCGTGCCGTAGTAGTTACCAACATATTCAGCCCACTCTAACAATTCCCCTTCAGCGATCATGTTTTGGAACTGTTCTTTTGTCTTGAAAAAATAGTTCACTCCGTCAACTTCACCGGCCCTTGGGGCGCGGGTCGTAGCGGAAACCGAATAGACCAGGTTTGTGCTTCTTTGACGCAAAGCCGCGCATACCGTTCCTTTTCCCACGCCTGAAGGCCCGGATAATACCATTAATATGCCTCTGTCTTTCTCTGCCGACAGAAACCCTTTATTCGTCATGATCATCTTCCTTATTCGCAAGTCGGTGAGCCACCGTCTCAGGCTGGACAGCGGACAGGATGACATGGTCACTGTCCGTAATAATGACCGCACGGGTGCGCCGGCCATAGGTTGCATCAATCAGCATATGCCGATCTCTGGCCTCTTGAATGATCCGTTTAATCGGTGCTGATTCGGGACTGACTATCGAGATGATGCGGTTGGCGGAAACGATGTTTCCGAAACCGATATTAATAAGTTTTATAGCCATCCTGTGCCTCCTAAACTTTTTGCTCGGCAGTGCTGCAGCACTTGCTGCCTCGCTAATAAAAAAGGATAAACGATTCTATCAATCGTGAATTGCTCTAGTGTTGCCTATTTATGGAATCATCATACTCTATTGGGCGGCGCAGCAAGTCGTCACCGGTCATAGTCCCGTTATTCCAAGTTCTGAGCCTGCTCCCGGATTTTTTCCAGCTCTGCTTTCATTTGCACCACTATCCCGGAGATTGCCGCTGAATTGGCCTTGGAACCAACCGTGTTCACTTCACGATTCAACTCCTGCAGCAGGAAATCCAGCTTTCGACCGACTGCTTCCTGGCCGTCTAAAATTAATGCCGCATGATCCAGGTGACTGCTCAAGCGGGTCAGCTCCTCGCTAATATCTGCTTTGTCAGCCAGCAGCGCCGCCTCCATCGCAATCCTCTGTTCATCGATCTGAGCATCGGTCAGCCAGTCCTTCAATCTGGAAGCCAGCCTATTGCGATAATCCTCAACCACACGAGGCGCCTCCACATTCAGGTTGGCCGTAAACTCGCGCAATGCATTCAGCCGTTCCTTCATATCAGCGGTTAAATCGGCGCCCTCCCGCTCCCTCATCTGAAGCAGCTGTCTAACAGCCTCCTCCAGCACTTCGCCCATAGCTTGCTCCCAATCATCGAAGTCCGCTTCTGCTTCGCGAAAGCGCACTACATCCGGAATGAGAAACAAATCGCGAACGGTTAAAGGAGTATTCAGCTGATAGCTCTCCTGCAGCTGGCGGGATGCCGCCATGCAGCTGTCTGCCAGCGGCCAGTTAATCTCAGCTTGCAGCGGAAGCTCGGCGCTGCGCTCAATATTCATATAAACTTCAACCCGGCCGCGCAGAAGATACTGTTGAATTCTTTTCTTGAAAGACTCCTCCAGCATGGTCCATTGCCTTGGCAAGCGGAACACAACTTCCAAGTAACGGTGATTGACCGACTTGGCCTCTATCCGGACTTCATAGCCGCCTACGACCTTTTCTGCTTGTCCAAATCCGGTCATACTTTTGGGCACCGGTATCACTTCCCATATTCTAATTCATTTTATCAGCAGGAACAAGGGGCTTAGGACGTAGCTCCGCCCGGTTGCTTGTGCACATACCGGGTTAATTCTGCTGTCATTTCATAGTAAAGCATCGGTGTCATAAAGTAGAAGCCATTGAAGTAAGGAAGCGCCATATCCAGCAGCTCCTTGGCGATTTGAATGCCCATCCGCCTTCCTTCCTCCTGCTCCAAACCGCTCATCCGCTTTCTGACATCATCCGGGATCCGGATGCCGGGAACCTCATTATGCAAAAACTCTGCATTGCGGCCGCTTATCAGAGGCATAATTCCCAAAAAGATAGGAGCCTCGATATGGCGTGTCGCATGATACAATCTTTCCACCATCGCGGGATCATAAACAGGCTGGGTCATAAAATAATCCGCTCCGGCCTCTATTTTTTTCTCCATTCTGCCAACCGCCTTGTCCAAATACTTAACATTGGGATCCAGGGCGGCTCCAATTACAAAATTGGCTTTATGCTTGAGGGCTTTGCCGGAATGGGAAGTTCCTTCATTAAGCTGCTTGGCCATTTTGATGAGACCGATGGAATTAAGATCATACACCGAGCTCGATCCTGGCAAATCACCGAACTTGGCCGGATCCCCCGTGATGCAGAGCAGGTGATCAATGCCCATCGCATGGAGCCCCATCAAGTGGGCCTGTGTACCTATCAGGTTGCGGTCCCGGCAAGCCACGTGAAGCAGCGGCGGAATGCCGAGCTTCTCCTTCACCATGAACCCGGTGGCAATGTTGCTCATTCTTGTCATTGCCAGCGAATTGTCAGCCATCGTAATCGAATCGACCCCGGCATCCTTAAGTACACGAGCCCCTTTCATAAAGGTGGCTACCGACAAGCCTCTCGGGGGATCGAGCTCAACGATAACGGTCCGACGCTGCCGCACAAGCTCAACCAGGTTAGGAGACGACTTCGTTCCTTCCGCGGCTTCTCCCCCGCCTTCGGCTTGCAGTCCTGGCGCTTGCGGCTCCTTGACGGCAATCGGTTTGACGGGCTTGACATCCGCTGCCGCCTCTCCTGGCTTATAGTTTTGCAGCGCAGCGGATATGGCCGCAATATGCTCCGGCGTCGTGCCGCAGCAGCCGCCGATGATCCGGGCACCCAGCTTGGCAAAGCGCAAAGCGGCTTCAGCAAAGTACTCCGGCGTTGCCGTATACGTGAACTTGCCATCTATATAGCCCGGCAGTCCGGCGTTCGGGTACACGGAAAACACGTGCTCGATGGGCTGCAGCTTTTCCATTGCCCGCAAAAGACCCATTGGGCCGCTGTGGCAGTTAAAGCCTACCACATCGGCCCCTTGTGCGAGCAATCGGTTAAATGCCTCATCCATGGTTATGCCGTCCTTCGTCACCCCGCTGACCTCTGTTGCGAATTGACATATGACCGGCAGCTCGCTCATCTTGCGGACCGTCTCGAGAGCAACCTGGATCTCGTCAAATTCATAGAAGGTTTCCAGCAGTATGCCGTCCGGATCTTCTTCCAGCAATGCTTCGAGCTGTTCCTGAAAACTTTCAGCGATTTCTTCCAAGGTCAGGCTTGTTCTTCTCGCCCCGCGAACCGAGCCGACAGCCCCGATAATGAAGGCATCGTCGCCGCCCGCTTGTCTAGCCAGCTTGACGCCTTCCCGGTTAATAGCCTTCACTTCATTCTCCAACCCGTATTTAGCCAGCCGTTCCCGGCTGGCCGAGAACGTATTGGTTTCGAGCAAACGGGCGCCTGCTTCGCAATACCGGCGGTGAACATCAATGATGACCTCCGGCTTCGTCAAATTAAACTCTTCATAGGAGATGCCTACCGGGAAGCCTAGCTGATACAAATATGTTCCCATGGCGCCATCGCCTACAAGCAGTTCCCGCTGCAGCAAAGTTCTTAAATCAGCTTTCATTTATTAAACCCCACCCAATCAGGCAGCTGCTGCCTATTCTCTCGGGCCGCTGACAAGGATTCGCATCCATGCCAATCGCCCAGTTTATTCGTTCACGGACCCGGTAAACACTTCTTCTGCCGGGCCAGTCATATAAACATGGTTGTCCTCTTCGCTCCACTCAATAAACAAATCCCCGCCCTTAAGAGATACTGTAGCTTGGCGGTCTGTCAGCCCGTTAAGCACGGATGAAACCAGCGTAGCACAGGCCCCTGTTCCACAGGCAAGTGTCGGGCCCGCGCCTCTTTCCCAAACGCGCATGTCTGCATAATCTCTAGACTTCACCGTAACAAACTCCACATTAATTTTGTTTGGAAAGAGCGGATGCTTCTCCAGCAAAGGTCCCCATGTATCCAGATCAAATTGAACCGCATCATCCACATAAATCACACAGTGCGGATTGCCCATGGATACAGCCGTGAAGTGAAAGGTACGGCCATTCACTTCCACAGGATGATTGACTACAATATCGGCATCAATCGTAGTCGGCACTTGGGTGCCTTGAAGGATAGGCTCTCCCATATCGACTCGGACAGCCTGCACCTTTCCGTCAGCAACCTGCAGCTGCACTTTCTGCACACCCGCACCAAGCGTCTCCACGGTCATCTCTGTTTTAGCTGCCAGTTGGTGATCGTAAGCATATTTCGCGACACAGCGGATCGCATTGCCGCACTGTTCGGCTTCACTGCCGTCCGAATTGATAATCCTCATGCGCACATCCGCGCGTTCAGACGGCAAAATATAAACCAGACCATCGGCACCAATGCCGAAGTACCGATTACATAAGGAAATCGCGAGCTCAGACACATTGTCCGGCAGCTCACGTTCTCCGCTAACAACTATAAAATCATTGCCTAAGCCATGCATCTTGGTAAATTTCACTGCTCAACACTCCCGAATGCGGGCCGCCCGAGGGCGGCCCATCCTTAAATTAATCGTTACCTAGAAAAATGTCCCATCTTTGGGGACGAACGGCTGGCAATCCTGCCGTTTTCCCTGATTTAAGGGTATTTTCTACTTATGATAACGTAAATCATCGGGAATGCATAGTTTTTTTCGCATTTCCTTGTGTTATCTAGCGAGAAACCGGTTTAGCCTGAAAATTCGTAGGCTTGTTGCGGGAAGAGCCGGACAGCAGACTGCCAAAACCCAACAGAAAAGTAGGTATGCCGGCAGCAACCAGAACGAGAATCCAATCCCGAAGTGCAAGGTCTACCGTTTTGAAAATAGGCTGCAGGGCATCGATATAAAGCACAGCCAACAACAGCAGCACAGAAGATAAAACGGCAGCAACGAGATATTTATTTTGCAGTGGATTGCGGTGGAAAATCGAACGAGAGCTGCGGCAGTCAAACACATGGATCAATTGAGCCATGACCAGCGTTGCAAAGGCAACCGTCTGCGCCTTGCTTAATTGATCGGGCGAACCGGCCTCGTACTGATAAGTAATCCAAAAGGCGCCGAGCGTACAGAGTCCGATCAGTATGCCGCGGCTGATAATCTTCCAGCCTAACCGGCGGGCAAAAATATTTTCTCTGGCTGATCTCGGTTTGTGCTGCATCAAATCCTTCTCCGCCTGGTCGACACCGAGCGCCATGGCCGGAAGCCCGTCCGTCACCAGATTCACCCACAGGATTTGGATGGGCACTAACGGCAGCGGCATTCCAAGCATCATGGCCATGAACATAGTCAATATTTCGCCAACGTTGGAAGCAAGCAGATAACGGATGAACTTGCGGATGTTCTCGTAAATACCTCGGCCTTCCTCTATAGCAGCGACAATTGAAGCAAAATTGTCGTCACTGAGCACAAGAGCCGAGGCTTCCTTGGCCACGTCCGTTCCGGAAATGCCCATCGCGATTCCGATATCTGCCGCTTTGATCGCGGGCGCATCATTTACGCCGTCACCCGTCATCGCCACTACATGCCCCTTGCGCTGCAGCGCCTTGACAATCCGCAGCTTATGCTCAGGAGATACCCGGGCAAAGACATAAATGCGTTCAACCTGACGCTCCAAATCCTGGTCGCTCATCTGGTCCAGCTGCTGGCCGTTCACCAGAATTCCATCAGCCGGCAGCATACCGAGCTGCTTGGCTATCGCTTCGGCGGTCGTCTGGTGGTCGCCGGTAATCATCACCGTGCGGATGCCGGCCTTACGGCATTTATGAATGGCTTCCCTCACTTCCTTGCGCGGAGGATCAATCATTCCCGCTAGCCCGGCAAAGACTAGATTGTTCTCCGCCTGCTCCTCATCTTCACAGGTCTCATGCGCCTTTAGCTCGCGGTAAGCTGTGGCCAGCACACGCAGGGCCGATTTAGCCATCCCTTCATTGGCTGCCATTACTTTTTGCTTCATCGTGGAAGTAAACGGAATCACTTTATTGTCCCACAGGATGTAGCTGCAGCGCTGTATGAGCATATCCGGTGCGCCTTTCGTATACACCGATCTACTGTTGCCGTGCTTAACGACAACCGACATGCGCTTGCGCTCAGAATCAAACGGAAACTCTTTGATCCGCTGCACTTCATTTTCCAGCAAAGCCGGGATTACTCCGCCCTTGGCGCCAAGAACTTTAAGCGCCCCTTCGGTCGGATCGCCTTTAATAGTCCAGAAGCTTCCCCCGGCTTCCTTCCCTTTTTTCCCTTTCGTTTCCTGAATCTCTTCATATAATTCTGCGTTATTGCAGAATGAAGAAACATACATCATCTTTTCCAGCATCGGCTCGCGGCGGACGTCCACCGTTTTGCCCATAAAAGTTATCGAGCCTTGCGGAGCATAGCCGTCACCGCTTACCTCAAGAAGACGTCCGCCGCTCCACAGATGGGTGACTGTCATTTTGTTTTGAGTTAATGTACCGGTTTTGTCTGAACAAATGACCGAAGCACACCCTAACGTTTCCACAGACGGCAGCTTGCGGACGATTGCTTTGCGCTTAATCATACGCTGCACCCCGAGCGACAGGGCGATTGTGACAATAGCCGGCAATCCTTCTGGTATAGCGGCTACAGCCAAGCTAACGCCCGCTAAGAACATTGCATAAGTCGGCTGCCCGTGCATAATGCCAGCCACAACAACCATCGCAGTCAAGCCGAGTGCGACCATGATCAAAATTTTACCTAATTGCTCAAGACGCCGCTGCAACGGAGTCTGCATTTCCTCGGTATTCTGGATTAGATCGGCGATGCGCCCCATCTCCGTATCCATTCCGGTTCTTACGACAACGGCTCTCGCGGTACCCCGCGTAATCAGTGTTCCGAGAAAGCCGAGATTGCGCTGGTCGCCCAGCGACAGCTCCCTTCCATCCATCGGATCGGAAAACTTGCCTACCGGAACCGATTCCCCGGTAAGGGCGGATTCCTCTACATAAAGTCCGTTTGCGTCCAGCCAGCGAACATCAGCAGGAACCCGGTCCCCGCTCTCCAGCACAACAATATCACCCGGCACCAGTTCACTAGCCGGGATCTGCTCCAGCTGGCCGCTGCGCATGACTTTAGCCGAAGGTGCAGACAACTCCTTCAACGCCTGTAGGGACTTCTCGGCGCGGAACTCTTGAATAAAGCCGAGCACGGCATTCATTACAATGATGACAATAATCGTGATGGCATCGAGGTATTCGCCGAGCAGACCGGAAATGAGCGTAGCTCCCATGAGCACGAGAACCATAAAATCCTTGAATTGATTAAGGAATAGTGTAATGGGAGATATTTTTTTTCCATCGCTCAGCACATTTTTTCCGACTTCCTCCCGGCGGCGTACTGCCTCCTCCTGGGACAATCCCTGTCTGCTATCCGTATTCAGCACACGCAAGGATTCATCTGCTGACATCTGATACCACTTTTTCTGACTCATCCGTCGCTCCCCTCCTACTGGTTTGCCTGGCGAACTTTTTGCCGCTCACGCCGAATCATGATTGGGCAAAGCGCCAATAACTTGTACTAGGGTAAATGTATTCAGACAAGCTGCAAAATATCCCAACTCGGCCGAGCTTTCTTTTTTAGGGGCGGACAAAACGGTTATCAGTAATCTGTGCCCTTTCCATTGGAGCTCCAATATGGCATCATTAAGAAGCCCCCCTTGAATGACCTTGCAGAAGCTGGCCGAGGCACGGGAACAGACCAAGGAGGTCTTAACTGCCTCTAAACGCAGGTTGACCCGGCTAGCGGGCAATCGTTATTCGCGAATTGGGGGAAGCGCACGGATTGTGCAGGAAACGGAGTTGTCACACCTATGGCATTAGACGGAATTGTTGTACACGCCATTGTTCATGAACTGCAGGAGTGCGTCGGCGGGAGAATCGGCAAAATCCATCAGCCTTCGGAAAATGAGATTTTGCTGCAAATTCGCGCCAAGGGCAAGACACGCCGACTGCTGCTTTCAGCTAATCCCACCTACCCAAGGGTGCATTATACGGAAACACAGATGAATAACCCGCTTGAGCCTCCCATGTTTTGCATGCTTCTCCGCAAGCATTGCGAGAACGGCATTATCGAAGAGGTGCTGCAAAAAGGGCTGGAGCGGATCATTGTCATTCGCATCCGTCACCGCAATGAGCTTGGGGATTTATGCCTCAAGGAGCTCATCGTAGAAATTATGGGTCGGCACAGCAATGTGATTCTCCTTGATCCCGATCAGGGCACCATACTGGACGGCATTCACCATGTGACGCCGGCGATCAGCACCTATCGGGTCGTTTTGCCAGGCAGCGTCTACAAAGGACCTCCAGAGCAAGGCAAGCTCGATCCGTTTACCACAGACAGGTCCTTATTCGAGGAGAAGTGGGCGCAGGTGATGAATGAGTCGCTGACTGACTCCAATGAATTGACAGAAGCAAAGACCTCTTCCAAACCTTTGCCTCTTTGGAAGGTGCTGCTGAACTGCTTTAACGGGATTAGTCCGCTCATGGCCAAGGAAATCCTGTACAGGTCCAATCACGAGCCTGGAAATGCCGACCCCAAGCCGCCGGCAGGACTGTGGGAAGCCGTAAGTGAAGTCATGGAGCAGGTTAAGGCCAATCGCTACGAGCCGGGCACTGCAGTAGAGGATAGCGGCAAGCTCGTATTTTCCGCCCTTCAATTGACTCATCTAGGCTCATCCTGGAAGCCCTTCGAAACGGTCAGCCAATGCCTGGATCATTATTATGGGGAGAAGGCGGAACGTGACGAGGTCAGACAGCGAACATCCGATTTGCTTCGCTTTCTGCAGAATGAAAAAGCAAAAAACATTAAAAAGCTGGAAAAGCTGGAGGAGACGCTGGAAGATGCGAAGGATGCCGACCGCTACCGCATTCAAGGAGAGCTGCTGACCGCTTCCATGCACTTGTTTCAGAAAGGCGATACTTCCGTTGAGGTCATTGACTATTATGACGAGAACCAGAGGAAGATAGTCATTGAGCTTGACCCGCTGCTCACTCCATCCGAAAATGCACAGAAAGCGTTTAAAAGATATACGAAAATCAAAAACAGCCGCACAGTTGTCAGCGAGCAGATCGAAAGCACCCGAGCGGAGCTGGTCTACCTCGATTCCCTGCTGCAGCAGCTGCACAGTGCCGGTTTAAATGATATAGAGGAAATTCGGGAGGAATTGGTAGAGCAAGGCTACCTCCGATCAAGAGAGCGTAAAAAACGCAAGGGCGGGAAGGCGGCAAAACCGAATAAACCTAATATAGCCAGCTATGTCTCGAGCGAAGGAATTCCTATATACGTCGGCAAGAACAACACTCAGAACGATTATGTTACTAACAGGCTGGCACACCCCGGCGACACGTGGCTTCATACCAAAGACATCCCGGGCTCGCACGTGGTCATCCGCAGCTCCCAGTTTGGTGAGCAAACGCTGCATGAAGCAGCTATGCTTGCCGCTTATTACAGTCAAGCCAGGGAATCCAGCCAGGTTCCTGTAGACTATACCCTTATCCGTCATGTAAGAAAGCCTAATGGGGCCAAACCCGGATTTGTCATTTATGACAATCAGAAAACGTTATTTGTAACTCCGGATGAGGGACTCATTCAAGCATTAGGCGAAGGGAAGTTCAAATAACGGTACCTGGCATGAGGCAAACTACGGTATCTGGTATTGTAGAGGAATGAAACAACCAAAACATACTAACAGTAGCAGCATAGACCAAGGACATGGTTTGTGCTGCTACTGGAGGCATGAAACGGTGCTGCCCAAAAGGTCCTCTACCAAGCAAAGGTGTCAAAATAAAACACCCAAGAATGTTGATTTTACATTCTTGGGTGTTGACTTTTTAAGGCGCCGGACAAAAAAGCAGCTGCACAAAAAAATGGGACGGAAAACAATGTTAAAGTGCCGTTTTCCGCCCGACTTTTTATTTTTGGGGATTTATGGATAGCTCCTTTTGTCATTAAACGCTGGCACCTTCCAGCTAGATCTGTACCGTAAGACTATCCTTGCATTATTGAAATTTAATCCGACTCCTCCTCGCTATCCTCCAATTCGGAATCTACATTAAGGATGACGGTGTAATGAACCCGGTCATGCTTGATGACTTGAACCACTTCAATGTAGGCCGATTGCAGCTCCGCTTCCGCCTCATTGACCAGTTCCTGCAGGCCTTCGCTTAAGGATACAGCATTGTCCAGCTTGAGCTCCGTAAAGTACTGTTGAATCATACTGCGCACACCTTTCTTGTTATTCGCCAGATTCATTCATTATTCCTGCAACATTAGCATATGCGTTATTTCTGCAACATTAGCATACGCGTTGAGATAGGGATTCATACATGCTTCTCCTTTCTCGCCTGAATAAACAAAAAAAAGGAAGAAAGTGCGGGTACCCGCCTTCTTCCAATTCTCATGTTATGTTGTATAAGTCAAATGCTGCTTGCCGCTGACCGTCAGCTAGTTTTTCTCACCGCTCAAAAGACTCTTAATCCTGCGCAGCTGCCGGCAGCCTGTTAAGGCTCTTAAATGCTGTCTTAATTTGTCCCTCTATTGCGGGTGTAAAAGCTCCCGGCAAACCGAAATAGACAGCCGATTCGCCGCCTTCATAACCGCCCTCCGCAATTTGTTCAGCGGTAGGCACATAGCCAATCATTCCGTTGGTGTAGCCGAGCGGGAGAATATGCGGGTTGATCTCCTGCTTAAGGTAGAGACCATACTCCACCACCATTTCTGCATTGGCCCCTACCAGAACCAGCTCCTTGGCCAGCTGCAAATAATTCAGCTGGAGCTTGGCCGGCTGTTCATTCCGCGAAGGGTCGGACTGAAACAGCTCGCTGCGCTGTGCGGCCGCGCCATCAGCTGTACGATCCTTAGCCAGCTGTTCACTACTAAGGTAGTTTACGAATGCAAGCTCCACTTGTTCTGCACTTGCCTGGATGGAGGCAGATTCCAGCTGCTGCATCGGCGCATCAAGCACCCGAATAACTTCATCAGCCAACTGGCGCCCAAGTCGTTTGACATCTTCGTCATTACCGCGGAAGAATTGGCCGTCTTTAATTAATGCCGGCCGGATATCGCCACAGTATCCTTGGAGGAATGTAGCAATCACCTGACCGCCAAGCTGCCGCTCCAGCCGCTCCATTGCCGCTCCCGGATACTCCGATGTGACCCAGTTGTCGCCTGTAGTCGTTGGATGGCAGGTGTAATGGAACCAGATTCCCTTGATTCTTCCATCTGTGGCTGTCATCCGAATAACGGTCACTTCCGGATCGGCAGCTCCTTCAGGATTAGGTGCCATATTCATTCGCCCATCCATCCGCTTCCTGCGATGAATACCGAGCGGGCAGCTTCCTTTGCCCATCTCTACCATAACCGGTTCCATAGAAGCATGAGCTTCCCCGATCCCGCTCAGCACCTGCCCCTCTAGCCAAGCCAGGTAAGCTGAATCAGCCAGGCCCAGCATTGGTACGAAACGGCTGCTGGTTTGAGGGCCTCCGTGAGTATGGCTGGCATGAAAGATGACTGCCTCTTCTTTAATCCCCCAGCGGCTCACGATTTTATCCAGCAGGGGCCGGATTTGGTCTGAGCCCCACCAGATTAAATCAGCTTGGATCAGGATTGCTTTAGCTTCGGCTATCCCTTGAACTGACGGTTCAGCGAATATCCAAATCCGTGCATATAAACGCTGGGCAACACCTTCATAAACCTCCGAACGATGAGCGAATCCGGCCAGGGGAATCGGTTGCGGCGGTGTAATGTCCACCTTGGCCGCCCCTACTATCCACTCTCCGTTCATTGTTCGTCCCCTTCCAGATTGACTTGTGAGCCTGTCCGCGCCGACTCGTATATAGCTTCAATCAGTCTGACCGCCCTCCGGCCATCCCTAGCGGAAATGGCGACCGGGCGGTTATGCTCCAACGCATCCAGCACATCAGCAAGCTGCAGCTTGTGAAACTCGTAGGAAATGCTTTTCGGATCTGACACTCCGCCTCCGGTTCCCGATCCCGCAGCCAGCTGCGGCTGCTCCATACCCGGAACTTCCCAATGGGTAATGTCGGTGCCCACTATTTTAATGCTTCCCTTCTCACCAAACAAATGCAGAGATGGAGCGAATCCCGGGATAATGCTGGTAGAGGCCATAATCGTCCCGAATGCGCCGTTCTCAAACTCCACAATAGAGAGCCCCAAATCCTCCGCCTCCATTTGATGGGTTTGCGTCGCTGTTTTTCCATATACCGTTTTGGCTTTACCGCATAGCCATAACAGCAGATCGATCGAATGAATTCCCTGATTCATCAGAGCCCCGCCATCCTGCAGCAGCGTCCCCCGCCAATCCGCAGAATCGTAATAATCCTGTGTGCGGTAGAAGGGCGCGGAGATTTCCGCCAGCAGCAGCCTGCCCAGATGACCTTCATGCAGCGCTCTATAAGCCGCTTGATGCTGCGGTTCAAAGCGTCTCTGTGAAATTACCGAGATGGTCTTGCCCTGCTCAGCAGCGATAGCGATCAGTTCATCCGCCTCGCGGCTGGCCATCGTAATCGGCTTCTCAACGACCAGATGCTTGCCGGCGAGCAAAACCTGTTTGCCGATTTCGTAATGGGAGCCGCTGCTTGTCGTTACACAAACAATATCGACTCCCTCGTGCTTCAGCAGTTCGCGGTAGTCTGTCGTCCATTCCGCCTGTTCACGCTCGGCAATCTCTCTGGCACGCTTTTCCTTGCGATCCGAAATCATAACGGTAACGGCCTGCTCCAGTTGCTGAATAGCATTAAAGTGAAAATCAGCAATACTGCCGCAGCCGATCAAACCAAATCCCCATTTTTTCAATCGAGCCCCGCCTCCTTGATAATCGTTTTTAATCCTTCCAGAGTTAGCGCAGTTCCATCCTTGGCCGTGCCGCCTGCTGGTACATAATGAGTTTCAATTGTAAATAATCCGGTATAACCATCTGCTTGAAGGGCTTGCAGCTGCTCCTTGAACGGGACATTCCCTGAGCCGATAGGCACACAGCGGGATACTCCGTCACTGTCAATCAGCGCATCCTTTAAATGAACGTGACCAAGACTTGCTTGGACATCCTTATATCCGGCCGGGTAGGAGTTTCTTCCCCCGTATTCCTCATTGCCCGGATCCCACAGCACTTTAAGATTAGGAGAGGCTACAAGCTGCGTGAGACGCGCTACCTCGGAAGCAAATCCGCCGTTACAAGAAGGCTCGTTTTCCAATAGAAGCACTATATCTTGTTTTTGAGCCATCTCTGCGGCCGTCCGCAAGTGGCCTACTATCTCTTGTTCATGCTGCTGCGGGGACACTTCCCTCCAGAATGAAAAAATCCGGATTTGTTTGGTGCCTAGCAGCTTGCAAATCTCGAAAGATCTTTGCAGTTTATCAAAATGCGCCTCAACGCTTTCTTCCTTCTGCCCGAAGGTATCCCCCGATGCCACTGGTCTTGAAGGATCGAGTGCGCATTTAAATACCGGTGAAGCGATAGCCGAAATAAAAAGGCCGCGCTTGCTTACCTCTTCTTGCACTCGCTGCACCTGCTCGTCCGAAAGAGAAATAATATTGTGGCCATCCACCATCCGGATTTCTACATGAGCAAGCTGCTGCTCTTTAATCCAGTCTAGCGCTTCTGTCAATTGAACAGATACTTCATCAGTTAAAACTCCCAATCGATTCCACATGATTTGATTCTCCTGTTCCGGCGCATATTTGATTGAGCCTAGAAAATTAAAGCATACGTATGACGCGCGCCTGTTTAAGTTTAATTTCAGCATTTTGCTTACATCCAACCAGGCTTCTAATCTAGTGAAATAATAGAACAAACACTACGCATTTTGTCTACAGCCTGCTGCCGCTTAGGTTGAATTCAGTGAGCAAAATACTCATTAACCTAATCGTACCATGAGGAATAACCTTCAGTCTCACATCATCATCTTATAGACATTTAATAGACAAAAGAAGAGACGCCCGGGAGCACTAGGGCAGCCTCTTCTCGTCCTCTCATAAACACAGTCAAGCAAGGCCTGCCTTATTCGTAGGTGCGTACAACTTTTTCAACAGCAGTGACGATATCCTGAATATCTTCCTCTGTACCCAGCAGTACATTTTGATGAAGCCACAGAACATCCTTCTCGCTTGCGCGCTCACTAACCGGACAAGAGAACTCGCGCTTTTCCCCGGTCCATTTCTCAATTTCGGTTAAAATCGCTTTATTTTTGTTAAGAGGAACGTATCCTGATGCTACCGGTATCCCTTCAGCATTAATTTGCTTGATCACATCTTCTTTATTGACTCGATCAGCCAGTGCTTTATTCAGCTTGAACATGTATAAATGATTGGCGTGGACCGTGATTCGCGGGTCGCGTCCGAAACACTCAATGCCGTCAATAGCGCTCAGCCCGGCTGTAAGAAGACGGCTGTTGTTCTCGCGCAGCTTGATCTGCTCATCCAAGCGTCCCATCTGTGCGAGCAGAATCGCAGCCTGAAATTCGGTCATCCGCAGATTCCAGCCGATATGCTCGTGCTGGTACCAAGCTCCCGAACGAATGCGGCCTACGTTAGCTATAGACCAGGCGCGGTCAGCCACCTCTTCATCATTGAACAGGATCATGCCGCCTTCCCCGGCATTAATGTTCTTGCTGGATTGAAAGCTGAATGTGCCGGCGTCGCCAATAGCCCCAATGCCGCGACCTTCCCACTTTGCCCCAACCGCTTGCGCGGAATCCTCGATCAGCTTCAGCTTATGCTTATCGGCAATCTCTTTCAGCCGGGACATGTTGGCAGGAGCGCCAGCGATATGCACCGCAATAATCGCTTTTGTTTTGGGGGTAATCGCAGCCTCTACTTTATCCGGATCAATCAATAAAGAGTCCGGGGCTACGTCCACAATGACCGGAATGGCTCCGAACAACAAAGCGGAGGTAGCTGTAGCGATAAATGTATAGGAAGGGATAATGACTTCATCACCAGGCTGTACTCCCACAGCCTGCATCGCAATCGTCAGTGCAATCGTTCCATTCACGCAGGAAACCGCATATTTGGCATCGTGATAAGCAGCAAACTTGTCTTCTAATTCCTGCAGCTTGATTCTTCCAGTACCACCCCATTTTCCGGAGTGAAGAACCTCCAGCAGCAATTTTTCTTCTTCCTGCCCGAATATGGGCCAATCGGGAAACGCTTTCGTACGGACAGGACTTCCACCGTTGACAGCTAACGATTTCATTTTATGACCTCTTTTCTACTCTCATAATAAAGATATAGGTATGATACAAGTAACTTTATTATATAAGCTTTCTTCCCGAAAAGCCACAATTTTTTTACCACATCAGAAAGTCTAAGATTTCGTTAGCCGAAAAGCCGCTTTCTGATTGGCATAAAAAGTTACCTCTATGACCGGGTTATTCGTCTTCGAGCGGGCTTCGTTAAAAGCTTTTTTTACCACATCAGAAAGTCTAAGATTTCGTTAGCCGAAAAACCGCTTTCTGATTGGCATAAAAAGTTACCTCTATGACCGGGTTATTCGTCTTCGAGCGGGCTTCGTTAAAAGCTTTTTTTACCACATCAGAAAGTCTAAGATTTCGTTAGCCGGAACTAGGGCAGAGCGCTTCTTCAGTTGTATCATACTTGTACTATCGGGATGTTTTAGTATACAATAAATACGAATAGGGATGATGAGCTTATAACCTACGTGTTGCAATAAAAGAGGTTTGTCAGACCGGTTCTAGATTCGGAAGACGGTAGAAGGAAGATGACGCAATGAGACGTGAAAATGAATTTTTGTATTCCAAGCTGGCCCAGATTTTACGTGAGCAGATTATGTCAGGCTATATTAAACCTGGGCAATTTTTGCTTTCCGAGAACGAACTTTGTAAATTTTACGGAATGAGCCGCACTTCCGTGCGCAAGGCTCTAGAGCAGCTAGCCTATGAAGGATTAATTGTCAAAAAAGTTGGACAAGGCACCATCGTTTCACCGGATTTGACGATTCCGGCAGCACAGGAAAAAACAACACTGCGGATTTTAGCCACAGCCCCCTCCCATTTTGTCGATTCGGGGATGCCTTATCTAATTGAACAATTTCAACAAACCCATCCGGATGTGGAAATCAAGGTGCTCGGCTTTCCGGCATTTGATTTCAGCGAATCGATCCTGTTCAGCGGGGAGCAGGGCATTTATCCTGATTTGATCCTCGGAACCGACCGCCAATTTGCTGAAATGACAGAAAAACATATGTTTCTGGATTTGCTGCCGTATTTTAGCGATTCCTTTGCCGGCCTTTATCCAAGATTGCTGGAGGCTTTCCAGACAGACAAGAAGCTGGTGGCAGCCCCGGCTACTTTTTCTACTGTCTATTTGGCTTACAATTCAAGCTTGTTTGAGAAGCATGGCGTTACTCTGCCGGATGGTGAGTGGAGTACCGAGGATTTCATAGCTGCATCGAAACGGCTTACGGCTGATACGGATGGCGATGGCATCACCGATCAATTCGGTTTTTCTTTGGCTACATCGTTTGGCCGCTGGCCGGTGTTAGCTCTGCAAAATGGGGTGAGGTTTGACGCTTCCACCCAGCGTGAGGATGTTCTGCGTACGCTGCAATTCCTGCATGAAATATTATACAAGCACCGCTGTGCTTCCCTCTATCCGTTCACCCGCCTTTTGAATTCGGAGGCGTTTGTCCTGGGAAAGGCAGCCATGATCCTGACTACAGCCATTGAGCTGGCTGGTCTAAGACGGCTCAATCTGTCCTTTGAACCGAAGGTAGCCCCGCTCCCCTTCGGACATAAAAAAGCGACCCAGCTTGTTGCCAACCTTTTTCTGATTCCTGAGACGGCTCCTCACAAGCAGCTGGCTGTGGAATTTTTGCAGACGATGTATGATCCGCAAATTCAGAAGAGGATTGGGCAAGAGGCCCGCTTTATTTCCGTGTTTCCGGAGATTAATGAGCAGCTGTGGAGCCAGCCATATTTGGAGTCCTTAAATATTACCAAAAAGAAAATGGAAGAAGCGTATTTCAGCTTTGAGCTGTTTGACAATTACGCGCTAATTGAGGAACTGGAAGCGGAAATGGAAATGTTCTGGTGCGGCATGGAATCGGCGGCCTCCTTCACGGACAAGCTGATGAGCATTATCCGCAGGAAGTAGCCGCCAATCACGAGCCATAGAAATAATAAAATGTGTGGTCAGGGGACTATAAGTAGACTTTTTTCCCCGTTTCCCGGCTTTCATTTGCCGCCTCGATAAAGCGGATCACCTCTATGCTTTCCTTGGGATCTATCGGAACCTCGCCACCGGTGAACATACCCATCACCTTCTCCAGAAGGCTTGCATAGTAAGGCTTGGGATTGGCGTAAACATCAACAAACTGAGTCGCCTTCTCCCGATGCACAAGAGCTCCAAACTGGTTATTGCCTTTGCGGTTTCCGCGCAATGTAGCTACCCGTCCGTCACTCCACTCCGCGACAACAAGATCATGATCGTCATTGTGAGTGGAGCTGACAGACACACATCCCCTGCCTAATGCTGCGTAGAGCATCTCTACGGTATGAATTCCATACCAGAATAAGCCCGGCTGCGTAGGCTGGATTGCCATCGGACCATACACATCCATTCCGATGATCCCGCCGGACTCTCCATTAGCCAGCACCTCCTGCAGTCCTTCCGCATAGCGTACAGCGGATGCGCTCATTAGAGGCACGTTGTGCTTCTCGGCCAGGTCATACATTTCTTGCGCGGAAGCAGAAGACAAGGTTAGCGGCTTGTCTATAAAGATCGGCTTGCCGTAGCCTACTACCGCTTGTAACTGCTCCAGATGGACGCGTCCGTCAACGGACTCCAGCAATATAGCGTCACTTTGCTCCGCAACCGCTTCCAGAGAATCCACAATTTGCACTCCATGCTCTTCCTTAAGCTTTGTTGTAAAGCCCTCCACCCGCGAAATACTCAGCTCGAAATCCGGTGATCCTCCGGGATAGGCGACGACAATTTGAGCCCCTGGCACATGATATTCATGAGAGGAGTTGTGCAGCAAATCTGCAAATGCGACAACGTGAGAGGTATCCAATCCAATCATTCCGAGCTTCAGAGGTTGTTTAGCCATTTTTAAAGTCTCTCCTTCACATTATTAAGCTTAGTGCACACCGTCCGTGCAGCAGAGCGGCACTTCAACGGCACGCCATGCCCTTCCCCAACAAAGTAACAACCTAAATACAACTAATGCATTATTTTCAACACTACCCTTTCCCTTGCAAGTTTGTCAATTACTAAAAAGAGTCTGTAAATGCGCAAGTTCTCCGTTCCCGAACGGCAGCAAAAATAACTCCCCGGAAAATGGGCAGCTGCTTCGAATGCGATTCAAGCTCTCTTATCGGGAACCCCCAAACATTGGGCAGCTCTATATTTCATAAGAAGAAAAAACCGGGGCTGTCCGAAAAGTGGCCGTTCAGCCCGATAGCCAGAATAAGCAGCCCCAAGCAGCGGACCCGAGGCGAATTGTTTGCGAAAGTGTATGCGAAAACAGTCATGCCATTGAATTCTCAGGCACAACTCCAGCATGAAAATAGCCAACGGTTCTCTTTACGGGGGCTGAA
>NZ_HE610957.1:852233-915853 GCF_000285515.1 Paenibacillus senegalensis JC66
CAAGGTTCACGTCGAGTTTGGGATTGTGGCATTAGCCCACAATCTATTGAAAGTGGCAGGTATCCGCCTGACTACTTTCCGGGAAAACAGACAAACCAAAAAAATGGACGGAAAACATTACGGTTTTCCGTCCATTTATTTTGGGGACTTATTGGACAGCCCCAGTTGCTGACATAATGGGAAGCTGCCTTTTAACGAAATTGCCGTACTGACTAGCAGTGAATAGCTCTTAGAATGATAACCAACAGAATAAACAGCACGAGGATGATCCCCGCGGAGGTGCCGGCACCGCCAACGGCAGCACCACATGAATAGCCGCCAACATTCGAACCACAAGGATACCCGCCTCCAGCAGACAGAACGGATGCCGGATTCATATTTGCACTGTGTACATACATCGGCCCCACATTGGCCATATTCGGACCTACATTAGCTCCCATGAATAACCCAACTCCTTTATTAGACTCATGACACACTGTATTGTATGTCATGGGTAAGAAGCGGATTGGATAGCTGCCTAGCGGGACAGGAAAAAGGTGTATGCCTACAGGCGGGAGTCCAGCTGCTTACAAATCTTGATTCAGCTTGCGCAAATACTGCTTAAGAGCGGGTCCCAAATCGTTTCTTTTCAATGCGTATTCAATAGAAGCCTGCATGTAGCCCAGCTTATCTCCTACGTCAAACCGTTTGCCTGAATATTGAAAAGCCAGCATCGGTTGGGTGCGGTTCAAAACTCTCAGTCCATCCGTTAGCTGAATCTCGCCTCCCCGGCCCGGCTGACACGTCTCCAGCACGGAAAAAATTTCCGGCTGTAAAATATATCGGCCTATTACCGCTAAGTTCGAAGGCGCCTGTTCCTGCCCCGGCTTCTCCACGAGATCATGGATTGGAATACGCGGGCCCGACGATTGCAGCTTGGGCGAAACGATCCCGTAACGCTCCACATCCTCCCACGCTACCTCCTGAACAGCAATAACCGACTGCCCTGTGTCATCATATACATCCATCATTTGTTTAATGCAAGGAGGGTCAGCATCCATAATGTCATCACCCAGCAGTAGAGCAAAAGGCTCCTCACCTATAAATTTACGCGCACACAGCACCGCATGCCCCAGCCCTAAAGGCTGCTTCTGGCGGATATAATGAACATCCACCAGATTCGACACTTCTTGAACAAGCGACAGAAGCTCCTCACTGCCCTTTTCCTCCAGCAACAGCTCCAGCTCTACCGATTTATCAAAATGATCCTCAATCGCCCGCTTGCTGCGTCCGGTAACAATGATGACATCCTCTATTCCCGAGGCAATCGCCTCTTCAACAATATATTGAATCGCCGGTTTATCCACGATGGGCAGCATTTCCTTGGGCTGGGCTTTGGTTGCCGGTAAAAATCGCGTACCTAGTCCGGCAGCAGGAATAATGGCTTTGCGTACTTTTCCCATCGCTATCGTCCCTTTCTTTGTTGAAACTGTTCTGGATCCTCAATCCCTGTCCCTGCCGTCCAGCCGACCGCCGCATCATGCATCTCACCTTCACGCTCCCATAAAATTCTGCACCCGCTGCAATGTTCAAACCGAAGCAAACGGCAAACCTTCGAGCCGAATCCTCCACATCCAAGCTTACAGATACTGGTTCAAATCGCGTTCCCGTATAAACGTGAGAAAAGCTACCGCCGAAATTGGCAGCAATGCGGATTTTAAATGAATGCTATAAAACTTCCGGTGAAAGCGGAGACCTTCAATAGACCGCGTATGCAAAAGCCCCAGCGCCGCCTCGTGCTTAACGGAAGCCGCAGAAATAATAGAAATGCCAAGATTCGATTCTACCGCAGATTTAACAGCTCCCGTGCTTCCCAATTCCATAACGATGCGAATTCGCTCAGGGTCAATGCCCTGCTCCCTGAACGCTTCTTCCATCACTTTGCGCGTGCCCGACCCCTGCTCCCGTAATATAAACGGGTAATCGAGCACATCCTCCACTGTAATCTTGTCTTTTGCGGCAAGCGGATGCGATGAGGACAATACCAGTTTAAGCTCATCGTTCAAAACGGGCTCCAACTGTACATCGGGATGATCGACCGGTGCTTCCACCAAGCCGAAATTAAGCTGATGCTGCAAAATATCGCCCAATATCTGAGTCGTATTCATTACCTTCAGACTTACCGAAACATGCGGGTATTCCTGGCCAAAGGGTCCGAGCAGCCGCGGCAAAATGTATTCGCCAATCGTCAGGCTGGCGCCAAGATGAAGCCGTCCCTCCAGCATATGCGCGAAGCGTGACATTTCCTTCTCCGTCTGCTCCATTAATTCCTTACTGCGTTTCGCATAAGGCAGCAGCGCCTTGCCGGCCTCGGTCAAGTCTATCTTTTTCGTTGTCCGGTTAAACATTTTTGTACCGAAATAGTCCTCCAATGCCTGGATCTGCATCGTAACGGCCGGCTGTGTCATATGCAGCGCTTGGGCCGCACTGGAGAAGCTGCCTTTTTCGGCTACTGTATAGAACGTGTGCAATTGATGGAAATTAAACGCCACTATTCTCAAACCTTTCTCGCTATCTCCGGGTTTCCTGTCCTTACCCTGATCACCGCTTGTCATAAATAAACAGCCGGGTCATGGGTGCAAACCCTTCCGGCTGTTGTCCTATTCTGGTCTACTAGCACATCTATCCTTAAGCTATTTTCGCTTGCGGCTGTTTTTAATCAAGGTCATTCTGCGGGAATGGCGCAGCCATGAGTAGTATGACTTCAGATCACGCAGTTCAATCGTTTCTGACATTCTTCCCAAAAACGTAACCACGATCATCTTGTAGAGCGGATTACCGGCAATATCGGTTTCATTATCAAGCAAAGCAAACTCGGCAACCATAACGAGATCCTCGTCTATTAAATAGACATCTTCTTCATTGCGATAGTAAGATTCCACCTTGCCGTCCTTCAACTTCTTCCATAAAAAGGAGCAAATGTCTTCGAATCCAGTCTTCTCGCTTTCCACACGGGAACTCCAGCGATCTTGGGCATGGTGGGTAATCACGATGTCGGCGATTTTCTTGTCGGACAGCAATACATAAAAAGGTTCATACGTGCTCCAACGCTCCATCATCTTATCCCTCATGACCTCTGCGGCTCCCCCCTACTAAACCAGAAAATGATTTCACCGTCAGCCTATGAGCCCATTTTACTCTATTTGCGATAACATTCCAACGGAAATTTAGCAAAAATTAAATCGTTTTCATCATGTTATAAAGAGTAAAAGCGTGTTTTATCTGGTATATTACTATCATACTCTGTTTTAATCTCGTTGCGGTATGATCTTTCCACTTTTTTAACGTAAGGCAGCTTTTGCAGGGTCCGGATCGTATCCTCCAGACGTTCTTTATGTACATACATAACGACATAAAGCAGCTTGCGAGAAGTATAATGGACGGTACCGTACCGTTCCAGGTTTCTGGCGGGCTTGAGATCAGTTATCCAAACAATAAGTCCGCTTCTTTCTATAAGCATGATACACTTCCTCCATCCCAATATTATGCATGAGGTGACCTAATCTATGAATCCATCCTCTATTCTAATTCAAGTGCTGCGCGGGCAGCTGGTAGAAAGCCGGCATACCGCTCATTTAGCCATCGTTAACGAGGCCGGGCGGTTATTGTATGAATGCGGTGATCCGCATCTGCTTACGTTTATTCGTTCGAGCGCCAAGCCTTTGCAGGCATTGCCTGTTGTCGAAACCGGCGCCGCCAGCCGATATCGCTTCGGCGACCGCGAGCTGGCGCTGATCTGCTCCTCGCATAATGGCGAACCTGCCCAGGTGCAGCTGGTCGAAGAGATGCTGGCCCGTATCGGCCTGTCTGCCGCCGCACTTCAATGCGGTGTCCAGAAGCCGGCATATAAGCCGGCGGCCGACGAGCTCTACCGCAGCTCGCAATCGCCGGGAGCGCTGCACAACACTTGCTCCGGAAAGCATGGAGGAATGCTGGCGCTAAGCCAGTTGCTCGGCGCAGATCATCAGCATTACACGAATATTGAGCATCCGGTTCAGCAAATTATGCTTAAAACGGTCGCTGAAATGAGCGGCACCGATCCAGCCTCGATTCCGCTAGGCGTGGATGGCTGCGGTGTGCCTGTATTCGGCCTGCATCTTACTCATCTGGCTTATGCCTATGCCCGCTGGGGCAGACCCGAGCGGCTCAGCTCGACACGGGCCCAAGCCTGCCGTTCACTCATCGCCGCCATCACCGCAGAGCCTTACTATCTGGCAGGCAGCGAACGCTATGACACCCGCCTTGTGGAAGTGACCCAAGGCAAAGTCATCGGCAAGATGGGAGCCGAAGGAGTGTTCGCGCTAACACTGCCGGACAAAGGCTGGGGGCTGGCACTGAAGATAACCGACGGCAGCGAACGGGCACTCTATCCGGCTGTAACGGAAGTCCTGCGCCAGCTGGGAGCTTTGAATGAAGATCAGTGCCGTGAATTAAGCGCCTATCATCAGCCACTTATTAAGAACAAGGCGGGGACGGTAGTCGGCCGGATCGAGGCTCAAGCCCCCATCCGCGAGGTCTGCGTAGATCTGTTCTCTGCCCGGTAGCGGCAGTCCCATTATCCGCAGCCGCCGCTGCAGGCCCCTCCGGAGCCGCAGCCTCCTGACCCGCAGCCGCCACTCGGTACGAGCTGATTGCCGGGTACCTTGATCGTTTCGGATACGGAATGAGCGATGGTTTGTGAGATGGCATGCAGCAGCTCATCCAGCCGCTCTTCCGCCCGCTTGAAGTTCCGGATGATCGGATGATCGTCCATCTTCTGCTGAAAATCGCGGACGGCCTGCATCGCCTCATGATAATCGGGATGAAAATGCCCGAAGCGCTCGCATTCCTCAAACAGTTCCTTCTTCTTGGCAAACTCCCTAATGAGTCTGCCCGCTTCCTCATCTTGAGCGAGCTGTTCCTTCCAGTATAAATAATCTGCCATGTCAGCAGAGCTGTTAATCCAGTCACCAAGCTCATAGGCTTGTATTAGCAGGGCCGACATGTCCAATGTATCGGCTTCCAAGAGACTCATCTCTCCCATGTCACTCCTTTTGCATAACTTTTTTTGCAGAACCATGTTCTTCTCCATCATACCATGAATTCGGCAGTTGTTATGCAGTTTTTTCAGCTGATGCCCGGCAGCAAGATTTGGATAGCCTGCCAATTGGCAGGATCGTGCACAGCCTCCCTGCCATTTTCCAAGCCTTTAACGAACCAGCCGCCATCCCTCTCCTGTACGGATAGAGGCAGCAGGCGGAATTCCTTATCATTCGCAAGAAGCTTAAGATGAGCTTTCCAGGCTATAGCTTGACGTACCATTTCCTTGTAGGTGGAGCTGTGGTAGCTTTGCAGCTGTCTGTACCATTTGAGCGGATTGTCTCTCCATCCGGGAAACAGCTCGTCATCGCCGGGAATTTGACTATCGACCGGCCAAGAGCTCCAATAGTAATCGGTAAGCATGATGCCCTGAGCTTCGCCCTCGTTGGCGAACCGCATCTCCGCCTCCTCCGCAGGCAAACTCTCAGCAGGCCATGTGCGGAATAAGCGATCAGCCTTTACCGCAGTCATGCTTTTGGTGTTGGACACCTGTCCTTCCGCAGCGCAGCCCCACTGGCTGATCGTCTGCTCCACATGCTCCGGTATTCCGGTTTTGGCAATTGCTCGCAGAAAAGCAAGACAATCGTTGGCCGTATACCCTTCGGCGAACGCCTGCTGGACGCTTTTGCGAGACAAGCGGTAAATAGCCACTGTATCGGAAACCGCCCTTTCGGCCATCGCGTCCAAATGCCAGTGAATGGAGAAGGAAACATCCGGCGGCACAATAACCTCATAATCCGGCTGAACGAAGCAGGCAGCCTCCGCTTCCGGAAGATGCTGCTGCCGGCTTGAAGCATTGTTCAACGATAGAGGAGAAAAGACAGGCTGCAGTACGATGGAATGAGCATCTTCACCGCTCATCTCCAGCCAGCCAAATGCCCGCATAGGCATTATCCACAATTTTGCCGCTTCCTTCCATAGCTGCTGCTCTTCCGTCAGCTTGCCAGCCCTGTCACCATCTGTCTTTATCATGCTTTCTTCAACATGTCTGTTCGGCAGCAGGTCGTGAGCGCTCAGCCACTGCAGAGCATCCGTCCAGAATACCGGCCCGCCCGCCGGCTGCCTTTCCAGCCACATAACGAAATGTTGCAGCCATACCGGAAGGCGCAGCAAGCTGATTTTTTTCCAGACTCTGTAGAGCACCTGGCGCATTTCGTCCGCGGACAAGCTTAACCAGCCTTGCACGCGCAGAGGACGCGGCTTTAGGCAATCATTCTGGATTTCAATCAGACGCAGCTTTAACAATATATCGAGAATTAGCGCCAAGTGATCCGGATACGCCTCGCAGCTGACATATTCCAGCGAGAGCGGGCGAAGCGTTTCCGCCTCCAGTTCAAGCTGCTGGGCCCATTTGCTCAAATGCCGTTTGGAGACTACTCCGCTGCGGGTCAGCTTAACCTCATTTGCTGCGAAATATCGCAAGGAAAACAACACCTCAAACAGCAAATCCCGACAGCCCTGGGCATGTATCTTCGCTTGCGATTTTGGCTGCAGCGGAACAAAACCTCCCCGCTGCGGTTCGTCCTGCCAAATGACAGACGCACCACTGTCAACAAAAAGCTGCTGATGCCATCCGGCCGCTGACTCCATCGGTACAGCAAACACCGGTTCTCCCCAGGTGCGGGCAAATCCGAAAACAATGCCTCTTTTACGCAAGCCGGCCAGGCCCCTGGCCAGTTCCGCACCGGCTATGCCGCCGGACAGACCCTCTTTTTCCAAGGAAGACTGCATAAACGGTTTTAAACCGAAGAAGCGGAAAATCGTTCGCAGCGTCAGCTTCTCCTCAGGATCGAGCGCTAGCAGCACCTGATTGGGAGGAGCTTCTTCTCCGGCTTCGGTACCGTGCCAAACCTGCCGGAAGAATGGGATGGAGCCGCTTAACCTAACATCGCTTCCTCTGCCCCAGCTATCGGCAATGATGCGTTCGAGACGTGAAGGAATCCGCTGCGCAAAATCATCTATGCTTAGCATCATGATAAGAAAGCCTCCTGAAGCACTTCTTGTTCATCCAGCAGCTGATATTTGTAGCCTTGCTCAACCAAAAACAGCTGGCGGTTTAAGGCAAATTCCTGTTCCTTGGTATTTGCACTGACTATAGAATAGAAAATCGCTTCGTTCGCTCCGGCCTTAGGCCGTAAAATCCTTCCCAGCCGCTGTGCTTCCTCCTGACGCGAGCCAAAGCTTCCGGAAATCTGGATCGCAACTGCGGCATCAGGTAAATCAATGGCAAAATTGGCTACTTTGGAGACGACGAGCGGATTCACCCTGCCTTCACGAAACTGCTTGTACAGCTCCTCCCGTTCCTCATGAGGCATCTGTCCGCTAATGAATGGCGCCCCTGTCAATTCGGCCAACTGGCGCAGTTGATCCAAATATTGACCAATGAGCAGGGTCGGCATGCCGGCATGCTTTTGGAGCAGCGCCTGAACCACGGCGAATTTTCGTTTGTTTTCGGCCGCTGCTCTCGTTTTATGCCGTGCCGAAAGCCGTTCATACTCCTGCTTGGCCTCCGGATCCAGTGCCACATGAACCTCACGGCATTCCACCGTGGCTAAATAGCCGTCGCCTTCCAGCGACTTCCAGGGGACGTCTATACGTTTCGGGCCAATTAAGGAATAGACCTCTTTCTCGCACCCGTCTTCACGAACCAAGGTGGCGGTAAGCCCCAGGCGGCGGGTCGCCTGGATTTCCGCGGTCACCCGGAAAATAGGCGCAGGAAGCAAATGCACCTCGTCATAAATGATTAATCCCCAATCTCTTTTATTGAACAGATGCATATGTTTGAATGGGGCATCCTTACTTTTCCGATGTGTCAAAATCTGATAAGTCGCAATCGTTACGGGCCTCACTTCTTTACGGTCCCCGTCGTATTCTCCTATCCATTCTTCAGGCAAATCCGTGATGTTCAGAAGCTCGCGCTTCCACTGCTTGACCGAGGAGACATTAGGAGTGAGAATCAAAGTAGCGCACTGCAGTCTGCACATTGCGCCGATGCCGATAACGGTTTTCCCCGCCCCACAGGGCAAAATCAGCACCCCGCTGCCTCCATGCCGGCTGCCTTCTCTGTAAAATGCTTCTACCGCTTGCTCCTGATAAGGCCTAAGCGCAAACGGCAGCCCGCTGCGAGTCTCCTCCAGCAGCTGACAGGGCAGCTTCTCTCCTTCATGAAATCCTGCCTCATCCTCCACCGGATAGCCGAGGCTCATCAGTTCCTGCTTCAAGAACCCCCGTGCTTGTTCTTCAATCAGAACCGAATGAGCATCCAGCCGCTCTCCGAACCATCCCTTTAAGGAACGGTACGAGATCAATTCATTAAGAAGGGCCGGCCTTTTGCATACAAGTGTTAGCTGATCCCCGTCGGTTTCCAGCTTCAATAGACCATACCTGTCTGTAATGTCCAAAATTTCCGAACGGATCGATGTAGGAATTCCGAATTTGCTTTCCTCGGCCAAAAAATCAATCATTTCACCCGGCCTCATTCCACAAGCCATTGCATTCCACAAAGAAAGCGGGGTGAGTTTGTAAGTATGAATGTTGGCAGGGCTTTTTACTAAATCGGCAAAGCGGCTTAACTGATCTCTGACAGCTTCAAAATCCGGATGATCGACTTCCAGCAGTATTGTAAAATCGTTTAAAATAAACAAAGGCGGCTCGTATCGCTTCGTTCTCAAGTGGGTGTACCTCCCTAACCTAGATATTTCTAGTATGAAGGGAACCATCTCGTTTTAAACGTCCTTCTTGCCTCAGCCTCTGCCCCCAAAGCCCGCTTGCAAGGATTAACCAGCGATGCCCAACACTTTCTTCCCTCCGCTGGCATGCGTCCCGAATAAATTTCTATATGGTTAAAAAAAAGCCGCCGGCTCCAGGCTTCCCCGACAGGGGTACCCCTTAGACTGCCGCAGCTTTCAAGCTAATCATGAACCTGTGTTGCAAGTTTATTCCTGTGCCAGGCTTCTGGTTTGCCAGGCTTCATTCATGTAATCCAAGCTTAGATGAATCATCAGCCTCGCGGCATGGAGAATAGACCGCTCATCGATATCAAATTCTGGATGATGATGCGGAGCAACAATGCCTTTGTCCGGATTGCCCGCTCCCACAAACATATAGCAGCCGGGTATACTCTGTAAATAATAGGAAAAATCCTCGCCCGCCATACTTAATGGGCTCCTCTCCACCTGTTCATTCCCGAATAAATCAGCGGCTACTCTAAAGAACCGCTGGGTTTCCGTAGCATCATTGACGACTGCCGGGTATCCGCGAATGTAGTTCCACTCATATTGCGCGCCATGCATAGCACAGGTATGGGCGGTTATTTCATGAATCCGCTCCTCGATTCTGCGGCGAATTTGTTCATCGAAGGTGCGCACCGTTCCGCTTAGCTTACAGCGGTCTGCGATGACGTTGAAGCTGCTGCCGGAATGAAAAGAGCCTACCGACACTACCGCGGCAGAAGTGGGGTCCACATTGCGGCTGACTATGGTCTGCAAATTGACTACCAGCTGGGAGCCGACCAATATGCTATCGATGCTTTCTTGTGGAACACCTCCATGTCCGCCCTTACCGCTAATTTCAATAAGAAACTCATCAGCGGCGGCCATCATCGGCCCGGTAACACTATACACCTTTCCTACCGGAAACTGGCTCCACAAATGGACGCCATATATAACGTCCACGCCATCAAGAGCACCCTCGGCCACCATCCTCTCGGCCCCTCCCGGGTTGACTTCCTCTGCAGGTTGAAACAGAAACAGGATAGAGCCGTGCAGATGCTCCTTCATCCGGCTCAGTACATAGGCCGCACCGAGCAGTCCGGCTATGTGTCCATCGTGGCCGCAAGCATGCATCCGCCCGGAGATTTTGGAAGCATAGGCGCAGTCCTTTTCGTCTTGAATCGGCAAGGCGTCCATGTCAGCGCGCAAAGCGACAACAGGACCTGCCTTTTCTCCTTTGAGCCGTCCTACAATCCCGTGACCGCCTACATTCCGCGTAATCTCTATCCCCATTTGCTCAAGCTTCTCTGCAATAAAGCGGGCTGTATTAACCTCCTGGAAAGACAGTTCCGGATGCTCGTGCAAATATCTTCTCCAGCTGACCATCTCGGGGTAAATTCGTTCCAGCTGTTCATTTATGATCATCCGTACCTCCATGCCCGCCCTCCGTTTCAGCAATGTACTGCCATTTATTTTAGCAAATGGACTGGCGGCTTGCCTAGTTTTTGCAAAATGCAGGTTTAGGCTTGCCACAAAATATCCACAATTATCAATAGACGCTCCGGGTGCTGAGGCTTGCACAAGTCTGGGAAACATACTATCATGAAAATGGACTGTGTAAATTTTCGTACTCTTGCTTAAATGAAATGGAGGACACTTACCATGATAATTGAAAATACAGGAATCAATGGTTTGAAAACCGACCTGGCCCATTTGGATGAGGCTGCCAGCGAAACAGGGTTTTTCCGCTCTCAGTGGGAATATTACCGGGCAACTTATGATCTTAAGCTTATTGATGAGCAGACAAGGGATGAATATTACGTCCGGGTTAACACCCGTGTAGAACTTGGCAAGCTGGAGAAGCCCGATACGATTCTGTACGTGGAGAGTGCTTACATAGGCCGGGCAACATTCCCTCATGGACTGGATTATACCGCACCGGTGCCCAAACCAATTCTCGATGAAGCAACCCGAAGACTAAATGATTTCAAATCGAAAATCGAGCTTGCGCTGCAATAGGATTAGGGTATGACTACCCCTCGCAGAGGAACACCCGATTTTTTGCTGCTGTTCCTTACGATCGCGCTCACAGCCTTCGGATTGCTAATGGTGTACAGCTCCAGCTCCGCAATCGCTGTTTCTTCAGAGTTTACAGGCGGCGACTCCTTTTACTACGCGAAACGGCATGCTACAGCCATTATATTGGGGCTTTTTGCAATGATTTTCGTGATGAATGTCCATTATAAGACGCTGCGCAAATGGACCATCCCGATTTTTCTCGCTGTGCTCGCCCTGCTGGTGCTGGTTCTGTTCTTTGGTAAAGGCCCTGAAGGATCCGGGGTGAAAAGCTGGTTCCGCTTTGGCCCTCTAAGTCTCCAGCCTTCCGAGTTTGCCAAGCTGGCTGTCGTTATTTATTTGGCTAATTTAATCAGCAAGAAGGGTGAACGGATTCAAGATTTTAAAAATGGTCTTCTGCCTGCCCTGATCATTGTCGGTATGGTAGCCGGACTGATTATTCTGCAGCCTGACCTCGGATCTTGCGCCATTCTAGTATTGGGAGCGGTTGTTGTCATTTTGGCCGGCGGCGCCAATATCAAACAAATGATTCTGGTTGGCATCAGCGGCCTGGTAGTCGGCGTGCTCGCTTTAGCTGTCAGGGCGCTCGCCGGCAAAGGCTTTACCAGCTACCGCTTCGATCGCTTGCGGACCTACCGCGATCCTTGGAGTGATCCGCTCGATACCGGCTTTCAAATCATTCAGTCCCTCTTTGCCTTTGGCCACGGCGGCTTTGGAGGTGCCGGCTTCGGGCAAAGCATTCAAAAGCTTCATTATCTGCCTGAAGCTCACAACGATTTTATTTTTGCAATCATCGGCGAAGAATTCGGCTTTATCGGCACTTCGATCTTTTTGTTAATCTACTTGCTCTTCATCTGGAGAGGGATCATCATTTCATTGCGCTGTCCGGACACCTTCGGCATGCTGGTAGGCATCGGTATTATGAGTATGATTGGCGTCCAAGCGCTGATTAACATCGGGGGCGTAACCAACAGCATTCCGATGACCGGCGTAACGCTGCCGTTTATCAGCTACGGAGGCTCATCTATTTTGGCTACTTTAATTGGGATGGGCTTTGTGCTTGGCATTTCACGCGAGACGAACAAACCCGCTCCGGTTTCTTCTTCTAATCGGCGGCACGCTAAAATTTAGGAAATGGCGTTGAAGTTTCGTGCCTGGTCAGCCGGATAGGATTTTTGTCTGCCGCATGAAGGCTCGTCTCGTTGTCGTTACTGGTCGAGCAGAAGTATCTGACAGGTTCTTTCATTATTTTGCACAAATTGTATAATGGTCTTTACAAATAATCCCCTGGGTGCTCAAAGCTCTGCGAGTCTTTGATCCCAGGGGATTGGTTTCTGCTATCGAACTATTTCAGACGGGGGACTTCCTCGATCTCCGCTTCCTTTTCGCGGAACGCCACACCCTCTACCTTGACATTTACTTCCACTACATGCAAGCCTGTCATCGACTCCACAGAATCTTTAACCGCCTGCTGAAGCTCCTGACAAACGGTATGAATTTGAGTCCCGTAATGGACAATAATACGCAAATCAATAGCTGCCTCCGTGGAGCCTACCTCAACGGAAACACCTTTTTGCGCATTTTTACCGCTCAGCCGCTTCGCCAGCCCTTCCGACATTCCTCCGGACATCGCTGCTATTCCATCCACATCCAATGCGGCCAGACCGGCAATGGTCGCCACCACATCATCTGATATCCGTATATTTCCCGTTTGAATTTCCTCGGCCATATCCTCACTCCTTCAAAATATTATCATCCCTACAATTTATCGCTCTAATCGTCGTTTAGACCACCCTACACCCATTATAAGGATTTCATCATTCCACCGTCAACGAAGTAGGTTGAGCCGGTTAAATAACGATTCCTCGGAGACAGCAAAAAGGCCGCAAGATCAGCCAGCTCCTCCGGCTCACCGTAACGGCGAAGCGGAATCTCCTGCTTGATCTGGCTTTCGATTTCTTGCAGGCTGCGCCCCTCCTTTTCCGCCCTAGCCCCGTCCAATTCAGCCAAACGATCGGTTGCAATTCTGCCGGGACATACCGTGTTAACGAGAATGCCATCCGCGGCCAGCTCCATCGAGAGCGTCTTCATTAAGCCTGCAACCCCGGTTCTCATCGTATTGGATAGCACAAGACCTTCAATCGGAACTTTAACCGAGGTGGAAGCAATAGTGACGATCCGGCCGCCGTTTGCTTTCATCCAGGGGTAGAACTCGCGGACAAGCCTAACCACACTCATTAAATTAGTTTGGAAGGCTTTGTCCCAGTCCTCTTCCTTCATGGACAGAAAGCTCCCTCCCGGCGGACCTCCGCTGTTACACACAAGCGCGTCAACTTGCCCATGTTCGCGCCCCACCTGTTCAGCAAATCGCATAACACTTTGCACATCCGCAAGATCAACCGCATAACCTTCAGCATTTACCTGATAACGATCAGCAATTCGTTCGGCGGCCTTCTTGATGGCCTCTTCCCTGCGGCTGCAAAGAATGACATGAGCTCCTTCTTCAGCGAGCTTCTCTGCAATAGCCAGGCCAATTCCCTTGCTGGCGGCGGTAATGACCGCACGCTTTCCAGTCAGCTTCAAATCCAAGCGCTTCTCCTCCTAAACCCGTATATATGTTCGAGTATATTTCGAATCATGATCAATAAGCCAGGCCCGTCCCTTTCGTCTGCGTTCAATGATTCCGGAGCAAGACCGTGTTAGAATCCGTTATTGCCACAAAAGAGGCCTAATAAACAAAAAGAGTAACCGCTGTACGGGTTACCCTCTAATATCCATCGCTTCGTACAACTGCGCCAGGTTGCGCTCTAATTCGCTAAGCAGCTGCTTGCCCGCGGACTCATCAATCAGACCGGCGCGAATGGCAAAGTCAACTTCTCTGGACAAACCATACATTTGAGTATCCAGCACTTCCTCGTATAGAGGACATTTACGTGTGGTCAGGTTCTCCATTTGAACTTCTATTAGCTTCTGTATTTTAACAGCATCTTCCTGTAGCAGTTGAAAGGCCCGCTGGTTCAAGCTCAACATCATTTCCGACGAAGACATGGCACTTCCCCCTTGTATTGAAAAAAACCTTCCTAAGCAATATATTAGACGAAATCTGACCAATATACAAGGAGATTATAGGATTCTAGAGCTTGGCGACAGCAGGCTCGATGCACTCGATAGGCAACCCTGCAGCAAATGGCAGCGGGCACTGTTAAAATCAAGCATGCAGTCCAGCCAGGCAAAATCTTTCTTCCGGGACGCTAAAAGTATGCGGGGTAACTGTTGGGGCGGCGGGGTGGAGAGCGTTGCTTCTTGCTGCACAGAAAAAAGCGGAAGAAAGTGGAGGTTACCCCATTTCTCTTCCGCTTTTGCACGTACATCTTTAAACCCTCAGCGAAATCATTGCGCTGATTATTCCGACACAACGTTGACCGCAAGGTTGTGCTTGGCAAATACTTCCTTCATGCTTTCTTTAGCCTCTTCCTCGTCAGGTCCATGGACATGCAAAGAATAATTGCCGGCAGAAGTCAGGGTTGTGAACAGACCGAGAATACTTTTAACATCGATATATTTGTTTTCATATTGAAGAACGATTGAAGAACGGAATTTATTGGCTGTCTGAGAAATTTCCACAACAGCAGCATTACTCGAGCTTGGCATACACTATCCCTCCGTTTTTGTATAAAAATCTACTTAATTATAACGTTATGATACATGGGAAAGGTTGGTGCTGCAAGGTCTATTTTCACATGAATGGTAGAATTTCCGCTGAAGCTCTATATCAATTGCTCAGGATTCAGCCCTTCCAGCTCGCTTACGACAAAGCGGCCGTTTTTGCGGATGAGCACATCGTCAAAGTAAATCTCACCGCCGCCGTATTCCTCGCGCTGAATCAACACGATGTCCCAATGTATGGAGGAACGGTTGCCATTATCCGCCTCCTTATAGGCCTGCCCCGGGGTGAAATGAAGGCTCCCGGCAATTTTTTCATCGAACAATGTGTCTTTCATCGGGTGGAGTATATGAGGGTTAAAGCCTAGGCTAAATTCCCCTATATAACGTGCTCCCTCATCGGTATCGAGAATTTTGTTCAGCTTGTCCGTATCGCTGCTCGTTGCCTCTACTATTTTGCCATTTTCAAATACGAAGCGGATCTGTTCAAAGGTTGTGCCCTGATAGACGGAAGGCGTATTGTAAGTAATCACTCCGTTAACCGAGTCGCGGACAGGCGCGGTATACAGCTCGCCATCCGGAATATTTCGTTCCCCGCAGCACTTGACTGAAGAAATTCCTTTAATAGAAAATGTCAAATCAGTACCCGGAGAAACAATTCTGACTCGTTCTGTTCGATCCATATATTGCTTCAGGGGATCCATCGCCTTGGCCATTTTCGCATAATCCAGATTGCATACATTGAAATAAAAATCTTCAAAGGCATCCGTGCTTTTATTAGCCAGCTGAGCCATTGAGGAATTCGGATAACGAAGAATAACCCAGCGCGTGTGCTTAACCCTTTGCTCAAGATGGACTGGCTTGCGATAATATAAATCATAAAGCCGCATCTGCTCCTCCGGGACATCAGCCAGCTCGTATACGTTGCTGCCGGAACGGATTCCGACATATGCGTCCATCTGCTTCATTCTTTGCATGTCGAGCTCAGCCCATAGTTCAATCTGTTCCTTGGTGCAGGAGGTGAGGAGGGAGCGCAGGATTTGATGATTGGTAAGCTCTACAAATGGCCGTCCCCCCTGCTTGTAGATCTCTTCTACCAGGCACTTGACAATTTCATGCTCGCTTCCCTGCATATCAATAAGTACGTTTTGGCCATGCTCTACCTTCATCGAATAAGTGACTAGATTGTGAGCTAACGTCTGTAATCTAGGGTCTCTCATAAATAAGTTTGCCCTCCTATTCTCGCTTTCTAATGGCCCATCCCCTGTATGGCAGAAAACGCAGCCCAACTGTAGTTTACCATGTTCTGGAGCCAAGTTGAACGCGGGAAGAACGCTGACCATTTAGGCCGGCTTAAGTACTGTAGTATTGCCCTCATGCATTGCCCAAGCATTTACTCATGCATTGGCTCAAGCGTCCACTCAGCATTGACTAATGCATTGCCCCCTAAGCATTCACTAATGCATTGCAAAAGCAATGAAGTACCGACTTAAGTATTCCTTAAGCAGGGAAGCTGTATTCCGCTAACCACTTTTCATCCTTCGCATCGTCGTCCTGACCATAATGCAGCATAAGCTCCAAATTGAGCAGTTTGACCTTTTGTTCATGAGGATCAATAAGCAGCTTACAGATTCCATCTGCACTTAAGGTTTGTTCAATTTGGAGCAAATATTGTCTGGCATCCGACAGACTGGTTTCAATCTCCGCTTCCAGTCTGCCCGCCTTCTCCTGAGGGAGCATCAAATAGTAACTTTCCTTCTTTTTCTCCTGCTCATCGGATAACGCCTGTAAGCCCTCCTGCCATTCCTTCTGAAGGAGCTCCTTCCACGCTTCAGGCGGAAGCTCTACTTCGAGAAGCAGCCCATTCGCCGCCGAGCTGATTGCGGCACCGGACTTGACCCTGGCAATTCGATTCAGCCATTTGACAGGATCAATCACTTCCCGATCAGCTTGTGATTTCAGCTGCGCTCTCGTCCCCAGTTCTTGTTTGCCCCCGTGAAGCTCAGGATAGACGGCCGTCTGAAGACCGGAAACTACCACCTCGCGGCTTGCCGCATAGGTTAACGCATTCTCATTAACATAGGCCACAGCTTGCTCCAGCCATTCCTCTGCTGTCAGTTGAGGAATAGCGTCCCCGCACCCCCAAGCCGGCACAAGAAGCCCAAGCATAATGATCCCAATAAGCCTTTGTCTTAACCTGTTCATAATTTAACCCCCAGCCATCTTATAACTTAGGTTTAGATTGTCCCCTCATTTCTGCATTATGCTTTCACTTAGAAGAAATGGTATTTTCCTTGACAGTTCCCACCCTGATCGGATAAAATTAGAACTTGGGTGGAAAACTTTCACTCTTGTTCATCGTGCACACACGTCACCCTCACTGATTTTGTTGCTGATAGGACAGCGGCTGAACTACTCCTGTCAGAACGCCGGGTACACCCGCACGTTATAAACAAAGTCAGGCGTTGTCCAGCAGATGAACACTTTGATCCAATCATGGAATAACAGACAATCCAAATTAACCATTAGAAGGAGTAATTTATACATGGCACGTTACACAGGCCCTAAATTTAAATTAAGCCGCCGCGTTGGCATCTCTCTTAGCGGAACTGGTAAAGAATTAAGCAAACGCCCTTTCCCTCCCGGACAGCATGGTCCTGGACAACGGAGAAAAATCAGTGGCTATGGAGCTCAATTGCTTGAGAAGCAAAAGCTTCGCCACATGTACGGCTTAAGTGAAAAGCAGTTCCGTAATCTGTTCGATAAAGCTTCCAAAATGAAAGGGATCTCTGGTGAGAACTTCATGTTCCTGCTAGAGAGCCGTCTGGATAACCTGGTCTACCGTCTTGGCTTTGCCAACTCCCGTCCAGGTGCCCGCCAGCTGGTTTCCCATGGGCATGTTACAGTTAACGGCAAGAAAGTCGATATCGCTTCTTACCTTGTAACTCCTGGCGATGTAATCGGTCTTCGTGAAAGAAGCCGCGGTCTTTCTTCTGTTAAAGAAGCTCTTGCTAACCGCAACCATATCGCAGCATATCTGGAGTTTGACGAGAGCGCATTGGAAGGTAAATACCTCCGTCTTCCAGAACGTTCCGAGCTTAGCGATGACATTGACGAGAAGCAAATCGTCGAGTTTTACAGCCGTTAATAGAGTGATTGCCGCGAGCGGCAGCATCTCTTACAAACAAACACCGAAAGCGCCTAAGATCTGGCAGCTTCCGGTGTTTTTTCTATGCGGGTTCCCTCTTTCTTTGATCGGGGATTCCTCTCCTCTTCTTCACTTATCCTCGGCTCATTCCAGTACGATACGCGCAAACCTGCGTTTCCCGACCTGCACAATATCCCCGTTAGCAGGTGTAATATCGGCCTGAGGATCGGTCCATTTCTCCCCGTTTATACGCACCGCTCCCTGCTCAACGCTTCTGCGCGCCTCGCCATTGGAAGCCTGCAGCTTCAGAGCGACTAGAAGCTTGCCCAGCTTGATGCTACCTGCATCCAGACTGTCCGCGGGCAGCACTGCGTCTGAGATGTCCTCCGGAATCGCTCCTTGCTGGAATACCGTAACAAAATGCTGTTCCGCAGCTTGGGCGGCTTCCGGGCTATGGTACATCCGTACAAGCGACGAAGCCAGCTTCATCTTCGCATCTCTCGGATGAACCGTTCCATTCGCCAGTCCGTGCTCCAGCTCCCGCAGCTCGGACCATTCTATATCGGTCGCCAGCTCAAAATATTTAATCATCAGCTCATCGGGAATCGACATCGCTTTGCCGTATATCTCTTGCGGCGGTTCGTCAATACCAATATAGTTGCCGAGGCTTTTGCTCATCTTGTTCACACCGTCGAGACCTTCCAGCAGCGGCATCATAACAGCTGCCTGGGTATCCAGGCCGTACTCTCTCTGCAATGTGCGGCCCATCAGCAAATTAAATTTTTGATCCGTTCCGCCAAGCTCAATATCGGTCTTTAAAGCAATCGAATCGTATCCCTGCATCAGCGGATAAAAAAACTCATGAATATGAATCGGCTGCTCCGCCGTATAACGCTTATGAAAATCGTCGCGCTCAAGCATGCGGGCCACTGTCATTTTAGAAGCTAATTGAACGACTTCCGCAAACGCAAGGCCAGCCAGCCATTCAGAGTTAAACACAATCTCTGTCTTCTCCGGATGAAGAATCTTCATAATTTGCTTGCGATACGTTTCGGCATTCCTCTTCACATCTTCTTCCGATAAAGGCTTGCGGGTCTCGGAACGTCCGGACGGATCGCCAATCCTTCCGGTAAAATCGCCGATCACTAGCTGGACATGGTGGCCAAACTGCTGAAACTGCCGCAGCTTGTGCAGCACTACCGTATGCCCAATATGAATGTCCGGCGCTGAAGGATCGAGCCCCAGCTTCACTTTAAGGGGACGGTCGGTAACGACTGACTCGGTAATTTTAGTGCGAAACGTATCTTCAGGGACAATCTCAACCGTCCCGCGTGACAGCACTTCCCATTGATGCTGTACTTCCTCCTGCTGCACTTTGCTAAGCTTGCTGCTATCCATCATCGCGTTTCCTCCGTAATTAAATAATTTATAGGTCAACATAGCGCTTGGACATCCATCCAGGCTCCACTTACAGAAAAAGGCTCATCCCGGTACTTCAACGGTTGAAATCCGGGGACAAAGGCGAGCGCTTCGCTTCACCTGTCCCCCTCTTCCCCTCCACTTCTGCACAGTTATGATGGCAAACACTTATTCCTGGTATGAGCCAATTTAAACACAAAAAAACCTTTTCTCCCCTAAGGGACGAAAAGGTTCTTCTCGCGGTACCACCCTTGTTAAAGCCCGGACCGATGGCCATCGGAATTTTACGATTATCCAAGCTTTCACTCTCAAGAGATAACGGGCTTGCCCCGGCAGGAAGCTACTCAACGCCAGCAAGAATATTACTGTACGCCTTCCCTTCCGCTGCTCCGGACGGTAATTCGAATGAAGCTGCCCGCCGGTTTGCACCCGCCACCGGCTCTCTGAAGGGTCAGAACTCCCCATTCTACTAGCAAAATCATTGCCTGTCCTTCACTGCATTTAGCAAAAGTCATGATTTAATTATTTCAAGATTAGTATTCGTTATAGCACAACTATTATCCCCTGTCAACTGGCAGATTTCGCTCTTTTATGCCACCTTTCGTTCTTTTGTGATATAATAAGTGTGCTTATCTTACTTTGAAGAACGGGGTTGTTGTGGTTTTATGCGATCAGTATTTACTCATCCCGCAGTCAGAAATACGTTCTATTACACTTGGAAGACAATCAAGTGGACGTTAATTTTAATTATTGTCGCTGGGTTTGGCGCAGCCGGGATCGCCTTCGGATTCACTACCTCGCTGGTTAAAGACGAGCCAGTAAGAAGCAAGGAAGAAATTTTAGCCAAAATTGAGGAGAATGCCATTACAGGTTTCGTGTATTTTAATAACGATACCCAGATCGGGCAACTAAGGTCCGATGAAGACCGGCGTCTGGTGGAATACCATGAAATTCCGCAATCTGTTCTCGATGCCGTGCTTGCAGTAGAGGATGCGAACTTTTTTAATCATATCGGCGTAGACGTAAACGGCTTATTCCGGGCCGTCAAGGAACGGTTGCTCAATGAAGAGCGTCAAACCGGCGGAAGCACCTTGACTCAGCAGCTCGCCAAAATCGTTTTTTTAAGCCCTGAGAAAGAGCTGGACCGCAAGGCGAAAGAAATATTTTTATCCGTTCGTATGGAACGAATGCTGTCCAAGGAGCAAATTTTAACCGCTTATTTGAATAAAGTTCCATTTGGCACTGGGGCTAATGGCTATAACGTTTTTGGTATTAAAGCTGCGGCCAAAGGAATTTTTGGCATTGAAAATCTCGCTGAGCTGAACATTGCGCAATCTGCATACTTAGCCGGTTTGCCTCAATTGCCGAGCGCCTATTCCGCTTTCAAAAGCAACGGCGATTTTGACGAGACCGGTTTTAAGCGGGCGGAAGACCGGAAAGAACGTGTACTTAGACGCATGCTGGAAGTAGAGAAAATAACCGAAGCCGAATATCAGCAGGCTTTGGCTTTCGACATCCGCAGCAGTATGGCCGAGCCTGAGGTAAAGGCCTACACTACTTACCCCAATCTGATGATTGAAGTTGAAAAGAGAGCAGCGGAAGTGCTGGTTTCTGTATTCGAGCCCGAGATTTACGAGAATCGTTCGGCCAATCCGGAAGCCTATTCAGAGGCCTATAAGGATGCTTTGCAGGAGCTTTCCAGAGGCGGCTACAAGGTGTATACCACGATCGACCAAACGATTTATGACGCCATGCAGGAAATTGCTAACGAAGATTCTCATTTCCTTCCTGACGATCCTGAAGCCGGAATTGAACAAGTTGGAGCCATTATGCTTGACAACAAAACCGGCGCGATTATCGGTATGATTGAAGGCCGCAGAACCTCCTTTAACCATGCGACACAAGCTTATCGTCAGCCGGGATCGGCCATGAAGCCGATCGCCGCCTTCCTTCCAGCAATGGAGAAAGGCGCCATTCAGCCGGCGGGTGTCATTGATGACACGCCGATCATACTGAAGCACGGCAACTCCGGATATCATATTCCTGAGAACTGGAATCGCCGTTTTCATGGGCTTATTACAGCCAGAGAAGCGCTGAATCAGTCTTATAACATTCCGGCGATTAAGCTGTTTCTCAATGAGGTTGGCATTGAAGAAGCATGGGCCTTCGCCCAGGAGCTAGGCATCAATTCTTTTACTCAGGAAGATTATCACGCACAGACAGGTGTAATTGGCGGGCTGACCAAAGGGGTTTCCGTAGAAGAGCTCACGAATGCATACACCGCTATTGCCAATCAGGGCAAGTTCAATGATGCTCACCTGATTCGCAAGATAGAAACGACGGAGGGCGAGCTGATCTATGAGAACGAGCCGTTATCCAAGCAAGTTTTCTCTGCTGAAACCGCCTATTTAATGACCGACATGATGCGTACGGTTATTACTTCCGGTACCGGTTCAGATATCCGTTCCCTCTTTAAAAATTACGGAAAAATCCCGGTAGTCGGCAAAACCGGTTCGACTCAGGAAGATACGGATGCCTGGTTCGTTGGCTATTCCCCGGATATTACCGTAGGCGTATGGGTGGGCTACAGCGACCAGAAGTATAAGCTGAGTGCACGCAACGGAAGCACCAAACATGCTATGAAGGTTTGGTCTCTAGTTATGGATAGCGCGATTGAAAAGAAACCGGAACTGTTCACGACAACCGAGTTTGAACGTCCTGCGGATATCGTAGAAATGACGGTTTCGAATTTGTCCGGCAAGCTGCCAAATGATTTGGTCAGACAGCAGGGCCGGTTAGTTAGTGATTTGTTTAACCGCAAATACGTTCCTACTGAGGAAGACGATGTGCTGGTTAAAATGAAATATGTTATTTATAACGGCGTTAACTATCTTCCGCATGAGTCCACCCCGGCAGATATGCTGTGGGAAAAAACGGTAATCAACCGTCCCGAATCAATCGGTTCGATTTTACAGCAAATTCAAGAAGTGATGGGCAGTATCCCTCCAAACCGGCAGCGCGCCCTTAGCGCCTATGTGCCTAGAGATGCGGATATGGATGCCCCTAGTGTAACAGATCCGCGAACCGATGACGGCCAGCCTCCACAGCCGCCTGCCGATCTCGTGATGACGCGGAGCGGGGACACAAATACAATATCTTTCTCACCCAGCCCAAGCAGCGACGTTGTAGGCTACCGGCTATATCGTTCCGATGGCTTAAACAATTTCCAACGGGTGCAGGGACAAGTGGTCAGAGTAGGTGAGGAAAATGTATTCTCCGGCGTACCGTATTCATTTGGCAGCGGATATTATGTTACCGCAGTGGATGTCGCCGGCAACGAGTCTTCTCCAAGCCGAATCGTCTTTAATGACAGTATCAATCCTGATTTAATCCTCCCTGGCAACGGCGGAAACGGGAGTAATAGTGAAGACGAAGATGGCAATGGTGCCGGGAACGGAAATGAGAGCGGAAACGGAAATGGCAACGGGAATGGGTCCAGCGAGAACGGCTCCAAGCCTGCAGCTCCGCGCGGACTGAAAGTTGAAGAAAAAGGGCAGGCATTGCGATTCACTTGGAATGGCCAGGGGAATTCAGACCAGTATCACGTATATTACAGCACATCTGAGCAAGGCCCGTATCAGCGCATCGGGTCCTCGGATGAACAGGAGTTTGTATACTATGGCACGGAATTAGAAGGCTACTATCGCGTGACCGCAGTAAAAAACAGTGAAGAGTCTCCTGCCTCACCGGCAGTGCGCTACGAGCCGTAAGCTAATTAAGCTAACATGGCAAGAAAATGAGAAAGAAGCAGTTCCATCCGCTCTTCGGCATTTACCGATTTCGGTGCGGGGAACTGCTTCTTTTTGCTGTTCTGGCTTTAATTATTTAAACGAGTAAGTTTATATTTTAAAACATTACGTATTATAAAACTAGAAACTCCCCTCCTGGACAAAGCGGCATGTTCATTCCGCTAAATCAGTGAGGGGAGTTCATGCTTTTATAACAAATCATCAAGAAATCCGATTAAGTATTATTAACTTAAGGAGCAAGGAGAGCCCTAATCTTCGATGGTGGACAGGTCACCGGTTGGCAGATTCAGCTCCCATGCCTTGAGGACACGCCGCATAATTTTACCGCTTCTCGTCTTAGGCAGCTTATCCTTAAATTCAATCTCCCGAGGTGCTGCATGGGCGGATAGTCCGACCTTAACAAATTGTGAAATCTCCGTTTTCAGCTCATCTGAAGGCGTATAGCCGTCACGCAGAGCGATAAACGCTTTAATGATT
Source organism: Paenibacillus senegalensis JC66 (assembly GCF_000285515.1). Taxonomy (GTDB): domain Bacteria; phylum Bacillota; class Bacilli; order Paenibacillales; family NBRC-103111; genus Paenibacillus_L; species Paenibacillus_L senegalensis. The sequence goes on from NZ_HE610957.1 coordinate 875,654, forward strand.
TCGCCCCGAACCGGATCCGGCTTGCCAATTACACCCGCCTCGGCAACAGCCGGATGCTCCACCAGCTTGCTTTCCACCTCGAATGGTCCAACACGCTCGCCCGCTGTCATGATGACATCGTCAACACGGCCCTGGAACCAGAAGTAGCCCTCTTCGTCCTGATAGGCGGAGTCGCCTGAAATGTACCAGCCGTTAATACGGAAGTATTCTTCATATTTCGCAGGGTTGTTCCAGATCTTGCGCATCATCGATGGCCAAGGCGTTTTGATCGCCAAATTCCCCATCCGCATAGGCGGCAGCACATTACCAGCATCATCCAAGATAGCGGCTTCAACACCAGGAATCGGTTTGCCCATAGAGCCCGGCTTGATAGCCATGGACGGGTAGTTGCAGATCAGCTGCGCTCCCGTTTCCGTCATCCACCACGTATCATGAATGCGATGATTATACACCTTCACGCCCCAGCGCACCACTTCCGGATTAAGCGGCTCCCCTACACTCAGCACATGCCGCAAGGAGGAAAGATCAAATTGGGAAACGACTTCGTCACCTGCTCCCATCAGCATTCTGAATGCAGTCGGAGCACTGTACCAGACTGTGATTTTATACTTTTCAATGGTTCCGTACCAGTCTTGAGGACTGAAGCGGCCGCCGCGAATTACATTGGTTACCCCGTTCAGCCAAGGAGCAAATATACCGTAAGATGTCCCGGTTACCCAACCCGGGTCAGCCGTACACCAGTACACGTCATCCTCCTTCAAATCCAGCACAATTCGCCCGGTATAGAGATGCTGAATCATCGCGTTGTGTACGTGAAACACGCCCTTGGGCTTGCCGGTCGAGCCTGAAGTATAATGGATCAGCATTCCATCTTCGCGGTCTACCCACTCAATATCCAATTGATCGGAGGCTTCGCTCATTTCCTTGTAATAATCGATTTGCCCTTCTTGCAAGGAAAGATCCTCACCGACCAGAATGATATGCTTCAGTTCCGGCAGGTCGTTAACCGGTACTCTTGGAAGCTGAGACGGAGTCGTAACAATCGCTACAGCTCCGCTGTCTTCGAGTCGGTCCTTCACCGCAGTTTCCATAAAGGCTTCGAACAGCGGACCTACAATTGCGCCGATTTTTATCGATCCCAACAGGGCAAAATACAATTCAGGGGTTCTCGGCATAAAAATAAATACCCGGTCACCTTTGCCAATCCCATATTTGCGCAGCAAGTTTCCAAACTGGTTGGATTTGCTTTTCATTTCGGCGTAGGTATATTTTTCATCACGATTATTATCACTGTAATAAAGCGCCACTTTATCTTTTCTGGAAGATTCTGCGTGACGATCGATAGCCTCATAAGCCGCGTTCACTTTTCCTGTTTGGGCCCAGGAGAAATTCTTCTCTACTTCCTCCCAGGAAAAGCTTGCCCTAGCCTGCTCATAATCTCCTAAGTTGGATGAGTCCGAAATTGCTGGTATCACTTCGTTTTCTTGACGTTCTTCCATAAAGTTCTTGCCTCCTTGACAAATTGTAACGCTTACAATATGAACAATTTGAAAACTTCATTCCCAGTTCATTATAACATAACATGTTACACCCGTGTATTGCTTTTCACAAACTATAAAATTTGTTATAAGTAAGTATAGGTTATTAAAAAGGAGCTGCAACTCCATGAAGCATACTAAAATTTATAACTCCGTTACGATTACCCGACAGGATAAGCATATCGTGATAGAAGGTCCTGTTCCTTCTGATACGCTGGCCGGATATGAAATGCACTCCGCCCTTGACGCGTTCCGCAAACCAAAGGATCAGCATGAAGCGTTAGTGGAGATTGCCGCATTACCGGAAGGAAGAATCATTCTCGCTCGTGATAGCACGCAAATCGTCGGCTATGTTACGTTTCATTATCCGGACGAAATGGAACGCTGGTCCGAAGGCCAGATGGATGACCTGGTAGAGCTCGGAGCGATAGAAGTCGCGGATGAATATCGGGGTCTGGGCATAGGCAAATGCTTGCTGAAGCTGGCTTTTTCCGATGAGCAGATGGAAGATATTATTGTTTTTACAACGGAATATTACTGGCATTGGGACCTCGTAAACAGCGGACTGAATGTATGGCAGTACCGGAAAATGATGGAGGAGTTAATGAAATCGGTAGATATGGTCTGGTATGCTACGGATGATCCGGAAATTTGTTCGCATCCTGCCAACTGTTTGATGGTGCGCATCGGCAAGCGTGTACCTCAAAGTTCGGTGGAGCGATTTGACCAGCTTCGATTCCGTCAAAGATTTATGTACTAGACTAGGGGGAACTACCGTGAGCAGTAATGCTAAATTTATATATGATCCAGATGAACTGAATTACCGCTTCAGTGACGAGCATCCCTTTAACCAGACCCGTTTGGAAGTCACCATAGATCTGTTGAAACAAGTGGGAGCGCTTACTGAGGATGCTATACTTAAGCCCCGGATCGCTTCTGAGAGCGAAATTAAAGCGGTTCACCTGCCGGAATATGTGAACGCGGTAAAAGCGTTGAGTGCGCCCAATCCAACGGATGAAGCGGTTCGAGCAGCCGCTAAATGGGGGTTGCAGGACGAGGATACCCCGTTTTTTACCGGCATGCATGAGAAAACCTCGCTTCTCGTAGGCGGTTCCTTAAAAGCTGCAGAAGTAGTCATGTCCGGTCAAGCCGAGCATGCCCTTCATCTCGGAGGCGGCCTTCATCATGCACTGCCTAATAAAGGAGCCGGCTTTTGCGTTTATAACGACGCTTCCATTACGATTGAATGGATCCGCCGCAATTATAATGCAAGAGTGCTTTATATCGACACTGATGTTCACCATGGGGACGGTGTTCAATGGACATTCTATACCGACCCGGATGTGTGCACGTTCTCGATTCATGAAACAGGCAAATATTTATTCCCTGGCACAGGCGCCGTGGAGGAGCGCGGAGAGGGCTTAGGATTCGGCACAACTATAAATCTTCCGGTAGAGCCCTATACGGAGGACGAGTCATGGATGGAATCGTTTAATCACGTGCTTGGCGAAGTCGTCCGCAGCTTTCGCCCGGATGTGATCCTCTCCCAGCACGGGTGTGACGCCCATGCCTTTGATCCTCAAGCACATGCCCACTGCAGCATGAACATTTATTTGCAAATGCCGAAGCTGATTCATAAGCTGGCCCACCAATATTGCGGCGCCCGCTGGATTGCCTTGGGCGGAGGCGGCTATGATATCTGGAGAGTTGTTCCCCGAGCTTGGAGCTTGCTGTGGCTAACGATGATCGACCATCCTCTGATCCAAACTCTGGAGCAGCAGCCATTAACCTCACTGCCGCCATCCTGGGTGAAGCAGTGGCAGAAAGCGTCCCAGCTTCCCCTGCCTGCCACTTGGCTCGATCCAATTGAGGAATGGGAAGCGATTCCACGCCGGGCGGAAATTACAGCGAAAAATCGGAGAACGCAGGAGATTGCTCTACTCTATGTATCCGATCCGAAAGCATCGCAAAATCCGGAATAATCCCGCCAATAGCTGATTAAACCAACGAGGATGACCATTTAAAAAAGCAGTGAGAGCATCGTAAGGGAAATGACCTGTCCCTGCTCCTACTGCTTTTTATTTTGTACCTTAAAAGGATTACTCAGCGTTCTGGAGCCGGGCAACCAGCTTTTCCACCATGGTGTAGGAATTGTCGGCCGCAAGCCGGGTAAATTCAGCGAAGTTCATATGCGCGGAGCCATCGGCTTTGTCAGACATTGAGCGAATCACTACATAAGGCACACGGTTCATGGCGCAGACTTGAGCTACAGCCGCTCCTTCCATCTCCGTACATGCCCCCTGCAGCTGCTCATGCAGCTCGATAACCTGATCGCGATCGGCGATAAACTGATCACCCGACAGAATACGCCCGCCTATGACCTTTCTGCCTTGCAGCTCCTCACCACAGGCCAGCGCCAGCTCTCTGAGCGTTGCATCTGCAGGAAAGACGGACTGGTCTTGATAAGGAATAATGCCCCTCTCAAAGCCTAAAGCTGTTACGTCCATATCGTGCTGCATACATTCGGTAGAAATGACCAAGTCCCCGATCGTCAAGGAAGGGTCCAGCGCCCCGGCAACTCCTGTAAAGACGACCGCGTCCACCTGAAAGCGGTCAATCAACAATTGAGAGCAAACCGCCGCATTGACCTTCCCTACTCCCGACTTGCACACGACTGTCTGCATTCCCATAAACTGCCCTTCGATAAACTCGATGCCTGCATATGGACGGGTAGATGTCTGCTCCATGCTTTGCAGGAAGCGCTCCACTTCCTCTGTCATCGCTCCTATTAATCCAAGCTTCTTAACCAGCATTGTGTATTTAACCTACTTTCCCCATAATCCTCTCCGGCCCTTAACCCGCACTTAACTACATGCCGGTTTCAGGCCAGCCATGTATTTCTGACCTACGCCATCCTGACGATTTATTGGATCGTTTTTACAGATTTCCGCATGACGATGTCGTGCGGCAGCACGAATTTGTTCTGCTCAATCTCTTCCTTGTTCATGAGCTTCGTCAACAGCCTCATCGATACCGCCCCGATATCATACATCGGCTGCGCAACTGCAGAAAGCTGAGGCCGTACCATCGTTGCAATTCTGCTGTTATCCACACTAATAACCGAGAAATCATCCGGCACGGAAAGCCCGGCATCCTGCACCGCATGAATCGCTCCGATAGCCATTTCATCTGTTGCAGCAAAAATAGCCGTCGGGCGGTCTTCCAGCGTCAAGAAATGATTCATTGCCTCGATTCCGGATTCATACTTGTAATTGCCTGCTCGAACATAATTCTCATCGTAAGTGATTCCTGCTTCCTGCAGAGCAAGCTTGTACCCTTGGAACCGGGCATAACCTAACGACAAATCCTGCAGGGTGCCGCTGATCATGCCGATTTTGCGATGACCTTGTTCAATTAATTTCGTGACAGCATCTTTGGCAGCCAGCTCATGATCGATATCGACGGCAGGAATATTCTCGTTTTCGTCGGTGGTTGCACAAAGAACGATTGGAATAGACGAAGTGCGGAAAGCTTGAACATGCTCCTCCGTAACGGTCCCTCCCATGAACAGCAAACCATCAACCTGCTTTTCCAGCAGCGTATTGATGACGCGAATTTCCTTCTCCTTCTTCTTGTCGGCGTTACAGAGAATAATATTGTAGTGGTACATCGTAGCAATATCTTCAATACCCCGGGCTACCTCGGCAAAGTTCATGTTGGAAATATCGGGAATCACTACGCCGACGGTTGTTGTTTTCTTACTTGCCAAACCTCTGGCAACAGCATTCGGACGGTATCCGAGTCTTTCAATCGCCTCAAACACCTTTTTGCGGGTTTGGGGTTTGACGTTAGGGTTATTGTTGACAACTCGGGATACGGTGGCCATAGAAACTCCGGCTTCTCTAGCTACATCATAAATTGTAACGGTCAATTTATCTCGCTCCATCTATATTAAAATTTATGGTTCTACTCTATTACCAGCTTGGAACAAATGGGTAAAAACTATACCTGTACGTTAAACGGATCTTGCAAGATTATCCTTCAGATTGGACTCGGTTATACGCCAATGGGATGTATGCCAGACCGGTTTGCGTTTATGGATCAAAATGGCCTGCGGTGATTCGTGCTTCAGCTCCAGCGATTCGGCAATTGCATTCGACACCGGACGATATTCGACAACAAGCACGAGGAAATAGGCCACATCTTCATTCGCAGACCGGTTCAGGTAAGCCCCATATTGATCATACGCATCAGCACTCACAGGACAGCGTGTACTGTGCTTGAAGATGAACACGGGCTGCTCATCCGATAGCTCCAGAGCTTTGTTCCATTCATCTACAGAATTGAGCTGTTTGACTTTATTCAAGGTTCAATCCTCTCCTCATGCGAAAAGATTACTGGTGGAATCAAATTCATAATTCCGACTGTAAATGTTCCATTATCAATATATAGACCCATACCATTCAAGTGAATCTATACAGCGTTTCCGTCCTGTTTTATGAAAATGATTCGATGGACTTATACTATCAAAAAAAACAGAAAAAAGCCAATTTTCACCGGCTTTTTTCCAAGTCTTTTCATAATTGTTTTCAAAGAATCGGGGGCTTCCCCCATTCCATAGCAAAAGGAACCTATGTAAGCGCCGATCGGGAATAATCGGCAATCTGCGAAAGCTTGTCTCTTAGCTCGGCAGACCAGGCGTCATCGTTCAAGGACTGGGCTACAAGCAGAAGATCCAATAGCTCATTAATGCGGTTTTCAAGCAAGGCTTGCACCGGCTCATTCCAGTGCTCCGGGTCGCTTGCCTTGCTGATTAATAAAGCCAGCTCATTATGCTCGCTGAACGAAATTTTGACCTTAGGCTGCTTTTGCTTATTGTCCATTTCAAGCTTCTCCAAAAGCCCGGTTAGAGAGGTTTTAACTTCTGAATACAATTCGTTTCGCCCGCAGCTTCCGCATGTGTAGACAGGCACATCCTCAAGCTCCACTTGATCTTGATACACAATAGTTCTCAATTGAATTCTCATTGTCTCGCCGCAAGGGCAAGTTTTCTCCACAACAGCTCACTCCTCATTCAAAAAGCCAAGGGCATTATGTCTTTCTTGGGTATTCTATAAAAGGGATCGCGAATCCTTTTCTGAAGCGCCTAGTATTTTTTGGCATGGGGAAGCTTTCTGTACAGCTGTCCGACCGGCTTAATGGACAAAAAGAGAACGGCGATCAATGCGCCGATGCCATCATTGCGAACATCCTTCCAATCCGCCTGCCGCCCATCCACGAAAAGCTGGTGAAATTCATCGGTTATCCCATAGGCAACACTCAGCCCAACTGCAGCTAGCTTCACTCCCCAGGAAGGAACGCCGTCCCCTAAAGCCCAGACAAAGGTGGAACACAGAACAAAATAGGCGACAAAATGACCCCAATCAAAGCTCTCCATCCCTGGTAACCACTTCTGAAACCATGGAAGAATACTGCCAAGCGCTTCACCCGTTCGGGAAGAAAAATAAAAAATGGCAGCCATGCAAGCCAAGCTCGGTAGCCAGCGAATCAGCATCGGTTTCAAGAAAATAATCCCCTCCTGTTCTAACGGATAAACTCGCCAAGTACGCGAATGTACTCCTTCACAAAATTAGGCAGGTCAGGAGGACGTCTTCCCGAGACGATGTTCCGGTCTACAACAACTTCTTCATCCACCCAGGTCGCTCCGGCATTTTCGAGATCGTCCTTGATTCCCGGTGTTGACGTCATCGTATAGCCATCCACAATTTTAGCAGATATCAGCACCCAGCCGGCATGGCAAATTTGAGCAATCGGCTTGTTGGCTTCATGAAATTCTCTAGTCAAGCGCAGCACATCAGGGTAGCGGCGAAGCTTGTCCGGCGCCCAGCCGCCAGGGACATACAGTCCGATAAATTTGGAGCTGTCTACCTCGTCAAACGAAACATCAGACTGCAAAGGAACTCCGTATTTGCCGTAATAGGTCGTCTTGGCCTCGGGGCCGGCAATAATGACCTCTGCTCCTGTTTCTCTCAATCGCAGAACCGGATACCACATTTCCAGATCTTCAAATTCCTCATCTACAAAAGCAAGTATTTGTTGTCCATTTAATTCCATGCTTATTCCCCTCCTGAAAAGTTTGAATCATCTGCGTCTGCATCTGCATCCGTGTCCGCCAGGTTCTGGTTGTTACTGGAAGTTACCAGACGATCCGTTATATGATATTCCTCCAGCCGCAGCTGAATTTCTTCACTGCTGCCGCACTGCGCTAACTTAGCGAGCAGGTCCTCCCCTTCCGCGCTGCGGCTATTAAGCAGCTTCTGCTTCAGAGGCAGCAATGTTTTGACCGACATGCTGAGCTCCTTGATCTTTAGGGCCAGCCAAAATGGAAGCACACGCGCATCCCCTGCCATTTCACCGCATACACTGACGGCAATGCCGTGCTTTTGCGCTGCCTCTACAGTCTGTTTGATCAGCCTTATGACAGCTGGATGAAAGGGATCATACAAATGGGCAATCTGCTCATTCATCCGGTCAACGGCGAGTACATATTGGACCAAATCATTCGTTCCGATGCTGAAGAAATCAGCCTCTGCCGCCAAGCAATCGGCGATCATCGCCGCAGCCGGGACTTCAATCATAATTCCCGTCTCGATCTGCCGGTTAAAAGGCACGCCTTTTTCGTCCAGCTCCCGCTTCACCTGCTCGAGAAGACGGTTCGCCTCTCTAAACTCCTGCAGTGACGATATGAACGGATACATAATCTTAACGTTTCCGTAATGGCTTGCCCGCAGAATCGCACGAAGCTGGGCTTTGAACAATTCATGGCGGTCAAGAGAAATGCGGATAGCCCGATAGCCAAGAAACGGGTTATCTTCATCGGGAAGCGAAATGTAATTGATGTTCTTGTCTCCGCCGATATCCAGAGTACGAATAACGAGCGGCTTTTCCCCAAGCATTTGAGCAGCCTGACGGTATACCTCAAACTGTTCCTCTTCCGGCGGCAAAGAGCCCCGGTCCATATATAAGAACTCTGTACGGAATAATCCTACACCTTCAGCCCCCGCTTGCAAAGCCTGCTCCAGCTCCTTGACCGAGCTAATGTTGGCTTTCAGCCCTACGGTTTGCCCGTCGAGCGAGACGGCCGGAAGGTCAACGAGCTTTTGCAGCACCTGTTCCTGCAAGAGCAGGCTTTGCTTGCGCTGCCTATATTTTTCTACCGTTGCTTCATCCGGATTAAGGTGGAACGATCCTTCTTCGCCATCGAGGATGATCAAATCTCCATTCTGCACAGCTTTCTTCAGCTTTCCTTCCAAACCAAGCACTAGCGGGATGCCCATCGCCCTGGCCATGATGGCTGCATGCGAATGCAGCCCTCCAAGCATGGTGGCGACGCCAAGAACCTGGTTCGGATCAAGATTCGCCCAATGCGAAGGCGTAAGCTCTTTGGCAACGAGAATATAAGGCTCATCCTGCGTTGGCAAGGTATGCTGAAAATCGCCCAGCAGATGCTTGAGCAGCCGGTTGCCTACATCGCGGATGTCGGCAGCTCTCTCTTTCATGTAATCGTCATCGAGCAGATCAAACATGCCGATAAACTTTTCCATCGTCTCCTTGACGGCTACCTCTGCCGCTTTATATTGACGCTGCATTATCTCCTGCACTTCTTCGATAAAAACCGGATCCTCGAGAATCGCCAGATGAGCATTAAAAATTTTAGATTCCTCTTCTCCAATCAGCTCGGAAATATCCTGCTTGATCGTTTCGAGCTCCAGCTTGGACGTTTGAATACCGTCAAACAATTTTTCAAATTCGTAAGCCAGCTCGCCTACGTCCACCATGCGGTCGGGCAGATTCCATTCCCAGCTTGGCATGACCATTGCCCGGCCAATAGCCACTCCCGCAGATGCTCCTATCCCTTTAATCATCTGACTGACCTCCAAACGATGCTGCATCTTCTTTTAATACTACAGACATAACGGCCCCCTGACCTTTTTTAACCGCTTTGAAAGGTGCAAAACTCCATGACTTGACCTTGTCAATATTCGTGATAAGCATTGGTGTTGCCAGTGATTTAGCCTGCTGCTTCACTTTAGGCAGGTTGAATCTGATCAATAGCTGGCCGGGTACGACGTCCTCGCCCAAATCGACCATAGAAGTAAACCACATCTCCTCCAAATGGACGGTATCAATCCCGATATGCATTAAGATTTCAAGTCCATCCGGTGTTTCGATGCCTATCGCATGCATGGCCGGGTGAATATGCACGACTTTGCCGCTCACTGGGGAAACCAGCTCTCCCCGGTCAGGGATAAACGCCACTCCGTTGCCGACGAGCTTCTTGGAGAACACCTCGTCCGGCACATCTTCGAGCGGAATCATCACACCTTGCACAGGCGAGTTAAACAATACCTGCTTCTTGTCGGTCCTCATCACTTTCATGATTTCTTCCCGGATCAGCTCTGAGAAAGTGCCGAATACTACCTGGACATTGCCGCCTCCCAGATGAATAACACCTGCTGCTCCAAGATGCTTAAGCGCGATCGGATCGATTCGTTTGTCATCTTCCAGCGTCAAACGCAGCCTTGTAATACAGGCTTCCATCGTTTTAATATTATTTTTGCCGCCCAGCGCCTGTAAAATTAAAGGCGCCCGATAGCGGACGTCTCCCGCCCACTCCTCTAGTGGCGAGCCTTCCTCGCGGCCGGGGGTAGGAAGCTGAAACTTGCGGATGGCCCACCGGAACAAGAAATAGTAGATCAGACCATAAACCAGCCCAATGGGAATTAACCACAGCCCTTTGGTGGCCAAATGGCCGTTGACGACAAACTCCAATAAACCGGGCGAAAAAGAAAATCCATGGCGAATTTCCAGCTCATAAGCAATCCACATGGATATCCCCGACAGAATCGCATGTATAAAAAACAAGGCCGGCGCCACAAATAAAAAGGCGAACTCAATAGGCTCGGTTACACCTGTTAAAAAACAGGCCAGCGCAGCCGTAAGAAACGTAATCCGCACCTTGGGCTTCAAATCTTCGCGCGCTTCGCGAATGATAACTAAAGCGATAGCCGGCAGCGCGAACATAATAATAGGATACAGGCCGGCCATAAAAATGCCCGCTTCCGGATCGCCTGCGAAAAATCGCGGCAAATCGCCGAACACGAGGCTGCCATCCGGCCTTTCATAAGAGCCCAGTTGGAACCAGTACACGTTGTTTAGAATATGATGCAAGCCTGACGGAACAAGCAAACGATAGGCGGCCCCATAAATAAATGCACCGAACCCGCCCAAATTGAGCAGCATTTCCCCTAGCATACTGAAAAGCTGCTGTAAAACCGGGCCAACGGCGATGATGACCAGTGACAAGCCAATAGTAGCCACACTCATGAAAAAAGGGACGAACCGCGGCCCGCCCAAATATTGAATATACTCGGGCAGCTGAATATTTTTAAACCGGTGATACGCCAAGGCAGTCAGTATGCCTATCAGAATTCCTCCGCTGACACCCATTTCCAGGACTGGGTCCATATACTGCGAAGTTATCTGGGTCAGCATAAAATAGCCCAGCAAGGAGGATAAGCCGGCTATTCCGGCGCTTTCTGTCAAGCCGAGAGCTACGCCTACAGCAAATAAATACGGGAGCAGCAAAAATACAAGCTCACCGCAGTATACGAACAGTTCGCCTACGGCTTCGAGGCCGATAAAATGCCATGGCAACGCTCCCAGAAACAAAAAGACAGCTGCTACCGGCAAAGCAATCGTCGGGATCATTAAGGACCGTCCAAATTGCTGAAGGTTTCCCATCACGTTCAAGCTTCCCACCTCCTTCCCTTCATGCCTTTGGTACAGATCAAATGCAGGCCAAGTCCGGCATATTGTTTTATTATAGCGTTTAATTATGCCCACCGGAAGAGTTCATGTCACAATCACTATGCAAAAAGCGATCCTATTATTTCGATTTCCTCCCATTCTTTCGCAACTTCCGGAGCCAGTACTGATAGCTTGAATGGATCTACCTCAATCTCGGATAATTGAATTCTACCACTATTATTCATATATCTTTCCACAGGGTTTGGATTAGTGTCTGAACATGTGAGGACGAGCATAGCGATATCCAGTTTCGATGTTCCAACGTACATGATAATAGCATCAGATGGTGACGAGATCTAGGCTATAATCGGTACAAAGGAGACAAAACGGAGTTTTGCTCGAATTGAATTCGTTTTCCCAAGATAGCAAGACTCTGACATTCTTTATCTCAGCTAGAGGACATACTCCTTGTAATATCACTTAGCCGGTTTGAATCTTCGATGAGTTCAGGTGAATCCTTTTCATCATGAAAAATGGACCAATGAACTATTGCTGTTGACAAAAACATTAGCCTATACTAAACAAACCTACACTACCCAGAATGCAAAAATAGGAGGTGTCGGTATGGCCTTCTCGTTATCACAAGCAACAGGAAAATCGTATCCCCTTCCCTGGGCTCCACAAATCCGGCGCAAGTATCGCTCTGTCTTAATTTCTAGAATTGGCGCCTTACTGGTTCGATGGGTCGCAGTCATCGGAGTCTTCACATGGTTCTGTGCCGCGTGGGTTCTGGCTCTGCTGCCTTCATGGATTATGGAAACAGTTCCTACAGCAGGCTGGGCTTTGCTTCTGTTTATTGCAGTTGCGTTATTCTTGTTGAGGATATCTGGTGATTCCGTAAAAACTCCATTGATCCGGACTTTAGGCTATGGACGTGCCGGGATAAATACGGTATCAGGACGACACTCCAAGCCATCGGAATCCCTCGCACATCTCACTTCAGCCATAGCATGCGGCGGAGCTTCGCTTGGCATCGTGTTAGGCACGGCAGTGGCGTTTGTACAGGCTGCTATAAGCTCCGGTCTTGTGTATGAAAGCAGCCTGTTAATGCCATTTTGCGCGGGTTTGGCTGGATTGGTCGGCTTGCTCGCATCGGCAGCAGTCCGTACGACTAAGAAGACAATTGCAGGTTGGCGCGACGAAATGAAACAGGAACAAATTGCAAGTGATGTGCTGGCCCACGGAAAACACGTCGTCGGCAAAGTGACGAAAGTAAAGTTTGCGAAAAGTTGGCTAGATCAGCAGCCGATCTTTAATCTATGCGTTGAATACGAGGCAGCAGATGAGACGCGTACGATTAAGTTTCATTACGTAGACTATCCGAAATGGGCACCGGTCATTGGCAATGAATTCGAAATATGGTTTGACCCTGATCAACCGGATGACCCAAGATATATCCTGCTGGAGCGTAAAATTGTCGGCCAGACCTTTGCCTCAGAAATTGAATATTTGCGGCGCCCTGCTGCGGGCGGAGATGGACCTGCTCTTGGGCCTGCAGAGCCGGAATGGGCTCAACCGGAGAATCATAACCGAACAACAACAACCGTAAAATTAGCGTTCCAATTGTTCTTTGCCATCTTATTTGCGACGGGAAGCGCAGCGGCTATTATCGCATGGATAATGGTCTTCGGTGCTTCACCATGGTGGATGCTGCCCTGTTTGCTGATATTGACGGCAGCATTCAGCCTTAATGTGATATGCGGGGTAAGCTTGCTGAAGCGCTCACAGTGGCTGATACGTACGACGTGGGCCGTGGACACGGTTGGCTGGATTGCCTATACGTTTATGTTTCCCACTATTACAGGCGTTGCTATAAAAACCGTCACCCTGTTATGGGACACAACTTCAAGCTTGCCGGTCGAGCAAGTCGTAGTATTAGTGTTTACAGGCTTTGTGACCGTCGTTGGCGGCATAGCGAGCGTGATATCAAGCACAACATTCCATGAAATTATTGCCCGTGTTTTTACTGCCGGAACAGTGCCTCCTGCTGAAGAAGTCCACGAAGCGTTGCGTTCCAGTGATCCTGGCGCGTTGGAAACATTGGAGAAGCGCTACAATTACATCGCTGGCGCTCTTCACACCCGATGCTAAATCTGACTGTATTCGCGCTAGACTATATAATCTTTGGAACTGCCATGTACCAAAATAGACAGGAGGCCACTAAGTAGCCTCCTGCCTATTGTGCTTTTACGCTGGTGCTCTTAAAGCTTGGGCGTTATCGCCAAATCCGTCAGCTATCAGGTATAAGGTTAAGTTATCCCCGAAATCCACCTTGTGCGGGATTTTGCGAATCAGAGCGCAAGTAGCTGTCGTGGCCCTGTTGATTTCCACGATAGCTGGCCGTGTGGTAAGAAGAGCTTGCTTGATTCGCTGCCTGGGAACCGAAAGCTTGTTGGTTCGGCTGCTGAGAATCCGAACGCAAGTAGCTGTCGTGGCCTTGCTGATTACCGCGGTAGCTTGCCGTATGATAAGATTGCGGCTGGCTTTGGCCGAAGCTTTGCTGGCTTATGCCAGCTTGGCTTTGGAAGCTTTGAGCTTGCGGCTGAAAGCTTTGCGCAGAACGGAAAGACGGGCTTTGCGAATCGGAGCGCAAGTAGCTGTCATGTCCTGCTTGGTTTCCACGGTAGTTGGCTTTGTGGAAAGATTGCGCGCTGCTAAATTGCTGATTTTGCTGCTGGTTCTGGAAAGAAAATGCTGCTTGGCTTTGATTAGCAAATGCGTTTTGGAACTGGTTTTGCTGCTGACCGTATTGAGATTGTACGAATCCGGTCGGTTGAAACTTTTGGCTTTGTGCATTGCTCATCTGATTTCTGGCCATGCTGCTGCTTGGCTGTTGGGAATCAGAACGAAGGTATGCATCGTGGCCTTGCTGGTTACCGCGGTAGTTAGCTTTGTGAAAAGATTGGTTATACACGCGTATGACCTCCTCAGCGATATAAGATCGTGCTTCTTATGCAGTGCCATCAGCAGCAGCACTTATTAAGAAGCCTTCTTTATTGTCGTCCGAGGAGGTCATTTTTATCGCTGGAACCTGTTGGTTAGTCCCGGTTATTGGCGGTCAGGAAGAAGCAGGGAATCCTCAACCTTGATGCAGCGGTCAGTAATAACCCGCAATTCCCCTGCCTGGGCGATTCGTGCCGCTTCATCATTGTGAATGCCTAATTGCAGCCAGAGCACTTTTGCCTTAATCTTAACTGCTTCCTCGGCTATTGGAACCGTGTGCTCGCTTCTGCGGAATACATTGACGATATCGACAGGCTCCGGAATGTCGCTTAAGCTGGGGTAGCACTTCTCCCCCAATATTTCCGCAGCATTCGGATTAACCGGGATAATCCGGTAGCCCTTTTGCTGCATCGCCTTGGAAACCATATGAGAGGTGCGTTCCGGATTATCAGACAGACCAACAACGGCAATTGTTTTAGTTTGCTCCAAGATTCCCTTAATCTGCTCTCGAGATGGATTTTCAAAACTCATGGGTATACGCCTCCCTTTCCTTTTAATTGGGGACAAAGCCTATTCTAAGTAGGAAATGGATTGCCTTCCAAGCAGCTCCCATGTCTCGATGAAACGCTCCCGCTCAACGGGAACATCGGCTTTTCCGCTATAAGGATCGTTCACATAAATATAATGCTCATCATAGCCAACAACTAGTACAGCATGTTCAATAAAAGTTGTTTTGATCGGCCCGATTGGTGTATCCCATACAACCCAGCGGTCCGGTATCAGGAAATTTATTGTGGTCCAAGCGACAACCGGGATGCCGTTTGCTATCTGTCTTTCAATATCACTAAACTCTCCGCCAGTTAGATCAATGGCCGTTGGAATATGTTCCTTCAGCTGTTCAAATAAGGCAGTATGATAAATACCAAACCCGCGGGCCTTGGCAGTCACTTCCCCAACGAAGCCTAAATTAGGATTCCCCCAATAAGCAATCGTGCCGTCGGGATTAAGCTGAAGCGGAGTCGGGTCTTTCGGCATTTCGGCAGCCATTTGCATCTTGTCTACATCCAATCCGTAGAACTGCAATAGCATGGTAAGGCTGGTCACTTCGCAGCCGGAAACAAGCTCAGGATATTGATGAATAGCCGGGGCCGAAAGCTTGGCCTGCGCAGGCAGCGGCTCCAAAGGCTCATCAGCTTCCTCTGCGGCCGCTTCCTTCCCCTCCTCTTCGCCAGACTGCTCTGGATCTTCTTCCTTACCCGGCAAGTCATCGGCAGCCGCTACTGAAAAGGGACCCAGATCCAATGCATTTCCGGATATCTTGGCATAGAGAATCAGGGAGAGTATACCGCTGGATAATGCCAATGAAATGACAAGCAAAAGACTGAAGGTGTACTTAAACAAGCCGCTCAGCATTCCCACTAGTATCCTCCTCCCGTTCTAATTTTGCGGCAGGCTGTGCCAAACATCCAGGCAGCTCTTTGTTTGTATCTTGTTAACGGATTAATCCTGCAGCTGAATATGGGCGCCTAAAGAAATCAGGTGTTCAAAATAATGGGGGTACGATTTGGCTACATGGTGGGCATCACGGATCGTCAATCCCTGACGGGAGCGCAGGCCGACAATCGAAAGCGCCATAATGACTCTATGGTCAAAGTGCGCATCGATCTCTACACCGCCTTCTACCCCTTCCGGCTTGCCATGGACAATGATTTCGCTTTGCCTTTCCTCCACATTTGCCCCCGCTTTATTCAACTCGGTTACGAAATCAGTGATCCGGTCACATTCCTTATACCGTAAATTTTCTACGTTGTAAAAACGGGACGTGCCGTTGGCAAACACGGCAGCCGCTACCATAGCCAGAACAGCATCGGTAAAATGGTCCCCGTCAAACTCGCCGGCCGTTAATTCGCCGCTGCCTTGCACATGGACGACACCGTCCTTATGACTAAGCGGTGTGCCCATCGCTTTCAGTACGTCTATAACCGCCCTCTCACCTTGCTTGCTTGTTTCCTGCAGGCGGTGAACGGTAACATCGGAGGAGGTGACAGCTGCCGCAGCCAATATGGCCGCCGACCCGGGGTAATCTCCTTCCACTACATACTTCTTGGCTTCATATTTCTGCTTTCCAGGAATCTTGTAATGCATTAAATCCTCGGAGGCTTCTACGGTAATTCCGGCCTGGCGAAGCACCTCCAGCGTCTGTCCGACAATGATTTTGGACTTGAGGTCATGCAGCACTTCAATTTCGCTGTCCTCCTCAAGCAGAGGTGCCAGGAATAACAATGAACTTAAAAATTGTGAGCTGACATTGCCGGACACAGTCAGTCTTCCCCCGCGGGGGCTTCCTCCCCTGATCGTGATGGGCAGCTTGCCGTCGTTATGCTGCACCTCGACTCCCATTTGCTGAAGGGCTGCAATTAAATCATCATGCGGCCGCTTTCCGAGAGATTGCGGATAACGGTTAATAAACGTAGTATTGGAAGTAAAGGCAACGGTAGACATCAGGAACCGAAGCACTGCCCCCGCGTTGCCTACATCCAATTCTCCGGCTTCCCGCGGACGGCGCCCGAAGCCGGTTACGGTTATTTTTTCCTCGTCTTCCGCAACTACGGCTCCCAGATCTTGAATACACCGTCTCATGGCGTCACTGTCTTCACTATGAGCCGGATAATAGATTGTGCTTGTCCCTTCCGCCAATGCGGCAGCTAGCAGGTAGCGAGTAGTATAATTTTTAGACGATAATGCATTGATCTCACCTTGCAGGGATGAGGTAGGTTGGACGATTGCCTTCATCTTGTGCGTTCTCTCCTCGTTTATATAATCAGCTCCGTCTAGTTGGTGCTTATAAGTTTGATGAGCGCCATTCGACGGCTTGTTATTCCCACTGCCAGTTTACCATACGCCTACCCGCTTGGAAACGAGAGAATCGCCTCCACAACCTCCGTCACCTGCAATTCGTCCGTATTAATATGTATATCGGCAAACTGGTACGCATTTTTACGTTCTTTCAGCAATTGTGCAATTTTTTGTTCCGGATTTCCCGCGAGCAGAGGCCTGTCGGGATCGTTTTTCACCCTTTCCAGGATCGTGCTGGCGGAAGCTGTTAAAGCCACTACAAGACCGCTCGCGGCCATCGCACGGCGATTGGCTTCACGCAGAACTGCCCCTCCCCCCATAGACACAATTTGCCGGCTGCCCTGCATAACACGGGCGATTTGCTCCTGTTCGGACTGCCGGAAATACTCCTCTCCCTTCTCTCTGAACAAGACCGGGATCGACTTTCCTTCCACTGCTTCAATTTCCCGGTCCACATCCACGAACGTCCAGTTTAACCGTTCTGCCAACGCTTTGCCCACTGTACTCTTTCCGGTTCCCATGAAACCGACAAGCACGATATTGTTCTTGTTCAAACCGCATCCCCCTATGAGTCTATAAGACAATAAGTGTTTAAGTTTGCATCTTTCCCTGCTTCAATCTTAGTTGGTTGTTATCTAAAGATTTCTTTCTTTATTCTAGCAAAAAATTGCCTGGAAGTTGCTGTTTTCCCAAAATGAGCATGCGAATCTGGAAGAGGATGATCTTTTCAATTTTCATCTTTTTTTGAAAAAATAAACATGTTTAACCGGAAATTGGGAATACAATGTAACAGGTCCAAGCTTGCATTTCATGAGAAAGAAGGAAGGTGCCCTGATGTCCCACCCGTCTTTTAAGGATCCGGTACATAAACGGATTCACGACATTCTTCATACCGATATTCCCCTATGCCGCAATGATGTGGTCTGGATGTTGATGTGGATCAAGAAAAAAGTGGCTGAAGGAGACCCTGCCTTGCGGGAACTCCCTCAACCACGTCTGATGATTAACTTTCACTATTTTGCCGAAACGGCGATGGCCTTGACCAATCGGCGTCCGGGCAGCGAGAATGAAATGGAACAGATAAGACGCTGGCTCGCCGAAGCGTCCTATGGCCTAGTCGATCCGCCTGCCCGCTAACTGCCTGTGCCGGTCGGTCATGATCGCTCATTAGTCCATCCATTGAAAGTGGAACGTGCCATCCCGGTCAACGCGCTCGAAAGTATGAGCGCCAAAATAATCCCTCTGTGCCTGCAGCAGATTAGCCGGCAATCTTTCCGTACGGTAGCTATCGTAATAAGCAAGCGCCGAAGCAAACGCCGGAACCGGTACGCCTCTTTGAACGGCTGCAGCTACTACCCTTCTCCAGGAATCCTGGTAGTTCTGCACAACTTCGGTAAAGTAAGGATCCAACAGCAGGTTTTTCAAATCCGGATCCCGATCATAAGCATCCTTAATATTTTGCAGGAAGGCAGCGCGAATAATGCATCCTCCGCGGAAGATCATCGCGATATTTCCGTACTGGAGATTCCAGTTATATTCGTCGGATGCCGCTCTCATCTGGGCAAAGCCTTGCGCGTAGGAGCAAATTTTACTTGCGTAAAGAGCTCTGCGAACATCCTCTATGAATGCTTCACGATCCCCATCAAATCCCGGTGCAGCCGGTCCGCTCAGTACTTGACTTGCCTTCACACGCTCTTCCTTCATGGCTGAAATAAAGCGGGAGAACACAGACTCGGTAATAATCGAGAGAGGGACGCCAAGATCAAGCGAGCTTTGGCTCGTCCACTTGCCGGTTCCTTTCTGTCCTGCCGAATCCAAAATGACGTCTACCATCGGCTTGCCTGTTTCCGGATCTTTTTTACTGAAGATATCAGCCGTAATTTCAATCAGATAGCTGTCCAGCTCACCCTGATTCCACTCGGTGAAAATGGCATGGAGCTCCTCTGTACTTACCTGCAGAACATCCTTCAACAGATGGTACGCTTCGCAAATCAGCTGCATATCTCCGTATTCAATGCCGTTATGCACCATTTTCACATAATGTCCTGCCCCGTCCGGACCAATATAGGTACAGCAAGGGTCTCCTCCAACCTTGGCAGAAATCGCCGTCAAAATCGGCTCTACGAGGCGATAGGCATCCTCCTGGCCGCCAGGCATAATCGCGGGCCCTTTGAGTGCGCCTTCTTCTCCGCCGGAGACACCCGTACCGATAAAGCGGATGCCTTTTTCCTCGAGCTCCTTATTTCTTCTTTGTGTATCCGGAAAATAAGCATTGCCGCCGTCTATTAAAATATCCCCTTCATCAAGCAGCGGCACCAGCTGATTAATCGTATCGTCAGTAGCGTCGCCAGCTTTAACCATAATGATTATTTTACGGGGAACTTCCAAAGACTGCACAAATTCCTCCATGCTGTAAGTACCCACTAATTGTTTGTCAGGATGTTCCTCAAGCAATTCTTTCGTTTTTTGCGGCGAGCGGTTAAAGACCGATACGGAAAAGCCTCTGCTCTCTACATTCAGTGCCAGGTTCTTGCCCATGACGGCCAGCCCGACGACACCAATTTGCTGTTTAGACATGGAACTCGTTCTCCCTTCTGTACTTAAATCGTCATTGCTCCGAAGCCGCCATCCACGCGAATCAAAGCTCCCGTAACGAAGCTGGAAGCCTTCTCGGAGGCCAAAAATACAGCCGCACCCTGCAGCTCTTCCGCCTCTCCGAAGCGATTCATAGGAGTGTGCTTCATAATCGATTCTATCCGTTCCTCGGACAGGATTTTGCGGTTTTGCTCCGCGGGAAAAAATCCCGGAATAATCGCATTGACGCGAACCCGGCTTGGTGCGAATTCACGGGCTAAGTATTGAGTAACGCTGTTAACACCGGCTTTGGAAGCGGAGTAAGTAAACACCCGGGATAACGGAGGTCCCGAGGAAACCGAGGAAATATTAATGATACTGCCCCCTTCTCCCTTCTCCACCATATGTTTGCCGAATACCTGACAAGCAATAACCACACTTTTCAGATTGACATCAATGATCCGGTCCCACTCCTCCATTGTGATCTCGAAGAAAGGTGTGGCGCTATTGGTGCCCGGGCAGTTCATCAGCACATCGACACGGCCAGTCCAAGCCAGCACATCCTCAAGCACTCGGCTGACGTCCTGCTTGCTGGTCGCGTCTGCTGAGAAGCTGCGAGCAACGCCGCCGGCTTCCTCAATTTGTTTCACAACGTTTTCCGACTTTTCGCTGTTACGCCCGACAACGGCTACCTGAGCCCCATGTCCGCCAAGTGCGACGCACATTGCACCGCCTAGCGTACTGTTTCCGCCAATGACGACTGCCGTTTTTCCCGATAAATCGAATAAGTTCATTGTGTACCTCCTTGGATTAGTCTGTCAAGTTAGTTTATGGTGTTAATCGGTCACCAGCTGATTGAAAGGCTGCTATTGCGTCAAAAGAATCCTTAAGATTCCAATAAACCTGACGGTAAATTGGCAGTAATTGCTTATAGACATCGTGATTGCCGGCTTGTGCCGAATGCCTGCAGGTGGCCGCGACCCAGTCGTGAATGCCGGAGAAATCACTAACTTCTCCCATCGCGTACAATCCTAGCTGAGCGGCGCCTAAGCCGGAGCTTTCAATCGAGTCTGGAACCAATACCGGTGTGCCGAGCACATCAGCCATCATCTGCCGCCAAAAGGCGGAACGGGCAAATCCTCCCGAGGCGCGAATTTCTTTTGCCGGACCGGCCAGTTCCTCCAACGCTTCGACAACCGAGTGAATGCGATATACGACCCCTTCAAGCACCGAGCGGATCATATGCTTCTTGTGATGAGCCATCGACAATCCGAAAAATACTCCTCTGGCGTTGGCATTCCAGTAGGGAGCCCTTTCCCCCAGTAAAAACGGAAGAAAAATAAGTCCATCTGAGCCAGCCGGCACCTCAGCGGCAAGCTCCGTCAAATAATCATACGGGTCCAGGCTGCGGTTTCGTCCCTCTGCAGCTTCCAGGGTGGCCAATTCATCCCGCACCCAGCGGAACATGATTCCGCCATTGTTGATCGCGCCGCCTATCACCCAGAAATCTTCTTTCAACGCGTAGCAGAATAGACGCCCCTGCGGATCGGTAACCGGCTCTTTGACGACTCCGCGCACAGCGCCGCTGGTACCAATCGTTACCGCATAGGAGCCTTGTTCATAAGCTCCTGCCCCCAGATTGGCCAACACGCCGTCTGAAGCTCCTATGATGAATGGAGTATCGGCCGGAAGACCCATATGCTTCGCATATGAGGGCTGCATGCCCTCCAAACGATAAGTTGTCGATACGGGCCGGGAGAGCTTATCCGCACTTATCCCGACAATTCGCAGCGCCTCCTGATCCCAGTCCAGCTCTTTAAGATTAAACAAGCCGG
Source organism: Paenibacillus senegalensis JC66 (assembly GCF_000285515.1). Classification (GTDB taxonomy): domain Bacteria; phylum Bacillota; class Bacilli; order Paenibacillales; family NBRC-103111; genus Paenibacillus_L; species Paenibacillus_L senegalensis. The sequence continues at coordinate 897,270 of NZ_HE610957.1, forward strand.
TAGCACTGGCAAGGGAGTGATCGATCACAAAGGTGGAAAACAGCTTGGCAAATACATATTCCTTGATGCCGATAAATTTGTGCGTACGGGCAACCAGCTCCGGGTTCGTGTCGGAAAGCCACATTAGCTTTGCTAAAGGCGAAAAAGGATGAATGGGCGTTCCCGTCCGCAAATAAATCTCGTGACCGTTATGCTCCCGCTTCAGCTTCTCCGCATGGTTGACACTGCGGTTGTCAGCCCATGTAATGCAAGCAGTCAGCGGCTCTAGCTGTTCATCCACTGCTATCAGGCTGTGCATAGCGGAACTGAAGGATACGCACAGCACTTCTTCAGGAGCGATCGCCGCTTTGATAAGCACATGCTTGATCCCGTCCAGCACTGCCTGGAAAATTTCTTGCGGATTCTGCTCCGCGACATCTTGTCTCGGGGTGTAAAGCGGATACTCTATAGAATGAGAAGCCAGTACTGTTCCCTGGCGGTCAATGACTAAAGTTTTCGTGCTGGTCGTTCCTATATCCGCCGCTATCACATATGGCTTTGAAGCAATCATGCAAATAAATCCCCCTCATCGTTAAAGACCAGCTCATATGGCTCCGAAATGATTTCAATATTCGGATGGTCTTTGGCCTCCTCCAGCATCGGCTCAGAGATTTCAATCTCGCCCAAATGCAGCGTATCGCGAATGCGCACCATCCGGCAAGTTGTATAGTCGAGAATATTGCATGTCTTGATCGCTGCCTTAATGGCATCCTGATGATTCGCCAGAGTCGTCGCGATTTTGGTCGGTGCGCACACCGTCGAAGTTAGCCCGTTCGCGTAGGTGGCTGCACGATCCATCTTGTCCACCAGACGCTGGGTAGTGAAGTCGGCTGTACCTACCCCGTTTGCATTCCCTTTTGTTTCCGGCGTTAAATCAAACACAACCATCTTGGAAACCTCAGGTCCTCCCTCGGCATAGGGAGTTGGATAGCGGCCGGTTACATTTGGATCCATTCCGTCTCCGCTGATGTTTTTGCCGATGTAATCAATCAGCAGCACGTCTACCTGCTTAAACAATATTTGCGGCAGGCGGCTTTTCGCTTCCTCCAGCAGCACTTCTTCCCGGCTGCGGATTTGACCGGCCGGAAGGACCTCGATAAGACAAGTTTCATCATACGCATTTTCCACCAGAGCAACGCCAAAACGAATCGGCAGCTTTTCAATCATAATCTCGGCCATTGCTGGCACATTTTCCGCCATATACTTAAATCCTAGCTGGTGGCAGGCTTCTGCTCCCTTTTGCTTGCCAAGCCCAATTGCGATCATTTTCATTATGCCGCTTTCAATGGGCCCGCGGAAGGCGGTGTGCGGTTTCACCCGATTAATAACAACAATGGCGTCAGCTTCCGAAGCATACTTATCCACATAGACCGGCAGCCCATTCTCTAATTGAGCGAGCTTTATGACCTCCATAGAGGAACGAATAGGAGCACCCACCGTCTCCTCTGTAATTCCGAGATGGTGAAGCACTTCTTTTTGCCCCTCGGCTGTTGCTCCTCCGTGGCTGCCCATGCAGGGTACGATAAAAGGCTCGCCGCCAGCCTGCTTGATTGCATCAATAGTTGTCTTCGTAAACAACTGGATATTGGCCACTCCCCGGCTGCCGACGGCTACAGCTACTTGGTCACCAGGCTTAATCGTATCGATTGCTCCCGGCTTGGCCAGCTCTTTCTTAAGGGTTTCCTCAGGGTTTTTTACCGTCTTGTCATCAAATTTCTGACGGACCTTGACCATTTTAGGTATCGGAATGTCTTGGAGCAGTGATTTTAAAATATCCATCTTGCGAATCCTCCTTCAACTATTAACCGTCCACACGACTTTGCCGGGCAGCCGGAAGAGCAGATTGAAATCCTGCAAGCCGTGAGCAGTAAACGTTCTATGCTCGGGGCGGTCCGACCGATTCTCTAAGCATAACCGTCGTTGATAAATACATTGCAGATTTTTGCGGTTCAAGCTGTTTATTAAGCATTGCCAGCAGCAATTCGGCCCCCCTGCGGCTGATTTGTTCAATCGGCCGTTTGACCGTCGTCAGTGCGGGAGTCAAATAGCCGGAAAACAGATTATCGTCAAACCCGGCTACAGAAATTTGATCGGGTACCTGAAAGCCTTTTTCCAGAGCAGCTCTGAGTGCTCCCACCGCCATATCGTCATTCATGCAGAACACAGCGGTGGGCGCCTCTTCCAGCCGCAGCAGCTTCAGCATGCAGGAGTAGCCGCTGGCCAAGTCGTAATTTCCCTGTACCTGATATTGCTTTTTAACAGGAATATCATAGGCCTGCAAAGCATCGAGGTACCCTTGCTTTCTTACTGAGGTGGAGCGGAAGTCCGCCCTGCCTTCGATAATCGCGATTTTTTGGTGGCCGCACTCGATTAAATGCTCCACCATCCGGTATGACCCCTGCCGGTCATCCGACACCATATTGGCTACTTCCATTCCCTCAACTTCCCGGTTAAGCACGACCACCGGAATTTCCTGGGCAACCAGATGGCGGATAAAGCCATCGTCCTCATCACTCTGGCTCATGACCAGAACACCGTCATAGTTCTTTTTCGTCACAGCTTTATAGTCCGCAAAACCGTCGATTCCGCGAACTACTAAATTATATTGTTCCTGAATAACATCATTTGCCCCTCTTATCGTTTCATACATAAAACCTGGTGATGTCCCTTCGTTCATTGTAGAAAAGAATAGACCCAAGTTAAACGAACGATCCAGCACCAAGCTTCTCGCACTAAAGTTAGGGCTGTAATCCAAACTTTTGGCGATCTCTTTAATTTTAGTTTTCGTCTTGACATTAATTAATGGACTGTCATTAAGGGCACGAGAAACAGTTGTGTGCGATACGCCTGCCAATTTGGCGATATCTTTAATCGTCACACTCACAGGCTTCACCTCTTTTTCAGCATATCATGATTTGCACACGTTAACAATGAATATCAAAACAATCAACATAAAAAATCTGCACCCGGTAAGAGTACAGATTTTTTATAACCCCTTAGCCTGACATGTTCACATTTCGGTGGCCAGCATCTCTTTGCGCAGCTCTTCCAGTTTGGCTTTCGTTTCGGCAACGCGTTTGAAATCGCCGTCCTCTATAGCTTCATGAAGGGATGCGAGTTCATAATCCAGCTCAAGCCGCAAAACCGGAATCCGCTCTTCAATACGAGTTGATTTGAGTGCCTCTGTCATTTCCTCAAAAGTTATCATAGGATCCCTCTGATAGATTATTTTATGATCGACTCCTGAAATTTCAACCATCCGAATGATTTCCCCGAACATTATGCTTTCGATCAAAATTTGCTGCTCTTTAAATCTTTTGACAACCGCGTGTCCCCGTGTATCGCCAATCATTTTCTCCAGCAGCTCCGCCAGCTTGCTGTCCTTGATGGAGTAACTGCCGACCATTTTGAAGCGCTCCCCGATTCGCTGAAACTTTAGTTTGACGAGCTTTCTGCCTGTGCGAACAGAGATAACAAATTGGGTTTCGTTCTCATTCCAATAAAGCGAGAAACCTTCTTGGATCAAGGCTTTAATAAAATCTCGGATTTGCCGGCGGTCAAACCTCAACTCTAAGTTGCAGTACTCTACTTCATGACTATTGTTCACGGCAATCCCTCCCCCAGCTGCACTTATGACAGAATGTTCAGACAATTGATTGATTTACTTTATCTTATTATGAATACTATGATTTAGCAACTTGGTTTAATGATTAATTCTTGCGGTTTAAGCAAAAATGGTTAAGGGTCCAGGACTACTTGTCTATAGCTTAGACAAAAATATGTCTATAGAAACCTTTATTAACCAAATATATTCAATTTAGCTTAAGCCGAAATCGAGATATTTTTCAGTGCAGTTTTCTTCACGAGCAGACCGATTCAGGCTATAGGCACACTACCGATATGTGGTATAATCAAAAATCGGGCTCATTGCAGAAAGGATGGTACTACAAAGTGGACTTTCGAGGATTTTCAGCTGAAGATTTTGATGTGTTTACAATTCCAGGACTGGAACCGCGCATGGAGGCATTAATTGCACGCGTACGCCCTAAGCTGACTGAACTGGGTGACCATTTATCCAGCTATTTGTCTGCCGCGTGCGGAGCAGAACTGTTTCCTCATGTTGCCCGTCACGCACGGCGAACCGTGAATCCTCCTGACGACACCTGGGTAGCCTGGGCCAGCAGCAAAAAGGGATACAAATCTTTACCCCATTTTCAGCTTGGCTTATGGAATACCCACTTGTTTATCCAATTCGGTGTCATCTATGAATGCCCCCATAAGGTGCATTATGCTAACCAGCTGCACAAGCAGAAAAAGCAGATTCGCTCCCTTATTCCTGACAGCTACTATTGGTCGATGGATCATACGAAGCCTGAAGTAATCCCGGGTTCCGAGATGGATGAAGAACGCTTTGCGCAGCTTATTCACCGCCTGAAAACAGTCAAAAAGGCAGAAGCGCTATGCGGTTTGAGAGTAGAGCGTGATGATCCTATACTGACTGATGGCAAAGCTTTTATAGAGCTTGCTGAGCAAACCTTTACCCGGCTGGTGCCGCTGTATCATTTGTCCGTTTAGTCATTAGCCGGCAAGGATGGGGCTGGAAAATAGTACTTTTTGTTTTCGGGTTCATTTTCATATTGATTTAAGCTTTTTAGGGTAATCTATGGAAAGACAGGGAGAGAGACCGGGCTTATTTCATTATGAAAGGAAGGTTCCGATGAAATCCAAAACCATTCTTCATACTTTGCTGACGTTTATGCTCGTTTTTGGCAGCACCAGTACCGTATATGCGGCCACCCCGGATACAAGCACCTCGAACGGGCCAGATAATCGCCAGCTCATCAAGGATAAAATTCAACTAATTAAGCAGCTGCGGGAACGGCGTCAGAGGGAGCCTGAACATAAAAAACTGTATCGCTCCGCTCTTCCCATCGTCGAGGAGACCGCGTCCCTGCTGGGCATAACGAAGGACGATCTAATAGCCGAGTTGAAGAAAGACAAGAGCTTGAATGAAGTCGCCAAGAGCCGCGGCATGAGCGGTGAAGAGCTTGCCGGCAAATTAATGGTTCTGCGCATCCAAAAAATCAATGAAGCGGTTATCGCCGGCAAGCTGCCCGCGGAGAAAGCCGAAAAGATAAAATCCCGAATGAAAGAGCATGTGGCCTATTTGCTGAACCAGAAAGGAAGCAAAGTGCTGGAGCATATCGACACCCATAAATGGTTAAGACACAACACTTTGCGGCATTTCACTCCTTCCAAAATGGCTGAGCTGATTGGCATATCCGAACAAGAGCTCGTTGGCAAACTGAAGAGCGGGCATTCCTTAAGTGAAATTGCCGAGGAGCAAGGGATTAGCCGCCAGGAATTAACCTCCCGCATTAAAGGCGAGGCAGATCCGATCATCGAGCGGATGCTGGATAAAAAGCTGATTCCTCAGGACAAAAGCAAAAGTCCGTAAGGGCTTGAAGCAGCAATTTACCTGAACCCCTGATTGTTAGGGCAAAACACTAAAAAAGAAGCTGTCCGAAAAGTGGCCGTTCAGCCCGATAACTAGAATAAGCAGCTAACCCGTGGCAGCGAACCCGTGGCAATGGCAATGGACTGGAGGCAGTGGACCCGTGGCAGCGGACCGGAGGCGAATTGTATGCGAAAACCGCATGCCATTGATTTTCAGGCACAACTCCAACTGCAGCAATGAAAATTGCCGAAACAAAAAAAATCGCTAAATCTTGTAGAATGGAAGTTACCACACCACCAACTCAAGAAAGAGCGATTTTTTTGCGTAATTAAACCACTACTACTGAACAGATACCATGCAACCAACAACTTACCACTGGGGGATATGGAAGAGATAATGTTCCTGCCAAGCGAAATCTTGCCCCGACATTCATTCATTATGTTCTATAGCTTTTGCTGCCTTCCTGCAAAAACCATAAAAAGGCCGGGCGGAAAACTTTGCGTTTTCCACGCCCGGCCTTTAGGGACTTATTATACAGCCTCTTTTTGAGTTGCAGCGCCCAGCTCACTGTCAGCCCGTACAAACCCGGCTACCAGCAGCATAGCGGCTATGCATAATACCGCGCCAACAATATAAGGGGAAGCCATATGCCAGCCAAACAAAGCCATCGCGCCTAACGGACCGAAGATCCGCCCAAGACTATCCATAGAGGAATTGAGTCCGGTAGCTACCCCTTGACCGACTTTGGTTTTCTGGGTAATTAAAGAAATGACACACGGGCGGATTAACGCATTGCCCGCTCCAAATACGGACAGGTACAGAGCAGCCGTCCAGACACTGCTGGAAAACAATATGAGGATGAAGCCCGCCGCCGATAGGACCAGGCCAATGCTTATCGCTACCTTTTCCTGACCGGGCTTGACATGCCGGCGCACCACTCCGCCTTGAATGAGGGCTCCTACGATCCCGCTGGCAAAGAACATCATCCCAGCCTCAAAGGAGTCCACACCAATCTTCGCCATCTGAAACAGTTGGAACGTAGTTTCGAGTCCCGCCAAGGTGAAGGTGACAAAAAAAGATAAAATATATAAATACTTAAGCGGCCCTTGGAAAGCCGCCCATCTGGAAGGCTGACGCGCGGGTACAGCACCACCCCTGGCTTCCGGCGGCAGAGACTCCGTAAGATAGCTTGCCGTAAACAGTAAACAGAGAAAGGACAGCAGGGAAGAAACAAAAAAAGGTACGGACAATCCCCACAAGCTAAAAACACCACCAAGCGCTGGACCTAGCACAAAGCCCAGTCCAATGGACATGCCTACAAGACCCATTCCCTTTGTACGGTTCTCATCCGTAGTAATGTCCGCAACGTAGGCTACTGCACAGGCTGTCACTGCTCCGGAAAAGGCTCCGCCTATAATCCTGGAGACGTACATGAGCCACAGCTGGTCTCCGGCAAGGCCAAACAGCAAAAAGCTGACAGCGAATCCGCCAAGTCCAATCAGCAGCACTGGCTTTCTGCCGGTTTTGTCTGATACTCTTCCCCACCAGGGGGACATAAAAAAAGAAACCGCCGAGTAAACGGACAGCAGCATCGCCAAATGGAATCCTTGATCCTCGCCGACTATGACGGGCAGGACCGGGATAATGATTCCAAAGCCAATAAAAACAGTTAACAGCAGCAGCATTATAACTGCCATGGATTTATTCATATCGGTTACTTCCCTTCTCCATCCGAAAACCACGATGCCTGTACTTATGCCTGGTAATTGAACATGCAATTTACCGGAATTCCACCACTTGCATCCTGTCTCGAATCTGCTATACTCATTTTGTTTGTTATATTGCTTGTCCATCACTACCAACATTACCCGAAGGGGGAATTAATAAAGCCATGGATCAAAATCAAACCCCGCTCTTTACCGCCTTGACCAACCATGCAGCACGAAATCCGCTGCAATTTCATATACCCGGACATAAAAAAGGAGTCGGAATGGACCCCGAATTCCGTGCCTTTATGGGAGATTCCGCTCTGTCGATCGACTTAATCAATATTGCGCCGCTCGATGACCTGCATCAGCCGCTGGGAGTCATTGAGGACGCGCAAAAGCTGGCAGCGGAAGCGTTCCAAGCTGATTATACCTTTTTTTCCGTGCAGGGAACAAGTGGCGCAATTATGACAATGATCATGACGGTCTGTTCACCCGGCGATAAAATCATTGTTCCCCGAAATGTTCACAAATCTGTCATGTCGGCCATCATCTTCTCGGGAGCCAAGCCGGTATTTCTTTCCCCGGAGAGAGACGCCAATCTCGGCATAGATCACGGAGTCACCATTGGCTCGGTCAAGCGGGCGCTGCAAATCCACCCTGACGCCAAGGCGGTATTAGTGATTAACCCTACCTATTACGGCGTTTGTACGAACCTGAAGGAAATCGTGAATCTGGTGCACAGCTACGATATCCCTGTCCTTGTAGATGAGGCGCACGGAGCCTTAATCCATTTTCATGACGAGCTTCCCCTCTCTGCTATGCAGGCCGGGGCGGATATGTCCGCAACCAGCATCCACAAGCTGGGCGGCTCATTGACCCAAAGCTCTATCTTAAATGTCAAGGTGCAGAATAACCGCATCAATCCCAAGCGGGCGCAAACCATTATCAGCATGCTGACAACGACATCGACCTCTTATCTTTTGCTTGCTTCACTCGATACCGCGCGCCGCAATCTGGCGCTGAACGGTCATGCCATTGCGGAACAGACCCTGCGTTATGCCAAGCTCGCCAGAGAGCGGATTAATGAAATCCCGGGGCTCTACTGCTTCGGCGAAGACATTCTTGGCTCAGAGGCCACATACGACTACGACCCTACTAAACTAACAATTCACGTGCGCAAATTGGGAATTACGGGGTATGATGCGGAAAACTGGCTGCGGGAGCATTACAATCTTGAGGTTGAGCTAAGTGATATGTACAACATTCTCTGTTTTATTACACCAGGGGATACCGGACAAACGACCGAAGCGTTGATCACTGCATTGCGGGAAATGGCCGATGTTCACCGGGACAAAGGTAAAATCAACGACCTCGTTGTCAAAATTCCGGAAATTCCTCAATTGTCCCTGCCTCCGCGCGATGCATTCTACGGGGATACCGAGGTCATTCCGTTCAAAGAATCTGCAGGACGAATTATTGCCGAATTTATTTATGTCTATCCGCCAGGAATTCCTATTCTGCTTCCCGGCGAGGTCATTTCTCAAGAAAATATCGACTATATCCGTGAGCACGTACAGGTAGGCCTTCCCGTCAAAGGACCGGAAGACCGCAATGTGGAAAAGGTAAAAGTGATTGTAGAAACGCAGGCGATTTTCTGATTATTAGAGGCTTCATCGCGGCTTCACGATTTCAGCAAAGCCAAGGCCCGGAAGCGAGAAGATGGTTTCCGGGCCTTGACTTAAGTTTTCGTAAGGCGTATGCCCCGGGCAGCAGGCTCCCGAGCGGCGGCCCCCTTGAAATGAATGTACATTAAATAGCGAATTAATACTGATCGTGGAGTGCAACAAAAGGCAGCCGCTGACGGAGAAAATGAGAAAGCTCCTCTGCTTCAGCCGGTCTGATCGAGAAGCACCGCTGCAGATGCTCCAGATTGCTTAAATCGTCCTGGCACAAGAGGGCTGATCTGCCGGTTTGCATACATAAAACAATCGGCTTGCCGAAAAAGTGCTCGGTAAATATAATAGCAAAATCATACCGACTGCTTTCGGAAGCATAGCCAATGAACTGAATGTTGGCTTTCTCAGTCTCTTCATATAATTTATCGAACATAATCAGCCGCCTCCTTTTATTGAATATTCAGAAAATTATTATAATTAACTATACCACAAAAAAGGAATTTTGTAACATTTTTTTCTGCACTCCGTCCAATTCTTTTATCTATAACAAACCGAATTATAGGACTGCATACTGCTATTTCTCCTTGCAGTCACTCCAAGCAACCAAGGTATAGAGGAAAAAAGGCGGTTCTTGTCTACATCTTGCACCCATCTTTGCTGGAGAGAAAATATACAAATGCTTTATTGTCAATCGACAAATGGAATGCTATCATGAGTGAAGAATTCTAACGGGGGCAGGTGGATACACATGGCTCAAAGCGCTTACATAAAATTTGTCAAAGGCTCGGCTGTCTCTTCTCTTACGTTGGAAGATCTAGAGCAGCATTTACTCTCCTATAAAGAACAGCTTGCACGCACGGGCCAACAACTCGGCTGGTCCTATGAAAACGCTGGTTTCCCCTATTCCATTGAGAAAAAAGCTGAGGGGGGCGACCGGTGGTTCTATTTGAAAGGCCAGGACAGCAGCTATCGTTATATCGTTTTGGGATTGGGCAAAGAAGCAGCTGAAGACGGGGACGTTCATTATGTCCAGGTAGTTCTGCCGGATGATGCTACTCATGGCGACAAGGGCAAGGCCAATGAGCTCTGCCGCCATCTGGGACGCAAGCTGCAAGGCGAGCTGCACATGTTTAATGGCAGAGTCATGTATTTCTATCCGCGCAAATAATAACAGAAGACGCCCTCTATACCGTTGTTCTCCAAGCGGGTTAGAGGGCGTCTTCTGTCCATTCAATCAAGCTGTGTTATTGCGATTCTTCTGCAGCCAGCTGATTATAAATCGATACTACCCGATCCCATTCCTCATCGTTATCTATGCTAACCAGATAGGCATCGTCATTTTCCTCTTCAATTCGGAAAATAACGCCTTCCGCGTCCGGATTATTCCTGTCCAGCAGTACAGCATATGTGTTCGTATCGGCTTCGAAAGTATAGACCATTACCATTTCATGCTCTACACCATCGGTATCGGTCACGAGAAATACATCTTCCTCGTGATCATGGTCATGGTCGTGGGTGTGATCATGCCCGCAACCACAATTGTCATGCTTTGCGTCGGTCATGACATCGCCTCGTTTCTTTTAAAAATGACTTTCTCCTGTATCGTAACATTATTGCACCAGCAAGGTCAATGTGAACGAATGAACATGAGAAAGACAGGCCATCACTATTCCGAAACGATAGTCTTTTCCGAAACGACTGTGTACTCGCCGCCAACCAGCACGGAGAACTGAACGGTATAATCTCCTCGTTGCGAGAAATGGACCTTGAAGGGCCAGGTATACCAGAAGCTGTCTGTGCTGCTTTCCAAATCAACCGTGACGGGATCATGCGCCATCTCTCCGTTGGGCGCTACTACCGTAATCTGGAACCCCTGGGCATCCGCTTTCAGCTGATCCACTTGGGTGGAGACGACAAAATTTCGCGTTTCCCCTCTAGCTACTTTGCCAAACGGTTTTTTGATGGAGTAGTCTTTGTCCACATCCAAGGAAACAAACATGTGTACGTTAGGTTTATAGATGTTAGCGGTTAATGTTGTGTTGTCCCAATTGACGGTCGCTTGCAGTGATTCGCTTATTTGCCTCAGCGGCAGCATCGTTCTGCCGTTCACAATAATCGCGGGGACGTCCGATTCCTCCAGCAGCTTATCGTTGACCATAATCCGGGCCTTGCTGTAACCCTCGTAGCTCCCCCAGAGCGACTCGCCAAATGCTGTAACTGTTCCGAGCGTAAAAATCAGAACAGCAAACAGGGCAATTCGTTTCATCCTCATCTGCTCAGATTCCCTCCATCGTGGTCGTATTGCTAGTTTATACTCTTTTTTACTTGAAGAGTTGCGTCTTAGGGCAGGAAATGTTCAGTCGCAAGTAGAAGAGTAATTTGTCAAACAATAGCTTTGATGAACACCCCCGCTGGGACTTGGGCAATATGCTGCATCCATTTTCCGTTTCGGAAGCACCAAGAAAAGGTTATGCTTTAATTAGCGGGAACTGTGAATAGGAATAGCGGGAAGATCCATATCATTGAATAGAGGGTGGTCGAATGCAAACCAATCAAGAAACCAAATTGCTCATGCTGGGAACAGGCGGGGCATTCTCTGTGAAATACAATAACAACAACGCCCTGTTCACCCATGGTTCGTTTACTTTACTGGTCGATTGCGGAGTGACTGCGATCAGAGCGCTTCATCAGCTGGAAGTTCCTCTTACTAGCATTGATGCCGTATTCATCACTCATCAGCATGCCGATCACGTTGGAGGGCTGGAGGAATTCGCATTTCAAATGAATGGGCGTTATAAGCAAAAACCGCGGCTTATTGTGCCGGCAGCATTACAAGACTCCCTTTGGGAGCACACCTTGAAGGGCGGTCTGGATAATCCCCACTCCGGAATGACCAAGCTGAGCGATTACTTCGAGGTCACAGCCGTCGCGGAAGATACACCGGCAGAATTAGCTCCGGGCTTCACTATACGCCTCCTTCCTACTGTGCATGTCGTGGGCAAGCCGAGCTTCGCACTGCTTATCAACGAAAGCATCTATTACAGTTCCGACTGTACCTTTGACCGGGAACGATTAATCCGGCTCCACGAGCAGGGAGTCCGCCATATTCTGCACGAGTGCCAGCTGACCGGGACACCTGCTGTGCATACGACATTGGATCAGCTGCTCTCCCTTCCCGAGGACGTCCAGCACAAAATCCAGTTAATGCATTACGGGGATGATATGGAAGCATATAAGGGCAAAACGGGGGGCATGTCCTTTATTGAACAGCACCGGACCTATCGTTACCCTGCCTTATAAGACTTAACCTGCCTATTGCAGAATACTTTGTTACAGAGAGCTCTTTTGCCTGCTCACAAGCCGCAGCCTTACATTAAACTATCCTTCACAGCGAAAAACTTAGAGCCGCCCTTATGGCGGCTCTGCATCTGATTAGAAACCAGGAAGATTATCGAGATTATTGCTGGGATCGCCGTCCGCGTCTCCCCTGATGTAATACTCTCCGTCTCTTCCTTTGAACACATTGACGCCTTGAATCATGCCGTCCCTTACTTCCTGCAGCGCTTGCTCGTAGCTGAGCACTCGACCGGAGGAAGTCTGGAATTGTTCGATGTCGCCCTCACCGTTTTTTCTGACCGCTTGAATGGATTCTCTTTGATCGCTCATGTGCTTTACCTCTCTTTCCTAGACGTTATGCCTTAGGATGGGAAAAGCAGCGGCCGGTTATTCCTGTTTCAAGCTTTTTTTGAATTGCAAGTGCCAGATTCCCGCATCAAGAAACGGCTCTTTGCTAATATTGACATATCCTAGCTTCTCATAAAATGTTTCCAGATACAGCTGGCCGTTCAAAATAGCTGATCTCGCACCATGCTTCGCTGCGGATCGTTCCAAAGCCTGAATCATTTGTCTGCCTAGCCCGCTGCCTCTGTAAGCTTTATGTACAGCCAAGCGTTGAAACTTTGCTGTTGTTTTTGCTTTGTCGTAAAATACCCATCTAGCTGTTCCCACTGGCTGCCCGCCATCAACCGCCAGCAGATGAATACATGCTGCGGACAGAGCGTCGTACTCGTCTTTTTCCAATTCCGGAGGCACTTGCTGCTCATAAACAAAAACCTCACGGCGAATGGCAAGGCATTCACGGAGCTGATCTTCCGCAGTGACCTGCATGATTTTCATGGCTACCCCTCTTCTCCGTCCATTAATTTGCAGGCAATCCATTAAGAACTGGACCCTGGTCCCCTATCCCTGAGACACTTAGTTTGATAAACTATAGTTGAGAGAGAGAAATGGATAAAGGAGCCCTATGCGTATGAATATTGCCTTCTTTCTACTGCCCAAGCTGGAAGTCATTCATTTGACCTTACAAACCACATTACGCCAAACTCTGGAAAAAATGGAGTATCATCGTTATACAGCAGTACCTATACTTAATGAAGATGGAACGTATGTTGGAACGGTTACCGAAGGTGATCTGCTCTGGTTTTTCAAAAACAATAAAGATTTCACTTTTGAAAATGCAAACCGGCATACCCTTGCCGAGATTCCATTGAACAAAAATAATCAGCCCGTGAGAATTGATGCGAATATGGACGATCTGATCAGTCTGGCCAAAGTACAGAACTTTGTTCCGGTCGTGGATGATATGGATAAATTTATTGGCATTGTGCGCCGCAGTGACGTAATTGAGTACTGCTCAGACAAAATATTTAATAATGTGCAGGCAAACAGAGAGGTCAATTCTACCGGATAGCCCCGGAGCGGAATGACCGCGCGGCATAGAGCATACGAACTATAGCATTCCCCTCCCCTTGGGAGGGGCTTTTGTTTATTTTAGCCAATACGATGAGCATAACGATCGTCCGGATCCTCCTCCTTCTCCAAGCTGGCCTTGAGCAAGGCCAGCTCCTGAATGAGCCGGGTCTGCTGTCTTTGCAGTCTCGAAATGACTATCGTCAAATGCAGAATCATGACCATGGCCATTACAAAACCGATAATAATTAGCACGGATGTCGCCTCGTAAATTTCTAATAATCGGGCTGCGTCCTCAAGCACTCGGGGATATGCGCTGCAAACGATCATGACAGCCCCCATGACGAGCCATAGCAGCGAATATTTCTCGGCGATCCGTTGACGACGAATTAGCTCCACCACACTGATGGTAAGGGCTGCGCTGCAAATTGTCGAGAGTACATGAATGTGCATACTCATCAGCCTACGTTTCGGAAGCGTGTTAGCAGGACGGCGAGGGACACCTTCGTCATATAATACAGCGCCTTGCCCGCAGTTATCGAGGAATGTCCTTCTTCCCTGCAATGCATATGGACGGGTGTTTCCTTGATGGTAAAACCTTTTCTCTCGAGCATAACAAGCGCCTCTACCTCAGGATAGTCGTCCGGGTAATTCTCTGCAAAGTATTCCATGGCTTTACGATTGACGGCGCGAAACCCGGAGGTCGGATCCGTCATCGTTCTGCCGGTTAAGGCGCGAATAAGCCACGAAAAAAAGCGGATTCCCCATTGTCGGATTGGGGTAGACGTATATCCGGTTTTCTCCAAAAAGCGGGACCCGATGCAGCAGTCGGCTTCTCCGTTCGAAATGACAGATACGATCTTGTTCAAATCTCCGGGCTCATGCTGACCATCCGCATCAAGCTGGATAGCAATATCATATCCATGCCGGCTCGCGAATATATAACCTGTTTGCACCGCTCCCCCGATCCCCACGTTGAAGGGGAGGTCAATCACGTGGGCCAAGCCGGTGGCTCGCGCCCGCAGGCTTGTTTCATCCGTAGACCCGTCATTGACGACAAGCATGTCGACTTCGGGATGAGCCTCATGAACGGCACGGACAACCCGGGCTATGCTATTTTCTTCATTGTAAGCGGGAATAATGACGAGAACATTCAAATCTGTCTTCACTCTCTTTCTCTAATTAAACCATTTGAACCAATCGTTTCCATTATTCCCCCAGATCCCCCGGCTTTATCCAAGCATCACAGGAGCGTTAATTTCCTATTTCAATCACAATGAAGGCTTTTCCTCCTCAACGCTTCCTTTAACCCAATTGTGATCCAGCAAATAATCGTAAATAAGCTTTTTCTCCTGCGGAGTAAATTGATAGGCGCTGTCACATCCATCCAGCAGAAGTACTGTTTGGACAATATAACGTTCCTTATTGCAAATGACCCAGGCGCTTATTTCCTCTGCTCCCTCTGGCAACTCGGTATGATCGCGGAGCTGCAGGCGAAGATAAAGGTCAATCCAGGATTCCCGTCTCTCCTCGGTTACTTTCACAACCTCCAGCGGCAGTTCGCCCAAATAGCCGCTCCCCATCAAAATCATTGTTTTCCCTCCCTCCAATATTAACTCCTTCCAGTAGAGGTGCACCCGCTTGCGAGAATGATCTAAACCCAAGTGTGATATAATGGTAAGAAGCATTCCATGCTGCAACAACTATATCGTTTCAAATTTACACTAGGGAGGAACTGCTATGGATAAATACATTCGACAATCCCGCACCATTTTGGCCAGCTATGTACTTCCCCCCGATACTAACAATCATAACACGTTATTCGGCGGCAAGTTAATGAGTTATATCGATGATGTAGGGGCCCGCGCCGCTATGCGCCATTCCCGCTGTCCTGTCGTTACGGCTTCCACGGATTCGATTGATTTTTTGCACCCGATTAAAGTTAACCATGAAGTTGCTCTCGAAGCTATTGTAACCTGGGCCGGACGCACCTCAATGGAGGTTTTCGTCCGCGTCATCGCGGAAGATTTGCTAACTGGAGAGCGGAAAGTATGCGCCCATTCCTTCTTAACCTATGTAGCCCTCGGCGAAGACGGTGTCCCGGTTGAAGTTCCCAAGGCCATACCGGAAACCCCTGAGGAAAAAATGCTTCACGACTCCGCACCAGCCCGGGCTCAAGCGCGTAATCAGCGGCGCAAGGACAGTAAAAGGTTTGCAGAAACGTTCGGCACGAATTTTGTATGGGAAAAGCAGTGAGGTCCCGTGACAGGCAAAAACGATTCAAGAATAACCCCCGCTTGTATTAATCCGCAAACCTTCACATAAAATTGAGTAATAAAGCTTGTAGCGGGGTGAGCTTTTGAACGGAAATCCATTTTATCAGGTTGAGCGTCTGATCGCATTTGTCCAGGCTAATCAATGGCAGGTTTCGGCGCTGGCGATGATTGGACTTGGCATCTTCGCAATGACTTTCTTTTCGATAAGAAACCGCCGTTTGCGCATCATGAAATCGGTATTCGAACGGACTTCGCTTTACGTGAAAGTGGAGCGGGGCAAACGGGTCAGCAGGCTCTATCCGTCATTGATCCGATACAGCGATACGGTTGATGAGGAATACGATGTATTTGAATACCGGTTGAGGCCCGGTATGGCGGTTCAAGAATTTGAGGAGAAAAAGAAATATTTTGAATCCGCCTTTAATTCCAAAGCTATCGTAAACGGCAAGGGCAGCTGGCTGGAAATCAAGATTCGCAAAACTCCCTATCAAGGGCTATCCTAACAGCTGCCAGGCTGCCCGCCTGCTAGCGCTTTTGTTTTGTCTACACTGCGCGAAAAGCGCCGCTCTCCCGGTTTGAAGCCGGGTCGAGCGGCGCTTTTTCCTGTGCTTTACCTTGAATGAAACAGAGCGGCCTATTGTTTATTAGCTTTAAACCCAGGGCCCGGATTGGCAGGTCTCCAGCTTGGCGGAAGCACCGATTTTTCCACTTTTTCGTAAATCGTGAGCAGAGGCTCGACTAAAGGAACCTTAGCGCGCACTGCGTAAACAAGAGCGGCTGCGCCTATCCCCAGAATTGCCCCAACAAGGACGTCACCAGGATAATGCACCCCTACCAAAATCCGTGATAAGCCTACGCAAATGGCTACAACCGGCCATATCCATCTGAACTTATTTGTTTGCATCAGAAAATAGGAGAAGCAGATTGAGAAAAACAGAATCGTATGATCACTCGGGAATGAATTATCCACACTTCTTTCAACCAGTTGATTGACGTTTGCCAGTTCAAAAAAAGGCTGGTTATTAAAGTATAGCTGTCCCGCCAGCTTGCCGAACAGTTCTGCAATAATAAAGGCAATCCCAGCGTTAAGCACCATGATCCGATTCTCTCTGGATTTGCTAAACCAATAAACCAGCATGCTGAGCGCAAGTGCATACACAGTATATTCAGCCGTCACCACCGAAATCGGATTCAGCCACGTAAACTGTTTGCCAAGATCATTGATTAGCCGGAAGATCGCTTCGTTCATTTCAGCATAAGACATCGTATAGTAATTCCTCCTGTTTGCAAAAGCTTCTGTTTCTTGCGCTTTTCCTATCATAACAAAAAAACTTTTACAATATCTTTACATTCTCTTAAAAATAACCGTCAATCTCTTAAAAATATCAGTCAATCTTTAAAGTACCCGTCATTTTCTTAAACTATCTGTCAATCTGTTAAAAGCTCAGTCATTTTCTTAAAAAGAGCCGCAATTACCAAACTATACCGCTATGCCCGCGCTTACTGTGCAAAATCCTAATTTTTCTTTAGATATGTAAATCCAGCCGTGTCTCTATGCACGTATCTTCTATGTCTAATACCTATTTTAGAAAGAATAGATACATGTCTACTCTTTCATAGGATAAAAGTCCAACCAATTACTATATTCCAGCCATACGATAAGACCATACCAATTAGGAGGTGTTCTAATGCTTAACTGTGATCGGCATAAAAAAACAGTCGTTTCCTGCGGCAAATCTTATAGTATGCCGCATAAGAAAGAAGGAGTGAAACTTTGTCCGTCAAAGTCGAAAAAGAAAGTCATTGTTGTATGTAAACCGAAAAAGAAAAAACACGCCCCATGCCCGCCTAAGAAACACAAAAAAATCGTATTAATTAAAAAGGTAAAGAAAATTAATAAAATTGTTAAACGCGTAGGCGTACCAGGACCACGCGGCCCCAGGGGAGAGCAAGGTATACCAGGGCCACAGGGCGTACCGGGTGCACAAGGTGTTCCAGGACCTCAAGGCGTACCAGGGCCTCAAGGACCACAGGGCATACCAGGACCTGCGGGCGGTCTGCAAGCAGCCGCATTCCTATGCAGCACAGCAGCGCAAACGATAGCCCCGGCTCCAGCCCCCGGTGCTCAAGGCGGAGCCGTAACGTTTAACGGCACTCCGGTTATCAATGGAACAGCTGTATCCTTTACAGCACCTTCTACTATTAACATCAATGAAAGCGGCCTATACAATATCAGCTGGGAAGTATTCCCTGTGGAAGGAAATACGGCCTTCGGACTCTTTTTCGACCCTGATGCAGCCGGGCCTGCGCCAGCCAGCTTAGTGCCTTGCAGCAACTATGGCGCGGGTTCGGGGAACCAGCCTTACCAAGGCCAAGTCGTTGTCCAGTTGACGGCCGGTGGCGTTCTGACTCTGAACCGGATAGACAGCATGGGTACTGTAATCTTGCAAAATGCTATAGGCGGGGGCGCGCCTACCGTTAGCGCCTCTATCGTAATAGAAAAAATAGCTTAGCAACTGGCTAATTTAGATCAAAGATATTCATGATGTTTAAGTTATAAAAGATGTCCAAGTTAGTAAAAAATAATAAAGATAGTAAAGATAGTAAAAAAATATTTAAGATATATAGCATAATATAGTTAATGCTAGATAATGCAGAAGTGTTTGGACTAATAAAC
>NZ_HE610957.1:916744-1016248 GCF_000285515.1 Paenibacillus senegalensis JC66
AAAATGCTCAAACAAAAATTCAAATTAAATTTTAACCCGCCCGACCATCTCCTTAAGGCCAGGCGGGTTTAGTTTATTTTCAATCTGGCAAAGGTTCTAATTTATGGACTTCTTACATCCATTTAGTCGATGGTTCTAATTCATTTGACGAATAACGATCAAAAAAAGGGGAATATAAACTTGAATTTACAACCATTAAGGAGCTGTTGGATATGGGTATTTTAAGCGGAAATCCAAAGGACGAGCCTCTTCACTACGGCGAAATGTTCGATGTTTGGAGTTTCTCCATGAAAGCAAAGGGAAGTGTTTCGATTTATCGTGCTTACAATTTTCACGCTGGGGACGATGATCTGAAAGAAATTTTGAATGATCTGATTGATCAGGCAGAGCTGGAAGCCAAGGAGTGTGATTCCATACTTATTAGTAATGGAATTTTACCTTCTCCTGCTCTCCCAGACAGACCAGAAACAAAACCTGCTGATATTCCTCCCGGCGCAAGGATTAGCGATCCGGAAATAGCATCGCTTATTTCGATCGATACATCGGCAGGCATGGTGGCATGCAGCCAAATTATGGGCAAATCGATAAGGGAAGATATCGGAGCATTGTTTGCCAAATACCATGCGACCAAAGCAGCATTAGGACTAAGAATTCTCAAGATGAATAAGGAAAAGGGCTGGTTGGTCCCTCCCCCTCTGCATATGAAAAGACCGGAGCACGCTGAAGTTTAATCAGCACGATCCACTGCGTCTAATCAGCTCGTTTTGAGCGATAGCTGCAAGCACTTCAAGCCTATATGTTCATGAACGTCAGGAAGCCCTTGCTAATAAGGGCTTCCTTGCTTTTGACCTGAGCCACCTCGATACCCCTCCCGCATCGTTTCCGCCACCTCGATACCTCCCGCCTTGAATTCGCCGCCGCATCGAAACCGCCGACCCGTCACCCTCTTGGTCTTGGTAGTCTCTCCCACGTGCAATCACAGTGACCTGACGTCAAGATGGTGCTCTCCAGATGAGCTATCAGATATGAAACATGATGCACGAGCCATATTTACAACACCTACCAATCCATCGTTAATTTTCCAATCAAAAAGAATAGTACAACTTGAATCCGGCATAGAATGACGTAAACTGCGAGTACTGGAGGCTTATGATTATGTTTTTTCATATTAAGGAGTTACAATACCATGCCAAACCAGAGAAACCTGACCCTCTATACGCCAAAAAATTGCAGGAAGTTCTGGGAGGACAATTCGGGGAAATCACGGTAGCTATGCAGTACCTTTTTCAAGGCTGGAATTTACGCGGTAACGGCAAGTATAAGGATCTACTAATGGATACAGGGACAGAAGAACTTGCCCACATTGAAATGTTGTGTACGATGATTGCCCGTTTGTTAGATGGCGCTCCAGTGGGTGATTTGGAAAGCGCAGCCAAAAATCCTGTGATGGCAGCTGTACTTGGAGGGATGAACCCGCAGCATGCTATTGTGTCCGGTTTGGGTGCCACCCCTACCGACAGCGTTGGATATCCATGGAACTCCAGGTACACAATTGCTAGCGGTAATTTATTAGCTGACTTTCGGGCAAATCTAAATGCCGAATCTCAGGGAAGACTTCAGGTCGCAAGATTATACGAAGAGACTTCTGACCGGGGTGTAAAAGATATGCTTGCTTGGCTGATAGCTAGAGACACTATGCATCAAAATCAATGGCTGGCAGCGATAGCAGAGCTGGAAGCTAAAGAAGGAGTAGTAGTTCCTAGCACTTTCCCAAGAGATTTGCAGAAAAGAGAGGTTGAACACGTACTCTTTAATTTCTCACGCGGTGACGAGAGTGCGTCTGGCCGCTGGGCTAGCGGTCCTAGCATGGATGGATGCGGGACCTTCCAGTATGTAGGGAACCCGCAGCCGTTAGCTCCAGCCCCCCATCTTTCTCCCGCTCCTCCTTATATTTTTAATACGCCTCCAGGAGTTATTAAAGGCAAAGGTCATACAATGCCCCCCTGTTAAAAATCAGAGCCGCCACAGCTAACAATACATTTTTTCCCAGAACCATTAACTAAAAACACTTTATGCATGGTTGCTTACTCGTCCCCAATTTGTCCCCGGAATCATTTTGCCAGAGGTTTTGCCCCAATAAAAAAAGAAAAACCGCAGCGGCCCTGAAGACCATCTGCGGTTAAACGAATGAAAAAGAAGCCTTATGCAGCAAGGCTTCTCGGATATGACCTGAGACGGGCTCGAACCGCCGACCCCCACCCTGTCAAGATGGTGCTCTCCCAGCTGAGCTATCAGGTCTTATTTTTTGGAGACAAATAGTATAATAGCAAGTTTACATACGATTGTCAAACTCTTTTTTTCACTTTAATCGTCAGTAAGATTTCCGTAAGATTTCATATCTTCTCTTTCTCCTGCCAAAGCAGCTCCACGAATTGCTTGGCCGCTGCGGATAAAGGGACCCCAGCCAAGGATACGATACCTATACGTCTAGCTGGAAGCTGCGGCTTCAGCTTGATTTCATAAAGCTCGCCGCTGTTCAGCTCATCCTGCACGAAATCTTTGACTACATAAGCTATCCCCAAGCCAATTCTTGCGAATTGAACCAGCAAATCGTGACTCCCCAATTCAATTTCCGGGACAAGCGTCACCCCTTCATTTCCTGCAAATTCGTCGACGAAGCGCCGGGAATTACTTCCTTGCTCCAGCAATAATAACGGGTAGCTCAGCAATTCCCGCAATTCCAAAGCACCGTTCTCCGCCAAATGCTTATAGCTGGCACCCGCCACGAAGCTGTCCTGCAAGCTCTCTCCCTCATATACAATAAGCCCTTTCTCATCATTCAAAGGGAGATGTACAACCGCGAAGTCGACTTTTCCCTGCTTCAAAAGCTCCACAGACTCCAGGGAGGTCCGGTTTGTCACCCGCAAAGAAACTTCAGGATATCGCCGGTGAAATAGCTCAAGATGCGGGAGCAAATAATGCTTGCACAGCATATCACTGGCTCCGATTATGATTTCTCCGGTTTCGAGATTTTTCATCCGGTCCACATGTTTCTCACCAGCATCTACAAGATGGAGCGCTTTTTCTATATAAGCATAGAGAGCTTCGCCCTCGGCAGTTAAGGTGACTCCCTTGGCTGTCCGAAAAAATAACCGTACCGCCAGATGATCTTCAAGCTGTTTAACAATATAGCTGACTGCCGGCTGGGTAATATACATTTCCTCAGCCGCTCTGGACAAGCTTCCGGAATGGGCAACCGTATAAAAAACCTTATACCACTCTAAATTTTCGACTTTCATTGTATCAACTCATTTTATATGAAATATAAATAACATCAATTTTATTTATAACTTTATTCAGTATACTCTAAAGCTAAGCAAGCACGCAAGAAACCAGCAAGGAAACTAAACAAAAACTACTAAGAACAAGGAGTGGCTAAGCATGAGTGTAACAGCTATTGTCGGTGCGAATTGGGGAGACGAGGGTAAAGGTAAAATAACAGACTGGATGGCCAAGGAGGCTGACTATATTGTTCGCTTCCAGGGTGGAAGCAATGCCGGGCACACCATTATTAATGAATATGGGAAGGTAGTTTTGAATCTGCTGCCCTCTGGCGTGTTTCATCCCCACACAACCAATGTAATTGGCCCCGGGGTTGCTCTTAACTTAACCGAGCTGTTCAAGGAATGGGACCAATTAATCGCGCGAGGTGTGCCTGAACCCCGGCTAAAGGTATCCTCTCGGGCGCAGCTTGTTCTGCCCTATCATCTCTTGATGGACGAGTGGGAGGAAGAGCGGTTGGCTAGTCGCCAGTTCGGCTCCACGAAACAAGGGATCGCCCCCTTTTACGCAGATAAATATTTGAAAGTCGGAATCCAAGTAGCGGATCTTTACGGGGAGCGAGATCAGCTTATCCGCAAGCTGGAGCAGGCGCTGGCGGGGAAGACCGTCCTGGCCCGGCATCTATACCGCAAAGCGCCTTGGAATTGGCAGGATGCATGGACCGGTCTGATGGAGCTGGCCGAGCGGCTGAGGCCGTTCGTATGCGACACTACTGTTCTGCTTCGCGAGGCCCGGGAATCCGGGCAAAAGATATTGCTGGAAGGGCAGCTCGGAGCCTTGCGGGATCCGGATCACGGAATCTATCCTTATTCTACTTCTTCCTCTACTTTAGCTGGTTTCGCTTCAGTAGGAGCCGGTCTGCCGCCACATGCAGTAACCCGCATTATTTCCGTAGTTAAGGCTTACTCCAGCTGTGTAGGAGCAGGACCCTTTGTGACGGAATTACAAGGAGAGACGGCTGAACAGCTGCGCGTCCATGGCGGTGATGCGGGGGAATTCGGGGCAAGAACCGGCCGTCCCCGCAGGGTAGGATGGTTTGACGCAGTGGCAACGCGCTACGGTTGTCAGATTCAGGGCAGCACAGAGGCTATTCTGACCAATTTGGATGTGCTCGGTTATCTGGAGGAAATCCCTATATGCACGGCCTACAAGATTGACGGCAAGCGAGTCACCGAGTTTCCGGAAACGCCGAAATTGAATAATGCTGAGCCAGACTTAGAGGTAATGCCAGGCTGGAAATGCCCGATTTCCGGGGTGCGTTCCTACTCACAGCTTCCCCGCAATGCTCAGTGCTATGTCGAACGGCTGGAGGAAGAAATTGGCATTCGCTTTTCCTGGATTTCCTGCGGGCCTGGGCGTGAGGAAATCGTGCCCCGCGGTTCAATTAGGTCATAAAAATCCATCGTTGTTTTTATGTTTATATGCTTTATTTCGATTCATCATGGTATAATGAGAATGGAACATGACAATGAGTGACACTACTTAATCTATTTTATATAAAGTTTTCCATTCGAGGTCTAATACAGCGGGCTGAGCGGGGCCTTCTATTAGGCACGCTCGACTTGTCTTGCGAATGTAAATAATTGGTTAATTAATAACAAATAAACATTTGCATTGCCAATAAGATTAATGGGGTACGGAAAGGGGAGCCGGTTATGTTCTCTAAGAGACTTAAGCAGCTCAGAAAGAAGAGAAAATATACTATGCAGGATCTCGCCGATTCGGTCGGAGTTGCTAAAAGCACTTACGCCGGATATGAATCCGGGTATAGACAGCCGACATTGGAGACGATTCAAAATATCGCCAAGAAATTGAACACTTCGGCGGACTATTTGCTGGGTCTCACCGAGTACACCGAGCCTCAAGAGCCTAGTAACAATGCGAGAGAGCTGCTTAACCACGATCAGCTTCATTGGGACGGCGTGCCATTGGAACCGGAGGATATCGAGCTTGTCCGAAAGCTTCTGGAGCGTGTCGTTCGTGATCGTCATGCCAAGCCCGAAGATGCTTAATATAACCTACTAAAACATCTGTAAATCTGTTAGACATGGTTTCCGGTTTATTCCATGCTTTTATCTAGTTTTATTCCAAGCTTTTATCCAGCTTTATTTCAATTCCATCACAGCGTTATTCCAGGCTTTATTCCGTGCTTGATTTGCTCAATCGGATCTAACTGGACTTAACAAAACAAGCCGGAGGAACGAAAAATCCGTTCCACCCGGGCTGTTTGTGCGTACATAGGGGTAAATCTTATTTCTGTTCAATTATGAGATTGCCTTCCTTTTCCCCGCCCTTAAACTCCACGGTCGTGCCGCCTGATTCCGCTGATACCTCCACCCGGATCGGCTCCTCCAGCTCGGTTACCGTTTGTCCGCTTTCCTGCACTTCTATCTCGTATACTTCCTGCATGAACGCGGCGGAACTAAACAAGCGGTTCCATTCATACGCCGGCTTCTGAATCGAAAGCAGAAGGTCGCCGTTGAACTGGCCGATCGGAGCGAACATTCTCATCCCGTAGGCTTGGAAGTAGATGTCCGTAATATTGGCTTCCAGAACTTCATCCAGCACTGCCTTTGGAATAATAATGTCAAGACGGTCCTCTTCCACACTGCTTAAGTTAAAGCCGAAGGTTCTCGTGAGGAACCGGTCATTCAAGCTTACCTCAGCAGCAGCTTCAACTCTTTGCATATAATCACGAATGACAGCTTCCCCATTCACCATCTCCTCCACGGCTTCGAGCACATCACTCGTTTCCGGTCGGAAAATGGCGTTGCCCGCAATAACGCGTACCATCTCATCCGCTTCCACTGTCGTCAAGGAGCCCCACGTTTGCTGGGACAGCCAGACTGCCTCCTGCACGAGCCGCCTTTTTTCCGCATCACTGGCATTCGCAAGTTGGGAAATAATGCTGTTCATTTGCGCGATATAATCCTGCAGGAAATCGTCCGAAGGATTTTCTTCCGCAATTAGAGTTACTTCTTTGCTAAAAATGACCCGATTCAAAATCAAGGCTTCAATGGTAGCCGTTGCCGTGGCCACCTGTTCAGGGATGCTAACCACACCTTGATTCGTCACCGTAACATCCGGACTGCCGCCGCTCTTTCTCCAGCGAACGAGATTGTTCGGAATGTCAAAGCCAAACAACTCAAGTGAATAGCGATGCTGGCGCCCATCTTCAGATATGACGACACGCTCCTGAATTTCTGAACGAACATAGGCCAGTATCAACGCGTTTTGAGCTGCCGAATCATGTCTTAATTGCTTGCGGAATCGCATTAAGGTATCCATCAGATTTTGCTCCGTGATGCCGAGATTGGCCAGAATGGCACTCACCTCATAGGTGTCGGTCTGCTCAAGCATTTCACTCAGAGCCTCTCTGAGCAGAGCGTTTTGTTGAGTCTCGCTGGCAAGAAGCGGGATCAACTGAGTCATGCTCCTCCGCGCAATCAGGCTTTGGATCGTACCTTCCATTCCCGGCTTGCTTCCATCCTCGCTGCCAAATATAAATTCCATAATATGCTCGATCGTCAAATCCTCTTGCCCACCGGCTGTTGCAATCCCTTGAATGGCGGCATGGAATGCCGGATCTGTGCGAATTTCCTCCAGGTTGGCAAAATCGGGATCATACTGCATGCCCCCGACTGCCACAATAAAGTTAAACAAAATCTCCTTCGAGGATGGATCGACCTTGCCCCGAAGCTTGTTCCACACCGGATCAATTAAATGACCATGACGTTTGTAAGTCAAGCCTTTAATCTCATCGCGTAAATTACGAACGGACTGGACCTCGTCATCCGTTCCTTGATGAAGAGCGCTGTGGAACTCACGCATACGTTCAATAAATCGTTCGTTATAAAAGGAATCTTCTGCCGCATAAGCGGTTTGAACAATGCCCCACTTAGCGGCAAGGCCTTGTCCGCTTAAAGGAAGAGCGCTGATCATGGTTCCAGCCATACTAAAGGCCAAAACCGCGGCAACCGTTTTCTGCTTGACTTTCAATAGCCTCACCTCAGTAGTTTTAGTCTGGTACTTGGTTGGAAATTGGAATGAGGAAAAAAGGGTAATAGGGAATCGGAATGTGAAACTGCTTGCTTTTAACAGCTCAGTCCGCAGGCGGCGAACGAGAACGTCTGCCCATTCTTCAATCCCTCCACTCTAAGTGCTGGTTAACAGCTGAAGCGAATTGCTGGTTGATAGCTGAAGCGGTAGCCAGGACACCTTCGCCTCCCCTGGTGCCGCAGCCCCTTTGATTACGCGAGGATCAAAGAAGCTGCTGTACGGCCAAATCCTCCATAAGAAGAGCCGGGCGCCCGATCGGATAATAGGCAAAATGAGTTCCCTCCAACTGCTGACGGGTAAACACGTTGCGCCCATCGATGAGCACGGGTCTGGCCATAACCATCTCCACCTCATGCAAATCTGCCTGCACGAAGCAGTCCCATTCCGTTAACAAGCAGACAGCATCGCTATCCGCAGCTGCTTCTAACGCTGAATCGCACCAGACAATTGACGGGTGGTCCATCTGCCTGCGAAAGTTGTCCATCGCAATCGGATCGGTGACCCGAATGACAGCGCCAAGAGAAATGAGACGCTGAACAATTTCCAATGCCGGGGCTTCCCTCACATCATCGGTTTCCGGCTTGAAGGCCAGCCCCCATATGGCGATTTTTTTCCCGGTAAGGTTTCCTAATGCGCTCCGCAGCTTATCAATGATCCCGTAGCGTTGATGCTGGTTAACTTCCACAACCGACTTTAGCAGCTTGAAATCGTACTCCACGTTTCCGGCAATTTGGATGAGCGCTTTCGTATCCTTGGGGAAGCAGGAGCCGCCATAGCCGATTCCGGCTCTTAGAAAGGACGGGCCGATCCGCTGGTCCAGCCCCATGCCATATGAAACCTCGGACACATCGGCGCCTACTTTTTCGCAAATGTTGGCAATCTCGTTTATAAATGAGATTTTGGTCGCCAAGAAAGCGTTGGAGGCATACTTAATCATCTCGGCACTGCGAATATCCGTCACCACGAAGTGACTCGACAAGGAATCGTGAAGCTGAACTAGCCGATCGATGGCAAGTACGCTTTCCGCTCCAATGACGATACGGTCTGGAAACAGGGTATCCTGTATGGCAGTGCCTTCTCTTAAAAATTCCGGCACCGATGCTATATCGAACGGTTGCCGCGTGTTAGAAGCTATGATCGCTTGAACTCTCTCGTTCGTCCCTACCGGTACCGTGCTTTTTATGCAAATAACTTTGTAGCCGTTCAACAGCGAACCTATTTCCTCCGCTGCTTTTTCCACATATTGCATATCTGCTTCCCCATTAGGAAGCGGTGGGGTTCCAACCGCGATCATGACGATCTCGGCGTCCTTTATCGCTTCGCCAAGCTCGCTGGTGTAAGCGAGCCGCCCGGCTTCCCGGTTGCGGTCGGCGATTTCCTTCAAGCCCGGCTCATAGATCGGGATTTCTCCAGCTCGAAGCTTAGCGATTTTATCAATATCTTTATCCACACAAATGACCTTGTGCCCTCGCTCGGCGTAGCAAACACCGGATACGAGACCCACATAGCCAGTGCCTATTACGGTAATATTCATCCCGCTCATCTCCCGTTTTCATTGATTACACGGCTCTGGACATTTTTCCACCGCTTTTTAAGTCTCAATCCGCGCCCGATATCGCTTCCCAGCTTATGAACCGCTAATGCTAAGCTGCCTAATCGTTTCCCACAGCAAATCCAAGCGGACACTATCTTCCTCGTCCAGCCGCGTGCCTCTCATCACTTCCACAATTTCCATGGTTTGAAGAGCAAACAGACTGTGCCGACTGCCGGCGGGGATGTATACCACGTCTCCGGCTTCCACTTTGCGGAAATGGCCATCCTGGATCAGATGACCTTCACCCGACAGCACAGTCCATACTTCGGAGCGAAAATTGTGGTAATGATAGCTGAAATTTTGACCCGTCCGCAGATGTACCCGTTTGGTCATCACTTTTTTGCCATCGGGATAAACGGCCGAATCAAGGACGTGATAGTAACCCCAGCGGCGTTCCTCGTACATGGGCCTTTGCTTATCCGGACTTAACATATCCTTTAAACGCGGGCTTGCTCCTTTTTCCGACACTAAAATTCCATCAGGACTGGCAGCAATTACCGCATCGGATATGCCAAGAACTACGACGGGGATGCCCAGCTCGTTTATTACATGGGTATTGCGCGAGTCCTCCGTCATCCGGACCGCCCCAAGCGTTGAATCGCTCATTTCTTCGGTTAACGTATTCCAGGTCCCCAGGTCCTTCCAGCAGCCATCATAAGGGCAGACAACAACCTTTTGCGCCTGCTCGACCACCTTGTAATCAAAGCTTATTGCTTCCATCGCTCCATACTGCTTCAGCATTTCCTCATATTGTATGGGCAGCCGGGCATCGATCAGCAGCTGGATCAAATACCCCAGACGAAAAGCAAAAACCCCGCAGTTCCAAAGCGCCGACTGCTTGAGCAGTTCACTGGCCTCGGCTTTGCAGGGCTTTTCTGTAAAACGCTTGACCTTAATAGAACTTGCAGCCATATTGTGCCTGGCATGGCTCATATCGGGCACAATGTAGCCGTATTTCTCGGAAGGATAAGTAGGCTGCACCCCGATCAGAGCGAGATCCGCCCCCGATTCGGCAAGCACCTGTCCAAGCTTCTTGAACTCGCGAAAAAAAGCATCCTCTACATAAGGATCACCAGGGAAGACGGTAATGACCTCATCAAGACCGACCCCTCTCATGGAATAAAGGTAAACAGCGGCCAATGCGATGGCGGGAAATGTATCCTTGCGCTCCGGTTCAATAATTAACGGAACGGAGCTGCCGAGCTGACTCTGTACCATGTCTACCTGTGCTTTGCCAGTTGCGATATGAACATCAGAGCTTAACCCCGCTTGCCTGAGCTGGCGCCATATTCTTTCCAGCATCGATTCTTTGTCTCCGTCAGGAGCGGGCAGAATCCGCAAAAACTGCTTGGATCTAACCTCATTGGATAACGGCCATAGCCGCTTGCCGGAGCCTCCCGAAAGCATAATCAGTTTCATCTAAAAAGCTCCCTCCTGTTCCCTTATGCTCCGCTTCTTAAAAGCGGGGCTTTCTCCTTGTTCTCCATGTTCTCCTTCTGCCGTCAATTCCGCGGCTTCCAGCAAAATACGTTCCAAACGCTGATTTAAGCGGCGGATATCATATTCCTCTTCTACGATTTGCCTGCCGGCGGCTCGCATCGCCCCCCATTGCCAGCGATTATCGATCAGCTCCTTAAGCTTATGGGCCAGCAGCAGCACGTTTTTCTCCGGTACCAAATACCCGTTTACGCCGTCGCGCACCAGCTCCGGAATTCCGCTGTGCCAGGTAGAAATAATTGGCAGGCCCGCAGCCATTGCTTCCATCAATACGACAGGAATGCCCTCCTGATCTCCATTTGCCGCTGTCACACTTGGGGCTATGAACAAATCCGATTCGGTTAATAATTGCGTAATCTCTTCTTGAGTTTTGGAGCCGACAAGCTGAATCTCCTCTTCCATATTCAAGTCTTCAATAAGCTTCTGCAGTTCCGTGCGAAGCGGCCCCTCGCCTACGATCGTAAAGCGAATCCGATAATGTCTGACGATCAGCTGAGCGACAGCCCGGATCCCGTACTCGATGCCCTTCTTTTCTACCAAGCGGGCGATAGCGATTAAACGAACTGGCGTCTTTGGCGTGTTTGGCAGCCCGGAACCGCTAGAACAGGGGATCAATGACGTGTCAATTCCCATGCGGTGAATGACAATTTTATGTTCGGGACAGCCCAGCTCGATCAGCCGCTCCTTCCAGCGTTTGCTGATTGGCAGAAATAAATCGCCTTTGGCAAATAAACCAGAATACACCTTGTCTCCTCTTTCCTGCAGGTAGGAAGTAACATCATAGCCGTGAAAGGTCGTCACCACCTTGCCACTCAGCGCGCCAATTTCTCTTAAATAAACCGCCAGGTTTCCATAAGGACCAAAATGACAGTAGATCATGTCGTAATCTCTGCAGCCGGTGCGCAGGATAGAAATAACACTATAAAACAGCTGCAGCGATAAGGCCTCCCGAGAATACTTGAACACATTGAGCGACTGAATCAAAGCGCGGGGATGCCGCGGGAAGTAAAGGAGAAATAACCAGATCATCTTTAAATAGCGCATAACCTTGGAAGCGGGAATATCCCGGTAATGGCAATGCTTAAGCAATTCGTACCGCTCCACATCCGGGTGCACGGCTGATTCCTTGCGGGCGGAAGAAGCATAAATATCTACCTGATGGCCCCTATCGAGCAAACCGGTCATTTGATTCAGCACAAAGGTCTCGGACAGCGCCGGAAAATAACCGACCAGAAAAGCAATCCTCAGTTCATTCTCCCCCTCTCTATACTGCGATTTATCGTTCCGGGACTCTGGATTTGCCTCCAGCCAGCTTCCGCCTAGCCCCTCGCCAGTTTTCCAGCGCCGAGAAGCCAAGCCGCTTGATGGCAGAATGCTTAATCATAATGCTTAATCCCCAAGAACAAATAACCCCAAGCAAATGGCTTTGCTCCTGCAAGCTTAAACGGATCAGCCTTTGAGCTTTGGGCAAGTCTTTATCCTGAAGCGCAGCTATTCTTGCCAAGTCCCTCAGGCTGCGGGCTAAGCGCTTGCTTTTCTCCATAAAAAACATGCTGTGCTCCCCGTAACGATCTATCCAGTCTTCACCCGATTTCCTGCGCTGCTCCAGACATTGCCTGGCGAATTCCGCCAAATACCTTTGAACAAGCATTTTCTCGGTAGAAGCGCTGACTCCATCCGGAAGCGTATATCTGCGATACAGCACTTCATCTATTGTGGCAAACTGTGTGCATAACGCCATCCTCAGCCACAAATCGTAGTCCTGGGTAAACTTGAACAGCTCCCGGTAACCCCCGGCCTGGTTATAAACCGATCGCCGGAACATGACCTCGCCATGGGTAAAAATATTGTAGCGAAGCAGTTGATCCACAGCAGATTCATTAGGGTTGAACTTGTGAAACAAAGCGCTCGTTCCCGTTACTTTGTTCGCATTCTCCACATGGCAGCCCACGACTCCTACCTGCGGACGGGCTTGAAGCAGCCGAACCTGCTTTTCAATTCTGTCCGGATAGGAGTAGTCCCCCGAGCCATGTATAGCAATCAATTCCCCTCTGCTCTGCCTGACCGCTTCGATAATCGAGCGGGTAAAGCCGCGGTTGCTGTGGGTGATAATCCGGAGCCTGGGATCGTTATACTGGCTCAGCTTCTCCAAGGTTCGGTCCGTAGAGCCATCATCTACCACGATGATCTCCATATTCCGATAAGTTTGACTCAACAAGCTTTGAATCGACTCCTCAACCTGATCCGCCCGGTTATAATACACGGTAAGTATCGATACGAGCATAGTTTTTCATCTCCATCATGTCTGCTTAGACGCATTTAGCTTATTTTGTTAATACCAAAACGGCGGATCGCCAGCTTCTGCTTGATCAGCTCCCAGTCCTCGCGGTTAAGCACAAGCACATCGCGTACGCGAATGGATTCCCGGCGGGCATAAATCCACACAAAGGAAAGCCCGGCTATCGAATAGCTGACGCTTGATGCAATAGCGGAGCCAATAGCGCCCATGCGGGGAATCAGCAGGAGATTGAGGACAAGATTGACAGCAAGCGCGATTAGGGAAACGTTTAATGAGACAAGCGGGGCACCCCGTCCGGATAAGTCAGAGTGGATCAGCTTGAAGATGACCATGACGAGAATACCCGGCAGCAGATAGCGAATTACAATGCCTGAAGCGGCAAAATCAGCACCATATAAAAGTCCGATAAGCAAGGGCGCCAACAGCCAGAAAAACAAGCCAAATACGATTAAAAACGGTATGACCATGCGGATCAGGCGGGCCGTGCTTTCCACTGCCGCTTGGGCTGAATCAGAATTAGCGCTGCGTGAAAATAAAATCAGGCCGACCGCCGCCGGAAGCTGCCAGATGAGCTCTGACAGATTCGTGCCTACCGAGTAAATGCCAACCTCGCTAATGTTCGTAAAATACTCGAGGATAACGATATCGACCCGGTAGTTCATCTGAATGATAAATAAGGCAAAAGCAAAGGAAAATCCTTTGCGTATCAGTTGCAAGGGGAGGGGATGTATGTACCTGAGCTTTATCTTCACTTCGCCAATCAGCAGCTTGATGGAATACCCTAACGTAAACAGGGCCATAAGCAACTGAGTCAAGGCAGCACCAAGCACACCCATGCCAAACAGCCAGACCAGCAGCAGCAAAATGGTGAAGTTCAAAAAAGTCTTAATGATCTCTACCTTATTAATGCTGCCTATCCGCCCCCTGCCCTGCATGATGCCCCTCAAATATTGAATGCCGAGATTAACCGGAATGGTCATGATACAGGCAGCAAGGATTTTCCAATCATATTTTCCCCCGTACTGCAGCGCTAAAATAACGCTTACCACAGCAATACTGATCAGCGAGGTCATCATCCACAGAAAGATCAGGGAAGATACTATATCCTCGTACCTATAAGCTTTCGTTCCGATAAAATAAGCCGATGCCTGACGGATTCCGAGATCCGCAATTGTGACGACAAGAGTCGGAATAACCAGTACGGCAGTGATGATGCCTTTGCCTTCCGGACCCAGCAGTCTGGCCAGAATGACGGAAACGAGAAAGGCTCCGAATAGCACTACCATCCGTGTACCGATAGTCGTCATCACTTGAAACAGCATGCCAGTTTTATTCATGGGTTATTCCTTCCGTTCTGTTACGGAGTAACCTTCCTGATGTTGGCTCCGAGTGCACGGAACAATTCCACAAAATTTCCATAGCCTCTCTCCAACTGATATAGGTTCGTGATTCTGCTGACACCGCGGGCGGCCAGCGCGGCGACGGCTACCGCCGCGCCGCCGCGAATATCTGTGGCGATAAGATCGTGGCCCGTCAGCTGTTCTACTCCATGGATTATCGCCATCTGTCCGGGTGCGCCGTTTACACATGTAAAATCGCCGTCCCTGACTTCAATGTGAGCTCCCAGCTTGTTCAATTCACGGCAATAGGCAAACCTTCCGTCAAGAATCGTTTCCTTCAAAGAACAAGTTCCGCGGGCATTCATCATCATGACGGTGTGCAGCGGCTGAATATCGGTATGGAAGCCGGGATAAGCTGACGTCGTTACATCGACGGCATGAAGCTGTCGTGTCCATTCGGCCCTAATCCGGTTCTCTCCTTCCTCAATCGTAAGCCCCGCCTGCCGCCACACCGCCACTTCCGACTCCAGCACCTTCGTTGTGGCGTTGTGAATCGTGGCCCGTCCCTTCGTTGCAGCCACGGCGGAGATCACGGTGGAAGCGATGATTCTATCACTCATCACCGTATGCTTGGCCCCATGAAGCCGCTCTACCCCGGTAATGCGAAGAACTGTCGGCGCCAGCCACTCGATCCTCGCTCCCATCTGCATCAACAGCCTGATGACATCCTGCACCTCGGGATTGCGGGCCGCATTCTGCAGGGTCACGACAGCATTCGACCGTACAGAGGCGAATAGTACATTGAGTGTGCCGCCAAAGGTTGGGTAGCTCTGTTTAACCGTGACCTCCTGCCGTGGTTCACTTGCCCTTAAATGGATGCCCAGTTCACTCTCTTCTATCGCAAAACCAATTTGCTGCAGGGCAGCCAGATGCAGATCGTGCTTGCGGTTTCCGATGCTGCACCCGCCCGGCAGCGGTAAAAAAAGAGAGCTGCGCCAATGCGCAGCCGCTCCCAGCAGAAGCAGCGAATGTCTGATCTTTCCTGCCAATTCAGCATCCAGCGTGCCTCCTGTCCATTCGGCTCCGCGGCAAATCAAGCTCTGCCCGCATGTCCGGACTTGGGCGCCTGAATTGGTCAGCAGCCGGATCAGCTGCTTCACATCATTCAGCTCCAGCGGCACGTTATGAAGCGTCACTTCCTCTTCCGACAAGCAGGCGGCCACTATTGCGGGCAGGGCAGAGTTTTTTGCCCCTGGCAGATGAACCTCGCCATATATCGGCGTTCCTCCCTCTATAAGGAGATACGGTTCATTTAACGTTCTCCTCACTTCTGTTGTTCTTAGAGCGCGCTCCATGACATCCTCCTTCATTCTATTGTGCTGCCCGGCCCCTGTTTTCTCGCTTGCCCCTTTCGGCAGCTCGCCGCCTAAACCATTAGCACCTCGGGCTCCATCACAATGCCGAGCTTTCGGGCAACCGTATTTTGCATAACCTCCATAAGCGCCTTAACATCGCTTGAGGTTGCTCCCCCCAGATTAATAATCCAATTCGCATGAACCGGACTGATCTGTGCTGAACCGATTTGAAAGCCTTTGAGCCCTACTTCCTCTATCAAGCGGCCGGGATGCGGTCCCTCGGGCGGGCTCTTAAACGTGCTGCCAGCCGTTGCAACCTGGATAGGAAACTTTTGCTTGCGAATGTCTGCCGCCCGCCTCGTCTTAGCCATCACTTCCTCGGGATGCTCCGCCAATGGAGCGTAGAAGGAGGCGCTTAAGATTAATCCTGGAATTCGCTGCAGCATGCTTTCCCTGAACGAGAAGCCGAGACTTTCCTTGCTGCGAGTCTGAATCAGTCCTCTCTCATCAAGAAACGTTACCGATTGCAGCACCTCCGCGGTGTCGTGTCCCAAGCAGCCCGCATTCATAACAATGGCGCCTCCCACTGTTCCGGGAATTCCCGCCATAAATTCAAAACCGCTGCGTCCTTCCCTGGCCATGGAAAAAGCAAGTTTCGGCAGCGGAACTCCAGCTTCAGCGTACACGATGTTATCGACAATCTTGAAGGTTTTCAGCCGCTTGCCTGCATGAATGACGACACCGTCATAGCCTTTATCATCAGGCAGCAGATTGGAGCCATTACCGACGATCAGCACGGGCAGCTGCTCCGTTAAACAACGGGTATACACCTCGCTTAAATCAGCCAGACGGTTTGGAGTTACGCAGTATTTGCAGGGCCCTCCCACTCCTAATGTAGTGAGGCGTTTTAATTCAAGGTTTTCCGTCACCGTGCACTGCAGGTCGCTAAACATTACCTTCACCCCGGCTTCTCCTTTCTCGTTTTAAGCATTGCGCTTGCTCTTGAAATACAATTCTCCAGCTGATGAGGCTGTGACAGGAGCATTGACGGGAACCCGGCCTTCATAAGCAAGCTCCAGGGACCTCATCATATGGTCCAAGGTAAAATGCTGCTTGAATAGCTGCCGGCTTCTTTCCCCGTACAGCCGCAGCCGCTGCGGGTCATCTAAAAGCTGCTTCAGTCTGTCCACCCCTTGTTCTGCCTGTTTGGCCTCAAATAACAAGCCGTTATAGTGATCGATTACGACCTCATTGTTGCCGGTCACATCGGTGGCGACAATAGGCTTTCCGAAGCTCAACGCCTCCACCAGGGAATAAGGAAGCCCTTCATAAAGGGAAGTGGTCATATAAATATCGAAGGATTCGATCCAGTCCATCACATTTTTTTGAAAGCCGGCGAGATGAATGCGGCCGCTAAGTCCCTCGCGGGCAATTGCCTGCCCGATGTCCTGCTTGTAGACCCCGTCACCGACATACACGAAATCCACATGATCGTATTCCGCAACGATCGCCTTGGCGATTTTGTAAAAGGTCCAGGGATCCTTCTGATCGTCAAACCTGGCTGATGTCCCGATCACCACTTTCTCGTCTCCGCGGCGCTCACGCTGTCGTGGAGGGTCAAT
Organism: Paenibacillus senegalensis JC66; assembly: GCF_000285515.1. Classification (GTDB taxonomy): domain Bacteria; phylum Bacillota; class Bacilli; order Paenibacillales; family NBRC-103111; genus Paenibacillus_L; species Paenibacillus_L senegalensis. The sequence continues at coordinate 933,853 of NZ_HE610957.1, forward strand.
TCCGTTATAGATGAGTACCGAATTGGCTGCTGCAGCCAGCCGGTGCTCCTGCGCAAAGCGGCGCTCGCCCTCCGACACATTGATCGTTAGTGACGTAATTCGTCCGAGCAGCCGTTCCATGGTCAGGTAAACCTGCTTTTTCCAGCGGCTCAAGCTTTCATCTTGGAACGCATACGCATGCGGCGTGTAAAGAATTGTTCGGATTCCGCACCATTTGCCAGCCAATCTTCCGATTCCGCCGGCTTTAGAAGAATGGCAGTGGATCAGATCAGGCTGAATTTGGCGAATGATTCGAATCACCCGAAGCAGAGCACGCCAGTCCTGCGAAACCGACATCGAGCGGACCAGTTCCTTCACCCGGTAGAGCTGAATTCCACGGTCGCGGAGAATGTCCATATGATCCCGGAACACTTCGCAATTGCGCTGATCATTGTAAATAAAAAAAGCCTGATAGCGGCTTAAGTCTAGCTTTAGCAAAATATCAAGCACATGCTTGCGGACACCGCCGCCCATCGCCTCGCATATGAACAAGATCTTTTTTCTCATGGAGTCCCGCCTCCATACAGCAGATTCTCGATTTCCGTGCAGATGCCTGACGCAGTCTTTCTCCAGCGGTATTGTGCCGCATGCTCTTGTCCCGTCTGTCTTAACTGGCGGCGGAGAGGATCATTATGCAAAAGGAGCTTTATTTTATCGGCAATGTCCTCGGCCTGATAAGGGTTGCAGTACAGCGCACCCGAGCCGCACACCTCGGGAATGGATGCGCTTTCGGCCGCTATAACCGGACAGCCGCAGGCCATCGCCTCAACCGGCGGCAGTCCAAAGCCTTCATAAAAGGAAGGAAATACAAAGCAGGCCGCATGCTCATACAGCGCCTTTAATTCCTCATCGGTAACATAGCCTATGAACTTCACCCGGCTAGAAGCCGTGACGCCGGCTTTACCCGACTGAAACACCGGATTGTGGGCTCCACCGACAATGACGCATTGAAAGTCTGCGGCTTGAAGCAGCTCCAGGCTTTGGATAATGGCTCCAAAATTTTTGTTGGGACTTTTGCTGCTCACAGCCAAGATATAGCCGCCGTCTGTTAACTCGTGCTTCTGCAAAATGCGCGGGTCCGCTTGAGTTTTTTCCATATGATCCGCGCCTAAATGGTACACACTGATGTTTTGCTCGCGGATACGGACGTATTTTTGCAATTCATCCTTGGAAAACTGGGATACGGTAATCCATTTTTTGGAGCGATATTTCAAGCTCCGAAACAAAAAGCGGTACCAAGCCGTGAACTTCGCAGAGAAGTTCTCGCTGTTTGCAAAAACTGCAGCGTCATGGATGGTTACAATTTGCTTGCGCTTCAATAGCGGCGCCGGCCCGCATAAGTTCAGCAGCAGATTTCCCCCGGAATACAGCGGCAGCTCGATCTGCTCCCAGGCATGACCGGTTAACCGGCCTACTTGCATAATCGGGATATGACGCAATGACAATTGCTGTTTGATATGTTTTGGCGCCAAAATCTTAAATGAACAGTCCGGATGAATCACGCCATCGGCTATAAGATCATCCAGTGATTTAACAACCTCAATCGCTACCCTTTGAACCCCGGTTGTCGATTGAGTCAGAAATCTTCCATTAATATATACGGTGACCAACAGACATCCCCCTTTGCTAGCCGGATGATGAAGAGGCCAGGCTTTCCTGGAGAGCGCCAGAGCCTGATAACAGCTTGTCCGGGCTTCCTGTATTCCTTGCAATCCCCTCCGCAAAGTCAATCAGTTGTTCCGCTTTACTCTCCCAGGAGTGGATATGGGCGGATTGGCAAATAGACTCCCGGTCCAGAGCAGCGCTCCCGGCATGCTTCATCAGCTGCCTGGCCTGCCCGATCAGTTCCTCCAGCGACTTGTAGAGATGGACATGACGCTCTTCTCTTCTCCCCAGTTCTTTCGTATGCCTGGCTATAACCGGAAGTCCTGAGGCTGCATACTCATAAAGCTTCATCGGACTTCTTCCTTCGTTAGCCGGATGATCGCTTAGAGGCAGCAAGCCGAAGGTCGCATAGTTTAAATAGTAAGGGAGTTCAGCATAATCCACTTGTCCTAATAAATGCACATTCGAGCAGGCTTGAAAATAACCTCGATCCTTGGCATTACACGGACCGATCAGGACAAGCTGCAATTCCGGAAGCGCTGTTGCGAGGAATTTCAGAGCCGCACGATCCAGCCTATCATCCAGCGCACCTGCATAAATCGCAATAGGCCCCCCCAATCCGGATAATGGCGAAGGAGGATCGCTTTTGTGATAGAAGTGGGCAAAATCGACCCCGTTTTCCAGCAGCAGCCACGGCTTGGCTGCATTATATCTTCTTAATTGCTTGAGCACCGGCGCCGATGTAGCAATAATTCCATCAGCCCGCTGAACCAGTTGCTCTTCCAGCTGGTCAATGCGCTGGTCATTGCCCATTTCACTGTACAAATCCGTTGCCCTATAGATGGAAACCTTCGGTCGAATTAGCTCCTCCAAGCCAACGAAGCTGTATTGATCGATAAGCAGCAAATCGATTTCTCTGATACCATACTGTTTGATTTTTCTGGGAAGCGGCGGCCAACAGGCGGAATACATTAGATTTTTACGGTGATAATATTTCGCAATATTCCAGGGGATGAAGGTGAAAGGAACGTAGTTGATGACGCGATTCCTGCGCTCTCCTCCCTTAAGCCAGTTGGCAAATCGCACCCTGCAGCTGCTGCCGTTAACCTTCAATAGATGGGCCGGGGAGATCGGTGTGCTTAAGTGAAATACCGTATGGCCCATTTTTGCGAATTGATTTGCCAGATGATGAGAGCCCACGACAAACGGGCTGCCGATATACGTGTGGCTGGCAAACACAACAGTTAATTGTCGCGCTAGATTGTTGCATATAAAATCATGTTCCTTCATTAATAAGCACCCTTATTGGAGATAACGACCCAGAATGTTTTAAGTAAAATGTGAATATCCTGCTTGATCGATTGCTCCCGAATGTACTTCAGATCCAGCTCGACCATTTCATGGAAGCTCAAATGGTTGCGTCCGCTTACCTGCCACAAGCCTGTGCAGCCTGGAGTGACCAAGAGCCGCTGCTTCTCATACAGCGAATAAGTGACAACTTCACGGGGAAGCGGCGGCCTCGGCCCAACGAGACTCATATCCCCCCGCAGCACATTAATGAACTGAGGGAGCTCATCGAGACTTGTTTTGCGCATGAAGCGGCCAATTCGGGTGACACGAGGGTCATTTTTCATTTTGAACATAGCGCCTTCGATTTCGTTCTTTTCCAGCAATTCGGCAAGCAGCTCCTCGGCATTGGATACCATGGAGCGGAACTTATACATATAGAATGGTTTGCCGTTTTTGCCGATTCTTACCTGCTTGAACAACACCGCACCCTTAGGGTCCTCAAGCTTGATTAAAACTGCTAGCAGCAAAAACAGAGGCATCAGCACGAGGGAACCGACGATAGCACCGCTCAAATCCAGTGTTCGTTTCATAATCAAATAGGATGCTTTTTCCTTAACCCGGGTTATGTCCTGCTTCCCATACATCATCTTGGAACTCAGGTTCACTTCCCACTCCTGCTGGCTCATTCACATCCTCTCCCTGCTGGCTGCCAAATAAGGCGAGAAATGCTGTTTCTCCAAAATTTCCTCCATTGCACTTAAGAGCGGTAACCGCAAATCTTTGTTGTTCAGCGCAAAATCGATAGTCGTAAAAATAAACCCCAGCTTTTCACCCACATCGTAGCGTGTACCTTCAAAGTCGTAAGCATAGACGCCTTGCGACATATTTAATTTCTGAATGGCATCCGTGAGTTGAATTTCTCCGCCGGCTCCAATCTCATGCTCCCCCAGGTAATCAAATATTTCCGGAGTCAGGACATATCTTCCCATAATAGCCAAGTTGGAAGGAGCCTGACCGGGGGCCGGCTTTTCTACAAAGCGGCTTACCTGATAAAGCCGGTCGAAACGGTCTGAAGGATCCACGATACCATACCGGTGGGTTTGTTCTTCCGGTACCCGTTGAACGCCGATAACCGATTTTTGAGTAAGCTCATATTGCTGAGTCAGCTGCTTGATGCAGGGAGTATCGGCTCGCACGATATCGTCTCCCAGCAGTACTGCGAATGGTTCGCTGCCAATAAAGTTGCGCGCGCACCATACCGCATGGCCAAGCCCTTTAGCTTCCTTCTGGCGAATGTAATGAATATCGACATTCGAGGATCTTCTTACTTCGTCCAGCAATTCAAACTTCCCCTTGCCAAACAAGTTGTTCTCCAGTTCAAAAGCATGGTCGAAATGATCCTCGATGGCCCGCTTCCCCTTGCCGGTCACGATGATGATGTCTTCAATGCCTGATTCCACGGCCTCTTCCACAATGTACTGAATCGTCGGTTTGTCCACGATGGGCAGCATCTCTTTTGGCATGGCCTTTGTTGCCGGCAAGAAGCGGGTACCTAACCCGGCAGCTGGAATAATCGCTTTCTTTACCTTTTTCATCATCTATCACCCATTCTTTTTATTGTGGTTTGACGTTTAATGAAACTTAGGGCATCTAACCCTCCCTCACATCACACTCTCGACGATAAAACGTCTAAGGTTTGAGCTCAAACCCACAGCATGACCGAGTGTCTCCAGTGATAGAGGTGCAGGAGACTTTACCTGTGAATGCTTAATTCAATGCTTCGCGTTCCCCGTAGTAATAGTAGGCATAGTGATCATCCCGGCCGCGCTTTACATTGTTAAGCACAACGCCAAGCATCCTAGCGTTGACATGCTCCAGCTTTTGCTTCGCTTTTAGAGCTTCTGTTTTTTTGATCGTTCCACAATCCACCACCAGCAAGACGCCGTCGCATCGGGCAGCGACAATCTGGGCATCAGCCACGACCAGCGCGGGTGGCGTATCTAAAATGATAAGATCATATGACTCTCTGGCGGACTCCAATAAGGCCTCCATTCTTTTGGATGCGAGCATCTCCGATGGATTAGGAGGAACCGGTCCGGAGCAGAGGACATCGACCCCTTCAATAGTTGTTTTTTGAATTGCCTCCAGCAGTTCATGCTGGTTGCTCAGCGCGGAGGACAAGCCAGTCCGATTGGATAAGCCGAGGACGTGATGCTGAGTGGGCTTGCGCATATCGGCATCAATCAGCAGCACCTTTTTTCCAGCCTGCGAGAAAGCTACCGCGAGATTAGCGGAAGTCGTGCTTTTGCCTTCTCTCATTCGGGTGGAGGTGATCATAATCGACTGGGTTTTATCCTCCAGGTTTGTGAATTCGATATTTGTCCGCAAAATTTTATAGGCTTCTGAAACCGGTGACTTAGGATTGGAGTCGGTAATCAGTGGCCATTTAAGTCTCGATCGTGACATTTTTCCCCCTCCTGACTGCTTCACTTGCCGCTTTAGCTTTCGGCTCGAGCAAATCGCTGTTCTGTATTTTAGGAATCACGGAAAGAGTCGGCAGCTGCAATACCGCTGCAATATCTTCTTCTGTTTTGATTGTGTCGTCTAAGTACTCCAGCAGGAAAGCACATCCAATACCGAGCAGGAGCGCCAGCAGAAAAGCAACTGTCAAATTTAATGCCGGATTTGGCGACACTGGGGGAGCGGTACGCAATGGATCGGCTTCATTAAGCAGAGAAACGTTATCTATAGCGAATAGCAGAGGAATTTCCTCCTGAAATACAACAGAAACCGCATTCACTATTTGGGCCGCACGTTCATACGAATGGTCCACGGCTGTTAAGGACATCACCTGAGTATCATTAACAGAGCTGACATTAACTTTTTCCATCAGCTCCCCGCTCGTTGCTTTTAATTCGGGAAAGCGATCAACGACTTTATCCATAATTCGCGGAGTGCGGATGATTTCTTTATAGGTTTTGACCAGCTGGATGTTTGAGCTGATGCTGTTCATATCTACCGGAGCGGCCATTTGCGTGGAATCACGTGCTTGATTAACGATCAGCTTTGTCGAAGCTTGGTACTTGGGCTGCACTAAGTAAAAGGAGTAAACCCCGGCTGCCAAGCAAGCGGTAATAATCAACAGGACGACTAGCCATAAGCGCTTTCTCACAATGTACCAGTATTGTTTTAACTCCAATGGATTGACCTCCGTTTGTTCAGTCTTGTTTTCAATCGCGAACAATAACGGATATATATTATTCATTTCGCGACCTTTTTTGCTAAAAAAAATGAGGTCTCTTCTACCCTCTCTCCGTTCTTCTTTGAACACATCCACATTCACATGTTTGACGTCAATTAGCAGTAAACCTCGTAATTTGCCGAATACTTTTTTGTCGAGGAAAAATTAATTATTCGTTACGAGGTTGATTCATGGATGATTATAGTTCATAAAGAATATTTTTGCAAACCGTTTTTTTGACTTTTTTATTTTTTCTGAATCTTCTTACAAAAAAATCGACCAGATCTTCCTATAGTAATGGGTCTTTTATTTTTTTGTAAAAATTCATCGACACTTCCGCCTTGGAGAACGTGCTCCATCAATTCCTCGGAGGTGCAGTTCAATCCTTGCTTTTGCAGTAATAGCGTGAGGAGCAATGAAAAATTTATTGTCGATTTGTCGTTTTCAGCTTCAAAGCGTTTTTTGTCGTAGTTATAAACCATTTCTTTTTTGAGCGGATATTTCGTAAGATGAATCCATTCGGTAATACTGATCCGGCCCGAGGAAATTTCCTGGTCTGACAAACCGGGGTCATTTGCGAGCCGCGCAAGGAATTCGCTAACTCTTAGAGCTTGTCGTTTTCGTTCAAGCAGCATTTGCAGACTATCTGAAATCTGATCAAGCTGTTTGCCAGCGACCGAGTATCTCGCTCCAACCGCACTTTGCCGATCTTTTCTCATCGATTTCCCTCCATCTTACGGAAACTCTGTCGATTCTACACTTTTTGACCTGCAGATTTCAATTTCTACATCTTTTAATTTGTGAATTCTACAATTTTTTAAAAAAATGATATACGTTTTGATTAGTATAAAATAGAAAGCTTGAAAATTATGTCGATCCATGTCGAAGAATTCAATTTGATCGTTAAGGGCAGCTTACTGTGTCTTTGTTCCTATTTTTACCTCTCCATTCATGAATCTAAAGCTGCATAAAACTAGTGAAAATTGCACGGAAAAACTAAATATAAATTATTCTAATTGAATAAATAATACTAATTACCCTATTCTTTTTGAATGATATATTTATAATGATAGTAAGTTTCCGATAGAAAAACAGCCAATTTTCTTCAGCGAGGTGAATAGCGATTAAACTTAAAAAATTAAAAACTCCGCTTCGTTTTATAGGCATTCAGCGGTACAAAAGCACTGATGGCAAGCATTGGATCAAATTCGGCAAGGGAGCCCGCCGAGCGGTTAACCCTAAATGGTTCACAGCGGGCAAATGGACGCTTATTCTATGTGTTGCCGGTATCCTCGGAATATCCAGCTATCGGATAGGCGTTGCTTATATATCTGAAAAGATGATGGAGCGTCTGACGCAAGAAGTGTTCACAGAAGAGGAAATCGCGGAATGGAAGAGCGATCCGCAAATCCAACGGCTCTTGGCGGAACTGCAGGGAGGAAGGCTTCAACAGGAGGCAATGCCTCCGGCTCTTTCCGAGAAAGCAGCCGAGCCGATGCAGCCTTCTAGTCCGCAGCCAGCGGATACAACTGATGACCCTGTGAATGAATCTGTAATAAAAGAGACTCCTTATTCAGGTAACGTTCCGGTAAATGACGAAACTTTAAATCCCCAGCCTGCTTTGCAAAATAAGGAACAGGTGCTGAAGCTGCTGCTAAGCAAATTTACAATGGCAGAGCTGACCGGATTTGTCGATCTTGCTAAAGACGGACTTACGGAAAAGGAGAAAGCACAGATCAAGACTGCGCTGCTGGAGAGGCTGACTCCCGAAGAATTCGAGGCAATAAAATTAGTTGCTCTTGCCGAGCTGGCACAGCAGTAGTCCTGCTCCAAAAGTCCTTGTCTATGGAAAGGATGACATGATGATACAGACACCTTCATTATTAAATAAATATTTCTATATTTGGGCCCTGGCCTTGCCGATTACGTCCTTTTTGCTGATACCATCCATACAAGGAACAACTATAGGTTATCTGATGGCCTTTCTCTCTGTAGCCGTTGTTTTTGTTCTCGCGGTTACTCGGATGGACTTGAGGCATACCTTGAACGAGCAGCTTGTTCAGCTGTTTCTTTTTCTACTCGCTTACGTCACTTGCAATTTGATTGCCCAGGCCGGGCTGCTCGTTAACCACGGAATTGACTTCACTCAGGTTCGTTTGGTGGAAGATCGGGATACCGGATACGCATTTAAAAACTCACTTTTTACCCAGTCCATTTATTTATTTGCCGCTATTTTTACCTTTTTCTTTGTCAAAACATTTTATCAGCCCAGCTGGAACCGCTGCATCCTGGCCGGGGCCGTCTTGCTGGCGGCTTACGGAATGTACGAATGGGTCTACTTTCAGCTCTTTCATAGAAATGGCGATTTCCTTACCAACCGGGTGTTCAACGGCCACGTCAGCGGCAGCTTATTTCAAACAACCAAATTGTTCGGCTGGGAAGTAATGCGATTGAAAAGTCTCACCGGGGAGCCTTCGATGTATGCGTTTACGGTTTTGCCGTTTTGGATTTTTGCCATTCACCTCAGGAAAACGGCCGTACATCTTTTGTTATTGCTGACTTTAATTTTGTCTACGTCTACGACAGCCTATATTGGCATCTTCTTATATTTTATGCTCAGACTTTTGTACAGCCGGTTTAAGGACAAGTCTCCTTTTGTCGTCGCATGGGCTCTCGCGCTGATCAGCGCTGCGAATTACCAAATCGTTGTCCGCATTTACGAGATGCTGTTTGCCAGCAAGCTGGACAGTCATTCTGCTATGATGCGCAGCTCTATGTTCCAGAACCACTTGAATTTCTATCTGGAGCTGCCCTTTTTGCACAAGCTGTTTGGCGTCGGCTTCGGCTATATCCGCTCTTCCGATATGTTTACTACGCTCTTAAATAATTTGGGCTTGGTTGGCCTCCTGGCTTTTACCGCCCTGTTCATGATCCCGGTTTTTAAACTGCGTAATGACGAAATGGGAAAAGGTCTAAAATTTGCATTAATTGTCCTTTTTGTTTGTATGATGACCTCTGTACCGGAATTTGCTTATTTGCCTACATGGCTATTCTTAGGCGTCGCTTACTGGCGTTTGGCAGCGGGTTCCTCACAAGCGGATACTAGGCGTACACCGCTTGTGAAAGTGTAAACCGCTGCCGAGGCGTATACCGCTATTTTGTCACAAATAGAAGCGAGGATGAGCGTTACAAATAAAATCCCTGCTTTTTCGGCCAAATAAGAGCAAGGGCGAGCGTTAGCACAGAACACCCTGCAAGTTGAGGCTCTGGACACCCCGCATAACCTCCTGCTGGCAGCTCGCAAGGCACTTCGGGGCTCTTCGCACTGAACTCCTTGCTGGAAGCTCGCAGCAAGCACACCCGTAGTTCACCTCACCGGCATCGCACTGGATAGCTCAGCGATTGGGCAGCCCAGCGATTGGGCAGCTCAGCGATCGGGCAGCTCGGTGATTGGGCAGCTCGGTGATTGGGCAGCTCGGTCATGCGTTAAAATAAATCGATTTTACCAAGGCGAACCGCCAGCTTACAGCTTACTTTGGGATTGACGTTAATATTAAATAAAAAACTGGTGAACGGCTTGCAACCTTTGGCAAAATAATCCGTCTAAAACTGTACAGGAGGTGAAAATAGACATGAAAACAAAAGGAAAATTTGCTTTCGGTATGTTGCTGGCGGTGATTCTGCTGTTAAGTCCAACCGTGCTGGCCTTCTCGGACATTGCCGGAAACTCAGCCGAAAGCGAAATTTTGGAGCTTCGTGAGAGGGGCATTGTTAGCGGAGTAAGTGATGATGAATTTCGTCCTGAAGCTGAATTGAGTTACGCTCAAGCTGTTCATTTGGTCATTCAAGCGACTGGGTTGAATCCCGGCAAATCAGAAGAACCGCTCCAGTCCTTCGCTAATGTAGCAAACGGAGCCTGGTATGCCGACTCCTTCGAGGCTGCCGCCTATCACGGACTGCCTTTAGCAGCCGATGTGAAGCCTGAAGAAGCGATCACCCGCGAGCAATTTGCTCATCTGTTGTTTGAGGCTGTAATCCGTACCGGTGAGTATGCGTTTACCGAGCAATACATTTTACTGGATGACGAGGATGAAGTTACCCCAGAATACATGAACAGTATTCAGAAGCTGATCATTGGTCAAATGATTAAGCTGGGTGATAGCAACAACTTCCGTCCGCAGGAGCAGCTTACCCGCGCGGAGGCCGCAAAATGGATTCATGGCGCCATTGAATTTATCGAGAGAATGAAAGAAATTTCTGGGGTGCCTGATCTGCCCGCAATCGAGGTGGAGTTGAAGACGACAGAAGCCGCTGAAGGCGTTAACGAAGCTACGCTCGTATGGGCTGAAGCTCCGCATCCTGGTTATGGCCTAGCTATTGTTGCCATTGATTATAACCAAACCACAATGGAGGCCGTAATTAACTATGAGATCGTGCTGCCTGATCCGGAGCTCATGTATCCTCAGGTTATTACAGAAGTTACAGCTTCAACTTATGTAGACAGCAACTACTCTTTATCTGCCCAGTTGGTTGGAACTCATACTCCCTCTGTAGCTGGAGTCGACAACACAGCACCTAGTCAATCGGTCAGCCATCCATAAGTTAAGTACGCACGGGAAGTTGTTGATGATCGGTTGTACCAGTCCTCATAAGCTTTCCGAGCTCAAGAAAGCCTGTCTGCCGCTTCAAGCGGAGACAGGCTTTTTAATGGAATCGTAATCCACATATAATAGGAAGATCTAAATACCTTGAATAAAAAACTCCTTTGCAGCAGTTATAAACCGATACAAAGGAGTATTCTATAAATATAGCTATTGAATTGTCAAATCATCAATATGTATATTCCCATTATGGACTGTTCTTATTGCTGCAAAGTTTATTGATTCTATTGGTGCCGAGGACCGGACTCGAACCGGTACGATAGTCACCTATCGCAGGATTTTAAGTCCTGTGCGTCTGCCAATTCCGCCACCCCGGCATATATTGTCTGGAGATATCCACTTATTCCGTTCATGGTGGGCCCTGAGGGACTCGAACCCCCGACCAATCGGTTATGAGCCGACCGCTCTAACCAACTGAGCTAAAGGCCCGGAAACTATATATTGGTTGCGGGGGCAGGATTTGAACCTGCGGCCTTCGGGTTATGAGCCCGACGAGCTACCGGACTGCTCCACCCCGCGACATTAAGATCAGATAACTGGTTAGCAGCGACAAAAATAAATATACACCATTTACAAAGCAAATGTCAACTATTATTTTCAAAACAAATAACGAATACCAAAACGTCCTTTGCGTGAACGAAATACTTCTACTGTCTGCGGGCAGTCATATCCGTATATCCACCAGTCTTCCTCCATACGCTTAGCGATACATCCAGCTTGAAATTTACTTTCGTATAGCTTTGACCAATAAATCCAGGCCACCCTTGGTCACTCCCGTTCTTGAATACTTATGTCTTTTTCTTTAGCATGCCCGTTTTTAGCAGGTTTGTTACGATCATTTAAAGAAAAAGTGCGGTTTTCTGTGAAAATAAAACTCCCGCATGATGGGCAATCTCGGGTAATTGTAATTGTACCTCAATCACATAACTTGTACGAAATTTCGTCTAGAACACTGGCTACAGCTCCTGAAACACAGTTGAAGTCCATTATGTGTAGTAAAATGATCTCGATTAGAAGGCGAAGCTGAGTTGCCGGGCTTGACATGGAGCCTCTATGGGCATGATTTCGAGCGAACACGGCGAAGTTCGCCAGGCGAACCAGCCTATCATGCCCACCTCCATGTAAAGCCTAACTGAGGATTTTGTGGCTCCTATCAATTTTAGGAATCCTTTTTACATAGTTAAATGGACTCACTTTAACCCCTTGAATTTGTACGATTTGTCATACAAATCTCGGGCCATCGCACCTCAATCCCCTGCATTTGTACGATTTGTCATACAAATCGCTGGTCGCTGGCCTTAACCCCCCAGCATTTGTACGACGTTTCATACAAACCTCCGGAAATCGCACTTCAACCACATGAATTTGTACGACATTTCGTACAAAACGCAGGCAACAACAGGCAACAAACCCGCGCAGCCCTCGAACCCTCGAACCCCGCCAACCTTGGCTATTTTCATGCTGGAGTTGTGCCTGAAATTTCAATGGCATGACTGTATTCGCATGCATTCCGCCTCTGCTCGCGCGGCGAAGGCAATTGTATTGCGATTTTTCGCATACATTTTAAACAAACAAGGCCATCCAGGTTGACTGGATGGCCTATCCTACACACATTAAAATCCCTTCTACCTACTCATCGAACTGTTCTACTACTCGTCAATCTGTTTACCTGCTCATCGAACTGTTCTACCTACTCGTCATCTGTTTACCTATTCATCGATCTGTTCTACCGACTCATCTATGCTTATCCGGCATTCTCATCAAGCTCAGGAGCCGGGGGCGGGAAGCTGTTTACGCTTTTGGCTGCCCTCTCTCTTTCCTTCCGCTCTCTTTCCTCCTGCTCTCTTTCCTCCTGCTCTTCAAGGTCTCTTACTCTATGGGCGATACGGCTCGATGCCGAAGCAGCGATGCCGGCTACAAGATCATCCAGAAACGTATGCACTCCATTTGCTGTTTTAGTATCCAATTCCTTGATGATCCCTACCTTATGCTTATCCAGATGACCGAAGGTGGTCACGGCTATACTTCCATAGCCAAGGACCGAGCCAAGCGCCAAGGTCTCATCGCAGCCAAAAAGCCCTTCATCAGTAGCCACCAGTGACTGCAGCGGCTCGGAAAGCTTCCCGCGCTCGGCCAGCATATCCAGCTCTATTCCGACGAGCACCGCATGCTGAACCTCCCGTTTGTTCAGAACCGCGTGAACACTCTCTATGCAATGGGGAATCGTCAAGCTGCTTTGATAAGGATGCTGCATTTCAAACACAATTTTAGCTATATCTTCTATCTTTATTCCCCGTTCAGCCAGTTTATCCATGACAGCCAATTTCACATCCTGACTGTGAACTCTGCTCATCGTCATCTTCCTCTCTTCTGCATGACTTATTCTGCTTGCGCTTTAGTTAATGCCTTTTCCATCAAGCCAGGTTAGTTGCTCTATATAGAATTCGTTGACTAATAGTGTTAGATGCCTCAGAATACGGTATAATAACTTACACAGATCTTTAGGTGAAAAGGAGGATATTTATGATGAATTATGCAGTGGTGATCTTTCCCCCGAAGGAGATTCAAGATTTCGCCAATAGCTACCGCAAAAGATATGATCCTCGTTATTTGTTAATCCCTCCCCATATCACGATCAGGGAGAAGGAAGAATGGGATCCGGGAATGCTCGAGAAAGCGGTTGATCACTTGAATGAGGCGGCTAATCAATTGACGTCATTTGAGGCGGTTTTTAACCGGTTTTCTTCTTTTAAGCCAACCAACAATGTCATTTATCTGGCTTTTAAAGACAATGGCCCGTTTGAACGCTGCCGCGAAGCTATCTGCCGGGATATTCTGGAACAGAACAGCAAGGACCAGCACTTCACCCCTCATTTAACAGTCGGGCAACAACTCGGAGACGATGAATTCCATGATGTACTGGCCAGTGTGAGAAAAACCGAAGTCGATCTCAGCTTTCGCGTTGACCGCTTCCATCTGGTATATCAGACGGATAACGAAGCTTGGACGGTATACCAGACTTTTCTGCTGCAGAACTGACTCAGGCATCGCACCACCATCTTCTACTATATATAAGATGCGGAAAGATGGCAAACGTGTAAATTTGTCATAATCCCTAGAACTTCACTAGGAATAATGGTATACTTATCCTTGTAGAGTTCGTTATGAGCGATACTGATTGGTCATCAGCAAGGAGGAAGGTCCAATGAAGAAACGTTACTTACTGCTTGCGGGATTCCTTTCCGTTGGCATCATAACCGTGGCCTTACAGGCCAACGGTGCAAAGCAGCCGCAAATTCCCGAGCCTTATATTAGCTTCGAGGGCGGCCAGGTTGTATTTGCCGACCATATTCCCCAATGCCATTAACGTTCACGTGCCATGCGTTTATGTACTAAATTAAACGGATTGGTGCATTTTGCATATCGGTCTCCTTCACAAGCGGGACAACCATAGATAAGATACGAGGAACATTCTTTGATCTATAATCTGATTGAATATTTCCAGCAGAGAATTTATGCAAAATTTTTAACATTGTAAGGATGAACTCTGTGTACAAAAAAAGGGCAAGCTGCGTTCATGCAGATGCCCTTTTCCTGTTATGCTTACCGCTCCCAGAATTCCTTTATTAAGCTAATTTAAAAGATTAACCGGCCTATCCCATTTCGGACTTAACCGATTGCTCATAGGCTGCGGGATTCTCCTTCCAGGACTGCAGAAGAGCGCGTGCCTGCTCATCAATCTTGTTCAGCTGCACTGCCGTGTCCAGAAGAGCAGAATAAGTGGATAAGGTTCTCACTGTGATGCCGCTGTCGGCAAATTGCTGTCCGGCTTGACTTAATTCATAGGTAAATATAGCCAAAACAGCTTGCACATCTCCGCCTTCGTCCTGCACCGCCTTAGCTGCCTTCAAAGAGCTTCCCCCGGTGGAAATCAAATCTTCAATGACGACCACTTTTTGCCCGGGCTTCAAAACACCCTCCACCATTCTTTGCTGACCGTAGCCCTTCGCTTTACTGCGGATATATACCATTGGCAGATTCAGCTTTTCAGCAACCCAAGCCCCATGAGCAATCGCTCCTGTTGCCGTACCTGCAATCACCTCAGCATCAGGATAGTGCTCGCGAATCAAGCTGGCAAACCCTTCCGCAATGCGATTACGGATTTCCGGATACGAAAGCGTCAAACGATTGTCGCAGTAAATTGGAGAAAGCATCCCGGAGCTCCAAGTATATGGTTTGTCCGGGCTCAAAGTTACGGCACCAATTTCTAAAAGACTGGCAGCAATTTGGCTGGATAAGGTGGACCATTCCGTCGTCATTCTGATAACAACTCCTCTATAATCATTTCCATTGCTTTTCTTGGGTCAGGTGCTCCGGTAATGGGGCGGCCAATAACAACATAATCCGTACCTTGATCAAAAGCCTGCTTGGGAGTCATGACTCTCGACTGATCTCCTATGGCCGCTCCGCTCGGGCGAATCCCCGGAGTGACCGTTATAAAGGAAGAACCTAGCGAGCCCTTAATTAAATCCACTTCCTGCGGGGAAGCCACCACTCCGTGCAGGCCAGCCTGCTTCGCTAGCGAGGCATAGTGCAGGACGGCATCAGCCATCGGCTTCACAATTCCAATCTCATGATGCAAAGTATGCTCATTCGTGCTCGTAAGCTGCGTCACCGCTATAACCTTCGGCTGTGATTCGGAAGCGGAGGCGGCCTTGGCCACCCCTTCCATTGCTGCTTCCATCATTTTGACTCCACCGGCAGCGTGTACGTTAAACACATCAACTCCTAGGCGGGTGATGCTTTCCGCCCCCCCGCGGACGGTGTTCGGGATATCATGCATTTTTAAATCTAAAAACACATGATACCCTTGTTCTTTCAAAGAATAGACGAAGGAAGGGCCGGCTGCGTAAAACAGCTGCATTCCGACTTTTACAAAGCACGGAATTCCTTTTAGCACTTCAATAAGCCGATTGGCCGCCTGTTCATTCGGATAATCGAGAGCAACCATAATTTTGGATGCCCATTCGTTAGCGCTCTTCACCTGATGCTCTCCCCTCTGTACCTGTATAGTCCTGCCGGATGCTGACTAAAAGCTTTAATCATGCGCAGTTTCAGTTAAATAGTCGAGGTATGAGACGGCATGGCGCTGGAAGAGAAATTGATCGTTTCCAGCATATTCAACAGGGCTTTTACCGTATCCAAGGAGGTCATGCAGACTACCCCATTCTCAACAGCTTCTCTGCGAATCCGGAAGCCGTCACGCTCCGGCGTTTTCCCTTTGGTCAATGTATTGACAACAAAGTGAGCTTCCCCGTTGCGGATCAGATCGAGAATGTTCGGTGTGCCTTCACTCAGCTTATTGACCCGATCGACTGTAAGTCCCGCATCGGTGAGCGCCTTGGCTGTTCCGCCGGTGGCCACAATTTTGTACCCGAGTCGTGCGTAGCCCTTCATAATATCCACAACTTCCGCCTTGTCCTTCTCTGCAACTGTGCAAATAATCGAGCCGGTTGGCGGAATTTTCATACCGGAGCCAATTAGTCCTTTGTAAAGGGCCTTTGCAAAGTTAACATCACGTCCCATGACTTCACCCGTCGATTTCATTTCCGGTCCGAGGGTAGTGTCTACACGGCGCAGCTTAGCAAAGGAGAATACAGGCACCTTAACGGAGACATGATCATCCTCTGGCCACAATCCGGTTGAATAGCCCATATCCGCCAGCTTCTTGCCCATAATCAGCTTGGTAGCCACGTTAGCCATCGGAATGTTCGTCACTTTGCTCAGGAAAGGCACTGTCCGGGAAGAACGCGGGTTCACCTCAATGACATATACCTGTTCGTTGAAGATTACGAATTGAATATTGACTAGGCCGACTACTTCAAGACCGCGTGCGATCTTAGTAGTGATCTCTACTATTTGCTGCTTAATGTCTTCCGACAAGGTCTGCGGAGGATAGACCGCAATGGAATCCCCGGAGTGTACTCCGGCCCGCTCAACATGCTCCATGATGCCCGGAATCAGGACGGTTTCCTTATCACAAATTGCATCAACCTCCACTTCTTTTCCTAGCATGTAGCGGTCGATCAGTACCGGATGCTCCGGATTGATTTTAACGGCATATTCCATATAGTTCAGAAGCTCAGCATCGGAATATACAATTTCCATAGCGCGGCCGCCTAGTACATAGGAAGGTCTAACCAGTACCGGATAGCCGAATTGCGCAGCTGTATCTACCGCCTCATTGACCGAGGTAACCGTACCTCCCGGCGGCTGAGCAATCTCCAGCTTACGCAGCAGTGCCTCAAATTTTTTGCGGTCTTCAGCGGCATCAATGTTTTCCAGATCAGTGCCCAGGATGCGGACACCGGCTTTAGCCAACGGCCCGGCGAGATTGATCGCTGTTTGACCGCCAAACTGGACGATGACACCGACAGGCTTCTCTCTCTCTATCACGTTCATAACATCCTCGAAGAATAAAGGCTCGAAATATAAGCGATCAGAGGTATTAAAGTCCGTCGATACCGTCTCTGGATTATTGTTAATGATAACCGCTTCGTAACCCGCTTCTTGAATCGCCCACACCGCATGGACGGTGGAGTAGTCGAACTCGATTCCTTGACCGATTCTAATTGGCCCGGAGCCAAGCACGACCACCTTCTCTTTCTCCGTATCTTGAACTTCATCCTCAACTTCGTAGGTGGAGTAATAGTAAGGAGTAGTCGCTTCAAACTCGGCAGCACAGGTATCAACCATCTTATAAACCGGCTTGATGCCCAGCTCATGGCGCAGCGCTCTAATTTCTGCTTCAGATGTGTAAGCGAACTGCGCATTGGCTGAAGAGCGAATCTCTGCAATTGCGCGGTCGGTGAATCCTTTGCGCTTCGCCTGATACAGTACTTCACGTGTCAATTCACTTTGCTGAAGCTCGCTCTCGAAGCGGATCAAGCCTTCCAGCTTGGTCAGGAACCACCAGTCAATCTTGGTCAGCTCCTGAAGCTTTTCTACTGTGTAGCCTCTGCGGTAAGCCTCCGCAATCAGGAATATCCGCTCATCGTCCGGCCGGCTCAATCTCAATTCCAGCGTTTCCTCATCGATATGCTCCGCCTCTTTCAGGTACAAGCGATGCACGCCGATTTCCAGGGAGCGGACGGCTTTGTGAATCGATTCCTCAAATGTGCGGCCGATTGCCATAACTTCTCCCGTTGCTTTCATCTGTGTTCCAAGCTTGCGGTTAGCACTCGTAAACTTGTCGAAAGGCCAACGCGGAATTTTGGATACGATATAATCGAGCGTCGGCTCAAAGCAAGCGTAAGTTTGGCCCGTTACCGGATTGCGAAGCTCGTCCAGCGTATAGCCGATCGCAATTTTGGCCGCCATCTTGGCGATCGGATAGCCCGTAGCTTTGGAAGCCAAAGCTGAAGAACGGCTCACCCGCGGGTTCACCTCAATGACATAGTATTGGAAGCTATGCGGATCCAAAGCGAACTGTACGTTACAGCCTCCCTCTATGTTCAGGGCGCGGATAATTTTCAAAGAAGCCGAACGCAGCATTTGGTATTCGCGGTCAGACAGCGTTTGGCTTGGAGCGACAACGATACTATCGCCAGTATGAACTCCTACCGGATCGAAGTTTTCCATGTTACAGACAACGATGCAGTTGTCATTAGCGTCCCGCATAACCTCATACTCGACTTCCTTCATGCCGGCAATGCTTTTCTCGATCAAACATTGCCCGATCGGACTGTAACGAATACCGGCTTGAACGATCTCAGTCAGTTCTTCACGTGTTGAGGCGATTCCGCCGCCTGTTCCGCCGAGTGTGTAAGCGGGGCGAACAATGATCGGATAACCGATCTCTTCGGCAAAATCAATCGCTTCCTGCACGGTTGTAACAATCGTGCTGTCAGGGACAGGCTGCTCCAGCTCTCTCATCAGTTCACGGAATAAATCCCGGTCTTCCGCTTTCTCGATAGCTGTCAGCTGGGTACCCAGCAGCTTCACGTTCTCTTTTTCCAGAATGCCATGGCGGGCCAGCTCGACTGCCATGTTCAGCCCTGTCTGTCCTCCAAGAGTAGGAAGCAGTCCATCCGGGCACTCCTGGCGGATAATTTGCGAGACGAAATCCAGCGTTATCGGTTCGATATAGACCTTATCCGCCATTTCGGTATCGGTCATGATCGTGGCGGGGTTGCTGTTAATCAAAACAACTTCCATTCCCTCTTCTTTTAAAGCCTGGCATGCTTGCGTACCAGCATAGTCAAACTCGGCGGCCTGTCCGATGACAATGGGACCGGAACCGATGACGAGAATTTTTTTGAGTTCTTTATTTTTCGGCATATGCTAATTCTCCTTTGTTCTCAGCGGAATTTGACTTGGCAGCGGCCAGCATCTTGGCCTGCTGAGGAACTGCCGGCTGCTCTTGCTTAAAGGCCCGGATCATGTCCAGGAAGCGGTCGAATAAGTAGCTGGAGTCAAAAGGTCCCGGTGCTGCTTCCGGATGGTATTGAACCGAGAATGCAGCATGCTGCTTGTGCTTCAATCCTTCTATCGTGCCGTCATTATTATTGATATGGGTAACTTCCAGCTCCGTGCCTTCAATCGAATCTTCAAGAACGGTATAGCCATGATTCTGGGAAGTGATATAACAGCGGTTCGTCAGCAAATCTTTAACCGGGTGGTTACCGCCGCGGTGACCGAACTTCAGCTTGGAAGTGTCGGCTCCACAAGCCAAGGCAAACAGCTGATGTCCAAGGCAGATTCCAAAAATCGGATATTCGCCGAGCAAGTCCTGAATCATCTTAACGGCATGGGGAACATCTTTGGGATCCCCAGGACCGTTCGAGAGCATAATTCCGTCCGGATGTATGCGGCGGATTTGTTCCGCGGTTGTGTCATGAGGCACGACGACGATGTTGCAGCCGCGCTTGGACAGATCACGGACAATTCCGCTCTTGGAGCCAAAATCTACTACAACAACGGTTTCTCCCGGTCCCGGACAGGCATAGCGGCTGTTTGTGGATACTCTGCTGACTTGATCGCGCATAAGCTCCATCGCATTGAGCTGTTCCTTAAGCTCCTCCACTGGCTTGTTGGAGGTCGTAATAATGCCTTTCATCGTTCCGTGATGGCGCAGGATGCGGGTCAGCATCCGTGTATCGACTTCGCTGATCCCCAGTATTCCATACTCCTTGAGCAAGCTATCCAAAGTATACTGCGCTCGCCAGTTGCTCGGTATTTCCTCATGCTCGCGAACGACGAAGCCGTGCACATAAGGACGGATGGCCTCAAAATCATCCCGCGTAATTCCGTAGTTGCCGATCAGCGGGTAAGTCATTGTCACAATTTGTCCGCAGTAGGAAGGATCGGACAATACCTCCTGATAACCGGTAATCCCTGTATTGAAAACGACCTCACCCGTTGATTCGCCTTCGCTTCCGAAGGCTTTGCCGGTGAACAGCGTTCCATCTTCCAATAGTAATCTCGCCTGCATGTTTATCTCTCCTTCAGTTGTGTAGCATTTCCGTTTAGCCCTCGAAAGGTTGTGTTCCGAGCTTTGCTGATCTTATCTATCTTAGCACCCAGTCCTTGCCTGAACCCGATTCCGATTCCTGCTGCAGCTTATTCTGACCATACGACCTTGCCGTTAACGATGGTGGCAGCAGGCCAGCCCTGCAAGCTCCAGCCAGTAAACGGTGTATTGCGTCCTTTGCTAAGGAACTGTGCGGGATCTACAACCTGCTCCTTGTTCAAATCTATCAGCACCAAATCAGCTGGAGCCCCTTCGGCCAGCGTGCCTTGAGCCAGACCGAACACTTCAGCCGGCTTGCGTGTCATTTTATCCAGGAGAAAACTCAGCGTCCAACGCCCGGTCAATACAAACTTCGTATAGAGCAGCGGGAAGGCTGTTTCGAATCCGACTATGCCGAAGGGGGCTGCCTGCATCCCTTTAGCTTTCTCCTCCTCGCTATGGGGAGCATGATCGGTCACAATGATGTCAATCGTGCCATCCTCCAGCGCTTCAATACAAGCTTGCACATCACGCGGGCTTCTAAGCGGCGGATTCATCTTCCAATTAGCATCCAGGCCCGGAATATCTTCATCCGAAAGCACCAGATGATGCGGGCAAACCTCTGCTGTTACCTTGATGCCCAGCTGCTTCGCCTGACGGATTAAGCGGATAGATTGCTCGGTACTTACATGACACACATGGTAATGGACTCCCGTAGCTTCCGCCAGCAAAATGTCCCGCCCAACATGTATCGCTTCTGATTCGTTGGGAATGCCCTTCAGTCCGTGCTTGCGTGCAAAGGCTCCATCTGTTACCGGCGCCCCCTCGACCAAGGTATTGTCTTCACAGTGAGCGATGATCGGCATGCCGAGCGAGGCTGCTTTGGCCATCGCGTCCTTCATCATCTGCGCGCTCTGTACACCCACTCCGTCATCCGTAAAGGCGAAAGCCCCGGCGTCTCTTAAGGCCGCAAAATCGGTTAATTCCCGCCCCAGCTCATTTTTCGTAATGCTGGCGTACGTTATTACGTTCACGATACCTTCCTGCTCCGCTTTTTCCTTAACAAAGTGAACCGTCTTAGGTGTATCGATTACCGGACGCGTATTCGGCATGCAGGCAATCGTGGTAAATCCGCCTCTGGCAGCAGATCGGGTCCCCGTCGCTATCGTTTCCTTATATTCGAATCCCGGCTCGCGAAGATGAACGTGCATATCGATTAATCCCGGTGCTGCAAGCTTGCCTTGTGCGTCTATGACCTCATGGCCTTCGGTCTGTCCGCCGTCTTCGGCAGAACCGCCTGTGATGATGCGGGCAATCTTTCCTTCTTCTATATAAATCTTTGCGGCGATTTGTTCATTTTGTTCATTCAGCAGCTTGCTGTTAATAATCCAAATTCCCATCTTCTACCTCCATTAATCGGTATCCGTCTTGGTACTCCTCAATATTAGCTAAGCGCTCTTTCGGTAACCGCCATGCGGATCGGCACTCCGTTTTGCATTTGCGTGAAGATTTTGGCCCTTGGATGCTCAACCAGTTCATCATCGATCTCGACGTTGCGGTTCACCGGAGCCGGATGCATGATAATAGCATGATCCTTAAGCAGCTTTTCCCGCTCCACGGTCAGCCCATATTGGCTGCGGTACTCTTCCGCCGAGGCCAGCTTGCCGTGCTCATGGCGCTCCAGTTGAACTCTGAGCATCATGACCACATCGGCCTGCAGTGCTTCATCCATGGAGACGTAGTCGACTTCATCCGCGAGTTCAAGCGCCCGCATGTTGTCAGGAGCGCAGAAGCGGACCTTCGCTCCGACTGCTTTGAGCGCCCACAGGTTCGAGCGGGCCACCCGGCTGTGCTGTATGTCACCAATAATCGATACGCTCAAGCCCTGGAGGGAGCCGAAATGCTGTCTCATTGTATAAAGGTCCAGCAGCGCCTGCGTAGGATGCTCGTTGTTGCCATCACCGGCGTTAATTAGCGGAATGCTTACCTGGCGGGCGATATGCTCCAGCACTCCACTAGGCTTCAAGCGGATGACACCGGCGTCAATCCCCATCGATTCCAACGTTCTGACGGTATCGTAGATTGATTCTCCTTTTTCCACACTGGAAACCGCCGCAGTAAAATTCAGCACCTGCATCCCCAGTCTTTTTTGCGCCATTTCAAAGGAAAACCGTGTTCTTGTGCTGTTTTCAAAAAACATATTGGCGACAAACCGTCCGCTTAAGTGACTGGTTTGCTTTTGAGGATAATTTGCCCAGTACTCGGCCCGGTCAAGAATCGACTCAATCTCCTCTTTTCCCATCCCTTTCAATCCGAGCAAATGCCTGTCCTGCCACGTTTTCAATTGTGCCACGGTGATCAGCTCCCTCAGTTATACAGAATGACTTCGTCACACTCATCCACTTCTTCCAAATGAACCACAATCTCTTCTTCCTTCGATGTCGGAATGTTCTTGCCGACATAGTCCGGGCGGATTGGCAGCTCCCGGTGTCCCCTGTCTACGAGCACAGCCAGTTGAATCATCTCGGCCCGCCCCATATCCATCAAGGCATCCATCGCCGCTCTGACGGTCCGCCCGGTGTACAGGACATCATCGAACAAGATGACTTTCTTGCTGCTAATGTCCAGCGTTCCGGCCATCTCGCCTGCAGAAGGCTGCTGCGTCTTCGCTACATCGTCACGGTAATGGGTGACATCGAGCTCCAGCGTAGGCACAGGCACTTGCTCAATCTCATGAATCCGCCGAGCGATTCGTTCGGCGAGATAAATGCCTCTGGTGCGAATCCCGACCAGTATGCAGTTTTCTACACCGCGATTTCTTTCCAATATCTCATGGGCAATCCTTGTCAAGGCTCTCTTGATCGCCATTTGATCCAGCAGCACTCTACTCATGGATAGATGACAACCTCCTGTCCAGCTTTCTAGCCGTTGTTCGTCTTTTCGCGCTCCCGCCAGCCTGCCAAAATATTGGAAGTTATATGCTTTAGGGTTGGGAACAAAAAAACCCTTGCCCGATAGGCAAGGGTTGAAGACAAAGTTGTCCAGACATCAGACACAGGCATAAAAACATACCAGAGTCTGTTGTTCCTGCGGGACAACTCTGTTTGTTCAATCTGTTCGTTCACCTTGCCAGCCTCACGGGACTGTCTTTAAAGGCGCTATTCGACTAACAGAATTATCCCATTTTCGACATTAGAAGTCAATAGATGTTTTTTATAATTAAAATTCAAATTTCACATCAGTTAAACGGCGTTTGATTTCGTCAATGACCCGCTTCTCTTCCTCTTCCCCATTTGCTTGGAAGGTAACGGAAAAACGTACGAAACGGCCGGCGTCATCCCAAGGCACCGTAGAGATGAGCTTTTCTCTGATCAAATATTGCGAGAAGTCCTCCCCGCTTTCAAAGCGCTGTCCGCCTTCAATCCCTTTCGGCGCTTCCACATATAGGAAGAATGAGCCTTTCGGCTTTTCCGCCGTAAACCCGATCTCATTAAGGGCAGCTACCAGCATATCGTGACGGCGGGAATATTTCTCAGCAATTTTTTCGGTGATTTGCGGATTGTCCAAGCCATAAGCTGCAGCTTTTTGAATAGCGATGAACTGGCCGGAATCATTGTTGTCCTTGACGTCACCAAACGCTTTGACTACGAGCGGATTACCGGCAATAAAACCAATTCTCCAGCCAGTCATATTGTAGGATTTGGATAAGGAGTGAAGTTCTACACCAACTTCTTTAGCACCGGGTACGGATAAGAAGCTGAGCGGCTTCAAGCCGTCATAAGTGAGGGCCGAATAGGGAGCGTCGTGAACCACTACGATATCATGCTTTTTCGCGAACTCGACAACTTTGGCGAAAAAGGCCTCTGTCGCACTTGCTCCGGTCGGATTGTTAGGATAATTCAGATAGAGCAGCTTTGCTTTTTGGCAAATGTCTGCTGGAATGGAATCGAGGTCTGGGAGAAAATTGTTTTCTTTAGTCAGCTGAACATTGTACACTTCGCCGCCTAAATATTTCGTATGCGTACCAAGCACCGGGTAACCGGGCACAGTCATGATCGTAACATCGCCGGGATTGATAAAGCAGCTGGGCAGCATAGCTAATGCAGGCTTCGAACCGATCGAGTGCAAAATTTCCGTATCTGCATCGATTCCTTCAACGCCGAACACGTTTTTCAGATAACGGGCTGCCGCTTCTTTGAATTCGGCAATTCCATTGTCAGCATAGCCGCGGTTCTCCGGCTTCGCCGCTTCCTCTGCCAGCTTTCTTACGATGCCCTCGTCAGCCATTTCATCCGGCTCGCCTACACCCAAGTCGAGCAGCTCTACATCGGGATGCTCCTTGCGCGCCGCGGCTTTCGCTCTTTTAATTTTTTCAAACTTGTAAATGGCCGTTCCTTTGCCATAATTCGATCCGCCAATTCTTTCAGCGAACAATGATTGAATGTAACTTTCTTGACTCATCAGGCATGTCTCCTTTTACGAATTCAAAAAATAAATGACTCTTTTGTCCACCACCAATCATAATAACGCATTATAGCGCAGAAATTAAGTTTTTTTTTGATTTTTACGGATAAATCGCCATTTTCTTACAAGTCATGTCAGGTTTCCTTCCGTAATTTGCCTTATCTGCCTACTGATGCCTTAATCTTTGCAGGAGCTTGTTCATATCATCAGGAAGGGGGGCTTCAAATTCCAGCCATTTCCCGGATCGGGGATGCTCAAATCCGAGTACACCAGCATGCAGTGCTTGTCCTGTAATACCGCTTCGTTTACTATGGCTGTACACCGGATCTCCCACAATTGGATGTCCGATATATTTCATATGAACGCGAATTTGGTGCGTCCTTCCGGTTTCGAGCTTTAATTCCAACAAACAATGATTTTTCATCTGCTCCAATAGCACAAAATGAGTTACTGCATGCTTACTGTTGCGGTCAGTAACCGTAAACAGCTTGCGGTCCGACGGATCCCGTCCTATCGGCGCTTCTATCGTCCCCTGCTCGTGGCTGACCGTCCCGTGTACAATAGCTTTGTATTTTCTGTTTACGGAATGCTCTTTCAGCTGGGCAGCCAAGCTCGCGTGTGCCTTGTCGTTTTTGGCGGCCATCAGCAAGCCTGACGTGTCCTTGTCGATCCGGTGAACAATCCCCGGCCTTAACACTCCGTTAATTCCGGACAAATCCTTGCAGTGATACAGCAGCGCATTGACTAAAGTACCGGAAGCATGCCCAGGAGCCGGGTGCACAACCATTCCCCGCGGCTTATTGACCACAATCACATCACTGTCTTCATATACTACATCAAGCGCTATGTCCTCAGGTTCAATAGAAAGCTCCTCGGGCTCGGGGATCTGGAGTAGCAACCGGTCGTCCAGTTGAAGCTTGTAATTGGGTTTGACCTGCTTCTCGTTGACCAGCACATGTCCGCTGCGAATCCAGTCCTGGATCTGGGTACGGGATACATCCTCTTCCATAAATCCGCTGATCCATTTGTCTATCCGCTCACCGGCCTCACTGCCGGCAACCAGCCATTCCATCGTGCGTTCTTCACTCTCATAAGTCTGCGTTGGATAGGAATCGCTCACTTCATTCCCCCCTCTTCCTCAGCCTGTTCCCCCAGGGGGCCACCGCCTTTTAATGCTTTTTGTTCCCTGCGCCATGAGATGAAAGATTCGGCAATAACCAAAAAGACCCCTACAACAATAGCCGCATCCGCCACATTAAAAATTGCAAACGTATAATCAACCCACTGGCCGAACCAATTAAATTGGAAACGAAACTTCAAAAAGTCCACAACTTCGCCAAACAACAAACGGTCGATAAAATTACCAATCGCTCCCCCCAACAACAGGGCTAAGGCAAATGGCAAAAACTTCTTCTTCTCTTTAAGCAAACGAGTCATGTAAATGATAATAGCTACAACCACGACTGTAGTGGTCACGATGAAGAACCAGCGCTGCCCCTCCAATATTCCGAAAGCGGCACCTGTATTGCGATGAGATGTAATTTGGAAAAAATCACCCAGAACGGGAATCGTATCGCCAAGCTCCATATTATTTACAATCAATCGCTTGGTGAATTGATCCAGAGCAATGACAATAATGGCAATAAGATAATAAATCAACGAGATAGTCCTCCCGATCCTAAATTTATGTCTAACTACAAGGAATTACCTTCATTAAACTGCTTCTTTTTCGCAAACAATAGGCCAAGTACCTATCCAGAAGGGGGATATCTTATGCCAACCTTAACGGCTGAACAAAAAACGAGTTGAGGCAGCAGCTGCAAATCCAATTAAACGAACTGAAACAGCAGTTAGACCATAACGAAAAGTTCGGCTTGTCCGAATCGCTTGGCCGACAAACAGCCGAATTATCCTCGTATGACAATCATCCTGCAGACCTCGGCAGCGAACTGTATGAACGTGAAAAAGACCTGGCTCTAATGGATCATGCTGAGCGAGCTATTATGGAAGTCGAACAAGCACTGGTCAAGCTTGATACAGACAGCTATGGCCGATGTGCGGTCTGCGGGCAGGCCATTCCTTGGGAAAGGCTGATGGCTGTCCCTACTACATTATACTGTAAAACTCATGCCAGCCAAAAGTCTGTTTCCGATTACCGGCCAGTCGAGGAAGAAGAACTTGACCCTCCATTCGGCCGCACCAGCTTGGACGAACAGTCCAGCTATAATGGCTTTGATGGTGAAGATGCCTGGCAAATTGTCGAGCAATGGGGCACCTCGAATACACCCGCCATGGCGGAGTATCCTAGGCCGGACAGCTATGACGATATGGAAATAGAATCCGAAGAAAATGATGGCTACGTTGAAGATCTGGAGAGCTTTCTGGCAACCGATATTTATGGTCGGCACGTAACCGTTGTTCGAAATAAGGCGTACAAACATTATATGGAGCAAGGTGAAGGAGATCCGCTTCTTGAGCCCGATGATGAAGCAACGGCCGGCGAATTTTAATGCCGGCCTTGCTCTTCTAAAATACGGATCCGGCCTTAATCTTAATAAGGCCGCCCATTTAGCTGAGCTTGAACTTGCTTCACAATCTCAGCAATATAATCACCGATAATCGGCAAGTCTAATGCCCCCAGCGCCTGCAGCACATAGACGAGAGTTGAGGTTAGCAGCGTAAAGCCGATTGCGATCCCTACCCCTCTGGCCACACCTCCGATTAAATGGTTGAACAAAAGCCGTTTTGGATTTTCAATCAGCTGTACGTATTCAGCGAACCGGGCTTTTTCCAGGTTGAAAGCCAATTTATCAATTCTATCGATTAATTGGGCAATCATGCGGTTCTGTTCATTATTATCATCATTCGGTTTGGCCATAGTATCTCCCCTTACTGCGTTTCGTAATGAGCGTCCACTACTTCCGCGCAACGCGGGCATAATGTAGGATGAGCTTGCTTTGACCCGACCTCTGTTGTTACCACCCAGCAGCGCTCACACTTTTCTCCTTCCGCCAGAAGCACCTTGATATGCAAATCACCGAAGGCCTTGGCATCTTGTGCAGCGGAATCGGCTTTTGAAAAGACCCCAACATCGGAAACAATAAACAATTGGTCCAGACGGTCGAATTGCTCCAGCAGCTGGGCTGTATCGCTATCGACATAAAGCTTGAGGGCAGCGCCTAAGGAATTGCCAATCACTTTCTGATTTCTGGCTTCCTCCAACGCTTTGAACACTTCATCTCTGACCGCCATAAAGCGGGACCATTTGTGTTCCAAACGAGAATCATACACCGCTTCATTCGGCTCAGGCATTTCTGTAAGCTGTACACTGAGCTCTGTCATTCCCGGGATATGCTTCCACACTTCGTCCGAGGTATGAGGCAAGATCGGGGCAATTAATTTAGTTATTACCGTTAACGCCTCGTATAATACGGTTTGGGCTGCCTTACGCCCCGGATCGTTAGGAGCTTCCGTGTACAGGCGGTCCTTAACGATATCAAGATAGAAGGCGCTCATTTCCACGGCACAGAAATGATGGACGGCTTGGTAAACCATATGAAACTCATAAGCATCGTATGCTTTCAAAACTTTTTCAATTAAACGGTTCAAATGAATGATCGCAAACCGGTCAAGCTCATTCATCTCCTGAAACGGCACCTGATCCTTGCGCGGATCAAACCCGTGCAAGTTCCCCAGGAAAAATCTTAAGGTATTGCGGATTTTACGGTAAACCTCACTAATCTGGGAGAGAATATTGTCCGAAATCCGCACATCAGCCTGATAATCCACTGACGATACCCATAAGCGCAAAATATCAGCACCGAGACGATCACACACTTTGGAAGGATCAACGGTATTGCCGAGTGATTTGGACATTTTGCGGCCTTCTCCATCCAGCGTAAAGCCATGGCTGAGAATACCGCGGTAGGGGGCTTTGCCGTTAACTGCTGTCGATGTAATCAACGAGGAGTTGTACCACCCTCTGTACTGATCAGAGCCCTCCAGATAAAGATCTGCCGGCCACTGCAGCTCAGGGCGGCCTCTCAATACAGCTGCATGGCTTGAACCCGAGTCGAACCATACATCCATAATATCTGTTTCTTTACGGAATTCGTGATGGCCGCATCCTTCACAAGCTGTATTTTCCGGTAAAAGCTCCCTTTCGTCGCGGGCAAACCAGGCGTTGGAGCCTTCTGCAGCAAAAATCGAAGCAATATGGTCAATGGTTGACTCATTGACTAATGGCTGATTACAGCTGCGGCAGTAAAAAATCGGAATCGGCACTCCCCAGGCACGCTGTCTGGAGATACACCAGTCTCCACGGTCGGCGATCATATTATGAAGACGGACTTCCCCCCATTTCGGGGTCCAGTTGATATTCCGGATTTCCTCCAGCATCTTCTCTCTGAAGCCATCAATGGACGCAAACCACTGCTCTGTAGCGCGGTAAATGACCGGCTTTTTAGTCCGCCAATCATGTGCATACTGATGCTGAATCGTTCCCTGCTTCAACAAGCGCCCTTTCTGCTCCAGAAGATCCATAATCGGAGCGTTCGCTTTCTCATAGAACATTCCCTCGTAGCCTGGCGCCTCGGAAGTAAACTTGCCTTGGTCATCAATCGGACAAAGAACTCCTATTCCGTATTTTTGGCCGACAGCAAAGTCATCTTCCCCATGACCCGGAGCCGTATGCACACAGCCGGTACCGGCTTCCAGGGTAACGTGGTCGCCCGTCATAACAAGCGAATCCCTGTCGTAAAACGGGTGCTGGCAGACCACATGCTCCAGCTCGCTTCCTTGTACCGTAGAGATCACCTCATAGGCTTCCCAGCCTATAGCCTTAGCCGCTGTTTCCAGCAGACCTTCGGCCAGCACGAATTTGCGGCCCGCAACATTCACGACAACGTAAGGAAGCTCAGGATGCACGCTAATGCCCAAATTCGCCGGCAGCGTCCATGGTGTCGTTGTCCAAATGATGACTTCCGCATCTTCAGGCAGCTTGCCTTTGCCGTCCTTCACTGGAAAAGCTACGTAGATCGATGGGGAGGTTTTTTCTTTATACTCAATCTCCGCTTCGGCCAGTGCGCTTTCGGATGATGGAGACCAATAGACCGGTTTTAATCCTTTATAAATGTAACCTTTGTTTACCATTTCACCGAATACGCGAATTTGCAGCGCTTCGTACTCCGGCTGAAGGGTAATATAGGGATTTTCCCAATCTCCTCTTACCCCCAGGCGTTTGAATTGGGCACGCTGCTTATCAACCCATTGCAGGGCGTATTCCTTGCAGTATTCACGGAATTCGGGAATGCTCATTTTTTTGCGGTCTACTTTACCGCTGTTGGCAATCGCCTGCTCAATAGGCAGTCCGTGGGTGTCCCAGCCAGGAACATAGGGGGCATCATAGCCGCGCAAAGATTTATAACGGACAATAATGTCCTTCAAAATTTTGTTTAACGCATGTCCGATATGAATATCTCCGTTAGCGTACGGGGGGCCATCGTGGAGGACGAACTTCGGCTTCCCTTGATTTTTTGCCTGCACCTGCTGATAGATGTTAATTTCATCCCACCATTGCTGTACTTTCGGTTCAGCCTGGGGCAAATTCCCTCTCATCGGAAAATCCGTTTTCGGTAAATTTAACGTTTTTCCATAGTCCATAGCTTTCCTGCACTCCTTTGTTCTTCTCAAAATTGTATGGGGTAATACGCGATTCATTTCTCAGGACGATTATAATTCTGTACACGAGTGTTGTTATCTTAAGCTGTAATACACACCCCAGCCGCAGTGATGAGATGGATTCAGCCATAAAATATAAAAAAGCTCCCATCCCTGAAGGGACGAGAAGCTCTCGCGGTACCACCCTGCTAAGTCCGGCTGATAGATCAGCGAACCCACTTGATTATTGATAACGGAATTACCCGGCCCTCTCTACTGAGACACCTGTAAAAGGCGTCTGTTCAAGCGGCACTCCTGGATGATATTCCGATGCACATAATGCCAGGCTTCCACCATCCCCGGCTCTCTTGATCTTATGCCACGCATCGTACTCGTTCCAGTCATAGCTTTACAGTTTGATTTATAGCTGGACATCAATTTCGTCCGATTTCATAAGGAAGTATAGCGAAATTTCAATACATCGTCAACTGAGGGGTTGACCCGCTGTTCCTAGGGGCTTGGCAGATTGATAAACGAGGACCCTTCACCTGCTCTTAAGAGTCCGTTCCTGTCCGGGTTTCAATCTTGTCCCAGCTTTCCCCATTCAACAGCTCCAGCTGAGCTTCGAGCAAAGTGCGGAAACGCGTCCGGTATACGGCCGCCTGCTTCTTGAGCTCCTCGATCTCCAGGGCTACCTTGCCGGATTTGACTAGCGATTCATTAATAATCCGATCGGCATTCTTCTGAGCCTCGCGAATAATTAACTCCGCCTCTTTCTTAGAGTTAATCTTCACCTCATCAGCAGCTTCCTGGGCGACAATGATGGTCTTGCTTAAGGAATCTTCAATATTGGTGAAATGATCCAGCCGCTCCTGAAGGGTTTGCACTTGATCCAGCAGTTCCTTGTTCTCGCGAATCAAGGCTTCGTAATCTTTGATGACAAGGTCCAGAAACTCATTAACCTCATCCTCATCATAGCCTCTGAAAGCTCTCTTAAATTCCTTGTTATGTATGTCCAATGGTGTTAATGGCATCACTCGCACCTCCACGGCTATTCTTACCTCTAACCATCAGGTATGGTTTAACGAACTATATAATTCGACAGAACCGGCAATTTTCCTGCAATCATAAAGGAGAATTTAACAATAGCGACCGATTTTTATTCGGATTCTGCCTTTTTTTGTCATGCCTTCCGTCTCCATCACTTTAAACCGTCCATATCCCTTCAAGGAAACAAGGTCGCCTGTCTCCAATAGAGTGCTTGGATCAGGCTCTTCCTTCCAGTTGACCTTGCAGTGCCCCGCTTTGATCGGCTGCAGCGCTTTGGCCCGGCTCATCTTGAATACGTCGCCTACGAGCGCATCTAAGCGCAGCGAAGCAACGGTAAAGCTCATCTCCTCCAGCTTGCTGGTGGTTGGCTTCAGTTCACTCAAAGGAAGCAGCTCCGTATGTACATGAATACGGTGAACTTGCCGTAAATGCAGATTTAGATAATCGCCCACTTCTTGTGCTATGACATAATGACAGCCGCTCTCCTGAACGTGAATATCGCCAATCTTGTCACGCTTCAGCCCAAGCCCCAACACAGCCCCCATGTAATCTCCATGATCCAAGGCTCGTCCTTCTTCGCCCGCATCGACCGCAAGCACGCACATGGAAAAGTCTGTTTCTGCAGGATGCAGATAATCCGGTGCTATCCATGCCCGCTTCCGTTCCGCTTCATCACTGCCCCCGCTTAGATGCAGCTTGACTTGTGTGGTTCGATTCACCAGAGTAGAAACAACATAAGCCTGGCGCGGATCTAGAAAGTCGGTGAGCCGCACCTCATGTCGATGCTCTGCTTTTTCGATCCATTCCCAAGCCTTGTTCACAAACGGGTGCTCGTCTTTATGAAAATGATGGAACCATTCTTTAGTCATTAGCTAATAAACAGCCCCGCAATCATTTCGACGATAGCTATTATGCCTTGACCGACAAAACGAAGTGCAAGTAAGGCGATAAAAGGAGAAATATCCAGCATGCCGCCGATTGGAGGAATCAGCTTGCGGAAGGGGGACAGGTAAGGCTCCACCAGCTTGCCAATCAGTACACCTATAGTGCTCTCCCTTGCATTAGGCAGCCAGGACATCAATACGTAGGCAATAATGAGATACATGTAAATAGTTACAAGATTACTAATAAAGCCGATAATTTGATCTAAACTCAAACTGTTCACCTCTGATTGGAGTAATCCGCTTCTTCATCTACAAGGTCCTTGATAGCCCCCTGAATTTCTACGGTATCTGGAGTACATAAGAAAATACCGGGTCCCACTTTGGAAATTGCACCATTCAAAGCATACACGGTACCGCTTAGAAAGTCCACAATACGAACGGCCTGATCCTGACGCAGGCGCTGTAAATTGACGACAACCGTCCTCCGGGAACGGAGATGATCGGCAATATCCTGTGTTTCATCATACGAGCGGGGTTCACTTAAGATGACTCTGACATTTTTTTGTGAGTGGATGCTGACAATATTGTTTTTATTAGTTTTCCTGTAATCACCCGCAGGCTGTTCCTGCTCGGAAGAAGAATCAACGATACGCTCTTTCTCAACGATCTCCTCTTCCTCCTGAAGTCCGATAAAATTTAATAGTTTGTTCATCACGCCCATAGTAGTTCCCTCCTCGTCAGAGTATATGATTCCCGGCTTACAAAGACTCCTTGCCTACAAGCAGCGAGCCGAGACGTACCCATGTAGCGCCTTCCTCAACCGCTACTTCGAAATCATTGGACATGCCCATAGACAATTCGGTTACCGGCTTGTCCAATATGGCTCGTTCATTCAGCTCGTCTCTCAGCTCTCTCAGGCGCCGAAAGACGGGACGGGTTTGCTCCGGTTCGCTTTCGAAGGGAGCCATCGTCATCAAGCCGCATATTTCAATAGCAGGATATTCCCTGACTTGCTCGGCAAAAGAGAACAGCTCATCGGGATTTAACCCATACTTACTATCTTCCCCGGATATGTTCAGTTGAATCAGGCATTTGATCTTATTCTCCATACCGGAGGCACGTTTATTAATTTCCTTAGCCAGCGACAGTCTGTCCAACGAATGAATATAGGCAAATTTACCAATAACGTCTTTAACTTTGTTGGTTTGCAAATGACCAATGAAGTGCCACTCTACATCATGCTGTTCATTGCTCAGCGCTTCCCACTTGGGCTCCACATCCTGCCAGCGGTTCTCGCCAATCCGCTTGTAACCTGAAGCAACCACCGCTCGGGTCGTCTCCAAGGATACATACTTCGTGACAGCGATAACCGCAACGTCATCGCGATTTCGGCCGCTTCGTTGGCAGGCGCGGGATAAGCGCTCCTCCACCTCGGTAATTCTGTCCTGTAGACTCAATTGCGATTCTCTCCTTCTTGTCTACGCCATCCTATCCATGCGCACATACGGCCGGTTAGGCCTGACTCCTTGCGGTGAGAATACAGCTGTTCCACATGACAGCTAGTACACCATGTAGTCATTTCGATGCGAGATGGCGAAATCCCTGCTTTTATCATAATTTGTCGGTTCACCAGTTGCAAGTCAAGACTGTATTTCCCCCCGCTTTTCCGGTCGGTCAGGCATGAATGAAGGATACGGCCCGCGGATGAGTCCTCCGCAATTTCCGACAACACGCTGCGAACCGGCTCAGCGACACGCTCATCCACCTCATAGCAGCATGCCCGGATTGATGGCCCTATAGCTGCATACAGATCGCCGGGCGCTGAACCGTAATGCCTCCGCATGCTATCAACCACCTGCATAGCAATCCGGCCTACGGTGCCTTTCCAGCCGGCATGAGCAATGGCAATGGCTTGACGAGAGGGATCAACGAAATACAGCGGAACACAATCTGCAAATAAAGCAGCGAGAACTAACTGCGGCTGATCCGTCATTAAGGCATCACAGCTCGGCACCTCATTCTCGCGGCTGACCGTTCCTTTGCCCCGGTCATGAGCTCCAACAGCCGATACGTTGATTCCATGAACCTGCTCTGCAAAGACCCAGCTGCTTAAGGACAGGCCAACCGAATCGGCAGCGCGGTTGCGGTTATCCGTTACATCAGCCGGCCGGTCCCCAACATGCAGCCCCATATTCAATGACGCGTAGGGCGTGGAGCTCACCCCTCCATGCCGGGAAGTAATCCCCGCTGTAAGGCCGGGAAATTGCTCCATCCAGCTGCGGAGATAAAAAAGCGCCGGACGGTTAGGTTCTTCTACATATTGAAATGGTTCCATATGTCCCCCTGATAACTAACTATATCGTTACAGTAAATTTTACCACAGGATTCGCCAAGAAACGAACGCTCTTTTGCAGAACTTCGGTTAATTGGCTCAAACTGTTACCTCCTGCTGTTCAATTCCCCGCAAAACACACTCTCCTTATGCCGGTTCATGCTCATCTGCAGGTCGATAAGACCTGGATTCATCCAGCTTAACCAGAACCACATCCATGCCGATTTTTACTATGTTGCGCCACGGAATGATGATGTCCGCCCCGCCCCCAAAAAAACCAAAAAATTTCCCGCTTGCCGGCACTACGATCGATTCAATACGCCCCTGCCGTAAATCGAGCTCCAGGTCCGTTATCACTCCCAGCTTTTTTCCGTCCACAATATTTATGACATCCTTCGACTGAAAATCGGTTATTTTCATGCCGTCACCACCACACTGTATTTTCATCCCTTGATCACAGCCTGACTTGCTCCCGCCTTCAGCAAGCTGTGTTGCGCTATGCCTCAAAACCTTTTCAAGTCGAACCGACACAAAATCTGTCATCCCTATCTTTAAATATATGTGGGCGATGTGAAAAATGTCCTGTTTTGGCTAATTTCCTGTATTATGCAGCCGAAAAAGCCGCAGACTCCGAAATACAGAGCTTGCGGCTTTGCAATCATCCCAGCAGGATATCATGACTTAACATGCTTTTGCATCTGCGCGATTGCAGACTTCTCCAATCTGGACACTTGGGCTTGGGAAATTCCGATTTCTTCAGCTACCTCCATCTGCGTCTTGCCATCATAGAAGCGCATGGACAGGATCAGCTTCTCCCGATCATTCAGCTTTCTCATCCCTTCCCTTAAAGCGATACCTTCAATCCAAGAAACATCCTTGTTGCGTTCATCGCTGATTTGATCCATCACATAGATAGGATCTCCACCATCATGGTAAATCGGCTCGAACAAAGAGACGGGGTCCTGGATAGCATCCAATGCAAAGACGACATCTTCCTTAGGAACATTTAAAACTTCTGATATTTCCGCTATCGTCGGTTCTCTCGAATTCGCATTGGTCAAGTTATCACGGACCTGTAAAGCCTTGTACGCTATATCGCGCAGCGACCGGGAAACCCGAATCGGATTGTTATCCCGCAAATAGCGTCTGATTTCACCAATGATCATCGGAACCGCATAAGTCGAAAACTTAACATTCTGACTTAAGTCAAAATTATCGATGGCTTTCATCAGTCCGATACAGCCAACCTGGAACAGGTCATCGACAAATTCTCCACGATTATTAAACCGCTGAATGACGCTGAGCACCAGTCTTAAATTGCCATTAACCAGCTTTTCTCTACACCATTGCTCGTTGTTAGTCTGAAGGCGAACGAATAGTTCGCGCATCTCGGTGTTTGTCAGCACCGGAAGCTTTGAAGTATCGACACCACAGATTTCGACTTTATTTCGTGTCACCGTGATTACCTCCCAGGGAGCAACATTAATGTTAATTATCTCCTTGGGATTTTTTTTTATGCGTGTATGAAATCGGGCTCACCTGGGCATGGACCTTAGCTTGCATCCGTTCCGGAAATCCCGTTATTTCCTGATTGAGAACGCCTACACCATTTTATTAAATTCTTTTCTTAATCGCTTGATGATTCGCTTTTCCAAGCGCGAAATATAGGACTGGGAAATGCCAAGCATGTCGGCAACGTCCTTCTGGGTTTTTTCCTCCCCATCCTGCAGGCCAAATCTCAGCTCCATGATGACCCGCTCCCGTTCTGACAGCTTCTCAAGCGCCTTATGCAGGAGCTTGCGGTCTACCTGTTCCTCGATATTCCGGTAAATGGTATCATTCTCGGTACCCAGCACATCGGAGAGCAGCAATTCATTTCCGTCCCAGTCGATGTTCAGCGGTTCATCAAAGGATACCTCCGTACGAATTTTGCTGTTTCTGCGCAAATACATAAGAATTTCGTTTTCGATACATCTGGAAGCATAAGTGGCAAGCTTAATCTTTTTCTCCGGATCAAATGTGTTCACGGCCTTGATCAGGCCTATCGCACCTATGGACACCAGATCCTCAATATTGATTCCCGTGTTCTCGAACTTGCGGGCAATGTAAACAACAAGGCGCAAATTCCGCTCGATCAGCATGGCGCGGATGGCCGCATCGCCGCTAGGCAGCTTTTGCAGCAAGAACTCTTCCTCTTCTCTCGACAATGGCGGAGGCAGCGCCTCGCTTCCGCCAATATAGTAAATTTCGTCTGCCTTCAACCCAACAAGCAGCAACAAGCGGTAATAGTGAATTTGCATGGTCAGTTTCCATTTGTAAAACATGTTCGCATCCTCCTCCAAATACTGCTTTTGTGGCTTCCCGGCTTCGTGTTCTTCGTTATTGCTGCTGCAACCTACCCGTTGCGCGGGCATTAGACAGCCGCGTCCCGTACTCTGATCAATTCAGGGTGAATAATAGCCTCATAACTGCCTTCCGGACTTAGCTGGCCGGTATCGAGTCCTATCAGAACCCGATGGGTGTTTATTTGTTTGCCCTGATGGTCGACAGTGACTTGATCCGGCTTAAGTGCCAGCATGAAGCGCGTACCGTTATTTACTCCGCGGTACGGAATCAATCGCAGCCGATCGGCCCACGGAAAATTGTCATGCTCCATAGTCGTGACGATTTGCTCGGCTTCCGCCCGCTGAATCTGTTTGATCCACTGCGGCGGAAAGCGGTCCCCCCAAATCGATGTCTGGGTAACCATCACCGGCGTTTTCGTTAACGGATCATATAGTCGGTTGCCCGTATCGATAAGCCCCTTGCACGACAAAGTGAAGTCGTCTATGACGATCCGGATATCAGCAAGGTACTCGCTCAATTCATCCTGTCTCTGCTGGCTGCGGCTCAACCGTACATAGAAGTATAAAACCCCAATCAAGCCCAAGATGATTACTCCTAAATGGATCTGCATAGAATAGTGCAGCCCGCCGGAACGGGTAAAGCCGATTCCGTTCCAGATCTCCAAGGAAGGGAGAAGAAAATAATGGATTCCAATAATTCCTCCGCCAGCGGCAAAATTGATCAAGTAAAAAGCTGCCATCGTTTTAAGAAAGGGCACCCACCCCCGATAACGAAAAGCGATGAGCAGCATCAGCACGGAAAATGCCAATTTGGCCGCAAACGTGTAGAGAGCAGAAAGGCCGGGGAACAGCATAAACACAGTATAAGAAGCTCCTACCGCTGCAGACGCGGCCAAACGAACCCCTTTGATTTCCAGCCGCCTTGTCCAAGCTGTAGTCAATAAAAGGATTCCGTCAATAACGAAGTTAAATAGGAAAATAAGATCCACATAAACGGTCATTTTCCTATCCTCCTAGCTTTCGCGACGGTTGTGTCCAGTATAAAGCTTTCGGATTACAAAGTCTGTCTAACCTTGGTGACGTAAGCGCTGTTTTTTTGTCGAAGTTAAATAAGTATATGCGGAAAATCCGGATTCATGACCCGGTCTTGGAAAAAGGAGGGGCAGATTTTTCCGGGAATAACGTTACCGCTTGCTGCGGCTTTGCACTAATTTCGAGTTATATGCTGTATAAGCATTAAAAAAGCGCTCTGCAGGCACGCTTGCCTGCAAAACGCTTGAATAATCAAGGCCAATTCTGCTATTCGTTCAAATGGTTCTTGCCGCGGTTTCTAAGGAAAGTAGGAATATCGAGCTGATCATTGCTTGGCTGATTACCGAAAGGACGGATGTTGTTGGACGGGCTCTGACTTTGGTAGTTCCGATTGTCCTGACCTTCCGGAGAAGCACCCGGCTGCTTTCGCTGAGGCACGGTTTGTCCACCCGGTTTGGTTTCAAATCCGGTTGCAATGACAGTTACTTTGATCTCCTCTTTCAAGCTTTCATCGATGATCGCACCAAAAATGACATTCACTTCGGGGTCAGAAGCGCCGATAACAATTTCAGCCGCTTCATTTACCTCGTACAAGCTCAAATTGGAGCCGCCGGTAATGTTCATGATGACCCCTCTGGCACCTTCGATAGAGGTTTCCAGAAGCGGGCTCATGATTGCCTTCTTCGCCGCTTCAGCCGCACGATTCTCGCCTGTGCCCCAACCGATACCCATCAATGCCGAACCCCGTTCCGTCATAATGGTCTTGACATCGGCAAAGTCGAGGTTGATCAATCCCGGCACCATGATCAAGTCAGAAATGCCTTGAACCCCTTGACGCAGAACGTTATCCGCTTCGCGGAACGCCTCGATCATCGGGGTCTTCTTGTCGACAATCTCTAGCAGACGGTCATTTGGAATCACAATTAAGGTATCTACCTTTTCCTTCAAGGCATTGATTCCATACTCAGCCTGTCCTTGACGCTTGCGCCCTTCAAATGTGAATGGACGAGTGACGACACCTACGGTTAGCGCTCCGCACTCCTTGGCAATTTCAGCGATGACCGGGGCAGCACCTGTTCCAGTTCCCCCGCCCATACCAGCCGTAACAAACACCAGATCGGCTCCTGTCAGCACTTGAGTGATAGCTTCTCGAGACTCTTCTGCCGCTTTTTTGCCTACCTCGGGGTTTGCACCGGCGCCAAGCCCTCTTGTAAGCTTCTCGCCTATTTTCAGCTTAGTCTCGGATTTAGCCAGATTAAGCGCCTGGGCATCCGTGTTGACCGTAATAAATTCTACACCTTGAATTCCGTTTTCTATCATACGGTTAACCGCATTGCTACCGCCGCCACCTACACCGATGACTTTTATCGTAGCCATTTGTTCCAAATCCAAATCGAATTCAAACATACGATTGTTATCCTCCTCACCCATACTGTGATCACATCTGCAATGTGTTCGACCGAGATGTCGTGATCTATCTCTAAATTAATTCGCTTAACCAGTTTTTGAATCTTTCAAACCATCCCTGCTCCTTATCGGCAGGCTGGGCTTTTTTGGAAGGCAGTTTCTTGGCCGGGGCCGCAGCGCTACGGTTGCGCAAAGTTTTGGTAAGGAAGATAATAATGCCAACCCCGCCTGTAAAGGAAGGGTCACGTACACCAATAAAATCCGGGGAAGCGATTCGGACTGAAGCCGATAGCTCTTCTTGTGCCACGTTCAAAATACCCGGCATAGTCATCGTTCCTCCGGTTAATACGTATCCTCCCAGTGCATCCTCGTAACCCATGCGGGCCGCCTCAGCACGAATCAATTGGAAGATCTCCCTGACTCTTGGCTCGATAATATTCGCCAAATCTACTTGATTAAACTCCTTTTCGGAGTTGCTGCCAATTCTAGGAACCTTAAATACCTGATCGCTAGAAGCATCATTAATCGAGGCGCAAGCAAACTTCAACTTGATTTTCTCGGCATTCTCCATCTGGGTATGAAGGCCGATGGAAATGTCGTTGCTTATGAACTCGCCGCCTATCGGCAAGGTCGAAGTAGCCGCTAAATTGCCGTTCTCAAAAACGGAGATGGTGGTCGCTCCGGCGCCAATATCTGCAAGAATCGTACCTATCGTCTTCTCATCCTTAGAAAGAGTCATATAGCCTGAACCCAAAGACATGAGGACAAGATCGGCCACATTCAGTCCGGCCTTCTCCACTACACGGCGTAAATTATGTATAGCGGTTTTGGCTCCCGTAATAATGGTGGCCTCCACCTCCAGACGAACTCCAATCATTCCTCTGGGGTCCTGGATCCCTTCCAGCCCATCTACTAAATACTGTTTGGGCACAATGCCGATAATTTCCCGCTCCGGCGGCAGTGCGATTACTCTTGCAGCTTGTAAGACCCGATCTATATCTTCTTCTCCGATTTCCCTATCTTCATTGGAAACGGCAACTACTCCATGGCTGGTTTGCAAACCGATATGATTGCCGGAAATTCCGACATAAACCTCTGAAATTTGAATGCCGACCATGCGCTCCGCGTGATCGACGGCATTTCGTATCGATTGTACGGTCTGATCAATATCGACAATAGCACCCTTGCGAATACCTTCGGATTCCGCGGATCCTACGCCGATAATATTGATAGTTCCGTTAGCAACTTCCCCGATAATGGCACGAACCTTGGAAGTACCAATGTCCAAACTGACGATGACGTCATTGTTGCTCAATCCTAGGCACCTCCTGTTGCTTGTCCCTATTGCAGTCTAAATTTAGACCTCTGTACATATTCAACATCGTTCCTGTTTTCCCTCTTTTTTCAGCGATTTTTTATATAGTAAATAATTCCTATTTCGCAGAAATCCCATAGTATCAATTCTAACATTATTGAATGGCAAAGAGTAGTCTATTTTGATCTTTTTTTGCTCTTTCAAAACAAGCCTGTAATAGGCTGGCTGCTCACTCGGCCAAGTTATTCCCCGCCTCTTCCTCCTCCAGTTCTACGGGAAGAAAGCGGTCTTGCTCCATTAGCGTAAACACCCCTGCATGGATGTCCTGATCTTTAATTTCCTGGACCAGGAGATTAAAATACTGCAGCTTTTCTGCGAGCAAAGCTATTCTTGTGGAAACTTCAAATTGCGATTTGGTATACATCCGGATCTTATCTTCGTAAGCCTGGCTGGGATCCGGCACAATCTCCGAAATATCGTCCAAGAGGGGCTCAGCTATGCTGCCGAGCACGCTGCACAGCTCGATCATTAGCGGATTACCCGCTTCCCATCCGCTCAGGATAGGCCTGTCCAATGGTATCGCGAGGCCTTCAAGAGGAACGGCCGTGCCGTCTGCCAGCAGCGCCTCTCTCGCCCCCTGATCATTGATGGTAAAGGCCACCCGCTCATGCTCTGTCACTTCAATCTGCACATAACCGGGGAACTTCTTGTGAATGGCCGCTTCCCTAACGGGCTGCAGCGCTTCTATGTTTGCGATCACTTCTCGATCTTTTATAGTAAAAAAGCTGTCCCCCAGAGTAATCCCCGAGACTTGTCCAATCTCCTCAGCTGATACCATCTCGTACCCGACTATTTCAATCTCGCTTATTTTACTGATGGAAGATTGAAAGAAAAGAATGGCTAATAATGTAACAAAAAAAACGACAAGCAAAATGACCCTTTTGCGGTTAGTCCTTTTTTTCGGCCGGGCTGGTTTGATAGCCGGCACTTTTCGTTCAGCAGACAATCGATCACCTTCTAGAAATCTACTGCTCAAGGATAAACGGATTCGCCCCTTTAGGAATAGGCGCGTTTGTCAAGCTTCATCAGAAATTTGAAAATATGAGACTTATACTTTCTGATGAAGTGAAAACGTCCTTATCCCTTCCTAGGCAGGAAGGGACAGAAGGACGTACAGCTTACCATCAAGACAGGAGGGTTTTTCGGCTTAGCGAGGGACAGCGGCTTATGTTTGCCCCTAGCTTGCCTAGCATTACTTCTATTCTATCATATCCCCTATCAATATGATGCACTTCTTCAACCACCGTCGTTCCGCGGGCAGCCAGCCCGGCAATGACAAGAGCCGCTCCTGCCCGCAAATCGGTCGATTCTACTGTAGCGCCGTAAAGTCTGGGTACACCTCTTATAAAGGCTGAAGAGAGGTCTACGTGGATGTCGGCGCCCATTCTCGACAGCTCCTCCACATGCTTGAAGCGGCCGTCAAAGATCGTTTCCTTAATGATGCTGATTCCATCCGCGAGGGCAAGCAGCACCATCATTTGCGGCTGCAAATCGGTAGGAAATCCCGGATGAGGGGAAGTTACTACTCTCTCTACCGCCTTGGGCCTGGCCGGACACGTCACCTGGATGACATCTCCTTGGGAAACAACCTGCACACCTGCCCGCTTTAACACATGAATGACTGAAGTCAAATGGGCCGGATTGGCGTTTTCTAAGGTTACGCTGCCGCGAGTTGCTGCCGCCGCACACATTAGTGTTCCAGTTACGATTCGGTCGGAAATCACCTTGTAAGAAACCGGTTGAAGCTTGCTCACACCCTCGATCGTAATTGTATCGGTTCCGGCACCGATCATTTTCGCGCCCATGGCAATTAAATAATTCTGCAGATCCACGATTTCGGGCTCTCTGGCTGCATTGAATATTCTTGTCGTTCCTTCAGCCATAACCGCAGCCATCATAATATTCTCCGTAGCTCCGACACTGGGGAAGTCTAATACAATATCGGCGCCTTTCAATCGTTCGGTGCGGCACAGGATGGTGTTCCCCTTCTCTTCCACCACTGCACCTAATGCTTGCAGCCCCTGCAAATGCAAATTGATTTTTCTTTCACCGATCGCGCATCCGCCAGGCTGATAAATTTGCACAGTGCCAAATCGGGCAAGTAAAGGACCCATGAGGAAAACAGACGACCGCATTTGCTTCATTAATTCTTGCGGGATGTGAGAGGAATAAATAGGCGATGTATTTAACGTTACTTTATCGCCCCGAAGCTCTGCTTTGCACCCCAGAGCGCGTAAAATGTCCAGCATCACGTGGATGTCCAACAAATCCGGTATATTCTCTAGTACGTGTGTTCCTTCAGCCATAATGCTTGCTGCAAGGATGGGCAATGCTGCGTTCTTAGCTCCATGAATTCGTATGGTTCCCGAGAGTGGTTTCCCGCCTTCGATCACCAACTTTTCCAATGTTTCACCTCCGAATTACCGTTCACCCACCACCAATACTTCAGGAACCAGTTTCACATCGTATTTCTGTCCGATCACCTTCTGGATATGGTCAATGAGGGTGAGCACGTCTTCCGCTGTAGCCTGCCCCGTATTGATAATAAAGTTGGCGTGAAGAGTTGATATTTCCGCCCCTCCTACTCTCTTTCCTTTCAGCCCGGAGGCTTCAATTAGCTGTGCAGCGTAATGCCCTGGAGGATTACGGAAAACACTGCCGGCAACAGCAAGTGAAAGGGGCTGGGTTTTCAACCGTCTTTCCCTGTTTACGGCATAGGCCTCCGTAATTTTTTTAGGGTCTCCTGGAACCAGCTCCAGCACAGCCTCCGTAACGATAGCAGATCGTTCCTGAAGAATAGAATGACGGTAAGAATACTGCAACTCTTCATTCTGCAAAATCGCCCATTCTCCATTATCCTGCAGTACTTCAGCTTGCTTAAGAATACGTGACATCTCCGACCCGTGAGCCCCGGCATTCATAAAGACGGCGCCACCAATGCTTGCGGGAATGCCTCCCGCAAACTCCAGCCCGCTTAAGCCTCGTTTGTTCGCCAATATGGCCAGCTTGATCAGCGAGAAGGCTGCACCCGCGTACACGATATTGTCTTCAAACCTTGCGTAATCCAATGCATCGGACAGCTTGATGACAATACCCCGGATTCCTTTGTCGGTTACCAGCAAGTTTGAGCCTTTCCCCAGCACAAACCAGGGAATTTGCTTTTCTTTAGCTAGACGGACAATGGATACCAGCTGCTCCTTAGTCTCCGGTATGACTAAAGCATCAGCGGGGCCTCCTATTTTCCAGTACGTGTGAGGCGCCATTGGCTCATTGGCCAGCACGGTGCCAACATTCGCAGCCTCCAGCTCAGTAATCCACGGCAGCAATAGGCTCACCCTTTCTTCAAAAAAATGCATGGGCTTTGCAGGTAGGATCGGCTGCAGCGTTTCCGCTGCTCCGGTTTTCTGCCTGGTTAACGGGTGTTTGTCACGGGTATAGTGTATCTTATGTCAAATCCCCAATAGTGTGACAAAAGCCCAATCGCAACCTGCAGCCGCATGAAAAATGTATCCACCCTCATCGCTAGTCCATCGGGTCCGGCGTGATGGCGGGCTGCAGCCGCATCCCGGTTACCCTCTTGAATAGCGGGAGATGTTTAATAAAATGCCAAGCGAGGTCAGCATCAAGGTCAATGAGGAGCCTCCGTAACTGATTAGCGGCAGGGTAATCCCCGTAACCGGGAACATGCCAATGACCACGCCGACATTAATAATGACTTGGACCGCTATCATACCGGATATCCCGGCCGCGAGCAAGCTGCCGAACGTGTCGGGGGCGGTAATGGCTGCTCGCAGTCCTCTCCATACCAATAAAGCAAACAGTACAAGAACCAGCGAGCCGCCAATGAATCCAAGCTCTTCCCCAATGATGGAAAAAATAAAATCCGTTTGCGGTTCGGGAAGGTAGCTGTATTTTTGCAAGCTGTTGCCGAAGCCAAGCCCGGCAAGACGTCCGGGGCCT
Organism: Paenibacillus senegalensis JC66; assembly: GCF_000285515.1. GTDB lineage: Bacteria > Bacillota > Bacilli > Paenibacillales > NBRC-103111 > Paenibacillus_L > Paenibacillus_L senegalensis. The sequence continues at coordinate 978,707 of NZ_HE610957.1, forward strand.
ATCGCATAGAGCGATTGAATAGCCTGGTAGCCGGCGCCAAGCGGGTCCTGCCACGGATCAAGAAATGCGGTAATCCTTTTCAAGCGGTACGGTGCTGCGGCAATCAGGCCGACAAACCCCGCCAGCCCTACCAGCCCCAGCATAGCCAGATGGGAAATACGGGCTCCCGCTGTATAAATAATCAGTAAAGTGGCCCCTACCAATACCGCGCCTGTACCCAGGTCGGGCTGCAGCATGATCAGACCGAATGCCAGCCCCATGACCGCCAGCGGGGGCAGCAGGCCGCGGGTAAATTGAGTAATTTTCCCCTGCTCCTCGGACAACAGCTTGGCCATAAAAATAATCATTCCGATTTTCATAAATTCGGAAGGCTGGATCCCGAAGGAGCTGATGCCGAGCCAGCTTCTCGCTCCGCCCCGTATGACACCCACTCCCGGAATTAAAACGATAACTAGAAGAGCGAAGCAAACCAGCAAACCGAGCTTCGCGTATTTCTTCCAAACCCAGTAGTCCACGTTCATCGTCAAACCCATAGCTGCTACACCAAGGACTGCAAAAAGCAGCTGTCTTTTCACATAATACCAAGAATCCCCAAAATCATGAAAAGATAAAATAGAGCTTGCGCTGTACACCATAATGACGCCAATGGTCAGCAAGAGCAAAGTCGAAACCAACAACACCGCATCTGGAGCGGTACGTGCTTTTCCCATGTCCTCACATCCTTCAACAAGATGGGACAGCCAGAGCTTGGTTATCCCCTTGTTAAAAGATTATGCACGGACTGCTTAAACATGCTCCCCCGTTCCTCAAAGGAGGCAAACATGTCCCAGCTCGCACAGCATGGCGACAATAGCAGAATGTCCCCCTCCTTGCAGAGGGAAGCTGCTGATTGGACAGCCTGATCCATTGCTTCCTCGGGATCCGCTGCATCCACGCGCACAACATGCCCGACATTCGCCTGTTGGGCGGCATTAGCCAGCTTGTGGCGCGTCTCCCCTAAGGCGATGAGGCCTTTCAGCTTCGCCTGGAATATCGGGATCAATTCCTCAAAGCCGGAGTCAGGCTTGTCTTTTTGCCGGTCCAGTCCGCCTGCAATCAGGACGACCGGACGATCGAATCCTTCCAGCGCCTTAATCGTGGCTGTGGCATTCGTCGATTTGGAATTGTTGTATATGAGCACTCCCTGGTGCTCCGCGACCCATTCCAAGCGGTGCTCCACCCCGCGAAATTGCCGCAAGGACTCCGCGATTACCGTCAGCGATACTCCTGCGGCAATGGCAATGGCAGCCGCCGCCAGCGCATTCTCGAGATTGAAGGAGCCCGGCACGCCTACCTCGGAGGCCCGCAAAATATGCCTCATGTCTCCTCCGGCCGGCCGATACACGATATCTCTCTCCAACTGCCCGCTTTCCGCATGGCGGCGTATAAACACGCCTTCCTCCAGCTGTTCCTTTGTAGAAAAAGGAAGAACTTTGGCGGTTAATTGGGAAGCGAGCCTGCGGCACTCGCCATCATCCCAATTCAAAACGGCTATGTCCTCCTTACACTGGTTCGCAAACAGCTTGAATTTAGAGGCGGTATAATCTTTCATTGTGCCGTGATAATCCAAATGAGTTTCCGAGACATTGAGCAGACAAGCGATCTGCGGGCGAAAGCGCTGCGTACCTTTAAGCTGAAAACTGCTTAATTCTGCAACCAGCCACTGGTCCTTTTCCGCTTGCATCGCAGCATCAGCCAGCGGCCTGCCGATATTGCCGGCCACGATCGGCCGCAATCCGGAAGCCTCCAGCATTTCTCCTACCCATGTCGTTGTGGTCGTTTTCCCGTTGGAGCCTGTTATGCCGATAATAGGCGCCCGGCTGACGACATAGGCGAGCTCCACCTCCGTCACGACTTCGATACCAAGCTTTTCCGCTTGTTTGATCGGATCGGCCCTATAGGGAATTCCCGGATTTTTAACAACCAGTTCCACTTCCCTGCTGATCAGACCCGGGGGATGCTCGCCACAAACAACAGAAATACCCAGCGCCTCCAACTCGTCGGCTTCCGGGCATTGCTCACGCGATTTCAAATCGTTGGCGGTAACCACCGCCCCCCAGCTGTGCAGTAATTTGGCTGCTGCCGCCCCGCTTCGGGCAAGTCCGATAACCACAACCTGTTTGTTCTTATACTCATAAGGCTCCTTCATCGTTAAAACACCCCGCTTATCCATAATCCGATCGCCGCCAGCACAAATCCGGCCGCCCAAAAAGTAATAACCACTCTCCATTCCGACCATCCGACCAGCTCAAAATGGTGATGGATCGGACTCATTTTAAAGACCCGTCTCCCGGTCGTTTTAAAGGAAATCACTTGAATAATAACCGACAGCACTTCCATAACAAACACTCCGCCAATCAGGATTAACAGCAGCTCCGAGCGGGTAAGAATCGCCGCAGCAACTATCCCTCCCCCTATTCCGAGTGAGCCGGTGTCCCCCATAAATACTTTGGCGGGATGGGCATTATAAACCAGAAATCCAAGAACGGCTCCGACCATAGCTGCAGTAAATACTGCTGTTTCCGGGCTATGCAGCTTCATTGCTATAACGACGAAAGCTCCGTAAGCTATCGCGCTCGTTCCGGCTAATAATCCGTCCAGTCCATCGGTGAAATTAACGGCGTTCGACATTCCCATCATAAAGAGAATTACGAATGCATAATAAAACCAGCCCAGCGGAATAGAGAAATTCAGTCCGGGAATGTCGAGATAAGTCGGGTGTCCCATGCGGTAAAGCAGCACACATACAATAATCGAGACGATTAACTGGCCTGCCAGCTTTTGCTTCGCGGTCAAACCTAATGAACGCTTAAAAGCAATTTTAATGTAATCATCCAAAAAGCCTACCAGCCCGTAACCAAGGGTTGCCACTAGCAAAATTACTAATTCAGGTGTTAAATCGGCAAAACGGAGGGCGGCCAGCGTCAGGGCGAGCATAATAATAACACCACCCATGGTCGGAGTGCCGGCCTTTTTAAGATGCGCTTGTGGTCCTTCCTCGCGGATTTGTTGTCCAAATTTCAGCGCGCGCAGCAATGGGATAAGCAGCGGGCCGGCCAATAAGGACAGCACGAATGCGGCGCCTAGAGGAAACATGATTTCTTTAAAATCTATCACCGGATACCCTCCTGAATCTTATTCAAAACATACTTTTCTTCCTTACCTGTCACTTATGCAGCATGCTCATTGTACAGCTTGGATAACCTCTTCTAGCTTCATGCCTCGCGAAGCCTTGAATAACACGAGATCCCCCGGGGAGAGCATCGAGGATAACTTCTTAACGAGCTCATTCTTATCCTCGAACCACTGTACCTTGCCTGCTCCCAACACTTCTTTAGCCCCCAGCATAATATGATAAGCCAACGGCCCATAAGCAAACACATAATCAATTTGAGCGGGATCCAGCATCCGTCCGATCTCCAGATGAAATTCCAGTTCCCGTTCACCAAGCTCCAGCATGTCTCCGAGCACTACCATTTTAGTATGGTAGCCCTTTAACGTATGCACGAGCTGAATAGCCGCTTTCATGGAAGATGGGTTTGCATTGTAAGCATCATTAAGCAGCAGTGCCCCGCAGCTGGCTTTGATCGATTCAATTCTCATCGCGGATACTTTTAAATTTCGCAGTCCCTCGACAATATCTTTGTCCTGCACTCCCATATATTTGCAAACGGCGATAGCGCCAAGCGCGTTAATCACATTGTGCTCGCCCAGTAATGGAAGACTGAATCCGGGGGCATCTGGCCAGTTAATACGAAACTGCTGCCCTTCATGATCAAGCATGATGGCTAACGGATACAGATCGTTCTGCGGACCGCTTCCGAACCGGTAACGTAAAAAGTGGTTCGGCTGCGGCATGGACGGGTAGGTATTATCAATCAACGGATCGTCCCCGTTGTAGGCAAAAAATCCGTCCTCCTTCAGGCCGCTCAAAATCTCGCACTTCGCCCGGGCAATTTCCTCCCGGCTGCCTAACTGCAGCAAATGAGCATCACCGATATTCGTTATGATGGCAGCCTCCGGCTGTGCCAGCCCGGTCAACAGCTCAATCTCGCCACGTCCACTCATGCCCATTTCCAAAACAGCCATTTCCGTCGATTCATCCATTTGCAGCAAGGTAAGCGGCAGTCCAATATGATTGTTTAGATTTCCTTCCGTTTTATGAACCTTATATGTAGTAGATAAAATAGCTGCAGTCATATCTTTCGTCGTCGTCTTCCCGTTGCTGCCTGTAATGGCAATCACTCTTGCAGTAAGCTGATTGCGGTATGCGGTGGCCAGCTTCTGCAAGGCGGTCAAGCAATTCTCCACGATAATAACCGGCATATCGGCTGGCGGCTCCCCCTGGTCCTGCTGCCAGAGAGACGCTGCCGCTCCTTTGGCAAAAGCTTCTGTCACAAAAGAATGTCCGTTAAACACATCGCCGATTAGCGGAACGAACAAACAACCGGTAGTTATTGCCCTGCTGTCCGTCGAAACTCCGGAAATCAGCTTATCCCGGGGAACACCCGGGACTAGCTTGCCTTCGGCCATCACTTCAATCTGTTCCAATGTCCGTTTAATCACGTTCTTCTTCCCCTTATCGCTTGACGAGCGGCTTCCCGATCATCGAAATGGCGGGTAGTTCCGTTAATGATCTGATAGGTTTCATGGCCTTTGCCAGCAATCAGAATAACGTCTTTAGGTCCGGCTTTATCTATTGCTCTCCGGATCGCCTCTTCCCGATCACTTATTTTCTCATATTGATCTGCCGTTAGTCCAGCCTCAAGCAGACCCGGTTCAATATCATCCAGAATCGCTTCCGGCTCCTCTGAACGCGGGTTATCGGAGGTTACAAAAACATAGTCGCTGTATCGCGCAGCGATCTCTCCCATCTGCGGACGTTTAGTACGATCGCGATCTCCCCCGCATCCAAACACTGAGAAAATCTGGCCTTCGGCAAACTCGCTAATTGTAGAAAGCGCATTTTCCAGACCGTCGGGAGTATGAGCATAATCGACCAGCACCAGGAAAGGCTGTCCTTCATCAACCACTTCCATTCTTCCCTGGACGGAACCCGTCCTCTCCAGACTGGACACAATCTCCTCCAAAGGAATGTTTTCCAGAAGCGCAGCGGCAACCGCGCCGAGCGCATTATAGACATTGAATTTCCCGATCAGCTTCAGGTTCACGTCCTGCTCGCCCTTGAAGGTGCTCAGCGTGAACGCCGTCCCCTGTGAGGTAATGCGGATGTTATGAGCACGGACATCGGCCTCATTGTTGATGCCGTAGGTAATCACCTGCGCCGAGGTCATTCTTGCAAAATATTCGGAAGCCGGATCATCCGCATTCAGAACCGCATAGCTTCTCTCCGCTTCAGACGAAGCATAGGTATTGCCCAGGCGGGAGAATAGGAGGCCCTTCGCTTCCCGATAGCGTTCCATAGTACCGTGATAATCGAGATGGTCCTGCGTTAAATTAGTGAATAGCGCGGTCCGGAAGTGCACCCCTTTGACTCTGCCCATCTCGAGGGCATGGCTGGATACTTCCATTACGCAATAGTTTTCACCCTCATCCTTCATCTGCCGAAAAGATTTTTGCAGATCGGCCGCATCCTGAGTAGTGTTAAGCACAGGGTAAATTTGACCGCCTATCTTCATTTCGATCGTGCCCATCAGCCCTGTGCTGCAGCCATGATCGTTCAAGATTTTTTCGAGCAAGTAAGTCGTGGTGGTTTTCCCGTTGGTGCCGGTTACCCCGATGACCTTCAGTTCTTTACTCGGGTGTTGGTAGAAATGATCAGCGATAATGGCCATTGCCAGCCTGGAGTTTTTCACAATCAGCTGAGGCACTTCCACCTCCAGGCGCTTTTCAGTGACCAGAGCTGTCGCCCCATTGTCGATTGCTTGCCGGGCATAGTCATGTCCGTCCTTTAACGACCCGGTCAGGCAAATAAACAAGTCTCCTTCATTTACCTTTCGGGAGTCAATTTGTATTCCTTTTATCTTTGCCTGTTCGTTTCCGGTTAGCTTGGATGGGGTGATGAGAGAGGCCAGCTCTTTTATTTGCATGGGGGTACCTCCTCAAAGTTTTGTAGATAACATAGAAATTAGTGATTAGGTGGATACAAAACTTGCTTCGAAAGCCTATGCTTCGTTTTGTAGATAACATAGAAATTAATTGATTAGGTGGATACAAAACTTGCTTCGAAAGCCTATGCTTCGTTTTGTAGATAACATAGAAATTAATTGACTAGGTGGATACAAAACTTGCTTCGAAAGCCTATACATTTCATGTATATTCCCTAAGCATCCATTTCATTAAGAAAAGCTTCTCACGGCTGGGCCGAGGTTTGCGGCGGCGGAGTTGACGACAAGTATATCCGGACTGTCGAGCCTTGCTCTACTTTCGTTCCCGCTTTCGGCGCCTGACTGATAACATAGGACCCGCTGCCCGATTGGGCTAAACGCAGATCTGACCGCAAATCCTCGTACAAGTCCTGCACCGTAGCCCCGACCATATCCGGGACAACTACCGGTACCGGCTCCCCATAACGATATTCGCGCTCCACCTGTTCTTTGCGGGGTTTGACTTCCAAGTAATGCAAGGTGTCCCCCATAATATTTTTGACAATCGGAGCAGCGATCAAACCTCCGAACTGAATCCCTTGCGGATTATCCACAGCAATGTAGATCACAACCTGCGGGTCATCCGCCGGAGCAAAGCCGATGAATGATACGATATGCTCCGTTGGCGAATAGCGGCCATTGACCACCTTTTGAGCAGTACCTGTTTTACCGCCAACCCGATAGCCTTCCAAAAATGCATTGCGCCCGGTTCCCTTGGCCACCACGCTTTCCAATGCTTCGCGTACTTGTTTGGACGTTTCCTCGGATATGACCCTTCTTACCATTTCAGGCTCTATCGATTCTATTAATTCTCCGGTTTCCGGATGATACCAGCCCTTGGCCAGATGCGGCTGATACAGCACCCCGCCATTGATAGCAGCTGAAACGGCAGCAACCTGCTGGATTGGGGTTACGGATACACCTTGGCCGAATGCGGTCGTCGCCAGTTCCACAGGGCCTACCTGTGAAGGCTTAAACAAAATCCCGTTTTCCTCTCCCCCGAGGTCGATTCCGGTTTTCTGGCCGAAGCCGAACTTCTTAATGTAATCGAACAACAGATCTTTCCCCAGCTTCTGGCCCATCACGACAAAACCAGGGTTACAGGAATTCTCGACCACCTGCAAAAAGGTTTCACTCCCGTGTCCTCCGCGCTTCCAGCAGCGCAGCCGTGCGCCTCCAACCTCGATCCAGCCCGGATCATAGAAATGGTCATTATGCAAATCGATTTTGTTCTCTTCAATAGCTGCAGCTAGTGTAATGATTTTAAAGGTTGAACCCGGCTCATAGGTTTTCCATATCGGTAAATTGCGGTTATAGACTTCCGAAGGATACTGCTGAAATTGATCCGGAACGTATGTAGGCCGGCTGGACATTGCCAAAATCTCCCCGTTATTCGGATCCATCATGATCCCAATAATATTATCCGCTTGGAATTGCAGCATGGCCTGATCCAGTTCTCTTTCCATGACGGACTGCAAATAACTGTCAATCGTTATTTGCAGATTCAGCCCGTCGCGGGGAGGCGTAAATTCATCCGAGGAATTCGGCATTTCCCTGCCCGCTGCATCGGACAAATAGGCTACACTGCCCGCCGAACCGGTCAACAATCGATCATAGGTCGCTTCCAGCCCAGTCAAGCCCTGATTATCAATTCCAGTGATGCCTAACAGATGAGAGGCCATCGAACCAAACGGATAATATCGTTTGTTGTCCTCAGTGACTACAATTCCAGGAAGACCAAGGCTGCGGATTTCCTGCGCCTTTTCTTGAGAAATTTTGCGCCCTCCCGGGCGAATATTTACGATTCTTTCCTTCTTCGTGATATCAGCCAAGATCTTCTCTTCAGACATCTGCAAAGCTGCCGCCAATCGGGCTGCTGTTTCCTCAGGCTCTTTAATTTGGGCGGGAATCGCCATCACTGTAGGCGAACTGACGTTATAGGTCAGCCTGACCCCATTACGGTCCCAAATCTCACCCCGCTTAGCGGCAAAAGGAATCGTTCTCCTCCATGAATCCTCTGCCATTTCAGCCAGTTCGGATCCTTTCCACAATTGCACGTAAGCCAATCTTACCACTAGCGAAAGAAAAAGCAATATGCCTACCAGCATGGCTATCCACAGCCTGCGCCTTATCGTTACATTGGAAACCCGCATGGACGAAATAACCCCCTTTGTCCCGTCAAGATCGTTCATATCCAGACTATTCGGGACAACCAGGGGTTAGAACAACTTGTCTTTCATGCTTGCCATTGCAATGCTGCAGCGCTCAGCCTTCAAAGCCGCCGGAAAGCCTGCTTTGGGATGATAACTTTTTTATGAGGATTCCTCATCTTGATTGCTTTCAGGCGTCTCGTCAGAATCTGTCTCTGCCTGGCCCTCTGCTTCGCCTTCATGCTCAACCTCTTCGTCCGGAGCTTCCCCTTCGGAGTTTTCGCTTGAATCTTCGCTTGAATCTTCGCTTGATTCATCGGGATCAGAAGCTGCTTCTTCCTCCGCCGTTAACGGCCGCAGCTGCAGCTGCGCCTTTCTTGCGGAAGTGTCATTGCTTTGTTCTTTAACGTAACCTTGTCCTTTAGTTACACATTGCACTTCCAGGAAGCTGCAGATCTCCATCGCCTCTCTCATGGACTTGCCTTTCAAGTCCGGGATGGGAAGCTTGGATGGATCTGAAGTTGCCAGATACACCTGCTGCGATGTCGAAACATCCAGTCCGGCGGCCGGGTATTGTGCAGTCACCTTGCTGCCCTCACCCAATGTTGAAGCCTGCAAGCCGACCTGACTTAATCTAGCTTTGGCATTCTCCACAGAAATTCCGGTTATATCAGGCATTACTCTTGCCGAAGATTGATCACTGCGTTCCGACGGAGAAATGCTGGGCGGTATATTCAAATAACTGAGTGTCTGTGTCATAATCTCACGAAAAACACTGGTAGCAACCTCGCCGCCAAGCTGATAATTCCCCTTCAGGTCCGGCTGATTGACCAGGACCGCAATCAAAACTTGCGGATTGTCTACCGGTGCATAGCCGATAAAGGATACGAGCCATGTATCTCTGGAGTACTCTCTGGAGCCTTCGGGTACGATATTCGCTGTACCTGATTTCCCGGCAACCCGATAGCCGTCAATGTAAGCGATCCTGCCTGTACCCAGCTCCTGATTGGCCACCGTCTGCTCAAGGTATAGCCCGGTTTCTTTCGCCGTTTCCGGTGATACCACTTGAGCTACCTCCTGCGGCCCAAAGCTTTGCACCACTTCTTGGGTTTCTCTATCGCGAATGTTCCGCACCAGGTACGGCTTCATTAACTTTCCTTCATTCGCAACGGCTGCATAGGCAGTTACCTGCTGTAAAGCAGTGACGGTAACCTGGCCCTGCCCGAATGTAGCACGTGCGATATCGGACGGATACTGCATATGAATTTTTCCGGATACTTCGTTAGGGAGCTCGATGCCGGTCTTTTGTCCAAAGCCGAATCGGTCTATGTAGTCCTGCAGCCTATCCTTTTTCAGACCTTCATAGCCCAGCTTGGCAAAAGCAACGTTACTGGAGCGGAGAAGCCCTTCCATGTACGTAATCGATCCCCAACCTGCACGGTTGTGGTCATGCACAGGGGCTCCCGGCACCTGAAGCGTACCGGACTGGAACCACGCTTCGGGATCAAACAATCCCTCTTCAATGGCTCCCGCCAGGGTTACCAGCTTGAACGTGGAGCCTGGTTCATATTGGGAGGAAATTGCGTGATTGATGAAATCAGACTGTCCGTTCACTTCCCAATATCGATTCGGATTAAAGTCGGGTATGCTGGCCATCGACAGAATCTCCATCGTCTTCGGATCAACCGCAATCGCGGTTAAATTCTTTGGTTTCCACCTGTCATAAGCTTGGCGTAAAGCAGTCTCCGTGTAGAACTGGATATTCTGATCAATCGTCAGCTCCAAATCATTGCCGTCAACCGGCGGCGTGAAGGAAACCTTGGAATCAGGAAGCTCGACACCACGCCGATCCTTCTTGCGGGTAATATCGCCATCCGTGCCGGTAAGCTGTTCATTAAACATCATTTCGATGCCGCCTACCGCCTCACCCTCCTGGCTTAAATAGCCGAGAAGATGGGAGGCCAGCCTGTTGTTAGGATAGTAGCGCTTCTGCTCTTCCTTCAGATAGACGCCTACACTGTTAAATTCCGTTTTTTTCTTTAAATCTTCAATGAACTGCTCCAGCTCTTCCTTGCGGTCCGCATCCAAACGATAACCTTCGCTGCGGACGATAACCTCTCTGGCAAAACGAGTCCCGTCACTACGTTTTCTCGTCACAAGCTCCATCATTTTCTGTTCCAGCTTCAGTTTTTCGCTAGGATCATCCGACTCTCCAAGGAGATCGGCCAAGCCTTTTGCGACGATTTTCTCTATTCCCCGCTCGTTGATGATCTGCGGGTCCACGGCGACGGTATACGCCGCAGAGTCCTCGGCCAATACTTTGCCATTGCGGTCATAGATCGAACCCCGCTGTGCACGCAGCACTTCGCTTTGCTTCCATCGTATTTCCGCTTCGCTTTGCAGCCATGAAGCTTCTACCACTTGAATCCAATACATCCTGCCTATAAGCCCAAAAAACAGCAAAGAAAAACTTAGCCCGATCAGCAGAGATCTAACTTTAACTTTTTTATTCATAGCTTATAAGCTAAGGCGTCTCCTCTGCAGATTTCCCCTGAACAGCAGTGCCGGTTATCCGGATCACTTGATCCGGCGTGGCTGGGACTAACCCCTTCTGCTCCGCTCCTTGCTTGATCAGGCTGAGGTCATTCATTTTGTCGATCTGCTGTTTCAGGCTGGTGTTTTCCGTTTCAAATTGGCGGATACTGGTTTCTAACTTATAAATCTGGTTATTCATTTGATAGATTTGAGCATAGCGCCACAGAATGGTGCCAGCAATCGCCACACATAAAAAGATCATTAACAAATAAATGATTTTTTCTTTCATAGGAATAGATTTCGCGCGATAGACAATCGTCTGCTTTTCCTTATAACGCACCTGCTCCTGCCGATTCTGCTTTAACGCTGAGCTTCCATGCATATATTCCGCCAAACTTTCTCCTCCTTTTGAAGCCTAGAGTTTCTCGGCAATTCTTAATTTTGCTGATCTCGCGCGCGGATTATCCTTGAGCTCCCGCTCGGACGGGAGCAGCGGTTTTCTATTAACTAATTTGAGTAGCGGGTTAAGACCGCACACACATACCGGAAGATCCGGCGGACACGTACAGCGGTTAATTTGTTTAGTAAAAGTCTGCTTGCATATACGGTCTTCCAAAGAGTGAAAGGTGATAACGCTTAGTCTGCCTCCCGGAGCGAGGCACTCGATCGCTTGCTCCAGCGCTGTCTGCAGAGCTCCCAGCTCATCATTCACCGCAATCCGGATAGCTTGGAAGCTGCGCTTAGCCGGATGGGGGCCCGTTCTCCTGGCAGCAGCGGGAATGGCTTCCTTAATGATCTCTGCCAGCCGGAGTGTTGTACGGATAGGCTCTATATCCCTTTCCTGTTTCAGACGGGCTGCAATTCTCCTGGAAAATTTCTCTTCACCATACTCAAACAGGATGCGGGCAATTTCCTCTTCTTCCCACGTGTTGACCACATCATAAGCTGTCAATTCGGAAGAGGTGTCCATACGCATATCCAGCGCCGCTTCCTGATTGTAACTAAATCCGCGCTCAGCTTCATCGAGTTGAGGGGAAGAAACGCCAAGATCAAATAAAATTCCGTTAACTTGCGGAATTCCTTCATGGACAGGTATATCAAGACCCAATAAAACCTGTTTCAAATGGCGAAAATTGCTTTTGACCAGCGTGACATGATGTTCATATGACTGTAATTTGCTTGTCGCATGATGTATGGCCGTTTCGTCCTGGTCCAGTGCAATCAGCCTTCCCGGACCAGTCAGCCTTGATGCAATTCGCTCACTATGACCGGCACCTCCCAGAGTGCAGTCAACATAAATTCCATCAGGTTGAATATGTAAGCCATCAACAGCTTCTTCTAGCAGAACGGTTGTGTGCTGAAACAAGAAAAGCCCTCCCGGATCGTTATTGAAATATTGGAGTGTGAAGACTGGTCAGGCGTCGTCCAGCAAAGCGCGTGCGGACCCTTATAAATCAAAATTGAAGTCGACAAGCTTCTCGGCAATTTCATTGAATGAATCCTCCGATTGCTGGAAATAGCTCTCCCACAGATCTTTGCTCCAAATTTCCACGCGATTGGATACGCCAAGCACCACACACTCTTTCTTAAGCTTGGCATACTCCACTAACGTATTAGGTAAGTTTACCCTTCCCTGTTTATCCAGTTCGCATTCTGTTGCTCCAGAGAAGAAAAATCGGGTAAACGCGCGGGCATCTGATTTCATTAAGGGCAGGGATTTAAGCTTCCCTTCCAAAACCGTCCACTCTTGCATGGGGTAGACAAACAAGCAGTTGTCCAATCCTCGAGTGACGACAAAGCTGGGACCAAGGGCTTCACGAAACTTGGCGGGAATAATCATTCGGCCTTTCTCATCAACACTATGCTGATATTCCCCCATGAACATGGTACCCTTCACCCCTTTCCACCACTTTGCACCACTTTCCCCCACATAACAGTATTATAATCAAAAAGTGCTCCCAAACCAAGCAACTTTCCAAAAAGTTTTTATAGCGTTATGATTATTCAGTCAATTTCATTTGCTCAGCAAGGAGTTTTCCCCATAAAAATAAAAAGAAGTTGTCCAATATGTCCCCACAATAAAAAAGTTGGACGGAAATCGTAATTTCCGTCCAACTTTTTTTGTCAGGGCGTCCAGTCGTCCATTCTCACTGATTATCTGAACCGCCCCTTTATAATGGATTGAATGGCGAAAGCTTAATGTTCCTGCCAGCTTTCCAGGTAGCGCACCTGCTCTTCTGACAAGGAATCGATCGTTAATCCTAGTGACTCCAGCTTGTATCTGGCTACCTGCTCATCTAATTCATAGGGGACATTAACGACTTTGGTGCCGATAGCTTTATACTGCTCGTTCACGTATTTCAGAGACAATGCCTGAAGGGCAAAGGTCATATCCATAATCTCCGCAGGATGTCCGTCTCCTGCAGCCAAATTAACCAATCTCCCCTCGGCCAAAATATAGAACTTGCGACCATCCTTCAACACATATTCCTCAATGTTCCGTCTAACGGTCCTGCTCGATACAGCCATCTCCTCAAGCTCAGGCTTGTTAACCTCTACATCGAAATGGCCGGCATTGGACAGAATTGCACCGTCCTTCATAACTTCGTAATGCTCCTTGCGGATGATATCACGATTCCCGGTAACAGTCACGAAGAAGTCTCCAATGCGGGCGGCATCACGCATCGTCATCACTCGGAAACCATCCATATAAGCTTCTACCGCTTTAATCGGATCAACTTCGGTTACGACCACATTCGCTCCCAGGCCTTGGGCGCGTTTGGCCACACCTTTTCCGCACCAGCCGTAGCCAGCTACCACAACCGTCTTTCCAGCAACGACCAGATTAGTCGTCCGGTTAATGCCGTCCCATACGGATTGGCCCGTGCCGTAGCGATTGTCGAATAAATATTTGCAGAAAGCATCATTTACGGCGATCATCGGAAACTGGAGAGTCCCATCCTTTTCCATTGCTTTCAGCCGCAAAATTCCGGTCGTTGTTTCCTCCGCCCCGCCACGCACCTGTGCCAGCAAGTCCTTGCGTTCAGAATGAAGAATAGTCACCAAATCTCCGCCGTCATCAATGATCAGGTCCGGCTTAGTCTCCAATGTCTGAACCATTAACTGCTTATATTCAACAGGATCCGGGTTGTACTTGGCAAATACCGTAATCCCATCCTCTACCAATGCTGCACATACATCATCCTGGGTAGACAAAGGATTGCTCCCAGTAATGGCTACCTGAGCTCCTCCAGCCTGGATGACCTTGGCCAAATAAGCAGTCTTCGCTTCTAAATGCAGCGAGATCGCCACCTTCAAGCCTTTAAATGGCTGCTCCCGCGCGAATTGCTCTTTAATCCGATTCAAAACCGGCATATGGGCGTCAGCCCATCCGATTTTCAAATGACCTTCCGGGGCCAGCGATATGTCTGTAATTACACTTTGTTCTTTTGAATTCATTATCCATTCATGCCTCCTGACATAATTGTTGCAACCTGCAGCTTATGCATCATATCCTGCCCCTTTTATAAGTACACGATGGAATGCAAAGGACGCAGCTGCAGCGGCTGGGCTACCAGCTCTTCCAGCCAGCTATGACCGTACTTATTAACATAACTATATAAATTGTAGACTCTTTCCTGTGGTTTGCCAAGAGGAAAGAGCGTATTTCGGATTCGGTCCCATTGCCTGAGCGCAGCCTCGTACTGGGATTTGTTTGCTTCGATCGAGCGGGCCTGGAGAAAATCAATCTGCTCAACAATTTTGGCCGCATTCGTCTGACCCAATTTTTCCATACCCGGATTAATCTTGGCGACAGCCTGCAGGATGGGCTTGTAAATTTCGGCAAATTGCTCTTTGGCCAGCTTGAATCTTTCCTCCAAACAAAGCTCATCCTGCGATCTCAGCCACTCCTCCTTCTTTTCCTCCCATTGGTCGAAGGCTTCCTCTAAGGTCAGCTCGTACTTGTCAATATATTTCTGCACAGTACCTTCCACCAAAGTATGCTCTTTACGCGGCAAAAGAATGGGCATCTGCATCCCGACCGCGCCGAATACTTGGCGAAGCTGTCCCCAATAAGCGATTTCACCAGGACCAAGTACAGAAGCAAGTACCGGAAGCAGAAATTCCTGCATGAGCGGCCTGGTGATGACATTATTGCTCAGACTGCCCGGACGGCTCCAGGCCATTTCCTGCAGTTCGCCGAGAGAATATTCCTGCTCCCCTCTCTTATCTGTGAACCCGCTGCTGCTGCGCTGCAGCAGTCGTCTTTCGCCATCCTCACCGAATACAAATAAATTCGCCGAGAGCGGCGAAGTTTCAACCTGCGGCTGATAGCCGGCTGACACCAGCTTGCTGCTCTCGTTAAGAAAGGCCTCGCTGATCAGCTCATTCTGTTCGAGCAATTGCTCGAACATCGCTCCTTCCAGCTTCCTAATACCCGGGTCATCGGAATCAAGCAGAATGAGCCCATGACGGCCAAATAATGACGCCATAATCCTGGCGAAAAATTCCGACAAAGTGGAGGACTGACCGGCAATCAAGGTTAATTGATCCATGATGGGAGCCTTAAATTCCGTATCCATCAGCGATTTATCCAACTGCTGAAGCACATCCTCCCAGTGCTTCACTGTCAGTCGGCTAATGGAGGTTCTAGGCTCCCCCTCTGCTGGGGATAGCTTGATTTTAACAGCTTCATTATGGGCATGAACATACGTATGATTGACTTCATCGATGTCATGGTCCTCTCCGGCTATCCAAAATACGGGCACCACCGCACGGCCGAGCTTCTCCGCGGCATGCTTGGCCGCTTGAATAATCGTTATTGCTTTATAAATAACAAGCAGCGGTCCGGTAAACAATCCGGCCTGCTGCCCGCCTACAACGACAAGCGTGTTTTCGTTTTTCAGCTGTTCCAGAGCCTGAAAAGCCTCGGCTGCATTATTGACTTTATCATTGTATCGGATCAAGCTGTGGACCAGCTCGGTTCGATTAGCAGTTAAAGAACGGGGATGCCCGAGCGCCTCTGCCCGTATAGCCCAACTGTCTCCATCCCAGGGATTATATTCATAAAACTCGCTTACTTTAGAAAACTGATGATAATAGTCGGCAGCCAGCCGCTGCCCTGAGTTTCGCTCAAAAGGAATTATTTTCATACAGATGGACTCCTCCCCTACCCTATATAACGACTCGTGAGTAGGTAATCGATTCTGTTTCGATTGTACACATCCTCCCTCTAATAGTCAAAGAATTCCCTCGAGCTTCAGAACGTCTCGCCGGACAAATATTGGTCCTCAAGCGCCTTTACTTGTCGAACGATGCTCTCATGGTTAGGACAGGGGATCCCCTGTCTGTGTGCAAGCTTCAGCAAGCTCCCATTAATCCAGTCGATCTCCGTCTTTCTCCGTTCCATCCGATCCTGGAGCATGGAGGAGTGATTGGCAGCCGTCCGCTTGCAAACCGCGACGATTTGCTCCCATAGATCGTCAGCTATCGGGATTCCGAGAGAAAGAGCGACCTCTCTAGCTTCTTCATACAGCTTTCCTGCCAGCTCTCTGCGCCAGGCATCCTCCAGCAGCTCCCCGTTCTTTACTCCGCTGATTGCAGTCAATGGATTAATGACTGCATTCACAATCAGTTTATTCCATATTCGTACGGGCATTGCCCCATCGGCACGGGCATCCACCCCCGCTTCTCTCAATACCTGAATCAGCGCTTGAGTCTCCCCATCCATTAAATAACCTTCGCCATGCTCTGCTGCTGAAGGACCAGGTGCCGCTGTCTGTCTGTTCCCGGCAAAGGCTCTGCCCAGCCAGACCGTTCCCCTCCCCGTCTGTAACACCACAGTCTCCGATTCCCTTTTGGCCCCTTCAGTTGTTACAGCGGCAAACAGACGGGATTGAGAAAGCATCTCAGCCAGCAGCTCCATATGGCCTATACCGTTCTGGAAGCCAACCAGCTTGGTTTCCCCAAGCATTTGCGTCTTCAGCCATTGGATTAATGCAGCATTAATATCCTTTTGCTTGACGGTAAGCAATATCCATGACCATGTAGATTCGGCGGACGGAAGCGCTGCCGCCAGCGCTTCGTCAAATGCCGTAATGGAGACAGGATGCACGGTTTGTTTCGTACCATTAAGCGCTGTTACCGTTATGCCTTGGGCAGCAATAGATTCGGCTTGTTCTTTGGTTCTGCACACCAAATGAACCTCCGCTGACCCCAGCGCTAGTCTACCAGCCATGAGCAGGCCTATGGAGCCTCCGCCAACCACCAATACGCGCATTAGGCTAACTCCTTTGCAGGCTAATTTCCGATCCATTTCTTGTAGGAGCAAAAGTGCATAATTCGATTATCAACAGGCAGCAGCAAGACATAGACATCGAACACCGCGTTGATATCCATATCTTTGTTTGCTTAAAAGCCCACCGCAATTTATGCAAAATGGCTATCCTACAAGATCAATGGTCTTTACGTTACATTCCCCTTCTGCTTCCTGTTTTCCTGCCTGAGTTAGCATTTTACCTGCCCCTATCCAGCTATATCAACTATTTTGCCGTACTATTTCTTTTAAATGTAGTCAAATCATCCGCTAGCACAGATTGTTCATTTCCAAGCAGGCAAACAAACAAAAAATCCGGTTTTCCATCATTTAGGGAAACACCGGATCTTTCGGTAGCGGCACTAATCAATTTTCTCCAGATTGCCGTTGGCATCCATCTTAAACTTCGCTTTCTTGTCATCCTCTTCTTCCACGAGGAAGGCCAGCTTACGAGCGCGGTCCATAATTTGAATTAGAGCCCGGTAGTCGTCATTGACAACCTGATAGTCCGTCTGAACCTCGTTAACTTGTTTATTGAGTCTTTCATTCTCCGAACGCAAATGAGCCACTTCTTCCTGCAGCTCCTGCAACTCTTTTTCCATAGATTTGGCCTGACGGGACAGCTCGTAATATGTACTCTTCCACTGCTTCAGAAAACGGATTACAGCCTCTACAGACAAACTTTCTTCGGAGAAACCGTCTGTTCTTAGAAGATTGGCGTCACCGTCCAACACAGCTACAGAGGAAACACTGGAAAGAGGAGCAGAGGCATTTTTCTTCAGCTGGCTTCTTTTTTGGCGCTGAGCTTTGGCTATTTGAATAGCAGCCTCATATCTCTTGCGGACACAGCTGTTCCAGCGGAACCCGCATGCAGCGGCCGTTCGGCCAATCTTTTCCCCTACTTCCTCAAATGCAGTTAACTGGGTGCTTCCATCACGGATATGTCTTAGCGTCACCTCCGCAAGAATCAGATCATCTTCTTCGCTCCAAGCATCTTGTCTTACTGCCGACATCTAATTACCTCCCAACCGATAGTAAAGAAATTACAAGAATGGATCTTGCTCATTCAGGTGTTAATGGCTTGCATAAAGACTAAACGTTCCCGATACCTTATCTTTATGCCAATACTAGAGTTCATAGAATCTATTTGATACTAAAAGGTATATCCAATTTTTTTGGCAAACATACATGATTTTCGAAAGAATTGGAAACGCTAAGGGAGACCGCGATTTTCGGAAATGTTTCGATTTTGTCACGGATTCGAGTTTACAGGCCCATCCTCGGGCGGTATAATATTAGCAGTACTAGTGATGATCGTTGTGTAAGAGAGGAGGATGTTACGGTGGCACGCATGTATCGTGTCCTTGGTTTCTGGACACTTGTTATCGGATTAATGGCATTAGCCGGACATATGATTCCTATGGCATTAATTTTCTTTTTCCAAACCGCAGTGTTTGTTGTGCTCGGTTATATGAATTTGACAGAACGCACTTACATTGTGATGTTTTGGGCGTACATGCTCATCTCATTTACCGGTTTTACATATTGGTCTGTCTTCCATATGGAGCTGTAAGTCCGGTCGATAAGCTAACTAACCTGCGTAACCAAGATGATTGCTGGTCAGCAATCATCTTTTTTCATGTTTTCATACCCGGAAACGGACATTGGCAAGCGGGGGCATGACTAGAGCTTTCTTTGAATCAGCACTTTAAAAAGCTCGCTCATTCCATCGCTCAGCAGCAGCTGGCGGATAGCCCTGTTCTTTCTTGCCACCGGGGAGAATGGATCGCGGGAAGCATGGTTTTGCAGTTCATTCAATATTCCCTGCTCGACCAAAAATTGCTTTTGTGTAGTCCACTGTTCCGTCACCATACCGCCGAGGCGGCCCGCCCTCATGCAGGCGGAGAAATTAACATGCGATGTAATATCCTGCTCACCGGGATAGATTAACGGGTTATCCTGCGCTTCATGCCGGTAATAACACATGAGCGTTCCCTTCATTCGATGGGGGGCATAAATCTCTGCAGCCAAATCGCCATAATCAATAGTCAACAGACACGATCCCGGAGACAGCCATTCCGCCGCCTGCCGCACCCACCTCTCAGCCAGCAAATTGATTTCCGCCTCTTGTGACTCTTTCAGTTCAATGGAATCGGCCTGCAAATAATGGTATAGCTGATTGTTGCTGCAAGGTTCCCACCGCTCAGTCAACGCTTGGCTGTCCTCATCCCAAGCTACCCAGCTTTCCATTAATCTCCCATGATTTTGGCGCACACGATGAACGGGGAACGCATCCAACAACTCATTGGAAAACATGAACATGCGCTCCGGGCAGGGCTGCTGACTCCACTCGTCCTCCCTCCACATTCTGATTTTTCCGGAATGCGCCGCCAGCTCCTGCAGCAGCAGCTGGCGATGGTATTCACTTTTTTCGATGATCCAATACTCTAACCGTTCATACAAATCAGGCCACGCCCGGGCCAGCTTATCCAGTAAAGCTCGTGCTAATTTTCCGGTACCGGCACCCCATTCCGTAACCGTACACGCAGAGCTTCTGCTATCTTCATCGGCCCACGCTTTAATCCGATTAGCCAGCATTTCTCCCATAACCGGAGTAATAGAGGAGCTGGTATAAAAATCTCCTTCCTTCCCCACCTTTGGCCGAGTGTTCATGTAATATCCAAACTCCGGATGATAGAGGCACCAATTCATATACTCACAAAAAGTGACCGCTTTCGCTGCTGTCTCTCTAATCGCCAAAGCAATCCATGGTACAATACGGTTACTAGAATTCGATTCGATCATGTTTGATGCTCCCATCTGTTTTACGGATTGCTGCAGACAAACCCTGGTTAATAAAGCTATAATGATAACAGCTAAACAAAAGGAGTTTTTGCCAAAATGCGTTGGAATAAACAAAGCTCGCTTCTCTGCCTGCTTGGCGCCGCCTTATTGACCTCCAGCTGTGCAGAAAAGGTCAATTGGAAGGAACAAGCGATTACGGCATTAAGCAAGCACGAAGAAATTACAAGCTATACTTTCACGGGTCGCGCCGATCTTGATATCAATCATGAAGCTAAAACAACAAGCAACCCGATAGTGGACAGTCTCCAGCAATCCTTGCTGCAAGGCAGCCTATCCTGGGAAGGCACCGCTGCATTAAGCCCACTGCGTATAGAAGCCACTTTCGCTGCAGGAGCAGCCGTGGAATCGTCTGCCATGAAACTGCCTGTTCTTTTTGCCGACAACTCTCTGTATGTTAATATACCATTGATTAATAAACCCGAGGAATATTTTCAGATTGAATTTGCCGAATTAGCCCAGCTGACGGGCAGTGACTCCGCACTAACTGACGAGCGGCTCAAGCAGACAGCTCATTTATTCGCAGAGCTGCATAGTGAGCTGTACAGCTCTGTGGAGGAGCGCTGGTTTTCCCGGCTGGACGCAGAAGAAAGCAACCCGGACGGATCTTTCCGGATTGGAATTGAGATAACCGAAGAAAATCAGGAGGAGCTTAGTCTGGTCATTCGTGATCATTGGCCCGGCATTGTGGATACACTGCATGCTTACGGCCTGCTGTCACAGGAACAAACGACCGAATGGAGGGAAAAGGGACAATCCCTGACCCTGCACGCGCCGGGGCAGCTATCCGTTGAAATCAACGGGGAAGGCTACGCCAGCAGTCAAAGGCTGGACCTAACCTACAGCTGGGATGAGGGCAGCCCTCAAACCATCCGCCTTGAGCAAAGCTATGACGACATTAATCAAAACCCGCAATTTCAAAAAGAAATTCCCGAGCAGGCTCTGCCATTTAGTCAGGTGCTGCGATTATTTTTTCCCGCTGCACGGCAGGATTAACCCGTCTTACTTCGTCTTAAGTTCAAGGATGTCGCTTAAAACTTCTCTTTTGCGGGGAAGTTTTTTGTCATGTTCACCGAGGGTCAAGGAGTAAATTTAGAAAAAGACAACAAGATAAACTCCCCGGAACTGAACGGAACTTAAAATCAGCTTTGCCTATAAAAATAAATTGAAATTGAAAAAGGGGTATTCTATGCTCAAGCCTTATCGACCTATAGTACTGCTGTGTCTTTGTCTTCTGCTTATTATTCCGCCACAGGCCCCGGTGAAGGCAGCCGAAGAGCCCAGTCTGGAACAGGCAAGGGACCTGCTGCAAAAAAGTTTGACGATCACAGAAATGGATCGGGAAATTGAACGGCTGACCGAGCAAGAAAAGCGGATAGAAGCACAGCTCCTGCAAACAGAGGCAAACATGGCTCGGCAGCAGGTGAATATGGAACAGGCCCGCGACCAGGCAGGCAAGGTTCTCCGTGCTTACTACATGGGGGAACGCAACGATATATGGACTTTGCTGCTGCGCACCGATTCCTTCTCCGATGCTATAGCTGTTTACCAATATTTGACGATGATCTTTGTGAATGACCGCAAGCGGTTAACTGCCTATTCCGATAGTTATCAGCGGCTGGAGGAAATGCGTGAAGAGCTGATCGCTTACGATGAGGAATTAAAACAGATTAAAGAGGCATTTATAATCCAGCGTGATCAAAGACTGGCTTTGCAGCAAGAAATGGATGAAGGATTAGCCAACAACCCCGAAGCAACAGAAGTGTTTAAGCAGATGGTCGATTTAACCACTGCCTGGAAGGACAAGGGACTTCCGTTATTCCGCAAATATTTTGAAGCTATCTCTAATGAGATGCAGTCTATTTCAGAATTGCTCGCAGACGACAATCGAAACCAGTATTTGAACGGACTAACCTTTCAAATTTCCGACCAGGAGCTGATCCGTTTTTTCCGCAGTCGCAATCCGCTGTTCAACAACCTGGAATTCTCCTTCCAGGACGGTTACTTTATGGCGGAAGGCCAGGAGGATGATGTCGAGGTTACGATCAAGGGACAGTACGTCTTGGAGATGCATGAGGCTAGCCTGCTGCGTTTTTACGTGGAGGAATTGACCTTTAACGGTTTCGTCCTCCCTGAATCCACCAATCGATCCCTGGAGGAGGAGTTTCCTCTCGGGTTTTCTCCGGAAAGCATCGTCGGATTTCTGCAGGCATCTGAAATAAGCACTGAGGACGGAATGCTTACTCTAAAATTAAAGCTGAAGCTTAGATAAGCTTCAGCTTTTGACTTTTCTGCTTCTATCTGGACTTTTACTCTGTTATCTGGACTTTTACTCTGTTATCTGGACTTTTACTCTGTTATCTGGACTTTTACTCTGTTATCTGGACTTTTACTCTGTTATCTGGACTTTTACTCTGTTATCTGGACTTTTACTCTGTTATCTGGACTTTTACTCTGTTATCTGGACTTTTACTCTGTTATCTGGACTTTTACTCCTGCTTCCATAATGATGCGACGTAATTGGCGAAAGCAGCCAGATCCTGCTGCCCGTCCGCAAACTGCTCCATTGCTTGATCCAGCTCATGCATTTTCTTAGCCAGGTCAATCTGCACCGGAATCGTATTACCCTGTTCGATTAACCAGGTATAGGAGCGATAAGACGGATCGGACTTAATCGCTGGCGCCATATAGGCACTAACTATGGCGGGAAGCACTTTGGCTTCAGACCATAAATTCATTTCAGCGTCCATCGTCGTAAGTGCCTTCAGCAGGTCCGCGACAGCCGTTTGCGCTTCCGTCTTAGAGGAAATCGCGTAGCTCCGCCCTTTGAGCCAGGTCCCTGTCGTCTCCTGATTATCTTCCTTGATCATTGGCAGTGCGCTTAACTCAACAGCAGAAGAATCCGCATACAGCTTGAATTCTGAAATCGTGGTAATCATGGCAGACAGCTTGCCTTTCTTAAGCAGCTCCCAAGGATTGCCGGGCAAAGGATGGAAAGAGTCCGGCCGCTGCGGTTGTTCCGCTGCTTCCTCTCTTTCCTCGCTCGATTCTTGTTCGGCATAGTAAAAAGACTGGAGTGCCTGCAATGTGATTTCATTATCCATATGGATAAAAGGAATTTCTCCCTGTGGGGAAGGCACGCCTAAAGCGGATAGAAGCGATAACAAAGCATAAGGATCGGCTGGATCATAATACACACCGGGGATTCCTGCCTCTGCATCCCCTCCTTGCCGGTTCCAATGCACCATTTGTTCTGCCGTTCGAGGCGGCTCGCCGCCGTTCAGTTCCTCGGCTTTTCCTGTATTCCAGGCGAGAATGTAAGGATCAATGTCTTTCGGAACGGCCCAGGTATATCCATTCCATTTGACCTGGTTCAATACCGGATCCACAATCTGCAAATGCTGCTCGCTGCCGATCACCTCATCAACCGGCTGCAAATATCCAAGAGCGGCAAATTCGTTGACCCAATCGTTATTGAGCAGCATCAGGTCGGGTGCTTGTCCTAATTGGCTCGCCTTCTTCAAATACTCGTATGCCTCCCCTGGCGGAAGGTTGAGCAATTCGACTTGAACCCGGTTAACCGTATCCAGGTAATCATTAATTGTCTCTTGAAGGACGGCATATTCCTCCTCCTTCATGGACACAGCCATGATTATGTTCTCTGTATCGTTATCAGCGCGTCCTGGCAGGGTGCCGGTCAGCGTATCCCTGCCCGGTATAGCGGTTTGTCTGGCTCCGCCCTCTGGTGCCATGACCTGGGTTATCAACAATATAGATAAGCCTACTATAGCAAAAAGAACTAATAAATATTTCTTCCTTGTCAATCGAAACTCTCCTTCTGCATTGAACTTGCCCCTTTTTCTATTCCCTATCATCATACCAGAAATATTGTCAGCTTGTCCTCCTGCCGAAGGGATCACCAAAAAACCCGGGGGGTTCAAAACAATCGCATGGGGCTGTCCGGAAAGTCCCAATAAAAGTTGGGCGGAAAAACATAATGTTTTCCGTCCAACTTTTTTGTCATGTTGTTTTTGTACGATTTGTCATACAAATCTTGGGTAATTACCCATCAATGCCCTGTTTTTGTACGACGTTTCATACAAATCTCCTGTAATCGCACCTCACCCCATTCATTTGTACGACATTTCGTATAAAATGCAGGAAACAAGCCCGCGCAGCCCACGAACTCCGCGAACCTCGCGAGCCCCGCCATCCTTGGCTATTTTCATGCTGGAGTTGTGCCTGAGAATTCAATGGCATGACTGTTTGCGTATACACTTTCGCATACAATTCGCCTCCACATCCTATAACAGTTCCGCTCCCAGCTGCGCCAGCCGAGACCGCTCACCTTTTTCAAGCGTCACGTGACCGCTTACCGGCTCCTGCTTGAATCTCTCCACAACATGAGTCAATCCATTGCTTGTCGAGTCGAGATAAGGATGGTCAATTTGCTCCGGGTCCCCAAGCAGAACGATTTTGCTGCCTTCACCCACCCGGGTAATAATGGTTTTGATTTCGTGCTTGGATAAATTTTGCGCTTCGTCTATGATAATGAATTGACCTGGAATGGAACGGCCGCGAATATAGGTGAGCGCCTCCACCTGGATGCTGCCCATCCCGGCCAAAATTTTGTCGATATCTCCGTTTTTTTTCGTATCAAACAGATACTCCAGATTATCATAGATGGGCTGCATCCAGGGACGCAGCTTTTCCTCCTTTTCTCCTGGAAGAAAACCGATGTCTTTTCCCATAGGAACGACTGGTCTGGCTATCAGCAGTTTTTTATAACGATGCTCATCCTCAGTTTTCAATAGTCCGGCTGCCAAGGTCAGCAGAGTCTTTCCTGTGCCGGCTTTTCCGGTAAGAGTCACCAGAGGAATCTCATCGTTTAGCAGCAATTCCATCGCCATGCGCTGCTGTGCATTTCTTGCCGTAATCCCCCATACCGCATCATTGCTGAGATGGAGCGGTTGAAGCTTATTGCCGTCCGCCGTAACCTTGAGCAAAGCAGATTTGCTCGTGCCCAATTCATCCTTCAAGATAATAAACTGATGCGGATGCACCGGATAGTTAAGTGGAAGGCTGCGCACCAGCAGTTGACGAAACGTGTAAAACTCATCAATTACCGAGGGATGAACCTGCACGGTTTCACACCCGGTGTACATATCCTGCGGCGGCACAAGCCGGTCGGACTTGTAATCCTCCGCGACTAGACCCAGAACATCAGCCTTGATTCGAACGAGTGAGTCTTTGCTGACCAGAATGACCGGTAATGCCTCTTCCTTTTCCTGCTCTTCCATCCAGTAATTCATAGCTACAGCCAAAATCCGGTTATCGTTGGTCATTTCCCCGAATACTTCTTGCATCTTCGTAAAGCTGCGATGGTTTAATTCGACCTTCAGATTACCGCCGCCCGGCAGACGCACTCCATCATGCAGCCGGCCTTGGCTGCGAAATCCGTCAAGCAGCCGTGAGACATAGCGGGCATTTCGCCCGATCTCATCGGCAAGTCTCTTTTTAGAATCAATCTCCTCCAGCACCGCAGCGGGTATGACAACATCGTTATTATCAAATGAAAATACAGCATTGGGGTCGTGGAGCAGAACATTAGTGTCCAGCACATAAAGCTTTTTCAAATTCCCATCCCTCCAACCGGTTTGCATTTGATGTTGCTTCTGGTACATAGAATTTCTTGAGCAGGAAAGACTAGAGATTAGTGGAGTTCTCTTATTATAAGAAAGGAAGATACTTATGAAATTAATACGCCAATGGGTCTTAATAGGCACGCTCTTTGCTATGGCTGCCGGATGCGCAACTCCTCCCGCCGATCAGCCTCAGCCGGAACAGGGAGAAGTCACTCAGCAGACTGTTCCTGAGTCAAGACCAGACAAATCCCGCGAGGAAGTTGCCGCTCACCTTGAAGGTATTGTTAAATCGCTTCCGCAAGTTGAAGACGCTCATTGTGTGGTGCTGGGCAATATGGCAATTGTTGGCATTAATGTCCAGCCCGGCTTGGATCGGGCCCGTGTAGATTCAATTAAATACTCAGCAGCTGAAGCTTTGAAAAAGGATCCCTACGGAGTCAACTCCCTCGTTACCGCGGATTTGGATTTGGATCAGCGGATTCGTGAAGTCCGTGACGATATTAATCAGGGACGTCCGCTCTCCGGATTAGCAGAAGAATTGGGCGATATTATTGGCAGAATCATGCCGCAAATCCCGCGGGATATTAACCCGGTTGAACCGCCGCCTGCGAATACTAATACCCCGGCAGCTCCATAGCCTGCAAGCCGCTAACTAAAGAACCATGCGGAGCTAGCCCTGCTCCAGCAACAGATGTGCGTGCCCGGCAACGGCCGCCTAGCGGTTAATGCCAAAAAGCCTAGCTATTCCATTTAGCTAGGCTTTTTACATGGGCAAACTGGATTAAAGCAGGCGAAATGACCATAGGCCTGTTGATTAAATCCGTTAAATTGTATTGTGCAGTATGATTTAGGCGATCTAGCAGCTGGCCGGGAGTAATGCTTCCAAGGATCATCTAACGGGGTTCCTCCTTCAGTTCCATCTGCAAGCAGACGGCGTAGAGTACAACCGGTATGCTAATCTTGACCTCATTATAGCATATGCAGCCTTCAGCCACTATTTATACACGCCTGAATCATTTTACTAAAACAGTTTTTTAACAATTATATTTGGGATTAGACTCAATTTGTCCCAGCAGCTGTTCCGCCATTTCCCGGTCAAACCGGAAGCTTTGTACTTGGCCTCGGCTTTCTGCCGATACATGAATAGATACCGTGTCGGACTCAGCGATTCGATAATGCTCCAGGGCATGATCCTCAGATAAAATCTGCTCAAAAAACGCCAACGTGTCTTTAGCCGCTTGATCTTCCGGCCTTGCCTCACAAACCAGCTTCATTTGCAGCCAATAAAAGAGCGCATCTCGAAGTTCCACCAGCTTAATAAGCCTCCCCCGTTCAAAATGTAACTTCTGCTCTTCCTTGAAAGCTTCCGCGCTTAACCGTCCACGATGATTACTCCTGCTTATTGTCTTTTTCCTGTCTGCCTTCAATCCAGTAACGAATTTTGACGGTCAGCATCAATAGAACCGCTATCGCCAAACTCGGCACTATCGGAATCCGCAAATCCAGCTGGAATAGCAGCAGAATGAAAGCGCCGATAGCCATAATGATGTAGACTATAATTTCTTTAAGAATGGGCAGCTTTTTTACCCGAAACACCTTGTTGTAAACAAAAGCCAGCCCGGCAAATATAATAAAAAATGTGATCCAGGGATGTGCAAAGAACCAGTCATAAAGTGCCGACACTGCCGGTCACCTCCTATAAATTCGCTTCAGACATCTTGCGCTGCTTTTCCGCGCGTTCCCTCTCGCTTTTGTTCAGCAGCTTCTTACGCAGCCTGATCGACTTAGGCGTAACTTCACAATACTCATCATCATTTAAATATTCTAATGCCTGCTCCAAAGAGTACAGCCGCGGTGTTTTCATCTTCACGGTATCGTCTTTCCCCGCGGAACGAACGTTAGTTAACTGTTTTTCCTTGCAGATGTTGACAATAATATCATTGTCGCGAGTATGCTCGCCAACGATCATTCCCTCATAAACTTCCGTTCCCGGCTGCACAAAAAGAATTCCGCGATCTTCAATCGACAGAATGCCATACAGCGTTGAGACCCCGTTTTCACTGGAGATGAGCACGCCTTGATGACGCCCGCCGATTCCGCTTCCCTGATAGGGACCGTAGCTGTCAAAGGCATGGTTCATAATTCCGTAACCGCGGGTTAAGGTAAGGAAATACGTCCGGTATCCGATCAAGCCTCGAGCCGGTATTAGAAACTCCAGGCGAATTTGTCCGTTTCCGTTGTTAACCATGTTAACCATTTCTGCCTTTCGTGTGCCAAGGCTTTCCATAACGGCGCCCATGCTTTCTTCAGGGATATCGATAATCAGTCTTTCGATTGGCTCCATCTTTTGACCATCGATTTCTTTGATAATGACTTCAGGCTTAGACACCTGAAGCTCGAAGCCCTCGCGGCGCATGTTTTCGATGAGGATGCCCAGATGCAGCTCTCCACGCCCCGACACGACAAATACATCGGGACTGTCCGTATCCTCCACCCGCAGGCTCACATCGGTCTCGAGCTCTTTGTATAAGCGTTCCCGCAGCTTGCGTGACGTTACCCATTTACCTTCACGCCCGGCAAACGGGCTGTTATTGACGAGAAACGTCATCTGCAGGGTCGGCTCGTCAATCTTAAGCACAGGCAGTGCTTCCGGATTAGCCGGGTCCGCGATCGTTTCCCCGATATTGATATCTTTGATCCCGGCAATCGCAATAATATCACCGGCGCCGGCTTCCGGAATTTCAATCCGCTTCAGCCCCTGAAACCCGAACAGCTTCTCAATCCGCGCCTGCTTAATCTTGCCTTCCCGTGTCATGACGGCTACAGGCTGGCCTGCACGGATTTTACCACGGTTTACACGGCCGATGGCAATCCGCCCCAAATACTCATTATAATCCATCAACGTTACAAGAAACTGCAGCGGCTCCTCAACATTTTCTGTAGGGGAGGGTATGTGCTGGACAATAGCCTCGTACAGTGATTCCATTGTGTCTCCCGGGTTATCCGGATCCGTACTCGATGTACCTTGAAGAGCCGATGTATAGACAACCGGGAAATCCAACTGTTCATCGCTGGCTTCGAGCTCGATAAACAATTCCAGCACCTCGTCCACCACTTCAGCGGGGCGGGCATTCGGCCGGTCTATCTTATTAAGAACAACGATCGGTCTTAACTGTTGTTCCAATGCTTTGCGCAGCACAAATTTGGTTTGCGGCATGCAGCCTTCAAAAGCGTCTACCACAAGCAGTACACCATCGACCATCTTCATAATTCTTTCCACTTCCCCGCCAAAATCGGCGTGTCCGGGGGTATCCACAATGTTAATTAAATATTGCTTATAATGGATTGCCGTATTTTTGGCCAGGATAGTGATTCCGCGTTCCCGTTCCAGATCGTTTGAATCCATGACCCTTTCCTGCAACTCATTTTCCCGAAACGTCCCCGACTGCTGAAGCAATTTGTCCACCAGCGTCGTTTTGCCATGATCGACGTGGGCTATAATTGCAATATTTTTGATCGTATCTCTAGCGTGCATGCTGCCATTTCCTCTCTGTACTTAGAGTAAAGTGAGCTGATACCTGGGCTCATCATCTTTTCCCTTCCGCTGGCCTATACATCATTCCGATGACGAAGATCAAGAGATCGGAGCTGTTCAGAACCGTTCACAAAAGAAGCGCCGGACTAAGCGCCGACGCTCAATAATCACAGTGTATTATACGCTTAACGGCGGAAAATTGCAAGTCAGCCCGCTTGCGTTAAGCAACGTTACCATGCCTTCGGTCTTCTCATAAGCAGGAATACCCCAGCGATGACCAGCAGGGCAGCTATGACATAAATGAACGCACTGAACATAAACATCAGCAGCAGGAACAGTACCGACAAAGCAGCCAGAATTACAGCAAATGTCATCAACTGACGGGGGCTATTACGGTCAAGCAGGTACAGTTCGTACAATCCAACAGCCACTCCGAAGATAAATAATGGCCATAAATAACGAATCAAATGCCAGCCAAACAAATTACATATAAAGAACATGAAGGAGTAGGTAACCAGAATTCCGCCCGGCACTAAAATGCCGGATGGCGCCAGCTTGGCGAAATACAGAAAGTGAAAACCAAGCCCAACTGCCAACAAAAGCAATGGCCAAAGTAAATAACCGAGAAAGCTGAAGACGCCTAGTTTGCCCAAAATGAGAATCAACGCAATGACAATTAACAATATTCCGATAGAAAAACGATTTTTTTGCATAGCCTTCCTCCCGGTTTGACAGAATGCGACATCCTATTACAGTTAGTTTAGCGGAAGATGCACTAAATTGCCAGCTTCCGCTTCCAAATTGTTCCGTTTGCAGGTGTCCGCCTATCTTTTCTTTCTTTTCTTCGCTTCTAAAAGCCGGCTCATCGGATCCACTTCCTGATCACCGCCTCTTGCATTAGCTTGCGACGGGCGGCTATCTTCTCCAATAGGCCTAGGCGAATCGTTGGTTTTCCTGCTTTCCGTTAGGGCTGAGCTGCCTGTTCGGCTCGCACTTGCTTCTGCCTGCGCCATACGATTTTGCCGTGGGGCAGAATCCGCTTGAGCATTCACAAGCTGCCGACCTTTTTGCTCTGAAGGATCCTCCTTCTGGGACACAAGTCGTTGATTAACTCTTTCCTTGGACTGGCGAAGCCGCGACCAGGACTCCGCTGCTTCGGCCCCTCGTTCACTTTTGGACCTGCCTGGCCTTGACGATGCGACTATCGCCCGAAGAGCGTGAAGCGATAAGCTGAACCTTCTTATTGCAATATCTGCAAGCCACAACAGCAGGGCCAGCAGAAGCAGCGGGTAGGCCAGATCGCGAAATTGTTTTTTGCCGCTAACTTCCGCGGCAAACACCTCTTCAGCCTGCTCCAGGGTAAGCACCCTCCCCCCGGTCGTTTCAGCCAAGCGCTCCAACCTGGCTGCTCCTCCCCTTTCCGTAATCCGGTATTCCGCCGAATACGGAATGACAAAGCCGGTTGTGTAGCTGGAAATATGCTCCTCTTCATCTTCTCCTTTTTCCAGGCGATCAATACGCGTCAAATACACGCCAGGATTCGAAAACGGCAGCTCACCCACATATTCTCCGGGCAGGGTAGGCATTAAAGAGATTTCATGGGTGTCCAGGTTTTCGTCCGTAACGGTTGCCGTTAATTCCCCTTGGTACTCGGAGACTGAGGAAGAGACCTCCAGCACCGTGCGCTCACCCTCTACACGGGTAGCCAGCTCGTAAGGAATAGCGTCGAATTGAGGGAACGTCCACTTGATGATTTGGCTGAGAGCTTGCTGATAGCCGCTCCAGGACACCCAATCGCCAGACCACTTTCCGGTCACATCACTTGTCCACGCAACAGTGCGTCCGGAACCGTATTGCCATCTGGCAAGCAGCGGATCCGGTTCCGGACTCATGAGGACCACTTCAGCCATTTCCTTCGGCGTTGTTGCAATGTAGGCGTTAATGGACGGCAGCCCTGCTTGCATCCAGGAGCTCCAGTCTGCCCCCTGGCCATAGATCGGCACGAAAGCCTGATCAACAATGTACGTTCTTGACACCATCGTTGCTTCCCGGCTGAAGATTGCCGGAATCGTGCTTTGATCATTAGTAAAGTAGTACCGGCCATTAGCAAGACCAGCAAGCCGCTCCAGCAGAACCGTATCGGCGCCTTCTCCTATAGCTACTGTTGATAATGTAATTTGGTTTTCCAGCATTTGCGCCGTAAGCGCCTCGTAGCTTTGCTGGGTTGCGGATTGTCCATCAGTCAACAGGATAATATGCTTGCGCTGGGCATCCACATCCAGCAGCTTAGAGTATGCTTCCTGCACGGCGGGATAGATATCGGTTCCCCCATCGGCCGGAATAGAATTGATTTCGCGGATTACCTGTTCTTTGTCGGTAAGCGGCTCAGGCTCGCTAACCCACCAGAGCGAGGAGTCAAAGGCAAGCACACCAAGTGTATCCCGCTCTCTCAGCAGCTCTACCGTACGCACGGCGGCCTCCTGCGCAAGCTCCATTTTACCGTCCGACATGCTCCCTGATTTATCAATGACGAGAATCAAGCCCAGCGACGGCATCTCCCGCTTGCCTCTTAAGTCCATATATACCGGCAGTGCATTTTCAACAGGAGTTTGGAAGTATCCTCCCAGCCCGTAGCTTTCCTCTCCCCCGAACATGATCATACCGACACCGTAATCACGCACCGCCTGCTCCATCATTTCCATCTGCTGCTGGGATAACCGGGTTGCCGGAACATTCTGCAACAGAATGCTGTCATACCCGACATAAGCTGTCAGATCCCGGGATAACATTTCCGGCTGCACCACATCGTAGCCGATCAAGCCCGCATCGAGAACGGAAAGCACATTCTGTGAGGTATTGGGTTGCCCCTCTACTACCAGTACCTTGGGAGGACCAGTCACCCGGCTAAAGGATGTGGCTGTATTGTTGGCTGTCTGCATATCCCCCTGCACATAAATCTCCGCCCGATAACGATGAAAGCCGGGCTCCTTGGCCAAGCTCTGCAGGACAAATCGATTTTCTCCGCGTTCCAGATTTACCTGCTGAACCGACAGCTCCTGGTTATCCTCGTAAATTCTTAGTTCACCCTGCACCGCTTCTGTACTCTGCAAGGTAATCTCCAAGGAATACTGCTCCCCCTGGTAAAGCCGCTCAGGCACCTTCAATTCCTCTACGGCTACATCCCGCCCCTGTGCCGAGGGCAGCTGCAGGACGTCAACGGGAATCCCCTGATCTCTCAGCAAACGTCCCTGGCGAAGCACATCGCCGACGTTTTCTTCGCCGTCACTGAGCAGGACAATCCGCGGAGCGACATCATCACTGAACAAGCCGCTTGCTGTTCTTAGCCCCGCCTCCAAGTTGCTGAATTGGCGATTAAGCGAGCTGGACCATTGAAAGCCCTCCAGGTTGCGTTCATCGGTTCTGCGTTCCACGGCCGCATTGAGCCCAAGTGCTAAGACGCCGGCCAAATCATCCGGGGCTTTTACCGAAACTGCCCGTTTCATCCAATCGGTCCATTCAGGGCTGTCTACTATGCTGTCGGAGCGATCGGTCACAAATACAACTGCCTGCTTGGTCGTTATCGTATACCACTGCATCCCCGCCAATGCCAGAACAAGAAGAAGCAGTACCGTGCCTCTGAGCGCAATCGCCGCCTTTTTGCGAAGCCCCTTCAAGCGAAGCGTGCTTCTAGCTATCCAGTACAGATAGAAGGGGAGAACGAGCAGGAGCAGCAACATCCACGGGGAGTTAAATTGAATTCCCATGCTGATACACCCTCCATTCCCACACCATGATCACCAGCGCCAAGACAATAACGAACGATACAAGCGAAATCGGCACTTTACTGTTGGCCGCCTCCGCTGCGCCCCCGTCAGTTTGCTCCGGCTGCCCGGCATCCGTCTGGACAAATGCGGGAGCGGGAAGCTCTCCCAGATTAAATTCCCTTGCATCTGCATGCGATATCAGCCAGCGGCTTTGCAGCACTTGCCCCGCGTCATCCTCTTCCACAAACTGGTACAGACCAGGCCGGTCGGGAATCGTTTGATTCGAAGTAACCGCTCCATTGGCAGTCTCGTCGGCAGGTATCGGATCACCAGCTGGCTGCAAATTCTCCACAAGCTGCCAATAAGCAGACGAAGTTTGAGCATGGAGCGGAATTTCACGCCTGTCTGAAGCAAGGTGATGGCCCAGTATTTGTGCACGTGTGCTCCCCAGCCATTCGACCGCATTGCGGACCAGAATAGGAAAATCAAAGCGCAGCGGCAAATCGGTTTGCTGAAGCGCGAAGGTGAACATTAATCGGCCGTGGCCATTAGCCTCCCCTGCCAAAACAAGCGGGACAGAACCCCAAGTAACGACCGGCTCCCCCCACTGCGGAGTGCTACCGGATATAGCAGAAGCGATATACGTATCCTGAAAACCGATATAACGGGTGACCGGGTGCTCTGCAACCTCGATACGATTCGTGTGGGAGCCTTCCAGGACTATTTCCTCCCCTTGGATTCCCGCATGAATATACCAGACCGGCTTGCTTGTCAAATGCCGCTGCCATTCCTCGCCAGTCAGCTTCGCTTCGTCAACACCGTCCACAACAATCAGATCGAAGGGACTGGACGGAAGTGTAAACGTATCCTCCGCTTGCTGAGCCTTGTATACTTCTACACCAGCCAAGGTCAAAGCTTTCTCCAAAAACAAATTCCCATCACTGATTAAGACCGCCCGCATCGTATGTCCGCTATCCAAAAATGCATAAGCCGCATTATCGAGCTCCAACAAATCATCAGCGTCAATAGTCAACTGATAGACTTCAGCCTCAGGCAAGCTGTCAAAATAAAAGGTCCGCTGTTCACCGCTTTCCAGCTGCTCGCGAGAATGCTGCACAATCTCTCCATCGGCTGAAACGATTAAACTAT
Source organism: Paenibacillus senegalensis JC66 (assembly GCF_000285515.1). Classification (GTDB taxonomy): domain Bacteria; phylum Bacillota; class Bacilli; order Paenibacillales; family NBRC-103111; genus Paenibacillus_L; species Paenibacillus_L senegalensis. The sequence continues at coordinate 1,012,809 of NZ_HE610957.1, forward strand.
ATCCGGCCGCCTGTCCGCTCCAGTTTTTTATCGCAGCCACTCCGGTAACGAGACTGCGGTCTGCCTGAGTCCGTCCTACTCCAAATTGAACTACCTGCAGATTATCTTGCTCACCTGCTCCAATCGTTTCCACCGTCACAGGGACATCGAAGGCAAGGCCGCTCCCGCTATCCAGCCATTGACCGTCGGTATAAAGACGGATTTCCGCATCATCACTGCCCCTGGTCAAAGCTGATGCCAGTGACATTCCCTCATCGTAAGCGGCTTTGCCATAATAAGGCTGCAGCTCAGCAAGAGCCGCTGCCAAAGAATCCTTGGAAGCCGCTGCAGACAACCATACCTCCGGTGAATTTCCAAGAGAAATTAGAGTATAGCGGCTGTTTCTGGCTTCTTTGTCCGCCCAGTCCAGCAATGAGCGCTTTGCGTATTCAAAGCGTGTCAGCTCATGATCGGCGAGACGCGTCTGCATACTGGCCGAATTGTCCAGCACAAAGACAACATGATCCTGGGCCCGATCATTGGACCAAACATAAGGACTCATCAGAGCCAGCACAATCAACGCCGCCGCTAGCAGCTGCAAAAGCATGAGCAGGCGGTTTTTGAGCTTCTGCCAAGGTCTGTTCGCCTCCATTTCCCGCAGAACCTTGTTCCACAGCAAGTGGCTGGAAACCGGGGTATCGATATATTTTCTTTTAAATAAATACATGACGATAATGGCCGGTAGGGATAGTGCAAACCATAAGCTCGCCAGCGATCCGAAAAACATATGCAGTTCACCTCATAAGCTTGCACCTTGAATGAAGATTATTGACGGTGCACGGCTGTCCGTCTGGATTACCCTCGGATAGCCATTCGCGTGTAGTAATCCGTTCTGCTTCCTCTATAATCAAAATGAATTCCTGCTTAACCTGTGGAGGGATTAGTTAATCCAGCCGTTGTACCGGAATGTTTCCGTTACAGCAGCAAACAGCGGAGTATCGGTTACAAGCAATTGATAGCCCATGCCCCGTTCATAACAAAAGCGGCGCAGTGCTGAAGTATAATCCTCTACCACTTGTTTATAATCCTTGAGCAGTTTGTCGGAAATCGCAACCTCTTTTCCGGATTTCAGCTCTACATCTATAAGATGAAGATCTCCGATCAAGTCCGGATGAACTTCCTCAGGCGACAGCAGTTGAATAACGATCACTTCCTGCTTGGCTGCAAGCAGAGTTGACAATGCTTCTTCCACGCCGGTTTCATACAAAAAGTCGGAAATAATCCAGGTCATGCCTGCTTTCGCAGGAACGAGTCCCGGCTGGCGAAAGACGTTAGCTATATCCCCTGCTTCTGCCGCCTGACATTGTTCCAAAAAATGAAACAAGCGCGGGATGGAAACCCTTCCCCTGACCATCGGCAGCCGCTCATACGCTTCTGAACTGAACACCGTGACGCCGACACGATCATAGCTGTTCAGCGTAATATAGCCAATGCTTGCCGCCAGCTGCTTGGCGTAAAGAAATTTATCCGCTCCTCTTACGGAAGCGGGTGTTGTCATAGAGGCCGAACCATCCACATAAATTTGCACAGGCAGTTCCTGTTCATCCATATATAATTTGATAAAGGGCTTACCGGTACGGCCGTATGCATTCCAATCCAGCTGGCGGATATCATCCCCTGGTGAATACAAACGGTAATCGGCAAACTCCAGCGAGCTCCCCATTTGCTTGGACCGCCTCTTTCCCTGCATGGTCCCGGCAATTCTTTGCTTCGCAATCAAACCGGAACGGTCCAGGGCCACCAGCAATTCCTGAGGAAGCAGCTGAGCGGCACGGACGGAGGACATCATGAGCCGCTCCCCGCTTCTTCTAATATCGACTCAATAATCGAGTCTGTTGTAATACCCATCGCCTGGCCTTCAAAGGTTAAAAAGATACGGTGCCGCAGCGCTGGAAAAGCCACCTTCTCAATATCATTGCGGGAAATATGATACCTCCCGGAGGAAAGCGCTCTTACTTTGGCTACACTGATTAAAGATTGCAAGCCGCGGGGACCCGAACCGTACTGAACATATTTTTTCACAGCTTGTGGTGCATCCGGCTGCTGCGGCTGGCTAAGGAGAATGACCCGCACGGCGTAATCCAGAACTTCTTCCGCAACGAGAATTTCCTTGGCAGCCTGCTGGACTGCGGCAATCGCGGCCCCGTCCGCCTTGGAGCTTGCCCTAATCGTTTCTGTAGAAGTGGTTCTTAGAACAATTTGCTTAAGCTCTTCTTTGGAGGGATAGGTTACATGAATTTTTAGCATAAAACGGTCAAGCTGCGCTTCGGGAAGCGGGTAAGTCCCTTCGTTTTCGAGCGGATTTTGTGTGGCCAAAACAAAGAAAGGCTGTGGCAGGGCATGAGTGGTAGCTCCTATCGTGACTGTCTTTTCCTGCATAGCCTCCAACAGAGCACTCTGTGTTTTGGGGGTAGCGCGGTTGATCTCGTCAGCCAGCACGAGATTTCCGAACAAGGGGCCCTGCTGGAATTGATAGCTGGTTTCCCCTTTTAATCCAAATTGGATAATATTAGTACCGGTAATGTCGGCAGGCATGAGATCGGGTGTGAATTGGATTCTGGAAAAGGAAAGCTTAATTGTGTCTGCCAACGTGCGCACTAGCATCGTTTTTCCTAATCCCGGGATCCCCTCCAACAGGGCATGCCCGCCAGCAAAAATACACCACAATACTTGTTCCACCACCTCGCGCTGACCTACGATGACGCGCCCGACTTCCGTCCGTATTTCTTCAATAACCTGTGACCATTGCTGCAGCTGCTGCTTTGACTCCATCTATTGATTTCCCCTTTCTGCTCCAAAGCGCCTTTAGCAGCCTGCCCGCGTATCCATTCCTGCCTGCGCGGATGAACCGCCACTGCTTAGAGCTTCCAGCTGTAAAATAACTAATTGCTTCATTCTTCATAATTCGATTCCGCCAACGTGCAGCAACAAGATATAGACAACTAACATCCGTTTTGATTCATGCTTTCGGCTCTATATCTTATTTGGTTAAAAGTACAACCGGGATTTAGCAATTGCTGTAAAAAGCGCTACCTGCGGTTAGGTTGAATTTCCGTAAAGTAATCTCTGACCAAGTCCTGCATGCTTTGAGGAAGGGGAGCACGCTCCAGTGAGCGCGTAGCTTCTGTAGCATAGTCGGAGTATACCTCTTCATAAGGGGTAGGCCGGCTTTCTTCTATCTGAGCCTGACCTCCGTATTCAATCTCTCCGCCTTCCCCTTGGATAGGCCCATCATCCAATGTCGGCGTTCCTCCGCCAAGGGACTGCCTTGGGGTCGTAACAAAATGCCGCGAGCCTTCGCCTGTACCGCCCTGCAGCCCTCCCTGGCCTCCGCTGCCGCCTTGGCCGCCGCCACCGCCTTGGCCGCCGCTGCCGCCTTGGCCGCCGCCACCGCCTTGGCC
>NZ_HE610957.1:1016767-1071751 GCF_000285515.1 Paenibacillus senegalensis JC66
CTTGGCCCTCGCTGCCGCCCTGGCCGCTGCTGCCGCCTTGGCCCTCGCTGCCGCCCTGGCCGCTGCTGCCGCCTTGGCCTGCTATGGCGGAAGCCATGCCATTAGCTCCCCAGCTTGGCGGAGCAGTTATTCCCTGAGCCCGCATTTGCTCGGCCAGCTGCATGCCCGATTGCGCTAGCTGAGCACTCGACTGCTGCAGCTGCGCCATAAGCTCACGGGCCGACTGCTGCTTGGCCAGCTGCTCTTCCAAGGCTTGCATTAACTCTTCTTGCTGCTGTTCATTAAGTCCTCCGCCGCCCTGTTGAAGCTGTTCAGCCAGCTGCTCCAAAGCCTCTTGGACCGACTCCATCAGCTCTTCCGGGGCTTCTCCCAGGCTTTGCTCCAATTGCTGGGCGAGCTGATCGCGCTCCGCTTCGCTCATCTCGCCGACAGCCTCCATGAGCTGCTCAACCGCTTCTGTCAGCAAAGCGGAGTCCTCCTGCTGCATCGCCTGAGCCAGCTGTTCCATAGGCAGGCTTTGCTGCAGCTCGTTTAACCAGCTTTCCAGACGCTCTTGCCGCTGGAGGGCTTCTTGATTCAATGCCTGCGCATTTTTTAACACCTGCTCCATTTGATCCAAAACTTCACGCGCATTGCTGGCCTGCTGCAATTCCTCGGCCAGCTTTTCCAATTGCTCCTCCATAGAACGGGCTGCTGGATCAATGGATGCAGCTTCCGCCCATTCCTCCCTCTGTTCCTCCACCCGCTGCTGTTGTTCCTTTATCCATTCCCGTTCCCGGCTGTGTGCTTCTACCCATTCATCCATCGGATTGGGGACCAGCATTAGCCCGACGAGAACCAGCAGGGCGACTGCATTGGCAGTCCAAAGCTTCTTGTCAAAGCGATAAGGCAGCTTCTCCTTTAAATGCTTGACATATTGCTGGCCGTAAGCCAATGCATCCTCTCGCTGCAGCTGGGCCATATGGGAAGACTGGCCGGCAAAGGATAGAGCAGTTACCATGCGCTCTTCCAACCCGCCCCTGTCCATAACTAACGCCGCTGTCGACCAATCGGTTTTCCGCCAGACGGCATACAAGAACGCACCGAGCACCGCCATGCAGATCCATAGTCCTATTCCGTACCGGTAACCGGCAATAGGCAGGAACAAACCCGCTAGTCCCCACAAGCATGCAGCGGTTAAGCCGATTAACAAACCGATTTGCAGTAATTTAATTATGCTTTGCTTCCATAAGCGGTCGCGTACAGGACGAATGATCTCATACAATTGACGGGGCTCCATCGGTTCACGCTCTCCTTTCCACTCTCGCAAACTTGTTGCTTTCTAGCGTTTCTACTGAATGATTCCTCCGCTCTACGGCTTTTCACCGTTCTTGTTAAGGCCGTCGCAAATAGCGAATGCTCAAGGCAATGGCTGCAGAGGTTACTACCGTATAGAAAACTAAAAAGATATGCCATAGCTGCAAATAAGGCACTCTATGATTAAATACGTCCCGGGAAAACTCGTCGTTAAGCAGGCTGATCAGTGCTCCCATCGGATTTACTCCGAGCAGCAAGCCCGGAATCAGTGAGTTTCCGCTTGTGATCGCGGCCCAGAATATGGCCAGCAAGCCGGTAACCCCGCAAATGACGAGTACATAGCCATATGTCAGGATGACGGCAAGCATTGTCTTTTTGAAGAGTGTAGACATTAAAACACCGACCGCTCCCAGCGATATCATCATAAACAGGTAGAAGAGAAAGACCGAAACCAACTGGCCAGGCGAAACTCCGCCAAACAAAAATACAATGCTATAAATCGGCAGTGTTGAAAGAATAATGAGCACCATAAAGCTAAGGGAGGAAATCAACTTGCTTATAATGATAGTCGTAGAGCTTTGCTGCGTAGTAAGCAAAATATTCAAGGTTTGCTTCTCCCGCTCACTGCTGATTACGCCCGCCGTCAATCCCGGAGTCATAAAGCAGATCAGCACCAGTTGTGCCCCGCTAATAAAATAAAATAATTCCTGGCTGCGCCGTGGATTAAATGCGTTGTATCCGTAATTGTTTGACGCTACATACATAAAGCCGAGAGCCAGCAGCGACATTGCCACCAAGTAAAACAGCATGGCTGCCGTGGATCGAACTGTACGCATCCGCAGCCTGAATTCCTTTTCCAACACTGGATTAATCAATTTCTGTCCCCAGTTCATGCCTGCACCCCTTTTGTAATCTCAAGGAAGACATCCTCAAGATTCGTTTCCTCTTCCTTGAAGGAGACGACTTTGTAGCCCATAGCAATCAATTTGCCCAGCAGCTCGGCCTGCTCCAGATCCTGGCCATTGAAATGCAGATGGATGCCCGTCTCATCATGCAGCACCATCGAAACAAACGGTTCATCCTTGAGTCGCTCCGCTACCTCTGCTTCGCGGTCAAGAATCCGTAAATGCAGGGTTCGGTTGGAACGAATATGGTTTTGAATCTCTCTCACTTTCCCTTTAGCTATCAATTTGCCATGTTCGATTACACCGATCTCGTCGACCATCTCTGCAAGCTCAGGTAGAATGTGGGAGGAAATAATGATCGTCTTGCCCATAGCCTTCAATTCCTTCAGAATCTCTCTCATTTCGATTCGCGCTCTAGGATCCATGCCGGAGGCCGGCTCATCCAGAATCAGAAGCTCAGGCTGATGGACCAGACAGCGCGCAAGACAAAGCCGCTGCTTCATACCGCGTGACAAGGAGTCCACGTAAAAGTCAGCTTTATCCGTCAAATTGACCAGTTCCAGCAGCTGGGGGATCAGCTTTTGTCTTTCCGCTCTCGGAATCCCGTAGCTTGCTCCATAAAAATCCAGATATTCCGTTGTCTTGAAGTGGTCATATACCCCAAAGAAGTCAGGCATATACCCGATAAGCTTGCGCACTTCTTTCGGCTTCTCCGTTACGTTATAGCCGCCTACTCTTGCTGTTCCAGAGGTAGGATGAAGCAGGGTGGCAAGAATGGACATGGTTGTTGATTTTCCCGCTCCGTTTGGTCCCACAAAACCGAAAACAACGCCAGGTGAAATGTCCATGCTCAAGTGGTCAACCGCTGTAAAATTTCCGTATTGTTTCGTTAATTCTTTTATTTCAATCATGGGTTCACCGTTCCTTTTATAACAAAATCGGGAAATCTTACATAGTTGCCATGGCTCAAGCTAAGGCGAATGATTAGGGTATTATTGTTCGTCAAATAGAAAGCAGACAGCTGCTCAAGGGAGTCTCCTGTAAGGATTTCTTCCCAGCTCTGACTTGCTTCGTTCCAAATTTCATAAGTTACCGAAGCATCGGTGTAAGCTTGAAAATTCTCAAGTCTCTCATACTGAACTCCGGATTCTCTCGGCAAGCGATAGCTCAGCACTACCTCGCCAGGTCCGAGGTCATAGGCAAATCCGTCTTTGTAATGAAGCTGCGTGCTGCCGAAATCAGGCATAGGGGTAATCGCTCCGGCGGGCAGATGAATTTGGCCATCTACCATATAGTCGTACTCAAGCGGCTGCACCCATAAAGAAACATCTTCGGAGTTTACCGTTTTTCCGTCTATTGTAAATGAGGACTGGTGCGTGACGGAGCTAAAGCCAAATACATAAGTGCCCGCAGGATTGAAGTTGTTCTTCGGATTTAGCAGGTATTCCTGAAGCAACGCCCGTTTTTGCCGGTTCTCATCACGATCACCCTGGTAAGGGAACATCATTTGGGCGATGTCCCAAACGTTGTTAAAACGTCCCGTTCCTGCTTGCGAAAGCTGAAAATCGACCGTTTCATTCTGGGATACCTTTCCTAACGAAATCACCTGCCCATTGTAGTACACATGTACCTGTTCCAGGGATTGATCCAATCCGCTAGTTAACCGTCCTGACAAAGTACTGGAATCCAAGGTATACTCCCAGTGCCCTGTGGCCTCATGGCTGCCTGTTTCATATTGAAGCTTGCGCACTGACCAGTAAGGCACTCCTTGGAATTTCAGATTAGTCGCATCCGGATTTTTTTCAATAACCAGATCGGCGCTGCCCCGCAGTTCTGTGGATCCCCCGTGATTGACTTGAAGCGGTGAAGCATAGTAAGAGCCCGGCAGAGACACATTAAAGCTGCCTCCGTTCGGGACAAATACAGCTGCAACGCTGGAGCGGTACGCGGATCCTTGACCGTCAAGCTGAATGGTATGAAAGCTCTGTGTCATAATAGAGCCTCTACCTGAAGCTCCTACGCCATAAATAGCCGCGCTGCTGATGATGGCGATGAGAGGGATGGCAACCCAGGCCCATTCCCTGCGATCCATCTTCTTCAAAACCATGTAGAGAAGCGGTCCGATAATGACGGCGTATACAAGCATGACAAGAAGCAGCAAAGCAACCGATGGCGGAGTAAGAGAACGGAAATGCTCCAGGGCATCATTCAATTCCCAGCTGAACCCGCGGTTTCCTTGGTTAGCCGCCGCAAGTGAAAAGCTCAGCTCATCAAACAACAGCGTTTCCCATAAATCTGCATTTCCGCTCCAGGACGCTACTGGTTGAAGCGAAAGATCATAAGCTGCATACAGCACTTTACCCAAACCTCTATCCGCTTGTACAAATAGTGGTATATCCTGCTCAAGCAGCACAGCTCTGCCATCCACTATTACCGCTTCAGACAAGGTGAAAGGCTGATTAAAGACAAGCTCCCTCGCTGAGGCTTGCTCCAGTGCCGTCAAATTGGTAACGCTTCGGGTTTGACTATAGCTCACCGGCGAAAGTGCTGCGAATGGCTCTGCTGTTTTCGGATAAGCGGCTCCCCCGGCCAAGATAAGGGTCCCGCCGACATTCACCCAGCCGGTAATGGCGTCCACCTGTTCCTGGGTAAACAGCCCTGCATCTATGTCATTAAGAACCAGAACATCCAAGCCATCGAGAAGAATCGCTTCCCCGGGAATGTCCTCTATAGATAAGGGAAAATTTCTTACCTGGTACCCTCTCTGATTTAGGAAGGCCAGAAAATTTAATGTATCCGCATCCCGGGACACGACTCCGACCTGCATAGTTGTTTCCGTGACGGCATCGGTTTGCAAAATTAAAGGTTCGTTGGCAATCGGGACGCTTTTCCCCCTGGCCACCGACTGCTCGTAAAATTCAACTTTGTTATTTTTAGAATTCAGCAGCTCTCCTGGAAGTTCAATGGTGACCACCTTGGTCGTTTGACTCGGAAGATCGACCTTGGCTGAATAGATCGTGTCCTTGTCGGAAGACGAAGACACATGAACGGCCAGTTCCCCAGTCAAATCTGATCCCGGATTGGTGATGGTGAATTGTACCGGATACCACTTGAACGGCTTGATTTTGCCGTCCCAACCGGTCTGCACCGAAATTTGCAAAGGTTCGGATTGTGCGTAAGCATTCTGCTTTGCTGGAAATCCGGCTGTAATCATAAGTAGAATGATCATATTGAGAAGGATAATATTTTGCAGCTTGCTGATTCGATTAATTCCTAACAAATTCGGCTCTCCCCTTTGTTTGCCTTGTCTCTATCATCCAACCGTTAACTTGGTTTTGGGTAGTTATCGGCAGGTGGCGTACCATTGCTCCCGCTACTATGATGTCGTCCCGCCAGACAGGATACAAGAATTCGTATAGCTAGATAAAGTTTTACTTCTTCTAGATGAGTTTACTTCTTAAAGTATAGACGATTTATTTGTGAAAAAGTTTGTCAACTTTCAAATTTACTGTCAAGAAATCGCGAAATTACCCGAATTTAACCAAATAAAAAAACCGCCGGGTGGCGGTTGTCCAATAAAGTCACACACAATCATTTAACTCATATCAGCCCTCGCGTCATTACTTTTTACCGCATTTCTTAAGGGTATTCATTAAACGGGCCTTGCCCGATCGCGATTCTTTTTAATAAGCCCAACAAGCACGACGAGCAGGGCGAGGCCGATCGGCAGCACCCAGTTGATAGCTGCATTATCCAGATACAGTCCCAGCTTCCGGTCATTCAGCATCATTTCCCCCGCCGTATACCCGAGAATTCCGGCACCGAGGAAGATAAGCACCGGGTAACGATGCAGCAGATTCATCACCAGGGTGCTTCCCCAGATTATTATAGGAATACTTAGGCCAATTCCCAATACGATCAAAAGCAAATTCCCTTGTGCTTTAGCAGCAATAGCCAGTACATTATCCAGACTCATCACCAGATCTGCCATAATGATGGTAGTGACTGCTTTTCCCAAGGTTGCAGCCTGGGCAACATGCGCAGCCCCTTCGTCCTCCACCAGCAGCTTAACGGCTATCCACAGCAGCAGCAAGGAGCCGATCGCCTGTATATAGGCCAGCTGCAGAATCGCCACTGCAATGACCGTGAGGACCAGCCGCAGCGCAATAGCACCGAAAGCCCCCCACCAGACTGCTTTCTTTCTTTGTTCTGGGGGCAAATTTTTGCTGGCCATGGCAATAACAACGGCATTGTCTCCACTTAAGACAATATTGATGAGCATAATCTGCAGAAATAACACCAGGTAGTCCAGCATCAGCTGCCTCCTATCGCGTGAGAGCTTGTACTAAAACCGCCACAATTGTTGCTGCGTAATAGAGGATTCAACCTAACTGCGGCCGGTCTCTTAAAAGACAAGCCAGGTTGACCACTACTATCATTGTACAGCAGGTTAATTAAAAATATTCTTCGAACTTGCTCTCGTCACGGTCAGACAGCTCAATCAACTGAGCAGAAGATACGGCCCGCTCAATTTCTTCATCCAGCCATTCCAACGATTGCTCTACCTTCTCCACGCGCGACAGATCCGGGTTGATACTGGGGGATTTGGGAACGAACAGTGTGCAGCAATCTTCATATGGCTGGATCGATGTTTCGTAAGTGCCAATTGTTTCCGCTTGGCGGATGATTTCCTGCTTGTCCATCGTAATTAACGGACGCAATAACGGCATGTCAGTGGCTCTTCCAATGACATCCATACTCGCCAGCGTTTGGCTCGCCACCTGGCCAAGGCTTTCTCCTGTTACAATTCCAGACGCTTTGCGTTTCACCGCCAGCTTGCTGCATATTCTAAGCATGGCCCTGCGCATGAGAGTAATGAGCAGCTGCTCATCGGCTCCCTTCAACAGCCGGGTCTGTATCTCTGTGAAGGTCACCATGTGCAGGTTCATGGATCCGCTGTATACCGAGAGAATTTTAGTGAGATCGATAACTTTTTGCTGGGCCCTTTCGCTCGTATAGGGATAGCTGTGAAAGTGAACCGCCTCGAGCTCAAGTCCTTTGCGCAAGGCGTACCATCCGGCTACCGGGCTATCGATGCCTCCGGACAGCATAAGCATAGCCTTTCCGTTGCTGCCTTTGGGATAACCTCCTCCGCCCTGTTCAACCTCCGTGAAGATCAGGGCATACTCCCGGCGAATATCCAGCCTGACCTCGTATTGCGGCTGATGCACATCCACCTTAAGCTGGTCGAATGCCTGCAGCAAAAACCCGCCCACCAGATAACCCAATTGTTGGGAATCATAGGGAAATTCCTTATTAGCCCGGTTAGCAGACACTTTAAAAGTAACTTGAGATGACTCTGCTAACAGCGGCTGCATCATCTGCCGGGCTGTGTCCTGGATTCGCTGTAAGTCTAACGGACTCCTGTAAGCCGGACTAAAGCTCACAATTCCAAACACCTTCTTGAGCTCGTTGGCCACCTGGGTATAGGGTTCATTATTCAATTGGATATAGATTCTGCCGTATTCCTCCTCCAACTGCAGTCCGGGAAAAGGTTTAAGCACAGCTTGCAAACGATCGCGAACGGACCGCAAGAAGCGATGACGGTTTTTGCGCTTAAGCATTAGTTCGCCTAAACGGATAATGACGAGATCCGGGTTCATATATATTTCTCCTTCTTAAGACAAGCTGGGCTTGCCAGGTCGGTTATGGACAGCCTTAGGCCTTCCGCAATTTCTGTAATATCTGCTGCAAACAGTCAATGAATGAAATCAACTGCTCTTCTGAATGCTCTGCACTGAAACTAATTCTGAGCCCACTTTCTGCTTGCTCATGGCCCATTCCCATGGCGAGGAGAACTCTGCTGGGCTTCTGCTGCCTGGATGAGCAGGCTGAACGCGCGGATATATAAATTTCGTGTTTTTCGAGTGCATGAATAATCGTCTCAGCCTTGAAACCGGGACAGGTAACATGAACGATGTGCGGAGCTTGCCAGGTTTCGGCAATGCTCTCCTCCGTGCAGCCTGTCAAAACAACCTCCTCAATTCCGGCCAACCCCCGCATCAGCAGCCGGCGCAAGGAATACATTTTGTCAGCTGAGCAGGCCTGAGCGTCTATAGCGATTCTTACCGCTTTAGCCATGCCGACGATTAACGGTACATTTTCCGTCCCGGGCCGGCTCCCAAGCTCTTGATCTCCCCCATGCTGCAGTGGATAGAGAGCAATTCCGTGTCGTTTAAATAAAAAACCTGCACCTTTGGGGCCGCGAATCTTATGCGCGGAGCCGGTAACCAGATCAGCTTCTAAAGCATGCAAATTGACTGGCAGCTTGCCAATGCTTTGTACAGCATCAACATGAAAAAGCACTTTAGGATATCGCTTTAAACGTTTACCAATTTCCTCTACAGGCTGGATCGCTCCCGTTTCATTATTGACATGCATGACGCTCACCAAGATCGTATCTTCACGTACCGCAGCGAGCACATCCTGAGCCGTAACCCGGCCCTGCCGGTCAACAGGAAGATAGGTCACCTCGAAGCCGCTCTTTTCCAAATGAACCGCCGCTTCATAGACAGAAGCATGTTCGGTTTGCACCGTAATGATGTGCTTGCCCCGATTTTGGTACTGCAAAGCTGTCCCCAAGAGGGCCAAATTGTTTCCCTCTGTACCGCCTGAAGTGAAAATCAGCTCTTCGGGCTGACAGAACAGCCGCGATGCAATGACTTGTCTGGCCTGCTTTAATAAGTGCTCCGCTTCCATACCAAGCCGATGAAGAGATGACGGGTTGCCGTAATGGCGTTTCATTACGGTTGAAATCGTATCTATGACTTCCGGATGAACCGGAGAAGTTGCGGCATAATCCAAATATAGCACGATTTAGAGCCTCCCTGTTATGAGCATGTCCCTGTAACGGAAAAAGAAGAAAAGGACCTTGTCGGGTCTTTTCTTCTTTTGGGTAAGCTATATGCTTAAGGCCTGCTTGAATTCAAGTACCTTGGCAACATAATTTCTGGTCTCTTGAGGCAGCTGCATAAACTGCTGCTGCAAACCGAGTTCATCCGTTATCCCTAAACGGCTTATACGGCCCGGGCCTGCGTTGTAAGCGGCTAAAGCTACCGGGATCGAGCCATCGAAACGTTCGAGCAATTGTGCTAAATACCGCGTACCGCCGTTAATGTTCTGCTGCGGATCAAAGGAATCGGTTACGCCGAGACTCCGTGCAGTATTGTCCATTAGCTGCATTAATCCTTTAGCTCCTGCGGGCGATTGGGCCAACGGATTGAATGAGGATTCCGCTTGAATGACGGCCTTGATCAAGGATGATTCAACCCCGAATCGCATAGAGGCCTGCTCAATCAACGGCTCATATGTAATCGCCTGACTAAGAGCCGGATGCAGAGCAGTCGCTTTCTTCATTGCCGGCAAGCTGTGTACCGCTGCATCCTGAGTGACATCGGTAAAAGTACGCTCTTGGGCATTATGCAGCAAATAATCAAATAAACCTGTTGAGCCTGTGCCCCCAACCGTTAACGATTGCCCCTCATACAATTGAAGCTGCAGCATCTGCTGCATTACTCTCGGATCAATGTTGGAAATCACGTTAGGTCCCCCATTCCCGCTGAGTCCATCAAGCTTGCTTGCCAGGGATTCAGCGATTCGTTACCTCAGCATTTTGCACGAACTCCGCTATAAGATAATTACTGTCAAAATATGGAGCAAACATGATCTCAATTATGCAAAATGCTCACCTATATATATCGTAAAAAGAACAGAAATTATTTAGCTTATCCAAACCAAAAGAATAGTATCATTGTACACTTTTTTTTGAAAATGATCCATATGTGCACTTCTAGGACGAAATTCGCCCCTTTTTTATGAAATAATAGATCAATAACCCGGCTTTCCCACCGGGTTATTGATAGTTGCTTCATGTTAATAATAAGGACTAAGAAATAAAGCGACAAACAAGCTAATTGCACCAAGAACCATTGCCCAGACGCCTAAAGTCCGACTGCCCTGAATATAAGCAATGAAGCCGACGATTGCACCGGCAGGTCCAAGCAGCCCCGGTAAAACAAATAATGAAAGAATGGAGATGACCAGCGCTGTCCAGCCAAACCAACGAGCAACCGATCGCTCCGGATATTCCCTGTGCACTTCCTGATTGTCCGCGGCCTCATGCTCGCGGGCCATCACGGGAACTTGAGTGAGATCTGCTGCCAGCTCCGTATCCCGCTCAGTTTCTTTCCGCGCGGGCTCCGGTTTAACAGCACGATCATGCTTTTGACGGTGATTTTGCCTATTTGACTGTTTACTCATTGTCCGCTTACCTCCGCTACCAAGAATTACTTCTTTTTAAACGTATGACAGCACGTTTCTTGAACTTGGGAAGCTTGATCCTGATGAGTAGAGCTAAACGATTCACCGGCAAACTCTTCTTTAAAATCCGCCTTCGCATGCTTGTCAATTTCGATCATGATCAGATCAGCAGCACAGTTGTTTCCTTCTGACCAGTAACTGCAGTTAGATACGCTGCATTTGACTTGCGGCATAATATCACCCCCCATGTACATTTTGCCCTGGAGATCGCGGGCTATCCGTGGCAAATATGGGGGGGGGCAACAGCTAACGGTTAAACCACGGGCTTGACCAAATGTTGTGCAGCAGTACGACTATCTGCGCTCTTGTCGCCTGAGCGCGCGGCGCCAGCTCGGCAGCAGTCATTCCGTTCATAATTCCGAGATCTACATTAATGGCAACAGCATTCCTAGCCCACCAGCTTATTTGGTCCACATCTGCGAAAGGGGACAAGGCAATCTGTTCTTCACTTGCTGATAAAGAGGTGTTAACGCCTATTTGTTGGCGCAGCATTCTTTCCAGAATGACGGCCACTTCTTCCCTGCTGATGTTAGCGTTCGGGCGGAACTCTCCCGTATCGTAGCCTTCAATTAACCGGTTATCCGCACCAGTTATGACAGCCTCATAATACCAGTGCTGTAGATCTACATCGTTAAAGCTGCTGTAGGCCGGTGATTTTTCAAGGCCCAGCATTGCCACAAGCAGCGTTATGAATTCAGCACGGGTAATGGTTTGGTTCGGACGGAATGTCCCGTCCTCATACCCTTGAATAACTCCATGTGATGTCAAAAAGTTAATCGATTCGAAGGCCCAATGACCGGTTGTATCGGAAAACAGACGGGGGGAGGTTGGTTCCGGGGCTCCGGCGCTGGCTGGCTTCATCAAGGCAACCCGTGATTGTCCGGTAACAACGAACTGTTTGGCCCCGTTGACCATATCACTCGGCAGAGGCTGCCAGCCCAGTTGCTCTTGATAACGGTAGACTTGAATAGACTCTAATTCCCCGTGGCTCCAACCGGAACGAAGACTTACCGTTCCTGAAATTTCCGGCGAAATACGCTCGGCTCCCGTTTCGTCCAGCGCCATGAGCTTTATTCCATATGGCGTGGAATACGCTGTGAAGCCGGCAGGTACAGAGCCAACGGAGTCGTCCTGCCTGTCGAGCCTGACAATTAAGCCGTTGCTCCCCATTGCGGCCGGATTTAATTGGATTGAAACTTCCTCTGTTTCCACATAAATCCCTTTATTATGGGTCCCCAAATACTCCACCAAAGTATCACTCAGCATGACATAGTTAGGGTTATTCCATTCCGCTTCATCTCCTATTTGAAACCGTATATTATTATAATTGTTTTCAGTTAAGACGCTTTTAAGCTTATTATAGGAGACGAATGCTTCGTTTTTTGATGGAATCGGAACAATCAGATCCCCATTTGCCGCATAGGGACGCAAAAAACCGGTCTCCTGTTCAGGATCGCCCCTATGAATCCAGAACGTGTAGGTTTTGCTGTTGGAACTGTAGGGAGACTCTACTTTCAGCTCCAACTTGTTATCTCCGACAACTAACGGGAACGGATCAGACAATTCTTTATTCAACAGCAGTTTCCCATTTAATGTAATAGCGTTGGCGCCGGTTGCGGTCACCATCATTTGTATTTCGTTCAGGCCCGAGCTTACCGTCGCATAATAATAATCCATCAAATTAGTAAACGCCGGGTTGTAAGAAACTCCCGGAATAACTACACTCGAGATATCAAACTGCTCTGCCGAATAATCTCCCCGCGAGATGGTGAAGGTATAGGTGCGAACTGCTCTTCCATCATTAGGAACTACCTCTACAGCAAATGTATTATTTCCATAAGCTAATGCCAGCTTCAATTCCTGGCCGCTAGGCCGGGAAATGCCATTCACTCTCAGGCGGGCATTGGATGCAATCACAGGAGTAAAAGTAAACGTACTCTCTGTCGTAAAGCCGCGATATACATATTCATTCGGTTGAAATGAACGGTCGAAGGTCACGCTGGCAGGTCCGATCGACAGCAAGCTGCCTGCACTTATCTCTTGGCCGGGATCCTTCTGTCCTTCTGCCAGACGAAGCACCGTTATGACGTATTTGCTGGCCTTCCCGCTATTGGGGGTTACATCGATCGCAACGGTATTAAGGCCAACCACTAGCGGCACCCAAAAAAATTCGCCATGGTTAACATCGAGTCCGCTTATCTTTACCGAAACCCTGGACGGATTGTATAGCGGACTAAGCCGAAACGAGGTTTGCTCGTAATCAGCCACTGCAAAATAGTCTGTCACCCTGGAATCAAAGGTTCTGTCCAAGGTTACTCCATCGACTAACAGCGAGCTAAGGACAGCCCGGGCATCTCCAATCTGGCCGCCATGGTTTCCGTTTTGGCCTCCCCCAGCCCCAGAATCATCTGTAAATTCATGAGGAAAGCGATTGATTTTCAGCTTGTAGTAACGGATATCTCCACTCGTATTTCTAACTTCAATGAACGCCTGATTTTCCCCGACGTTGAGTGATAAAGGGTAATATTGACCGCTCATCACACTCTGCTCATTAATTTTGGCTGTAACACCTGAGGGAAAGGTAACGCGAATTCCGGTAGTGGAAATCGAATAGTCTACCGTTGAGTAGTAATCCAGCACATCGGGATCGAATGACCGGTGCAAGTCTCCGTGTTCAACCACTATGCTGGATAATACCGCATATTGGCGGCCGCCGCTTCCGTCATTATACCAACCTCCGCC
The DNA here is from genome assembly GCF_000285515.1 of Paenibacillus senegalensis JC66. GTDB lineage: Bacteria > Bacillota > Bacilli > Paenibacillales > NBRC-103111 > Paenibacillus_L > Paenibacillus_L senegalensis. Next base: position 1,030,090 of record NZ_HE610957.1, read on the forward strand.
GGGGTTAGTACCAGGGCTCCCCGGGGAGCCTGCTCCTGGCGTGCCTCCCCCGCTTGTAGTTAGACGAGTGACGTTTAAATAGTAAGTATTTTTGTTGCCATCCACCGATTCTGTATGGATTTCAATATCATTGTCTCCAATAGCAAGAGGAACTCTGTAGTAACTGCCGCTAGTCACCTGCTGGCCGCGGATCGTTACGGCACGAATGTGACTTCCATAGATCGGACTGATCCGGATTTCACTTACCTCCACACCTACTCTTGAATAATACTCGCTGATAGCGGGATCAAAATTGCGGTCCAAATGGGCGCCTTCCACAAGCAAATGGGCTAACTCGGCTTGCGTGGAAGAAGATCGGTGCAAAGCGATGGTATAAAATTTTTTTTCTCCACTTGCGGCCGCAACTTCAATGTTTAATGAAGTCACCTTATCAATAGGTACGGCGGTAGGAACACCGCTCGTTACCAATTGTTCATTCACTTTGATAGTAATCCCGCTATGATCGGGATGTGTCATTGCCGTTAGCTGAACGTAGGACAGGTTTCGTGGTATCTGGACACTGTACGATGTCACTTCCGGCTCAAAGGGGCGGTTCAAGGCTCCCGCATCGACCATAAGATTGACCAGGCCAATATTTTCACGAATAGCATTTATTGTATACAGCCTGGAACTGCCTTGCGGGTCCATGACGGAAATCGTTATGATGTTGCTTCCCACCTGAAGAGGAACCCGGGAATCGGCACCCTCACTCACCGTAACAGCTGCCCGGCTATCTTGGGGAACAGCATTGACCGTCAGCGATGATTGGCTGTAAGGAACATATACCGTGTAAAAATAAGTTTGCGGGCTGAAAGAAGGGGTAAGCGCATAGCCTTCCGCTGTCAACTGTCCCAGCGCTGTGCTGTACCCTGATGAATTGGCGCGGGCCACTTTACCGCCTGGAACCCCTCCCCACACCCCCACCAGAAGAGTGAAGCAAACCAGCAACGAAAGAAAAAATCGGAATTTCTTTATCTTTATCATCAATTCATTCTCTCCCCCAACCATTTCATGCATAAGTGCATGACCATGTTATTTACGTTAAGCACGAAAAAATCATACCTTTCCTTTATATCGGCTAAAAGTCTTCGGTTTAATAGGGGGAATCGGCAATCGATGAAGGAAATGAGGCCCAAAAGCCTATGTAACAAAAAAAGGCTGGCCAGCAATTGCTGGTCAGCCTTATTAGCCAAATTGGATAATATTCTATGCTATATCCGCGCCTTACTATTACAAGGGAAGACGTCCGGAATTATTGTAAATAATTAAGAGCTTTCCCCTTGCATTCTGCGCTGGGTAACATAATCGGTCTCATAATAAGACAACTCCTCGCGGAGTTCTTCGAAAATTTTGGAAAGGTAAATAGTCAGGTCTCTTACCGCACGGGTAGGTTTTTTGCGAAAGCGGATCGCATCCTGGCCTGTATACGCGTAACGACCGTCCTCAGAATAGCATTCATTCTTAGGATAGAAGAAATTATTAATGCAATTATGATAAACGTCAAACAGAACCTTCTCTGCGTATTCATGATTAAATGTCTGACGACGCAAGCTTACCCCAATTTTCTCGTAGCCGACTTCACAGAACACCAACAAGTGACGAGTGTCGGACAAGTAAGATTTATAGAATTCTTCCATTTCGGGATCATCTTCCGAGTTCAGCTGTTGTAAATTGTGAGCATTTAGAAAATTCTCCATTTCCGTAATCGCATCTTTAAGCTTATCACGGGTTGTTTCGCATAAATTTCTTACGTTAAATTTTGGCACAGTTAATTCCCTCCAGCATCGCAAACCATCTTTTATTTTGAGGCACCAAGGTATGTCTTTATCGTACCATAATTTTTCGGTGAACGGTACTCCTTAACTCCGCATATTTCCTCTTCCCTTTTCAAACCTTAATAAAGGACTTCCATTGCCTGATAACCAAAGCAGCAAAACCATTAAGCCTTCCAGTGACATCGGAAAAACCGGAATTCACCTGGTACATTAAGACAAAAGGAGCTGTTCACAAGTGAAAACAAAAACGGTCGCTCTTGTTCTGGTTATCGTCATGCTCGCTGTTTTTCCGCTCGGATGCCAGAACAATCAAGAAACCGCCCCCCTTACACCTGACCAGGAGTTAGCTCAAAAACATCAATTGGTCGCCCAGGATGTCCGGATGACGGAACAATTATCCCGTCAACATGCTCTTACCCAAATGGAGCTGACAGCAAAACACTTATCCTCAGTTGAACCGGCGGCTGTACAGGAAGAATTGAACAAGCTGCAAACCTTATATCCATCATTAATGGAAGTGGTCTGGTCTTCTGTAACCCAAAGGGACGGCCAGAGAGCAGCGAAGCCAGGACAGGATCCCGAAGTGCTGACCGCTCTAAATCCTTATATAAAGCAAGCTAAGCAGGAGACAGTGGCAGGAAGCACTTTTATCTCGGAGCCGCTGGTAATTAAAGATACTACTTACCGCATTCTTGGGGTTCCTGCTGATCAGGGACATTCTTTAGTCGCTGTGTTAAAACAAGATTATCTAAAAGATATCGAGGTCAAACAGAAGCAAAATTTACGGACGATTCCTTATCCTGCCGAGGGGAACTGGAAAATGGAGTCGGTAGAGGCCGGCACTTTACAGGAAAAGGATGTAATCGATCCGGATGAAAATGGCTATACCAGCCATTACAACATCAATGAGGTCGTCGTTAAATTTAAGCAAGCCCCTACACCGGAGCAAATGCAGCAGATCCAGCAGGATATTCAAGCTGTAGCCCAGCCGCAAAAGCTGCTGGATGAAACCTATGTATTTCAGTCCAATGCGATGGAAGCCAAGCAGTTAATAAGCTATTTCCAGAAATATGATATTTATTATGCGGAACCCCACTATTTGTATTTAACTAATACTCAACCAGGAAACGGCGGCGAATACCGGACACCTGCGGAGGAAACCGCGGATATCGTGCCCAATGACGAGCTTTATTCCCGCTACCAATGGAACCTGCCCATCATTGCCACTGAAGAGGGATGGCAGGTCGATCGGGGAAGTGATGATGTGACGATCGCGGTCATTGACACAGGTGTCGATATGAATCATCCCGACCTGAGAGACCGTCTGCTGCCTGGGTTAAATGTTGTCGCACAAAACAATAATCCGCAGGATGATGTCGGTCATGGCTCTCACGTTGCCGGTATTATCGCAGCCTCGACCAATAATGGCATTGGCGTAGCCGGTATGACCTGGTACAATTCGATACTCCCGGTCAAGGTGCTGGATGCGAGCGGCTCCGGCAGCACGTACGCGGTCGCTCAAGGCATTATCTGGGCAACAGACCGGGGAGCTAAGGTTATCAACCTTAGTCTAGGCAATTATGCGGATGCCCAATTTTTGCACGATGCAGTAAGGTATGCTTACGACCGGGATGTCGTGCTAATAGCCGCCAGCGGAAATGACAACACCAGTCAACCGGGCTATCCGGCTGCTTATCCGGAAGTGTTGGCCGTAGCGGCAACCGATTCGAGCAAGCGCCGCGCCTCATTTTCCAACTATGGAGATTATATTGACGTAGCTGCTCCCGGCGTCAGCATTGCCAGCACCTACACAGGCCAGCAATATGCCGCTCTCTCGGGAACGTCAATGGCCAGTCCTCATGTGGCTGCTCTGGCCGCTCTGATTCGTTCGGTGAACCCGCTGCTAACTAACACCGAGGTCATGGATATTATCCGATACTCGGCCGAGGATCTGGGGCCACAAGGCAAAGATGCACAATTTGGATATGGACAGATTGATGTGAATCAAGCTGTACAAATGGCATTGCAGGGACGTGAGTCTGCAGCTAACTGGCAGCAATGGCTGAAACGTAAAATCTTCCGGACAGAAAGCCAGTATTTGCCTTCACGATAGCCATATAAAAACAACCGTTTTGCAGATCAGTCTGATCACAAAACGGTTGTTCTATTTCATCATGGTGTCATTGTGTAAACGAATAAAAACAGATATGGAAAGTTTGCCATAAGCCGGGTTCTGTTCTTCCAGTGGTCCAAGCGGAATCTCTTCCTCCCACCATGAAGTGACAATCATCTATCTAGGCCGTCCATTGCTGAACGGCTCCTGCGACCAACCCGGACGCGCCTCGGGCTAAGGCTGAAAGCTCTAGGCTTTCCTGCGTCCCTCTTCGGTCTTGCTCCAGATGGGGTTTACCAGGACATAAGTCACCTTATCTCCTCGTGGTCTCTTACACCACGGTTCCACCCTTGCCTGTGCGCTAGCGGCCATCGGCGGTCCATTTCTGTGGCACTATCCTTCAGCTCGCGCTGACTGGACGTTATCCAGCATCCTGCCCTATGGAGCCCGGACTTTCCTCCCGCAGCGGGTTTCCCCTTGCTGCCGGCGATTGTCTGTCAAACTTCCCAGCTAATTATCATAGCATATTTCAATAATTTTATCAAGCATACCAGCCCGAAAGTTCACAGTAAATCTTGCCAGACGACAAGCAGTTACAATCTAATTTGCCGCTTAGTTTACCCAAATAGCCCAAGCACCACTTAGGGAACTATCATAAACTAATAGGAGTATTTAAACTCGTTACTATTATTAACCTACGGCTGGGGAGGCTCGGGCATTGGCGGCAAAAATTGTGATCCATGGATTCTACGGAGCCGGGAATACCGGTGATGATGCCATTCTTCAAGCAATAGTAGATCATCTGTATGACCGTCTAGAGGATCCGCAGGTAACCGTTCTGGTGCGAAGCCGGACAACGAAAGCCTATTATGGCAGACATCCTGTTCAAAGCGTTTATGGTTTTGAGAAAGCTGCGGTAGCCACCGCGGTAGCCAAGGCAGATGCGATCTTAATCGGAGGCGGAGGACTGTTCCAGGATTATACCGGATACGAGGCAGCGGAGCTTTTTGCAGGAGCTAAGCGTTCCATTAATTACTATGCGGCTCCATTTTTTTTGGCCAAGGCCTGGAATAAACCGGTTATGTTCTACGCAGTTGGCGTAGGCCCTTTTCATAGCCCGCTGGCGGCTAACATGAGCTCTTTTATTTTATCTTCATCCGATGCGGTAACCGTGAGGGACCAGGCTTCCCTCGATATGGCCAGGAAGCTGAACATCCATCAGGCTGTATTAACCGCAGATCCCGCGCTCCGGCTTACAAGTCATATTTCGGAAAATGCTGTACGGAAATGGGCGCCTTCTGATTTCTTTAACGCAGGCCACCCGCTTATCGGATTGAATTTACGAAAATGGAGCTTCACTTCAGATGGAACTCCGAAATGTTTTACGCTTTTGAAGCAGTTAGCTGACTATTCATCCGCAAAATATAATGCTAAATTTTTAATCCTTCCCTTTAACCTGAGTGATCAGGAACAGTCTTTGGCTGTAAGGCTGGCGGAGTCAATCGGCAGGGATAAAGCTCATATCGTTGCTTCCGATTGCCCTCCGGACCAGCTGCAGCGGCTTATCGGTCAGTTGGATATATTACTCCATATGCGACTGCATGCCTCTATTTTGGCGGCAGCTTCAGGAACCCCGACCATCGGCATTGCCTATGATCCCAAAGTCAACCATTGGTATAAAGAAATGGGATTGGAAGAAATGTGTTTTGAACTGGGCGAGGTTGAACTGACAACTCTGCGAAGTCGGCTGGATGAAGTTCTGTTGAACAAACAGATATGGAGAGAGCGTTTTAAAGGACGGGCGAAGCTGTTGATCCAGCGCGAGGAACGGAATAGCCTTGAACTTGATAAGCTGCTGACGCCATTTAAAAAGGCGGGGATATGACGATGAGTCAGTCTCCATTAAGAATTACGTTTATAGGGCGCTATACCGAAGGGACAACTGGTATTGTAAGAAGTATTTTCATGGGACTCCTGGAGTTAGGCCACACCGTCCAGGAAATCAATGTAGGGACTCGTACCTCTCTTCTTTATAATCCAAATAGACGAATGGGAGGCAACGGGCCTGTTTATGTACGATTAGAGTTGATTCGTGAAGAGCTGAGGGCATTTAAGCCGGATCTTATTATTTGCTGTGCCGGCGGTTTAACTTTTGTATCAAGGGATATGGCGGAATTGAAAAGGTTGGCTCCTGTTTGGGGGATAACGTTAAGCGATCCCGATGTATTTCCAACCATATCGGTTTATGCGCATGAATTCAGCTACCATACGACCAATTCCCAGCTTGCCTATCGGCGTTATCTCAATAGAGGCTTCAATAATATAGGCTTTATGCCATTTGCCGTTGATTCCCGTTTTTTTGTTCCCCGGCCGCCGAACCCAAATTATCAATGTGACGTGGCCATCGTGGGGCATGCACGTCCGGATAGAGTCCCGCTCGCCAAACGGCTGCAGGCGAAGTTCGGAGCCGTGCTTTACGGCAGGAACTGGCCCGGGGGGAAAGGTCCCGTTCATGGGGAGGAATGGTTTCAAGCCGTATACTCCACCAAATGCCTGATCAGCTTTCCTAAAACCGGGGCCGGTTATACGAATGTAAAAGTAGGTGTTTTTGAAGCTGCCGCAACCGGAAGACTAATGCTGGTTCCGTATTTCGAAGAGATAAAAAGGTATTTTGATTATGACCGGGAGATTGTCGGTTTCTCCAACGAACAGGAGCTATTTGAAAAGCTGAGCTATTATTTGCGTCATGAAGATGAACGGAACCGGATAGCTGAAGCTGCACGAATGCGCTGCGCACTGGAGCATACGTGGGCAAAAAGACTGAGTCCGTTTATAGAGCGTGCTGCAAACAGCTCCGCTAACCGATTTCGCGCGAAGCACCGGGAAGACATGGGGAATCAATAACGGTCAATACCCCATGACGGCCGCCAACCAGGCTTTATTGTGTAGAGCGTGGTTGGCGGCCGTTTGCGGAATCCAAGAAAATAGAAGACTTTTCATTAGGCCAAACGTGATGAGAAGTCTTCTTTTCGTTCCAGCCGAGCGGCCATCCTTACTCCTCGAGAGAGTTATTCGATGAACGCGGGGCTGCTAAATAGGGGATTACTTCCATTATCTTCTTAGCTCTGTGCCGCCATGTGTTGGCTAAGGCAAAACGGATTCTGGCCTCACAGCAGCCGGGATCCGATAATCGAGCCTTAATAAGATCTTTAAACTGCTGCTGATTATGCGCTATATCGATATAAGGAACCATCCTCTGGCATTCCGGCATCGGGGTGGCGATTACCGGCTTGCCGGCGGCCAGGTACTCGTAGGCTTTAACTGGATCAGCGGCAAGCGTGACATCATTAATACGGAAAGGGATCAAACATACATCCAGACGGCTGATATATGCGGGTAATTGATGGTGCGGCTTGTGCCCCAAAAAATGAACATGCGGAAAACCGGCACCAGCAAGGGTAAACCGCCGCTCATATTCGGAGCCTATAAATACCCAGTCGGCGTCACGAATTGCTTTTGCAGCCGCATACAACAACGGCTCATCAAGCCATGGAGCCCAGGCCCCTACAAAGCCAATGAGCGGACGCCCCGAGGCTGGCAGATCAGCGGGCTTGGGCCAAATTCCTGATTCCTGGTGAAGCAGCATCCCCTCGTCATACCCATTGGGCACCAGATGGATAGTTTTCCCGGGATAACGCTGCTTTAAGCGAGATTGAAGCCGCTGAGAAGAGCATAGAATGGTAGAGGCCGCATTAATCGCCATTTGCTCGTAAGGCAGCCATTGGGCGAAATCGTCCGCGCAATCATAGACCAGGTTATCAGCTCGGTAGCTGACCGCTTTTTGGGTCAAATGCGGGGCGTTGATCCATACCACCGAAGCACCATCGTATGCTTCCCTCAGCTTAGGCCACTGAGTTTGCAGCCAATTATCATGGTCATGCACGATGGTTAGTCCGGGTTCTATCTCTTCTGCTTGTTTTCTAGTCTGGGTAAGGTTGCAAAAATACACCCTATGCCCCTGCCTAGCCAGCTGTCTCATTAATTGCTGGGGTCTCTGTATCATCCAAGTCCAATCCGCTGCCGGGGGGTAAACAATCAGGCTCAACCCTTCCACCTCCTTATCATCAAATTCCAAATAGGATAATCACATGCTCTTTAGTTGTAAGAAAGCGCAAAAGGAAAATCAATTTATAAATATCGGAGGGACTATGCTCGTATTGATCATGAACAGTTCCTATAAAAAAGCATATGATGAAACAAAAAAAGTCTGCTTAGGCAGAAATCTGATTGGGTTGTTACCGATGGAGAATCACAGGAATTGGTGGAGGAGATTGAATGCTGCTTGCAGGATCCCGAACGTTCTCCGTATTTTATTACATTGATGGCCGGTGACCGATTGGGGGATGCTTTTGCTAATGAATTGCTGAGGCAGCTGGACAGTCTACCCGACACTGCGGCAGGGTTAGGCATCGAATTTTTAAAGGATTCCAGAGAGCACAAGCCGAGTAAGGAAGCAGCTCCGTTCCGCCCCATCCTGTGGAAAACATCGGTTCTTGCACAAAGCTTTCCGCAAGGATTCCCCGGTTATGCTTGGCAGCCCTTCAAGGAATTGATGCTGGAGGATTTGTACCGCTATACTGCAGGACTTTATCATAATTGCTGGCATTCATTGCCATCCGATATTATAAAACCCGGACCGCGCTTTCGCAGCTCGTGGAATCAAGAGCAGTCGATTGAACAGTGGGTTAGGCCTATCCTGGAGGCTGCTGCGCGTCCGCCAACAACTACATCAAGCTCAAGTGCGCCGCTCATTACGATCGCCTTATGTGTTTATAATGGAGAGCGTTATCTGCCCTGGGCTATTCGCAGCGTGCTCGCTCAGACAATGAAATCCTGGGAATTGATTATTGTGGACGATGGCTCCACCGACGGAACCAAACAGGCAGCATCTGCTTATTTATCCGACTCCCGCATCCGTTGGTATAGTATGGATAGCAATTGCGGCAAAGCCCGATGCTTAAATGAATCATTGGACAGAGCCAGAGGAAAATGGTTTATGGAGCTGGATGCTGATGATTGGTTAAGCTGCAATGCCCTGGAATTGATTACAAGACAAATTGCTAAACCGTTGAAGCCAACATTTCTTTATAGCGACTATGCGGAATGGAAAGAGAAGGCACCCGGGGAGCTGAAGATACAGCACATTAGGAAAGCAGACTTCCCTATATCCAAGGACAGCCTGCTTTCCAAAGGGGTTCCTTTGGCTCCCCGGGTATATCATACGGCTACGCTGAGAAAAATGGGAGGCTGGCAGCTGAACGATCCATTTAACGGCAGATTGTACGAGGATTTTCAAATGATTCTCCGTATTTTAGATCATTATGAAATCGAGCACCTGCCAGCTGTTTTATACCACAGGAGGATTCGCCGTGAGAGCATATCTCAAACGAATCAAAGGCTCTATCAAAGCTGGGTCAGTTGGATTGCGGACCAATCCTTCTAGTTTGTCTTGAATTCCTGATGCAGCAGCGCTTGAGTGGCCTTTACCTAACTGCCGGTATTCCCATTTCGGCTGCTGGCTAAATTACTGTATCACCCGGATAAAACCGACATTCTGAAGCAGAAAAGTCATGGATACCGGCGGCGCTCCATAAGTGACATCCTCCGAAAGGACGTTCAGCAAACCCTCCTCTACTCCAACCAAGTGCCCTTCCTGATACTGAGTAATCTGATGAATTTCTATTGTTCTGCCTATATAAGTGGCTAACGCTTGCTCAATAGTCATGCCTTCTCCCTCCTCCTCTTATTCGTTATTGCGGAGTGACCGACAATATATTCATAATAGGCACCAGCAAAATGTCGCCTGTACTTTCTCTTAACTGGATAAAATCATCGCCCACCATTTCAACAACCCCACTCAAGGTACCGGAAGTAGTCTGGATAGTGATGCCGGTACCGAGCAGCGACTGCAGAAATTGAATGACAGCTGGATCTATCGCGGTGCCAGCTGGTCCTTGTGGACCCGCTGGTCCTGCTGGTCCGGCTGGTCCGGCTGGACCTGGAGGGCCGGCAATTCCTTGTGGTCCTGCGGGGCCCATTGGTCCCGGGATCCCTGGTGCACCAGCAGGCCCCGGTATTCCTTGAGGGCCTTGAGGACCCTGTGGACCTTGGGGACCCGATCTTCCCCTATATACTTTAGGTTTTGGCATTAAACGACGGGATACTTTCAACCTGGAAGAACAACTTTTCTTTTGCCGTCTATACGCTTTAACAACAGTTTTACGTTTTTTGCTTCTGCGGCAAATTAACATTCAACACCCTCCTTTAGCTGTAGTTAAGTCCATAGTATGTTTACATGACTGTTAATGAATAGGTAAAACGCTGAAAATAATTCATTAGGAGACAAAATAGGTGGCTGTTCCCGTCTGTTTTGGGAAGCTTGTAGGAATTTTGCGAAAAACCAGGTTTTTATAAAAACAGCTGTTTAATAGGCAGAGCCCTTGAGGAGGAAGGGAAGTTGTGGCATTAGCCCACAATCTATTGAAAGTAGCAGGTATCCGCCTGACAATTTTCCAGGAAAACAGAAAGACCAAAAAAAATGGACGGAAAACATTGCGGTTTTCCGTCCATTTATTTTGGGGACTTATTGGACAACCCCGTTGACTTTTTAAGGTGTCGCACTAAAAAGCTCCTTTACGGACAGCCCTTGTTTATATAAACCGAAATACTTCCGTGTCTACCTGTGAAGACAGGACCTCCGTTGAATATCCGCTGCGCATTAAGGCATCCGTTAAATGCCGGCTCACTGCTTGTTTCATGATTTTCTCGGCATTGTGACCGGGATCGATCAAACATAGCCCTGCGGCGACCGCATCCTGTGCGGAGTGGTAATCTATATCTCCGGTAATTAGTACATCTGCGCCGCAGAACTTGGCTGTGTGAATATAACGGGAACCGGATCCGCCAAGCACAGCCGCTTTCTTGATCTTTGTATCCAACTGCCCGACTACTCTGACAGCAGGCACCTGAAATGCTGATTTAACCGCTTCAGCTAGCTTGGACAGACTCAGCGGTTCAGGCAGTCTACCCACCCGCCCTAAACCTAATGAACGGCCTTTAAGCTCGAGCGGATACACATCGTAAGCCACTTCTTCATAGGGGTGTGCTTTTATCATCGCCTTTATAATCTGAGCTTGCCTGCTGTGGGGAATGACTGTTTCAATTCGCACCTCGGCTACCTTCTCCATATTCCCGACACTTCCGATATACGGTTCGGTACCTTCGCCAGGCTTAAATGTCCCGGTTCCTTGAAGATTAAAACTGCAGTGACTGTACTCGCCAATCGCTCCCGCCCCTGCATCCAAGATTGCGGATAATACCCGCTCGTGATGATCCTCGGGAACAAACACCACAAGCTTTTTCAATGGATCTGTCCAGCTTTCCTCCAACGGCCGGGTCTCCTTGAGCTGCAAGGCTTCAGCCATCAAGTCATTGATGCCGCCTTCCGCCACATCAAGATTAGTATGACTGATGTAAACGGCAATATCATTTTTAATCAGTTTCTCGTAAAGCCGTCCAGCCGGCAAATCCGTACGAATGGTCTTCAGCGGACGGAAAATGATAGCATGATGGGCAATAATTAAATCTGCTTTGGCCACAATAGCTTCCTCAACCACTTGATCGTCTACATCCAAAGCGACCATTACTTTGCGGATATCCTTATCCAGGGTGCCGAGCTGCAGTCCGATTTTATCATCTGGCAGCGCATAGTGCTTAGGTGCCAATTCCTCCATTAATTGAATGACGGCTTGTCCTTTGGCAAGCATTGCAATACCTCCCTTAATTCCTCAATCTCCTTCACGAAAGCTTCCCGCCTGGCCAGCGATTCAGGAAGACGGGAAGCAGCCAGCTGATCAGCTATCTTCTCTTTTTTGTTCAGTTCGTCCTGCCACTTGCGGCGAAAAATCGGATTCGCTTGTCTCAGCAAGTAGGGACCTAAGCGGAACAGCAAATCTCCGCTTACTCGCATGCCGTGGATGACCGCAGGCTCATACAGCGAACTCACCCTGGCAGCATGATCTCTCCGCTCGCTTCTTATACAGTGCAGGATTTCGTAAATTTTCCCGTCTTCCTCAAGAATCGTCTCGTCTGCGAGCAGCCAGCCATTATAATGGAGCCAGCGGCGGACGGCCTCCTCTCCTACATTGGGCTGAAGCACCATAACCTTAACAGAGGAAAGCCGATGCGCACCTCGCTCTAGAATGTCAGAGATCAAGCTTCCGCCCATACCGGCTATCGTCACGGTATCCGCCTCGCCATCATGGAGAACAGACAAGCCGTCACCGAGGCGCACCTCAATTTGCTTCGCAAGTCCCGCATCCGCTACTTGTTTCACTGCTGCTTGATAAGGTCCGGCATTCACTTCCCCTGCAATAGCTGATACAGCAATCCCTTGCTGAATAGTATAAACAGGAAGCAGAGCATGATCCGATCCTATATCAGCCAGCCTAGCGCCTTTCGGAATATAGCTGGAAATCCGTTCCAACCGCTTTGAAATATTGACCATGCAGCAACATCCATTTCTAATTTGTATTTAACCGGATCACTAACCATTCAACGCAAACTGCTACAGGATTATTTGCATTGGTGTGATAAAAAAGGTAAAATGTAAAAACAAATAATCCCATTTATTACATAAATCGTATTCCTCTACGCCTTACAGCCGAAAAAATGACCTTGCTGCAAGCAGTAAGGTCATAAAAGCCTTATTCGAGGAAATCTTTAAGTCTTTTGGAACGGCTCGGATGCCGAAGCTTCCGAAGAGCCTTGGCTTCAATCTGACGAATTCTTTCACGGGTGACGCCGAACACTTTGCCCACTTCTTCCAACGTCCTCGTGCGTCCGTCATCCAAACCGAAACGAAGTCTAAGCACATTCTCTTCCCTTTCGGTCAACGTGTCCAAAACGTCTTCCAGCTGCTCCTTGAGCAGTTCATAAGCAGCTGCGTCAGCGGGAGCCAACGCTTCCTGATCTTCGATAAAGTCGCCAAGATGGGAGTCATCCTCTTCACCAATCGGCGTTTCCAAGGAAACCGGCTCTTGGGCAATTTTCATAATTTCTCTGACCTTATCGGTACTCAGATCCATTTCCTTAGCGATTTCTTCTGGCGTTGGTTCACGCCCTAATTCCTGCAACAGCTGGCGGGATACGCGAATCAGTTTATTAATGGTTTCCACCATATGCACCGGAATCCGAATCGTTCTCGCCTGATCAGCTATCGCTCTCGTAATCGCCTGGCGGATCCACCAGGTTGCATACGTGCTGAACTTAAAGCCTTTGATGTGATCGAATTTTTCAACGGCTTTGATCAAGCCCATGTTTCCTTCTTGAATCAAGTCCAAGAACAGCATGCCTCTTCCAACATAACGCTTGGCAATGCTGACAACCAGTCTAAGATTGGCTTCCGCCAGACGGCGTTTGGCCTCCTCGTCCCCTTCTTCAATCCGTTTGGCCAAATCAATCTCATCCTCAGCAGACAACAGCGGGACGCGTCCGATTTCTTTGAGATACATCCGTACCGGATCGTTGATTTTAATGCCGGGCGGCAAGGAGAGGTCGTCATCGAAGTTGAACTCGTCGGCTTCTACTTCCCCTATCGGTCCACCTTCATCGTCCTCCGACTCATTGCCTACATCTATGCCAAGCTCCGAAAGCTGCTCGAAAAATTCATCGATTTGCTCCGGATCTTGGTCAAATGGCGAAAGCTTCTCCATAATTTCTTTATAAGTAAGCGATGAGCGTTTTTTGCCTAGCTCCAGTAACTGCTCTTTTACTTGTTCTAAGGTTAATTCCGTTTCCAGCTCCGTATGGTGTTCGTTCGCCATAATGTACTCCCTCCTACCTAGAATCATCAAAAAAGGTAGAACCTACAAATTTTTCAATTGCTTTTCCAGTGCGATGATTTCGCTTGCGATGTGTGCAGCGTGAACAATATCTCCCGAACGTTCCGCCCGCATCATTTCATCTTTTTTGTTTCTGATCAATTGCAGCTGCGGGATTTTTTTTATTTCTCGGATGTAGTCATCAATGACCTGCTGATTAAACCCTTCTGACGTCTCCTCAATGGTGATCGAACTTGCCAGGCTTTCCAGCTTTTCGTCCTCCAATGAAGCCAAAAAACGACTCACGTTGGATGGATTGCCCTGGCTGTAATATGCATACAGATACGCGGCCAAAGCCGCATGTGCCTCTATGTTAAACTGATCTCCAAGTTTCACGCTGACTTGTTCAGCAATGTCCCGGTTCAGAATCATCGCAGCAAGGAGCTTGGTTTCTGCAATCTGGTAAGCAGGCATTAGGGAGGATGATGATGCGGTTTCTTGTCTACCATTATCTATTCCATTATTCCACGAATAATTGGAATTATCCCTTGAATCCCGCTTTTTTAAGTGTTCCTGCCTGAAGCCATTCATCTGCTGCCGCATAGCGGCAAGATCGTAGCCGAATTCGTCAGATAGCTCCTTAATATAGTGCTCTCGTTCTACAGGCTGGTTCAATTCAGATATGAGCCGTGTTGCCGTCTCCACGTAGCGAAGTTTGTCGCTCTCCGCTTGGAGATTGAAGTTCCTGCGGATATAAAGCAGCCTGAAACGAACCGCCGGCAAAGGCTGGCCCACTATTTCCTGAACGAACTTTCGGGCTCCGTACGCCGTGATAAATTCATCCGGATCATAACGATCCGGAAGCTTGGCAACCAACACCCGCAAGCCTGCTTTCTCAAGCAGACCAATGCTTTTATAAGCTGCTGCCTGGCCTGCAGAGTCGCCATCATAGCAGATGATGACCTCCTCCGCCATCCCCCTCAGCTGCTGGGCATGCTCTTCGGTAACGGAAGTCCCCATAGCAGCCACACCATGCTGAACGCCTGCTTCCCAAGCTTTGATGACATCCATATACCCCTCGAATAAAACCGCTTGATTGGTTTTCCGAATGGCTGGCCGTGCTCGGTGTAAATTAAACAGCTGACGGCCCTTGTTAAATAACAGCGTCTCGGGACTATTTAAATATTTTGGTTGAATGTCTCCAAGAGCGCGTCCCGCAAAAGCTATGACCCTCCCCCTGGCATCATGAATCGGAAACAATATCCGATCTCGAAACTTATCGACTCCCTGCTCTTGATCGGAATGACGGGAGATCAAACCGGCTTTCTCAAGTAGCGGCACACTCCACTGACGCTTAATTAAAAATTGCGTCAGCTTATCCCTCATAGGTGGAGCATAGCCGATTTGAAAGGTATCCAGCCATTTGTCCTGCAAGCCCCTTGATCTTAAATAATCTAAAGCCGGCTTGCCTTGTTCCGTATTTAGCAGAACATAATGATACCACTTGGCAGCGAGCTCATGAACCTCTATCATCTGGGCAATCTCGGTTTGTCTTTGCGATTGCTCCGGCGTAGGTTCAGCTTCCCATGTAATGGGTATGTGAGCTTGTTCAGCCATGTGACGAACGGCTTCAACGAACGAAAACCCTTCAATTTCCATCAGAAAATGAATACTATTGCCTCCAGCGTGGCAGCCAAAGCAATAATAGGTTTGTCTCTCCGGTGTTACCGTAAAAGAAGGAGTCTTCTCGGAATGAAAGGGACACAAGCCCTTCAAGTACTGCCCTTGTTTAGTTAAGGCGACATATTGACCAACTACATCCGCAATATCGTGATGCTTTAAAACAGCGTCAATAACCTCTTCAGGAATTCTACCCCTACCCATTCCGTTGTTCACCTTCATTTCGTTCTAACCCGATAATATTAATTCGCTACCTGCTCCCATTCTCCTGCAAATTCTCTAAAAGTTTTGTCAAAGATTGTAGAAATCTATCACGATCCTGCTGTGTGAACGCTTTAGGTCCTTTAGAATGCTTACCGGCCCTTCTTTGTTTGGCCAGATCATGCCGGGTTTCCAGCATAAAATCAATGGTTGCGGGCGAGTAGGCATGCCCCCGGTTAGAAAGCACATAAGCTTGTTTGGCTAATCCGATCGTTGCCAGCCCGTAATCCTGGGTAATTAAAATATCGGAGGCCTGGATACAGTTCGCAATATATAAATCTGCGGACTGATCCGATCGGTCAACCTGAATCGTTTTTATTCCCTCACGTGGCACTAGACGGTGATCATAGGATGCCACCATCCAAGCCTCTATTTCAAATTGGCGGGCAGCGTATTCAATTTCATTTTTGACCGGACAGGCATCCGCATCCACTATTATTTTAACTACGGAAGTCACCCCATCTCTTTCCATTACCGGCGGGTGCGAAGAATCTCTTGAATCAGGCTGGCCGTTTCTTCCACCGCTTTATTGGATACATCAATCACGATGCAGCCAAGCTTCTTCATGATTTCATTCGAATATTCGAGCTCTTTGTTGATTCTCTCGACATTGGCATAGCTGGCATTAGCCGCCAGACCAAGCGCGCGCAAGCGTTCCTTGCGGATTACGTTAAGTTTGTCCGGACTTATCGTTAAGCCTATAATTTTTTTCTTCGGTACGGTAAACAGCTCATTGGGCACCTTGATTTCCGGCACCAAGGGGACATTAGCCACTTTAAAACGCTTATGGGCAAGAAACATAGATAGGGGTGTTTTCGACGTTCTCGATACTCCGACAAGCACAATATCGGCCTGAAGCACTCCCTTTGGATCTCGGCCGTCATCATATTTTACTGCAAATTCTACAGCCTCTACTTTGCGGAAATAATCTTCATCCAGCTGGTGAATCATACCCGGCTGATGTCTTGCCGGCAAATGCAGCACATTTTCCAGACTCGCAATAATCGGCCCCAGCAAATCAATCGTAATCACCTGGTGAATGACCGCCTGCTCGACCAGGTAATCACGCAGTTCCGGAATAACCAGTGTAAATACAATGACACCGTTAACCTTTTTGGCAGCCTGAATGATTAAGTCTACGCCCTCTCTATCATGTATGAAGGTAATGCGCTTAATATTGATCTTGATTGGGGAAAACTGCACGGCGGCAGCCTTCACTACGGATTCCCCGGTCTCCCCCGCGGAATCGGAAACGACAAACACCGTTGGCGATGATGCTGGTTTAGCGATCATTCCGAGTCCCTCCTTAAAAACGTTATGCTCGCTGTATAGCTTATTCATCTCTTAAAGTGAGACTGAAATCCCGCTATCTTCTACTATAAAGCTATGCCCAAAAACCGCCAAAAACACTCCCGCCGCAGAGCTAAGTAGTCTAGATCCTGCAGCGGGAGTGAAAAGATTACACACTATTTGATAATCTATCATTATAGTGAAATTACATTGAAAAGTCAATATTTTGCAATTATATTTCATACTTGTCCAATTGATCTAAAAAATTTCTGGACTTCCACCGGGCATCAAGATGTGTATCCAAAAAGGCACGCAGGACCGTTTTGAGCTGGTGCTTTGTTTGCGGCTTGACGCTGGTGTTTCCCAATCTCCTTAAATCCGTGCCTTGCAGCAGCTGCAGAATGTTAAGCAAGCTGCCTGACAGCGGCTGAGCATAAGGGTCGGAAGATTGGCAAGAGCTGCACAGAACGCCTCCCTGGCCAGCACTAAAAGCTTGCAGTGATGACTCCCGGCTGCATTGGACACAGGCTCGCAATTGAGGATAGTAACCGGCCAATGCCAGCAGCTTCAGCTCCATGATATGGGTAACAATCGCGGCATCCTTGCCTTCCTTTATGGCATCGAGAGCGGCAAGCAGCTGTTCGAATAGCGTAACATTCGCCTCTCCTTCGGTTGATAAACGTTCGATTAGTTCCATGAGGTATGCAGCGTAGGCCGCCTTGTGCAAGTCCTCCCGGATTTCCCGATAGGAGTGAATGATCTCCGCATGATTCAAGTTTCCCATTCCGGCGCCTTTATAGATTACGAAATCTCCATGTGTAAATAGCTGCACGATGGCTGAATGGCGGCTTCTGACCTTTTTTGCACCTCTGACCATCAGACTGATTTTCCCGCTAGTACGGGTAAAGAGCGAAACGATTTTGTTGCTTTCTCCGTAGTCAATAGCGCGTATGACTATGCCTTCCGTTCGCAGAAGCATCGGACTTAGCTTCATCTCCCCATCAGCAGAAGGCTGTCACCTGAATTTAAGCTTCCTGTTCCCAGTCCAGCTCTGATTGCTCGTCTGGCGACCGTTCTCCTTCGTGCTTCCATTGTTCATTATCCTTATACAGCATATAAGCGTCTATATTACCGGTACGAGTAAAGTAATCCCAAAAAAATTCTTTCATAAGCAGAACCTCCCAAACGAAATAAATTCATGGCTCTCTTCTAGGTTGTTTCATTTCCGGTTGCTTATGCGAAGCAATTAATGGGTTATTACCCTGTTCAATCTTCCCTGAATCCGAGATCCTTGAGGATTCGCTCCTGGTTTCTCCAATCCTTCTTGACCTTAACCCAAAGCTCAAGGAATACCTTCGATCCGAGCAGTGCTTCAATGTCAGCTCTCGCCTGCTGCCCGACTTCCTTAAGCAGAGCCCCCCTCTTGCCGATAATAATGCCTTTTTGCGAGTCCCTCTCCACGTAAATAACCGCTGAGATATGCACGACATCATTAGCTTCCCGCTTCATGTCCTCAATCGTAACCGCAATCGAATGTGGAATTTCCTCGCGGGTCAGATGAAGAATTTTCTCGCGGATCAATTCCGCACAAACAAATTGCTCGGGGTGGTCCGTGATTTGATCGGCGGGATAATATTGAGGCCCCTCTTCCAAGTAGCCGGTTAAAGTATCCAATAAGGAATTCACGTTATTGCCAAGCAGCGCCGAAATCGGAATAATTTCTGAGAATGGATACAGATCCTTGTACGAAGCAATAACCGGCAGCAGTTCCTCCGGATGTACCTGATCGATTTTGTTGAGCACCAGAATGACTGGTGTTTTTACCTGCTTCAGGCGCTCAATGATAAATCGATCTCCGCCACCAATTCCTTCAGCAGCATCTACCAGAAATAAGATGGCATCCACTTCCCGCAGGGTACCTTCCGCCACTTTCATCATATAATCGCCCAGCCGCGACTGGGGTTTATGGATTCCTGGGGTGTCTAGGAATACAATCTGACAATTTTCTGTTGTATAGACACCATGTATCTTATTACGGGTTGTTTGCGGTTTATTGGACATTATGGCAATTTTTTGCCCGATTACTTGGTTAAGCAAAGTCGATTTGCCCACATTAGGCCGTCCAATAATGGCCACAAAGCCCGATCTATAAGCTGTTTTTTGCATAAGAAAGCCTCCTAGCGCTCCGTCTTCAACGATTGTTATCAGAAGATCAGGTAGATTGTTCCGGCAGCTGGAACGCTCCGGGCAGTAAAGCAGAGACCGTCGTCTCCATCATATCGCCTTTCAAATTTGCCATATAAACAGGCATATCCGGGGCGCACAGTTCAGCCATCACCTGGCGGCATACACCACATGGGGTGATCGGCTGCTCGGTATCCCCCACAACCGCCAGCGCAGTGAAGGAACGCGGTTTATGACCGTCAGCTATCGCCCGGAACAATGCGGTGCGTTCTGCACAGTTTGTAGGGCCGTACGCTCCGTTCTCCACATTGCAGCCTGCAAACAAGGTTCCATCCCAGCCAAGCAATACACATCCGACTTTAAATTGCGAATAAGGGGCATAGGCATGCGCTCTTGCTGCCAACGCATGCTGTACCAACGCTTCGCCTGAAATCGCTGAACCCACAGCATTCCTTCCCTTCCCCTGAATATTGCTGCTTATAGGCGGAACAGCTGATGTTTAGCATAATATCCGCCCTCCGCTGGCCTACACCCGTTTTTAGGTTAAGCCCTTATCTGTAAATATACTCATCTTAAGTTTGTTATGTATCGCCGGCTATTATCCCAGTGCCCTTAAGTATAAAGATTATTCCCGCTGCTTACAACAAGGTGTGGAGCCAATAAGCGAGCACTGTAACCACACTGCCGATCGCCGCTCCCAGCAAAAGTGCAGGAAGTGTACGCGTCCTACGTTGATACAGCATGATCAAAAAAAGCAAAGACAGAGTAAACGACAGCACGACAACCAACGGCTGAAGAGTCATGAGAGAAATAAGCATGGAGATGGAGAAGGACGCCGCCATCCACAAGCTGGGCCGCAAACGTCTTCCGCTGGAAAATCTCGTGTCAACCACTAGTAGAGTAAGCGCGACCAGGCCCAGGTAGATCCAAACCGCTGCAGCAGAAACCTCTACCGCCTGTTCCCGAATGCCGTAAATCCATTGCTCAATCGGCTCGAAGAATATAATCAAGCCTACCGCAACCGCAAAACAAGCCGCTACCAGGACGGAAGCGGCTGCAACATCTTTGGCTATTTTGGCCAGCGGATGCCGCTCCGGCATTGCCAGATTAACTGCATTCTCTATAGCCGTATTAATGAGCTCGGTTACGATGACCAGCGTGATCGCCAGCAGCAGAAACAAAATTTCCAGCTTGCTGATCTTAAAGAAGAGGGCGGAAAATAAAGCTATAAAAGAAGCGGAAAAATGAAATTTCATATTCCGCTGTGTAACTAAAGCGTATTTAATTCCTTCGTAAGCATACCGAAAGCTTTTCCGCCATTTGCCCCACATACTCACCTGACTATTCCTGCCTCCCGCAAAATATCTTCCTGCTTGCGGATCATCAGCTGTTCTTCTTCCTCATTCTGATGATCAAAGCCGAGCAGGTGCAGAAAACCGTGGACAAATAAAAATCCGATTTCCCGTTCAATGGAATGCCCGTATTCTTCTGCCTGAGCCAAAGCGCGGGGCACAGAAATCACAATATCGCCAAGCTGGTCACCGGAATAAAGACCGGAAGTCAGCGTGTCTTCATCTGCGGCAATTCCTTCCAGCTCACTGTAGTCGATGACCATCTCATCCGCTCCGTATTCCAGCATCGGAAAGGAGAGTACATCCGTGGGCCGGTCAATACCGCGATATTCTTTATTAAGCTGACGAATTTCTTCATCATCGACAAAGCTCAGCGCCACTTCTCCCAGAGGGATATCTTCCTTCTTGCCCGCGATTTGCAGCAGCTTTTCCAGCATGCTGATTAATTCCGGCGAGATGGGAAATACCTCCTGGTCGTTGCTCCATTCCAATACTAGGGCCATTGCTTATGCCTCTCCTTTGTTTTTGGATTTGTTGGGCAGATCTTCTGGATACTCAATACGCGCATGGAAAATTCCCATCAACGTTTCCTTCAAAGCTTTGGCTATCGTCTCCAAGTCCTTGGTCGTGAGGTCGCATTCATCGAACTGGCCGTCATCCAGGCGGTCTTTAATGATTTTTCGTACCATGGAGTCGATTTGTTCAATTGTCGGCTTCCTTAAGGATCTTACGGCAGCTTCCACACAGTCCGCAATACCGACAATAGCAGCTTCCTTTGTCTGGGCTTTTGGCCCCGGGTAGCGGTAGTCCTGCTCCTCTGGGGGCTCTTCTCCGGCTTCCTCTGCTTGCTTAACCGCTTTGAAATAGAAGTATTTAAGCAAAGTCTTGCCATGATGCTGCTCGGCAATGTCCAGAATCGGCTTAGGAATATTATACTCCTTCAGCATCGCTACGCCATCCCTCGGGTGGGCCGTAATGATCGCTTTACTAAGCTTCGGCTCGATGGCATCATGCGGATTATCCATATTCATCTGATTTTCAATGAAATAGCTGGGCCTTTTTGTTTTCCCCATGTCATGGTAATATGCGCCCACGCGGCAGAGAAGGCCGTTAGCCCCGATTGCCTCAGCAGCCGACTCCGCCAAATTCCCAACCATCACACTATGATGATACGTGCCCGGAGCTTCGGTTAGAAGCTTGCGCAGCAAGGGCAGGTTCGGATTGGATAATTCCACGAGCTTTAAAGGCGATAAAATGCCGAAAGCCATTTCGAAAAACGGCATCAAGCCGATGACAAGAACTGCGCTCAAGATACCGCCTGCCGCAGCAAACATCAGTGCAAAAGTCATCTCTGTCATGGAAATGCCGGTATCGAGCAATACTAAGGCGACGACACTGACACATCCCATTATCGTGACGATAATACCGGCCTTAAGAATCGTGATTCTTTGGCTTGCTTTATGCAGGGAGAACACAGCCGCAAAGCTGACTACTAGCGAAACAAACAAATACCGGTAATCCAGCAGCTGACCCTGATCCAGGTTAAGAATGATGCCTGCCATCAAGCTGAACAGAACAGCCGATATGTAAGCCAGCGGCGCTTCCAGCAAAATGACGATCAGCATAATCCCCATCGTCACGGGAGCCAGAAAACCGATGAACGGATATTCCAGATTTTGCCCAAGAGCAACAATTCTCATCCCGACCATATTCAATAAGAAGATTAGCAGCAGCATGACCAGCTGCATGTTGTTAGCTTTTATTTGGGTGCCGCTCTGCCGGATAAACATGTAAATCACTCCGATGAACAGCAAAACCAGGAGAGCAAGGCCGAAGGGTGGACGAAAGTCGGCATCGTCTTTAAGCAGGCGTAAATTCTTAAGCCGCTCGTAGGTTTCCTCCGTTATCATTTCTCCTTCATAGACTAAAACGTCATTCCTGCCAAACAGCACGGGAGGAGTGTTCTCCCGCGCTTGTACGCGGGCCTGGTCTGTTTCCATGGCATCATAGAACCGGTTCGGGCTTATAGCAAAGCGGGCAATTTCGGCAGCCAGTTCCCTGGATGTATTTTTGGACAGGTCGGACAGATTGACCATCTCGGTTACTTTCGCTCTGGCTGATTGCGCATCCGTTACCTGTTCATTCATCAGCCTGCCGACAATATCTTTGGTCACATCTTCCATCTCCGCCAAATCTTCAGAAGTCAGTCTCGGAAATTTGTAGAAGCTCTCCTCCGCCATCCGGTACTGCTGCTCGAGCAGCTGTTTTTCAATTTCCTTATTCAATTCTTCATTGTAAGTGCCAGCGGCACGGAGAGTCTTCATGAACCTCTCTACATAGTCTGTATATATGGAAGGAAGCAGATTGCGGTAAAGGCTCGCCTTCACATCGATGGACATTTCCGGGTCCGCGTTATTTTGCTCAAGCTTGCTGAAGATGGACTCAATAATCTGGTCATTTCTAATTGGAACAATCTTATATACCGGTTGAACTTTGGCCGCTGCCTCTCCTCTTGCCTTTTCCGTGGCCAGCAAATCTTCTTCCTGGTATGGGGCCATTATCGTCTTTTCGCTAGGCGTGTTGGGCTGAATGCTGAACGTTTGTGGAACGACCTTAGAATATAGGAACAAATAAATCATTAAGCCCAATCCCAGTAAAAGCAACAGACGGACAACAGGGCTGCTTTTCCAACGATTCAGCCGGGAACCGGCATTACCTTTGGCGGATGCTTCGTTTCCAGACATGAACTCAGTCCTTCCTATGCTTGCTTTTCTTGATCCAGATTGTAAGCTGTAATGATCTTCTGAACCAAGGAATGGCGCACCACATCCTGTTCAGAAAAATAAACAAAGGCAATCTCTTCTATCCCGCTTAATATCCGTTCTGCTGCAACGAGACCGGAATGCTTCCCGCGCGGCAGATCGATTTGGGTAATATCCCCTGTAATGACCATCTTGGAACCAAAACCAAGCCTTGTCAAAAACATCTTCATCTGTTCCGGTGTCGTATTTTGTGCTTCATCCAATATGATAAAGGAATCCTCCAGCGTACGTCCCCTCATATAAGCAAGGGGAGCAATCTCGATTAATCCTCTCTCCATCGATTTGACTACTTGTTCCGGACCGAGCACATCGTTAAGTGCATCATACAATGGTCTTAAATAAGGGTCAACCTTTTCCTGCAGGTCTCCCGGCAAGAAGCCAAGACTCTCGCCCGCCTCAACGGCAGGACGGGTCAGTATAATTCTTTTTACCTTGCCTTCCTTTAATGCGCTGACGGCCAGAACTACGGCCAAATAAGTTTTCCCTGTTCCCGCAGGTCCAATGCCGAACACAATGTCCTGCTTGCGGATTTTGCCCAGATACTGCTTCTGCCCAATCGTCTTGATGCGGATGGGTTTGCCGCGGAAGGTATGGGCGACTTCCTCACTGAACAGATCTAGCAATTGATCTGCCATCATTTGTTTGGAAAGCTCGATAGCGTAGGCGACATCTCTCTCGGAAAGGGGATACTGCTTGCGAACAAGCTGCAAGAGCACTTCGAACAATTGCTTTAGCTGAGCCGTCTCCTCGGGATCTCCTTGAATGACGATCTCTTCCTCGCGGGTCATAATCCGGGCATCGGTTTGCTGTACAATTAAATTCAAAAATTTATCTTGCGCTCCAAACAGGGAAAGTCCCTCAGCTATATTGGCAAGTGGAATTTTTATTACATCTTGCTGATTACGATCGGTCAAAAGGCCTCAATCTCCTTATTGTTCAGTAACTGTATACGTAGAATATTATCGTATAATAGCAGAAAGAAGCAAATGTTTATCCAAAGCGAATAGAAATAGCCGCAAAATATCCGCGAATCATGACTTGACAGGTGAAAAAGGTCCGGCGTTTGCCGGACCCGATGCCTTACCCAAAAGTCAATGTATCATAAGCGTGCTCCAAAACAGGCAGCCTTATTCACCAGGAACAATAATCAGCTCTTCCGTTATTTCCTCTTCCACTTCAAAATGCACCTCCAGGTACAGCTTGCCGTTTTCCTCTTTGCTGTTCAGCAGCTTTTCAGAAACGATCCGCGCATCCTCTCCGGCTTCCAGCAGCAGCTCGCTGCGTGCTCTTTCCATAGCAATCTGCTGGGCTTCCTCAACGGTCAGGGAATGCTCTGTGATCCGCACCTCCATCACCTTTTCCGAGATCCATCCGAGGGGCAGGTGATAGTCCCTCCATTTAATTATTTTTTGACTGGCAAGCGATTCTTTTTGTTCAAAGCCATCCTCCCCCCAGTGATTAAGCGGAAGCGCCCGACTTCCAAACATTAAGGAAAAGCGGTTATAGGCTTCGCCGGTATATGTTTTGTACTGCTGTGTCAGCGGGATATCTATGTGACTAGTGTACCAGACCAGCCCCATTACTTTGCCTGAGGAAACGACCAGCTGACTGTTCTCCTTGCTGCCAATCCAGCCGGAAATGAGGACGTCTCCTTTGCGGACATATTGATCGGGTTGAACGACGGGCTTCCCCTTTTCCGCCAGCACCTTCGTAACGACCGCATGCTTGTCAGCTACAAGATGCCTCGGGCTGACCAGATCTCGCTCATCAGGTGAGGTAGACTCGACGACTTTGATACGCACATGCGTACCCTGCACCTCAATTCCGACCCATGCCGTCCCCGGCAGCCGGCTTTGCAGCTGATCAGCCAAACGGTCTGCATCGGCAAGCCGGAACTTCCACTGCAGCTCATAAATGCCCATCTCTCTAGCTTCATTTCTGATCAAATCCGTCATCAGCTTCTCATTGCCTTCTATTTCAACCTTCCATATAAGTGAGCTTAAAAGAAATAAACCGATCAGAAATAACAAGGAGCCGGCCATAAAAAATTTGCGTTTGCCCAGTTTGTCCAAAAAAAGGGAAAGCCAAAACGCTGCACAATATGGAACCGGCAGCCTGTTTTTTTTAAAAGCGGACGAAGCCGGAATACATCCGACACATGAAGCTTAACTTCCGCCACCTGGGACTCTTTGATACGCATATCCCACAAGGCGAGGCCGTTGGATGCCGCCAGATTGATGAATTGCTCTAACCGCTCTCCTTTAAGCTCAATTGTCACATACCCTCTCAGCTTTGTGACCAGGTTCGATCTCACGAGCATTCACCCTTTATCATTGTTAATAAATTTGATATCATCGATGATTCCCTCAATAAACACTTCTTCTGTTAAAATAGTTCTCATGATCAGTTCTTTCCCCGCCACTTGGAGCTCTCCCTGGCCAACAGCAAGCCTTAACAAGTCGCTGGAGAAGTGCAGAACGCCGCGATGATTCTCGATATACAGCTGTCGATTGCCAATCAGCGTAAGTCTCGGGAGATCGAGGATGACATCCTGAGGCACTTCCAAAAATTTAGCGGTCATTAGGTTGAGTTTTCTTTTGATGGATCCCATGCCCCTCACATCACCCCATACCTCTTTTGCTTTATACAACCTATGCGCCGTGTTATGTAATTATGAGGCTGCCGGCCAGAAAAGGAAGCTATTCGGCCAACCTTTAGTCAATCCGTTAAGGTTAGGCTAGGCAAGTTCCGATCGTGCAGCCCTTCCCGCTGTAAATCTTTACCTTCGCTTGTTTGCCGGATTGAGCTTAGGGTAATACAGATAATATTGTAAAAAAAGCCGGACAGAACCTTTTGCAGCAGCATTTTATGAATGGAAAAAGAAAGGGGAGTTTTTTAGAAGTGAAAGTAAAAATGAAAGCTTTTCCGTGGACGATTTGGCTGGCCGCTCTAGCCATTTTATGCGCAGGGTGTTCCTTTTCCGCTCCCGATGAAAGCGGAGAAGGTATGGGGACACCCTCGAGCGAGTTGGAGCCTGCTTTGGCTAACGGCATTCCCTATACTATTGAAACACTAGCGGAGAACTTGGATGTACCTTGGGAGATGGCCTTTGCCCCGGACGGCCGGATTTTTCTCACGGAGCGTTCCGGGCAAATCCGGATCATTAAAGATGACCAACTGCTGGAAGCACCGGCATATACGTTTGAAGAGCCTTTCATCACCCGCAGTGAAGGAGGCTTGCTCGGCTTGGCTATCGACCCCGATTTTTCATCGAACGCTTATGTATATGCCTACCATACTTACGAAGAGAATGGCGAGATCGCTAACCGCATCGTCCGCTTGCTTGCTGATGGAGATGAGCTGACTATGGATAAAGTATTATTGGAGGGAATTCCTGGAAGTAATAACCATAACGGGGGCAGAATGCGGTTTGGCCCGGATCATTATTTGTATGTCACTACCGGAGATCGATATGAGCCTGAGCTGGCACAAGACATGGAGAGCCTGGGCGGAAAAATTTTAAGAATGACAGCTGATGGAGGCATTCCGGAGTCGAATCCGTATGCAGGCTCTCTCGTATATAGTCTCGGACACCGCAACGCCCAGGGGCTAGCCTGGCACCCACATACCGGGCAATTGTTCAGCTCTGAGCACGGGCAATCTGCAAAGGATGAAATCAATCTTATAAAGCCTGGAGCCAATTACGGCTGGCCGCTTATAGAAGGCTATGAGACCAAGAAAGGATTAGAAAGTCCGATTGCGCACAGCGGCAGCGAAACCTGGGCCCCATCGGGAATGACCTTTGTCAGCGAGGGGCCTTGGGAAGGAAAGCTGCTAATCGGCAATCTTCGCGGCACTCAGGTGCTCCTAGTCAGCTTTACGGAAGGCGATCCCGCTCAGGTGGCGTCCATCGAAAAATTATGGGAGGACGAATGGGGGAGAATTCGCAATGTGACAGAAGGGCCTGACGGGTCTTTGTATATACTGACTAATAATCGGGACGGACGCGGCCAGCCGCGGGAAGGAGATGACCGGATTATCCGCTTAATTCCGGAATGAGCAGGATTATGATGCTGATGAAAAATCAGCACCAAAAAGGCCAGCCCTTAAACTACAGGTCTGGCCTTTACATGTTATTTGCGCTGCATTCTTCTGGACCGTGGCGGTCCGAGAATTTCCGCCCAAATGATGCCCTCTATAGCTTTCTGACGAAGATTGTTAGATTTTCGAGCTAGTTCTGCCGAGTTATTCTGCTGATTAAAGATAGGAGAATCACTATCCTTAAGCTGCTCTTGAATCATATCCACCGAACCGATTTCCTCTTGTGCCAGACGCGGACGGTTAGCAGACAGTGCGGCCGTTTCCCGCATTCTTGTTTCCAGCTCGCGCCGCCGTTCGGACAATACGACTTCCGGTTGGCGTCGTCCTTCTTCGGGACGCTCAAACGTCCCGCCATGCCCGCGTTCTTCATCATACTTATCCTCATAAGTATCCACGCTGGATGGCTGCGGATTTTCTCTTTGCGGCTGCCCGGGGTTTCCTCCTCCGAACGGCGGCATCGACTTGTTAGGATTTTGGTCCGGCCTTTTGGCGCCTCTGGAGAGGCCAGACAAGATTGCAATAATAATAAACACAAGCCAGAAATTCCGCATTAGAAACTCAATAAGCTCCATGATTAGTCACCCCTCTAGTATGGGATCGTCAAACACGTCGGGGTTACTCTTGATCATTGGTGTTATCATCTTGAATTTTACCAAAGCTAGAACGCATTTGAGTGTCCGACTCGATATTCTTCAAATTCATGTAATCCATAACGCCAAGCTTTCCTTGACGCAAGGCATCGGACATGGCCAGGGGAACCTGAGACTCTGCCTCGACAACCTTTGCTTTCATTTCTACAACCCGAGCCTTCATCTCCTGCTCTTGAGCTACAGCCATGGCGCGGCGCTCTTCCGCTTTTGCTTGTGCGATCCGCTTGTCGGCCTCTGCTTGTTCAGTCTGCAGGTTAGCCCCAATGTTCTTGCCTACATCCACATCGGCGATATCGATAGACAGGATTTCAAATGCTGTTCCGGAATCCAGGCCTTTACTGAGGACGGTTCTCGAGATCATATCCGGGTTTTCCAGGACATCTTTGTGAGTGTCCGAGGAACCAACCGTGGTGACTATTCCTTCCCCGATTCTCGCGATGATCGTATCTTCACCGGCGCCCCCTACGAGACGGTCAATATTCGCGCGCACCGTTACCCGGGCTTTAACCTTAACCTCAATTCCATCGCGGGCGACAGCGGAAACCATCGGAGTCTCGATAACGCGAGGGTTAACGCTCATTTGCACAGCCTGCAAAACATCACGGCCCGCGAGGTCAATAGCTGCCGCCCGTTCGAAGCCAAGCTCGATGTTGGCACGCTCTGCAGCAATCAATGCATTAACGACACGGTCCACATTCCCGCCCGCGAGGAAATGGCTCTCGAGCTGGTTGATATTCAGACCAAGACCTGCTTTGCTCGCTTTGATTTGCGGGTTAACGATCCGGCTCGGGATAACACGGCGCAGTCTCATGGCAACCAGTGTGAAAATCCCTACTCTAACCCCCGAAGCTTGTGCGGAAATCCACAGCATGAAGGGGAAGAAGCTGAAGAAAATAGCCAAACCGATAATGACCAGAGCGACAATGATAAGAAGTGACAAATCAAATTCCGGCATATAGTTTCCTCCTAGTTAGATATAAATTTGCTTGCTTGCAGCACAGAACCTGCACCAGCTGTACCTGAGGCCTACTTAATTTCTGTCACTACAACACGGGTTCCTTCAATCTTCACGACCTTGACCGGCCTGCCCCTATCGATATAGCCCCCATCTGTAACGACATCAACCTTCTCTTCGCCAATTTGTGCAGTTCCTGAAGGCCGCAATGTTGTTAACGCTTCTCCCGTCAGACCTAGAAGGTGAGTCTTGGACTTCGAAGAGGAATAGCCGAGCTCGGTTTTTAATTCTTCTTTAAGCACAAATTTGTTCCATATTCCGCGATGCTTGAAGATACGGATTACTATAGCGACAACGACAATGGCGATCAGCAAGGCAATAGCCAGGGACCTTAAGCCCGATCCCGTATCATAAGAGGCGAGTACTATGCCGCTGAACAATGCCAGCGAACCCGCTATAGCAAAAAATCCAACGCCTGGGAGTATGACCTCTAGAAGAAGTAAAATGATACCGGCAACGAACAATCCTATCGATTCCAAACCGGCAAAGCCGGCTATGTAGTGTCCGAAGAAATACAACCCGAAGCCAAGCAAGCCAATAATGCCGGGAACCCCGAAGCCAGGCACGAAAATTTCAATCGCAACTCCGGCAATACCGACCAGCAGCAAAATCGTTTTCACGATAGGGTTGGTTACAAAACGGGATAAGTTTTCCGCAAACGTTAAATCCGCTTCCTCAATAGGCGCATTCTCAGCACCGATAAACTGCAGAACATCGTTCAAGTTGCGGACAGTTTGCTCAGAATAGCCAACCCGAAGCGCTTGCTCAGCGGTCAAGGAGACGATCGTCCCTTCACCAAACGTATGATTGATTTCCGGCAGCTCGACAATTATATTTTTGTCAGCCATCCCGGCAGCTATAATCGGGTCCCTTCCGTTAGCTTCGGCTGCAGATTGTAACTGACTGACCCAGTACGAAACATCCTTG
Source organism: Paenibacillus senegalensis JC66 (assembly GCF_000285515.1). Taxonomy (GTDB): domain Bacteria; phylum Bacillota; class Bacilli; order Paenibacillales; family NBRC-103111; genus Paenibacillus_L; species Paenibacillus_L senegalensis. The sequence goes on from NZ_HE610957.1 coordinate 1,060,180, forward strand.
GCGCTTTCCACTTCAGCACCAGACTGATCGACTATGGCCGCCGCTCCAAAGGAACTGCCTGGAATCATGACGATTTGATCGGCGCTCAAAGCTATGTACGCACCTGCAGATGCAGCCTGGCCATTAATAAAGGCAATAGTCAGAATCTGGCTCTGCTGAATCAGAGTGCCAATATCGAGCGCAACAGTGAGAAGCCCGCCTAACGTATTAATGTCCAATATGATATATTGGGCATTGGCTTCATGCGCTTGAGCAAAAGCTCTTTTCAGGAAGCTTAGCATGCCTTCATCTACCATCTCACTAACCGGAATCACAAAAACAGGCTGCTCTTCATTAGTCTGCTCTTGCGCCTGGACTGCTGATACGATCGGTGCCAGCACCGTTAAACAGCACAGCAGCAGGGCTGATGCAGCTATTGTCTTAAATTTGTTGCGAATAACCATCCATTCCCTCCTCTCTAGGAACAAGTCACTGGGCAAAGCAGACTATGACTTTCCCTTGTTTTTACAAGGTATTACGGCAGGTTAGTGGAGATGTTTCATAGTTTACCCAATTTACAGCGGAAGAACCCCTAATTAATCATACCCTTTATTTCCAGCTTGAGCCACTGAATAAATTGTTAGTTCGCTGGAATTTATGCAAATACTGATATGAAAAAGCAAAAAACACCCCGAAGGGTGTTTATATTCCAGCATATTCGTTAATTGAGGGATTGCTGAACGAGCTGATTAACCAGCTTACCGTCAGCGCGCCCCTTTAACTTGGGCATTAGGGCGCTCATCACCTTACCCATATCCGCCTTGGAAGAAGCGCCTGTTTCTTGAATGGTCTGCAGTACAAGATCTTTAACCTCTTCTTCCGTCAGCTGCTGCGGGAGGTACTCGGAGATGACGGCAATTTCAGCTTTCACGGCTTCTGCCAGGTCTTCACGCCCGGCTTTCTCGAAATCCTGGAGGGAATCTCTTCGCTGTTTGATCTCACGACTAAGTATATCAAGCACTTCGTTGTCATCCAACGTCCTTCGCTGATCGATTTCCAAATTTTTAATCGCAGAGCGGATCATTCGGATTACGGAGAGTCTGAATTTGTCCTGGCTCTTCATCGCTTGCTTCATATCTTCGTTCAATCGTTCACTTAAGCTCATCTAGATAAGTCCTCCTAGAACTTGCGTTTCCGTGCTGCCTCAGATTTCTTCTTGCGTTTAACGCTGGGTTTCTCGTAATGTTTGCGTTTCTTGACTTCTGCCAGCACGCCATCCTTGGCAATAGAACGCTTAAAGCGGCGAAGTGCAGCATCTATCGTTTCATTCTTACGAACTTTAGTTTCTGACACCAGATTTCCCTCCCTCCGAACAGACCGTCCAAGACGACAAAACACGGTTATCAAACTTCATTATATGTTAAAAAGAAAGCGGGTGTCAACCTACATCCTGGGTCGTGTTCGTTCTGTGAAGAAACCGGAATTATTGACCGTTTATCCCTGTCCTGTACGCATCGTTTCCGTCCAAATCCACCAGCCTGAAGGATGCCGGATTGCTTGTATTCTAAAGAGGCAAACGGTAAGCCGGGACACCCGTAAAGGTCATGGCAACCGGAAGGATAAAGCCGTTGTCATCAAAATGGAGCCGGTCAATGCAGACAACACGATGATTGGCATCGGTTTCCGATAACGGTCTTCTATGATAGACGATAAACCAATCATCGCTTCCCGGAATTTGGATCATTCCGTGATGCCCCGCTCCGGTGGCGACAGCCGGATTCTGCTGCAGGATTTTTGCAACTCGTGTAAAAGGTCCGAGAGGGGATGAGGATTTCGCATAGGCAACGGAGTATCCGGGCCCGCCCCAGCCACCTTCAGCCCACATAAAATAATAGCTCCCCTTTCTTTTGATCATGCAGGGGCCCTCAACAAAGCCCTGCGGGGTAATCTCCTTGAAGATTTCCCCGTCAGGAAATGCACCTAGGCTGGTCATATCCTCATTCAGCCTGACTACGTTGCACCTTCCCCAGCCTCCATAATACAAATAGGCAGTGCCGTCATCGTCAATATAGACATGTGGATCTATCGGCTGGGCGCCATGGTGAAACTGGCCGATCAAAGGATAGCCGAGCGCGTCATGAAACGGCCCGTCGGGGCGATCGGAAACAGCGACGCCGATTCCGCCAAGCTCATCATTGCTCTGAATATCGTTGGCGGCAAAATAGTAATAATAGCGGCCGTTGCGCTCAATGGGCGAGGGGGCCCACATCGCCCGCTTCGCCCAAGGTACATGGCTGCGCTCAAGGATTCGCTCAACTTTGGTCCATTCTACAAGATCCTCCGAGTAAAAAGCATCGAAGCTGATCTGATCATCGTACGGAGCGGAACAAGTCGGATAAATCCAATAGCGCCCCTCGAAAATTCTTGCTTCGGGATCCGCATACCAGCCAGGTATAACAGGGTTCCCCGATGAGCGTTGATTACGGTCGTTCATGCCTTCGTCCCCTCCCTTAATATTGCGTTAGCCGACCGCCGTCCTATTTATTTCCGGCTGGCTGCCTCAAGCCTGGTGCGAACTCTACCAAAAATGTTTTGATTTCATAGGGACGAATCTCGAACCGTAAGCGGCTATCCGCGTTTTTTTCTCCTGCCGGCCTTTCCAATAGATCGCATTCCTGCCACGATACAATCTTTAGGTCGCTGGAAAGCTCAACATGGTGCCGACCGCCAGCGAACTCATGCAGCCGCACTACAGCCAAGTCGGCATCTTCCGCTTTCTTGACCGTATCCACAACTATATAATCACAGGAGGAATGGAACAGCGAGAAAATACCGCGCTCATTAATTCCCCGGGTCACAGTTAGTGGATTATTCAGGTTCCATGCTTCGGCTACTGTGAAGCCCTCAAGCCAATCTCCTTTATGAGGCAGCAGTGAATAAGTAAACCGATGCTCGCCTTGATCCGCTTCCGTGTCCGGGTGGACAGCTGATTTAATAAGCGATAGGCGAAGCACATTGTCTTTAATGTCATAGCCGTATTTACAATCGTTCAGCAAGCTGACTCCGTATCCGTGCTCCGACAAGTCAGCCCATTGATGGCCGGCAGTTTCGAAGCGTGCCCAGTCCCAGCTCGTATTCCAGTGCGTCGGCCGCTTCACATTACCGAATTGAATGTCATAGGTCGCTTCCGTTGCCCGGACTTCTACCGGAAATGCTGTCTTCAACAGGCGCTGTCTTTCGTGCCAATCGATTTCCGTATAGAAGTCAATCCGTCTATGGGTGGTATATGCGATCATCTGCTGGCAAATCTTTGAACGATTGTACGTCCAGGTGAACTGAACGACCGCTCGCAGCGGCCCCTCCTCAATGACCTCCACTCTGACTAAATCGCTGATTTCTTCCTTCTTCTCCTGATAGAACAGATCGATATCCCAGGCTTCATGGGCCAGCGGCTTGTCTTCAAAAACCTGCAGCACATTGCCCTTTTGTCCGGCGGCCAGCACCTCGCGATTGTTGTCCCTGTCGAAAATCCGGGTTAGCTGTCCATCGCTTCCCCATTCGATTTCATAGAACGGAGTGCGCAGGCCGGAAGGAAGCGTCTCGAACGGCGGCGAGGAATAAGAAGCATCCTCTCCACCGCTTGCAACAGGTCTTTGTCTCTCCGTCTGGGCTGCTGCAGCAGGAAGCTGTTTATAGCTAATAGTCTTCCAGCCCATTGCCGGAATGCCGGGAACTTCAACCAGCCATTTTGTGCCCGTAAACTGAGCCCGCAATGGCTCGCCGGTTGCGTCTGTCCAGCTTCCTTCCACTGCCCCTTCGGCAGCCGGAATCACCGCGACATCGGCCCGTTCCCACGAAGTGGAATTATACACCGTATACATTTCCCCGCTTGCGCTATGCTCGCCAGCACTACGGTTGTTAAGCAGCAGAGGGAAGGACGCATCGCGGACATCCCGCGCAATTTGCTCCGCTTCCTCGTATTCGAGCCGGCTGTCTTCATACACTTCACGAATTGAGGAACCGGGGATGATATCGTGAAACTGATTGCGCAAAATGATCTTCCAGCCTTCATAAAGGTCCTTTTGCCTGTACAGGGGCCACCCTTTATCCACTGCAGCCGCAACGCCCAGCCACTCCGTCTCACGGTACAGCAATTCCAGCTTGCGGTTCATCCGTTTATTGTAAGCCTGGCTGGTGTATGTACCCCGGTGGTATTCCAGGTAAAGCTCACCATCCCAAGTATGGACATATTCATCCGTGGAATTGACCGCCTCCTGCAGTCTCTCAAAATAGTCATCGGCCCGGCCTGTTTTCACCTGCGGCAGACCCGGCATCGTATCCAGTCGCCTGCGCATCTCCAGCATCTCGCGGTTAACTCCGCCGCCGCCGTCACCGTATCCGTAAGAAAGCAGCAGCTCCTGATGCAAATTTTTGTCCCGGTAAGCATCCCAGATCCCTTTAACCGTTGCAGGCAAAATACGCCCGTTATAGGTATAGAACCATGAACCGGGCTTTGACCAGGGCTCCGGTGTCGTTATGAAGTGGGTCAATACCTCTGTCCCATCGATACCGCGCCAGCGGAACGTATCGTGAGGCATGCGGTTGTACTGGTTCCAGCTAATTTTGGTCGTCATGAATGTATCCAAGCCTGATTTCCGCAAGATTTGCGGCAGCGCCCAGCTGTAGCCAAAAACGTCCGGAAGCCATAGGTAACGGCACTCCACCCCGAATTCCTCGCGCAAAAATCTGGTTCCGTACAGAATTTGCCGCACAAGCGATTCTCCCGAAGTCAGATTGCAGTCCGCTTCCAGCCACATGCCGCCCCCGGCTTCCCAACGCCCTTCCTGCACTCTCTCGCGGATTTGGGCATAAATTTCCGGATAATCCTCTTTCATGTATTCGTACAGCTGTGGCTGCGTTTGCAGAAAAATATAATCCGGAAACATCTCCATCAATCGTAAAACCGTTGAGAAGGATCTGGCGCATTTTTCACGGGTGTGCTTCAGCTGCCACAGCCAGGCCACATCAATGTGTGTATGTCCGATGCAGGTCACGGTAACCGGGTGCTGTTTGCCAGTCTCGGCCAGCTCGCTCTTAAGCTCTGCAAGCGCTTGCCTAACACTTTCATAAAATGCCTCGTCACCCTTTTGCGACCAATCCAGTCTTTTGAGTGCGCGGTTTAACAAACTGAGCAATTGTATCCGCTCCGGCTGATTCGGATCAAGCACCTTTATGGTCTCTAAAGCTGCTCTGGACGTGTAATACAGGTCATCGGCGTCTTCATCCAGCCAGGCAACCTCTGCCAGCTGCACCGTATGCTCCTGCTCCTTTGGCGGTCCTCCTCCCTCCAAGCCGGACCACAGACGGAAAGAGAAGGAAACGGTTTGTCCTGCCAGGCTTGCAGGAAGGAACACTTCCTCATGATTGGAGTCAACGCCCTGGTACGGTTGACCGTTCAAAAATAACAGCGATTCAAACCCGGAGTTGTTGCCCCCGCCTGTTCGGCCAAAATCGAAACGGCCTACGGCTTTACGCCCTGTCCACTCTCTAGGAATGGTTACAGTGGTCATGAGCCAAGCGTACAGGTCCCTTCCTCTCCACTTTTCACCCACGCGGATTGTTCCTGCGCCTTCGCCTGCAGGCGGTTTGGCAGCGATATTACCCTCTGTGTCGATAATGATGGCAAATTCGGGAATACGGATAGCATCCCGGTAACGGTAGTTCTGCAGTTCCCTGATTCTTGCTTCCAGCTTCGCTTCAGTAAGGAACATTAGGTTTCTCCTCTCACAGTTCTAATGTATGGCGATAAGCGGCTGCAAAAAAATCATAAAGCCCTTAAATTTCCGGAAAGACAGTTTCAGGCCTTTATTTCACCGGAGCGGTTGATTCTCTTTCGATCCATCGCACCGGGAAGGTTATATTTTCAGGAAGAGGCTTCCTGGCTTCCAGCAAATCAACAACCATCTGCGCCGCTTTTTGCCCTATTCCGTAAAAGTCCTGTTCAATTGTAGACAAGGGGATTTCCAAATGCTTAGTCAGCTCATGATTGTCGAAGCCAACAATCGATATATCTTGAGGCACCCGCACACCGGCATCGGCAGCGTACTTGAGCAAATCGATCGCAACCAGATCGTTCTCTGCCTGAATGGCGGTTACATCATATTGATGAAACAGCTCGAACAGTGATTTAAGCCATTCCGTCTTGTTGTTTCTCGCCTGCTCGATAGCATTAAGAATAACGATTCGGTTATCGACCTGTATCTGATTGTCCTTTAAAGCACGGCAGTAGCCGAAATACCGGTTCCTGACAGAGGATGTGGACTCGATACTAACCGATGAGACAAAACCGATACGGCGGTGGCCCAGCTCAATCAGCTTGCTCGCCGCCATATACCCGCCAGCGAAATTGTCGGAAACTACACTGCCGATCGGTATGCTCTCAAAATTTTTATCAATCGTAACGATTGGATACTCCTCCAGGTACAGCGCATGGAGGACATCATAATTGTTGGTATCGTTAATCGGATAGAAAATGATACCCGGAATTCCTTGATCCCGCAGCGTCCGGATAAGCGATCGCTCATTCGCGCTATCCCCGCCGCTTTGGTGAATGCTCAGGTAATAGCCCTGGGAGTTCAGCAGGTTGGACGCTCCGCGAATATAATCTACCATTCCGCTTGCATCCTCGAACGGGAGGATCATAGAGACCAGCCTTTGAAGTCCGTCCTGAACGCTGCGCTTCAACGGGTCCGGCTTGATAGGCGCTTTCACATAGCTGCCGCTTCCCCGCTTGCGGTAAATGTAGCCATGGCGCTCCAGCTCGGCCAAAGCTCTTCTAGACGTAATCCGGCTGACTTGAAACTGTTCTGCCAGTTCCGCTTCAGTCGGCAGCTGCTCATTCATTTGATATTCCTGGCTCTCAATTTTCTCTCTTAAAAAATCATAAATAATACGGTAAAGAGATTTGTTTTCGTTGGTCACCACTATTCACATCCTATGACAGCATCTTTCGAAATGCCGCTTCGTTAAATACATATTATATAACAAATTATTTATCGTGTAAATTTTTGTTATATATTTTTATGTGGATAAATGGCTGTCCAACCTTAAGTGGAAGTAAAAATTTTCATTTTCCCCGCTTGCCTTTATTGCGCTTTATATCTTTCATACTGTGCCCGGCGAATCTCCAAATATTTCTCAGCTCCCATTCGATCAAGCGTATTCACATAGTTATCCCAGTCCCTATCCAAATCGGCCTCGCCTGTTATGAATTTGACCCGCATTTCGGTAATGTATTTGTTGATGTCGGTAAGAATTGCGTTTGTCTGCTTGCTCTCTTCTTCCGTAGGCGTAAAGGATGGCCATACTTCCTCCGGAGCGAACTGCTCCAATTCCTCTGCACTGGCTAATATCTCTTCGTCCAAAGTTCTCCCTTTGACTGCCGTTCTTAATTCTGCAGGCGGCTCAACGTATGGGAAAAAGCCACCGTATACATTGTCTACATATTGAAAAGCTCCCAGCTGTACACCGCCTTTATAGTTTTTAATCTCATCGATATATTCCGGCTTTCCGTCCACCATATGATAAGTCTCTCCTTCAAGCCCGAAATAACCGAATAAAGAGCCTTCTTCTCCATAGAAATAATCAACCCACTTGATCGTTTCTACCGGATATTGGTTTTTGTTCGTGATGGTAAAAGAAGAGGTGCCTCGCGTCGGAGGATCCATCCAGTTAACTACTTTATCTCCCTCGGGACCTTCCAGCACGTTGATGCCGATATAATTTTTATAGAGCTCCTCTCCGCCTATGTAATAGGGGTCTGCCCAGGAAAAGGCACCGACTCTCCCCTGAGCGGCATCCGCTACCCACTGTGCGTATTCATAACCGGAGTAGTTGTTCTGCGAAATCGAACCGTCATTCCACAGCTGGTTCATGTATCTCCATACTTCCTTATATTTGGGATCATTAAAAATCGTTTTCAGCTGGCCGTCCTTGTCTTTATAAATCCAGTTCCCTGCGGCCTTTCCTCCGCCGTTACCCATTCCGAAGCTGCCTAGTAGCTGTCTTTCCAGCGACCAATTAATGTTCCCGGATTCCATTACCCAGCCGTATTCATCGTTAGGATCACCGTTGCCGTTGGCATCCTCCGTTACGAATGCTTTCAAGGTATCCCGAAGCTCATCGGTCGTCTTGGGAACGGGCAGACCCAGATTATCCAGCCAAACTTTATTGATATATAACCGAATTGTCGAATAAGACTTCGCAAAATCTACGTAGGGCAAGGAGTAAATATGTCCGTCAGGCATCGTCAGCGTCTTTTTAATATCCGGATTCTCATCGAACAATTTTTTCAAATTCGGGGCATGCTCCTCAATTAAATCCTCAAGGGGTACAAATAGGCCCTGCTGCCCGTATTTAATTAATTCATCCTGGGAGAAGCCAAGCTGGTAGAAGGCGTCCGGCAGATCATTCGAGCCGAGAATAACATTTTTCCGCTCGTTAACGGCTCCGGAGGATATCTCCTCCCACTCTATTTTAATCCCGGTCATTTCCTCGTATTTTTTCCACATCCACAAATCCTTGGACGGCGGGCGCACATCATTATAACTGATCCGGGTAAACTTCAGCGTTATCCCGTCCTGTGCCGCTTCCTCCGGTGACTCGCTGGACGGCGACTCCCCGTTCCCCGTACATCCTGCCAAAGCTGTCGACACGGCCAGCAGCAACGCCAATACGTTCCATCTCTTGTTCATACCCCAACCTCTTTTCCTGGTTATTTGTTCAGGCTGATCAGCCTTTAATTGCACCAACCAAAATTCCTTTTTCAAAAAATTTGGACAGCAGCGGGTACAAGACTAGCAAAGGAAGTGATGATATAACAACAACGGCGTATTTGAGTCCTTCCCGGACGATCATTCGCTCGGCATACTGTTCATCGACAGCAATGGACAGCATATCGCTAAATTCATTCTTGATCAAAATTTCTCGCAGGATGAGCTGCAGCGGGAACAATTCCCGGTTGGAAATGTAAATCATCGCCTCGAAATAGGAGTTCCAGTGGCCGACTCCATAAAATAAAATCATAACAGCGATAATAGGCGTTGATAGGGGCAGCACAATTTTGTACAAGAGCCGGATATCATTGCAGCCATCCACGTAGGCGCTTTCTTCAAGCTCCACAGGAATCCGGGTTTGGAAGTATGTCCTCATAATAATCAGATTAAAAGCGCTGATCGCCCCTGGAAGCACGAGCACCCACATCGTATTGACGATTCCGAGCTGCTGATTGACCAAATAACTGGGAATCAAGCCTCCGCTGAAAAACATCGTAAACATGAACAAAAAGGTGAAGAAGCCTTTGCCGAAAAATCGTCTGCGGGACAGGGGATAAGCACCGCATACTGTCATAAAAATGTTGATTGAGGTGCCTACAAAGGTGTACAGAATAGTGTTCAGGTAACCGCGCCAAATGTCAGAGTTTTCAAATACAGTTGCATAGCTCTGCAGGTTAAATCCTTTTGGCCACAGCAGCAAGGGGCTGTCGTACATTAATCTCGGGTCGGACATCGAGGCGAAAACTACGAAAACAAGCGGATACAAGATGATTGCCGTAATTCCCAGGACAAGCACCAGGTTGACCAAGTCGAACCATTTTTCGGCCGGTGTTCGCTTTATATTGTTCAACGTGCTTTCACTCCTTTGCAGAGTTCCACGGGCAGTGCCGTCTCATGAGCAGAATTGCCGCATCCAAGCATTATCCGGGTTACCATAAGCTTGTTTCACCCGCCCGTTTGGCAATCGCATTGACGATGATAAGCATGATGAAATTGATCACATTGTTAAACAACCCTACCGCAGCAGAGAAGCTGTACTGTGCATTGAGAATACCGCTTTTGTACATGTATGTGGAAATGACCTCTGAGGTGGAAAGATTCATGTCATTTTGCATCAGCAGTATTTTTTCGAAGCCGACGCTCAATATGCCGCCCGCGCTCAGTATCGTTAAGATCACAATCGTGGGCAGAATTCCCGGAAGTGTAACGTGCCATATTCTTCTGAATTTATTGGCACCATCAATGTAAGCGGCTTCATATAATTCTGGAGAAATACCGGCCATTCCCGCTGTATAGATTAAGGAGGCCCAGCCGATTCCCTGCCACGTTCCAGACCATACGAACAGATGCCAAAAGTTAGAGGGTTCGGCCAAAAAATCTCTTCTCTGGCCGCCAAACGTCTCAATGATCGAATTGATGACGCCGTTATGAGGAGATATGAAGAACATTAAAATTCCGACCGCGACGACGACTGATATAAAATGAGGAGCATACGAAATCGTCTGCACAACAGTTTGTAATCGCTTACTTCTAAGCTCATTAAACATTAAGGCTAGAATAATAGGTGCCGGAATACCCACTAGCAGACCGTAGATGCTAATAGCCAGCGTATTTTTTAGAATGGTCCAAAAATAGTAGGCATTAAATAAACGCTCAAAATGCTCAAAGCCTACCCAAGGGCTGTTCCAGATCCCCAAGCCTGGGGCAAAATCCTTGAATGCAATCTGAACTCCATACATAGGCCAGTAATGCCAAATCAAAAAATACAGGACCGCCGGAGAAATGATGATATATAGTCCGGTATTTCTTTTCAGTGCCTTTTTGATATAGATGGTTTTTTCTTTCAAACGCTGCTTCTTGGAGGATGTCGTAGGTGAAGATAAGCCAGTTGCCATCTAACACTCATCTCCTTTTTGCTGGGAGTATTAGCCTGAGAATGATCGCCCCCTTTGTTAATTCATGCAGCTGCTTTACAATATGGTATATCTAATTATCATAATGATATATGTAATTTAGGATAATGTCTACAAAATTTTCAAAACTATATTTCTTTTCTTTAATAAAAATATAACTTATGTCAGAAAACATCGGTTGGAGAACTGTTTGAATTAGAAATGACAGCAAAAAAGTCATAACAACATTTTCGGGCTGTTATCCTCTGCTAGTTATGTGTGAGTCCCATTCATCGATATAGTAGGCTTCAGCATTTTTTCCTAAATTATAAAAAACAGCCACACAAAAAAGGGGCTGTCCCATAAGTCCGCCAAAATAAAAAGTTGGCGGAAAAACATAATATTTGATCTCAAATCCGTCTACACCGCGCCTTGTTATGAGGAAGGGAACCGGAAAATTCAATGAAAACGGGCGTCCAGCAGTCAGTCAACGCTGACTTACCGGACAGCCCCAAATTCGCCTCGGGACCCGCTGGAGCGGCGATTGTATGCGGTTTTTCTGTGAAAATAACCCCCCGCGTATACTCCCCGCATGATGAGCAAGCTCGGGTAACGTAACTTAATTCATAAGCTTGTTATAACTTTTACGAAATTTCGTATGAAACACTGGCTGGATCTCCTTGTAAACCCCGGTATTTGTACGGACTCAACTCTTAGACCCCGGTATTTGTACGATTTGTCATACAAATCTCGGGCAATCGCCCTTCAATCCCTATATTCGTACGATTTGTCATACAAATCTTGGGTAATCGCCCTTTAATCCCCTGTATTTGTACGACGTTTCATACAAATCACCGGTAATTGGGT
>NZ_HE610957.1:1073154-1307916 GCF_000285515.1 Paenibacillus senegalensis JC66
GGTAATTGCCCTTCAACCGCATGCATTGTACGATATTTCGTACAAAACGCAGGCAACAAGCCTGCGCGGCCCTCGAACCCCGTGAGCCTTGGCTATTTTCATGCTGGAGTTGTGCCTGAGATTCAATGGCATGACTGTTTTCGCATACACTTTCGCATACACTTCACCTCGAGCCCAGCTACTGCAGTGAATGTATGCGGTTTTTCACATACACTTCACCTCGAGCCCAGCTACTGCAGCGAATGTATGTGGTTTTTCGCATACACTTCGCCTCGAACCCCGCTACTGCAGCGAATGTATGCGGTTTTTCGCATACACTTCACCTCAAGGCCGCTGGCCACGGGGCCGCGGCTTGGGGTTGCTTATTCTAGCTATCGGGCTGAACGGCCACTTTTCGGACAGCCCCTTCTTATTTGGCGGACTAATGGGGACTGAATGGACAGCACAGCCGCTCTTCCCTATTCAGGCCTGAGGATTTAGAGGACCAAGCGGGGCCCCGCCTAACAAATGATAATGAATATGGAAAACGATCTGTCCAGAATGTTTTCCGCAATTGTTGATTAAGCGATAGCCGCTTTCGGCTACCCCCAGCTCTTTGGCTACAATTTGGGCAGCCTGATGGATGTCGCCAATTAGAGACAGGTCCTCTTCAGCTACATCGTTCATCGTTTCAATATGCTTCTTCGGAATAATCAATGCATGAACCGGTGCTGCGGGCTGAATATCATGAAAAGCCAGCACCTTATCATTCTCGTAGATCTTCTTGGAAGGGACGGACCCCTCAATAATTTTGCAAAAAATGCAGTCCATACATTTCGCCTCCGTTTTGTTAGCATTTTGCATAGTTCCTTTGCTGCGCCTGATACCGCGTGTGAACGAATCGGAATACGCAAATTGCTTATGTATTTCTTTTAATAATTGTAGCAAAAATAAAAGAATAACGGCAAATTTCCGGCATAATTGGAAAGGAATTAGGAGATTAATTGGATTAATCCACATTTTTAGACCATAAGTCTAAATTTGAATAGACTGTGAACATTCCTTTGTCTATAATAAGGGCAAGAAGTCGATTCAGGGGAGGAAGGACCACTTGAAACCGATGAGAGCAGCTACGCGCAAAAAGCGTGAATTCGTTCTCGACACGGCCCTCCAGCTATTTGTAGAAAAAGGGTACGATCAAGTCTCGGTCGATGACATTATTGCTCAAACGGGCACTTCTAAAGGGACCTTTTATCATTACTTTGACAGCAAAGAGGACATTCTGCAAGAAATCAACCGCAAACAGCTGGATATTATGCGGCAATGGGCAGAGACAACACCGGCTCATGTATTTTCTGTCGAGGGTCACATCAATCAGTTGTTTTTAGACTTGGCGTCTAATTTGGACCCTTACCGTAAGGTAGTGCGCCATCTCTCTACTCACTCCATGCAGAAGGAAGGCCAGAGCTCCTCCATGGAGGAGCCGGCTAGCAGCTTGGAGCAGTATCTTCAGCTATGGCTGCCTGACGCCAACAAGGCTCGCCTGCTGGCATCCGTGTATTCCGGTACCATCATGCACTGGTGTATCCGCCAGGATGAGGATTTAATTTCTTTAATGAGCAGCAACCTTAGACTGGTATGGCCCGGACTCCGTTCCGATTCGACATCACCAGAATTACAAATTGCAGCGGAACCAAAGGAGGAACCTAAAATGAGAGTAGCCATTATTGGAGGTGGCTTGGCCGGTCTAACCGCGGCTGCCTACTTATCGGAATGCGAGCATATTGAAGGAGTGCTTTTCGAGCGCAGCCCGCAGTTGGGCGGCCGCGCCTTTACTTATGAGAAATCCGGGTTTACTTTAAACTATGGAGCCCATGCCGTATATGGAATTGACCGTCACACGCTGTCTGATATGGAGAAGGAGCTCGGGCTTTCCTTCAGCAGCAAGCAGGTTGACAAGCGAAAAGTGCTGTATTCCAAGAACGGACAGACTTCAAAGGCACCGCTTGATTTTGCCAATCTCGTTAGTACCGATCTGCTAAGTCCTTTGCAAAAGATGCGCTTTGTCGGAGAAATTACCGCTATTATGGCCAATATTCATCAGCTTAAAAACTATAGAACATTAGGAGATTACCTGGCTGATTTCAGCGCCGACGATGATGTTAAAGAACTGTGGGAGCATCTGGTTTGCTCCAATTTCTTCATCGCCCCGGAAGATGCGCGGAAAGTTCCCGGCCCGGTAATCAGCGAATATTATCATAACCTGTTTCTTTCCTCCCGCCCGGTAAACTATATCCTGGGCAGCTGGGCTGTCATAACCAATCAATTAAAGCAGAAGGCGGACAATTCCCGAAGATGGGCCTTTCAGCTGCAGGAAGCGGTCGAGAGTATTCGCTATGAGAATAAACGTTATGTTCTCACTACCAAAAAAGGAGAAGAAGCCTTCGATGAAGTTATCTTCGCGATGCCGATTCAGCAAGTGGTGAAGCTGCTCAAGGATACCGCATGGGAGCCCTTCCTCGCCGATTATGAGAACAACACGCCGACCGAGGTTTTGGTTTACGATATCGGATTTGACGAAGTGGTGGCTCGTCCGTTCAGCTATATTAGCGATATGGACAACAAGATGTTCATCAGCGATGTTTCCGCGACCGATCATACTGTAGTCCCGCAGGGGGGACAGCTTCTGCAGGGAATTGCTTATTTAACAGATGAAATCGGCGATGAAGAGGACCGCAAGAAGTACCTGGATGAGAAAATGAAGCAGATGGAAGCTCTTTTCGAACGCTATTATCCAGGTTGGCAGGAGAAAAAAGTAGTTAAGCGAGCATCCAAGAAAGCGATGGTATCGAGCGTTAAAAATATCGCCGGCAACAAGCTCATGCCGAATCGTGTCGAAAATATGCCTTTTTATTTCTGCGGCGACGGCTGTACCGGAAAAGGGGAATTGGCCGAGAGAGCATTTTCCAGCGCCCGGAATGTCGCTCGAATGCTAGTCAAAAAAGCCGATAGCTCCCTTGTTGCCAGCACTTAATCCCTATGCAGCGAAGACTCGCCGACATTCAGCTGCTGGTTAACTTTTGCTAGTTATCAACATAACCGTTTCTTTGCATATGCTGAAGAAACGGTTTTTTTGTCATCTTTTGTAAAAGCGCTCCGCTTTTTGGCGTAGTAAGAAAAAGGAAAATATACTATACTACTAAAAGTAGAATACTAACTTAGCTTAAATGATCACCGCAACGGGGTGTTTTTTGATGTTTTATAAAAGCGGGAGAATCTTTTCTCTCGGTCATACATTAATTCCTGTTATTTTGTTTTGCTTGTACGGGACCCATTATCGGCAGCCGATCATTCTCTGGCTGGCCTGTTTATTTTTGCTGTGGTCGTTTCTATTAATTTACCAAGCTTTCTTCACCAGCGGCCTTTATTCCGACAAAAAAAAGTATTGGCTGCCGCTTGTTATGGACTCGATTTTATATGCAGCCATTTTTACACTTCCGGACTGGCAAGGCGATTATCTGGTTACATGGCTTGTTCTATTTTTGGTACCTATCTACGCTTTTGAGCTGGGAATCTTTTCCTCCTTGCTGCTGAGTCTGATCCATGTCATTCATCTAGGCCTTTTTCATATAACTCAGCATACGAGCTTCTGGTCGCTGAACACCCTGTTTACTCTTTGCGGGGTTATGATGTTTATGGTGCTGGCTGGCTACAGCAGCGAAAAATTGAACAAAATGGCTAACTTTGATCCACTCACTATGCTGCCAAACCGCCTTTTGTTTAGAAGATATTTAAATCAAGCTCTTAAGGAAAAGTCAGCCAGCCGCAAACTGATTGCCGTATTGTTTCTTGACCTCGACCGCTTCAAATACATTAACGATACTATGGGCCACCTCGCAGGCGATGAACTGCTGATGACCGTAGCCCAGCGAATCAAGGAAGAGCTCCCTCCCCAAGCCTTGCTGGCCCGGCTCGGAGGAGATGAATACACTCTGCTGCTGCCAAATATCAAGCATCCGGATGAAGCCGCTGCCGTATCGGAATCTATTATCCGCTCCCTGGAACAGTCGATTCCTATTAGGCATCGCGAAGTATTTATTACGACCAGCATTGGCATCGCTCTATTTCCTGATGATGGCAAGGATACGGAAACCTTAATGAAAAACGCAGACATTGCCATGTACCGGGCCAAGGAGCATGGGGGCAGCACATACCAGTTTTATGCCCCGCCCGTTAATACAAGCGGGATCGAGCGGATTCAAATGGAAACGATGCTGCGGCATGCCCTGGAAAGAGATGAGTTCGTTGTCCATTATCAACCAAGAATTGACGCAGATACAGGCGAGCTCGTATGTGTGGAAGCATTAGCGCGCTGGAATCATCCGGAGCTGGGGATGATTCCTCCCAAGGATTTCATCCCGCTTGCCGAGGATACCGGGCTTGTCATTCCGTTAGGCGAGCAGATTCTGTACAAAGCCTGCTCACAGCGCAAACGATGGTTGGACATCGGCCTTCCTCCATTCCGGGTCAGCGTGAACTTATCCCCTCGGCAATTCCGCCAAAAGGACTTGCCGCAAATGATTGAGCGCGTGCTGAAAGAAACGCGGCTCTCCCCGGAATATCTTGAACTGGAACTGACGGAGAGCGCCGCTATGCAGGATGTGACCTACGCTGAGCAAATGCTTAATGATTTGAAGAGGATGCTGCTTACGATTGCCATTGATGATTTTGGCACAGGCTATTCATCTTTGAGCTATCTCAAGAAATTCCCCATTGATGTAATCAAGATCGATCAATCCTTTATAAGCGGGATTCATAAAAACTCCGATGATGCCGCCATTGTAAAAGCGATTATCGCCTTGGCCCATACATTAAAGCTGAATGTAACGGCCGAAGGTGTGGAAACGCTCGAGCAGCTCGATTATTTAAAGCAGCTTCAGTGCAATGAAGTCCAGGGCTACTTGATAGGAAAGCCGATGAGTACCCAAACATTAAATGATTGGATCGAATATGAGCAATATTACAAAGCTTCCAAATGAATCCGGCTTCCCTGTCCGGCCGGCTCGGCTTGGCTGACAATTAACCGACGGGGAAGCCGGGCTCTAAGCTCAGGAACGTGACTGATGATCCCTACCGTCAATTTATCAATATGAAGCTTTTCCAATGCACCGATAACGGTATCCAATAGCTCCGGGTCCAACGTTCCGAACCCCTCGTCAAGGAAGAAAAATTCGAGCGGATAACGTCCGTTCAGCTGGACTTGCGCGGACAGCGCAAGCGCAAGCGCCAATGAAGTCAAAAAGGTCTCTCCTCCGGACAACGAACCAACAGGTCGGCGGATTCCTCCATTAGCGTCATCACGGATGATAAACCCACCCGTAGAATCCAGCTCTATAGAATAACGTTGACGGGTAAGCTCGGCTAATCTCTGCGAAGCAGCGCGGCTTACCTGCGACAGCTGCTCTTCAGCGATATACTCAACAAATGCATTGCCGCGAAAGACACTCTGTAATTTTTGCAAATAAGATAGTTTAACCTGAGTATGTTTACGCTGCTCCTCCAGTTCCAGCCAGTGCTTATGTCTATGTGTAATTTCCTCCAAGTCCCTTTCAGCCTTGGCTTTGACTGTCAGAGCAAGCTCATCCTCTTTCTGGGCTTCCGCTGCTTTTTGCTTATATGCCTCCCACAATTCGGCGGATAGGCTCGCTCCCCCCAGCAGCTCGGTCAATTCTGCCATCTTTTCCTGCAGACGTGCCAGCCGCTCACGGTACTTCCGGGTTTCCTGCTGCCAATGCTCCCGCTCCTCGGGAGAGAGCACCGCTTGTCTTACCTCTTCTCCAGTAGAAAAAGGAGAGCTTTCCAGCGCGCTGTGCCAGCGGCTTACTGCTTCCTCATACTGTTCAAGGGCTGATTTCAGCTGCTGCTCCTGGGAAGCTGTCTTGCGGTCCAGCTCGCTAACCTTGAGCTGGCACTCCTTCCAGTGCTCAAAACAGGTCTTCTCCGCTGCGAGCCACTGATTCAGTTGACGATTTGCCGCTGCGATTTGCTGTTCAACCGGTTCGTCTCCGACTCGCTCGTGAATTCGGACCTGGAGTTGTTTGACTGTTTCCTGCAGCCCCTTGATCTCCATATCGAGCTGCAGCTGCTGCCTGTCCAGCTGCATAACCTGCTGCTGCCTTAATTGAACCTGCTGCAGCAAATCTTCAATGTACTCCACGCTCTTATCGAGACGTTGACGGATATCATCTGCTTCCTGGTCTTTATGTTTCAATTGCCGAAGAATCTCGGGCAATTCATCGGGCTTCCATTCAGGATATGTTTTCTGCCAAAGAGCTCGCAGCTCAGCCGCCGCTGCATCGATTTTTTGCTGCTTGTCGGTTGCGGTACGGCTTTGGGCCTGGATTGCCTTGAGGTTGATCGACTGTTCGCGATGCTCTCGCTCATCCTGGGTATGCCTGGAGGCCAGCTGCTTGACCCGTTGGGACCATTCCGCTAGCGCTTCTTTTACTGCCCGCCCTTTGGTCAGACTTGCAGCAAACTGGCTTTGCAGCTTCTTGTAATGGTCCTCCAGCAGCTCAAGCTTCTCTTCCTCTCCGCTCAGGGTCCGCTCCAGTCCTGCCGCTGCCGAGGATGGTTCCTCAAGCACTGCAGCAGCAGCTTCATCCCGGGCGGCTGGGCTTAGCTGGAGGGGCAATGCCTCCAGAGTAAGCTGATAGCTGGTTTTCCACTGGCGCAGCTCGCCCTGCTCATCCTTTCCTTCTGCTATAGACGCCTCCAGCTCACGCAAATAAGCTGCCGCCGGAAATGCTTGATTATTCATCTCCTGGCGCAGAAGCTTTGGGTGCTCAAGTGACCCGCAGACCGGACAAGGCTCTCCTTCTTTAACCATCCCAGCCAGCTGGTGCGCAAGATTCTCCTGTTCTTGCCTTCGCAGCAGCTCATTCATCTGACGGCAAAAATCCGCTGCCGCTTGATGCCAAGACTGCCATTCCATCTCAATGAATTGCAGCTGCTGCCAATATTGCTGTCCTTGATGCCAGGTCTGCTCTAAAAGCCGGTGTCCTTCTGCCAGCCGCTGCAAAGTGTGCCGGTTAGCAGACTCGGCATTGCGCAATACATCCTGAGCTGCTTCGACCTCGTGGCGATTTTCTGCGGCCTGCTCAAGCATCAGCATTTCTTTGTCCCTTAGCTTCTCTGCTTCAAGCAGGCGGTTTCTCCACTCAGCCGGCACGATCACCTGCTTCTGCCGTTCCTTAAGCTCAGCTTGTCTGGCGTGGGCTTTCGCCAAGGTCGCCTGCGCTTTTTGCAGCTGCTCGTTTTCCTGCTCAGACCGGGCCTTCAGCTCCTGCTCCTGTCTCATCCGCTCGTTCAGCTCGGAATACTTGTGCTTCCATTCCGCCTCCCACTGCACCGCTTCCTGCAGATGCTCCAGTCTAATCCGCAATGGCGCCTCGCTTGCGGCCAATTGCTCCTTGGCCCTGGCGTATGCATCAGCAGCCTGCTCCAGGCCCTGCCTGGCTTGCTGCAGCTCCTGCTCGGACTGCTTATGTAAGAGAGCTTGCTTATCCTTATTGAGCGCAGCATCCTCCAGCTGCTTAAGGAATGGAACAATGCCTTCAGCCTGCTCCGCCAGCTGCAGGCCCGCTTCCTTGAGGCGAATGTGTTCTTCCTGCTCATGCAATTTCGCGCTTTCCTGTTCTAATCGTGTCAGCTCCAGCCACCAGCTGTACCGCTGGTTAATCTCCTCCCATTGGCGTTCGGCTTCCATACGCTCGGTTCTTCGCTTCCTGGCTGCCTCTTCAGCCTCATTCAAGCGCCGCAGCGCTTCCTTAACAGCTTCCTGCGAGGCATCCCCAAGACCTTGCTGCTCGGCAGCCAATTGCTTGGCGCTCATCTCCGTTTCTTTGGCCTGCACGCTGATTCGGCTGTTTAACAAATCACCGTAGCGCTCAAGCCGGAACAGCCTTTGCAGCATCTGACGTCGCTCGCTTCCCTTCAAGGACAAAAACTCGGCGAATTTACCTTGCGGCAGCACGACCGCACGGGTAAAGTCCTGCATCGTAAGGCCGAGAATTTGCTGAACCTGCTGGTTTACTTCCGACACTTTGTCAGCGGTAACAACAGGTGAGCCGCTGCTTTCATCGATCAGGCGGCTCAAGGTATTATTAATCGAATGGTCACTTCCCCGTTTAAATTGTCTTTCCACACGGTATTTCCGCGCGCCGGAGCTATCCGTTAATTGAAAAACAAATGTAACGGAAAGCGTGTTTTCCGCATGGTTCATAATTCCTTGAGTACCATTCATAGCCCGCTCGACCTTCCCGTATAAAGCCAGTGTCATCGCATCCAGAATGGTAGACTTTCCGCTTCCGGTAGGCCCGAAAATCCCGAAAACGCCTGCTTCGCACAAAGTGGTAAAATCAACCTCCTGCTTTTCCCGGTAGCTTTGCAAGCCTGACAATGACAAATAAATGGGCCTCATCCGACCACCTCACTTTGCGCAGGTTCTTCCGATTCTTCCAGCAGCCTCAGAAATAGTTCAACCAGTTCCGGCTCCGGCTCCGCTCCGCCCGTTTGTCTCTGATAGAAGCGTCGGAACACCTCGTCTATCGGAGTATTCCTCCATGACGTTTCTGACTCTTCTATCCGCGAATCATCGCTGGCATAAATAGGGCGGATATTCAAAATACCGCTATGAAGCTTGCGCAATCTCTGAATATCCTCCATCGATAAAGCCTGCTCCAGATGAAGCTCGAGATCGATCCACGCCTGGAGCTCCCTGCCTTGTTCGAGCCATTCATACACTTGAGCGATTCCGCGCTCGGCTTTCCAGCGCACTAATGGCCGGCCGCTGCTCAGCCACACTTCTTCCACTTGCGGAGGCGAGCCGGGCTCAACGTCCAACACCGTTACCGATTTGGCCTGTCCCGCCTCGGAAAAGCTGTAGGCAAGCGGAGAGCCGGAATATCTGATTGGGATATCAGCTTTTATGGCTTGCGGCCGGTGCAAATGTCCCAAAGCAACGTAGTCAGCCATTTGCCCAAAGGCACTCGCATGTACCGTATAGGCTCCTCCTACTTGGATCGGCCGTTCCGAGTCGCTATCCTGCCCGCCGAGCACATATACGTGGCTCATGATCAAACGGATTGCATCTTGTGAAAACCCGGCGCAGGCCTCCTGAATCAGCCCCGCAATTCTTGCGGAGTAAGCCTGCTGAAGCTTCGCTTCATCCGCTTCCTCCATAATCAGCTCTTTAAGTCTGGATTCGGAAGGATAAGGCAGAGCATAGAGCTGGACTCTTTCCCCTGTCCGCCGGCAGTCGATCGTCAGCAGCTCTTTACCGGGCATACCTAGTAAAGTAATGCCTTGTTTGGCGGCCAGCGGACTGGAAGCTGCCAGACGTTCCGGATTATCGTGATTACCCGCAATCGCTACAACCTGTCTTCGTCCTCCGTCCGCCAGGCGCGAGATGCTGTCATAAAACAGCGTCTCCGCCGAAGCTGGAGGGTTCACCGTGTCATATACATCTCCTGCCATTAGCACAAGGTCAATGTTTTGATCCTTGACGATCACCTCCAGCTCCTCCAGAAACTGCTCCTGCTCCGGCAGGCGGCTCCTTCCTTCAAGGGTGCGCCCGAGATGCCAGTCAGCGGTATGTAAAATTCTCATCGTAGCCCTCCTGACCTGCTAGTTAGTTCGCTCATATCCACCGCACAGCCTCCGTTCAAAAACACCAGCTGCACCTCTTTGACTGGTCTCCTCCAAATCTCTTCTACGGCCCTGCGATATAGAGACAGCTGAAGCTGATAGCGCTCAGCCCAAGATGCCGGTTCCCGGCCGATCAAATGATCGGATTTGTAATCCAGAAGCACCCAGCCGTCCTCCTCTTCAAACAGACAGTCGATAATTCCCTGTACCAGTATAGTTTCTATCCTATCTGCATCGTGCTCCTCTTTCAGCGAGGAGTCTTCCCTACGCTCCTCCTGCCGAAACGAAACGGGATACACCTCAGACGCGGCAAGTCCGTAAGTGAAAGGAATCTCCCGCTCAGCCTGTTTCGCGCCAGCCAGACGCTGCCCAAGCTCCGAGCCGATAAAATCGAGAATGACCTGCGGATCAATATCCGCCAGCTGCTCCTCGGTTATTTTTTGCTCCAAGACCATGCGATTCAGCTGCTCTTCAAGCAGCTCCATGGTCCAAGCCCGGTCCAATGGAATATGCTGAAGTATCGCGTGATAAATGGTTCCTTTTTCAGCAGCGCTCAGCTTTTGCTGTTCAATGAAGCGCGGCCGCCTGAATAGGCCGGATGCTTTCGCAGTGCCGCGCCCAGACTCATGAGGCGTCCATATAGAAGCCAGGGAAGGACTCTGCGAATTGATGAACAGCTCCTGCTCCTTACCCGACCTGCCTACCGCAGCGTCATCTGTAAATGGAGCCTGCCCCACCTCACGTTCTCCTGAAGCCCAGGTTTCATTCATCCGCTTCAGCTCGGTTACGGTTGTTTTGGACAGCATGTGAGCAGCAGCTTCGAAGGGATAAGTCCAATGGATTCGCTCCGCTACCCTGGCTTCCCATAGAGGGTCTTCAAGCTCTACCGGCTGACGCCGCTGCAAGGATTCCAGCCTTTCCTGCTGCCCTTCCTCCATCTGCTCCGCTGCAGCGGCTTCCTGAGCCAGCATCGCCGGGTAAACAACAGACACATTCCATTGCGATTGCTCCCCCAGCCAGCGGTCCGGAAGCTTCGTAATGACATGAGCCGACTCGCGCAGGCTTTGGCTGTCCCGGTGCTTAAATAAAGCGGGACCCAGCCAGTCCAGATAGCTTCTTGCTTTGGCCAATACATGATCAGGCAGCGTCTCATAGTCCAGTTCAGTGGCCGCCCAAGTCTCCAGCTGCTTGGCCAATGAAGCGACACTCCCAACAAGATAAAGCTTTTCACGTGCACGAGTCAATGCGACATACAGCACCCTCATTTCCTCTGCCAGCATTTCCATGCGCATCCGTTTCTTGATTGCCATTGCCGGCAGCGTCGGGTAGCTCACACGCTGCTTGAGATCGATAAAAGCCGGTCCAAAACCAAGCTCCTTATGGATCAGGAAGGAATCATAAAGATCACGCTGATTAAACAGTTTACCGATGCCGGCTAGGAAAACTACCGGGAATTCCAGGCCCTTGCTCTTATGGATCGAAATGATTCTTACTACGTCTTCCTGTTCGCCCAGCGCCCTAGCCGTTCCGAGATCGCCCCCGCTTTCCTGCATCCGTTCGATAAATCGCAAGAAGCGGAACAACCCGCGCAAGGAAGTTGACTCATATTGTCTGGCACGATCATGAAGGGCGCGCAGGTTGGCTTGGCGCTGCAGGCCTCCAGGCATTCCGCCAACGAAGTCGTAGTAGCCGGTTTCCCTGAATAAATTCCATACCAGCTCAGCAAGCGAGCCCTGTCTTGCCGCAGTTCTCCATTGCTGAAGCTGATTGTAAAATCTGCTAATTTTCTGGTATAGCAGGGCCTCAGGCTGCTGCGATGCCTTCTCCACATAACGGCTAACCGCTTCATAGAAGCTTCCTTGCGGAGATACCAGACGAATTCGTGCTAATTCATCTGCAGAAAGTCCGACAATAGGAGAGCGGAGAACCCCGGCGAGCGGAATGTCCTGGTAAGGATTGTCTATCACCCTCAAGAGTGCAATCATGATCTCGACTTCTACTGCGGAAAAATACCCGCTGTTTAAATCTGCGTAGGCGGGAATGCCCGCCTGTCTCAATTCTTCAAGAAAAACAGGGGCCCAGCTCTGTGTCGCCCGCAGCAAAATAACGATATCGCGGTAGGTAACAGGCCTCATTCCGTTCATATTTTTATCGTAAACACGGAAGGGCTCCCCTCCATCCATGCCGAGCAGATGGTGAATTTGACGGACTATAGCTCTAGCTTCCAGCTGGGCGGTTTCCATCTCGCGAATTTCTTCGCTGAAGGAGACTCCCCCCTCTTCGGACATACCGCTATCGTCCTCTTCCTGAGCAGCCGCTGCCGCTGCCAAGGTTGAAGAATCCTCGGCCGAACGGTCGATAATCATCCACTCCAGGGGAAGAGGCTTGTCTTCTCCAGCGGCTTCATAATAAGAGGCTCCATAAACAAGCTCCGCTTTCTCATCGTAGTCCATTTCCGCCACCGTTTCCTTCATCATCTGCCGGAACAGAAAGTTGACGCCATGCACAACCTGTTTGCGGCTGCGGAAATTACTCGCCAGGTCGATCCTCCTCTGACCAGCATTATTAGCCCCATAGTTGCGGTATTTCTCTAAAAACAAGCCGGGTTCAGCCAACCTGAACCGGTAGATGCTTTGCTTTACATCTCCCACCATAAAGCGATTGCCTTTCTCAGGCTGAGCAATAAGCTGAATGATAGCTTCCTGTACAAGGTTAGTATCCTGGTATTCATCCAATAAAATTTCGATATATTGCTCTCTATACTCTAGAGCGGCGGCAGATGGCTCCAGCGTCTCCGAAGCCGTCGAGTCCGCCAAAATTTCCAGGCAGTAATGCTCCAAATCTGTAAAATCAATCAGTCCGCGAGCCTGCTTCGTTTCGGTAAAACGCTCCGCAAACTGCCCGGTCATTGAAACCAGCTCATGCATTAAAGGATACATGGCCAGCAATTCCTCCCGGTACTGCTCGGGTGAACGGGAAAAGAGCTCCTCCTTCAAAGCCGTAAACCGCTGTTTCGCTTTATCCCGTGCGTTTTTCACCTTATCCTGCAGCGATTTGTCAAACTGATCCCCGCGCGCTGATTTAAGTCTGCCGAAAGCTGCTCCATGAACAGCTTCATACAACCTGGTCCAATCCCCCTCGCACAGGAGCAGCAGAGATTCCACCATAGCTGCTTCCTCCTGAAGCGTATCCTCGTACAGCGCTGGGCCACCCGGCTGGCGCGTCCATTTCAGGGCGTCCCGAAGCAGTCCCGAAATCCCCTCCAGTTCCAGTCGAATATCCCGGTATAAGCTGTCATACCAAAGTGAAGGCTCATTGCTTTCAGCGTTGAATAATTGAGCCATAGCTTGCAGCCAGCGCGCTGGCTGCGGATGACTCCGCGAGGCGTCATAAAGCTGCTGCACCAGTGCAAACAGCGCTTCGTCACTGCGTTCTCCCCCGAACCAGTCGAGCAGCTGCCAAAAGCAGCTATCTTCTGCTTCCGATGCATACCGTTCCTCGAACAACTCCTCCAGCACGTCCTGCCGCAGCAGCTCTGTTTCCGTCTCATTCGCTATTCGAAAGCCGGGATCCAGGCCAATTCGCTGAAAATGACGCCGGATCACATCCAGGCAAAAGGAATGGAGAGTGGTGATGGACGCCCGGTGCAGCAAAGCAAGCTGTCTTTGCAAAAAAGGGGAATCCGGCTGGGCAGCCAAGGCCTTTTCCAGAGCTTCTCTGACCCTCATTTTCATCTCTGCAGCTGCAGCGTTCGTAAATGTTGCTACCAGCAGACGGTCGACATCAACGGGATCCTTCTCGTCAGAGATACGGCGGATAATCCGTTCGACAAGCACTGCGGTTTTGCCGGAGCCTGCAGCTGCCGCAACCAGGATGTTCTCCCCCTTGCGCACGATTGCTTCCCACTGCTCATTCGTCCAGCTGGTTCCCTGAGGCTTCTCGGGGATTTCATGCAGATTCAAATCAATCGCCTCCCTGTTATATCGTTTGAACTGACCAACTAAGCGAACATTTCTTTAGGTCGTCCATAACTCCATCTGCTGCCAAATCTCACGCTCATTCTTGCGGCTCAAGCTATTGAATTGATTGCCATCCAGCAAAGGGTCAAAATGACAAACCGCTTTATATGGACAAAAATCGCAAGCTGTCTTTGGCCCCAGGCGATAAGGGGTGATCGCCACATTCCCGCTGGTGATCTCCGTGCCTATGTCCCGAATCTTGCGGCGGACAAATTTGCGCAGCGTGTTCCACTGCTCTCCTGTGGCTACAGAAGCAGATGAGTAAAAGCTGCCATCCGCCTTAAGCGCTGCGGGGACTATCGCGGAGTGTCCGCTTTTGAGCTGTGTATCCATCATTTTGACAGTCTCCTCGTCAGCCAGCAGGAGACCTTTCATCTTAAACCGCTTCATAGCTTCCTTCTCTGCGGCATCAGGTGTCAGCGGCTGATTCGTCTTCAGCAGCGGGTTATGCACATGGAAATAGAGCACTCCTGCGGGATCCGCCTGCTTGCCCAGCCATGCCTGTGAGTGGGTAAGGACGACATCGAGATAAGTGAGCATCTGCAAGGACAGTCCGTAATACAGCTCTGGCAAATAGAGCCCGGTACGGCTTGACTTGTAGTCAATAACCCGCAAGAGCAAGCCTTTATCACTTTCCGCCTTGTCTACGCGGTCGATTCTTCCAACGATATCCATTCGATTGCCGTTGGCCAGCTCAAATGAGAGCGGCGGCAGCTGCTCTCCTGGTCCGAATCCAAGCTCAAGCCCGATAGGGACAAAATGACTCCGCTTGCCATGCTCAGCCAAAATCGTTGCAGCCTTGCCAACGATTCCTTTAAGCTTGCGTGCTATATAGCGATAGCGGGAAGAGCTGAGTAAAATTTCGCTTTGCAGCCTTGGTGTCAGGCTGTCTACCAAATCCGATGTCATCTTCATTAGCTGTTCATGGGGATAATCGTTCCAATTGTTCCCGGATTGCTGCAGTGACGCCAGCAGGCCGCTTAATGCCGCATGAAACAGCTGCCCAATATCGGGCGCTTCAAGCCGGTAAATTTGTCTCTCTTTAAGCCTCAACCCGTGAGAAGCAAATTGGGAGAAGGGACACGCGACGAACCTTTCCATTCTGGAGACGCTGGCCTGCAGCCGTTCCCCATATAATTGATTGCTAATTTGCGGGTCCAGGCTTTCTTCGCTATTGGTGAAGAAGAGGGCTTGCAGCATCAACTCAACTCTGTGTCGCCATCCCGGCTCCTGCAGCAGCTGATTGTAGGCCAGCCACCAAATTTCAGAAATCCTGCTGCCTTTCATCCACTGCTTCAGCTGCACAGTCAAGTGGGTCAATGCCTGTCCCTGCGGCACCAGAAAATCCAGCTGTTCCTCCAAAGGCAGAGAGCTTTCAGGCTCTGAAGTCAGCAGCTTCTCTTCTAATTGCGGGAACATGGCTTTTATTTGGCGGATGATTTCTGAGGGAAGCAGAGACCGTCCCTCCTCATCGGCCAAAGGATAGCTAAGCCACAGCTGCCTGGAAGGAGCGCACAGCACCGAATAGATAAGCAGCTGCTCATCCAGCTGTCTGCGGCGCCCGCTATCAGCAAGATTCAACCCCGAATCGATCAGCCATTCCCTCTCATTTTCTGAAAGGATGCCGTCCCTGTTAATCCGGGCAGGCAGCACTCCGTCATTCACCCCCAGCACAAAGCAGTAGTGAACGCGTGTTGAGCGGGTTCTGTCAATGGAGCCAACCAGCACCTGATCGAGAGATGGCGGGACGAGTCCGAGGGCGATGCTGTCCAATCCCGAGTCAATCAAATCAGCAAAGACCTGCGCCTTGCTCGGCTCATCTCCCATCATTTCCACAAGCTGGTCCAGCAAATCGACTATCAGGTCCCACATCTGGGAATGCTCCCTTGCTTTTTCCGGACGTCCTTGCTCTGCACATTCCTTATTCCATTGAGCCAATCGTTCCGGAGCCTGGACATCTACAAGCAGCTGATATAAGGCTTCCGCTCTCTCGCGAACGGTCTCTGCCTTCTGAAAAGCCTGTTCAAAACGGCCGAGCGGTTCAATAACTCGCTGACGGGCAGCCGCAATGCGTGCGGCCAGCTGAAGATCCTTCCAGCCTGGCTGGGATGAAGCCGCTTCTTGCTCAAGCGTAAGTCTCCCGGTCATCTGCCAAGCCCTCTCCTCCTTCCAGCGAGAGCCGTTGATCCCATAGGCAAGCACATAGTTTTCCAATTCGTCCATCGCGTCTCGGGTGACTTTGTAATCAGACTGCATCAACGCAGCAGCCTTCTCTTTGCCCTTCCTATCACTAGAGATTGGCTGCTCCTGCTCGGTTTCGGCCAATGGCAGGAAAAAGTCGGTTTTTATACAGCGGAAAACCGCATCATACCTCCAATGCTTAATCACTACCTCCAAAGCGGAGCGGATGAACTCAGCGATCGGATGATGGAGCACTGCCCTCTTCTGGTCGATAAAAAAAGGAATTCCGTAATTGTCGAACACGCTGCCAATTAAATCGCCGTAGCTCTCCAGCTCGCGCACCATAACCGTCATCTCACGCCAGCGAACGCCCTGTGCCGCAAGCTGAAGCATATGCCTGGCGGTCCCCTCTATTTCCGCCTTGCGGTTAGCTGCCGGGCGCAGCAGAATGGTGGCCGCTTCCGCTCCAGCCGAAGAATGGGCGGCTGGAGGGGTAAAAGCTTTCAGCCGCGAAGAGTATCGGTTTTCGTACTGCTGCTCCAAATGAGCCAGCATAAGATTCGATCGGTACCTGGGCATATCTCTCCCTGCGGGCAAGGTAAGGATCTCCGGCTTGGGCACCCCGAGCTTCATTGCCTCTTCTTGAACGCGAACCATAGTCATCGCCGTGGAGTAGAACAGGTCCAATTCATTAGGCTGTTCTCCAATATCATAAGGCTTGTCCAAACAAAGAGTGATGGATACAGAGCGGCAGTGCAGCATACATCGGGCCAGTACTCTCCGCTCCAGAGGGGTAAAGCCAAAAAATCCGTCCACCCAGAGATGTGCGTCGCGAAGCCACCGGCTGTCTGCCGCTCGTTCAGCCAATATTTCCAAAAAGCCGTCCCCATCCAGATACTGCTTGGCCAACTCGGCTTCATATTGCGCGTACAGCCTATGGAGGTCATCCAATTTGCTGCCTAATAGCGCGGTGTGCTCCTTAAGCGCCTCACGGCACGAATCATAGTGCTGTTGTAAATCCTCAGCACGGATGCACTGCCGTTTGAACTCGCTGAATAAAGCCAGCAGTTCTTTGGCAAATCCCAGCTTCTCGACTGCAGACCCAAATGCCTGCCAATGCTCTCGTTGAGTATGTAATAAACGTTGTATCAGCATCACCTTGCCTGTTTCATCAATCGGCAGGCGGGCCGTACCCCCTAATTCCTGCATTATTCGCCAAGCTAGCCTTGGAAAGCTGTATACTTGTCCCCTTATGCTGCCGCTCAGCCCAGGTGTCGTGATAAGAGCGTGCTCTGCTTGAAAGGTCGCCTGTTCGGGCACAATCAGCAGCAGCGGAGGGCCATCCGGCTCGTGCAGCAGCCGCTTGCGAATCTCATTAAGACAATATTCACTTTTCCCGCTTCCCGCCCGACCAAGAATCCATCGGTTTCGCATAGACTGCCTCCTTTGCAAAACGATTTTGTATTTATAGTACCATAACCACTGTGCAAAAGGGAGATCACTTGTTCCTATTGATTTTATATCCCCATCCCTGTATGCACCTAAGGCGAAAAAAACAACCGCCTGGTTTTCAGGCGGCCGCACAGCATTTCTAACATGGATGAACTCGTGCTGCATGCCGCAGCCCGATTGTCCTTCTCCATCAGTATCCTTTATATGTATCCCCGGGGAGCGCCGGCTTAAAGCCTGCAGCCCCGGCAGTGACATGGCCGCCTTACTCCGTTAACAAAATCCATTATAGACGGTTTTCGTCCATGCGGGGCTAGTACATTTTTCCTCAGGGCAATTTCCGCGAGCAATCAGCTTGCCCGGTCTCCCGGGCTCCAAGCGGTTACTTGCGCCTGCTGGTCACTTCAAATATAGCGAATTTTAAATAGTGAGTTTCCTCAGCCGCAGCCAAACGGGGATGGTCTGCGCCTGCGCCCCTGAATTCGATCAAGCGAAGAAGCTTGCCGGCATCGGCAGCCGCAGATTGAATCGTGTCGAGGAACATCTCCGGACTGACCGGCGATGAACAGCTGGCCGTGACCAAATATCCTCCTTCATTAACCAGCTTCATGCCGTGCAGGTTGATATCTTTGTAACCGCGAAGAGCGCCTTTAATCGCACTTTTCGATTTGGCAAAGGCAGGCGGATCGAGCACAACCACATCCCAGGTTTTCCCTTTATTTTCAAGAGGAATAGAAGTATCGACCTTTTGCCGTGAAGCCAAGGCCCGCCGTTCTCTTTCTTCCAATGCCCGGACTTGATTGCGAAGATAATGGAACGCATCTTCGACAACAAACTCCACTCTCTCTGCAAATCCGTTCAAGAGCACATTCTCTCTTGCCTGCTCAATAGCTTGCTCGGAAACATCGAGACAGGTCACCCTTTTTGCTCCGTAATGACAGGCGTGCAGGGTAAAGCTGCCGGTATGGGCGAAGCATTCCAGAACGGTAGCGCCATCCCAATAGGGGAAAGTTACTTTTTTGCCATTCGCATTGACCGGCACGCTTGCCACCTGACCATCTTCATCCCGCTGCTGCAGAGTTATCCCGCTTCGTCTCCCCCAGCCCCGCATCAATGGCCGCAGTCTTGCCCGGTTTTCCCTCTGGTCAAAAAAATAACCGGTCTTTTGCCCATTCTTCACATCCACCCGCAAGCGGATTCCGTTCTCCATAATCTCGACCTGCTGCGGACATTCGCCGTAAAGCTCTCCTGCGGTCTGCTGCAAGCCCTCCAGCTCGCGCACCGGAACGTCACTTCGCTCATATATGGCTTTGGGCTGCAGCAGCTTCACGAGAGCCCTCACAATCGCCTCTCTGCACCGATCCATCCCTAGCGTAAGAAGCTGGATCACCAGCACATCGGCAAACTTATCAACAATTAAGCCAGGCAAGAAATCAGCCTCGCCATATACAAGACGATAGGAGTCCGTATTCTCCAGAAATCGGGAGCGATGGTCCAGGCATGCCTGAATCCGCTCTTCAAAAAAACGTTCATCCATCGCTTCCACTGGCTGATAGGCAATTACTCTTACCGTTATTTGCGAGTGAGGGTTGTAATAACCGGTCGCCAAATACTTCCCTCTGTGATCTAGCACCTGGACAAGTGCCCCCGGCTCCGGATCTCCCTCAACACGCTCCAGCTCATTACGGTAAATCCAGGCATGGCCTTGCTCCAGACGTTTTTTTCTTGTTTTATTTAAAATGACCTGCGGCATACGTTCCTCCTCGTATTTAGACAACTTCTATCATGCTTCACCGGCTTGACTCATATAGTTAAAGGACTACGTAAAAAGGAGACAAGCCGGACATGTTGTTAACCTTATTTGTTCCGATGACACTGGGTCTTGCCGTTTTTTAATGGGGATGAAATTGATGGAGAAGGCTCTTCATCAATGGGCGGGCAATCATCTGCAGACGACGCTGGAGCGGTTTACGCGCACCCCTTTTCGGGGAATGGTTGCATCGGCCGCCATAACTGCAGCTGTTCAAAGCAGTACAGCGATTACCGTCATTACTATTGGACTGGTGAATGCGGGATTAATGAAGTTTTCACAGACGCTGGGTGTCATCCTGGGTACCAATATCGGCACTACCTTGACAACGGAGCTGCTTAGCTTAAATTTGACCAAGCATGCGCTTCCCCTGTTTATAATTGCAATGAGTGTTTGGCTGACGAGTCTTGCCATACCGGCTGCCACCCGCTCTCTTAACCCTCCCTGGCTGCATCACATCCGCAACCTGGCCCTTGCCTTAATCGGCTTTTCCTGTGTGCTGCTGGGAATGGAGGTCATGCAGTCCATCATACCGGAGCTGCGTTCCAGAGGATTGTTCGCCTGGTTTGTCCAGCAATCCCAATCCAGCCTGCTGTGGGGCTTGCTGGCCGGCATCATTATATCAGGCCTGGTACACAGCGGAGTTTTAACGATAACGCTTGCCATGTCTATGGCGAGTGTGCAGGCCATCACTGTTGAGGTAGGCATAGCGATCGCGATCGGCTCCAATATTGGCACCTGCGTGACCGCTCTAATGGCCAGCATAGGAGGAAGCCGGTTTGGCGTCTACGTCGCCTGGACCCATATCCTTCTTAATGTTGGTGGTGCACTGGCCTTTTATCCGCTCATTTCCTTGCTGACCAGCATAGTAGCAGCAATGTCAGACTCTCCGGCCATACAGATTGCTCATGCCCAGACGATATTCAACATTGTCTGTTCCTTGGCCGCATTGCCTCTTTGCTATACGCCGCTCATTAAGAAAATTAAATAATGTTCGCTCACGGCCAGGATTCCGCTGCTTATCCGCCTTGGGGTAATCGGAAACAGATCCGCAGCTCCTCGGTTCTTTCGCTCTACTAATACGCATCTTCACTACGGCTTCCACGCATAAGAGTTACTCCCGAGCTCGTCCCAAGCCGGGCAGCGCCCGCTTCGATCATGCTCATAGCCGCCGCTGTATCTCGGATGCCGCCTGAAGCTTTTACCCGCATGGATGGCGATATTGACGCCTTCATCAGCTTTACATCCTCGACGGTTGCCCCGCCAGGACCAAAGCCCGTCGATGTTTTCACAAAATGCGCGCCTGCCTGCTCCGCCGCTTGGCAGGCCGCCTGTTTTTGCGGATTGGTTAAAAAGCCTGTTTCCAGGATGACCTTAACCACTGTATCGTTTCCGGCGCTTAGCACCACCTGCCGGATATCGTCTTCTACCGCTTTCCACTCCCCGTCAAGCAGCAGGCCAAGATTGATGACCATATCAATTTCCGCCGCCCCCCGCTCTACCGCCTTAGCCGCTTCGAAGGCTTTGACGGAAGTAAGCTGTGCCCCTAAGGGGAAGCCGCAAACTGCGCTAATTTTCACCGGGGTTCCCGCGAGCAACTCCCTGCAATACGCTACCCAGGCACTATTCACGCAAACACTATAAAATCCATACTCCATAGCTTCTTTACACAGTTGATCGAACTCTTTGCGGCCGGCTTCAGGCTTCAACAATGTATGGTCAATATAAGCGGGCAGACGATGGAGTTCCTGAGCCATCTTACTTCACCTCGATTCCAAAATTGCTGAGAGCTTTGCGCAGCACGGAATGATTGTTATCGTAACCCGCTGCGGTTTGCTGAAGCCACGCCTTCTCCGGCTCTAGCCACTCAACTCCGCGAATTTCCTCCACCTGGGGAGCGAGCTTGCCTCCCACTGCCTCCACCAAATAGTAATGCACCTGCTTCTCGGTCTGCTGCTGTGTAGCCGGGTCTGTTACCTGATAAGAAATCACTTCCAGCTTCCTGCGAATTTTACCAACGATTCCGGTCTCCTCTTTGATCTCCCGGAGCGCTGTTTGCTCTACCGTTTCCCCAGGCTCCATCTTGCCTTTAGGCAAAGTTATTTTTCCGTAACGATCCTGAATCATTTGAATCTGCAGCACGCCGTTTTCTTTACGGTATACCACACCACCGGCTGATATAATCATGATCCTCTCACCCTTTGCAAATATTTAGAAGTGAAAAAACCTGGCGAGAACCTAACAAGCAGTTCCGATTCTCGTGCCTGCTCCTATCCTTTACGGGGAGCCCCAACAAACGCATAACGCTATATGAGAAAAAAAGCTCTTAACGAAGCCCCTCGAACATGAATAACCCGGTCCTTGCGGTATCTTTTTATGCCAATCAGAAAGCGTGTTTTCGGATATCGAAAACTTACACTTTCTGATGTGGTAAAAATAACCCCACAATAGTGGGGCTTTGCCGCTGAAACCGATTCAAATACCTGCTTGGGCCAAAATTAGGTGACTGCCTGCTGATCGCGGGTCAAAACTCTAACAAAATGACCCTTGCACTCATTCACACCGGCTTCTGTAATTTTGACCTTGACTAATTGACCGATCATATCCTCACTGCCCTGGAATACGACCTGCAGGTAATTGTCAGTATACCCTGTATATAAACCACTATCCGGCGCTTCTTTGTAAGCTCTCTCTGGAATGACCTCCAGCACTTTGCCGACGAAAGGCCGAGCATATTCAAGCTGCATTCTTTCCGAAAGCTTGATTAGCTTGTGCACCCGGTGATTTTTTACTTCCTCGTCAACCTGATCCTCCATTCTTGCCGCTGGCGTTCCGGTACGTTTGGAATAAGGGAACACGTGCATTTCTGCAAACCTCATTTCCTCCATGAACCGGTAGCCGCTCAGAAACATCTCCTCGGTTTCCCCGGGGAAACCGACAATAACGTCAGTCGTAATTGCTGCTTCCGGCATAATACGATGAATGCGCTCAATCTTATGCCCAAACTCAGCGGTAGTGTATTTGCGTCTCATTCGCTTAAGCACTTGATCGTTGCCCGCTTGCAGCGGAACATGAAAATGACGGCACATTTTATCTGAACCCTGCAGCACATCAAGCACTTCATCCGTGATTTGGCTGGCTTCAATCGAGCTGATACGGATACGCTTAAGCCCGTCCACCTTGTCCAAATCCCACAGCAGCCGCGCCAGGCTGTAGCCTTCCAGATCTTCGCCGTAACCGCCGGTATGAATACCAGTTAGCACAATTTCCTGATAGCCGGAATCAACCAGTTGCTTGGCTTGTGCCAACACACTGTCCGGCTTGCGGCTGCGCAGCAGGCCTCTCGACCAGGGAATGATGCAGAACGTACAGAAATTGTTACAGCCTTCCTGGATTTTCAAAAAAGCTCGGGTGCGGTCGGAAAATTCAGGCACATCCATCTCCTCAAACTCACGCGTCTTCATAATGTTGCGTACCGCATTAATCGGCTGCCGCTCCGCACGGAATTGATCAATCAACGGAAGCAGCTTATCCCGGTCCTGAGTCCCGACGACAATATCTACTCCCGGAATAGCAGCTACCTCAGCCGGAGAGGTCTGGGCATAACAGCCCGTAACCGCAATAATCGCATCCGGATTGCGACGAATCGCCCTGCGAATCACCTGACGGCTTTTCTTGTCCCCGGTGTTAGTTACTGTGCATGTATTAATTAAGTAGACATCCGCTTTTTTTCGAAGTCTACCTGCTCATAGCCCTCTTGCTTGAAGAGCTGCCAGATGCCTTCTGTTTCATAAAAGTTTACTTTACAGCCCAAAGTGTGAAAAGCTACGCTTGGCATGTTAGTTCCCTCCTCCCATTTCTCCCGCAGCATACATAATAGCAGATAAGGCGACCATAGCCGCGGTTTCGGTCCGCAATATTCTGCGGCCCAAGCTAACAGGCCGGTAACCCGCCTGCTCCGCTTCCGCAGCTTCGGCCGGAGTAAAGCCTCCCTCAGGACCAATAGCTATGAGAATCGTATATGGCTCTCCGCCTTTTTCCCCTGCTAATGCCTGTTCAAGCAGTGCCCGGAACGAAAGGGTATGCTGTTTTTCATAGCAGAGCAAAGCCAGGTCAACTTGTGATCCGAGCCTCAGCAGCTCCTTCCAAGAGCTTGGAGATGATAGCTCCGGAATCCGATTGCGGTGCGCCTGCT
This sequence comes from Paenibacillus senegalensis JC66, assembly GCF_000285515.1. Taxonomy (GTDB): domain Bacteria; phylum Bacillota; class Bacilli; order Paenibacillales; family NBRC-103111; genus Paenibacillus_L; species Paenibacillus_L senegalensis. The sequence goes on from NZ_HE610957.1 coordinate 1,096,496, forward strand.
CAGCGGCTTCCTTGGCGATCTTACGCCAGCGCTCCAGCCGCTTGATCTCTTTCTTGTGATCATATTGCACAACCGTCCGTTCAGAGGTAAATGGAATAAATCGGGCTGCGCCGATTTCCGTTCCCTTCTGGATGACCAGTTCCATTTTGTCGGCCTTGGGAAGGCTTTGCGCTATCCATACGTGTACCGAAGGCTCAGCCTCCATCGGCAGCTCTTCCACAATCTCTGCCTCTACGGTTTGCTTCGTCATATGGGTGATGGCGACCACGGCCTCGCGGTCGATCCCGTTGCTGCAGATCAGCTTAGTGCCGGGTTCCGCCCTCATTACGCGCTGTATATGGTAAGCATCGTCACCTGCAAGGACAACCGAATGTTGACCGAATTGCTCGGTTGGAATAAAATATCGCTGCATCGCTCAAGCTCTCTTCCTTCTTGCCAAATTTCATCCTACATCATACAACTTTTCCGCAGGGAACGCCAGTACTGGCCACAATTCCCTCTAGCCCGGCAGCATCTGCAAACCTATGCAGACCATCGGCTTTAAAGCAGCAGCTTGCAGCTTGGTCTTAAGGACCGAAGATTAGCTGCAGGACAGCCCCCATCGCCGCCATAATAGGTTCGCGCAGAGCAAAGACCTGACCGAGCGTAACAGCATACAATGGAGGAATAAAAACGATTAGCAGTAAAAGAAAAATCGACCATTGCTCATATTGCTGCAGTTTAATACGGATACCGGTCGGCAGCAGCTCCTGCAGAATGCGATACCCGTCCAAAGGGGGCAGTGGTAATAGATTGAACAAAAATAATATAATATTCAAGTAAACCAACAGGCTTAAAAAGGTTTGCACGGCTGAAGCAACACCAGGATTCATGCCTTCCAGCCAGCCAAAGTGAGCGAACATATAAACGAATGTCAGGCCGACGAAAGCGACCAGAAGGTTGGACAGCGGGCCGACAAGTGAAACGATGATGCTCATCCTGCGAGGATGCTTGAAGTTTCCGCGATTAACCAGCACCGGCTTCGCCCACCCGAATCCGACAAGGAAAATTAAAATCGTGCCCAGTACATCTAAATGCACTCGCGGATTCAGGGTAACTCTTCCCATCGACCGTGGAGTCGGGTCCCCGAATCTGTCAGCTGCAAAGGCATGGGCAAATTCATGCAGAGTAAAGGCGATTAACAAAACAAGAAAAACGAACGGAATATATTCCCAGGGGAAGACCAGAAACCTGTCCACAGCTCTACCTCCACTCTATTGCTTTCTAGCTACAATAACGACCCAATCCTGCTCATGCTGAATCTGCTCTATAGCAAAGCCTTCGGCCACCAGCTTCCTTTCAACTTGATCCTGTTTGGCTGTAATAATTCCTGATGCTACATAAAGACCGCCCGGGGATAGCGCATCATAGACGTCTTTTACAAATAAAAGAATGATATCCGCCAAAATATTCGCTACCACTATATCCACCGGAAGTTTAAATGGTCCTGGGGCTCCGTTTTGCTGTTCCTTCAAGACCCCTAGCAAGTCACTCTCTTTAACCGTAATTTGCTTTTCCAGCCCATTAAGCGCCGCATTGTCCGTAGCGCTGGAAACCGCTACAGGATCGAGATCAAGCGCCAGCACATGCTCAGCTCCAAGCTTAGCCGCGGCTATCGCCAATACTCCTGATCCTGTCCCTACATCGATCACACGCTCACCGCCTTGAATCCATTGATCCAAGGTTCTCAAGCATAATGCTGTTGTCGCGTGGGTCCCCGTGCCGAAAGCCATGCCCGGATCGAGCTCCAGAACAATTTCTTCCTCACCTGCATCATAGGGCTCCCAAGTCGGCTTAATGGTCAAGCGGTCTGAGATTTGAATTGGCTTGTAATATTGCTTCCATGCGTTAGCCCAATCCTCCTCATCGACCAACGCCATCTCCACCTGCGCTGCGCCGATGTCAATTCCGAATCCGGTGAGCAGGGAAATAGAGGTTTTTAGCTGGCTAAGCAACTGCTCCATGTCCTGCCCTTCAGGAAAATAACCTTTTATCACCGCTTCGCCTTCCGGGATATCGTTCAGGGGCAGCTCGTACCATTGGCCCAAAGAGGTATCCCTTGGCCTGTTCAATGATCCCGACTCTTCAATCGATACCCCTCCCGCACCAAGCTCATGCAGAAAATGAGAAATCATTTCGACCGCTTCTTCCGTGCTATGTACCGTTACTTCATACCATTTCATAGTTATGTTCCGCCTTCCCTCGTCCTTTTGCTGCCGTTTCAAAACAAACTAAATTCTATTGTACTACATTGCGGGCACAAGTGAAACTTCCGCCATGTCAAATAACCCCACAAGGTGGGGCTTCCTGCTGCGTGCAAAGAGATGAGCATCGAAGCGCAATCTTCCAGCCTGTAATAGGTATTAATAACACAACAGGCGGAAGCTGGCAGCAGCTGTGCCTACTTCCGCCTATGGGTAATGTGGATAGAAATTAGGAACAATTCAGTCTCCCAAGAAAGCTTTCTTCATCCGCTCAAAAATGGACTTGTTCTGTTCGTGGGTTTCCTCACCACTAAGCCTTGAGAACTCTCGCAGCAAATCCTTCTGCTCCTCGTTCAGATTCGTTGGGGTCACCACGACCACCTTCACATGCTGATCCCCCTGGCCATAGCCCCTAAGCCGCGGCACTCCTTTGCCTTTAAGACGAAAGTACGTATCCGTTTGAGTACCGGCGGGGATTTTGAGCTTCACTTTTTCAGTCAGCGTTGGGATTTCAATTTCATCACCGAGCGCTGCTTGAGTAAAGGTTAGAGGAATTTCGCAGTAAATGTCCTCACCTTCCCTCTCGAAGAAATCATGAGCTTTCACGCGAATAATGATGTACAGATCGCCTGGAGGACCTCCCCGTGTTCCCGGCTCGCCTTCGCCGGTAATTCGGAGCTGGGCTCCTTCGTCCACACCGGCAGGAATTTTGACGTGAATTTTTTTGCGTTTTTTGACTTTCCCCGTACCATGACAGGTTCCGCATTTATCACGGATGATTTGGCCTTGGCCGTTACAGTTTTGACATACCCGGCGGTTCACGATGCGGCCGAATGCTGTGTTCTGAATCACTTCCTGCTGTCCCGAGCCTTTACATACTCCGCAGGTTTCCGGCTTAGTGCCTGGCTTCGCGCCTGATCCATGGCAAGTATCACATGACTCGGTACGCGGGATTTCAATATCGGTTTCTTTCCCGAATATCGCTTCCTTGAATTCGATCGTCATCGAATATTGCAGGTCGCTGCCACGCTGCGGAGCATTCGGATTCCGTCTTCCGCCGCCACCGCCAAAGAACATGTCAAAAATGTCGCCAAAACCGCCAAAGTCCATGCCGCCGGGTCCGCCGCCCATTCCTTGGTTAGGATCGACATGCCCGAACTGATCGTAGGTCGCTCTTTTTTGCTGATCGCTCAGCACATCATAAGCTTCCTTGACTTCCTTGAATTTTTCTTCCGCATTGGCCTCTTTGTTGACATCGGGATGGTACTGGCGGGCCAATTTACGAAACGATTTTTTGATTTCTTCCGGAGTGGCGTCCCGGCCTACCCCGAGCACCTCGTAATAATCTCGCTTGCTCACTGTGTCACCCCTTGTCAGCCTGGCAAAAGGAAGGTCAAAGTCAAGCACCCCTGACTTTGACCTCGCTTTTGAAGCGTGCTAACCAGTTTAATTTTTGTCTTTATCGTCTACGACTTCGTAGTCGGCGTCAACTACATTTTCTTTGCCTTTCGCGGAAGCCGGCTCGCCTTCTTGAGCGCCCTGCTCTGCTTGACCTTGAGCGGCTTGCTGTTCGTACAGCTTGACGGACAGCTGCTGCACCACAGCAGTCAATTCCTCTACGGCTTTTTTAATTTCGTCAATATCGCTGCCTTCCAACGCTTTTTTCACTTTGTCCTTGGCTTCGTTCGCCTTATCGATCTCAGCCTGATCTACCTTGTCACCCAGATCCTTGATCGTCTTCTCTGTAGTATATACCAGTTGATCGGCTTCGTTACGAACTTCTACCAGCTCTTTACGCTTTCTGTCTTCTTCGGCATGGGCTTCCGCATCTTTCATCATACGGTCGATTTCTTCATCGCTAAGTCCGCTGGAAGAGGTGATCGTAATTTTTTGGCTTTTGCCGGTGCCTTTATCCAAAGCAGAAACGTTGACAATTCCGTTCGCATCAATGTTAAACGTAACCTCAATTTGCGGAATTCCGCGTGGAGCCGGAGGAATGTCACCCAGCATAAAACGGCCAAGCGTTTTGTTATCCGCAGCCATCGATCTTTCCCCTTGCAGGACATGAATTTCTACGCTCGTTTGATTATCCGCATAGGTACTGAATATTTGTGATTTGCTGGTCGGAATTGTAGTGTTGCGGTCGATCATCTTAGTGAACACGCCGCCCGCGGTTTCTATACCGAGGGACAGCGGGGTCACGTCGAGAAGAACGACATCTTTGACGTCTCCGGTCAATACACCCGCTTGGATGGCAGCGCCCAAAGCAACAACTTCGTCCGGATTAACCCCTTTATGCGGATCTTTGCCGATCAGTTTCTTGATTGCTTCCTGGACAGCAGGAATTCTCGTGGAGCCCCCAACAAGGACAACTTTATTAATTTCTCCTGCAGACAGCCCGGCATCGCTTAACGCTTGACGAGTTGGACCGAGTGTGCGTTCAACCAGGTCAGCAGTCAGCTCCTCGAATTTGGCACGGGTCAGATTCATCTCCAAATGCTGAGGCACTCCATCCGCCATCGTAATAAACGGCAAGGAAATCGTCGTTGTCAGCACACCGGAAAGTTCCTTCTTCGCTTTTTCCGCAGCGTCCTTCAAACGTTGAACGGCAGCTTTATCCTTGCTGAGATCAATACCTTGTTCCTTTTTGAATTCAGCTACCAGGTAATCGATAATCGCTTGGTCAAAGTCATCTCCACCAAGCTGGTTGTCTCCGCTAGTGGCACGAACTTCAAACGTACCGTCACCGAGCTCAAGAATGGAAACGTCGAACGTTCCGCCCCCAAGGTCATAGACCAGAATGATTTCTTCTTCCTTCTCCAAACCATAAGCTAATGCAGCAGCTGTAGGCTCGTTGACAATACGCAGCACTTCCAGACCGGCGATTTTACCTGCATCCTTAGTCGCTTGGCGTTGACTGTCATTGAAATAAGCCGGAACCGTAATAACCGCTTGAGTTACGGTGGAACCAAGATAAGCTTCCGCGTCGGCCTTCAGCTTCTGCAGAATCATCGCCGAAATCTCGGGAGCCGTATATTCTTTATCGCCGATTTGCTCCTTATGGTTCGTTCCCATATGCCGTTTAATAGAAGCAACCGTACGATCCGGGTTGGTGATCGCCTGGCGTTTGGCGCTCTCTCCGACAATTCTTTCTCCATCCTTCTTGAAGCCGACTACGGATGGAGTCGTGCGGTTTCCTTCGGCATTTGGAATAACAACGGCTTCGCCGCCTTCCATTACTGCTACGCAGGAATTCGTGGTTCCTAAGTCAATCCCAATAACTTTACTCATAAACTTCCTACCTCCTCAGTAAAATGACCTGCATCTATCTAGTTACACTTTTCAGTACATTTATGTGCGGGTCCCTTGCTATCGCGGCCTATTACATGCTTACCTTGACCATAGAAGGACGCACAACCTTATCTTTAAGCTTGTAGCCTTTCTGAATCTCTTCAACAACAATTCCTTCTTCGTATTCGTCAGACTCCACCTGCATGATCGCCTGATGAAACTCCGGGTTAAACGGCTCCCCTACAGCCTGAATCGGCTCCAGGCCTTCCTGCTTGAACACTTGATCCAACTGGCGGAAGACCATTTCCAGTCCTTTAACCAGGGCATCGAAATCTCGGCTCTCCTTGCTGGATTCCATCGCGCGCTCAAAATTATCAACAATTGGCAGCAGCTGCTCAATCACTTTCATGGATGCGTACTTGGCAAACTCTTCCTTCTCCTGGCGCGAACGGCGGCGGAAGTTGTCAAAGTCGGCTTGAACCCTCAAGTAACGGTTATAATTGTCCTCGGCTTCCTGACGAAGCTTGGCAATCTCCCCGGCCTCCTTGGAAGCCTCCTCATCCGCTTGTTCTTGGTCAGTAGCTGCAGACTGCTCCCCGGCCTGCTGCTCATAGGCAGAATTGTCGGCGGAACCTGTATTTTCTTCTTGGATAGCTTCCTCACCAGTCGTCTGATCCAATTCTTCCATAGCTTCTGCTTGATTCTTCTCTTGTTTACTCACGAATGGTTCACCTCCTTAATAGCGTACCGTATCTATAGTTCGATTGCCAGTCGAAGCCATAATTGTCTCACTCGTCAGCGGAATACCCTTTTTTCATTTTAACCACTGTATGAATACGCAAGACAGCACTGGCCACTTCTCCTGCCGCTTGAATGGCCTGAATTTTGACATAGGTCGGATCGACCACTTCGGATTTAAAGCAATCCATTAATTGACCTGTATCGCAATCAACGGCAATTGAGTCGGTATCGGATTCCAGCTGAACGGCCTTGACCTGTTCGACTTTTTCCAACGGGTTGAAGCCGGCATTGGTCACTATCTGAGCCATCGGCTTGCGCAGCGCACGGGCAACAGCGGAGATTCCAAAGCCTTCCATCCCTCTAACCGTCTCGCCATAACGGTCCAGTTCCCGGGCGGCGGCGATTTCTATCGCTCCTCCACCGGCTACATAACCGCTGCGAATAGCAGCTTGCACTGCGGAGGCAGCATCTTTGGCAATTCGTGCCCGTTCGCTAACAACCTCTTTGGTTGTGCCGCCCACCACGATCGTAACGGCAGGCTGCCCCGCGCCTTCGCCTACTTTCACCTTCTGGATTCGTTCATCATACCTGATTTGCCCGGCAAACCCCAATGATGCCACCAAATCTTCAGGTGATTTATTCAAACCGCTTCTGCGCAGCGGTCTGGCACCCGTATAGCGAGACAGCTTAAGCAAATCATTTCTTGGAACCCGGGTTAAGAGCAAAATACCGCGGTCAGCGCAAAATTGCTCCGCTTCGGCATGCGCCCCCCTGTCAACAGCAATTAAACCAACGTTCAAGGCGGAAAGCTGCTCCAGCTGCTGGAGGAATTTTTCTTTACGCTCGCTGTAGGCTTTATATCCCATTTCGGTCGTGAGCGCCTCTTCTTCCATTTGCTCCGGCTCCAAAGCATCCTGCAGCACTAAAATTTTCGCAGATAGCAGGTCCTTGACCGGTAAAAACATCGATGGCTGCTTATTCAACAGAATACCGGGCCATACTTCGCTGCTGCCGCCATCTGCTGTAATGACAGATTCGGAAAAACGAAACTGCTCACTTCCCAATGTTTCCTGGCCAACAATGTTCATAGCCTCGATAATCTGGTCGGCCAGCTCCCGATTTTCCCTCCCTGCCACATAAGCAATCCGGTACAGCATAGGATCATCAGCGCCGAGCACCGGCCGGGAACGGGAGCGCATAAATTGAACAGCCTGCCCTATGCCCTCCTGAATGCCGGCTACGACCTTAGCCACAGGCACACCACGGGACACCTCGGACAGACCTTCAGCTACCATCGCCCCTGCCAGCACAGTCGCGGTTGTCGTACCATCACCTACATGTCGCTGCTGAGAACGGGCTACCTGCACAACCAGCTTGGCTGCCGGATGGGTCACATCCATTTGCTCCAGAATGGTAGCCCCGTCATTCGTAATGAGGACATCCCCCAGTTCGCTGACAAGCATTGTATCCAGTCCTTTGGGACCAAGGGTGCCCTCCACTGCCGAACAGATCGCTCTTACCGCGGCTGCATTGTTAATTAATGCGGAATACCGTTCATCGCCATCGCTTTGGCTTGAATTGATCTGACTCATGATACTAGATCCTTTCTGCATGAATGCAAAGAATTAAGCCACTTCTTCTATTATTTGTACCATTTGGCAAGAACGACCGCCATATCTTTGGACAGATGATCCAATATGCGGATGACCCGGCCATATTCCATTCGCGTCGGTCCAAGAATGCCTACGGTTCCGAGGCACTGTCCGTCTATGGAGTAGCTGGCTGTAATCAGGCTGCAGTTATTGATCGCTTCAATTGAGTTCTCGCTGCCGATCTTCACCTGGATCCCTTCCGGCGAAGCAGCAAGCATTTGCACGACTGCCGGAGTCTCGCCAAGCGTATCCAGAATAAGCTTAACCTTGTCAACATCCTTGAACTCCGGCTGCATCAGCATATTCGTGGCTCCGCTCAGATAAACACGGTCATGCTCCTCATGATCAAGCGCAGACTCCAGCAGGCTGACCATTTCTTCATAATGATCGACATATTTATTGAGCTCTTCCCCAACCTTGCTGTACAGCTTAGACTTTAATTGATATAAAGGAACATTGGCCAGCTTGGCATTTAAAAGATTGACCGCCTTCTCAATATCACCAATGGACATCCCTTCCGGAATATCGACAATTTTATTTTCCACATGCCCTGTGTTAGTAACAAAAATCGCCACGCCGCTGCGCTCATCAAGTGGAATGATCTGCATTCTTTTCAGCGTCGTACTGAACACTTCCGGTCCCAATATGATAGAAGTGTAATTGGTCAAATTAGACAAAATAGCCGCAGCATGCTGGAATACCTGTTCCATTTCCTGTAATTTATCAGCAAAAAAAACCTTCATCGCATTCAATTCATGAGTCGATAAGGTCTCATAATTAACTAAATGGTCTACATAATAGCGGTATCCCTTATGAGAAGGAATGCGCCCGGCTGATGTATGCGGCTGTTCAAGAAAACCCATTTCTTCCAAGTCAGACATTTCGTTACGGATCGTAGCCGGACTGAATGCGACATCTCCCCGCTTCGATATGCTTCTGGAACCTACGGGCTCGGCGGAACGAATATAATCGTCAACAATAGCATTTAAGATCATTCTTTGACGCTCTGACAGCATAGTCTTCCACCCCCAGAAGTTATCGTTTGAAATGAATTTCATTGATTTCACTAAGCTTTGCCAACGATCGTTAGCACTCACTTGCTTCGAGTGCTAAATCATATTACAAAAATACCAGACTCCACCGCCAGTTGTCAAGTTAATCCAAGCGCTGGAGTACGGCAATTTCGTCACAGCAATGTTGTTTTTTGCAATGAATGCAATCTTTCCAAACCTTCTCTGGAAAAATCTCTTTAGGGACGACATGAAAGCCCATTTTTTCAAAAAAGGCAACCTCATAGGTCAAGGCCATCACTTTCGGTATTTGCTGCTGTCTGGCTTCCTCTACAAGGAATTCCACCAGCTTTCTGCCGATTCCAAGGCCCTTGCATTGAGGCTGTACGCCTAAGGAACGGATTTCCACCAATTCCTCTCCAAGCTTGCACAAGGAGCCGCAGCCGACCAGCTGCCCGCTCTCGTCATCGACCGCTACGACAAACGTATCTATGGAATAAACGAGCATTTCTCTGGAACGGGGGAGCATGATTCCTTGCTCGGCATAATCCTTAATCAGCTCATACAGCCCATCCAAATCCTGCTCGTTTGCTTTTCTGCAAATTATAGTCAATGAGTTCACCGCCACGTAATGACTGATATCATCAATTAATAATTGGGCGAATGCCCATATGTTAAAATTAAACTGATAAAAATGAAAGCAATATTGTATAAATATACAATATTATGCAATGATGTTCAAGACAAACTGCCAATAAATTCTCCGAACACTTCGTTGCCCAGAACAATTCCTTTTTGCGATAATCTCACCCGGCCGCCTTCCACGGCAAGCAGTCCTTTCTGCTCCAAACGGCTGATGATGCTGCCAAAGACTTCATCTACGTCGGTGCCGAATTCACGAATAAAATCATCCTTGGCAATTCCGGCGAGCATCCGCAATCCTACCATCATAAAGTCCTCCATCGCTTCCTCCCGGCTTACCGTAAATTGCTCGGCAATCGGCAGACCGCTCAGGGTGGCGTCAATATAAGGCTGAATACTCTTAATGTTGACGTGGCGTACCCGCTGCCTGTAACCGTGAGCCCCTGCTCCTAATCCGTAATAGCTCTGATTGCGCCAATACATCATATTATGACGGCTTTCTTTGCCAGGAAGGGCAAAATTGCTGATTTCATACTGATGATAGCCGTTTGCCGCCAGCTTCTCCATCGTCAACAGATACATCCCCAATTCAGCTTCTTCTTCAGGCAGCGGCAGCTCGTTTTTTTCATACAAATCGTGAAACAGAGTATTCTCTTCTACCTTTAACGAATAGATGGAATAATGCTGGAGATTCAAGGCCAGCGCCGCATCCAGAGAAGCCTCCACCTGGGCTAGTGTCTGATTGGGAAGCCCCAGCATCAAATCTATTGATACATTATCGAAGCTCAGCTTGTGGGCATTTTCAATGCTCTGATAGACTTCATCGACCGTATGAATACGGCCAATCTTCCTTAACAGCACCGGGTCAAAGGTTTGTACCCCGAAGCTTAGCCGGTTCACTCCTCCTTGCTTCATGACAGACAGCTTATCCATATCCGTCGTTCCCGGATTAGCCTCCATCGTAAACTCAAACGCTTCCGCTCGGTCGGCGAAATACGTATTGACCAATTTCACAAACTGCTCCATTTGCTCTGGAGTCAGAACCGTTGGGGTCCCGCCTCCGACAAAAACCGTTTCAATCCGGGATGGCGGAGCAAGCCTGACGGTCGCCTCCATCTCCCGCTCCAAAGCATCCAAATAGTCCTGGACCGGCTGGCCCTTAAGCACATAAGAATTAAAATCACAATAGTAGCATTTATTGGTGCAGAAAGGAATGTGAATATATACCGCTCGGGGAGAGCCGGAAAGATTGCCGGTATGCTTGTCCATGGGGAGACCTCCTTTCTAGTGTGGTAAGAAAAAAGCAGAAAGCCAAAGGCTTCCTGCCATAGCGTAAATACGTTGCTTCTATCCGCGTAAGTGTTTACTCCAAGCTTCTTGGCAGGCACGCGGAACTAGTCATCCAGCCTCAGTACCGCCATAAAAGCTTCCTGAGGCACTTCCACATTGCCCACCTGCTTCATTCTCTTCTTACCTTCTTTTTGCTTTTCCAAAAGCTTGCGTTTGCGTGATATATCACCGCCGTAGCATTTGGCAAGCACATTTTTACGCATTGCCTTGACTGTCTCTCTGGATAATATTTTTTGCCCGATAGCCGCTTGAATCGGAACCTCAAACATTTGCCGAGGAATTAAGGTCTTCAGCTTCTCGCAAATTTGCCGTCCACGATTATAGGCGCGTTCACGGTGGACAATAAACGATAGAGCATCCACCTGCTCCCCGTTCAGCAAAATGTCCATTTTGACCAGGTTGGAGACCCGGTATCCGGACATCTCATAATCGAAGGAGGCGTAACCCTTTGTCGTTGATTTCAAACGGTCAAAGAAATCGTACACAATTTCGGAGAGCGGAATATCATAAGTCAGCGTGACCCGGTTCGTATCCAGATACTCCATATTAATAAATTCGCCGCGCTTGCTTTGGCAAAGCTCCATAATAGCACCGACAAAATCATTCGGCACGATAATTGATGCCTTGACATAAGGCTCTTCTACCGAATCGATTTTGCCCTGTTCCGGATAGTTGGAAGGATTGTCGATTTCCAGCACATCGCCGTTGGTCAGCTTCACTTTGAAAATAACGCTTGGAGCTGTCGTAATTAACGGAATGTTAAATTCACGCTCTATCCTCTCCTGGATGATCTCCATATGGAGCAGTCCAAGAAATCCGCAGCGGAAACCGAAGCCTAGCGCAGAAGAGGTCTCAGGCTCATAGCGCAGGGAAGCATCATTAAGCTCCAGACGCTCCAAAGCTTCGCGAAGGTCATCATAGTCCGATGATTCGATCGGGTACAAGCCGCAAAATACCATCGGGTTAATCTTACGGTAGCCCGGCAATGGTTCCGCTGTCGGTTTTTTAGCATCGGTTATCGTATCGCCGACACGGGTGTCTTTGACGTTTTTGATACCGGCAACTACGAAGCCTACATCCCCGACATGCAATTCGTCAATAATGGACATCCGCGGCATAAAGGCTCCTACTTCGATTACCTCGAAGGTTTTGCCAGTGGCCATGAAACGGATTTTGGAACCGGCCTTGATCGACCCGTCCACAACTCTCACATACACGATAACCCCTTTATATGGATCGTAGTGGGAATCGAAAATAAGAGCTTTCAACGGTTCGTCCGGATCGCCTTGCGGAGCCGGCACCTTGCTAACGACCTGTTCCAGAATCTCCTCGATGCCGATTCCTGCTTTGGCAGAGGCGAGCACTGCATCGCTTGCATCCAGGCCGATTACATCCTCAATTTCCTGCTTCACCCGATCCGGTTCCGCGCTTGGCAGATCAATCTTATTAATGACAGGAAGAATTTCCAGGTCATTGTCCAAGGCCAAATACACATTCGCCATCGTCTGCGCCTCGATGCCTTGAGCAGCATCAACGACAAGCAAAGCCCCCTCGCATGCGGCAAGGCTGCGGGAAACCTCATAAGTAAAATCGACGTGCCCCGGAGTGTCAATCAAATTCAATATATACTCATTGCCGTCCTTTGCCCGGTATAACAATCTCACAGCCTGCAGCTTGATCGTAATCCCGCGCTCCCGCTCGAGATCCATCTGGTCAAGCACTTGTTCCTGCATTTCTCTGGAAGTCAAGGCCCCGGTAAACTCCAAGATCCGATCAGCTAGCGTTGATTTGCCATGATCGATATGGGCTATAATCGAAAAGTTTCTAATCTTTTGTTGTCTGGCTCGAATATCCGTCATGCTTACCCCCAAAGAGCATCAAATGTACAGTACTTTTCATTATAGCAGTTAACCCGATACCCCGTCCAGCAGAGCTGCTATCACCTTAACAACTCCATCAGCCAAAAGGTGGATAGCCTCCCCTGTTTTTCTCAGCACCTTATTAATCAGCGATTCTTGAATATGCAGGCCAGGCTCCGGGCGGAATTGTTGCAGACCTGAGGCTGTTGAGTCTTTGTCCAGGGACTGTTCAGCTTTCTTTTCCGGGGAATTCGCGCTTTCATCTCCCGGTGAGCCGCCTGTTTGGCTCGTGGCCGGAGCTGCAGCTCCACCGGAAACTTCCGGTTCAGCGCCTCCGGGAGACGGTGTGATTGTCGCGTTCAGCTTTTCACTGGAAGCGGCTGCGGGAGAGCGGCCTATCTCATTCATCAGCTCGATTCCGGTGAGCAGTCCGCCGATAAACACTAATACTAGCAGGAACAAACGGAGCAGCATAGAGCGGAACATTATCAATCACCCGCGGCATCTGCCGGCGCGGCATCGACTTTTTCCGCTTCCCAATACAGCTCTGCCACCACCTCGGCAAACAAATCTGCAGTCCGGTAGCTCTCTTCCAAGGTGTTAAACGGTCCGCCCATTTCTACCAGCACATTATTGGAAGATAGGGACTGGTTATATTCAGCGTCTCCCTGATGCGCGGATTTACCCCAAATCCCTTTGGAAAGGCCGGGCGCTCTTTCTTCCAGCTTTTCATGAATTTTTGCCGCGAATTGCTCATTTTCTTCCCAGTTGGGGTTTTTCTGTCCGATGATGAAATAAATTTGGGCGTAGTCTACACCGTCAATCGTTACCGTCGTCCGATCTCTCGGCAGTGAATCCCTGTGAATATCGAACACAAAATCGATGTCGGGGTGAGCGGCAAATGCCTCCTTGACCGTTTCTCGCGAATACTTATAGGAACGATACCAGTTGTAATCAGGCTGGGTTTCCTTGTATACGGGACTGTACTTGACCGCTCCTACTCCAAGCTCCTCCAGTCTGTCGACAAGCCGCTGCCCTACAAGCGTAATATTGACCTCTGGATCGTAAGCTTTATCCGCCTCTGTAATGTCCAGCTCCGGCACCCACGATTCCTCATAATGAGTATGGTAAACCAGCACCACCTTTTTCCCGTCTGTTGAAGGGGTTTCCGGCGGAGGCGAGGGTGTCGGGGAGGGCGTTGGCGTTGCCTCAACTTCCCCGGGCGATCCGGTTGGAACGGGAGCCCCATCCTTGCCCGGACCATAATCTTGCGGCGGCTCCGACTGGTTAGTGCCTTTTAGCGGAACGGCACTGGCCTGACCCATCCCGGGCACTTCTCTGGCCATTAACGTTTTGGGGTCGTTCGGGTTAATATCAGTCAGGAGCCTGAACACGAAGGAAAAGACATGATCACCCGAAAAGGTAGATTCTCTCTCGTCAACCAGCTGCGGTACTTCCAAGCCAATCAAATCGACAAAAAAATTGCTAGGCACCGAGGCCGCAATTCCTTTCATAGAAGAGAAGGTAGAGCCTCTCAGCTTGCTTTGAGCATAGCCCCCGATCCCTAAAATAACAAAAAACAGCAGTGTGACGATCATCAGCATGAGGAACAGCTTGATCCATGTTCTCATGTTATGAGTTGATCTTCTTATCCGGCTCAGGTCCATAGTAAAGCCTGTGAGCTTCATCTTTGTTCCTCCGATCGTGATTAGTAGAATAGGTTTCTATCTACTAGCAATCTATGAGGGAGGACTCAAAGATAGAACCAGGAACAAGTCCAACTGAACTTATTCCTATTAATTGTTTCCAGATTGCACAGGCTTGGCTGAATCTTCCAACTGCTGAGTATAGCTTCTAATTGCCGGCTGCAGCTCACGCAATGAGCTTAACTGCAAATATGCGCCCGCCGGCTTAACTTTGATTTCGACCACGTTGAACTGCCATTCCAGCTGCGCAGGCAAATAAATCGAATGAATCCCGTTTTCCAAGGCGGGAAGCACATCGGTCCGCATCGAATTGCCTATCATCCATGTTCGGCTGCGGTCAAAACCGGTGTCCTGCAAAATTTGCTGAAGCGCCTCCGTATTTTTATGCTGACGAATAAATATTCTATCTTCAAAGAACGTCTCGAGACCAGCAGCTGCAATTTTATCCTGCTGGATGGATGGGACCCCGCCGGTATACAGATACAGCTCATGCCCGTCACGAGTAAGGTTCTGCAGCGTTTCTTGCATATATGGGTAGGGCTCTACCTTCATATCATAGACGGTGCGCCCCAAACGGAACAGCCCGTCGATGCGGGCTGAATGCTGCGGAGTGCCGTAGTAGTCGCAAAAATACCGGTAAGTATCGACCAAGGATTCGGGAAAATGATTCTCCACGAAGCCTTTTCTAGTGACCCCTTCAATATCAATCTCCAGCTGCTTCGCTTTGACTGCTTCGGAATCCAGGCCTTCTGCCGAAAACCATTCACTCATTTGCTCGCTAAAGCGGTCAATGATCCGTTGAAAGTATTTATTGCAATGGATCAGTGTGTCATCCATATCAAATAGTAAAATTTGTGGTGTCATGAGGATGCTCCTTGCAAATTGTATTCTCCTGAACCGATTACTCGATCCTCCTAAAACTATAGCAAAAAATGACCCTCAGCCATAGCCCTGACAGCCAACCGCCCGTACTAAAAAGAATTTTTCTGCATTACATACACTTCATGCTGAATAATCCGAGAAGGCAAGGCGGGTCAGCCCACACCTTGCCAAAGCAATCCGTATTTTCGTTATAACCTTCTCCTCATTAATGAGTATAGGCGGCCACATTGTCCATATTCACTGCTTCATGCAGCGCAGCGTTCAAACCACTGGCGATAATATTGGCGATATCCTCGATGAATTCATCGATTTCCTTTGGAGTGACAAGCAGGTTATGACCTACCGGCTCCAGTACTTCCTTGACCAGCTGCAGCCGCTCCTGCTCCTGCATTCCATCCAGCATGCCAAGAATGTGGTCGGTGCCGTTTGTCAGTTTTTTAAAGTGTTCTGCCATCATATCAATACTGTTATTTACGATAGTTGAAGCATAGACTACAGTGGGCACGCCTATTGCTATGACGGGAACACCGAGAATTTCCTTCGTTAGTCCTTTTCTTTTATTGCCGATTCCCGAGCCTGGATGTATGCCCGTATCCGCAACTTGAATAGTCGTATTCACCCGCTCCAGCGCCATAGACGCCAAAGCGTCAACCGCAATGATCAAATCCGGGCGCGTTTTTTCCACAATGCCTTGAACTATTTCACTGCTTTCAATACCTGTAATCCCCAGAACGCCTGGAGCTACAGCACTGACCTGCCGATAGCCGGGACTTACCTGCTCCTCCACCAGCTCAAAGTAGTGACGGGTGACCATGATGTTCTCGACGACAAGAGGACCTAAAGCGTCAGGTGTTACATTCCAGTTACCTAAGCCGATGATCAGCACTTTGTCGTCAGGTCCCACGCCTGTCTTCGCTAAAAAAGCGGCAAACTCCTTAGCGAATTTGGTCGTTACACGATTTTGCAGTGTTGTGTCCTTATTGCGCAGCTGTGGCACCTCAATTGTCAAATAATACCCCGGCAATTTGCCGATTTGCTGCCCTGCTTCATTATGCTCAACCGCCATTCGCGTAAGCTTGATCCCTTTATCATTTTCAGTTTCGATTTCGATTCCGGGAATGGTGCTTTTGGATGCCAGTTCCTTGGCCTCCAGTGCCAGGTCTGTTCTGACGGTATATTGACTCAGATCCATTCTTCATTGCCCCTCTGCATGAAAGTCCAATTCATCATTTTATTGTGTGAGTAAATCCTCCTTCTTATGCAGCTATTGCTTTTTGCTATATGGCATGATAGAATGTTTAAAGTTGTCAAGAAACTTGAATGAACCGGCGATTCATCATGAACGATCTGGTTTTCTGGTAGTAGGAGGTGAACGCAATGCCAAACATTAAATCGGCAATTAAACGGGTAAAAACTTCGGAAAAGCGCCGTTTGCAGAATGCTTCCCAAAAGTCCGCTCTCCGTACAGCCGTTAAAGCTTTTGATCAAGCTGCGGACAGCAGTAACACTCAATCCGCTCAAGAAGCACTGCATGCTGCCATCAAAAAGTTAGACAAAGCAGCCAGCAAAGGCCTGATTCATAAAAATGCGGCTAACCGCAAAAAATCCCGTATGGCAAAAAAGCTCAATCAATTAAGTGCTCAAGCTTAAAGTAATAATTAAAAACACGAGGCTTTCTTTTCAAAGAAGCTTCGTGTTTTTTGCTTTTCCCTGATAAAACTTTCAAGCGTTGCGATCATCTTTCCGGTTTCCCTCTATTAAGCCGCCGCATCCAGAAGCAGAAGTTCCAGGCCCAGCCATTTGTCTATCTGCCCGCTCTTCATCTGGTAATCCAAATCAGCCAGCCGGGATAGAATTTGCAATAATCGCCGGGTTTCGTATAGCTTTCCTTGCTCCGCAGCTATTTTTACCGCATAGGGATGGGCACCGATAGCGCTCGCTATTTGCTGGTAGGAATAGCCGGTCTGCGTGCTTTCCTTAACCTGGATAATCATTCGAAATTGTCTCGCCATCAAAGCCAGCAGCTTGATCGGCTCCTCTTTTTGCTTGGCCAGCTCAGTAAGTGTCGAGAGCGCTTGGTCAATCTGCCGCCGTACCATGTAATCAATAAGAATAAACACATTTTGTTCTGTCGTCCGAACGACCAGCCTATCAATAATGTCCTTGCTAACGACACCATCAATCCCTATGTAAATGGATAGTTTCTGAATTTCTGAGGCCAGACTATGCAGGTTGGTACCCGCACAAAGGATAAGGTGGTCTGCTACCCCTTCAGCAAACGAAAATTGGTGGCTTCGCGCACGTCTAACTACCCAATCATTCAATTCCTCTGCTGACAAGACAGGAAAAGGAAGCAGGCAATCCTGCTGTTTTAACTGCTTGACTATTTTCTTCCGTTCATCCAATTTATCGGCTTCCACGGAAAGAACAAAGACACATGTGTCAACAGGCTGTTTCAAATAGGTCAGCAGGTGGTCAAGGTTGTGGCTGACCTTGCCCGTGTCTTTCGCTCCGGTCAAAAACAGCGCATTAGAGGCTATCACCAGCTTACGCGATACGAGAAAAGGGCTCGTCTCCACATCCTCCAGAACCTGTTCCACCGAAGTTTCTGCAAGATCATAGCGGCTGACGGCGAATTCCCGTTCTTCAGGCTGAACAAGCTTGTCAGTCAGGAAGGATATAAATTCAGATTTTCTGAAGGACTCCAGGCCGTAACAAACATACAAAGGCCTAACCTTGTCCTGATTCAGCTCTTGCACTGCCTTTCTTAGCTCCATCTCGTCCACCTCATGTCAATCATAACAGCAACAAAGGGAGGACGTCAAAATCTTTAACGATTTTGTCATCTTCCCTTTGTCGTCCCAGCACTTTCATCATTTTATATAAACATCCTGGGCGCAGGCTCTAGAAACCTGCATCCGGGACGGTCAACGACGTCAGAACCGGTAGTATTCGCGCTTTTACCTTTAATATAGTATAAGTAGCTTCATTAATGTATGTGCCAATATTCGTGACTAATAGGCTATTTCCGTTTCCGTTTGCTCTTTTACATCGACCTTGTATTGAATGGTCTCCCCCGACTCCTTAGTTACCTGATACAGGAGCTCCTGTTCATTCAGCCATGCCACAAATCGGACTTTGTCTTCAGGCTGCCATTTATATTGAGACGCGAAGCGCACCTCTCCATCGCTGGAGCTGATCAGAACCCGCTGCTCATTGACATAGGCAAATAAATCGTTACCCGGTGACAACAGCCTTTCATAAACAACCTCCGGGGAGCGATATTGCGGATCGGACAAATCTGCCGGAGTCTCCGAACCAGATTCTTGCTTTTCCGCTCCACTTACCGGCTCGCCGGCCGCTATGCCAACTTCCTGGTCTTCCGGAGAGGATTCCGGTGCCTCTGCTTCCTCAGTCTGCGGTACTTCCCCCGCCTCGGTAACTGGCGTGTCTTCATTAGGAGCCATTTCGGTTACCGGCTGTTCTGGTTCTGGCGGAACCTGCTCTTTGTGGATTTCTTCCGCTACCGCATCCCCCGCCGCAGGGCCAGCTTGATCACGCACTTGGAGTTCCTCAGGCTGTACCTCGCCGTCACCCGTTGGCGGGCCTGGGTCTTCCGTCAGATTCCGTTCCAAGAGAGAGGCCTCACCGTCAGTGGCAGTCTCCGCCAGCTCTCCGGATTCTTCGAGGATAGAGCCCATCGGCTCACCTGCGGATTCCGGATCACCGTCAGCAGCTGCCCCCGCTTCATTCCCGTCGGGTGCCGTATTTTTGTCCTGAACCATAGATGAAGAAGTCTCAGGGGCATGGGAATCCTTAAGCTCAGCATGCCGTGTTACGGGTCCGTCCAAATCAAAGATAAACAGCCCAATGGCTAGGCCGGCGGCAGCCACTCCACTTAATGCAGTCCAAATATATTTTTTTCTCGGTCTGCGCAATGGCGCTGACATCTCGCTTTCATTTTGATCTTTAATAATGGACGGAGCTACCGCTTGAACAGATGGCTTGTCAGATGCAGGAAATGCCAGCCCATCCAGACGCGGCATAATGGAATCGACAATATTGACAGGAGGACTTACTGATGGCAGTGCCGTCAAATCCTCGGATAGACGAATCAATCTTTCATACATAGCGGCACAATCGGGGCAGTCCCGAATATGGCCAAGCAACAGGTCTTCTTCCTGCTCTTCCAGGTCGGAGTCCAGATGTCTCTGCATTAGCTCTTCCACCTCTGGGCATTTCATCCCCGAACACCACCCTTCTGATAGTCTTGAAGATAACTTTGCAATTGTTTCCTGGCCCTAAACAAATAAGATTTCACCGTGTTAATGGGCAAATCCAGGCTCTCAGCTATTTCATTATAGGAGAACTGCTGAAGATAGCGCAGGACAACAACCGAGCGATGATGGTCAGGAAGCTTATTAATCGCTTCATGAATATCCTCCGCAATGTAAGCCGCCATAACTCTTTCTTCTACATTTTCGCCGGACTCAAATACCATTTCGTGTTCATCAATGGACACAGAAGGCTTCTTTTTGCGGAATTTATCAATACAAATATTCGTCACAATACGTTGTACCCAAGTTTTGAACAATGCTTTTTCTTCGTAGGTATGAATTTTCGTATAGATGCGAATCATAGCTTCCTGGGAAGCATCCAACGCATCTTCTTCATTGCCAAGCATGTAATAAGCCGTTCGATAAACATGGGTCTCGATTTCGCGCAAAAGGGTAATGATGGCGTCGCGATCGCCCGCTTGGGCAGCTCGAATCAATTCGGGCGCTACCAAACTTAGCTCCCCCTCTCTTGCAACCTTATAGACGGCAGGACGCCGCAAAATGTTGCGATATACTCATTTATAATTTATTCCAGTATTTAGCACAGACCTCTATGAAGTCCAATCCTCAATTAGCTCCTTCTATAATATACCTCTAATGCTTCTATTGAAATAGGCCCGGCATAGTCAATAGCATACCAGATTTATCGTCCTAGGCCTATCACCAACCTATTCCTGTTTTTGCCCGGGCGCTATCCAGTTATGTGCAGAAGATAGGGGAAGCTGTTTTGGCAATCATAAATTGACCGCAGGGGACAGGCCATGTTACGATTGAGCTACCCGTTTAATCGTTTTATCTGCCCTACATAGCTATCATTTTTATGTTCTGGAGGTCCCTCACAATGAAACTGGTTACCTTTAAAAAGAATGCAGAATTAGGGCTAGGCGTAAAAACCACAGAAGGTATCGTTGATGTGGAGAAAGCGTTGGCTCATGCCGGTTCTTCCACTGCCGGAGTGCCCACTTCGGTTATGGAAGCGATTGAGCAAGGAGAAGCAGGCACCAAGGCGCTTGAACAGCTGCTTGCAGATCTGTCGGCAAGCGACTCCTATCGCAGCTGCTTGTTGGATGAAGCCGAGATTGAATACGGTCCTTGTGTTACCCATCCGAACAAAATTATTTGTGTAGGTTTGAACTACCGCAAGCATGCTGAAGAAACCAATTCTCCTATTCCGGAATATCCTATTCTGTTCAACAAGTTCAATAACACCCTGACCGGCCATGGCAGTGAGGTTACCCTGCCCAAGGTGAGCAGCAAAGTCGATTACGAAGCTGAATTGGTCATTGTTATTGGAAAAAAAGCAAAAGACGTCAGCAAGGAAGAGGCTCTTTCTTATGTATACGGTTACTGCAACGTAAACGATTTGTCGGCAAGAGATCTGCAGCTGCGCACCCCGCAATGGCTGCTTGGCAAAACTTGCGACGGCTTCAGCCCTCTCGGACCGTATCTGGTAACAGCCGATGAGGTAGGCAATCCGAACGATCTCAGCATTAAATGCTTCGTCAATGGAGAAGAAAGGCAGAACTCCAACACATCGGACATGATCTTCCACTGTGATGAGATCGTCAGCTACATCTCCAAGCATATGACACTTGTACCGGGTGATATCATTCTTACCGGAACTCCCGAAGGTGTTGTAATGGGATATCCAAAAGAACAGCAGGTCTACCTCGCAGACGGTGATGAAGTCACTATCGAGATTGAGAAATTAGGACGGCTGACCAACAAAATGGTTCAGGAACAAGTCTAGTTGGGAATCAGGCAGGCAAACCTTCCTCGATTATCTCACGGTTTTTGGCAGTGCTGCAATTAACGCCAATGAGAGTTAGAAGCAAGTGCTAATACAAAAGAAACCCGCGGGCATCGGTTATAAACCGTACCGCGGGTTTTGCCTTTATTATCCCTTAAACTTAATCGGATAGTGCCCGATCATCATAAGGGTTCTATGAAATTATTCCGCTTGATTGTAACGCTCATACGCTGTTGTGTACACGTCCATGTAGCGGTCTAATCCCATTCTTTCGATGTTGCTGATGTAGGAATCCCATTCTGCAAACGAGGCAGATCCGTTAACAAACTTGGCTTCCATCTCCGTGACATAGTCTTGAATGTCCTTACCTACGGAAGACATGAAATCGGTCTCTTCTTCCGTATAGTTAAAGCCGTTCCAAATTTCTTCAATCATGTGAGGCTTGGCCTTCTCCCCAGCGGCAATAGATTCCGGCAAGCTCTCAGAGCCTTTGAAGTAATGCTCTTGTACGTAGCCAGGATAGCTGCCGCCCAGCCAGGTTACATATTTGGCCAATGCCTGGTCTTGAGTCAATCCGTTCGGGTTGTTAGTGATTTCTTCTGTAAATTCAAGTGTGCCGTCTTCATTCTTCGTGTAAGTGACGCCTTCCTCACCCATAAAGTAGAACAAGGCACCTTCCTCACCAAAGAAATGGTCCATCCATCTAATCGCAGCTTCCGGATGCTCGTTCTTATGAGTCAGCACGAAAGCACCAACGTGTACTAAAGGCGCTTTTACATGAGAATACAGTTTATCTCCATGAGGGCCTTCAAGCGCGCCCAAT
Organism: Paenibacillus senegalensis JC66; assembly: GCF_000285515.1. Taxonomy (GTDB): domain Bacteria; phylum Bacillota; class Bacilli; order Paenibacillales; family NBRC-103111; genus Paenibacillus_L; species Paenibacillus_L senegalensis. The sequence continues at coordinate 1,118,782 of NZ_HE610957.1, forward strand.
CCAATAAAGTTTTCCTGATTCATCAATGTTTTTGGATTAGGTACAATAGTTGAACCGAGCAGTCCCTCCTGCCCTTTTACATATAGCGCACTGCTTTTAATGGTGAAGATTTCTTCGTCTAATAGGCCTTCACTATACAATTTGTGAACAAATTCCAGCACCTCTTTATATTCCGGGGTGATGCGGAAGAAACGGGGCTCATTCGTTTCCGGGTCAATATCTACATATTTATGCGCCAAGCCGCGGTTACCGAGTCCCCATGCGCCTTTAAGCTGATCAATTAATCCGCCGATGCCTGTGCCGCTGTATGGAATTTCATCGTTAAGCCCATTCCCGTTCAAATCGGTTTCTTTAACGGCTACTAAATAATTGTAAAACTCTTCTATCGTTGTCGGTTCTTCCATACCTAATTGATCCAGCCAGTCTTTGTTAACCCATAACGGCGTTCCAATCAACATAGATGGGAAATTAGGGTCATAGAAGGAAGGAAAAGAATAGATATGCCCGTCAGGCATGGTCAACCCCTTGCGGAGCATTGGATACTTCTCCATTAAAGCCTTGAAGTTAGGAGCATATTCATCAATTAGATCATCAAGCTCAAGAAAAACACCCTGAGCCCCATACTTCGCAATATCAGCCGAGGTCAGACGGGATGAGTAAAATCCATCCGGATACTCGCCACTTGCCAACGTCAAATTGCGTTTTTCGGTCAAGTTCTCAAAAGGCACTAAATCAAAAGTCACATTAATATTCGACATTTCCTGATAAGTTTTCCAAACATGCGTTTCTTCAAAATTGTTGCCATTTGTCCCCGATTTACCGGTAAAGAAAGTCATATTGATCGGTTCATTGACAATCGGCATCCCGGTTTTGTTCAGATTAGCGGGTGCTTCGCTAGAGGCGCCGCCTTGTTCATTGCCCGACGCTCCTCCATTGCTACCGCTTCCATTATTGCCGCCGCCACAGGCAGCAAGCATAGAAGCAGACAGCGTCGCCGTCAAGGCTACAGATGTCCATTTTTTCCATTGCATGTTTTTTAAAACCTCCCCTTTATTCTGTTGCCTGTTCAAACTGATTTTCTCTTACTCTTACCTTAGACTCGCCATATTTGCAGCGGGAACCATTATAATGCCGACCTCTCAACTCGACTTGCCTGCTTCGGGTGCCTTGTAGGTGAATGTCCGCTGAACCTTTCATACAGCATCCAGGTCGAGGTTGGCGCGCCAGTTAATAGTTCCCTGCGCAAGAGCAATATTACCTCAGGTGTCAGGAAATTAGTAGTAGACACTTTTTTAGCTACTTATCTCTTTTTTATATAGGATAAAATAAGGATAAGAAGGTAAGGAAAAGAAAAATGACGCCTCTGGCAAGGCTTGAAGCAGACAGGTAAAATTAGAATTAGCGATTTCATTCAGCTAATAAATTGTTGCTCAAGCTGCTAGAGAAGAGTATAATTGACCGGGCGTAACCGTTCTCTAACGGGTAACGTCATGAAAAATGGGGCCTGCTCCATATCTTCAAGGTTGTACTGTTATCGTGCATGGGGAGGTTGACTTTCTTTGAATTGGTTCAAGGTTAAAGGCAAATCGTTATTTACCCGAATTTTTTCCAGTTTTCTAATTGTTATTATTTTGCTGTCAGCCTTTACCCTTTTTTCATTCACATATTTGAAATCTACGATCCAAAATGAAATTATTCAATATAACCGCCTGATTCTGGACAACGCGGTGGACCGGTACCGTAATCATTTTACCACTATTCGATCCCTCGTGTTCGATTTGCATAATAATCCCAATCTGATTGCTTACAACAGACAGTTGACCCGTATGGATTCGCGGGAAGTTGATTATTTGCTGGCTACCAAGTTCATGAGGACCTTGCGGACTAATGCCTATAATCCGCATAACCATCTGGATAATCTGCTTGTGCATTTTAACAGCTCGGATTACGTCCTCGATAAAGAAGGGGGAAGCTCCTCACAGCATCAATTCGTACAATTTTATTCGTCATCGGAATATCCACATGACTTTTGGAGAGCCCTGTTTGATACCGATGATAGCTTTACTATCCTGCCATCAGCTGAGTTTTCCTTTAAGCTCGCAGGAGAATCAGGCAGCAAAACGCTGCTTCCTGTCGTGTACAAACGCCCTGACAGCAATTATCAAGTAATCGCCTTCTTGGACATGCGGCAGCTTATGCTTTCGTTCCTGGGGGAGCATGCTCAAGGTAACGGACAACTCATCATTCTGGATGAAAACAGCCGAATGCTCTATAACTCTATACCTGAGCACAGCGATCTTCCATTGGAGGAGCTGTTAACCGGCACCCAGAATTCCTTGCTTGGAGACTATTATTATTTCACTCGCAAGGATCAGTCGAGCGGATGGACTTATATTTCCATTGTGCCTTATTCTCATATTGCCCTGCAAATGCAAAAGCTGAACTGGACGCTAGTGCTGATTTTGCTGGTCACCATCATCATAGGCATGGCCGTTTCGTATTGGCTCAGTCAAAAAATTCACTCCCCAGTAAAAAAGATGATTTCATCCATTCTGGAGGAAAAGCCGGGGGAATTTAACAGCAATATTCATGAATTTTCTTTAGTCGGGCAAAAAATTGGAACCCTGTTCGATGAGAAAAAGAAGATTCAAGAGGAATTGTTAAACAATCAATCGTTCTTAACCAGCTACGGGTATATTAGCAAGCTAAAAATGATTAATTCCGACATTCAGGAATGGAAGCAATTTATAGCAAGTGACGAAAAGTTCACTATTATTATGTATCAGTTGAATTTCCATGATGATGCGTTTCAAGAGCTTGAGATCCAATCCACACAAGCGATCAATTACATTCGGGAGCATATTAACCTGCTTGTGTCCGATTACTTTCCCGGATCGCATACGTTTCAGCTTGAAAAAGACCAGATTTTATCGGTTGTGAACGGCCCAGTCGCTGCCGGACAAATTGAGAAGCTATTGGAACTGCTGAAAACGATTCTAGATCGGGACAAGTCGTTTTGTCAGGCCAACATAACTGTGAGCGCCACCTATCCGGATTCCTCTTATTTTAACAAAGCTTATGAGGATGTGCTCGCCAAGCTGAGACAGGCTCCACTGCATTCGGAAACACAACTGATCTATGAGGCGCGGCAGGTATCCCGCACCGTTTATTTTACTTCCGCACAGGAGGAAGAGTTTTACAATCACCTTCTGGAAGGGCATGACCTGGTTTGCTTTAAAATGATCAGCCGTCTTCTGGAGCAGATGGAGCATAAGGAAGCAGCCGCATTTCAGTATCGGCAACTGGCTGAGGGCATTGTATCCAAAACTATTACGCTGCTCAAGCCGGATGAAAGCGATGAGAACGGTCAAACGCTGGAGCAATTAAGCCGGCAAATTCCCCGTTTGTTTACCGTTGGTCAATATAAGAAATTCTTTCAGGCTTTTCTTGAAGCCGCCGCGGAGATTGCCCGCAATAAAAAAAGCGGGAAAGATCCGATAATCGACTTCGTCATGGATTGGCTTTCCACCCGATACCATGAAGAAGTATCGCTTGAGATGCTAGCTGATAAATTAAACTTGTCCAGCGCCTATTTATCAGTCTATATTAAGGAAAAGACCGGAACGAACTTTATTGATCATTTGAATGGCATTCGTATGAATAAAGCAAAAGAACTGCTTACAAAAAGTGATAAGCCAATAGTGGAGATTAGCCGCGATATCGGTTACCGCAATGTTACTTCTTTTAACCGAATGTTTAAAAAATGGACCGGTGTCTCTCCTAGCGAATATCGTAAACAGCAAGTAACTTCTTCTCCAGAAATTCCGGAGTAAGACAGCCAGAATTCAGATCAGGGATCAACCGTCTGGATGCGATAGCCTTTACGGTGAATCTGCATCCAGATTTCCCCCTGCAGATCAGTCCGGTAAAGGGATGCGCCAAATTCCTCGATTCTTGATGTCACTTCCGCGGAGGGATGGCCATACCGATTATTCACACCTGCTGAAATCATCGCATGGACAGGCTTCCAATAAGCCAGCCATTCTTCTGTTGTAGACGTTTTGCTTCCATGATGGGCAACCTTCAGGACATCTACCGGAATTAAATTTGTGATATTCGCTTGAAACGTTTCGCTATCCTGATCAGCAGAACCTTCCTTGAAGCTGTAAAGAATATCGGCCTCGCCGGGCTTTTCAATGTCTCCAGAAAACAGCAATCTGGCCTGGTGCATTTCCATTAGAAATACTAGCGAACGATCATTCTGGCTATCCTCCCAAACTGAAGCAGACGGAGATAAAGGAGCAGGATACAGAAAATGCAGAACAGTATGACGATCAATTCGTAAAGATTGATCTTTATGGACCGCAAATAATGGTATCATTTTTTTCAATGCTGTCTGAATCAATTGGCGGGAGGTTTCATTATCTTTCCATGTCCCATTAAACAATATATGCTTTACCGGAATGTGCTCCAATACTGCCTGAAGCCCTCCAATGTGATCAAAATCAGCGTGAGTTATGATTAACCAGTCAATATGATGGACACCTCTTTTTTTAAGCAGTGGTACAACAGCTTTTTCACCGACCTCATAAGGGCTTGCTCTTTCTTTCCACTCCTCACCCTCTCGCCTGAAATGAAAGGTGCCTCCCCCATCAATCAGCATATGCTTGCCATTAGGCGTTCTTATATAAATAGCATCTCCTTGACCTACATCCATAAAATAAACCGAGCCTGTGCGCTGCCACCAATTAGGCTCGTACCCATGGAAAAGCAGAAGCAGAAAGACAGCACCTACTGCCGATACCGCCCGCCAACCCGGCAGAGGATCCGCTCCCCTATATCCGAAGGCGGCAGCTGGAGCCGAGAGGGCTTCGATCCTCCGCTCCTTGGCGTGTACTGACAGATGCAGTCCTAAACCGCATAAACCGTAATAGCTTACTATCCACCAGATTGCCGGCGTTGGAAATATTAAATGAAAAACGTCCCAGCCACTCAGCCAGTCCACAAGCCAAAAGCTGAAGCGGTTAAGCCAATTGGCCAGCCAGGCCGGCAAAGCGGCTAATGGAGCCGACACGCTGCCCAAAATCAGGACGGCCGTTCCCAATGGGATTACCGCAGCACTATAAATCGGTATGATGACAAAATTGGCCAGCCAGGACAAAAGCGAGAATTGATTAAAATAATAGATGGATAGGGGAAAGGAAGCGAATTGGGCCACCATTGTCACACTAAAGGCCGCTGTCACCGCTCCGAATCGCTGCGGAAGCAGGCGATTGAATCTCGGAACGCCAAGAATAAGGCCAATTGTCACTATAAAAGACATTTGAAAGCTAATATTCACAAGATAGTACGGATTCCAGATTAACATCCCTAATCCGATGAGACAGACCAAGTTCAAGCTGTCCTTTAGCCGCCTTTTTCGGAACAAATGCAGCCCAATCAAGGCCATAATCCCTGCACGCATAACAGACGGGGCCGATCCTGTTACAAGAATATATAGAGGAAGCAGCAGCATGGCCAGCAGAATGCCTGACTCCCGAGTCATTCCTGACAGGCGGCTAACCGCTAAAATAATGCTGACAAAAATACCAACGTGAAGTCCGGAAATAGCTAAAATGTGAGTCAAGCCCAGCTGCGAAAACTGTTTAAATTGTTCAGGGTCCAGATCAGAACGGACGCCAACGAGCATCCCTTTCATAAACCCAGCCTGCTCCCCGGGAAACGCCCGATCCAGCACAGCTCCCAGCCGCTCCCGTAAGCGGTCGTTATAATGCAGCACGGCCACCCAAGGTTTGCGCGGAACCGATTTGACCTTAACACTGCTGCCTCCGCTGACTGACAATTGCCAATGAATATGCTGGTAATAAAGATAGGCGCGATAATCAAAGGCTCCAAAGTTGCGCGCCGCGGCCGGTTTACGTAGCATCCCGGACAGCTTGGCATGGTCGCCGCGTTCCCACTTCGATGCTTGTTCCTTCTCGCCCGGATCACTTAAACGTACAAATACTTGTATGCTCTCTTCCAAACTAACAATCTCCGATAACATTGGATGAGACAAGGAATTAACGTCTAACGTAAACGAGACCTGATCTCCGTCCACTTTCACGGTTGACTTAATGACACCGCTTACTTCAACTTCACTTTCATGCCACTCCTCATGAATAGCTGTAATATTGCGTCCATCATACCATTGATTGTAGCCGAGGGAGACCATAACAAGCAGCAAACAGGCCAGCAGCTTGAGCTTTTTTGAAGATCGGCTCCAGCAAAAGCCCGCAAGCCCAACAGCCACCAAGCAAACTATCCACGGAATCCCGAGCGGCCCGATAGAAAAGGCTAAGCCTGCACCAATAACCCACAGTACCGCTGCGCAAACGATCGGTCGGTCGAACACCTCACACTTTCCTTTCTTTCACAATCTATACATGGAATCAAAAAAAGAACCTCATTATCCCTTAATAGGTGATAAGAGGTTCTTCCTCAATTGTATTGTGTTATATGGATTAATCCTTGACTGTCATGATTGTATTCGGCGGGGGCTCATAGCCTTCCAATGTTCTTAAAACAATCCCTCTTGCCTCCATCAATACCGAAACTTTCTTATGGTCTTTCGGATAAGAACGATGATAAACAATTTCTTTGATCCCACTGTTAGCAAGCATATTGGAGCATGTCCAACAAGGCTGATCGGTTACGTAAACAGTTGAACCCTCCCGATCAATGCGATCGGTAAACAGCAGCAAGTTTTGTTCCGCGTGAATCGTACGGATACATCTTTCCTTGCGCACCATCTGGTCTCCTTCAGGCGTGCTAACCAATTCTATTTGCTCCACGATCATACATCCCGCCTCAGAGCAATCGGCAACACCCATAGGAGCACCGTTGTAAGCTGTTCCCAGCAGCTTCTTTCCCTGAACTAATACGGCACCCACATGCCTGCGGGGGCATTGAGATCTGGTTGCAGCCATATAAGCAATATCCATGAAGTAAGTATCCCAATCCTTGCGAGTGCCCATGTAAGTCATCTCCTAGCTTTGGCTGAGTTTGATAGCCTGGTCTAAATCATGAATAATATCATCAATCGTTTCCGTTCCGATGGATAAGCGGATCATTCCCGGTTCAACGCCAGCGGAAATGAGCTCCTCTTCGGAGAGCTGCTGGTGAGTAGTGCTCGCCGGGTGAATGATCAATGATTTGGAATCGCCGACATTGGCCAAATGCGAGAGCAGCTTCACGTTATTAATGACCTTTCTTCCGGCTTCTACGCCGCCTTTGATTTCAAAGGTAAGAATCGCTCCCTGCCCCTTAGGCAAATATTTCTGAGCCAGCGCGTACGATGGATGGCTCTCCAGCCCCGGATAATTGACATGGATAACGGCATCATGCTTCTCCAAGTATTGCGCAACTTTCAATGCGTTGGAGCTGTGGCGCTCCATCCGCAAGTGCAGCGTCTCCAAGCCTTGCAGCAGTAAAAAGGAGTTAAACGGAGAAATAGAAGCTCCCATGTCACGCATAAGCTGCACGCGTGCTTTGATTATATAAGCGATAGGCCCTACTGCTTGGGTATATACAATGCCGTGATAGCTGGGATCCGGTTCTGTCAAACCAGGGAATTTACCGCTGGCTGCCCAGTCAAACTTGCCGCCATCGACAATAACTCCACCGATCGCTGTGCCATGACCTCCGATAAACTTGGTGGCCGAGTGAATAACGATGTCGGCGCCATGCTCGATTGGACGCAGCAAGTATGGACTAGGGAAAGTATTGTCAACAATTAATGGAATTCCGTTCTCATGGGCGACTGCGGCAACGGCTTCAATATCAAGAATGTCACCCTTAGGGTTGCCAATTGTTTCGGCAAATATGGCTTTTGTTTTATCGGTAATCGCTTTACGGAAATTGTCCGGATCAGAGGGATCGACGAACTTCACTTTAATTCCGATCTTAGGCAGCGTGATCGAGAACAAATTATAAGTTCCACCATACAAGCTTGCGGATGAAACGATTTCATCTCCCGCGCCGGCAATATTCAGAATCGAGAATGTAATGGCAGCTTGTCCGGATCCGGTAGCGAGAGCACCGACTCCGCCTTCCAATGCGGCGATTCTTTTTTCAAACACATCCGTTGTCGGATTCATAATCCGTGTGTAGATATTGCCAAACTCCTGCAGTCCAAACAGGTTGGCAGCATGGTCAGTATCTTTAAATCCATATGAGGTCGTTTGATAAATAGGCACTGCACGCGACATTGTCGTCGGGTCAATCTCCTGTCCGGCATGGACAGCCAAAGTTTCCAATCCCAAAAGGCGCTCTTCCGACATTTATAATTTCCTCCTTATATGCAGAACTACATTAATAATGTCACAAATCTTGTCAATTGAAAAGCTAAAATGCAAAAAGATTTATTAATTTCGTATAAGATTACTTGGTTTTTTAGTTGACTGTAATCTGGTGCTTAAACTTTTCAAATGTTTTAAGACCGATTCCTTTTACTTTCATAATGTCATCTATTTGTTGAAAAACTCCCTGGCTGATGCGATAGTCTACAATTGCGCTTGCCTTGGACGGGCCAATGCCTGCCAACTGAGTCAATTCCGACACCGAGGCAGTATTAATATTAATTAACCATGAGCTGTCGGCCGCTTGGCCAGAGGAATCTTCTGTAACCGTTATAACAGGTGACTCCTCCTCGGCGGATCCAGGTATAGGAGCTGATTCTTTGGTAGGTGCTGCCGCTTGTGGCGAGTCTGACAGCTCAGCCTTATTACGGAGCTCCGTCCCCGGTGAAGGCACTGCAGGGGGTTCATTCTCCGGCCGTATCGCTTCTGCAAGTACCGCGTTCATAGCTGCAAACGGCTGCAGCTCCTCTTTATCTGCGCCTCGCAATCCGAGAATTATCATGATCATGGCAAGGCTAACCAGCAAAAAAATGACCTGCTTACGATAGCTCCAGAGCCAGTCCAGCATACGTTATCTCTCCTTCATAAAAATAAAGTTAATAGTCAGCAGCACAAAAACCGCCCTGCCAGATGTCTTTAAATATTCGCCGCGAATATTTAGAGAATGGACAGGTCGGTTCTTCCGTACCTCTTAATATTTCCAGTATAACATTAGCCTGACCCAGCGGCAAGCTGTTTAATGGCCAGGGGAAGGAGCATGCACTGAAGCAGCCGGGCCGCACTAACCAATCTCGTTTTACTCCCAGGTTATGGGCATTCCTTAAAAATACCGGCATATATATTATAAAAGTTTGCATCACAATGTGAATAGAAAGGGAGGGGACCGTATGAATACAGGCTTTATAGGTACGGGAAGCATGGGCAGTCTGCTGATCGAGTCATTTATTAAATCCGATGCCCTGCTGCCTCAGGAAATTACAGCTAGCAACCGAAACCCTGCTAAAGTTGCACAACTCGCAGAGCGTTATCCCGGCTTGAGGGCAGTACCATCAAATCGCGAGGTGGCGCTGGAGAGCGAGCTGATTTTTCTGTGCGTCCGGCCTATGGATATTTTTAATGTAATTAATGATATTCAGCCTTATATCCATCCCGATCAGTATGTCATCTCCATTACGAGCCCGGTCATGATCCAGCAACTGGAGAGCCGGCTGCCTTGCCGAGTTGCCAAATTGATCCCCAGCATAACGAATTATATGCTGGACGGCGCTATGCTCTGTGTATATGGAAGCCGAATCAGCTCCGGAGATCGGGAGCGTATCGAGCAGCTGATCCGCCGGATCAGCGAGCCTATTGAGATAAGTGAAACACACGTGAGAGTTTGTTCTGATTTGAGCAGCTGCGGCCCTGCCTTCTTCGCCTATCTATTGGAGCAATTCGCTCATGCTGCCGTTGAGGAGACAGGAATTGATTATGAGCAGGCTTGCACCCTGGCATCCAGAATGCTGCTCGGAACAGGGAAGCTGCTGACCGAGGGAGGCTTCACACCAGAGCAGCTCCGCCAACGAGTGACCGTTCCCGGAGGGATCACTGCCGAAGGACTCAAAATCATAGAGAAAGAGCTGACCGGGAAATTCAATCAGCTCTTCCAAATGACTCATCATAAGTTTACAACAGAAGTGACTAAAGTTACCGCGCAGTGGAGTACTTGAAGCTGTCAGTTGGCGACAATGTTGACAAGTTTGCCCGGTACAGCAATCACTTTTCTAACCGCTTTGCCAGCTATCGCTTCTTGCACCTTCGGCAGTGCCAAGGCTGCTGCTTCCAGCTCCTCGCGACTCAAGTCTTTGGACACGGACGTTCTCTCGATAATTTTTCCATTGATCTGGATAACAATCTCCACTTCGTTTTCAACCGTCCAAGCCTCATCATATTCAGGCCATGGCTCATAGCTGATGGTGGTGTCTTTGTGCCCAAGACGTTCCCATAATTCCTCCGCTAAATGCGGAGCAATCGGTGACAGCAGCTGGACAAAATGCTTCATCGCCTTGAGCGGCAGCACCTCTGTTTTGTATGCATCGTTAACAAAGATCATCAATTGGCTGATCACGGTGTTAAACCGCAAGGCTTCGTAATCTTCTGTAACTTTTTTGATCGATTTGTGCCAGGTGCGTTTAAAGGCATCACTTACCTTATCCTCTTCCGAAACAATTTTGCTGCTCAGCTGGCCATCGTCACCAATGAACAACCGCCAAACCCGATTAAGGAAGCGATAAACGCCCTCTACCCCATTCTCATTCCACGGCTTAGTCGCCTCTAGAGGGCCCATAAACATCTCGTACATTCTCAGTGTATCCGCACCGTAACGACCGACGATGTCATCCGGGTTGATCACGTTGCCGCGGGACTTGCTCATTTTCTCGTTGTTTTCTCCCAGAATCATTCCTTGGTTGACAAGCTTATGGAACGGTTCCTTAGTGGACACCACACCTATATCATACAGCACTTTATGCCAGAATCTGGCGTACAGCAAATGCAGGACCGCATGCTCGGCACCCCCGATATAGAGATCGACCGGCATCCAATGCTTCTGCTTTTCCATCGAGCAGAGCTCTTCGCTATTGTGGGGATCGATAAAACGCAGATAGTACCAGCAGCTTCCCGCCCACTGCGGCATGGTGTTTGTTTCACGTCTCGCCTTCAACCCGGTTTCCGGGTCAACCGTGTTAACCCAGTCCTCTACGGCAGCCAAGGGAGACTCGCCAGTTCCTGAAGGCGTAATTTGCTCCACATCAGGCAGCAGCAGCGGCAGCTGATCCTCCGGCACCGGCTTCATGGACCCGTCCTCCAGATGCAGAATGGGAATCGGCTCACCCCAATACCTTTGGCGGCTGAACAGCCAGTCGCGCAAGCGATAGGTCACTTTCCCCTGTCCCTTGCCATTCTCCTCCAGCCAGGTGACCATAGCCGCGATTGCCTCTTCATTGTTCATCCCATCAAGCAGCCCGGAATGAATATGCCTGCCATCGCCGGTGTACGCTTCCTGGCTCAGGTCTCCGCCTTCAATCACTTCAATAATCGGCAGGTTGAACTGCTTGGCGAACTCGTAGTCTCGCTGGTCATGCCCGGGAACGGCCATAATGGCTCCAGTACCATAACCGGCCAGCACATAATCCGCAATCCAGATAGGAAGCTTCTCGCCATTGACCGGATTGATCGCATAGGCTCCGGTAAACACGCCGGTTTTCTCCTTCGCCAGATCGGTTCTTTCCAGGTCACTTTTGCGAGCTGCCTTATCCTGATAATCGCGGACAGCTTCGGCCTGCTCTGCGGTCGTAATCAAGTCCACAAGCTCATGCTCCGGAGCAAGCACGCAGTAAGTGGAGCCGAACAGAGTATCCGGGCGAGTAGTGAACACAACCAGTTCCTTGCCCTCGTGACCGTCAATAACAAAACGAACCTCCGCACCGGTCGATTTGCCGATCCAGTTGCGCTGCATATCCTTGATGCTTTCAGCCCAATCCAGCTCTTCAAGATCCTCCAAGAGCCTCTCTGCATAAGCGGTAATTTTCAATATCCACTGGCGCATCGGCTTGCGGATGACCGGATGCCCCCCGCGTTCACTTTTGCCGTCAATAACTTCTTCGTTAGCGAGAACTGTGCCCAAAGCCGGACACCAGTTCACCGGCACTTCGGCCATATACGCAAGTCCACGCTTGTAAAGCTGAATAAAAATCCATTGCGTCCATTTATAATAATCCGGATCCGTAGTGCTCAGCTCACGATCCCAATCATAGGAAAACCCTAATGACTTAATCTGTCTGCGGAAATTGTCAATATTTTTGAAAGTAATATCCTTCGGATGCTGCCCGGTATCCAGCGCATGCTGCTCTGCAGGCAAGCCGAAGGCGTCCCATCCCATCGGATGGAGCACATCATACCCTTTCATCCGCTTGTAGCGGGATACGATGTCTGTTGCCGTATAGCCTTCAGGATGGCCAACATGCAGTCCCGCCCCTGAAGGATACGGGAACATATCCAAAGCGTAAAATTTAGGCTTCCCTTCGGTTTCGCTCGTTTTAAACGTTTTATGGTCCTCCCAGTACTTTTGCCATTTCGGCTCAATGCTGAGCGGATCATATTGGTGTCTGATATTGGACTCCGTCATCTTCCATTCCTCCTAGACAATTGCAGTTTAAGTGCAAACTCCAACAAATTTACTCCCCATGAACAAAAAAACCTCCCGCCCCGCTTAACGCTAGGGACGAGAGGATTATTCCCGTGGTACCACCCTGATTAACGAAACCAGTAGTTACCCGAGGTTTCGTTCACTTCCTTATCCCTTAACGCGGGACAACGGTCGGACTATCCGCCAGCCATAGGTTCTGGGCAAGATGCAGCCAGTGCCCTATAGAATGGGGTTCATCCTTCCGGCTCCAAGGTGAGTTCATCTGCTCCGCGCCACCGGTTTCCAGCATTCCCGGCTCTCTGGATCAAAAGACGCTTCTTCAAATTACTACTCCTCTTCACAGCCAATCACTATATTAGCTTAAGAGTTGCTCGTGCATTCAGCACTTCCCGAATAAGAGAAATTATAGAAAAAACCATAACTCTTGTCAAGCCGAAGCTGCTATTGGCGCAAGTTATTCTGTTTTTTGGGCAACAAAAAAAGCTCTGTCAGTATCCTCATCTGCAGGCGCAAAAGAAAAATCGGCAAAGCACCCGAGTAAAGCAAATCCGGATTGCGTTAACTGCTCGTTCCACCATTCCAAAGGATAGGCGCGCTGCTGCTGAGTTTCATCAATCCGCCGGTATAAAGTATTGTTATTGCTGATTAGCGGTCGGTTAGGAGAGGTTTCCATAGATTCCTTAATGAAGATCGCAAGATCGTGGGTAAGAATACCATCCTCTTCCTCCCAATCGATGGACCACAGGTAGGCGATCTCCTCTTCATCCAGAATATAAGGCTGCTCTAGTGCATAGGTACGAAATCTTGTCTCCGTATGTACATCAAACATAAACAGGCCGCCGCTCTTCAGCCCCTGATAAGTGCTGTGCAGCACTTGACGGACATCCGATTCTTCCAGCAAATAATTCAGGCTGTCGCAAAACGAAATAACGGCATCCACCGGAGCAGGCAGCACCCATTCGCACATATCCTGATGAATCCAGTTAATTGAATCTGAGCTGTTAAGTGCTGCGGTATCGCTCTTGCTCATCGCAACAGCAAGCATTTCCTCTGACAGGTCAATGCCAGTAATATGCAGGCCCCGCTGGGCCAGAGGAATCGTTAAATTGCCGGTGCCGCAGCCGAGCTCGACGATGGTCTGCGGTCTTCCCCAGCGGCCCCAGGCTTCCTCCATAAAGCGGAGCCACGCGTCATAAGGCATGTCCTGCATTAGCCGATCATAAATATACGCGAAACGCTCATAAGCCATATTCAAGAGCGCTCCTTTCGTAACTGCTAATTTTCTTCCGTCTGATCTTGGACGGAAGCTTGAACTAAATAAGTCCAATTATCTTTTTGCTCAATTTTTCCTTCTTTCATCAGTTTGCCCAATGCTCTTTTAAAGGCAGACTTGCTGATTTGAAATTTAGCCATAATGATATCCGCCGGAGTTTGATCCGAGTAAGGCATGGCTCCGTTTGGCCGTTCCTGCAAAAAAGCCAGGATACGGTCCGCATCCTCAATTTGGCTAACCTGCTTCGGCTGCTTCAACGACAGATTGACTCTGCCATCTTCCCGCACATGAGTGATTCGGACTTGAACCTGCTCACCGACTCTGAGCGGCCGCGGCCGCTCACTTGCATGAATAAACCCGAGGCAGCCGAAGCCAAGCACGCCGCCATCGACAACGGCAAAGCTTCCGATTTGCAGAGTGTTATAGATAATCGCTGTTTTCCATTCATTTTTCCACGATTCCGGAGCGCGAAAACAGCGCTTGGCCAGCTGCTCCTCTCCGGCCAGCTTGGCTATCAATCTTCCCTGACGGTCCCGGTCCAGCACGGCGTATACCTTGTCACCCACCTGCGGACGATAGTCCTCGCCGTCAGGCTGCTCGCGAAAAGGAAGCAGCACTTGGCGACCGATGCCCATTTCCAAAAAGCTTCCATATCGCGGATGAATATCCGCTACCTCGAGAAGCCCGGTCTCTCCCCATCGCAGAAGCGGCTGTTTCATAGTCGCGGTTAAGCGGTCCTGTGTATCATGGTATAAAAAAACGTCCACATATTGCCCCGGACGTACTTCGCCATCCGTTTCTCCATAAGGCAGAAGCACATCCCGCTCTCCATCAGTCAGAAAATAACCGTAAGGAGATACCTCCCTAGCTATTTCCAGCGACTGGATTTCTCCGGCATACATCGTCATACCTTTTCAACCACTTTCGCGTCAGACCATAATCGTTCGATGTTGTAGTATTCTCGGTCCTCCCGATGAAAGACATGAACGACGACATCTCCCAAATCAATCAGCACCCATCTCGATTTGTCCAGACCTTCAATCCCTTTAATTCTGTACTTATGTTTATCCGCTTGTTTGCGGATCTCGTTAACAATAGATTGCACCTGGGTTTCCGAATTACCATGACAAATAACGAAATAGTCCGCAATTAATGAAATTCCCCGGATATCCAGTACAATCGGATCCATTCCTTTTTTTTCTTCAACTGCATCAAATACAAGTGAAAGCAGCGGTTCGCTCATTCATCCATCCCCCTTATTAGCCTTTCTTGTCTTAGTGTAGCCTTCCTTTCAGTTCGTCAATCAAACAATTCCTGGCCGAAATCATCAAAGGAAAAATTTGCTGCCCCTGCTTAAGCAGATGCTGAATTGTAGAATCGAAACCCGCAATTAACGCCTGCTCCAGACTATGCTCAGCCAAATTCCGTATGCCGTTTACGTCGGGGAAATCTCTTCCCGGTTCGATGTAGTCAGCAAGACAAATGATTTTATCGAGCAGTGTCATCTTTTCCCGGCCAGTCGTATGGTATCGGATCGCATCGATAACGGCGGTATTAGTGATCCTCAGATCGTTCGCTGCCACAGCCGCGGCCGCAGGAGCGTGCCACAAAGGTTTGTCATATTCGAGTACTTCGGTTAAAACCCCGCCGGCCTCAACCGCCTCGCGTTGCCGTTCAATCGGCCAGTACTTGCAATAATCGTGCAGCAGAGCAGCCAGCTCCGCTTCACTGCGATCAGCTCCGTAACGGTCTGCCAATTGGACGGCTGAAGCCATCACCCCGACGGTGTGCTGCCAGCGCTTCTCTGGCATTTGCTCGCGTACCAGTTTTATCAACTGCTCAAGCTTCATATAGCCGATTCTCCCCTATATACGTTCTGACAGAATCAGGAACGCGGTAACGAATGTCTTTTCCGTGCCGTCTTCTTTCCCGGATATCCGTTGATGATAGCTCCATATTGGGCATCTCGCATAATTGAACCTGCTTTCGTATTGGCTCGGGCAGGCTGTTCAGGTCAATCCCATAGCCAGCGCGCGTAACGCCAATGAACCCGATCATAGAAACCAATTGTTCAATCCGGTTCCAGTTAGGCAAATACATTACCATATCTGCACCGATAATGTAGTAAAAGTTGTAATCCGGGTATTGATTACGCAATTTTTCAACCGTGTCTGTCGTATAGGAGGTTCCCCCGCGGGCAAGCTCTATGTCCTTAGCTTTGAAAGCATCATGGCTGGCGATTGCCTCCTCCACCATGAATAACCGCTGCTCCGCCGTGGCCTTCGGCGCATTGGCTTTATGCGGAGGCACATTGGCAGGCATGAACCATACCTCGTCAAGACCGGCCTGTTCTCTGGCCGTCTCTGCTGCAAGCAGATGTCCATTATGAATCGGATCAAACGTCCCGCCCATAATTCCAATCTTCACTGTTTACTTAACACCTCTCTTACAAAAGAAGAAAGCTTGCTTTATCGATTCCTTATGAAGGATTAACCTTAATTAGGGCAGCTCAATCTTTGGCTGCTCCTTCGATTGCTTGTACAATACAATAATGTTGCCTATTACCTGGACCACCTCTGCGCCGGTCCCTTCGGAAAGCTGAGCGGCAATGTCGTGCTTGTCTTCCATGCAATTGTTCAGCACGGAAATTTTAATCAGTTCGCGCACTTCCAGCGCCTCACTAATTGAGGTGATCATCGCCTCATTGACTCCGCCCTTGCCAACCTGAAAAATCGGGTTTAAGGAGTGCGCTAAGGAACGCAAAAATTTCTTTTGTTTATTCGTCAGCATCATAGGTTCCTCAATTCTTAAATTATGAACTTATTTATCAGGCCTATCCAAAAAAGCACAGCTATTTTGCATTTATGGGTTGTTGGCAGCAAAGGAGGCTTCTACCGCTTCGCGCATTGCTTCGACCGGGGCAGCGAGGCCAGTCCAGTATTCGAAAGCATAAGCCCCTTGATAAACGAACATCCCTAAGCCGCCATGAGTTTTTGCCCCCCGCAATCGGGCCTCGCTCAACAGCCGCGTGTCCAGGGGATTATAAACAATATCACTGACCAGCAGCTGGTTATGAATGTGCTGCGGCGAGAAAGGAATGTCATGGATATGAGGATGCATCCCTACACGGGTAGTATGCACAACCAGTTCGGAATCCTCCAGATACGAACCGATTTCGGTAAGAGGAATCCCTTCAGTCTCCGTCCAGGCTTGCAAATCCTTCGCTAAATCGTATGCCTTGTCAGGTGTCCGATTAGCAATGATCAGCTTTTTTACCCCCTCTTGAATTAAAGCGTATCCTATTCCTTTGGCCGCGCCGCCTGCACCGACGAGTACGACCGTTTTGCCCTTTGGTGCAAAATGAGCTTCTTCTTTTAATGAGCGTACATAGCCAATTCCATCCGTGTTATAACCGGTAAGCTTGCCGTCCCGGTTGACGATGGTATTCACTGCACCAATAGCCAAGGCATGCTCATCTACATGATCCAAATAATCCATAACCTCCAGCTTATGGGGAATAGTGACATTGACCCCGCGAAAGCCTAAAGCTCTTATCCCGTTTACAGCATCACGCAAAGTGCCTGGTTTAATATGAAAAGCGGCATAGGCCGCGTTCAATCCCTTTTCCGCGAATGCCCGGTTCAGCATTAACGGCGACTTGGAATGAGCGATTGGATCCCCGAATACTCCGTACATCACCGTAGCCGTATCAATAGTTAGTTTGCTGCCTGCATGGCTCACCTAATCCCCTCCATTCTCCGAATTCATCCAATAGCCCAAATTAAATTAATGATTTGCGCACCGCGATTTTAGTCCCTTCCGGCGCGTGAATCACCACTTCTGCTCCTTGCGTTCCATTTGCTTTGATCCAGCCGAGTCCGGAAATTAAAATTTCCGCCTCCTGCCCCTTCCGGATCGAAACGGGAACTCTCGTCCAGTGGGGAATATGCTCCAGCTGATCCAAGGTTGGCGGTGCCAGCATCTCTCCTTTATGCTGAGCATAAAGCTCATCGGCCCGTTCGAGCTTGGTCCGATGAACCGGAATGCGGTTAGATGTATAGCAGGTGAAGGACTGGCGTTCCCCACGGGCAAAATCAAACCGAACCAGGCTGCCAAAAAATAAAGTCTGCTTCTCATTCAACTGATAAACGACAGGCTTGATTGGCTTATCCGGGAGCAAGGTGGACAACAGCGGCTTCGGAACAACCTCGGAAAGTCTATGCTTGTATACAATTCCCGGTGTATCGATAATCGCTTTGCCATCATCCAGCGGAATCCGCACCATGTTCAAGGTTGTTCCAGGGTAATGGGATGTCGTTAGCTCTGATTCCAGATCACTGTAATCCTTAATTAAACGGTTAATAAGTGTGGATTTACCGGCATTGGTCGCTCCCACCACATAAACATCCCGTCCTTGCCGCAAAGAGTCAAGCTTTTTCAGCAAGGTGTCAAACCCGATTCCTTTCTTCGCACTGCATAGCGCCACATCAGCAACCTTAAGGCCGTTATCCTTAGCCTGTTTCTGCACCCAATTGACGACCTTGTTCCAGTTGGTCACCTTGGGGAGCAGGTCCATTTTATTGACAACGAGCAAAACCGGATTGCTGCCGATAAACCGCTGCAAGCCGGAAATCAAGCTCCCTTCAAAATCAAAAACATCTATGATATGGATGACCAGACTGCGGGTATGGGCGATATGCCCGAGCATTCTTAAAAAATCATCCTGATTAGGGGTTTCTGAAGTCATTTCATTATAATGCTTTATACGGAAGCATCTTTGGCAAATTACCGGTATTTTTAACAAAGCCTGCTCAGGAACATAACCGAGAGCACTCGGATCATCCATTTGCAAATGGACGCCGCAGCCTTCACATTGAAGTTCTTCTTCCATAAATTCCTCCTGCGTTATCAACCGTTCTATTTCTTAATAAATACACGGGCCGCTTTTTCTACTTTACGATTAATTCTCGTGAAAAAGCCCTCGTCCATTAAGGATATCGGCTTGACTAGGATTGTAAACAGCCCCATCCGGTTCCCGCCAAGCACATCCGTCAGCATCTGGTCACCGATTACGGCTACATGCTCGGTTTTCAGCTCCATTATGCTCATGGCACGATGGAATGCCTGGTTAGCCGGTTTGCGGGCACGATGAATAAACGGAATATTGAGCGGCCTGGCAAAATTTCCGACTCTGGATTCATTATTGTTGGAAACGATAACGACCTTAAAGCCCAGTGATTGCAAATGTTTCAGCCATTGGATTAATTCCGGAGTGGCAAGCGGAACCTTCGCGCCTACAAGGGTGTTATCGAGATCAGTAATAATACCCCGGATCCCTTCTTTCCACAGGTCTGCTAAAACAATGTCATAAATCGTATCGACCTGAAGGTCAGGAATTAATTTATTAATCAACCAGTTCACCTCGAAAGTACCATTTCTTATGAAAAAACTATACCATACTTCTCTTTTTTTGCAAAAACAGCCGGAATCCCGAAAGACTCCGGCCGCTGAAAGGTCCTATGACGTTGTGCTCTCTCTAATTTTCTGGATAATGCTTGCCGCTCGAATCGATTCTTCCTCCGTAATGGCAGATTTTCCATACTTAGCTTTCTCAAATAATAGAAGGAATTGCTGCAAATCCTGGCTGAGTCCGTGATTGGACTGCATCCAGCGCTGAATCGTTTCTCTCGCGGTTTCATGCTCATGAACAACCTGTCCTTTTTTCTGCAGCATCCGGATCAGGCGATGATATTCCATTATAATCATTTCATTAAAATTGCGATACGATTTTTCACTTGTCAGCAGGGCTTTCAGCTTCATACGGCTGGGCTTATATACCCACAGAAGCAATCCGGCTAACACCAGAAGCCCGGCGATCATAGCCGCAACACTCAGCCAAGTGCGGGCCCCGCCTTCCTCAGCTGCAGGAGATTGCGGCTCAGGAAGCGTTGTTTCCGGAGGATCCGTTTGCGGAAGAACTCCAGCATCACTCTCCTCTTGGTGGACAGGAATGATGAAGCCGGAAGTAGGCTCGAACGGAATCCAGCCGTAGCCTTCAAAGTAAACTTCAACCCAGGAATGAGCGTTCGAATTAAGAACATTGTACACTCCTGCCTCCATCACTTCGAACCCGAGCTCCTCATAAGGTATCATCTCCGGATCATACAGCTGCGGAGAACCGGTAGAAAAACCTTTGACCCAGCGGGCGGGAAGATCAAGCGTACGCGCCATGACCGTCATCGCTGTGGAAAAATAATCACAGTACCCTTCTTCTATTTCAAACAGAAACCGGTCAACAAAGTCCATATCATCCGTTCCGTTATCATTCGGAGTATTTGTGTAGGAATAATTAAACTGCAGATACTGCTCCAAAGCTTTGGCCTGATCATAAGGGGTGCTTGCCTCTGCCGTAATTTCCCTTGCCAGCTCCCTTACCCGTTCAGGCAAAGTATCGGGCAGCTGCAAATAATCTGCAAAAGCATTCGGATCTGCGGGAGGCGCCTGTCTTAGCTCGTCCTCGCTATTGACCGGTATCTCCGAAATAACAGTATAAGTGCTCGGGTAGGTACCGCCCCGCTCGCTCCAGAGTAATTCAGCCGAGCGCGGAGACCAAAGAACCCGATCCCCGTCGAGGCCTTCAGGGAGCGCGCTCAGTTCCACCATGGCATGGGCCCCGAACAGTATCGGATAGGATTGCTCGTTAAGCATCGTGATCGTCTGCGTTACCTCTATGGTCTTGCGGTTCTCCATATTAAAGCGGGAGTCCTGATAGAGCGGAGCCTCAATGTCCACAGGCCTTAGCGGACTCTGCCGTTCTGCATTGCTCTTCTCCCAGCCGTTTCCGGTGTATAGAGAGCGGGTCTCTCCTCTCCAGTAGCTGCGGTGAGAGGTTTGGACGCTCATGACCGGACTGTAGTCAAAGTTAAAGCCGCCGCCCAGCATTTCATCATTACGGCTGTATCCGGAGGATGAGTCTAGTTCTAACTGAAAAGAATTCTGTCCGTTGCTGCTGAAATTAACCGGCTCTCCCCTCCATGTTTTCCATAGCGTGTAGGGGTCTGTCAACAGATTGCCGATGTTGGGCGCAAACATACTGGGTACGATCGCCACAAATAGCAGCAGCACGATAGGAAAAGCAAGGGACGCAGGGTAATCTGCCAGATAAGACCAGCCAATGGGATTTCTGCGCTTTACATTCATTAAATGCTGAATGATTAACAGGCACAACCCGCATAAAATGACAACGGCCACTTGTCCCCATAATACAATCGGACTGAACGAATCCCTAAAGGCCATCACCAGAACGGTCAACACCATCGCAATAAATATTCTCCATCGGACCTGCAGCCACCATTGAGCAAACAAATAGATGAGCCAGGCAGACATGGTGAACCAGATAAAGGGATGCAGCAATTGAAACCACTCGGCTATCCGGTCGAACATCGTTATCTCCACTCCGGGAATCCGGCTTGGAGCTGCATATTCCACCACTGATGCCGTATACAGCATGACTGCGATGCCCTGAAGAGGAAAGCGGAAAGCACCAAGCCGGTAAAACAACAGCTCCATAAAAAATACTAAGACAAGTGTGACTTGAATATATTGGGCTGTTTCCGGAAGCCAGATGTAGGGCTCTTTCATTATCCATTGCACGATTTGAAATAAGAATAAACCAGTAAAGAACAGGGTCAGAACACGAGACCAATGGACAAATACCAAACGTGAAATGAGCGGCTGCCTGGTATTCACCGCAACGGAGTTCAATGGAAGATTTCTCATCGCATGGTCCCTCCCAGCACATAAGGCAGCTCTTGCAAATTGCGCACTGAATACACCATAATACCAAGGGCATGCAGATGGTCTATCCATGACTCGGCATCTTTTGCTTGCTTGGTATTGACCCAAATATGGCAAGGATTAAGCTGTCTTTGCTTCAGCAAGGAAAGTATCCGCGAGATCTCCGGTCCATGCCGGGAAGTAATCAAGGCTACGAATGTGCCTGGCGAAAGCACCCTGGAATGTTCATTCATCCATGGGTACAGGGCATGCTCCGCGTTGCACTCGAGCTGTACCAGGTGCTCCATCATCTGCTTGTGATTCCAAGGATTCGTGCTCGGCTCATAAAACGAGTGTGTCAGCATCCCCAGGGCCAGCCCGTTTTTGCTTCCATAATCGAGCAAGGATGCAGCGGTTGATACTGCCAGTTCAAAATCATCGTCCCGCGTGTAGCCCTTCCTCGAGTTATCTAGTAAAAGCACTGTCTTCGGCAGCGATTCCTTCTCAAATTCCTTCGATTTCAAAGTCCCGGTTCGGGCAGTCGCATTCCAATGAATACGGGATAGACGATCCCCGTAATTGTATTCTCTCACTCCATTAATTTGCGTCGTTTCTCTGACAGCTCTCGAGGTAGCAGAATGAAAATGAGTGCCTTTATACATCTGGTGCAGCTGCTTCCATTCGCGAATAGCTGCTTTCTGCGGGTAGACCTTGATCGTATAAGGCATATCCACATAACCTTTATGCTCGAACAAACCAAATATATCTTCCGTAGCGCATTCCGTCGTTTCGAAATTATAAATTCCTCTGCGTAAAGGAGCAGTCTTATACTCCATTCCGCCGCGGCGTCCCCAATCGGGTACCAGCGAAGTCTCAAAGAGCTGCTCTCCCTTGCCATTGCGGCGGACAAGACGGTCTTTCATAAACACATAGGGAATCGGCCAGAATCCCGGAATTTGAATCGCGACCTCGACATTTACCGTTGAGCCCGCCTCCAGCTGCTGATCCGCATCCAGCTGCAGCTTGCGAATGCCCTTTGCCTTGCGGATACCGCTCCACCGTCCCAGAAATAAATACAAAGTAAGCACCAAGACGATAATAAATAGCATAAATGCCAGTTTGCCGCCCTGAAATAAGAAAAAAAATAAAGCGGAGAAAAAGCAGGTCATCACCGCTCCCAAACGAAACGTAAAACTGGAGGAGCGTTGACTAGAGCTTGGGTAATAGTTATTCATTAATCGATCACTTCTCCAATCGCACCGGCACTCTTACTTGCTGAAGTATGGCTTGCAGCACAGACTGGACCGTTTGACCCTCCATTCTAGCTTCCGATTGCAGCAGAATACGATGTCCAAGCACATAAGGCGCCAAATATTTCAGATCATCGGGAATAACATAATCCCGCTCATTTAAGAAAGCATAGGCCTTGGCTGCTTGAATCAGCGCCAAAGTTGCGCGGGGGCTCGCTCCCAGAAATACAGACTTGTGCTCGCGCGTCTGCCGCGCTATTTGCACGCCATAATGCACCACCGCCTCATCGATGTGCATATCTTTGGCACTTTGCTGCAGCTCAACGATTTGCTGGACATCGGTTACCGGTCTCATCCGGTCCAGCGGATGCTCCTTGCTCTGCTGCGCGACCATCTGCAGCTCAACCTGTTCATCCGGGTAGCCTAAGCTGAATTTCAGCATAAATCGGTCAAGCTGAGCCTCCGGCAGCAAATATGTGCCTTCAAAATCTATCGGATTTTGAGTGGCCAGCAAAAGAAAAGGCCGGGGCAAGTCATAGCATTCCCCATCTACTGTAATGTGTTTTTCTTCCATAGCTTCCAAAAGTGCAGACTGGGTTTTCGTTGTAGCGCGGTTAATTTCATCGGTCAAGAGGATATTCGTCATCACCGGACCGGGGCGAAATAAAAACGTCTCTTCTTTCGGATGGAATATAGAAACACCCGTAATATCAGTGGGTAATAAATCGGGGTTGCACTGGATTCTCCGGAATTGGCCTTGAATGGATCGGGCTAGCGCCTTGATCAATACCGTCTTTCCTGTGCCGGGCACGTCTTCCAGCAGTACGTGACCCTCGGCCAGCAGTGCAGTGAGTATGAGCTCGATTTCATTATCTTTTCCTAATATACAGGACCTGAGATTGGCCCTTAGCTGTTGGATAATTTGCATCTGTTCATTGCGTGTACTCTCCATGCACATTCCTCCTTCGGTCTCCAAACGGATAACTCCTGTAAAAGCCCCTGATAGGCCGAAGATAGCCGCTTATCTTTCATTTTACTAGAATTAATACCCTAAGTATACGTTCTGTACCAAGCTAAAACCAAAATAGTCGAAAAAATATGATTACTAGCAATTCTATGAATAGAGAACGGAGGAATCCGTAAAAAGGATGCCAAATGGTTCGCGGGGTATGCATCTCCAGAGCGAGAATCGTCCGGGCCTGCTTGTTACTGTCGGGTTTGAGGGAGGAGCAAGCTTTCGCTTGGCAACTGTTTTTCTCACAATCCCTAGAGGAGCGCTGAAAAAGGTTGCATACTTACATTTTATACGAAAAGAGTCATGCCATTGAAAATCCAGGCACAACAACTCCTGCATGAAAATCAGCGCGGGAATTTGTACGATACGTCATACAAAGAACTTGGAAAGTGCGTGGAATTGCGGGGATTTGTATGAAACGTCATACAAAATGACGCTGGAAGCATGGAAAATATGGAATTTTGTATGAAGAATCGTACAAACTCACCAAAATGTAAGAAAAACGCCTTTAGTTGTATAAAGAATCGTACAAATGGGCTCATGGCAGTCGGGGCAGACCTCGCGGAAGGGACTTGTGGCAAAACTCATGGCAGTCCTCGTGGAAGGACTTATGGCAAAACTCATGGCAGTCCTCGCGTGACTACTTTCTCACCACACTTCTAGAGAAATTCCCTTTTGCATAGTATACTGCTCCGTTGCAGCCGTTAGATTATGCATCAAAACCGTCCTTCTTTAAAGTGGTTGTCAAGAAATCAATCTTTAACAGCGATCGGAGGGTTCCTCCCTCCCGCATTGAACATCTCACTCTTGAAAAGCTCGGACCTAAGTCGTCACCTCACTTTGGTTATACAACAAAAGCAGGGCGCCCAGTCGTCAATTTTCACTGACTTTCAGGACAGCACCCGCTTCAATTCCCCTACCTCAATTTGCGGACCAGTAAACCAACTCCAATTTCCGTAATCGGGACCATTGGACCATCGGCCTCACCCCAGGCTCGGCCACTTCAGCCTTTAACCCAGGCTGGACCGACCTGCCTGACCTTAGGCTAGACCGACTCAGCCTGACCCTAGTCTGGACCAACTCGGAGGGACCCAAGTTTTTTGAGGACTTCATTAGACAACCCCTTACTTGCCAATAATCACCGGTTAGTCCATTCCTTTCTAACCCTTCGGTTTAAATAGAAGTGCCGCCAGGAAAGAAAAGATAATCGCCGAAGAGATCCCTGCGCTCGTTACTTCAAATATCCCGGTTACAATTCCAATCCAACCGTTCTGGTCGATCTCTTGAATTGCCCCATGGACCAGAGAATTACCGAAACTGGTTATCGGCACCGTCGCTCCCGCTCCCGCAAAACGGATAAGAGGATCGTACCAGCCCAGACCATCGACAATAGCCCCGAGGACGACAAGGGTACTCATCGTATGAGCCGGCGTAAGCTTACCGACATCAAGCAATAGCTGGCCCAATACACAAATAGCCCCGCCAACCAGAAAAGCCCACAAAAACTGAAGCCACATTCGCTAAGCCCCCTTTCCGCTTTCGATAGCT
This sequence comes from Paenibacillus senegalensis JC66, assembly GCF_000285515.1. Taxonomy (GTDB): domain Bacteria; phylum Bacillota; class Bacilli; order Paenibacillales; family NBRC-103111; genus Paenibacillus_L; species Paenibacillus_L senegalensis. The sequence goes on from NZ_HE610957.1 coordinate 1,144,229, forward strand.
ACTGCATGGGCAATACAAGGAATCGACTCCCCTTGCTGATATGACAGTGGAGAGAGCAGAGCTCCGGTAGCCACCACTAATATTTTGTTGAATTCGCCATTGATCACCTTTTTAAGCAAGTGGCCGTAGGTAACGACAGCCGAGCAGCCGCAGCCGCTAGCCCCGGCTTGCACCTGCTGCTTTTCCAAGTCGTAGATCATTAAGCCGCAATCCTTAAACTGGGTTTGCTGCATAGGTACCTTGTGCTTTTCCAGCAATTCGCATGCGATGGAATAGCCTACCGTGGCCAGGTCGCCGGTAACTATCAGGTCATATTCACCCGGCTGAATCTGGAAATCCCTCAAGTGTGCCTGAATCGTATCTACAGCTGCCGGGGCCATGGCGGCTCCCATATTGAATGGGTCTTTGATCCCCATGTCCATGACACGGCCAATGGTAGCTCGCGACACGACAGGCCCCTTACCGCGCGATGAAATGACAGCCGCCCCTGCTCCCGTTACCGTATACTGGGCAGTAGGAGGTTTTTGCGAGCCGTATTCAGTCGGATAACGAAACTGTTTCTCCACTGTGCAATTGTGGCTGCAGGTTCCGGCCAATGCATAATGGGCACTACCGCTGTTAACCAGCATAGCTGCCGTTGCCAAGGTCTCCATAGAGGTAGAACAGGCTCCGAACATCCCTACGTAGGGAACCCCCAATGTCCGGGCAGCAAAGCTGCTGCTAATAATTTGGTTCATTAGATCTCCGCCAACATAAAAGTTAAGCGATTCCTTTTGAATTCCGGCGTGCTTAACCGCAAGCTCCGCAGCTTGCTCCATTAATTTGCGTTCAGACTTTTCCCAGGAATCCTGCTCCAGCGTAAGGTCGCCATGAACGATGTCAAATTCATCTCCGAGCGGACCTTTTCCTTCCTCAGGCCCTACGACAGTAGCCGTGCCGAGGATGACGGGTTTCTTCTCAAAAGACCAGCTCTGGTACCCTTTGAGCATGTTATTGCCCTCCTCCCTGACCGACAAATAAAATATGCAAAAGCCCTATGAAAAAAGCGGCCACCGTCCCGTATACAATTACGGATCCAGCCAGCTTAAACATATTTCCGCCTACCCCAAGCACCAGCCCCTCGCTTCTGTGCTCAATAGCCGCCGAGCTCATGGAGTTGGCAAATCCGGTAACGGGAACCGCGCTGCCTGCTCCAGCCCATTGGGCAAGCTTGTCGTACCAGCCCAAACTTGTCAAAATGACCGCAATTAGGATAAGCACGGCAACAGTCGGATTCCCTGCGGTTTTCTCGGTAAAGCCGAAATATTTTTGAAACATGAACATGAGAGCTTGTCCCAATACGCAAATAAGGCCACCTACTAAAAATGCTTTCACGCAGTTGCTCCATACTGGCCGTTTTGGCTCATTTTTTTTGGCCAGTTCCTGGTACTGCTGCATGGTGGGAGTCACTGTTTTTTTCTGTTTGTTAGCCATATTGTCCTCCTGAAAAAATTATTAACGTTTCAACAAGTACGTAATGCTGTCGAGCACCCGCTGTATGCTTCCGGCTGCATCAGTGTACATTTCCTTCGCTTCCGCTTGTGTACATTGCAGGGCAAAAAGCTCCAAATCTGCCTGGCATTTTTTCAACAGAGCATGCAGCAGCTCTTTATTTTGCGGGGTTGGAATTTTCAATTCGTCGCTGTACACATCCACATATAATTGCTTCATATTGTCCACCTGTGCGAGAAACACATTTTGCTGGGCGACACCCTGCTTTTCCAGCTCGGTATGAAGCCATCCCCGGTTCAGCCCAATTTTAGATAAGGGCTCGTCCAAAATTTCCCCGTCAATGATTACAGTCTGGGGATTATTTGCTGGTGGTACTTGAATGCCCATATGTTTCGGAGTAAGCGGCTGATGTTCTTCCTTCAGCAGCACGCTCAGCTCTCCATTTGGCTCCAGCGTAGCGAATTCAACATCAGCCACCCTGAAGATGCTTTTGGTGCGAAGCTGCTCAAGCAGCTCGTCCGCAGTAAACCGTTCTTTCTTCAAGTTATCTTCAAGAATCTTGCCTTCCTGAATAAGGGCAGTGCTCTGTCCATCCAGCAGACGTCTTAGACGAATGCTTTTCAATGTAAGCAGCTCCATTCCAAAAGGAAGAGCAAACCACACCAGCAACGAAGCCACCCCGTGAAGGTAATTAGCCTCAAGGTCCGTGGACAAGGTCCCTGCCAAATCCCCTAATGCAATACCTGTTATATATTCGAAGAAGGTTAGCTGAGATATTTGTCTTTTGCCTAATATCCGGGTGAGCACAAACAGCATGATTACCGCACCAGTTGCTCGGATGATGACCCCCCATAGTCCCGGCACTTGTATAGCCCCCCCTTTCCATACAACCTTCCCTCATTATTTGCTAAACGATGATTTGTTATGAATGCTCTATTTTGGGTATGAAAAAGAACCGTTCGGCAAATAGTAAGATGGAAATTTAATTCAAAACTGGGAGGTGTTTTGCGATGACCGTAGCGTCTCAAGTTAAAACTTGTTTGGCCTCTTTAAAAAGCGCTCAAGCCAGCTTGGAGCAATTTGCCTTAAGCACCGAAAATCAACAAGCCAAGCAGTTGTTTGAAGATGCTTCCAGAACGACTCAGCAAGTGGTTGACCAGCTGAGCGTGCGGGTACAGGAGCTGGAAAATGAGGAGCCCCAATATAAAGGCTTCTAATCTATATATTCCAATAGCCTGATAATCAAGCCGCTTACGTAAACAGCCGGCAGCAGCTATTCCAAGCTGTGCCGGCTGTTTGCTTTTAAGTCGGGATGCTCCCCTAATGCTTAAATGAACCAAAAAATAATTAGCGCCAACAGCACAAACAAGACAAGGATCAAGATCGTTTCCCATTCTTTAGTCATTCTGAAATTCCTTTCTTTTTGCAGATAGATGTATTTCAGCGCTTTTTCCCTAATCCTCCATACTTCAGAGTATGAATATGCCTAATACTGTGGCAGGGATATATGCCCACCCGTCCTAAATAATGTATAATAGAATCAATCGGAAGGGGGAAACATGCAATGACTATTCGCAGTCAGCAAGAATTGGAAGCGTTTGTAAAGGAAACGGTAAACACATGCCCAGTCACAGACATACATACTCACCTGTTTGCAGAATCGTTCGGGGAATTGTTGCTTTGGGGTATCGATGAATTATTAACTTATCATTATTTAATTGCTGAAACATTCCGCTTTCTCCCAGAACTTTCCTACGATAAGTTTTGGAATATGTCTAAGAAAGAACAGGCTGATCTGATCTGGAATACATTATTTATAGAGAATACCCCGTACAGCGAAGCCTGCCGCGGGGTGGTAACTGTATTGAATCGCCTCGGTCTCGACCTGTCGCAAAGAGATTTGGAACAATACCGGGCTTATTTCCGATCGCAGAATACCAAGGACTATATTGATCATATATTTGAGCTCTCCAAGGTGAAGAGCGTTGTGATGACCAACGACCCGCTGGATGATTACGAGCGCGCCTGCTGGATGGAGGAAGCCCCTCGCGACCCGCGTTTCCTTGCCGCCCTGCGTATTGATCCGCTGCTTAACCAGTGGAGTTCAAGCTGGTCCAAGCTTAAGGATCAGGGCTATCCTGTTGAAGAAGAACTGACTTCGCAGACCATCAGTGAAATCAAGCAATTCCTGCACGACTGGATCAAGCGGATGGATCCCTTGTATCTGGCCGTCTCGCTGCCTGACGATTTTGCCTACCCGGAAGAGTCTGTCCGCAGCCGCTTAATCAACGAGTGCATCCTTCCCGTAACCAGGGAAACCGGACTGCCCTTCGCTATGATGATCGGCGTAAAACGGCAGGTAAATCCTTCGCTCAAATCTGCCGGCGACAGCGTAGGCAAAAGCGATATCGGCGCTGTAGAGCGCATTGTTAGTCAAAACCCGGACAATAAATTTTTAGTTACAATGCTTTCACGGGAGAATCAACATGAGCTCGCTGTCACCGCAAGAAAAAACCGCAATATGCTCGTATTTGGCTGCTGGTGGTTTTTGAACAACCCCAGCCTGATTGAAGAAATTACCCGAATGCGTCTTGAACTGCTTGGAGGGAGCGTCATTCCCCAGCATTCCGATTGCCGGATTCTTGACCAGCTGCTCTATAAATGGGATCATTCACGCCAAATTATCGCCAAAGTACTGTGCGACAAATATACGGATTTATTCCAGGCAGGCTGGCGGTTGGAAGAAGAAGAAATCCGCCAGGATGTCGAAGATCTGCTGGGCGGAACGTTCTGGAAGTTCATCGGACGCCCGGAACCCCAATAAGCGCAAAAAACTGGCCACTCTTTCTGACAGGAAGGAGGGCCGGTTTTTTTTAATATGTCTTTAATTTCACAGTCTAAACTGCCTATACCGTTCATGAGGAACAGTAACTTTCTACCATTTCCCTCCTTCAAAACCATCCTCCTGTTCCATCGTGGCGCATGAATCACTTCCACAGCATTCTTCCTATTTCTAGGCCAGGCCAAACGGATTTCCTTTCCTATTTTCTGTACGTACAGGCACGGTTAGGCAAAGGCCCACATACAATAAATTATTCGCTGTTATGAGCTGTCAGGAAGCTGGTTTTGCTAACGCTTTAGGAGGTGACTGCATGCCGGGCCTGTTTACGGCAATAGCCCTATTCGTCAAAGAATTGATGCTTCTCGTGTCCTATGTCAAAAACAACGCTTTTCCCCAGCCTCTCGCCGAAGAGGATGAAATGAAGCATCTGCAACAAATGGCCCAAGGAGATCAGCATTCCCGCAATCTACTTATTGAGCACAACCTGCGTCTCGTCGCCCATATTGTTAAAAAGTTCGACAATACCGGGGAAGATCTGGAAGATCTGATTTCCATAGGAACTATCGGCTTAATCAAAGCCATCGAAAGCTTTTCTCCTGACAAGGGCACCAAGCTGGCCACTTTTGCGGCCCGCTGTATAGAAAATGAGATTCTCATGCATCTGCGATCATTGAAAAAAACGAGAAAAGACGTCTCCCTGCACGATCCGATTGGAACGGATAAGGAAGGCAACGAAATCACGCTAATCGATATTCTCGGGACAGAGGCCGATGATGTTGCAGACAAGGTTCAGCTAAAGATTGAAAAAAGCAAAATCTATCACCATCTCGATATATTAGACGAACGCGAGCAGGAGGTCATCCGCGGCAGGTTCGGCTTGGAGCTGGGCGGGGATGAAAGAACTCAGCGAGAAATCGCCAAGGAGCTCGGGATTTCCCGCTCGTATGTGTCGCGAATTGAAAAAAGGGCATTAATGAAGCTGTATCACGAGTTTTATAAAGTTAAGCGTTGACCGCTGATGCGGTTAAACTGAACATGATAGTTAGGAGTGGTAAGCAAGCAGTGTATCCAGCAAAATTTCTGCAGCCTGGGCTACCTGTTGCAAATCGACCCATTCATCATGGGTATGAGCCTGGTGAATCGAGCCGGGGCCGAATACGACTGCCGGGATGCCAGCAAGCGCTAGCTTGCTGGCATTTGTTCCATATGGCACACCGAGTATTTGCACCTCCCCGATCCTTCGGGATGCCGCGCTGGTCAGCTGCCGGACAATGGCACTGTCTGCAGGGGTATCCAGTGTATAGTCGAGAACGAAAGGATCGTGCACGATAACACTGGCCCGCTCATCCTGCAGCTTCAGAGCGCTCAGTTCATCACGGAGGTCGGCCCATACCTGTTCGCTGTTCTCACCCGGAATTGTCCGGCGGTCGATCTTGATGCGGCAGCGGTCCGGAATTGTATTAGGAGCGACGCCGCCGGCAATTTCCGTCACGCTCAGCGAGCCTGGCCCTACTAGCGGGTGTGGAGAAGCAAGCAGTCGCGGTTTGATGACTTCCTTGAAATAAGTAATAACCTGAACCATCGCTTCAATGGCGCTGACACCTTCACCCGGCTTGGAGGAATGGGCAGCCACACCGACCGTCTCGATTTCGCACCGGACAACCCCTTTATGCGCAATGACTGCCTGCAATTCGGTAGGCTCCCCAACAATCGCAGCAGCAAATTTCCCAGAGAGCTGAAGCAGATCGAGTATACCCGTATAATGGACCTCTTCATCCACTGTAGCTGCTAAATAAACGGGTACCGGCGGTTTGACGCCATTAAGCACACACCACTCTACAGCGGCCAGCATCGCCGCCAAAGAAGCTTTAGTATCACAGGCTCCGCGTCCGTAAAGCCGCCCGTCTACGATTGCTGCCGCAAGAGGCTCAATCGTCATATTGGTTGTCTGGACCGTGTCCATATGGGCTTCCAGAAGCAAACCGGGCAAATCATTACGTGCCCCCGGGAGCATAGCGATAACATTAGGGCGGTCAGGCTGAACCTCCCGGCGTTCTGTCGCAAGGCCGAGCCTTCGCAAAAAACGTTCGACGTATTCGGCTATTGCCCGTTCTGGAACGCCGCCCTCAAAGCTTGGATTAACGCTCGGGATCTGAACCAGATCGCGTATGATCTCCGTAGTTCGAGCTTCATTGATTCTATTTGCAGTTATCATTCCAATGGTGCTCCCCTTTCTTTTTAACAGGGCATTACATGCAACCTTCCAGTCAAGTCCGTTCCAAGCCGAATTAATAGCTGCAGCCGCGGGCATCCGTCATAATACGGCCGATGATTTCTCCTCCGCGTTTCGCATAAATGAAATCGTTCAAATTCGGAATGACACAGGAATGGTTCGGAATAATCTCGAGTTGCTCCCCTATCGTCAACTTGATCTTCTCCGGATCATATCGAAGCATTCCATGTTCTTCATTCAATGCGGCAATCTTCACTTCAGGCATGCCAACGATAATTCCGCAGCCGTCGCTATGATGGGAGCGGTCGCTCGTTAATGCCTTTGTGCCTGCATCAATAGTAGCCATGCCCGGCAGCGGGATGCTTACAACAGTCGCCATCACGCGCAGCGCGCAATCCTCCGGCTCCGCAAGCCCCATATCGATCGCAGATACATCGTTATACAAGTAATTCCCGGCACGCACTTCCGTTACACCTTCCACATGCTCACAAAGCTTGGATGCGGGTGTCGATCCGGAGCTGACCGTCTGTATCTCAATGCCGGCAGCACGCAGATCAGCGATTACACTTTTTATCATTCTGGACTCTTCCTTGAGCGCTGCAACTAGAGCACTTTTAGTCTGATTTCTGTAGATGAGTCCAAAGTAAGCCATAATTCCGATGATCTCGATCCCCGGAAGCTCACGAATACGGCTTGCGAACTGTACGATATCAGCGCCGGGCTGTCTCCCTCCGCGATGCAGGCCTCCGTCCAGTTCAATCAGAACACGTACCGGCTTGCCCGATCTTTCCCCAACAGCTGACAGTCCACAGGCTGCTTCCCAACTGTCAACCGTTACTGTGATGCGGATTCGCCGGTGAAGACGCTCCAGACGCTGCAGGTTGCCCTCGCCAACAATGGCAAAGGCAACGAGGATATCGTCTATCCCCCCATCAGCGAACACTTCGGCTTCAGACAGCTTGGCAGCAGTTATGCCTATCGCTCCCGCAGAGAGCTGCCTGCGGGCCATTTCCAGTGATTTATGTGTCTTGATATGCGGCCGATGGCTGATGCCATACTCAGCCAGCTTCTCCGCCATAGCCGCGATATTCCGCTCCGCTGTCTCCAGGTTCACAAAAGCATATGGCGTGGGCGGATTGGAGTCCATCTGCCGCGGGTGATGGAATGGATTAGATTGCATCATTTTCAAGCTCCTTTCCTGTTATAGGCCGTATTGATCCCGATACTCTTGGGGAGTCAAACCGGTATGCTTCTTAAACACATGAATAAAAGAATGAGCCCGCTGATAACCGAGGCAGGCGGCAATCTCGTATATTTTATCCGTAGTATCCAGGAGCAGGCGCACCGCCTTCTCCATCCGGACCCGATAGACATAATCCGATATGTTCTCTCCTGTCTCCAGCTTGTAGATTTTGGATATATAGACCGGATGGAGGTAGACGTGCCGAGCGATAGCCGTGAGCGAAACATCCTCATCCAGATGCTGCTCCACAAACTGCTGGACGTCTGCAATGAGCTTCGAACGGGAATCGCGTTTGTCCGTCTCCACTTCGCTGCTCAGCTTGTCCAACAGCTCCAATGACCAGTCCAGCAGCTGCTGGGCATTGCGAAAAGGCATTCCGAGGGCCAGCTTCTCATGCCCTGGGCCGATCAAATCAACCAGCTGCTTGCCATTCTTGTGGGCATAGGATGATGCAGCGGAGGCGATGGCAAAATACGCTTCCAGCAAATGCCCTTCCGTCTGCAGCTCTGCGGCTATGCGGGAAAGACGGTCCCTGGCTTGCAGCCAGTGCCCTGCCTCAAGCAAATGGACAAGCGAGGGCAGCTCATAAAGCGAGGATAGGGTGCCCGATTCCTCTTCCCCTGTAGAGGCATCGGCAACGGTCAGGATCAAATCCGGCACATCGCCTATCCTCCTCCTGAGCGCCGATAGCGTCCTGGTATAAGTGTACTGCAGATCATCAGGAAAGCAGCCTGGCCTGCTGATCAGTATGGTAACCGCCCCCCGCAAATAGCTGCGGATGGCCTCTTTCAACTGTCCTGCCTTGCTCTCCAATGCTGCGCGATATGAAGAGCTTTGCGGATTGTCCAAAAATATATCCCTAATTAAAAAGACAAGATAGCCATGCACATCCTTGCCATGCCAAAGCTCGTAATCAGGTAAGAACAATTCTTCAGCTATATTGCCGACCGCATATTCGACAAGCGCAAGGCTCTGCGGGTCATACGTATGAAAGGGCTGGTCCAGTCTGACCAGCATCAGCGCAAAAGGCTGCTCGTAAAAACCGGGAACCGACAGCATAGCCAGCTTGTCGCGAAGCTCCGATGCCCCATACCGTTTGCCAAGCAGCAGCTCTCCAAGCAAATTTCCTCTCATCTGGGGCAAGTTCTCTCTGACGGTCTGGGCAATTCTCTCCTGGGATACGATAGCCCGCCATTCCTCTTCCAATTCCTTTCTGACCTGTCCGACCGCCTCCAGCAGCTCCTCATCCTTGACAGGCTTGAGCAGATAGCTGACCGCACCGTGACGAATCGCTTCCTTTGCATATTCGAACTCCGCATGGCCGGATAGCAGGATGCACTTTGTTTTCCGCCAGCGGCGACGGATTTGTTCGGACAGCTCAAGGCCCGACATGCCTGGCATACGGATATCAGTCAGCACGATATCAACTGAACAAGACTCCATAACGTCCAGTGCTTCCTCGGCAGAGTAAGCTTTATACACCGCTGATACCCCGCACTGGTCCCATGGGACAAAGCCAGCCAGCCTGTCGGTTATGTGTCTTTCATCATCAACTATTAGTAATGACGCCATAGGCTGAATCCTCCTCCCAAATCATGGTGACTCGCAAGCCTCCAAGCGGGCTCACCGACAATTGCAGGCCGGAGTCCGGACCGAACAGATACTGTAGTCTCTGATGAACATTCCATATTCCGCAGCCCGTCTGATCCTTTAGAGGCAGCCGCAATTTCTGTTCAAGCCTAAGCATGGTTTCAAAAGAGAGGCCCGCACCGTTATCTTCGACCATCAGCATATTCCGGCCTTCAAGCATGTATCCGCTTACCCGGATGAGACCGTCACCCCTTTTTTTCTCGATACCATGCACGATAGCGTTCTCTACGATTGGCTGTAGCAGCAAACGCGGCAGAGAAAGCTCCAGCATCTGATGGGGAACGTCAATCTCATAGCGAAGACGGCCTAGCCGAAGGTTGTGGATTTCCAAATAGCTCTTGACAAGCTGCAGCTCCTCACGAAGAGTAGCCGGATTATCATCCATTCTCGTTGTATAACGGTAATACTCGGCCAAATTTTGTGCCATGGCCGCTACAGCCGAGGTATCCTTCATCTTCGCAGTATTGATAATAAAGAACAAGCTGTTATACAAAAAATGAGGGTTGATCTGTGCCTGAAGCTGCTTCAGTGTTGCTTCATGGCTCCTGATTTTCTCTACGTACACACGCTCCACCAGATCCTGGATTTCGGCAGCCATATCATTGAAGCGGAGAAATAAAAAATCGAATTCATTGCCGGGATAGTTCTCGATCCGTGCCGACAAGTTCCCCTTCTTCAGCATCTGCACCCCCCGCAGAAGGTTACGGATAGGCTTCTGCACATTACGGTAAAGCAGATAAGCTGCAATCACGCCAACTGCCAGCAAAGAAGCAATCGTTACGTAAAAAAACGCTTTCGTCCGGTGTATCGGCTGCAGAATACTCTCCACCGGGGCGTAATCTACCAAATACCAGCCAAGCTGCTGAGATTTTACATAGAACACGGCTACCTGTCCCATGCTTATATCTGCTATGAGATTTCCGCTTTCCCCAAGCGGCCTTTCCTTCAAAACAGCCACCACCTCCGTGACGGCTGCCGTATCCATCGAGGTGCTGCCTATTGTTCCGAATTCCTGGCTGAATAAGAACGGGTCACTTCTCCCCTCCCATTTGACCTTCTCCAGCATGTTGGAAATGTTCGTAACGGGAAAAGCAACTTGAATCATGGCTGCAACCTGGTCCACGGAGGTTGCGCTGTATGGTTCCGAAATCTGCCGTACGAATCGGGCTCCGGGCATCTGGGAATAGCCCTGCGGCTGAATATCATAAATCCATCCCTGACGGAGTGCGAATTTCTCAACGTCGCCTTGCGGATCGTAATCCTTGTACATATTGGATGACAGCATAATATGCTGTTTGGGGAGATACAATGTAATTTCGTTTAACCATGAACTGGAGACGCTCTGCAGACTCAGTTTTTTGTTAATCCGGTATTGTTCACGCAGATGATCATAGGAAACGCTTTCGTTTTGGTCCATCAATTTTCGTATATGCGGGTCAGCGCTCAAGATTACCGTATACATAGCAAGCTGCTCGATCGTCGCATCAAACTGCTGCAGGAAAAATGACAGCTGCCCCAGGCTGTTCGCCTGGATTTCATCCTCAACAACTTGGACGCTTACCCGGTTCGTATAACTATACAAGATCATCACCGGCACAAGCAGCAGCACGAGAATCACAATCATTTTGGAAAATATAGTAGGTTTTCTGGACATAGCTGCAGCCCCTTCACGAAAGGCATAAACTCTTGGTTGTACAAGTAGTTTAGCCCTTCACTGCCCCGGCTGCAAGACCGCTTACAATGAAGCGCTGGGCTACTAAGGCAATAATTAGAACCGGTAGTGTAATGATGCAGGCCGCGGCCATGAGAGCTCCCCAATTTATTTCCGAGTACGACATAAAGTTAAATACCGCAACGGGAAGCGTCCTTGTCTTGTCCCCTGCCAAAATAATAGAGAACATGAAATTATTCCAAGAGAAGATGAAGGACAATAAAGACGAAGTAATAATTCCCGGGCCGGAGATCGGAAGCACAATTTTTAGAAACACTTGTGTGGGTGTGCATCCGTCGATCAGGCCGGACTGTTCAATTTCCGTTGGCAGCCCTTCAAAGAAAGAAATCATTACCCAAATGATAAAGGGGAGTCCAACGAGCATATGGCTCAAAATAAGCGAGCTATACGTGTCAACCATTCCTAATTGGGAGAACAGAATGAACCACGGAATTAAAAAAGTGATTCCCGGAATAATCCGTGCGATCAAAATAACAAGACCGAGTCCCTGCAGCCGGAAGCGGGCAATCGCATAAGCGGCAGGCAAACCGAGAAGAAGCGAGCCTATCGTCGAGCCTGCGGCCACAATAAAGCTGTTTAAGATGAATTTCAAAAAGTCATATTCGCTAAACACATTGGCATAATTTTGCCCGGTAGGCTTAAAAAGAAAGAAATGATCTGTCGACATGATCTGGGCCTGGGTCTTGAAAGAAGCCAGCAGCATCCAGAGAAAAGGAAAAGCGAAGCCGATTACGACCACGAAGGTAAGCACGCCCAGAATGAGCGATTTAATCTGTTTTTTCCGCTTCACGAGGACACCTCCAGACGTTTGCGCACGTAGATCATGAACAAAGTAAGGGCCATCACAATTGCAAAAAAGATGACAAGCAGGGATGAAGCCATACCCAGCTTGAAGTACTGGAAGCCGAGCGTGTAGCCATAAATATTAAGGGTCTCGGATTTCATGTTGGGCCCGCCTTGCGTAGTCGCATAGATGATGTCAAAAGTCTTTAATACATCGATCAGGCGCAGCATAACCGCCACAATGATGGTTGGCCTCAGAAGCGGCAGAGTCACGCTCCAAAACTTCTGCCAAGTAGTGGCTCCATCGACGTCAGCTGCCTCATATGGCTCCGTTGGCAGTGTGGCCAGCCCGGCCATGACAATTAAAGAGATCATGGGAGTCCACATCCAAACGTCTATAAGAATCAGTGACGGCATAACCTGTGCTGGAGAAGCAATCCAGAGCTGAGGGCTCAGTCCCAGCATCTTTAGCAGCGTATTCGCCGCGCCAATACTGGGTTCGTAGATTAGAAGCCATACCAGGCCCATCGCAACAGGGGTGGCAACCATCGGCAGTAAAAAAATAGTTTTGACCAGATTCTTACCATAAAATTCGCGGTGAAGCAGGAGAGCAATTGCTACACCGAGTACCGTCTGCACGATAAGAGCCCCAAAAGTGAACACAAAGGTTTGTTTTACCGTCACCCAGAAACGGCCGTCCGCGAGCAGAGCTGTATAATTATCCAGTCCCACCCACTTGGGAGGAGTTGTCGAGGACATGCTCCATTCAAAGAAACTGATTCGAACGGTATAGAGAATCGGGAATAGCATCATAAGAAGGACGAATAGTACAGCCGGCATGGTATAAATCCACTTTTGATGGCGGTCAAACCAGTTTGTTCGCAAGAATGCCCCCCCTTTCTTAGTTAGTCCCAAATAAATTCTTATTAATTCGGGATGGTTCTAGTAAGGGACGCGTCTACGGACGCATCCCTTTACCGCCAGCCTCTTATTGACCAGCTTCATTATCGATTAAAGCCTGGAATTCTTGATTGGCTTGCTCTGCCGCCTCTTGAATATCTTCACCGCTGATTGCGCGCTGTACGATAGTTCCGATAATATCACGTGCTTCGCCTACCGCATTAACCTGGGGCAGAGAATGGTCTACCCCTCCTTTTTGGGTTTCCATTGTTACCTCAGCCAATTCCTGGGGAAAAGCTACTGTACCTTCCGGGCTTTCCCAAACCGACAAGCGTGATCCCGGATTCCCCAGCTTCTGCGTTTCCAGCATAATCTCCTTGCTCGTTGCCCATTCGATGAACGCCCACGCAGCGTCTTTGTCAGCAGACTTGGCGTTCATCGCTATGCCCCATGAAGCGATATTGAACGGCTGGGACCCTGCGTCACCGGCCGGGAACACGGCATATCCGATCTGATCGGCGATTGTCGATTTCTCCGGGTCAGCTGCGTTGAGATAGATGGAGTTAACATCGGCGAAGAAAGCAGCCTGACCTTGAGCGAACACACCGATTGCTTGCGGCCAGGACATATTCAATACGCCCGGCGGACCGTAGTCCCTGAGAAGCGTTGCGTATGTGTCCATGCCTTTTATCGATTCCGGCGAATTTAGAATCGCCTTGCCGTCACGCATAAATTCCCCGCCCTCGGAGTACATAAAGGATGAAATCTGGGATACGAGTGCGGAGCGCTGCCCGCGTGCGGCAAAGCCGTAAATTTCGTTGGCCGGGTCATGCAGCTCACGAGCAGCTGCCAATAGCTCGTCCATCGTCTTAGGCACAGCAAGGTTTGCCTCTTCGAGCAAGTCTTTGCGGTAGTATAAAATATGCTGCTCCGTAATGGTCGGGATGCCGACCAGCTTTCCATCCACCCTGTTCGTACTGACTGAAGCTTTAGAGAAGTCTTCGAAATCATATTCCGGATTACGGTCGACGTATTCATCAAGCGGCTGAAGCCAGCCGTTATTGTAGAACTGCTTGGCATGCTGCAAAGGACTATACATAAACACATCGGGAGTGGAAGACCCGGATGTAAACTGAACAGTCAGCTTCTGCGACAATTGGTCTTCAAAGTAGCTTTGGACATCGACCTTCATTCCTGTCTCTTCCTCAAATTTCGGGATCAGCTCCTTAATCGCGTCACCCCAGGGATGATTTGCTGTAGCGATAGAAAGCTTCTTGCCCTGAAACGGCTTATCGGCTTCACCTGTTGTAGCGCCGCCAGAGCCTGGCTGCTCCCCACCTCCGCAAGCACTCAGCAGACTGGTCGTCAATATGGCAGTGAGAGCCGCTTTTGTCCAACTTTTTGTTCTTACTATCATTTTATTGACCTCCCCACTAATAGGATGGATTACGGGACTTGCCGTCAATTTTCACATCCGCACCCGTTACATCTAGAGTATAGGATCGGGCAATAGGGTTAAATAACGGACATTCAAGAACGATAACGAGCATTTAATGAAAAATAATATTGCTGACGGAGCGTAATTTTGTTTACTACTAGTCAAAGAAAGGCTGTCGAAAAGAGGGTAGTTCAGCCTGTATATCTAAAATAAGCAAGGGGCTGTCCAATAAGTCCCCAAAATAAATGGACGGAAAACCTTAATGTTTTCCGTCCATTTTTTTGTTTGTCTGTTTTCCCGGAAAGCAGTCAAGGCGGATAGCTGCCACTTTCAATAGATTGTGGGCTAATGCCACAATCCCAAACTCATCGTGAACCTTGTTCAGCCTCCAAGGGAACCGTCGGAAGGACCGCTTGCCCTTGAGGTGACCAAACACGCTCTCTACCTCCACTTTACGCCGAGCATAGATCGCAGACTTCTCTTCATCCTCTTCTCTTCATCCTCAAGGGCTCTTTTGGGCAAACAAAGCGATCCTCCTGCTCTTCATACGTCCAGTTGGAAGCGTGCCGGATGTCCTTCTTGTATCGTCTATCGTCGGGTTAATAAAACGCCCCGCATGATGAGCACTCTCCGGTAATCGTACCTCAAATCACATAACTTGTACGAAAATTCGTCTAGAACATTGGCTGCAGTTCCTTAATAGCTTAAAGCCTGCATTTGTACGATTTGTCATACAAATCTCGGGTAATCGCCCTTCAATCCCCTGCATTTGTACGATTTGTCATACAAATCTTGGGTAATTACCCTTCAATCCCCTGCATTTGTACGACGTTTCATACAAATCTCCGGGAATCGCCCGTCAACCCCATGCGTTTGTACGACATTTCGTACAAAACGGTACAAAACGCAGGCAACAAGCCCGCGCAGTCCTCGAACCCCGCGAACCTCGCCAACCTTGGCTAGTTTCATGCCGGAGTTGTGGCTGAGAATTCAATGGCATGACTGTTTTCGCATACACTTTCACATACGCTTTCACATACGCTTTCGCACACAATTTCGCATACACTTTCACATACGCTTTCGCACACAATTTCGCATACAATTTTCACATACACTTTCGCAGACATTTCGCCTGGGGGCCGCTGGCCTCGGGTTAGCTGCTTGGGGTTTGCTTATTCTAGCTATCGGGCTGAACGGCCACTTTTCGGACAGCCCCTTTAATTGCGGCGCCATATGGGAAAATAGACTGTCAGGACCGTCCCTTTGGTCACTATTCGCTAGACAATCGCAGCAGACTGCGGACTTGCTGTTTGATATCCAGCTCCTCATTCAGCTCTACCTGTTCACTGATTTCCATCAGCCGATGCCAGAGCATCAGCTGCGAGCTGTCCGGGGGGGCCTGCCGCAAGCGGTCTCTTACGGAAAGCAGCGTTTCTGACATCGGTGACAGCCCGCCATCGGCAAATTCGGCCAGGAAAGCTTCATGGGCAGGCAGCTGTCCTCCCGACTGCAGCAAGTCTCCCTGGGCCTCAGATTCCATCAGAAAAGCCAGCAGCTGTTTGGCAGCCTCCACTTTGTCAGGCTGGGAAGGAAGCAGCGCCATCCCTTTTGCATTCGCTGTATACCTGGCCTGTTGGGGTTCACCAAGCAAAGGAAGGGGCTGCCAAGCGAAGCTGAATTTGCCCCCAATGTATTGACTCAGCATAGGCAGCTTGCCCGAAGAGCTGATCAGCATAGCGACCTGGCCATTAACAAAGTCGCTCGCAGCCAGATGGTGCTGGAGCCGCTTCATAACCTGCTGCTCGCCAAAAACGAGCTCATGCCACAACAGAATAGCCTTCTCCCATCTTGCGTCTGAAAGGGCGGAGCCGTTATAAGAATTAGCCCAATTGATCAAATACCAGGGCACCTCTCTATCGACCGCCAGACCCCATTTTTCGCTTGAAGCATTTCCCCTGGGCGAAAGGGTCAGCTTTGAAGCGGCCTGCAGCATTCCGGCCGAGTCTTTAATGGCTGTTTCCTCAATCCCCGCCAGCTCGAGCAAATTCAAGTTATAATACACAACAGGAACTTCGCCGCCTAAGGGCATTGCCCATTGTCCTTCCTGATAAGCAAACGATGAGACCAAGGCAGGATGCAGCTGCCCCCAAAGCTCCTCTGTAAAATGCCGGGTGAGATCAAGCAGCATTCCGCTGTCGGCAAGCTGCGGAATTCCGTACATGCCGCTCACCTCAGCAAACTGCGGCGCGGCGTTGGCCGATATTGCCGCATTCAATTCATCAAACAGCTGTTCAGGAGAACGGAACGTCCTCACTTCAATATGGTATTCGGGATGCTTGCTTTCAAATTCGTTTATCCATTCCACATAGATAGGCGTGTATACCCAGCCTTCGATTGAAATAACGGGAGCGGATTCCTGGGGAACTGCGTTCCTGGACATGGACAAGACCCAGACGCCAACTCCGAGCAAAAAGACTGCAGCTAACAAAACGGAGGTCATTATTTTTTTTGGTAAAGTCATCATCCATGCTCCCCTTGTACAATGTGCGCTCCCTTTATAGTAGGTCAATCCGCCCAGCCTGTATACATTTTCGATACATTTTGAAGTGAACGCACGAGCAGAGCGGGGCTTTTATCCCCACTCTGCTCGTGTTGCTTCAATTTCGCGATTACACTTGGAATCTAATGCCTATGGCCCTGCCTGGCCGCTATACTTTCAGATCCTTGCCTCCCGTGAGCTTGTTGGCAATTAACAGCGACAACAGGGTCGAAACCGTCAAGATCGAAGCGAGCGCAGCTCCCGTTCCATAATTGGAGGTAAAGACCTCGCTATAGATGGTTACCGAAATTGTAGCCGTTGCTCCATAATACAAAACAAGTGTGGAGCTGAGCTCGTTAATCGTCGTTACCCAGCTAAGGATAGCCCCTGACAATACGCCCGGAATCATTAGCCTGCCGGTCGTTTTAAAGAACGTTTTTAGCGGGGGAACTCCTAAACTGATCGAGGCTTCCTCCACCCCGCGGTCCAAACCTTGCAGGATGGCCGTGCTCGAGCGTATCGTATACGGCAGCTTCCTGACCACATAGGCGATAACCAAGATAACCCAGGTTCCGGTCAATACGAGCGGCGCCTTGTTAAAGGCCAGAATCAAGCTGATCCCGAGCACCGTGCCCGGCATGACATAAGGGATCATAATCAGCCCGTCAAGCGTCGCGGTCCAATTCGATCTGCGGCGTACGAGTACGTATGCGAGCATCATACCGCCGACAATCATAATAACAATTGCAATTAAGGAGAAGGTATACGTATTAAAGATAGCTTTGGGCACCCGATACAGCACCTCCCGGTAGCTGTCGAGGCTGAAGCCTTTTTGGAATACCGGCCCGTTCGTTTTGATAAACGATGTCGTGATAACGGTAAGCTGGGGAATCATCGAAATCGATACCACCATGAGCGCACCCAGCGTCAACAAAAAACGGGGGCCTTTGCGCAATTGAACCACTTTAGGTGTGCGCATGCCGGACATGGCATAATTTTTTCTCGATACAAAATAACGCTGCATAAATAAAATGGCGGTGGAACATAGAATAAGCAGTACACTTAACGTACTGGCCATTGCCGGGTTTCCGCCCATCTCACTGATAAACTGCTCATACGCCAAAATCGGCAGTACTTTATAGCCTTGTCCGAGCAGCATCGGCGTACCGAAGTCAGCGAAGGAAGCCATGAACACCATTAACGCCCCTGCGGATAACGTTGGAAAAATCAGAGGCAGGGTGATGCTCAGCATTCTGCGGAAGCTGGAACGTCCCAAGCTCTCCGCCGCTTCTTCCAAAGAGGTGTCGATCGTTTTTAAAGCACCCGAAACATACAAATAAATATGTGGATAGAATTGCAGAGTAAATACAAACACAATACCTTTCCATCCATAAACGGAACCGAAAGGGATTCCGATGTCATTCAGAAACCGGGTAATAAATCCGTTGTTACCAAGCATTAAAATCCAAGAATAGGCTCCGATGAAAGGCGGAGACAGCAAAGACATGATAACAAGAATGTTAATTAATCCTTTAAAACGGATGTTGTAACGGGTTGTAATATAGGCCAGAGGCACACCGATCAAAATAGCAAAAACGGTAGCCAGCCCCGCAACCATAAAGCTGTTTAATAAAGCGCCGCGGAAATATTTTAAACGGAAAAAGTCATAATAGGTTTGCAGCGAAAGCTGGCCTTCCGCATTAAAGATACTGGAAATAAACAGACTAAACAGCGGATAGATCACAAACATGAAGAAAAAGATATAGCCGCCAAGAATGACAAAAGTCCAAAAATCCCATTTGCGGAATGTAAGCCGCTTACGCAGATCCTGCCCTGGCGTTGTCACGGTTTGCCCCACCGGAAAGCACCTCCTGCCCTGTGGAATCAAAGATGACTGCTTTTTTCAGGTTAAGGTCCACAGCTACTTTTTGATGCAGCTGCTTGAGATCACCGGGCTCAATCGAATGCTCTTGAGCATGAATGATTGTGCCGTCCTTCAGCTTGATGCTGTAGCTAACTTTTTCACCCAGGAACGTAACATCAGAAATTTCCCCTACCAGCTGACCCTGTCCCGACTGGACATCGTACAGCCCTATCCGTTCAGGCCGCATGGAAATTATGACAGAGCTTGGTACCCCGCGCTTCAACGTTACCGGCAGATCGGTTCCAGCCAAACGAAGTGCAGCTTGCCCCGAAGCCTTGTCGTACTGGGATACCGGCGCTTCAATAAAGTTCGAGGTGCCGATAAAGTTGGCCACAAAACGGTTTTCCGGGAAGGAGTAAATATTTTGCGGCGTGTCAATCTGTTGAATGATTCCGTCGCTCATGACAGCAATACGGTCGGAAACAGCCAGTGCCTCCTCCTGATCATGAGTGACATAGACCGTCGTAATGTTCAATTCTTTTTGCAGCATACGGATGTCCGAACGCATCTTGATTCTCAGCTTGGCATCCAGGTTGGATAAGGGCTCATCCATCAACAGCAAACCCGGGCGAATAACAATCGCTCTTGCCAGTGCGATCCGCTGCTGCTGGCCGCCGCTCATATTAGACGGAATCCGGTCACGCAAATGGCCGAGTTCCACCATTTCGAGCGCTTCCATCACTCTTCGTTCAATTTCCTTTTTATCCACCTTGCGGGCGCGAAGACCGTAGGCCACATTATCAAAAACAGTCAAATGCGGGAAAATCGCATAATTTTGAAATACCATCCCGATATTTCTTTTGTAGGTAGGCACCGTGTTGATTTTCTGATTCCCAAACCAGATATCTCCTTCTTCCTGCTGATAAAAGCCTGCAATGGTCCGTAAAAGCGTCGTTTTGCCGCATCCGCTAGGTCCCAGCAGTGTAAAAAACTCACCGGATTCGATAGTGAAGTGCACATCATTTACGGCCTTCGTTGTTCCGAAATACTTGGTTACATGATCAAATCTTACCGTTTGCACGATGCAGCCTCCTAACTGTCATTCCTAATCTTGAGCTTCAGTGATCATTTGATCTTCAGCTATAATCTTGAGCTTCTGCTGATCATTTGATCTTGATCCTGACTTTTGAATATAGACAAGGCGCCTTCCAGGTCAGCCTGTAACTTCAAACCGCCCTCAAGACGCCTGTCCAGCTAACTAACAATTACTTCGCAGTTTCTTCGTTCCTATATCCGGCGCAATCCGCCATCTGTTATACCCGGCCAGTTCAGGCTAATTTACTATTTCTGATCAGTTCCACCAGTCTATTATCCCTGACCTGTGCCGCAATTTATTATTCCTGGCCAGTTATGATTCGAGTGAACTTGGAAATCAATTCGTCCTTGTGAGAAGCGGACCAGTCAAAGTCGTAATCGACCAGCTTGATGTCCTCAATAGCCGGAATTCCTTCAATTGGCGCCGCATCCTTCCGTACAGAACGGCGGTTGAATTCGGTCTGAATCATAGGCTGAACATCGGTGCCCACGAGAAAATCGATAAACATTTTTGCCTCTTCCATATTTTTAGCGTCTTTAATAATGGCTGCGCCATCCGGTACGGCTGAGGTTCCTTCTTCGGGGTACATGATACCAACAGGCGCGCCGCCTTCAACATATCGCAGAGCAGCCTCTTCAAGTGTAACTCCTACAGGAAACTCCTTATCTGCAACACCTTTGTAAACCATACTGGAAGACGGAAGCAGCTTCCCGTCAATGTTCTCGATCAGCTTACGAACATAGTCCCAGCCGCCCTCATCCTCTTTGCCGAAAGCCGTCAGCATGGTAACCAGCTGAGTGTAGGAAGAGCCTGATTTAGCAGGGTCTACAAAAGCAATTTTGCCCTTCCACTTCTCATCCAGCAAATCCTCCCAGCTCTTCGGTGCATCGGCTTCATCCACTAAGTCTTTGTTATACATGATGACCATGGGCAATGCTGCAAAAGGCGTCCAATAATCGCCGCTGCCCACATATTCAGGAACAAGATTGTCGTATTCGGAAGTGCGGTAAGGCTCGAAATAGTCTTTATAAGCTTCCAGCGAATCAGCACCACCGGCCCAGAATACATCGCCCAGCGGGTTGCCTGCTTCAGCTTGAACCCTTTTCAGCATTTCTCCCGTACCCCCGGAGATTAATTGAACTTCAATGCCGGTGCGATCTTGAAACTCTTTAACAATCGGGTTATTCACTTCTGCTGCATTGGGTGAATAGACGGTTAGCCTGCCTTTTTTGGCACCCCCGCTGCTGCCTTCAGTTTCACTAGGACTGCCCCCAGTGGAAGAACCCCCATTTGAACCACCGCATCCCGCAAGCACCAAAGCGGTACTCAAGACGATTAGAAACACGGAAAGCCATTTGCTGTTTCTCATTTGTGTGTTAATCCCCTTTCCAATTCCATTATGATAACCTGTTTCTTCATTCACTATAAATCCATCCTGAAGCGCTTTCAATGTGACATTCTTGTGTAAAATGTTTAAAATATTGATCTTCCAAAATGCCCCATTCCAGCAGGTTGAGGTGAAATAAGTACCTGTCCCAAGTTTGATAAGCTTCCCATGCATAGTTCAATTGGTGTTACTATAGCGGATAATAACGCGGCGAATCGAGATCAATCCAGAAAAATTAAACGGCCTTAGTCCCTTGGAATTTAGGACTAAGACCGATAAACCTTCTATGCGGTTTTCCGCATATATTTCGCCTGTTTTTACCAGTTAAACGCTTCCAGGTGACTTTATGAAATGGTTTCACCCTCGGCTTTAATCATTTTTTTTCGGTAATCCGTTGGCGTTTCTCCTGTCACCTTACGGAAGATTTGACTAAAGTAGCGGGAATCCCTGTAGCCGACTTTCTCAGCCACCTCGTACATTTTCAAGCGCAGATCGGCGAGCAGCGGCTTTGCCTTATCGATGCGAAATTGAGTTAAATGCTCGAGAAAATTCCTGCCGGTCTGCTTTTTAAATAATCGGCAAAAATGCCCCTCGCTCATATGCAGCAGAGACGCCACCTCCTGAAGGGAAATCTCCTCAGCATAATGCTCCTCCAGAAAATCATCGATTTTATAAAAATCATACTTATCTTTAACGACAGTAACCCGGTCCGAGTCCAAGTCCGGGTCCTGATCCTCTGCTTCCTGTGTCAACTGCAGCACCTGCTGTTCCAGCTCTCTAAGGTGATTCATCAAGCTTCTTTCCTTATCCATTTCCAGCTTGGCGCTTTCCAGCGTTCTCACCAATTCCTCCGGATTTGTCGGTTTCAAAACATAGTCAAACGCTCCCAGCTTAACAGCTTGGCGAGCATACTCAAATTCGTTAAAGCCCGTCAAAAAAATAATTCTGACCTGCGGGTAGTGCTTGGCTACCTGAGAAGCCAAATCCAGTCCGTTCATTCCCGGCATGCGAATATCAGTGAGCACAATATCAGGAGCAGCGGACTCGATGAGTTCCCAGGCGGACAACCCATCGGCTGCTTCTCCGACAACCTCGCAGCCCAGCTCATCCCAGGGCAGTGTGGTTTTGATTCCTTCCCGGATCATATATTCGTCATCAGCTATGATGATACGATACATTGCTCTCGCCCTCCTTCACTTCCTCGATGACCGGGAGCTCGATGATGACCTTAGTCCCCACCCCCGGAGCGCTCTCTACCCGAAAAGAGGAATGTTCTTTAAAATAGAGCATCAGTCTTTTTCTTACGTTTTCCAATCCGATTCCCGTATTTTTGTGATGGACGGAATGGTATTCCCCCCGTAAAATCTGTTCAACTGTTCTGATATCCATTCCGATTCCATCATCTTCGATTGTAAATCGGATCTTATCACCAATTAACATCCCTTGAATCATTAGCTTCCCTTGACCAAGCTTCATCTCTAACCCATGGGTGACCGCGTTCTCGATAACCGGCTGCAAAAGCAGCTTTAATGTGTACAGTCGCTTGATTTCAGGCTGAATATCAATCGATACGCTAAACTTGTCCCGGTAACGCATCTGCTGGATGTTCAGATAGTTTTGGATCTGTCTAATATCCTCCTCCACCCGGATAAACACCCCGTCCTTGCTGATGCTGAATCTGAGCAATTCTCCCAATGACACAGCTGTACGGCTAATATCATCCAGCTTGTGAATGCGAGCCATCCAATTGATGGAATCAAGCGCGTTGTATAGAAAGTGGGGGTTGAACTGGGCGTGAACCGCTTTCAATTCCGCTTCTTGAACCCGTAGCTGCTTCTCATAAACCTCATTGATCAGCAGCTTGATTTGCCGCAGCATATTATTAAAGCTCTGGCCCAGCTGGCCAATCTCGTCCTCGCTGCGCGCTGGAAAGGTGACGTTCAAGTTACCTTCCTCCACGCGGCTCATCAGCGCCTTCAGCTTGCGTATAGGCCGGGTCAGCGTCCGGGAAAGCAGAAAAGCGATAATAAAGAATACGATGACTTCCAGAGCAATAACGATTAAGGTCAGATTTCGTATGCTTTGACTATCCTTCGTAATAGCCGCTACCGGTATTTTGTTAACCATTTTAAAGCCCGTCGTTTCCGATGTGTCATATACGACCATAAACTGCACCCCGTTAGGATCATTCCAGCGGAAATACCCCTTAGTTCCGCCGAGAACACTGGATAAAAAGCCATCTTCCAGACGGGTGCCGACTTCCTGCTTGGATGGGGTGCTGGATACGATATAGCCTCCCCTGTCCAACAACAGCACCTGTCCTCCCGGATATACCTGTGCCTTATTATATTTATCGGCAAGAGCCGGCTCCATAACATCAATAACAAGATAGCCAAGCGGCTCATTGGTTTCTATATTCTTAATAAGCCTCCCCAAGCTGATGACCGCCCCATAATCATCTGTCTTTTTGATGGTGTACTGGGTGTCCCAGGCGATGTTCCCATCGGCTAGTCCCGCTTTGCGGAACAACCCCCAGTTGGGATTAAAGCTGGAATAGGCTGTAGGCAGCAGATCGCCAGTAAAGTATCGGTCGCCATTTAAGCCAAGGAGATAAATTTGAATATCCCAGCTTTTAAATCCCAGGAAAGCATCAAGCACATTGCTGATGGTTTTACTGTCCTCATGCTTCTCCAGCAAGCTGCGCTCCTCAGGCTTTGCGAGAACGTCCTGAATATCCTGATTACTGTAGATGTACATGGACAGCTGCTCGATATCGCTCATAAAATAATTCAGCCCGTAATTCACTTGAGACAGGTTCTCCAGAACGGTCTGATAAACCTTTTGCTGGATAACCTCCGATGAACGATAATAGGAAAATGTGCCGAGCATAGTCAAGGGGATAAAGCAGAGCAGCAGAAACAGAACAATCAGCTTGTTCTGCAGCTTCATGTTGACGGCCCACTGGATAAAGCGGCTCACCTGCGCCCCCTCCTTGCTTGATGAAACCTTTTTTGTCGAATCGCCATTGCTTGCGAACTCATCATTATTATCGCAATCACCATTACTTCGAATCACCATTACTATAATGCATCCTCCGCGATCCGACAATGGAAAACGCTCCCCGTGCCAATTTCAGGAGCACGGGACGATCAGGCACCGATTGCAAAAAAACTTGAAAAAACCTCTAGCGAGGTCTTTCGAAGACGAGCGATCTCCAAGGCTTGCGCCAGCAAAACTACTTCGGAAGCATAACCTGTTTATCAATTAGGTTTTATGCGCAATTAGAATTTGCTCTTTCCGCCAAGCAAGGAAACTTATATTTTTAATTAGGGTAAACAAATCCCCGGGTTAACAGCACACCCGGGGACTCGATGGTTGGCAATAGGTTCTCGTGGATAAAACTGGGTTAATTTACCCTGTTCTTGCTTTCGCCCTGCAAAAAAGCGGCAAGATTGTCGGCAGCCATAGTCATCAAGCGTGATCTGGCTTCCGTGGTTGCCCAAGCTATATGAGGCGTAACAATGCAGCGATCCGCCGTTAATAGAGGGTTGGCAGGATCGGGAGGCTCGCTAGCGAGCACATCCACAGCAGCCCCGGCAATACTGCCTTCATTCAGCGCATCCGCCAAGTCCTGCTCGACCACCAGCTTTCCTCTCGCCGTATTAATTAGAAACGCCGAGCGTTTCATCTGCTGGAACGCCTCCCGATTCATCATTCCCTCGGTTTCGGCCGTGAGCGGACAATGCAGGCTGATCACATCCGAGGTCTGCAGAAGCTGGTCATGGCTCACGATTTCAATGCCATCCCTCTCAGTACCGGGCTCCGCTGAACGGCTTGTGCCGATCGTCCTCATGCCAAGAGCACGTGCAATGCTGGCGACTCGTCTGCCGATTCTTCCCGATCCGATAATGCCCATCGTTTTACCGTACAGCTCGACCAGAGTGGAATTCCAGTAGCAGAAATGCGGATAGCTGGCCCAATCTCCCCTGCGCACAGAATCACTGTGGCTGCCGGCACGATGGCACAGCTCCAGCAGCAGCGCAATCGTCATCTGTGCAGTGGAATATGTACCGTATTCAGGAATATTAGTCACAACGATACCTTGGCGCTTGGCCTCTGCAATGTCTACCACATCGTAGCCCGTGGCCAGCACTCCGATATATTTCAGCCCGGTAAGACGTTTTAGGACAGCGGCATTAAGCGGCGTTTTATTCGTAAAAATCACTTCGGCTCCGTCTACCCGTTCGACAATCTGCTCTTCATCCGTGCGGTCGTAGACCGTTAAAGAGCCAAGAGCCTCCAAAGGAGACCAGCTGATGTCTCCGGGGTTTAACGTATAGCCGTCCAGGACGACAATTTTCATACCGTTTTCATCGCCCATTCATGAATTTCATAGCCGCGGGCGCCGACTTTTACATAAGGATCCTGAATTACGATTCTTTGAATTTCCTCTACCGACTCCCCTTTATAAATGACCAGTCCCCCGCTTCCATCGAGGAATGGCCCCTTGGCAAACACCCGGCCTTCACGCTCCTGTTCCGCCAAAAAATCGAGATGCGCCTGGCGGTGCTCCTCACTCTTCTTTGAACTCAGCATAGGCAAAAATACAGCAAAATAACTCATATAAGATCCCTCCTGAATGAATTGCATCGGAAATAGAAGCCTGCGGCAACTATAGAAACCCCTTTCATTATACGCTAAATATCCCCGAACTCCAAAACTAAAGGCAAACGGTTCGGGCTGTTGTGGAATACAATGTGGTAATCCATTAGGAAAGGAGCATGCCCGTTGAACATTCAGCTCGCCTTAACCGGAGATCTGCTCGTACGCGAACCGATCATTCAGTCAGCACGGCTAGAGGACAAGGATGCCTACTCCTTTCACGCGCTGCTTGCCCCAATTGTCCCCTATTTACAGCAGGCGGACCTCACCATTGCCAACCTGGAAGTGACACTTGCTGGCAGAGAGGAGCACTATCTCAGACGGAATCCGGCCAACCGCTACCCGCAATTTAATTGCCCCGATGAATTGGCATCGGCGCTGCGCAAAGCCGGCCTCCATGTGCTCACTACAGCCAACAATCACTGCCTGGACCGGGGAGTTTCAGGCTTGCGGCGAACGCTCCGGGTACTCGACAAGCACGGGATAAAACATACAGGAACCAATGCCAAACGTCATCCATCCGGGGGCGGGGGGCCGGTTATCGTTACTGTCAAGGGGATTCGCATTGGCATCCTCTCCTACACAAGAGGCACCAATAGCATTGCATGCCCGTATCCGTGGATGGTTAACCGCATGAACCTGCAGCACATTCGCCGGGACTTGTACGCTCTAAGGCGCAAGGCCGACTTCTGCATTGTCGCTCTGCATCATGGCCCGGAGTACAGCCATATTCCTACTCAAGGGCAAAGACGCTGGGCGCGCAAGCTCATGAAATGGGGTGCTGATCTGGTGCTCGGCTCACATCCCCACGTTGTTCAGCCGGTTGTCTGGAATAGCAATGGCAAGTTGGCCGTGTATTCTTTGGGCAGCCTGATTTCTTCACGGCTGAAGAAAAACCCGCATACTATGGCGGGCGTTATCCTGCTGGTTCAGCTGCAGCAAATAAAGGACGGGAGAGTCGTTATCAAGCAGGTCAAACCCGTCCCGACCTGGGTGCACAAATCAAGCTCCGGGGAAGCAAAGCGCTATCAGGTGCTGCCGCTTGAGGATGCGCTGCAGGATGAGAATGACGCTTTCGAACCCGAAGAAAGAAAGCTCATGGAGCATATCCTCGATACCACACTCTCGATCATCGGCCCCCGTTCTTCCCTCTGAGGAAGGATGAAGAAGGGGACTAGGCCGATCGTTTGACCCGTACTTGCCCGGTCTTATCCTGCTCTATGGGAAGCCGCAGAATGACGGTGGTCCCCTCGCCTAGTTTACTGTAAATTTGCAAGTCGGCTTCCTTCCCGTAGTAGAGCTGGACACGAGTGAGCACATTGCGCAGCCCGAACAAATCCTGTACCGGATTCCGGGTCAGCAGATCGGCACGTCCTCCCGATGATTTCAGTTCTTTTTGGATGTACGCAAGCTTCTCCTCATCTATTCCTGCCCCGTCATCCTCTACTTTCAGTTGAAGAAAACCCTCCTCCAGCTCCGCGGCAATAAGCAGGCGACCCTCCCCTTGTTTCTTCTCCAGGCCGTGGAGCAGCGCGTTCTCTACGAGCGGCTGGAGAAGCAGCTTGTGAATATGAACCGGCCGGCATTCCTCAGCGATCTGGTATTCAACCGAAAAATGATCCAGAAACCTCAGCTGCTGAACCCGCAAATAATAATTTAAATGCTCTGCCGTTTCCGCGATAGAAAAGGTGTCCTGTCCTTTATTCAGGCTCAGGCGGAAAAACTTGGACAGATTCAACACCATCTCACTTATTTCACTGGCTTCATAATTTTTCGCCGTCCAGTAGATCGTGTCCAGAGTATTGTAAAGAAAATGCGGATTGATCTGCGACTGGAGAAATTTCAATTCTGTCTGTGACAGCCGCAGCTGCTGCTCGTAGTGATCCTGGATCAGATGCTTCTGGTCAGATATCATCCTGTTGAAGGAATCAACAAGGTAGCCGAGCTCGTCTTTACGTTGATTGGACAAGCGGACATCAAAGTTGCCCAGACGTATTTGCTTCATTCCGTAGATCAGGTTGGCTAAAGGGGCAGAGATATGCCGGAACAATGCCCATGAAATCCAAAGCGCCAGCAGGACGCTGATTCCGATAATAATATACGTAGACATCTCCAGTTGTTTGTTTTTCTCGTACAGTTCCTTCTCAGGCTGAACCAATAGCAGCGACCAGTTGGAAAATCTCGATTTGGCGCGAACGGTAAACATCGCTTCGTCATATTCTCGCAGATTGGCGATCTCAATTTCTTCGCTGTTTCCGTCCCAGTCCGGGACAAAATCAGCCTTTCCCGTCCCCGCAACTAATTGATTATCACTTGAGTAAAGATAAATATCAGCATTTTTGGACGGCAGCAGCGGAATCGTAAGCTCGATCAAAGTATCTTTTTTAACGGATAGAATCAAAATGTTAGGCTGTTTATCATCAGTGTAGTTATAAATATCAATCATTCGCAGCAAATAAATGTAATCCTCCTCAAAGGTGCCTCCCAAGGAATCAATGGAATCGCTTCCATCCGGAATGTAGTAAATTTTCCCCCCGCCCGCATCTATCGCTTTTTGAATGATTTCGTGGTCTCTGGCATTTTCGATCTTCTTGCCCCCGTAATCCGTCATGATCATCATCTCAGAGGGCGTGTGCAGGATAGAAATCCGCGATACTTTATGATTAATAAACGTAACATTCGTAATTTCCCGCATCATCATACTAAAATCAACGATCGACTGGGGAGTCAGCTCCTCCTCGGTTTTTTCCAGCAGTTGGATTAAATTCCGGTCAGTAGCTAGCAGGATCGAAAGCTCATCTACGGTTTGCATAGTCAGATCAATGTATTCCACTGCGGCAAGCAGCGCTCCTCTTGTCCTCTCCCCAGCCTCTTTCTTCAGAATCTGCTGAGAGCGTTCGTTGGTAAACAAGCTGACCAGTACCAAGGGAAGCAGGATCAGCAGGAAATACCATGTCAAACGCACCTGAATGTGCTGGGTAAAACGACTGTGCAATGCTTTTACCAGCCTAAGCATACTGCATCATTCCTCCACTTTAGCGCGGTACCATTCGTTTACCTCGGCGGTTATTTCATCCCCTCCCTCTGCCCTCCACCATTCGACAAACTCATCAAACTTGTCCAGCGGATAAGTGCCGACAACGATCTTAATGAAGGTTTCATCCTGCATTTTGCGCAGCTTGGCATTGTACTTGCCCATAGCCGGAGTGGGTGCGGCTTCGAACTGGTTGCGGATTAAGTGCTGATGAATCATTTGAATATTATCCCATAAGCGGAAATGCTCTCCCAGGGAGTCCAATCGCGCTTTCCCGATCTCAGGATTGATCACATCAGCGAGCGCCCCGTAAATCCCGCGGTACTGCTGACGGTTATGTTCTTGAAAATCACTTACCATGCGGCCGTTGTCCATCGACCATACTTCATTCTCAAACCCCAGTTTCAAGGTAAGCTGCCCTTCTCCGGCAATAAAATTGAGCAGCCGGATGACCCCGGCGGGATTAGTGCTGGCGGCAGGAACGATATTATAGGTGCGGACAAGAGAGGTGGAATAGGTACCGGAGTGACCGCCCGGACCGACCGGATAGGGCAGCGGTATCCACTGCGCCTGCGGGTCTTGGCGAACGTTTTTTTCGATCGGGTTTCGCGTGTCAAACCAAGCGGCGGAATATAGGCCTACCCTGCCATCGATCACCTTGTCTTCCAGGTTCCTCTGCTTGTTAAGCGGAAATTGCGGATCAAGCAAGCCTTCTTTGTATAAACGCGATAAAAATTCCAGTGCTTGCCGTGTTTCAGGCAAAATTCCGGAATATACGAGAACGCCGTCCCTTTCATACCAGGCGTCCTTTTGCGTACCAAAAGCGCCAAAAAACGGAGCTGTGCGGCCGAGATTCTCCGTTACGGACAAACCGAACGTATCGTCCAGCCCATTGCCGTCCGGATCTTGTTCGGCAAAGGCACGCATGACGTCTACATATTCCTCCAGGGTCGTCGGAATGTCCAGCTGCAGGCGGTCCAGCCAATCCTTACGGGCATAGATCAGCTCGGTTCCCTGTACCTCGTTCAAGCTCGGCACCGCATATATTTTGCCGTCCACCCGCACTTGGCTCCATGCTTCCTCCGGAATCAGGCGCTTTAATTCGGGACCGTACTCTTCCAAATAATCATCCAAAGGCATAAGCAAATTCTGCTTAACATAATTGGCGAATAAGGCCGTATCAGACGTATTGATCATATCAGGAAGCTGCCCAGAGGACATGATCAGATTAAGCTTATCTGTATAGCCTTCCAGTGGAGGGAGGGTGACCATGATCTCAAGTCCGGTATGCTTCTCAATATAATCAAGATAAGGGTTGTTATTCTCATCGAAGCCCTCCGGAAAGCTGAGACCCATGCTGTTAATGACAATGTGAAGCTGATTGGATTGATCCTCACCGGCCTCATGCGGTGATGCCGGACGTTTGACTGCATCCCACCAACAGGATGTTGTCAGCAGAACCAGTCCCCCCCATACAGCCAGACCGAACACAAATCGGACAGGGTATACCGCCATTCTCACATCCCCTTGCCTTTTAAAATCCGAGAGACCGGTCCAACCATTGCCGCTAAATTAAAGTGTAGATAAAAACTTAACAGCAGGATAGACGACTCTGATTGCTTCCATTGGTACTCTCATGACATTAAGGTGACTCCAAGCAATAACGATCATGATTGATCCTGCATTCAGCATTGCAGATGAATCGTTTTACCGTCAAGATGGAATTTAGCGGTTTGCTAAATTTCTTTTTCGCTAACCGTGGAGCAATCACTCCAATAATGCGAATATCCTCCCCGCATACCATTCATAAAAAAATATTGCGATGCCGATATTCCCTGATAGATCCAAGGATTGGCTGGCGAAAAGCTATCGATTTACTAGAAATAGTCATAAATTTTCATGTTGCTTATCGGCGTATTAGATTACAATAGAAAAGTAAGCGTTTTGTATAAATTCGATCTTGCTGGATGGTGAGGAAATCCTGGATTTATGCAAGCATGCTGAAGTACAAGCTTTGAAAGGAATAAGGAGGAGCTGGAATGAACAGAGAATTTCATGCTGACATCGTTATATTGGGTGGAGGTACGGGCGGATGTGCTGCAGCTTTAGCTGCTGCCAAGATGGGCAAATCCGTAATCATGACTGAGGAAACTTTATGGATTGGCGGACAACTGACTTCACAAGCTGTCCCTCCTGATGAGCACCCATGGATTGAATCCTTTGGCTGCACCCGCAGCTATAGACAATTTCGCGATGGAGTACGCAACTACTACAGAAACCATTTCCCTATGACGGCCAAGGCCCGGTCGATCAAGGATTGGAATCCGGGAACAGCTTCCGTCAGCCGGATTAGTCACGAGCCTCGTGCTGCATTAGCTGTGCTTACCCAAATGCTGGCTCCCTATGTACATAGCGGCCGCCTGACCATTCTTTCACGCTTTCAGGCGGAAAGTGCAGAGACAGACGGAGACTCTGTCCGTTCGGTTACCGTTAAGTCTCTGGATACGGGCGATCGCGTCACGCTTACTTCGCCTTACTTCCTGGACGCTACTGAATGCGGGGATATCCTCCCTCTGGCCAAGGTCGAATATGTTACCGGCTCCGAATCGAAGAACGAAACGGGCGAGCCTCATGCATTGGATGGAGATGCCGACCCGATGGATATGCAATCATTTACCCATTGTTTTGCAATGGATTATCATCCGGATGAAGATTACACAATCAGCAAGCCGGAGCAGTATGATTTTTGGAAGGAATACCAGGCAGACTTCTGGCCTGATAAACAGCTGAGCATGACCGGAGTTCGTCCGCATACGCTCGAGCCGGTCACTTACGATTTATTCCCGGGCGGAAGCAATTTCTCTTTATGGACTTACCGGCGGATCTTGGATAAAACCCATTTTGCCGAGGGTGCCTTTACCAGCGATATTACTCTTGTTAACTGGCCTGCCAATGATTATTGGCTGGGACCGATTATCGATGTGCCGGAAGAGGAGAAAAACAAGCATCTGCACAATGCCAAGCAACTCAGTTTGAGCTACCTGTATTGGCTGCAAACCGAAGCGCCGCGGCCTGATGGCAAAGCCGGGTATCCGGGGCTGAGACTCCGGCCCGATGTATGCGGAACCGAGGATGGTCTTGCCATGTATCCTTACATCCGCGAATCGAGAAGAATCAAAGCCGAGTTCACTGTACTGGAACAGCACCTGAGCTCTGATCTGCGGGATAAAGCCGAAGAATACCCGGATTCGGTCGGAATTGGCTGTTACCGAATCGACCTGCATCCGAGCACAGGACAAAGACATTATATTGACGTGTCCAGCCTGCCATTCCAAATTCCGCTCGGCAGCCTGCTGCCTGTTAGGGTAAACAATTTGCTTGCAGCTTGTAAAAATATCGGGGTAACCCATATTACTAACGGTTGTTATCGTCTGCATCCGGTAGAATGGAATATAGGTGAAGCGGCCGGTTATCTTGCTGCTTTCTGCTTGACCCAGGGAGTTCAGCCTAAAGAAGTGCGGGAGCGCAAGGATTTGCTTGAAGAGTTTCAAAAAGTGCTTGCTGCCGAAGGAATTGAGCTAGCCTGGCCGGTTACCTCCGCAGTATAATATTAGTTGGATCGCTTTATTACCACCTGAGGAGGCTGACCTATGGAAATCCGCTGTTTACTTACTAAGGCCGAGCTTGACGAAGCGGCACGGCTGTCTGATTCGATCTTCCGCGACCATGAACAGGTATCGATGCAGCAAGCATTCCCGGGTGTATTCTCGGAATCGCTTGGCCAATCCTTCGGTGCGTTCGATAATGGCAAAATGGTTGCTTTTATGGGACTCGTCCCTACGATAATCCGCCTGGGCCCTGCCAGCCTTAGGGTCTATTCCCTCGGTTCAGTCTGCACAGACGAGAATTACCGGGGAAAAGGAATTGCCAGCGAACTGCTTGATGCGGTGCTGCAGCAAATCGGCCAGGCCGGTGCTTCGCTGCTGCTTGTGTCGGGAGCACGCTCGCTTTATACTCGCGCCGGCTGCAGAACCTATGGCCAGGTCGAATATTATCAATGGGACCGCGGCAACGGAGTTTCCTTCCAGACGGGGCAGCTTCCCCAAGGAGCCCAGCTGCGTGAATGGCAATCGACCGATTGGTTCCAGCTGCACGCCTTGGCATCTAACCGTGAGGTACGCTTTGATCATAATTTGTCTGAACTGGCTCAATTAATTCACTGCGAAGCTTTCAGCAGCTGCGTCAAGCTTAAGCATAAGGTTGTCGTAGCTGAGAAAGACGGTCAGATCGTCACCTTTGCGGTAGTCGGCGTACCTGCGGCCGCAGCACCTAAACGTCCGCCTCTCTTGATTGAATGGGCAGGCGATGCGGCTTGTATGCCGGCATTGCTGAACTTTGCAGCCGATACTTATACACTAGACAAGCTGCTCATCCCTGTACCATGGCATGAGCAGAAGCTGGCCCTAGCTCTTCAAGGACTGCCTGTCGAGCAGAAGAAAGCAACCGGAACCGTATTGGTCGCTTCTCCGGAACGTCTGCTGGAACAGCTTGCCCCTTACCTGCAAGCCAAAGATGCCTCAGCATTCGCTTCCCTGGCTTTTGCCCGGGAGGGAGAAGACGCCATCGGCGTTACATTTAAGGATAAATCCTGCACGCTTACCGTAACGGAATTTATCTCTCTGTTATTTGATCCCGGCCATCCGGAGCTTGATGAACCGGAGCTTACAGAAGCGCTGAAAACTTTATTTCCGCTTCCGCTTCCTTATGATGCCGGACTTAATTATGTATAAACTAGAGCGGGCCGATGAAGGAAATTCCTTTATCGGCCCATACTTATAGTGAAAGACGATATCTTCCGGAGGAGGGAAACTATGCAGTTTATTGACAATCAGGGCATTACCGATCCCCGCATCAATTTGGCTCTCGAAGAGTATGCGCTGAAGCAGCTGCCCACAGATGACGACTACCTGCTTTTTTATATTAACGAACCATCCATCATTATTGGAAAAAACCAGAATACGGCCGAAGAAATCAACGCCGATTATGTGCAGGCAAACCATATTCACGTTGTTCGCAGGCTGTCTGGCGGCGGTGCCGTCTATCATGATCTCGGAAATCTTAACTTCAGCTTCATCACGAATGATGACGGCAAGTCGTTTCAAAATTTCCGCAAGTTTACTGAGCCAGTAGTCAAAGCCCTCAAAAAGATGGGGGTTGAAGCTAATTTGACAGGCAGGAATGACCTGCAAATCGGCGAACGGAAAATTTCGGGCAATGCCCAATACTCCAGCAAAGGACGCATGTTTAGTCACGGAACGTTATTATTCCAGTCGGAAGTGGAGCATATTGTTTCCGCTCTGAAAGCCAACTCCGAAAAAATGCGTTCCAAAGGAATAAAGTCGATTCGCAGCCGGGTCGCCAACATTGCAGATTATTTGCCGGAGCCAATGACTATCGAGCAATTCCGGCAACAGTTGCTGGAATCTATATTTGAGGGCAAAGACATTGTGAAGTATCCATTAACTGAGAATGACTGGGCGCAGGTACACGAATTAGCGAAAACCCGGTACAGCAGCTGGGACTGGAATTACGGCAAATCCCCCAAAGCGAATTTTAAGCAGTCGCGCCGCTTTGACGGGGTTGGGACGGTGGAGGTTCGCTTGAACATCGAGGAAGGCAAAATTAAACAAGCCAAACTGTACGGCGACTTTCTCGGCCAGCACGAGATTTCCGAGCTGGAGGAAGCCCTGATCGGAGTTCCCTACGATAAAGAGGCGGTCTCCGGTGTGCTTAACGAAAAAGGAGCCCCCAGCTATATTGGGCGGCTGGACACTCCTTCTCTGCTCTCCCTCTTTTTTGAGTAAAATAAACCATGATACGAGTACAGTCAGCCGCTATCCTAACGAGCTCCCTTTAATTTCGCCGGGAGTTACTCCCCAATATTTGCGAAATACCCGCGTAAAATAGCTCACATCCCGATATCCGGCCATTCTGGCGGCGTCATACACTTTGGCGCCGTCCAGCAAATGCCTTTTGGCACTCTCCATCTTTCTCTCCAGCACATACGAAGAAAAGGATTGGCCCATCTCTTGTTTGAACAAGCGGCTGAGATAAGAGGAATTGACAAACATGCGGTCTGCGACCATATGCAGCGAAAGCTCTTGATCCATCTCCTTTTCCACCAATTGCAGGATTTCCCGCACCAGCTTGTGGCTCGTAGTCTTCCTCTGTTTTTGCTGATAGGCTAAGTAGCTTTGCGTAACCCTGTGCATCCATTGATTGATTTGTTCCTTGGTGACAAGCAAATGCGGCTCATAGAAGTAATCCCCGGCATCCCCCGCAACTTCCTGCACGGTCCAGCCCTGCTGATGAATCAAACGGACAAATAAACTGCTTAAATAAAGCTTGTGCTCGCGAATTTCTTCCAAGGAACCGGCCTGTGCGAGCCCTTTATGCCATATTTGCCGGAGCGCCTCAACGACTCTCTCTTCATCTCCGGTTTCCAGAGCAATTTCCAGCTCCTTCTCAAAAGTCGGTTCCAGAGCCATAGATGCTTTGCGGTCGGTTTCTTCCCGGTACGGAATAACCAGGTCATGACCATACACAATCCTTTCCTGCAGTGCCATTCTCGCCTGCCGGTACAGCTTGGCAACCGCCTCCTTCTGGGTCGTCGTGCTGCTGATGCCCGCACTCGCTGTAACCTTCAGACATTCCTTCACAATAAATAAAAGCTTGCCGACTAGCGTGTGGAGATGCAAAGCAAACTCCTGGTCCGATTGATCGGACGGGGAGGCAAATACGAGGACGGTGGAATCAGAAGCATCCGAACATACCCAGGCCGTTTGCCGCTCCAGAAACTCCTTGCTTATACTTTTCAGGGAAAAGTTAAGCAGAGGCGCGTCTTGCGCTTTAAAGCGGGCATTCGTTTCCGAAAGCGGGTCCATCTCAACAACCGCCACCGCATAATGCTCCTTCTCAGCAAGATTGATGTGTACATCCTTGCTTTTTTCAACAATTTCCCAATCCGCATATTTTCCATACAGCCAATTTTGCAAAAACATCTCTTGAATATGCGGCAAATGCTGACTCCATTTGTGCTGCAGCTGAAGCTGGTTGTGACGGGACTCCATCTCTCGCCGAATCATCTCCGCGGCTTGCAGTACTGCATCCAAAATTTCAGTATCTCCAGCCGGCTTTAACAGGTATTTACATACGCCAAGCTCCAGTGCAGACTGGGCAAAAGCAAAATTATCGTGGCCGCTTAAGACGATGCACTTAATATACGGATCTTTTTCTAAAATTTTGCGGGCCAGCGTTAGGCCATCCATTTCCGGCATTTGGATGTCCAGCAGCAGGACGTCCGGTTTTTTACGGTCAAACAAAAGCAAGGCCTCCTCGCCGTTAGCTGCCAAGCCTACCAGCTCAATGCCGTTTTCCTCCCAAGGAATATTATTCGCCAGACTGTTGCGCAGCCTGGCTTCATCCTCGACGATCATCAAATTCATTACTCTAACCTCCTTTTCGTGTCTACAGAACGATTCCGCAGCTCGGCTGCATTTTTTCCCCTCCCTTCCAGGTGTCTACTAATGTTATTCTCGTTGATAGTGATATCTCCTCTCCCGCATCCTGTTAACCGATTTTCAGCCTGTATTTGCCGGGGATTGCCGTGCCGGGCATAAGGTCAATGAACAGCGCCACGGCACAAGCCGTGACGCTGTCTTTTTGTTTTGTCAATCCTGCAGCTCATCAATAAGCTGCTCCGCTGCTTCAACCAATGCTCCATGTGCGGAATCAGCAATAAGCCCTTGCTGTCTAACCGACGGATCGCTGATATAGCGGATGAAATCATCCAAATAAGTGATTGCGGTATCGATTTGCTGCTGTTCAATTAGCAAGCGGATAATCATCATGCGGTAGTTCAATTGATCGGCTAATACCGGATTGAGATCCCCTGCTTCGGCATGGTAAGCAATCCGTTCCTCTACCGTAGCGGGTTGCTGGCCAGGCTCTTCTTCATAAGTAACCGTTACGGTGACGGCATTCGTTCTTATCCCATCTACATAGACTGCAATTTCGATATCGTTGGCACCGGGCGTTAACGATATGGTGCCGCTGTAATCCCCATTAGCGGCTACTTCGGCAGCTTCGCCGTTAAATCGCACTTCCGCCTTCCCCGTACCCAGCACTTCTACAGAGCCTTCCAAGACAAGCTCTGATGAATGAACAACGCGGCCGGCATAATCCAGATAGCCTCTCAACACAGCGGATCTTACATCATCCCCCACACTGTAAGTACGCGCTACAAACTGTCTGCGCTCGCGTACTCCGGAGGCATCCATCGCGGAGATGACAATTCCTCCTTGCGGGATGACACTGTTGTTGTTTTCCCGGTTGTTCCAGTTCCAATTGATCGCCTGTGTCTTGTTGGCAACATGAGTCACTTTTCCGCTAGCGTCAACCACCGCTTCGACGCCGTAAGAATTTCCGCCTGTAGTTAATCCGAAGGCATTCGTATATACGTTCAGATTGTCTTCGTTGCGGTTCGCATTATAGAAGTCAGCTTCCCGGAACTCATCGGGATGGCCGGGAATGCTAATGCCTACCTGATAGTCTTTGACATATTCATAGTCGTTAATGGAAGCCTTTACAATCGGCCAATTGACCTGGGAATAGTCAAACAGCATCAACCCGCTTGAATTCCGTAAGCCGGCCTGGAATACTTCTCTTTGCAGCACAGGCTCCTGCACATTGTTCATCGCCATAGACGAATACAGAGGAAGCTCGCCATTCGTGACGATATTGCCTATCGTAATGTATTTCTTAATTTCACTGGCTGTTGTCTGATAAGTTCCAATTTGCAAAAAGTCCAAATTTTCCGCATAGCCTGTTTCATAATATCCATCGGTATATACATCCTCGTCGGTAAAGCCCAGACGGGGATCGTAACGAAACTCGGTGCTTCCCCAATGGACGCCGTTCAAGTAATACGTATCGAACCAGGAGCCTACATAAGCAGAGGTCAAAATTTCCCTGCCCGTCTCCCGCTCATATCGGTCTACTAGCTCCTTGACTTCGGCTGTAAATGATTTGATTACTGCAGATCGGAATTCCCACCACTCCAGAATTAACGGTCCGTCTACCCGCGTTCCGTTGGCGTTATAGGTAAAGACGTCTTCCGGCCAATTAACCAGTTCCTTCCCGCGCTCCGCCAGGAAATCTTCAAACTTGGCTCTGGACACATCGCTGAAATCAGCGAAATAGTTATCGTACCGTCCTCTGTCGAGCAAAACTCCATCGACATTGTAGTTTTTTATGACTTCTTCGAAGCCGCGCAGCTGGTAATCGCGTACCTCGTCATTGGCCGGGTTTACAAAAACTACAAGAGCTCCGCTCTTTCCATAAGCGCTTTCCCTTAGCCTTAGGATTTGGCCGTTATCCTCTGCGCGGTAGATTTGCTCCTCCCAATCCAAATGATCGTTCAGCACGCCGAACTCGTTATGGGCGATGGAGCCTTCCGCAAATACATTGAATGCTGCATGAATTTTCAAACCGAGGTCATGCCCGTGCTCAATGAACAGCTCCAATAAATCCAAATCGGGATTCGAACCGGCGCGGGTTGGCGAAGTCATCTCGCTTATATAGGGCCGCCCAGTCAAATCATTCCGCTTGTAGGATGCGAACCCTTCCACCCCTTTCACATCCAGCACAACATCGGTTATACCGGCATCCCGGGCTTTTTCCAGCATATCGCGAACGCTGTCGCTTGTTTGGAATTTGATCGCGTTAGCGCCCTGATCTACCCAGAGGAAAATTTTCTTCTCATCTTCCTGCTCGCTTTTATAGTAGACGACAAGCGATTTCACATCCTGTTCTTCTCCGTTTTTGCTCAGTTCCACATCAATATAATTGACACCCGGCTGTACCGGATAGGCCGCTTGAAACGTACCGTCAGGCTGCACAGCTGTAAGCTGGTCGTTCAACATAACCGTATAGCTTTGTCCTTCCTCGCGGTTATCCACCGTACCGGACACTTCCATGACAGGTTCGATAACTGTGGTAAATGTGTCCGGATTCAAATTCAAACGGGCTCTTGGCCCCGTCCCGGTCATCAATTCCGTGACTGGAATGACTTCTCCGTTTTTGCGCAGCTTAATAACATCCCCGACTTTGAAATTTTTGGCCAAATACTGCTTGTAAGGCCGGTTTGCCCAGCTGTCATCGTTCGCGAACAATACAAAGCCGCCTTCCGGGATGTCCAAATCGGTTGGCCCTGTCCAGTTAGGAGGGTTGCCGTTTACAGACGGATTGACAACGGTAAGCACCCGATTTTGGCTGTCTATCTGAACGGCAACTGCTGTTCTCGGAACGGTAATGCGGGAGCCGTATTCTGTAGTGTACAGAGCCAAAAAGTTCGTCGTTCCTTCCAGGTTCGTATCAATATGGTTGATTTGCATCCGTGGGCCTTCGACAATAATGGTGATATCCACAGGCGCCGCTTCCACTTCTATGTAATCTTCATTTTCAGCGGGAATAACGTAGTTCACCATCAGAAGCTGGCTGTCTATCGTTGCTGCAGCGGTCCTCAGCGTTACCAGCAATTCATTCATCCCTTCGGTCAGCACGACCTCATGTTCAAATGAGCCGTCCTCGCGCAGATCAATCTGCACTCCATTTACAGTGACACTATACTCTTGTTCAGGATCAAAAGGCTCCACCTGTCCGCTAACGAGAAACTGTTCAGCGAATACGGTAGTAGTTGGTGACTGGTCTACTCTCAGTTCAGGTTCAGCTTCCATACCCCATACTGCAGCTGGCAGCAGCACTAGCAGCATGCAGCCGAGCATCAAGCTTTTCACAATCCGCCTCATCTTTTCACCTTCCTCCAAGAAATAGAACTTGTTCAGGCCGGAAATCTTTTTATCTATGCAGCTTGAACATTTCTTCATGCTTATTATAGGACGTTCTATTTAAGAGATTGTAGAGGAGGCTCATTACTTTTTCCGGTACTTTTATGACCATTTTCTGTATCCTTTGATGGACATTTGGCGCTCATAAACAAATAAACCTGCCTATCGGCAGGTGGGGGCTCCATCCAGATGATCTGCAAAATAGCTATTTCTTACAGGTGCTCCTGCTATTTCTCTGCTTTCAATTCCAACGCTTAGTCAGCACATCGGCTATCGCCTTGCCGTGAAAACGCCCATTTTCAATAAAAATTTCATTCGCCCGGCTGCCCGCCGCAATAACCCCGGCAATAAACAGGTTAGGCACATTCGTTTCAAAAGTTTCCGGGTCATGCGCAGGGGCGCCAGTTTCTTCATTTACTTGCACTCCTGAGCTCTGGAGCAGCACACGGTCCGGACGGAATCCCGTCAAAGCGAGCACAAAATCCGCGGCTAGCGACCACTCCCGCTCTCTTGTAACCAGGTGTACGGTGCGTTCTGTAATTTTCGTTATCTGTGTAGAAAAATGCATCTCAATATTTCCTTTGTCAATCGAGCTCTCAAACAAAGGCTTCACCCACGATTTGACATAAGGCGACAGCACTTCTCCGCGATATACTACAGTAACATCAGCTCCTACCCGCTCCAATTCAAGGGCGGCGTCTACTGCAGAGTTATTGCCGCCAACTACAACGACCTTCAAGCCCGCATACGGATGAGCTTCCTGAAAGTAATGGGATACATGCGGCAGGTCTTCCCCGGGTACATTAAGGCGGTTAGGCTGATCAAAATACCCGGTCGCTACAATAACCGCTCTGGACTCGTAGGATTTGACTTCACCGAACCGATCTGTCGTCTCCAGTTGGAACAGCCCTTCAACCTTACGGACGCTTGTTACCGTTTCGTA
The DNA here is from genome assembly GCF_000285515.1 of Paenibacillus senegalensis JC66. Taxonomy (GTDB): domain Bacteria; phylum Bacillota; class Bacilli; order Paenibacillales; family NBRC-103111; genus Paenibacillus_L; species Paenibacillus_L senegalensis. The sequence goes on from NZ_HE610957.1 coordinate 1,184,973, forward strand.
CAGATGTATTCTTATCTTTTCACGCTGAGCGACCATCCGGTAGTAAGTCAGGCCTTCCAGGCGAGTAGGCTTTTCATTAGGCGTAGTAAAGGGAACATCCCCTATTTCCAATCGTTCAGGCGTACTATGAAAATGCAAAAATGTCGGGTAACGGTAGATCGATTCGACTATCGCGCCCTTTTCGATGATCAGCGGATCAAAGCCGCGCCTTTTCAGCTCCACGGCGGCAGAAAGCCCGCAGGGACCCGCTCCAATGATGATGATGTGCTCCATTTTCTTCCCCTCTTTGCCGCAACCGGTGTAGTCTCTTATTCCTGTCATTCGCAAACAAGTATTCGTTGTTCAGGTTTAGTCTCTATTATAGCCCAAAACAGCGATGATGTGGCAAGCATCCAAGCCAATACAGGCTGCCTCACATAAAATAATCGTATGTAAAGGTCAGTCGAAAGATGAAGACATGGTACAAGTCTTCTGTCCTTTGCTCATTAAGGAGGTGGAAAAATGAAACAACCCATTTCCAGACAGCAAGTTCAAAAGCTGCTGGGCCAAAAGATATATGCCGTAAAAAAAGACGGAGCCCGGGTTAGCGGAAAACTGGTGCAAATCAAAGGAAATCGCCTCTATGTACAGAGCGGCAAAGGGAAAGTAAAAACGAAAGCGATCATTCCTCTCGTGCTCTTCGACCTGCTGGCTATCGGTACAGCGCCATATGCTTATGGCGGTTATGGCCCTTATGGCTATAGTCCTTACGGTTTTGGCGGATACGGACCTTACGGAGGAGGGTTCGGATATCCCGGATTCTTTTAACAAGGGAAAGGCCTTTTCTATTCGCCAGCCTCGTTTCCAACACGTCTGCCTACCCGCGGCGTGTTTTTTTCTCGGCGGGCAAAACCGTCCTGCACTGGCTTTCCGCCGCCCGGCAAATTTGCTACAATGAAAATAAAACCGGGACGAGCCGGAAAGGAACGAAATACTTATGGACATGACTGTAACGACCAAACCATTAAGTCATCCGGACTATGTGCTGCATGTGGTCCGCCGTGATGCTGACGACAGCTATATCGGTAAAATCATCTTATCGCGCCAAAATCCTGAAACCGGCCCAGCCGGTACAAGCTCCTCATTGGACCGAAAGCATGATTCCGCAGCGGACCAAAAGCGTGATTCCGCAGCTGGCGAAACGTTGTTTATATCATTTCCGCAGGCTACTGTGGAAGAAGCTGAAAAAGCCGCGCACGAGTATTACATTCAGCTAAATAAACCTAAACCTTAACACTGTTACCTCGTGTTCGTAATGCGATATATGAAACAGCTGTAAACGGGGCTGTCCAATTAGCCCCCAATATAAATGGACGGAAAAACGCCTTCCGTCCAGCTTTTTGTGCTGCTGTTTTGAAGAAAAGCAGCGTTATAGTAGCGGCACCTTAAAAAGTTAACACCCAAGAATGCGGTAAATCAACATTCTTGGGTGTTTTTTTGACACCTTGACATGGCAGTGGACCTATTAAACGGTCCTTTAATATCGGTGCATTTTACGAGAAAATGAACTTTCGTATTATTGGACCAACCAGGAATTTCTGGTTGGCCTGGACAGCCCTTTGTTAAATGTTCTTCGAAGCTAAGGTTATACTTCACTCCAGATTCTTTTCACATTATCCATTCCGATCTTGGAGCCGGTACGCGGATCTTCCAGTCCTTCAAACTCGATGGACAGATAACCGTCATAGCCAGATGCTTTGATAGCACTGATAACCGCGACCATGTCGATATCTCCCTGCCCGACAATAGCCCCGCGCAAATAGTTCCCTCCGGCACTTTGGAACCAGCCTTCGCCCGGATTCCGATGTGCGGGTCTTAAGTAAAAGTCTTTCAGATGAACCATTGAGGCATAAGGCAAATTTTTCTTGACTGCTACAACCGAGTCTTCGTCTACACACATGAAATTTCCGATATCGAGAGTCGTTTTGAAATTTTCCCGATCCACTGCATGGATTAAACGCTGAACGCGATCGCTTGCCTGTACAAAGAAACCGTGATTTTCCACGCTGGTCGTGATTCCGAACTGCTTCGCATAATCAGCAACCTCACGGACGCCTCTGACCATAATTTCCAGGTCCTTCTCAAATTGGGCAATAGACGTTTCGGGGATTGGCCGGGACGCTACATCATGTCTCATCAGCTTAACGCCTAAGCCGTTAGCCACATCTACCTGCCGCTTCAAGCGCTCTACCTGCTCCTGGAACAGTTCCTCGCTTTCTTGAATAAAGTTGGCTCCTACCGCATAATTGGAGATTTCCAACCCCGTGTCATCCGCCTTGCGGCGAATCTTATCAATTAATTCCGGATTTTCCAGCAGGTCAAAGCCCACCGGTACAATTTCTACATGATCAGCACCATAATCTCCAATCCACTGAATAGCATCAAGCACCGTCATTTCTCCTGATTTAATTAACCGGCTCAAACTGTAAGTACTCAGACCAATCTTCATATAATAGCTGCCTCCTTAATATAACGATGTCCCCTCTTTATTATAACGGATGATTGGGGAGACACCTATAGAATTCATATTTTTGGATTTCATTTGGCCAACCATACGCGCATCAAGGAGAACAGCTGATCCATGTGCAGGGGCTTGCTGATATAATCCGAAGCCCCGGCCTCCAGGCATTTTTCGCGATCGCTCTTCATAGCCTTAGCCGTTAAAGCAATGACTGGAAGCTCGGCAAAGCGCTTCTTGCTGCGAAGAATCCGCATCGTTTCGAAACCGTCCATCTCAGGCATCATAATATCCATAAGAACGAGATCAAAATCAGGATTATCCTCCAGCGCCTGCAGTGCTTCACGGCCATTATTTGCTACAGCTACTTCCATCTGCTGATTTTCCAAAGCGGTTGTCAAGGCAAACACGTTACGTATATCATCATCAACGATCAACACTTTTTTGCCCGCAAACTGTGCATCGACTTCTAGCTCCCGATTCCTTCGCTGTTCATCACCGGGACGATCCCATACAGCACCTGTCGAGTCGTTCCGATATGGATGCGGCGCATATCCCGAGGAAACCGGAGCTTCAGGCTCATGACCGATGCTGTCAAGCTGCCCGCTCGCTGCGGACGCCTCCAGCTTGCCGTGCATGACTTCCCTCTCCCCCGCTTGCTTATCGAGCAGGCAGGGAATATATAAAGTAAAGGTGCTTCCCTTGCCTTCCTCGCTCTGCAGCTCAATCGTTCCTCCCATCAGTTCGGCGAATTGCCGGCAAATGGACAGCCCAAGGCCGGTTCCCCCATATTTGCGGCTTGTGGCCCCATCCGCCTGCTGAAATGCTTCAAAAATAAGCTGCTGCTTATCCGCTGGAATTCCAATCCCAGTATCCGTAACCGAGAACGCGACCACTCCCTCTTGTACCTTCCCGCCAATGTTTTTAGTTCCGACTGTACGGGCTGAAAGGGTAACTGAGCCGCTTTCTGTAAACTTAAATGCATTCGAAAGCAGGTTGTTGATAATTTGGGTTAAACGCTGCTCGTCTGTAGCTATCATGGGCTGTAAGTTAGGATCATACTGAACATTAAAACGGATTTGCTTATTAAGAGCAAGCTGCGAGAAGGTGCGATCTACCGATTCCAGCAGCGCCTGCAGGCTAACCTCGCTAACAAAAAGCTCCACCTTACCGGACTCTATCTTGGACAAATCCAAAATATCATTAATCAGATTAAGCAGATCGTTCCCCGCGGAATGGATAACACGGGCGTATTCCTGTTCTTCTGCGGAAAGATGTCCTTTCCGGTTTTCGAAAAGCATCTGTGACAGAATCAGCATGCTGTTGAGCGGGGTTCTTAATTCATGAGACATATTAGCCAAAAACTCGGATTTGTAACGCGAACTCTGCTGAAGCTGTTGAGCATGCTTTTCGAGCTCGGCCTTCATCTTCTCCAGCTCCATAGTTTTTTGTTCCGCCAGCTGGTTCTGCTCCTCAAGCTGTTCGTTTGTAATTTTCATCTCCTCTGTCTGCATTTGCAGTTCTTCCGACTGCGATTGCAGCTCTTCCGCCTGCGTCTGAAGCTCTTCAGTCATGACCTGTGACTCGCGCAGCAGACGCTCAACTTCCATTCTTCCATGCAGATTATCAATAGTTATACCAAGAGGAGCCAATACCTCATGCAGTAAATTCATCTGCAGCTCCGTAAATGGCGCAAGTCCAGCCAGCTCTATGACGGCTTCTACAGCCCCTTCATAGATGACGGGAACGATAACGATGCAGGCTGGTGCCGCCTGACCGAGGCCCGACTGAATTTCAACATAATTCCGGGGCACGTCGTTTAGCACAAACTGCCGCTTTTCCAGCGCACATTGTCCTACCAGACCTTCCCCAAGGGCAATGCTTTCCTTTCCGACCTTCTCATGAGTTGCGGCAAAAGAAGCCAGTTTAGTAAGACGGCTCTCTCCCTGATTGTTCTCCATTAGATAAAACACAGCATAGTGGGCGCCAAGCATCTCGGAAATGGTGCTGATAAACGTTCGGCCAAGCGTTTGCAAATCAGACATGCCTTGATACATAGTGGCCGTTTCAGCCACTCTCGTTTTGACCCAATTTTGCCTCTCAATTTTTTCGATGTACTCCTTTTCACGTTCGCTGTGCTTCTCCAAAGATTCGGCCATCGAGTTATAGGCGGCGGAGATGGAGCCAATCTCATCCTCGGTTTCCACTGGAATACGGGGAAATTCCTCTTGCTTTTGGACATCGATAGATCCCATGACACTCGTTATTTTTTGAATGCTTCTCGAGGTGCTCTGAATAACCCAAGAGGATATCCACAGGCCGGCCAGCAAACAGATGAGCGAGGTCCCAACAACTACCGTAATAATCCAGTTAAATACTTCAATTGAGCGATCCAGCGCCTGCTGCATCAAGTCTTCCTGCATAGCTTTAAACTGTTCCATCCCCAGTATAACATCCTGGCGCAGCAGCTGGGACTGGGCATGCAGCTGCTCAACTGCTGCCGGGGTGCCTGATTGCAGGTCGTTGACCAGCTGATCCATTGTGGCCAGGTAATGGTTCAGATCAGCCTGTAGAGTAGAATAAGTCAGCCGGCCCTGTTCTGAATTGATAACGGATTCCAGTGATGAGAGATGAGCAAGCGATGCGTTTCGCAATTGATTTATCAATTCAGCGTTCTGCGACGATATCGAGCCTTGAGCAGCAACCGCAGCAAGCTCATAATCCATCCTTGTAAACTCATTGCGAAAGTCCGTGACCATCTTAACTTTTTGATAACGGTCGTCAACAATTTCCGTCACATTGCTGCGTATCATTGTCAGCATCCCCATCACAACGATAACCATAGCCAACATCAGAAACAAAACAAGACCAAATCCTAAATACTGCTTCTTCCGAAATCCCATGTCTCCTTATCCTCCCGGGAATTGCACAGTTGAAATTTTACTCTTTAATTTGGTTCATTCAAATTCATCTGCAAGCAGTGTAAGATGTTTACAGATCGTGCAGAAACAAAGACGCGTTCAGGAATCGTTTGGCCAGAGCCTGGAAATAACAGGTTTGTGCGGATACCAAAGCAACGACCAGAATACGGCTGACGGTCTCCTGCTGCTCCTTATTCAAATGATCCAATGTGTGTACATAGCCATCCGCCTTGCTTTTCATGATGTGTTCCATAATGTGATCATGATTTCGATTACCGGCATAGTGGCCATGAACATCAAGGACTTGGTCATCATTTTGATCAATATCCTCATATAGGGCAGAATATGCGGAATACAGCTGCACCGGACTGATCCAATCGTCATGCAGATTCTGAGGATCATTGAAAACAAGATGAAGCAGCTTGCGGATCGAATCAAAGTCCAAGGTCGATTTCAAATCTTCAACGATAAACAAAATAGCGGCTTGTTCTATGGAATATTTCTTGCCCATATGAGGAGAACCTAACAAAGACTTAATATCTCTTTTCACCCAATTTTGCACGGAAGTAATGGAAAAATTCGTATATTCAATTTGGTTGCCCAGAGAAACTATTTCATTAAGGGAAAGCCCGTTATCGCTCCCCCCTGCCTTGATCAATTTTTCAAATATTGGCGGCAGCGAGGTGGATAGAAAAGCACCGAATGTTTTACCGTGCAAAATATCCGTCTCACGGGATTTTGCCCAAGCCTCCTGTAATATAGATAGGGGAGTTTTTCCGCTTTTTCCTTGCAGCGATAGCAGCAGAGAAGCCATCTGGTTCCGGGTCAAAAAAAAGGTTTGCACTGTAACAGCCGCCCCTTTCTCCGAAGTTGAAGTTCTTATGAACTTATCTTAAGATTACTTGTCAAGCTTGTCAAATGAACAGCAATCGGCAGAAATATGCGCGGGATATGATTTCAATGTTCATTATATGGTGTAAATAGTCATAAACAGGTTATTATGCACTTTGCCCGTTTCAGTCAAGCAGGATATAATAAGTTCATATGAACCTGAAATTTGAGCGTTCATGCAAATACACTCTTAACGTAGAGGAGATTGAGATGTCCACTGGCTTAAGTATTTTTTTGTTTATTGTCCTACTAGTTCTAACTGCCTTTTTCGTCGCAACGGAGTTTGCCATCATTAAGGTACGTCCCAGCCGGGTCGACCAAATGGTGATGGAAGGGGCTAAAAACGCACTTGCTGTTCAAAAGGTTACGGGGAATTTGGATGGTTATTTATCCGCGTGCCAATTGGGAATTACAATTACTGCTTTAGGCTTGGGGTGGCTGGGTGAGCCGACTGTAGAGGTACTGCTGCATCCTATATTTGCTTCCTTGGCGATTCCCGACCAATTGGTCTCCCTGCTGTCATTTTTAATTGCTTTTTTAATCGTCACTTACCTGCACGTCGTTTTGGGTGAGCTGGCTCCGAAAACTTTAGCTATCCAAAAGGCGGAGGCCGTGACTGTGCTGCTGGCCCGACCGATTATTTGGTTCTACCATATTATGTATCCTTTTATTTGGCTGTTGAACGGTTCAGCTAACAAATTAGTACGCTTGTTCGGCCTTCGTCCTGCCAAGGAACATGAGGAGGCCCACTCGGAAGAGGAATTGCGGATTATTTTGTCTGACAGCTACAAAAGCGGGAAAATCAATCAAACGGAGTTTGGCTATGTAAGCCGCATCTTCGCCTTTGACGATCTTCTGGCAAGAGAGATTATGGTGCCAAGAACCGATATGATATGTCTGGATATTGAAGATCCCTTGGATAAAAACCTGAAAATTATGAAAGAGGAGCAGTACACCCGCTTCCCATTAATCCGAGAAAACAAAGATACCATCATCGGTATGGTCAATACCAAGCAGTTCTTTCTTCGATTCGATGACAATCCGGAATTGAGTCTTGAGCAAGTCATGCTGCCTGTTCTCTCGGTACCGGAATCAACACCTGTCAAAACCCTGCTGAAAAAAATGCAGCACAAACGGGCCCATATTGCCATTCTGGTGGATGAATACGGCGGAACCTCCGGTATGGTTTCCATTGAAGATATTTTAGAGGAAATTGTGGGAGATATTCGGGATGAGTTCGATGCCCAGGAAAAAAGGGAAGTCGAGAAAATTGCCGATGGGCATTACATTATCGACGGTAAAGTATCTCTGCACCATATCAACGAGTTGTTCAACGTCATCATTGAGAGTGAAGAAATGGATACTATTGGCGGGTGGCTCTATGGGCAAAACCCGGAGATCCGCAAGGGCAGCACGCTTCAGTTCGAGCAATTACAGTTTACGGTGCTGGAAAAGGAAAAGCACCGGATCCGCAAAATTGAAATCAGGAATGCAGATCCGGTTGCTGACAGTCTCACGGAGCCTCCGGCCGCTCAAGAATCAAGAAACAGGCTGAAGGACCGGCTGGGTAAACTGAAATAAAAGCACAATCAGCCTGGCGGGAGCGGATTCGACCGCTGCCCGGCAGGCTGGCTTATTTATGGGGCTACTTCTTCCCCTGTTTCATCAAGCTTCTGATTCTAAGCATAAGATAAATAATGCCGGCAGCCAAAATGACCATAGCCACTCCCCAAACGAAGGACAATGTACGATCCTGAGGCTGGACCTTCAGGCTCATTTCCACTTCATCTTCATAACCCGCAAAATCATTCAGACCGCTGGCTCTTACTACAACAGTCCAATCCCCTTCCTCCGGGAACGCTATCGTGCCTTGATACCCCTGATCCGTTCGCTCCAGCGTCTGTGCCAGTATATGGTTTCCTAATTTCATGGAAACCGTTACCTCTGCATCCACAGGCGGCAAATGATTAATGTCTTCATCTGGCGATATGGAACGATCAATTACCTGCACGCTGTAGGTTGTAGATTGATTAACGTGCACATTGCCAAAAGAAACTCGCGAGATAAAGATTCCCTGCTCCTCTTCCTCCGCCGCAACTAAGGAATTGCCGCCGAGCATCAGGATAAATATGAATAAAATAATAGAACGCCTGACCTTCAATTCGGGACCTCCCTTACGATCAGCTGATCGCTAATTTTTCCATCAAGAATTTCGGCTCAAAACTTAAACTAGTGGTTGACAACAAAGGAGGAAATCACTGCGGGGAATGAGGGGACCTCCGATCGCTGTTAGCATATGCTCCCGAAGTTGCTTTCCTTCGGAAAGCTTGGACTCCCTCTTCCCCTTCCAAATTGTAGTACAGCTTTTGTCAAATGTATAGCTTCGTCAAGAGATTGTAAAATTTGCGCAGAGCGCTTTCTTCCTTAAGTTAATGAATGCTGCCAAACATAGATCTTGACAAAAAGGCGGGATGGTTATAAAATTTTGCTCAAGGGAAACTTTTTTGGGTCAAGGCATTTAATATTCCTGTTCGAAAAAAGTGTGGGAGGAAACAAATTATTTGTCCCATTATATACTGATAAATGCTTAGTACTGTGTAAAGGAGGGAACCTTAAATGAGCTCTGCAGTATCTGTGCAAAATTTGCACGTCTCGTATTATGGTAACGAAGCGGTGCGGAATGTAAGCTTCTCTCTCTATCCTGGCAATCTGGTAGGTATTATAGGTCCTAATGGCGCCGGCAAATCGACTTTATTAAAGGCATTGCTTGATCTCGTCCCGAGAGATCGCGGGGAAATATCGTTTTTTGATCAATCCATTAAAGCTATTCGCAAGCGGATTGCCTACGTGCCTCAGCGTAACGACATTGATTGGAATTTTCCCATTTCTGTACTGGATACCGTTGTGCTTGGAACATACCCGGGTCTCGGCTGGTTCCGAAAGCCTAAAAAGTCACATAAAGAATGGGCGTTGCATTGCCTGCGGGAAGTCGGGATGGATGCATTGTCCCACAGGCAAATCGGCGAGCTTTCCGGCGGCCAGCAGCAGCGCGTATTCCTCGCTCGGGCCTTGGCGCAACAACCGGATATCTTTTTTCTTGATGAGCCATTCGTTGGAGTGGACGCTGCCAGCGAGGAAACGATTGTCAGCATCTTGAAACAGCAGAAGGACAGCGGCAAGACGATCGTTGTGGTTCATCACGATTTAAGCAAGGCAACGGATTACTTTAATCAGCTGATCTTGATTAATCGGGAGCTCGTTTCCTTTGGAGAAGCTAGAGAGGTGTTCCGTCCTGAAGTTTTAGCCAAAGCCTACAGCGGAGAATTTTCTTTCCTGAAGGAGTTAGGGGTGAGCGTCTGATGGATTTCATTCATGCATTGTTCAATTATGGATTCATGCAGAAGGCATTGTTCACCTCCATGATGGTGGGAATCATCTGCGGAGTCATTGGGTGTTACATTATTTTGCGCGGAATGGCCCTGATGGGGGATGCAATCTCCCACGCCGTTTTGCCCGGAGTCGCTATTTCCTATATGCTCGGCATTAACTTCTTTGTCGGAGCTGTATTGACCGGTGTGTTAACGGCAATCGGCATCGGCTTTGTCAGCCAGAACAGCCGGATTAAGAACGATACCTCGATCGGAATTATGTTTACCTTCGCCTTCGCACTCGGAATTATTCTGATCACTATGATGAGAACGAGTACTGATCTGTACCATATTTTGTTCGGAAATGTACTGGTCGTGAACGCTTCGGAAATGTGGTTTACCCTCATCATTGGCTTTATCGTGATCTGCTGTATCTATTTATTTTATAAAGAACTGCTGGTCAGCACCTTTGATGCCACAATGTCAGCCGCTTATGGGCTGCCCATTAAGTGGATTCACTATTTCCTGATGACCCTGCTCACCATGGTAACCGTGGCGTCTCTGCAAACGGTCGGCATTATCCTCGTCGTAGCCATGCTTATCACTCCAGCAGCTACAGCCTATTTGCTTACCGATCGGTTAAGCATCATGCTCTGGCTCTCCGCCATGCTGGGGGCAGCAGCATCCATTATCGGTCTTTATTTCAGCTATACCTATAATCTGGCCTCAGGCGCTACAATCGTTGTCGCTTCAACAGCCCTGTTCTTTCTTGCTTTTATTTTCTCTCCGAAGCACGGAATGCTCTTGAAGAAATGGAGATCCAAGCAGCAAAAAGCCCGGGTAAACATGCAGGTGCTGGATCAATAGCATGATAACCTGGAGCTTTAAGCATCTGTTAGTAAACTATAGAGTCCCAGCTTGGGTTCCAGATTAGGACAAAGGAGTGAAGCTTTAATCATGAACTGGAAAAAATGGGGCATCGCCTTGGCTATGTCCATCTTTATGATAACTGCTGCGGGATGTGCAGATAACAGCGCTCCCCGGGCAGGGTTTGGCGACGAAGAGAAGCTTAAGGTGGTTACTACTTACTCTATCTTGTATGACATCGTTATGAACGTGGGAGGAGATCATGTAGAAGTTATCAGCTTGGTTCCTTATGGGGCTAACCCTCACGAATACGACCCTCTGCCAGCGGATGTCAGAAATACCGCTGATGCGGATGCCGTTTTTTTCAATGGCCTTAATTTGGAGGCAGGAAACTCGTGGTTTGAAAAGCTTCTGGCGACCGCTGGCAAAACCGGCGATTCCGCCCCCGTCTTTCAAATCAGTGAAGGGGTAAAGGTCAAGTTTTTAACTGACAAAGGTAATGAAGGAGAAATGGACCCCCATGCCTGGCTCGATTTACGCAACGGAATGATCTATGCGGCTAATGTCAGAGATGCACTCTCAGCGATAGACCCGGATCATGCTGAAGATTACCAAAGCAACGCAGAGGCTTACCTGAAGGAGCTGGAACAGCTTCATGAGAATGCAGTGGCCGAAATCCGGAACATCCCCGAGGATCAGCGATACCTCGTTACCAGTGAAGGGGCCTTCAAATATTTTAGCGAGGCATACGGAATTGAATCCGGGTATATTTGGGAAATCAATGCTGAAAGTGAAGGAACACCTGAACAGGTACAGGCCATTGTTGATAACCTTAAGCAGAGGAATGTGAAGGGCTTGTTCGTAGAGACCAGCGTTGATCGGCGCAGCATGGAGATGGTTTCCAATGAGACCGGTATTCCTATAGTAGGAACTGTCTTCACGGACTCACTGGCTTCTCCAGGTGAAGTTGGCGACACTTATCTCTCCATGATGAAGCATAATATTGACACTATTGTTAAGGGGCTGCAGTAAAGTCCTGCTGCCAACCTTTCAAAAACGCAGATGGGTAGAACAACAATCATTCTACTCATCTGCGTTTTTTATACATTATTTACCGGGAAATATTTGGCGGCTAAAGCAGATCCTTCATCCTTGTCCATCAGGAAGTTTGGCCGGCATTATTGGAAAATCTGTTCGTCATTGCTGACTTATATATGAAATCGGTATATCGGGTAATTGCTTCATCGTAATGCGGATAAGGGTAACCAAGGTTTTGCGCCAAAGTTCTCGAGCAGCTTCTGAACAATTGATAACAAGTGAATAAAGACTCCCACACGGCTTCGCAGCTGTTAACCGCATAAGTCGACAGCAAGGTGTTCCAATCATTCTGGGGAAGATAGCGCTGCAAAAATTTGTAGTTTTTCCCTAAACTGAACGTATATCCATGAGTGAATCCGATTTGCCAAGCCATCATCCTTAACAGATTAGGCCGTGCGATTTCGTTTAAATGATCGATCGCAAACAAGATTTCTTGTCTGGCTAATCCTTTTACCACGTAAGTGGACACCATCCAAAACTCGTTACAGCAATCGTCGAATTCCCCAGCCGTCGGTTTCCGGATCCAGTACTGGCTGTCGGTAGCCACAACCTCATGGGGGATTAGCCTGTCTTTATCCAGCAGCACCTTGACCAAACCATCGTTGCGAGTAAAATAAAATTCTGTCTCTTCTATAGGAATGAGCGTCAGATCAACCTTGCTTCCATCCTCAAACAGCATAAGATAAGAAAACCAATTTCCTAATTCCGGCTCAAACAGCTCCATAGCCTCAGGTTTTTGCATCATTAGCCTTCGGCCGAAAGGTTCAAGCCAGGCATCGTCCTTCTTAAAAGAGGCCATATCCGTTACAAAGTAAGAAATGTCGTAATCCTGGAAGCTATCGGGAGGAATATTTGGGTTCGTGCGTGAACCTTCCAGAGTGACCAGCCGAATCCGCTCATCGCCCCTGGCGAAGCCTAGGAGCAAATCCATCATTTCTTGCTCACTTCTCACAATAATCCCCCTCCTCCGTTCAATCGGAATCCAAATGATCCGGTGAATAGCTCTCTATCAGCTGCAATTCCGGCATCCATTGCCGGATGTGGTCTGCAATTTCGTTATAGTATTGAGCCGCACCCGAAAGCTGCTGATCAGTCACTTGATCGAGCGGGATAATCCGGTAATCCCGCCAATTTCTTTTGTGAGTCCAGGTGGGCAAAAAAGACGGATTACTTAATTCTATCGTTATCTCGTCTCCCAGCATCCGTTTTTTTACATCAAGCTGAACAATTCCTGCTATCTCTCTGTACACGCCCTCTTGCCCGGAAATAAAATTGCCCAACGAATAAGCAACGAATGTCCGCCTTCCATCGTCCCGTTCAATCCATTCAAACGGCTGAAGCACGTGCGGATGATGACCGATGATCAGATCCGCTCCTGCAGCCGCTAACTGCTCGACCATTTCTCTCTGGCTTGGGCTCGGCATACGTTCATATTCATTTCCGAAGTGAAGCTGGACAACAACGACATCAGCGTGCTCACAGGCATTTTCAATATCCGCTGCCATTCGCTCCAAATCGATCAAATTGACCAAGTACTCCTTGCCTTCGGGCACGGGAATTCCATTCGTACCGTAGGTATACCCAAGCAAGGCAAATGAAATGCCGTTTCGTTCCACCACCCGCAGCTGGTCGCGGTCCTCCGCAGAGCGGTAAGCTCCCGTATAAATCATGCCGATGGCATCCCAATGTTCGATCGCGTTAAGCACCGCCTGTTTTCCTCTGTCCAAGGTATGGTTATTGGCCATAGTAACGGCATCAATCCCGATATCCTTCAAAGTAGTCCCTACCTCAAACGGACTATTGAACCTGGGATAATCGGACAACCCTAAGTCGACTCCTCCGATGATTGATTCCTGATTCGCCATGGCCAAATCTGCCCCAGACAAATAAGGTTCAACAAGCGCAAACATCGGGTAGAAATCATATCCTTCCTCTGTCTCAGCGTCATAATACAGCGAGCGATGAATAAGCACATCGCCGACTGCGGCGAATGTCGCCTCCGTCACTTGCTCCATGATCGGCTCAGGGGTAGGGGATGGAGCCGAACTTGCGGGGGTCGGGTCCCCTTGGATCGGCTGCCCGTTCCCGCTGCTAGCGGACGGGGCAACCTCTGAAGCCGAATGATCTATTCCGAAAGGCGAAGATAAACAGCCGCCTGAGAAAAGGAGACATCCAAGCAAACCTGCCATGAAAATATACTTTCTAACTTCCATCATGCCTCCTAGAAACGAGCCCGTCCAGCCACTCGTTAAACCAATATCCGTGGTACAAAACTGGCCGGCCTAGAATGGCACTCGCCGGCTTCGCTTTTATGCGAGCCTATTGCATCATAAGCTCGATTGCATTAACATGTGGCAGCAAGAGATAGGCAAACTCGAAAACCGTGTTGATCTATATCTGCAGCACTAGTCTCTAAAGTCTTTTCTGCGGGCCACCCCGTCCTCATAGGCTGCGTCGATGACTGCTTCTCTGACCTTTTCTGCGGCGCTCTGATTAAACACACTAGGAATGATATACAGCTCATTTAGCTCGGCGTCACTTACGACTGACGCAATCGCTCTCGCAGCCGCCAGTTTCATTCCTTCTGTTATTTTGGAAGAACGGCATTCCAGCACCCCCTTAAACAATCCAGGGAAGCATAACACATTGTTGATTTGATTCGGGTAGTCAGAACGTCCGGTAGCCATGACTCGAACATAGCCTTCAGCTTCCTCCGGTGCTATTTCCGGCGTCGGATTAGCCATGGCAAATACAATCGCGTCCTTGGCCATCTTCTTGACATCCTCCTGCTTAAGAACACCTGGTCCTGATACACCGATGAAGACATCCGCACCTTCAATGACGTCGCTCAGGCTCCCTTCCTCACGGTTAGGGTTGGTGTTGGCCGCATACCATTCCCATTCGGCATGAGGGTAGCTCTTGCCGGCCACAAGCGCGCCTTCCCGATCTACCCCTATGACATTGACGGCGCCGGCAGCCAGCAGAATTTTGCTGCAGGCCATTCCCGCGGCACCAATCCCGCAGAGCACTATTTTACACTCGGAAATGGACTTGCCCACAAGCTTTAACGCATTCAGCAGTCCGGCCAACAGCACTACTGCAGTGCCGTGCTGATCATCATGGAATACCGGAATATCGAGCTCTTCCGCGAGCCTTTGCTCGATTTCGAAACAGCGCGGCGCTGAAATATCCTCCAGATTAATGCCGCCAAATGCGGGTGCAATTGCCTTAACGGTACGAATAATTTCTTCCGTATCCTGTGTATCCAGACATACCGGAAAAGCATCAACGCCGGCAAGCTGTTTAAACAGCATCGCCTTCCCTTCCATAACCGGCATAGCAGCCAGCGGACCTATGTTGCCGAGTCCAAGCACAGCCGAGCCGTCAGAAACGACAGCTACGGTATTGCGCTTGATAGTCAAGTTATGAGCCCGTGAAGGCTTCTCGTGTATAGCCATCGATACCCGGGCGACCCCCGGTGTATAAACACGAGACAGATCATCGCGGTTTTTAATTGGTACTTTGGGGGTCACTTCAATCTTACCGCCGAGATGAAGCAAAAAAGTTGAGTCAGAAACGTTAATAACTTTAACACCGGATAGGCTCCCGACGGATTTGACCATAGCATCGGTCATGGAGGCATCCATTAATTGGACCGTGATATCGCGTGTAGTCGTTTCCTTCCCGGCCCGGGTCACGTCGACAGCGATAATATCTCCGCCGGCTTCCCCGATTGCCGTAGCAATTTGGCCGAATGTGGCCTGTCCTTTATCAATCTCTAGACGTAAAACGACACTTGTGCTGGCGCTTGCTCCTCTGCTCAAAGTTCTTCCCCCCCGTATTCTTTTTCACTTATCATCAGGCAATTAACTTTACGCTCCGGTTAGCAGGACATCCTGCTAACTAACGCCACTTTGTTCCTTTATAAAACAAAAACCGCCTGATTGCAAGGCGGAGTTGTTTAAATATGCATAAATATTCAGGTCGGTTGCCTTTCTCAAGCTTATTCAGGGTCATCCCACTTTCGCGAATAGGCAAGTTTGGTAACCCAGAAAGTAAGTCCTGAAATAACCGCAATACAGATAAAAGAAATAAATAAAGTGACTCCAATCATGCTCGCGCCATCTCCTTCATTCCAAGCCATACAGACAGACGCCTTTATTGTAGCACTTTCCGTCCCGCAAAAGCCCTGGAGATTGTAGCTGTCACCAAATGTTCAAACTTATTACCCTGATGAGTTACGCGCCAGAGAGAGTAACCCTCTGCATTAATCGCGAAATTATTTGATGACGAGAACCGGAATCTGAGAGTTTTGCACAACATGGTTGCTCACGCTGCCGAGCATAAAGCTGCGAAAGGCGCCAAACCCGCGACTTCCAATTATAATCAAGTCGCACTGATTCTCTTCGGCATGGTCAAGTATAGCAGCGGCAGGTGATCCCTGTCTTAAAACGACCCGGGAGCCCGGCAAGCCCTCCATTTGCGCTTCGGCCTTCGCCATCAGCTTCTCCGCATTGTCTTGAATCTCCTTTTGCAAAGGAACGGGAAAGGCGACCATCGCTTCGCCAACAACAAAATTTTGGAAATTAACGACATGAAGCACCTCAAGCTGTGCTTGGTTTTCCCGACAATAAGCTAATGCGGTGTTTAAAGCCTTAGTGGACAATTCCGAACCGTCAAATGCAACGAGAACTTTGCTAAATGCCATCTGGGATCACTCCATTCGTGATATCTGTTTACCTTATTTTAACCCTTACGAATCGCCGAAGAAACCAAAAAAAGCGATAATGTTGTGAACATGCTTTGAACTACACTTTTTATTACGGCAACTTTAATGGGCAATTATGGCAAGAAACTGTAGGAAAAAGGCTCCAGCGGAAACTGCTCGGCAAATAGCGTGGACAGACCGACCAGCCGGATATCCTTGCCTCCATCCTCTGACCACTGCTTTAACACTTCCGCAACCATTTTGCCGCCGCCGCCGACGTGACCGATAGCAATTGCATAATCGAACTGATCAGCCTGTTTGGACAGAAGGCGCATTTGCCGCTTCATATGCCGTTTGGTATGAACATCGTCTATAAACAGCTGATTGTCCAAGGAAGGAACTCCCAGCTCCTCAGCCAGCTGACCAACTACACTGCGGTAATTCGTATGGCTGTCCAGGTAAAATACACCGCGCTCCCGGCATACCTCAAGCACAATTCTCATCACCCGTTCATCAGCTGTAGCCTTTGATCCCATATGATTGTTGATCCCGATGGCGTGAGGAATATCATCCAGGGCTGCATGGACTCTTTTGCGAATCTCCTCATCGTCAAGGCCAACCATAATCGCTCCCTCGCCCAGCCAGCTGCTCCTTCCGGATAAAGGCTCCATCGGCAGATGGACAATAACATCATGACCGGCACGGTGAGCCGCTTCAGCGTCTTCCTTACTGGAAGGGAGGAAAGGCATCACGGCAACGGTGACCTTAAAAGGGAGGGCCAATATGTCCTCTGTACCTTTCATATTATTGCCCAAATCATCTATCACGACAGCTGCAGTTTTAGGCTGGGCAGGCTCTCTTTTCACGGCTGGTTTGGCCGCTTCGCTCGCGGGAGCTTGCAAACAAAATGAAAGAATAAAAACGATTATGAGTACGATTCCGCCGGCTTTATATTTCCGCTTGACTCTGTTGTCCATGTTCTATTCTCCTTTGTGCGCACTTACCCCAATTTCATCTTTTTTATCCAAATCTTTACCTAATCCTTCTATTCGGCTAATATGCCAAGAACCGTCATGAAGGCTCAAATAAAAGTCCAATTTGCGGTTAATTAATTTACCCCCTGACATTTGAATTCCTGTTTCCACTGTCAGCTTCATGTCCGTCTTATCCTTCTCCATATCCGGATCGGGCAGCTCTGGAAAGCTTCCCGTTCTGCGGATAGAGCGAATCAACTGCACTTCATCGACCATGTTGTTCCATTCGCCCTCATACTCATCTCCGAAGAAGTATCCCATAATTGGTATTTGCTGCAAATGTGCAGCAGCGATCCAGCTGTCCACCAACTCATAAGGGTTTAAGCTCCGCAGATAGGTCTTGACTTCTCCTGCGGCTTTATGAACCATAAGCTGATGGCCCGGATCTTTATGGTTGGACTTGTGGGTAATGCTGTTAAGAAAATGAATGCAAAAGTGGCCGTTAAACTTGTTTCCCGGAATTCCGTCCCCCCCATGAGGCATTCCATGCATCGAGGCGGCAAGCCAGCCCTTATCCGATTGAACCAGTATCGCCTTTCTTTTCCAGCTCCATTCTCCGTCATAAATCTCCTTCATAATAGCTGTATCCTTTGCCGTTAGCGGCTGCACGTCTGCATGATCGCTGCCTGCCCTTCTCTGCACCTCAAAAGATTTCCCCGTTTCCAGCTCCAGCACGGTAAATTTCTTGTTCACGGGCAAAAGCCGGTCGGCCTCATTCCAGCTGAGCAGGCTTCCGTAATGATTGTGGGCTAAGAGCTCCCCGTAGCCAGCCAGTTCCGCCTTCTGTTCTTCAGACAGCAAGACCTGCTTCCGGGTCCTTCGGTCATACACGTTTCCCGCTTCGTCCAGCTCCATAACAAATGTCCTCCCATTCCTTACCAGCTGAATGCTTCGGTCAGTCATAGGGATGGAATCCAGAGGCTGCCTTTCATTTTCTACAATCGCTTCTGCAAGCTCGGGCGAATGGATTTCCAGATGGGTCTGCAGCTCTGCCTCAGGTGAGCTTTGAATTAACAAAGTAATTTTATTCTGCTGCTCCTCCTGGCTAAGGGATAACGGCAGGCTTGGCTGAAAAACTCCCGAAATCCCCATTAGAGCCAGCAATGTACCTAATAATAAATGGCAACAAGATTGAAGAAGCCCCATTTCTGCTCTCCTTTCGCTATAAACTTCTCTTCCTCCATAATTTTTCCAAGTCCCCAATAAAGTGCTCATTTACATTTTGAACAACCCGTCATTATTTATTAGTCAAGTCCTTGGTAATATATACTTGGCTTAGGAGAGAGCATGTTTTTGCACCTGGCAAGCCATCCTAATCTAAGAAAAAAGAAAAACTAATGCTTGCGGAGGCGTCCTATTATGAACATTCATCTAAGCCGTCTGCTCTCAGCATGCGCTATTGGTGCCGCTCTGATTGTGCCATGGAACGATTCACCTTCCTCTGCCGCCCGAACGGGGACGATGAAACAGCCTGTTTCACAATACCAGGAAAGCAAGGATAGAAGTTACTACGAGGCCCGCGGGGAAATTATTTGGGAGGTACCTACGGAGCAAAAGGTGATCGCTTTGACCTTCGATGATGGCCCTAACCCGCAAACTACAGGTGAAATTCTAGATTTGCTTAACCAATACGGGGCGAAAGCCACTTTTTTTGTTGTCGGGTATCGTGCAGAGATGTATCCGGAAATCATCCTCCGCGAAGCCAAAGAGGGGCATGAGCTGGCCAATCATACTTACAGCCATCCTTATTTCAAGAAAACAACACCGCCCTCTGTCATAGAAGCCGAGATTAAGCGTACCGATGAAATATTGCGTAAAATTACCGGTGATCGACCCGCACTGTTTCGGCCGCCGGGGGGATTTTATAATGAGTCCCTCGTCTCAGAATCAAAAAAATCCGGATATTTAACAGTTCTATGGTCGTGGCACCAGGATACGAATGATTGGAAATCACCAGGGGTTAAAAGGATAGTCAATAAAGTGGTCAATAATGCGCAGAACGGAGATATTGTGCTTTTTCATGATCATGTCAATGGCTCCAGGCAAACGGTAGAAGCCTTGAAGGAAATTTTGCCTATTCTTCATGAGAGGGGCTTCCGTTTTGTCACCGTATCCGAGCTGTTGACTTTCCAACATTCCCGCTCCGTCCATAATGAGTAAATTGGGGCTTTTAAACCATTGCTCGGAACGGCTAACTAAGAAAATTATGGCCAAGTGCTCTCCTGGAGCTGTAAATAAAAACAATCACCGTCATCCTTTAGAGGAAAGCGGTGATTGTTTCAATTTTTGCAGTTGACATCCTTATTTGCTCGCCCTTCCCCGTCCTAACGCAAGAGCCAGCGCGGCAATGGCGATTATCAAAGCGGCAATCGACAAGTAGATGGACCAGTTCGATGCAGCAGGAGCAGCCTGCTTCTCACCCGAAGCGGACTCCGCATCACTTGGAACGATGACATGCCCATGGCTGTCGGTTCCCGCCCCCTCTGGCCGCGGCTGAACGAGCGTGACGGAAGCTGGCATATCCGACCCTTCACCGCCAGTCCATTCGGCTACAGATCCATCTGAGTAGGTCTGATAGGCCCGCCAGGTAATGGAGGTCGTCTCCTCGCCGACCCGCCCCTGCATACGGAATTCGGTGAACTCGGTTTTCGCCAATCCATCCCCTTCGGCCGTCCAGGAGACAGAGGTCACCTTGCCGTTTGCATCACTTTCCATTTCATGAATCCAGCCTGGCTTCGGTTCAACCCGGGAAATTTCCACTCCATCTTCAATCCGAACCTCTACCTTTGTCGTGAACCCTTCTTGCTCAGATGGGACACGCACAGTAAACACCTCGTAACTACCCTGCGTCGATTGAGCCGGATTCACCGTTACATGAGCATAGGCGGTAGAAGCGAGCATCAATGCGGCTAGAAGCATACCTGTCAGTATTGTCCAACGTTTCAACATAACCCCTCATTTCGTTCCTCTTGTTTTAGAGACAAGCCCCACTAAACAGAGTAACGTATATCATTCCATTGGACTATGACCCTTTCGGGCTATCTTCTGCTAACAAGATCCGATGACTGACCGCATAAGCGGCCAATTGCACCCGGTTTCCGAGCTCAAGCTTGTCCAGCACATTTTTTACGTGATTTTTAACCGTATTTTCGGAGATAATGAGTTTATCCGCAATTTGGCGGTTGGTTAGGCCTTCGGCGATACAAGCCAAGATTTCTTTTTCACGTCCGGTCAACAAATCGGGCTGCGGGCTGACTGATTCCTGCATCGGCTGAAAATGGTATAAAAGCCTGGCAGCCATTTTTTTTCCCATATCCGCATCTTCATTCAGCAGAGCATGCAAATAATCGATCCAATCGGCAGGATTCATATTTTTCAGCAGATAGCCCTGAGCTCCGAATTGAATAGCGGTAAACAAATCCGCAGGCGCATCCGAAACGCTCAAAATGACAACCTTAATATGCGGATTGTCCGCCTTAATTCTTCGAGTGGCCTCAAGCCCTCCCATAACCGGCATTTGAATATCCATTAACACCACATTGGGCTTCAGCCTGCTGCATTGCTCTACAGCTTCCTGACCATTGGAAGCCTGCCCGATGATCTCGAATGCGGGGTCATCCTCCAGCAGCACACGAACCGCTTCACGCGCCAAAGGATGATCATCAACAATTAATACGCGGTATGCAGTCATTGAAGTGCTCCCTCCTTTCGGCAGGCCACAATAATTTCTGTACCGCCTTTTTGCCGCTTATTCCATTGAAAATGAGCGCCCAACTGCTGGGCTCTCTGCTTCATCATCGTAAGCCCATAATGGTCAGCTTGCCCCTCATGCCCGATCGGGCCGATGCCATCATCCATAATCTTCAGCACCCAGCCTTCTTTTTGCGCAAGCAAATGCAAGCTCGCATTATTGGCTTGAGCATGCTTGCGAATATTCGTAAAGCCTTCTTGAATAATACCGAACAGCAGCACTTCCTCGGCAGAAGTAAAACGATGCCCGTCTAAGGATATGCGGGTGTCCAATTCTACTCCTGAAATCATGCTCCATTCTTCCAGCCATTTAAGCAGCCTTTCCTCCAGATCCGCGCCTTCCTCGGGCAATGAGCGCAAATTAAAAATAGCTTGTCTGAGGTCGTGATTGATATCCGAAATCATCGATTTCGCATCCTCGGTTTGTCCCTTGTTCAACTTAACCTGCAAAAAAAATAAAGTTTGTGCAATATTGTCATGAAGCTCAGCAGCAAGCCGCTCCCGTTCCTCATATACAGCACGTTTCGCCTGCTCCTTGGCCAGCCGGTTATTCGTACTTTCGATTCGCCCGAACATCCAGGTTGCAAACAGATAAAAGGAGATAAGAGTCAAAATCGTAATGTAGGCATTGCCTGCCTCCATACTCAGACTTTCCAACAAAAATTCATGCCGGACGTACTCGAAGCCACCTATGATAAAAGTGGGCAACAAAATTGTAAACCATTTGAATAATGTATACTTCACCTCTCGCTAACCCCTTCTTGCCTAGGCATAATCTCTGCGAATTTATGCTGCTTCCCTACTACTATTATAGAAAAACAACCATTTAAAGCAAATGGGCCGGGTTTTTATGCCTAGCTTTAGCGGCGTATCACTGTTAAAAAAGCCTGCTTCCGCTTTTGGGAGCCAGGCTGCAGACTGATAGTCTGATAAGTGGCGACAATCGCCGGAGATGCATAGTCATTCTGGAGAAACCAGTGCTCCGTCTTTCTATTAAAGTTAACATCGACTGGAAAAGACATGACTTTGTTCTATGAAAATAAAATGCCTGCATGATAGCAATCTCGGGTAATCATACCTCACTCCACATAACTTGCTACGAAAACAGGCATGCCTGCTCCGGTTCTGGCACAACTCGTCTGAAACACTGGCTGCATCACCTTAATAGCTTAAAGACCTGCATTTGAACGATTTGTCATACAAATCTCCGGTAATCACACCTAAATCGCATGAATTTGTACGATTTCTCATACAAATCGCTGGTCGTTGGCCTTAAACCCCCTGCATTTGTACGACGGTTCATACAACCCTCCGGTATTCGCACTTCAACCCCATGCATTTGTACGACATTTCGTATAAAGCGCAGGCAACAAGGACTCGAGACCCTGCCAAAACTTGGCTATTTTCATGTTGGAGTTGGCCTCCTCCACCATGGCTCCACATTGGTCCTCCACAATGACTCCACCATGGCTCCACAATAAGCTTCCACCATGGCTCCCATTGGACCTCCACTATGGCTCCACAATGAGCTTCAGAGTGGGCTTCTCGAGGGGCAAAATACTAGCCCCCAGCGAGCAGTGTTTGGCTCACATGGGGGCTGATGGGACTGATGGGCTCTAAAGCTTAAACTGTAAATTTGGATAACGTTTCCTTCAATGAGTTTGACAAACGCTCCAGCTTCTCCGACAGCTGCACTAAACCGTCGCTGACACTAAGCTGCTCCGTGCTAAGAGAAGCGACCTCTTCAGAGGTTGCGGAGGATTGCTGCGAAACCGCGCTGACATTGGACATCGCTTCATGAAGTGTCATTTGCGATTCTTCCAAGGTTTGAATGGAATCCGTAACGGCTGTCAGCTGTTCAACGAACCCTCCCATATGCTCCTGGACCTTTTTGAAGATAACGTCTGCTTCTTTTACCGACATGATCTGTTCCTGGAAGAGCGGGTATGCCTCAGACAAAACCGACACGGTCTCCTCAATTTCCTGTTGAATTGTCTCTGTTATTTGACCAACCACTTCGATCGATTGCTTCGATTGGTCAGCGAGCTTACGAATCTCATCGGCCACGACCATAAATCCTTTGCCCGCCGCACCCGCACGCGCAGCCTCAATAGTTGCATTCAATGACAGAATATTCGTTTGCTTCGTCAAGTTTTGCAGCACATCCAAGATTTTACGGATTGAGCCTGTGCTTTCTTTCAGCTTATCCACCTTTTCAACCATAGACCGGGTCTTTTCTTCCGTTGCATTCGTCTTTTCGATTAATTGACCCATATAGGCCGTGCCCTGGGAGCTGGCTTGATGTACATCAGCCGCAGCAGAGCCCATCTCGACATTCGCCGTTACGACCTGTTTCATCTGCAAGCCGATTCCTTGTGTCAATTCATTCCCTTTCTCTGCTTCAATAGCCAAGCTGGAAGCTCCATTAGCTATTTCCTCTGTAGCTATCGCAATTTCCTTGGCCGAAGTCGCCGTTTGCTTAGAAGAATGAAGCAGCACGCCAGCCGTCTCCAGCACCTCAGCAGCCGATTGGTTAGTTTGCTGGACAAGCCGCGTAATTTGTTCCATCATCCGGTTAAAGCTGATAGACACTTGCCCGATTTCGTCCCGGCTTTTGAAGTTCATACGAACTGTCAGGTCGCCCTTTTCCCCTTGCCCCATCAAATTCCTAAGCTGCATTAACGGTCTGCCGATCGTTTTCAGAAAGTAAAATCCGATCAAAAGGGCAATAACAACAGCCACTGAAATAATAATGATCATAACCATGGAAATGGTGCTGGTTTCCGCAATCAAGTCCTGCATAGGGGATAACATCATAATCGGCCATCCCGTCATACTCATCCGCTTGTAAACTACTAAATTGTCTACGCCGTTAACATCCATGATGGTGGAGGAAGCATTTCTAAAAGCTTCTGTATCGTCAAGAATGTTAATTTCATATTCCTGCCCGTAATCCGTGGACTCTCGGGAGAAAACCAGCCTGTTGTTTTGATCCACCATAACGATCTGGGAGCCTTCACGTCCTTCACCAAGCATCCCCAGGTTATTAATCAGAAGTGAAGGCCGTACCTCCATCAGGAGCACATAGTGGCTGTCCAGCAACCGGGCGACTCCAAATACCGGCTCGTCTGAGACATAGCCCTCTACCCTGGTTGGCAGCCAAACCGGAGAACCCCCGCTGGCAATTGCAGTTTCATACCATTCCGCTTCTTTATAGGAGCTATCCACTGTAGTACTGTATCCGCTATAGACCAAATCCCGGTCACCTGTCGGCAATAGATACAGACCCTGCAAATTCTGATTGGCATTGGTAAATGTATTTAGTCTGCCTTGTATTCGGTTCAACAGCTCGTAACGGTTGTAGCCTTCAAAGCTGGAGTTCAACTGGGCCAAGTTCCGCAGAAACTCGGTATCCGCGTAAAACTGGGTAGTGATATCCTGTAAGTTTTGAAAAACCACATCCATTTTTTCCGTAGCCTGATGAATAGTCTGTTCATCAGCCTGGGCTACTTTGCTCTCAACCACACTTTTGGAAACCTGATAGGAGATCGTTCCTAATGCAATAACTGGTATTAAAATACTGAAAAAGAAAATAAGCAACAATTTTAGTCCTACTGCCCCCAATGGGTTTCGCAGGACAAAGGTTTTCCCGTCTTTCTTAGAAACCCCGCCAGTCTTTTCGGATTTGGAAAATAAATTTTTAGGTCTCCACTTTGAAAACTTCAACGAAAGCCACCATCCTATATAAGTCTTAATGACTATATATTCGACATTTCAGCTCGTGAAGTTTAGTACTTTTTTCAATATTTTGGAGAAACCCGGCATGCGGGCTTCATCTATTAGGAAAAGCTTGCGAAGCCTTGTTAAATCAAATAAAAAAACACCATTCCGCTCACCCGGATCAATATCTGGGGCAACGGTCAGGTGTTTTTTGTCCGGTATGGATACTATAGAGGGCCGGCTTTCGTGAGTCTTCCAGCCTATCCGGGCATGTGCCCTTAGGATCATTTTTTCAATCTCATCATGTCAAATGGTTGAACAGGCTGTTCAACTTCGAGCCAGATTTTTTGCAAGGGGTGACGGGCTGCGCTTAATTCTTCACCCTGCTCATCCAATAGGCGCCCCACCTTTTGCTTAAAGGCCGTTCCCTTTGGCCCAATAAACTCTATCTCTTGTCCGGGTTTAAAATGATTTCTCTGTTCCACCAGCGCTTTCCGGGCCTTTTCGTCGTATCCTATCACTAGACCGGCAAAATCATAAGGCACCGCTTTATCCTCCGGTCCATAGATGTGTTCGGCTTTCCCGGGAGTGGAAAAGAAAAATCCTGTATTCAACGGCCGATTCGCCGCCTTTTGAATTTCTTCCAGCCATTCTGGCTGCAATTCATAGCCTTCAGGATCCGCCAGATATGCGTCAATAGCCTGGCGATAAACATTAACGACAGTAGCGACATAGTGGATGCTTTTCATTCGGCCTTCGATTTTGAAGCTCTCTACTCCAGATTCAATAAGCTCAGGGATATGCTCGATCATGCATAAATCTTTAGAGCCCATCGTAAAAGGATCATCCCCCGTCTGGAACAAGGGGAGTTCTTCCTCTCCCGCAAACAGGTCGTATTTCCAGCGGCAGGATTGGCAGCAGCCTCCACGATTGGAATCACGGTCGGTAAAGTGATTGGATAGCACGCAGCGCCCTGAGTATGAACTGCACATCGCCCCATGAATGAACGCTTCAATTTCGATATCCACTTTATTTTTTATTTCCAATATTTCACGCATACTGGCTTCCCTAGCGAGGACTACCCGATGAATCCCTTCTTCTTTCCAGAACTGAACCGCCTGCCAGTTCATTGTGGATTGCTGGGTGCTTAAATGAATTTCCAGCTGAGGCGCCGCGCGTTTGCAGGCTTCGATAATGACCGGGTCAGCAACAATGATAGCCGCAATGCCGACCTCCTGCAAAGAATGGAGATAATCCTCCAATCCCCCGATGTCTTCATTATGGGCGTATATATTAGTCGCTACAAACACCTTGGCGCCATATCGGTTTGCAAATTCTACCCCTTCACGCATCTGCTCCAAAGTGAAGTTGTCTGCATTAGAGCGCAGCCCGTAGCGTTGTCCTCCAATATATACAGCGTCAGCTCCGTAATGCACCGCAAATTTCAACTTTTCCAAGTTGCCTGCGGGTGCGAGCAATTCCGGACGCTTTAACGCTTTCTTCCCTGTTAATTTGCTGCTTTCGGCAGCAACGCTCATTGAGATCACCTCTTTTGGATTCCGTTCGTTCGTCAAGTCTGACTGTTTAACTACACTACATAAAGGTTGCCGCTGCGGTCACTCCGGACATTCAGTAAACTTGTTCTTTAAACATAAAGCCGAATGACAATTCGCGATCTTTCGGCTGAATCTCCTGCAAGGCTTCCAGCCATTCCTCACGGCATTCATAGTCTGACGGGTTGTCGCTGTAAGCATCGATAGCCATCCGGTAAATGCGAAGCACCGCTTCGACATACTCGCGTGATTTCATAAAGCTCTCTACTTTGAAGCTGTCAATTCCAATATCGATCAGCTCATGCGCAATTTCCAGCAGGCATAAATCGTCCGAGCTCATGATATGCGTTCCGTTGACATCCTCGTAGACCGGATACTTTTCTTCCTGTCTTTCGGCTTCAATCAGTATCATTTGCTTGTCTACGCCATACTTGCCTTCCGACTCGCCTTCCTTGTCGGCTCCTAAATGCCCCTGATAGGCGCTGACCATCCGCCGTTTAGAATGAAAAATATTCGTCATTCCGTGCACCTGAAGCTCAACTTCCATGGCTGTATTCGCTTTGATTTCGTGAATCTCCTGCTCGTTAAGCTCTCTCGCCAGAACGAAACGAACAGCACCTTTGGAGGCCCAATAATTGGCTGTTGCGTAATTAGTCGCCGTCATCTCCGGATTCCAGTGCAGAGGGAGTTGAACTCCTGCCTGCTTCATGGAAATCAAAACAGCAGGGTCGCCGAAGACCAAAGCGTCCGCTCCGCTATCCTGCACGGACCGCAAATAGTCAGGGAGTTCATCCAGAACCTCGTTGGACATAATATTGTTTGCGACTATATACAATTTGCCACCAAGATCATGAGCCAGCTGCACGGCTTCCTTGAGCTGTCCCCGTGTGATGTCTCCCGGGAGCCTCATGCCATAGCGGGCTTCCCCTATTTGAACGGCCGTTGCGCCCGCTTTAATATAGGCGCGAATTTCCTCCAAAGAGCCCGCTGTTACGAGCAGCTCCGGCTTTTTTATTGCCATTGCTTCTTCCCCCATCCATCAGCTTGATTTCTAAATTCCAACCTTTACCGCAATCAAAACGGCTAATTGGCATTGCCTTGGCTGAGCTGGATATTTTTTAAATGCTCCTCATATGTCTCCGCAAACAGATGTGTTTGGGAGCCATCCTTTTTTGTCACGTAAAATAAGTATTTAGATTCCTCCGGATATAACACAGCTTCAATTGAAGATAGACTTGGCACGGCGATCGGTCCCGGAGGAAGGCCGGCATTCTGATACGTATTATAAGGGCTGTCCACAAGTAAATCAGCATGAAACAAACGTTCCTTAGGCTCCTCCAACGAATATTGCACACTCGCGTCAAGCTGCAAAGGCATTTCAATATCGAGCCGGTTAAAGATGACCCCTGCTACCAGCGGCCGTTCCTCAACTACCGTAACTTCTCTTTCAATCAAAGAAGCGATGGTCACCAATTGGTGAAAATCCAGATTCTTATCTGCCATTTTCTGCTCCCAATCGGGCGGAAGCTGGGCAAGCTTGCGGTCCCACTCGTTAATCATTCTGCGGAATATATCCTCCGGATTGCTATCCAGCTTCATTTCATACGTTTCGGGAAACAGATAACCTTCGAGACGGTATTTCATCTCGGGAAGATCCGGAAGGTCATCTAACCAGCGTGACTCGAACAGCTCCGGCTTGTTGGCCAGGTCGAGAAAAGCATTCTCGTCGAATCCCAGTTCTTCGCTGAGTCTTTGGGCTATCTGCTCAATCGTCAAACCCTCCGCTATCGTAAAACGGAGCGTTTCTTCTGCAATCGTATCCCCGCTGTTCAGCTTGTTTATAATTTCGTCATAGGTCATCCCGGGAAACATTTCATACTGTCCGGCCATAAAACGGTTCCCTTGTTCATTCAGGCGCAAATAGCCGATAAACATCCAGCTGTTGCGAATTATTCCGTTATCCTCTAGCTGCTCAGCAATACGCATGGAGCCGGAACCGGGAGCAATTTCAATTTGTACCGCCTCTTCTGATGCAGGCATCGGCTGAAACAGGTAATAGCCATAGCCTGCAGCGGCTGCCACCAATATTAGTAATAAGACAATAAGAGCAAGAAATATTTTGAGTCCTCTTCGCTTAGGCCGGGGGACGGACCCGCGATCCTCTATCCATTCCTTAGACATAGGCGTAACCTCCTTTGCTTTCTATCTCTACCAGCTGCTCATTACGCTTATGCACTGATCCTTGTGCAATAACAAGGAAAAAGAGCGACTGGGCGCCGCTCTTATCCTAGCATATTGTGCAGGATTGATCCACTGCATGAACCGTCCTGTGCTAGTCCTCCGAATTCCAGGTTATCTCATCGTAAACCTCGGAAACGTTCTCCCACTCTTCCTCATCTTCAATCGATTCTAGCTGCGGCTCCCCTTGCTCATTCCTAACTACTCGAAAGATCGCAAGCTCTTCCTCGTGTTCGTTGTGCTGGGGCGCTAGCACCGCGTATCCCTGTGTCCCTAGTGCAAACTCAGCCAGCAAGGTGTAAGTGGCTTCGCGGTTTCCGTCAATGAGATCAATCTCTTCGCCGAAAGCTTGCTTAAGAACGTCAATCGGACGTGCGTCTTTGCCTTGATAATAATGCACTTATTGACCCTCTTCCTCAGGATGCTCGAGCAGCTCGGCCATTAGTGTATTGAAGGTTTCTTCAACGATATTCCATTCATCCTCATCATCAATGGTGTATAGCTTGAGATCGTCTTCTTCTTCCTCGTAACGAAACGCATAGACTTCATCCGACTCTTCGTCCTCGGTTTCCACGGGAACGACCATCATATACTTTTTGTCCGAGCCGTCCACCTCGAACTTCATGATAACTTCAAATTCTTCTTCGTTACCTTCTTCGTCTGGAATGTAGATAATTTCCGGTTCGTCCAAGTTCAATTCATCGTTCGCCATAGTAAAAACCTCACCTTCTTTTTTTAGAGTCCATATAACCTTGTAAAATAAGCATCGCAGCCATCTTGTCGATAACCTGCTTCCGCTTCTTCCGGCTGACATCCGCTTCGAGCAGAGTGCGTTCCGCGGCTATGCTGGTCAGCCTTTCATCCCAAAGGTGAACGGGCAGCTTAAATGTATTTTGCAATTGTTCGGCAAATTCCATACTAAGCTCCCCGCGGGGACCAATTGTTCCGTTCATGTTCTTGGGAAGACCCACGACGATTTCTTCCACTTGATGTTCCCGGATTAACTCGCCAAGCCGCTTCATATCGGCCTTCCTGTTCGTCCGGCGGATCGTTTCCACGCCTTGCGCCGTCCAGCCGAGTTCATCACTGATCGCTACACCAATCGTTTTATCTCCATAATCCAGTCCCATCAGTCTCATAAACAGTGTATTCCCCTATTCTCGCATTATTCGGCGGGGAAAGAAAGGCTTTGGTCTGGAATATAGCGGCTATCCTTATCGTTTATTCTTATCTTTAAGATAAGAACGGACCAATTCCTCTATCAGCTCATCCCGTTCCCGCTTGCGAATCAAACTGCGTGCATTGTTATGTCTGGGAATATACGCCGGATCGCCCGAGAGCAAATAGCCGACAATCTGGTTAATGGGATTGTAGCCCTTCTCCTGCAAAGCATCATAAACCGTAGTCAGTACCTCTTCAGCCGATGCTTCTTCGCCGTCTCCCCTGACATCAAATTTCATCGTTTTGTCCATGGAACTCAATGAACACACCTCCTGAAAGCTTTGCCCGCGCAAAGCTTATCTTCGAAAGGATGATCTGCTGCGGGATACCCACATGTACTATTCGATACGAAAGCTGAAAATCCCTCTAAAACGACCAAAATTTCTCTCGATTTTCCTGTCGTTTCCATTTTCAGACGGAATTCCAGGTCCGGCACGTGGGGACTAAACCGTTTCTTTAACTCGCTCCAGAACGCGATTTAGAGCTTCATCCAGCTTGGAAGCATCCTTACCGCCCGCTTGCGCCATGTCGGGGCGGCCACCGCCTCCACCGCCGCAAATGGCAGCAGCCTCCTTGATCAGCTGTCCGGCATGTAACCCGCGGCCAACCAGATCTTTGCTTACCGCGGCAACCAGATTCACTTTTTCCTCACTTGGAGCCCCTAGGACAATTATACCTGATTCCAATTTGTTTTTCAGTTCATCCACCATGCTGCGCAGTGCTTCCATACCCGAGACTTCAACCTTGGCAGCCAGTACCGATATACCGTTAATATCTTGAATTTGCCCTGTTAAGCTGCCCGCTTCGTAATGACTCAGCTTCGAACGCAAAGATTCATTCTCGCGGCCGGCTTCACGCAATTGCTGCATTAGACCTTCTACCCGGCGGGGCACCTCAGCTAAGTTAGTTTTCAATAGTGCAGCGGTCTGCTTCAACAAATCGAGCTGCTGATCAGCATAGCGGAACGCATGACGTCCAGTCACCGCCTCAATCCGGCGAATACCTGAACCAATCCCGCTCTCGCCAAGCAGTTTGAACAGCCCTATTTCGGATGTACTGTCTACATGGCAGCCGCCACACAGCTCAATGCTGTAATCGCCGATACGCACAACACGGACAACTTCACCATATTTTTCTCCGAACAGGGCCATTGCCCCCATAGCCTTCGCTTCATCAATGGGCATGGAAGAAATATCGAGCATCGTCCGATTCCATATTTGCTGATTAACCCTATATTCGATATCCTGCAGTTCCTCTTCGCTAATCGCACCAAAGTGTGAAAAATCAAATCTTAGTCGCTCCGGAGCGACCAGAGAGCCAGCTTGGTTGACATGATCTCCCAATACATCCTTTAATGCGCGGTGCAGCAGATGGGTGGCCGTATGATTTTTGATTATATCCTGGCGCTTAATTCTATCAACCGCAGCTTCCACATTATCATTCAGCTTTAAAGTGCCCTCGGTAATGAGTACGAGCAGTACATGCTGTCCGTTAGGGGCTTTGCTAACCTCTTCCACTGCCGCTTTCACACCGCCGCCGATCAGCTCTCCTGTATCGCTGACTTGACCGCCGGATTCTGCGTAGAAGGGAGTCCGGTCCAAAACTACCTGACACCGCTGACCTTCCCCGCACTGTTCGGCCGCCTCTCCTTCCGCAAAGAGGGCGACGACCTTAGCAGTAGTTACCAACTCATTATATCCAACAAACTCACTTTTAACCGTCAATTCTGACAGCGGCCCCCCCTGAACCTTCATGCTTTCGGTATCCTGTCTGGCTGCGCGAGCTCTATTTCGCTGCTCCTGCATCGCCTTGTCGAACCCGTCCTGATCCACCGTAAGTCCCTGCTCTTTGGCGAAGTCCTCGGTCAAGTCGAACGGGAAACCGTAGGTATCGTACAGCTTGAAAGCATCAGAACCGCTGATTTCATGCTTGCCTGCACTTTTGGCCTGCTCGACCATTGCGGACAGGATCGCCAGACCGTCACTCAGCGTTTCGTAGAAACGTTCTTCTTCCGTGCGAATGACTTTGGCGATAAATTCCTGCTTCTCAGCAACCTCGGTATAGTAATCTCCCATCACCTTGGCTACAACTGCGGTCAATTCATGGAGAAATGGTTTGTCCATGCCAAGAACCTTGCCGTATCGAACTGCTCTCCGCAGCAGTCTGCGGATAATGTAGCCTCTCCCTTCGTTAGAAGGCAGCACCCCATCACCTACGGCAAATACAACCGTACGGATATGATCAGCGATGACCTTGATGGCGACATCCTGCTCTTGGCTGCTTTTATAGGCAACGCCTGTAATGGAGCAAATTCTCTCAATAATAGGGACGAACAAATCCGTATCAAAGTTTGAATCCACATTTTGCAAAATCGAGGCAAACCTTTCAAGGCCGGCTCCCGTATCGATGTTTTTATTGGGCAGCGGCGTATAGGAACCATCCTTGTTGTGGTTGAATTGGGAGAATACGAGGTTCCATACTTCTAGAAAACGTTCATTTTCTCCGCCCGGCCAGCACTCGGGATCATTCAAATCGCCATAAGCGTCTCCCCTGTCATAAAAGATCTCGGTACACGGTCCGCAAGGCCCTTCGCCAATGTCCCAAAAATTGTCATCCCCCAGCTGATAAATGCGCTCTTTCGGAATGCCTATTTTCTCACTCCACAGACGGTAAGCCTCATCGTCTTCCTTATACACCGTGACCGACAAACGGTCAGGGTCAAACCCGATCCACTCTTTGCCGGTTAAGAACTCCCAGGCCCAAGTGATTGCTTCTTCCTTGAAATAATCTCCTATTGAGAAATTCCCCAGCATTTCAAACATGGTATGGTGGCGTCTTGTTTTGCCTACCACCTCAATATCATTGGTGCGGATACATTTTTGCGCGTTGGCAATTCTCGGATTATCGGGCTTTACCCGGCCATCAAAATACGGCTTCAACGGCGCCATTCCGGCATTAATCCATAGCAATGACGGATCGTTATGCGGAACCAGAGATGAGCTCGGCTCAATCTTATGACCTTTGGAAGCAAAAAAGTCAAGCCACTTCCGACGGATTTCACTAGCTTTCATTACTACATTCCTCCTACAATAATTATGCAAAATGCTATTGTAAACATTGGATTCTCAGGCCTAAACCGGCGATCATGAGAAAAAGCCGGACAACAAAAATCGCCCCTGAATGACAGGGACGATAGATATCGCGGTACCACCCTGGTTATTGCCTGTAAAGCAATCTCCTCGAAAGAGAGATAACGGCTCTCAACCGGCGGAGTTCATCCGCGCTCCGAAAACAGCTTTCACCATTCTTCAACCGAAAGGTTCTTCCAGCCCGCACAGCTTGGTGTACAGGAACCTTCTCTCTGACGGTGGGCTCTGATGAATAGAATTCGTCCTCGCTTTAATCCGATGTTCAATTCCCCTTTATGCACCACATTATAGCTGTTTGTTCCGGGGAATGTCAAGAAATGGCGCTCCTTGTGGGCTGTCTGTCCATCCCCCGGCAGAGCCAAAGGGTTACTTAAGAGCAAACCGCTTTCTTCTCAAGTAATACTGCCGCACATGCTGGAAAATGACCTTCAGCACTGCCAGGCACGGAACGGCCAGAATGAGCCCGACTATGCCCGCTAATTCCCCGCCAATCAGCAAGGCCAATATAATAGTTAAGGGATGCATGTGAAGCGTTCTGCCTACAACTTGAGGAGAGACCACATTGCCCTCTAAAATTTGCACAATGGTATTGACAATCACCACATACAGCACCATCTTCCAGGAAACTGTGGCGGCCATCAGGATGGCAGGCGCTGCTCCAAAGAACGGGCCGATATAAGGAACGATATTAAATATGGATACAATTCCTGCCAGCAGCAGCGCATAAGGCATGCCGATCAGCCAATACCCAATATAAGCCAGAGCACCGACGATGACTGCAACCAGCAGCTGGCCGCGTATGTACTGACCTAGCGCCCGGTCCATATCGAGCAGCATCCTTATGATGGATTTACGGTGGCTTGCGGGAACAAACGTGATTACGCTTTTCTCAATTAGCTTGAAGTCTTTCAAAATGTAGAATGCCAAAAACGGAATGATGAAGGCAACCAGGAGCATGCTAAGCGTATTTCCAATTCGATCGATATACTGGGATATGGCGGTAGACAGAGAATTCTGCAGACGACTTAACGACTGCTCGATTCCTTGGCGAACCCCTTCTGGCAGCAAGGGATGATCACTTAAAGAAGTGACCATCGTTTCCGCTTTTGCTGTCATTTTCGGTATGTGCTCATTTAATTCCATCATCTGCGCCTCCACGATTGGAATAAGATTAACGAGCAGCACTCCGAGAATAAGCAGAAATACGGCATAAATTAATAAAATAGCTACCGTTCGCGGCATTTTGCGGCTGGTTAGCCGGTTCACAACCGGATTCAGCACATAGGAAATGATCAGTGCAACAATGAAAGGAGTAAGCACAGTACGCAGAAAGCGATAGATCCAGAGAAGTATAGGCTTATTAAGCAGGAGCATATAGGCTATGCTCAAGCCGATTAACACATAGGCGGCAAGGCCAAACCAGCGGCTCTGGTAAAATGGCTTCATGATCAATCCTCCGGATGATACTAATCAAAGCATGATCGTAAACATGTTTTGGTTAGTATGGCTTTGCCCGCTCCTGTTTTATTCTTTATCTTCGAACCTGCAGCAGGATATAGCGCCTTTAAATTAAAAACATCCGGCTTTCCATCAGGGGGCTCCTTGGGTAGTAACCGCCTCATGAAAAACCGGATGAATCCCTTTGCTCTAATTGATTTGAACCTGGTCTTGGCATTCCTCTTCGAAAAAGAGATCGTCTAATGAGCTTAATGTACCGTCTTCTTCAACCTGATAGACTGACATCTTCTCTCCGTTAACCGTTAATTCAATAAAGCAGCCCCAGCAATAAAACTGATGGGAACCAATTTTACCAATATCTTTTGAATTGCAATTTGGACATCTCAGCATGTTCTCACCCTATTCCTTAATATCATTTTGGATCGTTCGGATTTACAGGCACCAGGTTACCTTATTCCACAATTTTTCACTAAGGAAATAGGGGGAATTCCGGCCTCCTCGCATCGTTCGCTAAACCTACCGCATCCATTAAATCCTACTAGTCATTTATCCAAAATTGAAACAGCATAAACCTAGCAAGCAAAAATTTTTTTAAAAGAGTTACAACAGCAGATCGGACGAGCAAGCCGGCCTGTTGCGTAAAAGCTTCTTCCTCGTTCGAACGATCCTCGTTCCCGTTATTTCCAGTGTTTCACATTTGATTGAAAGCTATACCTGGCTTTATATAGTTGAACGATTCATTGTTGAAATATAAATTGTGACTTATCTCAGCAGCCTGCCTCCGGGAGGGGCCTGCCAGTGTGAACCAGCATGCCTTTCTTCATACTGCAGACGACTATTCTATGTTGTACGTAGACGCTGGACGATGGTTGCAGTTTTTGCAGCGGCTGTACGAACCTCTTCCAGCGTTGTATCAGGTCCAAAGCTGAAGCGAACTGCTGATTGCAGCTGCTCGGCCGGCAGGTTCATGGCCTTCAGCACATGAGAGGGCTCCAAAGCCCCGGACGTGCAGGCTGAACCACTAGCAGCAGCGATTCCTTCTAAATCCAGATTCATGAGCAAGGTTTCGGTTGAAACACCTGGAAAACTGACATTAAGGATGTGGAGTAGCTTATCTTGTGGATGGCCATTTATGACAAATCCCGAGGAGGATAGTTCGTTGGTCCAAATTTCAAGCATTGCCTGTCGCAGCTGAAATGCATGGTTATTATTTTCGCTTTCGTGCCGTACAGCTCTTTGAAGTGCAGAGGCAAAGCCTACAGCAAAAGCAACGTTCTCTGTCCCTGCACGGCGTTTGCGCTCCTGTGACCCTCCGAACAGTCGGGGGTGAAGCCTGATCCTGGATGAGCAATACAGCAGGCCGATTCCTTTCGGCCCCCCGAGCTTATGCGCGGAGAAGCTCATGAGATCAACGGGCAAACGCGCAAGATCCAGGCTTAGGTGACCAGCGGCCTGCACGGCATCAACATGAAAAGCAATGCCTTTGGAGCGGGCAAGCTCGCCAATCTCGAAAATCGGCTGAATCGTGCCTACTTCGTTATTCGCGTACATAATAGAAATAAGAACCGTGCCCGGCCGAATAGCGCGTTCAATATCCTGCAGATCGACCTGTCCATAGCGGTTAACAGGAACGTAGCTGACCTGGATTCCATGTTGTTCCAGCTCACTGCAGGCATGCAAAATAGCGTGGTGCTCAATCTGTGAAGTAATAATATGGGGGGGCGGCTCGTTTCCAACCAGACTGCCGGTTACACCAAATAGCGCCAGGTTGTCGCTTTCCGTTCCGCCCGATGTCCATATTAACTCTCGCGGTGTACAGTTAAGTATTGCCGCAATTTGCTCCCTCGCCCCGTTCAAAGCGCGATGGGCTTCCCGGCCGAATGCGTGAACGCTGGAAGGATTGCCATGCACCTCAGTCAAATAAGGCATCATATCCTCCAGAACATCACGCCGCAGCGGGGAAGCAGCCGCATGATCCAAGTAGATTCTATTCATTGGATTAAATCTCCTGATATCCTTCGTAAATTAATATCAATCAGCATTTGGCACCGGTACTCCAGCCTAGCTTTTGACAAGATATAGGGCAAGTTTAATTGATCCTATCTCCCGCTGCCGCTTAAGGATGAAATAGAATGACTGCGAAATGCTTAAATATAAAACATGTAGCTGTCGGATGTCCCTGGATCCGAGTAGGAAATCAGCTGAGATAGTGTGGTCGAGTCCAAAACTCCGGCGATGCTGTCACGAATGCGAATCCACAAATCTCTCTTCGCAGGATCATCCTCCTCGGTAAAATCGACCGGGCTGATCGGCCCCTCCAGCACCCGAATAATATCCCCAGCGGTGATTTCTTCGGCAGGCCGGCTTAAAATATATCCACCATAAGCTCCTCTTACACTCTTCACCAATCCCGCATTTCGCAGCGGAGCGATCAACTGCTCCAAATAATGCTCGGAGAGCTGATGTTTTTCTGCAATGCTTTTAAGGGAAGTAGGGCCTTCTCCAAAACGGATAGCAAGCTCCATCATAATGGTTAGTCCATAACGCCCTTTAGTTGAAATCTTCAAAAAAAGCACCTCGTTATTTAAATATAGTAATTATTACTTGTAGGATGTACCATCTAGTATTGCCAAAATCAATAGCGGCTATAAGTCTGCTACGGCGTAATCGAAAGACTTCACGAACCCCAATTCACAAAACGATAGAATGTCCCGGAAAATGTACCGCTCGCCAGGCAAAAAAGCAGATGATCTCAGCAAAAATCCTAATTGTCTATATTACTATATGTTAACACAGAATTGTAAAGCCTGAAAGTGATTCCTTGACAGATCCATGAATTCATTTGCGGCAAAACCGATTTGCTTGAAAAGGATAAAAATGTGGTAGAATAAAGGGATAACCGAAAGCAAAGCGGGGGGATTAATGATGAGCAAGCCAGCCCATAACACCCGGGTCGTTCTTGGCATGTCAGGCGGAGTGGATTCCTCTGTTGCCGCACTACTGCTCAAAGAACAGGGCTACGAGGTAATCGGGATTTTCATGAAAAATTGGGACGATACGGATGAATTCGGCCACTGCTCCGCTGAAGAAGATGCGGAAGACGTGCGCAGGGTCTGTTCCCATATCGGTATCCCTTACTATACCGTCAATTTCGAAAAAGCTTATTATGACAAAGTATTTGCCTATTTTCTTGACGAATATCGGCGCGGCCGCACCCCTAATCCGGATGTCATGTGCAACCGCGAAATCAAGTTTGGCGATTTTATGCGCAAAGCAATGGAGCTCGGGGCCGATTATATCGCAACAGGCCATTACGCTCAAGTTGCCGAGCGGGACGGAAGCTACCGACTGCTGCGCGGAGTCGATTCGAACAAGGATCAGACCTACTTCCTCAACGCTTTGAACCAGAGCCAACTGTCCAAAACAATGTTTCCTATCGGGCATTTGCCGAAGCCGGAAGTCCGGGCGATTGCCGAGAAAGCCGGCCTGCCGACTGCGAGGAAAAAAGACAGCACCGGCGTCTGTTTTATCGGCGAACGGGATTTCAAGGAATTTCTGAGCCATTATCTGCCCGCCCAGCCCGGGGAAATGAGAACACTGGACGGTGAGCTAAAAGGACGCCATGACGGACTAATGTATTATACGCTTGGCCAAAGGCAAGGACTTGGAATTGGCGGCTCCGGAACCGGCGAACCGTGGTTTGTTGCCGGCAAGGATTTGAGAAACAACATTCTTTATGTAGTACAGGGGGATCACCCAAGCCTGTATTCTACTTCGCTGATGGCTACCGGAGTGAACTGGATTAGCGGTCAATCGCCTGGCCGCACTTTGCATTGTACGGCCAAGTTCCGTTACCGTCAGCCGGATCAGGAGGTTACCGTAACCGAGCTCGCCGCAGATAAAGTCCGGGTCGATTTTGCCCGCGAGCAAAGGGCTATCACTCCCGGACAAGCCGTTGTTTTTTATCAAGGCGAAGAGTGCATTGGCGGGGGAACGATAGATACGGTCGAATCGCTCTCCCCCATTCCCCATTTGGAAGCAGGAGAGCCCGCACGCTAAGCTGTATTTTTTTCACAGTCAAGCAAGACTCGGATAAGTGCGCTCCGCGAGGATAACCGCAGCTGGTCCCTACCGGACCCGGCTGCGGTTTCTTTTTTGCTGATTCATTCGCATCTTCTCTTCCATCCCCTGCTCGTTTGCTTCAAAGAAAATCTGCCCCGTTAGCTCGTCCGGCAAATACTGCTGCTCCACATAATGATTAGGATAATCATGCGGATATTTGTAGCCTTGATGCCCCAGTTTTTGTGCCCCGCTGTAATGAGCATCCCTCAGATGCAGCGGAACTGCAGCCGAAGAAAAGCGCTGCAATGCTTCCTCTACACGGCCAAGCGCAAGCGGAAGCGAATTCGATTTCGGGCTCTCGACTGCAAACAAGATGGCTTGCGCGATACCATACTTCGATTCCGGCCAGCCGATTTTGTGATAAGCGTCCATAGCTGTAACTGCTTGAATCATCGCCTGGGGATTGGCCAGTCCGATATCCTCGCTGCAAGCCACGATCAAACGGCGCAGGAACACCATCGGATCCATGCCCAGCTTCTCCACCGCATAAATAAACCAGAACAGCGCCGCATCGCTGGAGCCGCGGATGCTCTTATGAAAAGCGGACAGCACATCATACTGCGTTGATTTATCCGCCTTGACGGTAGGGTGGCGAATAGATTCCTCCGCTACTTCAAGCGTGATATGAATGTTTCCGTCTGCCGCCGGCGGCGTGGTGAGGGCAGCCAGTTCTAAAGCCTGCAGCGCCCGGCGGATATCCCCGTTAGCTACATGGGCAATGTGCAGCAAAGCTTCCTCATCAGCTGCAAGCGGTAAACTGCCCAATCCCCGCTCCTCATCAGCCAGTGCCCTCCGAAGAGCAATCAAAGAGTGCTCCTCGGTTAACGGCTTCAATTGAAACAAGGTAGAACGCGACAGCAGAGCACCATTCACATGATGATAAGGGTTCTCGGTTGTTGCCCCGATAAAAATAATCGTGCCCTCCTCTACTGAAGGAAGCAGCGCGTCTTGTCTTGCCGTATTAAAGCGGTGCACCTCATCGAGAAAAAGAATCGTCTTCGTCCCGTACATCGCCTTCTGGTCCCGTGCGCGGTCAATAACCTCGCGTACGTCCTTGACCGAGGCGTCTACCGCGTTTAGCCGGACAAACTCCCCTTGGGATTGATTGGCGATAATATGCGCCAGTGTTGTTTTTCCGGTTCCCGGGGGACCGTACAACAGCAGCGATGTCACCTGATCGGCCTCAATCGCCCGGCGCAGCATTTTTCCTTCCCCCACAAGATGCTCTTGTCCTATATATTCCGATAAGTCCCGCGGCCTCATTCGGTCCGCAAGCAATCGTTTCTCGGAAGCCGAAGAAGAAAACGAAAATAAATCCATCGCTAGCTTCCCTCCATTAGTTAATCAGGTAAAATTTTTTTGAATGATCAGGAAAAAATACTATTGCAGTTACCCTGTACCTAAGAGTATTACGCATATGCTAAGCTTGAAAATAATAGAGGTTCAGCAAAAAAGCATGCCCTCCCTTGAAATTCAGGAAGGGACATGCTCTATTATACCATGATTTGAAATCGGGTAAGGATGCCGCTTGATTCCCGCGAATGAAATCAGGTTGGGAGGCTACTCGATTCCTGCTTTGGCTAACAGGTCTTTAACGGCCACACTAACCATAATCAGTCCGGCTACTGGCGGCACAAAAGCGTTGCTCGCTGGCGGCTGCTTCGCCTTGCGGATCTCGGGCGCATTGTCAGGCACGATTTGCTTGGTAACATCCTGACGCGGCTTCGTCGGCTCTTCGGTCGAAAAAACCACCTTGACCCCTTTGCGGATCCCTTCCTTACGCAGCTTCTGGCGAATTACACGGGCAATTGGATCCATCGTCGTCCTGGAAATATCCGCTACCTGAAAACGGGTCGGGTCCATCTTATTAGCCGCTCCCATGCTGGAAATCAAGGGGATATCGCGTTTGAGACACTCCTTGATCAAATGAATCTTGTAGCTGATCGTGTCCGAGGCATCGATCACATAATCGAGCGGGTAAGCGAATAGCTGTTCATACGTCTCTTCGTTATAAAACATTTTCAAGGCTACCGCATCGCATTCGGGATTAATGTCCTTGATCCGCTCCCTCATCAATTCGGCCTTCGGCTTGCCCACCGTAGAGAGCAGAGCGTGCAGCTGGCGATTCACGTTCGTAATATCCACGACATCTTTATCGATCATTATGATCCGCCCAACACCTGTCCGGGCAAGCGCCTCTACCGCGAATGAGCCGACACCGCCGACTCCCAGCACGGCAACCGTGCTGCCCTTCATAACGTCAATGCCTTCCGGTCCGATGGCAAGCTCTGTTCTGGAAAACTGGTTAAGCATAAATGATTGTACCCCCTTCGTCCAGATTGGCTGCTATTTGCCCGACGGCTGCTTCATAGCCACGCGAATCGACAACTGCTCCAGCTGCTGCTGATCGACTGTTCCCGGGGCATCGGTTAGCAGACATGTGGCGCTTGCCGTTTTAGGGAAGGCAATCGTTTCACGCAGATTGCTGCGTCCTGCCAGCAGCATGACCAGACGGTCAAAGCCAAAGGCGATTCCGCCGTGCGGAGGAGTTCCATATTCGAATGCCTCTAACAGGAAACCAAACTTCTCTTTGGCTTCCTCAGGTGAAAAGCCGAGAGCCGCGAACATCTTCTCTTGCACCTCTCTTTGGTAAATCCGCATGGAGCCGCCGCCCACCTCGTACCCGTTCAGAACAAGGTCGTAGGCCTGAGCGCGGATTTTACCCGGATCCGTGTCAAATAGAGGAATATCTTCTTCCTTCGGACGCGTGAACGGATGATGCTCTGCGACATAACGCTTTTCATCCTCATCGTAGCCAAGAAGCGGGAAGTCCACGACCCAAGCAAACTTGTATGCTTTTTCATCGATTAGTCCCAGGTCTTTACCGAGCTTCAAACGCAGGTTGCCCAGTACATCAGCCACGACCTTCGGCGTATCGGCGGAGAAGACTAGCAGATCCCCTTCTTCCACCTGTAATTTCTCGGTTAACGCCGCTTTTTCCTCTTCGCTAAAAAATTTGACGATAGGCCCTTTCCATTCTCCATCCTTCACCTGAATCCAGGCCATACCTTTCCCGCCATAACGGACGGCAAACGGCTGCAGGTCATCCAGCTCCTTGCGGCTCCAGGAAGCACAGCCTTTGGCATTCAGAGCTTTTACCAAGCCACCCTTGGAGGCTACAGTTGAGAATACCTTTACGCCGCTGTCCTTGACGATATCGGTGACGTCAACCAGCTCTAGCCCAAAGCGTAAATCCGGCTTATCCGAGCCGTATTTGCCGATAGCATCCGCATAAGTCAAACGCTGGAACGGGCGGGGAATGTCCACGCCGACGGTTTCTTTAAACAGCTTGACCATCAGCTCTTCCATCATATCGTGCAGCTCTTGCTCGGAAATAAATGACGTCTCAATGTCCACCTGGGTAAACTCCGGCTGGCGGTCGGCACGCAGGTCCTCGTCACGGAAGCAGCGGGCTATCTGATAATAGCGTTCCAGTCCGCCGACCATGAGAAGCTGCTTGAAAATTTGCGGAGATTGCGGCAGCGCGAAAAATTCACCCGGATGCACCCGGCTCGGCACCAAATAATCGCGCGCGCCCTCCGGCGTGCTTTTCGTCAAAATAGGAGTCTCCACCTCGATAAACTCTTTCTCATCGAGGAAATCGCGGAAAATTTTGGCCGCTTTTGAGCGCAGTCGCAGCGTATTTTGCATTTCTGGACGGCGAAGATCCAGGTAGCGATATTTCAAGCGAAGGCTTTCATCGATCTCAATACCGTCTTCAATAAAAAACGGCGGGTTCTTCGCTGCATTGATTATTTCAATTTCTGTAATTTGAACTTCAATCTCACCGGTAGCCAGGTTCGGATTTTTGGTCTCTTCATCTCTTTCGACGACTTTCCCTTTAACGGCGAGCACATACTCATTCCGGGAGCGATCACCGATCTGCAATGCTTCTCCTGAGAAATCAGGGTTGAAGACAATCTGTACGATTCCCGTACGATCGCGCAAGTCTATGAACAGAACCCCCCCTAAGTCACGGCGTCTTTGTACCCAACCGTTAAGAATAACCGTTTCCCCTACATGCTCCTTGCTCAGTTTTCCGCAGTGATGCGTTTTTAACATTGCCATTGCTGCTTCCTCCTTGAATCGATTTAAAATAACAGAACGAGTATGAATGAACCTCGAAAA
The DNA here is from genome assembly GCF_000285515.1 of Paenibacillus senegalensis JC66. Classification (GTDB taxonomy): domain Bacteria; phylum Bacillota; class Bacilli; order Paenibacillales; family NBRC-103111; genus Paenibacillus_L; species Paenibacillus_L senegalensis. Next base: position 1,227,756 of record NZ_HE610957.1, read on the forward strand.
CGGAAAAGACCTTACTTCTAAGTGCAAAGGGCTGAGCCTCTAAGGGCAAAGAGCTGAGCCTCTAAGCGCTGAGGGCTTAGTCTCTCGAATGAGGCAAAATAACTGCCGTTATTGTTTGAGCTTTATCGCCAGCTGATCAAACGGTACTGACTGCTGCTCGCCGGTAGCCATTTCCTTTAAAGCGACCACGCCGTTGTTCAGCTCATCCTCTCCTATAATCGCTGCGTAACGGGCTAAAGCGCGGTCAGCTGCCTTGAATTGAGCTTTCATCTTACGGCCCATGTAATCTTTCTCGGCGGCAATGCCTTGTGAACGCAGCTGATGCAGCAAGCTGACAGCTTTCTTCTCCGCCTCTTCGCCCATCGGGATCAGATAAACATCAAGCGGTGCAGAAAGTGAAAGCTCAACCTCCTGCGTTTCAAGCAGCAGCAGAGTCCGCTCCAGCCCCAGTCCAAGGCCAACCCCCGATTGATCACCACCGCCAATATCCCGGACCAGCCCGCTATAGCGGCCTCCGCCGCCAATCGTATCGATCGCTCCGATTCCGGCAGCCTTGTATTCGAAAGCCGTGTAAGTGTAGTAGTCAAGGCCTCGCACCATCCTCGGGTTAACGACAAACGGAATCTCCATCTCGTGCAAAGCGGCTTTAACCGCCTCAAAATGCTTCGCTGCATAATCATCCAAATGATCAAGCAGACTGGGAGCATCGCCAAAGCGATGGGAATCAATTTTGCAATCGAGCACACGGAGCGGGTTTCGCTCCAGCCGGCTCTGGCAATCCTTGCACAGCTCTTCCTTCATCGGCTGAAGGTAGGCAATGAGCTGCTCGCGGAATTGAGCGCGAATTTGCGGTGTGGCCACGGAATTGATCTCCACCGTCACCCCGCGGATGCCTACTTCCTGGTAGAAGCTGTAGCCCAGCGCAATAATCTCTGCATCCAAGGCCGGGTCCTCCGAGCCAAAAGCCTCCACCCCGAATTGGTGAAGCTGCCGGTACCGTCCCGCTTGCGGCTGCTCATACCGGAACATGGGACCAATATAGTATAGCTTGGTGACGTCAGGATCGCTGTACAGCTTATTTTCCACATAAGCCCGGGCTATGCCCGCCGTACCTTCCGGCCTCAGGGTGATACTTCTTTTCCCTTTATCCTCGAACGTATACATTTCCTTCTCTACAATATCGGTCGTTTCGCCGACTCCGCGTTGGAAAAGCTCCGTATACTCAAAGATAGGCGTGCGAATCTCCTTGAAATTGTACCTGCGGCATAGATCTCTTGCCACTTGTTCGAGATACTGCCATTTCTCTATCGTTCCAGGCAGTAAATCCTGTGTGCCTTTCGGCTTTTGAAACGCCATGTCCGTTCCCTCCTTATTAATTAACCCCTGTTTCCTTTTGATCTAGATTTGTGACGAGACACTGCCGGAGATGCAGCACCATACCGCTCATTACTTTGTGAATCGGGATGATGTTCTCCGAGTTGTTCTCCGGATGATCCGAGTTGTTCTCCGGATGATCCGAGTTGTTCTCCGGGCCGTTCTCTGAGTGCTCTACGAGGCAGGCTCTGGTGTCCTGCGGGCGGTCCTGTGAGACAGGCCTGAGATGTTCACTAGGGTGTTTTCCAGGATGACTTACGCTAACGCTCACCCTCGCTCTTATTTGGCAATAAAGGCGAGGGTTTTATTTCTAACTCTTCTCCTCGCCTCCTCGCTCTTATTTGTGACAACAAGGCAGAAAAATCGCGATTTTAGCAAAATATGGACGATAGCAAGCGTTAGAATGTATATCCCCCTGATTTTGTCCAAATAAGGACCACTGCGAGCGTTACAGTTCGCAAGGGTACTGAGAACATGAGGTAAAATATAAAAAAACCCCCGTCCCGGCCTTAAGCCTGGGACGAGGGATTGTTTACAATCTCCCGTGGTACCACCCACATTCGGAGCAGTTACCTACCTTGCAGTTACGCGTCCATCGTTTGCATGAACAGCTGCTGCTTCTGCTTCCGCACTTGACTCGGTTAACGCCCGACATACGCATGCTGGCTAATGACGTCCATTCCGAATGGAATCACGATGTTCACCAGCTGTCCTCCGGGAGGTCTTTCGTCCAATCATCCTCTAGGAAGCTTCCAGCCCAAGGCTTCCTTTCTCTGACGAGGTGGGGTCGGATTACTCTTTCCCATCTGCAGGATTTGCTTATTGTACGCTAGTATGTACCAGCTTGTTTAAAACTAAACCTAATAAATTACAGCACGAACACGAATAAGGAATGCAAACATGCTGTGGAATAAAATAGATTGTAACGCGGCCCCCGGCAGATGTCAAGGTTTTTGCTCGATTATCAGCTGAATGCAGAAAAAAACCTACAACACAAAGTTTGTAGGCCGTTAAATATTATCTATTACAAAAGGGGTCAGTTCTAAGTATAGCCAAGCAAAATTACGAAACGATGATCGTTATATTACAGTTTGATTACATGGGGGAAATAAAATCATTTCATAAACAACTTCATCGTCGTAAGCTGAAGCTGTCTGTTTTATTGAGTTAAAAATCAATTTCCCCCTGCTTGTCCAAAATGCTGTAAAGCAGCATGAATACATCACCGTTCGTCAGCTTCTTGCTATTTTTAATGCTCTCGAATGCTTCAGCTGCAATCAAGTCTCTTTCCACCAGCTCTGCCTGAGCCTCATCCGCACTAATATTCATCTGCAGGCCAAGCGCCTTGACAATCGTTAGACAGGCCTGCTCCAGGGTTAGAGCTTGCTCCGCCGGATTGTTGATGCCTGATACAGCGGATGATGGATTCGTCACAAAAGTGTCGGGAAACACTTTGCTGCTCAAATTCAACTGGTTAACAAGACGCTGCGGATTCGAAATATCATCCAGCGCAAAGTTGTTGTCATAACCGCCAACGGTCAACGCCATGTATACGGCAGCCTTAAGTCCCGGATAAGCTGGATGCTTCATATAGGCTAACGTTTTGGGCGTATACGGCTGGACGTCCATACCTTGGTTGTTGATCCTCTCCTGCAACAGGGCAATGGCTTCCTCCGACTCGGCGAGCTGGCGGAACGTCATGTTCTTCTCCATCGCTACCTTGGCTGCGGCCCCAGCCGATTCAGCAGTGCCCATACCCGTAGGAATAACTCTGGCGCTTCCGTGGGGAAGCGTATCGTAGCTCGCCGCTTTGCCGACAACCAGCAGATTGTCTACTTCAAGCGGCACGATGCTGCGGAACGGAATCGCATATTTGACCGGGTTCAGCACTACCGCCCCATTATCTTCAGGACTGGTTCGCTGTATGTCTACCGGATATGAGCCGAAGCCGATCCGGTCCCAATGGTCTTTATTTTCCAGCACATCAACAATGGACAAGCGATACATGCCCACCATATGACGGCTTTCTCTTACATACAGCTCCGGTGCTGTAGCATCCAGCTCTAGGTCAGCAAATTCCGGATAAAGGTCCTGCATATGCTTCAGGATGTTAGGCAGCTCGTCTTTGCCGATTTGAAAAGCTTCTTCTTTCGATTTCGGATCAAATGGGTCAACTCCGAAAATTTGCAGCGCATTAATCAATATCGTGTCGTCATTTTGCCGACCGATGTTCAGTCCGCGCATTTTCACACGCTCTTTATTAACCGCGGGATATTTCTGCATTTCTCCAAATCCCCAGGCTGACATTTCTGTCGTTCCTGTGTTGGGATCACCATCGGCCGCAAGTCTTTTTTCGACCTTTTTCCAAAATTGATCATCCGCATTTTTCAAACGGAACACGAGAGTAACCGCCATACGCGATTCCACATCGCCCAAATCCTCTCTTCCTACGGTAAAAGGAACGCCTGCGGCATAGCCGATATCTCCATCCTGCGTTGCGTCAATCACGTAGCTCGCCTTGACGGTTTGCTCTCTTCCATCAGCAAGCTTAAGCGTAACACCTTCCACAGCTTTCCCGTCTTGATCATCTGTCGAGACAATAGGCTCTATAGATTGAGCCTTGAGCAGCAGATCCAAATTCTCCTCTTCCTTGACCAGTTTATAAAAAGCGTTGGCCGCCGTAGTCACATCAAACGAGTCTCCTTCAACCATCGCATACCATTCCGAAAAAATTCCCTCATTAAGTACCGGCTTCCGGGATCCGCCAGAACCTTTCTTCTCCTCGTCATAGTTCATATCGATCGTGTTCAGCCAGCCGAGGGTCATCAGACCGCCGAGAATTTCCCGGTCATAACCATCGACCAGCAATGTGTTAAGTCCATTGCGTGATGCAGAGAGTGCGGCAGCAATCCCTTCGGGATCTGTTCCGACTACAATGACATCATATTGCTCCTTGGCCTCTGAAAGGTATTCCACTTGTTCCAGCTGCTGCGGCTGGCGGGCAGAAGAAGGGGGGGATTCCGGTGCAGAAGGCCCCGCATTCTGCTGGGCTTTAAAATACAGCCACCCTCCCCCGCATCCCAAGAAGACAGCTAATAGAACGATTAATAGTGTATGTTTACTGCGCAAATCGGTTTCCTCCAATATCTCTATGTTTGTCGACATCAATAACTATACCCGCAGCTCTTAAAAGCTAAATAAAGGAATACTTAAGAAAACTTAAACAAACCCATAAAAAAAGCTTAGAACGAAGCCTGCTCTAAGTCGAATAACCCGGTATTAGCGGTAACTTTTTATGCCAATCAGAAAGCAGGTTTTCGGGTTTTTGAAATCCTTTTGCTTTCTGATGTGGTAAAAAAAGCTTAGAACGGAGTCTACTCGAAGACGAATAACCCGGTATTAGCGGTAACTTTTTATGCCAATCAGTTGATTCACAGAGAAAAAGCTAATCGGGGGCGAGTTATTGTAAGAGCAGGAAGCAAACAAAAAGAAACACCCTCTGCTAGCCAAGCAAAGGGTGTTGATGATATTGGGAAAAGCACAGTAATAGATTAAAATCTAACGCCAACCAATCTTTCCAGCACGTCTTTAAAAATCATATAAGATTCTCCATTGGTCAGCTGGTTCTGATCTTCAATAAAATCAACCGTTTCTTGACGCAGCAGACCCGCATTTATTAATTCAGCCTGCGCCTCTTCAGGTGCAGCCTCTAAGCCGACAGCGTAGGCGATCGTCAGGCTGGCCTGCTGCAGCGTCAGCGGCTGGGAAGCGGGTTCCTGCATGTTAGCAATGGCTTGTGAAGGATCCGATTTGAACGCTTCCGGATAGACCCGCTTGGCTAAATTCACTTGATTGACAAACCGCTGCGAATTGCTCTCATCATCCAGATAGAAGTTGTTGTCATAGCCGCCGGTTGCCATTCCGAGATAAACCGCAACTTTTAGACCAGGATACGCCGGATGTTCCATATAGGGCTGTATCTTCGGTGTGTAAGGCTGTACATCCATCCCCTGATCGTTAATCAAATCCTGAAGCTTCTTGATCGCTTCACGAGACTCCGCCATTTCCCGGAAGGTCAAACCTTCTTCGATCGCTACTCTCGCGGCCGCACCAGCCGATTGCGCAGTAGCCATTCCGGTTGGAATAACGCGGGCGCTTCCGTGAGGCAGTGTATCGTAGCTGGATGCTTTTCCGACAACAAGCAGATTATCTACGTGCAGAGGCACGATGCTGCGGAACGGAATCGCATATTTGACCGGGTTCATAACGACAGCACCGTAATCACTTGGACTCGTCCGTTGGATATCAACGGGATACGAGCCAAAGCCAATGCGATCCCATTGATCTTTGTTCTCCAGCAGATCAAGGATCGTCAGGCGGTACATTCCCTTCATATGGCGACTCTCACGTACATACAGCTCCGGCGCGGTTCCGCCGAGCTCCAGTGGTGCAAACTCAGGATAGAGCTCCTTCATATACTTCAGTATATGCTTCAGCTCCGCTTCAGCTATTTCCTTGGCCTCGGCTTTAGAGGCAGGATCATAAGGGTCAACGCCAAAAATTTGCAGCGCATTGATCAGAATCGACTCATCGTTCTGACGCCCGATGTTCAATCCCCTCATCCGCAGCCGCTCCGCATTTTGCGGCGGATATTCCTGCATCTCGTTAAAGCCCCACGCTGACATCGTAGTAGTTCCATAGTTAGGATCATTCAGATCAGCAAGACGTTTGGTGATCGCCTGCCAGAACTCTTCATCGGCATTTACCAAACGGAATACTAATGTTACCGCCATTTGCGATACCGTGTCGCCCAGATCTTCCCGCCCAAGCGTAAATTGTACGCCAGCTGCATAAGCAAAATCCGCATCCTGGGTAGCATCAATTACTGCCTTAGCTCTTACCGATTGAGGAGTTCCATCCTCATGCACAACGCGGATTCCTTCGATCGCCGGTTCTTCCGTACCCTCCGCCATTAATGGCTCAATTTCCTGAGCCATCAGCACAAGATCAATATTGTCTTCGGCACTCACCAGCTCGTTGAAGGCGTTGGCCGCCGTCGTTACGTCAAAGGAATCTCCTTCAACCATATCGTACCACTCGGAGAAAATCCCTTCGTTCAAAACTCCGTGCCGGCCCCCTGGCAACGTTGCCTTTTTGTCTGCATCATAATTCAAATCAATTGTGTTTAGCCAGCCAAGTGTCATCAAACCGCCTAAAATTTCACGGTCATGCCCGTCAATCAAAAGAGTTTTCAAGCCGTTCCTGGCTGCTGATATTGCTGCGGCAATACCTTCAGGATCGGTTCCCACCACTATAACGTCATATTCTTCTTCCGCCCGGTCCAAATATTCTACCTTTTGCAGCTCCTGGGCTTCCGGGGTTGACGTTGGTCCTCCGCCGCCGTAAATCGCCTTGTACAGCATCCAGCCTCCGCCTGCAAACAGCAGAACAGAGACGGTGACAATTAAAACCAGCCATTTGTTCCTTGCCATGAAGTCCCTCCATATATACAAAAATAAAAATGCAAATACCTTGCATAACTCGGGTTACTATCCGCAGGCAACAAAATATAGTCAAGGGAAAACCGAATTGATCTATATCCTGCCTGACATACCTCCACTGGATTTATGCAAAATACTGAGCAAACCAGTTTGCTTGAGCCGAAAATAAATTATGCACTCCGTCCTTAGCCAGTATTAGATAAAACTAGCCTAGCACGAGAGGCGCTCTATTCCATTACACTGGAAAGCTTTGCAGAACAATAAGCCTGATCCAGCATCTGCAGCTTCTTGTCTACATAAGAACGGTAATTTTCAATGTAAGCTGACGGTTCCTTTGGATTCGGGAAACGTTCTATTTTGCTGACTTCACCTTGTTCTTCTCCGTGAAACACTATTTTGCTAACAGCTCCGCAGCCAAGCCCAATAATCGATTGACGCTCCTCCATCATAAGAATATTGTACAGGCTTTCCCTGTTTTCCAGTGAATAGCCGACATTCTCGAGATTGCCCAGGATGTTTTTCTGCCTATAGAGATAGTAAGGCTTGTAGCCGTGACGTTCGGTGAATTGCTCGGCCAGGATCATCATCTCTCTAATTTCATCCCGCTCCGCAACCTCATATTCCCCGCGGTTTTTGGTCATTTTTGACGCCCTTTTGAATGACAGCGTATGTACGGTTAACGATTCAGGCAGCAGCTTCGCCGTTTGCTCCAGCGTGTGATTGAATTGTTCGACCCCTTCATTTGGCAGGCCAATAATCAAATCCATGTTGATATTATCCAGCCCCATTTCCCGGGAGAGCATGAATTTCTCCACGGTTTCTTTCACAGTATGGTGGCGCCCGATAGTATCCAGGGTTGACTGGGTGAAGCTTTGCGGGTTGATGCTTATCCGATCAACCTTCCATTTCCTCATCACAGCGAGCTTGGCCGGGGTAATCGTATCCGGCCTTCCAGCCTCTACAGTCAACTCACGCACCTTGTCCAAGGCAGGGAAAGCCTCCTGCATGGTTTGGAAAAGCGAGTCCATCTCTTCGGCCTCTATGCTGGTCGGTGTTCCTCCTCCCCAATAAATGGTCGTTACGCCTAGTCCGGCCTGCTTCAGCCAACGGCCTGTCTCGCGGATTTCATAATGCAGTCCTTGCAAAAATCCGTCGACCGAGCCATTATTACCGCGAATATCATAAGCGGGAAAGGTGCAGTACGCACACTTTGTCGGGCAAAAAGGAATGCCAATATAAATGCTGACTTCCTTATCCAGCGCGAAAAAGTCAGGTATTACTTTCAGCTGCCGCTCTGCGATCTCGGACAGCAAGGCGACTTTGGGCTCGGTAACCAAGTACTGCTCGCGCAAAATTTGCTGACTGGTCTCCATTCCATGCTCTTTAAGCAAATTATGCATTAATTTGGTTGGACGCACACCGGTTAGGATTCCCCAGGGCTGTTCCATTCCTGTTGATTCCCTAAGCACCTGCAGAAGAGCATAGAGGATTACGCGCTTAAAAGCTCCGCGCCGGGATTCCCCTTCCCCGACGAGAAGCTGGCTGTGCGAGTAATTCCAGCTGCCGCTTCCATCCATCATCGCCAAACGAACCTTGCAGGAAGCCTCGCGCTCCGGCTCTCCTTCATAGGCTTCCATCGTCATAGCCCAATCAGCGTCGGCAGCATCGCCCCACTCAATTGTTGGTTGTTCATAAAAAAGTCTGATTACATTAACAATCTCTGTTGAAAAATCATCAAATCCAATTCGCGTAATGGCTGCTTTCAACCACGGCACCTCCGTGCGCTCCTGCCCTGCAGGACTAGTTCAGATTAAAGTGTAACATAAGATGTATACAGAAGAAAGAACCGGGGCTCGTTTACTCCGGTTCTTTCCCGAATTGCATTTATAAGCAATTGTTATGAGCGACCAGGACTTTTATAGGTCCACTTTATCGCTGACGGCTCATGTCCTTGGCCCTTCCTTTCCGGCCATTCCTGCATTTCTTGAAACAGACGGCATTCTATTCTGCCAGATGGAGGAATGCATTGAAGTACTCCTTGAACGGCTTGCTCCATGATCGATTGGCGCAAGGGCGATAACCTCCCGTTTTACCGGTTGTGTTTGTTTGGAGTAGCTTCCCCCTTTTCCCCCGGGATTATGAACGACTCACCCGATCACCGTCAGCTCTGCCGACTATCCAGAATTAGAGTAACCGGACCGTCATTGACCAGGGAGACCTCCATCATGGCACCGAATATTCCGCTCTCTACCGCTAGCCCTTTGTCCGCCAGGTATTGATTAAATTGCTCGTAAAGCGCCTTGGCCGGCTCGGGTCTGGCAGCCTCTGTAAAGCTGGGCCTTTTCCCCTTACGGCAATCACCATAAAGAGTAAACTGGGATACCGACAAGATTTGTCCGCCTGTATCCAGTACAGAGCGATTCATTTTGCCCGTTTCATCCTCAAAGATACGCAGGCCGCTAATCTTGTCCGCCAAATAGAGAGCATCCCGTTCCGTATCCTCATGTGTAATTCCAACCAGAAGCACGAGCCCATGGTCAATTTGCCCGACAATCCTGCTCTCTACCTCCACCTTGGCCGCTTTGCTTCTTTGCAATACTACTTTCATTAAGTCATGCCCCTCTTTCCTTCCATTCCTGCTGCCAGGTTAGGCGCAACAGCCGCAAAGGGCAGCTCAAACCGCCTATGCCTGCATAATCCGCTGCACGGAGTAGACATCCTGCAGCCGCTTGATCTTCTCGACAACGGAATGCAGATGGTCTGTGTTGCGAATAAGGATGGTCATATGAATTTGCGCCAGCTTGTTTTTATCAGAGCGCCCGGAAACGGCAGAGATGACTGTCTTGCTCTCCGATACGGCTTGCAGCACTTCATTGAGCAATCCGTAACGATCATGTCCGGTAATTTCAATCTCGACACTGTAGTTGGCTTCCACCGAATCAGCCCACTCGATTTCGATTACGCGGTTGCCCTCTTCTCCCTCTGTATCGGGAATATTCGTGCAGTCCGCACGGTGCACCGAAACCCCGCGGCCGCGGGTAATATAGCCGATAATCTCATCCCCTGGAACCGGATTGCAGCAGCGGGCAAACCGCACCAGAAGGTTGTCCACCCCTTTGACCCGAACGCCATGAGTGGGGCGGCTTTTCTTCTCCGGTGACGACTTGACCTCCTTCACCTCACTGCTGAGCTGGTAGTTCTGCTCCGCTGATTCCTTGCGCAGCTTCTCAGTAAGGCGCGTGACGATCTGGGCTGCAGTAATGCCACCAAATCCGATAGCAGACAGCATGTCTTCAATATCGTTGAAGTTGTACTTGCCGGCTACCTCGAGCAGCTTGTCATCGCTCATCCAAGCCGCCGGGTCAAGACCAAGGCGCTTCAGCTCCCGTTCCACAGCGTCTCTTCCCTTGGCCACGTTTTCTTCCCGCTTTTCCTTCTTGAACCACTGCTTGATTTTGTTGCGGGTATGGGAGGACTGGGCGATTTTCAACCAGTCCTGGCTTGGTCCGTAGGAATGCTTGGATGTCAATATTTCAACAATGTCTCCATTATTGAGCTTATGATCCAGCGGAACAATCCGCCCGTTTACCTTCGCTCCGATCGTCCGGTTTCCAACCTCCGTATGAATGCGGTAAGCGAAATCAAGCGGCACCGAGCCAGCTGGCAGCTCGATTACTTCGCCTTTAGGCGTAAACACAAAAACGAGATCGCTAAAAAAGTCCATCTTCAACGATTCCATAAATTCGGACGCGTCTTTGGCTTCGTTTTGCAGCTCAAGAATTTCCCGGAACCAGTTCATCTTTTCCATGAAAGAGCCGGAAGGCACCGCGCTGCCTTCCTTATACGCCCAGTGTGCCGCGATTCCGTATTCCGAAGTCCGGTGCATTTCCCAGGTGCGAATCTGCACTTCCAGCGGCTCCCCTTTAGGGCCGATCACAGTCGTATGCAAAGACTGGTACATATTGGTTTTGGGCATGGCAATGTAGTCCTTGAATCTTCCGGGCATAGGCTTCCACAATGTATGAATGATGCCAAGGGTAGCGTAACAATCCTTGATATTGTCCACGATGACCCGGATCGCCAGCAAATCATAGATCTCGTTAAACTGCTTTCCGCGTGCCGTCATTTTCTTATAAATGCTGTATATATGTTTGGGACGACCCGATATATCGCTCTCGATGCCCATTTCGGATACTTTTTCCTTAATCTTAATGATGACGTCCTTAATATACTGCTCGCGCTCGGTCCGCTTCTTCTGCATTAAGTTCGCAATGCGGTAATACTTCTGCGGATTCAAGTAGCGCAGAGCAATATCTTCCATTTCCCATTTTATTGCGGAAATACCAAGACGATGGGCAATTGGACAAAAGATCTCCAGGGTTTCATCCGCAATCCGACGCTGGCTTTCCTCCGACTGATATTTCAAAGTACGCATATTGTGCAGCCGGTCGGCAAGCTTTATCAGAATTACGCGGATATCTTGTGCCATAGCAACAAACATTTTCCGGTAGTTTTCGTTTTGCTGCTCCTGCTTCGATTTGAATTTGATTTTCTCGAGCTTCGTTAATCCATCCACGAGCATAGCGCAGGTTTCGCCAAAATGTTCTTTTAAGGTATCCAGAGAAACCGTAGTGTCTTCCACGACATCATGAAGCAGAGCAGCGATGACTGATGTCACATCCATCTGCATGTTCACTACGATATCAGCAACGGCTAACGGATGCAGAATATACGGCTCCCCGGACTTCCGCACTTGTCCATGATGGGCCTTCTCCGCAAATTCGTAAGCCTCTTTGATTTTGTTAAGGTCCTTCTCCTTCAGATAGGTTGATGCCTTCTCCAGTAAGTGCTCAATCCCCATTCCCAAACCCTTTCTCGCTTATGTCCATTTTTATTCATTATGCGCTTCTGCCGGGCTCCCGTCAAGAATCGCCGCAAACTCGGCCTTTCAGCAGCGATTCGCCAACATTTTTCTTTTCAAAAAGACAAACTATATAGTAAGATATCTCCTGGATTTAAAATCGTGTAAGGAGGAAACGCTTTGCAGAAAACTATCGGCGTGGACGAGCGTCCACCACTACTTAAAAGCTTGCCTTTAAGCTTGCAGCATTTATTCGCCATGTTCGGCTCCACTGTCCTCGTACCGATCCTGTTCGGAGTCGATCCGGCTACCATTCTGCTGATGAATGGGATAGGCACCTTGCTTTACCTGATTCTTTGCAAAGGCCAGATTCCAGCATATCTTGGCTCGAGCTTCGCTTTTCTTTCCCCGGTTTTTGTCGTGCTGAGCGGGGGCAATTATGAAATGGCGCTTGGCGGCTTTATCGTCACGGGGGTTATTTTTTCCCTGGTCGCCTTAATCATCCGAATGGCAGGTACAGGCTGGATCCACGTCGTCTTTCCTCCTGCAGCTATGGGCGCAATCGTTGCGTTAATTGGATTGGAGCTCGTACCGGTCGCAGCGAAATTAGCCGGATTCATTCCCGACGCGGGTGAATCCGAGACGTGGAGCCCTGATCCTAAAGCGGTAACCGTCTCGTTAATCACGCTGGGCGTTGCGGTTTTAGGAACGGTAGTATTTCGCGGCTTTTTGAAAATCATCCCTATACTCGTATCCATTTTTGTCGGCTACTTTGCAGCGTGGAGACTGGGGCTGGTTGAATTCACTAAGGTTATAGAGGCCAATGTCCTGGACATGCCCACCTTCTATACGCCTCAATGGGATTTGGCCAGCATTTTGATCATTGTTCCCGCTTCCCTTGTCGTTATTGCCGAGCATGTCGGCCATCTGATTGTAACCGGCAATATCGTAGGCAAAGATCTGACCAAGGAACCCGGCTTGGACCGCTCGCTGCTCGGAAATGGACTTTCCACCATTTTGTCCGGATTTGTTGGCTCCACTCCTAATACGACCTATGGAGAGAACATTGGCGTCCTTGCCTTAACCCGGGTGTACTCGGTATGGGTCATTGGCGGAGCCGCAGTGATTGCTGTCGTTCTTTCTTTCTTCGGCAAAATATCTGCTGTCATCATGACGATTCCTGACCCCGTTATGGGCGGCGTTTCCCTGCTCTTGTTCGGTGTTATCGCCGCTTCCGGCATACGGATGCTGGTCGAAGCAAAAGTGGATTACGCGAAACCGACCAATATTATTTTGACCACCGTTGTTCTGGTTATCGGAATCAGCGGAACCACATTCTCATGGGGCAGCTTTGAATTAAAAGGCATGGCCTTGGCTACCGTCGTTGCTATTGTACTAAGCTTGCTTCTTCGTCTGCTAACCGCATTTAAGCTGACGAATGACAATGAGTAAGAGACCAAACCATTAGAGATAACCCCACAAAGTGCACTTTCACTTCGCAGCTTATTCAGGTGGTGCTTAGCGGGGGTTAGCGGGGGCCCTGAAATCTTTATATGCTCTATAGGCTGAAGAAAAAAGCAAGGGGCTGTCCAATAAGTCCCCAAAATAAATGGACGGAAAACCGTAATGTTTTCCGTCCATTTTTTTGTTTGTCTATTTTCCCGGAAAGTAGTCAGGCGGATACCTGCCACTTTCAATAGATTGTGGGCTAATGCCACAATCCCAAACTCGACGTGAACCTTGTTCAGCCCCCGTAAAGAGAACCGTCGGAACGACCGGCTGCCCTTGAGGTGACCGAACACGCTCTCTACCTCCACTTACGCCGAGCATAGATCGCAGATAGATTTTGAAGCTTTGCTCTAGGCCAGAAGCCATCTTTTTCGTCTGGTATTTCTTGAAGCGAACGTTACGGCCATTCGGGCAAACAAAGCGATCATCCTGGTCTTCATACGTCAAGTTGGAGGCATGCTGGATGTCCTTCTGGTATCGTCGGGTTTTCTTCTTCAAATAGTTGCCGTAGGGGATGAGAAAATCAAATCGCGGCTGTTTTTCTTCGCCCGCCGCATACAAGTAGTTTTCCTCACTGCCATAGCCCGCATCGGCAATCACGGATTTAGGCATGGGTAACGAAGATGCGGCCAAACACTCCATATGTGGAATGAAGCAGCGCGTATCTGTAGGTCGCTGATGGATGCTGGGTTTTGCTGTGAAAATAACCCCCGCGTATACTCCCCGCATGATAGCAATCTCGGGTATCGGCCTTAATCCCATAACTTGCTACGAAATTTTATCTAAAATACTGGCTGCACCTCCTGAAACCCCCGCATTTGTACGATTTGTCATACAAATCTTGGGTAATTGTGCTTCAATCCCCTGAATTTGTACGACGTTTCATACAAATCACCGGTATTCGCCCTTCAACTCCATGCATTTGTACGACATTTCGTACAAAACGCAGGCAACATGCCCGCGCAGCTCTCCAACCCCGGCCAGCTTTGGCTATTTTCATGCTGCGCTTGTGCCTGAGAATTCAATGGCATGACTGTTTTCGCATACACTCTCGCATACACTTTCGCATACACTCGCATACAATTCGCCTCACCCGCTACTGCAGCGAATATATGCGGTTTTTCGCGTACAATTCGCCTCGTGTCCGCTGGCCACGGGTCCGCTGCTTAGGGGCTGCTTATTCTAGCTATCGGGCTGAACGGCCACTTTTTGGACTGCCCCGTTGACTTTTTAAGGTGTCGCACAAGAAAGCTTCTTTTCGGACAGCCTTTGCTTCTATATTTACCGCGTTTTATGAACAATGCGAATCTCAGGGTCTTCTTAGTATTCCATAAGCGAGTATGCTTCTACATTGCCCAGCTTGCTGCGACCGTCAAGATAGGACAGCTCGATCAAAAAAGCAGCTCCTACCACTTCCCCTCCCAGCTTACGAATCAGCTCAATCGTTGTAGCCAGCGTACCGCCTGTAGCAAGCAAATCATCAGCAATGAGGACCCGGTCGCCGGGCTGGATAGCGTCTTTATGCATGGCTAGCTTATCTTTGCCGTATTCCAGATCGTAATCCGCTTCTACACATTCTCCGGGGAGCTTGCCGCTCTTGCGAATTGGGATGAAGCCAACGCCCAGCGCGTAGGCCAACGGAGCGCCGATGACAAAGCCCCTGGCCTCCGGACCGGCAATATAGTCAATCTCCAGATGGCTCACTCTTTCCTTCAACGCATCGATCGCTTCATGGTAAACCCCGCCCTGCTTAAGCAGTGTCGTGATATCTTTAAATCGAATGCCCGGCTGTGGGAAGTCCGGAATGACGCGGATATGTTCTTTGAAATTCATTAGGGTCCTCCGTTACTTATTAATTTAGTCTGACAGGAAGTCTGGATATAATCCAATGAGACAGCTCCTTGACGGATGAGTATAGAAATAAATCTTCCGCCAGCTTGTATTCCAATTGCATCCGGTAAGACGGCGATTCGCTTAGCTCCCGCTTAGGCGGAGAAGGAACGCATCGATAGCCGGTTCCATCCAGTTCCACAAAGGAAAGCTCTTCAAACACTTTCATGATAAACTGAATCGAGCTCGGGGGCAACCCCGATTTCCTTGCCACATAATGCACAAAAGCATCCTTTTCCAGCGCATCCTTATTTTGCTGCACCATCGCTCCGTACACCTGCTTAAACTTTTCCCTGCCGGGCAGTGTAGAGAAAATCGGCCCATCGTTCTTCGTCCCGTCCCAAACCGCATAAATTCGCTGCGTCCTGTGGGCCTGCTTCAACGCTTGCTCCAATCTTTGCGGCTGCGGAGGAAGCGTCCAAATGATCAGATCTGTAACCTGGGCAAACTCTTCACTGGCCGGATTATGTATAGCCAACAATTGTCCAGCGGAAGTCACCTGCCATATCGAGCTGGATTGCCTTAAATAGTCCGGCAGCTCTTCCGCCTCCTGATCGGAGAATACCAGGACCCCAGCTGCGGCATCCCGTATCGGGGGTGCATCTTCAACCGGGCTGCATACCGTTTGCAGCTCCTTAATCATGCGGTGTCCCATACCCCGCCAATCGAAAAATTGAGGCTCGGTGATTCGCACATCGCGCAAAATCAACTGGGGCTTGCGGCTTCCATTCCATTCATTGATCGAAAGCTCCCCGAGAACATCCACCTTCGCCCCGGAAGCCATCCAATCATACAACCGGCTTTGACCGAAGCCAATTGCCTCAATATTTCTTGGCATAGCAGCGGCCGGGTCCGCGCCTAACGTTAATTTAAGGTGCTGCTTGTCTCTGCCCATCAGTTTCTTATCAGCGAGCACAAGCTTCTCCAGTATTACCTTGGGTGACGGATTTCCTGCTCCGAATGGCGCCAGCCGATCCAATTGGGCGATGCTCTCAAGCGTTGCCTCTTCCAGGCCGCATACTATATCGGCTTCTACAACGGGGATTAAGTCTCGTTCCTGCAGCCACTCATTGGCCAGGCTGAGCAGCCGGCTTTTCAGCTCGGGCAGCTTCTCCCTGTGAAGCGACATGCCGGCAGCCCCCTGATGCCCGCCATAATGATCCAGCAGATCGGAGCACTCGGTAAGCGCCTTATACAGATCAAAGCCGGGGATCGACCTGGCTGAGCCTTTGGCTATGCCCGTTTGCGGGTCTATGCCAAAAACGAAGGCCGGGCGGTAATAGGTTTCCAGCAGCTTAGATGCAACAATGCCGATTACCCCCACATTCCAATCCGCCTCGGCAGCGATCAGAACCCGTGCAAGTCCAGCCTCGGCTTCTTTATCCGCCTGGACTTGGGTTATGGCTTCCGTAGTTATCGTCTCGACAATAGCCTGCCGCTCTTTATTGAGAATATCCAGATGCAGGGCAAGCTCGCGGGCCTCATCCGGATCCTCCGTAGTCAAGAGGCGTACTGCTAAGTCAGCACTTTCCAGGCGCCCGCTTGCGTTTATTCTCGGCGCCAGGGAAAAGCCGACATGCCCTGAGCTGACTTCCTCCTTCTTTACCCCCGAAGCATCCATTAAAGCGAGGAAGCCCCGGTTCGCTGTAGAGCGCAGCCTTTCCAGACCGAGCTTGACCAGCGGCCGGTTTTCCCCGGTAAGCGGCATCAAATCGGCAATCGTACCCAGCGCTACAAACTCGAGCAGCTCTTCAGGGCATCCGCCAAGCAGTGCCTGGGCTAGCTTGAAGGCAACGCCCACCCCAGCCAGATGCTTGCATGGATACGGACAGCCCGGTTTTTTCGGGTTGAGAATAGCTAACGCCGGGGGCAGAACCTCCGGCGGCTCATGGTGATCAGTAATGATGGTATCCAAACCGATCGAGTTGGCATATTCGATTTCTGGATAAGCACTGATGCCGGTATCGACTGTGATCAACAGTTCAACGCCGTTAGTTACAGCGTGATCCAAGGCGTCCCGGTTCAGACCATACCCCTCGCGGACCCTGTGTGGTATGTAGTAGTCAAAATTTGCCTCAAGCCGCTTCATCAAGGCAATCATCAGGGAAGTGCTGCTGATGCCGTCAGCATCGTAATCACCATAAATTCTAATTTTCTGACCCCGATCCAAGGCTTGACGAATACGCTGAACGGCCAGCTCCATCCCGTCCATGAGAAAAGGATTCTCCAGATGCGCGATTCCCGCATTTAAAAAACGTTCGGCATCTTGAGCATCCGTCAAGCCTCTGGCAACCAATAAACCGGCTAGCAGTGGAGAAATGCCCAGCTGACTCGTTAATGCTTCAATATGCTGCTTGCGAGTTTCATGAATAATCCACCTTGCTTTAGGTGCAAGCATTGCAGACCACCTGCCCCTTTCCTCTAATAGAAACCTTGATCGGTACTACCTGTACCCTATTATTAAACCGCCAATAGATTCTTAATGAACAATCGGGAGCTGTCCCGAATCCCGATTATCTTGTCTACTATAAGGATAGCCCCCGTCGTAGGGCTGGACGGAAACGAGAACATCCGAAATATGCATGAACCTCTTCAGCAGATGATGCTTGACCATCTTGGCAATTTCCTGGCCATCCTGCACGGAAATGGACGGGTTCACGCTGATTTTGATATCTACCAATATGAAATATCCCTGCTCGTGGAGGGTAATTCCGTCCACGGCAATGACCCCTTTAACTCTCTGTACGTTGCGTATCAAGTCAGCTTTATCTTCCGGCTCCAGAACCTCACCCATGACGCGAACTCTCGACTCCAGCAGAATGAGGTAGCCCGCGCGGACCACCAGCAGGGAGATGAGAGCAGCTCCAGCAGCATCCGCATAGGCCATAGCCTTCCAGCCAAGCTGGGCACCGAGCCAAGCCCCTCCTATTCCGATGAGGACGGACAAGGACGCCATCCGGCTGGAGATGCGCTCTTTGGACAACATTTTGTTCATCTGCGGAAACAAAGCAGCTCGGGACTTGGATTGATACCAGCGCAAGGCCTCTGTCAACAAAATCGCAGCTGCTAACCATCCTAAAGCCTCCGCAGGCATTGTCTCTGCCCCTATGGAATGCAGCTGTTTAAATATGGTTATGATGAACTCAATTCCGGCTACAAGCAGAAGAGCGGACACACCAACAGCCAGTAAAAAATACTTCCGGCTTCCCTGGATAGAGATTTGCTTCAATCGCGGGGTTTCTTCCCGCAGCCTTAAAAGCATAGACAATTGCCGTAAGCCGATTGCTGCTGTGAGCACTCCGTAGCTGCAAAGAGCGAAGCTGCCGGATAGATACGCAAATAAGATTTTAATGCCTGCTAACAGCAGATAACCTGTAATATGGAACAAAGCCGCACGCTCTGCCTTTTGTATAGAATGAATGGACATAGCGTCACCCCCAGCGATACCGAATGGATGCCGTGCCTCATCCACAAGTAAGATAAAAACCGCGGAATGATCACGCGGCTTAATCTCCTTTTATTGCTCTTTAGCGGGCACAGGCTGCTTCTTAACGGTATTTCCCGGCCATTTATGTTTAAGCACCAGCCATAGCGGACTTGCTATAAATAAAGTGGCGTAGATCCCTAATATTAGCCCGAGCGTTATAGCTAGAGAGAAATAACGAATTGTTTCACTTCCAAATATCAAGAGAGCAACCGCCGCAAACAACACTGTGATTCCAGTATTAATGGAACGGGCCATCGATTCCCACAGACTGCGGTTAACAAGATTTTCCAAATCCTGCAACGATTTAATCTTGGCGAAGCGTAAGTTATCGCGAATTCGGTCAAAGACGACAATCGTATCATTGATCGCATAGCCGACAACCGTCAACATCGCAGCAATAAACGGCAGGTTCACTTCCCAGCGGAAAATGGAGAACAAGGTGATAACAATGAAAGCAGCATGCAATAAACCGACGATAGAAGCTAGAGCAAAGCGCCACTCGAAGCGAACACTGACATATAGGGCTATCCCGACGCTGGCAATGAGAACGGTATAAATCCCCTTCATCGCCAATTCTCTCGCCAGTTCAATATCTACCGTATTTTCTTCACGCGTGATGTTGCCCTGACCGTAGACTTCTTCGAAGGCCGTAACGATTTCAACCACTTCATCCTGGTTCAAAACGCGGTCAAAACGTGCGGAAACCATCGTTTCTCCTACAGTCGGAGCTATATCATAACCAAGCTCCGCGAAAATCTTGTCAACCTGCTCACGCTCAACAGGTACAGCAGACATAATATCGAGCGAGGTTCCGGATTTGAAGTCAACCCCGCGGTTTAGTCCAAACAAGCTTAGTGATGCGACTCCGATCAATGTTAAAATAATGGCGATAATGAAAATTTTGTTGCGGTGCTTCACCAAGCTGATGTTGTGATTAAAGCGCACGAACTTCCGCCTCCTTTACTCCGTAGTAAGACTTCTTCCCGACCGCATTTGTACGGATCAGCAAGCCAAGCAGGAGACGAGACAGGTACACGTTCGTCAAAATGCTGATGATAATACTTAAAACAAGAGTTAAGGCAAACCCTTGAATCGCACCTGTACCAAGAAAGTAGAGAACACCGCCAGCCAAAATGGTGGTTAAGTTCGCGTCCATAATGGTCCGTAACGAAGATTTAGAGCCGGCCCGGAAAGAAGATAGTACACTCTTACCGTTCCGCAGTTCTTCCTTGATTCTTTCATAGGTGATGATATTCGCATCGACAGCCATCCCGACCCCAAGTACAAAAGCGGCAATGCCGGGCAGAGTCAAGGTCGCATTCATCCAAACATAGACCAGAATGAGCAGCCAGGTAAAGACCACGATAGTAATAGAGGCAATAATACCAGGAACCCGGTAATACGCAATCATAAAGGCAAGAATGAGGACAAAGGCCACAAGACCTGCTGTAACAGTTTGCTCCAATGAAAGCTGACCAAGTGTGGCGCCAACACTCTGGGTATATTTCTCCGTTAAGTTTAGCGGCAATGCTCCCAGATTTATCGTATCAGCCAAATTGCGTGCTTCCTCATAAGTAAATGATCCTCTAATAATCGCTTTATCACTATTTATTACTTGATCAACACCTGGATTCGATACCATCTCATCATCAAGGTAAATGCTTAAGGTTTGTCCAATAAGCTGCCGAGTGACGTCCGCGAATTTGTTGGAATCCTTCAACGAGATGGACACAATCGGATTAATTCCGTTCTCGTATTGGACACTGGCGCCTCCTGGCGTGAAATCGTTACCGTCCAGCATCACGGTTCCATCCGGTGCGCGGAAGGTGAGAACAGCTGGCGTCTGCAGCATCTCCCGAATCTTAGCTTCATCGGTTACGCCGGCAATCCTAACCCGGATCCGGTCATTCCCCTCTGGGGTAATCTCCGGCTCGGCGATCCCTTCTTTATCCACCCTATCGCGCAAATTCCGCGAGGTTTCTCTTAGCGCATCCTGAGTCACCTCTCCATCGCCGATTGGCGTGGCTACATACAATATTTCAAACCCGCCCCGCAAATCAAGTCCCAGGCGCACTTGGCTGAGCAATGAGGGGGTTGTTATACCGACGAGGCCAAGCATCAGTACAACAAGCAAAACAAACACAGCCATTTTTCTGCCATTCATAAACTGAGAGTCTCCCTTCCATCTTGCAATATTCCCATTATACTAACCAGCAATTTTCGAGTCAATTTTCATAACCTGGAGAAATGTTGTCGATTGGCAGGCTGCGGCAAGACAGAAAGCTTGGGAGGGAGGAAATTTTACAAAGAAGCCCCCTTATAAGCCTGCATTGTCATCCAATTCATAAAATCTGGAACTTTTAACGTCAAAATATCGTTCACCAATTGGTGCAAAGCCGGCGGACCTGTCTTTCTATAACGAGAGCGCACACATTCCCAAATCTCGTCCGCTGTAACATGAGTATAACCCAACATGGCAAATTCCTCCGCCTTCATTATGCACAGCCGCTCCGCTGCCTCAATCCATTCCAGGTTTGCGTGGCCCTGCTCCGCTATCGGTGTGGTTTCCAAGGAATGTTCCCTGGTGGGAGCCTGCTCCTTCCATGAGATTTGATCCTTCTCTCTGCTGTAGGTTTGTTTTTGTTCGGCTGCCCCTTCCGTTTCCCCTGCTTGCTGCTGGATATCATCGAGAATCGATTTGGCTTCCTGCAATTGCCGGCTAAGCTCAGGATCGATGGCTGTGCCTTCCGAAGTCATAGGCAGTTGTTCCCGTTTACTCTTGGAACTGTCGCTCATCCTATTCACCTGCCCTCTCTATTGCTGTATAGATTGATCTAATCTTCATCGAATAATAAAGCGCACCCTTTTAAGTTCAGCTTATATCGTTTTCTATTATTCTCCGGACAGGGCGGCTTTTCCTGCTTCCCGTGCCCCTTCCTAAATAACTAGCATGAGCTTGGACAGGTCCAGCATAGACTGAACTAGACAACCTCCGGTTACAGGAAGAGGGGAAAATCAGTGAACAAACACAAACAAACGTTTATTCAAGGCACTATGATTCTTCTGGCTGCCGGAATCATCAACCGCCTCCTCGGGTTCCTGCCGCGTATTACACTGCCGCGCGCAATAGGCGCCGAAGGAGTGGGCCTCTATCAGATGGGATGGCCTTTTTTGGGAGTCATTCTCACCATTTCCACCGGCGGCATTCCACTTGCTATTGCCAAGCTCGTCGCCGAATCGGAATCTCAAGGGAATGAGAAAAAAGCGCGCAGAATCCTTCGCGTTTCCCTTGCGCTAACAACTTGCATTAGTTTGCTCCTGATGGCCTTGTGTATTGTTGGCGCACCTTGGATCACCTCTTATTTATTTACGGATTCACGAGTATACTACACTTTTCTATGTATGAGCCCGATCATACCGATTGTTGGCATCTCCTCAGTGTTCCGCGGGTATTTTCAAGGACGCCAAAATATGATCCCGACCGCAGTGTCCCAAATAGCCGAAACCGTTGTCCGGATCATCACGATGCTGATTTTTGCTTATCTGCTGCTG
This sequence comes from Paenibacillus senegalensis JC66, assembly GCF_000285515.1. Lineage (GTDB taxonomy): Bacteria > Bacillota > Bacilli > Paenibacillales > NBRC-103111 > Paenibacillus_L > Paenibacillus_L senegalensis. The sequence continues at coordinate 1,249,930 of NZ_HE610957.1, forward strand.
CCCTATGGCCTTGAATATGCTGCGGCAGGCGTCATGGTCGGGGTGCTCATTGGTGAACTGGCAGGATTGGCCATTCTCCTTCTGCAATATGTCCGCAACCGGAAAACTTACAACATTTATCAGAAAGCAAAAATCGGCTCTGAAAGCGAGGGAAGAAAAAGCGCGCTGAAAAGCCTGCTCACTATTTCTATCCCGGTAACGGGAAGCCGGCTGGTAGGCTCCTCCTCTTCGTTTCTGGAATCGATACTCATTGTACAAAGCCTGGCTGCGGCCGGAGTTGCCACCGCTGTAGCGACATCCCAATTTGGAGCGCTGCAGGGAATGATTCTGCCGATCATATTTTTGCCAAGCGTGCTTACCTCTTCCCTATCGGCTTCTCTAATCCCGTCTTTGTCAGAAGCTGCTGCCCGCAATGATATGCGGACCATTCATATGCGGCTTCATCAATCGCTGCGTCTGGCGCTGGTCAGCGGAGCTCCTTTTGCCGTATTAATGTACGTGCTTGCTGACCCGATCTGTCTTTACTTGTACAATCAGCCAGAAATCAGCTCTATGCTGAAAATGCTTGCCCCGATTGCGCTTTTTATTTATATGAAGGCTCCTTTGGAAGCCGCGCTGCAGGCCTTGAACCGACCGGGTATCGCTCTTCGAAACACCCTGATTGGCTCCGTTATCAAGCTCGCTCTTATTTATGTGCTTGCCTCCAACCCGGAGTTTGGCATTTTGGGAGCGATTATGGCCATCAACGTTCATATCATCCTCGTAGCTTTTCTTAACTGGACCAGCGTTTCGCGATTGATCAAGTTTTCCATGAACAGCGCTGACTTCTTCAAGGTTATCGTGGCCATGATCATTACCGGCTTTGGCACCTATGCCGTTATCCAGGCCGATTGGATCACTCCATCCTTTGCCCGGTTTGCCTATTCTCTAATTCTCGGAATGGCCATCTACATCGTCTGCATCTTCATGTTCCGTATGGTCGACCGGGATGATCTGAGAAGAATTCCCTGGTTCAGAAAAAAAACGTAGACCGGGCCCGCAGCATGCCCATGCAAAAAACGGATAAATCATTGGCCGTACAAGCCGGTTTGGATTTATCCGTTCGTTGTTACTGTTTATCCAAATAAATTCTTCCCTTGTGGTCAATGGAGCAGAAGAACACTTCTTTAAAATCTTGAGCGCCGCGCGCATGAATTTCATTTTTCAGCCAGAACCGGGTTTTGCCCAGTTTATCTAAATTATGATCCTGAACTTTTCCATCCATGATGAGCGGAAGCGGCAGCCCTTCATAACGGATTTTATTCTTGGCGAGAGTCAGTTCGCTCAGTTCGCTGGCAAACTCCTCTGTGCTGTCAGCCGTTTTCCGGCCCTTGTGCAGACCGGGTATTAATAATGACGGCTTATGCTGGTCTTTCTTGGCGGTCTTTTGCACGGGTGCCAGTCCCTGTTTCTGCGCTGCCCCATCTCCAGCGGTCGGCTGCTCAGGCTCTTGCTCGCTCGCGATGTTAAAGGAGCTGGCCGGATCATGGGACTGCCTATCAATATGCTGTCCGTTCTCTTGATCCGGACGTTTTTCAATCACCGTCAGCTTGCCTGTCGTTTCCAAAATCGCAAACTCCACATCGGCAATGTTGGTAACCCGGCTTTGTCTTAATTGCAGCATTAAATCATCCAGGTTATAACGCTGCTTCCTCATCTCTTCCCGGTCCAGCTTGCCATGGCGAATAATATAGCTCGGAGAGCCCTCTAACAGCTGGCGGATTCGCTGACTTTTCAAAGAGATATACGCGATGCCAATTTGGATAATAACCAGTGTCGCTATCGGTATAACCCCTTCCGCTAACGGCTTGTTAAGATCCTCGATAACAAACACCGCAATCTCCGCAATAATAATGGAAATAACGAGATCAAAGATCGAAAGCTTCCCCACTTCCCGTTTGCCCATGATCCTTATTACGAGGTAAACGATCAAATAGACGAATACGGTTCGAAAAACAAGAGACCATGCCTCCAAAACGCATCCTCCTTCTCCATCCTGTGAACTCATTGGTATTCTGGCCTGCTACCCCTGGGTCCATTCAGTTTAGCGCCAGAGAATTGTTGGCAATCGCTCCCGGATCTTGTACTATTCCCCACAGCTTGCCCATACAATGGTTATAGCTCAAGTTTTATTTATTGCAAGGAAGGAGGAAGATGCAAAAGTGGAATTTAAAGATAAGGTAAGAAGCGTTAGCATCCAGTCCCCGATTCTGGCCGGCCTTTTTTACGCTTTTATAGTCATGAGCATAGCGGCTGTAATTACCTCCCTCATCCTTTTGCTGACCAGCCAAAATGAAGATGCGCTTTCTGCCTACGCTTACCTCATTCATTCTCTCTCGCTCTTGCTGGGGGGATGGATCGCCGGAAAAAAGGCTGAAGAAAAAGGCTGGTATTACGGTGGATTATTTGGACTCATTTACAGCGTGATTGTTTTTGTAATCGGTTTTCTCGGCTTTGACAAAGGCTTGGACTGGAATATGCTTGCTTTTGTAGTGGCGGCTTTTTTCCTTGGGGCGCTGGGCGGAGTAGTCGGAGTGAACATGAAAAAATAACTAAAAAAGGAAGACGGAAGAGCTGTAACCCCCGTCTTCCTTTACTACAAAGCTTTCGCTAACCATAAATGTAGTGCGGGAACAATTTCATAGACACTACAATTCTTGTCGCTTGGCTTTGATATATTGGTCACCATATTCTGCGGCGATGGCTTCTGTTATCTCTATGTTCCTGATCTTGTACAGTTTGTTTCCTTCTTCAAGATAATTCGAGTGCTTATTCGGATAGGGATAGGGTACGGCGCCCTCTTCGTCTGAATATGTTTCAACAGCTCCTATTTGCCCCTCTATCTCATCTACATATTCAACCTCCGTATCACTTCTATTGATAACATACGTTTCATCATCCCAAATGATAAAAGCAGCGTTCCAATCCGCACTCCCCTCATGATTAGGGGATGTTGAACGATTGGGATCATTATTTCCAACAACACAAACATACATAATACACCAATCCTAACAAACAAAATAGTTCCTTTTTTGAGCATTGTAAATTAATTCCTCCTAACTTAATATAAGTAGTTTGCTCCAGCAATGTCATCGCTTCCAGGAAGATATACTTCACGCCCAGTTAGAGCTGTACTCATAACTTGTTTAGTATCATTAACATGGTCTAGACCTAGAGCATGCCCAATTTCATGTGCAAACACACCTTGCTTATCGGTCCACGACATGGAATCCATATAAAACGTATTACCACTAACAAGTGCACTTCTACAACAACTCTATTTATCAGTGTCGACCAATGAAGCACCTCCTTTGTTTTCTTTCGGTTTTCATATATCTTCCCTACCATATTCAACCATAAATTTCATAAAAATATACATAAATAGCACTTTATAACTATAGTGATAGAGCTTTACTACTATTTTCAAATTTTCATGTCATGTCCACAGTTATTTACACAAACAAAAAAAACGGATCTCTTGAACTATCAAGAGATCCGTTACGCATTTTTCAGCCTATGTATCCGGTGGACGCATTAAACAGCGTCAACCGCTTACTTATGCATCCTGTGAAGAAACCACGCTGTTTACCGCAGAGCGTTCGAAAGTCATTTTGGAAGCGTCGTTTACCCTCAATACAACAATATCATCTGTAATTTCTACAATCGTCCCGTGCAGACCGCCAATCGTGACGACTTTGTCGCCCTTCTTCAAAGCATTCAGCATCGCGTTGCGGGTTTTTTGTCTCTTCTGCTGAGGACGGATAAGCAAGAAATACAGAACAAGAAACATCAATCCGATAGGCCATAAAGAAATTAATAAATCCAAGCCGCTCGGAGAAGCTCCAGCACCTTCTGCCAAATAAGTCATTTTTATTTTCACCCCTTTCTAATGAATATAGGAAAAGAAAAACGACCTGGACAACCGCCTGAAACCTTACTTCTAAAACCCTCTGGAATTCTCATCCAAACCATACTGTTCAAAAAATTCATCGCGGAAATCACGCAGCCGATCCTCAGCAATAGCTTGTCTGACTTTACGCATAAGCTCCAGCAAAAAGTGAAGGTTATGGTATGTCGTTAGCCGAATGCCGAACGTTTCATCCGCTTTCAGCAAATGACGGATATAGGCTTTGGAATAGTTCCTGCAGGTGTAACAGCCGCATTCCGGATCTAGTGGTGAAAAATCTTCGGCATGCTTGGCATTGCGAACGACAAGTCTGCCGGAGCTGGTCATCACCGTTCCATTACGGGCAATCCGGGTAGGCAGTACACAGTCGAACATATCGACTCCGCGCATAGCCCCTTCAACCAGCGCATCCGGTGAACCCACACCCATCAAATAACGGGGCTTGGCTGCTGGCATTAGTGGAACTGTATAATCTAATACTTCATACATTAAAGGCTTGGGCTCTCCTACACTAAGCCCACCAATAGCATACCCCGGAAAATCGAGTGAAGTCAACTCAGCAGCGCTTTGTTTGCGCAAATCTTCGTACATGCCTCCCTGAATAATTCCGAACAATGCCTGCTCGTCAGGCCGTGCATGACTTTTCAGACAGCGCTCTGCCCAACGAGTGGTTCTCTCCAGCGATTTTTTCACATAGGCGTGATCAGCGGGATAAGGAGCGCATTCATCGAAGGCCATCATAATATCCGAACCTAATGCATTCTGAATTTCCATCGCTTTCTCAGGCGACAGAAACAGCTTATCCCCGTTCAAATGAGAGCGGAATTCCACTCCCTCTTCGCTGATTTTGCGGATATCGCTAAGACTGAATACCTGGAACCCTCCGCTGTCGGTCAGAATCGGCCGGTCCCAGTTCATAAAAGTATGCAGCCCGCCGGCCCGCTTAACAATTTCGTGTCCAGGCCGGAGGAAAAGATGATAGGTGTTGCTTAAAATAATATGGGCGTCCATTTGCTTGAGCTCTTCCGGACTCATCGTCTTGACCGTTGCCTGGGTCCCAACAGGCATAAAGGCGGGAGTTTCGATCGTACCATGCGGTGTATGGACACGTCCTAACCTCGCTCCGGTTTGTTTGCAAGTTTTGATTAATTCATAGGTTACTGCAGCCATTTCCATCATCCTTTTGTCCATATATAAACATAGCGTCCCCGAAGCTGAAAAAGCGATACTTTAATTTTACGGCTTCCTCATAGGCTGAAAGCACGGCTTCCCTGCCTGCCATTGCACTAATCAGCATTAACAGCGTGGACTTCGGCAGATGAAAATTGGTGAGCAGAGCATCCACTAGAAGAAAGGGAACCCCCGGGTACAGAAAAATACTCGTCCAGCCTTCACAGGCGGTAATAGTAAGAGAATCGGATGGATTCTCTTCCTTCAGGTTCAAGGAACCCGCTGTTTGCGGTTTTATTTCGTTCTTTAGAGCATGTCTCGCCGCCGTTTCCAGCGTACGTGCTGTAGTCGTGCCTACAGCAACTACACGTCCTCCGCGCTTCCTTGTTTCGTTAATGGCTTGCGCTGTCTCTTCAGGGACGTGATAGTATTCTTCATGCATTCGATGCTCTTCAACATTGTCCACGGATACCGGGCGAAACGTTCCCAATCCAACGTGCAGTGTAACGGTAGCCAATCGGATACCCTGCTGCTGCAGCTCCTCCAGAAACTGTGTAGTGAAATGAAGCCCCGCCGTAGGCGCAGCGGCTGACCCCTCATTCTTGGCATATACTGTCTGATACCATTCCTTATCTGGAAGCTGCTCCTTAATATACGGGGGGAGCGGCATCTCTCCGAGCCGGTCCAACAGTTCATTGAATATGCCTTTATAAGAGAACCGCAGAATGCGGCTGCCCATCTCGCCCTCCTCTTCAACCTGCGCGGTTAAAAGCGGACTGCCGTCTGCTTCACCAAATACAATCACAGAGCCGGTTTTAAACCGCTTCGCCGGTCGCAGGAGCGCCTCCCAGCGATCCTCTCCGAGCGATTTCAAGAGCAGTACTTCAGCCTTCGCCCGGGTATCGGCTTTTACGCCAAAAAGCCGGGCTGGAATTACCCGCGTATCATTAACCACGAGTAAATCCCCGGCTTTCAATAATGTTTTTAAGTAAGAAAACGAATGGTGCTCTGTCTTTCCTGTATGCTTATCTAGAGTCATTAACCTCGACTCCGTGCGATTCGCTAGCGGGGTCTGGGCTATAAGCTCCTCCGGCAAATGGTAATCAAATTGTTCAACCTGCATTCTGTTTCAGTCCTTAACAAGAGTTGCACCCTGGAAGTAGTGCTTCAGTATCTCCTCATAGGAATATCCCTGTTCCGCAAGGCCGCGCGCCCCCCACTGGGACATACCGAGACCATGGCCGAAGCCTTTGCCATGAAATACAAAGGCGGGCTCCTGTGTAGCCAGTCGGACTTCTCCCGAGCCATCCATAATAAACAAGTGATCCTCACGGATTTGCGATGTGCCGCTGCTGTCAACTGCATGCAGCTGCAGAGCGGATTCGGGATAGGAGCGGGTGGCTCCATCGGCCCCTATAATAGTATACCTTCCCGTCTCTTCAATTTCAAACAGAGTACTAGGCAGGCTGCCAAGCAGCGTACGAATAGCATCCGGATAACGTATATCCACTGCCTTCCCGTTTGCTTTGAGGCTGGTGACGCGTCCGGAAGGCCCCCGTTCGGCAACCTCCAGCGAGTAGACAGGACCGGAAACAGCTTGACCTGAGCTTCTATTCATCATCTGCTGCAGCTCAGAGGCTTTATAGGTCCCTCTGATCCACTCATAGGCTGTGTTTTCCATCACTTCGCCAAAAACAACGACCCGTTCTCCCAAGTCTAGCTTGGCCACGGCCTCGGCTCTGTTGGCATCCGGGAAGGCTCGCACATTGACAGAAGCTTCTTTAGCTTCGTAGTAGGGCAATCCCGCTCTATTTTTTTGCGATACCTCTGTTAAGAGATCGGAACGTACATAACCGGCTTTCCCGGAAGATAACCATACCCGGTACCATGCCAGCTTGCCTTTTGCCGCGGCTTCATCCGGGCTGCTGACACTGCTGTACACGGAAGAAGGGTTGCCCCATACCTCCTCCGGTTCCGCAGTTTGCCCTCCGGCATTCGAGGAGTATAGCGGGCTGATGACCTTGCTTCCATCCGTTAATACTTCGCCACGGGTTGCTTCAACCGCTTGAATGACATCATCGTACTCTACCCCGTCATAGGCCTGATCCAGTGTGCTGTCGGTTACATGCGCGATTCCGTAACGGAGGCCGCGCTCCAAGGCATAGCTTCTGGCTGCCACCGCTTGAGCTTTTAAAGCCTCAATAGGCCAGCCTGTTCCCATCTCAGCACTAACGACCGAATAAAGATACTCCTCAAAAGGCACTTCGTTAATGAGCGCCAGCTTACCATTGTATTGGCCCAGCTCCATCATCCCGCGATAGGTGCGGCCAGATTTTTGCTCGACGGTCAGCTTGCTCTCTCCGGCAGCTAATACCAGCTTGTCACCGTTCCCGCTAAGCAGCAAGTATGAAACTGGCGACTGTTCCCCGGCGGAATAATCCAGCCTCTCAACAAGGTAGGGCTTTGACGTATCAACCGGAGTCAGGTTTAACTGAGGGAAGGCTTGTCCCAACTGACTGATCACTTGATTCAGATTTTCCTGTGAAGCGGACGCTCCTGCCCATACGGAGAATACCAAGCTTCCGGACGTATTCTCATGATACACTAAATCAGCTGCGATCCCATTTTGCTGGATAGCCGTTAACTGGGAACGCGCTTCCTCCGCTGTCGAGTAAGACCCCGCTTGAATGCGAAACGGCCCTTGTATAACCGGACTTCCTCCACTCGCGGATGGCACTGCTTTCACTGCTGCCTGAGCCTGAGTCTGGGCGGCGGCTAGATCAGCGTATGGCCCAATTACGAGCTGATAAGTGCGCCCCGCTCCCCGCTCAACCGCATGGATTTGTACAGGATGCTTGGCATTCAGCAATTGATCATGCCAGCCTTTTACCGTACTGTAGCTGGTATTCTCTGAAAGAATAGCGAAATATTCGTCCAGACTTGCCTTCACCTGATTTCCCTGTGAGCTCGTCCACCAGAGGGAGTCGCCGGAAGCCTTTCGCAATGAGCCGTTTATAGGCTGCTGTGCTGACAGGGTTATGGTCGGAACGGTAGACTTGTAATTTTCTGATTCTATGTATAAAGCTACTCTAATCTTGTCCAGCCTGGTAGAGGCGGAAGCGCTCTGCTGACAGAACATCATGAAGCTTGTCCATAGCAAAACAGCTATCACTGTATACATCCCGATCGGTCTTTGTTGTTTAGTTGCCCACCGCATAGAATTCTCCTTTGCATTGTTCTGTGACTTAATCTCAAGCTAGAAGCTTTGCCTACCGTTTGCTGTCACTCTGCGACCAGGATGAGCGTTAGCGCAGATCAATGCTGGTAGACTAGCACATAAGCAGCCTGTGCATCGTCCAAGCCACCCCGCCGCTTAAGTGGAATGGTATTGTAACTATCAATTAGTTAGACTCAGCATGCTGGAAAAAGTTGCTGACCGGTTCTACAGCTGGCCGCTTTTCCTATTGAATAAAATACCCGCCCCGGTCAGGGCCAGGCATCAGGAGGCAGATTCGGGCGGCTCCATCCCAAGGTGGCGGTAGGCGGAAGCGGTCACCATCCTCCCTCTAGGTGTTCTTTGCAGAAAACCGATCTGCATTAAATAAGGCTCGTAGACGTCTTCTATTGTTTGGCTCTCTTCTCCAATGGTAGCTGCAATCGTATCCAGCCCGACAGGACCGCCCTTGAAGCTGGATATAATCGAATGCAGCATCTTATGGTCGATTTCATCGAGACCTAAAGGGTCTACCTGCAATAGCTGCAGAGCCGCCTCGGCAATCTCCTTAGTAATGATTCCGTCTCCCTTGACCTGGGCGTAATCTCTTACCCTTTTTAGCAGCCGATTGGCGATTCTGGGCGTTCCCCGTGAGCGCATGCCGATTTCCAGAGAGGCATCCCCGACGATGCCTACCTCAAGAATCTCAGCTGCACGGGTAACGATATAAGCCAGCTCATCAATCGTGTAAAATTCCAGCCGACTGACTACGCCAAACCGGTCGCGGAGAGGAGCCGACAGCAAGCCGGCCCGCGTAGTGGCTCCGATTAAAGTGAATGAAGGAAGATCCAGCCTTACGGAACGGGCGCTCGGCCCTTTGCCAATAATAATGTCCAGGGCAAAATCCTCCATCGCTGGATACAGCACCTCTTCCACCGTGCGATGGAGACGGTGGATTTCATCGATGAACAGCACATCGCCTTCCTGCAGATTGGTTAGGATCGCAGCCAAATCACCTGGACGCTCTATGGCCGGACCCGAGGTGGTCCGGATGTTAACGCCAAGTTCGTTGGCAATGATGGTCGATAGCGTCGTCTTGCCAAGTCCCGGGGGCCCATACAGCAGTACATGATCCAGCGCTTCCTTACGCTGCTTGGCCGCTTCTATATAAATTTTCAGGTTTTCCTTTACCTGAGACTGGCCAATGTACTCGGATAAATAGCGGGGACGCAAGCTGAACTCCACCTTTTCGTCCTCCATCATTAAATTCGCCGATATTATTCTGTCTTCCATTGCTTACCTCCTTCTCCGGACCTATGGGCACTACACCTTAAGCAAAGCCTGCAGCGCTTTTTTTACAATCGTATCGGGTGAATCCGACGGCGAGCACTGCTTGCTGACCGCAGGCCACACCCGTTCAATCTCACCTTCAGAGTAGCCCAGGACAAGCAATGCCTGCTTGGCTTCGGACAGGTTCGTCTGCGAATCGCCCTCCTGAACCAGCGTTGGCACAGCCCCGTCTTCCCATTGGGACCGCTCGGACAAATCACCGAGCTTGTCTTTAAGATCGAGCAGAATACGCTGGGCCGTTTTCTTGCCGATACCCGGCAGCTTTGTCAGAAATCCCAGATCATCGCGCTGAATAGCGCTGATTACCGCCTCGGGATGTCCTGCCGATAAAATACCGAGAGCTACCCGCGGTCCTATGCCGTTCACGTTAAGCAAATGCCGGAACAATGCCTGCTCCTCTCTGGACTTAAAGCCATACAGCAAGATGGCATCCTCCCTGACATGATGATGAATGTAAACCGTAACGATCTCTCCGGAGTTTACTGCAAAAGCATAGGGGTTTGCACAGAATACCCGATACCCTATTCCGCCAACCTCCATCACTATATAATCAGGTTCCACGTGGACGGCCTGCCCTTTTAAAAAATCTATCATTGATTATGACCCCCGCCTACTTTATGTGCCAGCACATAGGAATGAGCATGGCAAATAGCAACCGCCAGAGCATCTGCAACGTCATCCGGCTTCGGCACAGCTGACAGGTTCAAGAACATCTTGACCATCTGCTGAACCTGCTTCTTCTCCGCCTTACCGTAGCCGACAACCGCTTGTTTCACCTGCAGAGGCGTATATTCAGCAATTGAAAGGCCATGCTGTACAGCTGCCAGCATAATGACTCCTCTGGCCTGCCCGACTGCAAAGGCTGTAGTGACATTCCGATTGAAGAACAGCTTCTCTATCGCCACCGCTTGCGGCTTATATTTATCAATTAATTCGTTAGTTGCCTCATAGACCTGCTTAAGTCTTACAGCCGGATCGGTATGGGCTTCCGTCTGAATGCTGCCATACTGAACCGGCACCAGCTTGCTCCCCTGCTTGTCAATAAAACCGAATCCGACGATCGCTATCCCCGGATCAATACCCATCACCCGCAATGCAATTCTCTCCCATCATTAAGCGAACATATGTATTCCTTAGCATTATAACAGATATTGCCGAGCTTGACGAACAGCAAAAAGGAATGAAAAACAGAGGCTTCCGTTTTCCATTCCTTTTCTCACATTTGTTTTAAGTTAACCTGTAAAGCCGTCAGACTTGCCCGTTATCAGCTATTCCATTCTTCCACCCAGTACAGCAAAATCGCTAAATGTGGAAAGCACACTGTGATAATCTTCTACATCCATAATCCGTATTCCCTCATACAGCTGATTGAGCGTTTCACTTGGCAAACTGCTTTTTAAATGCTGGACGTTGAGCTGAAAAAAGGTTCTAATGATTTGTTCTTCTGCAGGCAGTCCTTCAAACAAGGATAAGTTGCCGTCCTTATCCAAGCCAAAATAAGCATTTTCTTTACACTGCTGGGAAAGGTCATTCACCGTTTCGGTAAAATACAGCTGCTCCAGCTCATTTACCGTGATGACCGCAAGCGGGTTTTTCTCGCTTAGCTGCTTGATCTCCTCAGGCGTCAGCATCCCGATGTGCTCAAGCTCCTCACCGCATACGAAATTCCTTTGGTAGTAAACGTCCATCGACTGCGCGTTAGCTTGAATCGTTTCGATAATCGTCTGATTCTGATTTCCGTCCCCTTCAGGAGAACGGCCTTGAACCAGTGCCGCTTGCTCAGCAGACAGCCATACTGCCAAATCTTCCTCTGCGGTAGTTATTCCATTGTGAAGATACATGGCCGTTGCCGCAACACTGGCTGAGGCCACTAGCAAAATTACCGCCAGCGAGATCCAACGTTTCTTTTGCTGTTTGAGTAGCTTCTTGAGCTGCTTCATCAGACTTGAAAAAGAAATGTTCACCGTGATCCCCTTCTTCTGAATTTTTTTTAGTTTATCCAGATCAGAAGGGAATATACGTTAATCTCTCCAATTAGTAGCTAATTCGGATTAGTAGTTAATCCAAGGATTGTTCCGCTCAGAACGGCGGGAAGAGCGGCTCCGGGAATTGGCGGAGTGCAGGGTGGCCTTCCCCGTTTTTTTACCTGTGTTTTTCGTTTTCTTTTTACTGCTTCTAGTGCCTGCCTTTTTGTTTGTTGCAGGAGCTTCCTCCGTTTCCTCACCGGAGTCGGCAAAGGAGAATTCCTCCTCCCGCCCTTTGCCGCCTTTTGACTCACTTTGATTCCAGTTCTGGTGAACATTCGGGAAGACAGTACCAGGGGCAGGATTAGCCCAGCTATTAGCGGCTGCTGCATTCACATTGGCTTGACTAGCTGCAGTATTCGCCTGACTCCATTGACTCCATTGCCCCCATTCCCCACCAATCGGCGTACTGTAAGGAATAACCGGTTGCGCCCCCCAGTTGGCGCTGTTAGCATACGCTGCCGTTCCACCGAAGCCGGATACATGAGTCATCGGGCTAAGCTGGCTGTTTGCCTGAGTGTTTGCTGCTGTATTAGCAGTACCGGAAAGATGGATCTTTGCTTTTTCACCGGATACGTTAGCTGCTTCCATTCCCCCCGAGAGATGGGTATTTGCCGCTGCGTTGACGGAATATGGCGCATAAGAAGAATGGGAAGATGTATTCATGCCTGCTGCCATGTTCATTGCATTCACAGGGGCTTGCAGGGCGCCCGGCCAGGGCTCCATACCATAAAACATAGCTCCCTGGTTCGCATATGGCACTGCCCCCTGGTTCGCATATGGCACTGCTCCCTGGTTCGCATATGGCACTGCTCCCTGGTTCGCATATGGCACTGCTCCCTGGTTCGCGTATGGCACTGCTCCCTGGTTCGCGTAGGGCACTGCTCCTTGGTTCGCGTAGGGCACTGCTCCCTGGTTCGCGTATGGCACTGCTCCCTGGTTCGCATATGGCACTGCTCCCTGGTTCGCATATGGTGCAAAGCTGCCCGGGCTGATGTTGCCGAGCGCAGAGCTGCTCACATTAGCCTGACTATTGGCACTCTCCCACCCAGCAGCATAGGATTCCGGCATCCATGTATTAGCCGCTGTGTTGCTCCATCCCCCAGAATAAGGCTGAGTCAAGGAAGGATAGGCATTGGCGCTGGCATCCGTCCACGCTCCCAGTCCAGGGTAACCCCCCTGGCTATAAGGTACTGCCATTCCCGGACTCTTATGATGAGCGGCCTTGCCCCCACCGCAGCCGCAATCGTCTTTTTTCTTAGCCGGTGCTTGCATATTCATTGCATACATCGATGTGTTCGCTGTCATTGGAGACACATTGGACGAATATACTTGCTGTTGAGAATATACTTGCGGTTGAGGAGCCCATTGCATATTCGGATAAGCAGAATAAGCTTGAGTTGCGGGCACATTGTACTGCTCAAAAGGATGCTCGGTATAGCTGGCCGCGCTTGAGCTGGTATGCTGCTCCTTGCCTGCAGCCAGGGGCTTGACGCTTTGACTCAATTCTTTGGGAGCGGCCTGCATCTCAGGCAATACTGGCAAATTCTCATTCATGGCAACACTCTTCTCCACAGATTGTTTGGCTTGCTCCTGAATGTTTTCCTTGATGTTCTCAACAATCCCCTCTTCTAAATTTTGTTGAAGGGATTTACCGAAATCTTTCAGCTCGTGCTCAATCTTTTCCGGCATCTTTTCTTCCTTGATTTCCTTAAGCTCTTCCTTAATTTCTTCCACTACTTCCTCTTGCAGCGGCTGCACATTCTCCTCAACTTCTTGAGCCGAAATCATTTCTGGCATCGGCGCCGTATCTTTTTTGTGCGGAGGCACATTTTGCTGCTGTACGTTTGCTGCTAAAGAAGAAGTGTGCATCATCTGACCCTGTTCGTTTACTTTAGGGATGTTGATGACTTGCCCGGTCATTAAAATGCTTGGATTCTTGAGCTGTGGATTCGCGTCAATCATCGTTTGCAGCGGAATCCCCCATTGTTTGGAAAGCTTCCAAAGAGTGTCTCCCTGTTTAACCACATGCTTATGGGCGATGGCGTCAACAGGAACCGGCGATAAATCACTCGTTGAAGGTACTTTCACTTTCATGCCAATATCCAGCTTGTCGGGATCTGCGATTTGCGGGTTCATCTCAATCAGCTTATCCAAAGGTACATTGTATTTCTTGGACAGCTGATAGAGAGTATCACCTTTCTTGACGATATGGATTCTCAAGCCTAAAACCTCCTTGTTTATTACGGAGCAAGCCGTGTTGGCCCAGTGCCGGATGCTTGCAATAAGAAATCCGGTAGCTCCCACAGTTAGGATTATTTATTCTGGCGAGGCCCCCGGCACTAGCCGTGCCCAGAAATGACAATACATTCTATGCAGTAAATAGGCTTTTGACATCCTTTAGGCTAAAAAATCTCCTTTTTTTACAAAAGAAAGCCCTGAAGGGCTTATCCCTCCAGGGCTGCGGCAGCAACTATTTATTTAGTCATAAACCTTCAAACCATCTACTTCCACCATTTCACGGAAGGCCTTTAGCAACTGGGTTGTAATCGGGCCGGCCTTGCCTCCGCCAATAATTCTCGCATCCACTTCACGCACAGCGATGACTTCAGCCGCTGTTCCGGTAAAGAATACTTCATCGGCTACATAAACGTCATGGAGCGTAAACGGCTCTTCCTTCAAAGGATAGCCTAGCTTTTCACACAGCTCCATGATTGCCGCTCGGGTAATTCCTTCTAGCGCACCGCAATAGCAAGGAGGTGTATAGACAACTCCACGCTTGACGATAAAGATGTTATCCGAGGAGCCTTCAGCCACATAGCCTTGGGAATTCAGCATGATGGCTTCACCGACGCCTGCAAGGTTGGCCTGAATTTTTACAAGAATATTGTTCAAATAGTTAAGTGACTTGATCTTCGGATTAAGAGCATCCGGCACATTCCGGCGGGTAGAAACCGATACCGTCTTCAAACCGTTCAAATAGGCTTCTTCCGGGTAGATGGAAAGCTGTTCCACAATGATAATGACATTGGCCCGGGGAGCCCTCTGCGGATCAAGGCCAAGGTCCCCTGGTCCGCGGGACACCACTAGACGTATGTACCCGTCCCTTAGTCCGTTTTTGCGAACGGTTTCGGCAAGAGCTTCCTCCATCTCCTGATAAGTAAGCGGAATATTCAGCATAATGGATTTAGCGGAGTCATACAGCCGATCCAGGTGCTCCTTGCACTTGAAAATATTGCCGTTATATACACGAATCCCTTCAAATATACCATCACCGTACAAAAATCCGTGATCGTATACGGAAACAAGCGCTTCTTCCTTTTTGACATATTTTCCGTTTAAAAAAATCGTTTGCTCCATTAAATGCTACACCTCCAGATTGGTCTTCTCAAATGTATAGCTTGGATAAGAACCCAGTACTTTGACTTGACAGCCGAGCGCTTCTATTTCACTCAAAGCGGCCGGCAGCAGCACCGAATCTATCGATTCAGCAGCATCAATGTAAAAATAATAACTGCCGAGCTTCAGCTTGGTCGGTCTGGATTCAATTTTGGTCAAGTTAATTTTTCGCCATGCGAAGGCAGCCAATACTTGATGCAGGGCTCCGGGAAAATCCTCCGGCAAGGTAACCAAAAGTGTCGTCTTATAGTGCTCCGGCTTTCGGCTCCGCTGCGGAGGGCGGGGCCCCACCAATATAAACCGGGTAAAGTTATTTTGGTGATCCGTAATATTGCTTGCAAGTATATCCAAATCGTATAATTGCGCAGCCAACCTGGTGCCGATAGCAGCCAATGTCGGGTTCTGCTCCTCCTTGACTCTTCTAACCCCCTCTGCCGTGCTGCTGACATATTCGAATTTGACACCGGGTAAGTGTTCTCCGAGATAGGCCAGACATTGCGCTACAGCAACATCTATGGAAAGAATCGTCTTCACGTGCGAGAGCGGGCTGCCGCTCTCCTCACTCCGGTAGCCGATTAAATTCTGCATGGACGGATAGATCCATTCCGCTTGAATCGGCAGCTCGGAATACTGAACCAGCTGGTCTACATGAATTTTTACAGAGCCTTCTATTGTATTCTCTATAGGCACCACGCTGTAATCCGTTTCCCCCGCTGCCGTAGCTTTAAAGACGTCGGCTATGAAAGGATACGGAATAAAGTCGTGCGTCTGTCCATTGAAGAAATAGACAGCGGATTCCTGGGAGACAGTCCCCGCGGGCCCGAGGAACGCTACTCTGGCCATTTAGCTACCCCTCCTCCTGCATCCGAACTGCTCTTCGTACTTCTTTTCACCTATGACACCAGCTTTCTCAGGTAGTAAATGTTAACGAGATCACGACCGGCCGAATTCATCTGCAATTATCTAGTACTATATCATAAAACCTTTGCCGCGGCAGTCTGCTTTTTAGATATTGGCGGATTGATTGATTTCGTACAATGGAGGCTCGTTGGCTTCACATACCCATGCCCGAACTCCTTGCTTGGCCGGTTTAAGCCATAATGTCGATGCTTTCAGGTTCTCTTCTTTAAGTGTAGAGATCAGGAACTGCTCCAATTCCGGTTTGCGAGTGCTTTGCGAATCTACCAGAGTAAGCAGAGTCGGGCCGGCACCGCTTAATGCTGTACCCAGCGCCCCATACTGACCGGCCTGCTCCAGAATCTTGGCCATCCCCGGGATGAGCGATGCCCGGTAAGGCTGATGAAGCACATCCTTCATCGCATAGGGAATCAAATCATAGCGCCCCTCAGCCAAAGCAGCAGCAAGAAGAGATGAATGGCCGACATTGAAGACAGCATCCTTCATGGACACTTCTTCAGGCAGTATGTTTCTCGCTTTCTCTGTGGCGAGATGGAACTCCGGAATGACTACAAGCACCTCAAGGCGGTCTAATGGCTCCAACCGGATATGCTTGGCCAGAACGCCATCCCAGAATGCTACAATGATGCCGCCAAACAAGGAAGCACCAACATTATCCGGGTGCTTCTCCATTGCGCTGGCCATCTGAAACAGCTTGTCTTCAGGCAGCGGAGCTTCGAGCAGCTGGTTGGCAGCGGTCATCGCGCCGATAATCGCCGATGCACTGCTGCCGAGGCCTCTGGTCAAAGGAATATCGCTATACGCGGCAATTTCCAGCTCCGGGCAATGTGCCCCCGCTTCTTGAAACACCATCTGGGCCGCCTTGTAGATCAAGTTTGATTTATCAGCGGCAACCTGCTTCATCTGCTCTCCGTAGAGCTGAATGACAGTTTGCTCTGCAGGCTTCATATCTATCCACGCATATAAATCCAAAGCCATGCCAAGACAGTCGAACCCGGGCCCCAGGTTCGCCGTACTTGCGGGAACTTGGACACGAATCTTGACGTTTTTCATCTGGTCTCCCATCGCCCCCGTTAAGCTTCCAATTTCTGTATAGCTTCCATCACGGCCTGTTCGCTGTCTTTCACTACAAGAGGCTTAGCCTGCACGTTGTCGATCGCATTGTTGGGATCCTTCAGCCCGTTCCCGGTTAACACACAGACTACGGTTTCTCCGCCTTTGAAAACCCCTTCTTGCTTCAGCTTCATCACACCGGCAATCGATGCGGCGGAAGCCGGCTCGGCGAATACGCCTTCTTTACTGGCGATCGTACGATAAGCGTGAAGAATTTGCTCATCTGTGACATAGTTGATTTGTCCGCCCGATTCATTAGCTGCATTCACCGCTCCGTCCCACGTTGCAGGATTTCCGATTCTAATCGCGGTAGCAACTGTTTCCGGGTTGGGAATCGGCTCTCCCTTGACGATTGCCATCGCCCCCTCCGCTTCAAAGCCAATCATACGCGGAAGCGAAGTGGTAACGCCTTTGTCGCGATATTCCTTGAAGCCTTTCCAATAGGCGGTAATATTACCCGCATTGCCGACAGGAATAGCCAAATAATCCGGTGCTTTGCCTAGCTGGTCACATACTTCAAATGCCGCTGTTTTTTGTCCTTCCAGCCGATATGGATTAACCGAGTTCACCAGCGTAATCGGGTGTTTGGCGGTAATTTCCCGGACAATTTCCAATGCCCGGTCAAAGTTGCCTTCAATAGCGATTACTTTAGCTCCATAGATCATAGCCTGCGCTAATTTTCCGAGAGCGATATTGTTGTTCGGAATCAATACAATGCAATTTAACTGACCTCTGGCCGCATAGGCTGCGGCAGCCGCTGACGTATTGCCTGTGGAGGCGCACATAATCGTCTGGCTGCCTTCCTCCATCGCTTTAGCCACGGCCATAACCATTCCCCGGTCCTTGAACGATCCGGTAGGATTCAAGCCTTCATATTTGAAGTATATGTCCAGATCCAGCTCTTCTGACAGACGATCTGCATGGATCAGCGGCGTGTTGCCTTCGTGAAGGGTAAGCTTCGGTGTGGCGTCCGTTACCGGCAAATAAGCTTTATACTTGTCTAGCAGTCCTAAATATCTCATTGTTGGATAGCTCCTAACCTATAAAAAATAGTTTGCGAACAAAGGCGTTTGTTCCATTCCCTAGTCTTCAACCCGATAAACACTAACCACCCGACGGACATCGTCCAAAGTTGTAAACTCGTTAAGCACCTTCTTCATGCTCGCCTGGTTAGCTTCGTGAGTAATAATTATAATTTCCGCATCGGGATTATTCGGATTCGGCTGCTGCAGCACCGACTGCAGGCTCACCTGATGCTGGGAAAACACCTGGGCAATGTTGGCCAAAACACCCGGCTCGTCACTGACATGCAGTAAAATAAAGTTCTTGTATGCCACTTCTTCATCGGTTTTTAATTTCTTCTGCTTGTACGGAGCCGTAACCCTGCGGCCGTTTACTCCCAAATTGGTATTTTTGCTTACTGCGACCAAATCTGCAACTACCGATGTCGCAGTAGGCAGCTCTCCCGCTCCAGGGCCGTAAAACATCGTTTCACCGACCGCTTCACCATATACATAGACAGCGTTAAAAACTCCGTTAACTGAAGCCAGAGGATGCCCTTTCTTGATCAGCGTAGGCTGAACCGTCACACTGATGGAATCATTGTCCCGTTCGGCGATTCCAAGCAGCTTCAGTTCATAACCGAGCCGCTGGCTGTACGTAATGTCATCGCTCGAGATGGAGCTGATTCCTTGCACGCTCACATCGTCTAGAGCGACCTCGACATTGAAGCCAAGCGTTGCGAGTATCGCCATTTTGCGGGCGGCATCCAAGCCTTCCACATCGGACGTCGGATCTGCTTCCGCGTAGCCAAGTGCCTGGGCTTCCTTAAGCACTTCCGGATAATCGGCGCCTTCCTGGCACATTTTCGTTAAAATATAGTTTGTTGTCCCATTCACAATTCCCATGATTTTCGTAATACGATCAGAAGCGAAGCCTTCCCGAATCGTGCGGATGATGGGAATCCCGCCGGCCACACTGGCCTCGTAAAAAACATCGCAATTTTTGCGGGCGGCGTGCGCCATAATTTCCTGGCCGTGTAGAGCCATTAAATCTTTATTGGCCGTCACAATGTGCTTCCCTCTGGCGAGCGCCTCCAAAATGTAAGTTTTGGTGGGCTCTATTCCCCCCATTACTTCCACTATGACATCAATTTCACCATCGTTAATGATGTCCCATGCATCCTCTGTTAATTGTGCAGAAGACACATCGATGTTGCGGCTTTTGCCAGCATTTTTTACTAATATTTTAGTGATTTCTATGGGAGAACCTGTTTGCATAACCAAATCTTCCTGGTGATTCTGGATAATTCTCACCACGCCGGTTCCTACTGTTCCCAAACCGAGCAATCCTACTTTTATCGGCTTCATCTATGCCTGACCCCCAACCCTAATAGTAAACTCTATCCTTGCCCAATAATGATCGCCTTGTGAACACCATCGGTCTCGCGCAAGCTTTCCGTCAGATGATCGACAGGCTTAGCCATCCGTGCAATATCTACAGAAACGACCACGTTCGCCATGCCCTGCAGAGGAATGGTTTGATGGATCGTAAGCACGTTCCCTTCCAGATCGGCTATTAGTGCCAGCACTTTAGAGAGGATACCGGAACGATGATCCAGGTTCATGGATATTGTAATAATTCTTTCCTTATCCATCTTGTTCAGCGGAAATATCCCGTCTTTGTACTTGTAAAAGGCGCTGCGGCTCAGTCCTACGGCTTCAACGGCCTCGTGTATCGTTTTTACCGATCCTTTGGCCAGCAGCTCTTTCGCCTGAATGGTTTTGAGAAGGGCTTCGGGCAAAATCTGTTCATGGACCAAGTAAAAAGACTGCTTGTTTTCGATCATGGACACACCTTTCGTCCTCCCCAAAAAGACTATTGTTTCCTTATAGTGGACATTATACCGAAAGGTGCTTATCCTGACAATAGGCTATTCGCTTTTCCTTTATTAAGAATCAAAAGAAGCCACCCCTCAAGAGATGGACTTCTATCTATATGCACCATGGTTATCCGCATTATGCCGAGGCTTTGGCTGGAAGCACACCGCAAACCAGCTTATTCTCTCTCAACAAATTCAAATTCGAAATCGCCTATGCGAATCGTTTGGCCATCTGTTGCTCCGCGCTTGCGAAGCTCCTGGTCCACTCCCATCTTGCGCAAAATCCGGCCGAAGCGCAGCACAGCATCGTGGGAACCAAAATTCGTCCTTTTCATCAGCTTTTCTATTGAGGCGCTTTCCACGACAAAAATATCGTTCTCTCTGTGGATAGTAAAATCATTTTCTTCTTTATTCGTTTCGTAACGGTAAATTTTTCGTTCTTCAACAGCAGCCACCTCTTCAACAGTAAGCTCTTCCGGAAGCTGGTCCAGCTGGTCGGCAATGGCGTACACCAGCTCTTGAACTCCCTGGTGGGCAGCCGCGGAGATCGGATACACCTTTTCAATCCCATGATTGTCCTTGAGCTTTGTCCGGAATTCCTGCAAATTCTCTTCAGCTTGCGGCATATCCATTTTATTGGCGACTACCAGCTGTGGCCGGTTTTCCAGCTTGGCATTGTACAAGCGAACCTCTTCATTTATTTTAAGCCAGTCGTCGTAGGGATCCCGGCCTTCGCCAGCCGACATATCGACAACGTGGACAATGACCCTTGTTCGTTCCACATGACGAAGAAATTCGTGACCCAGGCCTACCCCTGTATGGGCGCCTTCAATCAATCCCGGCAGGTCAGCCATCACAAAGCTCCGCCCTTCGCCAGCATCGACAACCCCCAGATTAGGAGTCAGCGTAGTGAAATGATAATCGGCGATTTTGGGGCGGGCAGCCGAAACGACAGATAACAGCGTAGACTTTCCTACACTGGGGAACCCGACCAGACCTACATCGGCCATCACCTTAAGCTCGAGCACGACCCAGCGCTCCTGACCTTCCTCTCCATTCTCGGAGATTTCGGGCGCGGTATTGCTGGCAGTGACAAATCGGGTGTTGCCTCGTCCTCCTCGTCCTCCCTTAGCAACTACCACTTCCTGATTATGATGAACTAGATCGGCAATGATCTCTTGTGTGTCATCATCAATGACCACCGTCCCCGGGGGAACCCGTACAATCAACGGCTCCGCATTGGCTCCGTGCATGGACTTGTTTCTTCCTTTAACGCCCGGCTGCGCCTTGAAATGCCGCTTGTAACGGAAATCCATAAGCGTCCTCAGGCCTTCATCTACGCGGAAAATTACATCGCCGCCGCGTCCTCCGTCACCACCTGCCGGACCGCCTTCCGGTACATATTTCTCACGGCGGAAAGCAACGATCCCGTCGCCCCCATCCCCTGCTTTTACATAAATCTTGGCTTTATCTACAAACATGACAGATCCTCACCTCATTTTTCCTCCAGAGGAAGTCGCAGTGTTAGAACCGCTTTCTCTTCTCCCAGATGCTGCTCAAGCGATCCCCAGCGTTTGGAGTCCTTCTCCATCTTCTCCAGGGCCTGTTGCAGCTTGTCCTTTTTATAATGTCCTTCATATACAAAATCAAGCAGCAGCGTCTCGTCTTCCTTATCCAGCTCAAGGCTGAGAATGTTAGGTTCCCCGTCCGGAGGGACAGCGCATTGGCTAAACGTTTCCACCGTATTGCGCAGCAGCTTGGACACCTTCTCTGAATCAATCGGCAGCTGGCGCAAGTTCATCTCCTGCTCAACCGCTACTTCCAGTACAAAAGGCCGGGCGGTTGTCCGAAAGGACATCAAATAAGCAATTAAGGAAGGCACGCCTAATTTGGACAGGCAGCTTTCCTGATGAAGCTTTGCTTTTATTTTATCCATATAAGGCTGCATACTGTCGTATTTCTTCAACTTCAGTAAGCCGAGCAGCACTTGAAAGTCGTTCATCCAGTCATGACGGTGGTGGTTGATCGTTTGAACCAATAAAGAATGGCTAAGTTCTCTGTGCCGCCTGCGATCCAGGAGCAAAAGGCCGTATGCGCCGGCCAACAGCAGAGCACCCAGGAATATCTTGATGTAGGCCGCAAAATCAAATCCAACCAGCATCAATAAGGCAGCGATAAAAATAAACCCCGCTAAAGCCTGAACACCTCGTATCCGGTTCATCCGCTTTCCCACCTCTAGATTCGTTCCGATTTTTCCAGTATAACATGTTACCATCCCTTTACTCCATCCCATGCAAGCATATAATGGTATATTTTGATAAGAACCCTTTTAACACAGCGGGCATAGGCATGGCAACCGATTGAATAACTCATGTCACGAGCATCAACTTAATTTAGATGAATCTGCAACAGTTTTGTCCCGCCAGCGCTAAAGCAATAAAGACATTGACAAGGAAATGTAGAAGATTTATGATGGTATTGTCCTAAATGTTCTTATGTCATTACATTTAGAGTGACAGGAGTGATAAGCCGAGTCATGTCCACCTTGTTTGATAAGGCATTAAATAAAAAGATTCCTACTCCCCTTTACTATCAGTTGAAGGAAATTCTGCTGGAGTATATTATGAACACCCACGATAACCTGGATGTGCCGATTCCAACAGAACAGGAGCTCAGCGCTCATTTTAAAATCAGCAGGCCAACTGTTAGGCAGGCTATCAATGAGCTGGTTGTGGAAGGCTTTCTTTATCGCATTAAAGCTAAAGGCACCTTCGTTTCCCGACCAAAAATTCAGCAGGAATTTCTGCAAGTCCTGGATAGCTTCAACAATGAAATTAAGAAGAAGGGGCTCACTCCGTCAACAAGGGTTCTAAGCATGGCGGCGGTTAAAAGCGATAAATCCATCAGCGACGCATTGCATTTGACGGAAGGATCAACCGTGATCAGATTGCAAAGATTGCGCTATGCCAATGACGATCCCATAGTCATTGTTGATACCTTTCTGCCTTACACAGAATGCCGCTTTCTTCTGGAGAGAAATTTGGAGCAGGAGTCTCTTTACGAAGTAATTGAAGCTGAATTATCGTTGAAAATTACTAGAGCCATCCGAAACCTGGAGGCGGTATTGGCAGGTGATTATGAGTCTCAGCTGCTGAATGTTCCGCAGGGAGCGCCGATTCAATTCATCAAAAGCACAACCTTCTTGTCAAACGGAAAACCGATTGAATATTCCCTGGCCAAATATAGAGGGGACCGCAATACCTTTACCTTTGAAATGAACCGATAAATTTTTTATTTTTAAATGTAAAGACATAATGACATTGGTATGTAGATTGATTAAACTATAACGATAAAGATGGAGATGAGGATGCCATGGCAGAAAAAGTATTGATTACGCCCAAATCATTCAAAAACTACAAGTTGAAAGCGCATAAGCTGCTGCATGAGCATGGCTATGAGATTATTGAAAACAATTATGGCAGAACGATGACCGAGGAGGAAATTATCGCGGCTGCGCAAGACAACGTGGTCGGCATTATTATCGGAGTAGACCCGCTTCCCTCTCACGTACTTGAGCAATGCAAATCCCTGCGCGCCATTTCCAAATACGGGGTCGGCATGGATAATATCGACCTCAAGAGAGCGGAAGAGCTGGGGATTCTGGTGCAAAATGCGGTAGGCACTAATTCGATTTCAGTTGCCGAGCATGCGATTGCCCTTATGTTTGCCAGCGCCAGGCATATCCCGGCGGTTGCCTCTGGCGTTAAAGCCTACGGCTGGGAGCGCACAATCGGTTTCGAATTGACGAATAAAAACGCGGGCGTAATCGGCGGAGGACAAATCGGAAAGGAAGTGGCCAAGCGGGCGGTTGGGCTTGGAATGAAGGTTACCATCTACGACCCTTATTTTAAAGATCAGGCCTTCCTTGACACCTACAACGTGAAAAGAGAAGAAAGCTTAGAGGAAGTACTGAGACAATCCGATATTCTCTCTCTTCACCTGCCGGCTACCGAGGATACTAAAGGCCTTATCAATGCTCAAACGCTGAGCTGGATGAAGCCGACAGCCGTGCTCATCAATACGTCGCGTGGAGAGTTGGTGGATGAGGCCGCCCTGTATGACGCCCTCGCCCATAACAAAATTGCGGCGGCCGCACAAGACGTCTACTCATCCGAGCCTCCACAGCAAGGGGATCCGTTAGTGGCGCTGCCTAACTTTATATTAACGCCTCACATCGGTGCTTACACCCATGAAGCCGTGGAGCGAATGGCCATCGTTTCCACCGAAAATCTGCTCAGCATGCTATCGCAAAAGGATGATTCACAATGACCCAAGCAGACGCAAATATTCGCTCCAGCCAAGCAATCGTCACGGTAACCGGCCCTATAACGCCTGAACAGATGGGCTTCTGCCACAGTCATGAGCATCTGTTCTTGAAGAAGGGGCAATCCGCCAAAATCGATCCCGCCCTGCAAATTGATGATTATGACAAAACGATTCAAGAGCTGAGGTTATTTCAGGAGGTCGGCGGCTCCACGATTGTGGAAGCCCAGCCGGTGGGAAGCGGACGCCACAGCCGGTGGCTGGCAGCCGCTTCCCGGGAGACCGGCGTGCAAATTGTCGCCTCAACCGGCTTCCACAAGCTCGTTTTCTATCCTGAAGACCATTGGATTCATTCGGCGGATGTCGATGAGCTAACCCAATTATTTATCGATGAGCTGCAGCAAGGTATGTATGCCGACGGTGAGGAGGCCTGGCCTCAGGATCAAATCCCGGCGAAAGCGGGCATCATCAAAACCGCATCTGATTTCCAAGGGGTGGGAGGACGCTATTACCGGCTTTTCAAAGCGGCGGCCCAGGCGGCCATCGCCGCCAAAGCACCGATCATGAGTCACACGGAAATGGGGCGGGCAGCTCTTGATCAGATCAAGCTGTATACCGATTTTGGCCTTGAGCCTGACCAGCTGATCCTCTGCCACCTGGACCGGGAAATGGAGAATGCCGACTATATGCTCCATGTAGCGAGCACAGGCGTATATCTAGAGCTCGATACTATCGGCCGGTTTAAGTACCATTCCGATGAAGAGGAGATTGAGCTCATTCTCAAGCTGATAGAGGCAGGGTACGAGAATCAACTTCTGCTTTCTCTCGATACGACTCGTAAACGTTTAAAAAGCTACGGCGGGGAGCTCGGGCTCGACTATATGGCCAGAACATTCCTGCCAAAGCTTGAACAAGGAGGCGTAACCCAAGCCATAATTCGCAAGATGATGTACGACAACCCGGCCAAAGCCTTCAGCAGAAGAAAGTAAACTAGGTTATCCCAAGCAAAATGAAAAGAAATGGAGAGGAGACATTCCTATGAAATTGCCTGAAAAAGCAACCCAACCGACCATGTATTTCATTGGCGTCACGACCACGAAATCCTCGATCATGAAGCTGTTCCCTCTGTGGGCAGAAGCATTAGGACTGAAAAATGCGGTACTGAAAGGAATCGATATCGACATTCATGCTGATCCCCAAGTGTACCGGGATGTCGTGAACTTTATTAAAGAGGATGAATTATCGTTAGGGGCTCTGGTTACCACCCACAAGATTGACCTCTATCATGCTGCCAAAGATCTCTTTGATTACCTTGACCCTTATGCCACTATGTTTGGCGAGCTTTCTTCTATTTCCAAAAAAGACGGCAAGCTTGAAGGCTATGCAAAAGACCCGATTTCCAGCGGCCTCGCTATGGAAGCTTTTATACCGGAAAATTATTGGAAGGACCACGGCGGAGAACTGTTCGTTATCGGGGCTGGCGGCAGCGCCATTGCGATTTGTTCTTACCTGCTGAATCCGAAAAACGGTGAGAACATTCCGTCCAAAGTAGTGGTCGCTAACCGCAGCCAACCACGCCTTGATGAGATTGAGCGGATCGTGAAGGAAATTAATCCCGATGTTAACGCCGAGTACCATCTGACACCGGAGCCTGCCCAAAACGATGCCCTGCTTGCCGGAATCAAACCGCATTCCTTGATCATCAACGCTACCGGATTAGGAAAAGACCGCCCCGGATCGCCTTTAACGGACAATGGAAGCTTCCCGGAAAAGAGTCTTGTCTGGGAGCTTAATTACCGCGGAGAGCTCGATTTCATGCATCAGGCCCTTCGCCAGCAGCAAGCAAAGAGCCTTCATGTTGAGGATGGCTGGATTTACTTCATACATGGCTGGACACAGGTCGTTGCCGAAGTTTTCCACATTGACATTACCGGAGCCGTATTTGACCGCATTGAACAAATTTCCAATAACATGAGATAAGGAGAGACTATCTATGACTGAAAACACCGTAAAACCGTTTACTCTCGATTTTAATCTGGCAACAGGCTTGTCCCAATCGAAGGAATCTACAAAGCGTACACTTTCCAAAATGAAGGGAATGTACGCAGATGACGCAGCTTTTGAAGCCGCGATCCAAGCGGGCGATCCGCTCGTTTATGAATTTTATGAGCTGGATCTGCCGGAAACGCCGGGCAACCTGCTATTCGGAACCAGCATTGTCTATCCAGGCAAAGTAGGAAATGAATACTATATGACTAAAGGCCATTTCCACACCATTTTGGAGACCGGCGAAGTCTACTATTGCTTAAGCGGCAATGGCGCCATGCTGATGGAAAATCCCGAAGGCGATTGGGACATTCAATATTTTGCACCGGGCCAGGCGGTCTATGTACCGCCGCGCTATGCCCATCGCAGCATCAATCTCGGCGATGAGCCTCTTGTGACGTTCTATGCCTTCCGGGCGGATGCCGGGCATGACTACGGCACGATTGAAACGAAAGGCTACCGCAAGCTTGTTGTTGAAAAAGACGGAAAGCCTGAAATCATCGATAATCCGAAGTGGACGGAATAAAAACGGCACAGCATTCCATCATCCATTATCGCAGTAAAATGCACTGAAATTAAAGATACTAAAGATACCGTCTAATAGGCCCTCTTCCAAATAAAGTTATCAAAATAAAACACCCAAGAATGTTTTACAGCATCCTTGGGTGTTGACTTTTTAAGGTGTTCCTATTACTCCATTTCAATCATAACCTTCATCGCTTTGTCCTTCTGCTGATCAATAATGTCATAAGCTTCTTTATAGTCTCTGAATTTTACCCGATGAGTGATCAGCGTATCGAAATCGATTAATCCTTCCCTAACAAGCTGGATAGCTTCGATAAAATCTTCTTCTCTATACATGGCACTGCCCAGGAGGGATAGTTCGTGATCCTGTACGTACCCCATATTGACGGTCGCCATATCGCCAAATACACCGACAACGACAATCGTGCTGCCTTTTCTCGCATAATCGATCGCTTGGTTGATTGTAGCGGTAATCCCGATACACTCAAAGATATAGTCCGCCCGATCCTTGCCATAATGGGATATAATTGCTTCCGGCAAGCTCTCATTCCGGGCATCAACTGTCTTAATTCCGCATTTCCGCGCCACTTCAAGACGGTAAGGGCTTAGTTCGGAGATAAGCACATCGCCCGCTCCCATCGCTTTTGCTGTCTGTGCAACCAGATTGCCGATCGGACCACCGCCCAGTACTACAATCTTCTTCCCTTTTATCTCTCCTGCGCGTCTTACCGCATGCACGGCGACAGCGAGCGGCTCGATCAAGGCTCCATGCTCCCAGCTCATATCATCAGGAAGCGCCAAAGCTTTATCGGCATCTACCACAAAATATTCACTGGCCATCCCTGTCGTTTGAAATCCCATGACTTTCAGTTCTTCACAGTCATTGTACAAACCATGGGTGCAAGGGAAACACTCCCCGCATACAACTTGGGGCTGAATGGTAACTTTGTCCCCGACTTTAACATTAGTTACTTCAGAGCCAACCTCGACTACCTGGGCGGAAACCTCATGCCCCTGCACGACAGGATAACTCGTATATGGATGCTTCCCGTGATTAACATGAATATCGGATCCGCATACCCCTATGCTTTTCATTTTAATCTTGATCTGATTGGCTTTCACCTCTGGAACGGGCACATCGTTAAATTCGATTTTACCGGGTTCGGTCATAATGGCTTGGATCATTTGTCTGCTCTCCCCTCATGAATTCTGTAAAGCTGAAGGCAACATCCGGTAAGATCAGCTAACCCCTGTTAGTTCTCCTTATATAGAACCGGTGTTGACTTTCTGCCAGCTTAATAAGTGATAATCGCCTTCTTCGGAATTTGATGATTGTTGTACTTGTCAAAAGCCTCCAATATATGGTCAAACTTAAAATAATCCGAAATGAAGTCCTTCAGGTTAATCTCACCGGCTCTTATCCATTGCAGGATCCGCTCCAAGGCTTCTGCTTCCTCATGCTTGTAAGGCATCTGCTGAAAATTAATTTTCCAATTATAAGGAGCCTTGCTCCAATCCAGCTGCATCCGGTTATGGCTTGGAACACCATAACAAAGAATTTCACCGCGATCGGCCAGCAGTTCCATCGCATGATTCATAATCTCCGTAGACCCTACCGCATCTAGAACATAGTTGACACCATCCGGATACAGCGTACGGATCGCCTGGGTAACGTCACATTCCCTGCTGTTAAAAGCCGCCTTCGCTCCATTTTGCAAAAGAAGATTTTTCTTCGCTTCGCTTCTGGCCACACCGATAATCGATTTGATTCCCATCAGACTCATCAATTTGATGAAGGTAACGGCGACAGGACCGCTGCCAAAGACGACAATACTATCGTCCCTGCCCACATTAAAATAGGTAATGCTGCTGTACACTTCCCGCAGCGTTACAAGCATAGCCGCATCCACCGGGTCAATATCGTCCGGAACGATCTGCTGCGCGTAAGCGGCATCCGGCACCTGGCCTTCCGGGTATGCAGCCTTGTCATGAATAACTCCGTATTCACTGAAGGCGCCCCAGGCCGAGCCTAATGAGCCATAAAGCTCTTTATCAGCATCGTTGAACGGAAGCAGGACGACATCGCCTACCTTGAAGCTTGTGACTTCAGAGCCGACCTCCACAACCCGGCCTACCCCCTCATGCCCGAGCATAAGAGGGTAGTTTTCCATGGGGATTCCTTTAAAGCCCAATTTGATAATCGTAGAATCCGTGCCGCATATCCCGCAGCTGATCATTTTGACTAGGGCTTGCTTGGAGCTGTATTTCGGGATCGGGATTTGTTTAACCTGTAACTGGCCATTAGCGTCCACTACTAATGTTCTCATAAGCCCCAACCTTTCCTAAAATGCTGGCTTGGTATAAAGATTAGATCGTTTTTTCCGATTTATTAGTAAGAATTTGCAGGAATACAGCCGCTATAATGATGAAGCCTTTAATAATATCCTGCGGGTAAGACGGAATGGCCATCAAGTTCATAATGTTGCCGATAATTCCTAGAATCAATCCGCCTGCAACGGCTTTGACAACAAAGCCTTTACCTCCTGCAAGACTCGCCCCTCCAATAACGCATGCTGCAATTGCATCCAGCTCTTGTCCCATCCCGATGGTGGCACTTCCGGTTGAAGACCTCGCAGCGATAAACACGCCTGCTAAAGCGGCCAATGCGGCGGATACGGCGTAAGCCGACATGACGTATCTTTTGGTGCGGATACCGGCAAGCTGGACAGCGGTTTGGTTACTGCCGATCGCAATAACAATTCGTCCCCATGCGGTATATTTTTGCACTAAAGCAAAAGCAATAATTAACACTACGGCAATAATAATAATAGGGAAAAAATAAGATTTGCTCACAAGTGTATCCAAAGTTCCCGGCGCCAATTTAACCGGTCTTCCCTCGGTAATCACAAAAGAGGCACCCCTGGCAATGGTCATCGTAGCCAATGAGGCGACAAACCCCTGTATACCGGCATAAGCTACTAATATACCCGTGAAGACTCCGAAAATAATCCCTATCAGTACAGCAAGAACAATAGCGGGAGCAAAATTCATGCCAAAATCGCTGATTAATATGGCGGATACCGTTGCTCCGACTGCCATGACCGAACCAACGGACAAGTCAATTCCGCCTGTGAGGATGACGAACAGCATGCCAATCGCTACTAAAATCGGCCCTGCCTGCTGAAGCAAGATGTTGCGAATATTCATTGATGTTAAGAAAGTATCAGAAAGAAGAGCACTGACAATTACTAGAAGTGCTAAAATGATATAAGTATTGTTATCTATGATGAATTGTTTCCAATTAAATCTTTTTATAGCGCTAGTCATGATTCCTCATACCCCCATTGCCAGTTTGATAAGATTGTTTTCGGTCAGCTCGGTTTTGCCCACCTCTCCAACTATGGAGCCTTGCCGCATAACTAGGGCACGATCGCACAAACCGATGATTTCTGCCATTTCGGAGGAGATGACGATAACGCCCACTCCTTGTTCCGCAAGCTTGTTTATAATCTTGTAAATTTCTGTTTTCGCCCCTACGTCTACGCCCCGCGTAGGCTCGTCAAACACAATGCACTTGCAGTCGGCCGACAACCATTTGGCCAGCGCAATTTTTTGTTGATTTCCGCCGCTGAGGCTGCTGGCGTTGTCTTCCATGGAGCCGTATTTTGTTGCAATGCTTGCCAATAATTCCTTCACATACTGTTTTTCTTTTTGATGATTGATCGTGCCGGCTTTTTTTATTTTAAACATGGATGCTAGCGTGGTGTTCATCCTGATGGATTGTTCCAGCAGCAAGCCCTGTTTTTTTCTATCTTCGGGAAGAAGGCCAAATCCATGCTGGATGGCTTCTTTAGGATCTTTAAAGTTAACTTCTTTTCCATAAAAAATAACTTTTCCGGATTTCCTTTTATCCGCGCCAAAAATAGCTCTCATTGCTTCGGTTCTGCCTGATCCTACGAGTCCGCTAAAGCCTACAACTTCACCTTTTTTCACCGTAAAGCTAACATCTTTTACCAGGTCACCTGCGCTTAAGTTTTCAACCCTTAGTATTTCTTCGCCTATTTCAGCATTCCGATCAGGGAACAATTGAGTGATCTCCCGGCCAACCATCATCTGTACCAATTCTTCTTTATTGATGGATGCTGTAGGTACCGTGCCTACATAGCCTCCGTCCTTCAAAACGGTGATATGATCGCTAATCTCCAGCAATTCCTCCAGACGGTGAGAAATATAAATAATGCTGACGCCATTTTCTTTCAAATTCTTAATAATGGAGAGCAGCTTACGAGTCTCCGTAAAGGTAAGAACCGCTGTCGGCTCGTCAAATACCAGCACCTTGGAGTTCCTCTCCAGACATTTGGCGATTTCAACGATTTGCTGATAGGCAACACTCAGGCTTCCTACCTTGGCCTCCGGGTCGATATCCTCGAATCCCAGCTTCACCAACTGCTCCTTGGCTCTCTTTTTCAGATGCTTCCAGTTGATAAACAAGCCGGATTCAGCCAGTCTGTCGATAAAAATATTTTCGGCTACCGTCAGATCAGGCGCCAGCATGAATTCCTGATAAATAACGGAGACTCCAAGATTAATAACACTTTTAGGCGAAGTGATTTTCGCTTCTTCACCATCAATTAAAATCTGGCCATCATCTTTCTGATAAGCTCCGGCGAGGATTTTCATCAAGGTAGATTTTCCAGCGCCATTCTCGCCTATCAGAGCATGTATTTCTCCCTTCCTCACTTTAAGGGAAACATCCGTCAGCGCTTTAACGCCGCCAAAATGTTTAGATATATTATTCATTTCGATAATATAATCATCCCGCATATTCTGTCTCCCCTTTCTATCAGCCGTAATCCAGGCGCCAGCCTAATGCAATGAGATTGCGGAAGAAAAAATCCTCCTCTTTCGTCAAAAGGAGGATTCTTTCTTAATGCTGACTCAACGGCTCTATTATCTAATCCATTCAGCTTCTCTATTAAGTTATTAGAAACCAAACTCGTAGTATTCGTCTACGTTGTCAATAGTTACAGCTGCCGGCTCGGTTAAGGTGATATCCTCATAGCTCCACATATCCTTGCCGTCTACCAAAATTTCTTTCGCAATTTGAACTCCCAGCTGGGCAACCTTGTATGGACTGTTTTCACCTGTGGCAAAGTACTTCCCTTCTTTGATCAGGTCGTACGCAGCTTTGGCTCCATCAGCTGCCGCCACAATGTCGACACCTTCAATACCGGCATTCTCAAGTGCTGTCATCGCTCCAAACAGCATTTGATCGTTCTCACCCAATACTGTTGTCAAATCGCGATTGGCCGTAACCAAATCCTCTGCCGCTGTCAGGCCTTGCTCTTCTGTCCAAGCTCCCCAGCCTTGTCCGGCAACGGTGAATTTCGCTTCTTCATTCGTTGCTTTACCTCTGGAAAGCAATTCACTGTCAAAAGCTTCTGCCAATTCCCAAGCTTCTTCTTCCGAAACTCCGGTTTTTCCTTCAATAATCCCTGCAAACAGTCCTGTTCTTCTTTCCGTACCGGCTACGTTCCCTTTCGCACCGCTCAGGACAATCGCTTTAATCTCCTGGTCGCCCATTTTCTCGGCATAAGCCAGTCCAACCAATCTTCCGTTTTGTTTGTTATCGGAATAAACGGTTGTAATATCCTTAGCTCCTTCGCCTACACCACTGTCCAGGTTAATTACACCGATACCTGCTTCAGCAGCTTTATTAATGCTTGGCACCGCTGCATCCGGTTCAACGCTATCGAGGAAGATCAAATCCATTCCTTGAGCAATGAAGGTTTCCATATTCTCAGCTTCTTTGGAAGTACTTCCATTGGCATCAAGCACCGTAATGCTCCAGCCTTCTGCTTTAGCGAGCTCCTGAACCGCTTCGACCAACGAAACAAAGTAAGGAGAATCCTGAGTCTTGATAGCAAAGCCAACCTTGAATTTCTTATCCCCCGATGCTTCATTCCCGCCGGAAGGTGAAGAAGAGCCGCATCCAGCTACAATCATGACTGCAACCAATCCTATTATGAGTGCTAAAAAACCTTTTTTCTTCATTTCCAACTCCCCTTTAATTTTACTTTTTCGATACAAAGTATTGTCATGACATTACAATGTTACATGCATTGTAAGTATACAATATCTTGTTAGCGGTTTCAACCTAAAAATATTGTTATATTATGATTAACCTTTGGTAAATTTCTCTCAGAATGGCCAGACTCACCCCCTCCAAAGTGAGAGAAAGCCGGCGTGTCGCAGGTGCTGCGGGCAGATCAAATACAATGCCTGCTATTTGAAATGCTTCCTCGCATAAGCTCCACGCCTCAGTCCCTCTTACACAATGGTAAATCCGCCGTCTATAATTAATTCGGTTCCGGTAGCAAAGGAAGCCGAATCTGAAAGCAGATAAATGACGGCGCCCGCCAGTTCTTCCGGTTTGCCCATACGTTTAATGGGGGTTAGCTCCTTCCACAAATCCTGCCAATCCTGTCTCACGAAGGAGGTTAGCTCTGTAAAGATATAACCCGGACTTATACAGTTTACTCTAATTCCTTTTTCCGCCCATTCAACAGCCAGGGATTTCGTCAATTGTACAACTCCAGCCTTGGAAGTGTTGTAGGAAGCCTGCAGCTGCGGATAATTCACAATGGTTCCGGACATAGAAGCCGTGTTAACGATGGCGCCTTGCTTGTTGCGGGCAATCAAATATCTTCCGAATGCCTGCGCCACAAAGAATACACCGTTCAAATTAACATTGATAACTTTCAGCCATTCGTCCGGTGTTAAATCGACGACCGGCTTTTGAATGACGATCCCTGCATTATTGAACAATAAATCGAGTTTTCCCATCGCCGCATCGGCTTGTTCGATAGCAGCGGCAACCTCCTCCGGCTTGGTCACATCAGCCCCGATCGCAATAGCCCGGCGGTTGTACTCACTGGCTATCGACTCGGCGGCAGCCTGCGCCTTTTCCGCCTGCTGATCGAGGATAACAATATCAGCCCCAACCGCCGCAATATGCTCGGCAACCGCTTTTCCTATTCCTTGCGCTCCTCCGGTAATAAGAACGACCTTGCCTTCCAGGGAAAACAACTTTTTGAGAGTATCCATAAATCCCATTCTCCTTAATCACAATATTGTATTGTAATGACATTCATAGTCAAAATTTAGTTTGCAAACGCCTTTTTCCTGGTTTTCCTTCTGTTTAACAAAGATTAGCTTACTTTTCGCTGTCGATCAGAATCTTAGCTTTTACAAGTCCAGGTGTTTTGAACATGTTAAACGCATCTGCGATTTCACTCAAAGGAACTTTTTTGAAAATAAAGGAATCGTCAAGCTTAAACTCTCCGGTTTTGATATAATGGGCAGTTTGCTCCCACTCCTTGCCCGGGAAGTCCGCACTGTACGACATCCATGAGCCGGTCAGGCAGAATTCCTTGCGGTTGAGATGTTCCC
Source organism: Paenibacillus senegalensis JC66 (assembly GCF_000285515.1). Classification (GTDB taxonomy): domain Bacteria; phylum Bacillota; class Bacilli; order Paenibacillales; family NBRC-103111; genus Paenibacillus_L; species Paenibacillus_L senegalensis. The sequence goes on from NZ_HE610957.1 coordinate 1,284,291, forward strand.
ACTCTTCTACCGTGAAGGAGATTTCCTTGGTTGGGGTACCAATTAAACAAACTCCCCCTTTATTGGCTGCCAATTCAAACGACATTTTCATAGTCGCCGTGCTTCCGGCCGTTTCGTAAACATAATCAAACCCTCTGCCGCCAGTAAATGATTTGGCCAGGTCAATGAAGCCATCTTTCATAGTATTAACACATTCATCAGCTCCAAATTTTTTCGCAAGAGCTAGCCGTTCATCGCTAATATCAAATACGACTACCTTGGCTGCTCCGAAGATTTTGGCCCACTGCATGGTAAACAGACCGATGGTTCCCCCACCTAATATAGCCACCGTTCCTCCAGCCTTATAATCCAGGCGGTTCAACCCGTGTAGAGCAACCGTTATCGGTTCAAAGAAAGCCCCGTGCTCAAAGCTGATGGAATCGTCAAACTTGACAGCATTTTTTTCCGGCACAACGACATACTCGGCAAAACTGCCAAATTGTCTCGAACCTATAAAGCTGTAATGCTTGCAAAGAGCATAATCGCCCTTCTGGCAGTCCTCACATTTGAAGCAGGGAATGAGCGGAACACCCGCCACCTTATCGCCTACTTTCAAGCTTTCTACCCCTTCCCCGATTTCGCACACAACACCGGAGAATTCGTGACCCAGAACATTAGGGTAATAATGAGACGCATCTCCATTTACCCTTGGGAGGTCAGAACCGCATATGCCGGTATATTTTACTTTAATCAATACTTGTCCCGCTTCAGGAGAGGGCGTTGGAATTTCTTCAAAGCGCAAATCCTCTCTAGCGTGCAGTACTCCTGCTTTCATTGCTGCATCCACTCCTTACCCAGCCCAATCAATTGCTGAAAGTATGTTTTAACTGTTCATATAGTTCCAAGTACCGTTTCATAGAAGCTTGATAAATTGCATGGTTCTCCATGTCCGGTTCTTGAGCTCTCGTTATGCTGACTGTTTCAGCAACTGCTTCTTCAAAGCTGTCGTACATGCCGACACCAACCCCTGCCAAAAGCGCTGCTCCCAATGTGGTGGCTGTATCTGATGCGGGGACCGTAATTTTGCATCCTGTTACATCTGCATACATTTGTACCCACAACCGGCTGTTGGCCGCTCCGCCCATCGCCCTGAAATCCAGCTCATGAATGTTAACTCCAGCTTCTTCCGCGACCTTTAAGTTATGCTGAACGGAAAACACAACGCCTTCCATAGCTGCACGGATCATGTGTCCCTTTGTCTTATCGAAGCCGAGCCCGTAAAACACCGCCTTCGCATCCGGATTCCAGATCGGACAGCGTTCCCCTGCCATATAAGGCAGAAACAGAACACCGTCCGCTCCAGGCGGAACTTCTCCTGCTAAAGCGGTTAATTCGTCGAAGGATTTGCCTTCTCCCAGCTGCTGCTTGAACCACCGCAGAACGCCTCCCCCGCCAACGGTTCCTGCTTGAAGCAGCCACAAATCCGGCACGACATGAGGGCCGAATATCAATTGCGGATGGGCTATCGGCTGATCCTCGCAAATGCTGATCCCCCCTGCCTGTCCACCTTGAATCTGGGTTTGCTTGGGAAGATGGACACCGGCTCCCAACGTGCCGCAAGCCGCATCCAATCCACCGGCAACAACCGGTATTCCTTCCACCAAGGAGGTCATTTCCGCAGCCTCTTTCGTGACGGTCCCGATAATGTCATGGCATTGGTAAATCGTTTCCGGCACCTTATCCAGAGACAGCCCCATCGCTTTGGCAAGCGCTTCGTCATAGGTACAGGTTTTGGTGTTATAAAAATGCAAGCCATAGTTTTGACATTTATCCGATGCCATAACACCGGTAAGCTTCATCCCTATATAACTATTGCTCTGTAAAAAGGTATACGTGTTATTATAAATTTCAGGCATCGTTTCCTTGAACCATATCAACTTGGGTGTTGTGTACGCAGGCAAAAAAGCGTTGCCGGCCACCTCGAAGATGTTGTCGGCCCCAACTTCGCTGATGACACGTGCGGCAATATCCTTTGCACGCGTATCCATCCAAATCGGTGTATTCGCTAAACAATTGCCTTCTCTATCTACAGGTATGGCCGACCAGCCTTGACCGGCAATTCCGATTCCGGTAATTTGTGACGGGTTTATTTCGCCTTTTGCCAGGCAATCCTTGATCCCCAGGCAAACACCCTCCCACCATTCCTCCGGATTCTGCTCCACCCAGCCTGCATTTGGATAGTAAAGGTTGTATTCTTGACTGGATTGGGAAATTACCTCTCCTCTTTTATTAAAGACAGCAATTTTGCAGGCAGAGGTTCCTATATCAATTCCTAGCAGCAGGTTTTCCATTTCGATGGCCTCTTTCATCCTTGACTAATTTGCTTTTCCAGCACTTGCTGAGCAGCTTCATCTTGTCTATTTCCAATAAGGCTGACATTTTCATGCTTCACTCGAAGCAATTTTACTTAGCCATTTTTGCAAAAACATCTTTCAGCGCAAAGTAGCACTCGTCGAATAGCTCCTTAACCGGCTGATAAGCGGAAACCGCTTCCGGGTTCGGCACATGCGTATGATTAATGTCCAGAAACTGATGAATGACATTAAAATCCTTATACAAGCCTACACCGACGCCGCCTGTAACAGCTGCTCCCATAGAGCTTGCCTCTTCCAGCAAATTGGGAACCATAACCTTGGCGTTGTAAATATCCGCCATCATTTGCCGCCACACGGCGCCTTTTGCACCACCGCCGATCACAATCATTTCCTCAATGCTTACTTGTTTGCGGAGTATTTCCAAAATGATGGAGAGATTCATAGTTACGCCTTCCAGGACACTCCTGATCAGATCTCCCCGTTGATTCTCCGATTTCAGTCCGATAAAGGCGCCTTTGGCATCAGCATCCCACCTGGGAGCCCTTTCTCCAAGAAGATACGGGAGGAAGATGAGTCCATTTGAGCCTACGGGAGATTGTTCAATTTGGGCGTTCATATAATCATAAGCTGATCGGCCGCTTTCTTCCGCCTGATGCATTTCATATTGGCCTATCGTATTCTTCAGCCATTGGTAGGCTCCGCCAGCCGTTTGCATCGTCCCGTTCGGGGCATACAAGCCAGGAACGATGTGCGCCCAAGTAACCGTACGCATCTCATCATCGAAAATCGGTTTTTCTGCGGCAGTTGTAACCCAAGCAGATGTTCCTATGGAGCAGTAGGTTTTCCCCGGACTTATCGATCCTGCTCCAACACTTGCCGTAACCCCATCCCCGCCGCCAAGTACAACCGGTGTTCCTGCGGCTAATCCAGTCGCTTCAGCCGCTTCCCTTGTAACCTCTCCGGCCACGAAGGTGGAAGGCTTTAACTCAGGCAGCTTATCCGGATCTATCCCGGCATAGGTAATAATTTCTTCCGACCACTGCAAATTCGCCAAATCGAAACATCCGTTGCTGTTGCCATCTGAATAATCCGTATAAAAATTCCCAGTCAAACGAGCTACGATAAAATCTTTGGCATTCAAGGTTTTATAAGTTTGCTCGTAAATGTCCGGCTCATGATCCCGAACCCACATCAATTTTTGAATGCCGTAAGAGGCTGTATTGCGATGGCCTACAATATGATAAAAATCTTTTTGACTGATATGATTTTCAATTTGGGCGACCTGCTCTTGAGCCCGTTGATCAGCCCAAATAATCGCTTTCCGCAAAGGGTTGCCCTTTCTATCCACACATAGGCAGCCCATCATTTGCCCGCTGAAACTGACAACAGCAATATCTTGAGGATTAATGCCCAAAGAGCTGATTAATTTCTTGCTTGTGAGGCATACGGCCTTCCACCAGTCCTCCGCATCCTGCTCAGCCCAAGTGCCGTTGAAATAATCCGTATCATAAGATACGACATGACTTCCGATCAGCTTGCCGTCTTCAGAAAATAATGTTGCCTTATTTCCCGACGTGCCTATATCATGGGCCAATATATATTTAGTCATGCTCTCACACTCCAAATTCCATTCATATACCTTAAGTTTTAATCTCGATGATATTGATTATTTGGATTAGCCATTTTGATTCGCGGATATGGTAACCTCGAACCGGTTTCGATCCCCTCGATATCTGGCTAAAGAGTATTCTATCGGCACGTCGTACATGTTGAAGCCAGTAGAAATAAACTGCTGGATTGCCTGTCCCCTGCTAATATTCAGATGCTTTATATCATAATCTTGTGCATCTACCGCTTCGATAAAACGACGGATCTTATAGATTTGAGTGTCGTCATGTGAAGCCAAGACCGGATACAAGGATTCCTTGGACAGATCATGCTCCAAAACAAATCGGCATTTCTCGTATGGAAGATACGTCTTGACCATGACAATGGGCTCTTCATCCGCAAACCGTTGCCGATGAATGTAAATGACTTTATCCTTCGGCTGCAGATTAAGTTCATTAGCCACATAGTCGGGGGCTTCCAGCACATCAAAATCGAGCAGCTCCGTATGCGGTGTTCTGCCTAACTGGGCGATTTGATCATTAAAAGAACCTAGAGCCTGAATAAAACTTTGTTCAATTTTCGGCTTTGCTACAAAGGTGCCCTTGCTCTTCACACGATACAGCCAGCCTTCCTGGACCAGCTCTGTAATCGCTTGCCTAACTGTCGTACGGCTAATCTGGAACATGAGGCTCAGCTCATTTTCCGTTGGGATCATGCTTCCAATCTTATAACGTCCCTCTTTAATTTCTGATAGAATGAGTTCCTTTAGCTGAAAATATAAAGGTATGGGCACAGACTTATCCAGTTGCAAATTCTTCAATATCATCATTCCTTCGTTTCCAGTAATAGTAGGGCTTTATATAAAGCCACACCGGTAATTATACCTTATCCTTAGACTTTGGCCCCCATTCTTATTGTAACTTGCCCTGCTATTTTCGAAAATAATGATCTTCCTGCCTTGACAGATGACTTCATAACTTCTTATTATTTAATGAGACATCTCAATATTATATTGTCACTATATAGTAACATAGAAAATCTAGCAATACAATTATGTCCCTATTAATTTTGAAAGCCGTTTCACCCTAGTCTCTACTATAGTTTGGAGGAGTTAATGATGAAATTTGGAACATATTTTGCCTATTGGGAGCAAAGCTGGGATACCGATTACTTGAAATATGTAAAAAAAGTGGCGGACCTCGGCTTTGATGTGCTGGAAGTAGGTGCTGCGGGGATCGTTAATATGTCTGACGATGCTTTGTCTGCCCTAAAATCTGAAGCGGAGAACTATGCGATCACTCTAACCGCCGGTATCGGTCTGCCTAAACAATTTGATGTTTCTTCCGAGAACGAGAGTGTGCGTCAAGATGGCATTGCCTTTATGAAAAAAATATTGGACGCCCTTCATAAGGCCGGAATCAAGGCGATTGGCGGTACGATCTATTCCTACTGGCCAGTTGATTATTCCGCCCCCATCAATAAGCCGGCCGTGCGGAAGCAAAGCATCAAAAGTATGCAGGAGCTGGCTGATTATGCCGCCCAATATGATATTACCTTGCTGGTGGAGTCCTTAAACCGGTTTGAGCAATTTTTAGTTAATGATGCGAAGGAAGCGGTGGACTATGTCAAGGCTGTCAACAAACCGAACGTCAAAGTCATGTTAGACAGCTTCCATATGAATATTGAAGAAGATTATCTTGGTGACGCCATTCGCTATACTGGTGACTATTTGGGGCATTTTCATATCGGAGAGTGCAATCGCAAGGTTCCCGGCAAAGGCCATATGCCTTGGTCTGAAATAGGCCAAGCCCTGCGTGACATCCAATACGATGGCTGTGTTGTGATGGAGCCTTTTGTTCGTCCAGGGGGAATTGTAGGCTCAGACATTAAAGTCTGGAGAGATTTATCCGACAATGCGGATGAGGCAAAATTAGATGCCGATATTAAAGAATCGCTTGAATTTGTTAAACAAACCTTTTTGAAATCAACGCCGTAATGGCGGGAGAATGGGGACTGACCGGAACCTTAGCCGGAGAAGTCCCCTCTTCATAGTTCCCGATTCTTCAGTTTTTTAATATAAAAATACGCCTCAAACCACACCGCTAACCTCGAGCAGGTTAAAGCGATTGGTCTGAAGCGTATTGGACTGCTTCATAAAATAATGGTATTCAAGTTATTTCTGAACAGCTGCCGCTACAGGAGCGTCCGTGGCCGGATAAACACTTACTTTCTTCCGGTCGCGTCCCCAGCGCTCGAACTTCACAACGCCTTCGACTTTAGCAAACAGTGTATCATCCGAACCAATACCTACGTTGTTCCCAGGGTGGATCTTCGTTCCACGTTGGCGCACCAGAATGCTTCCAGCGGTTACCGTTTGACCGTCCGCACGCTTAACGCCAAGGCGCTTAGCAATACTGTCACGACCGTTCTTTGTGGAACCGACCCCTTTCTTCGATGCGAATAACTGAAGGTTCATGTTCAACATGTTAGTTTTCCCTCCTTTGCTTATGAAAGTGAATTTGTATATAGGTGCTGTACGATTGTTCAATAGATTGCAGAGTGACAACCATCGCCTCCAGCAGCAGCTGGATCTTCTCTTCGGTTTCCGCTGGCAAACGGTCGGTAAACCGGGCCCGCAGCAGGCCGTTCTTTACTTCTGCTTGCGGAATAATCCCGATAAGCTTCTCAATGGCGTTCATCGTACCGATTGTTACCGCTGAGACACCGGCACATACAATGTCTTTGCCATGCTCGTCAAAATCGGCGTGTCCTTCCACTGAGAAGGAACGAATAGTATTATCCCCTGTACTGCGATATATGTTGACGCGAATCATACGATCCACTCATTAGGCATTGATTTTGCCAATGACAACTTTAGTGTAAGGCTGACGATGTCCTTGCTTACGGCGATAGTTCTTCTTGGCTTTGTATTTGTAAACGATGATCTTGCGGGACTTGCCTTGTTTTTCAACCTTGGCTGTTACCGTAGCCCCTTCAACAACCGGAGAACCGATAGAAGTTCCTTTATCTCCGGAAACTAGAAGAACGCGGTCAAAAGTCACCTCATCGCCTTCGTTAAGATTCAGCTTCTCAACGAAAACAACATCGCCTTCCTGAACCTTGTACTGCTTGCCGCCTGTTTCAATAATTGCATACATCCTGGATGCACCTCCCATGTCTCAGACTCGCCATTATGCCAGGTGGCAGATTAAGCCGGAGGCTCCTCTGCTCTTCCAACCCGGTATGCGCGGTTACAGCATGTCATGAAGCAACATACCTGAACTATTCTAGCACAGATCGATACTGAAAGCAACTATACCGTCTTACGGTTAGCTTTACCCGGAAAAACCCATTTTTCTCCCGCAGCAGGAACAAAGCTCGGTACTAGCCCCGTAATTGGATGGGCGTGTTTTTTGCCGCGTCATTTCATAGAGCTGAAGCCGGGTCCAACCTACCAAGTGAGTATGGGTTCGATCCGGATAGATGCCTTTAGCGAGCTCATTTTCCACCTGCTGAATATGACTCTCTTCCTTCATATCGATAAAATCGGTAAGAATAATTCCTCCCAGATCTCTCAGCCGAATCAGCCGGGCAATATGCTGGGCCGCCTCCATATTCGTTAAAAAAGCGGTCGTTTCCAAATCGTCCTCAACGGTATACTTGCCTGAATTAACATCAATGACCGTTAAAGCCTCCGTCGGATCTATGATTAAATAACCGCCGCTCGGCAGCCATTGCTTTCTCCTGTACATCGTCTCCCGCTGCGCATGAAGGCCATAGCGCTGAAACAGCGGCTCTTCCCCTTGGTACGCCTTAACACGGTCAATAAGACCAGGAGCCACAACGGAAAGCTCTGTCCGAATCCGATCTAACAAAGAATGATCCTCCACCATCCACTCCGTCACTTCATCTGTAAACTGATCGCGAATGACTCGGGATAAAAAATCAAGATCATGGTACAAAAGACTGGGGGCTTTCATTTCCGCCGCCCGGCCAAGGAGGTCATCCCACACTCTTTTGAGCCAAATAAAATCGTTTTTCAGCACGTCTTCTGCCATTCCGGCGGCAACCGTTCGCATGATCAGCCCGTCTTCTTCTTGCCGGACCGCTTCACCGATAGCCGTCAGGCGGTTTCGTTCCTCTTCATCCTCAATCTTCCGCGATACGGCCACATACCCGGCATTGGGCAAAAACACGGTCCAGCGTCCAGGAAGCGTAATATGGGTGGTGACCTTGGCTCCCTTTGTTCCTGTTGCCTCCTTTTTCATTTGTACAATGACCGTTTGTCCTTCCCGCAGCAGGCTTTGGATAGGAGGCTTAGCCATTTGCTGCTTATCCAGATGAGCAGGCAACACATCGTCCAAATACAAATACGCATTTTTCTCAAGCCCTATATCAACGAAGGCAGCCTGCAGTCCAGGCACCACATTCACAACTCGGCCTTTATACAGATTGCCGGCTTTTTGTGATTCATCGGGTATTTCCGTAAACCATTCCACAAGATGGCCGGCCTCCACAATAGCAACCTCATGTCTGCCGCTGCGGCACTGCATAAACACTTGTTTCAAACGGACACCTTCTTGAGCCGCGTCCGACATCCTATCATACAATGTCCATTCATCCCCCATTGTCGTGTTTGAGCCAATCCAACAGTGTTCTATTAAACAAGCTCTGTCCTTATTTTACACAATGAGATCAGATACCGCACCGTTCGTTTTATGGCCGTTGAAAAAATAATCAATCAACCTTTGCTCCGGAAGAATGTACTGGACCTTCCCCTGATCGCTTACGACATAAATCCAATGGTATTTTTCCCTGTGAAACATCTTCAGCACCTCCGCTATTCTGTGGCGTCGAGAAACGAGCAGCGGCTCTCCCTTGTCTAACTGTTGTTCACCCTGAGCAGCTGCAAAGCGGGCACGCCTGCTCATGAGGAAGCGCAAATAGTAAAAGGGCAGGTGACGGTAATGATACCAATTGGAGTAAAGCAGGAACGCCCCGATCAGCAGCAGATTAAGCTGAATGCCTGTCCCGTACCATGGGAACAACGCGGCGGCTATCAATAGTGCGCTCATCCACAAGCTAACCTGAGTCGTTACGGCCAACGTACGATGATAGCTGACTCCGCAGCTCAAAAACGACTGCAGCAGCTTGCCTCCATCCAAAGGAAGAATCGGCAGCAAATTAAAGGCCCCGACCAATAGATTAGCTTGCAAAAAATAATTCCACCACTCCTCTTCCCCCCAGCCCACCGCAAGCATGAGCAAAGAAAGCAGGACCATCCAAGCGTTTTGCAGCGGGCCGGCCAGCGTCACCCAGATTTCCTGATAAACGGGTACGTTCCCCGCTTCTTCTACGACGGCCACTCCGCCAATTGGCAGCAAGCGAACCTCCGTCACCCTCCAACCAAAGGTTTTCGCAGCATAGACATGCCCCATTTCATGAATCAGCACGATTCCAAAAAGCGTAATTAATTCAAGCAGATATCCGGTCAGAAGGGAAAGCACCATAAGAATGACGAACAAAGGGTGAAAGCGATAGACCGTGCCGGACAGTTTAATCAAAGGCGACCACTTCCGCCGGGTCTAGCACATCATCCTCGGTTTTCACAGCAAAGTACAGCGTATTCGCCCATTTAGCTGACATAGGCTGGGTATGGCCTATAATTTCACCGCTCTCAATCCAATCGTTAGCCTGCCACCGGTTTTCCTTTAAATACCCATACACCGAAGACAAGCCCCCGGCATGCTCGATCACGAGAGTATATCCTGTCTCCTCCAAATATCCCGAGAACGTCACTCTCCCCGATGCCATACTGAGTACGGGAGCATCTTCACTGGTCTTCACCTCCAGCCAAGGGCTGTTCACACTGAAGGCCTTAACAACATCCCCTCTAACCGGAACGGCAAAATGGCCGATCCCTGCGGAATGCACCTTCTCGGTTTCCTGTCCTTTTTTGCCACGGAACGCAGGAAGAAAAGCTGGCGACCCGCCGAACTTCGATTCATACCAAGCAGCTACCGGTGCGAAATTGATCTCCTCGGTTAAAGCTCGCTCCACCCATAGACGCACCGGATCGGCGGCAGGGTGGTTAAGCTGAAATACGCCCAGCAGCATAAGAAAAGCTGCCCCACTCAACAAGCAGCGGAGAATAAACCGTCTGAGGATGGGGGACGGGGGACGCTCATTCTCAAATGGGTCCAGAGAAGCGGAGGCTAAAGGGGGATAGGAGCTCCCGGGCCCGCTGCTTGCTGCAAACAACTGCTTTTCTTTGAGCCTCCAGACAAATTCAGGATCCTGCATCTTCTCCTCCCATTTCCCTGACTGATTGTCCAGCTGTTCCATTTCTTGATCTTGATTAGCCGCAAGTCTATGGATTTCGGGCCCGGGATTCCGATGTTCAGCTGAAATGACCGTCCCCGTGCTGTACCGTTGAAGAGTGCGGATTCGCTCCTGTCTTCGCTGGCGAATATTGGCTTTTACGTTCAACATCGATCCCTCCCGGTAAGGCTTGTATAAATAAACTTATACTTCAATCCTATGTCGGGGTGGACGGGTTTATGAACTTGTTCGCTAACCCAAGACAACCTGCTATCCCACAAGAAAAAAGCCAATCCGCTTGCCGTGGATTGGCTTAGACTTGAGACCTATGTGGAAGAAATGTTTACCCGGTATTTACCCAAGCGCAGGCAGCTCCTCCTCTTCTTCCTCCTCCTGATGAAGGCGGACACTCATAACAATAGCAATAGATATCATATTAATGAGCAGCGATGTTCCGCCATAACTGATGAACGGCAGGGTAATGCCTGTTACAGGCAGCAGCCCGAACCACATGCCGATGTTCTGGAAGATTTGGAACACGTACATGGAAACAATCCCTATGACGATATAGGCTCCCCTTAAATCCTCCGATTGCAGAGCGATCAAGATCATGCGGTACAGGAAGGTAAACAGCAGCATGAGCAGTGTCGCTCCGCCGACAAAACCAAATTCCTCGGCCACGACCGCAAAAATGGTGTCGGTGTAGGCAACAGGCACCAGGTTGTTATGAATCGAGTCCCCCTGCAAATATCCGTCTCCCAGCAATCGGCCTGAGCCGATCGCTATTTTGGCGCGATTGAGGTGAAAGCTCTTGTCATCATCAACTTCCTCCGGATACAAGAACGTATCAATCCGCTGTACCCAGTGACCTTTATTCTGAGCTTTCAAATAATCCTCAATCTCTTCATGATATTGCTTGTAAAAGAACAAGGAAACACTGGCAACCACTGTGACGATAGTTAGTCCAATCAGCACGTGGGAGAGGCGGATATTGCCGATCCATAGCATTCCCAGCATGATAACCAGATAAATCACTGCATTTCCCAAGTCCGGCTGCATCAGCACTAGAACAAATGGAACGAATACCAGAATGCTTATCGGAAAAACGTCCTGCACCAGCCTGAGAGGCTCCCCATTCCGCTGCTTCAAATACCAGGCAATAATTAGAATGAGGGCGAACTTCATCACTTCCGCCGGTTGGAAGTTGAAAAAGGGAAGCTGATACCAGCCAACAGCGCCCTCCAGTTTTACCCCCCACTTGAACAAGCCCAGCAAAAGGAGTATTCCCACTCCATATATATACCAGGACAGCTTCATGACTTTACGGTAGTCAACGAATGAGATCAGAAAAAAGAGAGCGAGTCCCAGAATATAAAATTGGATATTGCGGATATGCAAATTAAGATTTGTGTATTTGGGGACACTTACCGTGGCACTGTAAATTAAGAGGGTGCTGATGCCCATGAAAATCAGAAGAAGCAGGACGATCGACCAATCGAATCTTTTTAGTTTGTTCAGCACGGCCGATTATCCCACTCCGAAAAATTGCTTCATTTTTTTGAAAAAGCTCGGCTTTTCCTCTAGAGCCATTAAAGGCACAGTATCCCCCATTATACGACGAGCGATATTCCGATAGGCCAATGCTGCCCGGGAAGCGGGATTCATAACCGTAGGCTCTCCGCTGTTCGCCGCCTTAATAACCAGCTCATCATCCGGCACGACGCCTAGCAGATCGATGGCAAGAACCGAGCAAATCTCATCAATATCGAGCATCTCGCCTTTTTTGATCATACTGGCTTTGATCCGGTTAATGACCAGCTTAGGTGATTCAATCTGCTGCTCCTTCTCCAGGAGTCCTATAATACGATCAGCATCTCTCACGGCTGCATTCTCAGGGGTCGTTACAACGATCGCTTTATCCGCACCGGCTACGGCGTTTTTGAAGCCCTGCTCGATCCCTGCGGGGCAGTCAATTATGACAAACTCGAATTCTTTCTTCAATTCCAGAACAATGTTCCGGATAGTATCCGGCGTAACCGCATCCTTATCTTTGGTTTGCGCGGCTGGCAGCAAATGCAGGTCTTCAAACCTTTTATCTTTGATCAAGGCTTGATTAAGCCGGCAGCGGCCGTGTGCGACGTCAACCAAATCATATACAATACGGTTCTCCAGCCCCATAACAACATCGAGGTTGCGGAGTCCTATGTCGGTATCGACCATGCAAACCTTTTTGCCCTGCAGGGCAAGGGCTGTTCCCAAATTAGCGGAAGTCGTCGTTTTGCCCACTCCACCTTTACCCGAAGTGATAACGATTGCTTCTCCCATGATCTCACTCCATTTCCTCCACCTTAATCTTTGCCCAGATCAGGGCGAATGCGCTGGATCTGATGAATTTTGTCAATTTCCATCATTCCGTTTTTTATGTAAGCAAATTCCATAAAGGCTTCATCAATTCCCCACTCATCTGGAGGACGGCTGTATACACCGGCAATTCTTAGCTGGGTCGGTCTCATATGAGAGGCGGCAATGACCGATTGTTCATTGCCGTCACTGCCAGCATGAGCCATCCCGCGCAAAGACCCCATAATATAAATATCGCCTGTGCAGAGAACCGATCCGCCGGGATTAATATCTCCCAGCAGCAGCAGGTCGCCCTCATGCCTGACAGTCTGTCCGGAACGCACCATTCCGGTTAAAATTTTAATACCATCTGGCAAAGCTGGCAAGGGCAGCATGGGCTCTGCCGCTTCAGATTCAAATGCATGAATCTTTAAATTGCCGCGCTTCATAATCAGTTCAGAGATCTGGTCCTTCTCGGCCTGATTCAGCCTACGGGTCCCCAGCTTAATTGTGACTCCAACAACAGGACCGGACAAAATCCGCTGGTGGGTTTTTTCCAACTTGTGCTGCAATTCCTGCAATACATCCGTAAGTCGGCATGTATCATCCAGGATGAACACCAGGCCGTCCTTTACTCCTTTTATCGTCACATGATGCTTAACAACGGACATGTCCCTATATCCCTCCTGCTCATACATTTCGGCTTGTTCGTCCGTTTTTCCTGCCCTTAAGGCAAATTATTCCTTGGACGACTTCTCCATTTTGCGAAGCTTATCCAGCAGCCTCCGCATAGGAACATATAGAATGAGGGCAAACAAAGCATTCATGAACAGGCTGGGAAGCATTAAATGAAGAAAAGCCCAATGCATATCGAGCGGCCGGACCTGGGTGACTTGATAAATACCGTAGAGGATCCATTCGAACAGCAGGTTCCCTGCGGCAATCAGAAACAAGGAGATAAACAAACCGATTCCGTAGCGAAATTTCGGGACACCGCATAAATAGCTGACTATCCCCATACCTAGACAGTAAGGTCCGATCATTGGACCGTAGTACACAATATCATGAAGCAGGCCAAAGCAGAGACCATATAGGAGTCCGATTCTTCTGCTGTCATATATACTTATAAGCATAATAGCCACTAGGGTTAGATGCGGGCTGATCATGACCTGCTCCTGCCAGGACAGCGGCAGCAGCCATTTAATCACAGAGCCTTCCAGCACAAACAACAGCAACAAGAGCAGTGTTAATCCGTTTCTTCCCAGCATTAATTTATCTCCGTATCCTGGGCGTCAGGCACTTCCACTACGAGCAGTTCACTAAGATGGCGGAATGTGGCCACAGGCTTTACCTGAGCAACGTAGTTAATGCCAAAATCGCCATCCTCCTTGGCCACAACCGTGCCGATTTCAATGCCCTTGGGAAATACCAACCCCATGCCTGAGGTTATAATCGTATCCCCGACTTCAAGCTCATCCGTTTGTTCGATATTCGTCATAATCAGGTTTTGCGTAGCCGGATCGTAGCTTTGAATAATGCCGAACGACCTTTCTTTCCCTTTAACTGTAGCTGAGATCGCCTTTGATTCGTTATTCGTCGCATCCAATTCGGTTAACAGCTGAACACTGGCGGACAGCTCAGACACGGTATCTACGCGGCCAACGAGGCCTTCTACTGAAATCACCGCCATGTTCTCTTTAATTCCGTCACGGGAGCCAAGGTTAATGTTGATCCGCCCGTTATAAGGATCCGGGCTGATAGAAAGCACCTGGGCGACATGATACTTGTAATTATCCAGGCTTTTCTGTCTTTCCGTAAATTCGAGCAGCTCCTTCAAATTTTTATTCTCGGATTCAAGCTTGTTTAATTTCATTGTGTCCTTGGCGTAATTAGAAAGAGTCGCCTTCAACACCCTGTTTTCCTCATATAAGTCTCTCAAATCCCGAATATCCTTAAAGAAACCCGCTATCGATTGAGCGGGTCTGTAGAAAAGCCCCTGGGTCCAGGCGACGGTGTCCTTAATCATTTTCTCCGGCGTGGTCATTCCCGTTCTCATCATGGTAAGCCCCATCAAAGCTACGAAAACAATTAAGGAAATCAAAAGCACGACAATTTTCTTGTTTCCCAGCAATTTAAACAAAACGGTTCCACCTTCTGCTTTATCGTTTTACCTCCTAGCTCTTCCCCCGGCCGTTGCCTTGGACTTGAACAGATGAATATTATCGAGCGCTCTGCCCGTACCGATAGCTACACAATCCAGCGGATTCTCAGCAACCATAACAGGCATTCCCGTTTCTCTTGACAAAAGCTTGTCCAGATTGCGCAGCAATCCGCCGCCGCCGGTTAGTACAATGCCTCTATCCATAATATCGGCTGCCAGCTCGGGAGGACATTTTTCAAGTGTAATTTTAACTGCATCCACGATGCTGGTCACCGTATCCGAGAGTGCTTCCGCAATTTCATCGGAGGTGACGGTCATCGTCTTAGGCAGCCCGCTGACCAGATCGCGTCCGCGGATCTCGATAGTCTCCACTTTTTCCATAGGCATAGCTGATCCGACTTCAATTTTCATCGTTTCAGAAGTTCGTTCACCAATCATTAGATTGTACATTTTCTTAATATATTGGGTAATCGCTTCATCCATTTCATCTCCGGCAATCCGGATCGAGCGGCTGGTTACAATCCCGCCCAAAGAAATGACCGCAACTTCCGTCGTCCCGCCGCCAATATCAACTACCATACTGCCGGTGGGCTCCCATACCGGAAGATCGGCCCCGATAGCCGCGGCGAAAGGCTCCTCAATCGTAAATGCTTCCCGCGCTCCGGCCTGCTTGGTTGCGTCCTCCACTGCTCTTTTCTCCACTGCGGTAATTCCCGAGGGAACGCAAACCATTACGCTTGGATGACGCTGAAACAAGCTTTTTTGTTTTTGTGCTTGGCGGATAAAATATTTAATCATCGTAGCTGTAGTTTCAAAGTCGGCAATGACGCCGTCTTTCATAGGACGTACGGCTCGAATATTTCCTGGTGTGCGTCCGATCATTTTTTTCGCATTTTCACCGACTGCTTCAATTGTTTTTGTATCCACACGCAGAGCTACCACCGAGGGCTCTCTGACGACAATTCCTTTGCCTTTGACATACACAAGGGTATTGGCAGTGCCCAGATCGATACCCAAGTCTTTTGAAAATCCACCAAACATAGTTAGTACTCCCTTCTAGCGATTCAACTGCATTTATTCATTATATTACATATGGCCTTTTTCCTTCAAACTGCAATACTTATTGTCTCCAATTATGATATGATCAAGCACTTCTATGCCGACAATCCTTCCCGCATCAGCCAATCGGGCTGTAACCTCAATGTCTTCCGGGCTTGGCGAGGGATCTCCGCTCGGGTGATTATGAACACAGATAATCGATGCGCTGCTGCGCCGAATTGCTGCATGAAACACTTCCCGCGGATGGACAATCGAGGCGTTCAAGCTTCCGATGGATAGAGTTTCTCTGGCCAGCACATGATTCTTCGTATTCAGAAACAAACAGACGAAGTGCTCTTTCTGCAAATATCTCATTTCTTCGCTTAAAAGGGAAAACACATCCCGGGGACTACGAATCTGCACCTTCGCTTCTTGCGATGAGGCGGCCAATCGTCTTCCAAGCTCAATACCTGCTTTGACCTGCAACGCTTTTGCTAAGCCAATTCCTTTCAGTTGTGTTAACTGTTCCACACTCATGCCTACAAGTCCGTGTAAGGAGCCTGCTTCACTGAGTAATCGTTGAGCCAGCGTAACGGCCGACTCTTGATATGAACCCGTCCTGAGCAGGATCGCCAACAGTTCCGAATTGCTTAACACCTGCGCCCCAAATCGCTGCATACGCTCTCTTGGTCTGTCCTCTTGGGGAATCTCATGCAATGAAAGATAAGATTCCATGTGTCCTCCTTTTTACTGCTATAGCTATACTTCAATTCCGTAGGATGCCAGCATATCTGCCAGCAGGCTCAGCGGCAAACCGACCACATTAAAATAACAGCCTTCAATCGAGTCAATAAAGGCCGCTCCCAATCCTTGAATGGCATAGGCGCCCGCCTTATCGTCCGGCTCGCCGGTTTCTATGTAACGCTCTATGCGGGCATCGTCCAAAGGCTTCATGTTAACAGACGTAACCCGATGACGGACCGATAGACTGCCTGTAATTTGCTGCAGGCAGGCAACGCCGGTATACACTTCGTGACGATTGCCGGCAAGCAGCTTCAGCATATGGAACGCATCTTCGCGGTCCAAGGGCTTGCCGAGCACTTGTCCCTCACAGACCACCAAAGTGTCGGACCCGATAATCACCTGGTCCACCTTTCCCAGCTTGTCCGAGACGGACCGTGCTTTTCTTGCTGCAAGTGCCTCCACTATTGTGCCAGGTTCCCAGCCGGGGTCATAGGTTTCATCAGCCCCGCTAACCTTTATTTCAAACGGAACCTGCAGAAGCTTCAGCAGTTCCTGTCTGCGGGGGGATGAAGACGCTAATACAATCCGCGGAGATTCTAATGAGTTCAAGGCATTCATCCTCCGTGACGTTATCCGTAGTATTGATTACAATTTGCGGTGTATCCAGATGGCTGCGATGATGGCCACTAAGCTAATCAGATTTAGTTTGATCTCGATTGAGAAATCATATTTAACAACCTGAAGATCGGCTTTCGGCTGCCAGATGATGTCCGCTGACCGGGTTAAAAAGTGGAGTGCTTGCACTTGAGCCAACAGTTGAGTCATAATTGCGCCAAAAATAATGCCTATGAGCACAAATAAAATTAATGTAACGGTATTTTTTTCATCCGTTGGTTACCTCTGCATTTTGCATAAATCCCAGTTGAGCTATTTATACAAACAAGATATAAGCCAAAGCGGCTCTGCACTTTCCTTATCTTGTTACTGCGTGCAAATGAATTCGAATTATGCAAAATGCTTGCTCTGTTGTCAATTGCAAAACCGATTCCTCACTATAAAATTATGAGGAACAGCCGGCAGCTTTGTGGGTATGGCAGCTGCGCAGTTGAGGGGATTTTGCCTACCTATTACTGTAACATCTTTAATAGAAAATAACCAGATTTACCTGTTCTCTTCTCCAACATGGAAAGCGGCTGTTTCTACTCGCTAACGTTTCGGCAACCCCTCTATTTTCAAGCAAAAAAGGAAGCCTGCCGCGGCTTCCTTCGCTTAAATCCGTTTGTTTCTTATTTTTTCTTAATCCGACTCCATTTCATAAGAAGGAAATCCAATTTATGAAATAGATTCGTTCATCCCAATACTCAACTCGCCTCGATCATTTGCAGCAGCTCCTTCTCTGCAAGCACGAATTGCAGCAGGCTCGTTTGCGCCTGCCACAGCATCGCTGCCGAAGGATTGCGCCGGTATTCGTCAATGGATTGCTTTGCTGTATTCATCGCCGTGTCGAGCTTTTGCAAAATCGGCTTGATTTCATCCGGCGCTTCGCTATTGACTGCTGCCGCGCTGGCAGTCCAGGCCTCATGCTTTTCCTTCAAGGTTTGCAGGCTCGCTTCTTCCATTGGCGTTAATGCGGTTCCTTCCAGATGCACGGCCGTCATCCCGCTAATGATTTGCACCAGCTGATCCGACTGTGCCAGATAGGTCAGCAGCGTTTCCGTATTCCCTTCCCAGCGAATGGAGGGAACGGCCGGCAGGGTATAAGTTTTCACATAAATTTCCACCTGCTGGTTTTGCAGCGGCAAGCTGAGGCTGGCAGCTGCAGTCCGGTCTGCGGCAATTCCTGCATAAACATAATGTTTATCAAGGTCCTCCCGAACGCCGGCAAGCCCCTTGTCCAGCAGTTCCTTTACAGCAGTTTCCGCTCCTTCAGCCTGAGAAAACCCGCCATTCTGCAGAATCGTATAGGTTTTGGCCGGAATTTGCACCTGCACCCCGTCTCCGGCAGCTGCCGGTGCGGCTCCCGGATTCGCCGTGTCTCCCTGATCAGAGCCGCCTTCAACAGGTGTGCCTACTGGCATGCTGCCTTCCGTTACCCGCTGGTCAGAGGCCGGTGGCAGCTGGTCACTGTTGAACAGGGAAAGCACCAGCAAGCCCAGCAGCACGCCGGTTGCAACCGCACCCGCCACAGCGGCTCCTACTTTTAGCCATGGTGTCTTGGAGTATCTGACATAGCGGGCTGAACCATCGACTACTGGCTGGCGGTTCCCGCTCGAGTAGGAGGCCGCCTTATAACCGTTATAATCCTCCGCCGCTGCCCTTTCCATTCTCGGAGGAGGAGGGGGATCATGAGAGTAACCAGGAGAATAGTCATATTCATAATCCCGCTCATCCATCTCGTAGCTAGCCGCATTCAAACGCTCCTGCTCAGCTTCCAGATTGGAGGAAGCAAACGAAGCGGCAGTCGCTTTGGCCGGAGGCTGTTGGTGGGGCTGTTGATGCTGCTGCTTATGGGAGCGGGTCCCGGCACTCTCTCTAATCAGCTTCTCAATTTTTTCCGTCTCCTCATCGAACGGGCTTTTCCATTCCCCGTAATGAGTCGTAAACTGATTCAGCTCCGGTCCAGAGTCCATAACTTTATACTCTTCCTTTTGAAGAGGGATGATTTCAGGCTGCTGGCCCGAAGGTTTATTCGCAGGATCGCGGCCGTTGTCAAAACGGTACGTCAGTCTCGCTTTGCTCATTGGATTTCTCCCCTTGTCCCGTTAATACTGCTAGTCTATGACAAGCCTCGGGCAAATATGAGAGAGTTCCATGAGAAAAACATCAAACAAGCTGCAGGTCAAGAAGGTCATTCTACCTGCAGCTTGTTGGCTCTCGAAATGATTGAATTGTAGATTCTGCTTTTTAATCAGCAGTAAGGCTTGATTACCAGCCCTTCTCGTTTTGTGCTTGGCCTCCCAGCCTTGCCCGCACATCGGAGATCAGATACAGGGTGCCGGTGACCAGGGCGAGCTGTCCGGGACCCGTCATCTGCTGAAGAGCTTCCATCGCCTTGCGCCAATCTCTTTCTACGCGGATTTCAACCTCGCTTCCCAGCTCACGGACTATCTCCTGCGCGGTATATGCCAGATCGGCTGCAGCATATTTTTTGTGAAAATCCGGCTCCGTAATAATAAGCGTATGCGCCAAGGGCACCAGCTGGCGCAAGTAAGCCTCATGCTCTTTGCCGGAGATCATCCCCAGCATAATATGCAGCCTGTCATAGCTGTACAGCGTTGTTAGCGCATTGGCCAGCGATGCCGCGCCTTCCGGGTTATGCGCGCCGTCCAGAAGAAGCTGAGGCTGCTCTCCAGCCAGCTCCAGCCGCCCGGGCCAGAAAGTATCCTTCAAGGCAGAATAGAGGTCTTCTTCCTCAATAATCAGCGCCTGGTACTGTCTGAGCACTTCGATGGCCATTAAGGCCGCCGAGGCATTTTTAAACTGGTGATGCCCGTTCAACGATATTTGCAGCTCCTTCATCCGGCGGAACGGGCTTTCAAACGTGAAGATATGCCGATGAAGCTCAGCCGAAATCGGCTCATATGAAAACTCTTGTCCCAGCCGATAGAGGGAGGAATGATGCTTGGCGCTGATTCTCTCAATCACCGCCAGCGCCTCAGGCTGCTCCACGGTAGTCACGACAGGGACCCCAGGTTTAATAATGCCTGCCTTCTCCGCAGCAATTTCCTCCAGCGTCTCGCCGAGAAACTCTTTATGGTCGTGGCCAATATTCGTAATGATGGAAATAACCGGCAGGACGACATTCGTGGAATCAAGCCGTCCTCCCATTCCTACCTCCCAAACAACATAGTCAGGGAAGACGACCTTAGCAAAATAGAGTATCGCGATTGTCGTCGTCACCTCAAACATGGTAGGATGTCCGAGCTCGGTGCGAGCCAGCTCCTCGGCCAGCGGTTTGATTTCATTGGCCAGTGCAAGCAGCTGCTCTTCTTCAATATCCTTGCCGTTATAGCGCAATCGGTCGGTGAATTTAGTCATATACGGTGATGTGAAGGTGCCCACATCATAGCCGTTGCGGAGCAAAACGTTTGTAAGAAAAGCGCAGGTTGAGCCTTTGCCGTTAGTTCCAGCCACATGGATAAATTTCAACCTACGCTCAGGATGACCCAGCTTCTTCATAAGCCATTCCATCCGCTTAAGGCCCGGACGCATTCCTTTCTCCGCAACCAGGCCTGTGACCCAGTTTACTGCTTCGGTATAGCTTTCAAAACCGTTCGTCGACTCGATGGATTGTTTCATTATGCTCTCCATCCCCTTCAGCAGGTTTATACATTTTTAAGCTCTTCCAGGCGGGCAATCACTTTATCCCGCTTATCCGCGTAATCAGCAAGCTTTGCTTTCTCTTCCTCCACAACCTTCTCCGGTGCTTTTGCTACGAATCCCGGATTGTTCAATTTCTTTTCTATACGCGCTACTTCGCCGTGCAGCGTCTGCAGCTCCTTCTCAAGCCGCGCCAGCTCCTGGGTAATATCAATCAGCCCTGCAAGCGGCAGGAAAATTTCCGCACCTGTCACAAGCGCGGTCATCGCTTTGTCCGGAGAGGCCATGGCGGTATCCACTTGCAGCAAGGATGTATTACAGAAGCGTTTAATATACTCTTCATTGCGCTGCAGGATCTCAGCCGCCTCTTCGTTAGCCGGCTTGATAAGCAGCTCGATTTTTTTGCTCATTGGCACGTTCACTTCCGCCCGGATGTTGCGCACGGAACGAATAATGCCCATCAGCAGCTCCATCTCCTTGACAGCCGCCCCCCCTTCCCATTTGGGCTCGACTTTTGGCCATGGAGCCAAGGTTATGGTCTCCCCTTGATGCGGAAGATGCTGCCAGATTTCCTCAGTCAGGAAAGGCATGAACGGATGCAGCAGACGCATAGTTTGATCCAGCACATAGGCAAGCACCGAACGCGTGCTGCTTTTCGCCGCTTCGTCTTCGCCATACAAAGACAGCTTGCTGAACTCAATGTACCAGTCGCACAAATCGTCCCAGATGAAATTGTAAAGCGTACGCCCGGTTTCACCGAACTCGTACTGGTCCAGCAAGCGGGTCACATCGCGAATTGTCTCATTAAGCCGCTGCAGAATCCATTGGTCAGCCGTGCCGAGCTCTCCGCTCAAATCAATATCTTCTGCCCTGAAGCCCTCCATATTCATTAAGGCGAAACGGGAGGCATTCCAGATTTTGTTGGCAAAGTTCCGCGCCTGCTCTACTCTCTCCCAATGGAAGCGGAGATCCTGTCCCGGTGTGCTTCCTGTAGAAAGCATGTACCGCATAGCATCGGTTCCATATTTCTCTATAACATCCAATGGGTCGACGCCATTGTCCAGCGACTTGGACATTTTGCGGCCCTCGGCATCCCGGACAAGTCCGTGCATCAGCACATCTTTAAACGGGGCTTCCCCGGTAAACTCCAGGGCTGTAAAAATCATTCTCGCCACCCAGAAGTAAATAATGTCGTATCCGGTTACCAGCACATTGGTGGGGTAATATCGCGCCATATCCTCACTGCTCTCCGGCCATCCCAATGTGGAGAAAGGCCACAGCGCCGAGCTGAACCACGTATCCAGCACATCCTCATCCTGCTTGAGGGCAGAGCTTCCGCAGGCAGAGCATTGGCTTGCTGCCTGATGAGCAACATGAACCTCGCCGCAATCCTGACAGTGCCAGGCAGGAATCCGGTGGCCCCACCACAATTGCCGGGAAATGCACCAGTCGCGGACATTCTCGATCCAGTTCAAATAAGTTTTCTCGAAGCGCTCGGGGACGAAGTGTACGCCTTTCCCTGTTTTCTGCGCTGCAATCGCCTGATCGGCGAGCGGCTTCATTTTGACAAACCATTGCGTGGACAAATACGGCTCTACAACCGCGCCGCTGCGCTCGCTGTGACCGACCTGATGAATATGCTCCTCAATCTTGAGCAGCACTCCGCTGGCCTTCAGATCAGCCACGATCTGCTTGCGGCAGGCAAAGCGGTCCATTCCCTTGTACGGCCCGGCTTGCTCGTTCATTGTTCCGGATTCATCCATCACAAGAATTTGCGGCAGCTGGTGCCGCTGGCCTACTTCAAAATCGTTAGGGTCATGCGCTGGTGTAATTTTTACCGCACCGCTGCCGAACTCCTTCTCGACATAAGCATCGGCAATAACCGGAATTTCCCGGCCGATGATCGGCAGAATCAAGGTTTTGCCAATCATGTCGCGGTAACGCTCATCGTCAGGATGGACAGCTACAGCCGTATCGCCAAGCATAGTTTCAGGTCTTGTCGTGGCAACCGTTATGGATCCGCTGCCGTCTTTTAACGGATACTGCAAATGATACAGGCTGCCTTTGACTTCCTTATATTCCACTTCAATATCGGACAAAGCCGTCTTCGCAGCCGGGTCCCAATTGATAATATATTTGCCGCGGTAGATCAGGCCTTTTTCGTAGAGCTTGACGAAGACTTCTCGGACTGCTTTGGAAAGCCCTTCATCCAAAGTAAACCGCTCTCTAGAATAATCGAGAGATAATCCCATTTTTGCCCATTGGGAGCGAATTGTGTCTGCATAATGCTCCTTCCACTCCCACACTTTTTTCAAAAATTCCTCACGGCCCAAGTCATGGCGGAACTTGCCTTCTTCACGCAGCTTGCTCTCCACCCGGGTCTGGGTCGCAATCCCGGCATGATCTGTTCCCGGCAGCCAGAGGGCATCATAGCCCTGCATCCGCTTAGCGCGTATAATAATGTCCTGCAAAGTAAAATCAAGCGCATGCCCGATATGCAGCATTCCTGTCACATTCGGCGGGGGAATGACGATGGTGAACGGCTCGGCGTCCTTATGACGGCCCGCTTCAAAAAAACCGTGGTCCTTCCAGTAGTCATACCACTTTGTTTCACAGCTTTTCGGATCATAGGTCGTTGGCATCGTTGTTGTCGCAGGAGCGTTTGTTTGGCTCATTAATCTTTACCTCCTAAATGAAAGGAACTAGGTCTTCCGACCTGCAAAGCAAGGCAGGAATGACC
>NZ_HE610957.1:1309461-1357174 GCF_000285515.1 Paenibacillus senegalensis JC66
CTGGGCACGCCAAACAGAAAAAACCTTTCGTCTCAAAGGACGAAAGGTTGAACTTCCGTGGTACCACCTTTATTTCGTATAGAATGCTATACGACACTCAAACAGATAACGGTTGTGGCCGGCGGACTCCATCTGCCGTTAAGCTAAAGCTCTTGCGCAGTGAACTCCACAACTCAGGGGCGACCTTCAACAATTACAGCCTGCGAAATCTTACAGCCACCGGATTTCGCTCTCTGGAGGATTCGCTGTCTACTCTTCCCCTTCAACGTCTTTCTCACCTTATTATATTGCGTTTCTATACTGAATTCTCATACATGAGCATTCTTATATGCTCATCTCGCTCTACCCTTAATCATAGCGATAATTTCCCGAAGAGTCAATATTTTGCCGAATTTGCCATGCTAACAGCATATCCATGCTTGTCCTGCTCATACACTTAGTCAAAGATACCCCGTCCACAACTGGCTGCAGGGGAATCGGAGGAGGGAGTAAGATGCAGCGCTGGTGGTTAAAGGTCCGCTTTACAGTCAAGGCTGTTCTGTTTCCGTTAATCTGTATTCAGTTTGTCCGCACATTACTTTTGCCAAACCCGCTTGATGTCTTTCTGCTATTTGCTTTTTTTCTGATTTACCTCGGCTTTATTTGGGAGGTTTACTGAGAACAGCTGCTTTAAGCAAACAGCAGATTGATGAAGCATTAAACAGACAGCCCAAAAAAACTTAGCCCGACCGTCTCGAAATCCGAACGGCGGGCTTGTTTTTTGGGACCACACAGCCATGATATCCGTTTTTCACATTGCATGAGGCTTTCTCCAGCCTGCTTGTCAGCATCAGCTCATTCTCCATAGATTCAGCCAGCTACGGGATATAGATCACTTGTCCTTCTTCCAGCTGCTGATCTCCGAGACGGTTATACAAAACAATTTCACGCGGATTCAGATTATAGCGCTCGGCAATGGTCTCCAGCGTTTCTTCCTTCTGCACGATACACATTCGCATCCTTTTAAACTGTTTCTCTTCCCCATTCGCACTGCTTGAAACCAATCTTCTAAACTCCAAAGGCTCGTTGTCCGCAGGTGCTGCGGATGCTGCCGGTTCGCTCGGCTTTTCTTCCGCCCTGTGCCCGCCGGCCTCCTCGGTAACGTCCAATTTGCCTACTAAATTAGTCAGATGGTAGCTTTGGGTTGGCTCAGCCGGTTTAAACGCTATTTTCAATTCCTGCTTGTCTGGCGGAATCACCACATCCACAGTTTCCTGCTCCTCCGCCAACACTTCTGCCTTGACTTCAGCTTTCGTTTCAGCTTTGGCTTCCGCTTCGGCTTGCGGCAGTTCTTCCGCTTCCTGCTTCTCGTTAGCCGGCTCTTGCTCCTTTTTTTCAACAAAAGGCGCTTCCTGGGCTTCTACCGCAGGCGGCTTGACTTCTTCTCGGGAAATAGCCGAATGACCCGCCGTTAACGTCTCGGAAGCCGCGCTGCTGTCGGAAGAAGCAGTGATCGAGAAGGGATCAAAGGGAGAAGCATCACCGGCAGAAGTATCAGCAGCAGAAGCGTTTGCTTCGGATTCGGATTGTCCCCAAGTCCCCTGCTCAATAGCCCGAAACGGATCGCTTACCCGACGTGATGCAGCCTGGCTTTCTTCAGAAGATGCTTCGTTTGCCTCTTGACTGCGAGACCATGGGAATGGCGGCGCGGAGGGACGGAACTGCCGGTCTGCGGAAAGATCTCCAAAACCCGGAGTTCTTGCGGGTGGCTGAACCGAACCTGGGGTCTCCAGAAGCTTTTCTACAGTCTGATCCTGCCTCACCTCCTCCGTTAACTGCGGGGCAGATTCGTCTGCTTGGTGGACCACCTGAAATTCCTCTTCTTCCTTCCAGGTTTCATCCGCTCGAGAAATCATCTCAATACCATGGAGTGACAACACCCCGGTTACGTTAACACTCCTAGATGAAAGCAGATCTACATCGAACGTTTCGATTTCAACAGTAATATCTTCCAGTCTCTGGATGCGGTTCATAGGCAGTGTAATTTCAACAGGAATAAAATGCTCCAGAGTGCAGCTTTCTTCTCCATTTTCGCCCGTATATTTGCCAGTGAGCCACAGGTTGCCTTGCAGCACCGCCTGCTCATTTTCCTGAACGACCTGAATGTGCGGAATCAGCTCCATTTCATCCAATTCCCCGATTGGCGCAGAGGTTTCATCCAGATACACACGTTCGTAAATATCGAAACGAAGTCCAGTCTGATGCTCGGTCACTCTAAGTCCTCCCTTCCTAATTGGTCACTTTCCTTACTCATTCCATTATATGGGCGACCGCCGGGGAGCATGCCAACATTTTTGTTCAAAGCAGGGGAGGATGGCCTTTAATGCTGCTGAAATGAAGGGATCTTCTGCCGGGCACTTCTACTAACCTACGCTGAAAAACAAAAAAACCGCGCAGGCTTAAAGCCCGCACGGCCGCAGTTGCTTGAATGGCGCTCGTTAACATGCCTAGCTGTTAGGGATTAGACTTGCTTCCGATGAACAAAATGCCCAGCAGGACAAGGCCAAAACCGCCAAGCACAAGCAATAAATCCAAGGGAAGATCCCAAAAATTATACTTGCTCATTAGAGTTAAAGCTCCTTAAGTACTTCTCGATGAATCTCAATCGTTCTTTCAATATCCTCCAGACTATGAGCCGCTGAAATAAACATTCCTTCAAACTGGGAAGGCGCAATATTGACTCCGCGCTCCAATAGCAGGGCAAAGTATTTGCGGAACATGTCCAGGTCACTCGTTTTAGCCGTTTCATAATTGATTACTTTCTTGGTTGTAAAAAACGGGCATACCATGGAGCCCACACGGTTTATTGTGACAGGCAGCCCTTTCTCCGCAGCATTCTTCGCCAAGCCTTCCTCCAGCAGCGCGCCTTTGCGATCCAGAAGATCGTATACGGAAGGGGTCAACAGCTTCAGCGTGCGATAGCCTGCAGCCATAGCGAGCGGATTACCGGATAAAGTGCCCGCCTGGTAGATGGGTCCAACGGGAGCCATCTGTTCCATAATTTCCTTTTTACCGCCATAGGCGCCAACCGGCAGTCCCCCGCCAATGACTTTGCCCATACAGGTCAGGTCCGGGCTAATGCCATACAAGCCCTGGGCACTATGATAGTCCACACGGAACCCGGTCATCACCTCATCGAAGATCAGCAGAGCTCCATGGTCCTGGGTCAGCTTGCGAATCCCTTCGAGAAATCCGGGAAGCGGCGGTACTACCCCCATATTGCCTGCTACAGGCTCCACGATGACCGCGGCGATATCTTCTCCGTAGTTGTCAAAAGCCAGCTCTACCGATTCCAAATCGTTATACGGTACCGTAATGGTATTAGCCGCTACCCCTTCCGGCACTCCCGGACTGTCCGGCAAGCCTAAGGTGGCCACTCCGGAGCCGGCTTTAATTAGCAGCGAGTCGGCATGGCCGTGATAGCTTCCTTCAAATTTAAGGATCTTGTTGCGCCCTGTATAGCCTCTGGCCAAGCGCAGCGCACTCATCGTTGCTTCCGTGCCGCTGTTCACCATTCTTACCATCTCTACAGAAGGCATGCGTTCGCATACGATCTGCGCCATTTTCGTCTCCAGCTCCGTCGGTGCGCCAAAGCTGGTGCCCAGCTCCGCCGCAGCCTGCAAATCTTCCACAACCGCGGGATGAGCGTGTCCCATAATGAGCGGTCCCCAGGAACCTACATAGTCAATCCATTCATTCCCGTCAATATCGTACACCCGCGAGCCCTGACCTTTATGAATAAAAGGCGGCGTCAATCCAACCGATTTAAAAGCGCGAACCGGACTGTTCACTCCGCCCGGTATAATTTTTTTCGCTTCCTCAAATGCAAGCTTGGATTTGTCATCGATTCTTGCCATATGTTCAGATCACCTGTCTCTCTAACAAAATTATTGCGGTACATGACGGTTTCGCCAATATGCAGCCAGCTCCTGGGCGGCTTCCTTGCCCTGGCGGATGCAGTCGGGTATTCCCACCCCATGAAACCCCGACCCGGTTAACCACAGGCCCGGCATATACTCAGCCGCTTCCTGGCGGGCCTTTTTGATCGTATGCAAATGGCCCACCGGATATTGCGGCATCGATTGCTCCCAACGGTTAATACGGGAGAACAGCGGCTTGGCTTCAATTCCGAGCAGTTCCTTCAGCTCTCGTCTTGCATTGGCGGAGAGCGTCTCATCCGGAAGCTGCCGCCAATGCTCTTCTCCAGAGCGTCCTATATAGCAGCGTACTAGAACTTTATCATCCGGAGCGGTATGCTTCCATTTGGCAGAGGTCCATGTGCACGCGGTAATAAACCTTCCTTCTTTGCGTGGAACAAGAAAGCCTGATGCATCCAGCTCCTGGCCAATCGACTTGCGGTCATAAGCGGCAACGAAATTAGCTACAGATACATAAGGCATTTCTGCTAACCGGGCCACCGCCGGCAGATTCGGCAGCAGGCTCGGCAGCACAAAGGTAGGCACAGCGGCGATCACACAGTCGGCGCTGAGTTCCTGCCCGCTGTCCAGACGCAGGCTGGCTCCGCCTTGCGGCTGCTTTTCCAGGGAAGTCACCATCTGCCCTGACAGCAGCCGTACCCCTTGCTCTTGCAAATATCCGGTTAAAGCTTCAATCAAGCTGCTAAGCCCATGCCGGTATGACAAAAACATGCTCCGGCTTACCGATTCCGGCACCCCTGCTGTAGGCGGGGCTTGCTGGCGGCTGCGGGTCATGCCGAGGATGAGGCTGCGGCTTTTTCTTTCCATAGCCTGAAATTGGGGGAAGGTGCTCTGCAGGCTGAGCTGATGAGTATCTCCCGCATAGATCCCGGCCAATAGCGGCTCACAAACATTTTCCAGCACCTCTTTACCGAGCCGCCGTTCCAAAAAGTCGCCCAGCGCCTCATCCCCATCATCCCTGCGCCGCGGCAGAACCAAATCCATAGCGGCTCTCACCTTGCCCAGCGGGGAAATCAGGCCGCTATTTAAAAAGGGTTTCCATTGTGTTGGAATCCCTAGTGCAAGACCCGGAGGCATAGGATGCAGCCTGCCGTTATGAAGGATATACGTTTTCTTGGCCTGTGGATTGGTTGCAACCAGATCCTCCTGCAGACCCAATTCCCGCGTCAAGTCGATGACCGGTGTTTTACGGGCTAGGAAGGAATCCGGCCCTTTCTCCATTACAAAGCCTTCCTGACGAACCGTCTGGACCTTGCCTCCCCATTGCTGATCTCTTTCCACGACGGTCATATCCGCCTGTACCCCGGCTTCCTTCAGGAAGCGCCAGGTGTAATAAGCGGCGCTGAGGCCGCTAATTCCCCCGCCAATGATGACAACTCTGCATCGTTCTCCCATCGCTCATCAGTCCTTTTCTAACTGATCATGTACAACATCCGCTAATGTCTCCATATATAAAGGATCTACATTTAACGATTCCGTGCGCTCCAGATGCATGCCGAGCTGCTGAGCCAACTGCATGCATTCAATATCGATATCATACAGCACTTCCAGATGATCGGACACGAAGCCGACCGGGCAGATTAACACTTCATTAACGTTCTCTTCCTTATGAATCGTCTCCAACGTATCAAGGATATCCGGACCCAGCCACGGGGTTGCCGTTTGTCCGGCACTCTGCCACCCAAACTGCCACTGCTTCAAATTCAGCCTCTCGGCAATGGCTTGGGAAGTTTCCATTAATTGATCGACATACGGGTCATTCATTTCCAAAATACGTGAAGGCAGGCTGTGAGCAGTAAAAATAACACGGACATCATCAGCGGCTACATCCGGAAACTTGTCCTTAAGCGCACGCTCAACCCGGTTCGTTAACGCCTGAAGCAGCTTCGGATGAAGATGATAGCTTTTTACAAAACTAATAGATAGGCCGAGCTCCTCTGCTTTTTGTTCCGCTCTTTTCATATAGCTGCCCACACTCATTATCGAATAGTGCGGTGCGAGAACAACACCAATCGCTTCCTTGATTCCGTCCTTTACCATCTGCTCCACGCCATCCTCTATGAAAGGGCTGGCATGCTTTAAGCCTTGATAGCAGACGAACTCTATTTCAGGATAATGGCTGCGCAAAGTTTCTTGTAAAGCCGTCACTTGATCGTCCGTATTTTTTCTTAACGGAAAGAAGCCTCCTACAATCGCTTCGTAACGGTCCCGCAGCTCCTGCAGCTGCTTTTCAGATGGTGGATTGCCGCGGCGTATATGGGTGTAATAAGCTTCGATCTGATCCATGCTTTCCGGCGTCCCGTAAGACATTACGAGCACACCGACTTGACGCTTTGCCATCAGGAGGTCACTTCCTTTGTATTCGATTTAAGCTTGCCGGCAGAATATTCGTGTACAAAAGCGGTCAGCTCTTTGATTTTATCCAATGAAGCTTCAGGAAACAGACCATGCCCAAGGTTGAAAATGTATCCCGGCTTTTCAATACCCTGGTCGATAATCGCTGCAGCCTGTTCCTTAATTACCGGCATTGGCGCCGTCAATACATAGGGGTCCAAATTGCCTTGAACAGCAAAGCGGTTCTCCAGACGTCTCCGCCCTTCTCTGATCGGAACGCGCCAGTCCAGCCCGATAACGTCAGCCTGCAGTTCGGTCAGCACGGACAGCAGCTCTCCCGAGGCCACTCCCGGAAAGTAAATCTTGGGCTGCTCGTAAGAAGACAGCTCTTGAAAGATTCTGCGAATGGTCGGCCATACATACATGCGGAAATCTGCCGGTGACAAGGAGCCTACCCAGCTGTCGAACAGCTGTACCGCCTTCGCTCCATTAGCAATATGAGCCTTCAAATATTCGATCACCATATCGCCCAGCTTATCCATTAGCCGCTGCCAAACTTCCGGTTCCGAATACATCAGTTCCTTAGTGCGGATATACGATTTGGAAGGCCTGCCTTCGATCAGATAGCTGGCAATGGTAAACGGCGCCCCGGCAAAAGTAATCAGCGGCACCTTAAGTTCCCTGTCCAAAATACGGATCGTCTCCAGCACATGGGACAAATCCTTCTCCACATCGATTGGCTTGAGCCGGTCTATCGCTTCGCTGGAGCGGATAGGGTTCTCAATAACGGGGCCCACGTTGGGCACGATGTCGAAGTTTACCCCTATGGAAGCTACCGGGTTCATAATATCCGAATAGAGAATGGCCGCATCTACCCCGAGCTTGCGAACCGGCATGAGAGTAACCTCCGCCGCTAATTCAGGCTGCTGACAAATCTCGAGCAAGCTATATTTCTCTTTAATCTTTCTATATTCCGGATCCGTCCTGCCTGCCTGCCGCATATACCAGACCGGCAAGCGCTCGACCGGAAGCTGGCGGCATGCTCGAATAAAATTGTCATTATAGCTCATCGTCTTAACTCCCCATTTCACGTAACCGTTCTATGTTTTAATTATGCCCTAATCCTATAAGGGTAACAACAAGGCCGCTTACAAATATCCGACAAATGTATGACAAAGCGGGTTACTATATAGTTTGAACTAGCATTATCGATAAGAAAACCGTGGAAAGGTTCTTCCATACTTCCGAAGCGTTTTCTTGCGATAACTTTGAGTTCCCGGATTGACAGGCTGGAAGAGACCCGATTATGTAAAAGGCTGATACAGCAGCCAAGCCTCTGGCCGAATATTCGGCCAGAGGCTTGTAGGCATAAGCTGTAAGCACAAAAACCGTAAGAGGCACGGTATTTTTTAAAGCCGTAAACTAACAGCGGCCGAGTGCGGCCCTACTTCTATTGGTCGGCCAGCCAACCGGCTATATCTTTAGCAAAATAAGTGATGATCAAGTCAGCGCCGGCTCTCTTCATCCCTAGCAAACTTTCCATCACAACCTGACGCTCATCGATCCAGCCATTGGCTGCGGCCGCCTTGACCATCGAATACTCCGCGCTGACATTGTAAGCAACCACCGGCAGGGTAAAACGGTCACGGACGGTCTTAATAATATCCATGTAAGCGAGAGCAGGCTTCACAATGAGGAAATCGGCCCCTTCCTGCACATCCGCTTCGGCTTCGCGAACAGCTTCCCTTAGGTTGGCAGGGTCCATCTGGTACGTCTTGCGGTCTCCGAACTGCGGAGAGGAATGTGCCGCATCACGGAACGGACCATAAAAAGCGGAAGCATATTTGACCGCATAGGACATAATCGGCACATGCGGCATCCCGGCTTCATCCAGCGCGGTACGGATCTCCCGCACGAATCCGTCCATCATATTCGAAGGAGCAATAATATCGGCTCCTGCTTTGGCTTGCGAGACTGCGGTTTTGGCCAGCAGTTCAAGAGACGGATCATTGACAATAACGGCATGACCGCTGTCCGGATCGCGATGAATGACCCCGCAATGGCCATGATCGGTGAATTGGCATAGGCAGGTGTCGGCAATGACCAGTATTTCCGGATTTATCCGTTTGATCTGGCGCGTGGCCTGCTGGACAATGCCATGCTCATCGTAAGCGGAGCTGCCCACAGCATCCTTGTGCTCCGGAACCCCGAACAGCAGAATCGCTTTAATCCCCGCCTCCGTGATCTCCAGCACTTCCTGTTCCAATTGGTCCAATGACAGATGATAGACGCCTGGCATGGAAGGAATCTCCTCACGCACTGCCACGCCATGAGTTACAAATAAAGGATAAATCAAATCGTCTATTGAAATCTGGTGTTCTCTTACTAAACTGCGAAGTGCAGCGGACGTTCTTAATCTGCGGTTACGCTGATGGGGAAAGCTCAACTCCATCCACTCCTTGAATTGTATAGTTGGAACCGTACATGCCTGTTGCCTGCTCCCGAGTTCTTTACCATGACGACTTACACAAAGCCTCAATGAGGGAATCCAAAGTTGCTTCAGCTGCCTGCCGATGCACCGTAAGCCCATGTTTGCCAGCCGTCTTCGCTGTCACTGGACCTATACAGACAATTTCGATATTGTGCAGCAATTCCAGCGGCCTCGTTACGCCTGCCTCGCCAAGCAGCTCAAACAGATGGTTCACGGTGGAGGAGCTCGTAAATGTGATCATATCGACCTCCTCCTCCTTGAGAAGCCGCAGCAGTTCCTCTTTGTTCTCATGACAGAGAACGTTCTCGTATAAGGGCAAATCCGTTACTTCAAGCCCCAGCTCAGCCAGCTGTTCCGGCAAAATAGCGCGGCCCTGTTCGGAGCGGGGAAGCAGAACTTTCTGGCCTGCCTTAAGCTCATGCCGCAGCGCCTCAAGCAGCCCTTCCGCCTGGAAGCACTGCTCCGGCTGTTCGGCTATCAGCCCCCGTTCGAGCAGTGCTTCGGCCGTTTTGGGGCCGACCGCAGCTATTCTTGCCTTCGCCAGACGACGGACATCCAATCGGGCCAGCCGGAGTTCTTCAAAGAAATGAGCTACCCCATTCACACTGGTGAACAATATCCAATCATAGCGGTCAACCGTGGACAATGTTTGGGCGATACGTTCAAGCCTGGCTTCTGAAGCCGGCCGTTGAATGCGAATAAGCGGCAGCTCAATCGCTTCTCCACCCAGCTCATAAATACGGTTAGCCAGCTCGCTGGCCTGTCCTCTAGTCCGGGTAACGAGCACTCTTTTGCCGAATAGCGGCTTGCGTTCTACCCAATTAAGCTTGTCGCGGAGTCTGACGACTTCCCCTACGATAATGACGGCCGGTGACTGCAGGCCTGCCCGCTGGACATCGTCGACGATCGTCTCCAGCGTGCCGCTTACCGTCCGCTGCCGTGCCCGTGTCCCCCATTGGATAACAGCTGCCGGGGTGGCTTTATCCTTGCCGTTGGCAATCAGGACCTCCTTAAGGGTTCCTAGGTTTCCTACGCCCATTAGAAAAATAAGCGTGCCGGTGGCGGTCGACAGCTTGGCCCAATCGAGATTGGTTCCTTCTTTGACAGGACATTCATGCCCGGTCACTATAGCTAAAGAAGAGGTCATATCACGATGTGTCACGGGAATTCCTGCATAGAGAGGCACAGCCGTAGCCGAGGTGACTCCGGGTACCATTTCGAACTCGATTCCGTGGCTTGCCAGCAGCTCCGCTTCTTCCCCGACCCGGCCGAATACACTGGGGTCGCCCCCTTTTAAGCGCACCACCGTTTTACCCTGCTTGGCCAGATCAACCAGCATCTGATTGATTACTTCCTGCTTCAAGGTATGCCGATCCGGCCGTTTACCGACATAGATCCGCTCCGCTTCGGCTTTGATAAAGCTTAATAAGGACGGATTAGCCAAACGGTCATATACGACAACATCCGCCTGTTCCAGAACGTCCCGGCCTTTAACTGTAATCAGCTTGGGATCACCCGGACCGGCTCCAACCAAATAGACCTTTCCCTGTTTCATGCCATTCCCTCTCCCATTCGCCCTGTCATAGCCCTAAACCTTATAAAGCTTCTCTCACTTTTGCCAGTATTTCCTCGGCACCGCGGGCAGCCAGCTCATCTGCGAGCTTGCGTCCCAATTGCTGCGGGTCATCCCCGGTCATCGTTTCCTGCAAAATAACGCTGCCGCCCGGTTCCCCCACAAGCCCTGTCAAGCGGATGCTTGAGGATTGCGACACCGGTTCGCGGAATTTCTCGGCATAGGCAGCAATAGGCACCTGGCAGCCTCCATTGAGCCTGGCCAGAAAGCTGCGCTCAGCCTGAACGGTTTCCGCCGATTCTAGATCGTTATAATGAGCCAGAAGCTTTACGAGCTCTGCATCGCTCTCTCTGCATTCCACGCCTAATGCCCCTTGTCCTACTGCCGGCAAACAAAGCTCAGGCGGCAAAAACTGGCTCACTCGGTCCAGCCACCCCATCCGCTGAAGTCCGGCCGCCGCCAGTACAATCGCATCGAACCCTTCGCTAGTCAGCTTGCGTATGCGCGAATCGATATTGCCGCGGATGGATTCAATGCGCAAATCGGGGCGGTAAGCCTTTATCTGTGCCGCGCGGCGCAGGCTGCTTGTCCCGATGAGCGCGCCTTCAGGCAGCTCGTCCAGCTTGACATGACCGTTCGATATTATACAATCGCGGGGATCGACCCGTTTCGGAATGGCTCCGAGAATCAGCCCCTGCTGCCGTTCGGAAGGCACGTCCTTCATGCTGTGCACAGCAATGTCAATGACTCCGTCTAATAGTGCCTGCTCTATTTCCTTGACAAACAAGCCCTTCCCGCCGACCTTGGAAAGAGTAACATCAAGGATCCGATCCCCTTTGGTCACGATTTTATGAACCTTAAACTGCCAGTCCAGCCCGTTCTCCCGGCATAGCTGCTGTAATTGCTCAATCACTTGACCTGTTTGGGTTAGTGCCAGGCTGCTTTGTCTAGATCCAACTACAATTGTACGCATGAAATATCCTCCAGTAAACCTTTGTGTCCGTTCCGTTCACCATAAGAGAAAAGCCACAAACGGTTAGTAATATCAATCCATCGCAGATTTTTACATAAGGTCTTGCATAGGCTGCGCATTATCCCCTTGGAGCGGCAGCCGATTGCAGCAGCAGGCTTCTTTTCTCTTCAAATAGCTGCTGCAGACGGCTGTTTCGAGCTGCTTCCAACACATCCCAGTGTACCATATCTTTAAACCATTTCCTTCTTTCGCACGGGTCCTTAATATGCTTTTGGACCAACTCACGAAATTCAGCAAGAAATTCCAAATACTGCTCGTATTCCGCTCCAAACTCCTGCTCCCACTGATCCCGGATGGCCATGGCCAGCGACGGGCTCGCTCCAAGTGTTGAAACCGAGAGGGTTAGCCTGCCTCTCCGCAAGGTCGCCGGCAGGATTACGTTGCCCGCCTCGCCGGGCGCGGCCGAATTCACCAGCTTCCCCGCCCTGATCGCTTCCTCACAAATTTGACGGTTTGCATCAGGAGAATCCGTACAGGCAAGCACCAGAAATGCCGTCCGCAGATCTTCAGCCTGAAAAGGTCTTCGGTACACCCGTATGATAGCCTTCGCCTCCAAGGCCGCAAGCTTCTCCGTCAGCTCAGGACTAACCACTGTAATGCGCGCAGCATACTCCAGCAAAGTATCGATCTTTCGTTCGGCCACTTTTCCCCCGCCCACAACGAGACACGGCTGATGCTGCAAATCGACCAGAATAGAACAATAAGCCTGCAAAGCACTCCCCCATCTCGTTAATGAAAGTAGGAAAACCGGCTAGTAAAGAAGTAGTTGACAATAACTACGGCAATAGCAAACAAATTCCACTTGGCTAAGCGTGCTGCCGATATAACAATCACCTTATTTAGAATTAGAGAATACCCGTAGACCAATAAAACAAGCAGGGTGTTCAGCACCTTGGCATCCAGCAGCAGGTGCAGCCTTCCGTCTACCAGAATCCAGATGATCCCAAGCGATAAAGATAACACTAACAGAGGCACACCGACTATTATCGACCGGGTACTGAACTGCTCCAGCTTCTCTAGACTCGGCAGCCTCCTCATGGTCCGTGTCCAGGCTTTGTGCTTGAGCTGCCGGTGCAGAAAAAGGTACAGCCCGGAAAAAATAGCCGACATTGTAAAAGCGGCGTAGCTCGCGATGGCCAAGCTCATATGGATAAACTGCAATTCATCGGCAATGTCCCAGCCCTTCCATACCGATATCCAGTCCGGTCGGATGACAAAGGTAAGCAGCAGCACTATAAAGCTGATCCCATTCATAATGATCATGAATAGCTCCATTGTGGCGTAGCGGTTAAGGAGCAGCGAGACTGTGACCAGGATCCATGTAAACAGAAAAAAGCTGTCCTCCATGCCAAAGCCTTGCGACAGACTAAAGCGCGTAATGCCGTAAAGGGTTTGCAAGGCCCAAACAAATATAAGCAGCCCTGTGCCTATCCGTTTGGCTCTCTGGTCCGTAAAGACGAAACCAGAGAAATAAAACAGCAGGCTCAGGGCGTATAAGTATAGTATGCTATCGTAGATCCAGCTCTGTATGACCATGCAACCTCCTGTTTACTAAAACGAATGATTCCGGCAGAAGCACGAAATCCGGCTGCTACGCAAATGGATAATACCCTGCCAGTAACGGGCAGGCAGAACCATTCGGGTCAGGATTGAGCCAGCAGTTCCTTGAGTTGAAGGTTAAGCAGCGAACGTTTGTCTCCTGTTTTGTGAAGGCTGGCCACGCTGGCTGTTTCTTGGGCAGAAGGCGAGGCAGGCTCTTCTTCCTGCTCAAGCATCGCCTCCAGGGCAAAAATATGAGTGAACCATTCGATAGCTTCCTGACCGTTCCGCTCACCGGCCTGTTCCTTAATCCGGTGAATAGGATCACGCATCATTTGGTTCATCATGCTTTTCGTCAGCTTGCGGATGACTTTGATTTCCCGCTCGCTCAAATCAGGGAGCTTCTTCAGCAGGCTGTCCATCGTCTCCTCATGAATCTGATTGGACTTGGTTTGCAGGGCATGAATAACTGGACGGACGCCCAATGTTTTATACCACTGCTCGAAATCGACCATTTCCTGTTCAATCATGGCTTCGATCTTAAGGGATTCGTTCTTGCGTTCAGCCAGGTTGCTTTCCACGATGGATTGCAGATCATCAATATCATACAGAAACACGTTCTGTACATCAGCGATCCGGGGATCGAGATCACGCGGCACCGCAATATCGATCATAAATAGCGGGCGATATTTGCGGTGCTTCAATGCTTCCTGCACCTGCTCCCGGGTAAGAACCAGCTCGCTTGCACCGGTAGAGCTGATCACAATATCCGTCTCGGCAAGCTTATCCTGCAGTTCATTAAACGGGACGGCCGTACCGGAAAACTTGGCAGCGAGTTCCTGCGCTTTACCCAGCGTACGATTAACGACCATGACTCTGCTGGCTCCGTTAGCGTACAAATGCTTGACTGTCAGTTCGCTCATTTTGCCGGCACCGACAATCATGACCGTCTTATCCTCGAAGGAGCCAAATATACGCTTGCCCAGTTCCACAGCCGCATAACTGACGGAAACCGGATTTTCGCCAATGCCCGTTTCCGAGTGGGCTTTCTTGGCCATCGTAATGGCCTGTTTGAACAATGTATTGAACAGAACCCCGGTCGTATTCTCCTTCTGCGCCAGCAGGAAGGCGTTCTTGACCTGACCGAGAATTTGCGTCTCTCCGATAATCATGGAATCTAATCCGCTGGCGACTTTAAACAAATGATGAATCGCCCGCTCATCTTCTTTCACATAAAGATGAGGATTAAATTCCTGGCGCGGTATGCCGAACCATTCTTCGATAAACCCTCTTATATAATGACCGCACAAATACATGCGATCGACCACTGCATAAATTTCAGTTCGATTGCAGGTGCCCACAATCACACATTCCATGATGCTCTTAGTCTGTTTAAGCTGCTCTAACGCTGCCGGGAGTTCTTCCTGAGCGAACGCGAATTTCTCTCTGATTTCCACCGGAGCGGTTCTATAGTTCAGCCCCACTGTTATTATATGCATTGTGTTCACCTGCCTAAAAAAGTCCGATCTGCTGGTTGTACTAACGCTAGTATACCATAGCGGCTACCCGGAAACGTTCGCAGATATGAAAAAATTATGAATATCCCCGGTTGAAACCGATTCGATCTTCAGCTAACTGCTCTGGCGAATTTCCCCATTACGGAAGCAGCTCCCTGATTCGCTCGGCCAGCTCGCCGTCTTTCTTCTTTAACTGCTCATTGGCCGAGGCTATTATTCTGCGGCTGTTTTCTCTCATCAGCTTGCTGTACAGGTCGTAAATCTCATCATAGCCTTGCTTCAGCTCGCCTAGCGTTTCCAGTTCCTCAGGTTTGATTACCCGCTCGCCGCCTAATTGAAGCCGCATAATATACTGCAGCAGCTGCGGCAACGAATCGAGCGGCGCCATCCGGTCTCTGTCTACAGCTAACAGGAGCCGTTCATGGGTATAATTGGCTGAGTACGCCGTCTGCATTAGCGCATTTAATTGTCCGGTATGGTCTGCATTCTCTGCTTCTCCAAGCAGATTGGCCAGCATCTCCATCTGAAACAAGGATACCTGATACAATAAATACCCGGCATCTTGATCACTCCGGCTTTGTTTGAGCATCCCGGAAATGTGAAATAAAGGCCATACCACTAAGAAAACAATGATCATTCCGCTTGCTACACGAGCAGGTCTTAGCTTTCCCAAATTTGTCCCTCCTCATTCCATAGGCATGCCAACGCTTTACTGTTGTACATTGTATGGGAGGAAGGACAAACAAATGACCATGGATCGCTCCATGGTCATTTGTGAATATATGAAAATGTCTTTTTTACTTAACCAATTGCACTAGATCCATCTTAGGATTTTCTACCTCTAATTCACCCAGGCCGCGAACCAGCTTCTTCGCATATGCTCGTTCAGGGCGCAGCACCGAAATCATATGGTCGATGGCCAATTGCGGGTCCACGGTTTCCCCGCAAGTGTAGCAATCCAACGCAGCAAAGCCCTTCTCAGGATAAGTGTGTATGGATAGATGGCTTTCCGACAAGAGTAACAATACGGTTGCCCCTTGAGGCTCAAACTGTTGGGATTGTACCGACAATACAGTTGCACCACAAACTTCCGCTGCTTCAATCATTTGTGCTTGTAACCAATCTGCGTTGTTCAGGAGCTCGAAATCAACTCCCCAAGTGTCAACAGCAACGTGTCTTCCGAAAGTAGAGTATTCCATAGCTTTCGGTTCCCCCTTCCTAGGAATAAAATTGTTTGATTTCATCCGCTAGGACCTACGTCATTCACTTCCCGAGGGAAAACTCTCTCGCAACATACAATGTCCTGAGTGAATCCTGGTTCCTATAAAGTTTTCAACGACAATAAAAATAACATCTATCGGAGGGAAATGCAACACTTTTTTTCATAAACTTGTCCAACAGCTCGGAAAAGCCCGTTCGCTCGTCCTCCGTTTTGTGTAACGAACCAACAACTTGTCCTCCATTTGGCGAACTTAACCAGCAAATAGATAGTACTTCTGATTGGCGACTAAGCTTACTGCGAAAATGGGTATGATGTATAGAGCGAGGGCGAGCGTTAGCCCTAGATCCCTTGGCGATCACCTCACCGGATATCTCGCCGTACATCCCGCCGCCCCCCTGTTACCTATTCCGCAGCGAATAAGCAAGAGCGATAAATCAACAACCTCGATTCCCCAGCTTTGCGTCACCTTACCGCATTTTTTAATAAGGTCCTAAAAGGGACTGTCCGAAAAGCGGCTGTTGCAGTCCGATAGTTAGCATAATCGCCCCGCAAGCAGCGGACCCGAGACCAGCGGCCCTGAGGCGATTGTATGCGAAATTGTTTGCGAAAGTGCATGTGAAAGGGTAAGCGAAATTGTATGCAAAATTGTTTGCGAAAACAGTCATGCCATTGAATTCTCAGGCACAACTCCGGCATGAAAATAACAAAGGTTGCCGGGGTTCGAGGGCACGCGGGCTTGTTCCTGCGTTTTGTACGAACTGTCGTACAAATTCATGCGTTTGAAGTGCGATTACCGGAGGTTTATATGAAACATCGTACAAATACAGGGATTGAACTGCGATTACCCAAGATTTGTATGACAAATCGTACAAACGCAGGAGATTGAAGTGCGATTACCCGAGATTTGTATGACAAATCGTACAAATGCAGGGCTTTAAGCTATTAAGGAGCTGCAGCCAGTGATCTAGACGAAATTGAAAAACCGCATACGTTTGCCGCCGAGCGGGGCGCGGATGCGAATGGTATGCAAAAAACCGCATACAATCGCCCCCGCAGTGCGATCGGAAGTAAATGGGGCCGTCCATCAGTCAGTTTATACTGACTGATGGACAGCCCCGGCCTTTTTATTTTAGAGACTTATTGAGAACAGCCCCCTTATATGGTATTACATATAACACAAGACTAGTAACACAAGACTAGGCTTCAAGTACAAACAGACGATGTGTCAATTTCTTCAGCTTTTGATCAATATGAACTCTGATTTCCTGCTCTGGTGTAGCATTGCGCAAATCTAAAAGCTGATTGATCTGGACGTAGAGCGAATCAATCTCGTTCTCGGCAGCCCGGTTTTGATAAATCCGTTCAAGTTCAGCCATTGAGTCTTTACGTTCGTAAACGACTCTGCTGATCTTGCCCTTTGCCTCAACAATCTTAACCACTGAGCCCTGTTCATAATGATAAATCATCGTGAAATGAGAGTATACCCGATTGACTATAGCATCGCCTTTAAACCGCGAAACGGCTTTGCGCATCAGGTTAGCCAGTTTGGGACTGCAAAGCTTGCAGGAGCCTAGACAGACATAACCTTCCGTAGTTCGTTCGAACGTCAATACAATGTCTTCACCAGATGCATCGTCATGCAGCACAAGATTTTGGCTTCCATTATCCATCACCATGACTTGCATACTGGCTTTATACCCTTCAAACAAGCGGATGAAATCGGTCATTTCGGCTTCTGATAACTTCAGGCAGGTCTTGACATATTCAGTCGCTAACCTTTGAGCCATAAAAATCCCTCAATTCTGTTTTTTAAAACAATACATGAATCAATTTCATAATTCCGCCTGATGTTTTAGTTATTATATATAAATTACATGATTTGTGTGTATCTATATACCCGTATCCAGCAGGCTATAATGAGCGTTATGAAATTGATCCACCTCTCACTACATTAATAATTATACTACAAATCGATTAATTATTCCTGCTTATTTTCCTAGTTTTCTAGTCATTTCGCGGAAAAAAGGTTGAAAAAAGGGCAGAAGCGGCAACCGGAAGCATTTTTTTTACGGATCGCTCCGTTCTCTTCCGATTCCCGCCTTAAGATTGGCTATGCTGTTCAATAATGGCCCAAAGCTCATCTTTCCCCATCCCGGTTTCAGATGAGAACATGATTAGAGGAATAGCGGGGTCTAATTGCAACGTTTCTTTTACCTGCTTGCTGTGCCTCGCCCATTTTCCTTTTGGAATTTTGTCGGCCTTAGTAGCCACTACACAGAGTGGAATTTCATGATAATGAAGCCATTCATACATCGCCTGATCGTCCTTCGTCGGTGGATGGCGCAGGTCAACCAGCAGCAATAAAAGCTTTAGCGGCTCACGCTCGAGCAAGTAACGTTCAATAAATTTACCCCACTCCGCACGCATCGTCTTAGACACCTTGGCGTACCCGTAACCGGGCAAATCGACAAAGAATAACTGTTCATTAATGCGATAGTAATTAAGCGTTTGCGTTTTTCCCGGCTGCGAGCTTGTCCGGGCCAAGTTTTTGCGTCCGAGCATCCGATTGATCAAAGAGCTTTTCCCGACATT
Organism: Paenibacillus senegalensis JC66; assembly: GCF_000285515.1. Classification (GTDB taxonomy): domain Bacteria; phylum Bacillota; class Bacilli; order Paenibacillales; family NBRC-103111; genus Paenibacillus_L; species Paenibacillus_L senegalensis. The sequence continues at coordinate 1,327,740 of NZ_HE610957.1, forward strand.
AGAACGCCCTGCCAGAGCAATCTCTGGCAGAGCATCATTGGGGTATTGGGCAGAGCTGACAGCACTAATGACAAATTCCGCTTGCTTGATCTTCATTAAGGCTGCACCTGCTCTTCCCATTGTTCGTCGTGATGAGGAGCTACAGGCTCCTGCCGGCTAAATGGCTGCTCCACAAGAGCATGCTCCAGCACTTGATCCATATGACTCACCGGAATGAAAGTCAGCTCATCGCGAACGCTTTCCGGTATGTCCTGAATGTCCTTTTCATTGTCCTTCGGGAGCAGAATTTTTTTAATCCCGGCCCGGTGAGCAGCCAGGGATTTTTCCTTCAGCCCGCCAATGGGCAGCACTCTGCCGCGAAGGGTAATTTCCCCGGTCATGGCAACCTCGCGCGACACGGGAATTTCCGTCAGGGCCGAGATGAGCGCCGTAGCCATCGTTATTCCGGCAGAAGGACCGTCCTTCGGGATGGCCCCTTCCGGAATATGGATATGAATGTCATTTTTCTCATGAAAATCTGCAGCGATCCCCAATTCTCTTGCCTTGGAGCGTGTGTAGCTGAATGCCGCCTGGGCCGATTCCTTCATGACGTCACCGAGCTTACCGGTCAAGGTCAGCTTGCCGCTGCCGGGAACGATGCTGACCTCAATCACTAAAGTATCTCCGCCAGCCTCGGTCCAGGCAAGGCCGCTAACGGTACCAATCTGGTCTTCGACTTCTGCCATCCCGTAGCGGAACTTAGCCGGTCCTAAGAAATCTTTCAAATTCTCCTGATTGATTTCCACCTTCGTTAATTGCTCGGAAACTATTTTTTTGGCGCTTTTGCGGCACAGGCTGGCGATCTGCTGTTCCAGATTACGCACGCCGGCTTCACGCGTATATCTGCGGATAATTGTCGCTAATGCCTCATCCTCCAGCTCCAGCTGGCCTTCCTTCAATCCATGCTCGCTTTCCTGCTTCGGCAGGAGGTAGTGGCGGGCGATTTCCCGCTTCTCAAGCTCCGTATACCCCGGAATATAGAGCAGCTCCATCCGGTCCAGCAGCGGGCGAGGAATGTTATGCGCCGAATTCGCTGTCGTCACGAACATGACATTGGACAAGTCAAAAGGCAGTTCGATGTAATGATCGCTAAAAGTGCTGTTTTGCTCGGGATCTAATACTTCGAGCAGAGCGGATGCAGGGTCTCCCCTGAAATCCATCGCCATTTTGTCAATTTCGTCCAAGAGAAATACGGGGTTATTGCTTCCCGCTGTCTTCAAACCTTGAATAATCCGGCCGGGCATCGCTCCGACATAGGTTCTCCGGTGGCCGCGGATTTCCGCCTCGTCTCGAACACCGCCAAGCGATACTCGCACGAATTGACGCCCAAGAGCTCTCGAGATGGATCGAGCGATGGACGTTTTACCGACTCCGGGAGGTCCTACCAGACAAAGAATAGGCCCTTTCATTTTCTTCACCAGATTTTGTACCGCCAAATATTCCAGCACCCGTTCCTTCGGTTTTTCCAGTGCGAAGTGATCCTCGTGCAAAATCTGCTCCGCATGATCCAGGTCCAGATCATCCTCGGATTGCTTCGACCAGGGAAGGGCCAGCAGCCAGTCTATATAATTGCGGATAACTCCTCCCTCCGCGGAAGTGGCGGGCATTTTCTCCAGCCGGTCGATCTCCTTCAGCACTCGCTCGTGCGCCTTCTCCGGCAGCTCAGCTTCGGCTAATTGCGCTCTCAGCTCTTCTACCTCGCCAGCGCGGCCTTCCTTGTCTCCAAGCTCCTTCTGAATGGCCTTCATCTGTTCTCGCAAGTAATATTCCTTCTGGGTCTTTTCCATCTGCTTCTTGACCCTCTGGCTGATCTTGCGCTCCAGCTCCAGCACTTCCCGTTCATTGTTGAGAATATCCAAAAGCTTCTCCAAACGGGCTCTTACATTAACCGTCTCTAAAATTTCCTGCTTATCTTTAATTTTTAGAGATAAGTGGCTGCAAATCACGTCGGCTAACCGTCCTGGTTCTTCAATATCGGAAACAGCAGCCAAAGTTTCGGGTGTTACCTTCTTAGACAGGTTGATATAGTGTTCAAACTGGGTCAATACCGTTCTCATCAACGCGTCTATTTCAGGATCAGGAACCAGCTGTTCAGGCAGTTCCTTGATCTCTACCTCATAATATTCTGCAGTATCCTTGTATTCAAGAATTTCGGCGCGGATTATGCCCTCCACAAGCACCCGTATCGTTCCATTGGGCAGCTTAAGCATTTGCCTGACTTTGGAAACGGTGCCGATCCGATAAATATCGTCCTGGTCCGGCTCTTCCATGTTAGCTTCGGACTGGGAGCATAGGAGGATCAGACTATCTTCTACCATTGCTTTGTCCAACGCCTTAACGGACTTCTCACGTCCGACATCCAAGTGCAAAACCATGCTCGGATAAACCAACAGCCCCCTGAGTGGGAGCAAAGGCATTGTACGCACCTTTGTTCTGTTCCCCATCGTACAGCACCTCCGATGTACCTATCTTTTAGCTGTTAACCCATTTTATCAAAAGTTTTTTCAAAACACCAATTCGGCTGTTATCTTTAATTAAAATGATTGGCTTTCTACCCGTACAGCCGGGTTACTCCCCTACAGCCAGGCTGATCCGAGAGCCATTAATCAGGTTGCATTCGTTTCCTTGGAAACGGCCTGCATGTAGGTAATGCCTGGCGTGGCTGGTACATGAATCTCTTTGGAAAAAGGCAGCGGCTCATCCGTTTTCGGCTCGACCGCTTTCACCTCAATACCCAGCCCGAGGTTCAGCACTTCTTCTATCGTATGCACCGGGATGACTTCTACACCCTGCAAGCCGTCAAAAAGATCCTGCCAATTTTCAGCTGGTATCAGCACCCGAGTAGCTCCCGCTTGTAAAGCTGCCTCAACCTTGGCCACGACACCGCCCACCGGCTTAACACTTCCATGAATGCTGATTTCCCCTGTCATCGCTAATTTAGAGTCGACCGGGATGCGGTGAATCGCGGACACAATCGCAACGGCCATCGCAACCCCTGCCGAAGGTCCGTCAATTGGCGTTCCTCCGGGGAAGTTAATATGCAGATCATGGTCTTGCGGCCTTAAACCGAGTCTTTTCAGCACTGTCAGCACATTATCCACAGAACCGCGGGCCATACTTTTGCGGCGGATCGTCTTGGAGCTATTTCCCATCTCTTCCTCATCGACAACCCCGGTGATCGTAAATGATCCTCGTCCCGGGTCAGAGGGCATGGAGGTTACTTCGATTTCCAGCAGGGTTCCCAGATTAGGCCCGTATACCGCAAGTCCATTAACGAGTCCAATTTCCGGATTCTGCGCTACCTTTTTATCAGGTCTAGGCGGAATCTGACTGCTGTTTACAACCCATTCTACATCAGCCGCGCTCAGAACCTTCCGATTCTCTGTCATCGCAATCCCCGCGGCCAGTTGTATTATATTAACCGCTTCACGCCCATTTGTAGCATATCTCTTGACTACGCGGACCGCATCCGGAGCTTCCGGCAGTCCGATTTTCGCTACCGCATTGGCGGCTATTTCACCGATTTCATCCGGAGTTAGCGGCCTAAAGAAAATCTCCATACAGCGCGAGCGGATAGCTGGAGGTATTTCCTGAGGTGTCCGTGTAGTCGCTCCTACGAGACGAAAATCGGCTGGAAGCCCATTTTGAAAAATATCGTGGATATAACTCGGGATATTCGTGTCCTCCGAATTATAATAGGCGCTTTCCAGAAACACTTTGCGATCCTCAAGCACCTTTAATAATTTATTCATTTGAATAGGGTGCAGTTCCCCGATTTCATCAATAAACAAGATTCCCCCGTGAGCCTTAGTTACAGCGCCCGGCTTCGGCTGAGGAATTCCGGCTACCCCCATCGCTCCGGCACCTTGATAAATAGGATCATGAACAGAGCCAATTAACGGGTCCGCAATGCCTCTCTCGTCAAAGCGGGCGGTCGTAGCATCTATCTCCGTAAATGTCGATTCCTTCCGGAAGGGGGAGGCCGGGTTTTTCTTTGCTTCCTCCAATACGACCCTGGCTGCCGCCGTTTTTCCTACACCCGGAGGCCCATAAACCAGTACATGCTGCGGATTAGAACCGCACAGAGCAGCCTTCAGCGCCTTGAGCCCATCCATTTGACCAACGATATCGTCCATTGAGGTAGGGCGTGTTTTCTCCGCCAATGGCTTCGTCAGCGTGATGGCCCTCATTTTTCTTAGCTTTTCAACTTCTTTCTTGGATTCCCGATCTACGGCAATTCGGTTGGATTGCTGATTGCGCAGCAAATTCCAGAAATACAAACCTATAATAACCGCAAATACGAATTGTACTCCCATCAAGATCCAACTCAAACTCATAAACGAACCTCCAGTCCTACCCTTCATTGTGTCAAAATTTCTTTCCTCTAGTATTGCCGTTACTTGTAGCTCGTAGTCCCCGATATGGGCAAAGTTTTTTGTCTGAGCATTTTGCCAGTTTGATTTCAGAGGCTATAATATTGGGTGGAACCCATGCCCTGACGCTTGTTCTGCAGCAAAATAAGGACGACCGCAAGCGTTAGAATTTGAATCCCCTGATTCCGCCCAAATAAGGACACCCGCGAGCGTTAGAATTTGGGAACAGGTGCAGCTCCAATTGGAAAACCCGACTGCAAATGCAACGGGCATAGACATGGCTTTAGAGCCGGCTATACGACACGGCTACAGACTGACTGGCTGCGGACCTGGCTATATACTGGCTGTATTGGACCCATCATACCTCTTATGATTTTGCCACTCCTATGAATATTTCCTGAATAGGCGCCAACACTATCGGTTGAAATGTACTAAGGTGAGGATGATACGTTTATGCCCATCCGTTTAGGTTCCATCCTGCTGCTCCTGTTAACCTTGCTCTATTCAAGCTTCGCGCTGGCGAATCCGCCGGCGGAATCTTCTCCCATGCCGCTTTCGCCTGAAATTATCCCGCAGACCGATATCTTAATTGATGTGGGACACGGCGGTATTGATGGGGGGACCAGCTACAAAGAGCTGCTGGAAAAAAATTTGAACCTCGAACTGGCTCGTAAATTGTTCCAGGAATTGACCGAAAGAAATTATAGAGTAGTTATAAATCGCACAGGGGACTACGCTTTAAGCGAGGATAATGGCTGGAAAAAGCTGCGCTCGCGACATCGGCGGGATCTTGTGCAGCGCAAGGAAATCGTTAACCAGCTAAAGCCGAGTGTAATGGTAAGCCTGCATGTCAATTGGGCTTCTTCGCCATCAGAGTCGGGCGGAGTTGTCTTATATCAAAACAATCCCGAGAGCAAAGCTCTGGCTAAAGCTATTCAGCTATCATTGAATGATTTGTACGAACAAGATCATGCCCCCGTCTACGGCAAAACATTCTTCCTGCTCAAACACAGCAAAGTGCCTTCTGTTATAGTCGAGATGGGATTCATCTCAAGTCCGCAGGATCGCAAGAGATTGACCGAAGAACCGCTCCAGAAAGAGCTCGCGCGTTCAATTGCTGACGGCATTGTACAGTATTTGCAGACCACAGACGATTCCTCGCCGTCCACAGAATAGTTTCTTACTCACGTTAAAAAACCGCTGCCTGCTTAAGGTGGGCCCAACAGTTCGACTAGACCAGTCAACTGTGAAACCCTCTTAAGACGGCGAGCGGTTTATTTATGGTTATTGTGGATTGAAGAAGTGGCGCCTAATGCTTGCGGCCGGGAATGGTCCCGGTTTCTTCATATACTTTGACAATATGATCGATTTCTTTCTTCAGCTCGCTAACCAGCTCTGCTTCAGGCACTTTGCGGATCATTTCTCCGTAACGGAACAGGAGTCCCTCCCCGCGAGCCCCGGCGATGCCGATATCCGCTTCGCGCGCCTCTCCCGGGCCATTCACTGCACAGCCGAGAACGGAAACCTTGATCGGCACCTTGACGTTGGAAATATATTCCTCGACCTCATTGGCAATCGCGAACAGATCGATATCCAATCTTCCGCAAGTAGGACAGGAAATGAGAGTAGCGGCATTGGAGATCAGGCCAAAGGTCTTCAACAGCTCACGGGCTACCTTCACTTCTTCGACCGGATCTGCGCTTAGCGAGATCCGCACAGTAGAACCAATCCCCATGGAGAGCAGAGCGCCAATCCCGGCTGAACTCTTAATCGTTCCGGAATGAAGTGTCCCCGATTCCGTAATTCCAAGATGGAGCGGGTATCTAATCGTTTCGGCAGCAAGGGAATACGCCTGAATGGCCATAGGCACATCCGAAGCTTTCAGGGAAACGATAATGTCATGGAAGTCCAGCTCTTCGAGAATGCCAATATGGTACATCGCGCTTTCCACCATCGCTTCCGGCGTCGGGTATCCATATTTCTCGAGCAGATGCTTCTCAAGAGATCCCGCATTGACTCCTATGCGAATTGGAATGGACTTTTCCTTACAAGCCTTGACTACAGCCTCAACCCGATCCCGGCTGCCGATATTGCCCGGATTGATGCGAACCTTGTCTATCCCGTTCTCAATCGCTTTAAGAGCAAGACGGTAATCAAAATGAATATCGGCAACAAGCGGAATATGAATACGGCTTTTAATTTCTTTAATGGCTTCTGCCGCCTCCATATTATTAACGGTTACCCGAACCACCTGGCAGCCGGCTTCCTCGAGCCTGAGAATTTCAGCAACGGTCGCTTCCACATTTGCGGTTTTGGTTGTACACATGCTTTGAATAATAACATCATTATTCCCGCCGATGACCAGATCGCCCACTCGAACGGGAATGGTGTCGGTTCTATGGTACATTGGTATCTCTCTCCCATGACAGCAAACATCCCCCGCTCCGAATTCCATTAACTGGAACCAGATTGGAGGTGTTTGACCGGTAATAACTACCCTTTATGCACTTTCTTCTTTTTTCTTGTCACTATCCCCTGTCATCAGCATCGGTGCGATCTTTTCCTGTACTACTTCTTTAGTTACAAGACAGCTTTTCACATCGGTTCTGGACGGAATATCATACATGACATCGAGCATGATTTTCTCCAGGATCGCTCTTAGGCCGCGTGCTCCTGTATTCCGTTTGATAGCTTCCTGGGCAATCGCCTCAAGCGCCTCCTGCTGGAATTCCAGCTCGACGTTATCCAGTTCAAGAAGCTTCTGATACTGCTTGACAAGAGCGTTCTTCGGCTCCGACAGAATCCGGATCAGAGCAGCTTCATCCAGCGGCTCCAATGTGGAAATGTTCGGCAGACGCCCGATGAATTCCGGAATTAAGCCGAACTTGAGCAGGTCCTCCGGCAATACCATGGACAAATATTCTCCTGCTTTCAAATCCGCCTTTAAGCCGTCAGCCCCAAAGCCGATTACTTTCTTGCCGATCCGGCGCTTGATGATCGATTCCAGACCATCGAAAGCACCACCGCATATAAACAGAATGTTCGTAGTGTCAATCTGAATAAATTCCTGGTGAGGATGCTTGCGTCCGCCCTGCGGAGGTACGGAGGCAACCGTGCCCTCTAAAATTTTCAACAGTGCCTGTTGTACACCCTCGCCGGACACATCACGGGTGATTGACGGATTCTCTGACTTGCGCGCTACCTTATCAATCTCATCGATATAGATAATACCGCGTTCCGCCTTCTCCACATCGTAATCCGATGCCTGGATAAGCTTGAGCAGAATGTTCTCCACATCCTCACCCACATAACCGGCTTCGGTAAGTGATGTCGCATCGGCAATCGCAAACGGCACATTCAAAATTTTAGCCAAGGTTTGAGCAAGCAGCGTTTTTCCGCTTCCTGTAGGTCCTAAAAGCAGGATGTTGCTCTTTTGGAGCTCGACATCATCAGCCTTACTCTGGGAGTTAATTCTTTTGTAGTGGTTATAGACCGCAACAGAAAGAGATTTCTTCGCTTGGTCCTGACCGATGACATAAGAATCAAGAATATTGCGGATTTCTTTCGGCTTTGGAATGTCCTTCAGATCGAGCTCTTCCTCATGTCCGAGTTCTTCTTCCACAATTTCAGTACAAAGCTCAATACACTCATCACAAATATATACACCCGGACCAGCTACCAGCTTGCGCACCTGGTCTTGGGATTTTCCGCAAAAAGAGCACTTCAACTGGCCTTTTTCTTCATTAAATTTGAACATTAGCTCACCCCTGTTCCTTTCAAATCTTGCCGGTGATGACTTTATCAATGATGCCGTATTCTTTGGCCTCTTCGGCAGTCATGAAAAAGTCCCGGTCAGTATCCCTCTCGATCACTTCCAGCGGCTGTTTCGTCCGCTCTACATAAATCCGATTCAGCTTCTCACGAGTTCGGATAATCCAATCGGCATGAATTTTAATATCCGCCGCCTGCCCTCTTACACCGCCTAAAGGCTGGTGAATCATCACCTCACTGTTAGGAAGCGCGTAACGCTTTCCAGGGGCTCCGGCTGTGAGCAAAAGGGAACCCATGCTGGCTGCCATTCCTACACAAATAGTAGAGACGTCAGGCTTAATATGGTGCATGGTATCAAAAATACCCATTCCGGCCGTAATGGAACCACCGGGTGAATTGATATACAGATGGATATCCTGCTCCGGATCTTGAGCAGCCAAAAACAGCAGCTGGGCGATAACCAGGTTGGCTACATCGTCATCAATGGCGCTCCCTATAAAAACGATCCGGTCTTTAAGCAACCGGGAATAGATGTCGTACGATCGCTCCCCGCGAGCTTCCTGCTCAACGACCATTGGAATCAATGCCATGGATTTCCCCTCCTTATCCTAAATAAAGCTGATTGTAAGGTGTGAATCAACTTCATTCTATCATGTTTGCCTTTTTGTGTCATTTCCACACCTGTTCCCGCACAATTTTAATTAAAAAAAGTTAAGTCGGGTTAAAAGAAAGGCACGTTCTAGACGCGCCTTTGCTGTTAAAGGTATAGGTTTACTTGTCTTCGGAAGCTGCTTCCGCACTTTCTTCATTATCCTGCTGCTGTACGGCTTTGCCGTTCTCGACCAGGAAATCAATTGTTTTGCGAATGACGAGATCTTTCCCTATGCTGTCCAGACTTCCGTTCGCCTGCAAAATGCCGCGAATTTCATCAGCCGTGCGTTGATAAGCAGCAGCCATCTTCTCGATTTCTTCGTTGATCTCTTCTTCCGAAGCTTCCAGGTTCTCCGCAGTTCCGATGGCTTCCAATACGAGATTATTGCGAACGCGCTTCTCGGCATCTCCCTGCATCTGTGCTTTCAATGCCTCTTCATCCTGCCCGGAGAACTGGTAGTACATATCCAGTGTCATTCCTTGCATTCTCAAGCGGTTCTCGAAATCCCTCAGCATATTACCTACTTCGTTGTCCACCATAACTTGCGGAACATCAACCTGAGCGGCTTCTGCAGCTTTGTTCACGACAACTTCCTGAATCTGATTGCGGTTGCTTTGTTCCTTTCTTTCCTTCAGCTTGCTGCTGAGATCCTGCTTGAACTCTTCCAAGGTTTCAAATTCGCTCACGTCCATTGCGAATTCGTCATCCAGCTCAGGAAGATTTTTGCGCTTGATTTCATGAACCTTTACTTTGAAGGTTGCTTCTTGTCCTTTCAGATTATCGGCCTGATAATCTTCGGGGAAAGTAACCTGAATGTCTTTCTCCTCATCTTTAGCCATGCCGACAAGCTGGTCTTCAAAGCCTGGAATAAAGCTGTTAGAGCCGAGTTCCAACGAGTATTTCTCCGCTTTGCCGCCCTCAAAGGCCTCGCCGTTTAAAAAGCCTTCGAAATCAATGACAACCGTGTCACCCTGCTCAGCCGTTCCTTCTTCAAGGACAATCAGTTCAGCATGACGCTGCTGCAGCTTCTCTAGCTCAGAGGCAATCTCAGCCTCGGTTACTTCGGAGCTCAGTTCAGGGTACTCCAGTCCCTTATATTCGCCGAGTTCAACCTCTGGCTTCACTTCTACCTTGGCCTTAAACTTCAAAGCCTGTCCCTTGCCAATTTGCTCGACATCAATTTCAGGACGATCAATCGGCTCAATTCCTGTTTCCTCTACGGCCTGTATGTAGGCGTCTGGAAGCAGAATGTCCAAAGCATCCTGATAAAGGCTCTCCGCACCGAATCTTTGTTCAAAAATAGGGCGCGGCACTTTGCCTCTACGGAATCCCGGAACATTGATTTTCTTAACAACTTTCTTAAAGGCTTTATCCAATGCTTCGGCAAATTGCTCGGCATTGACTTCAACGGTAAGAACACCGTGGTTCTTCTCTATTTTTTCCCAGCTTGCTTTCATTTTATGCCTTCCCCTCCAAAAATGTACCTACTTTTCACGCTTCAGCTAACATAACCATTCCATTATATCATAAAACGATTCCATTTCAAGAATCGGTTATCCGCCCGGAAAAACATTGGCCTTGAATTCTCTAAACGTCTGCAGAGCCTTTAGCAAAGTGAATTTGAGCTGCTCGGTGATGCCATATTTATCGGTCTTTTCCTGTTCATCGCTGCTTCCAAACATCGTTTCTTCGAGCAGGATATGAAAAGCGCAGGCCCAGGCATCGGCCTCCTCCGTCTCCAGAACAAGGAGTTCGTCATAGATCGGTGTTCCGTAAATGTAAGCCAAAAACTCCTGCCAGGTTTCAGTAGCAAAATAAGACAGATTCGGATCGTTAACTTCACTAATCGACAACAGCCGTTCTACAATTTGTTTAATTTGTGCCGGAAAGTCCTCTATGGAGGACGGAGTGTCTTGAATCATTAGATGAACCGGCTCGCCAAGCTTGTTCAGTTCAACGACTCCTTCCTCGCCTCTCCGCTTCAGTATTTGCAGGCATTTGAATTGCAGCATGGGCGGAAGAGCAGCCTCCGGAAGCCATTGCTTCAAAACCTGGTTGATCTTCGGATGATCGAGATAGGCCAGCTGCTCCAGAGCAAGAGTCTGTTTGGCTATCGATGCCCCCTCCTGCAAAATCGCAAGCAGGTTCTCCGCATAATGCTGGTCATCTCTGCTCTTCGCAGCCAATGCCTTCTCGCGCATGTCCTCTTCATTTTCACTATAGTCCGCTTCTTCCTCTAGGGAGCCTTTCATCCATTCACCCTGCATTGATTTCAGCCATCCCAGCAGTGATTCCCATTCTTCGTCCGTACGTGAATCCCCGCTGTTACACTGCACCAGAAATTCGAGCAGCTCTATTGCTTCTTTATAACGTTCGCCTTCCAGCATCCGCGTTATTTCGATCTGATAATAATCAATCGTCTTCGGAAACAGAATGACGTTGTCTTTCACCACGCTCATTTAATCAATCACCACCTTCTCAACTGGAAATACAAGGTTAGCTAGATAGTACCGTTTTCATTACCTAATTGCAAAATCAATCTTGGAATTCTAAATAAATTATATGGGGAATAGCAAACCATTCTCCCTGGACAGCATTAAAAAATCGATTCATCAAAAAAATATTCATAGCACGTATTGACATTTCTTTTTTGGCTATGCTATTATAACTCTTGCTTGTTGCAAAAACCAAGCAGCATTTTCGAGCAAGTCCCAGTAGCTCAGCTGGATAGAGCAACGGCCTTCTAAGCCGTGTGTCGGGAGTTCGAATCTCTCCTGGGACGCATATTCTGTATTGTAAAATAAGCATTTTATGCTGTTAAATGAAACGGTCTAATCAACGGATCACATTTAACCACATAGAAGGCTTATTTTTTTTGCAAAGCCCGATAAGAACACCATTGAAAAGCCGAACATCCTCTCCTTCATTTATTATCGAATATTACAAATGATCAGATAAAAAACCATCGGCACTGCAATCTGGAGCTTGGCGAGTTTTCGCCAAGTATTTTTTTATTTAGCGCTGTAACAAAAAAGCGGCTAAGCGACACTAACAATTATAAAAAGCTCAGCGAGGAGGTGTGTGGGTGGTAGAGCAGATAGAGGAAATATATCGGCTGTATTACCAAGAGCTGTACCGTTTTATTAGAGCGCGCTGCGTACAGCCGGATATGGTCGATGATATCATCCAGACCACATTTCTTGAGGCGCTTAAGAACATGGAACAGTACAGGGGTGAAGCCTCGCTGAAAACATGGCTGTTCGGTATTGCTAAGCATCAGCTGTACCGGCATTACCGAAAAGCGGGAAAACCGCTGCAAAATATCGATGATGTTACCAAGGCCCAGGCTGAAGAGGCCAGTCATCGCGATGATGTGGAAAACAAGATGCTGGCTGAGGACCTTTTAGCACAGATCAATAAGCTCTCTCCTCCTCTTAATGAAATCATGTGGTTGAGATTAGTCCGCGATCTTTCATTCGATGAAATTGCCAAAAGGGTCGGAAAAAGCGCCAATTACTGCCGAGTCAATTATTACCGCGTCAGGCAGAAGCTTAGAAAGGAGATGGCACCATGAGCAAATGCAGAATTGCCCAAGATCTAATACCGCTCGTCATAGAGGAGCTGGCTGCGGAGGAAAGCGAGGCATTTGTCCGGCAGCATATTTCTGAATGTGAGGAATGCAGAGATTACTTCAAGGCTGTACAGGAAGACTTTGATGCGCGCACAGAAGCTGTCCCGGATAATCAGGCTAAAGTAAATCAGCTCGGCTCTCAGCTCGCCAAATACCAAAATCGCATCAAGCTCGGTGGCGTACTGGCGGCTATGCTGCTTTCCTGTATCGTTACGGGGGCGAGTGTCGAATTTTTGTACACTCTGCCGCTCTTAATTCTGACCCCCTTCGCATGCCGATTATATTATGGGAAGATGCTGCCGATTCTTGCTGCTTCACTTGTTTTTGGCGGGGCAGGGGCAATTTTAAGTGATTTTCATTCCAGCTATATTCCGTTTTTCGCCCTGCTGGCCTTCGTTTTTGCCTGCATGGGGATTGGTATCGCCGAACTGTGCAAACTCGCATTCCGCCAACGGAAGCTGCTTGGCAAATCCATTCTTGGCTTGCTCGCTGGAGGCCTGCTCATCGCAAGCTGCCTCGGTTATTTTTCTTTTTTCGGGAATCCGGTAGGCTATATGGAAGCGATGGTCAAGTCCAGAAACTATGTGAATCAAACTTATGAACAAGGAACGCTCGTATTTAAAGGTGTCGGGTTCGATTTCAAAACCAAAAACCATTTCGGAAAATTTGAGTATGTCTTAAATGGAACCAGACAAGTCGCCGCAGTGGAAATTATGAAAAATGATGAACTATACGACCATTATCAATATGTACTGGAGACCCGGTTTATCGCTGAACGCAGCAGCGCACTGAAATCCTGGATTACCGCGGCGGTCGATTACTTGCCCGTAACAATTGCCGCCGAGCCGGAGGAAAACCTGAACGTTACCCGTGATATGCTGAGTGAGGTTTTCGATAATTTGTCCTACGACCCCGTGAGGCGCAGTGAAGCAGCAGTGCATAGACAAACGGAAAGCGCGAAGCTGAACTACGTCATCTCTATCGGAGCGTATGCTGACGAAATGGAAAGGCTGCCGGAGGAATCATTCTCAACTTATGCCCGTGCGATCCAAGAAGTTCTGCACCGGTACGATGTGCCTTATCATTCAATCCAGCTGCAAGCTCTAACAATGAATGGAAATGTGCAGTGCTTTACAATTTCAGCCCATTGACGGGGCAAAATTCAACACGACCAGGAGTGAGGACATTTCGGAGCACCCTTCTCTCGATGAGCGGGGTGCTTTGCTATGCCTGATGGTTTGCGTGCGCCCTCTCTTATCTATATCGGATTACTTCATTCCTCCCCCTGTTTCCGCATCTTACCCGTGGCGATTAAGATATTCGCGCGGGTGTTCCAGTTTCCTGAGAGGATCGCGAAGAATACTTGGTCAATTATTGTTCTTGTAATATGGGGCATAATAACGTTAATTCAAAAAATTCATGGTTCAATCTCAGAAAATATATGGATCAGTCCCAAGAAATTCGAGACTGCTCATCATACGAGCATTTTAAATGAAGCAAAAACAAAGAAATGCTAATTCTGCCAAGGGAGATAAAATAATGGATAAAGAAATGCACTACGGAAGCGATTATAAATATATTCCGGCAACATCAATTGGAAGCGGTGCGGGAATTGAGGTGATGCCTGATTTGTTTTGTTACACCGTGCAGATCGTTAACCTCTGTTTTGCCGGAAATCCCGATCATCAGGAATTTGTGATAGTGGATGCTGGAATGCCACACTCGGCGGATGAGATTATTGCGGTCGCTGAAGAACGATTTGGTGCAAATAGCCGGCCTAAAGCTATCATTTTGACTCACGGCCATTTTGATCATGTCGGTGCCGTAATTGATCTGGTCAAGCATTGGGATGTTCCGGTCTATGCCCATCAACTGGAAATGCCTTTCCTGACAGGCCAGAAAAGCTATCCGGACCCGGACCCGACCGTTGAAGGGGGCATGGTGGCGAAATTGTCCCCCCTATTCCCCAACGAACCGATCGATTTAGGAAGCCATGTGCGCATGCTTGCAGCTGATGGAACCGTTCCACATATGCCGGATTTTAAATGGATTCATACTCCGGGGCATACACCAGGCCACATCTCGCTGTTTAGGGAAAAGGATCGAACGTTAATTGCAGGAGACGCTTTTGTTACTGTAAAACAGGAGTACCTCTATAAAGTAATAACCCAGGAGCAGGAAATTAGCGGACCTCCACGGTATTTGACTACGGACTGGAAATCCGCCCAGCAATCGGTCGTTAAGCTAGAGGCACTGCAGCCTGCGGCAGCGGTTACGGGGCACGGTCTACCCATGTCTGGTGAACTGCTGACTACAAGCCTGAAGAAATTGGTTAAAGAATTTGCTGAGATTGCTGTGCCGGATTACGGAAAATATGTAGGCCAAATAGACCGAAAAACGCATTGAGAACCGGATAAGCATCGATCGACCCGCCGTCATGCAGCGCAACATCGCCTGCGGGTCTGCTTTTTCATCAAGGTTATTTGATTGAAATGGAGCATGCGGGGGTGTTTGCTGGGTGTTCACGATTGTTCAGCGGTTGTTTTCCTATCATAGCCCGGTGGTGTCCTGGGTCATTCTCCGCGAAACATCCTGTCAACTGGGATGCTGTCAGCGGCGAATTTATACGATTTTCCGCATATGTTCCCTTTGTTTTGCACTTTACTTCCTGCGTTGAACTGCAGCTATATGTGTTCATGCAGTAAAGTAATTTCGTCCTTTGCATCTATCGATAAATTCTTATACATAGCCAGGTTAGCACACAAATAACAACGATCAGAGCTAGAGCTACAAATACAAAGTAACCACCCTTTGTTTTGGTCGTGGCATGTTCGTCATAAAACTCTGATTTGCGGCTATAGCCGAACCACATCTCGCCGATCAAGTTAAGCACAACAAGAATAAAGTTTTTAAAAATGCTCATTAGCAGAAGTCACCTCATCAAATAATTTCTCGTCTTTTCGTTTAAAATGGGGTTCCGCAACTTCACTCTATAAATTATAACATATATTTATTCTAGGATAAGTTTGACTATAACAGCTTTATTTTGTTGTGCAAACCGTCATGGCAGTGTTATTTCTGGTATAATTTTCTTGTTCGTGTCGTGAAAATGAGATTGACGCCTTAACTGTAAAGAGGTTAGGAAAAGACCGTCAGGCCATATTGGGCATTTTGTGAGTTGATTTGTAACCGTTTCGGGTTTTAACGCTCGCGCTCGTCCTTATTTTGCTCAGAAAGCGGTTTTCGGGACTTTTTGTCTCCATAAGAGCAAGGACGAGCGTTAGCATAGGACATCACGAAAGCATAGCCGCTGATCCTCCCGCAGACATAGTGCCGCAGGATTCGCGCTGATCTACCCACAGTATCGTGTGATTGGCATCGCTTGATAGCGCGCAAGCACAGCGCACAAATATATCGCGCTAGGAAACCTCGCATCCACCTTTCCATTATCCTGCTACCACGCACAGCGGACGACGGAGATTACAACGAAGCAAAAAGCTCTGTCCATACCTTTTCAGAATATCATCCTTATAACATGAAAATAAAGAAACGTTATTAGGACGCATATAATATGGGCGAAAGGAGATGGATTATGATCCATCAAATACGTAAAGTGATGCTTGGAGGAACGTACCAATGGTTTACGATACGCGGCAGGCATGCCGATCTTCCCCTTCTGCTCTTTCTTCATGGAGGCCCTGGAAGTCCGCAAGCCGGTGCTCTTCGCAAATTCAATCGTGAGCTTGAAGAGCATTACCTGGTCGTCAATTGGGACCAACGGGGCAGCGGCAAATCTTACAATGCCCAGATACCCCCTGATACGATGAACATCGCACAGCTTCTCTCCGATGCTCATCAGCTTGTGCAGCTGCTTCTGAATGAACATTCCCGGCACAAAGTATTTATTGTAGGACATTCAATGGGGGCTTTGCTCGGTATGCTATATGTTCATCAACACCCCGAGTTTGTGCAGGCCTTCGTTGGTATTAATCAGCCGGTCAACCGTTCGGAGGAAGAAACCCTTTCTTACAGCTACTGCTTGCAAAAAGCTAGGGACAAAGACTTACGCAAAGCCATTCTCCAGTTGGAGCGCATTGGCCCTCCGAATCACGGCAGCTACTCCTCTATGGATGATTTAGTCATTCAGAGAAAATGGCTCACCCGGTTTGGCGGTGTCACCCACAAAAAAAACGCGCTCTCTATCAATATTCATTGCCTGCTTAGCTCCCATTTTTCCTGGAAAGACCGGCTGAATTTTATGAAGGGCTTTACCTACACCATGCAGCATATGTGGCAGGAATTCAACCATGTAAACCTGTTTGAGGCCGTATCTGCGGTTGAGGTTCCGCTCGTGTTCATTAAAGGCTGCCATGACAAAATTGTCCACGACTTTATTGACCCTTACTGCCGATCAATAAGCGCTCCGTACAAAGAAATTGTGCAATTCGATCAATCCGGGCATCTGGCTTGTTTTGAAGAACCTGAGCTTTTTAATCAGCTGATGGTTAAACGTGTCCGCGAACTCGCATAAATCACTTGCATAGCCACTTACATAGTTACTTACACAGCTGCTTGCAAAGTTCCTTACATAGTTCCTTACATACTTCTTGCATAGCTACTTGCAAAGTTCCTTACATAGTTCCTTACATACTTCTTGCATAGCTACTTGCAAAGTTCCTTACATAGTTACTTGCAAGCTATATGCAAAGTTCCTTATATAGTCACTTACATGCTATTTACATAGCTGTAAGATTCCATGGAATTTTTGTGCCGAGCGCCTCGCTCAAAAATTCCCTGACCGTCTGGCCTATTCTACTCTGATGTAGTCTGCTTCTGACCTATCCTATCCCATAATAATAAATGGATTAACTCGGCTGCAAAGGATTTAGCTCGGCAGCTGCAGACCGAACCCGGAACTCTCTGATTGATATACGATTCTTCCTCCCAGCAGAGTCAGCCTAACATCGAATTTGCTGTCGAGCATCACTAAATCTGCTGACTTGCCAGGAACAAGCGAACCAGTACGATTGTCAATCCCCAATTTCCGAGCCGGCGTCAAGCTGGCTATGCAGACCGCTTCAACCAGGGATAGACCCATATGCTGGACGGCATTTCCCACTGCCCGATTCATCGTCAACGTGCTGCCGGCCAGTTCACCTGTTGGCAGGCGCACGATCCCACTTTTAACGGTCAGCTTTCTTCCAGCCGGCCCCGGATACTCGCCATCCGGCATCCCTGTTGCCCGGCTCGCATCCGTTATTAGAACCGTGCCCGCCGTCCCCTTGTTATGAAACAGCAATTGGCCGCTAGCCGGATGGACATGAATCGTGTCCATAATTAATTCCGCCGCAACCCGGTCATCCATCAGCAGAGCGGCCAGCATCCCCGGCTCCCGGTGGGTGAATCCGCGCATTCCATTAAAGCAATGGGTAATGTGACGGACTCCCCGATCGATAGCCCGCTTCATTTCATCATGGTTCGGACCGCAGTGGCCTGCCGATACGATAACTCCCTGCTCAGCTAGCCAAGAGATTAAGACATCCGCACCCTCTAGCTCCGGAGCCAGTGTACAGAGTCGCAGAGTTTCGCCGGAGAGTCTAATCCAACGCTCAGCCCAGTCCACAGAAGGAGGCAGCAGATCGTCGGCGTTCTGCGCCCCCTTAAACTGTTCATTGAGGAACGGTCCCTCCAGGTGAATTCCCAGCGGGACAGCTCCATATGGATCAGGCTGCTGCACATATTGGCCCAAACGCTCCACAGCCGCTGAGGCTACCTCTGCTGGTACCGTCCGGGTAGTCATCAAAAGACCGGTCGTTCCATGCTTGACATGGAACCGGCATACCCTTGCCGCGGCCAAAGGATCATCATCCATAAAATCCGCACCGGCCCCTCCATGTACATGCAGATCGATAAATCCAGGTACAAGGTAGGAGCCTTCCGCATCCAGCGCCAATATATCTGCGGGAAGACTATCAATATCCATGGCTTGCCCGATATGAGCGATAACACCGTCCTTAATGAGCACAATCGCCGATTCAATCACTTCTGTTTCGGTAACAGCCTTTGCATTATATATATAAATATTGCTTGTGTCCTTCACTATTTCCCAACCTCCCAAAATCTAAAAGACGTATCCTTTCAAGTTAAACGCGAAAAAACCAGGCCTGCGGCCCCGATCATTCCCGCTTGATTGCCCGCCTGCGCAGCACGAACCGTGACAGACTTCTTTGGGGACATAGCGCTTAACGCCTCTTCCAGACGGCTCCACCATACGGAACTGGATGCAGTCAAGCCTCCGCCGAGAACAATAGCTCCTGGATCCAATAGGTTGTGGAGCGTAATTAGGGCGCTGGACAAGTCCTTGACAAATTGGTCAATAACCTCCAATGCTGCGGGGTGGCCTTCTGCACATTGCTGAATAAGCCTATGGCTGTTCCACTCCGGATGTACAGCTTGAGCGGCACGGTTAAGCGCTGTCCCTGAGACATATTGTTCCAGGCAGCCCCGCTGGCCGCAGCCGCACAGCGTGCCGCCGGGCTTTAAGATCATATGGCCCACTTCACCCGCGGCTCCGCGTTCGCCGTATATGAGCCTGCCTTCATTGACCAAAGCCCCGCCTACTCCAGTGCCTAGAGCAACAAAAGCAAACGATTGGATATCCCCCAAAGCACCTGCCCATAGCTCTCCAATTGCTGCAGCATTCACATCATTATCGACATGCACCGGGATGCCGAACTTTTCGTGTATCAGCTTAGCCAGCGGAGTGCCGGCGCACCCCGGAAGGTTAGCCGCTGCCAAGATGGTGCCGGTAACCGGATCAATTCTGCCGGCTGAACCGATGCCGATGCCCGCTACCGGCTCCTGAGCTTCATGCATCAGCTCAGTGATTAAAGAAAACAGCGCCCGCAGGATTCCTTCTCTTCCTTCTTCAACGGGGGTACGCACCGATAGCTGGTATTTCAGTTCTCCCTCCCTATTAACAACGGCCCCTTTAATGCCCGTGCCGCCCAAGTCGATGCCCAAGCAGGTTCCCGCCTGCGAATCATAAGCCGCCACTTACATCCACCCCTCAATACGAAAATAGTTATGTATCGTGTTTTGTTTAGGCTAGCGTCTTTTACTAGACAAGTGTCCTTTATTCAAACTAGTTTGTGAATAGAATACCACAATTTTGAAAACGCCCCCAGCTTTAAACCATATGATTTTTAATTTTTCTGGCTCAAAACTTAAACTAGTGGTTGACCCTTTTGGTTACGTCTTATAGCTATTACCTATAAACAAAATAGTTTTTATATATTTTCATAATGAACTCTCTTGTGTAAAAATGAATCTAAAGCAACGGCCCCACCATTTTGCAACCTGAGGAGGTCCTTTATATGAACTCACAAAACCAGTGGAACCCTGATGTCTATGATCAAAAGCTAAGCTTTGTTTCCGGATACGGGGAAGATGTGCTGCAGTGGCTTGCCCCGAAGGCCGGGGAACGGATTGTTGATCTGGGCTGTGGAACGGGAGTTTTAAGCGAGCAAATTCGGCTTGCAGGAGCTCATATTATTGGCATTGATTATTCTAAAGAAATGATTTTAAAAGCAAAAGCCAAATATCCGGACATTATGTTTATAGTCGATAACGCCTATACGTTTCAGCTGGACTCGCAGGTCGATGCCGTATTCTCCAACGCTGCGCTGCACTGGATGAACCAGCCGGCCAAGGCTGCCGCAAGCATTTGGAATGCGCTGAAGCCAGGGGGCCGCTTTGTCGCCGAGTTTGGCGGTGCAGGCAATGTCGAGACGATCGTTCAGTCTTTGTCCGAAGTATTATCTGAAGATTTTGGGCTTGATGCGGCAAGCCGGAACCCGTGGTATTTTCCCAGCATCGGGGCTTACTGCAGCTTGCTGGAGCAAACAGGCTTTCAAGTCAAGCTGGCGCATCACTTTGACCGTCCCACCCGGCTGCCGGATGGGGAGGCGGGAGTGGATACCTGGCTCAAAAATCTGGCCGGCGACTTCTTTGTTGGGTTTACTTCCGAACAAATAGACAGGGCGGTACAGCGTACACGTTCCTTGGTAGTCTCCAAGTTGTGGAAAGAAGATGCGGTATACGCCGACTACAAAAGACTCCGAATCGCTGCCTATAAGCCGCAATTTTGAATTAAGGGAATAAAACCGCTATAATGTCAGGAACTGCAACCTTTCCCATGGAAGATCCAGGCTTCACCAAAAAAGGAGGTTCTGATCATTATGGCACACCAAACAGATACGATTGTAAAACATTCTCTGCAGGCACTGCTGGAAGATTCCTCATTTCTGCCCAGTCTGCAGCATCAAGACCGGGAGCGTGCATTTACTTCGTTAGCCACTATTTTGACGACACCCAATCATATTCATAAATCCTATTTGCGGGTAGCAAGAGACGATGCGTCGGTGGTACGCATTCCCGCTTTTCGCATTCAGCATAATGATACGCTGGGGCCGTACAAGGGCGGAATCCGGTTTCACGAAACCGTAAATGAAGAAGAGGTTCTTAACCTGGCCACTTTGATGACGTTAAAAAATGCCCTGCACGAGGTGCCTTTTGGCGGAGGCAAAGGGGGGGTAGCCATTCATCCCAGACAATTTTCCGATAGAGAATTGAATAAGATTTGCAAGAAGTATGTTCAGTACTTTAATGATGTCCTCGGTCCGGACAAGGATATCCCGGCGCCTGATGTTGGTACGGGTGAAAGGGAAATGGACTGGATGATGTCTGAATATAAAAGCATTAACCCCGGCAAGCCTTACCTGGGAAGCTTCACAGGCAAAAGCGTCATGAGCGGCGGCTCATTGGGACGCCGGGAAGCTACCGGCAAGGGGGTTTACTTTACACTCCGTTACATGCTGCACGACTTTTTGCAGGATCAGACCAACTGGCTGTCCGACAGTGACAACCCCTTTGCCAGAACCGCTTTGGCCCATGCCGGGAAACCTCTCAGAATGGCGGTGCAAGGGTTCGGCAATGTAGGCTCGGTCGCTGCTCTTGAGGCTTACCAGTGCAAGCATCTGCAAAACAAATTAGTGGCGGTCAGTGACCGGAATGTTACTTTGTACAACGATGACGGCCTCGATGTTCCGGCTCTTGCCGCCTTCGCCCGAAAGCATGGAGAGCTGCCAACAAAAGAAGAGCATCTGACGGAAGCCGGAGTTAAAGCTGAGCTGCTAAGTCATGAGGAAGTGCTCTATTTACAGGTGGACGTGCTCATTCTAGCCGCCCTCGAGGACCAGATTCGCCAAGATAACGTGGAAAAAGTGAAAGCCCGCATCATCGTTGAAGGAGCCAACGCACCTGTATCCGGAGAAGCCGACACCTGGCTGAATGATCAGGGAGTGATCGTCATACCGGATATATTGGCCAATGCCGGAGGGGTTATTGTCTCTTATTTCGAATGGCTGCAGGGGCGCGACACAAGGTTTCTAAGCGAACCGGAAGTGTTTAATCTCTTGTACGATAAAATGACTTCTACAATGAAAGCGATTCTTCCCTTTTATTTCGGCAACCCGGCTTCCCTCCGTGAAAACTGTTATGTTCTTGCGGTACGCAAGCTTTGTACCAAGCTTTATCTTCAAGGAAAGCTGTACTAAAATGCAAAGGCGGATCCCTCCAAGCGGGTTCCGCCTTGATTATTTGATTTTACGGCTGGCTGTTCTTGCCGCTCGCTTTGAGCATTTCCGCCATGGCTCCGATGCTGCCTAGTGTATCAATCGCTCCCGTCGGGATAAACACTTTATTGGCCTCGCCCTTAGCCAGCTCCTCCAGCGCCTCAAAGGATTTATAGGTCAGCACTTGGCTGTCTAGTCCAGCCTGCTTCAAGTTCTCTATCCGGTTTCTTTCTGCGGAAGCAACCAGCTCGATCGCTTTGGCTTCTCCTTCCGCCTCGAGCTCTTGCGCGGCTTTCAGCCCTTCCGCCTGACGGATGCGGGCCTCCTTCTCCCCTTCCGCCTGCAAGATTTGACTTTCCTTTTGCCCCTGTGCTCTCAGGATCGCATCCTGCTTAGCCGCCTCTGCCTGCAATATGACCGCTCTGCGTTCCCGGTCCGCCTGCATCTGTTTGTTCATCGCTTCCTGAATCTCTACCGGGGGCAGAATGTCGACGATTTCTACCCGGTTGATGCGCACTCCCCATTTTTCAGTCGCTTCGTCCAAAGCAAGGCGGATTTCTATGGAAATGCGGTCCCTTCCGGATAGCGTTTCATCCAGCTCCAGCTTTCCAATGATTTGCCTCATCGTTGCATTGCTTATGTTTTTAACACCTTCCACATGGTTTTGAATCCCGTATGTAGCCAGATGCGGATCTGTGACTTGAAAGAAGATGACCGTATTGATGTCTACCTGGGCGTTGTCCTTCGTAATAACCTTCTGGGGCGGGACATTAAGCTGGCGAATCCGCAGATCATGGCGTTCCCGGACAAGATCAAGAAAAGGAATAATAATCCGGATGCCGGCCTCCAACTGCCGGTGGTACTTACCGAGCCGCTCAATCACCGCGACTTGCTGCTGCGGGATAATCTTGACCGTATAAATGGCAATGACGAGCACCAAAATGAAAAAAACGATAGCTAACACAAGCACAATCGCTTATCCTCCTGTCGAATTAGATTCGTCCAGCTTTTGTACAATCAATACCGTGCCGCTGCGGGCGGTGATCTTGACCCGGTCCTGCGCCTTCAAATGTTGGGTGCTGCGTGCGCTCCAGCTCTCTCCGTTAAGCTTGACAGTGCCCAGTTGCCCAGCAGGAAAATCATCCTCCACAATTGCCTGCTGGCCTATGATCGGAGTATCCCGAAAGCCTTCAGATTTGCGAAAAAAACGCCGGGTCAGCGGCTTCGTTGCCAGCGTAAGCACCAGGGTCAGCGCACTCCCAGCAAAAATCTGCACAGCAAGCGCCTCCGGCATAAACCAGGCCAACAGCGTAGCGAATAGGGCGCCGGCAGCAATCCACAAGCAGATAAAGGTAAATGTAACAATTTCCAAAATCAGAAAGGCAATTCCGAGCAGGAGCCAGATCAACCACCAGCTCATTTGCTATCCTCCTCTCAAACGGGAACTTTAAATCTTACTTCATATGTATGCCTTGAACCCTAAAATAACCCTACAAACTTATAGGGGCCGACGATCGCCGGGCGGGAAGCTCACATGCTGCGAAGTTTTAGCTTCGAATCTTTACCTATCCCTTGTGCCGGTCCCCGAAGCCGTTGAACACCGTTATTTGATACCAAAAACGTGGGCCAAAAATCGGATCCTAGCGACGGCGAGTTCTCCGCGAGTCGCCGATTCGATCAGGCTGATATCCAGCAGGACAAACGGCCTGCCGGCTTGCTTGTTAAAGTAGTTCGCAGCCAAACCCGCTTTACTCCGGATGATTCCCCGCCGGACCTCCCATCCTATACGGGGTCGTCACATTTTCATAAGACAGGTGCATCGACATACCGAGCGCGGCGTGATTCAGGTCATGACAGTGATCCATCCACATTCCCGGATTGTTGGCCTCGAAGGCGACCTCATACACCTCGCCCGGCTTGACCAGCAGGGTATCCAGAACGAGCGGGCTGCCCTCCAGCGGCTTGCCGTTTTTGCTTACAACATGGATGTGATGGCCGTGCAGATGCATCGGATGATGCGCAAACGTCCGGTTGTAAATAGTCGACTTCACGAGATCTCCCTCCCGCACCATAAAGGTAGGGGTGTTCGGAAACGTTTTGCCGTTAATAGCCCACAACGCATTGCCCTGTCCATTATGGCTGCCTAAATAAATCATATCAAGAAGCACCGTGAATTCCCTGTCAAATTCGGTGTCAGCACTAAAAGGTGATGCTTCCGGGTCAGGTGAGCCGTATCGGGTTGGATCCAACACGGGCATGCGTGTCCGGCGGGAATCGTACAGCGAAGGCTCGCCTTTTCCATCGCTGCTGTATACAATGGCCGCGTCCGATCCATGCAGCTGAAGGGTTACCGGAGTATCCGGCATCGTAAACGTGACGTCATATCTTCCGCCGCCCCCGATTTCCAGCAGAACGTCGCTTAGCTGCCCAGGCTCATTCAGGTCGTACCCGTCAATCGCGGCTATTGTATAGGCTGTGCCGTGCAGCCCGAAAATCTTCGTTAAGCTGCTCGAATTCACCAGACGAATTCTCATCTCCGTTCCTGGAGCGACGGTTTCGTGCCGGACCGTGTCGAAGTTATCCAGAGTCGTGGCAACTGTTTCATGGCCTTCGATCCAGTCATGAGCCATTGTCGTAATATCCAAGGAGTTTGGAGCGGGCTCCTGATGCTCAGGCAAAATGACGAACGAGCCGAACAGCCCCTTTTGCACTTGAATAGATGAAACTTGATGGGAGTGGTACCAGTGGCTTCCGACCTCTTCGACAACGAAACGATAAGTGAACGATTCGCCGGGAAGCACGGCATCCTGGGTCATGCCCGCCACACCGTCTTCGGCATTCGGCACATCGATGCCGTGCCAGTGGAGGGTAACCCCTTGCTCAATATCCCGGTTTACGATTGTAACCTCAACCAGATCTCCTTGGTTGACCACTAGCTCGGGGCCAGGCACTTGACCATTGTAGGTCCAAGCTTCGATCGTTTTTCCGGAGCTGAGTTCGATGGTCTTTTTTTCTGCAACAAGTGTAAACCGCTTGTCGGCTTCTCCCGTCTGGGGGCCGGTCAGTTCGGTAACACTTATCGCCGCTTCGCTGGGCGCCGCCTGTTGACCGTGACTGTGGCCATGCTGATGCATCCCATCCACAGCAAACTCAACACCTCCACCGAAATCGACCATATGATGACTAACCATGGCCATTGTATCGGGAAGCTTGCTGCTGTAAATGGACCAGGCATAGCCTCCACTTAGAAGCAGGCAGGATGCGGTGACAAGTGAGGAAGCGCGAACCACTTGAACTACTCTGCCCGGAGTGCGGTAACGCAGCCGGTGGAAGCGGTTCTTGTGAAGCCACCATAATATAGCGGCACTGCCGGTTAGGATAGCAAGATAGGCTATTGCTTCCGTGGTATCAGGTACAGCAGGGATGTTCATGGTGAGCAGGTGAAAAACAAGCAGACTTCCGATGAACATCGAATGAATAGGCACAACCATCGTGACGAGTGTATCGGGATCAACAGGTCCGTTGTACTTCCATTTGGGCTGGGACATAATCATGACGAATAACGCCGGGAAGGCCGCTACGGGCAGCATCACGACAAGCCGGTCGAGTGCGAACCACGGTCCTAACAGAAGCATGATCAACAGAACATTAACAAGCCATAGGAAAAATATACTGATCCCGGTAATCAGTCCGTACCGGACGATGATTCTCCACAGGTTCTCCTTCTCCTTTCGAAACACGGCATAGGCATAGTTGGCCGCACAAAGGCTGTTGATCCCCCATACGCCAGCAAATGCCATTAACAAGAGAAATTCTATACCGTATAAAGCTTCTAGCATACGGAGCCTCCATTCAGTTGAGACACTTTCTCGTTCCACCGGACCGGATAATCGTACATCCAGGACAGCGACTGTTTATTGGATGCCTTCAGAAATTGCGGGAGCATGAGATCGCGGAAAAACACTTGAACCGGGCTGGTCGCGTGTTTGCGCTGGCCGATGGAACGCGAATAACGCACAATCCGTTCTACCCGTTCCTTTCTTAGCTGCTGGAAAAGAGCAAACGCTTGGTGGATATGCTCACTATCTCTCACGCATTTGGCAAGTACGAGAGCATCCTCCAGAGCGAGCGATGCGCCTTGACCCGCATTCGGAGAAACGGCATGAATGGCGTCTCCGATCAGCACGGCTCTATTGGTATGCCACACCGGCTGGGTAAGCATATCGTAGATGGGGTAGGCGTTGATGTTGGCATCAGTTCCCTGGATAATGTCCAGAATCGGAGCCGGATCATCGCTATATAGATCGTCAATCGTTTTCCTCCATTGAGCCTCCGGGATCGATTGCAGGCTTTTGCGTGTTGGCGTTCCATTCATAGACATGTTGCCGAACCAGTAAATCTCTCCATCCTCTTTTACTAAATAGCCGAAAAATGCGCGTTTGCCAAACACCATATTTTGAACGCCGGGCTCAGGAGCGAGGCCTTGTACGCGAGAAAAGCCGCCAAAGCTGATCAGGCCAGTAAAAGAAGGGGGTGCGGCATCAGGTAAAAGCTCTTTACGTACCCGGGAGTGAATCCCGTCACAGCCGATCAAAAAATCTCCGGTTGTCGAGCTGCCGTCATGAAAGTAAGCCGTTATTTCATTTCCGCTTCTTTCTATCCCGGTCAGTTTTTTTCCAAAAGAAACGGGAATGTTCTCTCGTTCCGTTTGCTCCAGCAGCACCTGCTGCAGCAGGCTTCGCTTAACCGTTACCCCATGAGGCTTGTGCGGATCACCGATTGCGCCTAACTGCTTGCCTGCACCATTGCGAAAGCTCATCACCCGCATTTCAAAGCCGGACTCCCGGATGGCTTCACCAACTCCAAGCTCGTCTAATACGCCAAGCCCATTGCGCCCAACATTGAGGAACAAGCCACCATAAGGGTTTGGCTCCTCCTCAGCTTCAAAAACTTCCGGTAAACAGCCGGCCCGTTTTAAAAACAAGGCAGCCGCCGGTCCGGCAACTCCTCCTCCGATAATTAGCGCTTTTTTCATGAATTTCATTGTTTTTGTTCTCCTTTCGTTACGTAATTATGTGTTATGTGATTAAATATTATCTTAAAAATTAAGATAATAAGTTAAATAAAATACTTAAAAGAAAGATACTAAGTGGGTGAAAATCTTCAAGATGATTCAAGATGAGTACCAAGTGGATTGAATCTTAAAAATTAAGATAAATATTCAGAGTCCCTAACGTTACAATTAATTGGACGATGTAATCTAGATTCTTTAAAGTCCTCACCATGTAAATTAGCGCTGTACTTGCTATAATCTTAATTATTAAGATAATTAACCCCGGATTGCTGAAATCTTAAAAATTAAGATAAATGGTTACAGTTGTTTTTCATTCCCTTATGTAGGATACAATGCTTCTCACATAGGTAACACCGTCTTAAGATCAGCAAGCAAACTAGACTTTAGTCGTGGAACCAGTCTATAATATGACCACAAAGTGGAACGGATGTTTTGCAGAAAAAAGGGAGATGCAAATTATGGACCCTAAACGACCTATACCCGATTCCAAGCTCGAGCAATTTCTTGAGGAAGAATCGAAGGGGATGTCTACCCAAACGATAATGTTCCATCAGATGGTGGCGGCTTATCTTGGTCTTAATATTACGGATCATAAAATATTGGATTTCGTGCTGGGAGCCGGAAAAGTAACGGCCGGACGGCTTGCGGAAATGACCGGGCTGACGACTGGAGCGATAACGAGTGCACTGAACCGCTTGGAGAAGTCTGGATATGTCCGCAGGGTAAAGGATCCCGGCGATCTTCGTATAGTATGGGTGGAGCCCCAGTCGGACAACTTGTACAAGCTCAAGGAGGTTTTCGCTCCACTAGCTCAAGCGATGAACGGCCTTTACTCGAAATACAAACCTGAAGAACTGCGGCTGCTGCTTGATTTTCTGGAGCAGTCGAATCGGATTATGGCAGAGCAGACGCAGCGGCTAAAGGAGCAGGTGCGTAAAGGAAAAGCAGCACCAAATCATGAAGAGGCATGAGTTATTCTTTTTTCAGTTTGCGTTAGCCTTTAATGCTTGTCATGAAACTGCCGATTAACTGTGAATGACAGTTGCGCAGAGGGTGGTGGGGACGTTGCGCTCGTCCCTCTTTGTCGCCTGTTCGTTGCCTGGACTCGATCCGCTGCGCTCTCCCCTCTTTTTTCTCTGTCGTTGCCCGGACTCGATCCGCTGCGGATTCAAACGCTCGCCATTGTCCTTATTTTTCATTTTTTGGGTTTTTGTCACAGATAAGAGCGAGGAGGAGCGTTAGAAATAAAACCCCTGCTTTTTCGGCTAAATAAGAGCGAGGGCGAGCGTTAGCGTAAGACAGCACACGGGCCGCCTAAAGAAACAGCGGCCTGCCGCTTAGTTTAGAGCTGCAGAAGACGGACTGCAAGCATTACGGCAAACAGAAAACCACCCCCTGCAATCCAATAATAGTCACGATGCTGCATCTGCAGGTGAACCGAAGTAGTTCTCTGCTGACTGATGGATGTGTATCCCCTCATTTCCAGGGCCTGCGAAGTTTGCTCGGCCAATTGTAGAAGGGAGAGAACAAAAGGAATGCTGACCGCCGGCAAATCCTTTATTTTGACCGTACCTGGCTTCGCAGCAGAACGGCCGCGGGCCCGGGCAATTCGCGAGAACCGCTGCCATTCCTGAAACATTAGAGGGATGAAGCGAAATATGAGCGCCACCGAAAGCGCCAAAGCTTCCACCGGGAATCCCCAGCGCTGCATAAAGGCAAGAGACTGCTTAAGCCCCTGTTTCATTCTTAAATACCCGACCGCAAGAGGAAAAATAACACCAAGTACCATAGCACAGCCAAGTTTGCCCAGTTGTAGTGCGGTAGCCCAAGCAGGCTGAAATGAAAAGCCGATCTCTAGCAGCGAGTTTCCGGCAAAGGAAAGCTGTAAACCGGACACAACGGCCGTGACCCCGATAAAGATCAGCAGCACCTTGATCACCTTCTGCACCGAATGCCAGCCTACCTTACTGATCGTAAAAGCTGCCGTTGTAATCGCTATGGAAACGATAAGGCCCGTAAGACTGTTTTGCAGAAAGATGCCGATAGACAGCAGCATGTAAACAAGCCAGAGCGCTCGCGGATCACGCTCCTTAAGCCTCCCCAAAGCAGCTGCCCGCGAGTCCCGCGATGCGGGCGGCGCGGCGCTTTCGCTCGCTGCAGGCTCCGGCGCGGGCAGCACGGCGCTTTCGCTCGCTGCGGGCTCCGGCGCGGGCAGCACGGCGCTTTCGCTCGCTGCGGGCTCCGGCGCGGGCAGCACGGC
>NZ_HE610957.1:1357547-1360379 GCF_000285515.1 Paenibacillus senegalensis JC66
ATGAAGCCCGGCGGCTGTAGCCCGCAAGCCGCCAGCAGCTCCGGGCGCTCCAGCAGCTCCGCACCGGATACGTCAGCCGCAATCGTCCCGTGCTCCATCAGGAGCACGCGGTCAGCCAGCGGCAAAAACATATCCAAATCGTGCGTAGCGAGCACTATGCCGCAGCCGCTGCGCTGCTTCCACTGGATGAGAAAGTCGGCAACGGTCTGGGTGGCCTCGCCATCCAGACCGGCCGTAGGCTCATCCAGGAGCAGCCACTGCGGGCGGCAGGCGAAGGCGCTGGCCAGCGCCACTCTGCGCTTTTGCCCGCCGCTCAGAAAGTGCGGACTTTCCTGCAGAATTTCGGCGGAAAGTCCGACTGCCTGAAGGGCGGCGGTTATGCGCGCAGCCGCTTCCTCGCGGGCCAGGCGCAGCGGCTTAAGCGAGTAGGCGAATTCCTCGCGGACGGTGCGCGCGAACAGCTGCTCCTCCGGCCGCTGGAAGACGATGCCGAGCGAGTCGGCCGTTTCGCGGTCCCGCATGCCCCTGTTCCAAAGCAGGCGTTCTCCTACCCGAATATTTCCTTCGCTGGGTGGAGTTAAGCCGGCCAAACAGTCGAGCAGGGAAGATTTGCCCGAACCCGTCCGGCCAAGCAGCAGCACCAGCGATCCGGGCTGAAGCTCAAAGCGGATGCCGCTCAATCGCTTGGTGCTATGATCCCTGCCGGGAGCAAGCAAATTAAGATCAAGAGCGCTGAGCTGCACAGCTCCCCACCTCCTCTCGCAGATCATCGATCGTTAAAGGAAGCTTCTGCAGACTAACTCCCTGGGCCAGCAAGGCGCGGCCAACCTGAACGGCATAGGGCAGCTGTACTCCAATCTGATCACTTACCGGCACAGCTAACGGACCGGAGACGGGCGTATGCTGATCATTATGGGCGGGAGCGGGCCGGCGGAAGTGTGATGGCGGTGCACTTTTTTTAGTCCCGGCTGAAGCTTGCCCGTAAAAGAAAAGCTGCGGACTTCCTTCAAACACGCTTGTCCCCTGCTCCAGAGCTACTACCCGTGTCGCCGATGCCAGCTCCTCCATGTTCTGCGTGATCCATACAATCGTTGTTCCGTTGTCATGCAGCTGCCGAACTGTTGCCAGAATCCGCTGTCTGGCCGTTGGATCAAGCATAGAGGTCGCTTCATCAAAAACGAGCAGATCAGCCTTCACAACTAACGCGGAAGCGATGGCAAGCAGCTGCTTCTGTCCTCCCGATAATTGATCGACAGGCTGATCTATTTTGTCGTCCAAGCCGACTCGGCTCAGAGCCTGTATAGCTTTCTCACGCATTAAGCTTGCATCCACCTGGTCGTTCTCCAGACCAAAGCATAAATCTTCATATACCGTTTCTCCGATAATTTGCGCATCTGGCTGCTGTCCGATCATTCTTATCTTACAGGCAGGCCCTGCCGCCGGGAGTATCCGTCCTGCTGATAGATTCAGCAGTCCCGCGATAACCCTGGCCAATGTGCTTTTTCCGCTTCCGTTGCGTCCGACAATGGCAAGCCATTCTCCTGGCCGCAGAGTAAATCCTACATTGTGCAAAGCCTGATATTCCCCGGTTCCAGTGGAAAATACGACTTGCAGCTGTTCATAGATGACCGGCAGCCGTAAAGAGGACATTTGCATCTGTTTTTCACCTTGCCTCTTTTCAATTAGAATCCTCTTGTGCTACAATCCATTTTGTTAACCAATTTTATTATACATAGAGGTTAACAAATGAAAGGAGATTTGACAATGAAAAATTCGTTCATCACCATTCGGGGATTGACGTACAGCGCCTTATTTGCCGCTATTCTCGTCGTTTTGAGCTTTATTACGATTCCAGTCGGATTTTCGCCTGTCCCTGTTACACTGCAAAACTTTGCTGTAATGTTAGCCGGCGGTCTGCTGGGTGCCCGGTACGGGCTGATCAGTATTGGTTCGGTGGTTGTGCTGTGCGCGCTTGGTTTTCCTCTGCTGCACGGCACAGGCGGCCCCGGCCTCGTCTTTGGACCGACCGGCGGATTTATCTGGTCGTTTCCAATCGCTGCCTTTCTCATTGGCTTCATTGCAGCAAAGCTTCCGGTTAGAGGGATAGCTGCCTATGTGCTGCATGCCCTCGTTAGTTTTCTGTTCGGCTCATTGCTTCTCTATATTCCCGGGGTGCCTTGGCTTGCTTACGTCGCCGATTTATCCATTGGAGAGACACTGGTCGTGGGCATGTATCCCTATTTGCCCGGTGATTTGCTGAAAGCCGCTGCCGCTGGCCTCATTATTCCGGCTATCCGCGCTGTATTTCCACTGGACCGATTGCTGCGCGGCAAGGACAAGGTCGTACAAGTCGATTCCGCTTCAACTGACGCATCCCCGGGTAAACGATAGTAAGTCCGGTTTAATTGTTTGAAGGCCCATTGGAGTGGCGGACAGCTTTAAGCTGGAAATCGTTATGTACGGGAGGGACAAACTAATGATTCTTGAAACAAGAGTGCTAGATGCAGAGACCTTTCTGCATTTCCAAAGAAATGCAGACGGAAGTGTCACCGGCAAGCTGATTCGCATCATTCCGCTGGCCAATGAACATGCACCACAGCAGCAGGCAGTCGGCACTTATATAGAATACCGTACCCAACCGTGCAGCTCGATTGCCGCAGCAGAGCTGTACGTCAACACATTACTGGAAGAGCTGGAAGAACAAGAACGGTCTTCGTTTTCTTAGGAAACTACCTCAGACAGTCTATGTTAAGGATAGCTTGACCTTGCTTGGGAAAGCTCGATAATGATGAAGAGCCGAAAATCGGAATCTTTCCGGTTTCGGCTCTTTCT
>NZ_HE610957.1:1360796-1424455 GCF_000285515.1 Paenibacillus senegalensis JC66
CGTCAAATATTCGATGTTTAGCCCATCGTTAATTCACTGACTGCACCGCCGAATACCGTGATGACATGCTGGATAATACAAACGCGGCAATGATGGCGATGAGTACGCCGAGTATCCCGAACCAAGTAATGGATGCGAGAGAAACACGGTCAACGATCAGCCCGCCGATTCCTGCGCCGACTGCCATGGCCAGCTGCATCATGGAACTGTTCAAGCTCAGCATGACGCCCGAGGATTCAGGAACGAGCGTAACCAGATTGAATTGCTGTGCCGGAGCGGATGACCAGGCGGCAAAAGACCAGAGGATCAAAATGGAGAATACAGCAATGACCGATTGTCCGACGAAGGATAGCAAAATCAATGAAATGACGTGAAGCACCATCCCTGAAACGAGCGTGAATAGAATGCCACGTTTATCCGCGCTGTAGCCGCCGGCTTTTGACCCAATCAAGCTAGCAATCCCGAACACGAGCAGGGCTGCGCTAATCAATGATTCTTTTAAATGAGTCACTTCTATCAGAAAAGGAGAGATGTAGGTATAAGCGAGAGAATATCCTCCTAACCAGAAAAAAGTAATCGCCAATGCAACCAAAACCTGAGGTTTTTTAACAAAGCTAATTGCTTGATCAAACGAACAGGCTTGTCGCCCTGAATACGTGGAAAGACTGCAGCAACAACAAACATGGCCATGACCCCGGCAATTGCGATGGCCAGAAATACAGCTTTCCAGCCAAAAGCCGAGGCTACCATTCTGCCGAGCGGGACTCCGATGATGAGCGATGCGGTTAAGCCCATGGTGACGTTGGCGATAGCGCTGGCCTGCTTGCCTGGCGGAGCGATTTTGGCGGCGATGCTGAGCGCGTTAACAGTAATCGCCCCGGCGCCTAACGCCGTAATGATTCTCGCCGCAATGAAGAAACCAAAGCCGGAAATATAAATGTCAGCAGATTTGCAGCAATAAAGAAGCCCAGCGAATAAAGGAGGAGCTTACGCCGGTCCATTTTAGCCGTTAGCGCCATCAGAATAGGCGTGCCGACCGCATAGGCCAAAGAATAGACCGTAATGAGCTGGCCTGCCGCCGCAACGCTTGTTCCTAATGCCCCTGCTATCCGATCCAAAATCCCGGAAATGACATAATTAGATGTTCCTACTAAAAAGGTGATCAAGACTAGAACGTAAACTTTCCATGTGCTTTTCATCATTCACACTCCTGATGTTTTTAAAAAAAATAATTTTGCGATAACGACGGAAACTGACATGGTTCTCTCCTCCTTTTGTAAAAAAACGAAATTCACCATTTGCTTCAATCCGTCACTAGTTGTTTGAACAACACGTGTTGTATATGTATGCTATAATAACAGCCGAATGGTTCGCAATCATCAATATCCATGAACCGTTGTATAGACAACACCGTTTCTATAATGTCGTTTTACTGGGGGGATCTTAACCATGACAATTAAAAAGAATCAAGCCGATCCTCGTGTGATACGTACCCGGCGGCTTCTTCAAGACGCTTTTGATTCCTTAATTCAAGAAAAAGATTTTGATTCGATAACCGTTAGGGATATTGCGGAGCGGGCTACTGTTAACAGAGCGACTTTTTATGCGCATTTTGTAGATAAATTCGAAATTCTTGAGGCCAGACTAATGGAATCATTTATGACGATCATAAATCGTAAAATAAGCGGTCATGAAGTTTTAAATGAAGAAACAATTCAGAGTATTTTTCTGGGGTTATGCGAATTTCATAAGGATCTGGGCACTATATGCAAAAAAAGAAATACATCTCTAGTACCTGCATTCGAAATTCAAATAAAGAAAAAAATTCAAACGATACTGCTTTCCTTTATAGACAAAGACAAGATGCTGCTGGAACCAAACACGCAATTCTTAATAAATACAGCTTCTATCATGTTAAGTTGGGGGATGTATGGTGCGGCTTACGTATGGAACAATGAGGGGCGTCTAATAAGTGCGGAATCATTCGTTGAGCAGACTATGCCCTTAGTAATGAACGGAGCCAAAGAACTGCTGAGATAGGCCTGTGGCTATTCTCCGCTCCTTCCTTTCCATGTTCGTCCCTTCTCGGGCGGACAGACATGAAGAGCCTCCGCTCCGCATACGTTTTATAATCAACGCTAGCTGGAAAGGAATGAAGCCTATGTGTGGAATCACCGGGTGGATGGACTGGCAAAAGGATCTGACCCTCTACCCTGGCATATTGGAAAACATGACGCGAACATTGGCTCCCCGGGGGCCTGATGCTTCCGGCACTTGGATTTCACGCCACTGCGCCTTCGGGCACTGCCGGCTGAGTGTCATCGATCCGGAGAACGGGGCCCAGCCCATGATTCGCAACGCCGGAGGATACGTCTACAGCCTCGTATATAACGGCGAGCTCTATAATGCGCTGGAGCTGAGGAGGGAACTGGAGCAGCGCGGCCATACTTTCCGCACTCATTGCGATACCGAGGTTTTGCTCGTTGCTTTCATAGAATGGGGACGCAGCTGCACCGAGAGACTTAACGGGATTTTTGCTTTTGCCGTTTGGAGCGAAAAAGACCAGGCTTTGTTTTTGGCCAGGGACCGCTTGGGGGTCAAGCCGCTGTTCTATTCCTTCAAGAACGGCATGTTTCTGTTCGGTTCCGAGCCCAAAGCACTTCTCTCCCATCCCCACTTCGATGCCGAAGTCGATGCTGAGGGCATTGCCGAAGTATTCGCCATCGGTCCAGCCCGTACGCCCGGACATGGAGTTTACCGCTACATGTCTGAGCTCAAGCCGGGTCACTGTATGGTTTATGATCAAAGCGGCATCAGCATTCGCTCTTACTGGAGCTTGAAAAGCAGCCCGCATACCGACTCTCTTGATGATACGGTTGAACGGATCCGCGAGCTGCTTCAGGATACGGTCCAGAGACAGCTGATTTCCGATGTGCCCATCTGCACGCTGCTGTCCGGCGGTCTTGATTCCAGCGCTTTGACTGCTTTGGCTGCTGCTCACTATGAGCGAGGGCAGCTGCACACATTTTCCGTTGATTATGTCGATAATGATAAGCATTTTAAAGCGAATGACTTTCAGCCGAATGCGGATGCTCCCTGGATTCACCGGGTTAGCGGGGAGGTCGGCAGCGTCCATCATTTTATCGAGTTCGATACTCCGGAATTGGTAGAAGCTTTGGATGCCGCGGTTTTGGCCAGGGATATGCCGGGAATGGCCGATGTGGACAGTTCATTGTATCTGTTTTGCCGCGAGATCAAAAAACATGCCACCGTTGCGGTATCGGGCGAGGCCGCCGATGAAGTGTTTGGCGGATATCCTTGGTTTCATCGCGAGGATGCGCTTAACGCCAATACGTTTCCTTGGTCTCTCAGCGTTAAGGAACGTGCGCTCCTGCTCTCTCCCGATTTAGCTGACTGGATCAAGCCGGAACAGTATGCGGCGGAAAGGTATCGGCAGGCGCTGGAGGAGGTTCCGCATTTGGAAGGGGAAACGGAAGGCGAGCGCAAGATGAGAGCGATGTCTTATTTAAACATTACCCGCTTCATGCCCACCCTGCTGGACCGGAAAGACCGGATGAGCATGGCCGTCGGCCTGGAGGTGCGGGTGCCGTTTTGCGACCATCGCCTGGTCGAGTATGTCTGGAACATTCCGTGGGCGATGAAAACAAGCGGTGACCGCGAAAAAGGACTTTTGCGCAAAGCGTTGAAGGGTGTTCTCCCGGAAGATGTGCTGCAGCGTAAAAAAAGCCCTTACCCGAAAACGCACAATCCGCAATACATGGCGGCTGTGCGCACTCGGTTAAGGGATATATTGGACGATCCCAGGTCGCCTCTGCTGTCATTTATCGATACGAGCAGGGTTCGCAATATGGTAGAAGATTCTGATGGTCATTCAAGCTTCCCCTGGTTCGGCCAGCTGATGACAGGGCCGCAGATGTTTGCTTTTCTGATCCAGATGGACACGTGGCTCAGAGCCTATCATGTCAAGGTAGGATGAGGCGGCTACGATTTGTCGGCAAGCTCGGCCAGCAGCTTGCGCAAAGCTTCGGCCCGATGGCTGATCCGGTTCTTCTCGTCGAGGCTTAGTTCTGCCATCGACTTCCCGTATTCTGGAAGATAGAACAACGGATCATAGCCAAAGCCATCCTGTCCGCGGGGCTCCTGGAGAATAAAGCCATCGACCTGGCCCTCCGTCCGGATTGTCAGCTGTTTGAGCGGATCGAGCCATACCAGGGCGCAAACGAAGCTGGCGCTGCTGTAGCAAGGCGGATGGATAGGATCAAGTCCCGCTCGAATACCGCGGCTTTCCAGCTCGGCCAGCAGCTTGGCGTTATTGTCCTTATCGGCAGCACCTTCGCCTGCATATCTGGCGGAATATACACCCGGCTCCCCTTCCAGCTCATCTACACATAAACCAGAATCGTCGGCAAGCACCGCAGTTCCCAGGGTTCGGGCCACCGTTTCCGCCTTGATCCAGGCATTCTCAGCAAAGGTAGAACCATTCTCTACGATGTCGGGAATGCCCTCTGCGTCTTCCAGACTTTTAACATCCCAGCCAAGCGGCTCGAGATAGCGGGCAAATTCCCTTTTTTTCCTTGATTACGGGTAGCGACAATGACCGTCCGCTGTTCGCCGCTCATGACGATGCACTTCCAATCTTATCTGCTATCGTTCCCAGCACCTGCTTCTGCTCTTTAATCAGCTGTTGAATCCCGGATTCTGCGGAAGCCAGCAGCTCATTCAGCTCATTCCGCGAGAATGGAGCGTCCTCACCGGTTCCCTGGACTTCTACAAATTGTCCCTCTCCAGTCATCACTACGTTCATATCCACTTTGGCGGTGGAATCTTCCGCATAATTCAAGTCCAGGCAAACCTGTTCCTTCACAATCCCAACGCTGACCGATGCCAAAAAGTCAGTGATCGGGAACTGGCTGATTTTTTGCTCACGCTGCAGCTTGTCAAGCGCTATAGCCATCGCTACAAATGCGCCTGTAATAGACGTAGTGCGTGTCCCGCCATCGGCTTGAATAACGTCACAATCGAGCGTTATGCTGCGCTCTCCGAGCTTATCCAAATCCACTACCGAACGCAGCGCCCTGCCGATAAGGCGTTGAATTTCCATCGTTCTCCCGCCGAGCTTGCCTCTCGCAGCCTCACGTTGATTACGGGTTTGTGTCGCTCTCGGCAGCATGGAATATTCCGCAGTTACCCATCCCTTGCCCTGTCCTTTCATGAAAGGCGGCACACGATCCTCCACCGTTGCGGTGCATATCACTTTAGTGTCACCAACGGCAATTAGCACAGAACCTTCTGCGTGTTTTATGTACCCTGTCGTTATCGTTAAGGGTCTTAGCTGATCATACCGTCTTCCATCGATTCTCATTTACAAAAATCCTCCTAAACTGGCTCAAGTCCTTCTACACAGCATTTTACGAAATGCTTACAAAAAAGAGTATACCTCATTTTACCAGAGCCTATTAGGAAATTCATCAATAATGCGAAAAAGTAACAGGTACGATCCGGCTGCGGAAATTCATTGCAAGTGCAGATGTACCCCAATCCTCTCGGACATAAATAGCCGGAGAAGCGAAGCTTCTAAGCATCCGTTAGAGACGACGAAGCTCCGCTTTCAGGCTGAAACCTGTAAAGAATGAATGTTACTGCGCGACGGTATTGACATGTACCGGCCGGCTTACCGGCTCGGCAAGGCTCTGCTCTTCCGTTTGTATGCTGCCCTCTCCGTTTACGAGTATCTGCACCTGGTCTGCACCGGTATTTTCTGTAAGCGACAGTACCACCGATTGAACGGCAGCAGCAGGAACATAATCATTGGCATCCAAAAGTCCTTCATCGAAATTAACGGTCAGCAGTTCCTGATCGACAGATTGACTTAAGTCCAGCAGCTGTGCATCAGCATTCAGGACAGAAACCAGACCTTTGTAGCCTGACGGAGCCTTTACCAGCTCCTGCAGCGCTTTACCCGCCAGCTCTTCCTCAGCCGTTCGCTCCACCAGGCGGGTAACAGGGACATAATAAGCTTGTTCAGGATTCGTTTGGTTGAGGAAATATAGGGTTACGGGTGTGGAACGGCCGATCTCTACCCCGCTCGCCACTTCCAGATTGATTCCCATCTTGCGGGTTAGCGAGCCGTTTAACGGCAATCCGGTTGGCGTCTCGGTCAGCTTTTCTCCATTCACACTGAGCTCTACTTGATCTATTGTCGGAAAGCCTGTCAGCGTCCAGGTAATGGCCTCCAGAATTTTACGTTCATCTGCTTCGTCATAATTCAAAAATTCTCTTGAAAAATCCACCCTGGCCAATTTATCGTCACCAATGTCTACGGTCAGCTTGGTCCCCTCTGGCAGCAAAGCCTGAAAGCCCTCGGGCAAGTAAGCTTCTCCAGGACCGCCTTTCACCATAAATTCAAGAGATTGCTTGGCAATGCTTTCTGTATTCGGAACCTGCAGCGTTACGGGGGCTACGTAGCCCTGATCACTTTTGTAATACAGCGTGACCCGGGTAGCCGCTTCACCCTGTTCAGCAGCAGACGTTTCTACCGCAGAGTTTTCATTCAAACGATTCATCATTTCCTCTGCACTGACTGGTGGCGGATCTATAGGCTGGGACTGCTCCGGCTTTTCATTTGAACAGCCCGCGGCCAGTAAAACGATAGCACCTGCAAGAACTGCACCGCGTACCCCTTTGGTTATGAGCATGGTTTATACCTCCTCAAGTATGGTTAATGTAGTACTATGTATACGAGCCGTCCCGCATTTTATAACTAGTTTTTGTCCACAATAAAAAAACAAGCCAGGTACGAAATCAAGCCGACCTGCCGGCAGAGCTAAAAGCCGTTTTTTAAGGCGGCTGGGAAAGGGGAGTTGCAATTGAAAAAATATAGCTTGGACAGCAAAAAAGTAGAACAATCTACTAATGAATGGCTGAAAAAACGCGGGATTGAACGGGTAGCGATTGCAGAATTGGTGCTAAATCTGCAGAGACAGTATTACGATGATTTAACTTTGGAGGAATGCCTCGCCAGCATAGACAAAGTACTGGCCAAGCGGGAAGTACAGAATGCGGTTCTGACAGGCATTCAGCTCGATATTTTGGCTGACGAAGGCAAGCTCTTCCCTCCTTTGCAGGATATGATCGAGCATGATGAGGGGCTGTACGGATGTGATGAAATATTGGCCCTCTCTATTGTAAATGTGTACGGAAGTATCGGGCTCACCAATTTCGGCTATCTGGACAAAGTCAAGCCGGGAATAATCGGAGAGCTTAACGATAAAAAAGGGGAGATGATTCATACCTTCCTTGATGATATAATCGGGGCGATCGCTGCATCTGCCGCCAGCAGTATTGCTCATAACAAGCAAAAGGTAGCTGAATCGCGGCAGGCGCCTCCTGCCGATCCGAAGGAGAAAGATGGTGTTCAATAGGGCCAAACAGGCTCAGCCGCTTGCCCGGGAAAATGGAACATATTCAAGCAGGAGCTGCCGGGAAACATCTTACTTAGTTAAAAGCTAAAAAAAAGATAAAGCCCAAGAATGCCGAAGACTCGACATTCTTGGGCTTTAATTGGTTTAATTGACTCAAAAGAAAACGTTCCGGACAGCCCCCGGCAATACCTGGACGCAAGCTGTGGATTAAAGAACGCTGCCTGGGCGGCTCCCTTCTTTTCTTTATTTATGCTGCCGGTCAACCGTCACCTTGAGCACTGAACTGGAGGTGACACCCGCATCATTGACAAGCTCGGCTCGGTACTCGTAAGTGCCGGCCGGTTTGTTGCTTATTACGGTCTGTGCTGTCTGCGCACCCGGAGTAGCAGGGACAAGCGGCTGCTCGTCAATCAGCTTGCCATCTTCGTACAGCCGGTACACCCTCGCGTTCGTTCCCCACCACATATTCATCGTGACCGTATACGTGCCATCGCCATCCCAGTTGTCATGGGATAACTCCGGAACACCCGGAGCTGCGTTGCTCACGGTTACGGTGTGCGGATCGCTGGATGTCACCCCGTAACCGTTAATCAGCTCGGCGCGATACGTATACATGCCGTTTGCTTTGCCGCTTATTGCTGTCTTCGCCGTTTGCGCGCCTGGTGATCCATCTCTCAGCAGCTGAGTGTCGACCAGCACATCGTTTTCGTACAGCCGGTACACGGATCCGTTGTTTCCCCACCACATGTTCATCGTCACCGTGTAGCTGCCATCGCTCAGACCGCTGCTATGACCGCTGTTATCGGACAGGACCGGTTTGCCCGGCGCAGACGTGCTCGCCGCCGTGCCGACGACTTCAACCGTGATCGGCTCCGCTGTATACGGACCATAGGCGGCACCGATAACTGTCGTGCCTGGCGTCTTATACAACACAACCCCATCAGGCTGCACTTCGGCCACCGTGCTGTCTGAGCTTGAATAACCAGCCCATTCACTTACATTCTCTCGTGTGCCATCGCCAGAAACCATGTCCGCCTTGATTTGGCCAGAACTGCCTGCCGATGCAGGCGAGTCCAGACCGGTAATTTCAAGAGTTATCAGTCCAGGCCCAGCGCCAGACCATTTGTCGTAGTTTTCAATATGAAATCTGTGGCTGCCGGACCATTTCAAAAATGGAGTAAATAGCATCTCCGACGTCCCGTCTCTATGGATGGCAAAGCCCGGATCCATCTCATTCAACTCGATTAACGTATATTCTCCATGCGCTCTAATATCTTTGATCGGATAACCATGCGTCTTGCCGTTTGGATGAGTGACCACAATCGTCCTGCCCTTCAGCGCAGCAGATACATCAGAGGATGTGAGGAATCCGTTGACCCCATCCCCAGCGCCTAAGCGCAGCACTTCCGAGATTTGGCCTGAAGCAGGGCCTTCGGCCAGCACTTGCTCTGTTCCTTTCTGCAGCAGCGTTCCGCCAAACAGGTGCATCTCTTTCACTGCACCGTCTTTCAGCCTGATCAATCCCATTTTTCCAACTAACGTCATATCGTCTACAACTAATGGCTCAGTAGGATCGAGCGAGCTTAAAATAATATCTGTAACCTCTCCGTAGGAAATCGCTACAGCAATATCGCCGGGCTTTCCATCCGCAGGCTGCAATCTTGTCATGTCTTCAATTAGAGGCTGTTCCTCCGCACCGTATGGCTCCAGCACATGAACAAAATTGCTTTGCAAGTTAGTTCCTTCACGTCTTAGCACCATTTTAGGCAGAAAATAGTTGACCGCTTCAATGTTGTTGTCCGAGGCAACGCTCCCTGTACGTGTTGCCCGCAGCGAAGGGGATTCGCCAATAAACAGCTCATTTTGTCCAGGCTCCACGAGACCTGTTATTTTCAGGTTCGATAAGTTGTCTCCTTCGGCATCCTGTGTTTTCAGAGCAAGTTCATACTGCCCGTTTGGAACATCCGCTTTTTCCACATCACGCACGTAAATATATCCGTAATAATGCCCTTCCGCATCCCCCCTATCCATTTCACCTTCGGGTTCTCGCACTGCCACCCCTTCAGGCAAGAGATACGGGCCGTATTCTTCCAGCGGAAGGTCCGTTTCAAATAGCGCATCACGATTCGCGTCTCCGTTCAACGTATATTCGTGGCGGTTCCCGCCATAAACACGGAACAAATCGAGTACGTACCCCCCTTGCTGCGGATCATCCAGGAAAGGAATCATCCACGGTTCCCGGGTATATTCCTCGGTGCCCGCATAAGCTGTAGGATGTGCGGCACGAAGAGCCTGAGGGCCTCCTTCATTCGAGATAAACGTATCTATGTTCCCGCCATGCTGCGCATTACCTGTAGATGCTGCATCCTGGCTATTGACGACTACCGTATTATGCGCCATGGTCGAGTTGGTCCATTGACGCTGCAGCGTATGGGTATAGCCGATATCAGGCAGCAGCTCCTGTCCTTTGGCAAACAATGCAAGGTTTAACGGATCATGATGATGATGTCCATATTTGGGCTGGAAAGTTGTGTAGACTTGCATCGGCTCGATCGAGTCTGAATTTCCGTTGTCCTCCCATTCATCCCTCTCTTGCCGGGCCTGCTCATCCAGCAGAGCAAGCTGAATAATTCCAAGCTTATAGTTAGTGGACTCTGTTACTTTGCCAGTATTCAAAAAGGTGATCTCGTGGGTTCCGGCCGCCAGTTCCACTTCTCCTAATGGTTCAAATTCACCCACTCCGCTTTCCCCGCCGGAAGGACTGTGGAAGTTTACATTAGTGATAACCCGGCCATCGATCAGGATGTCATACAGCCCGTAACTGCCGGCGCGAAAAGGCTTGAGAGCGATTTCATACGTATCGTCTTCAGACACATCAAACGCATAGGTCAGAGAATGCCCTTCTGCTTCCGCCTCAAATTGCACGGTGCCGCTGCTGCTGAAGTATCTCGTCTCAGCAGATTGTGCAACGATCTCCATATTCTGAAAATCAGTAACGATACCAAATGCCGGATCGATCGCCCCATCCCCTGCTGTTCCTCTTGCCAACCTGGCAATTCCAGAAGCCGGCAATAAAAACGATCCGGCATTCAGCTGCGGTCTCGCTCCTTTCTCAAAAGCCCATGTATCATTCGTAGGAAACGATTGGCCATTAGGATAAACTACCAGATTCGGGATTTCCGCTGCACCGCTCAAGGCTGGAAATTCATTGCCCAGGTCCAGATTTTCAAACCTTAAACCTGTACGCGGCGATACATAGCCTTGCGGATCCGTCCATCCCTTTAGAGCATTGATGACCATATTGATGCCATTCGTGGACTGATTATGATAGGAAATCGTAACTTCTTTAAAAAATCCGTCAAACAGATAAGTGTTCATGGCAAAATGCTGCGACCATTCCACCGCTTCATGAATATACTTGGGGTCATTCAATGCTTTGGCCAAGGCGATCAAGCCAAGCATGTTGTGATATTCCATGTTGCTGTAAATCACCGGAAACGTATGATAGAAATCAACGGAAGCCAGCATCATATCGACCACATAATCGTGTGTATCTATGCCCATTTCTCCGCTTAGCAGCTCAAATGCATTCGTCTGATTGACTATAGCATATACGTTTGCGAGTGTAGGCAAATTGACCAGATCAGCGGCAGCCCAGCGATACCACATGCCTCCCCAATACTCATACGGAGGACCGACATCAGGGTCCACAATGTTGTTGGACCAGCGATAATCATGTGTGGGAACGTATCCTTCAGCGACCTCGGCAAAACGAATCAGCAGGCGAGCGGCTCCCAGCGGGTCTTCATTAGCCACACTCAGCAACTGTCCCAGAACATAATCCCGCTGCTTATACCATCTGTGGGCGGTAATAAAGTAGCGGCGGCCTTCCTCATCTTCATAATAGGGATATTCCACCCATTCACCCAAGCGATTTTTCACACGCAGCATCTGATCTTCCGGATACTGTTCATTCGGAAAAACCATCCCGCTGAAAGCAGAGGTCAGTTTATCCGGATTTTCCGGATCCCAGGTATAGTTATTTCCGGTCGGAATCATCTCTGGCTGATCAGGCAAGCCGGTAAATAAAAATCCTGATGCTTCCGGTATCAGGTCTAGCAATTTCTGCACCCGCTCGGAAGGCGGCTCAAGCTGAACCGGCGTTTTACCTCCCGGAGCTGTCGTTTCCGGGATATACAAGCTGTCCCCGGCCTCGATCATAGCACGCCTGTCAAACGACACAATCGCCGTTTTCGTCTTTCCTCCTGCATCCGGAGCTTCAATCTTAAGCTGATAGAGACCGTTGCTTCGTGGCGCCGGATGGGAAAAACGCGCAGCCATTCGATCTTGCTGCTGTACTATCCGCACATCATTCAGTGTTTCCCATTCTTTTCCCGGCTCCTTCCAGTACATAACCAAAGAAGCGTGTAACGCTTCCAGATCGCTACCGGCAAACGATAGCTGCTTCTCCTGATACCCTATATAGTCCAATCGAAGCGCCTCAGGCGTCCATTGGATATGGGATGGCGGCAAGCTGCCGACAAACACGCTGCCCAGCCGGCCTTCATCCGTTACATTCGCTTCGGTCACCATTCGGTTTGTA
Source organism: Paenibacillus senegalensis JC66 (assembly GCF_000285515.1). Lineage (GTDB taxonomy): Bacteria > Bacillota > Bacilli > Paenibacillales > NBRC-103111 > Paenibacillus_L > Paenibacillus_L senegalensis. The sequence continues at coordinate 1,372,842 of NZ_HE610957.1, forward strand.
CCCGTATACACCGTTTTGGCCGTGCGAACCGGCACCCAAGCGCTTAATGGTTTCGTGTTATACTGGTGCTGGAACAAAACATTCAAGCGCCATTCCTCTCCATCCGTAACTTCACTGACACCTAGAGAGGAAAGAGAGACTGACGCTTCCGCAAATAAAATCCCGTTGTCCACTTTCACCACAGACCTGGCTGGCTGAACGGTCGTCGTATTCGGTCCCCAATTGTTAACGTAGGAGAGCTCTGTAGCCTGAATCTGAATCGGAATCCGATAATAACGCTCCCCGGCAGAAGCCGTGCTTACCAAAACATCCACACTTTTTAAAGACTCCCCCTGATCAGCGTGCTCATAGGCAAGCCCTATGTACAAGTACTGGTCATCATAACGGATTCTTACATCCTGTTTCGCTTCTGGCGGGTTGAGATTGTACACCTTTTCCCAGGAATCCAATCTTTCCCCGTATTCCCATGCAGGATCAGATAAATCTCCATCAATCTGAATCGAATCATACACCGCTGAAATGACCGACCACTTATCCTGGAATACTTCAATTTCTGCGCTCTCCGTTTCTTGATGCGCCTCGATCTCAGCACCCGCAGTTTCCATGCCTATCGCAAAAGTTGTTGGAACCATGAGCAAGAAAATGAGCATACATACCAAACTTTTTTTCAGCTGTTGATTCACACGATTGACCTCCACGTATAGAATAGAATAAAATTTTCAAGCAATGCTCCTGGATTGACAGCGCTTTCTTTTTAACCTGTTTTCTTTTCCTAAGGGTATAGGTATGATACGGGTAACTTCATCGTAACAGTTTTTTCCAAGAAGCGCAACGGATGAAATACAACTACTAGAGCTTCCGCTGCAACAAAAAAAGTTGAACGGGAAAAAGCATTTTATTGCCTTTTCCGCCCAACATTTTGTTCAGGGATTTTTTTGGACAGTCCCCTTCCGCCCTGTTAGTAAGATCTAATCAGTGCGCTGATTGATAGCGCAACACTTCGTCCTCTTCCAGCAGCACTGCTTTTCCGCTTTGTTGAAGGTATATCATATGAGCCAGCGTTTCAGCCAAAGCAAATCTTAATTGGTGGGTAGATAATTGTACGCCGAAAATAGCCTGGCATAGAGCATATACGCTTAAAGGCTCCTTTATCTGTTTCAGCATTTGCTCAAGACGTTCCTCATGGTGGAGTTTTATGCCCTGAACTCTGTCCCCCAGATGCCGGAAAGGGTCACGATGACCCGGGTATACCGTATAACCGTCGAATTTCCCCATCCCTTCAAGACTGCTTAAATAAGATTGCAGCGGGTTGGAATCTGTACCCGGAATGTACGATATATTCGGAGTAATCCGGGGAAGAACATGATCGCCAACAAACAACTCTTGACGCTCTTCGTTGTAGAACACCGTATGTCCCCAGGCATGGCCAGGTGTATGGACCATTGCCCACGAGTGATCTCCCATCTTCAACATCTGGCTGCGGTCCAGCAATTGCAGCTGCAAGGGGTGCGGAATGACTTGCGGCAAAAAGCCGGCCAGATGACGCTCCATGTCCGGCTTCAGCGCAGGCTCCAGACCATGAAGCAGGAACAGCCGCACGGTCTCCTGATTCGTTGGCCCGTCGCCCTTCCACATCGCTTCCACTTGCAAGCTGCCCTCTGGGGAAAGCCAGACGGGAGCGCCGCTCTGCTCCTGCACCCAGCCGGCAAGGCCGTAATGATCCGGGTGATGATGGGTAAGAACGATTTGCTCAATATCGGTAAAATGAATGGCAAGCTCCTGGAGGGCCCGCTTCCACAACGCTTTGCTTTCTTCTGTATGCAATCCCGGATCTATCAAGGTGTATCCTGCTCTTCCCCGGATCAAGTAACTGTTCACCCAGCGAAGCGGAAAAGGAAGCGGCACCTTGACACGCGCAATATCCTCCCGAATCCATTCCACTTCTGTCATCTCCGCCCTCCTGCTTTCCTTCCGATCATAATTAAGCGCGGGGAAAGCGCAGCCTCATAAGGACCCGCTTCATAATCTCCATAAATATGATCAAGGACCAGGCCCGCTTGATCAAACATCTCTTGAAAGTCAGCTAATGTATATAGCCGAACCTGCTCCTTGTAAGTGCGGCCCGCTTTTCCCGGCTCTTCAAGACGAATCGTTTTACGGACAAAGCCCTCCTCGACCACACGCTTTTCCTCGATCCGGATCCCTTCCTCTATCCGCTCCGAATAAGGAACGAGATGCTCCTTTACGTAGCCGGCATTCAAATAATCCATTAGAAAACAGCCATCCGGCCTAAGCAGCCGGGAAATTTCCTTGATAACTTTTGAATTATCCGTTTCCTGATCGAAGTAACCGAATGAAGTAAATAAATTCACTACAGCGTCAAACGGCTGCTCCAAAGGGACCTCCCTCATATCCCCATGAATCCAGCGCACCTGCTGCTTTTCATCCTTTTGTCTCGCTTTACTTAACAGCACCTCAGACAAATCCATGCCCGTCACCCGGTAGCCCTGATCGGCCAGAGCCAGGGAATGTCTGCCCATGCCGCAGCATAAATCAAGAACTTCGGCACCGGGCTTTAACCCAAGCCAGCCGATCATTCGCTGCACTTCCTGGCGGGCTCCCTGAAAATCCCTATGTTTATAGACTAGCAGATAGTCTTGGCCAAAGCTTTCCTCGAACCATTCTCTCGTCATTGTTAAGTCTCCTATTGCTTCAATTCAAAACCTTCCTCATTTTACCCTGAAACCTCTCCCGGGGCAATGCCCGCTGCCCGGACCCGCTGCCTAAACAGCGGAGCTGCAGCTAGGAACCGGGAGCTTCAACGGCAGTTTCTAAGCAGCAAGGGAAGTGTAAGAATAACCGTAAGAAAAGCATGCTATCACAAAGGAGGCCAGTCATGAATCGGGAAGCCATCTACCATGGGCCCAAAAACCTATGGGCCTACGCTTACAATCACGATACTGTCCGTTTAAGGGTACGCACTCAAAGGGATGATATCGAAGAAGTGTTTATCTATACAGGAGATAAGTATGATTGGGAAAAAACTGCCCTGACCCATCCTATGGACAAATTTGCCTCCGACGCCATGTTCGATTATTGGGAGGTGGCCGTCAAGCCGACATACCGGAGAATAAGCTATGCTTTTCAATTCAAGAGCGGGGATGAGACGCTCTGGATGACGGAAGATGGGTTTTCTTACGAGGAGCCCGCCCCTCCCGGCGGATATTTCGACTACCCCTATCTGCATCCGATCGACAGCTTAACGCCACCGTCCTGGGCTAAGGAAGCGATTTTTTATCAAATCTTCCCCGAGCGCTTCGCTAATGGGGACCCCGGCAATGATCCGGAGGACGTTGAGCCCTGGGGAGGAAAGCCGACCGAGTCGAATTACTTTGGAGGGGATTTGCAAGGAATTATTGACAAGCTCGATTATTTAGCGGAGCTTGGAATTAATGCAATCTATTTGACACCTGTTTTTCACGCCTCCTCCAATCATAAATATGATACCAAGGACTACAAGCAGGTAGACCCTCATTTCGGAACGAATGAATTGCTGGCTGAGCTTGGCGAGGCTTGTCATCAGAAGGGAATCCGTGTGATGCTTGATGCTGTATTCAACCATTGCGGCTACGAATTCCCCCCTTTTCAGGATGTGCTGAAACATGGCAAGAAATCGAAGTATCACGACTGGTTTCATGTACGCGAGTTTCCTTTAACAGTCAAGGACGGGATTCCCACGTATGACACGTTCGGTTTTTTTGAGCATATGCCCAAATTTAATACCGCCAACCCGGAAGTTCGAAAATACTTGCTGGATGTGGCCGAATATTGGATTAAAGAAATTAAACTGGACGGCTGGCGGCTGGATGTAGCCAATGAAGTAGATCACCAGTTTTGGCGGGACTTCCGCAAAGTTGTAAAGGAAGCTAATCCTGACGCTTACATTGTCGGAGAGGTCTGGAACGATTCCATCATGTGGCTGCTCGGAGACCAGTTTGACTCCGTTATGAATTACCCCTTCGCGAATCAGGTGCTGGACTTTTTTGCGGAAGAGCGTATGGATGCCCAGACCTTTGCGAATAAAATAGGAGCTTTGCTGGTTCGCTACCCGAAGCAGGCCAATGAAGTTATCTTTAATCTGCTGTGCAGCCACGATACTCCACGGGCCTTAACCCGCTGCGGGGGAGACAAGCGCAAGCTTAAGCTAAGTATTGTTTTCCTGCTGACTTATATGGGCACCCCCTGTATTTTTTACGGTGATGAAATAGGCTTGCAGGGAGATGACGACCCGGATTGCCGCAAATGCATGGAATGGGAGGAAAAGAATCAGGACCGGGAGCTGTTTGATTTTTACAGGGCTCTTATCGAGCTGAGAAAAAACAATAGAGCGCTGCGGGAAGGTGATTTCCGTTTTCTGCAGGCGGGAGAGGCTGAGCGAACCCTTCTGTATGAACGACTTGATGAAGAAAAGCATTTTCTCATATGGATGAATAATACTGAAGAAGAGCAGCAGCTCTCCCACCCATTGAAAACAAACGATTGGCACGATGCCTTATCCGAAGAGCCTGTGCCTGTTAAGGATGGGTACATGAGCATAACGCTTAAGCCGTTCGATTACCGGATTGTATGCCGCAGCCTCTAGCTGAACCCTCCATCTAACGTTACAGAAAAACCTTCCCTGTAAGCTCTTGCTCAAAAAGCTTACAGGGAAGGTAATGGTGATGGAAGCTCTGATCCGCCTTACTTGTAAAGTTCTAACCTCAAATCTTCAATTCCCCAAGCTTAATTAGTTCAACAACCGCTTGTGAACGACCCTTAACGTTTAATTTCTGCATGACATTGGAGATGTGGTTACGCACAGTTTTTTCACTTATAAATAACTGCTGAGCAATATCCTTCGTCGTTTTGTCCTGCACGAGTAATTCGAATACCTCTCGTTCACGATGCGTTAACAAAAATTTGCTTTTATGGTCGCTGCCCTTCAATAGTGTCACCCCTCCTTGCTCGGGAATGATTTAGGTTACAAGGTAAAGGGATACAGTCAAATCTATACTATGAAAGGGCAGCATTGTTGGTGATTCTTCCCTATAAAATAGGCTTATGGGGTCATCAAAGGCCTGTCATTAGCTGCGTTGGCAGGAAACACCCGTTCGATCATAGCTCCCAATTCCTCGACGAAGCCGGTTAGCGGACGACCTTTGCCAAATTCATCAGCGTAAACCTTCATTCTTTCCATGAAATCCGGATTTGCCGACACGAAAACATCTTGAATGTTACCGTCTAATTCTTTAACCTTTGCAGCAATTTTCTGCTTGATTTCAGGAGTGATTTCTTCTATCGTCCAATTGGTTCCGTTATTCGTATTTGCATTTGCGCTGTTCGTCGCTGCATTATTGTTCGTTTGTCCCATATTGGAATCGGTGTGCGCTCCAGTAGAGCCATTGCCATTGGGCTCGTTAGTAATTCCGGCTCCATGATGCAGCATGACAGCCACATAGGCATTATTGCCCGCAAGCATAACATGAGCGGTCTCCACTTCATCCATCGCGGCTACTCCGTCAGCGATTTTCTGGCTCATTTCCATTGTGGTATTCGCATCAAACCGGTGACCTGTGTTCGCATTGTTACGATTGGGCGTATTGTTCATGGCGTTAGGCTGCATATTTTGATAACCATGATCACGGTTAAGCCCCTGTTGATTAATGTCCATGGCTCCATCTCTCGTTTCAGCCCCGCAGCCAGCCAAGATCAGAACCAATGCACCTGCAAGCAATGAGACGCATTTGCCAGTCTTTTTAAAAACGCTTGGTTTCATTTGCATGACAACTCCTTTTGTATTGGATGACCTAAACAGTCGGTAATTATTGTGCGCAACTTTCTCTTGTTTATGCTCCAAAAATCACCATTTATCGGTATGCGGTTCAGCCCGCAGACTCTGTCTGGAAAGATACAGAATCATTGCTAAACAGATTGACAAATGAGCCGGCAGTAATCTATAGTTAAATTAGTACCTGGTACTAATACTAGGTATAAAATAATCAGGCAGAATAACCCGCCCATATGAGGTGAGATCATGCATCAGACTCAAGTAACCGCCATAGGCAGCTATGTTCCTCCGGCTAAGCTGACTAATGATCAGCTGCAGCAGTTAGTAGAAACGTCCGACGAATGGATTGTACAAAGAACCGGAATCAAGGAGAGGCGAATTGCCGGGGATGATCAGTTCACTAGCGATTTATGTGAAGCCGCTATCCACAATTTACTTGAACGCTATAACCAGACGGCAGAAGATGTAGATTTCATCATTGCTTGTACGCATACGCCCGATCTTCCATTCCCTGGAGTGGCTTGTCAATTACAGCACAGGCTTGGAGTCAAGCAAGCGGGAGCGATCGATGTTAATGCGACCTGTGCAGGATTTGTATACGGCCTTCATCTGGCCCATACGCTCATCCGTTCCGGCTTGCATCGCAAAATTTTGGTTGTCGCGGGAGACACGATGTCCAAAATAACTGATTACACAGACAGAACTACCTGTATTCTTTTTGGAGACGCAGCAGGAGCCGCAATGGTCGAAAGAGCGGAAGAAAATGCGTTCCTTGGCATTCATCTGGACTCCGACGGAAGCGGCGGCGGCATGCTGTACCGTTCCGGATTGTCGGGGCAATGGCAGGACCAGCTCCTTAAACAATCCGGTAAAGTGGTACAAAATGGCCGTGAAGTATATAAATGGGCAGTTAGCACTATTCCTGCCGGCATGTCAAAAACGGTACAGGAAGCTAAGTTAACCTTTCATGATGTCGATTGGTTTGTCCCGCATAGCGCGAACTTGAAGATGCTTGAGGCCATTTGTGAGCGCAGCGGATTTCCGTTGTCGCAAACATTGTACAGTATGGTCCATTATGGAAACACCTCCGCAGCAAGTATTCCGCTGTCCATTGACCAAGCCCTTCAAGAGGGAATCCTCAAGCCAGGACAGCATCTTTTGCTTTACGGCTTCGGCGGCGGGCTTGTCCAGGCCGGTATGGTACTGAAATGGACGGCCAGCTTAGCGTGATCGTTAACCGCTATGCCGGCTGTCCATTAAATCGGGAATGTCCTCCGTTCTGTACCCCTATCCACTTTCCCGGGCATGCTTTTAATTAACCGAAACTTGTTATTCCGGGTCAGCACCCAGCTGGAACAAAGACCCGGGCGCTCGCTAATCCAAGGGGACGCGGGCTCTCCCTTACGAACCGGGTTCATTCGTATATCCAGTATTCGGCGGGCCAGAACCTGCTGATATTTGGCTATTGAGGTCAATTCGCGGACGATGATATCGGAGGAGTCGGTGCTGTGTGAAGATGCTGTCATCGCTATATTATCCAGCATGCTCGCCACAGCCCGCTGGCTCCGGCTCAATGACTCCAGCAGCTCAAGTTTCAACTCCCATTGACGCTCCAGCCAACTCATTAGCCGACTCCGCCGGTATCAAAGAAGCCCGCAAGTCCTCCCGTTGACTCCTGTTGATCCTGATTAAGCAATATTTTCAAATTCCGGCCAAGACCCCATTCCATCTTGGTTAACCCGTTGATGAGTTCAACCAATTGCTCGTGAATTTCCAAGGAAAGCTTCACCTGCGACTCATGATCATGTTCAAAATATCCCGGATGCACATGGTGAGCCAGCCAAACTCGTGATTTTTCCGTTTCTGCCGCTTTCGCCTCGAGAATGATGGATATATTTTGCTGCATTTTAGCTGTCGATTCCAAAATACCCAAATAAATATCAGTTCTGTCCATATCGGCTCCCCTCCGCCTATTCCTCGTCCGAGCCCGGATGCAGCTCTTTCATTACGCATCCGAGATGGTCGGCTATCGCTTCTTCCATTTCCGCCAGCCCATTCAAATAAGCAGTCACACTCCGGCATAGCTCCATGGAATAGCCAGTCAGCGATTCCACCCCGGGAAAATTCATTTGGGTATCCGGTATAGCAGTAACCAGCTGAGCCATCTGTACCGAGATATGTCGCGAGCCCTCTATAATTTTGGCCATTTCATGATGAGAGTTGGCCATATGGGTAATCACGTTCGTAATTCTTTGCTGCACCAGAGCACACCTCCTCCTGTATTGTTTGACTATCTCATCATATGAAGTTCACTTCATAAACGTTAATCAAACTATGGCTGCCTCAGCCCTAATCCTTCATATTCCCAGCCATAAGAGGGCAGGTTTAACTCGGTGAGAAAATTCCGCAAATCGAATACCCGGGCTCTCCTCATGGATTCACCCATCTTGAGCCAATCCAGCTTAAGATACTGTCTCCAGTGAGTGAGCAGTAAGAGAGCATCGGCCCCCGCAGCCGCAGCTTCCGGAGATTCGAAGTAACGCACGCTCAAATCCGGATTAACCTTGCGAAACATTGGCATTCCCTGCGGATCATGCACTCGCACATCTGCACCCAAACGAAGCAGCTCACGAATAAGGATATTCGCTTGAGTTACTCTGGCATCGTCCGTATCCGGCTTGAAGGTCACGCCAAGTACCGCGATTTTTTTGCCATGCAGGCTTTTCAGCTTGGCTTTAATCTTGGAGATGCAATAGTCATGCATAGCTTGATTCGATTGCACCGCCGCCTCTACTACCGGGAGAGCACTGTGATAGCTTCTTCCTACGGCCAGCAGCTCTGCGGTATCCTTCGGAAAGCAGCTTCCGCTCCAGCCGCTGGACACCTCAAGAAATTTGCTGCCAATTCGCGAATCACTGCCAATGCCTTTGGCCACATCACGGACATCCGCACCGAGCGCATCACACAGACGCGCAATTTCATTGATAAAGCTGATTTTGACAGCAAGGAACGCATTAGCCGAATATTTGATTAGCTCTGAGCTCGGCCGGTCTGTCTCGATATATTGGGCTGGAGGGATAGCTTCAGGATAATAGCAGGCGAGCAGCTGCTTGGCTTCGTCATCATAGCTTCGCTCCAATAATGGCTGATAAAGCCGCTTAAGCTGTTCAAAAGCATGCGGGCTGTCTGCCCCAATGACAATCCGCTCCGGAAAAAAAACATCCCGTACCGCCGAGCCTTCGCGCAGAAACTCCGGGTTGCTTGCCATGAAAAAATCAGCATTCAGGCGCAGCTCAGCTTCTTCTATTATGGAAGCCACCATATCCGAAGTGCCAACCGGAACCGTAGATTTATTAACAATCACTTTACCTGAGCCCTGCGGGCAAAACTGGGCAACAGCTTGCGCCGCCAGGCGCACAAATCCCAGGTCAGCGCTGCCGTCCGGCTGGGAGGGAGTCCCTACACAAATAAAGACGATATCGGCTTCTTTAACCGCTTCATAGCTGGTGGATGCTTTAAGGGTCTGCCTGGCCGCAGTCAGTCGGATCAAGGGCTCCAGCTGCGGCTCATATAGCGGGCATTCCCCCCTGCTTATCTGGTCAACCTTGCTCTGGTCGATATCGACCAGAGTAGTATCATGACCCGCCGTTGCAAAGGCAGCGGCGGTTACACAGCCAACATAACCGGCACCAATACAAACGACCTTCATAGGATTTCCTCCTGCCTAATGCATTTGTCTGCGGTAATTTTCAATTGTCAGCGTTAAGCCCTGCTCAAGTGTCACTTCGGGCTGCCAACCAAGCAGCGCTCTTGCTTTTTCTATGACAGGACGGCGCACCTTCGGATCATCCGCTGGAAGAGGGTGATAGGTAATCCCACTTACAGAACCTGTCAATTTTATAATCAGGTTAGCCAGCGTATTAATCGAACACTCCTCAGGATTTCCCAGGTTAACTGCTTCTCCATTTGCCTCATCGCACTGCATAAGCAGCTGCAGGCCGCGGATGGTATCATCGACATAGCAAAATGAGCGGGTTTGACTGCCATCCCCGTATACAGTCAGTTCTTTACCGCAGAGCGCCTGAGTAACAAAGTTGGAGATCACGCGCCCATCGTCATTCCTTAAGCCCGCTGAATAGGTATTGAATAAACGCGCAATTTTAACGGGAACCCGATACAGGCGATAATACTCGTAGCAGTACACCTCTCCCATCCTCTTGGCCTCGTCATAACAAGCTCTTGGCCCCAGCGTAGCAACATTCCCTCGGTAGTCCTCCGACTGGGGATGGACCAGCGGATCTCCATAAATCTCACTAGTGCTGGTATAGACCATCTTTGCATTCCAGGCTTTAGCCAGTTCCAGCATGGTCTTCGTGCCATTCGTATTGACCGCTATCGTTTCCAGCGCCATCGCCTGATAAAACCTGGGAGAAGCGGGTGAAGCCAAATGATAAATCTGCTCGACCTCTCTTAGCTCCGTATTAAAGAGCACATCGGGCGAAGAGACATCTGCATGTACAAAGGTGAAGCGGTCATCCTCCAGCAGCGGCTGGATATTAGCGAGTTGTCCGGTGCACATATTGTCCAATCCGATGACTTCATGCTTTTGTCTGACCAGCTCTTTACACAAATGCGAGCCAAGAAAACCGGCTGCTCCTGTAACGACCACTTTACTCACACACCAACACCTTCCTCCTTTCAAGCGCAGTCACGAAACAAATCTAGCAGACTGGCTTTTCTGCTTCTCCTAGCACCAAAATCTATAAAACATCCGGCAAAGCTACCATTGTGTAGATAGCAAAATAGCCCCGCGGGCATCCGTATCATAATAGGGATGATAGATCTGCCGATAATGCGGAAAATGTATCAGGATCAAGCCGATCGGGTGTGCCAGATGCGGAAACGTCTTGATATCATCGATAGCAATATACGGGATCCCCAGACGAACCGAATGATACAAGTCATTGTAGGCCGTGGCCTCATCATGTCCACCGTCGATCCAGGCGAAACCGATTCCGGGCTCATGAAAATGCGGCAGAGTCGCTTGAGTCGGCCCGCAATAAAAATGAATCCGCACCGCGCTCTGATGCTGGTTCAGCAAATGGACGCTGGCCTGCGATTGCGGACTCATATCGAAGGTGAACAGATCGACTCCATTGACCAAATAGGAAAGCAGATAAGCAAAATAACCTTTATTCGTTCCCGTCTCCAGTATTTTTTGCGGCTTGGCAAGGTTCAAAGCATACTTCAGCATTTCTACCTGCGATTCCGCAGTCAGCGGATCGTTATATTCAAGCAAATTCCCTTCCTGCAAGGTTGATTGGGCCGCCAGCAAATGGTACAGCGGCTGTGCTTTTAAAAATTCGACAAAACTCATAAAGCGCCACCTTTCAAGCTTAGGCCGGATCTTTATTGCCTCTGCCACTGGTCCCACCTAGAAGGAAAAGAGGAGAGCAGCGTCTGATTAAGCCGCTCTCCTTCTTCTTGTGCGACCGGTGCCTCCCTTTCGGGATCTTGTCGACCGTACTGCTTTTTTTCGTTGGCTTCCGCGGAGGGAAGTTCTTCTCTGTCTGCGCCGGCTCCCTTTTCGTCCTTTCGCAGTCTGCCTGGAGCTCCTTCTTCTCTCTCCTTGTACAGCCGGAGGACTTAGTATGGCTGGCGGAGCCGCTGGAGGTTGTAGCGCAGGAGGCACTTCTGCGCTCGGCTCCTCTTGAACAACCGGCAATGGCAGGTAAAACTGCCTTTCCATCGTATGCTGATCCGCCACCGGGTCAGGAACTACAAAGTGCGGATGAGTAAGGGGAAACCCTATCTCGCCAACCGGCAGGTTAGACAGCCCGCTGTCGCTGTCATGTGCATAAGTTGAAGATTGGCCGAAACCGACGTTAGTAACGAGATTGACATTGGGCATAATGCTTAATCCGTTCTGAAGCCAGCACGATAGATTCCAGCGGTAGTCCCAAGATAGAACATGCTTCCCATCCAAATGGTCCTGAAACATCTTGCTAAAAAACCGCTGCGCGTTAACATCTGGCGTCACACTGCTAATCCAGCCCCTGCCCCCGAATTCCGGCCACATCCGCAAGGAATCATCATAGTGGTGCCACGCTCTCCTCCAGGTGGCCCATCCCCAAATATGGAAAATCCGGGAAAAGTAATAGCTGCTGCCCAGGCGCCGCTGATCCTGAAAGTTGTTGCCCGAAATCATCATAATCCGCTCGTCTTCCCGGTATTTGTCCAGCAGCTCCGCACAAAATCGGAAAAAGCTCGGATGGGGCAGACAATCATCCTCCAGGATGATCGCTTCCTCCACTTGGCTAAACACCCAGTTTAACCCGCTGACCAAACGGGCGTTAAGCCCCATATTTACGGGTGAAAACAATTTGGCAACCTGACACGGCCAATCCACCCGGTCCACGATGCGCCGGGTCGCTTCACAAAGTTCCGCCTCCCCCGGATAATCAGGCCGCGGCCCATCCGCGATAACCAGCAAGCGGGCTGGCCGGGCTTCGCGGATGCGGTTGAATACCAATTCCGTAATCTCCGGTCTCTTGAATATGAACAAAGCGACAGGTACTGGCAGGCTGGTGCCAGAGCTCATATTCATTCACCTCCTTAGAACAGCTGTAGTCGTAAGCTTAAGATCACATAACGCCCAGCTCTCTAATTCTTTGGCGGATGAGGGCTCCAATGGCCGTCGGCGAGAATCGCGTGTAAATAGTGTGAGCTCCCTGCACAGAGATCTGCTGATAGTAATGATGATCTTCTACCAAGCGCTTCATATAATGAGCGGCATGGGCCAAGTCCGGGTCGGCCCAAGTCTGGTAGGCCTTGTAAGGACCGTAATCCTCTCCGACGGGAACCAGACGGAAAGGGACCGGACAGGAATTGTCGGAATCCATATAATCGATATTGGCCGAATAATAGGTAGCTATTGTCGGCTTGCCAAGGAACATCGCCTCAGCCATGGGCAGACCGAATCCTTCGGAGCGGTGAAGGGATACATAGCTGTTGCAAAGACTGATCAAAGCATTCACCACAGGACGATCCATAATTTGATTAATCAGATAGATGTTAGGCCATCCGTCAATGGCCGCCCTCAGTTTATCCAGCTCATGCTGGATGGAAGGGATAATATCCGCCGTAGGATTGTTAACTTTAACCGCCAGGCCGACGTGCGGGTTATCCGGCGAAAAGGCCATTTTGAACGCTTCGATCACAGCTATCGGATTTTTCCGCTGGGCAAAGCTGAACGTATCGTACATCGATAAGAAGAGAAAACGGCCTTCCGGCAAGCCGAAATGTTCGCGGGTCAGTTCAGCAGGATACTGAACCTCAATAGCATGGGGAATATAGACGACTGGAACCGGTGATTTAGCAGCAACTGAATTTTGGATAAAGCGAGAAGGAGCCCAAACTTCGTGAACCAGCTGGAAGCTGTCGCACCACTCGTTGGGGAAATCGGGAAGCTCCCAATGCCAGACGCCAATATTTAAATGATTGTGAAAAACGTGACCATTATGCTGTTGGAACAGCTTTAAATAGTCGGCATTCATATGCAGAACATTCACGCGGTATACCGGTTCAGGAATCTCCCTATGAACCCAGGATAGATCACTTGATCTGGATGGGGACTCAGGAATATCCACAATGCCGAATGGAATATCGGTTCTCGATAATGCTCGGGCCGCAGCACGCAAGCTTTCGCCTAGACCGCTTTCCGCACGCCCATTGCCGACCAGGTTAATGCCTGCCGGCAGAACCGGCAGCTGTGCTGCGGGAGCGGGAATACTGATCGCCGGGCTTTGGCGTCTCCGGCGGCGTCTATACCCTTTCAATCTGCGCAGCTTGCGGCTTAAGCCTGCCGCTTTCCCTCTTCTTAGTCTTGCTGATCTGGCTTTTCTTGCTTTAAGCGGAAGCCGCGAAGCGCTGACTTTGCGCTTAAGGCGGCGTCTTCCTTTTTTGGGCTGTGTTAATATGGCCATACGGTATGACTCCTTTCCTGATCGTTCATACTCTTTCCCGCCAATAGTTGAGCAAATCCTCCATCGTTTGCTTGAACGGAATTTCCGGCTTCCAGCCTGTAGCCTGGTGAAATTTGCTGTAGTCTCCAAGCAGGATTTCCACATCAGAAGGACGCAGACGCTCCGGATCCTCCTTAATCTCAATTTCCAACGGAGAGAAGCTCAGCAGCAGATCAAGCATTTCCTGGATTGTGCAGCATTTGCCGGAGGCGATGTTGTAGCTTTCACCCGGCACTCCTTTCTCCAATGCCAGCCAATAAGCGCGGACCACATCACGCACATCCGTGAAATCACGTTTGGCAGTAAGATTGCCGACCATAATGACAGGAGGCTTCTTACCTGCTTCAATCTCAGCAATTTGCTTGGCGAAGTTGGAAGTTACAAAGTTCTCTCCGCGCCGCGGACCCGTGTGATTAAACGTCCGTGTCGGAATGACATGAAGACCATAGCTTTTATAATATTGATAGCCCAGATATTCCTGAGCGACCTTGCTTACCGCGTAGGGGCTGAGAGGACGCAACGGATTGGATTCCTTGATCGGCACTTCGTCCGGCTCGACGTGGCCATATTCCTCACTGGAGCAGGCTATTTGAATTTTGCAATCCAGATTCAACCTGCGGACAGCTTCAAAAATATTGACCTGGCCGGCAACATTGTTGTGGATCGTATCAACCGGCGAATTCCAGGAGGTGGGGACAAAGCTCTGCGCTGCCAGATGGAAGATTAGATCCGGCTTGACTTTGGCGATCAGGGTCTCCACCGAGAAAGGGTCCCTTAGTTCGCACTCCACCAGCTGGACGGATTTCAGATGGCGGATATGATCCATCCTGCTGCGATGACGGATCGTACCCGTCACTTCCACGTTGCGACTCAGCAAATACTCAGCGAGATGACTTCCGACAAATCCGCTAATGCCTGTAATTAAAGCTCTCATTTATTCATTCTCCCTTCTCTCACGTTGTTCCCACTGCTGCAGAACCGTCTTAATTTCTTGTTCCTCCGTTTTGCGGCAAACCAGCAGCCCGTCATCTGTGGAGACAATAATGAGATCCTGCGCTCCAATCACGATGGCCGGTTTATTGTCCGTATACACGATGTTCCGTTCGGAATGGTGCGTATACACGTCGCCTTGAAGCAAGTTCCCTTCCTCGTCGCTCTTCTGGATCCTTTCCAGTGAGGTCCATAAACCAACATCGTCCCACTCAAAATCGACGGGAACCGTCCAGATTGTTTCAGCTTTCTCAAGAATTGCGTAATCTACAGACAATTTAGGCAGCTGCAAATACTGCTGCTCGGTCATGGGGCCCGGCTTTGCTATCTGGTCCCATAACGACCTGTGATAAATCTTCATGTAATGGGCAATGGTGGACGGCCTCCATACAAAAATCCCGCTATTCCAGTAGATGTTAGGCTGGCTGATCAACTGTTCAGCAACGGGTAAAGAGGGCTTTTCAATAAATCGTTTTACGGGAAGCAGGCCGTCGGACGGAAGGATTTCCCGGTTCCTCCGGTCATCTGCAGGCAGCTCCTGATCAGCGGCTGTCTCAATATAGCCGTAACCCGTTTCCGGCCGCGAGGGCCTAATTCCCAAAGTGACGATCGCAAGAGGATGCCTGGCCCCTTGTTCCGCCTTTTCCAAGGCAGCTTGAAGGGCCCGCTCATCGGGAATGTACTGATCGGATGGGGCCGTAACGATGACCTCATCATCCCCCTCGGATAAAAAACGGTAGGCAGTCAGTGCCATGCATGGTCCGGTATCCCGTTGTGCCGGTTCCTCGATGATCCGGTCACTTGCGAGATCCGGAAGCTGTTCTTCCACTAACGGTCGATAGGCGCGGGTAGTAATGACATAGATACGGTTGGCGGGCAGCCAGCTGGCAAATCTGCGATATGTGGTCTGCAGCATCGTCTCCCGGGAGGTAAGCGCCAAAAACTGCTTGGGCTTACGCTCTACGCTTCTTGGCCAGAAACGTGTTCCTTTGCCTCCTGCCAGAATGACGACTTTCATAGCTGTCCTCTCCTTTCCAAGAAGCACCTATACTGGAATATAGTATGCATCTAGCAATTGCTTATCTATGAAGCAGAAACCTATATTAGTAAAAAAAGGCGGTTGTCCCCTCCGCATCATTCCCGGCAATTCCGCACAGGAATGACTGGGCATATTAGAGCAAAAAAGAGCTCAAACAATAGATTTGAGAAAATTAAGAAAGAAGAGTATACAGACAAGAAAAAAGAAAGGAAAGAAGAGTAGCGGATTAGAAAAAAGAAGAACATTGGAATAAAAGAAGGGGCTCAAAACAGGAATAAGTGCTTGCCATCATAACTGTGCAGAAGTGGAGGGGAAGAGGGAGACAGGAGAAGCGAAGCGCTCGCCTTTGTCCCCGGATTTCAACCGTTGAAGCGGTTGCCGGTTTTTGAAACATAATTCGGATTTGAGCCGCAAAAAAAGCTTCATAAATGAAGAGCATTCCGGCGAGAGCCGGGGCTTCCCCACCTATGAAGCTGGTTAAAGCTAGGTGCCGCGGTGCATGCTTACGCGCCAACAGGCTCCGGGGCACCGGCTTCAGCGGCCGATTGCGCGGCTGCCTCGGCAGCCGCTTCTGCCATGCCTCGAGCTGCCCCTTCCTGAAATCCCTGAAGGTAGCCATCTTCATACCCGCGCTGGAAACTGCTTCTCCGTGCAGGCCTTCCCTGAAGGCGGCGCCTGCCTTTACGCAAAGCCCCTCGCCGGGTTCCCCGCTTGCCGCGCAACCGGCGCTTGCGTGTAGTGGAACGGAGCTTACGCGTCCTCCGCCGGGCTCCCCGGCTGGTTTTTTTCCGTACTCGCTTCATGCGGATCGTCTCCTCCCTAAACGTGAAGTAGATCGGTTCACTGAAAGCCGGAGGTCACCCCTCCGGAAACACGATTTCAAACATCCGTTGCAAACGGGCTTCATAGGTGTGATCACGAAGTGTCCGCTGCATCGCCCGCAGAGCAATCCGGCTGCGCTCTTCAGGATGGCGCAAGTAATGATCTACCTTGGCTAAGAAGTCTTCCGGAGAGGAATAGGTGACCATTTCTTCGCCGGGAACATACAAGCTGGCTAAATCGGCCCGCTCATCAGAAAGCTGAAAGGCGGCACAAGCCGCAATTTCAAAGGTTCTCGGATTCACGGACAAAGCTGGAATCTTGCGGCCGTTCAAGTTATAAGATTCATCATCGGGAGAACGGTGCAAGTTGATAACTATCTGCGAGCCGCTATAGAAACTGGCGGTCTGCTCAGGCCCCATCCACGTTCCCAGACGAATGCGGCTGCGGTATCTCTTATATCGTTTCAGACGGTCCCACCACCAGCCGGAAATCACCAGCTTTCGCTTGGAGAGCTGGGGAAGAACCTTATTGAAGAAATGGATCCGATTCCAGTACCCGGAGCCGATAAAACTGGCCTCCCATCTTTGCCTCCCGTCTACAGGCTTGGGCATAAACACAGAAGGGTTGACTCCCAAAGGAAGATAATGGACACTCGGGCAGCCCAATTGGCGGTAAAAGTCCAGACAGCTTAACTCTAAAGTGAACACATGAGTGTAATAGCGGGCCAGCCTGCCCGTAATATCGGTATAGTACGGATCATCCGTCAGCCAAATGGCCGTTTGAATCCCCTTTTCCCGTATTTGATGGACCATGCTCAGAGGAAACCCCATTCCTTCCAGAACAAGGACAAGGTCGGGCATCATCTGGTTGACTAGGGGAAGAATATCTGCCGTCGGCGGGGCTACTTGCAGCTGTACGGTCATTTTTTGCAAAGCCTGTGTGATAGCCTGGTCCAATGGAGAGTAAGGGTAATGCTTGCCTGTCGTCACAAACAGTACCCTCTTATTCCATACATGCGGAACCTGCTGCTGTTCAATAAGCTGTTTCATTACAGCTGCTTTGCCAAAATGATGGCCATCTCTCACACCTTCTCCGTAACCAAGCTGTTTGCCTGTCAAGTAACTCGCATAGCTGTTTGCTTTCCGTTGGTGAGCCATAACCCTCTCCCTCCTTATCGCCTAAATTAGCCTGAAGATCGGCCAAAAATGATATGGAGCATTTCGGTCAGCCGCTTGCGGTAAGTATGATCTCTAAGCGTTCTTTTCAAGCCGCGCAAGGCTATTTGGCTGCGTTGATCCTCATTTGCCAAATAATGCTCGATTTTCTCCACAAGCTCCATCTCAGAGCCATACGTCTCAATCTGCTGTCCAGGAATATAAAAATTAGTGAGATCCTGGCGCAGATCGGTCAACTGCAAAGTGCTGCAGGCTGCTATTTCGAACGTTCGCGGATTTACCGAATACCCGTTCAGCTGCCTGGAGTTTTGATTATGCTGGGAATCCACCGCTGCGCGATGCAGATTAATGACTATTTTAGCCCCGCTATAATAAACCGGCGTCTGCTCGAAAGGTATGCCCGCCAGACGGATGCTATGGCGAAGCCGCTTGTAGTGCTTCATCCGGTTCCATAAGCCGCCTGCAATGATCACTTTTTTATTTCGCAAATAGGGAGCAATCTTATCCATAAAGCGTACCCGGTTCCAAAAAGCTGTGCCGATAAAACATACATCTGCCCGTGTTGCGCTTGTCACTGGACGAGGATAAAAAATGCTGCGGTCGGCGGCCAAAGGCAGGTAGTAGACATGCTCGCAGCCTAGAGAGCGGTAGAAAGATACGGTGCCTAATTCGTGAGTGAAAATAAATTCGTAGGCCGGGGCTACGGAAGCTGAAGCATCACTGAAATAAGGATCATCAGCAAACCAGACAGCAGTGCGGATGCCTAAGGAGCGCAGCATCCGGGCTTCATTGGCAGGAAATGCATGAATGCCGTTTAAAACGAGCACGAAATCCGGCTCCAGGCTTGCGATATAACCGGCCGCACCTGGCATTAACGGATCAACGCTAGTCACCTTCTTGACAAGTCTGGCCAGGGCAGTCTCAATCCCGTGATTTAAAGCAAATAAGCCTTCTCCGACAAAAACAACATGAAGAGGATATAGCTGGCCGGACGGCTCATGAATAGAATTTAGAACGGCCTGGCTGCGGCCGTAATGATAACCAGAATGCCATCCATCACGATATCCGGTCCGCCATCCTTCCTGATGCAATCCTGACGAAGCCTTCATCCCTATCCTCCTTTCCCGGGTAGCGTCGGTCTTGTTTTTCTATTTCTTGCTCTCTTGTACTCTTGTTTTCCTATCACTTATTTGTCTACTTCTTGCTTTTCTTCTATAAATCTACAAGCTGTTCTTCATCCAATATTGAGAAGCTTCAAGCAATGATGGGAAGGTGCCGGCATCTGTCCACCAGCCCTGCAAAATCTGATAAGCAAGCTCCCCATCCTTCGCATACAGGTTGTTAACATCCGAAATTTCAAGCTCCCCGCGGCGGGAAGGAGCAATTTGACGCACACGCTTGAAAACGTCGGAATCATACCCGTAAATACCAGTCACGCAGTATGACGAAGGGGGCTGTTCCGGCTTTTCATAGATATGCTCGATCCGTCCGTCTTTAAAGGAAGGTACCCCGTACCGCTCCGGGTCGCTTACCTGCTTCAACAGCACCATCGCCTTTTCCGTCTGGTTAAGAAACTGTTCAAGATATCCGCTTAAATCATCAGCGAACAGATTGTCACCGAGCAGCACGATGAACTTTTCACCGGGAAGAATGAACGGCTCCGCCAGCTCCAACGCGTTGGCAATCCCGGAGGCCTCTTCCTGAATCCGGTAAGTCAAGCGAATATTCCACTGCCGGCCGCTTCCCAAATAGTTAATGAAATCACCAGCCGCTGCTTTTCCAGTAATGAGCAAAATATCATCAATTCCCGCCTGCCTAAACTTCTCAATTCCGTAATGAATCATAGGATATTTGCCGACAGGCAGAAGATGTTTATTCATAATAGTAGTTAGCGGAGCCAATCTCGTGCCATTTCCACCAGCCAGAATAACTCCCTTCAACAGGTTTCCCTCCTTGACTAACGATGAAATTGACCGGGATGAACTCCCCATTTGCGGATAAATTTCCTGCGATTATTCGCAATAAGCCGCCGCAGCGCCATCCGCTTGCGTCTTTTAAAGCTTGCGCTGCCGAGATGATGAACATAACAATCGCGGGCAATTAACAGGCGGTATCCCCGGAGCCTAGCCCGGTAGCAGTAGTCATCATCCTCATAATGGCCAGGAGTGAAGCGTTCATCCAGCAAGCCGATGTCTTCCATCACTTTTCTGCGGAATAAGAGACAAAATCCTACCAGCCGTTTTACCTCGAGACGAACCCCCTCGTGAGAGCTCATATAACGGGCTGCTGCATCCGGATAACCGTCCAGACCCTGGTAGTTCAAGCGGATTTGCTGGCGGCCGCTCACTCGGTTGGACGTAGGTCCGATCAACCCGACATCATTCCCGCTGTAAAGACCAGCCAGCAAATTTTTCAGCCAATCCTTTGATACAATCACATCATTGTTGAGCAGCAGCAGTTGATCTCCCGCCGCCATCCTGAGCCCAATATTGCAAGCTATCGGAAAGCCTTTATTAACAGCCAATGAAGCAAATGTGAAGCCCATACTCCGGCAATATTCGTTCGTTCCATCCTTAGAACCGTTATCCACTACGATGATTTCATAAGGTTCCGAAGTATGCTGCTGTATGGCTTGGATGCAGGATTGAAGCAGAGGCAAGCCGTTATAGGTCGGAATGATAATGCTGGTTAGCATCAGGCTCTCCCTCCGCTGCCTTCCGGTTGCGAAGAAAGTCGGGGAAGCCTAGCCGTTGTCCCCGGGAATCCATTGCATGACGCAGCCCATGAAGGGAAATTTGCTGTTGCATCTTCCCCACTGCAGCGGGAAGCTCTTCGCATGATGATACCGCCGCGGTGCATTCTGCCTCACTTGGCTGCCCAGCAGCCGGGATATGGCCGGCCACCTTTACGCTCATCTGCTGCTCCAGAGCAAGGGATAGCGCCAGCTCGGGTTCGGCCAGACGCGAAAAGCCGAGGCTTGCTGCCGCCTGCCTGGATATCGCATACGGGTACACGCTTAAGCTGCCGCTGCCCAGCTCCTGTCTCCCCATCGATAAATTGATAAATTCACGCACGATTGAGGCGGGATCCCGATCAGCGAATAACGTTCCGCTAGGAGTCGGGTCATTAATAGCGATATGCGCCCCCTCAGCAATTGCCCGGGCGAACGGCGCCAGCTGTGCTGCGCCAATCGGCTGTCCACCCAGCATCAACAGAATGGGCATGCGGGCAATTTCCGCCCCCAGTGCAAAGGCTTGGGCGGTAACTCTGGACTCTTCGGCATAATGAAGCAAGGCGGCCCCTGGAAGCTGTTCCCTAATCAAGCGCAGCGAGCTGTCATCCAGCGGGCCTGTTACCAGAATCGTTTCCCCTGCATCAAGCTTTCTCAGAGCCTGGATCCAGGAAGCGAGGCTGGTAGGCGCATCAGGAAGCGCCAAAATTGCTGCCACCCGCTGTCTCCAATCACCCGGATAATTCCTCCTGCGGGATTGCCGCCGGCCGCCGCTTCCTCTCCGCCAATTCCCTCCTGACTGACGGTATACGGCAGCTCTCGACTGCCGAGCCCGGCTTCGGCGTGAACGGGGAACTCCTCGCTTGCGTACCGTACTTGGCCTGCCCAATCCCCCTACTCTTCTTTTCTTACCAGAAGTAGTCTTCCTCAAGCTTACTTTGCGCCTAACTCTGCTCATATCCTCCCCCCTGCTTCATCCGGATGCGGTTCAGTATGAAGCGTCTCCCTGAAAGAAAGATACCAATGAATAGCTTCCAGGTGATCGCCCACAATCAGATTTTGCACAGAATACGTTCTCCGCTTGCCCGGGTTGTTCTTCCCAACTCTTACATAATGAACGGCTTCCACCCGCAAACCTTTGGCTACAGCAATTGCCTGTGCCTTCGGCGGCACTGCCAAATACTCCGCTCCAATTGTGTTCAAGGCAGAACGGCTCATAGCGTGTGGGATCGCTGTTAAAGAAGTGCCCTGCAAATCCGGCCGTCCCAGTACCACATTGAGGGCATGCTTGGAGAGAACCACCGGGTGAACCTTTTTTTTATGCACCGGGCCATTATATTGGTTCAAAGCAATATCTGCACCCGATTCAATCGCTCTAATGAAGGGAAGCAAACGCTTCGCCGGAATCACTATGTCACCATCCATGAACAGAAGAATGTCTCCGGAAGCAGCTCGCGCTCCGATGCTTCGTCCGACATCATGGCCCAGCGGCCGTTTGAATGTAATCACCTTCGCTCCCATGCGGCGGGCAATCTGTGGGGATCCATCCGTAGAACCGTTGCAAACAACAATAATTTCAAGATTGTGGCCGATTTTACGGACCTGACGAATAACAGCCCCCAACGTTCTTCTCTCATTCATCACCGGAATGATAACCGAAATTTTGCTCAAACCGGGCTCCTCCCGGACGGTTTCCAATTTCGCACCCCGATAATTTGCCGAACCGTGCATAGGACAACATCCCCCCTAGGAGCCATGGTTTGTTCCCATTGTATGTAGAACGCCAAGTAATGCAACGGCACTTGTACAACGGATTCCATCTAGAAGAAAAACAGAAAAGACGCCTATTCAGGCGCCTGATCGTTGATAAGGAAGCTTTCAGAGCAGTATGAACGGGTCGGTTATGGCGGGGGATGGAGATTGATTGGCGGGATTGGTGAGTTTGGTTGCGACGGGATGGAGATTGGATTGGCCGGATTGGCGGATTGGGGAATTGTGGGATCGGGGTGAAAAGTCACGATGTTCAGCGGCATTACTGCTGATAGATAGAGAGTTACAACCAACGCTTACGACAAAAGCACCGGAGAAATATTTCATACGCCCCTTTATCCGATGCGCTTAAGTCCCATTATTCCTAAGGAAAGAGACTGCCCCAAACATCCGACCCATGAAGAACGATAGTCAAGATGGGGACAGCCTCTTGTTAATATAGAAGCAATAAATTTTTGGCATACGCCAGTATCCTTGACAAAGCTGCCATCGCTTCATCGTGCATCCCTAACACCGACCCTCCGGAGTTCCTGCACGCTGACCTGCAAGTTATCCTGCTATACTTTTCCTGCACACTGACCTGCAAGATGTTAAAGTGAAACATGATGTCCGGGTGTGTCTTGCAAGATGGAAAGCTAAGCGTCCCGGCGAGGTATTCCACAAGCAGGACAGGGAAACGTCCTGCGCTGACGCTCGCCCTTGCTCTTATTTAGCCGAAAAAGCAGGGGTTTTATTTCTAACGCTTACCCCCGCTCTTATTTGTGACAACTGGCCCTGAAAACCGCGATCTGAGCAAAATAAGGACCGTGGCAAGCGTTACATTTTTTACCCCCCTGATTTTGCTCAAATAAGGACCGCCGCGAGCGTTAGAATTCAAAGCAGGCTGCGCTGCCAGCGGCTTCAGGCCTGGACTGCTCAACTGCTATTCACAGTTAATCGATAAACAGATTTTAAAAGTGAGGCCACATTAGAGCTACCTGCAGGCTAGATCCCTTCGCGTATTGTATTTATTATTTCGTATGAAGCTGCAAACCCTTCACTTGCGCTCTCTTCATTTGCCAACTTTTCACTTGCGCTCTCTTCATCTGCCACCACTTCGCCAAACCCTTCACTTGCACTATCTGCAAAAATCGCCGTATCAATTAGCGCCTTGTCAGATGAGCTTTCGGCAGCTGGGGATACCGAATTCGAGCTATGTTCCACACTGCCTGCGGATAATGAGCTTGCAGGGCAAGGCTCGCCCGCCGCAATCCATGTAACCATCCCTGTAGCTTCTGCGACAAGGCGGGTGCGAACAATTTGCAGGATACACCTCTGGGCGAATTTCTCCTTCAACACCACATTGAACGAAGGATGGTTGGTCATGGCCACAATGGCATAGTGCTCGTTGGCATAAGGCCGGGGTAATGTAACGATTAACTCACAATCTTCCTCATGCAGGCCCAGCTCAAAAGCCGCCATACCAAACTGTGTGTAGCTGCCTGATGACAAAGGAACAACAGCCTGGGTGCGTTCATAATCCTCTGACTTTACCAACTTACTGCTTAGCTGCGGCGACAAATGTTCGGGAAAAATGCTGCCTGGAGCTAGTTTAGATGACGTTACACTCTGGTCCCGCAGCTTGCTCTCGCTTACCGACTGATCATCGAGATGCTCCTCCATTATAATCTCCGCTGCAAGATGCTCCGAATAAATCGATTCGTTGCTGAGATGCTCGCTTCGGATAGCTTCAACGGCCAGTTTATCCGGTGTTACCGAGCCTTTCTGCAGATGCTCCGTATCGATCTGCAGGTTAACGATTTGGGAAGCATCCACCCTGTTGTCTGCAAACAGCTCCCAGGACAAGGAGCCCTTCTGGAGATGCTCTTTTTGTATGCTGTCAGGGGAGATATGATGGCTGTATATCGCTCTTTTCTGAATATGGTCGCTGCGGACTGCCTCGGGTGCCAGCTTGGAAGCATCGACACAGTTTTTTTGCAGATGTTCATTGCCAACGGCATCGCTCCTCAGTGCAGCCGAGGAAACTGCTCCTTCCGCGAGATGCATTTCCTTAATCAGTCCATCTGTAAGGTGCTCGCTATGAATGCTCTGCCCTGTAATATGCTCTGCATGAACCGACTCCTCGCCCAGCTTGTCGCAGGTGATGCTCCCCGAAGCAATCTGCTCAGCCTGGATGCTCTGCGGCTTGATCTTGATTCCGTCGATGCCACCTGGAGCGAATACGTCAGATGTCAGAGAACCAATGCGGACATGGCCGGCTGTGATCGAGCTGCTCTGAATATGCCTTTCGGTTACCGACTGATCTGCCAAATGGTTTGCGCCAACTGCAGAATCCGCAAGCTTAGCTGCCGATACGGCACAATCGGCGATCGCTTCTTCCTTTACCGCCTGATTCTGAAGATGGACAGAGGCGACGGACGCATTGGCCAGATGCTCAGTGCCTATGGCGGATTCGGCGATATGACAGGCCTGAATCCCCCGCTCCTGCAAATGGCGGCTCTGCACAGCCTCTGCGGCTAAATGATCTGACTGGATCGACTCAGGGCTCACATGCTTCGACTGAACAGCTCCTTCAGCAAGCTTCTTTCCGTCCACGCTTTGATCGGCGATGAAATTACCGCCAATCGTTCCCGGCTCCAGGTGGCGTCCGGAAATACTCCCGGGACGAATATGCCTTCCGTGCACCGCTTCGTGCTTGATGTGCTTGGATGCGATAATTTCCACATCGAGCTTTTCACTGGTTACACTTCCAGTAGCTAGCTTGCTAGTGACGATACTGCTGTCCTTGATCGCGGAAGTCGTGACCGCTTGATCCTGGAATTGATCAGGTCCAATCAAGTGATTCGTGAGGTGTTCCGTCTGAATCGTCTGAGGAGCGATATGCTCCTTGCCAACTGCGTGACGGTGCAGCTTTTCCTTAGTAACCGCACTATCAGCCAAATGGCGGGAGTTAATCGACCCTTCCTTGATTTTGTTAGCATCCACAGATTGATCAGCCAGCTTATCCGTACCTATTGTCTCCGAATGGATATGATAACCGCGGATCACTTCGGCATGCAGATGAAACCCGCGAATCGCGTCGGGCTGGATATGAACGCTATCGATGATATCTTCTTTCAGCTTATCTGAAGTGATGGAGCCTGGAGCCAGCTTATCGCCCGTAACCGCTTGTGCTTTAAGCTTCGAGGTTTGAATTGCTCCATCCTGGATGTGCAAATCCGAAACCGAGCCCTCCGCCAAATGATGCCCTTGGACCGATTCGATAGCAAGGTTGTCGCTGCCCACTGAATAAGGACCTAAATGCTGGCTGAGAATGACGCTATCCGCCAGTTTATCGGATGTTATCGATTGCTTGACGAGATGTTCTGTCGTAACAGCCTCCGGAGAAAGCGCCCTGCTTGTTACACTTTGATCAGCCAGCTTGCTGCTTGTAACGATCCCGTCCTGCAAATGCTCCGTCACAATTTGCTGCTGATCGAGATGGGCGGCTTTTATGACCCTGGGAGCCAGATGGTGGGAAGCAACTGATTCTTTGTCCAAATGCTCACCGCTTACCGATTGCTCCTGCAACTGCTCACCGCCTATAGAGCGAGCGGCGATATGCTGGTGATGTACCGACTGTTCAGCCAGCTTATGCTGGCTAACAGAGCCATCCTGCAAATGCTGCTCGGCTACCGAGCTGTCTTCGAGATGAATAGATGTTACGGCCTTAGTCTGAATATGGTAGGAGTGTATGCTGGACATTTGAATTTTTTGAGAGGTTATGGATTCGTCGCGAATCTTGTCAGTTGAGACCGAGCCGTCAGCCAGCTTTGGCGCAGTAATAATGCCATTACCCAAATTTACGGCTTGTATCGTACCGCTTTTTATTTTTTCCGAGGTAATAGCCTGGTCAGCGATAAGATCGCCATTGATCAATTGGGGGGAGAGATGTTTAGCACTAATGGATCCCTCTGCTATTTTGCTGGAGTCAATCGTCTGATCGGCTAGCTTTTCGGAAGTAATGCTGTTGTCACGCAGCTTATCTCCAGTAATAGATGCCTCCTTCAACTTTTCCCCGGATATCGCTCCCGTTTTTAGATGAATTTCCTCCACAGACGCAAACGCCAGTTTATCCCCCGTAATCGCTTGGCTGGCAACTTTTTCCCGGGTCACTACATAATCCTTCAGCGTTTCCCTGCCGACACTGCCTGGCTTCAACTTAGTCTCATCGACAGCATAGGGCGCAATCTTCTCCGATGTCACCGATCCATTAACAAGGTCGTCCGTATAAATGACAGCTTGCTGAGACATGGATTCCTTACGCTCATCCAATGTAGACTTCGCAATCTGCCCTCGCTGTGGCGGGTTGACTTGGGCGCCGCGGTTTCGCTCTCCGATGGTCTGCTCCCATTCTCCTTCAAAAATCTCCATTCTTTCCTTTGAACCGTTCTTAAAGCCCTTCTCTTCCGCTTTATCCGTCTGGGGCTTGCTATCCAAAAGCGTTGCGTGGAGCCCTACTTTCTCCTCCCATTTCTTTGCCGACTTCCGGGGCTCTGGATTCGGCCCGGGCCCTTTATCCGCTGTAGATGATAGCGTTTTTATCTTGGGAATCTCGACATCGACCCACTGCAGCTCCGAGGTGCGGGCATCCATCATCGTCCCCTGCTCCCGCCGCCGCTTTCTGGAGGAACCGCCTTGCTTTTTCCTCATTCCTTATTCTCCTCCCTTAACAGTCTTAATCTATCTGTAACATATGCCCGGAAATTCAAGGCGGTGACCCATTCTCAAGAAAAAAACTACCGGACTCTTTCAGCTCTCTGCGTGGATTACTTTTCCAAAAGAGGCGGTTTCCTCCATCTGGAAGCAAGGAATGTGTGAACTTCCCGGTTTCCGGGACTTTTGGCTTTTCATATGATGAGTTAGATAGGAGGGCCGCCATGGAACGCTATGTTGGAATCTTGCTGAATGATGCTGTGTATAGAGAGCTTCTAAGTTCACCACAAGCTAATGAATTTGTGCCGCATTTTGAAGAGGCAGGAGCTCACTTCGGCGTCGTTCCTGTTTACCTCAGGCTCAAAGCTTTAAAAGCGGCAAAATCTAAAACCGAGGCACTCATTAGGGTAAATCAGCGGTTTAAGCCCTGTACGATCCCGGTTCCTAAAGTTATTTATAACCGAGCGGTTTTTTATCATCCCTCATCTATAGATTTTTTGAGCCGTTGGACGGCTTCTGGCAAAAACATTTTTAATTCATGTTATCATTACAGCCTGCACGACATTCACCAACTACTATCTTTAGATGCTTCCTTATGCCGGTATTTGCCTCCGTTGTGGCCAGCGACCGGGAGAAAATTGGAGGAATTGAAGGCCGAGCATACCACCTTGGAATTAATACCCGAGCAGGGCAGCCCTGCGAGCGGCCTTTTATATTTGACCTGTGAGGATGGCCAGAACTGGGAGCTAACCGTTCCTAATCAGCCTGAAAACACAGTTCTCCATGAGGATTTACTGCTGACCTTGCAAATTATGGATTACTGCGTGCGGCCCGTTCTGCCGTTAATGAAGTCGGGGAGCCGTCCCTGTGTGATAAGGATGTGCCTCCAAAAAGATGAAACAGCCTCCTGGAAAATAACCGGTATGACGGATGTGCCTGACTGGAAAAGAGCGCAACCCGGTGAAGACATCCCGGCGCTTTCCCCGCAAGAGCTAAAAAAAGACGAATTTTACAATGAGATTTGTCTATTGTCCAAGCAAATTAGTCAGCTGCTGTCTTTGTCGCTTCCTTCCATAGCCGAGGTCGGACTGGAGTTCGGCATTACTGCGGAAGGGATGCCATTGTTTTTGCGCTGGTATCCGGACATTGGCAGGACGTTTGCCCAATTAGGGATGGAGACGGATGCAGCCTCGATCTGCCAGACGCCCATCGGATACGCCCGGCACCTGCTTGGCGAGCATCAAAAGTTCACGGAACAGCAACATGCGCTTTCTCCGTAATGTCTCATGCTGAGCTATAATAATGGTAATCAATCTAACAAGTTTTTTGCCGATGATTGCTTCATCTATATAAAAAACTTAGAGGAGGGTTACCATGTCTATCCAAATCCAGCCCAGACCCCATCACCAGCTAGAACATTTTCTAACTCCAAGCCAATTCGAAATGCTGAGCTCCCTTATGCACGAACATTCCTACTCCAAAGGATCTTCATTAATCTGGGAGGGGGAAAAAGCAGAGCAGTGGTTTTACATTAAAAGGGGAAAGGTCAAGGTAACGAAGTCTACTGAGGACGGAAGACACTTGATTCTGTTCTTCTTGCAGGAAGGGGATTTCTTCGGTGAATTCGCTGCCGCCGGGAATCAACGGTATTCCTTTGACGCTGCTGCCGTAGAGGATACAGTAGTTGGCGTCGTATCCCACACCGAGCTGGAAGCGTTGATTAGCATGGATGGAAGCCTGGCCCTTCACTTCATTAAATGGATGAGCCTCATGCAGAAAACAACGGAATCCAAGTTTCGTGATTTGCTGCTGTTCGGTAAAAAAGGAGCGCTTGCCTCGACATTAATTCGTTTGAGCAATACTTATGGCGAGAAGGTGGAGGACGGCATTCTAATCCGAAGCAAGCTATCGCATACGGAGCTGGCGAATCTGATTGGAACAACCCGGGAAAGTGTTAACCGGATGCTCTCTAATTACCGCGATGAAGGTATTGTAAGCTATGAGCAAGGTTATTTGGTTATTCGGGATCTAGCCTATCTGAGAAGCTCGATCTGCTGCCCGGATTGTCCTGTTGAAATTTGCCGCTTGTAGCAAGTTATAACGGTTGAGCATCAGTGGGGGCCGCTAGCCCGCTTGCGCCTTTGCGGCTCGCTTGCGGGCAGCTTGCGCCTTTGCCGCCCGCTTGCGGGCAGCTGCAAATTCTAACGCTCGCAGTTGTCCTTATTTAAGCAAAATCAGGGTGTTAAAAATTCTAACGCTCGCTATTGTCCTTATTTTGCTTCAAATCACGGTTTTCAGGCCTTTTTGTCACACATAAGAGCGAGGATGAGCGTTAGAAATAAAATTCCTGCTTTTTCGGCCAAATAAGAGAGAGGGCGAGCGCTAGCGCGGGATAACTTAATTATTTGGCTGTCCCGTACCGATATTGCTCCCCATTACGTAGGCAGATGAACAGGACAAATCCTGCTATGTTGAGGGAGATTTTAATATACATAATAAGCAGGCTTCAAGGCACCCAGCCCTGAAGCCTGCTTTTCTTATTGGATATCATGTATTCGGCCACCCGAGCGGGAGAGTCTTATCTCTCACTGCTTGTTAGCCAGTTGAAGATCAGCTGAGCGCTTTCGGCTCGGTTTGCCAGGCCCTCCGGCTCAAATAGCCGTTCGCTCCGCCCATTGACAAGGCCCAGCTCATACGCTTTACCAATAGCTTCCTTAGCCCAATCAGCAAGTTCCTCCACGTCCGTAAATGGCGGTTCTGTAGATGGGAAAACTGTCTGCCTTCCCGTTTGATACTCATGCGCCCTGACGATCATAGCTGTCATTTCATGGCGCTTGATAGGCGCTTCCGGTGCAAAGAGCTGCTCCTCGACACCGTTGATCAAACCGGCTTGATAAGCAAGCGCCACCTCGCCAGCATACCAGCGATTATCCTCCACATCATGGAAGACTCTCGGCGCTTCGCCCTTTAGCTGCAGAATTCTTACCAGCATCGCGGCAAATTCAGCGCGGGTTACTTCACGATACGGCTCGAATTGTCTATAGCCTGCACCTTCTACAATTTGCCTAGCGGATAATTGCTTGATGACAGGTTCCGCCCAATAACCCGAAGGAACATCATCGTACTTTTTGTCATAGGACAGCACCGCATACGTACTGAAATGCTCGATGGCTGATGTAATTCCTGATGAATTCCAGGCTCCGCCAATGAAGACTAACTCACCATCCTCAGCTATATAATATAAGCTGGCCAGTTCTCGGTTCGAATAGTTAATCTTCATACTCAAGGATAACGGCTCCGCAAACTGCGTCCATACCTCTTCCTGCCCATCCGAAGTCTGGAACGCCAAGCGGAATTGCAAGCCTTCGCTGAGCGCTGTCAGCTCTGCCGCTATACGCTGCTCGATCGGCTCCAGGACCTGGTTAAGCTTATCAGCTTCCAACACGTTCAACTGGAGGCTGATCCGGCCTTCCGCTTCCTGCGGATTGAGCTCGTGCATCATCCTCTGGAGTTCGGCAGCCGGAATAGTCAGTTCCCATTGAGCGCTGCGAATCATTAGCGGCTTGCCTTCGAGCCAATCTGCCGCATTCCATGGGAGGAGCAGCTCTGCGAACGATTCCGATACTTCAATCAGAGCACCGCTGTCGTTTACATGATTTCTGAACTGCAGTTCGGTTAACTCGAGAACTCCAGCCACTTCATTCCCCTTATCGGTCGACGGATCCGGTGTGGTTGGCAGTGGCGTGAAGGAAGAACCACCCGCTGAATGAACACGGAGCGTAAAGCTCGCCGATTTTCCTTCGTAAGCAGCAGTAATCGTTGTTGTCCCTGGACGGTGTGCGGACACTACACCTGATCCGGATATAGAAGCCACCCGCGGCTGGCTGCTGGTATATGTTATACCTTCACTTACAGTTTCTCGTGATCCATCATCATAGATTGCAGTTACAAGCAAACCGGCTGTAGAGTTCACCCGCATACGCGGATTCAGCCCACTAAGCTCCAGGCTAAGCAGCCCCTTCTCCGGTTCTGGTTCGGGTTTCGGTTCGGGTTCTATATCATTCTTTTTAACGATGCTTAGGGCAAAGGATGCAGCCAGGCCCTCATACTCCGCCGTGATAAGCACGGTCGCCTCCGCCTTCGCCGTAACGACACCGCTGGCGCTGATCTCCGCTGCCTCAGGATCACTGCTCGCATAGCTGACGCCGCTGTTTACTTGCATTCGGCTTCCATCACTATATACGGCGGTAACTACCGTCTGGGCACTATTCCCAACAATCAGCTTGGACGGACCTGTGAATTCTATCTCCTTCAGCATAACGGGCGCTTCCTTTTCACTTACCGTAAGCCCATAGGAAGCAAACAAGCCCTCGTACTCCGCCGTGATAAGCACGGTCCCCTCCGACTTTGCCGTAACGAGACCGCTGACGCTGATCTCTGCTACCTCAGGATCACTGCTCGTATAGCTGACGCCGCTGTTTACGTGTATTCGGCTTCCATCACTATATACGGCGGTAACTACCGTCTGATCGGCTGCTCCCACCGCCAGCTGCTCTTTTCCTTCCAGTGTAATAGCGGTAAGCTCTACTGGTGTTCCTCTGCTGCGGACTCTTATATGACTCTCCCCATAAGCTCCTGTTGCGATACTTGTCGCCCTGACCGCAGCCTCTCCTTCAGCAATAGCCGCTACTACACCATCATCGCTGAGACTGATAATGTCTTCACCGTCGCGGTTCTCAATAGTCCATATAATATCATGGTCAGAAGAAGAGCCGCCATGGACCACTGCCTCCAGCTGGATCTGCTCTCCTATGGCAAGCTCCGCCGAATTCGGAATAACCTCAACTTGGACCGGCTGCCAATCAGGCTTGGTCAATGTGAATTGGTCGATGATTCGTCCATCGATTGTTTGCGCTGTCAAGACCAATTGTCCTCCTTTGACTTCTACAGAGGAAAACACCTGAGTCTCTTCAGCGAACACAACTTCCTCCCAGCCTCTCTTCGTTGGCGGATAAAACTTAGGTCCGGTCGAGCCGCCTACTACATAAACGGTACCTTGGCCCGGCTCAACCTCTTCATTGTTTTTCATCGGGTAGGTTCTCATGTAAAGATGGTCATGTCCGCTTAGAACAAGATCAACCTCAAATTCGTCAAATACCGGGGCCCAGGCATCTCTCACGACAGCCGTATTATAGATGCTGCCGTACGGACCTCTATGGAACACGGCAACCTTCCAAGGCTTATCGGTTGCAGCCAGATCCTCCCTCAGCCAGGCCGCCTGTTCTTCGTAATCATACTCACTGTTCAACACAACAAAATGAATGTTCTTGTAATCAAAGGAGAATTGGGTTCCGCTCACTCTTCCCAGTCCCGTTTCCGGAAAATTGAAATGAGCAAGAAAATCTGCATTTTCTCTCGTTCCCGTCACTTCGTGGTTGCCGACTACGGTAACAAGGGTATGGTTCATCAATGCTTCTTGTGCAGCCTTGAACCACATATTCCACTGCCTTTGGTCATGGCCATGATCGACCATATCACCGGCATGCATGATGAAATCAGGATCCGGCATCGTGTCCAGTGCACTCCTCAAGGTATTGCCCCAAAGCTCGAACCCGGCATCGTTAGCCGCCTGAGAATCGCCGAAAAAGAGGAATTTCACATCGTCACCCGACGAGGCCGCGGTTTTAAAGCTGCCCTCCGAGCTGTACCGCCCTTTACCATCCCCTACGCGGTAAACATATTCCGTATCCGTCTCCAACTGTACAGCTGAGGCTTTATGCACCCGGAATACACCCAAGTGGTCCGTATAATATAAATAATTGTTTCCCGTGAATCTTTGAACCGGTGCATCATCCCATTGTCCGCTCCACTCAGCCCGGGGAATGACTTCTACTACGGTTTCCGATACATCCGGGTGGGTATGCCAGGTGAATCCTCGATCATGAGCCGGCCGGCTGCTCATCGCTATACTCACATTATAGGGAGCTTCTGTACCGAACAGAGGAGATACGGCAAAGGAATAAACCGGACTGTAATCATCACCTTTAACGGCCTGAATGTCATACGTTTCCAGCTCGGCAGTTAAGGCATCGGTTTGCAAAATTCCTGCTGCGTCAGTTCTCAGCTCATTATCAGCATCACGCAAAAGGTTGCCATTGACCAGCAATCCGGCACCTTCCACAGGCTGGCCGCCCGCATCCACCACCGAAAATTCAGTGGTTAAGCCTTGTCCGCTTCCTTCCTCCTCCCAGCTAAGCTGCAGGGAATGAGCTATGGAAGCTTCCAAGGATAATCCGATGAACGGTTTAGGCGCTTCACCCGCGATTTCCACAGAACCGCTGCTGAAGTCAAAGCTCATATTTCCCTCTGCGGCAGGCTTCACCCGGTATTGAATTTGCGCGAGCACATCCTTATCCGTTAATTGCAGAGAATCTAGCCCGCTGAATTGCAGCCTGATGACACCGGTCTGTTCATTGAAGCCGGTTTGCAGATTGGCCGCTGTCAGCTTGCTTCCCGGAACGGCTTCAATATAATCAATCTTGCCAGTATCCAAGACAAACTCCAGATGCCCCCCCGAGAAATGCTCCGTATTCTCGGCCTTCACATCGAGCGTGTACGTATGGCCTGCAAGCAGCTCTTCAGGGGTTTCATACACATACATAGGCGAGCCCAGGTTGACAAAGAAGTTCCATTCTTTAATCGTCTGGTTTCCTGCCAAATCACGCACTGCCAGTTTTACCCGATGAACCCCTTCATCCAGCGGCAAAGCAGGCGTATATGATATGCGACCTTCCGGCGGGTAAAGCGTATGATTGACCTTCACATTGTTGAGATAGAGCCGGATAGAAGCCGGATCGATCAAGGTCGTGCCGGGATGCTCTACCGGATCATACCCGTCATCCTCAGCAATAGCTTGAATGGCAGGTTTGTCCGTGAACACAATCTGATTCTCGCCAGGTGTCAAATTACGCAGAATGGGCGGCGTCCGGTCCTCATTCTCCAGCGGTCCGTAGATTGCCCGGATATCGTCAAAATAGAGAACGCCCGCTGTTTTGTTGTCGTTTTTCGTCGCCATAAAGCGAATAGGCAGATCCATCGTTAGAGGAACGGACTTGCCTGCAGGTACGACTGCTTCAACGTATTTCCAGCCTACCCAGTCAACCCCCGGATTTTCCGAAGTAAAATCAATCGGGAACGCCGCTCCATCCCCATCGCGCATTTGTCCGCGCAGCCACTGGCCGCTGCCGTCCCCATACACCCACATGCTGATTTTTTCCGGGTAGCCCGGTACCTGGATCCGGGTATTGGTCCCTGTTGCGGCGAGATAAGCTCCTGAAGTTCCGGTTCTGCCGATAAAGTCATACTCCAGCTTTAAGGAGCTGCTGCCGGAACGGACAAAGTCCGGATTGGTCTCCTCGCTTATCGCCACGCGATTTGCAGCTACTGAATCAGCTCTGTAATTGCCTAAGCCATTCTCGAAGTTTTCCAGAATGACAGGCGGTACGCCAACATGCACTTCCATTGATGTCTCCACTTCCCCATAAGTTACATAAATAGTGCCGCTTTGGTTGTTTTCTTCCGTTGCTGTAAAGACACCATCCTCATCAATTGTACCGATCGGGCCATCCACACGCCATTGAAAACGGTTATTCTCCGCCTGAACCACTTGTCCATTGCGTAAAGCGGTGACGGTTAATGCCTCTACAGATCCGGACGGCATCGTCTTCACTGCATCAGGCAGCACCAGATCCGTAATTTCCTTAACGACTTCAATTTCCCCTTGACCCTTCAGCCCGTTAGCCTCTACAGTAACGATTCCTGCCGCTGCTCCATCAGCAGCTGTAAAGCGTCCGTCCGGAGTAACGGTCCCTAACGATTCCTCTACTGACCATGCAAGCGTTCCCTGCAAAGCAGCCGGATGGCCAGTGGCATCTACAGCAGCAGCTTGCAGCTGAAAGCTGGAGCCGGCCAATACCCTTTCAAAATTGGGCTGTACGACCAGCTTGCTGGCATCCCCGGCCGGTGCACGATTGACGAGCAGTAAGCTGTTGCCGGTTGAACGCTCAAAGCCGTCAGAGCCCCTATTGAGCATCTGAATCGCAGATTCTCCAGGCAGACGGGCCACAAATGTGGAAGAACCTCCGCCGTCCAGGTTCATAGCATTAACAACACCGAGATCAACGAGGATTTGGGCCATCTCGAGATTTTCCACACCTTCGCTAAAGCCAGGTGCGCGGCCATCGATTTCGAACAGAATGATGGAACCGTCGGCTTTAGTTCCAATCGCCGTTCGCGGATGGACTCCGGCAGGAGGAACATCAAGAGGGACTCCATCCTGCACTAATGGGCCCCTGCCGCCAATCGCAACCTTCACATCCTGCCATGCTTCATCCAGCTCGAAATAAGCGGACAGAAGATCACCCGGCTCAAGTCCTGCCAGCACAGTACGCATCGAACCTGAGGCAGAAAGCACGGCTGTTCCAGGCTCGAGGGGACTATCGCCCTGGTTCGTACGCACTTCCTTGACACGCATTTGCAGAGTTTGCCCGCTGCTGACCGTCCCTTCCAAAATATCGACAATGACTTCATCTCCGGCAGAGGTGGATGCTGTAGAACTATAATAATCGGTAGTGTACAGCACTAATTGATTGTCCCCTCTGTAGCGATTGATATGAGTAATCGGGATTTCAGTCTCGCCTATGGCCAGAGTCCGCTTAAGCTCGGGAGTCGGTCCATAAATACTGCTGCCATCTGCTTTTAAGCCGAACGCGTAAGGGCCAGCAGAGCTGTTCAAGATGATTCCATCCCCCATAAACAGCCCGTTAGGCACGCCTGTCCCCTGCCCGCTTAAATCATAAAAATCGCCATTAATCCCTGCGATGACCCGATTGCCTGGCCCATCCACATAGCCAGCCATATCTGTCACTCTTTGCATTCCGTAAACATATCCTGACTTGGTTCCGGCCTGCAATTCCAAATGCTCGGCGCGGGGATCAAATTCAACAAAGTGAATTTTTTGCAAGCCTCTATCGATCTCCATATTGTACCAGTTATAAACGGCATTGGGTGCCAATTCCATTTGTCTCCGATCCAGGATCTTGCCGAATTCCGTCTCAGGCAAATCCATCGCCCGGACATTGCCTATGGGAATAAAGGATGAGAAAATAAGGAGTGCGGACAGCAATATTCCAACTATACGACGATAATATGTCACCGTAAGGATGACCTCCTTTTGCTCAATATTGACATTCGGGCATTTGCAGAAAAATCCGGGGTTTTTAAGCTAAAAAGCAGCAGGAAGGATAATATAATAACAGAGCACCAAAAAATGAATTTGTATCACCCTGGGGCCGGAAGATCCAGATCAAAACGTTCATCTTCGTAAATTTGTTATCCGTAGCGGATGAAAGCGAATTAGACAAAATGTTCAAAATGCAGGAATGAATTCTACCTCCTTCCATCGAATGGCTTAACCGCAACAATTGACACCGTTTTCACAGATTCATTATAGACTTCTATGAAATTTAATTTCAACTATATTATTTGTATGCGATATATTTTTACAGTATTTTTACAAAATCAGTTCCCTAGTTCCATGTCCATTTCCCCACTATGCAAAAAAAGACGCAACTATATGCCTAGAAGCTATAACGGCATATCGCTGCGTGATTTCCTTAACTCTATTTTTTTCGTGTGAAACGTATATCATAAAAACTTCAGTTCAGCGTTCACCTAACCTTTTACAGCCCCTAGCAGCATTCCTTTCATAAAATACTTTTGCAAAAACGGATAGATCGCTACGATAGGCAGCAGAGCCACGACCACGACCGCCATTTTAATCGTTTCCGGCGGCAGCTCTTGAACCACGCTGCTCTGGACGGCCAGCTCCGAGCTGACCGAGGCGGTTTGAATCATGTTGCGGAGAACGACCTGAATCGGGTACAGCGTCCGGTCATTCAAATACATAATGCCTTTAAAATACTCATTCCAATGGGTGACCCCATAAAAAAGTCCCATTGTGGCAATAATCGGTGTAGACAGTGGAACTACAATCCGGATTAGCGTGGATATATCTCCACAACCATCGACTCTGGCTGCGTCCTCGATTTCGTCCGGGAGATTCTCAAAGAAGGTTTTCATAATCAGCATATTAAACGCCGACACCATACCCGGTATAATCATCGCCCAGATTGTGTCCAGCAAGCCTGTGGCGCGAACAACCAGATAGAGAGGAATAAGCCCGCCGCTAAACAGCATCGTGAAGACGATCAAAAAGAGAATGATATTGCGGCCCGGCATCGGCTTCTTCGAAAGCGGGTAAGCGAGCAGTGAAGTCACTATCAAATTCAAGGCCGTACCAACCAACGTAATGATAACCGTGATTTTGAAGGCTTGAGGCACAGTCGGGCTGGCAAATACCGCTTTGTAAGCATCCAGCGTAAATCCTCGCGGGATAATGACATAGCCACCGTTGCGGAACACCTCGGTTATTGGGGTTACGGACATGATCACAACGTAGTAAAGCGGAAACAACGCGAATAATGCAAATAAAGCGAGGATTCCATATATGATAACATCAATAACCCGATCTGTTTTGGTCTTAACCAGATGATATGACATCGTTACCTCCTCCTACCATAGGCCGTTGCCGCCTAGCTTTTTGGCGATCTGATTAGCCAGCAGCACCAGGATCAGTCCGATGAAGGACTTGAAGAAGCCCATGGCTGCTGAAATGCTGAACTGCAGCTGCTCCAGCCCCATGCGGAACACCCACGTATCGAGAATATCCCCTACCGAAAGGACGCGGGAGTTCAGGAAAATGTAAACCTGATCAAACCCGGCTTCGAGTATATTGCCGATCCTCAAAATCAACAGCAGTACAAATACATCGCGTATGCCCGGAAGCGTAATATGCCACATTTGCCTGAATCGCCCGGCTCCGTCGACAACCGCCGCCTCATACAGCTGCGGATTAATCGCCGCCAGCGCAGCCAAGTAGATAATGGCCCCGTAACCGGTGGATTTCCATATATCCGTAACAACAAGAATGCTTCGGAAATATTCTGAAGAGGTCAAAAACCCGACAGGCTGGCCGCCGAATCTCTCTATGACGTAATTGACCAGACCACTGTTGGAGAGAAAAGCGTACGCCACCCCATAGATGATAACCCACGACAAGAAGTACGGTCCGTACGTAATGGTCTGAACCGCCTTCTTAAACCACAAGGTCCGCACCTCATTGAGCAGCAGAGCCAGCAGCACATCCGGAAGCATGCCAAAAATAATCCGGTACAAGCTAATGATAAGGGTATTGCTCATTAACCGGGCAAAGTCCGGGCGCTCAAATATAAAGCGGAAATTATCGAATCCTACCCAAGTACTTCCTGAAATCCCCCGCAGCAAGCTGTAATCCTGAAAAGCAATAGCCAGGCCTGCCATAGGGGCATAATGGTAAATCGCAAAATAAACCAAGCCCGGCAGCATCATTAAATAAAACCAGCGGTAGCGGTAAATCATTCGAACACGATCGCTGCGCCGTTTCTTAAGGGGCAGATCAGGTCCACGGGGGGCCGCCGCGTTAGCCGCCATACAGTCGTCCTCCTTTATTTGGTCAAGCATAAGCGAACCTTTATATTAGTTGGCAGTTGTTTTCACAGTTTTCTTACAGGGAATTCCGAACACCTCTTGCTCAACAATGTCGTTCTTGCCTGCCGGTGTCCAATAAACCTCCTGCCACCCGGCCGCTCTAACTTTGTCGCGGTTTGCCGGAGAGGACTTTATCGTACCGGTATTCAGCAGGCTCCTTCTGTAACGCTCCCAGTCATTGATCTGTTCGGAGGTCCAAAACTCGAACCCCTTGCTGCGGGCTGCAGCAACCAGATAACGGATCGAGTCCCGCACCGACTCCCTGGCATGAATATGAGTCTGGTGGTATAAGAAATGAGCCACACCGTTAACCTTCTTCACGCCATCCAGGAAAGGCTCGATCACCTGATTATCGGCTAAATGGCCTAACTCGAGATCCTGGGTCAAAAAACTGATCTCCAAAACATTGTATATCCGGTTGTGGTCTGTAGACCAAGCGATCGGAAAATAGGGGTGGCAGGTACCAAACAGAAATCCGACATTCCCCTTTTTACTGGGCCCCCTGGTTTGATCGACAGCGATGCCATACTTCTCGCACCAGGCAAACAATTCACTGAATCCTTCAAACCGCGTATAGTGATTTTTGTTTGTCAGAATTCGAGTATCTTGACCGCATACTGACCTTAGCCATTCCAGCTGTCTTTGGAAATCAGCTTCGTCCCAATGCCTGCCTTCCAAGGCCAGCGCATTATAATGAAAAGCCAGCTCATGCCCCGCCTCCCTGACTTTGTCATAAATAGGCGGACTGTAACCTGGCTCAAGCATGCACCAAGTAGAACGGACATCCACTTCAGCAAGCAGCTCCAGCGTTGCCCATGCATGTTCATCCCGGTTCTGGTCGCTGTCATGGGAAATGGTAGCTACCTGTTGAATTCCATCCGGCCAGTAGCCGAGTATTGTCAAGCTTTTACCTGATTCCATAATGATGCGGATTAAATGATTAATAAAAACTTCTTTCCACAGATCAGCCTGCGGCAAATGGAAGTAAGGAACACCGGAAGAAGTAGTCTGACGATCGTACTGCCAGTCGAATGCAATTTGATCATCAGCCTTCAAAATGCCGTCATTAACCTCTGCACTGCCATCCGGCGCAGGCAGTCCGTCCCGGGTTACCGGGAGGCGCCCCTGCTGCATACCGACGATGGTTCCCCATAAATCCACTGCCCAATGAATCAGCTTTCCTCGGCCGATAGCATACGTTTGCACCAGCGTCCCTGCCGTCTTTCCTTCCGGGCGTGCTTCGGTTATTACACCCAAGCTTGCCGTTACGGCCGACTCCGCCCCTGTGCCGGCGGCCGCCCAGATCACCGCTTGCGCAAAACGAAGAAGCAGAGCCTCTCCTTTGTAATCCAGGCTCGCGTAACCGTTTTCAATTCTTTGATAAGGAACTTGTCCCGCTAGGCTGGCGAATTCATTCATCCCGGCAAAGGCGATGATTGTCCCGCCCGCTGATAAATAACGGCTGACAGCTTCTTTCGTATCGGCATCATCTTTAATTAACACGGCAAGTACTACATCCGGCTGCAAAGCCTCCAGCTGCTCGCTGTTCCCAATCATAATATGGGGCAGGCCCGCATGCTCCAATACCTCTCCGGCATACTTTTCAAATACATTTAAACCATACCTCCAGCGGCGCTCCGCTTCCTGCTGGTCAAACCAAAGCCCTATCGTTGCTTCCTGCATCATAATCACTCACCTGACCTAAGAAAATAAATACAAATAATGATATGTTTATCATACATTTAAATAATACAACTTACATACATGTATGATTAAAAATTTAGCATAATGTCTATATCTCGTCAATATTTTTAATTTTCCGGAATATCAACATCTTATTTTTAAAATCTGTATTATACTTGTATACCTGTTAGGGATGGTTGTCTTTCAATTGTCTCTTTTTGAATAAACAGGTATAATGATAGGAATGCTTGACCGTTTGCGGTCAATTCTATGCGGGATGGAGGTAAATAATCGAATTATGCGAAGGCAGACAGAGTACAGGTATTTGAAGCTGGCTAATATA
Source organism: Paenibacillus senegalensis JC66 (assembly GCF_000285515.1). GTDB lineage: Bacteria > Bacillota > Bacilli > Paenibacillales > NBRC-103111 > Paenibacillus_L > Paenibacillus_L senegalensis. The sequence goes on from NZ_HE610957.1 coordinate 1,413,587, forward strand.
TTAAAGGAGCAAATATTAACAGGGGTTATTCCTCCTGGAGAGTTTCTGATGCCGGAGAATGAGCTTTCTAAGACGTATGGAATGAGCAGAACCTCCGTCCGCAGATCGCTGGAGCAATTAGTGCAGGAGGGTTTGATTGAGAAAGAGGTAGGAAGAGGGACGAGAGTAAAGCCAGGTCTTACGATTGGAAGCGGCGGAGGCCAGACGCTGCGCATTCTGGCCCCCTATCCTTCCTATTTTATGGATGCTGGTTTCTACATCATATTAGAAGCCTTTCAAAAAGAATTTCCATCGGTAGATGTGAAAATAACCAATTTGCCTAACGTTAATTATTGGCGATCCATTAACATGACCAAGGACATCGGTTTTCAGCCGGATCTGGTATTTGTGTCGGACCGGCATTTTCTGCAGTCAGGTTATGCGGAACACTTTACCCCCATTCAGGAAACGAGCTTTTCCAGGGAGCAAATGTATGACAAGCTGGTGAACTCATTCTGTCATGAAAACAAGCTTATGGCAGCACCGTTAACGTTTTCTCCGGTCTTTCTGGCCTACAACTCCACGATCTTCGAGAAGTATCAGGTGGAGAAGCCGCAGCCCGGCTGGACGGTTCACGATTTCATCCGTTCCGCCTCCAAGCTGACCCTGGATACGAACGGGGATGGGATTCTCGACTTGTACGGCTTTACGCTGTCGGCCAGCCTGCAGCGCTGGACCGTGTTTTTGCTGCGCAACGGAGCGAAGACTCTCGGCAAGGACATCGATGAGAATATCCTTTACGAAACGCTGAACTTTTTCCACGACTTGATCTACCGCTACAAGGTTGCACATGTGATCAGCGGAGCTCAAGACCTCATCCGCAGCAACTCCTTTTTCTATAACAAAGCTGCGATAGTGTTAACCACCATTTATGAAATGTCCTACTGGGAGCAGGAAGAGATCGATTTTGAAGTAAATATTGCCCCCCTGCCGTTCGGAACGCATTCATCAACCTTGCTTATGGCTAATGCGCTAATGATTCCTTCACAAGCCCAGGAAACTCAGCTCGCGCAGAAATTTATTCAGGTTGCCTTAAGCCAGAGCGTTCAGCAAAATCTATGTGAATCGACTCCTTTTCTTTCGGTTTTCGAGAATATTAACGAGCGGGTGAAGCATGAGTCATTCTTAAAAACGATAAATATTTACCGCGATATGATGAGCAACAATTTCTTTTTGGATGAGCTGGTCACAGAAAATGAAATTGAAGATATTATGGCGCTCACCCAAATGTTCTGGCATGGCCTGGAGTCCGCCAAAAGAACGACCGAGATGTGGAAAGCTCTATCCACTCAAGCTTAAGCTCTCCTTTCCACCAGGCTACCAGGTCACATATGGCTTGGAGCCTGGCACCGGATTCTGAATCATATCGGTAACCGGAACCGCATAAGCGATTAGAATCAGTATAACAACAAGCGATATCCATACTCCCCAGCGCTCGAAGAGCCGTGGTGTCTCCTCAGCACCTTCCGCCACCTCTGCGATTGGAAATTCTGTTTCTCCCCGCGGTGTTCTCATTAAGGCAATTAAGTTGTAGATCATAATAACCAGGGCGATGAACAGAATCATCCCGCCAACTGCCATCGCTACATGATAAGGCATCCACAGAATCGCATCCGGATGGTCCTGATATGTCGTATAGGCGGTTCTGCGCGGTGAACCGAACAGCCCGACCGTGTGCATCGAGCCTGACATAAAGAACATCCCCACCGCCCACAGCACGGTCTGCACAATACCAAGCTTATGGATTGCCGGAGTCAGCGTTCTGCCAGTGAGGTGCGGAACAAGCCAATACGTTATGCCGAAGAAGGTTAGGGCAACGGAAGAAGCCACGGTCAAGTGAAAGTGCCCGGTCACCCAAAGCGTATTGTGAACTACGGCATTCATCTGGTTACTTGCATTGATAATTCCCCCCGCTCCCGCCGGGATGAAAATGAGCATGCCGGCAAATGGAGCAAAGAAGCGCACATCCCCCCATGGCAAAACCTTAAACCAGCCAAATAACCCTTTTGCCCCTTTGGCCCTTCCTGTGAGCTCAAACGTGGCAAACATGGAGAATGCGGTCATCAAGGACGGGATAATAACCATGAAGGTAAGGACTACCTGGACGTATTTCCACAGATCTGAAATTCCCGGCTCCATCAGCTGGTGGTGAAAGCCTACGGGAATCGAAAAGAGCAGAAATAAAATAAACGATAAGCGGGCAAGGGCATCACTGAACATTTTGCCGCCAATGACCTTCGGAATAACCACATACCAGCAAATATAGGCCGGCAGAAGCCAGAAGTAAACCAGCGGATGACCGAAAAACCAGAACAGGGTACGACTCAGCATGACATTGATTTTATCGACCCAGCCGAACGACCATGGAATTAATTGAAACAGAACCTCGACCGCTACACCGATAGTGGCCACCATCCACATCACCATCGTAATGATCGCCATAAAAGCTAGAAGCGGCGACAGCTTCCCTTTATGTGTTCTTTTCCAGTAGCGGTAATTGTACATCATTGCAAAGCCGCTGAACCAGCTTCCCACGATGACTAGCGCGAGCGCAATGTAAAACCAGGGTGAGGCTTTCATCGGAGCGTAAAAGGTATACAGCACGGTTGCTTTGTTCAGCAAAATCATGACCGTTCCTATTACGGTTCCTGTTGTCATGCACACGAAGCCTACCCAGCCCATAGAGCGGGCGGCTGGCAGCAATTTCCCCGTGGTCTTGGAAATACCAGATAATAAAAATCCGATAATAAAAAAGGTTGTGAAGATAAGAGCCATCAGCACCCCATGTGCAGTTAACAACTGGTAATAGCCAATACCCCCAGGAAGGGTTAACATGCCGCCGCGGACCATTCCCTGCAGCAGTCCGGCTAAACCTCCGATCAGCAAGGCAATAAAGGCAAAGATCAGATGCGCCATTGCCAGGATAGCATCCCTGCGGTCAACAGGGCGATTTTCCAATTGATTTGTTTCCATAACTAATCCTCCCTATGACTGCTCCGGTTATTTTACGATAATCGTTGTTTTCATCATTTCATGAGCGATCCCACAGTACTCGTTGCACAGAACCAAATACTCTCCAGGCTCCTTAAACGTATGGGTAACTGTGCTGACCTCTCCCGGAACCACCATAAAGTTCACATTGGTCTTCGGAATCGCAAAACCATGTACCACATCCGTACTAGTTACAATAAAATGAACGGTCGCGCCAACCGGCACCTCCATCTGATTAGGACTGTAACCAAACGCAAAGGCCAGCATAACTGCCTCATATTCGTTGTCTCCTACCTGCCTGAGTCCAGGCTCGTTGAAGGGCTCCGTATCCATAACAGTCTCCGGATCGATCGAATAATGCTGATGAGATCCGGGAGTAGTCATTCCCATGGCAAAGGTGCCAATTCCAAGCACTACTAAAAATAACGCGAGCATGGCCGATCCAAAAATCAGCCAGATTTTTTCAAAGCGATGAATATGCACGGCTTCATTTCCCCCTTTATAGCGGTTCCCATAGTATTGATTGCTGCTTATATCCCTTTCATCAGCTTCGCAGCAGGAACAGGATAAATATTCCGAGCCAGGTCAGAAACAAAAAGCCGCCTAGTATCATAACCGCAGCCAGCGTCCCTTTTAGCGGACTTTCCTCTTTTTCCAGTCGGCCAGGGACTGACCGTTCTTTGCGCTCTTGCGGAGTCATGGGATTGTTCATGGCACACACCCTCCTTTTCCCGGATTTCCGGGTAGTCAATGCTTTACCCCCATTGTAGGAATCCCGCCCCGGACCGAACTATGACGAAAATCACACTTCACAAAATAGTTGCTTTTGCCAGACGAATCGGGGATAAAGATTATTGACCAGCATTTTATGCAGCAGGGAGTTAGCTGAACTGCCTGGCTGTCTCCAGGGGCATCCGGTACGAGACAACATGCAGGGCAGCGCCAAAAAGGGGCTGTCCAGAAAGTCCCCAAAATAAAAGTTGGGCGGAAAACATAATGTTTTCCGTCCAACTTTTTTGTCATATTGTTTTTGTAAGCGATCATCCTGCTCTTCATACGTCCGTTGGAGGCTTGCCGGATATCCTTCTGGTACCGTCGGTTTTTTTCCCTTAAATAGTTGCCGTAGGGTATGAGAAAATCAAATCGTTTTTCTTCCCCCGCCGCATGTACGCCGCGAAAATCGTTCAAGGTACGGAAGTCGGGCTGTTGCATCCCAGCCAGCCACATAGCCGGGAGGTTCTCACGCAAGCAGCTTTTTAATCCGCTGGCTGCAGCTCCTTAATAGCTTAAAGCCCTGCATTTGTGTGCATTTGTACGATTTGTCATACAAATCTTGGGTAGTTGCCCTTCAATCCCCTGTATTTGTACGATTTGTCATACAAATCTTGGATAATTGCACTTCAATCCCCTACATTTGTACGACGTTTCATACAAATCTCCGGTAATCGCACATCACCCCCATGAATTTGTACGACATTTCGTACAAAACGCAGGCAACAAGCCTGCTCAGCCCTGAACCCCGCCAACCTTGGCTATTTTCATGCTGGGTTGTGCCTGAGAATTCAATGGCATGCATGACTGTTTTCGCATACACTTCGCCTCGAGTCCCGCCACTGCAGCGAATGTATGAGGTTTTCCGCATATAATTCGCCTCGGGGCCGCTGCTTGGGGGTTGCTTATTCTAGCTATCGGGCTGAACAGCCACTTTTCGGACAGCCCCTTACTCCTGCCTTTCCTGTTACTTCAAGCACAGCAGCGCTTCCGCAATGCTATCTATCATTAGCCGTCTCTTCACTGTCCAGACACTTTCTACATTGTGCCAACGGAATACTCGTCTTATAAAACCCGGTTTGAAATATTAATCGGGCGTGTGCGTGTTCAATAAGATGATTGCAGCGAACACAGAACACTTTAAACGTCCCCATTCCTGCTTCTCCCCTTCCTTTGGAAGCTCAGCCTTCCTGGCAAAATCCTTTTCCGTAAACGGGATAACTTATTGTAACTTTATTATAACGTGCACAGCTTCTAGTGTATGTCATATTTTGGAGCCGCACATCCTGCTTTTTCATTCTATTTTTGTCGAAAACGCTTTCTTTTTCTTTAGCTTAAGTTAACGACCTTTACAACCAGATTATATTTTGCTTAAAACAAGGCGCAGCTCCATCCAGGATTGCCTCAGGAGAAGGTAGACAATGTAAACCCCAAAGTAAGCCCCGGTCAGTAAAAAGACAGGATTTAAAAATACTTGGTGAACAGTGGTCATAAACACAGTTCCAGAGCGAATTACCTCATATACTGCCACAGATGCCACTATTCCAAACCCGATCGCAGATAATAAAGCCAGCAGATCATAGACCACCCGCAAAACGGCATAGCGCATCTCCGCCAGCATCATGGCTAAGGGCACCAGCACAGTTCCTAAAATAAGAATTATCGTCAAATGGCTCACCTCTTATCAATAGAGTAGCCATTTTTCTCCTTCTTAAAACCATGATGCGCTAAAAGCAAGTCCATGTTTCAGGTGATGATTACAGTTGAAATTACAAATGCTTATCCACAAATTTCATCATGGCCAATTCATGGAAACCGAGTGCCTCGTGCCCGTAATCCGGGTAAATGCTCGCTTCCTTCTCCACGGTCAAGTGGTTATAAGCGGCAAAGCAGGTGGAGGGCGGACAAGTCGTGTCCTGCAGCGTGATCGCCATCAGCGTTTTGGCTTTAACCTGCGGGGCAAAGTTCATTGCATCAAAATAACTTAATGTGCGATAAACCGTTTCCTCGTGCTGATGATCCGGATCGTACCGGCGGAACCAATTTTTGATCTCCACATAAGGGCCGGTCGAATGATGCTCGACCGAACGGCGGAAATGACACAAATAGGGATAAAGCGGCAGCGCCAGCTTGGGCCGCTCGTCCAGACCGGCTACAGCGAGGGTTAGTCCGCCGCCTTGACTGTTACCATGGACGATGATCCTGTCTTTATCGATTTCTTGCCGTTCGGCTATAAAGTCAATCGCTCTCAAACAATCTATGTAGACCTGCCTGTAATAATACTGCTCTGGATCAGTCAGCCCAAGCGTCATCCAGCCCGCCATACCTCCCGCCGGATATCTGGCGTAATCCGGGGACAGCCCGCCCTGGCCGCGAATATCGATAGCCAGCACAGCAATGCCCATATTGGTCCATGGCAGGGCACTATGCGGAAGTCCCGAATGGCCTGAGTATCCGTGATAACGGATTAACGCCGGCATGGGAGTGCTGGAGCCTTCGGGAACCATATACCAGCCGCGGATTGGTGTCCCATCCGCCCCTTCATAGCTGATGTTATACAGGGATACGGTCTTCAAGGGGTAATCAACCTGTTCGATTGTCGCGCGCAAGGGGGCTGCGGAGGATTGCCGTTTCGCTTTTTCCCAAAATGCTGCAAAATCATTCTCGGCGGTTAATTCCGGCTTATACTGCTCCAACTGCTGAAGCGGCCAATCTACTAATGGCATATTCACTCATCCTCTCTCATTTAAGTTTGCGGCCTTTGCCGGCTGCATGTTTTTCGAGGCCCAAATCAAGCGCTCGCTTTTTTAGATTGAGCCTTTTTGAATGTACTATAGTTTGCCTTCTTAAGTAAACTGTTTGACCGTTTTCAGGCGGCTCCATCACATAAAACGGCCGAATTGGATGACAAATAAGCCTCCTTCGCTTTTGCCATATGGCTGTTGCTTTGTCCTGGCTTCTGTGTCAATATTAATGCAAGCAAAGCAAACTGACAGACAGGTGGAATTACATGCGCAAAGCTTTTTTTAAAGTTATGACCGAATTGTCTTCCCGCAAGTGGATATCGCGCACAACAGGCTCCTTCGCCAAATCGAAGTGGAGCCGCTCTCTTATCCCCTGGTTTGCCAAAACGTACGGGATTCGCTTGGAGGATGCAGAAAAGTCCCCCGGGGATTATCAATCATTGAATGAATTTTTTACGCGCCGCTTGAAACCCGGTCTGCGTCCCATAGATCTAACGGAAAAAGGATTGGTCAGTCCGGTGGATGCCCTCATTACCGGGATGGGTAGAATTGAAGCCGGAACAATCGTTAATGTAAAGGGTCAGGATTATACCGTGGAAGAGCTGCTTAACCGCTCTCCGCGAACCGTCAATTATCGCAACGGGTATTATTTTGTACTCTATTTAAGTCCGACTGACTATCATCGAATCCACAGTCCGATTTCCGGCAGAATTCTGGAGAAGGAGCATCTGCCAGGCAAAGTCTATCCCGTGAATGATTTTGGGCTGCGGCATATGCCCCGTGTTCTCAGCAGGAATGAGCGGCTGGTCACCTACATGGCCCATCCGGCAGGAGAAATTGCCGTGGTCAAGGTAGGAGCGCTGAATGTCAGCAGCATTCAATATGCCGAGGGCTTGCAAGATCAGCTTAACGCCGGTGACGAGCTCGCTTATTTTGAGTTCGGCTCAACGATCGTGCTCCTGACGGAAACTAATATTTTTCAGCCGCTGCAGCATTTGCAATTAGGCAGCAAGGTCCAGATGGGCCAGCTGCTCGGTCTCCTGCACAAGGAAGGGGCGCCGGTCCCGCCTTCCTGAATGATAGTATTCGAATGGCAATCTATAAATAGCGGAATGGAATGCCGATAATGATTCCTGGATTTTGCAAAAATTTTCGTATAAGCATGTAGCCTGCCGGGCCCTGCAGCCAGTTGCCACTAGCTAGAGTATTAAAGAGAGAAGGGATTGGAGATGGCTGCTGCCATACCCGTCGGAAGAGAGAAAGCCGACGTTAAACCTACCTTGTACCGCATTTTGCTACTGATAAGTCTTGTTCATTTGTTTAATGATTCGATACAAGCTGTATTTCCAGCTATTTATCCGATACTTAAAGATTCCATGCAGCTGACCTATCAGCAGATCGGGCTGATTACGTTTACTCTCAACTTCACTTCCTCGATCATGCAGCCGCTGATCGGCGCATATACGGACTCCCGCCCTTCCCCCTATTTGCTTCCTGTGGGGATGGGCTTTACCTTTGGCGGCATGCTTACACTCGCCTTTGCGGACAGCTATGGCTTGATCATGCTGTCCGTTCTGTTTGTCGGCTTCGGCTCAGCCGTATTCCATCCGGAGGGGTCGAAAGTCTCCTATTTGGCCGCTGGAGCTAAAAGAGGCCTGGCCCAGTCGATTTATCAGGTGGGGGGAAATGCCGGACAAGCTCTGGCTCCCCTGCTTGCTGTTTTCGTGTTTTACCGTCTCGGTCTATTCGGCTCCATCTGGTTCACTTTGGTAGCTGCCGCGGCTATCGCCATTCAGCTGTATATCGCCCGCTGGTATCGTCAGGTGCTGCATGACAGCAATCCGTTCGCTGCTGCAGGCAAAGCGCGTTCAACAGCGGCAGAACCGGCAGCCGCATGGGCTGAACCGCTGCCAGACAACAGCCGTAAAAAACAAATATGGACCGCCTTGAGCCTGCTGGTCTTTCTTGTGTTCGTACGCTCATGGTATCACGCGGGAATTTCCAATTTCTATGCCTTTTACGCCATTGAGGCTTACGGAATCAGCAAGGAAACCGCGCAATTCTTTATTTTCTTCTTTCTGGCGGCGGGAGCGGTAGGCACCTTCGTGGGAGGGCCGCTCGCGGATCGCTATGGAAGGAGAAATATGCTGTTCTTTTCCATGCTCGGCTCTGCCCCTTTTGCCCTGCTGCTTCCCTATGTCGGTAAGTCTGCAGCCTTTCTGCTGCTCATCTTAATCGGCTTTATCGTTTTATCGAGCTTCTCGGTTACTGTCGTTTACGCCCAGGAATTAATGCCGGGGAAGATCGGAATGGTCTCCGGTCTGATTGTCGGGCTGGCTTTTGGAATGGGAGCTTTAGGCTCGGTAGCGCTTGGCTCGCTGATCGACCGCACTTCACTGGGGTTTGTGATGCTTCTCTGCGCCTTCCTTCCGCTGCTCGGTCTGTTAACTATGCTGCTGCCGTCTGACGCTACAATCCGACAATGGTACAGTCCTGACAATAAGCACTAGGCAGCACCCGGTTTCATCTATCGGATCATTCGATTATTGGATCACTGGATCATTTGGATTTTTGGGCTGGCATCAGACTGGCGGCCCTAGTCAAAGCGGTTTATCTTGGCGCAATTGGCCTGCGGCCAGCTTCATTCTTTCCAGCCCTTCTTCAATCTGCTCATCCTCCAGGTGAGAAAAGCCAAGACATAAGGCAGGCCGGCCTTCTCCTATAAAATAAACGCCCCCGTCGCTCCAGCTGACTCCTTCTTGATGACAGCGGTCCTGGAATTCCGCTAGCTGCTCCCTGCTGCCCTTCCACCAGGCAAAAACGTGCAGGCCCGCATCGGATTCCACCAGCTGCAGCCAGTCGCCAAGTCCCCGGCGAATTCCTTCAGCGAGCAAACCGTATTTGCGGCTATAGACCCTCCGCATTCTTCGTAAATGCTTCTCATATAAGCCGCTCTTCATCATTTCAGCAAGAGCACGCTGTTCCAAGAGGGACGCTGGAGAGGGCTCGTACAGCTGCTTGGCCCGGATGAAAGCCTCCGTCAATCCATCCGGCAGCACGACATAGCCTATGCGCATATAGGGAAGCATTGTTTTCGAGAAGGTACCGAGAAAAATGACGCGGCCCCGGCGGTCCAACGCTTTAAGCGGCTCCAACGGCTTGCCGCGGTGGCGGAATTCTGTGTCATAATCGTCCTCGACGATGAGCGCTTCTTGATCATCCGCCCATTGCAATAAACGCTGCCTCCTGTCCATAGCGAGCACCGCGCCGGTAGGAAACTGCCGCCCTGGCGTAACGAAAGCGAGCCTGGCCGGCCAGTCGCTCACCTGCAGCCCCTGTTCGTCTACGGGGGCCGTGATGCAGCTTCCGCCAACGGAAAGGACAGCAGCGTAAAAGCCTTTATAGCTGGGATTTTCCAGCACGACCGAGTCCCCTGCATTGATGAGCAGCTGGACGAGGATGGCGATCGCCTGCATGGAACCGTTGACGATTACAATTTGCTCCGGATGCGCATGAAATGCGCGAGTCCGCCCCAAATGCTTGGCGATGGCCGCACGCAGCGGGTAATGACCGGCGGCTTCAAACTTTTCGCTATCGGGATGACGGTTGAGCGCCCTCACCTGGGCGTAAAGCAGTCTCGCCCATTCGCTTGCGGGAAAAGACTTAAGCTCGGGCTGGCCAGTCGTAAAGCTGATGCCGTATTGTGCGCTCCTCCATTTTGAGCCGCCGGTTCTTATCGGCTTCGGCAGGCTTTCCAGCTGTTTCCCCCATTGGGAAAGAACGATTCTTGATCCTCCAAGCAGCTTGCTTGCCTCCTTGGAATTATGCCCGGCCCCGGAAAAAGCAACAAAGGTGCCGCTGCCCTTCCTCCCCTGTACATATCCTTCTGCTGCCAGCTGTTCGTAAGCCAGATTGACCGTCCCTCTGGACAAGCCGTGCATCGCGGCCAATTCCCGCGAAGAGGGCAGGCGGGTGCCGTAGGGCAAAGCACCTTCAAGTATTGCCTCCTTAAGCGCTATAAAGACGGTTTCATGCTTGGTAACGCGCATCCCGCCCTGCTTAGGCCTCTGCTCACTAAACGAAAAAGCAATTGGAAATTCCACAGCCTCTTCTTCTCCCTTCCACTATAAATTAATGCTTTCTAGCATCTTCTCGGTTCAACTTCAATCAGAATTCATTACCGGAATGCCCCCTTATAAAAATTAATAGATACTCAATAATTGGTCCATAAAAAATTACCGGAATTGGATCTTTTTGTTGTTCCTTTATTTTTTTATGATAGATCAAAGCTGTTATAGATGCCAGTATTTTCAATAATCCTAAT
>NZ_HE610957.1:1425730-1525426 GCF_000285515.1 Paenibacillus senegalensis JC66
ATTGAGGGAGGAGTGGATGATCTTGACGAAGATAAGAAGAAAGGAATTCCAGGTTGAAAATTCAGTGGAAATAGAGGCTTTTTTGCATGAAATGAGCTATGGCGTGCTAGGAACGGCTGATGCCGAGGAAGGCTGGCCCCGCCTTACCCCGTTAAATTATGTTTATACTAACGGCAAGCTGTATTTCCATGGCAGCCGAAACGGTCAAAAAATGCGGGATCTGGCGGCAAGCCGAAAGGTCACCTTTTGTATATCGAAGGAATATGCGATTATCCCTTCTTATTTCACCGACCCCATCATAGCCTGTCCGGCCACAGCCTACTTCAAGTCGCTCCTGATCTACGGCTATGCCGATGCAGTCACAGATCTTAAGGAAAAAGCCGAAGCGCTGGAGGCCCTGATGAAGAAGCTGCAGCCCGAAGGCGGATATAAACCGATTGATGAGCAGGATGAGCTCTATACTTCTAGGTTGAAGGGAGTCGCCGTCGTGGGGATTACAATCGATTCTTTAACGGCCAAATTCAAATTCGGGCTAAACCTCAAAGACAGCGAAAGGCAGCCAATTATTAACGGATTATTGAACCGCAGCTCCGAATGGGATGAAGAGACCGTTAGATTAATGGAGCTTTACTGCCCGGCACATCGAAAAACAGAGCCCTCCTCCCCGGATTCGGATAGATAATTTCAGCTTTTCATAGTAATTTGAAGAGACATCGCTGCGAGCGGCCGCTCTTGCAAAATCTGGATTTTCGGATGACTCTCTGTCCGTTAAATGTTATAATATGGGCTAAAAAGCATGACTGACCATGGAAGGGTGGACCTAATGAATGAACTGGCATTGCAATTAAACGAAACCATTCAACAAGAAGAGAAATCTGTGTACGAGATGCTTTCCGACCTTGGAAGAAAGATATATTTTCCAAAAATCGGAATATTAAGCCAATCGGCCGAAGCGAAGGCCAAGGCCAATAAATATAACGCAACTATCGGCACAGCTCTGGAGAATGGGCAGCCGATGCATTTAAAAGTCATTCAGGACACACTGTCCGCATACTCCCCCAAGGATCTTTATGAATATGCCCCGCCTGCGGGCAAGCCTGAGCTGCGCAGTGCGTGGAGAAATAAAATGATAGAAGAAAATCCGAATTTGCAAGGCAAAAGCTTCAGCAATCCGATCGTGACGAACGCCCTGACCCATGGGCTTAGCATTGTCGCCGATTTGTTCGCAGACTCGGAGGACGCTGTCATTATTCCGGATAAGAACTGGGAGAATTACGAGCTCACCTTCGGGATTCGCCGCGGTGCAACTATCGTTCAGTATCCGCTTTATAATGACAACAATGAATTCAACGATGCCGGGCTCAAAGAAGCGATTCTTGCCCAAAAAGACCGGGGAAAGGCTATCGTTGTCCTCAACTTCCCTAACAATCCTACTGGTTATACACCCGGCCGTGCAGAGGTAGCCCGCATCGCTGAAGCCGTCAAAGCTGGCGCGGAAGCGGGAATCAAGGTTGTTGCCGTCACCGATGATGCTTACTACGGCTTGTTCTTTGACGATTCCATTACGGAGTCTATGTTTGGCCAGCTGTGTCATCTGCATCCTAATGTACTGCCTATTAAAATTGACGGCGCGACTAAAGAAGAGTATGTATGGGGGTTTCGTGTAGGCTTTATCACCTACGGCCATACGAGCAGCGCCCTGCTTGATGCACTGGAGCAAAAAACACTCGGCATCATCCGGGCGACCATTTCCAGCGGTCCTCATCCTTCGCAGACCTTTGTTCTGCACGCGCTGCAGGCTCCTGAATTTGCTGCTCAAAAACAGGAGAAATATGAAATTATGAAAGGACGCGCCAATAAGGTTAAAAAGCTTCTCGACAGCGGCGCTTACGATGACGCCTGGGACTACTATCCGTTCAATTCCGGTTACTTTATGTGCCTCAAATTAAAAACCGTCGGAGCGGAAGAGCTTCGCAAGCATTTGCTGAACGAATATGGAATAGGAACGATCGCCCTTGGCGATACAGACTTAAGAATCGCCTTCTCCTGTACCGAGGAGGAACAGATCGAAGACTTGTTCCAGCTTATCTACCAAGGGGTCAAGGACGTAGAGAAAGTGTCTGTCTCCTAGCTTGCTGCTAGAGCCCGGCGCATTGCAAAACTCCTTAAAGGATATGGGGAGCCTCTCCGGCTGCCGTTTTCCTGCGAGGAGTTTTTTTCTTCTGAACGGTTCTACAATCCGTTTGAGAGACTACGGACAACATGGTAGACTAGAGAAGGCTGGATTTACCAATAGCGCTTTTGTTTTTTTGAGGTCGGCGCAACCGCTAAGCTTTATCCAGGAGGAGCTTGCTCTTTCGAATCATAAGAAAACGACAGGCAGACGTTAGTTAAGCGAATATAGCGTGAAAGGAATCGATAAGTATTATGAAACGAAAAACGTTTATATGGGCTGCGCTTGCCATCGTTGCTGCAGCCATCGGCATCTTTGCGATTCAACAGCTATCATCCGAATCTCCTTCATTGACACCCCCTGCGGCTCAGGAAACCGCCTCTCCTTCCCCTCCAGAAGAGACAAGCCCTTCCCCTACACCTGAGCCGATTGAGGAAGCTAGCTACGATATTGTGTTAATCGGCAGCGAGATGGAAGGAATGTATTTGGCCAGGGCAGCCAAGGACGAAGGGCTTGACGTGATCGTGCTGGACCCTCGCGATGGAGTTGGAGGACAGCTGCTGCAAGGCGAGATGCTCTTCCTCGATGAAACACGCGACGGCAGCGGCCGCCTGCTCGTTCAAGGCCGGGCCAAAGAATTGTTTGACGGCTTCCGGGCGGGCCGTATTCGCAAGCTGTCCGAATTTACGGAATACTATGAGCAGCGACTGGCCCAAGACATACCGATTCATTCCGGTGTCCGCATTGAATCCGTGGAAACCGCTCCCGGCCTAGACGGAACGGAAGCGCTCGCCGCCATCGTATATGAAACGGCGGATGGCAGCAAACAGCGGGTGACCGCCTCCTACTGGGTGGAGAATTCCGATTTTGGCGGATTGACCCAGCACCTGAATGTTGAACGGATGCCCGGGCTGGAAGGTTTTTTCGGAAGCCCGTATGACATCGAATACATGAGCTCCGGCATGATGATGAAGTTCAAGAATGTCGATTGGCAGCGGTTTAATGAGCATTTTAACAGTTTGTCCCGAGAAGAACGCAACCAGAGATACGGCTACGGCTCTGTCAACGAAAGCTATGCCATTGGGCTGCAAGGGATGACTAACCGCTATACGGCAACGAACGACAGGGTTTTCCTGCGTGGCTTGAACGCGGTCAATCAGCGTGACGGCGAAGTTATCATTAATGCTTTTCTGATCTATACGGTAGACCCTTCGGACGACGAGTCGATCGCTGAAGCGATGGAGCTTGGTAAAGCGGAGATTCCGCTAATTCTGGAGCACTTTCGCGAGAATATCGTCGGCTGGGAAAATGCGGAGCTGAACGGGTTCCCGAGCTATTTGTACATCCGGGAGTTCGATCATTATGAAACGGATTACGTATTGCAGGTATCCGACCTGATGAGCGGCCGCATGTATTACGACAACGTCAGTATTGGCGGTTATCCTCTCGATTTGCAAGGCGTCTACCATCAGAAATGGGGAACCGAAATGGGCAGGCCGGATAAATATGGCATGCCGCTGCGCAGCTTCCTTCTCAAAGGCTACGAGAATGTCATTATGGCCGGCAAAAATGTCGGCAGCTCGGCTCTCGCATACGGCAGCGCAAGAATTCAGCCCAATACGGCTCTCGCCGCCGAAACAATTGGCATCATACTCGCGCAGATCGATGGTGAGAAGAAGCTGAGAGAGCTCGTGGAAGACGACTGGCCCGCTCTCCATGCTTATCTGGAAAGCGAGTATAACCTCAAACTGACCGGAGTGCAGGCTGAGAACCGCATTGCTGGATGGACCGAGGAAGAAATCCGGAAGCTGAATGCCGGGGAAATTATTTACCCGTTGTACATTCGGCAAAGATAACTAGCAAAGCCCAGGCAGCGGGCGTGGATACCGCCGTCTGGGCTTTCTTGGCTTTCTCGTCGTTTCACATGTTATTTCTTAAGAAAATATTTAAAAATATTTCCAGTTTCTTTAAGCTTTACAAGGTATGATTGAACTGTTATGGCCTTTTGGACAAGGCCTGCCAAAAAACTAGAGATTGGAGGACGCCAGTGCTTCAAGTCAAACAATTATCCCATGTATTCAAGAACGGGGAAGAGCTTACTCCCGTGCTGAAGGACATTTCTTTTGAGGTGAAGAAAGGGGAAATTGTCGCTTTGCTCGGAAGCTCCGGCTCCGGGAAATCGACAATGCTGAATTTGATGGCCGGATTGATGAAGCCAACAGAAGGATCGGTATGGATTCATGGACAGGCGGTCAGTGAGATGAATGAAAACCAGCTGGCGGAATTTCGGCGGACCCATATTGGGTTCATCTTCCAGTCCTATGAGCTGATCCCCCACCTCACAATCATGGAAAACGTAGAACTGCCCTTAGTTTTCCAAGGAATCTCGCGCAGGGAAAGAAGAGAGCGCGCACGCACACTTTTGGAGCAAGTTGGCTTGGGAGATAAAACTGCTCTCTTCCCCTCGCAGTTATCAGGCGGCCAGCAGCAGCGTGTAGCCATCTCCCGCTCGCTCGTTACCCATCCTCATATTGTGTTTGCCGATGAACCGACCGGTAATCTCGATACAAGCACAGAGGAGGAAATTTTGAAGCTGCTGCTCGATTTAAATCGCTCGCTGGCTATCACCTTTGTCATTGTAACTCACGAGCATGAAGTAGCCGCCCGTACTGACCGGATTATTCAGCTGCGAGACGGATGTCTGGTCGAAGACGCCTCTCAAGACAAGGTAGGTGCTGCCGGATGAAGCTAGGCGATTATTGGCGGATGGCCTGGGACCAGCTAAAACGGCGCAAAGTCGTAACGGCTATGTGCGCTATGGGCATTGCCATTGGTTCGGCCTCTATTATAGTAGCTCTCGCTTTCGGGGAATCGGTTACTCATTATACCCAGCAGCAGATGAGCTACTATTTGAAAGCAGATGAAATGACCGTAGTCAGCGGTACGAACCGGGGGCCGGGCCCTACCCGTCAGATAGATGAATCCGAGGACGTATCGGTCTATGCGATTACCGAAGCTAAGCTGGATTTAATTCGCGGACTTCCCCATGTTCTGGCTGCAGCCTCGTACAGGAATGTCGGCTACCATTGGTTCCAGATTGATGGCACGAAGCGCGGGCAGCTTGAACTAATCGCCACCGAGCTGGATACATTGCAAGCTCTCGGCATGGAATTCCAGCAGGGCGAGGCCGCAGATATAGACAATGCTATTATTCTTAATTATGGAGCGGCATACGGTCTTGTGGATGAAGAAAGCCTGCAGCAAAGCAGTTCCTCCAACGTCATGATGCCGGATTTGTACTCCAATAGCATTGCCTATCCCGTATATCAGAAGCAAATCTTGCTGCAAATAGATATCCCCGGACGGGATAATGCCGATCCGCTGGAAATTCCTGTTCGTGTCATTGGAGTTTTAAAAGAACCGGAAGGCGCTATGCCTTATATGGTATATAACAGCAAGCAAGGATACATATCTCCTGAGTTAGGCTTGAGGATTTCGGAGGAGCTGGCTAACCTCACAACAGATGAGAACAGCGGAGGCCAGCCTTCTTACGAAATTAACGAAATAAAGGTGAAGGCCGAAGACGCGGAATATATTCCTCAGCTGGAACAATGGATTGGCCAATTGAGACTGACCGCTTACAGCAATCTGGATCAGATCAAACAGATGGAAGGCGAGTTCGCGATTGTTCGGATTTTGCTGGGCGGAGCCGGCCTGTTTGTACTCCTCATCGCTTCTCTCTCCATTGTTGTTGCGATGACCATGTCAACTTACCAGAGGCGGCGCCAGATCGGGATCATGAAAGTGCTCGGCGCCAATCTAAGGCAGATCCGCAATATGTTTATTGTTGAGTCTACCTTGCTTGGTTTGTTAGGCGGACTGGTCGGTGTCCTGCTCTCCTATTGGGTAATATGGGGCATTAATATTTTGATCGTTCAGCTAAGCGACTCTCCTCCAGGCGGGTCAAACCCCGAAGTTTTGTTCATCAGCCTCTGGATTATACCGATCGGTTTAATGTTCGCGGCCTTAACCGGTATTTTTTCAGGAATTTATCCCGCCCTCAAAGCGGCAAAAACCGATGCGCTGACAGCTATTAAAAGAGAATAGCAAGACGCAGCGGAAGGTAATAGCTGTACCAACTACGTTTCAAGCATAGCTGTGTTAAATGAAAGGAGCAGGCAGGCCATATGAAAAAAAGAAGCCGGTGGATCAGCCTAATCGCCGCCGTTCTGATTATAGGTATTTCCGTGTTTCTCTATAAACAAAGCAGCTCACCGAAGCTGGCACCCGCCGGTTCCATGGAGCCGTCCTATCTCGAAATTCCGGTAACACGGGAAAACTTATCCCGCTCTGTAGAAATTCGCGGGAAATCCTCGTATGTTAAAGAAACGGAAATCTACTCCCCCTTTTCCTCCAAGGTAAAGGAATGGAAGGTAACGGATGGCCAAGAGGTAGAAGCAGGCACTGTGCTTTTCGAGCTGGATGTCACGGATGTGCATAAGCAGTTGGAGCTTCATCAGCTTAATTTACGCCGGGGGGAATTGGAAAAAGAACTGCGGGAGGCGCCCCGGCAGATTACTCCTGAGGAGGATATTGCCCTGGGTCTCACAGAAGAAGAGTCCAGGCAGCAATATTTGGATAGAGAGACCCGCAAGCTCCAAGACCAGCTGCAGGCGGAGCTCGATAAGCTGCAGGCCAAGCTCGATCAAGCCCAAATCCAGGAAAGCGAAAATAAGCTCGCTCAAGCGGTAGTAACGGCGCCGGAGAAAGGGATTTTCCTGTTCACCGGCACCTCGCCCCCGCAAGTGATCAGCGAGAATGAACCGGTAGGCAAAATCGTTGACATCTCACAGCTGGAAATGATCAGTACGGTTGGCGAACACGATGTTTTTCAAGTACAGCCAGGCATGGATGTGGAGGTTAAAATAAATGCCCTGCGAAATACAAAAATTAAAGGAACCGTAACCTCCGTCTCCAAATTTGCCAAGCAGGGTTCGGGCAGCTCAGTCAGCTCCCAGTTTGAAATCATCATTGCCCTGGAGCCCCATGAACAGCTGATCGCCGGACTAAGCCTCACCGGAGAAATTGTGACGGAGGTTAAGGATCAGGCACTCGCCCTTCCTTCCCTGGCCATTTATAGGGAGCAAGGAGAGGCTTACGTTCTAGTAAAGCAAGGGGAGCAGATCGAACGCAGAGCGGTGCAGCTTGGCATGGAAACCTCTGAACATACTGAAATTGTGAGTGGTCTAGAGGAAGGCGACATCGTCGTACTGCAATAGTGTCGTACAACTGTCTTGCAGCTGTCTTGCAGTTGATTGCTGCTGTCTCACTGCTATCTCGCTGCCGTCTCTCTGCTGTCGCACACTGTCTTGCAGCTGTTTTGCAACCCATTCCTCGCCAGTCTCCGCATTCAGCTAAAGGATAATTGGATTTCCTCTCTACGCGTCTATGTAACGCACAGGAATAAACGGCGAGTTTCAAAAAAGCGCAAGTTCCGGAGAACGACCGGGAACTTGCGCTTTTTTCGGCATTAAGCTAACAAAGCATTAAAGGAGATACTGTGCGCCAAAGGCTAATGCTGCAGAGCAATATTTGAATTTATTATTTCATCAGCATACAGATTATAACATTCGAGGACGCCATCAATGTAATTATAAATGATAGTGATATCGAACGTTAACGCCCGACATCACGCGATACATTGCATTAGGCTCCGTGCGCCTTCTCGAGCGAGTCATCGTGCTGGAGCCGCGCAGCTTCTCGAGTATCATCGCGCTGGGTACGCGCAGCTTTCTTTTATGAACGATTTTTTTACCGAAATGGGAAACGTGTTGCAGTTGACACATGGAAGAGCTAAAATATAACTAACTAATTAGTTAGTTATGAAGCATTAATGACGAAGTGTAGCCACCAAGCGTTAGCCACTAAACGTTAATTACAAAGTGTTAGCCACCAAGCGTTAATGACGAAGTGTTAGTTATGAAGGGATGAATAACATGCCTAAAACCAAAGGAGAAAGAAGCCGGGATAAGCTGCTGGCTTCCGCTGAAGAGCTGTTTGCCGAGAAAGGTTACCACGGGACAACTGTAAGCCAAATCGTGTCCTATGCTGGAATGACACAGGCCGCATTTTACCTTTATTTTAAAAGCAAAGAAGACCTTCTTGCGGAGATGCTGCAGCATTTTGAAAAGAGGCTTGAGCTCTATACGAATACAGGCATTAAAGTTAGAGAAGTGTCTGCCGGGGAGATTGAGGAGTTTTTAGCCCATTCCTATACCGGACTGTTCAAGCTATTCGGCGAGAATGCCCACCTGACGAAGATTGTATTGCAGGAAACGGAGCAAAGCGAACGTCTGCGCGGCAGCATTGTCTCGCAAATTGTCGGCAACATGCGAATCAATCAGGCTGCCGGCCTGATTAGACCCGATCTGGACCCCGAGCTAATGGCGGAGGCGGCAGTCGCTGCAATAGAACAGCTGGTATACCGTTTTGGCATTACTGGCGAGCGGTCGGCTGAGGAACTAGGCAGGGAGCTTGCCAAGCTGCTATGCCACGGACTTCTGGCTAAAGGAGGACGGCAGTATGCTGCTGAACATGATCACGACGCTTAATAGCCATGTCGAGCTGCTGTCGTTGTTATGGCTTTTTCCTATCGTGTTTATGTTTCATGATTTTGAGGAGATTCTTACCGTTGAGAATTGGGTGAAGACGAACCAGGAAAAGGTGCTGTCCCGTGTACCAGTATTTGTGCAAAACTTGTTGTCTGACTCTTTCAAAATGAACACCCTGCATTTCTCCAAAGATGTGTTCTGGATTTATACGGCCATTGTTCTATCGACTATTCTAGCCGTGTTTTTCTCTTTTTACTATCTCTTTCTGGCATTTCTTTTTCTGTTTTTCATCCACGGGTTTACCCATCTTGGTCAGGCCGCCTGGCTGCGGAGCTATACGCCCGGAGTGATCACGACCCCACTGCTGGTACTCCCTTATTCTCTGTACGCGTATTACCGGCTGCTTGCAGAAGAAGTAATCAGCAGCCGTGATATCATTATCAGCAGTTTGCTGATGCTGGGTTCTCTCCCTTTCTTCCTGATGCTCTTAAAAAAAGGGAGGGCTCATTATGTGAACCCGAAGCAAAAGAACTAGGGCGGAATGGGCTGCCGGCCAACGGGCTTCCGATCTGCACGGTGGCCCGGTATTCAAGCGCCTAGCCGTTTACTGCATTGCCTGTTCAACAGACTGCCCGTCCAACTGCATTGCCCGTTCAACAGCACTTCAGATGCGCAGCATCACCATCCCTGAAACTGCTGTTGCAGCTCCTCCAGCAGCTGATTCAGCTGAGCGGGATCGACCGCAAACTCCATGCGCAGCCCTGAAGGCTGAATGCTGACATCCGTAACATCAATGACTGCCGGAAGCTGGTCCTCCAAGGAAAAGCGGAAGCTTTGCGGCTCTATCAAGGCCGGGATCGTTAGGCGTTTAACAGCGAGGCGGTCAAGCGAAATAACCAGGTCGGGCGCCTCCCATGCCACTACAAAATCGAGTGTGGCTCCTGCAGACACCAGTTCGCGATACCGTAGTTGGAGGTCTGCCATCAACCGGCTATCCCCCAGGCGGAACCGGGCGCCTGTAATCTCCACTTCTGGCGGCAGCTCAACATAACGCACCACAGCCTGCTTCAGCAAGTGATTGACCTCTTGCTCCGTTAAAGTCAGTGCTGGCTCTCTATTACGAATCATCTCTTCCGCTTTGCGATAGATCGACAGCTCCTCGTAGTGCAAATCAAGCTTTTCGTCTGGCTGAGAATACCACAGCAATGCTGACGTTCCTATCACGGCTGCCAGAACCAGACTTGCCATGATGATGACCAGCCGTTTTATCCATTTCATCCGATGTTTCTCCCCTTGTCCTGCTCAATCAGTGATTGGATATGCTTGGGCGGATAAGAATTAGAAGCCGCCTTATTATTTAGGCCCCTTTCTCATAGAACCTCGTGGGCTCGTCTTCGAGGTACTGTAGCTTTGTGTTTTGGCTTTGGGCGATTTGCGGTTCACCGGCGGCTTGGGCGAAGGCCGATTTCCCGCATTAATCAAATGTCCCTCGTACAATTCTTTCTCCACTATGCGGATGCCGAGACGCTTGGCGAATTTCTCAATAATGAACAATTCGTTGCGGGCAGCTACCGAAACGACAACACCTTTGCGTCCCATCCGTCCAGTTCGGCCAGCGCGGTGCAAATAATGGTCGCCGCTGACTGGCAACTCCAAATTAAGCACTACAGTTACATCTGGAAAATCCAGGCCCCGCGCCGCTACATCGGTAGCCAACAGCAGCGGGAAGCGTTTGTCGCGGAATCCTTGAATGACCCGCGCACGCTCCTGCTTATCCGCATCACCGTACAAAGCTTCTACGTTCAACCGGGAATAGCGAAGCTTTTCTTGAACTTCCGCGATTAGCTCTGAATCGTTAATAAAAATAATCGCCGAATCCGGCTGAAGCGCGTGATACAGCTTGCGTGCAGTCTCTATCTTGTCCCGCTCGTCGCACATCACATAATAGTGCTGGATGCCTGAAGGAGTGAAAGCATCGCCGGCCACCTTAACCTTTTCCTCAACAGCCTGAACCCATTGAGAAGCCCAGCTTCTTAACTCTGAGGACACCGTCGCGGAAAAAAACGCCAGCTGGCGATCGCGGAGAGCTGAGCGAATAATCGCTTCCGCTTCTTTTTTCGCACCCAGTCTTAGCACCTCGTCCGCTTCGTCCACAACAATCGTACGCACATAATGCATCGACAGCTTCTTGAGCTTGATCAGCTCCAGTATTCGGCCAGGGGTCCCCACAATCAGCTGTGGCCGCAGCTTCAATCGTTCCACCTGGCGCTTAACCGAAGCCCCTCCGATAAGCGCCTGCACCTTCAGGGAAGAAGGATCGATCAAGGACTCCGTTACTTTAACTACCTGCATAGCCAGTTCGTGGGTTGGCGTCAAAATAACAGCTTCCACCCGGTTCGAGGCGGGATCGATCTTCTCCAGAAGGGGCAGTAAATAAGCTAATGTTTTGCCGCTTCCGGTTTGGGATTCAATGATAAGATCCTTGCCCTCCAACAGATGGGGAATAGCCTGCTGCTGGACAGGGGTAGGATTCGTTATGTTCATATCAGCCAGTTTCTTTATCCAATGTTTACTCAACGGTAAACTTTCAAAGCTCGCCTGCATGGAATTCCTCATTTCACAATATTTTTCCAACGGGTACTTGCCCCTATTTTATCATATCACAAGGAGACTCGTTCTATTGTAGCCAAACCGTACGAAAAAACAAAAAAACACCCTTGGAAAATCAGCCTTCACAGGAACATCCCTGTCCTATACGGCTATTATTCTCTAAGGTGTTGAAATGGCATAATCCGATACAGCGCCCGTTACCTGTGTGGAATTCCACTGCTCGCAGAAGACAAATACTACTGGGCCTCAAGCGGGCTAATCATACTCTCGGCAATCTGCTGTATCTCCTCGGATGTCAATGCGCCTCTAATCATGATCAACGTCTCTTGGTGAAACAGCACCAGCATGGAGCGCTTGCCTTCAAACAGCTTTCCCTGGGTCTGCCCTATTGCAATATCAGAAACAACCTCTTCCCCGTTCTTATAAAAGTTCATTAAGGAATCCGGTTGAAGCTGCGATTGATTAATTAAATAGACATCTCCCCGGTCTTCTCTCTCATAAGTGAAATTAACCAGCACAACTTCGCCTTCTTGATTCACCGTAAGATCTACCCCGGTCAGGTCGTAACCTTTCTTCACATATTGCGGAGTATATACGGAGAATCTGGATTGCTGAATAGCCTCCTCCAGCGTTGCTGCCTTGGTTTGAACGGTCCCCGGATCCGGAGCTGGAACATAAGGAGCAAACGGCTGTGAAGCTCCCCAACTGGTATCCTGCGATTCCGCATTAGGCGGAGGAGCGTCAGGTGCTTCTTCCTTTTCTTCGCGTTCGCCATAGAAAATCCCTACCATCTCATCGGACAGCTGCGTGATCATCGCTTTGATTGGCTCAATAGCTTTGGTAAGCTGAGGGCTTCCAAATATGAAGGCTCCTACGCATAGAGAGGCTGCAATCGCGATTGCCATTTGCCATCTGCGGCGGCGGATTCTTCTTTTGCGCTGCAATTTCAGCTTCTGGCTGATGCGCTGCCAGGATGCATCGGCCTCAGGAATTGGATGTTGGCTGGATTCACGGACCGATTCCTCAAAAGCCGAATCAAACCATTGATCGAACTGTTCCTTATTCATCCCTAACCCCCCATTCTTCCATTAATCTCCGCTTAATCGCTTCCCTGGCGCGAAACAGCTTTTGCCTGACACTCCCTTCGGATGTGTTCAGAATTTCAGCCATTTCTTTATACGAAAAATTATGAAGCCACCTCATTTCAAGTATATTCCGGTATTCCGGTTTCAATTGATTCATGTAGCTTGTAATAGCCTCCTTCATCAGCTTTCCCTCGACTTCCTGTTCAGTGGGAAGCCCGTATCCTCCCCACGATGCGGTACTATTGATAAAGACATCTTCTGAGCCTAATTCATCACGCTGTCTTTTCCATTTTTTCAAAAAACTTAAAGCTACATTTTTGGCAAGCGTTTTCAACCAGCTTTCCAGTTTCTCGACCTGCTCGATTTGATGAATTTTAGTTACGGCCCGCAAAAAGGCATCCTGTATGATGTCCTCGCAAGCCCCGTGATCTTTCACGATGACATATACTAAGGGGTAGACCAGGGAGTAAAATTCGCGATATACTTCCTTTTGCAGCGGCTCTGACAAGGAATAAAAATCATCTGTATATAATAGGATCAAATGCTTCGACATAACTCTCCCCCAATAAACCCGTTCCTGTTGCTGGTTTGTTTCCAAAATAATTTCAAAAGTTTCCCAATATTATACTATACTTGCCATTTCTTCTCTATTTGAAATTTTTGTATCCATTGATCAACGAGCCGCAGTGCCGAGAAATCAGCTTCCGGAGCAAAGCGGTGCCCTTCTCCTGCAAACCAGTGCAGCTCAAAGGGAAGGAGTGCTTTGCTTAAAGCATAAGCGAGGCGTGAAGCGTGTTCAGCGCCTACCTGCTGGTCACATGTGCCATGAATGATCAGCACGGGAGCGGTAATTTCCTTTACCCAGCACGCCGGCGAACGCTGCTCATAGGCTCGGCGGTTTTTATGCGGATGGCCGACAACCCGGCGCAGCATCCTTCTCAAATCCACTCTTTCCTCATAAGTAAGACGCAAGTCACTGACTCCGCCCCATATGATGACCGGCCCCGCCTGCGGGTACTGCCTGGCGGCTGCCAAGGCCATAATAGCCCCCCGGGAAAACCCGAAAAGGGCTATTGGCTGATCATTCGTTTGCGGAATAGATTGAAGCAGGCGCAGAGCGTTTATCACGTCATAAATATCGTCCCCGCCGAAGCCATCGCGACCTTCTGCCCCGTTAGTTCCGCGATAATAGGGAGCGAAGACCACATATCCGAGCTTCGCGAATTGCCCGAGCCGCTCGGGCCCAACCAGTCCGACCTTGCCAATGCCTCCGCGGCAGTAGAGAAGCCCCGGAGCCGGCTGCAGCGTCTTGGGAACTACCAGGCAGCCATGGACAACAAGCCCTTGGCTGCGGTATGCGACATCATAGGCCTCTATTCCGCAAACAAGGGAGCTTCGCAGCGTTTGCCTGACTATATGCCCGTCAGCGGCAGGAAGCTGCAGCGCTTTGCTTTCGTTTCTGATTACGTTTTCGTTTTCGTTTTCGCTTTCGTATTCGTTTTTGTTTTTGTTTACGTTTTCCCTTTCGTTTCCGTTTCCTTTTCCGTTTCTGATTACGTTTATTTTTCCGTTTCCGATACCGTATCCCGTTATTCTTGTCATGCTCGAATGTCCTCCAGCCGCCCTGAGCCTATTCTGCTTCAATCTTTTGCTAATGATCTTGTTAGACTCAACGTATAAGTCATTATCGCAACTTGCTATGCAAGCAAACAGCTTATTTCCTGTCCATCCACCGCCGCAGCCAGTGATCAAGCGAACGGGGAAGCAGCTGATACACCTTGCCGCCGAGTCCGCCTATAAAGGGCAGGTTGGCTTCTGCGCGCTTATCCGCTATAACCTTGATGATTCGCTGCACTACCTCTTCCGGCTGAAGCATGAGCCACGCTATGTTTTTAACATAACTGCCGCCGGGGTCGGCCTGAGCAAAAAAAGGCGTGTCTATCGGGCCGGGATTAACAGCAGAGACAACGATTCCCGTACCGCTTAACTCCTGCCGCAGGCTGTTCGTAAATCCCAGCACCGCATGCTTGCTCGCAGAATATCCGCTGGATTTGGCGGTTGCCACTTTTCCTGCCAAAGAAGCTATGTTAACGATCTGCCCACGCCCGGCTTCCAGCATGGCAGGCAGCACTGCTTTCGTGCAGCGCACCACCCCTAAATAATTCACGTTCATCATATCCTCCATTACTTCGACAGATGTATCCTCCAGCTTCTGAAAGACGCCATAGCCTGCATTGTTCACCAGCACATCCACCCGGCCGTGTTTATCATATATACGTTGGAACGTCCGCTGTACATCAGCCGTTGAGCCTATATCGGCAATATGAATATCGTGATCTGCCGCTAGTTCATGTGACAGCTTAAGCAGCTTGTTTTTCGAGCGGGCGACCAGCACAGGAATCGCCCCCAGACGAGCCGTCTCTCTAGCCAATAAAGCTCCAATTCCGCTGGATGCTCCCGTAATGACAATTATTTGACCGGACATCTGATCCTGCTTCATAGCACTCCCTCTTTCACATCTGTTAGCGATAGTGTAACAAATATTGAGCGCAATCCAAAATCCCCCACACCTTAAACGGATGAAATCCGCTCTCTGTGTGGGGGATGAATGGGTGTCCGCAAAGGACTGTATGAAATTGTGCTGAGAGTGGCGATTATAAGCGAAGAAACAGCTGCCGGCCGGCTTAGGCCACAACGACCTGGATGTCCATTTCTCCGATTCCTTCCATGATCAGTGGCACAGTTAGCGCACGTCTGGATGCCCATGCTGCGAAGGAAGTTGAGCCGATAATTTGCGGAGGTGTAATATCCACCGCAAGGCCCTGACTGTACAGCAGAGTGCTTGCATTGCCGCTAATCATGTTGCCGAGCTCCGAGATGGCACTGCGGCCCATTTCATCCAGCTCGGTGATCGTAAACCCGCCCATCATCGCCGAAACGAGCTTCAAAGCGACCTGTTCGTGCAAGCCGAACATCACATCCCCGTTCATTTGCCCCTTCAAGCCGATCTGAATCCACACGTAATTATCGACCAGCACCAGCTCCTTCAGTCCATGCTGACCCGGCAGAGGTCGAATTTGAATTAATTGTTCCAGAACCAGGGTTGCCGATTCCAAAAAAGAATTGATGTATTCCGCACGCATCCTGAGCGATCCTCCGTTCCCCATTGATCTAATTCTAAAGAATTAGGTTTATGGTCATGTTTTCCGACTGTCCACATTATACCCCATAGGTCTAAAGGCGAACAACTCCTTCTGAAAACATTTTACCTTTAATTTTCTTTAGGTCTTTTATCATCTTTATCTACTGGGATGAGCGGAGCGCTGAAGCTGCAGATAGCTCACATAGGATCATGGGACTACTGGACATATTCCAAAAAGGTGCAGCAGCGGACGAAACCGATTTGCTCATATACTGATTTTCCTTTTTCCGTAGCCTGCAGTCCCGCGAGGCGCAGTCCTTCTTCACGTGCATCGCGCAGGGCGGCCAAAGTCAGGGCGGTTCCAAAGCCTCTTCGTCTCGCATGCGGCACCGTAGCTACCGAATAGATGCCGGCCATCTCTTTCTCGCGGTACAAAATACAGGTTACTGCCGGATGTCCCTCCCAATAACCGATATATAAACGGATAGGATGATGCTTGGAAAAAGACAGCTCTCCCGCCTGACCGTAATACTTGCGCATAACGTCCTTAGGCACTCGGAAGGCTTCGGCGGCCACATCAGCAAAATGCTGCAGCTCATCATCATTAGAGACTATGCGAATGGCCAAATCTTGCGGCTTATCCTGCTGTGGAAGCTGCTCCAGGGGCATCACCATTCCCTCATAGACCTGGTGCGAGCGGCGCAGTCCATTTTGCTTCAGATAACGAGGCAGATCCTTAGGAACGGTCGATGGCGTAATCCACCAGCCGAAAGGCAGCCGCTGCTCGGCAAAATAAGCTACGGCCTCTTGGATTTGCTGCTGAATCTGCTCGTCGCTACCGGTTAACCGGCTCCGGCACACATAATTGAACAGCACAGTTGGCACCTTGGCATTAATAAGCTGCAAACCATCCTTTTCGACAGCTTCCATAGATGACAAGTGCTTGGCATAGTACTCCATATAATCGAGCATGTTGACTTCAAGAGCCTCTACCCATCCGGATACGGCTTGAGTTGTTGCCTTGGTCTTTTCCATCAGACTCCTCCTCGTACTGTATCTTTAGAATCATTACTTGCGCCCGGCTCTCATCCGGTGCTGGGGCAGATATCAGCTCCAGACCGAGCAGCTGCCTAAGTCTTGCTATTAAATCATAATACCCTCTTACCGGCTATCTCACTCATCGGCGCTTAAGCCAATCGCCGCTGCTGCTGCGAGAGACGGTCACCTCCTTCCTGCCAGGGGTCCCGTCCAGGCAAGAGCAGCCTTAAGAAAAGGTCCCAGCTAAAAAAACGGCAAATACCAAAAAAAGTGTCTATACGTGTTGATGTCAAGTATCCGTTAGAATAGTAACGCCGGGAGAAACCGTTGAGCGGCTGCTTTCTTCGAACATTCCGGCATTTTTATAATTAGATAGAGAGGATGAGTATTTCGGTGACACGGGGCAAAAAATCAATTAGGTTGATCTTGGCTTGCGTTATTTTGACAGGAGGTTTTTTTCGGAGCTTATCAGTTTATATCGACAGAGGCTTCTTCCGGGCCGCTGCGAATGATGAGCTTTAACCTGCGCTATGCGGCTGCAAATGATCCCTATCCTTGGGAAACCCGGCGGGAAATCGTACAAGAGATCATTCAGGAGCAGCAGCCGGATGTGATCGGGACGCAGGAAGGGCTGCATCGCCAAATTGCCGATCTGGATGAAGCGCTGCCGGAGTACGAATGGATCGGAGTCGGCCGGGAAGGCGGTCAGCTTGGCGAGTATATGGCGGTCTTTTACAATCCGCAACGGCTGAAGCCGTTGGAGCATTCCCACTTTTGGCTTTCCGATACCCCGGAAATTATAAGCTCCACGACTTGGGGCAACCGGATTCCGCGTATGGTTACTTGGGTGCGCTTTCAAGATTTACAAACGAACAAAACGTTTTATTTCTTGAACACCCACCTCGATCACCAGTCGGAAATCTCCCGTCAGGCAAGTGCCGAGCTTATTTTACAGCGTCTCTCGTCCTTTGACCCGGACATTCCGGTTGTCATTACAGGAGATTTCAACGCCAGCCCTTCCAGTCTGACGTATTCTATTTTTGGTGAGGGCGGCTTGCAGGACGGCATGCTCAGCGCCAAGAAAACGGTCAACGCCGAGCTCAGAACGTATCATAACTACGGGGATCCTACAGGTGGAGGAGCTAATCGCCGTATTGACTGGATTCTGCATAGCGATCAAGTAAATGTGCTGCACGCAGAAATTATTACCTACAACCGTGACGGTCAGTATCCAAGCGATCATTTTCCTGTCATGATTGAAGCCATTTTGAAAAAGTCCAGCAAGACGGCAGAGAATACGGTAGAGAAGCCGCCGATCCGAACCGCCCTCCACATCACGGAAGTCGTGCCTAACTCCCACGAGCGGGGCAACTATAATTATGTGGAGCTGTACAATCCGGGCAGCGAGCCAATCGATCTGGAAGGCTATCAAATCTACTATTACTATGATCCTCAGCTGCCTTTTGACAAATCAAAATCGAACCGCTGGACGATTACGAAGGATTCGTACAGCACAAACACGGTCATCGGTCCGCAGGAAACTAAAGTGATCTGGATAAAAAAGCAGCCCTGCTGCTATGAGCTCGGAATGGAGCAATTTTTGGCCAACTACTCGATCACTGCGGACGAACTCGGTCCAGATCAGCTGCTCGCGGTGTTTACGCCTGGAGACAATCAGGGCCTAAATGGTACCTCGACGACGGGACGATCCCTAGGTCTCGTATCCCCGGACGGAGCCCATTTGGTAGGCGTTCAATACAACGATGGCTCGCTGGACGTACATACCAATCAAGCCATCACTTATACGGAACCTGAAGCTTTAAGCAGCATTATGCAAAAGTCAGGCAGCCATCAGCAGCCCTCTCCGGGTACACCATGATGCAGGGGGCTCCTTGTTGGGAACCGCCTGCAATAAGTCCTGCTTGTTGGGAAATTGCATGCGTCCTGCCCTTCCTGAGCTTGCTTTGCTGCAAGTGATCCGGTGCACCTATTGAATTCGCTCCGGGCATGGCATACAATGCATGGGAAGGGAGACGATTGCTATGCCTGGATGGATAATAGATTTGGATGGAACTATGTACCGGGGCAACATGCCTGTAGAAGGAGCAGCACAGTTTATTTCACAGATAACCGAGGCGGGACACCCTTATCTGTATGTAACGAACAATTCCTCCCGGAAGCCGGGACAAGTGGCTGAGCATATCCGGCGGGTAACAGGCGCCAGCGCATCGGCAGAGAACATTCTTACCTCTTCCCAGGCAGCGGCCCGGTATGCCGCCGGCCGCAAGCCCGGGGCAAGCTTCTTTGCCATTGGAGAGGAAGGTCTCATGCACGCGCTTGAGGAAGCCGGGCTTGTCCCTGTACGGGAAGATGAAGTTCCCGATTTTGTGGTGCAAGGGATTGACCGGGGCTTCACCTACGACAAATTGGCCAAGGCCACCCGCTATATTCACCGCGGAGCCGAATATTTGCTGACGAACCCCGACCGGCTGCTTCCGGGTGATGGCGGCTTGCTGCCAGGCGCTGGTTCCGTGGCAGCTTCTCTAAAGACTGCCAGCGGAACCGAGCCTGTCGTCATTGGCAAGCCCTCTCCGATTATCTTGAATCTGGCGGTAGAGAAGCTCGGCCTGCCCCGCAACGATATCTGGGTGGTAGGCGATAATATCGAGACAGATATCGCCGGAGGGGTGGCCGCACGCTGCCGCACCGCTTTGGTATTGACAGGAATTACACGGGCGGAACAGGCCGGCGAGCTGTTGCAGCAAGCAAACCTCAAAAGCGACCTCATCTGCCGGGATTTGCCCGATTTGCTGCTGCAGCTGAGTCAGAAGCACTAACCCTGCGCCATCCCCTAACCAAGGCCATTCGGCCTGGCTCTTCCGGGTCACCAATATGCCCCGCTTGGTCTCTTACCCGTGCTTGCGTCCGTACGCACGGGCGTACGACATCATACGCTGATACATCTTGCGGCTTAATTTCTTTAAAGGATAAAACTGCGGCTGTCTGGAATTGACCTCCAGAACGTACGGCTGCTTGGTGTATTCATCCAGTGCAATATCAATACCCATTTCATGCATTCCTTTTTTGCGCCCGCTTAATTCCTTAGCGGAGGTCAAGGCCAGCCATTCTATCTGCTCCAGCCTGGACTCCGCTTCTCCCTCTGACACTCCTTGCTTCCGGAACAGGGTGGACATCTTCATGAGGCGGCCGCCCTGATGAAAATTGGTTACGATTTTACCGGCCTTGCCCACCTTTGCGAAAACTCCGGTCACCGTCCATTTTCCCCGCGGCTTGCGCTGCACCATTGCCCTTAAGTCATAGGGCTTATCCTGCACCCTATCCAGCCTGATCCCTTTTTGGATAATCAGCTTTTTGTTCTCCTCTTTTTTGCTTTTAATAAAGGCGTACAGCTCGTTCAAATCTTCATAATGGCGGGTGCGCTTGTTCGTTTTTACCGTATATCCATCCTCAGCGCACGTCACTTTGAAAATCCCCAATCCTAAAGAACCTACATTCGGTTTAATATAGAGCACACTATGCCGGGAGGCCATTTTGCGTAAATTCTTTCTGGAAAAGGACATCGTTTGCGGAAGATGCTTTTTCAGCCGGGAATCGGCCGAAAGATAGCGATAAACCTTTAATTTGCCGACAATAGTTGAGCTTTTATAATTTTTTTTCAATCCGATTCACCTCACCATAACCTATGGACATAAGAACCATTCCGTATGTGCTTATGTGGAGTTCATGCAAAATGGTCGATTGTCCCCTTTCCGTGTTAAGATAACTTTAAGGTTTATAAAATGAATCTATTAAGATTTGTAAGTTAATCTAGTAACGCTAGATCGCATGTGAATGAAAGGAAGCGAAGGGACATGCCTCAGGAAACGGTGCTGATTGTAGATGATGAAAAGGAGATTGTAGAGCTGCTGACCATTTATTTGACTAACGATGGCTACCGTGTATTCAAAGCTTACAACGGCCTCGAGGCGCTGCAGCTCTTGCAGGCGAAGGCAGCCGAGGTCGACTTGATCATTCTCGATATCATGATGCCTAGAATGGACGGCATTCAGGCCTGTCTGAAAATCCGTGAGAAGATGAACATGCCAATTATCATGCTGTCCGCCAAAACCCAGGACATGGATAAAATCAACGGATTAAGCATGGGCGCTGACGATTATGTCACCAAGCCGTTTAATCCGTTGGAGCTGCTCGCCCGCGTGAAGTCTCAGCTGCGCCGCTACAACCGGCTTAATACACCGGCGCAGCACAAGGAGGACGAGATTGAAGTCGATGATCTCACAATCAATATAGCGACGCGGGAAGTGAAGGTCGATGGGCGGGAAGTCAAGCTGACTCCGCGGGAGTTCTCCATTCTCGAATTGCTTGCGCGCAATCGGGGAATCGTGTTCAGCATTGAGAAAATCTATGAAACGGTATGGAAGGAAGCCTTCTTTGAGTCGGAGAATACCGTAATGGTGCACATTCGAAAAATCCGCGAGAAAATAGAGGAGCAGCCTAGAAAGCCCCGCTTCATCAAAACAGTCTGGGGGGTTGGCTACCGAATTGAATAGATTAAAAAACTGGTTCCCCTTTAATTGGTTCGGGGATTTGATTCATTTATGCCGCAAGCTAATTACTGTGCTGCTAAACAAGGTGCTGGAGAGCTTGCGGCTGCAGTTGATATTTACTTTTATCATTTGTTTATTATTTTCCCTGCTGGTTTTTGCAACCAGCTCGGCCTTCTTCGGGGAGGTCAACAAAACCGCTAGAATCGACTACACGCAGGGCAAGCAGCGGATCGAGCAGGAAGCACGCCATATGGTAGCTATGCTGCAAAATCCCTATCTTGAGGAGGAGCAATTGAAACAACTCCTTCAGCAGCAGCTGGAAATGACCCCCCTCAAAGTTCTGGTACTGAATATGGACGGACAAGTCCTTTACAAGAGCGAAAAAGCGACCGAAACCGAAGTCGATGTCCACCAGATGATCGCTAATGCGATGCAGGACCGAATCTACAATTCTTTTGAAGAGGAATTTATGACCTTCTACCCGGTTGACCTGATCAGCGAGAAGGCCTATTTAGTCGTAAGCGGTGTTCCCGCTGCCAACATCACCATGATTCCAGGGAAAAGTCCTCTCTCTCCTATTGCTGCTTCTGTCTCTTTTCTGGTGCTGTTTTATGTACTGACCAAAAGAAAGATGAAAAATATTGAGGAGCTAGCCTTAGGTTTGCTCGAAATTTCCAAAGGGAATCTCCACCATCGCGTAGCAACAAGGGGCAAGGATGAGCTTGGTTCGCTCGGTCGCAACATAAACCACATGGCTGAGGAACTGCATCGGACGATTGAAGAAGAAAGAAAGGCGGAGAGGACGAAAAATGAGCTGATCACAAACGTTTCACATGATCTGCGCACACCGCTTACCTTAATTATCGGCTACTTGCGCTTGCTGAAGGATAAAAATTATGAGGATGAGCGACAGGCAGACGCTTATCTGCAAATCGTCTCCAACAAATCGGAAAAGCTTAAGAGCCTTATCGATGATCTGTTTGAATACACTAAGCTGAGCAGCATGGACAGCCCAATTGAAAGCGAGCGGCTCTGCTTGAAGGAACTTCTCGAGCAGCTCGTGGAAGAATTGGTCACTTATGCCGATGAGAACGGAGTGAAGCTGGAAAGGACTTTTCCTCCCGGCAAGCTGATGGTCAGCATCGATGCCCCAAAAATGATCCGGGTCTTCGAGAATTTACTGTCTAATGCGATTAAATACAGCAAAAAGCCGGGAGCCATCCGACTCTCTATGACAACGGAGGAAGATTCCTATGTCCAGGTTACCGTGATTAACCGTGGGGACCCTATTCCAGAAGAAGAGCTGGAAAGACTGTTTGACCGCTTCTACCGTGTAGATGCATCCCGCAGCTCCGATACCGGGGGCTCAGGTTTAGGCTTGGCTATAGCCAAAAGCATTGTAGAGGCTCATGGTGGATTGATCTGGGCTGAATCCGATCAGACTGAAATTCGCTTTTGCGTACGACTGCAGCTCGCTTAATCTGACATGCAGCCAGGGCCTTAAGCTCTCCAAATTATCCGTCTGTTTAGCTTACCCGCTTCCTCAGCCTCTATGTTTGGGCAGCTCCGGTTGATAGGTTGTCACGCTTTCCCGGAAGGTGGCCACACTTTCCCACAACGTGGCCACACTTTCTACCAGAACACTGGTCACGTTTTCTCCCAGAAAGCTGTCACGCTTTCTCCCAGAGGGAACGAAGATAGGTCAAGGAAGCGGTCAAAGCTTCCGCTTGTTCATCTGCCGGCTCATCGCATTCCAGCGCCGCATGCCCGTCATAGCCGTTTTCCTTCAGCACCTTCAGGAATCGTTCCCAATCGATTCCTTTTTCGATGTCATTCAGCCCCGGAAGCTGGCGGTCTTTATCGGCCAAATGGACGTGAGCCAGCAAGCCCATCTCTATTGCATCTTCTAAAATATCCGCATCCTCTCTCTGCATCAGCATGTGATAGCTATCTGCAAGTACACGAAGATGAGGGAGATACAGGGAAGCAACGAACTCAACGGCTTCCTCCACATATTTCAGCATATTGCATTCCTTGCGGTTTAAAGCTTCTACAGCAACGAGCACTTCGCACTTCTCCGCGTAAACCTCGCAGCGCTGCAGGAAAGAAGACAATTGCTCCATAGCCTGAGCACGGTCAAATCCCGGAGGGACTTTGCGAACGGCTCCCCCTCCAAAATTGATCACCCTGGCCCCTATCGCTTGAGCCCGGGGGAAGGCGCGTGCCAAATAAGCGTCCAGCTTCTTCTCTTCCACTGCCGGACCGGTTACAGGCAGAGCAGCCGGAAGCAGCGAATTGACTGCTTCACAGGATACAGGAGACTGTCTTAGCAGTTCCAGAGCCTTATTAAAGGCTGATTCCGGCAGCTCTGCAAATACATGGAGCGGAAGCTCCGCAAAATCAAATCCCAGCTCTGCTGTGAGCTCCAGCTGATGTTGAAAAGAATCCATCCACCGCGCCAGGGCCGCTTCAGTCACCGGTTCTCGGGGAGCCGGGTCCATTCTGATACATCGTCCGATTCGCATATCGGTCATCCATCCTTTTTTAACCAATTTCTATTGCTCTTATTTTTCTAATGCTTCTTATACTTCTTCTACTTCTTATACTTCTACTTCTTTTACTTCTTATACTTCTAACTCTTCTGCTAACCCTTCTTATACTTCTAACCCTTCTTCTGACCCATCTTATTCTTTTTTACGAATGAACTGTATTATACTTGTCATAGCATTAACCGTAAAGGGATTGCCCAGCGGCTTAATCTTGGCTATAATGTACTATTAAAAAGAATTGTTTATACCGTACAGCCAGCTGATAACTAACTGTTATTGATTCACTACTTGACTCATTGGATTCCATTCGGGAGGCCAAACTTAGAATGAACATTAATCAATTGGAAACCTTACTGACCGTATCTCAAACGATGAGCTTTCGCAAAGCGGGCGAGCAGCTTAATCTGACCCAGCCAGCGGTATCCGCACAGATCAAGTCGCTGGAAGACCAATTTCAGACCGTGCTCATTGACCGCAATCAACCTGTGACGCTAACGGACAGCGGGATCATTTTTTTAGAGCACGCCCATAAAATTTTGGCCATTGTGGAAGAATTGAAGCAAAGATTGGCCGATCTGGAACACAAACCCCAGGGAAACATCAACCTTGGAACCACCACTTCGATTGCAATCCAAATTTTGCCGAGGGTGCTGTCCTATTTTCAGAATCAATACCCGCTCATCAGCACAACCATTCACTCCATGCCTTCATCCCAAATCATGTCCAGTGTTGAGAATGGCACTGTGGATATTGGGATAGCCTACTTAATTGACAAATCTCCCAGCCTGGAGACTTCGATTTTGTATTACGATACCTTTGAGCTGGTTGTGTCCCCCGAACATCCGTTAGCCCATTCTTCTTACAGCACAGTGGAATCACTCCACCATCTTCCTTTCATTATGTTGACTCCGAACACTGCCGGCCGCCGGTTTGTAGATCAAATATTCAAGAAACTCGATGTCCAGCCCAAAATCGTTATGGAGCTATCCAGCAGCGAAGAGGTGAAAAGAATGGTCGAGCTGAATTTGGGAGCCGCTATTATCTCCAAACTGTCCGTGGCTAATGAATTGAAGATGGGAACATTAAAGGTTATCCAGGTTAGTGAGCTAGAAATCACTCATCCTGTCGGAGTCATTTATAAATCAGGTCGCTACCTGAGCTCGGCTATTAAGCAGTTTTTGAGCGACTTGAAGGGAATGCCTGAAACCCAGTTTATTGGCTCAGAATAAATAAACACGTTAGTTAATAGTAACCAAGAACTTGAGGAGGCTAATTATGAAGTTCGATTTGCATACGCATCATGACCGCTGCGGTCACGCTGAAGGAACCATTCGCGATTATATTGAGGCTGCTATTCAAGCGGATTTTCAGGTAATCGGAATTTCCGACCACTCTCCATACTTCGCCAGCGAGGTGGATCAGGAGAAACCCGGTATTGCAATGGCCAAAAGCGACTTTTCCAATTATATATCCGAGGTGCTCCGCTTAAAGGAAGAATACAAGGATCGCATTGAAGTTTTGCTGGGAGTAGAGTCGGATTTCTTCCCTCAACATGCTGATTTATACAAGCAAATGTACGAGCCTTATCCGTTTGATTACATAATCGGCAGCGTTCATTTCACAGGCGGCGTCAGCATTTTCAACAAAAACCGCTGGAAAGGGCTGACCCAGGTTCAGCAGATCCAGGCCAAGGAAGAATATTATCAGCGAATCGCGGAGTCAGCCCGTTCAGGCATGTTCCAGATTCTTGGGCACATTGATGCGATGAAAGGCTACTACCCGGAATTTTCGAATCTTCCTACCAAGATGGTGGAAGAAACGTTAAAAATCATTGGCGATACGGGGATCGCTATCGAAATCAATACATCCGGCAAAACCAAATCCTGCGGAGGCTGGTACCCAGCGGATGATATTTTAGAAAAAGCTCTCTATTACAAGGTGCCGGTCACTTTCGGTTCAGATGCCCACATTCCGTCCAGAATCGGTGATGAGTGGGAGTTGGTTCAGCAAAAACTCCGGGAAATTGGTTATAAGGAATGGGTTTTCTACCGGCAAAAGCAGCCCGTTTCCGTCCCCCTATAGAATAATTAGTCATTATTAGTCCAGGCAGCCCGTTTACTGTGCATAACCGTATCAGCGGCACTGGCAGCGGGCGGCAAGCTTTTTGCTGGCCGTAGCTGCTGCTTGCTGTCGTGGCTGGCCGCTTCGAATTCTAACGCTCGCAGCGGTCTTTATTTTGCTCAGATCGCGGGTTTCTGGACTTTTTGTCACAAATAAGAGCGAGGGCGAGCGTTAGCGCAATCCGTCTCGCAAAGCACCTACGCGGAACGTGTCGCAGCCCCCATTAGGACAGGCAGCTTACAGGACTACTACTGGCCAACGAATGATACAAATCGACACCCTCTAGTCGATCTTACACACCGTGCGAAGCTTTCGGAAAACGGTGGTGCTGCACGACAGTGGTCAGAATCTTTTAGGTGCAATGAAAAGCTGAAATTCGATACAAAAAAAGAGGACCTTGCCAACGGGGCAGGGTCCTTAAGTGTAAATCTATTTTAAAAAGGGGGTCATGTCATTATAGTACCCCAGCCACGTTAACAAACCGTAACAGGAATATTTCATTTTGATTACAAAACTTTCCGCATTCCTCTTCTTGCCTTACGCTCTCTCTTACTATACCTTCCTCGCAACACTTGCTTACCTTATACTTCATATTACCCTGGCCCATTGAACTTTATTATTACACTTTATTATTACACTTTCTTACTGCACTTCCTTACTGCACTTCCTTATTACCTTTCCTTATTGCGCTTCTTGCACTTTTCTTGCCTTGTCCTACCCTTATTACACTTTCCTTATTCCACTTCCTTATTAATCTTCCTTTACTTTTCTTTGTTACTTTAACTGCCTTTCACAGTTACTACGCATTATGGCCGTTCTTTCTGCTAGATTCCCTTTGATGAAGAGCTCTGCTCCAGTAATGGCAGCTCCAGCTTTCTTCGATTAATCTCCGCTAAAAGGAGCGAGATAAATTCCCTATCCAAGTTTAACTCCACCGCTTTTTGATAAGTCTCCACCAGGATGTCGTCATTTAATAGAGTCATTGTTCTCACCCTTTCTTACTCTTTGTACTCATCCTAACATTGATCTTTATTTAGAACAACTGTTCTGTTATCCACACTAACTTGTGGGCAATATGTAGATAAATTGTGCATAACCGTCTTGAAGCTTACCCTAATGCCCGTGGATAATGTGTATAACGTTATCCACAAAAACGCCGTCCTCTTTCTATTGAAAAATATTTTTATAAATTTTTTTAGCTCATCCCTTTAATAATGATTTCCATGCCAGACCGGAGTTTTTTCAGGGCATAGCAAAAAGACGGATTAATGGGCGCTGCCAAAACTTCCGTCTCTTCATGATTTTAATACGGTTCAATAAACAAGACTAGTTCGCGGGGACTGAAAGTCAGGATACATTTAACACTGGGCTACTTACTCCTCCTGCTTCTGAAGCGGAAGATCGATCCATACCGTTGTCCCGACATTCTTCTCGGAATGAATCTGCAGCTTTGCTTCGTGCTGTTCGAGAATTTGATTCGACACCATAAGCCCCAGTCCGCTTCCATTGTCCTTCGTAGTAAAAAAGGGCTCGCCCAGGCGGGAAATTACTTCCGGTTCTATGCCTGTACCGGTATCCGTAAATTTCAGCCTAATCATTCCGTTCTCGGTTAGGGATGCGTGGATCCACAATGTCCCTCCGCCGTTTGCCATTGCTTCGATTGCATTTTTTACAATATTGACGAACACCTGCTTCATTTGTCTTCCGTCACAATAGAGCTCCGGAACGTTCGAATCAACGTGACAGAACAATTCCACTCTCGCAGCAGCCGCCTGCAGCTCCATGACAACCAGCACTTCCTGTATGAGTTCATCAAGCTGATGATTCTTGAAATTTTGGGCTTCCGAAGGCCGGGCAAGCACCATAAATTCTCCAATTGTATAGTGAATCCGCTCCAGTTCAGTAAGCATAATATCGATGTAGGGCTGATGTCCTTCCGACTTGGATTTCATCAGCTGGAGAAACCCTTTCATCGCCGTCAACGGGTTGCGCATTTCATGAGCAAGACCGGCAGCCAGCTGGCTGACCGCCAGCAGCTTGTCCGATTGCCGCTTCTGCCGATCCCGTTTTCTCTGTTCCGTCACATCCCTGAGCATACTTTGAATAACGGGACGCTGCATATATTGAAACACTGCGATGCTGGACATTTCCAATTCTATAGATTGTCCGTCCATTCGAATCATGCGGTATTCCTTGAAGCTGGCCCGGGATTGATTAAATTGCAGCGTTTCCAGTCCTTCCTTGACAATTTCCCTATCCTCCTGGTGGACGAAGTCAAGAATAGAACGTCCAAGCAGTTCTCTTTCCCATTTAGCTCCCAATAACTGCAGCGCTGCATCGTTAGCATAGATAATGACGTCCTCGCTGTGGAACAATATCGGCTCCGGCGGAACTTTCAGCATACTGCTGTTGCGCTTATCCCTCTCTATAACAAAGTCCTCCAACTGCTGCAGCTTCTCCTGATTCCTTCTGTCCTGGGTAACGAGAAGCAACAGGCGCGCACCCTGCAGTTCCACAGAGCTTGCCCGGATCTTAAGCGGCAGCGCCTCTTTATTTTTAGTAGACCATACTCCCAGAAGCTGCAGCTCTTGGCCGGAATCGATCTGTTTCCAATCGGAAGCAGACAATGCTAAGCGAGTATGTCCGGTAAGCGCTGCCCCATCCATAGCCAAATACTCTTCCTCATTATAACCGGTCAGGTTACAAAGCGCTGAATTAACTACCCATACCCGATTCAGCTGGCCCTTCTCATCTCTTTCACACACCAGGACCCCTTCCTGTAACTGGCTGATCAGCTGCTCAACCAGTTTCCAGGCCGAATTCTCCCCATTGCCGATTAAACCGGCTTGTCCCCTTGTCCGGGAACGGACTCTGCTCACCAAGTCACTCATCTTTTTACCACTCCGCTCTTTGAGGTGCCACTTTGACTAAATTATACTATGTCATTCAAGCTTTGGATATTGCTTGTCGAAAAAAGGCGGAATTCCCAAACACCGGGCACTTTGCAAATCCAAACACGGAAACTTACAATTTCTGATATAGTAAAAAACCTGGAAGAAATTCGCCAAACGAATTCTTCCAGGCTCATAGGCTGATAATCGAAAAATGGTTACGAGCGCAGCCATTTCTTGAATAGATGCTTCGTGGTGTCTGCATTGATCGCTGCTATGGAGGTCGTCAGCGGAATTCCTTTCGGGCAGGAGCGCACGCAGTTTTGCGAGTTACCGCAGCCTTCAATGCCTCCATCGGTCATGAGGGTCTCCAGACGCTCATCCTTGTTCATTTCTCCTGTCGGATGAGCATTGAACAATCTGACCTGAGAAATCGCAGCCGGTCCGATAAAGTCGGAACGGTCGTTCACGTTGGGACAAGCTTCAAGACAAACTCCACATGTCATACATTTGGACAATTCATAAGCCCATTGACGTTTGGTCTCAGCCATCCGGGGACCCGGTCCCAGATCATAGGTTCCATCAATCGGAATCCACGCTTTAACCTTCTTCAAGGCTGAGAACATCCGTTCACGATTAATGACCAGGTCACGCACAACTGGGAAAGTGGTCATTGGCGCAATGCGGATAGGCTGTTCCAGCTTGTCAATCAGCGCTGTACATGCTTGACGGGGCTTGCCGTTAATAATCATGGAGCAAGCTCCGCACACTTCTTCCAGACAGTTGGATTCCCAGCAAACCGGAGTCGTCTTTTGTCCCTTCGCGTTAACCGGATTACGCTGCAGCTCCATCAGCGCGCTGATCACGTTCATATTGGGACGGTACGGGATTTCGAAATCCTCGGTGTACGGGTTCGAGTTGGCATTATCCTGACGGGTAATGCTCAGCTTTATCGTTTTGTTGCTCGCCACTGCCTCAGCCATGCTTATTCTCCTCCCTTCTTCTGGTTGCTTTGTTTATCAGTTGAGTAGTCACGTTTACGAGGCGGAATCAGGGAAACATCGATCTCTTGGTACGTAATTTTCGGACCATCCGGTGTATGAGTTGCGATTGTAGTTTTCATGAAATTATCATCATCACGCTCTGGGAACTCCGGTTTATAGTGGGCACCGCGGCTTTCGTTTCTCATCAAAGCGCCGATTGTCATTGCGCGGGCCAGTGTCAGCATGTTCCACAATTGCCGGGTGAACGCCACACCAGGATTGTTCCAGCGGGACGTATCTACAATGTTAATGTTCTTGTATCTTTCCATAAGCTCCTGGATTTTGTTGTCCGTTTCCTCCAGGTTCTTGTTGTAACGAACAACCGTCATGTTGTTAGTCATCCATTCTCCCAATTCTTTATGGATAACGTAAGCATTTTCGGTGCCGTCCATTTTCAGCAGCTTCTCGTATTTATCGGTCTCCACCTTCTTCTGTCTTTCAAACACAGAAGAGGATACATCCTCGGCATGCTTGCTCAGGCCTTTAATATACTCTACAGCTTTAGGCCCGGCGACCATCCCTCCAAAAATCGAGGAGACCAACGAATTCGCGCCAAGACGATTAGCCCCATGAATGGAGTAATCACATTCGCCGGCAGCAAACAGTCCCGGAATATTGGTCATCTGGTTGTAATCGACCCACATTCCGCCCATCGAGTAGTGAACCCCAGGGAAAATTTTCATCGGAATTTTACGCGGATCGTCTCCCATGAATTTCTCGTAGATTTCGATAATGCCTCCGAGCTTAATATCCAGCTCTTTCGGATCCTTGTGGGAAAGATCAAGGTATACCATGTTCTCCCCGTTAATACCGAGCTTCAAATCTACACACACATGGAAGATTTCCCTCGTTGCAATATCACGCGGAACAAGGTTCCCGTAGGCCGGATACTTCTCCTCCAGGAAATACCAAGGCTTGCCGTCTTTATAGGTCCAGATCCGTCCGCCTTCCCCACGGGCCGATTCACTCATCAGACGAAGCTTATCGTCCCCCGGAATAGCCGTCGGGTGAATTTGAATGAATTCGCCGTTGGCGTAATGAACGCCCTGCTGATACAACGCACCGGCAGCGGTTCCTGTATTGATGACAGAATTGGTTGTTTTACCAAAAATAATTCCCGGACCGCCTGTAGCCATAATAACGGCATCAGCCGGGAAGCTGTGAATTTCCATTGAACGCAAGTCTTGGGCGACGATTCCACGGCACACTCCCTCGTCGTCCAATACAGCGGATGTAAATTCATAATGCTCGTACTTCTTGACCAGACCAGCCGTTTCCCAACGGCGAACCTGTTCATCCAATGCGTACAGCAGCTGTTGGCCGGTAGTAGCTCCGGCAAACGCTGTGCGGTGATGCTTGGTTCCCCCGAAACGGCGGAAATCCAGAAGCCCCTCCGGAGTCCGGTTAAACATAACGCCCATCCGGTCCATCAAGTGAATAATGCCAGGAGCAGCATCACACATTGCTTTAACCGGCGGTTGATTCGCCAGGAAGTCTCCCCCGTATACCGTGTCGTCAAAATGCTCCCACGGAGAGTCTCCTTCCCCCTTTGTATTTACAGCCCCGTTAATTCCGCCCTGGGCACAAACAGAGTGAGAACGCTTGACCGGAACCAGGGAGAATAAATCTACATGAACGCCGGCTTCGGCTGCTTTGATCGTTGCCATAAGTCCGGCCAGCCCTCCGCCAACTACGATGATTTTTGTATTAGCCATTGCGTCTAGTCCCCCCTCGATTATTGATTCAGAACGCTAGTGTCTTGAAATTCCGCCCCGGTAAAGGCAGTAATCGCCAAAATACCGATAACCGACAGCACCACGAAAAAGATCATGCAAATGTAGCCGGAAACCTTCTGGGCACGTGGTCCCACAGTAATTCCCCAGCTGACCAGGAAAGACCAGATTCCATTCGAAAAGTGGAACACAGCCGCTACAATCCCGATAATATACAAGGCAAAAGCCCAAGGCTGTGTCGCAATTTCGTGCATCCGAACTCCCAATTCGTCGTGACTGACGATGCCTAACGCTACTTGAACACGGGTTTCAAATACATGCCATACTACAAACAGCAGCGTAATGACGCCTGTAACCCTTTGCAGCATAAACATCACGTTACGGAAATAGCCGTAATTGTTTACGTTATTCCGCGATGTGTAGGC
Organism: Paenibacillus senegalensis JC66; assembly: GCF_000285515.1. GTDB lineage: Bacteria > Bacillota > Bacilli > Paenibacillales > NBRC-103111 > Paenibacillus_L > Paenibacillus_L senegalensis. The sequence goes on from NZ_HE610957.1 coordinate 1,457,720, forward strand.
CATGTATAAGCCGTACACCCCATGGTACAGCAGCGGGAGATAAATGCCGAAAATCTCCAGGGCCAGCACAAAAGGCAAGCTGTTGATAAACTCTACCTGCTCGATAAACCCTGCATGCCCCTTCTCAAAGGCTGAATAGTTGGACACCAGGTGGAAGATCAGAAACATTCCGACCGGGATAATCCCAAGCAGTGAGTGCAGCTTGCGATAGTAATAAGAGTTTCCTGCCATCTGAAAACGTTCCCCTTTCAAAATTATGGAGCTTGTCAAAACCAATACTCATTGTAAACCCAAGCCGATGAAGCGTCAACAATTTGTAACATGATTCGTCACGATATGGACACACTCATTCTATCGCTTCATGTTAGACCGGGCTTTGAGTCTCTTCACCTGCCCTTAGGCTTTCCATTGATTGTCGAAAATATAGGGAAGGCTTCATCTTTTGTGAACATTACGTGACATATTTCATTTTACTGGTAGATCACTTATAATGGAAGTGCTTATTCATTATATATGTTTATTAACTTTTTGCATAACGAATGAAATTATCATCATACTATCCATTAGATGAGGTGAAACGCATTGGAGGATTTATATGCTTTCGCTACCGTTGTCGAGCAAAAGAGCTTGAACCGCGCTTCAGGAGTGCTTAAGCTGTCACAGCCTGCGCTTTCACGCAAAATCATGGGGCTGGAGGCGGAGCTGGGCATTCAGCTGTTTGAGCGCAAGGGAAAGCGCCTGGAGCTTACCCGCGCTGGTCAGGTTTGCTACGAATACGCCGTTGAGCTGCGGAAAATCCACCGGGAAATGGTGCAGACCTTAAGCCAGTTCCGCTCCGGTCTGTCCACTTTAAGCTTAACGATAGGGGCGAGCCTAACTACACTGCAATCGACTCTGCCGGATTTGATTACTTTTTATACTAACGATTTCCCCCATACAGATATTAAAGCATTAACAGGCAAAACCCATGAAATCGTTACAATGGTAAGAGAAAAAAAAGTCGACATTGGCCTCGTTGCTTCGCAAAGCGAAAGCCCGGGCTTAACCTGTCTGCCCTTGTTTGAGGATCATTTATGCCTGGTCCTGCCTGCCGGACATCCGCTCGCGGAAATGAAAGCAATCAAAATGAAAAACATCCAGGATCTGCCGATGCTGCTCTTCTCCAAAGGAACATGGTACCGCGTCATGATGGATGAGTTGTTTCACAAATACGCTGTATTCCCGAATGTGAAAATGGAGATTGATTCTTTTGAAGCGATCATTCGGCTCGTTTCTTCTATTAAAGTGGCTACCCTGCTGCCCAAATCGTATTTGCGCGGTCATCTGCTGGACAACAACGATCTGTCGGTTAGAACGATACCGGAGCTTGAAGAGCGTAAACGAACCACATCCTTGATGTACATTACTGAAGCAGCCGCCGACCCGGTGATCAGCACGTTTATCGGAAAGGCCCGTGAATATTTCTCCAAGGCCGGCCGCTCCCCTTGATTGGTTAAACCTGCAGTAGATACGAATTGTTTATTAAACCTAAAATTTTGCTGTATACGAACCGGGATTAGCAGGAAAAATGGTAGTACACAGGAGAAAACTGGAATCACCAGCCTGGATATGATACTTTGTAAGCAATAGATTATGTTAAGGAGAATGGACATTGATTCCTCACAAATTTAATCGCTCTCTTGCTTTACTCGCTGTAGCCGGAATTATACTCTACTTCGGGGCCATTCTGATAAGCCCGTTGTTATCAGGTGATTTGGAAGAAGATTTGTCACGTCCCACCGTAACCAAGGAGGAAGCCGGACGTCTGGCTGAACAGCTGGTTATGAGTTTGGAACCAGACTACCGGATAACGGATACGACGGTCCTGTTCCAAACAGATAAGACGTTAAGCGCCTATCTGCAGCAGCAGAAGCTGGCCCAGGATTATAAACAGCAGTATGGAGACAGGCATCCGGTTGACTTCTGGGAAATCAGAATTTCAGGCGAAGCAGCGCAGCCAATGTGGGTGCTTCGCGTTTCGATGACCATCCCGGAAGTAACCTCCTGGAACAAGCTCAGCTCCTCCGCCATAGCTTCTTCCAGTACACAGGACCGCCGTGCTGCCGCGGACGCCTATTTGCTGGAGCAAGGCTATGACCTGTCACGTTTCCAGCTTATTCCTGGATCAGCATCCAATCTGTTCGTTTACGAAAGTCTCGACCAACAGATCGGCGAATCCGTACTGGAGCTTGCGCTTAAGTTTACCGGAGATACGATCAGCGGATTTATGCCGTCTTTCTCTGTGCCGGACAACTTTAAGCTGTGGCTGGCCAAGGAAGAAGCGCTGGCCGGCACCATGTCCTGGATTGCCCTCGCCGGTACTTTTGTGATTAACCTGGCCGCGATTATTCTAGTCATCATCAACCGCAAAGAGGTGCTCTTTGTAAGAGGAATTGTCTTCGCTATTATTTTCGCGCTGATCTACTTTATCCATACCGTGAATAGTCTGCCTGGAGTCAGCACTCAGGTATCTCCGCAGGAAGCGGCATTTATGAATATGTTCTATATTTTCTTCACCTTTGGCCTGGTCGCTCTGCTTGCGGTTGCCCAATACTTCACGGCAATATCCGGAGAGCAATTGTGGAGAAAAGAAGGCTGGAATTCCTGGCCAAGATGGCGGGAAGCGCATTTTGGCCGGGAAGTATTTTACGCCATGGGCCGCGGTTATCTGATTTGTCTGTTCATCCTTGGGGTGCAGCAGTTTTTGTTTCTGATCGCAGGGGTTGGCTTCGATTCATTCGCCATCAGCGATCCTACCCAATCCGTGCACAATCTTTACATTCCGGCGCTGTTCCCGCTGCTCGCCTGGATGGCTGCCATATCCGAAGAAATTATTTACCGGCTGTTTGCAATTTCAGCGTTCAAAAAGCTGTTCCGTCTGCCGGTCATTGCCATTATCATCTCGAGCATTATCTGGGCACTCGGCCATACCGGCTATACGATTTATCCAAGCTACACCCGGTTGTTTGAAGTTGCTGTACTGGGGATTATTTTTGGCTATATGTTCTTGAAATACGGCTTATTTACCGTTATTTTTGCCCATGCCATTATGAACAGCACCTTGATGGCGATGTCGCTGATGTTTACGCTGGGCACTCCCGCTGACATCGCCTGGGGCTTGTTCTATATCGCCTTTCCGGCGATACTCGGTTACGTCCTTATGTGGCTGCATACATGGTCTCGGCGGAATAAACGAGACGATGGTCTACCAGCCGGGCCGGTCAGCTATTGGAATCGGCCGGCACCTGCAGGCAGTAAGCCTTACGGGACAGACGCCCCACCGTCCCCGGAGCCTTATTCCACGCGAAATGACAATGAATACTGGTCATCGCGCCGTTAGCTCCTGAAGGAAGGAATTCTGATTTGGCCATAATAAGAAAAGCTTCAACGAAGCCACTTCTATACTTTCTGATGGGGTAAAAAATAGGTTGCTCTCGCCCGCTTCCATTCACGAAGATGAAGCGGGAGGCAACCTTTTTTTTCTTTGGCACAGCTTCTACGATTGTTGGTCCGGCGCCTGCTCCCGATCTCCCTGGGAAGGCAATTGCTCTTCAGCATCGTTCAAAAAATCGAGGATCGTCCGGGCCAGCTTCTCCCCTATTCCAATCGGCTTGAAATCCTCGATTTGCGCCTCTTTTATCTTTTTTAAAGAGCCGAAATGCTTGAGCAGCTGCTTGCGCCGCTTCTCGCCAACTCCAGGAATTGAATCAAGCCTGGAAGCAACCATCGATTTGGCTCTGCGCTCCCGGTGAAAAGTAATGGCAAACCGGTGAACCTCATCTTGGATTCTTTGCAGCAAATAGAATTCCTGACTGTCCCGCGGCAGCGGAACAACCTCAGGCGGATCTCCGGTCATCAGTTGAGCGGTCCGGTGCTTGTCGTCCTTAACCAGGCCGCAAACAGGAATGAACAGCCCAAGCTCATTCTCAAGCACGTCAACAGCTGCGGAGATTTGCCCCTTTCCTCCGTCGACCACGATCAGGTCCGGCTGCGGCAGGCCTTCTTTGAGCACCCGCTCATACCGCCTGCGGACTACCTCCCGCATGGTCTCATAATCATCCGGACCTTTGACAGTACGAATCTTGTATTTGCGGTATTCCTTGCGGTCCGGCTTGCCATTCGTAAAGACAACCATGGCAGAAACCGGCTCAACTCCTTGAATATTGGAGTTGTCAAATGCCTCTATTCTTCTGACCGGTGCGGTCCCGAGCCACTCTCCCAAAGCCTCTACGGCTTTGACGGTACGGCTTTCGTCCCGCTCAATCATCTTGAATTTTTCTTCAAGCGCTACCCTTGCATTATCGCAGGCCATATCTGTAGCCTGTTTTTTCACCCCTCTTTGGGGTATCCGCACTTTTACGTTAAGCCATGCCTCCAGAGAGTGCGCCGCTTCCTCTGTAGATGTTCCCGATTCGCTATCTGCTGTCTCCTCCTGCTTACCCGGGAGATGAATTTCCTTTGGCAGCGCCGGGTTGTCACTGTAAAACTGAGCGACATACGACAGAAAGTCATCATAGGCTTCACCGTAAAATGGAAACACTGACGCGTGCCTTTCAACCATTTTACCTTGCCGCATATAAAGAATCTGAACACACATCCAACCCTTGTCGACAGCGTAGCCGAACACATCCCTGTCCACCATATCCGCTACCGTAATATTCTGTTTCTCCATCACCGCATCAATATAGGCGATCTGATCACGCAGCTCCTTGGCCCTTTCAAACTGCAGCTCTTCGGCCGCCGCCATCATTTTTTCCTCTAATTCCTTGCGAATTTGCTTGTGTCCGCCGCCGAGAAAACGAATAATTTCCTGAATCATCCGTTCATATTCCCCAGGATCGACCTCGTATTCACAAGGGGCGATACACTGTCCAATATGGTAATAGAGACAAACCTTATCAGGCAGTGTCCTGCATTTGCGCAAAGGGTACAGGCGGTCCAGCAGCTTTTTGGTCTCTTGGGCGGCATAAGCATTCGGATACGGACCGAAGTATTTCCCCTTGTCCTTGACGACTCTGCGCGTTACTTCCAATCGCGGATGGGCTTCATTCGTAATTTTAATATAAGGAAAAGATTTGTCATCCTTTAACAGCACATTATAGCGGGGGTAAAACTTCTTGATTAAATTGCATTCCAAAATAAGCGCTTCAACGTTATTCGCCGTCACGATATATTCAAAATCGCGTATTTCGCTGACGAGCCGCTGAGTTTTGGCGTTATGGCTGCCGGTGAAATAAGAGCGGACCCTGTTTTTAAGCACCTTCGCCTTGCCAACATAGATGACGGTCCCCTGCTCGTTTTTCATCAAATAGCATCCGGGCTTGTCCGGCAGATGGGCCAGCTTGCCCCTGATTACGTCATGATAGGTTTCCATCGCAATCCCCCCCTCCACTGCTTCAATCCTCTTCCGGTAATCCGCACGAAACAAAGAACTCTTTTTCAGCATAGCAGAAAAAGAGTTCTTGTTCACCATGTGTATGGAATCCCATTAATTATTGATGACGAGATACTACGCCTTTCAGTGCATCCTTCGATTGGAAACCAACTACCTTGTCAACCGGCTGGCCGTCTTTAAAGACAATCAGCGTAGGAATGCTCATGACCCCGAAGCGAGATGCGGACTCAGGGTTTTCGTCCACGTTCACTTTAGCGATCTTTACTTGATCCCCGATTTCCCCGTCCAGTTCCTCCAGAATTGGGGCAATCATTTTACAAGGACCGCACCAAGGGGCCCAAAAATCAACAAGGACAGTGCCTTGACCTTCTACTTCTTCTTTGAAGGATGAGTCAGAAACATTAACAATAGCCATGATGGATGTCCTCCCTTATCTTTGTTCGTGTTCATATTGTATCTGCAGACCGTGGCCATGATACTAAGAAAGTCATGCCTGCTATGTCAGCATTTGCATTAACAAGTTATGCGAATGCTCATGTTTAAGTATATCATATCATCCTTTGTTTTCCTAATTGTAGATGAAATCGAGTTAAGCTAAAATAAAAAAAACTCAGGACAAATATGGCTAACTTGTTACGAATAATTGAAAGGATGATTTCAGGCAGTACCTAAAGCTTTACAACAATCCGCATAGTTCGGTATACTTGGATATAGACTAAGAAATGCATCGAGGGATAGCCGTTCAAGGAGGGAATATCCATGTTGGATCCTAAGCATCCGGGGCACCACGTCAATGAAGAACCCCGCAATGATTTCATAGATGTGGCACTTGGCTTCGCAGGAATGTTTGCCGTAATGACATTGATCTTTGTGGTAGCGGTATTGTTGAAACAGATCATTTAACTATCCGCACTTTGCCAGAAGGAAGGGGCTCCAAGCAATAAGTCCCTACAGTTGTAATTAGGGCTGTGATGTACAATTAAGCCCCAAAAGATAAAAAGTTGGACGGAAAGCTAGTTTCTGTCCAACTTTTTTTGTGATCGCGGTTTCTTCTCCCGTACCAAAGGCTGTGATTTGCGCTTGCTTTAATCCTTGCCACATACGACAGCACGGTACGCCTCTTTATGTGGCCTCACGGCGTTCCCGCTTGTTAAATCCGGCAACGTACACCTCTTCGACAAAGTGGCGAATCCGGTCCATAATCCGCTTTCCCTTGAACTCCTCTTCCCCATCGCGATTCGTAAAGCTGAAATGCTTTTCCAAGTCGTCCAATTCATAATTGGAGGTAAAAAAAGTTGGCTTGCGGTTCATCCGGTAATTCAATATCGTGCCAAGCACATGATCCCTTAACCATGGGTTAAGATTCTCCGCACCGATATCATCAAACACGAGAAGATCGGTTTCCTTGAGCAGATCGATCGTTTCCTTCAGCTTCTGCGGCTCCTGGAACATCCCCTTCAGGTCCTCGGCGAAATCCGGCATGTACACGATCGCACCGCTTAATCCCGATTTGGCCAGCTCATACAGCATATAGCCCATTAAAAAGGTTTTGCCGGTACCGAACGACCCGGCTAAATACAGACCCTTGGTCTGCAGGCCATTCTCCTTCGTCAGCAAAATATAGTCCAGCACCCGATCTACCGCTTCCGCTCGTTCCCAATCCATGCGAACGATCTCATCCGCAGAGTATCCCTGCTGCAGTGATCTCTGATCTACATAGAAGCTGCGAATCCGGTTGCGGATAGCTTCCTGCTTAAGGCTGGCATTATATTTGTCGCAGCTGACTTTGCGTTCATAAATATGACTGCTGCCCTCCAGCTGTTCCGCAGAGACCATCGTATAGTGCCCCGGATAGTCGTTAGGACAGCGTTCGAGTCCCGGGCATTGGGAACAGTTACGATGCTCCAGCGCATACTGGTAGAACTTGTTAAGGTTCAGCCTGATGTCCTCCTGGCTAGCGAGCGGATATGCTTTTCTCCAGTTCTCGATCAAAGGGTCGGAAAGCAGCTTGCTGATTTTTTCCTCCCGGCTCTTGAGCATAGGCCTGTCCGCCAGCTGTTTAAGCAAATCCCCGAGCGATTCCATCATCTTCCCCCTGTTCTTGTTATTTCAATAGTATCGGCCAGATAGTATGTCTACCTAGTATGTTTACCTGGCATCCTTACCTAGCTTGTTTCTCAAGTTATGCTGCTCTAGTGTGTTTCATTGTCAGCTTGCCGCTTTTTACAGCTTGCCGTCAAGCTTCATCGCTTTCTGTCTTATCGCTTCCAGCTCCGCCTGGGACAGTTTCTTCGCAGCAGGCTTGTCCGTAATCACCGGAATTTCCGGCTTGCCTTTCAGCTTGCTGTTCTTCCAGCCCGGGGAGGAAGCCCTTTTAGTGCCGCGTCTGCGTTCCGCTTGCTGTTTGTAGTTCATTTTCTCGCGGATATATTCGACTGCCTGCTCATATGTATGAATCTGCTTGCCGAGCAGGTCGGAAGCGACAGCCTCTATCGAAGATTTGGCCCAGGAGCGGCGGTCAACATGAATATAATGGATAAGAACGTTGATAACTTCTTCTTTCAACTTGTAATTTAAATCGATTTTTTGAAAAATGTCGAGAACCCCGTCCGGCACGCTGCCCTGTGAAAAAAAACGCTGCAGGACGAGCGTATAAGGCTCATTGCGGAGAATCATATTGTATTGGTGAATATCACACTGCCCCTGAAATAGAGGTGGAACCTCGACATAATAATTCATCTCTACGGGCTGCTCCACAGCCGGCTCGTCCTGCTGATTCGCTTGGCGGTCGGCCAGATGCCTTGCATGCTGCTCAGTTCTTCTCTTGCTTTGGCGAAAATAAAGATTTGCCTTATATTTCAGCACATCTTCCTGAAGATGTCCTTCCTCATCAAAAACCTCGTCTTCATCCAGCAAACGGCATGTTTCTAACAGCGTTAGCTGGTATTTCTTTGCCGTAATATTAATGACCGCCAGCTGATCCAGCCTATATTTCAAAGCTTCTACATAGCTGCGGTTAACCGATTCTCTAGGAAATCTGCGTATAATATCAGCATAATCAAACCCTTTACTGATCACATCAGGTCCCCCGCCAGTCTGCCTGTCAGAAGCGGTTTGGTAAATCGCCTGCTCCAGCTCATAATCAACCACCTGAGTGTTCAGACGGAACAGATCATAAAATGGAACGGACAGGTTCTCCCGCTGGGAGCCGGTCAGCTCCGCGGGCTCTTCCGACATCAGCTCTTCCTTCAAGGAAAGGACCATATATTTGCCCACCTTGTCCCTCAGCAAAAGGGTCAAATGCTGGTTCTTGAAAAACTCCTCCGGTGACAATGGACGGAATAATTGATAGTCATAAACATAATCTTCACTAGAGCTTAAATATCGGCGGGAGGTTTGCATAAGGCCTACAGCTTCTAGCTTCGAGCTTTGCTCAATAAAAAAACTCCGCCCTTTCTCTCCCGGCTCGAGATCCAGACTGAGAAACAGGCGCCTCTGCTGCTCCAGGGCAGAAAATCCGATCCGGTCCCCCGGCAGCTGCTGATACAGGCTGTAATAAATGCCTACTGCCATAGCTCCGATCATCGGCTGGTAGAGGCTTCCAAGCAGTCGGTAATCCAGGCTGCTGAGCGCAAAATCCCGGTATACGCAATAGCGGTGATTTTCTGTAAAATGCAATTGGTTAGTGATGCGCATATTCCTTTGGTCACCCGCCTTAAACTGTTGAATCTTCATTTTACCACACTATTGATCCTCTCTAAAGACAGAGAATGCCTGCAAGTGCAGAAAAAGGACAAACCCTTTGCTTAGAAAGAGGCTTGTCCCCATTTTCCAGATCTTTATCCAAGAAATGCTCTTCACTATAATAATCGCTGTGGTTAAAACATTTTATAGCCCTTCACCCGCAGCAGCCTGATCGTATACCCGCTCAGCACAGCACCGGCCAGCCCGCTAATCAGCGGTAAATAGTCAGCCAAAGTATACCCGCTGATATTCTCTAAAAAAGTTTCGTGTCCCCAAGTCCAATAAACGAGGCCAACAACGAAAATAATATACGCATAGATTGGAAACCATGTGGTTTTCAGCAGCATATTTAAAATGAAGCCCAGGCCGAAAAACATACAAAAGGCCAGCAGAATCAGCACGAACAGCTGCAGGACCTCTATGACGATGTTCAAAGTATGGTCACCCCTTGCTTAGTTGTTCCAAAACATCAATTCTCTATTTATTGTAGCTTACCGCGAAAGAAAAAGTAAAGCCAACAAATTGTCATTATTATGACGCTTTTACCGTTTGCTCCCAGGCTTCCATTTAGCTACAATGAAGAGGAACAAGCTGTCGAGAAACAGCATAATTTAGCTGTTCCAAGCCAGTTCAGGCACTATAAATAAGGAGTGAATGCCCATGAGTGAAGCCGTCCAAACGCTGGAAGGCTGGTATGCCCTGCATGATTTCCGCACCATCAACTGGCCGTCTTGGAGATACGCAAGTGATCAAGAACGAGCTCAAGCGATAGAGGAGCTGGAGCAGCTGCTCCAGGATTGGCAAAGCATCGAGAACGATAAGCAAGGAAGCTCTGCGTTCTACAGCATTGTCGGACAAAAAGCAGACTTGTCGTTTACTCATCTAAGAGAAACGTTGGAAGAGCTTAATGAGCTGGAGACAGCCTTCAATAAAACAATCCTGGCCCAGCACCTGCTGCCTGCATATTCCTATGTTTCGGTGGTGGAGCTGAGCAGCTATATGGCCAAGCCCGGCACGGATCCAATGGAAGATCCCCATGTTGCTGCCAGGCTGAAGCCGATCATGCCTAAATCCAAGCATTACTGCTTCTATCCAATGAACAAAAAGCGCGAAGGCCAGGATAACTGGTATATGCTTTCTATGGAAGAGCGCCGCGAAATGATGCGCAGCCACGGCTTAATTGGGCGCAGTTATGCCGGAAAGGTTAAGCAAATTATTAGCGGTTCCGTTGGCTTGGATGATTGGGAATGGGGCGTAACCTTATTCTCTGACGATGCCCTGCAATTTAAAAAGCTGGTATACGAAATGAGATTCGACGAGGCGAGCGCGCGTTTCGGAGAATTCGGCGAATTTTATGTTGGCAATTTGCTTGATGCAGATAAAGCGAGACAAATGCTTTCCTTATAAATGGAACGACAACGTAGACGAGGCCGCCGCTAAAGTCATTTTATCGTTGCTTTGGCAGCGGCCTCTCATCATCATTATTCGCCGTCTTCCTGGCTTTCCTGCTTGCTTTTTAAATATTCCTCCGTATCCCGGTCACGCTGCCGGCCCTTTTCTTTCAACCGCTCAATCGCCGGCAGAATAAGAATATCAATTTCTTTCTGCACCGGATAAACCAAGTCGTAGCGGTTCTGGCTCTCCAAGTAGTGACCGACCTCCATAAGGGCATTGTAACGGTCGAGTTCTTCCCGCGTGAGCAGTCCTCTGACTTGGACGCTGCAATGTCTCATCATCATCCCCCCCTTTAACGAAACACAGTCTTTCCTACAGCTTGCCTTTCTTAACAACTAACGGAATGCCGCCGATCATGTACAAATATCTTAAATCAATCATTTTTTTCATCCAGGCTGCTTTCCTTCCAGTCAGCTTATGATTGCCTACCAGACCGATCGCCTGCCGCCTGCCAAGAGACGCCACTACTCCCCGGTTATGGAAGGAAAATTTTTTAAGAGGGGCATTGCGAATCGACGCTACCAGATTGTATGAACAGAGCTCCCCCTGCTGGGTAGCAATCTGTGCAGTAGGCGGATACGGCCTACCCTCCGGGCTCATCACCATAGAGCAGTCTCCCAGCACAAATACGTTGTCATATTCGGGAGTCCGCAAATAATCATCGACGACCACACGGCCCCTTATCGTTTCCAGCCCTGCTTCCTCCAGCATATGATTGCCGCGGATCCCCCCAGTCCAAATTACAGTAGCCGAACGTATCTCTTCCCCTGTAGCCAGGACAACACCTTCCGGTGTACATTCCTTGATCGCCGTGGCTAATTTGAAGGTGACACCCTTTTCCTCCAGCACCTGTATGGCATATTCCACCAGCTGGGGATCAAAACCAGGCAAGGCGGTCGGGGCCGCTTCAATATTATAAATTTTTACCAGCTCCGGGTTGACATCAAACTCCTTGCAAAGCTTGGGGACCCGATCGGCCAGCTCGCCGACAAATTCGATCCCGGTAAAGCCCGCTCCGCCCACTATAAAGGTCAAATAATCGGTACGGTGCGGCTCTCTTTTATATTTGGCGAACTGATATTCGATATGCTCCCGAATAAGCCGTACACTGTTGATGCTGCGAATATTCAGCGCGTTCTGCAGCAGTCCGGGCACACCGAACGTTTCCGGCTCTCCGCCTAAGCCGATAATTAAGTAATCATAGGATAATGTGCTGTCCTCCAGTACAACCTTCTGCTCATTCAGCTTAAGCTCGGTAACGGTCGATTTGACAAAATCGATTTTATATTCATCAATCAGCTTGGAAATTTCCACACGCGCATTTTCCGGCTTGTCCGTCCCCGCAGCAGGCATATGCAGATGAGTCGTTATATAATGATAATCATGCTTGTTAACCAGTGTGACGTCGGCTTCATTATAATTCAGATCCTTCTGCAGCCGGATTGCCGTCACAATCCCTCCATACCCAGCACCCAAAATGACGATTCTTGGTATTCTGCCCATAGGGTTTCCCACCACTCCATTATTGTATGTTAGTCTAGTCTATTGTGAAAAATTACACAAAGTTACCAATCATAAAACCTGCTTGTCTTTTTCTCTGTTTAAACAAGCTATTCATATGAAAGAATAAACTTTACGCTGGTAAATATCAAGCCCAATTTCCAACGATTGCTTGCTCATTTATTTCCTGAATTCTGGAATTAGCTGCGTCATCAAAATTGGCTGGTACCATTAATTACCACTGATAATCGTCATAACTCCGCCAATATAAGATTTTGTTCAACAAATTATCGATTTCTTATAAGTAAAACTAATAAGCAGGGTCTTTATTTCAGGACAGTGTAAGTTTATAATATAAGACGATTGTTCAAATTTGCCCGGAGGTGTTTGGTACTGTGTCATCACAACAGCAACAAGAAATAACCGATATTACAATCATTGGCGGGGGTCCTGCAGGAATGTTTGCCTCCTTCTATGCTGGTATGCGTCAGGCATCGGTCAAAATTATCGAAAGCATGCCTCAATTGGGCGGTCAGCTGGCTGCGCTTTACCCCGAGAAATACATTTATGATGTAGCGGGTTTTCCAAAAGTCCGGGCCCAAGAGCTGGTGGACAACTTATCCCAGCAGATGAGCTTATTCCCTGTAGAGGTTTGTCTTGAAGAAAAGGTTATCGGATTGAAGAAACAAGAAGAGCGGCTGTTCGAATTAAAGACGGACAAAGGCGTGCACTATTCCAAAGCGGTCATTATTACAGGCGGAATCGGCGCATTTGAACCAAGAAAGTTGACCCTGCCGGAAGCTGCACAATTCGAAAATAAGAATCTTCATTATTTCGTAAGTGATCTTAACGCTTTTGCCGGTCAGAACGTCATTATTTCCGGTGGCGGCGACTCTGCGGTTGACTGGGCCTTGATGCTCGAGCCGATCGCCAAGCAGGTTACTCTCGTTCATCGCAGAGACAAATTCAGAGCGCATGAGCACAGCGTTGAACTGCTGATGAAATCCAAGGTTCAAGTTCAAACCTTCAAGGAAATCACCAGGCTTCATGGTGACGATCAAATCAATCAAGTCACCTTGACTGATTTGAAGACTAAGGAAGAAGCGGTGCTCGATGTTGACGCCGTCATTGTTAATTTCGGCTTCGTCTCCTCCCTAGGACCCATTTCCGAATGGGGCTTTGAGATTGAGAGCAATTCGATAGTAGTTGATTCAAGAATGGAAACTACTATTCCCGGTATTTTTGCCGCAGGCGATATTACAACTTATCCCGGCAAGCTGAAATTGATTTGCGTAGGCTTCGGGGAAGCGCCAACCGCTGTAAACAACGCCAAGGTTTATATAGATCCTGAAGCCAGATTGTCTCCAGGACACAGCAGCAACTTGAAGTTCTAATTAATGAAATCATATGCAGAAGGCAGCTCGCGGGGTTAATCCGTGAGCTGCCTTCTTTAATCTTATTCTGTCCGTTTTGTCATTTCCCCGCATTTCCCTGAGTGAATCCTCACATTAATCTGATGTTACTATCTATCGTTAAAATAGCTGCTTACTCTTCTTCGCTCTCCAAGACCTCCCAAGCAATCTGAATTTGATTGTTGGCCCATTCCCGGATATTAATCTCTACTGCAGCCCGCAGCTCATCTTCCGTCAGCGGCTCGAGCTTATCATCGTCCAGCTCCAGCACATCCTCAATCTGATAATTCTGCACGTCCATGACGATTTTAATTTTCACCCGATATCCCCCATCCTTACAGCTTGTCCCCAAGGTCAACTGCACTTAATCTGATCGAACTCGCGGGCTGACAAGCCCGCAGTTCTTTATCCTATTGTACATTACAAGTTGTCCGGCTGTAAGAATTTATGACAAATCCCCCAGAAAGTGAAGTATTGCCTCCCTGCTAGTTCCGTCCGAATCAATCTAGCGGCCAGCCTCAAAGCCTTTGTGCACCCAAACGAAAACCCGGCTGGGACTATTTCACAGTTTATTTACGTACACGTAGGGGATTCGCTTGATTTTGTAAGTGCCCTCCAGCAGATCTTCGGACACCACATTCAATTTCACTAAGCCCGCAATTTTTGCGGGATCCGCCTTTGACATCATTCTCCATAACGCTCCATCAGGAAGGCGATTATACAGCAAATGATCGTCGTATTCCCTTCTCTCCTGCAGTGAAATGCGGAGATGATATCCGCCATATGTAGTTTGAATAGGCTCGTCAAACCATCCAATCAGCTCGTCTCTCAGCTCTGCCAGCTGCGCTTCCAGTTCCCGCTGACGCTGCTTCAGCTCAAAATATGCGGCCAACTTATTTTCCATTCCGGTCCCACCGTCCTTTGTATAACATGTATGACCGGAAGGGTCCAAATATGTTCCCGCCTGCCAGATTCTATTCCAGCTGCAGCCGGCAGTAATTTGGGGATGGATTGCAAAAAAGCGCCTGTTGCAGGAACAGGCGCAAATGAATGAAGAGAAAGAAAAAAAGTTATGAAGGCGGATACATGAATTCCTGTATCCGTGTATAAAGTATACCACAAAAACACACCTTTGTTCGGTGGAAAGTAGTGGAAGTCGGCACACGCAAAAAGGACGATTTCCAAGTACCAATCTGTACCGGGAAACCGCCCAGCGGCTTTATGCTGGTCTTGCTGTTATACGTTAATCATCGCACTTCTCTGCCAGCGCTTCTTCTTCAGGCTTTGTACGGAACGAGCTGCCGCAGCCGCAAGTGGCAATCGCATTGGGGTTGTTAATCGTAAATCCTCCGCCCATGCCAACATCTTTGTAGTCGATCTCCACACCATACAGGTATTTCGAGCTTTCCTCATCGACTACTACTTGCAGTCCGTTAATATCGTAAGTTTTATCGTTATCGTGCTGCTCGTTATCAAAGCCCATACCATAGGAAAAACCGCTGCAGCCGCCTTCCTTGACACCTACACGCAAAAACATATCGGGTGTGTCCTGGCTAGTCAGCATTTCCTTGATTTTCTCTGATGCAGAGTCACTGATTCGGATCATCACGAGTCCCTCCTCTATATAGAACAGAATTACGCAGGTTTAATTAATAATAGTTCTTATCTATTCTTTATAGAAATAAGTATACTCTTATTCGGGATAAGTCTCAAGTGACATAAAACTAATAGCGGCTCCGGTTCTTTTGCTGGTGATAATAACTTAACAATAATTTGTCCAGGTTCTCACTGCTTTCAACAACTCTTGGATGAAGAAGTCCGAGTTGACACCCTAATTGAATCATTTGTTTACGGGCATCTTCAATTTCTTCATTAATTTCCAAATTCATCATCGTACTTTTCACCTTTAATCACCTTAAAAAAATTAATCACCAATTATTTAGTATACACAGAATTCAAATAATTGGAAGCATAAATTGCAGAAAAACGTATGAATTTCAATTTTTTTACTCCCTTTTCCTGTCGAACTCTGTCTTGCCGCTTCTTTGGAGCTAGGTTTATAATGGTAAGGACAAAGGTTGCATGGCCAGCTCTAATGGCTTGTTATATCTTTAATTGGGCTCGAGTGTTTCCGCAGCTTTGCGGCGGACTATCTTTTTTTGTAATTATCATTTCACGACCGGTTGGCGCTGGTTTCTCCAGCAAAATGAATAAAGAAAGGTGTGTGACAAAATGGGTATAGTAGTCCCCACCCCAAATACAATGATGGAGAGCATAAGAGAAAAGGTTGCACATGGACAGCCGCTTAATCTTAAGGACGGGCTGTTTCTCTATGAAACCGATGATCTTCTGTCTGTGGGCCAACTGGCTAACGAGCTTAATCTCCGCAAAAACGGAAACAAAGTTTATTTTATCCAAAATATGAGCCTGTACTTTACAAATGTATGTGAAGCTCACTGCGCTTTTTGCCACTTCCGCAGAGATGAAGGCGAAGAAGGTGCTTATACACTAAGTCCGGAGCAAATGTTCGAATATATCGACAAGCACATTCACCCCGAAATGCGGGAATTTCACATTACGGGAGGGCATAACCCCCATGTCCCCTTTGATTATTACGTGAATTATGTAAGGGCGCTGAAGCAAAGATATCCGAATGTGACCATCAAAGCCCACACGGCTGCGGAAATTGAGTTCTTCTCTAGAATTAGCGGGCTAACTTATGAGGAAGTGCTGAAAACACTGGTGGAAGCCGGCTTAGGCACCCTGACAGGCGGAGGGGCTGAAATTCTGTCGGAGCGATACCGTAAAAAAATGGGCGTCGGCAAGGCCACTACCGAGCAATGGCTGGAAGTGCAACGGACAGCACACCGTCTGGGCTTAAAGACACACGCTACGATGCTGTACGGCTCCATCGAAACGTTGGAAGAAAGAATCCAGCATATGATTTATTTGCGTGAACTGCAAGCCGAAACCGATGGATTTATGGTTTTCATACCTAATTCCGTTCAGCCGGCCAGCATCAAAGCAGGCATCAAAAGACGGGTGTCAGCTTACGACAATATGAGAACACTGGCGATAAGCCGGCTAATGGTCGACAATATTCCGCATATTAAAGCGTACTTTATTAATTTAGGCACAGAGCTGACGCAATTAGCTCTTACTTTCGGCGCCTCCGATGTGCACGGAACCATCGTCCAGGAACGGATCAGCCATGCGGCCGGAGCGCTGACTCCCGAAGGCTTGACCAAGGATGAGCTCATTTGGCTTATTAAAGGCGCTGGCCGGATACCTGTTGAGCGGGATACGTTCTATCAGCCTATTCAGGAATACTAAACACCTTAACTCCTCATACAACGATCATGGAATGAATTTGCGTTTTGGCACGGGAAAATAATGGTGGAATTTGTTCAGTTCCTTAAACCGCAACCCTCTGAACGGACAATGGGAGATTAATCTAGATTAATCGAGGGTAATCTTAGGTTACATTAATGATAAGGTCATATGCATAGCTACTCATTTTATCGCAGAAAGGTTTATAGCTAATGAATAAGAAGATCGTAATTTTGGGCGGCGGCTATGGCGGACTAACCGTCGCCCATCAATTGCTGGATAAGGAACTGCCCGACACGACGGAGCTGATCCTGGTCGACCGTCTCCCTTACCAGGGATTGAAGACGGAGTATTATGCACTCGCTGCCGGTACTGTGGCTGAGATCAATATACGAGCTGGCTTTCCCGAGCACCCCCAATTAAGCAAATGCTACGGAGAAATCGCTGAGATTGACCCGGAAGCCAAAGAAGTCCGCTTCCAAGACCGTGATCCGCTAAACTATGATCAGCTCGTTGTTGCCCTTGGCTGTGTAGATAAATTCCATAACATTCCCGGAGCAGAGCTTTATTCCAGCAGCATTCAATCCTTGTCAGCCACAAGAAAAACGTTTCAAAAGGTTAATGATGTCAAGCCTTATGGCACCGTTTCGATCGTTGGCGGCGGGCTAAGCGGAGTGGAGATGGCCGCCGAGCTAAGAGAAAGCCGGCCGGATTTAAATGTCCGTATTCTCGATAGAGGGACAAGTATTCTGTCCGCTTTTCCCGGAAGACTGCAATCATTTGTCAGAACCTGGTTTGAACGCCATGATATCGAAATTTTGAACCAGGTATCGGTGACGCGGCTGGAGGAAGGCGTAATTTACAATCAAGGAGACATGCTGTATACGGACACTACAGTATGGACGGCCGGCATTCAGCCAAGTCCTGTCGTTCAGCAGCTCGATGTGCCTAAGGACTCCCAGGGCAGAGTGCTGCTGAATGAATACCATCAAATTCCGCGCTATCCTGATATTTATGTCGTGGGCGACTGTGCCAGCATGGGGTTTTCGCCAAGCGCACAAGCGGCAGAAGGTCAAGGCAAGCAGGTAGCGGAAATTATTCAAGCCCTGCACAAGGGAGAAACCCCTCAGTTGACGCAAATCAAGCTCAAGGGCGTGTTAGGCTCCCTCGGCAAAAAGTCCGGTTTCGCCTTAATGGGAAAACGGACTGTCATGCTTGGCAAAGTGCCCCGTATATTGAAAAGCGGTGTGCTTTGGATGTCCAAGCACCACTTTGGCTAAACTGTTCTGCCTCATAGGTCGAACAATTCGTCCATGGCCTCTATTTCTTTAATTTTGGCCAGGATCTGCTCATACAGCTCATCCGCGGTTGGAGCGAATACCGCTTCACCATTTACCAAAGCATAGGGACTCAAGTAGCATTCGCCGCAGTTGCCCAGACAGCCATATTCAATGACATCCAGATCCGGATTTTCCTCCAGTTTGGCAACGAGCTCATCGGTCCCGTGATGCATATTGTTAACGCAAAACTCAATGATCGGTCTCATCCGGGATCCCTCCTTCAATTTCTGACCGGCTTTTAGGGCAGACCATTTAAATTTAATGCAATTTGTATTATAATAAACAATAAGAAAGGAGTTGGCGTATTATGAGTCAGGATGTTCAAAGCACCAAGTATGATGAAGTTTTGGAAGTTCTCGATAAACTGCGTCCTTTCCTGCAGCGCGACGGCGGTGACGTTGAGCTGGTGGATGTAGAGGATGGTATCGTTAAATTAAAATTAATGGGAGCTTGCGGCAGCTGCC
Source organism: Paenibacillus senegalensis JC66 (assembly GCF_000285515.1). GTDB lineage: Bacteria > Bacillota > Bacilli > Paenibacillales > NBRC-103111 > Paenibacillus_L > Paenibacillus_L senegalensis. Next base: position 1,476,399 of record NZ_HE610957.1, read on the forward strand.
CTAGTTCCACCATTACTTTAAAAGCCGGTATTGAACGGGCTTTGGTCGAAGAAGTCGAAGGCATTGAAGAAGTCGTTCAAGTATTTTAATGGCTGCTAACCAAGAGGCTTTCTCACAGCGGACACGCCCCGTGAGACGGCCTCTTCTTTTATATACTCCATTATTGAGAAGAGGAGGCCGGCCCTTTAATGCTGCGGATCGGATCCAATCCCCCAGAGACATCAACAATGTTGCCCGTAATAAAATCAGACTCCTCCTGACATAGAAAGGTCACGATTCTCGCTACATCCTCTCCCGTACCCGGGCGGCCTCGCGGAGACTCTTCATCCGTCAGATGCTCAACCTCATGAATATGCTTTTCTTTGTTTGCCCCGCGGATATCCCCAGGGCATATCATATTAACCGTAATTCCATAAGGGGCTTCTTCCACAGCCAACGTTTTTGTAAATGAAACGAGTCCAACCTTGGCCGCCGCGTAAACAGCCCGATGCGGCCAGCTGGTCGCTTCCCCGGCCCGTCCAAAACCAAAATGAATAATTCTTCCCCACTGCTTGCGCCGCATCATGGGCAGCACCAGATGATCCAGCTCCATCACGCCAAGTAAATTGCCACGCATCAAATACTCTATCTCATCCATATCATATTCAGCGAATAACCTTCTCTCGCGGACGAAGGGACCTGCATTGTTAATGAGAATATCTACGCCCCCCAGCCGCTCCTCAACTTCCTTTACCATCGAACGGACATCCTCGGAACGGGAGACATCCCCTTGCACAGCAATTGCTCGCACCCCAAGATGCTCCAGCCACTTGGTCAGCTCGCCGGCCTCTGCTTCACTATGAACATAATTTATGGCTATATCGCAACCTTGTGCTGCCAACTGGATTGCAGACATTTTACCGAGTCCCTTGGCACTTCCTGTAATTAATGCGACTTTACCCTGCCTTTGCGCCATAGCCACCCTCCTGTAAAGTTCAAGCCCGGGGCTTTTGGATTCTCGTTAAAAAAAGCCCCCTCATCCTATATTGTCAAGATGGTATTCTTGATGAGTACTATGTTTAAGTATAGTGCATTCCCGCAAAAGATTCTACTGATGCCAGGGCGAACCGCAAGATGCGTAAGGCCAATAAAATCAAAAGGCAAGCCGCTTTTCAGGAGGCTCCATCGCCTCAATCCGAAAAAGCAGCTTGCAGGGTCAAACAAACCATCTCATATCCTTTTTGAAGTGTTTGCAGCCTGCCCACACGGTCCTCGAGGAGCATTTTTTGCTGTGCTGCAGCATGAACGGCCTGGAACAAGTCATCCAGCAATTCGGTGTTCATTAAGTGGGTCTCCATATTTCGCTCTTTGCGTAATACGTCCATTTCCTCTTTGTAGCGGTGCTTGATCTCCCCCAGCTTCTTCGCCAGCGGCTTGAGCTCAGGAGAAGCTTCCAAATGACGAAGCACGGTAAAATAAGAAAAGCGGGACTTGACCGCCGAGGTATTCAGCTCATGCTGCTCATCAAGAAAAGAACCTAATTTATCGAGAATGGAGAAAATACGCAGCAGCGCATTTTTATAAAAATATAAATGCAAGTGGTAATGATGAAGCTCTTCCCCGCCTAAATCCTGAAAATACTTGCTGCGAACAAGCTTGGAGAATCGCTCAGCTGCGTACAGACTTTGCTCCAGCTCATCCAGCGAGCGGGAGAACGAACCGATTTTGATCGCCAGTGCGCGGTCTTCTCCCGCCTGGTCGCTGTACCGGTTCAATGCTTTAACCGTGTCAGCATATATTCCCTTCTCCACTCGCTTTTGCTCGCCAAGCAAATACCGGAACATTCCACTCCTCCTGCATACCAATAATTCAGCAAACTTAATAAATTCTATATTAGAATAGCCGCTTCCCCGATATTTTAACCATAGCCGAATCATTCATGGAAATACATGGGTCCTCTATTCCTTAATCGCTCCAATCATAACACCCTTTACAAAAAATCGTTGCAGGAACGGATAAAGCAGCAGTATTGGAATCGTGGCCACGATAATCGTGGCATATTTAATCGTTTCTCCAATCGGCATGCGGTCTCCGCCGCCAACTCCGGTCGTCATGCTCTCCGTACTGTTCGTGATGAGAATTTCCCTTAAAATAAGCTGCAGCGGGTACAAATCACGTGTCCGCAAATAAATCAGCGCCTGGAACCAGGAGTTCCAGTGAGCTACCCCGTAAAACAAGACCATCACCGCCACAACGGGGAGAGAGAGAGGGATGATAATTCTAAACAGTACAGTAAAATCGTTGGCACCGTCCATTTTCGCTGACTCCTCAAGACTTACCGGAATTCCCTGAAAGGACGTTCGCATAATAATTAAATTAAAGGTGCTTATAGCAGTAGGGAAAATAAGAGCCCATATCGTATCGGTTATCCCGATATTCGAGACAAGTACATAGTTAGGGATCAAGCCCCCGCTAAAAAACATGGTGAACACGATGGCAAACATGATCGGATTTTTCCACATCACATTTTGCCTGGAAAGCCCATAGGCCCCGAGCGAGGTCAGGAAAACATTCAAAGCGGTGCCGACCACAACCACGAACAAAGTGTTCATATACCCGCTAATAATAGACGGGTTGGCAAATACGAGCTTGTAGGCTTCGAAATTAAACCCGTGAGGCCACCACATCAGCCCCCGGTGCTGGACAACCCAGGTCGGTTCACTCAATGACGCAATAAGCACATAGAGAAACGGGTATAAGGTCAAAAAGCACAATACGATCATAAACAGCGCATTTAGCCAATCAAACAGGCGACCACTCAAGGAAGGTTTATTCATTTGCAGGCCTCCTTACCACAGCTTCGTTTCCGTCGTCTTTTTGCTCAAATAGTTAGCAAAGACCAGGAGCGTAAAATTGATTATGGAATTAAACAAGCCGATTGCGGAACTAAAGCTGAAATTGGATTCCAATAGCCCTTTACGGTAAACGTATGTGCCTATCACATCCGCTGTTTCATAAGTGTTAGAGTTATACATTAGCAATATTTTTTCTGTGCCTACTGACATCAGATTTCCAATCTGCAGAATCAGCAAAATAATAATGGTGGGCATAATGCCCGGGATAGTAATATGAATCGTCTGCTTCCAGCGGTTCGCGCCATCCACCCTGGAGGCTTCATAAAGCGTTGGATCAATATTCGACATCGCCGCCAAATATATAATCGAGCCCCAGCCAACGGATTGCCAAATCCCCGATCCGATAAAGATCGTGCGGAACCATTCAGGCTCCCGCAAATAGGCAACAGGCTCTACTCCAAAAATGCTGAGCACGTTGTTAATCAATCCGTCTCTGGCCAGAAAATCAACGAGAATCCCGACAATGACAACTATCGAAATAAAATGCGGGAGATAGGTTATCGTCTGAACGGTCCGTTTGAACCGGTTATTTCTGATTTCATTGAGCAGCAGGGCCAATATAATAGGTGCAGGAAATGCAAACAAAAGCTCTAGCACGCTAATAATAATTGTGTTCCGCAGTATTCTCCAAAAATAATAGCTGTTAAAAAAATCCTCAAAATGCTTTAATCCTACCCATTCACTTCCCGATATGCCCAGATAAGGAACGTAATCTTTAAAGGCGATCTGCACCCCGTACATGGGCCCATAGTGGAAAATCGCATAATACGCGACAACAGGAAGCAGCATCAGGTATACGTACTTATTCACTTTGGCATCCCGGATTACCCGGTAAAGAAACCGGTTGCGGTCAATTGTCTTCTTGGGGGATGGCTGCTCTTTGCTTACAACTGGCATAATGAATAACCCCTATTCCTGTGTAATAAGGCCGAAGTAACTTTCCGGAGATAAGACATCGTTTTCTGCGTGGACTATAAGCGAACATTAAAAATGGTTCAGCCCCGTTAAGGGAATTCGTGCCGGAAGTCCCGGCACGAATTCATACCTCTAGCTTTAGCGGGCGTTGAAGCGATCCAAGGCGGCTTGCTGAATTTGAATAGCTTCCTCAATGCCCATTGTTTTCAGCGTTTCAACAAATTTATCGAAATCATCCAGAGATTCCGTTCCCATCACAAAGCGGTCAAACATTTCATCTCGGTACGTCTTCACGTCATTCATAATTGAAGCATAGCGGCTGCTGTCCTCGGCAGAAGGCTGCAGAGGGGGCAGAACCTTGCTATGGTCAGCATCAAGCCAAGCGTTGATGGCATCGATCTGCTCCTGGCGCTCATTGTACTGCTCGCTGTAACGCTTATCATGCAGGAATGGCCCCGAGAAGCTCGCTAGATTATATCTGGCCATCGCCTGAGTAATCGGCAGTCCGTCTGGATTGTTCATTACAGTATCGGTGAATCTCGGATAATCTCCTTCCAATTCGTAGCTTTCCCCTTCAATTCCGAAGTTGAACAGCATGTGGCCTTCCTCGCTGTAATTAAAGTCAAGCCAGCGGACAATAGCTTCAGGATTGGAGGCACTTACCGTGATGGATGCGCCAATGCCTGTGAACGGATATTCATACTGGCCAATGGAAGGCATTCCTTCTTCTTTTACGGGATAAGGCGCGCCCACGAGCTTGAAGGAAGGATTGCTTTCCTCCATCAAATCGTTATACCGGCCCACTCCGCTTCCCACATAAGTAATTACGGCGCCTAATTGCTCTCCGGTCATTTTGGCATCGCGCAAGGTTCCGTCTGTCGTTACGTAATCCTGGTCAATCAGTCCTTCGGTATACCATTTGTTCATCAGTGTGAGAAATTCTTTGTACTCCGGTTCCATTGGGCCGTATTTCACTTGACCATTCTCCTGATAGAACTGGTGAGTAATGCCGAAAGCGCCGATAAAGGCATTCGTCGAATCGATGAAATCCCGGCTAATCAAGAGAGGGATTTCATCCTGCTGGCCATTGCCGTTCAAATCGTTATCGCGGAAGGCAGTTAACGTCTTCTCCCAATCATCCAGCGTCACCGGCATTGGCAGATTCAATTGATCCAGCCAATCTTGGCGGATGGCCACCCCCATATAAACAAGCAGGAATTCATCTCCTCTAAGAAACGGAAACGTATAGATGTTGCCTTCATCTGTCGTGATCAGCTTTAAATAGTCCGGGTTCTCATCCAGTATTTTTTTCAAATTCGGGGCATGCTCGTCAATCAATTCATTTAAGCGGATAATTCTCTGTTCCTTGATCGCTGCATCGGGGCCTTTTGGAAGAGAGCTTCCGGTCCAGGTATACTCAATCACATCCGGCAGGTTGTTGGAGTTAAACATCAGGTTAAACTGATCGCTTCCCTGCCCGGCCGGAGGATGCTGAAACTCGACTCTTGTTCCGGTGATCCTTTCTTTTTCTTTGTAGGCACCAATCTCGTTGTAGCTCTGCATCGTAGCCGCAGCATTAGCATTTAAGGCCACCCAATAGCTGAGCTTTTCAGGGTAATCGCTTTCAACAGGAGTCGAGCTGGGGTTCGTGGATGCTCCTGGTGATGAGGAAGGAGCAGGGCTGTCGCCCGAAGAACATCCTGCCAGCAGACTTCCTAATAAAGTGAAGGACATGACAGCGGCTGTCGTTTTATTCATTTGCTTCATCGTTTGAATACAACCTCCCTTTTTATGGATCGTTAAACTGAAAGTAAAGCTTGATTTCACTATAATAGAGAGCGGGGGCCGTATATACCCTACGTATTCGTTATTGGTTATACGGGGTTAAGAAAGCCGGCTATCTTTTTTTAGGATCGGCTATCTGCAAGCAAGATTGCCCTTATTCCTGCAGCATTTCCCGATATTTCCCCGGTGTAATGCCTTCGTATTTTTTAAAGAATCGGATGAAGCCGACATCGTTGGAATAACCGACCTTAAGAGCAATTTGCGTGATCGTCAGACTGCGGTCAGCCAATAGTCTTTTAGCCTCCCGAATCCTAACCTTAGCAATGTAATCGGTAATATTGATGCCCCCATGCTTTTTGAAAAATGCCGACAAATACTGCGGAGTCAAAGAGAAATGGTCTGCCATTGCCGTCAGGCTCCAATTCCCGTCAATCCCGTGCTCTTCGATATATTCTGTAATTCTCGTGAACAAGCGCTCCCCGTGATCTGTCCGCTCTTCTTTGGTTACCGTGCATATCCTGTAGTATAATCCTTTCATTTTGGCCAGCATTTCCTCAGCTGTGGAGCAATCCGAAATATATTTGGCAGGATCGGACGCTCCTTCAAACCAATCCCGCTCTCCCCGATTGAGACCGTTCAGTACCTTCAGCACCGTGCTGAGCATGTCAAAAAACAAACAGCGGCCCATTTCCGGAGTGATCCCATGAGTAACAAAGTTAGTTTCATAGATATGCTCCAGCAGCTTCTCAGCCTGCTCGTAATCCCCGCTTTTTGCATAATTGACCAGCTGGGTTTCCGTTTCCATCGGGTAATAGTAATAATGCTGCTCCAAATTTTCCATCTGCTCGTAAAAAATAATCTCGTTGGATCCCTGAATAATCCGGTAATCTAGAGCAATCAGCGCCTCGCTATAGCCTCTGCCCAGTTCTTCCAATCCCTGATGAATCTGACTGACGGCCATCGTCGTTTTCAGCCTGAATTTATCCTCGGTTAGCCGTTTCAATTCATAAACAACCTCATCTCGCAGCTTCTGTCCAGTCGCAGAATCGCTGAAATTCATCAGCACTGCAAGCCGGCTGCGGTCCATCTCAATGATATAGCCTGATTTGCGCAGGAGATCATTGCCGAGATTGCTGATAACAAAGCGAGCCAGAGCCCATTCCTGCTCAGTCGCCTCGCCGCGGGCAAACTCGCTGCAATCCTCGATATCGATAATAACCGTAGCAAAGAAGCTATAGGGAAATTGAATGCCCATAAAAGCGAGGGACGAGTCCTGTTCATCCGATGTATCGACGTACCCCTTAATGAGGCGGGACAGGAAATTTGCCTGAATAACCGGCGCCTGTTCCGATAGCATCTTGCGCAGGTTGTTCTCTTCGTCCATAGCGCTGACAATCGTTTTTTTGATAAATTCGTATTCATTATCCAGACGGGGCGAACTGATCCCTTTGCGCTTCGTAATCGCCTGCACCACTTCACGGATCGGTGTGTAATTGCGGTAAGCCAGGAAGTATGCGGCGATTATGCCGCCGACCAGATACAGGATCAGCAGGACGAGCGCCCAGTTTTTAATTGCATTCACTTTGGAGAGCACAATATCGGTTGGCACGACCGACACATACTTCCAGCCGTAGCTGCTCGTCGTATAGGAGAGCATTTTCTCTTCTCCCCCCTGTTGAATACGGAAGAAGCTGCTGCTTCCATCTAATTGCGGATAAAGGGATGGATCTAAAGAATTATCTGAAGAATTGGAGATAAGCACCTCGAGGTTATCGTTTAATATATAAATATCCCCCCGGCTCACCCATTCCACCTGCCGCAGCATATCATCAAACTCCGATTCATCCACATTAAAGACCAGATACCCGTCAGGCTGGGCCAAGCCCTCCAAGGGAAGCCCCTGAACATAAGTGATCATATTGTTCTGCTTGCGGGAGGTAGTGTCCCGAATAGTGGAAACAGGGAAAAAAGTTTTATAATGCGGGCCGGATAGCAGGGTCTCCTGAACCCAGTCCGGTTCTTTGTTCTGATAGACGTGAATCCGTTCAAAAAAAGAGCAGAATTCGTTTTCATATACGGAGTGATGACTGTATCACTATTTCTCAAATAGATATAGAAATCATTCATGAATGTATTCACGTTGCGAAAGCTGCGGAGGTCCCGCATGAACTCAATAACTCTCATCTGGTCATCCAGCGGATCCTCCCCCATATTGTTAAGCAGCCAGGCCAGGCGCGGATTCAGTCCAATCTGCACCGTCATGGCATCAATCTCACCTAGCCTGCTGTCCATGATTCGCTTGACCTGTTCGAGCATCCCCAGATTGGTGCGGTTGGCATTCTCCACCATGTGCTTAGCCACCTGGGTATATAAAACGCTTCCAATCAATGCAGGAAGCAGCAGCAATATGATGTAAGACGTTAGCAAAGTAATAAATGCGCTTCGTTTGCGGCCTTCTTTACTGCGGGAGGGGTTTATTAGTCCAGTCATCTCTGTTCCTCCTCTTGTGCTGGAATACTCATAATCTGTATGCATGCATAGTCTACAACATCCTGCCATGGTCTCCTGCTGCATACTTTTCTTTCCGCTGGCTTCTCTTATTATGAACAATACTGTTTTACGAAGTATACTGTCTGTTTTTATGATCCGCGTACCAATATTAAGATTAAGCCTTTTTTGCACGGTTCGTCCAGCTTAATCTGATTCCTCTCTTTAAAGCATTGCTCTAAATAAAAAACGGTCCTATAATCAAGGACCGCCAGGCTATGCTAATCAGAATGCTAACTTATGATGCATTTCGGAATTTTACCGGCACGAAAAAGCTTATCCTTCTTCTGGACTCTCCATCTTCAGGGCCAGACCTTCCTCGCTTTCCAGTCCGGCCCAATACCATTTCGCCGATTCGTGAAGCCTCTCCAATTCGGCTGCGCTTAACCCGAGATCGCTGATGTAATGGAAGCTCGGAATGATCTCCCGGAAAAGGGAAAAGCGTGAAGGCCGGTAAATAACTTCTTCCCCGCTCCATTCCGCATCCAGCTTTCGGGCCGGCAAGCTGTACGTGTTGAGCCGGATATACTGCTGAGCTGCAGAAGAGGTCAAAAAGCGGACAAGCTGCAAGGCTGATTCCTTTACCCTGGATTGCCGGCTGACAGCCAATCCGATATTCAGCAGCATCGTCGCCGGCTGGCCGAAATGAGGCACCGGGGCAACATCGAAAGGAAGCGAGGCCCCACGCAAATAATTCAGGTAAAAATAAGTCGTCATAATCATCGACACTTTACCTTCTCTCAGCATCCGCTCCGATTGGCCGGTCGTTGTGCCGTCTGCAATAAGAGGGAACATCTCCTTCATGGCTTTGCACCTGTGCAGCGCTTCCATCAGCTTAGTCCCCGTCAATCGGATACGGCCGTCAGCGTAACGCTCAGCCTTCGCCCCCAGCTGCAAAGGCAGGAGTGGCCAGCGATTGATCGAATAGAAATCACAATGAAAGCCAATTCGTTCCTTTTGCTTAGATAGCCTGGATGCAACCTCTGTCAAATCTGTCCAGCTCCATCCGCTGTCCGGTTCCGGCAGGCCTTGCTCCTGAAAGTGCCGGCGGTTGTAGCAGAGAATAAGCGGCGAGAAGATAAAGGGCAGGGCCAGCTGCCGCCCTTCATAAGCAAATGCCTCGGACAGAAACGTATAGAGCTCGCCATTGCTGTCCATGGACTCTAGAGAGGAGGCACCTCCCGCATCCATAAAAGTAAGGAATTGATTATAGTTGAGCATGACGACATCCAAAATCTCGTTCTGCAAGTAACTGCCCAAATTATTATAGCTGCTGATCGCTAGCGGAACAGCCTGAACTCTAAACTGCGGGTGCTGCTTATGGAATTTGGCGATAAGCTGAAGAATGTCAGCCTCGCCGGTAACCGAAGCATGATAACCTAATCGAATCGTCGCCGTTACGCCTTCCGCAGGTCCGACCACTCTGGTTCCTACCCGGGGAATTTTACGAATCAACCCTTCTTCCGCAAGTTTGGCAAGACCTTTGCGTACCGACTGATTGCTTAACTGATGTTCGGCAGCCAACCATTTCTCGGACGGCAAGTATTGGCCGGCAGCCCACTCACCAGTCAATATTTGTTCTCTTAAGCGGTTCACGAGTTCATCCAGCCTTGCTCGTGATGAGCGGCGGCTCGTTCTTGGATCAGCCATTGTCATATTCCCTTCTGTACAGTTGAACGCTGATATCCTTACTTAAATTCAACTATAAAGCTATGCAGCATTCGAGATGTAAGGCTGCCCGGGGAATAGCAAACCGCAAGCTACGGAATAATCATATTCCCTTCCGTATGCTTAATCCGATCTCCTTCAGGAGGGAGCATCGTCCGGTTAACCCCTGCTTCCAGACAGGAAGCAATGTACAAGCTGCTTCCCGCTGGAATGGACCCCGGCTTAACCTCGTATTTGCCGCCGGTCAGGCGGCATCCGATCATACTTAGCTGGTGGCCCCCGCCGACAAGCGCCAGATGGGCCGTCTCTCCATCCGATGCAGTGCTTGAATAATGGCTGAGTCTCCAGACGACGTCATTATCCGGCTGCGCGCTTTTAAAGAATGCCTTCTCCCCGTTCGTTCCGCGACATTCCGTTCCCCCTGCAATTGTAACTTCCTGCCGGGCTGTCCCGGTCTCCGCCTTGTCCCAAGCACCCGTAAATACCATGCCGCAATCGGCAAAACCGCCTCCCTGGATATAGATCTCCTTGCTGCCAATTGCAATTCTTCCTGAGTTGGCAGAGGTACCTCTGAACCAGGTATTAATCAGCTCCAAACGATTGATGCTGCCTATGTTAACGTCCTCCACGTTTAAAAACTCGCAGTTAACGATACGCAGATTGGCGGAGGTAGGGGTAAAGCCGAGTGACTGGGTACGCACAGGACGGGCGATCTCATAGCCTTTCACCATAACAAAGGAGCAGTTCTCCAATATGTTAGGTCTCATTGAGCGGGAAGAGCCTTGTGATAAAGTAAGCATTGCTTGAGCCGTGCACCCTCTAAGCTGCAGGCCATCCACGTTAGCCCAGATAGAACCGGAATTATCCAGCCCTGGTTTGACATATACATGTACATCTTCCAACGTCAAATCAGTAATTCGCTTGTTGACTACAATCCGGCTGGCTGTATGTTTTTTGACTGTAATTCGCTTGGCGCTGTCTCCCCACGTAACTCCGCTGTTGGCAAACGACATTAACCCGGAATTCCCTATGTAAACCAAATCATGCTCGAATTGGCCGTGGGTGACAAACGGTCCGTAATCATCTCCGTCGCCGTGACAGTTCTCGACCAAGCAGTAGGCAGCGCAAGTAAAGTCATTCAGATGGCGGGCGTTGCTCGTATTGCAATCTTTAACGTGAGCATACAATACATTGAGCTGCTGGGTCAAATATCCTGTACCTCCCCAGTCCCTTTCTTCCGGGTTATATAATTCGCAGCGCTCCGTGACATAATGGGTGCAATAACGGCGCTGGATTACCGGCCAAAACACCTGCGCAGCACGAATCCCGGATACGTCACAGCGTACGGCGAATTCGTAAGCGACGGGGTTGGAGCCGATTTGGTCCCATGTATCAAATGGAGGCACGCTAGTAGACTCGCTAGGCGGTACTGGTACCCCGATAAAGTTCATATTGCGGACATGACTATTAAACACAGGATTGATTTGGGTATATTCAATGGTGCGTCCGGCAGCAAGGGACCAGCCTATTTTATAATTAACCCGGATATGTCGGTTATCCATAATTTCCGTTACCATGAGCAGGTAGTCCAGCTCTCTCTGCTCTCGGCCTCCCGGATGATTGCTAATTCTAGCCCGCCACCAGTCGTTCACTTGAAAGGCGGAGGCGTCCGCTACCTCCAAAATGTCCGAAAGCTCAGCTATTTCCTTGGAGAGGGTTACGGATTGGGTTGCTCCTGTCGGTTGCCCCTGGAAAAAAATGACCGCGCCAAAAGGATTATTAGGCGTATTTAAAGCAATATCCCTTGTCGTCACTGTATGTCCGTGAAAGTCCAGCTCCACGCCGCTGCGGTGAAACGTATGACGACGGACAAAGTTCAAATCCGTATGCGCTTCTATGCGGTGAATGGAAGGATCATTTACCATAGCCTCCAATGCCTGGTCCGCATTCGTACCGGCATCGAGAACACCGAACCAGCGAAAATCGGCCACTCCATTATGAACAGCCACCCAGCGCCCTCTCGAATTCCCTCTCCCGGGAGCATGCACCGTTCCCCCATTATCCTGCAGCGTGCTGTCTGCGTCCCAGCGGACCCACTTGCCTCCCCCGTCTCCTTCTCGATGGTAACCGCCTACATATACGGCCGTACCTTTCTTGTACTGTCCTGGAGGAAGATTGAGCAGCTCGCTTATTGTAGGAACATAGATAATCCCACTGCGTCCTGCAGACGTTAAGCTTGCCTCCGGATCGCGACTAATTGTCTCCTCAGCAGCAAGAACTTTGGAGCCCAAAGCACTCCCAGCCAGCATAACGCCACCCAGACCGAGCACTTTCAGCATTCGTCTGCGGCTGATACCATGTCCGCTGGCCTCCCTGGAGGCCGATGCTTGATCTGCTACGTTATTCAGTGGCTGATTTCCCACTTCTTGCTGCTGATTAGCAGTCATGTTCATTCTTTTTTCCTCGGTCATCCTGTCTCCTCCTTAACATGTGTGAAGCTGCAAAGCTGCCAGCCTGCCGTCAACAGTCCAAGCCCTGAACCATGGGTACAGCTTTCTTCTACTACCAGCAGCCTGTGGCTTCCCATTACTCCTGTAATTCCCTCGCGTCTGTGGTTTCTCCATTATCGTGGTTTACTTCAGGTTTTAATATCTAACTAAATAACTGCAAAATTGCGCTGCAAATCTCATCCCTGGTTTGTTTCTGGTTTAATAAAGAGTATAATTCCTTATGGAAGCGCTGTCAATTATAGAAATAGTAACGAAGTCCATTCGAAGATTAACAGCCCGGTATAGCGGTAAAAAAAACTCTCCCGAAGGAGAGTATGTTGGCTGATTATTAACTTTAAATCGTATTTCAGTGTAGTTAACGCTCGCCCAGCTGATAAGCACGTACACAAAGGTAGAGAAGCACACTGAATAATCCGGCAATCAATACCGCATGGAGCAGACCGGTCGTAATAATCCATTCACTCGCGATTGTAAAGGTAACCAGCGCCCCGCTGAGAACTTGAAGAATGACCAGAACAAACGCCCAGCCGGTCCACTGGCGAAACTCACCCGGCAGCTCGGATTGTCTGCGCACAATGAGATACAGGCAAAGAAGGACGATAAAAAAGATCAAAGCGGCCGTCCGATGAAGAAAAACAACTCCGGTAGCACCGGACAATTCCGGGATGACTTGTCCATTGCAGAGCGGCCATCCTGAACAGCCTCCCCATGATTTGGTGTGTCTAATGTAAGCACCTAAATATACTACGACGAGGCAGTAAACCGTCGTTAGCCAAATCCCGAATTGTAACAGACGAGAAGGTGCTTTAAAGGTGCGCCCGGCCACAACGCCGGAAGGCAGCGTTTCAGGAATTTTGGCAGAGTGGCGAATAACCACTGCCGTCAGCAAGGAGCAGCCGAAGGCAAACAGGGAAATCCCAAAATGCAGCGCTTTTACTAATGGCGGCTGGTGAAATACGACAACCATCGCGCCAAGTATCGCTTGAATTATCGTAAAGAGCAAAGCTAATGTGATGTACCAGCGGACATCTTTGCGCTTCACCTGAACCATCACCGCTATAAACAGCATAAGGATCAGTATGCCTTCAATCCCGCTTACAAGCCGGTGGGAATACTCAATCATGGATTCGATCGTATAGCTGGGCACAAATTTGCCATTACATAATGGCCAATCATCTCCGCAGCCTTCTCCCGAGCCCGTCTTGGTGACAATTGCGCCCTGCAGCAGCACAATGAACATCCCGATAGCCGCTGCCAGGGATAATTTATTTAATGGAAGCCTTCGCCAAAAATTATACATGTTGTCTACCCCTAAGTTTTATCTCGTGCAGAAAGATACCAAATCCAATTATATCGATAAATCGCGCATAATACCATGTGTAATTGTGACAATGCATTGAAGGCGCTTAAAGTTCTGGCCTAACAAATAAAAAAAGCCCCCTCTCTTAACAAGCATAAGGGGGGCGGATTGGTTCTGCTAGCGCTGCTTCGTTATTGAAAACCTTCAAAAAAAAGCGGCCATTTTTGCATCACGCCTGGAGTGATTTGGCAACCTGCAGCGACTTATCTAAATATTGTTCGATTTCTTCCCGCGTTTTTCTCAGCTTGCTCACAAACCGGGTAACTTCCTGGCCGTTCCGGAACATAATAAAGCTGGGAATGCCTAGAATATGATAATGCTCACAAAGCTCGGGAAGTTGATCCCGGTCTACAACGACAAAGGTTAAAGAATCGGCGTATTGGCTTTCCACTTCTGGCATAAAAGGATCAATAAAGTGGCAGTCTTTGCACCAATCGGCTTTAAATACCGCCAGTGTAGGTTTATCTTGGCGGATGATCTCGTTAAATTCTGCTTCACTCGTTACAGGTCTCATCTTTTATCCCTCCGGTTGATTTTCCCCTTTATAGCATGCCTAGAACCTGATTGTCAATGTGATAAGAATCAAGCGGTTTAATAAGATCCTTTTTAGCAGAAATTAGAGCAATTAATTTTGTTTACATTTATTTGAAAAAGTGATATCATTGTTATATCAAAATAATATTTGATAAAAAAATTCCAACTTAAGAAAGGACGGACAGCTATGAATGAAAAACCAGTATGGAAAATAAACGGTTATTTAGGATTAATAATTTTGCTTGCTCTTACTTGCCTAGGTGCTATTCTGCTGCTTAAACAGCTCGTCTTATGGGGCTTGCTGCTGCTGGCGATTGCTGTACTCTTCTTCAGCACCTCCTTCACGATCGTCCAGCCTAATCAGGGAAAGGTCGTTACCTTCTTCGGAACCTACATGGGAACCATCCGCGATACCGGAATGTGGATCACCATCCCCCTATCCGTCCGCACCAGCATCTCGCTAAGGGTACGTAATTTTAACAGCGCCCGCCTAAAGGTTAACGATGTAGAAGGAAATCCGATAGAAATCGCAGCGGTCATCGTATTCCGCGTCGTCGACACGGCCAAAGCAACATTCGATGTGGACCATTACGAAGAGTTTGTGGAGATTCAAAGCGAAACCGCCTTGCGGCATGTTGCCAGCAAATATCCTTACGACAACTTCGCCAATGACGGCTATTCCTTGCGCGGAAATGCCGAAGAAATTGCCCAGGAATTAGGAATAGAGCTTCAGGAAAGATTGTCCGTCGCTGGTGTCGAGGTCATGGAAGCCCGACTGACTCATCTGGCTTACTCTACGGAAATAGCCAGTGCCATGCTGCAAAGACAGCAAGCCTCTGCCATTATCTCGGCGCGCCAGCAAATTGTAGAAGGCGCAGTCACTATGGTCATGATGGCCATCGCCCGCCTGGAAGCTGAGGGGAACTTTCAGTTAGATGATGAGCGCAAAGCGGCGATGGTGAATAATCTGATGGTTTCCATCGTATCGGACCGCTCCGCGAGTCCAGTCATTAATACAGGAAGCTTATACGGCTAAAGACTAATTTATGGCTAAAAAAAGCTTTCCCCTACGCATCGACCCCAAGCTGTACGAGGTACTGGAGCGCTGGGCCAACGATGAATTCCGCAGTGTTAACGGGCACATCGAGTTTCTGCTTCGCGAAGCAGCCTCTAGAGCAGGACGTCTGCCCGGTCCGCGGCGGGATTCACAACAGCCCGCGGCCCCCTCTGAAAGCGAATCCGAGAACGGGTAACGGGCAGCAAGACACCCGCAGCTGACTTTGCGGCTGTTCTTTGTCGAGGAAGGATTTTACGAATAGCTATGGCGACATTGCCTCTCGATTTTATGGCGAATTGAGCAAGATGTATTCAGATGCATTTTCGATGTCAATCAGGATGAGTCGGCAGAAATATGGGAGGAGCTTGAGGTTCGGGTTTTGGCAGTCGTCCATCTTTCGGATGGCATCGGCTGGGCTTTCATGATGGGATCAAATATTTGGATGGCTGCGAAGTCATAAGAGTGCTTTTTGGTGTCGCTGTGATGGCTTCGGATATGCTAAAATTCAAGTGAGTTCACTGCCTCCCGGTCCCATCCTCTCTCCCGTAAGTATGCTTTAAGGCCTCCATGGTGTCCTCTTAGCTTAGAAGGCATCAGATCAACATTTTCCAGCCGCTTCTCTAGTAATGTCCAAAGAAGTCAAGTCCTCCCTCACTTCATATGATTGATAAAGTTTCCCGCCGAATCCCAATTTCCCCTTAACGAGTGAGTAGCTAGCCTTCTTCTCTTCTATCCTAATCTTACTCCTATAAACGAATTCTTTGCTCTAACGTCTTCATATTTCTATAAATTTTTACATGAAGCATGCGTTTATTAGCGTTATGTCTGACGATGGCGCATTTGGTATACTTGATTTAGATCAGCTGGCTGATAAGGTACTTAATCAGCTTCCAGATTCTTTTATTTTGGAGCAGGTGCAGAAAAGGGTGAATTATGAGTAACCAACGCGTATTGATTGTAGAAGATGAAGTGAAAATCGCCAGAGTGCTGCAGCTGGAACTGGAGCATGAAGGGTATGAGGTAAGCAAAGCAACGGACGGGCTGGAAGCTTTGGCGGCATACCGTACCGGAGCCTGGGATTTAATTTTACTGGACGTAATGCTTCCCGGCATGAGCGGAATAGACCTGCTGCGCAGAATCCGCGCTGACGATCTTCATACCCCGATCATCTTGCTCACAGCAAAGGACGAAGTGAAGGATAAAGTTTCAGGACTCGATTTGGGCGCCAATGACTATATTACAAAACCGTTCCAAATTGAGGAGCTGTTGGCCAGAATCCGCGCGGCTTTAAGACTTCGTTCCGCCCGGTCACCCCTCTCTAATGAGCAGGAATGGCTGGCCGTCGGGAATTTGAAGCTCAATGAAAAGACCCGCGAAGTGCTCCGGGAAACGGATCGAATTGAGCTGACCCCGCGTGAATTCGACCTTCTGGTGTACCTTATGAAGCACCAACGCCAGGTGCTGACCAGAGAACAAATTGTGGAAGCGGTATGGGGTTTCGATTATTTCGGAGATACGAATGTAGTCGACGTCTATGTGCGCTACCTTAGAAAAAAATCGATCAAGGCTACGAGCCAACGCTAATTCATACTGTTCGCGGTGTTGGTTACGTGCTGAAGGAATGGTCATGAGGCTGAGCAATAAGATCCATTTATATTCTTCCGTCATGTTTGTCCTGCTGCTTGTCCTTGTCCTATTGTTTATCTATATGCTATTTAGCAGACAAACTCTGAACAGCGAACTGGACAAAATTAAACTAACAACTGAAAATATCGCAGCCAATGTTACCCGGTCAGCCGATATGATCTCACCAAAGGACTTGCTCCGCGCCTACGTACCGGTCAACGGCATGATCCGTATCGTGGATCAAGAGGCGAGAAGTTTATTCGTTGTCACCTCACCATCTGAAGCAGAATTAAGCCAAAGTCCCGTCACTCGGTACCCGGAACAAAGCAGTCTGGTGGTTTCCTATAAGGGGCACAAATATGCGCTTGCCTCAATTCCGCTTATATGGGTGGACGGGCAAGTGGTGAATCTGCAAGTGACAGAAAGTCTGCAAACGATGGAAAGCAACTTGAAACTTTTGCGGAATGTTTTGATCTTGGTCACTTTGCTTGCGGCCGTGCCTGTTTTCCTGTCCGGACGGCTCCTGAGCAATTTAATTTCGCGTCCCATATCGTCCATGATCGGAACAATGCGCGAGATACGTGCCAGCGGGCGGTTTAAACGCTTGGAGCTGCCAAAGCGCTCTAAAGACGAGCTTTACGAAATGGGCAAAACGTTCAACCAGATGATTGAACTCTTGGAGACTCACTTTGAGAAGCAGGAGCAATTCGTTGCCAATGCCTCTCATGAATTAAAAACGCCTCTCACCGTTATCGAAAGCTACGCCAGCCTGCTGAAAAGAAGAGGTCTGGAACAGCCCGATTTATTCGTTGAATCGGTAGATGCAATTCATTCGGAAGCGGTTCGGATGAGGGAACTGACTCAGCAGCTCCTTCTTCTAGCTAAACATGATGAGCAGTGGAACCTGCACAAGGAAGAACTGGACTTGAAGAAGCTGGTGTCCTCTTCGGCCAAAGCGTTTCAGAACGCCTACGGCAGAGTTATTGAAATCATAGCTCCCCAGGCAGTCAGTGGTTACAGCGATGAGAAAAAGCTGAAGCAGCTGATATTTATATTTTTGGATAACGCCCGTAAATATAGTGAAGATAAAATCGTGCTTTATGTCGGCCGCACGACCAATGGAGCCTACATCCGCATTGAGGACCGGGGGATCGGCATACCCAAGAATGAGCTGGAAAAGGTATTCGACCGCTTCTATCGTGTAGACAAATCCCGAAGCCGGAAGGATGGCAGTGCAGGACTTGGACTCTCCCTCGCCAAAGAGATTGCAGAAGCCATAGGAGCAAGGTTAGAGCTGGACAGCCTGGAAGGAGCAGGCACAACGGCAACCTTAATTTTGCCCGATAAATAATTGGCTCACTCTAATAATTAGAGGTTGACAGTATAAGATAGCAGAAGCGGAGGGGAAAAGGGAGTCAAAGCTTTCCGAAGGAAAGCAGCTTCGGGAGCGTGGAAGCGTTCGCCTTTGCCACCGGATTTCAACCGCTGAGGCGGCTATGATTAAGAAATCTGGGGTCAACGCTTTCTGGAAGAAAGCGTACTTCGGGAGCATATGCTAACAGCGATCGGAGGTCCCCTCATTCCCCGTTGTGATTTCCTCCTTTGTTGTCAACCACTAGTTTAAGTTTTGAACCAAGTAATTCTCAGCGAATTCTCATCTTTGTGATTTACACTGTTTTTAAAGGAAGCACTGTCCATTAAGGATCTACCAATGAGGTGAAGCGATGAACAGAACAAGATGGCTTGTCGCCGCTGGCGGAACAGCACTAGCGCTCCTGCTTCTGGTGCTCCTGATGCAATGGAGGCCGGCATTGTCCTCTGCCGAAACATTAACTGAACAAGAAGTCCGGGACTCTATAATATCCAGATATTCCGGCGAGATTAAAGATATCAGACAGGAGCGAGAGAAGTATATTGTCGATTTGCGATTAGATACAGGTGTATACGAAATTCAAATTCATGCCCAAAGCGGTGACGTTCTGTCCTTGGAGCGAGTCGAAGCTTTCCCTTCTGCGGGTGAAGATGCGCTGCCTGAACCATCTGATGAAGGTTCTCATCCTGAACCCTCGCCTTCATTGCCTTCGGAACCTTCGCAGCCTTCAATGCCCTCAGAATCTTCGGAACCTTCAGAGCCTCCGCTGCTGCTGACTGAGGAAGAAGCGGCACAACGTGCGCTTCAGCATATTTCGGGGGAGGTCGATGACGTAGATTTGAAGCAAATTGACGGAACCGGCTTCTATCTTGTGGAAATTGAGCTGGAGGATGGTCGCGAGGCGATCGTACAAATCCATGCGATTACAGGTGAAGTGATGTCCGTTTCCTGGGACGACTAACGTCTTTAGTTAATTCTATTTTCTATATTTAGTTTCTATAAACGGAGTCCATCTGTTTCTCTCTCATGAAATTCTAATGAAGCTTTCCGCGAGTTCTCATTTTGGAGCGGTATAGTAAAGCTGTAATAACAAATGAGACATTGAAGGAGGCGCACAATGATGAAAAGAAGATGGATGGTAGGAACACTGGCCGTGGCCATTGCGGTCGGAGGGGCTTTAGGTGTGAGCACCATGGGCATCGGGTTTGCGATGGATAATCCGGACTCCAATTTGAAGCGAGAGAATGGTTACAGACATTCCGTTGAGCAGCAAGCTCCAAGCTCTATCCGGGCTGCAGAGCAGACGTCCGGACAGAAGCCGCTGCTGACTGTTGAGCAAGCGATAGCAGCAGCATTGACCCAGGCAGAAGGTTATGTGGAAAGCATTGAGCTGGAACGGGACAAAGGCTCCGTCTACTATGAAGTAGAAGTCGAAAGCAGCTCCAAGGAGTATGATATTTACGTAGATGCATACTCAGGCGAAATTCTGAAAGTTAAAGAAGAGCGTGACCGCAATGCGTACAAAAGCGAGCGAATGAAGGATGTATTGACGATGGTTGAAGCGGTAGCCATAGCTACTGAGAAGGTGCAAGGAATCGTTACGAAAGCGGAGCTGGATTCCGATGACGGTCAGCTTTATTACGAAATTGAAATTCGTTCGGGACGGGAAGAAGTTGAAGTAGAAATAGATGCTCGCACAGGAGAAATCTTGTCCGTTGAGTATGATGATTAATTTAGCACGATTAATTTAGCACGATTAATTTAGCACGATTAATTTAGCATTATGAATTCCGCCACCGGGCCCGCCGCTGCGGCGATTGTATACGGTTTTCCGCATACAATTCGCATCCGGGCCCCACTCGGCGGCAAACGTATGCGGTTTTTCTGAGAAAATAAAACTCCCCGCATGATTAGCAATCCAGGGTAATAACACTTCAAGCCCATGCTTTTGTACGATTTGTCATACAAATGTTGGGTAATCGCACCTAAATCCCATGCATTTGTACGACGTTTCATCTGAAACACTGGCTGCAGCTCCTTAGTAGCTTAAATCCCTGCATTTGTACGATTTGTCATACAAATTTCGGGTAATCACACCTTAATCCCATGCATTTGTACGATTTGTCATACAAATGTTGGGTAATCGCACCTCAATCCCCTGCATTTGTACGACGTTTCATATAAATCTCCGGAAATAGCACTTAAACCCCATACATTTGTACGACGTTTCGTACAAAGCGCAGGCAACAAGCCCTTTTGATTCATCTATATAAGTTGTTTGAACAATATATTGTTCGACTCCAAAACTCCTCTGGGGATTTATCAAAATACCGCAAGAAAAAAGGCCTCTCTGCGCCACAGTTCTTAGATAACACTGTGGCCAGGAGGCCTTCTAAACTTCTTATTCCAATTACTTAATTCCGTTCGATAATGACCGCGCGGAATTCATTATCCCAATCCACCTCGGCACCAAAGGCTTCAGCTACGAAACGAACAGGTACATAAGTCGTATCATCAGTCAATACAGCCGGTCCTTCCAGCTGAGTTTCGACACCATCGATAAGCGCCGTCGTGCTGCCAATGGTTAGAACGATTGTTTTCCCTGTCCAAGCGTCTACAATGTTAACTTGGCGAAGATCGTTGTCCCATTCCACTACAGCATCCAATTCCTCAGCTACCAGGCGAACAGGCACCATTGTTTTTTCGGTAACAGGATCGAGGTATGGCTCTCCCCATTTATAATCATGCACATCACCTTCCCAGACTGGCAGGAAGAGCGACTTAGCGCGAAGATTCAAATCTTCATCCAGAAGCTTGAACAGATCGGATTGACGATCCATGTTAGCAATCAAGAATCCGGAAGTTAAAGATTCATCTTCAACCGAATAGCCTTTGCTTATATCCAGAAGGTCAGCAGCAATATTGCCATTCAAGTTCCATATATCCTGGTCGGAAGCGACCCTGACCGTAACCGGCCCTTCATCACTAAGAATAACTACTACCAGTTCTACAGCAGACTTGCGAATCTGCAATTGCTTATCCACATAGAAATCCATGTTGATGTAGTTGTCATCATTAAAGATGGCGGCCAGATCCGGATCATCCTTTAACGTATCAATTTCAGCAGAAAAGACTTCCAGCTCTTCTTTGATAACTTGGTAAATCTGGTCAACCGCTAATCCATCACCCAATAAGCCAGCAGCTTCTCCACCTTCCATTGGGGCAATAACCAAGGTATAGACCTGTTCGATAATTCCTTTTAACGCTTCTTCATCAGCCAGTACATTCTCGATGAACTTTTTAAACAGATCAACAACTTCGCTGCCTTTAATTTGCAGGTGAACTTTGTTCAATTCCACCGGCTCTCCGTTGATATTCTCCTGGACCTTCGTCAGCCCTACCTTAGAAGGGTTAGGGAAGTTGTCAATGATGAACCCACCCAATGAGCGAGCCAGTTCCATCGCATTTTCCTCAATGCCTTCAAGACCGAGGCCTGCGTCTTCAAACTCGTTATAGCTCGCATCTACGTAGATGGGTCCTTTTAGCCCTTCCACATCAAAAGCTACGATTTCTTTATCCATGGAAAAGGAAAATGGAATCTTTCTTTCTCCCAGCAGAACAACTCCGTCCGAGGACATAGTTTCCAAATCCTGAACTTTCATGTTCGTAAAGTCAACTCTCAGGTTTTGCAAGAAGGACAGGTCCACGCCTTCTTCAACCAGCCAATCTTCATTAAGGCCGGAAATTTCCAGGCTCACGGTGCCTGATCCTTCATAGGACTCCAATAATAAGTTGTCCTTTAACGCTTTGTTCAAATCGACGCCGCCAATTCCTTGACACGCTGTCAAAAACAGAACCATAGCAGCGAGCCAGCCCGAAAACCAGCGTATGTACTTCTTTTTCCCCATACTATCGTCTCCTCCATGAATGTATAATAATTCTTCTCCCCATGTATTACGGAACGAAAAAGCAAAAGTTTCACAGCCGAATGAATTTCATAAAACAATTTAATCTGCTAGTACAGCGGCACTGCATATCAGCTTGACGGCATGTTCAATGGCACTGCATGTACCAGCGCTCTATGAAAGAGCAGCACTGCGTGCACAATAACGCCATGTTCCACGGCACCGCATGGTACTAGCGCTCCATGGAAAACCAGTCTGCATGCTCAGCAAAGCCATGTTCAGCAACGCCATGTTCAGCGATATTTTACATATACCATCTGCTTATCTTTCATTAAACCAATATAGGTCAAAGCAAAACCAAACGGTTTTGTTTTGTTTGTTTTGTTGGTCTTGGTTTAAACCTTGATTTTTTGTTGTTGGTCTTGACTTCCGGTTTGCCTTTCCACTTCTGGAAAAAGTTAAGAACCTGATACATGGATTAAGAAAATTTAGGGAATGGATAACACGTAGGAGGTGCTCCTGGATGAGCAGAACTTCACAAAAAGCAGTAACAGAGAGCAAATGGGTACGAAGAGCGGCTTTATTGTTCGTGCTGGTTCGTTCCATTTACAGAACGCTAGGAAACGTCGTCCTCCGGAATTCGAGCCAGCATTCCTTACGTTCCAAGCTATTCCCCTCCGGAAAGGAAATGGAAATATCCAATCTCGACCGCCGGATCATCCGCAAGCCATTGGCAGACCAGTTGACCATATCGGCCTCTCTGACCGACGCCGAAGGAGCCGAATCTCGGGCTTTGCTGCAAACCTCACCCGCTATCCCGTTCGACCGCTTAACCGCTGAGGAACTGCAATGGGTAGAGACGATCCGGGAGCATACGGAAACCGCCAACCGGAATAACCTTACGCGCACGCAGGCCTACTTGGATATATATTTAAAGCATCCCGAGCTTCACTGGGCTTTTCTTGCTCATATGGTATCGCGGAACGGCGGCTGGAATATGACCGATTTACGGGGAGACCTGCTCTCTCGTTTGCTCGATAAAGAACAGATCGAAGCGTTGTTTGCCTTGCTGGAAAAAGCGAATGCGCTCATTTTTCAGGACGCTTACCCGCAGCTGCTGCTCTATGCGGAAAGCAAACGCCAGGGCAAGCCCTTGTTTGCTTTGCTTCCCCATTTTGGCGTATCCCGCTTTATGCTTCCGCTGTGGGAGCAGTTTTGGAAGGAAGGGCATGAGCCCTTGCTCGCCATCGGCCTGATTATTAATGAACAGCAGTATATCCAGCGTCGGGTGGTTGAAAATAAAGAGCTGCAAAGTAAAGCATACCCCCATTCATGGGAGAGGATTATGCAGGCGGCTTTGCAGCTGAACCAAATCGTGTTTCCTTGGCTGCCCGAGTCCGCCAAGGAGACGCTGCGGCCGCTGTCTGCAGCTAACCATCCAGCCCCGACCACACAGTTGTTTGGCCGCGTGCTGGAGAACTTCTCCGATTTGCAGGAGCGCATCGAATTCGGCAAACAGCTGTATGCTCTGCTGTTTGCCGACCCTGCGCGGCACCGCGGCTTCCTCCGCTTCGCTCAAGCCGTGCCGCACAGCGGCTCTCGTGCGGACTATTGGCCGCACGTATTCACCGCTGCGCCAGCGCACGCGGCGGACGCGCAGGCGCGCGGCGCGGTGCGGCCTGCTGAGCCGCAGCATGCGGGCGCACAGGCGGGCGCGCATGCGGCCGAGCCGACGCGGGCGGCGCAGGCAGGCGCGCAGCAGCGCAGCAGCCTCGCCGCGGGCGACGGGCGCGACGCCGCGCATGCGGCCGCCCAGCGGCACGCCAGCCCGGCGCTTGGCGACGCGTGGCCCGACCGGACACTCGGCGAGGTGGAGCGGTATGACTGGTTTGGCGATCTGTCTGCGATCGCCTACCTCACTACCGCGAAGCTGGCCGAGCCGGTCGACATCACGCGTGAGCACAGCGCCTGCTGGCGCAAGCTGGAGCTGGCCGCAGCCGCGCGCGAGCTAGCGGCCGAGTAGCGCCGCGCCTTTGCGCAGCAGCTTGCGGAGAGGCCCCGGAAGGCGATCCAGCTCTTCCGGTTTGATAACCCGCAGGCCGATCAGGAGAGCGATGAACAGCGCTGTAACCAGGCCGCCAGTGATGCCTGCGGTCAAGAAATAGCCAAGCTTGAACGGCCAATCGTGAATCAAAGCATGCAGACCGCGTTCCACAGCGAAGCCGGCTGTAAACGACACGGCCGCAATGAACAACAGGCGAATCCACCGCGGCAGCGTCAGCACCCGGAATCTTACCCGCTGTCGCAGCACCCGCAAGTTTAACAGCATCATCGTAATAAAGCAGAGCGCGGTTGCCGTTACGATCCCGTATATTCCGAGCCAAGGTGCCAGTATAAAGCTGAAAGCGACCTTGATGACAATACCGGCAACGACATTGACGATCAATGGACGCATTAGACCGATCCCCATCAAGATAGCGCCTGATGTCTGCATCAAAATTTGGAACAGCGCGGTAAGCGTCAAAAATACGATCACCCCGGTTCCCTTCTCATCGGGAAAAAGCAGCCCGTTGACAGAACGGCCGGCAGCAGCAATAGCCAGAATGACCGGCAGCCCGGTAAGCAGCGATATCTGCAGCGCTTTTGATGCCTGGCGGTTGACCTGAGTCAAGTCTTTGCGCGCATAAGCAGCCGATACGATCGGCACGATCGATTGACTTAAAGCGATTGCCAGAATGATCGGAATCCCGGCAAGCGACTGAGCCCGTCCAGTCAAAATCCCCAGCTCATCCTTGGCCTGGTCTGCGCCAATCGTATCCTGCAGCAGCGGAATCACCGTGGAGCTGTCAATGAAATAAATAAGCGGCACAGCTATGGAGAACAAGACAATCGGCACCGACAAACGGAAAATATCGCGATAGATGACTCCGTAAGAAAGCTGCCGCGCTTTCTCCCAGCCGGATGGAGTAGGGGTTCTTCCGTGCTCCTCATCCTTGGCCCGCAGCAGCTTATAAAACATGTACAGAATGGCGAAAGCTCCAACGCTGCCCATCACTCCGCCAAATGAAGCTCCGGCGACCGCCCAGTCATGCCCCCAGTCCAACTGAAGCAGCAAGTAAGCAAGCCCAATCGCCGTAATCAGGCGCAGCACCTGCTCAATAATTTGCGAAATTCCGTTCGGCATCATGCGCTGCCTGCCCTGGAAGTATCCGCGCATAATCGCAATCAGCGGAAACAGCAGCAGCGCCGGAGCTAGAGCGCGAATCGCAAGCACCGCAGATTCATCCCCTACCTTGCTCGCATATAACGGGGCAAACAGAATGAGCAGGATGGTCATAAAAGCTCCGGCGGCTATAGCAAACATCACCGCAGCCTTGTATACGCGCTCTGCTTCCGCATACCTTCCCAATTCCATTCTTTCAGACACCATTTTGCTTAATGCGCTCGGAATTCCGGCGGTAGCTACTGTCATCAATATAGTATAAATATTGAACGCTATGCCGAAGGTTGCCATGCCGCTATCACCGATCAAGTGAATCAGCGGCACCTTCTGCACCACTCCCAGCACTCTGGCGACCAGCGCCGCCACAGCGAGAATCAGCGTTCCTTTGATTAAGGAATCCTTGGACACCTGAAACCCTTCTTCCTAATTCACGTTTTACAGCACCCAGATGAAAAATAGAACGATCATGATCATCTGGAGGATGATCTTAGCAATCACACTTGAGAAAAATCCGACCACTGAACCAATCCCCGATTTGATCGCCAGATCCGGCCGAGTTCCGGACAGCAGCTCTCCGAGCACCGCGCCGATAAAAGGGCCCAAAATCAATCCGGCAAACGGAATGACAAAGGGGCCGACGAGCACCCCGATCATACTGCCGATGACCGATGCCCGATTGCCGCCAAACTTTTTAACGCCCATAGCACTGATTAAGTAATCGGCTACAATCACCGCCACGACAATGCCCGTCTGAATCGCCCAAAACCAAAATCCGAAAGGGGCAAAGCTAAAAAACCAGCCGTAAACGAAAAAAGCGGCATACACCGCCAAAACTCCGGGAAGAATGGGATACACGGTACCTAGCATCCCTACGACAAACAAGATAATGATCAGTGCCCAACCTAGAATCTCCATGCGTTTACCCTCCCGCTCAACCCTTATTTCGCTTCTTAATTACTCGGCCCCGCCAAAAATATATTTCTGAATCGCCTTGGCTACGCCATCTTCCTCGTTCGTATCCGTAACGGTATCAGCAGCAAGCTTCACGGCGTCCTGGGCATTTCCCATGGCGATGCCGAGCCCGGCTTCTTTAATCATTGTCATATCGTTTTGGCTGTCCCCCATGGCGATGACCTCCTGCATTTTAATGCCCAGCAGGTTGCACACCTCCATAATTCCACTCGCTTTGCTAACCCCTTTCGGGTTCAGCTCAAGATTGGTCAAATTCGAATTGGTAATCTCAAATATTCCCCAATCCTCCAAGCGGTCGCGAACCTGCTTCAGCCGCTCAAGATCTTCAGTCGCAAACCCGAACTTCAGCCATTCATGCTTTTCCACATTGCCGGTCCAATTCTCTTTATTATACAAACCATCGACAGCATAGCTCCAATACCATACGCCGAACTCTTTAGCCATCTCAGCCAATTGACTTATCCATTCGTTTTTCATTAACGTTCTTTTCAGCAAAATGCCGGGTGAACCCCACACTTCCCCGCCGTTTACGGCAACGATCGGGGATTTCAAGTCCATTTGCTCGATGTAAGGGGAGATGTTCTGAATCCCTCTCCCTGTAGAAAACATTACCGTGACACCAGCGTCAATCGCCTTGTTAACCCATTTTCGGTTGGCTTCTGAAATCGTGTGCTCTTTGGTTAAAAACGTCCCATCCATGTCTAACGCAACTAGTTTGTACAAGCTGAATTCTCCCTCCACTTCATTTTGCTGCTACCTCATTTATAATGGAATCCGCGTTCACAGCTCTTCGCCAGAACGCGGACAACCCGCTGAATTAAACAGCCCCCGAACTAGCTGGCCGGATAACCTGCCCGCTTTGTCCCATCATATAAGTGCTGTGCCATAAAGCAAATACATAGAGAACCCACAGCCTTCTCGCATAATCGCCTTCGCCCTGGCGATGCTTTCGGGCCATTTGCTCAACAGCGTCCAGATTGACAAAGTCCCCTATTCCTCCTGAGAGAATTTGTTCAAGCACGACCTCTCCGCTTTTTCCCTTCAGCCAATCGCGCATCGGAACGGGAAAACCAAGCTTCGGACGCTGGAGAATAAATTCCGGAATAATCCCTTCCATCGCTTTACGAAATATATATTTCGTCGTGCCCTGCATTAGACGGTAATCGGCTGGAATTTGCCTTGCCAGCTCGAACAACTCCTTATCGAGAAAGGGAACTCTCAATTCCAAGGAATGCGCCATCGTCATTTTATCTGCCTTCATAAGAATGTCACCCGGCAGCCACAGGTTCATATCAATGTACTGCATCCGGCTGACCGGATCCAAATGGCGGGTCCGGCTGTAAAATTGTTCGGCAATTTGTACAGGCTGCAGGTGTTGCCGCAAGAGCTCACGTCCACCCTGCACAATCTCTGCTTTCATATCTTCCGTGAAAATTTTGGCATTGCCCAAAAAACGCTCTTCCAGAGGTGTCGTCCCTCTCAGCAAGTAATTTTTGCCGGGCACGCCTGCAGGAAGCCACGCTGCCATACGGTGCAGCAGCCGTTTAACCGGCAGCGGCAGCCAGGAAAGCGGGCGCAGTGCCAGCGGCTCACGATAGATCCGGTAGCCTCCGAACAGCTCGTCCGCGCCTTCGCCGGAAAGCACGACCGTAACATGCTGGCGTGCCAGCTCGGCCACATGGTAGAGGGCAATAGCCGATGGATCGGCTACCGGCTCGTCCTGATGCCAGATAGCTTTGGGCACAGACGCGAAGAAATCCCGCTCGCTAATTACTTTGTCATAATGCTCAGTGCCGAGCGCCTGCGCCGTTTCGCGGGCAATCACCGTCTCATTGTTCGCTCCTTCGAAGCCGACCGAGAACGTGCGGATCGGCTCTATACTGCGCATATACGATGCGATCGTGGTCGAGTCAATCCCGCTGGAAAGAAAGCAGCCGCGCTCCACATCGCTCTGCATGTGATGAATGACGGAATCCTTCAGCTTCTCCCGGATTTCTTCCACATAATCATCAAGCGATCTGGACACTGGTGCAAACATCGGGTCCCAGTAGCGTTCGATGGACATCTCTCCATCCGGTGTTACGGTTATCGTATGACCGGGCGGAAGCTTACGGATGCCCGCAAACATCGTCATCGGCTCAGGCACATACTGAAAGGTCAAATAGTTGTAAAATGCCTCCCGCTCCACAGCCTGCCCGCAATCACCGGCAGCCAGCAAGCTTTTAATTTCAGAGCCGAAGGCGAATCTTTCAGGAGACGTGCTGTAATAAAACGGCTTTATGCCAAAGTGGTCCCTCGCTCCGAACAGCAGTTTTTTTCTGCGGTCCCAAATAACAAACCCGAACATGCCTCTAAGCTTCTTCACGCATTCCCGTCCGTACTCTTCATATAAATGGACAATCGTCTCCGTATCACTCTGTGTTCGAAACTGGTGGCCCTTGCCTTCCAGTTCCTGGCGCAATTCTTTATAATTATAAATCTCCCCATTGAACACAATCCAAACCGAATCGTCCTCATTGGCGAGCGGCTGATGCCCCTCCTGCAAGTCAATAATTGATAAGCGGCGGAAGCCGAGGCCAATGCCCGGATCCGTCCAGAATCCACTATCGTCGGGACCGCGATGCTCTATTATATCCGTCATCCCTTTTAGTTGCTCTATTGAAGGCTCTCTCTCCGAGAAATACATCAGTCCAGCTATTCCGCACATGCTTACCCTCTCCAAACGTTGTCTTATATGGATATGTAATCCGAACTATGTAACGAAAGCACCAGCATTGTGGTGAAAACTAATCATTGTTAGATAGCCGCGATCATTCTTCTGATCGCTGTTATGCATCTTGCACATCTATAAAGCTTGCCAATGTCTAAGTATACCATACCCTAGGCTGCTTGCGAAAACGTCACCCGGAAAAATTAATTTTGCTATCCTCTAACCGGCAGCGCGCAGGGTGGTTGGCATCTTCTATTTAAAGGCGGCTCCACCCTGTTTACAAACTCTGTGAATCCTTCACTGCAACAGCGATGCCGGCTAAGAGGGAATTGGCAGAGAAGCCACGCTTCACCCCCATAAAGTGAAAATCCATGCACCGTGACATTCAGCCATAATTAGTAAATAACATACACTTAGCGCTATTCGGTACAGTGGTGCTTTTTTTAAGCGAATCTCCATATTCCCCACTCTCCTGACAAGAACATTTTTACTTACACAAAGCCAAAGCATTTTCACTTTATACAAAGCATTTTGCTTTACCAAGACATTTTCACTACATGAAAAAATATTTCTATTCATAAATTATTTTTCCTTAAGGAAACTTTTACAGTAAATAAAAACTACCTCCTACGGAACGGCTGTCGCTTCATCCTCTTACCGCCAGCTAGCCAGCTGTTTTGTTCCGGATCTTTTCAGGAGATAGTTTTGGATGCCGGATCAAAACCACAATTTGATCCGGCAAGAACCAATTTCAAGTACGCAGCTTGTCAAAATGTATTACACATATAATTTAGACTATGCAGAACCGTCCCGGGAGGTGTCTATTCCCGAAGATACGGTCACTCGGGATCTTCTTCATCAGCAGAATCCTCATCACCTTGGGAAGCCCCTTTAGGCACACCGTCCAGCCCGATATATTGATCATACGCATCAAAAATTTTACGGGCGATTGGCGCGGCACCGTAAGCACCAAATCCGCCTTCAGGCACAACGACGGCTACTGCGATTTTTGGATTTTCGGCAGGCGCATAGCCGATAAACACAGCATTATCCACATTTTGTCCGCCAACCTGCCATTCCGAAGTACCGGTTTTGCGAACATAGGTATATGGGACATTATCGAACCCGTCCACGGCACTCCGCATTCCTTCCTTCAGCACGTTCCAGTAAGCTTGCGGAAATTCTTCCTGGTTTAGTATCTCCGGTTGAATCTCCTCCACAAGCTCGCCCTCATAGGTTGTGATCCGGTCGACAAACAAAGGCTTGTAGCGGATACCTTGGTTTGCAAGCATTGCCGCATACTGGGCTAATTGCAACGTAGTGTAACGCCCTTCTTGTCCGAAGGAAGCGTTCACCAGCGGAAACTGTGCCTGCAGCCTTTCGGCTGTACTGAAATAGTAAATATCCCCGGGATTTTCCCAAGGCAGGCCGCTTTCCGTGGATACACCCAGTCCGAATTTTTTCATGTAGGAATCCCATACATTCAATGCGTCAGGTACCGTCATATAGAGCTTGTTGCCCACCATTTCGGCCATGAATGTATTGGAGGATACTTGGATAGCGCGCGCGGGCGTAATTCTTCCATTCCGGGCACCACCGGAGTTTCCTACTTTGGCATTATTGTTTCTTCCATAAGTAAACAAGCCCGTATCATTGTATGTGTCATTCGGGCGGAACAATCCCTCATTCAAGCCCACCAGAACCGTCAACGGCTTGATGACCGAGCCCGGAGGAACGAGAGAAGAAGGGTGACGGGCAAGCTGATCCGCCGGCAAATCGGCATAGCGCTCACGGATCGTTCCATTCGTGTAGCGATGCGTAATCTCATTCCAGGTGTCAGTACCGATTCCGCCTATCCATACATTGGGATCATAGTCCGGCATGCTGGCCATCGCAATCACCCTTCCGCTATCGACCTCAATTGCGACCGCATACCCGGCGACTGCATTTCTGCCCCGGGCATAAGTCCGGTTCGTTGTGGTCTGAAGCAGCTGGAGATGATCCGTAATAGCCTGCTGGGTCGCTAACTGCACATTGCTGTGAATGGTCAGGTGCAGATTGTTACCCTTAACCGGGGGCGTAATTTGTACATGGCCGACAATCTGGTCACGGTTATTAACCGGATAGGAACGGCGGCCGTTCTCCCCGCGCAGCACATCCTGATACATCAGTTCCAGCCCGTCAAACCCGACATATTCGTCATTCCGGTAGTCCGCGTCTTCCCCCTTGTAGATTTGCAGCGGTTTTGACTGCTGATTGACAGCTGTCGAGTAAGGCCGCAAATAGCCAACAAGCTGAACGGCTATTTGATTATGGTCGTATACCCGGGTGCTCTCTTCCGCTACTTCTACTCCAGGAAGCTCGTCACGATGCTCGGAGATATAGGCGATCTCTTCCTTCGTCAATCCGGATTTAATCCGTCTTGGCCAAAAAGCATAGTTAGCCTCCTTGGTAGGTTCACCGTTGATATCATGGCCCACATCCATTAATTCGATTATTTCTTCGGCTGTAGGCTGGGTTTTGGTAGAATCACCGAACTTTTGAAAGATTTCTTCCAGTTTATAGGCAAGCTCGATTCGCTCTTCCTTAGTCGGTCCCGGCTCCATGCGGTAGGATAAGGATTGCGTCGAGGTTGTGGATGCAATCGGATAGTTCTGCTGGTCATAGATGTTTCCGCGAATCGGTGAAATCGTCACATCCCTCCGCAGATTTCGCTTTTCTATAGCGGAGAGCTCCTCTCCCTCAACAAACTGCAAAAAAGCTAGACGGATTATGAGTACAGAGAACAGCAAAAATACGGCAAAAAAGAATACATTAATCCGAATGGAAAAATTTCTGCGCTGTCTGATTTTCTTTTTATTCTGATCTGAATCGTGGGAACCGTTACTCATGGACCGCTATATCCCCCCCAACAAAACTGTGCGCTTTTTCCTAACGGCTTTTCATTCCGCTGTATCTCTTTATGCGCTCTCTTAGTTTAACATAGTTAATAACCTTAAATCATCCTGAAGGCCGCATATTTCATGGGTTAGCAGCACCTAAGGATTCAAGGACCTTTCCAGCTCCAAAGATGATCTTACAGGCTGCTAGACATCTTTAACATGCGTTTCATAGAAATCCGGAGGATTGAACCAGTTGCCGCCACTGGATACCCACGTCGAATCGAGCGGGACCCATTCTTCCTTTTCAGCCAGCCACACCTCATTCCAGGCATGAGGACCGTAGCCGCCCCGGCCATCATATCCCAATCCCGTGACGACCTTAACATCGAGGCCTACGGAACGTGCCATGGATGCATACAGGCGGGAATAATCGATGCATACTCCCTCCCGGGTGCGAAACGTATCCTCCGGTGTTTGCTCCTTCCAATAACGCTCTTCTTCATACATTCTCACTTTTTCCCAATCATAGGCGACCCGGGTTCCGACCCATTCATAGAGTGCCTTGGCTTTTTCTTCATCCGTATTCAATCCGGAAGTGATTTGCTCAGCCGCAAGCACGATATCATCCGGCACATGTGCATCCAGCACTTCATATTTGCGCTGCAGAATATGATGGAACTCTTCTTCTACGGCCCGCGTGAATACCGGCAGATTCCGCTGCAGAAAATCTCCGGTGAACGGCTGTATGACTTCGTTGGCTCCCTTCCTATAGAGCTCGGACTGCTGCACATATCCTGCAAAGGAAGAATGGGGCATTAATACCGTAAATATAAATAAAACGGCAATAACAAGCATTGCCCGCCCAACACCGGTAACCGCCCCGATCCCGCCGCCAAGAATACTGCTGAACCAGCCCTGCGGCTGGCTTCTGCCAGCAGCGCTTTCCTGCGTAAACACCCCGAAGGAACGGTACAAAACCATGCCCAATATCGGTTTGATGAGCAAATAGGCCAGCAAAAACAACAGTCCTGAACGCATTAAGGAAAAGTCGCGCACCGTTGTGATAAACGTATAATAAAACGATTGGACTCCGCCCATCCTCTCCCTGGGGATGGCAATATCCTTTTGCACAAGCCACTCTTTGATGAGAGGCGAGCCCCATTCCATCAGCTTCCAGGATCCGGCAATCGCTGCTATAGTAGCGGCGGCTTCCAAAACCAGAACCATAAGCTGCTTGGCCGATCGTCCAGCTCCTTTCTTCGCTCCCTGCCATGCTGAAATGCAAACCAAGCCTGCAATGAGCAAAGATACCCAATTGAGATTGTACAGCTGCTCTATCCAATTACCCATAGCAGACTCCTTTCATATAATACTGCTTGTTATGCTTTAACCGCGCCGCCAGATGCCGAGCCCGAGCCGATTAGTCCTTATTGGATGCCTTCATCGCTTGATCGATAAAGCCCTGTACCATCGAGTCGATTGGAATGGTAAAGGATTGTCCCAGGTAGGTGACCTCGGCATTTAAAGATCCAGGCGGGACCTCCACTAGAAGGTTTTTGGTTGTAATCGTAAAAGAACCATCTGAATTCGCTTTATATTTTGCTTCCTCGGTTTCCTGCCGCATAGCCTGAACCGCCTGCTCTTTAACCTCTGCAGTCACATTGTCCTGGATAGTAGAGGCCCAGGCTCCAAGTTCCTCAGTATAATTGGCGGCATAGATTACAATTACCGCAATCAAGGCCAGTACAATTACCCATTTCACAACCGTTCTAATCAATTTTATTGCCAGAAAGAGGACCACCAGTCCTATTACGACAATATACCATCGCTCCTGCAGAAATAATGTCAATTGGTCCATTGCTTTATCCCCCTATTTTGTTCATTGTTGGCTTTTTTGTTTCTATTATACTATCGGTGAACCTAGCATAATGACTAAATCAGCAAACTTCCTGCTTCGATGAAGCTAAGATCCCCGTTATGGCGGAATATGTTTTAGACAAGCAGCGTAAACGTAGTAATGATGATCTTATCCTCCCGGGAGGTGTCCTATTGTGAAAACAGCCGTTTGGCTCTATTTGTTTATTTTTGTGGCTTTCTTTGATTTGCACGCGCAGTATCCGATCTTATCTCCATTTGCCGTGTCCTTAGGAGCCACGCCTTCCTTCATAGGTCTTTTGCTCGGCATGTATTCGATCACTCATCTTCCCGGAAACCTGCTTGCCGGGTACGGAGTAGACCGTTACGGCAGCAAGCCGTTTCTCGTTATCAGCCTGATCGGAGCCGGCATACTCCTGCTGCTGCAAGCACAAGTCCATGATCCGTGGCAGCTACTCGTCATCCGTTCGATCAGCGGCTTTGTGCTGGCTTTTTTATCTCCGGCATGTCTGGCTATGCTGGCCAAAATCGCCAAAGACCAAATTCAGCAGGGCAAGCTGATGGCCGGGAACGGTCTCATCCATACGCTGGCATCTGTTGTGTCTCCGGCCGCAGGCGCCATGCTCGTTGCAAAGCTCGGATTTACAGCATCTTTTACATGGCTCGGCTGGGGCTTGCTCCTTACCGGATTTCTCGCTATATTCTTTGTTAAAGAAAGCAAGAGCTCCGCAGCTCCTGTCCTGTCCAGCCTCCAGGCCGGGACAATGACAGAGACAGAAGAGCCGCCAGCAGCTGTGCCCTGGCTGTTCTACCTCGCTCCGCTGGGCATTTCCTGCTCCCAGGGCATCTTGTTTTTTGAGCTGCCTTTAATGGCCAGCGCCGAGCAGTCGATTCTTACCTCCGGCTTGCTGTTTTCCTTGGTCAGCTTGGGCGCCTTAACCACCTTGAGCCTGTTATTCCTGCATCGTTATTCTCCCTACATGCGGACCTTGATCGGCTGCTTTGCGCTAGCGATGATATTCTTCGTGCTGGCTGTTAAATGGCCGATCCCGCTTTATGTATCCTTGTTTATGATCGGTATGGCCAAAGGCATCATTTTGCCCGCGATTTCCACTTACCTGGCCAGCTCAACCAGCAGCAGCCGCTATGGCAGAATTTTTTCCATTCTTTCTGTCGCTTTTTCCGTCGGATCTTTTATCGGTCCTGTACTAGCTGGTCAGCTGCGAAGCGTCATATCCCCTTATTATATTGCTTTCCTGGTTTTGATGATAGGACTTACGCTGCTGCCCTACGGAAAAAGCCGGCCTATTGTAACGGCCTGACAGCTGGCTGCTTCCCCTATAGCAGTCTGCACAAGCTGCAAAAGAACCTGCAGCTGCCTGTCGATCCGCCATTTGCTCTTACAGGGCAAAAACCCATTTTTTCTGCTACTGGGTTTATGCACAGACCACTTTTACCTATCTACATAAACTATAATTGCAAGCAAACGAAAGGTTTTCTTGGAAAGGGGTGCTGAATATGAGTGCAGAAGTAAGAGGGTTCGGTGGCTGGACTTCCAGCGGAGTAATACTAGTTCTGTTTATTCTTCTCGTAATTGTGGCTTGCGCCTGCTGGATCTAAGCTGTTTCTTCGGATAACTTGGCATAACTCCTCCCATTTTAAAGCGGCTTGACCAACCCGGCAGGCCGCCATTTCTTTTGTTCTCATTCTTTGTGATAATATATACTAATCAGGCTAGCGCTAAGTTTCATTTAATTTCCCGCATCAACGATTAATTAAAATACGGACGAGGTATTTCGACAATTTCCTGGGAAATAAAAGCAAAATGACCTATTATGGAGATACGGCATGATTGGCATCATATTCCCTGCCGAGTCTTACCATTTACTATATAGCAGATGTTTCAAGGAGGAGCTATGTCCATCGCTATTATCGTTGAAGGCAAGAATGACCGTAAAAAGTTGAGGAAAGTGCTTTCCTCTGCAGTACATATCGAATGCACCTTTGGAACACCAGGCACTCAGTCCGTCGAACGGCTGAAAAAAAAGCTGAATGTTTATTCCACTATTTATGTATTTACCGACAATGATTCCTCCGGCAAACGCATTCGCGTTATTCTCGGCGACGCCTTTCCGGATGCCGAACCGATCTACACACGTAAAGGCTATGCAGGTGTTGAAGGAACCCCTGAGGAATATTTAATTGAGCAATTAGAAAAGGCAGGGCTCGAAGAGTATATTATTTACCCTCCCCCTGCCTTCCAGTATCCGACTTAACTTGAGCTTAAGCGGGTACAAGCCAATGCGGCTTATGGGATGTACTGCAGCAAATAAATGACAAGCGTTACCGTAAAAATACTAAACACAGTCGAAGAGAATACCGCTTGTGAAGAAAATTCCGGCTCATTGTCAAACTCTACCGCCAGCAAAACACTGCTTAACGAGGTTGGTACCGCGCAGGACAATACCAGCGCCTGTGCCATGATCCCTTCTATTCCTAGCATCCATACAACAGCGAAACCAAGGGCGGGAGCAATCAGCAATCTTAGCGTATTGGAAATGGCCACATCGGACAGATTGAGCTTCCACTTCATGCTGCCGAGCTGGACCCCCAATGTAAGCAGCGCAGTAGCAATGAAGGCATTGGCAATATGATTGATCGGCTGATAAACCGGATCGGGAATAGGCACTTCAAATCCTCTCATCAGAAATCCGATAGGAATGACATAAATGACCGGCAAGGAAAAGATGCGCTTCAGCGTATCCCTTGTACTCGCTTTGTGGGCATTAACGGAATATATTCCATAGGTGTTCGGCAGCAGGCTTTGCAGCATCATAATGATGATCTGGATCGATAATGTAAATGTATCCCCAACAAAGACGAGCTGATTGAGCGGGATCGCATAATTGGCGCTGTTATAAAAAATAACGCTGTTGCGCATCGCGCTTTTCATATCCCTGCGGTAGCCTCTGATTCGGATAATCACTTCTACCATAGCAAATAACAGCACAATAAAAATGACAAAGAACAGCAGCACCTGCATCAATACGTTAAGGGAAATCTCCGACTCATACAGCATCTTAAATATGACTGCGGGAGAAAACAAATAAAAGTTCAGCTTCGATAAAGTCTTTATATCCAGCTTAAAAATGACTTGCAGCAAAACACCAAGAGCAATCAGGACAGACAAAGGTATGATATTGTTAAGTAAAATATATAAAAAGTATTCCATGTCTACTCGTTATATAGAGCAACCATGTCATTCGCAATCTGATCCGCTTTCGTTTCTAAATCAACGGAGTAAAAATGCCGAATTTCACCTTGGCTGTCTACTAGAATGAAGTTGTTGTTATGCACAAAGTTGCCGTCCTGATCTTTTTCCACTAGAATGCTATATTCGTTAGCAAGCTCTTTCATCTGTTCCTCGGAATCGCCTCTCAGGAAAAACCAGGCGTCCGGATCTGCGTTAAAGAAGCTGGAATACTCCTCCAGTCTCTCCTTGGTATCATTCTCAGGGTCAAAGGAAACGGACAGCATGACAGCTTTATCCCCGAGCGCTTTTTTCTTCCTCAGCTCTTCCTGTACTTCTGCCAATAAAGCGGTAGTCGGCATGCATACATCCGGACATGTGGAGAAGTAAAAATAGATCAATCTAACCTTGCCGCTGGTGTCATCCAAAGACATCATATTGCCATCCCGGTTTTCCAACTGAAAGGCCGGGGCTGCCCCCAAACGCTTAAACTCCTGCTTGGCAGATTGGGCATTAATTTGATAAATTGAAATTCCGATAATGACCATAACTAGCACCACAAAGTTCAGCTTAAACCAATGCTGTTTAATAAATTGCCGCATGATGCATAATCCTCCCCTGTCTCTCTTCTCTCCCTAATGTAAGGACTCGGGTACCTGTTAATTCTATTGTGGTAAACAAAACCAATCCCATGGTGAATGACGGGATTGGTTTTGTATTTCTGACCACATCAGAAATTATTTAGTCGATACCGTATCAATGATCATGACAATGAACAAAATGGTTAAATAATTTATGGAGAACACGAACATTTTTTTAGCCCAGAGCGTTTCATCCTTTGCTTTAAAGCCCTGAACTCCTTTCCAAATCCAGATCAGACCCAGAATGGAAGCGGTTAGTAAATATAGGGTTCCCGTATTATTCGTAAAGTAGAGCAGCATTGAGGTCGGTACAAGCGGCACAATGTATCTCATCATGCTTAGTTTGGTCTGATAAGTGCCCTTAACTACGGGAAGCATCTGATAACCGGCATTGCGGTAATCATCGATCCGCCGAATGCCAAGCGCCCAGAAATGCGGGGGCTGCCAGAAAAACAGGATGGCAAATAAAATTAACGCCGTAGTGTCCAACGTTCCTGCTACAGCGACATATCCGATGACCGGAGGAACAGCGCCAAAAACGGCTCCAACGGTTGTGTTCCAAACCGACGAGCGCTTTAACAAGGCCGTGTAGATCCAAACATACCCGAAAAGACCGAACAGACCAAGCAGCGCAGCCAAAACGTTGACCAGAAGCCCCAGGACAGTAAGCCCGGCTACCCCCAGCACAATCCCATAAACCATAACGGTGGGAGGCTGCAGAACACCGGAAGGCAGCGCCCTGTTCTTGGTGCGTTCCATCTTGATGTCCAGATCCCGGTCCAGGTAGTTATTAAGCACGCAGCCGCTCGCCATTACCAGAATGGTGCCTATTAAAACCCAGATCATCGTTGGCCAATGAATATTCCACTGGGATGCTATCCAAAACCCGCCAAAGGTTGTAATTGAATTCGAAAATAAAATTCCAGGCTTCGCCAAGCTTACAAAGTCTCTCCAGGTTGCCGATCTCGCAGCTTCTTTACTGGCTTCTTGTGTTGACTCCGCCGTATTTGTGTAACCAACTGGATTGTCCACGACTGCCTAAACCCCTCCTATTCCTTCATTCCAAGCACTTCTTCTATAATACCAATGCGTTTATTTTATTACAACAACAGCTGCGCTTTTTCATCATTTTGTCGTTTTTGCTAACCGGTCAGGCACCAAACGGCAGCATCCGCTATAAGCTGTTGTCAGAAGGGCATTAGCCTATAGAGAGGTGCTGCTGCTTGCAAAAGAAGGAGGTGAATCGATGGCTGTTGTTCCGCATACGACTGAACATGTGCGCTTGTTAGCCCGCCTGATGAGAGCGGAAGCGGAGGGGGAAGGACAGCTTGGTATGCTGATGGTCGGAAATGTAGGTGTTAACCGCGTGCTGGCTGATTGTCTGGATTTCCGCGACATCCGCAACATTGAGCATATGGTATACCAAAGCCCTGGCGGATTTGAGGCGACTCAAAAGGGATACTTCTATCAGCCTGCCAGAGAACAGGATATCCGCTTAGCCCGAAGAGTCATTAGGGGAGAAAGGTTCCATCCCGCCAGCAACTCTTTGTGGTTTTTCCGCCCGCAAGGCGATTGTCCGGCAACTTGGTACAATCAGGCCAACGTCGGCCGCTTTAAGCTGCACTGCTTCTTTGCACCGTCCGGTGAAGATTGTCCGCAGGTGTATTAGGTTGTTTCATGAACTTCAAACCCAAGAGGAGGAAAGAAACTAATGTTCAATTTGTTCCGCAATGTCCCGCCGCAAAACATGCAGCCGCAAAATGTTCAACCGTCGTTCATACCGCAAAATGTTAACACGTTTCCAATGGCCCAAAATGTAAACCCAATGGCGCAAAGCAATCAGCAGGCCGCACCGTTCTTCAACGGGTATCCTATGCCCCAGCCTGCACCCCCGACCTTATCAGGACAAGGAATCTCGCCCACAGGAGTAGCCGTACCGCCGAGGCAGGAATCATACATCGAAAACATACTTAGATTAAATCTTGGCAAGATCGCTACAGTCTATATGACTTTTGAAGGAAACCGGGAATGGAATGCCAAAATTTTCCGCGGCCGTGTCGAAGCCGCCGGAAGGGATCACATTATTTTAAGCGACCCGCAAACCGGAAAACGATATATTCTTTTGAGCATTTTCCTCAACTACATTACATTTGACGAACCGATAAACTACGAGTACCCTTACCGTGAGTTTGAACAGGAATTTCTAGAAGGCTGACAGAATCACTCTGCTAAACGGGATCTAGCAGCTCCAATGGAAGGGCTCTGCTTTGCCGCGGGCCGTGGTGCTATACAGTCCGGCATCATCTGGCATGCCGGACTTTGTTATGTTCTTTGTACTGCAGCTCGTATAAACGGTAATAATAGCCTTTTTGAGAAAGCAGCTGATAATGGTTGCCTACCTCCCGTACCCGCCCCTTATGCATCACTATAATTTGATCAGCGTGCTGAATCGTTGACAGCCGATGAGCGACAATGACAGTTGTTCTTCCCTTCGATACCTTATGCAGCGTATCTTGAACAATAAGCTCTGTCTCGGTATCGATGTTTGATGTCGCTTCATCGAGAATCAGGATTTGCGGCTTGAAGGCGATCGCTCGCGCGAAGGATAGCAATTGGCGTTGGCCTAGCGACAAGGTGATGCCACGCTCGCCGAGAAGAGTCGCATAACCGTCAGGAAGACTCGATACGAAGGGATCGAGATGAACCATACGGGCAGCTTCCTTGATCTGCTCCTCCGTAATCGCCTGGTTGTTCAGACGGATATTCGAGGCGATATCCCCGGTGAACAGAAATACATCCTGCTGAACAACACTGATTTTGCGGCGCAAATCATCAAGCGGCAGCTTGCGGATATCGACCCCGTCAAGTGTGATGGAGCCCTTCTGAATGTCATAGAACCGGTTAAGCAGCTGAATAATGGAGCTTTTGCCGGCACCGGTCGCCCCAACGAAGGCTACCGTCTGTCCGGGCTCGATCTTAAAGCTAACATCCTTCAGCACCCAGTCTTCGTCCTGATAAGCAAACCAGACATTTTTGAATTCAATCTCTCCACGCACTGCTCCTTTAATCGGTTTAGCATCCGGAGCATCTGCAATCGCCGGCTTCTCGTCCAGCAACTCGAAAATCCGTTCAGCACCAACCATTGCCGTCTGAATCTGATTATATTTCTCAGCAAGACTCATCAGCGGCTGGAAAAATTGCCGGATGTAATGAGTGAACGCATACACAATTCCAAAGGTAAGGGCTCCGTCTATGACATGGATCCCTCCGTACCAGACCAAAAGAGCAATGGCCAAATTGCCCAGAAAGCCGATCACGGGTTGAAAAATCGAGTTTACCGTTGAAGTAAACATCCCTGCCCGGTAATAATCCCGATTCATCTTGTTAAACTGCTCATACTGCTTTTTCTCTCTGATGAACAGCTGGGTAATGCGCATGCCGGACAAGTTTTCGGCCAGGAAAGAATTCAGCCTCGACAGGATTAGTCTGGCGCGCCGCTGTCCTTTACGGATGATCGTGCGGTACCAGAATGTTATGACCGCCAGAACAGGCAGTACGGCGAATGCCAGCAAGGATAGCTTTACGCTCATAAACAGCATCATACCGATGATGCCAAGCACCACGATAATATCCTTGACCAAGTTCACGACGACCTGGGAGTACAGCTGATTTAAGGCTTCTGTATCCTGTGTTACGCGCACGACTATGCGGCCGGAAGGATTGCGGTCAAAAAAGGACAAAGACAACCTGTTCAAATGGCGGAACAGCTGCTGACGAATATTAAAAATAATCTTTTGTCCCGTAAATTGCAGCAGATTGCCCTGAACATAAGTGAGCAAGGAGCCCCCGGCCACCGTAATCAAAAATAAGATTCCGATCGTCATCAGGCTAGAATAATCCTGCTCGCGAAATTCGCTCTTGGCCTCGCTGCTAAGCATGATTGCCGGCAGCAAATCACTGCCCGCCTGCACAAACGTATTCTGATCTTCCTTTTGTACTGTCTGCAGTGATCTCTCCCGGGGATCTATCCACCCTTCAACCATCCATTCTGTTCCTTCTATGGTGATAATTTGCCATATGGTTGCTTCCTCGGGAAGGACCGGGTCCGATGCCGCCTGCTCCAAGGAAAGCCTCGCATAAGCTCTGCCATCCCACAATGTCAAAGCGCCATAACCTTCCAGCCTATGAGCCTGATCCTCCTGCACAGCGACCATTGGCTTGCTGATGCCGTTAACCGTATCATCAATGACCAGCTTGAGCAAATAGGGTCTTGCCAAATCAGCGACCACTATCAAGAAGGCGAGCCCGATGCCCAACAGGATCATTTTCCAGTAAGGGGCTGCATACTTTAGCATTCTTGCGAGCATCTGAGAGTCCTTAATAGGGACGATTTCTTTTTCCTGGTGAATGCTCATGCCTGTACCCCTCCCCAGCGGTTTTTTGCGAGCCTTGCAGACGCTGCTTTATCCTCAGACTCGGCTTCCTGATCCAGCAGCTGTTTATGATACATATCTGCATAAATACCGTTAAGCTGAACCAGTTCCTCGTGTGCCCCTCTCTCCACAATGCGTCCTTCGTCCAAAACGATAATTTGGTCTGCGTCCTGCACGGAAGAAATCCGGTGTCCAATAATGATCGTGGTGCGGTTATTCCTTTCCGAACGGAGCCCCTCCAAAATCAGCTCTTCCGTAATCGTATCTACCGCAGACAGGCTGTCGTCAAAAATCAGGATCGATGGCTTTTTAATCACCGCGCGGGCTATGCTGACTCTTTGCCGCTGACCCCCGGACAAGGATACGCCTCTTTCCCCCAAGGCCGTATCGAACCGGTATGGAAATTCGTTAATATTGTCATACACCTGGGCTATTTTCGCGGCATTCTCAATTTCATCATCTGTATAGGGTTTGGGATCAAATCCGATATTTTCCTTAATCGTGGAAGAGAACAGAAACTGGTCCTGCGGCACCATTCCGACCTGTCCCCTCAAAACCTCCAGCGGAATGGCATGAATATCATGTCCGTCAATAAATATAGTTCCCGGCGGAGGATTAAACACTCTGACCAGCAGATTGGCCAGGGTGCTTTTGCCGCTTCCGATTCTGCCAACAATAGCTAGACTAGTGCCTTGGGGGATAGTCAGGGAAATATCTCTTAGGGAAGGGTGCCTAGCCTCCGGATAAGTGAAGGTCAATCCGCGAATCACAATGTTTCCCTTCAATTCCTTAATCTGCATATCAGCCTGGCCATCATCCGCCACATCCGGCTTCGTATTCAGAATCTCAAGAATCCTTCCCTCCGACGCACGGCCCCGCTGCAGCTGGTTGACAACCTTCCCCAGATTTTCAATCGGTCCCATTAAAAGAGCCAAATAAGTATTGAAGGCAACAAATTCCCCCAGCGTAATAGTGCCTCGTAGCACCATCAATCCTCCCAGCACTACTGAAACAAGAAAGCTGAGTCCAACGATACCCGCGCTTAAAGAAGTGAATAAAGAGTTTGAGCGAACGAAACGGCGGTTCATTTGTACCGCATGCTGATTATCCCGGGTAAACAGCTGCTGTTCCTCTTTTTCTTGAACAAAAGCCTTGACCACACGGATACCGGAGGTGAATTCCTGAACTCTGCTCGTTAAACGGCCGACTGCTTCCTGAACGTCGACAGACTGCCGCTGAATTCTGCGATTAAAGCGATAGGCCAGCAGGCTTAGCAAGGGAAGCGGCAGCATAGTCAGCAAAGTAAGCCAGGGATTGACGGTATATACCATGGCAATGGTTGTCACCGTAATCAGGAATAGCGCTTCCATCGTATTGAACATGCCCATCATCATAACTTCGCGAATCACATTTACATCATTGATTGCGTGAGACATCAGATCGCCAACGCGGCGATTATTGAAATATTGGGCAGATAAGCGCTCCCAATGGGAAAACAAGTCATTACGGACCCTCATCTCAAGAGTTCGGCCCATGCGAAAGATGTAAATCCGCCCGACCGAACGAAAAAAGGCTACCCCAATGCCTGTAAGGATTAGCCAAAAGGCAAAGTGAATAACCTCTTCCCTGATTAACAAGTTCTGCTCGAGTTTATCGGTAAACTCGCCAAGCAGCCTGGGAATCATAAGCTGGATCAAGCTGGAAACCGCCACCAAGGCAAAACCAAGCAAGTAAAGCCACCGATTCTGCAAAATATATTCGCGAAATATTGATTTCCTGTCCATGGTGTCCCCCTTGAAAGTACGCCGTTAAATGGCCTGCAATAGTAAGGTTACACTCTGATTGGTGGAGTTACCATGGATTTACTTACCAAAAAAACTGGACTATCTTATCATTCCAATTTATCCCTATGCATTCCTATACGTTCATCCCTCCAGCACTGGAGTAAACAGCCATATATGCACTCTTTCCAGCCCCCCCTGCAAAAAACCGTTCATTTTCTCCCATTCTCCACTGCCTTTCTGTCTGCTCTCCTTCAGCTCCCTATAGTCCTCTTCACTCATATTTTTCCAAATTTCTACGTATAAACCAGGCTGCTCAGGGCTCTCAAACAATTCCATGCGCTCATGGCCGGGGCAATTTCGAATAAACTTTAAAAACGCTTTTTTCGATGTATCAAATACGCGGTATTCAACAAAGACTAAATTCATCTTAGACCCCCACACATTTTTTTGTTCAGCAAACATGATACAATCATTATGTAACGCTTTATGTATATAATAAAAGATTACACACATTACAGGAGGAAAGCTTTTGGATACTGGCACACATTTTGTTATTGGAGTAGGCTTAGCCGGTCTTGCCCAGCTTGATCCAGCTGTTTCTGCGAGCACTACCACTTCTATTGCCGTGCTGATCGGTACGGTTTTGGGGTCGCAGGCTCCTGATTTTGATGGATTGCTGCGCCTTAAAGGCAATGCCGTATATATCAAAAATCACCGC
This sequence comes from Paenibacillus senegalensis JC66, assembly GCF_000285515.1. GTDB lineage: Bacteria > Bacillota > Bacilli > Paenibacillales > NBRC-103111 > Paenibacillus_L > Paenibacillus_L senegalensis. The sequence continues at coordinate 1,521,060 of NZ_HE610957.1, forward strand.
GGATTGTCCCATTCTTTGCCTGCCATTCTTTTATGGACTGTGTTAATTTCGGGAGGGCTGGCCCTATTCTTTACCGGACTGCCCATTGTTAATATTACGTTGTGGGTGTTTGCGGCGGTTTGCTTCCATGTGTTCACCGATTTGTTTAATTCTTACGGTACTCAGGCGATGAGGCCCTTTTCTGAGAAATGGATCGCGTGGAATATTATCCACATTTTTGATCCCTTTATTTTTTTCTCCCATCTCGCCGCCATATTCGCTTGGGTAATGAAGCTTGCGCCGCCTACCGTTTTGTTCCCGGGTCTTTATGCATTAATTGCACTGTACTATGTATGGAGGTCCGTCGTTCATTACCGTCTGGAGAAAAGCTTGCCTGAGCATGACCCCTACCGTCTTCCCAATGACCATTACTATGCGCTCCCGACGGTGCACCTGAACCAGTGGAATATTGTAAAGAGTCATGGAGACGGAGCCTACACACTCGGAGAATGGAAGAACAATCAGCTGCAATGGCTGGACTCTGTGAAGTGCATGAGCCATCCAGCCATTACCGCATCCAAGTCTCACCCAAGCGTTGCTTCTTTCTTATATTTTTCTTCATTCGCCTGCGCGGAAGTTAAGGAATATGAGTGGGGGTACGAAGTGAGATGGGCTGATGTGCGCTACCGGCACCGCAAGCAGTATCCATTCGTGGCTGTCTTGAGGCTCAACAAGAACTTGAAGCCGATTGATTCCTACGTTGGCTGGGTTAGTGATTCACGCCTGGAAAAGAAGCTTCGCATCGATTCATTATCTTAAAGCTGCTGCTGTTGTGTTGCTTTACTCCAAGGGCGGTCCCGTTACGGGACCGCCCTTGTGGGTATAAAACCATGCATGGTGCTTTGTTCTTTCACGGGTCTGGCATGAATGGTCCGCTTTTCCCAAGCTGATTCATCGGCTGGAAAGTACAATTCTGCACTTTCTTTAGCGGGAAAGTTGTATTATGATGAAACATCATAATCGTTTATTTCTCCACAGAAGGAGGTTAGTGGTATGCAGCGCATCCCGGCCCTGATTTTCTCGGTAATCGGTGTCCTGCTGATGATCGGCATCAGCGTTTCAATTAGCCTTCACAAGCCTTGGCTTGTGCTCGTCTTCTCCCTGGCCACCATCTTGTTTATAGGATTGGGCTTCGTCTATAAGGCCAAAGCCCGAAAACGGAATAATTCTTAAAGCTAAGCTCGGGTACCAAGCAATAATGCTTGAATGGCTGTTAAATGGCTGTTAAATGGCTGCCAAACTATAGACTTTAGCCTAGAACAAAGCCCATTTTTTGCTTGACCTCTCTTAAAGTCTCATTTGCGATTTCAGCTGCCTCTCCTGCCCCTTTTTTCAGGACGTCATGGATGGCGCCAGAGCTCCGGACTTCATGGTATCTCTCTTGAATCGGCTCTAGCAGGCTAACAATTTGCTCAGCGAGCTCTTTTTTGAAGGTACCATAACCCTGTCCCTCGTATTTCGCCTCGATTTCCTGCAGCGACAGCCCGGAGCATTGCGCGTAGATGCTCATTAGATTGCTGACCTCCGGTTTGTTTGCCGTATCGAAGCGCACCTCCCGCCCCGAATCAGTAACAGCCCGGCTTACTTTTTTACGAATCGTGTCAGGAGGGTCCAGAAGCGCGATATAGCTGCCTGGATTCGGATTGCTTTTGCTCATCTTTTTGGAGGCGTCATCCAAAGACATAATTCTGGCCCCTATTTCCGGGGTGAACACCTCGGGAACCCGGAACGTCTCCCCGTATCTTTGGTTGAAGCGGTGAGCAAGGTCTCTGGTCAGTTCCAGATGCTGCTTCTGGTCATCCCCTACCGGAACCAAATCTGCATTATAGAGCAGGATATCCGCTGCCATGAGGGCAGGATAGACGAATAAACCTGCTCCTATGGATTCCTTCCCGCGCGACTTGTCTTTGAATTGGGTCATTCTTTCTAGCTCTCCCATATAGGCGAGAGTTGTCATCAGCCAGCCTAATTCCGCATGGGCAGGGACATGAGATTGCAGGAATATGCTGGCCCGATCGGGATTAAGGCCAAGAGCCAAATAGAGTCCTACCAGCATTTCCGTCTGTTCACGCAAATCTTCCGGCTCCTGGGGAACGGTCACCGCATGCATGTCAACGACCATAAAATAACAGCGATGATCGTCCTGCAGTTCGACGAAATTTTTCATAGCTCCAATGTAATTTCCCAACGTCATTTTTCCGCTGGGCTGAATACCTGACAATACTCTTTTCACTTTTTCCTTCCTCCTTTTGTTGCTTGCAATCATTGAACAAAATAAAAAGGCCTCTCTCCGCAAGGGACGAGAGACCGTGGTGCCACCCTAATTCGCCTATGTTCGTTCCGGCAGGTAAGTAAGAGCTGCCGGAGTCCTATAAAGGCCTTAAAGCTCTTGTAACGGAGAGCATCCGTATCCCCTACTGATCTGATACATCGCGGTCAAAACACCCTATCATCAGAAGGTTCAGGTCAACGCTCGAGGATCCATTCAACGGTTGAATTTCACCGGTTTTCACCACCCACCGGCTCTCTGCATCATTCACGCCGTTTACTCTTTCCTGTCGTCACGTGTCAGAATATTGTCTTATATTGTATAGTCCTGCAAGCCTGTTGTCAAACGAATTCTGTATACGCTCATGGCGCAGCTGGTGCTGGCAGGCAGGTCCGTGTTGACGCCAGCTCGTCCGGGTAGCGGCCCGTGGCGGCACCTCCCCTTGCTGGCACTAGCACGTGTTGGCACTAGCACATGTGCTTGGCAACAGCAGTACAATAACTCCAGTAGATCGTGTGGGCAGCAGCCCCTGCTGGCACTAAGCACGTGTTGGCACACGAAAGTGCCTCTGTTACAATATAAGGAAGTAACTGTAATGTAATTATACTTAATTCTTATAGACAAAGGAGAACGAACTTTAGATGATTACTAAGCAGCAGTGGCATGGTGTCGATATTTATGTGCTGGAGAACGAGCAGCTCTCCTTTTCGTTGTGCCCTTCTATAGGCAATAACGGTTATCGCTTATTTGACAAAGCTGCTCAGCGGGAAGTACTCCGTGTACCGGATAATCCTTCTGTGTTAGCTGCTAGCCCGGTTCATTACGGAACTCCTGTTTTAACGCCGCCTAACCGGATCAAGAACGGCTATTTCAAAGTGGGCGAGCAAGAGTATCGCCTGGAACGCAACGAGAAAAACAATACCGGCAATCATATTCATGGTTTTTCCGTAGGCCGTCCATGGAAAGTGACGGGGGCCAGCAAAGGAGAGGACAAGCTAACGATCACTTCTGAGTTCAGCACTGCGGATTTCCCGGAGCTGCTTGAGCAGTACCCCCATGAAATTTTAATGGAAATGACCTATGAGCTTTCAGGCTCAGCTTTACTGCAAAAGGTTGTCGTGCGTAACGACAGTTCTAAGCCTGCCCCGTTCGGTTTTGGTTTACATACTTGGTTTTTGCTTGACCATCAACCGGAGAAATGGCAGCTGCAGCTTCCCGTATCAGCCTCCTGGGAGCTCGGCTCAGATCTGACTCCAACCGGCAACCTGCTCCCTCTCGGAGACCTAGCAGAACTAACTAACGGAATTAACTTGCAGAACCGCAACCTCGATGATGTGTTCCAGATTGGGGAATACACTCCGCTGGCTGTGCTTCGTCGCGATAATTATGAAATTCGCTATGTTCCTTCAGCCGAATTTAAACAATGGGTTATTTACACAAAAGGAGTGACGGAGGACGTAATCTGCCTGGAGCCCTACACATGGGTTACCAATGCCCCTAATCTGTCTTTGGATGCAGATACAACCGGCTTCCGCACTATTGATCCGGGTAAAAAGCTCGAGCTGGAAGTGCTTTTGGAAATTCGGCACAGCTAACTTATTATATAATTCGTCCCGATGTATGGAAGCATCGGCTTGGATCGCTGGCAGAAGCGAGATGAATGCGATTTTTTAATTTTAACTCTAAACCTTACTCTAACACCTTGAATATAGTCATGCAGGAGTTGTGACCAGGCGGCCATGTTTCGTTCAAAACGCAGTCAGTAAGCCCGGCGAAGCTCTGCACTCAGACGATTTTTCGTTCAAATCCGGGCAATCGCACCTCAATCCCGGTCAAGTCCTAAATTGTGTGTAAAATGCTTCTCGGTTAGAAGGGCGAAGCTGAGGTGCCGGGCTTGACATGGAGCCTCTATGGGCATGATTTCGAGCGAACACGGCGAAGGGGAAACTAACGCTTCGCCAGGCGAACTAGCCTATCATGCCCACCTCTCCATGTAAAGCCCTTATCCGACACGTTGGATGCTTGTAGGGGCTTTCTTCTTTTTTTGTTCCTGTTCCTC
>NZ_HE610957.1:1526467-1622084 GCF_000285515.1 Paenibacillus senegalensis JC66
CAATCCCATAACTTGCTACGAAATTTCGTCTGAACACTGGCTGCAGCTCCTGAAACCCTTGCATTTGTACGATTTGTCATACAAATCTTGGGTAATTGCCCTTCAGTCCCCTGTGTTTGTACGACGTTTCATACAAATCTCCGGTATTCGCACTTCAACCCCATGAATTTGTACGACATTTCGTACAAAACGCAGCCCACAAGCCCGCGCAGCCCCGAACCCCGCCAACCCTGGCTATTTTCATGCTGGAGTTGTGCCTGAACTGGAGAAGATATGACTGTTTTCAAATAGATTGCAAGCATGCTTTAATGCGTACTCGTCATAAGTAGGTTCATTCTTGGTGATCTTCGACAATCCCGAGAATACCCTACTTTTTTGTTGCTTGAAAGCTATAATCCTAATGCACAAACTCTTTATGCCACACTTCTAAACACACCTGAGCTGCTGGCCTTAAGGCCATGGCGAAAATTACCAGCAAATTCAAAGAGTAGAATTTCAATATCGGCTCATAATACCTATTACTGGAGGTGATAAATATGGCACAAGGACAAAGTCGTTCCAGCAATCAACTGGTAGTACCTCAAGCAAACGCAGCTCTTGACCAACTAAAATACGAAGTGGCTCAAGAACTGGGAATCCAAATTCCGCAAGATGGTTATTACGGCTACATGGCTACTCGTGACACAGGTGCAATCGGGGGCCACATTACTCGCCGTCTTGTTCAAATCGCTGAACAGCAATTGGCTGGTCAATTCAGCAGATAATGAATGCTAAAAACATAGTTTACGTTTAAAGCAAAAGTGAGAAAAGGTGGCCGGATTCATATCCGGTCACCTTTCTCTATTGCAGAGCCGTTTGCCCAAGCCCTTTACCCGAACCTTTGTCCGAGCCTTACCCGAACCTTGCCGAGCCTTACCCAAGCCCTTTGCCCAAGCCCTTTGCCCGAGCCTTTACCCAAGCGTTCGTAAATGAAGCTAGCGGCGGCCCCGCACTACCAGATTAGCCATGTTGTAATTAGATTCAAACTTTTTAGACATTGCCCTCCATTGCCCTTTTATACCCTTTCACCCCTTACGGGGCAAGGGATTGGAGATATTTCAACTGCCCTCCTTTACCCTCCTTAAAACAGGCAAAAACAGGCCGAAATTTCGCACAATGTGGGCAAAAAGTGGGCAACGTGACCAAAGAATAAAGCACCCTTCACGCTAATGTGATGGGTGCTTATTTATGATCTGTCCCATATACCTGCCAAACCTTATTTTAATCTCCGATCTAGCCAACTCACGCCAAAAGCAAAACGATTGCTCATATCCCCTTATCCAAACGGTACACCTAATTCCATCGGGACTACTAACCGGATCGGAAACTTTAATGCTGGCTGACTTAAGCAGCCGCTTAGCTGTCTTCAGATCGTTGAGTATCCACTGATGCATTGTGTCGATTGGTATGTATAATATGTCTTTAAGTTTAATACCGTAGGCGTTTTCCAAGTTGAAACGATCGTTTTCAAGCATGGTTAACATGTGCGGCAATATGCAGTAATCACGTATTAGCTCTAACTCTTCCTTAGTAGCTACGCCCTGGCTTGCCAAATTAACCGCCACCTTCTTTCTCGTTGGTCTGATCGGTCATCAGCGTTACACTCCTACCGTTTTAAAATCTGAAACGTGCGTGGCTGCCTAGGATGCCAGGTTAGAAATCCTTTTCGCTTTAAAACATTAAGGCAATTGTGGGTTGTGGACGGACTTGACCAGCCCATTCTAACTGACACCTCCCGTACAGTAGGGGAAAACCCCTTCTCCTCGATATGAGATTCAATCACTGTTAATACGGCTTGCTGTTTCTCTGTTAGATTCATCCTCGCACCTCCGTTAATAGGAACATTTGTTCCTATTATATGCAAAAAATAAATATAGACTCAATATTAGGACATTGTCTTTATATCTATCTTCTATTTACAAGGACTTTAAAAGTCTGTATAATTATAAGTGTAGAGAGGAGGTGATCAAATGGACAAGCACACACAAAGAGCTTTTGAAAAGCTCGAAAAAAGAGAACATCTCTTAAGAGCAGCACGAGACCAGCGGGCGCTAGGACGCATCACTCCAGAGATGTTCCGCAAAAAGGAGGCTGAAATCCTCGAACGGTACGCACTTACCGCTGAAGAGGAACAAGCCTACAACAAGCATAACCAGAAGCGCAAAAGCAAATAAGCAAGCCAGCTAGTCAGGGGGAGCCGCAAGGCTCCTTCTTGCTATTTAGCTTTTCGCCGCGGCAAGGGAACGGTTTTATACCCGTTATCCACACCATCTACATAATCATCAATGATCCGACCGGAGTCCTCAAACGACATGTAGACGAGTGGGTATAAGACCTTCCCTTTTACAACATAGTCGAGTGCTTCAAGCTTCCGCAAAATACTCATGGCTTCAGCCTCCCTACATTAGAATATCATATTCGCTTAATTCCGTTCACCTTCCATTACCTTTCGGAGTATCCGGTTTAACTCCACGCTTACCGTTCTATCTTCTTCCTCGGCACGGTTTCTTAACCATTCCAGGATGTCCGGGTCAAAGTAAATGGATTCGCGCTCTTTCTTTTCCCCTTCTGGTTTTGGGGGCCTTCCCATTCTCGCCATTCTCACCAACTCCTTATTAGTTACTAAATATTGTACACACTTAAAGGGACTTTGTAAATCTTAAAAATATTTTTAAAACCCCCTTTACAAGGACTTTTAAAGTCTGTATAATAAAGGTATAGCAAGCGAGGGAATAACTTCTTGAAAGGGTGATTGAAATGGAGAAATGGCATGTAGTGACCTCATTTTACGACAACGGTAAAGTAAAGGCGGTTATCCTGGACGGTAGAGAGGTTTCTGACGAGCAAGTTCCGAAGCCGGGAGAGTACTCAAACTATGATCTGTACGTTGATACTTTCGACAATCTTCCTGAAGCTGAACAATGGAGAAAAGACGCTTTGAACGCATAACACAGGGGTTCGGCCCCTCCAATATGCCGGCGGGCTTACGCGGGGAGGTATGCGGGATGACTGGCACAGCGAACTTGACGAAGGTAGAACCAAGGACAGAAGTAAAGTATAAAAATGGTGGGTACGGATTCAGCAGAGTAATCCGAGCAATCTGGACTGATGGCGAAAAATTTTACGCGCTGGCTTACCGAGCCTGTCAGACAGTAACCTTCGGAAATGCCGAGTACATGGAAGTCGAAAAAATCGGCGGACAATGGTTCAAAAAATAACACAGGCCCTTCGGGGCCTTCCGGGAGGTAATCATGCAAGAAAAAGCTAAAGCATTTGCTCAACGTCACGGTTTCAAGCTACGTAAAGTCCCTCATAGCGCGGCCAACCCTAACGGTTACATCAAGGTTATCGCACCGGATGGTAACGAGAGACAGGCAGTAAGTTGGCCGCATGCCTTGGAGACTATGAGGTTGTTAGTTTATAGGAGGTAGGTATGGACGATGAATTGATTAACACGTACCATCAGCAGCTAGAGGGAAACCGATTCTCGCCAGAAGTTGGCGTGTGTATGTTGTTAGACGTAATATGCGATTACCGTAAAGGTACGGATCTTATTAACGCGGTCAAGGCTCTGAACGAAGCCTATAAAATGCTTCGCATGAAAAAGAAGGCGGATTTTATGGATTAATCCAGAGGTGCGGCTATAGTAGTTATGTGATAAAATTTACTATACAATTGAAAAGGAAGGCTGGTAGGCCAACGTGAATAATGAAGAGTTTGTACGGGAGGTATTCGGTAACGTCAAGGACATCCGCTATACACCATTAACAGAGCTTTTCTGTCAACATTCGGACGAAACTGAATCGGTAGATATGTATTTGGCTGACACTAGTGTAGATTACAAGCTAATCCGTCTTAATAATTACGAATTCGCTAACGGCACCCAAGCCAGATTAGGATACTGCTATCGCTGTGAAGCAGCTTATGTTTTCACGACGGAAGGAGAATAACTATTCATGGATGAAGCTTTAAAACTTACAACGGAACAGCATGAAAAAATCAAGTCATTGTCAATTACCACCACTTACCCTAATAGCGAAGTCCATAAGGAATTATTGCGAATTGCCCAGTTACAGGGAATAGAGTTTGTTTTGTCTCATGATGATGCACTGGACGTTTTGATTAACAACAGGTTGCTAGAGCTTGAAGAAGATGGGTTAAAGTCAGGGATTCCGAGTCGTTTTGAACTATTGAGACAAATAGAGCAAAGTTTGCGCTCCATTAAATATTAAATCATTCCCCGCCCAGCCATAAATCGACAAAAATTCCTATTGCCTATTTATCCAATAAATTCTATTCTTGGTGTATTGGGAGGGGTAATCTATGGTTATTAAGCAGGAGATTATAAACGGTATTGAGGTAACGGGAACAGTAACGCCTTTTGATGACGGATATGTTGCAATTCTTACTTTGCAGTTACCAGACGATAGACTGGAGACCTTCACCAACTCCGGGAAAACGTTTGAAGAGGCAGAAGAAAAATTATTAGATACCTGGAACGAAATAGTTAAATCTTCCCCCGCCCAGCCATAAGGCCAAGCGGGGTCTTGTCTTTATAAGTTAAATCCCTTGCTGTCTGGCTTGGTCGGATTGCTAATGATCCCTAACGTAGCCAGCACAACAAGGATTGCATCAACAAACAAAACAATCTCGGCTGTAAAATCATCTGTCAGCGTATAATCAAACAGCAGCTTAGCCCCAATCTGTACAACTAGAAGCAGTTGAGCGACCAACGCAGTCCAAAATCCATAATTCCTCAATCTTTTTTTCTCCATTTTATTTAGCCTCCTGATTTAAAGTGCCTTGCAAACGTCTTTCAAATACGATCATGTTTAGCCAAGCAAGCTCAGAGTGAGTTAATTGACCTTTATATGCCTTCTCGGCCCAAGTGTAATCCGTAATTACGGCTGGGGTTACTTGGCCGCTGACACTCAAATGATACAAGTTACTCAGTGCGTCCCCTAGGTCTTTCCACTGCCATTGTACAAGCTTTAATACTTCTTCTTTCTTTTCCGCGGGGAACGCTTGTTTGATCGGCAGATTAAAGGCTCTTGCCACACCCACAGCATGTCCACGCGCTAAAGCATCAATGAAGGCGGGTGACTTCAACTTATCGGCATCGGCTACCCGGTCGATAAACCCGCACTCTGTCAATACGGCAGACATATTGGACTCGCGCAAAACGTGGAAATTCGCCGTTTTCTTGCCACGATCCGTAAAGTCAACACGGTTCATGATTTGATCATGAACATGGATACGGTCGATTGTCGTTGGTGCGCCGCTGCCGGGGTACACAAAGGTTTCAAATCCAGTGCCGCCGCCTGCGTTGATGTGAATAGAAAGGAAGTAATCAGCTCCCCAAGCGTTGGCTGCGTTAGTCCTCTCCTGCAGGCTAACGGTTTGATCTGCTGTGCGGCTCATAAGTATATTTACGTTATCGTACTCGGCATAAAGGATATCCCGCGTCCTCAGTGCTATCTGCAAAGTTAGGTCCTTTTCCTGCAGCCCATTCCCCACGGCACCGGGGTCATTACCGCCGTGACCTGGATCAATGAATACTTTAATCATTTTGCCTTTACCCCCCAAGAATCAATTTTGTAATTAATCTCTTGTACATCTTCAGCCAACTTCTGGACTGTAAGGGCCAGCTGCTGATTGTTTCGCTGGGCTTGTTCTAATGCTCCTATTAGCTTCTGTTCACGTTCTTCATTCTTTTTGTCCCTGTTGTCTTGTTTTTTGATGACATAGAACAACAAAAATATAAACAATACAGCAAAAATGCCCTGTGATGCTGCGGCCTTTAGTAATTCTGCTTCCATTCTGACCCCTCCAAATAAAAAAAAGACCGTCATTGGTCTTTGTCTAGAATCTATCCCGGATTACCTAATCCCCATCCGCGTTGATTAGTGTTTATCAGCTTGCCAAGTGTGCCGTTAGTGACCGTTATCGTATAGTAATAACCAGCTCGACAGTAAAACGGATAAGTCATAACTTGCCCTGGAGGTGAGCCAGCTGGCAGTGAAATACGGTAAATCTCAGTGTCATTACCTTGCTCTGCTAGTCTTTCCGGACCTAAAGTAACAGTCAATATAGCTGGTTCGTCTTCCGTTGGATTAAGTGTAACCTGCCCTAACATCTGACCGCCCTTGCCCATTTGGTTTTGGTTGCGGTGGCCGGATACCGGGACAAAGTCGGTGTACGGCTCGCGGGTATAGCCTAGATAGCCACCCTCATTGATGTCCCAACCCATATGACCATACCAGTTATCGATGATCCCAAGACCCGGGTCTGCCTCGAAATCACCGTCAATGATTGTACAGTTAGCCGTGTTCCAGTCAGCATTGACGGCCCGCTGGTTGTTAGTCGGACTCATGCCTCCTTGCCCGGGTAACATCTGCGATATGTTAACCTGTGGGCGGATCATAGTAACAAAGTTTAGCTTGTCTGTGGTCGATTGAAGCCGATAAGCGTCCGCGCTGCCCCCTTGCATCAAGATGCCGTATGGATGGTTAATGACGGTATTGCCATAGTGCCAGGACGTACCCTCGGCGCTATTGTTGTCTAGATGTATAATGCCGCCCCCATAGCTCCTCAAATGAGTAAACGTATTATACAGACCATTGATGACATGGAAAGCGTAATGATCGCCATCATGACCGGCTACACGAATATTTTCCCATACCGAAGAAAAAAGACCGTGATCATAACCGGATCCGGCCGCTGGGGGTACGCAAGTTATGCCGTGGCCTGTTTGCCAAAATTGGTTTTTAAATAGAATGCCGAAATTGCGAAGATTGACCGTCCGTTTGCAGGCTGTAACACGTATAGCATCTGTATTATGCGTTGTGACCAAGATGACTGTACCCTTTAAGTAAGGTTGTTCGCCCTGCCGGTCAGTGTTATCGAACGTCTCCCAGGAGCCCGCTCCGTCAATTGTCATAGGCTCGCTGATAACGAGAGTGTCGCTTATGGCGTAAACTTTGTTACCGCCCAGGTATAGCACCTTACCCGTTTCCTGCGCTTCATTTATGGCCTCCTGCAAGGCTGCGGTGTCATCTGTCTCACCGTCACCCGTTGCCCCAAAAGATTCGGGGTAAAGAAAATGACTGGCCCGACTTCCGCCTCCACCGCCGCCGTTATTGGCTATACTTTGGACGTTGGTGGCTATAGCCTTTAACAAGTCAGCGGTATTGACAAACTTGCCATCCTCAGTCAAATGCCGCCCATTTTGCGGAGTGTACCTATTGATGTTCAAGCTCAACCCTCCTTAGATAAAGTAAAGGCCCCACCTATTCGGCAGAGCCATCGTCATAATCCTGTCCGGTTATCTCCTTATATTCTGCTTCAGTGATCGTGTTAGTTCGGACACCGTCCCTGACTTGCTCCAATGTCCACAAATTACGGTCGTAAAACCTCTTAATACGATCAAACCAAGCTGACATATCAAGCACCCCCTGTCATGATTTCATACCATAGATCGGCTATATCATTGTCATGCTCTGATAACCTAGCATCCTTTAGCATCGTGTCATACCACAGATCGGCGTTTTCAGTTTCCAGCGTTTCAATCCTCTCACCTTGGATTGGTGTGGATGGGGGTAGGCTTGATGCTTCTTCATCCAGCTCTTGTTGTGTTTTTTCTCTGATCCTATCGCCGTCAAGCTTGAATAGCTTATGATTCTCGTTGTATAATTCCCATTCTGTTTCAGTTATAGGAATAGCTGTTTTCGGGATATTGGAATGAATCGCATCAACGTAAAAGCCCGTTATATTGCCAGTGTCATCAAAATCTACGTAGTATTGCATGTCCGACCTCCTTTAGTCTCCAAATGCTATATATCTGATATTACGGGACCCTCCGTCAAAGTTAACGACAAATGAGGTAGGCGTATATACCCCTGCTTGGACAGCCAAGGATTGGCTACCAGATGTACTACAGACTACTGCCCTTACATTTCCAGGAAAGGCAATAGGGAATGTAACCGTGTCTCCGTTACTGTAATTACCGCCTCCATATTGCATGATTTTACCGCTTGCAAATACTTGATAACCATTAGAGACGCCGCCAGAAGGATTATTACCTCCATGCCATGCCGCGTTGTTACCAATAAAGACATCTTTTCCGCTACCTGGTATTATCCTTATATTGCCGCCGGCTCCGCTGCCTCCAAAATCCATCCCCTCTATCGCTATACGACCACCAGATGCTGCACTTGCATTGGGACCTCCTGTAATGATCTGACGACTGGTAGTATCAAGACCACGTATACCGGATGAATCACTATCAAAAACTATGTTGCCTGACATTTCCCCTCCGGTTATAGGCAGTGATGCAGCCTTTGCGTTAGCTTCAGCTTGATTGGCTTTATCCTGTGCGCCTGTTGGTGTTTCTGCGCCGATCTGTTCCGGGGTAACACCATGCGGGTTATCATTATCTAACGTGTGGTTCACCAGGTCGATTGCTGTTTGTGTCAGACCATTTTGCAAAAAATCAATATTATGCCTGAATGTGTCATGATCATAGGCCGTATACCCTCTTCTCGCCTTGGTCCCGGCCTGCCAGGACTGAGCCATGCCTTGAAAACCTCTCTCGCATCCGGTAATCTGGTTGCCGTCAATGGCAGCATATCGGATTGTCTCGGCTGTCTCGTCTGCTGGGTTGATCGTGACCAAGTTCGGACCATCGGGCAACACGGACGGATCCACTACAGTTATTGTGGTCTGTGTTGCGTCTATTGCCTCGGCAAGTTCAGTCTGCGGGCTGTTGGCGATTGCCGGATACATGGGTAATTGTGCCATGGTTTGCCTCCTTGTTCTTAATTTGTAAAAGGAAAAACCTCCCTAATGTCGAATCAAGTCTTCTTAGACAAGGGAGGTAAAATTATGAAAGCATTTCACTTTGATAGGACAATGCAGTATAAAGCTGGAGACGTTATTGACTTAAATCAGCTCAATGATATTCAACCTCCAGCTTTAGGAGAAATTGTATCCGAAAGATATCCTGAAGGTATGTCAAGGCAAGGAAGCGTATATTATGCCAGCCAGGGTAACGAATTGGATGAAAAGAAAGTAAGGTTAATGCATATTGAAAATGTATTTGAATATGAACGGCGATTGCATTTCCCTCATAGAACTTCACGATTCCAATCCGTTTTTGCATCCAGAGAATTATCTGTAGTAAAGATATGGGGAGACGAACTTGACTTCCCATTTGGAAAAAGACTTTGGGAAATTGAGTTTGACCCCTCTAACTACATAGAATTAGATGCAGCTTGGTTGATATTTGATTATAAGAATCCGTCTTTCTTAACAGCTGCTTACTATGCACAGAAATACTGGAGCGGCGAATTTTCAAATTCACCTAAACCAGAATTGCTAATCAAACCTCCGATCAGATTCATTCGTGAAGTGCAACTTTAATGATCTGAGATAAAATGAATATGTTTAGGATTGATGAAACCCGCTTTACTAAGAAGATCGGTATTGATGACAGTATCTTTACGCCTCGGAATTACTTCAAGAGCATATTCAGAGTCTGCCAACAAAACATCGAACAGCGCCTTGGCCTTATCAGTTGACTCTTTAATCATTTTTGCTTCTTTAAAATCCATGGTCATCAGCCCTTTCTAAATAGTGAAACCATATGAACTAAAATTAAGTAGAATATGGTATAATTAATCCAAAAAATGGAGTTGAATAATGTAATGAAAAAAATGATTATCGGCCTCGTTGCGGGCCTTATGATCGGCACAGCCGGTACAGCCTTAGCAGCGACTACGCAGCAAGTCCAAGCACTCTTTGCAAAGTTTAATCTCTCTATTGACGGTCAAGGGCTTGTTGAGATTGAGCCGCTTGTCTATGACGGCACTAGCTACCTACCAGTAAGAGAGGTTGCAAACCTCTTGGGTTATGATGTAGATTACGAGCATAGTAACCGGTTGATTACCTTGGATACGCCTGTGGATGAACCACAAGCTGGATCGATAAAAGAACCCGCAAAAGGAGGAACCAAAGTGAACGCGACTGAAATTAACATGGATGAATGGATTTCATATGATGATCTATACGATTTTTACTCCAGGAATGGCAAGGGTAACACCTCATTACAAGGAACCGATGACGGTAAAACAAAGCTTACCTTAGCAGGTAGCGATATTATTTTTCCTTTGAAACTTTGGGAGTCCTTAAATGTAACAGAACCTACTATACACCTAGACGAGACGGGCAATCACTCCCTCTTAATAGTTAACGGAAAATGGTATCACCCTGCAGATATCGGAGAAAGCCTTGGTTTACCCACTTATTCAGATTGGATAAGCATGTCGGATCTAGAAAAGGAATACCCCCAAGTTACCTTTGAGCAAAGCTGGTATGCTGACATAATGAATGAAGAATACTTCACACCTAAAGAAGTTACCTCTTCCATCGGTAAAATCCAAGCTATGAAGGGCAATGGAGGGTTTAACTACTTCTATATACCGGACATCGAGAGACTTTTAAGGGATCAATAATCCCCGCCGCCTCGACTCTGAGCGAACACCTGACTAAATACAGATGCTTCGATACGCCCCAAGCTATTGATGGGGCGTATTCTTATTTCATGCCAGCCTCTCCGGACTTTACCTCCCCCGTCTTTACTTAAGAATGGGATTATGTCGATCTCATCCCCGTTCGTTGCTGTAATTGGTATAACGGTATTATCCACCCTAATTTCCAAAGTAGTAGGACTAGGACCAACAAATATACCGTGCTCAATACCATGCGTGTGACCTGGGATAGTATGGGTATGATCCATATTGTGCGTATGTGCCGCTATAGTATGAGTGTGATCCATGTTGTGAGTGTGGGCTGCTATCGTATGAGTATGGTCCATATCGTGCGTGTGGGCACTGATTTGGTGCGTGTGTGCCATATTGTGAACATGATCGATGGTCGAATATAAATGAACATGATTCCTGAGATTATGTTCATGCATACTATCATACTGAAACAGCACAGGGTTACCATTAGCTGTCATAAGCCATGTGCCGGGATCAATACCATGAGTGTGAAATCCATCCGATTGTACGGCATTACCTACAGGGTATGACGAACCACTAACCCACAAGTCCGCTCCTGCAACTGTCTGCAAATTAGCGTGTCCCGCAGGCTGGGAAGTAGTGGCGCTACTAGGCCCACTCGTTGTTCCACCGCCACTTGCGGTCGTAGTCCTACTACTAGGCCCTGAAGTCGTGCCGCCTCCGCTGGCCGTCGTTGTCCTGCTGCTAGGACCGCTTGTTGTTCCTCCTCCACTAGCTGTCGTCTCCCGGCTGCTAGGGCCGCTAGTAACTGCTGGAGCTGACTCAATCGCCCGGCTATACGCCCGAAACCCTTCCGATCGGTAGGACAGCAGCACCTTATTAATCCTGGCCGTCTCGTCTGGTATCCGAAACCGAATAATCGCCGGATAGTTAGGATCACAGTTATCCGCAAAGGTTTGTGTATCATAGTTAGTCGCGCCCTGAGCATAGACCTCTTCAATCTTCATGCGATTACTCAGGTCGGCTATCGTGCCCGCTATATCCTGTGGACGATTGGCAATCTCCAATATTACGTCCCCCGGCTCCCCGCGCAAGTCAGGCTTGCGAACATTGACTACTCGGATTGTAAAATCTCCTATGTCCGGGTCCTGCACCCGTACCAATGATCCGGTACGGAATTTATCAATTGGATCACGGGTTAAGTTATAAAGTTCCGTTGTATCGACCGTGTAGGAAATCCTTGGGTCTTTAAGCTCGGCAAGTAACGCCTGGGATCTGGCTAGTAACGTTTCTTCATATTCAAAACGCCGATCCACAAAAACAGTTCGTTTCAAGCCGTACTTTTGCTGTGATTCAATGTCTTCAACATAAGGTTTGCCACCGTTAATGCCCGCAAAAGTTAACTGGTTAATACCCTCTCCATAACCTAAGGCGTATATTTGGTTAACAAGGTTAGTGGGGTCTTCGTCTTTCGTGATTCCCTCCATATTCCTCCCGTATCGGATGTAAGCCTGAACCTGATTACTAGGACGAACCAGATTGAGCGTCCAGGGGTAAGAGGTCGTATCCCATGTCCACATATATTCGTCCACAAATGGCTTGGGAACGGAAAATAGACCGCCTAAAAGGTTGGTATTTTCCCAGTTGTATTCATATTGATAGTTGAAATCTACCCGCCCAAGTTTCCACCGTGGGGTGGACTGCTGATTCAGGACATATTGGATGACCCGGTCCGTATGGTAACCTAGGTTTCCAACTGTGTGGTACTGAAACATCAGATCGTCAAGCAGCGTAGCCAAGACATGTTCACATTCGTACCTTACACGGCTGATTTCAGCGCTTCTTTGGGAGGTTTGCGGGAGGATGCGGAACAGATCAAGCCGTTCGGATCCGTCCCATATCTCAACAAAGTAGAACGGCCGGCAGTGTTCGGTTTTAGGATCATCCAGCGGCAGGTCAAAGCTCGTTGTCCACAAACTGTTCATAGGTGTTTCATAACTAATGTTGCTGGCGTTCTCAAGGTATGCGACTTTATGCATCTGTAAATCATAGATCGTTACATATGATTTCCTCATGTAAACCTCCTACGTGAATCTATCTCTATGCGTAACCCGCATAAGTACCGTTCTGCTGCCTTGGTCATCGGTGTAAGTAAGCTGATTATTGCCAAGATTGAGGTCAAAAAAATCGCCCCGCATCCAGCGCAGCGCGTTTTCCCGGTTGAGCGTCATTTTTAAAGTGTTGGAATCAATAATAATTACATCGCCTGGCTTAAAATCCCCAACAAATTCGATCTCGTCTATGTGATACCGGCTAATATTGCCTGTCATACTGCCGATGCCGGAGAGGTTAACAGCATAGTGTCGCTCCCGAATGTATTGAACTGGTGCAAGGTTGCCGCTGCCGGACATTTCAGCCCTGTACAATACCTCTCGAACAAAATCGGTTGCCATGCTACCATTGCCGGAAAGATTAGCCGAAACCGTCATATCCAAGTTTACCGTGGCCGACATGCTTCCGGATCCGCCCAGGCCAGCTGACAGAAATACGACAGACACAACGGTCATACGGTTAAAAGGTAGTCTGTTAAAAGCGCCCCCGTTAAACATTAGCCTTCCTCGACTTCGAGAGCGCCTTCCAGGAACTTCACAAGGTCATTAGGTTCAATGGTTCGGGGAGTGGCAACAGACCCCTGATAAAGCAAGTTTCCCCCTGTAGCCGCGTCCCGGATCCCAATATGCGTGACTTGACCCCAACCGTTTGCAGCAATCGGAAATTCCAGTTCGGTACTATTACTAGTCACTGCTACAAGCCCGGAAATGACTGGTGCGCTAAAGGTAACGGCTACCCTAGCATAGCCCTCTCCGTCCACTTCTTGGCCTGTGTCGGCTTGTGTGGGATCGCTGGTATACAGTGCAACATAGACCGTTTCCGGTACTGTAAAGGTTTCGCCGCGCAAAGCTGCATTCAAGCAGGCTAATTTCCAATAATTCGACTTCGATAATAAGCATTCGGCCATCATTCATCACTCCAATTGATATTCATTAGTAATTTTGAAGTTGGTAATCGTAGTTGAGCCTTGATTAGTAAGCACAATTACCGGCTCTGTTCGGATGTTTCCATTTGAAACTATGATCCTCTCATAAGGACTTGTGGTAAGCGTAGTTTCAAGCAGGCTTTCCCGGTTATCTCGTGCGTATGGATCAAAGGCAACCAGCGGCAACGTAAACTGACCAAATCCCGCTATGCGCTCAATGGGGAGGTTTCCGGAGTACCGGACAATAAAATGCTGGCCCGGCCGGGCATCGAAACGGAGCTCCAGCTTCCGGGGTTTCCCATAGCTGTCCACCAAATGAGCAGCAAAGTTGCTTATAGCCTGCTGCAGCATGACATAATCTTTCGTGATAAAGGCCAGGTCCAAAGAAAAAAGACGTGTTCCCACGTCTGCCCCGAAGTCCCAAGCCCCGTTTTTACTGGGGATCGTCAAGGTTTTATCATTTGTGCCCGGCAGAATGGGACGCTGGGAGCTGCCTTTCATGACAACCCCCAATTGCCGCGCTGTCCTGCCGCCAAGTATAAAGCTCAATTGCTATCCCCCCATTCCGCGCTTGGATTTCATGACGGTTAAGCCTAGTTCTCTTCCAAGCTCTCGAAGGTCATTATCATTTCTCACCGTCAGGACTGCACCACTAAACAGGCCGTCAAAGTTAATGTGCTGGACAGTTGACCCGCCTGCACCGGCTAACGGTGTGTCAATGCCCGGAATTGCTCGATTGTGAAGGTCATCCACTCGGCTCTTAATCCCGGCAACGGACTTTTCAAGGCCAATTTCCAAACCACGACCAATATCTTTCCCCCAGCCCTCGGATACTTTGGAAGGAGATTGAATTTGGAATGCTCCGGTGAACGTTTCCTTAATTCCTCGACCGATCATACCAGCAGCATTGGTAACATTGGATATAGTGTTGGAAATACCATCTGCCAACCCTTGCATAATGTCAGATCCAATCTGTTTCAAATCTAAATTTCTGAAAAAGTCCATGATCCCATCCCAAACCGATTTAATTCCGTCTGAAATGGATGTCATTTTGTCCTCGATAGCTATACGCATACCATTCAGGTGTTCATCGACCTTGGTTTTCATGTCCTGGTATCCGCTCTTTACGTCGTTAACAGTGTTGTTAACATTGCGCTTGGCATCTTTCCACATTTCATTCCAGGCAGTGCCCATTTTGTTCTTAAACATGTCCCACTTGCTATAAATTTCTCCGGTTTCCCAATCCACGTGGTCGACATGCTCTTTCGCTTGTTTCTTCGCTTCGGCTACAACTTTTTGTTGCATATCCTCAGCTGCTGCTACTGATTCATCCCGCTGCCGCTTGGCTTCTGCTATGATCGCGTCTGCTTCCTCAGCAGACAATTGCCCGGTTTCATCACGCTGCTGGACCGCATAACGAACTATGTCATTGTATTGATCCTCAGCCGCTTGAATAGCCTCTTCTTTCTGGCGATTGGATTGTTTGACAATCTCAGCGGCCTGCTGCGCGGATAATTCAGAAGAGTCATTTTTCAATCTTTCAAGTATCGCTTTGGATTCCGTCTCATAGTCGCGGTAGATTTCAACCGCCCTATCTCGGAATGTCCTTTGGATACCGTTGATTTCCTCGTACTCATCCTTGGTAAGACCGCGCTGATCGTCAAGCGCATTGGATAGGATCTCAAATATCCGGGTTTGTCCATCTTCAACTTCCTGCCGCTCCCGTTCCTGTTTACTGATAAGATCCTGAAGCATCTCTTCTTTTCGTTCATCAGTCAATGTTTTATTACCATCAAGGAACTTTTCTAAGGATGCACGTTGTTCAGCGTGGCTGCTGTCCAGATTGGCTAAAATGTCCTGTCCCATAGCTGCATAGGTGTCAGCCAGTTCCGCGGCCATGTCCTCCGTTATTTGCACACCAGACCAGTAAAGTTGGTTTAGTTCCATTGTGGCCTTGTCGTTTAGCCCTACGAATGCCTGAAGTGATTCTTCGGACAATCCGCTCATAGCCTCCGTTGTTTCTCGCATGGCCGGACCAACTTGGCCCTCCAATACATCCGCAAATTCCTCAGCAGATAAGGCAGCATTGTCAAAATCAAGCGCTAATCCGGAGATTCCCCCGCCGCCACCGCCACCGCCACCAGTATCAGTGGAAGAACCTTTTGCAGCGTCTTCCAATTCCTTCAGCTTTGCTTGCATCCGGTCCAGCTCAGCCACTTGCTTATCAATGGCTGGAGCGATATCCACCGCTTGGCTTACCGCTTCAGCAATGGACTGTTTCTCGCTGTTCAGCCCGTTTTTAAAGCTATCAGCAAAGGACTGACCAGCATCCTGCCATTTGGGATTATAGGTTTCCAGGAGATTGACGATTTCGTCATTGTTCTGTTCAATCAGCATTCTGCGGGCTTCCGCCTGCAAGCTTTCTGCCTGCTTCAACTCTTCAAAGTGCTTCTTAATAGCTTCCTTCTCTTCGTTCAAGCCTTCGGTGAAGATTTTTACCCGCTCTTGCTCCTGCTCCTTAAGGCCGTCATAGCGTTCCTTAAGGACTTCCTTCTCTTCCTTGATTGACTCCTGGAGAGCCGCAAGGCGCTCTTTCTCCGCCTCTTTCTGAGCGTCTATTTCATCCTTAAGAGCGTCTTTCTTGGCTGTAGCCGTTTC
The DNA here is from genome assembly GCF_000285515.1 of Paenibacillus senegalensis JC66. Classification (GTDB taxonomy): domain Bacteria; phylum Bacillota; class Bacilli; order Paenibacillales; family NBRC-103111; genus Paenibacillus_L; species Paenibacillus_L senegalensis. The sequence continues at coordinate 1,542,722 of NZ_HE610957.1, forward strand.
CTTCACAGCGTCAATTTGCTCTTTCAGTGCGTCTTTCTGCATCTTCCGCTGCTCCAGAAGTTGTTGGCGTTCATAATCAGCAAGCAGTTTGGTTAAATCTGCTTGGATCTTGGCCCGTTCTTCCGCTGTCTCAGCTGCAGCTATCTGTTTTTGGAGCTCGGCTACCTTAGCGTTATGTTCCTGCTCTCTCGCCGCTTTTTCCTCAGCATCTGTCTGCCCGTCAATCGCATCTATTTGATCTTGTAAAGCCTTGATCTGTTGATAGGCTTCTTCATCTATGACTTTGAGCTTTTCTTGATATTCCTTGTCATAGATTTTCAACCTCTCATCAGAAGCTTTTTTCTCGGCATCGTTTTGTTTATCTAAAGATCGCTGTTTAGCTTGCAATTCATCATCAAATTGCTTAATGACGGCATCGGATGCCTTTTTCTCGGCATCAATCCGGGAATCTATAGCGTCAGATTGGGCTTTTTCGGCTTCGTCATATTGCTTCTTTAATGCGTTGACAATCGCGTCACCCATCCGGTTTAAGGTTTCAGTGTTCCGGTCAACAATTTCCTTCATGTCATCGACACTTTGCTTGTAGGTGTCAACCATCTGTTTCATGTTGTCCTTGGCTGCATCCTTAGCCTTTTTAGTGCCTTTTCCTACCCCATCGGCAATGTTATTGCCAATTGCAGCGCCTTGAGTCTGAGCAGCCTTAGCCGTGTCCTGTAATGCGGACTCGGTACCGGATCGAAAGTTTTTGAAGCTACCTGATGCTTTTTCCGTGGCCGCTGCCGCCTGATCTCCGAAGCTTTGAATAGCCGGAAGAGAATCCCTACTCAAAAACTTCACTAACGCCGTTATCCCTGCCACAAGCCCGGCAATGGCCGAAATAGCTAATCCAATCGGGTTTGTTGCCAAGAAAACTAACGCAGTGCCCAAAGCACGAATCGGGGTTACTGCAGCTGATGCTATTTTGGAGAACGTAGCAAGCATCCCGCCTCCCTTAGTTACAGCCGTTGAAATCTTGCCAAACGTGATAATCATGGAACCAACGCTATTGACCATAGACCCTAACATCATTAATGCAGGTCCAGCAGCGATTGCCAGACCCCCCAAGGCTATAATAACCCCGCGCGTGCTGTCGTCCAGGCCAGCAAACCATTCCGCTGCCTGTGCTACTCTTGTAATTAAAGGCTGTAGGGAATCTAGCAATTTCAGGAGAGCTGGTACTAATGCATCGCCCAATGTTATGCCAATATCAACTAAGCGGTTTTTGAAGATTTGGGCTTGGGATGCTGTCGTTTTATAACGTTCCTCAGCCTCGTTGGTCAACGCAACGTTTTCTTCCCAAGCTTTGTTCCCCAACTCCAAGGATTTACGCATAACATCGCCAGCACCGGAAGCCCGCAAAAGAGCATCCCGAAGACGAATTTCAGAAAGTCCTAAATCTTCGATGACCTTGAACGTATTGCCGCCTGTCTCGTTGATTTTGCCTAAGCCCTCAATAAAGGCCACAATTGCCGTTGCTGCATCTTTCTCGAACGCTTTTACGAACTCTTCAGAGGTCATACCCGCGACTTGTGCAAACCCTGCCAAGTCATCACTGCCCATAGCTACCGAATTAGCAATGTTGATCATCAGCTTACTAAAGGCTGTACCCCCAGCTTCCGCATTAATACCAACAGCTGCCAACGAACCGGCAAAGGCTAGTATTTGCGCTTCCGTCATGCCTACCGTAGCCCCGGCCCCTGCCAGCCTTAAGCCCATCTCTACTATCTCAGACTCCGTAGCCGCCAGGTTATTACCCAAGTCAACGATGGTTGCGCCAAGACGGTCAAAGTCCTGTTGGTTCATTTGGGTAATAGTCGCCAAACGAGCTAAAGCCATGGCAGCATCATCACTGCTCATATTGGTTGCCACGCCCATATCAATCATGGTGCGGGTAAATCCTAATATGGCATCATTTTGGATACCAAGCTGCCCCGCGGCTTCCCCAACCCTCGCTATTTCAGTAGCAGCGGCTGGAATCTCCTTAGCCATGTCGCGCATGCCCTTCCGAAACACGGCGAATTCTTCTTCGGTCGCGTCCACAGTCTTGCGAACACCCGCAAAGGCCGATTCAAAGTCTACGGAAGCCTTGGTCGCTAATCCACCCAGGGCAAGTAAAGGGGCAGTCACCGCTTTTGTCAGCGACTGCCCTACATTTTTCATTCCTTGACCAATATTTTGCATTGACTTGCCAAGCTTTTCAAAGTCGATGCGTGTTTTGCCAAGTTGACTTTGGAGATTCTTTAGTTTTAACTCTGTTCCTTCAAGTTCCCGTTGGAAAGCTCTGTATTGCCCTTCACTGATCTCACCCCGCGCAAACTGTTCATTAACTTGTTGTTGGGCATCCCGTAGCCGATTCAAGCGCTCCTGTGTCTGCTGGACGGCATCTGCAAGTAGCTGCTGCTTTTGTGCTAACAGTTCCGTATTTGTCGGATCTAGCTTCAGCAGTTTTTCGACTTGCTTAAGTTCCTTTTGAATGTCTTTACTCTTTTTGTCTACATCGGATAGGGCTTTAGATAACCCGGTTGTCTCCGCTCCAATGACTACGTTAATGCCGCGAATTGTTTCCGCCATCCCTAATCCCCCTATCCTCCGTAGAATGCGTCAATATCGGCTTGTGTGGCTTCTTGTGGCTCGTTCGATTCACCTGCATAAGCGTCCGCAAATTCAAAAAAGTCCCGCAAGCGGAACTCGTTTAATTCATGAAAACTAAGCTTCATTTTTTTAGCTGCTGCAAGGATTTCAATTTCAAATGATTTAGGGTTACTTCGCTTCTGCTTTCGCCGCTTTTGTTCCTCCAGCGGAACGAAAAAAGCCGTTTTCGGCTTCCTCCAAGATACCCACGAAGTTACTCAATTCGTTGAAATCAATGGATTCTAAGGAGCCCACCCATTCAAAGAAGGATGGGAGTTCCTTTTGAAGACTATAAGCGTCACATTTTGCCATAGCCCAAACCATTTGCAGGAGCAGCACCGTGTCAATCTTAGTTGGATCTTCCTTTAACGTTTGGAGACTAGTCAAGTCGCCCAACAAGTCAGACTCAAATTCTTGTTTGTAATAGAGCAGCGCTAGCGGAGCTGCTTTAATCCTTACGGTCTGTTCTCCGATTTTGATTTCTCTCAATCTTCTTCACCGCCATTTCCCCCGATAGTAGGGATATAAACGGAATCGAAGAAGCTGTTGTAAGCTGCTACATTCGTAGCGCTCTGTTCCAAATCTCCTTTTACCATTCGGATCCCATCTAGTTCGATTGGCGATACAGTTATGTTTAGCACATCTGTCGCCACTTCAACGGATTCGCCTTTGGTTGTACGCTCTTTAGCTGGTCGGCTAGCTTGGCAATCGTAATATACAAACCTACGATTACGCTGATCGCCCAGAATCTGCCCAAGCAGCGCAAATTTTTTCGGAATTGCATCGGATATTTCAACCAGCATTCCATTGTCATCAATAATCCAGCCCAGCATTTCGGCCTGCACTTCATCGGGAACCAACGCCATTTCAAGTTCAGCTGTGTATCCATTATTTGCAGTGATATTAAAGTAAGCATTGTTATCAGCGTAAAACGTACTGGCCTCGCCTTGTGCAGTAGGTGTCCAGCGGACGGCACCGGGAATAGGGATCGGCGTCCCCCAAGTTGGAGTGTTGCCGTTCTCATTCAAAAATGCAAGGTGGACACGTTCCAGACCAAAAGTTACTTTATTTTGAGACATTTGTTCATCCTCCTATGAGTTGTATTTCATACATGATTTGAAATAAACCTTCGCCTTCAATCCAGCTTTCAGACTTGCGATAAGGCAGTCTAAGTTCTTTCAATTTCTCTTGCACAGCTCTCTCAGCTGCTAAATCCTTGATTTCCGTGTATAGCTCAATCTGGAAATTACTGATTTCAGCATAGTTCTGGTTATCGGCGATTAAATCATTACCATAAGCAAACAAATACACAAGATACGGAGGGGATGGGGATGATTTGAAATGTGAATAAGCAACCGGATACCCGATTGCTCTTAATTCCTGCAGCAGTTCTGCTTGTGTCATAATCACCCTCCGTTCCGGATGATTTCCCGGACTCGCCTATCAAATTCAGCGACCGCCCGATCTGCTGCAGGCCGAATATGCGGTTTTCCTGCAACACGCCCGCCGCCGCGCTTGACATGTCCTTTCTCAGCCAAGTGTGTAAGCCAAGGTTTGGTTTTGTTATAGGTGACGTAACTAATTACTCCGCCTGTTCCAAACTTCTTGCGTGTCCAGCCACGCGCGTATTCGCCTGTTTTTCTTGGGGAGGCGTTACGAATCTCCCTGTTCATCGTTCTTGATGATTTGTCCGCTTGCTTTTCAATTCCGGCTGTTACATCTTCCGTGTACTCTTTGACTGCGTTTGCGATCTCTGCTGCTAAGCTGTCTATGCTTATCGTTTTAGCCATATCCGTTCAAAGCCTCCCCTCAGTAATAATGGTGAAGGTTTTGTTCAGTTCATCGTCATTGATCGGCGGTGCCACAACTCTATACATGTTTTCTTTATACTCGATTACGATGTTCGTCTTATGTTCATCAAAGAGACGCTCCAGCCGTTTTGAATACTGGACAACAAACCGAACTGTTTTTTCAGATTGAGTTTGTGCAGCTGCAATGTATTCTGAGCCTTTAACCGTTTTGACCATCGACCACAATTTCATGATTTCACCAAACGTTTCGATTTCGTTGCCGATCTCGTCCTGTGTAACCGTTGGCCCCCATATCCCAATACGCTTGTTAAACCTTCCGCTGTGACTATTGGCGTTGTACTTATTCGGATTCATCCGGATCACCTTCTAGCGCCTTACTGATGTTGAGGTTATTGATCTGCGTCAAAAAGTTCGTATAAAAATACTCCAGCGCATCGTTATAAGCGTACCGGGACCGTTCAAAGACCAGTTCCTTAAATACTTCGTCAGCAAGTTCATAGTCACCGCAAATCCGTCTTAAATCGCTATATGAAGCCTTAAGGATGCGTTCCAGGTTGCCGTCTTCTTCATCGTCCAAGTGCATCCTGGCCATAAATTCAGCAACGATTTGCGGCGTTATTGCATCATCCATGGTCATTCACCACTTTCAATGTACACCTGACCATACTGGTTGTTTGTGGTCGATAGCTGCTTGATGCGTTTTTTCGTGGTTCTTAGACCATCAGCAGGGTAAACGTCCCCAATCTCATAGACACGGCCGTCTTGGTCCCGGAATCTGCGTACTACCTTGTAGGATTCGGACATTTTTCTCCCCCTCTCCTAAAGAAAGAAGAAACCCCTATTAAGGAGTCTCTTCGTCATCTCCACCTGGTCCGTTGGTACTGAATTGGATATTCAAGTCATACAACAGAGCGGCCTTGTTATCTTTAGGCTTACCATTGGCAAATTGCTTGATGGTGTATAACATGGCATCCTCAATAGCCAGCGTCTGGTCGAACCTATTGGCTTTGTATCCACCAGCCAAGATAGCAAGGTATTCGCCTTGAACAAAGAACAGCGCCTTGCCAACTGGAATTTCTTCCGACTCAACAACGCGAATGTTATAAGGAAGAGCTGTTACCCACTGACCATTCGCTGTTTGGATCGTGTTTCTAAATTGCACGCTGATAGCATCCACCGGATTGACGACCATAACCACTTTGTTTAGTACCTTGCGGGATTTGCCCTCTGCGTCAGTGGACAACGCTTTGATTACGTCATGCAATTCACCGGCTACCACTTCGCCAAATTGGGAAGGCGCGAATGTCAACGTCCCGGAGGATGTTTTGTCCGTGACAGCACCGTTAGGAGCCACGTCTTTTGTGAGGCCGATTGGCTCACTTTGAGCAGGTCCGCGACCATTGACCAAACCATACTCCAGACCAACACTGTACGACTCCACCAGCAACGTGCGGACATACCGCTCGACCCACTCAGGTCCCAACTCCAGCATGTCTTTTGGGATTACGGCAAATGCGGTCAATTTAAGCTGCCCAATTTGCTCCTCGCGGAACGCGGCGCTAACTTGTCCTTTGATTGGACCAAACAGGTTACCCCAAGCATAGGTTTTGTTCGCATCAGAATAGATAAAGCGTGTTACTGCCCCAAGGTCTTGCAGACCGATTGCATCCAGTAGTGGATGAGCAGCAACCAAGTCTTCAAATACCCGGTTTTGCGTAGTCACAGGAAGAATCGAATCATCGTCAAAGCCGCCAAACTCAATAACTTCGTTGAAGTATTTCTTTTCCTCAGAAGTCAGTACGTTTTGACCTCGGGAGGAAAGAATTTGACTGTCAATGTTTTCGTTGCGCACATGAGCAGAGATTTTCTCCGTCAGATCTGTAACAAGGGCATCCTGCATTTCAGTCCACGCTTCGGCCTGGGCTTTAGCGTCAGCGCCTTCCCTCACAAGCTCCATATACGCGGCTTTTTTAGCCTCGAAGTTTTCCATCTTACCCTTCAATTTCATTGTCATGATTGTACCTCCGTTATTTTGGAATTAAAAATAGAACCGTGGTCCAACTGCTGCCGCAATCGGTTCAGGTTCCTTCTTGTTTTTTAACTGCTGTATTTCGTTATGCGCGTCTGCCAGTTGGGTGCGAAGCGCAGCAATTTCATTTTCCTTCTCGTCACCGTTATCACCGCTTACCGCTGTAGCAAACCCGATATCAACCGCCTTTTGTGCGCTGTACCAGGTTTCAGCGTCCACCGCCACCCGGATATCTTCGCGGCTCACCTTGGCCTTGGTCATGTAGATGTCAATGATTCCTTCTTCCAACTCGTCCAATACATCGGCTTCCTTGCGCATCTGTGTCTTAGTTCCCCACACGATATTGCTAGCCTCATGAATCATACACATGGAGCCTAAGCCCATAATCAGCTCATCGGCAGCCATTGCGATAACCGATGCTGCGGAACAGGCCCAGCCGTCAACGTGGATGGTCACCTTTCCCTTATGCTTTTTGAGCCGGTTGTAAATGGCTATCCCATCGAAGGCATCCCCGCCCGGTGAATTAAGGTTAATCAACAAATCGCCCTTTGCATCTTTAATCACATTGTCAATGTCGGAAGCAGAAACTGATTCCCCCCACCAATCACCGATAAGACCGTAAATCGTAATCTCGGTCGTGTCGTCAGCCTCATTGTATCGACTCTCAAACTTGCGTTCGATCTTCTCCAGCTGCTGTAAGTAGGCTTGATTCTTGAACGTTTTTAGAAAATCAAGTTTTGTCATTTTGCTCACTCTCTTCGTCACCCCCTTCCATTGAGCTAGCAGCACCTTGATAGTTTTTCGTCATCACGTATTCATCCAAAGCTGGATTGTCCACTGGCTCATCCCCCAACTTAATTCTGATTTCATTGCCGTTGTAAACGCCGGATGCGCGAAGCTTGTCCACTGCATTAGCCAGCTCCAGCGGATTCGATTCAATCACACCGTGAATACTGATTCGCTTTCCTGCCATATATTCGGCTTTGGGTATCAGTTTGGCCGTCAGTTCATCTCGAATCTTTTTAAGGAGTGGAGCTGCACAAAATCTGTTATAAGCCTTAATCGCTGTTTCATACTCCGACATATCCCCGTGTATCAAGGTGCTAGGGATACCGATGATATTAGCAACCTCGTTTGTAATGTCACGTTTTAGCTTCGTAAGCTCGTCTATCGACTTACCGTTATTCGATCCGTTGTTCACCTCGTCATACTCAAAGCCCTTAAGCTTGGGGACCAGAGCGATGACATTTTTTTTGAAGGAAGTAAAGAGCTTATCAATAAATTCCTGCAATCGGGTTCGCTGGTCATCATTAAGGGATTGTGTTGAATCAATTCCGACTGTTCCCCGGATCTGATTGTTCAGTTTCTGAGTCTCTAGCATTCGGGCATATAGGCTGGAATAGTCCTCAAACAAGCCATTTAAAAACCGTGTGAGCTTTTCATTGTTATAGGTTAAGTAGATGACTTCATCCATCTGGAACGTGCGCTTGAATGTGTAATCCTTGACCGTAACTTCTTTGAAGGTGTCAGGGTAAACGGCGTACTCCACCCGGCTGAAGCTATCAGCAATCAGCAAGTCATTACGATCTGATAAGATGACCAAAACTTCATTGTCGTATATCAACCGATACACAAGCTGTTGCCAAAACTCGGCTGCTGATTGATCGGTATTAGGTCGTACATTGAGCAGATAATTCCAATCATCGTATACCCGCTTCTTGTTCTCGACAATCCTAAAGTCGCTGAGGCTGATCGTTCGCCCAATGAAATTGATACACGTTTCTAGCGCCATTTTTTTGAGATACGGGCGACTGGACAAGTCGTAAATAAGGTCAAGATCAAACATGGACTCAAGCTCACTATTTCGCCGGAGTATGCTCTCCAAAAATTTCATTCCGTTTTACTCACCCCCTTTAGAAGTTCAAGGCATCTAACGCATCCAGCGCATCGTCAATGCTGCCTTCGCTCAATTCCTCAATCCGATACAGCCCGCATACCAGCGCCTGAAAACCGTCTGTTTTTCTGCGGATCGGCTCTTTCTTCCCATATACCTTGTTCCCATCTTTTTTGATCGTGACAAGGACGTTGTTGGTATACCAGCGCATTAAAGGATTGTCACCCCATACAAACATTCCCTTGGAAAAATACATTTCCACGCGGGGAGCCAAGAGTCCGTGAATCGCCTCCGGCCTGCGAATGACTTCAACCTCAAACCCTACGGCTTCAAGCATTGGCTTTAACATCTCCATCCGGTAATTATCGCCTATAATTTTCTTGATGTTGTATTTCAGACGCATCGTAACAAACCAGTTGACGATATGCTCCAGGTTAATCATTTCCTCGTTCAGCACTGTCAGCAGTCCTTTGGACTCCCAATCCTTGATTGGAGCGAATTTCTCCTTATCGTCAACGTTAAGCCGGGAATAGCCGTAATACTTGTCCACGAACTCCTTGCGGGTAAACGAATGGGTTATGAACGGAACCTTACCATCGTGCTTGAATACCAGGCCGACAGAAGCAAAGTCCCGGATTTGGGCGAAGTCCAAGCACCCAATGCACTCCTGACCTTCAAGGTCAGGCAGAGGTTGATTTGTGCCTGCAATCTCTTCCCACTTCGCTACTGACTTTTCCAGATCCGTCAGAGGGAGATTCATGCGCTTAGTCATGAATTCCTCGCGGTTGGACGGATCGTCTATTAAATCCTCGTACTCTTCCTGGATTGTCTCGTATAGGCCTTGAGCGTATTCGTTTCGGGGCTCACTCAACATTGGATTGGCCTTTTCCCAATTGGCCGGATCGTCAATTTCTTCTTCCTTGTCCAGCTTACAGATAAAAGGGAACATCGAATTAGCCCTTGCACTACCTTCAAGGACTTTCCTCGCCCGCTCTTTCATCTTGTCAAGAAAGCCATCCCGGACGTAACCATCTGTGCCGATGTAAAATTCCCTTGGTGGCTGCCGCTTACCAAGTCCAGATATATGGACCCTCACATTTTGGTTATCTTCAAAGTAATGAATCTCATCAAAGACAACCGCACCATCCCGCAGGCCGTCTTTAGTATTCCCGTTTGATGTCCGAAACTTGAAAATGCTGTTCGTCTTCTTACTCAGGACCTGGGTCGCTGTTGCCTTGAAATGCTTCTGCAGTGTCGGGTACAGCTTAACGACCTCGCCAACCTCTTCAACGGACGTCTTAGCCTGTTCTTCGGAGTTAGCGACGACTGAAATATTATACCCTCTCACTCCATGTAGCTCGCTGGTTAAAAAATGGCTGATAACAGAGATTAGACCATTCTTACCGCCTCCCCTGCCCAGCATCCAAAGAAAACGCCGGTAAAACAATTTGCGTGAGCCCGTATAAAATAAAAAAACGAAAGCAATCAAGAACTTTTGAAAGGGCTGAAGTGGGAAATACCACTTATCCGCAAACTTGATACAGTTCTCAATCATTTCGTCATCAAAATATAGATCGTCACGGGATAACACATCCCGTTCCAAATATTCAATTAGCAGCTTCCGTTCCTCGTTTAACCTGATTTTGCCTTTGCGGTATAACTCGATATACTCATTGACGTATTTCTGATTGATCATATCAGGTCATTTTTCGTAGTCTTGTCAGGCTTGATGATTTCCGCTTTTGGCACGTTCAAGTTCAAGGCTTCGAGTATACGGAGCATACGGTCATTTGTCTTGTGGAGGTCGGTAATGGACGGGTTACTTTTGGGACCGTGCATCCCGGACACCTTAATCCCGCTGTCTCGGATATCGTCCAACAATTCATTTTTCAGATCCCACAGCGCCAAGTAGTCCTGAACCAGGTCGGCGTGGTATTTCGCCGTCGTGCTGTTAAGTTTCATTTGCTTTTTGAGGTCCCGCTCGATCTGCTTCCTCAATTTCTCCCTTTCGGACTCATCCAAATTTACTCCCTCCCTCCACAAAACCTATTTGTTATTAATTCCCAATTAACTATAAACGCGCGAAACGGCTAAAAAACTCGACAGTCGACTCCCCGCACCGGTGCCCGGCCTAGGAGATTCCTTAAAACCTTAGACCCGGGGGGTATGTCAACTATCTCTTAAGAATTCCTTGAGTTGTTTCTTTTCCTCCAACAACGTATCAAGATTTGCTTCCCCTATCCTTAGCTGTTCTGTTAAATGATTAAGTCCATCTCTTAAAAACGATTCTTTATTCTGTATATCAAGCAATCTTTTTTCAATAGCTTTCTTTACGTACAATTCAATCCCGCCTTTCCCTTTGCATTCATCACACAACACTCCATCTTTAGCCACCTGTCCCCTTATCCACTTATTGCATTCGCAACAAATATTCACAACCATCATCCTACCACCTTTCATCTGCTGCCCACTTATTCACATTCGGAACAAAGACTCTCCCATGCTTTACGTTGTGGCAGCGAACGCATAGCGTTTCAAGATTATCTATCTCCAAAGCTAACTCCGGATGATCTTCTAGCTCCTTGATATGATCAACTACTAAGGCGATCTTCTTTCGCCCTGCCTTTTCGCTGTATTCGTTTGTATCAATGCCAACCGATGCGTTACGCTTGCACTCTTGGCATTCATGATTGTCACGGTCCTTCGCTTCTTCACGGAGCTGCTTCCACTCTTTGCCATCGTAAAACTTTCGTTTCTGTTCAGGAGTTTTATATACCGGAATCATTGTTCGATCCGTAACCGTAAAGCAGCCATCTTTTCAGCAATCACTTTTTTCTGTTCATTGACTTGCTGCTGGATTCGTTTCTCCTGAGTAATAGCCGCTGAAGACTTCAAGCTCGGATTAACTTTCTTGGCAAGCGTCTTCTGAATTCGCTTTTGCAGTTTGCGGATTTCAGCGTCCGTATAATACAACACATATTCATGCTGACAATGCGGACAAGCAAAGTAAGTCTTTTCTACCCCACCAGGTAATCTGAGTACTTTATTTCCGTTATGCTGAAATTGCTGCTGACATCCTGCATTGCATATGGCAATCACTTCACGACACCTCCACGCTTAATAACTCCCGTCCGCTTATCCTTACGATCCCGGCTAATCCCCCAGCAAATGCCGTGACGATAACTGATCCAACCAGCAAAATGTTTTTTAAACATGATTTACACCACATCCATTATTTGTTAAAATAAAAACAAATCCGGAAACACCGGTAGATTAAAGACTAGGTCTCGTGCCTGGTCTTTTTTCTTTGCATAAAAACAGGAGCCTCCGCAAAGGAAGACTCCCGTTAACATAATTTTTCACACTATCATAATAACATTTTAGAAATGACGCCGTAAACGACACGTTAGTGTCATGCGATTTAAACGATCATACGAATACCATCAACTCCAAATATCAAGCTGGACAAGGCTTCACAGGCTTTATTTATATCCCTGTACACTGTACGTTTATCTATAAAGTGACATGCGGCGATGTTTTCGGCGTTTATAATTTCTTCCGCGATGTAGTAATCATGCATGATCTTAAACCTCCGCAAGTCCTCCGGCTTACTCGATCTCTCAGCCATCACTCGATATATATCAATCATCCGATCAACGTAAGCGATCATGGCAGCAGTACGCTCTTTGTTCTTGATAATCGACTCTATAACTAATTCGTCAATGTTTATATGCTCCAGAGAGTTCGGGTCTTGTAGCACTTTTAGGCTTTGTGTGTTCTCCTCACAGTGAATCTTGAACTTGCGATAATTACGAAGCAGCAGCTTTGTATTCCGTAGCCGGCGATCCCGTTTAAGTTTATTCTGTCGCTCCTGCTCCTTCTTGTAAAAATCCAATGCCAACTCGGCAGCTACCTTAGCAATCTCTTGTTTGTTCATGACCCCTCACAACCTCCTCCGTGATTCCATATTCAAATAGCTTGCTGCTAAGCGATTCTCTCGGCATGCCCAACTTCTTAGCTAACTGCCGAACCGTAATTCCAGTAGCCAGTTGCTCAATCAAGTATTTTTTAGTCAGTCTGGCATATTTACCGGTATACACTCGCTCAGGAGGTTTTTCCGGGATGAATTCTGATAGTTCTTCCGGGTTCCGCTGGTCAGCTGCTGGAATCAAGTGTAACTGATTGTTGTCAGCATATATGCGCTCCTGTTCGGTTAAGTAATAACGGGTTACGGTCATCGTTCCTCAACCTCCTTAATCAACTTATCCAAGTACCAGCGGGCCTTACGTAAATCCTCGACTCCGTTCTTACGCCGCCAGCGCCAAACGTATTTAATCACGTTACCTGTACATACGGCCTGTATGCCGGTTAATCCTTCGGTTGCTGCTTCTATCGCGTCTATACACTCAACCTTGCCCGTAGTGTAATGGTTTGGATGGTTAATGTTGTCAGAAGGCTTGCAGGAATCGCATAAAATCTCTTCATCCTCAGCTGGCAAAGTAGAATTGCACCTCATACACAATCCAGGTTTTATGAGTCTTTTCATTGCTCTTTCATCCTTTCCGCTAGAGCCCCAGCGATTACGCACGCTACGGCTACAAAGGCTATTAATAATGCCGCAATGCCTAATAGTGCTTTCATCTTCTCACCCTTTCGATTCTAGCTTTAACCGCCTGCATTAGCGCCTCTTGGCCGGTTTCTTTGCGCTCCAGAGCTGCCACCGTCTCTTCATCCATCGTATTTTCAGCTGCCAGTCTCAAGACAACGATTCGTCTAGTTTGCCCTTGCCGGTATACCCTGGCATTAGCTTGCTGGTAATACTCCAAACTCCAGATTTGGTCATACCAGACAACCGTCTGACAACTCGATTCCTGGAGGTTGAGACCGTGCCCTGCTGACTGTGGATGTAGTAGCAAAATCGGAATTTCGTTATTATTCCAGGCCCTGATATCTTCGTTCCCGTCAGCACCTTTGCGAAGGATCCGCGCTTGCGGGAAACGTTGTTGGATGCGGGCAAGCGAATGTTTAAATTCGTAAAATATCATGATCGGCTTGCCGTTCGCCGCTTCTATGATGTCCTCCAATGCGTCCAGCTTGGCGGTGTGAATCTCTTTGATACCTCGATCCTCGTCATAAACAGCGCCGCTTGCCATTTGTCGCAGCTTGTTGGAGAGTACTGCTGCTGTAGTAGCTACAACGTCCGCATCCTCGTATTCTAGCAGCAGATCCTTTTCAAGCTTCTTGTATAGGTCACGGGCTGCGGGAGTCAGTGGCACCGGAACGGTACGTTCCACTTTCTCGGGTAATTCAAGCCAATCTTCGGCTTTCATCGACACGGTTATGTCAGATATAGCATCATAAACGCGCTGCTCTGACTCCTCTTTAGCTTTCCACTCGTAAACGACGTGGCCGTTGCGCTGACCTGGCGTAAAGTACCGGTCACGGAAGCCTGTGACTGTCTTACCTAGTCGCTCCCCTTGATCTAAGAGGTACACTGGCGCCCATAAATCATGCAGACCGTTTGGGGCTGGTGTTCCAGTCAAGCCGATGATCCGACGAATCAATGGCCGGACTTTACGTAGTGCCCGGAAGCGCTGGGCCTTACTTGACTTGAAGCTGCTTAACTCGTCGATGACCACTGTATCAAACGGCCAGTGCTTTCCGTAATGACTGACAAGCCAGGGGACATTCTCACGGTTGATGATATATAAATCAGCTGGGGCTTCCAGTGCTTGTTCGCGTTTGGTCTTGGGCCCCAACACCTTCGAGATTCGCAAATGTTGCAGGTGATCCCATTTGGCGGTTTCTCTGGCCCAAGTGTCCTCAGCCACCCGCAACGGTGCGATGATCAACACCCGCTCCGAATCAAACAGGTCGAACAGCAAGCGTTCCAGTGCTGTCAATGTGATTACGGTTTTCCCTAAACCCATTTCTAGCAGCAAGGCAATCGCCTCGGTATCTATCACCTTGTCAATCGCGTAATCCTGATAGCGATGCGGTACGAATTTCACGGATGAACACCTCAATCCCCTCTTGGGAGTCAATCACCTCGACCGTGAAGCCTAAGCTTCTCAAACGGCGGTGCATTTTCTTCTGCAATGGCCTGGGCTCCTCGCCAGGTCGTTTCATCTCCACGAACACCGCTTTTCCGTCCGGCAAGAGGCACATCCGATCTGGCTTTCCATTCTGACCGATCTTCCAGCAAAGCCCCCCTGCTTTCTCAACGTCACGTACCAAACGTTTCTCTAAACTTGATTCCAGCATTGTAAACTCCTTTCTGGTCAAGTAACAGTAAATCAGTAAAATTCCCTTATGTGCGCGGGATCGCGGTTTAGGCGTGCTATATACGCTATTTCCCCTCTATATACTATTTTTATAGATTTAGGGTATATTTACTGTTATTACTGTTACCTACCCCCTCAAACCCTTGGTATGACAGCGTTGAGGCGGTATCAGTAATTCCAAATTTACTGTTACTTTACTGTTACCACTGTTACTTTTGAGGTATCAGTAATTTTCACTGATACCCCCACTGATACCGGTTTACTGTTACCTTAAAATTCATCCCTTTCAAATACAGTTTGTAATCCGTAGCCGGGTACTTTCGCTCTGTTTTTTCTTCGCACCCAACCTGGTGAGTTATTCAAAATATCAAGAATAGGTTTAGCATCCCAGGGCTGCATAGAACCCTTTTTATTGCCTAAACACTCGGTCCATACCTGGGCTGCACAGACGCGCTGCCGCTGTCCGATAGATTCCCCGGAGGTGTCAAAGTCTTCAGCATCCAGCCAATCGCGGATAATCCCCTCGCGAGAATCCGTCTCTAGATGTGCCGCTTGTTGCTCTTCTGCCGCTTTCCTTGCCTTGGAGTCAAGCTCCAAAGCCTCCGCCGCCTTGTACCAGCACAATACTTCTGCCCATATTTGGCTTACCTCGTAATCGCCCATATCGTCCCAATGACTTTTTTCAGCTCGATCCGGCACTACCTCAACGGGCCAAAACCGCCGGTTTCCGGTCGTGTCACGTAAAAACTCCTTAGTATTCGTGGTTCCAAAAAACACGCATTTACGCGGGAAATCCGACACCTGACGATCATAAGCAACCCGATAGCGGTCTTCCGTTTTAGATAGAAACGCTTTGACCTCTTCGACCTCTGTCTTCTTCATGGCTGACAGCTCCCCAATCTCGAACAACCAACCGCTCTGCAAATGCTCTCCCGCTTCCTTGTTTTCAAAAGTTCGTAAGGAATCGCTGAACCATTCCCGGCCCAGCTTTGCCAAAATGCTGCTTTTCCCGGCTCCTTGTGGCCCGACAAGTACAAGCATTTGATCAAATTTACAGCCTGGCTCATACAGCCTGCGAACAGCTGCCAGTAGCATTTTCCGGGTTACTTGGCGTACATAATGGGAGTCGTCAGCCCCTAAATAAGTAATGAAGATCCGTTCCGCTCTCTTCTCGCCGTCCCACTTTCCGCCTTCAATGAATTCCTTAATGGGGTGAAATTTATTCATATGAACAACCTCCGTAAACGCGTTCTGAATGGTCGAAGCCGTTGAAAATCCGTAACGTTTACCAAAATAGTGTTGTAGCCGCTTGTCATCAGCCCCTAACCACGGCTCGTATCTCCTATGTGGTCGCTCACGCCCTCGCCACGGCAAAGCTCCGCGGATGACTTCGGTATTGCCAAAGGAGTCATAACCTAGTACACCTTTAAACTCCCCGTTCCGAAGGATCAACTCCGCATTTTTGGCCGTTGGCAGAACGTCACCGGTCTTGTTGTGAGTGTCCAGCTTGGCTTGCCAGTCGTCGTCCTCTTCAAGCTCTAGTTCGTCAAATTCATCTATTAGTTCCGATAGCTTCGCCTTCTTAACTTCCGAATCATTGGAAGCAAACTCCAGCATGGCGAGATAGCTTGGGTGCTTGTTGGCAGGCGTCTTCTCCTTCAGGTTGTCGTCCAGATCGCGGTAACGGTGGATCCGGATAAGGTCAAAAAGGTTGTGACTCCGGCCATCGCTGACCGGGTCTGACTCCTGGTGTGAATAAGCTAAACCTTGATCCGGAAATACCTCTAGCCCGTTCGCGCTGCTACCATCTATATAGGTGTAGCGGTTCGGCATCGTGCCCGGTTCGTATTGATCAGAAAGGAACTTTTCTATCCCTTCATCTATGGAATACGTCCTGCAGAACACGCCGATCAGCCCAGGTTTGTCAGTCGGGTCCTGTGGCTTCTTGCCAAACAACCCTTCAGCCGTCTTCTCGTCCTCGTGCCGCGGCCATGAACTAACGTCCTTCCAGTCGTCGTATTCGTCTAAAATGCTATCAACGCTGATCGGCTCACCCTCAAACACCTCAAAGACTGGTTCGGCGTCCTGGCTGCAACTCGGCATGTACATGAGCCGCTGCACTTCAAAAGTTGTTTTGTCGAAGAAGTCCAGCCCGATTTGATCAGCAAGCTTGCGGCTTACAGCGGCATATTCGTCCTGATCCATCTCCCGGTCAACCGGAGCAATTAAACGGTATTTCGGTTTGTTAGGTCTGTGTGAGTGGGTAGAGTAGAGCAGATAGGCGGAGCCGCCCAGGACAAGGTCAGCAGCAAGCTGGAAATCTTCATCGGCGTGATCCACATCCAACGTGATCAACCAGCGGCATTCGATGTTTTCCTTTTTCCGCCGTCCGCCGCGGATAGAGCCGCCAACGAATGCGGGACCGTCTTTGATATCGAATTGCTTCGCCTTGGTTTGACGGTCGTACTGCGCCATGGTCTCTGTCGTGCGTCGTACTTTACGCAGCCGCTGAACGAACTCTTCCCACTCCAGATATTCATTTTTCCAGTGTTTATCAGATCGGTTCCGCCCGAATGAGATTTCTAGCATGTGCGTCAGTCCTTCATATAAAATTCCGTCTCAAAAGCATCAGCGGCAAGCGGCAACCCCGGAGCCCAGGCAATCGGCTGCCCCATGATGTCCGTAATCTCTTGCATACAGTCCCAGTCCTTCGGTTCGTCAAGCACAACTTCATCATGTACGTGCATCACAACATCGTAGCCCCGTTCGTCCAGGCGTAACAGTGAGACTGCCAAGCAATCCCTCGCAACCGCCTGGACGATATTCTCCACCAATTTCCCGCCATACGTGGAGAGCCGCCCCCAGCGCTTTGTATCCTGGTCCACGCCTTCATAACTGAGCTGTGTGCCACCCCATTTATTAGGCTTGAGCTTTGGCTTGTAGTAAGCTAGCCGCCGCTTTGAAGGTAGCTCTATAAATAAGAAGGGATCGTCAGGGATAAAGCGGAGGCCGTGATGCAACTCGATCACGCGCTTTTGGTCTACTGCATCTACTGCCGCATTGCCGACCTTATACCAGAACTGTTTAATCTTCGGGTTTGCATTGCGCCAGGCGTCAACTAGCCCTTGCAAGTCGTCCTCCGGAATGCCCATATCTAAAGCACCCATTTGGATCAAAGCACCTGGGCCGCCCTGGTAGCCAAGCGCCAGCTCTGCCACCTTCCCGCGCTGCCGGAGGTCGCTGCCTTTGTCGATCTGATCAATGGGAATGCCAAACATGGCGGAAGCTGATGCCTCATATATCTTGCCGTGCGTGTTGAATACATCTAGACGCCACTGCTCCCCCGACAGCCACGCAATCACGCGGGCCTCAATGGCTGAGAAGTCAGAGACGATAAAACGACTATCGGGTGAAGGAATAAACGCCGTCCGTATAAGCTGTGACAGCACACCGGACACCGAACCGTACAACATTTCCAGCAGTTCAAAATCGCCTTCACGCAGTAGATCACGTGCAAGCTTCAAATCTGCGATCTTGTTCTTGGGCAAGTTATGGACCTGTACCAGCCTACCCGCCCAGCGCCCTGTCCGGTTAGCGCCATAGAACTGAAGTAGTCCGCGCAGCCGGTGATCTTGACAATGGCCGCGCTGCATAGCCTCGTACTTACGGACAGATGTCTTGGACAGCTCCTTCCGAAGCCGTAACATTTCAAGACCTTCATCAGTCTGCAACTCTTCCTTGATCTTGGGTAAAGCGTCTTTACTCAGGCTGTCAATCGTGACCCCTTCATGCTCCAAGAACCACGCTTTTAATTGAGCTACACTGTTGGGGTTATCCAGGCCGGTTAACTCAGCGGCCTCAGCTGTCAAGCGTTCCTTGTACTCCTGATCGGCTTGAATCGCCTTTTGTACCAGATCCATATCAACGGCAATCCCACGATCTGCTATGCGCTGATCCAACTCCCAAAGCCGCTGTTCAAACGGCAGGATATCGTACCCGTCCAGTGCCTTACTGATAGCCCTCTCCGTCTCCACGTCCTGAATACAGTAAGCCTTGTACTCTTCCCATTTCTCCGGATTGTGATAAGAGTGATTGCGCGTCCGGCCGCCGTTCTTCTTGGTTGGTTTGCACGGTACAGAAAAGAACTTAATCAGGTTCTTGCCAGCTGCATCCTTCTGCTGCTCCAGCTTAAGGCACTGCGCAACACCTTCCAGGTAAGTAGGCAGCCCCAACATTAATGATTGAACAGCCGTACAGCGCCATTGACTCGGGTCAGTCTCAATGCCGTAGTGCTTGGCAATACAAACCCTCTCGAAGTTTGCATTGAACGCTGTTTTGATGACCTTATGATCAGTAAGTGCATCCCAAACGTCCTCCGGCAGCTCCTCCAGATCGGTCAGATCAACAAGCTGTACCGGCTCGTCATCCCAGGCATAAGCAAATAGTAAGATTTCAAAATCGGGTGCCTCAACATAGGGATAAACGCCACATTTGAGCAGATCCACGGAGGAATAGGTTTCAATATCAATTCGGAGCGTTCTCATCAGAAATCCTCCAAACGACAATCAGCGCAGCCAGTGTCTCTCATGTCGAACTCAGAGGTAAAATCATCTTCGTCCGTTTCCAGCTCGATGTCCTCACCGGTAAGCGATCTCGCTACAGCGTGCCGGAAACACAGCCACCGTTTCGAGGTCTCGGAATAGAGTTTAATCTTCATAGCACCTTACCCCCGTGCCTGCGCGGCCTCGTTGCATTGTAGGCCATCTTTTCGGCTATGGCTCGCTCTAAATCGATACCGTATTTATCTGCCACGTATTGCACGCTTCCAAGGCAGGTAGCCAAGCTCTTAAATGCGCTAATTGGTAATCCCCCGGCGAACTTAATCCACGACATTGACAAACAGTAATAGATGTGATTCAGGTGCTCCGGAAGGGAGGCATTGACATACCAGGATTCAAAACTTATATCATTGACCGTCTTGAATTTTTCATGAAGTTCCTCCCCCCATCCATACTTACCAGCGATATCAAAAATCCTGATGCAGACGTCAGCTAATTCCGAGGGGATTCCGCAAGGCTTCCATCGGCTGTTACGGTAAGTATCAGACCTAAGAACGTTCCCTTTACTGGCAGTAAATTCATACCAGACTTTTGTTGGAGCGTGACCGTTCCTGTGATCCTCCAGTGCTTCTGACACTTCCGAATGCACTAATACGATCAATTCCCCATACGTCCGCCCCTTCTCCCACCAACCTTTACTTACGGCGTTTTGATGTGCTTTTTCGACCAACTCTTTAATGTTCATCTATCTCACGCTCCCATTATTTTTGATAGGAAAGGGGACTCTCTCGAATCCCCTCTTAGATGCAATAATGATTAAAAGTCCTCTTCTTCGTCGTCGTACTCGTCGTCAAAGTCGTCCTCAGCTCTCGCACGTCCACCCAGCGGATCACCATCCGCCACCTTTTGAATGTTGTTCAGACCGCAAGCAATTCCTTTACTCCCGTCTCTGTCATATGGATAAAAGTTCAAGCTTAACCGAGCATAACTACCGGAATAAACTTCTGTGGAGTCAGTAATTTCGATCTTATCCAGATCAATGATTCCCGGTTTAGTGTTGCTGTTGGCATTCACAAAATAGTGACCTTCATACGCTTCATCGTCTTCACGATCTACATCGCCATCCCGGAGCGGCAGCTTGAGGTTTTTCGGCACCTTACCACCCCATTTACTTTTGCCTAGCTCCTTGGCAGCCTCAATGGCGTCCTTGATTTTTTTAACAGTCTTCTTATCAGATTTAGGAATGAGTACCGAAACGCTGTATTTACCATCTTTATTCGGTGCGAATACATGTGCATAGCTCAAACGACATTTTCCTGTGATCACTTTAGTTTCCATATTGGCAGTTCTCCTTTTATTTGAGTTATAGTATCCTGACGACATTCTTCCAGCCGCCATCTGATCAACGTAATAGTTTGCTATATCACCCATCCGCAAAATCCTCAGCAGCAGACGCTGCACTGGATATTTCCGGACGTGGGTCGCTCACTGGAGCCAGTTTTGGCTTGCCTGGTGGCTTTGTGATCAGATCCCCCATTAGGGATGTAAAAGTTTTCTTCCCAATGAGAGATTCCAGATCGGTTATGCCGCGAAGCTCCTGCGGCTTTAAAATTTGATCCTCTTTATACTTAGCATCCAGCAATACCATCCGGGCCTTCTCCTTGTCCGTAATGGTGCGGTTGCTCCGACCTTCAACCAGTTTCCAGCCGGGGAACCTTACACCGTGATTTTCAGCTTGGTTAAGTGCATACTTCGAGATATCTTCAGCCCAAGCTTTCAGTTCATCGGCCTTATGCAAAATTTCCCCGATTTCCTCCGGACTGAGCAGCGCTGGCTCTTCAAACTCATGTTTTGCCAGTTCTAAATTGGCTCTGGCCCGTGTCCGACAATGAGATTTTGCCCGGCAGAATTTGCACCAATCGCCCGCAGCATGAGGAGGACGTGGCAGAAAAACCTTTTTTGTAGCCGGTTTAACTTTGTCCTCACCCCAGGCCAGTAAATCAGCAAGCGGCAGCTCTTCAGTGGATACGTGATCCAAACGGGGCTGGACAATCGTCATTCGGATTGTTTCAAAGTCATACAAAAAGCCGTGTTCACTCCAAGCCCCTAAACCGTAGAGTCTTAACTGTGAATTATTTTCAGCGTCAACTTGTACGCCTTTGCCGTATTTAAGGTCAATAACCTCAAGGATCCCATCGGATATAATCACAACGTCACCAGTCCCGAAACCATCCGGAACCCAATCTGAAAAATCTAAACGCTGCTCCAGTAGAATTTGAGCGTCTTTGGTCCGTACCTGGGCTTCCGCGAACCGTTCCAAGACGATATCCACATAGGTTTGTACGTACTCCAGCATTGCAGGGCTGTAATACTCGCCCTCCTCATGTTTCTTGAGTTCGGCGCTATATTTGCGCTTGGTGATC
Source organism: Paenibacillus senegalensis JC66 (assembly GCF_000285515.1). Classification (GTDB taxonomy): domain Bacteria; phylum Bacillota; class Bacilli; order Paenibacillales; family NBRC-103111; genus Paenibacillus_L; species Paenibacillus_L senegalensis. The sequence goes on from NZ_HE610957.1 coordinate 1,564,392, forward strand.
TCACCTAACTGAAGCTTGAGTACCAACTCAGATAATTCATGTGCTGCTGTTCCTTCATCGGCGTAACTAGTAGAGTTATCAGGGAACAACTCCTCTAGCGTCACGCTACCAGGGCAAGCCATCCAACGATGGCTACCCGAAGCGGAGAGCTTAGCATGCTTCCTCTCTGCGTGACCGCTCATTCCGAATCCTCCAGAGCATGCAGCGCTTTAGCAAATTCAGCCCGTTTCTTCTCCGGCACGTTGGACACGGCTTTAGCGCCATATTTACTGAGCAGTTCCCGCACCTCTGCACGCTTGCCGCCTTTCGCCAGCTCAGAAGCTTTCTCTCGCAAATCCTCCACAGAAGGAATGTCGTCTCCTTCATCATTGCCGCTGTCATCCTCTGGATCGGTTTCCGGCTCCTCGACTTTACTGCTCTTTTCTTCCAGATCCTCCGACTGCTCTTCTAATTCCTCTTCCGGCTCAGCCTGCTTCTCTTCCTTCTTAGGCTTTCTAGTCTTCTGCTTCTTCTCTTGCTGGACCGGTTCAGCAGTGGAAGCAGACTCCCCCACAAAAGCAGCTGACAACGTTGCAAACTCCTCAATAGCTTGTGTTGCGGAATCTCCGTTAATTGTGATTGTTACTGGCATATCGCTCACTCTCCCTAGTGATTTCTTGGATACAGTACTTACAAACTTCTCTATCATTCCAGCTCATGAGGTATTGAGGCGGAACTTCTTGGCCGCAAACCTCGCACTCATCAGCCAATAACACGTTGGTTACTTTACTCATCACTAACAACCAGCCTGCCGACATACAGCAGCGACACACTTGCCACATATAGGCTTACTCATGACTGTTTGCAGCGGTAGACCTGCCTCGCCGCACAAATGGCAGCCAGGTGCGTATTTCTTAAGAATGATCCGTTCACCGTCCATGTAAATTTCTAGCGAATCGCCATCTATAGGACCGTCCGCTGTTTGAATCCCTAAAGTTCTGCGAAGTTCTACGGGGATAACGATCCTTCCCAAATGGTCAACGCGGCGTACAATTCCAGTAGCTTTCATCGAATGACCTCCCTTTTTAGTCGATTTACGCAGCGCATACAGACTTGTTTGCCTGTAGGCGTCATGACCAATTTGTCCTCTGTATCCAGACACAGCACACAACCGGGGTAATGCTTGCGCAGGACAAGCTTGTCACCGACAACAAATAAATCTAACTGGCTGCCGGGCTCGATCTCCATACTGTCCCGCATCACGGCGGGGACAGTGACTCTCCCGTGACGGTCGATTGTGCAGACGATGCCGATAGAGGTCAAATTTTTACGCTTCATGGCGACTCGCCGCAATTATCATTAATCACGCATACGTCAACGGACAGCTTTGTTACTGCTGGAAGATTAGGATTTACCTCCGGCAGATCGGACATATCCACACCTAGGGCAACCAAAGCGTTATAAGCTTTTTTTCCTGTTGTCTCGTTGGTTATGGCGGTGTTTAGTTCCCACTTCAATTGATCCAGCCCGTCATGGTAAAGCTTGATTTTGGGCTGGAGGCTTTCGCTAAGCTCATTAAACGCAGGCATTAAAGACTCGCTCTTAAACCTACTGTAGTAACTATCATTTAATAGAGCAGGCACGGCATCACTGAGAACATCCTTAAGAAAATGCTCCTTTGGATTACTGAGTTTATTGGCGTATATCATTGTTACTGTAGTGTAGTGGCTGAGTGAATCCTTACCAATCAATTCGATCCTTTCAGCCAACATATCACCGAACTGATCGGCTACCTTTCCGAATTCGGTCAAGTCGCCTAATAATTCATCCAATGCGTTCCCCATCGCCATCTTTGCAGCTTCTTCAATTTCTTTTTTAACTTTTCCTTTTTGTCAAAAATCTTCTTGTCGATGAAATCCCTCAATTGAGCTTTAGTAACGTTCATACTTCCTCCCTCTTGCCCTCTCAGCCGTTTCACGGTATACTGAGGGCACAATAGTGTGTTTTTCGATTAGCTGCCCTGGCCGGCGGCTTTTCGCGTTTTATTGACCGATACGACGTATTGCAGTATCACCATGCGTTCGTCAAAGGTAAATTCAAGCCAAGCCTTAGCGGTTACGTTCATTTAAGATTTCACCTCCCCCTGCTAAATGCTTAACTGCTTCCCAAGCGGCTTTGCCGTCCTCGTAGCCTAGCGCGGACGTCCCGCCTTCCGAGTGAAAGAAAACTCCTCCATCAAAACCACTAGTAAATCCAGTTACATAGCTGGGCAATAGATTTAATCTCTCGCTAGCTATGTAACTCCTACTCCTACGCAAACGAAACTGACTTTCCAACCATTCAATACCTTTTTCGGCTGCAAGAACTGCTGACAGGCCACAAGCACATTTGGTACTAATTTCAAACCAGCCATTTTGCATCGGCTTTAATCCAGTTTTTTCATATGCTTCCTTTACTTGCTCTGGAGCGATTCTATTAATGGTCATTTGGTGTTCACCTCCCCCATTTAATCGAGCCAGTACCCACAATAGACCTGATATTAGCTTTTGCACGTTCTATCTTGGCCTCTCTGTCACGTCCGGGAATTGTTTTGGGATATCCGTTTGCGGCTGCCATAATCCAAGTCGAAGAATCTACACTCTCTAAAGATGTACAAGTATTTAAAATCTGCTTGTGGTTCGTTCCCAAAACGTGAAAGCGAACTCCAGGCTTTCTATTAATGCATTTATTTATCCAATCAACTACTCGCTTCTTATCCTGAATTGGAACCGTACCGCCCAGTGCTATGAAATCCTCCCCTTTGGATTCGTACCAATCAAGATAAGAAAAATCACTACCGTAGTGGAATACTGGTATCGGATTAAAACCTTCCTCTCGCATGATTTGGTAGTACCTACGAGAGATACGGGGATTCCCTATTACGTCAAGAGTTATATATTTCTGAATGACGTGTACATTGCGATTGATGTAACCCATGTAGTCGATAAGGCTAATATTTCGCTCTTGTGTATATGCGCTGTATGCTCCACTATCTAGTAAGAATTCCGGCACATATCCAATCTCAGCAACGAAGTCAAGCAGTGATCGGTTCCTAAAGTAAAAATATGAAACTAATAAATGCGGTGGCCTTTCAGCCTTAATGGCTTCTAACTCTGCTGATTGTCGAGCCGATACAGCTAAATATTGCTTAATCGGATTTCCACCCTCCCTCTCCTAAATCGCTAATTCAGCCACTAACTCCTCAATTTGTTTGCAAATATCCTGCACCCATTCATCCTGACCTGCACACTGGACCGTGAAGGCCAGCTCCTTTAACTCGTCTAGCCTGCGCACCAACTCCAAGTTTCGGCGTAGCAGCGGCATGATGAGCTGCAGCTCCGTCCAGCCAATGATTAAGTTGCCGTGCTTGTCGGTAGACATGTAGGCAATCTCAGCAAGTTTACGGTGTACCGGGTGTATGCCGATCATTGTGAGTGGCCTCCTTGTTCTAATCTAGCTATCCAGTCTAGGTAAGCTTCTTTGCGAATGCGGCGGCTGTTGCCAGACTTAAAACTTACGATCTCCCCGCTAGTACAGCGCTTATAAACCGTGTTGGGATGCCAGCCTACTAGATCGGCAACTTGCTTCACCGTGAGGTTAGTAGGAAGATTGTTCATGAATTTTCTCCTTTCTATTCCCTCTTGATCTGATAAAATGGTAATTGACGCTTACCATATTTTTCTAAGAAATGAGGTCATTGAATGAGTGAAACAGGAACGGAGCGATATAATCAGCCTGAAGCATTTGATTATTTGACACCCGGAGAACAAGACCGCTTAACTAATTGGATCAAAGAAAATTTGACTTTCAGAGAATCGTTCAATAACAAGCACACGTCATATGGACTGAAGCATGTTTTTGAAAGAAATGGAGGGTGCTATGTCGGCAATGGAGCATTTAAAGGTGCAATGCTCAAGTGTGGATTCAAAGTTCAAGATACTTCAGAGCTAAACTGGGTTTTTAATGTTTCTGAAAAATCCAAGGCATTTCAAATGAAAAGAGAATAAAATTTCCACCTAAAACCCGTTTTAATTTGAGCGGGTTTTTATATCCTCCGTCACCCTTCTCAACTGTTCTAAATCCTCACTTAGTGCCTTCTTCATCAATTCGTTACTGTTCAATTTGCTGATATGAAGTTCCAAACCATTGCTAACTTCCTGTAACTTTCGGATGATTTGCTGTTGAGTCACTTCACTACCTCCTTCTCCATGCCAAGCATTTCAGCAATGATAGGCTTCTGCTTCTCGCCCCTTCGTGTACCCTTTAGAATCTCGGAAACGTATGGAGTGGACAAATTAAGTTTTTCTGCAATGTCTTTCAAGGTGATTCCTTTTTGAAGCATTAGTTTTCGTGCTTGCAGACCGAAATCCGAATATTTCTGCATTCTCTTAACCTCCTTTTACAAAGTTTGTAAAATCAAGCTATAAAGTTAGCTAAAAATATTGACATTTTTTAAATCTAGATTTAATATATAGACATAGCTAAATAAGACTTTAAAAAGCCTGTTGTGTAGTACATTTCCTTTGCTCCCCAGCGCGAAAATGTATTTGTAAAGGTTATATTTTTTATTGTCTTTTTAGCTAACCGAATAGCTTACCTAGAGTATATTAAAACTACTTTTAAATGTCAACACATAAATTAAAATTAGTTTTAACTTTTTGTAAGCGAAAGAAAGGAATCGTTGAGATGACCGCTTTTGATCGCTTAAAAGAACTTTGTGATGCACAAGGAATGTCGGTTAATAAACTTGAAGAAAAGCTTGAATTGAGTAAGAACACATTGTATTCCTGGAAAAAGAATACGCCCAAGGGGACCAACTTAATAAGAGTTGCCGACTATTTCAAGGTTTCCACAGACTATCTACTGGGTCGTACCGATGAACCCCATCTTGCCTCAAGTGACGCACCTGAATGGGCTACAACAAAAGATAAGCGTGATCTTGAAAAATACCTTGCCGATCCCCAAGGCTTGTTTTACAAAGGTATTGAGTTTTCTGAGGAAGACCGTGCAAAAATGTTAGGTATGCTAGAAGCAATGTTTTGGGAAGCCAAACGGCAGAATAAAGAGGTTTACAAAAAATCCAGACAGAAGAACATCAAGGAATGACAACGGTCTGGCCGGCTAGGGGGAGACAACTTGAACATAAGGCGTCGGGCCAGGAATTTACATCGAAAATATAGGACAAGTTGTCCCTTTACGATTGCAGGCAAGTTGGGCATAACGATTATGTTTCTAGACTTGCCGGAAAACGTAAAGGGCTATCAGGACAGGATACTCCGCCGAAAGATTATCGTTATCAACGGTAACTTGCCATTTGAAGAGCAACGGTTTATTTGCGCACATGAGCTAGCGCATTTTAGGCTCCATAAAGACCATAGTCACTACTTTATTACCCGGCATACCGGATTCTCCTTAGGCCGCTATGAGAACCAGGCTGACGAGTTTGCAACCCATTTGCTCACAGCTGCTGAGGATCCAGACATTGACGAACCATTAGAATGGTATTTGTCCCGCTGCGGTGTACCCAAAGAAATGAGTCGATTCATAATTTAAAACTTTTGCGCTTTCCAGCTGCAAGGCTGTTTAAATATACCTATTAACCGAACATATGTTTGAATGGAGGTTGTTGAAATGGCTAGTTTTAGGAAACGGGGATGCACCTGCCAAAAAAAGAAGAAGTGTAACTGCGGAGCAACATGGGAATTTAGAATTAATGTAATCGATCCTGCAACCGGGAAAAGACATCAACCGGGTGGGAGTGGATACAAAACTAAGCCGGAAGCAGAGAAAGCTGCAGCTGAAATGTTGACACAATACAATAAAGGTGATTTGTCAGCATCCGCAAAAATAGAGAATGTCGAATCCTTCATGAAAAAGTACTTGGATAATGTATTGAAAAACGAGATTGAATTGCAAACTTATGAAGGCAAAATAGCTATTATGGAGAATCATATTTTGCCGCATTTAGGTAAAATAGGATTGCAAAAACTTACTCCGATGCAAGTTCAAAATTTTATTAACAGTCTCATGGCAAAGAATTTAAGTGCAGGCACTATAATCAACATTATGCGATTACTAAACCAGACTCTGAATAAAGCTGTTGAGTGGGGATACGTTGTTAAAAACGTCGCTTCATTGGTTAGTAAACCAACTTATAAAGTTAAAAAATTCTCAGTTTGGACGAAAGATCAATTTGAGTATTTTCTGAAGAAAAGTAACTCTAGCCGAGTTTACCCATTTTATTTAATAGCCCTTACGTCCGGCATGCGACCAGGTGAAATAACGGCTCTATCATGGGATCATATTAATTTCAGGAAATCAACGATTCGAGTAGAAAGGACAACCGTGTGGACAAAGGAGAAGGGGATTTTTATTAAAGAAACTCCAAAAAACGATGCATCAAGAAGGACTATCGCAATCCCCCAAACAACCGTAAACTTTTTAAGGGAATTAAAAGTATCTCAGGAACCAAATGAATTGAACCTCATCATACATGGAAGAAAAGGGCCGATTATGTATAACTCCGTACTCAATCAAATCATGAAAGAGGACGTTTCTAACACCGGACTGCCAATGATAACGCCTCATGACCTTAGACACACTCATGCAACCTACCTATTGTCGCCTCCACCATTTGGACTAGCTCAAGGTTTGAAGGCGGTATCTGAGAGGTTGGGCCATGCAAAAACATCTACTACGTTGAACACTTATACTCACGTACTCCCCAATATGCAAGAGTCTCTTGCCGAGCAATTAGACCAAGCACTTAATCTTTAGTGGGCAAAAAGTGGGCAATGCGAATTTTCGCTGAAAAAAACCCTTATACTATCGGGCTTTTCTAATCATATTATAATTGGATTCGAACTGGACGCTGGCGCGCAAGGTGTTCTGAATGAGTGCAAATTCAAAATGAATTTCCCCATGGGTCCAGTGGTGCTTGCGTTTCAAAGAAGCCACCGCCATTTCAGTGAACATTCGAATATGCTCCTTGGATAAGCCTGTTTGCTTAGGCTCCAGCACACCGGATCGGCTCTCTACAGGGAAATGCCTGACTCCGAATTTCCCTACCGTATTTTGACGAATTTGAACAAATACAACTCCAGAAGATAAATGCATCAACTCTTCACTGATTTCCTTAAAAACTAGATCTAATTGCTTGGCCAGAGGAACCCGTTCTAATATCAAATAAACCCCTCCCTCGCTAAATTATGTAAAAATAAGAAAATTAAGCAAGACTTTAGACTCATTATACTGCGACCTCCGACTTAGTTCAACAAAAAATTACCAAATTCGCTCAATTTCTCAACGTGAGGATTGCAAAAAAGTCCAATACGTCAAGTCCCACAAGGCTGTAACACAAATTACTTGCTCTTTTCATGTGGCATACTGCCGGTCAAGCGAAGCATTTTTTCAGTCTATGGAACCAAAAAAACAACGAAAACAGGTCCCTAGACCTGTTTTTTGTGAGATTCTTTATAGACCGTTAGTCACTGCAATGCTATAATCCAATTATATACATATTTTTACACTCTTTGTAGATAGGAGGCTGTTACCTGTATGGAGCGTTTTCATTCTATGCCCCTCGGCACCAAGCTGCTCATCGGAGCTTACGTTCTCATTGGCGTCTTCTCCATCCTGCTCCTGCTTCTTTCCAAGCTGGCTATCTGGCTAAATCTGCTGATCCTTCTTGCAATCGCTTTAACTGCCCTGCCTGCGGTTAAAGCTTTAGAGAGATCACTGACTGCACCTATTGAAGCTATGGCTAGAGCCGCCTTAGCCATAACCAAGGGGGATTTCACCCAGCGTATCAAAGTGGATAGCAGCGATGCAGTCGGTGAGTTAGGACATGCTTTTAACAGCATGACCGACAAGCTCAAGGAAATTTTACAAGAGACGACAACCATTTCGCGCACCGTTTCAGACAAAAATCGCGAGAATTACATCAAGAATCAGAGCCTGAAGCAGGTGCTTGGACAAGTGACGCTTTCCACCGATGAGCTTGCCTCCGGTGCCAATCAGATCTCCGCAGAAATCTCGGGGATTTCCTCAGCGCTTAACGAAATCGAGCAAAGAATGGCCAGTTCCGTGGACGCTTCGCGCGAGATGAACTCCCGTTCCCAGGCAATGGCTGAGCTGATCGCCAAAGGTCAGAGCGCGGTTGAGAGTCAGAATCACGGCATGCAGAAAAATATTGAAGCAACCTCCCTGGTTTCAACCGCCATTGCACAGTTAGCGGAGCAAGCGGAAGGAATTAACCGGATTACCAGAACGATATCCGATATCGCCGAGCAGACCAACCTGCTTTCGCTGAACGCTTCTATTGAAGCCGCCCGGGCAGGCGAGCACGGACAAGGCTTTGCTGTTGTCGCCAATGAAGTGCGCCAATTAGCCGAGGAATCTACTGCGTCAACCAAGGAAGTGTTTGGCCTCGTCCAGGGAATCAGCCGGGAGATCCAGCAAGCATTGCACCATATTCAGACTAATGAAGAGATCGTTCTTATGCAGAAAGAATTTATTTTGCAAACTGAATCCGTATTCACAGAAATCGTGGACAGCATACGCTTCATCAGCCAATCCATATCCTCATTTGCCGAAGAAAGCGAGTTAATGCTCTCGGGAGCCCGCAGGATCGCTGCAACGATGGAGAACATTGCAGCCATCACCCAGCAATCCGCAGCCGGTACCGAAGAAGTATCCGCTTCGATGAACGAACAGATTAATGCAGTTCAAGAGATGCTGCAGCAGGCAGAACAGATGACCTCCAACGTGGTCAAGCTTATGCGGACAATCCAAATTTTCAAAATATAACGTCATAATCAATTTCATTTGTTGATTAACGTATTTATATGTTTTATCGCTAAGCCTCATATAGCTGCTTGTATTTCAAATAGCTGCTTATGAGGCTTACATTATGCACCCACACACCACGTGCTTGGAGTTCTCGTGCGGTGCTGAAAGGGTTAATGATCTTCGTTAATGTTCTTCAGAGCTGCATACAGACAAATTAGCGCTCTCGAAAACATTCTATTTCGTAAGTTCTAGAAACTGCCTGACATCCTGTACGGATAAATCCAGAGCCTGCTGCCAAAATTCAGGCTGCCGCAGATCAACCCCCAGATGCTTGTGAGCCAAATCCTCTACGTTCATTCTGCCGGTATCTTGAAGCAGGGCAATGTAACGATTCTCAAACGACTTCCCTTCCTGAATCGCTGCTGAATAAATGCCTGCGCTAAACAAATACCCGAAGGTATAAGGAAAATTGTAAAATGGAACGCCGGTAATATAAAAATGCAGCTTGGACGCCCAGAAATGAGGATGATAGCTGCCGAGAGCGTTGCAGTACGCTTCCTTCTGCGCAGTTATCATAAGCTCATTAAGCCGATCAACACTTAGCGGTCCTCTCACCCTTTCTTCGTAAAAGCGGGTTTCGAACAAAAAGCGTGCATGAATGTTCATGAAGAACGCAACGGACCGCTGAATTTTATCCTCCAGCAAAGCCAGCCTTTCATCAGGCGAAGCAGCCTGCCGCACCGCCGCCTCACTGACAATCATCTCGGCAAAAGTCGAAGCGGTTTCCGCTACGTTCATCGCGTATTTCTGCGATAAAGCCGGCAGGTCTTTCATTACATGCTGATGAAATCCATGACCAAGCTCGTGGGCCAAAGTCGAAACATTGTCTGCTGTCCCTGCATAGGTCATAAAGATTCTGGTCTGGCCGCTCGCAGGAAAAGATGAACAGAAGCCGCCGGGTCTTTTGTTAGCGCGATCCTCCGCTTCAATCCATCTGTTTTCAAAGGCGTGAACAGCAAAGTCGGCCATTTGCGGACTGAACTTGGCAAACTGCTCAACGATCAGGGCCGCTGCCTCATCATAGCTGTATGTTTTTTGGGTCTTGCTTGAAGGAGCATCCACATCATGCCACTCTAATTGATCTATGGAAAGCCGTTCCGCTTTTCGCTGAAGATACTCTACGAACGGAGCTTTGTTGCGCTCTATCACATCCCACATCGCCGTTAACGTCTCTTCCGACATCCGGTTAATAGCTAGCGGTTCCTTATGGATCGAAGACCATTGTCTATGCTTGTAAACCTGCAGCCGAAAGCCCGCGAGGTGATTAAGGGCGTCTGCACAAAAATCCGCCTTTTCCTGCCAGGCCTCTTCCCACTTGGCAAACAAGGCTTGACGGCTGTCCCGGTCAGACTGGTGCAGTTTATTGAATGCTTGACCGGCAGAAAGCTCATGCTGCTGGCCGCCTTCCTCATGAACAATTCGCACTTGACTGACTGCAGTGTCATAGGCCCGGCTCCAGCCGTGATAACCATCCACAGACAGATCCTGAATCAGCGCCTCCAACTGGGGCGACAGCTTTTCTTTGGCCTGGTTTCTCCGCTCCTCCAAACCGAATGCAATCGGAGCCCATTCCTCCATCGTCAATAGCTCCGTCCAGATTGCATCTGGAATTTGCAGCAGCCATTGATCCAGTCCGGTAACAGCGGATAGAAATTCGGCTTTTAACGAAGTGACTACGGCACCGAGCTGTACCGCTTTTTTGTCTCTTTGGTCCTGGGCCGCGAGACATGAAGTAAACGCCGAGCTTTCCGAAAGCATGATCGAAATAGACTGCAAAAGCTCCACCCGTGGGCGCAGGCTTTCCGCTGCTTCCTCAACTGCTGCCGGTGCTTTCGTCTCAAGGCCAAGCTGGCGAAAGCGCGCAATCTGTTCTTTAATATTGTCCAGATATTGCTTGAATTCAGCAGACTCGCTGCCTCCTGTAAACAAAACATCTAGATCCCATGTCGGTTGTAGTGGTGTTTTCATGAAGCACCTCACTTTCAGGATTATGCATTTTGCCTAAATCGAATTCATCCGCATGCGGCAGCCAGATATAGACAAAGAAAAACTGTTTTGATCTATACCTCGATTCCTTAACACTTAGCTGGGATTTATGCAAAATGCTGGATTAATAACTACTTCTATTAAAACATAAATAACCGGTTTGGCTAACCCCCCGTTTCCTCATATCCGTTTGCCATCCTTTCCAGGGAAGCCTATAATGAAAGAAATAAATGAAAATGCGGGTGATCCAATGAAACCACTGCAAATATCAGCTGAAACCGCCATTAAATTATCGGAAAAGCTTAACGTCCCAATCGAGAATCTCATGCACATGCCCCAGCATATTCTAATGCAAAAGCTTGCAGAGCTGGCACAACAGGAAAAAGAAGCCGGACACCCGAGCAGCAGCATGGAACAACCTAAAGATTCCGGAGAGAACCGCGGATGATCCCCTTCTCCCACACCTGGCCCTATGAAAGTATTGGCGATGACCTGTATGTACAGGATTGCCCATTTTGTGAAGCGAGCCATGTTTTGCTGCCCCTCAAGAAAAAACATTTATCTCATGTAAATACAGGAGAAAAGAAGCTTCTTGTATTCCCCTGCTGCTTTAATAAGGTCAGCATAATAGAAGCAGATGGCGATTATTTGCTTGCAGACCGGCCTTTGCGCAAGTTCACCTGATTGATAGCATTTATCCATAAAAAAAGAGTGCGAATCCTGTACGGAAACTCGCACTCTTATTCTTGTCCTATGGCTGGTTCACAAAGTGGTACGCCGGGCCCTTCAACCGTTCCAGAATCACCTTCCGCAGCTCCGGATCCTCCACTTCTTGCTCCAACGCTTCCCGCATACAGCCCAGCCAAGCATTAGCCCGTTCGGGTGTGATCGGAAACGGCATATGTCTTGCTCTCATCATCGGATGGCCGAATGCATCGGAATATAGGGAAGGCCCGCCAAAAAACTGGGAAAGAAACATATACTGCTTCTCCATAACAGGCTCTATATCTTCTGGGAACAAGGGAGCAAGCAATTCATTTTGCTGAACCTTCGGGTAGAAAGCTTCCACCAAACGGCGTACCGCTTCAGCTCCGCCCATCGCCTCGTAAATCGTACCTGGCTCGGATGATCTCATCATTAAGCAAGCTCCTTATCAGCAATCCGCATCATCTTCAGCGGAGTTCATCAGATGTTCTTTAATAACATAAACAAATGCACATACGAGTAGAGCGGTTATTATGATGCCCATCCTCGCTCCCCCCCTGACATTTGATATAGTCCTATTGTATCATAACCGCTTTTAGAGATCAGCACCCATTTGCAAGGAATGGAAGTCCTATTTTCACATATATTGATGTTAGCAGGGACAATCTCCTGACTACGCAGGAGGTACGCATATATGCCTAGGCTACGTTCAATAAAAATTTACTTGCTGGCTTTTTCCGCTCTAACTCTTACCCTTTTGCTCTTGCTTTTTCCGGCTGCCGCTATGGAAGCTTCGCTTAGAGGAATTGCGATTTGGTGGGAAATTCTCTTTCCCACACTCCTACCTTTTATCATCGTATCGGAGATCATGCTTGGTTTCGGGTTGGTGCATTTTATGGGGGCTTTGTTTGATCCGATAATGAGACCTTTATTTCGAATACCGGGCATTGGCGGGTTCGTCATGGCTATGGGTTTTGCCTCCGGCTATCCGGTGGGGGCCCGGCTGACCAGCCAGCTGTGGGAACAGAAGCTCGTTACTCGGGAAGAAGGTGAAAGGCTTGTTGCCTTCACCACCAGCTCTGATCCCATTTTTTTAATCGGCGCCGTCTCTGTTGGCTTTTTTCACAGTACGCAGCTGGCTGTCATTCTCGCAACAGCTCATTATGGCGGTGCTTTACTTGTCGGCTTGATGATGAGATTCCACAGCAAAAATTCCACTCCATCACCTAAATCTGCATCCGCCTCAGCTGCCTCGCCTTTGATCCTGCGGGCGTTTCAAGCCATGCATGAAGCACGATTAAAAGATGGAAGAACAATTGGCCAGCTGCTTCGCGATGCAGTCACCTCTTCATTGCATATGATTTTTGTTATCGGCGGTCTAGTCGTATTTTTTTCGGTCGTGATGGAGCTTTTCCGGCAGGCTTATCTGCTGCAATGGTTAGAGCAATTGGCTGGTGGCTTCTTCGCGCTTTTGTCCATTCCTGCTCCCTTGACCGATTCCATAGTCAATGGCTTGTTTGAGGTCACTTTAGGGGCCAAAGCGGCAGCCGAAGCCTCTGCTCAGACTCCGCTAATGTACAAAGCCATGCTGGCAGCCATTGTCCTTTCATGGGGCGGACTGTCTGTACACGGTCAGATCGTCAGCTTGCTGTACAGAACAAATATCCGTTACACTCCATTCCTGCTGGCGAGAGTGGCCCACAGTTTGTTCGCCGCGATGCTCGTAGTTGTATTGTGGAAGCCGCTAACTATCGCCACAGAAGTCTGGCTCCCTTTCTCAGCACCCAACTATTCCTTTGACTGGCTGAACAGCTTGCAAGGAAATATGAAAGCTTTTATTCTGCTCATCCTGATCCTGTTGGCCGGGTCTTTCCTAGCGAAGCTGCTTCGGTTTAAGTCTAAGTAAATAACGGAATCCCATTTCCCCTAGCAAGGCGCTAGTTTCCCAAGTTGTGTTCTCTAGTCTTATTAGGTATGATGAGAACAGATAAGAAAGCTTCTAACGAAGCCCATTCGAAGATGATAACCCGGTATTAGCGGTAACTTTTCATGCCAATCAGAAAGCGGGTTTCGATATTGACACTTATACTTTCTGATGTGCTAAACAATCTCCTGCTGCAGGAGCTTATACATAAGGGTTTGCAACGATTAGGGGGATGACCGTTGAATTATTTTGTAGTAGACCGTGGGGACGACATTTCTCTCAGATTAACTGAACAATTTCATCAATTAGCCAAAGGTTATGGTATGGTTCTGGATGGTACAAAGCCTGACATTGTACTCTCGATTGGCGGAGACGGGACGATGCTTCACGCCTTCCACCGTTTCCGGCACTTGCTGGAGCATACGGCATTCGTAGGGATTCACACCGGCCGCTTGGGCTTCTACGCGGACTGGACTCCCGACGAGCTAGAGGAATTGGCTCAGCTTATGTATCATCAAACGACAGAAAGCCGCATGCAGATAGTTGAATATCCGCTTGTGGAGATCACCTTTACAACTGCGGAAGGAATGGAAAGCTACCTTGCGCTCAACGAGTTCACGTTAAGAGGCATCGCAGAAACGATGGTCGCCCAATTAAATATAAATGACGAGATGTTTGAAATGTTTCGCGGTGATGGCATCTGCATTTCTACCCCATCGGGGAGTACCGCCTACAATAAAGCACTCAATGGGGCCCTCATTCACCCCTCGCTTGAGGCTCTTCAAATAGCGGAAATCGCATCGATTAACAATCGCGTATTCCGTACGCTTGGCTCGCCGATGATTTTGCCGAAGCATCACAGCTGCGATATATACCCGCAGACCAAGAAAAAAGTGCTGTTATCCGTAGACCATCTCTATTTGCAGCGGGATGATGTCCTTTCCATTCGCTGCAAGGTGAGCCCTGACCAAAAAGTAAAATTCGCACGATTTCGTCCATTTCCGTTCTGGAGCCGGGTACAAAAAGCGTTTATTGGGATGGACTACAAGTAGATAGCAGAGGATTAAAACAACTGGCCTCCTCTCATTCATCGCACTGGACAGTACATGTTTTACTTTATGCATGCTCATCGAACAGGGCTGTCCGCCAAGGCGGCAGTTCCTTCAGCCCGATATCCAAAAAAAGCAAACCCCAAGAACGCGGTTATATCAACGTTCCTGGGGTTTTCCTTTCGCTGCAATTGGCTAAAAATGGCTTTCTGGACAGACTCATTGCTTTGTCCGCATTTTACGCCAACAAGGAGGGCAGATGCACTCCTTATCTTTCTGCTGCCGCTGAATTGCGCTGCTGCTTAGGCTGCTTCTCAAGCACGAAGTACGCACAACCAAAATTACAGTACTCGTTAATGTAATCTTCGAGTCCGACTATGGAGCTATCCTTATTTGCCTTCGGATGAGAATCGCGATAAAAGCCCCGCAGCCGCAGCTGGCTATAGCCCCAGTCGCCAACAATATAATCGTACCGGTCCAGCACCTCGCTGTAACGGCTTTTGAAGGCTTCCCAATTCCACCCGTTGCGGTTATCCTTCAGCAATTCATAAGTATTGCCGCCTATCTGTATCATAATCTGACTGTCTCCTCCTCGCCTTCCCCAGTCGAACAACAAGACGCTTTAGCAACAAATCCAAGCGCTCTCTGTACGATCTATAACATCTTTATTTAGCGGCGGACTTCACTTGCTCATGCGCATGATAAGAGCTTCGTACGAGAGGTCCCGACTCCACGTGACGAAAACCAAGCTTCAAGCCCTCATCCTTCAGCATAGCGAATTGTTCCGGGGTATAAAAATGCGCTACGCTCAAATGCTTCTTAGTTGGCTGTAAATATTGTCCGATCGTAACGATATCGACACCGACTTTACGCAAGTCCTGCAGCGTGGCGAGAATTTCATCCCATGTCTCGCCTACACCAATCATAATACTTGATTTAGTTGGGATTTGCGGTGCAAGCTCCTTGGAGCGCTTTAACAAAGCCAATGTCCGGCTGTATTTAGCCTTGGAACGAACTTTATCGGAAAGACGCTCTACCGTCTCAATATTGTGGTTCAGAATATCCGGCTTGGCGTCAAGCACCTTCTGCAGTGCCAGTTCATTGCCCATGAAGTCGGGAATCAGCACTTCTACCCCACAGAGCGGAAGCCGGGAGCGGACCGCATGAATAGAAGCGGCAAAAATTGCAGCTCCTCCATCAACCAAGTCATCTCTGGCAACAGATGTGATAACGCAGTGCTTAAGGCCCATCTGTTCAGCGGCCTCCGCCACCCTCTCCGGCTCCTGCCAATCCAGTTCAGTGGGCATCCCTGAGTTAACCGCACAGAAACGGCAAGCACGGGTACAGGTATCACCAAGAATCATAAAGGTGGCCGTGCGGTTCGCCCAGCATTCGTAAATATTCGGACACTTGGCCTCCTCACAAACGGTATGTAACGTTTTAGAGCGCATCATGCTTTTAATTTCTTTATAATTATCATCCGTGTTTAATTTCGTTTTGAGCCACTCTGGCTTTCTTTGCATTTCCGTAGCCATTTAAATCTCCCCACTTTCTCTATTTGGACTGGCTGACTAAACTCTTTAGTATAGTATTATACCATGACGGCAGCAGCATTCCACAATGAATCTGCATTCAGCCTATATCCAGACATTCGGCCAGAGGATACTCATAGATAACGGAAATATGATAAAATCAAGTTATCTAGAAGCTTTTATGCTAACGGAATGAACCAGATTGCAAAATGCTTACATAGAAAAGAGCGTGAATATGAACGAGTTGGAAGCCTTGTTGCAGAAAGTCAAAAATGGCGATATGGAAATCGACCAGGCCGCGGCGCAGATCACCAAGCATTTGCAGGATCAGTCAGTGGCTGATCTCGGCTTTGCCCAGATTGATACCGAGCGGGAACAACGCGTTGGTTTCCCTGAAGTTGTATTTGGCGAAGGAAAAACACCCGAACAAATTATCCTGATTATGCAGCGGATGATGCAGAATTCCGATAGAATTCTCGCTACACGGATTGATCCGAACAAAGCCGACCTCATTTTGGCCGAGCTTCCTCAAGTCACTTATCATCCCACTGCCAGAGCGATAACTTGGTTCAAGCGCCCCTTGCTCAAGGTCCATGACGGATATATTGCCGTAGTTTGCGCCGGAACTTCTGATATGCCGGTAGCCGAGGAAGCGGCGATTACTGCGGAAGTGATGGGCAATCATGTGGAGCGGATTTACGATGTTGGCGTAGCAGGCATCCATCGCCTGTTCCGCAGATTGGACGTCATCCGTAAAGCCAATGCGATCGTTGTGGCAGCCGGAATGGAAGGGGCCCTTACAAGCGTCATTGGCGGGCTGGTGTCCAAGCCTGTTATCGCTGTCCCGACCAGTATAGGATATGGGGCGAGTTTTCAAGGCATGTCCGCGCTATTGACCATGCTGAATTCCTGTGCGCCGGGAATTAGTGTTGTCAATATTGACAACGGCTTCGGTGCGGGATATTACGCAGGACTGATAAACTATAATTTATCCAAAAAGGAGCAATCCTAAATGAACATTGCTTATTTTGATTGTTTTTCCGGAATTAGCGGGGACATGTCCCTAGCTGCTTTAGTAGATGCCGGGGCAGACCGGGAATATATAGAGCGAGAGCTTGGCAAGCTGCAAATTGAACCTTTTCAACTGGAATGGGTAAAGGTGATCAAGTGCGGAGTGTCCGCTTTGAAGCTGAACGTAATCGAGGATAAAGAGACACCTCCAGCGCACCATCGTCATTATTCCGAGATCGTTAAGTTCATCAAAGAAGCTCAATTCAGTCCAAGAGTGACCGATTACAGTCTTAAAATTTTTGAACAAATTGCTATTGCAGAGGGCAAAATTCATAATTTACCTGTAGAAAAAGTCCACTTCCATGAAGTCGGCGCTATCGACTCGATCGTTGATGTAGTCGGTGTCGCACTGGCACTGGACTCCCTCAACATCGATGAGATTATCTCAGCACCGGTACCGCTAGGCTATGGAAAAATCCGTTGTGACCACGGTATTTATCCTGTTCCCGCTCCCGCTACTCTGGAGATGATGAAAGGCATCCCGCTTGCTGACAGCAAACTGAATATGGAGATGACTACTCCTACAGGCGCAGGCATTATATCCGGTCTCGCCTCTTCCTTCTCTCCCGGAGTGCCGAGGATGACGGTGAGAGCCATCGGCTACGGAGCCGGCACAAAGGATCTGCCTTCCCAGCCCAATGTGCTGCGTGTCATTATTGGAGAAGCCGAGGAGCTTCCTTTAGCTGTGAACAATAAGCATGAGCATGGGCATGGACACGCACACCACGAGCATGAGCACGGGCATGGGCATGGACACAGCCATCACCACGACCACGAGCACGGGCATACACACGCACACCACCACGAGCATGAGCATGACGGAAAGTAGTAATTAATGTAGCTTCCAGCTCAGTATCCGCCATGAAACCGGTGCGTACCGTACCGTTCAAAGCAAAAGCGCTCAGCATATAGAATTTAGTCTAACAAGTTCGTAAACACTATCGGTAAAAACGGGCATATCGGTAGGATTGCCTCCCTCAGCGGCGGAATGGCTGCGATAAGAGCGAGAGAGGCGAAATTTTCTTAGGTCAGCAAGCTAATCGCTGTCATCGTCTTTTCATTACATAGTGTCGGATCGACGAACAGGTGCAACATACGTGAGGCTTTGTGAGCATTTTGTGAGCGCTTTGTGAGACGTTTTTGCGAGAAGCTTTTGCATGCGAAGTGCTTTGTGCGAGGCTTTGTGAGGCGTTTTTACGTGAAGTTTTTGCATGCGAAGCGCTTTGCGGGACGCCTGGGAGCGCTTTGTGAGACTTTCAGCGCTAACGCTCGTCCTTGCTCTTATTTGCCTAAAAAAGCAGGCTTTTTATTTCTAACGCTCATCCTCGATCTTATTTGTGACAGAAAGTCCAGAAAACCGCGATCTGAAGCAAAATAAGGACGAGGGCAAGCGTTACAATTTTTCTCCCCCTGATTTTGTTCAAATAAGGACCACTGCGAGCGTTAAAATTGAAACAGTGCTAATCGGGGGCAGAACTAGTGTACAGAGGTAGCATATACAGAACTAGCCTACAAAGCTAGCATATACAGAACTAGCGTGCAAACCTGGCTGCAAACGCCATTCTGCTACCGCCCAACCGTCATCCGCTGCCCCCATCAAGTAACTGTAATTTTGCGTAACTATCCATCAACGGCAATCTCAAAACTCCATTCTACAGTGAGACCCTGCAAAAATTAGCACATATTGTACACGACCAACCTCTGCAAAGAGAATAACTAACCCTCCAGCCGTTTTCTCGCTTTCGGAAAAACATTCAACGCATTCTCGTAAAATACGCTGGAATAAAAGCTTTCCGGGACGAGAGCTTCCACAAACCGGATATAAATCTCAACCGGAGCAAGCGGCCAATCGGTTCCGAAAAGAATTTTATCATAATGATCCGCATATATGAGGGCTCTGCGAAAATGGTCCATGAATAGCGGCTCTGTCACAAACCGCTGAAAAAACGGTCCATCTCCAACCTGTAAACCGGAAAGATCCGCATATACGTTAGGGTTCTTGCGAACTACCTCTGCTGCATCCATCACCCAAGGGTCACCAAGGTGACAAAGCACGAAATTAATATCGCGATGGCTGACTGCCAGTTCATCAACCGTCAGCGGATGGGAATATTTGATGAGTCCGTCTTTAGAATAAGTATCTCCTGTGTGAATAACAACGGGAAGATTATATTGCTTGGCCAGCTCGTAAATAGGGCCATATATTTTATCATACACGTAGAAGTGATAGTAACCGGCATACAGCTTAATTCCTGCCGTACTGTCAAGAGACAGCCTTTTTTCTATACGGTCAAGCTCTGCCTGCCCTCCAGATTCCAGCAAATAAGGGTTGATTCCGGTGCATTCCAGCAAAAAGTTTGGAAGCTTATCCTCCAGGTTGAGCGTCATCGGATTAGCGGCATGCCGGTCGGGAAATCCACCTTCTGCCGTTTCATTGACTCCCATGCCAATTCCAAGCACAACTCCATTGGCCGCAAACTCTTTGGACAAACCGTCTGCGGTGTAGTCCACCAAAGATAATTCATCCGCTGTCTGCTGGAAGCTGGCAATCCGGGATAAATGAACGTGAGCGTCAATGATGTTCATGGGGAGCTCCTCCTTCCTGCTCGAAGCGAAGCCGAACTTCTTCGTACACTTGCTTAAGCGGAAGACCAAAGCGACGCGCCACCGCAGCACACTCTTCATGCTCCGGGGCAAAATGCACCGGCTTGCCTTGATAGTAACCGACTTTAACTGAGATTTCGCCCCAAGGTGTATTTACCTTCTTCCAAGCTCTTCCTAAGCGATGGCAGGACGCCTGAAAATATCGCAATCCCAGCGTAGAGGTTTCTGAAAAAATAACCTGCTCCATAGCTGAAAGCTTCTCCCGGTCCACCAGGACATTCAGCATTAGACCGGGCCTCCCCTTTTTCATAATGATCGGAATCCAGTATGCATCGTTGGCTCCGTGCTTCAACAGCTGATCGGTGACATAAGGGCAATGCTCCGGATTCATGTCATCCAGGTTGGCCTGAATCAGGATCATATTGTCATCTACATGCTCTGTGCGGTGATCAAATGACATCGGCTGCCTCCTCGCGAAACAATGCTCTTTTTAGTTTCCCATTATACCTTGCCGGTTCTAGCTATGTAAATGTTACCGGGATGGATAAAAACTCCCGCCGAGATACATTCTATGGGAAAAACCTCTTTTTGCAAAAGAAGCAGGTTCATTTCAGCTCTTCAGGAAGGAGGATTCAGGTTGGGCAAGGCTATGCGTCGCAAACTACTCTGTGTTGTTGTTAGCCTAATGATTAGCTCATTTATAATAACGGAATACGTCCCCCCGGTTCATGCTAATTCTACAACCAGCTCCGCACCTAAAGAGGCAGTCAAAAGCCGGGAGCAAATTTTCGCGGAACGTCGGCAATTATTTGATGAAATCAGTGCTTTAACAGGAATACCATGGCCTTATCTGGCGGCGATTGACCAGTACGAAAGGACAATTCGCATTGCCAAAAAAAGACCTCTTGCCAAAGGGCTGATTGACATTTATTATTCGCAAGAGGAATGGACAGGCATGCTTAACCCTGATCGCGAGGACGATAATCCGACATCCATTGCATTTTTCAACGGCAAAGGAAAGGACGGCAATGGGGATGGATTAGCGGATCGCACTGATGATCTCGATGTACTCTTTACGACGGCTGATTATATTTTGTCGTACGGGACAAGCGAGCAGGATTTTCGCATAGCGCTATGGGAGTATTATCATAATAACCGTAGTGTGGAACGTATTGAGCAGTTTGTGAAGCTGTATTCAACTTATGATCGCCTGGATTTGTTTCAGCATGTTTTTCCCGTGCCTTTAAGCTCCAGTTACTCTTACAGGGGAACCTGGGGGGCACGTAGAGGCTGGGGAGGATACCGGATTCATGAGGGCACGGATATTTTTGCCGGCTACGGTGTGCCTGCCCGAAGCACAACCTATGGAGTTATCGAGGTCCGCGGCTGGAATCCGTATGGCGGTTGGAGAATCGGTATTCGTGATCTGAACAATATTTATCACTACTACGCGCATCTGAGCGGATTTAATAAAAAACTGAATATCGGAGATGCGGTCGCCCCTGGTGATGTAGTAGGCTGGGTTGGAAGCTCCGGCTACGGCAAACCGGGAACTTCAGGCAAATTCCCGCCCCACCTCCATTACGGTCTCTACAGAGACAATGGCTTGTCAGAATGGTCATTCGATCCGTATCCCCACCTGCGCAAATGGGAAAAAGAAGAGCGCCAGCGCAAGCTGAAAAAATCTTGATTCAACCTTACATCGGTTATCTTGCTTGAATGGTTCTGGTCTTTTAGGAGATTTAACTCGTGAGATTTAACCCGTGGAGACTCCTTTTCCAGGGCTTTTTCTTGCAAGGGCTTGAATCGTGAAGGCTCGTCAACTAGGGTACCTTTTCTTGCTGGAGGCTTCTGAGAATCAATCTTTGTTACCTGCCAAAATGAAACACCCAAGAATGTTGTTTAACGGCATTTTTGGGTGTTGACTTTTGTGTCGCGGTCCCCCGGCGGACATGTATGCGAAAATCGTATACATTCGCCTTCGACAGCGCTCCGGCTTGAGCGCCCCGACTTGAAATGTATGCGAAAAATCGCAGTCCAATTGCCTCGCAGTGCGAGCAGAGGCGGATTATATGCGAAAACCGTCATGTCTTCTCCAGTTCTGGCACCTCTCCGGCATGAAAATAGCCAAGGTTGGCGGGGTTCAAAGGGCTTGTCGCCTGTTGTTGCTTGTTGTTGTTTGTTGTTTCCTGCGTTTTGTACGAAATGTCGTACAAATACATGGGGATGAAGGGCAATAACCGGTGATTTGTATGAAACGTCGTACAAATACAGGGGATTAAAGGGCGATTACCCGAGATTTGTATGACAAATCGTACAAATACCGGGGTCTAAGAGTTGAGTCGGTACAAATGCCGGGGTTTAAAGGAGCTACAGCCAGTGTTTCATACGAAATTTCGTAAAAGTTATCACAAGTTATGATTGAGGTGCGATTTCCTGAGATTGTTCATCATGCGGGACGTTATATATTTCGCAGAAAAATCGCATACATTGCGCCTCCAACAGCGCCCGCGGCGGGAATGTATGCGAAAAATCGCATACATTCACTGCCGCAGCGGACGCCAGGCGGAATGTATGCAATATAATTCGCGTAGGGAGGCGCCGGAATCGGGAAGTAAGCAGCGAATCCGTTCCCTTTTATTGAGGCGTAATTGGCAAGGCTCCTCCTCCCGGTGTGCGCATCTCCGGCAGAGTCACCGAAGGCGGCAGCGGTGACGAGTTCCCTACCGGATTTCCTTTGTTGTCCACATAATACATGGGCGTGTCGCCAATAATCAGGACATAAGAAAGCGGGACCTCCGTTTCGATCACCTCATGCTCTGAGCTGAACGGAACTATGACCGCAACATCGGCAATTATCCGTATGTATACTTCAGCAAGAACCATATTGATCCCGACACTTTCATACCGCCTTCCCAATTCCACCTGAACAGCTCCCTGCGGCGACATCCTGATTGGAATCTTCGGACCGTATGAGGCAATAATCGCGCTGTCTAAGACAAGACCGAGCGGAATCTTCTCGGTATGGGCCTGCAGGTCCTGCAGCAAGCCTTGGACAATATCTACGGAACGCGACGTGATCTTCATATGCTCCGCATAATTGAGCACGAAGCCGTTAACTTTCCCATCCTGTCCATGCTTCCATTCCATCAATTTATCCAAATTCGCTTCTTCAGTAATTTTTTCCGAAAGAGTGGCATTTACAGACTGTGTAACTACTTGCTTCATTCTTATTGTAGCCAAATGAGTTAACGGCGGCTTCAGCCTTTTCTCAATATAAATAAACGATTGTAAAGAAAACAAGGTGAACAGGATCAGGACAAGAAAGATCGCCCTCTTGCGGCTGCTTTTGCGAGGATTCCGACTTTTCCACCTGCGCCTTCGCATTCGTCCTCCCCCCTTGTAAGCAGACATGTTCTCTATAACAGCCTATGCTTGGGAGGGATAAAATAACCCCAAAATGTAAGGAAGCTTTCTGTTAGATTCCTGTCAGAGGAAATTGAATGCGGCTAGAGTAATTGGGGTGAAACTAGAGTGATTTGCATGAGGATAGTGTAATTTGGCTGAAACTAGAGTAATTTGCATGTGGCTAGAGTAATTTTAATTTGGGCAAGGCTATTTTTCAGCAGTTTCAAATTTTTACAGATTCATTGGGCGCTTAGTCCGTATTGAATTCAAAACCATTAGCCGGTTACCGCTTGAAGCCTAAAATTCAGGCTGTTGATCATCTGCGACTAACAATAAATGCACCGATCCCACTAAAACATATATAGGCGATTATTATTATCCATAGATAAACAGTTAAAATTTCCTCAATCCCTAAGAACGATGAAATACAGAGTGCAATAAATAATAGACCTATAAAAATATGTGATGAAAAAAGGTAAAATTTAAGCATATTTTTTTCGGTTCTTTCATCTGTGTCAGGGGTTCTATCGCGTTTTAGCAGAGCTTTCATTATATTGGTAACGGTTAAAATAACTGTGCCAGTTAAAGCACCAAGTAAAATGCTTAAATTGAACTCTTCTTTGATGAAGTAAACAATGGATAAACCAAGAATTACACCAACCAGTACATTAATGGCTCTAAAAGTTAAATTCCATTTCTCCATATTCTTCCTCATTCTTTCTCCTCCTCTAATATAAAGATCTCTTGAATAGGAAGATTGAAGTAATTAACGATTTTCAAAGCAAGCTCCAGACTTGGATTATATTTATTGTTTTCGATGGCTGTAAGGGTTTGTCTAGTTACTTGCAGGTCTTCAGCTAATTGTAATTGTTTAATACCTCTTTCCTTCCTTATACTTCTAATGTTATTTCTGACAGGCATGAGCTTTCACCGCCTATATATAAAGGCTTCTTTACATAATTAATATCATGGAAAATCACATATGTAAATACTTCTTTACATTTTTACATAGAAAGAAATCAGAGCCAGGCTTCAAGATCAGGAAAAAACAGAGAAAAGGCGTTCGAAACAGCCAACCATCCGCTGTAACGAAACGCCTTCTTTCTTAAAGTTTATTTATTGTCGGCCAGGTGGTAGTATGTTGAAAGCCTGGTTACTCGTTTGAAAACTGTTTTACATTTGGAAAATATTAGAATTAATGATTTGAATTCATGGTTTGAATTCATGGTTATATTTTGAACTCCTTGTTTATGTTAGTGCTTGTTCATGTGTGTTAGTGGTTCATGTTAATGCTGGTTCATGTTAGTGTTTGTTTTTGTTAGTGGCTGGTTCATGTTTGAAGGCTAGTTATTGTTTGAAAGCTCCCGCTGCCGCAAGCTCTCGTAAAGAAGAATTGTCGCAGCCATAGCCACATTCAAAGACTCCGCCTGTCCGCGGATCGGAATGATAACCTCCTGATTCGCCCACCTGCTGACTTCACTTGATACTCCTTCGC
Source organism: Paenibacillus senegalensis JC66 (assembly GCF_000285515.1). Classification (GTDB taxonomy): domain Bacteria; phylum Bacillota; class Bacilli; order Paenibacillales; family NBRC-103111; genus Paenibacillus_L; species Paenibacillus_L senegalensis. The sequence continues at coordinate 1,589,034 of NZ_HE610957.1, forward strand.
CTTCGTTGCCAACAATAATCCAGGTATCTACGGTAAAATCGATGTTATAGCAGCTTTGTGAAGCGGAAAGTGAGGTGCTGACAATTTGCACCCCGCGAGCGGCCGCTTTCTCCAATAAGGCAGGCAATGGCCCCGCTTGCACAATAGGCAGATGGAAGAGAGAGCCCATCGTTGCGCGAATGGTTTTAGGATTATACAGATCAACAGTGCCCTGGCCCAGAATCACTGCGCCGGCTCCTGCCGCATCAGCAGCACGTATGATCGTGCCCAAATTACCGGGGTCTTGTACTCCATCCACGACTACAACCATACCGTACGGCCTTTCCCGGTCTTCAAGCACGACCTCGGAGGAAACCTGCAGTTGATGAGCTGCAGCCATCACCGGCTGAGGAGTTTTCGTGTCCGCCACTTTGGCCAGCACTTCACGGGACACGGCAATCCGTTCCAAACCGCGTTCAGGTATGTAAGGCTGAAGCTCCTCCGGGATTCCGGCGTTCCTATCATAAATAATTGTCTCCAGCTTAATGCCTGCCTTTAAAGCTTCAATTAACAGATGGTTGCCTTCCAGCATGAATTTCTTTTGGCTGTCCCGCCCTTTTTTCGTCAACAGCTGGCTCCACTGCTTGACCCGCGGATTTTGCAAAGACACAATTTCCTGATCCATCGCCCGTTCTACCTCGCAAACATTTTCTCGAATTTCAACAAATGCTCATTCTTGCCTACGATTACAAGAGTATCCGTTACCCGGATCAAAGCATCGGCTGATGGTGTAATATTCATGACGCCATTGGTTTTGACAGCCATCACATTGCAGTTGTACTTAGCCCGAATATTCAGCTGCTTGAGACTTTTTCCGATCATTTGCGGTGGGGCTTTCATCTCCACGATGCTGTACCCGTCGGATAGCTCGACATAATCCATCACATTCGGTGAAATTAAATGATGAGCCACCCGATTTCCCATATCCCGCTCCGGAAAGACAACTTTGTCAGCGCCAATTTTGCTTAACACCTTGGCCTGCAGATCATTCTGGGCTTTAACAATTAATTTGGGAATCCCCATATCCTTCAAAATGAGGCTGGTTAAAATGCTCGCCTGGATATTCATCCCGATGGCCACAACGACCACATCAAAGCGGTCAATGCCCAGCGTCCGCAGGGCTTCCTCATCGGTACTGTCGGCTTGAACTGCCTGAGTAACGAAAGTGCTTATATTCTGCACTCTCTGCTCATTGGAGTCTATAGCCAGCACTTCATAACCAAAAGCATGGAGCGATTTGGCCACACTGGAGCCAAACCGCCCGATGCCAATAACGGCAAATTGCTGTTTCATAATCCCCACCGTCCTGCCAAGATTAAAACCATTATAGCATGCCTGACTTTACCACTCCAAAGCCGTTTAAAATTTTGCATACTAAGGCATATTATCTAGTATGAAAGTGAGCATTTTGCCCGCCGGGATTTATACAAAATGCTGAAGCAGCTGCTATTTGGCTAACAATTTTTTATGGAGGGTCACATCATGAATATTGACTTACGGCAAGCAATTGTCCAGCGTGTGCAGGGCAAATCTTTGGATGAATTAAAAGAAATTATTGAGGATTCCGTGGGCGGCGCAGATCAAACGCTGCCTGGTCTCGGTGTGCTGTTTGAGATTATTTGGGAACATACCGAGCAAGCGGACCATGACACCATGCTGAACGCTCTAAAAAATAATTTGCCCCAATGAGTGAATACCGACCCTCATCTTTAGGGTCTTTTTGTCTTAGCCGGTCCTATTTACGTTTGCTTCTCTTGAATTTCATAATATTGCGAAACACCTGGTACTCCCCTACTTTGCGGAAAATATAGGGGTCGGGGCGAAAATTAACCTCCAAAATCCAGGGATGCAGCTCTTTCCCTAAAGCAACATCAAGTCCTATTGAGGTCAGGGCAGGAAAATGAGGATGCAGCTGTTTCGCAGCCTCTTCTCCTAAGCGGGCTAAGCGCTGCTTAAACTGCTCACGCTCCCCTTTTTGCATATATGGCTCCAGTAAACCATCTATCTTTTTCAACGTTCCGCCGCTATGATAATTGGTAACTACCTTTCCCTGCTGGGCGACACGGCCAAGCATGCCCATTGTCTTCCACTCGGATTTTCCAACCTTTTTGACCATAACTCTCAGATCAAAGCTCCGCTGATTATGCTTTAACAGCTGAATTCCTCTTTGTACGAGATATTTCCGGTTCTTGGTTTTTTATGCACGTAATAATAAAGATCTCCGTAAGACTTGAACACATGCTTTTGCGTACCTTGCCGGCATACATAGTATACCCTGTTATCCATTTTTTCCATCTCTACCCGCATAACACCGGTGCCATAAGTACCAATATCCGGCTTAATGTATACCATCTGGTACTTGCTAAGCATCTCCAGCAGCTTGCTGCTGTTCATTTTCTTCGTTTCCGGAATGGATGCCTGTATGGACGGATTCTGGGAAAGTATGCCCGTCTTGATCCACTTGCTGCCTGTCAATTTCATACCTACCTGGCTCCTCTTCTCCCTTGATAGTAACGGACGATTCATACCTTTTCGCTAATTGTTCTGCTGTGGTTTCCCAATTAAAGCGGTTGATCATATCTTCACGGGCTCTAGCACCTACTTGCTCATATAAATCACGCTGATTCATTACAGCGATTAACTTTGCGGCAAATTCCCCTTCACTTCTATAATCGTTGACAAGCATCCCTGTCTCGCCGTCACTAATAATCTCGCCAATCCCGCCGATATTAGAGGCAATACAGGGCAGGGCGGTCGCCATAGCTTCCACATTGACCAACCCGAATGCTTCATGCTGCTGGGATGGACAGACAAAGCAATCGGCCATCCAGTAAACGCGGTGAATGCGGCTGTGAGGTACATTGCCAATAAAGGTCACTGGCAAATGATAGTTTCTGGCAAGCCGCTTCAGCTTCGTGACATAACCTTTCACTGTACTGCTTCCGGCTACGACCAGCTTTATATTAGGATTCTTCATTCTCGCTATACGGGCAGCCCTCATTAACAAAGGCAGTCCTTTTCTCGGAATCAGCCGGCCTACAAAGCTGATGACGAAGGAATCTCCAAGCTTGTATTTGCTTCGTTGCTTTGCCCGTTCTTCGGGTGATGGGGGGCGGAATCTTTGTAAGTCCGTGCCCAGCCAAACATAGCTGAGCTTCGGGATCAGACTTGGAAAACGAACCGCAAGGTTTGTCTTTAGAGACGCGCTGTTGGCTACTACCAAATCCGTTTGCGCAAAACAGGACAAGGCCGACTTTCGGGATAACCGGCGTCCGGACACAAAGGTTAGGGAATGAAGAAATAAGGAAATCGGAGTACGGGGAAAAAGCCTTCTGATGAAAGGGACAAACTTGGGACGGTTGTCGATTTGAATCCAGTCGAATACACGCCCCTTAATTTTCTTCCTGACTTCGTTAAGATACCTCTTGGTGCTGCGGCCGGATCGGACACGGATAATCGTCAGATTGCCCTGCGTGGTGACAAGCGGCAGCTTACGGTGCCTGCGGCTGATTAAAGTTACTTGATGCGTTCGGGCAAGCCGCTTAGCTATCTCGTACATGCATATTTCAACCGATCCCCCCCGCACAGGAGGAACCGGAATTTGCTCTGGCGCAATCATTAACAGCCTCATTCAGCCACACATCCTAGCCTAATCAGTCTCCTCCTATCATATGAGGGAATAGTTTGTTTGGGGACGGCTAATGAACAAATCCCCCGGAAGTAAGGCACGGTTTCGCCGCTTAATACCGCTCGGCTAATCTCCTAATCGTCTAAAATAGCTCCACATGCAAAAGTTAAAAGCGCAGAGCCTCCGGCATAAGCTGTCCGGCACTCTACGCTTATTCAACTCCCCTACCAGGGCTGATCTCGATTGCTTAGTATGTGATTGGTTAATCGCGGCACTTAGGAAGAGCGTTCCTTAATTCCTTCATTGATTTCTCTGATCCAGTCCGCTCCGCCGCGCGCCTTCCACTCCTCGACCATCGCGTCCCATTCCTCGACAGGTCGCTGCCCGGATATCATTTTGGTAATTTCGCCAACAATATATTGGCTAAGCTCTGCCCCCTTCTGCGCGTGTACCTCGGAGAAAATTCCGCGGCTCGGGTCGGCATACGGCGTTTTGTTATAGGTGGCCTCCATATCTTCGATCTGCGAGATGAATTCCTGCATTCGCGGATCGTTATACACCGCTTTGGAGTATTGATTCGCCTCATCATTTGGAGCTGTCGGTCTGTACTCCTCTCTCTGGAACATGTATCCGATCGGGGCGATACTTTCCGCTCCCGGCTTAGGGACGGCCTTGCCATCGATCATATCGTAACCAACTCCTTCCCCTCCCATCAGCCAGTCAAAATGCTCGTTGTCCGGATTGCGTTCCTCGAGTGGAATGAATTGTCTTCCATAGTCAAGAATCTCCAGAATTTTTAATACTTTATCCGGATCATTTTTCAGCTCCGCGGATAAGGTCGTTAATCCGAAATACCCCTGGTTCAGCAGGCGTCCTTGTGAGCCGTCGGGGGCAACAAAGTGGGGAATGGACGTCAGTCTCGCCTCAGGGTTGACCTCCAGCAAACCTAAATAATATTCCTCCACCATTCCGCTGGGCGTACCGATAAAGATCCCCGCTTTGCCGGAATAAAATTCTTTGTTGGCCTGCGCCCAGTTTAGAACCGCAAAGTCTTTGGTTACGGCGCCATGCTTATAGGCCTCGGCCAAGGTTTCAATCACTTCTCTTTTCCCCGGTCCAATCACCCCAGGGATATAGTTACCTTCATCATCCTTGTGATACCAGCCGCCGGACCAATATGCTCCTGCTGCATAATCCGGGGAAGCATTCTCGCCCATGGCAAAGCCATAGGTATCATCCCGTCCATTCTGGTCCGGATCGTCCTTCGTGAAAGCGATGGCTACTTCGAGCAGCTCTTGGTAATTCGTTGGCACTTCAAGCCCGAGATTGTCAAGCCAATCCTGGCGCACGACATTACTGAAGCTGTAAGTCGGGGCATACATCGGGATACTGTAAATTTGTCCGTCTACGCGAAATTGATCCCAGATCGAATCCGGTACATTCCGGAACGTCTCAAATTGATCCAAGTATTCGTCCAGAGGAAGAAAGGCGCCTTGCTTCGCCCATTTGTAATAATTGGAGTCGTTGGCGCTTATATGGACTACATCAGGCATGTCTCCGGAGGCCATCACAACCGACAGCTTGGAGTTAAAATCGGAATTCAAAATAAACTGCGAATCTATGTTTGCTGAAAATTTCTCGCGAATGGCCTGTACCCCTGCTCCGTTAGGCTCAGGAAATTTGGCATAGGAATATCCCATAAAGCTTATATCGTAGACACGATCCTGCTCGGGGGCTCCCTCACCGGTTGAATGCGGGGACTCTGATGGAGCCGATCCTCCTCCTGAAGAACAAGCGGCTAAAGTCAATGCGAGAATACCAAACCAGGAACCATATCTCCATTTTTGAACCTTTCTCATTTTTCGATCCCCTACCTTTTTTAATTAGCATTTTTGCCTATTATGATTTCATCTGCAGGCGGATAACAGGCTGCAGACGAACTCAGGCTTTTGGATCTGCATTCTAATCTGGCAAAAGACTTATACTTGCTTCATGCAAAATGCTGTAATCGTCGAGCAAGCAACCTCACCCCATACCAACCACTACCCTTCAGGCAACGACCATCAGCCTTTAACGGAGCCGAGCATCACCCCTTTAGCAAAATGCTTTTGCAGGAACGGATACACGATCAGAATGGGAACAGTAGCCAGCAAAATAGCGGCCATCTGAATGGTTTCAGCCGGCGGCTGCTGTACAAGTGCATGCTGCTCAATCAGCGCTGTGTTATCATTCACGACTACAATTTGCCTGAGAAGCACTTGAATCGGCCACAAGGCAGGATTGCTGATGTATAGCAGGCCTGTAAAGTAAGAGTTCCAGTGGGCAACCGCATAGAATAAGCCGAACGTAGCCAGAGCAGGCTTGGACAAGGGAAGAATAATCCGGCCAAAAATAGTAAAGGGATTAGCCCCGTCCATAATCGCTGCTTCGTTTAACTCCTCCGGGATATTGCGGAAGAACTGGCGAATGACGATTAAATTCCATGGACTGATCAGCACCGGAATAATCAGAGCCCAGATCGAATCCAACAGACCGGTTTCTTTGACAATCAAATAAGTCGGAATGATGCCGGCGCTGAATAAAAAGGTAAACAGCACCATAAACAGGATCGTTTTTTGTCCGTAAAAGGGGCGGGACAGTCCATAGGCCATCGTAACCGTAAACAGTAAATTCATCAAAGTGCCTACTACCGTAATCAGAATAGTAATCCAGATGGAACGGATGAAGCGGCTGTTTCCCAATATGAACTGATAGGCATCCGTCACCCACTCCTTTGGCCACAAAATAATATCATTCTCCAGAAATTCCTTCATCGAGGAAAAAGAAACAGAGAAGATATAGAGAAACGGAAAAACATAGTGGCAGCAATCAATATCAGCATTACCAGATTAACGGTTTCCAAAATCCGGTCCGTTATCGTGCGGTGAAGCATAAGCCTCCTCCTTTCTCGCCTGCAGAACAAATGCAATGCTGCAAAAAGACTCAGTATATCCCTTCTTCGCCAAAGCGTTTGGCCAATCGGTTGGCCGCAATTACAAGAATGAGCCCAACTACCGATTTAAACAAACCTACCGCTGTTGCGAAGCTGAAATCCGCCTGTAAAATACCTTTGAAGTAGACATAAGTATCCAGCACATTCCCCACTTCCATCACATAGGGATTAAGCATAAGAAACACTTGCTCGAACCCGTTATCGAGCACATTTCCAAGTCTAAGTATCAGCAAAATAACAACGGTGCTGCGAATCGCAGGCAGTGTGATGTGCCATATCCTTCTCAACCGACTGGCTCCATCTACAACGGCAGCCTCATAAAGCTCCGGATTCACTCCGGCTAATGCCGCCAGAAAAATAATCGTTCCCCAGCCCGATTCTTTCCAGATTACTTCTAACACCAGAATCGGCTTAAACAAGGAAGGCATTTGCAAAAAAGGAATGGAATCGATCCCGAACCAGGCGCCCAGCATGTTATTTACGAGTCCGTCGCTTCTTAGGAATAAGGTTACGACACCGATCACGACTACCCAGGACAGGAAATGAGGTAAATAAACAATAGATTGAATAAACCGTTTCACCCATTCCTGTCTCACCTCATTCAGCATCAAAGCCAGCAGGATAGGAACCGGAAAAGCAAATGCAATCTGCAAAAAGGACAGCACCAGCGTGTTGATTAGTACCTGTACGACCTCCGGATTATCGAATATCCTTTGAAAATGGGCAAAGCCTACCCATGGACTATCAATAAACCCTTGAAAGGCGCTGTAATCTTTGAAGGCAATTATGGAGCCAAGCAGAGGAACATAACGGTACACTATAAAATAGAGCAATCCTGGTAAAACAAATAAATACATATAGCGGCTTTTCCATATTTTCTTTCCAGTTCGCCCCTGCCTGAACGATGGAATCCATGAATGCGCTTTCGGTAACGGGGATCCCTTCATCAGCCAACCTCCTATGCCAAAATGATAATTAGTACTTTATCGTTTTCCCTTGTAATTGCCTAGGCTCTATTGTTGTTTCACTATGCAGATAAAGATACAAGGCGCGCAAAAAAAGATACCTCCGTCTAGGAAGAGGTATCCTGCGCTTGCAGTTAAGGATCAGGGAGTTTGCACGGACAGTCAGCCGGGTTCTGTTAAGCGGCCGGTCAAGCCCTGGCATCAGCTTTGCCGATAGCGCTCGCGATATTTGCCCGGGGGGATCCCTGTTATTTGCTTAAACACTCTGGAGAAGTTCTGCGTCGTCGTATAGCTGAGCTTAGCGGTTATATCTTTAATAGATAAATCACTATGAACAAGCCATTCCTTTGCCTTGTCTATCCGGTACTGGATTAAGTAATCGACAAAGTTTATCTGCATCTGCTCTTTAAACATGCGGCTCAACTGGTAAGGAGAGCATTCGAAATGATCGGCGATTTGCTGTAGAGACAGCTCGCTTTCAAAGTTCTCATGAATATAGTCTGTAACCTTGCGGATTAACTGCTGCTGCTGCATGCTTTTATCAACCGTCAGCTGCCGGCTGATCGCAGGGAATAGCTCCATTTCGAACCATTCCCTTACTTCCTCCATACTGGCAGCGGCATGCAGCGAAGCATACAGATCTCCTTCTATCCATTCCTTTAATTCATATCCCCGCTCATGCAGAGTCTGTTCGATATCGCCCAGCAAATAGGTCATCAGACCAAGCTGGCTGTCCACCGTTACAAGGAAGCGGGGGGCTTCCTCCATCATTTGATTAAACTGCTGGCTGGCCAGATTGACATCGCCTATCGCCAAGCTTTGAATGATCGCCTGGTGCCACTCAAGGAAGTCCCGGATGAAATAACGGTTTCGTGCGGAACCTTCCACGCTTTCCCGGGTAATCGTCACATCGGATCCCATTAGCAAACGATAGCGCTGCAGCAGGATTGCCTGTTCGTAGCCCGCACTAATCATTGATCGTGACGGCTGGCTGTCACTTACCGCTGCGGTAACGGTGAAGCCTAAGTATTCGAACGCTTTGCTGCGAATACGTTCATTGTTCTCAATCACCCGCCTGCGGATGGCCGGGCTGTCATCCTCCACTCCCAGTATACAAATCACTTGTCCGGGGATGAGGGCTACCGTTTCACAGCAGCTCATCTCTTGATTAATTTCCTGAACGAGCTTGGAAAAAGCGTACATGATCAAGGTCCGGTCCCGAAACCGGTATTTCTTCCGAAATGCAATCGCTTGGTCGACCTCGATGATACAGACATAAAAGCGGTTACCAGGCAAGGAGATCGGATAAGAGGCGGTTAGCGAGGCAAATTCCCGATCATTGATTTCTCCGCGCAAGAGCTGCAGCAGCGCGCTTTCCCGCAATTGGGGAAGCTGCTCCTTCCATTGAATTTGCAGCTTCGTGTTGTGATAGATCATTTTATCAATATAACTGGAAAGCTGTTTCAAATCCCCTTCACTGCGGTCCGTGGAAGCCCCGGATAGTTTGGCGAGCAGAGCTTGAATAGGAATATACAGCTTGCTTGATCCGATGATGGAGATCAGCAGCCATACCAAAGAGATCGCAACCACCATCTGCCACGTTAACCAGCGGATGCTGGCTGATTTGGCCGTCAATTCCCGGGTCGGCGTCATGGCTATGTATGTCCAGCCATTCAAAGCCGATTTCTGATACGACAGCTGATAGTCATTTCCATTGAAGGCATAAGTCCCTTGAAAGGAAGAGGGCTGCCGCCAGTAATGGTATAAATCATTGGTCACATTTAGCCTCGTGCCAATCTCCTCTTTGTTCGAGCTGACCGCCACCCTCCCCTGGTCATCGATGACAAGCAGCTTGCGCCCGCTGCCCAAGTTCGCGGACTGGAATACATTATAAAAAATCGAAGGATCCACATGTAAAATAAGCCTGCCTTTGTACGGAGTCGAGCCGCTTAGTACAGGGCGCATCATTAGAAACTCCTTCTGATCGGGATAAGTAAACGGAGGAACAACCAATAATCCGGAATGCTGTGCCTGTTCCTTCTGCAAAAACTCATAATAAGGGAATTCCGTGAACGATAGGAGCCCGTAATGATTGGAGTATACTTGATCGTGCTGGTCATAGACTAGAGATACATCGAATGGAGCCCCATTATAACTGCGGTACTGGCGGATAAGTTCCTTCATAGCCAATGTCGTCTCGAGAGTTTCCAGATCGTCCAAGGAAATGCCTCGTTCTACCGATTTCTCAATCGTACGGTCACTAGCTATTTGCAGCGAGAAGGTTTCCAGGTTTTTTAATATGTTATCCATCTGGTATTCCACTTGCTTCAGAATAATTCTATGATTGCGGTCCACCTCTTCCTGGACACTCTTGCCTGCTAAATAAGCCGAACCCATTCCCAACAAGACGACAGGAAGCAGGCTGATTAATAAGGAATACAGCATCAGCTTTTTCTTAAAGCTCCACCTTTTCCATTCGAGCAACCGTCTTGGCATCAAACTTCTCCCCTTTGGCGTCCATAGATTGGCCGAACCTTTATTGTTAACGCTTACATTTTAGGGATGATTGTGATTTCTAATGGCTTGATTGCAGGCGCTTACTTCGTTCATTATAACTCTTTCTTAGCAGGCATACATCAGCCAGTACTCCTAATTGCAATTTATCTCTATTTAAAGACGCTTGTTCCGGCCATATCTCCAAAAAATAAAGAAGCGGAACTCCCTGTTAAGGAATCCCGCTTCCGTTTTCTGTTATTCTGTTGTATTAAGGAGCAACGTCCAAAAACTGGGCTTCCGGGAACTTTTCCATTGCATTTCGCAAGGCATATTCGTTTTCGAACAAAACGACATAATTGTCTTTCTTATCCTTAACCAACTGGGAATTGATTCTGAATTTACCGGGGTCAACGTTCTCTGCGACGAGCCAGCGGGCAAACTGGAAATTCATTCGCTGCAGCTGCACCTCTACGCCATACTCGGCTCTCATCCGGTATTCAAACACTTCAAACTGCAGCTGGCCAACTACTCCCAGCAGGGTGTCCTCAAAGCCGATCGTCTTGAAAACCTGGATTGTCCCCTCTTCGGTCAGTTGATCCAGTCCTTTTTGGTACTGCTTATGCTTCAGTGCGTTCTTCACGGTTACTTTGCTGAATAGTTCAGGTGAAAATGTTGGCAGCTCATCAAACACAATTTCCGTGCCTTGGCTCAAGGAGTCGCCGATGCGAAAGATGCCGGGATCAAATAAGCCGATAATATCTCCGGGATAAGCTACCTCTACAATATCCCGGTCCTGGGCAAGAAATTGCTGAGGCTGGGACAGCTTGATTTCCTTGCCCGCTCTAACATGTTTCACCGACATTCCGCGTTCGAATTTGCCGGAGCAGACTCTCAGGAATGCCACCCGGTCACGGTGGGCAGGATTCATATTCGCCTGGATTTTAAACACAAAGCCCGAGAAGTTCTCCTTGGTCGGCTCGATTTTCCCGGCCTGGCTTTGACGCGGCTCAGGCTTGGGAGCCATGGAGAGAAAATTTTCCAAAAAGGTCTGAACGCCAAAATTGTTAATCGCACTGCCGAAAAATACAGGCGTCAATTCCCCTGCAAGAACCTTCTCCATATCGAGAGGATCGCCGGCGACATCCAGCAGCTCCAGATCCTCGCACAGCTGCTCATACAGATACGGCCCGGCAATCTGCTTGACCGTCTCATCCTCATAGCCGCTTACCTCTTGCAGAGAGATTTCTTCATGATCATCGCCTTTGAAGAGCTCTACTCTTACCTTCTTCCTGTCGTAAACGCCGCAAAACTGCTTGCCTGAACCGATCGGCCAGTTCATCGGGTGCGAGCGAATGCCTAGCACCTGCTCTAATTCCTCCAGCAAATCAAACGGATTTTGCCCTTCCCGATCCAGCTTGTTAATAAATGTAAAGATCGGTATGCCGCGCTGACGGCAAACCTGAAACAGCTTTTTCGTTTGCGCCTCGACACCTTTGGCCGAATCGATCAGCATGACAGCACTGTCAGCTGCGGTCAGCGTCCGGTAAGTGTCTTCACTGAAATCCTGGTGGCCAGGTGTATCCAAGATGTTCACCCGGTGTCCCTTATAGTCAAACTGCATAACACTGGAGGTTACGGAAATTCCTCTCTGCTTCTCAATCTCCATCCAGTCCGAGGTGGCATGCTTGTTGGCCTTGCGCCCTTTGACCGTCCCTGCCAAGCGGATAGCTCCGCCAAATAGCAGGAGCTTCTCGGTTAATGTCGTTTTACCGGCATCGGGGTGGGATATAATCGCAAAGGTTCGGCGGCGATCCACTTCTTTTATCAATTCTTGGCCTAATTTACTGGTTGTCATCCCTATTTTTGATTCCCTTCTTAATTCGAAATAGCAGTCTGTCTGTTAATTTATAGTTTATCCGGCCGGTTCGTGACCCAAACGGATTCGCCGGCTTCCTGTCCGTTAACCGGCCACCAGGAAAAACCGTCGCGGGCCAGCAGCTCCTCCGCTCCCTTTGGCCCCCACGAGCCTGCGGCGTAGGTTTCCAAATCGCGATCATCTTCCGACCAGGCCGCAGCAATCCGGTCTACGAATTTCCAAGCAAGCGCGACCTCATCCCATCTCGTAAAGTAAGTAGAGTCTCCTCTCGCCGCATCATACAGCAGGCGTTCATAAGCTTCCGGAGTGTTAAGTCCTACCTGGCAGCTTTGGCAAAAATCCATGGCGACCGGAATGATCGCTCCTTCGGAGCCGGGGTTCTTGGCATTGATTTTAATATAAATCCCTTCCATAGGCTGCACCCGGAATACAAGCAGATTCGGCTGCAGATTCGTTTTATGCGCGTGGTAGATGTTATCCGGCATGTTCTTGAATTCCACTACGACCTCAGTTGTCTTCAGCGGAAGTCTCTTGCCTGTGCGGATGTAGAAAGGAACTCCGGCCCAGCGGAAATTGTCAACATACACCTTGGCTGCGAAATATGTTTCCGTAACCGAAGCCGGATGGACTTTGTCTTCTTCGCGATAGCCTTGCACAAGCTTGCCGTTATGCATCCCCTCTGTATATTGGCCGCGCACCACATGCTGGCGAATTTCTTCCCTGGTGGTGAACGGACGCAAAGATCTCAGCACCTTAACCTTCTCATCCCGGATGTCCTCCGGAAGCAGCCGGCTGGGAGGCTCCATCGCCATCATCGTGACCATCTGCAGCATATGATTCTGCCCCATATCCCGCAGCGCGCCGGAGTGATCGTAATATCCGCCTCTTTCTTCAACACCTACTGTTTCGCTTAACGTGATCTGAATGTTCGCAATATATTTATTGTTCCACAAAGGTTCAAAGAAGGCGTTAGCGAAGCGGATAACATCAATATTCTGCACCATTTCCTTACCCAGGTAGTGGTCGATCCGATAAATTTCATGTTCTTCAAACACTCCGCGGATCTCTTTGTTTAACTTTTCCGCCGAAGGAAGGTCGAAGCCGAACGGCTTCTCGATGACCAGCCGGTGCCAGCCTTCACACTCGAGCAGTCCTCCAGCCTTTAAATTATGCGCCACACTGCCGAACAGATCGGGCGCCAGAGCCAAATAGAACAAGCGGTTGCCGGCAATCCCGAATTTCTTCTCCAGCTGATTGGCCGTACCCTGCAGCTGCTTGAAATCCTCCACCCGGTTAATATCAAGCGATAAGTAAACGAAATGCTGGACGAAGCGCCTCCACTCTTCCGTATCCTCGGACACTTTGTATCTCGCGAATTCCTGAATGGAGCGGTAAACATCTTCATGAAACTGCTCCGGACTCCGCTCTCTTCTAGCCAGGCCGACAACAGCAAATTTCTCGGAGAGCTTCCCTTCCCGGTACAGGCTGTACAGGGCGGGAAACAGCTTTCTTCTGGCCAAATCTCCCGTTGCTCCAAATATAAAAAAAACCACTCCGGATTGTTTAACGGCTTCCTGATTGGTCTCCAACATCATGCATCTTCCTTTTTTTAAAATAGTGGTAGAGCTTTTGAAACGTTGCTTTCCGCCGATTAACGAACTTGCACACAACCGTTTATTATCAAACGATCCCGTCAATGATCACGATAGTGCCGCTTGGAACAGGCTTGGTGAATTTTTGCAGTTATTGAATTATAATGTCCAGTTTAGCATAACCTTACCGGAATCGTCATTAAGCTTTTTATGAATTTGCAAGGAAAACGCTTACTAAATAAAGCAGCGCCAAAAAAATGGGCGGGCACCCCCGGTAAACGTCTACTCCATTAATGGGCTAAATGAATATAGTGAGGTGTGAGGTTATATTTTCCAGGAGGTGTTCCAAGCTCATGCACAGGATTTATCCAATCACGGAGGAAGCGTGTAAGCCGTTTTGGGGAAGGCCGGTAATGGTCGTAATGAATGATGGAACCCGGCATATCGGTACATTAAGCGGGATCGTTAAAAATCAGCTGATCCTGAATGATGAATCGGGCAATCCCTACAGTCTGTCATACCCTGCGGATCATAAAACGGGGAAATCGAGCAAACGGGCAAAATTGAATGCGAAAGCCGGAGGAAAGAACAAGAAGACGAAATCCGGGGAAGCCACCGTTTCTGCTTATAGCCCCGGCCCCGTATTTGAAGACGGTGCTTACGGTCCGCAGCGTTGGCAAGGATACGGATACAGGCCCTTCCCTTATTTTGGTGAACGGCTGGCTCTCGACCTCGCCGCCATTGCTCTTCTTTTTCTAATCTTTATTTAAACAGATCTCAACTAATCCAATCGTGAAGTTGGGTCCAGTCGAGAATTTGCGGGAGAGACCGGGATAGCCTTGTGGAGCCAAGAGTTGTTCCGGTTTTTCTGGTTTTCTGCGGGGCGCTCCCTTTGTTCCAGCATCACACGGAGAATTTATTTCTGGGGCTGGAGCTATAGCTTTTTGCTTAGAGAATAACACTTCAAGTCGGGAAAATAGGCGGATACCGTATAACCTAGACGAGTGTAGAAACGGATAGCACCTTCATTTATCTCATCCACATACAGAGATATCGTATCGGCCTTATGGTTCTCTGCAAATCTTTCGAGTGCTTTCATCAAATCCTCTCCATAGCCGCGGCTTTGATAATTGCGGCTTACAGCCAGCATGTCGATTTTAATTTGCCCGCCGTGCTTCTGAAAGCTAAGGAAACCTGCAGGCTTACCGTTTGGGTGGCGGCAGGCAATCCAAACCTCCATTTTAGTCAATCGGCGTTCGATTTCCGCGCGGGATACGCTTGTTTCGGGTCGGACCTGAATGGCATAGGGCAGCAGTTCTTGAACAACCATCTTGTAAATAAACCGATTGTCCTTGCGGGTTCCTAATCGGATCATAGCTTCACCTGCTTCTCGCTGCATTATACTAACCGTTCATACAGCTTACGCATCAGGAAAAGCTTTAGCTCTAGACCAGAGCCTCTTTCCTTCGTACACCTGTTGAATCTTGGCCGCATTTCCGTGAAGCGTCTAAAGCATTTGCAAGGTTATTGGGCCTTGGTTCATATCCGAAGTCAAAGTTTGGTGCTTTCCGCTAGACAAGCAGGTCGTTTTCAGGAGGGATACTTGCTTACTTGTAGTATTTTTTCTTCATCAGCCATAAGAAAGGCAAGCAAATAACAATAATAATGGCCGCTATTCCCGCCTTCTCCATCCAGTTCATAAAGACATCCTTCCCATTTCTTCAAATACTCGCGCTTATTTCCACTTCCGGCAACCGGAATGGGCGGCTTGGACCCTTATTCCGCTAAGCCTTGTTTGTAGGCATAAATAGCTGCCTGCGTGCGATCGTCCACACCCAGCTTGGCCAAAATATTAGTGACATGGAATTTGACTGTCTTAATTCCGATGAACAGCTCATCCGCAACTTCTTGATTGGACTTGCCTCGGGCAATCAAACGCAGCACTTCCATCTCTCTTTCCGTCAGGTCATGATGGGGAGCCTGCTCCTCCTTCGGCTGGCGGAATCGATTCATAATTTTAGAAGCCACCTGCGATTCGAGGATCGGCTGGCCCTTCGCAGCAGCTCGAATGGCCTGGGCAATTTCCGAGGCTCTGGATGTTTTCAGCAAATAGCTGAAAGCTCCTGCCTCCAGGACCGGGTAAATCTTCGCATCATCCAAATAGCTGGTTAAGACAATAACCTTGCAATCGGGATAAAGCTGCAGTAATTTCCGCGTTGTTTCAATTCCGTCCATCCCCTCCATGACGAGATCCATCAGTACGATGTCCGGTTTGTACTCCTGTGCAAGCCGGATTCCTTCAGCGCCATTATTTGCCTCTCCCACCACCTCAATGCCGTCTTCTGTACCCAGCACGGCAGCTAAGCCAATGCGGACCATCTCATGATCATCTACCAGCAGTACTTTAATGGGTTGCTCCATCGTCTTTCTTCTCTCCTTTCTCCTGTACGATCGGCACCCTGATCTCAATTCGGGTTCCTTTATCGGGAGCCGTAATAATTTGAATGGAGCCTCCAATCTCGCTTACCCTCTCTTTCATGGAAACGAGTCCGTAGGAAGCCATTTTCTTATCATCAAGCAAAAATCCGACCCCATTATCCCGGATCGATAAGCGGATTCCTTCCGGAGGCTTCACGAGCTTAACCTCCATGCGTGTTGCTTTGGAGTGGCGGAGCGTATTGGAAAGTGCTTCTTGCACAATACGAAACAGATGGTCCTCGATTCCTTTGGGCAATTGTATCTGTTCGTCCATCTCCCAAGCAATCTCGATAGGCGTTTTGGCCTGCAGCTCAACCAGCAGCTCAACCAGACCTTGCGCCAAATTTTTCCCTTCCAGATGAACCGGTCTCAAGTGAAGCAGAAGAGCCCGCATTTCAGACTGGGCTACCGATGACATTTCCTCAATCAAATAAATCTGCCGCTTTGCCTTCTCGAAGTCCCGTTCCAGAATTCGCCCAACTGCCGTAGCCGTCATCGAAATCGCAAACAGCTGCTGGCTGACAGCATCGTGCAAATCTCTAGCCAGCCGTTGCCTTTCCTCTATGACGGCCGAATATCTTGCCTTTTCCGCTAATTGGGCGTTGTCATTAGACAGCCTTTGCAGAGAAGAGACCTGCTCCTCCCATTTTTCACTTACCCGATTAAGCTGCTCTCCCAGCCTGCCAATCTCATCTTCTCCGAGCGGCGGCACTTTGCGGGATAAGTTTCCTTTTTCAAACAGCATCATCACTTCCTTCAGCTGCTCGATCCTGGAGCTGATGCGGCTGGCGAGAAAATACCCGAATCCGCCTCCGATTACCATAACCGCGGCGATCAGCACAAAGCCGATCACAAGCATTTCCTTCCACGACTTAGGAGCGCTGATATAGCCGTATGTATACAACACGTAAAGCACAACAGCGAGAAGGAGGAGACTGTATAAAATCGACTCCCCCATTGTTCTCCATACCATATTGGTCAGTCGGCTTTTCATGTCTCCACCCCCTTATCCGTTGTCTAATTATAGTTAATAATCACTCACCTGGTATGGTGACTGATCAGATCATTTTTATTTTCACGTCAGCTACAATATAGGAAAGCTCTATTTTTATGCGCTGTTCGGCGGTGTCGTAATTCGGAGATACCCATTCAACTTTATTCAGCACCCCTTCTTCCTTACGGTAAGGGAGTTGAATCAAGCCGACCATAACGGAGCTCTCCAATATTACTCCTACGTCTTCCGGAATGATCAGTTCCACATCTCCTACAATTCCCTGCAAAGCCAGGGTGATATCGCTGCCATCAAATATCGCCAGAGACACATCCATATTAACTTCTCCTACCAGAAACCAAATACTTGTGTTTTTCAGCTCCCAGGGCCCCTGGTCGTATTTAATGCTCTCCATAAAACTTTGCTTTTTAATAAAATCGGAATCCTTGTGCTGCTGTGTCGACTTTAAATAAAATAATCCAAGCGAGATAAACACTAGCGCCACAAGGATGGCTAATGAATCTCCTATTATAAACAAGAGACCCGCAGCCAGCAAAATATAGCCGCGTTTTTTATTTTGCGACTGAAGGTAATAGATCCCAATAGCGATGAGAATCAGGGCGACGATAGCTTGAAACCCGAACAAATGCTGAATTAGCAAAAACACACCCGCTCCAATAAGGAGCAAATAGGTGTTTCGATTGCGGTTATTGCTCTGGCTATCCATTTTCAGTCGCACCTCCCTCAGCCGTCTTTGAAAAATTAATCAATAGGGAGAAAAGCCATTTGGGCGGCCCCCGCAGCCCAATGGCTTTTTCCTTCCATAGCATATCACAATGGATAAGTCAGTCAATACTATTTTGTCTCATCATCGTTATTCTCAGTCTGGGGAGCTGTCTCCACAGGGCTGGACAATCCCATTTTCTCTTTCAGTCTTTGCATTTGCTCGTCTACCTGCTGCTGCTTTGCATAATCGACAGGCGCTCCGTAAGTCCCATAGCTGCTGCTGCCATAAGAGCTGCTGCCAACGGCACCTCCCGGAATGTACGGCTTGCGGCTAACTTCAGCCTCTACTTCCATTTGCATAATTTTTTCTTCCATGCGGTGGAAGCCGCGGGACGCTTGGCCTCCATTGAGGCTGCCGTTATAGACCACCTGGGACATCTGCTTTTTAGCCTTGGCCAATTGCGCACGGGATACGAGCTCGTTGCGCTTGTTGCGCATTTTGTAGAACTCATCCTTCATTTCGTGCAGCTGACCCATCAGCTCGTCAGCTTGACTCTTGGATTGAAAGTGCATTTCTTCATACTCTGTGATCTTTTGATCGTAGTACAGCTTTTCTTCCAAAGCTTGACGGGCAATTGCTTCATGGCCGTTTTTCAGTGCCTCCGCCGCTTGTTTTTCACGATCTGCACTGTATCTGCGGGCTTCCTCTGTTCGCTGCAGCAGCTTGCGCTCGTTGGCAATTTGCTTGGCCACCGTTACTTCAGCCTGTGCGATCTCTTCCTCCATGTCCCTCAAATATTGGTTAAGCATTACAATCGGGTCTTCAACCTTGTCCAGCATTTCGTTGATCGAAGCTTTTGTCATATCTTTAATTCTAGAAAATACACCCATCTTTACACATCTCCCTTCTCATATTTGGCCAGTTTGGCCTTCAGTTCTTCAATTTCTTTTTGCATAGCCTTCTTCTCGATGTCTTTCATCATTTCATCCAGTTCATCCTTATCCGGCTCCTGCGGGCGTTCCCGATTCCGCCGGTGCTCGGACCGCGGATTCGTATAGCGCTCATATCTTTCATAAGGTCTGGAACGATAAGGCTCCCTGTCCTCATAATAGTCATATGGTTCTTGAAACTTGGGCTCCAGCGGAATAATCATCGCGGCGATAAAGTACACGAGAATCAAGGTTCCGCTAGAAAGGACGGCGGTGACTACAACGATCAGACGAAGCAGGGTGGCATCGACGTTGAACATTTCCGCTAGTCCGCCGCATATTCCGAATAGTTTACTGTCTCTACGCGACCGGTAAAGCTTCTTCATCAGTCGCCCCCTCCCTCCTCCTGCAGTTTCTTCTTCAACAATTCCAATTCTCTTTCCAGTGCGCTGTTCGAGCTTCTTGCTGCGCCATACATAGATTCGCGGGTGATATGGCGAACATCTCTAAGTGTGCGTGACATGGATTCCATATCTGACACCCGGTCTTCAAGCCGGCTGAACATTCTTGCTGTCGAACCGTATTCCGAACGGTTCGCTCTCTCGTTCAGTATTTGCTGAAGCCTAGCCGACTCCATTCTCGCTTGATAGTAACTCCGCTTAGCTGCAACTTCCTGAACTTCGGAACGCAGTTCCTTGAGCTGAAGCTCCAGCTCGGCGAGCGGCTCCAATGCTTCATCGTACAGCTCGGCATACCTTGCATAGGTCTCCTCATGCTGCATTTTATCCTGCAGAGCTATACGGGCCACTTCTTCCTCCCCGGCCTTGATGGCCAACATAGCTTGCTGCTCTCTTTTATCTCTAAGCTCTTCAGCCGTACGATATTGTCTTCTCAGCGATTCGGCGTGTCTGGCACATTCTGCATACAATCTTTCAGCATCTTCAATCTGTCTCTTGCGCTCAGCCAAATACTGATCGATCAGCCGCACCGGGTCTTCGCAGCTTTCAAGTTTATCATTCAGAGTAGCGACGGTAATATCCCGCATTCGCCTTAATATGCTCATAGTACTTCCTCCTTTACCTAATTCAATTGCTCCCGGTCTTTAAGCCCTGGTTAGTAAGGGCGGCTGTTCATTTTGCTGATCATGGATACTCCGTAAGCAATCATTGCCACCGCTACGATCAGTCCAATAATCCAAGTCAGCTTGCCGATTAGAAGCATAGCTCCCAGCAGGAAGATCACGCCTCCCAGCAGCTTCTTGCCATTCTGAAAACCTACATAGCCCAATCCAATCATCGCTATAGGAATTAAGTAACCCATCAGTCCGCCTAAGGAGACTCCCAAGATGTTCATTACGATTAAGGCGCCGCATCCAATCAGCAGCAGGGCAAATCCGCTGGTTCCATTCAGTTTCATCTCATCACCGCCTTTCTTTATGCAAACTAAGTATGATGAGCTTTCGTTGCTCCCCGCACAGTACCTGAGTAAGTAAGCATCGAAGCTTCTAAGCATTTGCCCCTTGCGAAGCAGCTTTGTTGGAAGACTTTTGCCCTCCGCTTTGTGGGGGATGTTACTGCTGTTTCCTTATGTCTTTATTCTAGAACATTTTCTTATGCCCCAAAACGGACTCTCGGCGGTTTTACGACCTGGACCTAAGGCGGGGGAATAGCTGTGCTTTGGTCAATGGTGGGACTGGACCCTGCAGAGCAGGAACAAGCGCTGTGGTCTGTCCTCATAGCAAAAGACGCTGAAGGACAGCGTCTTTTGGAATCGAATCATTGAATGTCTCGCTTGGCAAAGATCAGGTTGGCCAGCAGATACAAGGCGAGGATGTAGAGGAGAACAACGGTGAGCGAGAAACCAAAGGTCATTCCCGGCATAAAGGGCGAGCCGCCGCCGCTCACTGCCGGATCCTTGTCATATACACTCATGTTCAGGTTGGCAAACACGATATATTTCGACCAGCTGTAACGTCCCAGGAAAGAAGTGATTAACGTTCCTCCAAAATTAGCCACAACTGCAATACTAATCGCCAGCCCAAGGCTCTTGATCACGACTCCCAAAAAGAAGGATACCGTCATAATGAAGATAGTTCCCGGCAAGCTGTACAGCACTGACTTTAACAGCTGGCCCAATGACAGCGCATCGCTCGGATTATTGCCAAACAGTACCAGGCCGATAACAATTGCCGAAACGATTAAAACTGCGTATGCCAGCAGCATCATCAGCAGGATAGTCAAGTATTTGGACAGCAAAACAGCCGAACGGCTGGCCGGGCGAATCAACAGCTGCTTGATGGTGCCATCCTTATATTCATCTGTAAAAATTTGGGCGCCAATGACAACGGCGAAAATCAGAATAAAAAACTCCAGTCCAGTAATCATAAAGCCGGTGAAGCTCCGATATCCAATGCTTTCTGCCAGCTGAGTAATAAACAGAGCTACAGTCAAGCCGATCGCGAGCACAGCCACAAACAAAAAAACGAAGAAATTCCAGCTCTGCCGCTTGCTGTTTATTTTCATAATTTCATTGGCCATTAAAGAAAACAGGGTCATTTCACTTCTCCTCCTTCGTTAACGAGAGGAAGAGATCCTCCAGATTCGGCGATAGCGTCTTAATCTGATATATACGGATACCTTGGGCAGCCAATACATTCACCAGTTCGGGAATTTGGTCCTTGGCCGCTTGTACCGTGACGTAGCCCTGCTCTGTCCGTTGTACGGCACCATGAGAACGGAGAATTTCCTCGGTTTTCTCCACCTGGTCGGTCTCAAATAGAACGGGGTGAGTCTGAAGCGACGCCTGCTCGTCCCCCCTCAGGTTGCGCTCATCCACAAATCTTCCGTCTTTGATGATGACCACACGATCACACAGCAGTTCAACCTCGGAAAGCAGATGGCTGGATACAACAATCGCAATATTTTCACTTCTGGCCAACTCACGGAGATAATCCCTCAGCTGGCGAATGCCGCTTGGATCGAGACCATTGGTAGGCTCATCAAGCAGTAAAATCGAGGGCCGGTGCAGCAAAGCCTGCGCAATTCCCAGCCTCTGCTTCATGCCGAGAGAATAAGTTTTCACCTTGTCATAAATAGCATCTTCCAGCTCCACCAGGCGAACCATTTCCATGATCCGCTCTCTCGTAACCTCAGTGCTGCTCATTCTGGCAAAATGCAGCAGGTTTTTCATCCCGCTCATATAGCCGTAAAGCTCCGGATTCTCCACTATCGCCCCAACGTGGCTCAACGCCTTGCTGCGTTCATGACGGATGCTGTGCCCGGATATATAGATTTCGCCTTTGGTTATAGACATCAATCCGACCATCATTCGTATGGTCGTCGTTTTCCCCGAGCCATTCGGGCCAAGAAATCCGTATACCTCGCCCCTTTTCACGGAGAACGACAAGTCTTGAATAATCGGCTTGCCATTAATCGTCTTGGATACTTGTTTAAGCTCTACTACGGTTTCAACCGCCATAGTTTTTCCGCCCACCTCCAGTGGTTTTCCATTATAATAGTGTTATTATTTACTACCCAGCTGCAAACGATAATTCTTAAGGAGTGAGTCTGCTTGAGCCTATCCGCTAGACAACGTGCGATTATGACTTATATGGAAGAAACGCATCTTGATGTCCTGTTGATAACTGATCCGAAACATGTGTACTATTTTACCGGCTTTGCCTCGAATCCCCACGAGCGATTTCTTGGTTTAGTGTTTCGGCGGGACAAAGAGCCTTTTCTGCTCGTTCCTGCTCTTGACCGCCAAGCTGCGGAGTCCGCTCCGGCTTCCATTAATGTTTATGCTCATCAGGATACGGAAGATCCTTACTTACTGCTTCAGCTGCACTGTGCGGTCCCGGTAAGAAAATTAGGGATTGAAAAAGACACTGTGACCGTCCGCCGCATGGAGCAGCTGCAAGCAGCTCTATGTCCACAGGAAGTTATCGATATCCAGCCGCGCATTACCGAGCTGCGCATGATTAAGACGCAAGAAGAGCTATCCTTAATCACTTCTTCCATTGAATTGGTCGAGCAAGTGCTGCAGGAAGGGGTAAAGAAGGTCCGGATAGGAGCAGCGGAATTGGAGCTCGTTGCCGAGCTGGAGTATCAAATGAAGAAGCTTGGAGCGCAAGCACCGGCTTTTGACACCCTTGTTTTAACAGGTAAAAATTCCGCCCTGCCCCATGGCAGGCCCGGACCGGACCGAATCCAAAGCGGAGACCTTCTGCTGTTTGATCTAGGTGTTTATTATAACGGCTATGCCTCCGATATCACCCGTACCTTTGCTATTGGAGAGATCTCACCGGAACTGCAGCGCATATATGAAGTTGTCCGGGAAGCTAACGAGAGAGCAATCCGCGCCGTTAAGCCGGGAGCTGTAATGGCGGCTGTTGACCAATCAGCGCGTGAGTTTATCACTTCCGAGGGGTTCGGACCGCAATTCCTTCACCGGCTTGGACACGGACTCGGATTGGACGTTCATGAATATCCCTCTGTCCATGGGGCCAATCAAGAAAGCTTGCGCGCCGGCATGGTCCTGACGATAGAACCGGGAATCTATGTGCCGGGCAAAGGCGGTGTCCGCATCGAAGATGATGTGCTGGTCGCCCCGGAGGGCGCGCGGGTGCTCACTACCTTCCCTAAAGAGCTGGCCTGCATTGGCTGATACGAGCGGATTAGAAATAATCCGATAAATAAGTAGTTCGCTCAGTCAGCAAGCTTTCCCATAGCTTAACCGTGCTCTCCTCAGATGCCTGCAGCTGTCCGGCCTTAAATAGGGCTGTGGGACGCTTATAACCAAGCATCATTGTTGTTAAAGCGCCGATATCACAAGTCAGAAGATGCGGATGCGGATGCGGCTTATCCGACTCTTCCACCACAGCCCTGCCATCGCCGCTGATCGCGATAGTGAATTGGCTGTTGTTCCAAGGAGCCCATGAGTCGGTAAGCTGGATTGCGAATTCTGTTTCTTTCTGCAGCGGAGCGTAAGCGTATTCCTTTAAAAAAGCGGGAGCATCCACAATTCTTGCCATGAAATAAGGGATAGTCGTCTGCTCTACGCGCGGATCCGGCAGCCAATAGGGCAAATCGTCATCGGCTGGAGCTTTTAATTTCACCTTATGAATCATGGAATCGTGATTGGATATGAATTTCCATAAAGATTGCCGAGCCTTCTCATTCAGGAATACCATTTCTTTTATCTCCATGACAAAATCCGTTACCCGATACAGGAGATAGCCTTCTGGCTGCTGCTCGCAATTGGAGAAGATGACAGCATGATATTGCTCATCGACCACTTTTGTTGACCACCATTCATCCGTTCTTGCCATCATGCCGTTATACTGCGCAGCATACGCTTCATAAATCTGTTTCATGACGCCTACATTCCAGCCGCGAGAAACGGTTCCTTCTATTATAAAGTGGTGAGGCAGTTGGGTTGACTTAACCTCATACAATTTGTAGTCGGTATACATCTCCCAGCCAAACTTGCGGTAAAAGGGCACGGAAAACGGATGAAGAAAAGAGACGAGCTGACCGCTATTCTTCATGGTAAGAAGTGCATGACTCAGCAGCTGCTTTACTGCCCCCTGACGGCGATATTCAGGCCATGTCGATACGGACGCAATGCCTCCCATAGCCTGCTTGGCACCTTGAATCCATGTATGAAAGGGCAGAATGGCCATCTTGGCCGCCAATTCTCCATCTACAAAATAACCCCACTGCTGCTCAGGCTTCATTTTACTAATTCTTTCCTGATACTCTTTCTCGGATAATCGATATTGAAAAGCAAATTGTGATAGCTGAAGGCTTTTGTCCAGATCTTCAGGACGCAGAGGCCTAATTTCCTCCATATTTCATTGCTCCTTTTCTCTTAACCTAGTCTATCTCCCATCTTAACATGATTGATCCGGTACAGCCAGACGAGCTCTGCAGTTAGATAGTGGACATACGGCCAACTGCAAGAGCAAACAAAGAGGTCTATAACCAACGGGGTTATAGACCTAAAGGAAAAGTATATATCATAAAAAGGGGGGTCAAGTACATTGTAAAGGACAGATGTTAAAGATAAATGAATGGAATATTACATCTATGTTACAATTGAGGATTTTTTTTATTCTTTGTTGATTCTCCTGATAGACGCCTTATCGGCGATGGCATGCAAATAGTCGTTCAGACAAATGCATTTATATAGTAGAAACTCCGTTTTTTTGTGCAATAAGCCATCTTTATACATTCTCCAATAAGCTTCCATTCACCGAATAAAACATCTAATAAATTCCATTAAATTAAATTTGTAACCAATTTGATACTCTTTTTAATAAATTGAGACCAAAGTCCTGCAACCCATAATAAAAATGTAAAAACCTTATAAAACTTTCCTGAATACGGATTAAAGCGTATACAATTTAGGTACTTTTACCTATAAATTGCTGGCCCTTTAGTCTTTAGGCCTTTTTTGGGAATTTCCAAAATGAACCAACCACTCCTTTATTGGTAACATTTTCTACTCTTTTTCCAACAAATGCTGTGTTATGCTTTCTACGCAAGCGGAAGACAAGCATCGGAGGTGGTGAATTCATCCAATTAATTCGGTTTCATTTCTCAGACCTACTAAAAAACAACTAGAACTCCAACAAGGAATTTCTTAAACGGAGGGATAAAATTCCATGAAAAAAATGACAAAAGGTATATTGTCTGTAGTAATAGCTGCATCGATAGGTTTTAGTTCTGTCCCTATTCAAGCGCTCGCTTCCGAGCAGGGAACATTAAAAGTTGTCAGCAGTGTGAATTTTAGAGAAAAGCCAACGACAAACGGCAACAATCAAATCCGGTTTCTCAAAAGCGGCGAAACCTTGGAGATCATCGGTCAGCCAAACTCCTACTGGTATCAGGTTAAGGATAAAAATGGCCGTACCGGATATGTCTCCTCCTCGTCCAAATACGTAACCCGAGTAAGCAGCGGCTCTTCCTCGAACAATAGCAGCAGCGGAAGCAAAAGCAATGCATCCGCCTCTACTAAAGTAGAAAGGGTCATTAAAGCCGGACAAAAATATTTAGGTACTCCCTATGAGTTCGGATCTAACCGAAGCTCTACACGCACCTTTGATTGCTCCGACTTCGTCAGACGCGCCTTTATTGAAGGTGCAGGGATCACCTTGCCTTCTGATTCCCGAAAGCAGGGGGACTATGTTAAAAAGGTTGGAAAAACAACAACCAACTGGAAAAATCTCAAGCGCGGAGATTTAATGTTCTTTATGTCTTACAAAGGAACAAGCAAATCTTCTTATCCTTCTAACAAACAGAGCCAACGGATTACCCATGTAAGTATTTATTTAGGGAATGGAAAAATGCTTCATACTTATTCCAATGCTTCCGGCGGCGTCCGCGTAGATAGTATTGCCAATAAGCATTGGGAATATCGCTTCATGTTCGGCGGATCTGCATTGTAATGGGGTACAACAAATAAATCTGCTACAGCAGGCAGGGGCGTCCAGAAGTCAGTGGAAACTGATGACTGGACACCCCGTTTTTGTTGTATAGAGTAAGAGGATGCGACTTAAATCCGAGCCTTTGCTTGAAGAGCAAAAATATGAAAACCGCCTTTTCATGACTCGCTATTTAAATGCGCCGTACAGGCGAGAAGCAGGCAATTCCAGCTTAATTCAGCCTTCTCCAGCACACAAAGAGAGGTATTCTCGATGTAGGTAATTTGCTCTTCCTTAACTAGACGGGAGAGCGCTGTACGTATCCAGGCTCCATGACTGACAATAAGCACGTTATCTTCCGGATGCTTGCTGACAATCTCCTCCAGAAATGAAGAAGCCCGCTGCCACACTTCATCGTCACGCTCCTGACCATGATCCAGCTTCTGCCATTCGCTTCCCCACTTGTCGACTCTTTCCTGCACGGTAGTACCATCCAGACGGCCATGAGATTTCTCTCTTAGACGAGCATCAAGCACAACTTCAATACCTTTGGCCTGAGCGATAAGCTCTGCAGTTTTAGCAGCCCGTTGCAAATCACTGGAATAGATGTATTCCCAGTCTTCGTTGGCCAGCCTCTTCGCCAGCTTTCGGGCTTGTGCTATCCCCTCATCATTCAGCGGTACGTCATGCTGTCCTTGCGCACGCCCTTCCTGGTTCCATGCGGTAACTCCATGCCTTATAAACCCGATTTTCCCCATGCTGTAACTCCCTTTCTCAGTATACTTCTTTGCAGCTGCAGAGCTTCTTCATTCACGGTCATCAGACTCCCAATTGACTCTCTAACCTATTGACTCCCTAACCTAAATCCCGCATAAGCAGCCGTGACACCGATGATATAAGTTATAGCCACATAGCCTGCAGCTTTGCCCAGCTGTTTGTCCAATATTAATTTCCAAACCTCGAGCTTGAATGTAGCCAGCGTAGTAAACGCTCCAAGAAAGCCTGTTCCGAAAGCAAGTCCCGCAGTACTATGAATCCATAAGGAACCGGTCAGCCCGCCGATCAAAAAAGAGCCTGCGACGTTGACGATCAAGGTGGCCCAAGGGAAGGATAGCAGCGGAATCCGGCTCATGCCTATAGCTATCGTATATCGGCTGATTGCACCCAAGAATCCCCCGGCAGCAACAGCCAAGCTGCTGATCAGCATTAATCATTTGCTCTCCCTTCGTTGGGAAGACAGCCGTTCAGCTGCATTCCATCCGATAATTATAGCAGCTAATCCGCCTAGCGCACTCACCAGAACATACAGGATAGCTATTCCCCACCTGCCCTGCTGCAGCCATAGCAGCATTTCTGCACTGAGGGTGGAAAAGGTAGTATACGAGCCGATGAAGCCTGTGCCTAGAACGGGTGCAATCCATGCTGGCCAGTGAATATGGTTGCTGAGCCAGTTTGTCATAAATCCCAATAACATGCAGCCGCTAAGATTAACGACCAGCGTTCCCCACGGCAGCGGCTCCCCCCATATCCAGGAAGCTCCCAAGCCAGCGAAATAGCGGGCTAAAGCTCCCAAAGCACCCGCTGCGCCGACAGCGGCAATTAAAGACCAATCTCCTTTTCTCATACCCATCTCGCATCCTAGCCTCAATTATATATTGTTCAATTGTACCATAGAGAAACAGCCCTATGACAAAAGGATACAGGGTCCCCGAAAAGTAGTCGGGCTAAGCTTCAACATTTTTTTGGGGCTGCTTGCGGATAAAAAAATACCGTGCCAAGCCCCATCCGCAGATGGAAGCAAGATCACGGTGCCAGCTCAGTTAGCTTTTGCTATTTCGATATTCGGTTACGAATTCCCGCAGCAGGCAAGGAAGGATCCCGCTCTTGCGTCTGTATGCCTGTGATGGTCCATCGTTATCACACCATTAACAATCAAGTAAGAGAATCCCTCAGCATGCTGTACAGGATCTTGATAGGTGGCCTTATCGTTAATCGTATGCGGGTCAAAGATAGTAAGATCAGCAGCGTATCCGGGGACAATCAGCCCCCGCCGGCCAAGCTTGAAGCGCTGCACCGGAAAAGAGGTCACCTTGCGGACAGCCTGTTCCAACGATAAAACCTTTTCTTCGCGCACATATTTAGCAAACAACCGCGGAAAAGTGCCATATGAGCGGGGATGAGGCTTGCCTGTCACACACCCGAGACTGTCCGACGCGACCAAAGATTTGTCATACTGAATCACATCTTTAACATCCGTTTCCGCCATATGAAAATAGACAATCGATACCTGACCCTGTTCGTCCAGGAGCAGGTCCATCATCGTTTCTTCTGGTGCCTGGCTGTTATCTTGACTGATTTGTAAAATGTGCTTTCCTTCAAGATGCTGATTCTTGGCAGAGGCCGCGGATACATAAACTTGATCCCAGCCGGTAGACAACACCAGGTTGTCCCATTCCTGCTGCTCCTCCCGCAGCTCGTTAACGATTTGCTGGCGCAGCTTGAGATCCTCCAGACGCTGCAGGGTGGCTTCAATCCCGCCCTCCAAAACCCACGGAGGCAGGATCGTTGTCAGTGAAGTGGAGCCTGCCGAATAGGGATAAACATCGCAGGTGACATCCATTCCCCTGCTTCTCGCCTGCTCGATCAATTCCATTGCTTCAACTACCTTGCCCCAGTTGGCCCGCCCCGCTGCCTTCAAGTGACTGATGTGCAGCGAGACTCCGCTCTGCTCCGCTATCCAGATTACCTCTTTAATAGAAGCAATGAGGTTGTTGCCTTCACCGCGGATATGGGTCGACAGCAGCCCGTCATACTTCGGCAGAACACGGCACAACTCAGCCAGCTCCTGTCTTGAAGTATAGCTTCCCGGGGCATAGAGCAGGCCGATCGATAAACCGATAGCTCCAGCCTGCATCCCTTCTTCCAGCAAATGCTTCATTGTATCTATCTCTCCGGAAGTTGCCGGACGGTTCGCAAAGCCCATTACAGCGATTCGCAAAGCTCCGTGTGCCACGTACGTGGCAACATTCTCGGCAATTTGCGAGGCTGCCAGCCTTTGAATATATTGTCCGACTGTTTCCCAGCTCCAAGCCCAGGAAGTCGAGCCGAGCACTGGCTGCACATAGCTTTTGAGTGCTTCCGCCTGCTGCGGAAAAAATGGGGCGGGAGCCAATCCGCAATTGCCGACAACCTCTGTCGTTACTCCCTGCTGGAGCTTGAACAGACTGTCCGGCTGGTCAAGAATAAGCAGGTCTGAATGACAGTGCCCGTCTATAAAGCCGGGGCTTATCACCTGACCTGCAGCATCGAGCGATTGGACACTCTCCCCCTCAATTCGGCCAACGTTGACAATTTGCCCATCTTTGATGCCAATATCTCCGAAGAACCACGGATTCCCGGTTCCATCCACAATTCTTCCGTTACGAATGACCAAATCGAGCATTTAAATACCCCCACATGAAGTTGTAGTTTATTGAACCTTGCCCCGCGCCGAGACTTCCACCCGTTCCAAATGATCCCCGTAATCCATGTATACGTAATTATGCAAATTGATCGTGCTGCATATATGGTTGGGTACAATCTTCAGCGTGTCTCCAACCTTAGGCAGATTTGGACCTGTCCAGCGAATCATACCGTGCTCTTCGTTCATCCGTTCCAATACCGCCTCCGGATGTCCGATAATCGTTCCAAAGCCTTTCAGCTCCAACGGAGCTTGATTAGGCTGGACATCGGTAGCGAACGTCTTGCTGCCGCCGTCAATGACCACCCAATCTCCTTGAGAGGATACGCTGACTACCGTAACGAGCACAGCTGCAGCCCACTGCTCCGCCTGGCAAACGCCGAGACGTTCCTGCATCCGGTCTTGAAAAATATACGTTCCCGGGCGGATTTCCGTAACGCCTTCGACTTGTGCTGCGTATAGCGCCGTTGGTGTAGAGCCGACACTGACATCGTCAATGGTCAGACCTGCTGCTCTCATTTCGGAGGCCAGCCGGACCATCATGCGCCCTTCTTCCAGCCCGGCAGCCTGCAGATCAAGTGTTGACTTTCCTTCGAGCACGGCACCTTTAAAGGTGAAGATGCCATTTAAGACTATCCCCGGCAGCTCAGCTATTTGCTTCGCTACAGGCAGTGCTTCGTCCAGGGATACCCCTGTTCGCTTTAATCCGGTATCGATTTCCAGCCGCAGATTTATAGACATCCCCTGGCGGACGGCCTGTTCCGAAATGCGGCCGGCCCCTTCCAGACTATCTGCTGCCAAGGTCAATTCGATTTGCCGGGACAGCTTGAGAGCCCTAGCTATTTTTCCTTCCCCGACCAGAGGATAGGCAATGAAAATATTTTGGATACCGTGCTCTGCCATCACTTCCGCTTCGCCCACCTTGGCTGTGGTGATGCCAATCGCGCCATGGTCAAGCTGCTGCTCGGCCAGCTTGGGAATCTTGTGGGTTTTGACGTGGGGTCTGAGCTTTATCCCGCTAGCCTGGGCTAGTTTCTGCATCTGCTGAATGTTAGCGGTTACCTTCCGGGCATCGATGATCACGCCTGGCGTTTCGACCATTCCGTTGTCCTCCTGTTCGTGTAGCGGTATGCAAATAAGTTCCTGTATAAATTCTACCTCTTCGAGAGCTAAGATGACATCCTTATGTACAACTTTTTTTGCACAAATCCGAAATTCACGCCAGACTCAGAACCCTTCCAGCCTTTTCTCCTCCGGACGGCGGTAACGGCTGGGAATACGTACGGTAAATATAGAGCCCTGGCCGAGACAGCTCACCGCACTGACCTCGCCGTGGTGAGCCTCCACAAGAGCTTTGACGATGCTTAGTCCGAGACCAACCCCGGAGTTAAAACGGGACCGCGACTTGTCCGCCCGGTACAAACGGTTGAAAATGTAAGGCAAATCCTCCTCGCTTATGCCTATACCTGTATCCTCACAGACCAAAAATGTATCGTCCGGCCCGCAGCTGACCGATAAATGAACGGTGCCTCCGGCCTGGTTATATTTAATCGCATTGGAGACGATATTAGACATTATTTGAATCGTTTTATCCCTGTCCACCTCGCAAAAGCACGGCACCGTGGAGCCCTCGAAGGTGAGCTGTATGCTTTTGTTTCTCGCCAAAGGCTGAAAATTCTCAAATACGCGTCTAACCAGTTTAACCATATCAGTACGCTGAATATTTAAGCTGAACTTGGCGCTTTCCGCCTCGGACAGCCTTTCCATGTCGTTAATCAGACGGGACAATCGCTCCAATTCCTCATAGATCTCGCTCATCCTTTCTTCGTCAGGCTGATAGATTCCGTCCTGGATAGCTTCGACCTGCGACAGCATGGAAGTAAGCGGAGTTCTCAGCTCATGGGTTAAATCCTCCATTAAATGCTGTCTCCAATCCTCCTGCTTCTTAAGCTCCTTAACCATACCATCCATCGTCAAGGCAAGCTTCCTGACTTCCTCCGGCCCTTTGACAGCAAAATTCAGTTCTCTTTTGCCCATGCGAATCAGATTCGTCTGCTCTTCTAGCTCCGTTAAATGCCTGGACAGCATTCTGGCGATCCACAGGCTGAACAACAGAGAAACGACCAGCACAGCTGTGTAGATGAGCTTGGAGCGGGCTTTCATCGTCTCCTGATACTCGATCATCGCCGGGCTTAAGTTTTTCCTCGCTACCAGATGAGCGGAGGTCACCTGTCCGGACACCTTGCCGCCAATGACGTAAGGAATCGGCTCAAGCCTTTCCAAATCGACACCCTCAGCCTCAGAGATCGTATCGAAAAAAATCCGCTGCTGCTCCAGATCACTATACTGTACGAGAATGCCGTACAAATTAGCGCGTCGGCGCAGCCATTCTTCTTCCTCGATGCTCAGTTGCCCGCTAATCCCTTGGCTGCGCATATCATCCATTAGCTTGTATACGTTGCTGTTTAGCAAATTCGTGTGGTACTTGTTAAACATTTGCTCCCAATGAACATTATACAGAGTCATCAATATCAGGATGAAGATGATGGAAAAGCAGAAGAAAGCCAGGAACAACAGCACATTCATCCTGCGAAAAAACGTAACCACGGCGCCGATCATTCTTCGTCCAATACGGCGCCAAATTGATAACCCCGCCCTACCCGGGTTACGATATAGCTTGGATGGTGCCCTTCCCTCTCCAATTTTTTACGCAAATTTTTGACATGGGCATCTATAGTCCGGCTATCTCCTTCAAAGCGGTAGCCTTGAACGAGATAAGAGAGCTCGCTCCGATTAAAAATTTTTTATCGTTCTCCATCAGCACGCTAAGCAGCTTGTATTCCGTGGCAGTCAAACTGACGAGCTTGCCTTCGACTTGCACGGAATGCGCTAACGTGTTGATGATTAATCGGCCGTGATCGTAGGAATAAATATGGCGTACATCGTCCGGCGCTGCCGCCATTAACCTGCGCTGCAGCGCTTTTACCCGCGCCACGACCTCCTTCACGCGAAACGGCTTGGCGATATAATCGTCTGCGCCCAGATTCAATCCGCGGATCGTGTCGTTTTCACGGTTCTTGGAAGTAATCATAATGATCGGAACGTTAGATTTCTCACGGATTTTGCAGCAGACCTCCTCGCCGCTCAAGCCAGCCAGCTTCAAATCAAGCAGTATCAAATCATGCTGCTCTTGATCGAACCAGCGAACCGCTTCATGGCCATCCGCCGTAAAATCAACCTGCCAGCCTTCCTTTTCCAAGTAAGCCTTAAGCACATCCCTTATTTTAGGCTCGTCTTCCACTATAAATATGTGCACTTCCTTAGCCTCCTAAAATCGGATGAAATCTGGTAGAAGTCCTTATGATTGCGCTTACACTTATTATAGCTAATTATCCTTTAATTGTCAGTTCATTCCA
Organism: Paenibacillus senegalensis JC66; assembly: GCF_000285515.1. Taxonomy (GTDB): domain Bacteria; phylum Bacillota; class Bacilli; order Paenibacillales; family NBRC-103111; genus Paenibacillus_L; species Paenibacillus_L senegalensis. Next base: position 1,622,049 of record NZ_HE610957.1, read on the forward strand.
TGGAAAATAAGGGGAATGAAAAAAGATTTACTAAAA
>NZ_HE610957.1:1622520-1663943 GCF_000285515.1 Paenibacillus senegalensis JC66
TGGAGCATATCATTACGTTTTCTCGCCCGGCCTTTTTATTAGGGACTTCGTGGACAGTCCCACGCTCAACCATCCATCGCAAACCGGCTCTGTTCTAGTTTGGCATAGCTAGTTATTCCACCAGTCCCGTTCTTTCTACCCCTTCAACAAAATAACGCTGCGTGAAAATATACAGTAAAATTGGCGGTAAAATAATGAGAAACGACGAGCCCATCTTGAGCGGCTCGGAGAAAATCGATGGCCCCGATTCCTGCTCCAGCGCCGATAGCTGGGAGGAAACTTGAGAAATCCCCATGGACAAGGGCGTCAGGTCGGAATTAATCAAGAACATCGAGGGAAAATAAGAGTCGTTCCAGTTCCATACGAAAGAGAATAGAAATACGACGATAATAGCCGGGCGCGCAAGCGGCATCATTACCCGGTAGAATACTTTAAACGCACCGGCCCCATCAATCCGCGCCGCTTCCTCCAGCTCCTTGGGCTGGGTGCTGAAAAACTGGCGATAAATGATGACGAACAAAGCCCCCTTGAGGCCATGCCCGAACAGAGCCGGAAGCAGCAGCGGATAAAAGGTATTCACCCAGCCCAATTCTCTGGCGGCGATCAGCATCGGCAAAATCGTGACCTGAGGCGGAATGATGAAGGAAAGAATCAGACCGAACAGCAGCAGCCTCTTGAATGGAAACTGCAAACGGGCAAAGGCATACCCGGCAACGGCGCAGAAGAGCGTCTGGAAAACAGCGATCGTTGTCGACAAGCCTAAGCTGACGAAGAACGATTGCACATATTTAAGCATATCCCACGCGTCCTGCAGCGTGCCCATATAGATCGTCCGCGGCACCCATTGTACAGCCGGGTCCAACAAATCGACTGCATCCTTGACCATCGTGGTGACCATGTAGAACAACGGATTTAGATAGATATAGGCTGTATCAAGCAGAAGCACATAGAGAAAGAGCTTGAACAGCAAGCCTTTATCTGCTTCTTTGCCGAGAATGACCTGCTTTGTTTTTCTAAGTCCCGTCCGGCCGAACCAATGAAGGGGAAACCCTCTGCGGCTTTTCCAAGTCGGGCGATTGGCTGTTGGTATTTGTTTAGCCATATGGTCTCACCTCGCTTAACGATTCCCGGTTTGTAAGCCACGGGTTATTCGGGAGAAGGCCAGTAGAATAATGCCTAGGAATATCAGAATAATTGTAAAGTAAATCCACGCAAGAGCGCTGGACATTCCATAATCGGCCGAGGTTACCCGGCGGATGATCGGATTGGTAGGGAAAGTAAACAAGTCTACAATCGTGTAAATGATGTTAAGAAAAATAAACGGAATCATGCCAGGCAGCGTTATTTTCCAGAACGTTTCCCATGGGGTTGCTCCATCGATCCTGGCTGCCTCATACACGGACGGAGAAATCGTTTGTCTAGCGGCCAGGAAGATCAGGATTTGTACGCCTGAGTACCAAAGAATGAGAATAAACGAACTCATGATCCGGATGATCGTGTTGGAAATCAAAGGCGGCAAATTGCTGGTCAGCATATCGTTGACATTATATCTGGCCAGAAAGTCCAGCCCGCCTTCTCCCTGTGCGATAAATTCCAACACTACCTGCCCGGTAGTGAAAATTACGGGCAGAAAGAAAATAGTCCGGAAGGCAGTTCTGCCTGCAAACTTTTGATTCAGCATGATCGCTATTAACAAAGAAAAAATAATAATGATCGGGATCATGACAACCGCCTGGCTGAAAAACGGGATCAAGTCGTTGTAGAGCACGCTTCCATTTTCCAGCAGGATAAATCGGTAATAGTCCCAGCCGTTAGGGGTCATCTGCAAACCGGTCGCATTTACTTTGACGTTATGGAAGCTCATGTAGAGAGAGAAGGCGGCTGGCGCAGCCACAAACAGGAGAAAGCCGATCAGCCATGGCAGGATGAATAAAGAGCCTTCAAGGTTGCGGAGGAGTCTGGCGTTAAGTTTTTTAGCTCTCATCTCTTCATCCCCCCTTGCACAGAATAGCTTTTGGCTTCGACCCGCAAGCTGTCGCTAACATACGGCGCTGAGCCATAATTCACGATTACGCGCTTTCCATTCTCATATGTGGTAGCGAACACTTGAGGGGCCAGCTGCTCATGATTGATAATGAATTGATCCTGCACATCGCCCAGCACTTCATTAAAGATCTGGTAGTGACGGACAGCTTCCGTTTCCCAATCGCTGTATTGGGAGCTAAGGGGCGACAAGCCGAAGGCTCTGGCCAGCAAATCTGTAGATTCTCTGGTTATAAGGAATCCCGGCACTGCCCCAAATTCCAGATCCCTTAGCAATTGCACCTCATATTCCTGCCTTTCGTTTACGTACTCGGACATGTACGTAAGCAAACCGTGAGTAGCTATTTGCAGGAAAGGAACAGCCTTGGATGAGAACAAATCGTAAGAGTAATCATCAGAGAGATAAATAATATGATCAACATGCTGGTTTACGAACCCGCTAGTAGAGGTCCCCGTCACGGTGGCAAACTGTTCTTTCGCCATTTCAAAATACTGCTTCTGAATGGCCATCGCCTCCGTCCGGTCAGCCCCATAACGGTCGTTAAAGTCACTGATTAAGCTCTGGCCCAGCCCTTCTCCGTACCAATAGCCGGAGCCGAAAGTAACTCCATCAAGCTTTAACTTCTTCATCTCGGCGAAATCGTTCTCGATCGCGGTGCGGGCATAGGCATGGCTGACAATAGCCATTTTCCGGTTTCCCCAATCGTAATAGTTAAGAATGGTCCCGGACATATCTCTCATTGCATGATAACGCTCGGAGAAGCCCCCCTTCCCGTTATGCAAGAAGTAGTTGACCCCGTAGGTTACAGGAATTTGCAAGGAATGGGCGAACTCCACAAATTGCGATAAACCTTCGTTGCCTCCCAAGCGGCTATCAACCGGAAACATTTGTCCGAACTCGGCAAACCCGTTTTTCTGCCAGCCTATAAGATTGATGCGCATGTTCTCAACTCCGCTGCCGTACAAGCTGTTGACAATCTCCATCGCTTGAGATGAGGTAGTCATCGGAATGTAACGGTTGGAGAAACTCCCCCTCTCCTCGGCTCCGCCAATAATAGATAAATGCAGCGGCAAATCCCCGTTTGCTTGAAGGCGTTCGTAGCCTTCTTCCTCTATCAGCACTTGGCGGTAACGGTTGGCCATGCCCGCATAGGTAGCCTGCTCCGGCTCAAGGAAATAATAACGGACCTGCCGGTCATGGCCGAAGCGGATTTCCTCCGGATACTTATCAAAGCCCGTATTTCGTGAACGGTTCGTAATTTGACGGAACAAGGAACGATAGCGCCATTCCGTTCCTATCCAGTTATACTGGCTGTACGCTCCAGCCGGGGATGCGATAATGTCGGCATGTTCAGCGCCATCGCGAACGACAGCAACGTAAGCATGCTCCTCCGATTTCATGCCGAACACCGGCATGCTTACCTTTTGACGCGTTTGATTCCCCGTAAAGAAGGCCCAGTCCGCACCGTATATCGGCGCTTTGTATATTAAATTGCCAGCTGTTCCTTGACGGTTAAAGTCGATCAGGGCCCCGGACCCGTCAGGAATGAAATGGTAGCCATCCTGTCCGCGGCTGTGTTCCGCGGAGAAGAACGGAAACAGCCTCACCCATAAGAGCCCGTTCTTGCCTTCTTCCACACCGTCATTCAAAATCGTCGTCTCTACAAAATCATCCTGAATACGGATTTGTACCGGGATTTTCACTTGAAGATTCGGCATGGAATAAACCAGCTTGATTCCGCCCTCTATAGCCTCATAGTCTTCAATTATCCCATCCTCCACAATCCAGTTCGTGACTTTAGCCTGGGAATTGTAAATAGAAAAATCCATCGTTGAGAGCATCAATGGAGAACGCAAATGATCCTTCCAAATCCCTCCTATCGTTTCGTGCGGCCAATCATCCGGATCGGGGAAGGACAGCCAGGTCTTGCCCGTGCGCTTGTCTTCGACCGCGAAATGACCGCTCGTCTCATCAAACCTAAGAACTAGCGCGGAATTCTCTGCAACTGGCTGAAATTGCTCAACGGCTGGAAGCTGATCATGCTCCTTCATTGGATTGGGCGCCGATGATTGTGCAGGGGGAATCGCCTTGACTGTCTCGGTATCGCGAAAAACGATGTCGACCCGAAGCAGCAGAACAGCTGCAGCCAGCAGGAAAAGGACCACCAGTATCGTTTGCGGCAGATGGGAACGGAGCCCGGACAGCGCTCTGGCCGGTAGACCGGTTGCGTAATTTTTCAGCTTGATCACCGCAGCGACACCTCCTGGTAAATCTCATAAATAAACAGCCGCAACTCATTAGACAGGCCTACAATAATGAAGATGATGACGCCCATTACAACCATGGCAAATAAGGAAAGCAGCAGGTTGATTACCGTTTCGCCGACCCCATAATTTTGCAGAGATTGAACCTTCCAGAAGAACATCGCCCCGACCCAGATGTAAATGCCGTATAGTAAATACCGGTAAATCGCTTCTTCCGAGCCTGTCATCACATTAGAAATCAGAGCAAGCGGTATACCGAGAAGCACAAATGGCGTCAGAGCATAGGCGCTGCCAATAAAGACATCTCGGAATCGTCCTTCGCCGCGATAGATCGAGCTGATCAAATAATTGCAAATAACCCAAGCCAGCCAGATCAGGGCGAACTGAACGAATATGGCAGCTGCATTGACCGAGTTAGGCGGAATTTTGTTGAAGGTAAAGCTGGTGTGCATGCGGGTGATCACCAGCGACAGATACATCCCGAGGAGCAGGACGAACGCCCCCAGATAGCCTCCTTTTCCTTCAAACCGCAGTGCGGTAAAACCGTCCAGCGGATGCTTAAGAAGGTAAAAAGCGTGCCTTATCTGTTCTACAACCTCATACCTCTTTGTCCCTCTCTTCCTTCTTCTCTGCAGCCAAGGCACCCGCTTTCTGATTACTCCCCACGCCAGATACAAGGTCCCTGCAATCAGCGCTGACGTCGCAAAAAGAGAGAATCTTTCTTGAAACCAGTTCAGCCGAATCTGCCAAAAGGAGTCCGAGTACCCTTTTTGGTCGCCTGCCCGGTGAAAATAAGACAGCGACCTCTCATAGTCTTCATTCGCATAGGCGGCTTTGGCTAAGCCGGTAAGCGCGGGTGCAAATTGCGCATTCAGGCTCAGAATTTGCTGCCAGTATTCTTCACTTTCCTTATAAAAACCGTTATTCGTCAGCTCATTGGCTTTATAGACAAGCTGACCGAATTCGGACAGTTCAAAAATTTGCAGCACGCCCCCCTGGTCATCGAGAATCATCAATTCATTCCGCGAATTGACGTCCACGGCTACCGGGTTTTTGATCAAACCTAGCTGCGTCGTGGAGGTCGATGATTCCCCTCCCCAGAAAAACAATAGATTGCCGTAAGGGTCATACTGGTTGACATAGTTAAACTGACGATCGACCGCGATCATATTCCCGTACTGGTCAACCGCAAGATCTACGAGCTGGGGCAGCAGCTTTTTGCCCCCGGAATAACGGGTATACAAGGTTTCCCCGAAAGATAGCCGCTCGCCGCTGCCTCCTGTGATCGTCTCATCCGAACGGATCAGCAGGTTGCGTCCCTGCACATCCAGCCGCTTGATTTGATTGGACGTGATCTCTCCTGCGCTAACGGTGTGAATAAAGCCGTTGGGAGCAATCGCCACATTACTGATCGTACCGGGCAATTTGCTTAATTCGTTCTCGTACATCTCCCGTGTATATAACGTTCTCTTTAATGCATCCAATGCGGAAAACTCCGTTCGGTTAGCGCCATAAAAGCTTTGAAAGCTTCCATCCGGGTCCAGCTGCAGCAAGCCCCGATAGCCTCCTAAAGTAACTACATACAGATAACCGCGTTTATCCGCGACGAGCTTGACCGGATCATATTGAAAAGAGTCGGGGATAAATCTGGACTCCGGTCTGCCAATCTCCAGAACGAGGTCGCCTTCCGCATTCAGCCGGACAATTCGTTTATTGCCTGTGTCCGCTATGAAAACATGGCCTTCCTCGTTGACGAACACCCCTTCCGGATTCAATAATGGCTTGTCGTCTACCGTCAAATACCGGATAAAGTTGTAGTTAGCATCCAGATGCACAATCCGATTGTTCCCGCTATCCGCTATATAGACATGATCATTCGGAGCGACAAACACATCCTTCGGATTCGCCAGCGGTGATGGAATTTCTTCCCCCGGATTATCCGGATCGGGAATCGTCAGCTCACTGCCAAGGACCCGGATCGGCGTATAGGAGGGCTGGGTAAAAATAATGTTACCAAAGCTGTCGCGGGTAAAGGTCGGATACGTCACTTCAGCACTCACGTATACGCTTCCGCCGAACAAGGTACCAAGCATCGCCATGGCGAGAAGAAGCGCCCATCGATTAGCCCATTTCTTCATGGTCGCTCATTTCCTCCTTTCTTCTATTTCAGCATTTTGCGTTTATAAGCCGAGCTTGTTACCATCTGTTTGAAACGGGATTATGCAGCATGCTCATTTGATTCCCGAATGGGCCATTGTGGCGATCACTTTACGCTGGAAGACAAGGAACACGAACAGGACCGGCAAGAACATGACCAAAGCTGCGGCCGCAGCGGCCCCTTGTCTGGCTACAGCATTAGCCAGGTTTTGCGTCAACGTTTGCAGAAAAAACGGGAAGGTCTTCATCGCATCGTCCGTCATGAACAGTACAGATGTCTCCGTATTGCCCCATATTCCCTGGAACTGCAGGATCGCATTCGTTGCCACTGCAGGCATGCAAATCGGCATGACTATCCGCAAGAAAATGGTAAACTCTTTGGCACCATCGATTTTTGCCGCCTCCAGCAATTCATTAGGCACCTGGTCCATAAACTGCTTCATCAGAAAGACACTGACCGGCGCTGCCACAAAAGGCAGAATATGTGCCCAGTATGTATTCATGATGCCCAGACTGGAGACAACTACATAGCGCGGTATTTGCATCGTTTCCGGAACGAACATAAGCGAGATGATGATCACCATAAACAATGCATTGGCGCCAGGAAATTTGTGTTTCGATAAAGGATAGGCGCACAACGCGCTGACCACCACAACCGCTGCGGTAGCTAAAATGGCAATGAACACACTATTGAACAAATAGCGTGAGGCGGGAATGAGCGAATCCCGGGTCACTACGAACAGCTCTGAAAAATTGGACAGCGTCGGGTTAATGACAAATATATTAGGCGGAAATATAAACAGCTCCGAGTAAGGCTTCAGTGCGTGGTTGAAAATGTAAATCAAAGGCAGCAGCATGAAAACTCCCAGCAGGAACAGCCAGAAAGCGAGCCAGATCTGGGCCCTCTCCCATTTTATAAATTCCGGCCTCCTCCACCGGAAACGCCGGCGGCCCGATTTTTTTACCGGTTCGATAGCGGCCATTATTCATCACCCTTCGTACCAAATAATTTCCAGCTTAGCCGGTTTGCGAAAAAGATAATGATCAGGAGCACTACGGATACGGCTGAGGCATAGCCCATCTCAAAGCGTATCAACCCATAGTCCTCCACATGATTGACAAGCAGATTCCCCGCATACTGCGGTGTCGGATTTTGCCCGGACAGGGCTACCCCGATGTGCCCCGCCTTGAATGCTCCAACGATGGCCATGACAGCGGCAAACAGCATTTGCGGTTTCATGACCGGAATCGTAATATGCCATACCTCCTGCAGGCGGCTGCGGATACCGTCCAGTCTCCCGGCTTCTATCAGCTGCTTGTCAACATTCAGAATACCTGCCAGCATAGCGAGAAAACCAATTCCCATGGAAGACCACAGAGTAACCGCGATCATCGAGCCCATAATCAAGTCTTTATCCAGCACCCACAGCTTGGGGGTATCGATTAAATTCATGCTCAGCAAAAGACTGTTCAAATAGCCAATCCGGTCACCTGACAGCATCGGCACCCAGATGATCGTCATCACCGCGCCCCCGGCAAGCGATGGGGCATAGAAAGCAAGAACATACCACAGCCTTGCTTTATCGGGAATTTGAGCAATCAGCCAGGCCAGGATAAAGGAAGCGATATAGCCGCCCGGACCGACAATAACGGCGAATTTAATCGTGTTGGGCAGGGCGTACTGCAAAAACAGAGAATCGGAGGAGAGCAAATATTCATAATTCGCCCAACCGATCCAGCGCGGTGTCTCCATCCCGTTGAAAAAGGTGAAGCTTAAGCCGATCGCCGCCAACACCGGAATGAGAATAAATAGGGTAAAGGTAATCAGGAACGGAGCAATGAATAAATACGACAGACGGTATTTCCATATTTCTCTTGCAAACAGGCGAAACCGGCTGCGAGTGCCAACACCGCCCTTCAGCGTATCAGGCCGGTATTCAATCGCTGACATAGCGCTCCACTCCTTCCCACGGTTCATTCACTACCGGCAGATTAAAGGTTCTAATCACCCGGTTGTTTTCGTCCCGGTAGCCGAATTCCTTTTGCTTGCGCACCATTTCCCTGTTGATGTTCATAATGGCCATCTCTAGCGAGCGGCGGTAATTCATCCCGTCAATGACCGTTCTATTCCAGGCATTGTTCAATTCACGCGGTATGAAGTAGGAGCCCGGCACATTCACCATCGCCTTGTACCAGCGCCACTGCTCCAGGATTGGAATCTTCTCCTCCTCCGTCCAAGGCAAGCGCATGAAGGCGTCCAAATTCGCGGTATTCCAGCGGAATTCCGCTCCATAAAATCCTTCCAGCTCCGATCCGAATTGCTCCTGAACCTGTGCTGACAGCCACCAGCGGATAAACTCCCAGCCCTCTTCCGGCTTTTGAGACTTGCTCATAATCATGGCAGCCGTCTGACCCCCGCTGCCTGACGAGGAGAAGCCGCCGCCAAATGCGGCCAGTCCCTGGGCCAGCGCGCCAATATTGCCTCCGGACCAGCGTTCGACAACTCCTTCTGCATTCGGATACCCCGGAAGCGGAGCGATTCCCCACCAGCCGGTCAATTCCGGAGCGGCCACCAGCAGCTGCAGATACATGTTCAAATCAGCAACGCCGATCGGCATATAGCCATCCCGGAAATGCTGGTAGAAGCTGGACACCTGGCGTTCGATCCCGTACATCGTGAACATTTCCGTTATCTCCCGGAAGAAAGCGAAGCCTTCGGGGGAATCCAGCCCCGTGTTAATGCCGTCATTGGCATAGAAGTCGGCGCCATTTTGATATATAAAGGGCAAAAACTCGCCGTTCGGAAGAAAGAAGTTATAGCCGTTCTGCTGCAGAGTTGGCAGCATTTCATACACGTCATCCCAAGTATCGGGCACTTCCAGGTCAAGATGTTCGAGGATATCCTTACGGTAGAACAGCAAGCGGAACTGCAAAGTTTCCGGCAAAGCATAGTAGCCTCCGTCATAGTAGTACGGCATAATTGCTCCTGGCGCCATATCTTGAATCAGCTCATCGAAGCCTGCGAATTCCGCCAGATTAATCGCCGAATTTCGGAAAGCGAACTCGGATGGGCGGCCCTCCCCAATCCCAATGGCTACATCCGGAACATTGCCGGTAGCATTGGCGAGCACAAGCAGGTCCTCACTCGGCAGCAGCTCGATCTTCACCGGAATGCCGGTTTGCGGAGTGAAATATTGATTCGCCAGCTCTTGCAGCAGGTTAACGTAGTCCCGCCCGTAATTCATCCACACGGTAAGCACTTCGCCATCCGCCCCGCTTAGCGTAGTCTCTTCCGAGAATGAGCGGAGGAAGTTCATCGTTCCGTTCAGCGACTTTTCCCAAAAGTTTGCGGTCATTCTCGGCAGCTTATGTTCATACGGAGCAATAATGATTTGATCCAGCGTCAAAGGCGATTTAATCAACTGGTTGGTGATTGAGGCTACCTTCGTCTGAATCAGCGACAAAGTGTCTTTTTTATTAGGAATATCATTCGGGTAGTCAAGCAGATCATCAATATCGGAAATCGAGGTGAGCAGAGACTGGTAGTTGTTATCCCTTGCGTAGTTTTCCTGCAGCCACAGCTCTGCCATCAAGCTGATTTTATCCCGCGTTCTTCTTAGGTTGTCGGGAATCTCAGGGAAATTCTGGGCGATGTCCCATGTCCGGTTGCGGTCATCATCTCCTTTAGTCAATGCCTGCAGATCTCTCGATACGACACCGAGCTCCTGATTAACCTGCTCCAGCAGTACCTGGACAGCCTTATGCGGGGCATAGGTTACACTCATCGATAACGTATGGGTGCCTTTGGTTAAGTAAAAGCCGTAAGGCTGCTGCTCTTCATCCTGCAGCACTACCTTTTGCCATGAACGGTTGTAAGGAATCGCATAGGCAAGCAATTCTTCAAAAGGAACTTGCCCGTCTATATAAATTTTGCGGTGAGCCGTAACGTTGGACTGCAGGTTATTCAAGACACGCATACCGATTTGGTATAACCCGTCCTCTTCGACTTCAAACTCCCAGGTGATCATTTCCCCGCCATCATTCCAGCGGTTGCCACCTACCCCATTGAAAATAATTTTGCCATCCGCTTTCGGCGACATAAACGCATCATTATCACTCAGGATTTGAATGGAAACTTCATTTTTTTCTGACATCGCTTCAGCTTCAATGACAATGGGCTCGGCATCAGGAGAAGCTGTGCTTGGATATTGCTGCTGGACGGCGACATAGCTGTTAATAGTTGTTGGCGGGCCGAAGGAAAGCTGATCCAAGACGATAGAAGAGCTGCCTTGAATTGTTAGCGTCTGCGTCCCGGCCTCCAAATACCAGAGCAGCGGCGTATGATAGGAATCTTCGCGGTCCGTGACCGGAAGTTCAATCCAGCGCTCGATCTCAATAGGCGAAGGGCGGATATGATGACCGTCCTCGTCTTTCTTCCATGGATAATCGTCATGATAAAAGCGGGGAAATCTGATAGAACGGGCTTCGCGGTAAGGGAACTCCCCATTGATCATAAAAGCCATGTTGATCGGCCGGAACGAAACCGGTTCCCCTTCGGCATCCCGCCAATGCGTGAAGCTGGCCCGCATCTCATACAAGCCGGTTGCGGGAACATCCAATTCCAGCTCGATCCACTGTTCGCGGTTATTTTGCCAAATCAGCACATCGTTCCGGCCATCATAATGAGCTACTCTCAGCGAATCCTCATTAGAAGCCGCAGAATAATCTGCTGCCTTAACCTGAAACGATTGTGTCGCCGTTGGTATATTCTCTGCTTCCCACTGCTGCTTTACCTGGTAATAAAAAGGCCCCAGCTGCTCTTGTAAAAAACGGCTTAAATCGTCCTCCAGCATCACTTCGTTCAAAACGGCATGGAGGTCATGCTGTCCCAGCGGCTGACTGGCTCTTGCATATGTATCGTCCGCGAGTGTTGAACTAAACAATACTGTTAGCAACAACAGCAGAACAACGGCAAGATGGCTTAGCTTTTTAATCCGCGCCTTAGCTGCTAACCTTCTGCTGCGGCTCTCTTCCCTCAAGCTTGCCATGATGCTGCTATCCCCTTTCCACTTTGGATTCCGGGCGGCCATCATTTCATGATCCGTTCGTTCGTATCCCGGTCAAAAAATAAAGCTTTATTCATATCTACGGCAAGCTTGACCTTCTCATCATCTTGAAAGCGATTGCGTGGATTCACACGGGCGACAATGTTGGAATCCGTACCGGCATCCACATGAATGAAGCGGTCTGCTCCCATCAATTCATCGGCTTTGTGCAAGCCCTCGAAGGTCGCACGCGGAAAAGCGTCGAATACGATCGGATCCAGACTGATATTCTCCGGGCGGATGCCCAGTACGATGTAGCGCTCCATGAACTGCTTTTCTTTTAAGGCCTGACCAATACCGGAGGGGATTTCCAATGAAAAGCGGCGAGTATGAAATTCCAGTTCGCCGTTAGTTCCTTCGTGCAGCTTGCCATGAATGAAGTTCATTGGAGGAGATCCGATAAAACTCGCTACAAACATATTGGAAGGATAGTTATAAATCATTTCCGGAGTGTCCACCTGCTGGATGATGCCATTTTTCATAACTACAATGCGGCTGCCCATCGTCATCGCTTCGGTTTGATCATGCGTAACGTAGATTGTCGTCACTCCAAGCTGCTTGGTTAGACGCGTAATCTCGGTACGCATCTGCACCCTCAGCTTGGCGTCCAGATTGGAAAGCGGCTCATCCATCAGAAACACTTGCGGGTTGCGGACAATGGCCCTGCCTAATGCTACGCGCTGCCGTTGTCCTCCTGATAACTGCTTGGGCTTACGGTCCAGGTACTGCTCGATTTCCAGTACCCGTGCCGCACGCTTGACGCCAAGGTCGATTTCATGCTTGGGCACCTTCCTCAGCCGCAAACCAAACGCGATATTCTCGTAAACACTCATATTCGGATACAACGCATAATTTTGAAATACCATGGCGATATCCCGGTCTTTAGGCGGCAAATCATTGATCAGCTGGTCATTGATGTAAATTTCGCCTTCGCTGATATCCTCTAAGCCTGCTACCATGCGCAATGTCGTGGATTTGCCGCAGCCGGAAGGCCCAACAAATACGATAAATTCCTGATCAAGAATTTCCAGATTGAAGTCTTTGACAGCATACTGGTTGTCTTTCCCATAGCTTTTGTGGACATGATTCATCAAAATACGGGCCACGCTCAGGCACTCCTTTCACCCTGTGATTGTAAGCGGTTTATTTCCATTTTATTGTAGGGCACTCCGTGTGAATTTGGTGTGAAGATAAAATTATACTGTCGCAGAACGGTTGCCAATCCATATGAGATCACTTGCATTTGCTTGTAAAACGAAGTATCATAATGACAAGTTGAACCATAAATTGTTCTAAGGCGATGAAAGACCTATAGTACCTGCATCTCTTGTCCGCCCAGCGATCCGGGGACAGTGAAAGCCCGGGGATAATGTACAGGGAAACGGCAGTCTGGAGCCTTATGTTTAAAGAGGGGATGCTCTGCTTCGCTTCTGAAGGAGAGGTCAACCAGGGTGGAACCGCGGGTCATGAAAGCTCGTCCCTGGGCATGTCTAATGCCTATGTGGAGCGGGTTTTTTTCGTGTCTGCATAGAGCTGGGTATATGAGTAAAGGAGAGTTATAAGATGAGTGTGTCCATGGATCAAATCGTTGCTTTAGCCAAACACCGCGGCTTTATTTTCCCCGGTTCGGAGATTTACGGCGGCTTGGCTAACACTTGGGATTACGGCCCGTTAGGTGTTGAGCTGAAAAACAACGTCAAAAAGGCCTGGTGGAAAAAATTCGTCCAGCAGTCCCCTTATAATGTCGGCTTGGACGCCGCTATTTTGATGAACCCCAAAACTTGGGTCGCCTCGGGGCATGTCGGTAATTTCAACGATCCGATGATCGACTGTAAACAGTGTAAAGCGCGTCACCGGGCAGATAAGCTGATCGAAAATGCGATGGCTGAAAAAGGCGTTGAAATGATCGCGGACGGCATGTCCTTTGAAGCGATGGCCGAGAAGATCAAAGAGGAGCAAATCGTCTGTCCGGACTGTGGCGCTCAGGATTATACGGACATCCGCCAGTTCAATATGATGTTTAAAACGTTTCAAGGAGTAACGGAATCCAGCACGAACGAAATATACTTGCGTCCGGAAACGGCCCAGGGCATCTTTGTAAACTTCAAAAATGTACAGCGCACAATGCGCAAAAAGCTGCCCTTCGGGATTGCCCAAATTGGCAAGAGCTTCCGTAATGAGATTACACCAGGAAACTTCACCTTCCGTACCCGTGAGTTTGAGCAGATGGAATTGGAATTTTTCTGCAAGCCCGGGGAGGATATGGCGTGGTTTGAGTATTGGACGAAATTTTGCCGCAGCTGGCTGCTTGACCTCGGCTTGCGCGAAGAAAACCTGAGACAGAGGGACCATGCTAAAGAGGAATTGTCCCATTACAGCAATGCGACCACTGACTTTGAATACAAATATCCATTTGGCTGGGGCGAGCTGTGGGGAGTTGCCGACCGTACCGATTATGACTTGAAGCAGCATATGGAGCATTCCGGCGAAGACTTCCAATACATTGATCCGGAGACGAATGAACGGTACATTCCTTACTGCATCGAGCCATCCCTCGGTGCCGACCGGGTCACCCTCGCTTTCCTTATTGACGCTTACGAGCATCAGGAGCTCGGAGATGGCGACAGCCGTGCCGTTCTTCATTTGCATCCGGCGTTGGCTCCTTACAAAGCCGCAATTCTGCCGCTGTCTAAGAAATTGTCTGCCGGTGCGCAAAAAGTATTTAGCGAGTTAACTGCCGATTTCATGGTCGATTATGACGAGACCGGTTCAATCGGCAAAAGATACCGCAGGCAGGATGAGATCGGCACACCGTTCTGTATCACCTATGACTTTGATTCGGAGAGCGATGGCCAGGTCACTGTGCGGGACCGGGATACGATGGAGCAGGTTCGCCTGCCGATCGCTGAGCTGAAGGCTTATATTGAAAGCAAGCTTGGCTTCTAGTACTGGCTGTCCAGAAAGTCCCCAAAATAAAAAGTTGGGCGGAAAAACATATCATAATGTTTTCCATCCAACTTTTTTTGTTATGTTGTTTTTGTAAGAAAGTAGCGAGGCGGATGCCTGCTACTTTCAGTAGGTTGTGGGCCAATGCCACAATCCCAAACTCAACGTGAACCTTGTCAACGTGAACCTTGTCCAGTCCCCGTAAGGAGAACCGTCGGAACGTCCGATTGCCCTTGAGGTGGCCGAACACGCTTTCTACCTACACTTACGTTGAGCATAGATCGCAGTCCGCGGTCTTCTCGCAATCTCTTTCGGGAAAACAAAGCGATCATCCTGCTCGGCGATTGTGATTGTATGCGGTTTTTCTGTGAAAAAAACTCACCGCGTTTACTCCCCGCATGATGAGCAATGTCGGGTAATCGTACCTTAACCACATGGATTTGAAGTTTGTACGACATTTCGTCTGAAACACTGGCTGGAGCTCCTTGGTAGCTTAAAACCCTGCTTTTGTGCGATATGTCATACAAATCTCGGGTAATCGCACCTCAATCCCCTGCATTTATACGATTTGTCATACAAATCTTGGGTAATCGCACTTCAATCCCCTGTATTTGTACGACATTTCATACAAATCTCCGGTAAGCGCACTTCAACCGCATGAATTTGTACGACATTTCGTACAAAGCGCAGGCATCAAGCCCGCGCAGCCCGCGACGCGAGCTCGCGAGCCTCAACGAACCCCACCAACCTTGGCTATTTTCATGCTGGAGTGGTGCCTGAAAATTCAATGGTATGACAGTTTTCGCATACAATTTCACATACAATTTCGTGTACACTTTCCCATACACTTTCACATACAAATTCGCACACAATTTCGCATACAATTCGCCTCGGGGCCGCTGGCCTCGGGTTAGCTGCTTGGGGTTTGCTTATTCTAGCTATCGGGCTGAACGGCCACTTTTCGGACAGCCCCTTTTTTAGCCTATTGCTTCTTAAAGATTCAAGCTTCCTCACATTGCTGCTTCGCCCGCACCGCCTTGATCATGAAATAATCGATATGCTCGGGCAGCGCTTCTTTGATCGGCTTCAGCTTGTCATTGCCCAGTTCATTCATCGCTTCGATGATCAGCGCTTCATCCTCCGGGGTGACGATTTCCTGCCAAGGGACCGGATGGCCTTCTAACGCTGCCCGGAGATAGTGATCCTGTATCGTGATGATCGACATTCCTCTTTCCTCCGCAGCCTCTTGTAATCCCGCACCATCGGCAATAAGCCTGTATGTTACCAAATGACTTGGCAAGGAGGAAGCTTGCGCAGATTGCTTTGCTTTAGCAGACTGCTCCGCTTTGGTGGTTAGGCTGCTGTCAGCCAGCGAAGAATCCGAGTCGCGCCCAAAGCTGAAGCTGCCTGACCCGATCCCGCCTGAGCCGCTGCTGCCAATGCCTGCACTATCTAAGCTGGTGCTGACTGCGCCGCTTCTAACTGAACCCGTGCCCTCATTACCAGCGCTGCCTAAGCTGGTGCTGACCGCGCCGCTTCTGACTGGGCTGATTTCTCTGCCATCCGCCTTCTTTACCCCCTCCTTCTCCGCAAACTCCCGGATCTTCTGCAGAAAAATCGGGCCATAACGAGCAACCTTCGCATCCCCTACACCTTTTACTGCCCTCATTTCATATTCATTGCCAGGCATCATTCTCGCCATTTCCTGCAAGGTGCTGTCCGCAAAAATAATATAAGGAGGGACATTTTCCTGATCCGCAAGCTGCTTGCGAAGCTGCTTGAGCTCTTGGAAGAGAGGGCCGAATTCTCCGCTGGCCTTGGACACTTTAGGCGTTCTGTACATCACCTGCTCCTGTCCCTTCAATACTTGAACCGCTCGCGGCAGCAGGCGAACAACCGGATATTGCCCTTCACTTAACGCCAGATACTGCTCTGCAATCAGGATATGAATCAAGTCGGCAATCGCCTTTTCCGTCCTTTCCGCCATCAGCCCATACGTAGACAAGCGCTCAAAGCCAAACTGCGTAATCCTCTTGCTGCGAGATCCCTTCAGAACCTGAGCGACCATTGTGACCCCAAAACGTTCACGCATCCGGTAAATACACGAGAAAATTTTGCGCGCCTCATCGGTAATATCAATCAGTTCGCCAGAATCTTTGCAGCTGCTGCAATTATCGCATGCTGCGGAGCCGGACTCGTCTCCGAAATAGCGCAAAATGTAATGACGCAGGCACTGCTGGGTGTAGCAGTAATCAATCATCGTCTGCAGCTTCTTGTATTCATTGCTTTTTCTGCTCTCATCGGCAACCGACTGCTCTATCAGAAACTTCTGGGTCATAATATCCTGCGGACTAAATAACAGCACGCATTCCCCCGGTTCCCCGTCACGCCCTGCGCGGCCTGCTTCCTGGTAATACGACTCCATATTTTTCGGCATATTGTAGTGAATAACATAGCGAACGTTGGATTTATCGATACCCATGCCAAATGCATTGGTAGCAACCATAATTTGAGTTTCATCGTAGACAAACGAATCCTGGCTCTGCTTTCGTTCCTGATCACTCATACCAGCGTGATACCGACCCGCAGCAATTCCTTTACGGTTAAGCAGCTGATGCAGTTCATCGACCTCCTTGCGGGTGGAAGCATAGATGATTCCCGACTCTCCCGGATGATTGGCCAGATGATTAAGGATATAATCCGTCTTATTGACCCCTCTTCTCACTAATAACGTCAGGTTGGCCCGGTCGAAGCCGGTAATATGGACCTGAGGCTGCTTCATACTAAGCAGGTCTACAATATCCCGTGTTACCTCCTCGGTAGCCGTAGCGGTAAAAGCGGCAACCACCGGTCGTACCGGCAGCTGCTGCAAAAAGGTCACAATCGAGCGGTAGCTGGGGCGAAAATCATGTCCCCATTGCGAGAGACAGTGAGCCTCGTCAATAGCGATCAAAGGTACGGATGTCATGGTAACTAAGGCCTGAAACCGCGGGGAGTCCAAACGCTCGGGAGCCACGTACAGCAGCTTGTACTCTCCCTGTGCCGCGAGCCGCAGCCGCTGATCCGTCTCACTATGGCTGAGCGAACTATTAATAAAGGCCGCCGATATTCCCAGATTGGTTAATGCATCAACCTGATCCTTCATTAAAGAAATAAGCGGTGAAATGACCAATGTCGTTCCGGGCATAACCAGTGCCGGGATCTGATAGCAGATCGACTTACCGCCACCCGTCGGCATTATGCCTACGGTGTCTTTCCCTTCCAATAGACGGGCAATAATTTTTCGCTGTCCTGCGCGGAACTCTTTATAACCAAATATATTTTGCAAATGCTGCTGGGCTTGTTCGAGCATGCCTATCCACTCCTTGCTTGCTGTAACGCTTAAAGAACAAAAGCTGCAACTGCTGCTGTCTCGGCCTCTTGCTTTATACTTTACCCGGGTAAATTGCAGTTTCGTTTATATCCTTTTATTATAACATGTCTCTTGCTGGCAGCAGTATCGTAAAACGCTTCTAAATCCTAATCTTCGCCGATAGGGGCGGGGCGGGAGCCGATGGCGCGGCACTTTCGACAATGGGGGCGGGAGCCGCCATTTGTGGTGCCTTCACGCCTCTCCCAGATTTTAACGCTCGCAGTGGTTTGCCACAGTCCTTATTTGCCTCAAATGCGGTTTTTCCGCCTAATTGTCACAAATAAGAGCGAGGAGGAGCGTTAGAAAAAAAATCGCCGTCTTTTTCACCAAATAAGAGCGAGGGTGAGCGTTAGCGCTGAATAGCCTGCCGGATATTGTCCGCACCTCTCGCGAAGACTATGTTGATCATTAGTAGGTCGCTCCCAGCGGAGATTCCCCGAGGATCACTCCCTGCTGGGATTCTCGAGGAGCGTCATTCGATTTCATTTGCAAGCAGCGGCAAGCTAACAACTAACAAAAGGAGCCTAAAATCCACAGCTTATTCCCTCTAAGGCATACAAGTTATCATGCTATTCACCGGCATATATTTTATTGCACATTTAAAGACAAAATAACGACTCGATTGAAAACCCCTTTTTACAAGCTTATAAAGCGAATTATTTCCTTTCAATTTGCAATGATTTGTTATCGCCCAGGACGCTTCCCTTTACCCATCCTTACTGCTATTTCACCGGTCCTTCCCCAAGCTGCACGGCACATCCCGGTTTTACTGGCAAAATTAATGTCTATGCTGCACCAGAACCCCGATATTTTCCAAATTAGCGCTGGCAGAGCGATATGAATGGTGTTTGCTGACGGGCGTTTCTCATCTTTTTTTGATTTCCTAGCGAGTAATGACATAGAGGATCTTCCTTATCGTGCACTATAAATTTTTGCGAAAGCCCTTACACCAATGTAATAATATTTCATAAAATATCATTGACCGCGGAAATAATATATGTTATGATTCGCTCGAGCGTACCAATACTGGCGTAATTCATAGAATACTAGCCGGTTTTAGCAATCCTGCTTTTTTGTATTCAAAATCAGGGAGGTCAGCAAAAGTATGATTAAGAAAAAAATGGGTTACCTCGCTCTTGCATCCATGATGGCTATGACAACGCTTGCAGGATGCGGCGCGTCCGACAGCAATCCATCCCCTTCGCCATCATCCAGCCCTAGCTCCAGTCCGGAAGGATCACCGTCTTCACCTGAAGGTACGGAAGAACCGCTGAAATTCTCGGTTTATTATTCTGACAATGCAACCCTTCCTTTTAAGGAAGACTGGCTTGTGATCCAAGAAGTGGAAAAACGCTTTAACGTAGACATTGACTTTGAGGTCATCCCGATTGCCGATTATACGACTAAAGTTTCTTTGGCACTAAATACCGGAACTAATGCTCCTGACGTTATCCTTTATCAGTCGATTCGCGGTGAAAACGCCTCCCTCGCTCTGAACGGGGCTATTGTGCCGATCAGTGATTATTCCGATTGGACCCCGCACTTCAATGCGCGCGTCCAGGAATTTGGACTGGAAGATGAAGTTAACGCCACGAATTTGAAAGATGGTAAGCGCTATAATTTGCCTTCACTGTATGACAAGCCTTTTTATGACGGCGGCTTAATCATGAGACAAGATTTGCTGGAAAAATACAACCTGGAAGCTCCTACCACCTTTGATGAGCTGTATACGGTTCTCAAGAAATTCAAAGACGAGCATCCGGATTCTTATCCGCTCACTATTCTGGCTGGTCCGCGTGTTCTTTACCGGATGACGATGCCTTCTTTCGGCGTTAGTGTTGGTAAGAATTCATCTTCCGGTACTAACGTACTCAGCTGGGATTATGAGAACGAGGTTTACTTCCCTGGCGCCATCAGCGAAGAGTACAAACAATACATGGAGTTCTTCCACAAGCTTTATGCTGAAGGCTTGCTTGATCCGGAGATGGCCGATCCGATCGACGGAGACAGATGGTCGCAGAAACTGGCTACCGGCAAGTCCTTTGCAACCTATGCCTACTATGACCAAATCGGCGGCGTAGAAAACGCAGCTACAGAAGAAGGCTTCAAGCTGCAAATGTATCCGCCATTGGCCGGACCTAAAGGCGCTCACCACCAGCCTAAGAGCAGCACAGGCGGCGGCGTTCTCTTCCCTAAGAAAACTGCAGAACGTCCGGACTTTGAGCGTTTAGTTAGAACAATTGACGAAATCTTCTTCTCCGAGGAAGGCGCGAAATTGTGGGCGCTTGGAGTTGAGGGCGAGACTTACACGATGGAAGGCGACACCATTAAATATGCCGATGAAATTGTCAACTCACCTAACGGTATCTACAAGCACATGCAGCTGGCCTACGGTTCCGGTTCTGACGTCACTCAGCTGGTATGGGTGAATGCCAGAGAGATGACGAAGTACGATGAGAACTATGCTGAAATCAATGCTGCTGTCGCGGCTATGGACAATGCCATTCAAAGCCTTCCGCCAACACCAATGTTTGACGACATGATAGCTGAAGAAGCCAGCTCGCTTCAAACACCGCTTGCCGACACGTTCGAGATTTGGGCGGACGCATTCCTGACAGGTAAGAAGAGCCTGGAAACGGATTGGGATCAATACGTTAATGAAATGAAGGTTCTGCAAATCGAGAAGTTCACTCAACTGTACAACGACAATTTGAGATAATCCAACAATTCCGGAAGCTCGGATACTAAAAGACCTGAATAAAGACCTGCCGGGAAAATTCGTTGACCGACATTTTCACTGCAGGTCTTTGCCTTTCAAACAAAGCCGACATTGTCGTTTTTTAACCTAGCGAAAAAGGTGAATGATATGACCGAAAACACGATAGCCTCTAAACCGCAACCAGAGATAGGGTCGCCTGCAAAGCGGCATATTGCCCGCTATTGGCAGCTGTACATCATGATGATTGTGCCGTTATGTCACTTTTTACTGTTTAAATACGCTCCCCTGTTTGGTAACATTCTGGCTTTCCGCCGTTATCGTCCGGGAATGGGACCATACGGTTCGGAATGGGTAGGCTTTGCCTACTTCGAGCGCTTCTTCCAGGACCCTGCTTTTTGGAGAGCGTTCTACAATACTCTTATTCTTTCTGGTGCTAATATTCTCATTAACTTCCCTATTCCAATTCTGTTCGCTCTTTTGTTAAATGAGGTGCGCCATGTCAAATTCAAAAAGTTCGTGCAAACCGTTTCTTATGCTCCGAGATTTATTTCGACGGTTGTTGTCATCGCCATTTTGAATGAACTGCTTTCTCCTAGTACGGGAATCATCAACAGGCTGCTCGTCAGCTGGTTCGGAATGGAGCCCATTTACTTCTTAAATGA
Organism: Paenibacillus senegalensis JC66; assembly: GCF_000285515.1. GTDB lineage: Bacteria > Bacillota > Bacilli > Paenibacillales > NBRC-103111 > Paenibacillus_L > Paenibacillus_L senegalensis. Next base: position 1,643,830 of record NZ_HE610957.1, read on the forward strand.
ACCTGAGTATTTCCGATCAATCTATATTTTTAGCGAAACCTGGCAGTTTACAGGCTGGACCGCGATTATTTATCTCGCAGCGATTACCGGTATCAATCGGGAGCTGTTTGAAGCGGCGGATATCGATGGGGCCAGCCGATTCCAGAAGGTGATCTACGTAACGATTCCTTCGATTATGTCTACCATTATGGTCATGCTGATATTGAATGTCGGTTCCTTGTTGAGCCTTGGGTTCGAGAAAGTATTGCTCATGTACACACCATCTAATGCTATGGTCAGTGATATTATAGATACGCTCGTTTACCGAACCGGTTTAACTAACCAAAACTACTCTTATGCCACAGCGATTGGCTTGTTCAGCGGAGTCATCGGCGTCATCCTGGTCTCTACCACTAACTGGCTAAGCAGAAAAGCGACCGGGGAAAGTATTTACTAAGCAGGAAAGGAGCGTACTCCATGGTTAAAGCCCAACGAAGATTTCGCATGTCAATCGCTGACGTGCTCATCTATCTGTTCATGATCATAGTTGTCCTAGTTTGTTTTATTCCATTCGTTTATATGCTGGCGCTCTCCCTGTCGAGCCCTGAAGCGATCATCAACAACAAGGTCAGCCTGATACCGGTCGGGGTGAACTTTGAAGCTTACATTCAAATCTTTACGTACCCTAACTTCTTTAGAGCTTATGGAAATACGATCTTTTATACGGTCGCCGGAACTTGTATCGCTCTCTTCATGACGACCCTGTTCGCTTACGCTATGTCTAAGCGGTTCCTGAAGGGCCATAAAGTCGTTATGATGCTGATCGTCTTCTCGATGTTTTTTTCCGGCGGGTTGATTCCCACTTACCTGCTTATCTCTAACCTGCAGCTGACAGGTACAGTATGGGCCATGCTTCTGCCGTTTGCGATCAACCAATTTAACCTTATCATCCTGATCAACTTCATTCGAGCCATTCCTTCTGAAATTGAAGAAGCGGCCATTATAGACGGGCTGAACTACTTCGGGATTTTGTACCGGGTTATTCTGCCGCTGTCCACACCAGCGTTGGCCACGATTGGCCTTTACACTGCAGTCTTCTTCTGGAATGACTGGTTTAATGGATTGATTTATTTGAACACGAACCAGTACCCGGTTATGCTGTTCTTGCGCAACATCGTTAACGGAACTACTATGATCGGAGACGGGGCGGGTGCGGCAGACCGCAGTACGATTGCGATGTCCATCAAATCCGCAGTTATCATTACCTCAACGCTTCCGATTATTATCTTATATCCGCTACTGCAGCGTTTCTTCGTCGCCGGTCTGACTGTAGGATCGGTCAAAGGCTAAGATAGCTTAAGCTGCAAATCATGTGCGGATGCTAACATCAACGGAACAGGGACTAAGACACGCAAAAGCTGGCAAGTTATGACCTGCCCGCGTCCAGAAAAGGATGGATTATTTATGTCTTCATACTTCGCGCAATTAACAACGGAAATGAACAATCCGGCTACTATCGCGATTGATGAGGTGGATACACGCGACATGCTCATGCTGATGAACGATGAGGACCAGCGTGTTCCTCTCTCGGTACGTGAGGAGATTGACGTTATCGCCGAAGCCGTCGACTTGTTGTACCACTCTTTGAAAAATGGCGGGAGAATGTTCTATATAGGGGCTGGTTCATCTGGAAGAATCGGCGTCCTGGATGCCAGCGAGTGCCCTCCTACCTATGGAACCGACCCCGCTCTGGTTCAAGCCTATATTGCCGGAGGCGATACGGCAATCCGCACCGCTGTAGAGGGATCTGAAGATGATTCCGAGGGAGGGGCGCGGCTCATTCGCGATATAGGAGTCACCGCTGATGATGTCGTTGTGGGAATTACGGCCAGCGGCTCCACTCCGTTTGTATTAGGAGCTGTGCGCCAGGCACGGGAAATCGGTGCGCCGACAATCGGGGTAGTCACTAATAAAAATTCCAAGCTGAGCGAAATATGCAATCTTTGCATTGCGCCCGTAGTCGGCCCTGAAGTCATTTCGGGTTCCACCAGATTAAAAAGCGGGACCGCGCAAAAGCTGGTCCTCAACATGTTAACTACCGGAGTCATGATCAAGCTCGGTAAAGTGTACAATAATCTGATGGTAGACATGAAAGCAAGCAATACCAAGCTCTATGATCGCTCTATTCGCATCGTCAAGCAGGTTACCGGTGTATCGGATGTGGAAGCCGACGAGGCTTTGAAAAAAGCGGGCATGCAGGTTAAAAAAGCGATTCTCATGCTGGAGACCGGCGTGGATGCAGAGGAAGCTGCCGCCATTCTTGAAAAGCACGCAGGCCGCCTTAAAGAAGCCATCTGCGAGGAGAAAACCAATCTTACTGCACAAGCCAACAAGCAAGAGATTGTAGCCGGCCGATTATTGCCGCAAGCTGCAGACGGCGCCCAAACAGGCGAGGACTAATCAGAATAAAACCTAGATTGCAACCCGAGGACCCCACTGACGTCGATGATCGGCGTCAGCCTCTTTTTCTCTTGCTTCCGGAATATGGAAGATTGGTCTCACGGATCTCAGAAAGGACCTGGTATTTCCGTTCTTTTTACACCTGCCAATCCTCCTCTGTCAAATCGGCTACAACCGCTATCGCTGCCTTACTGCCTGACGCTGCAGCATAAATCAACTGTGAAGGCATGACATAAGCCGAGTCACCCGCTGCGTAAACACCATAAGCCGTTGTTCTCCCCATTTCATCGGTCACAATTCCCCCGCTCTCCTCTGTCTGATAACTCAGCACTGTGCTGAACCGGGCATTGGGCTGCAATGCCGGCGCGATAAAGCCAGCAGTGCGTTCTATATGGGTGCCATTCGTGAAGTACACCCGTTCCAACAGGCCTTCGCGTCCGAAAAAGGCGGCTACGGGCGTATCCACAATCCGGATCCCCCTGGATATAAGCTGCTGCCGTTGAATGGCCGTCAAGCTGTTACTGCCATTCGTACATACGACAAGATCCCGGCTCCAGTTATACAGCAGCTTAACCTTATGAATGACATCCGGTGAATCGGAAATGACCACCAGCGGTTGATCCCTTAATTCCCAGCCGTCACAGAACGGACAATTGAACAGACTCTTCCCATAGAAGTCACTGACTCCCTCAATGTCCGGCAGCACTTCCTTAAATCCGGCCGCCAAAATGATTTTTCGGGCCTGCACCCGTCCACCCGTCGAAGTAAAAAGGAGAAACCCTTGGTCAGTCCTCTGAATTTCCGTCACCTCAACCGGCCAGTGTCGGACTGTCGGGTAACGAAGCACCTCCTTATAAGCGATACGGCGAAATTCGTCCGGTTGAATCCCGTCTCTTGTAATAAAACCATGAGAGGCATGCGTCACTCGGTTTCGCGGCTGGCTGTTATCCAGCAATGCCACACTTCGTCTCGCTCTGCCCAGCACCAACGCCGCATTTAAGCCCGCCGGTCCGCCGCCAACAATCGCGCAATCGTAGTTCATAAGCCTGCTCCAGCCCTTCTCCAGTAATTGATCTACACGAAATCCTGTCACAGTGCCATGCGGATTCAAGTCTTTGCAAAATCTGAAGTATGTAAATCTACACGGCTAGTGGTAAATCTATAATTATGCTATTTGCAGCCTGGCCATTCATCTCCATAATGAGCGAATAACAATCTGCCCAGATTGCTGCACTCCAGCAAGTGCCTGCATTTCCAGCGAGTGCAGCAGCAAATCAGGAGCACCAGTTCACTTTTCAAATGACACAAATATATTTCTGTCTAAGGAGAAAACTAACCAAGTACCTTATTTACAGAATAACAAAAACTGGCTATAATAGGCTTAATGATACACTTCTGCAACTATAATTCATACTTATCTCATTGGAATTATAGTATTATTTCCGCTATTTTGCTATCTTTACTTTTTTTGCGAAAGGGGTGGACTTTTTCACTGGCAATGTTATTCATCCGTAATGCAGTAACTCTCAGTATGAAAGTTCCTAATTAAACGTAAAAGGTGGTTGTCATGAAAAAACAACGGTACATAGCATTTATATTGTTATTGCTTCTTTCTATCGTAATGACTGCGTGCTCCTCGGATTCATCTAACCATGAACCAGAATCACAGTCTCCTCCATCCAGCAATAATCCTGAGTCCTCCTCCGACCCGTCTTCGGGTCCTGAAGCGGACAGCAGTTTGCTGCAAGAACCGCTGGCAGCGATTGATCTGTCAAAAATACCGGACAGAGCCAGTCAGCGCACGGATACAATTATTGTCAGCCTTGTCAATCCGAGCGGAGCGTTCACTCCTTATTTCACGCAAGTAGGCTATGACGGCAACGTTAATTCTGTGCTGTATACTCCGCTGGTACGGCTTGATCCGAACGGCCTTCCGATCCCGGGCTTAGCCGAGCGTTGGGAAATTTCAGATGATGAATTGACCTATACGTTCTTTCTTCGTGATGGTCTGAAATACAGCGATGGGTCCCCGATGACAACTGCGGATGTCGAATTTACCTGGACTTTGCTGCATGATCCTGCTTACGACGGCATCAACAATGTAGTCGAAACCCGAATTAAGGGAGGCCAAGCTTACAAGGAAGGTAAAGCGGATTCTATCGAAGGCATTCAGGTCATAAATGAGCGTACAATTTCGGTGACATTGGAGGAAACGAATGCAACGGCGCTGACGGTGCTGGGCGGACAAATTTTATCCAAAGAGTATTATGGCAAGGATTATGAATTCGGTAATCTGGATTATATTAAGAACCTGCATGCTACCCCAATCACAAACGGACCTTACAAGCTGGAGAGATTTATCCCCGGGCAAGAAGTGCGTTTTGTAGCTAACGAACATTATATTTTCGGAAAACCAAAGACGGAATATTTCATTTACAAGACGACTGAGGGCGACACATGGCAATTTATTGAAACGGGAGAAGTGGACTACGGCAGCTTCTCGGCTACCGCCGACAACATTGAAAAGTTAAAGGGGCTTGGGTTCTTGGATCTCATCCCTAGCACTGCAAGCAACTACGGGTACAATCAATTTAATTTGGAGAGGGAGCATCTTCAGGACAAGCGTGTCCGCCAGGCCTTAACCTACGGGCTTGACCGCCAGCTCATCTATGTTGATTCCAGACAAGGCGCCGGCTCCATCGCCAACATTCCTTCCTCTCCGATTTTGTGGTCATATACGGAAGAAGATATTAACCCATATCCTTATGACCCGGAAAAAGCTAAGCAGCTGCTCGATGAAGCGGGATGGACGGTTGGAGCAGACGGCATTCGTGAAAAGGACGGCAAAAAGCTGCAAATCAACTACCTCGGTTCGAAAAGCGCCAATACCGACATTTTCATAGCGATCGCCACTGAGAACTACAGAGAGATCGGAGTTGATTTCATTCCTGAGCAGTTCCCGGATTTCAATACGCTTTCGGCTAAAGTCAGCAGCGGAGATTATGATATGGCCTCATTCTCCACCACGATTATCAGTGATCCTTCACAAGGGGTATTTCGCTTTATTAAAGGAGAGACAAAGGGGTACGATAATCCGCGAATTGACGAACTCTATGTGCAGAGTTTAGCCACAAGCGATGTTGAGGAGCGGAAAAAGATTTATCATGAAATGTTCAAAATTTTAAACGATGAACTGCCGGTCATGTTTACCAGCTATACCAAATCGGTTATTGCTATCAACGGACGCATCGACGGATTTGAACTGAACCCGCTTGCCGGGATCGGACACAGCCTGCCGAACTGGGAGCTGCAGTAAAATTTCATGCGCACGTCTATCAGTACATGACTCCAGTGCTCCGCCCTCTCCCCGTTAATAGTCACTAATACCGGACATCTCCCGCCTGAGCTGTTGAGGCGGAAGATGTCCGATTAAGGAGAAAAGCATGAAAACGTATTTACTCCGAAGATGCTTATATATGATCTTGATTCTTTTTGGCGCATCCCTGCTAATTTTCTTCCTTTACTCCCTGACACCGGGCGATTATGTCGATAACAATCTGAGCCTCACTGAGGAGCGCAAAGCAGAGCTGCGGGAAATCTACGGCCTGAACAAACCGGTGCTCGAACGCTATGTCAATTGGATGGCCAACATTTTTAAAGGCGATTTTGGTTATTCCCTGGCTCAGCAGAGGCCTGTATTCGAGCTATTCCAGGATTACATATGGAACTCCTTTTTGCTAGCGGTAGTAGCGACATTCTTCACCTGGTTTTTTGCTGTCGTTATCGGTGTTATTACTGCCTATAAGCAGTATTCGCTGTTTGATACGCTCGTCATGATCGGCATATTCGCCGCCATGTCGATCCCCTCTTTCTTCATCGGGCTGTTCCTGATCAAGGTGTTCGCAGTCGATCTGAAGATTCTCCCTCCGGGAGGAATGATTACGACAGGCAGCCGTGCGGAAGGCTGGGAGTATCTGGTCGATGTTCTGCATCATATGTTCCTGCCGGTAGCCGTTATGGTACTTCTTGGGGTTGGCTCGCTTACCCGCTACTTCCGCAGCAACATGCTGGAAGTCATTCGCCAGGATTACGTTCGCACGGCCCGTGCCAAAGGACTAAAAGAAAGAACCGTGCTTTACCGTCACGCCTTGAAAAATGCGATGCTGCCCGCCATTACCCTGGTCGGCTTTGAGCTTCCCGCTCTTTTCGGAGGCTCTATTATCATCGAAAAAATATTTAACTGGCCGGGTATAGGACAGCTGTATATGCAATCGTTTACCGTTCGCGACTATCCGCTGCTGATGGGTTTTACGATGTTTCTAGCGATACTGACGGTCATCGGTACACTCATCTCGGATATTCTCTATCATACTTCCGACCCGCGCGTCAGGCTTTAACAGTTACCCTGGAAACTTCTAAAATTATTGTAGTAACGAAAGGAGGATCGGCAATTGTCCACTCAAGTCTCTACAGATCAGCAGCCTACAAACCAAACCGGAAAAGCCGGATATGCTATGGAGGCTTCCTCCTCCTTATGGCGGCAATCCGTTCGTCAATTAAGCAAAAACAAGTTGGCAGTTGCCGGCTTCGCTTTTATCGTATTTATGTTTTTAATATGTTTTATCGGGCCGATCTTCTCTCCTTATGCAGACGGCAAGGTCAATCCCGCTATGATGCACAAGCCCCCGAGCGCCAAGCATTGGCTGGGCACTGATTTGCTGGGCAGAGATGTGCTGACCAGGCTGCTGCAGGCAGGAAGAATATCACTGACGGTAGGCCTCGCATCTATGCTGCTTTCCATGACGATCGGAACGGTTCTCGGAATCATCTCGGGCTATTATCGCGGTATTGTCGATCAAATCATTATGAGGATAGCCGACTTGCTGTTCACCATCCCTGGAATTCCGATTCTCTTCATCATGGGGGCGTTGATGTCCGAATGGAAGGTTCCGACAGATTACCGCCTCTATCTAGTTATGCTCATGCTCAGCGTCATTGGCTGGCCGGGTATCGCCCGTCTCGTTCGCAGCCAAATGCTTACCCTGCGGGAAAGGGAGTATATGCAGGCTGCCGATGTCCTCGGTCTTCGCGATAGGCGGAAGCTGTTCTACCACTTGCTGCCCAATGTATTCCCGCTATTAATTGTTATCGCGACATTAAGCATCGGAGGAGCCATCCTCGCTGAATCGGCGCTCAGCTTCTTCGGGCTTGGTGTTATGCCGCCGACCCCGACGTGGGGCAATATGATTGATGCAGCCAATAATGTAATAGATTTCGAGAAGCGCCCTTGGCTGTGGATTCCCCCCGGCATGGCTATCTTTTTAACAGTCATTGCCATCAATATATTTGGCGACGGCTTGCGCGATGTTCTCGATCCAAAACAGAACATAAGTAGGTGAACTTGGAACCCATGAAACCTTTAATCGAGATAAGCAACCTTAGTACCCACTTCCATACAGCGGCCGGGGCAGTCAAGGCTGTAGACGGAATCAGCTTTCGCATCCATCACGGAGAAACCGTATGTATTGTAGGTGAATCGGGCTGCGGAAAAAGCATTACCGCAATGTCCATCATGGGATTGGTCGAGGGACCGCACGGTCAAGTCGTCGATGGGCAAATCCTGTTCGATGACAGGGACCTGCTGCGCATCAGCAAGGAAGAAATGCGGCGTATTCGCGGTAATGAGATCTCGATCATCTTTCAGGAGCCGATGTCTTCCCTCAATCCGGTCCTCACGATTGGCAAGCAAATCATGGAGCCGCTTATGCTTCATCAAAGGCTGAGCAAGAAACAGGCACGCGCACGCGCGCTTGAATTGATCGAACTAGTCGGGATCCCCCGCGCCGAACAGATCGCGGAATCTTATCCGCATCAGTTGTCCGGAGGAATGCTGCAGCGAATTATGATCGCTATCGCGATCTCCTGCAGGCCTAAGCTGCTGATTGCCGATGAACCGACAACCGCTCTCGACGTGACGATTCAGGCGCAGGTGCTGGATACGCTCCGCCGGAGCAAAGAGCAGTCGAATATGTCGATCATGCTGATCACTCATGACCTTGGTGTCGTGGCCGAGATGGCTGATTATGTCATCGTTATGTATGCCGGGAAAATTGTAGAGCAAGGGGATGTCGTCGAGCTCTTTGAAAACCCCAAGCACCCTTACACGCAGGGATTGCTCAAATCCAAGCCCGTGATCGGCCAGCGGAAGGAACAACTATATTCCATTCCCGGGCAGGTCCCGAATCCGCTGGAGCTGTCTGCATCCTGCTACTTCCATGACCGCTGTGAAAGCTGTATGGAAATTTGCCGATCCCAGCAGCCCCAGCTAAAAACAGTGCGAGCTGGCAATCAAGTGGCGTGCTGGTTGTATGAAGAGGAGGCACGGCATGAGTGATGCATTGTTGGAAGTAAACCATTTAAAAAAATATTTTCCGATAACCGCAGGACTGTTTAACCGTACAATAGGTCATATCAAAGCGGTAGATGATATCAGCCTGAGCATAAATCGGGGGGAGACCTTCGGGCTTGTCGGCGAATCCGGCAGCGGCAAAAGCACCGTTGGCCGCACGATCCTGCGTCTGCATGAAAAAACCGGCGGGCAGGTGCTTTTCAAAGGCATCCCTATTCATGAGCTGCCTAAAGCGGAAATGCGCAAACTCCGGCCGAAAATGCAGCTGATTTTCCAAGATCCCTACAGCTCGCTCAATCCGCGTATTCGAATAGGTGACGCAATTGGCGAAGCACTATTGGATCACGGACTGGCAGCGAAGGAAGAAATCCGCGATCTGGTGCTGGAGGTGCTGGAGGCGTGCGGGCTCTCGCCTTACCATTACAATCGGTTTCCTCACGAGTTTTCCGGCGGACAGCGGCAAAGAATCGGGATTGCCCGCGCGCTCGTGCTCAATCCGGATTTTATTATTGCCGATGAACCAGTTTCAGCGCTGGACGTCTCGATTCAAGCCCAGATTATTAACCTGTTTCAACAGCTTCAGCAAACACGCGGATTGACTTATCTGTTTATATCGCATGATTTGAGCGTAGTCGAACATCTGTGCAGCCGCATTGGAGTCATGTATTTGGGTACCATGATGGAAATGGCCCCGCGGGACGAGCTGTTTCGCACCCCGCTTCATCCTTATACCAAAGCGCTGCTGTCTGCGATTCCGGTGCCGATCCCCAAATTGAAACGGGAAAGAATCGTCTTGAAAGGAGATATTCCAAGCCCTGCTAACCCCCCGGCAGGGTGTAAATTTCATACACGCTGTCCTTATGCGGTAGAGCAATGCAAGGAGCAGGTTCCTGAATTCAGGCATGTTGGAAACGACCATTATGTAGCCTGTCATCTCGTTTGATCCGATTTAATCAATAGAATATATTCACTGGAAGAAAAAAAAGATGCCGCGGGGCTGCAGAATCCTATACAATAATAACGCCAGCATTTGCTTAAATTCGATTTCGTCCCCGGGTTGTAATAAAATATACTTAAAGAGCATGATACTCATCTAGCCCTCGCTGGACTGGAAGATAACGGGGAGTCAATGCAAAATGCTGAAATAAAAGGTATGGAGCATTGCAGGAATTCAGATCCGTCATTTCAGGTAAGAAAAAGGAGTGCAATTTGTGTCTTATCAATTGGAAATATCGTTCAGACCCGTCAACGAGCTGATCAATAGCCTCCATACGTTTCTGTGCAAAAGCTGGTACAAAAGGATTGATTTGGGTCCTACCTGGCCACAGGAGGTTCAAGCCTCATTGTCCCCACGATTTGCCGAACAACTGGACAGAACCGGAATCGATCTGGAATGGAAGCTGCTCCATTTGCTTGATTATGTATCCCCGGGCAAAGACAGTGTTGAGGATTTTTTGGCATGGTTAGAAGGACTTTCTCTAGGTGAATTGTACGAAGTGCTGTCTCCGTACGTACAGACTTTTCCCGAGGATATGAAAGCGGTGCGTGACCGTTTGCATGACATGCTTTTCGAGTGGAATTACGCCTATTTCAAAAATGTTGACCAGAAAATCATCGCTGCACTGCATGCGGAAACGCAGGAAAAGCCGGAACTAAAAGGATTAAGCCCATTTGAAAAAGCGGCAAAATTGACAAACGGATTTTGCTTTGAACCGGTTAAGGGGTTGGAAAAGCTTGTTCTGGTACCCCAGTTCCACTTTCAGCCCGGAAATATCATTTACTCCTTCGGCAGTCTTACGATCTGCTATTATGCCGCCAGACTCGAGCCCTTATCCGCCGAAGATGAGCCTTCTCTGCAATTGTACCGGCTCCTCCGCAGCCTGAGTGAGAAAAGCCGTCTTCGCATCCTGCATTTTTTGCGCAATGAACCACATTCCTTTATCGAAGTGGTGCGTCATCTCGGCATTTCCAAAGGGATTACCCATGACCATATATTCAACCTGCGCTGTGCAGGTCTTTTGAATGCCCATGTCGTTGGGGAAACCGTATCAGCTTACAGCCTGAGACTGGATCGTATCCGGCAAGTGGAACAGGAATTGTTGGATTATCTCGGCGTCCAAACCACAATTATTTCCTAGGTGCGGTAACTTTTTCATGCCAATCGGAAAGCGGATTTTCGGATACGATAACTTATATTTTCTGATGTGGTTAAAAAACATCCGCAGAACAGCGCTTCAGCGCCGGTTCACGGATGTTTTTTGATTGATGGAATGATTACAGCTTCATCGAAACATATTTCACTTCCAGAAATTCCTCAATGCCCCAATGGCCGCCTTCACGGCCAAGACCGCTCTCCTTCATTCCGCCGAACGGCGCTTGTGCGGTTGCAGGGAGCCCGTCGTTGAGACCGACAATGCCGTAGTCCAAACCTTCGGAGATCTCGAATGCCTCCTTCAAATTCTGTGTAAATACATAAGCAGACAGCCCGTACCTGGAATCGTTCGCGCGTTGAATCACTTCCTCTGTCGTCCGGTAAGTCGTCACGGGAACGAGCGGACCGAACGTTTCTTCTCGCATGCAGAGCATCTCGTCCGTTACGCCGGTGATGACAGCCGGTTCCACGAAATATCCGCTGCTCTTTGGCGCCGGAACTGTAGCCGCGCTAACGGCCCCTTTTTCCAGCGCATCGGCAACATGGCGGTTCATCTTGTCCACCGCGGATTGGTTAATCAACGGGCCGATATTAGTGTCCGGCTCCAATCCGTTGCCTACCTTAAGCCCGGCTACCGCCTGCGTCAATTTGGCCACAAATTCATCGTGCACCGATTCATGTACATATACACGGTTCGGGCAAATGCAGGTTTGTCCAGCGTTGCGGAACTTCGGTGCCATCAAATCTTTCGCGGCCTGATCCAAATCGGCATGAGCGGTAATAATATACGGCGCATGTCCGCCAAGCTCCAGCGACAGCTTCTTAACCGTGTCTGCCGCTTGCCTGTACAGAAGCTTGCCGACGCGCGTCGAGCCGGTGAAGGAGAGCTTGCTTACGCGCTCGTCCGCCATCCATGCCTCGCCAATTTCCTTGTCGTTGCCGGTGATGACATTCAGCACGCCTGCAGGAATACCCGCTTCATGAGCCAGCTCAACGAGCCTGTAAGCCGTCAGAGGTGTAAATTCGGACGGTTTGACTACAGCGGTACAGCCCGCAGCCAGAGCCGGGGCTACCTTGCGAGTCAGCATCGCGGCGGGAAAATTCCAAGGCGTGATCGCCGCGATCACCCCAACCGGCTGGTGCATGACGAGGATCCGCTTGTCAGGCGCCGATGCAGGCACCGTTTGGCCGTACACCCGCTTGCCTTCCTCCGCATACCACGACACGAAGCTGTTCGCATAACCCATCTCGCCCAGCGCTTCGGCCAGCGGCTTTCCCTGCTCTAGCGTCATAATCCGCGCAATCTCTTCCTTATGCTGATCGATTAAATCATGCCAGCGCCACAGCAGGGCTGCGCGCTCGCTAGCTGTTTTGCTGCGCCAACCGGGACCTGCGGCATAGGCCGCTGAAACCGCCGCCTCCGCTTCCGCCCTGCCGCCGTATGCGATGCTGCCTACGATTTCCAGGGTAGCCGGATTTTCAACGGAATGGCGCTTCTCCGTACTGACCCATTCCCCGTTTATATAAAGATTGGCATCCATTGTATCCCTCCTAATTCGTTATGTGAATATCCAGCAGATAAGGCCCTTGTGCATCCAGTCCGCGCCGCAATGCAGCAGGCAACTCATCAATCGTTTCCACCCTCTCAGCCGGTACGCCAAACGCTTCGGACATAATCACCAGATTGGCCGGGCCATCCAGGTCCAATGATGGAATACGGATGCCGCCAAGCGGGGAGCCCATTGCCTTGAGTCCTGTCTTCAGCACGTGGTAGGAACGATTGTTCACGATCAGGAACAGGACGCGAGCATTCGTCTGTACAGCGCTGTATAAAATCTGCGGATAATACAAAAACGTACCATCGCCCAGCACGCTGACTATGACACGCCCCGGCTCCGCAATCGCGGCGCCTACTGCTTGGGCTGAGCCGTGACCGAGCCCTCCGCCTTTGCCTGCTGTATAGTGATTCGGTTCCCACATATGAATATGATCGGTGAATGGCAGCGCATTGGAGACCGCTTCATTAACAATGACGAAGCTCCCGTCATTAGGCAGGCTCTCGTTTAGCAGTCCCGCGATTACCTTCGGGGTCAGCTTGCCGAGATCGCGTTCCTTCTGCCAAGCCGCATCCAGTTCAACGCGGCGCGCCTGTGCCCTCGCTATAATCCCGGCTGAACGCTCGGTGATCACGGCTTGGACAGCGGGCGCCCGCTTCGCCACCTCTGCGTTCAAAACCTGCAAGCTGGTTTTGATCTCGCCCCAGGCGCCAATCCCGCCTATGACATTTTTGCCGATTTCCCAAGGGTCGTCATGAAGATACAGCATCGTCGCCCCCTCCGGCACAAGGCTTCCGCCATTATCATATAAGGCCAGAGGGGCTTGTACGCTCACGCCCACATAGAAGATGACGTCATGCCCGCTGAACGCAAGACGAATGGCCTGCGCATTCATCGGCAAAGTCCCGAGAAAATGGGAATGGTGATTGTCGATGCTCTGCCGCGTTGGCATACCTTCAGCCAGCACGCCGATCCCCGCCTGTTCCGCTAAATGCTGGAGCTCCAGATGGGCATGCGCATCTCCGACCCCATCCCCTGCTATAATTAGCGGCCGTTCCGCCTTAAGCAGCGCATCTGCGATAAGCTCTAGCGCCGCATTCTCTGCGGCGAAGGAAGAGGCGACCTTTAGCAGAGCAGGCAGCTGCTCCACTGGAGATTCCGCCATTGAGATATCGTACGGGATCGAAAGAAATACCGGACCGTGAGGCGGGGTCATGGCTACCTTGAAGGCTCGCACCAGGGCAAGCGGCATCTCTTGCGGGTGGCGCACTTCATGCGCCCACTTAGTCATGCTTTTCACTTGGCCGACATGGTCACCCGCCAGGATCGGCTCCTCAAGCAGCAGCCGTGTATGATGCTGGCCTGCGATGACGACGAGCGGTATGCCCGCCCGGTATGCGTTGTACAGATTGCCCATGCCGTTAGCTAGGCCCGGTGCCACATGCAGAATGACAACTCCGGGCTTGCCGGATTGTCTTGCATATCCCATCGCCATACCGACAGCGTTGGCCTCATGCAGTGCGGTAATATATTCAAAGCCTTCGTGCTTCTCTGCGCCATCGATGAACGGCAGCTCCGATGTGCCCGGATTGCCAAAAACATAAGGGACATCATAATGCCGGAGTATTTGAAAAAGTAAATCTCTGCTCCAGGTGGTCATGCTGGTCCTTCTCCCTTCATAGTCCCTTGCCGGGCTCAATCTATTCAAGTGAATTTCCTGTTCAGATGACAAGCTCGGTTGAGCCCTTCTATGACAATTTTCCTTGATGACGGTTAACCGGAACCTTAAGCCCGAGATGCTCCCTGAGCGTGGAGCCTTCATAATCCTCGCGGAACAGTCCCCTGTTCTGCAGCTCCGGGACGACTCCATTCGTAAAATCGAGCAGCCCGTCCGGAACATACGGAGGCATAATATTGAATCCGTCCGCAGCCTGGCCTTCGAACCACTGCTGTATATGATCCGCCAGCTGCACGGGTGTACCGACTATAATACGGTGCCCGCGGGCTCCGGCCACTTCACGGTACAGCTGGCGAAGAGTATATCCCTTCTCGCGGGCCAGCTTCAACAGCAGCTGCGGCCGGCTCTTATGCCCCGGTGTTTCCGGAATATCCGGAACCGGCTGATCAAGATCGAACTGGCGCATGTCATAATGAAACCTCTCCGACAGGGAGTCGTAAGCGAATGAATCATCGATCAAGCTTTGCAGATGCTCGTATTTCTCCTTTGCCTCCTTCTCCGTGGCGCCAACGACCGGGAGCAAGCCCGGGAGAATGTGGCATTGATCAGCTGTGCGACCGTATTGCGGAAGCATCTGCTTCAATTTGGCGTAAAACTCACGGGCATCCTCAAGCATTTGCTGTGCGGTGAAGATAACTTCACCGTACCTCGCAGCAAGCTGCATCCCCACGCCCGACGAACCAGCCTGAATAATAACCGGCTGCCCCTGCGGGCTTTGCGTTATGTTGAGCGGCCCCTTAACGGAGAAAAACCGCCCCTCATGACCAAGCTCGTGCAGCTTGGAGGTGTCCATATATACGCCGCTTTCCTTGTCAGCTAAGTAAGCCCCAGGCTCCCAGCTGTCCCATAGCCCCTGAACTACATCAACAAACTCTGCAGCTCGTTCATAGCGTTCACCATGCTCCATATGCTCTGACGCCGAAAAATTAGCCGCCGCATCCGGTGAAGACGTTGTAACCACATTCCATGCTGCGCGCCCGCCGCTAATCAGATCGACCGATGCAAGCAGCCGCGCCAGATTGTAAGGCTCATAATACGTAGTTGAAGCTGTCACAGCGAGCCCGACCCGTTGAGTGGCCATTGCCAATGCAGCCAGAAGGGTTATCGGCTCGAAGCGGGCAATAACCGAAGGCGTAGCCTGCCGGGAAGTCGTTAATCCATCCGCCAAAAAAATCATATCGAATTTGGCGTCTTCAGCAATCCGGGCAAGCTGTACGATCAGCTCCAAATTTTCACTGCCCGACTGGGCATTCGGCATCCGCCAGCCAGCGATATGATGGCCGGCTCCTTGCAGGAACAGCCCTAATTTCAGTTGTCTTTTACCACTCTTCATTTCTACCCGTCTCCTGTCGGTAATCTTTTACTATTCATGTTCACTATTCCTGCCCCGATCTCCTAACGCTGCATGGCATTTGGCAAAAACCGGGGAGCCCTTCCTCAACATGACAAAAGCTCTCAGGATGATTTATCCCGAGAGCTTCTTTTCATAGTCAATAACGGCGAGAGTTCTCGAATCTCCACCCTTTTCGGACTCGATTATTAGTTGCTGGTGATATTGTAACACAAGATAAATCAAAGTAAAAGGGTCAGAATTATATGGAGATATGAGATTAAACGTATAAATTTCAGGGGGGTGTTGATATCCTGGATGCGATCAAAGAGCTCTTATATCATCGCTGCCCTTGAGTCCGCAGCAAGATGATTTTCAATGAAAGAAGCAGACCGCAGCTCCTCTTATTTAATATCTTCTCTGTGAAAATGCACGAAGCTGAGAAGAAAACCAAGAATAGACACCAAAGCAATTAAGGCAACCGCTATGCTGACCGGGTAGCCCGTTTGCGCAATTCCGCCGCTAACCACCAAATAAATAGCCGTCCATGGATAGAGAGCTCCCAATGCTTCGTTAGATAAGCCTACATTTCCCATTACGACGGTGGCCGCTGCTATAATGGGCAGCACCAGGCCTTTGGAACGAACGGCCAAATAAGCAAAGGGGGAAACCGTTAAGAACATCAGCAAACCGCCGGGAATCATTTCACCCAGATACCGGATCGCAACCATGAAGCTAAATTCGGCAATACCAAACACAGCACCAAAAGCGGCGCCTAAAATAAACATAGCTGCCCATGTAACCAAGGTCAGCCCCATAATCCAGATCAGCAGCATAATAAATTTGCTGGCCATAAACGACAGCTTGGAAACAGGAACCGTGAGTACTGTTTTGAGCGTCTGTTCCGAATGCTCGCGGCTGAACAGGTGCGCTGCAATGACGGAATAGACGACTGGACCGAACAGCACCATTGTATAGAGAGAGCAGCTGAAATAAAGGCCGCTCAGGGTAATTTCAATATCCGGCTCAGAGAAATGCACCTTCATGCCGTCGGCAATCATCATCAGCGGCGTTACCAGCGCGCCTAGAAAGCTGATAAGCAGCATTTTGGAACGTTTGAGCTTCAATAATTCGCAGTAGATCAGATTAGCCAATGCCGCCGCCTCCAATCAATTCGGAAAAGTAGTCTTCCAGCTTGTCCGAGCTAACATGGAACTGCGTGACAGACAAATTGTTTTCTACGAAACAGCGGTTCATCTCTCCCCGCTTATCCAGGCAATCGTATACTCTTATTGTGTTATCATCGTAAACCGTATAATCGGTCGTGCCAATTTGCCTCTCCAGCAAAAGTGCCGCCGTATTCACATCGGAAAGCTCGAACTCGACATACTGTCTGTTCCGCTTGCGCAGGTCTGCCATGTCCACTTCTTCAAGCAGGCACCCATCGTGCATCACTCCAATTATGTCGGCTACTTGCTCAATCTCACTGAGCACATGGCTCGAAATAAGTATTGTCGTACCTTTATCTTTGCAAAGCGCCAGCAAGAACTTGCGGATTTCATGAATGCCAATCGGGTCAAGCCCATTGATAGGCTCGTCCAGTATAAGCATTTCCGGTTCATGCATAATGGCTGCGGCAATGCCCAGTCTTTGCTTCATGCCTAGAGAATAGTTGGCAAACAGCTTATCGGTTTCATCGCTGAGCCCTACGACCTCCAGAGCATGCTCAATTCCATCCTTGCGGTGCTGTCCGCGCAGCCGGGCCAGGATCTGCAGATTTTCCCGGCCGGTTAAATTCTCGTAAAAACCCGGCGACTCAATAATGGAGCCTATTTTTCGGTACGTTTTGTCCGGCTGCTTCCTATAATCTTCTCCAAACAGCAGAATAGTTCCGCTGGTCGGACGGACGAGATTTAACAGCATCCGCATAGTTGTAGTTTTGCCCGCCCCGTTTCTTCCTAACAAACCATATATCTTCCCTCGCGGAACATGCAGCTGCAGGTCCTTCACACCCATTTGCTTATCAAATTGTTTGGTCAACCTGACCGTTTCAATTACATAGTCGCCCATAGGGATTCCTCCGCCTTTCTGGTATCTATTGTACCAACCAAGGCTGACATAGGCCTTTAGCAAAACTTACTTTTTACTTACTTCTGAATTTTACTGGCGGCTTCCTTCACCTGACGCGGAAGCCGTATAGAAAACACAGTATCATTGCCGGGATTGCTGGAGACCGAAATCTCCCCCTTTAACGCTGTAACCAGCTCTTTGGTAATGGCTAACCCGAGGCCGCTGCCTTTATCGGAACGGGCAGCATTCCCTTTATATAACCGCTCAAAAATAAAAGGCAGCTGTTGGGCAGGGATAGCCCGCCCATTGTTGGCTACCTCAAGCAGCACTGAGCCAGGCAGGGGGCGAACCGCAATAGTAATCTGAGTGCAGCCGCTGTGGCGAACGGCATTTTGCAGCAAATTGTCCATTATTCTCCGATAGGCCATTTGATCTAAGGAAAGGACAAGATCATCGTCTTCAATATTCACTGCCAGCGAAATGTGCGACTGCTCCAGAACAGGCAGCCAATCGATTAGAATCTCTCTAGTGTATTCATTTATGTCTGTTTCTTCCATGGAAAACTGCTGTTCATTGGAATTGAGCTTGAACCACTCAAAAAGCTTATCAACCAGAGCTTTCAAGTCCGCAGCCTTTCGGTAGGCCACCGAGATGTATTCTCTTTGCTCCTTATCATCGTGCATTCCCTGGTTTAGCGCCTCCAGATAACCAAGCAAAGAAGCAAGCGGAGTCCGGACATCGTGGGAAAGACCGGTTAAGATTTGCCTGCTCGCTTCATCCGATTTTTTCAATTGAGCAATTTGATTCCGGTTCGCTTCCATTATCCCGTTGAGCTCGTAGCTAATATCAGCCAGCAATCCCTTGCTGGTTGTAAAAATTTTTTCCTGTCTGCCCTGCCGAAAGCCGCGCAGCGCTCCGTACCATTGCTTCGTTATCTGCCGCAGGCGGTAAATATAAAAGATCTGGCCTATGCAAATGAACAGCATAATCACCAACAGCCATTCCATCACGCGGGATCACCGCCAAATTTATATCCAACTCCCCATACAGTCAAAATATAGATTGGGTTCTCGGGGTCCGGCTCGATCTTTTTGCGCAGGCGCCTGATATGAACCATTATATTATTGTCATCAAACGCATACTCGTCATCCCATACGGAACGATAGATCTGTTTTTTGGTGAACACCCTGCCCTGGTTTCTCGCTAGAAAATAAAGCAGATCGAACTCTTTGGCTGTCAGCTTAATCACGCCATGTTCGGTTCGCACCTCATGCCTTAACGGATCGATGCGCAGCTTGCCGATATCCAGCACCTGCACGGGAAGCTCGCCGCTTGTATTAAAAACCGTATATCTCCGCAAAAGAGAAGCTACCCGAGCCAGAAACTCATGATTGCTAAACGGCTTGGTCATATAATCATCAGCTCCCATACGAAGACCGGATACTTTATCTATTTCTCCGTCTTTAGCTGTCAGCATCAGAACAGGAACATTGCTTCTCTGTCTTATGCCCGTCAACACCTCAAACCCGCTTAACTTGGGAAGCATAATGTCCAGCACGACAAGCTGGTAATCGCCAGTGATCGCCTCCGCAAGACCGGTTTCTCCGCAGTGGCAAGCCTTCACCTGATATCCCTCTGTCTGCAACGTCTTCGTAAGCAGCGTGCATAAATCTATATCATCATCGATAATAACAATTTTTTTACTCATCGTTTACCGCCCCTCCTCTTCGTCACCCGCTGAAATACCCTTATCTCCCAAACACTATCTTAAAAGTACGCATAAGTACGATATCGCGTTAAGTACGACTCCGCGTTAAGTACGATTCCGCATAAGTATAATATCGTATTAATATAATACCGTTCATTCGGTAGTTTACGCAAAAAGGGATTGCGAGGGAAGGTGAGGAAGCAGGTCTGTCTTAAAGCTGATCAGGAAGAAACTGCACGATATTTTGGGTCAACCAATCAGGGACTGTCCCGAAACGACCATAAAGAAAAGCCCGCCAGAAATTCCTGGTTGACCTAATAATACGAAAGTCCATTTTCGAGTGAGCAGTGAGTAACATGCACAGAAATTAAAGAGACCGTCTAATAGGTCCTCTTTTCTTTCAATGTAAAGGTGCCAAAATGACAAAATGCCCCCAAGAATGTCGATTTTAAGCATCTTGGGTGTTAACTTTTTAAGGTATCATACTAAAAAGCTGCTTTTCGGACAGGTTCCTGGTTTAGATATGCAATATTTCATATAGTAAGTGCCGGAACTGGGGGAAACCGCGAAATGTATACGGAAAATCGTATACATTTCGGCTCCGCCTTGCGTCCACAGGGGAAATGTATGCGGAAACAGTCATGCCATTAAATTTTCAGGCACAACTCCAGCATGAAAATAGCCAGGATTGGCGGGCTCAAGGGCTAGCGCG
>NZ_HE610957.1:1665150-1761146 GCF_000285515.1 Paenibacillus senegalensis JC66
ACCGCTGCGCGGGCTTGTTGCCTGCGTTTTGTACGAAATGTCGTACAAATGCATGGGGTTAAAGTGCGAATACCGGAGATTTGTATGAAACGTCGTACAAATACAGGGGATTGAAGGCAATTACCCAAAATTTGTATGACAAATCGTACAAAAGCATGGGATTGGAGTGCGTTTGCCCAAGATTTGTATGACAAATCGTACAAATGCTTGGCTCAAACAACTGGTTTAAGGAGCTGCAGCCAGTGTTTCAGACGTTTTTTCGTACAAGTTATCACAAGTTATGTCTTGAGGTACGATTACCCGAGACTGCTGTTCTTTACCACCTTCCTCGCGCTTTCCCAGCCGTTTTTTCCCTGAATTCTGTAGGCGTTGTGCCCGTGTATTTCTTAAATTGCTGGCTGAAATATTTAACATCTTCATAACCAACCTTCCGGGAAACATCCGCAACTTTAATCGGTAATTCCAACAGCAGCTGCTTGGCCCTCTCTATTCGTTCGCGGATAACAAAATCACCGAAGGTGATCCCGGTCTCCTTTTTAAATACCTCAGAGAAATGATTGGGGTGCAGATGCAAGTAACGGGCTGTCCGGGTTAAGCTGATTTCCTGCTTGCCCATATTTTGCCTGACATAAGCTGCCGCCCGCTTAGCATAGGACAGGGAACCTCCTGCATAGTGCTGATGATACACCTTCATAAGGTCGTTTAAATATTGAAAGAGCATGTCGCGGTGGGATGATGGCGTACCGGTATGAAAGGAAGGCAGCGGGGCTATTCCTTCCGGATCGGACTCCGTAACCTGCTCCAACCAGCGGAATCCGCATATTGCTATTGAATGTAAGAAAGAAGCCAGCGACTCCAATGTCGTATTGGGATCCAACATTTGTTCCTGGACAACCTGATTCAGCCAGGTTTTCAACGCCATTCGGTTGTTCTCCAGCAGCAAAGCGCACAGCTCTGTTTCACTGCTGCGGGTACAGCCCGTTCTTCCCCCTTTCCTCTCCTTTATGTGCTCATAAGTTAACCATTGCAGCTGCGGGTGCAGCTCCCTGTACCCGGCTACATAATTCGCTATTTCATAAGACTGGGCGATATCCCTGATTTCGTTCACCTCTGTGCCCGCTGCTGCAAACAGCTGACATTTGAGCTGCCGCCCCGTTAGCGATACGGCCTCCTGCAGTACGCGATCGTCATCCCAATCCTTCCCGATGGTGACTATCGCTACCGGCTGATGATGGACAATAAGGGTCTCGCAGGACAATAAATCCTGAAGCATGTTGCTTACCGCAAACGATAACAGCCCGTTAGGGGAATTGGCCCCCCATCCTTCGGCAAGCAGGACAATAACCTGCAGTGCCCGACCTTGTAGAGGAAACCATCCCGGAAAATGACTTTGAATCAAGGACTCCTCCAAATCCGAATCGCTCTCCAGCACCAGCTTTTCCAGAATTCGTTTGCGGGTTTCCTGGCGTCTGAATTCCGCTTTGTCTTTGGATGATTGCTTATCGCGAATGCGTTGAACAGAGCGCAGTACAGCCTGGATGATCTCCGCCGGCCGGCTCGTTTTCAACAAATAATCACTTACTCCGCTGCGGATGGCATCCTGGGCATAGGCGAACTCGTCATATCCTGTCAGGATAATGATTTCCGTATCCGGCAGCAGACGTTTCGTTTCTTTAGCCAGAAACAGCCCGTTCTTCCCAGCCATGCGGATGTCGGTAAGCACAATTTCGGGCTTCTCCCTCGCTATACTATCCAAAGCTTCTTCCGCAGAGAGGGCCGGTTCAAGCAGCTCCAGGCCAAGGCTCTGCCAATCGATTACTCGGGAAAGCCCTGTTCGGATTATGACTTCATCGTCTACGATCAGAATCTTCATCATACTCCTCCTCGTCTATTAGAAAAGGCTGTTCAGCTGGCGGCAGACTCGGGCTTCTGCAAGGGCCGGATAGGGATGGCAAAGGAGACCTCGGTCCCTTTACCCTGTTCACTAAAAATATGCAGCCGTGATTCGGGTCCGTAATGCAGCACCAGACGCTCATTGACATTATTCAGTCCGTAGCCTATTGCTGCCGTTGCTTCCTTGGCTGTTACCGGCTGCAAAAGCCCGTCATGGATTCGGGAGAGGACGTCCTCCGGGATGCCAAGTCCGTTGTCCTGGACAGTTATGTTCATCCATCCGCCTTCCTGGCCGATATAAATATGAATCATGCCCCGCCCTTCCTTCTTCTGAATTCCATGAATCATCGCATTCTCCACCAAAGGCTGAAGCAGGAGCTTCAGCATGGAATGAGGGAGCACTTCCGGTTCGATATCGTAGATCATATCGAATTGATCCGGGTAACGGATCGACTGAATGAGCGCATAGTTTTTGATATGGCTGATTTCCTGCAGCACTGTACAGTAATCCTTTCCTTTATTCAGACTAAACCGCAAGAAATCGCTCAGAGCCCCCACCATATCGGCGATCTTTTTTTCTTCACTCATCAGGGCGATCCAATGGATGGAGGATAGCGTGTTGTAAAGAAAATGAGGGTTGATTTGAGCTTGCAAGGCCCGCATATCCGCTTCCTTCTTGCGTGATTCCAGATGAATGATCTGCTCCTTGAGTTGTTTGATATGACTGCCTAGCCGGTTGTAGCTGGCCACCAATTGTCCTATTTCATTACTCGAATTAATCGAATATAACGGCATCGGCTCATTCGGGTCTATCTTGGAGAGCAATCGGCTTAATATTTTTACCGGTTTGGTCACATGCCTCAAGAAAAATAGAATTAATAAAGTGCTTAACACCGTAGCCAATCCTACAGCAATGCCTGTCAACAATAAAATTCCGCGGTGATCCACCCGATACTGGCTCGTCGGAATGATGCCTACCAAGGTCCATCCTGGCGGGGCCAGATTATGATAGAGGACCGTTGCACCCTCATTTCCATCTCCATAAGCAAAACTTCCATGTTCCCCTCTCCATGGCGGACTGCCCGGATAAAGCTCCTCCCACTTCCGGTTAAGCTCTGTATGTGAATTGCCGGAGACAATATGGCCGGCGGCATCCAGAAGCAGAATTGTCCCCTCTCCGTTTCCGAAGCCCGGTTCCGTCAGATAGGCTTGCAGCGCCTGTTCCTTGATCGTAATAGCTACAAAGCCGAGCTGTTCGAAATGGTCCATACTTCTCAGCGGCCGCAAAAAAGAGATTACGTTCTCCTGGCCGGATAGCGTCCTGTGCTGGTATAGGCCAGTCCATAATTTCGAATCGATATCCCAATCCGTCATGACATGAGCAAGGCCCGATTCGTATATGGAAGTGGAATGCAGGGGATTGATCCGGTTTTTCGAATAAATCGAAATATTAGAGATATAATCCTTCGAATGGATGAGATTCATCATCATCCCCAATATTTCCGGGCGATTCTCAGGATTGGCGTCAAACCCGCTGATGTACTTCTGTATTTCCTGCTGACCGCTTACAAAGATCGACATGCTTTCTACATCATGAATGATGAACTGCAAGCCTTCTTTGATCCGGCTAAGGGTATCCATCCCCATCTGCTTCGATTTTTGCTCAGTTATGTTGACAGAAAGGACGTAAGAAAACACACCCAGCAATAACAAGGGAATAAGACTGGCCAGCAAAGTCAGAATGCTCACCTTACCTTGCAGCGATTTCTTGAAGAACCGCAGCATACGCTAACTACCTCCATGACCTTATCTGAATTTCCCGAGGGACAGCACTTGAGCCGCTTGAATGTTATAGGCGATTTCCTCCGCCTCTCCGCCGTTTAGCAGCTCCCGGATTCCTTCGTTAAGCACATCCAAAGCAGCAGACGTAAGAACCGATTCGTAGGCGGGAGCCAGCTCCGAATTCTCCGTCAATTGGTGCAGCTCCCGGAATAACCTGGGGGCTTCCTTGTTCAGATCAAGCTTATAGCTCACAAGCGTATTGCTCTGAAAAATAGCTTGCTGCGCATCCGGCCCGCTCAAGGCGTAAAGCAGCTGATAGGCTGCTTCCAATTGCTCTCCATGCAATCTGCTGCTGATGCCAAGGCCTGTCCCAACCATTGCCGGAATGGATGAGGGGCTCCCCTTGCCCCCGGGAATGGAAGGCATAAGCGCGAGCCGGGTGGAATCGAGGATCTCGTCCGGGGCATCGCTCAACAAATGGCCTACGGCCCAAGCTCCGTCTATAAACATAGCTGCCTTCTTATCTATGTAAAGCTGTCTCATCTGAGTGCTGTCCAGCTGCTGGAAGTTAGCTTGAAAAGCATCCTTGCGCACTAGCTCCTGCATCAATTCCAAAGCTTCAAGGAAGATAGGGTCAGTGAAAC
Source organism: Paenibacillus senegalensis JC66 (assembly GCF_000285515.1). Taxonomy (GTDB): domain Bacteria; phylum Bacillota; class Bacilli; order Paenibacillales; family NBRC-103111; genus Paenibacillus_L; species Paenibacillus_L senegalensis. The sequence goes on from NZ_HE610957.1 coordinate 1,669,470, forward strand.
GGGAGCCGGACTGCTCCGCAGCCTGCAGCAGCCACTCCGAACCGGTCCATCTGTCGGCAAGTGCGCTGAATAGGCCGGATTGGGCGGTCCAGTTCGTTTTGTTTCCCATGGCTATCGGAATCACACCATGGCGGTTAAGAACTTCAATAGCCTGCAGCAAGCCTTCCCATGTTTCGGGTACCGGGATGTTATACTGATCCAGCAATTGCTCGTTGTAAAACAGGATCGATGAGGGAGCCAGAGACATAGGAAGCGAATACAGCCTGCCGTCTACCGTGAAGGCTTGGGAAGCTTGCGGAATAAACCGGTCGGTCCAGAACGGATCTCTTGCCAAAGCCTCCTCAATCGGCTGGATAAGACCTCCATGAACAAATTCGCGAGTCATCCAATCCGGCCACATCACGAAAACATCGGGAAGCTCATCAACGGCAGCCATCGTCTTCAAGCGGTGGCGGTAAGCATCCTGATCAATCCCCTCCACCAGCAATTCAATCTCCGGATGCTCCTCACGGAATTTATCCAATTGCTTCCTCATCGTAATAGCGTTCAAATCTTGTCCGGTCCAGTTATGCCATAAGGTCAGCTTCAGCTTCTCCGGACTTTCATCCCATCCATGCTCCAGCGTTTGCGAAGAGGTCGGAAATGCAATTCCCGTACAGCCTGGCAGAACTAGCCCTGCGGCCAAAAGCAGCGGCAGCAGGATACTCCACCGCCGGTCGAATAGGATTCTTGAATTCGGCATTTTCCTTCCCCCTTGTAAACGATCGTCATGGGACGTAATGAGGGAAACTGGCTCTCCCTCTTCTTATAGTGCTAATGATTATAACTTACAATTTGTGGAACGTATAGCATTAATGACGGAAATCATTCCCCTTTCTTAAACTCCTTATAATTCTCCAGCCTGCACCTGAAGATTCCCCCCTTTCGAAGCAGGATGGTTATCTCTACAATGGAAATCGTAAACAGATGACCCTTACATCGAAAGTAAGATCGGGTCTATGTAAATCAAAGATTGGGAGGGTCCAAAATGAGAAAACCTCTATCGGGACATTTCGAAGATGAGCGGCCGCGTTTATCATCCGGCAACCTCGGAAAATTTTTAAATTCGTATGTGGTGAAAAAATTGCTGCCGATGTCAACGGCCTGCTGCATGATGCTGTTAGCCGCTTGCGGAGGCGGAACGACAAACGGTGATGGAGGCAATGGAGGCAATGGAGGAAGCGGTACGACTCCGTCCGTCGAATCACAGCCTGACTCCGAACGAACGATAGAATTCTGGTACATCGATACCGGCGAGAAAGAAAAAGTGTATTTGGAAGCCGTAGAACGGTTCAAAGCAAAGCACCCCGGCGTAGAAGTCAAAACCTTGCAGACTCCTAACGACACTTACAAACAGAAATTCGCCGTAGCCATGTCAGGAGGCACCCCGCCCGATGTTTTCCATTCCTGGGGCGGAAGCTGGCTCAAGGAGTTTGTGGACCAGGATAATGTTCTGGATATCTCCAGTCATATTGACAAAGAACATTATGTTGAACTGGCTTTGAACAATGCAACATTTGATGACAAAGTATACGGCCTTCCGCTGGGTCTGGGCGTTGCCATCTTTTATTACAATAAGGAGCTCTTCAGTCAATACGGGCTAACCGCACCGGAAACTTACGAGGATCTGCTTGGAATTATCGACACGCTAAACGATAACGAGGTGATTCCGATTGCGCTGGCTAACCAGCCCAAATGGCCGGGAGCTTATTACCTAATGTACTTTGCCGACCGGATTGAAGGTCCGGACCTCTTTAAGAGCGCGTATCATCGGAGCGGACGCGCATTTGACGATGCAGGCTATGTGAAAGCCGGGGAATACATTCAGGAACTCGTCAAGAGAGACGCCTTCAATAAGGGATTCAACGGCATTCCTTATGACGCCGGACAAGGCCGCCAGCTGCTGTATACCGAACAAGCTGCCATGATGCTGATGTCCAACGGACTGATCAACAACGTTCGGGAAGAAGCGCCGGAATTTGAAGCGAAGCTGGATACGTTCCTGTTTCCCGCGCTGCCTGACGGCAAGGGAAGCCCGTCCAACCTCAGCGGCTCTACGAATCCGGTTTGGTCGGTGTCCGCGAAGTCGGAGCATCCGGATTTGGCCATCGAGCTGGCCAAAGAATTGTCCAGCCTGCAAACCGCACAAGATTTCGCCGATCGTACCGGAACGATTACTGCTGTTCAAGCGGTCGACTATAAAGATCCATTCTCCGAAAAAATCAGCGAATATGTAGCCAATGCGGAAGATATTCACATGCCGTATGACCAGACCCTTCCGCCGGAGCTGGCTGAGCTGCATAAGGATACAACCCAGGCCCTTTTCGGCTTATCCATCACTCCCGAGGAAGCGGCAGCCCGAATGGAAGAGAAGGCAAAGGAACTGCTGGAATAACGTCCTTTCATTCGGGTTACAGAAAGCGGGTTTTCGGATATCGAATACTTATACTTCCTGATGTAAAACCAAGGGGGAGCTCATCCCCCTTCTTACTATATAAATGGATTCGCAGCAGGACTTAGCCAGAGCCTGCTTGAGAAAGGTAGGGTAACGTGGCAGATATACATATACATCAACTGGAAGCTCAAAACGACCGAAATCGAACACGTCGCGAACTCAAATCTAGACGTGAAGCAGGAAAGCGATGGGTGATCTTTCTGTTTATTGCACCGGCATTTCTTGTCTTCTCCATCTATATCCTTTATCCCATTCTGGCTACGCTGTATTACAGCTTTCATGATTGGAAAGGCGGCAGCAGCAAAACGTATATCGGACTAGCCAATTATACCAGGCTGCTGACCGACGCCGTTTTCTGGACCGGATTGTGGAATAACCTGAAGGTTGTGTTGTCTTCCGTGCTGTTACAAATTCCGTTAGGACTGACAATGGGGTTGCTGTTAATGTCGGCAATTAAAGGCAAGAGATTGTTCCAAACCGTTTATTTCATGCCCTTCCTTATGTCTACGGTCGCTATTGGTTTGCTGTGGCTGTTTCTTTATGATCCCCTGAATGGCTCGATCAACCAGTTTATCGGATGGTTCGGGATGGAGAATATCGCCTGGTTAAGCGAGGAAAGTACAGCAATGGGTTCGGTACTGGCCGTTATTGTATGGCAGTACGCGCCTTTTTATATGGTGTTGTTCAAAGCGGCTTTGGTCGGAATTTCCGAGGATTTGTATGAAGCGGCTCAAATGGATGGGGCCAATGCCTGGCAGCGATTCTACGGAATTACACTGCCTTTGCTCATGCCAACTATCGTCACCTCCTCCATCCTGGCTATTGTCGGATCTTTGAAGTCATTTGATTTGTTCTATACGATGACAGGCGGCGGGCCCAACAGCTCTACGGAACTGATGGGAACCTATATGTATAAATTAGCCTTTGTCCATTTTAATATGGGGTACGCCAGTACGGTAGCCTTTGTTATGTTTCTGGTCGCTTTTGTCGTTGTAGTCCTTATTCAGCTTTTGGAATTCTGGCGGAAAAAGGAAGGAAATTCCCATGCTTGAAAAATTAAAACGAACCCCGCTCTATATATATGCCCTGGCACTGCTTGTATTTACCGGTTATCCCTTTCTGTATATGGTGATGACCTCATTTAAAACGCAGTCTCAGTTTTTCCAGGATCCGTTCGGCCTGTGGACTTCGATACAGTTCTCCAATTATATTCAAGCTTTTAAAGTAGGCGTTCACTCTTATTTTATTAACAGCCTGACAGTAGCGGTCATTTCCGTGCTGCTGATCGTACTTCTCTCTTCCTTGGCCAGTTATCCCCTGGGGAGAATGCGTTTTCGCTGGAACCGCCCGCTCTTTCTGCTGTTTGTATCCGGGATGATGCTGCCGATTCACTCCACGCTGATCCCTATCTTCATTCTGACCCGCAATGCCGGGCTGTATGATTCGCTAACCGGTCTGATCGGTCCTTATGTAGCGTTCAGCCTGCCTATTTCTATCTTTATCCTTACTCAGTTCGTCTCGGAGCTGCCGCGTGAAATTGAAGAGGCGGCGGAAATAGACGGGTGCAGCTATTGGAGAATCTATTGGCAGATTGTTCTTCCGATGGTCACTCCCGCATTATCTACGATTATTATCTATAATTTTATTCATATTTGGACAGAGTTTATATTCGCTCTCGTCTTGATTACAAGCCCGGAAAATATGACCCTGCCTCTCGGAATGCAAAAGTTTTATGGCGAATTCTCCGTCAATGTCCCCAGCTTGATGGCAGCACTGACTGTAACCAGCCTGCCTGTTCTGCTGGTTTATTTCTTCGCTCAGGAGAAAATCGTCAAAGGCTTGACAGGAGGGGCCGTCAAAGCTTAAAAGCGTTATATCCAAGACATAATATGTTGAGCTCCTTAACGAGATCAGCTTACATGACCCAAAAAACAATAATAACCAAATATGGAAAAAGCGTATAGATAACAAAAATAAAGACATACTACAATAGAGATATCGAGAAAGGAGGATTTTACATGTCACAACAACAAGTGCAGCAGTCTCTTCAACAAATTGCACAAATTGCCCAGCAGCTGGAGCAGCAGGAAGCAATGAACGCTCAGCAGCTGCAGCAGCAGGCTCAGAATCAAGCCGGCGGTGCACAAATGAGCGCGCAGCAGCAACAATTAGGTCAGCGCGAGCAAAATGCTGTTCGCCAATTACAGCAAATTCAGCAGCTTGTTCAGCAATGCCAGCAGCAAATGCTTCAATAAAAATCTATATACTCCACTCCTATATAGATAAACCAACGTCTCTGCTTTCCGGCAGGGACGTTTGGTGTTTAATCCGGCAATGACTCGTCACCCAAGCTTGCGCGGGCGGAAAATATAAGATATGACGAGCAGCAGCAGCGGTATTAACGCGCCTATAAAGACTCCGAAATACCCGGTAAATTTATTCAGATTGTCGATTTCCACGAAATTATCAGGATAAACCACTATGACAAACAGAATGATTAACGGAAGATAATAGACATACCGGTTCCATTTTTGCGTGAGATGACTGACTCCGGCAGCGAAGTAAAAATAATAGTTCGCCGTGGTCATGTAGATTTTGATCGTCCACAAAACGATAAACAGCAATTCGAACCGCTCGAGGAATGCACCCGGAATTTCGATTTGCTGGGCAAAGGAAAGAACCGGCCACTGCAAGCGGGATACTTCTTCCACAGACATGCAGCCGATAACCATCGTTACCATCAAGAGATACAGCCCCATGGCGATGTAATAGCCGATCGCTCCCGCCTTCCACGCCTTTTGCGGATTAACCATGAAATTCGTCAGGATGAGCATGGATTCAAAGCCGAGTATGGAAAAGGGGACAACCTCCATAGACCGGAAAACCGGCCCCCATCCTTCATGAAAAACGGGACGCAAATTATCGAGATTAAAGTTGTTAAGGTTAAAAATAACGAGCAGCAAAAAAACAACGAGGGTTAAAGGAATGAAGAGCTCTACCAGCCGAACCATTACATGCAGCCCGCCTGACGTCAAATAACCGACAAGCAGCAGAAACGGCAATATAATCGCGATCACCGGGGTTCTTTCCAACGCCAGCACTTTAATAAATTCCGCCATCATTCTTACGACCATCGAGCAGGTAAGCAGACAGTATCCTATAAATAAAATATTGATGATAGGACCGATTACTTTTCCGGCAATCAGTGTAGTGATCTCATAAAATGTTTTCCCGGGAAATCTCCGGCACAAGCTTACATTGATTAAGACGACAAGCAGCCCAAGCAAGCTGGCCAAGAACAGGCCCTGCCAAACGTCGGGAGTTTGCGTCTTTTCCGCTATGCGTCTAGGCAAGCTTACAATTTCAACAGCGTATACGGTTGAGGCTACCGTAAACACCGTTTGAATGGTGGAGATTTTTTCATGTCTCATGGAAGGCAAATTGGCTATGACGGTCCAACTCCTTTGGAATAAGCTCCCGTTCGTTCCACCTCAACGTCCACCAGAACTTCAACCGGGATTTTGCTAAACATTTCGGGCCAGTTGTCCTTTACACGGTCCCAGGTTTTGGGATGATTCACTTTTAATTTAGTGCGAAAATCGATAACATCCGCTTTTTCTTTTTTCTGAAGCTTGTTTAAAGAACGATGCACGGTTTCTTTGATTTCCTCTTGAACCGCTTTCTTGGCCGCTTGCAAGAACGATTCCTTCAGAAAATCCGCGGCTGCAGCCCTGCTTTCATTCATATTAAGACACGTCTTAATATGAAGCGTGAATGAAATGTCTTCTCCCTTTACATAAGGGGTAAGGGTACTCCTTACACTGTCAACCTCGAACGTCATCATATGATTCGTCCCCTTAGCCTCGGCTTTAATAACGGTCCCCTTCGTGTTCCCCAACATCCAGTTGATTCCGCTGACCTCCTCCCCACTCAGCCAGCCGGCAAATTTCTTCGTTTTACCATTGATCAGGGCCCCGCCTGCCACTCGATTGCTGCTATTGGCATGCACCCGCTGAATGACAAAATCAGCTCCCTGCGAAACACGGATGGACACTTCTCCCAATGTTATTTTTTCCGGTATTTTTGCATTGGAATGGCTATTTTTAGATATATCCCTGAGGTTTACCGAAGGCAAGTCTTTATGCTTCCCCACGTTCTTCAACGCGTCTTTGGCGCTTCCCTCAATGACCATCACAACAGAATTGCGGCTTGGCTTGTAAGAACGGATAAATGGATCCAGCAGCTGATCGATCCGCCAATTCGTTAAAGCCTGATCGCTAATTAAGATAAGACGGATAAAATTGTACAGGGGAGCATGAGCTACCTGCTTCGCCTGTTCCCTGGAAGCAGATTGGATAGAGTCCTCGCTAACCGTTGTTATATTAGTGAATTCATTTTCATTGTTCCGCTGCGCTATTAAATGTTGATAAGTAAGCTGCAAAATATCTTGATCTACATCGATCGCAACGCCAAGAACAACGCTTAGTTCCTCAATTTCCCTGCTGTCCCAGCATCCGGAAAGCAGTGCGCAAACTATCCAGACGACAGCGCATTTCCGCAGCAGAGGAATATTCCCGGAACGAAAGATGGAATATATCATACGGCTCTACTTCCTTTTTCTGTCGGACATTGTTTCATCTTGGGTTTTTAATGTTAAGGAGCGTCTTTTCAACTGCTTGTATGGAATGCGTACCAAGGCATCCTGCAGGTCTCTAAAACGGATAGGCGCTAAAGGAGCCATATAGGAAACACCGAAGCTCTTGAGCCGAACCATGTGGGCGCCGAGAAAAATAAACGACAGCATCACCCCATAGAGCCCATATATAGAGGCCGCAAGCATGATCGGAAAGCGCAGCAAACGTATGCCGATACTGCCGCTGTATTGCGGGCTCGCAAAGGATGAAATCGCCGTAAGCCCGACTACAATCACCATGAAGGAACTGACGATCGAAGCTTCAATAGCCGCTTGTCCGATGACGAGTCCGCCTACAATGCCAATTACCTGGCCAATGCCTTTGGGCAGCCGCAGACTTGCCTCGCGCAGGATTTCCAAGGACACCTCCATAATCAGGGCCTCGATCAGGACCGGAAAAGGGACACCTTGTCGCGAGGCTACAATCGACATAATCATTTCAGGCGGGATGAGTCCGGGGTGGAACGAGACCAGACTAATGTACAGGGAAGGCAAAAAGGTGGCCAGGAACATAGCCGCCAAACGAAGAAGACGGAAAAATGTTCCCAGCGGAAATCTTTCATAATAATCCTCCGGGGATTGGGCCAGCATCCAAAATGTCATCGGCGCGATCAGCACGAACGGCGTACCGTCCAGCATAATAACGACCCTCCCGCCCATTAAAGCACTTACTGCTATATCACAGCGTTCCGTCGCTTGAAGCTGCGGAAACGGGGACCATGAGGTTTCCTCAATTAATTGTTCCACGACCCCGGTATCGGGTACGTCATCGATATCGATGGATTGAATCCGTTTTTGGATATCCTGAACCAGCTCCGGGTTGGCGATATCAGCGATATAAACGACAGCCAATTGTCGCAAAGATCTGGTACCGACATGGTAGTTATCAATCTGCAAGCTAACATCCTTGATATAATTCCTAATCATGGCAAGGTTGCTTCCGATATCCTCGATAAAGCCTTGTCTTGGCCCTCTGGCCAAAGTTTCGGTGCTCGGTTCTTCAACATTTCGGCTGGGAAACTTCCCGGTTTTGATAATCAGCGCCTCATCTAATCCATCAATAAGCCAGCAGGTATTCCCCGACATCATTTCCAGAACGCACTGGCTCAAGAAATCGCCCGTTTCGATCTCAACCGGCAGGGCTGTTGTCTGCAGAAATTGTTCTTTTAATATTCCCGGAGTTAACACATGCTTGTTGCCGCCGAGTCCCGCCTGCATGATCGTCTTGATGATTTGCTCATTAATAACTTGGATATCCGCAATACCTGAAAGATAGATAATCATGGTTTTAAAGCCGGACGGCCCTACAGCCAACTCCCTGAACACAGCATCGGAATAATGGCTTAGGGTGCGCTTTAAATATTGTGCGTTAGCTTCAAGCGTCCTTGCCATGATCGTCCTCCTCAGAAGCCTACCTGCGAATTTATATAGTAATTTGTGTTAAAAGCCAATTTAATATTCCAGCATTTTGAATTAATTCCATATTGAATCAATCCGGTATTGATCAACAGGATGAAATAACGAGTCATGCAAAATCTTCTAGCTCATCCGTTTTGCCTCCAAGCCTCCCCGTTTAATTCATTGTTCATGGCTGCAGCAACTAATCCTCCCATGGAGGCGGCAGCTATCGCCTGATGCTGTCGCGATGCCGCATCCCCGGCGCTATAGACGCCCGGCACGCTCGTTTTCCCGAACTCATCGGTGGCAACCATTCCTGTTTCTGTGATGCTGCAACCGATTTGCCGCGGCAAGTCCGATCCTATAACCAAGTCCGGTTTAAAAAAGATCCCCCTGCACGGAATTGCTGTTCCATCCTCGAGAACAACCCGTTGCACAATGCCGCCGCTGGATTCGATCTGGCGAATCGGCGAATCGAAGAGGGGTACCTGGTGCCGCTGCAGCTCTTCACGCTGGGCATCCGTGAGCTCATCGGGCCCATTGGTACAGATCGTAAAACGATTAGTCCATCCGGCAAGTACTGGAGCAAAATGCATGAGCTCAGCTCCCTTGTTAATCACGACGAGCGGCTCGTCTCTCAGTTCCCAGCCATCGCAATACGGGCATACAAAAGCGCTAGTCCCATAAACCTCAGCCAGACCCGGAATGTTGAGCGGCCGATCCTTCATGCCGATGGCAAAAAGGACTTTTTTACATTCGAAAGTTGCTCCTCCGGCAGTTGAGATATGAAAATGCCCGTCTGTTCCCGCTATGGATACAGCTGTATCCGATGCGAAAGACACAGAAGGATAAGAACTGATTTCTTCCCTGGCGATTCGCCGAAATTCACCGGGGCTGATCCCGTCCCGGGTAAGGAAGCCATGGGTCTCGCGGGTGACAGCATTGCGGGGACGCCCCTCATCAATCACCTTGACCTGTTTCCTTGCTCTGCCGAGCATGAGCGCGGCATTCAACCCCGCCGGCCCGCCTCCAATAATTACGACATCAAGAATTTGTTTAGTCATTTTAATCGACCTCCATAGATCTATAATATCCATAATTATGGCGCAAGAAGCCATTACTTATTGCTAGCTTCCTGATTACAGCGCTTGAAAGCCTCATCGCAAACCGACTGAATCGTATGCTCCCTTAAGTATTGATGAAGATGCTGTTCCGCGCCGTTCATCACTCTCTGAATCAAGCATTCGCATTTTTCCGGACGCTCCCGATTCTGCCCTGCAGCTCCTTCCTCCGCCAACAGCCAATGCTGCTGTGAATTCGCATTCGAGCATTCGAACAGCTGCTGCCTTCCTTCGATCACTTGAACAACATCTAGAAATGTAATCTGTTCTGCCGGTCGTGCAAGCTCATAGCCGCCGTTCACCCCCGGCACAGCACGTACAATGCCGTCCTGTCTCAGCTTGGACATGATTTTGGATAAATAGCTTTCGGATACGCCAAGGGCCGCCGCTAATTCCTTGATTCCGACGTTGTGGCGACGCTCCGGTTGAGCCAAGTGGAGTAAAGCGTGCAGGGCATAATCTGTACTTTTGGAGTACTGCATAGTTCCCTCCCCCTTCCAAAAAACTCACTCTTATTATGGACCTGCAATATCCACATTAAACGATTTGGCTCCAATTTTCAATGGCTAATTTATCCGCGGCTTGCTAGCTTAATGTTTGACAGAAGCAGCCTTCATTGGCTATGATGAAGTAGTTCATTTTGGGCCCAAGAAGCTTAAGGGTGGTGTAAAAATTGGCTACTTTAAAAGATATAGCTGAAAAAGTAGGGGTATCAATTTCAACCGTTTCACGGGTGCTGAATAATGACGATAGCAAAATAGTGAACGCCCTGACTAAAGAAAAAATACTGGCGACAGCTCAAGAGTTAGGATATCGGAACAACCGTTGGACACGGCGGTCTGGCAGAGATCACGACAAGAAGACTTCTGTAAGCAAACGCGCAGGGTGCATTATCTCTCTTCCTCAGGAGAATTATTCCTACCCGTATTTTTCGCTTGTATTGAAAGGGATCGAAAACGGACTGGCTGAGCGCGGTTACGGACTGGCCTTCATTCATACTCTTGACGAGTTACGGGATCCGTCCGTAAAGCAGCAGATCATTGAGGAGAGCCAAATAGACGGAGCTATCATTATTGAAGGGATTGACCCGCATATTTACGAACAGTTAAAGAAAAATATCCCGACGATTGTGGGAATTGATGTGAATGATCCGACAATCCCTACGGTTTCTTACGATCGTATAGGCGCTTCCCAAGCAGCTGTTCGCCATCTAATTGCCCAAGGCCACCGTAAAATAGGCTTTATTGGGGGGCTAGGCCTGTCTGGAGACATTACCCGTGAAAAGCGCTTCCGCGGGTACCGTTATGCTCTGCTGGAGGCGGGAATTGAGCTGGAAGACAATTGGGTTCTGAACGCAGGCTGGCAGATCGAAACAAGCTTTGAACTAATGAACCGGCTTGTTCAAGAGAAACGGAATGACCTGCCTTCTGCATTTTTTGTGGCAAGTGATGTCATGGCTATCTCAGCCATGCGAGCTGCTGCGGAAATGGGCATGCGAATCCCGGAGGATATTGCTTTTTTTGGAGTCGATAATATCGAAGTTTCCCAATATACTTCTCCTCCCCTATCCACTATTCATGTACCGAAATATGAAATCGGCCAGATGGCGGCCTACTTATTAGCCGACTATCTAGAGTCGAAACTGACCTTCCCCATTAAGGCACTTCTGCCTTATGAATTGAAACTTCGCGCTTCCTCCTTAACAAAACCCGCTCGATGAGACTTGGGACACCGCGAACTGCGATTTTACAAACAAAGAACCTGCCTGGTGGCCAGGTTCTTTGTTATTTGCGGAATTTCTGAACAGAACTGTTTGACAAAAAGTTAACATTCTCATTGACAAATTTGCCCCAATACGTATAAGATGTTTTTAGGAAAATTTGGGCTAAAATTTTACGCAAATTTTTCTTGTGTTTGGGCTATCCCGTCCACTTCTCTTTACCTATTAACCATAAGGGGGAAATCGTGTGATCAAAGTGACAATTATAGGTGCAGGCAGTATCTTCACGAAAGAGATCGTCGTTGACATGACAAACATTCCGAATTTGGGAGACGAAGTGACTATTGGCTTAATCGATATCGATGCCGGCAGGCTGGATCTGGCCAAACAGCTGGTAGAGAAGATCGCTGCATCCTCAGGGAGGAAATGGAAAGTTGTTGCTTCTACGGATCGTAAGAACGTACTCCCGGGATCTCAATTTGTCATTAATCAAATTGAAGTTCACGGCCTGCAGACCGTAAAGTTCGAGTATGAGATTCCTTTGAAGTATGGTGTCAAGCAGTGTATCGGCGATACCCTCGGTCCTGGAGGATTGTTCAAAACACTTAGAACGCTGCCAGCATGGCTGGACATTATTAGGGATATTGAGAAGTACTGCCCGGGATGCGTCATTCTCAACTACACCAACCCTATGTCAGCCGTCACGTTATCCACGATCAAAACAACACAGATACCGGTTGTCGGCTTATGCCATTCCATTCAAAATACCTCTTCACAGCTGGCACGCTATTTAGGTCTGCCGTATGCAGAACTGAAATGGAGAGCCGGCGGCATCAACCACATGTCATGGTTCGTTGAGCTTACTCATAACGGTCAGGATATGTATCCGCTGCTGAAAGAAAAGATGAAAAATCCGGATCTGCTAAGAAAAGATCCGGTACGGTTTGATGCCATGAATCACTTAGGCGCATTCGTATCCGAATCAAGCGGCCATTTCTCCGAGTACATTCCCTATTACCGTAAGCGCGAAGATCTGATTGAACGTCACTGTGGAATTGGGTACAACGGCGGAACCGGATTCTACGCCAACAACTGGCCCAAGTGGAGACAAGAGAACGACGAGAAAATTGCGAGACGGATTTCCGGAGAGGAAGAAATCGGATTCGAATCCTCCAATGAATATGCCGCAATTATCATGGATGCGATGATTAACAATGAACCGAAAGTCATTTACGGGAATGTAGCCAATACCGGACTGATAGAGAATTTACCGGACAGCGGCGTAGTTGAAGTCGCTTGTCTGATTGACGGGAACGGCATTCATCCGACTCACTTCGGGAAGCTTCCTGAGCATTTAGCTGCCCTCTGCCGCAGCAATATGGCATTCTTCGAACTCGCCGTGTCTGCGGTGCTCAACAACGACAAGGAAGCTGCGCTGCATGCGCTCATGATTGATCCTTTGTCGGCGGCTGTGTGTTCCCTGGATGAAATCAAGGCCATGTTCGATGAACTCTATGAAGCAGAGAAGCCCTATATTGCTGAGCTTCACTAGCTTCGGCAGTGCGTTAGACAGCATTTTGAAAGCGTTTGTAAGCTTGTCCTCATTTATAAATTTTTTCTTATATTAGGGGGTAATGTCATGAAGAAATCAATGATGAATATGGTGGCTCTCACAGTCGCTGCAAGTGTAATGCTTGCCGGCTGTTCCGGAAATAACAATGGCCGCGGTAATCCCGACGGCGGTGGCGAGGAGATTAAACTCGTATGGTGGGTTCACGAGAACCCTTCCTTTGTCGAAGCAAATAAAAAGCTCATCGAAGATTATAAGCAGGTCAATCCCAATGTCACCGTAGATCTTCAGATATTTCCCTATGACGCATTTATCCAGAAAATCAGAGTATCCATGAACACCAATACAGCTCCCGACATTGTGCAAATGTTTGGCACCTGGGTAAGAGAATATGCCAAGAACGGGCTGCTGGAGCCTGCTCCTAACGGAGATTCGCTCCAAGCGGAAGTTTTCCCTGCAGCTATTGGCGGCTTTCTGTACGAAGATAAAGTGTATGGGGTTCCCCATGAGTTCAACATTGAGAACGGGGCTGCCTTAAGATATCCGAAATTGTTCGAAGAAGCCGGTATACAAACCGATCCCCAAACATGGGAAGAGTTAATTGACGCCGCCAAGAAACTAACCCAGCGGGATGGTAATAAAATTACAGTCCGCGGCCTGGATATTACGTCCAATGATAGCGTTGTCTTTTATTTTCTGTCCCTTATCCAACAGCAAGGGGCAGACTTCTGGAATGAAGATCAGACGGCAGTCAACTTCTCTACTCCGGAAGCCCATCAAGCCATGCAGGAGCTGGTGGATTTGGTGAAAGTACACCAAGTTACCGATCTGTCCAAACTGGGAACGACAGATGAACCTTATATGATTTTCTTCAAGGGCGAAGCGGCCATGACTACAGCCGGTCCTTGGACGATCGCAGAAGGCAAGAACACCTTCAATGTGGAAGATTTCGATTACATGCCTATGCCTTCTTATACAGATAACCCTCCTGTATTCAGTGCTGAATCCGGGTGGGGGGAGGTTGTATCCAGCAAAAGTGCAAATAAAGAAGCTGCTTGGGAATTCGTTCAATTTATGATGGAGGATGAGAACGCCTACGCCTGGAATATCCGTACCTCTTCCGTACCAGCCAACAAACATGTTGCGGAAGACCCCCAATATGCCCAAGATGCCCCGGAAGTTAAGGCTTCCCTTGATGTATTAGAACATGGGCGATGGATTGGGCCGTTGGCTGACCGCGATTATTTTTTTAAAACGATCAATGACGCTTACGCCCAGATTGCTTTCGACCGGATCAGTGTGGAGGACGGCTTGAAGAAAGCCGAAGACGACATAAATAAAATGCTCAAGAGCAAGCAGTAGCCTTTTTGAAAACGGCTTCAAAGTGATTGGGGGCGCGCTAGTGCCTCCTGACACATTTTCGGGTCAAGTCCCCGTTTTGTCGGATTATTATTTGGGGCTCCACTTTGCGGGGCTATGTTCTGGGGTTCCCGCTGAGTATCTGAGATACATCGAAGCCAGGGCTCCACTTTGTGGGGCTAACTAAGGGAGGCATGTTGAGAAAAATGTCCAAACAATTATTATCGGAACGCCGATTTGTCATTATCTCTCTGGCGCCCATTCTTCTGTTATTTATGGTATTCTCCGTCATTCCGATCGCGATCGGCACGGTACTGATGTTTTTTGACTATTCGCCGTTATCCTCGTCTGTACCTTTTGCCGGCTTGAAGCACATTCAAGAGCTGTTTGCCGATCCGATGTTCTTCAAATCCCTGGGCGTCACCTTTACGTTCGTGTTTATCGCCATTCCTGCTAATATTATTATTACTCTGCTGATTGCGATTGGCATCAATAAGATCCGCAACGGATTCTTCAGAAACGGATTCCGGACGATGTTCTTCCTCCCGGCTGTAGCTCCGCTTGCCGGTTCGGCCGTTATTTGGACCACGATGTTCAATGCGGACAGCGGAGTTATCAATATGGCTTTAAACAGCTTGGGACTGCCCTCGGTCAATTGGCTGACGGACCCGGCCACAGCGTTGATTTCAATCATTATCATGACCCTATGGGCCGACGTAGGCTACAATATTGTTCTGTTTATGGCAGGAATTGATTCGATTCCGGAGTCGCTTTACGAAGCGGCAGAGCTGGACGGAGCATCCCCCTGGCATGTCTTCTGGAGCATCACGATCCCTATGTTAAGCCGGACTATGCTGTTCGTCTTTATCATGACAAGCATTTCTTATTTCCAGATGTTCCCTCAGTTCCAGATCATGACCAGCGGAGGGCCTCTGTATGAAACTTACGTGCTTGCGCTCAACATCTATGACCAGGCCTTCACTTATATGAATATGAGCTATGCTTCGGCGATGGCGTTCATGCTGCTTATTATCATCCTGATTTTGACGCTTATCCAGATGAGGATAGGCCGATCCCAGTGGGAGCATTAAGGGGGAACGACATGAGGAGAAAAAAATGGAGTCTGCCGTATGTGCTGCTCTTTAGCACCTTGCTGGTCGGTTCGATATTGATGTTTATCCCATATATATGGATGGTGCTGACTTCCTTTAAGAGCAATGCGGAAATTTTGACTTCCGCCAATCATTTGCTGCCCCAGGAGCCGACTCTGGACGGGTACCGGAAGGTGCTGAGGGACGCCCCATTTTTCCGCTGGTTTATCAACAGCGTGTCGACGGCCGTCCTTATTACACTGGGAGCCGTATATTCAAGCGCTCTTGCCGGCTATGTGTTTGCAAAGTTCCGCTTCCGGGGCAAACGACTGCTGTTTATTGCCATTCTGGCTACAATGATGGTTCCATTTCAGATTGTAATGATCCCGACGTATATCATTATCTCCAAGCTAAATCTGGTCAACCATCTGTCGGCTATCGTTATTCCTTACCTCGTAAGCGCATTCGGAATTTTTTTGGCGAGACAATTCATTGAAGGTATTCCAGGCGAGCTGATTGAAGCCGCGAGAATGGATGGCGCCTCAGAGTTCAGGACGTTCTGGTCGCTAATTCTGCCTCAAATCAAGCCGGCGTTATCCGCGCTTGCGATCTTTACATTTATGGCTGCATGGAACAATTATTTGTGGCCGTCGATCATCTTAAATAAAGAGACGAAAATGACGGTTCCGCTGGCGCTCGTTTTCTTTAACGGCCAGAACGTCGTTAACTATAACGTCGTTATGTCCGCAGCGGTACTCATTATGATCCCCGTTGTGGTGATCTTCCTTATCTTCCAGAAACAATTCATTAAAGGATTGACGATGACCGGCTTTAAGTAAGATCTGTCGCTGATCAGTCCAGTGGAGGCCCGTACAACAATGGAAAATCGGAAATTCCAGATGACACGCGAAGCGGCCGTCACGCTAATGATTCATGGCCTGTTCATCTTGGGGAGCTCGATCTCGCTTGCTTTTTTCAACATCTATTTCTTGCGTCTAAGCGAGTCATTCACCCTCAACCTAATCTATAACGCCTTGTTCTATTTACTGACGCCCATTGGCTTCTGGCTAGGAGGGTGGATAGCCAAACGGCGAGACCGCCTGGTCACGCTCAGAATCAGCTTGCTGCTGCATATGCTGTTCTTTGTACTGGTATTGGCCATGGGAGAAAATATAGTGCCGAGGTACGGATTGATTGCTTTGTGCCAAGGGCTCGCTACGGGTTTTTATTGGGCCGGAATCCTGGTGCTGCTGTATGACGTCTCCGCCAAACTGAACCGGGTACGCTACGTTGGCATCAGCACGGTCACCTTGACGACAGCCAGCTTCTTCGGTCCGCTGGCCGGGGGCTGGATTATCGGCGGCAGGAATGATCTGAGCGGTTATCTGTATGCGTTTGCCCTGACTTTGGCTGTCTTCGTTGTTGTCTTTATCTTATCCATGATGATCGGCAAACAACCGCCGCGCCGCCGCCGCTATCTTCTCTATCTTGCACCCGCAATGGCCAAGCGCAACCCGTTGTGGAAAAAAATGCTGGCCCTCTGGTTTTGCAGCGGCTTTCTGGAGGGGCTTGCGCTTTTTATCCCTGCCCTGCTGCTCTACGAAGTATTTGAACGGGAAAATATCGTTAGTATCGCGCTTGCGGCCACAACCCTGATCTCTGTGGCTGCCAGCTGGTATATGTCCCGCCGCGGTCGGATGGAGAAAGCTCCTGCTTATCTGCTGACCTGTTCCCTTGGCGTTGCTTTCGGTTCCTTGATTCTGCCTGCGGGAATGGGGGCGCTGCAGGTGCTTCTTTTTCTGGGCGTTATCGCCTGCCTGAATCCGGTTTACCACAATACGTTCGTCTCCCGTTTTTTTGCGCAGACGCAGGAGCTCCCTTTGCAGGGCTCTTTTAGAATCGAATCGGTTGTTATTTATGAAACGCTGTTGAATTTCGGGCGGATCGTCCCCATTGCCGCCCTGCTGCCGTTTGCCGGTTCCTTACGCACAGACGCCCTGTGGATCGTGTTCGCCTGTGCAGGGCTGCTGCAGGCAGCAGCCGTGCGTTGGACCTTCCGGACGATGAAATCCAGTCCATATGTAGAGAGAGGGAATAAGTATGAATAAAACCGTGTTCATTATTGGAGAGCTCAATCCGGATGTGATCCTATCCGGCCCCGATGTGAAGCCGGAGCCTAATAAGGAAAAGTGGGTAGAGCAATTCGAAGTTACGCTCGGCTCCTCCTCCGCTATTACCGCATCCGTGCTTTCCCGGTTGGGTGCTGACGTCCAATTTGTTTCCATAGTGGGAAATGATGAATATGGAGCATTCTGTGTAGAGAAATTGCGCCATTATGGAGTCGGCACGGAGTATGTCATTTTTACAGATAAGGAGAAGACCGGGATCACCTTTTCGCTGTCTACGCCGGAAGACCGTTCCCTGCTAACCTATAAAGGAACCATTCCGTTACTAGAGCCCGGTATGATTCCAGTAGAACAAATCCTAAAGGAAGCGGATCATCTTCATTTCGGTTCCTTTTACTTGCAGGAGAACATGAAGCAGCACTGGCTGGAACTGTTCCGTTTGGCTCATACAAACGGGATTAGCACCAGCTTTGATACAGGTTACGATCCCTCAGAAAACTGGGACAGGGCAATCATAAGCTCACTGTTGACTTATACCGATTACTTTATACCAAGCGAGACAGAGCTTGAGCATATTTTCAGCACAGCCGATCTCGACAGGCTGCCGGCTGAGCTTCCGGCACAGCGCGGGCTGATAGCGGTCAAACGGGGAAGTATGGGAGCATCGCTGCTGGATTCAGAAGGAGAATGGCTGCATTCTGAAGCATTCCGCATAAGTCCGGTTGATACAACAGGAGCAGGCGACTCCTTTAACGCCGGATTACTATATTCTGCGCTAAATGGCAATACGCCCGCACAATGCTTGAGGTTCGCTTCAGCCTGTGGTGCATTGGCGACTCTCCGAATCGGGGGGGTCAGCGAGCGACTCCCTTCTGCAGAAGAGGTTATAAATTTTATTCGCCGACAGGGACTAAGTTTGTAAAATGGCAGCTGCCACCGATCAAGCACGAATTAAATTATATCCACAATGCGGCAAAGGGCCTCAATCAGCGCCGGATGGGCGCAGTATGGACAATAAGCCTTTGGCCCGGCTCCAGCTGGAGCCGGCAGCATCCGTGTTTTGCGGAAAACGTCGTAAATGCCTGCGAAGCGGCGTCAGATGAAAAGGTGTAGCCGTTAAAATCCGGCGGAAGCTTGAGCGTAGTATCCGTTGGCCGTTCAGCGCTCAGCTCCAGGCGGAAGAGGCCGCTGGCCTTGTCCCAGACAAGAGACAGCTTTCCTCCGGGATACCTCCAATCCCGCACCCTTCCCCTGATCCATCTGGCTGGAAGGGCCGGGAGCACTTTAATAAGCTTGGGGGAAGCATACAACAACAGCTCCTGTACCGCATTGACCCAGCCCATATTGGCATCCAGCTGAACAGGCGCGGATGGCATGTCCATACAGATGCCCATCTGGCGCCAATCGTTATGCAGCGTGAAGAAGTTGTTAATCAGGCAGGAGCGGGCCAGAATATCCAGGCATTCCAATGCCTGGTCCCCTGCGCCGAGCCGCGCGTAGATCGCCGCCATATGAGCGAGGGACCAGCCGCTCTGGGCGCCGATCAACCGTTTGCGGACGGCTGTTTCAAACGCTTTGAAAAGCTCCGGCTGCTCCTCCCGGATAACTTCCTGTCCAGGAAAGACCGGATACAGATGAGAGAGATGCCGATGATTGTAACGGTCGACAAACTCCGGGTGCATCCACTCTTTGATCGCGCCTTCTTCGTTGATTTGATAGGGAGGGATTTTGCTGAGCATGCCCTTCCATTTCTCTAATTGAATTGTGTCCATGCCTGTGATCTCTCCTGCCTCAAGCAGATGGGTGAGGAGCTCTTTCAATATGGCAAAATCCATAGTCGCATTAATGGCTGACGGCATCGGATGCGCCAGCGGCTGTCCGCTTTCCGGCATATGATTTTGCGGAGTGTTCTCCGGTGAAACCGAGGGATAAATTTTAAAATAGCCGTCTTCATCTTCCACAAGAAAGTCCTCGTAAAATTGTATTGCTTCCTGCATGAAAGGAACCGCCTTCTCCTGAAGGAAGCGAATATCCCCCGTGTACCGGTAATGCTCGACGTAATGCCTGGCCAGCCAGCCTGCAGCACCCGTCCAATTCATGATGACGGGAACAATCTGGTTAGGAACGCCAATTCCGGGCGTCGATCCCGCTGGAATATAGATGCCCTTGCAGCCGT
Organism: Paenibacillus senegalensis JC66; assembly: GCF_000285515.1. Taxonomy (GTDB): domain Bacteria; phylum Bacillota; class Bacilli; order Paenibacillales; family NBRC-103111; genus Paenibacillus_L; species Paenibacillus_L senegalensis. The sequence continues at coordinate 1,689,218 of NZ_HE610957.1, forward strand.
ACAGCTTACGCGCATTATCGCGGAAATCATCCAGCAGATCTTCATAATAGCGAAATAACGAAGCCGCCAGCGATGACAGTCCGCCGACGTTAGCATGCCAGTAGATCATCTGAATATTCTCATTGGCCATATTGTGCCCCCAGACAAGACGATAATCTCCGCCCCACAAGCCGTATAAACCGAAAGGAAGGCTGTCTTCCGAGGTCCCGCTTATAAACAGGTAGCGCCCGTATGCCCACAGCTTCTGCACAAGGGCGGCCGGCGCTTCTCCCTCATAGGCCTCCAGCAGCAGCTCTTCATTTGAGCGGTCGTTGCCTGCAGAAGCGAATGGCTCGTCCCCGCTCTCATCGTAGAGCTCCAGACCGGCTGAATGAAATAACCGCTTATGCAGCTCCGTATGAGCATCGAGCAGCTGATCATAACGGTTGCCAGCAGCAGACAGCAATTGACGCAGCCGCTTCCAGTCCTCGCTGCGTCTTCCCTTAATAAATAACTTCACCAGGAACAGCACCTTGGAAGTACCTTTAAATGCAAGCCTTCCGTCCCCGCTTTCGGCAGCAACGCAATCTTCATCGGAAACTAGGCGGAGCACCGCCCCGAAGTCGGAGCCGTCGTCATTACGCCCCGCATAATAAATCCAGGGACCGTCAATGCGGACTTCAACCGACTGTTCCAGCTGCTGGTATTCCGGCTCACTGCTCCAGCGCTCGCTGGGATGCAGCTGCAATGCAATTTCGCCTTCCAGATGATGGCCGCTGCTTTCTATTTCATAAGCGATGATATCTTCAGAGCGGGACACAAACAGCCGCCGCCTGTAGTTTGTTAAGCCGTCCTGCCAGCTAACCGTTACCTCTCCTGTCTCCATATCGAGCACCCTGCGGTAATGGCGGAAAGCATGCTCCCCGGGCATAGTGACCTGCATCGCCGCTAGAGGAAAGCGGGAGGCGAGACGGGCAGCGTAGCCCTGTTCCGTCAAGGTTCTGGACAGATGCCAGCTTGCCTCCGCGTACTTACGTTGATCCATAAGCTTTCTCGTCTCCGCCAAAGTGTGGCTGACATCCGGCAGCGGATCCTTGCGGCCCCAATGCCATAACCCCGTATGATGCAGCAGGATGGTTTCCTCCTTCACCCCGCCGAATACGGACGCCCCGGTCGTTCCGTTGCCCGCTGGAAGCGCCTCTCTCCACATATTTTTCCACCAGGAGGCGGGATATTTAAGCAGCAGCTTGCAGCGGCCGGCAGCAGTTCGTTCGTTGTTCTCCATGACTCCCAGCCTCCTCTCTGTCGCTCATCCATTGAATTGCGATTCGGTTCCTAAAGCCAGACTCCAAGCTTGAACAGCAATTCCAGACGACTCGTGGCGCTTAACGCTCCAGCTTGGGCAGATTGCTGATGTCCTTCGGCAGCTTAATCAAATACAGATTTCCATACCCGTTGCGGTCGCTTGTAAACAGCAGGTGTTCTCCAGCAGCATCGAACCGGGGATGGGCGTGAACCTTTTGCGAATGGAAGCTGCAGCGAAGCTCGCACAGCACCCGCGGCCCGTCATAGTCCGCTCCCTGCTTGCGCCACAGGCACAGCGTTTTCACATCCCCCTTGCCGTCAACCACCGTCTGCGAGATGCCGTCCGCGTGGGAATGCCATGTATCGAAGGAAAAATCGGTTTCTTCCATCCCCGTATTGTCGTAGCGAATGCTGCCGAAAAAATTAGTGCCGTTCTCACGGAAGCCGTGGTACCCGATCGTAACCCCGTCCGGATAAAAAAATTCATGGCCCACCTTCTCCCGCGGCTCCAGCCGTTCACGGATTTTCCAAGTGCCGCCCGTTCTCAGGTCCAATCCCCATATCCGGTGATCAACCAACTGCCATGGCCCCTCATGACAAAAGGTCAATAGCCATGGCTCTGTCGGGGAAGCGTTAATATGCGTAATAAAGCAGCGATCCTCGAATACGGCTTGCGCCTGCCCTCCGTCGCTTTGCACGCGAATGATTCGACTTACCGGAGCGGCTTCCATCAGCTCCCTGTGTCCCACATAGCCGTTGCCCAGATCGAGATCCAGCCTGTGTGACAAATCTTCCTGCAGGCAGGTCATGACACTGCCGTCAGCCGCACAGCTTAAATTGCCGATTTGAAACCCTTGCGGGCATTCATATATTGTTTTCTCTTCCAGCGAGTTCAAATCCAGGGCGACGATGGCGGACCGCACCTTGACATACGCTACGGTTCCGTCCGGACTAAGACAGGCATCCAAATAGTGGTTGTCCTCATATTCGGTTAGCTGGGTCATTTCACCTGATTCCAGATGGATTGTGAACAGGTTGGTGCTGTTGCCGCGGTCCGACATAAACAGCAGCCTGCGGCCTCCGTCGTACCAGCCGCTCTCGGTAAAATACAGATGGTGGCTGTGCGCCTTGTAATCGGTCAGCTGAGTTACGGGCAGACCGGTAATTCTGTCCCGGTATACTTTGCTCTCTGATGGCCAAACCGTTCCTTTTGCCAAGTTCATTCCCTCCTTGTATCCTTGCATGAATCAACTTGCATGTCATATCCCCGAGTTTAACCAGCAACCGAAATAACTGTTTACTCATATCCTGATCGACCGGCTGCGGGGATTTACAACCAGGGATTCAGCCCCTCCCAACGAACCTTCCATGTACCGTTCTGTGGAAATCCCGGCAGGCTGCGCTCGCCTCCTTCATGCCAGCCGCAAGCCATCATTGCAACAGCGGTGAGCAAGCCGCCGTTGCCCGGCAGGTAAGCGGTAAGTCCCGGCCTTTGATAGTTGTGGCCGTTAGGCAGGTAATGGTTTTTGGTCGCATCCATCAATAGAAATTCGACCGCCAGCTCCCGCTCCCCAAGCCGGGCCGCCGTCATCGCGCACATGGGAAAATCCCATCCCCAGGCCGTGTCCCAATCCCAACAATCCTTCACCTTCAGCAGCGTGTTTCTCATAACATCCCTGTCGATTAACGTGCCGGGCAAAATACCGAGCGCCCCTACCATGGAAGGATGATCGTGATTTTTCTCGCTGAATGTATTCGGGCAATGCTCGTGGGCAAGGTAAAGGCCTTCCGCCTGCGGAGGGGAGGCCATGGCACCCGCCACCTTGACCCACAGCGGATTGGCCGGCTTGTGCAAGCGTTCAGCCCACCTGATCGCTATTTCCAATCCGAACTTCCAATATTCCAGCTCGTAGGGCGGATTCTTGCTCTCGTGCATGGCATGGCACTCCTGCGCCGGAATGAGCGGCGGTCCAAGCACGTAAGCCTGCCGTTCCTCCTCCCAGTGGGCATAGGAAACCATGAAGTCCGCCGCCTCAAACACCAGCGCTTCGTAGCGTTCCAATACAGCCTGGCTGGGCTCGGCCCGGTACAACAGCTCCGCCAGGTTCATCGGATGCGGCTGCTGCCAGATTAAGCCCGGAGCTACCGGGGACGGACTTTGCCTGCCGTCAAAGCCTACCATCTTCGGCCAGCGCGCCCCTTCATAGCCCTGGGACCGGGCCAGCTCCCTCGCTTGCGGAAGAATATCGTTGTACCAATCCATGCTTCTGCGCAGCAGCTCTGCACGGCCCCATAACGGAAAATGCGCAGCGTGCCACCAATGCATCTCCAGATGAAGCTTGCCGAACCAGCTGTTGTACATCAGGCCTGTTTCCTGCGGCGGCAGCGAGCCGGCGCTGTGGAGAGCGCAAAGAAACTGGGACAGCACCACCCGCCGCTCCAGCTCCGGGGCTCTCGGGTCACTGCTTCCGGCAAAATCAACAGCCGCCCCTCCCTGCCAGAAGCTCTCCCAATACGCGCTGCTCGCTTCGAGCAGCTCAGTTACGGTTACGGATGCTGTGCGCGGTGAATCAGGGGCAAAGGTTACGGTAAAATCCAGCGTATCCGCTCCGTACTCCGGGACCAGTGTCCATTCATGTACATCCGTCTGCTTCACCCCTCCCGTGTTCCATTCCCACTTGACCGCGTAGCTGTCTTCGTCCATCACACGCTTCAGCAGCACATCCCGCTCCGACCCGCTCTCTACGGCTGTTTGATGTCTGCCATCATTGTCCCAATCGGCATACACCGCTTTGGACCAGCTGCGGTGAAGCATATCCGGTGCCGGGAACAGGAGGAAGACCTCTAGCCTCCCGCTCCCGATGAGCGGAGAATGGACGCTGACGCCAATCGTATCCCGCTGCGGGTGGCAGCCGGTGGTTACCTTGACAGGCACCCCTTCAACCGTAAATTCACTGTACAGAATTCCGCTCCATAGGTTCATCTCCTGACGAATAGGAGTCACATCGGTGATTGCCGCCTCCTGTCCATCTTCCTTGAAGAACCGGAATGCTATTCTTCCAAGCTGCAGCCGATGAGGATTTTGCCGCAGCCAATGATAAGCCTCCGGCTTGTCTTCCGGCTTCATCGGATAAGCGACCACACGGCCGTAAGTATCAAAGGTTTGATAAGGGATATCCTGATCACTGAACCGGCTGTGTCCGCCCGTATAATGCCATCCCCAATTCGATTGCGTCCCCAAAGGCACTTCATAGGCCTCGGGGAATGATTGCAGGCCGGTCAGATCGGCACTGAACGCGAATTCCCCGTTACCTACAGACAGAGGGGAAAGCGGTTCGATTCTGGTCAGCACCGGATGATTTCTTTCTACAATCTGTTTTCTGTTCATGGCTCCTCCTTTTGCCGCACACTTGTTCAGCCAGGACATCAGGCAGGCCGCGCTTATGCCGGCTTCCAGCTAGTGCCGCTCCTATATTCCGCTCTTCCAAATTCTCGTCTCCCAAGCGTTTATGCGCGTGTCAGCCCGGAAGCGGGGCCCTCCCGGTTTTTCATCATTTCCCTGTATTTGCCCGGTGTAATATCTTTATATTTGCGATAAACCCGGATGAAGCTGTTTTCATGCTGATAACCGACCATTGATGCGATTTCAGAAATTTTATGATCCGTCATGAGCAGCAGCTCCCCGGCCCGTTCCATTCTCAGCCTGGTGAAGTATCCATATATCGTATCGTTCATTTCCTGCTTGAACAGCTGGCTGGCCAAGCTGACGCTGATTCCTGCGGAATCGGCAATTTCCTGGATGCCGACCGGTTCCTCGAGATGACCCTTCATATATTCGATCATTCGCTGGCACAAGATGAAATCCTTGCTTTGAGTCAGGCTGCTGAACCGCTCTGCCAGCAGTTCAACCTGCTTTTGCAGCCGGTCTTGAATATCGTCCAGCAGCATGGTCTCGAAATCGGAGGCATCGGAGTCGTCCCACAGCCCGGCTTCTCCTCTCTCAAAGATGCGGTCCAGTTTATCCGCTGCCATTCTGTAGAAGGAAACAGCCGCGGACGGATACCAATAATCTCTGCGGACATCCTCCACGGTTCGTTCAATAATGCGCAATGCCCGTTCCCTGCTGCCTGCCTCAACCGCCTCAGCCAGTTCCGTCAGCACAGAATCCTGCGGGAAGCTTTCCGCCATTTCATGCTCGGAAACCTCCTCATACGCAATGATCTGCCCGTAACCTCTGTACAACCGGTAGCTGAGTGCATTTCCCGCCTCAAACATAGCATGTTTCAACTTGCAGGCATCGGAATGAGGGGCGCTGATCCCGATTGTTATCGTAAACTTCAGCAATTGGGCAATAATCTCAGCGGCTTCTTCAAGCTTCGCCTCCAGAGCCTCGTCCCTGCCCGCCGGCTGCAGCAAAATAGCTGTCCGGTCCTTGCCCAAATCGGCATAGACCATTCGCCAATCAGCAGAAACCAGCTCCGCAATAATGTTGGAAACGGCAAATTTCAGCAGGGAATGATCGGATTTGGGGAAGCGTCCGCACCATTCCTTGTAATTATCTACCGACACAATAACGATCCTTAACGGAGCATCTGTCCAGCCCTTGAAATAACGGTTCCACTTCTCGAAGATTTCCCTCTTTCCGCTCATGTTTCCGGTGCAGACATCCAACAGAAATTTGGAGGAAGCCTCCGGCATCGTTTGCCGGATAAGCCGGGATAGCTGGGCGTGATCGTTCAGCAGCTCGCCGGTTATTTTCTCCAGATCAATCAGATCGGGACTGAGCTTATCCCGTTCGTAGCTCTGCAGCAGCTGCCTCATCCGGCGCACGGGCTTGAAGGCAACCGCATTGAAATACAAGATGGCCAATCCGCCCAGGACAAGCGCTGCAATTGACACATAGATTACAACATCGCGGATTTTCTTGGAATTGGCGAGCAGGCTGTCCTGGGAAATGATCGAGACATACCTCCATCCGGTAACGGGGGACTGCAGCTGGTAAGCCAGCAGCAGTTTGTCCTCATAGCGGAACTCGCCCAGCCGTTCCCCTCCTATTTGCGAAATCGCCTCATTGACCGCCTCTGTCTCGAAGGCATAATTGCCTATTGCATAGAGCGGCTCGTCACTCTGGTCGAGAATAAACCGGCGGCTGTCCAATGCTGAGATGGCCGGGGGAGTCATGTGACGGAACAAATCATCGTTCTTGAAATTTACGGCAACCATGCCTTTGAACTCGCCCTGGATCATAATTTTCCTGAAAAGGGTAATGTCTGACCCCTGGTTTCTCGTCCCTTCCGGAACTTCCCTTTTCTTGACCATCATCATTTCATCCCCGAATTGATCGGCCACCTCCACCCACTCGGAATCGGCGAAGGTGATGTTACTTGAACTGAACCCTTGCGGAAACGCTACGAAACTGCCCCGCTCCATATCATAGATGTAAACGCTTTTAATATAGGGGGCGCTGCCGACCAGTGTCTCCAGAAACTGATAGAGCTCGGTAATGTTATGATAAGAATTTTGCTCTTCATCGGTAAAAAACTTGTAAACGTTAGAATTCAAAGCTACCTTGATTGCCAGCTGGTTGCTTTCCTGAATGTAGCTGTCGATGAAGTCCATGCTTATGTGCAGGAGCTGATGCTGCGGCTCGCTTAATTCTTCCTGCAGCACGGTCTTGGACGTATAGTAAGAGGTGATGCCGACAGCTACAATAATCAGGAAAACGGAAATGGTCATAATGAATACCAACCTGGTCTGGGTATTGGCGATATTGTACTTCAACCATTTCATAAGGGATTGGGTCATGGATCATTACCACCTTTACACAGTATGGACTCATTATACTGCGAAACCCGTCCCCGGAACGATAGTCCGATTGGATCCTGTACCGGCTCCCGCATAGCCGCATTCCCTAAACATTCAAAAATTCCGGCGAGGATGGCCCTTCCCATGCAATGGGTTAACGATATATGTTCAAGGCCATCCCGAATACTTGAATGATCTACTTCACTTTCTCATACCATTCCTGCACCCGCTGCGTAACGATATCCCCGCCCGCGGCCTTCCAACGTTCCACGAACTCGTCGAATTTCTCGATCGGGAGCTCGCCGATAACGATCTTGGTCAAATACTCCTGGAACAATTTGTGCGACTGGATATCCGGGAAGCCTTCATATACCGTGCTTGGCAGTCCGTCACCCGCTATTCTTCTCGCATCCGCCGTGCTTACGGTGAAGATATCTTTAACCATCTGCTGCTGGTCCTCATCGTACGTTTCCTCAATCCGGATTTCCATGTCTTCTTCAGTCGTCAGGTTCTTCATTCCGAGCGCAAGCGGCCTGTCGTCTGCCGGGGGCAAGAGAACCTTCCTGCCGTCCACCACTTCATGCTGCTGTCCTTCTATCCCGTAGCGGATAAATTCATCGTTCGCCGGATCATAGAAGAAGTCCAGCAGCCTGAGAGAGGCTTCAGCTTTGGCCGCAGCTTCCGTTGGAATAATCCATTCCGGCTCACCCATGCTTTTCTGCGTAACGAAGCCTTCGAAGCCTTCCGCCTTGGGCAGCGGCATCCCGACTATGTAGGCATCCGGCGCTTTTTGCAGCATAGCGTTGTAGCGGTCACGCACGTTCGCCGGCAGGTGATACCAGCTGCCTACCAGATTATTGTTGATCTTCGCCTGCCATACATCCCCTTTATTAAGGAACGTCTCATTGTCGAGCAGCTTTTCCTCGTATAAATGGGCGATGAACTTTATCGCTTCCCTCATATTTTCCGTAATGCCGGCATATTGGATTTCTCCATCATAAATATCCCATTCCGGGTATCCTTCCCACATAGCGACTCCATAGATGGCAAACAAATGGTCCATCCAGCGCCCGAATTCACGCCCGGTCGTCGGCAGTTCGTCCTTCTCGCCATTGCCGTTCGGATCCTGATCGCGGAAAGCCTTCAGCAGCTCGATATAATCATCCACTGTCTCGGGCATCTCCATACCGACAGCGTCAATCCAGTCCTGACGAATCATCGGGGCGCGCTCCGGCACAAGGAACACCTTCGGAACGTAATAAATTTTGCCGTCAGGCGATGCCGAACGGACGACATCCCAGGCTTCCTCGGGAATCCGCTCCCATACATTCGGCGCGTATTCGGGGAGCAGATCATCAAGCGGCAGGGCTCCCCCCTGCTGGATCAAGGTCTGCTCCACTCCTCCGATTGGCCGGAGAATATCGGGCAAATTACCGGAAGCAATCATCAGATTGACGTATTCCGATGGTTCGGAGCCTGGCGGCGTGGTAACAAGCTGATATTCGACCCCGGTTCTTTCCCGGATATAGGATACATGCGGATCGTCGCTTTTCGGAATCGTTCCGACACCCATATGGCTCTTGAATACTTTGACCTGAACGACTTCGTTCTCCGGGCCGGAACCGCTGCTTTCCCCATCCGGCAAGCTGCCGTTGTTCTGCGGCGGAGTGGCGCAGCCCGCTGCCATCAGCAGAGTCAAAGCCAGCGGAGCCCATGCTTTCTTCATCGCTTTTGTCATAAATGATCCTCCCTTTAACCTATTGTTGATCTATATCACCGAATTGACGGTTCAATAGCTGTTTTCTTCGGCTGGCAGCGCTTCAATGAAAACGCTCTCTTATTCTTTCAGCGAGCCAAGCATGGCCCCTTTTACAAAGAACTTTTGCAGGTAAGGGTAAACCAGTACGATCGGCACAGTAGCAAAAATAATCGTAGCCGCTTTCAAGGTCGTCGTATTGAAATCGTAATCCCCAAGAAACATATTGACCTGGGCCAGCTCTTCGGGTGAAATCAAATACGCCCGCAGCTTCATTTGCAAAGGCCATAATTCCGGGTCCCTTAAGAACAGAACCGCCCGCGAGAACGTATTCCAATAACCGACTGCATAAAACAAGCTTACCGTAGCCATCACGGGCTTGGATAGCGGCAGATAAATTTGAAACAGGATGCGGAAGTCATGGCAGCCGTCTATTCTGGCGGAATCGTCCAGCTCCTTCGGTATGCCCATAAAAAAGGTTCGGATAATAACCATATTAAATGTCCCGATCAATCCGGGAATAATAAGTGCCCATAAACTGTTCATCATGCCAAGCTCTCTTACGGTCAGGAAGAACGGAATCATCGGGGCGTTAAAAATCATCGTCAAGACAATGGCGAACATAACAGGCTTGCGGATCAGAAATTCCTTCCGGGATAGCGGAAATGCGGTCAGAATCGAAAACAGCATGCTCAGCAGGGTACCGAGAACCGTAATGTAAACCGTTATGCCAAACGATTTCCACAGCCCTTTATTTTGCAAAATATGGACCCAGGATGCTGTGGTGAACTCAACCGGAAGCAGAAACACTTCCTTGGAATCGGCCGCGATCGGCGAGCTGAACGACATGGCGAGCAAATGAAGCAGCGGCATAACCATAGTCGCCGAAGCTGCTATCAGAAATACGTAGTTGATCAGCTGAAAGCTCTTTTCTCCGAGTGATAGTTTCATTTACCATAACCCCTGTTCCGTTTTTCTGGCCATCCGGTTAAAAATCCACAGCAATATAAAGCCGATAACCGATTGGAATATGCCGATGGCTGTCGTCACGCTGTACTGCCCCTGAAGTACACCCGCCCGGTAAACATAAGTTTCGATAATATCGCCTACCGAATAGGTCATCGGAGTGAGCAAATTGTAGATTTGGTCGAAGCCAAGCTCCAGGAAATTGCCGATGTTCAATAAAAAGAGAACAAGAATGGTTGGAAACAGGGACGGAAGAGTAATGTACCAGGTTTGCTTCCACTTACTCGCTCCGTCTATTACAGCCGCCTCATACAAGTTGGGATCAATACCGCTTATGGCCGCGAGATAGATGATCGTTCCCCACCCGACTTCTTTCCAAATGGAAGACAGCACGACAATGGTTCGGAAATACGCCTCCTGCTGCATAAACAAAATCGGCTCGAAACCGAACAGCCCGCGAATGACATTAACGATCCCCTGAGACGCCAAAACTTCAAAAACGATCCCTCCCACAACGACCCAGGACAGAAAGTGCGGCAGATAAAACAGGCTTTGGATAGTTCGTTTGACCATCATAAGCCGGATTTCGTTAAACAGAAGAGCCAGAATAATCGGCGCCGGAAAGCCGAATACAAGCTGGTAAAGCGCAATTAAAGACGTATTTCTCAATACGTTATAGAAGTCCTGATAAGTGAAGATGAAGCGGAAATTGTCTAACCCTACCCAAGGACTTCCCATTATGCCTTTGAAAATCTGATAGTCTTGAAAAGCAATGACGCTTCCGGCCAGCGGAACATACTTGAATAGGACATAGAATACAATACCGGGAAAAATCATTAGATAAAGCATCCAATGCTTGCGGATATTCTCCAAATACCGATTCTTGAATGTCCTAGGCCGGTGACCCGGCTTACCCGAACTCACCATCTCTGCAGACAACTCTGCCATAGCTCACCAGCTCCTTCCAGTAAAATGATGGGGCATTTCGGCTAGTCCCTATCTTACGCACCGTGTAAGCTCAATACAATCAAGCGATATTCCAGCGAATGAACAATTCCGGGATTCGGCAGGAGCGCGCATTCAGGAGGATCAGTTCGGGGCTGACATTCATTGTGCAGAAGAGCCGCTACCCCGGACGGGACAGCGGTTTGGAAGATCGGTTTATTATCTGGAGGATTGGATGATTGAAGATGACAGTTAATGATTGCCGCGAGAGGCAAACGAGCTGCAGCTGAGTGACGGTGGGTTGACAGTCTATGGTTTAGGGGCTAAACTACATTTATAGCTTTGCAGTCCCGATTCCATGAGTTCCAAATTTTTTTACATTATTGGTTTAGCGTCTAAACTTTAATAATGAGGTGATTCATAAATGAACATCCCTTTGCCGGAGGTTTGATCATCGAGTGGTTCAATTGGCGCTGGCTATTTTTAAGTCATGTCCCCCTGCTGCTGCTAGCCACCATTCTCGCTTACCGATATATTCCAAAAGGTTCTCAACAAAGAAAAGAACAGTCTTTCGATCAGTTGGGAGCCGCGCTATTGATGTTTCTGATCGCCGCATCCATGTTTATTATATCGAATGCTCAGGCGTGGAACTGGTTGTCGTTAAAGCCTTTGCTGCTTGCAGGTGCAGTAATGCTAGGCTTCTGCGCTCTGCTCTTTGTAGAAAAGCGCCATCCGAATCCCTTTGTACCTGTCCAGGCTTTGCGAATTCGGGCTGTATCAAGCGGGTTAATTATTAGCTGCGCAGGATTTATCATGACTCAAACCGTGCTAGTGCTGATGCCCTTCTACTTAACTGATGTTAAATTCCTGTCTCCCTCAACAGCAGGGGTTGCTCTGAGTGCGTATCCCATATTGCTGGCTGTGTCATCTCCGCTTGCCGGCTTTTTATCTGATCGGCACGGTTCTAGACGATTGATGCTTTTGGGGTTGTCCTGCATCGGTTTAGGATTAGCGATCCTTGCTTTTTCGTCTGGACCGCTACCGATGATCGGGGTTATCTTGGTACTCGCCTTGATCGGGATGGGGATGGGGCTGATGACCACTCCAAACAACCGATTTATTATGGCACATACCTCTGCAGAACAAGCGGGAACGATTGGAGGATTCATCGCATTATCGCGTAATATAGGCATGGTCTCAGGAGCAGCCATCGGTCTTGGCATGCTGCATCAACAGGGGGTTATGAGTGAAGGAGCATTGTTTGCTGCACTCCAAACAGGATTTATCATCAATTTGCTCATTTGTCTCGGAAGTGTGGGGATTCTCGGGTATAGCGGCATCCTTCGTGTTCAACAGCGTGTCCATCCACGCTAAAGCCTTAATAAACAAATTTTGAGCTGCAGCCAGGAAGCATTCATGCCAACCAATTTTATTTGATTTCCTTAAAGCCACAGTCTTCGAGATGGATATTGAGTTTGAATACGGCATTAATGAATCTCGGGAATGACTTGGGGGGAGCTTTGGGAGGTTGGCCATGGAAAAGAATACACCGGTGTATGGTAAAGCAAAAACGGCGGGAACCAATTTCTCGTCCCACCGTCCGCAATAGGGCTGTTCCACATCCATTTGGACAAACGGATTATTCTAATAATATTGATTCATGCATAGTTTAGTTTCTTCTTCACTTTCTCCTCGCGGCTTCTGTTCTTAATAAAGAAAGATAGAAGCAAACTAATTAGGCCAACGATAATAATTACAAAATAGGCTTCATTAACACCATGAATAGAAGCTGCCGTCAACAGAGCCTGCTCGGTTTGCCCTGCCGCTTCCCCGCTTGTTATGAGACTGTCAAGATGTTTATCGGAGCTGTTCGCCATGACAGTCACCAACAGCGAAGTTCCTACGGCCCCGGCCACCTGCCTGATCGTATTCCAGATAGCCGAGCCATGAGCGCTGAGACTTGTTGGGATTTGATTCAATCCCGCCGTTTGAATCGGTGTAATGAGAAGAGCCATTCCAATGCGCCGGCCAGTAGACATAATTAGAAGAAAAGTATAACTGGTTGACTCGGTCAATACAGCAAAAGGTACCGTTGTTGCAATCGTGATGACTAAACCAATGACCGTAATCCATTTTGCCCCGTACCGGTCAAAGAGCTTCCCGGCAACCGGACTGAGCAACCCCATCAAAACGGCCCCGGGCAGCATCATCAACCCGGATTCCATGGCCGTGTACCCTCTAGAATTCTGCAGATAAAGGGGCAGCAGGATCATATCCGCGTACATGATGATCGTAATTCCGACATTGATGATATTGTTCAGAGCAAATGTCCCGTATTTAAAGGTGCGCAAATCAAGAAAAGGATCGGCAGAAACCAGCTGCCGCCTGGTAAACAGGCCGAGACCGATGACACCGACCAGAAGAGAAAGGATGACCTCTGGACTGGACCAGCCGCTATTGCCGGCAGCACTGAAACCGTACAGCAAACCTGCGAAGCCGATAGTCGATAAGCTCGCGCTGACCATATCCACCTTCGCTTTGGACGTCTCCGATACATTTTTCAAATAAAAATGTCCGCTAATAATCACAATCACCACAAGAGGAATCAGACCATAAAACATAACCTGCCAAGGGAATAGATCCAGAACATAGCCAGCCAGAGTAGGGCCAACTGCAGGAGCAAACAGAATGGCAAAGGAGACCATTCCCATAATGGTTCCCCGCTTCGCAGGCGGATATAGCTTGAGAACAACGTTAAAGAGCAGCGGCATTATGATGCCGGCGCCAGCTGCTTGGATTACCCGGCCAGCCAATAGTACGGGGAAGCTCGCGGCAACTGCGGCTACTACGGTACCCGCCAGGAAAAGAATCATGGAGCCCTGAAACAGCTGGCGAGTGGTAAATCGCTTCATTAGAAAAGCCGATATTGGAATCAACACGCCATTTACCAGCATATACCCTGTTGTCAGCCACTGTGCTGTTGCGGGTGAAATGGCAAGATCATTCATTAGTGCAGGAGTAGCCACGCTCATTACGGTCTGATTTAGCGCAGCAAGAAAAGTTCCCAAAATCAAAATAAAGACAACGATTCCCTTTTTCGTTTCCGTGTTAGTATTATTCGTGGTTGCATCGTTATTCAATCTAACAGCATCCTCCCTGTCGCATTATAATTTACAAAGTGTTGTATAATTGACAATGTATAAATTATAATTACAGTAAATCACGTTTCACAAGCAACAATTTTCAATTAGGTGTCAATTAATTAATAGATCCTTGCACTATGATGATTATTTTTGAAATATGCGACATAATTGAGAAAATTGTAGTGTGGGTGAACGGAAAGAGGATAATGGTCATGGAAAATAAAAGAGCACATACAGACCTTCGCAAAATACGAACTCGCAAACTCATTAGAGATGCCTTTATTGAATTGCTTCAGGAAAGTGATGTTGAAAAAATAACGGTGCATCGGTTAGCAGAGCGGGCGACTATAAATCGCGTTACTTTTTATTTGCATTATCGCGACATCCCCGACATGGTGGAAAAGATGGCGGACGAAATGATCGAGGACATCAACGCGGTTAATCAAAAATATAACAGCGAGGCGCAACGAACGGGTAATACAAGATGGGAAAGCCTGGTGAAATTGCTTGAGCATATAGCGGAGCATGGGGAATTTTACAAAACCGTGCTTGGCCCTAATGGAATTCCCATTTTTAGAGAGCGTCTGCACAAATTATTTCGGGATCGAATCGTTTCGGCGGTTGACAGAACCGGAAGTGATTCCTTCGTGGAAAAAGCAGGCGTTAAAAAAGACATCTTGATCTGGTATGATACATCAGCCATAATAGGCACGATCATTTCCTGGCTGCAAAACGACATGCCCTATACCCCGGCTTTTCTGGCGAAACAATTCGCCTTGCTGCATAACCGGACAGGGAATCAGCAACCGGACCTGTAAAAAGGAATAGACCGGCTCATCGCGAACAGGCCGGTCCAAGCGTCTTTATGATGGGACTATTTGCGATTCGCATGGCGGGTACGGGCTTCCCTATGCCTCTTGTAGCGAACAGCGGACAACCATTGACAACAAGCTTTCAAGCAGTATTTTTGTCCCGTCTATCGTCATCGTGCTAGTAATTTTACAACATCGTCTATAATTTTCTCGTAAGCGATCAGGCCGCTTCCAAGCCAATACTCGTCATTTACTTCGTACACATGGCCTTGCTGCACAGCAGGTATGCTTTTCCAAATATTGCTTTCCGTCATCTCTTTCATTCGTTCCGTGCCTTGTCCATAGGCATTGATCACGAAAATATAATCTGCATCCAATTCCGGAAGGATCTCCAGCGAAATATTCAAACTGTTCTCATCCTCCGCCAGCGGGGTCATGTCCATACCCAAATGCTGATTAATGACATAACCGCAAAAATAATTGCCGCCCATCAAACTGACTCCTCGGCTAGCAAAGCGGATGATCGCCACTTTCTTGCCGGACGCGTTCTGCTCAATAGCCGCTTTAGCCTCGTTGACTTTCTGACGATAGGACTCCAGGGCTTGATTGACCTCATCCGTTTTCCCTATCAATTCACCCAATTTTTCGAGCGATTTCTCTACATCGCCAGCCGCATTGCTGAACACATAGGTCGGCGCAATCTTGGAATAATTTTCGTATACGCCATTTTCGGCATAGTTGGCCGTATGCAGAATAATCAGGTCAGGTTCGTATGACAGCAGCTCCTCGGATGAAGGCATTCCGCCCGAGAAATCCATCTTTGGTATCCCCTGCAATTTATCCTCTAAATATCGATGACCTTGATTTCCATTCGACCACTGGGCTACAGGTTCAACACCGAGAGTGAGCAAGGCGTCCTCCATGTAGGGGGCAAAAATTCTGACAGGCGCTTCCGGCACGACCACTTCATGACCGAGTTCATCTGTGAACACCCGATCTGCTTCCGGTTCGGCTTCTTCCTTATTTACCGGCGCAGATTCAGAAGGCTCGGGAGCCTTTGACACGATTGCACCATCTGATTGCTTACTGTTCGTATCCGTTGGACCGGAACCGCACGCGGCAAGCAAGCCAATGCTAAGCAAGCTCAAGCCGAATAGAAACCTTACCGAACGAAATTTGTACGACATCCATATATCCCCTCTCGATGATAATCATTCTCAGTAATAGAGATTATATCGGATGCGCAATAGAGCCGCCATGCATTTTCTCCTTTTGTTGATTTGGATTATAGTTCATAAAGAAAAGCAGCAGTTCATCCAGCATTCGGTCGATAGCCGTGGCGGAATATTCAAACCATGGATCGGAATGTATCGAATAAACACGCCCGTGCTTCACCGCCTTAAGCTTACCCCATAACTTGTTATGCCGAAGCGATAGCCAGTATGCCCGCGATGCAGATTCAGGACATACTGCAATCAGAATACGATCCGGATCAAGCCGGGCCAGCTGTTCAAGCGATATCTCCGTATTATATAAAACCTCCGCTGCATAAGCGGGTGTTAGCTCTAAATCGTGAAATAATAAATCATACATTCCTTGATTGCAATACAGGTACAAAGCTTCGCCATAAAGACGGAGCACGGCAAATGAATCCGCACCCAGCACAGGGGCAAGCTGTTTACGGGCAAACTGAATTTTTTGTTCATAGCTATCAATCCAGACCCTGCCCTGCTCCTCCCTCCCGAGGAACAACGCGATCTTGCGAAGCTGCTCCCGCCAATTCATCGTATGTACGGGAAGGAAGATAGACGGAGCCATATCCTCCAGCTTCTGTCTTACTTTTGCCGGCAGGTGCTCATCACCGACAATCCTATCCGGCCTTGATCTGACCCAGTCGCGCCAGTTGGCTTCGTGAAGCCCGTCAAATTCCAGACCTATCTCGATTTTTGAGCGATACGTGTAATAGTAATAAGGCGTCCATTTCGGATTCAAAGGAGCCGATACCGGAACAATCTGCAGGGCAAGCAATTGGCCCATAACCGGCGGCGAGCATGCCGCAACCCGTATTTTCCGCTTCTTGACATATTCGGACGGAGAAATTCCTACTTCTTTCTTGAATTTCCGGCTGAAGTAAAATTCATCGCTGTAGCCCACCTTATGGGCAATTTCTCGCATCCGGTAATCGGATTCGAGCAAATATCGTTTGGCCCGGTTGATTCGCAAATCTGTTAAATAATCAATGGCACTGTGACCAAAGGTTTTTTTGAATAAATATACGAAATACTTGGGACTAAGGTTCGCCATTTGAGCCAACTGCGCAATAGAAAGAGGCTCATGATAATGATGCTCCATGTACTCTCGAATCTGCTTCAAGTCCGTCCTGGAAGTTGGATTCAGACATGTGAGCGAGCTTTGTTCATCTAAATGCAAGAACGCATTCCCCCTTAAAGACAGCGCACCCATCCTATCTTCAGTTATTGAGCTGTGAAAAATGAAGCGGGAGAGAATATAATCGGCACACGTCTTCCCTCCAAAACCTTTCTCAATATGGACAGTGATAGTGATAATGATTATCGTTATCATTATATTCCAATCGGCCGTAACCGTCAAAGCTTCCTATGCGGCTGCTTGTTTTCATAAAAGATATTTGAGAAAATTTTGCCCGAAAAACTTTAAATTCGTTTAAGCCAAAAAGGACTAGTGATTGTCTAATAGATAAAAAGCAAAGAAAGGTTGAATTCCGATCATCCAGTTAGTAAAAAAAGCTCAGAACGGCGACCACAAAGCCTACATCGAACTTTTCCAGACCTATGAACCCGAAATTTATCGCATGGCTTATTTGTATGTCAAGAACAAAAACGATGCGTTGGATGTGGTTCAGGAAGTTGCTTACCGTTCTTACAAGAACTTGGGCACTCTGGAAAATCCACAGTATTTCAAAACGTGGCTGATTAAAATTACAATCACCAGCGCCTTGAATGTACTGAAGCAAAAGAAAAGAATGATTCCAATGAAGCCGGAGTACGAACCGTTTATCGGCTCGCAAGAGGATATCAACATTCCTCTGTCACTATCGCTGCAGCAGCTGTTGGATGCACTAAACGAAGAAGAAAAAAGCGTAATTCTTCTGAAATTTTATTACGACTACACCTTTAATGAAATAGCGAAAGTGCTTCAAATCCCTTTAGGAACGGCGAAATCAGTTTTATATCGGGCTTTGCAAAAGCTCCGAAAGCAAACAAAGGAGGCTGGAGATTTATGAGTAAGCAAATCAAACAATTATTGGACAAGATCGAGCTCCCCGGCGAATTGCATGAGCGAAGCAAATTGGGCGTAATGAAAGCGAAAGCGGAGATGGAGATGGAATGGAAGCCAAAGAGCAGAAGACCAATTAGACGATTGAGAAAAAGCTTCCTGGCTGCCGCCGCCGCGTGCCTGATTATTGGAGGGGCATGGATCATGACTGAAGGAGGCACGCGCATAGTAATTGCTGCACAAAATGCAGTTGAAACTTTAATCACTCAGATCTTCGGATCTAAGGAACAATTGAAAATGATGGACCCCCAAATTACCGAGGTCGATATTCAGCAAATTGAAGAAGATTTGCAAATCGCCAGGCAAGCCTTATCCGACCATGAATTTGTTCGTTATAAAGAGCTGTTCAGCGCGCTCCAGGATTATACTGAAAAAATCAACGGGGCAGCTGATGGCACAAAGGAAATAAATCCTGACGTTTTGCCACCCGAAGAACAAAGGGATTACCAGGCTACAATAGAAGAAATTGAAAGCTTCAACGCCCAGATAGTTGAAAGAACGAAAATAACCCTGGAGGAAGCCAGTCAGTTAGCAGGCTATCCCATCCGAAGGCCGAGCTATCTCCCAGATGGCCATCAATTAGTTGCGGAAGAAATTAATCCAAAAGAGATGTTTCGGTTTCGGGACTCCTCCCGCTCGTTTGTTGCTTTGGAATATAGAGATATGGAATACAGAAATGGGGAGTTTGGGTTCAGAACGGTTCAGCAGCCGATAAACGATGAAGAATTGGCCAAATGGGCATTCGACCGTATTGAGTCCTATACCGTGGACGGTTATCAGCTTGAATTTGCCCAATATAAGGATTCAAATGTGCAAGGAATGAGAATCCGCATTCCGGAAACCGACAGCAGCAAGTCATACGAGATTGTTATGATTGCGGATTTGCTGCCCAAAGAGGAGATGGAGCAAATCCTATTGTCCATGGTAAAAGAATGATTAATCACTTAAGGCGGCCGTGTTTGCGGCCGCCTTAAATCATATCAAGTTACTTAAGCACAATATGATCGGATTGAATCGTGTCCATCAATTCAGTCAAATTCGTTGCTTCAAAGGGGTAACGGACACCTTTGATTTCATTTTTCAACACGATTTTGGCTAAGGCCACCGCCACCATAGCAGTCGTTTCATAGTCAGAAACTACGCTGACCCTCCTACAATTCACTTGCGGGCGTCCCTCTATCCGGCCGCTGGCTTCCACAGTCAAATAGGCTCTCTCGTTTTGGTTCGGGTTATGGATCACTATCTTTTCAAGAAGCCCTTTTCGATTGGCAAGCCACTTTAACAAACCGAGCTTTTTTAACAAACTGATCTTCTTATTAAAAGAAGCTTCATTCCAGGCCGTCCAATAATGCAGATTGGACAGGTTCATGGCTTCAGATATACATCCTCGTTCCGCATGTTCAATTTTTCGAACCTCTCTCTCCAATCCGGAAGAACCAAATGCGATCTGACGGGCTTCTTTGAAGCCTGCTCTGCCCTCCACGTCTTGCGCCACAATGTGCAGCATATCGGAAACCCCGGTCGCACCTGCCTGCGCGTTGGTACTCTGGAGCAGCGCCACATTCACTTCTTCAAGTGCGTCCATCGCTTCTGCGGCTTCTTTCACCATTAAACCAGACAGTCCAGGGAAGAAGCCGGCCATAACGATAGAGCCTATGTTTGGCGCATCCAATTGGCGTACTTTATTTACAAATGCCGCTTCAGTCGTAACATCCACACAAGCGATACCCCTCTCAATGCACGCTTGCTGCACAAGCGGCTCCTCCTGCTTCGCCACAACGATGACCGCGTTCACTCCGGCTAATGCTGAACGAATCGATTCTGGATTGCGCGCATCGGCTTGCCGGAATTCGGCGCCCGCAATCGACTCCGCGGTTTTGGTTCCGCGATCAGCCTTGTAATCACTCACTATGATGTGAATCTCTTCCGGTATTCTTACCAATTCTTTGCACACCAATTGGCCAAGCATACCCGAAGCACCGATAACGAGAATAGTTAGCATACAAGCGTCCTCCTGATTAATGAGCAAAAAGTTCACCCAGCATTGTCATGATAATCCATAATATTCTCAAGTGATGATCTTTTTCTGAAAAGAGCGGCTTCCTAATAAAAAGGCGGCTGCCAAGCTGATGCCGATCCATACATACAAGCTGAGCTCGTCAACCCGCGGAGCGAAAGGAGTCCCTTGCGGCATCATCGCATAAAAAGGCAGGACGAAAGGAAACCACATGCCGTACAGGGAATGAAGGCCGGATAGCACAATGTTGGGCAGTACACAAGCCACGTTGAGGCTAAACGCAATACCGAAGCTGCTCAAGCGGGAGGAAAACCATAATTGAAGCGCCGCTAACGGTAAAATACTGATCCAGCCGCTGAAGGCGCTGATTATCACCATCCCCAAGTCCATATTGCCTTCGACGCCAGTGAGGAAGCCTGTAACAACAGCAGCACCAATGAACGTTAATTGAATAACGGCTAGAATCATTGCAAGCATGATATATTTAGCGGCATACATTCGAGTCCGGGAGTAGGGCATGACCAACAACTGATTCCAGCCCCCCGACCTGTGCTCATATGAGCATAGAAGCGCAGCCAGGATCCCGGAGAATAGCGGGAAGAAAAACATAGTATGGAAATTGTACACCACCATCAAAAAATGCGGCCAATTCGCAGCATAATACTCCTGCAGCATATCCAAATCACTGATTCCCAAGGACATATTCACCAGCAAATCAACAGCGATCAAGAATGCGATCAGAATCCACTGCGTTTTCGCAGCTTCTGCAGCTATTAATTTTCTCATCTTTACACCATCCTACCACTCGATTCTTGTAAAATGCCGTATTCCTGCCAGCAAGATAATAACCCCCGTTACAGCTCCCGCCACAACCCATTGCCGGTGATCCGGAATTAACGGAGACGATAACGAGGGGTAAGCCCAGGGCAAAAGGTGCACCATCCCTGTATTGGATCTGGCAAGGAACAAGCTGGATATGGATCCGGCAACACCGAATCCGACCGGAATCGACTGGTTGGAACAAACCGTAGACAGCCAAACCTGTACAGCCATAAAACCGCCTGCCGCAAGCAGGCAATAAAGCTGCTGCCGGAGCATGAAATCCCATGGAACCGCCTCGTTCGAGGCCAGCATCCAGACTACCGCTGTACCGGCAATAATCAGCAGAACCTCCAAGGCCATCAGCAGGAATACAACGATAAACTTCGCAATAAGGATGTTCCGTTTGGCAGCCGGGAGGGCCGCAAGCAGCTTCCAGCCTTTCGCCTCATGCTCGGTAGAAGCGGTTACGCTGGCAAGAATGGTGATGCTGAGCATCAAAGTCAGCGAAAGGAAAAAATACTGGACGGCAAAAATAGAAAATACGCCACCGTCTCCTTCCCGATAATTGAAAAACCAAAGCCCGCCGACCATCAGAAGCAGGAAAAAAGCAGCCATAACGGGAAATACGATGCAAAATCTTCTCATTTTCAGCCATTCTATCTGTATCAGTTTAATCATAGGCTTCTCCCCTGCCCCGTCATCTCCAGGAAAATCCGTTCCAACGGCAGATCCCCGCCCTTTTCCTGCAGTGAAGCCAAGGTGTCTTGATAGATTAACTGGCCTTCATGAATAATCCCCACATGCTCAGCGATTTGCTCAATCTCATGCAGAAGATGGCTGGATATAAGCACCGTCATCCCGAATTTCTCCGGAATACTCTTAATAAATGAACGAATTTCCTGAATGCCGGAAGGATCCAGCCCATTTGTAGGCTCATCCAAGATAAGCAATTTCGGACGATGCACGATTGCCATCGCGATCCCCAGCCTTTGCTTCATCCCCAAAGAGTAATGCTTCACCTTCTTGTCAGCTTGATTCTCTAGACGGACCCATTCTAACGTCTCCATGATCTGCGATTCTGACACATCCATTAATTTGGCGACAATCCTCAAATTCTGATATCCCGTTAAATGGCCGTAGTAGGAAGGCGACTCTATTAAAGCACCTACCCGGCGCAAGATACGAGTGCGTTCCTGCGGAAACGGCCTGCCGAACACGCGGATACTGCCACGATCGGGCTTGATTAGTCCGAGAACCATCTTCATCGTTGTCGATTTTCCCGCTCCGTTCGCACCCAGAAAACCATATATCGAGCATTGGGGCACCTTTAAACTGACACCGTCTACTGCGCTATAATTTCCGTATGTTTTAGTCAAATCACTTGTTTCCAGCACATACTGTTCCATTCCTTCCTCACCTCTTGCTATTGTTTCTTACCTTTTTACAATAGCGATTGAAAGTAAACGGAAGGTAAACGAATTTATTCACTCGCGCACAAGAGGCAGTTTTATCGTCAGCAGCGTACCCTGATTCGCGATGCTCTGTACGTCAATGACACCCTGGTGCTCTTCAACCAGCGCTTTCACCACAGCCAAGCCGATCCCATCGCCATCCGCCGCTTTCGTCACACCCAGGCCGATCCCACGGCCATCCGCGGCCTTCTTCTCACCACGAACCCGATAGTCAAACACGTTCTGGATTATGGCAGAAGGAATGCCCACACCATTATCCGCCACGGTTATGTACACGTAATCTTTGACATCCAAGCGAACAGCAATTTCCGAATCCGGCGGATTATGAAGCACCGCATTAATGAGCAGATTTTGCATAACTCTCTTCAGCAATGTCGGATCAAAGTAATACTCATAGGCTGCCGCGCTTGTTTTAAAAGTAAAATGATAACACGCCGCCCTAGGATTGTTGGCCGCATCCAGGGTAACCTCGCGCAAAAACGAGACAAGATCGCGCCTTGTCTTTAGCGCAAGCGGCCGCGCTTGTTCGATTTGGAACGTATGAATCAGCCCCTCGATCTCGTCCGCTTTTTGCTTAATCAAATGCACAGCCTGATTCCGTTCATCCTCGGTCAGCGAAATATCCCGACTGGTCATCAGATCCAGGTACCCTTTTATATACGAAAAAGGAGTTTTGAGATCGTGAGTTACGCCGGATAGCCACTGTTCCTTAGCCTCATTTTCTCTTACGATTTCCCGACGATTCCGCTCGAGTGAAGCGGACAGCTCCTGCAGGCGAAGAACAATACCCTTAAACGGGCTATAATACCATTTAATCTTCTGCTGCTTATTCCATAGAAAAGCAAACTGCTCAGTGTAAATATGACGGTCGTATTTCCCCTCCGATAATCCCTTGAGCCAACCGATCACCGCAAGCACCGGTTTACCGATGATTGTTCCCATCATATAGCTGTAGCAGCCGATAACGAGCAAGAGGACCAGTGCTTGATAGACTTTGATATTAACCTGCTTTAAAGCCGGTACGATCTCCATGGAAAAGATAACAATGACAACAACCAGCACAAAGCTGATAGAGATGACCGCTGCGGATGCTAATAAAAAGAACAGCACCAGAAGCATGGAACGCTGAATCAACGTCATCTGGCCTTCCCTTCTTTTCTCACCAATTTGTATCCCAGACCTTTGATATTAACCAGATACCTCGGATTCTTCGGGTCGGGCTCAATTTTCTTGCGCAGTCTGGAAATATGTATAACCACCGTTTTCTCATCTCCTCCTTGGAAAGGTTTCCAGACCTTTTCATACAGCTCGTTAGCCGTAAAAATCAGGTTGGCATGCTCGCACAAGAAGGTCAGCAATAAAAACTCCATCGGCGGGCACGGTACTTCCGCCCCTTCTACAAACAGTTGCCCGCTTTTTTTGTTCACAGAAAAATAACCGAAATCATAGACCGGTTTGGACACGGTCTGGATACGCTGCATTCTCTTTAAATGGACTTGAACTCGGGCAGCTACTTCCGTAGGATTGAACGGTTTAGTTATGTAGTCGTCCGCTCCAAGCTCAAACCCTTTGATCTTGTGGACGTCTTGATTTTTGGCTGTTAAAAACAAGATAGGCGCTTCCGTAATGCTTCTCATCTTCCCGCATACATCAAACCCATCGCCATCCGGCAGCATGATGTCCAGGACGATTAAAGAGATGTCCCGCTGCAGAAGGATCTCCATCGCCTGCTGCGCTGTCGTTGCCGTCAATATATTTCCAATCCCATATTTCCTTAAAGTAAAGGCCACCATATCCAGGAGCCCCTGTTCATCATCAACCAGCAAAACCGCTGAATGTTCCACGGCTGTCACTCCCGCTCGACTATCTTGATCTTTGCAAAAAAATATTTGCTCAGATTATACCATAGGAAAAAGGAGCCGCACCTAATTAGCAGCGACTCCATCTCTCTTCCCTATTTTCCTTCGACGGCAAAACGTTTGATGCGTGCTTCGATCTCGTCTCGTACTCGCCGGAACACATCCCATCTCTCTTCTTCGGTCCCGGTTGCTTTGGCCGGGTCATCAAATCCCCAATGATAGCGTGTAATATGCGGAGGGGTAAGCGGGCATTTGTCATTGGCATCGCCGCAAAGGGTGATTACATAGTCGGCTCTGTGCAAAGTCTGCTGATCAATCACATCCGAGGTTTGTTGAGTGATGTCCATTCCCTTTTCCGCCATAGCTTTGATCGCATTTGGATTTAAACCATGCGCTTCAATACCCGCGCTGTATACTTCGTATTTGTCACCAAGATAATGATGGCCGAAGCCCTCCGCCATTTGACTGCGGCAAGAATTACCCGTGCATAAAAAATACAAGACTTTTTTCTTCTTATTCGGCATGTGGATTCCTCCTAGTTCAGCATTTTGCATAAATCCCGGCGGGCTTTTAAGCCGCTTCTTTCGAAAAGTACTTTCGCTGAAAACGCAGTGCGACATTAACTAAGGCAATCATTACAGGCACTTCCACCAGAGGCCCGATAACAGCAGCAAAGG
This sequence comes from Paenibacillus senegalensis JC66, assembly GCF_000285515.1. Taxonomy (GTDB): domain Bacteria; phylum Bacillota; class Bacilli; order Paenibacillales; family NBRC-103111; genus Paenibacillus_L; species Paenibacillus_L senegalensis. The sequence continues at coordinate 1,714,091 of NZ_HE610957.1, forward strand.
CGGCTCCGGAATGAATGCCGAAAACACCGACGGCAACCGCAATGGCAAGCTCAAAATTATTTCCTGATGCAGTAAAAGCTAGCGAAGAGCTGATTTTGTAATTCGCCCCTGCCTTTTTCGCCATGAAGAAAGAAATCAGGAACATGACGACAAAGTATATCAGCAGCGGAATGGCAATCCGTACGACGTCGAGAGGCAATTGGATAATCATTTCCCCTTTGATCGAGAACATCACAACAATGGTAAACAGAAGTGCAATAAGTGTAATGGGACTGATCTTCGGAATAAAAACCTGTTCATACCAGGACCGCCCTTTGACCTTCACCAGCGTATAACGTGAAAGCATGCCCGCTATGAACGGTATGCCTAAATAGATAAGCACACTTTGGGCTACCTCAGCCATCGTGATATCTACGATCATGCCTTCCAAGCCAAACCAGCCCGGCAGAACAGTAATGAACACATAAGCATAGACGGAGTAAAACAGCACTTGGAATATAGAGTTAAAGGCTACCAGCCCCGCCGCGTATTCGGTGTCACCTTTACACAAGTCGTTCCAGACAATGACCATGGCGATACAGCGCGCAAGGCCGATCATAATTAATCCCACCATATATTCGGGGTAGCCCTGCAAAAAGATAATAGCCAATACGAACATGAGAATGGGACCAATCAGCCAGTTCTGCACAAGCGAAATAAGCAGCACCTTCCGGTTGCGGAAGACATGTCCGATTTCTTCATAACGTACCTTCGCCAGCGGCGGATACATCATGAGAATCAAACCAATGGCAATCGGAATCGAGGTCGTTCCCGCCTGAAATTCGTTCAACACCGCCGTAAATTCCGGCGAAACATATCCAACGCCAACTCCAATCGCCATCGCAACAAAGATCCAAACCGTTAAATAACGATCTAGGAAAGACATTCGTTTGCCAACATGCTCCTTCATTGTCCCCGCTCCTTCAATCACATGTGACGAGCAAGCCTTGCTGCTCCAATTTTTTCAGCTCATCCGATAGATCAGGAAGATTGGATAACGCTAACCCAACATCCTTTAACCGCTGCTCATTAATGGAATAAAATACCCATTGTCCTTTCCGCGTTTCTTTGACCAGTTCAACTGATTTGAGACGGCTAAGATGCCGGGAAATCGCCGGTTGGGAGATGTTAAATAGTGGTACAAATTCACACACACAACAATCACGCATGCTTAATAGCGAAATGATCTTCAGCCTTGTCGGGTCAGCAAGCGCTTTGAGAACATCCGCTAATTTATCAAATTCCATCTTGAGCCTCGCCTCCTCAAGCAACATAAATATATAACAATATTGTTATATATTTATGTAAAGTCAACTTTTTTTTATTTCATCCTGCTTGCATATTTATCCAGCTAGGAAAATTCAACCCGAGGATATGGTCTTACAGCTTTTGCCTCAGACATGATCTATGCTCGTAATCGGTACAAGGGCAAAGCAATAAAAACTAGCCTAAAGTTCCTTCCGGTGTAACAAAAGAAACAGGCTGCTGTACGATCACCTGTTATAATCCACATGCGAATTCGTCATTGCTGTCTTTGGAATGCAACCTTCAGCCCCAGTCCGATATAGATCATTCCGGCGAATTTGCTGCTTAAGCGGCTTAAACGGCCCGTCCATGACATCCGCTTCAGCACTCCCTTCAGAGCAGAGACACTTAATACAATTCCTGTTGTATACATAACACTCAACACTACAAAGATGAAACCAAGGAGCAAAAATTGCGCAACGATTCCATCGCGTTCGTGATTAACAAATTGAGGCAAAAAAGCTAGAAAGAAGAGCGCCGTCTTCGGGTTAAGAACCTCAGCAGCTGCTGCCGAAAAGTAGGATTTTAGGGCGCCTGCCGATTCAACTTTTGGAAGTTGCGGTTCTGAAGGCTTGCTTATCATTTCGCGAATTCCCAGGTATAGTAAATATACCGCTCCCGCGTATTTGACAACATTGAAAGCGAGAGCTGAACTCATGAGTATGGCAGCAAGCCCTGCAGCGGCAAACAACGTATGAAGAAAATCCCCTGTTGCAATACCAAGCCCTGTCATAATGCCTCCTTTGCGTCCGCTTTGAACGGTGCGGGTGATGGTAAGCAGAACGGCCGGACCCGGAATTAAAAATAGACCGATGACGACGATAATATACGGAATTAAAGTTGAAAAATCGAGCATTGCTTTTCCTCCTTCACGGCATTCAAATGGATAGTTGGTTGCGGTTTTGCAGCCATCGCTCGAATTCAGCTGGTGTACGCACCTGATTGTCTAATACCGCCGTATAAATGTCAAAGCTTTTCACTTGTTTCCCATACTCGCTTCTTGTTGCCCAAACTGTTTTAATATGGAGAATAGAGATAACCGCTTCTTGAGTAAGAAGACCGGGCATTGTGCGAATATGCTGCAGATCAGGTTGTTTTTCAGGCTCATCAACGAACCAAATATCCAGCTCCCATTTGCTTCCGCTTTTAGACTGGTAATTCAACCCGATATAATAGCCATCCGGATAAAGCGGATCAGTGTTCCAGCTGCCGGTATCGTTTATGAATTTCAACTCCCGAACCCTAGAATTGTTCATCAATTGTGAAGCAATTCCGGAGATGGCAGCGATGTCCAGCTTGGGACAAACGACCGTCAAATCGAGGTCTCTCCAAGTCATTAAACCAAGCGCCGCACTCCCTACTTTTACGGGCGTGCCGGCGGCTGTCAGCAATTGGGCAAGGTTCATTTCATCCGCCACAGCATCAGCTTCAGCTTGCAGCTGCAGTTGACGGGCAAGCAGATCTTCCTGTCCTTCCATTGTTAGCTCCTTTCTTAATCGCGTTCATACGGATTCGCGTATGCTTTTTATCAGCCCTTAGGAAAATTTTAAACAACATACTTCCAAACATGATCTATCACCTTCAACTCCAGTATTGAAAACAGCCAAGGTTGGCGGGGTGCGAGGGCTTGTTGCCTGTTGTTGCCTGCGTATTGTACGAAATGATTCCATAGACCGTCATGTCCGCGCAAAATGGGCCTTTCCATGCGCATTTAACGAGAACCGCGGTTTGCAGCAATCTGTAAGAAATGTGAAAATCGTTAGTATGCTATACTGTTGCTCCAACGAAAGGAGTTTGGTTTCTATGGACAATCTTACCGCTGAACGCTTTATCCATGATTTACAGCAACATCAGAATGAAGCAGATATAGAAAAAATGCAGAAGTTTTTTAAAGGCTCTGATGAAAACACGAAGTGCTTAGGGCTAAACATGCGAACCGTGTTCGAAATTGCGAAGCAATTCATGAATATGTCTTTACCGGAAATCGAACGGCTCTTAGAAAGCGATTATTATGAAGTAAGAATGGGTGCCGTGAGCATTATGGATTTCCAGGCCAAGTCCAAAAAAATTTCCGAAGACCATAGACAGGCACTATACGAATTGTACCTCCGAAGGCATGATCGAATCAACAATTGGGACTTCGTTGACCGGTCCGCTCCATCTGTAATCGGGATGTATTTGCTGGACAAACCGAAAGATAAGCTGTACGAATTGGCGCATTCCTCAAATATATGGGAACGCAGAACAGCTATCGTCAGTACATATAGCTTTATTAAGAACGGCAGTACGGAGGACACGTTTGCCATCGCTGAAATCCTGATAAACGATCACGAGGAACTAATCAACAAGGCGGTTGGCAGTTTTATTCGTGAAGCCGGCAAGAAAGCCGAGGAAAAGCTGAGGTCTTTTTTGGATAAACATGCCCGCACCATGCCCAGAATCACTTTAAGATATGCTATAGAGAAGCTTGACAAAAATACAAGGGAGTACTACTTGAATTTAAAAAACAATTAAGCGCCAAGGGCGCCATGGTAAATGAAGCTGAACTAGCAAACAGGCAACCCTGAAGATCATGGGCTGCCTGTTTGTGCATGGGCGTAACAGTATTTTCTAATGAAAATGAATTCACTGTTTCTAAGCTGCAATACAGTACTGCTTGATGCTGAAAGAGGCATTTCAGGCCCGAATCCATAACCCGGATCAGGATTCGGTGCGCAATGCAGTCACTGGATCTTTGCGGGCGGCGGTGCGGGCCGGGAACACACCGGCTACCAGCGTCAGCAGTATGCTGCCTGCAATCAGCGACACAGCGTGGACGACCGTTAATTGAGCAACACCGTCAATGCCGGCCAGGCTGGAGAGAATGCTGTTAATCAGTATCGTCAGCGCATAGGAAACCAGGACTCCGATCGCTCCTGCGGTCAGCCCGACAATAGCCGTCTCCGCATTAAAGACGCGCGAAATATCCTTTTTCCTGGCCCCGATGCTGCGCAGTATGCCGATTTCCTTCGTCCGCTCCAATACCGATACATAGGTTATGATACCGATCATAATGGTGGAGACGACAAGAGAAATCGCCGCAAATCCGACCAGAACATAGGAGATGATATTCAGCACCTGCTGGATCATCGAACCAATCATTTCGGATACATCGGAATAGAGAATCTGGTCTGCTTTTTCCTTGTCGGCATTGTAAGCGTCAAGATACTCCTTGATCCGATCTTTGCCGGCAAAATCCTTCGGATAGATATTGATGCTTGACGGCGCTGCATCCGCTCCCAGGCTGCGCAATCTCTGCTTTCTGGCCTCCTCGCTGGCAAAGGGAGAATTCGTAAGAACATCCCTTTCTGATGCCAGTTGGGCCTTGGCAATCGCTGATTGGCCTCCCTGATCGAGCACATAATCAGTCAGCTCAGGGGTATAGACGATGCCCTCTGATAAATAGCCGACAGCCGAGAGGGCGCTTTCCTTCATGCGCAGAACACCCGTAATGGTCAGCTCCAGTCCTTCGGCTTCCTCATATAAGCGGGCGTAGGACTCGACAGAAGCCGGCGCGAACAGTCCATTATCGCCTTCACTATAAAAGCTGTCATTCGGAATGACCTTCAGCAGCGTCTTGCCGATAAGATCACTCAGCTTAAGACTTCCGTCATCCGCTTGAATGCCCATTTTGTCCAGGAAGGCCTTGTCCACCCGATTGTACTCGTCCACAACAAGCGCTACCTCGCCCGCTGCTGTCGGATAACGGCTTCCTTCGCCGATCAAATCATAGAGCGACAGAATAAATTCACTGTCCTCGGGCAGCTCCTGCCAGTAGGTGGAACCCATAGCGAATGGTGCGGACGATTCGCTGGTTTCCGGCAGTGAAGTTTCAAATTTAACGACATTGTCGCCGCCTTTGGCCAGTACATTCATGTCCACGTTTCGTCCGTAAGAGATCGCGCTGATCTCATCGGAAAGCTCGTTCTCCATCTGCTCGACGTATTCAAAGTATTCCTGCGTCAATACATTCTGGTGCTGGCGAATATTCCCGTACATATCGTACGAATGAATAACGTCCTCGTCCGTAAATTTCTCTCCTTCCCCGAACAGCATCGCAAACGGATTATCATCGGAAGCCGGGGCCATCTGCGGGCTTTCCGATACCGTCAGCGGAACGCCGGACAGCACTTCGGACTGCAGCTGCGAGATAAAGCCCGACAGGCCGGTAGATAGCGCCAGCACAAGCGCCACCCCGATGATGCCGATACTGCCTGCAAAAGAAGTAATAAGCGTTCTCCCTTTTTTGGTCAGCAGATTTCGAAAAGACAGCGCCAGGGCAGTGGGCAGCGACATCGACGTTTGCCGCAGATTCAGCTGATTTGCATCCCGTTTGGCTCCATCCTTTTGCTTTGTGCCGCTTTGATCCTTCATCAGCGGGTTGCTGTCGGATTGCACCTCTCCATCGAGCAGTTCGATGATGCGGCTGCTGTATTCGTCGGCCAACTCCCGATTATGCGTTACCATAATGACCAATTTTGTTGCGGAGATCTTCTTCAGAATCTCCATCACCTGAAGGCTCGTCTGGCTGTCCAGCGCCCCGGTCGGCTCATCGGCCAATATGATTTCCGGATCGTTAATCAGCGCCCTGGCGATTGCGACCCGCTGCATCTGGCCGCCGGAGAGCTGATTCGGCTTTTTGTTCAGCTTGTCTCCAAGTCCTACATCGTGCAGCGCCTGCTTAGCCTTGTCACGGCGCTTAGACGGGGATACGCCGGACAAGGTCATGGCCATCTCCACATTTTGCAGCACAGTAAGATGGGAGATCAGATTGTAGTTTTGGAACACAAATCCGATCGAGTGATTGCGGTATGCGTCCCAGTCCTTATCCTTAAAATGCTGGGTGGACCTTCCTCCCAATAACAAATCGCCTTCATCATAACGATCCAATCCGCCAATAATATTTAAAAGCGTTGTCTTTCCGCAGCCTGACGGTCCGAGAATGGAAACAAATTCGTTGGCTCTGAAACCGAGGGATATTCCCTTCAAGGCGTGAATCACTTCACCACTGCGGTATGTTTTGGTGATATTGGTGAGCATTAGCTTTGACATGATGGATTCCTCCAATTCTGGTGGGCTGAATCCATCATATCAGGCAGCGGTAAACACCCGGGTTGTCAAAATTAAAGAGACTTTTAATAGAAGGTTAACGAAGTGTAAACGTTCGTTTAAAGACGAAAGCGGTAGCCCGCTCCCCATACGGTCTGGATATGCAGCGGATGCTGCGGATCGCGCTCAATTTTCTCCCGGAGGCGGTTAATATGAACAGCCACTGTTTTCAGGTCGCCGAGTGCGTCCATTCCCCATATCCTCTCATACAGTTCTTCCTTGCTGAAGACCATATCTGGATGTGATACAAGAAACAACAGCAGCTCAAACTCCCGTTTTTTGAAATCTACCTCGTGATCATTTACATATACCCGCTGCGTCAGCCTGTTGATCCGAACCGGACCGGCTTGTATCTCATGGCGACCGGGCGCATCCTGCTGGGACAACCGCTCATATTGGGCCAGATTGGCCTTCACTCGCGCCACCAGCTCGGTTGGCGAGAATGGCTTGGCAATATAATCATCAGCGCCCAATCCGAGTCCTCTAACCTTGTCCGTCACCTCGTCCTTAGCGCTTACAATCAAAATAGGAATCGTGGTCTTCTCCCGTATCGTCCTGCAAATCTCATACCCGTTAATCCCCGGGAGCATCAAATCCAGGACAATTAAATCGAAGCTCTCTGTCAGGGCCAGCCGCAGCCCTTCCATGCCATCGGCAGCAATAACGGTCCGGAAGCCTTCGATCTCCAGAAAATCCTTCTCAATGTCAGCGATGGCCTTATCATCCTCGATGATCAGAATGTTCTTCATGCTGATGTGGCGTCCCTCCTTTGTCTGTATAACGGGGAAGTGTAATTATGATCGCAAGCCCGCCAGCGGAAGAGTGTTCAGCCCGCATGCTTCCGCCCAGGCGCTTTATAATCCTGCTGCTTATCGCAAGCCCCAAGCCGCTTCCCTGATCGGATGTTTTGCGTGAGGCATCAGTGCGGTAAAATACGTCAAACAGCTTCTCCAACTCGTCATCCGCTACCCCTGGGCCATCATCCGCAAATTCCAGCTCCACTTCTTGCTCATTAGCGCTGCATGCTGCGGTAACTTCCACCTGCTCCCGTTTTTTGTAATGGAGACTGTTGTCCAGAATGTTCTGTATAACATTGCGAAACTGGACGATATCCACCAAAGCTTTGGCATTCGGCAGTTGATCTTCAATACGAATCACTAATCCGCGATTGTCGTACTCCGCAGCAAAGACATCCAGCATCGCGCGCAGTTCGCTTCCCAGATTGACAGGCTCCAAATGAAGCGGAAATTCGCCCACATCCAGCTTGGAAAACAAAAACAGCTGGCGGATAATACGCTCAAGGCTTTCCGTCTTTCCTTTGATAATGTCCAAATATTTATTCCGCATCTCTGGGGTAGAGGCAACCCCCTTCTCAAGACCTTCCAGATATGCCTTGATGGAGGTTAGCGGAGTACGCAAATCGTGCGAAATGCCGGCGATCAGCTCCCTGCGGTTCTGTTCATCCTTCTTCCGCTCTTGAACCATAGCCAACAGCCGCTGCGCCATTTCGTTAAATTCCGAACAGACTATCGCAAACTCGTCCTGCTTATCATATTGAATGCGGTAGGCCAGGTTGCCGTCCCTTATCTGGTGAACGCCGCGAACCAAGGTGTCGATCGGGTTCATAATGCTTTTGAACACAAACCGGGTCAAGGCCCAATTCGTTATAATCACCAAGAGGATAAGGCCAATCAACATCCCGGCTCCCAAAACAACGCGCTGCATCTGCTTACTGCTGTTGTAAGCATCCAGCAGGACGAACGCATAGTCTCCGGCATCGGCACGATAAACGGAGCCCCTGTCGGTAATAACCGTGTACGTTCCCGCATGAGATATAAGGTCGTAGAGCGGATCAGCGGGCATTGCGGCAGGATAAATGACCTCATCACCAGCATAGAGCGCAAGTGTGGCCCCTTTCCCTTCAAGTCTCTGATTGAACGCATCTATCCCGGACTTTTTCTCCGCCAAACTGGCATCGGCAAGCTCATGGGCAAGCTTCTCAACATCCAGGATATGACTGTAAAACATGCTGGAACGCGGAGAATTTATGTTTGACTCGCCGCTCACCCCCGTGTAAACAAGGGTAACACCAATGCTGCTCAGGATCACCAGCACAACCGGCAGGATAAGCATAAGGAAATTCGAAAGAAATAGCCGTCGCCGCACATTCAAACCGCCGCCCTCCCTATCATTCAATTGCTGTGTACCCCTTAGTATAGGGCAAAAAGGTAAATTAAATGGCATCGAAAAGTAAACAAAAGATAAACAGCACTATCGTCCTGCAAACGTTGATGGATGAGAGCGCCTTCCCCTGGATGGCGGACTGGTATCGGAGCAAGGTTCAAAATGTGCTCGGCGACAAGCTGGATGACCGCTTCAGACTATGGTATGTCGACCGCTCCTTGCATGCCGATACTAGCTCGAACGATCCTCTTGACGACCTGCACATCGTTTCATACATCCCTGCCTTATTCCAGGCGCTGCGCGATGTAAGCGCATGGGTAGAAAAGGACGTTGCGCCACCGGCGAGTACCTGCTATGAAGTCGCGGACGGCCAAGTGATCGTTCCGGATAAAGCCGATCAGCGCCGGGGCATTCAGCCGCTGATCAGGCTGACGCGAACGGGAGCGAACGCGCTGAGGTCGCCGCCGGCGAGAGCGTGCTCTTCAGGGCGGAGATCGAAGTGCCGCCGCAAGCAGGGAAGATTACGGCCGCGAGCTGGGATTTCGATGGAACGGGCAAATTCGCAACGGAGGCCGAGATCAACATTGTTGGTATAGAAGGGACCTGTGCTGTCACGGAGGCGGCCTATTCCTTCGCTAAGCCCGGTACCTGCTTTCCTGTCCTGCGCGTGGCGTCGCACAGAAACGGCGATACCGACGATCCGTATACTCAAGTACTGAATCTCTGCCGGGTACGGGTCATCGTCAAGTAAAGAAGACTGCTTAAGAAGGCAGTCATGTATAGCAAACAGGCAGCCATGGAAATGAATGGCTGCCTGTTTTAAGTATGAGCTGGGTTGAGTTTCAAGCCAATATCGTCTATTTACTGCTCAGATTGCCCCGGAGATCGCAGCCTCTTCCCCGCTATCCTTGGCCTCTTTCACGTCCTCCGTCCGGCTGACATGACGTTCATGCATCACCCTGCCAGCGTCTTGCAAATAGACGGCGCGATCGCATATCGCCTCGATATCGGCCTGATCATGCGAGACGATCATGCAGGTGATGCCGGCTGTTCGCAAAATGTCCCGGAGCTCTGTGCGAATCGCATCCTTCAGATCCGCATCCAGATTGCTGAAAGGTTCGTCCATCAGCAGAATCGATGGCCCGGGAGCCAGTGCCCGTGCGAGCGCCACGCGCTGCTGCTGTCCTCCGCTTAGTTCATGGGGATAGCGCTTGGCCAAGGTGGTCATCTGCACCAGCTCCAGCATCTCCGTCACACGGCGCTGTCTGTCGGCACGCTTCATCCTGTGCAAGCCAAAGCGAACGTTGTCTTCGGCCGTCAGATGAGGAAACAGCGCATAGTCCTGAAATACCATGCCGACGCCTCTTTGCTCAATATCAACAAAAGACCTTTCATCGACAATCTTGTTCCCGTTAATATGAACGCTTCCTTGCTCCGGCATTTCCAGGCCTGCAATCAGCCTGAGCAGCGTGCTCTTCCCGCTTCCGCTCGCGCCAAGAATGCCTACAATCTCACCCTGTCCGATGCTTAGCGACAGCTTGTCGAGCACAGGCGCTTCACGCTTGCTGTAACGGAAAGTCAATTGTTCGATCCTCAGGATACTCATTATCCTCTCTCCTAACGTTCTTTAATCCGATAGTTCCAGATGAACATGACCGATACCAGGCTGATGCCGATCAGCATCAAAGACGGCAGCGCAGCTTCAAAGATGCGCTCATCAACCGCATATTGATAAGTACGAGTCGCCAATGTATCGAAGTTAAACGGCCGGAGCAGCAAGGTTAGCGGCAGTTCTTTAACCACTTCCACAAAAGTTAGAATAAAGGCCGACAGCAACGAGCCTTTCAGCAGCGGCAATTCTACTCTGAAAAACGTAGCGGCCGAGCTTTTGCCCAGTGTTCTGGACGCTTCGGAATACGCCTTCGGGATCTTGTCATAGCCGGTTTCCATAGCATTGTACCCGGAAGCCAGGAAACGAACGATATAACCGGTGATCAGCATGAACAAGGAAAGGCTTAGCACAAGCACTCCCTCCTCCTTGCCCATCATGACATAGACTGGTGAAAGCCACTCATCGAGACGAATGAACAGCGCCAGCACGCCGACCGCAATCACCGCTCCGGGAACAGCGTATCCTGCTGTCATTAGCCGGGAAAGCGTATACCCGATCGTGGAGTCGACGGTTCTTGCTGTTCTCGCTGCCAGGATAGCCAGCAAAACGACGGCACAAGCGGCAATCAGCGCACCGGTCAGCGTGTTCGCCATCAGATCGAGAAAGTTCGATCGCCATACTTTTTCATAGGTCCAGGTCGTCCATACGATAATCTGCAGCAGCGGAAGGAGAAACGCCAGCATAAATACGATTAAGCATAAAGCGGCAGCCGCTATGGCCGGCGCTCTTTTCAGCCTCTGCGGCTTCATTGGCTTCGTTTGGCTTGTTGTCGTATGAAACCTTCGGTTTCTGCGAAGAAAGCGCTCAAGCACATAAATCCCGATAACGACTACCATCAGCCAGGAAGCCAGGCGGATCGCCGAATCAACATCGTACATACCGAACCAGGTTTGAAAAATCGCTGTTGACAACGTCTGAACCCCGAAATAACTGACCACCCCGTAGTCGCTGATCACCTCGAACACGACAAGCATCGAGCCGGCGATAACCGCGGGACGGGAGATCGGCAAGACGACTCTGCAAAATAAGGAAATTCCCTTGCGGCCCAGCAGCCTGGCGTTCTCTATATAGGAGGCGCTTTGTCTTTCGAGAAACGCCGTTGCAATCATAAATACATAAGGAAACAAACAGAGCGTCAGGACGAAAACAGCCCCTCTGCCCGACATCACTTCGATCGTGCCGGGTGGCAGCATGATGTTGAAATGGTTGCGTAGCGTGGCTTGAATAACGCCCGTGTAGCTGGTCATCGTGCTGTAAGTATAAGCCATAATGTACGGAGGCATAGCCAAGGGCAGAACGAGCCCCCAACGAAAAAAACGGCGCAGCGGAAAGTCGTAGCCGACAACCAGCCAAGCCAGCACCAGACCCAGCACCGTGGCCAATACACCCGTAAAACCGACTATTTTGACGGTGCCGACGATATAGTCGCTTAACATGTACTGCCTGATCGTCGCCCAGTTGTCATTCGCTGGTTGGAATAAACCGCTCAGAACAAAGAGGATGGGCAACAGAATGACTGCTGCCCCTGCCAGACTGGCGATAAGCCAGCCATTTGCCTGTCTTTTGAAATTTCTAATCATCCGGCCAAGCCGCATAGGTATTCCTTCCATTAGGTATTACTTCCATCCTGTCTTGTTGACAATTTCTACTGCCTTAGGATTATGCACGCCATATTCGGCAAAATCGATTTGCTGATGCTCGAACGTTCCCCAGCTTTTCAGAATGTCTGGCAGCTCCGCTTCCGGGTTCACCGGATATTCGAAGTTCGCCTGGGAAATGATTTCTTGCGCTTCTTTTCCGGTCAGGTACTCAATCAGCTTGATCGCATTTTCTTTATTCTGGCTATGCTTGATCAGACCCGCTCCGCTGACGTTCAGATGGGTTCCGGTCGTGTCCTGGTTCGGGAAGAAAACACCCAGGCTTTCGGCAACCTTGACCTCTTCGGGGTCGTCCGACACGGACATGCGTCCCAAATAATAAGTGTTCATGATGGCAATATCGCCGACTCCGGCCGCGACCGCTTTCGCCTGATCGCGATCGCCGCCTTCAGGCTCCCGTGCCAGGTTGTTGGCGATGCCTGCTGCCCATTGCTCTGCGGCCTCTTCTCCGTTGATAGAGATCAAGGAAGCAAGCAGCGAAAGATTGTACAGATTCGTGGACGATCTCACCAGAAGGCGGCCCTTCCACTTCTCTGAGGCCAAATCCTCATACGTGGACAACTCGCCTGGATCAACTCTGTCCTTGGCATAAGCGATGATGCGGGCACGGCTGGAAAGCGCGACCCAATGATCTTCCGAATCTCTCAGATCAGCGGGAACCTGCTGGTCGATCACCTCAGACTCAATCGGCTGCAGCAAGCCTTCCGTTTTGGCCGTGTTCAATATGCCGCCGTCCACTGTAATGAACAGATCGGCCGGAGTGCTCGCGCCTTCGCGCTTAATCCGCTCAATCAGCTCCGGTGCCTTGCCTTCCACCACATTGACCTTGATTCCGGTCTGCTCCGTAAATTGATCATAAAGCTCCTGATCAACATCATAGTGACGGGCGGTATACAGATTCACTTCACCGCCAGCCTGTTCTTGATCATTGCCGCTGCTGTCGGGTTCGGGCGATTCGGACGAGTTATCATTTCCTTGATTGCCCGTTCCCTGATTCACATTTGAAGTGTTTGGCCCGGCTTCGTCACCGCCTGCCGCACATCCGGCAGCCAAGATCACGCTCAATAAAATGAAAGCGAATAGGACCAGTCTTCTTCCTCTTACCCTTGCTAACATATGTATCCCCTTCTCTTCGCTAGAAATAGTTATTGACGACAATGATACACATCTAATTGATAACGAATATCATTATCATCTTTCGATAGTATAGCGAATGAAAATGAGAAAACGCTGTGAAAATGAAAAAAAGTTAGTCCCAGCCAGAAATTTCGGCAACATCAGCAAGCTGCGGGCGATACGCTTCCCATTCAGAGAAAGAGACAGGCTGCGCTTTAAACTCGCTCCACTCGCTCAAGATATCGGGCATTGACGCCTCTGGATTCACAGGATACTCAAAGTTATCATGGGCAAGCCTTGTCTGCGCTTCACTCCCGGTCAGAAACTCGATCAGCTGAACAGCCGCCTCCTTGTTGCCCGAATGGCGGATTAACCCGATTCCGCTGATATTCACATGGGTTCCCCACTCGTCCTCCTTCTGGTCCGGAAAAACCACACCCAGACCTGCCGTCTCCCTCGCCACGTCCATATCATCCGAGCCGAGCAACCCTGCCAGATAGTATGTGTTGACCAAAGCCACATCGCCCGCTCCTTCCAGCAGCCCTTTGAGCTGCGCCCTGTCCCCTCCTTCCGGGGAACGAGCCAGATTGCGGGCGACGCCCGCTGCCCAATCCAATGTATCCTGCAAACCGTTCAAGGCGGCCAGCGATGCAAGCAGAGACTGGTTGTACCCGTTGGCAGAGGAGCGGATCAGCAGCCTGCCCTTCCAGTTCGGGTCCGCCAAGTTTTGATAGCTCGTCAGCTCGGCAGGGTCTACGCGATCCTTCGCATACACTATTACCCTGGCACGGGAAGAAATGGCCGTCCAGTACGATTCATCATCTCGCCATCTCTCTGGAACCTGCTCTTCCCAAACCGCAGATTCGATAGCCTGGAACAACTGATGCGCCTTAGCCTGTTCCAGTACACCTCCGTCCACTGATACGAACAGGTCGGCAGTCGTTTGCTCTCCTTCGGCTATGATCCGCTCAAGAAGCTCTTCAGCAGTCCCTTTTACTTCTTCGATCCGAATGCCGGTTTGTTCAGTGAACGCTTCGTAAAGCCGCGAGTCCACCTCATAATGCCGCGAGGTATACACCTTCAGCACCGCTTCCTGCCCAGCACTGCTTAAGCTGCAGCCCGCAAGAACGCCTGCCAGCATCAGCCATAACAGCATTAACCATAACCGAGCCGCCTTCCATGCTAAGCGCACATGCATCCTGTTCACCCTCTCTCCGAACCATCATGATACAGCGGAAAATACAAGCGAACGGCCGTCCCCGCAAGCTCCTCGCTGCTGATCTCCATTCGGCCGCCGTAACGCCCCACCAGCCGCTCGGCAATAGCCAGTCCCAGACCGGTTCCCCCTTGCTGGCGGCTCCTGCTCTTGTCCGATCGATAGAAGCGTTTTAACACATGAGGCATATCCTCCCTGGAAATTCCCGTTCCCCTGTCCCGCACTTCGATCACCGCGTCGCCGGCGGACGCGCCTTTGCCAATATAGCCGTGAATGCGAACCGATTGATCCGTTGTCGAATACTTGACCGCATTGTCCAACAGGATCAGCAGAATTTGATGCAAATAGCGGGGGGGTATCGCAATACGCACGGACTCGATTGCGCCAAGCTCGCTTTCAAATTGAAATTGCGGATAGATCATCTTCGCCTTCTTCAACAAGGTGTCGATTTCTGCGGCAGGATCAATGGCCGCTTCATGATGAACAGGGTCTTCATGCTCCGCTTGAGTCAGAACGAGCAATTCCTTCGCGAGCATGTTCAACCGCTCCAGCTCCTCTACAGCGGCGTTTAAGGATTCCTCCAACACTTCCGGACGGTGCTTGCCCCAACGCTGCAGCATGCTCAAATGTCCCTGCAATATAGCGATCGGTGTGCGAAGCTCATGGGACGCATCCTCAACAAACTGCTTTTGCCGGTAAAAAGACTCTTCCACCTCATCCATCATTTGGTTGAACAAGTTCATCAAGGCAGAAATTTCGTCCCGTTTATGCTGCGGCTTCATCCGTTCATGCAAACCTTTCGATTGAACCTTTCGGATCGTCTCCGCCATTGATTTCAGCGGCTTCAGCAATTGTCCGGCGAGCAGCCTGCCGCCTGCTACAGAAAGAGCAAGCGCGATCAATATGGAAACGATCATTAAGGAGAAATGCGCCTTGTATATCCGATCGAATGCCTCCAAGCTTCTGGCAATTTCTATCGTTCCGGTAAATTCCCGAATCGTCAACGGGCTGCGCAGGACAAGCACGGTATGCCCATCAGCAGCGATCTGTTCCGATTCCGCCAGCGTCACCGCAGCGGAAGAAACCAGCTGCTCCGGGAATTGATCGGATACCGCCGCTAATCGTTCTCCGTTACGGTCAAGAATCCGGATGAATTGATGCGGCTGATTGAACGGGCGCAGCATATTGCGAACAGCAAAAATATCATTCTCGTATAATAGCGTCTCCCGTTCCAGCAAATAGTTCAGCACATCGTTCATCGTCTTTTCCATGCTGCTCTTTTCTTCCCGGATGATGAACCGGTCAAACAAAATATACTGAACAGCGTTGAATCCGGCGAACAGGACAAACAGCAGGAGCGCGGAGCTAAGCGTCAGCTTCCATCTGATCGATAACGATGTCATGCGCGCACCACGTATCCGATCCCCCTGACCGTCTGAATCAGGCTCGTCTCCTTGGAATGGTCAATCTTGTTCCGGATATATCGCACGTACACGTCCACCACATTCGTGTCGACCGCCGCCTCAAACCCCCAAACAAGATCGAGCAGCGTCTCCCGGTCCATAACCCGGTTCGCGTTCTTGACCAGTGCGGCCAACAAATCAAATTCGCGCTTGGTGAGCCCGATCGGCTTATTGTTCTTGAGCACAAGCCGCGCATCCATGTCGATGCACAGATCTTGAAGGAAAAATACTTGGTTCTCGTTCCGGCTTTGCTGCTCTTCCTGCCGCCGAAGAATGACCCGAATTCGCGCCAGCAATTCTTCAAATGCAAAAGGCTTGGGCAAATAGTCGTCCGCCCCGCAGTCCAGTCCCTTGACCCGATCGGGCACGCTCCCCTTGGCCGTCAGCATGATGACTGGCGTCTGTTTGCAGCTCCTGAGCCGGCGGCACAGATCAAGTCCGTCCAGCTTGGGCAGCATAAGATCAAGCAAAATAATATCCCAATGATCCGCCAGCGCCATTTGCAAGCCGGTTTCTCCATCGTAAGCCGCAGTTACGGAAAAAGACGCATGCTGAAGCTCCAGTTCCAGATAGCGCGACATGTTTTTTTCATCTTCGATCAGCAAAATCTTTTTCAGGCTCAAGTCTGCCCTCTCCTATTGAAAGCTCTATTAATCTCAATTGATAATCATTATCAATGATACCGGAAAAAAAGCGCTGCTTCAACTGCTTGCAGCGGAAAAAGCGATGTCTATTCCCCATATAAATTTAACCAGTTTCCACTATGATAATGAGAATTTGGATATTCTTTTTGTGACAAACTAACTGTTCATTAATCCTGATTTTTCCTGAAAACCGTCATGCCATTGAATTCTCAGGCACAACTCCAGCATGTAAATAGCCAAAGTTGGCGGGGTTCAAGGGCTGCGCAGGGGTTCGCGGGGTTCGCGGGCTGCGCAGGCTTGTGGCCTGCGTTTTGTACGAAATGTCGTACAAATTCATGCGGTTGAAGTACGATTACCCGAGATTTGTATGAAACGTCGTACAAATTCAGGGGATTGAAGGGCAATCACCCAAGATTTGTATGACAAATCGTACAAATGCATGGGATTAAGGTGCGATTACCCGGAATTTGTATGACAAATCGTACAAATGCGCCAAATGCAAGGGCTTTAAGCTATTAAGGTCCTGCAGCTAGAGCCAGCGATTCAGACGAAATGTCGTACAAGCTCCAAGTCATGTACGATTACCCGAGATTGCTCATCATGCGTAGGAGTTTACGCGGGGGTTATTTTCACAGAAAATTATCAAGGTATAGCTGAATCGCCATTCCCTCACCATTCCTGCAGCGTAGCCAATCCTTTTGTTCTATTATAAACTATAGAAAACTATTAAAAGTCGGTGAAATCGATGCTTACCCCAGATACAGTCAAACCCTTTATCGCTCGTCCCAACTCGTCCGTAAGCCGGGCAGCGATCGCTTATTTTGCGAAAAGCAATCTCTACACATATCGAAAACTTATACTTTGGTGCGATACAAAAATAGGAAGGCGTTAGATGATGGCAGCGATCGCTTATCGAAGATCAGTTGCCTGGGGCAAAGCGCTCGGCAGTTTACTGTTTGTGCTGGCCTGTCTGTTTTTGCTGTATGCCGCTTTTTTTATGGATACGACGATGGTTCGCAAGTTTTTTTCCTTTACCTCGGCCATTATAGGAATTCCGTTTTTCGGAGGATATTTGGTTGTCTGCTTGCCAAGGGCACTGAGATCAAACACGCATTTGCTAACCTATGATCAAAATGTCGTTTCAGACGGCATGCGCACCATCGCATGGACTGACATTGCGAGCGTCAGCTACAAAGGCCCGTCAATTCAAAAATGGCTTTTCCCACAATTCCCTGAGCTGATTTTTCACCTGAAGAACAGAGAAATCTGGACAGTAAATACTTATTATTTGCTGACCGATACCGAAATCACATCAGTCATGAAGCTATTGCGTGGACGGATCAGCCGCAACGGAAAGGAAGGGAAATAAGACAAGGCAGCCGCTTTCTGCTGCCAGCTGCGGCAGTACAACGCGCTGTGAGAGCAAGTATCCATCCTTAACGATTTATAGTTTAAATTTCATCTGCTCTATTGACAAATCACTACACGTCGTAGTAACCTATATTCACTACGCTGCGTAGTGATTATTTGTTATGGACGCATAACGCAAATAAAGAGGTGTACACCAATGAAACAAGTTCAAAAACTGTCGGATACGGAACTGGAACTCATGAAAGTCATTTGGGAATGCGATCCCCCGGTCACCTCGGCCGAGCTGCTTCGTATTTTCGCTGCACGCGGCAAGGAATGGAAAGGTCAAACTATATCCACCTTCTTGTCGCGCTTGGTGGATAAAGGAGCCCTTCAATTTACCAAGCTGGGCCGAACGAATCAATATGTCCCGCTGATCACACCTGACGATTACAAGCTTTCAGAAGCGGAGCATGTTCTGGACGGTTTGTATCAAGGTTCAGTGAAAAATATGATCGCAGCTTTGTATGACGGCGACAAACTTTCAGACGAAGATATTGCGGAATTGAAGCAATGGTTTTCACGAAAGTAGGTGCAGACGATGAACAAGCTTCTGGAATCGCTCGTTTCCCTTACCGCTGCAGGAAGCATTGTGATGATCTGCATCCTGTTGTTGCGGGTCCTGTCGCCTAATGGATTCCCCGCAACATGGCGGTATGCGCTTGGCAAAATGGCGATCGTGTTTTATCTGCTGCCCGTAGCCTTAGCTCTGCAAGGACTGGCATCACTCTTGAATCCCCGCACCGCCACGTCCGCCATGAACCTGCAGGAATCCGCCGCTGTTACGCAGACGCTGCCGTTCCCGGGGCACATGCCGGAGATGGTCGTGACAGGACCGACCATATCGGGCAGTATTGTTCTCCCGTTCATCAGCTTGTGGGGGATCGGCGCGGCTGCATTTGCTTTATGGCAGACGTTTTGCTTTTTCAGGTTTATGCGAAACATTCAACATACCCGCACCAGCGTGCCGAAACATAGCGAAGCAGCCGAGCAGCTCGCCTTGATGAAGAAAACTCTCGGCATTCAAAGCAATGTCCAGCTTGCGTACAGCTCCGCAATCCGCAGTCCCATTCTGGTCGGCTTGTGGAAGCCAACGATTTTTCTGCCGGTGAAAAATTCGAATATGGACATAAGCTTGGTCCTTCACCATGAACTGATTCATTTGAAGCGCAAAGACTTATGGGTCAAAGCGGCGGTCATGGCAGCCAGTGCCTTGCACTGGTTCAACCCGCTTGTTCATCTTCTCCGCAAAGAGATACACATGTGGAGCGAGCTGTCCTGTGATGAACAGGTCGTCAAAGATATGTCCCATACCGAACGTAAGCGATACGGCGAAACGATCTTAAATGTGATGATCGGTTCAAAGGATGTGCCTGTGCGATTCTGCGCTTCCTTATCCGGGGACGGACTACAATTGAAAAGGAGATTAACCATGATGCTGAATGTAAGAAAGTTGAAAACCCGCACCATTGTATTAACTACTGCCGCCTTGATTGCTGTAGGCGCCATCGGTACATCTACAGCCGTATGGGCCTCTAATCATACACCTCAGGTGGAACACGCCATCGTATATAAAGACGCCGGTGATTCTCTCGTGTACAATGGCGTCCGATACCTGAAATTCAGCGCCCTTTCTCCTGAGGATCAAACATTCGTTATCGAAGAAACATTCAAGGGGCAACTATACGCTATTGAAGGCTATGATCATCCGCTGCCTGCAGACGAGCTTACTCCTGAAGAACAACAACAGGTTTCTTTAGAGGAAGGATACTACTCGCCCGCCAGCATCGCCAGAATAAAAGAATTTCGCGAGAAATTCCCGCGCGGCGAAACGGTTACCCATACGCATGAGAGCGATCCGTCGATTCCTCCGGGGATGTCCGTGACCATTAGAGACCTGACTCCCGAGGAAATTGCCGAATTCGAACAGCGGAGAATTGAAAATGAGAAACTCCGGCAGAGTTTGCTGAATTTAAGTGAAAAATCTGAACTCGGGGAAAAACAAGCTGAAAAATAGAAATAGCTAGAACGGAAGTCGACATACAGAATGTTGGCATTGCTGAGGGAGTCATTCGCAGACACATCCATGAAAAGCGGCAGTATGGACCCTAACCGAATCATCTAATGCCAGTCAGACCGCTGCTGTCTATAGCAGCGGTTCTTTTTATTAAAAGCTATTCAGTGCAGCCTAATTATTGCTTATTACAACGCCAGGAGAATTTGCGAGTTTTAGGCTGCCTATACTTGTTTTCTCTTATTTTGACTGCGAGGCAGTTGAACGGTAACCGAAGTGCCATGACCTACTTTACTTTTAACATAAATGGTTCCTTGATGCGCCGTGACGATCTGCTTTACAATCGCCATTCCCAGTCCGGTACCGCCTGCCGGCGTATCCGTTGAAGTCCCCCGATAATACCTGTTAAACAGGCGGTCGACACTCTGCTCATCTATTCCGTTTCCATTGTCTGTAATCTGTACTTGGACATGAGCGCCAGTTTCTTGTATGTGTACAGTAATAGATGTCCCTGCCGGATTATGAGCAACCGCATTGACCAGTAAATTCGAAAAGGCTCTGCCCAGCAGCCCGGCATCTCCCTGAATATATAGGGGCTCTTCCTCTCCCCGTATTTCAAAGGGATTTGTCGCGGCAAGCGGCATATTCGCCGCTTCTGCTACCGTTCTGCGCATGAACTCCGCCAGCTCGATTGTTTGCGAGGACAGCTTGAACCCAACTGACTGATCCATCCGGAAAGCAATTCCAAGGTCTTGGATAAGTTCTTCCATATAGGCGGACTTAGCCCGGATCAGTTGCAAAAATTCTTTCTTCTCATCCGCGCTCCATTCATGTCCATCCGATAAAAGCTACTGGAGAGAACAAGTCAGCCAGTATCGGCAAGCGGCCTGAAGAGGAAGGTGTTGCGAGAAGCACCATATCCCTTTGGGGATTCCATCACAGTCTCCAGCCTTCCGCCTTTTGCCGGATGCTCAAGAATTTGCTGTAAATGCCGTCTTGCTTGCTCAATTCCTCGTGCGTACCCTTTTGCGCGATGGCGCCATGCTCGAGCACAATAATTTGATCGGCATGGCGGATTGTTGCCAGGCGATGGGCAATGATGAGGATCGTCCGCCCTGCAACAAGCGCGCTGATGGCCTGTTGAATCTCATGCTCTTTCTCTGGATCGATGCTCGCCGTCGCTTCATCCAGAATAATGATCGGCGCGTCCTTCAGCATCGCTCTAGCAATGGACAGCCGCTGCTTTTCCCCGCCTGATAAGGTGGAGCCTCCTTCGCCAATCATCGTGTCGTAACCGTCCGGCAGCGCCATAATAAACTCATGGCAGCGCGCCTTTCGAGCCGCCTCCACGACTTCCTCGAAGCCGGCGTCCGGCTTGCCGAAGCGGATATTGTTCAGAATGGTGTCATGGAATAAATACACCTTCTGGAAGACGATGCTGATATGCTTCAACAGGCTTTCCACCGCCATCTCGCGAACAGGGGCGCCGCCGATGGCGATGCTCCCCTGATCCGCATCATAAAATCTGGCGATCAGCTTACACAGTGTTGTTTTCCCGCTTCCAGAGGGGCCGACGATAGCCGTTGTCGTATGCTCCGGAACCGTAAAGGAAACGTTGCGAATCACCTGCCGTCCGTCATAGCCAAACGACACATTGGCAAATTCAATATCAAATGCTTCCAATTGAACCTCTTGGCTGCCTTGATCCAAATCCTCAGTCTCCTCAAGTTCTTCCAGCTTGTCCAGCGTGACATCGATCACTTTCAACACATGAGAAGCGTTGTTCATTGCCTCGACCTGATTGAACATCACGAACGAAAATATAAGCATCATAATCATTGTCGGCAAAGGCAGAGCTTCATTCAGCGCGAGCCATGCGGACAGAGCCACGATAGCGACAGAAGCGGCATGGAGGGAGAACAAATGCAAGCTATTGAACGGCATATAGTTTTTTTCGATTTGGATATTGACCTTCTTGCTCATGGCAAATGCCCGATGAATGCCGTCTTGCGCGGCGCCCTGCTGATGATAAGCTTTCACTTCCGGCATGCCGCGAATATACTCAATTGTCGCCGAAATCATGCGGTCCTTGGCCTGCTGATGGAACGGGGCGTTCTTTTCGCTTTTGCCGCGCAGCCCTTTCAGACAAAACGCAGACAATATAATGCCTGCAAGCGCCACGAGCGCAACAGCATAGTGGTAAAAAGCGAGGCACAGAACCATCGTAAACACACTGATGTAGCCATTGACGATGACATCAATCATCTTCATGCCGTGCATTTCGATAAAGGATAAATCTGTCGTTACAGCAGACGTCAGATCTCCTGTTTTTGTACGATTAAAGAAGCCCAGCGGCGCCCGCTTCAAACGTTCGCCAATTTTCAAGCGTTGCTCTGCAGTTACCTCATACCCCGCGCTTTCCTGCGCAGAGGCGCGAAAGTAGCCGAACAGAAACCGTCCGGCCACTGCGGCCGCCATGGCGATGGCGATCACCAGGATAGAGCTTGTTGCAAGTGTCTTCTTGCCCTGCATATCGTCGAGAATCAGCTTGAAACCATAGGCGGCGATGATGACCGGCATAGCGGTGAACAAGGTATGGAACACTGAATAGACAAACCCGATATAAATGCGCCTCTTCCGGGACCCCGTCCAATTCAACAAACGCCTGATCGATCTAGCCATAAGCCTGCTCCTCCTTGGCGCTTCCGCTCGCCGCCCATGCCTTCGCGCCAATATGAGCGTCCCACATACGCCGGTACAATTTGCATGACTGCAAAAGCTCATTATGGCTGCCTGCCGCTTCGATATGTCCGGCATTTAGAACGATGATCTGATCCGCATGCCGAATTGTGGACAAGCGATGGGCGATAACAATCAACGTCTTCCCTTTCGTTAAGGCGGCAATCGACTGCTGCAGCTTCTCTTCATTCTCGGGGTCAGCAAACGCGGTAGCTTCGTCCAGAATCACGATGGGGGCATCCTTCAGCATCGCTCTCGCAATTGCCACCCGCTGCTTCTCTCCTCCCGACAGCCTGCCCCCCACCTCTCCGGCAAGAGAACAATAGCCGTGCTCCAATTGCATGATAAACTCATCGCAGCAAGCCGCCTTGGCCGCCGCAATCACCTCTTCATCGGTCGCCTTCGGGCTGCCCAGCCGGATATTGTCCATCAGGGAGCAATCGAACAGGAATTGGTCTTGCGATACGTGACTAATGCTGTTTGCCAGTTGCTCAAGCGGAATTCGTTTGAGCGGAACACCGCCAAGCGCAATCTCTCCGTCCGTTGCATCCCAAAACCTCGCGATCAGTTTGGCAATGGTCGATTTCCCGCTTCCCGAAGGGCCTACCAGCGCCGTAAAGCTTCCTTCCGGAACGGACAGATCGATCGAATGAAGCACCCTGCTGCCCGGGTCCGCATCTTGCCGTGGTGCCGAATAAGAGAAGGAAACATCGGTTATGGTGATGCCGTAATGTTCGAAATCGACTTGTTCGGCCGCATCTTCCAGCTCTTCCAGCTGCAAATATTCATTTACTTCCTTAATCGCATATTCGATTGCCTTGGCATTATTGACGAACAAGTTGAAATGTGTCAGCGGCCCGACAATGCCTAAAGATAAAATGAGGCAAATCGCAAGTTCAGAAGGGCCTAACGTCCCCGTCTGATACAAATACATCCCTACAGGCACCGCGCCAAGCAAAGTGGACGGCAAGACCGCATTGGAGAAGCTCATCAGCTTCCATGTATGACGAAACCAATTCAGCGTGTAATCTTTAAACGTTTGCACGGCTCGCTCAAACTTCTCGTAAGAGGACGATGAACGGCCAAACGTTTTGATCACTTCAATTCCTTCCACATACTCCACAATGACACTGTTGACGCGATTGCTGGATTCCATGTAAGATGCATACTGCTGATTGAAGGATTTCATGAGAAAAGCGAAAGAGACGGCCGCGATAGGCAGGGTCGCCAGCGCCGCCAAGGCCATCCGCCAATCGATATACAGCAAATACGCAAACACGCCAAGCGGCAGCAGCAGGTTGGAAGTGCCTTCAGGGATGAGATGAGCAAGTGGCAGCTCGATCGTTTCTACCCGATCGATCATGACATTTTTCAGCTTCCCGACCGATTGGTTCTGCACCGTTCCGAGCGGGGCCCTCATGAGCTTCCTGGCGATCCGCACACGCATCGACTCCAGAATCTGATAGGCGGATCGATGCGCCAGCGTCGTCGAAATCGCGTGAAAAACAACCTTGACTCCGTAGCCCCCCAGACAAACCCCGGCCCACCAAATAATATCGTATAAATGAACATCTTCGATCATAAACAAATGGATCAACTGATAGACGCCGACATACGGAAGCATGCCCCCGGCCACGCTAATAATTGCGCATGCTACCGAGAGCGCCATTTGCGGCTTGCAGGAATCGGCAAACGACCACACGGTCGTCACCCAGTTTGAATTCTTCATGGTCATTATTCACATCCGCTAATGATAAGTCTTGAATAAAGAAAGCTCGCCAAGCATATCACAATAAAACAGAATGAGGATAGTCAAACCCGACACGGCCCAGAAGGCCGCGATAAACCATAAATCTCGCTTGACCATGACCGATCGCCGGAAATAGGTGCGCGTGCGGTAAGCTCCGAAGGCGCGCGAATCCATCGAATAGGCTGCACGCTCCGCGTGGCGCAAGGCGGAGGACAGCAGCGGCAGCGCATATCTTTGTATCCGTTCGATATATTTGCGAGACCCTTTGCCCGTGTAACCGCGGACCTGGTGAGCCATTTTGACAAGCTGAAACTGCTTAATCAGCACCGGAACGAAGCGCAGAACGGCCAATGCACCGAACCCGAAGCGATAGCTCACTTTCCATTGCTGAATGAGCGCGCGGACAAAATCCGTAGTGTCTGTCGTCAAGGTGAACAGCAGCGACAGGACGAGCATGGCGAAGAGGCGCAGGCCTGTTGCCAGCCCGAATAGTACTCCTGCTTCATACACTTCAATGAATCCGAATGAAAACCAAAGCTGCGAGCCCTCGTTGACCCGATCGCTGACCAGCAGCGGATACAGAAGCATGAAGCTAAGTACAATGAGCAGCATCGGAGCGCATACTTTGGCATAACGCAGCAATGAAATGTTCCCCAGCATGATCGTGACAGCGATCGTCAGCAAGATGAAGCTCAGCGGTGTCCAGACGTTGGTGGTCAAGGCCAGAAAAACCGCTGGCGGGCCGATGGCCAGCAATTTGGCAAGGGGGTTCAAACGATGGAGGCAGCTCATGCCGGTCTCTCCCGCAATGCCCGCTTAATGGCCGCAGACGGCGGCAGGTCAAGGCCCGCTTCGGCCAGCAACTCCGTCTGCGCAAACAAGGCATGTACCGTCCCGTGAAAAATCAGTCTTCCTTCCTGCAGCACCGCCGCATGATCGGCATATTCCGCAATCAGTCCCATATCGTGCGAGATGACGATGATGGTGTGTCCTGATTGCTGCAGTTCTTTCATCGTGTGCATCAGTTGATGCGCATTGCGCTGATCCTGCCCGAAGGTCGGTTCATCGAGAATAAGCAGCCTTTGTCCGGTAATGAGCATGGAAGCGGTGCTTAAACGCCGCTTCTCTCCATGGCTCAATTGAAACGGATTGGCTTCGGCATGCTGCTTGAGCCCGAATCGTTCCAGCATCCGCTCCACTCGGAGAGCTGTTTCATCTGGAGGCAGCCCCATCGCCTTCAAGCCAAAAGCCAATTCATCGAACACCCGATTCGTCACGAACTGATGCTCGGGATTTTGGAAGACGTAGCCGATCTCGCGCGCCATATCGTGAAAAGACCATTCCGCAAGATCGCGGCCGTGCAGATAGACAACTCCCGGAGCCGCCTGCCGCAGTTTGATCATGTAACGCGCCAGCGCCGACTTGCCGGCCCCGTTCCTTCCGACAATGGCCAGAAAGTCGCCCCTTGGCACGGGCAGCTGCATCGGCTGCAGCATGCAGTCCTGCTTGCGAGTAAAGTCGGCCGGTCGGATTTCTATCGCCAGCTCATCTTTCGCAGCCTCCGCAGCTTCGGCGGTCTCCGCGGCTTCTTCTGCCGCCGGGCCAGCCTGCTCGACGCTTGCAAGGGCATCCGCCGGGTAGGGGGGAGAGTCGGCAGCTTCAACATGAAGGCGTGCAATGGCCGCTGCTGCAGCTTGCAGAACGGCCTCATCTATCGTTCCTGCCTGGCGGGCATGCTCCAGCATATGTATAGCCTCATGAACGGTGAGCGGGGTCCCCGGCAAAGGAACTCCCCGTTTGCTCAACTCGCGAGCCAATGACACCGTATACGGCAGCCAGACACCTTCCCGAATGAATTCATCGTATCGCTCATAAAGAAGTTGCCGGGGAGGACCGTCGGCTATGATCCTTCCATTGCGGCCAAGAACTATGATGCGATCCGTCATCTCCATCAAGTGGTCAAGCTTATGCTCAATCATCAGGATCGTATATCGGCCGCTCGCCCGCAGCTGCTTCAGAACGGCGAACCATTCTTTTGTGCCCTCCGGGTCCAGATTGGCCGTCGGTTCATCCAGCACAAGAACCTGCGGCTGCATGCACAATACAGAGGCCAGGGCGAGCCGTTGTTTTTGCCCGCCGGACAGCTTATCAATCGGCCAATGCCTTAATGCCGACAAGCCGGTTTGCTTTAGCGCCGATTCGATTCTCCGCTCCATTTCATCCGGCGGCACGCATAAATTTTCCATCCCGAAGGCGATCTCATCCTCCACTTTCATCGTAACCAACTGCGCTTCCGGGTCTTGAAACACCATGCCGACTTGTCTGGCCAGCTCCGCAACCGGCGCTGCCGCGGTTTCCTGCCCGTCCACCCGTACGCTCCCGCTAAATTCTCCATGAATGCTGCCTGGAATCAGCCCGTTCAAGCAAAGCGCGAGCGAGCTTTTGCCCGCCCCGGAAGCACCGAGCAGCAAAACCGTTTCGCAGCGGCCGATCACCACATGGATCCCGTCCAGCACAGGCTTTCCAGCTCCCGCATATGCAAAACGAACATCGCGCAATTCAATCATCGGCTTCACTTCCTGTGCCCTAGGATCTGCGATAATCTGCCAGCAAGCCGGATTTCAAGGTCGCATCCGCCAGCCATTTGGATAAAAAGCCGCCAATCGCTCCGCTTACAGCCGTGACTGCGAGCATGGTAATTTGAACGCCAACCGATAATCCGGCATGACCGTACAACGGGTATTCAAGAAGCGTGCTGATCAGGGTCGCAATCGAGCCGCTGATCATCAAGAACAGCGCCGAGTATTTGCGATACCGCACCGCCAGAAAAGGCGTTTCGCACTCCAGACCAGCCACAGCCGACCAAGCAATGCCGATTAAACCGTAGGGCGAGAACGGAAGCGTGACCAGCCCGCCAATCGTCATGGCGACCAGACCCGCGCCGGGCTTGCGAATCAGATACAGCGCCATCAGCCCCGGAATCATAAAGATCCCGTCCATGATTCTCGAGTACCCCGGACCTAACACGGCCGCAAGCGGGAAATAAGCGTACGTCACAGCGATCAAAACAAAAGCAAACACCACGCCGATCATCCCCGTGATCAAAATATCCTTTGTATTCCAGGCGCCTCTCCTGCGCTGCAAAGGCTCGTTATATGTCAGTTCATCCTCCATGCCAGCCACATCCCTTTTGTTGATAATGAAAATCATTTACATAACTCATTATCATAAAAAAAGAGCGGTTTAACCGCTCCAATCCGTCTCAGGATGCTCCATTCGGACAACATTTTTCTGATATTCAACAGGCGACATTCCTTTAACCGCTTTAAAGGCTGCCGCGAATTTGCTTGGATTGCTGTAGCCGACCCTGCCGGCAATATTCGTAATCGCCTCGTCGCTGTGACGGAGCCAATAGGCGGCTCTCTCGATTCGGTGCTTGCGGATATAAGCATAGACCGGCTGCCCGTAAATCGCCTTAAAGCAGCGCTTCATCGCGGTTTGCGAAATGTCGAAACGTTGAGACAACTCCTGCAACGTGACAGGCTGGTCCCAGTGTTGGCGAATATATTCCATCGTGCGCTTCACCGCGTCCACTTGCTTCTTGGGAAAGTAGGGGCGATTTTCGCGATTCACCGAAATGTCCACAGAGCTAAGCAAGAGCAGCAGCTCGATAATTTTGATCCTTAAGAATGAAATCCGGATCTGCTCCGTATATAGAGTGGAGAAAATGTACCGCATGGACTCCGTTGCCCGCATCAAAAAAAACTCATCGTCCTTGCTGAACTTTTCCCGCAGCATAAGCAAATCAATTGAAAAGGGAGCCAGCAGGGCAGCCGTTGCTTCCAGAGCTTCGTCCAGATAAATCCCGATCGTAATCCCATTATATTCCGTCAGCGGAAAACCAAACGTATGATCCGGGCGAATGCTCGCGCTGATTTGCAAGTCCCCTTCATCCAGGTACATATACGAACCATTTTGAAGCTCGCACTCGATTCGGCCTTCACGACAATAATCGATCGTCAGCATCTCTGCGTTCGGTCGAAACTCGGAAAAGCAGCTTTTCATCTGAAAATCATTGTATATGAGCCTGATCCCGGGGAATACCTTATAGCTGGTCATGACGCCTCTGCCGGTGGAATCCTTCACCGTAAACACCGTACACTGTTCATCCAACTGGCGAATTTCTATATTTTCCCCGTAATATGATTGATCCTCTTGAACATCGGCTATCGAAATGTATGAAGGAGAACCTTTCACTTTAATGAATCCATCCTTAATCTCGTGCTCTTGTTTCTGGCAAATTCCGATACGTAGCCCATATCCATAACCGCCGCAATCCGTTCATCGTCTGCAATCCCTAATCGCAGGCGTGCAGCTTGACCATACATCCACTCCTCTATAGCAATGCGTGTCGCCAGTCCATGCTCCCGAATGAGCAGACGAAGATTCTGAATCAATCCATATACCGCGCACAAGTCTTCCTCCTGGATGTGAGATGATTTGCGCTGATGCGCTATCACCACCAGATGCGCAGGCGCCGCTTCGTGTTCGGGTAAAGCCTGTGCGGTGTAAGCCCCATCAATGTATAGAAAACGCCATGGCTCCCGCAGCCCGTCATTAGGCGCCCACACAGCTGATGACAAACATTGCAGCACCTCTCGCTTATCTACTGCCCGCGTTAACCAGCTTCCTGCCGGCAGCAAATCTCCTCTATCTATTTAACATCAGGATCAGCCTCCTGTCTCATCTTCATTCCGTCATATTCGGATATTCACGCCATTTCTTGACTGCATCCGTTCGTTTGCGCGGGCGCGGTATCTTTTCCACATATCCAAAATGCAAAATGCCGAGCATCCGTTCATCTCCATCCATTTGCAACACATCAAGAAATTCAGGAACGTAAAGAGTCTCATCACTATCCCATAACATGCCGATTCCCTGCTCCCAGGCCAATAGTTGCAATGATTGCATCATATAACAGGCTTCTGCCGTGTACATATCCTGAACTTTGATATCCGGATGGCGCTTAGTAATGACTGCCACGTGCCCTGGAATTTCCATGTAGCGCTTAAAGGCTGTCTCATGCAGCTTGTTCAGCAGCCATTTGCCTAGTTTGCTCGCAACAAACGCACGAACCAGAGCACGAACCAGTGCTCCCTCTCCTGCTGTTCTTCAGCAAGCACAAAGCGGGTAGCTGTCAACCGCTCCGGATGCGGACAGAGCAAGGCTGCCTGCTGCAGCAGCTCGTGCATGAGTGGCTTTTCCACCTGTCTATTGGTAAACTTGCGTATACTTCTGCGACTTTCCACCAATTCAACTACATTCATCGCTGCTTCTCTCCTTCCTGATGTCACGCAGGTATGTTTATATAAATCTCATTTCACTGTCTATTTATTGAATACAGGCTTTCTTCTGTCTTAACAAAAACAACTATACTGAAAATGGCTCAATAGGGAATCATTTTCAGTATAGTTGATAATGATTATCATCGTCAATTGTGTTTTATCCGTTTTCATCAGTTGCTGTTAGTACCTGTACTTCCTCCGCCTCCGCCTCCGCCCTTGAAATAGCATAAACAATCCTTAAAGTGGAATTTGTTGCTCGTGCACCATTAATTTATGACGGCTCAAAACAACAAATCTTTCCTCCTAACCTTCCAACAGCCACTAGTAATTATAATCCCATCAAAAAAATGAATAGTATCCTAGAAGCCCGTATCCAATGAGAATTTTGCGATTGGCTAGTTATTCCTTCCTTCTTTTTGATATTGATAATCATTATCAATTAATATATGATGATTTTCGACTGTGAAGCTATAAATGGGAGGCAGATTTCATGTCATTAATTCAAATCTATGATCGGAAAGCTCTGCTTGAAATTGGGTTTTCCGATATTCGCAAGTACCATGGCGAGCTGGCTTTAATGGCGGTTGCGGTTGGTTTCCGAGTTTTACAGGAAGCCTTGAAAGAGTTGTATCCGGAGCAACCGCCTCAGCGATCAGCGATTTCCATCCTGTCCGGTCACGCGGGTCCGGGATTTCGGGATGCTTTCGAGTACGTTACACGGGTCGTTACTCGCGGCGCCTATGAGGTGAACATTCACTATCCGAGAGGACAATATGACCCTTATCGCCCGCAAAGCTATGCCTTCGTTATTCGGGATCAGGCGGGCCCCTCTGTAGAGGTCACCTTGCAGCCGGACTTCCTGCCGCAAGTCTTCTATGACTATTTGAAACAGGGGCGGGACAACAGCTTGTCGCCGGAAGATACTAGGAGCTTCGACCAGTTGAAAACGGATTTGGCCAAGCAAGCTCTCCAGCTGCCTGCTGAACAGCTGCTGGAGATAAGGAGAGTTTTCTGATGAATGAAACCTCAACGATTTCAGCTAATCCATCCGTCAACAATGTTTCCTTACTCGTTCTCGAGTCCGGCTGCTACTTCAGCAGCGGAACAGCCGAGAGGCTGCATCATGATTCCGCCAGAATTCGCATTGCAGATCAATACCAATTGCCGCAGCTTGCGCTAACGACATGCGATGCGCTGGCGATTGATCCTTTTGCCGATCAGGAGTGGTTGTATAAGCATCGGGCCTTGATAAACGGCTTTCTCGCAAGCGGCAGGCTGCTGTTATTCAGCGGACATCTGTTTCGACAGTGGCTGCCCGGCGCCGGATTGTTCATCCCCAGGAAGATTCGCCAGCATCATGACTATACAGTCAGCATCGTCAATCCCGCCCATCCCCTGTTCCAGGATGTTCAGGCAGAAGAGCTGACCTACAATCGCGGCGTAGCAGGCTTCTTCGCCAGAGGCCACCATCCGCCTCCGGAAGACGCCGAGGTGCTGCTCACTTTGCCTGACGGAGAGCCGATCACCTATGTTGACCGCTCTACGACGAAAGGAACCATCGTCGTTCATTCCGGAAACAACCTGCTCAGCCACCCCAAGTTGGGGCCTCGATTATTGGACTGGATGCAATCCGAAGTCGATGCGCTGCGCCAAAGGAGGACAGGACCATGAACGAACTGCTTTCGGCCGATCAGCCAAATGGAAAGCAGCGGAGAATCGGTGTTTTATACAGCGGCAGCTCTCATCAGCATCGAACCTTTACTGAGCCTAAATATGCGAAATGGATTACGAAATTGTACTATTTGCCCGAAACCGAATCCGGTGAAATCTCCACTGCCGAATGCGATGTTCTTATCATCCCTTCCCAACTGCATCGGACTCAAACTCTCCGTCTGCAGCCAGATATACGGAGATTTGTAAAAGACGGGGGAATTGTAGCCGCTCTGGGCGCTCAACCGGATCACCTGCTGGATGATCATCACTGGGAGTTCAGGCCAACCAACTTCTGGTGGTGGTTAGAGCCTGGAGCCGATAGCGGCCTGGTTGCCGTGAGTCCCGATCACGATTTCTTTCGCTTTCTTACATTAAGCGACGCCACCTGGCATTACCATGGCGTGTTTCATCCTGCCGATGATGCCGAGGTACTGATTGCGACTAAAGACGGCGGCGTTATTCTATATCTCTCCAGGTCGGAAAACGGTGGTTGCCGGATTATGACCACCCTTGATCCTGAATTTCATTACGGCTCCTATTTCATGCCGGCTACCGAACGATTTCTGGACGGATTTTTCCCTTGGCTGGCGGCAGGACATTTTTAAATCATAACTTCGAAGGAGTGATCGCATCATGTTTTCACATAGTAGAGCTCAATTTCATCCCTGGCTGTTGTTCGGTCTCTTGTTAATCGCTGTGCTTATGTTTGCTGCTTGCAGCAGCGACAATACGGAAAACCCGTCCACTGCGAATTCGGCACCGAACAATCCGTCTGTCTCATTGGAGGATAACAAGGCAGCAGCGCCTGACGATGCGGAACCTGCTGGCGAAGATATCCCGCTGCTTCGCTTAGTCTGGCAAAACAGCGGCTATCCCTCTCCCTTCACGTTCGGTACATCCGGCCCGGGCGGCTTCTTGAGGAATTCGTTTCTATTCGACACTTTGACGTGGAAGGATGATACCGGCCTGATCCCCTGGCTGGCCGAATCCTGGAACGTATCCCAGGACGGCCTGACTTACACTTTCAGCTTGGAGAACAACGTCACCTGGCATGATGGCGAGCCCTTCACCGCAGATGATGTTGTCTTTACATTCGAATACTTCAAAGAGCACCCGTTCATGTGGACGGGCGATGTTTCCCGGATTCAATCCGTAACGAAAAAGGACGATCATACCGCAGTGTTTGTGCTGCACAACAAATACGCTCCGTTTCTGACCGATCTCGTCGGAATTGTCCCGATTATTCCGAAGCATATTTGGGAATCTGTCGACAATCCGATGGAATTCCGCGATCCTGCAGCGTTGATCGGTACCGGTCCGTTCACGCTTCAACAATACGACGAAAAATCCGGTCAGTACTTGTACCAGGCTAATCCGAACTTTTTTAAAGGCTCTGTTCGGGTGAAAGAATTGGCCTATATCAATACCGCGGACAAAGCGCTTGCTCTGCAAAAAGGCGAGGTAGACGGCGCCATGACCTTCAATTACCCGGAAGCCCGGCAGATGGAAGAAGAAGGATTCGGTCTTATCCAAAGCTCGCCAACAGGCAGCGCCGTGCGAATTACGTTCAATCTGCAGCATCCGCAGTTGAAAGATGCCAAGCTGCGCCAGGCAATCGCCTATGCGCTGGATCGCAAATCGATGGCGGAGAAAATTACCGGCGGCGAACCCATTGTCGGCAGCGGCGGCGTCATTCCGCCGGATTCCCCGTGGTACAACAGCAATGTCAAGACCTATGCCTATAATCCGGCTGAAGCGGAACGGATTCTCGACGAGCTTGGCTACAAAAAGAATGACCAGGGCGTTCGTGAGGATCTGAAGCTGAGCGTCATCGTATCTTCGACTTCACTAGAAGCGCAAATGATGGTGGAGATGCTGAAGAAGGTGGGGATTGAGCTGGAGCTGAAACAGGCCGACTCCGCTACCTTTGCTACAGCTATGGGAGAAAATCAATACGATATGGCTGTCACCGGACATATCGGCCTAAGCGGCGACCCTGACTTCTTGCGCTTGTGGTTTCTCGGTCAAGCGAGCAACGCTTTGGCGGCGCGCGGCAAATCATTCGATCACGAGCAGTTTCAGCAGTTGGCTGAACAGCAAATGACGGAGCTCGATGAGAACAAACGCAAAGCCTTGATCGATGAAATGCAGAACATTCTTGCCGAAGAGCTTCCGACACTCGTTTTATACCACCGGCCGTTCTATTACATGTATCAGGCCCAGGTGTTCGACGGATACTTCAACACCTACGGCGGAATAGCCGATGGGATTCCTCTCTGGGATAACAAAGCGGCTTTTATCAATGCGAATAATAAGTAAACAGCTGGCCGCTTACTTCGCTGTGCTTCTCTTCGTCCTGCTGCTCAACTTCTGGCTTCCCCGCCTCCTTCCGGGGGGGCCTGTGGAGTTCATAGCTGGCGGGGAAGACAGTGCTATCTTTATGTCGGAAGCCCATAAGGAAGCTCTGCTGGCCTATTATCGGCTCGATGATTCGATCTGGCAGCAATTCATGACCTATGTAAAAGGCTTGTTTGCGCTCGATTTTGGCATGTCCTTCAGCTTCAAAGCGCCGGTCACTGAAGTGATCGCCGCCCGCCTGCCATGGACGTTGCTGATCGTCGGACTATCGACCTTATTGTCGATTGTTATTGGATTGACTATCGGCCTGGTATCGGCCTGGAAGCATCCGGGCCGCGTTGACCGCGGCTCGTTTGTCGGAATGCTGACGATTAGCGCTGTTCCGGAATTTTTGTTAGGAATGCTGATGCTGCTGTTGTTTTCGGTGGAATGGAATTGGTTTCCGCTGGGAGGAGCGGAAACGCCGTTTCTTCGTCCGGAGCATCTGTGGGACCGCATAGCCGACATAGCCAGACACGCTTTCTTGCCGGTTATGACCTTGACCATTGCCAATCTGGCCAGTCTGTACCTGCTCATGCGCAACGAAGCGAGCCGGGTGCGCGGCGAGCCGTATATTGAATTCGCCCTGGCCAAAGGCATTTCGGAAAGTCGTGTCTTGTTTCATCATGCCGCTCGCAACGCTGCCCTGCCATTGTTTACGATTATCGTAATGCGAATTGGCGGCTTGGTGGCAGGCTCTGTTCTGGCCGAAACGGTATTTGCCTATCCGGGGATCGGAAGATTGCTGCAAGAAGCTATACATGCGCGGGATTATCCGCTGCTGCACGGCCTGTTTCTGCTGATGACAATCGCTGTTCTTTGCCTTAACGCTCTTGCTGACGGGCTATACCCTTACCTGGATCCTCGTATTCGTCAAGGTCGGAAGAGAGGTGCTGCCTGATGCGATATGTCTGCAAGCTGGGGCAAAACAAAGCTCAGCTTACCGGTCTGATTATATTACTGTTATTTGTTTGTGCAGCTTTATTCGGCCCAACGCTGACCAAGTTCGAGCCGTTTGCTGTAGACGGCGAGCGCTTTGCGCCGCCATCGTCTGTCCATTGGCTGGGCACGAACGCGCTCGGCCAGGATATATTCAGCATCATGGTTCATGGCGCGCGAACCACGCTCTGGATCGGACTATCCGTTGCGACACTAAGCACGGCATTAAGCGCCCTACTGGGTCTGGCGGCCGGTTATTCCAAAAGGCTTGATCCTTTGCTGAACGGTTTGGCCAATATGCTGCTTGTGCTGCCGTCTTTACTGCTGATCCTGATCGTCGCTTCCTTCTCGGGAGGCGGAATCTGGCAGCTGATTCTCACACTCGGACTGCTTACCTGGCCAGGATACATGCGCCTGATCCGGGCGTCGGTCCTCTCCCTTCGGGAACGGGAATTTGTCAAAGCGGCCGAACTGTATGGAGGGCATACCCCCTATATCCTGCGCAAGCATCTGCTGCCCTTTCTTTGGCCACTGCTGCGTACCAAATTCATTATGTCTTTCCAAATGGCCGTCGGCATGGAAGCCGGTCTTGCCTTCCTGGGCATCGGCGACCCCCGAGTGCCAAGCTGGGGCAAACTGCTGGAGCAAGCATTCGCCCGCAGTGAAACGTGGATGAGTCATATATGGCAGTGGACGCTTCTGCCGCCTGTCCTGGCCATTCTGCTCGTTACCGTTGCGCTGGCTTTATTAAGCGATCAGACGGGAAGTGTGAGCGGCTCCTCCCGTTTATTGAGTCCGTTACGGCTCTTTTCGAGAAAACCGCGCTTCTTAACTAAAAAATCCTCGCCAGTGGAGACTGCGGACCGGCACAATCAGAAGCCCGGGGAAATCAGCATAGAGTCATTAACGGTACGTTACCGGGAACTCCCCGTTCTCGAGCAGCTGTCGCTGACTGTTACACCCGGCTCCATTATTGCCATCGTCGGAGAGTCCGGTTCAGGCAAGACGACACTGGCTCGCGCCCTGTACGGGCTGCTTCCCGAGCATGCCGTTGAGGGCACTATCAGACTGGCGGGCAGAAATGTGTATCCGGCTCGCCATCCCAACCGGTTGCGGCGCTGGCAGGATGCCGCCTTTATCTTTCAGGATCCGCGAAGCAGCTTTAATCCGCTGCTTACGATCGGCCAGCAATTCATCGAAACGATGGATCCATCTGCGGATCACGACAAATGGGAACAGGCGGCAGCCGCCCTGGCAGAAGTTCGTCTGAATCGGGAAGTTCTCCACTGCTTCCCCCATCAGCTGAGCGGAGGCATGCTGAGCCGAGCCCTGATTGCGCTCGCCTTGATCAACAAACCGACTGTGCTGATCGCTGATGAACCGACCGGTGCGCTCGATCCTATCGTCAAGCGGGAAATCCTCGAGCTTCTGGTAAGCAAAGTTCGCATGCAGCGAATGACACTGCTGCTAATTACTCATGATCTGCCTGCCGCCCGTCACTATGCCGATCGGGTGGTCACCATTGACAAGGGGCGCTTAGATGAAGCTTCAGCCCCGGACGAACAGGAGGTAATTCCTGATGCACCCCAGCCCATTGCTTGAAATTCGCCAGGTCGCAAAAACATTTACACGTCGGAACACAGGAAGAGGGAAGCGACATAAAAGCTTGATCCATGCGGTTCGCGATGTATCGTTAGAGCTGTATGAGCAGGAAATCTTTGCTTTGATTGGCGAAAGCGGCTCAGGCAAATCGACGCTGGCTGAATTCATTGTCCGGCTGCAGCGGCCGGATGAAGGCGAAATCATCTACAGTCCGCATATCAGCTGGCAACAAATTCAAATGGTGTTTCAAAACCCGGATCGTTCCATGAATCCTTACTGGACCATTGCCGATATTGTGACGGAGCCCCTTCGTCTATCCGGCGTCCATAGACAGGAAGCGCTTGACCAGGCTGCCGAACTAATGAAGCAGGTTCATCTGCCTGTTGAATTGCTGGAGCGAAAAACAGCAGAGTGCTCGGGCGGTCAGAAGCAGCGAATAGCGATCGCTCGAGCGTTGACGATGAACCCCCGGCTGCTGATCGCCGATGAGATTACCTCGGCTCTGGACCCTTCCACGGAGCAGGAACTGCTGCGATTGCTGCAATCATTAAAGCAAGAACGACAGATGGCGCTCCTGTACATCACTCATCGTTTGGAAACCATTAACGGGTTTGCCGACCGGATTGCGGTCATGAAGGACGGCGTCATTGTGGAGAACGGGACGGCATCATCCGTTTTGCAGTCCCCTGAATCGGAATATACGCGCCAGCTGCTGGCGGCCTGTTCCTACTAGCAAGCCCGGCCCTGCTCAATAAGGATACGCTAGTAGGTCCGATATGTCCGCAAGCTGCAAAGCAAAAGCGGATGATTTTTTCAGGAAAACTGTATTGGGAAACAGCAGAAAAAAGCCCGCCATCCCTTTCGCCCAGGCTGTTTGAGCCAGTTAAAGCGAAGGGGATAGCGAGCCATGGAAGTCATGAAAGTCATGGAAGTCATGGAAGTCATGGAAGCCGTTTCTTGTAATACCGTCCGACACTATTTCTGATATTCTCCATTCATTCCCAATACATCTACTGCTACATATTCATCATCGGATGCCCGATCAATTCCATCCTCGTCCACCCGTTCTGGCGAAAGTATCGTTCCACTGCC
Source organism: Paenibacillus senegalensis JC66 (assembly GCF_000285515.1). Taxonomy (GTDB): domain Bacteria; phylum Bacillota; class Bacilli; order Paenibacillales; family NBRC-103111; genus Paenibacillus_L; species Paenibacillus_L senegalensis. The sequence goes on from NZ_HE610957.1 coordinate 1,751,537, forward strand.
TGGCTGAATGCCTGCTCTGCATCGCCAGGTTGATAACCTTTGCGAATCATAAAGCCATTTTGACGCAAAATTTTTAATCCGGATACACGAACGGCGGCAAGCTCGCCTTGCTGCAGCTCCGTTTGGATTACAGCCTTAGGCAGGAAAGACACTCCGAGGCCTGCCACAATCGACTGTTTGATCGTGCTGAAATTCGACATTTGCAAATATTGCACCTTGATCGATTTCCTTTCCAATTGCTCCGTAATGTATTGACAAATATATTTGCTCTGGGGAAGCAGCACCTGTGCAGCCTGCAAATCCCGGCTGTACAGCATCTTTCTCCGCAGCCATGGATGATTGCCCGGGACAACCAGCACCAGTTCTTCTTCAAACAATACATGCGCCGTACATTCCTGGGCCAACTGCTCGTCTTCCGGATAGACAGGCAAAAAAGCCATATTGGCTCGTCCATCCAACAGAGCCTGCTGCAGCTCCGAATAACAAGCGGTATGAATCTCGATCAATTGTTTAGGGAAATGCTGTCTATAGTAGGGAAGGATACCGGAAAAGTAGCATCCTGAAATGTAGTTGCTCACATAAATTTGCAAAATCTTCTCTTGCTTCAGTTGCAGCTGCCTAACCTGAAGCTCCGCCTTCTCCATCAAGTCGCGAATCTTGCGGGCATAGTTCAGTACGACTTCGCCTTGTTCCGTCACTCGAATAGGCTTCGCCGACCGATGCAGCAGCTGACACTGAAAATGTTCTTCCAGCTGCTGGATATGGTGGCTGATCGTTGGCTGCGAACAGTATAACCGCCGTGCAGCCTCCGTATAGGAACCTCTCTCGACAACGGTTAAAAATGTATCCATCAGTTCAAGCCCTCTCATTCGCCACCATCCTTCTAGCCTTTCCCTGTTTTAATTCAGATTTTAATGAAAATAATAATCATTGTCAATTAATACTCCACATACAGGCCATCTATTGCCATCCACCGTATTGTTGGCCACGATGGTCACATGAGCATCGTAGCATTGTAAAGCAGGAGTCCTTGTGAATCGAAGTTCCCGCTCTGTTAGGCGTATGTATTGTCGGGCACAGACACCTGGCGCGCTGTCATCACCATCGCGCCAGTCACATTCAAATTCCCCTCGTTGCGCTCAACCGTTCGGTTCATATACATGCTATACATGCAGTGAACACCGTACCGGGAACTTTCGAGCCACATTGCCGGCCAGGTTCAACTCAGTTCCCTGCATGTGATCACGATCTCCTCCTTCCTATTCATGCGCCTTGAGATGAAACTGAACGGCAGAGTTCCGCCAAATTTTCCTTGTTATTCATATACAGCCTTTAGACTAGCGTTCGCCATCTGTTATTTTTGCTTCAACAGTAACATCATAATGGAAAATAAGTAGAATGAACATTGCGGGAGACAATCCGCGCGTCGAATTCCCCTAATTTCGTAGAGAGATAAACCTGAGCGCTTGAAAAAAATAAGCCACCTGGCTGCCTTGAAGGCAGCCAAGCGGCTTACTAGCAATGATTATAATAAATGCCGGTTGATTAATTACGAATCAAATAATCAAATGCTCCCAATGAGGCAGTCGCGCCTGACCCCATCGAAATAATAATCTGCTTGTACGGACTGTTCGTGCAGTCGCCGGCTGCGAATACTCCCGGAACGTTCGTAGCGCCGCGATTGTCAATCACAATCTCGCCCATTCTCGTACGTTCGACCGTATCGCCAAGCCATTCAGTATTCGGCACGAGACCGATCTGTACAAAGACGCCTTCCAGTTCGACATGGTGCTCGCTGCCGCTTTCCCTGTCGATGTAGGTAATACCGTTCACTTTATCCGTGCCGGTAATTTCCTTCGTTTGGGCGTTTTTGATAACCGTTGTGTTAGGCAGACTGTAGAGGCGATCTTGCAGCACTGCATCGGCCTTCAGTTCCGATGCAAATTCAATGACGGTGACATGGCTGGCAATGCCCGCCAAATCAATTGCCGCCTCGATGCCGGAATTGCCGCCGCCGATGACCGCCACCCGTTTGCCGGCATACAGCGGTCCGTCGCAGTGAGGGCAGTAGGCCACGCCCTTGTTCTTGAACTCGGCTTCGCCCGGTACACCCACATTGCGCCAGCGCGCGCCTGTAGAGATGATAACCGTCTTGCTTCTCAGCACTGCATCGTTCTCAAGCTCAACCTCGATCCAATCCTTCTTCGCCAGCGATTTGGCCCGCTGCAGCTTCATGATGTCCACGTTGTATTCCTTAACGTGCTCCTCCAAACTGGCGGCAAGCTTCGGACCTTCCGTATATTTCACACTGATGAAATTCTCGATGCCAACCGTGTCCATCACCTGGCCACCGAAGCGCTCAGCGACAATACCTGTGCGAAGGCCTTTGCGCGCTGCATATATGGCCGCGCTGGCGCCAGCAGGACCGCCGCCGACAACGAGGACATCGAATGGCTCCTTGTCGGACAGCTCCGATGCGCTTGGACCGCCGCCGAGCTTCGCAACAATTTCCTCAATCGACATGCGTCCGCCGCCGAAAAATTCACCGTTCAGAAAGACGGAAGGAACCGCCATGACGTCCCTGCTTTCCGCTTCTTGCTTGAACGCAGCCCCATCGATCATCGTATGCGAAATGCCCGGATTGAGAACGCTCATCACGTTCAGCGCCTGCACAACGTCTGGGCAGTTATGGCAGCTCAGGCTGACGAATGTTTCGAACCGGTACTCTCCGTGAATCGCTTTAATATCGTCGATCACTTGCTGGTCAACCTTAGGTGCTCTGCCGCTCACCTGGAGGAGAGCTAGGACAAGCGAAGTGAATTCATGTCCGAGCGGGACACCCGCAAACACAATGCCCGTATCTTCTCCCGGGCGGTTGACGCTAAAGCTTGGAGTTCTCTCCAACTCCGCTTTCTCCACCGAGATTCTGGAGGACATGCCAACGAGTTCATCAAGCAGCGCCAGCATATCCTGGGATACGGAATCCGAGCCTGCGCTGACCTTGATCAGCACATCGCCCTCCAGAAGCTGTAAATATTGTTTGAGCTGCTCTTTAATTTCTTTATCTAACGCCATAGCAATTCTCCTTAAATTTTGCCGACAAGATCAAGGCTCGGCTTCAATGTCTCGCCGCCCTCCTGCCATTTCGCAGGGCAAACTTCGCCCGGATTGTTGCGTACATATTGGGCTGCCTTGATTTTGTTGATGAGCGTGCTGGCATCGCGGCCGATTCCGCCAGCATTGATCTCTACGGCTTGGATAACACCATCAGGATCGATAATGAACGTTCCGCGGTCAGCCAGTCCTTCTTCTTCGATCAGCACATCGAAGTTGCGGGAAATGGTATGTGAAGGATCGCCAATCATGGTGTAAGTGATCTTGCCGATTGTCTCGGAGCTGTCATGCCATGCTTTATGTGTGAAATGAGTATCCGTCGATACGGAGTATACTTCCACGCCAAGCGCCTTCAGAGCTTCATATTGATCTTGCAGATCACCCAGTTCCGTTGGGCAGACGAACGTAAAGTCCGCCGGATAGAAGCAGACAACACTCCATTTTCCTTTGAAGTCGGCTTCTGTTACATCAATAAAGTCACCATTACGATACGCTTTGGCCTGAAACGGCAATACTTCTTTTCCTACGAGTGACATATGTGCATTCCTCCTAAATATAGTAAGTCATTTAATTAAAATCATTATAAATTAATATTAATTATAGTGAGAATGATTGTCAAGTGCCTAGCATAAAGAAGTTGTGAATTTATTGTAAGAAAACGATAGACTTCCTCCATCCGATTCAGCACGCGGGTTTTGTACGGCTCCAGAATGCTAGACTTGCCTTCGCGCGCTGATAGCGTCACGGTTCATTTGCTTGCAGCCATCCAGCGAATCGCCTTCCGGTCTCGAGCAAGTTCGTTGGCAATCTAAGGTGCGCTCATGCCTTGTTGTTTCATATGTTTCAGCACGACGAACAGCAGCCTGCCTTTTCCCCAGTATTCCTTGCCTCAATGTCAATAATGCATTCCGCATTAACAAAATGTTAGACTAGAAAGTAAAGACAATCGAAGCGCATTGTCAGACCGACAAATGATGAAAACAAACCCCTCGAATGAATAATTTGTACTCTGGAGCGTGAAAAATAGATGACCTATGAAGAAGTCATGCGGGCATTGGCTGACATGGGCAGTGAGCAGACGAAAAGCACTTATGTTCGCCATGGTGCGAAAGAGCCGTTCTTTGGCGTCAAGATCGGGGACATGAAGAAGCTTGTTAAGCATGTAAAAAAGAATCAAGCTCTCGCTCTGCAGCTGTATGAATCCGGCAACTACGATGCAATGTACCTGGCGGGTCTTAGCATCAATCCGAAGACAATCACCAAAGAACAGTTGCAGCATTGGGTGGCGGGAGCCAATTGGCATGCGCCTGCCGAATATATCGTAGCGAGAGTAGCCGCTGAAAGTCCTTATGCGCATGAACTGGCGGTAGAGTGGCTGGAATCGCCGGAGGAATTGGTCGCAGTAAGCGGATGGAGCACGTATGCCAATTTTGTATCGGTTGCGCCAGACGAAGCGCTCGATATGGAGGAGATACGAGCATATTTAACAAGAGTGCGCGACACCATCCACGGTGAACGCAACTGGGTTCGCTACGTTATGAATACTTTCGTTATTTCGGTCGGCGCATATGTCGAGGCATTAACGGAGGAAGCGAAGGAAGTCGCCGAGACGATCGGCAAAGTGCATGTGGATGTCGGCAATACGGCATGCAATGTGCCGCTTGCAACGGATTATATCGGAAAGATCGAGGCGATGGGCCGAATCGGCCGCAAGAAAAAGACCTGCATTTGTTAACGCATATCCGATCATAAAAGTCGAATCCCAACGGATTGCGTCGCTCCAATGTCGCCGATAAATTCTCGGTGATATGTTATTCACGGCTGCCTCGACTTCATTCAGAGCCTTGGCCTTCACAGCATTCTCTTTGGACGCCATTCGCCCTTGGCCCTCAAAAAATGTAATTCCCATCCTGATGAATATTGGTAGTCAGTTGAATCAGTTGATCGGCAGAGGATTGTGTCTCAGCCCCAATGCCATCTTCTCATAATCAGAAGAAAAGCAAGCTTCATTCTTAATATTGAAAATTATCTTGACTTTGACACTAGTGTCATACTTTATCATGTAATCAATAATTAAAGTAAAGGAGTTGGAGCTTTGAAAATAAGTCAAATAGCTAAAATGACCGGGACCAGCCCTCGATCCTTACGGCATTATGAGAAAAAAGGGCTGATAACTGTTTCTCGCCGCGACAATAATTATCGCGAGTTCGATGATTCTATTATCGAAACAATTAATACGATCCAACTATATCTTAATTTAGGTCTAACCACCGACCAGATTAAAGATATTCTGTATTGTCCTGAGAATCTAATGTACGAAAAGAAAGAGAAAGAGTATTGTGAAGCATTGCTGCAAATATATGAAACCAAGCTGAATGAAGTAGTTCGGCAAAAAAAAGCATTGGATGAGGCACAAGTACGTTTGGAAAAACAAATAAACTTAATGAAAGAAAACCGGAATTATGTACCCATGGAGGAAGATGAACAATGACAATTTTAGTAACAGGAGCAACAGGGAATGTCGGTCGTCATATAGTCAGCCAACTTCTCGAGGCTGGCCAGCATGTGCGCGCACTCACGCGCAACCCGTCAAGCGCAAAGCTGCCCGAAGGGGTGGAGGTAGTGTATGGCGACCTTACTGAGCCAAAGACTCTTGCGCCTGCGCTGAATGGCGTTACCGGTATACACTTGATCACCTTCAATAGTGACGGATACACCCCTCTGCAAACCGGACCTGAGATTGTTGAATTGGCTCAAGAGGCAGGGGTTCGGCGAGTCTCGGTTTTATGGAATGGCGAGAATGGACCCGTGGAGAAAGCCGTAGAAGCTAGCAATCTCGAATGGACCTTTCTCCAGCCTGTTGAGTTTATGTCCAATGCGCTTGGGTGGGCAGAATCTATTCGCATGGAAGGTATTGTGCGGGATCCATATGGTAACACGCCCAGCGCTATGATTCACGTTGCCGACATCGCTGACGTAGCCGCAGCCGCATTAACCGGTGACGGTCACGCCGGAAAAACCTACACACTGACTGGCCCAGAAGTGCTGACAGTGTTCGATAAGGTTCGGATTATCAGTGCAACGATCGGCAGGGATATCCAGTTTATCGAGCTCAGCGAAGATCAGGCACGCGAACGTATGAAGGAGCAGGGAGCTCCAGAGGACGCCATCGATTTCGTCCTAGGATGGTATGCCAACCCTCCAAAATCTGCTTATACAGTGGCTCCGACCGTCGAGCAGGTCACTGGTCGCCCAGCACGAACCTTCGCCCAATGGGTCTCTGAGAACGTAAAATATTTTAAGAACCATAATTGAGGCTGTCCAAAGTAACATAAAGATTGAGCTAAAGGATACGTTAGTTCAAAAAACAGCAGCAGTCTAGGACTTTATCAAGTGTTCCGCTTCGGTTTAATTGAAAAGTTATCGTGTTGGAGAGCTTAGTCCATCAATTCGCATTAAGATTTTGATGCTTGGAATATCGAACAGAGCTTGACCGTACATTTTTACCTCGGGGGCATCCTATCTGCATACCAGAGGTTGCAACCTTGTTATTTTATGGTTGCAACTTCGCTTTTTTCGCTAGCATCGCGATTTTTTTGAAGAAAAGCTTTTGTCAAATTCGAAATTTCCTCGATTATAAGTCCAGGTTCATGGTGATGCACATAATGGCCCGCTCTGTCTAATATGATTTGTTTGTTGTTTGTAGACCATTCCGCCAACTCTTCCTGAGACTCCGACCACCCCTGGATTACTTGCTGATTAATTCCCGATGTGAACCAGATGAGCGGCAGATCCCCAAGGTGACCGGCATCGATCACCTTTTTAGCATTAGACTGCAGATACAGCATTTCGTCAATAACTGTGTCATTCGAAAAATTTTTCAAGAACATCGCAAGCTGCAATTTCTTGAGCGATTCAGGAATATGTTGCCCATATCCTTCTTCCGGCTGTAACAGGGTATCGGCAACGGCTTCAATATGGGACAACATACGCAGCACGCCGATGTTGTTCAATGTTTGCATGATCTTTTGAACTGCTTTCGAAGGTGACTCATAGGTCTCGTAAAATGTTGGATTGCCAGCATCAAGCAGAACAATACCCGCAACTTCATCCGGATGTGACTGGGCAAAGCGAATAGCTTCCAGAGATGCAATGGAGTGTGCGACGAAAAGATAAGGTCCCTTCTCTCCGATCTCGTGCAATAAGGTATGCAATTCTTGCGTAATGGTATCAATATCCCTTGGAACCGATGTTTTGTCACTCCAGCCGTAACCAAATCGATCATAAATTACGACCTTGGCCTGCTCGGAGAGTTTCTCATGCAACGGGTAGAAATCCACATATGGATTTTCCGTGCCATGCCCCGAAGCCAACACAATGGTCACGTCTCCTTCACCTTGTACGTACACATGCATCTGTTTCCCTTCAACCTCAACCATTTTGCCCAATGGAGGATACTGGATGAGTTCCGCCTGCTTGCTCTGCTCTTGGTAGATGGAACCCACAATTCCTAACAATACTAGTACTAACACGATAATCAGCGCTACTTTCGGCCATCGTTTCTTCAACAGCTTTGATTTTTGATCTAATGTCACCCGCAACCCTACTTTCATTTGTTGTTCGTTTGTCCCGTACCAGTTAGCTTCATTTGCAATCATATCCCAATCATGCTATTATCATTATATATAATAATAACAGATGGTCAAGTAGTCCTTATTATTTCTCTTTCGGCAACCCTACACAAATACGAGGTGATACCTGTGAAAAAAACGGATTTACTGCTTCATCCCGTACGGATGCGAATCATCCAGCAGCTGCTTGCGGGAGAACCTCAAACAATTTTGCAATTGGTGGAAGCGCTTGGCGATGTGCCGCAAGCAACCCTATACCGCCATATGAAGCTCATGCTGGAGGCCCAATTAATTGAAGTCGTCCAGGTTAACAAAATACATGGACAAGAAGAGCGCGTCTATGCTGCCGTGCAAGAAAATTTGTCCGTTACGGAGAGTGAAGCCTATTCCGCTTCTCAAGAGGATCATATGCGGTACTTCTCCGTCTTCCATGCCAATCTGCTGCAACAAGCAACCGCTTATCTGAGCAAAACACCGGTTGAGCAATACGCGGCAGACGGATTCGGCTACTGGAATGCACCGCTCCATATGACGGATGAAGAGTTTGCGTCCTTCGTTGCAACCATCAATGAGCTGCTGGACAAAGTTGCCGCGTATAAGCCAGCTCCTGGGCGAAAAACACGACTTTTTGCTTCGATGATGATTCCGCAACCTCAAAAACCAACAAGTAAAGGAGAATAACGATGAATACCCAGTTTCGTTTTGACTCTACTGAGGTCGTCTTGTCGTTTTCCGGGTTAGCAGCCATTACAGGTTTCAAGCGCAAATTAGCCATTCCTTATGCCACGATTATGTCCGTGCAGACAGGGCCATTTCAAGAGCGCGTCTCGGCATTGCCAACTGGAGGGGTATCGCTGCCATTTTATCGGACAGGACGCTTTTTCCATAACGGAAAGCGCACTTTCATGGCCTTCTCGAAACGACATTCAGTCCTCATTCTCGAATTGGCTCCTTCGTCTTTGTACCAGCGTATCGTTGTAGAAACCGAAAAACCTGAACAAATCAAGCAGCAGTTGACGGCTCGTTGTCCGCATTTATCTTAATCTAATATTGCTGCAATCCAAAAGAATTATGGAAATCGTTAATTTGCTACATTGTTGCTCCAATGAAAGGATAAGGCAACACCACTTTAAGGTACGCAATCGAGAAGTTTGATAAAAGCACAAGAGATCACTATCTAAATTTAAAGAACAGTTAGGCTTTGACTCCAGCTCCGCTATGGAACATTCTATTGATAAATGGACAGCCCCAACCCGCTGCCGCTAACCGATTTTTGACATCCCGATCCCGGTATCCCAAATACGAACCTCAACGACATCTTCGCGGTTAATAAATGAACCCCGATTACCCTCCGATGGGTGTGAATCAATCGTATTTCGCCACGCTTCATTGTTCGCGGAATCGCAGCACTGGCCAATGATCCTGACGTTGCGCGCTGGAATGGACAATCCACCTCAAGCGGTGAGCTTGCCAACGAATACGGGATAACCGATCTCGACGGCTCAAGGCCGGATGCCTGGCGTTAAATCGTCGAAGTTCAGGATGCGGGCAAGCCTGCAGATGCTAAGGGGTATCGGTAAATCTCAGCCCTATTAATACATGATCAGGATATCACATGATTTGCAGTAATACTTGCATGGCTCGACGGCTGGAGCCCTGATAATCAAAGGAAGCCTTATTGTTCATTGGGGCTCCGGTATGATGGAGATCATCCCGGTCTTGACACTAACGCAACGTTATAGTTTTTAATAGTAACTGCAAGGGAGGGATGTCAGCTTGAGTAAAAATCATAAAAAACATGCCCCGCCGGCCCAATGCCTGTGAGGGAGCTCATTCTTGTTTTCTGATCAGCACGCCAAAAATTA
>NZ_HE610957.1:1762919-1766379 GCF_000285515.1 Paenibacillus senegalensis JC66
TTAAAATATTGTCGGTACCATTCCCCCATCTATGCGGATCGGGGATCCTTTAAAGGCGGAAGCCATCGGGCTGCAAATGAAAGCAGTCAATCGTCCGATCTGCACAGGTCTGATAAACCGCCCGATTTCGGATTGAGGCAGGTTCTTCGTCATAAAGTCTTTCTCTTTAGCCTCGAAGGTCATGTCTTCGTTCGAATATATGCTCTCGATGATCTGCAGCACGTTCTCGGAGAGGGTCGGCCCCGGCAGGATCGTGTTCACTGTAACTTCAGCGCCGCGGGTCAGCTTGGACAAGCTCTTGGATAATGACAACAGCATGGATTTGGTCACACCGTATTGAGGCATCTGTCCGGAAGGCAATGTTCCGGCCATTTATGAGAACATGAACGCCTTCCCTGGCAAGTTCCAGGGCAATCGCTTTTCCTATGCCTCTAGTTGATCCCGTTACTAAAGCTGTCTTATTCTTCAATCCCATATCCATCTGCCTGCACTCCTTATGTCTAGGATAGAGATCATGATACATCGTTGCGTCTACTCGGTAACTAGCGCGGCGCGCCAATTGGCAGGAGTCTCCACTGTCCATGAGCGAAACGCGCGATAAAACGAATTGGGGTCCTCGTAGCCGACGAGAAATGCGACCTCTTTGATCTCCAGCGCAGGGTCTGCCAAATAAGTGACGGCCATCTCCCGCCTCGTCTTCGCCAGCAACTGCTTGAAGCTTGCGCCTTCTTCCGTCAGCCTGCGCTGCAAGGTACGCTCGCTCATCATGCGCCAGATGAGAATTCACGGTTTAGAAAAATATAAAATTGCCGGCAACACCACATGATCAACAATCTCTTCCAATTTCTGATGCGACACCCCTCCATTTTCAAGCATAGACGTATAGCGAATTTGCTCAAAAAGAATGAGTTTGGTCGCTTTAGGTGGGAGCTTTGTGATTTCTCCCCGTTGTACGGCCTGTTGAAGAACGTAATCCATAATCTTAATATTGGATCCTGTTGCTTTGGCCAACATCTGGCTTGTCCGTTCTCGCTCCTGCTGGCTAATCATCTCGGAAAACAGCATTTTAAATAATCTAAACGGTCCATGGTTGGACGTCAAAATAAAATGCTGGCCAACGTATACTAAATTATCACGGAGACTGCCTCTGTCAAAATCCAAATTCTTGAACTCCTCTTCCGATTGTTGCATCCGTTGTTGGACAGCTGCAAACACTAAATCAAACGGGGTATCCCAATAACGATAAACCACCGAACGACTGGTTTTCGCCTCACGAGCAATACGCGTAAAATTAATCGCACTGTACCCTTCCGTCTCCAGCAGACGATACGTTGCTGCATAAATATCATTTTGTAATTGGTCGCCGCGGCGGCGGCTTTTATTTGAATCCGTCATCACTCATTCTCTCCTTGTACGTTCATTATACAGCAAACTGTATCTTAAATAAATAAGATCCACGTATGTATCTAATTGACTCTTTAAGATACATTGATGTATCCTAATTATAGAATAAGATACATTAATGTATTTAAAGGAGAGGTAATCATGAAAGTTATTGTTTTGGGAGCATCGCACGGGGGTATTGAAGCGGTTGAAGCGTTACGATTGATTTGTCCGAAAGCAAACGTTCAATGGTATGACAAAGGAGACTTCTTTTCCATTCCGGCGAAGGATCTTAAATCCATTCAACAGCAAGGAGTATCCATTTTCGGTAATGCCGAAATAACTAAAGTAGAACCTGGCAATCACCAAGTGGAAATATTCAATCATATGACAGGGGATACGCGGACGGAGAGTTATGACAAAATCATTTTAAGTCCTGGTGCAAAGCCATTTATTCCTCCTGTCCCTGGACGGCATTTAAAAAACATCGGTACGATGAGCAGCCGACAAGATACATTCAATATGAGAAAACATGCTGCAGATCCAGATATTAAAAACGTTGTTATTGTTGGCGCAGGATACATTGGGACTGGAGCAGCTTCATTATTTAGCGAATCAGGGAAAAAGGTTACGTTAATGGACATCAACAATCGTCCTTTAAGCTCCTATTTAGATAAAGAATTTACGGATGTACTTGAAAAAGAAATGAAAGATCGAGATGTGGAATTGGCACTAGGCAACTCGATCATCGAGTTTGTCGGTGATGAAAATGATAAAGTCATCGAGGTTATAACTACAAAAGGCACCTATTCAGCTGACCTGGTCATCTTGTCTGCCGGCAATCGTGCCAACACGGAATGGTTGCGAGGCGCAGTGGAATTATTGCCGGATGGCAGAATTAAAACAGATGAATACATGCGCACAAGTGATCCCGATATTTTCGCCATTGGGGATGCAACAACGGTTTGGTACAATCCCGGGAAAATGCGGATGAATGTTTCATTAGGAACCAACGCGCGTCGTCAAGCACATTATGCAGTAAAAAATTTATTCGAAGCCATTCATCCGCTTCCTGGTGTACAAGGCTCTTCAGGTGCGCATATTTTCGATTATTATTTCGCTTCAGTTGGTTTGAATGATAAAACGGCAAAAAAGCTTGGCATTGAAATAAAATCCGTCTACTTGGAACAAGAGACAGCCCTGTTTTCTCCGGAGACGACCGTTATGTTCAAACTGGTTTACGATCCAACAACTCTAGAGATTTTAGGGGGACAAATCATGTCTGAAGTTGATTTAACTGCTAATATCAATACGGTCTCCCTTGCGATTCAAACCGGATGCACATTAGAACAATTGGCCTATGCCGACTTCTTCTTTCAGCCAGAATTAAACACACCATGGAATGTAATAAATACAGCGGGATTAAAAGCATTACTACAGGAAATTTAATGTATGAAAGAAAAAATTCATTGAACCGCCGTCCTTGGCCACCTGACTTCCAGAGGCAGGTGGCTGACTTTTTGAGGTTCATGCAAGCAAAAACCAGACGTGGTGACTAATTTGCTTCACAAAGTATTTTTTTCGCTGAAGATCATCCAGATTATAAACTGCATCAAACCGCTTTAAATGAATGTTGAGCAAAGGTGTTCCAAAATTTCATCGGGTGAATAGCCACGAACATCCCTTTGATAAAAATATGAATCAATACTTATGGCGATCAGCAGCATATCTGCTTTAAATATACTATTTGGGCTTGGATGATCCGCTGTTGCCATCTCATCGAATAACTCGACTGCGATTTGATGCATTTTGTTATAGAGCGGATTCTGTGATTGATACGGAAGTCGCTTAGCTGACGCGGATCCCTTGCCTCCTGTTAACAGTTGTGCTGTCTTCTCAATGAAAGGCATGTAAATTTTCAGAATTCCTTTTAACCGTTGATCCGGCGGCTCTTGCTGATGCTGCAATAGATACTGCTCCATATCTTCGAAGAACGCTGCGGAGGTGCATTTGGTCCTTCTATTTTAAGTCGATTTTTATCCTTCAATACTAACTTTACAATCTCCTTTATCTATAA
>NZ_HE610957.1:1767973-1776310 GCF_000285515.1 Paenibacillus senegalensis JC66
TCATTGTCATCGTTATGTCAGTTTTCGGCATTTTTCTAATACTCGCAACACGAGCAGATAATTCCCAAGATGATCTGAACAGGCATTCGGCCAATGGCTTAAGGTGAATTTAGGGATATCCCAGTGTACGTAGGAACGTATCAAAAAAGGCCTTCCCGCAGCGCAAGACCCTAATGCACCTGATCGTGAAGAGGATCACGCTGGACGACAGGAAGCACATCGGCAGCGTCGAGCTCGCCTTCAACGAGGAGACCGAAAAGCATTTTTTTAGCTTAACCCCTTCCGCTGAACCAATAGCGCAAGGGGCTTTTCCTTTATCCGACACTTTGAGCATTCTGTTACCCTGCACTATGGACAATGTCATACTCTGGCTGATTCGCACCTTACTGTACAGATACATCAAGTCACACCATGCAAACAATATTACCGCTAAATTCGTTTACTGTAGATCCTCAAAAGAACCGGATCCCGCTATCCGTGTCTTTTTGGCCTTGACATGCGTTCCATGAACAAGGCTACCCTGCGCCTGCTCAAAAATCGAATCATTTGACCCATAAGGTAATTGTTACGGCCATCGATGATATAGCTGCGTCTCTGATCAATCCCGCGAAATCCGGCCTGTACAACCTTCTCCGGGGTCGAGAGCTTTTGGCCCGCCCCCATTTCCTCACTGCCGACCGCATCGAAAAACCCCGTCTCGGTTGCACCTGGACACAGTGCGAGCACGCGAACGCCTCGCCCGCGCGTTTCCGCCCATAGCGCCTCGGAGAAGGACAATACGAATGCTTTGGTAGCCCCATAAACGGCTGAATAAGCACAAGGCATGAATGCGGCCATCGATGCCACATTAACGATGACTCCGTCCTTTCGCCTCAGCATATCGGGCAGCAACCGATGCGTAAGATCGACTAACGCTGCCGTGTTCAGCATGATCTCCTCCTGCTCGCGCTCCGGGTCTATTTCTTCGAAACGGCCATAGGTGCCAACGCCTGCGTTGTTGATGAGAATATCCACGGACAAGCCCCGTTCGGAAATTTGTTCGGCCAATTGGCGCGAGGCGTTCGCTTTGGACAAATCGCAAGCGAGTGCATAAGCCTGTACGCCATACTGGCGGTTGATTTCCTTGGCCATTGAATCCAGTTTGTCCTTGGAGCGCGCTGCCAGAACAACATGACAGCCTTGTGCCGCCAGTTCGTTGGCATACGTTTTCCCTATTCCGGATGAAGCACCGGTGACTACTGCTAGCTTGTTACGATAAGTATATTTGATCAAGAAAAAAACCTCCTATTTAGAACTTATCTGACATAAATTATCTTTATCGTACTGTCGACAGGCATGGGTTAACCACATCATGTTTATACTATTAGCGGGATTAATAGCCTCAGTACTCGTTATGGTTCTCTTTTGTAGAAACGGCATTCAACAGAGACTATAATAATCATGTATAGAGTGCTTTTGGTCTATTTGGTGAATAGCGATATGTATCTTCCATATGAGTAAATAGAGGTGACCCACTTGAAAATGAATCGTTCCTCATCCGCATTGGGTGACTTCCTTAAATCGCGCAGAGAGCGGTTGCAGCCTGCGGAGGCCGGGATTCAGCCGCTGCCCGGACGAAGACGCACTCCGGGACTTCGAAGAGAAGAAGTCTCTTATCTTGCCAATATAAGCGTCACTTACTATGCCTGGCTGGAGCAAGGCAAAGAGGTTAATCCTTCGCCGGAAGTGCTGCTAAGTATCAGCAAAGCGCTTCAGCTTGACGAAGACGAGCAGAAGCATCTATTCGATCTGGCCAATGTAGATGTGGCGAGCGTCGTCACAGTGCCAAATAACGATGGGCCGGATACGGGAGTTCTGCAGAAAATCGTAAATCAACTGCATTATCCTTCTTTTATCACAGACGAAGGTACGGATGTTATCGTCTGGAATCGGGCGGCTGAACTGATCGTAGCCGATTTTGGCAGTCTGCCGGACAACGAACGGAATATGATGGACATTATGTTTTTAAAGCCTGATTACCGCAACAGACTGGTGAATTGGGAAGGAGCTGCCCGTTACTCTGTAGCCGTTCTGCGGGCAGGCTTCGATTTTTACAAGAACAACCCGTTATATATGGAACGGTTTGAACGCTTGACGCGGGAAAGCGTGGAGTTCGTACATTTCTGGGAGCTATATGAAATCAAACAAAAACGCGTAGCCACTGCTTTATTCCGTGTTCCTGACGCACAGGAGATGGAGTTCGAGCTCCATTCCGCGGCTGTAATCGATAATGACCCGGGATTGCACTGGTGTTTCTTTGTTCCGGTGCCCGGTTCAGGCACGGAGGAGAGATTATTGCGTTTACTTGAGCAGGACAGGCAGCTGCCGTAGACTGTTACTCCTGTTAAAAGAATAGGCGTGCTGTGCTAGCACCCTCCAGTTGTTTGTATGATTCAGTGGAAGACAAAGATTGGAGGGTATTTGGTATGCAAACATGGTTCATTACAGGAGCGTCAGGAGGATATCAGCCGATTGAGCGGGTTGGAGAGACTCTATCAAGGAAACCATGAGAACGTTCGGAAAGCTGGATATTGTGGTCAATAACGCGGGGAACATCATTACAAAACCTGTTTGGCGATGTTACGGAACTACCGAGCTTTTCACGGTTGGCAAAACACACGAACAAATCCAGGGACTAGCCAACATGAACGCCTTTGGACGTCTCGGAGAGACCGAGGACATTGCAGGTGTGATCCTCTTTCTTGCGAGCGAAGAATCGCAGCGGGTTACGGGACAAACCATCCGTGTTAATGGTGGATTCATTTAGGACGTGCTGAAAACTAAATCGATTTATGGTATGGTTTGAGAAAACGATTAGAGCATTCTATCATGATTGTACACCATACGGTTTTTGCACCGGTCAGCTTGAGGGATATAATGACGATGTATTAAGAAGAGGAGGGAAATCATTTTGACTATTGAACGTTTTCAAATTCAGGTCTCTGATGAAATCCTGAACGATCTGCAATACAGAATCCATCACATCCGTTGGCCGGATCAATTGGAAAATGCGGATTGGGAACGGGGCACGGAATTAAATTACTTAAAATCGCTAGTTTCGTATTGGAGGGACCATTATGATTGGCGCGCACAAGAAGCCAAGTTAAACCGCTTCTCCCAGTTTCGCTGCAAGATCGATGGGATCGACGTGCACATTGTACATGAACGCGGTAAAGGTCCTGACCCTTTGCCCCTGATTCTTACTCACGGATGGCCCGACAGTTACCTTCGTTACCAAAAAATCATACCGCTGCTTACGGATCCGGCCAGCCATGGAGGCAACCCCGAGGACGCTTTTGATGTAATCGTCCCTTCATTACCTGGCTTTGGATTCTCCAGCCGTCCTAAACATCCCGGGGTCAACAATTTTCGTGTCGCCGAAATGTGGGTTAAGCTCATGACCGAAGAATTAGGCTACAGTAAATTCGCTGCCGCCGGTGGGGATATGGGCTCCGGTGTGACCAGATACCTGGCGGCAAACCATCCCGAACGGTTATACGGAATCCATCTGACCGATATCGGGATTATCCGAGATCTCATAGCTTCATCTGATCAGGCCACGCTTTCGGAAGAAGAGCGGCAATACCAGAATAATGCTTCGGCATGGATGGCTCAAGAGGGCGGCTATATGTCCATTCAATCGACGCGCCCCCAAACCCTCGCATATGGACTTTCCGACTCGCCCGTAGGTTTGGCCGGTTGGATGACGGAGAAATTCCGATCATGGAGCGATTGTAACGGCGATCTTGCGCAAAAATTCAGCGAGGATGAACTCCTTACGCATATTATGTTGTATTGGGTGACGAACACCATAGGTTCGACAGCGCATATGTATTATGATAATGCGCATTCTTTGCCGCCAATCGGCTACATCGAGGTTCCGACTGGCCTTGCCCTATTCCCGGCGGATATCCTGTTGCCGCCCAAGGAATGGGCCATGCGCAACCTGAATGTAACCCGCTGGACTTCGATGCCCCGCGGCGGACATTTTACCGCTATGGAGGAACCAGAGCTTTTTGCCGATGACATTCGCGCATTCTTCAGACCTTTTAGAACGAAAAGCTGGTGAATCAGAACCGTATCGAAAAGCATTGGAAGCCGTGCGAGCGGATCCCTAGTACATTGAAAAAATGAATATTTTTGTAGTAAACCACAACCCGGAATTGATTTCGAATATTTTTGACGCAGTATTTCATGTGTTTGGCCCTAACTGGCCGAAAACAGCAAGTACCTATATAGGCGTTCAAGCGCCAGCCGGTCCTGAATGGCTTATCGAAATAGACGCTATCATGATCTTCCCATACTGTCGTTTAGTTGTCATGCATCATCTTCGAAAACCAGAAGATGATGCATGATAGTCGTTTGCAATCAGGTGCAAATTCAATTCATTTAATGGATTTTTTTAGACTTCATCCGGAATACTTTGCGGTACCTTGACTGCCGGCACTCATTCGCATCCTCAAGAACGATACCACCACGATCGCAATAGCGACTCCAACCATCCCGACCCATGTAATGGATGACAGAGACACCCGGTCGACCATCACGCCTCCGATTGCAGCACCCGCAGCCATGGACAATTGCATCATGGATTGGTTCAGGCTCAGCATGATTCCAGAATAATTCGGTTCAATCCGAACCAGATTGACTTGTTGCGTTGGACCGGAGGACCATGCCGCAAACGACCATAAGATCAGGAGGATGACAATCGGCAGCCACGAATGCGTATAGGTAACGGTTAGAGAAAGGAGAAGCAGCGCTATGACGTGCAAGAGCATTCCCCCTGACAGTGTCGGGAATACGCCCCATTTATCCGTGCTGAAACCGCCGAATTTCGATCCGAGCAGGCTAGCGATGCCGAAAGCCAACAGCACACCGCTCAGTATCCCTTCTTTCAATCCGGCAACATTAAGTAGATACGGTGAAATGTAGGTGTAGGCGATCGAGTATCCACCGAGCCAGAAAAAGGTAATCGCCAGACCTAGAGCTACGTTTCCGTGTTTCAAGAAGGCAAATTGCTTGGACAACGGAATCGGTTTATCCCCTTGAACTCGAGGGATGATAGCGTACAGAACGAACATAGCCGCCAGACCGGCCAGTGCCAATATACCAAAAACAGCCTTCCATCCGAGTTGAGCTGCAACGATACGACCAAGCGGCACGCCGATAATCAAGGAAGCCGTAAAGCCCATCACCACGGTAGCAATCGCGCTGGCTTGTTTGCCTGGGGCGGCAATTTTCGCGGCGATGTCCAAAGCGGTTACCACGACCATTCCCGCGCCAAGAGCCATGATGACGCGAGCTGCTAGAAACGATGCATAGCCAGGCAAAACGAATGACAGTACATTCCCAATTACGAAGATACCTAGCGCCCAAACCAGCAGTTTGTGTCTTTCCGCCTTAGCAGTCAACGCCATAAGGATCGGGGTGCCAATGGCGTATACAAAGGAAAAAATCGTGACTAACTGCCCCGCAGAAGTAATGGAAATACCCATTGTATCCGAGATCTTATCCAAAATGCCGGAAATAACGTACTCGGATGTACCCACCAAAAAAGTAACTAAAGCCAATAAATAGACTTTCCACGTATTAGACAATGCATTCACTTCTCCTTTTGTTATTTAATAGTTATCGATTTGAGGACCCGTTAATCGAATGTATATATCGTAATATGTCGATATGTTTGACCGAAAAAAAACTGAATACGTTTAAGGTATTCAGTTTAGATTAGAGTTTCTGATTCAAATACGCAGCCAACTCGCTAATCTTCTCTTCGTCTCGTTTGTAGTACGTGTATTTGCCAATCCGCTCGGTTCGAATCAATCCGGCCCGTTGAAGAATGGACAAATACTGCGACGCTGTCGATTGTGTCATGTTCAACTTATCCGTCACTTGACTGACACATACCCCGATTTCCCTCATATCCACTCCTTCATGGGGCACAAAATGTTTTTCGGGCTCCTTAAGCCACTGTAAAATCTGTAATCTCGACTCGTTAGACAACGCTTTGAACACTTCAATTGGATCCATGCCTTTTATTATATCTACATTTTGCGATATGTCAATCCAGATGAACAACCAAGCCTCGTTAGTCGCAAGACAGACAATGGGGCAAGCTATACAAATGATAAGCGAGGAACCTGTTTCAGCTGCTGATTGGGCAGACTAATGAATGGGGTGTTAGTGCCAACACCGTCATTCATTATCATGCCAATATTCGTTCAGCACTTCAACAAGAATACATCACAGATCGAATCCCTTCTAATCATGCCGACATAATCATTCGTCCGAAGGAGTCGTTTGTGGGCATACAGCGCCTTAGAAGCTAATCAACTTTTAGAAATTATCAAAAGCATCAAGAATGAGCGGCTGTAATCTTGGGAGCTTTTATGGATTAAGGAGGAGTGAGGTTGTAGATCTAAAATGGTCTGCCATTGATCTGTTCAATAAAACGATCACGATCAGACATACGGTCACTTCTGGTTCACTGAATGGAAAGTTAATCCCGATTGAGAAGATCGAACAAAGAACAAAGCCTGCTACTTAAGAAAAATAGCATGCGCCATATCCGCTTCATGATCTACGCCATAGTTGCGCCACTCTGCTCTTGAGCAATGGCGTCAGCATGAACAGCATATTTATTTTCACTTAGTGTACGTTTCCAAAGTTTCTTCAACCAATATGATTAAATGAAGAGAAATTAAAATATAAAAAAGCTCATTAGAAATTCTCTCTAATGAGCTGCTCATTATTAATGTGGTACCGGCGAGAGGACTCGAACCTCCACCCTTTCGGACTCGATTTTGAGTCGAGCGCGTCTGCCATTCCGCCACGCCGGCATATTGAATATTCTTATTCACCGCTAAATCGGTGGCGTGCCCTAAGAGATTCGAACTCCTGGCCTTTTGATTCGTAGTCAAACGCTCTATCCAGCTGAGCTAAGGGCACTCATTATTTAGGATCTTTATCTATCTCATGTAAAGTGCCGAAGACCAGACTTGAACTGGTACGGTAGTCACCTACCGCAGGATTTTAAGTCCTGTGCGTCTGCCGATTCCGCCACTCCGGCAAAATAGTGGAGGCGCCACCCAGATTCGAACTGGGGGTAAAGCTTTTGCAGAGCTCTGCCTTACCACTTGGCTATGGCGCCATATAATGGAGCGGAAGACGGGAATCGAACCCGCGACCCTCGCCTTGGCAAGGCGATGCTCTACCGCTGAGCCACTTCCGCATAAACTGGGGATCCAGGATTCGAACCTGGGCATGACGGAGTCAAAGTCCGTTGCCTTACCGCTTGGCTAATCCCCACTATGTAGGCAGCGTTGATGTTGATATAAATTGAAATAATCAATGGGGCGATCGACGGGAATCGAACCCGCGGATCCCGGAGCCACAATCCGGTGCGTTAACCACTTCGCCACGACCGCCATGATTAAAGTAAGCACTTTGGCAGGGGCAGCAGGAATCGAACCCACACCAAAGGTTTTGGAGACCTTTGTTCTACCTTTAAACTATGCCCCTTTAATGGTGGAGGATGATGGATTCGAACCACCGAACTCGTAAGAGAACAGATTTACAGTCTGCTGCGTTTGGCCACTTCGCTAATCCTCCATAACAATGGTGCCGCCGAGAGGACTTGAACCCCCAACCTACTGATTACAAGTCAGTTGCTCTACCAATTGAGCTACAGCGGCTTATCTACTCGCTAATGGTGGCTCGGGACGGAATCGAACCGCCGACACGAGGATTTTCAGTCCTCTGCTCTACCGACTGAGCTACCGAGCCTAGCTATTCGGTTGTAAAAAGAATGGCGGAGCTGACGGGATTCGAACCCGCGGTCTCCTGCGTGACAGGCAGGCATGTTAGGCCTCTACACCACAGCTCCAGGTTATTGCGGGGGCAGGATTTGAACCTGCGGCCTTCGGGTTATGAGCCCGACGAGCTACCGGACTGCTCCACCCCGCGATAATAATGATATGGTGGACGCTGACGGGATCGAACCGCCGACCCTCTGCTTGTAAGGCAGATGCTCTCCCAGCTGAGCTAAGCGTCCATATGTAAATGCAAAGTTGGTGACCCGTACGGGATTCGAACCCGTGTTACCGCCGTGAAAGGGCGGTGTCTTAACCGCTTGACCAACGGGCCATACTTATCAGTATACCACATTACTACAAGATTGAGTATAGAAAAATTGTGGCGGAGAGAGAGGGATTCGAACCCTCGAGACGCTTTTGACGCCTACACGATTTCCAATCGTGCTCCTTCGGCCAGCTCGGACACCTCTCCGTATGGCTCCCC
>NZ_HE610959.1:0-9939 GCF_000285515.1 Paenibacillus senegalensis JC66
TTGAAAATTGTAACGTTCGCCACTGATCGCCACTGTCCTTATTTTGCTCAAATCGCGGTTCTCTAGGCTTTTTGTCACAAATAAGAGCAAGGAGGAGCGTTAGAAATCAAATCCCTGCTTTTTTGACTAAATAAGAGCGAGGGCGAGCGTTAGCGCAGATCTCTTGCAGCGCAGATCGCCTGTAGCTCAGATCACCTGTAGCACACATCTCCAGCAGCGCTGATCACTTGCTGCTCAAAGCGCATAGTGAAAACTTGCTGAACGTACCTCGGGCTTCTTTACTGCACATTCAAAGCAGATACTCGCAAGCCATCGAGTGTAACCGGCTGACCTTCGCGATCCGTTATCAACACTGTGCGGCTTTCGCCTGGCAGCAGGTCAAAGAAGTTGTCGCTGAAGCGGGTATTACTGCGGGGCAAATCCAGCTTGACCATACGGGCCAGATGCTTGGTTGCGGTAATTGTTACTTTGCCCGGGTTATCAGCTTGTACTTCCAGTTGTGCCGCTGGCATTGCCAGCTCTTTGGGATCACGCAAGTAGTAGCGGTTTTCCGGCGCTGCAAAGCCTCGAGCCTGCAACTGCACAAGGACCCTCCCCGGATCCGCGTTCTGAAGCGCTTCTGCTTCTGCTAGCTGACCAATCTCTACAGCCGTGTTGGCCGCTGCCTGTACATGGAGTGACCGGCTGAACACTTCCTTCCCTGCAAAATCTACGACACGAAGCTCGATGGTACCCGCAAGCTCCTTCATCGTATCGTTGACCACCCATACCCGGAGATCTTCGCCAGGCTCATGGTCAAGCGATAGCAGTACAGGATGAAAAAACGTCTTGGCGTAGTAGTACGAAGCCTTGGGCAGCAGCTCGTAATCGATCATAGACCAGCTCGTCCCGGGCCAGGAATCATTGAGCTGCCATACAAGAGCTCCCCCATTGCGGTGCTTGATCCGGCGGTAGTGCTCAATGCCATACTTCAATCCTTCCGCCTGAGTCAGCATCGAGTAATTCATGTACTCTTCTATGTTTTGCGGAATGCCGGTATAGCCTTCCATCAACAAAATGCCTTTGAGATGGTTCGTATCTTTGTTGCGGTAAGCCATTTCGGAGCTGTTCCAGTAGAATTCCCCCTGCGGAATGAACTTTTCCAAGGTATAACGGTTCGCCGATGCGTGCATGCCAAACTCGCTGCTAAATAAGGCAAAGTCTTTTTTGTAGTTTTTGAATGAGACACCTTTAATGCTGTAATCAAGCTGAGGCGGCTCGCCGAATTTGCGAGGATAGACGGAGCCGTGCCAGACCTGCCAATTATGGCGGTCACCCACCCCGGGATCATTGGCATCATTGCCTCCAAATGGGGAGGATGGCCAGTAAGGGCGGCTGTCATCATATTGCTGCAGCACATCGGGAATTAGCTCATGATAAATCGTCTCCCCGTAAAAAGGACAATGAATATCTCCGCCAGCGGTTTTCATATCCACAAGCCAGTCTATTTCATTATTGCCGCACCATAGCGCCAAAGACGCGCGGTTGCGAAGTCTTTTAACGTTGGACTCCACCTCGCTGCGGACATTCTCCATGAAATTCCGGTTGAAATCGGGGAACAGCGCATTAGCAAATGCAAAATCCTGCCAAACCAATACGCCCTGACGATCGCAGGCATCATAAAAAACATCTTTTTCATAAATGCCTCCTCCCCAGACCCGCAGCATGTTCATATTTGCTTCCACAGAGAGTGAAACCAAATCGTCATACCGCTCACCCGGTATAGCTCCAATAAAATGATCGGCAGGGATCCAGTTGGCTCCTTTGGCATATATCTTTACCCCATTAAGCAAAAAGGCAAACGCCTCTTTCCCTTCCGCATCCTTGGTCTGCAGCTCGATGGTACGAATACCGAATGGAGTCGTAAAGCGGTCCAGATCTTCCTGACCATGCCGCAGCACAACCTCCAGCTGATAGAGATGAGGCTGACCCAGGTCATGGGTCCACCAAAGCTTAGGGGAATCTACAATTAATTCTGCCTCAGTATGGAATCCGCCGCCGCGTTCTGCATGTACAGGGGAAATTGTTTCTGCTACTGCTTCCCCTCCCGGCGACAACAAACGGCAAACACATTCCAGGCCCTCGGCGCTGCGCCCGCCTGACCAGCCGCCACGACGGTGGACGATCACTTCTGCGTCAATGCGCACACGTGCACTTGCTGCCCCTTCAAGAACATTAGCCGAGGACTCCAAATGAACCGTACGGGCATATACGTGATCCAGCTTCGCAATACGAGATCGCCTCAAGCGAACCGAGCCCCAAATCCCGGTCGTTACCATCCGCGGCCCCCAATCCCAGCCGAAGTTCATGGCCGCTTTGCGCAGCCAAGGGCGTTCCTTCGTATACGAAGACCATTGGAAAAGCTCCTTGCCTTCATGGTGCAGCCGGACCGGGTCAAACTTGACGGCAATCACGTTCCACCCTTCTCGCAGCACACGGGTAACATCAAAGACATGGCCGACATGCATATTGGCCGTTTGCCCTACCTCATGTCCGTTCACATAAATTGTGGCAAATGTGTCCAAGCCTTCGAACACCAGCTCATGATGCTCCTCCCTGTCCGAATCAAGCTGGTAGTGGAAAGAAGTGCGATACCACCACTCTTTTTCCTCAATCCAGCGGCTGCTCTGATCGTTATGTCCAAAATACGGGTGGGCAATCTGCCTATGCATAAGCAAAGTCGAATGCACATCTCCCGGTACTTGAGCTGTCATCCAAAATCGGTCATCCAGTGTAGGCTTGGAAGCTTCAATAGGCGCTTTCCCGACGTCAAAGCCATGCAGTCTCCAGTTCTCTTTCAGTTCCATCGCAGTTTCTTTCTCCATATGGTTTGCTCCTCGTTATAAGATTCGAAAGCTATGTTGTCGAGCTAACGTTTTCCGTAAGGTTTATCTGCCGTCACCGGCCTATCGCCTGTCATTCCGCCGCTTTCCCGGAACTCGCTGGGTGTCTTGCCGGTGTGCTTTTTGAACAGCTGGCTAAAATACTTAACATCTTCATATCCGACACTAAAAGCAACTTCACTTACCTTCATCGGGGATACCGACAAAATTTCCTTCGCCCGGGCCATTTTACGGCTGATCACATAATCACCGAAGGTAACGCCCATATCTTTTTTGAACACTTCACTGAAGTGGCTTGGATTCACATGCACCTGCTTAGCCACTTGCTGAAGGCTGACATCTCCGCCCAAATGCCCTTCAATATAAGCGATAGCTTTTCTCACATAGGCGGTCTGTCCATCGGCCAATTCGTGATGATAAACCTTCATTACAGCATTCAGCTGCTGAAATAGGCGGTCTTTGGAGGAAATAGATTGTCCCTCCTGCGCATGTGCAGCTCCCGGAAGCTTAACTTCTTCCTGCCCTTTTCCTGTAGCGAGCATAACCTGCTCTAACCAGCGGCGGGCAGCATGCACAGCCGACTGACTTGCAGCCTCCAGCGTTTCCAGAGTGGCCTCAGAATCGGACAGCAGTTGATTCATATAGCGGCCAACCCAGGCTCGAAGACCGGACAAATCGTCATTTAGAAGAATTGCCGTAAGCTCCAGCTCCTCTTCCCGCTGAATGTGCATTCTCCCTCCCATTCGTTTACGGATATTGTCGTACTCCAGCCATTTTCCGGGGATCCAGGCTTTGTAATTGGCTGTATAGGACGCTGTTTCATAGGATTCATGCAGCTGGTCCGGAGCGGTTACCGGTTTGCCAACTGATACAAAAAGGCTGCAGTTCAGCAGCTCTTCCACTCTCCCAATAATCGAATGATAGGACTGCCTCATTTCGCTGCCTTCCTGTCCGTGAACTACGGCAACAATCCGCTGCTGATGAATAAATGAAAAGCAGGGAATCAATTCTTTCAAAATATTATCAACAGCAAACTGGAGCAGTGACTGATAATCGGGTGTGTCCTCCCAGCCTGATGCTTGAAAAAGCGCGACCTGAAGGGATTCCGTCTCTCGCTTCAGATGATGCTTCAGCAGCTTGCCAGCTGCATGGGCAGCTTCCTGGTTGTCTATAAGCTCGGAGCGGTGACCGTCTAGAACCAGACCTTGAAGATATCTTTTCTGATCCTCCTTCTCCTTGGTGAGCTCCGCATTACGGACAGACAGACGGTCAATGATTCTTTGCTTCGCCTTGATTACTGCTTTAACAATTTCTTCTGGTCCTCCGGTTTTGAGCAGATAATCACCCACCTTGTGGCGGATCGCTTGTTGAGCATACGTAAATTCGTCATAACCGGACAAGATCAGAATCTCCAGATCCGGGAGCAGCTCCCGGCTTTCCTCGGCCAGCTGGAGACCGCTTTTGCCGCCCATGCGGATATCGGTAATCAAAATATCAGGCTTCTCCACAGGAAGGCGGGACAGGGCTTCCTCGGCAGATTCGGCGGGAGCCAGAAGATGCAGGCCAAGATCCTGCCAGTCAATTACCTGGGAAAGTCCATTGCGAAAAATGACTTCGTCATCCACGATCATTATTTTCATGAGGATCCCCCCTGTCCGGAATCGAAAAGCGGATTCGTGTGCCGGCACCGGGACTGCTGATTATATGCAGTTGGGAATCCGGGCCGTAATGCAGCAGCAGTCGTTCATTGACGTTGCGCAGCCCAAACCCGGCGTTCGGTTCTCCGCTCTGAATTTGCTCACGCAGCACTTTCAACTTGTCCTCACTGATCCCTACCCCATCATCCATTACTGTAAAAACCATATGCTTGTCCTGCTCCTCCACGATAACGGTAATGGTGCCTTTCCCTTCTTTTTTCAAGATGCCGTGAAGCATGGAGTTTTCCACCAGCGGCTGGAGCAGCAGCTTCAGCATGTAACGCTCTTGTAGGCGGGCATCCACCACTAGTTCGAGGGCAAACTTGCCCGGATATCGAATCGACTGAACCTGTTCATAATTGCGAATATGAGCCAGCTCCTGGTGGACGGTGCAGTAGTCCCTCCCATTATTCAGGCTGAATCGTAAAAAGTCGCTAAGCGAGCCTACCATCTGGGCTATCGCCTGGTCACGTTTCATGAGCGCCATCCAGCGTATTGAGGATAGTGTATTATAGAGAAAATGCGGATTAATTTGCGCCTGCAGCGCCTGCATATCCGCTTCCTTTTTGCGAGTCTCGTTCTGAATTAGCTGCTTCTTTAATTGTTCTATATGCTTGCCCAGCATGTTGTAGCTCTGTCCCAGACGGGCAATCTCATCATTGGTATTCATCGGAAATACCGGCATTGGACGCTCAGGATTTACCATAGTCAGCAATCGGCTTAACAGCGCCAGCGGCTTCGTCACCCGATTAAGTACAAAAAACGTCAGCGCACCGCTTAAGACTATAACCAGAACGACGGCAGCAGCAGTCAAATGAAGGATAATGCTGCTCTGCGTGCTGGCCCACGAGGAAGGCAGGGTCGCAAGCAGGGTCCAGCCATTCAACGGCTCGCGGTAGTAAAGCAGGGAGAGATCGCCTCCCTCCTCCTCATCTTGCTGAAGCAGAGCTTCGCCATATTCCAACGTATCCTTATAAACCTTGACCTCCGGGTGCAGATCTTCCCAGTTAAGGTACAGCTCCGATTTATCTGAAGCCGACAGGATGTTTCCATTTTCATCCGTCAGCCTGATCTGACCTTCTCCCCCGCCTAGCTGCAGATTGGCCCATTCGCGGGAAACCTGGCTTTCATCGAGGGATACCGATAACCAGCCCAGCAGCTGATAATCGTGAACACTTCTTAAAGGCCGGATAAATGTAATGACATTGCGCTCACCACTGAAATCCTTGATCGGATACAAACCGGCCCACATCTTGTCGGAAACCTCGGAAACTTCAATCGGCGTGTGAAAGTCTGTGTTATATATGGAACTCGAGGATAGAATAGTTGAGGAATTGGCCGCATAGATGGCAATATGGGAAATGTAAGATTTGGAACCGGCCAAATTCCCCAAATCCCCTATAATATCTGCCGCCAGCCTATCGTCAGGGTCAGTCAGTCGGAGGTATTGTTGAATGTCACGCTGGCCAATCAGATAGATGGACATGCCCTCAACATCCTCTATCATCGAGGTTAGATTGCCACGCATTTGACGAAGAGTATCGAAGCCTGACTGGGTAATATTCTTCTTCGTCAGATGTGCGGAAATCCCATAGGCTAACAAACCAAGAAAAAGCATCGGGATGAGAGCAAAAAGCAGCATCAGCAAAGACAGCTTGCGTCTAAGTGAATAACCGAGCCATTTTCTCATCACGATGCCCTCCTCGTCATGTCAGGATCATCCTTTTACCGCTCCTGCTGTCATCCCTTTCATGACCTGCTCCTGAAAGATCAGATACATGAAGATGGTAGGAACAACTGCCATGGTCATAGCGGCCAAGGTCAGTCCATAGTCTGTCGTATACCCGTCAGCAAAATTCGAGATTGCGAGCGGCAATGTTTTCAAACCTGCCGATGTGATCAGCACTAGAGCAAATGAAAAGTCGTTCCAAGAATTCAAAAAGCTTAAAATCACAACGGTAGAAATCGCCGGAAGCGAAATCGGAATCATGATCCTAAAAAAGATGCCCCAAAGCCCCGATCCATCCATAAAAGCCGCCTCCTCCAGCTCTTTCGGAACAGAGGACAAAAATGCTGTCAAAATAAAAATTGCAGTAGGCAGCGCAAAAGCCGTATAGGGAAAAATTAAAGCCCAATACGTATTCAGCATGGAAATTTCCTTCATCATTATGAATAAAGGCACCAGAGTGCTATGAATAGGAATGAGCATTCCGATTACAAAAAAAGTCAGGATCATCGCTTTAAAGCGAAATTGAAAACGGGCGATGATAAACGATGCGAGCATAGCGATAAACAGGGTTAAGGCTAAAGAGCCTAAAGATGTAATTAGGGAATTGCCGAATGCTCTGCCAATATTTGAGCCCATCCAGGCGTTGCTGAAATTTTCAAACATCCACGTCTCAGGAAGAGCAAAAGGACGGTTGAAGAACTCCCCTGTCGTCTTAAAGGAGGAGATAAACAACCAATACAGCGGATATAACGATAAAATACCATACAATGTGAGCAGCGTCCAAGAAACGGCTCCTTTTATTTTACGTCCATTGGGGCGCCCGGCCGAAGCAGGTGCATGCCCCCGCGGGGCAGTGCTTGTCGATTGCTGCAATGTTGTCCCTCCTCATCCATTAGATTTAGACTTCGATTTCCAACTGATCAGCCATTGGCTGATACCAATCAGAATCAGGGAAATCAATACGATCGTTGTTGAGATGGCACTGCCAAAGCCATAGCGGTAAGAGCTGAATGTAGAGTTATACATATATGTGGCTAGCAGCTCGGTAGAATGTGCGGGACCGCCTCGTGTCATAATATAGACAAGATCAAACGATTTAAGACTTCCGGAAATACAGAGTACTATCGCGACCATAATGGTTCCTTTGATCATCGGCAGCGTGACAGAGAACAGCTTGCGCGCACCCGTGGCTCCGTCAAGCTCGGCCGCATCATGGATTTCGCCAGGAATATTTTGCAGAGCGGCAATAAAAATAATCAGATACAAGCCGACAAAGCTCCAGATCAGAGGCGGGATCAGGGAGTACATGCCATAATCCTCAGACAGCCATACCAGCTGCCAGTTCGAGAGACCGAGCTTATCGAGCAAAAAATTCAAGATCCCGATCTGCGGATGATAAATATACTGCCAGATCATACCGATAACGACAGTCGACATAACCATCGGCATAAATACGGCTGTACGGACAAAGCGGGACAGCATGCCGCTTTTTTTCACGACCAGAATAGCGACCACTAGGGCAAGCGGAATTTGGCCAAATACAGAAGCGAGAACGAAAATAATATTGTTTTTTAACGCGGTCCAAAAAATGGGATCGCGAAAGATTTCCACGTAATTGTTTAGTCCAATAAAGGTAGCTTCACCGATACCAGACCAATTGAAGAAGCTATAATAGGTAGACCAAATAACAGGTACAAATACAAACAAAGTGTATATCGCCATTGCAGGCAGCAAACCTATAAAAATAAATTTGCGGTTACTGAAAGCTTTCAATCGACTCACTTCCTTTAAGTCAAGATGCCCCCCATCACCCAAATCCAACAGGACGGGAAGCCGAAAGAAGATCGTATGCAAAATGATCTGATAAATAACGGGTCGGGACTAAACCATCCGCCCGACCCAATCCGCAGCTATTCGCTGTTTGTTATGCTTGCTTTACTTGACTGCTGCTGCCTGTGCATCTTGTATTCTTTGGGCGATCGCTTCGGGATCCCCGCCACTCAGCAATTCCTGCAAACCATTATTAATAACTTCCACAGCCGCAGAGCTTAGTTTGGAATCATAGACCGGGGAAATCTTGACGTCCTGCATCAAGTTATACAATTCAACAAATAAGGGGCTTGCTTTGCTTTCGTCCAGTGGAATGTTGTAGCTGACCAGAGTGGAGCTGTCCAGAGTAGCTTGCTGACCTTCAGGCCCTGACAAAGCGTACAGCAGCTCTAGTGCCGCTTCCTTACGCGCGCCTTCCAGCTTGGCACTTACACCCATTCCGGTACCGACAACCCCGGATGTTGAACGGGCCTCTCCTGCTCCGCCTTCAACTGGCGGAAGAATGGTAATGCGGGTTTGTTCCAAAATATCTTCAGGCGCATTAGTCACAACGTTAGCCATTGCCCAGCCACCGGAGATAAACATGGCTGCCTGGCCTTGGAAATACATCTGCACCATTTGATTCTCATCAATCGAGTTGAAGCCGCTTTGGAAAGCGCCGCGCTCGCCAAGCTCCTGCAGAGTTTCCAGTGCTCTTATAAATTCAGGATCGGTAAAAGAGGCTCCATCCTGTTCCACCGCCTTTAGGAACCATTCCGTCCCGGTTACCCGGTCGGCAATTGCGGAGAAAATTGCTGACTGCACAAACCAGTTCGCTTTATTGCCAAGTGCAATCGGCGTCATCCCATTATCGTTAAAGGTATCAATCGCTGTCATCAGCTCATCCCAAGTTTCAGGAACCTTGACACCGTACTCTTCGAAAATGCTCTCGTTGTAGTAAATAAAAGAGGTGGGAGCCAAATTCATCGGTACGGAGTAAATATTGCCGTCTACAGTAAAGCTGTCCAATGCGTTCTCTATGAAGTTGTCACGCCATTCCGGCTTGCTGTCTAGAAATTCATTAATAGGCTGAAGCAGATTACCGCCAACAAACTCCTTAGTCATGGCATCAGGCCACATAACAAACAAATCAGGCATTTCATTGGCTGCAGCAACCGTTCTCAATCTTGTTTTCAGGCCATCAGTAGGCAGTCCTTCCGTTTCCAGCTTAATATGCGGATTCTCCGCCTGAAAGTTATCCAAAATTTCACGCATGGCGACCGCCTT
The DNA here is from genome assembly GCF_000285515.1 of Paenibacillus senegalensis JC66. GTDB lineage: Bacteria > Bacillota > Bacilli > Paenibacillales > NBRC-103111 > Paenibacillus_L > Paenibacillus_L senegalensis. Next base: position 9,405 of record NZ_HE610959.1, read on the forward strand.
AGCATCCTGTCCCGTCCAGTTATGCCAAACAGTCAAAGTGACTTTTTCGGGCGATCCTCCATTACTGTTTGTATCTGCAGCATTGCCTCCGCAAGCGCTCAGAGCAACCATAGCCGTGCTTATCGCAGCCACACCGGCGGCTTTAGACCAATATCTCAACATGTACATTCCCCTTTCTGTTCGTGTATGTACCTTTCATTCTATGTGAGATTGCAGCATGCGAATAAGGGAAAATAATCGGGTGAAGGGTAGAACATGGTCGGGTGAAACCATACAGTCCAAAACGCGTTTTCCGCATTATCCATGCCCATTTTCCGCATTATTCATGCCCATTTTCCGCATTATTCATGCCCATTTTCCGACTATCCATGCTATTTTCCGCACTATCCATGCTCATTTTCCGCACTATCCATGCTCATTTTCCGCACTATCCATGCTCATTTTCCGCACTATCCATGCCCATTTTTACGCACTATCCATGCCCATTTTTACGCACTATCCATGCCCATTTTTACGCACTATCCATGCCCATTTT
>NZ_HE610959.1:10182-171884 GCF_000285515.1 Paenibacillus senegalensis JC66
CATGCCCATTTTTACGCACTATCCATGCCCATTTTTACGCACTATCCATGCCCATTTTTACGCACTATCCATGCCCATTTTTACGCACTATCCATGCCCATTTTCCGCCCATGCGCAGCTCCCAGCAAACGGTGTTTAGCCGCATGACGGGAGGGTCTATTCACCACATTAGCCTCCCTACTATATCTGTCCATGAAGGTAGTATAGCTCTAGTCCACAAATCTACTCCCAGCGGGCACTTACAGAATGTCAAGAAGTATGGGAAATACTAATCTCTAGTTGGGGTGCGGAGCATGGGAATCACTAGTCCCCGGGTCGAGTCCGGAGCATGGAATCACTAGTCCCCGGGTCGAGTCCGGAGCATGGAATCACTAGTCCCCGGGTCGAGTCCGGAGCATGGAATCACTAGTCCCCGGGTCGAGTCCGGAGCATGGGGTACCACCAATGTCTGACTAAGTGCGGAGCATGGGCTATCACTAATGCATGGGGAACCACTTCTGATATGCTTCAATAAAAAACGCCAAAGCTCGGTTATAAAACCATGCTTTGACGTTTTCGCAGCTTGCCGCTGTTGGAGACTAAACTAATTCGTTCGAAAATCCGACTTGCTTAGGATCGGCTAGGTCCACACGAACCATCCGCGCAGACATCACCTGGCTCGGACGAGAGCGATTCCAGCTTGGTTGCCGGATTCTCCTCTTCCCATACCTTTTTCAGAGCTTGCAGGAAAACCTCGCTTGGTTGTGCCCCTGAAACGGCATACTTCCTATTAATAACGTAAAATGGAACCCCGGTAGCCCCAAATCGGCTGGCCTCTCTTCCATCCTCGTGCACCTCTTGAATGAACTTATCGCTTTGCAGTAGGGCAGCCGCCTCTTGGCGATCAATCCCAACTTCTTCGGCCAGCGCCAGTAGGGTGTCTGTATCGCCGATATGCTTGGCATCAGTAAAATAAGCTTTATATAAAGCTTCCCACATATCGGGACCCTTGCCAAGTTGTTCCGCCAATTTAATCAGCCTGTGAGCATCTTCTGAATTAGCAGGGATGACTCCGCCAAAACGAAAGTCCAGCCCGACTTCTCGTGCCTGATTAGCCAGCTGTTGGTTCATCTGTTTGACTTCTTCACGGCTGCGTCCCATTTTTTTGGAAAGCATGTCGTACAAGTCATAATCAGGATTTTTAGCGGCATGGGGATCCAACTGGAAGCTTCGATACTGAACCTGCACCTCTCCTTGATGAGCAAACTGCTCTAGAGCAGCTTCAAAACGGCGTTTGCCAATATAACAAAATGGACAGCCAATATCCGACCAAATTTCGATTTGCATCATGCTCAATCTCCCTTCTACTTCTTACGTTGTAACCATTTTAGTTATATCTCAGCCAAAAGTCAACGCACACGCATTATTGCTGAAGGTCGAGTCGATTTGTACGATTCTTCATACAAAAAACGATTTTTTGATGCATTTTGAGCGAGTTTGTACGATTCTTCATACAAATTCCAGCTTTTCTCAAATCCCCGGCGTCATTTTGTGTGACGTTTCGTACAAATTGCCGTATTCCGCGTGCTTCCACGTTCATTTGTATGATTTTTCGTATAAATGTAATTGCGCAGCACTTTTCACCAGTGCATACCACTTTTTCACCGCTCACTAAAAAGTAGATTTTTGAAAAAATCTAAAAATGAGTGAGTAAATGCGAAGGTTCGTAGGAAGTTTGGACTAATTGCCCTAGCCCTTGAGTCTACTGAGAAGGGCAGCAGGGACAATCCAGCAGTGGCAGCTTCCCTACAAACAGCAGGTGGCAATCCAGCAGGCGGCTAGCTGCAGGCGGCAGACAGCATCGGCATGATAGGCATCCAGCAGGTGACAATGCAGCAGTGGCAGCTTTCTGCAGGCAGCAGGCGGCATCCTGCAATCGGCAAACGGCAGTAAGCTGACATCAAGGCTCTGCCGGGAGATGACATCCAGCATCCGCCATCCGCTTCGTTATTTTCCTTAAAAAGCCGATACGTAATAAAGTTGGACAGAAAACATCGCGTTTTCCGCCCAACTCAATACCAAGGATTTATATGTGTGCCCCTCGTTCATTAGGCATTAAGCAGAATACTAGCTGAGCTGCTGTTCATAAAAAGCGCTTTCAAGCTCTTTCAGCTCTTTCAGCTCTTTCGGCACTTTCAAGCTCCTGTAGGCTCCTTCAGGCTCTTTCGATCTCCTTTAAGGTCCGTCTACAAACTTCACTTCTATACCATGCGCGCTGCCGATTTGCTCCGCATAGGCTTCGAAAATTCCTTGGCCACCGTAGGTTGTCATTAACTCTTCCCGGTATTTAGGCCAGTTTGAAGCATCCGGCTCATCAAATAAAATTTGAGTAATCAATTCATTTTGCCGCGTTCTCATTCCACCCAAATCGGTCCCTGGAGGCGGGGCAACGTTAGTGCCTATATGTTCCTTCAGCTGGTAGCTTGTAATGGTATTAATGACTTCACGGTCGCGGTCGGTAAAACGCGGATCAATGACTTCAAGTCCCAGCTTATCTATCTCATTCGGCGGTGTGAAGAAAGAATACAGGGTTAGCCACTGGGTAATCTCGTTGTACTCATCTACATTAAGAGTGATCTGGTTGCCATCCCGGGTGTAATGTGTGCCTTCCTGCCCGTAATGCGTGAGCAGATAGCCTTCTTCACTTGCCAGCCAATCCAGAATTTCGACCGTTCTTTTAATATGATCCGGTCTTTGCTCTGCTACATTGATATGGAACAGAAACGGATTACCAGGCAGCTGAGTTAAAGCGATGCCTTTATCCGGATGCGGGTTGAACGGAACCCAATCAGCGTTCGGGTTTAATTGTTTGGTGCGGTTCAAGATACTGTTCGGATTCCCCTCCAGCATGAAATCCATGGATCCGCCTGCAATAATGCCCGCAACACCTTGGATCGCTTTGTTCCAGTGTTCTGTACCCGAGTTCAGGAACCATTCCGGCTCAACCAAGCCTTCGTCCATCATCATCTTGATTGAATCCAGCACCTGCACGAGGGCCAGATCCGTTTGTCCGTCACGGAATGTACCGTTTTCTTTGTCCAGAATAAAGGTGTAGACATCATTTTCAACAAATCCCGGGAAATCCCAAGAGAACGTTCTACCGCCACCTGCTGCCGTCATTCCATATGTTCTTTGTCTGCTGTTCGGGTCAGGATTACCTTGCGAGAAGGCTCTCATCACTTCCAGCATTTCATCATAGCTGGTAGGCACACTCAAGCCCAGATTATCCAGCCAGTCCTTACGGATATAATAAGACCGGTATACATTTCGTGCAAAAGGAATGGGTGCGCGCACGAATGAATTTTCTATCCCGTAACGCTCCAGCTCCTCTTCCGTAACCCAGTATTTGAAGTAGTTTGGCATAGTTTCAGGAGTGACAAATTCGGTCATATCTGCTAGCAGGCCGTCTAACGCATAGCCTTGTGACTGCACTCCGCCAGCGACAAACAAGTCAGGCGGGTCAGCAGACAATTGCATAGTCATCTTGGTATCAAACTCACTCGAATAAATTTCGGATGTCATATTAAGCGTGACATTGAATTTTTCTTCGATCGTCTGCTTGACAAAATCTTCGTTGGCTCCAGGAAAAATTGCGCTCGCATCAACATGAGGCGCCGCTACTCTCCAGGTGAGCGTGAGGTGCTCTTTTTCCTCTCCGCCGTTCCCCCCCTGTTCTTCCTGGCCGTTGGAAGGCGATGGCGAAGGACTGCTGTCTCCACCCGGAGCAGACGAGCAAGCGGTAATCGCTAAAGCAGATACCAAAGTAACCGGCAATAATTTTAGCCATGGTTTACGTTTCAGTAGGCTTTCCTCCTATTGTCCTCAATAATTTAACTGCCATGAACCCCTCTTATTGAACCGTAATGCAATGCTGCTCTATCCTTTTGAAGCTGCAGGCTGCAGCGTCTGAACTAAGACACCAAAAGATTGATCCCCTCCTTAGGCACTTTTTCGTTTGTTATTTCATATGCTGCCCTCACCCTACCAGCAGATAAGACGCAAACAGCAAAAAACGAAACCGCTTTCAAAACAACTAAATGTATTAATATCCCTCAACCTGTATTTATGCTGTTTGGTTATTATATTTATTAATGGATGAATAAGCAGTGCATAATTAACATTCTCCGTTAAAAATAAATACAAATTACATACAGGTTATATAGGAAAAATATCATACTTGTATGTAAGCGTCAACACTTTTATAAATCGTACGGGCACAATTATTAATTGGAATCAATATTTAACACTTAAAACGAGCGTTCGATAACCAAGAAATGGAATCACACGGTATAAGTGAATCTATATCGTGTACCCGTCCATCGGAAGGAAATCCGTTTGATGAAATGGATTTATTTCCCTAGTTGGGATGGCTCCCATAGAAAAAGGCTATTCCCGAAGCTTCGCCTGCTTTGCTCGGAAATAGCCTATCATGCCTTCTTAGATTAGAATCTGGCTGCCTGCAATCGAATGATCAGTGATCAATTTGGAGGGACTTTAATCAAATACTGGTGAAGAAAACGCAATTTGGCCATTAGCTGTTGAAACGGCTCCCTCCCAACCGACAATCTCAGTGCCGTTCCCATTCCTTGGTCATCATTGACCGCATTCAAGCGGAAGGAATCAAACCCGAAGCTTCCCCCCGAAACAAAATGCTCTTGATCCGGGGCTGATGCTACCAGCTCATTGATCCATTCCAGACACTCCGTTTCGGAAACTTTACCTTCCTTTAACCGGATATAAAATACTGAACCGGCCCATGGCTTTCCCATAATCTTAAATTGCGGCGATGGAGTTATCGCGCTGTAATAAGAGAGTATCAGTCCTTCTTCACAGAGATAATCAAGGAAAGAGCGAACCCAGTACGCATTTCGGTTCAGCCGGTCCAGTCGGAGGCTGTAATAATGCAAATCCGGTTCAGGCAGCTGACATATAGCCATTGGATCCGCACCCGCATCCAAAATAGCCAAATGTTCAATCCAACGCTCTCGCTCCTCCGGTCTTCCGATCCGTTGACCTGCGGCTGCAACATAACCGACATTAGACAGTTCCAGGCCATATTGCAAATATTTAATGCCGCTCTCCACAATAATTAGAACTACATGCTCCGGAAGCTTATCCAAATAGTTCTCAAACAAGGGATTCGTTATAGTGGTGAATGTTCGATCTACAATAACATATAAAGAATCATCTTGTTGGTGCCGATGCAATCCTCTCATAAGTCTTTCCAGATCAATAGGAAGGTGAACCGGCCAGCAAGCGCCAGGGTCAACCATTAAGCCTCCTATACGCTCGTTGGATTCTATCCTTCGGTAGATTTCATCGGGATGCATTTCTACTGGATTGCCAAGAAGCACCTTAGCCAGCTCTACCCCTTCCCCGTAAAATCCGGCTTGATAATATTGAGGAAGAGAGCCGGAAGAGGATTTAGAAACAGCCAAGGCTAACTCTAACGCCTTCATACCGGATGAAGCTGCGAAGCATAACACATTGTGCTGCGAACCAGGCGGAACGGGAAAAAACGCTTTTTGTACAGCTCTTTCATGCTGTTTTACCCGCTCGCTTCCATAGCTTCGCTGATAGGTGCCTTCCTCCAATTGACCATAACCGGATTCCGCGGCCTCACCCGACACCGAATCACCCAAAGAAATACAGGGTGAGGGCCAGTCGCTCGCTGCTAGCAGGGAGCCAATCTGTTTATAGCTTTTGCGAATTGCATATTTCAACTCTAGAAAGGCAACCAGATCACAGGTCTGTATATCCTTCTCGTACTTGCTCAAGGTCCGCTCAATCCGGCTCAGCTGCCTTTCATAGACCTCGCTCAATTCCTGCTCAAACCGGTCATCGGGATAAGCTTCACGAAACTGGTTAAGCCTGCCTTTTACACCGTTAAGCAAAAAACGGAGCTCGCGCAAATCAGCCAGACGATCCTCCATTTCCTGCTGATGCCATTCCTCTGGCTCAATGTTCATATGGTCGAGCCATCTGTGCCATCTAATTTGTATAGATTCAGCCATATAGAAACTCCTAGCAGAATTTTGTCTATTAGTTTGTTTCTATTAGTTTACCCTGACCTGCTTCGAGCTAAGCACAATTGCTGAATCTTTAATAGTAGCTGAGAGCAAAAGAAAATAGCACAGAAATCCGCTCGACCCTGCTTCCGAATTCTTACTCTCTCCGTACAAAAGAGTCAAGAAAGTGATGTCGATTCGTTGTGAATAGCAAATCTGCGCCGGATAACCTCCATTACCCTGCCGCTCGTAATTGGTTTACTTAAATAATCGTCCATGCCTGAGGCCAAATACTTTTCCCGGTCGCCCTTCAAAGCATTGGCAGTAACGGCTACGATAACAGGACACTCCTTCTCCCCAAGCGTCTCACGGAGAGTTACTGCCGCTTCAATCCCGTTCATCAGCGGCATATGCACATCCATAAAGATTAAGTCATATTTATTGTTCAACGCTTCCTTAACAACTTCAGCACCATTTTCAACTACGGCGGTATGATGCCCCATATTATCAAGCATTTTTCTCAGTACCATCTGGTTAATCGGATGATCTTCCGCAATCAATATTCTTAAGCGCCTATAATCATATTCTTCATGAGTTCCCGCAGCAGGCCCGGTAATCTTCGGCTCCGGAATCACTTCGTCCAGCAGAACGGTAAATTGAAAGGTGCTGCCAGGGGATGAATCCGGTACAAGCCAAATGTCCCCTCCCATTAGCTGCACCAATTTCTTGCTGATGGCTAGACCGAGCCCGGTCCCTTCGGTTTCGCGCTTCATGAAAGCATCCACCTGATAAAAGGGCTCGAATAACCGGTCGCGCTTGTCTTCCGGGATCCCAAGCCCGGTATCGCTTACCTCAACCAGCAGCTGTACCTTACCACAGCATTGAAGCTTCCGCTTGACGTGAACCGAGACGCTTCCATGCAGTGTGAATTTGATAGAATTCCCCACCAGGTTGAGGACTACCTGCTTAAGTCTTTTGGCGTCCCCTTTAACCTTTTCAGGCAGGGACTCATCTATTGTGAGATGGATCGGGAGCCCTTTCTCCAAAGCCGACGGTGTTAGCAGATCAATGACTTCGTGAAAGCATTCTTTCAGATCAAAGACCTCATGCACCAGCTCGGTTTTGCCTGAATCGATTTTAGAGAAATCGAGAATATCGTTGATAATAGCGAGCAGGGTATGTCCGCTTTTACGGATAATTTTCAGATACTCCAGCTGTTCTTCGTTAATACTGGTCGTTTCCAGCAATAAATCGGTCATCCCGATAATGCCATTCATCGGAGTGCGAATTTCATGACTCAGCATCGCTAAAAATTCAGATTTGGCCTGATTGGTCGCTTCTGCTGTTTGTTTGGCCTGCAGAAGCTCTTTTTGCTCTGTCATGTCTTTCGCAATAATATAAAAGCCCGTATTCTTAGAGCTGATCATAATCGGTGCAATCGTTATGAGGACATCCAGCACATGCCCATCTTTGTGAATCATTTGGTTAAGCTGCTTTTCAACCGAATCATCCTCCAAGGAACGGAACAGAATGTCCTTCATGTCGACATTTCTCACCAGCTTGCCAAAGGAATTCCCGATCAGTTCAGCGGCTTCATAGCCGGTTAAGCTCTTGGCCCGGTCATTGCAATTAATAACTCTGCCTTCCAAATCGAGTGAAAACACCGCATCATGATTGTATTTCTTTAATGAGGTGTAGCGTTCAATAGTTTCGTTCAGCTTAAGCTCTGTCCGTTTATGTTCAGAAATATCTTGTATCGTCCCCAGCAGCCCCAACCGCTCCTGTGTATCGGAATGATATATCCGTCCTTGAATTTGCCAATAATAAAGCACGCCTTCTTCATCCGCAATAGAAAATTCAAACGTGAAAGAATGCTGCTCATCTATAGCATTTAATTCTTGCAAAAACCGCTCGTGCTCCGCAGGCGGCACAAGCTTAAGCAGCTGCAAGGCGTCCTCATCTAGCTGTTGACTGGTAATTCTCGTATAAATACCTCTGGGAGGAACAGCAAAAGTCAAATTATTTTCCTGCTCCTTCCATTCCCAGAAGTTGACTAATGCCATGCCACTCTGATCGGCAAGCAAACTTCGCAGCTTGTCAGGCATCGAAGCCTGCCGGAACTGGATCAAATAACAGGGCTTCGGTTCCGCCAATCGGGTAACGGTCATCATCACCGGAACCGCCCCACCCGTTTGATTAAGCAGCTCACACTCCAGTATCCCCTTCTCGGGGATACGCTGAATGTCTTCCCATATATCAGAATTTGTCAGATACTCATTGAATTTCTGGATTTGATTGTTGTCCTCTCGAAGATCCAGCATCCTGACGAATGCGGGATTCTTATACAAGAAATTGCCTTCACAGTCAACAAGAGCTGCACCATATGCCAGATTGTGTACAATGGCCTGCAGCAAGGATGCTTCCTTGTCTCCAGATGCTTCTAACATGAGCAAGGCACCGCCTTTCCATGTAACATAACTTTTCTATATCTAGCAATTCTATTATAGCAAACTATGTTAGGGAAAGGCGTAATCCTTCAACATAATCTATCAAAATAACTCTTCATTTTTAGTTTACATCGACCGTTGATATTGCCGGAATGCTCTAGATACGAGCAGACACGCTGCCAAAAAGAGAACCAGCAGGAAGCAGCCATGCTGCAGCACGAGACCCCAGTCAGGCTGTGCAGCCAGCACCTCCCGCCCCGCTTCTACCGCCCAGTTAAGCGGATTAAACCGGGCGACGGCCTCCACCCAGCGCGGCACTAACTGCAGTGGCATGAACATTTCGGACAAGAACAATAACGGCATAGTGGCAAAGCTGACTGCTGCAGTTAAGCTCGATTCCTTACGAACGAACAGCCCGAGTGATATGGATAAGGCCGCCATCGCAAGTCCAAGCAGCACCGCAATCAGGATCAGTTGGACAATGCCTAACAGACCCCCGCTAAAGCTCGCACCCAGCAGAAAAGCGACACCGGCCATTAGCGCCGCCTGGAAAGTCAAGGTCAACGCATCCTGCAGTAAGGAACCAAGCAGCAAAGCCAGACGATTGATCGGCGAAATCAGCAAGCGGTCGAGCACCCCGTCTTTATAATCGCTCAGCACGCCCATGCCGGCATAGGCACCCGACATCATGGTACTCATCATGACAATACCAGGACCAAGATAATCCATGTAAGAGCTTGCTGTAAACCCCGGAATGCTTACCATGCTGGAAAACACCTGCCCGAATAAAATCATCCAAAAAATCGGCTGCACAATGGTCATCAGCACTATAAAAGGAGAACGGAGCAAGCCTCTCAAATAGCGCATAAACATCCATGCCGTATCCGTCAGCAGTTTCATGACTCCCCATCCTTCCGCAGCATTTTCCCAGTGTACAACAGATACACATCTCCAAGATCCGGTCTGGCTACAGCTATGGAATTTACTGTTACATGTTTTTCTTCCAATAATCTTATAATGTCCGGCAGCTTTTCAGCTCCCTTATCTGTTATTACATGCAGCGTGCTGTCGTCTTGATGGTTAAGCTGCTGAGTTGGATAAATGGGTTCGAGGATTTGCGCTGCTATTTGCGGTTCCCGGCATTGGATCGTTATCGTGTCTCCGCCCACCTTGCTTTTCATCTCTTCCGCTGTTCCCTCTGCAACGATTGTTCCCTCATTCATGAAAGCGATCCGGTCAGCTAGTTCGTCCGCTTCCTCCATATAGTGGGTAGTCAGCACAACAGTCATGCCATGCTCCCTCTGCAGTTGCTTGATTGTCTGCCATAAGTCCGCTCGCGATTCAGGATCAAGGCCTGTGGTAGGCTCATCAAGAAAAAGAAGCCGCGGGCGATGAATAATTCCCATAGCCAGATCCAGCTTCCTTCTCATTCCTCCTGAATAATGCTTGCTGAGCCGGTCGGCATCCTTCAGCAAATGAAAGCCAGTTAACAGCTCGTGGACCCGTTCTCTTAGCGCTTCCCCCCGCAGGCCGTATATTCTCCCCTGCAGCATCAGATTCTCTCTCCCTGTTCCCATCGGATCGACCCCTGAATTCTGAGCTACACAACCTATCATTTTTTTATTGATTTGGGGAGAACCAAAATAGTAAATCTCTCCAGCATCGGCTGACGCCAAGGTGGTAAGAATGCGAACCGTTGTCGTCTTCCCTGAGCCGTTCGGTCCTAACAAGGCATAAATTTTTCCTTCTTCTATGATTAGGGACAGGTCTTGAATCGCCGTAATGTTTTTCCCATAGGTTTTTTTAACCTTCACCATCTGAACAGCTGCATTCATGCTAAGATTCACCCTCCTTCTTTCCCGAGCCCAGTTCCCTTTGATTCCTTTATCTGGATCGCTTTTGTTATAAAATCAACAACGTCCTTAGTCATAGGGTAAAACATAACTCCATCACTTTCCTTCGTTATCGCGTTCCAGGCGTTTCCCAAAAATTCGTCATCATTTCCAAACATTTCATAAACCCCTTCCATCCATCGTTCTGCAAGGTGCTGTGCAATATCCGAATCGGGTGAGGCGTGGAGATTTTCTCGGATTTCATAAATAAGCGCTACCCAATGATCCATTTTATCTTGGTCCATATTGACGGATAGCATTTTTTTCTGCTGCTCCCGGCTCATGTAGCGATCCAACACTCTTACCGCTTCATTCTCACCCTGTTGAAACATTTGCATAACACCAAAGATCAGCTGCCAATTCACCTTCTTCTCAATCTGAATCGAATATAAGATTCCTTGTAACGAGCGTTGAAGATCTTCAAGCCTTTTCTTTTCTTCTTCTACCATTAACAGCTGTTCGGTAAACGCAGTTTCCCAGGACGGGGGAGCTTCCTGTAAAATGAGCTGAATCTTTTCCAAGGAAAATCCTAAAAATTTCAACGCCAAAATTTGTTCCAGACGCATGATTTCCTCATTGCCGTACAGACGATGGCCGCCTTCAGTGGCGCTTGCCGGTTTCAATAAATCAATCTCATCATAATAGTCAAGCGTTCTTACTGTAACTCCCGTTTTCTTGGAAAGCTGCCCGATCGTATACATCCCCGACCTCCTTCTAACAAATGGGTATGAACCCAGTATAAAACAGCACGTAACGTGGCGTTCAATCCCTTTTTTTGAAAAAAGCTCAAAACTCCTATTAGTGGTTTTAGCAGAATGCGATGGAACGCGTTGCGTAGGCGAAAGCGTGGAAGCCCAGGCGAGTGCAAGAGCGTGGAGGCGCACGGGCTAGAGCGCGAGCAATGAGTGCGAGAGAGGCGAGCGATGAAGCGCGTTGCCTGCGGGACACTTCCACTTGGAAGAGGAGTGCGAACCTGGTGGTGAACGATGCGACGGGCGTGAAGTGCGTTGAGTGGGGCGCGAGCAATGAGCGCATGCATGGAGCGAGCGATCGTTGGCGCAATCGTTGGCGCGATCGCGGTGCTTAGCGTGGACATTGCTGGACAGAGCGCCATATAAGCTCGGCCAGGATTTATGCAAAACGCTGCAGTATGTACCTTTAAGTGCAAGACCTTAAAATTATGAAGGAAAATTAAAAAGCAGCCCGCTATTTAGGGCTGGTGGTAGTATGTGCGGAATTGAACGCCAGATTTGAAACAAATTACAACGGGTTTTCGCATATTTCGCTTTCGAGATCTCTGTGGCGGTGTTTCTATACGGGTTTTCACATACATATCGACTCTGTCCACGCTGCGGCGGCGGGAATCTACAGCCCTCCTGTGAAATTGGATAGTAACTGCAGGGGCCAACCTGGGCTTTAAGCTTGAGAGCTCACGTAGAATCGCTGCCTTTAAAGGCTATTCAATACAGTAATGTTTTCGATCCCAATAGTGTATATCCTAAGCGGTAAAGCCTATAGAAGCATCTTGCATTCAAGGTCTGTTAGGTCTTCTGTTTCCTTGGCTCCCTAAACAACGACAAAGGAAGGCAATGGAGCCATTCTCACTAATATTAAATTTCACTTATTAAATTTCACTTGCATTAGCGAGATGACCGCCATCGACGGGCAAGATAGCTCCTGTAATGTAAGAGGCTTCCTCTGAGACCAGGAACAAGCAAGCATTCGCTACCTCTTCAACTCTTCCCATTCTTCCCATTGGCGTACGTGAGGTTAGCTGCAGTCCAGGCTCTTTGAGCTTTAATTCGCGATCCAATGGTGTTGCAATAAAACCGGGAGCGACCGCGTTAACGCGAATAGCATAAGGCGCCAGTTCACAGGCCATCGATTGGGTTAACAGCACAACTGCACCCTTTGAGCTGTTGTAATGTGCTAACATGGAGCTTCCTGCCAAACCGTTTTTTGAGGCCATCTGAACGAATGCTCCCGGCAGGCTCGCCTCTATCATTCGTTTGGAAATTGCCTGACTAATGATAAACATTGCATCTACATTGATCTGCTGTACTTTTCTCCAAGTTTCATAAGTAAGCCGGGTAAACGGTTCCCGGGTAGCTATACCAGCGTTATTAACAACGAAATCAAGCGGACCAAAACGTTCCCAAGCGTCCTCTGCTGCTGCCAGCGTTTGCTCAGTGTCCGCCAGATCACAGCCCAGCGCCAAGGTTTTGACACCGTACTCGCACTGCAAATGCTTTGCTGTCTGTTCCAGCGGTTCGATCAGAACGTCCAAGAGCACTAGATCTGCCCCCTCCCGGGCGAATCTCTCGGCAATTCCCGCCCCAATTCCCTGCGCGGCGCCAGTAATTAACCCCTTCTTCCCTTTTAGCCTCAAGCAAAATCCCTCCTAGCAGATCTGTCCATTGGAATATTCCGTATATTGAACTAACTATTATATTTATCAGCTCATCCTACAGCTTACTATCCAGCTTATCCTTCAGCTTCCTATTCAGCTTCTATTTCAAAAAAGCATTCATTACATGCAAATAATTACTTTTCTTCCGTCCAACATATGCCGATACATTTATTTGCTTTCTTCTTCACCGCGAAGCTCAGGCGGAAGCAAAAAATCAAAATCACAGCCTCTGTCCGCCTGCAGTACACGTTCTGTAAAAAGCAAGCCGTAACCGCGGTCATAATGCGGAGCAGGAGCCTGCCATTTTTGTTTTCGCTGTTGCAGCTCCGCATCGTCCACCAGCACATTCAATGTCCGGGAGGCGATGTCCAGCTCAATTAAATCCCCGTCGCGGACTAGAGCCAAAGGCCCGCCAATCGCGGCTTCGGGAGCGACATGGACGATCAGTGCGCCATAGGAGGTGCCGCTGATCCTAGCATCGGAGATTCTAACCATATCGCGTACTCCTTTTTTCAGCAGCTTCTGCGGAATAGGGATTTGTCCGATTTCGGGCATTGCCGGCGCTCCCTTGGGCCCTGCGTTCTGCAGGACAAGTACACTCGATTCATCCACATCTAGTTCAGGGTCATCAATTCGCTTCTGCAGATCCTCGGGCGAATGGAAAACTACCGCTTTACCCACATGCTTCTTCAAGTGGGAGGATACGGCCGTTTGTTTGATCAACGCTCCGGATGGGGCGAGGTTCCCGCGAAGCACTGCAATTCCGCCCTGTGCATCCAGCGGCTGGGATAACGGGAAAATAACCTCGCGGTTAAGCACCTGCACCTCACGGAGATTGTCAGCAACGCTCCGTCCGGTCACAGTCAGGCAGTCAGTGTGCAGGAGCGGCTCCAATTCCTTCATCAGGGCAGGCACCCCTCCCGCTTCGAAATACTCCTCCATTTGATATTGACCGGAAGGACGAAGATTTAACAGGAACGGAGTTTCCTTGGCCAGTTCATCAAAGCGCTCCAAAGGAAGGCGGATGCCCAGTCTTCCTGCGATAGCAATCAGATGAATAATCGCATTGGTTGAACCGCCGCTCGCCATCGTTACCCGGATCGCATTGTCCAGCGAACGCTCGTTCATCAGATCACGGGGACGGATATCCGCTTCGACAAGCTTCACAATCTGTTTGCCGGTGAGCTCCGCAAGGTGCTTTCGCCGGCTGTCCGGAGCCGGGATGGCTGCACAGCCGGGCAAAGCCATGCCTAATGCTTCGGCTATTGAAGCCATTGTGCTAGCTGTGCCCATCACCATGCAATGCCCGTCGCTGCGGCAGATAGCATTCTCCGCTGTAGCCAGCTCGGCATCGGTCAAATTGCCGGCCTTGTGCTCGAGCGTGAATTGATAACAGTCCGTACACGCTCCAAGATTAGCTCCGTTTAACCGGCCGTTCAGCATCGGGCCCCCGGTCAGTACGATTGCAGGTATATTAACGCTGGCCGCCGCCATAAGCTGAGCCGGAACGGTTTTATCGCATCCGCCTAGCAGAACAACACCATCCAAAGGATGGGCCTTCATCATTTCCTCCGTATCCATCGCCATCAGGTTTCGGAGCAGCATAGTAGTTGGCTTGACGTAGGGCTCGCCAATGGAGATCGTCGGAAACTCCATAGGTAAGCCTCCGGCCTGCCAAACACCGCGCTTCACATATTCAGCCAATTCTCTGAATTGGGAATGGCATTTGTTTAACTCACTGAAGGTGTTGCAGATGCCGATAACCGGTTTGCGCAAGTCTTCCTCTGTATAGCCCATCGACTTGGTGAATGAACGGTGGATGAATCCCCACAAGCCAGTGTCTTCAAAAAACGCTTCCCCTCTTCGCCTGTCCTTATCCAATGGATCCTTCGACATCGTCGCTTCCTCCTATTTCAGCTCCAGTAATTCTATCGTGTTTCTATGAATGATCGCTTCAATCACTTCTTCGGGCACACGGGGAAGAGAAGTCCCTTCTGTAAAGCGGTTTATATTCCGCATTGCCTCTATCATTTGATCAGGAGTGAAAAAAGGATAGTCTGACCCAAACAAAATTTTGTCCGTCACCCCATACTCCACTGCTGAAATCAAAGCGTTATAAAACTGCCAAGGCCTTGAAGCCAGTGCGGATACGTCCATGTACATTGAAGGATTTTTGCGTACAACCGAAATACATTCATCCACCCATGGATGCCCCATATGCGCTATAATCATTTTTAGCTTAGGGAATTCTCGGGCAATCGGATCCAATGCCGCTGGACGCGATGCATCCAGATAGCCTTCGGGCACAAACGAAGTGCCTTGGTGCCACATAATCGGCAGATTCAGTTCTTCGGCTTTGGCATAGAGTGAAAAATGCTGACGATCGTTCGGGTAAAAGTTTTGATAGATCGGTCCCAGCTTAAGACCGCATAGCTGGTACTCCTTAATTGCTTCTTCCAGCAATAAAGGTGCGTTTTCCCGATTCGGGTCTACGCTGGCGAAGCCAAAAAACTTGCCCTGAAAACGCGATACATATTCGGCAACATACTCATTAGGCACGTTCAATCCTGTCGCGGGGGCATCGAATGCAAGCACGACCGCACCATCCAATGACTCGAAAGCTTCCCTATGCATCTCCGGCGTAGCCAGCAATTCCTTATCGCTTCCCCAAGCCTTTTTAGCTGCTGCAAGTGTAGCCCCGCCGAACTGACCAGGTCCAAATAAGTGGGTGTGACAATCAAACAGCACGCTATCCCCTTCTTCCCTAATTAGTTCAAATTAATCTTCTCTTTCATTTCCATTAGTTCAATTTATCTTCTCTTTCATTTAGTTCAGTTTGCCTTCCTCTTTCAGTTCTTTAAGAACTATCTCGGATTGCTCCAGCGTGAATTCAATATCTTCATCCGTATGGCTGTAGCTGATATGATTGCGTTTTAAATTCATTGGCATTTTAAAAATTCCACGATCGAGAAGCTTGCGCCGGTAAGCAATATAGACGTCGGCATTGTTGTCCATCAAATCCGTATAATGTAATGGCTCTTTGTCCAAAAAATAAGTCGTCCAGACCGAACCGAATCCAGCTACAAATGCCTGAATCCCCAGACGCTGATGAATCTCCCGCAAGCCATCGCGCATCTTTTCTCCCAGCCGGAAAATGTGATCATGTACGGGCTCCTGCTCCATTAACTCCAGAGTGGCTATAGAAGCAGCTGTGCCGACAGCATGGCCGTTGTAGGTTCCCGCAAACCACACATCTCCACCCGGCTTGGTATTAAACCGGTCCATGTATTGGCTTTTACCGGCTATTGCGGCAATGGGAAAGCCGTTGGCCATCGCTTTACCCATCGTGGTCAAATCCGGTGTGACGCCGCATACTGCCTGAAAACCGCCAATATGATGACGGAAGCCCGTAATGACTTCGTCAAAAATTAACAGGGCGCCGTGCTGGTCACACAAGTCGCGCAAGCCTTGCAAGAAACCGTCCTGAGGCATGACACAGCCAATATTGTGCGGAATCGGCTCGACAATCAATGCAGCAATTTCTCCTTGATTGGTCTTGAAAGTATTGGCCACATCTTCCAGATCATTGAAAGTACAAATTAACGTATGGTCAATCGCTTCATCCATCATTCCGGCGGATCCCGGATCTCGTTTGCCAATCATGTCAGGCGTACTCAGCATGTTACGGGCCACATAATCATGCCATCCATGATAGCAGCCTTGAAATTTGATCAATTTCTTGCGGCCGGTTACTGCTCTGGACAAGCGAATAGCATGATATGTCGCTTCTGAACCGGAATTACAAAACAATACGGATTCAGACGATGGCACATGCTTGCAAATTTTTTCTGCCAATTCGATCTCCAAATCAGCTGTACCAACCCCATATAAATCGGTGCGATCAAGCGCTTCCTTGACTTTATTGGTTACATAGGGGTGTTTGTGGCCAAGTACGAAGGGCCCGAAGGCAGCCTGAAAATCCAAGTAACGGTTTCCATCCGCATCGTAAATATAGGCTCCTTCCGCTCCGGAAAAGATCAGATGCGGCTCTACATTACGAATGGAAGTGTGAACGCCCCCCGGCGTAAACTGATTCGCTTTTTGGTATAACTCTTTTGATTTTTCCATTCTTTTTGTCGAAGCAGTATTCATGCAGCTCCACTCCCTGTTTTTTAATTTAATTGAGATTTTGGCATAATTCAATTTAAACAGTAGATATTCAGTATGTTGAACTTAATTCATAATGTTGTCTTGGGCTATTATAAATCAATCTACAAATCCTAGTCAATATAAAACTGGAATGTCCGGATTTCATTTGACAATAGCTGCTGTCATGCCTATAGTAGACATATATAAATGAGCAGGTTTTGTCGGGCAGTATACATTTTCCGTCCGATTTTCCAGCTGGGAGAGACATCTTCAGCATTGTCTTCCGTACAGTTTGGATTCAAACTAATTAATGGATCGATTTTTTATATGAATTCCGGAACTAAGTTCTATATTTTGAATCCCATCAGTATGATTGACATCACAACTACTTGTTATGGTTCTGTAACCTGCAACTACTACCAGCACACATTTGATATTTTCAACAATTTAAATAAATTAGGAGGATCTCATTTGGCAAAGGGTACTAAAGAATATTCCGTTCCAGCTCTTGATAAAGCCATCATGATACTGAATGCTTTATCCGAAAACGAACTGTCTGCGGCAGATCTGCATACTAGCCTGAAGCTCCCCAAAACGACCACCTTTGTAATCTTGAATACGCTGGAGCAGCATGCGATTATTTATAAAAATCCCGACGGTACCTATAGGCTCGGCCCTGGTGTCCTGCATTGGGCCACCCGGTTTTTAGGTTCTATCGATCTTGTTCAATTCGCCAGACCTCATCTTTCTGCTCTGGTTCAAGACACACCTTATACCGGCCATCTGGCAGTATTGGTCGACAACAAGGCTGTTTATTGCGATAAGGTTGAAGGAAACGGATTTGTACGTTTTGCTACTAGTGTAGGGCAAGGCCAACCCCTGCATCAGTCTGCGGTTGGCAAAGCTTTGCTGGCAGATCATCAGCCTAAACAATTGGAGCTTCTAATTCCGGAAATCAATCCGATTGATGACGATAAAGCAGCCCGGACTATGGAAAAGTGGATGGATGATATTCAGTTTGTAAGAGATCACGGATTCTCTATTGAGGATGAAGAATTTGAGGAAGGGGTTCGCTGCATTGGGGCCCCGATACGCAACCACCAGGGGTTTATTGTAGCAGCAATCAGTATTACCTCTTTGAGTCGAGATTTACCCGCTGTCAAGTTTATGAGTGTTGGCAGTCAAGTCAAGGCCGCAGCCTTGGCCATTTCCCAAGCTATCGGCTACCTGCCAACTGCAGCCGAGAAACCTAATAAAGTAACATCATAGCTCCCTGCCTTGCCTTGTGCATGCAACAGCATTTACAAGTAAAGAAGTCCCTGATTGGCTGTTTTTCTAAATAAAAATAACCCATGCAGGTATCGCTTATGCAAATGGTTTTGTTATAACATCCATTTGGCACGAAACCAGCATGGGTTTTATAGTTCCAGGCGGGCATTTTGCATAATTCGGTTTTCATTAACAGGCGAAATCTGGACATAGACGTACAAACCTGATATATCTTTCACTTGTCTTATTAAAAGATTTACTTAGATCTGCTTGTGCAAGATGCTGAGGTATCGAGCTCCATTTCTACAATCTTGGTCAAGCTTTCAATTCCACTACCATCTCAATTTCTACTGAAACACCACCAGGTAATGCAGCTACACCAACAGCGGCCCGCGCGTGCTTCAGCTCAGGACCGAAGATACGGTTAAGCAGATCGGATGCCGCATTAATTACATAAGGCTGCTCTGTAAAAGATGGGTCGGATGCAACATATCCGTTAAGCTTCACTATCCGATGGACCCGATCGAGATCGCCGATCAAATTCTTCAACGCAGCAAGCAGGTTCAAGGTGCACACTTCGGCTGCTTTGCGGGCATCCTCTACACTAATGGTAGATCCGACGATACCTTTGTATTGCGCTGTTCCGTCAACTGTAGGAGTTTGCCCGGAAAGAAACACCAGCCGGTCAGTTACTACGCCTGCAGCGAAGGGATATTCTTTTGCCGGGAGAACTGGAAGTTCAATTTGTAGTTCGGCCAGCTTTTCGGTAAGTTTCATAAATCTTATCCTCCTAGCCATTAATTTATTTCTTCTCTATTGTGGGGAACAACGCTAAGCTTGTCAATGCTAGGTATGACCGAACTTTCCAAGATCCCTGGATAAGTTTAGCAGTTTGAAGCCCTCGATGGCAGTGCCGTCGTATTTTACTCGAGTCTAAACGCGTGATTCAAGCTGCAAAATAGGTTACACTAGGAAATAGGCTGCGCTAGCAAATAAGCTGCACTGGAACAGCGGTGAAGAGGCATTTAAACAAGAACACTTCTTTCTGAAGATACGCAGCGTAGTGTTCGCTTTTATCCGCGGATTTTCACTCCTGAGAAATAGCTTCTTCAACTGAATGACTAGCAGCGAGTTAGTATATCCACCAATTCAAGGAAAAGGAGATTGTACAATGAATTCTTTGGATAAGAAATTAGAGCAGTATGCGGAGCTCATCGTCAAGGTGGGCGTAAATGTGCAAAAGGATCAACAGGTATACGTAACGGCTTCTGTTGAAATGGCTCCGTTGGCCAGACTCGTCGCCAGCAAAGCATACGATGCCGGTGCCGGCAATGTGCATGTTGACTGGACCGATGAAGGACTTTCCAGGCTGAAATATGAAAAGGCTGCCGACTCGTATTTTCAACACTATCCGGTGTGGGAAGCCGATAAACGCAACTACTTTATTGATGAAGAAGCAGCTTTTATCGCTATCATCTCTCCGAATCCGGACCTGCTTAAAGGCATCGACCCTGAACGCATCAGCAATTTTCAGAAAGCTTCCGGTCAGGCTTTGGATAAGTACCGGCGCGCAATCCAGTCTGATAAGGTCAGCTGGACAGTAGTCGCCGCAGCTACCGAAGCCTGGGCCGCCAAGGTATTCCCTGATCAAGATGAAGCGCAAGCAGTGTCGATGCTATGGGACGCGATATTCGAATCGGTACGCCTGAACACTGCTGACCCGGTTCGTGCCTGGGAAGAGCATAACGAAACTTTACATAAGAAGGTCGATACCTTAAACAGCAAGCATTTTCATAAATTGCATTACACTGCGCCAGGAACTGATTTGACCATCGAGCTGCCTGCCAAACATATTTGGGTAGGGGCAAGCAGCACAAATGAGCGGGGAACATCCTTCATGGCTAATATGCCAACTGAAGAAGTATTCACAGCCCCGCTTCGCGAAGGGGTTAACGGCTATGTGTCGAGCACAAAGCCTTTAAGCTATGGAGGCAATATTATCGATCAGTTTACTTTAACCTTCGAGAATGGACGTATTATTAAGGTGGAGGCCAAAGAGGGCGAGGATATGCTGAAGCGCCTTGTCGAGACCGATGAAGGCTCGCATTATTTAGGTGAAGTCGCTCTTGTTCCGCATGAATCCCCCATCTCCCAATCCAATATTTTATTTTATAATACGCTGTTTGACGAGAACGCCTCTAACCATCTGGCAATTGGCAGCGGTTATGCCTTTAATATCGAAGGCGGCAAATCGATGACGCCGGAGGAGCTTGCAAGTCATGGCGTGAACTCCAGCATTACCCATGTCGACTTTATGATCGGCTCGGCTGAGATGAATATTGATGGCATCCACGAAGACGGATCTTCAGAGCCTATCTTTCGCAATGGGAATTGGGCGATTTAACCTCTTTTCTTTATTAAGTTTGAAAAAAACAGCGCCTGGGAAGCATTGTGCTCTTAGGCGCTGTCTTGATTAGTCAAGTCTGCAAAGCAAATAGGCAGCTTGATCCGGGAGGTATCCTGCATTGATGAGTGAATTTGGAAAGAATTTGTTAACTATTCCTTCGTCCCGCATTATTGAGGTGGCAAAAGCGTTATCCGGAGACGTTCGATTGCGCATCTTAGAAGCGCTAGGCGATCAATCCATGAGCATTGGTCAGCTCGCCGAAACACTTGGTGTCGCACAGCCGACAATATCGATCAATGTTCAAATTCTGGAACAAGCCGGCCTCCTCTCCTCCTCTCTCAATGCGAACCGGGAAAAAATTTGTTCCGTCACAGGGCGAAACCTGCTTCTCGAGCTGCCGTCACGTCTTGGAGAAGGTCTGCAGCAGATTGAGTCGCTGCATATGCCAATTGGTCTCTATTCCCACTGCTCAGTACAGCCAACTTGCGGCATGGCCGACCGGGAAGGGCGCATCATTGGCTCCCCCGACGATCCCCGCGCCTTTTACCTATCTGAGAGGACAGAGGCTGCGATTCTCTGGTTTTCAGGGGCCGGTTACCTGGAATACCTGTTTTCGAATCCTCTCCCTCCCGGTGTAGAACTGGAAGAATTGAGGGTTACTGCAGAGCTATGCTCAGAAGCGCCAGGCTTTAATCAGCAGTGGCCTTCCGACATCAGCTTGTTTATTAATGACAAGCCGGTAGGCACATGGACGAGCCCTGCTGACTTTGGGGACCGCAAAGGAAGGCTGACCACGAGCCGCTGGTCCGGATCCGAATACGGTCAACTGACCGAGTGGGTTGTCACCCGTCACGGCAGCCGCGTTAACGGTTCGCCCGCAGATGCTACAGCCATTCCTGACCTGGAGCTGGCATATCACCGCCCTATCCGGATTCGCTTGGAAGTGTGCCGGGATTCTCGTAATCAACGGGGACTTAATCTGTTCGGAGCCGGATTTGGCGATTACCCTCAGGATCTTGTGCTGTCCTTCGTTAAACGAAATCCCGGGTGAATCTAGTTTCATTCAAGGTTTGGAAGTCAGACTGCTGCATCGCAGCCAGCCACATGGCCGGAATGTGTTCTTGCAAATCTATTGCGGATAGCCGTAAAGCATGAAAGTTAGCACAGGAACCAGCATGAAAAACAGTGCGGGAAACGGCATGAAATCAGCACCGGGAACCTGCATGAAATCAGCACCGGGAACCTGCATGAAATCGGTGCGGAGATTTGTACGAAACGTCATACAAAATGACGCTGGGAGCATGGGAAATATGGAATTTTGTATGAAGAATCGTACAAACTCACCAAAAATGCACGGAAAATGCCTTTAGTTGTATGAAGAATCGTACAAATGGACTCGTGGCAATCGTGGCAATCGTGGCTGACCTCGTGGATGGACTCGTGGCAATCGCGGCTGGCCTCGTCGAAGACCTTGCGTGACCGCTTTTTCTCCATACTTCTAGAGGAAGTCCCCTTCGCAAGGTCTAAAGCTTGATTTCGTCCGCTATATCTCTTGCCAAATCAAGAAATCAATCTTTTACAGCGGCCGGAGGCCCCCTCTATCCCGCAATGGTCACCTCACTCTCTATCAAAAATCCCGGACCAAAGCCGTCACCAGATTTTTGCTATACAACAAAAAACGGGGCGTCCAGCCGTCAGTTTTCACCGACTGTCTGGACAGCTCCCGCACTGTGCTCAACGTGAAGTTTCCCATGATTAGCGAGAAGACTTCCGGTCAAGAGAGTAATGAGCGATATCCCCAAGAAGCTCAATATGCACCTTGTCATCTTCCCACACAACTTTACTCAGTGAAGCCGGTTGAAGTACGGGAGGATTCCACAGCTCGTCCAGCGGCCGGTTTAAGAAGCTGTTCATGATCATCTTAAGCGTGATGGAGTGAGTGACAATTAGAATATGATCCCCCTTATGTTGGCGGAGCAGACTCTCAGCTGCAGGGATCACTCTCTCCTTCAGCTCATCAAACGTTTCTCCGCCGTGAACAGCCTTGAATAAATGCGGCTGAGACCAAAAGCATTGGAAGGCTGCCTCCTTATGAAGCTCTTCATGTCTTCTTCCTTCCCAGGAGCCCATATGAATCTCCCTTAGCTCTTCACATAGCTTAATCGGTACCGGATGATTCCCGCGAATGACTTCCGCCGTATGTTCTGCTCTTCGGCTGGGGCTGGAATATATTGCGTTAAGCGGAACGTCTTTCATAACCCTCTGCAAGCATGCGGCCTGATAACGACCGTGAGCCGTAAGCGGAGAATCTTGATGGCCCTGAAGCTTGCCCTCCACATTCCACTCGGTTTCGCCATGACGAACAAAGTAGCCTACCGTTTTCATAACATCCGCCAAGCCTCCCTTTGTCTAAAAAATCAGTAGTTTAATAAGGGCTCAATCTAAAAATCAGTGCTTGACTTCCAACAGAGATGCTGCTGCGTGGAATGAGGGGACTTCCGATCGCTGTTAGCATATGCTCCCGAAGTACGCTTTCTCCCAGAAAGCGTTGACCCCCAGATGTTCTTGATGATAACCGCTTCAACGGTTGAAATCCGGGGACGAAGGCGGGCGCTTCGCTTCTCCTGTCTCCCTCTTCCCCTCTACTTCTGCACAGTTATGATGGGCAAGCACTTATTCCTGTTATGAGCCTCCTGTTACGAGCCTTAATAAGGACTATTATATGATTGATTTCTTGGTGTCGGATTTCCTAACAATAAACGATTCGGATCACCTAATAATAAACGATTCGGAAATCCCAATAATAAATGAGAAGGAGAAAGATGCTATCCGCTCAGAAACTAGGCAGCCCAACTTATCGTTTGCTACAATAAAGCAAGAGAACTCACGAGGAGTGAAGAGAATGTGCGGCCGATATTCCTTGACGGTAACCCTGGAGCAGTTGTTATCCAGATTTGAATTGGGAAATGTCCATTTTCGCCTGGAAGCTGGATACAATATTGCTCCTGGCCAGCTTATCCCGGCGATCATTGAAGACAATGAAGGCAACCGGAGAATCGGCAGGCTGCTGTGGGGATTTATCCCTTCATGGACCAAAGTGCCAAATCCAAAGCCTGTTATTAACGCCCGCGCCGAAACGATCGCCGAAAAACCTAGCTTTCGCGAATCGTTCAGACGCAAGCGTTGTCTGATCCCGGCTGACAGTTTCTATGAGTGGAAGGCCGCGGATCACGGTAAACAGCCGATGCGCATAATGAAAACGAACGGCGAGCTGTTTGCCTTTGCCGGAATATATGACACCTGGGTTACACCTGAGGGTGAACGCCAATCCAGCTGCGCTATTGTTACAACTGCGGCGAGTAGCTGGATGGACCCTATCCATCACCGGATGCCTGTCATTTTGCCCGGTCCATCGAGTGAAGCCAAATGGCTGGACCGCTCCACACCTATCGGACATTGGCAAGATATGGCCAGTATGCTGGCGGAGGACAAATGGAAGGCCTACCCGGTATCCAAATCAATCGGAAATGTTAAAAACAACTCCCCTTCTTGTATAGAGCCTATCACACAGGAGTAGCATGCATTCGTCCATACCGCTTCATGCTATTTCATTACTATATCGACTCACTGACCGGCAATTCCATCACTTTCTCGCTGAGCGGCAAGAGGATGGTGAATGTAGTTCCTTGCCCCGCTTGGCTGGATACCTGAAGCTTTCCTCTGTGATCCTCTACAATCTTTTGGCAGATGGACAAGCCTAGTCCGGTCCCTTCTGCTTTAGTTGTATAGAACGGATCGAATATTTTGGGAAGCTCCTCGGGAGGTATCCCTTTACCTGTATCGCTGACCATAATTACCGCCATCCGGCTGGAATGCTCCCATTCGAGCGTAATGTTGACTACTCCGGATTGCTGCATAGCCTGAAATGCATTCCTGATCAGATTCAATAAGAGCTGAATGATCTTATCCGGATCCATAAAGACCACAATCTGCTGATCATCCATCGTCAGCAGCAGCTGGTGGCCTTCAGAAGCTGCCTCAGACTCACACAGCGAATAGACGCGCTGCAGACATTCGTTCAGAATCGCAAGCCTCATGCTGTTCTCATGGGGCTTGGAAAACTGCAGGAACTCAGCGGTGAGATCCCCCACCCTCGTTATTTCTCCCATGATCACATCATACCAAGGCTGAATATTATATCCCTGGCTTTTGGAAAGCTGCACGAAGCCTTTGATGGCAGTAAGCGGGTTGCGGATTTCATGTGCCATACCGGCTGCAAGCTGCCCAACCATCTTCATTTTCTCGCTGCGCAGCATTTCCTCTTGACTCTCCAGCCAAGAATCGCGTCTCATCTGAAAAATTCTGTCCTCGGCAGTCGAGATGACAGCCTGAAAGGTATCCGCCTCTTTTGGGTATTGAGTGATGCTATAAGTAATCTGTACGCCCAAATCACTGAAGGATAAAGTCTGGTTATCGACTTGTACGGCAACAGGCAGAAGCACTGCAAACCGGTCACCTGCATACCTGGATGCGCCAAACATCCGGTCCTTGAACACTTTTTGTATCGTTTCTGCAAAACGAATCAGAATTTCATTCGCCGATTGAGTATCCTTAGCGTTCAAAGATTTGAAATTGTTAATATCAATTAATACAAGCTGGAACGGCCGTTTTCTCTCAACCAACCGCCGTACTGCAGAGAGATACCCATCATAATTAAGCAGTCCTGTCAAATGGTCATGATTAGCCAAATATGTATTGCGCTGGGTCAGCTTATGCTTCTCTGACTGCAATTGGTTTACAAAATAAAAAACCAGCACAAGCACAACCCCGGCTATCATATCATAGCCCGTAACCAAAATATGATAGGGGTTAAGGGGTACGTAGAAGAACCGGATGAGAGTATACTGCAGCAAGATAAGCATGCTGATGGCAAATGATTTGTACAGCTTATCTTCTTTAAAAATCATATTAATAATGACTATATAGTAGAGCAGCAAGCACCAGTTCAATTCGCTGATAAAATGAAACGCTCCCAAAATAGGCAGCTGAATCGGCTTAAGCCAGCAGAACTTTCTGTCATAAAGGTGACAAACAAGAAATAAAGCAGCCAGCAAACACAGCAGCAGAACTTGGGGCTCTTTGCCCAAATAAATCGAGCATCCGATTACATAAACTGAAATTAATGCGACCAACCGAGTCTTAATAACCTGAAAGTGCAATCGGATCACTCCCGATTCCTCTGGTTTGTATTCTGCTAGTGCGATGACAGCTCCTGCTTATCAAGAATAATGATGTGAATAATGATGTGTATTATCCATATATTAACTCAGTTTCCACATGTTTAAGACCAGTTTCATCCATATGTTACACTATCTTCTGATTTCTGAAAAGAACAAAAGTTCCATGTTTTCGGCTCGACAGCAAAATCGGTGCTTGCTATCATTCCTTAGAGGAAGTTGTCTTCTGAATCCTTCTCCTGAGTCAGCTGCTGGATATTAAACAATTGGGCATATTCCCCATTATTCTGCATCAGTTCGGCATGAGTTCCTTTTTCCGATATTTGGCCATTCTTCACTAGTACAATTTGATCTGCATGTGTAATGGTAGATAAACGATGAGCAACTATGAGTGTGGTTCTGTCCTCGGCCAGCTTGTCCAGAGACTGCTGAATCAATGCTTCCGAATGCAGATCCAAGGCTGAAGTCGCTTCATCCAGAATTAAAATTCTCGGGTTCTTGAGGAACACTCTGGCAATCGCTATTCTCTGTTTCTGTCCCCCGGAAAGCTTAACCCCTCTTTCTCCTATTTCCGTATCGTAGCCATTGGGCAAATCCATGATAAAGTCATGAGCATTTGCCTGCTTCGCAGCCTGGACCACTTCATCCGGATCAGCCCCGGTTCTTCCCAGCAAAATATTGTCCCGGATCGTACCGCTGAACAAAATATTATCCTGCAGCACCATGCCAATCTGGCTTCGCAAGCTTTCCATTGTCATATCGCGAATATCGATTCCATCGATCAGCAACTGACCTGAACGAATATCGTAAAAACGGGGCAGCAGGGAAACAAGGGAAGACTTCCCCCCTCCGCTTGGCCCGACAAGCGCAATCGTTTGTCCGGGTTCAATTGTTAGATGAATGTTTCGGAGAACCATCGGGTCTGCTTCATTATAGGCAAACGAAACATTGCGGTATTCGATATGACCCCGAAATGTTCGCGCGATTCGCGCATCCGGACGATTCACGATGTCATAAGATTCATTCATAAATTCCACCACCCGCTCTACCGATGCATGGGCTTGGGTCAGCACGGTAGAGGAATTGACAATCCGTCCGAGCGGGGAGTATAGACGCTCAAGATACGCAAAGAATGCGACGAGCGAGCCTACAGATAAATTGCCTTGAATCGCCTGGTAGCCTCCATAACCAATGACAAGCAGCGGAGCAATGTCCGTTAGCGTATTGATAACCGCAAAGGTAAGGGCATTCCAACGCGTCAAATCCATGGATTTTTCTAGAAAAACCCCGTTCTTGGAAGCGAATCTCCCCTGTTCATACTTCTCTAGAGTAAAGCTGCGAATGACTGGAATGCCCTGGAGGCGCTCGTGAAGATAAGCTTGAACCTCTGCCAGGGCTTGAGAGCGATCCTTCGTCAGCTGCTTCAATCGCTTGTACAAAATTTTTACACTTAGTCCGTATAAAGGAAATACAGCTACAGCAATTAGAGCCAGCATAGGATCGAGGAAGAACATAATCCCAATAGCAATGGTCAAAGTGACCAGATCAAGCCAAATATTCATTAGGCCGACCTCAACAATGTTTTTGGTTTGCTCGACATCATTAATAAAGCGGGAAATGACCTCCCCGATTTTGCGATTCTGGTAAAAACGCAGAGACAGCTTCTGAATATGGTCATACAGCTTGTGCCTGATGTCGTATTGGATTTTGGCAGTAGTCATTTGTGCAAAATATTGGCGGAAATATTCTATCGGCGGACGTACCACAACGAACAATATCCCCGCTAACCCCAAAACGCCGAATAATCTCGCTATTTTATCGGAGACCGGCATTTCTGGATTCGTCAGCAGCATATCAACCACATACTTCATAATTAGCGGCAGCGTTAACGGTATGCCAAATTTGACTATCCCAATCAGCACCGTGATCAAAATGTACGCCTTATAAGGGCGGATGAATTGAAAATATTGCTTTAAAGCCTGCATAGCTGTCCCCTCCAAGCGTACAATTAACCTAGATGTTTGCGCTGAGCAATCTTTATTATAATGCAAAGGGGCTATTTCATAAAACGGATTGTAAAAAGCGAAGCTTCCAACGAATACGTGGGCAGCTTCGCTTTTTCACGTTTTTTCATTTTTAGTCCCCTTCAGCTTCAATGTTCAATAGACTATAGGCTGTTCAACGTGCAATATCCGTTTTTCAGTTATTTCAACATCATATCCTTTATCAGCCGGTAATATCCTAGCCTTTGGCGTGTCCCCATCGGAAATTGCGAATCGATTGATTGTTTGGATTAGGATAGGAGAGCCTAATCGGATGCGAGGCAATAAAATCGAGAATCGTATCATTGACCAGCACTGGATTTTCTCTCAGCATATGCGGCCGATGGCTGCAGCCGGGCACAATCAGCGCCTCAGATCCGCGTACCAAAGTGCATAATCGCTTCAGCTTCTCCTCTCCGACAAACGGATCATGCTCGCCGGAAATAAAAAGAGCCGGGCAGCTTATGCCGCTGAGCTGATCTTCGGTCAACTGAGGATACATCCGTTCATTTTTCGCATTCTGCCGCATAAATTCAAAGCAATTGCCTTGATGGGCTTCGTGATGCCTCTCCGTCATTTGCTGGATAAGCTCCCTTGCGCCCAATTCGAATAGCCATTCACCTTCTGCTGGCTCCTTGACCGGATCACTGAAGCCGCTCGTGCCAATCGTGGTTAAGCTGGCCACCTTAATAGGAAAATCGACAGCCAAATACAAGCCGACATGCGCACCTAAACCGTAGCCGATAAAATGAGCTTGGGACAAACGAAACTGCTCCATAAAAGCACTAATGTCTTCAGCCAGCTGCGGGGTATTCCATTCCAAGCTGGTGCAGCGGGTTCTTCCATGTCCCCGCAGATCTGGGAAATAACAAGTATACCTCGTCTGAAAGTCAAGAATCTGACTGGCAAAAGTTAGTATTCCCCGGGAGTAATTCCCATGCAAAAAAATAATCGGCTCTCCATTTCCCAACTGTTCATAATACATCTGCAAATCATTCACCAGGATATTCGGCAAGTTCAATCCCTCCCAGGTTTTATGAATCCGTTCTCATGATGTATTGAACTCAATCAGGCATTCAGGTGGCTACACGTTTATTTTACCTGCTTGTGCATTGCTTAGGCCGGCTTGCTGTGCACCTCTTCCCTCCTGTTTACCGCGCCTTCTAAAGAAGCATTAACTATAGTTGATTAATTCGCCAAATAAGCTGGAAAACCTGCCGGAACAAGACAAATAGGAATTAGGTTGCATCTTTCCCTACCCTATTCCGTTGCAACGGTTACTATACCAACGTCCGGTTTTCTGGGATAGGCACTTCGCGAGGGCCAAATCTTTTCTCATTTCTTATACGGGCCCGTTCCTTCTCAACCTCACGGTTTTTCGGCTCCGCATGAGTAACTAATTCCTTGAGCAAAGTACCGGCTGCTGCCGCAACCTCCTCCACTGCCTTATGAAATACTTCTTCATTTGCTTTCGAAGGTGCGGTAAATCCTGAGATTTTGCGAACAAACTGAAGCGCTGCCGCTTGAATCTCCTCCTCGCTGGCAGGCGGTTCAAAATTAAAAAGCGGTTTAATATTTCGGCACATGAATCTCACCCTTTCCGGAAATGGCTTAACTGTTTTTACTCCTGTTGTTGTCAGTCTATCATAACCTGTATGAAGATTCTAACATGAGAATTATGCAAAGCGCTCATATACGATGAGACAGCTTTCTGGTAAGATGGTTGAATAAGTTGGCTTACAGCTGAGCCTGTATGAAGAAGAAGGTGCTTACAATAGGAAGTTCAGTGAAGGCAGGGCCCCACCGCAATATCATCATTATCGCCCTAGTCACAGCATGTGCTTTGCTGGGAGATTCCATGCTTTATATTGCTCTCCCCATCTATTGGCGGGAGGCGGGCTTGGACGGAATCTGGCAGGTTGGAATCTTACTGGCTATTAATCGTTTTGTGCGCTTACCCCTTAATCCTTTGGTCGGGTGGCTGTATAATAAAATCCCGCTTAAGACTGGTTTATTGTTCGCGATCATCCTCAGTGTCATTACGACTACCGGCTACGGCTGGGCGAGCAGCTTTGCGGCATGGCTAGTGCTCCGTTGTTTATGGGGGCTGGCATGGTCTTTTTTAAGGATAGGAGGGCTGTCTGCAGTAGTCGTGTACGGAGACCGGAAAAAACGCGGTGAAGAAATGGGCGTATACAACGGATTATATCGATTAGGCAGCCTGGTCGGAATGCTTGTCGGCGGCGGGTTAACACCCGTTTTCGGACTCTCCTGGGTAAGCTTTGCCTTCGGGCTGCTGTCATCTGCCGGCGCTATTCTACTGGCTGCATTCTTCAAACGGAAAGAGCCGGCCCGCCCGCCCAAGGCTGAACGCAAGAAAGGATTCCCTGGATTGGATCTGTTAAGAAGTCATGCCCAGGTGATGACCAGCGGATTTTTCATCACGTTCTTAATTCAAGGTGTATTCACCGCAACCTTATCTTCTATTATTGTTTACCATTACGGAGAATCGGTTCAGCTATGGGGTGTTGTCATCACGGCCGCTGCTTTATCCGGAGGGCTGCAGGGATTGCGCTGGATGTGGGAGCCTTTTTTAGCCAAACAAATTGGCTTGTGGTCCGATGGGCCGAAGGGCAGGCTTCCGCTGTACATCGGCTCCTTAATCATTGGCGCCGTCAGCTTTTTGCTCCTGCCCTTCCCGTTTCCGCCATACGTTTGGATTGTTATAAGTTTAATCGCTCTTTTGGCTTCTACGGCTTTAACGACTTTACTGGACGCTATTGCAGCGGACCGTGCACGCAATGAGGAAACGGTCAAATTTTTCACCTATTATACCGTTGTCCAAGATTTAGGTGCCGCCTGCGGGCCATTGGCCGGATTTTTCCTGCTCACCTATACTTTCGGTTATGAACTGTTATTTAGTGGTTGTGCAGCCATTCTCTTACTGCTCACTCTAACTTGGCTTAGCACTTATCGAAAGCGTCCATCAGCAGGTAAAAGCACCAGCCTGTAGAGAAAACTTCTACGGACTGGTGCTTTTGTGTGCCTATCCATACAACGGCGCATGTACACGCAGGTACTGTTTTACTTAGCTTAGCGGGCTTTATACCATCTTATCGCTTCCGTCACGATATCTATGATGAGAAAGATAAAAATGATAATAATGAAATACCTGGTCCACTGATTCCAGAGCTGTTCAACAGCAGCAAAACCGCCGGAGCCGGGTGCCACTAATCCGGAAGCCGCGAGCTGCTCCATAAACAACGGATTCCAAATAGACCCGTCTATAAAAACGATCGCCAGGACGCCAGCGCTCAGCGAACGCAAGATGATATTCCAGATTAGTAATTTTCCTGTCCGTTTGCGCGCAAACAGCTTTAAGCCTTCATTTAGCAGCCCAAACACAGCTGCAAGTGCAATGAGCGGCAGGTACCGGTTAAAAACACCCGCGTCCAAAAACGGGATGATATTTCGCACACCGTCTCTAAATGTATAAACTCCCACCAACTCTACTGAGTAAAAGCATACTACAAGCAGCAGCGCAATGAACACCATTCCTGCTATCGGCTCACTTAGCTTGATATGCTTGGTCGCATCCGGAATATCCGGCAAGTCCCGCGGGTGCCACTCCTGGCTTTTGTCCTCAATCTCGTCATCTGCGGGACGATAGTAATCAATCAGAGCAAATACCAGTGTCACCCAGCCCAAAGCCTGGACATTAACCGTAATTAGAGAAACAATCCATTTTACAAAATGATCCAGGATGGAGAAAGGCTCCACAATAGTCTCTACTGCGAAAATAACGGACAAACCAATGGAAACAGAAGCAAGAACCACCTTCGCCGTCGACCAGTAAGAATCAAACATGAGGGGACTGATCAAATATCTTTTCTTGCCCTTATAACGGTCAGCCATTTCATTAGGCGGGCCGAGCTCCAACAGGACATCATCAACATCCTCCGGACCAGGTGGTTCACTCCCGCATCGTTCATCAAGCATATCTTCAATAAGGCCTCTTAGCTCTTTACGAATGTCTTCCCTCTGCTTCTGGGGCAGACGTATAGTTACTGCATAAATGTACTTGTCAATCGCTTCCATCCTTATGACCCCCATCCTTTAACAAGTGTTCCATACTAGCTACAAGCTTCTTCCACTCCGCGCATAATCCACTGTAGACCTCTCGTCCGAAAGGGCTGAGCATGTAATATTTGCGGGGGCGTGCATCATTAGTATCCCAGCTGCTTTCTAGCAATTGCTGTTTCTCCAAGCGGCGCAAAAGCGGGTATAGAGTTCCCGGTTCAATTAAGATCCCCTTCTGCTCCAACTCAGCTACTAAAGAATATCCATATTGCGGCTCGCCCAATTGGCTGAGTACGCTGATGACAATGGTGCCCCTTCTTAATTCACTCAGTAATCCTAGGATGGTTTCATTTACATCAGGCATGGAGCTGACCCCTCCTTTCGCTAATGTGGATTTGATTAATATCCATTCAGCATTATTGTTGAATTTATTATAGTGTATGTCACACACTATTGTAAAGTGATTAATATGAATAATTTTAAATTATTTATCGTTCCTTGGTTGCTCATTCACAGCAAACCCGCCCGATAAAGCAGCCAGATTAGGCTGCTTACCGGGCGGGTTTGTAGTTACCTTGCATTCTGGAAAGGCATTTTCGCATTATTCGATTTCCGCTACGTTCCATAGCGGAATCCACTTTATCCGCAAATTGTGACGGTTTTGCTTGTGGTATAAAATTCGATAGCCGCGGTTCCCTGCTCTTTGGAATACGAACTCGAAGCTTTCATACCGCCAAAAGGAGCCTGCAGCTCAACACCTGCGCTTTCTCCATTAATTCGGATCATTCCGGCCTCCATGTCCTGTATAAACTGCATGGCCTCCTGAATATCCTCTGTAAATATTGAAGCACTGAGCCCGAATCGGACATCATTGGCTAATTGAAGTGCTTCTTCCAGCGAATCCACGACCATCAGGGCCAATACAGGGCCAAATATTTCCTCCTGTGCTAATGTCATCTCGGTTGTGACATTTGCAAATACGGTAGGCTCAATAAAAAAGCCTTGTTCATAGTCAGCTCCCTCCGGCCGCTTGCCGCCGCACAGCAATTCGGCTCCCTCCGACAGGCCTTGGCGGATATAGCTCATCACTTTATCCCATTGCGACTGGCTTACGAGAGGCCCCATCCAGGCAGCCTCATTTAATCCGTCACCTACTGTAATTTGCTTTACTTCCTCAAGGAGCTTCTCCTTGAAATCGTCATATACGCTTCTAAAAACGATGGCTCTGCTGGTTGCCGTACACTTTTGCCCCGCTGACTTCATTGCGCCCGAGATCGTCATCCTTACAGATTTGTCCAGGTCCGCTTTATCGGTAACAATTACCGGATTCTTGCCTCCCATTTCGAGCTGGACCTTTTTTCCCGTCCGTGCCGCTTCAATCGCAATCTGCCTGCCTGCGGCATTGGAACCCGTGAACGAAACCGCCTGGACCCGCGGATGCGAAACCATAGCCTCCCCTGTCTTTTTACCGCCATGCACCAGGTTGACGACCCCTGGAGGAAAGCCAGCTTCCGCAAGGAGCCCGGTCAGCTTCACCGCCGTAATGCTCGCTTCAGGTGAAGGCTTCCAAATCACTGTATTCCCGTATACGAGAGCTGGCGCCAATTTCCACAACGGGATAGCCACAGGGAAATTCCATGGTGTTATTAAAGCCGCAACGCCCATTGGCACCCTTGTGGTAAACAGAAGATGGTCGCGGTTTGCCGAAGGAATGACATCCCCCGTCTTTCTCATCCCCTCGCCAGCATAATAACGAAGGATGTCTGCGCCTCTGGCTACTTCCTGTGTCATTTCCATAAGTGTCTTGCCCATCTCTCTAGTGGCAAGTCTGGCCAGCTCACGCTTATGCTTCTCCACTAAATCTGCTGCCCTGTACAACAAGTTTCCGCGTTCTGCCCCCGCCAGCCTGCGCCACGCATTCAGTGCTAGATTCGCAGCGGTTACCGCAAGCTCCACATCCTCCGCGGTTGAATCCGGAACTTCACCTATCCGCTCTGACTGATTGGCAGGGTTCGTCCTTTGAATCCATGCCTGCCCGACAGAGGGGGCCCACTCCCCATTAATAAAATTGCGATACCTTTCCCACGAAATTGATGATGCCATTCTCTCCCACCTGCTTTCTATTCCTTCAGCATGCTGCTCTTACTCAACATTCACCCGCAGCTGGATGGTTCCGCTCAAGCCGCTCAAATCAATAGTCTCATCCTCGGAATCAAATGAAGTAAATGGCGCTCCATTAAGCTGCACACTGCTTATCCGCAGACCGCCAGGCACCCGTACTCTAAGCTTCAGCTCTTCAATCGGATCTCGGTCAGGCACTTCCAGCTCCACCATCACGTGTCCGGTATTAATATGCGAGCTTACGCTGTAGGAAACGGGGCCGAATAAGGTTGGAGCATTAGAGACCGAGTACTGTTTGCCATCCTCGAGCCAGTGTCTCGGTGTGGCGTAACCCAAATACAGCTGTTTGGGTACGCCGTTCCCGTCTTTTCCTTCCCGGACCATCATCAGTCTTAATGTTTTTAGAAACAGACTGTTATTGGCGTTATTCGGCGAACGATACATGGAACGATAATATTCATCGGGATAAACACCATAAGTATCGCCCTCGCCTGATATAAAGGTATTTCGGGTCATACCGTGCGCTAATTTTCCATAAAGGGAAAGCACCATGCGATCGGCTTCATCCAGATCAGACAGCAATTGCACATACGACAATGCATAGACATTGTCAGCACCCGGTGTTTTATATCCAGGGAGCCCGCCCGAGCGATAAGAGCCTACAGGCACGCCATAATAGTTAAAGCGAAGCAGCCCTAACAAAATAGAACCGTAATTGTGCATATAAGTAAGCAGCTGCTGTTTTTCCTGGGGTGTAAACACGTCTGTTACAAATCCGTAGGGAGCTACCAGATTCCAGTAGCTTCCTATGCCCGTAGCGGTAACCGGATCATATACCGGTTCATTGCTCAGCAGCATCGTCTGTACGAAAAGCGCATCCCCGCTTAATTCCGTCTTGGACTGATTGATGGCACTTCTTAAAGCTGCTTTCAAGGATTCTGCGGCAGGCCCATAAGCGGCACTGAGATCGGTTTTGCCCAGTTCTCCCCATATTCGTGCCAAATCTCTCATTCCTTCCCAGGCTACAGCCTGATGATGCAGGCCATACACATGTCCGGATATATCCCCTGAGTAGCGCTGCGGCTCAAGCAAGCCGTTGGGGTCCGTTTCCATCTGAGACTTCAAATCCGCAGCATATCCTGCATACCGGTTTTCATGAGCCAGCAAAATAGACGGGTCTTTAGTCAGCATATAGTAATGGGCAGCGTGAGTCATTTTTTCACCCCACTCCCAATTCTCATACAGGTGCGGCCCGGGTCCTTTTGACTTAGGCAGCAAATTCAGCAGTGCCGCCTTGTAAATATCCGTATAGCCGAATAGCCCCATCGTGGTCGCCGAATCGCTGCTTTCCGGTTGATAAAAGGTTTCATACCCGTTCCCTACACTATAGCGCCACGTTAGTATCTGATTTTGGATAAGCAGGTTTTTCATCGCGTTCATCACTCTCGGTTCGGGTACGGAGAACGATGTCCCGTTGTCCAGCTTCCCGTCCCAATATACCTTTAAAGCATCGCGTGCCGCCTGATGCCCAACCTCATCCACCTGCCGGGAAAGAGAAGGCGATGGTTTATTGAAACGGATCATGTATACAGAATGGTCGAGGCCGTCTGATAAGTCGAGCTCGAAAGAAAGCTCGGAGGAGGAGGGATCAAAGCTCCCGCCGCTGCTGAACATCATATACACATTAGAATTCGCAACCAAACGATTGCCATCAACCGATAATCCGCTATCATTCAAGCGTGCTTTTATGGTTGCGGAGGAAGTCTCTGCTCCGTTACGATTGGCTGTAATTTTAATCATGCTGACTAAAGAAGTCGTTTCGGGTATTTTCACTGCAAACATTTCCTGATTGTAGCGAACACCTTGACGATCAATATACTCCGTCTGCAGAGCTGGCAAATACCCCTGCCACAGCTCCGGCTCGCCAAGTCTTGCGATCACTTCTCCCATTCGTTCCGTTCCTTCAGCGCCAACGAAAAATAAGGTATTACGACCAGGTCTTGCTGTGACCGAATCGGAAAAAATTTGACTGCCATCTGCAACGGTCAATTCGTATGGCACTCCGCCGCCGCTCGTCTCAGCCAAGCCGAAAGGCAAGTAATATACGCCTGATACCGTTGAATCCGTTCCCATCATCATTAACGGAACGAGGAAATCCTTGACGTTATCATAGGTCGGGCCTTCGGGAAGAGCAAGCACCTGCTCGCCCCAAAAGTCGGTCTTTGAAGCTAATGCCTGATTAACATTGTGGATATATTCGGCCGTTGGCTCCAGCTTGGGGTCTAATTCCGGATCCGGGCCGGTTGCTGGCTCGAACACCAATTCGAAAGCCATATCAAACTGGCTGGCACCGCGCTCAAAGAAGCCTTGAATTTCTGGAGTAGGATTAGTCTGCGCGACAGCACCGGTCGTTGTCCCGGGAGCCCCGGAGCTCACCTTCAAATAATAAGTTGAATCCGGCGCAACTCTTACCGGCGTAGTAAAGTAAGCGGTTCTCTTGCCTGTCGGACCAGCAGGAATTGAAGCCGAACCGAGAACGGTACCATTCATGGAACCAGAACGAACTTCTACGAGCAAGGCGTCATCATTTGCTGTAGTCAGCCAGATAGAGGCTTCCCGAATACTGCGATCCAAAGTAGTAAACGAAGTTCCCGCATAAAAAGAGGAATGGACATGATTATAAGCCCTGCCTGTGCTTGGATAAGTCAGTCTCTGGACCAACGGAGTAAACAGCAATTCCATGGACATGTCCAGTTGACTTAAGGCATGGCCTCTGCCCCCGTTGTAATACCCTTGCACCTCAGGGTCCTGAACTTGTTGATCCACTCTTCCCCTGGTACTCTCAGGGCTGGAAATTTTTAAATAATAGGTTTCGTCCGGGTTGACACGGATAGGTGTTTCCAAAGAGCCGGTAACTTTGCCAGTTTGCCCTTCAGCCAGCAGCACAGAACCGATTGTTGGTCCGGTTATGGAATCGGATTTGATTTCCGCCAGAATAGGGGCATCTGCAGCTTCCGTTAACCAGACGGAAATTTCGGTAATCCCTGAAGAAAGTGCAACAAAGGACTGGCCGCCATAATATTGCCCATAAATCGCATTATAGTAGCTTCCTATACCGGGACGCGAATACAAGATGGGTTCCTCCTCCTGGTTTGAATCGGCATGTGCAGGCGTGAATCCTTGCGGAGTCATCAAAGTAAGCAACAGACAAATGCTCAAAAGCAAAGCAAGCGCTTTGGGCTTTCTTGACATGGATATCCCTCCTTATAAATGGGGGTAAATCAACAACTTTTATCCGTTAAGCATAATTCCTGTTGTCGCAATTTCCTGCTGCCTTAGTCAGGATGTTCTTGATGGCGGTAAGCTCAGCTCATTCATGATCATTACTTTTGCGCAGAGATTGATCTATTTGTTTGGTTAAGTATAGGCTGTTCCATCCCTCCTTTACACCGGGTATACAGGGCTTGCCAGCGGAGATCGAAGCTAGAAAGCTCTCTAATTGGCTGCGAAAACAAACCGCTGCCATTTCCTCTTCCAGCTCCACTGTTTCTTTATGCGACTCGCTGACCAGCTGCACTGCTCCATTGAAGCGATCAAACGAGGCATAGCCTTTAGGTCCAACAACTTCAAATTCACCCAATGGCAATTTGGGGAAGAACCAGCCAATTTCGATTTTAGCCATATCTCCATTGGCAAAACGGATGATCGATACATCATAATTGCTGCTCGGAAATTCATCCCGCGTTCTTAAACCAAAAGAGTCCACCCGGGTAACTGTCGATTGGGTTAAAAAATAAAGGAAATCGGCTACATGAGCTCCATCATGCAAAGAAGGCGATCCGTGGGCCATCGTCTGAAAAATTCTCTTGTAATGCTCTGGATCACGGACCGGATTCCACGGTTCTTCGAATATGCCCAGGCGGTAGAGCAAGGGAGAGCCTAATCTTCCGTCCTCGATCCAGCTTCGAAGCTTTTCCATTAAAGGGCCATGCCGATACGTCAAGCCAATTTGCAGCTGCTTGCCGGTTATCTTCTGGGTTTCTATGACTTCTTCCGCCGTTTCCAGATCAGTAGCCATCGGTTTTTCACAGAGAACATGCTTTCCCGCCTGAAGAGCTTCTTGGGTAATGATTGGAGTAACCCAAGGCGGAGTTGCGATAATGACAGCCTCGACAGTCGGATCGCTCAGGATTTCATGGAAATCCGTCGTCATCCTCACACCTCCGTATTGAGCTTCCAAGCTTCTGAGCCGTTCTGAATCCGCATCACACAAGGCCGCCAAAACCGCATTCGGATGATTAACAATTGTAGGAATATGGCGGGTTACGGCTATATCGCCGCAGCCAATAACCGCTAACCGAATCGTCTTCCCGTTTTCCATTTTCCCCTCCTACCCTTCTGCTGCAGCGATACATTGAATTTCAATTTTCATACCGTTAAGCTGACAACCTACCACTGTCCGCGCTGGATAGGGCTCACTGAAGTATTGGCCGTAGATGCTATTGACCGTCTCCCAATCGCCAATATCGCTCAAATAAACTGTTGAGCTCACCACTTGGTTCATGGAAAATCCGTTATCCTCCAACAGACTCCTAATATTGAGCAAGGTTTGATGGGTTTGGCTGCTTATATCCTCGCCAACCAGCTGCTGATTCGCATCAAAAGGCCCCTGTCCTGAGAGGAATAACAGCTTTCCCTGCTGAATCATGGACGAATAGCAACCAAATGCCGGAGGGATGGCAGGAGAGCCGAGCGCTTGTTTACTCATCATCAGATACTCCCCCTTTGGGAATCCCTGCTCCAGGAGCCGGTGACGATGACATAAGCAAATGTGGAGAGTAACGTTGAATCATATCCAGACCAAGTTTAGCTCTACGTACCTTTTCCCGGGTTAGGCGGACAACCGTCTCCTCCAAATGCGTGCCGGCAGGATATACATTAGGTGCATTGCGCAACCCAAATTTAATATACACAGGCGCAGCAACCCGGATAATTTCACATAGCTCGTAGTAACGAACAAAACCTCCGAAATCGTCCGGTGATTCAATATACAGATCCAGAGGAATATCCACTGCCTGCCTTAACGCCGCTAAACGGGCCAGTGTCATGTCGGAAGGAAGATTGTACGTATCGGCGCCCAAATCCTGCATAATCCGCACGGATACCGGGTTACATGCTCCCATGGATACCGATACTTTAACCACCAGATCGCTTGGCAGTTCCCCTGCCTTCTTCATTTCATTAATTGTCCAGAGAACGCCTTCATCAGCTACCAGAACACCGCGGATTCCCAATTGGCAAGCGCGTTTAACTTCTTCTACCGAATAGAGAAGCTGATCCATCCCCGCCGCTCTCAATCCAATGCTTTTTCCTCCTGCTGTAAACGATTGGGCCTGGATATCAAATGGCGCCCGCGGCCCCAGAAACAGGCTGACTTCAATCCCGTTTTGCCGGCCGATAGAGGCCATCTCCATAATCTCGGCATCCGTCAGTAACATAATTCCACTGCCTTGGGATACCCGGTGAACGGTGATCTGGCGGCGTTCCATTTCCTCCACAACCGTCTGCAAAGCTTGCGGGCTTTCTACTGACGGGATTTCCACCCGGTAGTGGGCTCCATCGGAAAATCGTTTTGGGGAATCCGGTAATTGATGCAGATCCCCCTCCGGAAAACCTCGTCTGCCCAGAAAAGATTTGGTTAAGCTCATACTCATCCTCGCTCCACTCCCTTGAGCCATTTTGTACAATTCGATTTCCTCTGCAAGCGGCAACTTTTTGTTTAAACTAATCACTAGCGAATAAAGAAGCCCGCGTTAAAGATTCTTCTGTTGATAAACGCCCCGCTGGGATTTATGCAAAATGAAATGCTGGCTTTTCTACTTCCGCTTCAAGCTTATCAGTCGATCCGCAAAATCCAGCAAATTCTCCACAATCATTCGGTACCACTGCTCCCCTTTTTCTTTTGCAGCCAAGGAAGGCCGGCCATTTACCCCGGAAGAACTAATTTCACAAAAATTATAGACTGCGGAAAATGACTCTCCTTGAAGCATATCTAATGACGAATGCAGACTATTAGGAGAAAAGCCGTCATCACGAATTAAATTCTTCCTTACACCATCCCCGTTCAAATACAGATATAAGGATGTCTCCAGCTCGCAAGCATGCCCCATTCCTCCCGGGCCGGACTCGCGAAGAGAAGCAATGGATTCCCTCGCAAGGCTCCAATATTCGCTTGCAGTCACTACCACTTCCGGAAATGCAAGTTTTAAATCCTGGAGCACAACAGCAAGGGGCGTTCGGTTGCCTCCATGTCCGTTTAGCAGCCAAATTTTGCTTGCTCCCATCCCAATATAAGACTCGCAAACCGCTTTCACCATTTCCACATAAGGTCTTAATGAAATAGATAGCGTGGCCCCAAAAGATAAATGATGCGGCGAATGGCCTA
Organism: Paenibacillus senegalensis JC66; assembly: GCF_000285515.1. Lineage (GTDB taxonomy): Bacteria > Bacillota > Bacilli > Paenibacillales > NBRC-103111 > Paenibacillus_L > Paenibacillus_L senegalensis. The sequence continues at coordinate 50,729 of NZ_HE610959.1, forward strand.
ACCAGATTGTGGGAGTAAGCACAATATGTTCTCTTCGCTGCCGTTCAACGGCCTGCGCCAATTCTCCGATGATCCGTGTATCCACATCCGTCGGCAGATGAGGCCCGTGCTGCTCCGTAGCCCCCAATGGAATAACGACGACCGCGTCTTGCCAATCGTGCTCATTAAGTTCAGTCCAGGTCATCTCATGAATAATCATGATGGTCCCTTTCCTTTAGCAGAATGAAAAGCAGGATGAAACCGGGTAATCAGCTTTAAGGCATTATGATACAAAATATCTTCCTTTACCCTATCGGAGACCGTGAGCATTTCCACCTGACGAATCCGATCTCTAGTATCTCTGGCAGTGGCCAAAGGATAGTCGGAGCCCCAGATGGTTCTCTCCCCGCCCAATGTTTGGGCGATCTCCAGCATACCGCTATATGGACAGGAACAGAGACAAAGCCAAATATTATCGTATTTACGAGCAGCCAACAGAGATTCCCTCCAAAGATCATTCAGCCCGCTGTGCCCCATGACAACAGTCAGATCAGGATTGGCTCTGGCGACTTCCGCAATTTGGAACGGCTCTGTATACGGAGGAGTTCCGTCATGAAAGAAAAACAACGTTTTACGAAGATTAGCTTCTTCCGCAAGAGATTGAAAGTAATCTTCCAAAGGACTGAACGCTTGCAGCCAAGGATGGAACTTCATCCCTATCATCCCTGCGCTCTGCAGGCAGCGGTCCATCTCCTCAACCGCTTCTTTCGGCCGGCGGGGATGAACGGTTCCCATTCCGACAAACCTCTGGGGATAGGTTTGCACCAACTCCATAATGCGGTTGTTATCTTCCTTGTAGTCAAAGACAAGTCCGTCCAGAGGGAGCAGCAGCTGGCTGACAATTGAATTAGCCTCCATTTCTGAAATTACCTTATCCGCGTCATACTGCTTCTTAACGAACACTTCCCCGAGCGTATAGTGGGTGTGGAAGTCGATAATCATTTATCCAGCTCCTCTCTCCAGCAGCCTTAAAATATTTCCTGATGCGATCGCTTCCCGCTCCTCTTCCGAGATATCCAGGTCTTTCAGCTTAGCCACCTCATTCTCTAACGACAGATAAGGAGTGTCAGAAGAAAACACTACCCGTTCACAGCCGACAAGATGAATGATTTGCTCTATTGATGACACCATGCTGTAAGCTGTATCGATATAAATGTTGGGAGAGTCGGTTATTGAGGGCACCGCGTCAATCCAGAAATCGGTCGAACCGAAATGTCCTTGAATAAAGAGCGCCTCCGGGAATAATCCGGCCACGTACTTTAATTGCAGAGGCATCGCAGCAACAGGAGTTCCTGTAGGTATATAAACAGGCATTTGCAAGCGCACGGCTTCCTCCAGCACGGGTATCACAATAGGATCGCTGATTTGGAAGCCCTGATATACCGGGTGAAGCTTTAAACCCGATGCCCCTAAGGCCCGGGCGCGCCTCAATTCTTCAAGCGCTTTGGTCCCGTACCAGGGATTAACCGTGCAGAAAGCAAGAAACCTTTCTGGATACCGCTTGACCAGCTCCAATACGTGTCGATTGCCATCTTCGTTATAAACCGCAATCGCCTGATCCCACGGAACAAGGACTGCCTGATCCACACCCGAAGCATCCATCCTTTCCAATAATAGCCCGGCGTCCAAACCGTTCATTAATCCGGAACCTACATGGCAATGTGCATCAATAATTTTCATTTTGTTTCCCCCTGAGCAGAAATAGGTAGATTCAAGCATCGTTCAAGGCGGTAACATAAGTTTCCCCGCAGACGATTTCAGCCTTTCACGGAACCGAATGTCATTCCTTCAATAAAGTATCTCTGGGAGAATAGGAATACGATAAAGATAGGAAGAATGGACATCATGCTGCCGGCTGTCAGCATCCCCCAATCGATTTGATACTGTCCCATGAGGGAAGATAATCCAACGGGAAGCACTCGTTTGCTGTCACTAATGGTATTGACCAACGGCCACAAAAAATCATTCCACCGCGTTACGTAAATGAGAATCCCCAGCATGACTAAGCCTGGCTTGCAAAGCGGTAAAATAATTTTCGCAAAGATGCCGAAAGTCCCCAAACCATCCATACGCGCCGCTTCCTCCAGCTCGTACGGAATATTCATAATGAACTGCCGCAGCATAAACACGCCTATCGGGCCGGCAATGGTAGGAAGCATAATCCCTGCGAGAGTGTCCATCAATCCCAGCTTTTGCGAGATCAAGAACAATGGCATAACCGTAACCGCTACAGGAATCATCATCGTACTTAGCAAAATCATGAACAGGACATCGCTGCCGGGAAATGCTCTTCTTGCAAACAGATAAGCGGATAAAGCATCAAGCGGAAGTATAATGAGAGCAGCTGCAAAGGAGGTGATAAATGAATTTAGAATCCACTTCAAGAAAGAAGTGCCTTCCAACAATTGAATATAGTTGGCGAGCGACCAATCCTTGAAAAAAATAAACACTTCCGCAGAAAACAAGCTTGTAGTCGTCTTCATGGATGTATTCAATACGAATAGGTAAGGCAGGACTACCAGAACGGACAGAATAAAAGTGAGGGTAATCCAGCTGTATCTGACGGTTCGGTCCATTCTAGCCCGCCTCCTTATGGCGCAGCAATCTAAGTTGCACGAGGGTAACCAGCATAATAATCATCATCAGAATGAACGACATCGTAGCGCCAAGGCCAATGTTATTCATGACAAAAGCATTGCGGTAAATGTAAAATGCCATTGTATAAGTACTGGTACCGGGGCCGCCGTTGGTAAGTACGTAAACAATATCAAAAATTTGCAGCGCCCAGATTGTGCAGATCACAATACCAAAGGTTAGGGCGTGGCGGATAAGCGGCAGGATCATCATGTAGAACATTTTGAAATGGCTGACGCCATCCAGGCTCGCGGCCTCCATAATTTCCTTGGGTACTTCCTGCATCGCTGCCAGATAGGTTAGCGAATAAAAACCGATGCCGCGATAAACCTCGATAACCGCAATGATGATCAAGGCAGTGAATCCGTTAGCCAGCCAGGTCTGGTTGGACAGACCCAGCAAGCTAAAGAAATTGTTGATGATTCCCTTATCGTGATTTAACAGGTAGCCCCATACAATACTGGTGACAATGATCGAGCTGAGCAAAGGAAAGAAAACAAACGCTTTCATGATGCTTTTCAATCTCGAGCTCTTTACCGCATAGATCCCATAAGCGACGAACAACGCTGAAATAGTCGATAACGGAACAACCATCAGTGTAAGCAGCAAAGTATTGTTCAAACTTCGCCAAAATAACGAGTCGCGCATCGCATCTTTAAAATTTTGCAGACCGACAAATTGAAACGAGGTGAGAAACGTCCCTTGATGAAAAATAAAATAGATTGCCGCGACGAACGGCAGCGCCATAAAGATGGCAAAGCAAAGCATTTTGGGAGCTAACAGCAGATAGGCTTCCAAATGTTTTTTCAAGTTGTTCACCTATTTCTTCATTGGTTTGCCTGGATTTGACGGTTTATGCTTTCTTCTGCCGCATCCAGCGCTGCTTGAGGGTCTTTGCCTGTCATGACTTCCTGCATGGCCGGCCCCAGAACATCCCATAGCGAAAAAGGTAACGGAATATTCGGACCGAGGTAATCGAATTGGGTGAATACCCGGGTTTCCGGCATATCCGGATATAAATCCTCACTATCCTTTAAGGTGCTGGCAAAGCCGACAGCTTGTAAAAACTCGCGGGAATTTTCCAATTCAGACAAGTAAGAGATGAACTTCATCGCTTCTTCCGGATGCTTTGCCGTCTCCGGAACAAACAGCATACCTACGGCGCCATTGGTCAAACGGCTGCCGCCAGGGCCCTCCGGCCAAAAATCAGAGCCAAGCGGAAAATCGGGGTAATCGTTATATTTACGCTGTACCGTATCGGTGCCGCCAATCACCATCGCAATTTTCCCTTCAAAAAAAGCATCAAAAATTTCATAATCTTTATAAATCCCTATTGGCGGCGCCGCTTTGTGTTTATGAATCAAATCAGCAAAGAAGGTTATACCCGTTAGTCCTTCCGGGGTATTGAAAGCTGCTTTACTCAAATCATCCGTGACCAGATCTGCTCCCGCTTGCCAAAAAGGACCGTAAGTCAAGTTAAATGAGAACATTCCTCTTTCATTTCCGGGTATCCCCATTCCCCATTGAGTAGTAGTTCCATTCTCCACAATGGTCAGCTTCTGTGCGGCTTCCACCCACTCATCCCAAGTTTGCGGTGCTCGATCATATCCCGCTTCCTGGAGCAATTGCTCATTATACAGCAGCTGCCATCCGGAAATAGCGACCCAGGGAACGCCATATTGCCTGCCCTTATATTGTCCCTGTAAAACGGTTTCTTCCGTTAATAGCGGTTCCAGCTGCTGCCAGTGAGAGGCAAAACGGTCTGAATTCAAATCCGCCAGGTGGCCCCCATCTGCAAATTGCGGAAACCAGCCCGAAGGCAAGTAAAATACATCAGGCGCTTGGCCTCCGACAAATGCAGCCGTAAGATTTTGGGTCAAGGATTCCCAGGGAGGAATCGTAAAGTTAATTTTGATACCGGGATTTTCCGCTTCGAACCTGTCAATAATTGGCTGTATGAATTGACTGTCATCCGCCGTTTGAGGCGGATTCCAAAACTGTAGGGTGACCTGTTCGGAAGCAGCAGGGGAATTACCGGAAGCTCCCGATGTATCGGCGGAGTCAGCGTCAGCTGGCGGATTGGAACTGCAGGCAGCCAGACTTGCACTTACTATGGCAATACCCGTCCATGATAAAAGCGTTTTCAATTTCATGATTTTAAATAGTCCTCCCTTTCTAATGTCCTTGCTTTCTTCATCTCTACATCTTGGACTTCAATAAACATGAAACATGCCCCATCCTTAAGCTAAATTCGCAAGCGATCAAGCTGCTCTTCATCCAAGCTTAACCCGAGTCCCGGACGTTCCGGAACAAACAGCTGTCCGTCTCTGATCGTTAGATCTTCAGTTACCAGATCTGATTGATAGCCGGTAAACCCTCTAATATCGGAAGCAAAGCTTGACAGGTTGGGCATAGCGATAGCCAGATGAGCAGAAGCCACCGCACCAATGCGTCCTTCCGGCATTGAACCAATCGTGCAAGGGACGTTATACAGGGCAGCCAGTTCAAACAGGCTCCTCGACGCTGCCAGGCCGCCTGCCTCACTGACATAAACATGCAGCAGGTCCGCCGCTCCTTTATCCAGAGCTATCTTCGCCTGCTTAATCTCCCACGCTCCTTCATCAAGCAAAATCAATGCATCGGTATGCTCCCTAAGCCAAACGGTATCCTCAATATATTCCGCTGGAAGAGGCTGCTCAATAATCTCTACTCCCCACTTGACCATCTCGTCAATTAACCGTTTGGCTTGTTTGCGATTACTCCAGGCCATATTGGCGTCTACTCTGAGACGAATGTGATCCGGAATCGCTCGCCTGATGCTGCTTACCGTGCACAAATCTTGACGATCATCCAGGCCTACTTTAATCTTGAGCTCCTTGTAGCCTTCCTCCACTTTACGTTCGGCTGTCTTCACCATGTTCTCTATTGAATCGATAGGCACTCCTCCAGTCAAGGGGATTGAATGGCGGACCTTTCCGCCTAACAGCTGGTAAACCGGTATATTCAAATGCTTGCCCAGCAGATCGAAGAGTGCCATTTCAACTCCTGCTTTGGCCAATAGATGCCTCTGGGAAAATGAGCACATGGAATCCATTTTGCGGCAAATGGCATTGATATTAGTCAAATGCTCGCCTACTACCAAGGAAGTCCAATGGTTGCGCACCTCTTGGCATAAGCTATGTACTCCGCCAAACCAAGCTAAAGCGATTTCGCCTATTCCGTATAAACCGGATTCTGCTGTTACTTTCACCAGTCCATGATTGGAGCAAGAATAAGTGCCGAGACTGTCAGATACCGGTTCTTGAAAAGGCAGTCGTACAGCTATCACTTCCAGGGAAATGATTCTCAAATCCATCTCCTTCTTTCTATGAGAATGAAGCTCGCTCTCTTCAGGCGGGCTTATTCAATTTAACCCAAGCAGTTCCACCGTGTTCCGAGCAAGCATGCGCTCTATCACGTCCTCCCGGATTCGCGGCAGCCGGGTACCTTCAACCATCTCATTAAGACCATATAGGGAACGAAGTGTTTCGTCTGGAGTACTGAACGGGAAATCGCTTCCAAAAAGAAGTTTGTCCTCAATGCCATACTCGATAGCCAAAATAATAGCGTTATACATCTGCCAGGGCCTTGAGCCTAATGCTGAAATATCTGTATACATGTTCGGATGTTTTCTGACTACACTTATCGTCTCCTCGACCCACGGATGTCCGAGATGTGCAATGATCATTTTCAGATTGGGAAAGGCCCGGGCTATCGGATCCAAGGCGGCCGGACGTGATTTCTCAAGCGGTCCCTCGGAGACAAACGAGGTCCCCTGGTGCCACATCACTGGCAAGCGGAGCTCTTCTGCCTTGGCGTACAAAGGGAAACATATATTGTCCAAGGGATGAAAATCTTGATAAATAGGCGCCAGTTTAAGCCCTTTTAAATTTAGCTCTTTAATAGCCTGCTCCAGCAGGCGGGAGGCTTTCGGCCTTTTAGGATCCACACTGGCAAAGCCAAACAAGCGGGATGGACTACTGGCAACATAGCCCGCCACATATTCGTTCGGTACTACAAAACCTGTTGCGGGAGCATCAACAGCAAGCACTATAGCACCGGAACAAGATGCTACCGCTGCTTTATGCTCATCTATGGTGCAAGCAAAATGAAAATCCGCCCCCCAGGCTCTTTGTGCTGCTGCGAGAAAAGGCCCGGACAAATGACTCATTTCAGCAATATGGGTGTGACAATCGAAAACAGCTTGCTTACTCATGTAAACAACCTCCCTTCCTTTTACAATCCACAATGGAATTCTATTCCTTATGTTCTACATACAGAATAATAGTTCTTTATATTGATTGTCAATTTATTTTTTGCGTAATATCCGTCTTTTTTATTGCTTAATATTTAAAAATTGAGTATGATTTTTTTAGGTAACAGCTTATGTTAACTTACTCTGTTCAATATACTGAATAGAAAGTTAAGACAGATTTCATTAAAGCAGGAGGAACTTCATGGATAAATCTACTAAGGGAACAATAAAATATAACGTTCCCGCCCTAGAGAAAGCGATATCAATTCTTGAATTGCTGACAGATAAGAAAACCGGCTTAGCCATCTCCGATATTTGTCAGGCTTTAAGCCTTCCTAAAACTACAGTTTTTACTATTCTAAACACACTGGAAGCGCACAATCTAGTTCAAAAATTGCCTTCAGGCGCTTTCAAACTTGGACTGGGCCTATTCAGACTCGGAATGAACGCTTACCATCTTGTCGACTTCAAAGAAATTTGTGTTCCGTATATGGAACATCTGCGTGAGACAACCTCATTTTCCACCCATTTGGGTCTTTATTCTCAAGGCGAAATGATAATTGTAGATAAATTGGAAGGACCGGGCATGATCCGGTTTAACACCTATATTGGTGAAAGAAAACAATTGAACACCTCCGCGGTAGGAAAGGCTATTTGCGCTTATCTGGACGAAGAGGAACTGGCTCTTGTAATCGATAAGGGCTTGAAATGTTTGACCCCGAATTCCATTTGCACAGAGCAAAGCTTCCGCGATCATTTAAAGCTGGTAAGGAAGTTCGGTTATGCGGTGGATGATGAAGAAGGAGAAATTGGTATCCGTTGTGTAGCCACTCCTATTTTTAACCATGAAGGAAAAGTGCACGGCGGGATCAGTGTGTCTACGATTAAAAACAACCTGTCCACACAGAAGATTCCAGAAATCGGACAACTGCTTATGGAGGCCTGTGCAGGAATTTCTAGTCAATTGGGCTATATCGGACCTTATCCGGTACAACCTATTGCCGCCAAATAAAGACCGGTATAGATGCCCTCTTATGAAGGCTTGTGAAGCTTTCAAATAGTGCATCAAGATAGTGCTTTAAGATAGTGCTTCAAGAACGAAAGATACGTGGGAAGGCGTGCTTGACTTCTAGTTGTTACGGTTTATGTTATAGCTTGCATCTAAGTATAATGGGCACAATTTGTGAGGAGAAAAAAATAATGAAGAAGATCTTTTTATCCATTAGCGTATGCTCAATAGCCCTCGGGCTGTTTTTGTATTTTTATACCTTTCCCGTGCCCATCCAGCAAGTGCATCGGGCAGTGCAGTTTAACTATGGAGATCCTCAATCCGTCGAACATACCCGTGTGTATATAGATGGAGTTCTTGAACGGCCTATCGGCAGAGACCATTATTTCAAGGGCTCTATGATTTGGGAACACCTCGATCGAACGAAAACTTACGAAACTCAAATTTGGATCAGAAGGAACGAAATGGCTGTTATATCTTACTTCGGGATGAATCAGGACGGAACGCCTTCTGTTTTTTTCTTAGGGCGGGCTCAAGTAGAAGGCGAATTTGCCCAAATTTTCGTAGAACTGGCTCCGGAGGAAGAAGTGAATACCCGGCAGACTGAGCGTTCCTTTCTAGCAGCTCCAGCCGGAAGCTACGAGGAAGGAATGAATATGATTCAGGATGATTATGAAGTCCATTACAGTTCATTGAAAGAATAAAGCCCGCATTGGCGGGGCGTTAAGAATGTAGCGTCAAACAAACGGCGCCGCTTGCACCAAGCCACTAGCCCTCACCATGACAAAAGCACCGGCATGCTCATTAGTCTCCGGTGCTTTTTATAGGTTCAGCTGCCTTTTAAATAGGTTCAGCTTCCTTATTCCATACTGTTAGATGCTCCTAATTAACTACAAAATGGAACCCTTCCAGTTCCTCTTCGGCCTCCCTGAACAGTTGAGCAACCTTGCTGGCATATTCGCCTAATCTCTCCGCGCTAATCGAATAATGTTCCCAATAAATCGTCAGCGGGAGGCCTGCGCTCCCAGTCAAACCATCCCATAAAGCATCGAGATTTCGGCCATAATGATCGGGCAAGCCCAACTGCTCCTTCAGCTGCGAGTGAAGCTGTTCTCGGGATGTTATCGCACGCCCGTTTATACGTATTTCGTTCATTTTCCTCCTCCATCTTCGCTGGCACTCGCGTTTGTCAGGCACGATTCCAGCTTACTCGAGACGTTCAAATGTGTCATAATGATCGACTGTTTTATAGATCAGACCGTCATTCGAAAAGACAATCCGCTCCGGGCCGCGATGCCCTGATTCGTAATTAACGTCCGCTTCATACCAGATCCTTCCCGGCTCATCGGGCAGTCGGCCCTCCCGGTTGTAAAAGCGGTCACCGCCAATGCTGTACCCGGGAGCTACTTCGTGCAAATTTCCCTTCTCCGGTATCCATCCCTTCTCCCTGGCTTCCTCTTTGGTCAAATAATGATCAGGCAAGCTGCCATGCTTCTTAATATAGGCAGCGAGCTTTGCAAACTCATCCGTCTGCTGCTCATACGATCCTGTAGAAGAAGGAGTCGCTGCTGGCTGTTCAGCAGCCGGCAAGCATCCTGTAAACAGAAGTATAAAGCTAAGCAGTCCTATTATCCACTTGCTAACCTTCAAAACCATTATGCTCCCTTCCGCATCCTGAAAGCTTGATCCCTTACGCGGTATTCAGCTTATCCTAATTATTTCGTTCCGGGGTTTACATTTCCGCTATGCGAGTGTCCTTCCTGAAAAAACATGCTCTGCATACGCGGCTCGTCCTTCCTGCGGGCTTGGTTCGGCCGGTGCGGATTATGTTCGAACCACTCGTCAGCCAGCATGCCGTATACCGCATGATCGATAAATTGTTCGTTAATCCACTCTGCCTGTCTTATCGTACCCTCCCATTGAAATCCGAGTCTCTGGGCTACAGATCGGCTTTTTTCGTTATGAACTCCTGCCCGGATTTCCATCCTGTTCAAACCAAGCTCTCCAAATACAAAATCCAGCAGAGCCTGACAAGAGCGCGTAACCAGCCCCAGACCTTGATACTGTTCCCCAATCCAGTAGCCAATTGAGGACTTGCGGTTTTTCCAGTCAATGTTGTGCAGACCTATACATCCGGCCAGCTTTCCCTTGTAGAAAATACCGGACTGAAACCCTAAATTGCCGGCAAATTGCCGCCCGCTTGTCTCAATAAACAAGCGCGTGGCCTCTTCATTATGATTTTTCACCCATGGAAGCCATTGACTCAAATAATCCCGGTTTTGATTCGTCAGCTTGAACAATTCTTCCTTATGTCCAGGCTGCAGCAAAACTAACTTAAGCTCAGGGTTCAGCGGATGACAGTACAAGACCTCACCTTCCTTTTTCCTGCTTCCTTACCCTGTTAACCATTCTGCCCGAACCCGGCTTAATCCTGCTAACACAAAAAAACCTTCGGCCTTTACACAGCTTAATTCTTATACCGGCACGCAAATCTCGTACTAAATAAGCTTAAAGCGAGCGGTATTTGACTGGATTCAGACTGGATTCAGACTGGATTCAGACTGGATTTTGGCCGGTTAAACCCTACTTCTCTAAAATTATGATAGAATAGTTCAGTCGACCGTAAGCAGGAAGAGCGGTCTATTCCCGGTTGATGGGAGCATAAGTCTACCGAATTTGCGAGGGAGCTTAAGGATCATGAGAATTCATCTAGAGTCATTAACCGTAGCCGTTCTCTTCGGTTTTCTGTTCACATGGCTGCGGGTGCCGATTCCTTGGATGCTCGGCCCAATTGCCGGATTAGTTATCTGGAGTACTTTAATCAAAAAGCCGGTGGCGGCTTCAAGATCGATGCGGAATAGCGGACTGATCGTTTTGGGATATTTGATAGGAAGCTCCTTCACCATTGAAGCGGGCAGGGAAATCATTCGCCAGCTGCCCTGGATGACACTTTCCACCGTATTAATGGTGCTCATCAGCCTGTTTATGGGATGGGTCTTGGCCCGTTGGATGAAAATCAGTCTGTCTACGGCAATCATCGGAACCATACCCGGCGGCCTCTCACAAGTAGCAGTGCTTGCCGAAGAGGTTAAGGACGCCGATCCCGGAACGGTCATTGTCATGCAGACGATCCGTGTGCTGACCGTCATTTTTCTCGTTCCCTTCTTGGCATTTCATACATTCTCTAATGGACAAGTAAGCACCGCCGGGATTCTGGAGGACACCGCAGAGAGCGCCCCGATAGGTCAGATCACTTTGATCGTTGCCGCCGTTCTGATCAGTCCCTGGTTGGCAGGTAAGCTGCGGGTGCCCACTCCCTATTTTCTTGGGCCCGTGCTCGCTGCTATAGGGTTTGTGTTTCTCGATTGGCATCCCCCTCATCTGCCTGAGCTATGGATTAACTTGGCGCAGATCGCAGTAGGCGCCCATTTGGGAACTTCTATTCAATTGAACCATTTGAGCAATTGGAGAAGTCTGGTCCCCCGTTCCTTAGCAAACAGCCTGCTGACTGTAGCGGTTTCTCTCTTAATTAGCGCAATCCTTGTTTATTCCCAGCCAATCAGTTACTTAACCGCTTTTTTAAGTACAGCTCCCGGGGGCATGGCGGAGATGAGCGTAACCGCAGCGATGACCGGCGGGGATATCGCTGTCGTTTCCGCCTATCAGCTTTTTCGAATATTGTTTATTCTTGTTCTGGTTCCCCCTATAGTCAAATGGCTGCTTAACCGCCGAGCAAAGAAAGAGGGACTGTCCAGTAGTCCCCCAAATAAAAAGTTGGACATTTCATAATGAGCTTTTTAGTCCGCACCCTTTAAAAAATCAACGAGGCTGTTCCCAAAAATGGACTTTCTGGACAGCCTCGTTTCATTTAAAACCTTTACTTGGAAGAGGATTTATTAGACAGCCCCTCGATGATATCTAGGCTTCGTTGAACCCCTACGACTGGTTTTGCTCCGCGTAAACGGACATTGCCTCACTCATAAAACGGGCCAAGCCTTCCCCGAATTGATCAATAGTGTTCGTAAACCGTTCGTCATCCACATACATCTGGCCAAGACCTTTGAAAGCTTCAAGAGTATAGCTCCCCATCCGGTTCAACAGTTGATACCATTCCGCGATGGCCTCCTGCGCTTCCTTATCATACGGCTTTAGATGTCTCAGCCCGGCTAATTTTCTATAAACTTCGTTCATTTCATCGCTTAACCTTTGTCTTTCGTCCTTGCTCATCGCAGCAATCTGTTTATTAGATTGGTCGACGGCTTCGTCTCCCCAACGCTTTCTTGCTTCTTGCTCATAAGGATTGTTGGAAAAATCAAAGCCTGCGAATTTTTCTTTATTTGTCATTGCGATCTCTCCTTTAGCATGCTGTATGCTTTTATCAATTGTACGGAGCATCTGGTCGATCCGCTTTCGTTTACTGAGCAGCATAGACCGGTGCAGCTGCAGCGCCTCAAGCCTCTCAAAGTACGGATTACTCATAATTTCTTTAATCCGCTTCAAAGGAAATTCCAGTTCCCGAAAAAACAAAATTTGCTGCAGCTGCTCCAAATGCTCGTCGGAATAGAGGCGATAGCCGGATTCACTTTCTTTATCCGGGGTAAGCAAGCCAATTTCATCATAATGATGCAGTGTGCGCACACTGATCCCCACCAGCTCGGCAACTTCCTTGACTTTCATGGCCATAGTCACTCTTTCCTCCTTCCGCTTACTACTATAAAGGATCACGCAGCGTGAGAGTCAACTGTAAATTTAGCTCTGAAACCTAAAAAGCCGGATCAAGCATAAAGCTTAATCCGGTGAAGGCCCCAAAGGAATCCGGTACTGCGAATATTCCTCAACTATGTGTTCCCCTTGTGCATACACCCAGCGAAACCTTAACCGGTTACCGCTGTATCCTGTACGGCTGCGGATGTCAGGCAGCACAATCTGCTCCATATTCTCGAGAAGAGTTTGCTGCAGGTGGCGGATTCTCGCCTCGTTGGCATCTCTGCGCTCCTCCGCCATTTGTTCCGATGAGGAAGTCTGCATATAATAAGCCTTGCCGATCTGGGCATCATCCCAATGCTCAGGCAAAGGGATATCTGAACCCCTGAAAATTTCACGTACGGTGTTCAACCAATCTTTATACAGATCCATCTCAATCTCCATACTCAATGATTTACATGCCTCCTGCTGCTTGAATAATTATATATCGGCCCGGTTCATCCGCCGCCAATGCTTCCATCATTGTACCTTAAAGCAGCCTAGGAGTGAACCCGCAGCTTAAGGTTATACCACCGCTAAAGCAGCTATTAATGCCGCCGGCTTTCCCCGGGTTAATGGCGTATTGGAGACCGGTATCCGGCCGCTGCTATCTGGCCTTCATGCCAATCCGGCGGATTTCGGCATCCACCTTCACCTCGATGTCCACCTTGCTGTACATCTCCTGCCATTTTTCCGCCGTTCCAATATTCCGGTCCCAATAGCCAGGCTCTTTCGCACGCAAGTATTCTCCAAAGCCGAAAATGTCCGATTTATGTTTTTGGGTTTGTTTGATTAAATCTTCCTGTAATTTTGTTGACGACTCTATAAATTCCTTTTGTAATTTTTCCAATATTTTTGAATTATCTATTACAAGTCCATAGCCTATTCGTTCCTCTACATTGAGCTCCATAAATACTTGCACCGTAAAACGGGGAAGGCCATTCTTTAAATCTACATTGAAGCTGGACTTTCGGGAGGTGGTATAGAGGGTCACCGAATTTTGTTTATTGTCATCCAAACTGACCATAGCCCTGTAGCCTCCCGGATTGTTTCCTTTGGTTGCCATGAAAGCTGCGATCTCCAACGGCTTGGTGGCCCCTACCATCTTATCGTCCCGGAAGTAGGCAATGCCTATAATTTCTGCATTTCCCGCTTCTTTAAGCTCCACATAGGGCAGATAACCCTCCTGACCTTTGGAGGATGACCGCTCCCAAAACATCCCTATATAGTCTTCCGGGAATTTGCCCATCCTAACAGCTTCGTCCAAGGTTCCGATTAAATAAAGCGTTGGCAGCCGATCCAGTCTCGGACTGGCCATCATAAAATTTTTCGCGTTCCCTTTAGCAACCAAAAGCCATGCCATTCTCCGCACCTCTGAATTTCGCCGCAAATAATCGTTCAAATTCCAGATTCCCCTGCGGGCAATCTCCTCGGAAATCACAATGACTCTAAGGTGACCAAGGAAGATTCTGCCGGATATTTGCTGCTGCAGATTCATTAAAGCATCGTTGAGTGTATGACCTACGACTTCTAGAACCCATGTAGATTGTTGTTCTGAAGCACCAGAACCGCCGCCGCCCCCTTCACCCGCAGCATCTCCCGGACCAAGCGGAATTTTCCCGGGGATGGCAATTTGCGCGGTTATTCTCAGCATATTTTTATTGGGAGCCGGGAATTTGCCGAACAGATGGGCTGCTTCCGACTCCTCTTTTTCCGCTTCATCTGAAACAGTGTCTATAGATATGCCCAGTATGACAGCTCTTTCCTCAAGCTCCTGCCGATCCCAACAGCTTGTCAGCAGTGGACAAACCACTGCAAGAACCAGCAAGCTGAGTATCATTTTTTTATAGGATAATTTCATTGGCGCACCCTCCTTAGCGGCACTTCATCTCGACCCTAACCATTCGGTCATTTGGTTCAAAATCAAGAGAATAAGACCTACTGCCAAATTAATCCACCCAAGGATGATGGAAACTTTCCACTCCTTATTCTGTCCAGTCCTGCGATAGGTTCGAACATCGAGGAAGAAAATAACCGCTGCGGTAACCAGCCATAGCGAAATTGCATAGCCGATATATCCTGTTGAATTACTATCAGTAAACATAAGTTTGTTGCTCCTTCACCTGGAAGTAATTATTCATTGATCGATTACCAGCTCGGGGGGGTTAACAGACCCGGGAGTACGGAAAACGCTTGCCTAAAGCTAATGGTAGGGATCGACCGTCCCGCCCTTTTTCTTTCTCAATATTGCAATTAGCAGCAATATCCCGGGGTAGCCAATCGTTAAAACCAGACCAATTTTCCCGAAGATGGTGATCGTCGAGTACATCGAAATTATGCTTTTAGGCTGCATCGCTAGTATAAAAATGACAGGTAAAAAGAAAATCGAGAACATTTTATGATCCTTAAGCTTCAGCATGGCCGTTAAGGAATAAATGGTCATAAAATAACTAGTCAAAAGAGTTGTAAATACAGCCGTAACCCATACCGCCAAAAAAGCCGCATCTATACGTTCCAGAATATTAGCCGGCAGTGATGTCGCCTTCGCGAGTTCGAGAAAAGGCCACAGCAGCTTCAAAATCTCTTCCGAGCCAAAACGGCTGACAGCCGCAATCACTATCATCACGTAGAGCCCGCCAGCGATAAGGAGTCCCCACAGACTGGAATGGATCGCCTTTTGCGGATTTTTCATATAAGGGATGATGATTGACATTACAAAGGCAGGTTGAAACAAAGCCGCTATAACGAGAGTTCCCTGGAGCAGATTGGTAGGTGCGTTTCCATAAATTGGCTGTAAATAAATCGTTTCTGCAGTTTTTAGAGACAGAGCAACAATAATCAGCGCGGGAACAAGCAGTAAGGGGAAATAAAAGAAGTGGATATAGGCAAACGTAGTAATATTGTTCCTTGACGAGATAGCAGCCAGTACAAGCATAACGATAACCGTTACCTCAACAGGAGTGTTCTTCAAAACCGATGTTACTACCACTTCACCGAACTCTCGCGCCGTTAATGATGTCAACATGGCAAAAAAGAAGAAAATCGCCAAATTCCCCAGCAAAGCGAGCCATTTGCCGATAATCACTTCACTGTAGAGAATAATCGATTGATCGGGAAATCGCATTCCCAGCATGGCGATCAGGGAAAGTCCAAATGTGGCCAGCAAAGAGCCGAGCAAGGTAACAAGCGGAGCTCCTGAGTTAGCTGCTTGAACCGCAAATAAAGGCAGAGCCAAAACCCCGACACCGATAATTGAACTGACAATTACCGTTATCGCTTGCATCATCGTAATTTCTCTTGGCGGTTGACTCATACACCCGTATTCCTCCTGGACTCTGTTATTTCTTTTGCGAAACCGGAACATCTTCCTTCGTTTGCGTGGATAGCCCCGTTTGATTGGGTCCGGCACGAATTTTATCCTCCGGCATTAGAAAGGCGGGCCGTTCGAACATCCAGCCTAAAGGGCCGCGGATCAGCAAATCTTTCATTCCCTGCAGATTGCCGGGAACTAAAGGGCTTAAGTAAGGAACCCCGAACGATTTCAAAGAAAGCAGGTGGTTGGTAATAAAGATTATCCCGATCATGACTCCATACAACCCGAAGATTCCGGCTAAAATAATGAGCGGGAATCGCAGCAGCCTGAGGCCTAATGCAGCATTATAGGCAGGCGTGGCAAAGGACCCGATAGTCGTTAAGGCGATCACCACTATCGTGATCGGACTGGCAAACCCGGCAGCAACCGCAGCTTGTCCGATAACGAGAACACCGACGATGGAGAGCGCTCCCCCTACCTGTTGCGGCAATCGAATGGTAGCCTCTCGCAGCACCTCCATGGAAATTTCTATAACAAGAACCTCGACTATAGCAGGAAAAGGGACGCCCGCACGGCCGCCGGCCACGGCAGCGGCGAATTCAGTTGGAATCAACTCCGGATTAAAGGAAATGATGGATACATAAAGGGACGGAAAGATAAGCGAGAAAATGAGGGCGATCAACCGGGCTAGCCTGATGGCGCTCATGAGGACGAAGCGTTCCGTATAGTCCTCAACGGTTTGGTAAAATTGGCTGAATACTGTCGGCACCACCAGGGCAAGAGGCGATCCGTCCACAAAGATGGCCACCCTCCCTTCAAGCAGATTGGCAGCTACTTTATCCGGACGTTCCGTATATTGAATTTGCGGAAAAGGAGATAGATGGTTGTCTTCGATGAATTGCTCTAAATAACCGGAATCGAGCACTGCATCAATGTTGATTTTGGACAGCCGGGTTTTCACTTCATTAATCAACTCCGGCTTTGTGAGGCCATCCATATAGCAGATCGCTACTTTAGATCTCGTTGTATGTCCGATTTCCATCGTATGGACCTTTAATTTCGGGGACTGAATCCGGTAGCGCAGCAGGGACAGATTAACCCCTAGCGGTTCGATAAACCCCTCCCTTGGTCCGCGGATGACCTGCTCTGTGGCAGGCTGATCAATTGACCGCTTATCGATGCTGCGGGTATCAATGACAAAAGCTTCATCCAAGCCTTCGACCACGACAACAGATTGTCCACGGAGAATTCCCTTTATCATTTCAGAAAATTGACTTTCCATGGAACCCTCGCTGTGGTAAAGAGCATCACCGTAAAGAATCGATTTCAAATTTTTCAGGTCGATCTTCTCATCTTCAAGCTGAGGAGGCTTGTACATAAACGGCTTAAGAATATCCTCGTTGACAATGGTTTGATCAACCATTTGAGAAAAATGAAATAAAACGGCAGGAAATTGGCCGAATACATTAAACTTCCTAATAACAAAATCATCATTGTCACCTAAAATGCTCTGGATATATTGAATAGTCTCCTCCAGGTCAGGAGATAAGGCCATATCTTGTTGTTCGGTCTGCTGCGGACTTTCCGGTGCAGTCAGCCCTTTGTATTTTTGCTTATGATTTCTCATTAACCAATTAAAGAAGGACACCGGAAAAACACCTCGCTGCTGCTTAAGGATACCTTGCATTAAAATGAACCGTTAATCACGAAAATAACCAAAATAGATTATGCACCCACTCGTTTCTCGTACTTGTTAAGATGAACAATATACAGGAACATTATGCAAATCACTTATTTAAGAAAGTCTGCTTCCTTTGTCCTATAACCAAACTGCACTATTGATGGCTGCATAATAATTTGCTAACTTAGAGAAGCACAGAATGATAACGCTTGCAATGGCGTTCCCTCTGGCATACATTCTTAAGGAGGTAGAGTAGAATAAGATGCTAACTTTATCCGGAAGACAAAAGCTGTCATGGTTTACCGTTTGTCTCATGATCCTCCATTGCTTTCTGCTGGCCGTACCGGCCAGCGCCGATGCTTCAACCGAGGATAGCATTAAAGTGTTGACCTACAACATTAACGTTGGGGTAAGTGCCGATACCAGAGTTTTGGATCTGGAGCGTATTGCGAATACAATTCGCGATTCCGGCGCGGATGTCATTGGCTTGCAGCGTGTGGACAAGCATTACGGAGCTCGCAGTGAATGGAAAGATCAAGCTAAAGAAATTGCTGATCTGCTGGGAATGTATTATGTGTACGGGGCTAACATTGACAATAATCCTGCACAGGAAGGAGAGCCCCGCCGCCAGTATGGGAACGCCATATTAAGCAAATATCCGATCGTTTCCTCAGAGAACCATTTGCTGACTCGCGGCCGCGAACAGCGTGGTATGCTTGCAGCCGAAATCGACTGGAATGGAAAAACGCTATGGTTCAATTCCACGCACTTAGCAGGAATTTCAGCTGAGACTCTAGTTCAAATCCCGGAAATTGTTGCGGCAACTTCGCAGCAGACGGGCTACAAGGTGTTTAGCGGGTCGCTCAACCACTTGCCGGGTGCAGCCGAGCTTGAGCCGCTCAACGACACTTTCTATGATGTACGCACTGGCAGACTAGGCGGGGAAACTACTCCTTCAACCGATCCTCGTTCCCGTACTGACTATGTTTATGCGGATTATCAATTGGAGGTTGTGCATTCTGAAGTCATTCATTCCTTAGCCTCTACAGCTCGTCCTTTCCTGGCCGAATTAAAGGTTGCGGATCCGAGCAAGACTATCCGCAGCTTGTCGTTTGAAAAGCTGGTTGATTTTGCCGTTATCAGCGAGCCAACATCTTTTATACTATATGCTAACCATGCTGACCGCACGGCAACCCCGCTAACCTCTGGCGCTGCCTATTCCAGCTCCGATCCGGACATCGCAACCGTCGATTCAAACGGAATGGTTACCGGTTTAGCGACTGGTACAACCGTCATTACAGCTTCCTACCTTAATTTCATAGCCGAAATGCAGGTCAATGTAGTTGAAAGAATCCCCGGGACTAGCGCTGCTTTAAGCGAAATACGGGTAGACGGGACAGCTCTGGAGAGCTTTGACCCTGAGCAAACCGACTATACTGTTACGCTGCCGACCTTTGCAGCGATTCCGGCTATAACCGCAACACCTGAAGATGCTTACGCTCAGGTTGACGTTGCTCAAGCCGCTGGTCTGCCAGGCACCTCAATCATAACGGTGACATCCGAGGACGGTCTAACTGTCAAACGATATACAGTTAAGCTTGCTTTGACAGTACCTCAGGACCCTGGCAGCAAAACCTTTAAAGCTATGGCCTTTAACATTCATCATGGCGTTAATAATGCCAATGTTTTGGATTTGGAAGGAATAGCCCAAGTGATAGCGGAGCATGACATCGATATTGTTGGCCTTCAGGAAGTAGATAAGCATTACTCCAGCCGGAGCGACTTGAAGGATCAGGCGAAAGAGCTGGCTGATATGCTGGACATGTACTACGTGTTCGGAGCCAACCTGGATCGCGACCCGGTTGAAGGCCCGGAGCGCCGCCAATACGGAACTGCAATTTTAAGCAAGTATCCAATCGTTTCATGGGAAAATTATCACCTTGAAAGCTTTGGTCAGGAGCAAAGAGGCTTGTTAGAGGCGCAGATTGATATTGATGGAGACATCCTGCATTTTTACAGCACCCATCTCGGGCTTTCTACAGAGCAAAGAATCTCCCAGGCAAATGAGATTAAGGAAATTTTGCAGAATCGTACACGGCCGAAAATCGTTACCGGTGACTTTAACGCACAGGCGGGAACTCCTGAAATGGATGTGCTTTTGGGTGACGGAACCTTAATTGATTCCTTCCGGTACATGCCCGATGCACTCACCTTCCCTTCTAGCGGTGCGACTTCACGAATTGATTTTATTCTGTATAGTGATGAAGTTAAGATGTATGACGGTACGGTCGTGCAAACGGAGGCTTCCGACCATTTCCCCTTGTACGGCGTATATTCTATTACAGCGACTCCACAGCCGGCAGCCATGATGCAGCTGCTAGAGCAATTAGCGGATGAAGGGGAGTTTGCCAACCGCGGAGCTGCGCGTTCCTTAATCGCCCAGCTTAACACTGTAATCCGCTTCTACGATAGAGGTGAGCTCGATTTGGCGGAGCGCCACCTTAGCCATAACTTTCTGAGCTTGCTGGAAACGCATAGACAGGGAGAGCGTGTATCTGCCCGGGCCTACGAGGCTCTCACCCGGTATGCCGAAGCTCTGTTGAATGAGTGGCAATCAGTTTGATTAATTCCGCGGCACGAAGCCTGATCCATTGAAGGAAAGGGGCTATTCAGAAGAAGCTA
Source organism: Paenibacillus senegalensis JC66 (assembly GCF_000285515.1). Lineage (GTDB taxonomy): Bacteria > Bacillota > Bacilli > Paenibacillales > NBRC-103111 > Paenibacillus_L > Paenibacillus_L senegalensis. The sequence continues at coordinate 71,124 of NZ_HE610959.1, forward strand.
TCCAATAAGTTCAAAAAATAAAAAGTCGGGCGGAAAACGGGCACTTCCAGAGTGTTTTCCGTCCAACTTTTTTGTGCGGCTGCTTTTTGGAGAAAAGTAGTGAAGCGGATGCTTGCCGCTTTCAATATATTGTGGACCAATGCTACAAATCCCAAACCCGACATGAACCTAGAATTATCTCTTTGAACTTTCTCGACAGCTCCACTGACACCCCGTTTTTTTGTTGTATGGCAAAAATCAGGTTTAAGCGATATAGCGAATGAAATCAACTTTAAAGGCTAGGTTCTGATTCCTTCCAAAATCGCGTTAAGCACATCCATACTCTGCCGCATGGCTGCAGCAATATCTTCACTTTCTGCAATCCATAATGCGGATTCGTTGAGCGCACCCGAAAGAAAATGAGTTAGTGCATCCAGAGGCATCGGCTTAAGCAATCTCTGCTCCTGCATCATGGCAAGCTGTTCTCGAAGATGGCTCATCGAGTTCTGTTCATCTAATCTGCGCCATGTTTCCCAGCCGAGCACAGCAGGCCCATCAATTAAAACGATTCTCCGGTGATGGGGCTCCACGGCCGCCTCCAAGAACCCCCGGCAGCCCAAATGTAGCTGTTCCCAAGGATCATCGCTTTTCATGGCTTCCTTCTCGACGTGCTGTCCTATTATTACCTGAACGGCCTCGAGCACATGCTGAAAAAGGCCTTTTTTACTGCGGAAATGATGGTAGACCGCACCTCTGGTCATTCCGGCGGCTTGGGCAACTTCCTCCAGCACAACAGCGGAATATCCCCGCTTCGTGAAATGCTGCTGGGCTATCTGAAGCAGCGTGTGGATCGTTTCGTTTGTCTCTTCCCGGGATCTTCTCATCGTTTCAACCTACTCCTATACTATGACATTGATTCTGCATCTTTAAGAAAACTCCAGCTTCACTCTTGTTCAGCATACTATTCTCCGGAAACTGAGGCTAACCAACGCGAAGCGCCAGGGTCTCCTGATTTTATCAAAGTCCTTAACGCGTGACGAGCTACCCACAGTGAATTTTTCTCCTTACCTGTTCCTGTCTTCGTACTATCCGCTGGATTCTCGTTTGGACGAATACGGGCTGCGAGCCAATCCAGTGTGATATCCGGATAATCTTTGCTAAGATCATTCAAATGATTAGCAACAGATTTTCTTACATAGAAAGAAGAATCGTCAAGCAATACATCCAAGAGCGACAAATGTATGTTCGGATCACCGAGAATGACAGGCATACGTTTGGCCCACGGGAGTCTCGGCCTCGTCCCCTCGCTAACCAAACGGCGCACATGGGAATTGTCGTCTTTCGCCCACTGCTGAAGCTTGTTCAGACTCTGCTGGGGGTAAGCCGTCAGGTAAGGGCGTATAGCATACTCGGATGTATGGCGCTTCGTGATTTCGTAAATTGCATGCATGGAGAGCTCAAAGTGGTCTAACCCATAACGTTCAACAAAATAGGCTACTGGCATGAGGAAATAGCCGTTCGTGAACATCCCCTGTTCGCTCTCGTTTTCGGGACCTAGCAGCTTCAAGAGAAGTCTGACTGCTGCCGAGTAGTCTTTAGGAAGAGTACGGCGCAGCTGCTCGGCTATAACCGCAACACGGGCCTTCAGCTCCAGCCCGTCCACCCGGGATTGCACCTCCTGAATAAAATGTTGAGACGGAAAATCAGGTTCGAGCACACTGATCTCCTCAGAAAGCCTTACTGCCAGCTCCTTGCCAAAGTAATATTTGAGCGCCGAAGCCGATCCGCTCATTTATTATCACCTTTAGGAGCTTTTTCTGCGGCCGATGAAGGCGCTCCCTCCTGCCAAATCTGCTCTGCATAGTAGCTGCTTTCCTCCTCCGAAGGCGGGATGATCTGTATGACATCAATAAGAACTCCATTCGGGTCCTTAGTAATGAAGTGTCTCTGGCCAAACTCCTCATCACGCAGCGCCAATTCCAGTGGAAGCTTCTCCTGCACAATTAACCGCTCGTATTCGGCGTCTGCATCCTCGACTTCAAAATTCAGCAGCAAGCCTTGTACTGCGTTCCGAAAAGAAGCCGGGATTGTCGGATGAGAAGCATCCAGCACCGCCAATTCAAAAGGACTTGAGCCGTCTGCTGCCCTCAAACTGACATACCAGTCCGCTTCATACACAACCTCAAACCCGAAATGACGCGTATAAAACTCCCGACTTTCTGTTACTTTGCTGCTCATTAGAACCGGATAAAAGCTATTTATCCTCATCGTACATCTCTCCTTATAATTGTGAATACAAACTGCGAATGCTGTGTTCTGAAACCATTATTTAGCTAGTTTATTATTCTATGATGATTTTATCATACATACAGTATGTATGTAAATATTTTTAAATACAGGAATACAAAAAGCCACGAGCCTCTTCGTGACTTTTTGTTCTTTAGCATCCTTTACCTGGCTTTAAGCTTTGACCACTCTTCCCAGCAGCAGGAGAAATGCTCCCAATAGCATAAATATCCACCAGTCCCACTGTAAGCTCGTTCCCGGGTCCGGCATATAATAGGTGGATAGAAGAATGACAGTAAATACGCCTGCGCCGATTGAGCCCGCCTGCAAAAAGGTTTTAGCCGATGATTTGTTATTTTGGAATAACTCGGATCTAATCACCTTGAACAAAATCAGAACTGCAGCAGCCACCAAAAGGGCGGAAATGATTAATTGCACCAAAAGGGCGCCTGCAGTTAGAGCCGGAGCTGAAATTCCGAGGCTCATCACAATAAGGAGGGCCGTTCCATGTCCAAGTACGATAAACCCAAGAAGCTTAATTAATTGCATCGCAATAAACTGGACTACATTTCTTTTTTGTTCATTGGGCAGCTCATTGATCAGCTCATCTGCATAAACTTTTGGATCATCGCCTATTACTTCCCTTGCTGTTCTACCTTCCTCTTGAGCCTCCAGTAAATGATGCAGCAAATCTAGAAGCAGCTGTTCACTTTCCAGGCTAGCGACGCGCAGGTCTGTACGGATGTAAATTAGAATATCGCTATAAAGCTTCTCATTTTCAGGATTTAGTTGGGGCCGCAGCTCGTTGTTTTGTTCAATTAGCATTTGAGTCTCCGTTTTTCTCTTGGTGCTGATCATGTTGAATTCCTCCTTTAGTCATTAGCAATGAAGAAATAGGCCTTGCCAATTGATTCCACTCTTCAATCATTTCAGCCAACTCTTGTTTTCCTTCTTCTGTTAAATAATAATATTTGCGCTGCGGCCCCCCACTCATTGAAGGCTTCATTTCACTATAAATCAGCTTGTTTTTCTGAAGTCTTAACAAAATTGGATAAATGGTTCCGTCGCTAATATCCGGCAGACCGCTTTCCTTCAGTTTTTGTGCCAGCTCGTAGCCATAAACCGGTTTTTGTTGGATGAGTGCCAGCACACAGGCTTCGAGAATGCCCTTTAACAATTGGCTCCTCATTCTCATAGCCTCACCTCCGTTTATATCGAAGTCCGTGTGAATGACGGCCAACTATATTGCATTACAAGATAGCTGAAAATGAGAAAACCTCTATCGAGGACTTTCGAAGATGAAATCCGTATCTTGCATTACCAACTAGTTGAGCAAATGATAAGTACTTGGCAATGCCATGTACTTATACTAAGCATAATGCTCTCTGTTCAAGCTGTCAAGCGGCTCCTTGTAGATCGCAAGCTTCAATGACGCAGGCGGAATGAATCCATCTCCACCGGCTACGAGTTTCCCCGCTTCTTATCCCGCTTTCTCTATGGCTCCATCCTTAATTTCTTCAGGAACATCTTGTGAGGCACCGGGTACTACACGTGGTGAGTGCTGAATGGTTTCTGATGAGAAGATGGAGACGGTAACCATGCCCCCGTTAACCCACGTACGGATAAGAATAGGTTGATTATAGGGGTTGGAAAACACGAAATCTGGTCCACCCCAGCTAACTGTTGCATCTCTTCCCGGAGGTACGTATGCCACATGCCTGCTGTGTGAATACCGCTCTACGATCTTTAGACCCGCCCTGTCAATGGCATTGAACAAGGTAGAGGAAACTTGACAAATTCCCCCGCCTATTCCTTCGGACAACTCTCCACGAACAATGATCGGCGCCCGAACGTAACCTTTCTCCGCTGTTCGCATTCCTACCGTACCATTGAACGAAAAGCTTTCACCAGGGAACAGTACAGCATTATTGATTGCTTTGGCCGCAAGTACAATATTGTGAGCACGGTTCTTGTTTCGCGAGTTAAAATAGGTGACATAGGACCCGATAGGCTTCTCCATGATCGTTAATAAAAGCTCACTATCCACCTTTGGGTATAGGATAATGATCGGTATCTGAATCTCGGCTGACCCTCGGCTATAAAAGAAAGCCTTAATTTGTTCAGACATCCGTTCTTTGTCTAATCCTTGTCCATTTTCACCAGGCCTCAGCTCCCCGCCGGAGCCAATTGCTGCGTTTATCGGTTCCCGGTATACTTGATCATGAACATGCTGAAGCCACTGCTCTAATTTTTCCTCATCCAGTAAAGGAAAGGCTGTATAAGACAAATCGGATCGAGTTACGCTTGCGATAGTCTCTTCACCCTTTTTCAAGTTTAATCTATCCTCCGAAGAGTCATGATGCAGCATCCCGCCTGCTTGTATAATCAACAGGCCTATACTCAGCCATATTCCTGTTAACGAAATCCATTTCACGCAGCTGTCTCCCCTTATCCGGGCAAATGATGATTACTGAACTTCTTGAAAGTATTCCCAGACTAAGAAAAGCTCATTCCTTGCACTGTTGTGCCGCCTGTATGCTTTGGTTTCTGTCCCCTCTTTGGAAGAAACCCCGCTTTGAAATAGGATTCAATAAATGGAAGGAGCTCACTTGGCGGCCTGCCAATAAATCTGAATAGACAGGTGCAATCCGACCGGATTTAGCTTAAAATCAGAGAGGAAGCTTTAGGGTGCGAGAACATAAATAAAGGAAGAGACAGCGAATGGCATTGACATCGATCCAAACCTTTTTATTGCGTTTGCGAAAGCGGTACAGCATTACTGGCGTATGGTTTGCCTACCTTTTTTTCTGGGCTTCCCTCACCCCTTCGCTTATGCCCAGATCCTGGATTTTGCAGGGAGTGCTTAGCGGAGTGGTCATCGTAGCCGGCTATTTACTAGGGCGGTTAATTTCCGCCGTGGCTCGCAAGCTGGTATCGCGGCAGCTGCCGCAAAGCTGGGGATTAGCCGCATGGATCGTAATTGGCATCGGAGGAATGCTGCTTAGTATCGGGCAGCTCTATCTGAGGATAGAGTGGCAGCGGGAAGCATATACTTTGATGCAGATGGAGCATCCGAGAGACAATTTTATTACCAGCTCCGTATGCATACTGGCTTTGGCCCTTATGATCGCTTATGCACTTAAAATTATTCTCCGTTTTTTCTACAGAGCGAGCCGTAGGGCCTACCGGTATTTGCTTGGACGAAAGTGGCTGACCCGGATGCCCCCCTTCCTGTCACGATTGGCCGCTTTGCTATTAATCGGAGTTGTTGTTTTAACGTTAGTTACAGACCAGCTGCCTTCATACATGCTTTCGATAGCGGACCGGATCTCCCGCAGCTATAACGATACGTTCTCGGATGAATTTGTGCAGCCGGAGAGCCCGCTGCTTTCCGGAAGCAGCGCTTCTCTGGTTACCTGGGAGTCACTTGGCGCCAATGGCAGAGAATTCGTCTCGTCAGGTCCTACAGCAGAGCATATAGCCGACTTCAATATGGTGGATAGCGCACTTGATCCGATCCGGGTATATGTCGGAACGGATTTCTCCAACAATTTATCGGCCCAGGCCCGAATTGCCGTCCGGGAATTAGAGCGGGTAAACGCCTTCGAGCGGGAGGCCGTGCTTGTTGTAATTACAACAGGTTCAGGCTTGGTAGATCTTCAATCTACACGACCGCTTGAATATATGTTTAACGGGGATATTGCCACTGTGGCGATTCAATATTCTTATTTGCCCAGTTGGCTATCCTTTCTTAGCGATCAGGAACGGGCGCAGGAAGCTGCTCTGGAATTGATCAGCCAGGTCACTGCAGCTATCGAGGAAATACCTGAAGGGAACCGCCCTAAATTGTATTTGTTTGCCGAAAGTCTGGGAAGCTTTGGTGCAGAAGCCTCCTTTGAATCCTTGGAAGCACTGCTGGCCGCCAATGATGGCACGCTGCTGATCGGCACACCGGGCTTCAACCCGATTACCCGTGAGATTATCGCTAATCGCGATCCCGGCTCGCCGCAATATTTGCCTGTATACGATCAGGACAACCGAATCGTCAATTCGACCGGTACCGATTGGTCCCTCGATGAACTGATCGCGAAGAAGCCCCAGCTCATCTATCTCCGCAACCCAAGCGATCCGGTAGTTAAATGGAATTGGGAATTGTTCTGGAAGGAACCGCAATGGGTTAGTGAACAAAAACGCGATGGCTTGCTTCCAGATCGGTTTCATTGGTACCCGGCATTGACCTTCTTCCAGCTTTCCGCCGATATGCTGATTGCTAATCAAGTGCCTCCGGGCTACGGACACAACTATGGGACACATGCCATATATGCCTGGGCCGCTTTAACCGGACTCGAAGGATGGACGGAAGGTGAAGTCAAGCGGCTTCAGCGGGAGCTGGAGCGGTGGTAAGCCGGCTGTTGCATGTAATCTTCCTCCGATCAGCAAGCTCCTTATTTGCCGATCAGCAGCGAAAGCAGACCTGCAGCGATTAAAGGTCCGACCGGCACCCCTTTCAGCAGAGCCACTCCAATGATCGTTCCGATAACGAGGCCCGTCACAAGAGTAGGCTGGCTTACCATCAATTGAGCCCCGCGGCCGCCCAGGTAAGCCACTCCGATGCCGATCAGCACAGCAGCAATGGACTTCCAGTGCAGAAAGGACCGGTAGATGTCCTCTATGCTGATCCGTCCGCTGGCTAAGGGTGCCAATATGCCTATCGTTAAAATAACAATTCCTAGTGAGAGCCCATGCTTCTCAAGCCAAGGAAAGGCTTGATGAGCTTGGGTGATCCGCAGCAAAAGCAGGACGACAGCGGCAATCGTAATCGAATTATTTTTACTGATAATCCCCAAAAAAGCAAAGATTAATAACGTGATAGCCGGCATATCGAATTGTGACATTCTTCTCCCCTCCTTTATAGGGTTCATGTTGGCATCATGCCGATGCCTCCCCAGTAATGGGCGTCCCTCGTGAAACATAGATTCAAGGTCGACGCTATATCCGGATTATAGACTATTTTACCAGACTATACACAATTGAAGGTGTTCCTAATGAAGCTGTTAGCCTTTAACATCCGCCACGGCAGAGGGATGGACGGGCTCGTCAACCTGAACAGAATCGCTCAAGTTATTGAAGAAAGCCAAGCCGATGTCGTGGCATTGACAGAGGTTGATCGACATTTTTCACGCAGAAGCTCTTATGAGGATCAGCTTCGCAGGCTTGCCGATCGTTTAGATATGAATGGTGTATTTGGAGCCGCATTAACTTATTGGTCATTTTCGCGGAGAAAGGCGAAAGCAGCACAGTATGGCAACGCCATACTATCCCGCTTCCCTATCGAGGCTCATTATAACCATTTGCTCAATCCTTATCCGCTGACATTAGAAAGACGCGCTTTATTAGAAGCGCGTCTAAGAGTTAATGAGCGTGAGGTTACGGTTTACTGCACTCATTTGAGCCTGCTGCCTTATTATCAAATAAAACAGGCAGGACAGCTGCTGAGCTGCATCCGTAAATGCAACAATCCGCTAGTACTCATGGGAGATTTCAACGCACGGCCTCAATCTAGATTATGGAAATCCCTTACAAGGCACTTGATCGATGCCAGTCAGGCCGCTCCGGTAAATTCGTGCCGAACTTTCCCTTCTTTAAAGCCCGCCGTTCAATTAGATTATATATGGATGAATCCGGCTTGGCATATTCATTCCGTCTCTTCCTGGAATTCCTGCCCGGAAGCTTCTGATCATTTGCCGCTGCTGGCTGAAGCCACTCTCATGGACATCGGCTCGCCTTAACAGCAGGCGGCAGCCTTTGATAACTTAACTGACCCCAGCGCCGCAGGGTTATGTTCAATGAAAACCACTGAACTGATTTTACAAGATTGTCTAGTTACAGTTAACATTTATATTTATTATTGATAACTTTTCTATTCTATCAATCTGTCTGCCCGCCCTATTAAAAAATAATAATGAAGCTCGCACTCCCCTGCTCTGTACAGATCGGAGTAATGGGGGCTCTCAGTCGTTGTTTAGATGGTTTGTCTCTTCCATTACGGCGTATCATCGATCCATTCCAGTTCATTCAGCAAGCTGCTCAATTTTTCCCCGGAAAGCGAGCTTTTACTATCTAGACCAGATCTGTGCGAAAGGTTACTGCGCTGAGAGTGGTCTTGCTGATCATGGTGAGAAGTATGCGTTTCTGTAACCGCAGACCTGTGTGCATCAGTAAGTACGGAACGTGGCCTCGGTGAGGCTATCCTGCTGCTACGCTGCACGATTAATCTTCGGGACTGGCGCCGGCCTCCATTGTTACTGCCGGCCTTTTCTGCAATCAGAGTCGAACGCTTCTCTGTTTTTTGCTGATTCGTGACCGAAGATGATTTTTCCAGCTTTGCCTTGTACACTTTTTTCGGCTTATCCTGTACAGCTCCTGCATCCCATTGCGGTTTGACTATTCTTCTTCTCATTTGGCGTTTTAGAACCAAACCCGGATGTCTGTATACGGTCAAAGGGGCGGACTTGAAATAGGGCATAGAACGCTCCTTCTTGCTCATACGAGTTCCCCCCTCTCGGCTGTAAACTAGTAACGCTTAGTCTGGCTAGGCAATGGGACTAGCCTTTACCCGTGCGGGTTAACAAGAAGTTCAATTCTCTTAAGCCATTATATGGCGGAGTTATGGGAAAGTGAACGGCACAGACCCACGCGGTAAGAATCGGTAAAAAAACCAATAGCATTCCCGCGCTTGCCGGTAATGGATGCTCCTGCTTCCCTCGCAACCCTTTCGCTTTCTTACTACCGGGCATGCTTTTTTAATTTGTGTCTCTGTCTTTTTTAGCTTCCCTTTGCAGCCGTTCCTTCCCCCGGGTCACTTCCATGATAGCTTTTTCAAATGTGCCGCGGATTTGGCTGGTAAGTGATTCTACTTCTTTTACGTCCATGGCGTGAATATATAACGTTTTGTTATTCGAGGATACTTCCAGAGTAAGCGTCCCCGGAGTCAGCGAAATCAGGCAGGACGGCAGCGTGATTTCCCAATTCGTCTTCAGCGAAGTGCTGTATGCAAAAATGCCTGGTCGATTAGTCATGCGTGGCTGAAGGACCTGTTTAATGACAGTCCAGCAAGACAATATTAATTCACGGATAAACAGCAGAAGCAGCTTTAGAGCCGCCCATAGCCGGACCAAATATAGTTCACCCGGCCAAAAACGGCGAAGAATCCAAATGATGCCAATTCCGATTACATAGCCGACAACAAAGGTGGAAGAAGACCAATCATTGTGTAAAAACATCCATGTAAACGCGATAATAAAATTAATCAGTGCCTGTAGTGCCATGTTCAGATCTGCTCCTTGTCTTCTAACTGACTGGAAAATTATAGTGTGTGTGCATCATGCATAATTTATTTCATCCCAAGAGGTACCAAGATATAGAAAAAACTGCTTGATCTCTACACCTGTTGGATTAAAAACTTTACTGGGTCTATGCACAATGCTGATATTATGAATCCATTTTACAAATTTAAAACCGGTTCATGAAATGGATTCGTATAATGAAAAAAACACAAAAAAAGCCTGCAATGGCAGGCTCCTCCAGGTAAAGCTTATTCAATTGTCAGCGCACACGTTCAATAATATTAAATAATATACTGCTATTTTAGTTTCTTGTAAAGCCTTTCAATTTTATTTTTTTGTAAAATCCGGGACGATCGTTTTCCTTCTCCGATCCTCTCACGCTTTTTTGCGCTATTTTGTTCCCGTGATATTGCAGGTCTTTATCGAAAATGAAAGTCTGCATCATAAAGAAAACGGTGTACTCCATGAATTGTTAATGATACTCTTTAGATAACAGTTATAAACGAAAACACCTGGAGGTCTGCCGTATGCAAACCATAGAACATAAATATGCTCAGCTTGGCGAAATCCTAAATTCCATGGGAAAGGTGGTTGTTGCCTTTTCCGGTGGTGTAGATAGCACTTTTCTGTTAAAAGCCGCACTGGAGTTTCTCGGCAAAGACCGGGTGCTCGCTATCACAGCCGATTCTGAAACGTATCCAGAGAGAGAAAAGCATGAAGCGATACAGCTCGCCAAGGAATTGGGGGCTCACCACAGAGTTATTCATACTAGTGAGCTTGCTATTCCCGGCTATGCGGAGAATCCAACCAACCGCTGTTATTTCTGTAAAAATTCGCTGTTTGATCATTTGAAGCCGATCGCCAAGGACAGCGGATACGATCATGTCATCTTCGGTGCGATTGCCGATGATTTGGGGGATCATCGTCCGGGCCTGGTTGCAGCGCATGAGCAAGGAGTTCGGGCACCCTTAATGGAAGCCGGTATAAAAAAGTCTGAGATCAGGCATATGTCACGCCAGCTCGGCCTTCGCACCTGGGATAAACCTTCCTTTGCCTGTTTATCCTCGCGCATTCCCTATGGGGAAGCGATTACCGCCTATAAATTGTCGATGATCGACCAGGCAGAAGACTTCCTCATTCAGCTGGGTTTTCGCCAGGTACGCGTCAGGCAGCATGACCAATTAGCGCGGATTGAGGTTCCTCCTGCCGACCTTCCCGAGATTGTCGCTGTGGCAGAAACCATACATGCCAAGCTAAAAGAGATCGGTTATTCATATGTCACGATGGATTTGCAGGGATACCGCTCAGGCAGCTTGAATGAGGTGCTGACTCCCGAACAGCGAAACGCTTCTGCAATCCGCTCCTAACCAGGCCGATCCTTCTCCTAAGAGGCGCGGGCAGCTCAGGCAGCTCCCCGCGCCTCTTAGGAGTCTTTATAGCAAAGTATGCAGAAGCAATTATATACAAGTCACAAGCCATACACAATTATGCCGTTTATTATGTGATTTAATTCACATTATCAGTTCCCTCCTTCCTCTATACTTAAATTATAGAAGGGAGGATTTTATCATGAAAAAAGAGTGTCTGTTTTACTTCAAGCTGAACAAAGACGGCGAGATAAAGCTGCTGCGAGCCAATTTCATGCTGGATCAAAATGCTGAGCCCACCGTAGCTGACTTTATTCGCTGCTTCCGCCGTCTCGGCTATGACACCGAGCTTAGCGGTCGTCTCAGCTTAACCTTCAGGACAACAAATACCACTCCCGCCTATATCATTGAGGTTACTAAGGTGACAATCCGCGGGGAAACGGAAGAAACCCCTTTTATAGACTGGGAGCGGCAAGCGATCTTAAAAGAACTGCTGCAGCTGAACGCTTAATTTTCCTAATCAGGCATCGTGGAAGGCGAATAATTTATCACGTTATTTATTAATTCCATTAATTATTTCTGATATTAATTACATGCCCTCACCCCTTCCTCCTCCGCCTACAGCCTCCTTTTCACGGCTGCAGGCGTTTTTTTATTTATTCCGTTAGAGGTTCGAGGGATCATTGGCGTTTTCGCAGAAGATTTCGTAAGATAGAAGCATATTTAAAGCCTCGTTGAAGAACGCATTTTTTATTATCATCTAACGCTGAGGAGCTGGGGGTATGAGCCAAAAAACCGCTTTATTGCTTGGGGCTACCGGACTAGTCGGCGGTCATTTGCTGAAGCTTTTGCTGGAAAGCGAGCACTTCGGCCGCGTTGTTGTATTAAGCCGCAAATCTGGCGGAGCTAAGCATGAAAAGCTTCAAGAAATCATACTAGACTTTAACAGCCTGGACTCGGCTAAACCTCATTTTGCCGTTGATGTCCTGTTCTGCTGTCTCGGTACAACAATTAAAAAAGCAAAAACTAGAGAAGCCATGATCCGGGTAGACTACGAGTATCCGCTGGAAGCGGGCCGCCTGGCCAAGGAGATGGGAGTCGGGCATTATGCTGTCGTTAGCTCAATTGGCGCCAACGCGGACTCTCCGAACGCCTATCTGCGGACCAAAGGAAGGCTCGAAGCTGATTTGAAATCACTCGATTTCGCTGCCTTAAGCATCTTCCAGCCCTCACTTCTTCTTGGGAAGCGTCAGGAGTTCCGTTTTGGCGAAGGCCTGGCTTCTAAGCTGCTGCCCCTATTGTCCTTTGCTTTTGCAGGAAAGCTCAAAAAATATAAAGCTGTTGCCGCTTCTGATGTCGCGAAGGCCATGTATTCAGCAGCTTATCAGACTAAACCCGGTACAACGGTCTATCCTACCGATGAAATTATTAAATTGGCCGCTGCCGTCTCCGACTAGATCGTCTTGAAACGACCTAGCCGGAGACGGCCCTTTCATCGGCCTTGATGTTCTTAATGTATCGCAGCCTGTACGTCATGCAGGCGGCTGTATACACCTCCGGCAGAAATCAGCTCTTCATGCTTGCCCTGCTCCACGATCCCATGCTCATTCACAACAACGATTCTATCTGCATTTCTAATCGTGGACAAGCGATGGGCAATCACTAATGTCGTTCTGCCTTCTGAAAGCTCGGCCAGCGATTTCTGGATCGCCGCTTCGGTCTCGGTGTCTAGTGCGGAAGTCGCTTCATCCAGAATGAGGATTGGCGGGTTTTTCAGAAACATGCGGGCAATCGACAGCCTTTGCTTCTGTCCCCCCGACAGCTTAACCCCGCGTTCGCCAATAACCGTATCCATCCCTTCGGGCATGGAGCGAATCAGACCATCCAGCGCTGCTCTTCTTGCCGCCTCCCAAATTTGCTCTTCTGTTGCCTTCAAATTGCCGTAGGCTATATTCTCCCGAATCGTACCGGAAAACAGGAATACGTCCTGCTGTACAATTCCGATATGCTTGCGCAGTGATTGCAGCTTGATCTTGCGGGTATCCTTGCCATCGATCGTTATCCGTCCTTCATCCACCTCGTAAAAGCGGGGGAGCAGACTGCACAGGGTTGTTTTTCCGGCTCCAGATGGGCCAACGAAAGCTACCGTTTCTCCAGGCCGGATGGACAGATTAATGTTGTTCAAAATTTTGCGGTCTTTCTCATAGCCGAAAGATACGCCTTCAAAGCGAATATCCCCTTTTGGAGAAGCTAGATCAACGGCATCCGGGGCATCGGCAATGTCCGGCTCGGTATCGATAATTTCGATATACCGCTTGAATCCGGCGATTCCTTTCGGGTAACTTTCGATAACGGCATTTATTTTCTCAATAGGCCGGAAGAAAATGTTGGATAACAGCACAAACGCCATAAATTCGCCCATCTCGATTTTGCCTTCAATATAAAACCAAGCGCCGCAAATCATGACAAATACGGTAATAAGGCGCATCATCATGTAGCTGATGGAAATACTTTTAGCCATCGTTTTGTAGGCGAGCAGCTTCGTTTCCCGAAATTTCTGGTTTTCGACCGCAAACAGTTTGTTTTCATGCTCCTCATTGGCAAACGACTGGACTACACGGATGCCGCCCACATTGTCTTCAATTCGCGCATTGAAATTTCCGACATTGCCGAACAGTCTGCGGTACGTTCTTGTCATTCGCCGTCCGAAGAAGATCGTTACCCAGGCCATCAAAGGTACGATAACGAAAGTCAGCAGCGCCAGCTCCAGATTGATGTAGGCCATTAGAGTAAAGGAACCGACCAGCGTCATGATGGCAATGAACACATCCTCCGGCCCGTGATGGGCTACCTCACCGATATCGTTCAAATCATTAGTCACTCTGCCGATCAAATGTCCGGTCTTGTGGTTGTCGAAAAAACGAAACGACAGCTTCTGGATGTGATTGAACATTTTGCTTCGCATATCGGTCTCGATATTAATGCCCAGCATATGCCCCCAATAAGTCACCACGTAATTCAGCGCCGTATTCAAAGCGTAAATCGCCAGCAGCCCGAGGCACGCCATAACGATAATCGGCCAGTTCTGGCTGGGCAGCAGGTTGTCAATAAAGCCGCTCACCGCCATTGGAAAAGCAAGCTCAAGCAGTCCGGCAATCACGGCACAGCTGAAATCCAAAATAAATAGCCCCCTATAAGGGCGGTAATAAGAGAAAAAACGCCGCAGCAACCTAATCACTCTCCAAATCCATTCTGTCTGTCCTGGCTCTATGTCCCGGATTTCTGTCCTTTTTCCATATTAACTCATCTTTCGTACAAACAGGTAATAAAAAATACAGTTAACTGATTTTTTCTGTGACTAGGGCGGCCTAGCATTTTGGTAAAAAGCGTAACCTTTTACTGGGATCATGACATTTGTAACTATTAGCCCTTCAGACGCTTTGCCATAATGTTAATAGGCGGATCGGGATAACTCAAGCTGATTTTCGTCTGGATTGCATCCTGCTTTTATTACTGATAAGGTATACTTTCTCACTATTTAGTTAAAGAAATCGAACCTGTCCGTTTAGGAGGTTATAATTTTATGCTTGTTGCACAAATGAATAACATTGTAAAACGCTATGGCTCGCACCTGGCTCTCGATCACGTCGATCTGGACATCCGGGAAGGTGAAATTGTCGGCCTGCTCGGACCGAACGGCGCCGGGAAAACGACTCTGATTCATGCCTTGGCCGGCTTGAATCGGATCGACTCCGGTTCGATCCATTGTTTCGGCAAACCGCAAACGGCAAATCTAATGGAAATCAAGCGCAATCTGGGACTTGTCACCCAGGACATAACGATATTTGAAGATCTGACCGTTTGGGAGAACCTTGCTTTTTTCGGAGGAATTTACGGGTTAAAGGGCAGTGGCCTGAAAAAGAGAATCGAGGAAACACTCGAATTCGTCGGTTTGACCGACTGTGCCAACAAAAGACCGGGCATCTTCTCCGGCGGGATGAAGCGCCGTTTGAATATCGCCTGCGCTCTTACACATAAACCGAAGCTGTTAATTATGGATGAGCCTACCGTAGGCATTGATCCGCAGTCGCGCAACCATATTCTCGAATCGGTACGCGAGCTGCAGCGCTCGGGTACAACGATTCTGTACACAACCCACTATATGGAGGAGGTTCAATCCATCGCTTCCCGCATCGTCATAATGGATCAAGGGCATGTCATTGCCCAGGGCACTCTCGATGATCTGATCGATAATATTCAGCATGAAGAAAAAATCAAGATCGAACTGGTTGAGGTTACCGGGCAATTACTGGAGCAGCTCCGCCAGCTGGCCGGCGTCAAATCCGTCACTCAGGAGGGCAACAAACTTACTATTATTTCCACTGTCGGTTCAGGAAATTTGGACCGGGCGCTGGCCCTTGCCCGCCATGCCGGGGGCATTCGTTCCATTAATGCAGAGAAGCCCACTCTCGAGGATGTGTTTTTTACCTTGACCGGTAAGCAGCTTCGCGACGGAAAGGAGACTTCCTAATATGGCGCGGATGATTTATTTTTCTATTCTGCGAATGCTGCGCGGCTACAGCGCGATTATTCTGCTGTTCGTTGTCCCTCTTGCCATTATTACTTTACTAAGCCTGATCGTTGGCAATGAGTACAGTGTCGAGGGGCTCTCCTCCAGACAGTATATTGCAATGACCATGGTGATTGTATTCCAGCTTTTCAGCGGCAATTACGCCATGTTCTATATTCATGCCGACCTGGTCAAATTAAGGAGGTGGAAAATCCAATCGCTCCCTGTTTCCCTTTTCAAATACTCCGCGGCCATACTGTTCGCCAGCACTTTTTTTAGCACGCTGCAAGGCTTGCTCCTTGTTCTGTACACCCGGTTGCTATTCGGTGTCGAATGGGGCAATTACGCGTGGCTGCTTCTTATTATCGTGACCCTCTCACTGCTGTCGCAGTTTGTACATTTGACGATGGTCTTTTCCACAAGCACGATATCAATGGCCGAACGATTTACAGAAATCTATGGAATCGGGTTTATTCTGCTTGCGGGCATTATTTTTCCGATGCCGGTCTGGCCTGTGATCGAATGGATCAATGGTTTCCTTAATCCAATCACGCTCGCTCAATCAGCATTAATGGGGCCAGTTGCCCAAATCGATTACGGAAATCCTTATGCCAGCCTGCTGCTGCTTATCGTCCAATTGCTGTTGTTTGCCGTGCTTTCCGCAGTACTTGGGAGGAGGAGACTGTCATGACCATTTTCCGCTACTCTTTGTTAAGAAGCGTGCGCAATAAAGGCACTCTGCTGCTGCTAATTGCGGTACCCTTGCTGGCCATCTTTATGCCCTCCATCGATTGGCCTGCACTGCCTCTCGGTTACCACTATTTCGGCGTGTTTCTGCTCTTTGTCGCAGCCAAGCTCGTCCACCTGATGATCGCGGACCGCTCCAGCGGTGTTATTATCCGCATCAGCACGGCGCCTGTAAGCCATCTCTCTTATTTATGGCAAAATCTGCTGGCTTTCTCCATTTTGCTTATCAGTCAGTGCGTCATTGTAGCAGCCAGCGGGCAGTTCGTTCATAGCGGTCAGCTGCCGCCTGTGATTCCATTGCTGCTCGTCTACAGTGTGTTCACCTTCTCTGCCATCGCTTTTTCTCTAGCCTGGTGCTCTTTCTTCCGCAGCAGGGAAACGTCTTTAGCTATCTTGTTCAGCGTTATCCTGCTTTTAGCGATGCTCGGGGGAATCATGTGGCCGACTCAAATCATGCCTCCTGCTTTACAAAAAGCAGCCATGCTGCTGCCTACATACTGGTATATGGAAGCCCTGCAGCTTACTCTGCATAAAGCGCCTCTTTGGGAACTGATTGTTCCCCTGCTGAACTTAATTTTATTTACTCTGGTCTTTCTCCTTCTCGGCAGCCGGCGCAAGCTGTATTGAACCAGTTTTTCTGTGCTTTAGGGCGGCCGCCCGTCCAGGCTCATCCGAGCTATTTGGGAGAAAAATAATTGGCAAAGCCCTGGATTGGACTAGCTACCGGTTTATGATACGATAAAAAAAAGCTTGTGCTTTCACGACAAAAAACAGCTTGTGCTTTTACGATTAAGCATCTTGCATAATGGAAATTCATCCTTAGCGGGTAACAGGCTTTAAAACCAATGGAAACTGTTTTGCTCCATATCTTGCTTGACCGAAAGATCCGCTGGGATTTATGCAAAAGGCTGGATTAAGAACGAGGTTGCTATCGATGACGACTCCCCTTCCTACCAAGCTCGAATCGTCTCCGGCCATGGCAGCGCTGATTTGGCGAATCGGCGCTTTTATTGGTTTGACGATTTTGTGGTTGTCCGGCAGCAGCGAAGCTGCTGGCCTGATGCTCATTCTGGCGCTGGCCGTCCTCGCCTTGGCGCGCTGGCGGATGCCTTTGCCGCCCGGCACGCTGCTGGCCGATCAGCTGCTTTGTCTGGTGGCGGCGGCTTTGGCTTGGCCGGGCGCCTGGTTCAGTCTCGCCCTGCCGCTATTCGAGACCGCGCTGCGCAGAGCATACATATACGCCGTCCCGATTGTCCTGCTATTCGCCGTCTACGCGCCCGCCTCCCCACTGCTCTGGGCCGTCATGCTGCAGGCGGCGTTTGTCGGCTGGGCGATCGGCCAATGGTCAGCGCAGCTGGAACGCTACCGCCGAGAGGCCGATCAGGAGCGGCGTGAACGCTATGAGCTGGAGCGGCTGAAGGAAGGGTGGCAGCTGGCCAATATTAGAGCCGCCCGCTTAGCCGAGCTCAGCGAACGCACGCGGATGGCCCACAAGCTGCACGATCATGTCGGCCATGAAATTGCGGCCGCGATGCTGGCAATGCAAGCTTTCGAGCGGCTGTGGCAAGAAAACGATCCGCGGGCGGCTGAACTATTCAGGCAAGCGCAGCAGCGGTTGGACAACAGCGCCCTGCAGCTGCGGGAAACGGTGCTTGACATGACCCCGGTAGAGCTGACCGGTGTGGATCGCTTGCAGGACATTTGCCAGCAGTTTGCGGCTTTATCGATACGGCTGCAAGTATACGGCGACAGCGGCAAAGTCCCTGTTCATTTGTGGACAGTGCTGGAGCCCTGCCTAAAAGAAGCATTAACGAATGCCGCCCGTCATTCGAACGCGAGTCATGTCGAGGTAACGCTCGATATAAGCAGCGCCATTGTCAGGCTCAGCGTACAAGACAACGGAACAGCGGCAAGCGAAGGCGAAAACCCGCCAGGGACCGGTCTGCGCAATTTGCGCCGCCGCGCCCAAGCAGTAGGCGGCACCGTAACTGCTCATTGGGATAACGGCTTCCAGCTCATCTGTGTGCTGCCGTTAGGAGAGGAGATTATCTGATGTTAAGAAGGGAGATTGTCTGATGCCCCGAAAAAGCGTGCTGATCGTCGATGACGATCCGCTCATCTGCCAAAGCCTGCAGGTCTTGCTGTCGCGGGAGCAGGATCTGTACGTTAGCGGTACGGCGAATAACGGGCAGGAAGCGATCGACTGCTGTAAAAAGCTGCCGCCGGATCTGATCCTCATGGACATACGCATGCCGGGAATGGACGGCATTCAAGCTACCAGGGAAATTAAACAGCAATGGCCCCATATTCAAATTATGATGCTGACCACCTTTCAGGATGAACAAAACATCCGCTCCGCCCTGCAAGCTGGAGCTGCCGGCTACATGCTGAAGTCGACGAAGGTGTCCGGTATGGCCGAACAGCTGCGCGCCCTCGGTTCGGGAAGCACCGTGCTCGATTCTGAAGTCATCAAGCATCTCGTTCCCCCAACGAACAGCGAGCTCGATCAGCTGACGCCAAGAGAACGGGACATCGTAGAGCGAATTGCCCAAGGCTGCAGCAACCGCGAAATTGCCGGCCAGCTGTTCATAAGCGAAGGCACCGTGCGCAATACGCTGTCTACCATATTGGAGAAGCTGCAGCTGCGGGATCGCACCCAGCTGGCCATCTATTATTGGAAGCGCCGATAAAATCGATTAGTGCCTGCAATGCATTACTTGTTAAATCGATTATAAAGAACATGAACATGGAGTCGTGAACCCATGACCTACTACATGGAATTTCAGCCTCACCCGCTGACCTGCCCGGAATCTCATTCCCGTCCGCTTGCCTGCTCGGAATCTCAGCCCCATCCGCTGATCTACATGGAATATCAGCCCCACCCGCTGCTGGAGGGGATAATCGATAACTATTGGATTAAGCGGACAGGCGCCACGATGACTCCGCACGAAAGTGAAAATTGGATCACCGACCTCAGTATGGAGCTTATTTTTCATTATGGCGCCCCTCTGCTCTGCGATCTCAGCCGTTCGCGTACAGAGATTGCGGCAGGAAGCCATCTCATTGGCATGCGCAAACAATCGATGAGCTTGCAGCGCACTGGGCCGATTGAGCTTATCGCTGTGCGCTTCAGGCCGGGCGGCTTCACTCGTCTTTTTGGTATGCCAGCAGCCGGGTTTACAAACCGCATAGCAAGCGCCGGGGAAATTTGGGGCGCAGAAGCCCGGGAACTGACTCGCCAGCTGTACAGGCTGGAATCGGACCAAGCCCGGATTGCTCTCCTGGATGATCGTTTGCTGCAATTATTTGACCGCGGCGGACCATCAGCATTCTATCGAGACCATCCACTGCTCCAGACCGCGATCAGACGTATCTATGAGACGGAGGGAACCCTGCCCGTTCAAACGATTTGTGAAGAGCTTAATACCGGCTACAAAAAGTTTCAGCGGCTCTTTCACCTCCATATCGGCATTACCCCCAAGCTGTTTTGCCGCATTATCCGCTTTCATTACGCCATGAATAAGCTCTTGGGCACTTCTTCTCATGCAAATGAGGAACAGCCGGCAGAGATCGACCCGTTTTACGACCAATCTCATTTTATTAAAGAGTTCCAGCATTTTACCGGATTAACTCCCCGTCAATTAGTAACCCATCGAGCGAAACTTTCTGTACAATTGGCGAATTCGGAGCGATTGTCCAATTTTTACAATACGAAGACGGCACCCCCCGGTATGATGATAAGGAACTTTAATAACAAGGAGATGAATTGTATGGAGAAACTAACCCCGTATATTTATTGTGAAGATGCCAGGAAACAGGCGGATTTTTACGCAAAAGCATTGGGAGGACAGATCGCAAGCGTGCAGACGTATGGAGATATGCCCAATGCCACGGAGGAAACGAAGGACAAAGTCATCCATCTCGTCCTGAAATTCGGTGAGCTGCAGCTGTTCCTAGCTGACTACAGCCCCCTTCAGTCCGGCAATCAAATGGATCTGGCGGTTGAGTTTAAGACAGAGGAACAAGCACAAGCGGCATTTAACGGCATTTCTAAAGGCGGCAAAGTCATCTTTCCGCTGGAAAAAATGGCCTGGGGATCGATGCTGGGGCGGGTGGAAGATCAATTCGGCATCCGCTGGCAAATCGCCACGGTGTAGTCATTGAGCTGAGCTTGCGCCGCGCTGCGCAGCCGTTCCGGATTCTAACGTTCACAATTTAGGGTGTCGATTAACTGTGAATAACAGTTTGCAGGGGGCAGTAAGGGACGTTTGCCGCCTGCTTTCAAATTCTAACGCTCGCCGTGGTCCTTATTTGTGCAAAATCAGGGACGAGCGAGGATGAGCGTTAGCGCTCGGACACCTGTTGGTCGTTGCCAGGACTTTACTAGATTCCGCTACACCAATGCAGCACACTCGCTGCTCACCTGCAGCACATTCGCTGCCTACTCGCGGCACACCGCACTACCCCAGGATGCCTGTTGGTCGATGATGAGCACCAGGCATGAAATCGAGCCTCAATATCATGACTGTTACCCTCCGATTGTGTCAGGGAAGCAAAGATTGTGTCAACAAGCAAAAAAACAACAAGCTCCGGGAGTAACAAAGCCCGGAGCTTGCGTTTTTCATATAGTCACGCGATCACACTGAAGATCAGGTACAGCGAAGTTCGGTCGCACTAAAGATCCGACATGCTGAACGTTCAACCGCACCAAGCGTTCAGACGCACCAGCGATCTGCCATTCGGATCTAACCGCACCGAACCTCCAATTGCACGAATCTCATCCGCACCGAACGTTCCCCTCACAGGCGATCAGTTATACTGGGCAAGAATCCGATCCGCTTCCGACTTCAAGCGGTCCAATGTAGCCTGGATATCTTCGCTATCATACATGATGGCCTGGATTGCAGAGAAGAACTCCTGCTCTACTTCCTGCCATGCAATATGCATGTTTGTGTCGATCGCATGCTCTAATTGGTCATAAGCTACTTTACGGTTAGGCTCCCGTTCCCAAAGCTCCTTAATGGCATCCGACTCGACCATGGCATGAGTAAATGGCAGATATCCGGACTCTACAATGAATTCTTCTGCTCCCTCAGGAGAAGTCATCAACCAGTGGACGAATTCCCACGCTGCTTCTTTTTTATCCGAATCTTCCAGCATAACCAGATTCGCACCGCCAGTCGGGTTCGCATAAACTTCATCCGCAGGCAGGAATGCTGTTACATAGTCAAATTCAACCGACTCCAGCAATCCGCCAATGGAACCTGTGGATTGGTAAATCATGCCCACTTTTTCTCCAACGAACATTTGGTTAACAATGTTGCCAGAGTCTTGGGCTGGCGGATAAAACAAAGCGCCCGAGTTTTGGTTTTCTTTCAGGTACTCAAATACTTTCAGGCCAACCCCGTTATCATAGAACCCGATGGAAGTCCCTTCTTCATTAAAGAATCTGCCTCCAGCCTGGGTAATCATGGCTATCGGATACCAGGTATCATATACCATAGAGTAACCGTAGACTTGATTTTCTCCGCTGCCCTCAGCCAGAGCTGTGGCTACTTCTCTAAGCTCCTGCCAGTTTGCAGGCACTTCCAGACCGGCTTCATCCAGCATGGATTTATTAACATGCAGAATGGGAGTGGAGCGGTTTAACGGCAGGGAAACGATCTTGTCATCGAATACCGAGTGGCCCAACAAACCTTCCGTGAAATCATCCAGGCTTAATCCGGTAGAATCCATAAAAGGGGTCATATCGGCAAGCACTTCCGAATCGGAGAAGAACTGCACATAAGCTCTTTCCAGCATCGACAGGTCAGGAGCTGTACCGGCGGATACCGACTGCTGAAGCTTCGTAACGGTTTCGGCGTAACCGCCTTGATAAGTACCGACCACCTCTACGGAATCCTGGGAGCTGTTAAAGCGGCTGATCATCTCATCAATCAATTCGCCATTACGGCCGCCCAGGGAATGCCAGAACTCAATCGTAGTTTTTCCGCCGCTCCCATCAGCTGCCGGCGGATTGCTGCCTGAAGGGGATTCGCTAGGAGTTGCCCCGCCTCCGCCTCCATTGGATGAGGAACATGCTGCCATAACTAATGACAAAGATAACAGTAATGCGGCTGACCCTTTGTTTTTAAGATTCATTAATATCTTCCTCCAATAAAAAATTTAAATAGCGAATCAATTTCATACACGACTTCAATCTCGCAGGTACAAAATAGAGATCCTTTTAAACCGTTTTAAACTATATGATTCTATATTCTGTGGATTAAACACTGCGAGATGGCATTATGAAAATGATTCAAGTTGTTACAATTGTGGCTCGAATCCAAAAACCGTGCTTGTGACTAGCAAGCCACGATGCTCCGGGATCAGAGGGTTCAGCAATTTCCCCCTTGCCCTGCAAGCAATTGCTTTTAGTTTAGAGCCACATTTATCTGGAATTTCTTTGTAACCGACTGGAATTTAAACCATTATTTTATACCGGAGTAAACAAAAGCTTTAACTATTTGTTTGGAAGCAAACAAATACACAATGAGTATAGGTACTACCAGCACTACGTTACCTGCCATGATGATATGCCAATTGCTGATTCCCTCTGTCTGCCGCAGCATTGCAATTCCCAAGGTTAATGGCCTGACGGCTGTCGAATCGGTCATGACAAGCGGCCAGAAATAATCGTTCCAGTGACTGACAAAACTGAACAGAGCAATAGTAGCCAGCGCCGGTTTGGACATTGGTGTCATAATCTTCAGCATAATCTTCCATTCACTGGCGTTATCCAGTCTCGCCGACTCTATAATTTCCTCAGGTATCTGCATGAAATACTGCCTCAGCAGGAAGATCCCAAAAGCATTCGTCATAAACGGAATGATTTGCGGCCACAACGTTTTGATCAATCCCCACTCTGCCATCATGAGATATATAGGGATAAAAGTTACCTGACCAGGAATCATGAAGGCCAGCAAAACAAAGCTGAACAGTAACGTTTTTCCTCTGAATCTATATTTCGCGAATGCATAAGCAGCCGGAATCATAACAAGCAGCTGGATGACGATAATAGTCAAGGTTACGATAATAGAGTTCCGCGCATAGATATGAAACGGTCCTGCCTTCATCGCGTCGACGAAGTTAATCCATTGCGGCACAGCCGGAATAAGGGTAGGCGGAAACGTCATAGTTTCCCTGAATGTCTGAAGTGAAGTCGAGATCATCCATAGAAACGGAAAGATAAATACCATCACTGCAGCAATTTTCAGCAAGTAGTTAAGCCCCGTCCCGATGTGCCTCCATATTGATGGTGTATTCAAAGCCGGTCCTCCTTTCTTCATTTCTTAGGCGATCACTGATAATGGACTCTCTTAGCCAACAGCCGGAAATAGATCAAGGTCAAGATCCCGATAATAATCATCAGGACAACCCCGGTTGCCGATGCATAACCAATGTTTGTCGTTCTGTAGTTATAAATGTAATAAACTAACGTATTGGTTGCGTTGTTCGGTCCACCACCAGTCATAATCCGGACCGTATCGAATACTTTGAACGAACCGATCGTCATAATAATCAGAATGAAAAATAATTGCGGCGAAATTAACGGAAACGTAATCTTGTAGAACACCTGCCATTTATTGGCGTTATCCAGCTCTGCCGCTTCGTATATGCTCGGATTGATCCCCTGTAATGCAGCGACAATAATTAACGAGTAGTAGCCGATGCTACCCCAGACGGAAACGATAATAATCGAGATCATCGCAGTCGATGAGCTTTGCAGCCACTGTGAAGGCGGAAGCCCTACACTCGTTAACACATAGTTAAGGAATCCGAGATTCGGCTCCATCAGCCATAACCACACCAAAGCTATCGAAACGATGGAAATGATGTGCGGGGTGAAAATACCCGCTTGCACGAATGCGTTGAACTTGGTTTTCTTTTTCAACCATAAAGCGATCAAAAGCGAAATCGCCATGGTCAGAACAACGACGCCGAATGTATAAATCGCCGTATTCCACAGCACCTTGTAAAAATCAGGCCGTGATAAGATCTGGAGATAGTTATCCAGACCGATGAAACGGCTTCTCGCCTTATTCATCAGATTATAGTTGTAGAAACTAAGGTAGATCAGATAGCCCATCGGATACAGCACAAACACAAAGATGCCGACCATTGCGGGTCCTATCATGACATAAGGACGCAACCTTTCCCACCTATTTTTTATTGTCCATTTAATAACCCCTCAGTGCCTCAATATAGTCTTGATAGCTGGCATCATCCTTCGCAATTCGATCGCCATTGGCGTCAAAGAAATACATTTTGGACGCGGGGACTTCCATAAACACCTCTTCATCTACCGAGAAATGATCATCGAGTGATTTGATCATAAAGGCGGCATCCTTGTATTTGATTTGATATAAGGTCTCGGATCCCAGCATTTCGCGAGTGGATATCGTACCTTTCACCGAGAATGGAGCTTCCCCCTTGCCATCCTTCAGTTCAACGCTCTCCGGGCGGAAGCCGAAGTGAATGTTGGCGCTCTCAAGACGCGCGATGTTCATCGGCGGCACCCCTATGAATTGAGCTGCAAACATGTTGCTCGGCTCACGATACATTACCTCCGGCGGAGCTTCCTGCTGAATGAGGCCGTTGTTCATCAAAACAATCGTGTCGGCCATCGACATGGCTTCCACCTGATCATGTGTTACATAGACAAAAGTAGTACCGAGCTTCTTGTGCAGCTCAATCAGCTCAATGCGCATCTGTGCTCTCAATTTGGCATCCAGATTGGACAATGGCTCATCCATCAGAAAGACGGAAGGTTTCTTAACCATGGCGCGTGCCAAGGCAACACGCTGTCTCTGTCCGCCGGATAGCGTTGATGGCATGCGGTCCAAATACGGACTCAAGCCTACCGTAGCGCTGATGCTTTCCACGAGTTGAGTGCGCTCTTCTTTGCCGACCTTGTTATTTTTCAATCCGAATTCTATATTTTCCCGGACTGACATGGTCGGATAGATGGCATAGTTTTGGAAAACCATGGCCACCCCCCTTTTACCTGGAGCGATATTGCTTACATCTTTGCCATTAATCAAGACCTTGCCTGAGGTTTGCGGGCCGATACCGGCTATCATTCGCAACAGAGTGGTTTTCCCGCAGCCTGAAGGCCCGACAAGAACGGTAAACTTGCCGTCTTCAATGGTCAGGTCCAGGTCCTTGATGATGACATTTTTTTCAAACTCTTTCGTTACTTTTACAAACTCTATCGATGCCAAGTTCAATCCTCCTCCACTTCATCTTTGACTACTCCACATTAGTGAACGGAAATCCCCATGTTGACTGCTGCGTAACGTCAAAACATAAGCGTTCTCTTGGAAGCCCTTTCATAATAGCGCCTAAACGTTAGGCCGGAAGCTGCTTCTGTCCTTTGAAGTTCATGTAGAGTTTGTATTGTTCACATATGAGCACAAACGAATTGTTTTTGTGCTCATATGTGTGAAACTTGTGTTTTATTATACACAAACAAACGTTTACACTCAATAGGAGCTTCCCTGCAAAGTTAGGTTTTTACAAAAAAAATATAATATTCGCTCATTTATGTGTATATTTCGCTCATAAATGAGCTTGTTTTTGCGAAAATATTAATGATTTGTATAAATCTTCGCCCAAGATTCCAATTCATCTGTGCAAATAAGGACTGATTGCCATTGTTTATATCTCTTCATTTCCTCTTCCTGATTAATCGTATAGGGAATGAGAATCACCTGTTCCTGTTCACATTGTGTAAGGAGAGAATCCGTAATATAGCGGTGGTTAATAGATATGTAATTGGCGCGCAGCTCTTTAGCGAGAGCAAAGAGAGCTGGAGAGGCTCCGGAGTTAATAATCCCGAGGTCAATCTTGGCATTCATGCTTCTCACCCGCTCCAAGGCATAATGGTCGAAAGAGGCGATGAAGGACTGCTCCAGCATGTCGTTGTCCTTAACCGCCTGGAGCACTATTTTTTCCAATCCGGGATACAAATCCCCCATCTGTTTAAGCTCAATATCTACAATAATCCGATCTTTCAAAAGCTCTAGCGCTTCCTGCAAAGTGGGAATCTGCTCACCATTCTTTAGCCGAAGTTCTTTCAGCTCGGCCAAGGTATAGTCCTTAACTCTTCCGCTGCCTGCACTAACTCTGTCCAGCGTAGTATCATGCAGAATGACCGGAACCTCATCCCGGGTCAATTGCACATCTAATTCGAGATGAGTGTAGTTCAAGTCAAGTGCCGCTTGAAATGCGGGGAGGGTGTTCTCTGTATGATGCTTCGCATAACCTCTATGGGCAATCCCTTTAATTTTCATGTATCGTCCACCTCATGACCGTTTTATTCTTTAATAAAAACAAACTTATTCATCGCCTCTACGACTCCGTCTCCATAACCTTCCTGGCACACGTAGGTCGCTTTTTGCTTCAAATCCGGGTGACTGTTCGCAACCGCTACCCCAATCCCTGATCGCTCGAGCATATCCACGTCATTAAGCTGGTTTCCTATGCTCATCACCTGGTCTGGTGTAACCTGCATGACCTTCATCAGCTTCTGCAGCGCTGTTCCTTTGCTTTGATTCGGAGGCAAAATTTCAAAAAAATCATTCTCTGACTGGGCTGTGGCGTATGTCAGTCTGAATGTCCCTTGATATTTCCTCCATAATGCGTGGATTTCATTCATATCCCCAATCAGCAGCACCTTCTGTACAACGGTGTCATCACCGCCCCAGATGCCGGACTGCGGGTCAATGCATTCACATTGCACGCTTTCCTTAAGCTCGAACTTGCGCACTTCCTCAGTATGTCTCATCGTACGGATCCCTTTCTCGTTAAAGAACATGACGGTTAACCCGTTTTGATCCGCTTCTTTCAGGAGAGGAGCCAATTCCTCCAGAGAAAGTGTGGCCATCTCCCAAATTTTGTGACGGTCAGCCAGCACAGAACCATTGCAAAGAATAAAAGGGATTTCGATATCCAGCTCCTCTACTATGGAACGGGTGCTGGGTCCGAATCTGCCCGTAGCAAATGTAAACCATCCTCCCGCTTCGCGAAACCGCCGGATGGACCGTTTAACAGCATCGGACAGCTGATGGTCTTCCGACAGCAGCGTGCCATCCAGATCACTAACGATTAATCGGATTTCATTCATAGCTTTACCTGCCTTAAACATAATGGTAGTTAATGTTCAAAAAAGAAAGAGCATTTTGCATGATTCCATTTCATCCGCCTGCTATTTCTTATCAGCGACCGCCTCAGTGAATGCAGACAGGATGTAGAAAGCGGACGCCGCACCGGGATCAATATGTCCGACCGAACGCTCACCAAGCCGGCTCGAACGCCCTAACCGTGAAACAAGCTGGCTGGTCGATTTCATGCCCTCCTCGCTTGCTGCGGCTGCCTGCTGCAAGCAGGCTTGCAAATCCCGGCCTTCGTCTCTTGCCTGCAGCATCGATTGCATCGCAGGAACCCAGGCGTCTATCATCGTTTTATCACCGATCTGAGCTTTCCCCCTTTCCTGGATGCCTTCAATCGCTGCTTTCCAAAATTGGATGACATCATCTTCTGTCAATTCGCTCTTCCCTTGCAGAGCAGCTGCGCCTCTTATGAAAGCGGTAGCATACAGGGGACCAACAGACGAACCGACAGCATTTAGAAAAGCCATTGCCGTTTCTTTACATACAGCGCTGCAATCCTCGTGCTCGCGGCTGTCCAGCTTTTCAACAACAGCCCTCCAGCCGATCGACATCGTCACTCCATGGTCTCCGTCACCTACGGCACGGTCCAGCTCGGATAAATAATCTTTTTTTCTTCGATCCGTTTGCCAATTGCTCTTAGAGCGTCTTTCCAGTCCTTAATAGTTAGTTTCATGCTCGCTCCCCTTTCTGCTCTATCCGCTAAGGAATCAATACAACTTTTAGTGAATTGGTACCCTGATTGACCAGTTCAAAGCCTTCTGCAAAACGATCCAAGGGCAGCTTATGAGTAACCACCCCTTCAGTAGGAAAGCTGCCATCGGCAATGCCCTCAATAACTAATGGATAGCAGTATGGCCCAAGATGAGAACCTAGCACATCCAGCTCCTTGCGGTCACTGATAATGCTCCAATCCACCGTTACGGGGTCTTTAAATACGCTAAACTCGACGAATCTTCCCAGCTTCCGAATCATCGCCAAGCCCTGCTCCACTGATTTGGGATGTCCCGTTGCTTCAATATAAATGTCACATCCGTAGCCATCCGTCATAGCTTTCACTTCCGCTACAACATCAGTCTTTCGCGGATTGAGTACAAGATCGGCTCCGAATTGCTTCGCAAGCTCCAGCCGGTCGTCAAATAAATCCAGTACAATGAGCTTGCCGGCACCGGATTTCTTCGCGGCTCCCACCATTCCCAGGCCCAGCGTCCCCGCCCCCGCAAGAACAACGACGTCGCCCAATTGTATTTGCGCCCTTTGTACCGCATGCAAAGAACAGGCATAAGGCTCGATTAAAATAGCCTGCTCCATCGGCATGTCATCCGGAACCTTATAATTTATCGCTTCCTTGGTGAACTTCATATATTCAGCCATCGCGCCATTCACATTGTTCTGGAACCCGTACAAATCATGCTTTTCACACATCCAGTACTGACCGCGCTGACAAAATCGGCAGGCCCAGCAGGGAACAATTTGCTCTGAGATTACCCGGTCTCCAAGCTCAAAATCTGATACCCCTTCTCCCAGCTCCACCACATGTCCGATAAATTCATGCCCGGGTATCACTGGAGCTTTAATATAAGCCGGTTGAGTATCATCCCCCCAAAAGCTCGGTGCGCCTCCATAAGCTTTAATATCACCCGCACAAATTCCGCAAGCTTCTACTTTAATCACGATTTCACCCGGGCCCGCTTGAGGAACATCAACCGTCTCCAAACGATAATCTCCTGGTGCATACGCTACAACCGCTTTCATTTGTTTAGGAATATTGTTGATTTGCATTCAACTAACCTCCATTTAATTTCACAAATAAGGATTAGAGCTATTTGCATGGTGCGGCATAACTTACAGATGGATAGCAAATAAAAGACAAAAAGACCGCTATGATCTACAGCCTGTTTGGTCTAGAGAGCACGTCGTATTTATGCAAAATGGCAAATGAAAGACGCTTGTAGCAGGCTGCTTAAAGTTACCCCCATTCTTGCACCATGTCATGTTTTTGTCAACAAATTTTTGCGTTATTTAATTGTTATCATTATTTATAACTAATTATTATTGTTGTTTATTGTTGTTTTTCTTTTTCTATATTTTTGTTATCCATTGTAATTGTGCTGACTTTTGTTCGTTTTCTGGTGCAAAACTATACGAAAAGAAAGGAAATAACCGCCAGCAAGCACATCATCCAGCTTGTAGCGGTTGTCAAAGCACAAACAGATCGTGCGTTGGGCGCAAGGATGCGCTTTGCACTAAGCTTACTCTGTTCAAGACAGCTGCGGAACGGACTTCCAATCCTGCAGAAACTTCTCAATTCCAGCATCCGTGAGCGGATGCTTCCACATGGCGGGCAGCAGTGAACCCGGTACAGTCGCGATATCAGCTCCCGCCGCGGCGGCCTGCTGCAGGTGGCCTACATGGCGAATGCTTGCTGCTATAATTTCGGTAGCAAATCCATATTCCCGCATAATTTTCCTCAGATCCGTTACCAGTTGCATTCCGTTAACTCCAGTATCATCCAGCCGGCCAACAAAGGGACTAATATACGTAGCGCCGGCCTTGGCCGCCATCAAGCCCTGAGCCGCGGAAAAAATCAGCGTCACATTCGTTTTGATCCCCTGTCCGGATAAGCGATAAGCAGCTTCCAAGCCCGCTTCGGTAAGAGGAAGCTTAATGACTACGTTAGGCGCCCAGCCTGCTAGCTCCTCCGCTTCCTGTATCATCTCCTCCACAGTCAATCCGATCACCTCAGCACTAACCGGGCCGGAAACCGTCTTGCAAATAGCCGTAATGACTTCTTTAAAGGGCTTGCCTTCCTTGGCAATCAAGCTTGGGTTAGTGGTAACTCCATCTACCAGGCCAAGCTTATGAATGCGTTTGATTTCCTCCAGATTTCCACTATCGATAAAAAATTTCATCAGCTTGCGTGAAGGATCTTCTTCCCCCACTTCCTCCATTTCCTGTAGTGGTGTTATTGAAGACATAGAACTGCAGCTTAATATCCGGTCACCTTTTCTCACTGTCAACAATTGGAGCCATGCTTTTCCCCTTATTGCTGCCCGGCTGGCGGCGCTGAAGCTGTCTGCGAACAGGTGCTGGAACCGGGCTGCTTACTTCCATTCAGGTAACGAGCCTCACCCTCCATAATTTTCCGCACCTTGCGTTCGGAGTTGCCGCCGTCGAATTCGGAGCGGATCCAGGCAAGCACTACCTGTTTGGCTAGTTCCGGGCCAATCACTCTTGCACCCATAGTCAGGACCTGCGCGTTGTTGCTTTTGCGTGCTCTTTCTGCTGAATAAGTATCATGGCATAGGGCAGCCCGGATCCCGGGGACTTTATCAGCCGTGATAGTCATGCCAATTCCTGTGCCGCAGATCAAAATCCCCCTGTCAAAATGGCCGTCTGCGATTTCGGCAGCTACAGTAAAGCCGATATCGGGGTAATCGACTTGATCCGTACCGTTCTCAGGGCCGTAATCTGCACATTCGACACCCAACTCCGAAAGGTACTGCTTGATCTGTTCCTTCAACGTATAGCCGGCCTCGTCTGCTCCGATTGCAATTTTCATAGATAAAGCGCCTCCTTCAAGCGATATTTACATTTGCGTGTACATGGGCGTATCTACCGGATAATCGATCAGCTCGGCCAGTTCATCATCCAGCTTAAGAACGGATACAGATAGTCCGCCCATTTCAAGAGAAGTTACAAATTCTCCTACGAAAGAGCGATAAATCGTTACTCCCGCTTCCTCCAGCTTACGGGCTGCCCGTCGATATATAATAAATTGCTCCATATAAGTGGTCGCTCCGAGCCCATTCACCAACACGGCAGCACGATCACCTGCTCCAAGAGGCATATCTTCTAGAATAACCGAGAGCAGCTTATCGGCTACCTCATCCGCACTTTGCAGCTTGCCGCGCTCCATCCCTGGCTCACCGTGAATGCCCAGCCCAATTTCCATCTCATCCTCACCCAGCATAAAGCTGGGCTTCCCGGTTTGAGGAACAGCACAAGGAGATAATGCGACGCCCATCGTTCGCACCTGCTCGTTCGTCTTCCGCGCGATGCGTACGACCTCATCCAGTGAGCAGCCTTTATCTGCGGCAGCGCCTGCTGCCTTGAAAACAAAAAAACCACCGGCGATTCCACGTCTGCGGCCGGTTTGCTCCGGCGGTGCGGAGGCAGCATCATCCGTCACAAGCACCGTTTCTACACGAATATCCTCCATCATAGCCATTTCCGCTGCCATATCGAAGTTCATGCAATCACCGGCATAGTTCCCATACATATAGAGCACTCCGGAGCCATTATTCACTGCCCGGGTGACCTCAAGAATAGGATCCGGCGGCGGGGAGGCAAATACGTTGCCGACAGGAACGCCATCGGCAAACCCTCTGCCAATCAATCCCATAAATGCAGGCTCATGCCCCGCTCCACCGCCAATGACAATGCCTACCTTCCCTTCGCGTACCGGAAAGCTGCGCACAACAGAACGCTGATTTTGCGGCAACACCCTGACATGCTTTGGATAGGCGGCCGCATAACCGGCAATCATCTCGTCTACAGCCTGATCCGGATTGTTGAGCAATTTTTTCATGGAAATCCTCCTAGTTTATAGCAATAATGAAACCGATTTCATTTTGGCGTGCTTACAAAGCCTTTGCTTGTTCTTGCGTACCCTAAATTTCAAAGCACATATGATTCAAAGCACATCTGACTCAGTCATCTCTATTCTTCTTAAGGCGTCCCCCCATTTCTTCAATTCAAAAACAAATCATCAAACGAAAATTGTTTTTAATTGACGTTTTTCGTTGTTTGTTATCATTTTTGCATCTATAACATCGTTTGTCAATGATTCAATTGTAATGCTTCGCGGGTTAATCGTTTGCTAATTGCGGGATAGGCTAGACAGCTCAAAAAAAAATAAGGTAAAATGCAGATTGAGCAGCCGAGATTTTTGCGCGATTAAGCATATATTGTTTTTTATAGCGGTTTTCAAGCAATTTTTATAATGGTTTTTGTTAGAGTTTGTTGATATCCGTTGATTCACCTATACGGGTTTGTTATAATGAAAGCAATTTCATTTAAGGTGACGGGCTTTGTTAAATTTGATCGAAATAGGAGTGGCCACCATGTTAGCTCCCGAACGCAGAAATCACATCATGCAATTACTGAATCAGCAAAAACAGGTTTTGGTTAAGGAGCTTTCCGAGAAATTGCAAGTTTCTGAGGGAACCTTACGAAACGATCTGAAAATTTTGGAAAAAGACGGTTTGTTGGAGCGGACTCATGGCGGGGCCGTTCTTCCTGCTCCTCCAAGTCATGAGCATACCTTCCGCTCCCGAAGTCAAATTAATCAAGCGGAGAAAGCGGCAATTGGAACGAAAGCTCTTGAATTTGTGAAGAACGGGCAATGTATCATTCTCGATGCCAGCTCTACTGCCCTTGAGCTAGCTAAGCGTCTGGGTCAGTTCGACCACCTGACCGTTGTAACCAACGGACTTACGACGGCGCAGGAGCTGAATAGGCATCCCCGGCTCAATGTCATTGTCATTGGCGGAGTGCTTCGTCCAGGTTCCAGTTCATTGGAAGGATTGCTGAGCAAAGGCCTGTTATCTCAAGTTCATGCAGATCTATTCTTCACCTCAGCACACGGGCTGACCGCAGCTGAAGGCCTTACCGAGTTTAGCTTGTATGAAGCAGAATTGAAAAAGGTAATCGTTTCGAATGTCAATAAAGTTATAGCTTTACTGGATCATACGAAGCTAAATCGCCGCTCAATAGCGACTTTTGCCGAAACATCCGATATTGATATACTCATTACTGATAGTCAAGCGGACCGAGCCTTCCTGGAATCCCTGGAGGGGGTCCAAACCGTCATCGCAGACTGAGGCTGAGCTAAATAAGGGCTCACCGGGGGGAAACATATGCGGAAGATCGCATAAATGAACCGGCACCAGGGGGGTACCGGCGAACTTTTTTTGAGGATTTATTGGACCAGCCACGCCCCGTTTTTGTTTATATTGGCAAAAATCAGGATGCGGCTTAAGTCCATTTACCTTGTTAACAGCGGCCTCATTGAATCAATGACTTCTTGAAGCTGCTTGGAGCACTGCTCATACATCGATTTTGCGGTTGCCTTGTCTGTCGATAATCCGAACATTTCCAGATCCGCTTCACATTTTTTCAGCTGCGCGAATAGCGTCGCTTTTTTTTGAGGAATCGGCACCTTGATCTGATCATCGAACAAATCTACATACAATTGTCCAAACGCATCGATCTGCCCCAAAAAAACATTTTCCAGCGTCACGCCAATCTTTTCAAGCTCCGTATCGAGCCATTGCCGGCTGTAACCGAGATCGGCAAGCGGTTTATCCAGTCTTGTCCCATCCATAATAACGGTCTGCGGTTCTCTTTCCGGAGCTACTTTAATACCCAGGAGCTTGGGCGTGATCGGCTGGTTTTCTTTTTTCAGCATTACGCTTAATTTTCCGTTAGGCTCCATAATCGCAAACTCCACATCCGCTGCCCTAAACACGTTTTTTTGCCGCAGCTGATCCAGCAGTTCTTCCGAATTGATCCGTTCTTTCTTCAAATTATCCTCGAGAATTTTCCCATCCCTAATCATGACTCTGGCTTGCCCGTCAATTATGTTTCGAGCCACCTTGCTTTTCAATTGCAGCAGTTCAATGAGCAAGGAAACGACAACCCAGACTGTCAAAGAAACGATACCCAGGTACCATTTGGCCTCAAGGTCTAAAGAAATATAAGCCGCCAAGCTGCCAATTGTAATTCCGGTTATGTATTCGAAGACCGATAATTGGGTTACTTGTCTTTTTCCCAGCAATTTTGTCATCAAGAACAGGACGAGCACAGCTACTAACGTACGGTAAGTTATCTCCAACCATTCTGGCATGTTGTCACCTCTTGAGCTCCTTCTTACATTTTGAGTTTCCACTTACATTATATTCCTTAACTATGCCCTGATCTTCACTTTCTTATGCTCAAAAAAGAACGGCAGAATCCGCGGTTTCTTGCAGTATTCGTAATGTCTCGTACAGAGTGCTTTCAAGCTAATGGCCCGGGTAGCGGCGGAAAACGAGCAGCACAAGCAGAATTAAGCCCAGGTAACCGAAGTAGGTGTACAAATGCACCATTAGCGAGCTGAATCCGAATTGGCTAATAATCAGGCACAGCAATAAAATAAACAGGACCAGCCAGTTGCCAGGAATCGGCTGCAGCCTTCTAAATGTATTAGTGTTGCTTAACTGGCGGATAAGCCCGAATACATTGCCGACCAATGTTGTAAAGATTTCTCCATAAATAACGATTAGAAACAAAATATGTATCCATGGACCAAAGTTGCGGATCACTTCACCCATCGGAATAGCATACTGGGAGATGAGCGGCATTTTAGCAAGCAAAGCAAAATGAACGATCATGAGCATGATCCCGACTCCGATTCCCCCCCATAATCCACCCCAACGCAGCACTTTTTCATCATTAATTTCACTTCCTAGAGGAACCAGCACTGCCTGTACAAGCGCCATATTGAGAGCTGCGTAGGAAAAAGCGCTTAACAGCCACCCATTGCCAGCCGTAGTATACATAGCTGCCGGTCCGGGTGTGAAATCGCCTGCCGATATCAGGCTGCCCGCTACTATAAGAAGGAATATTAGCATAGCCGGCATCACTAACGAATTGACTAATAAAATACCCGCCATTCCTCTTCTGATGACCACAAACGACAACACCACAGTGGCGATTATCCCCCACTGATACGGATAACCAAGCTGTTCCTCGACAATGGAGCCTGTCCCCGCGAGCATGACGGCCGAGGAGCCAAGCAGAACAATCAGAGTGAACCCATTAGCCACCCTGCCGAAGAATTGTCCGAATAAATAAGTATTCAGCTCGCGATAGGAATAGGCTTTGATTCGATGGGCCAGCAGCATCATTTTGCTTCCCAGCCATATGAAAAGTAATGTGCACATCCATATCCCGATGATGCCAACCGCACCATACCCGGTAAAGAACTGCAGGATTCCCTGACCGGAAGCAAAGCCGGCTCCTACGACCGTACCAATGTAGGTCGCTGCTACTTGAATGATTTTCACCGGATTTGGTTTCATACAAGCCCCCACTTTTTCCCTTAAAAAGGAAGTTTATAATATGTATGGCTTGACCGCTAAAGATATGATTGATGCAGCCTGAGGCGGTAATAAAATCTGTGAAATTGTATGAACGCTGCTAATCAAGCGGTCTTCTGCGGCGGCGACTTGGCTTGCCTTGACCGGAATTTCATCAGCAGATTACGCGCGCTGTCGGAAAAAGCACAGCACAAAAAACCCGCTGTCCGCGGGTTACTAATACGATGCTGGTTTACGATACTGGGCGCTCTTTATTACATGCAGTCTAGCCGGGCTCCAGTGCAATCACTTCCGCAGCTGCTGATCTTTGCTTCTATACTGCCGAACGATCTTGCGGAAACACAAAAGCAGAAATAAGATGAAGATTAGCCCGATAAATGAAAAGCCGGTGCTCAACTTAGAAGAAATCGCCTGACCTTGCAGGGATGAAAAGACCGCTTCAGTGTAAAGGGAGTCTGTCTGCTTCTCCGCAGCTTCTTCGTCAGCCAGTTCTGTTTGCGGCTGAGTGATTATGAGCGGCTCTATGTGTACCGTTTCACCTTCCTGGTTGGTCACCTTCAATTCATGGCTGGTTTCGTCCAATGTAGTCGTGAACGTGTCATTTACTTTGCCTGTAAAAACGAGCTTGTCCGGAAATCGATAACGGCCGGAAAAAGCCGAGAACTCATCTGCTTTTATATCCACATGATGTGTGCGGAAATGCTCGAAGCCATAATCGAATAAGGTCGTCGTATCCTCATAAGCAAGCTCAGCAGAATCTGCTTTTAAAGTAACCGTGATCCATTCGGTATTGCCCCGCTTGGCTGAAGATACGAGGGTATTTCCCGACTGACTGACATACCCGTTCTTGACCCCAGTAGTGCCTTCATAGCGTTTCAACAGCAAATTATGATTATGGAGCGTAGTCTCCCAGCCTTCCCCAATCCACTCCAGTTCTTCGGTGCCGACTATCGAACGAAACTGTTCATTGTTCATGGCATACTGAGTGATCAGGGCCATATCGTAGGCTGTAGTTTGGTGCTCCGGATCAAATAAGCCATGGGGATTGCGAAACGTTGTATCCTGTACCCCAATCGTCTCCCTGACAAAATGGTTCATCCGTTCCGCAAAGCGGCTTTCACTGCCATCCATGTGCTCGGCAATCGCGATCCCCGCGTCGTTTCCCGAATTGATAAGCAAGCCCTGTACGAGCTTCAAGAGCGGGACTTCTTCGCCTTCCAGGAGATATACCCGGGTGCCATCGGCTTCCCGGGCATTTTTGCTTACCGTAACGATATCGTCCAAATTCCCCTGCTCAATCGCAATGATGCCGGTTACGATCTTCGTAATGCTTGCCGGGTACATTAAGCGCTTACTGTTTTTCTCATACAACACCTTGCCGGTTGCAGCATCCATCAAGATAGCAGCTTCGCTGTTCAAGCCGAAGCGGTCTGCCGGAAGCTCGCTTCTTTCCTCTGGCTCCAGGGCATGGACCACCCCGGACCATGAGTTAGAGACTATAAGCACAAAAACTACGGCAAAAGCTGCGAAGGTTCGCCAAAGCGTCACCTGAGCGCAGAATTTGTTTAATGTCTTGCCTTTCATTACACCAGCCCCAACTTCTTCAGCTTTTTATAGGCTTCCTCAGACGAAATGCGGCCGCACGATACCAAAGAATAAGAATAACTCTGCCTAAGCCGGCAGCAGATTTTGCCTTCGTGTATTTGCCTATTTCATTAATTTATTGACAGTTGTAAGCAGCTCATCAATAACTTCTTCATCGCCTTCTTGGATGCGTTCGATTACACAGCTTTTCATGTGATGCTCAAGCAGCAGCTTGCCTACTCCGTTCAGAGCCGATTGGATAGAGGAAATCTGATTCAACACATCATCGCAATAGGTGTCCTTCTCAATCAATCCCTTAACCCCGCGAATCTGCCCTTCGATCCGGTTAAGGCGGTGAATGAGACTTTTTTTCGCTTTTTCGGAATGGTGGCTTTTTCGCTCCGTTGAACAGCATTCTTCGCGGCTTTCCGTCTGCTGGACAGCGGCTTCTGTTAGGTTGTTTTCGGTATTCGCGGTATTATAGCCGCCTAGTTCGTGTGTCATCTTCATCCCTCCTGTTCTCCATTTTACTATGTCCGGCCTGCCCTGTGCAAAAGTTTGCCGATAATTGCCAGGAGACTGCCGCAAGAGCCGGGTCCGCGGTTAAAACTGTCCGTAATTCGCTAGCTGTACTGATCTTGAAGGCTGAAACGCCGGATATGATCCCATAATCGTTCCTCCTGCAGTATTTCGAGCTGCTTCGGACCGATCAGATCAAAATGCGGATATTCAGAGCGAAGATGTATATAGCGGGGATTCAACCCGTATCGCATACACCACTGGATTAGCTTGTCAGGCTTCGAGCAGCCTACTTTTGTTACAGATGTAATCCCCGGAAAACGAGGATCGAGCCAATAATGAGTTAAATAGGCGATATTGCCTGCAGCCACCTGCTGCTTCCAGCGATTCAGTTCTTCACGTGTCACTCCAAAAGCCATTCTGCCTGCTCCTTGTTCTTGTTTTACCGGCAACAGATCCCATTATTTGCGTAGCGGTCATCCATGGTCATCTATATCTAGACTAATCAGCATTATGTTTATGGATAATTCCAGCATATCATATTGCTGCACCCTATTGCAGCTACAGGAAAGAAAGCCCTGTCGGCTTGGGCCTCCTGCTCGAAATGAGCATTGCCTGCCAGCTTGAAAAAAGAAAAAACGGCAGGCACCTAAGTAGGATGCTTAACCGTTTTAACCTCGTACATGTTAACAGTGGTGCTTATAAGATAATCCGGCTTTTCCTGGCTGTTCTTGTTGCGATGGCCTGCAATATGCTCGGGGCTCTTCTCCCAAGCCTTCCACGCTTCTTCCGACTCCCATCGAACCAGGATCAATACCTCCTCTTCCTCGGCATCTCTCTTACGCAGTTTCTTAACCGCGACGCTCAAATCAATGAATCCGGGAATCTTCGTCATCGGACCGCCGGGCTGGCTGAAGCGTTCAATCACTTCTTCCGTATGTCCGGCCTTTACTATAATCGTTCTAGTTTGGATCAGCAATGCCATTCTCCTCTCATTACTCATGAAAATCTAATAAAGCAAAAGGTTAAAAGCTCAGCTTATGAGGTCCCTAATCACATCAATAGAAAAGCTAAAGCATGACCTGCCGCGAGACGGCCAGCTTGCAGCCCTTTTTCTTTATTGATTATATTGTATTTGATAACGATTCTCATTGTCAATCCAAAACAGCCCGCATTTTAGTTGACAACCCATTAGCAGCAAGGTTAAATATGATAGGAATGGCTTGGCTGATGTTCCTGATGAAAATTATCCGCATAAGGAAAAAAGGCTCTCTATAATAATTAGAGGTTGACAGTATAAGATAGCAGAAGCGGAGGGGAAAAGGGAGTCCAAGCTTTCCGAAGGAAAGCAGCTTCGGGAGCATATGCTAACAGTGATCGGAGGTCCCCTCATTCCCCGTTGTGATTTCCTCCTTTGTTGTCAACCACTAGTTTAAGTTTTGAGCCGGAAAAATGAATGGTTTTTCAGCAAATGGCGGCAGCATGTTATACAAATTGGAGAATAAGGTGAGCGGATGATAAAGCAAATAGTCGATAATAAAAGGCAATTTATGAAATTGCTGCTGCTAGCTGATGAGCAGGAAAACATGATTGAGCGCTATCTAGAGCGCGGGGAGCTGTTCGTCTTAGAGGAGGAGGAAGAAGTCAAGGCCGTCTGTGTCGTAACGGATGAAGGCGGGGGAGTTTTTGAGATAAAAAATTTAGCCACAGCACCCGAACATCAGCGCAAAGGCTACGGCAAAGCAATGGTACAGTTTGTCAGC
The DNA here is from genome assembly GCF_000285515.1 of Paenibacillus senegalensis JC66. Lineage (GTDB taxonomy): Bacteria > Bacillota > Bacilli > Paenibacillales > NBRC-103111 > Paenibacillus_L > Paenibacillus_L senegalensis. Next base: position 110,639 of record NZ_HE610959.1, read on the forward strand.
AATCATTACCGGGATCAAGGACATACTTTGCTGGTCGGTACCGGTGACAGTCCTTTAACACTCCCTTTTTATGAGGCATGCGGGTTTGTCATTTCCCATCAAATTGATAATTTTTTTACAGACCACTACGATCATCCGATTTATGAAGGCGGCAAACAGTTAATTCATATGATTGTATTGAAAAAGGCTCTCTCTGAATAGCTTAGGAATCGGGCTTCTTGCATACACTCGAACGGTTTCGTAGCAGCAGCGAGATATAGGTTCAAACGAGTTGGGCTTGATCTATATCCCGCTGAGTTCTCCTGCCCGGATTTATGGCAAAATGCTAAACTTAAAAACGCTTGGCCAATTGCTCTACTTCACGCAATCCGTTTTCTATAATCTGCCCGGCCATTTCCGGATTTTGATTATGGCCTTCAATAACGACCTCATGAGGATTAGTAATTCCCCAGAATGCAACGGAGTTTTTGACAAGCGACAGGGCCATTTCCAAAGATTTCATTCCTTCATCAGAGTAGATTCCGCCACGCGCGCACAAGAGCGCGACAGCTTTGTCCCCTACGAGGCCAACCGGACCCTCCGGAGTATATTTAAAAGTTTTTCCCGCCTGCATCAAATAAGTAATATAGGTGACCAATGGCGCCGGAACGGTAAAATTCCATAACGGAAAAGCAAATACCACCTTATCAGCAGCAAGGAACTGATTCAAATAACGTTCCGCAATATCCGCAGCCTGTTTCTCTTTCGCTGACGGCTCAATCCCTTGTCTTAGTTTAAACTGGCCGCTAATGGCGTCATGACCATAATAAGGGAGCTCTTCTCCATACAAATCCAGCTCGATGATCTCGTCTCCCTCATTTTCTGTACGATAGGCTTGTAAAAACCGCTCATACATGCGAACGCTGACCGCTTGATCCGCCGGCCGGTCATTCGCTTTAATAAACAATACAGTTCCCATCCGATAACTTCCTCTCTTTTTGTTGTTTCTAACCGCTTAACTGAGCTTAATTATGCACAGTAAAAACGAAAAATAAATTACAGCGATGTTTTGAAGTCATCAACTGTAACTTATTTAGTTGTATTATAAATGAAAGTCTTGATAAAGGCAATACTAGCTTTATGCGGTATCCTCAAGGCCTTTCTCTTGCGGATGATCGCATTCATGAACAGCGCAGCAATGACTGTTCCTACAATCATGACCCGGAGGTGTGTGTAATGAACGAGGACAAGATCTGGCTCGCACTCGAAGAAGTGATCGACCCGGAAATTGGCATAAACATCGTGGATTTGGGGCTGGTATATGACATCGAGATCCAGGATGATCGCGCCAAAATCGAAATGACCCTGACGATACCCGAATGTCCGCTCGCTGACGAAATTACAGCTAATGTCGAAGAAGCTGCCCAGAAGGTAGAAGGAATAAGTGAAGTAGAGGTGAAACTCGTTTGGGAGCCGAAATGGACGCCAGCCCGCATGAGCGAAGAGGCACTTGAGGAAATACGCGCTAGACAAATGGCGCATCCCTAGTTCTTTATTCGCAAAATGATGCGCCAATAAGGTCAAGCTCCTGGCCGCTTTTCAGTAACGCCATTGCCGTAGACAGAGAGCCCCGCTGTTATTTGCCGGCAGGCTCTCTGTTTCATTTCCTTTCATTAACATATAGTCCAGCAACAATATGACACTTGTCATCCTCTCCCTTTGACAGTTGTGACTACCTAACCCTCCCCCGCTCCTTTACAATAATGACAAGGGGCTAAGACAGGAACGATTGCATCTTAGCCAAATGAAACAAACAACTTGAGGAGGAGCCCCATGACCCAATCCAAAATGGCCCAATTGAAAAAGTCAGTCGTCCCCTATGAACGGCCTGATTCCCGCTCGAGCACCCGGCAAATTCTAAATACTCTGCTTCCTCTTTTCATCCTATGGTTTCTGTCCTACCAGAGCTTATCCATTTCCTACTGGTTAACTGTGCCGCTCCTTATGCTGGCAGCTGCATTTTTAGTCCGGACGTTCATCATTTTTCATGACTGCTGTCATCAATCGTTTTTCAAAAGCCGCAAAGCCAACGATTGGCTCGGCACTTTTACCGGCATACTGACGCTTGTTCCGTACAAACAGTGGAGATACAGCCACTCGGTCCATCACGCCTCCAGCAGCAACCTGGATAAAAGAGGCGTTGGTGATATATGGATTCTTACCGTTGAGGAGTATGTTGCCGCACCGTTATGGAAGAAAATTAGCTATCGTTTGTACCGCAATCCGCTAATCATGTTTGGATTGGGACCGATCTATACGTTTATGCTGCAATATCGGTTCAATCGCCGGGGAGCTAAACGGGCTGAGAGGATGAATACGTATCTTACCAATCTGGGGATCGCTGTACTTTATTCCCTGCTCATTTGGGCTGTTGGCTGGCAAAGCTTCCTTCTCATCCAGCTGCCGATTATTTGGTTTTCCGGCTTGCTGGGCATCTGGCTATTCTATGTACAGCATCAATTCGAAGACACCTACTTCGAGCACGAGGATGAGTGGGACTACGTAAAAGCAGCGGTTGAAGGAAGCTCATATTACCAGCTTCCTAAAGTTCTGCAGTGGCTGACAGGTAATATCGGCTTTCATCATGTGCATCATCTGAGTCCAAGAGTGCCTAATTATTTGCTCGAAAAGGTACACAACGAAACTGTGCCGCTGCAAAAGGCAACAACGATTTCATTGACAACCAGCTTGAAAGCCCTCCGCTTCAGGCTGTGGGATGAGACGCAAATGCGGTTTGTCAGCTTCAGAGATATCAAACCGCTGCTGGTTAAGCGGCTGCCTAAGCTGCCTCCAATGCCAACCGCCCATCCCCGTATGACCGAAAATAAATAAACTTACCTGATTAGCGGACATCCCGGCTTCAAGCGGTAACAGGCTTTCGCTTGTGTTACAATAACAGCGGACAGCTTAATTCATGTAGGGGGTTCCCATGCGTAAATGGTATCAGGTTTTTCCGAAGAGTACCGGATTAAGCCCCTATGTATGGCTCGTATTCGGTATTCTTCCTTTTTATTTTATTTTTCGTTCTTCCGATCTGTACAAGATCGTCATTGGCATCGTTCTGATTTCGCTCTTTTTCTTTTGCTACCGGCTGACATTCGTCTCTAAAGGCTGGCCTGTCTATGTGGGGACCAGTGTGCAAATTATTATCTCGATTACAATGTCCATCCTATACGGATACATTTACTTTTCTTTTTTCCTTGCCTTCTTCATTGGCAATGTTCAGAACAAAGCCGGGTTTTTCACCTTATACACGATCCATCTCGTCAGTGTCGTAACAGCCGTTAATATCGGATTCGTCTCCCAGAACCGTTTTTTTCTTACGCAAACGCCGTTTATTCTGATCTGCCTGATCGGTGCTATCCTGCTGCCGTTAAGCAGCTATAACCGCAACAAGCAGGAGCAATTGGAGGATCAGCTGCATGACGCGAATCTGAAAATAGCCGATATGGTTAAGCTGGAGGAGCGCCAGCGGATTGCTCGGGATTTGCATGACACTCTGGGTCAGAAGCTTTCCCTAATCGGCCTAAAGAGCGACCTCGCGGGAAAGCTGATTTATACAGCTCCGGAACGGGCCCGCTCCGAAATTAAAGAAATCCAGCAAACGGCAAGAACAGCTCTGAAGGAAGTACGGGAAATGGTTTCGCAAATGAGGGGGACCCGTTTAAAGGACGAACTGAGACGGGTCAAGCAAATTTTGCATGCCGCCCAGATTGAGTTTCATCTGGAGGGCAGCCCTGTGCTTGCCCATACCTCCCTTCTGGTAGAGAACGTGTTAAGCATGTGCTTGAAGGAAGCCGTTAACAATATTATTAAGCACAGTAATGCAACAGCCTGTACGATGCAGATCACGGAAACAAGCTCGCAGCTGGTCATGAAAGTTTCCGATAACGGCAATGGTTTCCATGCACAATCGGCCTTTTATGAAGGGCACGGACTGCAGGGCATGAAGGAACGGCTGGAATTTGTGAACGGAAGCTTAGACATTGACTCCCGCAAAGGAACCACGTTAACGATTCAAGTTCCGTTGTTGCAGACGGACAGTGCGAAAGGATGATTTCACGTTGATTAGAATCCTGTTGGCTGAAGACCAGCGCATGCTGTTAGGCGCCCTTGGCTCTTTGCTTGATCTGGAGGACGATATGACCGTTGTCGGCATGGCTGGTAATGGAGAAGAAGCCTTGACGCTGGTTAAGCAGCTGCAGCCGGATATTTGCATTATGGACATCGAAATGCCGCTGCTCAGCGGGCTTGACGTGGCTGAACGGCTTAAGGATCATCCGTGTAAAATTATTATGCTCACCACTTTTGCCCGGCCCGGCTACTTTGAAAGGGCACTAAAGGCGGGTGTGAGCGGCTATATGCTCAAGGACAGTCCGAGTGAGGAATTGGCCAACTCTATTCGCTCAGTTATGAAAGGCAAACGAATCTATGCTCCCGAGTTGATAGACGAGGCCTATGGTGTAGAAAACCCTTTATCCGAACGGGAAAAAGAAATATTGGAGCTGATAGCCGCGGGAAGAACAACAAAGGAAATTGCTGATCAGCTGTTCTTAACAACAGGAACCGTCCGTAACTATATTTCCGTCATCCTTGACAAGCTGGGAGTGGGCAATCGTATCGAAGCTATTTCTTATGTGAAAGAAAAGGGCTGGTTTAATTAACTCCCGCCATGCCGTGCACCTGTTTCAATCCGCTATTCATTGGTTAAAAAAAGATGATTCCGCTGCGGCGCATCACGCACTACCGGAATCATCTTTTCATTTTGTCTTAAGACTCAAGAACAGTGGGTTCTTCCACATGAACCCGCAGCCAGCATAGGGGAAGCTTCGATAGCTAACGGGAGTTCATCTTCACACAAGCCTTCTGACACCTCTTGCGGATGAATCATTCTTGTCTTGAAGTCTTGTTTGTCGTCTGAAGCTTGCTCTTCTTCATAGGCAGACCACAGGGAACGAACCTTGCCGTTGAACATAAGCTCCAATGCCTCGGCCTCTCCCAAATCGGCCGGTGTGGTGAGAGCTGAGTTTTTATCCAGCAGCTTATAGCCTACTTGCTCGAACAGCCAAGCAATGAACTGGGAGCAAAAGAACGCCCTTTTCCGTTGAATCTGCTTATTCAGCATCACACCGAACAGGCCGATTATATTAAATTTGTATAGATGGGATTCCCTGCTGAACCTGGAGATGATCGATTTCAGTTGGGAGTACTGTTTTTCACTCACTTCGCAGCGATAAACTGCACAGGTGGCTGAGCGAAACAGCGGACCCTGCAAATCCTCCTTAATAAAGCCGCCAAGCAAAGGATTTTCGGTACGTTTCCTGCCAAAGCTGTAAACTTCTTTAAGATCCGGATCTAATGCAATCGATGCGTGATTGTAGGGGGCCTTCGTGTAAAGCCTAACAATACGTGTAAACCATGTTCCGGTATCAGATAAAATAATGAATACCTGATTCGTCTTTCTCTCCATTCTAAGTTCCACCTCCCCATGTGCAACCCCTGGTACGATTAGAAAGAGCGGGCATCCGCAAATGTGTTGACCGGATCGAGCAATTTCTAGTATCTTCCACTACTCTAACTATATGTCCCCTTGTGTGCTTGGCATAACTACCCGTTCAAGGTTTATTAATCCTTTTCACAGTTCTTATTTTAGCATGTTTTGTTATAAGATTTTGTTTTTTTTGCACAGTTTCTTGTCGAAATTTTGTGCTTTTTCCCTGCTTGCCTCGCCATTTGCGCAAGATTACCACTCCCAGGAGCAAACTTACTCCCACGAGCAGCACCCACATATATTTTTCCGCCCAGGAAAAAGCAGCTTGCCACTGCTCGCCAAAGCCGTACCCGACTCCCATGAAGAGTGAGACCCATAGCAAAGCCCCACAGTAGCCATACAAAGCAAAGGTGCGATACGGTACTTTTATAATCCCGAGAACGTAGCCTATAAATTGGCGGATGCCTGGCAGAAAGAAGCTGATCAGCAGAATCCAGTTTCCATATTTCTCGTAATAGCTTTTTGTTTTTTCTAGCTTAGCCGGTGTCAAACCAATCCAGTGTCCGTATTTACCTACTAGCGGCGAGCCCAGTCTGAAGCCAATCCAGTAGGTAGCGGTAATCCCTGCTGCCGCTCCAATGAGTGCAGCAGGCACAGCAAGCCAGCCGTTCATGTGCCCGCTGTAAATAAGATAACCGGTGTACGTCAAGGTAGTATTTCCCGGAGGGATCGGCAGAGCGATCGCATCCAGAGGAAGCCCAATGAGTAGTACCCAGTAGCCATATTGTGAAAATAAGCGTTCTATAAGTTCTAGCAAATTCATTCCGCTGCTTCTACTCCTGTCCGTAACTAATGATATCTCTCAGGCTGCTGGTCCAATAAGAAGGAGAATAATACCAAGCCCGGTATCCTGCGAGCTTGTCCTTCGATACGATCATAACTTTAAATCCTCTATCAAGTATAAAAATGAATTCTTATTAAAACCTAATCTGAATTCTTAAGATTCCCTTAACCTGCCTCTTTTTGCAAAAGGAGCAGAAAATCTTTCCGAAATTAGCTTGTTTTCTGGTTCGAACAGCCGCCTGAGTCAAGCGGGCAATCATGGCTCCGCCCGCTTGGCCCCAAGTGCAAACCCTTGTCCCTTCAAGGCGGGAGTCACCTTCTGTGCATAAGGAAGATATCCTTCACTGTAAAACATAGCTGTGCGTTCAGTCCAGCGGCTCGAAGCAGCACCGTTCGACCGGGTTCTAGTATATTCTGCGATTTGCGCGTCATATTCTTCCAGAAGATTCTCGTAGGAAGGATTGTACCTGCCCTTATGATATACGGCCTGCAACGGGAGCCTGGGCTTCAAGCCAGGATCCTCATCAGGGTAGCCGATCACAAGACCGGCTATAGGAAACACAAATTCGGGCAGCTCCAATAGCGAGATTACCCGTCCCGGATCTCGTCTGATGCCGCCTATCGGCACAATGCCAAGCCCCATCGATTCGGCCGCCGTGATGGCATTGCCCATAGCCAGACCGACATCCGTACTGCCAATCAGAACCGCTTCAATATCCTCCACTACGCCCAGCTCTACTCCTTGTTTGTCCGCAGCAAGCTTGGCCCGGCGAAAATCCATACAAAATATGAGCAGGACCGGTGCTTCCTTTACATGCTTCTGGTCGCCTGCAGCAGCAGCTACCTCCGCTTTATCCTGGGCATCAAGCACCTCCACCACCGTTACCTGCTGACCGTTAATCCAATTTGCCTGGGCCATCGCAGCGCGTACAATGGTCTCTACCTGCTCCTCGCTTACCGCCTGTCCCGTAAAGCGCCGGATTGAGCGGTGCTGACTCAGTGTATCGATTACCGGATTCATATTTATCCACTCCCCTTTACCTGTTTCAGTCCATTTTCCCGTTACTTTTTCCCGCGGTGAACTTGCGACAGCAGCTCAAACGATTTCAGCCTTGCTTCGTGAGAATAAATATTCGCCGTTACCATCAGCTCATCAGCACCGGTTTCGTCCAGCAGCTTATCCAGCTTTTGGCGAATAGCAGCAGGGTCTCCCACCAGTGTATAGGTCATCTTCTGTAAAATGGAGGCCTTCTCTATCGGTGACCACAGCTCGTCCATATTAGCGACCGGAGGCTGCAGAGGCTTGAACAGGCCACGCGCGAGGTTGAGAAAGGTTTGGTAAATACTGCTCGCCAGAAATTCAGCTTCTTCATTGGTGTCCGCACAAATCACATTAATCCCCAGCATTACATAAGGCGCCCTGCAATCCTCGGAGGGTTGAAAGTTCTGGCGATATACATCCAAGGCGGCAAACAGGCTGTCTGGGGCAAAATGGCTGGCAAACGAAAAAGGCAGCCCGCGGACGGCGGCCAGCTGGGCGCTAAAGGTACTGGAGCCAAGGAGCCATATCGGGATGGAGAGGCCTTCCCCGGGAACAGCCCGGACTCTAGGATGTTCACTTTTGGGCTGAAAATAATTGACAAGCTCCTCTACCTGATCCGGAAAATCATGAGCGGCTGAACGGGGGTCCCGTCTCAAGGCAAGCGTAGTCCAAGAATCGCTTCCCGGGGCCCGGCCTAGGCCGAGATCAATTCTTCCCGGATACAGCGATTCGAGAGTGCCAAATTGCTCAGCAATGACCAATGGCGCATGATTCGGCAGCATAACGCCTCCCGAGCCTACCCGTATGGTCGATGTGCCGCCTGCTATGTAGCCGATCAGGACAGAAGTTGCAGAGCTGGCAATGCCGACCATATTGTGATGCTCAGCAAGCCAGTAGCGGTGGTAGCCCCACTGCTCAGCCTTTCGGGCTAGCTCCAGACTGTTTCTGAAGGAATCCGCAGGTGTCTGCCCGGCCAATACCGGCGCCAGATCCAGAATCGAAAGCGGAATTTGTGATAACGTTTTTGAAGGCTGCTTAGTTTCGCTCATAGCTGACATCCTTTCCTGTTAAGTTAGTGATTTCGTGAGACTGTATAAGCTCACGCAAACTATAGAGTATGCTTCAGCATTGACGTAAACGCCTGTATCTGCTTTTCATTTCTTCGATAATACGTCCATTGTCCTATTCGCTTTGATTCCAAAAGACCTGCTCTTTGCAGGGTGTTTAAATAACCGGAAACGACTGATTGAGCCAAGCCCACTTTTTCCTGGATGCTGCCCACACACACTCCTCCGCGAAAATCTCGCTCAATCAGCTCCTTGTGCATTTCCGGCGCAGCAGGAAAGTTGGTCTCCACATCTTTAAGCAGTTCCATAATCGTATAACGGGTTTCATTGGACAATGCCTTCAAAATCATTAAAGTATCCATAAAAGCTATCGTATATCTAAATTTATAGAAATGCAAATAAGCATATAGAAAGAAAGTAGCGGCGAAGCGTCATCCTTAAACAAACTATACTTATAGGTTTAATAAATTTTAATGGCCCGTATATTGTAAGTGCAGCGTATTTTAGGTATAATTTAGTCGGCTAAATACCTATAGAAGGAGTTCGATTATGGAGAAAACGCTCATTTTCGGGCATAAAAATCCCGATACCGACTCGATTTGTTCCGCCATTGCTTATGCTGACCTAAAAACAAAATTAGGCCAAGCGGTCGAAGCGGTCCGCCTGGGCGAGGTCAATGGAGAAACCCAATACGCCCTGGATCATTTCCAAGCTGAAGCTCCTCGCCTCGTATCTACTGTGGCTAATGAAACGAAAACGGTTATACTCGTAGATCATAATGAACGCCAGCAAAGCGCAGCGGATATTGATCAGGTGCAGGTTACAGAAGTCATTGACCACCATAGAATCGCCAACTTTGAAACAGCAAGCCCGCTTTATTACCGCGCAGAACCAGTTGGCTGTACCGCTACTATTCTTAATAAGCTGTATAAGGAAAATCAAATCGAAATCAGCCCGCCCATTGCCGGCTTAATGCTGTCCGCTATTATTTCCGATTCTTTATTGTTTAAATCTCCGACTTGTACGGACCAAGATGCAGCCGCCGCCAAGGAATTAGCTGCTATCGCAGGCGTGGACGCCGAAACTTACGGCCTAGCGATGCTGAAAGCCGGCGCTGATTTAAGTGATAAATCGATTTCCGACCTGCTTACTCTTGATGCTAAAGAATTCCAGATGGGCTCAGCGAAGGTGGAGATTGCTCAGGTCAATGCGGTCGATCCTCAAGATGTTCTTAGTCGTCAGTCCGAACTCACCGCTGCTCTTAACGAAATCGTAGAGTCCAAAGGTCTGAATCTATTCCTGTTTGTTGTAACTGACATCTTGAACAGCGATTCCGTTGCACTGGCCATCGGCGCGGGCGCTGACGCTGTCGAAGAAGCGTACAATGTGAAACTGGAAAACCATTCTGCTGTATTAAAAGGGGTCGTCTCCCGCAAATCGCAAATAGTTCCGGTGCTAACGGAAGTATTCAGCAAACGTTAATTTTTCAGTTTCTATCGGCTAATTATGAAGAGCAGCGGATGACGCTGCTCTTTTTTCCTTTTAATAATGAGAGAAATCTACGTCTTTACAGAATGAGCGATATAGCCTATACTGGGACGATCATCCAATTTACACCTATGTATAAGCAGTAGCTATACTATGCCGGTATAATAAAAAAGTGAGTGAAGCAGCATCATGTATCATGCGGAAAACTGGAAACAAAAGCTAATCCTGTTTTTACATGTATTATGGCCGATCTTGGTCGTGCAGGTAGGCTATATGGCGATGAATTTAGTGGACACGATGATGTCCGGACGCGCCGGAACCGACGATCTTGCCGGCGTGGCTATAGGTTCCAGCTTGTGGATGCCAATTTCTATAGGATTGAACGGCATCATGCTTGCTGTTACCCCGATCGTTGCTCAATTGTATGGTAAAGGTGATCGCAGCCGGATCACCTTTAGCGTTACGCAAGCTCTCTATCTAGCCGTTGTAATATCGCTAATCATTATCGGAATAGGTTCGCAGACACTGGAAAACATCCTGCAGATTATGGGACTGGCGCCCGAGGTCCATTATATTGCCAAGCATTATTTAATCGGTCTTAGTATAGGCATTGTGCCGTTGTTTATGGCCAATGTGCTGAGATATTTCTTTGATGCGCAAGGCTTGACCAAAATCACCATGGTTATCCTGTTGATGGCAATCCCGTTTAACATGTTGTTAAATTACTTGCTCATTTTCGGTAAGCTCGGATTCCCCCGGTTAGGCGGAATAGGGGCCGGCTATACAACCGGTTTTACGTATTGGGTTATATTATTCTTCTCCATATGGATGACGTTCAAGCTGGATGCTATTCGTCCCTACCGGCTGTTTACGACTTGGATCACCCCCTCCTGGAAAGCCTGGAAGAAGCAGTTGGCCATTGGTGTGCCTATGGGCCTGTCTATTTTCTTCGAAGCAAGTATTTTCTCTGCAGTAACCCTTCTGATGGGCAAACTGTTTGACACGACAACCATTGCTGCACATCAGGCAGCTTCCACGTTCACCAATTTGCTTTTCATGGTTCCACTGAGCATTTCGATGGCGCTAACGATTTTCGTAGCTTATGAGCTTGGAAGCGGCAGAAGGACTGCCGCTCTTCACTACACCCGGTTAGGCGTCGGCGGAGCTTTAGCGATCATGACTATTTGCGCTGTTGCCCTATACTTCGTACGTGAACCTGTTGCCTGGATTTACACGGATGATCCGGCTGTCGTCACGCTGATTAAGAGTTTTCTTATATTTGCCATGATCTATCAGCTGTCCGATGCTTCCCAAGCAGCCCTGCAGGGTGTGCTTAGGGGCTATAAAGACACTACCATTCCGTTTATTATCGCTTTAATCTCTTATTGGGCGATCGGCATTCCAAGCGGCTTCTGGCTAGCCGTTAACACCCGGTTAGGCCCTTACGGCTTCTGGGTCGGCATTACGCTTGGCTTGACCTGTGCAGCTCTCGGTTTTGCCGTCCGCTTGTTGCAGGTTCAGCGAAAATTCCGTTCAAAGACGATAAAGGCAGCCTCTTGATGACCGGGATGGCGGCCTTTCTTTTTAACTTATTTAGATACAAAAAAACTCCTCCGGCGCTATATACCGGAGGAGGTATCATTTAATTGAGCTTCAAATATATGAGTGCGTATTGATGGTGCTCCAGCAATTATTCCAAAAAATCTTTCAACCTTCTGCTTCTGCTGGGATGTCTTAGCTTTCTCAGCGCTTTGGCTTCAATCTGGCGGATCCTCTCCCGAGTTACGCCAAACACCTTGCCTACTTCCTCCAGAGTCCGCGGGTTTCCATCCTCAAGGCCAAATCGCAGACGGAGTACATTCTCCTCGCGATCAGTCAGCGTATCTAGCACATCCTCCAGCTGCTCCTTCAGTAACGTATATGCAGCAGAGTCCGATGGCGCCATAACATCATGGTCCTCTATGAAATCACCGAGCTTCGATTCGCTCTCCTCGCCCACAGGCGTCTCCAGAGAAACCGGCTCCTGCGAGATCTTCATTATCTCTCTGACTTTGTCAAGACTTAGCTCCATTTCCTTGGCTATCTCTTCGGGAGTTGGCTCCCGCCCCATCTCCTGGAGAAGCTGCCTGGAGACCCGGGTGAATTTGTTCATGGTTTCCACCATGTGAACAGGAATTCTAATGGTTCTGGCCTGGTCGGCAATTGAGCGCGTTATCGCCTGTCTGATCCACCAGGTTGCATAAGTGCTGAACTTAAAGCCTTTGGTGTAATCAAATTTCTCGACAGCCTTAATAAGGCCCATATTCCCTTCCTGGATCAAATCCAGCAGCAGCATCCCGCGACCGGCATAGCGTCTGGCAATGCTGACTACAAGACGCAGGTTTGCCTCAGCAAGTCTTTTCTTCGCCGCGGCATCCCCTTCCACAATTCTCTGAGCCAGCTCAATCTCTTCATCTGCGGAAAGAAGCCCGACCCGGCCAATTTCCTTCAAATACATGCGAACGGAATCGTTAGTGTTCTTCCCGAGAGTAAAGCTCAAATCTGCAGGGTTAGGAAGATTATCATCCTGCTCTGCGGAAGAATACTCTTCATCAGGCTCCATTTCTTCCTCCCGTTCTTCCTCATGCACTTCAATTCCCATAGCAGACAGCTGTTCGAGAAACTCGTTGATCTGTTCAGGATCAAGATCGAACGGGGCCAGTTTATCACTCATTTCTTTCAGGGTTAGCGAAGAGGTTGATCGGCTTTGTTCAATAATCTGCTCTTTCGCCTGCTCCAATGTTAGCTCGGTCTCGCGTGACTGATGTTGATCGCTAGTCAAATTGCACTCCCCCTCCATCCTGCATAACAATATCCAACGGAATTTTCCGGTGGAAATATTTATTCTCACATTGACATGTTATAGGGAACATGGTAGAATAAAATGTGAAATATCTTTTTTTGATTTAGCTATTATATCATAATACTTATTCCGATACAATAGGATTGATGACCACTGCCTTTCTGTTCTTTGTTGACAGAGGGTTTTTTCTATTTAGACACCCTGTCATTCTTACCACCTGCCTATGCATCACATCCCCACCTTTCCTTTCCAAGTTCGCAGGGCAGGATGCAGCTCCCACACTGCAATTTGATCCCATGCCAGGGATGAATGTCTCGCCCGTGCAGGTTCATTTGTTGAATTGTAAAATGCTCCATTACTTATTCGTCAATGAGATAACAATACCCTCCTATATAAATGGAACTTAAAGAAGATAAGCTTCAGAGTAAAGGGATAGGATTCTGGCTACCTTTCACATTGACTTCCTTATTCGCTTAATTGATTAGTTCAAACTATTCTAATAATGAAAATAACCCCACTTAAGTGGGGCTTGCTCTTGCTTTAGGTATTTTCTTAACACAGATAGAAGCTGCATATCGGCATCCACATCGGCAGTTTAATGGTGAAGAATCCCAAAGTAGTAACCGATCGTAATAAATGTTATGCACCAGACCAAAGCTCCGCTTGCCGCAAACAGCAGATATCTTGGCGTCTTGACGCCGGTGATTCCGGCCATGTAGCAGGTCAAATGCCGGATACCGGGGATATAATAGCCGAAGACGACTGTCCATAAGCCGTATTTATTGAACCAGCGATCGATTTTATTCAGCTTGGCCGGCGTCAGTTTAACCCATTTACCGTATTTCAAAAGTAATGGCTTGCCGAGCTTCTTTCCTAATGTATAGCTGATGGTCATTCCCGTCATAGTCCCGCTAAAAGCAATTAACAGTGACCAGCTGTAGCGTAATATGTTTATGGAGCAGAAATAGCCCACGATTGTCATTAAAATTTCATCCGGCACCGGAAGACCTACAATCCCCAGCGCAAGTAGAATATAAATGGCCCAATAACCATATTGAGATATAATATCCTGCAAATGCTCCAAGGTGTTCTTGCCCCGTTCTACAAAAAGTTCAGCTAGGAAGTAATATCCAACGCTTGCCGGCAGACGCAGGTTGTGCAAAGTCTACTTTCCTAGAATACAAGTTACGAAGACAAAACTCAACCTTTATTTTAACGCTGCCCAGTCAACCGCTGTCCTGATTGGGGTTCTAATTTTTCCCAATCCAAAGTCACCCTCTCCCCGGCTCCGCTCTTCAATTTGCCGAGTATAAAGCTTCCAGCTTTGCAATGGTTCTAAGCACATAGTCCATCTGCTCATCCGTACCTATCGAAATTCTTAGTTTAGTGTGTAACGGCGGAGCTGTAAAATAACGCACATAAATGTGATGTTCCTGCAAGAGCCGGTGAATTCGTTGAGCCGTTAGCCATGGGGAGAAAGCTGATGGTTCACACAGAACAAAATTGGTTTCTGATGGGAGTACCTGAAAACCTAAATTCTTCAAAGAACTGCTGAACAGATCACGTGTCTGCTTTGTTTTTCTAACGTTCATCTTCATATAGTCTTGGTCATCCAATGCCGCCAGAGCGAGCTGCTGGCTAACAGCACCTAGATTATAGAGTTCCTTCACTTTTCCCAATCCTTCAATGACCGCTGCTGAAGCAAAAACGCTGCCCACCCTGATTCCGCTCAAGGCATAGGCTTTAGAAAAAGTTCGCAGTACAACAACATTGGAAAAGCTCTGCAAAAGCGGCAGCATCGATTCTCTTTCCCCATCTACATATTCCATATACGCTTCATCCACAATGACAAGCCCGCGAAAGCTCGAGGCGAGTTCTTCAAGCTCTGCTCTTTCAGTCAAAATCCCGGTTGGGGCATTGGGATTTACTACGACAAGCGCATCAGCCCCCGATGCTGCCATCGCTCCAATATCAAGGGTATTATCTTCACGCAGTGGAATTTTTACGCAATGGGCCCCTGCTAACTGTGCCGCCAAAGGATACAGAGCAAAAGATGGATCAGCTGCTGCCACCGTACCTGTGCCTATACATGCGCGAAATAGCAGAGTGATTAATTCGCTTGTTCCATTGCCGCACAAAATTTGTTCAGGCGGAATCCCGTGTATCTCTGCAAGCCGATTTCTTAACAGTATAGCGGAAGGATCGGGATAGTGTCTTATACGATTCTCTGCCATATTGGATAATACCTCTAGTACTTTGGGGGACGGCGGATAAGGACTCTCATTCTGGTCAAGCTTGAGAACCACACCATCTTCGGGAATACGTTCACTCTTTGGATATGGAGTAATCCGGTTAACATAGGGTAATAAATAGGTCATCCTCTATACCTCCACTCTACCTCTGCATAGATGTTTTGTCGCTTGCTCTTATTGCAGCGAAAGCCCAAAAAAGAGACTAGAGGGCACATCTTTTCCGGGTAAAATAGAGTATAAGCCGAAGCCGCCTGCCCGCAAATGGCCAGATTGCCAAATTTACAGATGACAGCATCTGTTGCTGCCATTACTGAAATAAAACACCCAAGAATGTCTGGTTCTACAGCATTCTCGGGTGTTGACTTTTTTAAGATGTCATACTAAAATGCCAGCTTCTTTTGGGACAGGCTCCTGTTTTTGTATGCAATCATTCACATAGTAAGAGCCGGTGCCGGGAGGCCCGCTAAACTTCACAGTCCTGCTGCCGCTCGAGCAGCTGGTTATTTGAATTTTTTCCAATTCAGGTTGCTGGTTTTTAAAAGATGCTCAAAGTCATTTTCCAATCGCTTAAGCTCAGCTTTTCGCGCTTCGGCTGCCTGCCTTTTCCTCTCCCGTTCCTGCGCTTCCTCCTGCTCCTTCAAATCCGCAGCCTTAGCCTTCAATTGTTGGATCACACCCGGGTCCAAGCGATCTTTCAAAGTGGGTTGATCTTCTGCTGTTCGCTTCTCGGGTCTGGCGCCTGAAACCGACCTGCCTTGGGCAGCTTTGTTGTTAGGCATGGCTAATCCCTCCTTGTTCATGTCAGCTTTCAGGATATCCTTACCTTTAGCTTACACTACTCTGAACGAAAACCCAATGCCTGCAGCTGCTATACTAGCAAAGATTTTGCGTTTTCTCTATCCGCTCGATCTCCGCTTAGACGACCTCGAGCTGCGGCTTGTCGAAACGGCTCTCCTCACCATTGACTGGCTCCCTATCCTTTTCCTGCTGGATCCCCTTTTCTGAATCGGGACTGTTGACATAAAGCTGATAAGCATCTGCAGCCATAATCCATTCCTCATTGGTTGGAATCACCATAACTTTTATCGGGGAGTAAGGACTGCTGATAAAGCCTTCACTGCGCATATTTCGGTTAGCCTCCGGATCCAGGATGACACCTGCAAATTCGAGACCGTTACAAATTTTTTGCCTTACTTCCGCATGATTTTCCCCGATTCCAGCAGTGAAAATAATACCATCCACTCCGTTCAAGATAGCCAGATACAGCCCGATATAGCTGTGCAAACGGCTGGTGAACATTTGCAAAGCAAGCTGACACCTTTCAATCCCAGCTTTCGCGCCAGCGGTCACCTCGCGCAAATCGCTAGATACGCCGGAGATACCGAGCAGCCCGCTGTTTTTGTTTAAAATTTCGATAGCGCCGGCCGAATCGGTTCCTTCAATCTCCTCTATATAAGGGATAATCGCGGGATCAATATTTCCGCTTCTCGTTCCCATAGCGAGACCGGCTAACGGCGTCATGCCCATCGAGGTATCAATCGATTCCCCGTACCGGATCGCCGTTACGCTGACCCCGCTGCCTATATGGCAGCTGATGAGGCGCAGCTTCTCCTTCGGCGTTTCCATTATTTGCTCCGCACGATTCATTACATAACGGTGTGAGCTGCCATGAAATCCGTATTTACGTATTCCGTACTGCTCGTAATATTTGTAGGGCAAGGCGTAAAGAAACGAGGAAGGCGGCATAGTTTGGTGAAATGCCGTATCGAACACTGCCACATGCATGGCCTCGGGCAGAATTTTTTCTGAAATTTCAATGGCCAGCAAATTGATCGGGTTGTGCAGGGGAGCAAAGCGGCTGTACTCTTTAATTTTTTGCTTAACCTGTTCGTCGACAATGACCGAGCCTTTGAATGCTTCTCCCCCGTGCACCACGCGGTGGGAAACGATCGAAATCGCGTAGGATGAATAACGGTCAACAATAGATTGGAGGACCGTTTCGTACTCGCTGCTTTTTACATTTTGTATCGTTTCTTTAGCGATCAGCCGTGCCGTAGGCATCTCATAAAGGCGATACTTCACCGAAGAGCTTCCGCAATTAAGCACAAGCACAAGCTGCTTTTCCTGCTTGCGCAGCTTTTCATAAGAAATGGCCTGCTCCTTCTCGTCCTCGGGGATGATGACTTCAAGCTCCATCCCATTGCGCAGCCCGGCGGCATTCGCTTCATCAGTGTCAATATGAAATTCCAGGCGGTAGTCTTTATGCACCCGGCAAAGCACGTTTTCCAATACGAGCGAGCGGGCTCCTTCGACCTCTACACATACAAGCTGCTTGTCTTTGACGCCGAACCTTTCAGCATCCTCATTAGAAAAATGGATGTGGCGAAATGCCAGAATAACCCCTTCATCCAGATTCACTTCACCGTAGGGACCGACAACCGTGAGCCCTGCGCTTCCCCTTAAATCTCCCGAATCCCTAATGGGAGGATCTATGCCTAGAAGATAACTGTCGGTTCTGGAAACCTCTACTTGCGTTTGGTTACGGACAGGTCCCAGCACCCGGACGTTATTTATTTTCCCTTTGGGTCCGATCAAGGTCACCGTCTCTTCTGCGGCGTATTGCCCCACCTGCTTCAGATCCCTTAATTTAGTCAATTGATGAAATGGTCCAAACAGCTCCTTGAGATGCTGCTCGGATAAGTGAATGTGGCGATTGGATATTCCTACAGGCACTCTCATGTCCACTCACATCCTTCATATATTCATAGTCTACTGCTAGTCTTAACGAAGCCGGATTAAAAACGCCGACCCCAGTGAAGGAACTGCAGCTTGCCAAGCCTCATATATGCAGCTTCATGGCGGTGTTATGTGACCTGCTTGCTGCTTCCCTTCTACTTTTATTAAACCGGATCAAGCCAGTTATGTATAGGGATAATGGGGTTTTGTGAAAAATTGTTCAAAGTTTTCTGACGATTTTTAGACATATTTGGCTGCCTGTATAAATTCCGCGAAACTATAGCTAGCAAAGCCGCAGCTGTAAGCGGTTAATTGTATTACAGCCCGTTCCATTACAGTATGATGATGCAGGATGTCTCACTATATTTTTTAAACCTGCCGATTGTTTGAGAAGGAAAATTGTGCTACACTACGGTTCAATATGTTAACCAATTATAAATAATTAACGGTTAACAATTAACATACCCTCAAAATGGAAAGGAGTTTATCTATGTCAACCTACCCTCATACCCCCACCTCCAACCGTGATGGACTCAGTCCATGGCTCTCTATGGCTTATCAAGTATTAGCCGGGAAGCCGTTAAGCGATAATCAAGCGCTCTCCATTCTGGAAGCCCATGACGACGAATTGCTTGAAGTCCTGCAGGGAGCTTTTATTCTTCGCAAGCGCTATTTTGGAAGGAAGGTGAAGCTTAACCGAATACTGAATGCAAAAAGCGGACTTTGTCCCGAGGACTGCGGCTACTGCTCACAATCCGCCGTTTCGACTGCTGCTATAGCCAAATACTCTCTATTGGACAAAGAGACAATTGTTAATGAAGCTAAACTCACCTTGAAGCAGCAAATTGGCACCTTTTGCATAGTTGCTAGCGGAAGAGGCCCGAGCAGACGGGAAGTAGAGCAGGTCGCGGCGGCAGTGAGGGAAATCAAGCAAAGCATGCCGTTGAAAATTTGTGCCTGTCTTGGCATTTTAAGCGCCGAACAAGCCCAGCTTCTGAAGGAAGCTGGTGTCGACCGCTATAATCATAATCTGAACACGCCCAGGGAGCATTTCTCGCAGATCACTACCACCCATACTTATAACGACCGGGTTTCAACCGTCAACCAAGCCAAGCTAGCGGGACTGTCCCCCTGTTCCGGCTGTATTGTCGGCATGGGAGAAACGAAGCAGGAATTGATACAGCTTGCCAGAGAGCTTCATGAGCTGGACGTCGACTCGATCCCGGTCAATTTCCTGATGCGGATTGCAGGCACCCCCCTGGCTCAGCAGCCTGCTGCTCTTACACCCCGTTATGCGCTGAAGGTGCTCGCCTTGTTCCGCTATATTTGCCCAAGCAAAGAAATCCGGATTTCCGGGGGACGCGAGCTCCATTTGCGTTCTTTGCAGGCTCTTGGACTTTATGCCGCTAATTCTATATTTGTGGGAGATTACTTAACTGAGGAGGGACAGAGTTCTTCCCAGGATCATCAAATGATAGAGGATTTGGGGTTTGAGATTGAGGTGTGCGCATTATAATCGGATTCATCCGAATAACGGACGGAATGCAGACAGGGGAATTCAAGCAAAAAAGGCCGCGGTCGCCATGACCGGGCCTTATATACACAATCAATTAGATACGGGGACAACACCGTAATATTCTTCCAGCGTCCAATCGTTTGCCTGCAATTCTGTTGCCAATTCAATACCAACATACCGTAAATGCCAAGGCTCGTATTGATAGCCTGTGATGTGCTCCTTGCCCTCGGGATAACGGATAATGAATCCATGCTCATGCGCATGCTCAGCAAGCCACAAAGCTTCAGGCGTGCCGCCAAAGCAATCCTGCACCGCACAACTGCCATCACTAGAGGTTACGTCTATAGCGAGGCCGGTTTCATGCTCGCTGTGGCCTGGAACGGCGCTATAGGTTTTCGCTTTTTCCTCGCCATCCCGATCCACGTACCTTTTAAACAAAGCAGCCTGAGTAGAATGGGAGCGATAAGCGGAGACTCCTGCCAAATAGATGCCATCCTGCTCGGCGGCTGCGAACAAGACTTCCAGTGCGTCAGCTGCCTCCTGCCGGAGCATTCGTTTTTCAATTTTCTCTGAAAAAGTAAACCTTACGTCCGGATAAACCAAATCCGTAGGAGCATAATCTTCCGGTAGCCCATACTCCTTGTTGACCATTACTGTCACACTGTGGGGATCTGTATCTACAGGCACCGCCTCTGGAGTTACGCGGCCGCCCTCAGCTTCTCCAAGAGAGCCATCCCCCTCATCCCCTGCCTCATTGTCCCCGCCGCCGGGCTGCTCATTGGACTCATCTTGTCCCGGAGAAGGAGGGGCTGGAGATTGTGTGCCCGGGGCTGAAGTTTGCGTGCCCGGGGTCGGACTCGCAGACGGAACAGTATCTGCTGGCGTGCTGGCTCCGCAGCCGCTTAATACAATTAGACTTAGCAAAAAAATAATACCTGATTTAACCAACCTTAAGACTTCCTTTCATCTGCTCTACAGCTTTGCAAAACCATAATATAGAGCGTTTGTTATCATTTCAATAAATTATGAAGGCCTATATGCTTATTCATGCGTATAACGCTCAGATTTTATAGGCTTGGAATGTCCCCTGCGGAAGCTTTTATAATGTAAGGCGACAAACAGCAGGGTTAGAACAATACAGAATAATATGTAGGAATAAATAAGCAGCTGGATATTCGTATCCGGAAAAACAATGGACGAGCTAATGATTCCAAAAAGCCAAATATGGGACAGATTACCCAGAAAGGAAGAAGCCAAATATGCCTTTATACTAATTGGGGACATAGCCGACATAAAGGAAATTAAATTATTAGGCATAATCGGCAGAGTACGGAGAAAAATAATGGTCCACACTCCGTACAAAGACATATAGCGCTGCCACTTCTCGTACTTCATTAACCGCTCATTCCATTTTTTATTTAACCGGCCGAAAAACAGATGACGGCAGCATAAAAAAACGATAATCGCGGCCGCTGTTCCAGTCATCCAGCTCGATAATAACCCGCCTTTAATGCCCAGCACCGAGATGTGGAGCATAATCAGCGTTGCGAATGGAAACAAACCTAGGAATCCCTGGATTACCGCCAGCGGAAGCGTGATAAATATGATGGCATAACCATCCAACTGGGTTAGCTCAAGCAGCCAGTCTATAGCTTGCTGAATAATCTCATCCACAACGTCCCGACTCCTATCGCCTTAGCGGCAGTATTCTTTTATACTAAGTCATTCCGGGGTAAAATGCAAAGTAAATCAACCATTTATTGGTACTTGTCATACTTCTGACTCATTATGTTCTCCATTTATTAATAGGAATCAAGAGTAACGCAAAAAAACCGCCTACCTAAGCGGCGTAGCGGTTTTCCAGTTCCTTCTTAGAGATCGCAATAATCTTGGGGGTCAGTAGCTCGGACCGGCTTTTCAGACGCTCTGTCCCTTGGGGATGGATAACATAGAGCAAAAACCTTAAATAATAATGCGTCAGCTTGGAAAAAAAGCCCTCTGGCAGATCCAGAACCGTAAACCCGAGCTGCCTGGTGCCCCGATGGATAATACTAATGCCGTAAAGCCCCTTGACATCCCGGTATTGCGGATCGTTCTGCATTAGCAGCAGCAGCTGCGGAAGTAAAACTTCTGTACGGCGGATTAGTTGGATGGCCAAGTGTACGGAGTTTCGTGAGCTCGAGCCTAGACGATAGAGCAGCTTATTATCGAGATGCAGTTCAGCGATCCGGTCCCCTTTGCAGATCTGCTCCCCGTCTTCAAGCTGAATCGGCTGGCTTCCCCGGTATTCTCTCACCCTTACTTTTAGCAGAGGATTGCTTTGATCAACCGGAATGATATTAAAGAAAGTGGCAAAGCAGCGTTCCCACAGCATCCAGAAAGCCAACAGCAAACGTCTGCTATTGTGAGCAGGTGTGGCAGCTGCCGTCATCAATTCATCTATTCGAACGGTTGCCCAGCTCTGCCTTTGAAGCTCTTCAAGCACTTCCTCCAGAGCTTGCAGCATGTAACGGGGTGCATCGCGATTCGCTCCCAAGGTGTCTCCGCTATCATGAAGAAGCACAATTGCTCCATCCTTCAAGCCTTCGAGCATTGAATTTTTCAAGCGCTTCTCGGCAACTTTGCTCCGCCAATCGCCTGTCATCACAGACCACAGGACAATAGTGTAATCTTTCAGCAAAAATAAATCGGTTAAATTAAGCATCCCCCACGGAGGACGGTAGCAGGTTGGGCGACACCCTGTTATGCGCTCGATAATGTCGGCTGACCGGTCCACCTGCCGGCGCTTCACATTCCAAGGCAGCATGAGCCAATTGCTCTTGTGATCGTAATTATGCACTCCAATTTGATGGCCCTCTTCATGCATTCTTAGCAGGAGCTCGGGATACTGCTCGGCCCTGGAGGCAAGCACAAAAAAAGTAGCTTTCATATTATGCTTCTTCAACAAGTCCAACAGCTGAGGAGTATACTCCGGGTGTGGCCCATCGTCAAATGTCAGTGCCAATTGGCGATTGCCTTGAAAGCGGCGGACGACCCCGATCCCCATTATCCGCGTAATTATCCAAGGCAGCAGCATATATAAGCTGGTAAAAATTAATACAATCAAAAAAATCCTTTTCTCCATCCCTGTTCCTCCCGGTATTTCCCTTTCCGCTTTCGGCTCTCTAGACATTTGGATGAAATGTGCCGGAACCTTCGTCTCCATACTATTATATTCAAAACATCCTATGATTGAAATATATTCTGCCCCGATAGTAAACAAGTCATGTCTGGCTTTTTTAATTTTATGGTGTTGAAATAGCAATGCCGGTCATGGATGAATTCCATTTACGCGAATGCTCATGCAAATAGCCTGACTGCAGATATTTATCCGCTGCCAGGCTATCAAATTTATGGTAAAAGTGGATTGGACCGGGAGGCCTATCGGATTCGGATGCCCACTACTTCAGCAAAACGGGAACCGTTAGTCGATTTGACCACCAGCCGCAGTCGTTCCGTTGTGCAATCGTGCTCCAAAGTATGAACCGCTTTTCTTTTGCGATTATTGTTTCCTTCTGCAATCATTCTCCACATCCCATCGACCCACGCCTGCCATTCATAATTCTGCACCAGCTCCGGAATTACGTCAAACGGGGTGCGCTTATAATGAAGATTGACTAAATCCTCATTCACATCATCATTAAAGATCACTTCCAGGCGGCTGAAGGTCGCCGGCGCTTCCCACTGTAATTCAAGCCACTCATCGGCTCCATCCTGCATAGGATTCGAGAGCCACATATGAGGGGAGCCGTATGGCCGGAAGAACCCGTTAATGACATTATCCGGCCGGTAGGCCTCTGTCTCCGTGAGCAGCTTGAAGCAGAACGGCTTGCGCACAAAAGGCTTCATGCTCCACTGTACCACCGGCTGATCGTTGTCTATGGCCGTTAACAAGCTGGAGATGTTCGCTTTCTTTTCACGGATAAAGGAAAGCACGCCCGTCATCGGAACGTCAGATTGATGAAGTGAAATTTGCTGGTTTTCCCTTACAATAACGAATGCGTTTTGAGGCTGTTCAGGGTTCCACGGAAGTCGGACGCGAATCCATTGCCTGTCTCCTTTGCTCACCCGGACCGTATCTTTGACCTGCAAAGTATGCGGTATATAGTTCTCCGGTCTTCCGGTGTCCCATAATTCAACCACCATCTCTGTATCCTCATGTGCATCCAGCAGAATCTCCAGCTCATTCACATGGGGATTTACCGGGAAGAGAAATGCCACGTCATTTTCCATGTGGAATTTCGCGGCGGGCTTTGCAACCTCCAAGCATTTAAGCTGACTGGATGCGCTTACGTGAGCCAGGCTCGCAAGATCTTCCGGATCTTCGTATTTCAGACCGATGATCGCCGCATCATTGCGCAGCAGAGTCTGCTGCAGCTCTTTGATATGATTTTGGTACAGCTGCCTTGGAGTGACGGATTTGTCGACACAAAGCGCAGCGGCTGCCCCGGCTGCCTCGCCCATAACGGAACAGGTGGCCATAACCCGCGTAGCTCCAAAAGCAACATGAGTCGCACTAATGTTTCTTCCTGCAAACAGTAAATTGTCTACATTGACCGAGTACAGACTGCGGAATGGTATTTGAAAAACACCGTCGACACAAAACAGCTTGGAAACATAGTCGGAGGCGTACATCCCCTCCGGCGGATGAAGATCGATGGACCAGCCTCCAAAACCGATGTAATCCTCGAAGTTGGCTTGCTTTTCCAGGTCGTTTTGCGTGAGCACATAATCGCCAATAAAGCGGCGGTATTCCCTTTTGCCCGGTACGCTGCCCACCCATTCCAACGTCATATTCTCAGCATCGAATTTACCGGAATTTTTTATGTAGTCCCAGATTCCATAAATGACGGACCACAGCTCATCGCGGATTTTTTCGTTGTCATAGAGAGTATCGATATGAGCTTCTCCGCCCCACTCGATCCACCAGTAATGGCAGCCTGAATCTCCGCTTTTGAACACCCGTTTCATCGGAATCGCGGTCTTCGTAATGTCCTGGGCGAAGCTTGGAGGAATAAACTTGACAGGATGGCCAGCATCCTTGGTGTAGAAAAACATCGTGCTGCCAAGTGATATATTATCAGACTCCTCGGGCGCCCACTTCTCCTGATATTCCCTATAGGCTTCACGGCCGATGCGGTATTTGGCCCCGGCGAGAAATCCTACAAGGCCATCGCCTGTGCAGTCAAGAAACAGAGGACTGGTGAAGGTAATTTTTCTTTCCGATCCCATCATCCAGCCTGTAACCGAACGAATCTTACGGCTTGATTCATTCCCGTCCGCTTCGACTTCATGGACATTTGTATTTAAGAAAAGGGAAATATTTTTCTCTTTCAATACCATTTCGAGCATAACCAGATCCCAATAGTAAGGGTTCCCGTCCGGATTCAGGTACTGATTCTCCAGCAGCATCTCGCCTATAATTCCGGTTTCCCTGGCGTAGCGGTTGACACCCAGTCCGGTAGCGCCCAGCACCCAAACTCTAATCTCGCTGCTCGAATTTCCCCCAAGTACAGGACGATTCTGAATCAACGCGACTTTTTTTCCCGAGCCGCGCGGCCGATATGGCAGCACAAACCCCTGCCAAACCACCGCCAACCACGGTAACATCCGATTGCACAAGTTCTTCTCTCATCGTATTCTCTCCCTGCCTTTATTGGATTGATGCTGCCGCTTTTCCACGCTAATGGCCCATGGTCTTCGCTTCACCCAAAAAAATCGGCAGACAGCGAAATTCATTTATGGACATGGTATACTAAACACATATAGAAATAAGAGCGCCACAGCAAAACGGCAAACCTGACGACACCTGTTACCGGTACTCTATTGCATCATAATCAAAAGCCAGTCTACTTGAACATGCAATAAAAATGCATAAAGCATATACTTTATTTCATTTCAAATCCGAGGTGCACTTCATGAGCATGTCAAACCTTTGGGAAAAAAAATTACATTTGTTATCCCATACCTATTGGGAACGCAAGGATCAGTTCAAGATGTTCTCGGACAGCTACCCTATGTGGGTAGCCTTTGCCGTCGAGTCAGGTGAATTCCGTTACCGTATTGGCTCGGAGAGCGGCCTGGCGGGGCCGGGAGAGCTGGTGTTCTGCCCTCCGGAGCAGCCTTTCGAACGGGAAGCTCTTGCCCCCCTGTCTCTCCACTTTCTCGGCTTCGCCTTTGATAACGAAGAATTAAATCTGCCTAATTGTGGTGATACCCGGCCAAATCTCATGGATCCCAGCCGCAAGGAAGCCAGCCAGTTACTTGACACCTGGAAGGCTCATCCTGTGGATGGCAAACGCCTCGCATCCAACCTCGCCTACCTGCGCAAGCTGCATCTATCCGTTGATGAGCGCAGCTTTGAGCGCAAGCAATGGGTGCTGAACGACATTTGGCTGCTTGCCTGTGACGGCTGGGATGCCGGAACTCACCATGATCTGCTCGATGATTATATTCATTCAGATGATGAACAAATGAACAAAGCGATGCAGTGGCTGCACGAAAATGCCTATACCCCATTTAGCATGCGCACCTTGTCCGATCTGCTTGATTTCAGTCCTTCTCAGCTCACAAGAAGGTTTCAGAAAGAATTCCATATGTCACCGTCCGAGCTCGTTCGTTCCTTAAGAATACGCAGGGCCGCAGGACTTCTGTTAGATACGGAGCTGACCCTGGATCAAATCGCCGAGCAGTGCGGTTATGACAACGGTTTTTATCTGAGCCGCATTTTCACCCGCAGCATGGGCATTAATCCGTCCCAATACCGCAAGCAAAATCGGGTATAAATGCGGAAGCGGCGTACTAGCCTTTCACGGCGGATCCGGCAATCCCCTGGATGATAAATTTCTGGCCTGCAAAGAAAAGCAGGATCATGGGCAGAATCGCCGCTGCTGAAGCCGCCATCATCTAAACGTGTACAAGCCGCCCTGAACCATCTTCTGACTTGAATGTAAAAAAAGTAATAAACCTAGGTTTTTGCCACGGTCATATTACTATTGTAATTGTTATGTCTCTGAAAAAAGTGACTTCACATTACTATTGAATACGCTTTATTGATGGTATAATGAAATAGTACGGAAATAAAGAGCTAATGGAAGCAGGCTTTATTGACTGTATAGACAAGTGTGGGGGGTTAGCCTGTTTTGCTACAGAACATTCTGGATTTTTTGATGGACTTCGGCCCGCTGGGGTTGTTTATCCATTCCTTTATTGACGCCATTATTTTCCCAATACCCGCGTTTTTCCTCCAAGTATCCTTAAGTCTGCTGAATCCTTCCTCAGCCATATGGTTGGCGACTCTAGGATTTATCGCTTGCTTGCTTGGAACACCTTTTGGTTATTTAATAGGCAAGTTCTTGGGAACCTCTTTTTTATACAAGATCTTAAAGAAAGAATGGATCGACTCCGCCCAACAGCTTTTTAACCGCAACGGGGAAGCGGCAATTCTTATCGGCGCTTTTACACCAGTCCCGTTTAAAGTATTTACTATTCTGTCCGGCTGTCTTAACTTCTCCATTTGGAAGCTGCTTGGTTATGCAGCTATCGGCCGTGCGGCCAAATTTTATGTTGTCGGCATTCTGTTCTACTTTTACGGACGTGCAGCTGAGAATATGATCAACAGTTATTTAACCTACATCTTTCTGGGCGTAGCCGCTGTTCTGACAATCATCCTCCTCATCAAACGCAAGCTGCAAAAGAAAAAACAGCAAAACCTGCCTGCCGAAGAAAATACAGATGCTTAATCTGGCCTAAAATGGCAAAGTTCCTATGATTAGGCATCCTGCAGCAGTTAATCTAACTCCCGCAAAGTCAAGCATGCTTCGTCCAATCATTTAGCTGCTTTGCGGGGATTTGCGGGTGGCGATACGGGGTGTTACCGTCTTTACTAACTGCATACAGCTATAATTTTTTTACACCCTATTTTAGGTAGTACCTAATTTTTCTAGGCAATACTTTACTGTTGAACTTCAGCATTAACTTTTTTTCTAGCGTCATTTTGTATTACGTTTCGCACAAAAATTACTTTATAATTGGGAGGTTGTATCTATCTATGCTCACTTGGATGCTTAGGCAGGTGATGGCCGAACGGGGAATTTGGAGCGGTGCCGCATTAGGAAGACTTTTGAAAACAAAAGCAGGATATGAATTGTCAGCTCCTTCCATCAGCGCACTGCTCAAAACACAGCCCAAGCAGATGAAGGCCGAAACTTTGGATGCACTGTGCACAGTTTTGGAGTGTACACCGAGCGATCTGTGGGTCCACACTCCATCCACGAATAAAGGTGCTTGAACAGAAGGGAAGGAAGCTTATGAACGCCAAAATGATTGTTCCATTCGGTGATCCTGTGCTGAGAAAGAAATCTCGCCCGGTCGAAGCTGTTACCGGCAAGGTCCTGGGTTGGCTGGATCAGCTTGGAAGCACACTGTATGCCGAGGAAGGCCGCGCTGGTCTTGCCGCGCCGCAAATCGGGGTTTTACGCAGAATATTCGTTATGGATTGCGGCGATGGCTTAACGGAATGGATTAATCCTGTCATCACAGAAGCCAGCGGCCAACAGGAAGGACCCGAGGCCTGTCTTTCTTATCCCGGTTATGCTGGTATAGTAAGAAGAGCTCAGAAGATTACGGTAGAAACCTTGAATCGCCAAGGGGAAAAGGTTACGCTGGAAGCGGAAGGCTATACGGCCCGCTGTATTCAGCACGAAATCGATCATTTGGACGGGATCTTGTATATCGACCGGATCGTGGATGATCAGTTCTATAATGAGCGGACTGGGAAGAAGGCTGATCTTCTTCACGTTTTACGAATTGCGAATGGGTAATCTCATACTTGGATGCTTGTGCTTAATATAGGTTAGGTTGAGGTGAACGAATTGAATGTCATTAAATTAAAGGACCGTCAGGAGCTGGACAAAAAAGTCCCTTCCATGCCCTGGTACATCGAGAAGTTCATTAACTACAAGCTGCCGGATCTCTCTCCCTCTTCCCTGCTTGAATATGTAAGGGACTATGAAACCTTTTTATCTTGGCTGCTTGCCGAAGGCCTAAGCACCGCAACTGATATGAAGGACATCCCGCTTGAAGACCTGGAGCGGCTTCATATCGACAGCATCGACAATTACCGGATGTTTCTGGCCACCCATAAGCAGAAAACAAACAGCCGGACAACGATTTCCCGCAAGCTTTCCTCCCTGCGTTCTCTATTTCATTATTTGAGCCAAATTGCAGAGGATGAGCATTTCTATCCCTTATTGAAAAGAAATGTGATGGCCAAGATTGAAATTAAACGGACACATAAACCGAAGGATACTGCCGCCAAGCTGGAAGGAAAGCTATTGCAGGAGAATGAGATCTTCGAATTCCTGAAGTACATCCGTTCCGGTTATGGGGAGGACATAGCCAAGAACAAGCAAGCTATGTATTTCTATCAATTGAATCGCATACGCGACTTATGCATCGTCAGCCTCATTCTTCATTCCGGCCTGCGTGTTTCCGAGGTGGTCAATTTGAATACGGACGATGTGGATTTGAAGAAGAAGGTGCTCTATGTACTGCGAAAGGGTAAAAACGACGACACCTTTAAAACCCCGGTTTACTTCCGATACGAGGCTGTGGAGGAGATAACCGAGTATTTGCGAATTCGAGCGGACAGCTACAAGCCTGCCAAACGGGAAAAGGCGATGTTTTTGGCTTTAGCTAACGGCAAGCAGGAAGGCTCGAGAATGACCAAACGCGCGATTCAGGAAATGGTGATCAAATACGCCAAGCGATTCGGCAAGCCGTATTTGTCAGTACATAAGCTGAGACATTCCTTCGCCACAGACTACTATTTACAGAATGATCTTTATAAAACTCAAGAGCAGTTAGGTCATTCCTCTCCGGATACGACCCAGATCTACGCCCACCTGACTGATAAAACAATGGCAGAAGCGATCGACCGCCGCAATGCGGAGAATGAGGATAACTGATGCTTTATATTTGAACAAAGAATAAAGACGATGGCAAGCCAAAGCGACATGCGCGGCTTCCCGGCAGAAAAGAGGAAACCATGAAAAGATCGGCATTATTTATTCTCTCGATCGCAATGCTAACTTTGACTTGCCTCTGCAGTCTCTGCCTACCCCCCATTTCGGCGCTGGCTAACGGTGGTCCGCAAAAAATCTACCCACGCGGCCATGGACCTCTCCAGTTTACCAAGGACTCAGGCATTCAGCTTGTGGAAGAGGAAGTAAAATTTCGCCTGCCTCCCCTTCGCGCGGATTATTATCCGCATGGCGGGGAGGCAGAAGTGATCATTCGCTACAAACTTAGCAATCTTAAGGATGAAGCTGTTGATATAGCGGTGCTGTTCGTTACTCCTCAAATTAATATTGAATCTTTTTCTATTATGGAAGAGGAAAGCGTTATTGAGCTTGAGTGGTACATAGACCCGGTCATGAAGGACTGGCAGCCCGAAGCGCAAACTATTTACGAGCCTGTTAGCGGTACGGCCTTTTCCCAGAGCGGCAGCGGCACGCTGCTGGTACCCGAAATCCAAGGAGCCTCCTTTCACTTGACCTTCCAGCCAATGGAGGACAAATGGCTCACAATCCGCTACCTGGATCCTGGCGGGAGGCATGAAGCCGGAGTTCTTACGCCTGTGTTCTCTTATGTATATTTCCTTACCCCTGCATTATCCTGGGAAGGTGACAGTCAAGTGAGGCTTCTGCTGGAGCTGGCAGAAAGCCAGGCGGCAGTCCATTCCAACCTGCCGCTAACGCCTGTCACCGACACCGAATTCGCATGGAGTTCTTCATCCCTCCCTGCAGAGGAGTGGAGCTTTTCCGTTACGTCCGCTAAACGACTATTCTGGGGAACTAATTGGTCAGGAGAGCATTGGAATTGGACGCTGATTAGTGCAGGTGCGGTTCATGCGGTTCTGCTGGCTCTTTCCTACTACCGCAGAAAAGCCTTACTCAGGTACGCGGCTTACCTGGCGGCCATCCTCTGGATAGGTGCCCACGCTATAGTTTACCTCCCTACCCTGAATGTATGGGAATGGGTGCACGCCGGCTTTAAAAGCACTGTATATTTTGCCGTCATCGGGCTTATTCATCTTCTTTTAATAAGAATTTCCAATGTAAACAAGCCGGCAGTCCGTCCGGATTAGATCGGTTCTTTTCCCGTAAACAGCAGTCTGAGACCTAAAAAGGCAAACAATCCAGCCTTTAGCTTACTAATAATTAAGCTGGCCTGCCCGCTTTTACTTTTCAAAGCCTGCCCCATCGTGCCTGCCAGCCAAGAAACGATCGCAAATACAACTAGCGCCTGTATTAGAAAGATCATTCCAAGAATGGTCATCTGCCAAGCCGGACTGGAACCGTTAGGAACGACAAATTGAGGAAGCAAAGCTAGAAAGAACAAGGCGACTTTCGGATTGAGCACGTTCATCAATATGCCTCTGCGGAATAACGCGGCAGGCTTCAGTCGGGGAACCTCCGGTCCTGATTCTTCGCTGCCGTTCTTCTTTCTGCCCTCTCTCAACGCTTGCCACGCTAAATACAACAAATAACAGGCTCCGGCCGCTTTCACCACTTGAAAGGCAACACCTGATTTGTACAAAATAGCGGATACGCCAAATGAAGCTGCACTAATATGTACCAATAACCCGCTGCAGAGTCCTAGCGCTGTAGCCATCCCTGCCTTGAAACCATACGAGACGCTTTGCGCTGTGACAAACAGCAAATCCGGACCTGGAGCAATCGTCAGCAGCAGCGCTGCGGCGAGAAATCCGGCATAAAGCGATAGATCCATGCTACACCTCTCCACTGATTTATTATCAACTAATACTCTAAGAGAAATCGAGCTGCCCCTGGCCTGCCAGGGGCTTTTACTTATTTTATCTCATTTATGAAGCTGTTGAAACTCTTCTGCACATCACTTGCATAATCGGGCGGGCGTTCGCTCATACTTGAAGAGAATGATATCGAAAGGAAAATAAGTCCATGAATATGAGTCGCCGATTCGGGAAATTGATGAGAAGGATATTATTGGCAGACACTAACCGCAATCAGGAGAGCGGCAATAAGCGGGACTTAGGTGCGGAATCTGAAACTGAACAGCTGTACGCGAGTGTAACCCAGAACGAGAACCAGCTTCGCTTCATTTATAACAACTGCTCAGATGTTATTTATCGTTCTTTTCTCATTGGAGGGAAGCTTCGCGCGTTACTCGTCTATATTGACGGATTAACTGATACCGAGGGACTCGACCGCGATGTATTAGCCCCCCTTATGCGTGAGGAATCAGCAGCTCAAGACCTTGAACAGCTGATCGACGGTCAGTTATCTGTCTCTCAGGTGGATCCAGTCTCGACATTTGCTCAGTGCATGGAGTATCTCTCCGAAGGCTCTGCGATATTGTTGTGTGATAATAAAACGACCGGTTTTTCTTTAGGAATGGCCAAATGGGAAAAACGTGCGATCGAAGAACCACAGGCAGAGATTGGAATCAAGGGGCCGCGGGAAGGCTTTACCGAAACATTGCGGATCAGCACTTCCCAATTAAGAAGGATTATCAAAAGCCCGCTGCTAAAAATGGAAACTATGCGAATAGGCCAATATACGCGAACCAATGTAGTGGTCACTTATATAGAAGGGCTCGCGGATGATTCTCTTGTTGCAGAAGTGAAAACTCGCTTGAGCCGAATTCGGATCGACGGGATATTGGAAAGCAATTACTTGGAGGAGATGATCGAAGAAAATAATTCCTCCCCTTTTCCGCAAACGCTGAGCACCGAACGGCCTGATGTGGTGAGCAGCTGTTTGCTGGAGGGAAGAGTGGCCATTCTGGTCGAAGGGTCCCCGTTCGCGATTGTGGTTCCTGTTACGTTTATCTCCTTGATTCAATCCCAGGAGGATTATTACCAGCGGTCTACGGTGTCCTCGATCATTCGTTGGCTGCGATACAGCTTTATTTTACTCGCGCTCTTGCTTCCATCTGTTTATGTAGCGGTTTTAACATACCATCAGGAAATGGTGCCGGGGCCATTGCTGATTAGTATGGCAAGCTCGCGGGAACAGGTGCCTTTCCCAGCTCTAATTGAAGCACTCATGATGGAGATCGTTATCGAAGTGCTGCGGGAAGCAGGGGTACGGCTGCCCAAACAGGTTGGCGCCGCTGTCAGCATTGTCGGTGCGCTTGTTATCGGCCAGGCGTCCGTTCAAGCTGGTCTTGTGTCCGCACCGATGGTTATTGTTGTTGCGATCACAGGTATCGCCTCATTCATGATACCACGATATGCTACAGGCATCGCCATCAGATTAATGCGCTTTCCGCTAATCTTTCTTGGAGGAACGTTGGGGCTGGTTGGCGTTATGATGGGAGTGATCGCTCTCTTTCTCCATCTCGGTCATTTACGCTCGTTCGGCGTCCCTTACCTCTCTGATATCGCGAGCCCAAAGCTGAACAATTGGAAAGATGTTCTTGATAGGGCACCGTGGCCAAAGATGAATACCCGTCCGCAATATGCGGATTTGCATCATTTGCGGCGTCAGCCTCCCCCTTCGGCGTCGGGACAGGAACGGAAGGATGACAATTAAAGATGACACAAACAGGATCAAGACCGAGAGCTTTGCTGTACCTTATTCCTTTCCTACTATTGCTTGGAGGATGCTGGGATAGGACGGAGCTCAATGATTTGGCAATTATAACTGCATTAGCCCTCGATGTTGCCGAGGATGGAAATATCCGAACGACTGTGCAGATCATCATTGCGCAAAACCAGGGAGGCGGCGGCCAACAGCTGGGAACTAACAGCAGTGGTGGTGGAAAACGAACCGTAGTGCGATCAGCAACTGGAGCCGATATCGCCGATGCCCTGTCCAAGCTGCAGCGCTTAAGCCCTCGAAGACTGTTTTGGGGACAAAGCAAGATATTCATTTTCAGTGAAGCCGTAGCTCGGACTGGAATTCAGAAGCATCTCGATTTTTTGCTTCGATTTCCCAAGTCAAGAGAACAGGGCTATGTGTTTGTCAGTAAAGGCAAAGCAATGGATGTGCTCGATCTGTTTCCTCAAATCGAGCGGTCAACTTCAGAGGTGCTGAGAGAATTGAATGACCTTGAGGTCGGGATGCGTGTCACGCTGCAGCAGCTGTCCGGCATGTTAACCGGCGAAGCCCGTTCTGCTGGGCTGCCTATCATTTACATCCTTCCTAAAGGAAAATCTGCAGAGCCATTTCAAACGATCCCCTATCTGGTTGGAACGGCTGTATTCAAGGAAGACAAAATGATAGGCTCCATTTCTGAAAAAACTACCCGCGGCCTTATGTGGCTTCGCAATGAGATCGAAGAATATACGGTCGTTTTTAAAGTTCCTGGTACGGAGGGGATTGTCTCTTTAAGGCCGATTAAAGCGGACATAAAGCTCATTCCTTCAATCGACAATGAGAAATGGACGATGACGGTCAAGGTGAAAACGCAAGGTGACATCGTTCAGAACGGAACCAGACTGAATCCTGTAGATCCAGAGGTTATCAAAATAATGGATAAGGCATTCGGCAAGGAGGTAGAAGAGCGTATTCACATGGCGCTGCAGGAAGTTCAAACCCGCTTGAAGGCAGACCTATTCGGTTTTGCCACAGAGTTTCACCGGAAATATCCCAAGCAATGGGACCTAGTCAAAGAGAATTGGGAACAAAAATTTCCAGAGATTAAAGTGAACATAGACATTCAAGCGCAGATCCAAAGAACAGGATCAATCAATTTTCCAGGCGGCTTGCCTGATGAGGGGGGACATGAAGAATGAGATGGGGTCTATTCTGGTGGGTTACACTCGCTGTTGTCCTTATTTTCGCTCGACAATGGCCAAGCGTTAAGAAGAAGCCTTATTGGGACAAGGTGGTCTTCGTGTGTCTAACGTCCGTAGTCTGGGCGTTGTCTATGCTCGATTTGCCGCATACTCCGGGACCGACCACCGTTCTCCAGTTAATCTTTAAGCCTCTTGAAGGACTGACAAAACCGTGATACGGGAATTTGTGACGATGCTAACTGCAAATAAAAGGGGAATAAATGGATGTTGGATCAAGGCAGAATCTCTGCTTTTCAATTGGGACTGATGATGTACCCCGCCGTGCTGGTCTCCGGCTTTCTGGTTCTGCCTTCTGCTACCTTCCAGCTCGCGAAAAACGACCTTTGGCTTACAGGACTGCCGGGCCTGCTCGTCGGTCTGATTGCAGTTTATACAGCAACCCGTTTGCATGAGCTGTATCCTAAACAAAATGTAGTTCAATACGGTGAGCGAATTCTCGGCAAAATCCCTGGCAAGCTTCTAGGACTTGTTTATATCACCTATAATTTGCATGCTGCCGGAGGCATTACGCGCCAATATGCTGATTTTGTCGTCGGCAATTTTCTGTTGAAAACACCTATGATTCTAATAATGGCATCTATGCTGCTGCTATGCGCTTTTGCGGTATACGGAGGGGCAGAGCTAATTGCGCGGGGAACCATTATATTTTTCCGGTAATAATATTACCGGTTTTTTCCTGCTTCTGTTGATGCCTGAATTGGATATAAGAAATATCCACCCCATCATGAGTGAGGGCATTGCTCCTGTTGCCAAAGGGTCCTTGCAGATGATGGGATGGTGCAGTGAGCTGTTTATCATGACTTTTTTCCTTCCCTATGTATCCGATCCGCAAAAAGTGAGAAAGTACGGATTTCTTTCAGCGCTGGGCATTGCTGCATTTTTCACTTATGTCAATCTGATAGCACTGTTGTTATTAGGTCAGGATCTTGGGAACAAAATTTATCCTTTGCTGATTGCCTTCCGGTATGTCAATGTCGGGTTCTTCCTCGAAAATTTAGAGGCAATTGTTTTGAGCATGTGGGTAATTGGCCATTTCCTGCAAGTGGGCATCTTTTTTTATGCCGGAACTCTGTCTTTTGCCCATTGCTTTCAATTGTCGGATTATCGTCCATTTGTGTTTCCGATTGGTCTTCTCTGCCTGGCCGCTGGTTTATGGGATTTACCTAATTATTCCGTTTTTATCTCCATGGTGCAAACTGCTGTTCCGTTTCACATATTGTCGGTATACTTTATCATTCCACTTCTCTTACTAATCATTGCGTTGATTCGCAAACGAAAAACATCCGGAACGGAAAAGGTGTAGCACGGGCTGCCCAGAAAGTTTGAGAAAACTAACGTGGACGTCTGAAAACAAGATGATCGCTTCGTCTGATTCATAATCACGCTAAGAAAATTTATGTCCAATCTTCTCCATCTCTTGGTTAACCATTTCGTTCCGATATTCGGTTGGAGAACACCCGTTCAGTTTCCGGAATGTCTTGGCAAAGTGGGGATAATTCTCAAAACCTACCGAGTGGCCGATCTCGTTCACTTTGATGGAGGGTTTCTGTAAGTACCTTTTGGCCTGCTCTATTCTCAGCCTGGTCAAATAGCGGACGAATGATTCCCCGGTCACTTTTTTGAAAAGGGTGCCCAAATAATTCGGGGTAATCCCGAAATCGTCAGCTACCTCGCCCAGTGAAAATTTCGGATCAGAGTACCTGAGTGCCATTACCGAGAGGACTTCCTTTATCATCGGATGATTATGCTCTCTCATCGTCTGCAGCGCAAGAACAGGCTCGATGGTGGACGGACGGCTCAGCCTCTTATTCTTCAACTGCTGAAGCATAGCTACAAAATAATCAGGGTCTATCGGCTTGAGGATGTAGTCAGCTGCCCCTAAACGAAGGGCAGTCTGAGCATAGTGAAACTCCCCATATCCGGACAGAACGACAAAGTCCGTCTGAATCTCGCGCCGGATCACTTCCTGCATAAAGGAAAGACCGCTCATGCCCGGCATGCGTATATCGGTAATGACGACATCCGGGGTGTAAAACTCGATAGCCTGCAGCGCTTCTGCCCCGTCACTTGTTTCAGCGACAATCCGCACTCCTTCTATTTCCGTCTCTATCAATGTGCGAATCGTTCTCTTAACGACTCGTTCATCATCAACCAGCATAACATTAAGCATGTCTTACTCACCTCTGATAAAGGTTAAAGCTGTTATGACTAAGGACGAGCTCCCCGGTTTATTCTTTTAGAGAACCAAGCATAGCCCCTTTGACGAAATGCTTCTGCAAGAACGGATACACCAGCAAGATCGGCAGTGTCGTAAAAATAATCGCTCCCGCCTTAATCATCTCCGGTGTTTGCAGCACATCCGTATCAAACATGTTGCTGTCGAAGCCCGAATCAAAACCGCTGTTCTGTACCATGCTGCGAAGCTTCAATTGCAGCGGAAACAAGTGCTCGGAGCGAATGTAAATGAGTGCGCCAAAGTAGGAATTCCACTGTCCTACCGCATGGAACAAAGCTATTGTAGCCAGAACCGCCTTGGACAGCGGCAGGACGATGCGCGCGAACACTGCGAACTCCCCGCAGCCGTCCATTTTTGCCGCTTCGATCAACTCTTTGGAAATCCCGAAAAAGAAGGTCCTCATAATAATAATATAATAAGCGCCGAGTGCGCCAGGGATAATTAATGACCATAGAGTATTAACCATCCCCAGCGAATTGACCAGCAGGAAGCTCGGAATCAACGGCGCCGGAAAAATAAAGGAGATCAGGATCAGTCCTACTATCCATTTGCGCGCAGGCATTTTGGGCCTGGTCAAGGTATAAGCCAAGGACGATGTCAGCAAGAGACATAACAATGTCCCGGCCAAAGTGATATAAATGCTAACCCCCATGGCCCGCCACATATCTACCATGCCGAACAAGTTGTGGTATACGTCAAGGAAGAACCCTTTTGGCCACAGATAAACGAGCTTGGCCTCAGCATATACCGGGTCGCTCAAGGAAACAGCCAGCAAGTGGATCATCGGAGCTATCATGGAAAGACTGATCAGGAGGATAACGGCACCGTTAGTCCATTGAAACAACTTATCCGAACGATCCTTATTCATAGTAGTTCCTCCATTCTAATAAATAGTTTCTCCTGTTGTCTTCTTGCTCAGCCTGTTCAATGAGACGACCAGAACGATGCTGACTACCGCTTTAAAAATACCGATAGCCGTTGTATAGCTATAGAGTCCTCCCATCAACCCTACCCGATATACATAAGTATCGAACACTTCCCCTACTTCTCTTACGAGCGGGTTCAGGAAGAACAGCACTTGTTCCACATTGGCATCCATCAGATGACCAATGCGCAGCAGGAATAGAATCATGATCGTAGGCAGCAGTGAAGGAAGTGTAATGCTCCACATTCTTCTCCAGCGTCCAGCCCCGTCCACCATAGCCGCTTCGTACAAATTTGGATTGATGGAGGTCAGCGCAGCCAGATAAATGATCATCGACCAGCCAACTTCCTTCCATATTCCTGCGCCGATGACTACACTGAGGAAATAGCTGGGATCAGTCAGGAAGGATACCGGCTCGAAACCGAGCCGTCCCAGGATCGTATTGATGATCCCCTCACTGGCCAAAATTTCCACAAAAATGCCTCCAACTATAATCCACGACAGAAAATGAGGCAGATAAAGCAAGGTCTGCATCGTCCGTTTGAACCACTCCAGGCGAATTTCATTCAATAACAGCGCCAAAATGAGAGGAGCCGGAAAACCGAATAAGATCGAATATAGACCGAACCTCAACGTATTTCTCAAGACTATGAAAAATTCCGGGTAATTAAACATATAGATGAAATGCTTTAATCCTGCCCATTTGCTATGCCAAATGCCCTGGAACATATTGTAGTCTTGAAAGGCAATAATGTTACCCGCCATTGGAATGTATTTAAAAACGAGTAAATGAAGCAATCCCGGCAGTGCGATCAGAAACAGGACAACGGAATCCGTCCATTTAATATTCCGAAGCAAGGGTACGTCTCCTTTCGTGATGAGATCAAAAATAATGTTCCAGACGCCATACCTTATTGTTCCTGCCTGAAGGAATTGTACCATTCGGTCGCTTCCTGGATCATTTGATTCCCGCCGCGGCTCTTCCATTCCTCCACAAAATTGTCGAAGCCTTCATCCAGATCTTCCATCCCTACAACCAATTTCACAAAAGTATCATAGAATAAGCTTCCGGCCCACAGGTCCGGTGCAAGCTCCGGGTGTCCTACCATAGAATCCAGAAGAGGCATTCCCAGAGAATCATGCGGATAGACGGCTTTTGCTGCATCTTCATATCCTTTCATGATATGCTCTTCTTCCGGCAGATACTTAACCACGGCAGACCGGCTGGAGCCCCGCACATTAAGGGTGCTGCGATGAAATCCGCTCGCCTGATTGTCAACGTTGACCGGAGCTTCAGCATCGTATTTGATTTCCCCGTTCTCCTCCTTATAATTGTAACCTTCTATTCCGAAGGCAAAGAACTTCTCCGCTTCCGGAGTTCCCCAAGCCCAGTCTAAAAACTTAATTACTTCTTCAGGATTTTCGGTATTGGACGGAATAACCCATATGGAATCAATTTCTTCGGATTGCGCCTCGAAATAAGCCTCTCCACGCGGACCTCGCGGTGGAATCATCATCGTTGTTTTTGCGTCCGGCTGATTAATATACTTGGTAATATCGCTGAAGGTGCCATATTGGTTAGCCCCAGCCCCATAGGAGCCTACATAACCATTGAAGATCTCGGTGATGCGGTCCGCCTGCTTTTTAGTTACAAAATCTTTATGAATGTAACCGTTGTCATACAGCTTCTTGTAAAAAGCGATCGCTTCCTTCATTTCCGGTTGTATCATGTCCGGTTCCATCTGGCCGTTGCGCATCTGCCAAGCTCCCGGACGCACCCCGAAGGATCCGCTGAAAACATCGCTCCACCCGATATTGTCTGTTATGGCCAGGGCATATTCATTATTCGGATTACCATCGCCATTCATGTCGTTCTGCTTCACACCTTCGGCAAATTGAAGAAATTCATCGAGAGTCGTGGGCACGTCCATGCCCAGCTTATCCAGCCAATCCTGTCGGATGAACATCATTCGAGTAGCCGGAGCTGCAGCAACTTTTGGAATGCCATACGTTTTCCCGTCTTTCATAACACGAGGGCTTTTCCAGGCGACATCAGGAATATTTTTCTTAATATTGGGCCCGTATTTTTCCAACAGCTCGTCAAGCTCCAGAAAAACCCCCTGATCAACGGCTCCGGCGTGTACATTCGAATTAATGTCGTTCGTCATCACCAGATCACCCAAGTCTCTGGAAGCAAAGCGTAGAGCTAACTGCTGATTGTAATCCGCTCCGCCTCCCCAAGTCATCAATTCATACTCCAAATCATAGCCCGACAACCGGCGCACTTCTTCGATATATTTTTCCTTCTCACTCGTTGGCGCCTGCGCAGCAAACATTCCTCCACCATCCGTAGTCAGAATGTGAAGCTTGACTGGCTTTGTCTCCTGTTCCGGATTTTGCCCCTGTGTTTGTTCAGCACCGTTCCCACAAGCTGGCAATGTAAGCGCTGCGGCAAGAATGCATACGGAACCTATCGCTTTTGACCGTCTTTTCATATGCGGTCTACCTCCCTTTTCTATGCTTGCCACCGATTATAGCAACGGGTAAGTGTTCTTGATATGTTCTAACTAAGGAAATTATGGTCAATTTCTCACTCCATGCTTTAATTAATGATCTCTTCCGTCGTCTGGAGCATAGGGAAGCCGAAGTTCAATACAGGTTCCCGTTTCATCGGAATGCAAGATGTGCAATCCATATGGAGAGCCAAAAGCTAACCGCAGCCGGCTATGCACATTCCATAGACCGATATGCCGGGTAGTCCTGCCTGCACCTTCCACATCTTCAGAAGCAAAGTACGAATTATATTGGGCTAAAGTGACCGGGTCCATCCCCTTTCCCTTGTCCCTCACTTGCAGCTTGTAGATGTTGTCTGCCGCTTGTCCTGTAATGTGTACATAGCCAGGATGAAGCCCGTGATTCTCGTAAGCGTGGATAATCACATTTTCCACAATAGGCTGCAGGAGCAGCCTGAACAGCCGAACTTGATCCAGGTCATGTTCCCCTATCTTAATGTCGAAGCGTAAATGCTCATAACGTTCCTGCTGTATGCTCAAATAATTGCGAATATGGTGGATTTCCTCGCGAAGCGGTACCAGATGCTGGGGATCACTCGCGCTATATCGAAACGTATCAGCCAACATAACCGTCATTTTACTGATCGGTCTGATCCTAGCTTCAACAGCATAGGAATTAATAATTTCCAGACTATTGTACAAAAAATGCGGATTGATCTGAGATTGCAACGCTTGAAGACGGGCTTCTCTCTGTTTTAACTCCATGTCTTTGTGTTCGATACGCGAACGATGGATAATTTCAACCAGTCTTTTTACTTCCAACAAAATTTTATTAAAAGTGATGAAGGCGAGAGCGAGAATGACCAGCCCGACAATCACGGTAATCATTCGCAAATTGGGTAGATTGCCGACGAGATGGTTCATCGGAACCTCCGATAGAAGCGTCATGCCGGTTGCTCTAGAGGTTTCATAGACGATAATCCTATGCTCTTCCGATGAACGATCAATAAAATAACCGTTAGTTCCCTTAAGCTGATTCCTCCAGACAGCAGGGACCTCTCCCCCCCATTTGGCAAAATCGGAATGATACAGAAATTGGCGATTAGCCGAATCCAGAATTGCGATGTGATCATCTTCTCCCGGATTTTGGCCGCCATCCATATCAAGCAGCCGGTCCAGCGAGAAAGCATAAATCATCACACCGGCAAAACCATA
Organism: Paenibacillus senegalensis JC66; assembly: GCF_000285515.1. Lineage (GTDB taxonomy): Bacteria > Bacillota > Bacilli > Paenibacillales > NBRC-103111 > Paenibacillus_L > Paenibacillus_L senegalensis. Next base: position 151,731 of record NZ_HE610959.1, read on the forward strand.
AGTGACGTTGTCAAAGATGCTGCGCTGCACCATAACTACCGGAACTCCGCCTACTCTCTGGATGCCCATAACCTTAAAGCCTTCATCCGGATCGACCGAATCCCAAAAATCGCCGTCCAATCGGTTCGCAATCTGATCGCCAAGCACTACTCCTTTGAGCGAGTATATATAAAACCCGACAAATTCATTATTGCCATAAGCGATTTTCGGATAAATCTCTTGGCTGATTTGCGACTTAAGCAAATACAAGTCATAGGCGTTGCTCGGATCGTATTTGACAAACTGCTGTATCCTTGGGTCCCCCGGCAGCGTTTGGGTATCCAGCTTGATTCTGTTGAAATGCTCATCCAAACGCTTATTCAGCTGCTTAATCCACTGCGTATTGTAATAGACCACGCTGTTCTCGATCGTTTGGGTCGTTTTGTTGTACCATATCACCCCGATAATCAGAAAAGGGATGCAGAAAAAAACGAGGAAAAACAAAGTCAGCTTCTTCTTAATCGATAGCGGGCGGATCCAGTTCATCAAAAGTCCCTTCTTCCTTCTTTAAAAGTTCAATAGCAGATGTCTAGCATTTTACCCGGCAACTCCTCTTTTAGTAAAGGAAGTCTTGTTATATTAAGCGAACATGTGCTTTTCACAACGCAAAAAAACCGCACGCCAACTAACGTACGGTAACAATGGGGAAACGGCTAATAGTAACATAACTAATCATAACTATTCTTATTGAATTGACTTATGTCTGAATAACGCCTGCAGCCGAAAACCTTTCCGCATCGCGCGAGCTCCGGCACATGCGGCCGGGATCACCCGGTTAGCGGCTAGCCTCTGGATGAACGTCTGCGAGACAAGCTCTGATTCTCCGCATCATAGCGGTTTTTTTCCGTTCGCTCGATTTGTACAATCCGGCCTTCGTGTACAACTATTTGCACCGCCCCAAACTCCATGCCTTCCAAATTTGCTTTGATCCGCTCCAGCCATTGTTCGTCCAAAACCAGTTTTGCCATAGTGTGTCCCTCCATTATGAGTAGTCATCGATAGTATGTGATATGAGATATAGTAAATTATTACCTGCTGCTGTGACGGGTACTTTAGTCAAAACGGGACGCCTCTTGATTGTCATCTGCAAACATTCGTAATGATTCGTACGAGCTCTCATCGCCGATCACGATTTAACAATAGGACCAAGTATCCTGCCAGGATCCTGGAGTTTATCCTGACAGGTGCAAGACGTTCTAAAGTGTTTAAGATCGCCTGCAAGGTGATCTCCGGGATGTGCTGCGAGATGTCCTGCAAAATGTTCTGCAAGATGTCCTGCGGGATGTGCTGCCGCCGCGCTAATGCTCGCCCTAGCTCTTATTTAGCCAAAAAAGCAGGGATTTTATTTCTAACGTTCATCCTCGCTCTTATTTGTGACAATTAGGCGGAAAAACCGCATTCTGAAGCACCGTAAGGACGATGGCAAGCGTTAGAAGCCGAAGCAGGCTGCAAACGACATTACTGCTAGGCTGCTCAGCTGTTATTCACAGTTAATCGCCGGCCTAACTGTAATCGTTAGAATCCCAATCGGATTCTAACGGGCTACAGACCGCAAACAAAACCAATAACCTCTCTCAGCTATCTTGCGCCCCCTTGAACAGCCAGTATGTTCGCTTGAGAGTTCTTTTTGTTCTGGTTTTCCACCAGACGAGTTGTTTCTCCCTCACATAGATGCAGCCTGTGAATTAGCAGATTAACATCATCGCCAGGCTGCAGCTCCGGAAGCTCCAGAGAACGGTTGGCGAGTATCTTCTGCCCTGCAGCCTCTACCTCAATTTGGTAATGATTTCCGCGAAAATAAACCTGCCGGACTTTAGCCTTCTCGGAAGCTGCTGACGGCGGCAGCTCGGTAATGAGCCCAATATCTACAAATTCCGGTCTAACGATGGCTTGGTCTGCGCTGGCATAAGCTTGAAACCCTTTCAAGCCTCCAGGCCGGATGAATTGAGTCTCGCCAAAAAACGAGGCTACAAAAGGCGTCTGCGGATAATGATAGATCTCTAGCGGAGTTCCTTTCTGCTCCAGCTTTCCTTGATGAATGACCATTATTTCATCGGCTACTTCTACCGCTTCCTCCTGATCATGGGTAACGAAAACCGTTGTGATTCCGACACGGTTAATCGTTTCCTTTAACCACGATCTAAGCTCGCGTCTCACCTTCGCGTCCAAAGCCGCAAATGGCTCATCCAGCAGCAGCAGCTCAGGCTCTGGAGCCAGAGCACGGGCAAAGGCGACTCTTTGACGCTGCCCGCCGGAGAGCTGGTGGGGATAACGCTTCTCCATTCCGCTGAGCCCAACGAGCTCCAGCAGATGCTGTACCCTGCTCTTAATCTCGGCCTTGCTCTTTTTACGAAGCTTCAGCCCGAAAGCAATGTTATCCCAGGCCGTCATGTGCCTGAATAGCGCGTAATTTTGAAATACAAATCCAATGTTTCTTTGCTGCGGAGGGATATTGTTTACCCGTTTTCCATTAAAATAAATATCTCCGGAGTCGGGGTATTCCAGTCCGGCGAGCATCCGTAATATGGTTGTCTTCCCCCCTCCGCTCGGACCGAGCAAACCAAACAGCTTTCCTTGTTCAAGCTCAAAGCTGACTTCTTTACAAGCTTCAAATGCACCGAATGATTTTTGTAACTTAGAAACGGTCAGTTGCAATCGGGATCACTCCTTTAATTACCGGCTTGGGCTTGATGTTTCCATTCCACCAGACTCTTGACCACTAACGTCACAATCGCCAATAAAGCAAGTAAGCAGGCAACAGCAAAAGAGGCTGAGAATTGATATTCATTGTATAAAATTTCCACATGGAGCGGAATCGTGTTGGTCTGGCCGCGAATATGGCCGGAGACGACGGATACAGCGCCGAATTCTCCCATAGCCCGGGCATTACATAGAATTAATCCGTACAAGAGCCCCCATTTGATGTTCGGAAGCGTAATCTTCCAAAACATCGTCCAGCCATTCGCTCCAAGACTTGCAGCTGCCTCTTCTTCCTTTGTTCCCTGGCTCTGCATCAATGGAATCAGCTCTCGGGCAACTAACGGAAAAGTGACAAAAATCGTCGCGATAACAATGCCGGGCAGAGCAAACAGAATTTTAATATCATAGGCAGCCAGCAGCGGCGCAAACAGGCCTGCAGAACCAAACAACAGTACAAAGACCAGGCCGGCGATGACCGGAGAAACCGCAAAAGGAAGGTCGATTAGAGTTAACAGCACGTTTCTCCCTCTAAACGAAAACTTCGTAATAGACCAAGCAGCGGCCAATCCAAACAAAGTATTGAGCGGAACCGCAATAGCTGCGGTAAGCAGAGTAAGGCGAATTGCGGATAAAGCATCCTTCTCTGTTATGGCAGCAAGAAATACTCCTGCACCTCTTTGAAAAGCCTGAACAAATACAAGCACCAGCGGAAGCAGTAAAACTAAAGCGAGAAAAAGCAGCGCCGCTCCAATCCACAGCCATCGGACTTTAGCCGACTCGGTTAAATGAAGAGGCCTCTCGCCCATCTTCTTGTTGACCGTTGAGGCGATAACGCCAGCCATTGAGCATCCTCCTTGACCCAGATCATAGATTCATTATTCTGATATGATTCGACGGCTGGAACGCCACTGCAAATAATTGATAAATAGCAGAATTGCAAAGCAGAGCACGAGCATCACAAGTGCAATAGCTGTTGCACCCGCGTAATCATATTGCTCTAATTTTGTCATAATTAACAGCGGTGCAATTTCCGTTTTCATCGGCATATTACCCGAAATAAATACAACAGAGCCATATTCGCCTAAACCGCGGGCGAAGGCAAGTGCAAACCCGGTGAGCAGCGAAGGCAGAAGACTGGGAAAGATAACGCTGCGAAAAATACGCCAGCGGCTGGCTCCAAGAGATAATGCCGCCTCCTCTACTTCCTGCTCCATATCCTGGAGCACCGGCTGCACAGTACGAACGACAAAGGGCAAACCGATAAAAACTAATGCGATCGTAATCCCGAGGGGGGTAAAGGCTGCTTGAATCCCAACCGATTCCAGCCAGCGACCTACCCATCCGTTAGGCGCATAGAGTGTCGTAAGAGCAATCCCCGCGACCGCCGTAGGCAGGGCGAACGGAAGATCCACCAGCCCGTCGATGATGCGCTTGCCAGGAAAGGTATAACGAACAAGCACCCAGGCTACCAATAAACCAAACACTCCGTTTATCAGTGCTGCAAAGAAGGCTGTGCCAAAGCTGATTCGATAGGCCGCCAACACACGCGGATTCAAGATAATATCTGCAAATTGCTGCCAGCTAAGCGAAGCGCTGTTGATCACGATCATAGATAACGGGAAAAGCACAATCAGACTCAAATAAAGCAGCGTAAACCCGGTCGACAGACCGAAGCCGGGAATCACGCTTCGTCTTCTCATAGCTCGAATCATAAGCAGCAGGTCACTCCTGTCTACCTTACCTCAACTGAATTAAGGAACATAAATTTGGTCAAACACTCCACCATCCGCAAAATGAGTCGATTGCGCATTGGCCCAGCCGCCAAAGTCATCGTCAATGGTGAGCAGCTCGATTTGCGGAAATTGGTTATCAAACTGACGGGCAACTTCCTCCAGACGGGGACGATAATAATGCTTCGCTGCTATCTCCTGACCCTCTTTCGTATAAAGAAACTTCAAATAAGCTTCAGCGACCTCCCTTGTTCCCCGTTTCTCTACAACTTTGTCCACGATGGCAACAGGAGGTTCAGCTAAAATGCTGATCGAGGGAACAATAATTTCAAATTTGTCCTCGCCAAATTCGTCAATAGACAAAAAAGCCTCATTCTCCCAAGCGATTAAGACATCCCCGATACCCTGCTGAACAAAGGTATTAGTAGAGCCTCTCGCACCGGAGTCCAGCACCGGCACATTTTTGAATAATTGCGTAATAAATTCACGCGCCTTCTCTTCATCCCCGCCATACTGTTTAAGAGCATAACCGTAGGCTGCAAGATAGTTCCAACGAGCTCCTCCCGATGTTTTCGGGTTAGGTGTAATGACGGATACATCTGGCTGAATTAGATCATCCCAATCCTGGATGTTCTTCGGATTCCCTTTGTTAACGAGAAAGACGATTGTGGAAGTATAAGGCGAGCTGTTCAACTCAAGCTCTTGCTGCCAGCCCTCTTCGATCAAGCCGGCATTCTGAATCTCATCAATATCGTAGGCGAGAGCCAAGGTAACAACATCCGCCTCAAGGCCGTCAATAACAGAGCGGCCCTGCTTTCCGGATCCCCCATGAGACTGATTAATCGTGACCTTTTGTCCGTTCGTTTGTTCCCAGTATGCAGAAAAAGCCTTATTGAATTCCTCATACAATTCGCGGGTTGGATCGTAAGACACGTTCAAGATTTCAATAGTGTCCGAGCCTGTTCCGTTGGACGTTGAATTTCCCTGACCGTTTGCGCAAGCGGTAAGAGCGGTCGCAAGCACGGCTGCTAGAATCCCCTTGGTCAATTTCCAATTCATTGGCAGACACCCCTCCAGTTTTTATCCAGGAAATCCGTTATATGGGAGTTATATACGATATTGTTTCCCTATTATAACGGGTATGTCGCCGGTGGTCCGGTAGTCCAATAATTCCTACATTCTTACTTGGTTTTACCGTAATATACCATCTCCGTTTTTTGCTGTCAATAGTCTAATTTTTTCATCTCCCATCACCTATCTTATTTTGCAAAACCGGTATATTCACCCATCAGCTTTTAGTTTTTACTTTATTCCCGTGATAAGAAAAAGGTGCTACGTTTTACAAAAAACGGTATGGACTTAAAGTAAAAAAGGGCCTGCCCTCAAGTTTCAATTTCAATGAAACCTTCCTGGCAAACCCCTGTTTTTGTATGATTGTTATGCATGTTATTGGAAATAGGACTGAATCCCGGCTGTGATAGCGTCAGCTACTGTGTTTTGATACTCCGCTGATATAATTTTCTCCTCCTCCAACGGGTTGGAGAGGAAGCCCAGCTCTAGCAGAATGGCTGGAGCCGGATTTCCCCGCAGCACAGCATAATTTCCATAGCGGCTGCCCCCGTCCACCATTCCGGTAGATAATATTAGTTCATGCTGAAGAACACTAGCTAGTGGCTTGTCTTTTGTCTGAGAGTGATAAAAGCTGATAATTCCGGAAGAAGTGCTTTTCCCCGAATTATGGTGAATGCTGACGAATAAATCGGCATTCGTTTGCTGAGCTTTGGATACACGGTCTGCAAGTTCAATAAAGACGTCTTCTTCCCGTGTTAAGTATACCTCTGCTCCATGACTGCGCAGCTTGTCCGCCAATAAAAGGGAAAGGGACAAGTTAATGGTTTTCTCCGGTGTACCAAGCTTAACTCCTGTTGTCCCGCTGTCTTTTCCGCCATGGCCCGGATCAATCACAATTCGCTTCCCTCTTAATGAAGTGCTCCGAGGCTCTGCAGGAATATCAGACTGCGAATCGGTGGCCTCGGCTTTTTGGCCCTCCAAAGCTATATACTGCTTGGCCACCCAGCCGTCCTGACCTTCGGGGGTGGTGACCTGCAGCCAATCCCCCGCTTCGTTGTTAACCTTTACAACTGTCGATTCTGCCAGCAAAGTAATAATCTTTGCCTCTAAGTTTGGCTCCTGGCGCAGGCGCAGACCGTTAGCGCTTACTATTCCAGCCTTGGATTGAAGATCCGCGGCTGCTTCATTGTCGTTTGACGGGTCGTCTGCTGGCGGAGCCTCCGGCTCTCCATTATTCTGAGAATCCGGCGGGTCTGCTGGTCTGGGCTCGTTCCCCTCTGCTTGATTCCCAGCTTCAGAGGAAGGCATAGTGTTGTCTGCGGATTTGATTAAATAATAGGCCGCTACCCACCCTTTTTGCGATTGATGCTCGATTTCCGCCCAGCCGAATTCATCCTCGCGCAGAACGTTAATTTGCGTCCCCTTAGGCAGAGATCCCAGCGGGTTCCCCTTCCGTTCAGGGGTTTCCCGAATTATTAGCGAGCTTGCCGAAACAGTGGCGGTATAGGCCGATTCGGCCTGCGCCTGGCGCACTCCGGCAACACTGCCGATGATAACGATTACTAAGACCAGCAGGGCTAAGTAAAGCTTGGCAGACCCTGCACCAATTCTATTGTATAAAAAAATGTTCATTTGCAGCCTACCTTTCTGGTATGTATTGTTCCCAGGAAGCCAGTGGGGTTGCTCTATGTAAACTTGATAGATGAAAAATGCTAGGTAATGACGCCAAATGATCGCAACTGAAATAAGCCAGGCATATGAGCTGCTGAAATCCCCATCCGGCAAGGATCAAGAATAATATGGAAATATAGCTTTAGTTTCTATTATGTCATTTTTCCTCCCTATCTGACAAGGAAAACATTGGCTAAAGTAGTAATATGGCGAATTATGCTCGTTAGGAACGAAAATTTGGTGCTTGCACGTAACAGCCCAACGAGTCGCAGCAAAAAGCGCAAATATCTAGGTCTAGTCAACCTTAGAAATTTGCGCCTGTCATTCTATAAGCCTGAACTGGATCCATAGAGCCTTCGCGCAATCGTTCCAAAGCGGTTTGCGAAAGGCTGCTCTAACAAACCTAATAACCGACCTCTACTGAGGCGTTGACGATATAAATCAGATCATTCTTGTCATGTTTATCGGGAAGTAATATACCGCTGGAAGTCAGCATTCCTCCCTCAATCACTTCAATTGTAACGACACCATAAGGCAAAGCGGCTTTAACTTCTTCTTCCCTTAGCTTGTCATGATCGCAGGGCAAAGCCAAACGGACATGAACCTTCATATTCTCCAGGCTATTTTCCGGCAATACTGAGCGAAGACCAGGCATAGAATTATGATGAATAGCTTGTTTAACCGCTCTCACTGCCGCCGTGGTGACATCTTGACCGTGCAAGTCGACTCCCATACCAAGCTGAATAAAAAATGTTTTCTCCATCGATATCCCTCCTGAGTGATCTTTTTGTAAAAGCGTTAGCGGAGATATTCTCCTATACACTTCTATTGTTCTAACCTTCCTATAAACTAGTGAAACAAAAAACCCGATATCATACAGCTTATGGTAAGTATAACGGTTTTTAGAGCAGCAGTGCAGCATTTTCCGCAAAAAATGAGAGACAAAAGACGAAGTCCATAAATCCTCGGTAAACTTTCAAGCCGGCTCAAACCGCAACACTAATATCTTGAATAATGGCAAACGCAAAAAAACAGCCTTCACGCGAGACGGCCAGCTCTCTTCTATCAAGTCTGTATCTTGCATAAATCCATCCAGACTGGCAGATATAAGAGCTTGCTCGCCTTACGGAAGACTGCACTGTTTTAATAAATTCAGCTGTTACCAGCCACGCTCCTGCATGCGGTCTGCAGGCTGCAATGTGGCAATATCGAGCCCGGGCATGGCTCCGCCCAAGTTTTTGGACAGCTCAGCAATTAAAGCGTAATCTTCATAATGAATCGTCGCTTCTACGATCGCTTTCGCGAATTTGGCCGGATTCTCGGATTTGAAAATGCCGGAGCCGACGAATACTCCGTCCGAACCGAGATGCATCATCAAAGCAGCATCCGCTGGCGTAGCAACGCCACCGGCAGCAAAGTTAACGACAGGCAGCTTGCCAGTCTCATGAATGGACAGCAGCAATTCGTAAGGAGCTCCCAGTTCCTTGGCTTCTGTCATCAATTCGTCTCTGGACATGTTCTGAACTTTACGGATTTGGCTTTGCATCATGCGCATATGACGAACCGCTTCCACAATATTGCCGGTTCCGGGCTCTCCCTTAGTTCTCAGCATGGAGGCTCCCTCACCGACCCTCCTCAAAGCTTCTCCGAGGTTGCGGGCACCGCAAACGAAGGGAACGGTAAATTGTGACTTGTCAATATGAAACACTTCATCTGCAGGAGTCAGCACCTCGCTTTCATCAATGTAATCAACGCCCATTGCCTCCAATACACGCGCTTCTACCACATGACCTATTCTTGCTTTAGCCATAACAGGTATGGAGACGGCCTTCATAACCTCTTCCACAATGGTAGGGTCAGCCATACGTGCCACACCGCCCGCTTTGCGAATGTCAGCAGGCACTCTTTCCAAAGCCATGACCGCTACCGCTCCGGCTTCTTCAGCGATCTTGGCCTGTTCCGCATTAACCACGTCCATAATAACGCCGTCTTTTTGCATTTCAGCCATACCGCGCTTTACTCTGTCCGTCCCGATTACATTTTCTTTTGCACTCATCTCTTACGCCTCCATCGTTTTAAGTTTCTACAGAACAATTCCGCAGCTTTGTGGGCTTTCCCACGGCTCCTCTGGAGATCCTGCTGCTTAATTCAATTTGTCGATGTGATTTTACTTGTGTTATGATGTAACAGTCAATATCACACTGTAACAGTTGTTAAACCCAGGAGGCTGAGCGATTGAAACTGACTATTAACCGGAACTCGCCGATTCCGCTCGTCGAACAGATTCATAACGGCATTGCCGACCGAATACTCAGCGGGTATTTTGCCAAAGGCGCCAGACTGCCTTCCGTGCGGCAGTTGAGCAAGCAGCTGCAAGTAAGCCCCGTTACCGTTGTCCATGCACTGGAGCTGCTCGAAGCGGAAAAGCTGATTAACCGGATACAGGGGAAGGGCACCTTCGTCTATGATGCGCCGGAGAATGCCGGTCTGGATACGAATGCTCCGGAAGAAGGCGGCCGCCATAAGGGAAAAAGCCGACAGAACATTCATTCACAAGGATCAGGCCCCGTCCCGTTAGACATGCCGGATTACTTGCATCGTTCCCAGTATTTGTATTACAATCAGAAGCCTGCCGAAATTAATTTTTCCTTATCGGCTGTAGCCCCCCAGCTGCTGCCTACCGAGGAGCTGGCCAAAAGCCTCTTGTCCTTGGCACAGCAGCAGCCGGAAATTCTGGCTCACTACGGAGAAATCCAAGGAGATTTACAGCTCAGACAAGCTTTGTCCAACTATTTCGCCAGGGAGAAAATTCAAGCCGGCCCCCAGGAAATACTTGTGACTAACGGCTCCCAGCAAGGGATCGATCTCGTTGCGAGAACCTTTATCGGTCCGGGGGATCTGGTCATTACGGAAGAGCCGACCTACGCCGCCGCCATTGATGTATTCCGCAGCCGCGGAGCCACAATCGTATCCATACCAATGGACGAGGAAGGCATGCGGATAGACAAGCTTTATGAATGGGTAGACCGGCAAACTCCGAAGCTGATCTATACTATTCCCAGCTTTCAGAGTCCGACCGGCAAAGTAATGAGTGCCCGCAGACGGCGGCAGCTGCTGGAGCTGGCCAATGATGTGAACTGTTATATTCTTGAGGATGACCCATGGAGTGAAATCTATTATGAAGAAGCCCCTCCTCCCCACATCAAATCATTGGATGCGGACGGACGGGTGATTTATTTGAAGGGGCTTAGCAAAATGCTTTCACCCGGCTGCCGAATCGGCTTTATGATCGCATCCGTACCTTTGCTTAATCGTCTGATTACAGCAAAAACGAACGCCGACCTCGGGAATCCGCTGCTTAATCAAAAAGTTATTTTGCCCATTTTTGAGAGCGAGCACATCCATAAGCTTCTTGCCAGGCTGCGCCCGGCATTAAGAAGCCGGCGCGATCTATGCTTGTCTCTGTTAGGCGAGCACGCTCCACCCGGACTTGTCTGGAACCGGCCTAAAGGCGGATTCAATTTGTGGCTGTCTCTACCTGAAGGGGCGAATACGAATGATCTGCTTATGGAATCAGAGCGGCAGGGTATCACGTTCCTCCCAGGCTCCTCCTGTTTTCCCAATCACTTGGCCTGGCATCACCTGCGCATTTGCTTTGCCCATGTGGATGAGCCTCTGCTGCGCCAAGGAATCATCAAGCTTTTGGAGCTGATTAAGCAATATCTCGAAGACCATCATCGAAACAAAGGACGCACACCTGTTTTTTAAGCCTGCTTGTCCGTGCATGCAGGCTGACAGTTCTTTTACTTATGTCCCCATTTCGACATGGGGATTTTTTTGTTACAATGGACTATAGTTTGTTTGGAAATACATCCATGCTCAAGAGATGTTTGAATAGATGGATGCAAATTAATTTCTGGAGGTTAGGAAATGAAATTAATGTCTGATTATTTACATGAAGATAGCGAAGGTATCTGGCTTACAGAGAAGGAGCGCGATAATTTAAGGATAAGCTACCGAATCAAAGAGATTGTATTCCAGCATCAATCTCCCTTTCAGCATGTTATGATACTGGATTCTTTCGATTTTGGCCGCATGCTCGTTTTAGACGGAGTAGTACAAACGACTTCTATGGATGGACATATTTATAACGAGATGATTTCACATATTCCCCTTACGCTGCATCCAGATCCGCAAAAAGTGCTAATTATCGGGGGCGGAGATTGCGGTGTGGCGAGAGAAGCGAGCAAATATGAGAATGTGAACCAGATTGATATGGTAGAAATCGATGAAACTGTTGTTAAAGCTTGCTTGGAGCATCTGCCTGCCGTCTCGGGAGGGCTGGCCGATCCGCGGGTTAATTTCATATTTGGCGATGGGGTTGAGTTTGCTCGCCGCTCTCATGAAAAATATGATGTCATTATTGTCGATTCATCAGACCCTGTCGGTCCTGCCAAACAGTTATTTGAGCTGTCCTTTTATGAAAATCTGTTCCAGGCCTTGAAGCACGGTGGAATTCTTGTCTGTCAAAGCCAATCGCCAATATTTCATGCTGACGTCATGAACGAAACGTACCAACGCATGTCCAGTTTATTCCCGCATACGAATCTTTACAGCGCGGTTGTGCCAACCTATCCCGGAGGTATGTGGAGCTTTACACTCGGCTCCAAAGCGGAAATAGACTGGCAAAGGACAGAAATGTTCCAAAAATCTGCCGTTTATGTGAACAAGGGGATATTGCAGCGCTGCTTCCAGCTTCCCCAGTTTGTAAAAGACAACCTCAAGGGGAATTAACAGCGTGCAGCGTGCGCTGATGGCTGATTAACCCATCGTTTAAATGGATTAAATATACAGTAGGATGGAAAGCTAATCAGTATCAGCAATTTGCAATCTATTTTAACGATGAGGTGTCGCTTATGGTCAGCCAAATGACGGAAGAACAATGGGTGGAGCAATTAATAAAAACGCTTGATCATGGCGATCAACCGGCATTTCAAGAAACAATTGATGAGCTTCAGCCTTATGACTGGGGCGTTATGTATCAGGAGCTTCCCGAATCGCACCGCGCCAAATTTTTAAGCTATATGACCCTGGAACAGACGGCTTTGCTGCTGCAGGAGCTGGATAGCAAAAGTCAGCTTCAGGTGCTACAAAAGCTCGGGATTGAAAAGTCTTCAGCTATCATGGATCTCATGCAAAATGATGATCTTGCTGACTTGCTGAGCCAGCTATCGGATGAGGAAATTGAGGAATTCCTCGGTCTGATGAAGGAAGAGGAAAAACAGACGGTTCAAAATTTAATGACCTACCCGCCGGAGTCTGCCGGGGGGATAATGACAAACCGCTATGTCTGGATCCGCAGGCACTATACGGTGAAAGAAACGATTGAAAAGCTTAAAGCGTTCGCCGAGCTTGCAGAAAACTTGTATTATCTATATGTGCTGGATGAGGAAAAGAAGCTTGTAGGGGTTGTATCTTATCGAGATCTTTTACTTGCGGAAGCTGAGGACGTAGTCGAGTCGTTTATGTACACCAGGGTCATATCTGTCAATGCCCACGAGGATCAGGAAGCAGTAGCGCGCATTATAGAACGGTACGACTTTCTTTCAGTTCCGGTCGTTGACGACGAGCAAAAGCTGATCGGGATTATTACTGTTGATGATATTATCGATGTCTTTATCCAAGAGGCCAACGAGGATATCGGCCGTTTATCCGCGTCAGGTAAAACGATCGACTTCGATACGGGCGCTTTCACGGCTTCCTTCCGCCGCCTGCCCTGGCTTATCCTGCTCCTTTTCCTGGGGCTCATATCCGGCAGCATCATTAGCGGCTTCGAGGAAACATTGGCGCAGGTCGTCGCTCTCACGTTCTTCATGCCAATGATTGCCGGAATGACCGGGAATACCGGCACCCAATCGCTCGCCGTTGTTGTCCGCGGCTTAGTATCCCATGATCTGGATAAAAAGGTCGTGACCAAGCTTGTACTGCGGGAATCCGGAGTTGGTCTTATAATCGGAACGACATGCGGGGTTCTGATAGCAGCTATCGCATATCTTTGGCTGGGTAGCCCGGTGCTTGGCCTGGTCGTTGGGCTGTCGTTGTTCCTTACCCTCATTATCGGAACTTTGGCAGGAACGGTGATCCCCTTGCTTTTATACCGCTTGAAGGTGGATCCGGCAGTCGCTTCAGGCCCTTTGATTACTACGCTAAATGATATATTCTCTTTGACCGTCTACTTCGGAACCGCTACTATGTTCCTCTCGTATTTGACCTAGTACATACATCAATACTTCTTGCTGCGCAACAAGCATAGAAACTCTGCTCTTAACAATCATTCCAAAGCCGGTGGCTGCGTCAGGCATGCCCGAATGCAGAGTCACTGTTTTGAATCAGTGGCTCTTTCGGGCGTTCCCTTGGAAAAATGCCCCAACCGTTTTTGATCTACTTCCTGTTTGCTTACGAGCTTCACTGAATTATGCATAAAACAAGCATAAAATCCTTGTATGAGCAGGTCGATATAACTAGAGTACGCCTTTTTTTGCACGCGAAGGAATTCCAAGCTGCAGCCGGGCAGCTTACAGCTGATGCACCCTGCCCCGCCTGGCAAGTCTAACGAAGCTTACGCAAGGAGTCGCTCTTGTTATTTCAAAAGATGCAGGTTAACCGGAGGATCAGAATGTTATGGACAGCATGCCGCATATTATTGTAGTTGATGATGAGGACCGCTTAGCTGAATGGCTGGATATTGAGATGAACAGCGGAGAGTATACTGTCACTTATGTGCATAAAGGAAGGTCTGCGCTAGAAGCTGTGAGGGAATTGTCCCCAGTCCTCATTATGCTGGAACGCCAGCTTACCGATGCAGATAGCTACGACCTTTGTCGGGCTATGCGGGCAATAACGTCAGCACCGATCCTGTTTACCGGTTATCAATGGATTGAAGCAGATAAAACAGCGGTTTTAGAAGCCGGTGGCGATGACTTTGTAGCCAAGCCGCTTAATGCTGGTTTACTCCTGGCAAGAATAAAAGCCCATCTCCAAAGGCATCTGTTGAGACAGCAGACGGAAGAACGTGAATTGGGAGGAAGGCTCGACTTTCAGGAGCTTTCTATTGATCTGCTTCATCATTCGCTGACGATTTACGGCACAACAATACCTCTCTCCGGCAAAGAATTCGAACTTTTGCTCATGATGGCCAAAGAAACCGGCAAAGTGTTCAGTATCGAAGAGTTGTACAGCAAGGTTTGGGGAACGGACAGCCTTGGCGACACCCGTACGGTGCTGGTTCATATTAGCAACCTGCGAAAAAAAATCGAGCGGAATCCGGCTCAGCCCGATTTCATCATTACCCGCCGCGGGGAGGGATATTTGTTTAACGCCACTCCCGTCCGGAAATTTTAAAAAAGCTGCCATATCGGATGTACAGCAGGGGCCAGCTCGGCTAAGAGCTGGCATTCATTTTAGCAGATAGCCGTCTTTCCACAAAGGCATCAAACGCTGTTTTCAAAATAGCGAATACGGGAACAGAAATGATCATCCCCATCACCCCGAAGGTTCCTCCCCCTATCAAAATCGCAAGGATTACCCAAAGCGGACTGATGCCTACCTTGCTTCCGTATATTTTGGGACCCATATAATGCCCGTCAAATTGCTGCAGAAGAAACACGAACAGAAAGGCCCAGAGAGCTTGTCCCGGGGAAACGAACAAAGTAATCAAAGTAACAAATACCATGCCGACGAACGGCCCGAAATAAGGAATTACATTGCTTACCCCTACAACCACACTGGCCAGGAGCGCATTCGGCGTATTCAACAGCATGAGTCCGCAGAAGCAGATCAAGCCGATGAGCAGCGAGTCGAATATAATGCCGGCAAAATACTTAGAGAAAACCGAATCGATATCACGGATATAGGTTATTGCCCTCTCCGCCCGCTCTTTCGGTAAAAAAGCATACAGCAGCCGTTTTCCCCCCTCGGCCAGCTTCTCCTTATCCTTCAGCATATATATGGAAATTACGGTACCCAGCACTACATTTATAAGAGTAGAGGTCAGATTAATAAATAGCGAAGCCAGATTGTTTAAGACGAAGGTGGTCATCTCGCTGATCTGCGAGGACATTGACAGAATAAATTCCTCAGCCTGGCCGCTAATATCGAATCTTTCCGCCCATTCGCTTTGCAAAATATGTACGGTGATCCACTCGTTCAATTCTGTAAAATAGAACGGTATACCGGTCAGCAGCAGCATGATGCTTTCGTATACTCTAGGCGTGACGTAGATAAAGGAAATCAAGATAAAGCCTATTACGCCGACATATACAATTACAATGCTGATCAGCCGTTTGAATCGGCGCAGCTTAAGCTTGCCTTCAATAAAATTGATAATCGGCCTTAGCAGGTAAGCAATGACAAAGGCGAGAAAAAAGGGAGACAGAATAGACAAGAACGAGGATACAACACTCATAACGGTTCCAAGTTCGCTTACCAGCTTATAGAGAAGCAGTGTAATGATGATGACCGAAAACAGATAAATCGTCTTTTTGTACTTAAGCAACCATGCTCCTCCTTCATCTATCTCGTTCTTTTGGTGACTGTTCACAGCCATTTCTTGTGTAAAACTATACCGGATTTCCACTGCTGCTTCAAGCTGACGGCGGAGAGAGCGCTGATCGCTGATTCGGCAGAACGATTCAAAATCAAAAGCCGTGCAGGTGAGTGACCCGCACGGCTTATTAGATTGTGAACTGCAATCAGCCGCAGCTGCAGTTGAGAACCGGCTTGCGAGCAGCCATGGTCTCATCCAGCCGCTGCACCACAGTTGTATAAGGAGCGTTTTTGACAAGCTCCGGATCGGCTTCCGCTTCACCTGCGATCTGTATCATAGTGTCTATAAACCGATCCAGCGTCTCCTTGCTCTCCGTCTCCGTCGGCTCAATCATGATGCACTCTTCAACGTTAAGCGGGAAGTATATGGTAGGCGGATGGAAGCCGAAATCGAGCAGCCGCTTCGCAATATCCAAAGTACGGACGCCTAACTTCTTCTGGCGGTTGCCGGACAACACAAACTCATGCTTGCAAAAGCGCGGATATGGCACATCAAAATGGGACGACAATCTTTTGAGCATATAGTTGGCATTAAGCACCGCTGTTTCGGATACCTGACGCAGCCCTTCACCGCCATACGTGCAAATGTAAGTGTAGGCTCTTAACAGAATGCCAAAGTTGCCGTAAAAGCTTTTTACCCGGCCTATTGATTGCGGACGTTCATAGTCCAAGTAATAAACGCCCTCCTCCCGTTCAGCCACAACCGGTACCGGCAGGAAAGGGATCAGCTTCTTCTTAACCCCTACTGGTCCTGCTCCCGGACCGCCTCCACCATGCGGCGTACTCATTGTTTTGTGCAGATTCAGATGAACGACATCAAATCCCATATCTCCAGGGCGGGCAATTCCCATGATGGCATTGGCATTCGCTCCGTCATAGTAGAGCAGCCCCCCTGCTTCATGAACAATAGCCGCTATTTCCTGAATATTCTCTTCGAACAGCCCTAACGTATTTGGATTCGTTAGCATTAGCGCGGCAACATCCGGACCGACTGCTGCTCTTAAGGCATCCAGATCGACCAGTCCGCGTTCATCAGACGGAATCGTAACCGTCTGCAGCCCGGCCACGGTAGCGCTAGCCGGGTTGGTGCCGTGCGCAGAGTCCGGAACGATTACTTTGGTCCGCTTTTCCCCGCGGCTTTCGTGATAGGCGCGGATCATCATCAGCCCGGTCCATTCACCATGGGCGCCAGCCGCCGGCTGCAGCGTTACCTGATCCATGCCAGTGATTTCCTGTAAATCCTGCTGCAGACGGTATAGCACCTCCAGCGCACCCTGTATGGACTCTTCAGGCTGATAAGGATGGATTTTGGAAAAGCCCGTAAGCCGTGCAACATCCTCATTTATTTTCGGATTGTATTTCATCGTACATGAGCCAAGCGGATAAAATCCGTTATCAATACCGAAATTTCTGCGGGACAAAGCCGTGTAGTGACGAATCACATCCACTTCATATACTTCCGGCAGTTCAGCCGGCTTGCTCCGCATGAACGAGGCAGGCAGCATGGCGTCAAGCTCCACCTCGGGAACATCGCATTCCGGCAGGGAATAAGCGGTTCTTCCCTCACGGCTGATTTCAAAGATTAACGCTTGATCATGCTCATCGGCAGTTGAAGTCGAATGGATCCATTTATTCTCGCTCATAGCAATTCCCCCAAACTGGCTGCGAACTGTTCGATTTCAGCCCTCGTTCTTTGTTCGGTCACAGCGATCAGCAGATGTCCGCCTAGCTCTGGATAGTCCCTGCCCAAGTCATATCCGCCAATAAAGCCCTTGTCCAGAAGCTGGCGGTTTAGCTGAGCGATATCGGTTCCATCTGCTAGCTTCAACACAAACTCATTAAAGAAAGGTGCAGTAAACGCCTGCTCTACTCCATTCAGCTGACTTAGCTGCTTTGCAGCATAATGGGCTTTTTGAACATTTAAACGGGCCACATCCTGCAGACCCTGCTTGCCCATCGTTGTTAAATACACCGAAGCGCATAGAGCGAGCAGCGCCTGGTTGGAGCATATATTGCTGGTAGCTTTTTCTCTCCTAATATGCTGTTCACGCGCCTGCAGCGTTAACACAAAACCTCGTTTTCCTTGTTTGTCCACCGTTTGGCCAACAATCCGGCCGGGCATTTTTCGCATCCATTTTTCCGAAGCGGAGAAATATCCGCAAGTGGGTCCTCCGAGCGCCGAAGGAATGCCAAGCGGCTGGGCGTCTCCAACTACGAGATCAGCGCCAAGCTTGCCCGGCGCTTGCAGCAGCCCGAGCGCCAATGGATTGCTGCTGACTACAAGCAGCCCTCCCGCTGCATGAATGATCGGCTCTACTGCTGCTAAATCCTCAACACACCCGAAAAAGTTAGGAGACTGGATAAGCACGGCCGCCGTCTGATCATTCACCGCTGCAGCCAAATCTGCAAGATCGGTTGTGCCCCCATCTGTCTTAATTTCCTTGACTTTCAGCCCCAAGCCTTTCGCATAAGTGTGCACTATTTGTCTTGCTTCAGGGTGTATCGCTCTGGAAACGATCAGCTGCCTTCTGCGGGTAGCCATCGCTGACAGAGAGCCGGCTTCCGCCAAGGCTGTCGCTCCATCGTACATCGAAGCATTGGCTACAGCCATGCCGGTCAATTCGCAAATGTAGGATTGAAATTCAAAGATGGCCTGCAGTTCTCCCTGGCTGATTTCCGGCTGATAGGGAGTATAGGCCGTATAAAATTCTGAACGCGAGATCACATGCTGAATCGTCACCGGAATGTGATGATCGTACAGACCTGCTCCCAGGAAGCTGGTGTATTGATCGGTGTCTGCGTTCTTGGCGGCCAGCCGCCTCATCGTTTTCAGCAATTCAGGCTCACTTTGCGCTGGCGAAACCTGCAGAGTGCCTTTAAAGCGAATTGACTCCGGCACATCGGCGAACAGCTCTTCCACAGAATCAATGCCGATCGTCTCCAGCATTTCTTTACGGTCCTGTTCAGTAACCGGCAAGTAACGGTGCTTCATGGATGAAAAAACTCCTTTATCATGAATTTACTTTCGCTTGTAAAATGGGGTGGGAATCACCTTGGCCAGCAGCTGTTTGCCGCGGATTTCCACATATACTTCGGTGCCAAGCTTACTGTACCGGCTGTCAATCATTGCCAGGCCGATATTTTGCTTTAAGGTAGGCGACTGGGTCCCGCTGGTCACAGTGCCGATCTTTTGGCCGTCCGCAAGAACAGCATATCCGGTGCGGGGAATCCCCCTCTCCAGCATTTGCAGCCCGACCAGCTTGCGCTCCAATCCTTGCTGCTTCTGCCGCTGCAGGGCGTCACGACCAATAAAAGGCCCTTTGTCCAGCTTGACAAACCAGCCCAAGCCGGCCTCCAAGGGAGTGATGTCAGCGGACAATTCTTGTCCGTATAGCGGCAGCCTGGCCTCAAAGCGCAGCGTATCCCGGGCGCCTAAGCCGGCTGGCACTAATCCGGCTGGCTGCCCTTCCTGCAGCAGCTTTTGCCATAGGGAAGGCGCATCCTTGGAAGCCAGATATAGCTCAAAACCGTCCTCGCCCGTATAGCCTGTACGCGAAAGGATCACGGGAAAGCCGGCAACCCTGGCGTCATGAATATGGTGAAAAGGCTTAAGCTCAGACAATGGAGCATCTGTCAATCGGCTCAATATTTCCTCAGACAAAGGTCCCTGCAGCGCAAGCAGAGCCGTGTTATCCGACAGGTCGGTTACCGTAACGTCTGCTTCCCCGATATGGCTTTGCAGCCATGCCAAATCTTTACTGATGTTCGCTGCATTTAGGACAAGCATGTACTGTCCAGGGTTTAATTGATACACAAGCAAATCATCGACCACTCCGCCATTTTCATAGCACATGAAGCTGTAGTGTGAGCGGCCGGGGGATAATCGGGACACATCATTGGTCGTTAAATTTTGCAAGAAATCAAGCGCACCCTTGCCTTCTACAAACACTTCCCCCATATGGGACACATCAAACAGCCCGGCCTTCTCGCGGACAGCATGATGCTCAGCCTGAATACCGGAAAATTGAACCGGAAGCTCCCATCCGCCAAAATCAATTACTCTTGCCCCGTGCTGCTCGTATAGCGGAAATAACGGTGTTCTTTTAAGCATTATGGCATATTCACCTCAATCGCAGGTTATCTTTCAATTCACAGACTCCGGGCCGTATTGGCCTATAGACTGTTTGGTTTTTGGTTTTTGGTTTTTGGTTTTTGGTTTTTGGTTTTTGGTTTGGCTCTTGGGTTTTTGGCTTTAAGCTCGCTGGCTCTTTGCTCTTTACACGTGACTCTTAGTTTGGCCGGACTTTCACTTGGCAGCGTAACCATCACGGTAAAGCAT
>NZ_HE610959.1:173311-342711 GCF_000285515.1 Paenibacillus senegalensis JC66
CTGGGCACGCCGCATAATAAAAAACAGAGCGAAAAAACACAGCTATTGTGTGTTTTCCCGCTCTGTCCTTTTACCTGAGAGTTACCTCTAAACGATGTTTAAAGTTTCCCCGTGGGTGTTCCGTAAGCCATACAGCCCGGAAGCTCTCCAGAGTTGCGTCCGGTAAAGGTCCTTTTGCCTGAGAGATTCACCTTACGGCTTACTCCTTCGGCGCTACGCTCAACCCGCCGCTTCCCCTCCTACGAGTTGAAGAATGCTCAGGTTCTATCGTAATCTCTCCCTATTACCATCATTCGCCAGTATGTCATAATATCAGGCAAGTCATATATTCATCGGGCGGACTTTCTTTAAAATCCGCCGCAGATTTGCCAAACTTGATTGCCGCTAATCCACAATGCGAGTTGTCAATCTCGATTGCCACTTATCCACAAGAATGTGGTAACTTCTGTCTTAGTTATTATTATTCCAGACGATGACGGTTTGTCAACCCAATGTCACCAGTTCTATGAAAATTTTAAAAAAACTAACCTGGGGACACCTTGACTTTTTTTCTCAGGGTATAATAAGCTTATAGCGAATTATTGAAGGCTGTCGATATTAATTGCAAAAGACGGTCGAGCGGTGGGCAGGGGACTGGCAGAGACCGTTTTCGCTCCTGACT
Organism: Paenibacillus senegalensis JC66; assembly: GCF_000285515.1. Lineage (GTDB taxonomy): Bacteria > Bacillota > Bacilli > Paenibacillales > NBRC-103111 > Paenibacillus_L > Paenibacillus_L senegalensis. The sequence continues at coordinate 173,973 of NZ_HE610959.1, forward strand.
CACGGCGCTCGCAGTGGTCCTTATCAGGGGGTTAAAAATTTTAACGCTTGCCATCGTCCTTATTTTGCTTCAGATCCCTGTTTTCGGGGTCATTTGTCACAAATAAGAGCGAGGATGAGCGTTAGAAAGAAAACCCCTGCTTTTTCGGCCAAATAAGAGCGAGGGCGAGCGTTAGCGTAAGACAGCCATTGGTCCACACGCGATGAACCCGCACGCACGACAGATCGATGGACAGCATTGGTACAGAGCGAAGAAGCACCAGTGGATCGATGATTGTATGCATAATGAATCGATAGACTCTACTTGGAACGTCAGCAAATCTTCCGAAAAGAGGGATTATACCTATGAGTGAAGTTAAACAAGGATTGTATTACAGTAAGGAGCATGAATGGGTAGAAAAGGTTGATTCGAATAAAGTTCGTATTGGCATCACCGATTTTGCACAGCATCAGTTAGGGGACATCGTATTTGTAGAATTCCCGGCAGTAGGCGATGAGGTGACAAGCGGAACGAGTGTTGGGAGCGTGGAATCGGTCAAGACGGTTTCCGATATCTACTCTCCGGTATCGGGAAAAGTAACTGCAGTGAACGAGCAGCTTGAAGATTCTCCAGAGCTCGTGAACAGTTCTCCATATGGAGATGGATGGATGATTGAAGTCGAAGTCGCTGATTTGGAGGAAGCCGTTAAAGAACTGTTAACTGAGGAAGACTACAAAACGTTCATTGCCGAGGATGAATAGGTTAGATGATTCCATAGTAGCAGGTTCTCATTGTGCTGTTTCCATGGCACATAGATCTAGCGGCAGACTTCCTTAGTACTAATTCCATGATCAAAGCTATAGGCTATCCTTGTACGATTCCATGGGCTATAGGGGCAGGCTCCCTTTAGTACTGATTCCATGACCCTTAAAATGGCAGTTCCTATAATGCAGGTCCCATGGTTCATTTAAGCAGGCTTCATAATTATTCACAGCTGCTCGCTTACATACACGCCCTATAGCTCATACAGCAAACCCAAAAAACAGGACTCCCGCCGGCGAAGTCCTGTTTGATGTGTCCGGCCGCGCGCGGCGAATGCTGGCGCGCGACAATGCTCCGTGCGGCGAATTCTGGCGCGCGATGCAATCCCTCGTAATCGCCTATCGATTTCGCCGGAACGAATTCGTTAAGGTGCCTATGCCTGCGATTTCTGCTTCCGTGACATCCCCGTCCTGCAGCCATACCGGGGGTTGAAAGCCCATTCCTACTCCTGGAGGGGTACCCGTGCTGATTACATCCCCAGGCTTTAATGTCATCGTTCTGGACAAAAAGACTATCAAATAAGGAACCGAAAAAATCAGCTGCCTTGTGTTGGAGCTTTGCATCGTCTTTCCGTTAAGCCTTAGTGCAATTTCTAGTTGTCCCGGATCGCTAATCGCATCAGCCGTAACGATCCATGGCCCCATCGGTGCGAAGTCGTCAATCGCCTTGCCTCTCATCCACTGCCCCTCGGACAGCTGGATATCTCTCGCACTGACATCATTGACTATCGTATAGCCAAAAATAGCGTCCATTGCCTGTTCCTCTGTCACATCGCGGATGGTCTTTCCTATCACAACTGCCAGCTCAACTTCATAGTCGCATTGGCTGACTTCTTCTGGTATATCTACAATCGCTTCATGACCTGTCAATGCATTCGCAAACTTTCCGAACAATACAGGCTTTTCCGGCACAGCCATCCCCGATTCCTGAGCATGATCAGCGTAATTCAGTCCGATGAACAGAAGCTTTTCGGGATCGGTTAAAGGTGATGCCAGCTCGACGGTATCAAGCGGCAGGCACTCTCCCATCTGCAGCGCTTGCTGATACAAATGCCCGATCCGGTTAGGCATATGCTCTGCTTCTGCCAGCAAGTCCCTCATCGTTCCTCCGAATGGGAGCGGAATGACGTTATTCTCCCCATTGACTATGCCTACTTTCAGCCGCTGCTTCATACTTCCCCGTTCCCGAACGTTCAGCGGCAAATATTGAACCAGCCTCATTGCCTTCCCTCCCTGCTCTTTGTAGTCTAAGTTACAGCAAAATCTCCGCTTGACTGCGTGCTGAATGGACAATCGCATCCGCAATCTCGATCCCATGAATAGCATCATCAAAGGATACATAATCCATAGGCTGGTTCAATGCTATGGATTGACAGATGTAGTTCATCTGCTCCCGCAAGGCTCCAAAACGGATTCCCTGGATCTCCCGATGTACGGCAAGATCCGGTGTCTGTCTGCCATCCGTATTCCAGATCTGCACTCCAGCTTCTCTCGTATCCATGTGTGCAACTCCATGCTCGCCGATGACCTCTGCGCTGTCCGCTATTGCGATACCTGCGGCATCCGGGGTCCGCCAATGACTCTCCAGCACCGCCAAAGCTCCGTTGGCGAACTCCAGCTGGACCCATAAGATTTCCGGACAACCCGGGTCGCTCATATGAATTCCATGCGCCCTTACCTTGCGCACTCGCGAATTCGCATACCAGAGAGCCAGATCAATATCATGAATCATTAGCTCGTAAACGGTATGTGTCCGCTTATAGGTAGCAAATAAAGATTGGGCACGTGCTCTGCGCAAGAAAATACTTTTGATCGGACCAATCGTCCCATTCTGTATGCCTTCATAAATTTCCGCGTATTTCGGATCAAAGCGCAGCAGATGACCAGGCACGAGATGCCGCTTAGCGCTGTGCGCAGCTGCAGCCAGCTGTTTGGCTTCGCTCGCGAGCGTGGTAACCGGCTTTTCGACCAGCACATGCTTTCCGTTATTAAGCGCAAGGAGCGCCGGCTGCAGATGCTCTTTCTCAAAGGTCGCAATACTGACCAGATCGACCGTATCCAATCCGCACACCTCAGCATAATCCTCATAACGACCGGCAATTTGATAGCGGTCAGCCAGCTGCTGAACCCGTTCCGGACGGAGGTCACACAATGCAGTCACCTCGACATAAGGCAGCGCTTGAAAGGCTTGAAGATGGCACTCTCCCCAGCTCCCCAGTCCTATAATCGCCACTCTGACTTTATTCATTTGGCTTCTCCTTCCATACGCGCGTTTCTCCTTCTGCACGTGCATCCAATATTATTTTTCCATGATGCACTCTGCCTGCAACCAGATCTTCAAACGCGCGGCCGCCTTCGGACAGCGGCCTGATATCCGTCCATCCGTCTTCGGTTATCGCACCGCCTGCCAACAAGTTAACGGCTGCCGCAAAATCCGCCCGGTCGTAACAAAACGAGCCCAGCATGCGAATTTCACTGCGGATGAAATGGTTAACCGGAAGAATCGTATCATCAATGCCAAGACCGATATTCATTAGCGTTCCTCCCGGATTGAGAAGCATTGCGGCAGCGGAGCGGGTCGGTTGAAAACCGGCGGCATCAACAACGACATCAACACCTCTATCCGCGTATTGCTTGCGAATGACCTCTTCCACCGTCCTCTCCGCAGGATTGATCGTTTGGTCCGCCGCATGTTCCCTGGCTATTTCCAGCCTTTGCGGATTAGTATCCACGACAATAACGGATTCCGCTCCGAGCCGCTTGGCCGCTTTGGCGCACAAGAGGCCTATCCCTCCGGCCCCGAATATTACCACGTTCGGGAAGACGTAGCCGTCCATAGCCCTTCTTACCGCTCGCAGTGAGCAGGCCAGCGGCTCCGCCAGTGCTGCCCGAAAGGGAGACATTCCATTCGGAACGGCGATTACCGCAGAAGAGGGAACGGTGACCCATTGTCCGAATGCACCGGAACGGTGAATGCCAATAATTTGCCGGTTAGCGCATAATTGAGGGTTTCCCCGGTCACACGAGCGGCATTTGCCGCAATGGAGAAGCGGATTGACGACCACACGCTGCCCAATTTCAAGCGGCTCTTCAACTGCTGTTCCGAGGCTTTCCACCAGGCCGCTGAACTCATGGCCCATGATAAGCGGTGGAACCCGCAAACTGTTGTGACCCAGGTAGCCTTCGATTTCGGAGCCGCAAATCCCTACAGCCTCTACCTTAATCCGTACTTCATTGGCCGCCGGCTGAGGCTTTTCGGCTTCCATCCATACCATTTGCTCGGGGGCTGTCCAGACTAAAGCTTTCATTTGTGCATGTCCTCCTGTTCTGTCGCTATTATAATGTCGAAGGCAAGAGCTTGAGCAGCCGCTCAACGTCTTCAAGATCGTTGAACAAGTGCAGCGAAATCCGGAAGCGTCCATCCCCGCCCCAAATATATACCTGCTCTTTTAGCAGTTTTTCTGCGATGACCTCTCCCTGTTCATGTCTGACAGAAATATTGCCAGCGCGTTTTTGCGGTTCGGCAGGTGTCATCACATTAAAGCCCAGCTTGGTAAGCTCCCCGATTAAATAAGTACCTAAGCCAAGCACATGCTCTTCGATGCGGGGAATCCCCACCTGGCGCAGCAGCTGCACGGTAAAGTTCATCGAATATAGGGTAGGATAGCTTGGATACCCTAACTCGAATCGTCTGGCATCCTGCTGCAGTTCGAACGATTGAAAGCGCTCGGAGCCGAACATATCCTGCACGCTCCGCCAGCCAACATATGCGGGGCGAAGATCAATTCTTTGACGGTTGACAGCAAGTACCGCGGCACCGTGAGTCGATAGCAGCCATTTATAAGAACTGCAGACAACAAAATCCGCTTCGTACATATCAACAGGGATTACACCTAGTGATTGAGTCACATCAAGCAGCAGCAGAATATTGGTTTTCTTAAGCTCCTGGTAAAGAGCGCGGTAGTTCAAGCGGGCGCCAGTCAAGTAGCTGACATGGCTCGTCATGACCAGCCGCGTCCTTTCATCCGCTGCCTGCAGAATACTTTCGACGCTGACCTCGCCATCGTGATCCTCGATAAGCCGGATATCGACTCCCTTCTCCCTTAGCTTTAGCCAGGGAAGGACGCCAGACGGAAACTCGAGTGTATTAATAATGACATTGTCACCAGACTTCCAGTCCAGGGAGGCGGCAATCATCGATATCCCTTCTGAGGAATTGGACAGGAAAGCGATATCCTCCGCTTTCCCGTTCATCAATAAAGCCAGCTGCTCTTTACAGTTCTTTTCTACAGACATATTCCGGTCTCTGCCTATAGGACCTAAGCTTCTGGAGCGCAAATAGTCCTGTACAGCTGCCACACTGCCCTTGTGAGAGGGCGTCTCTGCCCCGCTATATAACCAGGTTGTATTGTCCAGCCCGATAAATTCCGATTTTTTAATAAGTGCATTCATCACATATCCCTGTACCTTTCCTGTTCCGTGGTTGCGAGCTTTGTGCATTCGTTCTCCTGCCTGATTACAAATTAGGCGGAAGCTCCAGCCTTGCAAACTTGCTATGAGCCATCGCTATATGCCTGGCGGCATTAGCAGTAATGAACGGCCCGTGGCCGGGAAATAAAGCATCAATATTAAGCTCATGCAAACGCTCTATTGATTTGGCATAATCCTGAATGACACAATCCCAGGTTTGCTGCAAAACTATTTTACCACCAGCAAAAATAACATCTCCCGAAAATATGAGCCGCTGCCCTTGCCGTTCCCATACATAGCTGACATGTCCTCGGGAATGTCCGGGCGTTTCTATGACCTGCAGCCGGACATTCCCGATTTCGAGACGGTCCCCGTCTTCAACAGAACGACTGACCGGGCACGGCTCATACTTGAAATTTTCCGGGTAAACCCCTGCTGCAATAGCTGCGTTTAAACTCGTTTTATCATGGTCTGCAGCTTCGAGCCATGGCGCCGCCTCTTTGGAGACGATCACCTTCCAGCCATAGCGCTGTTGAAAATAGCTGGCGCCAGCCGCATGATCACCATGAATATGAGTAAGTAACAGGCGGGTAATTTTATCCGTGGAAATCCCGCTTTGTTCTATTTGCTTTACAATAAGCTCGGGCTGGACTCCTCCTCCGGCATCTATGAGGAATGCCTCGCTTCCCGCATCAATCAAGTAGACATTGCAATCCATCAGGTCCGTTATTTGGAAGCCGAATTGACCGCTGCCTACCAAATGAATCTCTGGAGCAATGAGCATCTTATTACCCCCTTTCTCTAGTCGCTGCTTGGCAATAGTACGGGATTAGGGAATGTAAGCAATGCATTCAATTTCCACACGCATTCCCGGAGGGAACTTCACAATTTCCACCGTGCTTCTCGCCGGCGGTTCCTCGCCAAAGAACATGCTGTAAGCTTCGTTATACTCAGCGAAATCTTTCAGATCGTCTATAAAAGCGAGCACTTTAACCACATGCTGCAAGGAAGTGCCAGAGGCTTGCAAAATATGCTCAATATATTTCAAAACTGCTTCCGTTTGGCGTTTCATCTCGCCGGGATAAAGCACCTCACCGCTGTCCAAATCGAATGGGCATGTACCGGATACGTATACCATTTCCCCTATGCGAACAGCTTGGGAGTATCTTCCTGAAGGCATTGGCGCCAAATCCGTATGGATGATCTGTTTACGCATGAAATTCCTCCTTATCAGCACTGCTGAATTTTTGGACGAGCTCTATATAAAACCGGGCAGCATGCCTTACTTCTTCCATCGATACCCACTCTTCATCGCTATGCGCCTGCTGGATAGAGCCCGGTCCGAACACAATAGTTGGAATCCCCTGTCTCTGCTGCAGCTTGCTGGCATCACTGCCATAAGCGGCGCCGCATAATTTCGTACTGATTTGCAGCTGACTGGCGGCTTTTTGCGCGCTTCTTACGATGGTCGAGGCGGGAGAAGTATCCAGCGCTTCATCCAGCAAAAGCTCTCTGACTGCGTATTCGATTCCCAATCCACCCAAATATTCCTGCAGGTTATTCTGCAGCTCCTGCATGATCTCTGCAGGCTGTTCACCGGGGATCAGCCTGCGGTCAACTTTAATCGTGCAGCTATCGGGAACAATATTAATCTCTTGTCCCCCGCGAATAGTTCCTACGGTTAACGAGGGAGCGCCACAAAGCGGATGTATCTTATTTTCTAAACACGACTTGGATTGCTCCAGATAGTGAAGCACCTTGACCATATCCATAATGGCGCTGCGTCCCTCATGTGGCACTGAGCTATGCGCTGCCTTGCCAATAGTCTCGATTTCAAATCGTACACACCCTTTATGAGCAATAACAATGCCCAAATTGGTCGGCTCCCCTACAACAGCGCCATGAATGGGCAACCCCAATTCCATAAATTGAAGCAGGCCGCGGTAAGCATGTTCCTCATCCACTGAAGCACATAGGATGAGATCCGCGTTTAGTCCTTCAGCGTTTCTGGCATAGTGTTCCATCATTTGAAGCATCGCGGCAAGAGAGCCTTTCGTATCACATGCTCCCCTGCCGTACAATCGTCCGTTGATCCGGCGGGGAAGCAGGGGCTCACTCATCCCGCCGAAGGAAACGGTATCCATATGAGCTTCAAACAGCAGTGTCCGCTCCGGATGGCCAGAGTTCAAACGGATAATGAGATTGTCTCTTCCAGGAAGCACCGGCTGTCTTTCTACCGACAATCCCCGCGCCTTGCACCGCTGTTCGATATATTCGGATAACAGCTGTTCCCCTCCCGAACCCGGGTCATAGGCCGGATTGACGCTAGGAATTGCAATCATCGATTCCAAAAGCTCTATAACATCCTCTTTTATAAGCGGATTCATCGTATTATCCCTCTCGATCAGGAAGCAGCTGCCCAAGTGCTGCCAACGGCTTTGCTGCGGCAATTTTCGGACCCCACTCAAGCAGCCATTCCCACGGAAGACTTTCACCGCCAACGATATAGGCAGGCTCTTTCCGGGGAGCATATTCCTCCCCGAGATCGGAGGCAAACCGTTTGCGATACTCATTAATGACCATTGGAATGTAATATTCTCCGATGGCAACACCTGTCCACTGATGCTCTTTGGAATCAAAATAATTGATTTTAATTATCCGGTAGTCTTCTTCCGCTGCAGCCAGGGCTAGATCAGCAAAATGCGCTGCTGTCGCCCTGTCCTGCGGATTCGTTTCCCGCACCTCCAGGTATTGGTTGTAGGCAATACCGGCCTGGCTGACCGCTTGCATACGCGAAGCCATTAAGAACGTGGCCTGGGCGCATTCACGTTGAAATTTGGTTAAATCTCTGGACAGCATATATTCAAGCAAAGCTGCCGCTTCCTCCGCATAATATAGACACCGTTCCAGATAGAGGCGGCCTTCCTGCCCGATATATTTATTAGGCATAAAAGGAAAAGAAGGCAGCTCCGCACAAATTTGCGTTTCATGAATGCAGGGTAGCGTGCGGATAATGCGTTCATACACAGATCCCAGCTCTTTACCAAACATATGACGGGATGCAGCAGTCAAAAACTCTTCCTGATCCAAGGCGTGGCTGTTCCAGCCATATTGCGCCGTTGCTGCAAAATAAAGCTCATGCCCATACCACTCAAAGCCATAGCCATTAATCCCCTTGCATCCTGCATTGGCCGCCCCCTGGAATTGGGCAATGTCGTTGCGCAGGTGCTGAAAGGCATAATTGCGCAATTCCTCAGGAAAAGTATCGGGCAGCAAATACGGAATTCGCCCGAGGCTTGCCGCAAATCCGCTGCCCTCACAGTTGCGGGAATAGATGCGTTCGCGGCCGAAAATGTTCACCCACTTAATGAACTCCCGATCATCATCCTCCAGCCCCGGTGTCCAAAACAATTGAACCCGTTCGGGCAGCTGCTCCGCCCAATAAGTCAGCCGCGATACTTCCTTAACGATAGGAGGTTCACGCAGCCAACGCACTCCGATCAATGTATCGGGATTCAGCACCTTGATATATTCCTTCAATAAATCGACAGATACTTGGTGCTTGGCTTCATTCGGAGGCAGGTGACCATAAGCTCTCTGGCAGTCCTCGCATTGGCAGAACCACTGCACTTCTTCACTTTCCTCAAACACTAGACCATTAAAGCCAAGCTCTTCTATTCTTTTCACGCTGGCAATCAGATAGTTTCTGACTTCTGGCTTGGAGGTGCATAGTGAGTCGTAGTTGTTGACATGGCCCGCCTGCTTCAGCTCTTCGGAAAGCACGGCCCGCATCTCAGGATGACGAACCGCATAGCCACCGCTGTAGGAATTAAGCCCGATATAGGCATATATATCTATGCCCCGTTCGTTAGCATAACGGATAAGGTCAGACAGAAAGGGCTCCAGCAGGTTAGGATGGGTGAATGAAACTTCCATCCACTGCCCGGTTTCCTCGTTCCAGGTTTGCACCGGCAGTTGTTTGAGCACGGTTTCCGGATATTCGGGAAACTCAAACGGCCAGAAGCCGTACATAACCACATTCAAGGCGTTAACCTTATGGCGCAGGCACCAGTCGATGAACTCCTTCCAGCGTTCCCCGTTCCACAACTGCATGCCGAATCCTGCTCTTGCATAGCCGGCATACCATGTCAGTGTAGGGGAAATAACCCTTTTCTCAACGTCAGGCCCATCCACGATCACTTGACCAGCCACCAGCCCGTTTGCTGCTTTGGCCGCCAGCTGAAGAAAAGTAACTACTCCGTACAGTGCGCCAATTTCTGTGAGCGCCGCTATCCGCGCCCCTTCTTCCCTCACCGTCAGCACATAGCTTTGACCAGGCACTGCAAGTCTGCTGAGCTTTTCATTCTCCTCCAGCGACAAGCCCTCGGCAGTTACAATGCGCAAGTCGGCCGCATTTTCATTGTCGTAATCAGTCCAGGCTGCATTCCAGCCGTGGGCTTTAAATTCCTGCGTGATCACCTGCTGCATGGAAAGATTAGCTGTGGCTGTGGAAAGCATCAGCTTCCACTCTGATGAGGGGAGACGGAAGCTGCCCTCATCAGGAGACGAATATTTGAGTGCAGGAAATACTGGAGTTTGATCAGTTAAGGGGAACATCTTCCTCAACCTCCTTCTGGAGTGATGTAGTTATGGCATTATTCATGAAGAAAATCGCTTACATTATCTATTGTGATCGGCACGTAATCAACCAGCTCTTCATTTTCAAATGTTTCGCCCTCGATGAGGCCTACAGCAACCTCAACCGCACGCTTGCCTTCCTCTGTAACGTTATCCAGCACCGTAGCGTAAAGCCGTCCGTCCCTGACAGCCCTTAGCGCATCCGGTATTCCATCAATACCCACAATAATAATGTCTTTGCCAACCGCTTCTACCGCTTGCAGGGCACCCATGGCCATCTCATCATTTTGTGCAGCTATAGCGTCGATATCAGGAAAACGCTGCAGCCAGTCTTCAGTAATGCGCATAGCTTCATCCCGGTTCCAGTTCGCGGTTTGCTGGGTCAAAAGCTTAATGTCCGGATACTTGTCGAACAAAGCCTCCTGCAAGCCTTCCCCCCTGGTAATCTCTGCAGAATGCCCGATTTGTCCCTGCAGAAGGGCAACGTTTCCTTTTCCGCCCAAAGCCTCGGCCAGAATTTCGCCCATAAATATTCCGGACTGCTTCGGATCGGTGCCAACAAACACATCATAGTTGTCGTTCTGTGTAAACGTTATCACTTCTACCAGCGGGATCCCTGCCGCTTTCACGCTGTCCACTGCAGGACCGGAGCCAACGAAATCAACCGAGTTCAAAATGACGGCATCTACATTTTGCGAAACCAAATTATCTACTTGACTGAGCTGAGTTTCAATTTGGTCCTGGCTATCCATAATAATCAAATCGACATTCACCGTTTCTGCCTGTTCCTGCATAGCTTCCACTAAGGCCTTAATAAATTCATGAGACAGCCCTTGCGTGGCAACTCCGATGCGGTACTTCCCATCCTCATCCCCTCCGCTTCCTCCTTGCTGGCCTTCGCTAGTACAGGCTGTCAACGCTATGGTTAATGACATGACCAGGCTGATAAACCAGCTGCGAGAACTAAAACGCTGTTTGCTTATCATTCTTCTTGCCTCCCTTTTTAGTGATCTTGCTATTTTTTTGCTCTCTGATCCAGAATGACCGCTCCTGCTATAATCACCCCTTTAATGATTTGCTGGTAATAAGATGACACATCTAATAGGTTAAGCCCGTTATTGATGATGCCGATAATCAGAACCCCGACAATGGTTCCGGTTAATGTACCTACACCACCGAACAGGCTGGTACCTCCGATGACGACAGCGGCTATGGCGTCGAGCTCATACCCCATACCGCTGTTGGGCTGTCCCGAGCTGATCCGTGAGGCCAGCAAAATTCCAGCAAGACCGGCCAATAAGCCATTCAAAATGTAAACCGTTATTTTAGCCCGCGGCACATTTACCCCGGAAATCTTGGCTGCGTTTTCGTTGCCGCCAATCGCATACACATAACGGCCGAATTTGGTCTTCGTTAAAATGATTCCAAATATTATGCATACGCTTACAAAAATCACAACCGGGGTAGGTACAGGCCCGATATATCCCTGGCCCAAAAAGAGGAACGGCTTCGAGTCTATGCCGATCGGGCGGCCGTTTGTATAAATCAATGCCAGCCCGCGGGCGATCGTCATCATGGCCAGCGTCGCCACGAACGGCGCTACGTTCAGCTTGGCGGTCAATGTCCCGCTCACTCCAGATAATGCTCCTGAGGCCAGCATGCCAAGGACAATAGCGAGCAGTACCATATCCGGATTATTCTGCAATACGCTGGCGGCTATAACGGCGGACACCGCCATTAACGAGCCGATGGACAGATCAATACCGCCCGTCAGAATAATGAAGGTCATCCCGACTGCCAATATCCCGATGATCGAGACTTGTCGCAGCACGTTCATGATATTGTTCCAGGTCAAGAATGCATCAGATATTGAGCTTAAAATTAAAACCATAAGGAGCAAGATAATAATAATTCCATATCTTCGCATCAAGTCGGATGAGTGTTTTTTGCGCCACGCGTGAAATGAGCCTTTTGCACCCACTTCTGAACTAACTTTTGACAATGATTTCCCCTCCTAGCGCACATTCCAGTATTTCTTCTTGAGTGACCTGGTCCCTATGAAATTCACCTCTGATTTCCCCTTCGCCCATAACCAAAATCCGGTCACTCATGCCCATAATTTCCGGCAGCTCCGAGGAAACCATAACAATACACATTCCTTCCTTAGCAAATTCGGAGATTAAACGATAGATCTCTGCTTTCGCCTTTACGTCAATTCCTCTTGTCGGTTCATCCAGAATAAGCACCTTCGGCCGGCTAACCAGCCATTTTGCCAACACCACCTTCTGTTGGTTTCCTCCGCTCAGATAGGAAACCTCCTGCCCCAGCCCGCTGGCTTTTATTGAGATATCCTTCATCATTTTTTCGCATAACCTTTTCTCCTCCTCTGACCGGATAAACCCGGCTCTTGAAATGAAAGAAAGGTTCGACAGGGAAATATTTTCTTTGATCGAACGGTTAAGCATAAGTCCCTGTTCCTTGCGGTCCTCGGTTACCATGGCCAATCCATATCGGATCGCATCCATCGGATGACGAATCCGGGCTTTAACTCCATCGATCCAAATTTCTCCTTCATCCGGCCGATCCAAACCAAAAATCGCTCTCATTACTTCACTTCGTCCGGCACCCATTAGTCCTGCGATCCCAACAATTTCTCCTTGCTTGACATGAAAATGAATGTTGCGGAAGTATCCTTTGCGGCCGAGTCCTTTTACTTCCAGAACAGGTTCACCGATCACGGCTTCAGCCTTGGGAAAAATACTGGTAAGCGGTCTGCCGACCATCATCGTGATCAAACTGTCTTTGTCTAAATCTTCAATTGCTTTTGTTCCGATATACTCCCCATCTCTGAGCACCGTTACGCGATCGCACAAAGCAAAAATTTCTTCCATCCGGTGCGAAATATAGATGACCGGTACACCTTCTGCTTTAATTCTCTTAATAACTTGAAATAAGGTTTGCACCTCCTCATCCGACAGCGCGGAAGTAGGTTCATCCATAATGATCAGCCTCGCATTGTAAGAAAGCGCTTTAACAATTTCCAGCATTTGCTTTTGCGCAACATTTAACTGCTTGACCTTGTCATCTGGTTTTAAACCCAAGTTATACTCTTCAAGTAGGCGTTCCGTTTCCTTGTATAGTTTTTTGCGTTGGATGAATGGCAGATACGCGTAGCGGCTTTCTCTGCCCAAAAACAAATTTTCCGCCACGGTCATCTCCGGGAGGGGATTGAGCTCTTGGTGAATCATCGCAATCCCCATGTCCAAGGCTTCTTTCGGGCTGTTAATGGCCACCTGCTTGCCTTCAAAATAAATTTCTCCATGATCGGGTTTGACCAGCCCATTCAAAATTTTCATCAAGGTGGATTTGCCTGCGCCATTCTCACCCATTAGCGCATGTACTTCGCCGCGGTTTATCGACAGTCGAACTGAAGAAAGCGCTTTAACTCCAAAGTAAGCTTTACTGATCTCCTTCATCTCTAGTAAAGACCCGCTCATGTCTACCCCTCCTTATTACCATCCGGGAACGGAATGTCAGCGAGGACAATCCACCCGGCTGGCAGTGCTGATCTTACTGAATAGTGTGACTAAACAAGACGACCATTACAGCTGATTGGCTAAGCAAACGGCAAACTCAAAACCATGCCTGCTCATCATGCTCGATGACCCCCTCCTGAATTTGCACATATTCACTATAGGAACGATAGATATGCTTTCTCATTGTTTTCTCGGCAAATTCAGGATCGCGTGAAGCCAAAGCGTCTATTAATTCCTGATGCTGCTCCACCTCTTTGCGCTTGGTGGATTCTTTGCCAAGAATTCGGTTGACCATAGAAATTTGAAAGGAGATAGAATCATAAGTCTCGTTAAGACGGGAATGGTTAGACAATTTCATAATTGTTTGATGAATATGAAGCGATTCTTTCAATAGCGAGCCAACGGAATCGTCCTTTTCCTTCTGCTTCATGTCTTCATAAAACTGCTTTAAGCTTTCAATATCCTGCTCGGATGCATTAAAGGTGGCCAAGCGAATAGCCATGCCCTCAGTTACCGCCCGCAGAGAATAAATCTCGTACACATCCTTTAAATCAAAAGTCCTTACCATCGGACCCTTGTTAGGCACAACAATAAGAATGCCTTCACCGCACAGCTGGCGAATAGCTTCCCGAACCGGCGTCTGACTGATTCCGAGCTCCTTGGCCACCCGGGTCTCCACAATACGGTCCCCCATATTCAGCTCTCCATCCAGAATCAACTGCTTTATATGCTCCACCAAATCCTGGCTAATACTTTGCTTATCCATAAAAAATTGCTTGTTTTTCATAATGCTCATCGTTCTGCTCACCTGTCCTTTCTCCAAAATCAGTAAAGACTGACCGGTTATATCTCACCTTTCATTATGTATAATATTTAATATATTATGGATTATATATAATCTATAATATATAATCAACAAGTTTTTTATATTTTTCATCATCCCTATCTTTCAAAGCGCCTTGACAAGCAAAAAAGCCGCCAGGACAAGAGAAGTCACCTTCTCATGTCCTGACAGCTTGCTATCCATCAGGTTATCATTAAGTTCTTAACGTACGGCCAAATTAAAATGTATGGTTGGAGAATTTCGGATTCTGCTTGAAGCTTTCCTCCATGACAGCAACTTGGGTGCGCACTTCTTCCGGGGTAATCTCCAATGGTGCTCCTTCTGCAATGGCAGCATAGAGCATTTTATAATATTTTTCTCCCATCTGATCAAAGAAGCTTCCCTTATCCTGATCCAGCTCCCAGCTATCCTCATACCACTTGAGCTCTTCACTGCAATAGGTCGGTGTGCCATCTTCCTTGCTCAGAGGAGCGTCACTGACTTCATGCTGAGGAGCTTCCTCCGGCTTGAAATACTTCCACTCGAGTTGGGTCAGTGTTCCTTTAATGCCCCCATTGGTTCCTTGGATATTGTAATAGCCCTCAGGGTACACACAACAGGAGGAAATTTCCACATCTACGGTAGGTCTGCCATTTCCATGAAGAATCAGCTTTACATAATCTTCCGCATCCCCAAACGAATTGGCGTTGTCCATAATACAGGTTACATTCGGCATAATTCCGCTTCCGTAAAATTGCAGCGCCTGGTCTACAGGATGGGGTCCCGTATTCAACAAGTTGCCTCCGTTCTTGGATTGCAGGGTTTGCCAATCCCAGCGGCGGGCAAAGTTATTGTATGAAATGTTCGCCTGCACTACCCGGCCGATGATCCCGGAATCGATAATCTCGCGGATTTTTTCAAACACGGGAGAATAGCGGGATTGCTGGTAAACCGCTAACAATTTGCCTGATTTCTTGGAGGCCTCGATCAAATTGTCGACATCGCTCACTCTTCTCGCCAATGGCTTTTCGCACAGAACATGAAAGCCATTCTCCAGAATTTCCAGCGAAACTGGAACGTGCATATGGCTTGGCGTCGCGTTTACGATTAAATCCAAATCCTTTCTAGCAAACATTTCCCGGTAATCTGCGAAAGCCTCGCAGCCGAAATCAGCGATTGCTTTAGCTCTCCTTTCTTCCATTGGATCACTAACAGCGGCGATTTCATACAATTCAGGAAGTTTAGACACAAAATGAGCATGGATATTGCGACCACTTCGACCTTGACCGATAATTCCAACCTTCAGACGTTTCATGATAAACCTTCCTTCGCGTTAGAGTTAGTTTATATAAATCTCTAATGTTTACCTTATCAACCTCAAAGCTAAATGACAAGACTGATTTCGCCATCTTCATTAATAGACGATTAAAAGACTACCATCCGCCTGCATCAAACTGGCAATCATATGCCGGATCAGCTGTTAATTCCCTGTATTGGGTAGGCGAGCTGCCATACCACTTGCGAAATTGCTTGGAAAAATACAGCGCATCGGAAAAGCCTACAGATGAGGCTACCTGTTCGATGGTTAATGGCTCTTTCAGCAAAATACGGGCTCTTTCCATCCGGATTTTCAGCAAATAATGAGAAGGTGATTTGCCTGTGTATTGTTTGAATATTTTGGATAAATAGGATCGATGGTAGCCTAGCGCTTTAGCCATCATATCAATCGTGATCGGCTGGGAATACTGCAGGCTTAGCCAACGGATCGCCTGGTCGACTTGAATCTCCAGCGGATCTTTACGGCTCTGGCCAACCGGAAATACTCGGTGGTTACGGGCATACTCTGCCAGAATGAGCTTGAAAAATGCCTCCGCCTGCCAGCTGCAGCCGCTTTCTCCTTCGCGCAAGGCCTTCTCCGCCCTGCGAAACCACACTGGCATGCTAGACTGATGTCCTGCTCCTATCGGACGTACAGGTGAGAGCTGAATCTGGCTTAGCATTTGATCGACCTTGCTCCCTTTAAAGCCTATCCAGCGATAAGCCCAGGGCTCCTGTTCATCGGATACGTAACTGACTAATTCTCCGGGAAAAATGACAAATGAGCTTCCAGGAGTCAATACATATTCGGTCCCCCTGCAGCGAAAAACTCCCTTGCCTGACTGAATGTAATGAATCAAATAGTAGTCCAGCACCTGCGGCCCTACCTTGTGAAGCGGCGGGGTCTGCGCATTTCCGGCAAAAAGCACAGTCACCTCTCCTGCTTCTGGATATGGATTAACAGCGACTTCGTGAGTAGACGGTTGCATGCTGCAATTCTCTCCATTCTTTATGTGGCTGATGCTTGATACAAAAGGATATACATGTTTACCTTACCACATCGAGGCAACATTTCTCCATATAAAAGTCATATGACTCCATATGCTTTCTTTTGCCAATTCAGTATAGTAAAACTACAGGTTAGCTTAATCTATCAATGCCGGCATTTGCATAAATCCTTTGAGATGTTTATCCAACGAGAGATAGCTCAAGCTTTTTTATGTCTAGATCTTGTTGCTGCCTGTTGGAACCGGATTATGCATAATGCCCATGCACAACGCTAAAAACACGAGGAGGAACACTTTGTGGACAAAATTACGTTTTTAGGAGCAGGAAGCAGCGTATTCGCCAAAAACGTGTTGGGTGACTGTATGATGACAGAAGCCTTACAGTCCTTTGAAATCGCCTTATTTGATATTAATGAGGAAAGATTGCGGGATTCCGAGCAGATGCTGAACAACATTAAGAAGACGATCGGCAGCACCTGCGAGATTAAAAGCTACTCTGACCGCAAGGAAGCCCTTAGAGGAGCCAAATATGTCATTAATGCTATTCAGGTGGGCGGCTATGATCCTTGTACAATTACAGATTTTGAGATTCCCAAGCGGTACGGACTGCGTCAAACGATTGCGGATACTCTAGGAATTGGTGGAATCTTCCGCAACCTCCGGACGATCCCCGTTATGCTGGATTTCGCCCAGGATATGCAGGAAGTTTGTCCCGATGCCTGGTTTTTCAACTATACGAACCCGATGGCTGTGCTGACGAACGTCATGAATACTTACGGGGGAATCAAAACAGTAGGACTTTGTCACAGTGTTCAGACATGCATGCCTCATCTGTTCAAGGATCTCGGCATGGATACCGAAGGAGTACAGACCAAGATCGCGGGCATCAATCATATGGCTTGGCTGCTTGAATGTACCAAGGACGGTGTGGACCTGTATCCTGAAATAAAACGCAGAGCCAGAGAGCGGCAAAAAGAAACCCATGACGATATGGTCCGTTATGAGCTGATGTTCCGATTCGGCTATTATGTTACGGAATCTTCCGAGCATAATGCGGAATATCACCCTTACTTTATTAAGAGACAGTATCCTGAGCTCATAGAGAAGTTTAATATTCCGCTGGATGAATATCCGCGCCGCTGTATCAGACAAATTGAGCGCTGGTCCACAATGAGAGAGGAGCTTGTCAACAACCGGGAGTTAGGCCATACCCGCAGCAATGAATATGCTTCCCGAATGATGGAAGCAATGGAGACGGATGTGCCTTTCAAGATCGGCGGCAATGTCATGAACACAGGCTTGATTACCAACCTGCCTAAAGAGGCGTGCGTTGAGGTCCCCTGCTTCATTGACAGCAGCGGCGTAACCCCTACCTATGTCGGTGATTTGCCTCCGCAGCTGGCAGCCTTAAACCGCACAAACATCAACACACAGCTGCTGACCATTGAGGCGGCCATGACACGCAAGAAAGAGCATATTTATCATGCGGCTCTTCTGGACCCTCATACCGCTGCTGAACTGTCAATAGATGACATTGTCAGCCTGTGTGACGACTTGATTGAAGCCCATGGAGACTGGCTGCCCAAATTCAATTGATCACTGCAAAAATAAGTTAAACAAAACGGGGCCTTAGGGCATTGTTGTCCACTCAGGCACTTTACGAAAGCCCGAACATATCCATGCAAAGCAAAGGGGCTGTCCGGAAAGTCGGTGAAAACTGACTTTTGGACACCCCTTTTTGCTGTGCGGTAAAAACCCGATTACGGCTTATTTTTGCAAGCTATAGTCTATTCCAGAATATATACCGTTACATCCTGAATTCCAAATTTCCTTACTTCATCCGGGGTACCCGGCATGAAAATATCAATTTTATTGCCTTTAATAGCTGAACCCTGATCGGTTGCCCTGCCGATCATGCCGCCCACCGGAAGGCCGTTGCTATCGTAACCGGTCACATATAAGGTCGAATTCATCGGAATGACATTAGGATCAACAGCGATCGTTCCCAATTCTAAAGGATTTCCGAAATAGTCGATAGGTCCCCAGCCGTTTTCCTCCGGGGCATCCGAATAGGCAGTAGCCTTAGCTTCGATCACTTTGCTATAAGTAAAGGCTTGTCCTGATGCTGTCGTTACCACATTTTGTTCAGCTTGCGCAGGAGTTGGCTGCAGACTGGCAGGTGCCGGAGGCAAGGCCGCCTCTTCAGCAGCAGCTGGCAGTGCAGCCCGCGTGAAAGCGTCATTCTTCTTCTCTCTTCCTGCTTGCTCTTCTGCCGAGTTCAGGGTAAAGCCATTCGGCAATTGCAGCACAAGCCCCGGATAAAGATTCAACGGATCCTTATCCGGATTTGCGGACAGCAATTGATCGAGCGGCAAATTCCACTGATCTGCAAGCTTCCAGAATGTATCTCCTTTCTGAACAGCATATGTATTCTTTGTCGATACAGGTAAGGCAAGCATCTGTCCAGCCACCAACTGATCGGCATCCACATTCAGGTTAGCGTTAATCATCGCTTCCAAAGATATCTGATGCTTAGCGGCTATGGACCATAAACTATCGTTCTCTTGCACCTGATAGGATGCAGCGTAGGCAGGTACAGCCATTCCAACCACAGCCAAGCTAAAGGCCCCCGTTAACAACGATTTGCGCAATAGTTTTCTCATGATGCACTCCTTTACAGCCTGCAGGACTAGCATTGCCAACAAGAAGCACCCTGTATCCGACTACTACTGTATACAGGCAAACCAGAATAGTTCCGCCCCTTGTCCTCCTGCACTCCAAGATTAGTTTGTTGAAGTTTCGGCGGTTAAAGTCTAGCATATTCGAAAAACAGATGAAACGCGCAAAATATGGAAACGCGTTCATTTAGCGATTGGTTGCCCGCCGTGCTCTTGTCGTAAGAGCATTCATATACTAGCATTAGTGAGGTTTTACAGTTCAGAACAATTAAAGCCTGTGAATCTTATAAATACAAGATTACACACAGAGCCACTAAAGGAGAAATGTCCCGTGCTGCAATCTAAATTATGTAAACAGGAGGATTTTGCGACAGATTGGTTACAAAATGCTTGCCGTCAATTGAAAGAACCTTTTCAGTACCACCGGAAGTTGTGGGAATTTTGTTTCATTACTCAAGCACTGCAAGAGCGGGGGCTGCTTGCTCCTGGATCGACCGGGCTAGGTTTTGGTGTAGGCAAGGAGCCGCTCGTTTCTTACTTTGCCTCCAAAGGGTGCTATATTACGGCTACGGATCTAGATGCCAGTACCGCAGCACAGCAGGGCTGGACGCAAACCAACCAATATGCGGTCCATCTGCAGCAATTGAATGAGAGGCAGTTGTGTGATCCCGCACAGTTTTTGGAACGTGTAGGCTTTTGCCATGTGAACATGAACCATATTCCCCCGACTCTGTTTAATGCGTATAATTTCACCTGGTCCTCCTGCTCCTTTGAGCATTGCGGCTCAATTGAATTAGGCAAGCAGTTTATTTTAAACCAGATGAACTGCCTAAAACCAGGAGGAGTTGCGGTGCATACGACCGAATTCAATCTTTCATCCAATGATAAAACGATGGATGAAGGCATTACCGTTTTGTTTCGTCTGCAGGACATCGAGTGGATGGTGCAGGAATTACGCAAACAAGGTCATCACATAGAAGTGGACTATTCAGTAGGCACCCAGCCTTTCGATTCTTATGTCGACGTCCCCCCTTACAAATCTAATGTCCACTTGAGACTGCAGCTTGCTCAATATATTTCGACCTCGATCGGACTTATCATTCAGAAGAAAAATTAAGCTGCGGCCGTATTTCAAATAATTTCAAAAAATTGTATAAAAGCAGGGGCCGTCCAGAAGTCAGTGTAAACTGACTTCTGGACGGCCCCATTTCACTTCCGATTGCGCTGCGAAGGCAATTGTGTGCGGTTTTTTGCATAACATTCGCATCCGGGCCCCAGTCGGCGGCAAACGCATGCGGTTTTTCTGTGAAATAACCCCCAGCATGATAAGCCAGCGCCAACCCAATCCTCCCCACTTGCTGAACTTGCTATCATTAGGTTACAAACAGATGTTTCACATAGATGGCGTTCCCAACCTAAAATAGTTCAACCAGCAGCAATCGCGGAACCCGAACCTGACACGGGGAGGCTGAAGGCTTGAATAGACGTACCTCTACTCGTGGTTCGGTTTCTTTCACATAGAGCAGATCCCGGATCCTCTCTGACGAGTTGAGAACACGGCTCCACAGCACTTTATTGCCGGAATGAGAAGTGACTTCCAGCACCAGCGGGCCGGCCCCTCTTACTTCCAGCGTTACTTCAAAACGATAAACTTGCGGCCGCAGGGTAACATATGGACCATAAAATACAAATCCCGCTTCAGAAGCAGAAAACCAGCCCAATGCATCACTAGCTTTTTTCCAGAAAGGAGTATAGTAAAATTCCCCAATTATGACTGGAGGATAGTAACGAAGCGGAACAGATAATTGTTCGTTAGGCCGCCTCTCCCTGCCCTTCTCCAGCTGAATGACGGCAATTCCATTGGCTAGGACAAAAGGACTGCCGAAAAGGGTATCTCGCAGTTCATCCTCTTTACACTGAACCCAATACTGACGCGGAGCCGTTTCCTTAATCTCCATATCTATTTTTTTGAAAAACCAGGTTCGGATGCTTTCGCGCGGAATGCCAAATTTCGTTTGGAGAGCAGCCAGATATTTTGAACCAAACTGAATCAACCAGCCTAAATAGGTAAGCCTGCCGAATGGGACGGTAATAAACGCCAGGCCTCCCGGATTGAGCAGATCATACACTTTGGCTATAGCTTTAAGCGGTGCTTCCAGATCGCCATGCTTGGATTCGCCGTATGCCTGCTGACCGATATGCTCCATAGTTGAAATCGACAAAATAATATCGTAGGAATGGCTCACATCCATCAAATCTATGTTGATTACACCGGGCTGCTGCTCAAACTTATCAATAATATCGACCTGTCCCACCCCCGGACATTGGGCGGAGATCGGTCCATAATGGGAAAGCACATTTCCCACTTCAAGGATTCGCTTTCCTGTTGCATGCCGTTTTAAAAAATCAACTGCCAGCGGTACTTCAACAGCTCGCTCAGACCAGTTGTTGTACGGGTGGGTATTATAAAGCAAAGGCCGTTGTTCCCATAAAAACCAGCTCTGCATTCCGTAACCAAATATCCCCATTATCCCTTCAGTCCTTTGTATGAAATCGAAATTTTTCATCCATTGTATTCTTTGGAAATCTCGATGGTATGGACTAACTTCCTGGCTCAGGACAATAACCTAAATTTCCCGCAGATTAATGGAAACACCCATTGCAACGAATCGCCCGCCTCATATACTGGTTACTAATCTTAGTCCGGCTGTAAAATGGAAGGGAGTTCCTACTTATATGAAAATAACTGGTGTATATTGGATGGGCCCCGTGTTTGATATGGGGGGCTACGGTAATGTATCACGCAATTATTTGAAAGCATTGGAGTCTGCAGGAATTCCTGTCTATATCCATCCAGCGGGAACCGAGCATGCTGAAATAGGCGAGAATACGATACGCTGGATTAAGCAGCTATCGACAAAGCAGCTCGGGAATCGCGTCGCTTTCGTGAATCACGGATTGCCGCCCGGGTTTCAGAAGCCAGCCCTTGCCAACATCGTTAAACATATCGGTGTTACCCTGTTTGAGACAGACCGCCTTCCGCACGGCTGGGCTGAACGCGCTAATTACATGGATGAGATTTGGGTCCCCTCTCAATTTAATTACGAAACCTTCACTCAAAGCGGAGTTCAGGCTCACAAATTGAAAGTCATTCCCTACCCGATAGATGTAACCAAATATTATCCGGGCCGGCCATATTCACGTTATTGTTTTTCTCCTCCAGCCCGATCCTTTATGTTTCTTTATGTATTTGGCTTTGATTATCGCAAAGGCTATGATTTGCTAATCCGCGCTTTTTGTGAGGAATTTGACAAGGACGAAGAGGTGACCCTGCTGCTTAAGGTTTACTTGCACAGCGGGATCAATCGGCAGGAAGCCATTCGTGAAATCACTTCCTGCATTCCTGAAGACCGCCACCCGTCGCAAATTATTTTGATTACCGAACCTTTTACCGAACAAAACCTGATTCATTTGTATCAGACAGCTGATGCTTATGTATCTATGGATCGGGCAAGCGGCTGGGGGATGCCCGCTATGGAAATGATGGCCTTAGGGAAGCCGGTTGCCGCTATACGGTGGGGGGGCTCGTTACAGTTTATGAATGACCACAACAGCTTTCTCATTGATACAGACAATAGGCTTGAACCCGTAAATGCAAAATTGCAAGCCGCCAGACCTCAGCTATACGGCCAGCATCAATGGGCAGCCGTTCCTGTTCATGCTGTTAGAAAAGTTCTGCGGGAGATGGTACAAAATCAGGCTAAACGCAACCGGGTAGCTCGCAAGGCGGCCGCCGATATTCATTTAAACTACTCTCCCCAGGCCATAGGCATTCATATCCGCAAAATGCTAAGTTGAAGAGGGGGATAAGGTAATGAATATAGCTTTTGATATGTCCTTTACTAAAGGAGTGTCATTAACGCGGGGAATCGGTCGTTACAACAAGCAATTAATTGAATCACTCAGCCAATTAAGCGATGCCCATTCTTTTTTTATTTCTACCCTGATACAAGTTCGGATGCCATTCCTTTGAAAATTCAAATTCAGAGGTTTATTGAACAGAATGAAATCGATCTTTTCCATATTCTTAGTCCGTTTGAAAGTTTCAACCAGCTGCCTTCCCATCGGGAAATGATGAACCGTGAGTATTTCGGCAGCATTAGATTAGCGGTAACCTTATATGATGTCATCCCATTGCTGTTTGCAAAAGAGTACTTGCGGCATCCGGATGTTAATGCTCAATATATGCAGATTTTAAACTTTATCCGTTCTTGTGACATTATCTTTGCTATCTCTGAAGCAACTAAGCAGGATGCCGTTCGTGCAGCCGGGATACCAGCGGAAAAAATCCATGTCATCATGGCCGGGATCGACCCTCGTTTCAAACCGGACCGCACCACCCGAGCCAAAGCATCCCTACAGCGATTCGGAATTCATAAGCCATATGTTATGTGTACAGGAGGAATGGATTTTCGCAAAAATACAGAACGATTGCTGGAGGGCTTTGCTCTCGCCAATGCCCAGCTGCAGTCCGGGTATCATCTGGTGCTTTGCTGTAACGTAACGGATGCCGACCGGGAACACCTAACCTCATTGTCACACCAATTAGGGATTGGCAGTGATTTAATTCTAACAGGATATGTACCGGATGAAGACCTGCTCAGCTTGTATCAAGGCGCTGATTTATTTGTTTTTCCTTCCCTGTATGAAGGCTTTGGTCTCCCTGTTGCCGAAGCAATGGCATGTGGAGTCCCCGTAGTGACATCCAACAATTCTTCCCTGGCTGAGATAGCCGGTGAAGCAGCAGTTCTGGTCAACCCTTATCAGTCACATGATATTGCCAGAGGAATCACCAGCATCCTCCTCGATTCCCATCTCCAGTCTAAGTTAGTTCATAGCGGAATTAAACAGGCTGAGAGCTTCCGCTGGGAATATGTGGGGCGGAAAGCGATTGCCGGATATGAAAGAATATATCGTAAAAAAATCGCAATTTTCTCCCCGCTCCCTCCGGTAAAATCAGGAATCTCCGACTACCAGATTAGGATATTGCCGGCCTTGGCTGAAAAATATGAATGTGATTTTTTTATAGACGACGGCTATACCCCTGATGTCGATACAACGATCCAAGGCATTCAATCGTATCGTCATTATCAATTTCCCGCCAAAGCCAATGGCTACGATGCTGTTATTTATCAAATGGGAAATAGCGGCTATCATCTTTACATGGTTCCTTATCTTCATAAATATCCGGGAATTGTTATCCTCCACGACTTGAATCTGCACGGGATGACCATTTCATGGACACTGGCACTTAATGATAAAGAAACGTACTACCAAGTCATGAAAGCCAATCTCGGGCCGAAAGCGAGGGAGATTGTAACCCGTGTAATCGATGGTTCGATACAACGGCCACATGAACATATTATTCTTAATAAATATTACCTGGCTTCCGCCCATGCTGTACTTGTCCACAACCGATACGGACAGAGCCAGCTATCCGATCTTAAATCGGTATCTCTTGCCCGGCTCCCAATTAATCTTCCGGAGGCAGACGCAGACAGAACGTTCACGTCTTCCAAGAGCCATTTTATATTTGCTAGCTTTGGCTATTTGCCTCCACACAAGCACATCGATGCCGTAATCCGTGCACTGGGCATGATGATCGAGCAGGGAGTTAAAGACGCGCATTATTTTGTAGTAGGGCAAGTGGACGCGGAGTACAAGGCCGAGCTGGAAACGATCATTCGGCAGTTAAAGCTCAAGCCCTATGTGCATTTCACAGGCAGGCTAGAAGCAGACCAGTATGAGAGATATCTTCAGCTGGCGGATGTGGCTATTAACTTGCGCTATCCAACATACGGGGAATCCTCAGCTTCTCTGCTGGATACTTTAGCTCATGGAGTCCCGACCATTGTCTCCGATATCGGTTCGTTCAGTGAATTCCCCGATCAGGTTGTGCGTAAAATCCCCCCCGATCCGTCCAAAGGCACAGCATTATTTGAAGCAATGAACAGTCTTTACCGCAATGATGACCTGCTCGCTGAAATGTCTCAACAGGCAAAAGCTTATATACAAGCTAACCATTCCATTGAAGCCTATGTCAATAAGCTTTCCTCGATAATAGACGCTTTGCCTAACCGAAGATCCAATCCCGGACACTCCACAATCTTATGGGATAAAAATGATCGTTATTATCAAGAAAAGACCCCTGATCCTACGGAGACTCCAGAACCTGCTCCTGTACAGCATCAGGCAGAGCCTGCTCCTCTGCCTGTGCATCAAGCAGAATCAGCACCTGATGCCGCCGCCGACATGGCTGAAGCTGCTGTGTCATCTGAAGCCGGAAATCCGCGTTCTCTGGAGCTGCATCCAGCCAGGCTGAGGACACGCAAAGGCAGACGCCGGGGGGCTACCTACGCCGCCTTCCAACTGGGAGATCTGAGTCCGCAAGCTGTACAGCAGGCCATATTGCACATCCCTGTCAGCCGAAAAAAGGGAACCCTGCAAATTAACCGGATACGCAGGCGCTGGAGGCGGACGGGACGGCCTATCTCCTATCGCCATCCTGTTTTCTCCCGTAAAGTAAGTGGCCCTCTACTGGTCGAATATGACTGCACCGCGATCGTCCAGTATTGGCTCCAGCATCCCGAGCGGAATCATGGTCTGCGCTTTACCGGAATTACCCGGCCCGTACTAAAAATCCAGCTTCATTAAAAGCGGTAACTTTTCATGCCAATCAGAAAGCGGTTTTCGGATATCGAAAACTTACATTCTGATGTGGGAAAAGAGCCGCGCCCCATTTGTTAGACACGTCTAACAAAGGAGGTGCGGCTCACTTGCTCTTGGCGGCTTTATTAGTTATAGAGTCTTCCCGGGAAAACTGGCGATGATTAAGTGCATTTATGCAAGGAACTAGCGTGGAGTATACGTACATAATAAATCTCCCAGCACAGTAGGCTTAATAAGAGCAAGCAATTGCGAATAGCATGTTACCGCCACTAATTTACTATCGAATCCGATATAATATATATACGGATATAATGATGTCAAAAGTTTATAAAGATAAAAGGGATTTTCTCCAAAGTAAACTTTAACTGTTGCCGGGTTAAACTCTATCACAAGGTCGGGCTTGAAACTTTTAATCGTGTTTCGAGCTCCCCGAAGAGCATGAATCTCGGCACCTTCTACATCCATTTTTATCAAATCAAGGGAAGACAGCTTTCTCTGTTTCACCCAATCATCAATCTTTATACAGGTTACTTTTTGATTGGGCGTTCCTTGCTGTGTGCCATTAGAAACAAATGACCACCCCCCACCTGCTTCGATATCATAGAACTGCATCTCTTTATTGACGTCATAAGCTCCCAAGTGAAGAGCCTCCACGTTATGGCAGGCATTAAACAACAGATTTTGTTCCAAGTACATAAAGTTTACAGGCGAAGGCTCAAAGCTGTATACCTTTCCCGAAGGTGCCAAGTGGCTCATCACCATGGAAATAGTCCCGATATTGGCTCCGATATCCATACATACACTGTCGGGCTTAATGATAGAATGCAATAAATTCATGACATGAGGCTCATATAGCCCCCCAGATAATTCTATCCCCCCAATAATACTCATGTCTGATTCGCTTCCTCGAACCAAGAAAAACTTTTTGTCAAAGGGAGTTTTCAGAACTACCATTTTCATCCAATCCCCCCTTTCTCTTGAAATGAAGAGTGCTTGGAATCTAGTCTAGCAGCAATTCTCGTCCTACTGGTATAGAATATTCCAGGCCAGAGCTAAAAGTTCCCCCAATTGTTGCGGATTATACGGCTTCCGGACTCCAATTAAAATGTGATCGGACAATTCTCATATAAGTTGATAGTCAAAATAGATATAGGGCTCACTCTAATAATTAGAGGTTGACAGTATAAGATAGCAGAAGCGGGGGGGAAGAGGGAGTCCAAGCTTTCCGAAGGAAAGCAGCTTCGGGAGCGTGGAAGCGTTCGCCTTTGCCACCGGATTTCAACCGCTGAGGCGGCTATGATTAAGAAATCTGGGGTCAATGCTTTCTGGAAGAAAGCGTACTTCGGGAGCATATGCTAACAGCGATCGGAGGTCCCCTCATTCCCCGTTGTGATTTCCTCCTTTGTTGTCAACCACTAGTTTATGTTTTGAGCCAGATATAGATTACATCACTCTATTATTGGTTTCGCGAATTGGCAAGAGATATAGCAGATGAAATCAAGCTTTAAAGCGAACATTCCGTTTCCCCGGTCCCTCATTCCCTCCGTTCCTTCATGGACAGCCACTTCAGAGTTTCGCCGGCCCGTTCCACGACAGTTCCAACCCATAGCTTCGCTTGTTATACGAGGTCTACCGCCCCTACCAGCTCAAACATGGTCTTTTGGACGTCGTGAGAGAACAGCGAATGTATGCGGAAAACCGCATACATTCGCTGTAGTTTTTGTGTCGGGGCCATTGCCCCTAAAACCGCAACGTTCTCCCGGATACCCCCATCGTAAAACGCCACAAAAAAAGGCCAGCCAGTAATTACTGGCTAACCTGATGATATGAAAAGCCACATTTCTTGATAAATTAGAAGTTACCACACAACCATTTTAAAGAAGGACGGTTTTAATGCATAATCTAACAGCTGCACACGACTGCCGCGAGTCCATTTGTACGATGCTTCTGTGAAAATAAAACGCCCCACATGATGAGCAATCTCGGGTAATCGTACCTCAATCACATAACTTGTACGAAATTTCGTCTAGACACTGGCTGCAGTTCCTTAATAGCTTAATGCCCTTTCATTTGTACGATTTGTCATACAAATCTCGGGTAATCGCCCTTCCATCCCCTGCGTTTGTACGATTTGTCATACAAATCTTGGGTAATTGCCCTTCAATCCCCTGTATTTTGTACGACGTTTCATACAAATCTCCGGTATTCGCACTTCAACCCCGTGCATTTGTACGACATTTCGTACAAAATGCAGGAAACAAACCCGTGAACCCCGCCAACCTAGGCTATTTTCATGCCGGAGTTGTGCCAGAACTGGAGAAAACATGATTGTTTTCATACAACTAAAGGCATTTTCCGTTCATTTTTGGTGAGTTTGTACGATTCTTCATACAAATTTCCATACTTTCCATATTCCCAGCATCATTTTGTATGATGTTTCGATGTTTCGTATAACTTCCCGCAATTCTGCGTACTTTCCAAGTTCTTTGTATGACGTTTCGTACAAATTCCCTGCTGATTTTTGCTGGAGTTGTTCGGCCTGAGATTTCAATAGCATCTGAAGATGCATATCCCCGCGCACCATGTGGGCCCGTGTCATTGACGGAGCATATTTATCATAAAAGCCTGGGCATCGCGTGAATTCGATTTCATTATAAACGGTAATAACACCTAGACGGCATAAGCGATTCGATCGGTCTAAGAACTGGCTGCCAATGATTTTAGCTTGTGATTAAGCTCTTCCCGTTTTGTCAGCAGCCATTCATCACTTCGCGGGTATTGTTTGAAGGTAATCTCTTCGTCCAGCCCTTCCTCCAGCCAAAGCAATACCTGGTCTCTGCCAATATAACTTTCCAGCTTTTCTAAAGCCCGCAGATCCTGGAACGCGTCATAAAAAACTTTCAAACGAAGAGAGAGCACGGCTTCTCCATTGCTGCCGGGATAGACGACAAACGGGTCTCCTGACGGAAACGCATAGTTGGCATCCGTTTGCTGGTAAGGATTGATTGGCCGAATGGAATACTGCGAGTACCAGAAATTATAGCCCCAATGAAGGAATCCTCTGATCTGGAATTTATAAAGCTGGAAGCCTAATATACGGTTTCTCCAGGAAGGCATATCGATAAACCGGTTTGACACCTCTTCATACTGGGAGCAGCAGTAATACGTCCATAAGTCAGGCACTTGATTCTCGATAAACGGTTCAATATGATTGCTCGCCGGAATCGGTGTCTGCACGTAGCCCTGTTCATAAAAATCGTAGTCTGATAAGGCATCAATAATCGGAAAGCCCTCTAAATGCGCCTTTAGCCTGTCACTTGCCTGCTTGTAGTTCGGCAGATGCTCCTTGTGCGGCTCATCGGATACATGAAAGAAGCTTCTTTGTTCCAAGTCGCGGCTGCGGATAAAAGCGACCAGCTCGGGCAGAAACTGATTTAAAAAGTTCCCGTACTCTTCCCCGCCTGCATCTGTTGACCAGCCGAATATTTGCTGCTCTCCCTGCTCAGTTTGAGCTATAATTTTCGGCGCATGCTTGACCCCCCATTGGGTAAACAAGTGGGAAAACTCAAAATACTGGATGCCAAGCCCGCTGCACATTTGAACCCATCTTTCCAGCTTAGTAAAATCAAATTCGTAGGCAGTCCCATTCCTTTTCACACCTACTAATTGCACGGTTGGGCGCTCCCCTCCAACCGCTGTGTCCAAAGGTGGAGTAAATAAAGGCGTAAGCACCATATTCATGCCGTGTTGGACAGCCGTACGTAAAAACGTCTCAATGAGAGTCCAGTGCTCTTCACTGAAAACTTCTACATTATAATATGTAGCCAGGCAATCACTATGGAACCAGTTCGTATAGATCAACTGCTGCGGCGGCAGACTCTCGCCAACAACCTCCAGCTCGAACGTTTCTTCAGCCAGCTGGTCTCCGCTTGCAGTTTCGAATATAACGCGAATTGGATAGAGCCCTGGCTGCGAATTTCCTTGGAGGTTAACTGTCACCCAAATAGAGCGCCACTGATTCGGCAGAAGCGCAAGTCCCTCCTCTTCCGAAAGCGAATACAACGGGTCCGGATATAAGCCGGCGGTTCCACGGATGACGTGCTCATCGTGATTGGCATAAGCAGCCAGCTCCACCGGCACCAAACCGACCTGCGACAGCTCAATAGAAGCCTCCAGCGGTGAAATTACCTTTACACGAATGCCCTTGGTCAACCGGTCCGCCCGGTAGGCCATTTGATAGCTGTAGCTTTCGTTAGCTAACGCGGAGCCTTTCTTATAGGGTGAAGCCTTTAATTCCTCGTCTGCAAAAACTTTAGCCAGTGAACTTATGCTGCGTGTTTCCAGCGTAACCATCTCTTCTGCCATAAGGTTGTCCTCCTCAATCTTAGTCAACCCTAATGCTATCAATAATGGATCAAACTGCCAAGTAGTTTTTTGCGTTGAGCCGAACCTTCCTTACAGGTGTCAAAGCCCGCCATATCAAGACATCAATCGGCCAGCAACTATTATTAAGGCGTTTCCTTATCCTGCAGCAATTGTTGACGGAGCTTTTCCTTATCAGGCTTTCCGTTTCTTGTTTTGGGCAGTTCCTCTACAGCAATGAATGATCTCGGCCTTTTGTAAGGGGGGAGCTCAACTGTACATCGTTTGCGAACAGAGCTCAGCTGCCCCTGCTCCTTCAGCACAAGACATGCGCCAATAATCTCCCCTCGTTTTTCATCCGGCAGTGCAACCACCGCAGCATCGACAACCTCCGGCATCTGGCACAATACTGCTTCAAGCTCGGCAGTGGATACGAGACTCCCGCCAGACTTCACAATATCCCGATCCCGACCGATAAGCCGGACCATTTTCTCTCCGGTCCAATAGCCCAGATCATGCGAGGTCACCCACTCCCCTTTGAATCCGGAAGCGGTTAAGGAAGCTTCCCCCATATAGCCTTCAAACGACTGTGGACTGCGAACATATAACTTGCCGCATGGCATCGAATCGCCTGGGATGCCATGAGCTTCTTCCTGAAAAAAAGTGATCTCTACCCCCGGAAACGGTTCGCCTACAGAGTCCGGAAATCGGCTGGCAGTCTCAGGCTTCAGCACCGACACG
Organism: Paenibacillus senegalensis JC66; assembly: GCF_000285515.1. Taxonomy (GTDB): domain Bacteria; phylum Bacillota; class Bacilli; order Paenibacillales; family NBRC-103111; genus Paenibacillus_L; species Paenibacillus_L senegalensis. The sequence continues at coordinate 205,074 of NZ_HE610959.1, forward strand.
CAGCCCATCTCTGAGGAGCCATAATACTCATAGATACGGGTGTTAGGATTCAATCGGGAGACCCGGGCTCTTAACACTTGTGAAAGCTTATTGCCCACCGAGATGATTCTTTCCGGCAGAGATGAAGCATCCCCTTTTCCTGATTCGATATAGTTGCACAGCGAGCTCAGGGCAGCAGGTGTGATATGAAGTGAAGTGCCCCGGGCATAAAGCAATACTCTTGGTGAGAAAGAAGCCAGAGTAACCGCCTCGCCTCCTGTACATAGTGCATGCACGAGCGGAAACAACTGAGCGGAGTAGGATAAGGACAAGGGCGCCACTACCCGTTCTTGCAGACTCAAGTCAAACGCATATCGCCAATCGTCCATAATCCTGGTCCAGGAGCTATGCGATTTCACATAAGCTTTTGGCGCTCCCGTTGAACCTGAGGTAAGACCAATCAGCAGCAGCTCATTCAGCTGGCCGACGGTCCTCATGGGAAACGCCTGCCGCATGGTCCGCTTCCCCAGCGCGACCAGCTCAGGCTGGTCGCTCCTGTACGAGGCCTCATCCCGCTCTGCCGGTAATCGCAGTATCCAATCGGGCTGAACCGTCTTGAACAAACGGGCCAGCTCTTGCTGTGTCGATTCCGCATGAAGCGGCAGTGCAATGGCTCCGCAGGCCGAAACAGCCAGCAGATCACGCAGCCATAACCGGCTGTTCTCTTGCAGCAAAGCGATAATGTTTCCTTCTGTAACGCCCGCATCAATAAGCTGCTCCGTACGCTTATGAACCTCGCCCGCCAGTGTTTCATACGTCCACCTTTCCCGTTCGTCCTGTACGGCCCAACGGCCCGGCGTTTTATAGGCTTGTTCCAAAAACAACTGATGTATTTTCACAAAAATACTCCTTTAGTTCAGTTCTTAAAAAGGCCATGGTCATTCAATATGTTACAAGCTCCAGATGCTTCAGACTAGCCGATGCTTCAAACTAGCAGTGGTTGTACGGTTTATTTGACTGCAGGTCGTTACCTCTAACGATGAACCGAAGCAGCCACCGGGCTCGCTTTTATAAACATAGGATTAGGTGTATGATAAGAAACATGGATCAATCATTGGCGCATTAGACATAACTGAAAGGAAGATGGGTATGAGCCAGTTGTTTTCACCGTTAACAATACGCGGCATGACCTTGAAAAACCGGATTGTCATGTCACCTATGTGTATGTATTCGTGCAGCCGCAAAGACGGGATTGCCATGGATTGGCACCGGATTCATTATGCCAGCCGGGCAGCAGGTCAAACGGCTTTAATAATGCTGGAGGCTACTGCTGTAACCCCTGAAGGAAGAATATCCGACCAGGATCTGGGCATTTGGAGCGATGAGCACGTACCGCATCTGCAGGAGCTTACCAAAGCTATCCACGAGCAGGGCAGTCACGCAGCTATTCAGCTTGCGCATGCCGGCCGCAAGATGGGCGTTGATGGCCCGATGTGGGCGCCTTCAGCCATTGCCTATAACGAGAACATGAAGGTTCCTCAAGAAATGTCCATTGAACAAATCCAGCAAACCGTCAAGGCTTTCACAGACGGGGCGCGCCGTGCGATTGCTGCCGGTTTCGATTGTCTGGAGATTCATGCAGCGCACGGTTATCTGATTAATGAGTTTTTATCCCCGTTGTCCAATCTCCGCCAGGATGAATACGGCGGCGGCCGCGACCGTCGTTACCGCTTCCTCCAGGAAATAATTGAGGGGATCCGTACAATTTGGAGCGGGCCTCTCTTTGTGCGAATTTCAGCCAGCGACTATCATCCGGAAGGAAATACGATAGAGGATTATGTGTATTATGCCAAGATGATGAAACAGGACGGAATCGATCTTATCGACTGCAGTTCCGGAGCCGTAGTTCCCGCTGCCATTACTCCTTATCCCGGATATCAGGTTCCCTTTGCTGATACGATCCGCCGCGAGTCCGAAATCGCAACAGGAGCGGTAGGGCTGATCACATCAGGCGTACAGGCTGAGGAAATCATCAGCAACGGACGCGCTGATCTCGTGTTTATAGGTCGTGCCTTACTAAGGGATCCTTATTGGGCACGTACAGCCGCCACCGACCTAAAAGCTCCGCTGCAGCCACCGAAAGCATATGAGCGGGGCTGGACTTGAGTAAAATCAATCGCATGACAAGCCTACATTCGATAGCTACACCACAAGGGGCGGAATACGCAAATAAAGGATAAGTCCTGTAATGAGAAAAACCGGGTCGTTGCCGGCTTGTGCTTGTTCAAGCCTTCTCAACGCCCGGTTATTGGTTTGGTTATTACAGGTTTGAGCCGGCGGCTATACCTCTATGCTGTCTCCTGCGGCCAATACGCGGCCAGACAGCCCTTGCTCCTCCAGCCGGGAAACATACTGGTACGGGTCCTGCTTGATGACCGGGAATGTATTATAGTGTATCGGAAGCACCTGCTTGGCGTTAATCCACTTCGCTGCAACTATGGCGTCTTCCGGGCCCATCGTATAGTTGTCGCCAATAGGTAAAGCTGCCAAATCTATCGAGTGAAGCTCGCCGATGACTTTCATATCACCGAACAGAGCGGTATCGCCCGCATGATACAGCGTCTTTCCTCCCATTGTTAGCAATATCCCGGCAGGCTGTCCCGCATATTGCCCGTCCTCCCCGACAGATGAGCTGTGGAAGGCTAAGGTGAATTTAGCGGTAAAGCCGTCAAAGTTGTAAGAGCCGCCTGTGTTCATAGGATGGGTTTTGGCGCCCTGCTTTTCCAGATAAGCTGCCAGCTCAACGATCGTGATGATCGGGCAATCTTTCTGTTTGGCAATCTCGAGAGCATCTCCTACGTGGTCTCCATGACCATGAGTTAATAGAACCGCATCGACCTTCACCTGCTCCGGCTTAATTCCCGAACCGGGGTTGCCGCTTAAGAAAGGATCGATAATTACCCGTTTCCCATCATTCTCCACCAGTAAACAGGAATGTCCATAATAAGTCACTTTCATAGTCTTATTGTTCCTCCCTATTTTAGTTTAGACAACGGATCAGCCAGAAAAGCACTAATCCGGTGGAAACTCTGCTTATTACCCGTAGTATGTAACAGTGTAACGCCAGCTTTCATTATTTCAATGCAATTTGTATTTGAACGGCTGACAGGGTTTATTTAAAAATCATATTGCGTTCACGCAAAGTTAGCTTTCTGGCAGGAATATCAAGCACAATTTTGCCGTCTGCTATTCCCCAGATTCTTTTGGCGAACCGCTCCGCAAGTTCCAATTTGTGAAGGGTGCAGATAATGGTAATGTTCTTCTTATCCGTTATATGCCGCAGATCCTGCATGACCCGGTTGGCTGACTCCGGAGGAAGGCCGGTAACAGGCTCATCCGCAAGCAGCATTTCGGTTCCTTGTACAAGAGCTTGGGCGATAGCAACACGCTGGCGCTCCCCCCCGCTCAGCTTGGATGTTTTTTCTCTGGATTTATCCAGCAAACCGACATGCTCCAACAAATCCATAGCTTCCAAATGATCGTTGCGTTTTGCTATTCTCGTTACAAAACGAAGCAGCGAGGAGTTTTTGTAGCGACCGCTGAGCACATTTTTTACCGCTGACATGTTCAGATTGAGATAAGGCTTTTCCTCCAGGAACGCCCATTTTCTTCTGAGCTTCATTTTCTCCAAGATGGAAGCGGTTGTAATATCATTGCCATTATAAATATACTGTCCCTCGGTCCAGGATTCCTGAAGAGCCAGGCATTTCAACAAGGTGGTCTTGCCGCTTCCGCTTCCTCCGACAACAGCTATAAAATCACCTTTATCAATCTGAAAGCTCATCCGGGATAAAATTTCGGTATTAGAATCTGTAAATCGTTTTGTCAGATTGCGAACAATGATCATGTCCGGTCCCCTTTTTCCAATCGTATTTCATTCATTGTAACGGTTGAGCCTCTTGGGTCCATCCTTATTATTGTAACATTTGTCCCGTACCCATGTACACTGTGCTGAGCTTTAGATGTATATGATAAAAGAGCGGCCGTTGATTGCGCAACGCCACTGCATAGTGTTCACCGTTCTTTAAACTAAGCCGCTATACCAATGCAAATATTTCGCCCCGGCGCCCGCGGCAGCGGTGATTGTATGCGGTCATTCGCATACATTTCACATCGGGTCGTCCCGCTGCTGCGGCAAACGTATGCGGTTCTTTTGTGAAAATAAAACGCCCGCATGATGAGCACTCTCGGGTAATCGTACCTCAATCACATAACTTGTACGAAAATTCGTCTAGAACATTGGCTGCAGTTCCTTAATAGCTTAAAGCCCTGCATTTGGTGCATTTGTACGATTTGTCATACAAATCTCGGGTAATCGCCCTTCAATCCCCTGCATTTGTACGATTTGTCATACAAATATTGGGTAATCGCCCTTTAATCCCTGTATTTGTACGACGTTTCATACAAATCTCCGGGAATCGCACTTCAACCCCATTCATTTGTACGACATTTCGTACAAAACGCAGGCAACAAACCCGCGCAGCCCGCGAACCCCGCCACCCTTGGTTATTTTCGTGCCGGAGTTGTGCCAGAGAATTCAATGGCATGACTGTATTCGCATACACTTTCCGCATACAATTCGCCTCGGGTCCACTGCTTGGGGTTTGCATATTCTAGTTATCGGGCTGAACGGCCACTTTTCGGACAACTCCCGTCATCACGAACAGATCAGCCGTTTGCTTCACAGATCAGCCGTTTGCTTCACAGATCAGCCGTTTGCTTCACAGATCAGCCGTTGCTTCACAGATCAGCCGTTTGCTTCACAGACCAGCCGTTGCTGCACAGTTCAGCCGTTTACAGTTCAGCCGTTTGCTTCACAGATCAGCCGTTTGCTTCACAGATCAGCCGTTTGCTGTACAGAGCAGCAGTTGCTTCACAGATCAACTGTTTGCTTCAAAGAGCAGCACGCTTGCTTCATCATAGCAGAATCAAGAGACTTCTATGGGAAGACTGACCTCAACGATCGTGCCCTGGCCAAGAACGCTGTTAATCCGAATAGTGCCACCGTGCGCTTCGATTATTGTAAAGCTGGTCATAAGGCCAAAGCCGCTGCCCTTCTCATTGGTAACAAAATAAGGCTCTCCCAGTTTTTCCAGCCTATCCGCAGGTATTCCCCGCCCATTGTCCACAAATCGAATGATAACCCGTTCCGCTTGGCGTTTGGCATATATAGTCAGCTGTCCGCTCTGATCGATAGCATCCAGACTGTTTTGTACGATATGAGTGAAAGCCTGCATTAGCTGTTCATAATCGCCTCTTAGGATAAGCGGATTCTGGCGAGTCTCTGTACATATCCGCAAACGCCGCTGCCCAGTCTGGCCCATTCTGCTGCCGATCTCGCCTAACAACCCTTCTAGATCTATATACGGATAAGGGCTCTTGGCTGGATTAGCCATAATCAGAAAATCGTTAATAATCCGCTGAATTCTCTCCAGCTCTGAATCCATAACCTCCAGATAAGCAGAGTTACCCAGACTCCGGCTCCTCATCAATTGTACGAAGCCTTTCACCGATGTAAGCGGATTGCGGATTTCATGGGCAATTCCTGCCGCAAGCTGACGCACCGCCGATAATGTATCTGATCGCCTTGTGGAGCTAGCCGCTTGCCTCGTCCCGGTCAGCTTCCAACTGACGCATGGTTTCGTTTCATCGCACTCTCCTGCATGCTTTTTGACCAGCATATACTCCGCCGGAATATTTGTTTTAAAAACCGACCGCCCCCCGCGATATAAACGCAAATTGCGGCTAACCGGAGACTTCCTTCTCCCGTTAATAACTCTGGCCTTGTTCTCATGATGTGTGAAGCTTTGTCTCCGGGGACTCCCGGTCTCTGAAATTCTGGAAGGAAACAGAGCTATATCTACGCCCCTCTCGATTTCCAGAACCTCCAGCAAATAATACAGCACTTCCCTGTTGCGGCCGCGAATCACGGAAAGCTTCAGTTTAGCCTGCCGTTGCCGTATCTTTAGCTGAGCCACCAGGCTGTCTGAATTTCCATGTCCCAGCTCCTGCAAATGGTTAGCCAGAGCCTGCCACTCCTCCTCGCTTATGAAACTGGCCAGCCGGTTATAGATGAGCTTGTATTCGGCAGCACCCAGCAAGCGGCATAATCCTGCATTAACCGCCAGCCAGGTCTCGTTTTGGGAAAAAATCCCCATCGCCCGATCTGAGTTATACAGCATATGTCTGGCGATATCATCCAACCGGAACGGTTCCTGACGATCGATCTGGCTATCGCCTTTTTTAGAGCTTGATGAATCACGCTTGAGAAAAGGTATATTTGAATGTTGCGCCAATGGTTTTTCCTCCGAATCCGGTGTTCTCCTGACCCAAATGGTCTGTTGCCCAGCTGCAAATATCTTCTTCATTAAATTATCGACAGTTCCTCTTGGGAATTCAAGGAAAATTGTTAATTTACAACGATTCTTTTTCTTATTTGCAATTATTACGGTATAATAACATTGTTTGGTTAAAATAAGCTTAATTTTATACCAAATTTTGAAAAATAACTCCGGCAAAGCATTAGTCCGCTCAACCCCCAGGCAGGCGGAGCCTTTGCGGTGAATAATTAACATTCTTAAAAGGCGGTGTCAGCAATGAACAGACAACCTTATCGAATATTGCTTTATTATAAATATGTAACGATACCTGATTATGAGGAATTTGCTGCTGAGCATTTGAATTTCTGTAAAGAGCTGGGCTTGAAAGGCCGGGTTTTAATAGCTGCCGAGGGCATTAATGGTACCGTATCCGGAACAATTGAGCAGACACAGCAATATATGGATGTGCTCCATGCCAACCCGTTATTTGCGGATATGGTATTCAAAATCGATGAGGCGGAAGAGCATGCATTCAAAAAAATGTACGTGCGCCCTAAAAAAGAACTGGTTACCTTCCGCCTTGAAGAAAATATTGATCCGAATGAAACAAGCGGAAAAAGATTATCACCTAAGCAGTTTTACGAGCAGCTGCAAAACGAAGATGTAATCGTACTGGACGGGCGCAACAACTATGAGTATGATATCGGCCATTTCCGCAATGCAATTCGCCCCGATGTGGAATCGTTTCGAGATTTCCCCGAGTGGATCCGAAACAATCTTTCCCAATATAAGGACAAGCCCATTCTGACCTATTGCACCGGCGGGATTCGTTGTGAAAAGCTGTCCGGTTTTCTGCTCAAAGAAGGGTTTCAGGATGTATCACAGCTGGAAGGCGGGATCGTCACCTACGGCAAGGATCCGGAAGTTCAGGGCAGACTGTTCGATGGCAAATGCTATGTATTTGATGAGCGTATTTCCGTGCCCATAAACCGTACAGATGAGGATGTAATCGTAGGAAAATGTCACCATTGCGGCAGCCCGGAAGATCGTTATACTAATTGTGCCAACGATTATTGCCACTTGCAGCATATTTGCTGTGAAGCCTGTGAGAGAGAGCATAAAGGCTACTGCTCGGAATCTTGTGAAGAGGCTGATTTAAGCCGGTATGAGGTATAAGCTGCTTTGACTTGGACTATTGTAAGCTGACAAAACCTTCCTATTACGATCAGCAATAGCAGCCAGTTTCTCCTATCCTTTATGAGGATAGGAAAAGCTGTCTGCTTTGCTGCTTTTTCGGGTAGCTTTTTATTCTTTCAGTGAACCTAACAGAGCCCCTTTCACAAAATACTTTTGTAAAAACGGGTAAACCATAATGATCGGAATAGTGGAAAACAGTATGACCCCGGCTTTCATCATTTCCGGAGTTGCCTCCATGGAAATATCTACACCCATCGCCTCCGCAGATTCATTGTCGATGATAAGGCTTCTTAATACAAGCTGCAGCGGGTAAAGCTCTTTGGAGCGGATATAGATCAGCGCAGCAAAATAGGAATTCCACAGCCCAACCACATGGAAGAGCGACAAAGTTGCAATAACCGGCTTGGACATAGGCAGCGATATTCTCGCATATAGACCAAATTCGGTACACCCGTCGATTTTTCCTGCGTCTAATATTTCAGATGAAATGCCCTGCAGAAAGGTTTTCATGATGAAAACGGAGTAGGCTCCCAACGCCCCCGGCACAATCAAGGCCCACAGTGTGTTCTCCATCCCTAGGGAACGAATTAACAGGTAATTGGGGATTAAAGGCGAAGTAAAAATAAAAGTAACCAGAATTCCTTTTAGAATTAAGCTTCTTGCAGGCATTATGGACCGGGACAACGAATAGGAAAGGCTCGTAGTGAAGAACAGAAAGACCAATGTCCCCATGATACACATATATACACTTACTCCTAGCGCCCTCCACAGTGTCTCCATTCCAAAAATTTGCTCATATACGGACAGATTGAACCCCTTAGGCCACAAATAAACCAGCTTGGCATTGGCATATACCGGTGAGCTCACCGAAACGGCAGCCAAATGAATCAAGGGTGCAATCATAGTTAGACAAGCAAGGATCAATAACAAGCCGTTGAAAAAATTGAAGGCCCTGTCTGATTTGTACGTTGGCATCGCTTCACCTCCAGGCTTCGCAAGAGAAAGCCATAATTTAGCTAGTTCATTAAAGGAGAACACTACCGTGTTTCCGAGGCCGCTTTCCTGCAGAATGACAACCTCTCCCCTCCGCTCCTTTTCCATTTGCCAGCCGCCTAAGCAGTAAAGTTAACCCAGGCATTTTGCAGCCAAAATGCTGATTTAATAAATGCTCTCCCCGGTCGTTTTTTTGCTAAGCTGATTAAGAAAGACCACCAGCGTTAAACCGATTAGGGATTGAAAAAGGCCGATTGCTGTAGAAAAGCTAAACTGGGCTCCCAATAGCCCCACCCTGTATACATACGTATCAATAACTTCCCCGACGGAACGGTTCAGCGGATTAATAAAAATCAAGACTTGCTCTACGTTCGCTTCCAGCACGTTGCCGATTCTAAGCAAAAACAAAATTACGATAGCCGGCATTAATGAGGGCAGCGTTATAAACCACATTTGCCGCCACCTTCCAGCACCGTCTACCATCGCCGCTTCATATAAATGCGGGTTTATGCCAGCTAGCGCAGCCAAATAAATAATTGTTCCCCATCCTACTTCTTTCCAGATGGAAATCCCTACGACCATAGGCCGGAAAAAACTAGGGTTACTTAAGAAGTCAATCGGTCTTGCGCCGAACCATCCGAGAATCTGATTGACAATTCCATTAACATCGAGCAGGTTAATGAAAATCCCGCCGACAATAACCCAGGAAAGAAAATGCGGCAAATACAGCAAAGTTTGAATCGGGCGCTTAAACCACATTTTCCTTACTTCATTAAGCAATAGCGCCAGAACAAGCGGAGCGGGGAATCCGAATACGATAGAGTAAAAGCTGAGAAGCATCGTGTTGCGCAATATATTGAAAAACTCTTCATAAGTAAACATCGTCACAAAATGCTTGAATCCAACGAAATCACTGCTCCAAATCCCTTTGAACAGATTGAAATCCTGGAACGCGATAATGTTGCCCGCCAACGGTATATACTTGAATATCAAAAAATGAAGAATGCCCGGCAATGCAATAAGCACGAGAGCGGTCTTGTCGGTTGTTAGTTTTTTTAGCATGCTATCCCTCCCCTGCTGGCTGGACGATCACCGGAGGAAGCCGGGCTGTACCCGGCTCCTCCTGCCCTCGTTTGCAGCCACTGATTATTTGTGGAATTCGTTATACCATTCAGTAGCTTCCTGAATTGCTGCATCACCGCCGCGTCTTTTCCATTCACTGACGAAGCTGTCAAACGCCTCATCCAGATCCGCATTACCGGTAACGACTTTAGCGAACATATCCAGGAACAAGGTTCCCGAGTTCGTTCCGATCGCAAGCTCCGGGTGAGTTTTCAAGGATTCCAGCGGTGGCATATGAATTCCGTCATTAGCCACGGTCGCATCATTGGCAACTGCAATTCCTTGATTTAGGATTTCTGAATCAGGGTGCACATCGACGACCGATTGGTTCATACGTCCGTCTCCCCTCGGATTAATCGAAAGCTGATAAAATACGCTAGCATCATTATCCAAGTTAGCGGGAGCTGTCGGATCCCATTGTACGGATCCATTTTCCTCTGTGTAGTTAACACCCTCGATACCGAAAGAGAAGAATGAATCGGCCTCATCAGACCAAGCCCAATCGAGGAACTTAATGATCTCCTCCGGATTGTCAACCTGTGACGGAATTACCCATACAAAATAAATTTGATCGCCTTCCGCAGACAACCCTCCTCCTTCAGGAGGCCCCGCCACTGCAAGCTTTACATCCGGCTGGTTAACAAAATTGCCGGGCTGCCAGTTAGACATGTAGTTCGGAATGGAGTGCATCCACATTCCCGCTTTACCCTGTTTAATATCGGCTTCCCAGTCAGCGCTCTTAATGGTGAACAGATTCGGATTAATATAGCCTTTATCGTACAATTCCTTATGAAAGGCAATCGCATCTTTCATTTCTGGAAGAATCATACCGGGAATCAGCTGTCCGTCTCTTAAATACCATTGGTCCGGGCTGGCTCCGAAGTTCCGGAAGAAAACGTTTCCATAACTCAAGTTTTCACGGATATAGAAGCCGTACTCGTCGTTTTGCCCATTTCCATTAAGATCTTCGTTTTTAACAGCCTCAAAATAGGCGAGAAACTCGTCCATCGTTTGCGGAATGTCCATATTAAGCTTCTCCAGCCAATCCTCCCTGAAGTAGAGAACATGAGTTGCAGGCAGAGAAAGCAGAGTTGGGATTCCATAAATTTTTCCGTCCTGGCTCACTTTAGGACTGTTCCAGGCTTCCGCAGGAATTCTCTCTTTAAGATGAGGGCCATGCTCCTCTATTAAATCCGTAAGATCATGGAATACTCCTTGCTGCAGCGCACCGGGATGCATCGTCGAGTCGATCGAGTTTGTCCTGATCAGATCAGGCAAATCGCCGGAAGCAAAGCGAACGGTTAACTGCTGTGTAAAATCGTTTCCATGTCCTAAAAACTCAAAGCTCAAATCGTAGCCTGAAATCTCGGAAAGCGCTTTAATATAAGGATCGTCAGACTTGACCTGCTGAGCGTACTTCCCATTAGAATGAGATAGCAGAATGTCAATTTTTTTATTTACAGCGCTTTCATTTCCGCCATCGCCACCAGAGCCTGATCCCGATCCGGGAGAAGCGCCTCCGTTACCTGAACCTGTGGAACCGCCGCCGCAGGCAGCAAGTGCACCTGAAGCTGCAAGAACAACACTTAAAGGCAGCAACCATTTTCGAGCAAAATGTTTATTCATTCTCTAACCCCTTTGCCTTCAAATTTTATTTTCACTTAAGCCGTGTCTATACTCTAGCTATCCAGCGATTAAATGGCAATTATCAGTTCATTTATGCCAGGAAAATAATGATAAAAAAGCTTCAAATAAAGATAAAACCCCCTAACCGCATAGGTTGGAGGGTTATCACGGACGCTCGCCATCTATCATCCGCTTCTTGTTTGTTTGCGGTATTCACCAGGCGGAACTCCCTTAATCTGTTTGAAGGTTCGAGTGAAATTCTGCACATTAGTATATCGCAGCCGGTCAGCGACTTCCTTAATCGACATGTCCGTGTTCAACAGCCATTCGCAAGCTTTCTTCATCCGGAATTGTATGACATATTCACTAAAGGTCAGCTTCGTTTCTTCTTTAAATAATCGGCTAATTTGCGAGGGGGACATGTCCAGCTTATCCGCAATTTGCTGCAGCGTAATATCACTGTCATATCCCTGGTGAATATAAAACAATACTTGACCGACCAATTGCTTTTGTTTCGATTCTAGTCCTTCGTTGAGCCTATGAATGATCGTCGGAAATACTTGCTCACTGAGCCAGCCTTTAATTTCCGGCAAGGTCTCTAGCCGGTGAAGAGAATCATAAAGGCTTTCTTCAAAAAAGCTTTGGACGGAAAGATCCATTTCTCCCAGATGATACTCCAGCTCCCCGAGCAGATGAGAAAATAGCCCCAGCACCGTTTCAGAGTTTTGAGCATAGAGCGGAATGATCTGAACCAGCTCCTGCAGACTATGTTCCGCTGCTTCCTGCTCGCCCTGGATGACTTCCTGGACGATTTTTTTCTTCCACCTGAACACATCACGGCTGGACTGCCGGACAGAAGGTTCGATATGGCGGTCGGAGATCGTGATGTTATTGCCTAACAGGAGCCGGTAATTCAGCAGGGACAAGGCTTCCTGATAGCTTTTGGCTATACTTGCATAGCCGAATCGCAAGCGGCTCAAAGCCGCGCTTACCGTAAAAGGAAGAGTCTCGGATACTTTAAGCCGCAGAAGGTCAGCCTTGGATTTCACCTCATGGTCCAACTCCTTCTCCGCGCTGATCAATATGACCAACTGCCCGTGCTGAGGAGAAAACACAACAGCTTTATACTTGTTGAACACTTCTTCGGTCATGTTCTTAAGAGCATAATATATTAAAGGCAAATCCTTTGTCGGGTACAGCTGATTCAGCTGTTTGAAATCATCTACCGCTGCCAAGCATACATAGAAGCTGGCGCCATGCAGCGGAAGATTAAGCTGGGTGATTTTATCATACATCTGCTGCTGATCCCACTCCCCCCTAATCAGCTTCTGGAACATGCTCTGCTGAAGGTCGGGAATGTGCATAGTCAGCTGGTCTTTCAGCTCTTTGTTAGTATCAATCATGTGCAGCATAAAAGAGTCTAATGCTTGCAGCTCGTTGTTGTAATGCTTGTCCCATTTGTCCTCCTTGACAAGCTTATTTAACAGATGCTCGATCGGACCGTACAGCTTTCTGGAGCCGAGAACAACAACAATGGCCCAGATCAAGGAAAGGGCTAGAACCATCATCCATGTAAAACGCTGAATGGCGTGTGATTTGGCATTGAGCTCTTTCATAGGGAAGAGAGTAATGTAGGTCCAGTCATTGGGTGTTGACCTAACTGTCGTCACCTGGTAGACCTCTTCATTCAGCCGGTATTCATGAGAGGTAGCCGGGCTTTTCCACATTTCATATAGCTCCGTTCCCGATGTCAGTGTACTGCCGATATCATTCTCATTGTGACTGATCATGATTTTGCCAGCTCCATCGACAACATACAGCCGATAAGAAGGATCCAATTCTAACCGCTCTACAAATTTCATCAATTCCCGGATACTGATATGGAGAATGACTACCCCGTCCGAATAATAGGTATGCAAGGGCACGGGGCGAAAGATCAGAAGCTGATCCTGATTAATATAAGTGTTTGGCGTGATCATAATGGAAGAGTTGAATTTTGGCTGTTCATTCTCGATCATCTGCTTGAAATAAGAAGCAGATGCATGGGAGCGGTCCGAATACAGAATGCCATTAGTCAAGCTCAGCAAGGACACCTCATAGCGAATTGCCGAGAAGCTTTTTTGCCTGCGGATGGTTTCCGATAATTCCATCGCAGTATTAACATGCTCGCTGGTAGGGGGCAATTCCACAGCCCGCTCCAGAGTCGTGTTGGATGCCAGGCTGATCGAGCTTATATTTAGGTCTCTGATAAAAATGTTTAATTGATTTTGAATTTGTCTTAAAATCAGTTGTTGGGTTTGATCTACCTCTTCTTGGATGGACTTCGACATCAGATAGGATGAGCCCCACCCTATCAGAATGACAGGAACGATGCTAATGAGTAGAGAATAGGCCAGCAATTTGCGTTTGTATGTCATTCTGCCCAGCTTGGTGAGAATTGGCTTCAATGATGACCCCTCCGTTATAATAAACATCTGTTCATGGTTATATGAATTACAAAAAAGCGCTTTCATATAGTATACCACAGCCTATTCTCTCTTTTGTCGAGAGTCTGTACACATATATCGGCATTTCATAACTTAAATGTTTAAGGAAGATAGAAAGGAAGCCATCGAAATTATTCCGAAAAAAAATCGTTCCCATCAAAAAAGAGCTGTCCGAAAGTCAGTTTTCACTGAATTTCTGGACAGCCCCTGCATTCGTATATTCAATTAGGGCAGCCGGCTGCTTTCCCGGCAGGTGTGGTCAGTTAATTGAGGAAGAACCGCTATACAGCCAAACTTGCGAAGCCGCGCCTACGACCCCTGCACCCGTACCTATTTCGGCAGGCAGCAGGCGGGTGGCACTCCACATGGCCGGCGCTGTTTTAGGCTCGGTCGCTTGCTCCAAGCGGTCAAAAAACGGCTTGCCGAGAGCCGACACGCCTCCACCAACAATGATAGCTTCGGGGTTAAAGGTGTGAATAATACTCCCCAGTGCGGTACTAAACGCCTGAATCACCTTTTCCATCACCTCATCGGCTTGTGAATCGCCAGCGAGCCACGCAGCTCCAAGCGAACGCGCATCTGGCTGCCAGGCCGGCTCCCAGCCCCGCTCAGCGATCAGCTCCCGCGCAACTCGGGCAATGCCGGTGCCGGAAGCGTAGAGCTCAATGCAGCCGCGATTGCCGCAGCTGCAGAGCGGGCCCTCAAAATTGACGGACAGATGGCCGAGCTCACCCGCACCGCCGAAGGCGCCACGAACGAGATGGCCTTTTTCAACTATCGCGCCGCCGATTCCGGTACCTACAGCCAAACATATAAAGCTTTCATAAGGACGAGCGGCGCCATAGCGTTTCTCCGCCCATGCTATTACGTTTACATCATTGTCGACAAACACCGGCTTATGAAATTGCTTCGCAATTGTTTCGCGAATTTTAGTTCCTTTCCAGCCAGGCAGAGAATCAGTAGCAAACACTACTTCTCCGCTTTCAAAGTCTATCTGGCCAGCGCTGCCTATGCCAATACCTTCGACAGCGGACAACAGGTCCTTCGCCTGAAGCTGATTCTCGATAGAGGTAATTCCTCTAATAACCTTATCCATGACCGCATCAGCACCCTGTTGCGCATCTGTAGGAGTAATTTCATCCACTACAATACGACCTTCTGGATCCACAGCAGCAAAATGGATCTTCGTTCCGCCGATATCGACACCGATAGCTAATCTGCTCATGGAGCTGTTCACTCCTTTATTTCTATCCTCATTGAATGGACGTTCCACTCTTCATCAACATAAATGCGTAATAACTCCGGACAGTTACCCTTTTGGCAGCGGCTTAAGCTCCTGAATACAGCTCACAAAACGCTTCGTAATTTCCTGAGGCCGTGTGATCGCGGAACCGATAATCACTGCGTAAGCCCCTTGCTGCAGGCTTTCCTGGCACTGTTCTACCGTCCAGATTCTCCCTTCAGCCAGAATGGGAGTTCTGTTTAAAGCGGCCAAACGAGCAACTAAATCGATATCCGGATCTTTTTGCTGCGGGCTGTAAGGGGTATAGCCGGACAGTGTGGTAGACACGAGATCAGCTCCAAGATCCATTGCATAGACCCCTTCTTCATATACAGACACATCGGCCAAAATTAAAATATGCGGATATTCTTCTCGAATCTGCTGAAACAGCTGCTTCAAGGTTACGCCGCCCGGACGGGCCTGTTTGGTCGCATCCAGGGCAACGATATCGGCTCCTGCTGCAATTACCTCTCTGATTTCGTTCATCGTCGGGGTAATGTACACATCGGAACCCGGGTAATTTTTCTTATATAAGCCGATGACCGGCAGCTTGGTCACCTGTTTGATCGCACGGATATCAGCAGGAGTGTTGGCTCGAATACCGACAGCGCCTCCCTGCTCCGCTGCTTTGGCCATTGCAGCCATGATGTCGGAACCGTATAACGGTTCATCTTCTAACGCTTGGCAAGATACAATACAACCATTTTGAAAAGAAGCAATTATCGAATGGGTCATGGGCTCACAATCCTTTATTGATTCGTCTTAACTAAGTATACCTCCCTTCGCAGCATAAATAAAGGATTTTTTCTCCACAATAAAAATAAAAAAGGAACAATCACTCCAAAATGGAGGATGTTCCCACTTTTTATCGTAGACATTGCCCTTGCGGCCAAGTTTTCTCCTGCTTAGTAGAGCTTCTGAATAACCGATTTCGCCGTCTTTTCCAATGCTGAATAGGTCTGCTCTTTTCTTTGCAGCGATATTGCCGTCGTTAGTATATCCAATAGATGAATTTGTGACAGCTTGGATGAAAAAGCTCCCCCCTGCAACGGCATTTCCCGGGAAGTGCCCAGCAGCACCGCGTCAGCCTGCTGGGTAATCGGTGAACGGGCATGATTGGTCAGGCAGAAGATGAATGCTCCGCTAGCTTTGGCGATTTCCAGCGCATCCACGACATCCTTGGTGCTTCCTGATGTGGAGATAAAAGCAACGACGTCCTCTTTTTTAGCAAGCGCCGCATTCATCGCTATAACGTGCGAATCCATAGAAGCGTCTACGTTGAAGCCCAGCCGCATAAAGCGATACTTGGCATCCATTGCAGTGATTCCCGAAGAGCCAACTCCGAAAAAGTAAATTTTGTCTGCCTTGATCATCGCTTCCACAATATTTTGCAAATTTTGCTCATTTATTAAGGAAAGCGCATTTTGCAGTGCTTGTGTATTCTGTACCGTTATTTTTTTGGCGATAGTTGTAAGATCGTCACGCTCTTCAATCTTTCCGCTCATCTGCTCAACAGGTGAAGCCAGATCCTGGACGATGGACAGCTTAAATTCCTGGTACCCCTTGAAGCCCAGCTTGCGGCACAGTCTGATGACCGAAGTCTCTCCTACCCCGGCTTTTTCAGCCAGATCGGTAATCGTATAAAAGACGGCAGCCTCGGGATCACCCAATACAGCATCCGCTACTTTTTTTTCCGATTTCGTGAGTGATGAATACACACTATTGATCATAAGCAAAGACTTATTCAAATCGGAAATTTTGTTCGTTTTCAACTTAAACCAATCCTTTACCCGGCTCCTTCTCTTCCAGCCGTTCTTTGACGGGCAGAGTTATAGTTACGGTAGTACCTTCCTGGAGCCTGCTTTTAATTTTCATTGTACCATGATGCATCTCTATTATTTTATAGCATACCATTAATCCAAGTCCGGTGCCTTTTTCTTTTGTCGTATAAAAAGGTTCCCCTAAACGTGCCAACCGCTCAGGCGATATTCCCGATCCCTGGTCAATTACCGTTATTTGAACTTCCCTGGAGCCGGTTTCCCTAATTTTTATTCTAATGATCCCTCCTTCAGGCATCGACTCAATCGCGTTCTTCAGAACATTGATAAACACTTGCTTTAATTGGTTTTCATCACAATGGATTAATGGTACTTCTCCCTGAATGTACAGCTTGATCTGTATATTGCTCAGAATGGCCTGGGTATCCAGAAGCGGGATGACATCCTGAAATATTTTACGCAGATCTTTCATTTGGAATTGAATAGCTTGCGGCTTTGCAATGACCATAAATTCGCTTACTATATAATTAATTCTGTCCAATTCGGACAACATAATGTCAAGATATTGAGTATCCTGATTTTTTGCCCGCATTAGTTGAACAAAACCCTTTAGCGAAGTTAGCGGGTTTCTAATTTCATGAGCAACGCCTGCGGCTAATTGGCCAACAACCGAAAGCTTGTCCGACCTATGGATCAGCTCTTCTGTTTTTTTACGTTCTGTAATGTCTATTACGGTTCCAATAATGGCCGGTTTTTCTTTATAAGTTGTGAGCGCCCCGTGCAGTTCGAGATCTATGGTCCGCCCTTCCTTATGAATAGCCCTGAACAAAAAGTGGATACTTCTTCCCTTGCGTTTTTTGATCATGCGGATCAGCTTCTTATAATCTTCCGGATGAACCAGATCAAGCACATGCTTGTTCATTAATTCCGCTTTAGCATAACCCAGCATTTCCTCACAGCGCGGATTCACATAGGTAAGCCTCCACTCCTGTATCAAGTAAACGCCAACCAAAGCTTCCTCGACCAGACTGCGGTATTTTGCCTCCGCTTCTTGCAATGCAGCCTCTGTTTTTTTTCGGGAGGTAATGTCCCTGGAGACAATGATAACACTTTCCACTTCATCCTGATCATTGACTACCGGGATTCCGCTTGCTTCAAAAAATAAAGGCTGACTTCCCGGACTATGATAGCGATATTCAAACCTCGCTGAGCGTTTGGATTCGAGTATAAATTGAAACGTCTCCCAAAGCTTTTCTTTATCCTTACTGTCCACTAAAGAGTCCAGTCTGGCTTGATTATCCCCTTTGGAAGTATAATTTAACAAGTAATTGTATGAAGGAGTGGAAAAAACGAGATCTCCTTTGCGATCATAGACAGCTATCAGATCCGACATATTCTCAGCAATTAAGCGATATCTGGCTTCGCTTAGACGCAAAGCCTTCTCCATAGCATTACGCTCACTTGTATCCTTGGAAAAAGCAGCGTAAGCCACATACTCGCCGTTGCAGTTACTAATTGGGGATAGGGAAACGCTGACCTCAACCAACATCCCTTCCTTTGTCCGCATCACGGTTTCAGGCCAGGAAATCGCCCCGGCAGCGGCCATCTCCCGGCAGGCTTCCTTAAGTTCTTCCATTCGGTCCTCAGGTACAATAGGAATGACGGAGCCCATAATTTCCTCAGCCTTCCACCCGTACAGCTTCTCAAAAGCCCGATTCACGCGGGTTACACGGTATCCCTGATCGAATATAACTATGGCATCTGAAGTGTTATTAAACAACGACTCCATTTGCTCTTTTGTTTGAATCAGCTCCGTTTCACTTTGCTTGCGATCGGTAATATCACGAGCTATAAAAAAAATACCTGTTGCAGCGGAATGTTCAACGATAGGGACAAGCTTCGCCCCCAAGTCTATTATTGCACCGTCTTTTTTTCTAAACTGAAGCTCAAAGCTGGTCGGGGAGCCTGTCAGGCACGCATTAAAGCGTTCTCTAAGCTTTTGCGCCTCAACCTCGGGAATTAATTCAAACAGATTTAAGCTGACCAGCTCCAGTTGGTCATATCCACTCATTTGTTCTGCGGCAGGGTTGGCACTCTCTATATTGCCTTCCAGATCTACGGACCAAATAGCAGCCGGATTGTGTTCAACTAATGATAAGTAACGTTGATCTTCACGGGTAACAGGGGCTCCTGACACAGGCAGCTTAGCACTGTGGGCATGAACATTCGAGTGCAGAGAAGTCCGGATAGAACCGGCCCCACGATTACGCCATTTTAATCTCCTAGTATAAGCAGCAATATTCTGCGACCTATGTTTTCGATGGCGGCTAGTGACAGTCGATCTATTGTGGCGAAGCCTCATTCTTTTGTACCTCACCTTACCTTAGAATTTCTTCAAGTGCTTAATTTCGACCTCCACTGAACATTTCCTTCCTAAACCTTGAAAGACTGTAACAAATATTGGTTTTATAAGCAGATAATTCAATCCCGCTCAGGCTGTTGGAGGTTGCAATATTGTTTCAATAGCGTCAAGCGTATCCTCGGTTAATGTGATAGCCGAAGCCTTGATATTATCATCAATTTGTTCGGGGCGGCTGGCCCCAATAATAGCACTCGAAACCTCTTCTTTCCGCAGAATCCAAGCCAAAGCCAATTGCGACAGGGTGCATCCCAAATCATTGGCGATTTCTTTTAATTGGGCGGTTTGTGCCAATGTTGTTTCATTCAAGTAACTGCTAACTGAGCCTTTTGCATGCTGAGCCCGGCTTCCTTCCGGCATGTTCTGCAGGTCCGTATACTTCCCGGTCAATACTCCTTGCGCCAAAGGCGAATACACGACCTGGCCGATGCCATGCTGAGCGCTGACAGGCATTATCTCCTGCTCGATCTGTCTGCGAAGCATATTATAAGGCGGTTGACTGGCCACAATTCGATTCAGCAAATAACGGTCTGCTACGCGCACTGCTTCATTGATTTGGGCGGCTGTCCAGTTGCTGACGCCGATATATAGCACTTTGCCTTGAGTGATTAGATCGTTCATTGCCCTCATCGTTTCATCAATTGGCGTATCCGGATCAAAATGATGACAGTAGTATAAATCGATATAGTCCATATTCAATCTTTTTAGACTGGCGTCGCATTGTTCCATGATATGCTTGCGGGAAAGCCCGCTTTCATTGGGCTTGTCCCCCATTTTACCCCATACCTTTGTAGCCAACACATAAGAATGCCTCGGATACTTGCTTAACGCTTCTCCCACTGCTTTCTCGGATTCTCCACGCATATAAATGTTAGCGGTATCAAAAAAGTTAATGCCGCTTTCGTAGGCTCTGTCTATAATTTGGAATGCCTTATCCTTGTCCACATAGCCGCCCTCACCATAAGTGAGCCAGCTTCCAAGACTGATCTCGCTTACCTTTACACCAGAACGGCCCAATTTGCGGTATTTCATTTTCCTCTCCTCCTCCCTCAATAAATTGAGGTTTTCTTTTATTTTCTCACTTATTCTCAAGATTTCACCATTGACAATTTAAGAAAATTGGTACAAATTTGACGAAGAACAAATATTTGGAAATGACCCTTAAGTGTAAACAGAGGTGCTGTGCACCATTTCTAAAAAATGGTTATGATCGCACATTGGACGCTCCACAATTTCCCTTGCGGTTTACCCTCCCATATCTCCCTGGGTCTACGCCCTTACATTCCTTCGTCCGACCTATCAAGGGGTGGAGGCCAGGCTTGCTCGTATGCGGGGTCAGTGCCCTAATGGAGGATATGTTTCCCGGCTCTCCGTGCTTCAATTGTCAAATAGATATCAACATGTGAATAACAATGATTTCAAATAATTTATTGATTCCTGTGTATATCTGAATTATGCAGCTTGTATTTGTGCCTCACGAAAGGCACCTAGTACCTTGCTCGCATCGTAATTCTGCTGTTTTGTCCCCAGTGTGAATAGTATGCGAACCAGCTTTCCACAAAGCGCAATGATCGATTGTTTTTTCTTTAACGGATTTTCCCGGCGTGTTATAAAATACCGGTGTAACGCTTTAAATGTGGGATCCTTGGCGACCATAATTAGGGTGGTCTGGTACAAGATCCTACGTAAACGAGAACGTCCTCGCTTGGTGATCAGCGTCTCACCTTTATGCATTCCGGAGCTGTCTTCTTTCAAGTTAAATCCAGCATGACGGATGATTTGTTGGGGGTGGTTGTAGCCAGACAGATCGCCGATTTCAGCATAAATCCCTGCCACTGTAACCGTCCCAACACACGGCATACTGAGAATCGCTTTCGCTTCCGGGATCTTTTCCAATTCTTCGCTCACCTGCTCCATCAAATCTTCCATCTGTCGAATTAGTAGATCGTACTGTTCTAGCAGCATGGACAGCTCATATCGTGCTGCTTTCAAGCCTTCTTCAAGCCCAATGGAGGCTTGAGCCGTATGCATCAGCAATAAAGCCCGTTTACGTCCGACGGCCCTCTGAACCTCCTTTTTCCACGTCTCCACGATGTGATCTTCGCCGGCATCAACCACATCCTGGGGCAGTGGAAATTGTCGGAGCGTTAAGAGTGCGGCCTTGCCTTCCCATTTTTTGAACACCCGGGTGAACTCAGGGAAGTAGCGATCCAACCAGTTGTGGATTCGGCCCTTTATTCGGTTGAGATCCGTATTGATTCGATCTCGCTGATTCATCAGAACACGAAGCTCCGCATACACTCCTTTCGGCAGTTGGGGTTCGGTGTACCGACCTTCCAGCACCAATTTCCCTACGACGCGCGCGTCTTTGGTGTCGTTTTTCGTGGGGGAATTGTCATCGAGTTCTTTACTTTTCTTGACATGGTGTGGATTGACCAGTACAACCGGAATATCCTGCTGCCGCAAGTAATGATGCATAGGGAACCAATAATGCCCTGTCGGCTCCACGCCAAGCAATACTTCCGTCATGCCATGTTCCTGTTTTAATTCATCAGTCCAGTCCAGCAGCGCCTTCACCCCAGTCTGATCGTTAGTGAACACACAACGTTTTCCTAGCTCAATGCCTCTGAAGTTGAAAGCACGGGCAATGTGAGTATTTTTCGCGATATCTGCTCCGATCACCAAAGTTGTTTCCGAAATGCGCTCAATCCGTTGATTTTGTTTGTAAGATTGTGTAAGCTTCATAAGTGAGTACCTCCGTTTAATGAATTAGGGATCCTTAACGATACCCAGTATACCGGAGGTGCTCATTTTTGTTCAAACCGCAAATTTCTTTAATTACAGGAATGCTCGTATGTATTCAAAAATTGTTCTAGCTTATGAGCCAGCTTAGCAAATTGCTTAATTTTCCATGTACTTATTCTAATTGTACTAATTATCGGACAGGCCCGCCAGAGAAACCTCTTCCCCTTACAGATTGACTCATTTTGAAGATCTATGGAGAAAGGGCCTGTCCATTCGTTTACCTAGGACGGTATTTTGGTTACAATAAGAGATGCGGTGTGATCCTATCGACTAGAGAAGGGGGAGAAGCTTATGGACTCACTGATTGCCAAAGAATTGGATTCCATGTTAAAGCACTGGGAACTAATGTCCGGCAGTGATTATGACGATGCTGAGGAAGATGCCGCCCGCTTTCAGGAATCGTTCTACCGTTTTATGGATATAATCAGAGACTGGATTGAAAGTCTAAGCAAACGTCCAAAAACTGTGGAGGAAGCACTTCAGCTGCCGGAGCTTGCCCACATAACAGCTAACCTGCCCGCACCTCTCTATTTAAACTTTGAAACAGAGCTAGAGCTGATTTTAGAGGGCCAATCACGAATATTGGACCCTTTTGAAGATTAATTCATTTTAGCAGTCAGGTTATTTGTTTCAAGGAACGATCATTCTTGGCTTATATCTGGGCTGCTAGTGCATGGTTTTTGACAGGAGCGCATGATTATGAAATATGAGGAACGAGTCCGTATGGAGCTGGTTCTATGGGAAAAAACACTTTCAAAACGAGGCGGAGTGCTGGAGCAGACCTCCAAGGCCTTTAGCACTTCGCTAAATCGCGCCATTCCGGAAAAAGTCCACCACACGATTACCCAAACGATTAAAAGCATTGTTAAGGCAGTAATTGTGGGAGCGAGGTTTACCCCCAACCGTCCGGTGGAAACCGCTCTCACCTTGGAGCAAAGAGATCAGCTCGCTGAGAAGATTAACTCCCAATATAAAAAAATCGCGGCCGCCGAAGGTGCGGGAACAGGAGCAGGCGGTCTGCTGTTAGGGGTCGTCGATTTCCCAGCCCTGCTTGCGATCAAAATGAAGTTTCTATTCGAGATCGCCCACACTTACGGATTTGATACGAAAGAGATTAGTGAAAGGCTATATATTCTTTATATTTTCCAGCTCGCTTTTTCCAGTCGCGAACACCGGATGCGCACATTCAAGGCTATGAAAAGCTGGAACCAGACCCGCCTGCAATGGGCCGACGAAACTGATGATTTCCGCTCTATCGATTGGCAGACGCTGCAGCAGGAATATCGCGATTCGATTGATTTTCGCAAGATGCTCCAGCTGCTGCCGGGGATAGGGGCTATTGTCGGGGCTTGGGCTAATTACGGGCTATTAGAAGAGCTGCATACCGCCGCGAGCAACGCTTATCGCATGCGGCTGCTGGATGATCCGGTGGAAGCTTAGCCAGATCATTACTAAAATCTTTACTAACAGCATTATCTTGCCAAGCAGCGAATACGGAAAGCCGCATCGAAGGATGCGGCTCATTGGTGGAAGCTATTAAGAATGAATACCATTAAACGAATGTTCCCATTACATAGGAATAATCCGATTTCATTAATCTCCTGATGGTATCGTCTGCATTAACGGTATCGCTTAATGAATTCTACGGCTTTGCGGATATCAGCTTCCGGCTGATCTCCCACTTCACGTTCAATTGTAAGATACCCTTGATAGCCGATTTCCTGGATCGCCGCAAAGTATGCATCAAAGTCTACTTTCCCTTCGCCCAGCGGCACTTCTTTGAAAAACTCTCCAGAAGAAACCATTTCTGCAATCTTGGCATGATCCATAGGCTCATAACCGAGCGCCCCATATACTGCGCGAGGGTCAACCTCACGGTTGCGGATTCCATCCTTCACATGAGTATGAACTATGTAATCCTTCAACAGCTTAATCCCTTCAACAGGATCATCACCCGTTACCATAACCATGTTAGCCGGGTCAAAATTGACAGAAACCCCTTTGCTGCTCAACGTGTCCAAAAAAGCCTTCAAATGTGCAGCCGTCTCCGGCCCCGTCTCAATAGCAAAAAAAGCATTCATGCTGCTGGCATATTGACTAAGCTCTTCACAGGCTTTATGCATAGCTTCATACACTTCACTGTTAGGATCGTCAGGAACTATTCCAATATGAGTTGTTACCACGTTCGTACCGAGCTCTACTGCCAGATCCATAATACGTTTCGATTTTTCCACTTTCTCCGCATTCACAGTTTTATCCTGGAAGCCATGTCCTCCGAGGTCCCCGCATAAGGCGGAAATTTCCAAACCCAGAGAGGCAATATAATCTTTCAATTCCTTACGTGCAGCCGCGTCTAAATTTGCGGGATCCATCTCACCTGAAACCGCATAAATTTGCACGCCCTCCGCACCCACTTCTTTAGCTTTGATCAGTCCCTGCCGAACACCGACTCCAAAACTATCAACAATCACGCCAATTTTGTTGGTAAGTTTCATAACGCTCTCCTTTATTGGGTAGGATAGTTTATTAACTCCCCTATAGTTTAGTCAGGAGCAGTGAAGCTAGTCAATGGTTTAGAGCAAAATGACAAAGGTTTTTTTCAGGATGAAGATAAGAAATGCTGTTTACGATCAAAATTATGATTGTTATGATACAATCATTTATTGACATGCTCCTAAATTAACTTTACATTTAAAGTAACTACACCTTTTGGTAAATTCGGGGAGGCTACCTGGAAATGAATGTTTACACCTATAGTTCTAACACTCAACTTAATGAAGCGGCAGCAGGACTTATAGCCGCTACTCTCCAACAGAAGCCTAATGCAGTTCTTGGACTGGCCACCGGTTCGACACCGATTGGCGTCTATGAAAAATTAGTTGAAATGTACAAGGAAGGAAAAATCAGTTTCAAGGGTGCCTCTTCCTTTAATTTGGATGAATATGTTGGACTGCCTCGCGATCATAGTGAAAGCTATTACAGCTTCATGCATCACCACCTGTTCCAGCATATCGATCTTCCGGAAGATAAAGCCCTGATTCCACAAGGGAATACGAATCACCCTAAAGAAGAATGCACCCGTTATGATCAACTGATTCAGGAAGCAGGCGGCATTGATCTGCAAATTCTAGGAATTGGACACAACGGTCATATTGGCTTTAATGAGCCTGCCGATTCCTTATCTGGAGCCACACATGTTGTTACACTGCATGAAGAAACACGCAAAGCGAACGCACGCTTTTTCAATTCGATAGATGAAGTGCCTACGCATGCGATTACGGTTGGTATGGCGGCAATCATGAAAGCCAAGTGCATTCTTCTGTTAGTGCGCGGCGCGGATAAAGCCGATATTATCCATAAGGCGCTGAACGGCCCCATTACAACCCAGTGTCCTGCATCTTTCTTGCAGCTGCATCCTAATTTGATCGTCATGACGGATTCTGAAGCCGGGAGGAATTTATAACCATGAGCCATGTAAGCCGTACAATCCTTTATAACGCCAGATTAGTTATGGAAGACGGAGTGCTTCAGCAGGGTGAGCTTTATCTCGAGGGTGGCACGATCCTTTGGGCAGGTTCCAGCGAGTCGAGACCTGCCTCATTAAATTCCTTTGAGGCGGATTCGCGTATTGATGCCGAAGGGGGCTGGCTCGTTCCCGGCTTTATTGACATCCATATTCACGGAGGATATGGACATGACTTTATGGACGCAACAGCTGAAGCATTGGAAGGGATTACCCGCTTCCACGGGAAAAACGGGACTACCGCCATGCTGGCCACATCCGTTACGGCTCCGCGTGAAGCTTTGGATCAGCTGCTGGAGGCCGTTCATACTTATCAGCAGCAGGACATGCCTTACGCCCAACTGATCGGAGTTCATCTGGAAGGCCCCTTCATTAGTCCCAAGTGGCCCGGAGCTCAAAACCCGGCATATATCGTGCCTCCTCAGCAGGAATGGCTGGAGGAATGGACAGCGAAATACCCCGGCTTAATCAAACAGTTAACCTTGGCTCCGGAGCACGAGGGAGCTTTTGCCTTGATCCATTGGCTTAAAGAGCACGGAATCATTGCTGCAGCCGGTCACACCGATGCCTCTTACGAAATCATGGAAGAGGCTGTAGAGCATGGCCTGAGCCATGCCGTCCATACTTTCAACGCGATGACCGGTCTGCATCACCGCGCACCTGGCACTGTTGGCGCCGTATTAAGCGATGACCGGATAAATGCGGAAGTTATCGCAGACGGCTTCCATGTTCATCCCGCCGGGATAAAACTGCTTGCAAAGACGAAGACAGATAACAATCTGATTCTTATCACTGATGCTATGTCCGCAGCAGGCTTGGGCAACGGACAGTACAGCCTCGGAGGACTAGCCGTTACCGTGAAAGACGGCAAAGCAACCTTGACAGAAGGCAATAGCCTGGCAGGCAGCACGCTAACGATGATTTCAGCATTCCGCTATGTCATCAATGTAGTAGGGGTCGACATCGTAGAGGCTAGCCGAATGGCGAGTCTAAACCCTGCTCAAGCGCTGCGGATGGATGACAAGCTGGGCAGCCTGGCCGCAGGTAAACAGGCCGATGTTCTGCTGCTCTCCCCTGATTTGGAAATTAAGCGGATCTGGGTTAAAGGCCGCGAAGCCAATTTGGACTAAGGCATGAATGTGCCGTTTGCCTGCCTTCCCTGCAGTCCTACTACGGATTAGATACCGCTCGGATTTATGCAAAATGCTGAAATAAAAAAAAGCGCAAGTTCCGGCCTTGGAAGGCCTTGAGGACTTGCGCTTTCATCTTTATATCCCATCACCCTGCACGCTTAGCAGCGTTTACAGCACTGCCGATAACTCCCGCATCATCCAGCAGCTCTGCTGTTTTAATTTCGAGATGATCCCAGTACATTGGCAGCAGGAGCCTTTGCAGTTCTTTTCTCATCGGAGCAAAGATTCTCTCTCCCGCATTGGCTGCCCCCCCGCCAATAACTACAACGTCCGGGTTCAGCAACGTAACGGCATAAGACAGTCCTTTGCCGAGCAGCGTACCTGTATGATTCATAATGTCTACAGCGACTTGATCCCCTTCGTCATAGGCTCTGGAGATATGGGCAGCTGTCAGCTCATCCGGACTAGAGACCATCGTCTTCATGATCGTCTCTTTGCCGCTTGCAATATGTTCGCGCGCTTGTTTGGCCAGCCCGGTAGCGGAAGCGACCGTCTCCAGACAGCCTACCATGCCACAGCCGCAAGTACGGGTCTCTCCCTCCATAATAATGTGCCCGAATTCTCCAGCAATGTATCGGCCGCCATAGTACAGCCTTCCGTTCTCGACAAGCGCTGCCGCAATACCTGTACCCAGTGTAATTCCAAAAACAACCGGATAGCCTTGGCCCGCGCCTTTCTCGGCTTCGCCCAAGGCATACATTCTAACATCATTATCAATGAATACCGGAATGTTGAGCAGCTTGGACAGTCTTGCGCTCACATCAAGATCACGCCAGTTCAAGTTCCCGGCAAATCGGCAAATGCCCTGAATCGGATCAATTAATCCCGGGATCCCCGCACCAACGGACTGGATAGCTTCCAGGGGAAGCTCCCGCTTGGCTGCCAGCTCTTGAATCATTTCCGCAATGCGGCCAATAACATGATCCGCTCCCTTGGCCGCCTCAGTCGGTCTTTTGACTTTGTCCAGCAAATTAAACTGCTCATCGAGAAGGCCGCAAACGATATTCGTTCCGCCCAAATCCACTCCGGCATAATACTTCATTATTGAATTCCCTCTCTCTTCATGTTGTTTGAATCGATTAAATAGGTCATGACGCCGAGACGGTCCAATTCCTCCTGGAGATCCTTATCCAAGGGCAAATCCGTAATACAGGCATCAATAGCAGACAACGGAGCAATCGGGAACAAGGAGCTTTTCCCCACCTTGGAATGATCAAATACAGCAAAGGTTTTAGCGGAGCGGCTAATTAAAGCTTTGCCGATCTGGGCTTCCGAATCAGAGTAAGTGGTTAATCCCTGATTGGAGGAAATCCCGTCCACTCCTATAAAAATGCTGCCAATATTCAGTTCCTCAACCATCTTTTCCGCCATGGGACCGCACAGCTCAAAGCTTTTGTTGCGCATGACTCCGCCGGTTACCATTACTTGTATTTCATCCGAGTCTGCCAGCTCCATAGCTATATTTACAGCATTAGTAACGACCGTTATGTTTTTAAGCGATTTCAAAGCTCGGGCCATCAAATACATCGTTGTCCCGCCGGATAGGCAGATCACATCTCCTTCGCGGACCAGTGAGGCCGCTTTCTCTGCTATCGCTTCTTTCTCAAGCCAGGCAAGCCTTTTGCGCTCTGTAAATGAAGTCTCCCTGGCGGAATGGAAACCGTCATAAAGTGCACCACCGATCGTACGGATGATAGGTTCCGTCTTTTCCAGCAAATCAAGATCCCGTCTTGCGGTAGCTTCAGAGCAGCCGAATAAATCTACGATTTCGGAAACCGTAATCCGACCATTATGCTTTAACACATTCAGCAGATTCGTTCTCCGCTGATTTCCTTTGGAACCTGGAGATTGCACTTTCATAATTCTCACTCCATTAGCAATCGTCATTGTCGTGGTGCAACCTGATTATGGGCTTTCTATGAAAATTATAATAATAACTTTTGATAGATTCAATCACAATCTTTATTTATAGTAATCATTATTTTCTTTTTAGGTGTGGAGCTGACAGTTTTTCATGCAAGCCCTGCAAAAAGAGCAGCCGATAGATTTGCTTAGGTCTTCCCTTCGATTGGCTTCTTAACTCCCCTATTATTTCCACGAGACCATTGTCCGACCATTGCAGCAAAAAGCGGTGAACACTGCGTATCGTCACACCGAGCACAAAGGCTAATTCTTTGGCCGTATAATCCAGCTGCCCTTTGCGTGCTACCTGGGCCGCTAATTTACTCAAATAGGAAATTGTCATCCCGGCCTCCTCCGCCCGCTTGATGAGCTCAGCGTCAATCAGAGCCAGGTTGATTTCCAGAGGCTTGGACATCTGTAAAGGCCCGATTACACTCCGGTCTTCCCTGACGATAAAACAAATGTTACCTCCAGCCTCACGAGCTTGTTTTAAAGCCATCCTCGCATGTGTTCCCGCTTCACCGGCCGTCTGTCCAAAGCCGACTCCCATGCTGAGCGTCAAGCCGAACGATTTCTCCGCTTCACCGGCGAGAGGAATATATTTATAACCCCCGGTTTCCCGCTCAAATATTCCGCGTGTGGTCACAAATAAATATTCGTCCCCGCCCAAATGAGTCAAGTGTCCATCCAGCGATTCCACGTAGCCAAGTAATAAGCGGTGGACGTCAAGCTTCAGCTTTTGCACCTCATGCTCATTGGCCCGCGATTCGTACAGCTTGCCCGGTTCATCAATAGCCACCAGCGCAAGAACGATCTGGGATTCTTTGCTGCGTCTTGTTTCACTGGAGAGAAGAGCGCGCTCCAGCGTAACGGTCATGTCCTGCTCAGTTGGCAGCACCCACTCGTTCGGGATCTTCCTTCTGGTCAACTCCTCCGATACGGATTTAAGTCCGGTTAAAGCACAAGATTGCCCTCCGCTATCCTCATAGACCTGCTGATGAAAGCTCACCAGCTCTTCCTGGGAGAACGGATCGCTGCCATTATACAGCACCGATTGAATTCCTGCTTTGTTAAGCTCGTTCAGGGACATTTCAATCATCCGCATGCGGAAGGTATCAATGGAGACGAGCTGACTGCCAAATTGCTTGTGGAGTAAAAAGAAGCTTCTGTACAACCCTGTCCCGGTTAACGGAAAGTAAAATACCGGCACTGTGAACTTGACCTTATCTTTTGCCAATTGATAGGGAAGAGGCCCGGAAAAAAGAAGGACTTCTACCTCGTCCATCAATTTTTGGGCCAGAAAAGGAACTTCCTGTTCAGTTGTAAACGGAGAATAGATAGGAGCAAAGGATGGAAATCGGCTCATTACAGCCTTGATCTTCGTTATATAAATTTCCGAGCCTATGACCCCGATTTTTATTCCATTGCTTGTCGTATGGCTCACTGTTGACATCATGAATGACGATCCCCCAGCATGATTTCTAATCTATCTCTCATTTTGCCCGATAAGTCTCCGGAATGCAATGGCTGAAAGCAAAGCTGCGCCAAGCGGCAGGCAAGCCTCATTCAGGGTGAATCGGGGGTGATGGAGTCCAAAGGCTTGCTCCGCGCCAACCGGAGGTCCAGAACCAAGCCAGAAGAAGCACCCGGGGACGTGCTGCAAATAAATTGAAAAGTCTTCACCCGCCATAGTAGGTGCAGCCTCAATTCTGCGTTCGCGGCCGATTAATGCGTCCACCGTATCCTCCACATGCCGGACAGGATCATCATGGTTGACCAAAACGGGTGTCTGTTCAATGTAATTGAGCTTCGCTTTGCAGCGATATCCTTCGCTTATGCGGACAATTAAACGCTCCAGCCGTTCCTTCATCTGTCTCTGCACATCGGGAGAAAATGTCCGCACGGTACCTGTTAATTCCGCCCGATGCGGAATGACATTGTTGGCTTCCCCTGCATGAATGCTGCCAACGGTAACGACAACCGGGTCAAACGGTGAAATTTCCCGGCTCGCTGCGGTTTGCAGTGCCATCACAATGGCGGATGCAGCTACAACGGGATCAATACTTTGATCCGGTATCGCTCCATGTCCGCCCTTGCCCTCGAGCTGGATTTCAAAGCGGTCCACCGATCCCATTAAAGAGCCGTAACGAGTAGCCGCCTGCCCAGCAGGAAGTGTTGGCAAATTGTGCAGTCCGTAAATTTCATCTACAGCTTCCAGTGCCCCGTCTTCAATCATCGCTTTAGCTCCTGCGTTGATTTCCTCCGCCCCTTGAAACAGAAAACGCACCGAGCCATGCAGCTGTTCTTTACGCGCAGCCAGCAAAGACACGGCGCCTAAAAGAATAGCCGTATGGCCATCGTGGCCGCAGGCATGCATGACACCGGGAACCTCCGAAGCAAAAGGCAAGTCAGTTTCTTCCGCGATTGGCAGCGCATCCATATCAGCCCTAAGCGCAATAAGCGGTCCCGGGCTGCCACCCTGCAGATCCGCTACGATGCCATGTCCGCCGACTTGAGTACGAATCTTCAAGCCTAATCCTTCTATAGCGGCAAGCACCTTGGCAGCAGTTCGGGATTCTTGGTGGCTGAGTTCTGGATTTCGGTGCAGGTCACGGCGAAAGGCTACCAATCGGTCTTCCATTTCAAGTCCTTCTTTTAATAACGACTCTCCCCAGGAAGTAACCTTCACTTTTTCTTCCTCCTCTCCTTCAACTCACTTAAAATTTGTTTCCCAGTAGGTGTCTGCGCCAAGCCTCCCTTGGCTGTTTCCCTGTATTTGTCCGGCATAGCGGTTCCCACCTCGTACATCACATCGATCACTTCATCAGAGGGAATTACGCTGCGGACTCCGGCCAAGGCCATATCAGCTGCGGCCAATGCGTTCACAGCCCCAAAGCCGTTTCGCACAATGCAAGGAACCTCAACCAGGCCGCCAACCGGATCACAAATCAGGCCAAGGGTGTTTTTCAGCGCCAGACCAACAGCATGAACCGACTGGGCCGGGTTGCCGCCGCGGAGCTCCGTTAAAGCGCCGGCAGCCATTCCTATAGCCGAACCCACCTCAGCCTGACAGCCTCCTTCCGCTCCGGATACGAAGGAATTGTTGGCAATCACATAGCCGATAGCTCCTGCGGCAAACAGGCCTTTTACCATATGATCATCGTCCCAGCCAAACCTTTCCTGCGAGCTGACAAATACGCCAGGAATAATACCGCATGAACCTGCGGTCGGTGTTGCGATTATCCTGCCCATTGAGGCATTGACCTCGGAAACCGCTAAAGCGTACGCCATCGCCCGGCTTGCCTCTGAGCCCAGTGAAGGCTCCTCCGCTTCCCTGTAGGCGGCCACCCTCTGCGCATCCTTGCCTGTTAAGCCGCTTCGCGATGTAGTATCCTCCGTTAACCCTTTGCGGACGGCTTCCTTCATAACCTCGTAGTAGGCTTTCATCTTGGCGAATTCATGCTCCGGAGTTTGGCCGGACTCCTCTGCCTGCTCACTAAGCATCAGCTCCGCGATACTCTTGCCTTCCTTCTCGCATAATTCCACCAGTTGCTTCAGACTGCGAAATCTCATGGCTTTCTCCTTTCCGTGAGATCGACAACCCTTACCTTGGAGACGCTGCTGATTTTCTCGATAACTTCAATCAGGCCGGGCTCCGGACGTGTATCAATCTCGATAACGGTCATCGCTTCCCCTTTACGTGCTTTGCGGTCAACATCCATGTAGCCGATATTGATCATCATCGTTCTTAGAATGGCCGTAATATCGGCGATCATTCCCGGCCGGTCTTCATGACTAATAACCAGTGTAGGATACAGCCCGGTAAACTTGACATCGAATTGGTCCACGCTAATAATTTCAATGTTGCCTCCGCCAATGGAGGCGCCTGTGACAGAAAGCTGGATAGCGTCTGAAGAAAGCTGCAAGGTAGCCGTATTCGGATGAAAAGCCGGCTTTTTAGCAGGCGAGAATACGACTTCCAGCCCGGCCTCCTCTGCCAGCTGCAGCGATTGGGGAATCCGCGGATCGTCAGTCTCGTAGTCAAGCAGACCTCCAACAAGAGCGAGATCAGTTCCATGCCCTTCATACGTTTCGGCAAAAGAGCCATAGAGGGCGATGACCGCTTTTTGCGGAAGCTCGCCAAAAAGCTGCCGGGCTACCCGTCCAAGACGTATAGCACCCGCAGTATGAGAACTGGAAGGGCCAATCATGGCTGGCCCTATGATGGAAAATACATCTTTAAACCTCATCGGTTAACCTCCCGCTTATGTGGGGAATGATGGATGCCGCAAGGGGCGGAGGGGGCGAGCCCATCCGCCTTAATATAATCTGCCGGCATTCGGCATGAGATCCCGGCCGCAATTCCGTACCTTCCGTTAGACCTTCCGTCAAACTTCTTTCCATTAACATTTCCGTACCGCTAATCGTTAAGACTGCTCACCCAGCCACTCCTGCAAATGTTCTGCAACAAAATCATCATCGTTAAGATGCGGATAGTCACGATACATGCGATCGATTTCCTCCATTTGCCCCGGAGACAGCTCTTCCTTGGGATTTAGGCACCAGCGCCCTTCCAGCAGTCCCTGACGGCGAAGCACCTCATGAATGCCTGGAATGCATCCTTCGAAGTGGTTAGCCGGATCAAAGAAAGCGGCATTGGCTTCGGTAACCTCGATGTTGCGAGTCAGCCACTCAGCAGAAAGCTCATGTGAATCGCGTACCTGTTTAACTTCTTCCAGCAGCTCCACCGCCTTTTTGGTCCAAACCGCCCAGTGGCCCAGCAGACCGCCTACTATCTTCTTCTCGACCGGCTGTCCATTGACCTGGAAGCGGTAAGTTGTCAGCAAGTCCGTGACAATATTGTCGTCATTTCCGGTATACAGGGCGATTTCGTCACGGCGGCTGGAATAGCAAACCGCACGTACGACGTCGATCGTCTGATAACGGTTAAAAGGCGCCATTTTAATGGCCATAACCCCGGGAATATTCACGAACTGCTCCCAGAAGCTAAAGCTGAAAATACGACCGCCTACAGATGGCTGCAGGTAAAAGCCAAACACAGGAATGATCTCGGTGATTGCGCGAGTGCGTTCAAGCAGCTGCTCCTCGCTCCAGTCCTGCAATCCGCCCATACTGAGCAGCCCCATATCGTAGCCGAGTCTTGCCGCCAGCTTAGCTTCCTCCACAGCTTGCTCTGTCGGCCCGCAAATTCCAGCCACCTTCAAAAAGGGGCGATCCAGCTTGGCCTTATCCACTTCTTCTGCCGCCATGCGGAGAACAGGCTCCAGCAGGTTCACATCTTTATCGCGTATCTCGAATTGTGTCGAGTGTACACCTACAGCAACACCGCCAGCCCCTGAAGCGATATAATAGCGGGTAAGCGCGCGCTGACGTCTCTCATCCAGCTGCCGCTGTTCATTAAGCGCGAGAGGATGTGCGGGAATGGCCAGACCTTCATGCAAAGCGCGAAACTGCTCGTCAGTTAATGATTTGCGAGTAGACATCATTAATATTTACCCTCTCTTTCCTGGAAATGCGTAGGTTTATTCCAAGTGTCCCCTCCGGCTTCAACCCATTCAGCAATCCAGTCAATCATTTGCAGCAAGGATACACGAGGATAACCAAATAATTGCATGGCCTTTGTCGCATTGCTCAATAATGCAGTGTCGGATTCTTGACCTATGATTTGCGCTTCCGTTCCGAAGCGGTCGGCAAACTCTTTAGCAACCCAGCGTAATGAAATCGTTTCCGGTCCGGTCACATTCAAAAATAATGGAGGAGTATCCGCTGCATTCAGCGAACGGATCGCCATCTCGTTGGCATCACCCTGCCAGATAACATTGGCATGACCCATCGTCACATCAACTGGCCGCCCTTCTTTCACTGTTTTGGCCAGCTCAAGAAGTACGCCATATCTTAAATCAATCGCATAGTTTAAACGGAACACGGTCAGCGGGAAATTATATTTGCGGGAAAAATGCTCGAATACCCGTTCACGGCCCAGACTGGACTGGCCATACTCTCCGTTAGGATTTGGCGGAGTTTTTTCTGTGGCGCCTCCGCTGAACACGGGTGTCAGCGGATAAACATTCCCTGTCGAAAAAGCGACGATGCGGGAAGATTTGTACTTTTCTGCAACCCGTCCCGGTAAATACGAATTCATCGCCCAAGTAAAATGTTCATTTCCCGTGGTGCCAAATTTGTTGCCAGCCATATAAATAACGTTTTCAACGTTTGGCAGCTGCTGCAGCGCCTGATCATCCAAGAGATCAATCTGAATCGTTTCTACACCGTCTGCCTCCAGCTCTTCCTTTAAGGTTCCTGATGAAAAGCGGGATGCACCGATCACTTTTTTATTGACCCCTGCTTCTTTAATCGCGTTCATTGCCAGTCTGGCAAGACTTGGCCCCATCTTTCCGCCGATTCCGAGCAACATAATATCTCCATCCAGCGCAGCGATGTCTTTAATCAAAGCTTCAGACGGTTCTGCAAGCTTCGCTTCCAATTCAGCTATTGTTCTCATATCGTTCTCCCTTCACTTTAATTCCCTGAAGCGGGAAAGTTAAGCGTTTTCTCCGCTGAATTCAACGCTGGTCAACCGTGCAAGTCAAGCTGTCCCGGCTTTATTGTAATACCGGTAAGCAGCGTATGAATTCAGCTTGTTAATCTCATTGTAAGCTGACGCTTAATTAAAAGACAAGTCTAATAAATGTCCATAATTTATTAGTCAAATGCGAAGCAATCTGAAATAAAAATCATGCGGAGACAACGGTCAAAGAGTTTAGCGATCGCTGAGAATGTGCAAGGTTAGGGAGCTTTTTTTAACAGTTCCGCCAAAGCCGCCTCCAGGTAAGGGTAGGTATACTCGAACCCCCACTCCTTCGCTTTCCAGGGGAATACTTTTTGTCCTTTAATAAGCAGCATGGAGAGCTCGCCAAACAGCAGCTTAAACACAAATTCGGGTACTGGCAGCCAATGCGGCCGTTTTAATACTTTCCCTAGCGTTCTGCCAAACTCATCATTCGTTACCGGTCTTGGTGCTGTCGCGTTTACGGCTCCTGCCGCAGATCGAGTCCTCAGGCAAAAGCTGATAAGTCTGACGACATCCTCGACATGAATCCAGGACATCCATTGCCGTCCGGCACCCAATCTGCCGCCTGCTCCCAGCAAGTAAGGCAGCTTCATTTTGCCAAGCGCCCCCTCATTGCGGCCGAGTACTAGTCCGAGACGGATTTTGACTAGCCGTTCACATGGAATTTGTTCGGCGGCTTCCTCCCATTGGCGGACGACGTTTGCTAAAAAATCATTGGCCCGGGGCTCATTCCTTTCATCAAAAACGGTATTCTCCGATACTCCGTAAATCCCAATGGCGGATCCATTGATAACAACCTTCGGTTTAACCTTCCATTGGCTTATCCCCTCTGCCAGCTGTTCAGCTGCCTGAAGACGGGATTGAACGATTCTCTCTTTAGCCGGAGCTGTCCATCTCTGATTAATCGTTTCTCCCGCCAGGTTAACAACAGCCTCGATTCCGTCCCATGCTGACGGATTTTGATTCCATTCATCCCATGTAAGGATCCGGGGATCATCAGAATGATGTCTAGACACAATGTATACGTCATCCCCTTCCTCACGCAAATGGCGGACGAGATGACTGCCGATAAAACCTGTTCCCCCTGTAACCAGTACTTTCAACGCTGCATCCTCCCCTCATCGCAAAGTGTCCGGCGTCGATAAGATCAGGACGTTTGATGCCACATCCTAAACTGCCACACATGATCCCTTAAATCTGATAATCCCTTCCTCTAGGTTCTATTTTACCATAGCCCGCTCTTTTCCTTTACCTGTTATCTGCCGGGCCGCAACTCGAAATTAGCTGGCAACAGCTTGCCAGCAGCAGCTGACGTAAAGGAGCAGGTTTGCTAATTCGCATGTATCCATAAGTGTCTGCTAAAAAAAATAATAAGGGGCTGTCCAAATAAGTCCCTAAAATAAAAAGGCCGGGCGAGAAAACGTAAGGTTTTTCACCCAGCCTTTTTATGTGCCTGTTTTTGTAGGAATGCAGCGGGGCTGATGGATCGCTGCTAACCATATCGCCGGAATGTTTCCGCGCAATAGCTTTTCGATCCGACGAGTAGACCTTCTGGGGGCAGCCGTATAGGATGACCTTAAGCATCAATTTCGGATGGCAGGAGCTGCGACCTCATCCTGGATAGTGGCAAATAGCTGATGGTCAGGAATCGCTTCACCAGGACTTCTGATTGGACTTTCTGGACAGCCCCAGGGGCATTTTTGCCTGCACTTAATCCTGCAAAC
Organism: Paenibacillus senegalensis JC66; assembly: GCF_000285515.1. Lineage (GTDB taxonomy): Bacteria > Bacillota > Bacilli > Paenibacillales > NBRC-103111 > Paenibacillus_L > Paenibacillus_L senegalensis. The sequence goes on from NZ_HE610959.1 coordinate 242,075, forward strand.
TCTCTTCAATATCCCGCAATGCCTGCTTAATTGGAGAGATGTCCAGAGCTTTCAAATAATCGAGCATGGCACGCACGAGGACACTGCGCGGCTCTGGCTGCCGCAGCTCTTCCTCCAGCAGCTGGATCGATTCCAAGGCAGGCTTTTTTTATTGTCGGCCAGATCAAGTTCATTCACCCGGCCCCGCAGCTCAACCAGCTGCAAGGCCGCCATTTGACCGATCTGCTCTGTCTCCAGCTTGCCTGCGGCCAGATGGTCCTTCATCAGTTCCTCGTTAAGCATAGGCAATTCTGAAGTCGCTGCCAACCCCTGGGCGAGGCCGTCCATATAATGCAGAAGAAAATGCTTCAGCTTTTGAACAGGTATCGGATATTCCTCAACGATGATATAGCCCATGTATTCTTTGAGAATTCCATTCAAAATCGCAGAAAGATCATAGGCGAAAGGCCGGAACGACTCTCCGTATATATCTATAATGGAATTAAAAAAATTGTAATACGTAAATGCCCGCATCCGAAAAATAAGCTCGCTCAAATCTTTATTGATATGAAAGGACTGGTCCTTTAACACTAGTTTGAATAAATCAGTGTTTTGCAGCACTTTTTTATAATAGAGCTCAATTTGCTGGGCAAGCTTCTCCCTGGGGGGGAGATCGGTATTTTGCCGCAGCAATAGCAGCTCCCGGCTGAAGGAGTCGTAGTAATATTGGAAAATCGAATAGAGCAGCTCTTCCTTAGATTTGAAGTAAGAATACAGCGATCCCTTGGAAATGCCGGCCACGTCTGCAATTTCTTGCATGGATGCGGTATGGTAGCCTTTATTGGCAAAGCATTGGATAGCAGCTGTTATTATCCGCTTTTTCTTGACATTCACTTCATCATCTCCAGCTGTTAACTTTCCACTTGCGGGTTGCGGCGGAATTTCATTAAAAATTCATACACTATCGGGACTATCACCAGCGTCAACAGGGTAGAGCTGGTTAGCCCGCCTATAACGGTAACGCCCAGCCCTTTAGAGATCATTCCTCCGCTTTCAAAGCCAAATGCCAACGGAAGCAATGCACCGATCGTGGCCAGAGCCGTCATCAGTATAGGGCGCAATCGCGTCGCACCAGCCTCGAGCAGCGCTTCGCGTGTGGTTAAGCCCGCCTGCTCATTATGAATGACCCTGTCGAGCAGTACTATCGCATTCGTAACGACTATGCCGATAAGCATAAGCAGTCCCATCATGGCCGGTACGCTTAACGTTTCACCAGCAATCCAAAGCCCGAGCAAGGCGCCGATCGCGGTGAACGGCAGGGAGAAGAGAATGGCAAAGGGGGCCAGTCCGCCACCAAATGTAACCACTAAAATAAAGTATACTATCGCAATAGCCGCCAGCATAGCCAGACTTAACTGGTTAAACGTTTCTTCCAGCTGCTCCACCACTCCCCCGAAGGCAATCGAGACGTCTTCCGGAAGGGACATGGCATCGATTTGCGATTGAATTTTGGCAGAGACCCCGCCGACATCAGATGCTAGAATGTCAGCGGAAACTTCTACAAACAGTTGACCATTGCGGCGTGTCACGGAGTTAGGAGCGTCCTCCTCTTGAAATACAACCAGTTCACTTAGCGGTATTTCTCCCGCTATAGGAGAAACTACGGCTGTCTCTAGAATTTGCTCAAGAGAAGAGAAAACTTTATTATCACCGGCCACTACAACATCCAGCTCTCTGCCGTTTTCTTTAATTGTCGTTACTGCCTGCTGCTCCCTTTGCGGCATTAGCTCAAGGGCTATTTGGGCTGCAGTCAATCCTAGACCGCTCGCTTTCTCTTGATCAACAACAAGCGTATACTGCTGCAGCGTTTCCGACATGCTGGTACTGGCCTGATCCAGATCGCCCTCGGCTTCCATTATCTCCATTAACTGCTCCGCCACCGGCTGGATCACTTCCAGACTCTCTCCATAAACCTGCAAGGTTAACTTATTATCTCCGAGCCCGCTTGCCATGTCCATTATATTCCACTCCCCGGCTGTGTCAAGCTGCTGCAGCCCCTCCATCAGCGAGGTCTTAACTTGGTCAAATTCCAGGGTATCATCTGCAAATTGAATATAGAACAAACCGGATCGGGACGTACCCATTCCCATCGGACCTGCTGCCCCGATAGAAAACTGCATATTAGTAACCTGGTCATTCTCCATTATATATTTTTCTGCCTGCAAAGCGCTTTGCTCAACATCAGACAATAGCTCTCCAGGTGCTGGCGAATAAGTGACCATCACATATTTCTCTTCCTCCTCCGGAAGGAAGCTGAACCCGACTACATTCATGAGGAATAAGCTTCCGCTCAGAATGAGAACAGCTGAGCCGAACGTAATGAGCTTATGATTCAATGTCCAATTCAGCAGACGGCGATAGCTGCCGGCTAATTTTCCCGGCTTTTCATCATGGTTGTGCTTCTTATTCACCCCGCGTTTGAACATGGAATGGGCCATCATCGGCACGATCGTAATCGCTACCAGCAGGGATGCCAGCAGCGCAAATACCATCGTCAAAGCAAATGGCACGAAAATTTCTCCCACTGGCCCGGTGACGGCTGCTAAAGGAACAAAAACAGCAATCGTTACAATTGTAGAGGACAAGATGGGAATAAACATTTCCCGTGTAGCTTCGCGAATGAGCTCTTTGCCCCTCAGCTTCTCTGATTGAAGTGACATTCGTCTGTAAATATTTTCAATAACGACAATAGAATCATCCACAACCCGGCCAATCGCTACGGTCATCGCCCCTAAGGTCATGATATTTAAAGTGATGTCCATCTGCTTAAGGGCGATGATAGCAAGCAGTAAGGAAAGAGGAATGGAAATCACCGAAATTAGCGTAGTACGGAAGTTTCTTAAAAACAGCAATATGATAATAATCGCGAAAATCCCGCCGAACAAAGCTTTGCTTAACATCGTATGGATGGAATCTTCAATTGGCTTCGCCTGGTCGAGCATTGGAGTCAGGCTGACGCCTTCATGCGATTCGGCGAACAGCTGGGCCGCGTCTTTAACCGCATTAACCACATGAACCGTATTGGCGTCAGGCGCCTTAATAACTTGGATCCCAATGGCTTCCTCCCCGTTTAATCTTGAAATGGAATCGGCCTCGCCAACTATCCGGATCTCGGCAAGCTCCTGCAGCTGAACTGTCGGAATTCCAGCGAGCCCCTCTTGACCAGGTATGACGGGAAAATTGCCAGATGGTATGGGCTCCGGGTCAGACAAGGCTCCATCCGTCTCCGGCAGTTCGCCTGGCATTTCGGGTGTTTCTGCACCCGCTGCTTGGCCAGGATTCAATTCCATGCCGGGAGCTTGCCCTTCAGCAGGCATGGAGCCGGGCGCATTACCGCTGCCGGGCATCATCCCTGATGGAGGCTGCCCGATGCCGGCCGAAGGAAGGACTGGAATAGCTAATGTTCGCAGAGCATCTATAGTCGTTATGTTTCCATCTACGACTACCGCTTTTTCGGATTCATCCAATTCAAACATGCCGAGAGGAATTTGGAGCACCGAACCTTGAATGACTCCTTTTACGGTTTCTTCATCCAACCCGTACGCCGCCAATTGACCGGAGTCAAACACAAGCTCCACCTTGTCCACATACTGCCCGGCAATACTAACATCGGCTACACCGTCAATACCTTCCAGCACTGGTCTTACCTGCTGCTCAACTAATTCCGTCAATTCTTCAAGTGTTCTGCCTTCTGCGGAAAGACCTAATGACACAACCGGAAACGCATTGATATTAATTCTTGAAATTTGCGGCTGCTGTACTCCATCAGGTACAGTCCAGCCAGCGATTGCTTCCCTGATTTCATCCAAAGCTGTATCCATACTCTTCCTAAATTCATATTCCACTTGAATCATGGAGACATTATCCATAGATGTTGAATTTACGGCATTAACCCCGTTCAAGTTCGTTATTCTTTGTTCCAGCGGTATAGATACTTTATTCGCCACATCTTCCGGAGTGGCTCCTGGGTATACAGTCGTAATCGTAATAGCTGGAATTTCAATATCCGGCAGCATTTCTTGATTCATCTTGAAGCCGGAGTAAATCCCAGTTACGGTCACAATAATTGTAAGCAGCCAAATGGCAAATTTATTTTTTAGCGAAAAGTTGATGATCCCCTTCATGCTGTCTATTCACTCCTGTACACTTAGTTTAATTCGTTTTGACCATTCGGTCATTTTATATAAATATATATGACTGTATAGTCAAAAACAAGTTAGCCTACATATGCCATCCTTCAGCTGGGCTAATGCCGTGTCCTTCACCCTTGTGAATCATATCGTAATGGTAACAAGGGAGTTGATGACCTATGGTCAGAACAATCACAAACCTAAATGCAAGCAGGAGTAATAAACACCGCAACCTAGTTACTGTCAGCCTTTTACAAGCGACCGCACGCAGTATGCTGCCGTTCTATAGCAAAATTGCCCGCTGTCCCCGGTTTTCGAAACGGTGGGCGAAGTCCGTGCGCAAAGCCAATTTGAATAAATTGGAAATTCTGTTCAAAAAAGCAGCGCCAAAAGCAGCCAAAAGAGCATCGCTCGGCGTAAACGGAATCGGATACTACGTTCATTTTCCAGCAAAAGCACCTATTGACGAATACGTAAATGCCACTTCAATCCGTCCCGGCACGGTACAATTTTATTTTAATGCCAAAGCCCATTCCTTGATTGCAAGGGCGATCCTGCCACTGTACGTGCAGCTGGCATGCAATCGCTGCTTTGCTAGAGAGGTTGTCAAAGCCATTCAATCAGGAAATAAAGGACGTTTGGCACAACTAATCCGCCGTTATGTGAAAGCCTGCGCGCTGCAATCCGTTTGTATAGCAAACTCCGGTTTCTCTCTTGGCTTTGTATTTCCATTCAGCCCGTATAAGGTATACAACGAATTTTTTAGGGAATCCCTGAGATTCAGACGACCTGCACAAAGAAAAAAGCCTTAAAAGACCCCGCTCCTTCCGGTATCCGCTTAATCAGCCAGGGCGGCCTCATGCTTGCTGTCTCCTGGGCTATGCTATAGAGTAGAAGTTGATAACCAGGAAACGGAGGGAGTGTATTTACGTGAATCTATTTGTAGTTACGGGGGCTTCGAGAGGGCTTGGGCACGCTATAGCCCGCAGGCTTTTACTGCCGGGGAATTATGTAATTGGGCTATCCCGGAGTTCATCAGAGCAATTGAGTAAGGAAGCGTCACTATCAGGAGCCCGCTATGAATCTGTAGAGGTCGATTTAAGTCGTGTGGATTCCTTGGCAGATCAGATGGAACAAATCCTGCAGAAGGCCGCTGTGGAATCATTAAAGAGCGCCTGTCTTATCAATAACGCCGGAGTGCTGTCTCCGACGGGTCCTATTGAAAACGCCCCAGCAGAAGAGATCGCTTACCATATGCAGGTAAACTTGACAGCCCCCATCATCCTGTCTTCTTCCTTTATTCATAATACGGAAGCCTGGGAAGTTCCAAAAACGATTATGAATATTTCGTCCGGCGCCGGCCGGAAGCCTTATTCCGGCTGGAGCAGCTACTGCGCCTCCAAAGCAGGGCTGGATCATTTTACAAGATGTGTCGGGTTGGAGCAGCAGGATAAGCCTTATGGAGTACGCATGATCTCTGTAGCACCAGGAGTCATTGATACCGATATGCAGAGTTATATCCGTTCGCTTAGCGAACAAGATTTTCCCCAAAAAGAAAGGTTCATTCAATTGAAAGAGCAGGGTCAGCTCAGCTCGCCTGAAGATGCGGCGGACAAGCTGCTCAAGCTCTTGAACAGCGGAGATTATGGCCATGGAGACATTCTGGATGTAAGGCAATGAACAGCATAACCATCAGTCCAGATGCCACATCTTCGATGCCGAAAAGGGCATTTTCGGGCATTCCGAAACATATAGATGTTTACTTTCAAACAGAAAAGCCGGCAATTAGCCGGCTCCATTCCATTCCTTATGGAATTGTTCCAAGTATTGAAGCATATATTGATGCCGCTGCTCCGCGATTTCTCGGCCTGTTTGGGTGTTGATCAAATTTTTTAATTTGAGCAGCTTCTCATAAAAATGGTTGATGGCTGTAGTATGTTCAGAACGATATTGCTGAGGGGTCATTTGGTCACGCGGAGGAAGTCCGGGATCATGAATCGGATGGCCTTTGACTCCCGCGTACAAAAACGTGCGGGCAATCGCTATCGCCCCAATCGCATCCAAGCGGTCAGCGTCCTGCACGATCTGTCCTTCTAATGTGCGTAAAGAAGGATTGTTTCCTCCGTTATAAGGCATATAAGTAATAATGTACATAATCGGATTGCTCTGCTCTTCCGGAACCTGCAAATGCTCCAGCCACTGCTTAACCTTATCTAATCCGCTTTGTTTGTCTATGTTTAATTTTTCATCGGCGACATCGTGAAGCAGTGCGGCCATCCGGCACAGGAACAAGTCCCCGCCTTCACGCTCTACCAAATATTCCGTCATTCGCAGCACTCTTTCGATATGCCACCAGTCATGTCCCGTCTTATCTGCGCCCAGCTCTTCCTTAACAAATAATTCGGTACGTCTCAGCCAGTCCTGCTGGCTATTCTCTCTACTCAAAAGTTTGGCCCCCTCGCATTCAGCTAATGTTAAACTACCAATTCCATTTATGATTACCGAGTCCCAGCTTCACAAGCAAGGCATTCCATATGGACATAGATTCACTTTGCAGCGATTCAATGGTACATTCCGAATCGGGCGGGTATTTTAATTCCTCGGCTTTAGATAGTGTCGATTCCCCCAGATTGTTCGTAACATCTGCAGCCTCGAAGCAAACCGGCGTAATATAAAACTTGTGAGTATGCTCCAGAATAACTCTCGTATCTCCAGGCGGATTGACCGGCACTGGTATAACGACTAATGCAATCAGCACTACAAACACCGCAATAAGCAGATAGTGTCCTTTTTTCATTCCATGCTCCACTCCAATATTTATTATCATGATAGGCTGGCGACCGGATTGCGGCCTATCACTCTACCGTTATTTTCAAGGTAGGCGCTACTTTTGTCAACTTTTCCAGGTTTGATTTTTTTGCGCGGCAAATTAAGGTATACTAGTAAAATGAGAAATCTTCTATCTATTACATTTATTCCATCGAATGGATTATCATTATAAAACGGAGGTTCGCCATGCATCCTTTTCTCCAGCCTTTAAGCCGAACATTCGTCCCAACCGGCGATTTACAGCAGGATGTGACTGCTTTTTTATCCGCTAATGGCTGCCCCAATACTGCCCGCCACTCAATAGCCGTGGGCGAACAAGCCCGAAAGCTCGCGCTCCAGTTCGGATTCGACCCGGATCAAGCTGCTGCTGCCGGTTACTTACATGATATTAGCGCGGTATTCCCTAATGCGGAACGGATCGAAGCCGCTGAAGCTCTGCAGATAGATTTGTTAGATGAAGAGTTAATCTTCCCTATGATTATTCATCAGAAACTATCCAAGCCTATGGCCAGAGATCTGTTTAATATACATGATGCGAAGGTGCTCCAGGCTGTAGAATGCCATACCACTTTGCGGGCACATTCATCTAAGCTTGACCGGATCTTGTTTGTGGCAGACAAAATAGCCTGGGATCAAGAGGGGACTCCCCCTTACATAGATGACTTGATGAGCGGATTGGAGCAATCCTTGGAGCATGCCGCCCTCGCCTATCTGAAATTTTTATGGGACCGCAAAGAGCAGCTGAAGGTGCTGCATCCTTGGGCCGAGGCTGGGTATAAGGAGCTGGCCAGCTGCTGCGCTTCACAATAATGGGAGTTAATACAACCCGGCTTGTAGCCCGCATACCCGTATAGTGCCGATTATCTTGGTTAAGGAAGAGGAAAAAGGGTTATAGATTTGGATAGGGCTCCGGATGGTTTGAGCTTTTATGCCTGCATAACCCTGTTCCCGGCTATACAGACGCACCATTTTACTAGTAATAGAGGATTCGTATTTTCGAAAGAGGTATAGACATGAAAAACAAATGGTACAGCACTTTGATCTTTATCCTGTTGGTGACAACCATTCTGGCTCCATTGAGCCATGCCGCACCTGCTCAAACCGTTTCCGTTAACGTGGAAGGCAAGGCTATTACCTTTACTTCCTTGGCACCGGTCCGTACAACGGAAGGCAGAGTTCTCGTGCCTTTAAGAGCACTGGCCGAACGCTTGGGCGGTAAAGTAACCTGGAACAATACGTACCGCTCGGTTGTCGTAGAAACCGCTGATGTATCACTTGAGGTGTCTATCGATTCGGTATATGTGCAAAGAACGCATCTGGACTCATCAGACGTGCCGGTATCACGTGTCGCGAAGCTCGATGCAGCGCCAATTCTGATTAATGAGAACACGTTCATTCCCTTGCGGGCAGTGGCTGAATTTTTAGGTTATACGGTCAAGTGGAATGAACAAACCAAAACAGCTTCCTTAACTTATACCGGACTGGCAGATACCGAGCTATCCTATGTAGAATATCCTTTGCTGGGAGATTCCAAGCAGCTGTCAGCGCCAGAGCTTGATGTCTTTTTTCTGACCAATGAACTGCGTGCCAAACATTCCGCCCCAAAACCGTTAGGCCTGCATGTAGAGCTCAGCAAGGTGGCCCGGGAAAAATCAAAGGATATGAATGACCACCAATACTTCAGTCATACTTCTCCAACCTACGGCACTCCATTTGAAATGATGGAAAGCTTCGGTTTCTATTATAAAGCGGCTGGGGAAAATCTCGCTATGGGTTATCCGACCGCTGCCCGTGCCATACAAGGCTGGGAAGAAAGCCCCGGTCATTTGGATAACATTTTGTCAAACAGCTTTGAATATGTAGGCGTCGGTTATTATAATGGCGATAGTACGTATTGGACCCAGCACTTTTTTACAGGCTTGCCTTAGATCACGGGACAGCTATACCCATAAATATAATTAACATCTTAAAGTCAACACCCAAGAATGTTGAATCTACGGCATTCTTGGGTGTTGATTTTCTATGGTATCGCACTAAAAAACTTCTTTTTGGACAGGCTGTTCATTTAAATGGTTCTTCTGATTCGACTCCGTAATCTTGACTTAGAGCTCTCAGTTCCTGTAAGCACCGCTCGGAAAAGCGAATGGTCTTCTCTAACTGCTCCATTTCCTGTTTTACCGCCTCTTTGAGGGATGTGTGATAGTCTGGAATGCTGCCGGAGTACGGCTTGCACGTTCCAACCGGCATCAGTGCAATCTCTTGAAAGGCCAGTGCTCTTCGCTGGTGAAAAAAAGCGACATCCGGGTTATGGGGAGAATGCAGGTTGCCCTGCTCTGGGTGCTTTACCACCGCTTGAATTTGCACAGCCGCCTTGCTCCGATCCGGATTCCAATCGACAATGGTCCCTAAGTAAACCCCCGTTTTGTATTCAGCAATTACGGTTTGACCGATCTCAAACGAATCCGTTACCACTTTTGTTTCCTCCTGTCGTTCACGTCAATATTTCACTATACAGCCCGCCATGCCGCATGAGCTTCAGCGATGCGCATTAGGCATCCGCGCTCCACGGCTTTAAAAATCGATAAAGCTCATCAACCGCTTGCATCCGATAGAGCATGTCGGTTAAACGTCCCTCGGAAACGATGGCGATACACGGAACCGAACGGATCTCATAGCGCCGGACCAGCTCCGGGGCAAAGTTGATATTGCATTTGAAGAAAGGCAAGCCGCTCAAAGCAGTCTCAGCCACGTGCAGCATTCGTTCAGCCAGTCGGCATGTTCCGCAGAAGGGAGTATGAAAAAAAACGACTGCTGTCCTCCCTGAAGCCAATAAACGATTTTGAATAAATGACTCGGATGCCTCAATCATGTTGGTTCTGCCTCTCTCCTTGCCGCCTGGATAGACTCCAGCTGCTGCAGCGCTTCCAGAACTTCCTCCCGGGGCAGATTGCCTTTTTCCAGAACAAGATCAGGAAGTGACAGCCATCTCTCATACATTGCCATTCCATAAGGGATGGCCGTCTCGCCAGCTTCAGGATGCTCCTTCCATTCAAACCAGTAATCCTCGGCGCGATCATATCTGCCGCTTTCCTCGAAATATTGAGACAGGTCCTTCAGCAGTTGCGGCTCCAGTGTGTAAGGGTGTACTTTCTCAATTAATTGTTCTATTTCCTGATTTGGCTCCAGGTAATCTACTTCCACCTTGCCCTGCCCATGAGCATGGAGAAAGAGCTTTAAAGCTTTATTGTATAGTGGAAAAGCCTGATCGGGACCGGTTTGCAATTCAACGGATTCACCATCCTCGCGCAAAAGCTTGGCGATGAGAATTAGCTTGTCCGCTTCCATCGGCTTGCCGCCAGTCAACAGCTGAATCAAATCCTCTGCAGACAGGCCGCGCACTAACTCGAGACTGATTCCAAGATTGTTCCCCAGCCATTCATCCATTTTGACTTCGATCAGCTCGGTCTTCCGCTGCTTGCGTAACCCTATCATTTGCCCCAGCATATCCGTAAACTGCCAGATCATGCGGACCAAATAATCTCTCTGCATCACCATCGGCTTTTCCCACCTTCCCCTGCTTCACCAAGTTACAGAGCCTTTTGAATAGCCGATACCAGCTCTTCATCTTCGGGCGCTACCTTACTTTCAAAGCGGGCAAGTACTTGTCCCTCGCGAGAAACTAGAAACTTTTCAAAATTCCATTGCACTTCTCTTGCCGACTCAGATTGATTGGTCAGCCAGCTATATAGCGGATGCTGCTTAGGTCCGACAGTGCGAAGCTTCTCAAAAAGCGGAAAGGTAACTCCATAGTTGACCTTGCAAAATTCCTGAATTTCTTCCATTGTCCCCGGCTCCTGAGCGCCAAAATCATTCGACGGGAAAGCAAGAATTTCCAACCCGGATGACCGGTATTGTTTATAAAGCGCCTCAAGTCCTTCATACTGCTTTGTAAATCCGCACTGCGAAGCCACATTAACCACTAATAGCACTTTGCCGCGGTATTCCTCCAAGGTCGCCGGCTGACCATTTGCTTTATTGACCTCAATCTCATATAATGATGAATGCTTACTCATACTAAACGCCTCCTTGATCTAATAATCCTTACAGCCATATCCGGTCTAGTGACCGATCTATGGAAAGCTCTCTATGTACATATATTATACCAAGGATCGCTTTTGAAACCTAACGGGATATAGATGGTTGATGTATTTCAAGGAAAAATCAGGGGACTTTAGCTATATAAAATCTATCCTTCCAGAGGCTGTTGCCACTTAAGGTTCCAACGTTTACAATAGAATAGATATGACTGGATAAGGATGTGAATCTTATGGGGGATTCTAGCAGCAACACACCGAAAAAAATAAGTTTGGCGGATGCAATACGCAATAAGCTGGCTCAACAGAAGCAGGCTCAGCACAACAGCAAGCAGCAGTCCCATCTAAATCAATCCGGCAAAACATTGAAAAGTCAAATGACCAAAAAGGTAAATAACCAGCGCAGGCGTACCGGAGGAAGCTAAGGTTCCACTTTCAGGTTTAGGAAACTTTAAAAACGGCCCTATCCTTTCAGGAAAAGGCCGTTTTTTATATAAGGGCGATTTCGTCAGCTTGTTTATTTCCTTTTGGAGCTCTTCTTCCTGTTCCGTTTGCCAGCCGGCAGCTGCTTCGATAAGGCAGATTGAGCAGTTGTCGTAAATTCTTTAGTTGAATGCTCAGTCGACTGCTTAGTGGATTGCTTATCTGAATGCTTAGTTGAAGGCTTGCCTGACTGCTTGGCTGACTGCTTAGTTGATTGCTTGGTTGATGAATCGGGTGATTGCCCACCCCTGGGAGTCGCGGACTTAACGCTGTCCGACTCCTTTTTCTTTTGTTTACGCATAGCCAAACTAAGCGTTGCTGCCAGGATAAGGACTCCGACAACGATTAGCAGCAAAGGGGCGGCCTGCCTTCCCTCTCTCTCCTTTAGCTGTGCTATTGCTTCTGAAGCCGGAATCAGCTGCGCTCGATCAGAGATTGCTGTATCCTGCTCCCCTGCATCAGGATGCACCGGAAGCGAATGCTCTATGCCTTGCAAATTAGCTACAATATATCGGCTGCTGCCGTCTCTCACGATATATGGGCGGTCTTCCGTCCTCTCTCCAGCAGTCCACTCTTCAAACAATTTCAGCTGCTGCGCAAAGTAAAGTGAGGTTCCCCCAAAACCTAACGCTTCCCACTGGCCGCTCTGCTCATTTTTGCCGACGGAAAGAAAGGATCTCGGTTCACTGTCATACAGCACAATAAATTCCCACTCTTCGGACAAATCAGAAAGAGCTAACAAAGAATCGGCGTTGCTCTCCTGCCATAGTTTATCCATATTCAAGCTGTACACCTGGTGGCCATCACCGAGCGTGAGCAAGTTGGCTTCTTCCGGTTCCTCAAAACCATATTCCTTCGGTCTGTCCGTGACATATTCTCGATATAGGTTTAAAGCTTCTTCCGCTGCTGCCATGACTTCGTCCGGGACCGAGTTATTTCGCCCCTCTGCCAGAGCTGCTGTAGACAAACTGACACCGAATAGTAGTACCATTATGAGCTGCAACCATCGTTTCATATCCGTTCCCCTTACTCTTTTTCTACTAATAGCCTCTCTCATTATACCAAAAGGAGCAGCGGGAAATTGTGAACACTGTGTGCGCGAATGCGAAAAACGCTTATCCCGCAGCGCCTGCCGTGGAATAAGCGTAATCTCTTTGATGGGATAGGGCTCTAGCTATCCGATAAGCTGTTCACGCTGCTTTTGGATGTCGGGATGCTCGAGGTATTCATCGTAGCTGATCTGCTTGTCAATGATTCCATTAGGAGTAATTTCAATGATGCGATTGGCTATCGTTTGCAGGAATTGGTGGTCATGGGAAACGAACAGCATCGTACCATCGAAATCAATCAATCCGTTATTAAGCGCGGTGATGGATTCCAAATCCAGGTGGTTCGTCGGCTCGTCGAGCAGCAAAACATTGGCTCCGGACAGCATCATTTTGGAGAACATGCAGCGTACTTTTTCTCCCCCCGAAAGCACACTGGATTTCTTCAGCGCCTCTTCACCGGAGAACAGCATCCGGCCTAAAAATCCGCGAATAAACGATTCGTCCTGATCTTTGGAATATTGTCTTAACCAGTCGATGAGTGACAAATCATTTTGGAAATAGGATGAATTGTCCTTCGGAAAATAAGCCTGAGAAGTGGTTACTCCCCACGAATAGGTTCCCTCATCCGGTTCCATTTCGCCCATAAGAATTTGGAATAATGCCGTTTTGGCATTGCCATACGGACCAACTAGGGCAATTTTGTCCCCTTTATTGACGACAAAGCTGATGTTATTCAGCAGCTTCTCGCCATCAATCGTTTTGCTGATGCCTTCGACAGTAAGCAGCTGCTTGCCTGCTTCCCGTTCCGGCTTGAAATGGATGTAAGGATATTTGCGGGAGGAAGGCTTAATGTCCTCTATGGTCAGCTTCTCCAGCATTTTTTTACGCGAAGTTGCCTGCTTGGATTTGGATGCGTTGGCGCTAAACCTTTGAATAAACGCCTCGAGCTCCTTTTTCTTTTCTTCGGCTTTTTTATTTGCTTCTTTAGCCAGCTTCAAAGCCAATTGACTCGATTCGTACCAGAAATCATAGTTCCCTACATACATTTGGATCTTACCGAAGTCGATGTCGGCAATATGGGTACAAACCTGATTCAGAAAATGCCTGTCATGGGATACGACAATGACCGTGCCCTCATAATCGGCCAAGAAGTTTTCCAGCCAGCGGATCGCTTCCAGATTCAAGTGGTTGGTAGGCTCATCCAGCAGTAAAATATGAGGATTGCCAAACAATGCCTGAGCCAGCAAAACGCGAACCTTTTCATTACCGCTCAGCTCTTTCATTTTTTGATCATGCAAATCTCGAGGAATACCCAAATTAATGAGCAGCTCGGCCGCATCGGATTCCGCTTCCCATCCGTTAAGCTCCTGGAACTCGCCTTCAAGCTCTGCTGCTTTCATGCCATCCTCTTCGGAAAAGTCCGGCTTCGCATAAATAGCGTCCTTCTCTTCCATAATTTCAAACAGACGGGCGTGGCCCATGATGACTGTTTTCAAAACTTCCACTTCGTCATATTCAAAATGGTTCTGCTTCAATACTGCAATCCGCTCGCCGGGTGTCACATGGACTTCCCCGCTGGTCGGTTCAATTTCGCCAGACAAAATTTTAAGAAAGGTCGACTTTCCGGCGCCGTTAGCTCCGATCAAGCCGTAGCAGTTCCCTGGGGTAAATTTAATATTAACGTCTTCGAACAGTGCCCGGCTGCCGTAACGCAGACTGATATTACTCGTACTAATCATGAATATAAACCTCCGCTTTCCATACTTTCTGGCATACAGTAGACGAAGGGCTATCCCGCATATTAAGGAATAGCCTTCCTGCTGTCTCTTGGGCTTCGCCATTGTCATTCGCCTTTACTCGCGGTATGCCGCTAGCCAGAAACACTGTAATCTATCATAACATAACCGCCTAAGGAAAGGAATGTTAGGGTGACTCCAACTGCTCCACAAGCTCGGACAGCACCGTCCAGCGCTCCATCTTTTGCTCCAGCTGCTCAGTCAGTTTGCGTTCCTCTTCAAACAATGTCTGTACCCGGTCGTAGTCACTGGCGGCTTCCGCAATTTGCTGCTGAATTGTGGATAGCTGCTGTTCCAGGTGGGCAATATCTTCCTCAATACGATCCCATTCCTTCTGATCGTTGTAGGAGAGCTTGCGAGGCCGGCGCTTGGGCTTTGTATGATCAGCATCGTCTACGTCAGTCTTTCCGCTATCCTTAGGATTACTGGAATTATTGGAGAATCGGTTCTTCTCTTTGTTCCATTCCTGCTCGCGCTCAAGCTCTTCCCGTCTGAGCTCCAAATAATCGGTATAGTTGCCGAGGTAAGAGCGAATCCGGCCTTCACCCTCAAATGCCAGCAGTTTATTAGCCGTCCGATCCAAAAAGTAGCGGTCGTGGGATACCGTAATGACTACACCCGGAAAGTGCTCAAGATAATCTTCCAGCACCGATAAAGTTTCTACATCCAAATCGTTGGTCGGCTCATCCAGCAGCAGCACATTCGGCTCCCCCATTAACGTACGCAGCAGGTACAATCTTCGCTTTTCACCACCGGAAAGCTTGCCGATCGGAGTCCAATGCGAGGATGAAGGGAACAAAAAGCGCTCCAGCATTTGCGAAGCCGTAACCGTTGAGCCGTCGCTTGTCCGAACGCGCTCAGCCCCTTCTTTAATATAATCGAGCACTCTCATAGAGGGGTCCATATGGAGGCTTTCCTGTGTATAATAAGCGATTTGAACAGTTGCACCGCTCTCTATATGTCCTTCCGTTGGCTGCAGCCGTCCTGCCAATAAATTAAGCAAGGTGGATTTGCCGCTGCCATTGGGCCCAATTATGCCTAAGCGGTCATGAGGAATAACAACTGTACTAAAGGAATCGATAAGAGCACGGTCTTCGATCCGGTAAGAGAGGTTTTCGATTTCAAAAACCTTCTTCCCTAGACGGGAAGCTGCAACCGATACTTCAAATCCAGCCGATGTTCTCTCGGGCTCTTGCTCCATTAACGTCTCAGCCCGTTGAATTCTGGCTTTCTGCTTCGTGGTTCTTGCTTTGGCTCCCCGCTGCAGCCATGCAAGCTCACGTCTCAGTAAATTTCTTCGTTTATCCTCCATCGAAGCTTCAATCTCTTCACGTGCTGCTTTCTTCTCCAGATAAACAGCGTAGTTTCCATCGTATTCATACAGCTTGCCGCGATTCAGTTCAAAAATCCGGGTCGTGACCCTATCCAGGAAATAGCGGTCGTGAGTAACAAGCAGCAGAGCATTGCCCATCTTGGCCAGAAACTGCTCCAGCCATTCCACCGTTTCGTTGTCGATATGGTTAGTCGGCTCATCCAAGATGAGCAAATCAGCCGGCTGAATCAAGGCTCCCGCTAGAGCTACCCGCTTTCTCTGGCCCCCGGAGAGCGAGGAGATTTGCTGATGATACTGGGTGATGCCGAGCTTCGATAAAATCGTCTTGGCCTGGGTTACGGCATCCCAGGCATTCAAGGCATCCATACGGGACTGGGCCTCAAAGAGGCGGGATTGCTTGTAAGCGTCATCCGGGGCTTTCTCCAGTTCCGCTAATGCGATTTCATAATCCTTGACAGCCTTCATTAAGGGATTGTCGCCTTTGAATACATTATCCAGTACGGAAGAAGCCTCTTCAAACAATGGATTTTGCGGCAGATACTCGATCCGGTAATGATTGGAATGAACAACCTGACCGGATTCAGCAGGCTCCAATCCGGCTACGATTTTAAGCAGCGAGGATTTACCCGTACCGTTAACTCCAATAAGTCCAATTCTTTGCTTCTCCGTAATGACAAAGGAAATATCGTTAAATAAAGTTTTGTCCCCATAGCTCTTTGATAAATGCTCTACCGTTAAAATACTCATAAAGATGACCCCCGTGTTCCTGATGTCCTCTCTGAGGAAAGTCTCCTTTGGATACTACACGCTTTCCCCCAGGTTTTCAACTGGAAGAGGGGCCTCGTTTACGATTCCATAGAAAAAACTGCTGATCCGCAGCAGTTAACCTGCAAATCAGCAGTTAACCTGCAAATTGCGCTAAAAGTTAGCTGAATACAATATGTCAAAAGAGTTCGTAAACCTCTTTTGCTTCACCTGCGTCAGCACCCCTTCACCCATCTCGCTTACTGTGGGCCTAAGCGGCGGCCTCAAGTTGACTATACAACAAAAACGGGGCGACCAGTCGTCAGCTTTCACTGACTTTCTGAACAGCCCCTTCGTTGTTTATTGAGATAAATCTGTGGTCATGGCGTCTATTCTTAATAAAATTCTTAACATAGGATCTGTGGTTTTCACGACAATGATTCCTGCTGAGACCATTCCTCTACATTCCAAACCTTGCTGACCCAGTCTTCGTAAAAATCAGGCTCGTGGCATACCAATAGGATGGTGCCTTTGTATTCCTTAAGCGCTCTCCTCATCTCTTCCTTGGCAGATACATCAAGATGGTTGGTCGGCTCATCAAACAGTATCCAATTGCTTTCCCGCATAAACAGCTTGCATAACCGGACCTTAGCCTGTTCGCCACCGCTCAGCATATTCATTGGCCGGGTGATATGCTCATTTTTCAACCCACAGCGGGCAAGAGCAGCCCGGACCTCATGCTGATTCAAATGGGGGAATTCATTCCAAACATCATCAATAGGAGTGATGGAGCCTGGCTTTAGCTCCTGCTCAAAGTAGGCCGGGTATAAGTAATCACCGAGATATGTTTTTCCACTAAGTGGCGGGATTTTGCCCAAAATCGTTTTTAGCAGAGTCGATTTCCCTACCCCGTTACAGCCAACAATGGCAATTTTCTCTCCTCTCTCTATAGTCATGGAGAGTTTCGGCAGCAGGGGGGCGGAATAGCCGATTTCCATTTGCTCAGCTTCGAATACGACCCGACCGCTTGCCCGTGCTTCTTTAATAATAAAGGTCGGCTTGGCCGCTTCTTCCGGACGGTCTATCCGCTCAAGCCGCTCCAATTGTTTCTGACGGCTCTTGGCGCGCCCGGATGTAGAATAGCGAGCCTTGTTGCGCTGGATGAAATCCTCCTGCTTTTTAATATATTCCTGCTGCTTCTCGTATGCTTCGATATGCTGGTTTTTGTTAATCTCCGCCATCTGCAAGAACTTCTCATAGTTCGCTGTGTAACGGGTCAGCTTGGCAAATTCCAAGTGATAAATTACCTGAACAACCTTGTTCATAAACTCCGTATCATGCGAGATCAAGATAAAAGCATATGGATAATCCTTCAAGTAGTTAGTAAGCCACTCAATATGCTCTACATCCAGATAGTTCGTCGGCTCATCCAGCAGCAGGACGGTAGGCTGCTCCAGCAGCAGCTTGGCCAGCAGCACTTTTGTTCGTTGTCCTCCGCTCAGACTGGCAACATCCCGGTCCAACCCGATCGCATCCAGGCCAAGCCCGTTGGCCATTTCCTCCACTTTAACGTCGAGCAAATAAAAGCCGCTGTGTTCCAGCCTTTCCTGGATCGTTCCCATATCCTCCAGCAGCCGCTCAAGCTCTTCAGGAGAGGCCTCCGCCATTTTTTCTGTAATGGCCATCATTTCTTTTTCCTGCTCAAACAACGGCAAAAAAGCGTCCTTAAGCACATCCCGGATAGTCTTGCCTGGAGTCAGCTTCGTATGCTGATCCAAGTATCCGTAACGGACATTAGGCGTCCACTCTACCTTTCCCGTATCCTTAAGCACTTGTCCGGTTAATATGTTCATCAAAGTGGATTTTCCCACACCGTTCGCACCAACTAATCCAACATGCTCTCCCGGCAGCAAACGGAAAGAGACATTTTTAAACAATACTCGGTCGCCGAAGCTGTGACTAAGCTGCTCTACACTTAAAAGACTCATAACGCTTCATCGTTCTCCTATCTAAATCGATACACTTTAGTCCCACATCGTCTGGGCTCAATGAAAGCTGTTCCGAACATGGTTGACTCCAACCGGTCTATAACTATTCATCGTGTATACGGCTTAATGATTCTATTCATTATAGCATCAAACACAGTGAACAGAAAACGCCGTTTTTTTAAAACTATATATTAGCACGCTGCGATGAAATTGGCTCGAGGTTAGTTACTTGCTGCCCTTGCCGAACTATATATTATTCGATTTCTTTTCTTGTGCTTCCACCAAAGATAATCGTTTTTGTTGATAACAGTATGCTATAGACTGGGCCTTATAAATTTGGCCTTTACTTCCGCATAGCGAATTTCGTCTTGGTCCTTCAATTCATACTCCTGATAGGGAATTAATTGCTCACCGTTTAAGTAGCTCCCGTTTTTAGAGCCCAGATCTTTAATATAAATCGTGGCATGACTCTCGTCCAGGATGAATTCAAGGTGAATTCGTGATACTCCTACAGTCGAATCGGTGAAATGCACACCCTCCCGGTTTCTCCCTATGCGAAAAGGATACTCAGATATAGGCAGCCTTTCTGTGACGTCAGCTCGTTCTATCTCCAGGATAGGCTGCAAAAATGATTCTTCCTGTTCCAGGAAAGGATCAGCCAGGCTTGTCGTCGCATCCTGGGGCACCAGCAAAGTCGTCTGCTGCGCTAAGGAAGCATAGTAATCCTGCTGCCTTTTTATTTGAGGGAATATATTATCCGAGCGGCTTTCTTCTGCTGCTTGCCCAAGATTATCCCCTGCTTGATCTTGTTCCTGCAGCATCGCAACTCGAGACGCGGCCCACTCTTCCACCGAGATGGCCTGATTGGAGCTGCCGGGCTCTGGTGAATGCTGACGCGGGCTTTTCCGCCCCGCAGGATCCTGATTTTCAAAATCTGCTTGATTATTTTGGACGGCAGCAGAATGATTAGGCTCAGAAGGAAGAGCCTGCACGGCAGCCGCAGTCTGAAACAGATCCCGATTCAGCAGCCCTTTGACATGAAGGACGTAGAGGAAATCCAGCCCCAGCAGCGTAACACCTAAGCATATATACATCAGAGCATCCTGTGGATCGCTCAAGTAATAAGACCAGCTAACGAGCATGAAAATTGCCGCAGCTGCAAAAAGGGCCCGAATTATTTTCAAATTATGCGCTTCATCAGAGATGTCAGCAGCTTGCACATCATTCACTGTATCGAATGAGGAAGCCTCCTGGAGAGGCAGAGGATTGACGTTATTGGAGGTCACATTCATCACATTCATATTTTCTTCAGCTCGACCTGGAACTCTTTCCTCCCCCCGTGAATGAGATTTTTGTACAGTCATGGCTACTTCTAACTCTCGCTTGAATTCCCGCAAGCTAAAACTTATCTCATTAGTTAACAGGGCCCTAACAGCTTTCCACTGCGCATCAGGTACGATAGAGCTGACCCTCACCAAACTATCAATAAGGGTAACCAAATCTTGCTGCACTGTACCCTTTCCAGGCAGTTCTAGCAAGGGTATATAGATAAGCCGCAGCCGGCTAAAATCTGTAACATCTTGTCCAATAAATATATAGTTAGCCCGTAAAATAAAACGGTGTTCATTTAACATATAAATCCGGCTATCTTCCAGTATCTGAACAAGGGCATATAGGATTTCATAAAGCACACGGTTGGTTAAATCTATCTCTGCTAGTGCCTGCTGCAGCGTTTTCCCGGATGGAAGGCGGTAACGCAAACGAATACAAAAATCTTTTTCTTCAAACTCGACTGGCAGCACCCCCGGCACGTCATAATTCTCCAGCATTCTTTTCTCCACATAAACCATATCTTCCTTAACTAGCGGCGAATCGCTCCGCGAGAAAACCAAATCTGCCTCCGGCTCCAGCTCCTTATTGACTTGCAGCCCATACAACTCTTTAGTAATCATTCATTTCCTCGCTCCTCTCTTTACATCAGAAAAAAATAGACACTACCACTGTCACAAATGCTGGCGCTGCGGCGTACATAAATGGATATGTAGTCAGCTCGACAGTGCTGAATGTCAGCGCTGTGCGATCCCGATAAAACAGCAGCTGCTGGAGCCGGAGAAAAAGATCCATGAGTTTGGACAGCCGGCTTTTTCTGACGAGAAGCAAAATAAAGGCGATGAACGCCGAGTAAATCATGGAATAGATGGAGCAATATAGGATCCATTCAGTACCAATCCAAGCGCCTAACGCAGCAAATAGCTTCACATCTCCCGCGCCCAATGCTTTAAACAAGTAGAGACCTAGCAAAGCTATAAAACCTGCCCCCGCGCCTAAACCAGCAAAAGCTAAGCCGTTTCCTCCCGGAGCTATTGAATGGTAGATTATCCCTCCCAACAAGCCGAAAACGGTCAGCACATTCGGTATTTTGCTGGTTCTCATATCTGTCCAACAAGCCGCACTAACTATCATACCGGCAAAAAACCAGGAAACCACGATCCTCCCTCCTCACTCCTGCTTTCTCAAAATGAACCCTTTTAGCAATAATTATCATACGCCTGTCCAGCTTCTCTCGTAGGCTCTTTTTTTATCGTTAACGTTTTGTTAAAAAAAGGGATGGGGAGCTTGAACGTATATTTAGCTTCTATGGTAAGAAAAGCAGCTTTCTCTCCACCTAATGAAGGGAGGGACATATTCACAATCTCCAAACGCTCTTTATCGAGCAGATTTGTATTGGCATGATGGAGCAGCACTGGCTTAAAAGCAGCGTAAAGCTGGAGGTGTATCCACTCTTCTGCTGCGTCTTTTTGCCCTTGAAATTTGGCCTCCCATTCCAGCCACTGCAAAGAAGATTGTGGTACCAACGCGGCGAAGCTGCCTATCGTATCTTCTATCTCTTTCCATTCCGCCTGGGCTTTCCTCGCCTTATCAATCACTTCGCGGATTTGCTTGCCTGCAGCCGTACCTTCTGATCGAGTTACTATCTCATCGTAGATAACCTCCACAGGATACATATTCGCTGCAAGCTGTTTAGTCGTTTCCATAACTGCTGTTTTTAGCGCTGTTTCCGCAATTGAAATTTGAATAAAGCAGTTGAGGGCGATGATAAAGGCTAGAAAAAAGGGCAGTGTTAACGCAGCCTCCAGTGCTACTCCTCCCTCCTCTCGTGACCAAGCTTTCCTTATAGCCTTACAAGCAAGCAATCTTCCGCCCGCAGCATAATATACTCTATTAATAAGACATCACCGCTGTTTTTGATATTTGACATCGATTGCCTACCGGTTCACAATCTACAATACCAAGCCCGTTCATCATCTTGACCGCGCCGGGCATGAACCAAAGACGTATAGTTGCAGAGGCTGTCGACTGCATATAGGTCATGTGCTCAGTCAAATCCAGATTCGTATTTAATTCAATCAATGCCTGCATTCTTGACAGCACCTTGTCGTCTTTGCTGTGAAGCAAGTAGAAGATTCTGAGCATATCTTTATAACCGACTGTTAAGTTTTTGAACTTTTTAATGACCGGGACTTTCTGGCCCCCGATTAGCTTCTTCATATCGGAATAGGCATCAACAGCCCCTTGTGCGGCTGAAGCCAGTAACACTAGAAACGGTGAACCAAGATTTAATAAGGCTTTGTCCGGCTTCTGCATCGTTTCCACCGTGCGGAGAGCCATCAGCACAATGAACATTTCACCGTAAGCTGCAGAGTGATTAAGGGCGCAAGAAGATAACCCGTATAATATATATTCTGCTTCCTGATTCTTCAGCGGGTGTTGTAAAGGCTTGGATGGTTCGAGAGCTGCCGCGGGCTGTTCATTGGCTAGTTTTTCTTTATCTATCGTCCTGTAATTGAACTTGGTCAGCGCGTATTCGTTCATGTACAGTTCATCCCGAAAGTCGGTTAGCACATTAGCCAACCGTTTGCCAATTGACATGGATTCCTTAATCGAATCCTCTACCCCTCCAAGTCCATTCCATTCATCGGGGAGTGCGGAATGGTCGGAATTGTAATCATAATATTTGGCATACAGCCCTTGCTCCTCTTCATCTCGATTTGTTAACGTGCGATAATATCCACTGTACCGATCATTGCCTCCTTCTGCAGCACAGAAATCTAGCGCTTGTTTGAGCTCGGCAAGGACACTTCCTACCTTTTGCTTCTCTTCCTCTTGATGAGTCTCGACTACCGCCTTAAGCTCCTGACGCTCCTCCTCCTTAAGTTCTTGTTGTTGGTGAAAATCGGTAATGCTTTGCTGAAAATCTGATAATGCATCCGCCACTTCAGCATATGAATTCCCTGTAAACAAGGCAGTGTTCTGCCATACTCGCTTAACCATTTGAAATTTCACATTCACCTGAGCCCCTCCAGCCTTATACAAGGAGAAAAATTCCAAAGGATACACGGGAATGAGCTGAAAGACTTCCATCTGCTGCTCTGCATCAGAACTTCCTTTGTAACCAGCAAGCACTTGTTCTTTCTCCTCGCGCAGCTGTTCGTTTACCTGCCTGGCCTGCTCGATTTTCTCCATGAGCTTCTCATACTCCGCTTCCAGTAAGCTGTAGTCATATTCAAGGGAAGCGCGCGTCTGCGAAATGAGAAGCCCGTAAGCCAGCAAGTCTTTTAACAATTGATCCAATTCCATTTTTCTCTCTCTTAGCTCTGCTAAGTGCCTATTCAAATCTCTAATCGATTGTCTTACACTGGATAAGGATTGCGAAATAGAGCGAATTGCCTCAGCTTGTCCTTCTCCGCCCTGTACTAAAGAAGCTAATGCTGATAAGAGAGTTTCTTCGTCCCGGGCCAAGGATTCCAGATTGTCCACAGCACGTGAGATCTGTTCATCCACATGCCGGATCGTCTCTGTTACCGATTCCACCGTATGAAGCCCGATTTTTGCGGCAAGCTCCTGCAGCTCAGACAGCTTGCCGGAATAATGATCATAGAGGGCAGCTGCCTGGTGATTATAGCGGACTGTCTCATCCCATGCCGCATCCAGGTCGCGGTGCCACTGCTGAATCAGCTCTTCCAGCAATTCCGCTTTTTCATAGTAATTAGAGGTTTGCTCCAGTCCTGTTAATGCACCCGATTGCTTAAACGGCTCAAGTATTCGGGAAACAAATTCAAGCGGAGCTTTGTATTTCATATCTTCTAAAATTTGCTGCTGAAAGATGACATGATTGCCTAATGTATAGAGCGGCTGGATGCGGCTATTCTCGGACGCCAAGCGAGTGTCAAGATAGCGAAAGTACTCATTGCCGGAAGGGGTTAGATTATACTCCAATACGTTGCGGAACAATTGGGACTGGCTCTCCTTATCCTCCTTGGCCGCAAATAGACCATAGGATTGCAATTGTTTATTGAACCCGGCAAAAACTGAGCGGTTAGCGGCACGGAGAGCGGCTTCGACCTCACGTTCAGCGATCTTTACGCGGGCATAATCTAGCAGCACGGCATGAAACAAAAAAATGGGAACCAGAATGATTATTAAATAAACCGAAACAGTTCCGTTATCTTTGCTATAGAACAATTTCACATTCTCCCCCCCTTTCCTTAGCCAACGCGGTGCGCACAATGTTACAAGCACGAGGCGTCTGTTTTAGTTATGGACCACTACCACAACGCCATGCTTAGTCAGCTCCTTATGCATTTTGGGTGTCAAGTCAAGCTTTCCCGATTTGGTGCGGAAGAAATGCCACACCACCCCTTTCACATCCCCCCGCTCCATTAATAAAGCATCCTTTTTCATCTGCTCCAGGGCATCTTTATATTTAAGGTTCATCTTTGCGTCATGCGCAACACCATCACGATCCAAAAAATTATAAATTCTACGCACTCCCAATGGCTCGGTTGAAAACGAAATGGTATTGTCCGTTCCGTTTAATAATTCCATCAAATATTCGCTTCCTTTATTTTCGCTCTCAATAACTTTGGCCGGCTGGTCCGGAGTAAAATCCCTCCATGTTTGTTTAATCTCGGGAACCTTTCTGGAGTCCAGCAGCTGCTTCAAATAGGTTCGGGTTAAATCCACTGTTCTGATTAGTTCTACGGGATCGGTTACTCTGGCTATAGAGGAGCCTGCTGTATGATTGCGGTCATACCAGCCGCGCAAGAGAGATGGTATGTTTAACAAGCGGCTTAATTGAACATCGACTTGCCGGTCCAGCCAATAATTGTGATACGCAATCTGACCGGCAATATCCGGGGCTAGCCGTCCAGCCGCACGCTTCATCTTTTTTTCAGGACCGCTGCCCGTACGCTCCGTCTCCGGATCAACCGGCAAAGAAACGGCGGCGGGATTACCCAGCCCAATAAGCCCTAAAATATCTGATGCGTTGTCGTCAAATACCCGCCAGTACAAACCATCATTATGCTCAACGGGAAACGACCCGGTACGCTGATCTTTATACGAATTGTCCCAGTGGGCAGCTGTGCGGTCTGCTGTAACAGCGGCAGCATGGAATAAAACGACCTTCTGGTACATATATAAGCCAAAAAACAGCAGAGCAACTGTACACAAAAAGACAACAGGCATGACCAGTGAAGCCTCGACCGTGAAGCTGCCTTGCTCACTGCAGCGAAGCCGCCTCCATCGTTGCAGGGGAGGCGTAATCATTCAGGCATTAATCCTTCCAAATCCGGATTCGTCTGATCTTTTATCTGATCGTCTGCAGCCTTAAACAACCCCGAAACCCATTGAATAATCCATTTTCTAAATGCGATCGCAATAATAACGATCACTGCAAGGATAAGCAAAATTTCTAATGTGCCAATTCCGTCTTCATCGTTCCAAAACTTTTTCGCTGCTTCAATTAAGGTTATACCCATCACAATTTCCTCCTTCGATTATTAAAAGTTCATAATGAGCATCGCCGGAGCTGCAACGATGATCATCACGATCATAAATGTCATAACCATAGGAATAACCAGCTTTGAGGATGCTTCTTCCCCTAATGTTTTGGCTAACGCCTTCCTTTTCTCCCAAAGCGTCCTGGTTAATTCCCGCAGGGCAAGCACAAAGTCGTCGCCGCCCCGTCTATAATTAAGCAAAACAGTAGTCGTAAACTGGGAAACTTCCGCCAGAGCACAGCGTTTGCTCAGCTCTTCCAATGACTTGGCCAACGACTGATTGTTCAGCAGTTCGTTGTGCAGCACAGTCAGTTCTTTATACAATGGAGTGAGTTCGGTTCCTTGTTTAGAGAGAATGCATTTCCCCAAAGCTCCCTGGACGGTATCCCCGGCGTTAACCAGCAAAGTAAGCTTGCTTAGAAACTCCGGGAGTTCAATGATAATGCTCCTTTTACGCTGTTGAACCTTCTTATCCAGCGACTTGACTTCAATAAAGGGAAACAGGACAGCCAGTGACATACCGGCCACCAATAATGTGAGCTTATCCTCACTAATCAAAGCTAAAATCATACAAGGCAGGAAGACGAGCAGCCCGGTAGTGAGCATCTGTGCGAGAAACTGCCGGGTCAGCTCTATGGTTGCCTGTCTGCCGTATAAAGCCACCATCTTTAAATGAAGTCGGGTCACAGCTACAGGCATTTTGTCCATTAATTTAAATTGTTTAATTACAAATAAAGAAAACGGTTGAAGCCACATGTAGATTTTCGTTGAGTTCATAATTATCGCTCGCTTCCCATTCCTAAACCTTAATGTTCATGATCTTCTTGGATAGGGCATTGCAGCCTATTAACAGGAGCAAGCAAACGGTCATAATTAACGGCCCAATCCATCCGTTATAGAGCGGCTCCATATAATCAGGCGAGCTGAAACTAAGAGTCGCTATGACCAGAAGCGGGGAAAAACTGAGAATAGTAGACTCAAACTTTTTTTGGGCAATCAGGACCGCAATCTCCTGTTTCATTTCAATCTTCTCACCAATCATCGTTGCGGTTCGTCTGATGACATCAATCAAATTGCCCCCAGCCCGCTTGCATGTTACAAATACGTCAACGAAATTGTGCACTTCCTCGAGATCAGCCCGCCGGCTAAAGTCCTGCAAGGCCCGCTCGATTGTTTCTCCATTGCGGATTTTATTGTTAATGATTTGCAGCTCCATCACCATATAAGTTTGGGGATCGGGATAAAGCAGGAGAAGATCATTTATCGCTTCTGTAAAAGCGTTCTCTACCGATTTTCCGGCCGACAAGCTGGAAGAAACGGCCGAAAGCATCTGTCTAAATTGCGAGCTAAGCTCATCCTTTCGCTTCTCCATGAGCTTCCGGGCACGAATATTTGGGTAAACCCAACCGCCGGCGGAAAAGAGCAGGGCTACCCATTCGCTTTTGTAAAAAATAAAGCCAAGTACGAACATTGCTGCCGAAGCGAGCAAAATCGATACGCCTCTCATTTTCCAAGTCAATTCATAGGTAGAGTAATCGATCGCCAAATCTTTCGAAGGCTCATCTGCCGCTTTTTCTAGCTTAAACGGGTGATTGGCTGCAGCCATCAGCATAATCCTCCTTCAACGGATATTCCAGCCAACTGAAACTTCTGCCTATGGACAAGGCTATTGCCCGTGCGCTGCAGTCTACCTGCCACTTTCACGCTTCTTCCATCTCCCGCTTCTTCAAAAACGAATAGCGGATTTAACATGATCTCCCCATTCTCCACTCCTAGCACCTCTGATATCTCGCTGACTTTGCGAGAGCCGTCGCGCATGCGAGTGAGGTGAATCATAATATCGATGGCTGAGGCTATTTGTTTGCGGACAACTTCAATCGGCATCTCAGCTGCACTCAGCACCATCGTCTCCAAACGGCTCAGCATATCGTAAGAAGAATTGGCATGTCCGGTGGATAGACTGCCATCATGTCCCGTATTCATCGCCGACAGCATGTCGAGCGCTTCCTCCCCCCGTACCTCTCCGACGATAATGCGATTGGGCCGCATACGAAGAGAAGTCCGGATCAGCTGCTTCATATTGATTTCCCCCTTCCCTTCAGTGTTGGCATTTCTTGTTTCCAGACTGACCAAATTAGGAATCGTATAGATTTGCAGCTCCGCTGAATCCTCTATCGTTATGATCCGTTCGTTTGCAGGAATAAAGCCTGAGAGAGCATTCAAAAAGGTGGTTTTCCCCGAGCCTGTACCGCCGCCAATAAACATGTTGTATTTCGCTCTGACAGCCTGTTCCAGAAAACGTGCTGCTTCCTCGGATAATGCCTGTTTTTTAACCAAATCTTCCATACCAAGCGGCTTTGCCGGGAATTTACGAATCGTCATCGTAGGGCCTTTCAAAGCTATCGGGGGAAGGACAACATTGACCCGGGAACCATCGCTAAGACGAGCATCGACGATGGGGGAAGCTTCATTTACAACACGATTTACTTTGGAGACTATGCTCTGAATGATGTCTTCTAATTTCTGATTATGCTCAAAAGCTACCGGACAAGAGCGGATAAGCCCCTCTCGTTCAATAAAAACTTCATTATGGCTGTTAATCATAATCTCCGTAATACCCGGATCCTCCAGCAGAGGCTGCAGCACATCCAAGCCCCTAAAGGAATGATAGATTCGCTTGACCGAGTAGGCTTTTCTTGCCGCAGTCCAGCCAGCTGCCCGGGTATGGGTGAACAACTGCTGTTCAATCAGCTCTTCTAACGCCTGGTCGGAGAGGGTCTCCGAATAGTCCAATTGATTTGCGACTTCTTGGCGTATTTCCTGAATAATCTCCTCCTCAACCAAGAGCTTCCCCTCCCGTCCGCTCTACAAGCGGCAGAAACCACTTCATCAGTTCATCGTTGTAGGATGATTCTGCGGCAAGTGCTTGGACATGATTCACTGACTTCCAATTCGGTATGTAAGGGAGATAAGCTGCCGGAGTAAAGCCATATTCTTTAATAGGATTAAGCACATGGCCGGTATATTTGTTCAAGATAAAGTGAATTTTGGGACGCGCCCCCTCGCTCCCTGCCAAAGCGGCTTGTTGAAAGCGAAGCAAAGCCGCTTTTGTCTTATCCAGCAATTGAAAATCATCATGGATCAGCCATAAAATGTGGTGACTCCAGGCAAGACTAGTCATAATACGCTGATGAAAACAGGACGAGCAGTCGATAATTATATAGTCATAGTTCAGATGGGTAATTCCCTCCAGCAGGAAAAGCGTATCCTCGTCAGTCATTTCCTCCATTTCCAGTGGATTGCCGCATGGCTCTATATATTCCAATTTCGTCGCAGGCTCTATCATTTTTAACCAGGCCAGCTTGGTAGGCAGAGAATCGGCTTTCGATTTGACATAATACAGCATTTTTTCAAAAGGACGTTGACCGGAGGCCGAAAATAATTGGCCGCAGCTGAATGTCTCCATATTGAGATAAAAAACCTTGTTTCCTTTCTGCGAAAGGCTTCTAGCCAAATTGATGGCAAGGGTCGTTTTTCCGCTGCCTCCGCCAGCAGAAAAGATCGCGATCACCTGAGCTTGACCAGGATTGGTTCCATAAACACGCTTCGGGCTGTCCAGATCCATAACCAGTGCGGCCAATCTATCAAACAATTGATTTAAGGGCTGATAGCGATATAAGTAAAGATCCTCATGCTCCGTCTCCTTTCTCTCCTGGTCTATTAAATAAACGACTTTACAAGCCGCCGACCCTTCAATATCCTGCAGCAATCGAGGATCTGCCAGCAGGATGTCTATCGCTTCATCACAAGCCATAACTGACGGCCAGTGACTGAATGCCTTCAGGATGAACTGTTGTCCAGCCTGGGAAGTACGGGCAAAACTCATCAGCCTGTGCAGGTAAGCTTCATTTTGATCCAATATGCCCACCGTTCGTTTGATCATGGGAAAGACCCTCCTATATAACTCCGAGCAACAGTAATACACCGTATAGCAGTAATACCGCACCAACAAAAGCTACTCCATAGGCTAGAATCATGCGGGTGTTCATTCCTCCCTTCCTCAAGTTATGAAAAACAAAAAAGCACCGCGAAGCTAATCCATTGCCGATTAGTTCGCGGTGCTTCCGCATTTATATTTACTTTCAAAAAGATTATACCATATGTTCCCAATTTTTCAATATTTATCTATTTAATTTTCTTTTAAACCATGTGCTTATTCTTCCTGCTGCCTGCCCTCTATTAACAAGGGCTGGATCAAGCTTGTGCAAGAAAGGGGCCATCGCTTCGGTTAGGTTGGTCAATAATTCGTCATCATCCTGCAAAAGCCGGCCTTCCCATTGCTTATCTAAAATCTGCATCAGCGGAAAATGAGGCATCCGCAGAATTGGGTATTGCGGATATGAGTTCAGCCAGTCATCCACAAAGCGAAAGGGAAGGTACGGATTAGCTCCCCAATGAATGACTACTCCTTCGGATTGCAGCTGCCTAAGTATTTTCATATTTTCCTTCGCTTGCCGCCCGCTCCATTTTACTGGATGAGGACTGCCAATAACAAGAAGACAGTCAGCTGCATAACAAAGCTCCCGGACATCTGGATCCCGCCAATGCGACGCTACATCCAGAAATAAAAGCGCATGATCCAACTCGTAGAACAAACGGAAATAGTGCTCCTTTGTCCACCTTTCACCAGTGCCATACTTTTGCAAGTGTGAAGGGGGTAAGGGCAGCCACTCCGTATTTCCGCTTTTCCAAGCTGACGGGGGCAGCATTTTGCTGCGGGAGAAGCGAGCGGTATAGTAGCGATAGTTCCTCGGCTTATTTTTATCCCCATATAACAGCGATTCCAGCTCGGGTTCCACTATTACATGCTCGATCACAGCGTTCGAGAAGCCGCTATAGTGAGCGACCCTTGCAGCGCTAACCGCCACCGTAGTCGCTCCTGCGCCTGAATAGAGACCGCCCACGATCACGAGCTTGCGGTTGCTGCTCGATAACCGCTTCGCCAGGTTAGTGCGAGCATTCTCCTTGGTCGACCTGGAACCGGTCAATGTTCTTTCTATCTCCTGCAGCTTCTTCTTTACTTCTTCGGCTGTCTGAATGCGATCCGCTGGCTGTTCCTTGAGGAGCAGATGAATCAAATCTACAAGCGCCGGCGGCAATTGCTCATTCCAGCGTGCAAGATTCTCTCCTGTGTCCATATAGTGACGGCCTTCACTGAGCAGATAATACATCATAGCTCCCAGGGTGTACAGGTCCGTCCGTTCGTCCGTCTGGCGATTTAAGAACTGTTCCGGCGCAGCAAAGCCGATGGTGCCCAGTTGAACGGTGTCTGTCCCCCTATCCTGGCGAAAATTTCGAGCAATCCCGAAGTCGATCAAGCGGATGTTGTCCTGTTCATCGAGCATAACGTTGCTAGGCTTCAAGTCCCGATAAATAATAGGGTTAGGCTGATATTGATGCAAATAGGAAAATAAATCGCAGAGCTGCTTCGCGTAACGGATGACTGCCAGGCAAGGAACTTGCTTATTATGCTCGAAACGCTGCTGAAGCGTCTGGCCCGCTATAAACTCCATGACCAGATAGCTAATCCCCTGCTCGTTCGGTGGAATAAAATCAATAATTAATGGCAAATGCGGGTGGGTTAATCTGCTGAGAAATTCAGCTTCTTCCGTAAAGGCCTGCCGACTCTGCCTATGCCCCCGGGCGGCCTTAACGGCCCAATGCTTGCCCGGCAGCTTCAGGTCCTGCGCTTGATACACGACACTCATTCCCCCGTATCCGGCTATGCTCAGTATCCTGTAACGTCCAGCCAGCACTTCTCC
Source organism: Paenibacillus senegalensis JC66 (assembly GCF_000285515.1). GTDB lineage: Bacteria > Bacillota > Bacilli > Paenibacillales > NBRC-103111 > Paenibacillus_L > Paenibacillus_L senegalensis. Next base: position 273,224 of record NZ_HE610959.1, read on the forward strand.
GATCTTTAATGGTAAAAAGCGGTTGCTCGGCACAGCCCCTCCTCCTTTCACTTTAATGTCCGAATTCATATCCACCGCCAGGCGGATCAATCAGCAAATATAAAATTACAAATTACGCCGTTCATACGACTAAATGCGCGTTATGCAAAAATAAAAAACACCATCTAAACCAGCATCACAGCTGGCTCAGACGGTGCTTCCGCCCATTTCCTGCTTATATACATATAGCAATGATTACTTACAATTAATGGTTGTAATACTCTAGACTATACCTTGACCAGAGGTGTTCTGTCAACACCCGGATACTATCAATTTTCACTGAACGTTCAACGAGTGGATTCGAAAAACTCTATCCATTCCCCATCAGGGCCATGAAAGAAGAAGTAGCGGGAACCATTGGGCAGCGTCACCAATTCCTCGTCAATCATTTTCACATCCAAGCCCTTGATTCTTTCCAGCTCTGCTTCAATATCCGTCACGGTAAAAGCCAGATGATGAACCTTGCCTTCCACAGGCAAACTGCTGTTATAACCTTCGATCAGCTCCACTTCCGTTTCGCCAGCTTCATCAAAACCTAGAAAAGCAAGCTTAATCACACCATTAGTATGACCGAGAGTGTCCTTCAACTTCAGTCCGATAACCTTTACATAAAAATCTATCGATTTCTGAAGATCAGCTACCATAATGCCGACATGCTCAATTTTTTTCAATGCCATGAATGCTCAGCGCTCCTTTACCTTGTCTTGTTCCAATTGTCATCAAGCTTGGCTCAATACTTTGATCCAAGGTCTGTCCTGGTCCCATTCCAGCATTACAGGAACCTGGAAGGTTTTCTGCATATTGTCCGCAGTCAGAACATCTTGTTTAGGACCTGCAGCTACTATCTTCCCTTCATGAATGAGTGCGATATGGGTAAAAATCGGCATAATTTCTTCCACATGATGGGTTACATAAACAAAGGAAACTCCGGATTCACTCAAACCGTCAATCGTTTCCAAGAGCTTTTCTCTTTCATACAGATCCAGACCTGAACAAGGCTCGTCCATGACCAAAAGCACCGGATCGCTCATTAGAGCCCGGGCGAGCAGGATCTTCTTGCGCTCCCCCTGAGAAAGTGTTCCTAGCGGCTGATCGCGGACCTCGCTCAAGCCTACGCGATCCAGCATCTCGTGAGCCTTCTCAACGGCCTCCAAAGGGATTTGCTCGTAAAAACGAAGATAACCGTATTCCCCCGTAGCCACGCATTCCCAGACGGGATCGGCAGGCGTCAGCTTTTCAAATAAAGACTGGCTGATGTAGCCAATTCGTTTGCGGACCTCTCGAAGGTTGCAGCGGCCATAACGATAGCCCAGAACGTCCACCGTACCTGAGCTTGGAAATTGATAGCCGTTAATCATTTCCAGAATGGTTGTTTTGCCCGAGCCATTCTTCCCTAGAATAACCCAGTGCTCCCCTTGCTTCATGGAGAAATTGACCCGGTCTAGAATTTGTCTTTGTTCTCTGCGAAAACTTACCTCTGTAAGTTCAATCATCCGTAATCACCAACTTATCTGCTTTTGTCAACTCCTGCGATGCTCTCTTGTTTAACATATAAAGAGAGCCTCCAGACGGAGGTTCGTTATCTTTATCTATTGTAGCTTGTAAGTTGGCGCCTGACCAGTTATTCTGGCAATTTCCTCTGCAGTTTTACAGCGGTTCGCGGTTTTCTTGCAAGTATTGCTGTATCGCTTGTATCTCAGCGCGGTGAGTCCGGTCCGCTCCCGTTTCGGTTTCAAGAATAAAGGGTAGATCAGCTAGCAGCGGCGAGGTCATGAGCTCCAGCAGATTCGCCTTGCCGATCCTGCCTTTGCCAAACGGCGCATGGCGGTCTTTTCTTTCTCCGGCCCCGTACACGGAGTCATTAAAGTGAATAGCGTGCAGATGAGTAAAGTAGCCAAGCTCCTGCCCTTTTTGCTCGAGCGAGCCCCAATCCCCTTTCCAGAGACCGCTGGCAAAAGCATGACAGGTATCGAGGCAAAAGCCGATTTTTTCCGGACGTTCAGCCAGCTTGCGAATTTGCACAAGCTCTTCGAAGGTAGTCCCCATCATCGTCCCCTCACCCGCCTGATTTTCGATTAACAGCTTGGCTTCTCCTTGCCAATCCTCCAGCACGAAGTTCAATGTATCCAGAATGATGCGATACCCTTTTATCAAATCCTCTTCCTTTGATTTGCCAAAATGAACAACGACTCCGATGGAACCGCAATGTTCAGCAATGTGCAGATCATTCTTTAAGGAGGCGACCACCGCTTGCTGGAGCGCGGGGTCCGCAGCAGCCAAATTGCTTGGATAAGGGCTATGAGCTATGGAGATCAATTGCTGCTCCTTACAATATTGCGCGCATTGCTCCGCATCCCGCGGGTCAAAGGCTTTAATGGAAAGCCCGCGGGGATTCTTCGGGAAATACTGGAATGAACGGCCGCCAATCGCCGCCGCTGTTTTGGCTGCTTCCCTATATCCTTTGCGTATGCTGACATGACTACCCAGACGCATAATTAATAGCTCCTTTTTGCGAATTCATCTGCGATTAACTTTGTTTAGTGCTGACACTGGGCGCAGTAAAACACTTTGCGGCTTGACAGCTCCGCTTGAATAATGGCGCCCCCGCAGCGCACACATGGCTCCCCTCCCCGGTCATAGACGAGGCAGTGGTCATTATAACCGCCAGTCAGATGGTCCCCTGCAAATAAAGGCTGCTCCATGTAGCCTCCTTGGCGAATAGCTTCCATTAAGACAGCACGCATAGCGCTATATAAGCGGCCGCTGTCACCAGCAGGCTGCAGGCTGAGGCTGGCCAGCGGTCTTGTCGGCAAAATGGCAGCCTCAAAGCAAATTTCATCGGCATAGCAGTTGCCAATACCGGAAAGCTTTTGCTGATTAACCAGAGTCGTTTTCAAAGTCCCCCTTGTCCCTGACAAAAGCTGCTCGAACCGCTCCAAGGTGAAATCGGGCGCCAAGGGCTCTGGTCCCAGCTTAGCCAGCACAGCCAGATATTGCCGTTCATCCAGCAGATGCAGGTACCCTAGCCTGAGTCCGATAAAATAAAGAGTTTGGCCTCCTGATAAGTCCAGCTCTACTTGAGTGTTCCGGTCAGGCCGATCCTCTTCACTGCCAAGAAACATTAATCCCCCGAGCATTAGATGAAGAAGCAGAGCCTGCCCTGTTTCCAGGCGGAACAACAAATATTTAGCTCTCCGGTCGATTGCGGCAATGCGAACACCAAGAATGCCTTGTGCAAACTGTCCGGCGGGAAGATTAACCGACTTTTCACGATGAATTCTAACCGCTCGGATCGTTTGGCCCACCAAGCGGGGGGTTAACAATTGTCTGTACGTTTCCATTTCCGGCAATTCCGGCATGTTACTTCCTCCAGTCTGACCCTTTATCTCTCTAATACAGGTATGTCCTGCTGCAGGCAAAAATAAACCGACTGAGCACAAAGGGCTCGCCGGCTGACGCAATTTGGCATATTCGGTTGTGAAAAAGCTGCTCGCTGTCTCCTTATATTAAACCGCTGCTATTGGATCGCCATTCCTGCATAGCCCTGCGAATTTCCTTCTCTCTCAATCTTTCCATTCGCTTACGCAAGTCCTGGGAGACTACAGAGCGCCTGGGAGCTCGAAGCAGGGAAGCTCTTTCGCCAGCTTTCCCAATCGCTTTCTCGGCATAATAAAGCGCGGTTCCGAAGTCTTTATGCTTATGCTCGTAATACTTGGACAGCTCCACACAAGCTTCAATGTAGTCGGCAGAAAGCTTCATGCCAGTTTCCGCGTCAACAGTCTCCTTCCAAAGCTGAACCGCTTCATGAAGGCGCCCCTTCTTTTTAAGAACAAGAGATAGCTGAAAGCGCACGCTTCCCCCGGATGTGGAAGGCAGCCGAAGAATCTGTTCATAGGCTTGAGATGCCAGGTGAGCAAGCTGATGCTGGTCCAGCCATACCCCAAGCCGGAAGAGCTCGCTTGCTTCCATGTGCGATAGATCCAGCGACCCGCACAGCGCCCGGGCAAAATGGATAGCCAGGCCGACTAATGATAATATATCCTGTTCGTTATGCTTAAAGACTCCTTGCAAAATGGCCGGATTTTGTTCCGCTAAATACTGAAAATATAAGGTCGGAGCCAAGGAGCCCGGCACATCATCATGACGGATAAAACCTAGGCGGCTCTCCTCCACTTTGCTTAACCGGCAGGAGGGCAGTGTGGTTCGCCATAAGCTTCTAGACGGATACAAAAAATCCAGTTCACTAAACCGATCATTCTCGAGCGGTACGCGATTTAAAATCATTCTGTTTTTGAGGATCGGCCAGTCAAATGTTCTTCCATTGTAAGTGGCGAGACAGTCAAAGTTTGGCAGCAAACCGGTTAAATAGGTTAACATGGCCACTTCTTCTCCCGGGTTGCGGATCAGCATCTGCTCCACTACGAACTGATTCTCGTTATAATATCCGAGCCCCACCATGAAAGGGACGTTGCCAGCGCCTACACCTAATCCTGTCGTTTCCGTATCCAGAAAAAGAATTTGTCTCGGGTCCTTTATCGAAGCGCGCAATAGCGGTTGAAGATAGGTGCATGTATCACACAACTCTTGCAGCTGATAACGACCATGTATATAGGAAAGCGGATAGCTTTGCCGGCGCAAAATAAAGCTGCCTTGGCGTCCTTCTTGCAGACGGGCGCCAAGGCTATCCCAGCCCGGTTCGGATCGGGTCTCTGATTTGGCGGAGGGGCGGTCTGCTGCCGATTTCGTCAAACGATTTAATCTATCTCTAAGCAGACTCATAATACCCCTCCTTCTATAAGAAGCTTCTGCGCCAATTGCTTTCCGGTCAATCCCACTTCCTCAATCGGTCCAACACATGACGGACAACCGCTTATACAAGGACAGCCGGCAATCAGCTCTTGCGCTCTTGCCAGAAGTTCGCCATGAATATCAAATAAGCGCTCGCTCAGGCCGACCCCGCCCGGATAGCGATCGTAAAAGAATAGGGTCGGTTTCTTGTTATGCAGCGCCCTCACTTGGGGAACCACACGAATATCGAGCGGATCGCACATCAAATAAAGAGGAGCCAGATGCACGAGTACGTTGGATAAGCCAAGCAGCGCATATTGCATATCGTTCGTCGTCATTGCAGCTGCTGCCTCGTCACCGATGGAGAACCAATAGGAGCTGGTATGCAGCTCTTCCTCTGGCAAATGGATAGGGCCTGATCCGATATTTTCGTGAGTTCTTAATTTGAGCTTCTTGAAAATAGTCGCTTTGGCATTAACGGTAACATCGCCATATTGACGTTCCAATGCAGCCGTACGGGTTTCCTTGAAAACTTGCAGCACCTTCAGCTGCACCGCTAGGGAAGCGTCCGTGAAATAATCGACATTGACCTCACGGACATAAGCCTTCTTTTCTTCCCAGTCGAGCTTTTCCACCTGGTATTGTACGCCCTCATGAATATATATCGCTTCTTCATGAATAAGAGTAGGGGCACTGAAACGATCAACTTCCCCGATAACCCTGTGTTCGTTTGTCATATCGATAATAATAAAGTTCTCTTGAGCGGCGGAACGCAAAGAAATGCCATGTGCGGGAAAGGACTGGTCCATCCAGTACCATCGCCGCTCGGCCCGATGGAGAATGCGTTCATCGACCAGGAACTCCAATATATCGGGCAAGGACTCATCCCCGAACCGCTCTCCTTCTTCAAAAGGCAGCTCGTATGCCGCACACTTAACATGATCCACCAGAAGGATCAAATTATCCGGTTGGATCAGCGCTCGCTCCGGCGGCTTCTCAAAAAAATAAGCCGGGTTCTGAATAATGTATTGATCCAAAGGGTTGCTGCTGGCTACGAGAAATGTAACCGAGCTCTCCTGCCTGCGCCCGGCGCGGCCGGACTGCTGCCATGTGCTGGCGATTGTACCCGGATAACCGTTCAGCACGCAAGCTTGCAGCTGACCGATGTCGATACCAAGCTCCAGAGCATTCGTGCTGACTACACCGCGAATATCTCCGTTGCGCAGACCGCGTTCAATCTCGCGGCGCTGCTTGGGCAAATAACCTCCCCGGTATCCACGAATCGATTTGCTGCCCAGCTCATGCCTCACTGTGTCTTGAAGGTAAGTCAGTAAAATTTCCACTCTCACCCGGCTCCGGGCGAAAACAATCGTTTGAATGCCGTTAGTTAATAAATGACCAGCAATCTTGCGCGTTTCCAATACGCTGCTTTTGCGAATCCCGAGCTGCTGATTGACAACAGGCGGATTATAGAAAATAAAATGCTTTTCTCCAGATGGCGCACCGTTGTCATCAATCAGTGTCACCGTCTCACCAATCAGCCGCTCTGTGTGCTCCTTGGGATTATCTATAGTTGCTGAAGCACATATAAATTGCGGCGATGATCCATAGAAACGGCAAATACGCTTTAAACGGCGAATCACGTTCGCTACATGACTGCCGAATACCCCGCGATAAGAGTGGACTTCATCTATAACGATATAGGTCAAATTTTCAAACAGCTTCACCCATTTTGTATGATGCGGAAGGATGGCCGAATGCAGCATATCCGGGTTTGTGACCACAATATGGCCCGCATTGCGGATAGCCTGCCTGACAGTAGGCGGCGTATCGCCATCATAGGTATGGGTTTTAATATCGGCTTCCATTACGTTGGCAATTTGCTGTAATTCAGCCACCTGATCCTGTGCCAGTGCCTTGGTAGGGAATAGATACAAGGCTCTAGCTTCATCCTGCTCCAAAATCCGCTGAAGAACGGGAAGGTTGTAGCATAGCGTTTTGCCCGAGGCAGTCGGAGTGACCGTAACGACATGCTGCTGTTCACGAACAGCGCTAAACGCCTTCGCCTGATGAGAATACAGCTGTGTTATTCCCCGCTTGTGCAGCGCCTCCTGAATTCCTTTATGTAAATTCTCCGGAAAAGGGGCGTAACTGGCCTCCCGGGGCGGGATGGTATGCCAATAGGTTACGTGCTGCATCAGTTCCGGCTGCTTTTTAATCCATTCCAGCCATTCCGCCATTGAAGACATCTTGCCCGTTAAACGGTTCATAGGCGGCCTCCTTCTCCCAAATCTAATCCAATAACTGTGAATATACTATGGAAATAATTTTGTAAAAAAAAAATCCAGTACTATCATTGTACAGAATATACGTTCGCAGAACAACCGTGTTTTTTTAATACTAGGAAGATCCTATTTCCCGTGATCGAGCGTTATTTCCATAATGACGCAGCTTGTCAAAACCAGCGCTGACCCGGACGATTCCACATGAAATGGGTCGAAAAAAGCACGAAAAAGTCGCAATAGTCGCAATAATCAAACCTGTTTTTTGTCGCATTCTGCGCTTTCCCGGAAAATAATTTAAGCCTATTTGCTCGTAAGGAGACGCAGGCCGCTCCGCTCAAAATGACTTGCGCAAGCCGTACGCTGCTCCAGCCTTTGGCTTTAAGCTGCAAGGGCTGGATAGTTAGCCATAATCCCGCAAGCTACAGAGACTTAAGCTGCTGACATAAGCTACTGTGATAGCTTGGCCCTAGTTTCCTGGATAGAAAAAGGCACCCGCAAGGAGTGCCCTCTATCTGTGTTAAGAGATTAGCCTTCCAATATCATCTCATTAGCGTGATTCTTAGCAGGCAGCACAGGAACCTGATCTTCATGCAGGCTGAGCTTTGCCCCTAGGCTCTTGAACTGGCCTATGACGTCCTCGTATCCTCGTTCAATATGATCGATTCCCGTTATTATCGTTTTACCTTCGGCGGCCAAGCCGGCTAGAATTAGAGATGTCCCCGCCCTTACATCGGAAGCGTGAACATAATCGCCTTTTAATGGCTGGCCTCCTTGAATAAACGCTGTTCCTTTCCTTATTTCAATCTGCGCGCCCATACGCTTTAATTGGGGCACATGATTAAACCGTTCAGGATAAATCTTATCCGTAATGATGCTGCGTCCCGGTGCAAGCATGAGTAAAGCCGTAAGAGGCTGCTGCAAATCCGTAGCAAAGGCAGGGTACATTCCTGTTCTCACTCTAGTCGGCCTAAGCTTCACATCTCCATAGGCAGTAATGGACTTGTCTCCAATTTCAATTTCGAGTCCGATTTCCTTGAGCTTTGCTATGCAGGAGCCCAAATGTTCCGGGATAACCTCATCCACCGTAACCGTGCCACGTGTAATGCCTGCACCCATAAGAAAGGCTCCGGCGATTAAACGGTCCGGAATGACGGTATAAGCGCATCCATGAAGCCGTTTCACGCCTTCAATGCGAATGGTCTCAGTACCCGCTCCACGTATTTTGGCTCCCATCTGGTTGAGCAGATTGGCTGTATCCACAACTTCAGGATCACGGGCGGCATTGCGCAGAATGGTGGTTCCTTCAGCCAATGAAGCAGCCATTAGTGCATTCATGGTAGCCCCGGAGGTAATCATATCGAAAAATATACTGCCACCCTTAAGCTTGGCGGCTTCTACGACATAGTAGTTATCATACAGTTCTACCTTCGCTCCGAGCGTAGTAAACAGTTTATGATGCTGATCAATCGGACGGGAAACAAAGTTATCCCCGCCTGGATAGCCGATCGTCACTTTACCAGTTTTGGCAAGCAGGGCTCCAACGAAATAATAGGACGCGCGAAATGCACTAGTTTTCTCTATACTTAGCCCAGTGTTATGTATTCTCCGTGGATCAATAATCAATTCCCCGTTCACACCACGAATGATACTTACACCTATTTCCGCACATAGCTCTTCAATGACTCGAACATCCAGTATATTAGGTATCCCATGCAACACAACCGGCTCTTCCGCCATACAGGCAGCAGCAATAAGAGCCAGTGAACTGTTTTTAGAACCGGGAATCGTTACCCTGCCCTGGAGAGGTCCGCTGTTCAGCACCTCAATCCTTCTCATCCGGCATCCCCCTTTTTATATCCTGCAGTTAAAGTGGTTCAGTCGTACCTTAATTAATTACATACTATGTACACTTAGTTTATAGAAAGCGAATCAAATTCGTTTAAATTGCCTCAAACAGGAATTATTTGTTAGTTAATCGCAGTCCCATAATGATAATGTTCGTTGTCTATTCTGAATTTAAAGGGATAACCCGTTAATATTTTCAAAACCATTTTTAATAATAGACAGGCATGACGTTACTGCTCTTTATTCTCGTCCATGCGGCGGCGCTCGACGGCGAAGCTCCAGAAATCTCTCGCCAGGTAGCTTTCGCCAAAAATGTCTCTGGCTTCCTGCAGCAGCGGCTCCGCATCATCCTCATAGCGCTGACTAATATGGGTCAAAATGAGATGGCGCGCTCCCGCATCTCTCGCCGTGATGGCTGCTTGTTCAGCAGTCGCGTGATAATAGGCCGTAGCCAAGTCAGACTTCTCCCGCGCAAAAGTAGCTTCGTGAACAACCACATCAGCTTGATTGGAAAGCTTCTTCGCCGCTTCGCAATAACGGGTATCCCCTAAAATAACTACCGTTCTTCCATAATATCCAGGCCCCAGGAAATCGGAACCACGAAGCGTGCGACCGTCTTCCAGAGTGATCGTTTCGCCTTTTTTCAGCCTGCCGTACAGCGGACCGTTAGGTACACCCAGCTGCCTGAGCTGTTCAGCGTCCAGACATCCAGGTTTATTCGCTTCTTCGATCCGGTAGCCAAATGATTCGATCCGATGCTCCAGCCGTTCTGCATGAACAGTATACTGACCGTCTGTAAAAATGGTTCCGGGTTCAATTTCAACGATACTCAGTTCATATTCCACATGGGCATCACTAATGGAGAAGGCTGTCTCGATAAAGGTTTTAACGCCCTTAGGACCATACAATGTGAAGGGAGACGTTCCTCCCTGATACCCTCTGCTGGTTAAAAATCCGGGCAATCCATAAACATGATCCCCGTGCAAATGAGTTACAAATAACTTATTTATTTTACTCATTTTGAGAGGAGATTTCAATATTTGCTGCTGAGTTCCTTCACCGCAATCAAAAAGCCATATTCCTTCTTTCTCCTCCGTCAAATCCAGTGCAGCTGACGTTACATTGCGGTGACGGGAAGGCATTCCCGCTCCGGTTCCCAAGAAATAAAGCTGCAAGGTTCTCCCTCCCATCGTTCCGCTTCTATATTAGTTTAGGCTAAAGCTAACACTCATAATCAAATTATTTTTAGCTGCTCGTATCTTTTTACCAACAAAAAGAGTGTTTGCGGCAAAAAGAAACTAAGTGCGGAAAAACAATAGCGTCCGCACTTAGTTAACCTCATTAAACTTTATCGACATTAAAGTATTGTGCTTGCGGATGAGCAAACACCATAGCCGATACGGAAGCTTCCGGATCCATCATGCTTCCCTCTGTCAATTGAACGCCAATATCCTCAGGCTTCATCAAATCGAACAGCAGCTCCTGATCGTCCAGATTCGGACAAGCCGGATAACCGAACGACACACGTATTCCTTGATATCGGGCACCAAGACGCTGCTTCATGGTCATTTCCGGAGAATCCGGGAAGCCCCAGACATCCCTCATAATGTGATGAACTCTTTCCGCAAAAGCTTCGGCTATTTCCAGTGCAGCTGCCTGAAGAGCATGGGAGCGCAAATAATCGCCTTTATCCTTCCACTCACTGGACAGCTCCCTAATACCGTGTCCGGCAGTAACGACAAGAAATCCAACGTAATCCATTTCACCGCTTTCGACTGGCTTGAGGAAGTCGGCAAGACATAAATTAGGCTCGACCTGCTGCCGCGGGAAGCAAAAGCGCTTGAGCACCTTGCCCGGCTGTTCGGGATCATAGACCAAAATATCATTCCCGTCTCCCTGCGCCGGGAAGAAGCGATACATTCCATGGGCGCTAATTATTCCTTTAGTAATGGCATCATGAATGATGGAGTCAACCACTTCTTTTAGCTGGAGCGCCTTCTCGTCCTTAGCGGCCAACAGCTTCTCTACTGAACCGCGCAAGCCCAAATGCTTGCCTAGCAGCATCTCCTGATTAATATAAGGGACCAGGTGAGTGATCGGATAATCTCTCAAAATATGCCGGTCCGTATCCGGTGGAATATAGACCGGAGCATCTTGTGAAATTTTGCTGCTTCTCGCTCTGCTCGGAGCAGGCAGATCGTTGTCAGGCTTCTTGCCGCTTTCCTGCACATTAGAAGACATTGCCTGGCGAAGCTCATCAATCATCCGCTGTCTTTCCTGCGGGTTGGTCAGTTTGTTAGCCAGATCCAGCCCATCCATCGCATCCTTTGCATAGAGGACCAAACCATCATATTCCGGCGCGATTCTCGTTTTGGTAAACTTCCTTGTCAAAGCAGCACCGCCAACGAGAATAGGCGCGTCAATTCCTGCCGCCTTTAAATCCTGAGCTGTCGTGACCATCTGCTGAGCCGATTTGACCAGCAATCCGGATAAACCAATCGCATCTGCGTTTTCTTTTCGGTATGCCTCAATTAACTGCTCTGGCGGAACCTTGATTCCAAGATTAATAATCCGGTAGCCGTTATTTGATAAAATAATTTCCACCAGGTTTTTACCAATATCATGAACATCGCCTTTTACCGTAGCCAGAATAATTTTTCCTTTTACCGCTGATTCTTTTTTCTCCATGAAGTTTTCCAGGAATGCTACTGAAGCCTTCATCACCTCCGCGCTTTGCAGTACTTCCGCGACAATCAGCTCATTGTTGTTGAACAGCCGGCCAACCTCTTCCATACCTTTCATCAAAGGTCCATTAATAATTCCGAGCGCGTCATACTTCTTCAACGCTTCTTCCAAATCAGGAATCAATCCCTCCTTGGTACCTTCAACCACATACGATGCAAGACGCTCTTCCAGCGTAAGATTAGAAACCTTTTGCTTTTTATCCACTTTTTTGCCGCGAAAGTGTGCGACAAATTGCGCCAATGTCTCATCGTTTGTTTCAAAAATGAGCTGTTCTGCCAAAAGCCTCTCTTCCTCAGGAATTGAAGCAAAGCGCTCCAGCTTTTCGGTGTTGACGATCGCATAATCGAGGCCGGCCTTGGTGCAATGATACAGATAGACGGAATTAAGCACCTCTCTACCTGCAGGCGGCAGGCCGAATGATACATTGCTTAGTCCCAGAATCGTCTGACACTCCGGCATTGCTTCTTTGATCAGGCGGATGCCTTCAATCGTTTCTTTGGCGGACCCGATGTACTGCTCATCCCCTGTTCCTACCGGGAATACCAAAGGATCAAATATAATGTCGTTGGGATTCATCCCGTATTTATTTACAAGCAAATCATAAGAGCGTTTGGCCACTTCCAGTTTGTCCTGTCTCGTGATGGCCTGTCCCCGCTCATCGATGGTGCCGACTACGGCAGCAGCCCCATATTTATGAATCAGAGGAGCCGTTTGGGCAAACTTTTCTTCACCATCCTCAAGGTTAATGGAGTTAATGATCGATTTGCCCTGAGAATATTTTAAACCGAGTTCTATAACGCGATAGTCTGTAGAATCCAGCATTAACGGAACTTTAACTTTCTTAACTACATGCTGCAGGAAATTCTCCATGTCCTCCATCTCATCGCGATCAGGATCCTGGACACAAATGTCGAGAACATGCGCCCCGCCCTTGACCTGGGCCCTTCCAATTTCGGATGCTTCCTCAAACTTGCCTTCAGCTATGAGCCGTTTAAACTTTTTGGAGCCAAGAACGTTGGTCCGTTCACCGACCATATATGGGCGGTTTTCCGCCTCGATAAATACTGTCTCAATTCCAGAAACCGCAGGAGGATGCTCTCCATATGCAGCACGCGGCGGATATTTGTCCAACAGCTGCTTCATAGCCCGAATGTGATCCGGAGTCGTTCCGCAGCAGCCGCCGGCAATGTTGAGCCAGCCCTGCTCGGCAAATGCCGCCATTTTTTTGGCAAGAGAATCAGGAGATTCATGATAATGGCCGTCTTCATCGGGAAGCCCGGCATTAGGATAACAGCTGATGGCGGTTCCTGCGATTGCTGACAAAGAACGGATGTGATCCTTCATAAACTCCGGACCGGTGGCACAATTTAGCCCGATAGAAATAGGGTTTAAATGCTCTAAGGACACATAGAATGCATCGATTGCCTGACCGGCCAGGGTAGTCCCCATTGGCTCAATCGTTCCCGATATCATAATCGGGAGATTGCTGTTTAGTTCTTCCATCGCTTGACGAATACCGATGCTTCCTGCTTTAACGTTGAGCGTATCCTGCGAGGTTTCCAATAGAAGGGCATCGACGCCTTCTTCTATCAGTGCCTTGGCCTGCTCATAGTAACTAGCGATCAGTTCGTCAAAAGTGACACCTCCCGTAACCGAGAGCGTCTTTGTCGTGGGTCCCAAAGCACCAGCTACATAACGCGGCCATTCTGGAGTCGAGTAACGGCGGGCCGACTCTACCGCCAGTCTGGCAGCAGCCTTATTGATTTCGACTGCACGGTCCTGCAGGTCATACTCTGCCAAAACAACACTGGTAGCTCCGAACGTATTCGTTTCAATCAGGTCGGCCCCAGCTTCCAGGTAACTATCATGTATTTTGGAAATGACGTCAGGTCGGGTTAAGACCAGCATTTCATTACAGCCCTCCAGCTGTTCTCCGCCAAAATCTTCGGCAGTCAGCGGCTCCTGCTGAATCATCGTTCCCATAGCGCCATCCATAATCAATATTTTCTTCTTCAATTGCTCTTTAATTGTTGGCTTACTCATTAACAGTTCTTCCTTCCTCTGGCCGACACCATGTACGACATAAAAAACCGCATATCGCAATTCGTACCGTTCGGTCTCCTATATAATAAGCCATTCACAAACGGTGTGATTGGATCAATCGATAAATTAATTATTCTGGTCAAGCTTTTGTAAAAGGAAACGGGCAGGCTTTCCCAGTTTCATACTCAGTGTATCAAAATTTATACTATTTAGAAAGAGTTTAGTATACATATGTTTTTAGTCGGAATAATTTTCTCATATGCATCGACATCTTAGCCTAATTGCAGTATAATACATAAACATAAATCCTATTAAATTTACGGATCGATCATTATAGTAATGGAGGAATTGGCTATGGCTGAAATTAGAATCAGAAATACAAACGAACGGATTACCGGCGAAGATCAGGTAAAAGAATTTTTGACCAATCAAGAGGTGCTCTATGAGCATTGGGATGCCGGGAAGCTTCCAGAACAACTGCGCGAGAAATTTGTTTTGAGTGACGAAGAGAAAGCTCAGATTCTTTCGACCTTCGATTCCGAAATACGTGACCTGGCCGGACGCAGAGGGTACCGCACCTGGGACGTTATTGCACTGTCGGAAGCCACTCCGAATCTGGAAGAGCTATTGAAAAAGTTCGAGCAGGTGCATACACATACGGAGGATGAAGTTCGCGCTATAACGGCGGGCAAAGGTATTTTTATTATTAAAGGAAGCGATGATGTCGGCTACTTCGATGTAGAGCTGGAAGCTGGTGATGTCATTTCCGTACCGGAAGAGAAGCCTCACTTCTTCACACTAATGAAGAATAAACAAATTGTCGCTGTACGCTTGTTCATTGAAACTGAAGGCTGGATCGCCCATCCATTCGAAGACCCTGAATTTGTAAAATAATATGACTGCCGCCTGCTGCGCTCTGTCCAGCATAGGTCAAATTATAAAAGGAGCTGTCCACAAAGTCAGTGTAACCTGACTGATGGACGGCCCGTTTTTATTGAATTTTAAAATAGAACAAAAAAACCGCTAAATCTTGTAGCACCAAAGCAAAGGGGAAATGCCAGATACACTGGAATACGATCCGGAAGATGGAAAGCAAAGGCCAAAAAAGCCCTAGAGGATGACGCAAAATCCGCGATCCATGCTCGGCGTAAAGTCAAGGTCGAGAACGTATTGGGTCACATTAAGGGCAACCGTTCGTTCCGACGGTTTTCCTTACGGGGCCGGAGAAGGTTCATACCGAGTTGGGCATTGTGGCTTTAGCCCACAATCTACTGAAAGTGGCAGGCATCCGCCTCGCTGTCTTCCTACAAAAACAGGCACATAAAAAAGGCCGGGCGAAAAACCTTACGTTTTCCCGCCCAGCCCTTTAGGGACTTATTGGACAGCCCTTTAAAGTGTACATTCCTAGCCGCAACTTGCTTCGCATTTATATCTGCTAATACAATCGTTTCTGCTCTGTCCCTACATCGGAAAAGCTACGCGTTCAAGTCATCGATTATCGGATAAAGATCTGTTAAATGACGAATTTCATAACGCGGCACGATCTCCCCGTCCCGTGAAAGCTCGTGTCGATTAATCCACACACTGGTTATCCCGACGGAGTTCGCACCTTTAATATCAGTCGTCAGCTTGTCGCCTACCATGACCCCTTCCTGAGGTTGAATGTTAAGAAGACCCAGTGCATGGTAAAAAATAGACGGATCTGGTTTGCCGCGTCCAAAATTACCGGATATCAGAATATGATCAAAGAATGACACTAATTCCGGAACACCATCGAGCTTTTCCTGCTGTAAATCCGGTGAACCGTTGGTCAAGAGCAGCAAAGAGTAGCTTTCTTTCAGCTTTTTCAACACTTCGAATGTCTCTTCATACACGTAAGATAATTGTCGGCGTTCTTGTGGAAACTGTTCCGCAAGCTTAGCACCTAACTCAGCATCTTCGATTCCCGCAGCCTTAAGACCGTTGGTCCAGGCATCCTTACGGTAGGCAGGAGCCAGCTTTTGCAGGGCACGGAACTCCTCTAGCTGTCCGGAAGTGAAGTTTCCCCATAAACCCTCGAACGGATTAATGCCAATCATCTTAGTAAACGCAATTGTCTCGTAAGACTCATACAGCTTCCTGGCTTCGCTTCTAACCAAGTCCTCCAACTCTACCGGGTTCAGCTGCGGGTAGTGCTGGCTGGCTGCCTGACACGTTCTCTCAAACGCTTCCCGAACGCTTCGCTCATCCCACAATAACGTATCGTCAAGATCAAACAAAATCGCTTTTACCGTCATTCTATTCCCCTCAATCTACCAACAAATTAAAATTTATGATTTCACAGATGGAGTATCGTTCAAGGTTACACCATTGCGCTTGGCAAACTCCTTTAATTCTTCGGCGATCTCTTCTATCGGCATGCGATGCATGAATTTAGAGAAAACCCATCTTGACATTCTGCCTTTAAACTGGATAATGACGTAACCTTTAAGCAGCGTAATTTCCTGAATATCACCTGCTTCGACCCGCTTATCACCGGCAAACCGTCTGGACATGACAAATTTTTTGCCAATAGTGAGTGACGGACGTCTAACTAAATAGATGAACACTCCTAATAAAAAGTAAGCGATCGAAATAAACCAATAGGAAGCATCGCCTTCATAAAAGTCATAGAACAGTACAGTAAAACAAAGAGAGAAGCCAATTAAAAATAAGGGAAGCATCCAAGTTCTCCCGAGATAGCGCTTTGTCTGTTCAATTGAACTCGAGGTCAAGGATGTTGACTTCCCCTGCTTCTGTCTCTGCTTATACAGTTTCTGCTGATTTTTCTCTACCATGCGCTCCCATTTACGCGACATTGCTGTTTTCCCCCAAATCCAGGCTATTTGTAGAACTTACCTGAGCTACACATCAGCTTTATTGCTTCTTATCCTCATCCACAAATTTGATGTTTTCCAGTTGGCTTCTTAAGTTGGTTTTAAAAGCATCAATATAAATTCTGCGCAGCTTATCCCGCTCCGCAATTTCTTCCTCTGTCAATTCCTCTGATTTCGCTTTTCTGGCCAGTTCATTGATTCGATTGACAGTTTCCTCGATAGACAATATGTTAACCCCCTGTCCGCCTGTCATGCTATGCTTTTCTTACTTTGCCATTCCCCTTTTCAAATGTCAAGCAGGGCCTGTTCCTATAAACAAGCCCCGCTCGATTCATTGATTTATGAGATGTTTGGACCGCTTCATGGGAAGGAGCTAGTTTTTCTATAGAACAACTTCTTCTCATTACTTCACGGTCGGAAATAGCAAGCAGTTCTAACGAACAAGATAATCAAATTTATGTAGGACTTATTGGGGGATGTACAAAATCTGTCCCTCTCTTAATAATGATCCTGTCAACTGATTGACCTCGCGAATTTTCTTCATATACGAACGGACACTTTCACCTTCAGGTACATACCGATTCGCCAATGACCATAGGGTGTCTCCAGCAGCTACGTCAGTCACCAAATAATTCTGTTCTACCAATACTAGAGGCTCATTAGGCGATTGATCGTTGGCATACACATGAATAATGAAGAAGCCTGATAACATCGTAAGAATAAGGGCAGAAACGATAAAGATACGGATCCCCATTCGACGGCTCTTATATACAGAAGGAATCATGTTTAATATATTCATTGCTCAATCCCCCAAACGTTTGTTCTGTTTTATATAAAAAGAATACTACGAACAAGCGTTTGTGTCAACGGTTTTCCGGAACATTCGTTCCCTTTTTTTGTGCTGCACCTACCTAAAACATTAGAACAACTGTTTGTACGAACTCGGGTTCTATGTTATACTTTTTTTAACTTATATCTCGCATTGGAGTTGAATATGATGGCTAAAGTTTCTAATCGCCAGCAGGCGATTCTGGAGTTTATTAAAAATGAGGTACGGGACAAGGGCTACCCCCCATCAGTTAGAGAAATTGGGGAAGCGGTCGGCCTTGCATCCAGTTCAACAGTCCATGGACATCTGGAAAGATTGGAAAAGAAGGGGCTGATCCGCCGAGATCCGACCAAGCCCAGAGCTATTGAGGTGCTGGATGACCACGACAACTCAGGAGCATTCTCCTTGTCTGTTGCCAGAGTGCCCTTAGTCGGCAAAGTAACTGCCGGTACTCCTATTTTGGCTACCGAGAACATAGAGGACTACTTTCCGCTGCCAAGTCACTATGTTGGTGATAACAATGTATTTATGTTGAACGTCATTGGGGAAAGTATGATTGAAGCCGGCATACATGATGGAGATATGGTTATTGTTCGTCAGCAACCTACCGCTAACAACGGGGATATCGTAGTAGCTATGACAGAAGATGATGAAGCTACAGTCAAAACCTTCTACAAAGAGAAGGATCATATTCGCCTGCAGCCAGAGAACGCATCCATGGAGCCTATTCGTCTCTCTAATGTGACCATTCTTGGCAAGGTTATTGGCCTCTTCCGCGATTTCCATTAATCACTAGCCTTCCCGCAAGGAGATGCTTGAATTATAGTCACACTTATAGAAGATGAACCCCGTTCAGGAACATTGATAAGTTCCGGATAACGGGGTTTTATCTGTTGGTTCTTACTGTCTGGACGGACAAAAGGACCTCGTTCCCTACTTACAGATGCTGCTTTCCTCGTGCGGGTGCTGCTTTCCTTGCAGATTCTGCTTTCCTCCTGCAGGTGCTGCTTTCCACTTGCAGGCGCTGCTTTCCAGCAGACTTGGTTGGCCTCAGACCTTGAGAAGGCCTGACCACCCGTATGGCCAAAATGTTGTTTGAATTAAATCGTCTGAGCTTCTGTTTCTGTAAGCAATAGGCAGTAACCAAATGACCACTCATTTCCAGCAGCATAATGGTTCGCTGTGTAATCACTTCAAACCTGTCCATATAAATAATCTCTACCCAGTGATTCATGTAACGATGCAGGTTCACTATCGTTTCCCCCCTTGAAACATTGAGCGTGTACAAACAACATGTTCACTTGTAGTTCGCACCAAAAACAATACAAAGAGAACGTTTGTTCTCATTATAAATCAAATCGTTCCATCCTATCAACTGGAAAGTTCTCCTGAAATCTCGTTGCATACTGTCTTCACCTTGCTTCCAGCACCTCGCTGCTTGCCTCGTTTTTTGCACTTGCCGTGAAAGTGTTACTTGTGAATAGCAGTCAGTTGGCAGTGACAGCTGACAGCGAGGCCGTCTGCAGCCTGATTCAAATTCTAACGCTCGCCATTGTCCTTATTTGAGCAAAATCAGGGTGTTAGAAATTGTAACGCTTGCCACCGTCCTTATTTTGCTCAAATCGCGGTTTTTCGGGCTTTTTGTCACAAATAAGAGCGTGGAGGAGCGTTAGAAATCAAACCCCTGCTTTTTCGGCCGAATAAGAGCGAGGCGAGCGTTAGCGCAGAACAATTGGCAGGACGATGCGCACCGGACACTTGCGATGGATATCCGCAATAAATCAACAGCCTCACGTATCCGCAGTAAATTGACAATCTCACGTAGCGGCAGCAAAAAAAGCCTGCAGACAAAAGTTCATCCTAGCGGAACCTTGTCTTCAGGCTGAGTTACGAAAACTTCTTTGATTTATTGTTCGATTCAGATTCGAACTCTTAGTACAGAGTCAAGTACTGATCTCTCTCCCACTCGTGAACCTGAGTTCGATAAATATCCCATTCGATTTCTTTCAATTCATAGAAATGAACAAGAGCATGTTCGCCCAGCGCGCTGCTGATCACTTCATTCTCCACCAGCTCGGTAATCGCTTCTTTCAGATCTGCCGGAAGACTTGGAATCCCTTCGGCGATCCTTTCTTCTTCCGACATCACATAAATGTTACGGTCAGTAGGCGGAGGCAGCTGCATTTCATTCTTGATTCCATCCAGCCCGGCTTTCAGCATCACGGCAAGAGCCAGATAAGGATTGGCGGACGGATCCGGGTTACGCACTTCAACACGGGTGCTGAGACCGCGGGAAGCCGGGATACGAATCATCGGACTGCGGTTGCTCGCGGACCAAGCTACGTAACAAGGTGCTTCGTAACCGGGAACGAGCCGCTTATATGAGTTGACCGTCGGATTCGTAATTGCGGTAATGGAGCGTGCATGGTGTAAAATTCCGGCCATATATTGACGAGCTGTTTCGCTTAACCCAAGGCTGTCGGACTCGTCATAAAACACATTCGTAGCACCTTTAAATAAGGACATGTGACAATGCATCCCCGAACCGTTCATACCGAACAACGGTTTAGGCATAAATGTTGCATGCAAACCATGCTGCCTGGCAATGGTTTTGACAACAAGCTTGAACGTTTGAATCTGATCTGCGGCTTTAATAGCATCCGCATACTTGAAGTCGATCTCGTGCTGCCCGGGAGCGACCTCATGGTGGGAAGCTTCAATTTCAAAGCCCATTTCTTCAAGAGTAAGAACAATCTCTCTACGGCAGTTCTCACCTAAATCCATAGGGGCCAGGTCGAAATATCCGCCTTGGTCATTAAGCTCCATTGTGGCTTTGCCCTTTTCATCGGTTTTAAACAAGAAGAACTCTGGCTCCGGCCCGACATTCATTGCACTGAAGCCCATTGTTTCCGCTTCTTTAAGCGCCCTCTTTAAAATACCACGCGGATCACCCGGGAATGGAGTTCCATCCGGCAAGTAAACATCACAAATGAGGCGGGCTACACGGTCTTCGGCCACCCACGGAAATACAACCCAGGTATCTAGATCCGGATACAGATACATGTCCGATTCCTCAATACGCACATAGCCTTCAACTGAAGAGCCATCGAACATCATTTTGTTATCCAACGCTTTCTCCAGTTGTGACGAAGGGATTTCCACATTTTTGATCGTTCCCAGCAAATCTGTAAACTGGAGACGAATAAATCTTACATTCATCTCTTTCGCAATTCTTAAAATATCTTCTCTTGTGTATCCCATCTGTGATACCTCCTAAAAATATACAATGATAGGGAATTATTTCTGGAAAAAACGAGCCAGCTCTCCTTGAATAATAGAGACCTTGCCTGGCCGGTTGGGGCCGATCAGCTGTTGTTTCAGCAGCTTGTGCAGCTGCGACTCCGACAACTCCTTACGCTTGGCCACAGATTGTTCGTTAATAATCGTAACATCCTGACCATCTTGAGGAGCTGGACGCAGCACCTGCTTGATCCCGGCAATATTAACGCCTTTTTCTATCAACTGCTTAATTTCCAACAAACGTTGAACATCGTTAAAAGAGAACAGGCGCTGGTTTCCGTCCGTCCGTGCGGGCTTGACCAGTTCATGCTGCTCATAGTAACGAATTTGTCTAGCTGTCAAGTCAGTAAGCTTCATTACAATACCTATAGGAAATAACGCCATATTCCTACGAATCTCATCGTTCATCTAGATCACTCCCGTGTGAGTGTTAATCACCACAATTGTAGCTTTTCCTCCAAGGAATGTCAATAAGTTGATGAATTTATGAGAATTTTTTCGCTAAAAAGTCACAATTCGACGTTTTTATGTTAGGTATTATGACAAAGAGTGCTTTTTTTGCAGTTCAGACAAAGCAGTTATGACTCCTAACTTAACATGAGAGTAGGTTAATCCTCCCTGCATGTAAGCAATATATGGCTTACGGATAGGAGCGTCCGCTGACAGCTCCAGACTTCCCCCCTGGATAAAGGTTCCCGCAGCCATAATAACTGGATGCTTATAGCCCGGCATCTCCCACGGCTCGGGCAAAACATGAGCATCCACGGCTGCCGCCTTTTGCACAGCTTGAACAAATGTTATCAGCTCATCCTCATTCGTAAAGCGGATGGCCTGAATTAAATCTGTCCGCGGCTCGTCCCACTTGGGGCTTGTCTCATACCCGCAATCAGCAAACACCTTAGCAGCCAAAACGCTGCCCTTTAAAGCTTGGCCTACCAAATGGGGAGCAAGGAACAAGCCCTGGTATATGCTCCGTGTCGTCCCCAGCATGGCTCCTACTTCCCCACCGATGCCAGGGGCCGTAAGCCGGTAGGCAGCTTTTTGCACCAGATCGTCCCTGCCAGCAATATATCCCCCTGATGCCGCGAGGCCTCCCCCCGGATTTTTGATCAGGGAACCTGCAATCAGATCAACGCCAGCCTCGGTTGGCTCCTGACGCTCAGTAAATTCACCATAGCAATTATCTGCAAAAACAACAACATCCGGCTTGATCGCTTTGACGAACTTCACCATTTCCCCTATTTGTGCAATAGAAAAAGATGTTCTCCACTGATATCCGCGGGATCGCTGTATGCCAATTACTTTAGTTTTATCTGTAATTGCCGCGCGAATGCCCTCCCAATCAGGCTGGCCGTCCGCAGCTAGCTCCACCTCGTTATATTCGATCTCCCAGTCTCTCAGCGAACCGCTGCCATCCGGGCCGGAGCCGATTACTTTGTGCAGCGTGTCATAAGGTCTGCCGGTTATGTAAAGCAGTTCTTCCCTGGGCCTTAATAAACCGAACAGTGCCGTTGCTATCGTGTGGGTCCCCGACACAAGATGAGGCCTGACGATAGCAGCCTCGGCACCAAACACTTCCGCATACACGTGGTCAAGCACTTCTCTGCCGCGATCATTATATCCGTATCCTGTGGAAGCGGAAAAATGATAATCGCTAACCTGATGCTTTTGAAAAGCGCGGATCACCTTCCACTGATTAGCATCAATCGTTCCCTCAATATGCTCAAAAGCATTCCTTATTTGCTGTTCCGCGCTTTTAATTAAACGCTGAACGGTTTCTTCATCATGCATTCCATCCGTACACCTTTCCTGCTATACTCCGCTTTGTCCGTTCCATTCCTAGATTGGAGCTGACGCTTCCCACTCAAATTCCTTTAGCATAAATCCTAATTGCTCATAGTCGGGGCGGTTAACCCTTACCTTCATAACCATCCTGCCTTCCTCTTCAGCACATTCCAAAACCTCGCCGAGGCGGTAAACCTGGGATACGAGATCCCCGCGCTCAGCCGGAATGCGGTAATACAGTTCCCCGCCGCTAACCTTCTGCTGGATGCGTGCTAACAGCTGTTTCAGATCATCGGCATTGTAGGCGCTAATCCGGATGAACTCTCCCGGAACCACAAGCACTTCCTGCTGATGATCTTGCTCAGCAAGCAAATCAATTTTATTAAAAACGGTCAGCTGCTCTTTACCCTGTGCTCCCAATTCTGCCAGCACTTCCTCCACAACCGCTATCTGCCCGTCGCGGACAGGTGAAGAGCTATCTACGACATGAATAATCAGATCAGCCTCCAGCACTTCTTCTAAAGTCGCGCGAAAAGCAGCCACGAGATCATGGGGAAGATTCTGAATAAATCCGACCGTGTCCGTCAAAATGATTTCTTTGCCGCTTGGCAGTACCAAGCTTCTTGAGGTTGGGTCAAGCGTAGCAAACAATTGGTTTTCTACCAGAACGTCTGCCGCAGTCAGTTGTTTCAGCAGCGTCGATTTGCCCGCATTGGTGTAGCCAACCAAAGCGGCCTGATAGACGCCTGTCTTGCGTCTTCTCGCCCGGTGAAGCTGGCGATGGCGGACCACCTCCCGCAGCTGGCGTTTTAACTCCCCAATGCGGTTGCGGATATGGCGCCGGTCGGTTTCCAATTTGCTTTCTCCAGGGCCGCGAGTACCTATCCCCCGCCAAGGCGGGACAAATTGTTGCCGTGACCCGACAACCGGGGCAGCA
Organism: Paenibacillus senegalensis JC66; assembly: GCF_000285515.1. GTDB lineage: Bacteria > Bacillota > Bacilli > Paenibacillales > NBRC-103111 > Paenibacillus_L > Paenibacillus_L senegalensis. Next base: position 296,675 of record NZ_HE610959.1, read on the forward strand.
AATAGGTCAACTGCGCCAGCTCTACCTGCAAAATACCTTCCCGGGTGTTGGCCCGCTGGGCGAAAATATCCAAAATCAGCTGGGTGCGATCGATAATCTTGACATCTAGCATCTCTTCGAGATTACGCACCTGGGCACCTGATAACTCACGGTCAAAAATAACCGTCTGGGCTTGAAATTCCGCAACACGTTGTTTTAATTCCTCTACCTTTCCTTTACCGATGAGCCAACGTGTATCTGCCGAATCCTTGTTTTGAGTCATCTCATCCACTACAAGCACACCCGACGTTTCTGCCAAATTCCTCAGCTCAAGAAGTGAATAGCTGGCAAGCTTGTCATCTTTATCGCTCGAAGTTTTCAAGCTTACGAGGATGGCTTTTTCTTGTTCGGGCCTATCAATTTGATGCATATGCTGTCTCATCCTCCACCTCCTATAAGCCATAGGTTCCGCCTTCCAGCGTTAACCTTGCCATCGCGCGCTCCGCCTGCTACCGCGCAGTCCGCTTACCACCGCACAGTCCGCTTGCCATCGCGCGCTCCGCCTGCTACCGCGCAGTCCGCTTGCCACCGCACGGGTCCCGCTTGCCACCGCGCACGGTCCGCTTGCCACCGCACGGGTCCCGTTTGCCACCGCGCACGGTCCGCTAGCTACCGCACAGTCCGCTTGCCACCACGGGTTCCGATCGCCATCAAGCCCTGCAAGCTGGTCTTCCCGTTTGGTAAGCAATAGCTTTTCCCCGCTGCTGCATTAACACGAAAGAGCCGTAAGAACTGGCCCATACAGCTACTAGGAAGTGTACACTTCTTGGCGAGTTTTATACAGCCTGTAGGGCATCCTCAGCACTCAAAGCCGGCGGTCGAGCCGCAAGTCATCTGGAAGCAGAGTCATCAGTTCTTTCTTGGAAGGCGGTTTATCTACTTCCAAAAGACGCACTGCCTGATGCCGGGTTGATCGTTCAATCAAATTGCGAACAAGCCGCGCATTGCTAAACCATTCATCGCCCATTTCTTTCTCCCGAATGAGATATTGCCGCAGCTTTAATTCTGCTTGAGGATGGAACATATATTCCCTTTCAGCAATCATCATCTTCGCAATCTCCATCAATTGGTCTACCGAGTAATCGGGAAATTCTACCTGAATAGGGAATCGCGAAGGCAGGCCGGGGTTGGTCTGCAGGAAGCTATCCATCTCTTCCGGGTACCCCGCAAGTATCAGCACAAATTGATTCCTGTAGTCCTCCATCGCCTTCACCACGGATGAGTTTTTTATGTGTGGAATCACTAATCCGTAAATGCAGCACAATATCCCCATTCTCATGCAGCGCAACGGATTCCACGAAGAGCCGGGCTAAAGCCCGCCGGTCCTCAATTGACAGACATCCTGAGCGAAGGAGTGTATGGAGCTTACTAGTATAGTTTACCATATGTGTTCGCAGATTAGCATTAGAGGAATTATGCTCCTCCAATTCCTTCTGCAGTCTCGTCCGCCGATCACGAAGACGCTCGATTTGCTGTTCAAGAGCATCCAGCTTCGTCCGCAATTCTTCCTTGTCCTTCAAAATTCCGTCCAGATAAAGCTCCAGCAGCTGCCGTCGAGCCTTTGTCTTGGCCTCCAGTGATTGCATAATCGTATGCAGCTCAAGCTCAAGGTGACGGCGTTCATCCGCAGCCTTCCCCGAGCCCAGCCAATTAGCAAGCAGCTGCCGCTCGTCAATGAGACTGAGCAGCTTGCCCCATACGAGATCATCTACTTGATCGCTGCGCCAGTTTCGTCCGCGGCAGCGGCTTTTGGCCGGCTTTCCTCCGGGAGCATAGCCTTTACCTGATTTGTTAGTACAGCTGTAATAGGTCAATTTGCCGTCCTTTCCCACAGAGCTGACCCCGGAAGAAACCGGAGCGGAGCAGCGGCCGCAGCGGGCCAGGCCCTTTAACAGGTAGCGCATGGATGGCCGTCCGGACGAAGCTTTTTTCAACCCGGACAGCCTGGCCAAAATTCGCAAATAGGTTTCATCATCAATAAAGGCGGGAATGGGAATCGCGATCCATTCCTCCTTCGGCCGTGTTCGTACGCTGCCTTTTCCATTCAGCTGAATCGTCTCTGTTTTTCCATAATAGTATTTTCCGGTGTAGGCTTCATTTTTTAATATCCGGCTGATGGTCGCCTGATACCACACATTGCCATCCGGGCCAGGCATACCCCGCCGGGCGAGCTCTCGGGCGATCGCCGAGCAGGACATATCTTTATGCAGCAAAAGATCAACCATCAACAGATACGTTAGCTTTTCATCCGGATGGACAATGAGTTGATCCGAGCTTTTATCAAAGCGGTAACCGTACAGTCTGCGCATCCCCGGAAGCTGCCCTTGCCTGGCCTTGGCCCGGCGCCCCCGCTTGGTATTCGCCAAAATCTTGGCTTTGTTGTATTGGGCTATGCTGCCCTGAATATTAAACATCAGCATTGATTCTGGATTCTCCTTATCCAGGTCGAACTCGACAAACTCGATATCTCCGCCTCTATCCCAAATTTTTGCCGTCAGCTCCATCTGCAAAAATAGATAGCGGCTCAAACGATCAGGATGCAGCAAGATCACCTTCTGCCCGATGCCCTGCTCCAAAAGCTCCAGTACATAATTCATCATCGGACGGTCTGGATTGTCCCCCCGTTCTCCAGCCTCTACAACAGCAAGCAGTTCTTCGTTCCGGCACGCTAACCGGCTTAATGCATACGCCGCACAGCGCTCTATTTGTGATTCCAAAGAATACCCGTGCCTGGCCTGATCCTCCGTCGACACTCTGACATAGATCAAAGCCCGAACGAGCCCCGCCAATTCGCTGATTTCCCATGTTTTCAGTTTTTCGCCTTGAATTACCCTCATCTGCGTCACACCTTATGGAGTAAATAAGTTATGCTCCCTAAGAGCATGCTTTCCATCCCGATTATTGACCCCGATAAATAATGGGGCTATCCGAAAAGTGGCAGTTCAGTCCGATAACAAAAAGCAATCCGAAGAATGCTGTAATATCAACATTGTTGGATTTTTAATTTCGGTGTGCTCGAAAATGAAATGTGTGCGGAAAACCGCATATATTCGCTGCTTCAGCGGGCCCCGGGGCCTATTTGTATGCGAAAGTGTATTCAAAAACAGTCATGCCATTGAATTCTCAGGCACAACTCCAGCATGAAAATAGCCAAGGTTGGCGGGTTCGAGGGCTGCGCGGGCTTGTTGCCTGCGCTTTGTACGAAATGCCGTACAAATTCATGGGGTTGAAGTGCGATTTCCGGAGAATTGTATGAAACGTTGTACAAATGCAGGGGGTTTAAGGCCAGCAACCAGCGACTTGTATGAGAAATCGTACAAATGCATGGGATTGAGGTGCGATTAACCGAAATTTGTATGACAAATCGTATAAATGCGGAGTCTTAAGCTATTAAGAAGCTCCAGCAAGTGTTTTAGACGAAATTTCGTAGCAAGTTATGTGATTGAGGTCGATTACCCATGATTGCTCATCATGCAGGAAGTTTTATTTTCACAGAAAATCCGCATACAACCGCCGCTACAGCGGATCCCGAGGCGAATTGGGGCTGTCCAGAAAGTCAGCGTTGACTGATTGCGGACGCCCCGTTTTGATTGAATTTTAAAAGTTGGACGGAAAACTATGTTTTTCCGTCCAACTTTTTATTTTGGAGACTTTCTGGACAGCTCCTTCCATCCTAACAATGATCATAAGTATAAAATCCGGTAATAGTTGACTGCACCGCAGTACCGGTGCCTACTTCTCCTTTCCTTTGAAATGATTGCTCATTACATTTGCAAACCATTTGGCCAGGTCAGCTTTTATCTCCTTTTCCATTTCGGGCGGTTCCTTCTCTTCTTCCTTAAAAACCAGGGCAACGTTAAGCTGTCTGTTCATAGTAAGTGTGAGCATCACCCTCCTTGCTTCTTTGCTTCATATGTATTCCGCTAATCTTTTGTCCCATTCCCCAAAAAGCAACAAAAGCGTAAAAAAATAAATCCCCTTAAATATTCACAGCCTGCCCTTAATATACTGTTAGCATGCGGGCTGTTTACGGAAGAAAACCGCAGCCATACCACTCCCGGATAAAGGCGAGGTGAAGGATCAGTGACAAGTCGTGCGGAAACACAGAGCCATTCTGTAAAAGTGTCCTTGAACTCCAGACAAATCAAAATGATCATTCATAATGAACCGCCAGTAGAGCATCGTCAGGATTTGCCTGTGGATCCGGATCCGTATCAAGAGATGATTAGGGAGCTTAATTCCATGGTGGGCCTGGAAAATGTTAAAGAGCTGGTCTTTCGCATTTATGCTATGTTGAAGGTCAATCAAATGAGGGAAAAAGCGGGGTTAAAGCCGAGCAAACAGGTTCACCATATGATATTCTACGGAAATCCGGGCACTGGCAAGACAACAGTAGCACGCGCCTTGGCCAAACTGTTCCACAAAATGGGCCTGTTGAGCAAGGGGCATTTGATTGAAGCCGACCGTGCTGACCTGGTTGGCGAGTACATCGGGCATACCGCCCAAAAAACGAGAGAGCTTGTGAAAAAGGCTTTAGGGGGTGTGCTGTTTGTGGATGAGGCCTACGCGTTGGCGCGTGGAGGCGAAAAAGATTTCGGCAAAGAATCGATTGATACCTTCGTCAAAATGATGGAGGACCATCGTGATGAATTTGTGCTTATTCTGGCAGGATACCCCAGCGAAATGCAGCAGTTCATTGCGATTAATCCAGGCCTGCCGTCGCGCTTTCCTATACAGCTGGAATTTCCCGATTATTCTCTTGATGAGCTCATGCAGATCGCCAAAGGAATGACTGAAGAAAGACAGTACGCCATGTCCGAATCAGCTGAGCTGAAGGTGAAAAGCATTCTGCAAAAGGAGAAGGACAATCGCTTTCTCAACTTTTCCAATGCCCGCTATGTGCGCAACGTCATCGAAGGCTCCATCCGAAACCATGCAGCCCGCTTGTTAAGGCAATCGTTATCGCCAAGTCTGCAAGACCTGCAAATGTTGCGCGCAGAGGATATTCATCGGCCAGACAGTCCTCAGCCTGCAGCCCCCTTCCTCCTGCCCTTGGAATAAAGCATGTTTAGCCTGCCTTTGGAATAAAGCCTGTTTAGGCAGCTAGGGCTTTAAGTATTGTCCAGGTATAAAGATAAGCTTAGCAGCATATAGTAATTAGGTGGCATAGCCTGACAGGAAGTCACTCCCATTCTTGCGTTGGGCCTGGATGAAAAGGAACAGGTATGAAGGAGGACAATGATGTATTCAAGAAAAACATTCGAAGAAATCGAAGAAGCCGAAACAGACGTCTGGTCCTGTACTAATGAGGACTGTAACGGCTGGATGAGAGACAATTTTTCGTTTACTGACCGCCCTAGCTGTCCCCTATGTCAGACAGAAATGCAAAAAGAGGCGCGAGTGCTGCCGGTGGTTGAAAATGCGACCAAAAAAACAGTAACCGGGTAGAAAGCAAAGGCTAAACCCGAATTACTGAGTATACACATAGACAACATTACACAAAGCTCTGCAGAATCAAAATCGCATCGGAGTCAACAAACGCATGTCCGCCGGGATGTGCGTTTGTTATTTGGCGCAGGTGCTGCACGATCAACAAGAAAACCTAAACCATCGCCTTCACCATCGTGTCGATCGCTTCTTTTCCAAAATCTTTGTCACCGCCCCGGGCCAGGCTATAGGCTTCATCAATGAAAAGAACGCCGCCAAGCGCTTTTTTTATCAGCTCTTTCGTCTTCTGGGCTGTATGGCCAATGTACTCGCCCACCAGCTCGGCACGATCGACCTCCAGGAGATGGCCTTTCGAGAGCACCCCAAGCTCGTGCAACAGCTTCGCTACAATACGAGCTACCGTAGTTTTGCCCGTACCGGGATTGCCCTTAAACACCATGTGATAGACGTGGGCATCGTAATGCAGCCCAGCTTCTGCACGGTATCGCTTGATCAGCAGTAACGCATAAATCTCGTAGATCAGCTCCTTAACATTATCTAGCCCGATCATACGCTCCAATTCTTTCAGCACTGCGGAGAACTGCCGGTTGGAAGCGGCACGGATTTTGGATAAATCAGCTGCAGCGCTGCTTTGGGCTTGCCCCGGCTGACGCAGCACGACATTGATTTGGCGGGATGTTGCGGTCATGCGGGAAACGGTCGGCGCCGAACTCCATCCGCTCATAGAGAAAATCACCTCGCTGTCTTGGTAATAGGCAGTATACGCAGGAGCCCAGATAAAGGTTCGTGGGAAAAGCTAGCCTCCGCTTCCGCCAAGTCTCATTGTCCATTTCTGCCAGACCCACTTGGCATAAGCAAGCGTCTCCCGCCCCCGGTGCCATTTCCCGTTTAGAACAGAAGATTCAACGAGCCATAATTGCGTCTCTTCCATCGGTAACACAGCCGCCATTTCCAGAGCACGCGCGCCATGAAAATCGTGAGTGACCACAATTGCACTGGACCATTCGTTGGCTTCCATAATCTCGTGACTGTAATAAAGATTTTCCCATGTATCGGTTGCTTGCTCTTCCAAATAGATCGCTTGCTCCGGAATGCCTCTGGACGTGAGATAATGAAACATCCCTTCAGCTTCGGTTATCTCTGAACCGCTGCCTAATCCTCCGGAAACAATGATGCTGTCTACTGCACCTTCATCAAACAATTCCACCGCAGCTTCGAGTCGCTCACGCAGAGCAGGGCTTGGACGGCCATCCCAAAGCGCCGCACCTAATACAATAGCTGTATCTGCCGGCTGCTTGCTCGCCGTACGGACGGCAGCAGCGATTTTCCACTGCACATAACCTGTCCAAATAACCGCAGCCAATAATAAAATGCTTGATGCGAGAATAAACCTTTTTATTTTCTTGCTGCGCACTTCATATCAGCTCCCGGCTTTCTTTACACAGGAACCGTCACCTCAGCCGGCTCCAGGAACGCTTCAATCTTGCAGAACAAGGCTTCCGCTTCAGCTTCCAGACATAATAGATGCTTGGAGTTAGGCAGGACCACCAGCTCCTTGGGAGCCTGGATCCGCTCATAAATATATTTCGAGCTGTAAGGATGAACGATCGGATCGGCTTGGCCGTGGATGATCAGCGTAGGGGCTTCTATTTTGCCCAAATCCCCCTTCAGCTCTTTAACCAGCCTCATAAATTCAAAGACAGCCTGCAACGGGGTCTGCTTCTTCCAATTGTAAAACTTTAAGTCTCTCTTGGCCAGCCGTTCCGTTACATCTTTGAAAAGTCTGGCTGGACTGACGTATATAATCGGAGTTCCTAGCAGCACTAGCCGCCGCACAGGATAGAGCGTTGCCAAATGCGCAGCAAGAAGTCCTCCCATCGAGAACCCGACCAGATCGATTGAACCGAATTGCTGCACCAGCTTTTGCGCTTCTTTTTCGGCCGCTTCAATCCAGTCATAACGTGTATAATTTTTCAGGTTTCGGAGATTTCCGTTATGGCCCGGCAGCTCAGGAGTGACACAGCAGCAGCCTTTATTCATTAAATGATGGGCCAGCGGCTTAACTTCATAAGGACCGCCTGTAAAGCCATGCAGCAGCAGGCAAGCTCGATCTTCTGTCATGTTCATTCTCCTTCCCACTCCTTGTATCTGTTTTTGTACAGATTACACATTATGCCAATGCAAGGTGAGTGAACTTTTTCTACTTAAGTATGCCCCAATCCGTACCATCCGAAGCTCCCTTCGGTTCGTATTTCCAATGACTACCTTTCGCAGCTGTAATTGAAAGCATCCAGGTGCAAATTCCCTCTTCATATTGGGCTGTGGCTTCGAAGCTTACTCAGGTGCATTGCGGCCCGGAAAACTTATAAAAATCTATATTATAAATAAAGCAAGAGCTTATGCTCTTGCTTTATCCTATGACGCGCTTCTTCGAACGGGACACGGCAATAGGCCAAGCAACGGCTTCGCAACCTTGTGGCTATTACGATTCGTGAATGGTAATTTTTTGGATGACGACTTCCGCCAGAGGCTTGCTCATCTCCCCAGATTGAGGATTCTTCTCTACAGGAGTAGCGGCAATCGCCGCAACGGTATCCATCCCCTCAATGACTCTGCCGAAAATGGAATAGTTGGGCTGGCTATTCAGCGCTACACTATCTGGTCCGGTACAGATAAAGAACTGGCTGCCATTCGTGTTCTTACCTGCATTAGCCATCGCTACGATGCCCGGCTCATAAGCAATACCGGTGTCCAGCTCATCTTCGAACTGGTACCCGGGGCCTCCTCTACCGGTGCCGGTCGGATCTCCCGTCTGAATCATAAAGGACTCGACAATCCGGTGAAAAATCACACCATCATAAAAGCCTTCGTTAGCGAGGAAAACAAAATTGTTCACGGTTTTAGGAGCTTCACTAGCGTATAACTCTATAGTAAACTCCCCCTTGTTCGTTTGAAACTGGGCCTGGTAAGTTTTATTCGGATCAATCATCATTTCCGGAGCTTCCGACCACTGCTTGGTCCCATTACCATCATTGCTGCCATTGCTTCCATTGGTTTGACCGCAAGCAGCCATGAGCAGCATAAGCGCAGTCAGGCTGCTGACCAGCCAAATTCGGGATAAGTTCTGCAAATTCATCTCGTTTAACCCACCTTATTTAGTATAATCGTCGCCACTTATTAGGTTACTACAATTTAGGGGCGCAGGGAAAGTCACTCCGGAAGAACCCTGTTTTCGCCAATCTCACGATGATAGACAAGTCTCTTCGTGCTGCATGAAACCATGCACGATAACACGAGTCTCTTTCGCTCCGCCAAACCCATGCACGATAACACGAGTCTCTTCCGCTCCGCCAAACCCATGCACGATACAAGAATCTCATCCATGTTATCAGGACAGGATGCCGCACGCGGCTGGAAGAGCAGCGTCCAAGCGAGCTCCACCACAATAAAAAAGCAGCCTGCAGCAAAGCGGCAGAACTGCTCTTATGCGGGCTGATGCTTTCATTGCACCCCCAGCCAGTCACTTCCCTCATCCTCAGAGCCGTTCGCCGGTTCCTCCAGCTCCCCTCCATTTTGTGGAGGTGGAGTGGGTGACGAAGAAGGCGTTGGCGTTGGAGTGGGACTTGGAGTCGGAGTCGGTGTTGGTGTTGGTGTTGGCGTCGGGGTAGGGCTATGTCCTGGCGTAGGACTATGATCCGGTGTCGATGTTGGTGACGAGTCAGGACGCTCCGTGTCATGGCCTGGCTCAGAGCTTCCGTTTTCATCCGGCTCTTCACCTTCCCCTTGACCGTCATCCCCGTCTTCATCAGGCGGAGGAGTAGCTGAGCCATCCTGCTCCTCGGGAATGGTCACACTGACGACAGCACTGCGTTCCGAGCTGCGATCATTGGCAGCATCGTAAGCAATGATATAGTATTCATAAGTGTTGCCCGGAATAATATTCATATCATTTAAATACTCTCCCGATACCGTGGCATACTCGAAAAAGTCGCCATTTCCAACAGATTTGCGATAAATCTGATACTGCAGGCCTTCTTCCTCTAGCGGCTGCCAGACTAACCGAACCTGCTCTTCATCCTCCAAATACAAGGCATCCAGCTGGGTAACTGCCTGAAGCTCCTCCTTGGGCTCGTCTGGCGGATCCGGTGTGGAATCCTCCCCGCTCGGGAACTGTTTTTTCGGCATGTTGGCCAATCCCTTGGACATAACTTCCTTGAACAGGGCAGCTGCATTGCCGCTGCTCATCGTAATATAGTGGTTAGCATCGGCCTTGTCAAAGCCCATCCAGACAGCAGCCGTCCATTCCGGCGTATAGCCGACAAACCAGATATCCTTGTCGCCATTCTCCACATGCGGATGCTGGGTTGAGCCTGTCTTGCCGACAACAATACGGTCATCCATGCGGGCAGCCCGGCCGGTACCATCACTGCTGTTGACAACCCCATACAGCAGCTCCGTCATATCGCGGGCAGTTTGCTGCTTCATCACACGGGTACCTTCATCGTTAAATGCAGCCACTTCCCGGCCATTACGATCTTTAATGCTTACAATCGCATGCGATTCAATCAATACACCGTCATTGGCAAAAGCGCTGTAGGCTTGTGCCATTTCCAGCGGCGAGGTCCCGTAGGTCAATCCGCCCAATGCAACAGCCAAGTTATTGTCCTGCTCATCAAAGGTGATGCCCAAGGAACGGGCAAAGTCCATTCCGTTTTTCAGGCCGATTTCATTGAGCAGCCATACGGCAGGTACATTGGAGGAATACTTGACCGCGTCGGCCATCGTGACAACACCACGGTAGCGGTTGTTATAATTTCGCGGAGAGTATCCGTTAAAATCCATTTGTTTGTCCTCAAGCCTGGAATAAATGTTGTATTCTCCGCTCTCGAGCGCGTAACCATAGCTGACCAGCGGTTTGATGGAAGAGCCCGGCTGCTGCTTGACCAGTGCCCGATTCAATCCTTTGCGCTCATAGTCTCTACCGCCGATCATGGCTACGATTCCGCCTGTGTACTGATCGACAATGACCATGCTGGATTGCATCTGCATCGTCTGACCGTCTACCTTCTGCTGAAACAAGCTTTCATTCTCAAACGCTTCCTGCATCGCCCGCTGGGCATCGGCATTCATGGCTGTCTGGATCGTATAGCCACCGCGCAGAATCACTTCTTCTTCCAGATTGTATCTCTCATTCGCCTCTCTAAGCACGTAATCAATGTACGTAGGAAACTCATTGCTGCTCACAATGGAGGTCGCTTTCTCGGGATCATATTCGATCTCCATCGCTTCGTTTTTCTGCTCCTCGGTAATATAACCTTGGTCAGCCATTAGCGTAAGCACTACCCCGCGGCGAGTCTTCGACCGCTCCGGATCATTAAGCGGAGAATAAGCATTCGGTCCTTTAGGGAGGGCTGCCAGGGTAGCAATTTGCCAAAGCTCCAGCTGATGAAGATCCTCTATGCCAAAATATTTCTTCGAGGCCTGCTTAATCCCGTAAGCGCCGCCGCCAAAATAAATCCGGTTTAAATAGAGCTCCAAAATTTGGTCCTTGGTCAAATTCTCTTCCAGAGCAATGGCGATTGAAGCTTCATTAGCTTTTCTCAGCAATGTTTTCTCAGAACTCAAGAACAGATTCTTGGCCAGCTGCTGAGTAATGGTGCTTCCGCCCTCGACAAAGTCTCTGGCGATAATATCTTTAACCAGCGCCCGGCCGATGGAAATAAAGTCAATCCCGGTATGCTCTTCGAATCTCCGGTCTTCCGTAGCAATAAACGCCTGCTGCAGAAGCTCCGGAATCTCATCCAAAGTGACCGGCTCCGGCGTTCCCTTTGCCTTGAGCTCAGCCATCTGGTTGCCGTCTGCATCTAACAGAATGGAAGGTGCTCCGAGCTCCAGCTTACCGCTCTGCTCACTCAATATTTTTTGACCTGTATACAAAATATAAAGATAGCCGGCTAGTGAAAATATGATTGCCAAGGCAAGTGCTATCAGCCCTGACGCCAGTATGGCCCTGCCTGTGATCCGTTTCTTTTTCTTCCTTTTGGGTTTAGGCTGGGCTTTCTTTTTTGCGGTCATCGTCTCTCTCCCCCTTTAGGTGTCCTTCTCTCTCTATTGACAAACAAGTGATGTTTCCATAATAACTCTCCTTCCGAGCATTTCAAGAAGAATAAGAAATAAATAAGAATTGTTAAGTTCGGTTTAATATCTTGTCCGCATTAGGAAGCCCCCGCAGCAAAGGCTCCGTATATTCTTCCGATGCTTCCCGCTGCCGTTCCCCCAATATTTAAACCTTCCTTATCCGTTATAGACGAAGCCGCCTGCATAAAAGATTCATTTCCCATCGCTTTGTCACACTTTTGACACTTTATGTTCGCCTTCGCCGCAAGGCAAAATAGTCTGTTTTTCTATAGGCAGCAGCATTTGGACAGACAGCAAAGTTTTGGGAAATAAAAAGAACAACCCTTTGCTTAAATAGGTGCACGGGGTTGCTCCACTTCGAATTGTATACAAGGATGGTTAACAGCTGGTTCTTAGTTCTCGGAAGAAAAAGATACAGAGCGCAGCGGTGTGAAGGTGGAAATGGCATGTTTGTACACCATTTGCTGCTTGCCCTCACTATCAATAATAATGGTAAAATTATCAAATGCTTTAATCAGGCCTCTAATTTGGAAGCCATTCGTTAAATATACAGTGACGGGTACGCTCTCTTTTCTCAAGGAATTTAAAAAATTGTCTTGAATATTGATCGTTTTGTTCATCGATGGTCCTCCTTCGAATAGTGGAACAGACGATATGTTCTTCCCCGTGTTCTTTCTAATTTGTGACCTACTGCTGGGGGGTCTTGTTAATCAGCTTTTCCTCAATTATACCATTAATGAGCCGCAAATGCTTGTCAAACTGATCTGTATCGGTGACATCCACCCAGTGTATATCCTTCATATGCCGGAACCAGGACAGCTGTCTCTTGGCGAATCTTCGGGTATTTCGTTTGAGCAGGGTGACTGCTTCCTCCAAAGTCAGCTCCTTTCGCAAGCAGGCGCAAATTTCCTTATAGCCAAGGCCTTGCATGGACACCAATTCATCGGAGTACCCCTGGCTTCGCAAGGAAGCCACTTCTTCAACCAAGCCTGCATCCAGCATTTGGTCAATTCTCTCTTCTATTCGTTTATATAGTAACTGCCTGTCCATTGTCAAGCCTACAATACAGATATCGTAAGGAGATCGTTTTTTTTGTCCGGCGAGTTGTGAGGAAAGCGTCTGTCCGGTTAAATGATGCACCTCCAGAGCGCGAATAATCCTGCGAGAATCGTTCGGATGAAGCCGCTCGGCCGTTACAGGGTCCACCGCCCGAAGCTTGTCATGCAGCGCATGCGCGCCATGCTGCCGCAAAAAAAGCTCCTGTTCAGCACGAAATTCCTCATCTGAGCCCGCATCGCTGAATTGATAGCCGTAAGCGAGTGATTCAACATATAGCCCCGTGCCCCCCACCACAAAAGGCAAGCGGCCTCTAGCGGTAATCTCCGCGATCAGCCTGCTGCCCCTCTCCTGAAATTCCGCTGCGGAAAAAGGCTCATCCGGATCGTGGATATCGATCATATGATGTACGACAGCCCGCCTTTCCTCCGGAGACGCTTTTGCCGTTCCAATATCCATTCCGCGGTATACCTGCATGGAATCACCGGATATGATCTCGCATTGGTAGGTTTTGGCAATTTCCAGGCTAAGCTTTGTTTTTCCCGATGCCGTCGGTCCGATAAGAATCAATAGCCGGGCTGAGTCGGGCTGTTTATCTGTAAGCATTGGGTCTGATCACTCCATACGCAATTTTTGACCCCGGCCGTGCAATCGCCTCAAAGCCGAGACGGGAAAATTCTCCGCTGCCCCTGCGTTCCTTCATCACCACAAAACGTCGTGCAACCCGGCAGGCTTCACGGACTGCTTCCGCGGATAATGCCTGCGGATTGGCCAAATTTCGCAAGGGGGACAAGGAGTCTGAGGCTGCAACCGGTGTACGGAACATCGGATCAAAGTAAATCACGTCTACACTTCCCTCCGGAGCATTACGCAAATAATCCAGGTGAGGAAGCTGCAGCAGCCTGACCCTCCGCATCGCCTCGTCCACTTCGTTTACCCCGGATTGATAGACAGCAAGCCCTTCCTGAACCAGAATAGCGAGCACAGGCTCACTCTCCAGAGCGGTGACGCTTCCTTCCTCGCCAACCGCATACGAAAATACGATCGCATCGGAGCCGAGCCCTGCCGTACAGTCCAGTACTGCATCTCCCGGTTTGAGCTGCAGCAGCTTGAGCAAATAATCCGTTTCGCCTTTCAGCATCCCCTTAATTCGCAATTGGGCCATACTGGGATGGAAGCGAAACGGTTCCGAGCCGCTACGGTAATAAGTTAACTGCCCGCCTGAAACGAGAATTAATTCGTCCTCTTTATAGCTCCGCTGCAGCTGACGGATGGATGAATTCTTGCGGGGCACCAGCGTCCAGCCGAACCGCTCCGCCAACCGGGCAGCCTTGTCCAGCTGATGCTTATCAGGCTTATAGGCTGTGGTCACTAACATATTACAACAATCTCCTGTTCCATTTGCTTTTAATATGCCCAGATTAATCCATAAGCATTTTTTAGAAATCTTCTGTCCGCACGAGGCTGCCAGCGTGGATGTTCGGCGTTACATGACGAAGGTCAAGCACCCCTTTTAAAGTTCGCCAAGATCGGAAGTTAAACCTAATCGGGCAGCCGGCGTTTCGGCGCAACTTTGACCGTTCAATTTCATTAGATGCAGGATGCTTGTTTAATCCTAGCACACCACTTGCTCGCATAACCCTAGTCAATACATGATGCTCGTTATTCCATGCCAGCACATGATGCCCTCGTTTTGACCTGGTCAGCAGGTTTACAAAAGGATAACCCGGCAGCCTCTTACATGACCCGTTTGAACATCTTTTCCAGCTCATACGTGGAAAAACTTACTACAATCGGGCGGCCGTGAGGACAGGTGTATGGAATCCGGCATCCGGCCAACCGGCGGATTAATGTCTCCATTTCGGCAATGCTCAGGGCCTGATTCGCTTTAATCGATGCTTTGCAGGAGCAGAGCGTTGATGATTTCTCCCGGAGCTTGGCAAGGTCCAGCTGCTTTTTCTCTGTCAGCATCCACTCGGCCATTTCCTCAATAAGCTCCTTTTCTTCTCCGGCAGGAAACCAGTGGGGATAAGCGCGGACGATGAAGCTCGCGCCGCCGAAACTTTCCATATAGACTCCAACCCGCTCAAACCAGTCAAGCCGTTCATTCAGGAGAGCGGCTTCCGCCGGAGTAAATTCCAGCGTCAAGGGCACGAGCAGTTCCTGGCTCGCTTCTTCAGGCTTGCCGAATTTCTCATAATAATATTCGTAGTTTATACGTTCATGCGCAGCGTGCTGATCGATTAAGTACAGCCCCTGCTCGTTCTGGGCAAGTATGTACGTGCCGTGCAGCTGGCCGATCGGCGTCAGTGCCGGAAATGCCGGCAGCCCGCCCGGGCCGCGCGTGCTTTCCGCCGCTGTGGCTGGCTGCGGCTGCAAGCCGGCTGCCAGCTCCGCCGACGCGGCGGACATTCCGCGCCTGCTGTCGCGCGGACTATAGCCGCGGGCTTCGCGGGCAGGCCCCGCCCCCCTTGACGCGAAGGTGTCAAGGGGGGCTCGGCCCGCAGCAGCCGGGCGATCGCCGCGGCCGCCTGCGCCGCCACCTTGGCCGGAAGCATCGCTAGGGAGCGATGCTTCCGGCTCGGGGGCGGAGCTGCTGCCGGCAGGCGGGCCGGAGCGCCGCACGCCGACCTCCGGCGGCAGGGCGTTTGGCGGCGTGAGCGGCGCTTGGCCAGCGCCTGGTGCGCTGGAAGCAGAGGACTCCGCTTGACGCGGAGTCCTCTGCTGATCACGCGCAGCATCGGGGCGGCCGGCCGCCGCGGGTACGCCGGCTTGCGGTACGCCGGCTTGCGGTACGCCGGCTTGCGCCCGGGCTTCGCCGCTAGACGCGGTCTGCCCGGGCTCGCCGGTGCCAAGGTCATCTTTCGCGCTCTCTTTCGCAATAGCGCTGCCAGCTTCACAGCCTTGTTGGCCAGCGGCAAACATCTCATCGCCGTACCAGGCGATCTGCTCCCGCACGACCGGCTTCTTGTCTGCCGGCTTACGGCCTTCCGGGATCAAAACTTCCTGAGCAAGCGCTGCCCGTACAGACTCCTCAACGCTCTGCAAGAGCTCGGGTTCTTTGCTGAAGCGGACCTCCAGCTTTGCAGGATGGACATTCACATCGACCAGTTCCGGCGACATCTCCAGGTGCAGGACTGCCAACGGGTAACGATTAATCGGCAGCAGCGTATGATAACCTTTGAGCAAAGCCTGTACCAAGCCGTAATTGCGTATATACCTGCCATTAATAATCGTAGATATTCCGTATCTGTTCGCCCTCGTCCATTCCGGACGGGAGATGTAGCCTGAAATCGTATAGTCGGGTGTTTCCAGGCTTACCGCAAGCATTTGCTTGGCAGCCGATGTTCCATATACGGCTGCTATTACTTGAAGCAAATCTCCGTTGCCAAGCGTGTGCAGCAGCGAGTTGTGGTTATGCTTCAAGGAAAACGCGATACCAGGATGAGCCAGAGCCAAGCGGTACATATAATCGGAAACATGGCCCAGCTCTGTTTGAATCGTCTTCATATATTTCAGCCTTGCCGGGGTATTGTAAAAGAGCTCGCGAACCGTAATCTCCGTGCCGCGGGAAGCCGCTGCCTCTTCTGCAGCCAGTACCTGTCCCCCTGCAACGACTATTCTTGTTCCCAAGCCGGAGGTATTGTCAGAGGTCACGCACTCTACTTTCGCGACTGCGGCAATACTCGGGAGAGCTTCCCCACGGAAACCAAGGGAGCGGATGCGGAACAAATCCTTGCTTGCTGAAATCTTGCTCGTCGCGTGCCGGTGGAATGCCAGCTGTACATCACTCTTCTCCATTCCTGATCCGTTGTCCTTGACACGAATAAGCTGGATGCCGCCTTCCTCCAAAAATACTTCAATTCTCGTGCTGCCGGCATCGATCGAATTTTCCACAAGCTCCTTAACCACGGAAGAGGGACGCTCTACCACTTCACCTGCCGCGATTTGGTTAGCTATATGGTCATCCAGCAATCGAATCCTACCCATCCTCAGACACTCTCCTTTCAAAAAAGCTTTTGACCGCTTCAACCGGATCTCGTTAAACCTACTATTCCAATCAATCTTCCGGCTGAACTTATATCATATTCAAGTAAAATACAAATACATCCTGCGCGGTAACTTCCATTAGAAGATCACGGACGGACAGTCAATACCAAGCCGCCATCATTTACTTTCCAATGAAATTGGGGAAAGACTTGCTGAAATGCTTCAAGCTCCACGTAAGCCAAATCCTGTTCCAAAATCACAGACTCACCAGTATGGAAAACGATAACTTGTCTGTCAGGGAGTGAAGTAAGCACAACAGAGCCCAACGCCCCATGCCAGCCAATGTCATTTCCTACCATGGCTGCCAGTATTCTTGAATGGACATACCATTTCTCCTCCCGATTGAGAAATGGAGCCTCGTATCCTATCTCCTCACCATTAACTATTAGCTCACCAGTGAAACGAATATCCAGCTCTACTGCAGAGTCGAGGGCATGCAGAGCAGCAAGCAGCTGTGGAAGCTCGCCTTCTACTTCCCAATCGGGGATAATTCCCTGCCCCTGTACGGGATGTCCCATTGGCGTAAAATATTGCTCCGTGGACATTTTCAACACACCGCCATTGGACAGAGGAATCATCGACTGGATCGTTCCTTTCCCGTATGTACGGCTGCCGATAAGCACTGCTTTTTCGTAATCCTGTAAAAATCCGGCCAGCACCTCAGCCGCACTGGCGCTTTCCCCGTTAACTAACAGAGCAACCGGTACGGATAGCTCCGAACCGCCAATAATTTCTATGTCCTCCTGGTAGCCGGAACCGTCCTGCACCGTCATCAGCACACCCTCTGGAATAAAGCTTGCTGACAATTCATGCACCGAATCCGCCAATCCCCCAGGGTTATTACGAATATCCAAAATAAGAGCTTTCATTCCTTGCGCGCTTAATTGATTCAGCATCTCAGTGAACTCCTGACTGGTTTCACTGGCAAACACGCTAATATAAATATACCCGGTACCATCGTTCATCAAAAATCCGCTCACGGAAGGAACAACGATTTCCCCTACGAATAATTCAACTTCCACTATTTGTCCGGAGCGATCAAGGGTCAGGATAACCGAGCTGCCATCTTCCTTCGGAATAAGGCTTAAAAAGCTGTCAATCTCCCTGTCACCCGCAGTGACGCCATCTATGGCAACCAGATAATCTCCAGCCAGCAATCCGGCTTCGGCTGCAGGTGAGTTGGGATATACTTCAACAATTCTCATCCCCTCATCTTCCTCAGCGACAAGGACACCTATCCCCGTGAACTTCTGATTGAGGGAATTCAGGTAGTTATCCCACTCATCTGGTGTCATATAGCGGCTATAAGGATCGTTCAGGGCCTCAAGCATGGCCTCTATCGATACCCCCGCCAATTTTTCTCCGGAAGGGGATGTCACATGAAAGGATTGGAGCAGCTCGTGAATTTCAAGCCACTGCAGCTGGGAATCGCTCAGCTCCCAGTACTCCTCTTCCTCCGCAGCCGCAAACGCTGGAAGGGCAAGAAGCATAAGGCAGACCAGCCATACAATAAACAGTTGTTTTCCGGTTATTTTGAACTTAAAGGGCATATAAGGTTTCTCCTCTCATCCTTTACCTCTTCCTTTACAGGGCCTGTATCCATTTGCACAATCTTATGGCTTGTCTTATGTAGTTTTTTTACAAACAAGGGACCCGCTGGTCCTTTCACACTTTAAAATCTTCCGTGTTTCCGGTTTCCGGCTCCTGCTTCCTGCTTCCTGCTTCCTGATTCCAGCTTCCGGCTTCCGGTTTCCGGCTTCCAGCTTCCTGCTTTCAGCTTCCGGCTTCCAGCTCCCCTGCAATTTCTTTTTGTTTTTCAATATCTCTATTTTCTGTGCTTGTGTTTTCTTTCGCTTCTTAATCTTTGTTACTCTCTAATCTTTTACTTGCCACTATGATGAGCTCTTGCTTTCGTTTGCCTCGCGGCGCCTTCGCTTGACTCGCTTCTGTAAAGCAGGCCGTTACCGGGTTGGAACCGGACACTGTGCTGCCTTACCGACTCGCGAGAGGGCCAGCGTGCCGCTATTCAGGCTGCGTTACCGGCCCCAGCCGGGCCAACGTGCCGCTATTCGGCTGCCTTACCGGACCCAGCCGGGCCAACGTGTCTTTATACGAGCTGCAAAAAGCGCACGACCAAGGCCTCCCGGCCCGCGGTCCGGGCTGTCATTCTCAGCATGCGATTTCATGCAGCTACAGCTTTTGCTTGAGCTCATACAGCAAGTTCATCGCCTGCAGTGGAGTCATGTTAATCAGATCGGCCTGCTTTAATTGCTCCACCACCCGGTAAATCTCACCGGAAGAAGAGTCCTCCTTAAGCAGGTCCATACTGCTGTTCCTTTCGGCAGTATAGGACTTCTTTTGCAGTTTGCTTTCCGCTGACGATAGAGACTCAGTGTCTCCGAAGAAGCTCAGTTGAACCGCCTCCGGGCTTCTCCCCGCTTGCGCCAACCGCTCGTTATCATGAGCATTACCGCAAGCATTACCTTGCGCATTATCATGAGCATTATCACGAGCATTACCGTAAGCATTATCGTGAGCAATCTCCTGAGCATCATCCCGGGCCGCCGCCATCTCTTTGCGGCCTTGGTTTGCCTCTCCTCCATAATCCACTGCTCTCGCCTCAAAAGTGCTGAGCAGCGCATAGGATCGTGAGATGATCGATTCCGGCAAGCCGGCGATTTGGGCACAATAAATACCGTAGCTTGTGCTTGCTGCGCCGGGAACCAGCTTGCGCAAGAACGTAACCTGCCTTCCGCTTTCCTTGACTGCCATGGAGTAATTGTGCAAATAGGTCAAGCTATCCTCCAAATGAGCCAGCTCGTGAAAATGGGTAGAGACGAGCGTCTTGCAGCCGATCTGGTCATGAAGGTATTCGATAACCGCCTGTGCGATAGCCATTCCTTCACCGGTTGAGGTGCCTCTGCCAAGCTCATCAATAATGACCAGGCTTCGCGGTGTCGCTTTAGCTGTCATCGCTTGGATGTCCATCATCTCCACCATAAAGGTGCTCTGTCCGCCAATCAGATCATCGGCGGCGCCAATCCGCGTGAAGATCCGGTCCGTTATCGGAACAGCAGCCTGCTCAGCGGGGACAAAGCTGCCCATTTGAGCCATGATGGAAATCATCGCCACCTGTCTCATATAGGTGCTTTTCCCGGCCATATTCGGCCCGGTTATTAGCAGCACGCGGTTCGTGTCCATCTCCATAACAGTGTCATTCGCGACAAAAGATTGCTCCTTCAGCACGGATTCTACCACGGGATGACGGCCTTCCTTCACAACCATATCGCCGTTCTCGGAGATGGCCGGCCGGGTGAAGCGATGGGAAGCGCTGACCACGGCCAAGGATTGCAGGGTATCGACACTTGCAATTGTGGCTGCCAGCTGCTGCAGACGGGTTCTATGTGCGGCAATCTCCTCACGCAGCTGAGTAAACAAGTCATATTCAATTAGGACCATCTTCTCCTGCGCTTCGAGAATTAACGCTTCCTTTTCCTTCAGCTCCGCAGTAATAAATCTCTCTGCGTTAGCGAGAGTTTGTTTCCGTTCATAGCGTCCTTCCGGCAGCAGTGACAGATTGGCGCGAGTTACCTCTATGTAATAGCCAAACACCTTGTTATAGCCGATCTTCAAAGACTTGATGCCGGTAGCTTCCCGCTCTTTTCTTTCCAGCTCGGCGATCCACTGCTTGCCGCTAGTATCAGCTTCTCTAAGCTTGTCCAGATGCTCATGGTAGCCTTTCTTGATAAGGCCTCCCTCCCTGACGGAAACCGGGGGATCATCCACAATAGCGGCTGCGATGAGCTCCAGAACATCCCCGCAGTCATCCATCTGCCGGACAAGCCGCCTTAAGGTGGATGAACCCGAATGCAAGCACAGCTCCTTCAGATGCGGCACCTGTCTCAATGATTGGCGCAGAGCCGCCAAATCGCGCCCGTTGGCATTACCGTAGCAGATCCGGCCCACCAGCCGCTCCAGGTCATAAACCTCTTTGAGCTGGGAGCGAATATCCTCGCGGACAATCATCTGGTTATGCAAGCATTCCACTGCTTCCAGACGGTCTTCAATAGACTGTTTATTCATCAGCGGCTTCTCAATCCAGCGCCGCAGCATCCGGGCACCCATCGCTGTCACCGTGCGGTCGAGCAGCCACAGCAGCGAGCCCTTCTTAGAGCGGTCTCTAACCGTCTCTACGAGCTCCAGGTTCCGCCGCGTGAACGGATCCATGACCATATATTGATCAGGCTCGTAACGCTGAATTCGCTCGATATGGTCCAAGGCTCTTTTTTGCGTCTCCTGCAAATAGCTCATTAGCAGCGCAACGGATGCTTGCTCGGCATCGTTCAAGCTCTGGACATCGCCAGCCTGGAACCGGCTGAGCGGGTCGTAATCGTGGCCTTGACTACCTGAAGCATGACCAGTGAGCGAGCCGGTAAGTTCTGATGCAGCAGCCAATGGCCGGCCTCCTGGTGAGCCCGCGGATTCCCGCTCAGTATAGATGGGGATTTTCGTATGCGAATACAGAGCTCTCACTTCTGCTAACAGGGTAGGAGCGCCTACAATCTCTGCAGGCGAATAGACACTGACCTCATCGAGCAATTGCTCCAGAGAGCTGCTGAAGGAAGTCGCGTAAAGCTCGCCTGTCGACAGATCACAAGAAGCCAGCGCATACTCCCCGTTGGATACTGCCAAAGCCGTTATGTAATTGTTCTGGGATGTCCCGGCTTGTTTGTTATCCATAAACGTACCGGGAGTAACAACCTTCACCACTTCCCGGCGGACGATGCCTTTAGCATCCTGGGGGTTCTCCACCTGTTCACAAATGGCCACTTTGAACCCTTTTTCTATTAATCTGGCAATATAGCCATCAGCAGAATGATAGGGTACTCCGCACATCGGAATTTTTTCTTTGGCTCCGCCATCTCTCCCTGTTAAGGTTAATTCCAGCTCGCGCGAAGCTACTTTGGCATCTTCAAAAAACAACTCATAAAAATCTCCCAGCCTAAAAAACAAAAGAGCGTCCTGCACGCCCGATTTTACCGATAAGTATTGTTGAATCATTGGGGTATAAGTCAATTCCGGGCAACCTCCAAACTGTGAGGGACATAACCGTTCTTGCTATGGCCTGAACGGCAGCGTGTCCACCTGCTAATGCTCTTTACATTATAACACGAATCAGTACAGCCCTGTTGATATAATCATTCGCTGTTCGAATCAAGCAGCCCGGCCTCACGTCTTGCCCTAATGATAACCGATTCGATGAATGGCCCTTTGGCTAAAGTATACTGCTCGCGGTCCATAGCATGGTCTTCGGCTAATCGCTTCTTTAGACTGGCATATTGTTCCCGCACATCCGGGTGCTCGGTCAGATAGTCCCTGAATAATTGCTGATTCGTCCAGTGCTCGCCTTTATAGATATATATATGAAGATGGTGGGTCCCGGCACCGCGCTCCCCTTTTCTAAAAAACCGTCTGAAAGGGAATGCTTCGTGATAAACCCATTCATACCCTATACGGGCGAACGGCTCCACCCATTCCAAAGCTTCGTCCAAGTGCCGAACACCGCCCATTAGGTCGAGAATAGGCTTCGCACTCATACCGATAACCGAGGTGCTGCCGATATGCTCGATTCCCAGCAGCTTATCGCCCGCGATACGCCTTATTTGAGCCGCCTCCCGCTCATAGCTGACGGTCCACTGCGGATTGTAGGCTTCTACTATTACCGATTGCTCCATGGTCAGCGGCTTCCTCCTATTTCATAAACTGCTGTCACCCTTATCTCATGCAAGTATACGACATCTCGTGATCTGATGTAAGCAGGTTTTCGCTCAAAAAAATGACACGATTATACGTCACAGCTTCCAATTACGGCGGAAATCCAGGCTGCTGTCAGGCGCTGAAGCAGCAAACAGCACTTGCTTCAAGGCGTCCAGCTGCTTGCTATGTGCTGAGTAAGCCGGCAGCTCCTCGAGCTCTTTCCATAATGGAGCGACAACGTTCAGCAGCTCTTTACGATTACCACGATAGAAGGCTTGCTGTACCCGGGACTCGGCCAGCGGCTCCTGCCGCAAATATCGGTAATTTTCCGCAAGGAGGAAAGCAAGAGTCAGCACTCCGGCAGTAATCTCAGGGGAAAGCAGCCAGCTTGGCAAGGTCCGATATTCGAAGCCTCCGTGCAGCTTGCGCCGGCAGTCTCCCAGATAGCCATAGAGCGGCCGCCGCTGATGCGACCCTTTGTCTTCCAGCAGAGCTGCGGGTAAGGTTAAGTAGTTGTCGAGCTTGCGGACCAGCCCGGAATGCAGCCAAATGCCGCTAAAGTGGATATGGCCACCAAGGGGAATGCCTTTGACCGGCATTCCACCTGACAGCCATTCCAATGCATCATCCGCAATCAGATCCTTAGCCTGCACCAATCCTGAATGGATGTTGTCCAGCAGCTTGCCGGGAGTTTCCGCCGGCTCCGGCCGGATCTCCACCAGCGGGTGGATTAACCTCCTCCCCCTCAATACGACTGCATCACATCCGACATTACCTGATTTATCCATAAAACGGGAGGCTGGAATGACCTTGCCATTCGGACTTCGCAGTATAAATTCCGGATCGGCGCCAAGAAGCAAAGGTGCGTTTAGCCTGCGGCCGGCTTCCTCTTCCCTTGCGAAACGATTCATCGCCCCGGCGAAAAGCACGGCCAGCTTAGTCGTCAGCTTGGGCTGCGGCCGAACATCGAGAACAAAGGTGCCCCCAACCGGATGGATGCCGATTTGAACGAGGGCATAATCGAGCCCAAGCGCATAAACCGAACGCACCGCCGTTTTCATCGCCCGCAGCACATGATAGCCGTTGCGCGGCCTTCCCAGCTCGCGGTAGCCGACGTTACGATCAATCCTGGAAGAAAGCAAGAGAGGCTCCACTAATGATTTTTCATAGACAGCCAAAGCCTCCATATGAAACACCGGAATCCAGTACAGTGTCGTATACGTCCGTTCCGCATTCTCTTTCCCTTGAGAGTCTGTTAAAGACAGGTTCCCCGTCTTAAGTCCATGCCGGTTCAGCGTTTCGTTGCGTTCAGAGATGCGCATCGCTCTTAATACTGCGGACAGCCGGTTAAGTGTCGGAATGGAGTCCGGCTCCTTGAGCGTCGTTCCCCAGCGTATCAGATACGTAGGGAGGGACTCGGCATCCAGCCGGCTGCCTGAAGTAACCTGCAGCCTCGCAAGCAGCAGTTCGATCCCCGGCTCATGATTATGCATAAAAAACACTGCCATTTCAAGCGCCCCCTTTGTTCCCGCAAGCACGCACTGATAATTTTTCAGCAAAAAAGAGGGCTGCCGCCCTCAGCAAAAGCTGGTTATGCACATATAATGGTTAGCAAAGATACAATCAGTTGTAATCCTCATCAATCAAGTCAGGATCCAGGTCCTCATATTCGCCGAGGTCCGCATCATCGAAATCGAATGATTTTTCATAGTCGGGCAATCCATGCGGGTTAACCAGTACGCACACCTTGGTTTCAGCGATCATTTCGATCTGGAACTCCCTTTCCACTCGAATGATGACACTGTCACCGTTGGACGCAACTGTGGCTTCCACACAGTTAGGTTCTTGTGTTGCTAAGGCCGATACCTCCGAAGTGGATGCCCTGTGTTTTTTATCCACATAAGTCAACGGAATAACATCAACATAAGATACCGTCTCCTTGGCTACATCCGTTTTGGAGTTTCCATCATAAGAATACCAGATGTTGATATCGTAAGTACCGATTACTTCCACCCCATCGCTGGCTTTTGCCGCCTCATACTGGTGGTTGATAAGCCAGGCGCCGAGTATGCTCGTAGGGGTATTCGCCGGAGTGACGTTGTGGCTTACCTGACTGAATTTGCGTCCCTTGCCGCAGACAGCTTTTGTAATAATCTCTCTAAATTGAAAGTCTTTATCTTTAATCGACATTGTTCAACCTCCTCCATGCAATCATTCTTATAAATTGTATGCAGGACATTCGTCTAGAGTGACAAAAATTTTTCGAGAATCGTATAGAGAGTCTGCACCTCACAGGCCGCCTTAGCCTGTGATTTGGCTGAACCGCGGAGTGGACAAGACTATTGTCCTCTACTTTATCTGCTCTTTTTATTAGATAAGCATTTTGCATAATTCGATTTCATTTACAAGTAATAACAAGATATAGACAAACTGAAGCGTTTGGATCTATATCTTGTTTGATTAAAGGCTTATATGGAATTTATGCAAAAATGCTCAAGACATTGACTATCCAACCTGCGGATCACTAGCATTTTTAGTTTTTGCAGCCGATCTCAGCGCTGCCTGATCAGCTTGCTTTCCAAATACGCTACAGCCTGATACATCAAGGTGGCGACAATAGCGATAATAAATAAACTTCCGATGACCAGTGAAAAGTTAAACACTTGAAATCCGTAAATGATTAAATAACCAAGGCCCTGTTTAGAAACCAGAAATTCGCCGACAATGACTCCTATCCAAGCCAGGCCGACGTTCACTTTAAGCGTCGAAACGATGGCCGGGAAGGAGGCGGGAAAGATCACTTTGCGAAATACACTGGAGCGGCTTCCGCCAAAAACCCGGACTACTTTTACATAATTCGAATCCACTTCGTTAAAGCTGGAATAAATAACGAGAGTCGTAATGATGACCGTGATCGCCAGGGTCATCCCGATAATGGATAATACACCCGGACCGAGACCGACGATAAATAACGGGCCTAAGGCAACCTTAGGCATGCTGTTCAGCACGACAATGTATGGGTCCAGCACTTTTTGCAGAAATGGAGACCACCAGATCAATACCGCAATGACAGTACCCAGCAGCGTTCCCAACACAAAGCCGACAAGTGTCTCCAGAACGGTAACTCCGATATGCGGCAGCAGAGTCCCCTCCACAAGCCTCGAATACAAGAGCGCCCATACCTTGCTCGGATAGCTGAAAAGAAGCACGTCAATCCAATTTTTCCTTCCCGCTATTTCCCATAGCAGCAGCCCGCCAAGCAGCAGCGCCAACTGGGTAAAGCGAACCCACACCTTGCTCTTGAACTGCTTTTGTTTGTAGCTGCGGTATATAGCATCCGTCAAGGGGAGGGTTGGATTTGGCGCTTGAATAGGCCCTTCTTTATTCTCCGTTTTCATCCGGCTCTCCCTCCTGTCGTTCCTCCGACTCAAGCTCTCTCCAAATCTGATGAAACAAAGGATGGAACTGCGGGTGCTCCCTTGCTTTAAGCGGGGCAGCTTCCCGGATTTCGTGAGGAATCACGACTTCCCTGCGGATCGTTCCCGGATTGCGGCCCATAATGAGAACCCTATCACTCATCGCCACGGCCTCCGAGATGTCGTGAGTAACCAGCAGCGCTGTTTTTCCCCGGATGCTCAGGGTATGAGACAACAATTCTTCAAGCTGCAGCTTGGTCTGATAATCGAGAGCCGAGAACGGTTCGTCTAGCAGCAGCACCTCCGGTTCTGTAGCCAGCGTGCGGGCCAGAGCGACCCTTTGACGCATTCCGCCGGAGAGCTGGCTCGGGTAAAGCTGCTCCGTTCCCGCAAGCCCTATCTCCTCCAGCAGATGGCTCGCGTACTCCTTATGCGGGCCCGTTAAACGGCCAGTCAATTCCAGCCCAATCATCAAGTTTTGCCAAATGGTCCTCCACGGAAATAAATAGTCCTGCTGCAGCATGTAGCCCACTTTTTCCGAAGGGCTTTCAACCTTCTCCCCAAACAGCTTCACTGTTCCCTGCGTAGGCTGGATCAACCCGGCAATCGTGGAGAGGACGGTCGTCTTACCGCATCCGCTTGGTCCCACCAGGGAGACGAATTCTCCCGGCGCTACCGAAAAAGAAATACGATCAATAGCCAAAGATGCCCCACTGTCGGTGACGTACACTTGTGTAATGCCTTCCAATGCGACGGCAGGCTTCAAAGTATCACCTCCTCATGAATTCCATGAAGCTTGCTTTACGGTGAGGATAAAGCGGAAATGGCCTGTTCTGCGAACCGGTTATCAATCAGCGCCTCCGGCTCCACTCGCTCTTCCAGTTCACCTGCTGCTTCCATAATGTCCAGCAAGTTATTCCACTCATCCGCGTCTATGATCGGATCGGTGGCAAAGGAGCCCTGCTCTTTGTAACGCTCGACAACACGGGCAATGATTTCTTCGTCTGTATCATCAAAAAAACCGGCAATTGCCCTAGTAATTTCTTCCACCGGCTGGGTCTCCACCCAAAGCTGGGCGCGATGAACCGCATTGGTGAATTTTTGAATCAATTCTTCATTCTTTTCGATATAGCTTTGTTTGGCCATAAATACGGTATAGGGCAAATGCCCGCTCTCCACTCCAAAGGAGGCTATAACGTGGCCGCGTCCTTCTTTCTCAAATACAGAGGCCTGGGGCTCGAATAACTGGACAAAATCGCCTGTCCCCGATGCAAAGGCTGTCGGGATGTTGGCAAACTCCACATTTTGCAGAAGCTCGAGATCGTTATGGGGATCAATCCCGTGTAATTTCAAGGTGAATTCGCCCGCCATTTGCGGCATTCCGCCCTTTCGCTGACCGAGAAAGGTGGTGCCTTTAAGCTGTGACCATTCAAAATCGGGAAGAGGCTCCCTGGCCACCAGAAAGGTACCGTCAGTCTGCGTCACTTGGGCAAAATTAATAATCGGATCGTCACTGCCCTGCTGGTGAACATAGATGGAGGTTTCCGAGCCGACCAGCGCAATATCGATTCCGCCGGAGAGCAAGGTAGTCATGGTTTTGTCTCCGCCAAATGTCGTGGTGAGCTCCACTGTCAACCCTTCTTCTTCAAAGAAGCCTTGCGAAATCGCCACATACTGCGGCGCGTAAAAAATCGAGCGAGTCACTTCGCCTACCCGCAGGGTCTCACTGCCTTGGGCGGATGAGCAAGCAGCCAGTACGACCAGTGATACCATCCCGAGCCAAGCGATAAACCGCCGAGCCCAACGCTTCATAGCCTATTCCCCCTTCTTCATAATTCTTGCTTCTGTATCCTATGTCCGCTGCCTAAAAAGTGTTAAGGACAGCTGAATAAATCCCCCGGGAGCAAGCACGGCTAAGCAGCTTGCCCGCCCGTGAAGCATTAGCCTGCCGGCATGTCAATCTCGCTTCAAAAAAAATAACCCCACATAAGTGGGGTTCGCAGAGAGCCGGGATGCTTACTCAACTTACCGGCAGCTATCGCACAGCAGCTTTATAATTTATAAATATTTTTATATTTTTCTTCCAGATAGCGCACGAGATAATCGGGGTTCAGCTCTTCCCCGGTTACTTTCATGACAATTTCCGAAGGATCCAGCAGCTTGCCGTACTGATAAATTTGCTCGCTCAGCCAATCCTTAATAGGCAGCAGCTCGCCTCGCCGGATTTTCTCCTCAAAATCAGGCATTTGCATCATCAGCGTATGACGGAATTGGGCAGAGTACATATTCCCGAGAGCATAGGACGGGAAGTAGCCGAACATTCCTCCTGACCAGTGTACGTCTTGAAGCACCCCATCGCCGTCATTATCCGGGGCGACCCCCAAATAGTCCTTGTACAAGTCATTCCAATATTCAGGCAGCTCAGACACTTTAACGGAGCCGTTAAAGAGCGCTTTCTCAATCTCATAACGGATCATGATGTGCAGGTTGTAAGTGACCTCGTCGGCCTCGATCCGGATTAAAGTCGGCTTAACCTCGTTAATCCCCCGGTAAAACCGATCGAGCTCCACATCATCCAGCTGGCCGGGGAATTGCTTGCGCAGATCGCCATAATATCGCTGCCAGAATGGTTCACTGCGTCCGACCATATTTTCCCAGAAGCGGGATTGCGATTCATGAATGCCCATGGAGGTTCCCGTGCACAGGTTCGTTCCCATCAAATCGCCAGATATGTTCTGTTCATAAAGTCCGTGGCCGCCTTCATGAATCGTTCCGAACAGCGCGGTTGTTAAATTATCCAGGGCAAACTTGGTCGTAATTCGCACATCACCCGGATTTAATCCGATTGCGAAAGGATGAACCGTTTCGTCAAGCCGTCCCGCATCGAAGCTGTAGCCGATTTGCTCCAGTATGTAATGGTTGAAGCGGCGCTGCCGTTCTTTTTCAAACTTTTGATGGAGAAATCCGGTTTCCGGCTGGTAAGCTGCGCTTGCAATAGCACTGACCAACGGCACGACCCGCTCTCTAAGCACGCCAAACACTTGATCCAGCTTTTCTACAGTCATGCCTGGCTCGTACATATCAAGCAGTGTATCGTATTTGTTCTGCTCATAACCCCACAGCTCGACAAATTCCAAATTCGTCTCCACAATTTGCTCCAAATACGGCTGAAACATGCTGAAGTCAGCCTGATCCTTGGCTTCCTCCCATACCGATTCCGCTTGCGAGGTGAGCACCGTGTAGGCTTGGTATTTATCCGGCGGAATTTTTTTGTCACGATCATAGTCTTTCTTGCATTCCAACACCATTTTTTGCTGGGAAGTGGTGAGCTGGCTTGCATTTTCCGGCTTAGTCAATTCCTCCAAATACTCGCCCATCTCGTCAGATACCGAAAGGCGGAACATTTCGGCTGATAAGTAGCCAATAGCTTGAGATCGGCCCTCCATCGCTTTTTTCGGCGCACCGGTCCGCATATCCCAATGCATAAGGCCGATCGCTTCGCTGTAGCCGTTCATTTTTCTCAGCAAATTCAAAAATCCATCCAACTTGTTTTCAAAGGCATCCGTCACTTGATCACACCTTCCCACAATATTTCTCTTTGATATTACTTTTTCTTCGTTTTATAATCAATAGAAAGCCCCGATAGAATTGTTGCCGCTGTGTAAACCATCCTAGAAAATCTTGCCTGTATTAAGGCAGCTAGATTGCCAGAATCAAACAGGGGAGGAGGCCAACCCATGCACGTAGAAGTTACCGAAAGGGCAGCCAAGCAAGCTGCTGCTCAAGTTGGAGCGGATGGCGTCCTTCAGCTCGTATATGATTCCGAGGGCTGCGGCTGTGCTGTTAGCGGAGTCCCCCAGCTTTGGATCATTTCCAGCGAGGATGCTGACCTTGAGCTTCTCAAGGCCGCCGACGCGCCTGTGCCGATATTGTATGAGCAAAGGCATGAGGTGTTTTTTGAAGAGGAACTAAAGCTGGATTATATACCGGAGAAGCTTTCATTTCGGCTTAACAGCAAGCAGCAAATTTACAACAACAGCATGAGCTTAATCGACAAGCGAAAATAGGAGGTTTTAAAATGAGCAGATTACAGAGCATTCTTGAATACAACGAAGAGTTTGTAAGCAAAGGAGCTTACGAGCCGTATATTACAGACAAGTTCTCAACGAAAAAAATGGTCATCGTAACCTGTATGGATTCCCGTCTGGTGGAGCTGCTGCCGCGGGCATTAAACCTGAAAAACGGCGATGCGCAAATCATTAAAACCGCCGGTGCTGTCGTCTCCCATCCGTTCGGCAGCGTTATGCGGAGTATTATGGTTGCAATATACAGTTTGAAGGCCAGCGAGGTGCTTGTCATTGGCCACCATGATTGCGGCATGACCGGCTTGAATTCCGCTTCTATTCTGGATAAAGCCAAGGATCGCGGTGTATCCGACGAGGTATTCAGCACGTTGACTAAT
Source organism: Paenibacillus senegalensis JC66 (assembly GCF_000285515.1). Taxonomy (GTDB): domain Bacteria; phylum Bacillota; class Bacilli; order Paenibacillales; family NBRC-103111; genus Paenibacillus_L; species Paenibacillus_L senegalensis. The sequence goes on from NZ_HE610959.1 coordinate 327,041, forward strand.
GCGGGCATCAAGCTGTCGCGCTGGTTGACCGGCTTTGATGATGTGCAGCAAGCAGTGGAAGGAAGTGTGGACTTGATCCAGAGACATCCGATACTGCCGAGGGATGTGTATGTACACGGCTTGATCATTGATCCGAAAACCGGCAAGCTCGATCTTGTGATCGATGGGACCAAGCAAGGGAATAAATACGATAACTAAGAAGCCAAGGCAGACGATGGGGGCTAAAGGTGCAAAAGCCTTTAAGCCGCCCCTTAGTCAGGCCGGCTTAACTTTATGACTTGCTACTCGTCACTTGCTACTTGTGACTTGCGACTTGTCACTTGCGACTCGCTACTTATGACTTGCTACTTGCTACTTGTGACTTGCTGCTTGTGGCTTGCTGCTTGTGACTCGCTGCTTGCTACTTTCGTTTAACGCTGTCGCTTTAGCTGCTTCTCCCTAAGCCTGCGCCTGCGTTCACTCACCACCTCACTACGGTCTCGCAGTGAGTGCTTATGCACCAAATATTCGTTGCTTAAGTCGCTGGCCTTAAGCCAGACGCGCCCCCGCTGTTGACAGAGCTCTACACAAGCCTGCTCCAATCGCTGATCACAGATCGGCAGGTTCAAATCCGTAAACGGCACCCCTTCTAAAGATAGACGCTTCGCTCCACCATCTTCATCAGTGCCGGCAAGTCTATGCTCCAATTGCTGCTTTCTTTCCTCTAATCGGAACATTAATTCTGCGCTGTCCAGTCCGATCTCCTCTACTCTTATCTGCTGCAAATGCCCGATGGCGCTGGTAAGCATGATTAAAGCACCCTTCAAGTTATTTCTGCGTTCATGATATTGAGCGACAGCTACCTGAATTAGTCCCAGCCAAGCTTGGCGAAGCGGACTAGCCGGACAGGCCTTCCAGTGCTCCTCCATAATTTCATGACACTCGAAGTAGTCCCGGTCCGCATGAAAAAAAACCAAGTATTCAATATAGGGCATATCATAAGACATTCTGCCTATCAATTGTGCAATATCGTCCTCGTTCATAAGCTCCATCACCTGTTCTGGGGAGAAAAATCTGCAATCTTTGGCCGCCCCATTTTTGTTAAAAAAAGAAAATGTTTATTTGTTTAAGAAATGAAAATACTGCCGCTCCCATAAAGCAGTCTTTTTTTGAAACCGGCCGCTTGTTTCCCCCGTATGAATTCTATATAGTAATTATAGATGAAAATCTTAAAGCAAGTAAACTTCAGGAGGGGAATCATGAAAAAGTTTTTACTCGTCTTTATGTCTTGTTTTCTTTTCTTGGCAGTCGTTACTCCGGACCTGGCGGATGCTCGCCGAGGAGGCGGGGGCTACAAGTCGAACACGGGAAGCTTCAAGAAGCAGGACACCAGTACTAATCGCACCCAGTACAATCAAAGCAACGTATCCCGCAATGACACTTCCAATACCTCCAACGCCAATACCCGCAACACAGCGGCCACTAATCAAAACCGCGGCTTTTTTAGCGGAGGAAGCTTCATGAAAGGCATGATGATCGGCGGCATTGCAGGACTGCTCTTTGGCGGCTTATTCGCCGGAATGGGCTTCATGGGTGAAATTCTCGGGCTGCTCGTCAATCTGGCGGCAATGTTCGTTATTATTTTCTTGCTGTTTGCTGCTGTCCGCTGGATCTTTAATAAAATGGACCGCCGCCGGATGGACACTAACCGCAACAATCCGTATAAGAGGCACTAACCATGATCCTGAGTGAACAAGAAATTATGAACGCCATCTGCTTGAATATGGCAGAGCGCAAGCAGGTACAGCCGACCCAGGTGCAGGTGCAGCTAATGTGGGATGAAGACCTCGGCTATTCTGCCGAAGTTATTGTCGAAGGGCGCAATCAATATCTAATTGAAGGGAATATGAAAGAGGCCGTTGAGCGTTACATGCTGACGGAGTATGGACGAAGAGTTTTCCGCAGCGAGATTCAATTCGATATTACCGAAGAAATGATCTGCATCGTTCCCGATGAGTAGAGATGGATATCGAGGTAAAGCATGCTGAAGCCTTCACACAGTGAACTTTCATGCAGTGAAGGTTAAAGTAAAGGGCCTGTCCGGCAAATCCCGAAAATAAAAAGTTGGGCTGCTCGATAAGGCCCGTAAATAAAAAAGTTGGACGGAAAAAATTTCGTCCAACTTTTTTTGTGCGGCGGCTTTTGCAGGAAAGCAGCGAGGCGGATGCCTGCCACTTTCAATAGATAGCGGGCCAATGCCGCAATCCCATCAACCGCCGCCCTCCACCCCTTAAAGGGAACCGTCGAACGACGGCTGCCCTTAGAGGGACTGAACGCAACTTTCTGACCACTTTACTCGAGTTACGATTGCGCTTTCGGTGGAAGGATAGAATCTAAGGCGCACAAATACATTGAAAATCCTGCGGGATACTGCTCTACAACAGCCGCAAAGCTTCTTAATTGGCGGTGGGCAAGCTGTAAGAGCTTGGTGTCCTCCGTTAAACTTGCTAACCGTAGTAAATTCATCGCAGCAGCTGAATTGCCGGACGGCATATCTCCGTCATGAATTTCTTTGGAGCGAGCTAACAGCTTCTCCCCATCTATTCCAGAGAAATAAAAACCGCCGCTTTCATCATCCCAGAACAAGCGGATCATCTCCTGGTTGAAACGGACTGCTTGGTGTAAATACTCCGTTTCCCGCGTGGCTTCATAGAGCTCGATCAAACCCCAGACAAGAAAAGCATAGTCGTCCAAATATGCCGGAATGGCTGCATCTCCATCCCGATAGCGGGCCAGCAGCCGGCCATCTTCCCGCACTAATCTTTGCAGAATAAAGCCAACGGCTTTTTGCGCAGCATCCGCATGTTCCGCTTTTTGCAGTACCTTGGCTCCCTTGGCCAAAGCCATGATCATCAAGCCATTCCAGGCGGTTAGCATTTTATCGTCCTTATGGGGGCGAGCCCGCCTTTCGCGATGCTGGAAAAGCTTCACCCTCGACCTCTCCAGCCGCCGTTCCCGTTCCGCCGGATCCATCCGCTGCAAGCGGGCAAAGGTCGATCTCGTCAAGCCTAGAAGATTAGGAACACTATATCCATCAACAGGCCCATCTTCCTGAATATCGAATACATCACAGAACAGCTCTCCGTCCTCTTCTCCGAGTACAGCATTGACCTCTTCAGGCGTCCATAAGTAAAACTGTTCTTCCGCTCCTTCGGAATGAGAGCCCTCCGCACTGAAAAAGAACCCTTCGCTGGAAGTCATATCACGCTTTACATAGGCAAAAATTTGTTCAGCGATTTCGGCATACTCCTGCTTTCCCGTCACCTCGTATGCTTCCAAATAAACCGCAGCTAACAAGGCATTGTCATACAGCATTTTCTCAAAATGCGGAACCAGCCAGCGTTCATCCGCAGAACAGCGGGCAAAGCCATAGCCGATGTGATCGTACATGCCACCGCGGTGCATTCCTTCCAGCGTTTTCTCCGCCATGTCCAAAGCGTCTTGCTCTCCTGTCCGCTTGTAATAGCGAAGCAGGAAGGACAGCTGATGGGGACTGGGGAACTTTGGTGCATCACCGAAACCGCCGTACTGTGAGTCGAACGCCTGGCTGAACAGCTCATACGCCATGTCCAGCATATCTGCAGACAGCTCGCCGGAAAGTGCGGTCTCCTGGCGGTTGCGAACGGTTTCCGCAATCTCCTCCGCTATGTCGAGCAGTTCTTCCCGCTGCTCCGTCCATTTCTGATGCACCTGACTGACGATGTCGATAACTCCCGGCTTACCGTATTGGCTCGTTTTAGGAAAATACGTACCAACAAAAAACGGCTTTTTATCCGGGGTCATGAGTACTGTCAGCGGCCAGCCACCCTGACCGGTCATCGCTTGACATACCGACATATACAGCTTGTCCACATCAGGCCGTTCTTCCCGGTCGACTTTAACAGCTATGTAATGAGCATTCAGCCATGCGGCTACTTTTTCATCTTCGAACGATTCCTGCGCCATAACATTGCACCAGTGACAAGTAGTAATTATGCGTATCCTTTCTCATAGTAGCCCGAAGGCTAGGAATAGCCAATGGACAGAAACACCGGCTTGCTCTCTCTTGCCGCTTTCGCAAAAGCTTCTTCTCCCCAAGGGTACCAATCGATAGCGTTATAGGCATGCTGCAGCAAGTACGGGCTTTTTTCCTTAATCAAGCGGTTGGCTCTGCGGTCTTTATTTTCAATAAATTCACGTGTAGTCATCATAATCATCCTTTCGCTTCCTACTTGTAACCATTATACCCTAATTCACATCTGAGAGAACAAGATCCCTGAAGAGAAGAGCTTATTGCCGTCTATACCGGTTAGCCTTCAGTGTTTAAACCTTCAGCGTTTAAACCTTCAGTGTCTAAACCTTCAGTGTCTAAACCTTCAGCGTTTAAACCTTCAGTGTCTAAACCTTAACCTCCAGCATCTAAGCTTACGTCCTTAAACGCGGTCGATTAACACAAAAAACTGCCCCCAGACCATTGACTAGGCCTATGGGACAGCCCCAAAAACGAATACGTAAGAGATACAGTATTTCTGTGAAAATAAAACTCCCGCATGATGAGCAATCTTGGGTAATCGGCCTTAATCACATAACTTGCTACGAAATTTCGTATGAAACACTGGCTGGAGCTCCTTTAAACCCCGGTATTTGTACGGACTCAACTCTTAGACCCCTGCATTTGCGTTTGTACGATTTGTCATACAAATCTCGGGCAATCGCCCTTCAATCCATGCATTTGTACGATTTGTCATACAACTCTTGGGTAATTGCCCTTCAATCCCCTGAATTTGTACGACGTTTCATACAAACCTCCGGTAATCGCACTTCAACCCCATGCATTTGTACGACATTTCGTACAAAATGCAGGAAACAAGTCCGCGAACCCCGCCAGCCTCGGCAATTTTCATGTTGGAGTTGTGCCTGAGATTCAACGTACATAAAGAGATACAGCGTACATATCTATACAGTCACGTATTGTTTACGCGATCTTGAACCTTCTGTTCGGCTACTCCGTTCTTAGCTGATGGATGTACCGCGCACGGATCAGGAGGAAGTAAATCAGTTGAATGAGCAGGAAACTGCCCAGAACAAGCGCTGATTCCATCACCAGTGAAAAGCTGAACATCCTTTGAAAAGCGGTAAGCGCAACGGCGCCGTGAATGAGCGCGGTACCGACCGGTACGAAGAACAGGAGCAGCAGCTGCCGTGTAACGACTTTGGCCTGCTCTTCATCCGACAGTCCGAGACGGCGAATGGCGCTGAACTTGTGCTTGTCATCCTCCAGATCTGCATATAGCCGGAAATAGAGAAAGCTTCCCGCCGCGACAAAAAAGACGACGCCAATAAACAATCCGACAAACAGGATAACCCCGTAAGATTGATTCATCTCATGCATGGCGATAGCCAAAGATTTATAATCATAGGGGCCTGATCCCCGTTTGCCAAACTTTTCTCGCAATTGCTCTCCGGCATGCAAAGTGCTTCCCCAATCCGCTACGTCAAAAGCGTAGAAGCGTTCGAGCTTTTCTCCCTGAAGCGAAGCAAACACCGAATCAGGAATGACGTAAAACGTGGAAAAGATCGGAAGGACATAAGTCTGCATTCTGTCGGTTACCTGCAGCACTGTGTCTTGTTCCGCAAAACTCAGCTGCTCCTGCCTGTCCATGCGGTTAATGAACGGATTGGAATAATAGATCGCCACAGCCTGACCATCCTGGAGATGGACCGGACTCTCTCCTGCCGCTTCGGCAGCTTGATTATAGTCGGATTGCTTGACAGTCACCACCGTTTGCCCGTCCTCCGCCCCCGCGACTGTTTTCATTTCGGCTTTATACAGAGTATAGGCGATTTGTTCGGAGCGAAGTGTTTCCTCAATAGCCTCAACATGAGCCCGTTCTGTTTCTTCCGGATTCCCGGCTTGGGATATATACTCTAATGCGAACGGGTTTTCCTTCAATATCGAATCGTTCATCATCGTTTTAAAGCCGACAAGAGCACCGATGGCGGAGAAGGCGACCGTTGACAAAATGGCTGTCAGAAAAAACATGCGTGCATTGTCCTTCATGCGATAGGCCATATCAGACAAAAATAGCATGTTCGTTTTCCGCCAGAAAAAAGCCTTCCGCTTTTTGCCGAAATGGATGAGCCGCACACTCAATTGAGTGAATAAAAAGTATGTGCCAATGATGACGAGCACCGATACAGGAATGAACGCTGCGGCAACCGCAACACCTTCCACCTTTAATGCGACAGCGTAGCCCGTACCGATACAGAGTGCCGCCAGCAGAGACAGCCATATGGAAGCTTTCGGCTCCGGTCTCGGCATGACGCTGCCTTTTAGCAGATCGATCAGCTTATCTCCCCTCAGTACAGCGGCGGTAAAGAAGGAGATGCCTGCAAACAGCAGCACAAACGCAGCAAATGTTAACATTACTGCCTGCCACGGCCAATAGAACGTTAGCGTCTGCTCGAGACTGAGAACATTTTCCGCCGCCAGCAGAATTACCTTGGCAAATGCCGTCCCCAAACCGATGCCCGTTATCGTTGCTAGCAGGCCGAGCAGCCCATTTTCCAGGAACACCATCCTTCTTAGCTGCATATTTGTCATGCCGAGCAGCACCAGGGTACCGAACTCTTTTTTACGAGTTTTCAAGAAGGCGTTCATGGAGTACAAAACGAAAAAAACGAGAAAATATAAATGACCCATTCCGCGAACCCCATCACGCTTGACACCTGTGATCCGATCGCCTCATCCTTAAGCGATGGATGGAAGGCAAATACGGCATACACGAAAAACACCATGACAGAAAACGCGCTGCTCAAGAAATAAGCGGCATAGGTGCGCCGGTTGCGCACCACGTTATTATACGCGAACTGACGAAAGGTCATGTGCATGCCCTCCCATCAATGACAGCATATCGATGATTTTCTGGAAAAACGCCTGCCGGCTATCACCACGGTGAATTTCGTTGTACAGCTGGCCATCCTTGATAAAGATGACGCGGTGACAATAGCTCGCGGCCAAGGCGTCATGCGTAACGAGCAGCATCGTAGTACCGTCCTCGCGGTTCAGTTTCTCGAGCAGCTCCATTACGTCTTTCGCTGATTTCGAATCAAGGTTGCCTGTCGGCTCGTCCGCGAGCAGCAGCTTCGGCGAATGGATGACTGCCCGTGCAATCGCCGCCCGCTGTGCTTGGCCGCCGGAGATTTCGTACGTGCGTTTGTCCATGATCGCCTCAATGCCGAGCTTGCTCGCCGCTTCGCGTGCTTTTTGCTCCATCAGCTTGACCCCTTTGCCGTCCAGCGTAAGCGGCAGCACGATGTTCTCCAGCACGGTCAGCGTATTAAGCAGGTTGAAATCTTGAAAGATAAAACCAAGCTCCCGGCGGCGAAAGCGGGCCAGGTCATTTTTTTTCAGGCTGTATGGATTTTTACCGTTAATAAAGACTTCTCCTGACGTTGGCGCATCAATCGTCGAGACAATGTTGAGCAGCGTCGTCTTGCCGCTGCCCGATGGCCCCATAATGCCGATAAACTCACCGTGCTCCGCCGTCAGATTAATATCAGTCAATGCACGGTAAGCCAGCTTTTGCCCTCCATATACTTTATTCAAATGTTCAACGCGAAGCATGTCCATTCCTTGCACTTCCCTTCCAAAGCTTTGACGGAACGCTGGATTGGGCAGTCTAACTTCATGACTTATCCCGGGCATCCCGGTCTTCTCCTAGTATAAAGAAAGGGCGTACAAACGATCCATCGATTTGCCTTTCATTTATCTTACATTGTTGTAAGGTACGGCGGAGTTGAACGCGATGCGAACCGTCGTCCCTGCACCGACCATGGACTCGATTGCGATGCGATGCCCGAGCCGCTGACAGAACTGCTGCGCAACGTACAGTCCCATCCCCGTTGATTCGCGGTGGGTCCGACCGTTTTCACCTGTGAAGAACGGCTGGAAGACACGCTTCAGATCGTGCTTCGGAATACCAATGCCGCGGTCCCGTACTTCCAGCCAGACCTCCTCGGCTTCCTTCCATGCATGGATAGTCACTTTTTGCCCGCTTCCGGCAGAATATTTGACAGCATTAATGACCAGCTGATTCAGCACAAACAACAGCCATTTGGCGTCTGACTCGATAACAAGGGAAGGATCTATGTGCACCTCCGGGTAGACGTTATGGCGGATGAAGAGCCGTTTGTTTTCATGCACCGCCTTCTCCGCCAGCTTGCGCAGCAATACCGGCTCCACCTTGAAATCGCTCTCGAACGATTCCAGCCTTGCTGCATAAAGCACCATTTGCAGCCCTTTCTCGAGTCGGTCCGCTTCATCCCGTATGCTTGCCGAGCGCTCATCATCCTCGTCCTGGACCAGCAGTTGAATGACCGACAGCGGTGTTTTCATCTGGTGCGCCCACTGATTAATAAAGGTCAGATGTTCTTCGCGATGCTTCTCAATTCCTTTAATTTGCCCTTGAAAATGACGGTACTGCTGCCGCAGCAGCCCTTCAACCGCATCTCCCAGCGGTGAGGCGCCAAACCTCTGCATCGATTCGTCCATCTTGTCGAGCTGCGCTGATAACCGCTTGTAAAGCAAACGTTCGCTCACATATCGCCAGCCCAGATAACCGCTGAACATCAATAAACCAATGAACACAGAGTACAGCGCTGTGGACAGATTGCGATAACCGTCGAGCCAATAAACTAGCATGACGAGACTGAACGTCACCGCCTGAACTATGATGAGCGGAGCATGCTCGCGCAGGAACAGCTTCATAGCCGTTCCCCGCTTTCTCCGGCGAGTACCAGCCTGTACCCTGTGCCGCGGATCGTTTCCAGTGCGGACTCAAGTCCCAGCTCCTGCAATTTTTTGCGCACACGCGTTATGTTTACATTCAACGTGTTCTCGTCGACGAAGGATTCGTCCCACAGCTTCTCCAGCATCGACTCGCGGCTAACGACACGGGGGTAACGCTTGAGCAGCAGCTCGACGAGCAGCGCCTCCCGTTTCGTCAGCAGAACCCTGCTGCCCTGCCAATACAGCTCCAGCCGTTCCGGATACAGGACGAGTCCGCCCTGGGCGATGACCCGTTCCTGCTCGGCCGGTGCATATTCGCCATACACGCGACGCAGCTGGCTGCGAATTTTCGCCATGACGACTTCGTAATGAAACGGCTTCGTAATATAATCATCGGCCCCGTATTCGAGCGCCATCACCTGATCCATTTCACCATCCCTGGCGGAGATGAACAGAATTGGACATTTGGAAACAAGACGAATTTGCCTGCACCAATAAAAACCATCATACTTCGGCAAATTGACATCAAGCAGCACGAGATGCGGGTCGCTTTCCTGGAACGTCTCCATGACCCTGGCAAAATCTTGCGCAAGCACCGCTGCATATCCATATTTTTCAAGATGCCCGCTTAACAGCGCCGCCAATTTCGGATCGTCCTCACAGATCATGATGCGATACACCGCGAATCTTCCTTTCTACCAAGAATGCACACCAAAATCGCTTAAGAAATCATATAAAGATGGCATTGGTTTTGTTTTTTGAGATTGCATCTATTATTAAAACAATTTCGCAAGCGATACACAAGCAAACACGAAGCAAATCGGTCATCCCAACATCCCATTGTCTCAATGCATATAAAAAAACCTCCCTTTTCGTCTTTCATCACCATGACGATTACAGGAGGTTGTTTGAGACACCGGCAGATGCACAAAGACAAAACGGGAGCCTGAATTCGGCCTTAATCCGGATTCGCCCTACCCGGACTCGGCCGCGGCCAGAAGCTTGGCCCCCTCACTCTCCAGCTCCAGAAGCTTAGTTTTCATAGCGAGGCCGCCTCGAAAACCGGCAAGTGCCCCATTTTTGGCAATGACCCGATGGCACGGGACGATGACCAGAATCGGGTTGGCGCCAATTGCCGTTCCTACGGCCCGCACAGCCGCTGGCTTACCCAATTGTTGAGCTATGTCGGAGTAAGACCGGGTCTCCCCATACGGAATATCGTTAAGCGCCTCCCACACGGCAAGCTGAAAAGGTGTGCCCCGCCAATCCAGCGGAAGCTCGAAGAGGGTGCGTTCACTTTGCAAATACTCGAGCAGTTGTATAATGTACGGTTGGCATCTGTGATCATCCTCAATAAGCCGGCAGCCCGGATACCATCGGTTGATCCAGACTCCAGCCTCTTCATCGAACATGGAAGGAGAGCCAACATAGGTTAAACCTCTGGTTGTTGCCGCCAATGCGAATTCCCACTCGCCGTAGTTCACTCTGCTCCAGAACATTTCTAATGGGTTAGCAGTTGTCACTAACATTCACCCCAATCGCTATGTGTTGTACCAAACCACCCTCCACTCATTATAACTTCCTATGAACAAAATAAAAGCTGCAGCAAATAGGAGAGCAAGATTGTAAAACCGGAAGTGGACGCCAGAGCCCTGTAATGTACGCGCATTCCACCCCGCTTCTCGAAAAAATAAAGCTTTCTAACGAAGCCCTTTCAAAGATAAACAACCCGGTATTAGCGGAACTTTTCATGCGGCTTCTAATCCGCTAAAAAAAAGTCCGATAATAAATCCAGTTGATACTCGAGCGCAATTACATCCTGAAAGTAAAATTCCTGAAGATTGTATTCGTACACATTTCCCGCTTGCACTGCAGGCAGCCCGGTCCACAGCGCGCTCGATTCGATCTCTGTTTTGCGCTGCCTACCCGCTTCTCTCACCCCAAGCAGGATGTAATCTGCTTCACCTAAAAAATCCGGCAGCGTTTCCAGCGAGATGCTGGCCCAGCCATGCTCGGACGTTGCATCCTCAACCATTTCAGGGGCAGACAGTCCTAACTGGTTGTAAACAATTTCCCCTCCCCGTCCATACGTTTTTCCGAACAGGTACAAATCCTTGTCTGAAATTTCAATAATGGCCACTTTGCTATCCGGACTTACTTTGCCGCTGAGCTCTTGTTTCTTGACCTCTACTTTCTGATCGAATAGCTCGAGCCGCTGGCGGGCCTCCGTTTCCCGGTCCATTATTTTTCCGATTTCAAGCAGCCGTTCGTCATAGTCATACATCCCGTAAGGCATCAGAATCGTCGAGGCGATCTTTGACAAATTTTCATAGGCATCCTCTTGGTAGGTAAAAATCAAATTCGGCTCGAGGCTAATGATTTTTTCCAAAGAACTTGCACCGTCCTCACCGATGCCCTCTACCCCGTTCAGCAGTTCTTTATAATAAGGCGTATCAAAAACCATCGTGCTGGATACGCCAACAGGCTCAATATCCAGTGCCAACACATCTCCTACATAATCCCGGTTGGCAACGACGACTCTTGGCGGCCCGTCAGGCAGCTCGATCTTTCCCCTGACACTCTCGTAGTACCTCTTGGACTGTTCCCCGCCGCTTCCAGCTGCTTCATGCTCCTGCTGCGCCTCTTGCCCGGGAGGGGCTTCAGTTGGACTAGCCGGCGCGCTGCTGCACGCTACTGCTGTAATCGCGACACCGAAGAGGAAACTGCCAATAAGCAAGCGCTTTTTCTCTTGACGCACTGCGACACCTCCATGAATAGGAAAGCGAGATGACTTCCCTTGCTTATTAATAATGATTTTCATTCTCAATAAGGATTGTAGCAGGCGCCCCTAAAAAAGAAAATAAACATTCCTGTATTGGAACTGGACAAATTTTTTCATGCTTGAACAATAATACGGTGATCGGCAGCGGCAATTTCTCGATAGAACTATACATTTAAGCACTTAAATCTTTAACTATCCTCCAAAAATCACTTCTATAAGATCGTCCGGCCACATTCAAATACCAGATTACTGCAAGCTATTGCGATTCAACGAGTAACGGACGGACACGGAAGCATGGGATTCGTCCAGCAAGGAAAGCCGCAGCTCCAGATTAACGGAAAGGGAGTCATCTCCGATCAAAGCCATTAAAATCTGAGGATCAGCTTCAATACTCCATTCCTCCAAATACTCTGAAGGCAAAGGCAGTTTTGCCGGCATTTCCCGCATAGAATCCAACCGGTTTGGATGATTTTCGATTGTACTAGGCTCGCCATGCAGATTAACAATTTCCTCTCTTAACGCCTTGCTGGCATCAAAAGCGGTTTGATGATTGTCAAAGCGATAATGCAGAGCCATAAGTGCATCATTATAAAATCCAAGCTGCAGCTGGCTCGAGTATCCCTGCACTTGAACAAGCTGCTTCAACGAGTAATCCGTACTATCGGGACTTAAGGCTTCTTCCTCTGCATCTTCATCCGCATCAAGCGATAAAGCTGCAAATACTTCCTTATCCGACAAACCGAATAAAGTATAAAGCCCGGTGAAGCTATCGGCTCCCTCACCTTGAGACTTATTGGACAGCCCTTTTGGGCTAGTAACGGAGCACTTTCAAATTCACATCCATATATTCCCTGTTGGATATCATTCAGTAGAAGCTGCAATCCCCGCCAGCCGTGGTAAGAAATGGGCATGAGACTATGCGCCATATATTGCCATATGCGACTTATGTGCCATATATGCCTTTTGTGCCTTATGCGACTTTATTTAAAGCTGATCCATTCCCCGTATTCATGCTGGTGGTCATTGACGAATTTATAAATATCCTTTAACGATGTCAGTCCCTGCCGGTTAATTGCCTCATTTAACTCATTGGAATATCGGGCTTGGCCTCCATAGACGAGATATACCGACGATCTAGTGGTGTGATCTCCATCAGTCCCGCGATAATCGGCTACAACGGCAAGGACGGTAAAGTAGCTGGCTGGCTTATGAAGGCCGACATTTCGGACCTCTGCCAGCTCCAGGGTCTCGGGCTCAAAGAATCGATCGATTAGAAAGTGGCCGTCCGAATCGGTTAAATACAGCCTCAGCTTCTTCATACCGTCGACCGTTTGATAACCCGTGTAGAGTTTACTTTTACCGTAATGCTCCATCTTTTGCTCGACGGTAAACTTGTCAAGAATTTGATAGCCGTGTTTAACCGCATTGTCGATATGCATGTGTCCATTATATAATACCCGTGTTTCAATCTCTTCTTGAAGAGCCGGAAGCTTGTCGATATATCTCTCCGCTGTTTCCTCGCGATGTTGGAGCAATCCCTGCTCAAGCGATTCCGGGGTATCGTTAAGCTCTCCATTTTGGACGATGGCCATAGCAATTTTGCAATCATCGAGCAAACGGCAGTAGGCAAAGAGATCGCCGATCTCCGCGGAGTCTCGGGAATACTTATTTAAGACTGCGTTTATATGATGGATATGTTCGAACTCGTTTTGATTAAGATAGGCGACTGTCATATAGAAATTATTGATGCCGCGGCTGAGCAGCTCCTTCTGCACGGAATCAATGGTCTCTGAGGCTTGGCTCAGTTCTTCCTCATGAAGCACCTTGTTGACATATACATCGATGTTGAAGGTTTCGCTGTACTCTGACAGCTCCGAGTCAAGGGTAAACTGATTGGACGGCAGCAGATCATACGGTTTTGTAAATGTAGAGATCTCGTATGCAAACCTATCATCGGCTAAGGCATCAGCTAACGTTTCCGATAAGATGATTTCAGCCCGGTCCGTCATGAATATGGCGGAGTAACCGTCGTCAATCTCTCCTGTTTTTTTATGATAATGAACGGGAAAGATCTTGTCTTCCTCCCCGACTGCATGGGCCTCGGCCTTCAGTCCGGAAATGCCTCCGCTAAACGGATTACCGAACGATGCATAGTGAAGATTGTCGACGATTTTGACGGAAAACTCAGCGTTATATTTCTGGGTTAAGTGTTCCGCCATCAGTTTTTCAACTTCTCTTTTCTCTTTCGCACTAAACCCGCCACAGGCTGCCAGCATTAGGGATACACCGAGGGCAAGAAGTGCCTTGGTATAAGCTCTTTTCATGGAAGGGTCTATTCCTCCCCAGCAATATTTGGAATAACAATAGGCTAAATCTAAAAAATCAGTGCTAGACTTTCAGCAGAGTATGACGCTGCGGGGAATGTGAGAACTTCCGATCGCTTCTAAGCATACGCTCCCGCAGCAGTCATTTTTTAATAAAGCTCAGACCTCTTCTAAGACCCTGCTGCTTCCAGCAGTCTCAGCAAAATGACTACCGATTCCGCTCTAGTCGTAGGCTCATGAGGGGCAAAACGGTTTCCTTCACGTCCTCTTACCAGCCCATTAGCGGCTGCCACCTCCACTATATCTGCTCCCCACCCGGGAATAACAGCAGAATCAGCAAAACCAGAAGTCTGCTTGTTCACCGGCAAATTTGTGCTGCGCACGAGCATAGCTACCATTTCCAAACGGCTGATCGAGCGCTTCGGACCAAAGGTTCTGTCGGGATAGCCATTAATGACACCGGCTTGCACCGCCCAACTGATTGCGTCTTCCGCCCACTCCCCGATATCACTGCGGTCTGCAAACGAGAGAGAGTCTGCTTCTCCCTTATGCCCTAATGCTTTAGCCAGCATAACGGTAAACTCCTCACGGCTGACCGGTTGATCCGGTTGGAAGCTGCCGTCGGGATAGCCGCTCACCAGCCCTTTTTTCACTGCTTCCTTCACCTGTTCCTCAGACCAGTGGCCGGCGATGTCGTTCAGCTCAACCAGCTCGAAATTTTCTGGCGGACTGGCGGGGTTCTCAAGCCCTGGATCAGCCTCGGATGATTTGCGGTGAATAGTGACGGTATAGAGCTTAGTAGTGAAATTTTCCGCTCTGACAGTCAGTTCAAAAGGATTGTCTCCTTCCTTCAATGGAACCTCAACTTCGGAGCCATATACCGGTATCGGATTCCCATCCAGGATAATCCTTGCGGCAAAATGCGATGACAGCGCCCTGATCTCTGCCTTGTCCGCTTCTGTCTCTACCCAGTAATTCACAGTATCGGGTGTAAAAGCAGGGGTTAGGGCAAGGAACTTCCCGTCCGTCAAGATTTCCAGATTCCGCAAATCGGCATCGGCAGATAAGTACTCGCCGCCCGTACGGCGAGGAGGCACTTGTGCCGCATTGTAAACATCTATGGCTTGCTGCAGCTCGGCAGCCGCTGAATCTACTTGAGCCTGGGTAACGCCCGCAGCTGCAGCAATCGTTTCAGCTGCAGCAACCGCATCTTTCAATGCATTTCTGGCTGTTACCGGGAACTGGCCCGGAGCATTTCCTTCTCTCGTAGATTCCAGCCTTGCTGCAGCATCGTTAATTTGCTTAACCAGCTCGGTCTTATCTGCAAGAGTTACGATTGTCTCCTTTAATCCCGCTCCCTCACCCGCAGCATTATACGCTTTGAGTGTTACTTGATAAGCAGTTCCCGGCTGCAAACCGCTTAAAGTATACGTATATGCACTGCTGCTTGCAGTATAGACCGGTGTCGTCTCATCGTTTAGATATATGCGGTATCCATTAATGCCGGCAGCCGCATGGGCCTCGGGCCAGCCTATCCGGACGCTCGTTTGTCCCACATCCGTTACTGTCAGCCCACCCGGCTTCCATTCCGGCGCTGACGCCTCCGGCACCTCCGCAGCAGCGTACGCCGCCAGCGCTGACGCCAGCTCGCTCTCCGCCCGCGCAACCTCCTCTTCGCTCGCGTACGCGTCGTCCACGACCGCCTGCGCGGCGAGGATGGCGGCGGTTAACGCTGCGCGGCTCGTTGGCGGATATT
>NZ_HE610959.1:343232-473926 GCF_000285515.1 Paenibacillus senegalensis JC66
CTCGAGCAGCCCCGCCTTTTCCGCCTCCGGCACCTTCGCAGCGGCATACTCCGCCAGCGCTGACGCCAGCTCGCTCTCCGCCCGCGCAACCTCCGCTTCGTCTGTGGAACTATTATACGCTACAGCCTCAGCATCATCTATTGCAGCAGCTAAAGCAGCTCGGCTTGCCGCAGGGTACTGACCGGGGTCATTTCCCTCGCGGGTGTCAGCAAGCAATGTATGTGCTTCCGAGATCCGTTCCCACAGATTCGCTTTCCCTTTACTGAAATCAAAAATAAATGCCGGAGCCAACGTCCCGTTGCCGGCGGCATCGGCTGCGAAAATTTCGAATCTATTAATGCTTGACAGGATAGGAGCTTTAATAAAAAACCGGCCATCTTCATTATTAATACTTCCATCTACCCGGACAGGCCCGTTATCTTCATACTGCCCGTAGACTTCAACGGCTGAATAATCGCCCAGCACCTCAATCAGCAGGTCACAGATAATTCGGCCGCTTATCGTTACAGCATCCTCATCAACCATAATTGGAGGACGGTCCAATTGGGAATCCGGGGCACTAACATCGACTACAAAGGGCGATTGCTGGTTAATAATTGGTCTTAAGTTATCAACAGTTCCATAAAAAGGGATGATAACATAGGGGCCTTCCGGCAAAAGTTTAATTTCATCGAGATCTGTTACGGTTCCATCCCATTCTCTAATAGTATAGCCTCCTATGCTCATACCCGAATGAAATTCTACAATCGTCCCTGCCCAATTCATGCCTTCGAGAGTGTAGACATCCAGAGAAAAGTATTCGGTGGGCTCGTTGATTCTAAATCGGATATCGGTTGTATCCTTTTCTCCATCATCATTCGGGGAAAAATAGACAGGATCTAACCTAATATCGGTGGCCACGTCCGGCTTGCTTGGCTCTTCCGCATCTTCCGGATTCCCTGATTCTTCTTGTTCCCCCGGGTCTTGTAAATTTTCCAAGGAAAAGAGCTCACCGTCTATATGTAAGGAAAAGGCACTGTTACGGTCTGCTGAAATCCACGAGCTAATATCCTTATCGATACTTCCGCCATGCGCTGACCTATATTCCCTCACAACCTGCCAATCTATTTCATGATTACCTGCCAATCCTTGATAAAACGGGATGTCCATAGCTCTCCCGCTAGAAGGAAAAAAAAGAGTAAGAAATAATACAGATGCTATCCAACATGATAGCCATTTGCCATATAAACGGTACTTATCCATACATTCCTCCTGCTTGTAATCTTTTCTATTTTTAAAAGTGTCATTGTATCTAGTTCCTATGATCTGATATCTATATATTTACTGGCTATATATCTAGCGGCTATATATCTAGGACTTATATACGGGGCTTATATATGGGGCTTATATATCTAGTGCTTATATATCTGATGCTTATATATAGTGCCTATATATCTAGTGCTTATATATTTAGTACCTATACCTATAAATCTGGTGACTATGTATCGACAATCGTGAACCATTCTCGATAAAATATGCATGCTTATCTCGTAATATAAAATCTATCACCTCAATAACGAATCCGCTAGGATCAATGGTTCAGAATAATTAGCCGTCCACGCAAGATATTATTCTGGACAAGACTTCATCAGCTCTCTTTGCTTAACGAACCCGCGAAAAACTAATTGCGAAAACATTCTGGATAATAATCTCAATCCTGTACTAAGGTACCATAGTGCTCTTTCGTCCGCAATAATCTAAATTATCTTTATAAGTCCTTTTTATTCCCAGCTTGTAGGCTTGTAAATACTGGGATTTTTCACCGATCCGGTTCCATCATCCCTGCGTCTCTCCAAGCCATCCCCTTGACGCAAGAGCAACCAGGAGATATGATTAGGGTACTAACTATTTAGATGATATATCGGCTTTTGTCAGACTTAGATGAACTGAGCTATTTTAGCCAAATCTAACCATACGTGAAGAATATGAATGAATGAGGAATTTAGAGGGGGCTGCAGATTGATTGATAACGAGATTCGCGAGCTGCTGGTGAAGCTGAGCGCGCAGAGCCGCCGCAATTATGCCGGAGCGCTGCGGCAATATAATATTCATGTAGGCCAGGATCACGCCTTATGTCAATTGTGGCTGGAGGAAGGAATTACTCAGCTCGAGCTTAGTGAACGGCTTGGCTGTGAACCGCCTACCGTTACGAATATGATAAAGAAGCTGGAAGAATACGGCCTCGTATATCGCAAAAAAGATGCCCAAGATGGCAGAATAACCCGGGTTTATTTGACAGAAGAAGGACGAAGCTTGCGGCAGCCTATTCAACAAATGTGGAAAAAGCAGCAGGACAAACTGCTGGAGGGGATTGTGCTGGAAGAAAGAATGCTTCTTCGCCGTCTGCTTCAGCAGATGGTCAAAAACATCACACCCGAATAGCATTCCTATTCGAATAAAGACTTTTACTGCAAGCAATTAATTAGCAACCTAAACTTTAACAAAGGATGATTGCTATGATCGAGCAAACAAGAAGCAGCCGCTCATCCAGCCGACTGAAGCTTTCCATTCTAGATCTGGCCACCATTTACGACGGAGATTCCCCTCATCAAACGCTGCAGCATTCGACGGAGCTGGTACAGTTAGCTGATCGCCTGGGGTATACCCGCTACTGGTTTGCGGAACATCATAACACCAAATACCAGATGAGCACCTCCCCCGAATTGTTAAGCGCCCACGCTGCTGCATTAACGGGCCGAATCCGGATTGGATCAGGGGGCATTATGCTGCCGAATCACAGTCCGCTGAAAGTCGCCGAGAATTTCTCCCTGCTTGAAGCTCTCCATCCGGGACGAATTGATCTCGGGATAGGGCGTGCACCTGGCACCGACGGACTAACAGCTCTTGCCTTGCGCAGGTCGCGGGAAGCTGTGACAACCTACGATTTTCCCGAGCAGCTGGATGAACTGCTGTCTTATTTTTCCCGCTCTTTTGCAGAGACTCATCCGTTCAGGAACATCACGCCATCCCCTTCCGCAGATTTAATACCTGCTCTTTATCTGCTGGGCTCGAGCGACGGGGGAATGCAGTTTGCCGCTAAGCACGGGCTTGGCTTTGCATTCGCGGCGCACATCACTCCCCACTTGGCAATCCCTATGCTACGCGCTTACCGCCAATATTTTCGCCCTTCTGCATATTTGCAGGAACCGAAAGGCATCCTGTCCTTGGTTGTCATTGCGGCAGAAACTGAAGAGGAAGCCCGGTATTTAGCAGGGCCGGCGGAGCTGCAATGGGCCCGTTGGGGAAGCGGAACATTCCACTTGGCTCCGCCTACTTTAGAAGAAGCCGCAGCGCATGTGTACACATCTCACGAAGAGAGCGTCCGCCGTGAAAACGAAGGAAGATTCGTAATTGGATCCATTGAGCAGGTCGTAGAAAAGCTGCAGACACTGGCTCATGAAGCCGAAGTCGATGAAATTATGGTGCTGAATATGTTGACTGAACGAAGCAGTCGTCACCGTTCATATACGCTGTTGGCTGAGGCTTTTCAGTTGGCCCCCTAACCAGGTAGGCAAGAGTTGACATGCTTCTAACAGCTGTGATTGCTTCTACTGATCGCCTGCTTCTAACAGCTGTAACTGCTTCTACTGATCGCCTGCTTCTACTGTTTGCCTGTGTTTTTCCCAGTTTAACAGTTCAATCCCACATCGACCGACCCCTGTGAGAAAGAGCACCACACGCTGGGAGTTCGCGTGTATGTGATGGTGAAAATCGGACCTTAAAGGAGGCTGCTCTAATGAAGAATACAGTATACAGTGATGGTGTTTCATTCCAAAAGCCGCGGATGACTGCCCCGACAAACTGCGGCAACTCTCCACGGCAGGAGCTTCTGCTTGAACTGACTTCAGCATTCTCCGCTCACAATATCCAAGCCATAAATACTGCCTTTTTTTCTGACCAAATGATTTGGAAACTGGCAGGAAGTCACAGCTTGCTTGGGAAACAATCAGTGCTGGATAACTATAAGCAGGTATGGCCGGCCGGTATCGAGGAATTGCTTATTCAGCACATCATTACTCATGGCAAAACGGCTTCAGTAAATGGTGAGCTTATGATGAAGGGTGGCTCACGGCTCTTTTTCTGTGATATTTATGTTTTCAGCAGTGCCGGTAATAAGTCACCAATCAGTGAAATCACCTCATACCGGGTCCGCCATTGAACACTATACCATTAACGAATTAAGCTTCTTAATCTGGCTTTAAAAGAAGTCAAAGAAGCCAAAGAGCCAGTGAGCAGCCTGCTGCGAATTCTAACGCTCGCGGTGGTCCTTATTTAGTAAAATCAGGCGGTTAAAAATTGTAACGCTTGCCACTTATTTTGCTCAGATCGCGGTTTTCAGCGCCAATTGTCACAAATAAGAGCGAGGATGAGCGTTAGAAATTTAATCCCTGCTTTTTCGTCTGAATAAGAGCGAGGGCGAGCGTTAGCGCAGGGCACCTTGCATCAATGTCTGAAGAACAGACATCACGCTGGGCACATCGCGCGGATTGTCCCGCGGCGCACGTCGCGGACTTTCCCGCAGTATACAACTTGGGAATAAGTAATCGCTTATACCGCGCCTTGAGCTGTGCTATACATTTGTTTGCGCAGCTCACGGTTTCTTTCATCAAACACTTCATTGTGGGAAGATACACGGCCATAAGCTGTAGCTTCCGGCTCAATGAAGAGCTTTGCCTTATTCACAGCGTTGGCTGCGTCCTGGAAAGCGCCTGCGATTAGATGAAGCTTTCCTTCATGGTGGAGCACATCGCCGGCAGCAAACAGCCCGGGAACGGATGTCTCACTCATCGGTGTGCCGGCCACATAGTATTCGTTAGCCATTTCAATATTTAACGGACTATTATGAATCAATTCTTTATCTCTTTCATATCCATGATTAATTATGACATCATCCACGGTTAGCTGAATCGGAGTGCCATCCTCAGCCTTCAGCTCAACTCTGTCGATTGTCTCATGATTAGGGGCAGCAATCAGCTTCTCTATCGTGGTGTTGAACAGGCATTCCACGGAACTGGCCATCAATTTATGAATGACAGCCTCGTGGCCTTTCAATTTATCCTTGCGGTAGGTTAAGTAGATTTTAGCTGCCAGGGGCTCCAATTCTGTTGCCCAATCGATGGCGGCATTGCCGCCCCCTGAAATCAGCACCGTTTTCCCGCGAAAACGTTCCAGAGATTTCACTGTATAGTGGAGATTGGAAACTTCAAATCTCTCCGCCCCTTCAATATCCAGCTTGATCGGTCTGAGAATACCACCGCCAACAGCCAGGATGACGGTTCTGGAATAGTGAAGCGCGCCGGATAGAGTATGGAGTATGAACGTACCCTCATCGTCCTTGGTGATCGATACGACTTTTTCTCCTAACACGACCTCCGGATCAAACGTCATCCCTTGAGCGACAATCTGCTCAATCAATTGCGCTCCCGTAATCGGGGTTAGTCCCCCGACGTCCCAGATAAGCTTTTCCGGGTATACATGAACCTTTCCGCCGAGTACAGGTTGAAACTCGATTACTTTGGTGGACATTCCCCGCAGCCCGCTGTAAAATGCTGCAAACATACCTGCGGGACCCCCGCCAATAATCGTTACATCCTTAATTTCCTTTGTTTCCATACGGGTTGCTCTCTCCTTATGCTTCCTGTAAATGGATGACACCTATTATTAGAAAGCGTTTTTGCTTACATCCTTGAGACATCCTTGAGACGCATTTTTGCTTACATCCTTGAGACTTTCATAGCCATAGCTCATGCTAATGGCTAATGGCTCATAGCTGATGCTAATGGCTGATTATCGAAACAAATGCTAACCGGGTTTTCTGTGATAATGATAATCGTTATCATTAAGATCAGCATAGCAAATGTTTTTCTTATTTGCAATCCCTGTTGGAAATTCCTTCTCATGACCGGCGGCTTACAAAACTTTTAAAGCGATATGATGAACAAAATCAGCTGAAAATCATGCATCATGTTTAGCCAAAAGATCGTAAATATGGTTTAATAAAAGAACTAAACCTCGCGAACTGATTAAATCAAAGGAGAGATCGCCTATATGGAAGTATCCGCTTTTTTATTTCCTAAGGATCAGGTTTCCTATATTACGACATCACTTTCCATGCTGGAGGCCATGGAACAGTTGGAGCAGCACTCCTACTCAGCCATTCCTATCATTGATTCCGACGGAAAATATGTGGGCACCCTTTCCGAAGGAGACCTGCTCTGGAAATTGAAAAATACGCCCGGGTTGTCTTTTGACGGACTGCGAGATGTCCCCGTAAGCGACATCCAAAGGCATGTGCATAACGAATGCGTCAATATTAATGCCGATATGGAAGACATGCTTACTCTTGCTGCCGACCAGAACTTCGTACCTGTGGTTGACGATCAAGGAGTATTTCTGGGCATCATCCGACGAAAGGACATTATCGAATACTACACGCGCAGTATTACTGATTGAATATTGATCAAGATGGGGATGTCTCATCATGTGGCCGATCGACCTCCGTCACGCAGCGAAACACCGCGCGCTGGGAGCCGCTCGCGGCGCGAAAAGACTGCATTTCAGAGAACCGTTTGTTCTTACTACAAGCGGTTCTTTTTTATGTCCTTTTTTTTGTTCTTTTTACGACGTGTCTTCCGGGCATGCTTAGGGATGCATGAATTCCGGGCTTTCGGCTCACAATATGAAAATATTGGCGCAGTGCCGGAGGGGGGAGCAACGTCATGAATAACGCGAAAGAAATCACCATACTCCAAACCCTGTTTCTAATAATCACTGCCGTCGGCTTCTCTAATCACGTGACCATCATCCCTATGCTGCTGCAGGCCGGTCTTCGTGATTCGTGGCTCAGTGTGCTGCTTACTTACCTTATCCTCAACGTCTGGCTGATTATCCCGTTTTATATATCCAAAAAAATTGGCAAACAATCTATGTACGAATGGCTCAAAAGCCATTATTCCCGTTGGCTGGCCTATTTCTTTGTTGGACTTGTTGCAATTTATATGCTGTCGATCGCGGCTATTACCATTAAAGAAACGACAACCTGGGTAGCCATTACTTATTTGCCGTATACCCCGGACATCGTCATCGCGCTCGGCTTGATTCTAATCTGCATCTTTATCGCCGGGTCCGGGCTGCAATCATTAGCCATTACGGCCGGTATATTGCTGCCAGTGGTGTGGCTATTGGGTTATTTTGTTATGTCCGCCAACTTTTTGTACAAGGATTATTCCCGTCTGCTGCCCGTACTTGCAGAAGGTGCCGGGCCAGTCATGCACACCATGCTATACGCGGGCGGCGGTTTCATTGAATTGATCCTTGTTCTGTTTATTAACCACAGCATATCAAGGCCAATGAGGATGATTCACTGGCTCATACTGGCTTTTATCATTACCGGACTAACTCTCGGCCCCTTAATGGGGGCAATAGCCACTTACGGCCCTATAGAAGCCGCCAACCAAAGATACCCGGCCTTTGAACAATGGAGGCTTGTTGTCGTCGGCAAGTACATTGCCCATGTAGACTTCTTCGCATTGTATCAATGGCTGTCCGGGGCCTTGATTCGGATCGGGCTGGCGCTGTTTATTATACTTGACCTCATCCGGCCCAAAAACCGGAAAAGCAAGCTTGTCAGTCTGCTCCTTCTCACTTTTTTTTAATTGGTATCATCATGCTGCCAATCAGTGATATGACCTATGTCAATTGGATAGCAAACTTCTATTACCCTGTTACTCTTACCGTCATGCTGGCTCTTTCCTTCATCCTGGCATGCCTTGTTCTAATCCACTCTTTCCGGAAAGGGAGGGAAGCTTCTTGAAGCTATTCAACTATTTACGCAAGCAAATGCACCGAGAGACGCCTATTGATCACACTCATACAGATTGGGTGCCCAGACAATGGAACGAAGAGACGGTCCATGTCATGTTCGGCAAGAGCGCAGATATTTCGGTGCACACCCGATACTACGGACCAGATCAATCGCTGAAAACGATCATGATATATTGCGATGGATTGACAGATATAAAGCGGATCGGGGAGTTTGTTCTTCCGAACCTGGAGCTTATGCTGAACGATGTGACGCCCAGCCAACCACTCAAGCTCAAGAAAAATCCTTTGATCCAGCTTAATAAAATTCAAAATGGCGACGATTTGCTTCATCAATTGTTCGAGGGGAATATGATTGTCATACTGGAACATCAGCAGCAATTGTTCTCAATTGACGTGGCCGACATTCCCGGCAGGGAACCGGAGGAGTCCAATACCGAAGTGTCGATTAAAGGACCGCGGGACGGCTTCACTGAAGAATTGGCAATCAATGTGGCATTAATCCGCAAACGTCTAAAGACAACATCGCTGCACAATGAACAGTTCCGTATTGGAAGAAGAAGTCAGACGAAAGTTTCACTTCTTTACATGTACGATATTGCAAGACCGGAAGTTATTGAGGAAGCCCGGCGGAGAATAAACAAAATCGATATTGACGGCTTGCTCAGCAATGAACAAATGGAGGAGGCCTTGTCTGATTATTCGCACTCGCTTTTTCCGCTGTTCGATTATATAGGCCGGCCAGACTTTGCCGCAGCAAGCCTGCTTCGCGGACGGTTTATTATTCTCATTGAAGGATCCCCTATGGCGATCATAGCCCCGATTAATCTGTCAGCCCTGCTGAAATCTCCGGAGGATCTCCACTCTCCTTTTTATTATGTCGCCCTGCAGCGGCTGCTCCGTTTTATCGGTTTTTCCGTATCCATTCTGGCACCCGGATTGTGGGTTGCCCTCACGTCATTCGATATCGATCAGCTGCCTTTCCAATTGCTGGCTACCATTAGCAATTCCAGAATTGGCCTGCCGTTATCGGGACCTATGGAGGCTTTCATCATGCTCGGCTTATTCGAGCTCTTCCGTGAAGCAGGGGTCCGCCTCCCGAAAGCAGTTGGAGAAACGATAGCGGTTGTCGGAGGGCTCATTGTAGGGGATGCTGCCATCCGGGCGGGGATTACATCTCCCACGATTTTATTCGTTGCAGCCATTACCGCGGTGGCTACCTTCACTTTGGTCAATCAGTCACTCGGCGGAACCGTCAGTGTGGTCAGGCTGTTCATCCTGATCTGCTCCTCCTTTCTCGGCATGTACGGATTTTATCTCGGGGTGCTCACTGTCGTCATCTATTTGTCGCGTCTGGAATCCTTCGGCCTTCCATATTTAGCTCCCTTTTCTCCACTATCGTTCAGGGATCTAATCTCCGGGCTCTCTATGCTGCCTGGCGACAAAAACAAAAAAAGAGCGGAAATGCTGCGAACGATTGATTCCACCTCGCAAAAGGAGGGGCCTTCATGAAGACTGCACGGCTTCTCGCCTGTCTATTATCCCTGCTCCTCCTCCCTTCCTGCTGGGATATTAAGGATCTGCAGTCAGTCAATTATGTAACATCGCTCGGTCTGGACTTTAGCGATGGCCAATATGTCGTTTACGCACAAATGCTCGATTTCAGCTCGGTAGCTAAGCAGGAGAAGGACAAAACAAACACCACCCCCAATATGTATGTTGGAAAAGGAGTCGGCGATTCCCTTAATCTTGCCGTTAACGATCTGTTTCGGACCGCACAGCAGCAAACTTCATTCAGTCATGTAAGTACGATCATTTTTACTAAAAACTTTCTGGACAGGGGTATGACGAATGCTGCAGACACCTTGTTCCGGTTTAAAGAAATTCGTCACACTCCATGGGTATTCGGTACGGATAGCTCTTTGCCTGATATTTTCACCACCGGCGGATTTTTTAATCTAACCACTCTAGCTACCATATTGAACGAGCCCAACGAGCTGTACAGACAAAGATCTACGATTGCACCCATACAGCTGGTTAATTTCGTATCCCAAGTGAGAGAACCCGGCCTAACGGTTCTGCTTCCTTCCATTTACGTTAACAAATCGCAATGGCGGGAAAATGAAAAGCCCGACAAGAAACTTGCTCTCAGCGGGATCTATGCGGTTGATAATCTGGAATTTGTAGGGGAGATGAAACGCGGCGATATCAAAGGGCTGCGCTGGCTGGAAGAGAGGATGGTCCGGGCCCCCCTGCAGCTTGAAAAAGACGGCAGAACGATTGCCGTTATTTCTACTAGCAAAATAAAGAGGAACATACGTCCAGTTGAACATGCAGAAACAGAATTGCCAAAGTTTAGCTTTGATCTGGAGTACAAGGGGAGCGTTGGTGAGCTGCTAACTAATGCCTCTATGGCCGAATTAACCGAATTAGCACAACAAACAATTGAACAAGAGATCCGGGATACATTCCTAACTGCCCTGGAGAAAGGAATTGACATCTATAGTCTGGAGCACGTCCTATACCGGAAAGATTATGCTAAGTGGAAACAGCTTCACGATGAAGGCCGCTTCCTTCTCTCCAAGGATTCTATTGCAAACATAACCCTGAAAATAAAAATCATGGACTCCGGCATGAACCGGATTCAGAAATTGAACCTGCCGCGCGAGGAATAGATTGGATTGGCTACAAACAAGCCCAGAGCTTATGATCGATGATCAATTCTCTGGGCTTTACTGAATATTATGACATGGTGACGGTAGCTTTCTCACGGGTGCAATGTCCCTTTTTACAATCGGAATAATGGCCCATGAAATCAAGACGGTGATCCAATACCTTGAAGCCATACTCCCGCTCCAGCTTTTGCTCCAGAACTAGCAGCCAATCATCCTTAATCTCTTCCACCGCTCCGCACTCGTTACAAATGAGATGATGATGCATATGCTCATGATCGTCATGACGCAGATCAAAGCGGGCCACACCGTCACCGAAATTCATCTTCTCCACAATGTGAAGCTCGTTAAGCAGCTCCAACGTCCGGTAGACGGTTGCAAGCCCAATGCCCGGATAAGTATCTTTAAGACGCATGTACACATCTTCAGCACTAAGATGATCTCGTTCATTCTCCAAGAGCACCCTAACAGTAGCTTTGCGCTGAGTAGTCAGCTTATATCCCTTCTCCATCATATGGCGATTGATTTTGTCCATTTCTTCATCGATATGAACCATGATTGCCAAACCACCTTTCTTACCTTCTTGCCTGCCGTCCTGCAGCAGAGACTGCCGGACAAATCGCGCAGTTTCTAATTGAGAGTGGTTATCTGTTTAGAATAATTATAATTAAATAATACCCTAAAAAGGGAAAAGATGCAACGGTCCAATCAACGCTTCGCCTTCCTACTGTCTTGTAAAGCTAACAATCCAATCTCCTTGAACCTCCGCATAGCCTCGATCGCCTTCTATCAGAAGACCGTACAATTGTTTCTTGTCCAAATATTCGCGCCGTTCGCCATTTGAAAATTCCAATGTAATGTAGTAGAACGTCCTGGAACTTGAATGAGGATGCGAAGTTTCCCCATGATGATGCGAGTAATGCCGGACATCCATTCTTTTTGCAATTACAGTGGCGTAATGCGATTCAACAGGTGATGTGGAATTCCGCAAGTAACGCGCCCCATTCTTAACTAATCCGAATATAACCAGCGCGAAACCAATCACAATTATAATCGGGACCAGCGTAAACATAAACTGAAAAGACCCGGATCCTCCAAAGGGAGAAGGAGAAAACTCGAACATCCCATGCAGCCTCCTTCCTGAAAACCATGCTTATGTAGTTACCCTATATTACGGGATGTTTCGCAGAAGGTTCCTGCTGCTGTTCGGATAAACGGCAAAGTCACAGCTCTAGCTTGATATAGGTCCGGTCATCGAAGGAAACGCAGCCTTTCTTGACGCCCTTGGCCAGTTTGTACTCCCTAAAGCAGAGCGGATCATGATCCAAAATAAACCGCAATTCCGCTTCACTTTCTTCCAAACTATCTCTCAAGCGGGGATAGCCATCTGAAGCCAACACAAGGCTGCG
Source organism: Paenibacillus senegalensis JC66 (assembly GCF_000285515.1). Classification (GTDB taxonomy): domain Bacteria; phylum Bacillota; class Bacilli; order Paenibacillales; family NBRC-103111; genus Paenibacillus_L; species Paenibacillus_L senegalensis. The sequence continues at coordinate 355,174 of NZ_HE610959.1, forward strand.
GACATGCTGAGGCACATTCACTACCTTAACCTGATCCAAATCAAAGGGAAACCCCGTCATTCCGATATAAGAGAACTCCGAATCCGACTTCGCATTCTGCAGCTCATACTGGGCTTGTAAAAAAGGCAGGATTGCAGCAAATCCCGTGTCATTCTCCATAAGCTGCTCTATCGTTTTCCCACGCATTAGCTCAGCCTCTAAAAATAAAGCTCTTGCCTGCGCCGTTACGTTATCAACGTCCTTCTCATTCGTATACAGCAGTCCATCCAGCATACATTGGCAGTCACCAATCATCCATACCTGGCGGAGATGACGGCTAAAAATTACCATTGCTGCAGACGGAAGAGAATGAGCATTTTCCGTAACCGATTCGTATATGCCCCTCTGCTTATAGGCTTGCAGCACTCCTTCGTTCAAACGGCGAACCGCTTCTTCCAAGGCTGCTTCCGGGGGAAGCAGGCGCACTCCTTCCTCCAATAGAGAAGCAATAACCTGACCGGAAGTCCGGCCGTCGTATCGTTTGCCTGATACGTCGGTTGCTCCGTCAATGACGCAGGCATAATGCTCCGTAACACAGTAACGGTCTTCACAGTCTGCTAGCTGTCCGGTTTTCGCTGCCAAATTTATCTCTACGATATCCATGTTAATGTCATTTCCTCCAATTCCTTGCTTGCTTCACTACAGCCTTACTACACCCTTACTCCAGCTCTACAAGCTGTCCATTTAAAATGAGCCGCACTATTAGCTCCGTGTTTAATGAAGCCGCTACCGGACAATACTTTTCCTTCTCGAGCATGATCGCCCGTTGGAAGCGTTTCACGTCCACCTCTCCCGCAGCCGTGAACGTCAGCACGACATTGCGCAAAGCATGAGGAGGTTCGCAGTCACGCTCTCCGGCAGCACCGATATTAAGGCTATCCAGCTGCTGGCGCATTTTCTCCAACGTATGTACGACGCCGATTCCCATGCATCCTGCAAGACTGGATAGCAAAAGCTCCTTAGGCGTATGACCGCTGCCTTCCCCTCCCAGGTCCGAAGACGCATCCATCAGGACGGACTCGCCTGAAGAGCCGGATGCCGTGAATCGCCTCTTTCCGTTCCAATCGACCGTCACCTTTACTTTGTCGCCGGTCACCATAAGCCGTGAAGCCCTCCCTTAACGAATATTCGCCTGACTCCGAAGAACATCAACAAACACGCGGCAAAAGCGGTGTCTAATTTTGCTTATCCAGGAAAGTTGCAGCGCTTCTTTGTTTCGTTTATTGTAAACCGATCTGCAGGATCGTTCAAACCAAATTTTTAATGCCGGCCTGTCAATCGCATTACTGCTTAGCAAATTCCCGAAGACCGTCCCTCTGCTCCCGTACTATTTAGGCCTGGATGAACATATTACGTAATAATCCCGTTCGCCTTTCTCCCGAATTCTCCCACTGTAATGGTGACTTTCGCCGCTGGCCGTGCATCCAGCCGGCTTATTGACTTGATCGCTGATCTAAGATTTAATAAGTAAACAACTGAAGGAGGAGGGCATCCCATGAAGCTTACAGCATGGTATCACCGATGGCGGGGCAAACAATTATGGAGCAACAGGATGCTGGACCAGGCGCTGCACCATTACAGCAGGCTGGCACTCCGTGAAATTCCTGCCTCTGACCGTGTCGATTACGCAATGTATTTTTATGAAAAGGAGCAAACAGAGAAAGCCCTTGCTATTCTTAATCAAATTATTGAGATAGAACCGGCAAACGACTACGCTTACGAGCGGAGAGCCCATTTGCTGCGTGAGCTGAACCAGCCCGAGTTAGCCATGCACGATGTATCGGAAGCCATTCGCCTCAACCCGGACCGCTATTTGTACTGGTATACCCGGGGACTTCTGTTTCGGGACAGGGGCGAATGGGATAAGGCCGCCGAGGATTTCCAGGAATGCATTAAGCGGGAACCGGAGTCCTCTGTTCATTCCACCTATTACGAATTGGGTATGTGCTGCTACGACAAAGAGGATTTTGCGGAAGCAAGCCGGATTTTTGCCAGGCTTCTGGAAGATCGGGACAAAGAGATCCCTTTTTACTACTATCGTCTTGCGCTGTCATTGAGCGAGGAACGCAAATGGAGCGAAGCAGCCGATGTGCTGAAGAAAGGCATCGCCCTGTTAGACATGTTCCAGGCTCAGCCGGATCAGGGAAGACAATGGCTGCTGCAAAGGGCGCAGTATGGAAGCGGGGCTTTCCACGAATTTCAGCTGATTGTGCTCCGCAGTGCGTCGTTCCGCAAAGACCTGGCGGAGCTCTACGAACGTCTGGAACAGTATGACGCTGTAGCGGCTGCCTGCGGCGACGGCTTGCGGCTGCACCCGGAGCGCCCGGATTTATATGTTAAGCGGGGCATGGCTTACCGCCATCTCAAGCAGTGGCAGGCAGCAGAACAGGATCTGGACCAAGCGATCGAGCTGGATCCGCGTTATTTGGAGCCCTATTTTGAAAAGGCGCTTTTATATCGCGTGCAAGGTCAGGAGGACAAAGCTCTTGACGTCCTGCTTGCGCTCCGCTCCTTGAAGCCAGAACTCCCTCTCACCCATTACTGGATCACCGATTCGTACAGTGTTCTGCAGCAGCATGAGCTGGCATTGGAAAGCAGCGCAAAACTTATTGAATTGGAACCGGACGATCCGCTGAACTATACCCAGCGGGGGGAGGTCCTGCATGAGTTAGGCCGGACATCGGAGGCACTGGAAGCATATGGTCAATCGATCGCCTTGGGTGATCACAGTCAGACACGGATGAAAAGAAGCTACCTCTACTATTTGCAGGATAAAAATGAAGAAGCGATGATCGATCTGCAGGCAGCAGCCGAGCTTAATCCGGCTCTGCTGCAGGAGGGCTCCTACCATAATGCGCTTGGCCATATTCTTCAGGGCATGGGGCAGACCGACCTCGCTATAGATTCTTATACACAGGCTATCCGCCATGAACCGGAAACCGCCAGCTATTATGAAAACCGCGCCAAATGTTACATGGAAACCGGCGAATGGGATTTAGCTGAAGAGGATTGCTTGAACGGGTTGATGCAGGATAACCATAATGGAGATTTAATCAGCCTGCTCGGCAGCATCTATTACCTGAAAGAAGACTACGATGAGGCATACAGCTATGCCAAGCAATACTGCAGCCTGTACCCGGAGCACGCGGTCGGCTATTTCAACATCGGGGTCATCCGCTATAAAAAAGGGGAACATGCCGCCGCGCTGAAAGCTTTCGATAAGGCGCTTATGCTGAATCCTTACGGAGGCAAGAGCTATTTGTATAAAGCGCACATTTATTATGATCAGCTCGACACGACGGCATGTGTAGACAGTATCGTAAACTGGAATTTATTTACCTTCAAAGAGATGGATCTGGAGGAACGGCTCCGCCGCATTCGAGAGCTGGACGGATTGGATGAGCAAACACTCGAACTCGCGGTGAAAAGCTTGGAAGCTCTATTTCATTCCACGTCCACGAATCTGAATTAGGTCATGTTCAGACCATTATTCGCCTAAGCTGCATCACATACCGCGCCCGGATTACTAAGAAAAACAGCAATTGCGCGGCAAAAAATGCACTGGAGGCCATTAGCACAGGCAGAGTGGTGACCTCAAGACTGAAATTTTCACCGAGAGGAGTCAGCACGACCAGCGCCTGGATGGTGGAAATAACGATTGGAATAAAGAACAGCACCGCCATTTGAATGGTCGCTGACTGCCTCATTTCGTTACGGCTAAGCCCAATCTTGGATAAAGAGCGATAAATATGCCGGTCTTGATTCAGCTCACTGAACAGCTTGAAATACAAAAAGCTCGCTGAAGCAATGGAGAATATAGCAGCCACGAACACACCGATAAAACCAAGAACAGAGGTCGATTGCTTCAGCTCATAATAATCGGATACCTTGGAACGGACGAAGTTCGCTGATGCATGGCCGCCCTCACCCTCCATCCAGGCCAACACCTGATTGCTGACCGCGACCGCTTCATCCTGCAGGCCTGGCGGCCGTTTGCCCTCCCAGGCAGGAATATGATAAAACACCTGCATGCGGCTCCAAATTTGGTCCTGCTCCCCGTATTCCTCCACGTAACGGGAATAGGCTTCGTCCGAGACAATCAGCTGCCAGGATGCTCCCCCTTCAAGATAAGCCACAAGTTCAGAACCGACTACCTGAATTTGCTCAGGATCCGCTCCGTATTGAAAATCAGCGTATATCACTTCCTTCACCGATGCATGAGAATCCGCGTATGAACTGCTAACGAGCAAATACGCCTCATCTCCGGAAAGATGTTCTGGAATATTCTTAAGGTATTCGGCCTCAGACCGCTTGGCCTGACTTAGCGGAACGAATTCCGTGTAGTATTCCGTGTAATAACCTTGTGTTCCTTCGTCCGACCTGGCGTCCGTGTAAAAGGAAGGCCAATCTATTCTTGTAAACTCCACATTATTTTGCTCTAAAATAGCTTCAATTCCCTCGGTTTCTTCGGTTATCGTCTCTTCATTGTTGACTTTGTAGACAAACGCGTACGGCATTGCTTCATACTTTTTTTTGTAGTCCATATCAATGGAAATGATCAGACCGGCACTCATACATGCCAGAGCAATAAACACGTTAACCATGAACAGCATTCTGGCGTTGTCTTTGAGCTTGTAAGCCATCTCCGAGAGCCACAGCAGATTCGTCCCTTTCCAATATAGATGACGGTTTTTCTTAAGCGCACGAATGAGCGGCACGGTCAACTGGGTATAGAAAAAATAAGTGCCGGAAATCCCTGTAATGACAGCCGCAAACAGATTTTTGGACGACAAATGTTCGGAATTGAGGTTAATGACCGACAAAGTGAGCAAAAGAACGGCAAGCAAAGCCAGCCACCACGATGTTTTAGGCTCTTCCTTGGGCTTGCTGCTGCCCTTGAGCAGCTCCAGAATCCGATTTTTGCGGATAAATACCAGAGTAAACAAAGATAGCAGGAAAAACAAAATTAAAAATGCTGTACAAGTCAGCAAAATCGCCTGGAGTGGCCAGTAAAAGGGCAGCTCCAGAATAACAATATTAGAACTTATCAGAAGAAAGGCTTTGGACAGCAGCAAGCCGCTCGCCACCCCGGCAATTACCGACGCAAACCCGATAATCATGTTCTCCATGAACACCAGCCGGTTAAGCTGCCCGGTGGTCGCACCGAGCAGAACTAGCACTCCGAATTCTTTTTGCCGGACCTTCAAGAATGTGCTGATCGAGTAAAGCACGAACAAAAAGGAAAAGATGTAAATAATGTACTCCGCCACAATCATTCCGGTCCGCGTCATCTCACCAATCCTATGCTCAAGTAAACCCGGATGGAAGATCAGCATAGCATAGCAGAAAAATATCATAACCATAAACGAGCTGCTCAGAAAAAAAGCTAGATAAGCCCGTCCGTTGCGGCGCACATTGTTAAATGCGAATTGGCGGAAGCTCATGAGCTCTCCCTCCCTGTAATCGCAAGAGAATCCATGATGCGGTGAAAGAACTCCTGCCGGCTTTCTCCCCGCCGAATCTCGTGATCGAGTCTGCCGTCTCTAATGAACACAACGCGATGACAATAGCTGGCGGCTACCGGGTCGTGACTGACAAGCAGCATTGTCGTTTCATCGCTGCGGTTTATCGCCTCCAGCATTTCCATAACGATCCGGGAGGAATTTGAATCCAAAGCGCCTGTCGGCTCATCCGCCAGCAGCAGGGAAGGTGAAGTGATCATCGCCCGGGCGATTGCGGCACGCTGTTTTTGTCCTCCGGAAATTTCATAGGTTCTCTTGTTCAGGATTTCCTGGATGCCTAGTCGCTGTGCCAATGTTTTCAGCTTGGCGTCCATCAGCTTCAGACTCTGCTTGTCCAAGGTCAATGGCAGTACAATATTTTCAGCAACCGTCAGGGTATCCAGCAGGTTAAAATCCTGGAACACAAAGCCCAGCTGACGGCGGCGAAAGGCGGCCAGCTGCGATGCTTTAAGCTGATAAGGGTTGGTTCCGCCGATAATCACTTCGCCTGAGCTTGGCGCATCAATGGTAGACACCATGTTCAGCAGCGTCGTTTTACCACTGCCGGAAGGCCCCATGATCCCCACAAATTCTCCTTTTTTTATCGCCAGGTTAATCTCGCTTAACGCTTGTGTTTTTACCTTGCCCTCATACGTTTTGTTAAGGGACTTCACCATGAGCATGTCCATAAGCAGTACTCCCCTTCTGACATTCTTTAATTCTCTCAGTGGATCGAGTTTTTCTACTGGTTTTAATGGTAGCCGTAAAAGGATAAAGAATCTTATGATTTGTCTTAAGCGAATCTTAAGTTTATCTAAAAGCAAACTGCACGATTTTTAAGATTTGCTTTTGCAGGTACAACAGCAGCAAAAGCGATCATTAAGCCGTTACATGACGCTGGTCACGGCCTGCCGGGAAAGATCATTACTTAGTACTGAGGCTTGTTCACGTGAGCTAAGCGTTTTTAAACCCGGCCTTTGTGCAAATTAAACGTTTCCTAAAGTCTTTATCTTCCTATTGCAATAAAAAAACCGTCTCCAATCGGCATTTCACATGCCGTGAGACGGGTGTAAGTTAAACAGCATATCGATCTATTCTGGTTTGCACTGCCCTGGTACTGCTCTCCGCTGCCCTGGTGCTGCTCTCCGCTACTCTGTTACAACCATCTGCTTTCAAAAAATTTGTTGAGATTATTTCAGCGGAAGCCCCTTGCTCTCCAGGAAAGATTTCATGTACAAACGGCTGGGCCGAGCCATTCTCGCCTGCATTTGAGCCGTCCAGCGATCTGCTCTTTTTCCTTGGGTACGCTCAAGATAATAAGCAGATATTTCTTCGTTATACTGCTGAAGCTGTCTCTTATACCGCTCCAGGTCCTGAGGATAAGCATCCTCGTGGTAAATATGGTCTGAAGGAAGTCTCGGCTTAGTCGCGGAAGGGGCGGACGGATACCCTGCCGCAAGTCCGAATAAGGGAATAACCCGATTAGGAGTATCCAGCAGCTCGGCAACCTCATGAAGCTGATTGCGCAGTCCGCCTATGTAGCAAATGCCAAGCCCCATAGACTCAGCGGCTATAGCCGCATTTTGCGCTGCCAGGGCGGCATCAATCACCCCGACCATGAACCACTCTGTGGATTCAAAGGAAGCTTGATAGTCGTTAGGGTCTCCTCCTTCCAGCTCAACGGATATCTCATGACGGTAGGAATCGAGACAAAACACGAAAAAATGCCCGTTCCGCCGCACCGCTTCCTGATTTCCCGCCAGCTCAGCCAGTTTGGCTTTTTTCTCGGGACTTTTGATACCTATGATGGAATATGCCTGAACGAAGCTCGATGTAGACGCCGCCTGTGCGCTTTTGACAATCCACTGGACTTGCTCATCGGTTAACGCCCGGTCTTCAAAGGCACGAATAGAACGGTGATTCAATATGGTTTCAATGACCGTGTTCATAAATCCTTCCCTCCTTCATATGTGCTGGTGGGTGCTATGCAGCATACATTTTACAGGAATTACCGTTTCTTTTCCAACGTCGGTCAAGGACAAACCTGCCATTACGGAGCCTCTCTAACCGAACCGTAACAGGCCTGCCCAACGGGCAGACCTGAAATCAATTTATATTGGAGATAGTGAACAAGGTTGATAACGGTCAGGGTTGCGGCTGGCGATTAATCGAGAATGAGCATTTCCCCGCGGTCTGTATGGTCGTCTGCACTATTTGTGAATTCTAACGCTCGCCATCGTCCCTATTTTGCTTCAAATCGCGGTTTTGGGGGCTTTTTGTAACCAATAAGAGCGAGGATGACCGAGGATGAGCGTTAGAATTAAAATCCCTGCTTTTTCTGTTAAATAAGAGCGAGGGCGAGCGTTAGAGCAAAACATCTTGCTAAACACACTCGGCTCATGGAGCACTGCGCTATACAAGGACGCCTCGCCCAGAACCGCATAGGCTGAGCATCTTGCAGACCGAGCGCGCTGGACATTTGTAGTTAAAGTGGTGTCCATGATAAATCGACAGCCTTAGGGTCCAGGAACTACTCGTAAATGAGAAAGTCATCTATCTCGCTCAAATGAAATGTATACACCCTGGATTCATCTACATGATAGACGGTCAGCATCTTCTCCTGCCGGCGGTAATTAATTAAACGGCAGGGCATACTCTCCTGAACACCCCTCCCTCTATTCACAACAACTCTCACAAGCTTGCGGTTGGCGATATATGCCTCAATCTGTGAGGCAATCTCATCGGCGTCTTCACGGGAGGACAGCTGACCCAAATAGTTATTCCCGTCTAAACTTGCTCCTTCAGAAGCTGCTTCTTCGGAATTTCTGCCTGTAGCTTCAGAGTTTCTGCCTATACCTTCAGAAGATGCTCCTACTCGATTTATCTGCTTGTGCTGGAGCTCATTACCCTCAGCCGAAAAAGAGATAACTGTCTTATTCCGAACGCTCGAAGTTTGGCAGTCGTTTGAATACCCTTCAGGCGTGTGCCGAGACTCTGCTTCCGCCTCCAACAAGTCCTTGGCCTCTCCATCATTCGGTGCTGAGCAGTATTTACCCGCAGCCCTCCTTTGTCTAATATCTTGCGTGTCATCAATGGGGGTGATTCTATAGTGCATTAACCCAGCTCCATTCAGCAACTCGGTAAGATATTCCAACGCCTGATCCAGACTCATCTTCTCCACCGTTAAATCAATCTGAAAGGAATGGGCTGACGGATGTCCTTTTGTTAATGGCATTTATTCACTCCAACCCTTCTCCGCTGGCATTAAATTTTTTGTGACTGGAGACCCAAACAAAAGTACTCCCACCTTGGAAAAAGATGGGTGAACCTCCTCATATATGTATCAGTATACTAGGCACTTAGACTTATGACAACTAGGATAAGGAATCTAAATTGAAATAGACCATTAGACCTAAACCTTTTCCACATGCAGCCTCCGATCGTCTGTTCGGAACGTTGTTCGGAGAGCCCTTACCGGAAGCCTGTTCAGAGATTCTGTCCGGAGCACCGTTCAAAAGTGTGTTCAAAAACCTGTTCGGAGCAAGTGTTCTGAGAGCATCTGCCCAGAGCAACTGATTTGAGCAGTTCTGAGCAACTGAATTTCACTGGATGACAACGGTCGGGTAAATCCCATTTTTCCTGCACTTCTATCAAGCAACCCTGAGGATGGCGGGGCTCCAGATGAATTCATGCGCATTAAAAACACGCGGTTCTTGGCAATAAAGCCAGGGCCGCGTGTATTCCCGTTGTCCCTTTTTGGAAAGCAAGTTCCGTCACATCTGTCCAGCCATGCTGTGTAGGTAAGCAGGTTAATGGTTACTCTTCATAGTAAGAGCAGCAATAATCGGCTACCTCATGAACTTTCAGCTGAAAGCTTTGGTTCGCAGGCACTTCGAAGCTGCCCTCCTGATTGATGGATTGCCACTCTCCATCCTGCAGTTTATAATCCAGCTTTCCTGCGGAAAACTCCATAATCTCACGCTGTGTTGTTGAAAATTCATATTCGCCCGGCAGCATAATTCCTAATGTTTTCTTTGTACCATCGGCAAAAACGATCGTCCGGCTTGTAACCTTCCCCTCAAAATAAATATTCGCTTTTTTGTTGATACTCACCTGTGAAAATTGTTCCATTCAGTAATCCATCCTTCACTGTAATTTCTATGTAGCTGTCGTGCCCTTCCTGCTGCTGCATGCCTTCACTGCTGCATTTATTCTTGCAGCTGCATGCCTATCCTGCTTCATCTTATTTCTGCTGCTGCATCCAACAAGCTGCTCTACAGCCAGACGAATAGATCTTGTTGATCTTTCTTTTTTATCACAAAACCGTTCATTTGAAAAGAACCTTCTAACGTTTAGCACTTATGGTCAACAGATGTCATCCATGACTGTTCCAAGGGCGGCATAAACAAAGCGGGGTTTTGCTTGCTTAAGCCCCCGCTTTGTTTAGTTTAAATCTATTCCCTGATCGACAAGACCTTATCCCGGCTCGCCCGCCGCTCTCAGCTTTGGCAGAACCGTTCGCATTAAACAGGCTCTTTCTATACGGTTTTTCGTATACATTGGTCGAGTCAGCCCGGGTGACGGCTCTTTCATACGATTTTTCTGTGAAAATAAGACGCCCCGCATAATGAGCAATCCTCGGGTAATCGTACCTCAATCACATAACTTGCTTCGAAATTTCGTCTGAACCACTGGCTGCAGGTGGCTGCTGGCCCTTAATAGCTTAAAGACCTTGCATTTGTACGATTTGTCATACAAATTTTAGGTAATTGCCCTTCAATCCCTTGTATTTGTACGACGTTTCATACAAATCTCCGGTATTCGAACTTTAACCCCATGCATTTGTACGACATTTCGTACAAATTGCAGGCACCAATCCCGCGCAGCCCTCGAACCCAGCCAACCTTGGCTATTTTCATGCTGGAGTTGTGCCTGAAAATTCAAAGGCATGACTGTTTTCGTATACATTCGCCGGGTCTGTACGGGTAACGGAACTTTCTATACGGTTTTTCGCATATAATGGCCGGGTTACCCGCTAGCTTTGCACCCACCCAGCGGCTTAGTTTATATGTGCTTAAATTTAATTTGGTTCCCCTAAACCAATCATTCATAAAAGGCATAGGCGGAAAGTTCTGTACGCCCCCGATGGACTACCCGAAGCCCTCGTGGGACCCGTACGACTCCGGGGGACTCTCGTTGGGCCCTGTACGACCCCGACGAACTCTCGTCGGGATCGTACGACTCACAAGGACTTCAGAACCCTCTTGGCACTAGCTCTACTGCCACGCGTTAAGCAGAGCATCGGCCAAGCGGTTCAGCTCAGCCTTGGCGTCAGCGTCCACATGGGAGCTCATAGCATGATGATTGAGCCTATCCTTGAACTGCTCAATATGCTTGATCGCCTGTTTCATCATATTCCGGCTGTACATCCGTTCCGCGGTCTCCAGCCGATTGGTTAACTGCTGAGCCAGGGGGCGGCGCAGCTCACCGCTGTCGATATATTGCTGCACAGTCTGCTGCAATTGAGACAGCTCCACCTGTGCCTCTAGCGTGGTCACTTCCAACACCTCGCTCGGTGCGGATTCGTTGCCCCACTCATCTTTCGCAGTTACATGAAAGGTATATTTGGTAGCCGGGGTTAATCCCTCTGCATGATAAACCGCTTCAGTTACACTGGCAAGCTTCTGTCCGTCCAGGTATACATTGTACGACAGCTCTCCGGTATCCCCGGGTACAACAGCGTCCCATACCAGCTTCACTGAGGTGGCGGTTATGTCCTCTGCTCTCAAATCGGAGGGCGCAGGCAGGTCGGCATCCTCTCCGGTCGTAAAGCTCCAGATTGGGGATACCGTGCGGCCGCCGAATTCATCCTTGGCCTCTGCGTACCAATGATAGGTTTGATTAGGTGCAAGCCCCTGCCATACAGTCTCCACTACTGATCCGCTGGCAGTTTGCGGATGCTGGCTGATCGGCTGTGCTTTGCTGTATACACTGACATCTACATAATTTGTAGCCACCCTTTTAAGCTTCGGCTCCAGATCAAGTGACAAAGTATACTCATCTGCCCATGGGTGCTCAACCGGATCATACCAGTTGTAGTCATCTTTATATGGGGAATACGTACGAACATGAAGCGTGTCGCTGGTCGTGTCAAAATGGAACAGCTTCATGTAGCCATCTCCGCCTTCGTTATGGTTCTGGTAGTCAGACAGCATCTGAAACACTCTGCGATCTGGAACACCATCTCCATCATCATCAATATCATCGGTAAGCAGCGAAGCACCAGTGTAGTGACCGCTTAACACCATGATAACATTAGGATTAGGCACCACTACATTTTCAAACAAGTAATTACCGGTAGTTGATCGTGTACCATCGGCACGAAGGTAATCGTGGAAGCTCAGAATCGCTTGGCGTTCAGGATAACGGGCCAACACATCATTTAACCAGGCGACCTCTTCCTCACCCTCGCCCCAACCCATGTAGACCATGATATAGTCATTGCCATGGGAGGAAATCAGATCATAATGACCGCGGTTGTCCTTGTAGGATTCTCCGTAGTGCGGAAGGTGCTCATAACGCGAGGCCCCGAAATAGCGGCTGTACATCGTGTAATCATTACCCGGCAGCACATCGTGATTACCTGCAAGAACACCGTTCGGAATTCCGGTAGCTTCCAACTCGCCCATTAGCCTGTCGGCTACTATCCATTGGTACTCCTGATGAGCGTTTTCTACAATATCGCCGGTGTGGAAAACGTACTCAATGTTCAATTCGTCCTTCATTTCGGCGATCCAGTCAATCTGAGCCTGCATGACATGTGACAAGGTCTGGGTGTAGTACTGTGAGTCAGACATCCAAACGAACGTGTACTGATAATCTTCACCAAGCTCCAGCTCATCCTGAATGAGGATGTTCAAGGTTCTGCCATCGAGATAGTCGCCTGCAACTATATCTCCGCTTAAGGTGAAGTCCTCTTCGGAATCCGCTACATGCAGATCGATCGTATCCCAAGTGCTATCCACCACATTCCATGCATACATGGTCACCTTGCGGCCTGGCAAGGAATGGCCTTCCCATAACAGATGAATCTCATCTGCGGCCTGCACGTTGGTGTCAACCTCTACTTCCATACGCAGATAAGGGAATTCTGTTGTGGCATCTACCGTAACGTATTGGTCGTTAACATCTGTCAGCCGGCTGATCTCTTCATCTGTCAGCATACGCTCCCCATGCGGCCGCGGGGAATCGGGCGGCTCCGTGGCGGCAGCGCCGGCGTACCAAGTAACGCTGTCCGTCCGGGAAGCATTATATTTGTAACCTTGATAGAAACTAACTTCCAGCGGGTCAGCAGACGGATCGCTGACGGTTACAGCCAAGGCCGGACTGAAGCCCGCAACGCTTTCACCGTTGGCCGGCTGTATAAGAACGGGAGTATGCGGGTGCTCTTCTGCTGTCGAGAAGCGGATCACTTCTTCCGTAAGGTTCCCGGCTAAATCTGTCGCGGTAATCACCAGTTCATGCTCTCCGGGAGGCAGCTGGCCAGAGGAAGTCGCATATGGCAGCTCAATCGGCTCCCCATTCAATATAGCCTCTACGCTATCCACACCTGTAACCGTATCCGCTGCGCTTACATCAATTAAGATTTCGCCTTTATAGCTTTGGCCATTCTGAACAGTCGTATTGAGACTTGGGCCTGTGTTATCGACCACAACGGTGACCGAGGTCGATTTATGATCGGGAGTAACGGCCTCAACGACGTACTCTCCATCCGAAAGCTGAGTCGTATCCCACTCCAAAACCTTTGCCGTAGCGTTCGCTGCCGGAACGGTAAATTCAAAGTCGACGACAGGCAAATATCTTCCATTGTCCCCCATATCCAGAACAAGAGTAGGATCACTGTACAGCGGATCACGAAGCACCGTACCGTCAGCCAAGACAAGACGGACATTGCGGACGTCGAAATCATCCAGATTCTCATGCGGAGCGCCATTATAAGGCTCGACTTGAGAGCCGGCAACGATGGATATGGTATTGACCCCGCTCTTGATCGTCTCCACAGGGGTAACTATCGTTTCAAAACCAACAACCCGGTAATCAATCAGACGGATGATTTCGCCTTCGGTCTGAATCGTGTTCTTAAAGTAATTATCGAATCCGTTCACCTCAAACACGAAGAAAGCGGACTCTTCCAAACCTGGATGAGCCGATGCGGCTTCCTCTCCATCGATACGCAAAGAAATATGTTCAGGGCTGTAGCCATTCGCGCCGGCCTTCAGGAGGTAAGTGCCGCTAACGATTTGGCCATCCTCAGCATTCAGACGGGGAGTTTGCGGGCCATAAGTAATGTCCAGTGTGTAAACTTCACTTGTCGTCTCGTTCGTCCCGTCATCGCCCACATAATAGTAGTCTATTGACTCCGCCCCCGCGGCATCCAGCACATCCAGCGTATAGCGGAAATAGCCGTCCTCGCGGTCAACTCGTAATACCTGCTCGGTATACTCGCTTTCATTATCTTTTTTGTAGAAGAGAGATAAGTTCTTGACCAGATTCTCATCGCGGGCATCAACAGTAAAAGTGATAGGCGTCCCCGGAAGTGCTGTTGGCGCGGTGAGATCCTCAATGACTGGCGGGATGACATCATCTTCAACAAGCAAAAGTTCATCCGGCACCTGTCCGGGATCCACACTGCCCGGTGTGGCAAATCTTTCTCTGGAGCTAATCTTGATCATTTCGTTCGAACCAGGCTCCGGATAGCGGTATACGACACCGAGGTCCGCTGCCGCGTCCGTCATTCCCAGATTGTAGGCGGCTGACACCAGCTCATGACCCGAATTGGTAGCTACGATCAGCCAACGGGTCCGGCTGCTGTGCATACCGACATCCATTTTGACTATATCCACGTCCTCTACCAGATTGGTACCGAAATGGGCGTTAAACGTATCGACGGTCTCGTTCACATTAGCGCTATTCTGCCCCCACAGAACGAGCGTCTTGCCCGGCTGGATGACAATGTCTTCCTTATAAGGAACCCACGTCAAATCATTATCGGGACTGGTTGGGTAACGATAAAGAATTTTGTAATCGGAAAAATCTATTGGCTGATTCGTGTTGTTATAAATTTCTATGTACTCAAAAGCATCATTCGTGGCGCTGCCATGAGTGGACCCTATCGTTGTAGGGACAATCTCGGTGATCAGAATGGGGGGAACGGACCATGGGGTTTCCGCAGATGACGAGACGACGTTCTTACTGTTTTCAGCAAAAGCAAGCGGAACAACTGTGGTAAACAGTAAACAGAAAACCAGAACAAAAGATACTTTGCGCAACATCCTACTTTTTCGCATTTGCAGCCTCCCAATTTTTTTTGTGAACGCTTACAGACATGCTTGCTACAGATTTGGACATTTGCTCATTATTAAACCTTTGCTTGATGCATTTATATCGTACCACATGCTGTCAAAGGATGTAAACTATTGGAATATAGTTTTGTAGACCTATTTTTATAGATTTGGTTGAAAATATTACGGCTGGATGAATGGTAGAGTTATAGCATAAAAAGCCCTTCCAAATAAAAACGGATCAATCAAACTAGCGGTTACGCTGATGATTGATCCGTTTTTATAGGATTAGATAGCCTAAATCTGCCGGGAGACGCCGACAAACCTTATTTAGCACCACGCCAGCTCTCAGCGCGCGGTGTTTCGCAGCAAGACGGCGTTTAATCGAGTACATGATACATCCAAGATCAATAGCATGCCTTGTGATTGGGGTGCTATAGATCGGGTGCTACTGCTGTTGGGATGCTAGATTAGGGCGCTATTACTATTTTAGGGGGCTATTACTATTGGGATGTGCGCTGCCAGTACGGCACAAATGCTATAGTATGTATGATCATTCGAAACTGTTCCCGATTGGACAATCTGCCTAATCTTCAGTCCCTTCCGGATGAAGCAGAGCCGAAGCGGCTTCTGAAGCCGGGCTTCTCTCACCTATCGTCATTACCCGCAGCTTCTCTTTCCACTCTTCTACCCCTTCCAGCAGATCGAACAGCTCGTGTGCTCTATCTATGTAAAGATTTTGAATAGCTCTACCATATTGCAGACAGCCGGATTGCTCTACAAAAGCAAGGCATTCATCCTGATGCTGAAGAAACTTCTCTTTACTTAATGCCCCCTCATAATATTGCTGCAATATTGGGAAATCCTCTTCGCTATAGCTTAATAAATATAGAACAGGAAGTGTTTTTTTGCGGCTCAGCAAATCACTTTTAGCATCGAGGCGGCCAACATCGCGGAGATCGTTTTCCAGTTGGGCAATGATGCCTAAGCAGCTGGCCAATTCGTCAAGGACGGCTAGCTGGGGGGAAGACATGGGCGAGACAGCCAGACCGAAATACATGGCGAGACGAATCAGCGATCCTGACTTCTGCTGCACCATAATGATATAATCTTCCTCCGATTCCACCGCATTACTAATATCCCGGTACTGCCCTTCAATAGAAAGCGCAGCCAAGCGGCTGGCTTCCCCTAATAAAGGATAAATGGCAAAAGGCTCGCTTTCCTTCAATCGGCCCAGTTCTCCATAGCAGCAGTTAAGCAGCCCCAGAACGGCATTTAACGTGTGGGAAGGCGGGGAAACCATCCACGGCTTGTCCACGTTGTCCTGGTCTTGAAGGTCGTCAACTATATCCAGGGCAAGCATGAATAGTTCACTGATGGCAGCCAGCCTGTAGATAGAGTCTGAGCTGCCGCCGGCCATCCAATGGGAGTACAGAGTGAGCTGCTGCCAATAACAGCTTTCCTGCTGCTTGTCCCTCAGGTAGGAATGAACAAGAGTTAACAAATCATTGGGTTGAATATAGTCATTTACCAGGCCTTCTGCTTGCTCCCATACTTTATCCCGCATGCTAATCTTCCTTTCTGATTTCTTCATAGTAGGGACTTTGGATATACTTTTCGATCGCTTTCACCTTCGAAGGGACTCCCAGCTTTTTATATATTTTTTTCAAATAATTGTCTACAGACCGTTTACTGGCATGGATAATCTCCGCTACTTGTTCATGGGTGTAGCCGCTCACGATCAAATTCATAATCTTGATTTCTTCAGGGGTTAGTTCTTCCTCCAATGCCCCCTCTCCTGATATTAGCCGCAGCCGCGTAAATAAAGACAATGGAATGACCGTATGATTATCAAGTATCGCAGAGACCATCGATTTGATCGTATGCTCGCCCGATTCCTTGGAAATAATCCCGCTAACGGGAATATCCAGCAGCTTATTATAAAACTCCTCGACCTCCTTACCGGTAAAAATCACGATGTGAGTGTCCGGATATTGGGCTTTTACACGCTTGGCTACTTCACTCCCCGGCATATCCGGCAGCTGATAATCGAGCATGACCAAGCCCGGCTTGGAATGCTCAATCATATCGAGACAAGCTTGGCCGCTATGGACAACCCCGATCACCTCGATTCCCTCCAGTCCCTGCAGCAGCTGTTTGGTTGCCTGAGCAATTAACGGATGATCATCGACAACAATTACTTCTATAGTAGCATTCACGCTGTCATCTCCTCGCTAATAGGAATTTGGATCGAAATTTGAACACCCTTTCCTTTCTCTGATTGCATCGTAAACTGGCCATTCAAGTAGTAAACCCGGCTTCTCAGCTGGTTCAGACCCATTCCGGAAACGCTGGTATCCAGCGGCTGCTTCAGGTCTACCCCGACTCCATCGTCCTCATAATGCAAATAAAAGAAGTTTCGCTCAATGCCTAGGGCGAGGTATACATGTTTTGCCTCCGAATGCTTCTTGGCATTAGTCAGCAGCTCCTGGACAACTCTGAACAAATGGCGATGGGTTTCCTGCGGCCATGCTTCAATCTTATCGGTATCGTTGCTATAGAAATGGATCTCGTAATCGCTGTGAAGCTGTTCCTCTTTAACCAATTTGTTAATCGTACCGATTAAGCCGATTTCGTTCAGCAAGTGCGGGTGAAGCTCGAAGCAGCTGTAGCGTAGACTCATATTGATCGTCTCCACATATTCAACCTGCTTGTCTAACTCTTGGTAGGTTTCGTTACCGGAGGCAAAGGAATCCCGAATAGCCCCAAGCTTCCGCTTCAAGAAAAACAGGTCCTGCATCGTCGTATCATGTAAATCATTGGCAATCCGTATCCGTTCCTTCTCCTGAAGCTCGAACATCAGCTTGCGGAACCACACAAAATCACGGGCCGACTGCTCATTCGGAAGCTGCCCTGCAAGCTGCTCCAGCTTAACGGACAATTTGCGAATAAGGTAAATATTTTCCAAGCTAACAGCCAAATAAGTTGTAATTAAGCGCAGCCAATCCTGTTCCTCTTTGCTTATAAAGGTCCCGTTCTTCTTGTGCCCAATCACCAGATAGCATGTATAATCTTCGTGCTTGGTCACCTCTAATTGAAAATATTGCTTATCAGCATCCGGAACTGCCAGTTCTTTCTCTACTATTTCTTTGTCCATTGTGCCTTCTAGTATGAACTCGCTATTGTCAGAATAAATAAGAACCAGCGCAGCGCCTTCTGCGTGCAAAATAGTTGCGATATCTTTCAAAATAATATCTTTCAATTGCCCAAACTGCGTGATTGATCTTAAATCTTTAGCCACTTTATTAAGCCCTATGTGCAAGTAATATCTACGAGGAAACATAATTTTCTCAATTTTGTTCGTAATGTACTCGAGCCAATATAAAATGACAGACATTATAGTAAGTGTAACCATAAAGCTGTACAAAAACTGATTCCCGCTGCTCTCCGGATGAATCACATAGGAAAGAATAAACGTTATCAGTAATGAGGGAATTAAAGCAAGTAGAATCGTAAAGAGAATCCGTCGGATGATCAAATCTACATCATAAAGCTTTTTTGTAAGTATAAGGTAAGCAAATGTTAACGGAAAAAACAAGACAAACCAACCGGTCACAAAAGAATTTGCCCATTCATGTCCGAATAACATTAAAGGCAGCATAGACAACGAAATGATCGGAGAAAATGATATGATTAATGACCAAAATACAGTTTTTATAATAGAGAGGATGTAACTCTCAGATTTGCGAAACTTGTAATAAATGTAAACCAAATAAGCAAGACTTGCCAAAATCCCAACAATCATTATGAATATATTGATATTGAGAATTGAAGAATAAACCGGGTAAATGTAAGCACTATCTGAAAAGAATAGCAGTTTAGGTAAGCAAAGAATAGCAACAGAAATATACATAAACTTAAACAATTTTGTGGAAAAAGAGATTCCTGTTTTTTCTTTAAGAAACACAATTAAAAAATGCAAAAACAAAATCGGGAGTACAGTTACTAATGTGCCTATAATTATTTTTCCTAGCGCATCTCCTCGGCTTGATGCCCCAAGACACATAAAAATAAAACCGATTATTACAAATAACATGCTTAAATACAAAGCAGAACGTGATTTTTTTAGATTTCGATACAGGAGAAAAGCTAGAGCAAAGCTAATTACTTCTCCGACTAACGGAAAGAAATCGAATATAGGCGAGCTTTGCGTGTTCTTAAAATTCATTGAGTAAGTTTTCCCGTCCCTCAAGTACTCAATCCCATTCGCCTGTTCTATTGTTCTCCATTTCTTCACAGTAAAATAATCTTCAGCCGGCATACCATCTATAGTTAAGATAATATCGTTCAAACGAAGACCGTTTTGGATCGCATTATTGTTCTCGTACAACATGGAAACTTCAGTTTGATTCAGTTCATTAAATTCAACAACAATTCCTTGAATGGGAGTTTTAAACGTAATACTCATAAACCAAAGCTGAACTACACAAAATATGATCAATAAAATGCCAAAAAAAACTTTGTTACGCAAATAAAAAACCCCCCACATTTTGACATTATTTGATATAATTCATTTGTAATTACAAAATATCAACAGCTAGAAAGGGAGATGTCGAATGAACAAAGTGTCCGTTAGCTGGTCACCCGCATTAAAGCAATCTGTCAGAGAGAACGCAGCCAAGCAAGCAGAGCTTCATCCTGTTAAAAAAGAAGCTCTTACACCATGGTTTTAATTTCTACTCTCTAAAGCTTGTCCATCTAATTAATAGATGGACAAGCTTTTTTTGCGCAAAACACAAATGGAAACTGATGGAAACGAAAAGAATTTTGCACTTTTATGCAACAAACTTGCGCTGACAACCTAACATCATCCCCATATAATGGAATACAAGATGGTTCATTACAAATTCGGCCGTCAGATGCCGATCTAACATATTGTGTGGAGGGGTAAGAATCATGCATATGCTTAGCAATCACCACTTAATAGGTTTGTATGAACAATCTGTGGCACTTGAACTGGATCAAGAGTTTCTAGATTTGATACTCTCGGAAATCAAGCGCAGAAATCTCAAACCTTACAACCAAGAATTAACTAGTACTTTAGGGCAAATCTAGTCTTAAAGTACTGATTGCTGAACTCATAATGGCAAAGCCTTACAGAAATTATACTACACTTAGTTAAGAGCCACTACGTTTTTTTACATTTCACGACCTTTACTCCAATCTTTTCCTTTTCAACCTAGAAAAAGCCCTAAACCTGCGAGGCTGCCACCTCTTTAAGTTTAGGACTGTAAATATACTTCATTATTGCTACGCCAGGTGGCGCAATTAAATCTCTTCTGCTAAAGAGAGTCTTTCTCCAGTGGCTGCTACCAACTTGAGAAATTACGTCAGTTCCTTAATCAATTGGCTGACACGCCCTTGTGAAATTCCCACCTGAGCGGCCAATTCCTTTTGCGAAGCGTGAGGAAACTTTTGCATTGCGGTCAGCAATCTTTGCATCGTATCCTTTCGCTTGACACGCTTCACTTCTATTTCCGGTATAGGTTCAGGTACCGGTTCTTTGTGTTTGCCCATACTGGTTATACAATGAGCACATATAAAGCGCTCCTTGAAGTAGCGAAGCTCTACTGTTCCTTTGCAGAATAAGCATTCCTCCGCCCGATATTTGCGAATCATGATACTCTGCTTTTCATCGTCGTAAAAAAACTCTACCGGGTCGCCCTCTTCCAATTCTAGTACTCTTCTTAATTCGATTGGAAGTACGATTCGCCCTAGTTCATCCACCAAGCGGACAATTCCCGTACTCTTCACTTGCTACCCTCCTTTCATGTCATCATTTTCCATATTATATCATAACTCACAAAATGACCAGACCTAATTGAATACGTTTCCCTATAGTCCTATATCCGGACAGCTATGGTTTTTCCCAGCAAAACCCTTGATTTCACTGAGTTTTTCTGCTCAACCGATGGTCAGATTCTAGCTAAAACGGATAATGAAGATTCTTGGTTTTATTACTTATTATTAGGTTAAGCCCATTTTTGTTTCCGGCCTGATCCTGTTAATAACCAAAATACTTTTTTGAAAAACGGATGCAGGCACAGCCCCTTTCATGTTAATGACTCCGACTGCAACTTACGCTTCCTGCAGGCTGCTTTTCATATCGGAACCATAGATATTTTATGGAACTTTTTTGATTACACCTATGACTTTTTCCAGCGGGTTCACTGTTTGCCGCAGGCCTTGGGTGACCTTGCGTGGCCCTTCGCCTTGCATGGCCTTCGGTGGTCTTATGTGTGGCCTTCGGTGGTCTTATGTGTGGCCTTTGGTGACCTGCTTGGCCCTTCGCCTTGCATGGCCTTCGGTGGTCTTATGTGTGGCCTTCGGTGGTCTTATGTGTGGCCTTCGGTGGCCTTGCGTGGACAGCGGCTTCCATTGTATCTTAGGATAATAGAATGATGATGCGGCGCTTCATCATCTGCTTAACCATTGGAGTTGATCAGCCTATGACCAAGTTTAGCTTGAGTCCAAAACAGCCCCGGCTTTTTCCGCTCGGGGAGGAAGCTGTACTCGCTCAATTCGCCAATGAAATCGGAGAGGAATGGTTGGTCCAAGTAGCCTCCCTTCACCAGGAGCTGCTGCTCCACCCCTTCCCGGGAATGCGGGAGATCGTTCCCGCTTATGCCTCGTTAGCCATATATTACGATCCATTGGAAGTGCTTTATGGCAGCGTGAAAACTGCCGATTGGCGCACCCCGTCTTCCACCTCTTCCCCTTATGAGCAGGTATGCCGATTTGTCGAAAAAGCTTGGCAGACGATGAACGGGATTAGCCTGGATCATCATCGCACGGTGACACTGCCGGTATGCTACGGTGGCGAATACGGCCCCGATCTGCTGGAGGTGGCCAGCTATCACGGCCTTACGGCTGACGAAGTCATTCGTCTGCATAGTGAAGCGGCTTACCGGGTTTACTTAATCGGGTTTTTGCCAGGATTTGCTTATATGGGAGGGCTGCCTGCCGAGCTGCATACTCCCCGCCTGGCGACACCGCGCAAGGAAATTGCTGCCGGTTCGGTTGGCATTGCCGGAGCCCAGACCGGTATTTATCCGCTTGCCTCACCGGGAGGGTGGCAGCTGATCGGGCGTACGCCGCTACCCTTGTTCGACCCGGCAGCCGCCCCTCCCTCTCTTCTGAGGGCCGGAGATATCGTCCGCTTCCAGCCCGTCACCCGTGACGAATATCAAAAATGGCAGGAGGATGCACGATGATTATAAATCCGAAGAATCACCTGCACATTTTGGAGCCCGGGCTGTGGACGACGATACAGGACAGCGGCCGCCGCGGCTACCAGCACGCGGGAGTCCCTGTCTCGGGAGCGCTGGATGCCACCGCTTTGCGGATTGCCAACCTCCTGGTTGGCAATCCGCGCGGTGCCGCCGCGCTCGAGATCACGATGGCGGGGCCTAGCCTCCGCTTTGCGGGCGATGCACTCATCGCCCTCTGCGGCGGGGACCTGGGCCCCTCCATCAACGGTGAAGCGGTGCCGGGCTGCCGCCCCGTTCTCGTCCGGGGCGGCAGCGAGCTTCGCTTCACCGGCGCGGCGCATGGCTGCCGCGCGTACCTCGCCGTCGCCGGCGGCGTGGACGTAGCGCTGGTGCTGGGCAGCCGCAGCACGTACGTCCGCGCCGCCCTTGGCGGGCTCGGCGGGCGGCCGCTCCAGCGCGGCGATAAGCTGCCGCTGGGCACGCCACCGGCCGCGGCGCTGGCGCTGGCGCAAGCGCTCGCTGAGACGCACAGCTCAGCAGAAGCGCGGGCGTTCCGAGCGGTGCGCTGGTACGCGGCGCTGGGCGCGGCTGCGGCGTCCGGCAGGGAAGCACTCGTCCGCTTCGTGCCGGGACGCGAGCACGGGCGCTTCACAGCGGACAGCCAGCGCCGCTTTGCGCAGGAGCGCTATACGCTTACGCCGCAGTCCGATCGGATGGGGCTGCGGCTCGCCGGCGCGCCCCTGCGGCTGGAGCAGCAGGAAGAGCTCGTTTCCTCTCCGGTTACGGAAGGAACTGTGCAGGTACCGGCTGACGGGCAGCCCATCATACTGATGGCCGACCGCCAAACGACTGGCGGCTATCCCCGCATCGCCCAGATTGCTGCTGTTGATCTGCCGAAGCTCGCCCAGCTGCGACCTGGGGCTTCCGTCGTTTTTCAGGAAGTCTCCAGAGAAGAAGCAGAACAGCTCTACTTGCAGAGAGAGCTTGAGCTGCTTGCTCTCGAGACCGGAATTCAAACCCTCATCCGCAGCAGTGAACCTATTAGCTGCTGACGGCCTTCAGAAGCTGCAGCAGTTGCTGGGCTGTGCCGCTCACGAAACTCACCATGCGTGCAATAGCAGACTTTACTGTGGCTTGCTGGGGCTGTGGCGCAGCAGACTTTGCTGGGGGCTTGCTAGGGCTGTGCTATAGCAAGCCTCGCTGATGCCGTGCGGTATTTCCGGACATCCGAAACAACATCGGCACATTTTGAATAGCTCGTGCCATGACAGCAGATAAAAGTTTAACCACAGATTTCTGAGCTGAGCCTATTGGTTCAGAACTCTGTAAACCTATAAAAAGGAAGTGTAAGTCATGCCGTCCACATACATCGATTTGAATAGCGACTTGGGAGAGCAATTCGGAATCTATCAATTAGGTCGGGATGACGCTATTTTGGAGCTGGTAACTTCAGCCAATATCGCATGCGGGTTCCATGCTGGAGATCCTTCCGTCATGCGCAGCACCGTAAAAAAAGCTTTGCAGCAAGGAGCCGCCATCGGTGCTCATCCGGGCCTGCCCGATCTTGCAGGCTTTGGCCGCAGGAATATGGCGGTTAGCCCACAGGAAGTTTATGATATGGTGCTTTATCAGATAGGAGCTTTAGCCGCTTTTGTCCAGTCTGAAGGCGGGAAGCTGCAGCATGTTAAGCCCCACGGAGCGCTATATAATATGGCCGCAGCTAATAAGAAGCTTGCCGCAGCGATTGCCGAGGCAACAGCGCGCTTTGATTCGTCGCTGGTGCTGTACGGGCTAGCCGGATCTGCGCTGATCGAAGCGGGACAGCAGTTCGGCTTACGCACAGCGAGCGAAGCATTTGCCGACAGAACCTACCAGGAGGACGGTTCCTTAACACCGCGCCATCTGCCCGACGCCTTAATTCATCAGCCTGAACAGGCCGCTGCCCAGGTCGTTCGCATGATTAAAGAAGGCAAGGTCCGTACCGTTCAAGGCAGTGACTGGACGCTGCAAGCGGACACGATTTGCATACACGGAGATGGAGATCAGGCGCTCGCTTTTTCCAGACATATTCGGGAAGCGTTGATCACCTCAGGTATTGAACTGCGAGCAATTGGCAGAACGGACAGCATATGAAAGAATATTTTCCAGTCTTAAGCAAACGTATTAGCTGATTAGGGGTTGTCCAGAAGTCAGTGAAAACTGACAACGGAACGCCCCGTTTCTGTTGTATAGCAAAAATCAGGCTGCGACCTAGGTCCTTCGCGTTTGCTTGAAATAACTATCAAGCTGCTCCCTCTTTAACTCAGCTTTTATAACAGCTTAGACAGTTTTGTGAACAAGCTTGTAAACAGCGGTGCTTCTGGTAGACTTTTAACTAACTCGTTTTGCTTATCGTGCCTCTTCAGGACAAGCTAAAATTACGGCAGATTTAACTTATTCTTTGGCGGATGCAGGTGGATGATATGAAGAAGGATAGTTTAATGAAGGATAGTTTAATGAAGGATAGCCTTGTGAGTGATAGCTTAGCGAAGAATAGTCTGGTTAGAGGTAATCTAGTGAGTGATAGCTTAGTGAGTAGCAGTCAGCTGAAGGGCGCTCTATGCAAGGACAGCCTTTTGAAGGAGGCTGGCGCCTTTATCGAAACCTGCTATGCAGAACTTAACAAAAGCAAGGAAGAAATCAATCGCCGTCTCCGGGAAGTTGCTGACAGTATCTATGACTCAGGAACGTATACTCATACCTATGAAGAGTTGGAGTACGGGGCCCGGATGGCTTGGCGCAATAACAGCCGCTGTATAGGGCGCTTGTTCTGGAAAAGCCTGCATGTCCTCGATCAGCGACAGCTCACGGACGAAGCTTCCGTCATGAAAGCTCTCCTGCACCATCTGGATTATGCCACTAATGGCGGTAAAGTCCTGCCTGCCATTTCCGTTTTCAAGCCGCAGACTGAAGACTTTCACTTAAGAATCTGGAACCATCAGCTAATTCGCTATGCCGGTTACGAAACATCAGAAGGAATACTAGGCGATCCGCATTCTCTCGCTTTCACTCGCTTATGTACGGAGCTCGGTTGGTCCGGCAGGGGCACTGCCTACGATGTTCTTCCTCTTGTCGTCCAGCTTAACGAGCGCCCTCCCATCTGGATGGAAATACCTAAAACGCTGATCAAGGAAGTCAGCATCACCCATCCCGTGAAGCGGGAGCTGGATGCATTGAATTTACGGTGGTATGGTGTTCCTTTCATCTCTGATATGCGTATGGTAATAGGCGGCTTACAGTATACGGCTGCTCCTTTTAACGGCTGGTATATGGTTACGGAAATAGCAGCGCGCAATCTGGCTGATGAACAACGCTACAACGTTTTGCCGCTAGTGGCAGAAGCTATCGGTTTGGATACTTCCTCGAACCACACCTTCTGGAAGGATAAAGCGTTGGTTGAGCTGAATGAGGCCGTCTATCACTCTTTCCGGGAGCACAAGGTAAGCATCGTCGATCATCATACTGCAGCCGAGCAATTCGCTATATTCGAGCGGCAGGAAGAGGAGCAGGGCCGAGAGGTGAACGGCAGGTGGTCCTGGCTAATCCCGCCCCTATCTCCGGCAACGACCGCTGTTTGGCATAAAGCCTACCAAGAGCGGAAAGTCAGCCCGAATTATGAATACCAGGAACCGAAAGGAAGCTGTCCGTTCAGCAAATAGCCTTTGTCCCCACTCGTGTGCCGATCGACCGCCGTCATGCAGAGAATCACTGTGCGCTGGGGGGGATGCTTGTTTTTGCCGCTATTTATATTCGAAATTTTTCAGAAAAGGAGTTTTCCATGAATCAAAAAATGAAATACCTGCTCGTTTTCCTGCTCGGCATGGTCACTTATTTTGTGGTATCCAGTATTATAAAGCTTATTTAACAGCACAACATTACTCAGCAAAAATTCTATATTGCGATTCGATTTCCATTTGCAAGCTTTTAGTCACGCTTACCAGGAGACCCCCTTGAAAATTGCCAAGAGAAACTGTGTTGGGAATCACCAATTGGACGACAAAAGGCCTCTCCCGTCCGAGGCTGAGCGTTACCATCTTCTAGCCACTAAAAGCGAACTAAGAGTGCTGATACACTTCCCGTTCGCTCGCAACATCGCATAGAACACTTCACGGACATCTCGCTGGGCACCGCAGAACACTTCGCGGCTTAAACACCGCTTATTTAAGCCCGCCTTGTTAAAAACTCTCAGGTCCAAGGACAGGACTTGGTTTCCAACATAAGGATTCCGCATCTCTGGCGCTTTTTCACCAATAGCCCAAAAACCACAATCCGGCCCTAAGCAAGCTTTTAGACGGCTGAACCAACCACAGCTGATCCGGCCATGGCTGAACCGGCCTGGTGGTGGTTTACGGTTTGCAGCTGGAGTGACTGATATAGCTCCAAATATTTTTTCGCGGATTGTCCCCAATCGTAATCGGTTTTACTTATGTTTTTCAGAAGTCGGCTCCAAAGCTCAGGCCGTTCATGATAGAAGGATACGGCTCTTTCAATGGTATACAGCATGTCATGAGCGTTAAAATTCGCAAAGCTGAACCCGGTACCCATGCCGGTAAATTCGTTATACGCCTGCACAGTATCCTTCAACCCTCCCGTCTCCCTGACGATCGGAGCAGAGCGGTAGCGAAGGGCAATTAACTGTCCCAGCCCGCAAGGCTCGAATCGTGAAGGCATCAGGAACAAGTCGGATGCGGCATAAATTTTGCGGGACATTGCATCATCGAACTGGATCAGTGCAGCCAGCTTCTCCGGATAGCAGCTCGCTGCATCACGAAACAATTGTTCATACCGCCAATCCCCGGTTCCCAGCACAACCCACTGAATATCGAGTCGGAGGATTTCATCAAGCACGCACTCGATTAGATCAAGCCCCTTTTGCTCGACCAAGCGCGAAACCATACCGATCATCGGCACGTCCACCCGCTCCGGCAGCCCTAATTCCTGCTGCAATTTTACTTTGTTCATCTGCTTTTTCGCTTGTGAATTACGGTAAGGCACATAAAGTGCCTCATCCTTCATCGGGTCATAGCTGTCGTTGTCAATTCCATTGACAATGCCGTGAAGCACGTTGGAGCGGTGCCTTAACACGCCATCAAGCTGCTCGCCATAGGCAGGCGTTTGAATTTCCTCGGCGTAGGTCTTACTCACAGTAGTCAGCAGATCGGCGTAAAACAGTCCGGCTTTCATACAGCTGCCGTCCCCATAGAATTCCAGACCGTCCAGCGCGAAAAAATCATCTCCCACACCGATCAAATCCTGCAGCCATTCTTTCGAGAAGCGTCCCTGATACTGTAAATTGTGAATCGTAAAGACAGTGCGAATCTTTTCATAAAAGGGCTGCCCCTGATGATGCACCTTGATGCAGAAGGGGACGAGCGCCGTCTGCCAATCGTGACAGTGTACAACATCCGGCTGCATATCCAGATGCGGAAGAGAGGCGGCAACTGCCCGGCTGAAAAACACGAAACGCTCCGCATCATCGCCGTAGCCATATATCCCCTTTCTGCGGAAGTAAAATTCATTGTCTATAAAATAATAAACCAGACCGTTAACCTCCACCCGTTGCAGACCACAGTATTGGTTGCGCCAGCCGATCGAGATCGTAAATTCCGTAATTCTTTCCATTCGTGCCTTCCAATTCTCAGGTATGTCTTCATATTTGGGTAAGATTACGCAAACTTCCGATCCGAGAGACCGCAAAGCATGAGGCAGTGAGCCAACCACATCGGCGAGCCCTCCCGTTTTAATGAAGGGAGTCGATTCTGATGCTGCGAATACAATATTCATTCTCGATCACCTTCCCTATTTGATAAATAGAGTAGAATTAGAACTAACTATTCATTTAACATTTTGCATTGCACAATACCGGTGAAATGTTTAATAAGATATAGATTAGGGCGGGTATCCATGTCTCACATCTACTTGTTTACTTACTATGACTAAATCTGCGGTCACCCTTAGTCTATATCCATCGTATTACATACCATCTCTAAATCTGCGGTCACCCTTAGTCCATTGCTACTTTCTTTTTCTATATTTACGATTTTCCTCTGCTAAACTTTTCTGCGTTCCTGGATAACTCTTGTTCCTTGCGCTCTTTGTCCTTTGCGCTGCTGCGGCACCCGCTTCAAGATTACAGCTCCTAAAGGGGGTACCGTCATCTCAATGCTGTAAGGACGTTGATGCCACGGTTCTTTCTGTGCTTGCAAATCCAGCCCGTTATACAATCCGGAGCCTCCGTAATCTCTTAGATCACTGTTCAATATTTCGCGGTAGCAGCCGCGCGACGGTACGCCAATCCGATAGCTTGGATAAGCCTCTGCGGTAAAATTGCAAACAATCAACAGCTCGTCTTTCTTCTGTCTTCCTTTGCGAACAAAGGAAATGACCGATTGCTCCGCATTATCCGCGTCAATCCATTCAAACCCTCCCCATTGATGGTCGTTCTGCCACAAAGCCTTTTCATTCTGATAGAGCAGATTGAGCGTCTTGACGAATTTGTGCATAGCACGATGCATATCGTAATCCAGCAAAAACCAGTCGATCTGTTCTAAGTCTTTCCACTCGGCGAAATGTCCCAGCTCCCCTCCCATAAATACCAGCTTTTTGCCGGGATGGGTCATTAAGTAAGTATAAAGCAGCCGCAGATTGGCGAACTTGCTCCAATAATCGCCGGGCATTTTATCGAGGAGCGATTTTTTGCCGTGCACCACCTCATCATGCGACAGAGGAAGAACATAATTTTCGGAAAAGGCGTAAAACAGGGAAAACGTGATCAGTTGATGATGATGCCTGCGTTCCTCCGGCGGCAGCTTCATATAGGCTAGCATGTCATTCATCCAGCCCATATTCCACTTATAATTAAAGCCGAGTCCATCTTCATAGGTGGGGGCTGTCACCCGCGGACGCGCCGAGGAATCCTCAGCGATCATTAACGCGTCCGGATAATGGTGAAACACCGCTTCGTTCAATGAACGGATGAACTGAATCGCTTCCAGATTGTCGGTACCGCCATGCTGATTAAGCGTCCACATCGAGGCGGGCTTGTCGAAGTTTAAATCGAGCATGCTGGCCACCGCATCTACCCGCAGGCCATCGATATGGTAGCAATCCATCCAGAAAATCGCGTTGGAGATTAAGAAGCTCATCACCTCGGGACGGCCAAAATCAAAACTCAGCGTTCCCCAGAGCGGCTTCTCCGCTTTACGCCAGTCAGCATATTCATAGAGCGGGGTGCCATCGAATGTTCTCAAGCCGTGCGCATCCTTGCAGAAATGACCGGGAACCCAGTCAAGAATGACTCCGATGCCGCGCTGATGACAGCGGTCAACGAAATACATGAATTGCTGCGGAGTTCCGTAGCGGCTGGTCAACGAATAGTACCCTGTGATCTGATAGCCCCAGGAGCGATCAAAAGGATGTTCGGCAAGAGGCAAAATTTCGATATGGGTATAGCCCATGTCGACCACATAGTCTATTAGCTCATCAGCCAGCTCTTCATAGCTCATATAAGTACCGTTCTCACGCAGCTTCCAAGTGCCTAAATGCACCTCATAAATCATCATCGGACGGTGGTAGCTTGGCCTGCGTTTTTTTTGCATGTACCAGGCTCGATCATTCCATTTATAACCATCCAAAGACCAGACGATTGAAGCCGTATTCGGTCTGAGCTCTGAATAAAAAGCGTACGGGTCGGCTTTCAGCTGCTTTTCCCCTTGCGGGGTCTCGATTTCATATTTATAAAGAGTGCCTTGCTCAAGTCCGGGAATGAACAAGGACCAAACACCTAGCTCCGATGATCGCTGCATGACATGCTGGGATCCCTCCCATCCATTGAAGTCTCCAACCACCTTGACGGAGCGGGCATTAGGTGCCCATACCGCAAACTGTACGCCATGCAGATCGTCCACCTCCGCCAGGTGAGCGCCTAGCAGCCGATAGCTGTGATGCAGCTTCCCTTCATGAAACAAATACAGGTCAGAGGATCGTTCCGCCAGCTTATTCATTATCTCTTCCCTTCTATCATTATGTATTCAGCCTTGCCGATAGTCTGATTAAAGATAAGACTACTGCCTGGGGTGCGAAATAAGCATCCGCTACATTCTTTAACCATAAATTGTGCTTTCAAAACGAACTAACTGGATAAGCAGTACGCGGCTGTTGTAGAATAAGATGGACATGGGCAAGGAAAAATGCCCGGCAAAAGAATAGGAAATGAGGCTGCAAGTTCATGTATGTTGCAAATCGCTGGAAAGATTATGAATTGATGGATACGGGAAACGGTGAGAAGCTGGAGCGTTGGGGCGGCTACATTTTACGCAGGCCTGACCCGCAAATTATTTGGCCTTCCTCCTCCGGTAACACAGGTCCCCTCTGGAATGAGGCCGCGGCCCACTATCATCGCAGCTCCAAGGGTGGAGGGCAATGGCAGGAGAGGGTGAAGCTGCCGGAGCGCTGGACAATTGAGTATGATCATTTGAAGTTCCACATCAAGCCTACCGGCTTTAAACATACCGGGCTATTCCCGGAGCAGGCTGTCAATTGGGATTGGATGATGGAGCGCATTCGTTCGGCCAACCGGCCGATCCGGGTTTTGAATCTGTTCGCCTATACGGGTGGCGCCACTGTGGCCTGTTCCTCAGCAGGTGCTGAGGTTTGCCACGTTGATGCGGCTAAAGGCATGGTTCAGTGGGCCAAGGAAAACGCAGCGCTCTCAGGACTTGCCGACCGGCCGATCCGTTACATTACTGATGATGTGTTCAAGTTCGTACAACGGGAACAGCGGCGAGGAAGCCGCTATGATGCCATTATTATGGACCCGCCTTCTTACGGCCGAGGGCCCAATGGGGAAATGTGGAAGCTCGAAGCGAACCTGTATCCTTTTGTGGAGAGCTGTGTCTCGATTCTCACAGAGCGCCCTTTGTTTTTCCTTATTAACTCTTATACTACCGGCATTTCAGCTTCGGTACTGACCAATATTCTGACATTGGCTCTGAAGGAAAAGTTCGGCGGACAAATTACTAGCGGCGAGATCGGTTTGCCAATAACCGAGTCCGGCTTAGTGCTTCCATGCGGGATTCTCGGACGCTGGGAGGCGTAGCGGATGACCAGCCGCAGAGAGCCCGCCATAAACGAGCCCGCCATAGAAGTGCTGTACGAGGACAACCATATTCTGGTCATCGTCAAGCCGGTCAACATCCCTACACAGGAAGACTCTTCAGGCGATCCGGATCTGCTGTCGTTATTGAAGGCTGATCTCAAGATCCGCCATAACAAGCCTGGCAATGTATTTCTTGGTCTGGTGCACCGGCTGGACCGCCCAGTCGGCGGGGTGATGGTATTCGCTAAAACCTCGAAGGCCGCCTCACGCTTATCCGACCAGGTGCGCACTCGCCTTCTGGACAAAACTTATACGGCTGTTGTTCACGGCTCAGTCACACCCTCCCAAGGCCGCCTAAAGCATTACCTGCTGAAGGATAACCGGACCAACACGGTACGGGCCGTAAGCAGCCATACCAGCGGCGCCAAAGAGGCGCTTCTCGACTATACGCTGCTGGATCAACGGGAAGGGCTCAGCCTGATTAAGGTCAATCTGATCACGGGCAGGCCCCATCAAATCCGGGTCCAATGGGCAACCCAGGGCCATCCGCTGTATGGAGACCAGCGCTATGGTCAGAGGTTGGCCAAGCCCGGACAGCAGATTGCTCTCTGGGCGAGCGAGCTCGCCTTCGACCATCCGACGCAGAAAACCCGGCTTAGCTTTCGCAGCTCCCCACCCCAGCGCGCTCCCTGGACGTTATGGGCTTCCTTGTAAAATGACCGCAGCAGCAGCAACTGACCTGCTCGAAGCGGCAACTGACCTGCTCGATTAGCTCTGAATAACGATTGGGGCCGCACTAAGGAGCGCCTTTTGCTGCCGGAGTTCGCCGCACATCTGCGGCACCGTTTGCCCGCACGCTCGCCACGGTCCTTATTTGAGGAAAATCAGGGTGTTAAAAATAAAACCCCTGCTTTTTTGGGCAAATAAGAGCGAGGGCGAGCGTTAGCGCAGGGACATTGCAGACTTCCGCGGTCGAGACCTTGCGGACACACATAAGAACTTTCGCTGCTTGCATCCTGCCAGACACACAACACAATACTTCACGTAGAAACTTCGCGCTTGGCATCTTGCAGGACTTATGCAGAAGCTCCGCACTTGTATCCTTCCGGACATCACACTGGACTTTCGCGCTTATAGCTTGCAGAGCACCTTACCTTATGAGCTAGGAGGCATTCGCAATCTTGCCTAGCAGGTAAACCAGCAGCTGCTGGTTATGAGAAGAAATCCGGCTCAGGTGTGAATCCAGAAATTGCTGGCGGATTTCGATACCCCGCTGACATTCCTGCTTGCCTTTTGCCGTACGCTTGACCCACACAATCCGGCGGTCCTTCTCGTCCCGTTCGCGAACGATGAGGCCGCCTTTTTCCATGCGGTCCAATAATGTTGTAATCGCTGCAGGGGTTGTAGTCAAATATTCTATAAAATCAGACGGCTTCATTTTCTCCCTATAGGAGAGCAATTCCAACACATGCAGCTGACCCTCGGTCAGCGATGGCGCTAAATGTACCTCCATATGAGTCTTCATATCTTTGGATAATTTAAACCACAGCTTGGCAAAATCATCAGAATACATAGCGTTTCCTCCATTTCTGTACATGGCACTTTCGTACACGATACTTCCCGCAAATGGTCTCTCCATACACGGTGCTTTCGTACGCTGTACTATTCGTACACGGTACTTCCCGCACATGTCTCTATACATGGCACTTTCCATACGCTGTACTTAACGTACATGGCACATCCATGCATGCAACACTCCGTACAAGGTACTTCCATACTTGGTACTTTACATACTTGGTACTTTCCATACGAGTTGATCAGGCTTGACCAATACTACAGCCAAAATTGGTGCGCCCGTAAAGCCGTGCCCCGCTTATATAAATTGTACGTTCTGCTGGCAGTGGGACCAGCTCTTTTGGCCAACGTTGTTGTTGGGATAGGATTTAGCTATAGTATAGCATCGTCCCCATGTCGATTTAAAGGTTAAGAGGATTAATACTTTATTACATTAATCGATGGAATCGCGTACCTTTTGACGATATTCTACATGCAATGCGGCCATGGAGCTCAAACGATGTAGAATTCCGTCCTCGTTATTCTTCAGCACGCAATACGGAATAGATTGACTGAAGCACAAGCCCGGCTTCTCTGGAACGCTTCACGCTTGAGCACAAGCCCGTTCTCGCTGGGCTGCATGAGGGCATAACAAAAAACAGCCCAGGCAGGAAGAATCGGCTCTGTGGCCGATTTCCTGCTTTGGGCCGTTTAGAACAAGCGGCAAGCTCCAAATCTCGCCGTACTTACTGCAAATCGGGCTTGATCCATACATGCGCCACTTTATTGGTCTTGGTGGCTGGCACCACCGATTTGCCTGTTGATTTCCGTTCATCAATCGGCACCTTTTCCGAAGATATCACGTGGATCTCCCCGTTCTCCAATACCGCCAGCCATTCGATCTCCTCTTTCACCGCAAAGGAAGCGAGCAGTGAAGTTCCGTTGGACCGGACGCGTTTGCCATCCTTGAACTCAAAGGTGAATACACCCTTGCCTCCTCGTCCCTGCAGCGGATAATCCAGCAGCAGCGAGCGTTTCGCATAACCAAGATCGGAAACGACCAGAACCTCTCCTTCTTCTCCTTGTACCCATTCTGCTGCGACAACTTCATCGTCATCCTTCAATTGAATGCCCTTCACCCCGCCGGCCGCTCTGCCCATCGGGTTAATTTCATCCTCCATGAAGCGGATGGCCATTCCGTTTTTAGTAATCAACAGCAGGTCTTTATCGCTGCCGGACAAGCTTATTTTAATAATTTCATCATTGGCCCCTACCTTGCAGGCAACAACTGCACTGGATCGGTTCGTATAATATTCCTTCAGCTCCGTGCGCTTGACCTGGCCCCGCCGGGTGACGAAGACAAGCGATTTACCGGGCTCGTCAAACTTGCTGACCGGAATCACGCCCGCAATTCTGTCCTCTTTGCCTAACGGGATCACATTGACAATCGCGGTTCCATTATCCTTCCACTTGTATTCCGGTATCTGATGAACCGGCAGCAGGAAGTACTGCCCTTTCGCAGTAAAAATGAGCAGGCTGTCAATGGTGTTGACATCCAGCAGATAACGGAGGTAATCGCCTTCCTTTAATCCTGTATTCGTACTGTCGCCGCCAGACCGCGTGAAGGACAGCTTGCTTGTCCGCTTAACATAACCTTCGTGGGACAGAGCGACAAGCACGTCCTCGGGAGCAACCATAACTTCGAGATTGACTTTGATCTCCTCGACCTCTCCCTGAATTTCCGAGCGCCTGTCGATACCGTAGGTGTTGCGGATTTGCATCAGTTCGTCCTTGATTACTTTGTACAGTTTATTTTTGCTTGATAAAATGGCACGGAGCGAGGCAATCGTTTTGTTAAGCTCCTTCATTTCCTTCTCAAGCGAAGTAATTTCGAGATTGGTCAACCGGTACAATTGCAGCACCAGAATCGCATCGGCCTGCCGCTCAGTGAAGTCGAACTTCTCCACCAGGTTTTTCTGCGCATCCTGACGGTTCTTGGAAGCTTTAATCGTCGCAATGACCTCATCAAGAATATTCAGTGCTTTAACCAGCCCGTCCAGCACATGGGCGCGGTCTTCAGCTTTATCGAGATCATAGCGGGTGCGGTTCGTAACGATTTCAATCTGATGCTCGATGTAGGCTTTCAGGATCGGGATAATACCCAATTGGCGGGGAGCCCGGTTCACGATCGCAACCATATTGAAATTGTAGGTCACCTGCAGGTCGGTTTTCTTCAGCAAATAGTTGAGAATGCCTTCCGAATCGGCATCCTTGCGCAGCTCCACCACGATTCTCAAACCGTTGCGTCCGCTCTCATCCCGTACCTCTGTAATGCCGTCAACCTTCTTCTCAATCCGGATGTTCTCCATTGCTGTAACGAGCCGGGATTTGACTACCTGGTAAGGAATCTCGGTAATGACAATCTGCTTCTTGCCGCCCCGCAGCTCTTCAATTTCCGTGCGGGAGCGTATGTATACGCGGCCTTTGCCAGTAGAAAACGCTTCGCGAATGCCTTCTTCGCCCATAATAATGCCGCCCGTAGGAAAATCCGGGCCTTTAATTATGTTCATCAAAGCATCCAGCTCCATATCCGGATTGTCCATCACCGCGATACAGGCATCGATAACCTCGCGCAAATTATGCGGCGGGATTTCGGTCGCAAACCCGGAAGAGATCCCGCTGACGCCATTCACCAGCAGATTCGGATAACGCGAGGGCAGCACTACCGGCTCCTTTGCCGTATTATCGAAGTTATCCTTAAATCCAACGGTTCGCTTATCGATATCCCTCAGGATTTCCATCGCAATAGGCGATAATCTCGCTTCGGTATAACGCATAGCCGCCGGCGGATCATCGTCAAGCGACCCCCAGTTGCCGTGACCGTCTATCAATACATGCCCCATCTTCCATGATTGGGCCATGCGGACCATCCCGTCATAGATCGAGCTGTCGCCGTGGGGATGGTAGTTCCCCATAACATCCCCGACCGTTTTAGCTGATTTGCGGTAAGGCTTGTCCGGCGTGTTGCCCGCTTCATACATCGAGTACAGAATGCGGCGCTGTACCGGCTTCAGGCCGTCCCGGACATCCGGTATAGCCCGGTCTTGAATTATATATTTGGAGTAGCGGCCAAATCGATCGCCAACCACATCTTCCAAAAAGGCGGGTAAAAATTGTTCTGATACACTCATGGCGTCACTTCCCCTTTACTCTTCAAATTCCGTAAAGTCGTACATTTTCCACAATCCAGCGTTTCCGGGGATCAACCTTATCCCCCATCAGAGTGGAGACCCGGCGCTCCGCCTTGGCCGCGTCCTCAATTCTGACTTGGAACAAAATCCGCCGTTCGGGGTCCATCGTCGTTTCCCACAGCTGCTCCGGATTCATTTCTCCGAGACCTTTGTAGCGCTGCAGTTCAACTGGCTTGCCCATCTTCTGAATCGCATCATGCAGCTCTTCATCCGAATAGACATATTGGGTTTTGACCGTCTTTCCAGATTTTTTGGTTACTTTGAATAACGGAGGCTGGGCTATATACACCTTGCCTTCATCGACCAACGGCTTCATATACCGGTAAAAAAACGTCAGCAACAGCACCTGGATATGCGCCCCATCCGTGTCGGCATCCGTCATAATGACAATTTTGCCGTAGCGGCTTTCCTCCAGGGAAAACTCGCTGCCTACCCCTGCCCCTATAGCGGCAATAATCGCTTTGTACTCATCATTGCGGAGGATGTCGGCAAGCTTCGCCTTCTCGGGATTCATCGGCTTGCCTTTGAGCGGCAGGATCGCCTGATGCTTCGAGTCCCGGCCTTGCTTGGCCGACCCTCCTGCGGAATCGCCCTCGACTATAAAGAGCTCATTGCTCGCATAATCCTTGGATTGTGCGGGCGTCAGCTTGCCGTTCAGGTTAGAGCTTTCGCTCTTCCCTTTTTTCCCGGAACGGATCTCCTCCCGCGCTTTGCGGGCCGCCTCCCGCGCTTTGGCTGACTGTACGGCTTTTTTCAGCATCATCTGTGCAACCTGAGGATTCTCCTCGAGAAAGACGGCCATTTTATCAGATACGACCGCATCGACCGCACTTCTTGCGGAAGAGCTGCCGAGCTGATCCTTGGTCTGTCCTACGAATTCGACATCGCCCATTTTAATATTGATGACCGACATCAAGCCTTCACGCAAGTCTGCCCCTTCAAGATTCTTGTCCTTATCTTTAAGAATACCCGCCTTCCGCGCATATTCGTTCATCACCCGGGTGTAGGCCGTCTTAAAGCCTGTTTCATGCGTTCCTCCGCCGCGGGTAGGAATAGAGTTGACAAATGAGGCGATCGTCTCGGTATAACCGTCATTATACTGAAGCGCCACCTCCACCTCGATGTCGTCTTTTTCCGCGTAAAAATGAATGACGTCATGAAAGGTCGATTTGCCTTCATTCAGAAACGCCACAAACTGGCTCGCGCCGCCGGAATATTCGAATACGTCCTGCTTGCCTTCGCGTTCGTCTTTGATCGTAATCTTCAATCCGGAGTTAAGAAAGGCCAGCTCCTGCAGCCTTTCCGAAAGGGTATCGTAGTTTACGCTAATACCGCTTTGAAAGACGCGACGGTCCGGCAAAAAGGTAATTTTCGTTCCGGTCCGGTTCGTATTCCCCAGCACCTCGAGTCCAGTGACCGGCTCGCCGACATGCTCCTTGCCCTCTTCATCCACCCAATATTCAAAGCGCTGCTTGTGAATCTTACCGTCACGGTAAATTTCCACCTCCAGCCATTCGGATAAGGCATTGGTAACCGAGGCGCCTACTCCGTGCAGCCCTCCCGATTTTTTGTAGCCTCCGCCTCCGAATTTGCCCCCGGCATGAAGGATCGTAAAAACGACTTGAGGGGTAGGGATCCCCATTTTGTGAATTCCCGTCGGGATTCCCCGCCCATTGTCATACACGGTGATCGATTGATTTTTATGAATAGTCAGTTCAATCTCCGAACAATGCTTTGCGAGATGCTCGTCCACCGCATTATCTATAATTTCCCACACCAAATGATGCAGGCCTGCCGAACTGGTGCTGCCTATGTACATCCCCGGCCTTTTGCGGACCGCGGTTAATCCTTCTAATACTTGAATATCATCCGCGCCATAATCCTGCGACGCCGGACGATCCGTAAATAAATTCAACTGCTCAGCCATTCACGTGCCTCCTATCAAAAAATAACATCAGACGAGTTCAGCTTCGTTCTATATTTCAGCATTACCAGTGTATACCAAACTATAATTGAGTACTGGCACAAATCCTAGTTTCCATGTAATCTATTTTACTGCTTGGATACTTACCGGCGTATTATGAAGCAGCATCGACTTTTAACGAAATCGAATTATGCATAAATCTGATAATTAATTAAGTATATCCTTTTTTGTGAAAACGATAAAGGCAACCAGCAAACCGGCGATTCCCCAAGCGCTTAACACAGCGAGCGAAAAAGTCAGCGTCATCCCTTCAATTGGCGGGAGAGAACCGGATAAATAGCTGACCATCTCCAAATTGACCATAAACAAATATTTGGCACTTTCCCAGGAGGAGACCATGTTCGCCAGAATCGTCCCGGCAATGAGGGCTGATAACATAATACCCATACTTGCCGCCGTGCTGCGCACAAGCACCGATACCATCAGCGACAGACAAGCCACAATAACACTGGAAAACCAGGCTAGCCCAAAGACCATAAGCAAATAGAGCCATTGTGGAACCGCATGCACGTTAGCGGTGCTTAATTCATCCCCAACTACTTCGTAACCGACTAGCACAGGCATGTTCCAGCCACCGTAGCCGAATACAATCCCGGAAATCAGGTAACAAAGAATCCCGGTAGTTAAAATAAGCAGAGCTACAAACAAGAGCAGAGCTATTAGTTTGCTCAAAAGAATTTTCCATCTTTGCACCGGTCTTGTCAACAGCAGCTTGATCGTCCCTGAGGAATGCTCGCCGGAGACGATATCGGCAGCAAGCACCGCAATCAGTAAAGGAATAAACAGGCTGACGGCATTTTCCATAAAGGTTCTGGTGAAGGTAACCGCATTCGGGGACTGTGGATTGATGTCCGTCTCCAGCGCATACTGCAGTCTTTGCACTTCTACCCGCAATACCTTTTTCCATTCCTCTGCTACCCGGCTGCTGTTCAGGCGATTGGTATAATCGATAATCTGCTGCTGGGTGGTTACCCGCCAATCCTCAGTTCCAAACTGCTTGCGCATCGTGTCTGCGACTTTCAGCTGCGCATAGGTAAACATCGGAATAAGAAGCGCCAGAATGAAGACCACCACAAGAAAACGGCGCTTTTTCAACATTTTAATCGTCTCGTTCTGGATCAGAGGATATAAACTAACCAATAGACTCACCTTCTGTCAAGCGCAGGAACAATTCTTCCAGCATCGGATTTTTGGGGACAACGGAGAAAATGCCGATTCCGGCGTTCATTAACTGCCGGTTGGCCTCTGGCACCAGGCAGTCTGCCATTCTAGCCACAACAACGCCCGCCTCTGGATTTGCTGCCGGGCCGGACGCTGTTTGTTCTTTCTTGTCCTTTGATGTGATTTGCTCCCACGACTGCTTGATTGCAGGCTTCCCCTCCCGTACCTCTCGGGGTGCAGCCAACACAGCGTTCCCAGGGGCAGCCCTCCCGGTTTCGGACTCATCTTCTCCGCTGTTCCCACCAGCCTCCTCTTCATCCAGCAGCTCCACATTGTCCATTCGACCAAGAACTTCCCTCGCCTTGGCAGGCTGGTCCACGGTCCAAACCAGCTTGCGCTCTGTCTGGTTTAACAGCTCGCTGACATGACCAACAGCAATGACCTTGCCCTTAGTTATAATGGCTACCCGGTCACACATCAATTGGATCTCATTAAGCAAATGGCTGGAAACAAAAACACTGAGCCCCGTTGCCGCCAATTGCCGGATAAATCCCCTCATTTCCTTAATCCCTTGCGGATCCAGCCCGTTAGTCGGCTCGTCCAATATTAACAGCTTGGGCCTGCCAAGCAGCGCTTGGGCGATTCCCAGCCGCTGTCTCATGCCGAGGGAATAGGTCTTCACCTTATCATGAATTCGTTTTTCCATGCTGACGAGTTGAACTACTTCCTTAATCCGATCCTGTCCAACTGCCGGAAGCATACGGGCAAAATGCTCGAGGTTATCCCAGCCGCTCATGTAGCTGTACAGCTCCGGATTTTCCACAATACAGCCAATATTTTGCAGCGCTCGGGTCGGATCGCTTTTCATTGATATTCCGCCCACCCGGATCTCGCCTTCTGTAGGACGGATCAGATCAACCAGCATGCGGATGGTCGTTGTTTTTCCAGACCCGTTGGGACCGAGAAAGCCGAACACCTCGCCTTCACGGATATCAAAGGATACTCCATGAATAATCCACTGTTTTCCGATTTTTTTCTTAAGATTTTGCACAGCTAACACGATGCCCGCGTTCTCCTGGTTATCCGGCATTTCCTTCGTATTGTCCGCCATAGCAGCTCTCCCTCCTTCTAAACCAAATCGGCCTGTTATTGCAGAACCTGAATGACACGCTCCGCCATGCGCTTATAACCGTCAGCATTCGGGTGAAAATGATCCTCGGACAAATAACGGGACAAATACGTCTGGAACAGATCATAGGTAGGTACCACCGTCAGATTGGGGTACACGTTGGACAGCTGGATAGCCCGGCTGTTCCACTCCTGGATCAGGGCAGAACCGAGACGGTCGTGATCAAAGCTAAGAAACGGATGATAGAGTCCTAAATAAATAATTCTTGTCTCCGGATTCAGCCCCGCAAGCTCCGCCAGAATCTCTTCCAGCCTGTCCACGGATTCCGGCAGCTTGTTGGCCACATGCTCAAAGTCGAGCTCCAGACTCTCTGGCTCATTCCTGCCAGCCTGTCCGATTCCCAGCTGGAACAAGTCATTGCCGCCAATCGTCAGCAGAACGATATCCGCCTTCGCTACGGATTGACGCACCTCGCTGTTCTCGGCCTTAATCAGCTCCAGCAGCTGATCGGTCCGGCTTCCGGAAACCGCATAGTTCCATACATAGACCTCTTTTTCCTCTTCACCTCTAAGAAAATCAGCCACCCGACCCACGTAACCTTCTCCTGTAGGGTCGCCAACGCCTCTGGTGAGTGAATCTCCGAGGCCTAATATCTGAATTCGGGATTGGTCTCTTACCGGATCTGGCTGTATCTGCCCGTCATTAGGTGCAGCCATTTCCACGTCTCCTTGGGGATTTAAGATGCTTTGCACGGCATATACAAACCCTCCGACAAATAAAACGGTAGCTGCTAAAGCTGCAATACCCGTTAGTCTCCAGAGCAGTCTCGTACTCATACAAACCTCCCCCTACAAGTTGTTGGTCTTTTTTATACAAAGCTCTCGATCTATACGATGATACCTTAACGTTTAGAGTAATGGTTCAGTAAGCAATTTGCAAATTCAGAGAGGATTCTTGAACTCCACAATAAAAAAAGCTTGCCGCATACCTGGAAAACCCTCGACTGTCCGCTTAGTCAACCTTCTTGTCAGCTGTACGCATTAGAAAGAAAAGAGAAAGATCCGCATCCTTCCCACGGAAAAAGCGGACCTTTCTCTTGCAGCTTTCAGGCCAAAGGTATAGCCACCCTTAGTCTTATCGGCAAGTCACAGCACTATAAGAACTGTTTTAGTAAAAAACGCTCATCTTGGACAGGCTGCAAGGCGTATCAAGCCATAGTCAGCGCTGCAAATCGGTCCGGCAGCGAGAACCCGGCAATGCATTCCGGGCGCCAGTTCAAGACTAAGCTTATCGGGCTCCGGCAAGCTGATGCAGATAGGTTAAGCTAATGCGCAAGCTATCCAGAGGATTCCCTGGACACTGGTCCTGTTCTACAGCATACCATTCGACACCGTATTTTTCTCCCCATTCCAGCAGCGGGGCGAACTCAATTTGTCCGGTTCCCAGCTCGGCAAAGGTTTCTCGCTCATCTGCTGACATATCCTTTAGATGAATGATGGGCATGCGGTGGCGGTACGTATCGATAAATGCCAGCGGATCCTGTCCGCCCTTCTTAACCCAATACACATCAATTTCTGCCAGAAGCGCATTATCATCTGCCGGCTCCAATAAATACTCCAATGCGGATTTGCCTTCTATCTCCGTATCGAATTCAAATGCATGATTATGATAGCTGATGCGGTATCCGTCCCCAGAGAGCCTCGCCGCAAGCTCATTCAGCTCCTGCCGCAGACTGCGGTACCCCTCTGCATTTCTGACTTCCGGCGGAATAGCCGGGCAGATCAGATCCTTGGTATCGAACAATAGCGCTTCCCTCAGAACCTCATCCAGGTCATTGCGAAGCCGGTCCAGCGCCACATGCATGCCGGCCGTTCCCAAACCTGTTTCTTTCAATACTGCGGCGATTTCTTCCGCGTCAAAGCCGTGCAGTCCGGAAATTTGCACCCCGGCCCACCCCATTTGTTTAAGCTCTCTCAATACTGCGGGAAAATCTTGTTTGAGCTCTTCTCTCAAAGTGTACAATTGCGCTGCAAATTTGTGCTTCAATCGATCTCGCTCCTCTCCCAACTATTGCAAACGTTTCCAGTGCGTATCATACCATAAAATGACCCGGACGTATATGTCCGGGCCGGGTAAATCTTCTAAGAAAACCGGTTAAACGAGTCTTTTTCTTCAACCGGTTTCTTCTGCTAGAAATTTGTATTGCGCTTGAATCAAGCCATAATAGATGCCCTGCTTCTTCATCAATTGATCATGATTGCCGGTTTCCATAATCCGTCCGTGGTCCAGCACCACAATGTTGTCGGCATGGCGGATCGTAGATAGACGATGCGCAATGATGAACGAAGTTCTTCCGGCAAGGAGCGTCTTCATAGCATCCTGTATTTTTAACTCCGTCTCGGTATCAATACTTGCCGTAGCCTCATCCAGAATCAAAATGCGGGGATCGGCAAGCAGCGCACGCGCGAAGGACAGAAGCTGACGCTGCCCCATGGACAGGATGTTCCCGCGTTCCTCAACCTCCGTGTCATAGCCGTTCGGCAGGTTGATAATAAAATCGTGAGCATGTACGGCCTTAGCGGCACGTTCCACCTCTTCATCCGTAGCGTCAAGCTTTCCGAAGCGGATATTTTCACGGATTGTTCCGGAAAAAATAAACGTATCCTGAAGCACGATACCGATTTGGGAACGGAGGCTCTGAATCGTAACTTCTCTAATATCCTGTCCGTCAATAATGACCCTGCCCTGCACCGGATCGTAGAAACGGCACAACAGATTGATAATCGTACTCTTTCCTGATCCTGTATGCCCGACCAACGCAATCGACTGGCCCTGCTGGACCTTAAGATCAATATCATTGAGCGCCGGGCGTCCCTTTTCATATTCGAATACGATCCGTTCAAGACGGATATCTCCCTTGATCGGTGCAAGCTTTTTAGCCTGTTTAGACTCGGCTACCGTAGGCTGTTCATCGATGAATTCGAAAATTCTCTCCGAAGAAGCCATCGCAATCAGCAATTGGGAGTACATCTGACCCAAACGGGTAATCGGCTCCCAGAAAAAGCCAATATAGGTGGCAAAACCGACCAAAACTCCCACTGACAATTGATTGTTGCTGATTAACGTCGTTCCGTACCAGAACAAGATGCAGTAACCAATGGCGCCCGTTACTTCAATGAGCGGGCCGAAAGATTGGTTTAAACGGGAAGCCCGGTCCCAGGACTTCTTGTTGACGTCATTCATATCGTTGAAGTATTTCATATTTTCACGCTCTTGCGCGAAGCTCTGCGTCACCTTCATCCCTTGAATGCTTTCATTCAAATGCGAGTTGATGCGGGACTGCTTCATTCTCACATCCTGCCAGGCTCTGCGGATTCGCTTCCGCAGCGATGTCGAAATCACGAACATGATCGGTACCGTAATCATAATAGCCAGGCCAAGCTTTACGTTAAGTGCAAGCAAAATAATGACAATTCCGATCAGTTGGATACAATCAATCAACAGATTGACGACACCGTTCGTAAACAAATCCTGCAGCGAGTTGATATCGTTGGTGATCCGCACCAGCACAGACCCTGCCGGACGCTTATCGAAGAAGCGAAAGGACAGGGATTGGATATGCCCGAACAAGTCCTTGCGCAGATCATAGATCATCTTCTGGCCGATGATCGAGGTATGGCGAATCCGGTAGCTGCTTGCCAGCCATTGGATAATATACAACACGACCATGACGAGTACTATAGTAATCAGCAGTTGGGGATTCGGTTTGGTTAATGCATGGTCTATTGCATAGGCGATCATCAGCGGAATCGCCAGCTTGGTCAATGTAACCAGAATCGTTACGAAGATAATCGGAATCATCTGCTTCCGATAAGGAGTAAGATATTTACCCAACCGTTTGACCTGACCCCAGTCAAACGGTTTTTCCATAATCTCATCATCCTGGTAGACAAAGCGCTGCTGAGACGGCTGCTGCTGGTTCAGGCTGTTATCCTTATGACTTGCTGCTTGTTTCGTACTCAATTGGCACACCTCTGCTTTTCTCTCACCTCAGCGGCAGTTTGCGGCCGGTCGGCATATTGAATATTGTAAGTATCCAGGTAAGGTCCTTCCTCATTTAGCAGCTGTTTATGGGTTCCTCTCTGTATGACTCGGCCTTTATCCAGCACAAGGATTTCATCAGCATGTCT
Organism: Paenibacillus senegalensis JC66; assembly: GCF_000285515.1. Classification (GTDB taxonomy): domain Bacteria; phylum Bacillota; class Bacilli; order Paenibacillales; family NBRC-103111; genus Paenibacillus_L; species Paenibacillus_L senegalensis. The sequence goes on from NZ_HE610959.1 coordinate 399,731, forward strand.
CAAGGAAGAGATGCGGTGCGCAATGATAAAGGTTGTTCTGCCCTTCATCAATTCGCTGAAGCCCGCTTGGATTTCATGCTCAGTCTCCATATCCACCGCACTTGTAGCGTCATCGAGTATAAGGATTTTCGGATCCTTTAACAGGGCTCTCGCAATCGCAATCCGCTGCTTTTGCCCCCCGGACAAGCCCATCCCCCGCTCGCCCACTACCGTATCATAGCCTTGCGGCAGTTCCATAATGAAGTCATGGGCTTTCGCAAGCTTGGCCGCACGCACAATCTCGTCCATCGTTGCATTCCGGTTACCATAAGCAATATTGTTGCGGATTGTCGCGGAAAAGAGAAACGTTTCCTGAAAGACGACCGCGATCTGCTCGCGCAAGCTAACCAAATCATAGTCATTTATGTTGCGCCCATCTATCAAAATACGGCCTTCCTTAACGTTGTAAGCTCTCATCAAAAGCTGGATGACCGTCGATTTGCCTGCACCGGTCGCCCCTAGCAAGCCGATGACGCTCCCGGCAGGTGCCTTCAGCTGCAGATCGTAGAGGGAAGGCTGACTCTCCGGATAAGCAAATGTCACATGATCAAATTCCACATCGCCTTTTAAATTTTCCGCTGTAACCTGCACCGCTTTCTCCTTGTTCTTGACATGGACGTAATGGTGCAGCAGCTCCAGAATCCGTTCCCCGGACGCTTTTGATTGAGTATAGTTGTTGATATGAATTCCGATGCTCCACATAGGAGTAATGACATACCAGATCAGGCTGAAGAAAGCGACCAGCTCTCCTACAGTCAGCTGCTCTAGAATAACTAGATAACCGCCTACTCCCAGCAGCAGGATGACGCTGATATTGGCCAAAAGCTCAATTACCGGAAAATACTTTGCCCAGATATGGGCGGTATGCACGTTAGTTCCTTTGTAATTGTCGCTTTTTACAGCGAATTTTTCTATTTCGTAAGGCTCCCGCGCGAACGATTTAACGGTTCGGACCCCGGTGATGTTCTCCTGGGCTGCTGTAGTCAGCTCGCTAAGTGAACGGCGGATGCTGCGGAAAGCCGGATGAATCTTCCCTTCGAAGCGGATAGCTGTAATAGCGAGCAGCGGCATCGCAACCATGGTAAGCAGCGAGAGCTTCCAGTTAATGCTTAGCATCATCGCCATGCCGAAAATAAACATCAGCATGACATTAAGAATCTGGGCGAAACCAAATCCGATAAACTGGCGGATAGCTTCCAGATCCGCTGTCAATCTCGACATCAGATCTCCGGTTCTCGCCTTGTCATAAAATTGAAATGATAAGGTTTGCAGCTTGTCGTAAAGAGCATTTCTCAGGTTAAAAGCTACCCGATTGCCCAACCGCCCCCCGGCAAATCCATGTAAAAATTGAAAGAGGCCTTTAAGCGAAACGATCCCAAGAACGAGCAAGGCCAGATAAGGCACTGGTTCGAAATTCCTAGGCACAATCACGTCATCAATCAGATACCTTAGCAGATTCGGATAAATCAACCCGAGCGCCGTCGCAACGGCCAAGCATAAAATAGATGCAAAGAAAAACCGCTTTTCCTTCCAATAATACTCTTTCAGCTGCTTTAATACATTCATCCTTTTCCCTCCTAGTTTTGCCAAGCAAAACTTCGCATCGCCTGTGCAGGGCCCCCTCCCCCTCCACGAACCCCCCTTGTTCGTTGGCAAATTGGAAAGTATCCGCCCTACGTGTACGGAAGCAGCCAGGATGCCTGACTATAAGCTTATCTGTGCCCCGGAATTATGGATTTAGGGCAATCAAACAGGCTTTTCCGCTAAACCTTTAGGTATATTATCACCATCCGAATCCAGCGGCAATAAGGAGAAAACCTCTAAATGTCCTCAATATCCACATTTGCCTAAAAAAAACAGATACAATCCTCTATTATCTTTCAAATAGTCGAAATCCCCCCAATTGCTTGCGGTTTCCTCAACCTTTTAAAAATTCCTCTTTTTGACTAGAAAATATTCCGCTGGGCCTTGCTAGGCAAACGCTCATCTCCGGCACAACTACAATTTTTTCACCGCGCTGGGCTGCTCGCCTGGTTCCGCGTGTGCCACCCGCTAGGATCCGCGCTGGACCGACCGCCGGGCTACGCGCTGGGCTGCTCGCGGAGCTACCGCTCGGCTGCCCGCCGGGCGCAGTTAGTCGCAGGATGCATTTTAAACCACTTCTGAACAGCTCTTCGTTATACAACAAAAAACCGGCCTATGCGACCGGTTTTGCTCCCTCGTAAGGAAGAATGGGAATTCTATTAGGCTTCCGAAAGCTGCAGCAGACGCTGCCTTGCTGCTTTAAGCTGCTCCAGATCCACGGACAGCTGGAGGGCGTCTGTCCAGCCCTGAACTTGCTCGCCCAGTGATTCCATTTCTTTGGCCATTCGCTGCTGGTGTGCTTCGGCCATTTGTTTTTGATAAGAAGTGGTTAATAATGCCTGGTGACGCTCCGCATAACGCTCCATTACAATGCCAAACTGCTGCTCCAGCTCTGCTTTCAGCAGCTCCTTGCCATTCCCTTCAAAGAAGGACTTGCCGTTCTTGTACATTTTCAGCAGCATTTTCACATTAGGCTCTACGGCATCCAGGAACTCCTCTACCTGCGGGGTGGCAAAAGCAACAGCATCATAGGTTTCGTGAGGAAACTCAGGAAACCATACCGCATAATTCTCCCGCCAGCGGGCTAGAAGCTGTTCAAGAGTCCTGTTCATCCACTGTTCCACGCGCAAGGTGGTGGCCAACACTTCCTGGGACAGATCGTAGGAGAGCAGCCGGTGCAGGTCATAATGGCAGGCTCTCAGAGCCTGGCCCTTATCGCCGCCATCTGCCAAAGCGCTGGGATTAAAGGCCAAATTGTAGAGATCGGTAAACCTAAAGCCTACTCTTTGTTTAACGTAATATAATAGCTCGGCAATCTCTTTCTCCAAGTCTGCGTGCCAGTCCGCTTTCCATTCAGATTGGACGAGCTGCTCCAGCTTGGCATAGGCTTCCTGCAGCCGCTGTACCTCAGCTTCTCTCTCCGCTTTGCCTTTGGCTGCCTGAGTAATCCATTCCTGCAGGATGGCAGCTGCTCTTGCAAATTCAGAGCTCGCTGAACGCACGGCAATATCGGTCAGCTCTTCAAGCGTAAAGCGGATAAACTCGCGTTCGAACGTTGCGATGCCTGATTGATTCAGCAAGTCGGCATCCTTTGCCAGCTTGGCAGCAACGGCTTGCTGGCTGGACAGCGGATAAATTCTCGCATTGCGCACACCTTGAGCAAGCAAATTTGCCTCCACATGAGACACTACCGCATCCAGCTCCTCCTGGTCTTTCGCCAGATCAGCTGCGTTCACTATAAAAAACATTTTATCGAGCTCGAACGTATCTTTCACTCTGCCCAGCTGCAGCAGAAATTCCCGATCCGCCTGGGAAAAGGCATGATTATAGTAGGTCACGAACAGAATGGCATCCGCATTTTTTATATAGTTAAAAGCTACTCCCGTATGTCTTGCATTGATCGAATCGGCCCCTGGAGTGTCGACGATGACCATTCCTTGATCGGTCAAAGGGTTAGAGTGGTAGAGCTTGACGCCTTCAACAAAACAGGAGCGCTCCTCATTGGCCACATAATCATCGAATTCATGGAGGGTAACGGTCAGCGTCTCCCCGAAAACCCCACTCGCCTGCGGCCAGCCGCGCCCGACCGCCTTCAAAAACGTGTAATGGGGCTTGGCCCCTTCCGCAACATTGCCCGGCTGTAATTTTCAATAGCGGCCAAGGCAGCCTCTCGTCCATTCCAATCCTCGCCAAGCACCTCAAGCGAATACCGAATTTCTTCTTCAATTTTATCGGCTGTTTTCATCTGCACCAGTACAGTGCCATGCGGACAGTCCGCTGCAGGCGGCAAGATGGTGTTAATCGCGGCGGTTGTCGGATTAGGAGAGACAGGCAGAATCCGTTCTCCAAGCAGCGCATTGGCAAACGAGGATTTCCCGGCACTGAACGCGCCGAACAAAGCAATCGTAAAGCGGTTCGTCTCTAGCCGCCCCGCCTTCTCCAGCATCGACCGGGAAGCGGATCGAAGCGAGGCGATGTCGGCTATCAGGGCGGACGCTTCCCGCAGGTTGCGGGCTGTCTCCTGCATGCGTGCCCGTTGTTTTCTCACTTGCTCCAAAGCAGCTTGTTCATGAGCTACCTGCTCAGCTGCCCTTCCCGCTTCAGCCTCTTGAACGGCGACCGCTGCGGGCGAAGCTCCCTGCACGGCGGCAGCTGACTTGCCCGGTGCCTTTCCTTTCGCATTAGCAGAAGCCTGCAGGGCAGGCATCGCTAGCGATTCTGCTTCCAGAAATTGCTCGCGGTCAAAATCAGCGGGATTTGGCAGACGAAGCGCCGCTTCGTTCCATTCCTGCTCGATCTGCTGAATCATCAGCATGTACTCCTGCTGTTCTTCGTTCTCAAGAGTTTGAAGCTTGTGGTAGGCAGCCAGCTGCTGCTCTTGCTTGCTTACTATCTCCTTGAGTCCCCGAGCTTCTTCCTCCACCTGTACGGAAACAGCCTGCAAGCTCCATTCCAGCAGCTCCTGCACAGCGCGCCTATATTGACCCTTAATTTCCGACGCGATTTGCCTGCAGTAATTCAAAGTATATTCGCCGCTGAATTCGGCGCCGGAATGCACCTGAGAAGCCAGCCACCCGCCTTCCGGCTGCTGCTGGATACCATCCTGCAAGCTGTCCGGTAGCGAATCGGAAAGCTTGTGTGTCTGAACCAGCTTCTTAAAAAACGACTGCAAATGCCAGGTTAACCCTGCCTGCACCTTCTCCGCAAGGTCATCGCGAAACGCTTGCAGCCGGGCATCTATTTCTTTCGCGGTTTGCGCCGCGCGGTTAAAAAACCCGACCTTAAATCCAGGCTTGCGGCTATCCAAATAATGTTGAGCTAAATCACGAGTTACAGCAGGAGTCAGATTGGCGTTATCAATAATCGAGTCGGTTTCTTTCTTCCACACTGCATACCACTGTTCGGCCCGCTGCGCCAGCTCCTCTAATTTCCGCCGGTTCGATTCGTAGGCTTGTATCGCTTCATCAGGAGACTCCAGGGCCGACAATTCCTCCCGCCAAGCAGCTTTCACCTCTTGATTCGCTTCAGCTATATGCCGGCTGTAGTCTCCGACAAGCTGAACAGCCGAATCCCTTGCGCTTCTCTGCCTTAAATCTTCCGCCATCTGCATAAGATTGCGCAGGGTCCAGATGAGCGGCTGCCACTGCTGCTCAGGATGATCCGGCTCGCGCAAGCTTAAATAAAAAATACCTTGCGGCTGGATATTCCAGTTCGCAAACGCTTCCTTCACGCTGCGGGCGAACTGCTCGAAAGGCAGCTCTTCTTCACGATGCTTGTCTATCTGATTGACAATCAAATATAGCGGTTTGCCCCACTCCTGGAGGTGCTTCGTAAATGTTAAATTCATTTCCGACTGGACATGGTTATAATCCATTACATAGAACACCACATCTGCCAAATGCAGCGCCGACTCGGTCGCCAGACGGTGTGCGTCATCTGTAGAATCAATGCCAGGCGTATCCAGTAGCACGGTTTGTTCAGTCAGCAGCGGGCTCGGATAATGAATAGCCACGGTGCGGATGCGGTCCCCGTCCTTACAGTATTCCTCCAGCTGCTCTAACAGCACGGGCAGCGGTTCTTCCTGATCGTTATAATAAATGGAGGCAGCCGGCTCACCCCGCGCAATCGACACAATATTGGCACTCGTCGGAATCGGACTGGAAGGAAGTAAAGGGTGCCCGCATAATTGATTGATTAAACTCGATTTACCTGCTGAGAAATGTCCGCAAAACGCTATATAAAACTGGCCGTAATCCAGCTTCTTCTTCAATTGATGCATTTTAGCGGCGTTTGCCAAGTCTCCCGCCGACTCCATCTGCTGAGCCAAACGGATAATCGTTGCTTCTCCACTCATCCTGCATGTCTCCTGACTGTCACTATTCGTAAACATAGAAAATACAGCCTAAAAAAGGCCTAAAAGAAAAAAACCGAAATTCATCGGTTTCTAGTTTACCACACTTTCTTTTTCCGGGAGAAGTATTTCAAAAACATCTCCATGCTGGAGAATCGTAATTTCCGTATCTTTAATTTTCATAACAACGACCTCCGGCTTTGCTCTCATCCGTTCAAGATAGTTGTCCGGTACTGTTCCCGCTTCACTGACAACAACACCCTGAAACTCTTTTTCTTCGTTGTCCTCGAAGGAAGCTTCTAAAATTTCTTCATAGATGTCCGAAAACGATTCAAAATTGTTGGTATATACCGAGATACATTTCATTATAGTTGTCCCATCCTTTGTAGTTTGTCTAGTCTATGCAGCCAGCTTGATTTTTCCTGTTTGCCAATTTCCCTTCGGCGATTATGGCCATAGCGGGATGGTGCCTGTTACTTATTGTTTACTTCTACCGCTTTCCTATTCTTCCCAGACTTCATTCTTTTTTTACCTTCTCTGCAAATGTCCAGCAATGGACAGATTTCGCAGCGGGGATTCTGGGCTTTGCAGTGATACCTTCCAAAAAAAATCAAGCGATGATGGGTTTGCGTCCATTCTTCGCGAGGAACCTTCTTCATCAGGCTTTTTTCCACTTCTAGAACGGAATCTTTCAGTTTGGCTAATCCCAGCCTTTTGGAAACTCTCTCCACATGAGTATCTACAGCAATAGCCGGGACATCAAAAGCGTTGGAGACGACTACATTGGCCGTTTTACGTCCCACGCCCGGCAGCTCGACCAATTGCTCGTGCTCCCTAGGAATTTCTCCGCCGTACTTGTCCAAAATCATGGCACATAAGCTTTGGATATTCTTCGCTTTATTCCGGTACAAGCCAATCCTGCGGATGTCCTGCTCCAGCTCTGACAACGGGACAGCCAGGTAATCTTCCGGTTTTCTATATTTCTGGAACAAATCCGCTGTTACTTTATTGACCGTTTCATCCGTACATTGGGCTGACAACAACACAGCTATCGTTAGTTCGAACGGATTCGAATGATTAAGCTCACAGTGCGCGTCGGGAAACATCTCGGCGATCGTATCCAAAATATGACGGACCTGCTGTTTGTTCATACCGTTGTCTCCCTTCTACTGATGGTTCTTGCCGGCCGAAAGACCGCAACATCGAATACCCTACAGTGTAACTAATTTAATAACTACATTCAATGACCAAAAAGAGATAAAATCGAATATTTTATTACATTCACAGGTTCAAAAAAAATGCCGGGCAAGAGGGTCCCCCCCTGCCCGGCAGCTGCAGCTGCAATTCCATTACTGAACCTTTCAGGAATGCAAGAACTGCTGCCTGTTACTATGATGGCAAACCGACTCCTTAATTGTTCGCAACCAATTGAACTGTTTGAACCGATTTTCCATGGAACGTCACTTTAAGCTTCATACCTGCTGTCAGCTGACTCCAATTAATGGCGTTACCATTGGCATTCAATAATTTGGCCTGCTGAGGAACCGTATAAGACACCGTACGTCCGTTGGAATCCTTAACAGTCAGCTGGCGAGATGATTCAACACGGGAGACGAGTTCATAATCAAGCGTCTGCACCACTTGGATGTTGTACACCAGATTCTCATTCACTGCGAGAACAACTTTGACTTTATCTCCAACTTTAAGATCTTGAACGGTAAATTGATCTTCGTTAAGTTTTTCCACCGATACATGCGTGTTCAGCTTTAAAGGCAGGAATTGGTTATCTGGCATCGACAAGGTTAAATCACGTGTTGTCGGATTGATGTTGGAGATTACACCTTCATATCCGCTGTTCATGTTGATGCTGACCAGATCTCCGCTATTGTTAAACGTCAGATCTACCCGCGTACCCGCACGGAAAATAGTTGCAAAAGACTCGAGAGGGATGCTGGTTCCATTAGTATAGAAAGTAATGCGGTCATTCAGTGTGTAAATTTCGGGCACGTTGTTTTCTTTTACAATGAGGTACTTGTTGTCCTTGTCATAGCTCATGATTTCCGCATTGTAAACTTTGCTTTCTACACGCTCACCGACTATAATTTTTTGAATCAGGTTCTCCTGGTTCAAATACAGCGTCAAGTCATCCCCTATTTGCAGCTCAGCAATAGAAGACGTGTCCTTCCAAGGCATGACCACTTCTACCCGGTTGTCATAGGCATAGCTTCCAAACTGGTTATCCGATTTCTGCACAGTCACATAACGGGAGCGGCCATCCGTCTTAATGTCAATCATCCGTCCCTTTTCAATCGATTCGACTACGGAAGTGAGCACTTCAACCTCGACCAGTCGATTGTTCTCTACCTTGAAGCGAATCGTATCTCCAGCGAATAATTGGTTCAGCGGCCTCATTCCGTCCCTGTACTTAGCCGAAAGATTTTCTTCGTACGGGAATTGCTGTTCATCCCCGCCGTCCTCTTTGAACTTAAGCTTCTTGCCTTCGGTATCAACGGAAACAAAGGTGGCGATACCCGATTTATTTACCGGCACCTCATTTACGACAATCTTAACCACTTGACTGTTAGCCCCAGTTGTTCTGCTGATCTCTACTTGACTTCCCTTAACCAGAGCAGACAAGCTCAGTCCGTTGCCGTTTTTATCCGTGATCGCAACGTTGTTCAACAAGTTCAATGTCTCAGTTGTTCCGCCATGCACAAGGATAATGGTGCCTTCCAGGATATCAACCTCTTCCAGCACTCCCTGCAGTGTTTGATACGATGCTTCTTCCAAAACCTCAATATAATAGGCGGTATTGCCATCGACTACGGTATAAATCTGATAACCCGGCTGCAGGCTGCTGCGGGAGATGATATTATTGCTGGCATTGTAATAGATCGAATCCGATGTAGTCCGCAGATTATGGATATCTCCATCCTTGTCAATGACTTCAATAGAATTGGAAGTCACCTGACTGATCGTTCCAACCGTTACTTTGTCAGATTGAACAGGGGAATGAGGCTCCGCCCGGCTAATAAATGTGGCCATCTGAGCTCTGGTCACAGCTTGCTTCGGTTTAAAGGTATTATCCTCAAAGCCGTCAACAATTTTCAGCGCCACCGCTTCGTTAATGAAACCAACATTGCTGTCCGAAATTTGACCGTGATCGGCAAAGCCGCTCGATTGGTTCTTTTTGCGATCCGCTTCTGATTGTTTGTCTAATGCCCGGATAACGAGCTTCGCCACCCACTCGCGAGACGCCGGTCTAGTTCCCCAGGAAGTCTCTCCGGAACCTGCGGAAGTTTCCTCGCGTATAACAATTAACCCGTGCTCAATCGCCGTGATGACATAACCTCTAGCGTAATTGGATACAGTAAAGGGCAGCACGGTGTTATCTGTTTTTACAGCGAGCGCTTCTTCCTCAAGCCCCATCAAACGGATCGCCAGGATAACAGCATCCTGATGGTTAACCTGACTCTCTGGATTATATCTTCCACGGTCGTCACCCTGAATAATTCCTTGTAAAGCCAGCTTGGACACATAAGAGTGAGCCCAGTGCGATGAAGGCACGTCCGGGAATTGAAAATTTAGAGCGGCGGCTTTTACGGCACCCGGCGCGGAGTTCGCAAACACAGGCAGCGCGCCTCCTATCGGAGCTCCCAATAACAAAGTAGAGGCGACCAAAGAAGCCAGTAGTTTTTTCTCTTTCTTATTCCCCGATTTCATTCCTCTTCCCCTTTCACCTTTTAAGAAGACAACTTTAAAATGAAAACTCTTAAATGAAAACTATAAGAAGACAACGGTTAATTATACACCTAAATATTCTTTTATTCCATTGACTATTGCTTCCGCAACTCGCTGTTGAAATTCCTCTTCAAACATTTGCGGAGCTTCTATCTCATTAGAGAGAAACCCTATTTCCAGTAGTGTGGCGGGCATAGAAGTTACCGTAATAACACGGAAACGGCTTTTCTTCACTCCGCGATCCGGGAATCCTGTAGCTTCCAAAACATGCTTGTGGACAATATCTGCCAGCTCCCGGCTGTCGGCTTTGTAATAGAACGTTTCTGTTCCTCTCGTTTCCGGTCGGAAACTGTTTCCGTGAATAGATACAAACACATCTGCATTTTGACTGTTGGCAAAGGCAGCACGCTCGTCCAATTCAAGAAAAGTGTCATCATTGCGCGTAAGCAGAGGCTGAATTAACGGTTCGGCATCGAGAAGCTGCTTGACCTTGAGAGACATGCTGAGGTTAAACTCTTTCTCGGTTTTGCCTACAACCGATCCTGCGCCGGGATCTTTCGCCCCATGTCCCGGGTCAATGACCACATTATAAATAAACGGCTGGAAATTCATTACTACCTGATTCCACTCGTTCTGATCAACGAGCTTGTAGGATGCCTTGCTGTTCAGGTCAATGACGACGCGAACCGTATAGGGCTTGTCCGAATAAAGAGAATAGCGAATCTTCTCAATCATCGGATGATCTACATACAGCTCGCCGGTGTTGTTCACCATATTGGCCGCCATTTGCTCGCCCAATACAGTATTAGGCAAGTCTATTACGATTCGGTGCGGATTAACTAACGAGAAGTGATTGGCCCGAAGCTCGTCCGTACCCTGAATAACCAGCTGCTCATTATTCAGCTGAATCGACTCAATCCTGGGAAGCTGAACTTCCTCGCCGGGATTCTCGATTGGATCCGGAGCTGGTGTTCCTCCAGGCACTTGCGGGGCTCCCGGTTCCATTCCCGGTTCTGCAGGATGCTCCTCTGAAGGACTTTCCGGCTGATCAGGTTCCGTTACCGGCTGCTCCGGCTCGGGCTGTTCACTGATCATATGTACCGCTCGGTTCTCATTGTCCCATTTGACCATAAGGCCGAGATTCTCGGCAACAAAGCGGACAGGAACAAGCGTATTTCCCGCATCATTCATTGGGGGAACCTGATCCAGCTTATAGCTGGATGCATTAACAACAGCGTCCAGCTTGCCGATCCAGAGCCAGATCTTCGTCTGATCTACCGTTATCGTTACCTGCTGCTCATCTTGATTCCACTCCACATCTGCTCCCAGCGCCTCAGCTATGATGCGGACGGGAACCATCGTCGTGTCTTGAACAAGACGCGGAGGCACCTCCGGCTCCAGCCTTTCCCCGTTAAGGTAAAGCGGAATCGGCTCATCCGCACTGCTGACCATGGGAAGCATGAAGACTAAAAGAAACAAGGACAACGTGGAAAATAGCAGCTTTTTCATCATTCACCTCTGAGCTTTAGTAGATTATGCCACACGACAATTAATTAGACGTAATATTTTCCATAAAGTTGCGAAAAAAGCCCCTTGTCGACAGATTTTTCTGTTTTGACAAGAGGCTATCGGGGTAAATAGTCGTTAAACTGCGTGTACGTTGTCGATTTCTAGTCTATCAAAATATCCCGTTTCAAGCCATGCAGGCGGAACATAACTATTTTTGTTTATTGCGGATATGCAAGACGCTGGCTGTGCTTCTCTTCATAAGCGGAAATGGCATCACTATGCTGGAGAGTCAGCCCGATATCATCAAGACCCTGCAATAAAAATTGTCTGCGGTGCTCATCGAGATCGAAACTAAGCTCTAATCCTTGTCCATCTGTAATTTTTTTGTTCTCCAGATCCACAGTCAGCTCATAGCCTTCCTGCGCATTGGTGCGATTGAACAATTCGTCTACTTCCTCTTCTGACAGCTTGATAGGCAGAATGCCGTTCTTAAAGCAGTTGTTGTAGAAAATATCAGCAAAAGAAGGAGCAATCACTACTTTGAAGCCGTAGTCGAGAATCGCCCATGGAGCATGCTCGCGGGAAGAACCGCAGCCGAAGTTCGCTCTGGAGAGCAGCACAGATGCTCCCTTGTAACGAGGCTTATTAAGGTTGAACTCCGGAATTTCCTCTCCTTGCTCAGTGAAACGCCATTCATAGAACAGAAACTGTCCAAAGCCTGTTCTTTCAATTCTCTTCAAAAATTGTTTCGGAATAATTGCATCCGTATCTACATTCACCCGGTCGACTGGAACAGCCAGTCCGGTATGTTTTTTAAAAGCTTCCATTGTTGCGCCACTCCTCTACGGTTAATTAATTTTCCAATCGCGTACATCAACAAAACGGCCTTCGATCGCAGCTGCAGCAGCCATTGCAGGAGAAACCAGATGTGTACGGCCGCCGCGTCCTTGACGGCCTTCAAAATTCCGGTTAGACGTCGAAGCACAGCGCTCGCCTGGGCTCAGCACGTCCGGGTTCATAGCCAGACACATGCTGCAGCCCGCATCCCGCCACTCGAATCCGGCTTCGATAAAGATTTTGTCCAGACCTTCATTTTCTGCCTGAATTTTTACTCTGCCTGAGCCTGGAACGACGATTGCATTTACGCTAGGAGATACTTTATAACCTTTGGCAATAGCGGCCGCGGCGCGCAAATCTTCGATCCGGCCGTTCGTACAAGAGCCGATAAATACGCGGTCGATTTTGAGCTCGCTCATTGGAGTTCCAGGCTCAAGACCCATATATTCCAAAGCTTTCTCCGCTGCTTTTCTCGCATTTTCCGTAGTGAAGTCAGACGGATTCGGTACAGCAGCGGTAATATCCGTACCCATTCCCGGACTTGTGCCCCAGGTTACTTGCGGTTTCAGCGCAGCGGCGTCAAATTCAATAACGGTATCGTATTCCGCGCCCTCATCGGTTACCAGCTGCTTCCACTCAGCAACCGCCTGCTCGAAAGCTTCTCCTTGAGGAACATATTCCCGGCCGCGCAGATAGTTAAAGGTCGTTTCATCCGGAGCAATCAGACCAGCACGCGCACCAGCCTCGATTGACATGTTACATACGGTCATCCGCTCTTCCATCGACAAACCGCGGATGGCTTCTCCCGTATACTCAATAACATAGCCGGTGGCAAAATCTGTACCGTATTGAGCGATTATTCCCAAAATCAGGTCTTTAGCAGTAACGCCGATTGGCAGCTTGCCGTTGACCCTGACTTCCATCGTCTTCGATTTGGACTGCTGCAAGCATTGTGTAGCCAGCACGTGCTCAACCTCGCTCGTACCAATACCGAAAGCGAGTGCACCAAAGGCGCCATGTGTCGAAGTGTGGCTGTCGCCACAGACGATTGTTTTGCCCGGATGAGTCAACCCGAGCTCGGGACCCATAACGTGGACAACGCCCTGGTCGGTGCTTTCCAGGTCAAACAGCTTGACCCCGAAATCGGCACAGTTTTTGGACAGGGTATCAATTTGCTGCTTGGAAATCGGATCCGCAATGTTAAACCGGTCCTTGGTCGGAACGTTATGATCCATTGTTGCAAAAGTCAGATCCGGGCGGCGCACCTTGCGTCCGGCCAAGCGCAAGCCTTCAAATGCTTGGGGAGACGTAACCTCATGAACCAGATGAAGATCGATATAAATAATTCCCGGTTTGCCTTCCTCCTGATGGATGACATGATTATCCCAAATTTTCTCGTATAATGTTTTCTTCGACATCGTTTTCTCACCTCAACGGAAGTAGTTCATCGCTAGCAGCAATTCTGCTCGACAATAATTACTAATTATCGTAGCATTTCTTTCTTGATTGTTCCAAGATATAATATCTATAACTTCTATAGGAAAAGCTTATAACCGCATATTAACAACAGCCGCTATTCAAGAATTTACTTAAGGGGAGCTGTAAATTATGGAATTGAGACAACTGCAATATGCAATTCAAATAGCAGCGGAAAAAAACTTCTCTCGTGCCGCGGAGAAGCTGCACATCGCCCAGCCTTCACTCAGTCAGCAGTTAGCCAAGCTGGAGAAGGAAATCGGAGTTTTGCTGTTTCAGAGAAATACGAACTCAGTTGATTTGACCTATGCCGGCACCGTGTTTGTTGAAAAAGCGCAAATTATTCTCGACCAGGTTGCCCAGCTGAGAAAAGAGATGGACGACATCTCCATGATGCGAAAGGGAAAGCTGATTGTCGGCAGCCTTCCGATTACCGGCTCTCATATATTGCCTCTCGTACTGCCTGTCTTTCAGAACCTGTATCCGGAGATAGAAGTCCAGCTGGTGGAGGATACTACAGCCAAGCTGGAAAGTCTCGCCCTGAGCGGGCAGACGGATATCAGCCTGCTTTCTCTTCCTTTGCTTGAGCGAAGCCTGGCCTACAAAATCTTGATAGAGGAAGAAATTTGTCTCTCTGTCCCCGCTAACCATCCTTTGACCCGGCGCAGCGAAGGCGGCGAAGAGCAGCCTGTGAACATCGCGGAGCTCGCAGAGGAATCATTTATCATCCTGAAGAGAGGCCAGGGGTTTCGCCAAATTTCTATAGATTTGTGCCGGCAGGCCGGCTTTGAGCCTAAGCTTGTATTCGAAAGCAGCAATATGGATACGGTTCAGTCGCTCGTTGCTGCCGGAATGGGCATCGCCTTCGTGCCGAGAATGGTGGCCCGGAAGGTCAGCAGCCCGTTTACTCCCGTGTACCTGCCCCTTGGCGGCCGGCCGAGCCGCACCCTCGTCATCGCTTACCGCAATGACCGTTATCTTTCCAAAGCGGCCGAAGCATTCATAGAAACCATGATGAACGTAATCGGGCAAAGGCCGCTGGGATAAGCCAGGACTCCCTGCCAGCTATCTTGCAGGAGACGTATACAGGCCCGGTCTGCGGTCCTCGAATACGGGGATCATAGAGCGTACCTTGGCTACTTCTTCCAGCGATACGGTTGCGGTAAGCAGCGCCTCCTCTTCCCCGCCCTCCACGAGAGGTTCGCCCCATGGATTGATGATCATTGAATGGCCGAAGAAGCTGGACTTGCCGCTTATGCCTACCCGGTTACAGGCTGCTACGGCCATCTGGTTTTCGATCGCTCTGGCCTGCAGAAGCGTTCTCCAATGGTGCTTTCTCGGATTGGGCCACTGAGCGGGAACAAACAACAGGCGGGCGCCATCCAGTGCAAGCGTGCGCGCGAGCTCCGGGAACCGGATATCATAGCAGATTACTACTGCACAGGGTATTCCGTCCAGCTCGAACCGGCCCAGATGTTCTCCCTGCCGCAAATATTTCTCCTCTTCCATTAAGCGGAACAAGTGAATTTTATCGTATTCGGCAATCACTTCCCCCTGCCGGTTAAAGACGAATACAGTATTGCTGACCTGCCCGTCCTTTCGGTTTGCTACCGAGCCCGCTACTACATGAACCTGATGCTTGGCACAAAAGGGAGCGATCAGCTGTCTTGTCCGCTCTCCTTCCCTGTCGGCCAAGCGGTCGATTTCTGTAAGTGCGTAGCCCGTGTTCCACATTTCGGGAAGCACAATGACATCAGGCTTGTCTGCTGTTTGCACTGCCTGATTCAGCTTTTCCTCCACTACGGCAAAATTATGATCGGGATTCCCGATTTCTACATCGATTTGCAGAACAGTAATCGTAAGTGAAGAGTTTTGATCGCTCATAACATACACGTCCTTCTTTCCAGCCGTAATTGTTCCCGCTGCCTGTCGTCGCTCATTAACTCCACGGCAGCCCTGCAGTCTTAACCACAAGCTATTCTCTCTATCATAAGCCATTGCTTGCTGTACAGCAACGCCCGTTTTCAAATTCAAAAAACAGGCTTGCACCTCCCACAGTCATCAGTCCGCCGCCCGCAAATGCTTGCTGCTCTTCAACAATCATTTTGCCTATACAAGCAGTACAAAGTCATGATACATTATTGCTATTCCATAGCTTTATTGCTGTGTCCAGAACCATAATGTACAGATTAGCCGCTCTTAAGAGCTATCTACTATAAATTCGAACAAATTTTGGAGTGTGAGTCAATCAAATGAACCGCAGCAGCTCAATGTTCCGCATTCAACCCGCTGACCGGATTCTTTCTTTGCCGGAGCAGTTTTTTGCCAGCCTCGTCCGCAAGGCGAACCAGCGTATAGCAGACGGACACGATGTCATTAATCTGGGACAAGGCAACCCGGATCAGCCCACCCCGCCCCATATCGTAGCCAAGATGCAGGAGGCTGCGGCCAATCCCTTGTATCACAAATACCCTCCATTCAACGGCTTTTTGTTTCTGAAAGAAGCGATTGCGCACCGCTATAAAGAAGATTATGGAGTGGAGCTCGACCCTGAAACGGAAGTAGCTATTCTTTTCGGAGGCAAAACCGGTTTAGTCGAGATCAGCCAGTGCCTGCTCAACCCTGGAGATGTATGCCTTGTGCCGGATCCCGGTTATCCCGATTATTGGTCAGGGGTCGCCTTGTCCGGGGCAGAGATGGCATTTATGCCGCTTCTGGAAAGCAACGCCTTTCTCCCGGATTATTCCGTTATCAGCCGTTCAGTCCTCGAGAAGGCTAAGCTGATGTTTATCAATTACCCTAACAATCCGACAGCGGTTTGTGCCCCGGCATCTTTTTATGAAGAAACCGTAAAATTTGCCCGCGACAACCAAATTGTCGTCGCCAGCGACTTTGCTTACGGAGCAATCGGCTTTGACGGTGAAAAACCGCGCAGCTTTCTGCAAACACCAGGGGCAAAAGAAGTGGGGGTAGAGTTTTATACCCTGTCCAAAACCTACAACATGGCCGGCTGGAGAGTTGGCTTTGCACTCGGCAATCCGGAGCTGATCCGCATCATCAATTTGATTCAGGATCATTATTATGTCAGTTTGTTCGGGGGAATTCAGGCTGCTGCGGCTGAAGCCCTGACAGCCCCGCAGGACAATGTGAAAGCCCTGGTGGCGACTTATGAAAGCCGCCGCAACACCCTGTTCCAAGAGCTTCGGGAAATCGGTTGGAAAGCCAAGCCCTCGGAAGGTTCGTTCTTCGCCTGGCTGCCTGTGCCCGAAGGCTACACTTCTGCCGATTTCGCTGACCTGCTGCTTAATCAGGCTAATGTTGTAGCCGCACCTGGCATCGGCTTTGGCGCCAGCGGAGAAGGTTACGTGCGCATGGGTCTGCTTACTTCCGAGGAGAGGCTTCGTGAAGCGGTCAGACGCATAGGCAGGCTGCAGCTTTTTAAGTAGCCGGTACCCGGCTGGGGCTTGAATCTTTGTTATTGCCCGAAGACCGCTTGCATCAGGTTCTCAGCTTTACAATAAAGGAAAGATAATGCTATGCTAGATGAAATAAGAAGCGGCTTTTTCCTGCCCGGAAAGCCTTAAGAAAGCCCGGAACCAGGTGCTCGCCGAAGCGGCAAATGCGAAAGCTTACTTTCGTCCTTACTGGGCGAAAGTTTTTTTCCATTCCGAACCCTTCTACAGGCAGGCAGGTTCATTATATTTCGAGTAGGAGAAAGAAGGGATTGTTATGCAGCCTCGAACCGTTGTCAAAATTGGCAGCAGTTCCCTTACTTATAACGAAGGCGGCTTGCACTATGACAAAATCCGATATTTCATCGGTGAAGTGGCCGATCTGCGCAAGAGGGGCCAGCAGGTGCTGGTGGTCACGTCCGGAGCGGTAGCAGCCGGATTCGCCACCATCGGATACAAAAGGCGGCCCCGCATCTTGAAGGAAAAGCAAGCTGCCGCCGCAGTCGGGCAGGCACTGCTCATGCAATGCTACCAGCAGGAGCTGGGTCGCCTCGGAATTCCGGCAGCGCAAATCCTGCTGACCCGCTCTGATTTTTCCAATCGCAAACGGGCGCTAAATGCGTTAATGACTATCGAGGAGCTCTTGGCAAGAGGCGTGATCCCTGTCATCAATGAGAACGATACGGTGTCAGTAGATGAACTGAAGTTTGGTGATAACGATACTCTGTCCGCTCTCGTTGCTAATCTGGTTAAGGCGGACAAATTATTGATTCTGACCGACACCGATGGGCTGTACACAGACGACCCGCGAAAGAATGCCGATGCGGTAAGGATAGACCGGGTTGACCAAATCAGCGAGGAGCTGTTAAAGATCGCCGGAGGCAGCGGTTCGGCAGTCGGAACCGGAGGCATGCGCTCCAAGATTGAAGCGGCGCGTATTGCCATGCGCGGAGGAGTTCCTGTCTTCGTCGGGCGGGCTACAGAGCCTGGTGATTTGTGGGCAGCCTGGTGTAATCAAGGCAAGGGAACGTACTTTGACACCAAGCTTCACACTCTGCCGATGAAGAAACAATGGGTCGGCTTTCATTCCTTCCCGAAGGGCAGCATCATCGTTGACCACGGTGCGGAAACCGCTCTGCTTAAGGAAGGCCGCAGCCTGCTTCCTGCCGGAGTACAGACCATTGCCGGAGAGTTTCATCCGGGCGATGTCATTGAGGTCATGAACCGTGATCAGCAGGCGATTGGACGCGGTGTGGTCAATTATTCCTCATGGCAGCTGCAAGCGGTAGCTGGCCTGTCTACAGAGGAAGTAAAAAAACGAGTCGATGTGCCCCGGATTGAAGTGATTCATCGTGACGAATGGATGTCTTTGAATTAATTGACATAGTATAGGCCCTCTTTCTTTTTTCCGTTACAATTAGAATCAGCACTGCGTACTTTAAAAGAACAGACACCCGAATTTCAAACAATTAATTATAGAAATGATATTGAAATGATAATAAAGAAGAGCAGCTGAACGTGGTTTAAGCATAGTAAAGAGGATTAATTAGTTATGTGTAGGCGAGTTATTTTCCAGGAGGCGATTAGGCGATGAGTGAAGTAGTAACCAAGGCAAAACAAGCGAAACGTACAGCTCCCCTGCTTGGAAGACTGACAACAGCGCAAAAAAACGAGGCTCTGCTTATGATTGCCGATGCTTTGGAGGCCGAGCAGGAATCTATCATACAAGCTAATAAGGAAGATTTGCAGCGTGGGCAGCTGAATGGGATGGGCAGCTCTCTCTTGGACCGCCTGAAGCTGACGCCAGAACGGATCCGATCGATGGCTGAAGGCCTTCGCCAAATTGTTGAGCTCGATGACCCGATTGGCGATGTCCTGGAAGAGTTCGAGCGCCCGAACGGGATGCTTATCCGCAAGCTGCGAGTACCGCTCGGTTTAATCGGCATCATCTATGAGGCCCGTCCCAATGTAACGGTAGATGCAGCCGGTCTTGCCCTAAAATCCGGCAATGCCGTACTGCTTCGCGGCGGCTCAGACGCCCTCGATTCCAATAAACGGATTGTTGAAGTCATGCATGGTGCGATGGCTAAGACCGCCATACCGGTCGATGCACTGCAGCTGGTGAGCAACCCTGACCGGGCGAGTGTAGATGAAATGCTAACGCTAAACGGCATTCTCGATGTCGTCATTCCGCGCGGAGGAAGCTCACTGATTCGCCGTGTTGTCGAGAATGCAACAGTTCCCGCCATAGAGACGGGAGCGGGCATCTGCCATACTTACCTGGATGAATCCGCGAATCCGGATCTTGCCCTGCGGATAGCTATGAACGCCAAAATCCAGCGCCCATCCGTCTGCAATGCGATGGAAACGCTGCTCGTTCATGAACGCTATGCGGCGCAGCACCTGACTGAACTGACTGACAAATTTGTAACTGCAGGTGTCGAGCTTCGCGGCTGTCCAAGAACAGTTGAGATCGCTCCTTATGTCAAGCCGGCTACTGAGGCTGATTGGGGAACTGAATACAACGATTATATTTTAAACATTAAACTGGTATCCAGCCTGGACGAAGCTCTGGAGCACATTCGCACTTATGGAACGATGCATTCCGAGTGCATCGTAACGGAAACTAAGGCGAATGCCGAACGCTTTATGCAGGAGGTTGACGCAGCCGCTGTCTATGTCAATGCATCAACTCGTTTCACGGACGGCTTTGAATTCGGCTATGGAGCCGAGATTGGCATCAGCACTCAGAAGCTGCACGCCCGCGGGCCGATGGGGCTCCCCGCACTTACCTCAACCAAATTCTATGTTTACGGCAACGGACAAATCAGAGAATAGTCGGAGGATGGTTATGTCAGAAGGACTGGCAAGTCAGAATATATTGTTTATCGGCGCAGGCTCAATGGCTGAAGCCATCATTCGGGGCATCGTTTCCGCAAGGCTGCTGCCTTCCGAACGAATTTATGTCACGAACCGCAGCAATGAACAGCAGCTGCAGCAGTTGACTGCCGCTTACGGTGTGCGCACAGGCTGCGGCGAACAGGCCACACAGCAATATTTGCAAAAGGCTGACATCATCGTTCTCGCAATGAAGCCCAAAGATGCCAGTACGGCGCTGCAATCGCTAAAGCCATATCTGCGCGCTGACCAGCTGCTGATCTCCGTCATTGCAGGTCTATCCATCAGCGCTATCGAGCAGGCTGTAGGAAACGGCATGCCTGTAGTCCGCACTATGCCCAACACCTCCAGCTCTATTGGCCTGGGGGCTACCGGGCTGTGCTTTTCAGAGCGTGCTTCTGCTCGCAATCGTCAGCACGCTGCCGCCATCTTCTCGGCAATCGGCCTGACCGCCGAAATTGAAGAGGAGCAAATGCACGGTTTGACAGGAGTCTCGGGCAGTGGTCCGGCCTACATTTATTATATGATGGAAGCCCTGGTCCAAGCCGGCATCGACGAAGGGCTTAGTCCAGAGCAAGCCCGCGAACTGACCGTGCAAACCGTGCTTGGCGCCGCCTCGATGGTAAAGCATACCGGTGAAGATCCGGCTGAACTGCGGCGCAAGGTTACTTCGCCCAACGGCACGACCGAGGCGGCCATTGCTGTATTGAACGCTAAAGGCTTCCAGCCCGCTGTCCGCGAGGCGGTTCAACGTGCGGCGGAGCGTTCGAGGGAAATTGCGGAAATGATAGCCGGAGATATCATAGAAAGCAGGTGAGCTTTATGAATGACTATTGTACAGCTACGTATCGCTGTTATGATGAGTTGGCCGATTTTTCCAAGAAAGCTGCAAGCATCGCCGTTGGCTTAACGGTGGGCAGTTGGACTGACCTGCCCGAGGCTAAAAAAGAAGCCATGCAGCCCTATCTCGGACAAGTAGTCGAAATTGCGGAAGATCGCAATGAATTTGGTGAGCGATATGCGGATATTACTATTGCCTATCCTGATCGTAATTTTAGCCGGGATTTGCCGGCTCTCCTCGTTACCGTCTTCGGCAAGTTATCCATGGATGGCAAAATCAAGCTGATCGATCTGCACTTCTCGCCCTCCTTCCTATCCGCCTTTAGCGGGCCTAAATTCGGAATTACCGGAGTCCGGGAACAGCTTGGTGTATTCAACCGCCCGCTCTTGATGAGTATCTTCAAATCAGTGATTGGGCACGACCTGCCTGCACTGCGTGAGCAATTCCTGCAGCAGGCGCTCGGAGGAGTGGACCTGATCAAGGATGACGAAATCCTGTTTGAAAATCCGCTAAGTCCGCTTAAAGAAAGAGTAAAGGCTGGTATGGATGCCGCACGGGAAGCCGAGCAAGCCACCGGGCAAAAGCTGCTCTACGCCGTGAATTTAACCGGACCGACCTCGCAATTACTTGATAAAGCCCGCATCGCCATTGATGCCGGAGCTAATGCCCTTCTTTTCAATGCTTTGGCCTACGGCTTCGACACGCTGCATGAATTAAGCAAGCATCCAGATGTAACCGTACCAATTGCAGCTCATCCGGCAATGGCAGGAGCTTACTATCCGAGCCTTTACCATGGCATCGCTGCTCCTCTCCTGCTTGGCAAATTGATGCGGCTGGCCGGTGCCGATCTGGTGCTGTTTCCTTCGCCATACGGCTCCGTAGTGATGCCTAAGGAGGAGAATATGGCCATTCGCCACAACCTGCAAACTGAACAAATTGAGCAGGATTATACTTTCAACGGATCAGCGGCTGCGCAAGCGGACGTCAACTCTGCTTCATTAAACCAGAATCGCGTTTCGGTTCATTCCCTGCCGCCTTCTTTCCCAGTACCCTCTGCAGGCATTCATCCAGGCCTCGTCCCTTATATTTTGCGGGATTTCGGCAGTGAAGTTATAGTCAATGCGGGAGGGGGAGTTCACGGCCACCCAATGGGCGCCGCTGCTGGAGGGCGTGCATTCCGGCAGGCTATCGAAGCCACCCAACAAGGCATTTCATTGCGTGCTTACAGCCAGCAGCATCAGGAATTGAAAGCGGCGATCGAAACATGGGGGTGCCCGGAATGAAGCTTGATCCGAACAAGCAGACGGTCATTTTTTGCGACTTTGATGGAACGATCACTTTAACTGATAACATCATTGCTATTATGAAGCAGTTTCAGCCGGAGGGCTGGGAAACGATCCTGCAAAAGACGCTAGACAAAGAATTGACTCTGCAGGAAGGTGTCGGCGGGATGTTTGCCCTGCTCCCTGCTTCTCAACAGAAAGACATAGTCCAGTTCACACAGGATTACATCCGAATTCGTGATGGGTTTCAGGAGCTGCTGGATTATTGTAAACAGCGGAGTTATCCGTTTCTCGTTACGAGTGGAGGCATGGATTTCTTTATTTATCCGGCTCTCCGCCCGTTCCATATCCCAACTGAGAATATTTACTGCAATACTGGTGATTTCACCGGAGATCATATTCGCATTGATTGGCCTCATCCCTGTGATGAAAACTGTGCCAAGGGCGGCTGTGGAATGTGCAAAACAACCATCATACGAAGCTACCCTGCTTCGCAGTATAACCGGATTTTGATTGGCGATAGCTTGTCCGATTTTGCCGGGGCCCAGGTAGCCGATTATGTATTTGCCCGTTCCGATCTTGCGGAGGAGTGCAAAAAGCTGCAGCTTCCGCACAGTGAATATGAAACGTTCTTCGATGTCATTAACGGGCTGGAAAGCTTGCGAGAGGAGTCCCAATCGATATGCAGCAACAAATCCAATTAGAGCAGGCTCAAGCCGCGTTCCAGGAACTGCGGCAGTATAAAACTATGCTGGCAAGTAAAGGGTGGTTTCCCGCAACAAGCGGAAACATGTCCGTACGGATCGGGGATCATACCGGGCAGTCTGATTTTGTCTTTGCGGTCACTTCCAGCGGCAAAGATAAATCGCTTAATACCCCCGAAGATTTCCTGCTAGTCAATCAAGACGGGCAGCCAATACAGCAAACATCGCTCAAGCCTTCCGCAGAGACGCTCATTCATTGCGAGATTTACAAGGCAACTGGCTGCGGCGCTGTGTTTCATGTACACACTTTATATAACAATCTGATCTCTGAATGGTATGCCGGACAGGGACAAGCTCATATCCCAATTCAAGGCATTGAGCTGATTAAGGCTTTTAATATTTGGGAAGAAGATGCACGTATCGAGGTGCCTATTTTGCCCAATTACGCTGACATTCCAAAAATTGCTGCGCTGGTCAAGGACGCCATTGTTCCGCAAATTCCGGGTATTGTTCTGCGCAATCACGGGATATACGCGTGGGGCGCTAACGCTTTTGAAGCGAAGCGGCATCTTGAAGCGTTTGAGTTTTTGTTTGAATATATGTACCGCTGGCTGATTTTGAAGCAAGCGGCTAATTTTCCAAATCTTACTTAACGATAAAAAAAGGCCATCCTGCATCATGAAGTGAAGATCATGAACTAGGGGATGGCCTTCTGTATTTTAATCTAAGCAGCTGTTAATCTCATTGAATCTCAGAGCCCAAGGGGGACATCATTTCCTTATCGGCTGCCGCGAAAGCGCTGCGCGTGCTCCTTGGCCTGCTCTACCGTAAAAATGCGGTTGCGGCTCCATTCCAGGAGAATCCGGTCGATATAGCGAAAATGCACTTTGCCGGCGAACACCGCCTCTTTTAATGCCATCAGAATCAGCTCTTCCTTATACTGATCCTGATCAAGCCAGCCGCTGATCGTTTCCAGCTCCATTGGTGTAAGCGGCCGCGCAAATTCATTCTCAAAGATAGAGAAAATATCTTTTCCCGCACTGTTCACCGGGCCGGTTTTGGACTGTTCGGCTACCAGCTGTTCACTCCAAGCTGCGGCCAGCTTCTTCATCATGCCGTTCAGGTTATAGCGCTCGTACTGGATTCGGGATACGGGATCGACTTCTTCATCAATCGTAATCCATTCTTCTTTCAGCAATTTTTGCAAAGCCTTGATAACCTGCTCTGGAGTCGCTGCCATTCTCTGCTGAATCTCTTCTATCGTCGGAAATTCTTTCTTTTCTTTTTCCACAAACGTTATCAGATGAAGAAGCAGCATAGCCTCCGTTTCATTCAGGTTGAGAGCGGGATATAATTTGAAAAAAAGATGCGGAACCGTCACGGTTCCTTCGAGCAATCCCGCAAGTAAACCTTGCTCCAGGCGTTTAGCTTCCTGTTTCTTCAACCCATCACCTCATTAGTCATACCAACACTAAGCATAGAAAGACAAGCAATTCCTCCCTCATCACTCTTATGTATTAGTGTTAAGGGAGGCTCACCTCCCTCTGGAAAGAGCTTGGCTATCTGCCCGCGCTTGGTGAAGCTTGATGATAATAACCTGACTGATAAACCTGCACTCCATTCACCCAGGTTCCTGTCACAATAGGAATGCTATCCTTCACTGCAACTGCAATCAGATCAGCTTGCAAGCCTTCTGCAATACTTCCCCTTTCCCCGCTGACTCCAAGTGCTTCAGCCGGGTAATGCGTAGCCATTCTGACAGCCTCATGAAGAGCAGCCGCTCCTTCATCTGCAAGCTTAAATACCGCCATAAGCAGGGAAGAGGGATGGTAATCCGAGCAAAGCACGCGGGCATGTCCAGCTTGGATAGCGTCGATGGCCGACATGTTATTATCATGGGAGCCGCCGCGCACAACGTTGGGGGCACCGACACAAACATGCATCCCTTTAGCGGCAGCCCGTTCGGCTGCAGGAAGATTAAGCGGAAATTCGGATACGCTTACCCCGTAGGCTGCAAACTGCTCAACCCGCTCGGGACTGTCATCATCGTGTGAAGCAACCGCAATCCCGTTTTCTTTAGCGAGAGCGGCCAGCTGCTGTAAAATAGGCCATTCGATGCGGCTGCGGCGTTCCATTAAATCACGGACGATTTCACGAACCTCTACCACATCGACCCCCTGGTTTTTCATCACATAACGCTCAAATGAGCCCGGCTCTCTGTACTGCCCTTGACCAGGCGAATGGTCCATAAAAGATAAATAATCAATGAGACCCTCCCGAACATAACGCTCTACGATAGGCAGCCCCTCAAGATAAGACACCTCATAGCGCAAATGAATCCTGTTCCGCACAAAAGCACGCTGAGCCCGAATGTGCCGGATATGATCAACCAGTTCAGTTAATAAATGATCCCCTCTCAAGCTTAGACCTACACCTAACGACAAGGAATGATACATAGTAGTTATCCCGTGAAGCGGCAGCTTGCGCTCAAATTCCGCAAACGCCATAGCCCGTGGAAACAGCGTGTTCGGGCGCGGCTGAACTTCCTTCTCGATTGCATCACAGTGGATATCGATCAGACCCGGCAGCAAATAAGCCCCTTGCAAATCAATAATTTCTGCACAGTAATTATGATCTATGCCGGCTAAATCCGGCTCCCCGGATTGCCTTTCCGTAATGGCGTGTATGCAGCCGTCTTGCACAGCCACATCAGCCTCCGCAACCCGATCCGGCAGCACAACCCTGCCGTTAACATACAACAACCTCTCCCTCTTCATAACTCCTCCTCTCAGGACCGAGACTTTATCCCCTGACCTTGCTAATTAGCGTGCAGCTCTGCTTTTCTTAATCTCCGCTTCTATATCGTCTGCATGGGACACTGTCCTTTGTACCCCGCAGCCATTACCCGGACATTCCGCCTACTTATTTTACTATGTTTAAAACAAATTTGCATGGACTTCTTCCTCCCATATGCTCTATCCATGAAATAAAAACCGCCAGGCCCGCTTTATCCTGCCATTAGCAGATAAAGGAACAACTCCGGCGGTTTTTTAAAAGGTTAATTACTCCACTATTAGGATAATTATTAGAACAATAATGAATAGGCCAGATTCAAATGATTAGGCTGTGCTCTTTTGTTTCAGCATCGCCAGCAAGCTCCGGAATTGGTCCCCGGACAGGACTTCCTCTTTAATAAGAATGCTCAGGCTTTGTATAAAGACCGCACGATACGCTTCCAGCGTTTCTCTCGTACGTTCTGTCAGCTCCTCCAGGATGACGGAGTTGGCCTTCATGAGTTCTTCCTGGGTCACCATATCACGATCCACAATCCCGAGACTGGTAAGGCCTGAATCTATCATCATCTTCACCAAATTCAGCGCCTGCTCAAAGTCGTTTCGCGAGCCTGTGCTGCGATTGCCATAAAACATTTCTTCAGCCACCGCACCACCCAGTGCAATCATAATGCGCTGTTCGAGATATTCCTTAGTATATAAATACTGATCCTGTTGCGGATTGTGACGGACATAGCCAAGCGCAGGGCCACGCGGGCTTAATGATACTTGGGATACAGCGCCAGGAGTTACAACCTCTGCCATAATAGCATGGCCTAATTCGTGATAGGCCACTCTCTCCCGTTCTTCCTTACTCGTTTCCCGGTCTGTTTTCTCTCCCATCATAACCTTGTCAATGGCCAAGGTAAGATGCTTCTGCTCAATGAACTCATTATTGTCGCGCATCGCATAAATCGCTGCTTCATTCATTAAGCTTTCCAATTGTGCACCGGAAAATTGAAACGATTCTTCAGCAATTTTCTCCAGATTAACACTTTCAGCCAGCGGTTTATTTTTAGCATGAATGTTCAGAATATGCAGACGGCCTTTTTTGTCCGGAAGATCGACCTGGATGTGACGGTCGAACCGGCCGGGGCGCAGTAAGGCGGGATCCAGCATTTCCTTGCGGTTCGTTGCGGCGACAATCAGAATTCGCGGACTTTCCGATGTGTGAATGCCATCCATCTCCGTGAGCAGCTGGTTCAAGGTCTGATCATATTCCCGATGCTGACCTCCATCTCTCTTTCCGCCAATGACATCGATCTCATCGATAAACACAATCGCACTATCTTTATTTTCTTTTTGAGCAGCAGCCTTCGCTTTCTTGAACATTTCACGAATCCGGCTCGCTCCTACCCCGACATACATCTCAACAAATTCACTGCCGGAAGCGCCAACAAACACCGAATTAGTGTAAGATGCAGCTGCTTTTGCCATCAAGGTCTTGCCCGTACCTGGAGGCCCTGTCAACAAAATGCCTTTTAGCGGACGGATGCCAAACTTTTTTATCTCCTCGTGCTTGATAATAAATTCTAGAGCTTCTTTGAGCTCGTTCTTGGCTCTGTCCTGCCCGCCAATCTCATCAAATGACATAGGCGCAGGCTTTCTTAATTTGCTTCCGGGCGCTTCTCCTTTGGCCGGTATATTCATTTTGGGACGAACAATGAACAAGAGTGCGGCAATCAACGCTGCCATCATAATAAAGGGAAAAATATTAAATTCCAGGAATGCAAGAAAAACCAAAATGACGGGAATCACGCCAATTATAATTTCTTTGCTATATTTGCTCATTCGGCCACACTCCTAACTGCGCCGGTACTCTGGGCAATAAGATGTACTTAGTTGCCCCTTCGTAAGTTAACTGGACATAAACATTGGTGCTATCGATTTCGGTTACCACTTCCAGACCCGGCAGGTCCGCGGATTTCTCCTCAAGCGTCACGGGAATGGCCGAATAATTCCGTGTTTCCATCGCCTGTGCGATATCAAATAACACCCGAGACCACCATTGATCGATTGCAGGGCTTGGCTCCTCTTCAATATGAAGGTTAAGCTCTCGCTTCGCCAGCAGACCCGCACCTTCCTTCTGAATATGCTTGTAAATCTCACGTAAATTGGCATCTTGGTTTAACTTTAAATATATGTCAACAAAATTGTTGGTCAAGTTAATATCGGCTTCCTCCACACCAGGTGCTTCCGAAACGACTGTGGCCAATGGGGTTTCCATCGCGTAGCTGCGATAAACGAACCATCCGCCAAACAAAATTACACTCGAACAGGCAACGGTTAACAAAATCGGCAGCAATCTGAGTTTCATCTACGACCACCTTTCTATACGCAAAAAGATATACTAAGAGTATAGCACATAATATATCACCAATGTGAGAAAAAAGTGTGAAGTTCAGGAATCCCCTTCCTACCCTGGCAATGCTGTACAGACAAGAGAGCCGCCCTGAGGACAAGCCAGCCGTTTTCTAGCAGTATCGGCCGTAGCACCGGTTATTCATCCGCTGACTATGGTGTGGCCAGCCGATAAGTGTCTATTCGCGAGCCGTCGGAAAAATGATAATAATCGTAAAAAAATCGTTCGTTCTTCTCTTCATCGGTTTGCTTATAAAACACTTCCCACACAAACAAGTCCTGCAGCTTGCCAAGACTAACCTTTATAATTTCATTGCCGGCATTGGCGGCTTCCACCTGCTGGCGAATCTTCTCCTCCGACACTCCATCATCCGCCAGCTGCACATAAATTTCCTCTTCATTCAGCCACACAATCATCTCGTCTCCGTCAGCTGATTGGCCGTATACCACCATAAACGCGCGGTCCCCGGCAAAAGGCTCGACCTTGCTGACGTATTCCAAATCCGTTTGCTCCCTCGCTACAGCAGCCGCCTGCCTCTTGTCCGCGTTAGCTTCCGTAACAATGGAGCCTATCAGCCAGGAGCAAGCCGCAATCAGCAGAAGGACAGCTCCCAGAATACTGTAGAGAATCGGCTTCTTATATTGCTTAATCATACTATTCGTTTATCCACTCCTTTACTCCAAGAGCTCCCGTGAAGTCCTGGCCTTGACTACCCCAGCAGGCTGCTGTAACGCAAGTTGAATTCAGCCTTGATCTTCTCTTCGTCAAGAGTCAGACAAACCCGATTTCTAACAATAGCCTTGCCATCGACAAACACATCAGTTACATCATTAGCGGAGGCCGAATAAACAATATGAGATAAGTAATTCGAAGCCGGCAGCAAATGCGGCTGGTCGATATCTATCGCGATAAAGTCCGCTTTGTAGCCTGGCTCCAACAGGCCTATATGGTCAAGCCATATGGAGCGGGCGCCATCTACCGTCGCCATGCGGAAAGCAGTTTCTGCCGGTATGGATGTAGGATCACCGCTCACTCCTTTATGGATCAAAGCCGCTAGACGCATTTCTTCGAACATATCTAAGTTATTATTACTGGCCGCGCCATCAGTTCCAAGCGAGACGAGCACACCTGCCTGCAGCAGCTCTGGCACCCTTGCCACTCCACTGGCCAGCTTCAGATTGCTGCCGGGATTATGCGACACCCTGACGTCATATTGCTTGAGCAAATCAATTTCCTCATTGGTCAAATGAACGCCATGAGCGACCAGACATGAGCGAGAAAAAACGCCGAGCTTGGCCAAATGTTCCGGCGGTCGGCAGCCGTAATCCTGCACGTTGCGCTCTACCTCTGCAGCTGTTTCCGACATGTGTGTATGCAAAGGCAGATTAAGCTCATGCGCCGCTTCAACAATGCGGGTAATGTAATCAGGAGGACAAGTATATGGCGCGTGAGGAGCCATCATAGTCGTAATTCGCCCGTCTGCCGCCTTGTGCCAACTCCTTGCGAACTGCTTCGCTTCGTCGAGCTTTGCCTGCTGAACATCCGGCGGACACAGCCCGATCACTCCCCTGGTCAGACAGCCGCGCATCCCTGATTGTTCCACAGCTTTGGCCACCTCATCCATATGATCGTACATATCAACGAATGCGGTGGTTCCCCCTTTAACCATTTCCAATATGGACAACAGAGTTGCCCACCTCACATCCTCCGATGTGAATTTAGCTTCATTCGGCCACATCTTCTCTTCCAGCCAGACCTGCAGCACCAGGTCATCGCCAACCCCTCTTAATAAAGACATCGCCGCGTGGCCGTGAGTATTAACCAGCCCGGGCATATATAGGCGGTTGGTACCATCGATCCGGGCAGCCGTCTCCGGTATTTGCTCCTTCGGCACTTCCCCGATTGCCACAATTTTGTCTCCTTGAATGACCATAGTCCCTTTAACAACCGGCTGGTCAGCTCTAGTTAAAAAAGTTCCGTTATGAATAACTGTATAATTCAATTCACAGCCCATCCTTCTAAAAAAATGTCTTTTTTCCAATGTACCTCTTAGCCAGGTCAAAAGCAAGGCGGGCAAAGCTTGAATAGTTTTACTCGGCAAAAAGAAATCAAAAAGAGCGGCAGACAAGCCAAGCTTATCCCGCTCTTCTTCATTCTATTATGCAGAAACTTCATCCACAGCATCAGGCTGAATGAGCCTCATTCGCGGTTGGCATCGGTTTTTTCATTTTCTAAATAATAGGCCAGGCTCTGCAAATCTGTAGTAAAGTCCGCATGATGAACACGAACATGATCCGGCACACGGATCACGACGGGAGCAAAATTCAGAATCGCTTCGACTCCCGCCCCGACAAAATGATTGGCTACATTCTGTGCTTCTGATGCCGGTACAGTTATGATGCCTATGCGAATTTGCTTTTCTTTCACAACAGCAGCGAGCTCGTCCATCGAACGGACAGTCAAATTGTTCAGCTTTTCTCCTACCTTATCCGGCATTGCGTCGAATACAGCAACAATTCGCATATTATCCTGCAAGTAAGCATTGTAATTGCTTAACGCCCGCCCCAAATTTCCTGCCCCGACCAAGGCGACCTTAATCTCACGGTCCAGCTTAAGAATTTGGCGGATTTTTTCTATCAGGTAAGCAACATCATACCCTATCCCTTTTTTGCCAAACTCCCCGAAATAAGCTAGATCTTTACGGATTTGAGCCGGATTCAAATTTAATTTATTGCCCAAATCCTGGGAGGAAACGGTGGTGACGTTCATTCGGCTAAGCTCATTCAGAAAGCGCAAATAAATGGGAAGTCTGCGCACTACCGCTTCGGATATTTTCATTGACTTCATCCTTGCTCCTCCATCCATTGTTTTATGCGCGGTACCATCTGCTGGGTGCTCATATGCTCGATTTTAGGCCCTGGCAGAGAGTAGAGAAAGTGCTTGCCATATTGGGTTTCTATGACCCGCGTATCATATAAAATGACAATCCCCTTATCGCTCGCTCTTCTAACCAGGCGGCCGAACCCCTGTTTAAAGCGAATAACGGCCTGAGGCACTGACAGCTTCATAAACGGATTCTGATTGTTTTTCTTGAGTTCGTCCATTTTAGCCTCAGACACCGGGTGATTCGGAGGCTGGAAAGGCAAGCGGACAATGGCAAGACAGGTTAACGCCTCTCCCGGAATGTCAACTCCCTCCCAAAAGCTGTTCGTACCTAGAAGCACCGCTGCTCCGTTTTCCTGAAAGCTCTTCGTCAGCTTGCTCCGGTTGAAGCTGTCTATTCCTTGACCAAGCACCTGAATGCCAGCTTCAGAAAGCTTCTCCTTAAGCTCTGGATATACCGACTTCAGCATCCGGTAAGAAGTGAACAGCACCAGCATGCGGCCGCGGGTTTCTCTAGCTACCTCGGCGAGAGACGCTATCAGCTTCTCCACAAAGATCTCCTCACCCATACGTCCCCGGATTGCTGGAAAGTCACGGGGGATAACGACTAACGCTTGCTGGCGATAGTTGAACGGAGATTGAAGCTGCACGCTGTTCAGCTTGGTCGATGCTGCAAGACCCAGTTGACTTTTGGTGTAATCAAATGATTTGTTAACCGATAGCGTGGCCGAGGTCAGTACGACGCTTTCTTTCTCATCGAAAAAATATTTTTTTAATAAAGGACTGACATCAACCGGTACGCTAAAGAGATGAAGGGAGCGCATTCTGAACTGCGGATTGGCTTCCAGCCAGTAGACGTAGTTTTTATCTGTCCTCTTCATAAAGAACCTGACTGCATCCTTTTGCCGGTTCAATTCCTTAACGCCTCCCGCCAGATCAGTCAGCATCGATTTTAAATCAGCCGTCTCCTGTATGTCCTTCAGCTCTTGAAACAGCCGATCCAAACGGGACGAGGCATGATCCAGCTGGGTATATATATTTTCTTCCAGCTTCAGCATATCTTCCCATTGCGCAGGCATCTCCTCATCTTTAATGCGGCGAACCAACTGCCCGGCTTCTCCTGCGTCGGAAACCCTGGCCTCCAGGCATTGGTTAAGCGCCTCTGCCAGATGATCCCACTGCTGCTTGGCTTCGATTAACGCTTCAAAACTGCGGTCAAGCGAGGAAATCCAGTCCCCTGCCTTTTCAGACCATTCACCAGGGAGATTCATCAGCCGGGAACGCAAAACCGTCAATTGGCCGCTGTTCGCGTCCTTATACAGCCGCCAGATGCTATTGGTGACCGATAAGTAACTGGCCTCAATGCCCATATGCTTACTGGCCACTTCTTCGAGGTGATGAGCCTCATCGATAACCAGACGATTATACATTGGAAGCAGGCGGTGATCCGCCCGAATATCGGTAAACAGCAGCGAATGATTAGTAATAATAACATCCGCTTGGTTGGCCGTATGACGTGCACGATGATAGAAGCATTTTTTAAACCAAGGGCAGGCACGATTCATGCAGGACTCCGCATCACTGGAGACCGATCGCCAGAATTCCGCACCTCTTCCATGGATGTGCAGCTCCTCTTCATCCCCATGCTCCGTCTCGCTAAGCCACACAATCATTTGTCCTGCCGTTATCCGGTCTTCCTTAGGATATTCAAACTCACTTGTGTTAACTTTGTTCTCGAATTTACGAAGGCATAGATAATGGCTTCTCCCTTTCAAAACGGCCGCTCGGAAAGGAACAGGAAAAATATCCTGAAGCAGAGGCACATCCCTTGTTCTCAGCTGCTCCTGGAGATTAATCGTATGCGTACTGACAAGAACAGGCTCTTCATCTCTAATTCCATGATACAAAGACGGTATTAAATAGCCGAGGGATTTGCCCGTACCCGTACCCGCCTCGATCATCAAATGCTTCTGCTCATGAAAGGAGGCGGAAACCTCTTCAAGCATCTGCTTCTGCGCATCCCGCTCTTCATAATATGCGTCCCTTTGCTTCCACAAATGCTTAATTCTTTCGTAAAAAGGTTCGAAGTCTTCCTCAAGCTGGGTATGCTCTCCTGCGGGACGAACAGGCGCCTCGTCCCCCCAGTCGCCTACTTTAAGCACAAACTGCCGATGATAAGTAAAACCTTCTGCTTCTTCATCAGCGTCCGGCGCCGCTTCTCTCTCGTCCAGAATCGTCCGCAGCAGCCAGGCCAGATCACGGTGGGTATAATCCTGTTCAAACAGTGCGGTAAGCCGCTGTAAAGTAAGAAGCGGCAGCTCGCGCAGCTTGGTTAAACAACGAAGCCAGATTTCAGCCGTTACTTCCGCATCGGAATCTGCCTGGTGCGGCCGAATATGATCAATCTTAAAATAGTGGCTTACATGATTGAGCTGCAAGCTCTCAATAAACGGAAATAAGATCCGCAAAAAGTCAATGGAATCAAGAACCGGACCGGAAAAGGGCATATACCCGCTGCTGTCTAAAGCTCGCTGCAGAAAGGCGAGATCAAACCCGACATTATGAGCAACCAAAGCACTCTCGTGGAGCAAGGGCTGCAATTCCATAATTACCTGTTCCAAATCAGGGGCATCGGCGACCGTTTCTGCGTCTATCCCTGTTAATCCGGTTATAAATGGCGGGATTGGAATCGTTGGCTTGACATACGTGCTGTATCGTTGAGTGATTCGCTCATCTTCTATAATAACAAGGCCAACCTGAATGATCTGGTCTTCAGCCTGGCCTCCTGTCGTTTCAAAATCCATTACGGCAAATTTCATCGGAAAATGTTCCATCCTTTCCGTTTAACGACTGCTTTATTTAGAATACCAGACTGAAACCAAAACGTCTATTCGCCTAATTAGCCGCACAGCATGTGCATGCAAAAAAACGGATAGTCCAACGCCTGTAATAGGCAGGGACTATCCGAATGTTGGCAATCAGGAACATTTTACCACCTAAGCTCTGCGCCATAAGCAAGCACCGGCTCCACACAATAAGGATCTTCCTCATAGGCGAGCCCGAAGCACTCCAACGCTTTATCCAAGTTATTATTCTCCATATAGATGCAGCCTAAAGCGGTGTGGGAAATAGCTTTCATTTGCGGATGATCGACCAAGGGCAGCACAAAAGTCAAATGGCGGTAAGCTTCCGCAAATTGGCGAAGGTGCAGACAGCATAAGGCCAAATAAAGTCTGGCCAGCATAAAATCAGGCTCCTGCTCAAGGATGGCTTCAAGCTTTTGCTTAGCAAGAACAAACATGCCCAGCTTGTAGTAGCCTTGAGCAGAATCGAATAAAACCATCGTGGATTCTGAATAAGGCGCCGGTGCCAGGACCGCAGTCGGCTTACTGTCCGTTTCTTCCACAGAAGTCGAAGCAATGGACGGTGCCCCGACAGGCCCCGGCTCGGCATTGTCTTGGCCGGCAAACAGCTCAGCCTGGATTTGAGTCCACAATGGGGTCAGTTCTTCCTCGAACCGGATCCATTCATCAATGCATGTGTCACTCATGGACTTAAGGGTCAACAGCTGCTCTTCTAACACCTGTTTGCGATCCCCGCTTGATGACGGGTATTCCGCTTTAATTTGACTCAATAACTCATGCATGGTCGCGAATATGGGTTTGAACATAGGAATCTTACCACCCCGCAAGAAGAATCCACGGCTGAGGCCTCAGACGACGTGTATCTTCATTGTTTCCTTAGGCCGGGGTTTCATTCCGGGTTCCAGTCATTACATAGCCATGCAAATCCTCATCCATTTATCCATAAATTAAACGGTATTGGGCGCAAGCTAGGAAAGCACTGCTGATCTGTAAATACCTGATTATTATACGATAGCAGTTGAATGAGGCTCCTGCTTCATCAGCTGAATAACTTTGTTATGCTGACCCAATATGGCCACGGCAGGCTCATGACGTCTAGCCTCTTCATCCGTCATTAATGCATAAGAAATAATGATGACCGTATCCCCGGGCTGAACCAGACGGGCAGCCGCGCCATTCAAACAAACCACGCCAGAGCCGCGGGGACCGGGGATAATATACGTTTCCAGCCTGGCTCCGTTATTGTTATTGACAATTTGGACTTTCTCGTTAGGAAGCATATCCACGAGATCAAGCAAGTCTTCATCTATTGTAATGCTGCCTACATAGTTTAAATTGGCCTCTGTAACCGTTGCTCGATGCAGCTTGGCTTTCATCATCGTTCTGAACATCGTCCATTCCCCTCCTTAGGTGCGTAATCTTAACGGCAAAATACAGTTATCGATTAATCGCGTCTTACCAAATCGGACAGCAGCCGCAATCAGTATTTGGCTATCCGCCAGTTGTCCAGGTTCGAGCTTCTCCAATTGGTCCACTGTATAAAATGATGGATACGATACGACCTCCACATAATCAATATCAGCCAGTGGTGAAGCGGAAATTCGTTTAATTACCAGATCTCTCAGCTCGTGCAAGCCAGCCTTGCCCTCCCCGTTCAGCTGCTCCGCTTCTTTAAGAGCTTGCTGGATAACCAAGGCTTCTTGACGTTCTTCCGGGCTCAAATAAACATTCCTCGAGCTTAGGGCAAGACCGTCCGGCTCCCTAATTGTAGGGCAGGGCACGATCGTGACGTCCATATTTAAATCCTCGACCATTTTCTGAATGACAGCCACCTGCTGGGCATCCTTCAGTCCGAAATAAGCGCGATCCGGCTTTACAATATTAAACAGCTTGGATACGACTGTCGCTACACCATCAAAATGTCCAGGCCGGGAAGCGCCGCATAATAAGCCGGTCATTCCGGTTACGGATATGGCAGTTTGGATCGGACGCGGATACATCTCGCTGACCTCGGGCATAAATACTATGTCGACGCCTTCCTTCTCGGCGATCCGCAAATCCCTCTTAGGGTCACGCGGATATTTGTCAAAATCCTCCCCCGCCCCAAATTGCAGCGGATTTACGAAGATGCTCAGTACAACTAAAGAGCATTCTTCCCTGGCTCTTCGCAGGAGACTGGCATGCCCTTCGTGCAGAAATCCTAATGTAGGCACAAAGCCGACAAGGCTGGCCATATCTCTGTATGCATTAAGCTCGCTTTGGAGCTGGCGCATGTCCTGGATTGTCCGGACCACCTTCATCATTACTTACCCCCATATAAATAGCTTGCCACTTCGCTTTCGCCTTTAAAAGCATGTTCATCGTCCGGAAATTTCCTTTCCTTCACGTCACGAACATAGTCAGCAATTCCTTGACGAATCACTTCTCCTACATTGGCATAAGCTTTGACAAACTTTTTGGGTCGAATAGACGAACCATATTGCAGCAAATCGTGAAACACCAGCACCTGGCCGTCACAACCAGCTCCTGCTCCTATACCAATTGTGGGAATAGTCAGCTGTTCACTAATATGAGCTGCTAATTCATCCGTCACCAATTCCAGTACTACTGCAAAGGCGCCTGCCTCTTCCAGAGCTTTAACATCCTCAAGCAGCTTCTTTGCCTGCTCGGAGGTTTTGCCTTGTACTTTGTATCCGCCGATTTGATAAATCGATTGCGGAGTTAAACCCACATGTCCCATAACAGGAACACCCGCTTGTACACAGGCACGTACGGCAGGTGCGATTTCCGCCCCGCCTTCCATCTTGACGGCTTTGCAGCGGCCCTCCCTCATGAGCCGAGCTACGTTCTTTAACGTTTCATCCACACTGCCGTGGTAGGTCATAAAAGGCATATCCGTTACGACAAAAGGGACACTCACAGCTCTTGTCACAGCACGGGTATGGTAAATCATATCATCGAGAGTGACCGGAAGCGTTGCCTCATAGCCCAGCACTACATTGCCGAGTGAGTCCCCGACCAGAATCGCATCGACTCCGGCCTCTTCCGCTAGCTGGGCGGATGGGTAATCATATGCCGTAATCATGGTGATAGGATTTCCGTCTTTTTTCATTTTTTTCATTATTGAGGTTGTCACAGGTCTTCTTGTGCTCATAAAGAGACACCTCCTGGTTTGCTTGATAGATCGAACCGGAATATAAATCTGCTGCTCATTGTATTTTCACCCCAATGGGGAGCAGACATCCCGCTAAACCCCATTAACATAAAAAACTCCTTTCGGCCAAAACCAAAAGGAGGGTCAATGC
Source organism: Paenibacillus senegalensis JC66 (assembly GCF_000285515.1). GTDB lineage: Bacteria > Bacillota > Bacilli > Paenibacillales > NBRC-103111 > Paenibacillus_L > Paenibacillus_L senegalensis. Next base: position 436,691 of record NZ_HE610959.1, read on the forward strand.
ATACATAATAAACCTGTACGTATGATTCCTTTCTGTCTCGGTCCTTACGGTTCTGAGCAGAATCCGACATCATCTTTCATAGGCTTCGTATTCAATTATGGAAGCTTGATCAGCATTACTGTTAAGAGGAGTGCGCTTCTTTGAGAAAGATAACGCCTCGTGTCATTAGTATACCAAAACAAGCTAAAAAACGACATCTTTTTTTGGCACAAAGCCAAATCAGCGCTTTAAATGCCCGCCGGTGCCTAAGACCAAATATTGTCTTTATAGCTGGATATCACCGGAGTACAGCTTCACCTGTTCTCCGTTGTCTGTTTGAACGGTTAAAGCTCCGGCATCGTCAATGGAAAGCGCTGTTCCTTCCATCCAGCCGTCGCGGGTATGAATTTTGATTCTCCGGTGAAGGGTAACGGTTAGCGCCTCCCACAGCGTCCGGATAGGGGAAAAGCCTTGCTGCAAATACAGGAAATAAAGCTTCTCCAGCTGCTCGAGAAAGCGCCGGATCAGCAGCGTTCGATCGATCATCTGTCCGCTCTCGAGACGAAGCGAGGTGGCAATATTCGATAGCTCTTCCGGAAAGTCCTCCTTGCTTAGATTCGCACTGATGCCAATCCCTGCAATAACATAATTCAAACGGTCATCCTCACCGCTTGATTCCAGTAAAATTCCACTGATTTTCTTACCTTCAATAAGCAGATCGTTAGGCCACTTGATTCCCACTTCCAAATCGAGCATTTCATTTAAAGTCCGGCATAAAGCAACGGCGGTCAGCAGCGTCAGCTGGGCAGTTTGTTTCAACGGAATTTGCGGCTTGAGCACAATACTCATCCAGATGCCTTTGCCTTTCGGGGAGAACCAGGACTTGCCCATCCTTCCACGGCCGGACGTCTGCTCTTCAGCCAGCACAATCGTGCCCTCCTCGCAGCCTTGCTGAACTAATTGCAAAGCTTTGTTTTGGGTGGAGTCGACAGACTCGAACACATGAATAGACTTTCCGATTAAAGTTGTCGACAACTCCTCCAACAGGTTGTCCACTCGGAGCGGTTCCGGCCGATAAATCAACCGGTATCCCTTACGCGGGACTGCTTCGAACTCGTAGCCGAGCCGGCGTAAATTCTGAATATGCTTCCAAACGGCCGTACGGGAAATGTTCAGCTCCCGGCTGATCTCTTCCCCCGATAAAAATTGATCAGCATGCTGATCAAAAAATTCAAGTAAGCGTTCATTCATAGGAATCACTCTTTAATAAAGATTTGGCCTTGTCGATGAGGACGTTCTTCTCGTTAGGCAGTTGATTGAGCACAACCTCACTCAATAATTGGCGGAGAAGCTTTCCGATCCACGGGCCCTCCCTTCGCTCGAAGGCGTGAGCTAATTCACCGCCCCCGATCTTAAGCTCGCTGATCTGAGTAGCTTCAAGCTCATCAAGCCACTGCTTGCCGTAATGGGCCATCTCGACAAGCCGGTCTACAGCTGTTTGTTCCTGTTCATAGAGCAGGACCGCCTTCTCTGCCAAATTAACCAGTTCGGCCCACTCCAGCATAACGGGCGCTCCCCACTGCAATATGGCTCTTTTCCACAAAAGCTGCGGGACGCACAGATTAGAGCCGCTTGCCTCTCCCAGCTGCCGCTTTACCCACTGATCGGCTTCCAGCAGCTTGGCCAGCGAACGGATAAGCTTGGAAGGCATCGTTAACACTCTAGCCCCGTTCTGGAAACTGACTGCATCAAGTCTCATTCCAATCGCCGCAATGGCCCAACGGCTGCCTGCAGCCATATGTTCCTCCATCACTGCCCATTCGTTAGGAACGTGCTGCCCTTGCCAATTGGCAATCGGCCAGTTCAGCGGTTTTTTCAAATAAGCGAGCAGGCCGCTGTCAACAAGCAGCTGCAAGCCGCGGAAAGCCCCGGTTCCTTCCATCATCTTGTGCCATTCCGCATAGATTCGTTCCATCGCTACATAACGGAGCAAAGCTTTACAGGAAGTTAACGCCTCCCAGGTCTCATTCTCTATTTCAAATCCGTAATTCGCAGCGAAACGAATAGCTCTCATCATCCGCAGCGCATCTTCCTGAAAACGTTCCTCAGGGGAGCCCACGCAGCGAACCCGCCCCTGCTTTAAATCCTGCCAGCCGCCGAATGGATCTACCAGCTCCCCATTGCGGTCGAATGCCATTGCATTAATAGTAAAGTCCCGCCGCTGAAGATCCTCAAGCAAATCGCTTACGAAAACAACCTGCTTCGGACGCCGGTGCTGTTCATAATCCGCTTCACTGCGAAAGGTTGTGACTTCATAAGCTTTCTTGTTTACAAGCACCGTTACAGTTCCATGCTGCAAGCCGGTAGGCACGGTATGCTCGAATAGACCGATAACTTCTTCCGGCTTGGCTGAGGTCGCTATATCAATGTCTTGCGTCGGCTTCTGCAGCAGGCTGTCTCGTACAAAGCCGCCTACCAGGTAAGCGTCAAAACCATTATGATGCAGCCTGTCAAGTACTGCTACCGCTTCGGGCTCCAATTCACGCATGTTAACACCTCAGGCAAAGATCTTTATCCCCATGGCCGGGTCGGCTATCAGAAGATGATTCGAGTACGCGGTAGTATATCGTTTCATATTCCTTTGTGATGATTTCATCACAAAATACGTTTCTCGCCCTTTCCAGGCAGGCATCCGTGAACCTTTGGTATAAGACTTCATCCTGAAGCAAACGGACAACCGCGTCAGCCATCGCATCGGTATCTCCAATCGGAGCCAGATAGCCTGTTTTCCCGTCTTCTACAAGCTCCGGTATCCCCCCGGCCATCGATCCTACCGTTGGCACACCGCAAGCCATCGCTTCCAAGGCGACAAGCCCGAAGCTTTCTTTCTCTGAAGGCAGCAGCATAACATCTGCAAGCGAGATGACCTGGGCCACATCATCCTGCTTGCCCCAGAACATAACCCGGTCGCTCAGCTTCATCTCTTCAACCTGGCTAATAATCTTGTTCAGCTCCGGTCCTTCACCGACGAATAAAAGCTTGGCAGGTATTTGCCTTTGCACCTTTTCAAACACTTTAACAACATCCGCGACTCTCTTCACTGGCCTGAAGTTAGAAATATGAATTAGAATCTTATCGGAAGAAGAGGCAATTTCGCTGCGCAATGAAGCAACGTCTCGCGGATAGTAGACACGCTTGTCTACGAAGTTATAGGTCAAATCAATCGGACGGTCGATGTTCAGCATCTCCACCGTTTCCGCTATCAGATCTTTGGATACCGCTGTGACGGCGTCACTTTCATGAATGGCATAACGAATTAAGTCTCTCAATGATTCGTCGTGACCCAATACCGTAATATCGGTTCCATGCAAGGTCGTGACTACCTTGATGTCATGATTCAGCATCTGCTTTGCCAGGAGGGCGCAGACCGCATGCGGAATGGCATAGTGCACATGCAGAAGATCCAACTGCTCCCGCTTCGCGACCTGGGCCAGCTTGCTTGCCAGCGACAGATCATAGGGTGGGTAACGGAAGACGTAGTAATCACTGACCTCGACTTCGTGATAGAAAATATTTTTATGAAATTTCCCCAGTCTAAACGGGATGCTGTGAGTAATAAAATGAACCTCATGCCCCTTCTCGGCAAGCAGCTTGCCCAATTCGGTTGCAACCACGCCGGAACCGCCTAAAGTCGGGTAGCATGTTATTCCAATCTTGAGCTTAGCCTTCAAGTGAACGGCCCCCTTAAAATGAATACCTTGATCTCCCATTGTATTCAGACAGTTCTTAAAATAGATTAACCAAATAAGGAAGCTCACTAACAAAGCCTTCTGCATATTTAACCTTGGCTTTATGACCTAGAAGCCGGTCCCTCAGCTCGATCTGCTCCAGATAGCCCTCATTTAATGGAGTAGCTACGTAATCCTTCGCTTGTCCGGCTCGAGCTACGAATTGGGAATAGTAAGCTTTTAACGCATCAGTTTTTCTAGAAAATTGCGCGGAAGTATCCACAATCAATTGGGCATCTGCGATCTCGTTAATAAAATAATAATAAAAATGGTCTACCTGGTGGGCCGGAAGCGTGTCGGGCAAATAATTTCTTAGCTTCGCATTAAATACCGCTTCCTTAACCATGTGACTGCAAGTGACATGATCAGGATGTCTGTCCTTGTAATACGGGGCAAAGACTACGCGCGGCCGGTATTTACGGATCGCTAGCGTAATCTCGTCGATCTGCTCCTTAGCCATGCTCAGCCCGCGATCCGGAAGACCCAGATTGGACCGCACTGAAAGGCCCAGCACTTTGGCAGCAGCTTCTGCCTCTTCCTTGCGCAGAGCAACCGTGCCATTTGAGGACATTTCGGCAAAGGTCAGGTCACAGATCCCCACCAGCTTGCCGGCTTCTACATGCTTGGCTATCGTGCCGCCCATGCCGATCTCCGCATCATCCGGATGAGCGCCGATAACCAGAATATCCAGCTGTCTGATCATTCGTCCAGCCCCGGTTTGTATTTGTGAACCAGCTCTCTCCAGGCAAAGTCCCCGCGATCCAGCGCTTTGATTAGAATTTCAGCCGTAGCTACATTGGTGGCTACAGGAATTCCTTGGACATCACATAACCTAAGCAGAGCGATAATATCCGGCTCATGCGGTTGAGCCATTAAAGGATCGCGCAAAAAGATAATTAAATCCAGTATATTTTGGGCGACCAACGCACCGATCTGCTGATCCCCACCCAATGGACCCGACATGAACCGGGTTACCTCGAGGCTTGTCTTATCCATGATCCGTTGACCCGTTGTTCCGGTAGCATATAGCTGATGCTTGGCCAAAACAGGCTCATACGCCGTCACAAAGTTTACCATCTCGTCCTTCTTCCGATCGTGAGCAATAAGTGCTATCTGCAGGCTCATGATTGACTCATCCTTCCTGTCTTCTCATCGATTTAATCCGATTAATCTATAAAACGGTCAAAGCCGTAAACAACCTTGTCAAGCTCCATTACTTTCTTGCAAGCTAAAGCTACGCCCGGCATATACCCTGCTCTTTCATAGGAGTCATGACGAATTTTCAAGGTTTGGCCAAAGCCTCCGAAAACAACCTCCTGTTGGGCAAAAACTCCCGGCAAACGTACACTATGAATGCGGAACCCATCATAATATCCGCCCCGGCTTCCCTCAATAGTCTCTTCTTCATCAGGATGTCCTTGTCTGAATTCTTCCCTAGCTTGCGAAATCATTTCCGCTGTTTTGATGGAGGTTCCTGAAGGTGCATCCAGCTTCTGCTCCCCGTGATACTCAATGATCTCGACATGCGGCATATATTTAGCGGCTTGTGCAGCAAACTTCATCATGAGGATGGCTCCAATGGAGAAGTTAGGGGCAATAACACCGCCAACGCCGGCCTGCTCACTGATCCGCTCCAGCTCCTCAATATGCGAAGGGCTTAAGCCCGTTGTCCCGATTACCGGTCTAACCCCATGCTTGATTGCCGTACGCGCATGTTCCATAACCGTAGAGGGTATAGTAAAATCAACCAGCACATCCGGTTTATATTCAACAAGAGCCATTTCCAGATCATCGGTTAAGAGGATGCCGGAAGGCTGTTTCCCGGCAATGACAGCAATGTCTTCTCCAACAGAGGAACGGCCGATTGCCGCAGCCAGCTCCAAATCAGGATCCTCTAAAGCCAATTTGACTACTTCGATCCCCATTCTTCCTTTTGCTCCTGCCACTGCTACTTTTATAGGCTGATTACTCATTCGGCTCACCTGATTCCTTTCTATAATTGAAGCTCAAATCCGCAATCCATGCTTGCTGGGAAGCACTGGTTTTTAGGTTGAGCCTAAATTGAACATCGCTATTTCTTTGTCTGCTGCTGGTAATCCTGTACCTTGCTTTCGAATGGATAACCAGTATTCCTAAACCTCCCGAGACCTTCGTCTCGTATAGCATATGTACCGATTTCTGTTTTGCTAATCAGAGTCAACTCTTGTCCAACGATCTGCATCGCGGGTTGCAAACTTATGCATAACCCGGTCATGGGCCTTTGTCAGATCAATACCTTGTGAATTGGCAAAGCAGATCAAAATAAATAATAAGTCCCCAAGCTCGTTTTCGATTGAATTTTCTTCCTCAGTCGGCTTTTTCGGCTTTTCACCATATACATGATTAACCTCTCTTGCCAGCTCTCCCACTTCCTCTGCAAGTCTGGCCAGCATGGAGAGCGGACTGAAATAGCCTTCTTTGAACTGTGAAATGTAACGGTCTACTTCCCTCTGCATCTCGAGCAAGGACTTATGCTGCTCTGTCACGGCTCATCCCTTCCTTCTATCCAATAAATTAAGCCCGGCATAAGTTGTTGTAAGGTGTATTTGATTTGTTAAGCATCAAACCTTAACTAACCTTCATGTTAACGCAAAGACGATTTGAAAACAAATCCTTTTTACAGGCTTTTTGCCAGAGCAATTTGCTTTTCTTCATTCGATTTCATCTGCGGGCGGTTCCAAAAATATAGACAAAATAGAAAAAGGGCATAATGAACTCACAAGGAGTCATTTACCCTTAAGGAGGATTTCCCTCGGTTATGATCAAGCTGTCTTTACCCTATCGGCAAATCATTCCTATCTTGATGGGAACCGCAATATATGCGTTTGGCCTCCATTACTTTGTCATTCCGAATGAGTTTATGGAAGGAGGAATGACAGGCGTAGCCCTGCTTATTAATTATGCTACCGGTATCCCGCCATCGCTGACCACGCTTGTGCTCAACATTCCTCTATTTATTTTAGGATGGAGGGTGCTGGGCTCTACCTCGATGATTTTAACGATAATCGGAACGCTCTCGCTTTCCTTGTTCCTTTGGGTTATGGAAATGCTCCTGAAGCTCGGCTGGCTGGTTCCGCTGCAAGCCAATGACTTTTTCCTTGTCACTCTCTATGCGGGAGTAACGCTAGGAACCGGGCTGGGCATCGTTTTCCGTTATGGCGGAACGACCGGGGGATCGGATATTGTCGCCCGAATCATCAACAAAACTAGAGGATTAAGCATGGGACAAATCATTCTAGTCATTGATGCTTTCGTCATCACTTCATCGCTGCTTTATATTGCCATAGAAAAAATACTATACACGCTGGTTGTCGTCTTTATCGCTTCCCGTTTAATTGATTTCATCAACCAGGGGTCCTATGCAGCCAAAGCCTTCACCATCGTAACCGATCATAGCCAGCAGCTGGCCGAGGCAATAACACGCGAGCTTGAACGGGGCGTGACCATTTTCCAAGCGAAAGGCGGTTATTCCAAGCACCCTAAGGAAGTCGTCTATTGTGTAGTCTCGCGTTACGAAACCCGGAAATTGCGCAATCTTGTTAAACAAATTGACCCGAACGCCTTTCTTGTCGTTTCCGATGTAAAGGATGTATTGGGTGAAGGCTTTACTCAGGATTAACTACCGGTCACGGGGGACCTTGGCAAACCGTTTGTCTGAATGAAACATTCTCCATGCGACAAAGGTCAGGACAGTCAAAATGATGCTTCCCACCCCGATTGACCAAATATAGGGCTCGCCTCCCCCATGCATTGGGAGATACGCGGTCTGATCCTGCTGCTTATAGAATATTTCATCAATTCCTTGTTGGAGGGCTTGCAGCGCATTCAGGATTTCCTCATAAGGCACATTGGCTTCTGCTGACCGGTTCTTGATAAAGGTCAGCAGCGAATCCAATTTGTTAACAGCTTCCGGATCTCTGCTAACCAGCAAAGAGGGCCGGATGGTTAAATAGCTTGCTTCCCAAAGCTTAACGGCACTTTGCGCGGATTCGAGCTCCTGCTTTTTGTAAGCCGTCTCCATTGTCCGATGCTCGGTCTTCATCCGGGGATAAAACTGAACCCACATCGGTTCATGAGGGTGGGTCATCGCATCAGCCAGCAAGCGGATTTTTACTGAAACCTCCAGAGCCTTCTGCGGTGAAAGATTCGCGGAGACCAGTGTACGTTTTGCCTCGTCCACAGCATCGGTCACGGCCTTCATGCCTTCCAAAGTACTAATTTCGGCAAAAGGCAGCGTCAGCAGCTCCTCTGAGAATTGATTCAACAGAAAATGTGCACCGCTTACATCCCCATTTTTTGCTCTATTATGCATGTCCTCGGCAATCCGATTCAGCTTTTTCAGCTTCGTGACCGTTTCCTCACTTGTTTGGGGCTGCGCCTCCCTCTCGTCCGGCATATCCGGCTTGCTCATACAGCCTGTCATTATCAGCAGCAGCATTCCTATGCAAAGCACCAGCGCCAACGTCCGCCGGGACCATTTTATTTTTAACATGGGACATCCCTCCTCATCATCATGATATGGAGGGATGTCCCAATTTAGACCGTGCGATTGTTAATTTTTTCACAAAATCCAGGGTGATAAACACCACCAGACTGACAACGCTTAAGGACCAGGTAAATCCGGCAATCCACCACAGATCATCGTGCAGCTGTTTTGGAAGGGCCGGAAAGATGCCGAACGAGTAATCCATCAGATCATTAGTAAAGATCCATAAAGCCGCAATCAGCCAGGCGATCGGCCGAATCCGAAAGAAACGGGCAAACAGCAGCGCCTCGGCAGCCATACCGAGATGGGAAGTAATCAGCATCGCATCCTGCCAGGAGGAAGGCGCGCCTTGATAATTTCCGGCAATTATCATGACAACTGCCCAAATGCCATATTTGAAGGAAGTCACCAAAGCCAACGCTTCAATAATATTTCTTAATAAAGAAGGAGATTTGTCATCGCCCCGGTAGCTGTCAGCAAGCAAATAACCGACAGATACGGTAAAAAATAAACTGGCGGTCGGACTGTCCGGTACAAAAGGCAGCATCCACCAAGGCTTATTATGCCAGGTATAGATTAATTGCTGCCCATACCAATAATACCCATAAATCGTTCCTAAACCGTTCACCCACAGCAGACTCCAAAGCATCCAGCGGGAGGTAAGAAACGATCGGCTCCATAATAAGGATAGCGGAAAACGATTGGACACCCAGTAACCCCCTTTTTCTCGCAAAATGATTTAAAAAAACCTGCCCTCACTGAATGGAGGGTCAGGTTTTTAAAAAACGTATGGTTATTCTTCCGGATTCGCAGATTGTTTAGCCAGCCATTCGGCCAGTGTATCAATCTCTTCATCGGTCAACCCTTTAGCAATATTATCTTCATACTGAGCCGGCATACCGCCGACCCCTTCATGAATAATTGCTAAAATTCCTTCTTTGTCATGCTTGTCGCCGATACCAAGCAAGCTCGGATTGCCGTTCAAATCAGGCATATGACAAGTTGCACAAGTCGCTCTAGTGTAAATCTCATAGCCTTCTTCATCTTCACCAACAATAGCAATCGGCTGCTGGTTTGGACGATTGGCCGTATCCGGCTCTCGTCCTTCTTCACGCGCCCGCTGCCTTTCTTCTTCAGCCCGGATATGGTCAGGCACAAGTCCTTGTCTTTCCAGCTCATGCTGGTAATGAACCCAGGAATAAACAGTCAGATAAGTAACGGCAGCTAAAGTAACGAGCATCAGGCTGGAAGCCATCGGCCTTTTGTAAAAGCGTCTTTCTTTCCCTGTATCGAGGAACGGAGCTAACAGCAAGGCACCAAACATGATACCAGGAACGATTACCGTACCGAAAACAAGATAATCTTCAGACGCATAAGGATATTTCAGCAGCTGATACATAAACAGGAAGTACCAGTCTGGCATTGGAATAATCGCGGTGTTGGTCGGATCTGCAGGGTAACCAAGCGGTGCAGGGTGAGACATAACCAACATCAGGAATCCGACAAGCACGACCGCACCGACCATCCATTCCTTCAGCAGAAAGTTGGGAATGAATGCCTCTGACTTACCGGGATAAGCGGTATAGTCGGCCGGATCGGGGCGATGAGTTTTTTTGCGGACACGCGAATCGCCTACATAAACTATTTTTTCATCATTCGAATGAGGACCATGGGCCACGCTTTACACCTCCATCCTTATAGCGGACCAGAAATACCTTGCCTGCGGATCATGATGAAGTGAGCGCCTAACAAGCCTAACAGCACAGCAGGCAAGAAGAAAACATGCAGTGCAAAGAATCTTGTCAAGGTTTGAGCCCCTACGATCGAACCGCCTTGCAGGAAGGTTTTAATGTATTCACCAATGAAAGGAACACTGTCCGCGATTTGAAGACCAACCTGGGTTGCGAAATATGCTTTGTTGTCCCATGGAAGAAGATAACCGGTAAAGCCTAACCCAAGCATTACGAAGAAAATAAGCATCCCTACTACCCAGTTCATCTCACGCGGATTCTTATAAGAACCTGTAAAGAATACCCTCAGTGTATGTAGGAACATCATTACGATAACTAGACTGGCACCCCAGTGGTGCATACCACGAACAATAACACCAAATGCTACTTTATGCTGCAGGTAATCTACGCTGTTATAGGCATTCACGATATCAGGCACATAGTAGAAAACCAAGAACATACCAGACAGAATCTGAATGACTGTAATGAAAAACGTCAGACCGCCAAAACAATAGACGAAAGCGGAAAAGTGATGAGCCGGGTTAACGTGCTCTGGAACTTCATGATCCGCAACATCCCGCCATATCGGTGTTACGTCAAGGCGTTCATCAATCCAGTTATAAATACTTTTCAGCATTTACTGTACGCCTCCTTAGTCAACTAATTGATTCGGGCCCAGACTGCCCAAATACACGAAACCACCCTCAATTTTCACTTCATACTGATCGAGTGGAAGAGGGGAAACGGCTAGATTCTTGCCTTCCTTCGTGTAATGAGCATCGTGGCAAGGACAATAATATTGATTTGGGAATCTGGGATTAGAGTTCCAGTTAACCGTACATCCCAAGTGTTTGCATGTTGGATTCAGTGCAAAGATTTTCCCATCTTCGCCTCTAGCGATCCAAGCTTCCAATGTTGGCTCGCTTTCATACCAGCCATCAATCTGCTTAACAACAAAAGTGAATGACTTTGGTTCATCCGTTATTTCACTTTCTTCAACGACTCGAACCCAATCAGAGTCTGAAGCAGGCTGCAGCAGAGGATCGACGGCGAAGCGCAGCATAGGAAGGACCGGACCTGCCGCCAAAAACGCGGTTGTTCCTCCGAGAGTATAGCCAAGGAATTGGCGCCGCGTCATTTCACGCTTGCCTCCATTAGCCCTCGTCGGTTGCTGCACTCTGTGGTCTTTATGCTCGCTCATGTGCTAGATTTACCCCCTTTGGCCATATATCTCACGTCGATTTCGACAAGTTTTACATTTATATACTAGGACATAACTTATAATAGCCTACGGCTATATAGGCGTCAAGAACGACAACCTGTCTATGTATGACGATTCGGAAAACGTATTAACTTTTTTAACGAAATTGTCACATCTTGTCCCTTGCTTTTTTCGGCTCGATGATTTTCAAAGATCCAGAATCGGAATTCACAATATTCATTGCAGATTCCATGAGAAATCCTCATCTTCTAACGATAGCTTGTCCTGATCAACGTTTATCATTCATCTTCCGTGGAATTTTCAGCCTCCTGAGACCAGCACGCTTCGACTAATTCACGCACCTGCAGCTTGCCCTTAGCTCCATCCTTAGCACGTATAAACAAATCGCATGCACTGAACTCCATCTGATTCAATCCTGAATCCGACGAGATGACAATTACATAGCGGAAGCCAAGCTCCTTAAACCCAAGACATAATCGGTTGACATGATCAATAAATGCTTCATCATAGGTTACATAGTGCAAAGCGGGATAAGTAACAATTCTCCCTTTAAACGGGAACTCCACATAATCCATTATATCCCGGAGCTTCTCCAGTTCCTCGGTCACCTGCCACGGGTTCTGATCTCCGGTCAATCCCGTAATCGGCAGCAGACAAGTATCCATATAAGGGCGCAGTTCCTCCCACTGCTCCTTGTTTACTTCGCTGAACTTCACAACCTCTCCTCCCCTCTGTATTCCCTGCCTTTTATCACATAACTGGCGGCCGTCTGCTTCATTCTCTCCAAATCCGCCTCGGTCAGCTCCCGGACGACTCTCGCCGGAGTGCCTAAGGATAACGTGTACGGCGGAACTACTTTGTTCTCCGTCACGACCGAGCCCGCACCAATGAGACTGTATTCACCGAGCACTGCGCCGTTCAATACAATCGCTCCCATGCCGATAAGCGAGCCTTTACCGATTTTGCAGCCGTGGATGATAGCGCCGTGCCCGACCGACACCTCGTCCTCCAGCCATAGAGGCTGATTCGCGTTAACGTGACCTATGCAGCCATCCTGAATATTGCAGCGTGCTCCGATCTCAATTGGCGAGAGATCCGCTCTTAGAACCGCATTATACCACAGACTGCTTTCTTCCCGGACATTTACCTCCCCGATAAGCTTGACTCCATCCGCTAGGAATACGCTCGGGTGAAGCTTAGGAAGCTTGCCTTTGTAGCCAATGACCATGTCTGTCCTCCGTACCTTTATTGTTCCGATGCCGGCTGCCCCGTGATTGTAGCAGAGCCCGCCAGAAGTTGTCAATTACGGGCTATGACTATCATCCAGTTGGATTTTCTCGTCTTCCGGAACGTAGCTTCCTTGTATGACGCTTGAGCCTAATTTATTGATTTGAACAACCTGTCCATGCACACTGTGCTCACCCATCTTAAGCATGCCCAAATGGAGCAGCATTTTCAATATTTTTTCCTGTAAAATAGCCTCTGGCTGATCATAGTAAAAAGGCTTGATCAGCGGCAAAAGCACCTGCTCCAAAGAACGGACCGTCGTCCACTCCGCTGCCAGCGTTTCAATCCATTGAACGATAGCCTGCAGATTTGGCACAGCTCCCTTATAAAGCTTAAGCCAGAATTGATACAGCGCCTTGATGCTCTCTTCCTTCCTTGCTGCAAGCCGTTCTAGTCCAGCGCTGCTGACAAGCAGCTGCTCTCCCGTTTCTTCAATCAGATGCTGATAATATGCATAATCATAGAGAAATGAAAAGCGGGTCGGGTATTCCCTAAACCTCCGCCCGTACCCGAACCTCCAGGCCGCGCGCCCCGGAAGCTCCTCTTGAACAGCCATCCCTTCAAGCAGATGCTGAAGCGGCCTCTTATAAATAAAGCCTTCCGCCGAAAGCTGGGGGCCATTCTGATGCACATAATGAAGAAAAAACAGCAGATCGTTGCTTAGCAGCCCCTGTTCCTCGCGGTAAACCTCCGGCTCTTCGCCTATCACTTCCAATTGCGAGGAAAAACGGCCGGCCAAAATCGCTTTTATCCTTTTTTTAATATCCCGCGGAACATGAAATAAATATCGGGTATTTTGCGAATGGCCATTGAACAACCAGCCTCTATGCTTGTTCTTCAGAATGAGTTCCCGCGGGTTCCAGGCGCTGATCTCTCCCTGCTCCTGCTCCTGCTCCTGGCCCTGGCCCAGATTCTGGTCCAAGGCTCCGTTACGGGAAGAACCGTCCGAGAAGCGGGTCTGATTGGCCCGAGCCAGCAAATCTTCCAGGCTGAAAGACTCCCGCTGGTCGAACAAGAGCGTATTCACAAACCGGATTTCTTCAAGACTCATGTCACCGATTTGCTTTTCCAACACATCTTTGCGTGTGGCATTGGATAAAATCGATTGGATCAACTCATTCTTGGAATGGGTGTTGCATTCGCAAGCATAAGTTTGAGCAATCTTGCTCAAATCTGCAATATCCGAATAACTCAGCATATCTGCCAAATTCATAGGTTATCCTCCGTTCATCCTTTTAGTTTTAGTATGAACGGAATTTGACAGGATATTCCTGTGACAAGCTATTCCTCCTGCTTCATTCAATTCTTATTTAGCTGCAGCATACTGCACAGGGCTGTCCAGAAAGGCCACCCAGAATGGTTGGCCCAATAATACGAATTTTCGAAGATGCACCGACTCTGTAGACCGTCTATAGAGTCGGTCCACAGTGATGGTCCAAAGAGTCGGTCTACTAGGTTCTCCGTCGAGCAAAGGTTTCAATATGAATCTTCGCCAGCGCCTACGGGGTAAAAGTATACGGAAAAATCGCATGCATTACCACACAACCAATCAGAGAAGATGGTTTTAAGGTGTTGCTCTAATGACTACTAATGAACCTTATCCATGCAAATTCTGCGAGAAGCGCAAGTTGCCTTGTGAGGTGCGTAGATTTGTGTGAAGTACATAGAATGGCGCGTCGGTCCGTGAAAAGTATCGCGAGGTGCATAGATTCCGTGAGATACGTAGATACTGTGATTCACATAGATTCCGTGAGATGCGCAGGTCCGTGATGTGTTTCGCGAGGTGTTCCGTCTAACGCTCACTTCGTGGACTGGACAAGGTACACGTCGAGTTTGGGATTGTGGCCATTGGCCCGCAATTTATTGAAAGCGGCAGGCATCCGCCCTCTGCTTTCCTGGCCAAGCAGCCGCACAAAAAAAGTTGAACGGAAAACGTTTTTTCCGCTCAACTTTTTATTTTTGGGGACTTATTGGACTGCCCCTTTCTTATGTGAGTCATTATTCTATACATGTCAAGCCTTCATCCGCGACCACCAGTTCAAAATCAGCAGCGCGGCAGTAATCCCCAAAAAGGACAGGACAACCAGGTAATCCGGAATCGTCTGAATTGGTCCTAACTTGAGAGGCTCGATAAGAACCTGGGAAGGAAGCGAGCCTGTGCTCATTAACCCGGTATCCACAGGGTGGTAATTATCCGAAGCGCTAACGGCTTGATGAAAACCGAATTTGCTTTGCTCCACTGCAAGGGGATCGTGGGGCTCTCTGATTACCAAAGAGTAGAGAAAGCTGAACACAAATACCGCAATGCATAATGCGATGAATGCAGTCAAATTACGGTGTGCTTTATAAGGTATGGAATAAATCCGATCAGCAATTGGAATTCTCCATGATTCTTTAGTGTAAATTTTATTCATGACCGAGCCGGTTAATGTTTCTGCAGGCTCTGGGATTGATGCCCCGGTTAAGATGCTGTTATTTCTGTTACCTTCACCAAAGTCCAGTTCTGCCTGTATCCAGTTATAGCTTTCTTTCCACACTGCCAGTTCTTCCGCACAGTCGGGACATCCGGCTGCGTGTTCATCCACTTGCAAACGCCGTTGATCCTCAGGCGACATCTCCATATATTGTTCGAGGATCTTCTGAACGTCAGCACATTTCATTATTAGTTCATCCCTTCACCATCAATAAAGATTGGTTCAAGAACGTAAGACTCCATCTGAATTCTGACGCTTGCTCTCGCTCGGAAGAGTAGGGATTTAACTGCGCTTACTGTCTGGCCGAGAATATTGGCAATTTCTTGATAATCAAGCTGATCATATTCTCTTAATATGAGTGCGGTTCGTTGCTTCTCGGGCAGATTGTTTATCGCATTCCTTACCAGCAGCACCTTCTCATTCCGAAGAATGGTCTGCTCAGGCAAGGTCTCAGCCGACGCTTCGGGAGTATGGCCGCTTTGTTCCAATGATACTTTGGCGTACTTGTGCTTGCGAAGTTCACTAAGAACCGTATTCCGCGCAATAGTATAAAGCCATGTAGAGAAAGAAGCCTCCACCTCACGAAACGTGGATAAACTCCGGTAAGCTTTATAAAAAGTTTCCTGGCACAAGTCATCGGCAATTGCGTCCAATCCGGAGCTTTTCAGCATGTGATAAACAAATGCGTAAATCTTCCGTTCATAGCGCTGCATCAATTCAGCATAAAGCTCAACATTGCCGTCCTTGATTTCTCTTATTAACTGGGAATCGGTCATTACAAACGATCCTCCTTGAGATTTCACGTTTGTTATCCCAGCTTTACTTGTAATACTAGGCTGGGAAGAAAAAGTTGCGGTCATGGAATAAGAAAAGCTTCCAACGATGTCCATGCGATGATGAATAACCCGGTATTAGCGGTAACTTTTCATGCCAATCAGAAAGCGGATTTTCGGATATCGAAACTTATTCTTTCTGATGTGGTAAGAAAAGCTTCCAACGATGTCCATGCGATGATGAACAACCCGGTATTAGCGGTAACTTTTCATGCCAATCAGAAAGCGGATTTTCGGATATCGAAACTTATTCTTTCTGATGTGGTAAGAAAAGCTCAAGAGCAGGATAGTGAAAAAAATCTCATGATCCTTATGTGTATGAGCATACGTAACGCTCCTAGCAAACATGACAAAAAGATTGGAGGAAAACCTTAATTCGACAAATCTTCATGTGGAGGATGGTGGAATCGTTTCATGCTTCTGGAATGAATACCTTCGTCAAAGCCTACTTAAATTCCTTCTTTTTCGCCAAGATTTTCATATTTATAGACGACATATATGGCAAAATTGTTTCAATAATTTTTTAAAATCCATATGTAGTTGTTTAAGAAGAAAATTTCCCTATATGTGGATTGCAGCAAATAACATAACCGGTCTGCCGTTCAAATTTTTTTATCTAGCTCGGGAAAAAACAACAAGCGAGTAAAAAACGCAAAAAAAACCACCGATAAATCGGTGGCTGCACAGTCGTGCAATTCGGATAGGAGTGGAGAGAAACCATACTGTACTTTTATTATATGTATCCGTTTTCAAAAAGTCAACGCTTTTTTTGTAAACGTTTTATTTTTTTGTACACAAGCCTCCCGAAGGAGGCCTTTTCTTGTTAAACATGTACCGAATATTCCGGCTTCAATAGCTGCACAGCACGTTCGAAATGCTGCTCGTCCCGAAAGGACAGCCTTAATATGCCCGGGGCATCTGCCCTGCTCTCCAAAATTTGAATGTTGCTCAAATTAATGCCTGCTTCCCCGAGCCGGGTCGCCAGCTTTCCGACAATTCCCGGATGGTCCGGAACATCCACATACAGGTCATAAGTCGCCACCAAAACGCCCTTGCGCCTTTCCGGCAATTTGTTGCGGAAATGCCCCGCACGCTGAAAGGCCTGTTCGATACTTTGGCCGTCTGCTTGCTCAAGCATTTGCACAAATTGCTCCATGCGCTCATTCCAGTCACGCAAAAGCTCGAGCATTACATCACGATTGTTAACGAGTATATCCCGCCACATCACCGGATCTCCGGCCGCAATCCTCGTAAAATCACGGAAGCCGCCAGCAGCCAAATTCTCATACAAAGTGTTCGCTTCGTTATAATCAACAACCTGATTCACGAGCGCTACAGCTATGATATGCGGCAAATGACTGATGGCCCCGACAATCTGGTCATGCTGGACGGGATCCATCTGCACAATTTGAGCGCGCGTATGACTTAATAGCCCGGTTAATCTTTCATAAGCTTCTGAGGGGGTCGAATCCATCGGAGTCAACACATAAAACGCATTCTCGTATAAATAGGAAGAGGCCGCTTCAACTCCCGAGCGTTCCGAACCGGCCATCGGATGGCCGCCAATAAAGTGGACCCCATCTGGAATCCACTTGCGGGCACTGGACATTACCGAAGCTTTAGTGCTTCCCACATCAGTAACAATCGCTCCAGGCTTCAGCGGAAGACACTGCAAACGTTCCAAATATTCATCCAGCCGTCCAACCGGAACACAAAGAAAAATAAAGTCAGCGCCTTCCACTGCCTCGGAGAGCGAAGTAGTCGCTTCATCCACCACTTCGCGCTGGAGATATTTGTTAACCGAGTCCGGGTTGGGAGAAAACCCGCATATTTTAACCCCCGGCTTGCCCTTAAAGCAAAGAGCGAGCGAGCCTCCCATTAAGCCAACTCCGATAATCGTAATTTTGGTGAAAGCGGAGCTGTCCGTTGATTTATTGATTTCTGTAATCCCTATATTCATCTAATCAACCTTATCTTCAATCTACGCTTGTACCGGCACTTCGGCCAATACGGATGCAAGCGCTTGGATAAATTTTTCATTCTGTTCCTGACTGCCTACCGTTACCCGAATTTTCGTCGGGAAATCGAGCTGATGCCCTCCGCGGACAATTATGCCTTTGCGCAGCAAGCCATCAAAGACTTGACCAGCCGGACGCCCCACATCTACCATAATAAAATTGCCGTATGCCGGAAAATAGGACAGTCCCATCTCAGAGAACTGTGAAGTTAAATATGTAATGCCTTTGGCATTAGCTTCACGGCACTGCTGGATGAACGCTTCGTCCTGTACGGCTGCCAGTGCTGCCGCTTGACCGAAACGGGACGTATTAAACGGCTCGCGCACTTGGTTGACCGATCGGATCACGTCAGCATGACCGATTCCGTATCCGATTCTAAGCGATGCTAAACCGTAAATTTTGGAGAACGTTCTAAGCAAAATAAGGTTCTTGTAGTTCTTCATTAAAGCGAAGCCGTCCGGATATTCGGCAGTCATATTATACTCGGCGTATGCCTCGTCCAAAACAACTAGCACGTGAGATGGAATCTTGCTCATAAATTGTTCCATCTCCGCATGTGTAACCATCGTACCTGTTGGGTTGTTCGGGTTGCAGACCCAAATGACCTTGGTTTTGTCTGTAATCCGGCTGGCCATCGCATCGAGATCATGCGTTCCGTCATTCAAAGGGACCTCAATGCAAACCGCCCCTTCTATTTCGGCATTGTGCTTATACTGGGGGAACGTATGAGATGCCATGATGGTCTCATCCCCCTGCTCAAAGAAAGCCCGGGCAATCATCAGGATCACCTCATCAGAGCCTGCACCGAAAATAATTTGATCCGGATTCACATCAAAGCGCTGCGCCAGCTCAGCCGTAAGCTGAACCGCTCCACCGTCCGGATAGATGCTTGTATTGCTTAATTCCGCGACAATCGCTTCTTGCGCTTTCGGAGAGCTTCCGAACGGATTTTCATTGGAAGCGAGCTTGATAACCTCGCTTAATCCCAGCTCTTTCTTCACTTCTTCAATCGGTTTGCCCGGCTGATAGACAGGCAGATGAACAATATGTTTTTTGGGCTGCATTGACAAACACCTCAAGTATAAAGAATTAAGTAAACAGTTAATTCGCCTACACTTTTAATTGTCGCACAAAATCACGAATTTGCAAGAGCCCCTGTTGTTTCGTTTGTTCATCCTGCAGCAGTGGAAGCGCCTCTTCTATTGTTCTAACAATTGCGCTGCCTACTACAATTCCGTCACATTTGGGCGCGAAGTTAAGCACCTGCTCCCGGTTGGAAATTCCGAAACCTAGCGCTATCGGCACATCGCTGGCTTCCTTCACTGCAGCAAGAAACTCATCGATCCCCTCAAAAAAGCTCGCCCTCGTTCCGGTAACGCCCAGTGAGCTGACACAATAGACGAAACCGGTTGCCTCACCGGCAATTCGCTGGACCCGTTCTTTGGAGGTCGGGGCCACCAGTGGAATCAGATGAATATTATACTGCTCCGCGAGCTTTAAAACCGGAGCGTTTTCCTCGATAGGCAGATCCGGTATGATAATTCCGCTTACGTCATTTTCTTTAAGCAAATCAAAGAACCGCTCAAGCCCAAGCTGGAGAACCGGGTTATAATAAGTAAAAATAATAAATGGCAATTGACTGCCCCGTTCTCTGCAGCGGCGGGCTGTTTGAATGCAGTCGACGATCGTAATCTTATGCTCAAGAGCACGCTGGGACGAGCGCTGAATAACCGGTCCGTCTGCCAGCGGATCAGAGTAAGGCACGCCCAGCTCGACGATATTGGCTCCGGCCGCTTCCAGCTCGAGGATGATCTCTACGCTCGTTTGCGGGTCAGGATCTCCCACTGATATAAAGGGAATGAGCGCTGTGCCATTCATTTCTTTTAGCGATTGAAACCTTTCGTCTATCCGATTCATTATGCGTCTCCCCCCAGCACATTCATGATTGACTCGACATCCTTGTCCCCCCGGCCGGAAAGACTCACGACAATTGTCTGGTCTTTCCCCATTGTTGGCGCCACCTTGATCGTTTGGGCAATCGCATGGGCGCTCTCTAATGCCGGAATAATCCCTTCCTTGCGGCTCAGCAGCTGGAGAGCATCCATCGCCTCCTGATCAGTTATCGGAAGATATTGAGCACGTCCGGAATCTTTCAAGTAGGCATGCTCAGGCCCAATTCCCGGATAGTCGAGGCCGGCGGAAATGGAATGAGCGGGCTGAACCTGGCCGAACTCATCCTGCAGCACATAGCTGAGAGATCCCTGGAACACGCCATGGGTGCCTTTAGTCATCGTAGCCGCATGCTCGTCCGTATCCACGCCTTTACCGGCGGCTTCCACCCCCATGAGCTTCACTTCGCTGTCCTGAATGAAAGGGTAGAACATGCCAGCCGCGTTGCTGCCTCCGCCTACGCAAGCGACGACGAGGTCAGGCAGCCGGCCTTCCGCTTCCAGAATTTGCTTGCGGCTCTCATCGCCAATGACCCGCTGAAAATCACGGACCATCATCGGATAAGGATGAGGTCCTGTGACACTGCCAAGAATATAAAATGTATCTTCAACATTCGCCGCCCAATAGCGGAGCGTTTCGTTACAGGCATCCTTGAGCGTGCGCGTACCGGAAGTGACCGGAATAACTTCGGCGCCCAGCAGATTCATCCGAAACACGTTCAGCTGCTGCCGCTTAGTATCCTCCTCCCCCATAAATACCTTGCACTCCATGCCGAGCAATGCCGCAATCGTTGCTGTCGCCACCCCGTGCTGCCCGGCTCCCGTCTCGGCAATCACCTTTTGTTTGCCCATCCGCTTTGCCAGTAATGCTTGGCCAATCGTATTGTTGATTTTGTGCGCTCCAGTATGATTCAAGTCCTCGCGCTTCAAATAAATTTTGGCTCCGCCGAGATGTTCACTCAGCCGCTTGGCGTAATACAGCGGAGTAGGCCTCCCAGAGTACTGCCGGAGCAGCTCCTGCAGCTCTTCAATAAAGTCTCTGTCCTGACTATAATGCCGGTAGGCCTTTTCCAGCCCCAGCAGTGCATTCATTAACGTTTCCGGAACATACCGCCCGCCGAAAGCACCGAACCGGCCATGTTCATCTGGCAACTGATTCATAATCCGATCACCCTTCTCACAAATTGTTTGATTTTGTTAACATCCTTCACTCCATCTGTTTCCACACCGCTGGATATATCAACCCCGTCAAGATCATACGTATCCAGTAATCTGCTCACGTTCTCGGGATTTAGTCCGCCGGCTATAAACAGCTTCATTCCCGCCTGATGGGCCTGCTCATAAAATTCAGGGATAACCTCCCAGGAAAATGTCTTTCCGCTGCCCCCGCCATGAACCGGGTCATGAGTGTCCAGCAGCAGAGCGCTCACACTATTCCCGTATTCCGCCACTTGCCATGCAGCTGGTCTTACTGGTTCAGAGGCAGAGCATGCCGAGGCAGCTGAGAAGGAAATGGCTTTAAAAATGTCGACTCCGAACCGCTGCTGTACTTGAGTGCAAAAAGCAGGACTTTCCTGCCCATGCAATTGAATGACATCCAGCTGCGCTTCCTCCATCGTTTGCTCGAGAAGCTCCAGAGTTGGATTGACAAAAACGCCTGCCGCTTTGGGCCTGAGCGGTTCAGGCGACTCTTTGACCGCCCGTATCAGTTTAGCCGCCTGCTGAGCTGTAACCTGACGGCGGCTCGGGGCAAAAACTAAGCCGATGTATGTTATCGGCAAAGATTGAATATCGCGTATCACCTGTTCCGTTTGCAGTCCGCAAATTTTGATTGCTGTCGGGGCGTTACCTGTCATGCCCAAGCCCCTTTTCCGCCGGTAATCCCATCAGGCTGCTTACAGCCTCCTTAACATCGGCCCTGCGCATGAAAGTTTCTCCAACAAGCACAGCATCTGCTCCAAGCGAGGACAGATAGGCAATTTCCTCACCTTTGGAAATTCCGCTTTCACTGACAATTACGGTCTCCTGCGGAATATAGGCAATCAGCTCCTCGGTAGTCTTGAGGTCCGTAACGAACGTCTTCAGGTTTCGGTTGTTAATTCCGACCAAATCCGCATCCAGCTCCAGCACTGTTTCCAGCTCTCTCCGATCATGCACCTCAACAAGAGTATCCATGCCCAGATCCCTGCTTAGAGCAAGCAGTTCCTTCATTTCATCCTTGCTCAAAATAGCGGCAATCAATAATACAGCATCCGCTCCCAGCAAGCGGGCTTCGTATACTTGCCGGTAATCGATTGTAAAGTCCTTGCGAAGCAAAGGCACCCGCACAGCTTCACGAATCGCCTGCAAATACTGGGCGCTGCCTTGAAAGTACTGCTCATCTGTTAAAACGGAAATGCAGTCCGCTTGCGCTTCTTCGTACTGAACAGCAAGCAACACCGGATCGAAGTCCGCACGAATCAAGCCTTTTGAAGGCGAGGCTTTCTTGACCTCTGCAATCAGTCCCAGGCTGCGGTTCCGGCCATCTTTCATGAGTTTTCTCCGGAAGCCTTTCGTATCCGGCAGCTGCGAAATATTCTTTTCCGCTTGCCCCAGGGAAAACTGGCTTTTCAAGTGTTCTACTTCTTCCTTCTTGGTTGCTACTATGCGATCAAGATACATGGCTTAATTCTCCTGTACAAGTAATTAGTTGATCCAGCTTGCTCATCGCCTGGCCGGAATCGATAAGCTCTCCGGCCAATTTTACACCATCCGTCAGGGACGGGCAACGCCCGGCCACATAGAAGCAGGCTCCCGCATTGGCTAGCACGATATCCCGGTAGGCACCCTTGGTTCCACCGAAAATGGAACGAATGATCGCCGCATTCTGCACAGCATCGCCTCCTGCGACCTGCTCGAGCGGGTATGTGCTTAATCCCAGCTCTTCAGGTGTGATCGTATAAGTAGACAGGCTTCCATCTTTCAATTCCGTTACTTGAGTTGGGGCCGATATGCTGATTTCGTCCAGTCCGTCATGGCTGGAAACAACCATCCCTCTTGTTAATTGCAAGGATTTAAGCACTTGAGCAATCAATTCCGTTTTAGAGCGGTCAAACACTCCAAGCAGCTGGCGATCTGCCCCAGCGGGATTGGTAAGCGGGCCAAGCAGATTGAACACGGTACGGACGCCCAGCTCTCTGCGCGGTCCGGCAGCATGCTTCATGGAAGGATGATAATGCTGGGCGAACATAAAGCAAATGCCGATTTGCTCCAAACATCTGGAAGCCTGATCCCCGTCCAATTGAATGCTCACCCCAAGGGCTTCAAGCACATCCGCACTGCCGCATTTGCTGGACATGGCGCGATTTCCGTGCTTCGCGACCCGAATGCCGCCTGCTGCCGCTAAAATCGCAGAAGCGGTCGAAATGTTAAAGGTACTGGCGCCATCGCCACCCGTACCGCAAGTATCGAGCAGGCCATTATTCACCGTGTCCACCCGGTTGGACATCGCTCTCATCGTCTCCGCCAAGCCGGTAATTTCTTCTGCCGTTTCCCCCTTCATGGCCAGAGCCATGACCAAGCCGCCAATTTGTGCGGGTGTCGCTTCCCCGTTCATCATTTCGCGCATAACCTGCCTGGCCTCTTCCCGGCTTAAATCCTGCCGCTGCATCACCTTGCCAATTGCTGATTTGATCATCATCAACGTCCCCATCCTTTCCCCAAATCGAAAGTTTATTGCCCGAAAACCGATAATGGAAAACCGCATGCACCCATGTGTTCACTTAAATAATTTTCGGGATGCAGATTCGATGTCCTTAATCATGAATTAGTTCCGCACTGCTTGAGCGAACCGGTTTAGTAATCTGAATTAGCCGGCGCCACAGGCTGCCTCTGCCCGAACATCTCTTCTGCGGTACGGATTGACTTCAGCATCGCCTTAGCCTTGTTTACAGTTTCCTCATACTCTTTTTCCGGAACCGAATCCCAAACAATCCCCGCTCCTGCTTGGACATAGGCTTTGCCATTCTTGAATACGATTGTCCGGATTGTAATACAAGTATCCATATTGCCCGAGAAGCCCAGATAGCCGATAGCCCCGGCGTACGGTCCTCTTCGTTCGTTTTCCAGCTCTGCGATGATTTCCATAGCGCGGATTTTCGGTGCTCCTGAAACAGTGCCCGCCGGTAAACAGGAGATAAAGGCATCATAAAAATCTTTATCTTCTCGAAGCTCGCCAACGACGTTGGATACGATGTGCATAACATGCGAGTACCGCTCTACCTCCATGTAACTGTCACAATGCACACTGCCGAAGCGTGATACGCGGCCAATGTCGTTGCGTCCCAAATCTACGAGCATCAAATGCTCCGCCCGTTCCTTCTCATCGGCCAGAAGCTCCTGTTCAAGCAGCGCATCCTCTTCCGGAGTGCTGCCCCGCGGACGCGTGCCGGCGATCGGCCTAGTCTCTACTTTGCTTTCCTCCACCCGCACAAGCAATTCGGGAGAGGCGCCAACGATCACTTCTTCTCCCATTTTTAAATAGTACATATATGGAGAAGGGTTCATTGTGCGAAGCACCCTGTATACATGCAGCGGGGATACTTTCGTTTCGATCTCAAAGCGTTGGGACAGCACAACCTGGAAAATATCACCTGCACGAATATACTCCTTCGCTTGAACGACATTGTCCATATACTGCTGCCTGGTCATATTGGAGCAGAGCTCGCCCAGCTCTACCTCCTCCGAATTAACACTTCTCGTTATGCTTGTCGAATATACCGGCTTTTGCAAACGCTGCACGATTTCATCGATTTTGCGGCAGGTTTGTTCATGAATGCTGCGGATTTCTTCATCGCTGGCCCCCTCCGGCAGATGGGCATTGGCCACAACGAGAATTTGCTGTTTGAAGTGATCCATGACGATCACCTGGTCACAGAACATAAAATGCATATCGCTGGTTCCCAGGTCATCATTGCGGTGCTTGGGAAGCTTTTCATAGTACTGAATTAAATCATAGCCAAAAAAACCTACTGCCCCCCCGGTAAACCTCGGCAAGCCCGGCAAATTCGGACTGCGGTATGAGCGAAGCCTCAATTTTAAAGCATCCAGCGGCTTATCCCGAAACGTCTCGGTTTCCCCTTCTCTTGTTATGGACAAGACGCCATCCTTCGCTTTAAGCACCATGAAAGGATCTGTGCCAATAAATGAGTAACGAGCCCATTTCACACCACCCTCTACACTTTCCAGCAAAAACGCATTCGGTTCATCATAAAAATGCTGGAATAGCCTTATTGGAGTTTCCGTATCCGCTAGCAGGCGGCGGACGATCGGAATCAGGTTATACTTTCCTGCTAGTCGGGTCGTTTCTTCAACACTCGGGCTGTACATGGGCATTCTCTCCTTGTAACTGTATTCGGCTAAGCATTACAACAGGGCATGGCAGCTATCTTTGTCGGGAACACGCAAGATGCGGATTAGGCACTATTCCGCACGGAGCGGAACTCCCTTAGTGCCACGAATAAGGCCAGCGCCTAAAATTTCCTCGGGAAAAACAAAAAAACCTCTACTCGCATAAGTAGAGGTTTGTATGTAAATGATTAGTATTATACCTGAGATACGGACAAATAAAGGCGCTCGCTGCAGCAAGAAAGAGCCCTTCTCTCTGCACTGACAACACCTGGTTTCACGATAAATCCTCATCTCATCTCAACACACTAATCTCTACTCTACTGTTCTCTACTCTGAAACTCAATCTAGGTACTGACGGTTGACAATGTCAACCTATACTTCTCCTACTATACCTGACGCAAGCCGGACCCGTCAACTGTTTTCCATAAATTCGGGTCAGCAAACACTACTCCGTTTTGACAATATCCGGCCGCAAGCTCTGCGCTTCGTTTAGGAAAATATGATGGATTTCGTCCTGACGCTTGTTGGTATTCACATGAACCATGAAGCGAATGCATTTGGGCAGACTGGGCTGCACCGGAATTTCCAGTGAGCACATCAGCGGTACAAGCTCCCACCCCGGCATTTGGCGAATTGCCTTGGCGGGGAATGCAGCAGTTAAATCCTGTGTGGTCGTCACGAATACACTGCAAATATCTTCAGGATGAACCTCGTTTTTGACGATCAATTCATTCATTAACTCTACCGCTGCTTGCAAAATTTCATTTTCTTCATTATTTTGTACGGTTGTTGCGCCGCGAATTCCCCGAACCCACATCGTTATTCCTCCCCTTTTAGCTCGCGTATCGTTTCTCTAACCCAATCGGGGGAAATATGCTTGTTGATTTCCACTTGTCCGATCCGTGTAGGGATGATAAACACCATATTGCCGTCTTTGAATTTCTTATCATGCATCAAGGACTTCATGATCCGCTCTTCATCCAAATGAGCCGGAATTGCAGTGGGAAGCTCAAAGCGCTGCAGAAGCCCGCGCGTCGTATGCAGAATCGATTCCGGGTAGCCCAGGCGGACGGCCAATTTGGCTGATCCTACCATTCCGATCGAGATCGCCTCCCCGTGCAGCAATTCCCCATAGCCGGCAACGGCTTCCAGGGCATGCCCTATCGTATGCCCCAGATTAAGAATGGCCCGCAGCCCGTTCTCCTTCTCATCCTCGGAGACAACTGCCGCTTTCACCTGACAGCCCCGGAACAACGCATACTCCAGCGCCTGCGGTTCGAGGGCAAGCAGCTGAGCGGCGTTATCGTTCAGCCATCCGACAAAGGCCTCGTCCCAGATCAACCCTTCCTTGATGACCTCGGCAAGACCGGAACGCACTTCTCGTGGCGGCAGTGTTTGCAATGTGTCGATGTCATAATAGACAAATGCGGGCTGATGGAAAGCTCCGATAATATTTTTGGCCAAGCGGTGGTTGACCGCCACCTTGCCGCCAACACTGCTGTCATGTGCCAGGATCGTTGTAGGCACTTGGACAAACCGGACGCCGCGCATGAAGCTTGCCGCCACAAAGCCGGCCAAATCTCCGACTACGCCTCCCCCAAGGGCAACGATGGTCGAGTTTCTGTCCAATCCGGATTGCAGACATATCGTTATTAGCTCTTCCAATTGGGCAAGCGATTTGGAAGCCTCGCCATCGGGAACCAAACCTACGGCTACGGTATAACCGGCCTGCTCCAGGGACTGCTTCAGCCCATCGAGATAATGGCGGGCAATCTGTTCCTGGGATACAACGAGGACCGGAGAGGATTGGCGAATGCCGTGTTTGACAAACGCCTCTCCGATGTGCGGCATAATGCCGGAGCCAAAATAGATTGGATAAGTCCTCTCACCCAAATCAACCAGCAGCTCTTTCATTAGTACGCACCTACTTGGGCCAGGTACTGATTGTAATTTGCGCGAATCTCCTCCATGGAGTCTCCGCCGAATTTCTCCAGGAAAGCTTGGGCGACTTCCCATGCCACCACATTCTCCATAATCACACCGGCAGCCGGTACAGCACACGTATCTGAACGCTCCACCTGAGCAGTAAATGCTTCTTTCGTATCGATATCTACGCTTTGCAGCGCTTTGTACAGGGTAGATATTGGCTTCATTACGCCACGAACCACAATCGGTGCACCGCTTGTCATGCCGCCTTCAAATCCTCCTGCGCGATTCGTCGAACGGTAAAAGCCGCGATTTTCATCATAGTGAATTTCATCATGAACCTTGGAGCCTCTGCGTTTGCCAGCCTCGAAGCCTATGCCGAACTCCACCCCTTTGAAAGCTTGGATAGACAGCACGGCTTGAGCGATACGTCCGTCCAGCTTGCGGTCCCACTGTACATGGCTGCCAAGGCCGATCGGCACGCCTTCCACGATCACTTCTACAATTCCACCTAGTGTGTCTCCGTCTTTCTTGGCGGCATCGATGGCGGCAATGATTTGCTGCTCAGCCTCTTTATCGACAACGCGTACAGGCGATTCCTCGGTGATGCGAATCAAATCATCGATCGGCAGATCTTTTCTCTCGACCTCAACTTCGCCAATGCGTACCACTTGAACCGCGCATTTGATCCCGAATTGGGCGAGAAAATGCTTGGCAATCGCCCCCACAGCCACACGCATGGTTGTTTCTCTCGCACTGGAGCGCTCCAGAATATTGCGCAAATCCCGCTGATTATATTTGATGCCCCCATTAAGATCGGCATGCCCCGGTCTAGGGCGGTTTAATCGTCTGCGGCCTTCATTTTCTTCCGTAGGCGGCTCGGCTCCCATCACCCGTGTCCAATGCTTCCAGTCATTATTTTCCACAACAAGAGCGATTGGCGCACCAGTGGTCTGACCATGGCGAACACCGCCCAGCAATTGAACCGTGTCTTTCTCAATTTGCATCCGCAATCCGCGTCCGTAGCCCTTCTGGCGGCGCGCAAGCTGCTCATTAACGACTTCCGCCGACAGCTCCAGATTGCTCGGCATTCCTTCTATAATCGCGGTCAACTGTGGACCATGTGTTTCACCTGCTGTTAAGTATCTCAAATCCGTTCCCCCTCATATTCCGCTTCCGTTAAATTTACTTTGAAAGTAAACCCTCGCATGACGGGCAATCTTCGGAAATCTCGGGAAATCGCACCTCAATCACTTGCATTTGTACGATAATTCGGTACGTCGTTCAAAATGCAGGCTGAAGGCACGCTAATCCTATCAATCCTTAGCCATGTTCATGCTTGAGTTGTGGCCGAAAGACCATGTTTGTTTTCGCACTTTAGCGCTTTTATGTGCTAATTATAGTACAGCCTGGGTCTTTTGACAAGAAAGTTTCCCGCAACCCGGCATCCATGTAGCTAATCATATCACAATAGTCTGGGCGGTTGAACTAATCGCCGCCTTATCACAAACGCTGTATCACTACAACGACCCCGCAAAGAGAAGCTTTCACCTCGATATCTACTCAAACAACATCAAGGTTACTCCAGGGAAACTTCCCATTCTATATTCAACAAAAAAACGCACCCGGTTAGCAGCATCCGAGTGCGTGATGGTCACAAAACTTATATAACCTGCAAGTTAAGTTATCCGCTATCGGCTCTGGCCGGTAAGCGTCAGCTGTTTACCGGTTGCTTGCGTCTCCGTGGAGCCGATAGCTTTTCCTGGGAAATGGGTTTGCTTACCATCCCCATAATTTCCATGGAATCAATCCCTAGAATTTGGGCGCATTCTTTAATCGTAATGAACCCTCTTTGATAAGCCGCAATCACTTTACGTTTATCCATCGTACAATCCTCCTTGCGCCTATTCCCTTCGATCATCCATGCATGGGGAATAAGCAGCGGCAACCCATGCAATCAAGATCTGGTTGAGCATTTTGCATCCTTCAGTATGGATATCCGCCTTAAATCGGCAGCTACGCTTCAAAGGTTAGCTGGGATTTAGGCAAATGCCCGGTTAATAATGGTTGCCTGTTAGTATGTATTATGGGAAGGGATGGAAAAGATTATACTCGTGTCGCCATTTTGCGATAAAAAAACGTATCGGCCGGCTCCAGATTATAAATGGCGGGCGTAAAGATTTGCTCTGTGCTGCCCACAAACAATATTCCGCCAGGCTTTAGAGCGGTGGCAAATTTTTGGTACAGCTTGCGCTTGGCCTCTTCTGTAAAATAAATCATCACATTGCGGCAAATGATCAAATCAAACCCGTTCTCAAAAGAATCCTCCAGCAAATTATGCTGACGAAAGACCACTTTGCTCTTCAACTGAGGACTGAAGTGGTACATCCCTTGATCATAGGTAAAATAGAGCTTTCTTAGATCTGAAGAAACCTCTCTTAGCGCCCGTTCGACATAGCTCCCCTGCATGGCTTTGTTCAGAATGGCCTTGTCCAGATCGGTAGCCAGAACCTCTGATTTGTTAACGGCACCAAGCCGATCGAGCAGCATCATTAAGGTGTACGGCTCTTCGCCTGAGGAGCAGGCAGCACTCCAAAATTTCAGCTTTGAACCGTCCGGCAGCTTCTGCAGCATTGGGATTACAAATTCCTTCTCCAATGTGCTCCACCGTTCGGGATTACGAAAAAACTCAGACACATTAATAGTCATTCGGTCCAGCATTTCATTTAATAATTGTTTATTGGTTCTCATCTCACCCAGGAGGGTTTGAAAGCTGGCGAAGCCTTTCTTCTGCCGAAACATCGTTAATCTGCGCTTCATCTGAGCTTCCTTGTACAAATTCAAGTCGATAGCCGTCATGGCCTTGAACTGCTCCGTAAAATAGGAAAAATCTCTATCCTCCAAGTCCGGACTCCTCTCATCAAGCACACGCTTGTCCTAATTGGAGAGTCTTGTTCTAAATCCCGAATAAAGCCTCTCTAACTGATTTATCGGAATTTAAATCCAGCGATTTAACGTTTTTTCATAGCTGACCAGCTCTTCCGGAGCAAAAAAATTGCCAATCTCGCGCGCTGCGCTCTCTGGTGAATCTGAGCCGTGAATCAAGTTAAAATTCGTATGGGCGGCATAATCACCGCGTATCGTTCCTGGTGCGGCCTCCAGCACATTCGTCTTCCCGATGACGGCACGGGATAATGGAATAATATCATCACCCTTCCAAACCATGGCAAAGACTGGCCCCGATGTAATAAAGGAAACCAGGTCTGCGAAAAACGGCTTGCCTACATGCTCCTCATAATGAAAGCGGGCCTGCTCCTCCGTAACCTGAAGCAGCTTGGCCGCTACCAGCTGAAATCCTTTTCTTTCGAAGCGGCTTATAATTTCACCAATGACACCACGCTGTACTCCATCCGGTTTGACCATCAATAAGGTTTGCTGCATTGTACATTCCTCCTGAACTGTTTTTTTAGGTTTCAGTCAATGAGTATTCGTTTTAATATGAACGATTTCCTACAAAATGAGCAACTTTGGTCAAATCTTTTTTTGCTTGTATATCTGGAAGTGATGAGATCGCCTCGATCGCTCGATCAATATAACGGGCTGCTAAAGACTCTGCCCGGTGCATCCCGCACGTTTGCTTTACCTTCTGGAGAATAGGAGCTACATCCATTTGCCCTTTGGCTTTGCGCACACGGTCGATATCTAGGATCAGTTCTTCCCTGACCTCGTCCTCCTGCAGAGCATAAAGCACCGGCAGCGTTATATTGCCCTGCTTAATATCGCTTCCGGGCGGCTTGCCCAATTCTTTCTCTGAGCCGATGATGTCCAGCAGGTCATCGCGGATCTGAAAGGCCATGCCAACCGAGTACCCGTAGCGGTACAGCTGATCCGACACCTCCTTAGAGGCTCCAGCTGCAATCGCTCCCAATTGGCAGCTGACCGCAATCAGCAGAGCCGTTTTGCGCTTGATTCTCAGCAAATAATTGCGCACGGTCTGGTTGGTGTTGTAAAAAAAGCGGATTTGCTCCATCTCTCCAATACATACTTCCACCATGGCGTGGGACATAATCTGATGAATTTGCGGATTAGGGAGCTGGGTGACAACACCAAGCGCTTTACCCAGGATATAGTCACCCGTATACATCGCAACGCGGTTGTCCCACTTGGACTTGACGGTAAGCTGCCCCCTGCGGGTGTCCGCATCATCGATTACATCGTCATGCACCAGCGTCGCCATATGAATTAATTCCAGCGAAACGGCAATATACTTAAGCCTGTTTATATCGTATTGGCCAAACTGTCCCGCCAGCAATACGAATATGGGCCGCAGCCTCTTGCCTCCTGCTTTAAGCAGATGAGCGGAGCTTTTTCTCAGTTCAGGATGATCGGAATCCACATTTTTCTCCAGCTCTTTCTCTATAAAGGATAAATCTTTTTTCATTCTCGCATATAAATCTAAAATTTTCATTCGTTCACCTGTATGACGGTTTTATTTTGCCAGATTCGCAAATGGGCCGGCTCCTCCAGCAGGCCTAATTCCCAGGCATACTGAAAGTACAACCGCAGCCCTTCCCATTGAGCAGGGCCAAAATCATAGGTAAGCTGCGAGAAATAATGTTCCCAATAGGAGGCTGTACCTCCAATAGTTTGCTGGGCCTCCGCAATCATTTCCTGTGGATCAGCCATCCCCTTGCTCTTGCTCCATTGAAAAGCTTCGAGCACTCGCTGCAGCAATTCCGGCTGTTCCTTGACGACCTGCTCGCGTACAGCCCATACGGCAAATGTCATGGAACGGCCGGTTAGCCGATGCCATAATTCGCCTAAATCCGTAACCTGGAAGCCGCGATCCTGCCAGCTTTCGCGAATTGCATCATCTCCAATCAACAGAGCTGCATCAGTCGACTTCATCATATCATTTAAAGATGGCGAAGCATAGAAATATGTAGGATTTCCGCCGTAATACTTTGCGATAATGATTTTCAGCAAATTTACTGAAGACGCCGATGTAGTCGGAAGCGCAATCGTGCCATTCACGATCTGCTCCAGCGGTTCACGATGAAATAACAGGATGGAATTTACCTTGCCTAGCGCGCTGACTGACAAATCGGGAAACAGCACATAGTTTCGGCTATTCTCACCATAGGCAAATGACGAGATCGGTCCCATATCGATCCGTCCTTCAGCCAGTGCTTTGTTCAGGCTGGTGGGAACCTCCAGCATCAGCTCAACCTCTTCTGCAAACTGCGATAAAGGGAAATAATAAAAGATTGGCCAAACATTCGTAAAATTAATCCTGCCTATGTGAAGTTTTCTAAGATTGTTGTTCATCTCGCTCTCCCCATCTCACGAATAAATCGTGCTCGATGTCCATCGCATCCAGCACTTTGCCGACCATAAAGTCGACCAACTGCTCAATTGATGCCGGATGATGATAAAAACCCGGCATCGCAGGAATGATTCGCGCCCCCATCCGCGACAAGGTAAGCATGTTTTCCAAGTGGATAGCATGCAGAGGTGTCTCCCTCGGCACGATTATTAAGCGCCGGTTTTCCTTCATCATTACGTCAGCGGCCCGCTTGAGCAGGTTATCGGATGCTCCATGGGCTATTCCCGATAAGGTTCCCATCGAGCAGGGAATAACGACCATGCCTTTTGTTAAGTGCGTCCCGCTCGCTATGCTGGCCCCGATGTCCTGCAGCGGATGATAGACGAGCTCTCCGCCCCATGGAACCAAATGTTCCTGAAGCATTTGCTTTCTTTGGGATGCGGCCCAGCCGAGCTCATCCCCCAATACTCTCCAGCCGGCGTCTGTAATGACCAGATGAACGGTGTTTCCTCTTTTTAACAGCTCCTGACACAGCCTTACTCCATAGATAATACCGCTCGCCCCAGTGAAGCCTAACACCCATTTGTCGGACATTATGTCACCACCAAATCAATTAGCGTAAAGCAGAACATAACGACGCTCAAGGCCCCGTTCATTGTAAAAAAGGATACATTAACTTTGGACATGTCCCTAGGAGAAATAATGGCATGCTCATAAATCAGGATGACACAGGCGATGACCAAACCGGCGAAATACCACCAGCCCAATGCATCAATCATAAAGAATAAAGCAAACAAGCCTATCGCCGTCACAAAGTGGAAAATCTTGGCGATCCAAAGCGATGCGGAGAGCCCAAAGCGGCTAGGTATGGAATACAGCCCTTCCTTGCGGTCAAATTCAAGATCTTGACAGGCATACACAATATCGAAGCCAGCCGTCCATAAGGCAATAGCGATATAAAACACCATCGCCGTCCAATTAATCTCCCCGGTTACCGCTACCCATGCCCCCAATGGCGCGAGCGCTATAGTCATGCCTAACACGAGATGGCAAGCCCAGGTAAATCGTTTCGTATAGGAATAGATGACAAGAAAAAAAACCGCAACCGGCAGCAGCTGCATAGCCAAAACGGTAAGCTGAGAAGCAGCAATAAACAGCAGAACAAAAGACACGGCTATAAAAATGTAAACTTCCTTGGAGCCCAATAATCCGGCTGGAATAGCTCTTCCGGCTGTTCTCGGGTTCTTCTTGTCGATAACCCGGTCGATGACCCGGTTCAGTCCCATTGCCGCACTGCGCGCTCCTACCATGGCGACTGTAATCCAGCCAATCTGTGCCCAGGTAGGAAACTCTCCAAACATAACAAAGGCCCCCAGCAATGCTCCCATGTAAGCAAACGGAAGGGCGAAGAGCGTATGCTCAAATTTGA
Source organism: Paenibacillus senegalensis JC66 (assembly GCF_000285515.1). Lineage (GTDB taxonomy): Bacteria > Bacillota > Bacilli > Paenibacillales > NBRC-103111 > Paenibacillus_L > Paenibacillus_L senegalensis. The sequence goes on from NZ_HE610959.1 coordinate 470,565, forward strand.
TCATTTCCATAAATATCGAGACTTTTCTTAACATGCCAGATCACCTTCGATTAGTTAGCTTTATGTCCAATATGCAAAGCAGCGATTCCGCTCATCAAGGGGTATACCTCTACCCTCTCCATGCCAATAGCGCGAAGGCGGTCCGCCAGCTCCTTATGGTTAGGGAAATCAACCAAGGATTCCGGGAGCCACTTGTACTGCTCATGCCTTCTAGCAATTAATTTGCCCAGCAAAGGGAGCAAGTGCTTAAAATAAAAATAGTAAATCGCTTTGAACGGCTGCCAGGTAGGCTTGGACAGCTCCAAGGAAACGACTTTGCCGCCGGGCTTGACGACTCGCAGCATTTCACTCAGCACCTGATCCACATCCGGGACGTTTCTAAGAGCAAAGCCAATCGTCACATAATCAAAGGTGTTGTCTTCGTATGGCAGCTCCATTGCATTACCGCGAACTAGCGTGATCTGATCTTCCAGTCCGGCATTTTTTACCTTTATAGCCCCATAGTCCAGCATATTCTGACTGAAATCCAGCCCAACCACGCTGCCGCTTCCGCTTGCTTTGGCCAGATCAATCGTCCAGTCACAAGTACCGCAGCACAAATCGAGCGAATGGCTGCCTGGCGAAACATTCATTTTTTTCATCGTAAAAGCTCTCCACGCCTTATGCCGACGGAAGCTAAGAATGTCGTTCATCATATCATACTTCGGGGCGATACTCTCAAATACAGAATGGACGAACTGCTCCTTCGACTTCATCTCCATCTCCATCTTCTCCCCTCACCATTCCTTGACCAAGGCTTGTCCGGTCCATTGTCTATCGTAAAGCTCCAGGAGCGGCCACAGGCCTTCAACTAACAAAGTGTCGTCGAGCTGCCCGATGCTTTCCTTAACGAGCTCTAATTGAGTATCCAGCAAGTCATCCATTTTCGATAAAAGCTCATATTTGTGAATTAATGCACGAACCTTGAGATGCTCTGGCTGGGCAGCAACCAGATAACTATGTTCCTCCCGATTAACCTTGCTCAGCAGCTGCCAATAGGCCCAGCTGCCGGCAAACTCCAAGGTTGAGTTCATACGCAGCCGTTCACTTACGAGGACATCACAACGGGTAAATGCCAGCAGCAATTCAGGCCACCACTGCTGATGCCGCTTGCTCAGCATTGGCGTAAAGGACAAAAACAGCTGCATTTGTATCGCGACCATCTGCTGCAGGTAGTCCTCCGGTGTAAGACGGCGGGATTTCATGCTCAAATATAAATCCATCTTCATCCGGTTCACCTCGCAGATTGCCGCGGCAAGCTGCTGAATCTGCTGAATTTGTCCTGCCTGGGATAGCAAATGATAGAACCTGGAACTGAAATAGTCTCCAGCTAAAACACCAAGCTGCAAGGACAGCTTCTGCTTTGAGCCTTCCTTGCCGCCTGATTCCGTTATCCGCTCGTGAGTGTCAAGCGCCACCTGCACGAGAGAGGTCACTAAAGCATACAAGTCGCGATTGCTCTCCTCAACGCCGCCGGCTTGTAAAAATAGATGCAGAAGTGTCGTTCTAGATTCCGGAAACTCCGGCAAATCGGTATGATTCTGTATCATATCATAGTCCATGTAAGGCTTCGCCATCGCTTGAATTCGGGATATTGTCATTTGGGGCCTCCGAAGCTTCCAACCTGAATAGAATAAATGATTAATTGGATTGAAATATACAACATCCAATTATAGCATAGTCTAACCTTATTTCATAAGGTTAAAATATGACGATTTTGCTGTACTTTCTCCCCCTATCGGCCCCCTCCATACCCTAATAGGGATGAATCTCTTTCCAGGCTTGGGTATAGGTTATCGTGAAGCTGGACTGCAAATACTGACGCAGTTCACTTGTTCCACTCTCCTTGGCTGGGAACGGCAAAAAGTCGTCATGACTTCTGGCATCCAAAGCGATCAGCAGCTGCCCGTCACGTTCCTGACGATCCTTGGTTTCCATAATCCGAACAAGAAGCTGCTTGACATTACCATGATCCCCGAGAGCAAACCTGACCAGCTCATATAAATCTTGATATACCCTGCTAGAGGCAACATTCGGAGGCGCGGCCAAGTCGATGGACAAAATCCCGTCATGGAGCTGGACCTTTCGCAGAGCGAGCTGCAAACGGACCTGGGTAAGCTTATCCACCAGATTGTCATCCGTCAGCTTTGAAGAAAGTGTTTCTTTAAAAGCAGCAACTTCCCTTTCATTCATCGCATTAATCCTCTCCCATTGGGGCAGTAAGCTGAGCAAAAAAGCGATAGCAGCAGTCATTAGACACACTGTTAAAATTGTGGTTGGCCTTTTCATTCAGAAGTTCCCTCCCCCGATTGGCCATTACGGGTACCTGCTCCCCCCTTTGGCCTTCATCAAACTGTAAGCTTCACAGCCTGCCTACCACCATTGTACAAAGAAAAAATGCAGGCTATGCCTGCATTTCCCTAAAATTATTCATCTGTGTCTACAACTCCGTGCTTAGTCAGAATTTCAGCCTTCCCACGAATTTTGATTGCAGACGTATGCTCCGTAAATTGAGCCAGCATGACCTCGCCCTTATCCAGCTTCTCCGTATGATGGAACCGGGTGTCTTGTCCTCTTGTCAAACCAATGACATGAACTCCGTTTTCTTTGGCCTTAATGACAAAAAAATCTCCTTCACAGTTCAAGTCGGCGTCCTCCCATCTTATACTCAAAACGTACGGGTAAATCTTGCATTCTCGCAGCCTGTCCACCTAATCATGCGGGAAAATACTTAACATGTCAACTGCTCGGAATTCCGTACAAGCAGAGATTAACTTGGCGGATTCTCAAGCAACTAAGTCTCTTTGGAGATCAGCCCCATCAATACCAGGGCAGCTCCCGCCAGATACTGGATTACAGCAAAGACAGCTGAAGGCGGTGCGGTTCCTGCGCTATAGGCCAATGAGGAACTGATACTATGTAAATAGTAAGTTAAAACAATGATTAGCAGGCCTGAAGCGAGGCAAAGCACATTTTTCATTTTTATCCTCCTCTGTATAAAAATCGAAGGTTGGAAGATTAAGATCAGACTATAAAAAAAGCATCCCTCTAATCACGTTAGAGGGATGCCGCCGGCTTCTATCGGAGTAACAGGATTTGAACCTGCGACCTCACCCACCCCAAGGGTGCGCGCTACCAGGCTGCGCCATACCCCGGAAACGAAACCGCAAACAATAGTATAGCCGTTTAAAATCATTTCGTCAAGGTAAATTATGCAAGCAAATTTTCAAGATAATCCCGCAATGCGGGGTTTGGCTTAGCAGCTCGCCCAGGTGCTTTGCAAAGGTCGAAACCCTTATAAATTCTATTAGTTTGAGCATTTT
>NZ_HE610959.1:475085-618384 GCF_000285515.1 Paenibacillus senegalensis JC66
AGTTTACAAAAAAACCGTGCTGAACCAGCACGGTTTTACATGTCACTCCGATTTAATATGTAAATGGAGAATTATTGGATGCCGTCTCTAAGAGCTTTTCCTGGTTTAAATGCAGGAACTTTGCTCGCTGCGATTTCAATCTCTTCACCGGTTTGCGGGTTACGTCCTTTACGGGCGGAACGTTCGCGAACTTCGAAGTTACCGAAACCAACCAACTGGACCTTGTCACCGTTTTGCAGCGCTTCGGAGATGGCTTCAAAGACTGCTTCTACAGCCTTAGTAGCATCTTTCTTGGAAAGCTCAGATGTTTCAGCCACTTTAGCAATTAATTCAGATTTGTTCATTCCTTATTCACCTCCTCCAACAAGTGGAATTTGTTCTTAATTCATTGTTTAACGAATTCAACGGAATTTATACGTATGCCTAGGAAAAACGGACAAACTAATAGTAATACACCTTGTGGGCACATTTCAAGTATTCAGCCCTCTTTTTTTAAAAAGGAAAGGAACACCCCGAGAGAGTGCTCCTTAATTAATTCTATATGGGTGGCAATATCATCCAGATACAACCACCTAATGGAAGACCTTAAATCTGTTGCAATTTCCGAATTCCATGTCTGTCCTAAGGCCTACAAAATTATAGCAATCAGTCCGCCGGAGCCTTCATTGATGATCCGTCCTAACGTCTCCTGCAATTTGTAGCGGGCATTGTCCGGCATCATCGCAAGCTTGCCCTGTATTCCCTCACGAACAATGGAATGCAGCGAACGCCCGAAAATGTCAGACTCCCAAATTTTTAATGGATTGTCTTCGAAATCCTGCATCAGATAACGGACCAGTTCCTCACTTTGCTTCTCGGTCCCGATAATCGGCGAGAATTCGGATTCCACATCGACACGGATCATATGAATTGAAGGGGCTGTCGCTCTCAAGCGTACCCCGAAACGGGAGCCCTGGCGAATCAATTCAGGTTCGTCAAGCGCCATTTCAGCCAATGTAGGCGGCGCAATGCCATAACCCGTTGTCTTAACCATTTCCAGCGCTTCCGCGAACTGGTCATATTCGCGTTTGGCATGGGTGAATTCCTGCATCAGCTGCAGCAAATGATCCTTGCCGCGAATTTCTACGCCTACTACTTCAACCAGAATGCGGTCATACAATTCATCCGGTGCATGGAGATCAATTTCAGCCACTCCCTGCCCCATGTTCATTCCGGCCAAAGCCGCTTTTTCAATAAAATCATACTCAGCAAACTGGCCCACGACTCGGTCCACATCGCGCAAACGGCGGATATCCTGGACAGTCTCCCGCACAGAGCTTTCAAAGTCGTTTCTCAGCCAATGATTTTCCTTGAGGACCATTACCCAGCTCGGCAGATTAACATTCACCTCATGGACAGGGAACTCATAAAGCACTTCTCTAAGGACTGACATGCATTCCTCTTCACCCATCGTCGCCACGCTCATCGCCATTACCGGAATATCATATTTCTCGGCAAGCTCATTACGCAGCTCCAGTGCCGACTCACTTTGCGGCTTCATCGTATTTACGACGAGAATAAACGGTTTGCCTACTTCCTTTAGTTCAGCAATGACTCGTTCTTCTGCCTCCACATACGAAGACCGGGGAATTTCTGAAATGCTGCCGTCTGTCGTAATGACTACTCCCAAGGTGGAATGCTCCTGGATGACCTTGCGGGTCCCGATTTCTGCGGCCTCCTGAAAAGGAATCGGATCATCAAACCATGGGGTCGATATCATCCGCGGGCCATTCTCATCCTCATAGCCTTTAGCGCCCTCCACAGCATACCCGACACAATCAACTAGACGGACATTGACATTCAGTCCCTCGGTCACAGTAAGCTGTACGGCATTGTTCGGGACGAATTTCGGCTCCGTAGTCATGATGGTGCGTCCTGCGGCGCTTTGAGGCAGCTCATCCTGGGCGCGGACTCGATCCGATTCATTGCGAATATTCGGGAGGACACCCGCCTCCATAAAGCGTTTGATAAAGGTTGATTTACCTGTGCGGACCGCTCCGACGACTCCTAGGTAGATGTCCCCGCCAGTTCGTTCCGCGATGTCCTTAAAAATATCGATTTTTTCCACAAAGATCCCCTCCCACAAGTTAGGTTAACGAAGCACGCGTTTGGACGAACCGGGAAGCCGCGAGCGGGATCGGTTCGTATGCGGCCACACTCGTACATTCATTTGGACTAGTAATAATATATGTGCGGTTTCATAGATTATGACTTATTAATCCCTCTTTCTTTGTTCAGCTTTTTGCCTAAACGCCGTCCAAGCCTGTGACAAGATCTCCGGCAGGAAAACAAATTACAATAAACTGCTCTATTATAAAATGAATGAAGCCTCACTATGTTTATATGTCCATGCTCTTATGTTTATACGGAAAAAAGTAAGCCACAGCAAAAAGGGGCTGTCCAGAAAGTCAGTGTAAACTGACTGATGGACGCCCCATTTCACTTCCGATTGCGCTGCGGAGGCAATTGTATGCGTTTTTTTGCATAAAACATGCTTGTACAGCATCATCGAATTCCAAGAAAAGAATATCTTTGATTTTCAATTCCCTTTATTCCTGCAGATCAGGCCGAAGGACCGGCTCGCCGTCAAGAAGCCCATAGGGCAGCGACCACACTGGAACAAAAGTCGATTGCTGAACGATCAGCTCTCTCAAATCGGTATCCTCCGCTGGAGCTTCCACTTGACCTGAGGTTATTAAACTGCGCAAATCCAGAGAATAATCGATATACAGCTGTCCATCCTCATTAATCAGCACAGGAAGAGTTTGTCCTGTGTTTGGGCTTTTTATCGTTTCCGCATTTCTGCCCAGCTTCTCGCGATCGAGCCAATAAAGGCCTTCCTGAACCTCATCACCTGCCGGCAGCTGTCCATTGCGGTGCATATACTCAGAAACCATGTGCTGCATTTTGGTCATCGCCTGGTAGGAGACCAGGTCCAATAGCTTGACCGTAGGTTCAGTTTCCACGTCTACAAGAACATAAATGGCCGTTCCTCCATTTTCGAAGGAATTAGTAGGAATAAGGCTGAGCAGCCCGTAATCCTGCAGCTTCTTAAAATCAATAAAGTATTTTTCATACAGCGGAGTATCGTTAGGCTTGTTTTTAATCGGCAGCACTCCCGTTCTTTGCTGAAACTGGTCTACCGCATTTTGCACTAGCAGCATATACTCCCCCGGGGCTGGAGCGTTCTCCCGCACAATCTGGCCTCCATATAAACAACCGCTCAGCAAAGTGCTAATCAACACCAAACTGGCAGCAAGCCTCCATATGCGGAATGCCCCCCGTGAAGACCTGCCCATCCGACTGATGTTACGGATTCTCATTGTTTTCTATCCTTTCGCACTGAAAATCATATACCGTTGCGTAAAAACTAATCCCAATCGTCCTCTTCCTTTTGCTTGGCTAACAGGGCCCGCACAGCAGCACGCAGCGGGTCTTCCGGGACTAGGACACTCACCGCCCCAGTAATTTTGGCCTGACAAGCCAGACGATAGCCTTGTTCGGCCAGATTGCCCAGTTTATTGACTTCCGCCCTAGTTAAAGGAGACAAGCCCTGCTGGTCCTCGACTATCACCTTGCACATTAGACAGCCTGCCTTGCCCCCGCATCTTGTACGAATCCCCGCACCCGCTTTGCGGCCGGCAGCGAGCAGAGTCATGCCAATCCGAAATGTTCCGGTGTACTCTGACGGCTTAAAGGTAACCGATGCCTCCACCTCGGCCTCCTCCTTTCTGCTTAGCTTCCCAGCAGCAGCTGGTTAACCTGCCGGATTACCTTCTCAGATAAGGAATTATCCTTAATAATGGTAAAAAGAGCGGGTCTGTGCAGCTGCGGTTCCTCACGTATCTTTTCAGCTATGGAGTAATATCGATCAGGACGCTGTCTCAGCAAATTAAAAACCAGCTCATGCGCCAAAGGCATCAAGCCCACCCGAATCCCGCCCACATCTGCTGTACTGCAGGCTTCCTTCAGCTTGGAAATGCTGACATTATATTGTCCCAGCGCAGTGCTGACTTGAAACCCGCCGACCAGCTCTACATTCATCCCTGAAATGAGAAAGCGGGACAGGACGGAACGATAACGGTCCGTTTCACTGAGTGCCGGCGGTTCACAAGCAAAAGGAAGCAGCTGCTCATAGATCGCAGTTATGTCAGGCGTATCTGCATAAAGATCAATATCTTTTGGCGGCTCAGCTAAACGTACACCCTGCAAAAGCAGCCCGCAGCTGCCGCCGAGCAGAGCAGTTCCCGCTGTAAAAGGGGTTTGTAATCGAGCAGCTAATGTTTCCAATATTTGTTCCAGTTTTGCCTCAAGCACCATGGTTCACACGCACCATACCTTCCGAGTCTTCATCCTGTATGTCATCTTTTATCTGATTTCGAATCGCGGCACTGACCTGATTCGAGGTTAAAAATAGGTCTTATTGATAGCTGCGATAGCCCCGTTCTTTTTAACAACAGCCTGGCAGCCGAGACGGTAGCCTTCCTCAATTTCCTCTGGCTCCAAACGATCCCATTCGGCATCAGTCGGTTCCTCAAGCAGCTCTCTCCCCTCCGTTACAAGACAGCGGCAGCGGGCGCATGTTCCCCGGGTACAGGAAAACCCCCACTGCACTTTATTTTTTAAGGCATGATCAAGTATGGAGTGTCCGATCTGTTCTTCCACTTCCACAGTTTTTTCCGCAAAACGGGTAGTTAATGAAAGCATCCGGTATTCCCCCCTATTATTTCTGAAGCTTATCTTTCTTTAGCTCAACTTATCTAGTATTAGTATAAGTGAAGCATTCTTTTGCCGATATCTCTATTAACGGCATCTGTCGTCATTATACCATTTACGGCCTTCATTTGTGAAATCAGGAACAGACAGATTGTGGGCAAAGGAGCTCCAAGACTTACCCCGCAAGGCGGGACTTTCACTTCGAAGCTTATTCAGGTAGCTTGCAGGGACCCCGAAAAGCTTATAATTTTTCAAGTTCAAAAAAATGCCCGGACTGTTCCATTTCCCTGAATAGAGGGCTATGGAAAGCCGGGCATTTTAGCAGGCGCATTCATCGATTACCGGATTTACTTTTTGGAGATCATCTTCATAAGCTGTTCCAGATTATCCGGGCTAACTTTGCTTCCTTTGACCGCTTTGACAATATCGTTCATTGTGGACTCGGATACTTTGACATTGACCAAAGCCGACACTTGCTTGATCAGCTGTCTTAATTGAGCCTCACTCTGCATCGTCGAAGGCTTTACTCCGCTAGCCAGCTTTTGAATGTCTTTCTCCGAGACGGATTTGCCGGTTTTGCTTTTCACAACGTTAAGCACATTCCTGGGAATCTGTCTGCCACTCATTCCCATACCTCCTTAGTCCCATTATGACTGCTAAGGTATAGTATGTTAGGGTGACTTCTTTGGTGTAGGCTGTGCTGTCCGAACAGGCTTTTAACGCTTGGCAATTTCCTCAAGCTCATGAGTAGGCACGCGGCCCATCAGCTGCTCCACGGCTTCCTTGGCTTTTTTTCCGTTGAATAAGACATCGTATAATGCCTCGGCAATGGGCATTTCCGTGTTGTACTCGCGAGCCAGCTGGTAAGCCGATTTCGTTGTTTTGACCCCTTCCACGACCATTCCCATCGATTCCAGCACATGGTCCAGGTCCGCTCCCTGTCCAAGCATATGACCTGCGCGCCAATTACGGCTGTGCTTGCTTGTGCAGGTTACAATCAGGTCGCCTACTCCAGCCAGTCCGGCAAACGTTAACGGATTCGCCCCCATAGCGACACCGAGTCTTCCCATTTCGGCCAGTCCGCGGGTCATTAAGGCGGCTTTGGCATTATCTCCATATCCAAGACCATCGGACATGCCGGCCCCAAGAGCAATGATATTTTTCAAGGCGCCGCCAAGCTCAACCCCCTTAACATCGGGATTTGTGTACACGCGGAAATAAGAATTGCTAAGCAGTTCCTGGGCTTGTTCAGCTGCCTGCAGTTGAGCGGCAGCCACTACAACCGTAGTCGGGCATTGTTTGACTACTTCTTCCGCATGACTAGGCCCTGACAGAACGACGATTCGTTCCTGCGGATAACCGACCAGCTCTTCTGCAATCACCGTCGTCATAGCTTTTAAGCTGCCTACTTCAAAACCTTTGGTCGCATGGATCAGCAGCGTTTCTTGATTGAGATGGGAGTACAGCTGCTGGCATACCTCCCGCATTCCATGTGATGGAGCGGCTAAAATGATCGCATCAGCATCCTGTACCGCCTCTTCCATAGAGGTTGTTGCTTGAATTGCAGGAGATAACTCCGCCTGCTGCAAAAATCGTGAGTTCCGGTGGTCCCGGTTAATTTCGGCTGCCTGCGCTTCATTACGCGACCAGATCGTGACCTCGTGCCCGTTGGCTGCCAGCACCGTTGCCAAGGCAGTACCCCAGCTTCCTGCAACCAATACGGATGTCTTCCGATATGTCATGATGGATACCTCACTTTTAATTGCGGAATCGATATCCGCTATTCTCGTTCTTGCTTCAGACCTTATATGTAGACTTGTTCATTTGCTTAATACTGCTCGATTGCTGCTCATCCTATCCCGCTTTTTTCCCGATTTTGCTCTCTTGCTTACGAACCAGCTTGATTATGTTGCTCTTATGCCGGACAAATGCAAAAATAGCGATCAGCAGTGTACCGATTACAATCTCTAATTCCCAGCCCATAACAGCAGCAAAGATAGGCAGCAGCCCGGAAAAAATTAAAGAACCCAACGAAACATAGCGGGTAATAAAGATGGAACCGATAGCAATCACCCCGGCTATCAATGCCGGCAGGAAGCATAGGGTAGCCGTAACGCCGATAGCGGAAGCAATACCCTTTCCACCTTTGAAGCCAAAGAATACCGGCCAATTATGCCCGGCTATTACAAGAAGCCCGCATATTACCGGAATCCATGTGTTGCCGTCTCCCAGCCATTTGCCAATCCAGACTGCCCCAATTCCTTTAAGGACATCCAGGGCGAGCACCAGAATGGCCGGACCCGTCCCTAAAATCCGCAAAGTATTCGTTGCCCCCGCATTGCCGCTGCCATGCTTGCGGATATCAATTCCTTTGAGGAGCTTGCCTGCAAAGAAACTGAAGCTCACTGAGCCTAGCAAATAACTGAGTACAAATGCCGCAAAATATTGAACTCCCACTCCCACGTCCTGCTCCCCCTATCAATCATCCGCCGATTTTCTGCGCGTCATAATTCGCAAGGGTGTTCCCTCAAAATTAAAGGCTCCCCGAATTTTGTTCTCGAGATAGCGCTCATAGGAGAAATGCATTAACTCCGGCGAATTGACAAACAGAATAAATGTCGGCGGCTTTACCGCAACTTGTGTTACATAATTGATCCTCAGCCTTCTTCCCTTATCGGTGGGCGGAGGGTTAATGGCCACTGCATCCATAATGATGTCGTTCAACAGATGAGTCGTGACCCTCATCGCGTGATTCTCCGCCACTTGGACAACAAGCGGCAGCAGCTTGTGAAGGCGCTGCTTGGTCTTGGCAGAGACGAACAATATCGGAGCATAGGACATGAACAAAAAGTGATCGCGAATGCTTTGCGTAAACTGCTGCAGCGTTTTGTCATCCTTTTCCACCGCATCCCACTTATTGACTATTAATACGCAAGCTTTTCCTGCTTCATGAGCATAACCGGCAATATGTTTGTCTTGCTCGATAATTCCTTCTTCTCCGTTAATGACAATCAAAACAACGTCCGCTCGCTCGATCGCTTTCATAGCGCGCATTACACTGTATTTCTCCGTGTTTTCATAGACCTTGCCGCGCTTGCGCATGCCCGCTGTATCGATCAGTACGAAGTCTTGCCCATCTCGTTCAAAAGGAGTATCTATAGCATCGCGTGTCGTTCCGGCTACACCGCTCACAATGACCCGCTCTTCACCGAGAATCGCGTTGACCAGCGATGATTTCCCCACGTTGGGACGGCCGATTAGCGCCACCTTAATGACTTCCTCGCCATACTCATCCTGGTCGTCCGGAGGACATTTCTCCAGTGCCGCATCCAGCAGATCCCCAATGCCGATCCCGTGAGAGCCGGATATCGGTATAGGATCTCCGAAGCCAAGGCTGTAAAATTCATAGATCATTTCAGCTCGCTGCGGATTATCTACTTTATTAACGGCAAGCACTATCGGCTTGCCCGAGCGAAACAGAAGTTGTCCAATTTCTTCATCAGCAGGCGTAAGCCCGGCTTTGCCGTCCACCATAAAAATTATGACATCTGCTTCTTCAATAGCCAGTTCTGCTTGTACCTTAACCGATTTAATTATCTCATCCTCGCCATCAATTTCAATACCGCCGGTATCGATTACATTGAACGTGGTGTCAAGCCATTCCCCCGTTCCGTATAACCGGTCTCTTGTGACACCGGGCTTGTCTTCCACAATGGCCAACCGATCACCAATCAAACGATTAAAAATCGTTGATTTGCCTACGTTAGGACGGCCTACTATGGCTATAACCGGTCTTGCCATACTATCCTCTCCTTGCTAATAAGCTGAGCTAATGATGCCGGTAAAGGTCTCAATAGTCCCTTACCCTTTCTGTAGTTCATTTATAGAACTTAAATCCATTCTTCATCATAGCAAAAATGCATGGAAATGGCTATTTTTGTTTCTGCATATCAATGCTTGACCAAAAGAATCGTCCCATTCTCCAGATCATGCGCCATGGCATCCAATATTTTTTCCAGCTTGAAGGCTAAAGGCTGAACGTCCTCTTCTTTGTCCGCGATAAAAATAGGGATCCCCCCGGATACCTTGCTTTTCTCTGCGGTTACAATCGCCATAATTCTTCGTTCCATCACTGGCTCCTTTCCTCCAACGCTTGGAAAGCTGCAGCAGCCTCCCCTTAGTCAGCATACTCCATTATCCATTCTTCTTATACTTTTACATCCGTAGGCATTTTCACGGCACTCTCTAATAGCGGGACATCAAGCGTTACCTTTCTCGCTTTGTGAACATCCCTTTCCTGCGGGAGCAAAAAAATGCCCAGCCGCCCGTCCGAGATATCCAGCTTGGATAGTGGAAGCAGGGAGGGCTCTCCCGAATCCCGGCAGACGCCAAGTATGGTCGACAAATCATGAAGCAGGGCCTGCCTTTGCCCAAGATTACCAAGAATCGCACGGGCATTTTTATTTTTGGGTACAGCGATTAATCCAATACCCTGTTTAGCTATCATCTCCTGTGAGGCCTTTAATCCCACATTCATAATATAAATGTCACCTACATAAAGGTTAGGACCATCCTGGATCACTTCAGCTATTTCGATGTCGGCTACATCCTTTAATGTTTTCCCGGAACGCAGCATAATCCCAGTAACCAATGCGGCAATTCCGAAAAGCACTCCCCAGTACCATGCTGACAGGACACTGATACAAGTTGTCATTAATGACGAAAAAATAACGAGGTAGTTACGGCCTTCAAAAACCATGGCTATCCCCTCTATATAAGAAGCCCCACGGGGCACCAATTCCATTTCGTCCAGCTTTGATAACGTCTCTCGTTCCATATTGCGGACTTCCCTGAATTGCTGGGCCGCGAGTGACAGAAAGGTGATGGCTGTGAAATCCTTGTCGATAAATGCCGGTACAGCGACGGCCCCTAGTCCGGCCGCAATAACACCAAGCGATAAATGAATAATTCGTCCGTGCGGATAGGTCGGATATTGTCTATAGTCTGTTCTTAACAAGACCATACGGGTTATTATGCCTATTGCAAGCCCTATCGCAATTCCGATCACAGTATTCTGATCTTCCAGCCAATTCATTTATACTTCCTCTCCTTCCATAGTTCAATTCCGTACCGGTATACATGGCGGGAGAAGGTTAGAAAGTACTGCAGCAGGACAGAGACGGCGCGTATGGAGACCATAAACAGCCACCAATGGTCTGCAAGCAGCCGGGGCGTTATTCTCATTCCTTGAAGATGCGTCTCGGCATACCCTTGAAGGAGTGCGCCAAATAGCAGTGCTCCCGTCACTATAGTCAACTGCTCATTTACCTGTCTGGTTATTCCGATTACCATCACTGTTATTACCGTGACTAATGTTGCGTTTACCGAGAAGGGGAACCAGGGAAAGCTTGTCGCAGCTTCAACAGATAAAAAATAGTACAGGCCAATGAGCATAGCGCTTAGCATAGTCCGTATACGGGTCCACTCATTGGATAGGGAGAGCAGAAGAAACAGCCACAGAAGTATGAGCAGCACATAAATCCCGCTTACGAGCCGGTCTCCAACAGGGATAGATATTTTAAAGCCTATAAACCAGCCTAGAAAGAAGCAAAACAGCACACGGGAAGAAATATTACGGACCAAAGCCTGCTTCCAGCCGCTCAACAGCAGGGTAATTACCATACAGATCAATATATAGGACAGGTAACCGGCATTCATCATTATCCTCCGAAGGGTAGCGCATTCCGAGAAGTTCCTTGTTAGTATGTAACCAGAACATAAAATTAACCCTTCAAACTTGGCAGGAGCTAACCAGCAAGATAAGAACCCCACAAAGTAGGAATTTCGCTTCGCAGCTTATACAGACACTTTGCGCAGGCCGCGAAAAAACTTAGCCATTCTTTAAGTTCAAAAAAAAGCTGGGTGGAAAACGTGATGTTTTCCACCCAACTTCTTGATTAAGGATATATTTACAGCCCAATAATCATCATGCGGGCTTATTTGAATTTGCTTAGCTTGTCGCCAAAGCGCTCCCCAAGGGTCAGGCTCAAGCTTTGATTAGGCTGAGCAACATAGTCCCCGGTGTTATCCTTTTCTTTACGCCCTTTCTCCGGTTTAGCCGGAGCTTCAGGAGCTTCTTCGGTTTCTTTAATGCTGAGGCTGACTCTCTTCTCCTGAGGGTTAAGATCAAGAATTTTCACTTGAACTTCCTGGCCTTCTTCGAGAACTTCATGCGGAGTACCGATATGACGGTGGGAAATCTGGGAAATGTGAACCAGACCCTCAACTCCTGGAGCGATCTCTACGAACGCGCCAAAGTTCACTAGACGCTTGACTGTTCCAGAAACAACGGCGCCTACTTGGATATGATCGCCAAGCTGCTCCCATGGTCCTGGCTGAGCGGCCTTCATACTGAGGCTGATGCGCTCGTTCTCCGGATCAACCTTAAGCACCTGAACCTTGACCTTATCGCCTTCCTTAACTAGCTCGGAAGCTTCTTCTACATGGTGCCATGCCATTTCGGAGATGTGAACCAGACCGTCAATACCGCCGATATCAACGAAAACGCCAAACGGAGTCAGACGCTGAACCGTTCCTTCAATCTCTTGACCAATCTCGATGCTGTTCAGGATTTCTTGTTTTTTCGCATTGTATTCTTCATCCAGAACGTCCTTCTGGGAGAGAATAACCTTGTTCTTCTCGCGATCCAATTCTTTCACTTTCATGCGCAGCGTACGGCCTTTGTAGTCGCTGAAGTCTTCTACAAAATGACGCTCGACCATGGATGCAGGAACGAACCCGCGAAGTCCAACATCAATCACCAAACCGCCTTTTACTACATCGGCGACTTTGGCTTCGATTGTTTCTTGGCTCTCCAATTTAGCCTGCAGGTCATCCCATGCCTTCTCGCTGTCCACCAAGCGTTTGGACAGGATGAGTTTTTCCTTCTCGTCATCGATTTTAACGACTTTCAGCTCAAGCTCTTGACCAACTTCAACGGCTTCTGAAGCTTCGCTGATCGAGACTGCGGATAATTCTCTCAAAGGAATAATGCCGTCATACTTATAACCAATATCTACAAAAGCTTGCTCGTTATCGACTTTAACGATTTTTCCTTTTACGGTATCGTCTTTTTTAACGGCTGCGATATCAGCGTAATCCGTGTTCTCCTCAGCTGCAGCTGGAGCCGCGTTCTCTTCGGTAACAGCTTTCTCCTCGCTGATCTCAGCATTTCCTTGTACTTTAGTTTCCTCTGACATTCTTAAAAAACCTCCTCGTTTAGCAACCCATTTCTATATGAAGATGGGCATAGTAGACATTGTTAAATAAAGTTGTATAATTCCAAGATACCATGTCCATGCCCATCAATCAATTTTTCGCCGAATTTTTGTGGTCGGCTATCATGCCGCGAATGGTAGTCATGATTTTCTCGGTTGCTTTCTCTAGTTCCTCGGATCCACCCTCGGCGAATTCAGAAATATCGACCGGAGGACCATATACTACATACATTTTGCTAAAAGGCTTGTAATTGCCAATTACAGCAACAGGGATGACGGTTGCATTGGATTTCAAGGCCAGCATTGCCGCACCCTTCTTTCCCATGCCTCCAGCATTTTTGCGTGTTCCTTCCGGAAAAATGCCGATGATTTTTTCTGACTTCAGCATGTTGATAGCCGTTCTTATGGAGTCTTTGCTGACTCCCCCCCGTTTCACTGGGAATGCCCCAAGCTGGGTAATCAACCATCCGAATACCGGAACATTAAACAATTCCTGCTTAGCCATGTAATGGACCTTGCGTTCAAGCGGAATGCCTACTACCGGGGGATCCAGATTGCTGATATGGTTGGAGCATAAAATGACCGGGCCCCCATCGGGGATATGGTCTAGCCCCCTTGGCTCCAGACGATAGACGATGGCAAAAAACATTCTTAACAAAGCTCTGCAAAAACGATAGATCATTCAGCTCCGCCCCCAACTCGATCCATGCACAGTTCAAGCACAGCATCGACCACTTCTTGAAGACTCATCTCCGAGCTGTCCAGATGATAAGCATCTTCCGCTTCTCTAAGCGGGGAAACCTCCCGGTTACGATCGATGTCGTCCCTGCGTTTAATTTCTTCTTCCAGCTCTTCCAAAGTCATCTCAGGCTGTTCAAGCTCGGCATACCTGCGCTCCGCGCGGACACGAGGATTGGCCGTAAGAAATACCTTGACCTCGGCATCAGGCAGCACAGATGTTCCGATATCTCTTCCATCCATGACCACTCCTTTATTTGCAGCCATTTGCTTCTGCATCTGAACCAGCCTCTGGCGAACAGAAGGGATTTGAGAAATTTGTGAGACGGCTTGATTGACCTCGGAAGATCTAATGAATGTCGTGATGTTCTCCCCATCTACTATGACTTGCTGGCCTGTTTCACCGGGATGCAGGACCAGATGCATGCGCTCCACACAGTCACGGACGGAACTCTCATCAGTAATGTCAAGACCCGATTGAAGCGCTTTCCAGGTTACTGCCCGATACATGGCCCCTGTATCCACATAAATATAGCCAAGCTTATGAGCCACCATTCGAGCTACTGTACTTTTACCCGCTCCAGCAGGTCCATCCAATGCTACGTTAATTTTGTCCAACAACGTGTGCCTCCCCTAGTTCGCTGCCAACCGCGATAACAGGCGATTGAGCCATCTAACGGACAAAATTATACCATAACTTCACTGCCCGATGCAAAAACAGTTCAGGCTTTTCGCGTCCTTCTCTGCTTTTCGAAACAATAACGGACGATTTCCTGGCGATGCTGCTCTTTGATTTCCGTAAATGTCATCTGAACTACCTGGCCATTTGGGGTGATTGGCAAGCTTCGCACCAGCTCGGCCCGGAAGTCGACGACTACCGGATTGCCCTTGCTCGTATGCAGCAGCAGCCAGCAGTGATATTCCTCATGATGAATGAGCTTGATCGTGCTTTCGCAAGAGAAGGTTACACCATCGCCGCTCACCTGCTCCGTTATCGCTACAAAATGCAGCCCGCCCGGACCCTTGACGGCTAGTTCCAGCTGTCCATCCATTTTAAAATAACTTTCTTCATAATCAAGGAAAATTTCTCTTCTGCGGGGCCGCTTAACAACGATTAGAGGAACCGGTTCCTGCAAATGGCCCAGCACGGAAGTAAGAAAGGAATGACTGCGGCCGTTCCGCGTATACGTGATCCGGAGCTCATCCCCGATATAGGGTAGTGTGAGCTTCCCCGATTCACAATGAATCGGAATGTCGATCATTATATACTGTGAATTGTAATCAGCCAGTCTGGAACGGTATTGCGCCTGCTGCCCCGGGGAAGAACCGGTAGAAAATTGGCACTTTAATTCTTGTGCAATCTGCGGCTCCATAAAATCCTCTCCTTCAGATCGACATATGCTTATTGAAGCACCCATACCTGGGCATTCTCCGGGCCTTAAACCATTATACCACTGACGCTTCATGATAAAAAAACCTGCACCGAAAAAAGAACAGGTCTCAATTTGAGAAGCCTGTCCTTCGTGATGGCTCTGATGCCTATATTAACAGCACTACGCCTCGGCTTGTACATCCTGCTCTCTGATCGGCTCTACTCTTTCCTCAATGCCGTCGTTGGCGTTCAGGAAAATTTTGAAGCGTGAGCCGTTGACCCTCCCTAAAAACTCATAGCACAGCACTTCTTCATCCATCTCGTTGCGAATCAGGCTTAAACGGGTTTGCTGCACCTCAAATTCCGGATTGAGATTTTCCCTTGCCTCCGCTTCCGTCATTGCCGGCTCTTCGAAAGAACGTTCCTTCTTTTCCAGGATATAGTCGGCCGTCTGCAAACCGATTACTTCGCCGGTATCAAGAGCCACCTCAACTACCATTTTTTCCGGATATACAAACACATCTCCTATTCGGTTAACCATCGTCAGCGATGCAATATTCATATATTCGTCAAAAGAAATTGGGCTCATCTCCGCGAATCCGAGCCGGTCCAGAAATTCAAGAGCGGCATCCCTTGCTCCGCGGATGTCGATATTTTTGGAGGCAACGTCTCTAGGCGCCATGTACCAGGTCATTTGGCCGCCCTTTTTCGTGTAGTCGATATGGACTTCTTGCCCGCTGTCCGGCTTTGTCGTAACTACCCGGTAGGAATGAAGCGGTGTGCCTTTCCCTTCCTCAATCACCTGTAAAGTGCTCTGATCCTGGATGCCGAGAAATTCTGCTGCTTTGGCACGCACCTGCTCCGCACTAACATCCTCTCCCGGTATGGAAGCGAAGGAACGGAGCGGGGTTTGTCCCGGGGTTCCCGGTCCCCATTGGATCTCCGGGTATTCACCGATTTTTTTGTCGACCAGCTGAAAACCATCCAATATGGCGTTATCCACCGGCTGTTTTTCTGAAGCTATCGCCATTTCGACATCCATCCACCGCAAATTGCTGGACAAAATGTTGTGCTGAACCGTGGACAGTTCATTAGAAATTTCTTTGGAGTGTTCATATAAAGCAAACAATGTATCTCTTTCTTCTTCTGTCATCGGTTTTTTGGAAAGGTCCCTTACTGCTGTGCGATAAGAAAACTTGGAAATTTGGTCCAGGAAATCCGATGTTTTGGTAAATGGCATTACCGCCAAAGGAAGCTGGCTGATCTCATTCTGAGCCTGGCTGGTCAACCTCCATATGTTAACCAGACCTTTCCGGTACATGTCATTATGGGTTGAGTTTACGGCGAGTGTATTACCAAGCTCGGTTTGCAGCTTGCCCATATGGGAGGTCAAATCGTGAAAGGCTCTTTGATATTGGTTTTCCGCTTTAATAAGTACGGAGTTCTTTTCTTTATTCTCCTGATACCCCCACACAGCCATTCCAATTAGAGCAACCAGTAAGATAGGAAACATAACACCGCTTAATCTTCTGTACATAGCTAGGGCACTCCTTTAATCATTTATTGGATGCCCATAGCTTTCGTCAAAAGGGAAACCTTTATTCATTTAGTAAGAAGTGGGTGTAATAAGGGACTAACGTCCATACCGCTACTGGCTGCTCTTGCCATAGGTCAGGATAAAACATCTATTTCGAAATCCGAATCATTGTTGCAAAGACATCTTTGAAATCCGGTCTCAACCTTTCCGTTACTTTGCACTCCTCTAAGGACAAATCTTTCGCCGCAGTGAATGCAGCGGATTCTTACTTTTATTCTCGTATTCAAACCTGTTCCCTCACTTAACTAATGGTCTATTTATCCACCATTATAGACCGGTGCCTGACATTTTAACCTCATCTTCAAAAGGGATTTGCCTTAGCGATGATTTACTGTTCGCTTTTTTAACCTTCCATAAGCTGCGCAGCCACAAGAAAGTCATCAGCGGCACCATCAGCATAACCCAGTTGGTGTGAATGAGCAAAATATAGTCAAAAATTCCGTGATACAACATTGGAATGATTAGAGCCACCAGCAAATATTTGCGTTTTTCCGTTGGATGGAACCTTGCCTCGCCGAGATAATATCCCATCGTAACCCCAAACATCGCATGAGCGGAAACAGGCAGCAATCCTCTCAGAAACAAATCGAAAAACGTAGGCTGATTAAGAAAGGCATAAAAAATGTTCTCCATGGTAGCAAAGCCCACTGATACAGCTACCGAATAAATAATTCCGTCATAAGGCTCATCAAAGATAACGTTCTTAAATAAAATGAAAAACAAAATAAACCATTTAAAGAATTCTTCAATGCCTGCCGAGTAGATAAAGGAATACACTAAAGGATTCTCACCAAAGCCGAGTACCAGCGCTCTTTGAAAGACCATTGTCGGAAACACGATCATGATCCCCATCAAGAACATTTTGGCAACCATTCCAATAGGTTCCGTATCATATTGATCTCTCAGGTAGAAGTAGAGAACCAGACACAGCCCGGGGGCAACCGCGGCTGTGAGCAGGGCAAGGAAAATCATCTTAGATCCAGCCCCGGAAGCGAGCCGCCTCCGCCATTTTGCGAACACCGACCATATAGGCGGCCAGACGCATGTCTACACGACGGGTCGTATGAACGGTATACACGCTCTCAAATGCATTCACCAGCACTTCATGGAGTCTGGAGTGCACCTCTTCTTCCGTCCAGTAAAAGCCCTGATTGTTCTGCACCCATTCAAAATACGACACGACCACTCCGCCTGAACTCGCCAATACATCAGGGACGAGCAGGATTCCCCTCTCCGTGAGTATGCGAGTTGCCTCAATAGTGGTTGGTCCGTTGGCTGCTTCCACGACGATGCTGGCCTGAATCCTCTCGGCATTTTCATGGGTAATCTGGTTTTCAATGGCTGCTGGAACAAGGATATCACAAGGAAGCTCCAACAGCTCTTTATTCGTTAATGTGTTCTTGAACAGCTTGGTTACCGTACCAAACGAGTCTCTGCGGTCCAGTAAATATTCGATATCCAGGCCGTTTTCATCATATAAAGCACCATATACGTCAGAGATAGCGACGACCTTGGCGCCAGCTTCATGCATCATTTTAGCCAGATAGCTTCCCGCATTCCCAAATCCTTGTATAGCTATTTTGGCTTCTTTTAAAGGAATATTCCGTTTTTGCAGCGCCTGGTCAATCATCAAGGTAACGCCTTTGGCGGTGGCAGTCTCCCGCCCTTGGGAACCTCCCAGCACGATTGGCTTGCCCGTTATAAATCCAGGTGAGTCAAATTCACGGATTCTACTGTACTCATCCAGCATCCAGGCCATAATTTGAGAGTTGGTCATGACATCCGGAGCCGGAATGTCCTTGGTAGGACCTACAAGCTGACTAATAGCACGCACATATCCGCGGCTCAGTCTCTCCAGCTCGCCAAATGACATCTCCCGGGGGTCACAGATGATGCCTCCTTTACCCCCTCCATAGGGCAAGTTAACGATACCGCATTTCAAGCTCATCCAAATCGACAAAGCTTTCACTTCGTCTTCGGTAACATCGGGATGAAAACGAACTCCTCCCTTGGTCGGACCGACAGCATCATTATGCTGGGCCCTATACCCTGTAAACACCTTAACCTTGCCATCATCCATCCTAACTGGAATTCGCACCGTAAGCATTCTCATAGGTTCTTTAAATAACTCATACATTTCATCGGGATACCCCAGCTTGGCCAATGCCTTCTGAACGATAAGCTGTGTTGAGTTAAGTACATTCAAGTGATCGGTTTCCGCCATTTGTTTCACTCCGTTCCAAATGATAGACAACTCTCATTGATGACATGTCCGCCAGATAATGAAATCTGACTCTTACCATATCCTTCTATAGAATAGCATCAATCTCAGGATTTCAACCATAGGTTTTTCTGATTATTTTATCCTGCATCAATTATACTTTAATTATAGACTAACCTGACATGACTTGTCCGGTATTTTTAAATTTTGGAACAATGAAAAAGCATCCAGCAAAAACAATAGTTTTTGAAGATGCTTGTCAAGGTTTACTTAAAGTGCTCGCATAATGTATGGACCGCTTCTTCAGCAATTACAACGGTACCATACTCATCTAGAAAAGCGCTCGTCACAGATGTAGCTTCCCCATATTCAGACAACACGGCGATAATGGCCTGATATCTCTGTTCCTTCTCATCCATTCCGTCAGGATCAAGCAGCAGAATCCACTTATTCTGGTAAGAATACAAGGTGCCTCCTTGATGGGCCAGCGGTTTGATTACCTTAGCCATACGGATTAGATCCTCAAAATCATGAAATACGTAAGAGATGGTTTCGCTCTGCTCCAAAGTGACTTCCATTTCATACATATCCTCATCGTCATCGTCCAGCAAGGCGTCATCCGTATCGGAATTCATCTTGCCTCTTGTGACAATTACGACCATCCCTTGAGCGGGGACAGAGAACACCTCTACAGCCAAAGGTCCGGTAGCGTCAAAACCGAGTTCAGAGTATGCTTGCTCCATCATTTCACTAAAAAGCTCGTGAACCTTCGGAATTTCCCTCCACATGTCTTCCTTCTGGATCCCGCGTTCCGTCAAATCATCAAAAGTGAGGAAAATCCTGATTTTGTCGGTACTCAAACGCTCAATTTTCATACTAGGATCCCCCTTAAGCTCTCCATAACCCGATAATCTGCCCGCTTGCTAGCTTTCTTTGCTATTCTATACTAACAGATTATGAAAATTATGTTTTTTTGTGCTTCCTAAAGTATAAATGTTTATACCACTAGTATTATAGCATGTTCTACTTTAAGAATGCCATTCCTATTCAAGTTCTTTGTCCGGCGGCCGCCTTTGCACGGTCAAGACTCCCAAGTTCCTAGCTGCGCACAGGCCTCTGCCTGATATGAAGCCTATCCGTTTCGGGCGGGTTGAAAAAGCCTGGCAGCTTCAAAAATAGCTGCCAGGTCAAGTAATTTACTTAGTGATGGGCTTGGGATTGCTCATTGTTATGCTGCAAAATTTCCTGTACAGTAGCACTTAGATTAGGATCTTTTGCCACCCATTGCCTTACCTCGTCCAGCCCGTTATTCGCGGGAGCACTTGTTGTTCCCGTTGCGAACGCTGCATGCGAAGTATTCGCCGCGGCCAGGTCCTGTTTTGCGGATGCTTCCGGCTGAGCCCCTGCTTGTCTTTGTGAAGATTGGGAAGAAGAAGCAGCCGGCTGAAAGCCGGACAAGATCAGATCCGTTGTCAGATTAAACAGCCTGTCTTTATTTTTGTACAGGTAGACGGTGGCGGCGGCGCCTGCCAGACTACCAAGAATAAAACTTGCCATGCGCATTTGATTAGTCCCCTTTCCGCTGGAATCGGTTAGTCGGTTTTCTTTTCGTATTGTTTGCCCGGATTAGGAAAGTATTCACGTGAAAATAAGGAAACAGCAGCCGTCAGAACCACACTTAGATTGACCGTTCACAACCCCTTCAGGGTCTAACATTTAATCACTTAGAAATGGAGAGATCAAGATGTCGACTCAAACCTTAAGTCAAGATAGGACTACTAAAGCCGCTTCGTCAAAACAGCACCTTGCGCGAGCCTGGTGGACACGAACCCTTCCATTGGCAGTATTTGGCCTTATGCTGCTGACAGCTGCCTGCCAGTCGAATGCGGGTGAAGAAGGGGCATTGCCCCCGAGCGTGCCTCCGCAAGCCCAGGATCAGGTGCAGCAGCCCCCCTCAGCTTCCCCTTCTGCAAAGGAAAATGAAGATGGAGCGGATGAGGAAGCGGCACCGGAGCCCCAGCCGGAGCTGGAACCGCCTGCCAAAGCCTATCGGATGAATCAGAATTATGTCTTCGTGCCGCTGCAGGAGGAAGAGGATAACAAGGTCGTATTATTGACATTTGATGACGGCCCGAAGCATCCTGATACTCTTGAGCCTTTACTGGACACCCTGGACAAGTTCGAGGCTAAAGCGATTTTTTTTGTTAATGGCACCCGGGTTGAGCAAAATCCCGAGCTGCTGCAGCTGATTCATGAGCGGGGACAGATAATCGGAAATCACTCTTGGGATCATATCAATCTGAAGAATGAACCAGCGGATGTCATTGATCAACAGGTGGAGAAGGTACAAGCCATTGTGGAGGAAGTCACGGGGACGGTGCCGCAATTTTTTCGGCCCCCTCACGGAGCAGGCAACGACTATTTGCGCCAGAAGGTTCGCGAGGAAGGCATGCTGTACATGACCTGGTCGAATGGCTCCCTGGATTGGGATGCCTCCGCGCGTGACAATCCCGATGCCGTTGTCAGCAATGTGCTGGAGCAGCTGCATCCAGGAAGTAATATTTTAATGCATGAGCTGCCCTGGACGGCAGAAGCCCTGGAGCCGCTGCTAACCCAATTAGTAGAGCTCGGGTACGGATTCATTGATCCCGATACAATCGAGATAGAGCTTGAATGACCCGGCAGCCCTTAGCGGCTGTCCTTTTTTTGATAGCGGATTATACAGCCCATGACCAGATCAATAACAAAGTGAGCAATAATAGGCGCCCACAGCGTGCCAGCTTGGATGTAAATCCACCCTAATGCATAGCTGATACTAAAAACGAGACCGGTCATTAACCAATGCCTTAAATATCTTACATGAATAAGGGCAAAAAGAATACTTGTCCAGTACGGTCCAAACCAATGCTGAAGGGCCCCTCTGAACAGCAGTTCCTCACAAACGGAGACGACAAAACAGAGCGCGATGATATGCCACAAAGGCAGCGTCCTAAAAAGCTTCTCATTAATTCCCCCATCATCGCTCATTTCCTCCGGAACCCAGCGGGTAAGAAGCAAATCGGCAGCAATGACGGCTACCGCCAAGCCTACTCCCCAATACACGGGCTGCCATCCGTTTGTCCACAGAAAAAGGCCTAACAGAGGATTGTCTCTTTGAAACAGTATTAAAATAATAGCCAGCAGCAGACATAGCAGTTGCGTAAAATATACATTGATCAGTAGCAAGCGGGGGTCCAAATTATTGATATCCAGCGGCTGAAGCTGCGGTTTTTTAAACTTCCATTTTTTCATATATTCCCCTTATCTTGACATCCTAGTTGTCGTAAGCTTTACTTGCAGAATAGCGAAAAGAAGGAACAAATTCAAGCCGCGGCCTTCTGTTGTGTACAGCAAATCGAGCTTGACACAAAATAGTCTTTATTTAATAGTTGACACTGCTTGACCGCCATGTTACATTATGTAAAAACTTCTATCGGATTCATTTCAATAAATGTATACCCGCGAGGAAGTAAACATGGCGCGCCGAAGGCTTTTATTCAACCAGCGGCAGCTTACAATTGCATATCCGCACAAACCATGAAGGAACCAAGCATAAAGAAGCCTACAGAGAGCCGGTGGTTGCTGCAAACCGGTGGTGATGCTTTATGTGGAGCATTCCGGAGTTATTATGTTGAACCAGCCGTTCCTCGGCAGTAGGCATAATCGGATGGGAAACCGTTAAATTTCCGGCCTGATTTTCAGGCCATGAGGCTGTATTACGCAAGTAAGCAGCGAATGAAGGGTGGTACCACGATCAGCTGACTCTCGTCCCTTCTATACAGGTAAGCTGTATAGAAGGGCGGGAGTTTTTTTAGGTCGCCCTCGTCGGCATTCCCGTTCAGATCGGCTCCACCCTCTTGCTCGTTAGGCTTATTCTTATGAACTCTACTGTTTTCAATACATCAAGGAGGTTAATTAAGCATGTTTAAAGTATTAGTATCTGATCCAATCAGCGATTTTGGACTTCGCCAGCTAAGTGAGGCAGAGGATGTCATCGTTGACAAGAAAACCGGACTTTCCGAGGAAGAATTGCTGTCCGTTATTGGCGAGTATGATGCCCTGCTCGTCCGCAGCCAAACCAAGGTTACACCGGCTATTATGAAGGCAGCCAAGAAACTAAAAGTGATCGGCCGAGCCGGAGTTGGTGTTGACAATATTGATTTGGACGCGGCTACTCAATATGGCATTGTAGTCGTTAACGCTCCGGACGGAAATACGATCGCCACCTGCGAGCTGACATTTGCGATGATCATGGCTGTCGCACGGCAAATTCCTCAAGCCTATCAGAAGACAGTCTCCGGTGTATGGGATCGCAAAGCGTTTGTCGGGGTAGAGCTCCGCAACAAAATCATCGGAATCGTTGGCATGGGACGCATCGGCAGCGAGGTGGCCAAAAGAGCCAAGGTGTTTGGCATGGAAGTATACGGCTATGATCCATTTCTCACCGAGGAAAGAGCCGACAAGCTGGGAGTCAAGCTATCTTCCGTTGACGAAATAGCTGCCCATGCTGATTTCATCACTGTTCATACCCCGCTTACCAAGGAAACCCGGCATTTGATTGACCGCCCCCAGTTTCAGCTGATGAAGCGCGGCGTGCGGATTATCAACTGCGCACGCGGTGGTATTATTAATGAGGAAGCACTGGTCGAAGCCATTGATGAAGGCATAGTAGCAGGTGCAGCCTTTGACGTATTTGTCGAGGAGCCGCCGGCGCCCGATCATCCTTTCCTGAACCGCCCGCAAATGATCGTAACGCCTCACCTTGGCGCATCCACGGTAGAGGCGCAGGAAAATGTGGCCATAGATGTTGCTGCGGAAGTGCTGCACATTTTGAGAAACGAGCCTTTCAAGAATGCTGTTAACATGCCTGCTGTTCCTCCTATGGTGATGAATAAGCTGCAGCCTTATTTGGGCCTTGGGGAGAAGCTGGGGCGCATTGCAGGACAAATTACGGAAGGGCCGGTCAAGGAAATTTCCGTCGTATTCAGCGGAGAGCTGGCTAATGTAGATACTTCACCGCTTAATCGCTACATTGTTAAAGGCTTGCTCGGCAACCATCTGGGCAGCGATGTCAATATTGTCAATGCGCTGCACATGGCGAAGCTTAGAGATATTCAGCTGGTCGTGCAAAAAACATCGGCAGCAGAAAGCTTCACTAACCTGATTACTGTCACTCTAAAAACCGATAAAGAAACCCGGTCCTTGTCAGGAACACTTCTGGAAGGTTACGGCGAAAGAATTGTAACGATCGACCAATATACGGTAGACGCGACACCAGAAGGCGCGCTGCTGCTAATTTCTCACCATGATAAGCCTGGAATTATCGGTCGGGTGGGCACGCTGCTTGGCAGCAATGACGTCAACATTGCCTCTATGCAGGTGGGGCGTAAGGAGGCCGGGGGCGCCGCCATTATGATTCTAACCATCGATAGACAGGCTCCGGACCAAGTGTTAAAGGAATTAACCGGGCTGCCCGAGATTTCCACGGTTAAGCAAATTATTGTCTAGCTGTATATTGTTTCACGAACAACAAGAATAGTCTCTATTATTCTACAAAAAAAAGGCTTCTTCCGCTAACGGAAGAAGCCTTTCCTTTGTCTAGTCATCTTCTTTCCACCGGAAGAAGGATGGAAAACGTCGTACCTTGTCCTAATTCACTGTCTACGGTTATCGTCCCTTGATGAACGTCGATAATATTTTTTACGATAGCCAGACCTAAGCCCGTCCCCCCGGCGGCCCCTCTTGTTCGCGCCTTATCGGCTTTATAGAACCTTTCAAAGATGTTAGGCAGTGCTTCCTTGGGTATGCCTTCTCCTTCATCCTCAAATTCTATGCGAAGGTGGTTGCCATCGTTCTCTTCCATTCCCCGAATGTAAATGTTGGCATTGGCATGGGTATGGCGAATAGCATTATCCAGCAAATTCGTCATTACCTGTTCCAGCCGGTCTTCATCCCCTTGCTCCAACAGCAGCGGCTTATCCGGAATATCCAAGATCAAGCCGATTTCCTGCTCCTTGCATAAGGCAGAGAACTTGCGGTGAACCCTGGTCATCAGGGAGGACACATCCACCTCCGCAAGTTTCATCTCCATTCGGCCATTCTCCATCTTCGCCAGATCCAGCAAATCCTTAACAAGCCTACCCATTCGAAGCGACTCGTCATGAATGATCTGAACCAGTTCCTGGCGATCTTCCACCGATGTGGCCATATCGTCAAGCAAGGCTTCGCTATACCCTTGCAACATAGCTATAGGGGTTCTTAATTCGTGCGAAACATTGGCGACAAAATCCTTGCCGAGAGACTCCAAGCGGGATTCTTCCGTCACATCACGCAGCACGGCGACGATGCCGCGCACTTGATCACCGGCGTACAAAGGAGCAAGCACGACGGACCACACATTGTTCTTCACATGAAGCCGCGAGCTGATTCCGCGCATTTCCCGGACAGCCGATTGATAGAGCTCCTGCAGCGGTTCCGGGATGCTGCCAGGCATCTCTTGCGCAGAAGCTTCATGGGCATCTTCTTCCCAGGAAAGCCCCGTCCATTCCTCCAGTACGCGCTCGCCTAACGGATTAATAAAAATGATGCGGCCATCATTATCAAACGAAATAACTGCGTCACCCATACTATGGAGTACGCTGGCCAGGTTCTGTTTCTCATGATTTAAATCCTGAATCGTTCCCTCCAGCTGCTCTCCCATCAGGTTGAACGTCTTGGTCAGTTCTCCGATCTCATCCGAGGAAAGGACCGGCACCCGTTTGCCGTAATCGCCCCGGGTAATTGAATCGGCTGCTTTCTTGAGCTCTGTGAGCGGACGGGTAATCCGCGTAATCAGGAAAAAGGCAAAAAAGGTGGTCATCAGGAAGCCCATTAAGGAAACCAGAGCAAACAAACGTTTAACATACATTTGCGTGTCTTCAACCGATTGCATCGACTGATAGACGATGACTGCCTGGTCAGGCTCCCCTGCATTTGAAGCTTCAATCTTTCTCGCAGCAAAAATATAACCGCCGTGCCATGGATTGACACTGCTGGAGAATTGTCCGGACAGAAGCTCCCCTGTCATGAATAGATCGTCCAGGCTCTCTTGTGACAATAGATCACCCAGCGTCACCGCTCTTTCCCCCGTAATAAATAACAGTTCGTCCGCCGAATACTCCCCTTGCTGTATCAGGGTCATTCCCGCATCCTGTGTCGCTAGCAGATCGCTCATGGCAGTATAATAGCCGCTTTCGGCAGTATGGTAGGAAGAATCCTGTGATATTTGGTTAGTGAGACGAATTAAATTCGTTTTTTGATTACTGACGTTGGGGATGCTGGTGTCGATGTACTGAAACAGGAAGAAGCCCAGAATGATTAGCACAACAGCCACCAGGCCTATGATCGTCATCCAAAGCTTTCCTACTACACTATTAAATATAGTCACTACTTGGGCACCTCTAACTTATAACCGACTCCCCACACCGTAGTAATCATGGATGCCGCTTCAGGAGATACTTTATTTAATTTCTCACGAAGCCTTTTTACGTGCGTATCCACTGTTCGCAAATCGCCAAAAAATTCGTAATTCCATACGTCTTTCAACAGCTCTTCACGGGAAAACACCTTGTCCGGCGAGCTGGCCAAATAGTGGAGCAGCTCATATTCCTTAGGAGTGAGCGTAACTTCTTCTCCGCCTGCTGTCACACGATGGGCATCATGCTCAATGACGAGATGAGGGAATACGATATTGTTGCTCGACACTTCATCCTTGGACAAATAAGCCGTAGCTGAGGAGCGGCGCAATACAGCTTTTACCCGATAAATCACTTCACGCGGGCTAAACGGCTTTACTACATAATCGTCCGCGCCAACCTCGAATCCCTGTACCCGGTTAGCTTCTTCACCTTTTGCCGTAAGCATAATCACCGGGGTTGACTTATGCTGGCGGAGCCGGGTACATACCTCCATCCCGTCAATCCCCGGAAGCATTAGATCTAGAAGAATCAAATCATAATCTTTTTCCAGCGCCATTTGCAGCGCCCCTTCGCCATCCTGAGCCTCCTCAATTTGGTAGCCTTCCTTTTCGAGATACATTTTTAACAGCCGGCGAATGCGTTCTTCATCATCCACGACGAGAATTGTTGTCTGGGATTCCGTCATCACAGGCCACTCCCCTCTTCTCCATAATAATTGCTTGCATTTCTAAATTTATTATACACCGGCGTAGGAATGAAGTCCCGAGATTAGCAGATTAACGCCAACCAGTGTAAACAACACTACGACAAAACCTAGAACAGCAAGCCAGGCCGATTTTTTGCCCTGCCAGCCGCGCGAAAGCCGAAGATGCAGGTAGGCCGCATAAAACAGCCATGTAATGAGCGCCCATACTTCTTTCGGGTCCCATCCCCAGAAGCGTCCCCACGCTTCATGAGCCCAAATCATTGCAAAGATCAAGGCACCTAACGTAAAGATCGGATATCCGATAGCTATAGCCCGGTAGCTCATTTCATCAATGTCTTCCTCATCAATTTCTCCCAGCACAGGCTGAATCACAAGGCCAAGCGGTTTGCGGAACAACAGGCGAAGCAGGCCGTAAGCAGCAAGTCCTGCTATGAAGGACCAAATCACCGTATTGAACTGCCGGCCTGCATCCTGGCCGTTCATCCATTTAGGAGCTTCGAACAAAGGCTCGGTCATGCCCAGGAAAGGCTTCATTTCCAGCGTTGTTCCGCCATAAGGCTTAACTAGCGGAGGAATGACGTATACCTCCTGGCGGGTAATGACCTGCTGTTCCCCATCCACAACCTGGGTCATTTGCTTTTCAAAGCGTGCCTGGTAACCGGCGCTGTTAAACGAGAAGGAGACAGCAACGAAAGCGAGAATCATCAGAATACTGAATATCGTCAGCTCTACGCCAAAGCGTTCCCACTTGGCCGCTTTCGTTTTTGCCCGAAAATCAACCTTTTTGATCAAATACATAAGTCCAGCAGCGAACGCTACCGCGAAGAAGGCTTCCCCGGCAGCTGCCATCGTCACGTGGATTTTAAGCCAGATCGACTGCAGAGCCGGAATCAGCGGCTGAATTTCCCGCGGAAAAATTGAAGCATAGGCCATGATCAGAATCCCTACCGGAACAGCAAATGCACCAAGCAGCAGGTTGCGATAAAGCAAATATACGATAATGGTGGCCAGGAAGATCATCATCGACAAGAACGTCATAAACTCATACATATTACTGACGGGGATATGACTGATATACCATCTGGTGAAGAAAAACATCAGATGCAGCACAAATCCGCTAACCGTTAGAACAATAGCGATCTTTCCCCAGCGGTTCTTATGCTCTTCCGGGCTTCTTCCGCTCCACCGCTGTCCAGCTAAAGCAACAGCATAAGCAACAAACGCAAAACAATATAAAATAAAAGCGAACATCAAATATGTTCCGCTATAGGACGCGATTGAATCGATCAAGACGAGTTCCCTCCATTGTTCAACGATTTCGGATCAACCTTGATATTGTTATGCTCCAAAGCATCCGCTACCTCTTTGCGCAAACCGAACCAGTTCTTGTTCGTATGCGCTCCGATAAGCAGCCTTTGCCCATCAATCCTTACCCAGATACGCCTGTGCTGCCAGTAAAAATTCATAATTAAGCCGATCATGGAGATTGCGCAGGCAATCCAAATGTAAGGCATCGCGCGGTCTACTCTCACGTTCAAGTAGCTGGTAAAATCAGCAATTTCAACATTCTCCATAGAGCCGGCGGAGATTTCGATTTTTTGTGCAAGCTCTCCGTTTAAATCGTCTTGGCGGAAACTGTTTTTATCCACTTCCCGTGGAAAATAAATAAAAATTTCTCCATCGGGCGCTAAAGCGGGTCCTTTAACGGTGAAGATATATGCCGGAGCATTCGGATCCGCTGACTGGGTGATCGGTTCGCCGCGGCTGTCCAAAGCGAAATCAGGAAAGTACCCTTTTAATTCCAGTGAATAAGGCCCAACCTCAAAATGAGTCTGCGGATCGTAAGTCGATAGATAGAAAGGCCCGTAGCTTTCTCCGGTTTGCTTGTTCGTAATGCTTGGGCTAACCGACAAAAGCCTCGGCGTTTGCTGGAAATCGAATTGATAAATAATCAGCCCTTCATAGACGAGCGGGTGGTTCACCTCAATATCATGACGGTGCACCTCTTCGAGTACGCGCCGGGACGGGTCATTACAATGCTCCGTACACTCGTACAGCACCGCCTTAGTTTGAAACAGCTTGAAGGCCGCACGGTCTTTAGCTCTGAATTCCTCGGACATTTCTTCCGGGGAATAGAGCTCTACCGTGAACTTTTCATTCTTGAGGAAAAACTTAGTGTCAGGAATCTGCACGGTCTGTCCTTCCAGGAAGCCCATATAGCGATCCATTTGCCAGCCAGGCAGGCTGCGCATAAATGCCGCCATCAAAAAAATAATAAGTCCGATATGCAAGATGTATGGACCCCAGCGGCTAAAACGGTATTTTTCAGCCAGCAATGCCGAGCCTTCGGTATGCACGCGATAAAATCGTTTGCGCAAGCGCTTGGCCATATTTTCTACCCAAGCCTCAGCATCGTCTTCTGTGCGGATTTCCGCAATCTCGCTTTGATAAGTTACCTTTTGCCTGGTTAGAAATTTCTCATGCTTGCGGATCTGCTGCTTCTTCAGAGCGCGGTAAAGCGGCAGAACCCGGTCCAGGCTGCAGACGACAAGAGAGGTTCCAATCATAAACAGCAGGGTGAGAAACCACCAGGATTCATACGTTTTATGAAGGCCAAGCAAATAATAAATGTGGCCCAGTGTACCGAAATTGTCCCGGTAATAGGTCGATGGGTCAAAATTGTTAATGAAAACATTTGACTGCGGGTAAATACTGCCCAATATAGCTCCAAGCAGCGTTATAATGATCAGGTAAACCGCTACCTTTACCGAAGAAAAGAATCTCCAGATTTTATCGATCCATGACGGGTTCTGCTTCTGCGACCTTCGGGCCACCCCGTCATATCTCATCTCCAGCACTTCGTCTCCATGGTCATCGTAAAGAGGTTTACCGCATGATTCACAAAGTACGGTCCCCAGATGATTCTGGTGACCGCACTCGCACTTCGTATTTTCTATCAAGCCCTTCACCTCCGTGTCCCCATCCGGATGCCTGTCCATTCTTTTAAAGTCAGGTGAAAGCAGACATGCTTATGATCCAACGAGCTTTTTCACACTGTCCTCGATGTACTGCTCATCCATCAGGCCAACCCGAATATGATCGATTTTGCCATCAGGCCTGATAAACACCGTGGATGGATAATGGGTAATGCCATAGTTGCGTGCAACCATTCTCTGGTTGTCCAGCAAAATCGGAAAAGTCAGCTTCATCTGGTTTACGAAATTTTGGGCTGTGACCCGGCTCTCCCCCAGATTAAGCCCGAGAAAGACGACCTCATCATCAGACCATTTCTCGTATTGACTTTGGATATCCGGCATTTCCTCACGGCATGGCTCACAGAATGTGCCCCAAAAGTTGACAACTACCGCTTTGCCTCTATAATTTGATAGGTTATGAATTTCTCCATCCAACCCGACCAGTTCAAACTCCGGCGCTTCGTTTCCCGGTTTAGCCTGCGCGCTGTCTTGTGTCAGACCGTTGATAATCGTCCAGCCGCCAAGAATGAGAACGGCGCCCAATATTATAACCTGCATCCACTTTCTGCTTTTTTTCAAGTTCATCACCTTCATTCAATTCAAAAAAGAGGAGTGCTTTACCCTCTTCATTATAACTAAAATAAGGGCTTGCGCTTATTTTGTATTTTGAACATTGTGTGACTCCATTGCCGCCGCTTTCAGCTGTTTGACTTCGTCCTGGGAGAGCTCCCGATATCGGCCGCGTGAAAGGCCGCCAAGGTAAATCGGCCCGAATTGCACTCGCTTCAGCTTGACAACAGGAAACTTAACCGCCTCCAGCATTCTTCTCACCTGACGGTTCCTTCCTTCGTAGATCGTCATGGTGAGCACGGTGCGGTTCTTGTCCGGATCGATATCATGGTATTCCACCTCGGCAGGCGCCGTCATCCCGTCATCGAGCTCTACACCCTGCTTCAGCTTTTCCAGCACATCCCCATGCGGCACACCCTTCACCGTTACATGATAGGTTCTAGGAATATGATACTTCGGATGGGTCAGCAGCTGCGCGAATTCCCCGTCATTGGTCAGCAGCAGCAGTCCCTCTGTATCGTAATCCAGTCTCCCTACCGGATATACTCTCTGGTTGATTTGTTGTACAAAATCCGTTACGACTTTCCGTCCCTCGGGGTCCTTCACACTGCTGATGACGCCCTTGGGCTTATAGAAGGCCAAATATAGTTTAGATTGCAGCCGGATAGGACGTCCATCGACCTTAATTTCATCCTGCTCCGGATCCACCTTTACCCCTAACTGGGTAACCACTTGCTCATTAACTTCTACCCTGCCGCTGGTTATATACTCTTCGCATTTTCTGCGTGAAGCTATACCGGCCTGGGCCAGTACTTTTTGTAGTCTTTCTGTCATTAGCCTTCACCTCAAAACTAATGATACCATCCTTTGTAAAAATCACAAGAGAATGTGATGGTTCATATTGACATGTACAACAAACAAGAGCCGCTGTTGCAAACAGCCGCCCTTGAATAAACGATTGTCACTATCTAGTTTAACCAAAAACCAGGAAACAAATTACAATCGCTGCAATGAAACCGATCACATCCGACCATAATCCAACCTTAAGCGCATACCCGGCTTTGCGAATGCCGACAGCCCCGAAATAAACGGTCAACACATACAGGGTGGTGTCCGTGCTTCCTTGAATGGTCGATGCTATTCTGCCAATCATCGAGTCAGGTCCGAACTGCTGGATCAAATCAGCGGTGTATGCCAGGGAGCCCGAGCCGGTCAACGGCCGCAATATGCCGAGCGGCATAATTTCTCCGGGAACCCCAAACCAGTCCAGAACAGGCTTCATCATGCCTACCATCAGCTCCATCGCACCGGATGCGCGAAAGATAGAGATGGCGACCATCATCCCTACAAGCTGGGGAATAATCGAAATGGCCGTTTGGAAGCCATCTTTAGCCCCTTCCACAAACGATTCGTAGACCGGCACTTTACGATACGCGGCGAATAAAGGAATAAACACAATGATGACGGGAATGGCCCATGCGGAAATCAATGTAATAATCGAATACATGACGGCCCTTCCTTTCAGGTGGATTTGGACATAGAGCGCTTGCGGTACCAACGGTCAAGGATAATAGCGGCGAATGTGGCTATCGCTGTCGCGAGCAGGGTAGTGCCAACGATTTCAGCCGGATTGGCCGATTGATAGTTTAACCTGATGCCGATCAGGGTTGTCGGAATCAAGGTAATACTGGCCGTGTTAATCGCCAGCAGGGTTGCCATCGAAGCGCTTGGAGAATCCTTATTTGGATTAAGCTTCTGCAGCTCCTGCATTGCTTTGATGCCCATTGGCGTGGCCGCATTGCCCAGCCCGAGCAGGTTGGCACTCATATTAGACATAATGTAGCCTAGTGCAGGGTGGTTGTCGGGTACATCCGGGAACAAATATTTAACTATAGGCCTGAGCAGCCTGGCCAGCATCTTTAATAGACCGGCATCCTCCGCAATCCGCATCATTCCAAGCCAAAAAACGAGTATGCTGATCAGGCCGAAGCATATGCTTACTCCGGATTTGGCTCCGTCAAACACTGCCTGCGTGACCGCCTCCATATTTCCATTTATGGCGGCAACCACGAATCCGCACACGATAAAAAACAACCAAATGAAATTCACCATTCCCCTCATCCTCCCCCCCTTGCCAGGCAGTGCAAATCTATCTCCTTGTCGGATCAAAAGCTGCACTGCTCACAAGGTTATTGCAGAAAGGCTAGCGCCTGAGCGTAAATAAAGAATTTAGCAGCCGGTAGAAGCTTTGCCAGTAGCTCTCCAGGCTCCCTGACTGGCTTTGATTGGCTTGACCAGACGCTGATTGTTCGAGAAGCCGCAAGCTATTTGCTTCGTACAGCGGTATGCTGCCAATCGTTTTGCCATTTAAGTAAAAGGTCGCTCTGCCTCTTTCCCCAAAACGATAATCAACGGAGTCAACAGGGATAGCAGTAACCTGCCTTTCGAGCTGTTCCCGCTCGCCCTCAGCCAAAGCGTAAGAAAAGGAACTCCCGTATACAAGTCCCTCCTGTGCGCTGGCCCCCCGTTGAACGACTTCTTCCAGCGGAAAATATTGAAAGCCGTAGTCCAGCAATTCACGATGATCAACCCAATCATTAGGGTCGTTCAAGGTAACGACCGCCAGCTGCTGGCCGTTTCTGGTTGCCGAGGACACGAGACACCGTCTGGCCAATCGGGTATAGCCTGTTTTGACGCCATCTGCTCCTTCGTAGAAATGAAGCATTTTGTTCTTGTTGTACCAGATCGTATCCCATGATTCATCCGCTCGCGATACTCTTTTCCTTTCAGTTTTGACAATTTCTTGGAAAACCGGATTTTTCAGAGCGTATGCGGTCAGTTTGGCCATATCGTTTGCCGTCGAATAATGGCCTTCCTCATCCAGACCATGCGGGTTCATAAACTGGGAATTATCCATTCCCAGCTCTTCAGCTTTTTGATTCATTAAATAAACAAACCCTTCAAGCGAGCCGCCGACATGCTCGGCGATAGCTACTGCCGCATCATTGCCCGACCGCAGCATAAGTCCGTACAGCAGATGATGGAGACTCATCTCCTCACCCAGCTTCAAGTAAATGGATGAGCCTTCCTTGCCAAAGGCCCGCCTGCTTACCGTAATGGAATCAGACAGCTCTCCGTGTTCAATGGCCACAATAGCTGTCATAATTTTGGTCAGGCTGGCTATTCGCATCGGCTTGTCACCTCCGCTGCTGTGCAGGATTCTTCCCGATGTGACATCGATCAAAGCAGCAGCCTCGGCATTTGTGTAAATGGGTGGCGGCGCGGCTTCAACTACAGATTCAGCAGCCGGCCAGATTAGGCTGAACAAGGTGACAAGCAGTACTCCGGCGATCCATTTGTTCATGTTTTCCTCCTGTGCTCTATGGTTTTCTTGTACGAATTTAGAATGGATATTGTTGGCTTATTATATGCTTTGTCCGAGTAGAACATGTCCGCCGCGTGCCGAACGAAGCATAACAAAAAGCCGCAAAACCGCCTGAATTCAGGAATTCAAGCGCTTTGCAGCTTTTTTCGCGATTCCGTTATGCTCTACAAGACTTTCTTCTAAAACAGCTTAGACAGCACCTTCTCTACCTTTTCAAGATGGCTCTGCATAAGCGAGGAAGCTCTTTCTTCATCATGCAGGCGAATTGCCTCATAAATGTCCAGGTGTTCGGCAGCCAATCGTTCCGCAGCCGCCCGCTCGCCATAAAACCACAGTTTGCGGGTTTCTTTAATACTTTCCTGCAATTTGTCATGAAGAGACTCCATCATTTGAAACAGCAAAGTATTGTGCGAAGCCCGGGCTACAAGCAGATGGAATTCCACATCCGCCTCTTCCCCCGCTCCATCGTCATGGACCACTGTCCGCATCTTATGAACGATGTCTTCGAGCCTCCGCAAATCCTCCTCCGTGCGATTGCGGGCGGCCAGGGAGGCGCTGCCGGTCTCGAGAAGCTTCCGAATCTCCATAAGCTCCTTCAGTGACTGGGTCTGATGAAATAGGGATGCGGCTCCTTCATCGCCTGCCGGTTCGGCTGGCAGCTCCGTACAGACAAATGTTCCTCCCCCTTGACGAATTTCCAGCCATCCCATTGCTTTTAATGCACTTAGCGCCTCTCTTAAGGTGGAGCGGCCTACTCCATAGGTTATTGCCAGATCCACGACGGAAGGAAGCCTCATGCCCGGGAGCAGCTCCCCTGATTCGATCCGGGACTTGAGGTCATTCATCACGATCTCATAACTTTTTTGGGGTTTCACTTGTTTTACTTCCATTAGACGGCAAATCCTCCAATTGTTCTATACATTTATTTAATCATACGCTATACTTTAGAAAAAGTCATCAGATGACCTGATTAATTTAGAGTGGAGGTTTAACTATAACATGCTCGACCCTAAAGTCCGTGAACTACTGCTTGCTGTAACCGGTGACAAAGGCTTCCGCGATGATCCGGAATCACTCGTCACCCACTCCTACGACGCGACTCCCATGGTCCAGGCGATGCCCGATGCCGTTATGTATCCCGAGTCTACTGAACAGGTATCCGCCATTCTGAAAATCGCGAACGAACACCGTGTTCCTATCGTCGGACGGGGAGCAGGCACTAATCTGTGCGGCGGTACCGTTCCCGTTCAGGGCGGAATTGTTTTAGTGATGACCCGTATGAACCGGCTGCTTGAAATTGACCAGGACAATTTGACCGCAACGGTTCAGCCCGGATTGAACACTAAACAGTTCCATACCGCACTGGAGGAGCTCGGCTTGTTCTACCCGCCGGATCCAAGCAGCATGGTTATTTCGACTATTGGAGGCAACATTATGGAATGTGCCGGCGGCCTGCGCGGCTTGAAATACGGTACGACGAAAGATTTTGTTCTTGGTGTGGAAGCGGTGCTTCCGTCCGGAGAAATCATCCGTACCGGCGGCAAGCTCTATAAGGATGTTGCCGGCTATGACCTGACGAAGCTTCTCGTCGGATCGGAAGGCACTTTGGCCGTCCTTACCGAAGCCACTCTGAAGCTGCTTCCCGCACCCAAGTACAAGAAAACGATGCTCGCCATGTACAAGGATATTCACGCCGCTGCCCGTACCGTATCCAGCATTGTAGGCAACCGCATCATTCCGTCCACATTAGAATTTATCGATAATGCCACGCTGCGTGTAGTCGCTGAGTTTAATAAGCTTGACCTGCCGCTGGATATGGAGGCATTTCTGCTAATCGAGCAGGACGGCGCCGATTTGGGTGTCGTTGAAAAGGATATCGAGCAAATCGTCGCCATATGCCGCGAGGAAGGCGCCGATCAGGTGCAGATGGCCCGTGACGCCGCTGAAGCGGAAAAGCTGATGACCGCTCGCCGCAGCGCCTTGTCTACTTTAGCGCGAATACGGCCGACGACTATTTTGGAGGATGCCACGGTGCCCCGCTCCAAAATTGCAGAAATGGTACTAGCCATTAATGAGATCGCAAAAAAATACAATGTCCATATTTGCACCTTCGGTCATGCCGGTGACGGCAACCTGCATCCGACCTGCCCGACCGATGCACGAGACCCGGAAGAAATCCACCGGGTGGAGGAAGCATTCGCCGAAATTTTCGAAGCGGCCATCCGCTTGGGGGGCACGATTACTGGAGAGCATGGCGTCGGAATGGTAAAAGCTCCTTATCTGGAATGGAAAGTCGGTCAGGCCGGTATAGAAGTAATGAAAGGAATTAAAAAGGCGTTCGATCCGAACAACATCATGAACCCTGGCAAAATATTTGCCAAGGAATCTCGCAAAAGAGTGGTGATTCAAAAGTGAAAGCCGAAAAAACCGGCAAGCTCACTGCCGCTTCTTCCAGTACGCAAGCCTTGGCCGAAGCGTTAAAGGTAAATCTCGATTATGAAGAGCTGACTAATTGCATGCGGTGCGGATTTTGCCAGCCGGCCTGCCCTACTTATACCGAAACCGGTATTGAGGCCGCTTCTCCCCGGGGAAGGATCGCCTTGATGAAAGCTGTAGCAGACGGTTTGATGGAGCCGGATCAAGCCTTCAAGGACCAGCTTGATCTCTGTCTTGGCTGCCGGGCTTGTGAGCCGGTTTGTCCCTCCGATGTCAAATACGGACATCTGCTTGAGCAAGCAAGAGCGACCATTGAACAGCATACCGAGCATCCGCGGCATGTAAAGCTGGCCAGGAACGTTATGTTCAAACACGTATTCCCCAAGCAGCAAAGAATGAAGCTTGTCGGACTGGGGCTGAAATTATATCAAAAAACAGGTCTGCAATGGGCAGCAAGAAAAAGCGGGATGCTGAAACTGTTCCCCGAATCGATGAGACAAATGGAGGCTATCCTGCCAGAGGCCCAATCGGACGGAGTCGTGGAGCAGCTTGGCACATTTTATCCGGCTGAGAACGGCCAGGCTGTGGCTAAGGTAGGGATGTTTCGCGGCTGCATTATGGATGTGCTGTTCACAGAAACCAACATCCGTACCGTTAAGCTGCTGGCCGCTTCCGGCTTTGATGTCATTTTGCCGCCAGCGCAAAATTGCTGCGGGGCGCTGCACGCCCACAGTGGAGAGATGGAGACAGCCAAGGAGCTGGCCAAGCGCAACATCCGCGCTTTCCAGGAAGCGAACGTCGATTATATCGTTTCCAATGCTGGCGGGTGCGGAGCGCTGCTGATGGAGTATGATCACCTGCTGCAAGACGATGAGGAATGGGCGGAGCACGGCAAATGGTTTGCCGAGCGTGTCCTCGATATAAGTGAGCTTATTGTAACTAAAGGACAGCTGCCTGTCTTCAGAGATGTTTCCGTGGAGCGGGAATCGCTGGATAAGGCCAAGCTTCCTTCCGAACAGCTAAAGGGAGCGACCAAGTTCACTGGAGTCGGCACAAAACAGCGTCCCGAGGATGTACCTGTTGCTGCTGCTGCAGATGGGAAGCCTAAAGTTGTAGTAACCTACCAGGACTCCTGCCATTTGCGCAATGTTATGAGAGGCGGCAGCGCGCCCAGAGCTTTAATGAAAAGCGTGGAAAACATTCAATTTACCGAGCTTAGAAATGCTGATAAATGCTGCGGCTCGGCCGGAATCTATAACATTTTGCAGCCGGAGATGGCTACGCAAATCCTCGATCACAAAATGGAGGATGTCAAGCAAACCAATGCCCATTATTTAATAACGAGCAATCCGGGCTGCCTGCTGCAAATGAAGCTTGGCATTGAGCGTGAGAATTTAGGCAACACGATGAAAGCCCTCCATATTGTCGATTTTCTGTATGAGCGTTTGCAAAAGGAAGATAAATTGTAGTTTTTACGCGGGAGTACTCGCTTAACGCCCATGCCGGGCGTACAACAATTAACAAGCTGCCAATAGGACGGCAGCTTGTTTTTCGCTTCAGGCAAGGGGTTGAAGCTCATCTTGATGAGTATCCAGGTGAGGCTCATTCTGCTTATTCCCTCGAACCATCGTTTGAATTTTTTCCACGACCTGTGGCGCGGAATCAATCAAGCGCTCGATTAAATGGGTTTGATTATCCAGTGGTACGATTTTTACCCCTTGAGTTCCTACAACAAGGAACGCGATAGGTGTAATGGAAATACCGCCGCCGCTTCCACCGCCAAATGGCAGCGAAACTTCTGCATGATCCATAGGAGCCGCACCGGTGTTGCGGGAAGGCTCTGTTGTGAATTCACTGCCCCCCGCCGCAAAGCCAAATCCCACCTTGCTGATCGGCATAATCACACTTCCGTCTGGCGTTTCTACGGGATCGCCTACGATCGTATTCACATCCACCATGTTGCGGATGTTCTCCATTGCCGTTTTCATTAACCCTTGAATCGGATGATCTGCCATCGTTTAAATCCTCCCTTCACTAATCTCTTACGAGCCAGCAGCTGAAGTCCGGCTATTATAGCATTGCCCGTGCGGATTTTCGTTATGCAGGCCAATTCAGTGGAAAAAAGTGTCCGGTTATACATGGGGACGACAGCCAGCTGTGGTGTTTTCATCATCATGACATGGTGAAGCATCCACCCGCTTATCGTTCCCTTCACAGCCCAAATCATGCCGGACAGCACTGCAGTCTCCGGGGCTTCGCCCATTCCAACCCGGGTATACCAGTTGAATTCCGTAACCTGTAACTTCCTCAAGGTTTGCTTGAGCCAATGCAAACTCCCGTAAAATTGATGAAATATGCGCATAGATTGATCAAAAGATCTGGCGACTTTATCCCAAGTGATCTTGGCAGCCTTGTCCTTGTCGGGTAAAGGCATATTTTTGTTATTCTCTTCAGTCTTCAGCTGTATCCCCTCAGCCAAGCTGACAAATCGGATCAGCGGAATATCATACCGATACTGAATCCAGCCAAATAAAGCTTTTATTTGTATAGAGATTTGGTCCTGATCCTGAACGCGATTGATGTACAGGTTTATATGAACAAAGCTGGCTAAGATTAATACCAAAGCCGCTAATATGACAACAGCCGCAATCCACCACCAGACGATGGGAACCTCCTCCCTTCCTGCTTCGACAAAAACAAAAAAACTCCAATTCGCTAAATAGCCTGAATGGAGTTTATTATGAGCATAACGTATGAAAAATATACCATATCAAAAACCAATTGTTTCCTTAATGCCGACCTTACTTTTTGTCGACATCATCTATGGTTAGCTGCTGTACGTCCATTTTCTCAAACAGCAGTCTTGTTTCCTCTTCCAAGTCAATCTCTTCATCAAACTGCTGTTGATCCGGCAGCTGATCGAGACTGCTTAGTCCAAAATAATCGAGAAATTGCTTGGTCGTGCCATACAAGATAGGTCTTCCAATTGCTTCTGCCCGGCCTTTCTCTTCAATCAATTCCTTGGCTACTAACGTTTGCAGCGCACGGTCAGACTTTACACCCCTTACTTCCTCAATTTCCACTCTAGTAATCGGCTGCTTATAGGCAATGATGGACAGCGTTTCGAGAGCGGCTTGGGACAACGAAGTGCGGTTAGGCGAATAAGCCAGACGTTCGAAATAAGGCGCATGCTCCGGTACGGTAGTCAGCTGATACACTCCGGCCATCTCAACAATTTGAATGCCTCTGCCGGTTTCGCGAAATTCGCTCTGCATAGCGCGAACGACTTCCTGAATGTCCTTGGCATCCAGTTCCATCACTTCCGCGAGCTGCTTATTATCAAGGCCTTCATCTCCAGCAACAAACAGGAGACCCTCAATAATCGATTTCATCTGTTGTAATTGCATCGTTTCTTACTCCATTCTCCCTTGCTTGAATAACAATATCATCAAACAAGCGGTGCTGATAGCACACAATAGCCTTCATTTTCATAAGCTCAAGCAGCGCAAGGAATGTAACGACCAGCTCTTCCCTGCTGAAGCCCGGGGCCAACAGCTTGGAGAATAGCACTTTGCCTTTGCGTCCGCTTAATTGCTCATAAATTTCGCTAATCCGGTCCTTGACCGAGATTTCGTCACGCCGTATCTTCGATACCCGTGTCCGGTCCGCCATCTTGCGAAGGGCTTTCTTGAATGCCCAGACTAGATCGGCTACATGCAGGCCTTCCACGGGATTCACCTGGACATCCGGAATGTACGCTGTAAGATCCTCCGGTTCACGGGTATAGATCAGGCTGCGCTCAATCTCTTTTTCTTTCAGATGATCGGCGATTCCCTTGTATTTACGGTATTCGATCAGCTTCTGAATGAGCTCCGCCCGCGGGTCTTCTTCCTCTTCATAGCCTTCCCAATCCATTTCGATAACAGGGGGCTTCGGAAGCAGCATCTTGCTTTTGATTGACAGCAGCGTGGCCGCCATGACCAAAAACTCGCTCGTCACCTCAAGCTCCAGCTCCTGCATCATTGACAGATATTCCATATACTGGTCCGTAATCATTCTGATCGGGATATCGTAAATGTCCACCTCGGCCTGATCGATTAAATGCAGCAGCAAATCAAGGGGACCTTCGAATGATTCAAGTTTAAAAGTTACCTTCAATGCTTAGCTTCCCCTCCATTGCTTACAGCATGTTATAACGGCAAAACCGAGGTAATCCACGAATGGGCAATCCGGTATACGGCCTCTATCATGTTTCGTCCAAAGGGCAGTGTAAGAAGAGCCACCCAAAAGATAAGGAGCCATTTTTCTTTGGCCGCAAGCTTGACGCCAGTTTCCCCCGATACAGCACTCCGCACAAGCCTCCATGCATCCATCGGATAAAGGGGAATCAGATTCATGATCGCAAGCAGCGTGGCAGTGATCGATATATACTGGAGAATGCCAGTCCACAGCAGCGTTAGCGAGCCGCCGCCCATATCCGGCAAACTAAGAAACCACCAGCTGCTCAGAACAGCAATCAGCGCGTAAATTAACGGACCTG
Source organism: Paenibacillus senegalensis JC66 (assembly GCF_000285515.1). GTDB lineage: Bacteria > Bacillota > Bacilli > Paenibacillales > NBRC-103111 > Paenibacillus_L > Paenibacillus_L senegalensis. The sequence continues at coordinate 515,154 of NZ_HE610959.1, forward strand.
CAGCATACACAGCAGCCGCTCTTACGAGCTTGCCTGATTGGCTTTCAACAGGTTGGCGGATCGCCATGGGGCGGCTCCAGCCGTAAGGCCCGAACAGCACCATTAGCGTTCCTAACGGGTCCAGATGCCGTCCGGGATTGAAGCTCACCCGGCCCTGCTCAGCCGCTGCAGGATCACCGAGCCGCTTAGCTGCCCACGCCAGTAAACAGTCATGCAGAGTAATTAATAAAACAAATGCGATTGCCCGAAACAGCAAAGTATCCAGCTCAAAATAATCCAATACGCCCATTAAGCCTGCAATTGTTTAATAAGATTGACCATCTCGATCGCTCCCGAAGCAGCCTCCCAGCCCTTGTTGCCAGCCTTCGTTCCGGCACGCTCCACAGCCTGCTCAATCGAGTCCGTAGTCAGAACGCCGAAAATAGTAGGCACTCCGGTTTTCAAATTGATGGCGGCAACACCTTTGGACACTTCGCTGCAAACATAATCAAAGTGCGGAGTTGAGCCGCGGATGACCGCGCCTAACGTAATAACCGCATCATAGTTTCCGCTTTCGGCCATTTTTTGGGCAATCAAAGGGATTTCAAAGGCACCGGGTACCCAGGCAATACTGATCTCGTCTTCCGCAACCCCATGACGCTTAAGAGAATCTAAAGCCCCGCTCAGCAGCTTATTGGTTATAAACTCGTTAAATCTTCCTACAACAATTCCGTAACGGGCTTTCTCGGATACTAAATGACCTTCATATACTTTCGTCATGGTTACTTCATCTCCTCTTCGGTTTCTTTAAAATTAAGCAGGTGTCCCAGCTTCGCTTTTTTGGTGCGCAAATAACGGCTGTTGCTTTCATTCTCCGGCATCTGAATAGGGACTCTCTCCACCACTTCCAGCCCGTAGCCTTCAAGCCCTTTAATCTTCCGCGGGTTATTGGTCAAAAGCCTCATCTTGCGAACGCCCAAATCTCTCAATATTTGCGCGCCGATTCCATAATCCCGCAGATCAGAAGCAAATCCCAGCTTAAGATTAGCGTCCACCGTATCAAAACCTTCTTCTTGCAGTTTATAGGCTTTTAGCTTGTTTATCAAGCCAATTCCTCGCCCTTCCTGGCGCATGTACAGCAGCACCCCATTACCGGCGGCGTCAATTTGCCTCAAAGCGGCTTCCAACTGAGGGCCGCAATCACAGCGGTGGGAATGAAAGATGTCCCCAGTCAAGCATTCAGAATGGACGCGAACCAGAGTAGGCTGCGAGCCGTCAATCTCTCCTTTAACGATAGCGATATGCTCCTTGTTATCCACTTCATTCGTGTAAGCAATCGTGTTAAAGACTCCAAAATCGGTGGGAAGCTTAACCTCCACCTCTCGCTTGACCAGGTTTTCTTTTTCATTGCGATAGTGGATAAGGTCTTGGATCGTAATCATTTTAAGGTTATGCCTGCGGGCAATCTCCTTCAAATCGGGCACCCGAGCCATCGAGCCGTCTTCCTTGATCACTTCACAAATAACACCTGCGGGATAAGAGCCGCACATTCTGGCCAAATCTACAGCCGCCTCCGTATGCCCTGCCCGTCTTAGCACCCCGCCCTTTTTCGCAATAAGCGGGAAAATATGGCCCGGTCTGCGAAAGTCATCTGCGCGCGCTTTATCATCGATCATCGCCCGGATCGTAAGAGAGCGTTCATGTGCAGAAATTCCGGTTGTCGTCAAATTATGATCAATGGAAACGGTGAACGCAGTGCCATGGAAATCGGTATTGCGGGTTACCATCGGCGGAAGATCCAGCTCCCTTGCCCGCTCTTCCAATATAGGGACACAGACCAGGCCGCGCCCTTCTGTAATCATGAAATTTATCACTTCCGGAGTTGCTTTATCGGCCAGTGCGAAGAAATCACCTTCGTTCTCGCGATCTTCGTCATCTACAATTATAATGACTTTGCCGAACTTCAAATCCGCTATTGCTTCTTCAATCGTATTAAAAAATGAAGAGTCCGTCATAGCCGTCCCTGCTTTCTGTAGTTTGATTCTTTCAGCCCTATTAAGCATCCTTCTTTATTTCATATTTGCTGCTGCATAATGCAGGAATTGTATACAAGTAATCATTCCCGCCCTTATGATTAAAATCCGTTATCGAGCAAAAACTGGCGGGACAATCCTGATCTGCTGCCGGAAACTGAAGCCGGTTGACGATCAGAGCCATCTGCATAAAACAACAGCTTCTCAACATATTTGCCTAATAAATCGCATTCCAGATTAATATAATCTCCCGGGAACTTATACTTCAACACCGTTTCCTGAAGCGTGTGCGGGATGATCGAGACCGAGAACTGTTCTTCATCTGCTTCAACAACGGTGAGACTGATTCCGTCGATTGTCACTGAGCCTTTAGCGACGATATATTTTAAGGTAGAGAGGTCCTGCGGAGTGAAGGCAAAGTATACGGCGTTATCTTCCGATTCCCTTTTAACAATTTGTGCCGTCGTGTCGACATGACCCTGCACCATATGACCGCCGAAGCGTCCTTTGGCCGACATTGCCCGCTCGAGATTGACCGGCTGCCCAGGCTTTAATTGATGGAGTGTCGTATGGCGAAAAGTCTCGGGCATAACATCAGCCGTAAAACAAGACTGGTCATAGTCAATCACGGTTAGACATACTCCATTTACCGCTATGCTATCGCCTATCTGAACATCCTCCAGCACTTTCTTCGCTTCGATAATAAGCACCATGGCTTGACCTTGCCTGGCAGAACGCCGGAGAGTGCCTATTTCTTCAATAAGACCAGTAAACATCGTTATTTCACCTCTGATATTCAGGATAGCCGACCAGGCAGATGTTATCGTCAAACATCTCCACCGTAATTTTTCGCAGCGAAACCGCATCTGCCATTTTTTCTTGGCCCGGGAATTGAAAATTGCTTGGAGCGCCTTCTCCTCCAATAATTTTCGGAGCATAAAATAAATAACATTTGTCGATCAGGCCTAGCTCCAGCATAGCTCCATTGATCCGCCCTCCGCCTTCCAGCAGAATGGAGCTGATCTGGCGCTCGCCAAGCAGCTTCATGGCCAGAGTAAGATCGACCTCGGGGCCGGCGCCAGCCGCGATTACCTCGGCTCCATTCTGTTCGAGTCTCATCCTGCGTTCCACTGCTGCTTCTTCCGTCGTTATAATTAAAGCTCGGCCCGGCTTATGAAGCACCCGAGCATCTGGAGGAGTTCGCAAGCGGGAGTCGATGATCACGCGCAAAGGGTCGAGCGCAGGTACCGGTAAGCGAGTCGTCAAGCTCGGGTTATCAGCCAGCACGGTGCCAACGCCAACCATTATGGCCTGATGTCTATGTCGGAGCGTATGAACGAATTCCCGGGACGCTTCATTGGTAATCCAGCGGCTGTCGCCGCTCTTGCTTGCTATTTTGCCATCCAAAGTACTCGCCGTCTTCAAGGTAACAAAAGGAAGTCCGGTTACGATGTATTTGTTGAACACTTCGTTCAGCTCGCGTGCTTCCTGTTCCAGAAGTCCTACAGCCACCTCAATGCCTGCTTCTCGTAAACGGGAAATGCCGGAGCCTGCCACCTGCGGATTAGGGTCGGTAGCGGCCACCACCACTTTTGCCACTCGGCTGGCAATTAACAGCTCGCAGCATGGCGGGGTGCGGCCGTGATGGCTGCATGGCTCCAGGGTGACATAAACTGTGCTGCCCTCCGCTTCGTCACCGGCCATACGAATCGCATGCACTTCAGCATGTGCGGAGCCCATACGCAGATGCGCGCCCGTGCCGACAATTCGCCCGTCCCTGACGATGACGCAGCCAACCATCGGATTAACGCCCGTCTGCCCCTGTGCTCCCTTGGCCAGTTCCAGGGCAAGCCTCATATAAGTTTCCTCGGTTAACTTATTCAAAGTTTGCCCCCCTATTTACTCATGATTAAAAAACAGAAAAACCCCTTGATTATGCCGCAAAAGCGGAATTTCCGCATTTACGGTCAAATCCAAGGGGCTGTTATGGATGAGGTATCCCATTTCCTAATTATAGGCTGCACATGTCGCTCTCACCCAAAGTTGTCTATACTATTTGAGATCATTCGGCTAAAAAAGCAAACCTCAAACAGACCACGATGGCTGCTCTTCTTATGCAGGAAAGCCAGGAATGGCTAATCCAACATTTCACTGGGCCTATTATAAATCTGTGGCTCATGGCAGTCATCGCCAATTAACGGGTAAAGATCAGCCCATCACCCTTATTGCAGCCACAAAAAAATAAGCATGTGAAAAAAATCGCAAACGTGCAGTAAAAAAGAATTGGAATCCTTCTCCCATCCAGACTATACTGTCGGTTCCGGAATTGCACCGGATCAGCCGTTAAGCGATGCTCACGCATAGCTTAACGGGTCACGGACTTTCCCTGTCTGCCCGGATGAGCTCAAAAGGGAATCACCGCCGGTAGGGAATTTCACCCTGCCCCGAAGGATCAATTACTTAATTGAAAAATATTGAGTTGACAGCATAGTACCACTTTACAGGCAAAAAATCAAGAGTAGAGAGTCTGCTGATTATACCTCTGTTACCTTTACGCTTGCCATTTTCTCCCGGCCTTTGAATGTATCTACGACATCCATACCTTTTACCACTTGCCCAAAAACGGTGTGCTGGCCGTCCAAATGAGGCTGCGGGTTATAGCAAATGTAGAACTGGCTTCCCCCTGTATTGCGGCCGGCATGGGCCATAGCCAAGGTGCCCCGCTCATGCTTGTTCGGATTGATCTCACAATCAATCTGATAGCCAGGTCCGCCATTGCCAATTCCGTTAGGGCAGCCGCCTTGGGCAACAAAGCCCGGAATCACTCTGTGAAATACCAATCCATCATAAAAACCGCTATTAGCCAGCTTTTCAAAGTTGGCTACCGTATTCGGCGCATCTTGATCGAACAAATCAATAACAATCTCTTGCCCATCTTCCATCTTAATCGTTGCTTGCTTTGCCATAATAATCGTCTCCTTCCGGCCTCGTAGGCGGATTAAAAATATGGGCCGGAGCATGCAAGCTCCGGCATTTAAGGGAATTTAGCAGCAGATAACTTGTGGTCAAATATTAAAGCAAGTGGCTGCCGGATGCAAAATGCAGTGCTTAAACCTGGCCAGCGACTTTCTTTTGCAAACGCTCCGGAATCAGATCATTGCCAATGATATCCTGGTGGGATTCCCGCTGTACAACCAAATCCGCTTCGCCATCCTTCACGAAGACAACGGCCGGTCTGCGGATCCGGTTATAGTTATTGGCCATAGCGTAGTTGTAAGCCCCCGTCGAGGATACAGCAAGGATATCGCCGGTTTGTACAACAGGAAGGTCAATATCCCAAATTAGCATATCGCCGCTCTCACAGCATTTGCCGGCGATGGAAACCGTCTCTGCGTTAGCCTCATTGGCGCGGTTAGCCAGCATAGCTTCATATTTGGAATCATACAGCGCCGGACGAGGGTTATCCGTCATACCTCCATCTACGGCAACGTATTTGCGCACTCCGGGAATATCCTTGGAGGTTCCAACGGTATACAAGGTTGTTCCCGCTTCCCCAACAATACTCCGGCCCGGCTCAACCCAAATTTCCGGAAGCGGATAATTGTGCTCACCGAAATAGCTGGTAATTCCCTCGGTGATTGCTTCTACATACTTGGCAACCGGCAGTGGGGTATCCTCCGCTGTATAGCGAATGCCGAAGCCGCCTCCCAGGTTTACGACCCGGAACGTAACATCCAGCTCGGAACGAACCTGAGTGGCGAAGCCGATCACTTTCTCAACAGCCATTTTAAAGCCTTCTACCTCAAAAATTTGGGAACCGATATGGGAGTGAATGCCGAGTATTGTCAAATTGGATAACTGCGCTGCTTCTTTAACTGCTTGGAAGGCTGCGCCGTTGCCCAGATCGAAGCCGAACTTGGAGTCGGTTTGCCCTGTGGAAATGAATTCATGCGTATGAGCTTCGACCCCTGGAGTTATGCGAAGCAGGATGTTAACTTGAGCGTTTTTCTCAGCGGCAATTGCATTTAGCATATGCAGTTCTACGAAATTGTCAACAACAAAGCAGCCGATCTTGGCATCAATCGCCATCTCGATTTCAGCAGGAGTCTTGTTGTTACCGTGAAAATGAATCCGTTCTACCGGGAAGCCAGCTTGCAATGCGGTAAACAGCTCCCCATCGGATACTACGTCCAGGGACATGCCTTCTTCTTCAGCGATCCGGCACATAGCCATTACGCAAAAGGCTTTGCTTGCATAAGCAACTTGAAATTTAAGGCCCGATTTCTGAAAAGCCTCTACATACTCACGGCATCTTTGACGTACCAGCGCCTCGTCCACAACGTAAAGCGGAGTGCCAAAACGCTCCACGAGCTCTACGCTGTCGACTCCGCCGATCTGCAGATGGCCCTTGTCGTTTATTTGACTTGTTCCATGTAAATACATGCATTATTCCTCTCTCTCTCCTCTAGTCTCTCTCCCGGCATGTCCTTCCTTCAATTCGGTACACGCCGGCGAGTGTGAACCCTCCTATAGCCAAGGACCTTCCCCGCTATGGCTTTAACCTACAAGCATCATGCATAGTTCGCTCTCCAATCTAAACCTGTAACGAAACGCAAACTATTCGCACCGTTCTGCCGCAAATTTGAACCGAAGTATTGCAGAGGATTTATGCAAGATGCTGGCATAGTCAAAATCATAGGTAATACTATAAAGTTATCATATCCGACCTGGGTTGACAACAAAAGACGGAGCTGCTGCATTCCTCCAGGAAGAGAATGCGGGGACAACAAAAAGCAAACGCCCCGGTTCAAAAGAACAAAGGCGTTTGCCAGCATTAGCCAGGGTGCTATTGGGCAATCTGGCTTTTGATCGACTGTAAAATCTTTTTCTCCAATCGGGATACCTGCACCTGGGAGATGCCAAGTCTTTCTGCCACCTCCGATTGCGTCTGATCCCGAAAATAGCGCAAATAAACAATCAGGCGTTCCCGTTCATTAAGACGGCCGATCGCTTCATTTAAAGCGAGCTTCTCAAACCATTTGTCCTGGGAATCGTCCGAAATTTGATCCATCAGTGTAATCGGATCTCCGTCATTCTCATACACCGTTTCGTGTATGGAGGATGGGGGCTTATTGGCCTCTTGGGCCATAACCACATCTTCGGCCGCCAGCTCCAATGCTTCAGCGACCTCATTAATGGTAGGCAATCTGCCCAGCGTTTTGGACAGCTCGTCTTTTGTTTTGCGTACCTTGTTGGCCAGCTCCTTTAAGGAACGGCTCACCTTAACGGTCCCGTCATCTCTAAGGAACCGTTGAATTTCTCCGATGATCATCGGTACCGCATAGGTCGAAAAGCGCACATCATAAGACAAATCGAATTTGTCCACAGATTTGAGCAATCCAATACAGCCAATCTGAAACAGATCCTCCGCTTCATACCCCCGGTTCAAAAAACGTTGTACGACGGACCAGACCAAACGAATGTTGCAATTAACGAGTGTGTCTCTGGCAACGCCATCGCCGGATTGGCTGAGCGCAATCAATCGTTTTACTTCTGCATCATCCAAGTAATTGTGTGAGGCATGCTTCAAGTCAACATTCATTATCAAAACCCCTAATTAGACAGCGCATTTTTTGGATTCAATTCGCTTGGTCATCGTCACAACAGTACCTTTACCTACCTGAGTGTCTATCTCGATGTGGTCCATAAAGTTTTCCATAATGGTAAAGCCCATGCCTGAGCGCTCCAGCTCGGGCTTGGAAGTAAATAAAGGCTGTCTGGCCTCATCCAGATTTTCGATCCCCATTCCGCTGTCTTCTATTGTTAACCGGACGGTCTCATCCTCAATGACGCATGTTATGGTTACTACGCCGTCTTCTTTGTTGTCATAGCCATGAATAATCGCGTTAGTTACCGCTTCGGAGACTACCGTCTTGATATCGGTTAATTCGTTCACTGTCGGGTCAAGCTGGGACACAAATGCGGCTACGGCAACACGGGCAAACGATTCATTCTCGGAGCGGCTGGAAAATTGCAGCTTCATCATATTCGCACTCATGATACGACCTCCAGACTGGAGACCGCTTGTCTCTCGTTTTCTTCCAAAGCCAAAATTTTGTACAGCCCCGACATTTCGAATAACCGGTGTACGGGAGGCTTGACGCCACACACGATCATTTTTCCGCCCTTGGCTGTAACTAATTTGTAGCGGCCGAGAATAACTCCTAACCCTGAGCTGTCCATAAAATCAAGATTTTCCAGGCTCATGATCACATGAGAGGCATTCCCCTTGCCTATAGCCTCTTCCATGCGGACTTTAACCACTTCTGCCGTATGATGGTCCAACTCGCCCGACAAGCGGACGATTAAAGCATTTCGGCCTTGCTCGATTTCAATTTGAAGACTCATCTGCACATTCCTCCTCCATCATGCACACTCAATTCTAGCTGAGGGAGGGCAAATCCTGCCGCCCCGACAAAACTAGAAGAAAAGTGCTACAAGTAGAAGAAATCCGCTAGATTCCGACTTCTTTTGCAATCAGTCTACGAAAAAGAGCTGCCCTGCCGTACGCTTGAACAACGTCCACCAGCCGGCTTTCTCAATTTCAACAGGCGAGGTTAGAGGAAATTCCTTCATCTTCTGATCGCCCTTATAGACAACTAATTTACCGATCTCACTGCCCAGCTCAACCGGCGCATTAAGCTCGGGATTTAACTGAACTTCGTAACGAATGTCTTCCTCACCCTCGCCTTTCTTAAGCAGAACCCCGTATTGATGATTGGCGGTTAGAGGCACAATCCGCTGTTCGCCCTTGTTAACCTTGATGACACCCAAGCTGTCCCCGGCTTTAACAATAGGGTAATTGGTGTATTGAGAGAAGGCATAATCGAGCATTTTGCCGACTTCGGCATTGCGTGTTTTCGTATCCGGCTCTCCAAGGACAACCGCTATGACACGGAAGTTGTCTTTCTTCGCAGTAGCGGCAAGACAGAACTTCGCTTCGCGGGTGTAGCCGGTTTTTAGGCCGTCGACCCCATCGTAAAAGCGCACCAGCTTGTTCGTGTTGACCAGCCAGAAGGGGCGATCCGTATCTTTACGCAGGTAGTCCTGATAAGCGCCCGTATACTTCGTAATTTGCTCATATTTCATCAGCTCTTTAGACATTAGAGCAATATCGTGAGCCGTGGTGTAATGATTGTCTGCGGGCAAACCGTTCGGGTTGACAAAATGGGTGTTGGTCATGCCGAGCTGCTTTGCTTTTTCATTCATTTTCTGCACAAAGGCTTCTTCGGAGCCGCTGATTTTTTCAGCTAAGGCTACTGAAGCGTCATTAGCCGAAGCCATAGCCACTCCTTTAAGCATATCCTCCACGGTCATTTCCTCTCCCGGTTCGAGAAAAATCTGTGACCCGCCCATGGAGGCCGCATATTCGCTTGTGCGAACCATGTCGTTCCATTGCAGCTTGCCTTTTTCTACTTCCTCCATGACCAGCAGCATAGTCATAATTTTCGTGATGCTAGCAGGCGGCAGCTGATCATCCATATTTTTATTGAAAATGACGGTCCCTGTATCCACATCCATCAAAACCGCTGATCTTGCCCCCGGCGCCAAGTCTATGCCGCTATTATTCTCTTCAGCATTGACTAACGGCAATGACACTGTACACGTCCAGATAAGAACCATCAGTGCCGAAACCCATTTCTTGATCATCAAACAATCCCCTTTCCTCTTCGCTGCTTATTTGGCTTATCTTCAAAAGTCTAGACTGCTTGCTCTCATTGTTAACTACTTTTGAGAAAAATATTCCATAAGGGCTAAACCTTTCCTGGCTATTTTGCATTCATCCTCTCCCACACTCAAAGCCCATAAATCAAAAAAAAGCGAGTTCCGAATAGGGAATGCTCCCTGGAACTCGCTTAGTATATTTTTATATTATCTTGTCAAAAACGATTACTTGGTGTGGATCGGATGGCCCAGCGCCACTTCGGCGGCTTCCATTACGATTTCCCCAAGCGTCGGGTGAGCGTGGATCGTCAGGGCGATATCCTCCAGCGTAGCACCCATCTCGATAGCCAGGCCAAGCTCCGCAATCAGGTTGGAAGCTTCGGCTCCCACGATTTGCGCCCCGAGCACAATCCCGGTTTCCTTGTTGGCGATCAGCTTCACGAACCCGTCGGTAGCATTAAGCGACAACGCTCTTCCGTTAACAGCAAACGGGAATTTGCCTACAGCCAGTTCAATTCCTTGCTCCTTGGCTTGCGTTTCGCTTAAGCCGACGCTTGCGATCTCCGGATCGGAGAAGACCACGAGAGGAATCGCGCGGTAATCCACAACACTAGGCATACCGGCAATCGCTTCGGCCGCAACCTTGCCTTCATAGGATGCTTTATGCGCCAATGCAGGACCGTCTACGATGTCACCAATTGCATAGATGTGCGGAATGCTGGTGCGGCATTGCTCATCGACTTCAATCAGTCCGCGATCGCTCAGCTTCATCTCGATCAAGTCCAGTCCAAGCTCACCATCGGTATTCGGACGGCGGCCAACCGTCACGAGCACATAATCGGCTGTAACCTCTTTTTCCTCGCCATCAACTGTAAACTTCACGGTAACATCGTTATCGGTCTGTTCACAGCTTTGCGCCATAGCTTTCGTATAGATATCTACATCAGCTTTTTTCAGCTTGCGGGCAACCAATTGAGACAGATCTTTCTCGAATCCAGGCAGAATCGTATCAGAGCCTTCCAGGACCGTTACCTTGGTGCCGAATTTGGAGAACGTTTGACCAAGCTCAATCCCGATATAGCCACCGCCAATGACAACCATGCTTTTCGGAATTTCGCTAAGCTCCAGAGCTTCGGTGGAAGAAAGAATGCGTCCGCCGAACGGGAATGCTTTAAGCTCGATAGGACGGGAGCCTGTAGCAATGATGCAATGCTTGAAGCGGTAGCGTGGCGATTCGTTTTCATTAAACAAACGGGCTTCGTTCTGGTTAATGAACATGACCTCGCCTTTGAAAGTCTCAATTTTGTTGCCTTTTAACAGCATGCCGACTCCGCCGGTTAATTTCTTAACAACTGAGTTTTTCCATTCCTGAACCTTGGCAAAATCAACCTTGACATTCTCGGCGGTAATTCCGATATCCGAGCCATGCTGTGCCTGCTCATATTGATGAGCAGCAGAGATTAGAGCCTTGGAAGGAATACAGCCGCGATTCAGACAGACACCTCCGAATTCCGATTTGTCTGCAATGAGCACGCTTCTTCCTAATTGGGCAGCGCGGATGGCGGCTACATAACCGCCAGGACCCGCACCGATCACCAGAACATCAATATCAATAGATGCATCTCCTACTACCATTGCTTACACCTCCATGACCAGCAGCTCAGGGTCAGACAGTAGCTGCTTGATGTAATTCATACAATTTTGTCCAGTTGCGCCATCGATGATGCGGTGGTCGAAACTTAGGGAGAGCGCCATAACCGGAGCCGCGACAATCTCTCCATTTTTTACAACCGGTTTTTCGGAAATGCGGCCTGTCCCGAGAATCGCCACTTCAGGGAAATTGATAATCGGTGTAAAGAACATGCCGCCTGCAGATCCGATATTGGTAATCGTAATGGTACCGCCTCTCATCTCATGAGGCGCAAGCTTTCCTTCACGGGCTTTTCCAGCCAGCTCGGAAATTTCACTTGCAATAGTCCAGATGTTCTTGCGATCGGCATCGTTCACTACCGGCACTACAAGTCCGTTATCCGTATCCGCTGCAATTCCGATGTTATAGTACTTTTTGTAAACCAATTCATTATTCTCTTCATCGATCATGGCATTCAGCGCAGGGAATTCGCGAACAGCCGCCACCAGCGCTTTTACGATGAATGGCAGATAGGTAAGCTTGATGCCTTTCTTCTCAGCCACAGCCTTCCCTTTCTGGCGCAGTGCTACCAGCTGCGATACGTCTACCTCGTCCATCAGCGTTACATGAGGAGCGGTGTACATCGATTTCGACATGGCATTGGCGATCACTTTGCGGATTCCCTTAAACGGAACACGCTCTTCTGCACGTTCGCCAGCCGGTACTGCAGCGGAAGCAGATGGAACAGCTTGCTGAGCAGGTGCCGCTTCTGCCGCTTGTTTGCTTCCTCCGCCTGCCGCGAAGTTCTCGACATCTTCACGTGTCACTCGGCCGTTCTTTCCGGTAGCCGGTACGTCTGCGATCGAAATCCCTTTGTCACGCGCTAGCTTGCGAACGCTTGGCGTAGCCAGCACTTCCTTAGGTGTTGCGGCTGGCTTACCCTCGCTTTGGGCCCCGCCGGAAGCTTTCGCCGTATCGCCCTCATCGAGTGTGGATTCTTGAACGTTTTCAACAACCGCATCGCCAAAGTTGTCTTTGATCTTCTCTTCGCTCGTTCCTACCGTATCTGCTTCGTCCTCATCCTGCTCGGGAATATCTCCCTCAGCATCAATAACCGCCACAACTTGTCCGATGCGGCAAACATCGCCTTCATTAACCTTGACTTCCTTGACCGTACCATTCACCGGGCTTGGTACTTCGACAACCGCTTTGTCGTTTTGCACGTCCATGATGATATCTTCATCCGTAATCTTATCGCCTGCTTTAATATGCAGCTTGACAATTTCCCCTTCGTGCAGGCCTTCGCCCAGCTCAGGGAATTTATAGTTAAAAATTGCCACGGCACCCTACCTCCTTAGATCATTTTTACAATTAAGCCAGTAAGCTGGCTAGCGTTCCTTAAAAATCGAGAACCTCGTTCAAGCCGACAATTACTCTCGCCGGGTTAGGCAGCCAGCTATCCTCGATTTGCGCGAACGGATAAACCGTATCCGGCGGGGCCACACGAAGAACAGGAGCCTCCAGGTGAAGGATGGCCTTCTCGTTAATTTGGGCAATCACTTCGGCCGCAATTCCTGAAGTTTTCTGCGCTTCCTGAACGACAATAGCACGGTTTGTTTTCTTGATCGATTCCACGACAGTTTCGATATCAATCGGCATGATGGTGCGCAAATCAATAACCTCGACCTTAACTCCGCGGCTCTTCTCGATTTCTTCCGCCGCCTTCAAGGATGTATGAACCATAGCTCCGTAAGTGATGATGGTTACGTCGCTTCCTTCTTTAACCACCTTGGCTTTGCCGATCGGCACTGTATATTCACCTTCCGGCACTTCTTCACGGTATGCATGGTACAGATTCAAATGCTCCATGAAAAAGACCGGGTCGTTATCACGGATAGCAGAGATCATCAAGCCTTTGGCATCGTAAGGGTTCGAAGGAATAACAACCTTGATGCCAGGTGTTTGCGCGATAAGCCCTTCCAGGGCATCCGTATGCAATTCTGCAGCCTTTACTCCCCCGCCGTACGGAGTACGGAAAACGATTGGCGCATGGTAACGGCCGCCGGAACGATAGCGCATCCGGGCGGCTTGAACGCAAATTTGATCCATTGCTTCAAAAATAAAGCCGACAAACTGAATTTCAGCGATCGGACGGAAGCCTTGAGTTCCCAGGCCGACAGCAAGTCCGCCTATTGCAGATTCCGCAAGCGGTGTATCGAACACCCGATCCTCGCCGAATTCCTCCTGCAGTCCTTCGGACGCACGGAATACCCCGCCGACTTTCCCTACATCTTCACCGAATAAGAGGACATTCGGATCGCGCTTTAATTCTACGCGCATTCCGTCCCGGATTGCTTCTTTTAAATTCATTTGAGCCATGACTGCCCGATTCCTCCTTAAAATGCTTAAGTTTTGTTACGCCTTATACAAAACTGTAAATATAATAATCAACGCGGCTAACCAGCCTGATCACAGGACCTCGTCAGCGCCTGTTTAGCTCTTGTAGTAAGCTTTTTGTTCTTCAAGATGCGGAGGCGTCGTCTCAAACATGCTGTCGATCAAACCGGGAACGGTCATTTTTTCAATTTTTTCCGCTTTCTTAATGTGCTCCGCCACAGCCGCCTTAGCTTCCTCTTTTACTCGCGCGTCGTCCTCTTCGCTCCACAGTCCTTTCTTATTCAGGAACTTGCGGAAACGCTCAATCGGATCCTTCGCTGCCCATTCGGACTCCTCTTCCTTAGTCCGGTACTTGCTCGCATCGTCAGACATGGAATGAGGGCGGAAGCGGTAAGTCAATGCTTCGATCAGAGTTGCGCCTTCACCGCTGCGGCCTTTCTCTGCAGCATCACGCACGGCTTTAATGACAGCCAAAACATCCATTCCATCAATTTGCACTCCGCTAATGCCTGCTGCCACCGATTTATGAGCAATGGAGGCTGCAGCTGTTTGCTTCGCAAACGGAGTCGTGATCGCATACCCGTTGTTTTGGACAAAATAAATAACAGGCAGCTTAAATACACCGGCAAAGTTAAGCCCTTCGTAGAAATCGCCTTCGGAGGAGCCTCCGTCACCAGTGTAAGTAATGACTACATTCTTCTGGCCCTTCTTCTTAAATGCCATGCCGATGCCGGTGGCATGAAGAATTTGCGCGCCAATAATAATTTGCGGCATCAGTACATTCACGCCCTCAGGAATTTGTCCGCCGTGCTGATGGCCTCTGGAATACAAAAACGCTTGATATAGGGGCAGACCGTGCCATACCAGCTGAGGAATATCACGATAGCCCGGGCAAATGAAATCTTCCTTGTCAAGGGCATACTCGCTGCCAATCATGCTCGCTTCCTGTCCCGATACGGGAGCATAGAAACCGAGCCGGCTTTGCCGTCCAAGATTTACGGCACGCTCATCCCATGTGCGGGTGAACACCATTCTGCGCATGATTTCTTTCAAATCATCATCACTTAGATCAGGCATTAAGTCTTCGTTAATAATTTCTCCATCAGGAGACAAAATGGACAGGGGAGTTACGTCTTCGACTTTCACTTCATGAGCATGGCTGACTTCCGAAGCCTTATTCATTTCTCGCACCTCGCTACTCATTTATTTCGCACCTCGCTAAGACATAATTGTTTCGTATGCTAATCTGTTATACAATTATTATATTACTGTCTCAGTTTAATTTCCACCATATAATTTAAAATATTGATACAAGTAAACGTTTTGTCATAAAACTGTTAGTGAACAGCACTCCAAAAGTTATATAACAGTTCTGAAAAGCAATACGGCTAATCCCGAATTAGTTTGACCTAATTTCGGCAATTTGTTACCAAGCCGAATGAATTTTCTTGGATACCGCCGCTCTGTTAAGCGCTGTTCTAACATTCCACCCCGATAGGAGGATTACAAAATGTCCGAGCAAAATATTTACCACAGGAAAATTGTCAAGAAACAGCTCCATTCTGAAGCTTTAAATACAACCCGCGATTACTGGGTGTACCTGCCCCCGGGCTATAATGAACTTACGACCTATCATGTTGTTTACTGTCAGGATGGTCTCGAATTCCTTAACTTCGGAAGAATCGCCACCATCACCAACAGGCTTATTATTGAAGAAAATATGCAGCCGATCATAATTGCAGGCTTACACGTAGACATGCCGAACCGTACAGAGGAATACTCTCCTGATGGCGTACGCTACCCGGCATATCGCCAATTCTGGACAGAAGAATTCATTCCCGAGATTGAGCGCGACTTTCCGGTAGGCAATACGCGAAGCGAACGAGTGCTGGCAGGCGATTCCCTGGGAGCTACCGTTTCTCTTCATCTGGCCCTCGATTATCCCGACCATTACAGCCAAATCCTCTCGCTTTCCGGAGCGTTTCTTGAGCCGACCCGCCAACGCTTGCAGCAGGAAAGGGACTTGAGCTGGCTGGAACTATATCAGCTGATCGGTTTGCAGGAAACAGCGGTTCCGACCCAAAGAGGGACCTTCGACTTCCTAAGTGCTAACCGGGAGGCCAAGCAGCTGCTGGAAGAAAAATCAGCCGCGGTCAACTATGTAGAAGCGGAAGGCAAACATATATGGGGCTTCTGGCAAAAACACCTGCCTGCCGGCCTGCTTCATTTCTTTTCTTAAGCGCAGCTTTGGCATAAGCTAAGCTTCGGCATAAGCTAAGCAGTGGCAAAATCCAGCTAATCTTCACCAACTATTTATCATAACGCTCAATTAGTGCGCGCATGGCATTTTCCACTTCGGGGGAGGTCATGCGCGCTTCGCTTCTCAGCAGCTCCTGTCCGCCTTGAAGCCTCGCCCAGCTTCTTACCGCTTGTATGTATTCGTCCGCTGTTGAAATGGGAATTAATTCCTGAAGGCTTGCCGTATGTTCCAATGTGACACGCGGGAACTGGCCCGATTCCCCTCCTGCAGCCCGTTCGTAAAACGTTTTGGCCAGCCTGGCACGGGATGCCCCCTGTCCATCCACATTGATAAACGCTTGTATAACGACCCCGTTTGCCTGCCTTCTCTGGGCAATCCCGCAAAACTTTTTTCCATTGATGGACAGATCGTAATCTCCCGGACAGTAGGAGCCTGCAATTTCTCCGTCCTGCACCTGATCAGTCCAGCCCCGCAACGTTTCTCTAATCAGGCTTACCATTGCGGCAAAGTCGCGGTGAAAATTGATTCTCCCGCTCGGCTTCGGAAAGATCAGGGAGAGATTAATAACACCGGAATCCAGTGGTACAGCTGCGCCTCCGGAATTGCGCACCACGGTTTCTCGGCCCTCGTTCCTCAGCCATTGCAGCGCTTCTGTTACTTTGGGCAGCCTGCGATCTCTTAACCCGATAATAAAAGCTGACGGGTGACGCCATACATGCAGGATTGGGCGGTCGCCCGGGCGGGCCTGCGCACACATAACTTCATCCCAGGCAAACGGCATAATCGCGGGAAAAGGATCGTGGTCATAGTCGGAAACGACCAGTCTTATTGCTTCCATCCCCCCGGCTTCAAGGGAAGCTTCATTGTGCTGATTATTGTGTCCATGCTGTTTCAAGTTACCCCTCATCCATTCTATATCGATAGTTATCCCTATTTACTTGAATATTTACTTGAATATTTACTTGAAATCCTGTTTTTTCTGTGAAAATAACCCCCGCGTATACTCCCCGCACGATGAGCAGTCTCGGGTATTCGCACCCCAATTCATAACCTGGTTATAACTGTTACGAAATTTCGTATGAAACACTGGCTGCAGATGGCTGCAGGATCTTAATAGCTTAAAGACCTGCATTTGTACGGACTTAACTCTTAGACCCCGGTATTTGTACGATTTGTCATACAAATCTCGGGTAATCGTCCTTCAATCCCATGCTTTTGTACGACATTTCTGTGAAAATAAAACGCCCCACATGATGACCAATCTCGGGGAATCGGGGGTAATCGGCCTTAATCACATAACTTGCTGCGAAATTTCGTCTGAAACACTCGCTGCAGATGGCCGCAGGCCCTTAATAGCTTAAAGACCTTGCATTTGTACGATTTGTCATACAAATCTCGGGCAATCGCACTCCATCCCATGCTTTTGTACGATTTGTCATACAAATTTTGGGTAATTGCCCTTCAATCCCCTGTATTTGTACGACGTTTCATACAAATCTCCGGTATTCGCACTTTAACCCCATGCATTTGTACGACATTTCGTACAAAACGCAAGTTGCGGGCACGCCAACCCCGCCAGCTCGCGAACCCCGCTACCCCGCGTACCCGCCAACCTTGGCTATTTTCATGCTGGAGTTGTGCCAGAACTGGAGAAGACATGACTGTTTTTATATAGCTTCTTCTACTGTAGCCCTAAACCGTACCCCTAAGCTTCCCCTTCGTTCCGCGAATAAACTATACCATTTCTGGTAACGGTCGCATATACCAATGGCTTGGCAGCATTGGGACGCTCTGCAATGTGAAAGGCTTCCAGCACCCGGCTTCTGACTTCCTCTACCTCTTTCTGTGCTTTCTTATTGTAGTGAAGCTCAGCGAGCAGCTCTCCTTGCTGTACGGTTTCACCGCTTTTCTTATGGATGACGATGCCGGCTGCCAAATCGATAGAATCATCCTTGGTTGCCCTGCCCGCCCCCAGATGCATAGCCGCGAGTCCAAGCTCTTCCGCTGCGACTGAAGCCAGATAGCCTTCCTTTGGTGCGGCAACCGGTTCTACGTAATCGGCTGACGGAAGCAGGTCCGGCTGGTCGGCTGCCCGCGGGTCGCCTCCTTGCGCGGCAATCAATTCCCGCCATTTCGCTAAGGCTGAACCATCATCGATCAAGCTCTGCAGGCGGGGCACGGCTTCATCCACGGCTTGCGCTTTGCCTCCGAGCACGAGCATATGCGCCCCCAAGAGCAAAGAGAGCTTGTGCAGAGGTGAATCCCGCAGTTCTCCGCGAAGCACCTGCATAGCCTCTTTCACCTCAAGCGCATTGCCGATAGCGTGGCCTAAGGGCTCGTCCATATCTGTCACCACTGCAATGGTTTCCCGGCCGACCTCGCTGCCAATAGCGACCATCGACTGTGCCAGCTTCACTGAATCCTCCAGAGTCTTCATAAAAGCACCCTGGCCCGTCTTCACATCAAGCACTATAGCATCGGCTCCCGAAGCAATTTTTTTGCTCATGACTGAGCTTGCAATCAACGGAATGGAATTCACCGTGGCGGTTACATCCCTTAGGCTGTATAAATTTTTGTCAGCGGGCGCTATATTGCCTGTCTGTCCGATAACCGATACGCCTATGGCGTTAACTTGATTTATGAATTCATCCACCGAGCGCTCTATCCGATACCCGGGGATTGCTTCCAGCTTATCCAATGTGCCGCCGGTATGGCCCAAACCCCGCCCGGACATTTTAGCGACAGGCACTCCTGCCGCCGCCACTAGTGGAGCCAGGATGAGAGTCGTGGTGTCGGCAACTCCGCCAGTGCTATGCTTGTCGACCTTCCTGCCGTGAATTCGGCTTAAATCCATTTGCTCTCCCGATTCGGCCATGGCAAGCGTCAGCAAGGCCGTCTCCCGATCCGTCATTCCGCGGAAATAAACCGCCATCGCCCAGGCAGATAACTGATAATCCGGAATACTTCCGTCCGTTGCGCCTTGAATCAGGAAATTCAATTCCTTCTCGGTAAGCTCCTTACCGTCTCGCTTTTTAGCAATAATATCAACCGTTCTCAAGCCCGCCTTCCCCCTTCCGCGCAAATCTGCTTTTTACTGCGCTCAAGCTTTTTTTGCGATTATTGTACCATAAATTGCAGCATACCATCACATGCCCGCTATCAGACCAATATCGCAGCATTTACTACAGCAGCAGCTTGTATCTATCCCAGCGGAGTATTTAATCAATGACTCGCCTAAATCGGACAACTTGAAGCATGGCCGGGCAAAGAGCAGCATAAGATTTATAAACAGCAAACACTAAAAATTTTTTAAAGGCCTGTTTCATTTACCGGGCTTATGGGTTAAGACAAGTTATAGACAGAAAAACCAAGCGGGCCGCCGTTCAAGTGAAATCAACAACTGGTTTCCATTTTGCTTTTCGCTGCTTTTCGCTTTGATTTTCGCTGCTATTCGCTTTGCTTTTCGGCTTGCCCCGTTATCTTGGAAACTGTTCTACTTGATATAATTTCCTATAAAATAAAAAACCAAGCATGCAGCAGCATACCTGGTTTAATGATATTAGGCGTGAAAATGAAATTGTCTTCGTAAATTGTAACTATTCTGTAACTCTATAAGACTCGTTTTGCTCCAATATAGTAATTACCCCAGTAGTTATCGTTAATCTTGTCGATCTTAACTCCGTAAGAAGTAGTGGCAGAGATAAACTGATTATTTTCGATATAAATGCCTACATGAAATACTCTGCCATTATTGGCGAAGAATACAAGATCCCCTTTTTGCAGGTCGCTTACCGATTGACCTGACTCACTATACATTCCTGCTGAAGTTCTGGGCAGACTAACGCCATATTGGTTGAACACATAACTGGTGAAGCCCGAGCAATCGAACCCTTTAGGAGTTGACCCGCCGTAAACATAACGGGTGCCAATATACTCTTTGGCCGTGCTTATGATTTGATCCTGTACATCAGACTCAACAGATGCTTCCAGTACTTGCGGTTCAGGTTCCGGAACGTTATACCAGGCCGGAGCATGATATTGGCCGTCCAAGGAAATAATCGCAATCAAGTTTACATCATCCCACTGCATCATATATCCGAAAGTCTCAGAAATAAATCGCACAGGCGCATAAACTTGCCCTTCAATTTGCTGGATGCTGGAATCTAACAACACCGGATTCCCATTAACCATAATTTCTTCATTTCCTGGAACTAATTCGACCTTAACATCGTCATTAGATATGTAGATCTTTAATTCCTCGTTTACCAGTTCCCAATCGATACCTAAGCCAAGACGTTCTGCAACGGCTCTGACAGGAACCATTGTCGTACCGTTCTCATCAATAAAAGCACGATTACCCTCTGTGAATGTCAGCAATTCATCATTCACCTGGATTTTAACATCATAATCTGCAGCTGAAGCTTCAGACTGATTGGCGATAAACCAACCTGATACTAAAATAGCCGACGACAAAGCAATCTTATACGTAATCTTCTTGAAATTCAGTGTTACTTCCTCCTTATGCCTCCGAGGTTAGTTGACGGATTCGGGAAGAGGTATTCCCTAGTCTGCTAGTGTGATAGCAGTCATTCACCCCATAATAAATCCCCCGTAGCAGCCTTAAACCAGGCTGTATTCGGCATGCCAGAATATATTAATTTCATACATATCTATTAAATTACCACAAGTTTACTAGATATTCAAAACAAATTTTGTAAAATCGAAAAGCAAAAGAGGCGGATTAGCTCATCCGCCTCAATACTCTTCTAATCAATTCTGCAAATGCCGGCTTTGTCCGGTTGGCTACTTCCACGACTTGCTCATGGCTCAGTGCCTCCAGTTCTTCACCAATAGCCATATCTGTAATGCAGGAAATACCCGCAAGCTCCAGACCGCAATGGCGGGCAGCTATCGCTTCAGCTACGGTAGACATCCCGACAGCATCACCGCCAAGATTTGCAAGCATGGTCAGCTCAGAAGGTGTCATATAAGAGGGCCCGCTGATTCCGCAGTACACCCCCTCTTGAAGGGTCAACTGAAAGGTGGTCCCATCCAGTTCCTCAGCTGCATCTCTTATCAGATCGCGCAATCTTCGTGAATACGCTTCCGAAAGATCGGGAAATCGCGGTCCCACAGCTTCATCATTCGGACCAATCAAAGGATTGCTGCCCGTAAAATTAATGTGATCCTTAATCAGCATCAAATTACCCGGCTCGAAAGCGCGGTTCATACCTCCTGCCGCATTAGTCAGGATTAAGGTCTCGACACCCAGCTCCTTCATTATGTACACAGGAAATACCACCTGCTTCATGGAGTATCCTTCATAGTAATGGAATCTCCCTTGCATGACGATCACCGGATGCTCCTCAAGCTTCCCTATAGCCAAACGTCCCGCGTGTCCCTCCACAGTCGGTAGGGGAAAATGCGGGATCTCCACGTAATCCAAATATACAGCCTCTTCTACTTGCTCCGCCAAATCGCCCAGACCTGAACCGAGAACCAGCCCGGTTGCGGGTCTCATTCCGTCAATCCGGCTGCGGATATATTCTGCTGATTGCTTAATATGCTCCCAATAATGGCTTTCCATTACCTGTTCCTCCTTAATGTGAATGATCTATAATTGGGGGATAAGCTGCACCATATAACGAATAAAGGTATCCCGCTCTCTGACAGCGGTTTCCACAACCTCATCATGCGATAGCGGCTGCTCCAGCATCCCTGCAGCCATATTCGTAATACAAGAAATACCCAGTACCTGCATGCCCGCATGACGGGCTGCTATCACTTCCGGGACGGTAGACATTCCTGCCGCATCTCCGCCCAGCTTCCTCAGCATTTTCACTTCCGCCGGAGTTTCGTAGGTCGGTCCGGTCATACCAACGTACACACCCTCCTGAAGCTTCAAATTTTGTCCTGCTGCGACTTTTCGCGCGACCTGCAGCAATTTTTTGCTATAAGCCTCGGAAAGATCCGGAAACCGGGGGCCGATGCTGTCTTCGTTAGGACCAATAAGCGGATTGCGAAACATCAGATTGATATGATCCCGGATCAGCATGAAATCACCGGGCTTAAATCGCTCATTGATGCCGCCTGCCGCGTTAGTTACAACCATTTTATCTATGCCTAGAGCTTTCATGACTCGGATCGGATAAGCTACCGTTCCCTCACTATAGCCTTCATATAAATGAAACCTTCCTTTGAGTACGGCGACAGGCGTTCCATTCAGGTTCCCGACTACAAGAGCTCCTTCGTGCCCTTCCACCGTAGTCACAGGAAAATGCGGAATGTCTTCATACTTCAGATAAACCGATTGCTCAAGAGAATCAGCGAGAACTCCCAAGCCGGAGCCCAAAATAAGAGCAAGCCGGGGCTGAACGGATATTCTTGCACGAATCCATTGTGCTGTTTCTTGCAGTTTATGTTGGAGACTCATAAAATATGGATGCTCCCTTCAACTTTTATTTATAAATAACATATTTTTCTCAAGCGCCATGGCAAGGATTCGATTTTACGCCTGGATCCATTTATGTTTGAATCAATCTACTGTGGTAAAAAGCTGCTTCCCAGATCTGGCATACGAACATTAAAATTATGCGCAATGGTGGCCCCGACATCAGCAAAGGTATCCCGTATACCGAGCGATGAAGGACTCTTTAGGCGCGGGCTCCAAACCAGCAGAGGAACATACTCGCGGGTATGATCTGTTCCAGGGTGATACGGATCATTGCCGTGGTCAGCAGTTAAGATCAGCAAATCATGTTCCCCGATGCTCTCCTTCAGCGTCGGCAGTGCCTGATCGAATTCCTCCAAAGCTTTGGCGTAGCCTTGCGGGTCCCGGCGGTGGCCATACAAGGAATCGAAATCAACGAGGTTGGTGAACAGAAGACCGGTGAAATCTTCCTTTAGCCAGGCCAGAGTTTTCTCGATGCCGTCCTGGTTGCTTTTCGTGCTGATAGCACGGGTCACGCCTTCTCCGGAATAGATATCATTAATTTTGCCGACAGCCCAGCAATCATACCCCCCCTGCTGCAGCGAGTTCATCACCGTCAGCCCCGGAGGCTTGACTGCGTAATCATGCCGGTTGGCTGTACGCTGATAAGAGCCTTCCGTACCGGTGTAAGGTCTGGCAATTATGCGGCCTACCACATAGGGTTCATGCAGAGTAAGCTCCCTGGCGATTTCACAGGCGCGGTACAGCTCATCCAGAGGAATTACATCTTCATGCGCCGCAATCTGGAAGACGCTATCCGCCGATGTATACACAATCCAGGCACCGGTCTTTTGCTGCTCACTTCCCAGCTGCTTAATGATCTCCGTCCCTGAGGCTGCTATGTTGCCGATAACGGGACGTCCGGTCCGCCTCGAAAACTCCTGCAGGAGAGGCTTGGGAAAACCATCGGGATAGGTCTGAAAAGGTGTTGTGATTTTCAGCCCCATGATCTCCCAATGGCCGGTCATAGTATCTTTTCCTGCGGAAACCTCAGCCATTTTTCCATAATAAGCCTGCGGACTAGAAACAGGCTCCATGCCTTTCAGCGGGGCAATGTTGCCAAGGCCCAGCTGCTGCAAATGCGGCAGCTGGACGCCGGTTCTCTCTATTAGATGACCAAGTGTATGGGCACCCTTGTCTCCGAATGCATCAGCATCCGGCAGCTCGCCGATGCCTACGCTATCCAATACGATGAGACAAATACGTTTGTATGCGGTCATTACATTTCCTCCTTAGTCATTTCTGTTCTGGGCTTAGCGGAAGACGCCAAGTTCAATCCCGACCGCGGATGTGCGCGCTCATAGACCTCTTTTAAGCGATATTCCTTCAAGTGGGGCATATACTTCTGTATAAAATGGGTATCCGAATGGCCCAGAAGCTCCTGCAGCGATCGTGGATCGGCGCCATTGTCCAGCATATGTACGGTAAAGGAATGGCGGATCGTATGCGGAGACAGCAGGCTCTCTGCAATTCCTGCCTGACGGGCGTACCCTTTCAGCAGCTTCCAGAAGCCCTGCCTGCTGAGCCGGGCCCCCCGGCTGTTCAAAAAAAGACTATCGACTGGCCGCTCACTAGCAGTTGCGAGCTTCGGGCGACTGCTGGCGAGGTATCTTTGTACCGCTTCAACCGCAATAGGTCCCAGCGGAACGATCCGCTCCTTCAGTGAAGCGTCCGTAAGCCGGACAAAGCCCATGTCCAATTGGACATGCTCCAGAAGAAGCCCCAGCATTTCACTTACGCGCGCCCCCGTTGCGTATAACATCTCCAGCATCGCCAGGTCTCTTATCCCCAGAGTGGTCATGGGATCAGGCGCCTGCAGAAGAGCTTCCATCTCTTCTGTGCGTAAAATGAGTGGCGGAGAATCCGAGGAAGACGTTGGTACCAGCTGTTCATCTGCCGCCAGATGTCTGGACACTTGACCGCGCCGCCATAAAAATTTATAAAAAGCCCGCAGAGAAACCATGGAACGGGTCATCGTCTTCGGAGCTTTACCAAGTCGCTTCATCTCCTGCCAGTAGGCTTGCAGATGCCGGTTCTCAACCTGGCCCCATGCGGTAATTCCTCTATCGAGCAAGTAATTAAGATGCTGCCGGATATCACGCTCGTAGCAATCCTGACTTAATGCAGACAAGGAGCCATCTTCCCTCATCTGTTCTACATATTGCTCCACCAAACTGTGCATTGTATAGTTCGTCACCTTAATCATCCTTTTGGCTGCAGGCTTGTCTCTCCAAGAGCTTAGATCAAGCTCTCTTAATCGACGGGCAGAAGACCGCCTCCAATGGTTACCTCTATTGTATAGGTTATCCTCTTATCTTGCCAACACAGCAATACAAAAACTGGAGCCTGAACGAAAAGGAGCTTTTTATACGGCACCTTAAAAGTCAACACCCAAGAATGCTGTAAGATCAACATTCTTGGGTGTTTCATTTTGACATCACAGCTCTTACTATCCGCCGTACCAGTAAAAGATTCGCAGACGGTCGATGAAGGTTCGCTCCGGCTCGGCCAGATGCTCCGCCTGGAATACCTTGACTGCCCGTCCGGTCGGCTCGCGGTAGCGATAAGCAGGTTCCATCCATTCTGTAATCAGACTGATGAGATGGTACATGGCGTAAGTGAGAACAACAAAGATCAGGACAAAGCGTGTCCGCTGAATCCATTTTTGCACATAAACGATCATGGGGATTCCTCCAACATCCAAGTGTTATACCACTTTATGTTCTTGTCCCCCTGCTTATGTCGATCATTTTGCGCAAGATCAGTTTTACATCTGCACTTTCACCGGGAGACTTCTTGGAAAGGAGGGCGCCCGTGTCCCGCCCTACATCCATTGATCCAGCGAAGCATAATTCAATCCGACCGCTTCGGCAACCGCCGGGTGAGTGACATGCCCGCGATAACAGTTTACGCCCGGTCTTAGCTCTGGCGTTTGGTTAACTGCCCTTTCCACTCCTAGCTGGGCGATTTTCATTGCATAGGGAAGGGTCGAATTGGTCAGCGCCAGCGTAGACGTCCGGGGCACGGCTCCCGGTATGTTCGCCACAGCATAATGCACCACACCATATTTCAGATAGGTCGGATCACTGTGGGTGGTGGCGCGGTCTATCGTCTCAATGCTTCCGCCTTGATCTACGGCGACATCCACAATGACTGCACCGGGCTTCATCGTCTTGACCATCTCTTCTGTTACGAGCTTAGGAGCTTTCGCTCCGGGAATTAATACGGCCCCGATCAGCAGATCCGCTTTTTGTACCGCGTAAGCAATGTTGAACGTGTTGGACATCAAGGTTCGAATTCGCCCGCCGAATACATCATCCAAATACCTCATCCGCTCCGTGCTTCGCTCTACGACCACTACGTTAGCCCCGAGACCCAGCGCCATTTTGGCCGCATTCGTCCCCACAATACCCCCGCCGATAATAATAACATCCGCTGGCGGAACTCCGGGAACACCTCCAAGCAAAATGCCTCTGCCGCCGTAAAATCTCTCCAGAAATTGAGCGCCTACCTGCACGGACATTCTACCGGCAACTTCGCTCATTGGGGTTAGAAGAGGCAGGCTGCCGTTAGGAAGCTGTATCGTTTCATAAGCGATCGCCGTCATTTCGCTTTCAACGAGACGCTGTGCCAATTCGCGGGCGGCCGCTAGATGCAGATAAGTAAACAGAATCAGATTTTTGCGAAAATAGCCGTATTCCGACGCAAGCGGCTCCTTCACCTTCATGATCATCTCCGCCCGCTCCCACACTTCTGCCGCCTGCTCGACAATAATTGCACCAGCCTGCTCATATTCCTGATTTTGAAAACCGCTGCCGATGCCGGCATTTTGCTGTACGATTACTTGATGGCCATCGCGGACAAGCTGCTCCGCTCCGGCCGGTGTCAGTGCGACCCGGTATTCTTTGTCCTTCACTTCCTGAGGCACTCCAATAATCATTATTCATCCTCCTCAGCTTTTTTGCATGAGTCATTTTGCCCCTGTCTTTGACAGCACATCAACCTTCTTAGTCTTTCAATTCAACCCCTTTTCTATGTCATATTTTCTTCATTCAAAACTTAGAGTTTATAAAAGTAAAAAGCACTCTGTCGGGTGGCAGTCCACCTTATGAGTGCTTAGCTTTCGTATGTTGTCCAGCTTGGGCAAGCTGATGCTCCTTCTCTATGCAGCGCCGGCATATCCCTTGAAAATCCAAGCGGTGATCCAGCACCTTAAAGTTAAACTCCTGCTCCAGTCTTTCCTCCAGCGGGCCGAGCCAGTCCTCCATAATTTCGTCGACCGTACCGCAATGCACGCAAATTAGATGATGATGGTGATGATGCGAGCTGTCGCTTCGCAGATCATAACGGGCCACACCGTCTCCAAAATTCATCTTCTCCAAAACATGCAGCTCATTCAGCAATTCCAGCGTTCGGTAGACGGTAGCCAATCCGATCTCTGGAAATTTATCTTTAACCAGCATGAACACATCTTCTGCGCTCAAGTGGTCTTGTTCATGCTCCAATAATACTCGGACAGTCGCTTCTCTCTGGGGGGTCAGTTTATAACCTTGCGACTGCAGCTGTTGCTTGATCTTTTCAATACGCGATTCCATTTGCCTCCCCCTTACCATTCACCCATCAAGCGGGTCAGGAATCCGAAGCGGATCACACAGATTCCCGGGCTTCCTCTCGGAATGATTTGCTTTACTAGTACGACTGAAAAACGATGCGAACAGTAACCTATTCTCATTATAGGGGGAGTTCCGAGGCAAAGTCAAACCTTTTGCATCCAGGCATTCCTTTCACTCTCATTTCTCAGGCTTACCTTGCTTTAGCTCAACGGAAAGGCTGTGACGATAGCTACAAGATGAGGAGTAACCCACTGCATCATAGTCGGCACAAAAAATGCTTCGAATAAAGAAACAAGTGTAACAATCAGAGCCAACAGGAAATTGGTCGTGCTATAAGCTATAAATTGCGAATAGAGCTTTCCTTTTCTTTGAGCCAGCCGGTTCTTAACTAGAGAAAACGAAAAAGCCAAGGCTAGCACGCTGGCCGTTATGATGACCGGTATAAGGATGATGTTGCGAGGCGCAATCGATGTAAGCCCGAAAAACATCCCTTTCCAGGAAAATTCCTCGACTAAAAACGCAAAGCTGAAGCCAATCAGCACTCCCTTTAAAAAATCAAGGGCGAGAATTACCGGCAGGCCTATTACGGAAATCCCCAGCACCCAAATAATAACAAGCCATTTCAAATTTAAAGATAGCGTCTGCGGGAACGACTGTTTGCCTGGCATTAATTCTCCCTGATCGACTACGTGAAAATAATTTCCCATATGTCTGGCCAGCTCCTGTTTTTGTTCTAGAGTTAGGGCACTGACCATCATCACGCCAAAAATGACGCCCGTCACAAATAGCATGGATACAAAAACATACAAAGAGAGATGGTCCTTCAAATGTGTTCGTATATTGCTTGGCATCGCGACTTCCTCCTCTTGTCCCATTAATAGAATCATATGAGAGAAAGAGAGAAAGTATACACGCCAACCAGGGAGTTATTTGTGAAATTGGAAACAGCTTTCAGCCGGATGGTGCCGCAGCAATCTTGAAGCGTCTGCCAGTATTAATGCCGCCGAACCTTGCCGTAATGCCCGCCGCCTCCTGCTTCTATACCCAGCTGACCAGATCTGGCTTCACTGAGATAACGGGCTTTTTCCTCCCCTATACGGGCGATCAGTTCCTCCTCGGGCACATGATGAAGGATATTCATTTCCGTGCCGAAGTGAGCAAGCAGATCCTCCAGCGTCCGCCGGCCGATACCCGGAATAAATTCCAGAGGCACTTGATAGTAATAGGGCGGCCGTTTGGGAGGCGATTCACCCGGCGGGCGGTCCGCCAGCTCCTCAATACGGTTCATGACCCCTCGGATCAGCTTTTTGCTGCCGCATTCAGGACACTGATGGAATGTTGTCTTATTCGCCTGGGCAGCCGGATGCTGTGAAATATCCATCGTGCTGCCGCAGGAATTGCAGAAGCTGCGATGATATTTTCCGAGATAGGGATTAAGCCCATAGTTCGCTATAATCGCTCGCCCTGCTTCACCTTTCAATGCTTTTACACATTCCGAGAAGCTGGGTTCGGCAACCTTCAGCCTATTGTATTCCCGTCCGATTTTGGCTAGGGAATGGGCGTCTGAATTGGTCACAAAGGCAATGGTATCCAGCTCCGTAAGCATGGATGCCATCCGGGTGTCCGAGCTCAATCCAAGCTCGCCGGCAATGACTCCATCAAGATCAAGCAAATGACTCAGCTTGTCCGTGCAACTGCCGTATACACTTTTGTGAGGCGTAAACATATGTGCCGGAATCAGGATACCGCCCCGTGCAAGCACCTCCTGCTGCAGGGTTCTGGCAGGCACGTAGATTCGCTGCGAACTGAGATGAATATTGCTCATATGGGGCTTCATCCATTCGGTAAAGCTCTTCATCTCAGCCAAGGTGGGCAGATATACAAGCAAATGGGCAGGTCCCATTCCCTGGTCCTTCACTTCAATTTCCGTACCGAGCAGTACAGTCGTATTCCGGTAACGGATTCCCCCGCCCGGCAGCTCCGTCATCTCGCCTGCTTCCAGGTACCGCTCAATATCCTCCTGCACACCAGGGGAATGACAATCAATAATTCCTATTAATTCGATTCCTTTGCGTTCCGAAGCCTCACGGGCAATCTCGTGAAAGGTGAGATTTCTTGATCCGGATATTTTCACCGCCCGGCCGCTATTGGTGCGTCCTATATGAATATGCAAATCCGCAAAAATATTCAACATAGCTCTACCATTCTCCAGTTAGCTGATAGAGCTGCCAGGCATAGATCGCCGTTATCGTCTTCGCATCGCTAATCCGCTGCTGCCTGATGCAGGTTTTGGCTTCTTCCAGCGTTATCAGCTCCACCTGCAAAAATTCATCCTCGTCCGGACTTGCCGTCCCCGGCTGCAAATCTTCCGCCCAGTATAGATGCAACAGCTCGTCGGCGAAACCCGGCGAAGTATAAAATGAGTGGATATGCTTGAGAGATCCGCAGCGGTAGCCCGTTTCTTCCTCAAGCTCCCGCCTGGCTGTCAGCTCCGGCTGCTCTCCAGGCTCGAGCTTGCCTGCCGGAATTTCCAGCTGCATCTTGTTCAAAGGCTTACGATACTGATCGACTACAAGTAGCTTGCCGTCAATGACAGCAAGCACGCAAACCGCACCCGGGTGGCGCACGATTTCCCGGGAGGCGGTCTGACCATTAGGCAGGCGAACGGTGTCCACCTGCAAAGAGATCACTTGACCTTGAAAAATAGGCTTTGTAGCTATCGTAACTTCTTCAAATTCAGTTGGTTTATAGGATGTCATAGAATTCCCCTCGATTCCAAGAAAAATAAATAGATGCTCGTGACAGGTATAACTTGTCCCCACTCTCCATACCTTGTAAGTATACATGATTTCACCAGGTCTGATTACAAGAAGAAAGTGGGGGCTACCTATGAAAGCATATCGCACCAAGGGGCAGCTGAAGCTAGTTGGCAAAGCGTGGGAGGTCCGGACCTATCTTCAGCGTGAAGTTAAGCATAATCAACAAGGCAATATTACGCTGAATGATTGGCTGTCTCCTTCATCACCTATTAATGGACAGGCCCGTTCGCTATCGAGTCGGTTTAAATCCTAAACGACACTAGCTGCCGCCATAACACCTGAAGCTCAGGCAGAATTAAGCAGCTTGTTGATTCTTTTTCTCCGCTCCACCAGAGTATGGACGATCCAGGCAGCGACGGCAACCGTCATCATATCCCACGTTACATTGAACATAAATAAATGCTTTTCCAGATCAGCCAGCCCGTCTCCGATAACAGGGACAACGAGTTGAATCAAGCCGATGATGGCCACGCCCATAATCATTTCAAGCGCAAGACGCCGGGCACGGCTGCGTTTTTTTACATACTCGCTAATCCAGATAAGACCAAATACAAGGTAAGAGACTATGATTAAGGCCATCGACTTCGGAAGCAGATGAAGCTTTGCCTTGCTGTATAAAGTAAAGGCATGAGAGAGAGCGCCCGGAGACTGGCCCTCTTCTTTTTCATAATTGCCCATATACGTTGGTTTGATCGTAAATGCGTGTTCGGCAGCGATCGATAGAATATTCCAGAAGCGCTGCGGATGCTTCAAGTAAAACAAAGCAACTTTGGAATGGCTGATATGCTCGCGAAGCTCTGCCTCAAATTCAGGGTCTTTAATATCTAGCGGCATGTCGGGCACAAAATAATTATAGCCGGCAAGCACGGCCCAATCCGGATTTAAACCAAGCTCCCGCAAGTCTTCCTCCGGAGTTTCAGATGTTTTTAAAATCCCGTAAAATACCGTTTGAAATTGATTAATCACTTTGATATCTTTATTAATCGCCGTGTAGGCAGCAACTGAGGTGAGCACAAGCAGCGCCGACCCGGTAACCACCGCTGCCTTCCATAGCTTTGCCGGGCTTAATCCCCATAATCTAATACCGATTAATAGCAGGATCAGCACTACCGGCGCGTTCTGCACCTTGGCCCCGACTACAAATATGCCTGCCAGGTAAAACCCTGCCAGCAGCCACCATTGAGTGCGTTCACTGCGCTTTGCCTTCGCCCGCTCTGTACGCTGCTCTGTGCGGGTGCTTTTTCTTGAATTCCGTACCTGCCCGCCTTCATCCGAACGCTGCCCCTCCTCAAATTGCGAACCGGAGTGCTGTTCCTCCCGCTGCAACTCTTGTACGCTGCGCTGATGAACCTGCCTGGATATGGCCATGGCAAAGCCCATGAGAAGTAACAGAAACACCAAGGATACCGGCTCGCCGAACAATGAATTGAAATAAGCGGCATAACCGGCATCTGCAAAGACCACTATCAGCATAATCGCCAGCGTCCAGCGTACTGCCCGATATTGTGCCGGTACCGAACGGATAATACAATAAAAAGCAGCGGAAAGCAGAAGCATGTACAGCAATGCTAAAAATCTGATATCAAGCCAACCTGGAGTAAACAATTGGCTAATCCAGGTCGCAAGCTTGACCAATATAACCTGCGAAGAAAGATAGGTTGGGATCGCTGTCCAGATTTCACCGGTAATCGGAAAGCGGCTGATGAAATAGTTAAAGTATTTTTCCTCGCGATCGTCAGTGGCATAGGACAGAGAGGCCGATGTCATGATCCTTTCGAAATCTCCGTTATTAGCCATCCCGATCAGTGGCTTGAACAGCAAAATAACGCTAAGAATCAACAGTGAGGCAAGCACCGCAACATATTCAGGTCTCAAATATTTGTTCATCCAAGATTCCCCTTATTATTCGAATGCTTCATGGGCCTGCTTTACTCGTGTTGTCCCTGCTTCTCTATTCGTAACAGCCCGATTATCCAGGAAAAATTGCTTCAAATTCTTCCCTGGTCATGCCGTAGCACAGCAAATCGTGATATTGGCCGCTGGTGTATACCATTCTCCTTAATGCGCCTTCTTTAGTAAATCCAAGCTTGGCATGCAGCCGGATTCCCCTGTCATTAAACGAGTATACCTTTGCATTTACTTTCTGATACCTGAGTTCGAAAAAATAAAAGACAAGCACCAGTTTAATCATTTCTACTGCATAGCCTTTGCCCCAACGCTCTCTGTGCAGAGCGATACCATAGGAGAATGTGCCGGCACGGGGGTCGCAATCATAAGTAAAGATTAGGCCAATGCGCGTTCCCTCCCGATTCTCCGCTATCCATTGGTAAGCATGATCATTTCTCGTTTCCTCATGCTCAATCTGCCGTCGAACGGTTTCTTTGGAATGAGGAAAATCTATTTGTTGAATATGCTGGGTAACCTCGTCATCCTGGATAAAACGGTGAAACCAATCCGCATCCTCAGGCTCCATTGCCCGCAATCTAATCGTATGTCCCTGCCATATGCTGTACTGCATGTTTTGTTTCTCCTCCTGCCTCTAAAAAACGTTACGCTTATGCTCGATGTAAAACAGCTCCAGAAATCAAGTTTCCCGGAGCTGCATAAGATTCGGCGCCAGTAGCCATGGACCCGCTGCCGCGCGGCTATGTGCGTGCGGTAAGTGCTTATGTCATTAGACGCCTGGAATCAGGCTCCCCAGCTCTGGCGGCAGAAGCTGCCTAGCTATTTGCCGCAACCTCCACGATAATCGCCACTACCAGTTCAGTTAGGGAAACCAGCTCCGCTACAGGCATTTGCTCGCTGGTGGTATGAATATTTTCATAGCCTACGGCAAGATTAACCGTCGGGATCCCCATCCCGTTAAAAATGTTGGCATCACTGCCGCCACCTGTATGAAAAAGCTCCGGTTCTTTGCCGATTTTGCGGATGGCTTTGCCGGCAAGTTCAACGACAGGAGCCGATTCATCATACTTATAGGATGGATAAATTATCTCGCTCTCAAATTGGACGGCAGCGCCCATCTCCTGAGCAGCGGCTTCTGAGGCTTGCCTCATCGCATCAATTTGCTTGTCAAGCTTATCCTGCACCAAGCTTCTGGCTTCTGCCTCCAGCTTCACTTGGTCACAGACAATATTCGTCTGGCCTGTTCCCATAAAGCTGCCGATGTTGGCTGTTGTCTCAGGATCGATACGTCCCAGCGGCATTTTGGAAACGGCCTTGCTGGCAACGGTAATTGCACTGATGCCATCCTCGGGGTTCACCCCGGCATGGGCGGAACGGCCGGTGAACACGATTTCGATTTTGGCTTGCGATGGCGCGGCCACAGCAATCTTCCCTACATGGCCATTCGAATCAAGCGCATAGCCGAATTCAGCCTTCATCAGCTGCGGATTCATCGCGGTGGCACCCTTCAACCCGGATTCCTCTCCTGCTGTTATGATGAATTGGATAGGGCCATGGGCGATGTCCTGTTCACGCAATACCTTAATCGCTTCCAGCATCGCCGCAATCCCGGCCTTGTCATCACTGCCAAGAATGGTTGTGCCGTCACTGCGGATTTTTCCATCCTCATCCAGCTGCGGCTTGATACCGTTGCCCGGGGCCACTGTGTCCATGTGGGAGGTGAAAAAAATCGTTGGTACCTTGGACGGCCCGGAGGCTTGTCCCGAAGCCGGCAAATAGCAAATAAGGTTGCCCGACCCGTGACCGGAACGGACAGCGGAATCATCCTCCTCCACCTCCAAACCGAGAGAGGAGAATTTTTCCTTAAGCACGCGGCAGATCTCCGCCTCGTATTTGGACTCGCTGTCTATTTGAACCAGCTCCATAAACTCTTCAATTAATCGGTTTTGTTGGATCATGAGCCTTTCCTCCGTCGTGTTTAATAAGGTACAATGGTTGTATATCTATTGTACAGGCTGCCCTTTTCCTGCGTTTCTATTACCGCCTAGGCAGCGGAATGAATAACGCTTGGGCTTCCCCTTGATTATATGGTAAGAGGAGTTGAGAACATGCCCAAAAACAAGTGGTGGTTCAAGCTGGTTATCTATCTTATGCTTATCAGCATGCTGCTAACCAGTTTAATGTTTGGCATCAGTTACATTTTCTAATTTATAAATCAGTAAATCTGACTGTCTTCCGTATAGCTTTCCAGATTTTCTTTAACACGTTGAAGGAATCTGCCACAGATAACTCCGTCTAGAATCCGGTGATCCAAAGACAGACAAAGATTAACCATGGAGCGTACCGCGATCATATCCTGAATAACAACAGGCTTTTTCACAATAGACTCAAAGGTCAGAATAGCCGCCTGCGGATAATTAATAATCGGATAAGATAAGATAGAGCCGAAAGAACCGGTATTGTTGACACTGAAGGTTCCTCCTTGCAGGTCGTCCAAGCTGAGCTTTCCGGCTCTTGCTTTTTTGGTGATGCTGTCGATTTCCCTGGCTAAACCGGCTATGTTTTTCTGGTCCGCATTTTTAATAACGGGAGCGATAACCATATCCTCGGTGCCAACCATCAACGACAGATTAATGTCTCGCTTAACTATAATTTTGTCTACCGCCCAGACGGAGTTCATGATCGGATAGTCTCGGATGGCACTCACTACAGCACGCAGCAAAAAGGCCAGATAAGTGAGATTGATTCCTTCCTTGCGCTTGAATTCTTCCTTCCACTTGTTGCGCAAAACGACCAGGTTAGTCACATCAACCTCAATCATCGTCCAGGCATGCGGGATTTCCGACACGCTCTGGCGGGTGCGGCTCGCTATAGTGTTGCGGATCGGGCTTACATCAATGAAGTGATCCCCCGCATTTTTCTGTTCCTGCTCTTCCATCTTGACCCACGAAATAGGCGGATCCTGGGACAAATGCAGTCCGCTGGAACGTACTGGAGGCAGTCCGGATGCTCTTTCGTCTGCGGCCTTATCCTTCGTCTCCATTTTGTCAGCGGACGAGGCTTGGGCTGGGGATCCGGGTGACTGGGCAAGCTTATTTATGTCTGCGGTTCTGCTTCCGGCAAAGGCAAGGACATCCTTGCGCGTTATCCGCCCGCCAAGTCCGCTTCCCTGTACTTGCTGCAAATCAATGCTGTGCTCAGCGGCCAGCTTAAGGACAGCTGGAGAATATCTTCCGCGCATCTCCTGGCCCGGCTGGGCATTCCCTTCTTCATTATGGGCTGCGCCGGAAGGCGTTTCCTGGCTTGCCGAAGGCATTTCCGCATTGGCCTCTTCAGAAGCGCGAATCACACAGAGGACCTGTCCAACCTCCGCCGTTTCTCCCTCGTGAACCTTAATTTCGCTAATAACCCCTTCCACTGTGGAAGGCATCTCCACATTGACCTTATCGGTCAGCAGCTCACACAAAACATCATATTGCTGAATGTAATCTCCAGGCTGCTTCAGCCACTTGCCTACAGTCGCGGAAACAAGCGTCTCCGCCAGTTGGGGGACAGTAACTTCCACTTCGCGTCCTTTGGTTTGTGTCATATAGGACCTCCTAGCTTAAGCCCTGCTATTAGCTCATAGCAAGGCTAACTGTTTCATTGCGCTTTTCAGCTTATCAGTGTTTAACAAAAATTCCTTTTCCATCACCGGATTCATGCCCACCGCGGGCACATCCGGACCGCATAAACGCATAATCGGTGCATCCAGGTCGAAAAACAGCTCCTCCGAAATGATTGCGGATACCTCTGCACCGACGCCTCCGGATTTATTATCCTCATGGACGATCAGCACTTTTCCAGTTTTAGCCGCGGCTTTCAGAATAGCTTCTTTATCCAGAGGCTGCAGCGTCCGCAGGTCGAGCACATGAGCCTCGATCCCGTCTTCCTCCGACAATTCCTTGGCAGCATTCAAGGCATAATGAACCGTTACTCCGTAAGTTATAACGGTGAGGTCTTCACCGTCGCGCTTCACTTCCGCCTTTCCGATTGGCACAATAAAATCGTCCTCAGGCACTTCACCGCTGATCATCAAATAACATTTCTTATGTTCAAAAAAGAGGACAGGATCACGGTCGCGAACCGCTGCCTTCAGCAGTCCCTTGGCATCGTATGGAGTGGAGGGCGCAACAAGCTTCAGTCCTGGAGTACCAAAAAACACCGACTCCGGACATTGCGAATGATACAGACCGCCACCTCCCGTAGCTCCGTAAGGAGCACGGATAACAACCGGACAATCCCAGTCTCCGTTGGAACGGTAATGGATTCTGGCTGCTTCGCTAATAATCTGGTTCGTGGCGGGAAAGATAAAATCAGCAAACTGCATCTCCGCTATCGGCCTCATTCCATACATCGCCGCTCCGATGGCAACTCCGGCGATCGCCGATTCGGCAAGCGGGGTGTCAAGTACCCGCTCCTCGCCAAACAAATCATACAAATGCTTCGTTGCGTTGTTCACTCCGCCCTTTTTTCCAACATCCTCGCCGAGCACGAACACATTCTCGTCTCTCTCCATTTCCTCCTGCATCGCCGAACGAATCGCTTCCAAATAAGTAATGACGGCCATTCCCTAATCCTCCTTCACAGGCTGAGCGTATACATAATTCATTAAATCCTGCGGTTCCGGATAAGGCTGACGGTCAGCATATTCCGTTGCATCCTTGATCTGGGCGGCAAGCTCTTCGTGAAGCCTGGCGTCCTGCTCCTCGCCCCACAGGCCGCATTCGATCAGGTACGATTTGAAGCGGACAATACCATCCTTCGCTTTGTGATGCTCGACTTCTTCCTTAGTTCTATACATCATATCGTTATCCGCAGTTGAATGCGGAGATATCCGGTACATCATCGCCTCGATCAGTGTCGGTCCTTCTCCGCGAACGGCCCGCTCCCTGGCTTCCTTGACCGTACGATAAACCTCCAGTGCGTTATTGCCATCTACGCGGACGCCTTTGAACCCGTAGCCAATAGCACGGTCGACAACGTTGCCTGCCACCTGCTTTTTCAGCGGCACAGAAATCGCATACTGATTATTCTCACACATCAGAATAACCGGGAGATTGTGAACACCGGCGAAATTACAGCCTTCATGGAAATCCCCCTGATTGCTTGAGCCTTCGCCGAACGTAACAAAAGAAACAAAGTCCTGCCGTTTCATCTTGGCTGCCAAAGCAAAGCCTACTGCGTGAGGAACCTGAGTAGTGACGGGACTTGAGCCCGTCACTATGCGCAGCTTCTTATGACTGAAGTGCCCTGGCATTTGCCGGCCTCCGCTATTAGGATCCTCCGCCCGGGCAAAATTGGACAGCATCAACTCGCGCAGCGTCATCCCCACGGAAAGAACAAAGCCGTAATCGCGATAATAAGGCAAAAAATAATCCTTATCCCGGTCCAAGGCAAACGCAGCAGCCACCTGGGCAGTTTCCTGACCGATGCCTGAAACGTGAAAAGCAACCTTCCCGGCACGCTGAAGCAGCAAGCAGCGCTCATCAAATTTGCGGGCTGCTAGCATATTTGTATACATCTTAATCGCATCTTCATCAGTTAATCCTAAAGAACGGTGTTCCATTAATTGGCCGACGGACATAAGTACCGACCTCCTTGGTTTCCTA
This sequence comes from Paenibacillus senegalensis JC66, assembly GCF_000285515.1. Lineage (GTDB taxonomy): Bacteria > Bacillota > Bacilli > Paenibacillales > NBRC-103111 > Paenibacillus_L > Paenibacillus_L senegalensis. The sequence continues at coordinate 552,656 of NZ_HE610959.1, forward strand.
TTGCAGTATATGCCAGGGGCATAAAATTTAATACCTGGTCTTAAGACTTGCCATTAGTCTTATCATAGCATAGATGAACCCTGTAAAGATAGAGGTCTTTCTGCTCGACTATAAAACACCGCCAATATATTACGAGCTCATCGATTTGCCCTGCACGGCAAGCATCGCCTCGCCTATTATTTCCGAGGCTGAAGGGTGCGGATGGATGGTCATTGACATCTCCCAGGGAGTGGCGTCCAGCAGCTGCGCCAGCGCCGCTTCCGAGATCAAATCGGTGGCATGATGGCCGATAAGATGAAGGCCAAGCAAATCTCCGCTGTCCTTATCGGCGATCACCTTGGCAAACCCTTCGGGCTCGCCTGAAATTACCGCCTTGCCGATCGCCCGGAAGGGAACTTTTGCGATTTGAACCGATATCCCCTGCTCTCGAGCCTGCTTTTCTGTAAAGCCTATACTGGCGCTTTCCGGGCGAGCATAGGTGCATCTTGGTATTTGATGCGGAGGATAATGATGCGGCTTCTGACCGACAATATGATCGACAGCTGCAATGCCTTCATAGCTTGCTGAGTGAGCAAGCTGAACTCCCCCTATACAGTCGCCTATAGCATAGATGTGCGATTCTGCTGTCTGCAGATTGGCATTGACCTTAACGAATCCGTTAGCCAGCTTAACATCTGTATTTTCCAGACCAAGCTGATCCAAATTTGCTTCACGGCCTACAGAAATAAGCATTTTTTCCGCTTTCAGCTCTATCGTTTCCTCATTGCGGCTGGCTGATAAGGATACCTGTCCTTTTTCGGTATTGATGGAATGCGTATCTATCCGGGTATCCGTGAGCACTTGTATGCCCCGTTTACTGAACTCCTTCTGCAGCTCTTTGGAAATGTCCTCATCCTCCAGCGCCAGCAAACGGCTCTCTGTCTCCACGATCGTTACTTCCACACCGAAGTCATGCAGCAGTGAAGCCCATTCAACTCCGATCACGCCGCCACCGACAATAATGACTGATCGCGGAAGCTCATTCCAATGCACCGCATGATCGCTTGTGGAGATCGTCTCACCGTTCGCCTCCAAACCGGGGAGCAGACGCGGCTTCGAGCCTGTGGCGATAATCAAATGTCCAGGTTCTACTGTTATAGTCTCTCCGTCCTCCTGCTCGACTGCAACGGTTCCGCTTTTGGGTGAAAAAATCGAGGGAGGCACGATTCTCCCATTCCCATTAAGTACATCGATTTTATTCTTCTTCATCAAATACTGCACACCTTTGTACAGCTGCTCGACGATATCATTTTTTCTTGCCAGCACTTTTTCATAATTCAAGCCGACTTCTCCAACCGTGATGCCATAAGTATCACCTTCTTTGAGCCTGGCGTACAATTCGGCGCTTTTCAGCAGAGCCTTGCTCGGTATGCATCCCCTGTGAAGACATGTGCCGCCCAGCTTGTCCCGCTCTACTATAGCAACCGATTTTCCAAATTGAGCGGCCCGAATTGCTGCGGAATAACCGCCAATGCCGCCGCCCAGTACAACAATATCGTAAGATTTGGACATGATTTACCTCCTTGCTGACCGTTACCTCATGGCCTATCATCATGCAAAATTAAGTTTTGTTATGAACAGCAAATCCCTTCTATTGTACTCTTTTTCCTGCCGGGAAAAATAGTGAATTTGAAATATTCGTGGACAAGCTTTCTTTTTTTCCCGAGGATTTGTATGATGATAGATAAGCATTTTGCATAATTGATATCCAATTATGTAAATTGCCTGCTCAGAAATACGCGGATATAACCGGAATCAGGAGAGATGTGCTCATGAGATTATTGATCTCCCGCATGATCGCTGCGCTGCTGCTTGCCGTACCAGGAATAGCGGCGACTTACGGATTTATTACTATGAAAGACGCATTTTTAAGCCAATGGCAGCCGGATCAATCCTTTCAATGGCTTCGATTTTTGCTCGGCTTTGTTCTTTTTTTTGGCGGTGTCGCCTTTATTGCAGGATGGATCTTCTACAGAGACCGCAAGCGGAATTATGTCGCTCCCCGTTTTAAGGAAAAGAAAGCGCGACCCCGCCCGCGTCCTACCCCTCCTACGGAATGAACGAGCTGTTTCCTAACGCCAAGTTTGCAGAGTGGTTCCCCTTTTAGCTGCTGCTCCCGAGTATATGAACAGAATAATGGGCAAATAAAAATGAACTAGCATAATTAAGACGACCTTTAAGGTTCGTCTTTTTTTCACTTTATGGGGGCTGTTATAATAATACCGCTTATTCAAGGCTTCTAAACCTCTGAATAAGCGGTATAGTGACATTGGCTTCCATTATTCCTCAGGTGTCTGCTCCTGCTGAGGCTTACCCTTTCACGAAACCTTGTGTTCAATTCTTAGCTTGTCCGCCACCATAGCAATAAATTCTGAGTTGGTAGGCTTCGCTTTTGATATGTTTATCGTATACCCGAACAAATGACTGATGGAATCGATGTTGCCGCGCGTCCAGGCTACCTCAATAGCATGGCGGATCGCACGCTCGACACGGGATGGCGTCGTCTTGTAACGTTCAGCAATCGCCGGATAAAGCGTTTTCGTGATGGCTCCCAGAATTTCTATGTTGTTATAGACAATCGTTATCGCTTCACGTAAGTATTGATATCCCTTAATATGAGCGGGTACGCCAATCTCATGAATAATGCTTGTTATGTTAGCATCCAAATTACGGCTTTTGTTCATAGGGACTACATTCGGTTTGGACGGAGTGTTCGCCGTGGAGGATGTGACCGCTTGACCATTGCCAACCAATTGACGAATCCGGTTCGTGAGAACCTCCATATCAAACGGTTTTAAGATGTAATAAGAGGCCCCGAGCTGCACTGCTTTTTGCGTAATTGTCTCTTGTCCGAATGCGGTTAACATTATAATTTTGGGTGCCGGGGATAAATTCAGCTCACGCAGCTTTTCCAGCACACCTAATCCGTCCAGGTGAGGCATAATGATATCCAGAATGAGAACATCAGGAACTTTATTCTGCTCCTCTATAAGACGAAGCACTTCATTACCATTATAGGCGACACCAGTTACTTCCATGTCCCCTTGATTATCGATAAATTCGGATAGCAGGTTCGTAAATTCCCGGTTGTCATCGGCCAACAGAACTTCAATCTTGTGCAAGATCTTATCCTCCTCATAACTAAATGGATTTGCTAAATTTTCCATATAAACATTTCGACACTACCAATTGTTTTCCTGCTGTCGATATTTATTTTTCTTTCATTTTTTTCTCTTTTGCATTATAATAAATATTTTCATTCATTTCTCCCGCTAATTCGTCATGATTTTACAAATTTAGCTTTTTTTATACTTTCTAAATGAAACAGGAGCGCCTGCTGACAGGCACTCCCGCATGTTAACTTGCTTGCTGCTGAGAAGCAGAGCCGGCAGATGGTTTAACCAAAACCCCTGCATCCTGCAGCATCCATTCGATAAAACATCCATAACCGGAGCTCGGATCATTCACAAATACATGAGTTACGGCACCGATCATTTTACCGTTCTGAATAATGGGGCTGCCGCTCATGCCTTGAACGATACCGCCTGTTTTTTCAAGCAGTCTCGGGTCGGTAATTTTGATTACCATCCCTTTGGTTGCAGGATAATCCTGCTTGGTTACGTGGGCAATTTCGATATCGTATTTTTCTACTTTCTGGCCATTGACCACGGTGTAAATCTCTGCTGGTCCTTCCTTGACCTCATCGGCGAAAGCGACCGGGATCGGCTGGCTGGTCATGCCATAATCGGGATTGTCCACCATTTTGCCAAAAATTCCAAAGGGTGTGTTTTTCTCAATCGTGCCAATTCTTTTGCTTTCTTTAAAAAAATGTGCCCGCTTCTCTCCAGGCTCGCCATTTTGGCTTTTGGAGATCGACGTAACGTTCGAATGTACAATTTCACCGCCACCGACCTCAATCGGGGTCTGGGTATCCATGTCTGTGATCACATGACCCAATGCGCCATATACCCCTTGATCTGGTGCATAAAAAGTAAGTGTGCCTACGCCCGCAGCGGAATCGCGAATATAAAGCCCGAGCCGATAAGTTTTGTCCATGTAATCATAAGCTGGCTGCAGCTCAAGCTCCATGATTTCATTCTGGCGCTTGACCGTTAATTGAAGAGGCTGCTTGGACTCTCCGGATTTTGCGACCCACTCTGCCACCTTAGACACGTCCTTGACCGGAGTACCGTTAATTTTCATGATCAAATCACCGACCTGGATTTTGGCTAATTCACCCGGAGATACTTTTTCATTTTCCGAAACAGACACCAAGTGATGACCAACAACCAGTATACCCGATGACTTCAGCTTGACACCGATGGTCTGGCCGCCGGGAATGACCTTCAAATCCGGTACGACATTGACTTTGACGGTCTTTAACGGAATTTTGCCGAACAGCTTGAGCTGCATTTCGGTTTGCCCTGCCCGCTCGGAATGAAGAGTGAAGGGCTCCTTCAAATTCAACTCAAAAGAAGGACGGGAAGAGCCGTTGACCTTCACCACTTCCGGGTCCTTAACGTTCACTTGCGCATAAACCGGCATCGTTAAAGCGAGCTGCTTGTCCTGACCCGAGAAGAAATTCAGCTCGTTCGGAAAAGCGGCGTAGCTTTGGAATGGTGCGGAAATACTGAATAAAGCAATTAAAAAGACAAGAAGCAATCCAAACCATCTTGTTTTGTTGCTGGGGTACAAACACACCACGCTCCCTTACTTCTGCTGGCCTGACGAGTGATGTCGTCAAAAGCGTACCTATAAGTTAACCCCAGCCAAATCGTTTTATAACTGTAAATGATGCCACGGCAGACAAGGAAATTAAAGGTTTGATGCTGTTTGGGCTGATTTGAAACGGGCAGCCATTCTTAGCATTTCCTTGGCATGATGAAGGGTTGTTTCCGTTACTTCCACCCCGCCGAGCATTCTGGACAGCTCCCTGGCCCGATCCTCTTCATCCAGATCTTGTACACGCGTAAACGTTCTCTTCTTGTCCACTTCCTTATAAATAAGAAAATGTGCGTCAGCCATACAGGCGACCTGGGGTAAATGGGTAATCGAGAAAACTTGACAAGATGCTGACAGCAGCGACATTTTTTCGGCAATCGCCTGAGCTGCCCGACCGCTGACTCCCGTATCCACTTCATCGAACACAAGCACCGGGATCCGGTCAAGCTTCGAGAAAATGGCCTTCATGGCCAGCATAATGCGTGACAGCTCACCGCCTGATGCTATTTTGCCCAACGGTCTTAGCGGTTCCCCCGGATTCGCTGAAATCATAAATTCCACTTGATCAATGCCCGAGGATGTGAAAGCATAATCAGGATCATGGTGCTCAGAGAAGCCCCCTTGTCCAGACCACCTTTCAATATGCACGGCAAAGCGAGTTCTCTCCATGTGCAGGTCTTTAAGCTCATTCTCAATCGATACCGCCAGCTTCTTGGCCGTCTTCATTCGAAGTCTGGAAAGCTCTTGTGCATATACGACCAATCTCTCCCGTTCAGCCTCGGCTTCCTGCTGAAGCTTGCTTACACTTTCCTCTTCGTTCTCGAGAAGGGCGAGCTCTGCGGATATCCGCTCATGATAGCTAATAATTTCGCCGAGCGTCTGCCCGTATTTTCTCCTTAAGGAGCTTATGAGATCCAATCGCTGCTCTATCTCATCAAGCCGTTCCGGGTTAAATTCAATTTGCTCACGGTAATCCCTTAACTGATGGGCCGCATCTTCCAGCTGATAATAAGCGTTGCGCAGCTGCTCTAATAGAGGCTGCAGCGACACCCTGTCAACATGGACCATTTCCTCCAGCTTCTGTTCAGCCTTCCCGATTTCGTGCACCGCATTGCCGCTGCCGTACAAGGCCTCATAAGCAGAAGACACCGCCTCTGTCAATTTCTCTGCATTTCCTAGCTTGCGCTTTTCTTCCAATAACCATTCATCTTCTCCCGCTTTTAATTGGGCCGCAGCAATCTCTTCTACTTGAAATCGGTAAAGATCCTGCATCTGAATAGCTTGTCTGGCGGAATCCATCAGCTGCTTGATTTCTTTATTCAGCTGCTTGAATTTACGGTAGCTTTCTGTATAGCGCTGTTTGGCAGAATGCAAAGCGGGGCCTCCGAACAAGTCAAGCCATTGAATATGCCGCTCAGCCTTTAGCAAAGATTGGTGCTCATGCTGTCCATGAATATTGATCAGCCATTCCCCTACTTCACGGAGCATAGAAAGGTTGACCAGCTGTCCATTGATCCGGCTGATGCTCTTTCCTTGGCTGGAAACCTCTCTGCGAATAATCAAGTGCTCTTCCTCATGAGTATCAATCCCCAGGCGGTCCAATGTCTCCCACACAGGATGCCCTGGCGCAAATTCAAATAACGCCTCGATCTCCGCTTTTTCACTACCATGACGCACCAAATCAGAGGCGCCTCGTCCTCCTGCAATTAAACTCATAGCATCGATAATGATGGACTTACCTGCCCCGGTTTCCCCAGTTAGCACATGGAAGCCCTGACGAAAGGTCAGCCGAACGGACTCCACAACAGCAAGATTGCGTATAGACAGTTCAAGCAACATCATGATTCCCCCTGCCCCGCGATTATGAAATCATTCCTACAATTTGATTAACAACTGCCTGGCTTTCTTCTTTGCTGCGGCAAATAATGAGGATTGTATCATCTCCGCAGATCGTTCCCATCACTTCGCCCCACTCCAGATGATCGATGATCGAACCGATCGTATTGGCTGTCCCCGGCATGCATTTGACCACAATCAAGTTATCGGTATAATCAATAGACACAAAATGGTCGGTTAATGCCCTTTTTAAACGCACTTGATGATTGAAGCTTTTTTCCGTTGGTACCGAGTATTTATAACGGCCGTCTTCCAGTGGCGTCTTAATTAGCTGCAGCTCTTTAATATCTCTAGAAACAGTAGCCTGGGTCACGGGGAAGCCCGATTCACGCAGAGCAAACACCAAATCATCCTGGGTCTCAATTTCCCGGGAGGACAGTATTTCTCTAATTTTAATGTGGCGTTGGCCTTTCATGTTCGCTTAATCTCCTTCTACCTCAAAATAGATTTTTTTTATCGTTTGGGTTAGCGGATCTACGTACAATACTCCCTCTATTTCCAAAAATAAAAGCGGATAAACCATCATTTTGTCGCGAAGCTGGCTTCCGGTCATTTCCAAAGGCTGTCTGGATTTGGCGATTTTGACTGCGTACAGCTTTTCCTCATGATCCCTTACAAAATGATCAACAAATAACCGGCTCTGGTATTCTTCTTCATCGTTGACAATAAACTTCAGGTTGATTTTTCTTTTAACCGTCATTACTTCATAGCCTGAACTTTCCAGCAAACGCACCGCTTCGGTGACGGGAATTTCATCATCCACTTCTATCTCTGATCTATTCGGCTGATCATCTTCATCTTCTTTAGTCAGCCATTTGCGCAGTCCTTTAACAAGCAAATAAACGACCAACAGTAAAATGATAATAAATACATAGCGATCACTGCCTGTCATTGGTTCACCCCGTCTACCTCTTCTTCGTCAAGTGCGGCAAATCCTCTTTCTGCACAAAAAACCCATCATTTGGATGGGTTCTCCATATGCACAGCTACAGCTTCTGCGGTGACCTGCTCTATCCAGTTGTCTGCATCATGCGGAGGCTTGATGTCATTCAACGCCATATCCGTTTTTTGCCAGCAGGCTAAAAATTCAATATTGCCTTCTCCCCCTGTAATCGGAGAATAAGTCAGCCCCCGTAAACGGAGACCTAATTGTTGCGCAAAGGATAGTATCGCGGCGAGCACTTCCCGGTGTACTTCAATATCGCGTACGACGCCGGATTTCCCAATCTTATCTCGCCCAGCCTCAAACTGGGGCTTAATCAAGGCGACGATCAGACCATCCTCCTGCAGCAAAGGGATGAGGGGAGGCAGTATCAGCTTTAAGGAAATAAAGGAGACATCGATCGCCGCAAAATCAGCATCAGGACCCTGCAGATCCTCCGGACGCAAATATCGGAAATTGGTTCGTTCCATGACCTTGACTCGAGGGTCGTTACGCAGTGACCAATCCAGTTGGTTGTAGCCTACATCAATCGCGTAAACGTAACGAGCTCCGTTCTGTAACGCGCAGTCCGTAAATCCCCCAGTCGAGGCTCCAATATCGAGCATCACCTTTTCCTTGAGATCAAGGGAGAAAAAGTGAATGGCCTTCTCCAGTTTTAATCCGCCGCGGCCCACATAAGGATGGGGGGCACCTTTAACGTTAAAGCGGGTATCCCGTGGACATTTCATACCAGCCTTCTCTATTCTTTCCGTACCGACATACACCACTCCGGCCATAATCGCGGCTTTCGCTTTTTCCCGGCTGGCAAAATGCCCCTGCTCCACCAACAAAACATCGACTCTTTCTTTCTCTGACCCCATTGGACACTCCTGTCGCCTTAAGCTCTCACTTTCTTGCTTCGCGGAAGCATAGTCTGAATTTGCATCGCTAAATTCTCTGCCGTTAATCCAACCTCTGCCCGCTGTTCTCCAATACTTCCATGCTCGACAAAATAGTCTGGAATACCAATCGGCTTAATCTGCATGCCGTACATACCACCTAGAGCGTAATATTCCATCACTGCACTGCCGAATCCGCCCATCACTGCTCCTTCCTCCAGCGTAATGACACTTAAGCCTTCCTTGAACAGCTGCTCAAGCATAGCTTCGTCCAGCGGCTTAATAAATCTTGCATTGATGACGCGAATATGAATGCCCTGCGGTTTAAGCAGATCCGCTGCCTGTTCTGCCAGGGCAACCATAGGCCCTACCGCGAGCACCGCGTAGCCTGTACCTTCCCGCGTCACTTCCCAGGACCCAATCGGAATTGGCGTGAATGTCTCATCCAATTTAACTCCTGTTCCGTTAATTCTCGGATAACGTACCGCTATCGGTCCTTCATTATAATCCAACGCGGTTTTGAGCATATGTCTAAGCTCATTTTCATTGTGCGGCATCATAATGACCATGTTCGGAATGCTTCTCAGGAAAGCTATGTCATAGACGCCTTGATGCGTTTCTCCGTCAGGACCTACAAATCCGGCACGGTCAATAGCAAATACAACATTCAGATTCTGGCGGCAAATATCATGAACCACCTGGTCATAGGCTCTCTGCAAGAAGGTCGAATAAACCGCAAATACCGGCTTCATGCCTTCACCTGCAAGCGCCCCGCACAACGTAGCTGCATGCTGTTCAGCAATGCCGACATCGAGCATGCGATCCGGGAAATGCTCCGCGAATTTAAGCAGCCCTGAACCCGGTGCCATTGCCGGAGTAACAGCAACGATACGCGGATCATTCTGGGCCAATTCAATTAGAGTATTACCGAATATCTCGGTATACATAGGCGGCCCGACCGATTTAAGCATTTTGCCCGACTCAATTTTGTAAGAGCTTGCACCATGCCAATTCTGTGAATCGGCTTCCGCTGGCTGATATCCTTTGCCTTTAACGGTAACAACATGAATGAGGGCAGGCCCATCCACTCTATCCGCCTGCTGAAAAGCATCCAGAAGAAGCGGAATATTATGCCCATCTATAGGTCCAATGTAAGTAAAGCCCAGTTCCTCGAAGAATACTCCGGATACTACAAGATATTTCAAGCTATCCTTCAGCTTCTCAGCTGTTTTAGCCAAAGAGTCGCCGATCGCCGGGATTTTCTTCAGCAGATGCTCGACCTCTTCCTTGGCTTTCTTGTAATGCTTATCCGATCGCAATTTGCTCAAATAATTGTGAATAGCTCCAACGTTAGGGGCTATAGACATTTCGTTATCGTTCAGCACAACCGTCATTTTCTTCTTTTCGTGACCGATGTGGTTCATCGCCTCCAGCGCCATACCTCCGGTCATGGCGCCATCACCGATTACCGCTACGATACGATAATCGTCCTTTTGCAGATCACGAGCAACCGCCATCCCCATGGCCGCAGATAAGGAGGTGCTGCTATGACCTGCCTCCCATACGTCATGCTCACTTTCCGATTTTTTCACGAAGCCGCATAGTCCTTTATACTTTCTCAGGGTATGGAACAGATGCTTGCGTCCTGTCAAAATTTTGTGTACGTACGATTGATGCCCCACGTCGAATATAAATTTATCACGGGGGCTGTCATACCTATAGTGCATTGCAAGAGTCAGCTCTACGACACCCAGATTAGGGGCGAGATGACCACCGGTAACTGAAAGCTTCTCGACAAGAAACTTACGGATATCCTCAGCAAGCACTTCCAACTCTTCTATCGATAATCGCTTCAGGTCTTCGGGCTGATTGATACGTTCAAGCACATGCATTCCCTCGCTTCCCATTGACTGCATAGTCTCCTCGATAAATGTTTTGATAAGGGAACGGTGAGGGCAGTCTGCCCTGGCCTGTACACCCATGAATTCCATTGAGTAGGCCGCTGCAGCTATCCTTGCTATGTACAAATATCGTAAGCAAGATTAACAGCCAGCTAGGAATGGAATAGAGCAAATTAGCCTGAAAGGCACCGTTCGTTCGTGCCAATAGTCATTGCTTATCATTATAGCACAGCATTCAAAATGAACTCAACGAATCGCGTTCCTCAATAATCCCTGTCCATCATATAGTCTGCCAATTCCAGAAGTCTCTGCGGAAAAGGAAAATGCGCTTGGTTTATCGCTTGTTTGCCCGCTTCTGTATGCTCCCGCACCAGCTTTTTGGATTCCTCGAGGCCGATAAAATAAGGGTAGGTCACTTTTTGCTGTTTTTCATCGCTTTTTACAGGCTTTCCAAGTTTTTGTTCATCACCTGTAATATCCAAGATATCATCCAATATTTGAAATGCCATGCCGATAGAGCGTCCGAATTTCTCAAGCGCCTTCATCTGCTCTTCGTTAGCATTTGCTAAACGGCCGCCAGCCTTGACACTAAATACAATCAAATCACCGGTTTTGTGCGTATGAATGTATTGCAGCTCTTCGAGCCGGGTAATCCCCTGCTCTCCCACCATATCAGCCACTTGGCCGCCAACCATCCCTCTAGCACCGGCGAATTCAGCAAAGTCACGAATCAGGGCGAGCCCTTGCTCGGGAGCGATACCGCTTCTCAGGCATGCATCAGAAGCCACATAAAAAGCATGTGTCAGCAGCGCATCACCAGCAAGAATCGCCATGGCTTCCCCATGTACCTTATGGTTAGTTGGCATTCCTCTGCGGAAGTCATCATTGTCCAGGGCAGGAAGATCATCATGAATCAGGGAATACGTATGGACCATTTCTACAGCGCAAGCAATCGGCAAAGCCGCTTCCCGGTTACCGCCAAGGGATTCAGCTGCAGCCAATACCAGAATAGGGCGTAAACGCTTGCCCCCTGCATGCAAGGAATACGCCATAGCTTCCTTCAGCGGCTGGGGAACGTCCCAGGCAGAGGGCAGGAAGTGCCGCAACTGTTCTTCCACGAACCGCGCTTCATTTTGTATATAGTCTTTTATTGTCATTGCTTGTGTCAAATTGACTCACCCTCATCCGTTTCGGCTAGAAAAGGCTTTTTGCTGAACGTACCGTTTTCCTCCAGCAGCAGCTCAATTTTACCTTCTATTTGATCCAGCTTATGACCACATAATTGCGAAAGCTCCATGCCTTCCTGAAACAATTCAATTGCTTTTTCCAATGGAACGTCTCCGGTTTCCAGGCGGGAGACTATTTGCTCCAGCTTGTCCATCGCCTGCTCAAAACTAAGCTCTGTTTTTTCTGCTGTCATTCTGTTCATCCTCCTCCATTCCCCAAATCTGACAATTCAGCTTGCCATCAGTCAGCTTGACTTTAAGCAAATCCCCCGGCTGAACCTGCTCAATAGAATTGATCAGCCTTTGTTCCTCCGCATCATAGACCAAGCTATATCCCCGCTGCATGATCTTCAAAGGGCTTAACGAGTCCAAATGGCGAATCTGCGAGGAAAACTCGCTGCGCTTCATCTTCATGACTGTCTTCATCGCTTGAATCAGCTGGCGGCTGGAACCCTCTACTCTCTTGCGGGAAAAGGCGGCTTGCTGCTTCGGATTATGAGCCCCCAAATTCCGTTCGGCTTTAATTAGCCTTTGCTTCTCGGCAGAGAGCTTGCTCTGTATTCGGTAGGCCAGCTGCTCCTTGATCCGGTCCAGCCGCTGCTGCGGCTGCTGCAAATGCCTGTGAGGATTAGTCAGGCTAGGTGACTTTTGCAAACGCGCAAGGCGCATCCGCGAATCCTCCAGCATTTTGAACAGCCCCCGCTGCATCCGGGCCTTATACTGATTTAACTGCTGCTTCAACTCCAGAAAGTGAGGAACAGCCAGCTCAGCAGCAGCCGTTGGCGTTGCCGCCCGCAGATCCGCAACAAAGTCAGCTATGGTGTAGTCCGTCTCATGCCCGACAGCCGATATGACCGGGATCCGGGATGCGACTATACTGCGGGCGACCGCTTCTTCGTTAAACGCCCACAATTCTTCCAGCGATCCCCCTCCACGGCCGACGATCAGCACTTCCGCTTCCCCGTGACGATTCATCACTTCGATAGCTTTAACTATCGAGGGAGCCGCCTGCTTCCCCTGGACTAGTACAGGATAAAGCAATATGGGCACCCCCGGGAATCTTCGTTTAAGGGTGGTCAACACGTCTCGGACCGCCGCACCTGTCGGCGAAGTTATTACTCCGATAGTACGCGGAAAACGGGGAATCGGACGTTTGCGCGAAGCTGCAAACAAGCCTTCTTGCTCCAGTTTTTTCTTTAATTGCTCGAATGCCAGATACAGATTTCCTATGCCGTCAGGCTGCATTTGCTGGACATAGAACTGGTATTGCCCATCCCTTTCATAAATGGAGATACTTCCCCTGGCCAGCACCATCATACCTTCCTTAGGCAAAAAGCTCATACGCTGGTTGGCTGAGCTGAACATAATGCTTTTTACCCGGCTGTGCGCATCCTTTAACGTAAAATACATATGTCCGCTGGAATGGTGAGTAAAATTGGAAATCTCGCCCCTCACCCAAATATTTTGCAGGTGTATCTCATTCTCCAATGTGGATTTGATCTGACGAGTCAGGTCACGAACGGATATTACGGCTGCACGGTTCATTATTTACAGGGATCCCTTCCCGCTTGCCGCCCGGGCAGCCTGCACCGTGTTAGCCAGCAGCATCGTAATCGTCATCGGACCCACACACCCGGGGACAGGGGTAATTTTGCTCGCAACGGTTGCAGCATCCTCATAATCGACATCACCGACAAGCTGACCGCTCTCGAGACGATTGATTCCGACATCAATGACGACAGCCCCCGGTTTGATATGATTGGCTTTGATCATTTGAGCGCGGCCCACTCCGACAACCAGGATATCGGCCTGGCGCGTTATAGCTTCCATGTCAGGAGTGCGCGAGTGACAGATCGTAACAGTCGCGTGCTCTCTTAACAGGAGCATGGCCATAGGCTTGCCGACAATGTTGCTCCGGCCCACTACAACAGCGTGCTTGCCTGCTATTTCCGTGCCTGTCCGGCGCAGAATTTCAATGACTCCCGCAGGAGTACAAGGAAGAAGCGACGGCTTGCCAATCATCAAATTCCCAACATTAACCGGGTGAAAGCAATCCACATCCTTCAGAGGGGAGATCGCATCAATGACGGCATCTTCATCAATATGCTTCGGCAAAGGAAGCTGCACGAGAATTCCGTGAATCTCGTCATTCCGATTGAGCCGCTCGATCCATTGCAGCAGCTCTTCCTGCGTCGTTTCAGCAGGAAGCCGGTGTACTTCCGAATGAATCCCTACCTGCTCGCAAGCCTTTGCTTTATTGCGAACATAGACGGCCGACGCTGCGTCATCCCCAACCAGAATGACGGCAAGACCAGGCCGAATGCCCTCCGCAGTCAAAGAGCCGACTTCATGGGAGATTTGCTCCCTGAGCTCGGCAACAATTTGCTTTCCGTTAATTCTTTCCGCTGTCATACGGTTTCCTCCCATGATAAGCATTCCACTTTGGATTGGTTTACGATTTCTGTTAATACATCCAGTGTAACGTGATTAAATACCCCGTGTAAAGCAGCCGCTGCCAGATAACCCGACAAAGGCCGCCATATGGCGGCCCTTAATAAGCAATAGCCTGGCTCTACACTTGAGACTTCAGCTTTGCCAGCTCGAGGATCATTTTTCCCAATACTCCGTTGACGAATTTGCCGGATTCCTCGGTCCCAAAGTGTTTAGCCAGCTCAATGGCCTCATTGACGACGACCTTGGGCGGGACATCATCGCGATAGATCATTTCATACGTAGCCAGACGGAGCACTTCCCGGTCCACCCTGGACAGGCGCTCCATCGTATAGCCTTTAATGTATTGCTCCAACAACCGGTCGATCTCAGCGCGATGCTGGATTGTACCGGCTACCAGCTCTTCAACATAGCCCGGATGAATAACTTCATTCTTGACGTCAAGCTTGCCTTCGTTCTCGTGTTGAGCTTCGTCTATGACCATCTGGATTGCTTCTTGAGGAGAGACCTCGTTCATTTGCATTTGATATAAGCTTTGCAAGGCCAGCTCTCTGGCCAATCGGCGTTTCATTACTAGTTTCCTCCCGAGCCCTTGTTTATAATATTAAGCTTACCCTTAACCCGTTCACTTTCAAACCACCTGCTGGCGAACGGCATCATTTCTTAAGAAGCAGCGGATCTAACAAAGCCCTTCGAAGATGAAATAACCAGGTAAAAAAACCTGTAGAAGAGCAACTTCTAGCGGACCGTTGCCCTTTACAGGATTTATCTGAACATTCTCCATTTGTCGGTTAACCATTGCCAAAGACTGTCCGCCTGCTCCCGGCCTTCCAGTAGATCGGTTTTTTTACCCACATAATAACCGATGAAAACGATAAAAGCAAAGATTAACATGTCCCAAAATCCGAAAAACAAATAGACAATTCCCAGGAACAGGCCAGCAGACGTACCTATTACGGTACCGGGGTGTTTGTCCCATAATTGTTTGAAAAACATCATACAGGAACCCCCCTTATTCTACTCTGCTTTTGAACGTCGGAGAAGCCTGAACAATATTGGCCACATACACGGATACTACTGCCACGGGAATTCCGGTAATATCTTCTACAAACTCTTTAACAGAGCGCTGAATTTCCTCAGTCATCTCCGGAATGGAAGATTCCCCGTCAACAACCGTTCTCAGCTCAATCTCGATTCCGGAGGAATTCACCCTCACCCGGGCTTTTAAATCACGAACTCCACGGGTGCGATTAGCTGCTTTTAGCGCTAAGTTTTCTACGGTATCCAAAGAGATCTTAATATCCCCGTAATCGGTTCTTTGATCGATGGAAGCCGCGTGATCTTTACCCGGCCTCACCGAGATAATAAACAGTCTTAAGCTGATCAGTATAATCAAAAGCAGTGAAGTAATCGTAGCAGCAGCAGTCACATTGTGAGTATATACCTGCTGAATAAACTGTCTGGTAGTATCAAAAGGAATGACATTGAATGCTGCCAGCAGCATTACGCAAGCAGCAATAATAATCGCCAGGCTGAACAGAAACAACAGGAAGCGGTCAATAATTTTGGCCAATGCAGCTTGTCCCTCCTTCTAATGACCCGCAAAATCCAGGAAATAATGCCTCATCAGCGGCCTCGCCCATGACGCATCGATTCCCGGCAAACGGGGAGATAGTTGTTGATTCTATTAATCCTATAAACCAGAGCAGAACCTATGTACCTGATTCAAGGGCGGCTTGCGGATAATTATTCCTACAGCAAACCCCCTGCTGCGAGGGGGCTCTTCTTACGATAAGGCTCGGTTATTTTACCCGGTTGATAGCAGTTTCTTCTTCTACTACTTTCTCTGCGCCTTTGAAATGGACGTCATGAATATGAACATTCACTTCAATAACATCCAAACCGGTCATAGACTCGATAGCCTGCTTAACGTTCCGCTGAATCTCTCCGGCTACTTCCGGAATCTTGTTGCCGTAATGGATAATAATCGATACATCGATCGCTGCTTCCCGTTGACCTACTTCGACTTTAACTCCTTTGGAGAGGTTCTTTCTCCCCAGCAATTCGGCGATGCCGCCGGCAAAGCCTCCGCTCATACCTGCAACGCCTTCAACTTCAATAGTAGCCAAACCGGCAATCACTTCAATAACTTCCGGAGCTATCTGAATATTCCCCAAATCCGTTCTCTCGTAATCCGGAACAATTGTACTCATTAGCGCTTACCTCCTGATCAGCTTTCAGACCGAGTGGATAGAAAGAGTTCTGGCAAGGTCTGTCTTATTTAATTACTATACCATTGCTGAAAAAATATGACAAATAATTAGTCAAGCTTTCAGCGCAGGATAAAACTATACCTCGTATTCTTCCAAAAATTTAATATCGAAGGTTCCTTCTATGAACTTAGGATGATCCATTAATTTCATATGGAAAGGAATGGTCGTCTTAACCCCTTCAATAGAAAATTCGGATAAAGCCCGCTTCATGCGGCTAATCGCTTCTTCCCGCGTTTTCCCCCAGACGATCAGCTTGGCAATCATCGAGTCATAGTGCGGTGAAATGACATAGCCAGGGTATGCCGAGCTGTCAACCCGCACTCCAAGACCTCCGGCTGGGAGGTAAAAATCGATTTTGCCCGGGGAAGGCATGAAATTGCGATCGGGATCTTCCGCATTAATCCGGCATTCAATCGACCAGCCGTCAAATTCGACTTCATCCTGAGTTACGGACAGCGCCTGGCCTTCTGCCACGCAAATCATTTCCTTAATAATGTCCACCTTTGTGATCATCTCGGTTACCGGATGCTCAACCTGAATACGGGTGTTCATTTCCATGAAATAGAATTGACCGTCCTCGCCAAGAAGAAACTCCAATGTGCCTGCGCCTGAATAATTGACGGCCCGGGCCGCGCGCACCGCCGCCATCCCCATTCTTTCCCGAATTTCCGGAGTTAATACAGGGCAGGGAGCTTCCTCGACAAGCTTCTGCCTTCTGCGCTGCACAGAGCAATCCCTTTCTCCCAGGTGAACCACATTACCGTACTTGTCGGCAATTATTTGAACCTCAACATGCTTCATGCCGGTTAAATATTTCTCCAGGTAAACACCGGCGTTGCCGAAAGCTTTCTCCGCCTCCTGGCTCGCTGTTGTAATTTGTTTAATTAGCGACTCTTCATTCTCCGCCAGACGGATGCCCTTGCCGCCGCCTCCTGCCGTCGCTTTAATAATGACAGGATAGCCGATTTCACGGGCGATCCGCACAGCGTCCTCTATCTCGGTAATAAGACCATCGGAGCCTGGTATGACAGGCACTCCTGCTTCTTTCATCGTTTGCTTGGCTACGGCCTTATCCCCCATCTTGCTGATTGCTTCCGGGGAAGGTCCGATAAACGTAATTCCGCACCGTTCACAAATTTCTGCGAAATCGGCATTCTCCGCTAGAAAGCCGTACCCGGGATGAATGGCATCAGACTCCGTAATCGTAGCCACACTCATCAAATTAGTAAAATTCAAATAGCTATCCTTCGACAATGTAGGCCCGATGCAATAGGCTTCATCCGCCAGTCTTACATGCAGCGAATCCCGGTCTGCTTCGGAATAAACAGCTACCGTTTCCAATCCAAGCTCTTGACAAGCGCGGATAATCCGAACCGCGATTTCCCCCCGGTTGGCTATCAATACTTTCTGAAACTTCATTGACGTTCCTCCTGAAGGCCGCAGTTAAGTGGTTCATGCGGCTGATCTGTAGCTTGTAATTAATTCGGTTTCACCTTGAATAAAGGTTGGCCGAATTCGACGAGTTGTCCATTTTCTACCAGCACCTCAACAATTTCCCCTGTAACCTCCGCTGTAATTTCATTCATCAGCTTCATCGCTTCAACGATACAAACGGTAGTATCTTCCTGCACACTGCTGCCGACTTGCACATAAGGTGCGGCCTCAGGCGAAGGAGCTTTGTAGAATGTACCCACCATAGGGGAGACAATGGTATGTAAATTTGCGGCGTCCGGCCGTGCTGCAGAAGTTGCTGCAGCGGCTTCCTGAGGAGCCTGTGGGGCTGGCTGCGAAGCGATCAAGGGCTGCTGCTGGACAGCTGGTGTACTGACATAGACCGTCTCCGATTTCCCCGGCTTGCGAATAAACAGCTTGCTGCCTTCATTCTTGATTTCCAGCTCTTGTATAGTTGACTCATCGACCATCTTGATCAGTTCCTTGATTTCGCTTAAATTAAACATGTCACGGTTCACTCCTTACGGTTTATGCAAACATAAAAAGCGGGCAAAAGCTGCAGGAGCGTAAGCTCCTGTCCACTTTTAAGTAGCCGCAAAGCTTTGTACCGTTGTAATTATATCATAAACAAAAGAAATAGAAAGAGCCCAGTTTATCCGGGCTCTCGGGTCAGACTGCTGCGTTCGCCAGGAAGCTGCTTACCCGGCTGGAGACGCTTTACTGAATGACCTGAATCTGTAATTTCTCCGCGCCGATGTTCATTTCTTCCATGACCAGATCAGCTATGCTAACCGCTTCGCTTTTCTCCAGCTTGTCAGCCTGGACAACAACCTTCCATTTGTCATTTTCCTCGAGAACTACAGCTTGCGAATAGCTTTGGCTAAGAACTCCCTCAATATGGTCCAGCTTGGCAAGCGTAGTTTCCAGTTTTTGAAGCTGGTCATAAGCGCTGCCGATTTCTTCATCGCTCTTTTCCTGATTGACCGTGATGCTTCTCAGCTCATCCATTTGCCTGTAGAGTTCTTCCGCACGCTGGATGGCCATCGCTGCAAAATATTCTTCGCTGGTAGAATGCTGCTGATTTTCAAGCCGGCTGATAACTTCCTGATCCTCAGGAGTAAGCTCATTGGCGGCTTCTGCCCCAGTCTCTTCAGCACCAGTGTCAGCTCCTGCTCCAGTCTCTGCTTCTGCTCCACCTTCATGATCGTGGCCGATTACTTCGCTGCTTACGTTAATATCTTCGATAACCGTCCCATCCGCGTTCAGATCGAGCTGGTTGACATCTTCGGAGAACAAATAATACGCAGACAGGACAACCATTAAGCTAAGCATGGATACGAGCCAAATTGTTTGCCTTTTGGAATTCATTTGGGATACCTCCAAGTTTTTTTGATTAAATTTAAGAAATAAATTAGGAGAAAAAACTGCTTCGGAAGCATGGGCTTAAGTTTTTTGATGATTTTCTGTGAAAATAAAACGCCCCGCATGATGAGCAATTTCGTGTAATCGCATCTCAATCACATGATTTGTACGACATTTCGTCTGAAACACTGGCTGCAGCTCCTTAATAGCTCTTAAAGCCCTGCATTTGTACGATTTGTCATACAAATCTCCGGTAATGGCACCTAAATCGCATGCATTTGTACGATTTCTCATACAAATTGCTGGTCGCTTGCCTTAAATCCCCTGAATTTGTACGACGTTTCATACAAATCTTCGGAAATCGCACTTCAACCCCATGAATTTGTACGACATTTCGTACAAAGCACAGGCAACACGCCCGCGAACCCCGCCACCTTGGCCAACCTTGGTTATTCTTCATGCTGGAGTTGTGTCTGAGCCTTCAATGGCATGACTGTTTTCATTACATGACAAGAAAATTAGAGATAAAACTGCTTCGAAAGCGGACACTTGCGTTCTTACGATTTCGCAATCTATTGCTTTCTTGGAACGACCGAAATCCGGTTAGCCGGCACATCCAAGCCTCTTCCCACAGCTTCTAAGATCAGCTTTTTTACCGTTGCATTTTCTGCTCCATTCGCAACAACTACCACCCCCCGGATTTTTGGTTTAATGTATTTAAGCACGAGCGGAGATTCGCCGCCTGACTTCTGCTGCATAACCACTTCCCCGCTGCGTGTTATATCTGTCACATTACGATTGGAGCCGTTTTGGTCGCGCTCATTGGTGATCTGCTGTGATTCTCTGTTATTTTTTTCTACGGTTATTTCTTCGGTTGACTCAATCGTTACCAGCACTTCCACTTCACCTACACCGACAATTTTTTGCAGCAAATCTCGGAGCTGGGACTCATATGCTTCCTCGTATTCCCGGAACAACGATTTTTCCCCTTGTCCGAGATCGGCCAGAGCCTGTTGGCTGCTTTGTTCTGGAGGAGTAGTGCCTGCGGGGTCAACATCTTCTATGGACACAAAAGAGTTAATGATCATTAAAGCCAGCCCGATAAGCCCTATAATCAGCAGCCAGCGGAAGCTCTGCACCCTTTTGGGTCCTCCCGGCCCCCCGCTCACCCATTTCTCGATGGTTTCCCACAGCTTTCCCATAAGCACCTCTCCAGAATATTGGCTTCCTCTCTTAACAAACCAATTTAACGATTAGCGATTATCATGATCGAATGTTACCGTAATTCTCTCCGCTTCCACCTGCCAGGCAGAGCTGATGTAATGACTGGCCACCTCTCGCCGTGATTGCAATGAGGCGGAAGCAGCTATCTCGGC
The DNA here is from genome assembly GCF_000285515.1 of Paenibacillus senegalensis JC66. Taxonomy (GTDB): domain Bacteria; phylum Bacillota; class Bacilli; order Paenibacillales; family NBRC-103111; genus Paenibacillus_L; species Paenibacillus_L senegalensis. The sequence goes on from NZ_HE610959.1 coordinate 573,175, forward strand.
GTCAGACTCTAAGGAAGCGGAACTTCCTGCTGTGTCGATAGAGGCTTGCGCACGAGCTTCACTCCCGATTCTGATCGGCTCTACCGGCTGGATTGGCCGGATTGGCTCCATGTGGGCGATCGGTCTCTGCTGCTCTGTGCTTGCAGAGCTTGCGTTCCCATCAAATTCTTCAGCTACGACTGCAAGTACGGCCTGCACACTTGATATGTAAGGGTTGCCCTGCTCATCTTTTGTCGTACTCACCTCCAATTGGCGTACCGTCTCTCCGGTTGCTTGTGCCAGCTCCCTGCTTAACTGCTCGGCAAGCTGCTTCTCCACCAGCTGTTTCGCTTGCAGCTCGTTGTCACGAGCCAGCCGTTCACCCTGTTCATAAATTTCGGCTAAGGCCGGAATCGCCGTCCCGGGCCCTCTCTGATGCTGCTCGTCAATACTGGCTATCATTTGCTCCACTTCTTTGGGAGAATTCAGCAGTTGGATAATCGGTGAGAGCAGTATCAGAACGAGAAACAGGCTGACCACAAGCTTGACATACCGCTGCATCGCACTGTTTGGCAAGAGCAAGTCGACGAATGCCGCCAGCATAACAATGATAATGAGCTGTTTCAGCCAATCGCTGAGCCATTGCATCGCCATCCCCTCCAAGATAAGATCTCGCTACCGCATCATGACCGTAACATTGGCAGCGGTAATCATCACCGTTATCGCCAGGAAGAACATCAGACTGACTACAGCCATTGCCGCAAATATATAGATCATGCTTTTCCCGATCGTTTGCAAACAGCTGACTATCGGACTGTCACCTAGCGGCTGCAGGACTGCTGAGGACAAGAGATAAATAAAGGCCAGAGTCAAAATCTTCACAGCCGGAAAAGCGCAAAGCAGAACCAGAATGACGACTCCTACAAGACCGATCGCGTTCTTCACCAGCAGCGAGGCGCCGATTACGGTATCGGAAGCATCCGCGAACAGTCTGCCCACCACCGGAATAAAATTACCGGTAATGTATTTGGCTGTACGGAGAGTTACGCCGTCGGTAACACCTCCGGTAATGCCTTGGACTGACACGACACCGAGAAATACGGTGACGAAAAAACCAAGAACCCCTACACTCACCTTGCGGATCAAATTAGCCAGTTGAGTCAATTTATACTTATCGGAAAGCGAGCTGACGATATGCAGAACAACGGAAAAGAACAATAGAGGAAACACAACAACGTAAATCGCAGTACCCGTCGTGTGAATCATGAACACAATGAGCGGGTGCAAGATGGATACGGTAGCCAGATTCCCCATGGAGGCGAGCAGTGTCATAAGCAGCGGAACAACCGCAACCATGAAATGGATCATATTCGTTATGGCCGTTTTAGCATAACCGATCGCAACGCTAAAGCTGTTAATCGCAATTACAATCATAACCATGTAAGTAATTGCAAAAGCGATTTTGCTCACACTGCTTTTTTCAAATGCGCTCTGCATCGTTTCGAGTATCATGCTGAATACCGTTAGCATGACGATCGTCAGCATCAGCTTTCCGTTGAGCAGCACTTCGTGCATAAAGTAGGAAAGCAAGCCCTTCATGACACCGGAAAAGCTGAAGCCCTGATTGCCAGGTACCAACTGCTCGATAAAGCCAGGTGTTTGTCCTTCCGGAAAAAATCCTCCGTATTCTTTCATAAGATTTTCCCAGAACTGCTCCACCTTATCTGTAGGCAGATGCTCCGCTTGCTCGCGAATGAGAATATCAGCCGGACTGGCCGGAGAAGCTGATACTGCTAGGACCACTGCAGGACCCAGCATGTACAGCAGTATAGCCAGTCCTACAATTATGGTCTTGGCCAGCGAGTTGCTACGGATCATCTTTCATCAGCTCCTGTTTGTTAAACAACCGCATCAAGTGGGCAGCAAGTTGACAACCGTCTCGATAATAACCGAGATTATTGGAATCGCCATGACCATAATTAGAATTTTTCCAGACAGCTCAATCTTGGCGGCAATCGATTCCTGTCCTGCATCTCTGACTGCTTGTGCACCGAATTCTGCAATGTAGGCAATGCCTATAATCTTAAGAATCGTTTTAAGAAACACCGGGTCAATCCCGGATTTCGTTGCTAGATCAGACAGGACATCAATGACATCCGAAATTTTGCCAAGCAAAAACAGAAAGATGACGATTCCGGTAAACACGGCTAGCAAAAAGGCAAATAGCGGCATTTGCTGTTTGAGAACCAGAATCAGAATGGTAGCAAGCAGCCCCAAACCGACAATTTGAATAATCTCCACCGCACTCACCTACTGAAACAGGAATATCGTCTTGATCTCCTTAAACAGCTCATTGAGCATACTGACAACCATAAACAGGACTACGACAAAACCTATTACAGTTACCCAATGCGCCATGTCCTCTTTACCCATTTGTTTCAAAACGGTATGAATCATGGCAATAATAATGCCAATCCCCGCTATTTGAAATATCGCGTTAACATCCACGTTCATAAGCGGCACCTCTTTTTTTGCTCCAACAACCTGTCCGATGGATGAATAATTACTTTAACTAGGACTCGTGCTGCTGCGATGGCTAAACCATGATGATGACAATCAGTGCGCCTGCCAATAACCCCAGGCTTTTCCACATCCCGGCATACTTTTGCTGAGCGGTACTGGCTTTCTGTTCCTCGGCCTGCAGATGGGTTACAGCCAGCCTGATATGCTTCTGCTGGTCATCGCGGTCCGAAATTCCTAGAGAACATCCGAGCCGCTCCAGTACTTCACGCTCGCCCGTTTTCATGGAAGTATCCGCCCACACTGTTTCTACAGCCCGCGCCCAGCATTCTTCTGCTGTCCTGCCCTGATCCGATTCGAGCCGGCCGGCGGCCTCTTGAAATAAGGCGGCAATAGCGGGGGAGAATGGCCTTCCCGCTGACTGCAAAGCGTCAGACAAGGGGGTAAATCCATACACAATTTCCGTCTCCAGCCGCTGCAAAGCCTGGATCAGTTCACGGATTTGTTTAGGTCTCCGAGAAAGCTGAAGCGACTGGCGGAAGCCGAACATTGTTGAGGCAAAAAGGATCAGCACCGCCCCCAGTACGTTAAGCATTCATTCCCTCCCCCTTCCGCTATCTGCCGCTTGTCCCTGCAGCCGCAGCTAGCGTCAGAGCTGATCCCGATTCATCAAACGCTGCAGCAACCCGCACTTTATCCTGCAATTTTCGCAGCACAATGTATCTTGAAAACGCCCTTGATTCGTAAAGAGTGCGCAAGCCGGGGCGCTTCTCAATATCACCGAGACTGGCCGCATGGGCGGTAGCCAGCACTTGAATTCCTGCATGAATCGCTTCATGAACCGCAGCAGCGTCCTCGTCTCTACCCAGTTCATCAACAATCAGCACTTCTGGTGACATGGAACGAATCATCATCATCATGCCTTCCGCTTTAGGACAATGGTCAAGCACATCCGTGCGCGGACCGACATCGAAGGTGGGCACTCCTTTGACGCAAGCGGCAATTTCCGACCGCTCATCAATGATTCCGACTTTTCTGCCGGGGACACGGATTTGCCCACAAGTATAGCCGCCGCTGATAGATCGCGCCAAATCGCGGAGCATCGTTGTTTTGCCGTGCTGCGGCGGCGATACCAGAAGAATGGATCCGCCCCTGGCATCGGAAAGCAGCGGCAGCAGCTGCGACGCGCAGCCCGTTCTTTCCCTGGCTATGCGAATATTAAAGCTGCTGATCTCCCGAAGCAGCTTTACCTGCCCCTGCTCCAAAACAGTCCGGCCGGCTAGTCCGACCCTATGCCCGCCGCTAATCGTGATGAAGCCTCTCTTCAGCTCCTCTTCATAGGAGTAGACGGAATGATTGGTCAACAAATCGAGGAGCTTGGCGCAATCTTCCGAGGTTGGATGATAAGCCTTGCCAGGCTCGTCTGTCACCGTGCCATCGGCTGTCAGAAAGCGGGACCTCCCTCTGCTGATTATCTCCAAAGGACGATTCTGGCGGATTCTAAGCTCCTCCAATTCGCTAAGCTCGGCGGCAGATAGCTGTCTGATCACAAGTTTTAAATGGTGAGAGAGTACGGAAAGCACTGACTCTATCATTTTTTCCGCCTCCAAAGTTGTCCAGTGTCTACAAACATACTTATGCTTGGCTATAAAAAATATGCTAGTTCACTTCTTCAGAATGCCAATAAAAATACAAGAAACTCCAACGATAATCCAAGCGAATTTGCCCAGAGAGATTTTATCTGCGATGCCTACCAGACCGATGGTTGTCGTAGTTAATAGAACTAGCGGCCCCACCACGGCCAAGCCGGTATTGACCATTAAGGCCTTATCTACCTGATTCAATCTTAAAATCCAGATCGCCGCCAAAATTTCCAGTGTTCCGGAAATAACCCTCAGTGCGGCCATACTAAGAATGATTTTGCTGAACATACCATCCCCCCCCAAAAAGCTAGTCTTGTACTGCATTTACTTTACTGTATGCGGGCTAGTCTCTTTTTAGCATGGAGGGAACCGCCGCCCATTTACATGCATACCATAAACAGATCAGTATTTGCCCAGCTTACAGCATGCCTACCTACGATCAGCATGTGGGATTTTTTAAAAAAATTTTTAGCGAGGAGATTGTTCATTATGGAAGCCGTTACCTACCAAGGATGGCCGGCCGAGCTTGCCGATCCCAGCGGCCGGCGGGCAGCCAAGCCGAGACTTAAAGGCAAAACGATGATTATTGACAAAGGAATAGGCCTCTATCGATTTGAAGATTTGCTGGTTACCGCGGCTGAACATATAGATATGATCAAACTCGGTTTCGGAACATCAGCGCTATACCCTCCGCCCGTTTTAAGGAAAAAAATAGAGCTGGCCCGAGCCTTCGATGTGGATATTTATCCGGGAGGCACCTTTTTGGAGGTAGCACTTGCCAAGGGTTCCTTGGATTCTTTCTTTTCTATGGTGCGCAACCTCGGGTTCAATGCTGTGGAAATTTCCGATGGAACGATTGACATCGACCGCAAAACAAGGAACGAATTGCTTGAAAGAGCCTCGCAGCATGAGCTTAAAGCTTACACCGAATACGGCAAGAAAAGCCGCGGATTTGAAATTTCGTTGGATGATCTGGTAGAAACGGTAGAAGAGGATTTAAGTCTGGGGGCAGAGCTTGTCACGATTGAAGGAAGGGAATCCGGCGAAGGTGTGGGCATCTTTAATGAAACCGGGGAGTGCCGCGATGACTATATCGAACAGGTGGTTCAACGGCTGCCTTTTGTCGATATGCTGCTCTGGGAAGCCCCCCAAACCAGCCAGCAAGTGCATTTGCTGAAAAAATTAGGTTCAGACATTAATCTTGGCAATATTGCGCCAGATGAGGTGCTCTCTTTGGAAGCACTCCGCCGCGGGCTGCGCTCCGACACACTGGAGCCAGGAGTATAAGCCGTTCTACTCAAGCCTCTTTTGCCATAGACTCTAACAACAACACCTATGGACAAGGGGTTAACAAATATGAATGGTAATGTTATTCTCGTCATCTTAATCATCGTCGGGCTGATCGGCCGCTCGCATATTATTACAACGGCATCCTGTATATTGCTTGTTGTCAAGCTGGTCCATCTCGAGCGTTATTTGCCCGGCATTGAACGTCGTGGCTTGGAGCTTGGCCTGCTATTTTTGACTATGGCGGTGCTCGTCCCGTTTGCCAGCGAGAAAATCAGCTGGAAGGAGGTGACGGGAGTGTTTACTTCCTGGCCCGGGCTGCTTGCTTTGGCGGGCGGAGCTTTAGCTACCTATATGAACGGAAAAGGGCTGGATTTATTAAAAATAGACCCACAAATGATTGTGGGTCTGGTCATCGGTTCGATCATCGGAATTGTATTTTTTCGCGGTATTCCCGTCGGCCCTCTGATGGCTGCCGGGATTACTGCTGTTTTGTTAAAGGTGTTTACTTATATCGCAAACCGGCTGGGCTAGCTCTCCGTACCCTAGCTCGCCATATCCTAACCGCGGCCTTAACGCCTTCTCGGCTAGCGGCGTTCTGCCGGACCTCCGACAAACGCTTGGACATCCGTATCCAGGCCGTAAGCAGTATGAAGGGCTTGAATCACTTCGTTCAAACGGGAGCTGTCAATGACACAAGACATTTTAATCTCGGAAGTGCTGACCATGTTAATGCTGACTCCGAGTGCTGAGATCGTTTCAAACATCTTGGCGGCTACACCGGGATTGCTGACCATTCCCGCACCCACAATCGACACCTTAACCAGATTTCCTTCGGAAACCGCTTCACGGAAGCCGATATCCGGCTGAATCCGGGAGATGACTTCCATCGCCCGCTCACTGTCGAAGGAAGAGACCGTAAAAGAAGTATCTGCGGCTCCGTCCATCACCCCGCTCTGAACAATAATATCCACGTCAATGCCTTCTTCTGCCAAGGCGGAGAATACTTTGGCCAGCTGGCCTACTTTCTCGGGCACTCCCAATATGCTGATGCGCGAGACGTTCTTGTCATAAGCGATTCCCCGCACGACGATTCCTTGTTCCATCTGTGCTTCCTCCTTCACAAAGGTTCCTTCATTATTCGTAAAGCTGGATCTGACCACTAATGGCACCTGGTAATGCTTGGCGTATTCCACTGCTCTTGGATGCAGAACGGCCGCCCCCAGATGAGCAAGCTCCAGCATTTCATCGTAAGAGATTTCGTTCAGTTTACGAGCAACCTTGACTACGCGCGGATCGGTAGAGTAAATTCCGTCCACATCCGTATAGATCTCGCACAAATCCGCTTTGATCGCGGCTGCCAGAGCAACCGCAGTCGTATCCGAACCGCCTCTGCCTAGCGTAGTGATTTGTCCCTCTTCAGACATTCCCTGGAAGCCGGCCACGATAACGATGTTCCCCTGCTCGAGCGCGAACTGGATCCTCTCCGGTTGAATATCCTTAATTCTGGCCTTGCCGTGGACAGGCTCAGTCAGCATTCCCGCCTGCCATCCTGTATAAGAAATGGCCGGTTCACCTAGTGATTGAATGGCCATAGATAACAAAGCAATCGAGATTTGCTCTCCGGTAGTTAACAGCATATCCATCTCGCGATCCGGCCGCTTGCCAGGCATGATTTGTTCAGCCAGATCGATCAATTCGTCCGTAGTATCGCCCATAGCGGAAACGACGACAACGCACTGGTGCCCCTGTTTTTTCTTCTCTACAATTCTTGAGGCTACACGCTTCATTCTCTCGGCATCCCCGACCGAACTTCCGCCAAACTTCATAACAATTAATGACACCGTTTCTCACACTCCCCCAAAAAAGCTTTGACAGTTCAACATTATAGCATATTCCACTGCAGTTGTAACAAATTCCTGCTTCTGCGCTGAAAACCTGCATCCTTTAAATAAAAAAGCCCTCACCCGTCAACATCCATGCAGGTGAAGGCTAGATCAGCTTGTGGATCACAGGCCGCAAAAAGAGATAGTCCCGATAAGCGGCTCTATGCTCTGGAAATGTATTTGCCGTCACGAGTATCTATGGTCAGGACATCCCCTTCATTAATAAAGAGAGGGACCTGAACTGTCAGCCCGGATTCGAGAGTCGCACTCTTCGTAGCGCCCGTGGCCGTATTTCCTTTAATTCCCGGCTCGGTTTCCGTTACTTTTAAATCTACACTATTAGGAAGGTTAATGCCCAAAATTTCCCCCTGGTAGCTAACGATATGAACAAGCATATTTTCCTTCAGGAATTTCAGTTCCCATTCCAATTGGGAAGAAGGCAGCGTAAATTGATCGTAGGTTTCGGTATCCATAAAGGTATGCTCCGAACCAGCCGAGTACAGATATTGAGTTTCCCGGTTCTCGACATGAGCTCGTCCGACGTTCTCACCTGCACGAAAGGTTTTCTCCACCAGGTTGCCATTGCGCAAATTTTTCAGCTTGGAGCGAACAAAGGCAGCTCCTTTTCCCGGCTTTACGTGCTGGAAATCGACAACGGAAAACAATTCGTTATCCACTACAATTGTTAAACCTGTTTTAAAATCGTTCACTGAAATCATAAATAATATCCTCCTTAATGTTCGTAACCGCTAGAAGTGTGAAAACCTAATGTCTGTTAGTTGGGGCAGGCCCGACAACTAGCAGGAATTACTATGGCGCTGCCGCTATAATATCAGCAGCTGTTTATCCGACCAGGTCAGTCGCTCCGCTCCGCTGTCAGTGATCAGCACGTCATCCTCAATCCGAACCCCGCCAACACCCGGCAAATAAATGCCCGGCTCCACGGTAACGACCATTCCCGGCTGCAGGATTGTGGAGGAATTCATGCTCAAACGCGGGTCCTCATGTATTTCCATACCGAGTCCGTGTCCAGTAGAATGACCGAAGTGCTCCCCGTACCCGGCTTTGACAATGCGGTCACGCGCCAATGCATCCGCCTCCCGGCCTGTCATTCCCGGCTTCAGGTTCTCGAGCGCATATTGTTGGGCATCCAATACAATGGCATAGATTTCCTTCAATATATCCGGAGGCGTACCCAGGCTGACCGTCCTTGTAATATCGGAGCAATACCCTTTCCAGTAGGCTCCGAAGTCGAGCGTAACCAGTTCACCTGTCCCCAGCAGGCGCTCACTGGCTACTCCATGCGGAAGTGCCGACCTCTCCCCCGAAGCAACGATAGTATCAAAAGAAGTCGAGATAGCACCGGACTTGCGCACATACATTTCAATTTCCAGCGCAATATCCCTCTCGGCCACTCCCGGTTTAAGGAACGATTGAATATGGCTGAAGGTTCGGTCCACTAATTCGGCCGCCTCCCGGATAACCGTTATTTCGGAATCGTCCTTGATGATTCTCAGCGTTTCCACCAAGCCTTGGACTGGCACCCATTCTACAGAGGTTAGCTGACTGCTCCACTGTGCATATTGGGCATAGGAGATGTGTTCCTGCTCAAACGCAAGCTTTGTAAGCTTCGCAGCAGACAAGTATTGCCCCAAATGCTCCATCAGCCGGTTGCTAAAATCCACAATTTCGAAATCCGGTGCTTGCTCGGATGCCTGGGTTGTGTAACGGAAATCAGTCAGAAGCACCGCCCGCTCCTCGGTGACCAGCACATAGCCGGCGCTCCCGGTAAAGCCGCTTATGTACTTTCGGTTAATGGGGGAGGTAATAAGCAGTGCAGGCACCTCTTGACGCTGCATCTGTTCACGCAAGCGCATCAAGCGGTTGCTGCTGTTAGTCGTCATGACGGATCACCTGGCTTTCTCATGGAAATGTTGATGAAGAGCCAGCAAGCCAAGCTCATAACCATATGCGCCTAAGCCGCATATTTGGCCAATGGCTACTGGAGCTATTACGGAAACTTCGCGGAACGGCTCACGCTTGTGAATGTTAGACAAGTGAACTTCAACCACAGGCAAATTCACTGCAGCTATCGCATCGCGAATCGCATAACTGTAATGAGTAAAGGCACCCGGATTAAACAAGATTCCATCATGCTTGCCATATGCGGCATGAATCCGGTCGATAAGCTCGCCCTCATGGTTGGACTGGAAAGCTTCCAGCTGAAGTCCGAGCTGTGCTGCCTTCGTCTTTACATTCTGCTCAATCTGAGCAAGTGTTACCGCACCATATACACCCGGCTCACGGATTCCCAGCATATTCAGATTAGGTCCGTTCAATAACAAAATAGATTTCATATTTACGTATCCCCACCAGTTTATGCCTTCATAACTTAGACATTTTACCATATAATAAGCGGGTTTGAGAATAGCTTTTGCCCGCTTTTCCCTAGGGCAATCGTGCTCCTTCCCTAGTATGCGCCTTTTCTGCTGATGTAAACAGTGGCTTTCCTATAGGATTTCCGATAGAATAGAAAAAAAGATTACCAACTTGAGAAGGTGAATGGATGTCATCACAAAAAGATTTAAAGCTCTATGGGGGACAGGCTGTCATGGAAGGGGTTATGTTTGCCGGCAAGACAGTCCATGTTACAGCCGTACGCAGAAAAAACAACGAGTTATCCTTTCTGGAGGTTCCACGCGAGGAAGAGGCCCGCTGGCTTCAAATTGCGAAAAAGATTCCTTTTCTCCGGGGAATTGTAGCGATTCTGCAGTCGTCCATCAATGGAACCCGTCATCTTAATTTTTCAGCTGAAGTTTACGCGGAGGAAGAGGGCGGCGAAGAGGAGAAGGCTAAGGAGGATGCCAAGCCAACCCTCGGCGAAAGGATGACGCTTGTCTTGGGTCTAGCTTTTGTTGCGGTTCTCTCCTTTGTATTCGGCAAGCTGGTCTTCACGGTGGTCCCGGCTGTGATCGAGCATGCCTTGTTTGGAAGTTTGTTCGAGAATCAAATCCTCCACAATATAATAGAAGGAATTATTAAAATTATATTTTTGGTGGCTTACATTTACTTTTTATCGTTAACCCCGGTTATCCGCAGACTGTTTCAATATCACGGAGCCGAGCATAAGGTTATTAGCGCTTATGAAGCCGGTGTCCCTTTAACTGTAGAAAATGTGCAAAAGTTCAGCACTCTGCATTACCGCTGCGGCAGCAGTTTTATGGTTTTGACCGTCCTTATTGGCGTCGTCATATACTCTTTCATGACCTATGATACTTTATGGGACCGGGTATGGCAGAGAATCATTCTGCTTCCAGTCGTCATCGGGGTATCTTATGAAGCGCTTCGTGTGACGAATGCCATGCGTGACGTTCCCTTGCTGAAATATTTGGGCTATCCGGGATTATGGCTGCAGCTGCTGACAACCAAGAAGCCGACCGATGACCAGGTAGAGGTTTCCCTCGCATCATTCAACCGGATGCGGGAAATTGACGAGCAATCTCTCAAAAGTTAACTGTCCTGAAGAAAGGGGAACGCTGATGAGAAGTCGATTCTCAATCGCCATGTATGTCATTATTGCGCTCTTCATAATCGGAGTGTTAACCAGTCTGTTTAGAAACCCTGGGCAGTTTTTGCTTCCTGTCATTCTGTTTGCCGTTATTTTTTATTTGTACAAATTTCCGCCTTCCTGGCTGCGACAGGCAGTCCGCCGTGGCGGCGGACGCTTCACTCCCCCGCCCCCTGCCAAACGAACCAAACCAGCCAAGCGCAGAAAGACGCCCTTTCGGGTAATCCCCGGAAACAAGCGGGACCCGGATGATGAGCCGCCCCGCTACCATTAACTAACGCTGGGCCATTAACCTGGCTGCGACTTTAATCAACGCTCTGCCATTGCCCTGGCTGCGACCTTCATGGCTTTACACTTTTCCAGATAGCTTTCGTAAGACCATTTATCCAAAAACTTAGCTGCAGCTTTTTGGCCTGCCTCGTAGAGAGCCAGGCTTTTTTCTTTGGATAAATCAAATTCTGTCGTATGAACATCCAGCGTAGGAATCTTAATCGTACGAAACGCCTTGTGCTCCTCTATGTAGCGTTCATCGTGGGCATCCATCATCGTTGAAAACAAGGCTTGCAGCATCGTTAACGGGCCGATAATTTTATTGCCTTCGTGCCCCCCTCTACCTACTAATTGAAAGCCCAAGGTAGGCAAAGGTCTCGCCCCCTGTTCCCAGCGCTGTTTTTGATCAAAGATCCATAATGGAAAGTTGCTTAACAATCCCCCATCGACAATATGCACAAACTGATCGGAAAAAGACTCACCTTTGCGTCTGGGAGCATTTTTGCGGATGATGACCGGTTCGAAAAAGTAAGGAATACTGGTGCTCATCCTGACAGCTTTCGCCACCGTCAAGTGCTCCGGCTGGATGCCATAGCGGGCGATATCATCAGGAAGAACCAGCAGACGTCCCATCGTAATGTCAGAAGCAATAATTTTCAATTGCCCTTTACGGAGGTCACCGAATGTCCGGATCCCTTTCGCCAGCAAAAGCTTGTAAATCCATTGCTCCAGTTCCTCTCCGGCATACAGTCCCTTTTTAATAAACAGCCGGAAGACCGGACCTACCCATTTGACCTGATGAATCCAGCTCTTTTTCAGGAACCGCTGAAACGGAGTGTTCATGATAATGGTTTTCATATCATTCCCTGTATAACCGGCAGCCAACAAAGAAGCAACTATTGAGCCGGAGGAAGTACCGGCTACCTGGTGAAAATCCACCCCTCTTTTTTCGGCTTCGCTAACCGCCCCCGCCAGGCCAATGGCCTTCACTCCACCGCCTTCAAATACTGCATTCACCCGCATAGCCAGCCTGCCTCCCTGCTCATTTTTCACTTTGTTGTTAAGCTGAAATCGTTCTTATATTTATGAGCAAAGGGAATGTCCTTATGTGGTTATAAATAAATTTAACTTGGGCAATCGGGCAAATAAGTCTTTGGAAAACTTCCCGTCCCGCATTCTGGGGACACGCAGGGTCAACTTGCCAATACGGGTACTGAGCTGATGAGGGTACGTCCCACATCGACCCCGCTTTTTCCTGAAAAAGCCGATGCACAAATAAGGTTGGACGGGAATACCACATTCATTCCGGTCCAACCTCAATAGCCAGGTGCTTATTAAGAGCCCTAGTTTTCCATTCCAGAGCCTAAGAACTCCCGCATACATTCCGCACCCGCTCGCTCTGCGGGGCGATTGTACGTGACACGACATGCCCTAATTTCTTTCAAGGGTCCAGGAACTCGTGACACCTCACATGCTCCTTTGTTTCTTTCCCAGCTCCTAGAAACTTACGAGACTATCCTTTGTTTCCTTCCCAAGGCCTAGAAACTTACGAGACTGTCCTTTGTTTTCGTCAATTCCAGGCCTTGGCACTTTTGAACAGCCTTAGTTTTCAGCATATTTGTTATGACTTGTCCCCTATGAGATAACGAAAATGGTTATTCTGATTCAAGTTCACTGCGGATTTTGCGTAATTGCTCTAGTGCTTCCGGATGGCGATGAAAGTATTCCACCAGCGTTTCGATACATGTTATGGAATCCCAGCTCAAATGATGCTCTATCCCTTCAACGTCACTGTAGATATTCTCCTCCTGCACTCCAATAACCGTTAAAAAATCTTCAAGCAAATGGTGCCGATCCATTAAGCGTTTCCCCATCTTTTTCCCTTTGGGAGTAAGAATGAGTCCGCGGTATTTCTCATAAATCAGATAGTTGTCTTTATCCAGCTTCTGAATCATTTTCGTGACCGAGGAAGGATGGACTTCCAACCCTTCAGCAATATCGGATACCCGGGCGTATCCTTTTTCATCTATTAATTTGTATATTCTTTCCAAATAATCTTCCATACTGGGTGTAGCCATCCGGTTCCCTCCTAAAGATTAGCCTTACACATAACCGTAGACGGAAAAAACATCTCCGCCAGGCGAACTCGCGACAATTCTTCTCGTGCTCCGTTCTTATGTACTCTAGTTATGATAACTAATTAAACCGGTCAAAGCAAGCATTAGCCTTGTGTGACAAGGAATTAAAGAAAATTTACCAGACTTTCGGGAAGGCGTCCGAGGAATCCTAACTGTATGAATTTAAAATCACAACTGCCTTTACTAATATTAGCAGCCAAGGCTCACGTTTATTATTAATTACCAGGAGGAACCTCAACCTATGGTCACCCAAACTGCTCCTTCTCCAAGAACAACAAAGGTGTTTAAACCCGAGCTTGTTTATTTTGAGCCATCCGCTCTCGATTATCCCAAAGGTCAGAAAATTATGGAGTGGGCCAAAAAAGAAGGTCTGCCCATTCGCATGACCAGCTCGCATAACCGCATTACCAATCTCCCCGGAGAGACCGATTTACAAAAATATCGCATGGCCAAAAATACGCTGGTCGTTGGTTTGCGCAAAACATTAACCTTTGATCAATCGAAGCCGTCTGCCGAATACGCTATCCCTATTGCAACTGGATGCATGGCGCACTGCCATTACTGCTATCTGCAAACCACCCTGGGTGCAAAGCCCTACATCCGTGTGTATGTAAACATGGACGATATTCTTCAATCGGCGAAACGATATATAGATGAACGGGCTCCGGAGATCACCCGGTTTGAAGCGGCTTGTACTTCAGATCCGTTAGGCCTGGAGCATATCAGCGGATCTTTAGCGGAGCTGATCACGTTTATGGCAGATGAGCCCTACGGCCGCTTGAGATTTGTCAGTAAATTTCATCACGTTGAGCCGATTCTCGGCTTGAAGCACAATGGACATACACGAGTAAGATTCAGTGTGAATGCCGATTATGTTATCCGCAATTTCGAGCCGGGGACATCTACCTTTAACGAACGAATTGAAGCCGCTGGGAAGATTGCCCGCGCCGGCTATCCGCTGGGCTTCATCATTGCCCCAATCCTGTGGCACGAAGGCTGGGAAGAAGGATATACCGAGCTATTGGCCAAGATCAAGCAGTCTCTTCCCCAGGAAGCTCTTTCTGATCTTACCTTTGAATTAATCCAGCACCGCTATACCAAAACAGCGAAAAAAGTCATTTTACAGCGCTATCCTAAAACAAAGCTGGAGATGGATGAAGAAAAACGGAAATACAAATGGGGCCGCTGGGGCCAGGGCAAGTATGTGTACCCCGACGAACAAGCGACCGCACTTAGAGAGCATATTACGGAACAAATATTTGAGCACTTCCCGGAAGCGACAATCGACTATTTTACTTAAATTTCTAGATCACTGCCAGCTTAGGGACTGTGCTTGGTTTTTTAAACCGAGCGCCGTCCCATCCGCAAGAGAAGCATTGCGATCAGAATGACGATTTGCAGCAGCACAATGGAAGAGCCTGGAGCCAGATTCCAGACACCAGCCGCAGTCAGCCCCGCAATGACAGCTATTTCAGAGAAAATCACCGCCATAATAACGGAATTTTTAAAGCTGCGGGCTACAGCTAGACTGGCGGCCACCGGGATCGTTAGCAGCGAAGATACGAGCAACGCTCCCACTATTTGAATGGAGATACTTATGACAAGCGCTGTCAGCATTGTGATCAGGATGTTGTAAAACTTCACGGGAAGTCCGCTGACTGCGGCTGCTTCTTCGTCAAAAAACATGAGAAACAGCTCTTTGAAATTAATCAGTACGACCGCTGCAATAATGAAGGAAACGATGACCACCAGCAGCAAGTCGAAACGATCCAAGGTATAAATGCTGCCGAACAAATAGCTGGTTACACGCTCATTAAATCCCCTGCCCAACGTAAACAAAAAAGTGGCCAGTGCAATTCCGCCTGACATGATAATGGCAATAGACAGCTCCGCGTACGTTTTATAGGCCTTTCTGAACCACTCAATTGCGAAAGAAGCCAACAGCGCTACCAAGAGCCCCACAAAGAATGGATATATATTGATTAAAAAGCCTAAGGCAACCCCTGCTATGGAAACGTGAGACAGTGCATCACCAATCATCGATAAGCGTCTCAACACAAGAAAAATGCCCATCAATGGGGCCGTAATTCCAATAATCATTCCCCCAAGGAGAGCCCTTTGAAAAAAAGGTTCAAGAAAAATGTCCACAAGCTCGCCTCTTCCTGCTTCTGCATTTGCATTAATTCGAACGGGTCTACCCGACACCCGTCATTATTTCATCTTAATTAGTTCGTTCTCATCTAATAGCCCTGGCCTGCTTCCATTTTGTTCGGCGGCCTGTTGTTGATCGGCTAATGCATGCACGAGCCCCGGAACCTCACAATCCTCCGGATTATGGGTATGGCGAATATAAAAGTTTAATTTCCCGGCTTGGTAAGCTGCTTCGGAGCCAAGGTATGACTGCATCATTTCCATATCATGGGAGACCATGAGGAAGGTGATATCATGACGCTCATGCATGTGTCGAATCAGCTGAATAAAGCTGTCCTGAGTCTGCCTGTCTATTCCGACAGTAGGCTCGTCAAGAATGAGCAGATCCGGCCGGTTAATAAAGGCTCTCGCCAAAAAAGCCCTTTGCTGCTGTCCCCCGGAGAGCTGTCCGATTTTACGGTCAGCCAAATCAGCAATATTCATTGTTCTCAGAGCCTCGTCACACTTTTGATGATCCTGCTTAGTCAAGCGTTTAAAGAGCTTCTTGCGGCCATATAAGCCGGACAGCACAACTTCCTTAACCGTAGCCGGAAACAGCGGGTTAAATGAATTAGTTTGCGGTACATAACCAATTCTTTCCCAGTCTTTAAATTGCGACAATGGCTCGCCAAACAGCTTGATTTGGCCGCTCGAAGGCTTAATGAGGCCGACGATCATTTTTAGTAGCGTCGTTTTTCCCGCACCGTTAGCCCCCACTATCCCGACAAAGTCTCTCTGCTGGATTTGCAGATCCAAATTGCGGATAACTTCGTTCCGGTTGTAAGCAAACGTCAACTGGCTGATTTCAACGACGTTATCATGACACGGGCTTCTATCCACTGCTGTAACCATAACGAAAACCCCTTTATTTTACGCCTGATGGGACAGCAGCTTCACCTTTCGCGAAGCAGCTGTCCCATGCATAATATCCGCATACTGCAGATTAAGTATAATATACAACTTCTTTATTGTACAAATGAAGCTTCTGCATTTGGGGTAAATCCGGGTGGCCGGACCAAGCGGCCAGCCTTAACTCAAAGCTGTCTGCCCTTCTCTTTTCCTGCAGCATTAGAGAAAACAGTTAGGGCAGCCCGGAATCCGCAATGCAAAACTGCTTTACTTCAAAGCGTAAATCAGGTTCTCCAAATTTTGCTCCATGATGGAAAAATAATCTTCTCCAGCTTCCATTTGCTTAGGGGTCAAGCCTTCAAGAGGATTGAGCACCCGTGTTTCTACCCCTGCATCGTTGGCTAATGTTTTGGCCAAGGAGTCGGATAACAATTCCTCGAAGAATATAACTTTGATCCCGTTATCCTGAACATGGCGTCGGATTCTCATCATGTCTTGCGCGGTGGGCTCTGCGTCTGGTGAAATGCCCATAATGGAGATTTGCTCCAAATTGTACTCATGAGCCAAATAGCCGAAAGCTTGATGAGTAACTACTATCTCCCGGCGGGTAACATCCTTAAGAGATTCCTGGAATTTGGCATGCAGCTGGTCAAACCGCTCCGCCAGTTCATTATAGTTGGCCTCATAATCGGCTTGATTCGCCGGGTCAACGGCTACCAATGCGTTCTTGATCTTCTCAGCCATTTCCTTGGCATGAACCGGACTTAGCCACAAATGCGGGTCAAATTCATAGTCATGAGAATGTCCATGATGATCGTGTCCGGAATGGTCTTCCTCGTGCTCGTGCCCCTCGTGGTCATGATCCGCGTGGCCTTCCTCGTGCTCATGCCCCTCGTGGTCATGATCCGCGTGGCCTTCCTCGTGCTCATGACCCTCGTGATCATGATCCGCGTGGCCTTCCTCATGCTCATGCCCCTCGTGGTCATGATCCGCATGGCCTTCCTCGTGCTCATGCCCTTCATGATCGTGATCCGCGTGGCCTTCCTCGTGCTCATGCCCTTCATGATCGTGATCCGCGTGGCCTTCCTCGTGCTCATGCCCTTCATGATCGTGATCCGCGTGGCCTTCGCCAGGAATTCGAGCAATCCCTTCACTCGCCTCTACTACCATAACTTCAGAGCCATCCAGTGTTTTCATGACAGAATCCACCCACACCTCGAAATCGTTGCCTTGATAAATAAATAAGTCCGCATTTCGAATTGTAGTAATATCCCGGCTTTTAGGTGTCCAATCATGAGGCTCTACACCAGCTGGTACGAGCATCGTCATGTTGACATGATCTCCGCCAATTTTGGAAGCAAAATCATACAGCGGATAAAAGCTGGTGACCACCTCTACCAAGCCTTCCGCAGATTCAGCAGGACCTTCATTCTCCGCTGGATTGCTATTGCTGCCGCAGCCGGCAAGTATCACCACCGAAATGATAGCTATAAAAAAAGAAAGTTTTAAGGCAGGGTTCTTCTTCATTGTCATTATGTTCTCCTTTGTAAATCGTAATTATGTTAATTTACAAAATTGATTATACGAGTCCTCTTCTCTGATTGTCAATGCAAATCATAAAATTTACTATTTGAGTTTTTACCTTTCTAATGCGGAACCAATAAAACTGCTTCAATAATTGCCCCTCAAACAAACAGAGTTTTCCGGTGTTAGCCAATCTTTTTTTCCGTACCTGGAAGGTTGCAAAAAGGACGGTTGCATAAAGTCAAGATCCCTCTAATGTAAAAAGCTAGCCTCCCGCTTGGAAAGCTAGCTTCACCTTTCATTGCCATCACTTTATTTGACTAATGCCCCATTCGGCATATCCTGTGGCACCGTAGCCAGCGTCAGCTGATCCCCTTCAGATGCAGCCAGAATCATCCCCTGTGAAAGCTCTCCCCGCAGTTTAACCGGCTTCAGATTGGTCACACAGATCACTTTGCGTCCAACCAGCTGGTCCGGAGTATAGTACTTAGCAATTCCCGAGACAACCTGGCGCTGCTCATATCCTAAATCCAGCTGCAGCTTAAGCAATTTATCGGCTTTTTGGACCGGCTCACAAGCAAGTACCTGCGCAACCCGAAGCTCCACCTTGGCAAAATCGTCTATGCCGATCTCTTCTTTGCTTTCAGCAGGTTTGGAAGGCTGGTCCGGCTTATCCGGTGCGGCAGTATTCTCTTCAGGCTTGTCCGCCGTTTGAGCGGCTTGGCCTCCCCCCATCTGCTGCACAATGTAGGCGATCTCCTCCGCCGCATCGAGTCTCGGAAATATCGCTTCCCCTTTGAAAATCCGGGTCCCTACCGGCAAAGTACCGAATGACCGCAAGCTGTCCCAAGAGGTCAGCTCCCCTTGTTCGATTCCGAGCTGCTCCCAAATTTTTGCCGGGGCTTGCGTCAAGAACGGCTGCAGCATGATGGAGACGATCCTCAGCGTTTCTGCCAAATGATACATGACCGATCCCAGGATTGCATGGTTAGCCGGATCTTTGTACAGGATCCACGGCTGGGTTTCATCGATATATTTGTTAGTGCGGCTGACCAGCTGCCAAATCGTCGACAGAGCTACGGAGAACTCCATATTTTCCATAGCTTGCTCCATCTTGCTCACCGTACTGCCGATCAATTCCTGCAGGGAGTGGTCAAACTCCGTCGCTCCGGTCTCGTAAGCTGGAATTTCGCCATTAAAATATTTTTGAATCATGGCGATGGTGCGGTTGAGCAGATTGCCCAAATCATTGGCCAGATCAAAGTTGACACGCTCAACGAAATTTTCCGGGGTAAAGGTTCCATCTGCGCCGAAAGGAACTTCCCGCAGCAAATAATAACGCAAAGCATCCAAGCCATATCGGTCGATCAGCATGACCGGATTTACTACGTTGCCCTTGGACTTGGACATTTTGCCATCCTTCATCAGCAGCCAGCCGTGAGCAAACACCTTTTTGGGCAGCGGCAGCTCAAGCGCCATCAGCATAATTGGCCAGTAGATCGTATGGAACCGGACAATCTCCTTGCCGACCAAATGCACATCCGCCGGCCAGTAGCGGTCGTATTTGCTTTGATCCGGAGAGCCGTAACCGAGTGCGGTAATGTAATTGCTCAGTGCATCGATCCACACATAGATGACATGCTCCGGGTTGCCCGGCACCTTAATCCCCCAATCAAATGTGCTTCTTGATACAGCCAGATCCTCCAGCCCCGGCTTGATAAAGTTGTTAATCATCTCATTTTTGCGAGATTCCGGCTGAATGAATTCCGGATTCTCCTCGTAAAATTTCAACAGGCGGTCCGCATATTTACTCATTCTGAAAAAGTAGGATTGCTCCCTTACTTTTTGCACAGGGTGACCGCTATCCGGACTTTTTCCGCCTATTACGACACCGTCTGCATTGCGCTCGACATCAACCAGCTGACGCTCCAGGTAAAAGGTTTCGTCCGGTACCGAGTACCAGCCCTCGTAAGTGCCAAGATAAATATCTCCCTGATCCAGCAGCCTTTGGAAAATTCCTTCTACCGATTTCTTATGGCGTTCCTCCGTTGTGCGGATAAAGTCGTCATAGGAAATATCCAGCTTGTCCCACAGCTCCCGGATACCCGCGACAATTTCATCAACGAATTGCTGCGGCTCTACCCCTTTTTCCTTAGCCTTGGTCTCGATCTTCTGTCCATGCTCATCCGTGCCAGTCAAAAACATGACGTCGTAGCCGCGCAATCTTTTATAGCGGGACATGGCGTCGCCGGCTACCGTCGTATAGGCATGTCCAATATGAAGCTTGTCGCTTGGGTAATAAATAGGTGTTGTTAGATAAAAGGTTTTCCTTTCACTCATCATCCTCATCCTCCTGAATATTGTTCATCAGCTTCAATAAGGGCGGTTCCTTCTCCCGTTAGGTATAAAGCCATATGCAAAAAAGCTCTCGTCCATCTTGGGACGAGAGCCGACAGCTCACGCGGTACCACCCAGGTTTCACCGAATTCTCACGAATTCGGGCTCAGCAGTCTTATGTACAGACCTGCCCCTTAACGCGGGATACGTCACTCCCTTACCTTAAGCCTGGCCAGGCTCGAAAGCGAATTCTCCAGGACCATCTTCCTAGGTGTGCCTATACCGGTTTTCAGCTCACTCCGGCTCTCTGCAATAGGCAGCTTCCAAGTACTTATCCCTTCATCGAATATAGATGTATAGTTAACCAAAATATACCTAACCGAAAGAGCTTCTGTCAAGCTTCAGAGCTTTTCCTCCGTGTGGAATTAGCGGCTGGAGGCACAGGATCAATCCCCCCGGGATGAAACGGGTGACACTTGCATATTCGCTTTATGCTGAGCAAGCTCCCTTTCCAGGCTCCATGGTTCTCTATACTCTCAAGAGCATATTGGGAACAGGTGGGATAGAAGCGGCAGGTCGGGGGCTTTAAAGGCGAAATGAACTTTCGGTAAAAAAGCACAGGTGCTTTCAAAACGGTTCTCATCATACGGGTGCCCCCTCTCTTCGTAGCTGGTATACTATTGACTGAACTGTTTTATCAATGATTATTCCCATAATGCCGTATTTTAAAGCTATCGTCAACCGGTCAACCGGCGCGTGCATCACAATTGAAATAATAAGCGCCTTTAGTTTAAGCTGCTCCCCTTTCGTTCATCCTACTGATAGGGTAATTTAACATGACAAAAAGGAGAACTAGCAATATGGAAACGCACAAACTAAAGGGCGCAATCCGCCGGCTTCGTGACAAGCAGGCAGTACCCCGTTTATCCTTTTACCGGATGGTCAAAGGTCCCGAATTTGCAGAGCTTCATCGTTTCTATGAAGAAGGCATAGGAATACAGTCCCAAATCGAGTTCGAAGCCTTGCTCGCCAAGCTGGAGCAGACCTATTGTCCGTAGATCTCCAACACGCGCATCCTGAGATTTTGATCCCATCATCTCAAAACTGAATTTATAGGAGAGCTTGTATGAAATCTGGCAGCAATCGCCGCTCATCTTTTTGGTTTCTAGCCGCAGTATTAGTCATTGCGTTCCTAGTTGTTCAATTTCTCATTCTGGCACATGGTGTTCAAACTAATGCAGTTCTGGAAATCGATACCAGGTTAATGAAGTGGGCACGCTCCATTACGCATCCTGGCTTAACGGATATCATGCTGTTTATAACGTGGCTAGGGGATATAGAGGTTTTGACCGCTATCGCCATTACGGTTATCGCCATCCTGCTATTAAAACGTCATTGGCTGGAGTCAGTGTACTTTTGCTGCACGGCCGCACTAACCCCTATCTTTAACTCGGGTCTTAAAAACTGGCTGAAGCGCGAAAGACCGGATGTAGAGAGAATCATTGAAGCCGCCGGCTTCAGCTTTCCAAGCGGACATACAATGGGAGCCATCGTGATTTATGGAATGATCGGTTGGCTGATAGGCCGTCAGCTTGCTTCTTCTCCCCGCAGGTGGGCAGTTGGCGCTGCCGCCGTGCTATTGATTGCGCTCATCGGGTACAGCCGTATTTATTTAGGCGTGCATTATCCTAGCGATATTATGGCTGGTCTGGCTGCCGGGGCAAGCCTGCTGATCATCAGCCAATTGCTGCTGCGCGGGATCCGGGGTCTCCTGGACAAGCCTTAGATGGAAGGCTGATCGATAAGAATCTTACTATCGGAGCCTTCTCATCGTCAGGGAAAAAATGGCCATTAAAGCGAAGCCGCCAATAAAACCGCCAAGATGTCCAAAGAAGCTTACTCCCGGCAGCAGCGAATAAATCAAGCCCACAATCAAAATCGTTTTAATCGTTTGGCCGGACTGGGCATCCAGCACATCCTTCCGGAAGATGGCCAGGAACAAATAAGCGGCGAACACCCCATACACTGCTCCTGAAGCCCCGGCCGAAACGGTCCGTTCGCTCATCAGCAAATAGCTGATGAGGCTTCCCGAGAATCCGCTAAGCAGATAGAATAAAAGGTAACGGAACGAGCCTATCATTCTTTCCAGCGGAGGGGCGAACACATATAAAGCAAAACAATTCATCAGCAGATGCATAAATCCAAAGTGCAAAAACATAGAGGCGAAATAACGCCACCATTCCGGTGAAAACCCGCTTAAGCGGAACATCGCACCGAAGTTGATCATGGTCGCCATATCACTTGTGGAACCCACCACTTCCATAATGATAAACAACACAATATTAATGATAAGAATTAATGAGGTAATCGGATAATACCTTATGTATTCTTTCAAGCTTTCCCTTCTCATGAAAATCACAAGATGCTCCCCCTTCCTCGGGATGCCCTGTCAGGGCTTTGAAGTCTACCCAACTAATCGCCCATTTTTTTATTCACTAAATGCACCACCGGTTGAGGTCCCGCCCGCAGTACTTCCAATATCCCTGTGGGATAGACAGGGCGGCTGCTGATTTTGTTCAAGGTCCTCCAAACCAGCTTGACGGTGGAATGCTCATTATGCCACCTTACTTGCTCCATCTTCATCTCACTGTCCTTAGCCAGCGTGCACCAATGGATAAGCGTTACATCATGTCTTTTCCGCGTATCATACTCAAATAAATTCTCGCTAATAGCTGCAAGGTCGCCTACAACATAATCCAGATTGAACTCCTCCTGCAGCTCCCTCATAATGGTTGTTCCGGCTGTTTCACCGAATTCTATAGACCCGCCGGGAAAACGGTAAAATGATTCCGATTGATCGCATTGAACCAGGACATGCGGCCCGGATGGCTTGTCGGAGAACGGGCTTTGGAACGTTTTCATGACGATCCCCTCCGCCCGGATACGTGGTTTCATCAGATGCTCCCCCTTCTAAAATTATGTTAAGCTGCTATGGACCTGCCTCCCGGCCATCCTTTATCTCCCTCTCGTTGCAAACACTACTGATTAACCATACCAATATTTCTAAGATGATATTCGTATGTTATTTGTATGTCGGCTTGCGGATACTCTTGCAGCCAATCGATCTGCTTCCATATTTTTGGGTAGAAAGCCTTAATTAGACCGCCATAGCCAATCGTATCCACCTTGAAATCATGCTGCAGTCGATCGATCAGTGTCTCGCTACGTTTATTCAATATTTCCTCCACTTTCTGTTCCAGTATACTGAACTGATCAACGGTAAACAAATTTTTTCCGTTGTTTTCTCATTCACCTGACCCTCCATCTCCATACTCGTGCGGATGACAAGTTTCCCATTATCATAACTGACTTTGTTTCGTTCACGGATCATCTCCAAGGTTAGAAAAACAAAGCCGCCATCCTCAAACTCCACCAGCAGCTCTTCTCCGTTCCTATTCTCCCTTACCCTCATCAAATCCCACGTTGGCTTTGGGCCTAACTGGCCAATCATCCGATCCTCCTTAAAAAGTGCTATGCCTGCCCACTGCACTTCATTTTTATCAATATGAAAATAATTCAAGAAAGGCTGGCGGTTCGGTGAAACTACATCAATCAAAAAATCACCCAAAATCATATTGGGAATTCTCTCCATAGAAATTCCCGATTGAAGCAGCCTCATAGTAAATACTGTGGGAATTTGCGTTAATGGCGGGGCTGCCGTGAGCAGATCGACTCCTTCACCCTTAACTACAACCGGCCATAACAATCTGCGAATATCAGGCTGACGTCTGAAGGGATCCAGAATCGGTTGAATCCCCTCTTTAGCTACAGCTTCACCTATGGCAATAATCCTCGTATGGCCAAAAAACAGCTCTTCGTTCAGACGCCTTTGCATTTTTTGGAAGCATTCATTAAGCGTTCTGCCAGTCGCGCTCACGACCTGCACCGTCTGCTTGCCATCCTTGCCTTCAGCGCCGCCTGTAGATCCCGCTACTTTAAACGGTATGGCAATTTGAATAGATACTTTGTACTGCTTAGGATTGTCCGGGTCTTTGTCAACGGCTATAGCTAACGCGGCGGTTCTCTCTTCAATTTCTTTTCGATCCCAGCAACCCGTCAGACAAAGCAGAGGAAGAATAATCAATAAACAAATTATTATTTTTTTAAATCGCATAGTGCCCGCCCCTTCTTATGAATGCTAGTCCTTGGACTGGTCAAATTGCTGACTTGATGCTTCGTCCGGGTGCACGGTGATCTTCTTGCCTCGGATAACAGCAATGAACAAAAGAATTATAGGGAGAATAAAGAAAAACAAGCCTACCGTTCTGCCTATCATGGCCTGGAATTCGAACAGCCTCTTCAAGTTCGGGATGCTCATGGAAATAGAGTATATGAAAGGAAGCAGCAGGAGGCCGACCCAGCGTTGGCTGCTAACTTTAAAAACCTTCATTACGGTAGTAACGGAGGCAAAGTAATAATTACCTACTGTAGTAAACACGGCAAACACCCAAACCGCCAGAAATAGAGACTCCACTCTTTCCAGAACCGCTCCCGGCACGTCGATAGTTTTAACCAGCTCTAGCGTCGGCCAGGTTAATAAATTCAATTCATGTACGCCAAAAACGGAAATACCCGCTACCGTGATTAAGGTATACGTAAATATCGGGATGGATACACCGAATATGTTGTATTTTACCAGCTTGGAAGGCCGGGGCGTAAGGCGGTCAGAAAAAGCTAACAGTAATTCAATACCGATATAGCTGGTCGCAGAACCAAGCGTGGCTTTGAGGATTAGGCCCCAATCTACGTCAAAGAGCGGCAGCAGATGATCGAGCTTTGCGCTTTTAAACGATGATAAGGAAATGATAAGCACGGGAAACAAAATAAGAATAAGCATAAATTCGTTAACACGTGCCAACACCTCTATATCGTGAGTAACGAACATATAAGAAACGAGCAGGATTAATATAATGATCACTTCAAGCGGTGTTCTAGGAAGCAGCATGGTTGATACCACTTCGCCGAATATTCTTGCTGCGATTCCGGATACTAGCAGCCACAACAGGATGATGATGAGCGATACCGGAAAGGACAACACCCGTCCTATCCATGGATAGCGTTCACTCCCTATAATTCGCGGAAGGTATTCGGTAATGCTTTCTCCCTGGAACCGCAGCGTTAGCTTGCTAATAAAATACAAAGCAAGGATTGAAAATAAGCCTCCCCAAATCGGAGTGAGCCAACCGGCCTCATTGATTCCCCCTTCTACTGCTGTACGCGGCAAAGTGAGTACTCCTACACCAATCGCTGTACTGGCCAAGATTGAGGAGTTTTGCACTTCATTGAAGGCAAACTTCGGCGATTTCGACTCATGATTGGGTGGAGTCGTCCCGTCCAGATTGTTCCGCTGCTTTTCCATTTGAGTTCACTCCAGCCTGATCGGCCCCCTCCCTTTTCCTGTTCGCGGGTTGAAAGGAAATCGGCCTTTGTTTCATACGGTAAAGGGGTGCGCGAATAATTGTGTCTTTCAGATCTTTCAAATGCATAGGCGCAAAGGGAGCCATATAAGGAACGCCAAAAGATTTGAGTGAGCATAAATGAATGATCAGTACGATTAAAAGCAGCATGATCCCGTACAAGCCGAACACGCCAGCGGCCAGCATCATCGGAAAACGCAGCATTCTAAGGGCGATAGCTGCACTGTAGCTCGGCGAGGCAAAGGAGCCGATGGTCGTCAGAGCAACGATAATGACCATAATGGGGCTTACGATACCGGCCTGCACAGCTGCTTGTCCGACAACCAGCGCGCCAACGATTCCAATCGTTTGGCCAATTGGTCCAGGCAGCCTCACACTCGCTTCCCGCAATATTTCCATTGCTACCTCCATCAAGAAAGCCTCAACAATCGATGGAAAAGGAACGGTGGATCTTCCGGCAGCCATCGCAAACACTAGCCGGGAAGGTATCATTTCGGGGTGATAGGACGAAAAAGCGATGTAGAGAGAAGGCAGCAGCAGAGCCATAGCCATACTGATGATCCGCACTCCCCGAATTAAGGTTCCGATTAAGACACGCTCGTAGTAATCCTCCGGGCTTTGATAAAACTGCGAGAATATAGCAGGGGCAATCAGCACGAATGGAGTTCCGTCTACAAGAATAATGACCTTGCCTTCCAGCAGGTTTGCTGTGGCTTTGTCCGGCCGCTCCGTGTTCTGGATGAGAGGGAATGGCGTCCAGTGATTGTCTTCGATAAACTGCTCGATATATCCGCTCTCCAAGGCTCCGTCAATGTCGATGCCGCGGATTCGCTCCACCACCTGATCGACAATGGATTGGTCAGCCAAATTTTCAATATACATAACAGCAACATTCGTGTTGGACCGCCTGCCCACCATCAGGTTCTTAAAGCGAAGATCGGGATCCTTCAGACGAAGCCGGATTAATGCGGAGTTGGTGCGGAGGGTTTCCGTAAATCCGTCCCGCGGCCCCCTTACTACGGACTCCGTCTGCGGCTCTTCTACCCCTCTCCGGTCCCACCCCTTGGTATTGATTAGCAGAGAAGTTGCAGAATTATCCAGCAGCAATGCGGAATCTCCGGACAAAACACATTTGTAAACTTCCTGGAATGTTGTCCCTTTGTCTACCTCGCCGGAAGGCAATCCGTAGTTCTTGATCTGCAGACTCAGGTCCATCTCTTGCTCCTGATCCGTTAATTCATCCGGAAGACGCAGCTCAAACATGGAAGCACGTAAAATGAAGTGGCCAGCGGAATCAGCATTGACCAATCCATCAATATAGATTAAAGCGGCTTTCAGGTTCGGGTTTCCCTTGATTTGAAAATCCCGGATTACCAGATCATCGCTCTTTCCTATAGAATGACGGATTATCTCGAGATTGCGATCCAGCTCACGATATAGAGAGCGATTATCGGCGTCTGCAAGCTTTTGGTTAGAGTAAGCATCAATCACTCTTTGATGACGCTGCTGGCGTTTGGTGACCCATTTGGCAAACAGATTGGATCGTTCTCCTGGCTTACGGCTCACTCCTTATTCCTCCATTTGATTTTTAAGTGTTAAGGGTATTATGTTCCTGTTGTTTCCTTTTTATGAAACTAAAAAAAGAGGACAAGCCCGCGTTATTCGGGTTCTTGTCCTCTTTAAAGCTGATATTCACGCTTAGTGTTTAGCCCTTGATCTGATCGGCATATCGTTCATTTGCGGGGGGTTAGGCCGGAAGCATAATCCGGAAGAATGTTCCGCAGCACAACCAACCAGCAGACATTAGTTTTTTACCTCCTCAAAGATCTCCTGAAAGGATGGGACCTAAGACGGTTTTTTGCGGCTGCGGGCAGCTCCGAGAATCAAGCCTGCCAAAAAGCCTACGGGAATTCCTATTGTCAAGCCTCTGCCCAGATTGTCGGCAATTACACCGCCAACACTGCCTAAAATGATGCCTATGGCGATTCCCCAGGCGAGATATACATTTTTGGTACGGGTTTGAGGATGATAGGGATCGTTCGGGCGACTCATAGTGCTGCTCCTCCATTCCATCGTAGCTATATCTAATCTATAGCATAAGTCAAACCTAATGCTTTATACAAGCCGTTACGGGCTTTTCTCCAACTATGGAAGGAATACGATGCAGTTAAAGCAAAGAAAGCTCCGTCAGCTATCCGAACGAAAAACAAAAAAGCGGGAGCTTGCTGTTTTATTCCTTGCGGGCCCAGACCGTAAATTCATAGCGGTATGGATTTTTTTCATCCGTAACTCCAGGAACAGACTCCGTCATTTCCCAAACGCTGTGATCAATTTCCGGAAAATAGGTATCCCCTTCAAACTCATGGTCAATCAGGGTGAGAAGAAGCCTGTCCGCATCGGGCATAAACATTTTGTAAATCTCTGCGCCCCCAATAATGAATACTTCCTCCTCCGAATTCAACAGAGTGATAGCTTCATCCTTGGAATGGACTACCTCCGCTCCCTCGCATTTATAATCTTGATTTCGCGTTAGCACAATATTTCTTCTGCCCCGGAGAGGTCCTTTCATGGCTTCAAAGTTCTTTCTCCCCGAGACAACGGGATAACCGAGTGTCGTTCTCATAAAATAAGCAAGATCCTTAGGCAGGCTCCACGGCATATCGTTATCCTTGCCTATCAATTGATTTTTATCCATAGCCGCAATCAGGGTCCAACGTGGCATGACTACACTTCCTTTGACTCAAAAATAGAGGTTCGTCCCTAGTGTACCGAAGTCTCAGAAGTACAGCAAGGCACCTGGCTGCTTGAAGGAGTTTTCCCTCTATACTATTAGCAGATTAGAAAATACTATTTACGGATAATAAAATACTATTTACAGGCAAAAAACTGCGCTACTTATAAACAATAACCCTGCCGCACGGCAAAAAAACTCCCACAAGTTGTGGGAGCTCAAGAATTCCATCTATAGGAAAGAGATGGATAGGGGTGGCGATCCGTTAGTAGTGCAGTCCCTGCTCTAAAAATAAACGTTCATTGCCCAGCATCAGCTGGATGATAAAATAGAGCAGCGGAGCACTAAGAGTGGCCGTGATTAGAAATAAAATCCAGCCAAAACCGCTAAACTGCTGATCCTTGCTTGGCTTATTCACTTCTGCTTTTATCTTCCTCACCATCCTTGTCAAGAAATGATTCCGGTGATGATTTAAGTATAAAAAAGCCGGCCCGGCGTTTCTGTGATAAAAATCACATTAATCGCAAGCGACTTTCAAATATCCATCGGAAATTCAAAACATTGTCACAAATTCACAGCCAGGCAGGGCGTCCCATGAAAACAGCAGAGTCAGAAGCAAAATTTATCGTACCCGGGAAGGAAATAGCTCTAATCTTGCGAAATAGTGTATAGAGCAGGTTTGATTCTTTCAAGTTACGCTGCAATAATAGAGAATGCAGCGCTCAGGCCGATTCCGTGAAAAAGATAAAAGGAGGATTAGGCATGAATCCGACACCCGAACAACAGCAATGGATCAAAGATTACATTATCCTTGAATTCACCAGTCAGAAGCTTAAGCAAGATGGCGAAGCCCTGCAGCAGTTACATTTTCCTGCTATTTATACGGAAGCATTCAAACACATTGAAGAGCGTGTGCAAAAGGAATTACAGCATTTGAAGGAAAGAGTGGATGAGGCAATGACTGTGCCCATGCCCATATCCGAGAATGTACCGGGCAAGCTGACCTATGAATATTTCATTCAAGAAGAATCCCATAAAGTCAGAGTCCATGAGAAAGCACTTCAGGATATGGCAGCCAAGGTGATAGAGCAGCTTATGAACTAACAGGCGGCCTTTGCCAGCTATACTGGCTTTGCGTAAGTTTCTAAACCGGCAAAAAAGCTCCGGCCCGCGCTATCAAGCGTGACCGGAGCTTTTTATTCACTTGACACTTCTAAAGGGAATTGGCCATAGTCCGTCCACAAATGCTGACAATCATACTCGTAAGAGTCTTTTTCCAACGCTGAAGAAATCAGCAGGCAAACTCTATCGATGATCAATAGCAGCCCGAAACAGAGTAGCACCAAAATAACCATTGGAACACTCCTTCCCGCCTTGTAGCCATACTTGTCCTATATATATGACTGGCTCCGCCATTTCATCCATAAAATTGAGAAAAAGCTTACATGAAAATAGGCAGGAGACATGACTCGCGAATTGGCGGGAGACATGAGTTGCGGCCGGGAGTGGAAACTTGTGATGTGACATCACTTATCCTAGAATCCAGAGCGCTTCTCAGACGGGAACTCGGCTGCTACCGCTCTAGGAGTGACTTGAATGGTTGCACCCATTTGCTCAAATTTGTCAATTACCCAGCAATTTCAAAAATTCTCTCATAAATCCGGGCAGATCCGGCCACGCATGTCCGGAAACAATGTTGCCGTCTACATGCAAGGTTTCCTCTGTAAAAGCTGCGCCCAGGCTTTCAACGTCATATTTACAAGCTGTATAAGCTGACAGTGTACGCCCGCTGAAATAGCTTTTGTCCGCTAATGCATGCAGGGCAAGAGCGGCATGACAAATAGCTCCGACCGGTTTATTTGCTTTAAAAAAGTGCTCCAGAATTGCAGGAAAATGCTTGTCCAGACGAATATATTCCGGAGCACGTCCACCAGGAATGATTAACCCGTCATACTTCTCCGGCTCCACCTGATCGAATCCCAGATGCGATTCCAATTGATACCCTTGTTTTTCCGTGTACGTATCCCAGCCAACAAAGTCATGAACGACAGTATTGAGCACCTTCTTGCTTGGGGAAGCAATATGAGCTTCAATTCCCGCTTCGAGGAGACGGTAATACGGGTAATACACCTCCAGCGCTTCTACAGCATCTCCGGTAACAATAAGTACAGATTTGGACATGGAAATCACTCCTTTTTTGATGGACGGTGCCAAATTGGTAAACTCTAGCGCATCACGCTGGTCTTATTGTAGCATATCCCCCAATCCCAGAAAAAGGGATACGCCTAAGTTTCAAGAATAGAACAGGAATCCGGCTATTTATATCGAATGATTATGACCAGGGACTACTATTGAAACGGTTTAAGACAAAGGAAGACTAGGGACACAATTGAAACGGTTTAAGACAAAGGAAGACTAGGGACACAATTGAAATGGTTTAAGACTAGGAGCTGCAATTGAAATGACTAATGACCAGGAATTACTATGAACAGGGGTGGATAAGAAATGCTGAAAGGATTAACCCGCGCGGGGTTAGGAGATATCGGAAACATTGAACAATGGATTGAGGCAGCTTCCCGCCATCACTTCCAAGCTATCGATCCGGATGCCGGTGAACTGGTTGAATGGGTATCCGCTAAAGGAGCAGAAAAGGCTGCCGCATTCTTGGAGCAAAACAACATTCGTATTGGCTCAATCTCTCTTTCGGTACAATGGAGAGAAAGTGAGGAGCAGTTTATTAGCGGCCTCCCCGCATTATCTCAACAAGCGGCCGTTGCTTCTTCTCTCGGCTGCCGGTCATGCGGAACGTATATTTTACCTTCAACGGATCGGGACCCGGTGCGTTTTATGGCCCAGGCGACCCGCAGATTAAGGATTATCGCCCAAATTCTCGCCCCGTATGGCATTAAGTTGGCATTGGAATTTGTAGGCCCGCATCATTTGCGGACAAAATGGAAGCATCCTTTTCTATGGGAAATGGACGCTACCCTCGAGTGGATACAGGCCATTAATGAGCCGAATGTCGGGCTGCTGCTCGATAGCTATCATTGGTATACCAACGGATTAAGCGAGGCGGACATCCGCTCTCTCAGTGCAGAGCAAATTGCCCATGTTCATATTAATGACGCTCCCGATGTACCCATCGCCGAAGTTCTCGACAATGACCGTGTGTATCCGGGTGAGGGGGTTATTGATTTGCCAGCCTTCCTCAAGGCGGTTAAGCAAACCGGGTACCAAGGAGCCGTTTCCCAGGAAATTTTAACTCCAGAGCCCCCTAAGGCAACCAGTGAAGAGCTGCTTAAGCGTTCTGAAGCGGCCTTCAGCAAAGTATTCGGTGAGGCGGGACTTTAGTGATTTGGGGAGTACCCGTCAGTTCTTTTTAACGCTCGCCATAGCTCTTATTTGGCAAAAAAGACCGTGATTTCATTTCTAACGCTTCTCCTCGCTCTTATTTGTGACAACTAGGTGGGAAAACCGCATCTTGAAGCAAAATAAGGACGATGGCGAGCGTTACATTTTTCAAATCCCTAATTTGGGTCAACGGATGGTTAAGGCCGATTATTGCTTCTCCTCTTTGGTACAGCTAGCATATATCAACAAAGATCACGGCCTGCAGCGAAACACCGTGCGCAGCTCCCAGCGCACGGTGCAAAGAAGTGGATTATGCTTTTAGTTAAGTCAATATAAAAGCGCAAACTTTGCCCGGGCCGTGAACCCCAATCGTGAGATCATTCTCTATATCGGCGCTGCGGCTTGGTCCGGTAATCAAATTGATAGACGATGGCAGCCGCTTCATTCCCGGATATTCGTTGGCCATATTTGCGAATACCTCGCCCATACGGCCGACGATCTGATCCGCTTCGAATATTGCGAACAAAACCTGGGTGAGCAGACTGACGGACCTGCCATGATTTTTATGCGACATGAGCGCCAAGGTGCCGGAACCCGCTATTGCATAATCAGGCCATATGATTCCGAGCTGGCATTGCTCCGCCTGCTTGAGCAATGCACTGCGCTGTGACCAGCGGGAAGCCTGCTGATAAGGCATAGGCGGCTGCAGCACAGGCTGCGTAGGAGAGGCAGAGATGGTCTCCGCTTTGCAGCTGATGTTATCGATGTGACTCTCCTCAGCATGCAGCTCCCCACCGTCAGCTGTTGAATCTTCCGATTCGCTATCGGAGCTGGCTGGCGAAGAAGCTCTCGCCTGCCAGCGAGTCAGCTCCACTCCTGCTTGCTCCAGCACTTTGTCTGTACCCAGCGCCCACAGCCTTGCATCATCCCAGCAAACCGCTTTAGTTACCTGGTTAATTTCGGTCACTTGTCTCAGAGCCGAAGCCAGTAAATTGGGCGCCTCAGCCTTTTCCGCCGTCCATACCTCGCCGTTCAGAGCTTTCCATTGCTGAATGAACATATCCAGCTTCTCCTCCCGGCTGTAAGCCAGGCTTTTGTAGGACTCTGGAACTCCGCGGAAGGGATGCGGCGGAGCCTCAGTTAAGACCCTGTTTCTGCCCAGCTTTCCAGCCAAACGTCCGATAAAAGCTTCCCGGCCATGAATGCGTTCCTCAAATAGCTGTCTGCCCAATCTACTTCACCTCTTTCTTCCCGGATTTGTTATTATCGGCTGACTTGTCAGACAACGGGTGTCGTTGGCTTTCTTTCAATTCCTGCTGCAGCGCCTGCCAGCGCTCGCGAAACGCCAGCTTCGGCTTCATCGGAAAATAGCGGGATTGGGTCCAAGCGGCTATTGGCCCGGGACCTCTGCGAATGACACCTTGGCTGCCGAAAGGCTGCTGCAAATAATACGCCGCTTTTGTAGCCATCTTATACAGCCTGACCTGCCCGAATGTGGTTTGATAAGTTTTGAACGCCATCCTCTCCGCAAGTGACGTGAGCTTAAGCTTTACCTTGCGGTGACGCAGGTGAACCAGCATATCGTGCAGCGGGATTTTCACCGGGCAAGCTTCATAGCAGGCTCCGCACAGGCTTGAAGCATAGGCCAGCTGTCCGGCTTCCTTCATATCCTGCTGAATAAGAGGCGTCAGTACCGCTCCTATCGGCCCGCTGTAAACGGAACCGTAAGCGTGCCCGCCAATATGGCGGTATACGGGGCAGACGTTAAGGCAGGCCGCGCAGCGGATGCAATGCAGGACCTCCTGGAATTGAGGATCACCAAGCTGCGCGGAGCGGCCATTATCGAGCACGATCACATGGAGCTCCTCCGGTCCGTCCTGATCCATGGCCCCTCGCGGCCCCGTCAGCATGGAGGTGTACACTGTAAGCTTCTGGCCGGTTGCGCTTCGGGCCAGCAAATTCAGCATCACTTCCAGATCATCAAAAGTGGGGACGAGACGCTCCATGCCCATTACGACCACGTGCACTTTGGGAAGCGTGGACACCATCCGGCCATTACCTTCATTGGAGACAAGCGTAATCGAGCCGGATTCCGCCACGGCAAAATTACAGCCGGTAAGTCCAATGTCCGCTTCCAGAAAGTACTGGCGCAGCTTTTGCCTGGCATACGCCGCCAATGTCTTCGTCTCGGGAGCAAGCGGCTGCCCGGCGTCATTGCTGAACAGCTCGGCGATTTGCTGCTTGTTTTTATGAATCGCGGGAATGATCAGATGTGACGGGGTTTCACCGGCCAGCTGCAGAATATACTCTCCAAGATCCGTCTCAATCGCGGCTATGCCTTCTTGCTGCAAACGCTCATTCAGATGTATTTCTTCAGATACCATCGACTTGCCTTTGGCCACCAAGGTAGCCCGGTGAGCTTTGGCGATTTCTAGAAAGACCTTGACCGCTGCTTCCGCATTCTGACAAAAGTGAACATGCCCGCCCGCTTCGGCCACATTATCGGAAAACTGCTGTAAATAATAGTCGAGATGCTGAATCGTATGCTCGCGGATGGCTCTTCCTCTCTCCCGCCATTCCTCCCAGTCTCCCAATTGTTCTGCAGCAGCATATCTGCCTGCTCTTAATTTGTCGGTCGTATAGGCTACCGCCTGCCGCAAAAACGGATCGCCCAAGGCGGCTTTCGTCCGCTTGTCTAACCCGCTGCCGATCAGCTGCTCTTCGGGCTGGCGGGGTTTGCCCGGGCCCGCCTCGCCGGAGCCTGCCGCCTGCATTTTGTTAACGCTCACGGTTTTTCACCCCTCTTTCCAGTAACTCGGCCAGGTGCATAATGGTTACGTTCCGCCCTTCCTTTTGCAGCCTGCCGCCGATATTCATTAAACACCCCATGTCAGTGCCTACGAGAACCTCCGCACCGGTGTCGGTGACATGCTTGGCTTTTTCGGCAACCATCGCTTCAGACATATCTCCCATCTTAACTGCGAAAGTTCCGCCAAACCCGCAGCAGTCCTCCTTGTGAGGCAAATCTGCAAGCTGAACTCCCTCCACCCCGCAAAGCAGCTGCAGCGGCTCTTGCCTGATCCCTAATAATCTCATAGCATGGCAGGACGGATGGTAGGTTACTTTGGCCGCAAAATGAGCTTCCAATTCCCGTATCCCAAGAACATTCACTACAAATTGAGAAAATTCATACGTTTTCTCGACCAGAGCTTCTGCTTTAGGCTGCCATTCCGGATCATTAGCGAATAAGTGGGGATAGTAGTGATGGATCATTCCTGTACATGAACCGGAAGGAGATACTACATAATCGCTGTGCTCAAAAGCGCGTATCCACGATTTGGCCACTTCTCTCGCTTCATCCTGATAGCCGCTGTTAAAGGCCGGCTGTCCACAGCAGGTCTGACCTTCCGGAAAATCGACTTCACAGCCGTAGCGATGCAATAAACGAACGACACTTTCTCCTACTTGCGGATACAATTGGTCTGCTAAGCATGTAATGAACAAGGATACTCGCATATGGACCTCCTATACTCTTCTAAAATAAACCGCTTACTTCTACTTATCAGGTTATCAGATAAGTTGATCGTTGAAAACTGCTTTTTAAAAAATTGATTTCAAAATAAATAAAAAATATCGGTCCGTTATGCGGACGTATCCGGGAGATGCCGTACTAACACCTGCTCTACATAGTACAAATGCAGTTTCATTTGATGCTGAGCCAGTTCCGCATCCTGCTTTTGCACCGCTTCGTAAATCTGTTTGTGCTCAAGCCACAGCCTTGTCGCAGCCGGCGTTTTGGAATACAGCTGCAGCCTTCGGGTCTGTCTTATTGCAAGCTCCACCTGTCCGGAAATCGTCTCCAAAAGCCGCACCATAATCGGATTATGGGTCGCTCTTGCCAAAGTCATATGAAACAGCAGATCATACTTTTCACCCTGCTGCTCCTCGCCCAGATATTGCTCCATTTCATCCAGAATGGCTTTGAGCTGCTGCAAATCTTCCTCTGTTCGCTTGACTGCAGCCAAGGCGGCGTTAGCCGCCTCCAGCGCTTGCCGCGCTTCCAAGAGCTCCAGCACCGTTTCCTTTGTCAACAAAAAGGACTCCAGCCCCGGCATCGGCAAATCATCTGCCTCGAGTCGTCTTATGTAGCTGCCCTCCCCTTGGCGGATTTCAACCAGCCCCATTGCTTTCAGGGCGCTCAACGCCTCACGAACGGTAGAGCGGCCTACGCCATAGCTTTCTGATAGCTCCCTCGTAGATGGAAGCTTAGTCCCGGGCTGCAGCTTTCCCTCAAGAATCTGTTCTTTAATCTGATCTGCAATTACTTCATATATTTTTAAATGCGTAAGTCGACGAAACGCCATCTCATTCACTCTTTCCTATAAAATGCTGGCTGTTTTTTTAGAATTATCGCCAAAATGCTTGCTGTTTTTTCAAATTATCGCCCATTTACAAGCAAGTAGCAACCCCTCAGGCGAAATCCCGCAAGCTCTGCATAATTTGTTGGTTTTGCTGAAAAAAGATGGGAAATTTGAAAATGAGTCATCTACTCGTGGTATAATGGTTTGTATGTCTGAATTTTAGATATGAGCAGTTTTTTGCATAACTCTTCGGAGTTACAGTTCATCAAGGAGTTTGATCAAATTTATGGCTAAATTTTCAAAAGCGCTCTACCCATTGCTGCTGCTTGCCTTATGGCTCGTTGCATTCGTAGAGTATTTTAACCGCAGCAGTGCCACTGGCACCTTGACCTGGCTGCTGGATTTTAATGTTCTATTTTTAAATTTTTTAATTGTTTTAAGCTTTCTTCTCTTAGGAATCGCCATCACCGGGCGCACTCGCTGGGGGTATTGGCTCATCGGGGTTATTTTGCTGATTCTTGCGATCGCCAGCGGCATCAAATTCAAGATTATGGGCGTTCCGATTTTGCCTTGGGATTTATTTTTAAGCAGTGAGGCCACGAATGTGCTCCCTTACGTATCCAGCATTCTCGATTGGAAGACACTGGGTGCCTTTGCCGTATTTTTGCTCGGCAGCTATCTCATGGTGCACAAGCTCCCTCACTTCAACTTTAAGTTCAATTGGATTACTCGTGGAGTATTTGCGCTTCTTACGGTTCTAATTATTACCGGCATTTATACAGACAAGCCTTTTCCGCTTAAACAAAAGCTAGATGTTCGCTTTATTACATGGGATCAAGCGTCAAGTTATCTGCAAAACGGGTTTATGCTGACGTCTGTTGAAAACATGAAGCTGATCTTTATAGACGAGCCCACGGAATACAACCGTGCGATGATTGAGCAAATTATTGCCAATACTGAAAGCAAAACCGAGTTGAACCCGGTTGATCCTAACGTTATCGTGATTCTCTGGGAAGCGTTTTGGGATCCGACCATTATGGAGGATGTCCGCTTCAATGAAGACCCGATCCCGTTCTATCACAGCCTTCAGGAGGAGTACACTCACGGCTGGATGCGAACCCCTTCCTTTGGAGGCGGAACAGCAAATGTGGAATACGAAATCTTGACGGGCAATACGATGCGCTTTCATGCTCAAGGTTCTCTTCCGTTCATTCAGTACATTAACGGTCCGGTCGATTCCCTTGCCAGTATTCTGGGGCGGCAAGGCTATGAGCCGATTGCCATTAACACTTATCACAACTGGTTTTTCAACGCCAGCACCGTCTATAAGAACATGGGCTTCTCCCGTTTTGTCAGCAGTGAATATTTTAATCCGGTTTACAGCGGTCCGTTTCTAGCGGACGATGAGCTGGCCAACGTCATTATTAGAGAGACGGAACAAGCCGACTCGCCAAGCTTTATTTTTGCAAAAACCATGGAGAATCACTATCCGTTTGATCCGTGGAAATTCGGCGGGAATGACTTTAAAGTGGAAGGCGCCAATTTATCTGATGAAGCGAAAGGCTATCTGGAAACGCTGGCTCAAGGAATTCACTCCGGAGATCAAATGCTGAAAAAGCTCGTGGAGTATTATACAGAAAGCGGAGAACCAACCTTGATCCTGATCTTCGGTGACCATTTACCGGTGCTTGGCGATGATTACTTGGCCTTTAGGGAAGGCAACTTCATCAAGGACGGAGATCCTGATACCTGGGACAAGCTGTACAGCACCCCTTTCCTGATTTGGAACAACTATTTAAGTGATTATGAAATCGAAGTGGATAAGCTCAACGCTTCTTTCCTGCCAGCATATTTGCTTCATATGATCGGAAAAGAAGGAAATTACTACACAGACTTTTTGTACTCGTTCTATGAAAAGACACCGCAGCTGCCCGGTGCGGAATCGGGCGAGTTCCAGGCGGAAATGAAAGCTTATGAGCTCCTGCAGTATGATATTCTTTTCGGCAATCAATACGGGTACAACGGTTATAAGGATCAGATCATTAACCCTAATTATGTACTGGGTTTCGGCCCTATGGCAGTGGACAGCATAACCTCACAATCTTCACCTGAAGACGAGGAGATGGTCGTTAAGCTAGAAGGGCAGAACTTTGTCCCGGAGGCAAATGTATACCTGGATAATCAAGCGCTGGAGACAACCTTTATCGATCATGAGACATTAACGGCCACTCTCCCTGCAAGTCAGTATAACCGCAGCCGTACCAAGCAATTCGACGTAAGAGTGATCGATACGAAAAATGTGACCATTACCGAGACGAATAAGCTTACGTTAGAGTTGGATGAATAGGCGGCCTTTTGCAGCTAATCACGATGGAGATCTTGTTGATCTTCCCGGTTAACGCACAGGCACTAACAATAAAGCAAGTAAGGCGGCTGAGGTGGGCTAGTCCCCCGAAGCTCGCTTACTTGCTTTTTGCACTTTTAATATGGATACTTTGACTGCGCCTCAAGAATCTTTAGGTTCTATATGGACATGCACATAACGAATGTTATGACTCTCCTCCATACGGCGCTCAATTTCTTCCGTTATGTCATGACTCTCCACTACATTTAGATGTTTATTGACCAGCACGATCACATCGACCAGAATGTTGTTGCCGTGCTTGCGTGCTTTGATCTCCTTAATGGAGAGAACCCCGGGAGTTCCCCGCACCGTTTTTTTGTATTCCTTCAGATCATGCTCATGGAAGCCGTCCGTTAACGTATGCGACGCTTCACGGAAAATATCCCAGGCGGTTTTTAAAATCACTACACCTACTGCGGCTGCGGCTAGCGGATCCAGCCAAATCAGGCCAAATTGTGCGCCGATAATGCCGACAAAGGCTCCTATGCTGACGAGCGCATCGGATTTATTGTCCTGAGCAGCGGCGTTCAAAGCTCCACTGTTGATTTTACGGGAGAGGTTCAAGTTATATCGGTAAACAAAAAACATGACCAGCGCACCGCCCAGCGCGACCCATGCAGCCAGCATATTAGGCGCTTCGGCTTCTCCGCCAAAAAATGTGCTGCGGACCGCCTGAACAAGCACCTGCAGGCCGACCGCTGCCATAATGAAGGAGGCGATCAGGCTGGCTATCGTTTCCGCGCGGAAATGCCCGTAAGGATGGTCGGAGTCCGGGGGCCTGCGAGAAATTTTCAAGCCGATCAATACGGCGATACAGGCAACAATATCCGTTGTATTGTTAAAGCCATCCGCCATTAGCGCCTCAGAATATGCCATATAGCCAATCGTCAATTTTACTGCCGCCAACACTAGGTAAGAGATAATACTAAGCCAGGCGCCCTTCTCCCCCTGCTTAATGTTCTCATAATCCACCACTGCTCTGACCCCTCCGTTACGTTCCTTAAGCTACCTCAACTATGTTACCCTATTGATATCGTGTGGGTCTAGAGAAACAGTTTTGTCCCCCTTCCTAAAACTAAGGCTCAGCAAAAGAAGTTGCCTCGTCGAAAGACGGATGAACCCGGCTAACTGTTTTTCCTTATGGCAATTAACCGAAATAAAGGGAAAAGCACCACCGGATATCAGCCAAGGCCGAATCGGGCAGTGCTCCTTCTTATTTGTTATATCTCCTAGTTCATTTACTTGTTTGCCGTGTACCATTCATTGGCAGCTGTAGTCATTTCTTCTCCGCCTTGTGCTTTCCATTCCCGGATGAAGCTGTCATATTCGCTCAATGGCTTTACATTGCTAATAAAGTTGATAAAGTTATCATCCTTTAATTGCTTCAGCTTCTGTACATTTTTGGATACATTCTCGATGGGCGGCGCAAAGGCGAGCGGATCTGTATGAATATTGTCTCCCGCATTTTCCTGATAAGTCTCAAAATAGGTTTGGACATGAATGTTTTTACGTACACGCGCTTGCCAGTATGTCGGGTAGACCCTCTCATCAACCCCGGTCATAAAGGAGCTCGCATTGTTCCATTCGTCGTTGAATTTAGGATTGAGAGGGTAGTATTTGTCATCCTTGAACTCAAAGTGCTCGCCCTCCATCCCGATCGCAAGGCCTTTGAAAATGTCCTCCTGCAGCTTCATATCCAAATACTGCATCGCGTGCTCTTTGTTTTTAGCAAACGAAGGAATAACGGTATAGAAGTTTGCTCCGGCCGAACCGGCAAGATTAATTTCACCTTGATCATTCTTCAGATAAGGAATAATAGCAATTTCGGCTTCCGGGAAATTCTTCTTCAATGCTTCCACAACTGCTTCCGCATCCCACCAGGCCAAGCGGTACATGGCTGCCTGGCCGCTTGTGAATTTCTCTATCGCTTTGGCCGAAGTATTGATACCTAATTCGGAGTCAACCAAGCCTTCACTGTAGAGCTCAGCCATATAAGCGAGATAGTTCTTGGCAGCATCTGTTTCTACACTGTGCACAAGCTGGCCGTCCTGCTCTACCCAATCCGTGGTCAGTCCGAAGGTACCGGCAATTTCAGGATATACCGACTCCAGGCTGCCCATCATTGTCAGCGGGATAACATTTTTCTTCGCTTTCAGCTCGCGCAGTACTTCCTTTAATTCTGCCGTATTCGTCGGGATTTCCAAATTCAGCTCATCCATCCAGTCTTTCCGGACGACAAGCGATGTTCCGATCGTAATCCCCCCGCCGGTTTCGGGAATGGCATAAATTTTGCCGTCAATCGTCGCTGCTTGCCAGGATTCTTCAGCGATCGCAGCTCTCAAATTATGTCCATACTGATCAAGCAAATCGTTCAAAGGCTCCAGGGCTCCGGAAGTAACCAGCTTGGCAAACTGATTTCTGCCTATCTTCATAAAATCATAAGGCTCCTTATTGGCCATCAATAAATTAAGCTTTTCATCCGGCTGCTCGGCCGGCAGCATTTCATACTCGACTTTATAGCCTGTTTGCTCTTCGAGGAAAATGGCAACCGGTTCTTTGTCCGCTTCAAATCTTCCATAAGGCATCAACTGACGAAGCACCGGCTTTTCTTCAACTTGGGCTCCGTTCGAAGCGCTAGGCGATGGCGAGGATGACGGGCTGGCCGAAGGCGAGGATGTTGGCTGCGATCCCCCACTACAAGCGGATATGAGCAGTGTTAATGCAGCTGTTGATAACACAACCGTTTTTTTGCGGTGCATGGACATGAAATGTTTCATTGGATTTAACCTCCCTTTTCTTTATCCGGCTTGAAACTGAGATTTCCGCTCATGTCACGTAAGCCGTTTGTTGTACACCTGCTACCATAAAGCCGCTTACTGGTTGACGCGCATCACCGCCTCTCATAAGATCATTCCTTAAGGTCTTTATGTTCTAGCCTTTAACCGATCCGATCAGCACCCCTTTGACGAAATATTTCTGCAGGAAGGGATAAACAAGCAAAATCGGAATGGTAGCAAGCAAGATAGATGCTGCTTGGATGGCTTGCGGAGTAGCGTTCATCGCCGCATCAATGTTGCCGAGATTATCCCCGCTTATAAACGCATCGCTGGCCGATACAAGCAGTTCTTTCAAATATAGCTGCATAGGCTTTTTACTGGCGCTGTTAATGTAAATCATGGACATGAAGTAATCGTTCCAGAACTGAACGGCATAGAAAAGGGCGATTGT
Source organism: Paenibacillus senegalensis JC66 (assembly GCF_000285515.1). Classification (GTDB taxonomy): domain Bacteria; phylum Bacillota; class Bacilli; order Paenibacillales; family NBRC-103111; genus Paenibacillus_L; species Paenibacillus_L senegalensis. The sequence goes on from NZ_HE610959.1 coordinate 614,918, forward strand.
CGCGAAAACGGGTTTCGATAACGGCAGCGTAATTTTGAACAAGATCCGCATATTGCTGGCACCGTCGATTTTGGCCGATTCCTCCAGACTGTCCGGAAGGCTTTCGAAATAGTTTTTAATAATGAGCATATTGAAAACATTAATCATGGCGGGAAGGAAAAGCACTGGCAGCTTGTTAATCAAACCGAGATTATGCATAAGCAAATAAGTAGGGATCAAGCCTCCGCTAAACAGCATTGTAAAAATATAAATTAGAATAAAGTATTTTCTTCCCCGCAATCTCGGCTTGGACAAAGGATACGCAGCAAGCGCTGTCATAAACAATGACAAGGCTGTTCCTACCACTGTAATAAAGACGGAAACCCGGAAGGAATTTAAAAATAAAGAGTCTTTCAGCACATATTTGTAGGTTCCCCACTGAATATCTATCGGATATAAGGTCACCATCCCAGAGATAACGGCCGCTTCACTACTGAGCGACTTCGCAATCAGATTAAGGAAGGGGAAGATTGTTACCACCCCGAACAGCAGAAACAGGAAGTAGTTAAATCCTGAGAATATCCTCTCCCCCGGAGTAAGCTTGATCAGATTTGAGGTTTTTTTCCCGCCTGATCGTTTAGTCTGTTCTGTATCTGCCCCTGCTTTGCTCAATTGGCCCACGCCCCTTTCTTTGTCTATTTCTTGTCAACCAATATCTACATTCGTTAGCGGTTACCAGATTCCACGCTGCAAATATTTGCGGGCCAAAGCGTTTCCGGTAATAATCAAAAAGAAGCCGATCACGGAATCGAATAAGCCGACTGCCGTGGAGAAACTGTAATCCTGCTCTCCCAGTCCTATCCGGTATACATAAGTCCCAATAACATCCGCAACACTATAGACCATCGGATTGTACATAACAAGAATTTGCTCGGTACCGGCCTCCAAAATATTCCCTAAGCGAAGAATGAACATCAGCAGGATGATTGGAGTTAATCCTGGCAACGTAATATGGATGATTTGCTTGAATTTGTTAGCTCCATCGATCTTGGCGGCTTCATACAGCTGAGGATCGATGCCGGCCAGCGCGGCCAGATAAACAATCGTGTTCCAGCCGACTTCTTTCCAGCCTGCAGACGTAATTAGAACGGAACGAAAGATTTCCTGGTTCATAAAGAATGCGATCGGTTCCCCGCCCAAAGCTGCAATCATGCGGTTAATCAAACCGCCATTGGTAGAGAGTAAATCAAGGAATAAACCGCTTACAATAACCCAAGACAAAAAATGAGGCAGATACACAATGGTTTGAATCGTGCGCTTGAAAATCATGTTCCTTAGCTCGTTCATCAGGATCGCCACAATGATTGGGAGCGGGAACAAAAACACAATTTTGTAAATCGAAATTAAGAGCGTATTTTTAAATACATTGAAGAAGGCTGGGGACGAAAACAATCTTTCAAAGTTAGCCAGCCCTACCCAAGGACTAGCAGCAAACCCCTGAAAAATATTAAAGTCCTTAAAAGCAATGATAATGCCATACATCGGAGTGTATTTAAAAATGAGCAAGAAAATAAGTCCCGGCATTAATGCTACGTAAAGATCCCAATCTTTCACAACATCGGCTCTTAATTTGCTCCAATACCCCTTGCGGGAAACCGGTGTTAGTGGCTTAAGCGGAGTAGATTTCATAGGATTCCCCCTGTTCTGACGGATGTTGGGTCGGCTGCAAAAGTAAAAATATTCTCCATAATCGTTCAGGAAAAAGGAAGCCAACTCCTTATGGATTACAGTTTACTCGGATTCGGCGGTTGTTTATAGCGGACATCGATTACTTTTTGTAGTACTTTGATTACTATTTGCGGTACTTGTCAGGTGGAGAGGTTGAGACTTCCCCGCACTTATCTATAATGAATGGTAAAGGCAGGGGAACTTAAAACGTAAGAAGAGGCGCTCTACTAACGAGGCTATTATAGGAGGAATCAGTATGCTGGAGGAAATGGAAAATGCGGTTTGGCTTTATATGGGCAAAAGGGAGTGGAATCCGGAACAATTATCCAATCTAGCCGCATGGTGTGAAAGAAACCGGATTAGCAAGGTGCTGCTGCACCTGCCTCTACATGCCCGCCTGCGAATAGAGAATGCAGAGGAAATTCGGGCATTGATTGATAGCTGTGGCGCACAGGGGCTGGAGATTCACGCCATGATCACTACCCTCGTTCAGCGGGTGGAATCAAGAAGCGACCTGCTGCTGCAGGACCGCGATTGCTACTGCATAGACCAGCATGGCGTAGCCAACTGGGATGAGCCCCCGCTGGGCAAGCTATTTTTGCCGGATCCATCGCATCCATTAACGGTTCCCACTATTTCCGCGGCCTGTCGGGATATAGTGGAGCAATTCCCCGGATTGGCCGGGATTCATTTGGATTTTATTCGCTTCTATTACTATCAGTCGGAATTAAAAGTGGACATTCGAAATGGCGGTCACTGGAATTCATTGCTTAAGCCGGGCGAGCCTATCCGGTTGCAAACTGCTGACGGGAGTACCGCGACATTCTTTATTGGAGAAGTCAACAGAGCATTCCAGGACCCGCCTATCGGCCGTGAACTTGTTCTGCAGCGAACCTATACATACTGCTATTGCTCCCGTTGTCTATCCTTGTTCCAGCAGTCATCGGGAGTGGACATACCGGTAAGCTTGCAGGATACCCCGGCTATAGCTAAATGGCTGCAGGACCATGCCAAGGAGCCCTGGCTGCAATTCAGGGCCTCCTTGATTTCCGATACCGTCCGAGCAATTAGAGAAGCAATGAGGGAGCATGACCCGGCTAAACAATTATCCGCAGCGGTTTGGTACAATGCCCCCTATGGCAATGAGTTAAGAGAGGAGCCGCTAGTTGCGGGCAGCGTCTACGAGCATTTCGCTCAAGCCTGGTGGGAATGGGCGCAGGAAGGTTTGCTTGATTTTGTTTGTCCAATGAATTATTGGCTCAAACCATCAAGCTTCGGCAAGATCACCCAGAGCCAGGTTGTTCAATCCGCCGCCAAAGTTCCAGTTTACGCGGGGCTATTGCGTTCAGCGGAGTTTCCGATAGAACGGTCCGACTTGGAGCTGTATAAGCAGGAAGCAAAATCAGCCGGCGCTCGCGGACTCTCCTTCTTTTCTTACGACGGTTGGAGAGAGTTGATCTAAGACGAACGGCACTGGGAAGTATATAAAGGGCTGTTTTGAAGAAGTGGAAGAGTTCAGCCCGATAACTAAGAAAAGTAAATCCGGAGAATGCTGTAATTTCAAAATTTCTGGAATATCAAAATTCTTATAATATCAAAGCGAAAACAGTCACGCCATTGGAATCATCGAACACAATCGCCTCTGCAGCGGGAACCGAGGCGAAATCTATGCGAATACAGCCATGTCATTGAAAGCTCAAACACAACTCCTGCATGAAAATAGCCTGGTTTGGCGGGAATCGAGGGCTGCGCGGAGTTCC
>NZ_HE610959.1:618698-768455 GCF_000285515.1 Paenibacillus senegalensis JC66
AGGGCTTGTTGCCTGCACTTTGTACGAAATGTCGTACAAATGCATGGGGTTAAAGTGCGAATACCGGAGATTTGTATGAAACGTCGTACAAATACAGGGGATTGAAGGCAATTACCCAAAATTTGTATGACAAATCGTACAAAAGCATGGGATTGGAGTGCGATTGCCCGAGATTTGTATGACAAATCGTACAAATGCAAGGTCTTTAAGCTATTAAGGGCCTGCAGCCATCTGCAGCCAGTGTTTCAGACGAAATTTCGTAGCAAGTTATGGGATTGAGGCGCGATTCCCCGAGATTGGTCAGTTGAGTCCGTATAATTGTGTAAAAAGGATTTCCTGAAATGGATAGGAGCCATCCCCATAATCCTCGGTTAGAATGAAGTTTCCGACCTACATTCAGAGAGGAGATTATGAGAAATGGCTCAATATCAGATTAACGCAGATTCAGAGGTATTGCATCAACTTTTTTCAGGTAATTCCCGGTATGAGGCTAGAGTCCGTCCGGATGCTCGGTTACCTCAAGGGCTACCTGTCGTTCCGGCGTTCTCCTTATGAGGGCTGGACAAGGTATAACGTTGTGTAGGAACCGTGACATTGGCCCGCTTGAAAGTGGCAGGCACCCGCCTCGCTGCTTTCCTGCAAAATCAGCAGCACAAAAAAAGTTGGACGGAAAACATTAGTAACGTTTTTCCGCCCAACTTTTTATTTTGGGGACTTAGTGGATAGCCCCTTTGTTTACTATGAGGTTAAAAATAAACTATCAGTGCTTAACCAGTAAACTCCTGAACCCACACATCGTTGTAGTAAGATACACCGATTTTAGTGAAGTTAGGGCCAAGAATATTCTTCTTGTGGCCTTCACTGTTCATCCAATCGTTCATTACCTGCTCCGCTGTGCGTTGTCCTTTTGCAATATTCTCACCGGCATAAGAATAAGGAATATTATATTGATTCATCATATCAAAAGGTGAGCCATACGTAGGCGAATTATGACTGAAATAATTGTTGTGGTACATATCTTTAGCTTTATCCAGTGCCATATTGGACAGATCAGCATCTAGTGTCAGCGGACCAAGACCGGCTTTAGCTCTTTCTTCATTAACCAATCTGGCTACTTCTTGAGCGAGCTCATGAACTCCTTCTACACTGCCAGCATTATCGGGCTGCTGCGGTTGAGGTGCCGGGGTTGGTGTTGGTGCAGGGGCCGGGGCTGGCTGCCCCTTCTCTGGTGCTGGCGTTGGTGCCGGCTGCTCTGGTTCAGGGGCTGGCTGCTCCTTCTCTGGCACAGCTGGAATAACTTGCTCCAGCCAAGGAATATACCATTCGCCTTCTGGCAAGTTGCTGTTTATATGGTCATACAAGCGATCCAGCAAGTCTTGTGGATTCGCTTGAAGCAGTGAATCCAAATTGATGTGATAGACTTGTACAGTCTCATAGGATTGGGTCTGCTTCCCATGAGCTGCGGATGCAGCACCTGCCGAAAAAACCGTACTAGCCAAAAGCACCCCGCTAAGGGCAATCGTCTTGAATTTCTTGTTCATTCGGATTTTTCCTCCTTATTATAGCCAGAAACATAAAGAATAAAGAACTCAGAAAACGCAAGCTCAGTGCCGGCCGTTTCCTGGAGGGCGCTTCTTTTTCCTTTGTTTGCTACTTGGCCGAAATTCTATTAGATTGTAACATGGTCTATTAACTCTATCACTCCACAATGTTTGGCAAAACTGTAAATAATCTCGGAAACGCTTCCAAACCAAACCAACCGAATAGGCCGACAAATTCTGGTCTATAGCCATGAAGACATTGCCAGGTATGAACTTCAAGGGCCTCGACAAAATAATGATGAACATGGGTAGAAAACGATCTTTTTTTAAAATTGAAATAATAAGGAGGACTGAGCTTGCGAAATAAAACCATCATCTCCCTATTGCTGCCTATCATTCTTCTGTTAGGCTCTTGCGGGCAAGCAGCTTCGCCACAACAGCAATCATCGCTGGATGGACCCCGCTCTTCAAGCTTAAATGCCGAAGGTCATGCTGGAGGGACACTGGACATGCTGGCCGGTGGCTCCGAGAAAGCGGTGCGAAAAATCAAGCCCATGGACAACTACCAGCTGCAGCGCAAATTTCCCGATATCCTCTATATGACGGGTCCTTCGGATCAGCCGGTGGCCGCCCTCACCTTTGACGATGGGCCGGATCAGCGTTTCACTCCACAAATTCTGGATGTCTTGAAAAAGCATAATGTACGCGGAACCTTTTTCGTTATGGGCTCCAGAGTCAAAGGACATCCTGAAGTTGTTAAACGCATAGTGGAGGAAGGCCATGCACTCGGCAATCATACTTATTGGCATCCTCAGCTGTACAACGAGAGCTTGTACCGCCTCAAATGGGAAGCGGAAGAAACGGATAAAGCACTGCAGGAAGTGGTTGGTTTTAAGCCTAAGCTGTTTAGGCCTCCCTATGGAGGTTTAACTGATGAGCTCGTTGCCGAATTGGGAAGACAGGATTACAAGGTCATTGGATGGAATGTCGATTCACTGGATTGGAAGGAAATCGGAGCGGACGAAATTTTAAGCAATATGGAGAGTCATTTAAAGCCTGGGGCTATCATTCTTATGCATAGCGGAGGCAATTGGGATCAAGATTTATCCGGAGGGGTCGAGGCTTTGGACCGTCTCATCCCCGAGCTTAAAAACCGCGGTATTGATTTGATTACGATACCGGAGCTGTTGGATCTTCCAGACCGGAAATAGCCGGTCTGGAGGTTTCGCCGGAATTTTTGCCGGAATTATCAAAAACAATGGACAAATCACGAGTTGCCGCTTGATTTTCTAAATTTTTATTAACTGGCCAGGTGCCTTCAAACCTCGATTTGTTGTCTTTCCATACACCGTCAACTATAATTTCAGATAGATATACTTAATGATAGACCTAACGTTTGCCATGAGACGATAGTTTGTAATGACGATAATTTGCCATGACGATAGTTTGCAATGACGGATAAGGCGAAAGATTTTACATAGCGAATACGAAGGGGCCGAGATCATGGAAGTGATTTGCGATTGCAAGGAGATCAAGGATGCTCGGGGGGCTATTGTTCTGGTACATGGGGCTGGAGAGCATTTTGCCCGGTATGAATGGTTATGCGAACAATTGAATAAGGAAGGGTTCTCGGTTTATGGAGGAGATCTGCCTGGCTACGGGCGTACAGCAGGAAAGCGCGGACATATCAACAGCTTTGCGCAGTATTTCCAAGCAGTTGAGCGCTGGCTGCAGCAAGCGTCTTACAAGGACAGGCCGGTATATCTGCTCGGACATAGCATGGGCGGACTTGTAACGATCCGTTATGCGATGGAAAACAGCCCGCAAGTAAACGGAATCATTCTGTCCTCTCCTTGTTTAAAGCTGTACCGCCAAGTGTCCCGTTCGCTGGAAATGCTAGTTTCCGTGTTGAATCGGAGCTTGCCGGGTCTTCAATTCAAGTCGGGCATTCAACCTGGTGCGGTAAGCCGGAGTAAAGAAGTGCAGCGCAGAGTAACCGATGACCCGTATTATGCCAAAAAAGTAAGCGTCAGATGGTACAAGGAGCTGAGCTCAGCCATGGCCATTGCCCGGGAGCAAACCAGCCGCTTTCCTGATATCCCGCTGCTTGTTATGCAAGCCGGTGACGATCTTGTTGTCCAGGCTGAGGCAAGCCGGGAATGGTACGCCAAGTTAGAAATCCCGGACAAGCATTACAGGGAATGGCCCGGCTTGTATCATGAACTGTTTAATGAACCGGAAAAGCAAGAGGTGTTCGCGTATATGCTGGATTGGCTTGAGGCCGGGAGGTAGTCTTATGACTACACTCCTATAAAGCCTCCATACAAATTAATGAAGAAGATGGTGATGTCCGTCATTTTATCCGTATAGAGCAGAATGCCGACCAGTACCATTACTGCTCCGCCTATTTTCATAATGCGGTTGGAATATTTAATAATCCATTTGGTTCTGCCAATGAAAAAGGCCATTACGAAAAAAGGCACCGCAAAGCCCAAGGTATAAGAAACGGTATACAACAGCGCCTGATCCGGATTACTGACAGCCATAGCCAGTACCGCTCCAAGTATAGGCCCTACACAAGGAGTCCAGCCTGCAGCATAGGTCATGCCTACCAATACCGAACCCGTGTAGCCGACCGGTTTGCTGGGCAGTGAGAAGCGGAGATCCTTAAGGAGCATTTTAGGTTTAAAAATCCCCATCATAACCAGCCCCATTAAGGCCACCAATACGCCCCCCAGCTGTCTGATCAAAGTTTGATAATTGGCAAACAAGGAGCCTACGAGACTTAGCGACCATCCAAGGGCGATGAAGATAATCGAGAAGCCCAGCATAAAAAACGCGGTATGAAGCATTGCCCGCTGCTGGAACATTCCTCTTCCCTCTTGCAGGTCTTTTACGGATACTCCCGTAATGTATGACAGATAGGACGGATATAAAGGCAGACAGCATGGAGATATGAAAGACAGAACTCCTGCTCCAAATACAAGCCATATACTTAAGTCCGCAGCATTCATTATCTTCACCCATTTCATTGACGATATTATTCAAGTTTTCTTTCCAGCTATTTTCTATTGTAATGGATTTCCGCACTCTTCACTCTATCCTAGCTTATCTTATTATGAACATTTCTAGAACAAAGCGAGCAAATCCATCTTTTCAAACTCAAAGGGTGACACGGGATTTGGGCAGCATGCTTAAAGAGTATCAAAATGTCCCCTTGTTGAATACAACTTATGTTATTAGAACATTTTAAGAGCAGTCCGCACAGAAATACGATAAGCGCAGGAAATAGATGGCAGTCCAGGTGGAAAAGAGATACAATCGAGATTAGTTGTTTTCTTTTTTTCGCAAAATTTTATATGATAGGGATAATGGCCTTCAGAGGACCTATCAGCTACTAGTACAAACCGATGAAACAGAAACCGCCTTCTCAAAAGAGACTGCCGTTTCTAAGTGCAGCAAGTCAGGGTAGTTTTTTCAGGAGGGAATATTATTGCAAACAAAATTAAATGAAGTTAGAAATAAACTTCAAGCCTACGGCCAGGAGCATCTCCTCGCCTTTTGGCCTTCGCTATCCGATGATTCCCGGGAGAAGCTGTTGCAGCAGATCGATTCGATCGATTTTGATTTGCTTCAGCAGCTATCCGGCAAAGCGGGTAAGAAAGAAAAGCCCGATAGCATCGAGCCGATCTCCGCTGAGAAGTGGACAGAATTCGATAAGTCCAGACAGGCGGAGCTTGAACAATTGGGATGGTCGCTGCTAAAGCAAGGCAAGGCCGCTGTATTGGTCGTTGCCGGCGGTCAAGGAACACGGCTTGGTCATCCGGGACCTAAAGGTACTTTTGATATCGGCCTGCCTTCACGCAAATCTTTGTTTCAACTTCAGGCAGAGCGTCTGATTAATTTGTCGGGCAAAGCACAGAAGAACATTCCGTGGTATATAATGACCAGTCCCGAAAATGACGCGGAAACTAGAAGTTTTTTTGCTGAACACCATTACTTTGGCTATGATGAAAATTCTATTTATTTTTTTGAACAGGGTGTATTCCCGGCAATTGACGACAAGGGAAAGGTGCTGCTGGCCCGCAAAGACGAAATCGTTATGGCACCGAGCGGCAACGGGGACTGTTTCCCTGCTTTAAAGCGCAATGGCATACTGGATCAAATGAAACAGGAAGGCGTTGAATGGCTGTTTTATTATAATGTAGATAATGCTATCGTCCGCATTGCGGATCCGGCTTTTATCGGGTATGCTGCTGCTTCTGGTTTACAATCCGCCAGTAAAGTAGTCCGTAAATCTCATGCCCGGGAGCGGGTTGGCATACTCTGTATGCAGAACGGCCGTCCTGCAGTAGCGGAATATTCCGATATTCCGGAAGAGCTGATGCTCGCGGCTGATGATAAGGGTCAGTGGCTTTTTCCTTACGCCAATATTTCCATGCATTTATTCCATGTGAATTTTGTGGAAAAAGCGGCTGCTTACCCAATGCCTTTTCATGCAGCCAACAAAAAAATCCGTACGGTGGATGCGAAAGGCGACAAAGTCGTACCGGAGCAGCCTAACGGGTATAAATTCGAGAAGTTTATTTTCGACTGCTTCCCTTTAATGGAGCGAATGGCTTTGTTAGAGGTGGAGCGTGAGGATGAGTTCGCCCCTGTAAAGAATAAAGAAGGACAGGACAGTCCGGATACGGCCAGAGAGATGCTGTATCATCTTCATCGCAAATGGCTGCTTGCAGCGGGTGTATCCAGGGAATTAATCGAGCATCAGCCCGTTGAAATTTCACCTCTTCTGTCTTATGCGGGTGAAGGATTGGATTCTGAAGTCATCCGCTCTATCCTAGCGTCTAGAGTGGTCTGATTCTAAAGTTGTTAAGCTATCTCTAAAAAAATAAGGTGCCTCACGCTGTCGCTTGACGCTAGGGCACCTTGTTTGCTATTCCACAATCTTAAGAAATACCGGCTTGACGATTTCGAACGAATGGTCTGTTGGAGTCAAGCGACCACTGGATGCATCAATTTGAAATGTCGTAACTGTGTTGCTCTCTTGATTAGCTGCCAACAGCCAGCGGCCGTCCGGGGAAAGAGCAAAGTTTCTTGGAAAGCGGCCTCCGGTTGCTATAATTTCAATCAGTTCCAGCCTGCCGTCTGAAGGCATGACCTGGTAAACAGCCAGGCTGTCATGGCCGCGGTTGGAGCCGTATAAATATTGGCCGTCCGGAGAGAGATGCAAGTCCGCGCAATAATTTTGCCCGGTGAACGATTCCGGCAGTGTCGTGATCGATTGCAGCACTTCCAGCTGGCCCTGGCCATCGTAAGCAAGTACCGTAATCGTGGAATTCAATTCATTAATAACATAGAGGCGGTCCCCTTCCTTGTTAAACAGCAAATGCCGCGGACCTGCTCCCGGTTCGAGGGAGGTTCCTCCGTGTCTGACTAGTTGATTACGTTCCGGGTTGAGCTTATACACTACAATCTGATCCAGCCCAAGATCGGCAACAAATACGAATTGTTTGCCGGGGTCCATTACAATGCAATGAGGATGAGGCTGCTGCTTGCTGCCGGCGGCAGCCAGTTGGCGATGATCGTGGAAATCGGCCATTGCGCCTATTCTGCCATCATCCAGCATAGGATATGCGGCAATACTCCCCCCTGTATAGTTAGCTACCAGCAGCAGCTTAAGATCACTATATAGACTTACATAACAAGGGATAGCGCCCGAAGTCGGCTGCTTATTCAAATATGCAAATGATCCATCTTCATTTAATGCATAGGCATGCAGACTGCAGCTAGGCTCAGCAGTCTCACTAACGACATAGAGTCGAGTTTGCTCCGGATTCAATGCCGCATAGGAAGGATTGTCGATCCCGCTTATCCCTGCAACACGCTTAAGCATGCCCGAGCTTTTGTCAAGGATAAGCCGAGTCAATCGTTCTTCTCCCCCGCTTCCATACGAACCTGCAAATACATGCCATCCATCACTAATGGTCGGTTCCATTATCATAACCCCTTCCTCTCTACAACGCTGTTGTAGGCTCTGGAAGTATTTTCCCATAAGACGAGACATGCAGACAAGTCTTGAAATTAAAAAACTGATAAGGGTGTTCACCAAGGTGCTGATCGGAGGAGGAAAACCAAGGAGGAATTACGCGGGGAGAATCGTATCGCCTTTCATATCCATAACTTTTAATGTACTGGACGGTGTTAAGCGGCTGTTCGCGTATTCCCTTAAGTCTCCACGATATACGAGCTGCAGCAGCGGAGAATTCTCCAAATCTACTGGCGTAGTCATACAGGGTGTCTTGGAAACAAGATTGATTCCACCTGCCTGAAACACGGAAGTGACGAATTGCGTGCAAAAGTAGGCTTTTTTCCGTTTAATCCGTGTTTTCAATGCAACTCCCAGCAAGCCAAGGAAGTTATACCGGTATTTATGCTGTTCACGCTCAACACGCTGTACTTCCCCAAGAATAAGAGAGTACTGGTCTTCACTGACAGAGCAGCTGTAAATCGCGCATTGCGTCTGATTCTGCCCCTGCCTGATCAAGCTGCCGTACAGACTCTCTTTAACAAAACCGCCTATCCACGGATTGCTGGGATCTTTGCGTCCGAAGCTGTAAATTGTACTTAAATTTTTGTCAAACGCAATAGAAGAATGATTTAGAGCAGATTTTGTGTACAGCCCAATCGCTCTGGAAAGCAGCGTGCCCGTATCTGTAAATAAAATATAAATCTTCTTCTCATTCAACATAGTAACCACCTACATCACAATTATTATTGCCTGTTCTTACTCTATAACTGAATTATATTAAATAGGTTCAAGTTAATAACATAGTCCAGCGGCTGGAATTGTTCTGGACTTAAGTCGGGGTAATCCTATCCTCTTCCTGCTCATCTATTGTAATGGCTTGTAAGCAAATTGTGTACAGATTTAAAGAAAAATTAAACTTTCATTCAGAGAATGGTAAGACTTTGTATTGGCTTCCGGCCCCTTCCAGAATAAAAACCGAAGGAGTCTGCCATACTCTAAGTAAGGATGCACAGCGTCAACTGGACAGCCAGAGACATGGTTCCGACATGGTTTTCTGTTATGGTGCCATGTCTTTTTATTGACAAAGGAGCGACAAATGTGGAACAAGGTAAAAAGTGGGACCTGGTCGCGGTGGCTTCCATACCCCTAATTATGACACTTAGCAATTCCATGCTAATTCCGATCCTGCCTGTTATGGAGAGGGAACTCGGCATCTCCTCGGTTCAAGCCAGTCTAATCATCACGGCGTACGCGGGTGTAGCCATAGTGTTCATCCCTATCGCCGGGTATCTATCCGATCGTTTTGGCCGAAAAAGAATCATCCTTCCCAGCCTGATCCTGGCCGCAGCGGGCGGCGCATTATCCGGCGTTGGCGCATGGTTTTTCAAGGAATCGGCTTATCCGCTTATCCTTAGTGGACGATTGTTATCGGGGATCGGTGCGGCTGGTGCAAGCCCGATCGTTCTTCCATTAGTCGGTGATATGTTTCGTAGAGAAAAGGATGTCAGCACAGGGCTTGGCATTATTGAAACCTCCAATACGTTCGGCAAGGTGTTAAGTCCCATTTTGGGCTCTTTGCTGGCTGCCTTTGTCTGGTTTTTGCCTTTCCTGGTTATTCCCGTATTTTGTATCATTGCTATTGCAGCCGTCAGCTGGCTTGTCAAAATTCCTAAGAAAAAAGAGAAAAAACCACTGGAACTCGGCCGTTTTATTTCCAGCTTAAAATATACTTTCAAACGCGAAGCCGGTTGGCTCACAGCTATTTTTGTTATCGGCGGTTTCAGTATGTTTGTTATTTTCGGTTTTTTGTTTTACCTTTCCTCCGTCCTGGAAACAGCTTACCATATCGACGGAGTGGTCAAAGGAGCGCTGCTTGCTATTCCGCTAGCGGCTTTATGCCTATCTTCCTATTTAACCGGAAAAAAAATTGGAGAGAATAAAGTCATTATGAAATGGGTAACCTTTAGCGGCATAACGTTACTGGCTGCAGCTATGTTATACTGCGGATTATTTCCCGCTATGACTATTTCCCAATTATTTTTCCTCATGTTTGTCAGCGGAATCGGCATTGGAATTGCCCTGCCCAGTTTAGATGCCCTAATTACGGAAGGGATCAGCAAGGAAAAACGCGGAACCATTACCTCTCTTTACAGCAGTATGAGATTTATAGGCGTTGCCGCAGGACCTCCGGTTGCCTCCGTATTAATGAGCCAGCCCTCTGCCCTGTTCTATACTTTTGCCTGTGTCGCTGCTGTTGGAAGCTTATTGGCTCTGTTCGCTATTGTTCCCGGGCGCAGCAAGCTCTCTGCATTATCATAAACGAATTAAACTCGCATTTGGTTGCCTTAAATATAAAAAAACCTTTTTCCTGCATCTGACAATGCTAATACGAAAAAGGTTTTTTTCGTTTCAAATCACGTACAAGATTTATTCTACAGCCTGATTTTTCACCTCAAATTCAGCATATAACGTATGCTTGGAGTCCCTTGTCTCATTGTTCACTTGTTTGACAATCCGGTAAATTCCATCCTCCAGACCATCCAGAATAATGTCCTGCTTCCAAACTTCCCCTGGCTTCAAATAAATGGCTACCATAATAAAAAATTGCTCCTCTTTGGGCGGAACTTTTCTCCATTCCCCGTTTAGCCGCCTTTCGATTTCATAAGGATAGCCAAAGAAAAAAACATCGTTTCCCGGATTTTTAATAATCAGAGTAAGCGAATCACTGCCGGTATATTGATTCTTGTCGGTGCTCATTTCCAGCATTGGCTTCTCAGTCCCTTCAACCTCAGCTTCCTCAGACCAATTGTGTAGGGAAAACAGGCTGCGCCCTAATAACTGATTTAAGGGCATCTTGTTCGTTTCTGCTAACTCTGCCGGCGCTGGCTGGAGCACTAAAGTCCAAGCCAATGCAGCCATAACTATTATCATAAGCTCGTCTCCTGATTTTAAATTCCTTTTGACCACACATCCACTTGGTACTATTTTTCCATTGTTTCTGCAGAATAATAACTATAAAAATAACAAAACCTATATTTCCCTTTCCTATTCATGTAGAGCGCAACAAATGGGTTGTTATTCGCGTATAACATTTGGAAGACATTGGACAAGCTTTAATGGTCTGCCCTATTGTTAATTTTCGCACAGAAAGAGGTTACAGAAGGCTTTGAAACGTATCCGCAACATAAGCATATTTATTCTTTTCAGTTTATTGACACTTACTATTTATCAAGGAAACAGTTACGGTTATCAGCCTGCTGTCACATGGGCCGAGGCTGATCGTGCACTCCTTTCGGGGCAGATGGGTTTTAACCGGATGCAGGTTAGCCAGCTCAGACACGTTACCGGCACCGCCCCCACTCCACCGGAGGCGCAAACCGATATTACTTATATCGCTCATCGCGGCTATTCCGCGGCAGCACCGGAAAATACGATTCCGGCCATTGTCAAGGCTTTTCAGCACGGAGCCCATGGAGTGGAGATTGATGTGCAAATGACTGGCGACGGCTATGCTATCGTCTTTCATGATCATACACTCAAGCGCACTACTAATGGAAGTGGCTTCGTAAGGTTCAAAAAACTGAATGATTTGAAAGCACTGGATGCCGGCTCTTGGTTTCGTAATGGGGATTATACCGGAACGGCTATACCTACCTTTGGCGAGGCATTAGATGCTATGCTTCCTTACCGCAACCCGATTGTGTATACCGAAATTAAAGATTATCGCAATCCCCAGGATATTCAAGCCATTGTAGAATCCGCCAAAAAGAAGGGCTGGGAGAAAAGAATGGTTTTCTCTTCCTTCTCGGGAAAAGACCTTAAACTGGTAAGAGAGCACACAACGGAAGCACTCATTGGCTTTATTTGCGACTCCTCCAAAAGCTGCAATAAAGCGTTAAATTCTGCAGCAGAGGATGGTCATGCGATGATCCACGCAAGCTTTATGGTATTATTGGAGGAACCCAGAATTGTGGAGCTGGCTCTGCAGCGGGGAGTGGGGATTGCCGCCTGGACTGTTAATTCTCCCGAAACCCGGGATCGTTTGGTTGCTTTGGGTGTTACTACCTTCATTACGGATCAACCGGAATGGCTGTCCAAGGTGGAGGTACAGCCATCCTTTTAAACAAGGCTCTGGGCAAGCTGTTATGAGCTTGTTCAGGAGAAATCAGCTTATTAGTGAACATGCCCCCGCGACATTCGCGGGGGTTTTTTATGGAATCAAGGCTAATGTACAATCACTCTAGACATCTTGCCCGTATACTGTACCAGAAAAACGGAAGGAGTTGATATTCAAAATGTCCTGTAATCCTTATTGTCCAAAAGTGTCTCCTGTAGTTACTTCACCTACTGTTGTGTATAGAGATTTTTATCACCCGCAAGTGGTGCCAGTTGTCCATCCCGTTGAAATCGTTAATCGGCACCATTGTGTCCCCGTGCCTCAGCATGTTTACACTTACAGCTGCCGTGATGAAATGGGCGGTATGGTATCTCCCTCCAGCATGAAAGGCCGTCCTCGCCGTTAATCAATCAATTTAATCTCAGCACGGCTGGCTCCTATAACGGGGCTGTCCAGAAAGTCCCCAAAATAAAAAGTTGGGCGGAAAAACATAATGTTTTCCGTCCAACTTTTTTAAATTCAATGAAAATGGGGCGTCCAGCGGTCAGTCAACGCTGATTTTCTTGACAGCCCCAATTCGCCTCGCGATCCGCTATAGCGGCGATTGTATGCGATTTTTCTGTGAAAATAAAACGCCTCGCCCCGCATGATGAGCAATCTTGAGTTAATCGATCTTAATTACATAACTTGTTACGAAATTTCATCTGAAACACTGGCTGCAGCTCCTTAATAGCTTAAAGCCCTGCATTTATACGATTCGTCATACAAATCTCGGGCATTCGTACCTTAATCCCCTGAATTTGTACGATGTTTCATACAAATCTTGGGTAATCGCACCTCAATCCCCTGAATTTGTACGATGTTTCATTCAAACCTCCGGTAATCGCACTTCAACCGCATGAATTTGTACGACATTTCGTACAAACGCAGGCAACAAGCCCGAACAGCCGGCGAACCCCGCCAACCTTGGCTATTTTCATGCTGGAGTTCTGCCTGAGAATTCAATGGCATGACGGTTTTCGCATACACTTTCGCATATAATTCGCCTCGAGGCCCGCAGCTACGGCGAATGTATGCGGTTTTCCACATACAATTCGCCTCGAGGCCCGCAGCTGCAGCGAATGTACGCGGTTTTCCGCATACATTTCATTTTCAAGCACACCGAAATTAAAAATCCAACAATGTTGATATTACAGCATTCTTCGGATTTGCTTTTTAGTTATCGGCCTGAACTGCCACTTTTCGGATAGCCCCGATTTTCCATTTTATCCTGTAATGAGATTGACAGGAAAGGCGCAAACTACAAATCAACAGGAGGTGATAAACAATGAAGAAGTGGACCCTCTCTTGCCTGGCCGCAATTGCTTTGGTTATGTTCTCTTTTACAGCCAATGCACAACAACCAGCAGCCAGCCCAACTGTTCAAAACGGGAATAATGCTACCCTTCAAAGTCCAGCTGTTCATGATAACCGCGGAACTATGATGAATGACAATCTTAGAACCAACAACATGAACCAAGTGACTCCTAATGCGGGCAACAACCGCAATGATGGAAGAGCGACAACGGCTGGCCGCGCCGACACAGGTTTCAATTACCGGGCTAACGCGGCAAATAACAATGATAACTGGAGCTGGTTAGGGCTGCTTGGATTAGTCGGATTGGCCGGACTTATGGGCCGTAACCGCAATTCCGAGCCGGAAAAATAAGGCTTGTCAGCAAGTCCTTACTTAGCACTTTATCATGGATTTTTGCTTGGAGAACGCGTAAGGGGCTGTCCAAATTGTCAGTGACAAACTGACGACTGGACAGCCCCTTGTTTCCAGATTAAATGGTAATGTGGATAACGGCTGCGGATTAATTAGATTGTAAAAGGGTTTGCTGAGCCAAAGCCAGAGCCCCGCATAAGCCTGCGTTATCACCTAGACCGGGAGGTACTATATAATGCTCCGGGCTCTTCAGAATGGCCTCATGCCGAACATAACCATTAAGAAGCTGCTGCAGCTGCTTGTGAATTAACGGAAACAGCTGCTCCTGCTTCATTACTCCTCCGCCTAAAATAATTTTTTGCGGAGACAGGATTAGAATAATAGCAGCCAGCGACTGGGCCAAATAATAGGCCTCGATATCCCAGGCTATTGAATCCTTCGGCAATTCATTTGCCGGCTTGCCCCATCTTTGCTGCAAAGCCGGGCCGGAGGCCAGCCCTTCCAGGCAATCACCGTGAAACGGGCAAAGACCCGCAAAGCTATCCTGCGGATGCCGGCGAACAAGCATATGACCCATTTCCGGATGAGACAGACCGTGCAGCAATTCACCGGCAATGACAGCCCCTCCGCCGAATCCGGTTCCGATTGTAATGTATACACAGCTGTCTGTTCCTTGAGCCGCACCGAAAGTCCATTCGCCTAATGCTGCTACATTAACGTCTGTGTCAAATCCGATCGGCACCTGAAAGCTTTGTTTAAGTCTGCCAAGAAAATTGTAATCCCCCCATTGCTGTTTGGGAGTACTGGTTATATAACCGTAAGTAGGGCTATTTTTAACGGGGTCTATCGGGCCAAAAGAGCCAACCCCCAGAGCTTGTATTTCATGCTTGGCAAAATAAGCCTCTACCTGTTGGATCGTTTCTTCAGGGGTCGTGGTGGGAAACTGCGTACGATCCAGCACCTTTCCATCAGCTGTACCGACTCCGCATACAAATTTGGTACCGCCGGCTTCAACAGCACCGAGTAATGTCGTCGTCATGTGTCCTGCTCCTTCCTAATCTCCTGCTTGAACATTTAAAGAATCATCCTCTTACTATATACCTGACCGCAGAGCAGAGACAAGCAATAAAAACCGGAATGGTTGTTAATTTAACGGGTAACTAACCGGCGATCATGCAGCAAGCTCCGTGTCTGCAGCTGAGCATATGGGCCACAGAAGCTATTGTCCCGTTACCGTTACCTGGTTGCTTTCTGCATGAATCCATTGAAGCAGTTCAATTAAATCTTGAAGTCTGGATGAAGAATGGGAATAAAAACGCTGAGGCTCTTTGTTTTTTATTGCAGCTGCTTCCCTAATCAAACCATGCCAAGCCTTAGGCGCAACCTTCAGCCCATATTCAGCGGCCCCTAATTTACTCGTAACGGCTCCTTCTCTCAAAGTATAGTACTGCCTTAGCATTCCCAGCACACACCATTCCACCGTTTCGTCCAGCTCGCGCTCGTCCAGCGCTGCTGCCAAATGACGGCTCGCTTCCTGCTGCTTCGCCTGCAAGCGGTGAATCCAGTTAACCCAATAGGTGTTCATATTGGATAATACATAACCGCTTAATTTCTCCTTAGAGATATCGTATTGAAGAGGAACCGCTTGACCGTATACGCACACACCGTAGTGAAGAAGCAGCCACCAGGTTACCGGATTTATATCCGCACCACGCCCGTCCCCATGCAGCTGTTTGTTGTAATACGTAGGGAACCGAGAAATCTCATGATCGGATTTACCTAAATCTTCTTCGGACAGATACGCTCCCATGATCGTAAACCCGGGAATTTGCCGTTCAACCTCTTCGTGCGCCTCGCGAATCGCCTGATAATCAGCCTCTGATGCTGATTGCTTCAAAACGACGATAAAATCTATATCGCTTTTGCCCGGCACATAAGCATCAAGGACAGTGGAGCCGTACAAATAGATGGCGATCAGCTGGCTGTCCAGCTTTTTATATAATTCATCTCCCAGCCTCTTCATAATTTTGGTTACGTCCGCAGGTATCAAGTTGATCCCTCCCTTACCCCTAGTCTCAGATCTCTAACAACCTGTTTATCCATTGGGAACCGAATACAGAAAAGGAGGTTACCTTCGTCGTCAAAGGCAGCCTCCATTCACGTTTTGGATTAAGGGATGTCTCCATTTGCAGTAGCTGCAAACAGAATTCCTCTGCCGGCAAGTTCTAGTCATACAGATGAACCGATATCTCCTCCAAACCCCTATGGACAGGTCCGCATGAATGGCTCCCGCATACTTCTAATAATGTTAGTATACTATGGCTTGAAATCGATCTCAACGTATCTGACTAATCCGTTATGGCGAGGATTTCCCAAGAGCTTCCCCCATCTTCGGTTCGAAATAGCCCGGAATCTCCTCCTCCGCCCTGCCCCAATAACAGCCAGCCTCTATCATCAGCAGCCATCTGCAGCCTTACCGGCACCTCGTATTGATCCAGCAGCCCGCTCAGTCCCGAAGCGGGAATAGCTGTCCAGCTCAGCCCGCCATTATTTGTTTTATGCAATACGTCATCTTTTACACCCCAGCCCGTATCCTTGTCCAAAAAAATTAAAGAATGATCAAAGCCGGCTGGTACAAATGTCCAGGTTTCCCCGTTATCCGTGGAACGGAAAAAATCATAAAGAACCTGCATGCCATCCGTCCTTCGCGTTCTAATCCAGCCGTCCGTACGATCCATTCCGGATGCAAAAACGGGGCCCTGATCAATGGTGATGTCCGTCTGCGGAAGCTCTTCGGGAAACTCCAGCAGAGCCGCGCTCCAGGTCACGCCTCCATCCAGGCTCCGGTAAAGCTGGGGGATAGGAGCCGGGCCGGTTACGCTCAACCACCCGGTCTGCCTATCTTGAAAAAACATATCGACAACATGACCATGAAGCGGCAGCTCTGCAGGAATTCTTCCCACTGCATCCCCTTCATACGGGGATAACGAAATCAGTTCCCAATCTATTCCCCCATTCTCCGTTTTGTGCAGCAGCTTGCCAGACTTGCCCATTGCAACGTCATAAACCGAAATCAGCCAGCCAATTTCCGGTGTAACAAAGGAAAGAGCGGCAGGATACCCGGAGCTTGCAAGCTCTGTATGTCCCCACGTATCCCCGCCGTCTTTGGTGTACCAGATATGAATCTGCTGCGCCTCCGTGCTAATGGCCGCCCATCCATGCCGGGAGTCCAGAAATTGCATGCTGGGCAGCCCCACCCCTCTAGCCTTGGGCGCAGGAGTAATGGAAAGCCAATTTTCACCGCCATCCTCTGTACGGTAAACAGACAGTCCTTCATTCGCATCACTCCAGGCGAACCCCGTCCGATCATCCAGCATTTGGAAATCCACGACCCGCGCTGGCGATAATGTCTCAACTTGCGGGATACCCGCATCTGGCGAAGGTGAGGTGATGGTGAATACAGGTATGTCTTGCTGGGGAGCCGGGCTATAAACATCTGCAACGGGAGTGGTCGCGTTCACCTCTGACCCTAAAGAAAAACCGCTGTCCTGACATGCAGTTAAAAGAAATGCGGACAAAACGGCTGCAGCTGCTTTTTGAATTGTACGTTGGTTCATAGCGACTTCCACTCCTATCCGCTTGGCAGCGTATCTCTTTGTAGTATATCTCTCTATTTAACACCATTTAGCAGATAAGAAGCTAGAAGCATCCTATTTTTTTCAAGATTCCGTATGAAAAACATGCAGTAATCCTCGTAGTCTTAATGATAGGGAAAACGATCAGCCCACCCCTCGCGCACCCCTATTTTCAAGATGTATTAGAGAGCTATCTCCCTTGCTGCTATCGCTTAAAGACCGGGAACCTGGCGATGTCCGGCTCTGCAAATATGATTTGTTAGGCAGCAAGTGCTGAGCCTGCACAAACCGGATCGTGCCGGATTTCGCCCGCATGACCATGGAATGGGTCTCCGCTCTTTGTCCCGGCAAATAGCGCACACCTTTAAGAAACTCGCCGGACGCGATTCCGGTTGCCGCGAAAATCACATCCCCTTGCCCGACAAGATCCTCCAGCTGCAGCAGCGCATGCGGATGGCGGATACCCATTTGCGCGCAGCGCTCCAGCTGTTCATCGGTTTCGGGCAGCAGCCTGCCTTGGAAATCTCCTCCTAAACAGGTCAAAGCAGCTGCGGCCAGCACCCCTTCAGGCGCTCCTCCTGAACCCATATACAAGTCGATACCGGACTCAGGAAAGGCAGGGGCAATAGCTCCGGCGACATCTCCGGCGGGAATAAACTTGATTCTCACCCCGATATTCCGCAGAGCGTTAATGAGCTCATTATGACGTTCCCTTTCCAGAATCATGACAGTCAGATCGGAGACCGCCTTGTTCAAAGCCTCCGATGCTTTCAACAGCGTAACTTCCACAGGATCATCCAGACTAAGCTTTCCTTTAAGCGCAGGACCGGCTGCTAATTTCTCCATATATACATCGGGGGCATTAAGCAAATTCCCTTTCGGCGCTATCGCGATGACGGAAAGCGCATTATTCAAGCCTTTGGCCACAATTTCCGTTCCTTCAAGCGGATCGACAGCGACATCCACTTCAGGGCCTTCACCCGTGCCGACCTTTTCTCCAATATACAGCATGGGGGCCTCATCCATTTCTCCCTCGCCAATCACCACTTCTCCACGAATGCTGACGGAATGAAACATTTCCCTCATGGCGGAAGTAGCCGCTTCATCGGCTTCCTCCTTTTTGCCCCTTCCCATCCAAGGGGCAGAAGCCAGAGCTGCGGCTTCCGTCACCCGAACAATTTCCAATGCTAGCTCTCTTTCCATAAGCTGGCTCCTTCCTCAAAATGCTCTGAATGTCTGGTAATAGGACTAGCAGTCCTCCTGGTTCAAGGCCACTCCGCTGCCGGCTTGCTGCGCGGAATTCCCCGGTTTGCATGAAGCGCCGGAGCAGACGCTGTAGTAGACAGTGACCTTCTCCGTATCCAAAGTGCCGATCAATTCGCCGCAGTACTGGCAGTGTATACTTCCTAGCAGCGGCATGGAACCATTCATTTTCTCCATATCTACCCCACCTTTGTAGAAGTTTGGAGCGGATGGCATACTTGCTGCAGCATATCCAGCACCCGGCATGCATAGCCCCATTCATTGTCATACCAAGCCAGCAATTTTAGCTGTCTTCCGTCACTTGCCAGAGAAAGTCCGTCGATAATGGCGGAGAATGAATTCCCGGTAAAATCTGTTGAAACCAATGGCTCATCACACCAGCTAATATAGCGGTTGTAGAGCGGTGAGGTCTGAAAGACGGTCCGCACCTCTTCTGCGGAAGGAGCGGACCGAAGAGTTAAGGTAATATCCGCAATAGACACATTCTGTACAGGTACTCGTAAGGAGAGCCCGCGGATTTTCTTGGATAGATGCGGGAGCACCGCTGAGAGTGCTTTGCCGATGCCGGTTGATGTCGGAACGATAGAGTGAGTACAGGCACGTGCCCGGCGCAGATCAGCGTGAGGGTTATCCAGAGCCCTTTGATCGCTTGTGTAAGCATGAACGGAAGTAACCCAGCCTTCTTCAATCCCAAATGCCGTGTCCAGCACATACAGAAGAGGCGCTGCGCAGTTGGTGGTACATGAAGCAGTGGATAAAAGCTGATGCTGCTTCGGGTCATACAAATGATCATTGACGCCCATCACCGCTGTGAAATCCAGCTGTTTGCCCGGTGCGGTAACGATAACTTTATGCGCTCCTGCCTGCAAATGCTGCGAAGCCCCGCTGCGGTCCGTGAATTTTCCGGAAGCATCTATAACGATTTGCACACCCAGACTTTTCCAAGGTATACGGTTAGGCTGCCGTTCATAGGTGACTCTAACCGGCTGTCCGTTAATGATCAGCAGGTCGTTCCCGTCTGCCTTGACCTGAGCATTCCATGGACCGTGAATCGTGTCATATTTGAGCAGATGTACGATGGTGTCCAGCGGATGCACAGAATTTATGGCTGTAATCCGCGGGGCCTGAACCTGCTGCCCGGTATTCATTTCAAATGCTTTTCGCAAAAGCAATCGACCAATTCGGCCAAGTCCGTTGATCCCTACTCCAACCCCATCTCCCAACACTATAAAACACATCCTTTTTCCATTAATTTCACATATATTGTACATTAAATAAAAATAATACACAATATATATCACACTATTTAAACATATATTATTTTTCTAATCATGATATAGAAGAATAATGACGATTTATACTAAACTGAATTCTTTTCGTAGAAGGTAATCCTGTTGCAGGAAATGGATTCATCCAACAATAAAAAAGGTATAAATTCGGCACATAACCGAATTTATACCCTGATTAAGGTTTCTAGCGCACCCTCGTATTTGTAATTTAAACCAGCGTAACCTTGCATTCCAATGCCTGCAGCTGTTCCAAAATTTCCGCGCTAATGTTTCGATCCGTCACGACCTCGTCCACCTCTTCAAGCAGTGCTACACGGGTAAAAGCCTGAATCCCGAATTTGCTTGAGTCTGCCAGCAAAATGACCCGTTCCGCGGCTTGAATCATCTTTTGCTTGATTCTCGCCTGCAGTTCAGTTGATTCACTGATTCCTCTTGTCAGATGAACACCCTTGGCAGATAAAAATAATTTGTCCACATGATAAACCTCCAACGAGCTTTCCGCTAACGGTCCGACAAATGACATCGAACGGCTCGCTAAAGTCCCGCCTGTGGATACCACCTCTATCTTCTCTTTCATACTAAGCTCTGTCGCTACCCGGATCGAGTTGGTCAATACGGTAAGTGGGATATCAGGCAGGATAGACGCCATATACCACGCCGTTGTACTGGCATCAAGAAGAATCCTCTCCCCCGGCTCAATAAGCCGGATGGCCGCTTCTGCGATTTGCCTTTTCTCCTCGGTATTCATCACTTCCCTGATAAAGTAAGGAGTTTCCCGGTTCTGCTCCTTAATGCTGACGGCCCCACCATGAGAACGCTGCAATTTGCCTTCCCGCTCCAGCCGGTCCAGGTCGCGGCGGATCGTTTCCTCAGTGACCTCGCATAACTTGCTGAGCTCTGTTACCCGGATGCTTCCTTTTTCATTGACCAGCGCTACGATTTTGTCCAAACGTTCAGCAACCAGCATAGCCAACCTCTTTCCGCCGTTTATGATATCTGCTTTCGAGCTTCTGCTCCTCCGTATTCCAAAGCTGCCCGGCACCGGGATCAGCTTTCCTTAAGCCCAGTCTTTTGCAAAAAGCTTCCATAGGCGTGCCTCCACATTTCCAGGCTTCCGGGTTCATAGATGATTACCGGAAATGAGTCTCCGATAACCTTCCTGGCTTCCCATATGTCCGCTAATTCTCCCTGTGAAATCCATTGCACAGCCAAATTTCCTATCGCGCTACCTTCCGCTGGTCCAGCCCATACCGGTCTGCCGATCGCATTAGCTGTCCATTGGCACAGAAGCTGATTTTGAATACCGCCGCCCACCATATGCAGCCCGTCAAAGGCTTGGCCAGACAGCTGCTCGGTCTGATTCAGCACATACCGGTATTTTAACGCAAGACTTTCTAAAATGCACCTGACGATGCCTTCGGGCTCCTGAGGAGGGGACTGGCCGGTCTGCAAGCAGTACTCCCTGATCCGTTCCGGCATATTGCCCTGCGGCAAAAATCGTTCATCATCGGGGTCTATATAGGCGGCAAAAGCAGGGGCTTGCTCAGCCATTTGCAGCAGCTCCGGAAAACTGTAAGCGCGGCCTTCCTGCATCCATTGCCTCCGGCATTCCTGCAGTATCCATAACCCCATAATGTTCTTAAGCAAACGGAAAGTTCCGCAGACTCCCCCCTCATTACTGAACTTTAGCTTGCGCGCCAATTCGTGAATAACCGGCTGCTCCACCTCCGTTCCCATTAAAGACCAAGTACCGCAGCTGAGGTAGGCGAAAGGACGCTTAGAAGCCGGCACCGCAGCAACAGCGGAAGCAGTATCATGCTCGCCTGCGGCTACCACGGGAATGCCTGCGATGCCAAGCTCATGTTGAAGACGGGAATGGAGCTGCCCTACTGCTGTTCCCGGCTGAACCACAGAGCCGAACCAACCGGGCGAAAAGCCAAGCTTGCTAATGATGGTATCGTCCCAGCGCTTTAGCGTAGGATGAAACAGCTGAGTCGTTGTGGCGTTTGTAAACTCCCCCGCCATCTCTCCTGTTAAATAATAACGCAAGAGCTCGGGGATCATCAGCAGCCGATCCGCGGCAGCAAGAAGAGGAGAATTTGCCTTATGCAGCGCATAGAGCTGGAAGATGGTGTTAAAAGGGAGAAGCTGTATCCCTGTTCTAGAGAACAGCTCCGCTTCCGGAATTTTTTTGAACAGCTCGCTCATGATGCCAGCCGTATGCGAATCCCGATAATGATACGGATTCCCGAGCAGCTCGCCGTTTTTAGCGATAAAGCCAAAATCAACGGCCCACGAATCTATCGCCATACTATTAAGCGTAATCCCCTGATGCTTGACCTTTAACAGTCCCTGCTTAATCTCATGGTAAAGGCGCAGAATATCCCAATAGAGCCGCCCTCCCGCATGAACCGGATCGTTAGGAAAACGGTGAATTTCTTCAATTTCCATCTGCCGGTCAGTCAAACGGCCAAGGATTGCTCTGCCGCTGCTGGCCCCAAGATCAAAGGCAAGCACGCTCACCAGCTGACACCGTCCTTGCCTCTCGCCGCGATTCTATCCGCATACCCGCTTTCCAGGTAAGCTTTCATCGGATCGCGGGGGAGTCCCTGTTCTTCCCGGACAGCATGCAGGAGTGGAGTGACATCGAACTCGAAAGCACGGCGGACCGCATCTTCAGCGCCAAGCACATCCCCTTTTTCCTGGGCCTGCCGGACTTCATCATGATGGATTAACAACGCCTTCGCATACTGTGTCTGCACATTCAATACGGAGCGAAGCATGGCCGGGATCTTGGGCTCAATATTGTGGGATTGATCAATCATATAAGCTATCGAATTGACAGTATCCCGAAGTGCATCATTCCCCTCCGCGGCAGCCAGCTGGATTTGGTAAAAAATAAGGAACAGCTCATAAGGATTCACCGAACCGACAATTAAGTCATCATCAGCGTATTTGCGGCTGTTGAAATGAAACCCGCCGAGCTTTTGCTCGTCAATGAGGAGGGCGACAATATGCTCAATATTGGTTCCTTGCGGATGGTGCCCCGTATCAACCAGAACCTGTGCCTGCGAACCCAGCTTGAGCGCATAATTGTAGGCCATTCCCCAGTCTGCCAGATCTGTATGATAGAAGGCCGGCTCAAAAAATTTATATTCAATAAGCATGCGCATCGACGGATCCAACGCTTTGTACACTTCTTCAAAAGCCTCCAGCATCCAGGCCTTGCGCTTGCGCAGATGCCCCTGACCGGGATAGTTGGTGCCATCAGCCAGCCATAGACTAATGTCTCGCGATCCGGTCAGCCTGGCGATCTCCACACATTCCAGCAGATGATCAATAGCCTTGCGGCGTATGGCGGGATCCGTATGGGTTACACTGCCCAGCATGTATTCCTCTTCCTGAAACAAATTAGGATTAACCGCTCCGATCGTAAGCCCCAGGCTCTCGGCGTGGCTTCTGAGCTTACTGTAATCCTCGACTTTATCCCAAGGAATGTGAATGGCTACGGATGGGCACAATCCGGTCAGTTGATGCACCTGTGCCGCATCCTCGAACTTCTCGAACGGATTCCGCGGAACACCGGTTTGCTTAAACACCTTGAAACGGGTTCCGGAATTGCCGTATCCCCAAGAAGGAGTTTCAATTTTCAACTCCGACAAGCTTTTTTTGACAAAAGCCAAATCAATGCCTCTAGCCTGCTGCTGCTCTTCGAACAATGCATAAGCGCGATCTGACATCGTAACGCCCTCCTGATCATGATTAATAGTAACTAACGGGTAAATGCCGCCGGAACTCCGCCGTCAATGGTCAGCATACAGCCTGTCGTCTTGGACGCTTTGCTTGATGCAAAAAAAGCGATACCTTCAGCAATATCCTGAGGAAAAATATTGACCAGCAAGGTTGTGCGCTGCCGGTAGTACTCCTCCAGTTCATCCGGATGAATTCCGTACGCTTCGGCCCGCTCTTGCCTCCAGCGACCGTTCCAGATGGCCGATCCCTGGAGAATTGCATCAGGCAGGATCGTGTTCACGCGGATGCCATATTCCCCGCCTTCCGCAGCTATGCACCGGGCGAGATGCGCTTCCAGAGCTTTAGCCGAGCTGTAAGCGGCAGCGTTCTTGCCCGCATAGACAGAATTTTTGGAGCCGATGAATACCATACTCCCTCCTATGCCCTGCTCCTTCATCTGCCGGAACCCTTCCCTCGCGACCAGAAAATAACCGGTTCCGAGAACATCGATGTTAAGCCTCCATTCCTGAAGACTTGTGTCGGCAAACGGGCTTGAGGTCGCCAGTCCCGCATTGTTGACGATAATATCAACTCCCCCATAATGGAGAGCCGCCTGCAAATAAGCGCTCCTTACAGCCTCTTCATCCGTAACATCAACCTTCACGGCCAAGGCACGGTTTTCCCCGAATTGATTGTTGAGCTCACGAGCGACCTGCTCAGCGCCTTCCAGATTCAAATCTGCGAGCACAACATGAGCCCCTTCTGCCACCAACCGGCGTGCTGCCGCGCCGCCAATGCCTCCTGCCCCGCCGGTAATCAATGCCACTTGTCTTGAAAACTCGCTTTCCGGCGGAGCAAGACTAAGCTTGTAAAGCTCGAGCGGCCAGTACTCGACGTGGAAGGATTCCTCCTCGCTGAGAGAGACGAAACGCCCTACAGCGGTCGCCCCTTTCATCACCGCAATAGCACGGTGGTAGAGCATAGCGCTTACGTTCGCCATCGCCCGGCTCTTTCCAGTGGTGATCATGCCTACTCCCGGAATGAGAATGACCCTTGGCGCCGCCTCGAAACGCTTATCACCATCTTTGCGATAGCGCTCAAAATAGCTTTTATACTGTTCCTTATAATGTCGCAGCCCTTGAATGAGCTGCTGCTTCAGCTGCTCGAAGTCCTGTTCCTCAGCCGGATTCCAGTTAATGAACAATGGCACTACCTTCGTATGCACCAAATGATCGGGACAGGCTGCGCCGATTTGCGACAATTCTCTCGACTCACGTCCGCAAACAAACTCCAATACGTCCGGCTGATCATCAAATGTCAGAATCATTCGCTTCTCATCACTAACTTCGCCCCGGATCACCGGCATGATTTCTGCCGCCAGCTCGCGCCGCTTCTGTGCAGACAGAGGCTGGTACAGCTCGCCTCCGAACGGGGCATCTTCCATTCGGGATGCAATGTACGCTTCAGCCTCCTGTATGATGCTAATCGTTTGATTGTAGCAGGCCTCCGACGTCTCTCCCCAGGTGACCAGGCCATGCTTCTCCATCAATACCAGCTCGGCTGCAGGATTTCCCTTAACCGCTTCGGCAATCATTTTGGATAGAGCAAAGCCGGGACGAACGTAAGGGACCCATACGAACCGGTCTCCGTAAATTTTCTGTGCTATCTCCCTGCCATTGTGCGCGCAGCAAATGCTGATGATCGCATCGGGATGGGTATGGTCCACATGCTTAAATGGCAAGAAGGCATGCAGAAGAGTTTCGA
Organism: Paenibacillus senegalensis JC66; assembly: GCF_000285515.1. Taxonomy (GTDB): domain Bacteria; phylum Bacillota; class Bacilli; order Paenibacillales; family NBRC-103111; genus Paenibacillus_L; species Paenibacillus_L senegalensis. The sequence continues at coordinate 643,779 of NZ_HE610959.1, forward strand.
TCGAAGACCTCGGGTGCCTGGCGTCAATCATGCAGTGGGCCAAATAAGCAACCATTTCCTCGTCCGGCATTTCATCCTTTTCCATTAACGGCCGCACATCATCCAGCCGCAAACCGGTAAACTGCTCCCTTGTCATTGTTGCCAGATTGGAACCGCTTCCTTTTACAAACATCACTTCCACTTCGCGTCCGCGAAAATCCCTGACCGTCGTTTTGCTGGACGTATTGCCTCCTCCCCAGTTGCAAACTGCGGGATCCGAACCAATCAAATTCGAGCGATACACTAAGCTGTCCAGATCATCTGCAAGCGCAGCAGTGTTGGAATTGTTCCATAAGTTCTGTACCATTCCTGCCAACTCCTTTTTCTCCGCCTAAGTGAAAATAGATTTAGCTTCATAACTGTTTGCATTGTTTTGATTTTGTTTGTTTATTTCTCTTTTTACTATCATAACATTTTTGTTTTATTTTGAATATCTTTATTTACTAAAAAAACAAAAAAACATACTGTGCCCGCCAATATGATTTCCTTTGCAGGATACGAAACTGAAGGCAGCAGTATGTCGTATTATCCAATTAGATGGGCCCGCACGCCGAAATACGTGCAGTATTGCTTACTATAACGGAGTCCAAGCACGTTTCATTTCCTTGACCAATCGTTATATATGTATAAGGAAACTTGTATTGACGTGAGAAGCAAACAATTGAAGCCAAGGAGGACAATAATGCCGCCATACTTTTTACCCCTTATTATTCCCGGAGGAGTGCTGACTCTGCTGGGTGCTTTCTTTTTAACCATCGGTCTCATACGTAAGCTGCCAACCCGTCACTGGGAAGCGACGGTCGGGCAGGTTGTCAAAAAAGGAAAGCTTTTTCCCGGGCTTCCTGATAGCAGCCCTACCTTCCGATATATGGCTCATGATGGCCAAACTTATGAGAGAACATCGCTAATTACGCAAAGACCCGGCATTCCTCCGGGCCGGAACGTGCCGGTATTGTACCATCCGGAAAATCCGAAACGGGCTGTTATCAACACTTTTGCACAGAACGGCTCCGCTTTTATATTAATTGGAAGCATAATAATGGGCGTCGGTTTGATTCTTTTCATTATTCTGCTTGCTCTTTTATTTTCTAACGGCTCTTGATTACCCGGGCGGCCTCACTCTGGAAGAGCAATTCTCCATCTGTGCCGTCATGCGGTTCCGATATTCCGAAGGGGTTACGCCAACCTGATTCTTAAAGACACGAATGAACGTCGAGCGGCTCGAGTATCCGACCTGCTTGGCTACCTCTTGAATTTGCTCTGATGAATCATGGAGCAGCTGTTGGGCGCGTTGGATCCGGTATTCACTCAAGTACTGTAAAAAAGTACGATTGAGCTCTTTTTTCATGAGCTGTCCCAAATAGGAAGGATTCATGCCGAAGTGCTCCGCAACCATATTCAGGCTCATAGCTTCATCCTGGTGACGGTTTTTAATATAGTCGGCCACATTGCGGATCAAAGAAGTCTTGACTTCATATTGCTTGGAAAGAAAGCACTCGGTTATGCTTCTGCATACTTCCTGCAGTCTCCGTTCAACCTCACTCATTGTCGTGCAGGCATCAACAAGGGCAAATACGGAGCAGTCCTTGGTAAAAATCGAAGAGCGGTCGATATTGAGCTCATGGATCATCTTTTCCAGATCCATCAATACGGTATAGACAATATAACGAAAATGATGCCTTGCCCCTTCAGGATGATTTTCGATCCATTGCATCAACTCTTTAATTTTGTCCTCCGCCCGCTGCTGATTATGTTTGCGGATAGCAGCTATCAGCTCATCCTTAAGCTGAATCCATTCATCCATATGCAGGGTGCTCTGATCGGCAGCGGGCAGCTCATCGAAGCGGATTACCTGGCCCTTGCCCCGGTATATCCAATACTGTGCCGCTTTCACGGATTCTCTGTAGGAGTGGGAGAGGGTATCAGCCGTACAAGGCCTTCCTACTCCTATTGTCCACCCGGAATTCCATTCCTGCTGAAGATGCTGATGAGTTTCCAGGAGCAAATCCCGCCATTTCTCCTCGGGAGCAGCCTCCTCAGCGAACAAGACAATCGCAAAGCTGTGATCATTAAGCATGGCTGTTTCCAGCCTGCCCGTATTTTGACTTAACGCCTTACGAAAACGATTTGCAGCCGCAATTAAATACAGCTCCCTATCCCTCGAACCCGGCTCCTCCGCATCCTCCTTCAGAACGGTAATCACCTGATAATAACCCTCCTGCCTGGCAAGCTCCAGAGCAATTACCTCGTCCTTCTGCTGCCAGTCGTTTTTTTCCAACAGATTTAACACGATTTTGTTGCGGATCCATTCTTTGTAGTTCTCAAATACCCCTTCATACGTTTGCGTGGAAATGACCAGCTTCTTAAACACCTCGGGCAAATTGAGCAGCTTTCCCTGATCCACCATACCTCGTTCATGGGATTTGCGCCAGCCTTGTAAAACCGCTTCAAAAGGCCGGTAAAATTTTCTGGTGAAATAATAACTAACGAGCAAGCCAAGCAGTAAAACGATTACGGTGATAACGAACGTCATTCGGGTCATAAAATCGATGGGAGCAAATATCCAGGAAACTGGCACGGCAATCGTGTAAATCCACTGATTATAGCGGGAAGAGGCTTCTGATACAAGCCAATTCTGCTTATCCTCCCTCCATCCCTTCAGCTCTTGCGGGTACCCCGGTTCCAATCGGGAATATATAAATTGTCCATCACGATCATATATTTCCAATAAGAAGGGATATTCGCTTTCAAAATCCTGTAAAAACCGGTTTAGCCTTTCCGTTTTCACATCAATCCCCAAAATAGCGTCTGTTGCCAATCCGTCATGTGACAGCTTGCGGTAAAAAGTGACGACTTCATTATCGCGACGGCTGCGATGGCGATATTGTACCCCGCTTTGACGAACCCCGGTCCAGCCATAGGAAGGCGTATTTTCAGCTGCGAGACCGGCAATAAAATTCCCATCGGTATGTTCCGATATAAGCTGGTTTTGGCTTGCCGTTATCACTCTGCCGGTACTAGGTATGTACAGGAAGAGGGCAGCCATATTGTTGTAAAAACGCTCCTCGTTGCTTAATAGCTCGTAAACCTTTTTTAATTGCAGCTGCTGATCCTCCTCATGATGAAAAAGCTGCTTGCGCTCCAAAAAGACATACTGCTGCAAATTATATTGATTGGAAAGCTTTAACACCGAGCGGTCGAAATCCTGAAGCAAAGTATCCAGACTTGTTCGGATCTGGGTTACTTGGGAGTCGTTCATCATCGAGATTTGATGCTTCAATTTGTCCGAATAAGCAATGTACAAAGGAAATGTGAGAAGTGCGATCACGGCTACCACACACAATGCAAAGTAAAGAGGCAAACGGCTGTAAAATAAACGCTTGCAAAACTCACTCACCAAACGTTTCAAAGACCTCAATGCTTCATTCCCCCTTTTCCGCTTTCCACTGAGCAATCGCATCGCTCATTTCCTGCATCGCTTCACGTCCGCCCGTAGCCAGCCACTTGTCCACAAACTGCTCAAAGCCCTCCTCTACCGGGAGTTCGCCCATGATCATCCGGTTAAAGTAATCCTTCACCAATTCATCGGATGTGATTTTAAAAGAAATCCATTGGGGAGTCATTACATGATAAGCGGCAGGCTCCACAAGATAACGGTTCACCCGCTGTAGATTCTGCTCCACCATGGCAGTAAAGCCGGGATCGATGCTTTCGCGTAATTCAAGATATGATGCGCTGGTCATCTCCGACCACTTGACCAAGCCCCAATTCAGTTCATGCAATCCGCCATATACGTCGGTGTGAAAACCGGGATCCTTGATCCGCTCCTCCATATTCAACACACGCCGCGGCCCCTCAACTGTATAGTGAATCCCTTCCACCCCGAACAGAGTCAGCTCGCGCCCCTCCGGTGATAGTAAAAAGTCCAAAAGCCGCGCCGCCGCTTTGGGATTCTCAGCTTTATTCGTAATGACCGTATAGCCCCAAAAATCCGAGCCGCGCGAATACCCTCTTAAGCCCTGCGGTCCGGCCATAGCCGGCATTGTAATCAGCTTCGCATTTTCCTGCTGCTCCTGAATGCGGGTCTGCTTTTTCAGCAGCTTTTCGAAATTCATGCTGTCCAGCATCACTCCAATTTTGCCTTCCATAAATAACGGCCGGGTTTGGGTTATGCTTTCCATAGAAATCGAAGCCGGGTGAATCAGCCCCTCTTCATAGAGCTGTCTTGTAAATAGCAATGCCTCTTTAACCTCAGGCTGAATGACCCAATACTCGTATTGATCGCCAACCTGCAAAAAACCGGTGCTCTGGACATCAACCGGTATCCCCCAAGCGCCCATTATATATTTCACCATTGAATAAATACCGTTAATTAATACCCCATCAGTTTCCTGGCCTGTTCCTGTAGGATCTCCATATTTAAACGCTTTCAAAGTTTGCTGGAATTCATCCAAGGTAGACGGAATCGGCAAGCCCAGATTAGACAGCCAATCTTCGCGGATATGCCAGACATAATGGCCCGCGCTTCCCTCCGGATATTCATCTTTTAGCGGCAGACCGTAGTGTATACCGTTAATGCGGAGATCATCATATTTCGGTTTTCGTACTGCTTCGCTTAAATAAGGCAGGTCTTCAAGCAATTCGTCATCAAAAGGAATGAGAATCCCGTCATTTACCCACTTCTGGAATCGGCCCCTTCTGTCGCTGTCCACAATCGTGATGATGTCCGGGTAATCACCGGAAGCCACCATTATATCCAGCTGCATATCATCCCAAGGTGTAGAGATTATCTCGATTTGGGTTGACGTACGTTTTTCAATCTCTTGCAATAAACGGTCCTCACTGTAATCCAGCTGCTTGTCAAAAGAAAAGATCGAAATAGCATCTCTATGTGCAGGAGCCGGCTCATTCCTTTCACCTCCCGATGGAACATAGCAGCCAGCATTGGATACCAGCAGCACAGCACACAATAACCTTGCGGTAAATCGTTGAGAGTATTCAATCATAAAAAGCCCCCCTTAAAGATTACCCTTTCCTATATTTTTCATAGTACCATAGCTGCCCAGGCAGCTAGGAATAGCTTTGCAATCCTAGTCATCCGCGGCAGGAACATGCCTGCATGGAGAAAAAGCCCCGGTTATTCCGGGGCTGAGCCAATACAGGCTAAAACGATTATATAGGGTAATCCTCTATTGTCTCTATTGGATACCCATCCACTCCCTGCCAATGTTGTTCGCCTGCATGACCTCGTTTACTTCCTCAATGATTGCCGCGCCCCCATTGTTAAGATAAGTTTGAACCATTTGCTCCCACTGAGATATAGGCACTTGTCCTGAGATCATTTGTACCTGGGTGACATAAGCTTCTCTATACAGGCGGGTGTGATTAGCCATATAATTCTCCGAGTAGACACGATGTATGGGATTGATATAATGATCATGCTCCGCATGCATGGTTTCCAGTGATGCAGCTACATTTTTTTGCAGTGGAATGCGGTAAGTTTCAGAGGAGCGGTTGGCCTCATCATTCGGTGCCCAGGGTCTTTCCGATAAGTAGTTGCGCGGCTGCAGTCCCCGGGATTCCGGCTCGTTAACGACGACTCCGTCTTCCATCGTGTAGCCTTCCCCCTCATATCCCATGAACCAATCGAAATCTTCATTGTCAGGATTGCGGTCCTCCAGATCATGCCAGATTCTGGCGAAATCAAGCATCTCCAGAATTCGCCTGACTTTGTCCGGCTCGCTGGCCAGCCTTGAAGAAATCGCTGTTAATTGATAAAAGCCGCTGGAAGCCGTATAGCCCTTAGAGCCGTCCGGGGCTTCAAATGGCGGAATCGCCACGATTTCCGCTTCCGGCGCGAGATTCGATAAAGTCTCATAGTTCGCCTGTCCGCGGTTATAGGGCTGATCGGTAAAGATCCCTACTTTGCCGGCGTAAAACTCGTTGAGCGCATCCGTAGCGCTAAAGGTTGCGAAATCCGGGTGAACAGCCCCGGCTTTATGGGCTTCATGAAGCCACGTAATCAGCTCCTTGTAGCCGTCCGATACAAATCCCGGAATGAGCTTTCCTTCTTCATTTTCATGATACCAGGCACTGTGGTCCCAATAAGGTCCGAAGGCATATTCCGGATTAATGGAATTGCTGCCTGCTCCCGGCACAAGGCCATAGGTATCATTGGCTCCATTGCCGTCGGGATCATCAAAGGTAAAGGCAATCGCTACTTCCAGCAGCTCCTCATAATTAGTCGGCATTTCAAGACCAAGATTATCCAACCAATCCTTGCGGATAACCGGTGTCCTCACATACTTATGTGGAAAATACCGGGGGATGCCGTAAATTTGACCGTCAATAGAAAGGGCGTCCCAGGCCGCTTGCGGCACATTCTGAAACGTGTCGAACTCTTCTATGAAATCATTCAATGGAAGAAACGCACCCTGTTTAGCCCAATTGTAGAAGTTGGCGTTAGCATCAGGAAGTCCGATCACATCTGCAATTTCTCCGGAAGCAAATTCTGCCGATAGCTTTTCCGTATAATCGGTGGAAGGAACAAACTGGGGCTTCAAATCTACATTAAATCGTTCGTTAATCATTTGCACCCCCCGTCCGTCCAAAGGCGGCGCATCCCGGGAAACGCTATCAAACATCGTGATTGTAAAGCGCTGTCTATCTTCGTTTGCTCCATCAGCTCCGTTGGCGTTTGTGTTTCCTTCCGGGCTCAGACTCGGTGACGATACAGTTCCCCCTCCGCCGGAACACGCGCTGGTAACCGCAAGCAAACCACAAATAGTCGCTAAAGTCCACGTTTTTCTCATGACAAACCCCTCCGTTTATATAATTGAGCATTTTGCATAATTCGATTTCATCCACATGCGGTAACAAGATATAGACAAAGTAAAACCGTTTTGATCTATATCTTGTTTGATTGAAGCTCCGCTGGGATTTATGCAAAATGCTGACTTAAGCACCTTGTATATTTCGAAGCAAGCTGTTTTTTAAGTTTTTTTGCCTTTGACCTAGCTTTTGATCTTTTTGATCCAGCTTTTGACCAGCTTTGACCTAGCCTTTGACCGAGCCCAGCATCACCCCTTTGGCAAAATGCTTTTGCAGAAACGGATATACGATGACTATCGGAAGTGTGGCCAGTAAAATCGCAGCCATTTGAATCGTTACCGGAGGCGGCTCCAGCTCAGCCAGCAGCTCGAAATTTTGCAGAGTGGACGTCGTTTCATTCAAAATGACAATTTGCCTGAGCACGACCTGGATGGGCCATTTGGCCGGATCATTCAAATAAAGCACTCCGCTAAAATAACTGTTCCAGTGACTGACGGAGTAAAAAAGGCCAAAAGCTGCAAGCGACGGCTTGGACAAAGGAAGAATGACTTTTACAAAAGTCTGAAAATCGTTTGCCCCATCAATGAGAGATGCCTCATTCAGCTCCTGGGGAATTCCCTTGAAGAACTGCCGCATGACGATGAGGTTGAACGGACTAATTGCAGTTGGAATGATCAGTGCCCATAAGCTGTTGATCAATCCGGTTTCTTTAACAATCAGATAGGTCGGAATCAATCCTGCCGAGAATAAAAAGGTGAACAGCACCGCCATCAAATAAACTCTTTGTCCCAGCATAGGGCGCGACAAGGCATAAGCCATCGTTGAAGTCATGGCCAAATTGACGGCTGTTCCGATTATGGTGACATAAGCGGTGACCCATAAGGAGCGGATGAAATTTTGTGAGCTTAATATATATTGATAGGCATCCGTCACCCATTCCCTAGGCCAAAGCAAAATATTGCTGGATAAATAGTCCGCATAGGACGAGAACGAGACCGCGAATATATAGAAAAATGGAAATAGCATCGTAGCCGCTATAAAAGCGAGCACTAAGTAATTGATCCAGTCCGCTATGCGGTCAGCGGTTGAGCGGTGTAACATGTGGTTTCTACCTCCTTCACGCGGGTCATTAGCAGCCTCCCGTTTTAATAGAGACCCTCGTCCCCGAAACGTTTGGCCGCGTGGTTAGCAAGAACAACCAGAATTAAGCCAACCACTCCCTTGAACAAGCCGACCGCTGTTGCCAGGCTGAAATTGCCCTCGCGAATACCTTTGAAATACACATAAGTATCCAATACATTGCCGACCTCCATCGTAAACGGATTCAGCATGAGAAAAATTTGCTCGAAGCCGCTGTCCAATACATTGCCCAACCGTAAAATAAGCAGGATGACGATAACACTGCGGATTGAGGGAAGCGTAATATGCCACAATTGTCTCCAGCGGCTGGCTCCGTCTACGGTGGCTGCTTCATAAAGCTGAGGATTAACAGAAGCCAGTGCGGCAAGAAAGAGAATGGTGCTCCACCCGGACTCTTTCCATATGACTTCGAGCACAATCAACGGCATAAAAAAATCCGGATTCGTCATAAAAGGAATCGGCGCAATGCCAAGGGCTTCAACCAGAAGCTTGTTAATCAGGCCTTCGCTGCGCAAAAAAATCGCAACAATTCCGATAACGACGACCCATGATAAAAAATGAGGCAAGTACACTATCGATTGAATTAGCCGCTTGTAAACCTGATTTCGCACCTCATTCAGCATGAGAGCGAGAATAATCGGGATCGGAAACGCAAAGGCAATTTGCAAGAAAGACAGGTAAAGCGTATTCCATATGACCCGAACCACCTCACTATCTGCGAAAATGGTGCGAAAGTGCTTTAGTCCGACCCATGGACTGTTGGCAAAGCCTTGAAAAGCACTGTAATCCTTAAACGCAATAACAACTCCGGCCATGGGCACATACTTGTAAATAAGGAAATAAAGAAGTCCCGGAAGCAGCAATAGAAAAAGATAGCGCTCCCTCCACAGCCTTTTTAACGATGGGCTGGACATGTTCATCCCCTCCTTCCTGTCGGATTCTAAAAGTAGTATGAGTTGTGTGGCTGCACTCTCGAAGTATACGTTTTCATGCAGCAAATGCTAAGCTTCAGATTTGTTGATCTGTTTCATTTTGGCGGATCCAGCTGTTTCATATTTGCGAATTCGTTGCACAGGACCAAGCTTGGGGGCTGCCATCGTCCATCTATACCACAGAGGCGTAAATAAGATTTCCATAATGCATTATCAGGTGAGCATTTTGCATAATTCGATTCCATCTACAGATGGTAACAAGATATAGACAACTAAAACCGTTTTGATCTATATCTTGTTTGATTAAAGGCCTTTCTGGGATTTATGCAAAATGCTGAGGTAATTAAAAGAACGCCCGTACGGATAACTCAAAGCTATGCTGGAAACACTATGCTCGATTTCAGAAACTAAAAAGGAGAGATTAACAGCCATGCATAGTCAGCAAATGAATCAAGCTCAAATGTCGGCTCAGCAGCAGCCGTTAATGGCGAAACCGCCAAAAGTAATCACGACCAAAGACTGTTCATATTTAAAAGACGAGCTGTCCTGGGAGCTGCTGGCGATGAAAAAATGTCATCACTTCGCCCAAGAGTGTACCGACCCCGAAATCAGACAAGCTATTGATCGGGCAGGGCAAATGCACTTGCGCCACTATCAGATGCTGCTGAAACATTTACAAAACAATAATCAAGCGGAAATGGCAAAGGTTCCGCAAATGCAATCGTAAAGGGGGTTAACTAATGAATAACTATCGAGCTCCGGCTTCAACCGGGCATCAACAGCCAATGAGACCTGGGCAACCACAAAGGATGGGACATGCTCAGAGTCATCAAAGTATGAATCCACAGAGATCGGGCTATGCTCAAAACCAGCAGCACACGAATCAGCAAGGTATGGGCTTCTCCCAAAACCAGCAGCACACGAATCAGCAAGGTATGGGCTTCTCCCAAAACCAGCAGCACATGAATCAGCAAGGTATGGGCTATTCCCAAAACCAGCAGCACATGAATCAGCAAGGTATGGGCTTCTCCCAAAACCAGCAAGGTATGAACCAGCAAACTATGGGGTATGGTCAGGGGCAACAGACTGCGGGGCAACAAGGCATGGGGCTGTCACAAGGGCAGCAGTCCGGTGGCAGCATGACGATTAAGAATCCTAAATCTCCGGCAGAGCCAAAGGTCAAAGGTCCTCAGATGAATGACCGTGACCGGGTGAACGATATCCTCGCTATGGAGAAATACTTAACCGACAGCTTCAATGTCGCTGCTAGGGAAGCCAGCCACTCTTCTTTGCATCAAGATCTCATGACAATTCTGAATGAAACCCATCAATGTCAATATGACTTGTTTGAACTTATGTTCCGTAAAGGCCATTACAAGCTGTCCGCTGCTCAACAACAGGAGCTGGATCAGGCTTATCAGCAATTTAGCGGTTATTCCAGCCAATTCCCTTATCCGTCCTCCGGCGGATTACAGTAAGAAGTAATTATTTCGCACCGCGTGAGCATCAAACACGCGGTGTTGCGCTGTATAATGGCCGCCAGTGGTATAGATTTTCCTCCCGGCACCCGCATACATTTCCTCCAGCGGCACCCGCATAGGCCAAATGTATGCGAAATATTGCCTTCAAAAGACAGGTGCCTGATCAAAAGCAGCTTTTTAATGCGGCGCCTTAAAAGTCAACACCCAAGAGTGGCTTAAATCACCATTCTTGGGTGTTTAATTTTGACACCTTACATGCAAGAGGGTTTATTAGGCAGCTCTTCAATTTCAATTAGGCACATTACCTAGAAAGCAACATAAACTGAAGTAAGAAATAACCACTCGAACAAGAGGAGGTAATGTTACCCCATGCAACGCCGAGCGACCTCTTATGCAGCCCCTGGGCGAAACAGTTATCCAGCTGCCGCCGTCCAGTCACGCCAACCGGCTGCGGCCAGCAGTCATGAGCAAATCCTGGATCAAAAAATCGGTGATGTGACCGGTGATGGTGTTCCTGATCTTGTATATTTAACAGGCAAAAAGCAGGCGGACAGCCCATACATTCAACAAATTACTTTACATGTCACAGACGGGCAGACACGGCAGACGACTGCGGTAGCACTCCCCCAAAACAGTGGATATCATCCTACCCTCCAGCTAACTGATGTTACAGGAAACCGCATCCAGGACATTCTCATTGTCATTGATTCGGGAGGCTCAGGCGCCTTTATTTTCAGTTATGTTTATTCCTATTTAAACAATCGCCCGCAAGCCCTTTTTGATTCAGACGCCTACAATCAGCACCATAAATATAATGTAACCTATTTAGACGGATTTCGCGTCCGCGCTGTCAGTCATCAGCCGCAAGCCAGCTATATCATTGATCTTACCTATAAAGGCCGGGACTATTTATCGGAAATCTACACAAGCAGCGGCAAGCTGAAGCAGCCCATACAAGGTGATGTTAATGCATTGAGCGGCCTGTATCCGATCGATTTTGACCGGGACGGACAGTCTGAATTAATGGCTTTGCAGCGGATAACAGGTCGTTACAATGCCGATGGTTTGGGGTATTTCATGAATGTTCTCAAGTGGAATCGCGACCGTTTTGATGTAAGTCAGCAGTGGGTATGGATCAGTGGGGCTAACGGCTAAAAACTGTTACGCTTGACTTCCCTTTACTAGTTCTCAATTCCCGGCAAATGGATTATTCTTGCTCTATAAAAATAGGACCCAAAACCGTTCTAGAGGTGTTTTTGGGTCTTTTCCCTATGTGCCGGGGCCATGGTAAAATACAGGTAGGGGAGCAGTGCGGGTGATCCAATTGTTAGCCTTACCTCCCTGTACTCTAGCTTTTGGAGGGGACATCTATGAGCAAGTCTTTAACCGACTTCGTTCCTGACTCTCTTCCCTTAACGATAAGAGAGCATATTCAGACTGGAGAGGTTACGGACAAAAGCTGTTCCAAGCTTGCTACTACTTTGTATGTGAACCAGACTATACCTGTCTTTTTAAAAATCGGCGCCAAGGGCAGTCTCGAAAGAGAAATGAACATGAGTCAGTTTCTCTACCGTTATGAGTTAGGGCCGAAGATCATCGCGTACAGCAGCAGCGAAACCCACGATTATTTACTAACTGAAGCCCTGCCCGGCGAAAATGGAACATCACCCCGGCATCTCCGAGATCCCGAGGAGCTGGCTGCCGCATTCGGCCGCTATTTGCAAAAGCTGCATTCTTTGCCAACAGACGGCTGCCCTTTCCCGCAGCGTACACAGGAAATGTGGGAAGAAGCGCGCAGAAGAGGCGCAGAGCTCGAGGGCTTAATGGCCCTTCCCTACTCTCCTAAAGATAATGTTGTAATCCATGGCGATTACTGTCTCCCCAACATCATCATGGATCGCTTTTCACTGCGGGCTTTTATTGATCTTGGCGCGGGTGGCATCGGAGACCGTCATCACGATCTTTATTGGGGACTATGGACTCTTCACTATAACTTACAAACAAATGCTTACCAGGAAATTTTCTTGAATGCCTACGGGATCCATGACGTTGACCCCGAGGGCTTGATCTATTTCGGTGAATTGAATAGGTTACTGGAATGATCCTAACGCCTCTATCGGGATCAGCCCGGCTTTCTTTTACCATTTTCGGATAATACCGTTAACCACATAATGGACAATCGATCCGACTACCCCAACAATTATACCCATTACCGCTCCCGTAGTCACACTGCTAATAAAAGCAAATGCTCTGGCAATCAGAGTACCCATCGCCCCGGATAAATGGCTCAAATTCCCTCCCAGCTGGATGGGAGCCTCAAACACAAAGTTCCACAACAGCTGATGAACCACCGCCAGCAAAATTCCATAAAGCAATCCGATGCTGAACCAAGCTAGAAAAGGACGCTTTACATTTTTCCAGACTACATAAATTAACCAGACAGCTATGGGCAAACCAACCAACAAACGATTAACGGCACCATGAGGATCAACCAGTCCCAAATCGTGAGCAACGACACGGGGAACCCCCAGTGAGGCTAATACAAAAAGCGTTGTCCATGGCAGACCTGCCATCTGCTCGATTCGTTTAATCACTGTACTCCCTCCTGTTATTACGCTATAATCTTTAATCAAATTATTAGCTCCCTATGAACACCTCCAAGATTACGCTATCGTTGTTGCGAACTTATGACGAAAATGTTCTGCGTTTATGAAATTGGACTTAACCGCTTTACGCCGGAATCCCGAAGCGGGTACAATCGAATCGTTGCCTGATTGAATCCAACCTATAATTGCTAAACCATCCGCAGGGCAATGCGAGACAAGCTTACTAGAGGCGTACATTTTAGCGAAAACTAGTGAAAACATGGAGGGAAAATGACATGGCACCTACCATGCAGCGGATACTGCTGGTCGATGACGAGCAGCAGGTTCTTGAGTTTATTCAGCCTTTTTTAGAGGAGGAAGGCTATGTGGTTATGACTGCCAGCAATGGTGAGGAAGCCCTGGCGCTTGCCCAAGCTCAATCCCCGGACTTGGCAATTCTGGACTGGATGCTGCCTGGTATGAACGGAATTGAGCTGTGCATTCGGTTGCGGGCCTGGAAACCCATCGGCATCATTATGGTTACAGCGAGAGCTGAGGAGCATGATAAGCTTACGGGGCTCGAGATGGGAGCAGATGACTATATTGTCAAACCCTTTTCCCTTAGGGAATTGGCTGCGCGAATCCGTTCCGTCCTTCGTCGGACACAGGATTCCGGGACGAGCGCTTCTCAATTGATGGTCCGCGGGGAGCTCAAAATTTCTCCGGAAGAACTAAGGATCTGGAGATCGCAGCAAGAAATCCAATTAACTCCGACGGAATTCAAGCTTCTGATGACCATGGCCGCAAAGCCGGGAATTGTCTACAGCCGGATGCAGCTGCTCGATATGGTTCAGGATGATTTTTTGAATGACGAACGAACGATTGATGCGCATATAAGCCGCCTGCGTAAAAAAATCGAGCTGGATCCTTCCCGGCCCCACTATATTCAAACCGTATATGGCTTCGGATATCGGTTTAACGGAGAGATCTAATGAGTATTTTTCGCAAAATGTTCCTCACGTTCAGCTGTCTTTTTATCGTCACACTGGGTGTTTTTATGACCGCTACTTATTTATCCGTTCAACAGCTAACCTCCTATATGTCCGGCCAGACTCAACAAGAAATGATGACTACTATTGAATCCAAGTTAATTGACCATTACAGGAGGCACCACGGCTGGAATAATTTAAACCAGCTGACGATTGGACTGGAAGATCATTGGCAGATTGTCCCCCATACCCGGGGCTCCAATACTATACCTGCAGCAGGGCGCGGCCATGAGGAGCAGGCAGTAAGACTAGGCATTCCCCACAGCTTCTCTACTCCAGACGGGCAAACATGGACCCTATATTATCTTGATTCTGCCGTAAGAATCATCGCTATCCTGAAATATGCTGTTCGTGACGCTCTTGTGCTCAGTACAATAGCCGGGGGCTTGCTGCTTATCGTCATCACTCTGGTCATTACGTATTTCATTTCAAAAAAATTAACCGCTCCTGTCCGTACATTAATACCGGTCATGGACCAAATCGCCGGCAATCAATTTCACGTACGAGCAGAGGTCCATACTTCCGATGAGTTTGCAAGAGTAGCCGCAACGTTGAATAACATGATGGACGACTTGCAGAAGGCTGAACAGACGCGTAGGCAGCTTACTACCGATATTGCCCATGAGCTGAGAACCCCCTTAACGATCATCCAGGGAAAGCTGGAGTCCTTGCAGCAGAGACAAAAAGCGCTTGAGCCGCATGAACTGCTGCCCCTGCAGGACGAAATTCTTCGCTTAAAGAAGCTTGTCACTGATCTGCAGCAATTGTCGTTAGCCGAATCCGACCATCTGCAATTGAATCAGCAAAGCACCAATCTTGTATCCTTCTGCCAAGATATCGTTAGCCAGTTTAGCCTGGAAGCAGATGAGCAAGGGATCACCCTTTCCTATCGGTGCCAACAGGATACTCTTTACTCGGTAATCGACACTTATCGAATGACGCAGGTCATTATCAATTTGCTTTGGAATGCCATCCGATATACTCCTCGGAACGGGACGATTGTAGTGCAGGTCTACTCTACAGGTGAAGAGGCCTGCATTGAAATTTCCGATTCCGGCATCGGCATTGCTCCGGATCAGATCCCCAAATTATTTCAGAGATTTTACCGGACAGATGAAGCCAGGAATCGGGTCAGCGGAGGAAGCGGCTTAGGATTGGCTATTGCTTGGGAATATGTACGGCTGCACGGAGGAACGATTGAAGTGGAAAGCCAACTCCGGCAAGGGGCTACATTTCGTATCCTTCTCCCTCTGGAATCACGAAATGAGCGGTGAATTTCCGACCGAATTTCGTATCATCGCCTTCTGGAATCACCGAATGAGCGGTCAATTTCGGACCGGCGGCTTCAGCGATTTCGGGACGTTTACCAATCTTTTTGCTTCGGTAACTTCCAATTTTCCCTTTGAGGACTATACGAATTCGTTACGCAAAATTTTTTCTGCTTCTTTAAGATCGCGAGCCACATAATCGGGTTGAATACCTGCAGGCAGACGCTTGTTTAACCGATTGAGCCAAATCGTCCGAATGCCCGCTTGCTGCGCCCCATGAACATCACTTCTGGCGGAGTCACCGATATGTACGACCTCTCCCGGCTCAAAGCCATACCGTTCTAAAGCCTCCTCAAACAAGCGGGGGTTGGGCTTATAAGCACGGACATCCTCACTGGTGAGCACAGCCGTTATATCCAATTGATGGATAGCTATGGCCGCGTTAACATCCGCTGTATCAATATTGGACAAAACGTATCTCGGACGATCGGCAAAAGCCTCCAAAAATGGCTGGGTATCCTCAAAAAGCAGCGGATTTGCCCAATGAGCAAATTGTGGTTCTATGATAGCTTCCGCATTTGCCCGCGAATCGAAATACTCCACTGTCTCGATTAACGATTTGAGACTGAGAGCGCGCTGCGTCTCAAAAGCTGTTCCAATGCTGCCCGTCATAAGCGCTGAAAAACTCTTCCACCAATAGGCAGCAATCTCTGTCACTGAGCTTTCGGGTTTGGTAGAACTCAGGCGGATTTCCTCGCAAATGACCGGAATGATGTCGTCATCCTCATGTACTAAAGTGCCGTAAAAGTCTAGAAAAATAGCTTTCGGTTTCATACACATAGGCCTCCTCCAGGAATAGGAATATTAAAAAAAGCGCAGGACCTCATGGTCCCGCGCTTAAGTCACGGGCGGGCCAACGCCGGAAAGCGTTAGCCTGCCCTGATCGTACAGGTAGACTAACGCTGTTGGTGATGATGAAGTTGTTGGGTCTTTAGACGATTCATTGGAATCCACCCTTTCCCAATACTCGCTTCTTCGTAAACCAAATTATAGTGGATTCCTGGTACGTTAACAAGCAATTTGTTTGTCAGAAGCTTATTCTATCCATTCAGGAGTAATATGAACGCTGAATCCATGTCAAGAATGTACGGGTGAACCCGGCCTTTGCTCCAATAGCTTTTCAATATGCGGCGCAATGCGGGCGGGGTCATCTGCGGGAGCGAAACGGCGGATGACCTTGCCGCTGCGGTCCACCAGGAATTTGGTAAAATTCCATTTGATCGCTTTGGAGCCAAGAATCCCTCTTGCTTCATTTGTTAAGTACTCAAACAAAGGATCAGCTTGTGGACCCTTGACGTCAATTTTCGAGAAAAGCGGAAAGCTTACACCAAAATTAAGCTGACATGCCTGCTCAATCTCCGCGTCGTGTCCGGGCTCCTGATTCGCAAACTGTCCGCAAGGAAAGCCTAGCACAGCAAAACCGCGATCTTTATACCGGTCATGAAGTTCCTGCAGACTCTCGAACTGCCTAGCGAATCCGCACTTGGTGGCCGTGTTGACAATTAGCAGCACATCGCCCTGGTACTCCGACATGCTCTGTTTTTCTCCTTTGATGGTCTCTACCTGAAAATTGTAAACAGACACAGCTAATCCCTCCTCAGCTTCTTGGTTTATAGAATGAGGCTATCAATATTCTTGCGGGTACCCTCGTCGGCCACCAGGCTCATGATGTCATGATGTACGCGATGTACGCAAAAGCCGCGCAAACACCCGTGGGGATCGCGAGGTATACGCAAGGGCTCGCGAGGTTCCGCGAGTGGTCTCGCGTGAGATGCGTGCGGGACAAGCAAGCACGAGCTGGGGGAGGTACGCGTTAGGCCTCGCAAAAGCCGCGCAAGCACCCGTGGGGATCGCGAGACGTTCCACGCTAACGCTCGCCCTTGCTCTTATTTGCCAGAAAAGACAGGCTTTTTATTTCTAAAGCTCCTCCTCGCTCTTATTTGTGACAATTAGCCAGAAAAACCGCTATCTGAAGCAAAATAAGGACCGCTGCAAGCGTTACAATTCGAATCGGGCTGCAGCCGCGCCTGCAAGCCGAAATGCGTCCTAAACGCAGTCCGGAACCCTTGCCGGATCCGGGCGCAATGCAGTCCCGAACCCTTTTCCCAAACACAAGCCAAGACGCTACCGGAGACACAGTGTGTGAAAAAAAGGCCCCCCAACTGCAGTCTCTATCCCAACTATCATGCTCAGTGAACCGTCAGCCTTCAAATCCAACTATCATTCTCAATGAACCGTCAGCCTTCAAATAAAAGTTATCCCCTTGATGAGACATCCATATGAAAACAGTCATGTCTCCTCCAGTTCTGGCACAACTCCGGCATGCAACTAGCCATGGATGGCGGGGTTCGCGGGCTTGGCTTGCTTCCTGCATTTTGTACGAAATGTCGTACAAAAGCATGAGGTTGAAGGGCAATTACCGGTGATTTGTATGAAACGTCGTACAAATACAGGGGATTAAAGGGAGATTACCCAAGATTTGTATGACAAATCGTACAAATGCATGGGATGAAGGGCGATTGCCCGAGATTTGTATGACAAATCGTACAAATACCGGGGTCAAAGAGTTGAGTCCGTACAAATGCCGGGGTTTAAGGAGCTGCAGCCAGTGTTTCAGACGAAATTTCTTAGCAAGTTATGTGATTAAAGCCGATAACCCGAGATTGCTCATCATGTGGGGCGTTTTATTTTCACAGAAAATTATCTTTTGTCCTTGTCTTCTACACTTATTCTTGCCTCTGCTCTAGCTCTAGCCCTTACCCTTACCTAACCTTTCCCCTTTCTTTGCCCTTCCCTTCCACTGCCCTTTCTCATAGCCTCTTCTCCCTTTCTATTCTCTTATTCCCTTCCCCTTTTCCCTCTCACTCCCTTGGGTTCTACTTCTACTCCTTGTGGTCATCGAAACTTCACCTGTAATATAAATATCTCTTCGTTCCTCATTAAATCAATGGCAGTGAACATACCTCAAGTCGCATTTCATTAAAACAATTGTAAACTACATAGTCCAAGTCGTACTTCAGCAAAAATAAGTTTTAGCCAGATTAAGCCGTAAAATTCGTAAGTTTCTCCTACACTATTATAATATTAGCTGCGAGCAGGATCGAGAAACAAGTGCTGCAATCGGTATCAAGTCCAAAAATATGAGAAAAACACCATAGGGTAGTTTGTGGTTTGTGGTTTGTGGTTTGTGGTTTGTGGTTGTGGTAGTAGTTGTGGTTGTGGTTTGCTAGCATGATTTAAATAATTGCAGGGGTGCAGAAAGTGAACCTGAAATGACTCAGATTCAACTGTTGAGGATATGTCTCTCTGAACTAGCATGATCAAGAGGCGTCCCGCGCTAACGCTCGCTATAGCTCTTATTTAGCGGAAAAGACCGTTTTTGACCCCTGATTTTATTCAAATAGGGACCACTGCGAGCGTTACAATTCAAACAAGCAGCCAAACGAGCTGTGAACGACCTGTAAACAGCAGCAACAACTACAAACAGCCTTCTTCTGCCCCCTGACCAACCTTTGCGTAATCTGCCTTAAGTACACAATTTATATAATTAAGTGCATTTTTATTTTTTTGCGGATTGGTAGAATGAGAATAGAAATGTAAGCGCTTTAAAAACCTATTGGATCCGTTTCCCTGGGAGCTTCCACTGGTCGCTTCCTTTGAGATTATTCCTGTAGGGTTCGTCTATTGGATAGTTTCTATTTCTTTTGAATAATAGTCGGAACTTGATTAATTTCTATTATTCATCCAATCTATTATTCATCCAATAGTCATTATTTTAATTAATGCGCTTATACGTTTTATACTTGAAAACCAATGTGGATAGCAGAGAGAACCGACTAGTAAACAAAAAGGAGATGAGAACTTTGAAAACCGCTTCGTTGCGCTTGCCAAAACTGCTTTTGCTCGTCTTATGCTTGGGAATACTTAGCCCTTATCTCGTGCCTCAAACAAGCTCAGCTGCAGTCAATTATGAGGAAGTCCCGCTTCTGAATGCAGGTTTTGAAGACCCTCTTGATCAGGGAGAAATTCCCGGGTGGAACTTTACAAGCCCCTTATCGCGCAATGCTTTTACGATTTCTGATTCTGTATATAAAGAGGGCTTTACCAGCTTAAAGCTGCTCGATTTATCGGCCAGTAGTTACGGACTTGAGAGTGATTATATTCCGGTTTCCCCCAATGATATTTATACGGTCAGCGTTGAGACCTATTTGGAGCCCTTTACCGAGGAAGATCTGCAGGTGATGGCGGCTAACGGAGTCTCGGCTCCACTGCAGGAGGTGAACCGGCCGGGACTGTATGTCAGATTTTATGATGAAAATCATGTCAGAATTGACCAGCGCAGCACTGATTTCACTTCCCCTCTTGAGGAATGGGGAACGATGTCCATCGAGCATTATCAGGCACCGGCAAATGCTCGCTATGCCACCATTTTGTTCTGGGGCTTTACATCCAACGTGGCCAAGGCATACTTCGATGAAGTACAGCTGTGGGTAGCTGTGCCTGAGACATCCGATAATATGCTGCACAACGGAGGATTCGAGCTGCCGCTAACCTCGGATGGTGCTATTCCCGGCTGGACAGTCATCGGAAACCCGGCCTATTTGGAGATTACCGATGAAATTCCCGCCTTTGAAGGACAGTATAGTTTAAAAGTTAATGACCCAAGCAGCGAACATCCGGCTGCACTTGAATCTTCCTTTATTCCAATTACCCCGGGTGAGATTTACGAAGCAAACGCCATGGTTCTGGCCCCAGAAGGGCGGATCGGCCTCTATTTGAGATACTATGACCAGAATGGCGTAAGGATCGGCAACTACTCCGTATTTACTACGGATGAACATAAAGATGACTGGGCTCCGCTGTCCCTTTCTTACGAAGCACCTGCCGATGCTGTACACGCTACAGTCCTTGTCTATTCCACTATAGCGGGAACTGCCTTTGGTTATGTAGACGATATTCATCTAGTCCAATTCCAGCCCTCTAACTTCGGGGTCTTTACGAACTTAGGGACTCAAATTACCCGGGCTGTTTCACCAAGCGCAAGCTTTGCAAGAGACAGCTCCGGGACTCTCTATATGCACGTTGCGGTCAATGGAGAGCCTGCCAAGCTAGCAGTTATCAATATGGAAACCGGGGAAGTGGAGCGAATGCTGGATTTGCCTGGAGCTTCTACTGCATGGGCGATGGAAACCGGTCATGACGGGAAAGTCTATATCGGCGGATCCCGCAATGGACAGCTGTATCGTTATACCCCCGGAGATTCTTACGTTGAATCCGTGGGCCGCCCCCAAGGTGTGACTCATATATGGGATATCAAAAAAGGACCTGACGGCAAGCTATTTATAGGAGCTTACCCCGAAGGCAACGTCATTGAATTTGATACGAGTACGGATAGCTTTACGGATCACGGTCCTATGGTGCAAGGAGAGCTATACGCCAGAAGTCTGGATTACGACGCAGAGGAAAATGTATTGTACGTAGGAGTGGGAACGACGACGCATTTGATCCGTTATGATCTGAACACCGGAACAAAGACAGATATACTGCCTGCCAGCTACGAAGACAGTTCTTATCCGATGAGCGTGAATGTTGTTGGGGATTACTTGGCTGTTTATCTGGAGAAATCGACCGTCCTGTTTATTATGAATAAACATACAGGCGAGGTTGTATATGAGGAGTCCCAGGCCAGACAAAGGGTCGCTGCATCGCCGGAAGAAGATAAGATCTATTATTTGGCTGACAATCATCTCAAAGTTTTCGACCTTGCCACCCACGCATCAGATGCTCTTGTCAATTTGCAAACAAACGCCTACCCGCGTGATATTACTTTGATTGACCTGGACGATCCGGCATTTCCCGGTCTATCCCTTGTTATGTGGCTTGGTGGCAGCATAGCAAAATACAATTTGCAGGACGGTCATTATGAAGCTTCCCTTATTGCGGTACCTGGTCAGCCTAATGAAATCCGTACCCTTGCCAAAGGCCCGGACGGTAATATTTATAGCGGGGGCTATCTCGGCGGGGCTTCCGCCTATAACCCGATAACCGCCAGCATTCATGGCTTCTCCGGTATCAGCCAGCCGGAAGCGATCACTTCAGCGGGAGATAAGCTCTACTTCGGTGTTTACCCTGGAGCCAGAGTAGTGGAATTCGATACTGCTTTACCTTGGGGCAGCGGCAATCCGAGAACGGTATTGGATTTGTCGGCTTATGACCAGGACCGCCCGTTCGGAATGCTGGGTGTAGAGGAAGAAAACAAGCTATTCATCGGTACGGTGGCTGCCTACGGCAAGCATGAAGGAGCTTTGGCCATTTATGACCTTGGCTCTGGTCAATTAGATCATATGGAGAAAAATATCGTCCACAACCAGAGTGTCGTATCTCTCGCCTATCTGGATGGCAAAGTTTTTGGCGGCACCTCGATTTGGGGAGGGCTAGGTGAATCTCCAACCGAACAGGAAGGCAAGCTGTTCGTCTGGGATGTGGCAACCAAAACCAAAATAACCGAACTGACACCGGTATCTGGCAAACGGGCCGTCACCGGTTTGATTGTCGGACCAGACAATAATATTTGGGGTATAGCGGAAGGTGTATTGTTTATTCTCGATCCTAAGACATATTCGGTACTCTACAGCTCGCAACTTTTCTCTGTCCATTATGGGGATACAATATGGGGTGATGCCAACATGGACGTTGGTACGGACGGGAATGTGTACGGTACATCAATGGGCCGTTTTTTCAAAATTGACGCCGGCACCAAGCAGTACACCCTGCTCACCAATACGATTAATGATGCCCGGTACTTGGCCCAGGATGAATTTGGCCACTTCTATTTCCGCAGCAGCGTCAGTGATCTGTGGAAATATACTCACGAAGATTTGGTCCTGCAGCTGTCAGATGTCATTCTATCAGCCGAACATACGACCCTTCAAGCTGGCCAGCGCGCCCAATTAACATTAGATATCCGGCTGGACAATGGCAAAAGCTTAACAGCTTACAAGGATCTGCAAATTGAGCTGCGGAGCACAAATGCTTCCGTCCTTTCAGTCGAGGATGGTGCGGCAATTGCACTATCACCCGGGCAAGCAGACTTGCTAGCCGAGGTCAGCCTGCACGATGTGACGGTGCAATCACTGCCATTGGCCTTCACAGTAGAAGCGGCGGAGAATGTTGATGCCAACGGCCTGCAGCACTTGCTGGATCATTACTACAATATGGGGGAGCTGCAAACTCCGCTCTACCGGCAATTAAGCAACCGTCTGACACAAGCCGCCCGCCATGAAAAGAACGGACGCCTTACTCAGGCTTTGGATCATCTGGATAAATTCTTTATTCAAATGCATAACCAGGGCATGCAATCCTTTATAACTCCTGCAGCCAAGCAAGCCATTGAGCAGAAAGCGACACTTCTGCGAGAGCAGTGGACTGACAGATAAATTTCATTTTGTTAATTGATCACTTGGAAAAGACCAAATTCTGCGCTGCAGCGTGGCGGGAATTTGGTCTTTTTGTCATACAACGATAACAAGCCGCCTAGATTTCATCCTCTTTTTTTCTCGTTTCTATATTGAAATGGATTTCCGGCGAGAAGTAAAATTAAATTGAATTTTTATTCTTTAGAATGTATTATTATTCAATATCCACTCGAAGGGAGCCTGGGAACCCATGCAATATATGCAATATAGAGAAATGACTATTGAGGATTACGAGCAGATGATAGAACTTTGGCAGAAGATTCCGGGGCTCGTGTTGAGTCAAGCTGATTCCAGAGAAGGAGTAGCTGAATTCCTGGTTAGAAACCCTGGATTAAGCTTCGTATGCGAGTCTAGCGAAAAAATCGCCGGTACGATGATGTGCGGACATGATGGAAGAAGAGGATTTATGTACCATGTCGCAGTTGATCCGATGTATCGGCATCAGCAAATCGGCAAGCAGCTGGTGCGCTTGGGGTTAGCAGGCTTGCGCGAAGCGGGCATTGAGAAATGCCACATTTTCGTGCTTGCAGATAATGAAACCGGAAACCGCTTCTGGTCCTCCCAGGGCTGGCAGAAACGAAATGATTTTTTTACTTATTCCAAAAATACATAGCCTTTTCCGGCATTCATAAAACGTGGGAATTAAGCCGATTGGCGGTTTGGCGATCCTGCTGATCCAGTAAAATCTAGCCTGCCCAGATTCTCTTTATACTTGGTGAGAAATCGGTAAGCGTACTCCGATCTGCTATAGAAAATGTTAGTTCAAACACATCCGGATTGCTCATATCTGACCATTCCTTAAACCCAATTCTGGAATCGAAGTGCTTCAAGAGAAGCGAGAGCAAATTCCCATGCGAGACGAGGATAATGCTTTGGCTCTGGCTGGCCAGAGCTTCCTGGACAACGCGAACAGCCCGGTTCATAGCTGTGCGGCTGGATTCTCCGCCTTCGTAGCATATATCCAAATCATCATAAGTCGCGCGCAGCTTGTCCAGCCAATCGGCCAAATCTTTCTCTGCCAACACACGCTCCTTCAGCCTCTCCTCCAGGCTAATCGTTAGGCCAAGCCGGTTGGCTGTCGGCTTTATGCTTGAATGAGCCCGCTCATAGGGACTGGCTATAATTGCATCCACCTGTTTATCTGTGAAAAATTCCGCCAGCTCCTCAGCCTGCCGGGTACCGATAGAGGTTAATCGGGCTGCGGGGGCCTGCCCTTCTGCTTTACAGTGCCGTACCAAATAGATTGTTTTCATTACGATCTTTCCCTTCCTTTTGTGCTGACTAATTTTGACTAAGGCTCTAAGTAAGCTATAACTAAGGTTCTAAGCAAGCCCTGACTTTTTACCAACAATTCTTTTATTAAGATTGCAGGAAATGAAGGCCCGCAGCAGAATATCTTAGAGTTCAGCAGTTAGCATACTTCAAAGTTAGAGATCAGTCGATAGCTAGGGTAAGAGTCGGCAGCTAGCATACTACTAAGTTAATCCGAATGGATAAAAGGAGGCAAAGGAATGGGGGTAACGTTTCGCCATGTGACCAGAGCTTTGATTCTGGATCAGGAGAAGCTGTTAATTGCGCGGATGAAAGGGGCCCACTCTTTTTTGCCGGGAGGAGAAATTGAGCGCGGTGAAGGTGCGCAATCCGCTCTCAAAAGAGAGCTCCAAGAAGAGCTCGGCGTTGGTTCCTGCGAGATTGTGCGTTTTATGGGTGTCGTCGAATTCGGAATCAAGGAAAAAAATTACTGTGAAATCAACCATTTATTCGAGGTCAAGTGCTCTGAACTGACATCCGGCAGAAATCCTGAAGCTTTGGAATCTCATTTAGAATTTTTTTGGCTGGAACCTACGCTGGATAATCTCCGAAAGTATGATGTGCTGCCTTATCTCGTACAAGAAATGATACCGGAGGTGCTGCAAAAGCAGCAGCCGATGTGGGTTAGCAATATGTAAAAAAACGGACTTCCAGCGGCATAGTCAGACAGGCAGAATTGACACAACGAATTGTTGTAACTATAATGGATACAACGGTGGTGATATACTTGAAGCAGATCAGTACACGCTTTTCTATTGCCGTGCATACGTTGTCCCTGATCGCAGTTAGTCCGCAGGAATGCACAGGGGACTTTATAGCAGGCAGCGTCAATACTAACCCCGTGGTCATCCGCAGAATTATGAGCATGCTCAAAAAAGCCGGTTTAGTGGATGTTCGGCCGGGGGTCGGCGGAGCGAGGCTGCTCAAGGAGCCTGGCGAAATTTCACTTCTTGACATTTACCGCGCGGTTAATGTTACGGAAGAGAATCAATTAT
This sequence comes from Paenibacillus senegalensis JC66, assembly GCF_000285515.1. Lineage (GTDB taxonomy): Bacteria > Bacillota > Bacilli > Paenibacillales > NBRC-103111 > Paenibacillus_L > Paenibacillus_L senegalensis. The sequence goes on from NZ_HE610959.1 coordinate 668,945, forward strand.
TCCGGATGCATGATAATCCCAATATTAATTGTCCTGTCGGAAGGAATATCGAGAAGGCTCTGCAATGCCAGTTGCAAGCGGCTCAATCTGCCATGGAGAACAGGCTTGAGCAGACAACGCTTCAGCAGCTAATTCAGCAATTTGAGAAGTAGCTGCTGCTTTGTGAACATACGTCGACCAGATTTCTGGGGTTGTTGTATCCACTTTAGTTGTAACCAAACAAGTCACAACTAAATAAGGAATAACCAAAAGATTATACTGGATAATCGCTATATCACCACTATTGCTTTTTAGGGAAATGCTGCAATGCATCAGATAACTCGCTTGCCCACATACTAATTACAAAAATTAGGAGGAACATGCTATGAAAATGTTGGTTACCGGAGCAACAGGTAAATTAGGCTCGAAAGTCGTAGACATTCTGCTAAACACTGTACCTGCCGATCAGTTGGCGGTTAGTGTCCGCAATCCGGAAAAAGCAGAAGGCTTAAAGCAGCGCGGCGTTGATGTTCGTCATGGAGACTTCGATCACCCGGAAACATTGAAAAAAGCGTTTGCCGGAATTGACCGCTTATTGATTATTTCTACCGATGGGGATAACGATACCCGGATCCGGCAGCACGGTCATGCTGTAGCAGCAGCAAAAGACGCAGGAGTACAGTTCATTGCTTATACAAGTCTTACTAAAGCGAAAGAAAGCCGCAACTTACTGGCACCAACGCACAAGGCTACTGAGGAAGCTATCCAACAAGCCGGCATCCCATACTCTTTTCTGCGAAACAACTGGTATTTGGAAAACGAGTCCTCCAGCATTCAAGGCGTACTCGCCGGCGCCCCGTGGGTAACATCCGCAGGCAGCGGCAAGGTAGGCTGGGCTTTGCAGCAAGATTATGCTGAAGCTGCAGCTCGCGTGTTGTCCGGCAGCGGGCACGATAATACAATCTATGAATTGTCCGGAAAGCTGTTGACTCAAGAAGAACTGGCTTCTGCCCTGGCCAGCGTAATCGGTAAGGAAGTACCTGTACAGCAGGTTGATGACGCCGCATACGCTGAGGTGATGAAGAATGCGGGAGTACCTGATTTTCTTATCCCTTTACTTGTAGGCATCCAGCAAGGCATTCGTGAAGGCACTCTGGAAGTAGAAAGCAGCGACTTTGAAAAATTGTTGGGCCGCCCGGCCACCCCGGTTGAGGAAGGTCTTCGTCAAATTGTTCAGCAGCTCGCTTAATTCATAACGAAGACAGCTGCCAAGCAGACGCTTACTTAAGTTTTAGGGCCAAGCGGCCGCTTACTGATGCTTTTGGGCCAAGCGCCGCTTGCGGGACGGGGGCTTCTTACCTGCGTGTGACGAGACGAATTCGCAGTTCGGGGGGGGGTCCAAAAGGACGTACCGACGAAGCCCCCGGTACCAGGTTCAGCGTTAGAGACGGTGGGCAGCCGCATTTTCAGCATGTCTCCTGCCGTCCTCGCTTCCCAATCTGTCTTTTGTTCGCCACTTTTCAGGATGTTCCTGCTCCTCTCTTCCCCTCCGTGTCTATAGCGTTGTCAAGCCCTGTTATTGAGCATGCAATTTTGTAGATAATTTGCCAGATAAGCATAGGTTGGCTAGCTTAAAAGCTCTTACTCCATTCCTCTACCCTGCGAAAGCTCTCTTCCTCAGAGATATCCTCAATTCTTGTCATAATCGACCAACGAATTCCGAACGGATCCAAAATACTGCAGTACCGGTCGCCTGAAACAAAGTTTGCAGCCGGCTCTCTGACAGCAGCTCCATGAGCGACCGCCAAAGCTAATGTGCGGTCAACATCCGGGACGTAAATGCTTAGGGAATAGCATGCATTACCTTCCCCTGGCGGGAGGATCAAATGATATGCAGGATTGGCGGCTCCCAGCTGCAGATACCCGTTGCCAAAATCGATATCGGCATGAACGATCATTTTGCTGCCTTCTTCCCCCATCTCGGTCACACTCTTCGCCTTTGCCCCAAATACGTTTTCGTAAAAGGCAATAGCTGCGACCGGGTTGCTGACAACAATAAATGGCGTTAAGGTACTATATCTATTTGGTTTCCCCTCAGTTGTATATTTTCCGGTTACCCCTGATTGCTTTTGTTCATTGGCCATTACAGATTCCTCCCTGGTAAAATTAATAGTGAAATCAAGCATGATCCCGGCGGACAATGCAGCAGCGGCGTTATCCACTAATCCAGTGGTATCTTTGTATGAGCAGCATTGCTAAATCGGCTGGCGTCTGCTAGTCTCCAGTATAAGAGGATTACTGATCGGATGTATTGTAAAAAGGCGACAGCATAGCGATTGTCAGGAGGATGGTTGTAACGTGAAGGCTAAAGACTCGACACGAGGTATTGTTCATGCAGCTTCCGGACAAAACAAATTTACTCTGTCCCGCATTGTACCGGGAAAGCTGCTCGAGCCTTTCATCGAGCATTATTGGGCTGTCCGCTATAATCTGCCGGAGGGAGAAACATACACACAGACAGTGTTGTCTTATCCTAACGTTCACTTGGCTTTCGAGGATGATGAGGAAGGACGCCGTTCACTGCTGTATGGGATCCCGAAACGCCCATTTGTTCGGGAGCTGCGAGGTGCCGGGCGGGTGCTGGGCGTCAAGTTTCGGGCGGGCGGCTTTTATCCGTTTTGGCAGCGGGACGTTTCCCTATTGACCGGCTTGACGATCCCCGCTTCGGAAATATTCAGCAACGGTCTTTCCCAATGGACGGATATGATACTTGACGCCGGCGATGATGCAGCGATGGCGCGACAGGCAGAGCTCGCTTTGCTGGAAAGACTGCCGCAGAAAGATGCACAGGCAGAGCTGACGGCTCGTATTGTAGAGGAAGCGATGAACGACCGCAACCTCATTAAGGTGGAGCAGCTCAGCGAGCGCTCCGGCCATTCCACCCGCCAGCTGCAGCGCCTGTTCCGCAAATATGTCGGCGTTACACCGAAGTGGGTGATCAAGCGCTTTCGTCTCCAGGAAGCGGCGGAGCGGCTGGAAAAAGACGAATCGGCTCAATGGGCAGAGCTCGCCGTGCAGCTTGGCTATTTTGACCAGGCCCACTTCATTAAAGATTTCAAATCGGTGCTTGGTCAATCTCCTGCAGCATATAGAAATAAGTCGGGCGGTTAATGGGATTAACCATGTTTGAGTGCAAAAAGTTCCAGCATAGTTTCATTGTCCTTGGCTGGAGCCACCGTCAGATAATTCCAGCCTGGTGCAAACTCCACCTCCATACAGACCACAAATCCCAATTTCTCCGTGTAGAATTTTTTTGCTTCTTCCTGATCTTTTACAAATATCGTTAGTTGAATAGCTTTAGTTATCATTTGCGCCCACCTTTCTTTGAGACCCAATCTGTTGGCCACCCTATGTGAAACCAACTACGGTCTTTTTGAATTCAGTATCATCTCGTATTTTAACACTCCGCCGTAGTGGACATTTCTTTTCTCTTGCTATTGAAGTCTTCTTCATAGCAGCCAACCAACTGTCGCCAGCAGCGAAACGTCAGCTCCTAGCTCGCTCATTCGTTTGCTCATGCGTCCACTCATCTACTTCGCCTACTCGTTTGCTCATGCTTCCGCTCATCTACTTCGCTTACTCGTTTGCTCATGCTTCCGCTCAACTATTTTGCTCATTTTCTAAGCTCATACAAAAAGGCAGTAGGAATCCTTCTTTCCCTACTGCCAATTACGTACTGGAGTATGGCCGTCACTCCTGCCGTTCAACTTGGTGAATATGAATTTTATCGCGCACTGCCGTATTCCGCTGACCGTTTATGCTATATGCAGACTGATTCATGGATTGATTATTCATCGAAACATTGATATCGCATTGAAATTCTACGGCTTGTCCCTTAAATATGAACGTGTAAGTTACCACGTATGGCGTTTCAATATAATAAAGGGTTAGTACTAGCGTGCTTTCGTTATTCAACGAAGCATAAATGACTACCTCTTGCCACGTTTTAGACAGATCTTTGTGATAAAAATCCCTCGTATGTACCGGTTTAGAAAAGTCAAATGGAATAATGCGATTAAGATCATGACCGATCAATTGAAGCTTCCGCGCCCCATCTTCCCGACAAAGGAAGCGGATCGTTTTAATTCCGGCAGAATTTTGACTCATTGTATAAGTGCTATTGTGAGCTATCATCGGAAGCCTATAGCTGTAATCATGAAGGATTGGCAGCTCGGCGGGACGCTCTGCAGGAAAAGGAGCATGGGCAGCCGCAGGGTTGCCGCCAATCTTAGCTAACAAAGACTGCAGCTCCATGTAGTCTTCACGTACAGTTGCACTTTCACGTGCAGTTGTACTTTCATGTACCGTTGCACTTTTACGGACGGTTACACTTTTGTCCAGAGGGTCAAGAATATGCTCAAAAATCAGGTTCAGCAGGGTCTGCAAACAACCCCCGGATTTGAAGCTTGAAGTGGCTGCAACGACTATATTTTCCTTTGGGGCCACAAAGCATAACTGGCCAAATGCTCCATCGCCCCGATAGCAGCCCCGCCTGCACAAATGAATCTGATAGCCATACCCCTGGGCTGAATCTATCCTTGAAGCACCTGCACGATTATCGCTTTGCTCCGCAGTCGCCATTTTGAGGTAGTCCTCTGACACAATTCTGTTACCCTCATACATTCCATTGTTCAAAAGCATAACCCCGAATTTCGCAATATCCTCAGTACGCAAGCTCAAGCCCATGCCCCCTGCCGTAATTCCTAATGGACAAGTTTCCCAGGCCGGTCTTGGGATGTCCAGAGGCTCGAATAAGGTGGGCATCAAAAAATCAACCAGATTTTGCCCCGTTACCTTTTCTATAATGGCAGACAGCATATAGCTAGAATGTGTGCTGTAGCGGTAATAAGTCCCCGGTTCATGCTCGACGTCTTGAGACAGAAAAGCTTTTACCCAATCCTCTTCCCTCTCTACATAAGGATAAATATTATGCTGATGACCCGCATTCATGCATAAGAGATGATGTATGGTCATTTTGGCCAAGTTCGGACTGATCGTTTCAGGCAGCTTGTCGGGGAAAAAAGAAATGACCGGATCCTCTAACTCGAGCCATCCCCTGTCCCTTGCTATGCCGACCGCTATCGAAGTGAAGGTTTTACTCAGGGAAAAAAGCAGCTGCGGGCACTCCTTGCGATAAGGAGGCCGCCAAAACTGAGCCGTGGCCCTGCCATTCTGAAGCAGCATGAAAGTGTTAACCTGCAGGTTGAGCTGTTCAATCTGATTGAAGAACTGAATTAATGCTTTCGAAGGCAGCCCGTGATGGTCAGGCAGATCTGTTATGATTCCCAATCTATAACTCCTCTCGTTTCCCCGTTTCTTGTCTGGCAAAACCAAAGGCAGCTATGATCTGCTCTGCTGTTGCCCGCGCTTCCAGTTCCGAGGTGTCGATACGCAAATACAGCTCCTTCTGAATCTCTCCCGGACGGGAATTTAGCCTGTACTTCTTCATAGTGTCCTGCAAATCCCTCTCCGACCATTCCAAATTCCGTTTGGACGGCTTGTGAGCCAGGCGGTTAGGTGTCTGATTTCGCTCTAGCCGTATCGATAAATCCGCCTCCAGTTCTACCCAATACACCTCGTTGCCTTCTTTTTCAAATAGGCTGCTAATTTCCTCTACATACTCCCAGTCCTCGGGACGGTCAAAGGCCCATACAAAGGTAAAAATAAGACCTGGCAAATCACTCTGAGCTGCTTCCTCAAACACAGCTCGGCGGATCCGTTGGATCAGCCTTTTCCCTTCAGGCGATCCGTAGCTAAACAACGCGGTGACGAAGTCTATACTCATGTGATTGTGAAAAAGCTTAAACCCCGTTAATTCAGCAAGCTCCTGACCAACGCTCATTTTTCCAACGGCCTGCGGTCCGATCAATAGGATAAATTTCAATGCTCCCCCTCCTCATCCTGTAAATCTCGCGAACCCCGCTAAGCAGCCTAACTGCTCCTTTTACCGAATTGTCATTTACTGGGGATCGTTTTTTTGTAAGATTATATAGGAAAAAGCCGATTAAGGAAACGGAAAATTAAACAGAAATCATTTAATCCCTTAAAAAGACAGGAGGACTTATGAGCGGAAGAAGCAGAAGATTTACACAGTACCAATGCCTGTTGGCCGCCCTGATTATAGCTTTGGCGCTCGCCCTGTTGTTGGTTATCATATTAGCTGCACAGCTGATGATGAACAGGACGGACACCTATATAGTATTGCCAGCCGAGCAAGCAAGCTTAGAAGTCCAGGAAGGCATCACAACCGCTGTAGAGAAAAGAGAAAGCGGTTTGCTCGATGGGAGCATTACGTACTCCTTGGACGAACGGGCTGTTCATCTAATTTTCGACTTGAAAAATGTTCATTCTAATCTCCGCATCACTTTTATAAACGAGGAAGGCTCCGGGGTCATCTTGGGAGAGGGCAATGCGTTAATGAAGCTGGGAGAGATACAAGACGAGGTTATCTTGTCGCCGGTAAATCACGGAATCGTGTTTTGGTCGCAAATTCCCCGGAGGATTCTTGGCGGGAGCAGCCAATTTACGATTAAGATAGAAGACGCTATAAGCTCCCTCCTTCTGGCGGAAGCATCAGTCGTCTTACATCATGAATAACCGGCTATGCCAGACCACCGAGTCTAAAAACTGGCCGGGAGAATACCCTTCTCCCGCAATACCCTCCCATCCTGAACTTCTCCCGTCTATCCTTTTATCACCTGCTTGAACCCTGGTACTGGCTGTCTCATCACTATACCGCCTTTCTTTGAAAGTACAGATAGCTTCCAAGGAAAAACAGAACGAAGCTGCCTCCTACCACAGTCAATAATTGATCCCAGGGAACATAGAACAGGCTGCTCTCACCCTCACGAATGTACATCATGGAAAAAGGCTGCGCCCACGGATAATAAGGCGCCACTTTATTGGAGTTAACAACCAGCAAGGTCGGCAAGGTAAAGATTACATTAATCGCCAAGGGGATAGCGAAGCTCCTGAACAAAATGGACAGGCCCAGCTGCAGCGCAAGCAGCGGGAAGGCAGCTACCCAGCCGCCAAATATGCTTTTCCAGACGATAGCGAGAGGAAATGGATCGGCAAAGCCATTGAATTTTCCAGCCAAATAAATGGACCCCATATACAGGATTTGCATGACGAATACCAGGAACAACAGCAGGCTGTATTTCGCCACAAACAACTGACCGCGGGTTATTGGCAAAGCGAGCAGATGCTTCCAGCCGCCAGCCTGATGCTCATACCTGCAAATGAGACTGGCTAGAACAGCCGTGATCAAAGGCAAAAATAAGAGGGCATAGACTATATTGGAGTAGACCAATTGCAAATACCAGGCGTTGACACCGGGGTCCAAGTCCATACCACCGTTCAGTAGCCCCATCGCTAAGCCGACTAGAGGGCCTGCCAGCCAGACAAGCATTCCTTTGGTTTTGCGAAGTTTATACCATTCCGCTTGAATAATAGAGAACATTATTTCACATCCCTGCGTTTAAAGTCCAGCATCCCGGCCAAATAAAGAGCAGCTCCCGCTATCAAGCCGAGACCAACGTTCAGTAAAGGCTCCTGCCAGGCGTTTTGCAATAATGGCCACTTCCAGATCATCCAATCCGGAAGAGCATACGGCATAAAAGCAAATACGACTCCCATAATGCCTATAGTGATGGGAAGGCCCTGATTACGGCTTACCGTAGTTAGCCATAAATGCAGAGCAAGGACAGGCAGGGCCGCAAAAAAGGGATAGAACCCATGCTGCAGCATCAGCCCATAGGGGATCGGTCCATCCAGCTGTAAAAACACTCCGTAGCCCCAAGTCCATAAAGTTAGCAAGATACAGGATAGGAAAAGGAATCCCAGCAGCATGGACATTTTCGCCAAATATACACTCAGCTTGGATACAGGAAAAGCCATAATCTGCTTCCATGCATTCGTTTCATCCTCTACACTGGCCAGTAAAGAGGTGAGAATGACAATCCCTAATATTAAAGCCAGCGGAGTAAAACTGCTGACATTTTCCAAGTAATCGCGCCAATGATCGTCACTGATTTGCAGTAAGTAGTCTTTTCGCACCCCGTAATTAACCATTTGCAGCGCCACCACGCCAAAGGGTCCAAGGAAGGTCAGGAACCAAAACCCTTTACGCCTCACTTTATAAAATTCAGCGGCAATTAGCTGTCTGATCATACCGCTTCCTCCCCCGCCGCGATCAGATCCAGGAATATCGTTTCTAAAGCTCTCTTCTCCTCCTCTACCCGGTAAACCGAATGCCCCTTCATGACGAGCGTATGGACAGCTTGAGCTACGGCTGCATCAGAGCGGTCCGCCAAATAGAGTCTGTCTTCTTTCCAATCGGCTTGAATTCCTGCAGATAGCAGGACATGCCGTGCCATTTTACTTTCGCTTACAGCCAGAGAAACTTGATTTTGCGCCAGCTTCCGCAGTGCTTGAATGGAATCCTGGAAAATCATTTGCCCTTTCCTTACAATCCCAACAGTGGTCGCCATTTGATCCATTTCCGCCAGCAAATGGCTGGAGACCAGAATGGTCATGCCGTTTTCAGAAGCCAGCTGTTTGATCAAGTTTCTCATCTCGATAATGCCTGACGGATCCAAGCCGTTAGTCGGCTCGTCCAAGATCAACAGCTCCGGTTCGTTCAGCAAGGCTGCAGCGATGCCGAGGCGCTGCTTCATCCCAAGAGAGAAGCCTTTCACCGCTTTGCCTGCCACATTGGATAACTGAACCAGCTCCAGCACTTCATGGATTCTTTTCTTGGGGACGTTTACCAGCTTTCTCCATACTTCCAAATTTTCATGAGCGGTTAGATGGGGATAGTAGGACGGATTCTCCACCAAGGAACCGACTCTGCTTAAAATCGATTTCCGTGACTGCTTCAAGTCCTCTTGGAAAATCCGAACCGTTCCCTCGGTAGGTTTAACTAGACCTAGCAGCATTCGGATTGTGCTCGATTTGCCGGAACCGTTAGGCCCCAAAAATCCGTACACGGAGCCTTTTGGAACCTTCATCATTAGTTGATTTACCGCATAATCGCGGCCATAGCGTTTGGATAAGCGGTTGGTTTCCACAACATATTCCATTATGCTCTCACCTCATCCTCTATCTTAAAGATTGAAGGTTAGATTGAGATCCGGGCTTGTTTAAAATTTGTTTAAAAAAAGACGGGAAGGTAACGCCTTCCCGCCTCATTGCCTTTCTCAGCATATGTTAAACGCTGCTCTATTTACTATTTAGTATCGAACACCGCCCTGCTTAGTTTTAATCAGCTTAACGGTCGTTCCTTGTTTGCTTGGGAGCATCACCCATTCCAGATTCATTGTCTTCACCATTTTATCCACAATGGATAGCCCGATGCCGGCCCCTTTTTCGCTTGAGTCGAGGTCAGCTCCCTGCCCTTTATCCTTAATAATCACAGCATCATAACCGTCATGCATTTCTGTGGTCACTTGCAGAAACAGCCCGGAATGAGCGTGACGCAGCACATTCTGGATCAGGTTATCAAGAATTCTTTCCATCCACTGCTTGTCTATTTCCCACATCGGCTGATTCAAGGGATGCAGATCAACCACGATCTCGAATCCTTCCTTCTCCAGCACCGGGTACCAGCTGGCCACGACTTCTCTGACAAGACGCAGCACATCCGTTTGCTCTGGCTCATAGTTCAGCTTGCTGGCCATAAGCAGCGTGTAAGCCATCAGATTCTCCATTAGCCGGTCAATGCTCACAATCGATGCCTCGATCGCTTGTACGGCCTGGCTTCCCTCCGGCGTCAGCTGCTCCTTCGTAAGAGAATAAGTGTTGGCCCTAAGCTTCGTTAGCGGGGTCCGCAAATCATGAGAAAGGTTAGCTATCAGCTCTCGCCGCAGCTGCTCTTCCTGCTGCTCTCTCTCCTTGCTTTCCCTAAGCTCGAACACCATTTCGTTAAAGGTATGCTCAAGCTGTCCAATCTCATCGATTTTATCTGCATGGATTTGAATCGGTAATTGATTGGCGTCCCGCATTTTCATAGCATCCTGCAGCAGCAGCAAGCGCTTGCGAATCCCGCGGAAGAACATGAAGGAAATAAGCAAAAACAAGAGCAGCACCAGAAGAACAGAGCCCATGAGCACCGCGCCGTATCGTTCATAGACCGGCACCAGGACGGGAGCCAGCACGGAACGCGGAAGTTCCAGCACGACAAAACCATCGGTTTGCTGTTCCCCGACAAAGGCAATGACCGTAAAAGGATCACCGCCGTATCGTTCTTTTATAAATTGGGCTGTAAAAGAGGGCGTCCATTGATGCGGCAAGGACGGATCCGCATCCAATTGCTCTGCGAGCACTCCTTGCGCATCCACCCAGAACATAGCCGCTTCCTTATAGTCTTCTTTCCAGGCAGCAAAATGCCGGCGAATTCCATCAGGTGAGGCCGCTTGCAGCTCACCCGCCTGCTCATGCCACTGTTCCTCAATAGCTGCTGCTGAAATTTGATCCTGAGGCAAGCTCGTCTTATCCAGGCTTTGAACGATGACAAAGAAAATGCCTACACCCAGATAAATGGCTTGGATTAAAAACAATGCCATAAGGATAATCAGCATATATTTAAATTGCAGTGATCTCCAAAACTTCATCGCTTCATCCGATAGCCAAGCCCGCGGATCGTTTCGATAATCGTTGGCTGGGCTGGATCCAGCTCGATTTTTTCGCGAAGATAGCGAATGTGCACCATCAATGTCTTATCTCCGTCCAGGTACGGCTCTCCCCATACATTTTCATACAAGTGCTCTTTAGTCAAAATGCGGTTCAAATTCCGCAGGAAATACTCAAATAAATAGTACTGCTTCCCGGTTAACCGGATCTCTTCTCCGTTATGCTCGATTCTCAGGTCATTTAAACGAATGGTCAAATGCTGCAGCTGCAGCATTTCCTCCTCATTTGTATGAAAACGTCTTAACAGCACTTCGATTCGTGCGGACAATTCATCCGGATGAAAGGGCTTCGTCAAATAATCATCTGCGAACTGCAAGCCCTCCAGTTTATCCTCAACGGCTGTACGGGCAGACAGCATCAGAATCGGAAGCTCGGGATTTTGCTTCTTCACCCGTCTGCCAATTGAAAAACCGTCCAGTCCAGGCAGCATCACATCGAGGATTAGCAGATCCGCCTGATGTCTGTACCGATCCACTTCTTCACCCGATTTTAACCAAATGACCTCATAGCCGCGTTCTGTCAAATCACGGGTGACCCACTCGCCAATGTCCTTCTCATCTTCAACATAAATGATTCGTTTCATGAGTTCTCACCGTTCCTCGGTCATTCATATGGCCCATGTAGAGCCTTAAACCTAATTAACCTGCTCCGAACTGCAAAAGACAGCAATAAAAGAAAGAGCACATCCCCTGAATTTCGAGAATGCACCTTAGTTGGTATTATAATCTTTATTATTGTCGCGAATAATCGAACAGCTGTCAATGCTCGGAAGCAGCCTTGCTACCGTCGTGATTAACGAGAGCGGGCCGCCTCTATTTCCTCCATAAAATGGCAGGCTGCTAGATGAAAGGAACGGTCCTTGACCTTCCTCAGCTCGGGTGTATCCGTTTTGCAGCGGTCCCGGGCAAATGGACAACGGGTATGAAAGCGGCAGCCGCCAGGCGGATCGATTGGCGAAGGGATATCCCCTTTCAATATAGTTCTTTCCTTCTTATTCGCGGGATTCAAAGAAGGGATAGCCGACAGCAAAGCTTGCGTATACGGATGCTGAGCATCATTAAACAGGGATGCCTTATCTGCTATTTCCACTATTTTACCCAGATACATTACTATAATGCGGTTGGATATGTGACGAACCACGCCAAGATCATGGGAAATAAATAGATAAGTTAATTTTAATTCCTTCTGCAGCTTTTTCAGCAAATTAAGCACTTGTGCCTGGATTGATACATCCAACGCGGAAACAGCTTCATCGCATATAACCAGTTTTGGATTAACCGATAAAGCCCGGGCAATGCCGATCCGCTGCCGTTGTCCTCCACTAAATTCGTGCGGGAATCGATCTGCCTGATAAGCAGCAAGGCCAACCATTTCGAGAAGTTCAATCGCTCTTTCTCTGCGCTTGTCTGCAGGAACGATTTGTTGGATCTTCAGCGCCTCTTCCAGTGTCTGTGCTGCAGTTTTGCGTGGATTCAAAGAAGCGTACGGGTCCTGGAAGATCATTTGCAGCTCTCTCCGCTTCCTCAGCATTTGCTTCTTGGTCAGCTTAAGTAAATCCGTTCCTTCAAACCAAACTCTGCCAGCGGTCGGTTCCTCCAAGCGCATAATTGCTCTGCCGGTTGTTGATTTGCCGCATCCCGACTCTCCTACAATGCTTACGGTCTCCCCTTCATAAATAGTGAATGAGATATCATCCACAGCTTTGACATGGTTTACTGTACGGCCTAGAAAGCCTCCCTTGATCGGGTAATACATCTTTAACGAATCGACTCTTAGCAGCTCCTTGCCTTTAGTCCCCAGCTTCCACTGGTCCTTGGATTTGAAAGGTGTTTTTTCCCCCGGGATGGAAATCCCCGCTTCTTTAACAGCTTCATTCGTCATTCCGCCCTCACCTCCGGTTTAGCTTCCCATTTGTCAGTGTAAATCCAGCATCGCACTTCATGACGGCCGTCAACATGATCGAGCTCCGGAAGATGATCGAAGCAGAGAGGGATAGCATGCGGACAGCGCGGAGCGAACCGGCAGCCTTCTACCCTCTCGAATGGATTGGGTACTGTGCCTCTAATCGCCTCGAGTTCCTCCTGATCCTCGTCATGCCGGGGAAGCGAATTCAAAAGTCCTTGGGTATAAGGGTGCTTGGGAGCGGAAAACAGCTGGTCGACACTGGCGTACTCGACCACCTTGCCGCAATACATAACGGCCACCTCATCACAGGTTTCTGCTACAACACCAAGGTCATGAGTGATAATCATGACAGACATCTGAAATTGCTTCTGTAAATCCTTGATGAGCTCCAGAATTTGCGCCTGAATCGTCACGTCTAATGCCGTAGTAGGCTCATCGGCAATAAGAAGCTCCGGGTTACAAGCAAGAGCAATGGCGATCATCACTCTTTGCCGCATGCCCCCCGATAGTTCGAACGGATACTGGTGCACTCGCTTTTCAGGCGAAGGAATGCCAACCAGCCGCAATATATCAACTGCCTTGCGCAGCGCCGTCTTCTTGTTCATCTTCTCATGAATTTGGAATGATTCAGCTATTTGCTCACCCACTGTGTACACCGGATTGAGAGAAGTCATAGGTTCTTGAAAAATCATGGAGATATGATTTCCGCGTATACTTCGCATCTGCCTATTCGTCTTTTTAAGCAGATCCTCGCCCTTATAATTAATCTCTCCCCCCACTATTCGACCGGGTTCAAAAATCAGGCGCAGGATGGATAGGGATAAAATACTTTTTCCTGAACCGGACTCTCCAACTATTCCTAATGTCTTTCCTTTAAGCACCTTTAAGTCTATGCCGTCAACAGCCTTGACTTCCCCTTCCTCGGTAAAAAACGAAGTTGCAAGCTGCTTGATCTCCAAGATTGTATCTTGCTTGACCACTTTTCTTTCCCCCTTATTTCGCCGTTTCTGGAAGTTTCCATCACCACATGAAAGCTTCAATGGGTCAAATTAATTCAAATCAATCCGTTTGTTAAAGTATCGATAGGAAATGTCAACAATGAGATTTACCAGTACAAACATGACTGAAAGAATCAGCACCGTCCCCTGCACAACAGGATAATCCCGCATATTAATAGCTGTAATGACGTAGCGGCCCATGCCATTTACCGAAAATACTGTTTCAGTCAGGACAGCACCGCTTAAAAAACCGCCAAATTCCAGGCCGATTACCGTAATGATTGGAATCATCGCATTTTTCAGGGCGTGTCTATAAATGACAATTCGCTCCTTGGCTCCTTTGGCACGGGCAGTGCGAATGTAGTCCTGATTCAGCACTTCCAGCATGCTGGAACGTGTCATGCGGGCGATGATTGCTGCTCCTCCCGTTCCCAAAGTAAGCACGGGGAGCACATTTTGTGACCAGGTTCCCCAACCGGACGGACGAAACCATGACAAATCAACGGCAAAAAATTGAATCAGCATAAGACCCAGCCAGAAATTTGGCATCGAAAGCCCAAACAAAGCAACAAACATAATACCTATATCTGCAGGGGAATTACGCTTGACAGCAGAGAAAATCCCGGCAGTTAAGCCAAGAAATACAGCCAGTATCGTACTGTACAAGGCAAGCTCCAAAGTAACCCAGAAGCGGGTGGTAAAAACCTCCTCAACAATAGGACGGTTGCTGCGGATAGAGGTGCCCAAGTCGCCCTGCAAAAGACCCCCGATATAACTAGCATATTGAACAGGCAGCGGATCATTCAAACCGAGGCTCTCCCTGACTTGTTCAACCTGTTCCCGCGGCGCCCCTTCCCCAACAATGACCTGTGCGGCATCGCCGGGAATCAAGTGCATTAGTAAAAATACGACAATTGTAACCCCGATAAGTACCGGGATGGTCTGCAATAACCGGCGAATGATATATTGAATCATAGTCAGCCCCCCTCTCTATTTAGTCACTTTCGGATCGAGCACGTCTCTTAGACCATCTCCAAACATATTGATTGCTACGACGACAAGGACAATGGCCATACCTGGAAAGAAGGCCACATGTGGATGCTCTGCCATGAAATCTCGGCCATCATTCAGCATAGCCCCCCATTCCGGTGTTGGAGGCTGAGCTCCCAGCCCGAGAAAAGACAGTCCGCTTGCTGTCAATATAGCAATCGCCACTCTCAAAGTAGCCTGTACGATAATCGGTGAGGTAATATTGGGCAGCACATGCCGGAAGATGATTCGCATATCATTTGCGCCCAGCGCCCGCATTGCATCAATATATTCGAGCTTGCGTACCGCAAGTGTTGCTCCTCTAACCACCCTCGCAAAGGTCGGAACGGAAAAAATACCAACGGCAATAACGACATTGGTCAAGCTTTTACCAAGCACGCTGACCACAGCCAGTGCGAGCAAAATGCCTGGAAATGCAAGCAAAACATCGACAAATCTCATAATGATCGAATCAAGTTTCCCCCCGAAGTAACCGGAGAAAATACCTAAAATGACTCCTATTACAGCTCCTACAACCACAGAAAAAATACCGACAAACAAGGTTAAGTGCATACCGTGAATTACGCGTGTAAAAATATCTCTTCCGTTATGGTCTGTGCCGAACCAATGCTCGGCGTTCGGCTTAAGCAGTTTAATGGAGTAATCTACCTTAGTAGGATCGAAAGTAGTAAAAAGCGGGCCGATAACAGCAATAATGATAACGGTTACAAGGAAATACCCGCCAACGAGTGCAGCCTTATTTCTGCTAAATTTCTTGTAAAACGTTTTCCACCCTCCAAATTTTCTTTCACCGGCTCGAACAGAGGTCTCTCCCGGCTTAGCCACTAGGTCGCTCAATTGGAATCTCCCCTTCAATTTTGTCAAGTTATTGAAAATTATACTTTAAATTGGTGTAATAATCTATTATAATCAAAAATCATAAACGAAATTTTATTACTGATGTTTTGCAACTGAACCAACCCAAATACATAATGAATCGGGGGAATTCATGTGGAAGCTAGTAAGTTTTTGGGGAAGAGAAAGACATGGCTGCTGAGTATTTTCTTTTTGCTGGCCATTTTCTTTACGGCCTGTTCAAGTAATGAAGCACCACCGAGTGAATCACCAAGCTCGACTCCTTCGGAGTCCTCACCACCGGAATCAGGACCAAATGAAGCCGGCTCTGGCGGGGATTTGATTGTTGCCTGGTTATCTGATCCGCCGTCCATGGATCCGCATATGTCTACTGACCAGCAAACCAGCGTGATGACAACCCATTTGTATGATACTTTGGTCAAGCATGACAAAGACTTGAATATTGTTCCGAGTCTAGCGGAAAGCTGGAGGCAAGTGGATGAATTGACTTGGGAGTTCAAGTTGCGTGAAGGTGTTACCTTCACCGATGGAAGCGCGTTCAATGCTGACGTTGTAAAAGCTAATCTGGACCGCATGCTGGATCCAAAGGTCGCTTCGCCCCGCGCAAGTTTAGTTAATATGGTGGAGGAAGTCATAGTAGTGGATGAGAATACGGTACAGATCGTCACTCAATATCCTTTCTCACCATTTCTCTCTCACCTTGCCCATCCCGGCGTAGGCATCATTAGTGCCGAAGCAATAGAAAAGGACAATGAGAGAGTAGCTGCTGGGGAAAAAGCCGGAGCTTACCTGGCACAAAATCCTGCGGGATCCGGTGTTTTCAAATTGGAAAACTGGATTCCTGGGCAGGAGGTCAGGCTGGTTGCCAATGAAAACTATTGGGGCAGTCCGGCTAAAATTGACGGTGTTACTTTCAAGGTAGTCAGTGAAACAGGGACCCGAGTTGCAGAATTGGAAACAGGTTATGCACATATTATTGATCCGGTCTCTCCAAGTGATGTCAATCGGATAAATAATTTCCCGGATGCTTCTGTTAACAAACAACCCTCCTTAAGCTTGTCTTATGTTGGGTTTAATATGCAAAAAGAGCCGTTTACTGATATACGTGTAAGACAGGCTTTGTCCATGGCTATAAATAAACATGACATTTTGGATGGAATCTATGAAGGCATCGGACTTCCAGCTGAAGGACCGCTAGCTCCTAGCGTATTCGGTTATGACAGTTCCGTTACTCCTATAGAGTATAACGTTGAAAGAGCTAAGCAATTATTGGCTGAAGCGGGTTATCCTAACGGTTTTTCCACTACTCTGTGGACAAATGACAACGCTGAGCGGATCAAAATTGGTGAATATGTTCAATCCAAATTAAAAGAAATCAACGTCGAAGTGAAATTGGAAACCCTAGAATGGGGCGCTTACCTAAGCCAAACCGCTGCCGGAAACCATGACATGTTCATTCTTGGCTGGTCAGCAGTTACGGCAGATGCAGATTATGCTCTCTATCCGGTGTTTCATTCCTCAAACGTTGGCGAGCCAGGAAACCGTACCTTCACTCAAGATGCCGATCTAGACCGGATTTTGGAAGATGCCCGTAAAGAAACCGATGAAAGTAAACGCAAGGCCCTTTACAAAGAAGCTCAAGAGAGGCTAGTAGAGATTGCCCCCATGCTTTACATTCATCATATAGACTATTTGGATGGAGTAAGCGACTTAGTAGAAGGCTTCTGGAAGCATCCTAATGGTATTATGCAGCTACACGATGTTTCTCTGAAGCAATAAAGTTAAAGGAAAGAGTCAAAAGAAAGCATCCCGCTTCCCTTTGACTCTTTTCTTGTTTCGTATATCGTATTAGCTGCCCTCTTTGTAATTGTAATACCCGTCAGGATACCATCTATCCCATTATGCATTGGATCGTTCTTTATACGGGTCCAGCGAGTAACCTTCTCTGCGTTCATCTATGTTGAACATACAGGCAAAGACGATGTCATGTCAGCTGTCCATCCCTTGCACATATGGGTTATTGGCCATACTGCCAGCCTCTCCCTCGAAGACGCCATAATAGCCCTAGCCCTTATATCTGATATCAAGCAATAAGCTGTCCAAAACGAAGTTACTGCGTTCGTAGAACACATAGCTCGTAAAGAAACTCGGCTCCTTCGGTTTGTCATGTTCCGCGTAGTAAGCATCCTCAGCCGCTTTCAAATTCTTGTTCCATAGCCTAATTAGTTTCCAATAACTGATTGATGTATCCAATCTCATCACAGAAATCCCCAGGGAGATACCCTCGTTAGGATCTCTCATATAGGCAGCCTATGATACTAAATGTTTATCCAGCTAAACAACCGCAACGCTTCCTTTAACAGCATCACGGGAAGATAACTGAGACAAAACACAGCTGCAACCGCACGTACAACACCGTGACGATATGCCATGATTAAAATACCGATCAGCATAAATAAGCCGCTCAGGTATAATACACTCTGTCCCAAGTGAATTTCTCGTATCCCCTGGGAAATCAAATAACTATCGTCCGGAGCTTGTAAGCTTAACAATCCGGCAGCGATTAGCAGCACTATTGCAGCTCGATTCGTCATTTTCCCCATCATCATCACCCCATTTATTTCATCAACACCCCATTTATTGTAAATTATACCAAGTTACGCGTGATGGGTATAGCCTAATCTAGCTTAAGTTGCTGATGCTCTGCGCACGCCTTTCGCGATGTGCGGCGGTTAGAATCCGAACAGGCTGCAAACTGAAACGAGATTTATTTTCCATCGCCAAATCCATGACAAAAAACAGAAAAAACAAGAAGTTCCTTCGTTTCGCATACGAATCTCCCTGTTTTATGATATTTTTCTGTTTATTCCCATTTGTTCTTCTTTCCAATCAGATTCAATTTCTTCCAGAAGGGTGCTGGAGCTATAAACTGTAATCGTGCAGCTTACCTTCCCTTGTATAGCGAATCAGTTTTTTCGTTTCTTGCAATACTCTTTCGGTGCCTTTTTCATTTTGCCACCAGTTGTCTCTTCGTGTATTCAGGTCGTTAGCCGGGCATAACGTATATTCGATATGTTGAGGCAAGAAGGTTTTTAAGGTTAAATAGCATCTTCTCATATGGTAAGCATTTGAAACTACCAGGATTCTATGAATATTCCGTAAGTCATAAAGCTTTTCCAGCAAAGCTTTAGATTCCGTTACATTCTCTGCCGTATGGGTAGACTTGATTTCCGCAATCATATCCCTGCTTGGCACTCCTAAAGCAGCTGCCTTTCTCATCATTAGTATCGCTTCGGGTTCATCTCCCGGCATCGGCCGGTTGCCCCCACTCATTAAGAGCTTAGGCGCTCGTTTGGCCATATAGAGTTCAACAGCCAATGGAACGCGATATTGAACAGCTTTCGTACTGCCAAAAACGAAAAGAAGCTCCCCGTTCTTCCCATCATCTTCAATTCCGCTAAACAGTACTCTGTCGATTAATTCTCTATTATCAATCGTAACCTGTTCTAAGCTAAGCTCGGACAGCATCATCGCTTTATCCTCTCCTTTCGATTAGGTTAAACCCTTTCCTATCCTTTAGCTTGCAAAGCTGCACTTCTGCCCTGGTTGTCTTACCCTGGCTGTTCTATCCCTGGTTCGTTCTACTCCCGGTCTATTCTATCCGTGGTTTGTACCCCCGTTTTTTTCTATCCTGTTTTACTCTGCCCTTGTTTATTCTATCCCTTGTTATTCCATTCCTTATTTATTTTATCCTGGTTTATTCTACCCCGGTTATTCTGCCCCAGCCACTTAACCATGTATTCATGATACGCTTCTGTCCACGGATTGGGTTAGACTTCAGCAAATCTTTAAAAACTTCATTACCTTAACGGCTTGTGAGAGTAGTGATTATCCCTCTATAATATAAGTTAGTCTTTCTTATGAAGTGAAAGGGATGTCCTTCCGTAACGTTCGAAGTAACTAATTATCGGGCTGGAAAAAACGCGTACCAGCCATCAAGGGGTTAGTCTGCCCTTTGATCACCTGGAGTCGAATGTAAACGGTTGGATGTTAGGCATTTTGCAAAATGCTCACTTTCGTGGAAAGGCGGATGAAAAATGAACGCTAGTGATTATCAGAAGTTTTATGAACAAGCAGGCAAAAGGAATGGTTGGGATTTTAGCAAAGTCAAATGCGTGATTGAAGGCTCTGCCTTTCATTTTTATCAGGAAGTTGCGAAAAGGTGCAGGCAATCAGACCTTTCTAACGGCTCTCTGTCCAGCCGCCCCCACTCATCGAACTGAGAATAATAATGGATGATATTGTCCATGTACGGTTTCCCTACCCTTCCTTCCTATACTTTAAAGCAATAAAATTTGTAATGCCTATTTTTTTCGCTTTCATTTGCGGAACAGGAGTACGTCTGTATTCTTGGAAACCTAACTTCTTATATAAATTCATAGCAGGGATGTTCGTATCTGCAACCTCTTCGATCAAATATTCCTTGTAAGGAGTGGATTCCATAATATAACGAATCATCTCTGAGGCTACACCCTGTCCTCTAAATTGGGCGGCTGTGCCGACAAATTCGATAGAGCCCGTATCTGACGGGGGATTTTTAAAGTGGGCTTCAAACTCTTTCTTCAATACGAATGCTGCCAAGCTTCCCTTGAACCAGCCGAGATGCTTCCTCAATTCCTTGGGCTGGAGCTTGACCGATGGTGTTTGGCAGTTTGTACACGCTGCTATTGCGGCGATTTCGTTATCTATGACAGCTGCATAGAATTGATTTAGCACAAACATATGGCCAAAAGCGGCAGCAAGCTGGTTTTCATCCTTGGAAAAAAAGACAAGCCAGTCCTTGAATCCTTCCGCAAAAATCTTCGCCATTTGTTCCCTAGCATTTGGCCCCAATTTATCTGCCCTAGACACCGTTATCATGACAATGCCCTCCCCTGTTCTTCCCCGATTTTATTTTCTTCATCTTTGTACAAAAAAGCTGTAAGCAAAGGCTGAGAAGGCATAATAAAGCTATCCTTCATAACCGCTTTCATTTCTGCCAGGCCTTGGATTACTGAGAAAAAATATATCGCCATTTCATGCGGATCCCCATTGCGAAATTCACCAAGCTCTTGTCCCTTTTGAATAAGTTGTGCTGTGGAACGGAGCAGTCTATCGTTTATTTGGCCAAGCCTCTCTTGTTCGACATGCGCTCCTCCTGAAAAAAAAGCTTGCTTCATCAGGATAAGAAGATTCTCGAGATCTTCACCCTGCTCCAGATCGTTATGAACTTCACTTACAAATTGATCGAACAATTTCTTGGGAGAATCATCGGTTTGAAATAAATCCGATACCTTCTGAAGGCCAGTGAGAGAAAACTGGATCAGTTCACTAAATAGCTGCTCCTTGGTCTTATAGTGCCGGTACAAGAGCCCGATGCTGATGCCAGCCAGATCCGCAATTTCCTGCACAGTCGTGGAGCCAAAGCCTTTGCGAACAAAAAGCTGCATGGCCGCGGTATGAATTTTATTTTTGGTTGCTTTGCGCATTTGTTCAAATTGTTCTTTCGTGCGTGGCATGTATGTCTCCTCTTTTTCATCTCTGTTTTATGAGTGATTATATACTCATTAAAAAACTAAATGCTCTTGTTGTCAACAAGTAAAACGCAGGTTGCCGCAGATAAGACGCAGGTAAAACACTGGTGATCGCGGGCAACACGCTGGCTTCACGCAATAGTTAGTATCAAAAAACCAGCCGTCATAAATGTTCATCGACGACTGGTTTTGGGTTAATCAAGCAAATCTGTTACTGCTCCCTTTGATGCGGAGGACACTAGCCGAGCGTACTTGCCCAGCGCTCCGGAAACTGCCTTGAGCTGCGGGGCTGTCCATTGGCGGGAACGGCGCTCCAGCTCCTCTTCTGTTACTGCAAAAGTGAGACTTTGCGCTTCACTGTCAATCGTAACCATATCTCCCTCTTGCAGCAAGGCAATCGGGCCGCCAACCTGGGCCTCAGGGGCAATATGCCCAACTACAAAACCATGGGAGCCGCCTGAGAATCTGCCGTCCGTCAGCAAAGCAACCTCCCCGCCCAAACCTTTCCCGACAATGAGTGCGGTAACCGAAAGCATCTCTGGCATTCCGGGGCCGCCTTTGGGACCGCAATAACGGATCACCAAGACATCCCCTTTGCGAATCTCATCTTTGACGATCGCCTCGGTTGCCTCTTCCTCACTGTCAAACACCCGGGCCGGCCCGGAGAAACGCAGTTTTTTCATACCTGACATCTTGGCAATCGCTCCTTCCGGAGCCAGATTACCGCGAAGAACGACCAGCGGACCTGTCGGCTTCAGCGGCTGCTCAAATGACCGGATAATGTCCTGCTTTTCAGGCAGAGGCTCCACTTCGGCCAGGTTTTCAGCCAACGTTTGACCGGTCACTGTAATGCAGTCTCCATGTAGATAACCGCGCTCAAGCAGCAGCTTCATTACACTTGGAACCCCTCCTATATCGTTAAGATCCTGCATAACATATTTGCCGCTCGGCTTTAAGTCTGCAAGATGAGGAACCTTAACGCGAATGCGCTCAAAATCATCATAGGTTAAATCAACACCAACCGAATGAGCAATGGCAAGCAAATGCAGGAACAGGTTAGTGGAGCCGCCTAGTACCATGGCAACCGTGATCGCATTCTCGAACGCTTTCTTTGTCATGATATCTTTCGGATAAATCCCTTTTTCCAAAAGCCCGAGCACCGCTTCTCCGGCCCTTTCGCACTCCTGCTTTTTCTCCTGGGCGATAGCCGGGATCGAGGATGAGCCGGGCAGTGTCATTCCCATCGCTTCCGCAGCGGCAGCCATCGTATTGGCCGTATACATGCCCCCACATGCCCCTGGACCCGGGCAAGCACTGCATTCTACCTTGTGCAGCTCTTCATCATTCATTCTGCCATCATGGTAGCTGCCGACAGCCTCAAAGGCACTGACAATATCAACCTTCCTCCCATCCAAAATCCCGGGCTGAATCGTCCCTCCGTAGACATATACAGCGGGCAGATTCATGCGTCCGATAGCCATCAGGCAAGCCGGAGTATTTTTATCACAGCCGCCTATCGCCACTATGCCGTCAAACCGCTCCGCATTGGTTACAATTTCGATGGAATCGGCAATCGCCTCCCGGCTCGGGAGGGAAAAGCTCATCCCCGGATGTCCCATAGAGATCCCGTCAGATACGGTAATTGTGTTAAAAATTAGCGGGGCCCCTCCATGCCGCTGTGCCCCTTCCTTCGCATGGATGGCCAGGTCGTTGATGTGCATATTGCAAGGAGTGACCTCACTCCATGTACTGGCAATCCCGATCATGGGCTTAAGGAAATCTTCATCCTGGAACCCTACCGCACGCAGCATAGCCCGATTTGGTACACGGTTAACCCCTTCGCTAATCACTTTGCTGCGAATTCTCAAATCTTTTGACAAGGTCATAAGCTAGCCCCTTTCATTTTTAATAAATAGTGTGTTCAGCTCGTTCATCGGACGAATCACATTTTGTTTCATTAGACTGGCGGCCTTCTCGGAATCTTGTTCTTCCAATGCGGCTATAATTGCAGCATGCTCCTCCACAGATGCACGCGTCCCGGCTATTGGCTGCTTAAGAAATACATACTTAAACCGACGAATATGAATTTGCAGCGATGCACTGTAGGAAGCTACATAGGGGTTGTCCGAGGCATCGACAATTAAATGATGAAACTGTTCATCCAGCTCCATCGCCTGGTAAGGCTGCCCGTTCTCAATCGCAGCTGCGAACCGGGAGTTCAGTTCTTTCAATACCTCTATCTGCCCTGGCAATGCAAGGCGGGCCGCACACTCCGCCGCCAAAGCATGCAGTGCTGCGAGTGTCGGATAGAGCTTGAAAATATCCTCCTTTTCAATATTGGTCACCCTAGTATCTTTACCCGGCGAGGTCACCACTAATCCTTGTACTTCCAGCAGCTGCAGCGCTTCGCGAATCGGGGTCCGGCTAACAGCTAATGACTCCGCGAGTTCGGCATCGACCAACTTCTCCCCCGGAGCCAGGATCCCTTCGATAATCCACCGTTGGATCTGATGTAAAGCCCGTTCTTTGGCAGACATTCGAATAGGTGATGAAAAATCTGGTGGTATAGGCATGTCACTCATCCTAACGTTTTTGTAGTTGTAATGCGCTGTGCGGTGTGCGGTGTTCTCAGCGGTGCGCGTTGTGTGCTGTGTGTTGTGCTGTGCGGTGTGCGTTTGTACGTTGTGTGCTGTGCGTTTGTACGTTGTGTGCTGCGAATGTGCTATGCGGTGTGCGCCAGTGTGTTGTGCGCCATATGTTATATGCAATATATCGCATATCGGATAGTCGTTCAAGAAGTTTTTTCGTATATACGAAAATTCGTATGCATTTCTCCTCGAAGCACACGGAGGCGTGATTACTATGCGGTTTTTCTGTGAAAATAAAACTCCCGCATGATGAGCAATCTCGGGTAATCGCACCTCAATCACATAACTTGTACCAAATTTCGTCTGAACCACTGGCTGCAGCTCCTTAATAGCTAAAAGCCCTTGCATTTGTACGATACGTCATACAAATCTTGGGTAATCGCCCTTCAATCGCATGCATTTGTACGATATGTCGTATAAAACGATGGCTGCATGCCCTTAAACCCCTGAATTTGTACGATGTTTCATACAAACCTCCGGTAATCGCCCTTCAACCCCATGTATTTGTACGACATTTCGTATAAAACACAGGCAGCAAGCCCGCGCAGCCCTAGAACCCCGCCAACCTCGGCTAGTTGCATGCCGGAGTTGTGCCTGAGAATTCAATAGCATGACGGTTTCCGCATACATTCGGGGCACGCGCCGACGGGATTTCTATGCGAATTTCCGCATACATTTCCTCGGGCACGCGGCGGCGGGATTTCTATGCGATTTTTTTCGCATACATTTCGCGTCGAAGCATGCGTAGGTCGTTCGCGGAGTCCCCGAGAGCGAATATTTTTCCTCAAGTTCCCGAGTCTCTCCGTTTGTTACCCTCACATCCGCCACTGCATGCGTCACCGCCAAGTGTTACGTGTTACCTCCTTTTCACTTCCGCCATTGCCTGCGTATTGCCACCGGGTGTTACCTGCATTTTACTTCTGTCATTGCAAGCGCATTGCCACTGGGTTGCCCGCACTTCACTTCCGCCAATGTCTGCGCATCACCACAAGGTGTTGCCCGCACTTACTTCCGCCACTGCATGCATCGCCACCGGATATTATCTCACTTTAGCAGGTGCTTACCATTACACATCGGCCGTTACATGTACTGCCATCGGCCGCTGCATACAATTACTTTTAGCATCATCCTATTAATCGCTATAGTTCATCCGGTAGATGATTTTCATACATTTCCAACCCATTCGAGTGTTTCTTCAACAAAGCTACGATATTTCTATTGGGCTGTGCATAAATTACGGGATAGTCCGCTTCACCCAGCGATTCATTGACAGGAAAGGCCAGTTTCTCTTCATCCAAGGAAAACTCTGCTTGGACACCCGGTTTATTTCCCCGGGCATCCAAACGAATCCATTGGTCTACAGATTCAATAAAAACTCCATTCAGCCCATGCAAGCAATAGCCCTTATCCGGAGTGTCAAACAGCATCAGTCGTTGATAACAAAATCCTGCAGGTATTCCTTCAGAACGCAGCAAGGCTGCCAGCAAATGAGATTTTGCATAGCAAATCCCCTCTCCCTCAAAAAGAACCTCCGCCGCTGTTAACGTCACCCGTTTACTTTGGATATCCCAAGAATGAGCGATCCGGTCCCTGACATAATGGTAAGCGGTCTTAACCTTTTCCATATCGCTTTGCTTATCTTTAAATAATTCGCTCGCTTTGCTTCTAATTAAAGGATGGGAAAAATTAATGATTTCGTTTTCCTTCAGATAGTCCTGCCAATGCGATGATTCCAAAAGAAGCGTCATGCCAAATCAGCTCCTATGCGTCTTAAATGAATAACTTGATGTATAATTATACACATTTATTCATTTATATACAATCTAATTCAATTTACCCTTTCCCAATTCCAATCCCGTAAACTACCCTACAAGTTTATAACTTCTGCAGCTTCAGTAGACTTTTGTGGTTTTGTGGTTTTGTGGTCTTTGTAGTTTTGTAGTCTTCTCTTTATAAACTCAATTCCCACTTTTCCTCGATCAGCTTCTGATTGGAAAGTTCCCTGATCCTCTGCTTCTTGATGGTGAAGCCGGCAGATGCGTATAGGGCCCTCGCTGATTTTAATGCATGGTTAGTCCAAAGAAATACCTTCCTATAACCTACGTTTCTGCAGAATTCGAGCGCCTGGTCCAGCATCGGCCTTCCAAAGCCTTTATTTCTATAGTCTGCTTCAATCAAGAACCACCTTAATTGAGCTACTTGTTCGGCGGTTTCCGATTTCATAATGACAATAGAGCCTCTAGGGACGCCATCTATTTTCAGCAGCCAAATTTGATCTAGCCCGCTGGAACGATTGTTGACAAAGCTCGTAATAGCATCTGCAATAAAATCTATAAAATCGTCATCATAATGAAACTCCTCTTTATATATCGTTCTATGCGAATCGACTATGTATTTCACCTCATGCCTATACTCAACCTCATTATCCGAATCCGCTATATCGACTACTTTAATCAAGTTTGCCTCCTGAATCCTATACGCTCGTTTTGTAATCATAATAAAAATTTGCTCGCTCGCTAAAAAGATACGCTTGAAACACACATTTCTGCCAACTCTACTGACTCTGCTTGCCCCGCCTATTCTACTGACTCTGCCTGCCCTGCCAGCTCTACTGACTCTGCCTGCCCTGCCAGCTCTACTGACTCTGCCTGCCCCTGCCAGCTCTACTGACTCTGCCTGCCCTGCCAACTCTGCCAGCAATTCGTTCTGTCAGTTCTGCCAGCCATGCTCCTTCTTCTCTAGTCGTCCTCGGCCCATGGTTTTATTCCTACCGTCTTGCCAATTCTCGGGCCAAAGTAATAGCGGAAGCAAGTCTCGATTGTCTCCTATGTGCCTGCACATAGCTGTAATCGACAAGCTCGACCTTCGCATCCTTGAGCGTGTAGGCAAAATCTTCATCGAACATTAGCTTGAACTCCCACACCCGCTTTTCCCAATGAGGAACATTTTCCTGCATATAAGCATCCTCTACGGCCGGATGAATATACGATTCGCTGATTCCTTCCGGCAGGTCATACAGTTTGCTAATAAGCTCCTGCTTAAATTGCTCATATGTCTCTCCCTCGCGAATAGAAAAAGGATGAGACAACAAATAATCCGGAATCGCGACTCCGAGCACTCCTGCCAGAGCGGATGCTTTGGCCGCAGCCTTCTCTACTCCCGGCATTGCCCCAAGCAGCGGGTCGCCCGGATGCACTTTGCGGAATAGCCGGAACGGCAGCCCCCACTTCGCGCACAGCTTTAGCGCTTGCGGAATATGGCTCCTCCCGGTAGCCGTTCCGTACAGGCTGCCCATATGATTATCAGCGTGACTTAGCTGAATTCCTTGCTGCTTCGCCTTATCGTACTGTGCGGCGAGTTCCTTCAAGACCGCTGCCGTGTCCGCCAGGCGCTCGAACGCTTCGACCGTCTTATGCATATGTCCGCTCTCGTCATGAAGCGACGGATGAGCGGTCAGACTGGGCCAGCGAATAGCATCAAATTCACTCGTCAGCGTCAAGTGGAGGCCGACATTGGTGACCCCCTTGCGTCTGCACCATTCAGCGGCTTGTTCGAAGCCTGGCGCGGGTGCCATGATTGTCGCCGAGGAGACACGCCGCTCCTCAAGCAGGCCGATAATCGCGCGGTTCATCGGTTCGCTCTGGCCAAAATCATCACAATTGATAATTAATTGTCTAGCGCTCATGCTCAGGGCTCCTTTCTATTTTGACGAAGAGGGAAATCAGGATGGAAATTATAAGCAGAATAAACGGCACAACGCTTATCAGGTAGCGGAAGGTCAGCGCCGGATTAGGTCCCGGATTCTCCCCGCTCTCATAACCAAAGATCATGCCGACGATCAGAAAAGCTACTGCAGAGATTAGCCCGCTGGAACGGACGATAAATCCGCTGACGGCCGTGTAAATCCCTTCGCGTCGGCTTCCCGTTTTCACTGCGTCCTGGTCGATAATCCGGCTGTTAACCATTGGCGGTGAGACAAGAAAGCCGGCCAAGCCAAAGCCGACGATGACCCCCGCTACAATTCCGCCCGCCAGGCTTGTGCTGAACCAAAGCGGAATGACGGAAACCGCATACGCGACAAATGACCATCTCCAGCCTTTTACCGGATCCATTTTGCGCAGCAGCCAGTACCAGACTCCGACTAAAGGAATGACCGAGACAAAAATAGAGGCAAGCAATATAGTATTCTGGCTTTCCGGAATCTCCAGCACATATTTTGCGTAAAAAGGAATCATTGAGCTGAGCAGCCCATTCACCGTCTGGGCGAACGAATTCGAGATATTCACAAGCCAGAACGGCTTGTTGCTGAGCGTTTCCCTGAACGCTTCCTTCAGCTTCGGTTGAGGTAAATTGGCCGCTTCCTCATCCTCTTTTACAAACCGCAGGAACAACAGCATAAAGACCGCAAAAACAATCGCATATATGATCGCCATGTTGCTGAAGCCAACCGCGGCGAACAGGATAGGAGTCCCCGCTGTACCGATCAGCAGCGCGACGATCTGAAAGCCTTGCTGGATAGCCGAAGCTTTTGTACGAATGCGGTTTCCCTTGAAAAGCTCGGGGAACAACGCGCCATAATTGACCCAGATGACCGTTGCAGCAGCCTCGTATAGGATCAGCGCAATCAGGAACCAGGTAAACAGCCCCATCTCAGTCATCCCGGCAGGCGGGGAAAACACCATGATAAACGTAAGCATGAAGAGCGGGATCGCGCCGAAAATCCAAGGCCGCCTGCGTCCGTATTTCGTCCTCGTTCTGTCGGACCAGTAGCCGAATAACGGCTGATTGGCGGCATCCCAAATGAGAAAGATGGTTCGGGCCAGAGTTGCAAGCCCGATACTGAGGCCGAGCTTGTCTACATAATAATAGCTGTAAAAAGTACTGAATGCCTGGCTCGGAATCATCATCGCCAGCATTCCAAACGCATAAATCATCGGAGAGTTTGTTAAATTTCTTCTCATAGGGAAGACCTGCCCTTCATCCGGAATGCAACTCTCGTACGACTGTCTATGATCGATCTAATCAACTATACAAAAGGCAAAAAGCAAATGCGCAAGTTTTCGTTTGCACTGCTAATCATTGTTCCTCCATTCATTACATATATTGGTCACCTTCATTATATTGGAAATAAGCCGTATGTTCTATCTTTAAATGCAGCCCAAGAGTGCAGGAATGACAAATTTACCTTACTTGTATAGAAAAAAGCTGCAAACACTATGTTTGCAGCTTTTTATTTGGAGTATTTTTACTTCTATTACTTCCCCTTCGAGCACCTGTAATCGCTGTGCCTTTAATTAATGATCAGCTTTGGTTTCGCAAATAATGGAGAATCTCTTCTGTTACTTCTGTAGTGGTAGCTTTTCCTTTCAAATCAGGGGTTTTGATTCCCTTTACAAGCGTGTGTTCAATCGCCTCCAGCAGCAGGGTCCCAAGCTCCTCATAGCCCATAAAATCCAGCATTTCTTTGGCTGTCCAGATCTGCCCGACAGGGTTGGCGATACCCTTGCCCGCTATATCGGGTGCTGAACCATGAACGGGCTCAAACATGGAAGGATATTTTCGCTCGATATTCAAATTAGCAGCCGGGGCAATTCCGATGCTTCCCATAATGGCTCCTCCGAGATCGGTAAGAATATCCCCGAATAAATTTGAAGCGACGATTACATCGAATTGCCCGGGGTTCATCACGAAATAAGCACACAATGCATCAATATGAATGCTTCTTTGCTCTGTGTCCTCGTACTGCTGGCCAACCTGACTGAATATCTCGTCCCAGAAGGGCATGCTGTGTACAATGCCGTTAGACTTGGTTGCTGAAACAACTTTTCTACCGCGCTTGCCCGCCAAATCGAAGGCGTAACGCATAGCCTTTTCTGTCTGCCATCTGGTAAACACGGCAGTTTGAACAGCCATTTCGTCATCTCCTGCATGAATTCTTCCGCCAATCGTGGAATATTCCCCTTCAGAATTTTCCCTCACCACCACAAAATCGAAAGGCGCAGGATCGCGCAGTGGCGAAGTCAAACCTTTAAGAAGCTTCGCCGGCCTAACGTTAATCGTCTGCTCGCATTCCCTCCTGATTTTGACCAGAAGCCCCCATAAGGAAATATGATCAGGAACCAATTGCGGCATACCTACAGCGCCAAGGAAAATTTGATCGAACTGCTTCAATTGCTCCATTCCGTCATCAGGCATCATCTTCCCATTTTGCAAATAGTATTCGCAATTCCAAGGGAACTCTGTGAACTTAAATTTGATCCCTCCATGAAGCTCGGCCACCGCCTCTAGGCATTGCACGGCAGCCGGCACCACCTCCTGCCCAATGCCATCGCCTGGAATTACCGCTATTTGATAGGTTTCCAACTTTTAACGTCCTCCTTATTCCCTGGTTTTATAAGGTGATTGCTTAGCTTGATTCGCGGAGCCCACTAACTTTCCCTGCAAAGTGTAACAACTTCGTGTAAGGTTTGCTTTTACGCTCTATCGGACAAACCAATGGACACAAATTTGGTTTCCAAGAAATCGGCCAGGCTCTCAGGTCCACCCTCTCTCCCTATCCCGCTCTCTTTCATCCCGCCAAAGGGGCCTTCGACTGCAGTAGGTACGGCGTCATTACAGCCAATAATGCCGTATTCCAACGCCTCATATACCCGGATCATACGGTCAAGATCTTTGGTGTAGTAATAAGCGGCTAAGCCATAATTGGAATCGTTGGCCAATCGTATCGCTTCCTCTTCGGTGGCAAAAGTACGAATAGGAGCTACAGGGCCAAACGTCTCTTCGCATGCGACAACCATCTGTTCATTCACGTTGATTAGGATAGTCGGCTCATAGTAATAGCCGGGGAGTCCCGGCTTGCGTCTCCCTCCCGTAAGGAGTACAGCGCCTTTATTCAACGCATCCTGCACGTGATGCTGGACTTTTTCAAGAGCCTTGGCATTAATCAGAGGCCCCATCGTTGTCTCTTCCAGAAAGCCGTCCCCTACGACTAATGCCTCAGCAGCGGCTTTGAATTTCTCAAGAAATCGTTCTGCAACCGCTTCTTGAACGTAGATTCGATTGGCACAAATACAAGTCTGTCCGGCATTGCGGAACTTGCTGTTAATTGCTCCAGATACAGCAGCATCAAGATCAGCATCATCGAATACGATAAAGGGGGCGTGCCCTCCCAGCTCCAGCGACACTTTCTTGACCTGATCTGCCGCAGCATGCAGCAAATGCTTGCCTACCTCGGTCGAGCCGGTGAACGTTATTTTCTTGATTGCCGGATGGCTGAGCAATTCGTCCCCAATTGCTGAAGGATCTCCGGTAACAACATTCAGTACACCGGCCGGTACGCCGGCTGCCGTTGCGATTTCGGCCAGCCGAAGGGCTGCCCCGGGAGTCAGCTCAGAGGGCTTGAGTACTAGCGTGCAGCCAGCAGCCAGAGCCGGGCCAATCTTCCTCGCTGCCATCGACAACGGAAAGTTCCAAGGCGTGATGGCACCTACAGGTCCAATCGGCTGCCTGATGGACAAGAGTCTTTTGCCTGCCGTTGAAGCCGGGATTATCTGCCCGTAGGTTCTGATTGCTTCTTCAGCGTTCCAACGCAAATAGTCAGCGGCAATCCGCACCTCCCCGGCGGCCTCCTTCAATGGTTTACCCATTTCCAGTGTAATCAGGCTGGCCAATTCATGCCGGTGCTCTTCAACCCCGTCAGCCAGGGAATGAAGAATTTCGGCCCTTTCCTTCGCAGGCAACCGGGACCAACTTGCAAAAGCTCCGGCTGCCGCTTCGATAGCGAGCCGGGCATCCCGACCATCTCCATAAGCCGCAAAGGCTACCTGCTGCTCTGTCGCAGGATTGACAATCCCATATGTTTGCCCGGATTTGGCATTCTCTTTCGTTCCATTAATGTACAACTTCCAGTTATTCATGCCCGCACCTCTCTTTATTGTTTCTTCATGTTAAAATAATGGTTCATTCATTTGCACCGCTTGCTTTAAACTACAGCCAGTTGCTTATACAATTCCATATTTTTCAAATAATAGTTCTCGTAATATTCAGTAAGCTCCAAGTGGTGCTCCTGATTAGGCATAACGGTTAACGCCTGCGGCACCGGAATTTCGTCAATGAACTGGTTGGCCTTGGCGGCGAGAATGGCCGCCCCGCGGGCTACTCCCTCCGAATCTCTGATCAGCTGCAGCGGGCGGTTTACCAGATTCGCTTTCGCTTGCATCCAGTAAGGATTTTGGGTAGACCCGCCGGTAACGAGCAGACGGTCCATAGAGATTTGGTGACCGCCCAGCACTTCAATCTGATATCGGAACAGACAGCTCAAGCCCTGAATCATAGCTGCAGCCATCTGGCCGGAATAGGATTGGGTCAAAGCTCCGCCGAACCACCCTAACTGCACATGGTTTCCGGTTTTTTTATCTGCAGTCATGAAGGGGTAGAAGCCCAAATGCTTATTGACCCCGTTTTCTTTGGCCAGAACATCCAACAGCTGATCATAATTCCAGCCCGTCAGGTTAAGAAACCATTCGACAATCCCGCCAGTAGTCCCGACGGACAATAAGGAATAATAACGCCCTGTAATGACATGACAGCCAATGGTAAAATCCGGCACCTGCTGGAACTGACTCATATCAAGACTCGGGATCGTAGTCACCAGCGTTTCCGCAGTGCCACAGGAATTAGTGACATCACCCTCCAATGTTCCACCAATTCCGAATGATCCGACAACATGATCATGTCCGGCAATCGTTACCGGAGTGCCTTCCGTTATTCCTGTATATTCACTCGCCTGCTTGCCTACAGTGCCCATCACTTTAGCGGAAGAGACCACCTCCTGCAGCAGTTCCCGGCGAATGCCGAATTCATGAATAATGTCCTCATCCCAGTCTAACTCTTTAATATTGAAAAGCATGGTCCGGCTTGCCAGAGACCTCTCGCCAAGCTTTACACCCGTTAGGCAGAAGGCAATATACTCGGCAAGATGCAGCCAGCAGACCGCCTTGTTCCAAACGTCCGGCGTATTCTCCTTCATCCACATAAATTTAAGCAGCGAATATTTGGCCTGTGGATGCAAGCCGGTCTTGCGGAAAAAATCCAGCGCAGACATCTTCTCTTTCGCCAAGCCAACATATTGGCTGGGCCGCTGATCGTACCATGCCAATACGGTTCCTAACGGCTCATTGTCTTTATCGAGCAGAACGCCTGACTCCGCCATGCTGGCAATTCCGATGGCCTTTATCTTGTTTCCTTTTATTTGCTCTACACAAGATTGCAGGGCCTTGCAGGTGTTCATCCAGATCTCACCAGCCAAATGGTAAATTCCCCCGTCTCTAGTAACGTGGGCCGGCGTAGAAACGCGGGCTATTCCCTTGATTTCCCCCATGCCGTTATAGGCGGCTGCTTTTATATGAGTCGTACCGATATCTAATCCTATATAAACTGATTCTTTAATTTTCATGGCTTCCCTCCGTCTTTCCTGAGTGTCCATTCAAATGTGTTTGCTGCTTTAGCTCCCCTGCGCCGAAATCATCTTTCCACTAGGCATTAGGGTGTATGGCTGCTTTAAAGCCTTCTCCCTGACGAGCAATCCGGAAAGCCTCTTCCACCTCAGCCAAGGTAAAATGATGCGTGACCAACTCCTCCAGCTGCAAGGATTGAAGCCTTTCTATTGAGCGGTAATGACTGTACGGATTTCTTACAGAACCAAGAATGGTCAGTTCTTTGCGGTAAATTTCGTTAGGCTCAACCTGCATCATAAGTCCAGGGGGAACTACGCCAAAATATAGGATGGTCGCACACCTGTCTGCCAACTCTATGGCCATTGCGGCGGTTTCCAGCCTGCCAGCGGATTCGATCACAACATCAGCCCCTAGACCGTGTCCGGTTTCCAGCACCTTCTCCTTCACATCTTCACGCAAGGGATCGATCGTCAAAAACCCCCGGCGTTTCGCTACACTGCGTCTATACTCATTCGGTTCTACCACGGTTACTTTTCCCGCACCGCTGGATCGGGCGAATTCTGCCATTACTATTCCGACAAAGCCGCCCCCTAGCACAACAACGTGATCTCCATGCTTAACGTTAGCTCTTTCAATGCCATGCAGGCAGCAGCCGATATTTTCTGTTAATGCGGCTACAGTCGGGGAAATGCCTTCTGGCACGTGGTAGACCGTCCGTTCCGGGACAATGCAGTATTCGGCAAAGCCGCCATCGGCATGGACACCGAAAGCTATACGATCCGTACACATATGCTCCCTGCCAACACGGCAATATTTGCATAGACCACAGTAGATGTGCGGCTCTACCGTTACTAGGTCTCCTTCTTTGAAAGAACGCGCGCCGGCTCCAAGACCGGCCACATACCCGGAAAACTCGTGACCCAGCACTAACGGAGGCACAGATTCATAGTTGCCCTCGAGGATATGGAAGTCCGTTCCACAGATCGTCGCTGCTTCAATACGGATAAGCACCTCGTCAACCTTTAAAGCGGGCAGTTCTTTCTCTACCATCACCAATTGATGATTCCCTACATAGTGACATGCTCTGTATTTCATTGATGTGCCTCCTTTATCATTCAAAATTACTTATAATAAACTCTTCTTACAACGCCGGATAAATTCCGTTATTATCGGCCGAGCCGTCACCGGCTATTTTCGTTATTTGCTGCCGATCCGTGACTAACTGTAAATACTGCTGGACAGCATTGAGCCGTTTGCTTTGCTGGCTTGCGCTTCGGCCCCGCTGGCTGGCGCTTCAAATTCTAACGCTCGCAGCGGTCCTTATTTGGACAAAAACAAGGGGTTAAAAATTGTAACGCTTGCTATCGTCCTTATTTTGGTTCTGATCGCCGTTTTCAGGGCTTTTTGTGACAAATAAGAGCGAGGAGGAGCGTTAGAAATAAATTCCCTGTTTTTTAGGCTAAATAAGAGCAAGGGCGAGCGTTAGCGGGAAACACCACACAGACCCAACTCGCAAACACCTCATAAATCACCTCATGGATCACCTCTCACAGTTCACCCTCGCAGATCACATCGCATACAATCTATAGATCACCTCATAGATCACCAAACCAAACCCGCAGGCTACCTCTCAACATACCTCGCAAGCTATATCGCTGATCATCCCGCAGAATACCTGTTGCCAACGGAAAAATTCAGCAATAAAGCGATAATCACGTTATGCCGCTTATCCCTTTTCTCATTACGTTGTCATATCCACATTTCGCTGCATTGCTTTTTCCACCTATTGAAAAGAAAGGGATTGCTTTAAGTTTATGGCAGCGCTATCATAAAGTAAAATACATTTAATATATACTTCCATAAGTAAAACTTAATATATTCAAGTGGAGGAACGGAAAATAATGAATCTGCATCACCTTTATATTTTTTGTGAGGTGGCGGAGCTCAAAAGCTTTGCCAAAGCGGCAGCCAAAATCAATATCAGCCAACCGGCTATATCCCAGCATGTCCAAAAACTAGAGGCAGATCTTGGAAAAAAGCTGATCGAGCGAAAAGGAAGGCTGTTTCGCCTGACCACCCACGGAGAAACTTTGCTTGAATACGGCAGACGGATCTTCACCATGGTCGATGAAGCAGAGAACGCCGTCAAGCGATTCGGGCAACCTCACAAACGGTTATTTCTAGGGGCTACCCAGGTTATCGGCACTTACTTTTTGCCCGCTTATATTGCCAAATTCACAGAGTCTAATCCCTATGTTCAATTCGATGTCTCCCTAACGGAGCAGACCAATGAGTTGATTGACAAAATTATTAAAAATGAAATCGATATCGGAATCGCATACGAAAGTGTCGTGCTTCGCGATGATATTGAAGTGTCACGCATCATTCAGGATGAATTTGTGCTCGTTCTTCCGGGTTCCCATCCATGGGCATCAGGGCAATTGGTCAGTCTGGAGGAAATCGTTACTCTGCCTTTTATTTTCTATCCCCCTGGCCATTTCATCCAGCCTGTATTGGAAAATACGCTGTCCGGCAGCCCGGTCAATGTCACCCTGCAGCTGAGCCAGTTGGAAACCGTCAAGCAAGCCATTTACCGTGGACTTGGCGTATCCATGCTGCCATTGTCTTCTATCCGGCAAGAAATACAGCACGGACTTCTTGCCGTGGTCAACTGTCCATTGTTCAGAGTGCCCAAGCATCTGGTCAGCATGCACAAAAGAATGATACACATGCCAGAACTGCTCGATTTGGCTCTGGATCGGCTAAAGGACAAAAACTGGGTCAATCAGCTTTAATACTGCTGTTTGTTTAAGGGAATTTATGCTGGGTAGCAGAGTCGCAATTTATGCTGAGTGGCCAGGGTATCGATGGATAATGCCAGGAAACCTCTTAACCTGAACAAGAAGTTTGTTATCCCTTCCTGTAGGATGACTTCACCTGGGTTTCTCCAACGCTCACCTGCCCCTATCCTGCACAACTCCTGCTCTTCACCTGCGTGCTTAACCCGCGCGTGAGGGAGATCCTCCTGCTGTGCATGACCGCAGGCTCAACCTTTCGCTCATGCTTTGCCTGCGCTGCCGAACAGCTTGATTTTTCTGCGGACGATGCCTGAAATTGTCTCCCTGATTTCAGGAATAAGCGCAAAAAAGTCATTGAAACCACGATCGGCCAGACGACTCCTCATATGCTCCAGCGTCGCCCTTCTCCACTCGGTGGCGATGTTGATTTTGCTTACTCCGCGTGTAATGGCCGTTTGAATATCCTGCTCAGCAATTCCTGTCCCTCCATGCAGCACAATCGGGATGCCCGTGCGGTCATGAATAATTTGCAGGTGGTCCAGATCTATAGCAATGTTTTCTCCATAGGCCGCATGGATGTTGCCGAGCGCAACAGCGAGACTATCTACCTGAGTTTCCTTCACAAACCACTCCGCTTCCTCAGGAGAGGTCAATTGGTAGATATCCTCTTTGCCGCGGGTACCTAAATGTCCTAATTCTGCCTCTACGGGAAGCCCTAAGGAATCCGCAGCCTGCTTGATCTGTTTGGTAATCGCTATATTGTCTGACAGTTCCAGCCGAGACCCGTCGAACATCAATGACGTATAGCCGCAGCGAATTGCCTGGACGGCTTGGGCAAAACCTGTCCCATGGTCTAGATGCAGGGCCACAGGCACTTTCGTTTCCTTGGCTGCCTGTATAGCCGCAGCTGCAAGATAGCTCATACGCGTATGCTTAAGGGTAGCTTGACCCGTCTGAATGATAACCGGGGACTCAAGCTCCTCTGCTGTTCTCAGAACCGCATCAATGCTATCGATATGATCTACGCTGAATGCGCCAACAGCATAACCATGCTTATGGGCGTTTGTGAGCAAGCTTGTTCCTGATACAAGTGGCATAACGATTCTCCTTTTTTGTCATGAATTTATCCTTTTACAGCTCCAGCCGTAATTCCGGTAATGATGTATTTCTGTAAAATCAGTGCGATTACAATAATCGGCAGTGTAATGATGACAGCCGCCGCCATTAATCCTCCCCAATTGATTTCGGAATACGACATAAAGTTAAATACGGCAATCGGCAGCGTTCTCGTCCGTTCCCCAGACAACACCAGCGAGAACATAAAGTTGTTCCATGAGAAGATGAAAGCCAGTATGGAGGAAGTGATTACACCAGGCATAGCCAAAGGGAGCATGATTCTGACAAAAGCGCTCTGAATCGTACATCCGTCCACCCGGGCCGCCTCTTCCAGCTCATTAGGAAGACTTTCAAAGAACGAGATCATAATCCAGATAATGAAAGGCAATCCTACCAGCATATGGGCCAAAATCAAAGAGGTATAGGTATCCACCAGCCCCACCTGACTGAACAAAATAAACCATGGAATCATAAACGAAATTCCCGGGATGATCCGGGCAACCAGAATCATCAACCCGATTTGATTCTGCTTGTATTTAGCGATGGAGTAGGCTGCCGGCAGACCCAGCACCAGAGCGAAAAAAGTAGATACCAGCCCAACTATAAAACTGTTAAACATAAATCGGACAAAATCATGCTCGGCAAATACTGAAATATAATTGTTGAGCGTTGGAGTGAACCAAAGCATATTTTGCGTGGACATGATCTGTGCCTGATTTTTGAAAGACCCCAGGATCATCCAGACAAAGGGAAACAAAAAACTGATTAGAACCAAGATAACAAGCAGCATGTAAAGACGCCCAAACCATCGTTCTTTTGCTTTCATCAAGACACCTCCAAACGTTTGCGCAGCTTAACCACCAGCAGACAGAGGAGAAGAATAAGAACGAAAAAGAGCATCAGCATCGCAGAAGTCATTCCTAGCTGAAAATATTGGAAGCCCAGTTGAAAGCCGTAAATATTCAAGGTTTCGGTTGCGAAGCCCGGTCCACCTTGAGTCATGGCATAGATCAGGTCGAACGTTTTGACCGCATCGATCATTCTCAGCAATCCTGCCGCAAAAATAGTGGGAAGCAGCAGAGGGAATGTAATTTTCCAAAACATCTGCCAGGTGTTGGCCCCATCGATCTTGGCAGCCTCATAATTTTCCTGCGGAAGCGTCGCCAATCCTGCCAGAACAATTAGGGTAATCATGGGCGTCCACTGCCAGACGTCTACCAGAATTAGAGACGGAATAGCTTGAGTAGGTGAAGCAATCCACAACTGCGGGTTTAGCCCGAAAAACCTCAGAAATTGATTGGCAAAGCCGATCGTCGGCTCATAAATAAGCAGCCATACAAGCCCAATGGCAACAGGAGTTGAAACCATAGGCAGCAGAAACAATGTTTTGCTCAAGTTCTTTCCGCGAAAATTACGGTTAAACAGCAAGGCTATAGCGACACCAAGCACCAACTGAAATAGCATCGCGCCGAAGGTAAAGTAAAACGTACGGCCAAATGCCTTCCAAAACCGCTCGTCACTAAACAGCAGATGTCTGTAATTATCCAAAGCCACCCAAATGGGACCGTCAATAGGAGACATGCTCCATTCAAAAAAACTTAAATACAACGTATAACCGATAGGGAAAACGATCATTGCACCGACAAATAACAGAGCCGGCAGCACAAATATTGTTTTCACGTGTTTTTCTAAAAAGCGCTCGATTGGTGTCACCCTCTCTCTGATCAACTTTCGTCCAACAGGGCAGACAAGCCAAATCCGTTAACCGTCAGCCAGCAAGCATGACTACTAGCTGTTAACTTGGCTTATCCGCCTGTCAGTCTGCCGGGACAGGAAGATCCCAGGCCGCGGCTATTCTCTATCAATCAAATCCTGGAACTTGGCGTTTTCCTCCCGCGCCACTCTCTCGACATCACCGCCGCTGATCGATTCGGTAATGATGGTTCCGACAATATCACGAGCAGCACCTACATTGATGACTAGAGGGCGATCATGACCTACACCGATCTGCTGCGACTTGTTCATAACCTCAGCCAGTTCATCAGGAAAAGCTGCATTACCTTCGGGATCATCCCAGACGGATTGCCGGGCACCGGGGTTTCCTTTGCTTTGAATAATCAAGGAATTTTCTTTGTTGGTTACCCATTTCACAAACTCCCATGCCGCTTCCTGCTGCTTAGATTTGGAGCTGATGGCTAATCCCCAAGCGGTGACATTCGTTGGCTTCTGCCCCCCGCTTCCCGCAGGGAAGAGAGCAAAACCAATATTTTCGACCGGTATAGCTGATTTTTCCGGATCAAGCATGTTAGGATAGACGCTGTCTGCGTCCGTAAACATAGCCACCTTACCCTGTACGAAAACGCCCATAGCCTGAGGCCAGCTCATATTCAGGACTCCTGGCGGTCCATATTCCCTAAGAAGGTCTCCATACAGCTTGAAGGCTTCAATAGCTTCCGGAGTGTCGAGAGTCGCCTTCCCGTCCTGCAGGAAATCTCCTCCAGAGCTGTACAGGAAGCTGGAAAACTGAGTGACAGCAGGCGAACGCTGTCCGCGGGCTACAAACCCATAGAAATCGTTAGCCGGATCATTCAGCTGTTCAGCAGCGGCCCGGAGCTCATCCAGCGTCTCAGGAGCCTTCAGGTTGTTTTCAGCGAAAATATCTTTGCGGTAATACAGAATTTCGCGTTCGGTAATGAGCGGGATTCCATACAAGCCCTCGCCGCCGGTTAAAGGAGCAATCGAACTCTCACTATAATCAGCCAAATCCCATTCCTCATCTTGGGCGTATTCACTTAAATCTGCCAACCAGCCGTTTCGCATGTATAGCTTTGCTTCCTGTAAAGGGCGGATCATAAAGATATCCAGGCTTGAGGTTCCGGATGTCAGCTCTACCGTAAGCTTCTGCGACAGCTGGTCTTCAAAGAACTGTTCCATATTGACTTTGATTCCCGTCTCTTCTTCAAACTCCGGGACTAGCTCTTTAACAGCCTCTGTCCATGGGTGATTTGCAGTTAATACTCGGAGTGTAACTCCTTCAAAAGGTTTATCCCCTGGTTCAGCCCCTCCGGGAGAAGCTCCACCCTTTTCGGTTGGAGCACCGCTGCTTCCACAGCCTA
The DNA here is from genome assembly GCF_000285515.1 of Paenibacillus senegalensis JC66. Classification (GTDB taxonomy): domain Bacteria; phylum Bacillota; class Bacilli; order Paenibacillales; family NBRC-103111; genus Paenibacillus_L; species Paenibacillus_L senegalensis. Next base: position 709,190 of record NZ_HE610959.1, read on the forward strand.
TAAGGGCGGCGGTTAACATGAGGGAGACTGAACCAGATGCCAATTTTTTGAATTTCATCCTGAATCATCACCTTTCGATGGGATAATTAGTTGTACTGCCACTGTTGAAAGCTTGCATAAGCTGTCTGGTTTTGCTTGGTCGCGACCAATCTGACATCTTGTGTTCATTATATGGTAGCGCTATCATATTGTATAATACATATATTGTATCATTTCATAAGTAAAACTTATGATAAAGTGTGTATTTGGCTTGCGTTCCAACAGCAGCCTATTAATAAGCTGATTCTTGTGTATGTTTTTGCCCTTTGGACTCTGGTTAAAAAACTGTTTTGAAGCTTTCCATCCGGATCGCAACTGCTTAGTGGTGGCAAACAATCGTTTCTCCAGTTAAATAGTCTGATGCCGGACCTGCTAGGAACAGAACGATCTTCGCCATATCCTCGGGCTGGGCTACCTTCTCTAAGCGGGAGCCTTCAAAAGCCAGATGATCATCCGCGACCCGGGTTGCTTTGAACCGCCCGGTAGAGGTTGCCGCAGGAGCAATGCAGTTTACGTTTACTTCGTAGGGACGCATTTGTTCACCCAGACAGCGGGTGTAATGAGCGATCCCAGCTTTAGCGGAAGCATAGATAACCCCTACTGTTGTCGGGTAATGGGCGGCAGCCGATCCGACATTAATAATTTTGCCGCGGCGTCTCTCCCTCATATGGGAGCCCACATACTTGCACATGCACATGACATTGAGCAGATTGACATCAAGCACGTTACGAATATCCTCCACTTTAATATCCAGAGCATTGTTAGGATCAGGACGCGGAGAATTGGCACCTATGTCTCCACCCGCATTGTTCACAAGAATGTCGATGTGCCCGAATTGGGCAATAGCCCTCTGCGCAAACTTTTCGATCTGCTCAGGATCCGTCAGATCGGCCGTCAAAAAAGCACTTCGACGTCCCAAAGAACGGATTTCCTCAGCCACGGCAACACCTGAGGCCGCTTCTCCGAATTGAGCTGCAGCCATAGCGTTGACATCGTGAATAATAACGTCAGCACCGGCGCGTGCCAAATGCAAAGCGTAGTGTCTTCCAAGACCTCTGCTGGATCCGGTAACCAAGGCGACCTGGCCGGATAAATTCATCTCGTTCATAACTGCACCGTCCTCTGTTTACATGATTAATAAGTAGCGCTCTCAGGGATGATAGCGCTTACTTTTTTTGGTGGAAACGCCTATCTCGGATAGCTCAAGACCTTTATCCGAAAAATTGCTTGATCTTGCTTGTTAGAAACTCTACCGACTCCTTTAAATCACCCAATCCGTTTACTCCGTCCTCAATAGAGATCCAGCCATCAAACTGTATGGACCGCAAATGCCCAAAGATTTGGTCATAATCATTAATTCCTTTCCCAATCACTCCATGGGCTAGCGCTTCAGAATAACCCTGCAGCGAATAATCCTGTAAGTCACCCAGCGTATAGCCTTTCTGCAAATAGCGGTCACTGGCATGCATTGTTATCAGCCGGTGCTTGACCTGCTCCAACAGTTCCAGCGGATCCTCCCCGGCAAAAATTGCATTGGATGGATCGTAGTTGACCCCAAACCAAGGGGAAGAAATCTGATTAATGATTTCCAAATAGATGGACGAATGCTGGGCAAACTCGGGATATAGCCAAAAACCGTCCTTATAATGATTTTCCATGGTCAGATGTACGCGCTTACACTCTGCATAAGGAAGCAGTTCCTGAATCGATTCCACTGTCCAGCGGATACCGTCTTCACGGGATATATCCGGCCGGCTCTGTCCCGACAGCACCCGGCAGCTGCGAAACGAGTCCGGGCCCAGTTGAGCCATGACGTCAATCATTTGCTTCATCTTCTTGATTTCGTTCTCACGGTGTGTACGGCTGGGATGAGTGAAATCGGGAGAGGTGCACATCATTGGTATCACAAGGCCCTGCTTATTGGCTGAAACCTTAATCTTCTGTAAATAATCTTCATCTGTATTTATCAAGAACAGAGGATACAGCTCCAGTCCTTCCGCACCCAGAGTACCGGCCATTTCTATCCATTCAAACAGTGACATTCTTCCATCGGATAATTCCTCCATGTAGCCTTTCGGAAATACAGAGATGCGTGGTTTATTTTTCTGGTTCATTCCTACACTCCTTTGATGTTACTTAAGCTGGGGGCTTCTGTTTCAATATATCCCAAGACCAACAGAAGTTGCAGATCTGAAAAGAATCAATGGCAAACACTGTGTCTTCATCATTAAGAATGAAACGTTTCATATTTTTGAGGAAAAATAATCAGGTTTCTAGCCCGCAGTCTCGTAGGAACATAGATGTATTATGCTGGAGAACCTGAAGATTCTTTAACAAACAATTCCGGTTGAATAAACAAATGAGACACTTCCGAATAGCTGCGGTTAGTTAACCGCAATAAGATTAGTTCTGCCGCTTTCTGACCTATAGTTGCTGGTGACTGACTGACATAGGTCACCGATGGCCTGATTAGATTCCATTGGTATTCAAGCTGACCGTAGGTTACAAGCGTAAGTTCTTGAGGGATGCGAATTCCTCTATCACGGCAGGCCATCACAATTCCGGCAGTCATATTGTTGTTAACGGAAAGAATCGCTGTCGGCGGTTCCTTCTGGTTAAGAAAATAGTCTACCGCCTCATAACCCCCGCTGAATAGAAAGTTCCCATAATATTGCGCCTCCTCCGGGAGAGCAAGACCATACAGGGAGAATGCATCTACTATGCCATCATAACGAATTTTCCCATGAACGGTGGATACATCGCCATGGACTACGCCAATTCTCCGGTGTCCCAGCTCGACCAGATGACGGGTTAACAACTCCATGCCGTACCTGTTGTTGTCTGCCACAATGTCTGCCGGAAGTGATAAAACCGGTCGGTCTACCAGAACAATCGGGATTTGACGCTCGAGAAGCGTCCTGATTTCATCATTGACCCTGCCGGTAGTACAGACGATTATGCCATCCACCCTTTTCTCGTACAGCATTCTCAGCTTTTTCCGCTCCATCTCGGGATCTTCCTTGGTTGAGCTGATCAGCAGCTGGTAGTCATGCTCATTCATGACATCTTCAATTGCTTTCGCCAAGGTCATCTGGAACGGATTCGTAATATCTCCCAATAACACAGCCAGCGTATTAGTCGTGGAAGATTTGAGACTCCTGGCTACCGCGTTAGGACGGTAATTCAGCTCCCGGATTGCGCGCCATACCTTCTCTTGAAGCAGCGGCTTAACTGTGCCTTCATGGTTAATTACTTTGGACACGGTGCCGACTGAGACACCGGCCAACTTAGCTACGTCTTTAATTGTCGGTTTCATCATTGCTATTGGTACCCGTTTCACTTCCCTCCTGTACACCATTCCAAGCATGCAGCCTAGCCTGCAAGTGGTTCTGCTGTTGGTTTGGTACTGCGTTATTTGTTGGGCTGCTTGACTCAGCGTTCCCTGCTATTTGCTAGCTAACATAACGTGAAACGTTTCATTTACAATATAGTCGCTATTTCAAAATTCGTCAACCATATCTCAATTATTTGTTATGGTTCCCGGCAGGCCTGCATGGCACTGCCACACAAACCCGCCAAAAGTCCTTCGTCTTAACTCATTCATTCTTGACTCGCCAAGCGCTTATGAAAAAAGCGGCTGAGCCAATAAGCGGAAACAGGGCAAGCAAACTTTGCTCCATAGCTTGACTTAAGGCAGTGATTGCAAGCAGGCTGCCCAATATAACGTATAAAAGCCTTTTCTTCATGGCTTCCACCTCTCTCAAGATTTTTCCCCATTCACAGGTTTCGGGTAGAATAGATTCGGATGGTAATGCTGAGCGATATTCCCCCAATGACGAAAGCAAGCAAAACGAAAAGCAATCCCAGCAGAGGGGACGAAAAAGGAAGGGGTGACATAGTTCCAGCATTATCATGCTGCAGCGCCTTCATGATGCCGGGCAGTACAAATGGAGTCAGGAAGACCAGGAAAAAGAAAATGTATCTGGATTTTTCATACCCAAACCGATACTGGACTGGAATTAAAACTCCGAATATAACCGTGAATAGTAGAAGGGCTCTTCCGAAATCGTACATATCGATCATGCTGATTGTAACCGGACTGAGTAAAACGGCAAGGGTATATAAAATAAAACAGCCGAAAAAAACTGAGAAAATAAACAAGTATTTAGCTGCTACAAGAGCCGTTCTTGTATAAGGGGTTGCACAAAGAAGCGCCGCTCCCCGATATTTGTCCTCCATCATTGAAACAGTATTGAACAGCAGGAAAACCACATATAGCGTACTCAGAAAAAAAGCCGGAAATTCTCCTCCCGCAGTTAGCTTAGTTTGAATGAAGACTGGCAGTACAACTGCGGCAATCAGCAAGACAATCCAGTATTTTTTTGCGAGCAGAAAGTCTTTTTTCACAAGATGAAGATGCATCCTGGTCACCTCCCAATATAACTCAACATAATATCTTCAATTGACGGTCTTTCGATAAGCGTATTGTTCATTTGCTGACGAACGGACGCTTTGTCCTTAGTCAAGCCCGAAAAACCATACTCGGTTTCCTGCAAGGTTAAGAACAAGTTTCTGGTCTGGTCATTCAGTTCTTTGGTGTCTCCTTTAACCAGCCCATGCTGATCCAGCAGAATATCTTTCTCCTCACTGAATACGATCTGGCCGTTGTCAATTAAAATAATCGTATCCGCCACTTTATCCAAGTCGGACGTAATATGAGAAGATAAAAAGACGCTTTTTCCATCGGCAACATACTCCAGCAAAATATCCCGCAGCTCCATCCTCACCTGAGGATCAAGCCCGCTCGCCGGCTCATCCATAATTAACAGGTCGGCATGGTGGGAAATGGCCAGGGCAATAGCATATTTCATTCGCATCCCTTTGGACAGTGTTTCGATTTTTTGATTCAAGGACAGCCCAAATCGTTCTATATTCCGGTTGAATAGGCTGTTGTCCCAATGCGAATAGGCGGCCGCGACGATGTTTTTCATCTCTAATAAAGTAAGTCCTTCATAGAAATACCCTTCATCCAAAACGATTCCAAGACGGCTCTTGAATTCCCTTTCCTTACTTTGGACATTCTCGCCAAAAAAATGAATTTCCCCGGCATCCTTCTGTATTAATCCAAGCAGCAGTTTAATGGTTGTCGTTTTACCGGCACCATTAACTCCAATGAATCCGGTAATACAGCCTTCAGTCAAAGAAAAACTAACGTCCTTCAATTGGAAATTCCCTAATTGTTTTGTTAACCCGTTAACCTCCAAAATCGGTTTCATTCTTCCCCCTCCTCAAACAGCAAATCCATCATGGCATACAGTTCATCTTTGCTTATCCCAAGTGAACGGGCCGTTTCCCAAGCCTCGGTTAACTTAACTTCCACCATGTGCCTTTTTGATTCCAACAGCAATTCGAAGTTTTCCTTGGCAACAAATGACCCTTTACCGGCCTTCGTTGTAATAAATCCTTCGGATTCCAATTCGTCGTAAACCCTTCGGGTCGTAAGCACACTTACGCGCAAATCGTTCGCCAATGCACGAATAGAAGGCAGCATTTCCCCTTCCTTCAGCTCGCCGTGAATGATGGCATCTTTGATTTGATTTTTTATTTGCTGATAGATCGGCGGATCCGATGTATTCGAGATAATAATTTTCATAGGACCTCCAAAAAAACAACTGTGTATTGACAACATACACAGTATATACAGAAGGCACAATATTGTCAATGATTTGAACTAGCCTCGAAACCCACTCTTACATGCAAATGGGGGCATTCCAATAAGTTCCCAAAATAAAAAAGTCGGGCGGATATTGTTCCGTCCAACTTTTTTATTGCGGCTGCTTTTGTTTGACTTTGATTTCATCCGCTATATACTTTTGCCACTCAAGAAACAAACTATCGGAGCCCTATCCTTGAATTAGAACAAGGCTGATCCTTCTTTGTTGTTGGATATGACTGGGCTCCGGCTCCTGCAGCCAATCTAAAAATCGGGCCATTGAAGCTCGGGGTACCCGTTTCCTTCATCGATCTGCCAAACGCTGTCAAAGTCCCACCCGACGAAGGTGCTTTGCCTTTTCATCTCCTCGGTTGTTTTCGGTATAGCGTTGCCTTCCCGGTCTGATTTCCCTGTTGTGTTTTGATCATAATAACAGTCAGTTATACCTCCATTAGGAGCAAAACCTGCGATGCCGCCTTTCCGATCCACCCATCCATGGAAGGTAACAGGACCAGCAGCATAGCAGGAGGAAACTTCTCCATAGGAGAACCCGATTAATCCTCCTACGGTTCCATTGCCCTTAACCTGACCTAATGCATAAGAATTGCGAACGATGGTATTTCTATCCGCTTTCCCGACTAATCCGCCTGCCCCATTGCCTGAGGCTTCGGTATAGCCAAGCGAATATGAATAGTCAAGGAGCGATGTTCCGCTGATATCTTCACCTAATGAGCCTACAGCACCACCAATATGATAACCTCCCAATACTTCAACATCCGTATGCACGTAGCTCATTCTCCCCCGCATTTCCCCTACTGCCCCGCCAGCAACGCCTCCATATTCATCGAACGGCAGTATTTCGACACGGCCTTCTACAGAAACGTTCATAACACTTCCGTAATAGATCGATCCCGCCAATCCGCCTGCGCTTCTGGCATTGGTCGTAATATCCACCTCTTTCAGATGCAGGTTGCGAATATCCGCGCCCCGGGCGTGTCCGAACAAACCGGCATTACTAACTACAGAGGACGTTTCCCTTATCGTCAAGCCGCTGATCGTATATCCCTTCCCATCAAAACTTCCGGAAAAGAAATTCAAAGACATGCCAATCGGATTCCAGCCCTCTCCTGTGTTGTAAGGAGCAACGTCCAGATTAATGTCATTGTCCAGGACGAAATGAGCACTTAAGTAATCGCGAACTCTATCCAGTTGTTCTGCGGTACGAATAGAATACGGGTCGTCCTTGGTTCCCCTTCCACTGCTGAAAGGATGCGCAGTTACTTCTACCATTACCATGCGGTTAGTCTCCCATTCCCCGATCTGTAGCAGAAGCTGGTGCTCACCGGCTTCCCGTATAGTGAGCGTAAGGGTACCGTTCCCGTTGGTAAATTGAATATCATTGTTGAAAATAGGATTGCTGCGATCGGAGTCGAGATAAACCTTTACCTGCTCATAGCCATTCAGTGAGCCAGATGCATTCGAGGCGCCGGTAATCTTTAGCTGAAAGGGGACTCCTTCCTGCTTGAAGCCGTCTTCCTGCAGTCCGACTTGAAAACAGGAATCTGGCATTCCATCCTGCCAAGATAAATACGGATAATCACAGCTGTCAAACATAGACCATATTCTTGGAAAATCCCAACCCGTGAAGGTGATCTGCTGCCGCAGCTGTTCTGTCGGCAAGGGAGAGCCTTGGCCTGTATCTGATAGACCGGAAACCTCACTATCGTAGTAAGCTGAGTCGAATAAAGCTTCCTCTGCCCGTCCTACCATGCCACCAGTCTCTTCATCCATATGCGCTGCCTGAATACCAACGGCTGCATAAGCCCGATGAATCGCTCCTCCCTCCATCTTTCCTACAAGCCCTCCAACACCGCCGAGTCGATCGTTCGGATCACGGGTCGAAGAAGCTCCTACATCAAGAATTCCCAGCGAATAGCTGTCACGAACAATTCCATTCTCGTTAATCCCTATAAGCCCCCCTACACTCGTACCATTTACGATGTTTAGGGTAAAGTCCGCATAGGACTGATCAATTTCCCCTAACCATGGGGATTCCGTTCCAGATAAGAAGCCGGCCAAGCCGCCCACGCCAACATAGTCTTCGCCATCCGTTTGCAATTCCCCAACCGCATAGGAGTTGGTGATGGTTCCGACTTCCATGCCGCCTGCCAAACCGCCAATTTGTCCAATTATTGTTGTATAAACAGGATTCGATGCTTGCGCAGCCATCAATTGGACATGTGCTGCCGATCCATCGATGTGACTGGTATGGCCTTGGCCTATTAGACCGCCAAATATGCTGGTCCCGCGAATAAAGCCGCTAACCGAACTATTGGCAATGGAGCTGTCCATAACGTAGCCTGCCAGTCCCCCCACATAAAACCATCCTTCAATGCGCACATCTTTTAAATGGATGTTTCGCAGCTCGGCTTTATCGATGTATCCGAACAATCCGAGCCAACCGCGCTCAGCCTTGATGGTTAAATGATTGACAGCAAACCCGCCCCCATCATAAACCCCGGTGAACGGTGTCACTATCACGTTACCACCACTGGCTTGCCTGGCTTCCCCGATTGGAGCCCAGCCTTCTTCAGAGCTGTATGCTGTCAAGTCAATATCGGCAGTTTGCATGAAGTGTGCATCCAAATAATAGCGTACCTCATTTAATAATTCGGCCGAGTCCACCTGGTATGGAGCGTCTGCCGTACCGCTGCCTGCAAATGGAGCATGAACGTCGAAGGCATCGCTTTCCACGGCTGGCAGTCCATCCGGAGTAAAGACGAGAACGATTCCCCTGCCGGTGCCTTTAACCGTCAAATCTTCATACACGGCCAGCCCGTTAATGATTTGTACCTGTGCAGTCCCCTCCAAAACGGGCCCATCTGGTCCGCTTTCCTTGATGGCTGCTGTAATAGTCAGATTTTCCGTTTCAGCACGGTTCCCATAATCGTCGAGCAAGGCCACTACCGGACGGACAGAATGAATCCCGGCTGCCGCTGTGCCTGAGCTTGGCTGTACCTGCAAGATCGCCCTTACAGCGTCAGCTGCCTGCGGGTGTACGCTCACTAGCGCTTCCGGTTCTGTAACTCCTTCCACGACCAAGCTTAATTCCTGAACTGACGCATGGTGCAAAATTACTTCAACCGTCGCTGTCCCTTCGCTGAACAGAATATCAAATTCTGAGCTTATATCATCAATGGGGCTTCTGTTCCAGTAGCCAATTGTGCTATCCGGTGCTGCACTGAAGCCGCTCACGGTCACTTTCTTAAGCCCTGTGAAATCTGCATCAAGGCTTCCGTCAGAACGTCTAACGACTAGCGTAAGGGAATTAGCTTCTCCAGCCTTAGGTTCAGGCTCGCTGATGGACGCGTTTATACGGTCAGCAGGAAGGATAATGGATACCTCCACCGGAATCTTTACCGTATGGCCCCGGTAGCTCGCCTCAAGCTCCGTCCTGCCCTCACCGACCGCGCGAACGCGTCCAGTCGAGCTAACTTCCGCTACCTCCGCAGCATGGGTGCGCCATTCCGCCTCTGCCATCGCATCGGTGTGCGTTCCGTCGATCCACTTGGCAGTCAGCGCTACCTGCTGCTCCTTGCCTAACGCATTAAGCTGCACCTGTATCGGGTTTGGCGTTAGCTCTACTACGGTAAGCGGCGGCTCCGGGGCGGACTCCAGCTTCACCTCCACCGGAATCTTTACTGTATGACCCCGGTAGCTCGCCTCAATCTCCGTCCTGCCCTCACCGACCGCGCGAACGCGTCCAGTCGAGCTAACTTCCGCTACCTCCGCAGCCTGGGTGCGCCATTCCGCCTCTGCCGTCGCATCGGTATGCGTTCCATCGTTCCACTTGGCAGTCAGCTTCACCTGCTGCTCCTCACCCGGTTGGTCCAACGAAATTTGCCGTGGTTCATACACCAGTTCGATTAAGGCTGCAGGAGACGGACCCGAGGAAGGATTGGGCTGCCATGAAAGTCCGCAAAGCGAAAGATAGATACCCGAACTGCATCTCACCCGCTCAGGCACCCGTTCAAAGCTTACCCTGCTAACGTTAATCTCAGCCTGCGAGATCGTCCCTTGGCCGGTGAAAGCTGCTGCCGCATTTATTCTCGCTACAGCCACTTCTGCTCCGGTCAATAAGGTTACACGCGTATCAGGCGATTCGCCGCCAATATCAAGCCGTTCAATCACGCCCTGCTGCAGCTCCAAGGTAGTCTTTGCCGCTTGGAAGGTCACGGTATCGAAATGGCCGCGAAGCCGGATTGACGTACCAGCCGCCGCCTCCTCAGGCAATACAACGTGCCTAAAGCCGTTTCCGGCCAACTGTTCCTCTTCCAGAATCACGCTGGACAACACGTTAGTATGAAAAATGGTAGACTGTCCTGTCGCCAAAATACGTACTGAACCGTCCTCTCTTTTATTGACCGTCAAGATCTCTGCATCGCTGTTGTGAAGCCAAATACTATTTTCCCCGCCTCCGAAGACAAAAACCGTTCCCTGTATATCCAGGTTTCGAAGAACAGCCTCGCCTTCTCCCAGCTTAGCAGTAAGTGTCAAGTCTCCAGTGATGATCATGTTTTGCAGGGTCACGTCCGCCGCATCCACGGTCACATTACCCTCCACCCGAAGCCGACCCTCACTCGGCCCATAAATGCCCTGCTTCGTGTAGGTTATATCGCCTGGCGGCGCAGCCATGGACTCCAGAAAACGACCCAACATAACAACAGCCTCTGCACGCGTTAGCGTTCCATTGGCCCGAAAAGTACCGTCCGGATACCCTTGTACCCAGCCAGCCGCCGTGCTCGCTCCAATGGCCCCCTTACTCCAAGATGGCAACGGGTCCGTAAACACTTCCGCCGCTTCGACATCAGCTTCCCGCTGGGCGATTCTCATGAGCATAACCGCCATTTCCTGACGAGTAACTACCTGGTCGGGACGAATGGTGCCATCCTCATAACCGTTCATATAACCGGCCGCAATCGCTGCAGACAACACGTCAAAATACCAGGCGCCTTCAGCCATATCATGAAAGGCAGCGGCCTGTGACGCATCCGTACCTACTTTCGAAAAGCCCAGCACCCGGTAGATTAACGAAGCCGTTTCTGCCCGCGTAATCGCTCTATCTGGACGGAAGGTTCCATCCGGGTATCCTTCCATAAGACCGCTTTCGATCCATGCCGCGATCTCCTCCTTGGCCCAATGATCGCTCGGATCGGAGCCAGCCTGCGCCACACCGCCAAAGACAAAACCTAACCCTAGCAAAATAAAAACACCAAAAAACATTGACCTGCAACTTCCAATATTCATAGGATTCCCTCTCCTTGCCGTGCTACCTTTTTACCTTTTCCAGGCTCAGTTATATGTTAATAGGTTTCCAACGCAAAAAAACCCTCCTAAAAATATAGACAAAACCTCCTTGTGAACCATTGCTTGAAGGGTTTTGTCTATAATTTCGGGGACCTTATCGTCCATTATTCGTTTTTCAACCAGCCCAGTTTGTATGCCTTCAAAACCGCATCTTTGCGCTTGTGTACCTGCAGCTTTGTGAAAATTCTCTGAATATACGTATTGATTGTACCGGTGCTTACCCCTATCGAAGCGGCAGCTTCTTTACTTGTATAGCTTTGGGACAAATACAGTAAAACCCGTTTCTCCATCTCGCTCAACGGGTTCTCTTCTGAAGCCTTAGCCTCTACAGCAACCGCAGCTTGTGCTTCAAAAGCAAATAAAATCTGATTCACATAGCGAATGGATACCTGTCTTTCCTTCACCCGATAAGCTTGCCTCAGGTCGTGATAATGGCTTGCAATTCGCTGCATTCGCTCGCCTTCGTCTATGTACAACCTGATATGGCCGTCCGCTGCTGATAGGTGAACGGCCTTACCGAACGCTCTTGCAGCCAGGCTGCGCTTGCCCTGATTTTCAAACAAGAGAGCCTGCAGCATATAGACTTCAAGCTGCTCTAACAACAGACCGCGCCCGGTGACGATTATCTGTATCCGTTTCAGCCGGGAACGTGCCTCCTTAAAGCGATGTTCGGCAATAAGCGCTCTCGCGTGTACAAGTGCACATAGCAGCTCATTGCTGCTGCTATTGTCATCAATTTGACCGGAGTAAGCGGTCAAGTAGCGCCCGCCCGCTTGATTATCGCCTTCAGGCGACAGCAAGTGGAGCTTCGTTTCGCTAGCCTCCAGAATCGGCGTCCAGTATTCGCATTCTTTGTGCCGGAGCCCGGCTCGAACCTCGTGTAAAGTCTGCAGAGCCTTCCGAAGCTGGTTTTTACTGTAAAGGAGCCGTGCCTGTAGAATCGCAGCGGGCACGGACAATGCTGCTGAGCCCAGCTCATCTCCGATCGAACGGGCAAGCCCTGCATATCGTTCCGATTCGTTAAGCCTGTTAAGCTCATACTGCAGCTCCGCATAGCCAATCGCATAATAGGCGGTGTTATAACAGCGGATAGAACGCCAGCTTTGTACGATTGGCTCGAAGCACATTTTCGCCCGGCAGAGACTGCCCGCAACTCCCGGAAAGCTACGCAACCTTGAGTATTGGGGCGCCTCGTAATCAATATAGGCAAAAATCTCATCACTAGGTGGATAGCCCTGTTCCAAATACATGTTCAAGTAACGAACAAGCCCCTCCAGGTCGTGTTTAAATATACTCACATACGCCCGCATAAGCACGATCACACGCATGAAATATTCGCGCTGCTCAGCCGTAAAGTCTCCTTGAGCTGCAGCAGCAACTCTGCGCTCTATTGCATCCAGCCGTTCAAGGGTGCGGCCGGTTTCCTGATTTCCTGCGGCAAAAAATAAATACGACAAAAAAAGCTTGGGATTGTTCTGGATCAACTCCTCCGGAAGCATGGCGAAATAGCGCTGCAGCGTCCAGGCTTCCTTAAGAACAAATTGGTTGAACAACCGCTCTAGCAGCCGTCCGGCATCTTTGAAATGAAACCCCTTCATATAATGCTCCATAGCCTCCATGGGATAGCCATTGTTTTCCAACCAGCGGCCGGTTTTCCATTGAAGCGTCAGCCACAAGGGCTCATCCTGCTGCCTCAGCCTGTCCCTCAGCTTCTGGGCAATGAGCGGGTGATACCGGTACCAGACCCTGGAGCCGTCGTGCAGACGTTGAAAAAACAAATTTTCCTTCTCCAGCGCAGCAAACATGATTTCCGCTTCCGCATTTCCTGTCAGCTCAAGGGTCAACGATTGGTTAATCCGTTCAGGAAGCGATGTGAGCAGCAGGAAACGAATCGTTCCAGGTTCCTGCCGGGACAATAACTCCCCAATCATCCGATCGCAAACAGTCACTTGTTCATCTGTGGTCACTATTTCACCGGGCTGCTGCCCTACTTCTTCCGTCTCTTGCCCATCATGCGTTCTTGCGGCACCAAGCATTCTCATGCCCAGCGCCCACCCCTCCGTCTGCTCCTGCCAATGCCGCACTTGACGGTCAGTTACCTGCAGCTTCAAAGCTCCGCGATAAAACCGTTTTGCCTCGTTATCAGTAAAGGCGATATCCGGCCATCCAATTTGATACAGCATGCCTTTGGTCAGCTTAAGCGGGATCTCCGTCCGACTAATCACTATCATATGTAAACTAGAAGGCATATTCCGGATAAAATCAGTGAGCATCGCATGAATTTCAGGAACCTCAATCACGTGGTAGTCATCCAATACGATCACAAGTGGAGCTGGCAGCAGCGAATAGACCTCGAGGAGACCGGACAGAGCTTGTCCCGGACCCTCCAGGAATTGCTCGATGAAGCGGTCAGTGAGTCCGTCGTCCAAGCCTGGTGAAGCCTGGTGAATAGCTGCGATAATATGAAGCCAGAAGCGCAGCAGATGATTGTCCGCCTCTTCCAATACAATACAGGCGACCGGGAAGGCTGCTTGTTCCTTCCATGCGCTGACCAGCGTCGTCTTGCCTGAGCCGGGAGGGGCAACTATACAAGTCAGCTTGCGCTTACATACATTCTGCAGCTTGATGTCAAGCCGCGGCCTTTTTACATATCCTTCGGGAACCAAGGGAAACTGGAACTTGGAGGGGACAATCATAAATTCCAGCCAGTGTCTCTGAATAGAATGCTCTTTAGCGGCTGTATCCCGGAAAGAGATAAAATCACATCCTTTGATTCTTGTATAACTTTATCTATCTGTTTTCGAGGGCAATGTAAGATTTCTAGACTCTATTATAAACGAACATTTTGCTTAATTCGATTACGTCAACAGGCAGTAACAAGACATAGACAATCGAAAACCGCCTTGCGGATCGGCTTATTCTTATCTCTATTTTTGAACGGGAATAGATTGTTGGGATTCTAGGGACTTAAGCACGGCGTCTGTGATCTTTAAAGCATGGATGGCCGAGGAGATGTCGAGGAGATCGCTTCTTTGGCTGTGGTCTAAGCAGTGCTTGATATGCCGCAAGACTTGCTCGTACTCACCTTCCCCATGAGGCTTGATTGCTTCTGTATGGCCATTGGAATATTGGACCGCATATTCTTCCACAGTATTATTCCCATACTCAGCATGATAGTGAATAGAGCCTTTGTCACATATAATCTCAAAGCCTATGACAAACGGAGAATTCATAGGCAGATTGGTGTAACTCTCAATTACCGCAAATGCATTCTCATAGTTTAATGTGGTGACAGCCACAGATTTATCTCCCATATCCATACCGTTTGAAAGGAGTTGTATAGGCATCCCTAACATTTCTATTAAAAAATCAAAATGATGGATGTGGAAATCCGTACATTTTTTTGCAGCCCAAGTGTTCCCCAAACAGGAGCCGTTTTGTTATACGAATGTACAGATTTAATTTCACCTAACTCAAGGCTTTTCGTGTGGTCGAGAGCTATCTGATGAGGTGGTGAAAATTTAAAAAACAGATCGACAAATACCATTCTTTTATACTTATCCGAAGCCTGCAAAATTTGCTCGGCATCATCTAAATTATAGGTTAAAGGTGTTTCGCAAAAAACATGTTTCCCGCATTTTAGTGCCTCAATTGCCCAGTGAGCATGTAAGGGAGTAGGCAAACAAATATCGATGATGTCAATTTGCTCATTCTTAATTACTTTGTTTATATCTGTGGTTGTCCTAATGTTCAGGTTCTCTTCGATCTCACCTAATTTCTTCTCATCTCGACCGAACATTAGAACCACCTCAAAGCCGCCGAGCTTTTGATACAATTCTGCGTGATATCTCCCAAAGCCCGACCCTAAAATTCCAACTTTAACCACCACAACTCCCCCTTACAGTAGAAGATATCCTGTCTGTCCTTAACTCCAAAGCCATGAATTCGGAGTAATAGTGTTCAGTTGACTCAATTGCTACGCAATCCTCTCTTGCCGCAGAAAGGCTTCCATTTGCTGCTTATGGTGTTCATCATGATGAATAAAAATATTTACAAATCTCTTATATGTATATTTGCTGTTATCGATATAAAATTTCGTGGACTCGTCGTATTCCGCAAACGATTTCAATACGTTGTTCTTCTCAACAAGCAAAGTAATACCTCCTCACATTCCACTTCCGTTCCATCTATTCCATTATTATATCACGAAAAGTGCCTAAAGCAAACATTTGTTCCTGTATTGCCTAAAATTAGGAGGATATCCAAAGCTTCAATAAGCGGTTGCTCAGCCTGTTTAACTAAATAACAAACCCCAGAAATGCTGTATATCAACATTCCTGGGGTACTAATTCGGTGCAATCTACTAAAAAATGAATTTCGTTTTAGCCCAATTTACAAGTATTAATGGTAAAAATCTATTAGGACATTATGCAGCAGTTTTGCACTTTCAGCCCTTGTTGCCGTGTCTTTCGGAGCTAATACATTAGGGGCTTTCCCTTGAATCCAGCCATGGGCAGCTGCTATCCGGATTTCATGAATAGCCCATTTGCTTACAGCTTCTTCATCCTCAAAAACCGGCGAAACTGCAGGATTCAAGTTGGTCTGACCGTATACCTTCTCCCATGTTCTTACCAGCATAACGGCCATCTGCTCGCGGCTTATTCGGCCATTCGGGTCAAAAGCCGTCTCGGTGATGCCTTGAACAATGCCAGCCTGGTAAGCCGTCATAACCTCGGTATAGTACCAGTCAGCAGGCAGAACATCAGCGAAAATATTCTCTTCCTGCGGCATCTCTCCCTCAACTCCAAAAGCTCTCATCAGCATAGTCAAAAACTGTGCACGAGTCAAAGTATCCGCTGGGACAAACTGATGGTCAGTCATTCCCTGGATTACATGCTTGGCGCTTAATGTGCGAATGGCGTCAAAAGCCCAGTGAGAATCGGGTACATCGGAATAGGTTTTCTCATACCCAAGCAGTCCGTAAACACTAAAATGATCTAGCTCGGCTTCCAGTTTGTTGCCATTGCGCTTTCCGCCCTTATACTCCAAAGTACCGTCTGCTGCCACATAATAGATTCCGTACAGACCGGCATCTTGCCCGTAACCTATCGCATACTGCAAGGTGACAGGTGAAGCAAAACGGCTATAAACCGTTAACTCTCCTTCAGTGTTTTGGAGCGCCAGCTGCAGGCGGATCAGGTCCCCTTGCGGATGGATCTGCACATCCTTGCCGGCTTGTTCCCGCACTTTCCCCAGCAGCTCTTCCTGCTGATCATCATCCAATGGGATAACCGAGACAATAATAGTAGATGCGTTCTCCGGGCCATGCTCGTTGAGAATTTCAACCAGCAGATCCCCGGGGATACTAACGGTCACATCATTTTTAATAAGATCCAGCGTTCCGCCTGCCAGCAGCTCGGCAGCAATTGCCGGAAGCACAACCTCTTTGTCGTTTTCATTCAGCACAATTTGCATTTTACCATCAACCAGCTGGATCTCTTCGACTTGCACCCTATACTGGCCTTCACTTGTTTCATCGGCAGAAATCATTGGCGGTAGAGGATAAGCTGTTCCGGGTACGCGCTTTCGCTTGATTGCAATATCAGCTTCAGCAGTATACCCGCCGTACACAGCTTGAAGCACTGTCTGCCCTACTGCAATCCCTTCAACAGTCAGTCCGTCAATATTCACGAACCTCTGTGGATTCGCCGATAGTTCGACCCCTTCTGTCAGCTGCACAGGCTCGTCAATTCCACGATACATTCCAAAGATATTTACAGTCATGGTTTGCCCTATGGTAAGCTCAGCAGTCGGAGCTTGCAGCTGAATGCCTTGGAGAACCGGATCAGCAGGATCTACCGGGTCCACCGGGTCCACCGGGTCTACCGGATCCACCGGGTCCACCGGGTCCACCGGATCTACCGGGTCCACCGGGTCTACCGGATCGACGATCTCAGTTACTTCTATTAAGGCACTGGCTGATAACTCTTCGTACTCCGCTTCCATAACAGCAGTACCCACAGCGGCTCCCGTTACGGTGCCCGTCGCTTGATCAATCGTGACGATGCCCTCTGGTTTAGCTGTAAAGGTAACGCCACTATAGATTTCGACTTCTTCCTTTTGCGACGTTGACGGGTTGTTGTACAGTCCGTACACCACAGCCGTTACGGATTCTCCCAAGCCAATCTGTTGCTTTGGCAGCGATAAGCGGAGCGATTCGAACTCCAGCTCCCCGCCCTTCACTGTAACGAACAAGGTTCTGTTGATACCTGCATACGACGCTTCCAACAGAGCGCTTCCTGCAGATTCCCCTGTAATGACAGAGCCGTCTATTCTGATCGCATCCTCGCTTCCAGATACCCAGGAAATCACAGGCTCTACAATACCGGACAGCGGACCATGCTCCGCAATAGCTTGAACCGTATACGATTCGCCTTCCCCAATCACAACTTCACTGGCTTCAAGCTTCAGATCGCTGACAGCATGAACAGTAGTGACAATAGACGAGGCTGGCGACTGATGAATGCCCTTAACTGCATATACCTTGTAGGCGTGCTCGCCTGACGCAGGGGCTGGAATGGAAATTGCAACCGGATTGTGGATTCCATCTCCCGGGACTTCCATAACAATATTTCCATTCTCTTCTACCAGGATAGCCGAACCTTCCGATGCTGAGGCCCGGAATGTTACATCCTCTCCTTCCGCAATATGGGAGTAGGGCTCTTCCACCATACGGAATGATGCCACTTCATCCGGCTGCAGCAGCGTTGAAACCTGAACATTGTCGAAATAAGCATTCGTCACAAAAGCCGCAGAGCTAATCAATATGACTTTCATATATTTTGCTTCTTCATGTGCTGTATTGGTTAAGGAGACAGAGCCCCAGCTGTTCATCGGTGCAGTTACTTCTTGACTCCAGGGGCCAAGAGCAGCAGGGGTGCCTAACATCGTTTCCTGATCATCATAGTAACGAATTTGTAAAATGGGTCGGTTGGAACTGCGTTCGGGAGGCGGATCGCCCCGGAAAACATCTGCCGTTGCCGTATAGGATCTTCCTCCTATAACCGGAATCAGCTCCGACTCCACAGAAACAGCTGCAGTCGTCTCATTATCGTAAAGATGAATGCTGTTAGCTCCATTTTTTACAACTTCCTGCGAAATCCTTGCAAATCTTTCCTTCGTCGGAACAGCAGGAGACAATACCCAGCCTGGAACGGTTCCATCCTCATTCACTTGTTCAAATCCTGAGTTCGGTACCTGCATTTGTCCAAGAACCGGACCATCAGGAGGAAGCTCGAAAGGAACCCGCTTCGCAACTTGAACATGATCATAATAAGCATCGGTTTCCCAAGCTACCGAACAGAACAGCACGAGCTTCGCTGTCACAGCTCCTTCAGGAGCAATGGAGGCAAACTCGACCGAGCTCCACGAACCTGCAGAGCCTTGATGATACACTGCAGGAGCGGGGGAAAGTCTGATCTCCTGGCCATCCGCATCGTAATAGCGCATAGCTGCTATCGTTCGTCCGGATGAAAGATAAATATCCAAATTCACCTTATATTCATATCCCGGCTCGACAGCAAATGGAAGCGAGCTCACCCCAACCTGATGCTCACTGGACGCATCTACGATTCTCAGGCTGCGCTCGCCTTCGGAGGCGTGCTGCCCGGAGATTTCGTAGTAGCTATGATCTGAGGCCGAAACACCGATGCTCTCCCAGCCGGGAATCGTTCCATCGGGATTTTGCAGCTCGAAGCTGCTGTTTAAGATTGGAACGTTTACATCTACATACAGCGGTGGCGTTTCCTCGGATACAATTATTCTTTTCAGCATGTCGGCCATGTTGAAATACAAGTTTCCGTCAGGTCCTAACGTCATAAGATTGGTCCGCGTTCCGGGCACTTGAAAATGCGCCATCGTATTCGTATCCACCGCAGTGACGCTGCTGCCAAGCGTTGTGTACAAAATGCCGTCCTGCTTTGCATCCCACAACAGCTTGACCGGTACCCAGTTATGGCTGAAATTCCAGTTCGTCGGGTAGATCTCTTTTTGCTTGACGACGCGGTAATCATCATTCGGATCCATAGCAAAAATCGTTCCGTATGCGGCTGCCCACAGCAAACCGTCCGGTCCAATCGTTAGGCCGCCAATCGATTTCGGGCCGATTCCGCTCGCCTGTTGCACCTGTGGCTCAAAAGAAGTGATCAGTTCCTCTTTCTCTACATCCCATACAAACACTTTTGCTTTTGTCGCTTTGGGCTCTATCCCCAAGCCGCCCCAGACTGTGGTGGAACCATACAAGATGCCGTCGTGATAAGCTAGTCCCATCACGCTCAAATATTCCAATGGGCCGTCCTGCTCGAACATCTCTGAGTATACCTTCCACTCCGTCCCGTCATAAACAGTCAGCGAGCCACCCAGTTCCCCGCCTTTAGGAATCGTTCCGATAAACAGATAATCGTCAGATGCAGCCAACGCGAAAGGCCGATCCTGCTTGCCTCCGATATGGTAAATTTGCTGCGGGTTGTGATCGCCGATCGGCTCGTTGGTGTCCAGTTGGTTAACACGCGCTCCCGGATACTCGCCGAAGATCACCTTATCCCCCCAGGCAATCATTCCTTCCGCCTGCCCCATCGGAAACTGCTCTACATCCCCGCTGTCAATGTCATAACGGGCGCCTCTTTGCCCTTGGTATCCGGTGCTGTATATCTTCCCGTCCGGGCCGGTAATAAGCGATTGGATGGATATCGGTGTTCCCGAAATAATGGAGGGCAGACTGGTCACCAGGTTCTCCTCGATATTAGCGATTATGGGAGCACCATTGAACGTTATCGTAATAAGCGATTCCCCTGGAAATTGCTCCTGATCCGCCAATTCAACCCAGGCGCCTGTACGAATGTAATTGGTGGAGAAGGGCAATCCGGTTGATGCTATCTCCTCGGTCTCAAGATCAAAGGAATGGAGAACCTCATTTGCAGGAAAATACACTTTACCGTCTTTCTCCGGCGATACGTACAATCCTCGATAATTGTCGACGATCTTGACCCATTGCTCTTGCTCCAGATCATAGATCAAGAGTGAGGTTGGCGACGTGCTCATCATAACGAACAAATAATCGCGAACCACATTCATCGAATAAACCGTAGGAGCACTGTCATCGGCAAACAAAGCATCTTCCGGAAAAGGAATCCGCACCGAGCTGCCGTCATCCGGATTCACTCTGAACAAGTTCCCCCTTGATCCTGTCCCCGCATACACAAATCCGTCATGATAGGCGATGCTGCGCACATATTGCTGACTGGGAGCCAGCTGTTCCGTCAACAATTCAATCGTGCCTATGGCAGGATCGTACCTAAATACTTTGCCGCTTGGGTACCCACCTCCGAATACCCGGTCCCGCTCATCAACGACAATGGAGTAAAGCGAAGTTGCCTCCGGCACTGCGCCAATGGTGCGAATCTGCTTGGTTTCAGGCGAGTAAACGTACAGCGCATTCCCGGCAACAGTGTATACGTTTCCACTGGAATCAATTGCATGTCCCCAGGATTGGCCTCCGCCAGACAACGGCAGTTCGCGAACAACCTGGTTAGCATCCAGATCGACAATGCTAAAAATCGCAGAGTGAACGGCAGATCCGGCTACCGTTGTGTACATAACATTTTTGCCGTCCTCTACAGCGAACGCCGCGTTGAACGTATTCGGCGCTGTTACCATAGTACCGAGATCCTCCGGTGCCGAGAATGAACGGGGCACAACCACATCCTCTGCTGCTGCCGCCTTCCTGTCAGGTACAGCAGCCAACCCCATAGTCCATACCAGCACGACAGCCAGCATGAGTGAAACAACTTTTCTCCAGCGGAATATAGCGCTTTCAATCATTGATTTACACAACCTTCCCCTTCTTAGTAATAGCAAAATGACGACTTCCTGCAGGCCGCATCATAGAAATAAAGCCCAAAACGAAATCAAATTTGCTTCTCATTAGATCATATGTGGTTCATATATACAATGTAAAGTATTAATTATTGTCTAAAAATCACCTCTATTTCCACTTTATTAGTTTACTTGTAGTTCATTTTATTTCATTGCATGAAGGATATCAATAAGGAAATTGAGCTTTTTCACACAAAAAATCCATCCTGATCCTTAAGCTTCGGACCGCAAGATGGATTTTGGGAGCAAGCATTATTCCTAAGATATAACTTAAAAAACACTTTGTATGTTTACTGTTGATTAGCTTTAAGCTGAGCATTAAAGATTTCCAGCAGCTCTTCTTCATCTGCAAGCTTGGAAAAGTACTGCTCAAGACTGGTTCCGAACACTTCGATCTCTTCGGTCGTCAATCCCAGCTGGTCATGTGTTGCGAAATTCGGAATCATCTCCCGGTAGATTTCGAACCTCTTCGGTGTATGTTCAAGCTCTGTACGCACCCCTTCGGCTATGCGTTTTTCGGCTGGCAGTGTTAAAGTGTGTCTGCGGATTAGGGTCTGTACTTCCTCTGATAACATAAAGTCAGCCAGCCGTTCTGCTTCTTTCTTTAATGAAGAGGCAGCGCTAACAGCTAAGCCTGTGCTCAGCAGAAGCGTTTGTCCCCCCCTCGCTCTGGGCAGCTGCGCAATGTCAAATGGAAAATCAGCATCCGCCAGTTCATTCAGCCGATAATAAGTCGTCAGAATAACGGATACCTTTTGCTGCTTGAACAGCTTCTCGACATCATGGTGACTAAATGACATAACTAAAGGGAAGAGGCCGTCCTCATGCATTAGCTCCCTCATCTCGTGAAACGGATCCAGCATGCTGGGATCGGGAAGCTTCAGCTTTCCATCCCCCCTCTCGAAGGACGCTCCATTCTGCAGCAGCAAAATCGGCCAGCGGTTGATCGAAGCCAAGCGGAAGAAAAAACCATACCGTTTCGGATACTGATTCGGACGGCACAGCTTCCTCAGCGTACTTCGCAAGTCCTGCCAGCTCCAGCTGCTGTCTGGCTCAAACACACGCTCTTCCCGAAAATGATTGAGATTGTAGCACATAATAACCGGTGAGAATATAAACGGCCGCACAACAGACCGCCCATCCTCTTCCGCAAACAGCTCGTTAAGAAACGGATAGGTACTTTCCTTCAACGGATAGGACTCCAAGAGCGAGAACAGCTGATTTTGCCGAAAATATAAATAGTCAAAATGGTTCATCGCCATCACATCAACGATCCCATGCATGATGAACTGCCGGATAGCCTCGGGATTGGCATATGGCAGTGTAATCACTTCCAGGCGGATTTCCGGATGCTTCTGCTGAAACAACTCCAGAAGCTCTGGCATCTTGGTTTCCGATTCCATTGATGGATACAGTCCGAATCGGAGCACCGTCTGCTCAGCTAGTGAAACAACTTGTGTGCCTACCCGCGGGATTTTGCGAATGAGCCCCTCCTCCACCAGCCTCTCCATCACCGCACGAACTGAATTTTTGCTAAGTTCAAACTGCTCGGCTAGCGCTGTTTCGGATGGCAGATAATCCCCTATCTGATAAGTCCCGTTGGAGAGCTTCGTCCGTATGTGAGACAATAACAGGTTGGAGCGCTCTTGAAAGGTTTTGCGGTCAGGCTTGGCCATAGGCCCATCTCCTCTTGGTCGCTTTATTGCTTATCAAAAAGTAAAAAACCGGTTGCAATCCATACACATTCTACCAAAAACAAACCATGCCGGACAATCCATCAGCTTTTATGCACCCGTTTGCGATCAAAAAAATTAGCTACCAAAGCCAGCCAGTCCTTGATATCCTGGATTATATTAATCATATTGCATAATTCGTTTTTACCTGCAGAGAGCAAGTAGGCCAAGGTCACCGTTTTAACTAAATCTTGTTGGATTCAACCTCTCTAGAAAGTTATGCAAAATGCTAATTATCATTTACTTGAACGAACCAGGAGGCGGGTTAGCTATGATTTTAGAAGCGGTTATGCTGCAGGTTAAAGAAGGAATGGAAGAAGAGTATGAGGAGGCCTTTAGCAAAGCGTCCAGTATTATCTCATCTATGAAAGGTTATCTGCATCACGAATTGCAGCGCTGTATGGATGTCAAGGGCAAATATTTGTTGCTGGTGAAATGGGAAACGCTCGAAGATCATACGGTTGGGTTCCGGCAATCGAAACAATACTTGGAGTGGAAAGCATTACTGCATCATTTCTATGATCCTTTCCCTACGGTCGAGCATTTTGAGAAGGTAGCTCTTTCTTGATTTATACGGCTAAAAGGGCGCCAGTATTTCAGCCCCACAAAGCGAGACGCCGGCTTTGCTTTTGAAGCGGCGTCATCCCCTTTGCGGGTAACTGAATTAGCAAATGTGTTTTTGGCCTAATTCGAATCATCAACAAGCGGCAACAAGATATAGACCAAGGAAAAGCAGCTTGATCTATATCTTTTTTGATAATAAACACACTTTTGAGATTTTAACCGGAAGCTGAATTTATGAAGATGGCTGAATTTTTTACAACGCCTTACAGCGTCTCCACATCCAGCGTAAACCCTTCGATCACAGCATCTTCATCAATCTCGATCAAGATGCAGCGTCTGCCTTGATGATTCACCTGTTTCACATACTTTAAATCCTGGGGGCTGATGGAGATCGTTGCCACCTTGGTATCAATTTTGATCGATTTCTTCGTAAACTTCGGCATGACTGCACTGGCATTCAGCTCGTAATGCTTGTCATCGACGATCGTCTGGAAAGCCTGCTCAACCTTTTCCTGCGTCACATCCTTCACACCGCTTGCCCTGAGCACCCGTTCCACATCTTTCGAATCCAGCTTGGGAAGCTCCTCTTCCTCCTCGTTCGTCTCGATAACCTGTTGGATTTCCTCGTAAACATGGGCCAGCGTGGCGCTTTCCAGCCTATCTCCTGCTACTTCCTTTACAATCTCTTCAAAGTATACGCGCTCTTCACGCGCCGTCACTTTCTTCTCCGCGTTCAACACCTGATCGATAAAGTCTTCCTTGAGCTCGTTTCCCTTGCCCGCACAATATAAAATACGGTTTACATCGGAAGCGTTGTCTGTCACGCTCGGGTAGAAGAAACCATGCTCCGGCGAGCTCAGCTTAATAATCGGATCAACTACGAAATTGTATTTAAATTCTCTCTCCACATAGTCGAACAACAGCGTCTTGCGCTGCTGCTCTGTACTGTTGATGCTGCACAAGATGAACGGATGCTTGTACATTTCATCCCGCCCGTCCGTTTCGGCTTCCTCATTGCTTGCCTTGGTCTGCCGGAAGTACTCTCCGCGAATGAAGGTGACGACCATATCGCGCTCGTACTGCTTGTCCTTCAGCATCTTTTCCACCAGCAGCAGCATCAGATCCCGCCACTCTTCCTTGTTTTCAGTGGACAGCGCCTGGTACAGCAGGATTTTGGCCGGCTCTTCCGCTTCCTCCTGAAACCGTAACTCAAACAGCTTATGATCCAATTCTCCGGTCAGCAGCTTTTTGAAATTAGCCATGTATAACTCCTGCTTCTCCCGATCAAGCATGCCGAAAGGCTGATATTCATCATGATAAACCTCGTTGCTCTCCTTCATAATGTATACGTTCAGCATATCAAAAATTTGAAGCAAATCATGGTCCAGCTTAAACTGTTTGCGAATATGTGCTAGTTCTTTCTTTATCATCGTAAGACTGACAACTCCTAAGATGGGATATAAACCTGTTGCTATTTAGCTGGCTTGCCAGCGTGCGAATGCAACACCCAGCGGCAGCCAGCGCGGGCAGCGGCAGCGCGGGCAGCGGCGCTATTTGGCCATTTTGGTTGGCTTGGAAATTCCAACGCTCGTAAGAAGACTATCGATTACCTGTGAATAACTGTGTGCAGATAGCAGTGAGGCCTTTTTGCAGCCTTCTTCGAATTTTAACGCTCGCCATTGTCCTTATTTGAGCAGTATCAAGGGGTTCAAAATTGTAACGCTCGCCATTGTCCTTATTTGAGCAGTATCAAGGGGTTCAAAATTGTAACGCTCGCTATCATCCCTATTTTGATTCAGATTGCGGTTTTTCCGATTTTTTGACTTCAATAAGAGCGAGGGCGAGCGTTACATTCCTAACAAGTGCAGCGCCAGCGTAGCGCTGAGCGTACCCCGCAAACCGCTAAAAGTCACAGGGTATCGTGATAGATAGGCAAACATAACAGTCCAATTCTATCATATTTTAAAAGTAAAAAAAGAGAACTCCCAACCAGCTTTTAGCATCATGGAAAATCGATTCGCTCCTCTTTTCGAACATGCAGCAGGCTCCTGTATCGCTCCCCATGATTATCGCTGCAGAAAATAGCTGATCCTTAATTCCGAGCAAAGACTTTGGAAAAAAAGTGTGTTTTACTCCGAAAAATAGGCACCTACTCCTAAAAAAGATTTAGCAACAGAAAAAGAGCGTCCTGCCCGCTCGCTCCG
The DNA here is from genome assembly GCF_000285515.1 of Paenibacillus senegalensis JC66. Classification (GTDB taxonomy): domain Bacteria; phylum Bacillota; class Bacilli; order Paenibacillales; family NBRC-103111; genus Paenibacillus_L; species Paenibacillus_L senegalensis. Next base: position 734,743 of record NZ_HE610959.1, read on the forward strand.
CGATTAAAAACTAAACTAGTTCATAAGAGCAAATAATACATATGTATAATGCTGCCTTACTCCCTATCCCTTCTGTTTTCTTCTAGACCAAACGACCACGGGGATAAGAAGCAAAGACAAGAAGCCTCCTGCTAATGAAAGTATCGAATAGCTGGTTTGAGCTGCTACCATACCGGACAATGCACCGCCAGCCGCTCAAGCTAAGGCGATCAGAACATCCACACTCCCTTGAGTTTTTGCCCGTACTTGTGGAGGTGTCGCATCTACGATAGCTGCTGTCCCGCTAATCAAGCCAAAATTCCAGCCAATTCCGAGAAGCGCCAGAGCAAGCATAATAAACAGCATAGAATCGCCAGGAGCAAAAGCAGCAAGCAACCCTGCCAAGAGCAACGTAACACCCGAAGCGTAAGACATCCGTCTTCGCCCAAACTTGTCAACCAGGAAACCGGTAACTAAAGAGGGAAGATACATCGCTGCGACATGGATACCAATAACGAGTCCCACAGCTTCCAGGCCATGTCCGTGATGAGTCATATGAATAGGAGTCATAGTCATAATAGCTACCATTACAATTTGGGTTAATACCATCACTGTAGCTCCCACGATAAGGCCGGGTCTATGAGTATTCAGCTCGTGTGCACTCGTTCCTGCCTGGGCACTCGTTCCCGCCTGCACACTCGTTCCTGCTTGCGAATTCAAACTCGCCTGCGGGTTCGTATCCCTATTAGCTGCCTCCCTTTCTCTTAATCTTTTTTCATTTGCAATTGCTTTGGCTACAATGAATGGATCAGGACGAAGGAAAATCATGAGTATCAATCCAGCCAAGGTGAAAGCTGCGGCTGCCAGCATGAAAGGTCCTGTCAACGCAGGGGCACCTAATGAAGTCGCAATCTTCCCGGTAACGTTTACTAGATTCGGTCCAGCAACCGCTCCAAAGGTTGTGAACACCATGGCCATACTGATCGCTCTCGCCCGCTCGGTCGGCAGTGCCAAATCTGTTCCTGCATATCTGGCTTGCAAGTTTGTCGCCGTACCGGCCCCATATATCAACAACGAGAGAAAGAGCAGTGGAAGCTGATTGAAGACAGCTGCAAGAATAACCCCAACCGCCCCTGCTCCCCCGGCCAGAAAGCCCATAGCAAGACCGATTCGCCGGCCTAAACGCTGAGAGATACGCCCGACTAGCAGTGCTGCACTTGCAGAACCAAGCGTAATTAAGGCCGCCGGTATTCCGGCAAAGCTATCTGTACCAAGCATATCTTGAGCGAGCAGAGCCCCTACAGTTACGCCGGCAGCTAGTCCAGCCCCACCAAAAATTTGAGAAGCGATTACGATCATCATCGTTCTTTTGTACAATTGGCGCTGTTTTTCCGGTGAATCCACGTATTTCCTCCATGGATTTGGGGGAGTTTCTCTATTTGCTTCAACTCGTATCGCGTCCTCTGGCATTTGCAATTTCCCCCATACTATACTAATCAGTTTTAATGCTTAATTTTAAAAATATAATAACAAAAAAATTGAAAGTTCTATCACAGTAGCATACATGCTAGATATAACCGCGATTAGGCACTAATACCGGTTACTGTAATATCATGAAACAGCTCGTCCAACTGATGGGCCGTATATGGGGTCCCTTGTTCCATCCACCAATGCAGCAGCGTCCAAAAAGAACCAAGAATATATGTCACGAGCACCCCGTCAGGCAGTTCTTTCAATACGCCTGCACCACGCCATTGACGAATCTCATCCTCGATGATCGATTGAAGCATCTGCTTCATATGATAGAGCACCGCTGTCCCCTGCTTGCCGACTACAGCCGCATACACCTTCCGATGACCTTGTACATGCTGCAGCATAGCCAAGCTGAACCTGAAACGAATTCCTCCTCCCTCCACTTCATCGGAACCAGGCTTCTGTTCCTGTAAAAAGCTTAAGAGCTGATCGATACAATCTAGGAGCAGCTTTTCCTTATCCTCATAATGAAAATAGAACGTCGAACGGCCAATATTGGCGCGTACGCTCAAGTCTTGCACGGTAACCGCCTCATAGCCTTTCTCCACGATCAAGTCCAATAACGCTTCTTGCAATAGAGCGCGTGTTTTTTGCACTCTCCGATCCGTCACTGCTTTCATGGGCCCCTCCGATTCCTATTGAACACAAGTTTGATAAATGTCCAATATCTGACATTGTCACCTGAATTGATTATTCCTGGTCCTTATTATACCTGATACAATCGAACAAAGTGTTCAACAACTCACGGAAATATACGAGGAGGCAAAAGCATGAGCATAGCAATGATTCGATACCGAAAATCGGCCCTCAAGATACATAGAATCAGTATCGGACTGTGGATTACGGCTGGTGGCATTATGCTGCTAGGCGCCGTCCTGAAAAATAAAGCCTGGATCAGTGCTGCATATACGTTCATTTTTCATCCCGCGATGGCTGTCGCGATGATTACGGGAATCTATCTGATTCTTGTTGGAAAAGGGAAGTTATTTAAAAAAGGTTGGTTTTGGGTGAAAGTTTTCTTCCTGCTAGGTTCAATGCTGTTCATGGGTTTATACCTTAACCCTTTACTTAATAGCGGAACGGACATTACTCCGATCTATCCAATCAGCATCGCATTCTATATAATCTTGTTGTTGATCATCCTCCTCCTGTCTATGAAAAAACTGAAGTCACGGTCGGCGAAAAGAGCACGAAAAGATATGGAGGTTTCATGAATTCTAGGCAAAAAGTCAGTCGATAGAAAAAACTGTTATCTTAACCTGCTGCCAGCACAGCTGACCGATTTGCATTAATTTAGACATAAAAAGCAGTCCGATTATAAAAAGGCAGCCCCCAATCATGGCGGGCCTGCCTTTTTCATAGTGCACCTGTATAGTTGTACCTGCAAAGTGCATTTGCATTGTCCTGCATATGCACCAGCAAAGTGCACTTGCATTGTGCACTTGCATTGTGCTCCTGCATAGTGCAACCTGCATTGTGCACCTGGTGCACGTATAGTTACTAGTTCCTATACCGCCGATTCGCCTTCGGTGTCATCAGACTGGACTTTTGGCGTTAGAATCGACAGGAGTAATTCCTTGTCCGGAGACAGCAGGGTTGTTCCCGGCGGCAGCTCTATATTTTCAGCTAGAAGTGTATCGCCAATATTCAGCTCGCTAATATCGACGCTGATGGATGAAACCAATTGGTGAGGCAATGCTTTGACTTCGATGAATGAGCTCTGCGTCTGCAAGATGCCGCCCAGCTTCGTCCCCTTAGGAATACCCATATAAGTTATCCCTACTCTAGAACGAACAAATTCATCCGTCTTTACGCGGAGAAAATCTACATGAATATAATCGCGCGTAACAGGATCACGCTGCAATCCTTCCAGCAATACCGGGATTTTCTCAGAATCTCCTATTTGGATATCCACCAGCCGCGATCCAGCTCCTCGAATCCAACGTTTGAATTCCCGCAGCGAAATATGGATCATGCTGCTTTCCTGGCCTGGTCCCATTATTGAGCCCGGAAGGCGCCCCTTGCTACGCAGGCCCTTCAGGCTTGACTTATTCATAGGTAATCTTGGTTCCGCTGCAAAACATGCTCTCATCATTACAACACTCCTTGGTCAACGATAATAGTTTGTGCTCCCAAAATCTCTATCCGTCATAAAGAATATTTGATTTCGTCCCCCTGACCGGGGGATATAAAGAGCACCATGACATCACCGCCTTAACTCATAGTAATGATCGTCGTGCATATAAGATGAAGGCATCCCGCCTCGGTAAGAAGCGAAATGCCTTGTGAACTACCATAGCACAAACCTGGCAGCTTGTCGACAACCGTGAGCGTTTTGCTGAGAGTTGGAAATTACTGTATACTATTTATATAGGTTGAGGAGGGGCGTTCGGATGATAGTTAGAAAGACAGAAGGAACAGATAACCACGCACTTAGTGCTCTGGCCTACCGCTCAAAAGCTTATTGGGGAATTCCAAGGAGTTTCTGGACAACTGTCGGTAAGATTTGACCGTTTACTGAGGAGTACATTGCCGATAATCCAGTTTTTCCTGCCCGAAAGCTGCCTTTAATGAAAGTGAGAGTCCTTTGATAATCAGCCAAGGCGAAAACAAACAGAAAGGGTGGTGAGAATGGGTAAAGAAGCTGTTGGGAACACCGGCGAACGTCCGGATTTTTCTAAAGATATGTCTGTAGCACAGTTTGACAGCCATTATTGGTACCTGGCGGAGCTTAAGGATATTTGCCGTAAATATGGGCTTTCGGCTTCCGGGACAAAGGCGGAGCTAACCGCACGAATTCGGCTATTATTGCTTGGCGAAATCGCATCCGACCAGCGGCAATCTCATACAGCCGCAAGAAAGAAACAGGAGCTGGGCGAGATTACGCTGAATACTCGTCTCATCCCCGATGGTTTCAAATTCAATCAGCAGGCCAGACAGTTTTTCGCTGCATATTACGGGAAACAGACGTTTTCTTTTACAAAGGAAATGGCAGCAGCCCTGCGGGATGCTGAGCGGCGCGGCGACCATGATATGACCGTAGCCGATTTGCTCGACATCTATGAAGGCAAGAAAATAATAACCAATCCTGACGAACGTTCTTACCAATGGAACCAATTTGTCAAGGATTTCAATAGCGATCCACTCTCGCAACACATCGCAAAAAATCGGATGAAGGTCGCGGCGGCGTTATGGCGGAAGGTGCGCGACAACCCAGGTGATAAGCGGTATTCCTCCGCGCTATTGCAAGAGTATCTGCACGAGGCGGACTTAACGGACATGGATAGTTAAACGGATTGGGATATTAAAGTTTGAAAGGTGCAGAGCGTATCCATTGACAATTCTACCAATTGATACGCTCTATACTTTTTAGATACATCAATCCTTGTCCCAATCCGCCATCGGCCGTTAGCCTTTTCGTTGCTGTTTCGTTGCTGCCAACGCTAGAAAGCCCAAGTCCCCATTGCGGGGATTTGGGCTTTCGTCCAGCGGATGATTCATTATCTCCTGCCGCTTCCGCTGAGCAGGAGCTCATCATACAGCTCCGCCAATGTCGATACGGTCACAGTCGGAGCGACAGAGCGATTGCCAGCCCCTGGCGCGAGTGAGTGGCGCACCCAGACAGTCTTCATCCCGGCCTGGTCCGCACCGGTGATATCGGTAGCCAGATTGTCGCCGATCATAACGCATTCTTCCGGAACAACGCCGTACTCGCACATTGCCAGCTCGTATAGCCAAGCGTGCGGCTTGCCGATGCTGACCACAGGACGGCCAGTAATGGACTTGACGGCAGCAAGCAAGGAGCCGGTCTCGGGGATGAGCCGTCCGTCCTCACCCGGATGAGAATAATCCGGGTTCGTGCTGATCAAGCGCGCTCCAAGGGCGATCTCGTTGACGATTTGTTCCAGTTTGAGGTAATCAAATTCTGTATCACGTCCGACAACGATGACCTCGGCAGGATCAGCTTCCTCCCAGTCCAGGACGCGATGGCCAGCATTCGCTAGCGCCTCGCTCAAGCTTGGACTACCTGCTGCTTTCACTCTCACCCGGCCATATTCCTTCCGCAAGTAACCGGCAACTGCCTCCGTGGCGCTAACAATCAGCTCATCTTCGAGACGAAGCCCCATTTCTATCAATCTTTTGCGAATTTCTACGGCATTTTCCCGCGAATTGTTTGTGATGAAACCGACCCTGTAGCCTTGGTGGCGAAGCAGGTCCAGCAATTCGTTAGCCCGTCCAGCCAGCTTTCGCCCGAAGCAGATACAGCCATCGAGGTCAAAAAACAAAGCGCGGATGCCCTCCATCCATCGATTCATCCCAAAGCTCCGATCTTTTTTGTATCGTTAATCTATTGGCCCGTAATCACTTCGTACCACAAGCTTTTTCACATCAAAGATTGCACGTACCAACTCATAACGCAACACACTCTTTTTATCGTATCACTTTGTATCTTAATCTTGATCTATATCTTGATCTATATCCTGATCTTTATATGGCTCAAAACTTAAACTAGTGGTTGACAACAAAGGAGGAAATCACTACGGGGAATGAGGGGACCTCCGATCGCTGTTAGCATATGCTCCCGAAGTTGCTTTCCTTCCTTCGGAAAGCTTGGACTCCCTCTTCCCCTCCGCTTCTGCTATCTTATACTGTCAACCTCTAATTATTAGAGTGAGCCCTTTATCTTGATCTTTATCTTTATCTTTTTCTATCACGATGGATTTCTTATCCAGCCAGTTCTACTCAAAAAACTGTCGATTATGCTTTAACGTTAACGTGGTTGGGCCGTTCGTATCACATAATCGTCCAGCGGATCCGTGCCGCCCTCGCCCTCCAGCAAAATGACTTCGAAATGCGGAACGCCGCCGCGCATTTTGACGGCCAAGATGTGATGGATGTCGCCCTTTCCGTCGAAGCAGTGCAAACCGCCTGTTTTGCCCATCTGAATATATTGTCGCTCTAGTTTCTCGGTAACTTCCAAATAATGCACGTGGCCGGCTACGACTGTGTACGGCCGATTCATCAGGAGCGCCTCCAGCCGCTCGAAGATCTTGTCCGGCTTTTTCCAGGCAGGCTGGTGCATACAGACGAATGTCCAGTCTACGTCCGCATTGTCGGCTAACACCCTCTCGAAAAAGTCGATCTGCTCGCCACTCAGGTGCGGGTGGATGAGCATGTCCTCGGACAGCTTGAATAATGCCGCAGCATAGTCCCCTGCCAGATCACGAATCACATCATTGAACAGCATTTGCGGATTACGGATTAACGCCCGGTTGGCCTGCTGTATCAGTTCCAGCGCAGGCTCAGGAAGCGGCAGCGGAGCCGTCTCCGTATTCGCGATCAGGAATAGCGTACGGTCATAGCGAAACGCGTAATAGTCGACCCCTTTTCGCTCGCGCCACACCCGGATCATCGCTTCCGTCCCATAATCGTGGTTGCCGACCGTCTGGAACACCGGTATGCCTAATCCTGCCAGCAGCGGATCGATACGATTCCACTCTTCGTGCGCCTCTGCCTCGTCTGTCCAATATCCCTCCACCAGATCGCCGATAGAGACGATGAAGTCGGGATTGAGCTTCTTCGCAGCTTCCAGCCCCTTCTCGAACATTCCATAGACCGCCCCGCCGGTTCGGTCACTAATGAAGGCGAAATCGTAATCACCTCCCCGCGGGACCGGCATTTCCCCGAACCACGGGCCTTTATCGGTGCTGAACTTGTTATCATCAGTGAAAAGTTTGCGAATGCTCATCGCTGAATCCTCCTATTTCCTTTATTATTTAAGGCGCTATAAGCGCATTAGCTTGCTTGGCCGCTTCCCTCATAGCTTCTTCCGGCGTCTTCTGACCCTGCAGCGCAGCCTGGATCTGGTCGCTGATGATCTTCTGCACGCGGGAGCCGCCTTGACCCGGAAAGTTAAACCACGGCACCATTTCGTCGATCTGTTCATACGTCGCTTTATAGACCGGGTTTTCCTCTAAAAATGTCTGCATCTCGGGATCGTCCAGCGCTGTCTGCCGGGATACCATATAGCCGGTTGACGTTGAGATTTGGACGGAGCGCTTCGGATCAATCAGGAACTTGATGAAATCCCAAGCCGCCTCCTGCTTCTCCGGGTCAGCGGTAAATATCATCAAATTTGAGCCGCCGGCCGGCACGATGCGTTTGCCGTTATATGTCGGGAACGGAGCAGTGCGCAATTCATATTGAGCCGTCGGCAGAATCATGCCTAGACCCGCAGTTGTGTTGACGAGCATGGACACGTCCCCTCTCGCCATCGATTCAAACGTCTGCATCTGCTGGAGCAGCGGCATCGACTTGGCATTGATCACCATGTCGGCCACCATGCGGACTGCGTTCACGCTCGCATCGGTATCGAGGCCGACCGTCTTGCCGTCAGCGGACATCATGGTGCCGCCGTAGGTCTCCATAAGCGCCTGAAACAGCCAGCCGAAATCAATCGGTACGCTGGCGCCAAAGCGGCCATCACGGGTCAACTGCCCGGCAAATTCCGGGAATTCTTCCCAAGTCTGCGGCGGCTTGTCCGGGTCGAGTCCGGCCTCCCGGAAATGATCGGCATTGTAATACAGAATCGGGGTGCTGATGCCATACGGCAGCCCGATCAGCTGTCCCTGTTCGTTCTTGCCCAAATTCAACATAGTCGGAAAATAATCCGTCATATCATATCCATCCCGCTCAATGAACGGTTCGAGCGGCACCGCGTTCATGACGTCATTGGCAAACCGGGTATACAAGAGACCGTTAGCTACGACTTCAGGCATTTTCCTGGCCGCCGCCTGCACCTGCAGCTTCTCTACGATCCCTTCATAGCCGTCCTGAACGAACACGGCGGTTACCTTAACGTTGCTCTGAGAGTTGTTGTACTCCTCCACCAGGGAGTCGATCAATTCGCCGCCCCAAATGTTCCAAAATTCGATTTCCACCGGTGCTGATGCTTGCGGCGATGCCGCGCCCGCTGAACCGGTTGTGCCGGTCGTGCCATTCGCACCTTTCGTACCGTTCGCATCTTTCGTACCGGCCGCCCCATTCGCACCGGTCCCGCAAGCCGCCATCGCGATGGCCAGCAGGAGCAGCAGCAAGATTGTCATTATTTTTTTCATGACCATTCTCTCCTGTCCGTTTGATAGGTTATTAGGATCTATGTGAACCAGAGCGATCCGCTATCCTTTCAGTCCGCTCTGGGCAAATCCGTCAACGATGTAGCGCTGGGCAATCAGATACAGCAGCAGCACCGGGATCATGGACAAGGCGGCGACAGCCATCGTCCCTCCCCAATTCATCTGCGTCTCGCTGCGGAAATATTGGAACGCCAGCGGCAAAGGCATCATGTCCGGATCGGTCAGCACGAGAAGCGGCCAGTTGAATTCATTAAAGTTGGCCAGGAACGCAATAACGCCAAGCGTCCAGAGCATCGTGCCGGACATGCGGATGTACACTATCCATAACACCCGCAAGGGACCGCATCCGTCAATCGTGGCTGCCTCCGCCAATTCCTTCGGGATCATCAGGAACGACTGCCTCAGCAGGAAGATCGCAAATCCGCTGGCCAGGTGCGGAACGATCACTCCGGCTAACGTGTTCAGCGCATTCATCTGGTTAACGATGAGATACGTTGGCACAAGCGTTACCTGCATAGGGACCATCATGGTCATAAGCACGAACAGGAACAGCATGTCCCGGCCGGGAAATCGATAATAGGCAAAAGCAAAAGCCGCACAAACACCGATGAACAATTGACCGAATGTCTGCAGCACACCGATGCGCAAGCTATTGAACAGCCACCGGAAAAACGGTACATTGGTCAAACTCTGGATGTAATTTTCCCAGTGCAGCGGGCCTGTCCAGACGAGATGACCGGAGAAGACGTATTCTTCCGATCTTAACGAGATCGATAACATCCAGATGATCGGCACCATCGCCAGCAGAGCAAGAACAGCCAGCAGCACATGCTTCCCCGTCTCCTCCGTCAATCTCCATAAGCGGATCATTGCCGCCACTCCTTTCGTTTGGAATTTCGTTTGCAATTTTCGTTTGGAATCATGAATAGTGAACCGAACTCCGGGACAGGCGGAGCTGAACAGCTGTGATGAGCAGGACAATGGCGAACAGAATGACGGAGATGGCTGCCGCCTTGCCGATGCTGAAGAACTGGAACGCTTCTTGATATAACTGGTATACAAGCACGTTTGAAGAATTATTCGGGCCGCCGTTCGTCATGATTTTGATCAGTGCGAAATTTTGAAACGATGAGATGACCCCCATAATGATGATGAACAGCGTGATCGGCGAGAGCAGCGGCAGCGTTAAATGGACTAACCGGCGGAAGCGGCCTGCACCGTCTAGCTCGGCGGCCTCGTATAACCCTTTGTCGATCGCCTTCAATCCGGATACGTACAGCAGCATCTCGTAGCCGAAGCTTTTCCAAATCCCCACGATAGCTACCGCCCATAACGCCGTAGAACTGTTCGACAGCCAGTTCGGACCGTTGATCCCGAAAAGTGAAAGCAATTTGTTGATGATACCGCTCTGATAGTCGTACATCAGACTCCAGATGATGGCGATGACGGCGATCGACGAGATGACCGGCAGGTAAAAGATGAACCGGTACACCGTCCTCCCCCGCTGCAGGCTCTCGATGAGCAGCGCCAGCCCGAGACCGATCGCAATGGAAGCGGGCAGCGTCATCAGCAAATACAGAAACGTATTAAGCAGTGACTTCCAGAACACTTCGTCATGCATAAGCGCCGCATAGTTGGACAAACCGACAAACGTCCGCTCCGGACTGATCATGTTCCACTGCTGGAAGCTAAGCAGCAAAGTGTACAAGAACGGGTAGATAAAAAACACGGCGTACAACAACAATGCGGGCAGCAAAAACAAGAAGGGCAGAAGCAGCATTTTTCGGCGATATCCTATCTTCAGCTTGGTCATGGTAACTCCTCTCTTTCCGCAATTGTCTTTGCAGGGAAAAGGTGCTGCGAAACGGAAAAAAGCTCATCCCAACAATTAATAAAGGCACTAAGCCCGTATCATTGTTGTTCAGAGCTTTCTCTTCGTTCATCACTCTAAACAAAAATCGCGAAGATTACGATGTAGTTGTCCGATCCTCTTTGCCGACTTTCTTTTATTATAGATTTGGTTTATTATCACTGGATTACCGGTATGTAAACTAAACGTTAAATGTAGTTCCATGCTCATACCCAGGCTAATCTTGCGACTCATGAAGAATGTTCAAGAAGCTGCTCGAACGACAAATTCCACAGCGCCTTGTTGCTAACGGACAGCGATGTTGCTCCAGCCGCCAAAGCAGCGGATGCCTCCGTCTCCGTCTGAATCAAACCGCTCGCAACAACCGGAGTTTTCTCCAGCTCCGAGGCGAATGTCCGGGTGATCTTGTCAATGATGCCAGGCATCAATTCGATGCCATCGGGTTCCAATTGGCGGGTTAGCTTCAATCCGTTATCCAGCGCGCCCGAGTCTAGAACGAACAAATGCAGGATACCGTATAAACCGCAGCGTTTAGCTTCCTTGATCAGATGCGCCTTCGGTGTAACAATGCCGTCAGCCCCCGCGAACTCAGCAATCCACTCGACACTTTCCCGATCGGTGCTGGACAAACCGCGGATCAGATCGATATGCACGAATGCTCCTTTACCGGCCTGCTTCGTAAGGCGAACGCTGTCCACGATTTCCTTCACGGCACCCCCCATAAAAAACAGGTTGTCTACTGTGCTGTGCAGCGCATCATTCAAGTCCCCCATTTGCCGAACGGCGGCGATAATCGGATGACCACCAATCTTGTGCAGTAATCGCATTCGGGATCTACTCCTGTATGTCGTTAAATTTCAAATCCATATAAATTTCAAATCCATATGCTTGTGTTCCTATTGAATTGATAGCGGCTGTGTACATGGAACAGGTCGTGTATCCGCAGTGCCGGACGGTGCCTTTTGCCTATATTAATTGTGGATTTTATTTATTTGCCCAGTATCAACCGATCGTAAAGAGAATGTCAAATTTGAAGCTCCTTTTTAGTTCATCAATTGAAACAAGTCTGCTTCAACTAACGTTCCTTTATTAACTAGCTCCAGAATTAATTGCAGCATCCCAAGCTTCTTTAAACTCATTGATATCGTTATACCGATGATCTCGTTCTGGACTAACTGCTCGTAAAGCTATTTCGTAAAGCGATCGGTTCGCCTCCCATTTTGAAAAAGAGTGGTCCGTCTCGCCACCGAGCAATCCAAATGTGATAGCCCCCATGGTAAAAACATTCGTTTTGGCATCAATCGGAGCACCTAATCTAAACTCTTCCGGCGATTTTGAACGTGCTGCTCCCCAAAAATGTTCTCCCATATCATTTACAGAGGGAGCCGGTCTATAAAAGTCAATGTCGCAGATTTTAGTCACATCTCGTGAAAAATCATACATAATACTACCATCATAAAAATCGACTGCTACATAACCTTTTGCTTCAACATATCTGTGAAATTCAAAAATAGCATTTAAAGACTTCAACCTCTTCTCGACTGGCAGCTGTCTATACTTATAGAAGGGTGAATCCGGATGGTTATATTTTGCTATCCCCGCAAACAGCCAATGTGAGTGCAGACACTCGCCATTAAACCATTCAAATATCGCGGCATAACCATTCTTCGTTTCAAAATGATCTACAAGCGTTATTAAAAGCGGATGTTCTAAAATCGAATATAACGGCATTGCTCTTGACAATCGCAGTACAGCATCACGTGGATCTCCGGAAAAATCCATCGGCTTGCATCCCGCATATTTAACGAACCGTTTTTGGCCATCCTTTACAATACCAAAGCAGATGTTTCCAGAATCCTGCTGATCAAATACACAGAAAACCTCACCCATTTTGTTCAACCATGAAAAGTCGTGCTCCTCTTGAAGCTTAACCATGATCTTGTCTAACTTGATCGTTACTGGCTCTAGACTCATGTATTCATCCCCTCAATGTCAGGGAATCGCGCAGTTTACTGGGCTAGTTATACGCTATTCCCTTTATTCTATTAGCCCTATTTCTGCTGGTTAGATTTATCTTCATAGCACATCACTCCTTTTCATAAACGCAGGAAGCAAGTCCGCGAACCCCGCCAATCTTGGCTGGATTCATGCTGAAGTTGTGACCGAAAACCATGTTTGTTTTCTTACAAACTTCTCGCGCTTATTTTCAACACTATACCTTTGAAAATTGGAAAGGTTCAAGAGCAAAAAACTATACAACGATTTTCTATCAAGAGCGCGGATACGTGGAAGAGGCAGGTCCTGCTTACATATTAAAGGGTATCGGCGAATATCCTGTAACAACCTATGCCTCGGGAGGTATTAACATGATTCCAATGTATCCTTACTACAGTCAAGAAACGAAGTGCCAGCAAGTGCCTATTACGTTCCCGCCCCAACATCAAGAGCAGCAGCCCGGCCTGGAATATAAAATGAATCCTCTGCCGATCTTCGACAACCCTGATTATAAAGGGAGCGGGGAATTAGCCGGAAAAGTAGCGATCATTACAGGCGGGGACAGCGGAATTGGGCGGGCCGTCGCCATCGGGTTCGCCAAGGAAGGGGCGGATGTAGCTATTGCCTTTTTATACGAACGTGAAGACGCATCCGTAACGAAGCAGATGGTGGAGCAGCTCGGCCGCCGCTGTTTGCTGATCGAGGGCGATTTGCGCCGCCCGGAGTTCTCTTCCGAAGTCGTCCGCAAAACGCTGGAATGTTACGGAAAGGTTCACATAGTAGTGCTGAACCAAGGGGTGCAATTTCCACAGGATAACATACTGAATATTTCCGATGAACAGCTGGAGGATACATATCGCACCAACATTTTTCCGCATTTTTATATGACAAAAGCAGCGCTACCTTATCTTAAACCAGGCAGCACGATCATCAGTACGGCATCGGTTACTGCTTATGCAGGGGCGCCGCTGCTCATCGATTATTCCTCCACTAAAGGGGCCATCGTATCGTTCACCCGCTCCTTAGCACTCCAGCTTGTGAATCGCGGCATCCGGGTCAATGCTGTTGCGCCTGGGCCGATTTGGACACCGCTCATTGTTTCCAGCTATTCTGCGGAATATGTGAAGACATTTGGTTTAGAAACACCGATGCGGCGAGCCGGGCAGCCGTTTGAATTAGCTCCCGCCTATATTTATCTGGCTTCGGAAGATTCATCGTTTGTAACTGGCCAAGTGCTGCATGTCAACGGCGGTATTATGACGGAGACCTAAAAAAGTAAAGATTGTATTCGGCGGCGCATAAAATCGAAAATCAAGGCTAAAGTCTGCACCGCGGCCTCATACATAAGCGCTTTAGCTTGTTTATTACATTCCTGAATAGTGGAATTTGTTATTTACAAGAGCCTCTGCCTGTTCAATGGTCTGTGCAATGATTGCCGCCGCAGGCTGGGCGTTGGCCAATCTAAGCCCCTGCCCCGCCCAAAGAGACATATATTCGGGATCATTTGCTTTTGCAGCTGCCTGCCGGATGTCTCGCGTCAATGCATTTTGTATAGGGTAGTCCGGAATTTGCCCGGGATATTGATGCATGTCACTCATAAATGCTGTGCGAATGCCTCTTGCCTCTTTTCCCGAGTAAGCCCGTGTAATTTCAGTGGAGTCCTCACTTGAGGTCAGGATCTTCTGTTTGTGCATTGCATGTGCGCCGCTCTCCGGACACACCAGAAATGCAGTGCCCATCTGTACCGCACCTGCCCCTAATGCCAGGCTTGCGACAAGCCCTCTTCCATCCATGATGCCACCCGACGCAATAACCGGTATCGACACTTGATCTGCAACCTGTGGAACAAGAGCTATCGTGCCAATTAGTGATTCGGAAACCTCTTTTAGAAATGTGCCTCGGTGGCCTCCTGCTTCATATCCCTGAGCCACAATTGCATCTACACCGGCCCCTTCCAGCAGCTCAGCTTCTGCAACTGTTGTTGCCGTCCCTATTACAACTGTATCAAGCTGTTTCATGGCGTGGATTACGTCTTGTGGCGGTATACCAAAGGTGAAACTAAAAACCGGGATCTTCTCTTCAAGCAATACTTGAACCTGCTCCTCAAAAGACTCGGAAAAATCCGGGGTTGACGGGTTTGGAGCAATTCCAAATTGGACGCGGTACGTAGTGAGATAATCCGTCATTTGAACAACTGCATCTTCCGATCCATCCGGTTGCTCAGGAACAAACAAGTTTACACCGAAGGGCTTGTCTGTAAGCTCTCTGATCTTTCGCACCGTGCTGCGGAGCTGTTCCGGCGTTAAGTATCCGGCTCCCAGATTGCCTAGTCCTCCGGCATTTGAAACTGCTGCCACTAGCTCAGGCGTTGTAGGTCCGCCTGCCATCGGCGCTTGGAATATGGGGTACCGAATTTTTAGCGTGCGTGTTAACTTAGTTTCAAACATTAGACATTGCCTCCTCAAGAAGAAGTATAGAAGCGTTAATTGAAAGCCTACACAGTTACATAAACATAAAAAATCCTCCTGGTCCATCTCTAAGGAGGATTTTTTCATAGCTCCATAGCTTCACTATCCTCTATAAGGGTAAGTCCCGTTATAAATTTCTCCTTTTCAGTTAAGGCCAAGGGGGATAAACTGCACTTATTCGTCAAAAAAAGTGTACAAATTCCCATTGCACGATAGATTTAGCATGTATATAATGTGTATATAGTATATATACATTATATAAGGACTCCAGGAACTTCATGTGAATAGCTTTTCAATGAGAAGCTATGAATGGTTCACCTGCTGCTCTAATCTGAGGATTTGAAATTTTTAAAAAATAATAAGTGAGGAAGGAGTGGGCTCAAATGTCGAACACGGAAAAACCGATTCGTACGAATCGAGTAAATCGTTTGATGATCAGTATTGGCATATTTTTAGTCGTTCAATTGATTTTTATGTTGATTGATGGAACTCCTCTGGAGCCTAATATAAACGATAGCGGAAATTTGCTTCCCAGGATAGCGAGAGGGATTTTGGATTCGAAATTATTCACAGAATGGATTACTCCTTATTCCTTTTCGTTTTTTAATCTGTGCATGACCATTCATCTAGCAGTGATACTGATTCAGATAGTATGGGAAATCAAATTAAGTGCGACTTCTAAAAAATAAAGAAGAGGGATGGGCATGCAGATCATTATTTCCAACAGTTCCAAGGAGCCGATCTATGAACAAATCACGAATCAGATTAAAGCGTCCATTCTGGCTGGTGAACTGCAGGAGGGGACCGCTCTGCCTTCCATACGTCAGCTCGCTAAAGATTTGCATATTAGTGTCATAACGACGAAACGAGCTTATGAGGAATTGGAGAAGGCTGGCTTTATCTATTCGATTGTCGGGAAAGGTTCCTTTGTCGCAGAGCAAAATCTGGAGGTCATGAGAGAGAAGAAGCTGAAGGTCATTGAGGAGCAGTTGAACGCGGTCATAACGAATAGCAGAGAAATCGGTTTATCCCTTGAAGATCTGCAGCAATTGATGAAGTTTTTATACGAGGAGTGAAACCATGGAAAATGTCGTTGAATTCAAGAATGTTATGAAAAATTTCAAAGGCTTCTCCGTTAACAATATGGATTTGCAAGTGAAGCAAGGCTTTGTAACAGGATTCATCGGCGCCAATGGTGCAGGTAAATCAACAACGATAAAATTAATGATGAATCTGTTGCGACCGGATGCCGGAGAGATCAAGCTGTTCGGGCTGGACTACAAGACGCATGAGAAGGCGATCAAGGAACGAATAGGGTTCGTATACGACGGCAATGTATTTTTTGAAGGATTGAACCTAAAAGATATAAAGCGCATTGTTGGCCCCGCGTATAAACGTTGGGACGATGCATTATTTTATCGATATGTGGAACAATTTAATTTGCCGCTGAATAAAGCGATCAGAACTTTCTCAAAAGGGATGCAGATGAAGGCTTCCTTAGCGATTGCCCTGTCTCATCACGCGGAGTTGATTATTATGGATGAGCCGACAGCAGGCCTCGATCCCATCTTCAGACGGGAGCTGCTTGATTTATTGCAGGAATTGATGCTTGACGGCAGCCGCACGATTTTCTTCTCTACGCATATTACAACAGACCTGGATCGCATTGCCGATTATATCGCCTTTATCAAGAATGGAGAATTAGTATTTAATCAGTCTATCCATGAAGTAGCGGAAAATTATGCGCTTGTTAAAGGAGGAACCGATCTTCTGGATCGGGACACCGAGCAGGTTTTCCTGCATATTCGCCGTACACCAACCGGTTTTGAAGCGTTAACGGACAATCGCTCCAATGTTAAGAGCCTATTCGGCAATCATGTCCTGATGGAGCAGGCCTCATTGGAAGATATTATGTATCATTTAAAGGGGGATGTGCAGCATGTTTAATCTGATTATCCGGGACATCATCCTGCAGAAGAAACAGCTGATGATCTTTATCCCTTATATCCTGTTCTTTATTCTGATGGGCAGTCCGCCAATTCTGACTTTTCTGGTGGCCTGTATCTTTATTCCGTTCAATGCTTACGCTTACGATGAAAAAGCGGAGACCAATATTTTGTTGAATTCTCTGCCGTATACGCGAACAGAGATTATCGCTTCCCGGTATTTGGGCGCCATCTTATATATGGCGGTCTCTATCGGCATAACCAGTCTGGCTCTATTAGTATTTAACAAAATGTTCACCTGGACGGATATAGCTATTGCGGTCGGATTATTCCTGTTATTTGCCTCGTTAACGTTCCCGTTGTTCCAGATCCTTAAACCGGGCTACATTTCCACCGTTGTCCTTATGGGTTTTATTCTCACTTCGCTCGGTTTTCTGCGGATGTCCCGTCACCTGCCCGAATATGCAGCAGCCATTTCGGAGTTTATGGATACATTTTCCGACCCGGTTCTATATACGGGAGCTGCAGTTGTGGTTATGGCCGTCTATGCTGTTTCTTGGGGGGTTACCACGATCATTTACCAGCGAAAGGCTTTTTAAAAGCAGGGTATATTGCCCGAGGTTAACGGTTCACCGATCGACCTAGCTGCCTCGGGCCCGCTGCTTGGGGGTTGCTTATTCTAACTATCAGACTGCAACGGCCACTTTCCGGACAGTCCCTTTTTTGTGTTATATAAAAAGAGAACGCCCAATTGCGGGACGCTCTCTTGGATATTCACGTGATCATATTGAAACTTAGAAAACCCGATTTTAGAATAAGTTACTATATACCGGAAATAACTTTATCAAGGAACTTGTCTGCGTCCCTATTGAATTTCCAGGATACTCCAAATTTATCAATCAGCATTCCAAAGCACGAAGACCAAGGTGTATGGGATAACGGCATTATAACATGGCCGCCAACAGACAAATTATTGAAGTATTCCCCCAGTTGATGTTTATCATCGATGACTAGACTAATCCATACATTGTTTCCTTTCACTACCTCTCCCGTCACCGACTTCATGGAAGGCAAAATGTCCGACATCATAATTTTCCCGCCTGCAAATTCGATTGAAGATTCCATGATCATAGTTAACTCATTTTCTGGCAGCGGATAGTTAGGATCTTGCGGGAAATCATTAAATTTCACTTTTTTTACTTCACTTGCGTGTAAAGCCTGCGCATAAAATTCAATCGCTTGTTCTGCAATTCCATCAAAGTTCAAATAGGCAATAGCTGACATAAGGCAAAACCTCCTTTTTGTGATAGATGTAGTATAATGGACAAAAGATGACAGCTGTCTGTCACCATTCTTGGATTAAGCAGAAAAAAAGAGGGCGAACATGGACAAGGTTGAAAGACTTATTTCTATAATCATGATTTTGCTGAAAAAGAATATCGTTTCTGCAGCGGAATTCGCGCAATTATTTAATGTTTCGAAGAGAACTATTCTTCGCGATATGGAAACCCTGAGTTTATCAAACATCCCGATCTATTCTATCCATGGTGTGAATGGCGGTTACAGTATTATGGATGAATATAAGATGGATAAACGTCTTCTAAGCAGCTCCGATTTGGAGAACATTTTGACTGCGCTCAGCGGATTGGAACAAATTCTCTTTAGTGAAGAAGTTGAAATGACAATCAAAAAAATAGAGGCCATGGTTAGCCCATTGTCACTGAGCAGTTCGATTCAATTGTCATTTTACGATTGGGGAGGTCGTTCTGAGATTTTCCAGACGGTGAAGACATGTCAAGAATCTATAATCAAGAGACGGTTAGTTTCATTTGATTATATAGATAAAAATGGCACTGCGACGATTAGAATTGTCGAGCCGTATCAGCTTCATTTTAGCGAAACGAGCTGGTATCTGAAAGGATACTGCTTACATCGTATGGGCTATAGAACGTTTAAGTTATCGCGGATGGATAATCTCAATATGGATGAAAAAACATTTAACCCTAGAGAATATTTATTAGAGCAAGAACGCGAAGCGAGTTATCAGCCGCAACTAGTTGCGGTTAAGGCATTGATTGCGCCCAGCATAAAAGATCAATTCATCGAAAGGTATGGCCGAAAAAGTATTGAAAAATATAGTGATGAATATTGGTTAGCAACCATTGAGGTCCCCCAAAACAATTCGGGATTTCAATTTTTGGCAAGCTTCGGCATAAATCTGGCCATTATAGAGCCCGAAACCTATGTTCAGGACTTTCGAAACTATTTAAATAAAATGATCCAGAACTATTGCTGAAAAAATTGATTTGCGCTGCCAGCCTTTATGGTAAAGTAAACAAAAAACGACTCATTAGGCGAAAGGAGCAGGGCTTGTGAAGGAACGGATTCCTGAGATTATTGTTTATATGCAGAAGTCTGTGACTCAAGATATAACCGTGGAAGAAACCGCAAACCATTTTGGTTACAGCAAATATCATTTCAGCCGGGAATTCAAGCGGCTGACAGGATTTTCAGCAGCCGATTATTTGTCCTCTTTGAAAGTCGAGCATGCCAAGCAAGCCCTGCTTCGCCATGAACATTCAGTTACTAATTCCGGATTTGATGCGGGCTATTCCAGCATTGGGACTTTTTCTACCACATTCACCAGGAAAACCGGGCTTTCTCCACGCGAATATAAACAGCAAGTAGAAGCGCTGTACAGTGTAGCTAAGAAATGCGAAGAAACCCCCACAACCGTCGCCGGCCACAAAGACCCTCCTGCATCGGAAACGAGCCGCTGTCTTATCTCCGTCCGTTATCCGGAAGGTTATGAAGCCGGAATCACGTTTGTAGGATTATTCAAGAGCCCTATCCCCAATCACCGCCCGGTGGCCGGAGTCGCCCTCTCCAAAAAGAATTCGCACCTCTTTGAGCATATTCCAGAAGGCGCCTACTATCTGCTTGCTTGTTCCATTGAAAGAACGTTCAATCCGCTGCGTTACTTCGTGCTGGATGACTGCTTGCGCGGACGTGTGGAGCAGCGGGTCCGTTTTCCCCAGAATCACGGCCAGACCTTTTCTATTTCGCTTCGCGAGGCCCTTCCGGAAGATCCGCCCATCGTGGTCAATGTACTAAAGCTGCTCGCGGATTCTATAAAAACATAAACCTGCCAGCGATCATCAATTAATTCCGCAAAGAATGAGAAGTTTTTTGTTCGTTCTTCTGTCAAAATGAGCTTGTACCTCTAATCTTGGACTGAAAGGACTGGAATCCATGGAATTAACAATCACGCCCTACCTCATGCTGGATGGGAGGGCGCAAGAAGCCATTCATTTTTACCAGGAGCTCTTTGGCGCGGAAATCATCGGGCAAGAATATTTAAAGGATTGGCCCGGAGAAATGGGGATCGAGGTCACACCGGAAAATGAAGGGCGCGTAATGCACGCTCATTTGAAAATCGGTAATTCTGAAATCATGCTGGCCGATTACCTTCCCGGCCAAACTCCTCAACCCGGTTCATCCATCAACTTGATGATCGTTGTCAAAGAAGCAGAAACCGCAGCAAAACTTTTTTCCCTTTTACTAAACGGCGGAAAGGAAGTCATGCCGCTCCAGGAAACGGGATTCAGCCCGGCCACCGGCCAAGTCATCGATAAATTCGGGATCGAATGGCAGATTGTAACCGATCAGCCCGATATGGAAAGCTGATCAACGCGTTGAATGGCACAATTAGGCGTTTTGTATGAATTCTCTGAATTCTCATCCAAAACGCCTGCACACCATACGTCAGCGTGCTGACTTTATCTACTTGACAGGAGGGACCCTTCTCTCTTCTTCATTCATTCTTCTCCTGGATGGGAATCCAGATCTCCGATCGTTCTTCCTTGCTTGCCAAGATTTCAGGACCATTTACAAGCTCATAGGAAGAGGAAGGCAGCCATTCGGAATAAATGCGCTGCCAGGATTCCTCCACTTTCGTCCAATCGCCGTCTACTTCGAAAATGACCCATAATAGCGGAGGAACCTGCAGTTCAGAAAAACCGTGTTTTTCTTTAGTCGTAGCCGCACCTATATACTGATCAAATGTCGCACTGCCTTCCGCATTCTCCGAATAGTTGACCGATGCATGTACAAGTCCTAAAGGCTCATGATCAGAGATCGATTCGAGCTCTGCTATGGTGGCATCAGGAATCGCTGCAATCATGTCTTCATAAGCGGGCGTCAGGATTTCGTTCACCATTTCGACATCATATTTTACCCCTGCAATTTTGAACGCTTCTTTTTTGACAATTCGATAATTCATTTCTATCCCTCCATTAATCGTTAGTTGGAAGGTCATTCTTGGAAATGCTTTTAGGCTTTGGTTTGAATATCTCACCAATGACGGTTTAATCCCGTGGTAATTTTGAAAGGCGCGGGAAAAGGAATCCGGAGAATGATAACCGTATTGCATGGCAATATCAATCACTTTTGCATGAGGATCCTTCAACTTTAATGCCGCAACCGTCAGTCTCCGTCTGCGAATATACTCTGATATTGTAATTCCGGAGAGGAGAGAAAAGAGCCGTTTGAAGTGGTACTCGGAGCAAAAAGCTCTCTTCGCAACTTCTTTAAGATCAATCGTCCCCTCTAAATGATCTTCAATATAAGTTAATGCTTCGTTCATGCCTTTTAGCATATCCATGATTGATTCTTCCTCCCATCCGTAATATATCAAGGTGAACGAATGAATTCCCGACTATTTCTGCCCGATTCTGTCGGTTCAAAATTTACAAACAGATTCCTCTTCCAAATTGTCCATCTTGCGGGTCATAGTCGGGTGGGCATGCTGACCGGCCTTCAAAGATTATGACTTATTAAAAACTTGGCTGGCTACAGCAAGAAAAGCTTTTACGGCAGGAGAGGAAGCGGCAATCGAAGGGCAAGCCAGGGCGACAGTCCGCCAATGCTCCACATCCAAACGCCTGATTTGAAGGTTGGGTTGTGTCTTCAAAAACAGAGCAGGACCAATGGTAATACCAAGCCCTTCTTGTACCATATTGGCGATGGTATTGCAGTCCTTCACTTCGAAACGGATACAAGGCGCCACCTTCGCTTGCTGAAATATCTCTTGAACATGGGACTGGTACATTCCCGTCGGCATAATAAACGGTTCATCCTGCAAAGACCGAACCGGGACGACATCATCCTGGTTAAATTTATGTCCCTTGGAAAAAGCAACAACCATCTCGTCTTTCGCCAGCGGAATCCATTCGACGGCTGATTTCGCGTCTGGCTGTACGACGAACCCGATATCGATCACACCAGTAGATAACCATTCTATTATCTCTTCATACGTTCCCTCAAAAAAGCGAAACTCGATTTTAGGATGCTGCTTCTGAAAATTAGCCAGGATTTTGGGCAGCAAGCAGGCCGAAGCACTGGCAAACGTACCGATGCGGATCGTTCCAACCTCTAATTTCGCGGCTCGTGCGATCTCCTGCTGGATAATTTCCATTCGGTTTAGTATTTCCCTTATGTGAACAATCGTTCTTTGTCCTACCTCCGTAAGCAGTAGTCCATTCTTCCTATCCCGAATCAGCAACGTTGTAGACCATTCGGACTCCAAGTTAGCGATCGCATGGCTGACAGCTGATTGCGTCATATTCAATTGATCCGCGGCTTTTGTGAAACTCCCCAATTCAACCACTTTGGAAAACACTTCGAAACGGGCAATAGTCATGACCTTTTACTCATCTCCTATATGAATAACATTAATTTTACTAATCTTAACACACTGTTTAAAATAAGGGCAAGATCATGAGAAGGGAAGAGAGATAATGAATCGATTCGCAATTTTTTTACTTGCATTAGGCGCGTTTGTAACGGGTACGGCCGAATTTGTCGTTTCCGGCATTTTAGAATTGATCGCGGAGGATCTGGATGTATCGATCGCCGCTGCCGGTCAATTAGTTACGTTTTTTTCGCTTTCTTATGCTTTCGGGGCTCTTTTTCTAGTCATGCTGACAGCCAAGTTTGAACGTAAACGAGTGTTACTATTCGCCATGCTTACATTTATAGCGGGCAACCTGATCGCATTCTTTAGCAGTTATTTCGGCCTCCTGATGTTTTCACGTATTGTCTTAGCGATGAGCGGCGGGCTGTATATCGTCATTGCCACACATTATGCAGCCAGGCTTGCACAACCGGACAAACGTGGTAACGCAATCGCCATCGTGATGACGGGCTTTTCGGTATCTTTGGTGCTCGGAGTGCCGTTTGGAACGCTGATGGCTGCCTATCTGGACTGGCGATACATTTATTTAACGATTGCGGTCATAACGCTAGTCATCCTCCTTTTGCTTTATCGATTCATTCCAAAGCTGGATGGAACTGAACCTACGCCATGGAGACAGCAATTGCATTTGCTGCGAAGCAAACCTTTGATTACGGGTTTGTTGATCACTGTGTTCTGGATTCTCGGTTACACGATGATATTCGCCTATATTGGTCCATTTCTGACCCGTTTGGCTGGCTTTTCTATCGAAGGGATCAGTACGGCGTTGTTCGTTCTAGGTGTGTTTGCCTTTATCGGGGCGCGGTTCGGCGGGTATGCCGTGGATAAATGGGGGCCCGTTCGCACGATTTCTATAAGCCTGCTGTTACATGCGGCTGCCTTGATTGCACTTTCGGTGATGCAGGGGTCATCGCTCGGTGTCTTCGTGATCTTGATGATCTGGGGAGCAGCGGCATGGACGACCACGCCTGCCAACCAGTTTTATTTGATCTCATTAAGGCCTCAAGCCTCGGAAACCGTCTTAAGCTTTAATACGGCATTGATGAATATCGGGATGACAGCAGGTGCCGCTCTGGGAGGTGTAGTGATTGACAACATATCCGTGCTGCATCTGGGTTGGCTGAGCGGAATGGTTGTCCTCATTGCGTTAGCTATAGCTATATATTCCTTTAATTCGCGTGAGAAAGGCCAGTTTCGGTATAAAAATTGACCGTTACAAATTCACCTTTGAGCGCTAAAAAAATATATAAAGAATGTACCGGTCCTACTTTTAAGGGTCAGTTCTGGCGGATACGTTACGCAGCAGAAAACGCTGAAGCAGCCACTAGTAAAGCAAGCACGGCACTAGTGGCAGCAATCGTATTCAAGCCCACTGTGAATGCCTCGCGCGCCAATCCATAGATATCCACCATCCACAGCATTTGCGTGCTGCTCGGAGCAAGATCTGCCGCCAAATGCGGAAGCGCAAGATAGAGTACGCTAATATCCATAGACATGAGCAAGGTTGGCAGCGCAAGTACGCCTAATCCGAGCCACTCCCTGGCCCCGGCTTTAGCCGGAGCTTCTATTGCCGCTTCCTCCCCCATCCTTTTCTGTTCATTTGCCGTTCTGTTTTCAATTTTGTCCATAGCGTTCCTCTCCTCTATCATTACTTTAGCCACTTTTAACCACGAAAACTATTATCGTTTCTGTAGTTTCGCCAAAAAAAAGAAAGGTGTCCAAGTACCCTTCTTTATTTTTCCTTTTGATAACTCCTTCGTGTATCCGATGTCTAATGATGATCTCCCCTCTCTGAAAACTAAAAATACATAATGAGTTTTATCGGTTCTTTTCCATTGTAATATCTTATACACCTCTTTGTAAGGAGCAGTTAGTTAAATAAAGACCTTGCATATGACGTAACGTAATATGCTTTAATGGAATCAGGAGTGAGTGCCCATGACTGAAAAGCTGTATACGGTAAGTGAACTGGCCAGATTATCCGGGACTACCGTACGAACCATTCAATATTACGACAGGATCAACTTGCTTGTTGCCAAAAGAAACGGAGAGAAAAACGCAAGATACTATACGAATAGCGATCTGATGAAGCTGCAGCAAATCTTATTTTTTAAGCGAATCGGCCTGCCCTTGAATGAGATCAAGCATCACATCCTGAATTCCGAGAATGCGTCGGATATTAAACAGATTTTAAAGAATCAGGCGGAGCTTCTTCTGCGACAGGAGATGGAGATCCGAATGACCCAGACGATCATTAAAGCCATTCTGGCCTCCATAGATGCAGACCCTAAGCAAAATCTGGAACCGATCATCAAACTCGTACTCGGTTTGAACAAGCAAAGTGTTCTTGACTATGCCAATGTGGAGTTCGACCAGCAAACGCAGCAATTATTTGAGAATCAATCCGAGGATGATTATCAAGAGCTCATCCGTATTTATTGGCAGTGGAAACAGCTTGTATTGGAAGCGGCCGCCTATAAACTTAACGACGTTTCGTATCAAAGCCAGGCCGGCTACCAGCTGGGCTTAAAGTGGGACGAATTCGTCAATCACACGACTGAGGATGATCCGAAGATGTTGACGGCCTACACCAAGGGGCTTGAACAAAGCGATCAATGGCCGGAAGAGGATATATTCCTGTATAACTTTGCGAAGGATTACATCGATGGCGCTCATCACTACTATCTCACAAAGAAAGGTGATGCAATTGATTAAACTAGCTAATCTGACCAAAAAATACGGGAGCAAAACAGCGGTCGATCACTTGAATCTGGTTCTTGCACCTGGCTCCGTTATAGGCTTTCTGGGGCCGAATGGATCCGGCAAATCAACCACGATGAAAATGATCATCTCGCTCGTCCGTCCTACATTTGGAAACGTAGTCGTTGATGGCAAAACCTATCGGGATTTTCCTGAACCGGCGAAAAGAATCGGGACGTTAATCGATCCGTCTGCATTGGATAAAAACCTTACGGCCAAACAACATCTATCTATCCTTGCCACCGCAGCTAACATTCCTCCGAGACGGATAGATGAAATGCTCCAGATCACAGGCTTGGACCGTGTCCAAAATAAAAAAGTAAAAACCTACTCCCTTGGGATGAAACAGCGGTTAGGTGTGGCAACAGCCTTGCTCGGCGATCCTGACACGGTTATTCTGGACGAACCGTTTAACGGCATGGACGTTGACGGCATCAAATGGCTGCGGGGGCTGTTCAAGCAGCTTGCCAAAAGCGGGAAATGTGTCGTGGTGTCCAGCCACTTGATGAGCGAAATTCAAGCCGTGGCCGACCGCGTGGTCATTATCGGCCAAGGCAGGCTGCTGGCGGATATGACGATGGATGAAATGAACCGCAGGAGTTTGAGCTCCTATATTTACATCGAGGCTAATGACCTAGACAAGATAAAGAGAGTCCTTCTGAAAAAACAAGCGATCGTCCAACCGAGCAAATCAGGTTTGAAAGTCAGAAATTTGGACGCCAAAGAAATCGGGAAAATCGCTCTCGAAAACCAGATTATTTTACACGAATTAACAAAGGTTAACCCGTCTCTGGAAGATGTATTTACGGAGATAACCGATGGAAAAGCAGACTATGTTGCGAAGGGAGTGATCATGCATGAAAAATTTGATTAAAGCCGATTTCAAAAAAATGATGTACCTGCCGGCCTATCGATATATGATCCTCGCAACGCTCCTGCTAAGTATTCTGTTCGGGGTTATTTTCCTGTTCACCATCGAGATCACCCAGGGAAAAGTGCTGACGGAGCTATCCGGCCTGGAGGTTATCGATATTACTTTGCTAGGGATGGATGTAGCCGCTATTATGCTTATCATCTTCGCTGCTATTTTTGTTGCGAAGGATTTGGCATCAGGAGCTGTTCATACGAACCTGGCCATGACACCCATTCGCAGAAAATACTATGTGACGAAGCTTTCGTTCATAGCCATACTGTCCACGCTGATCAGCACGGCTCTGATCTTGCTGTTCTTAACAATCGATCAGTTCATCCTATCGATTAACCAGATGGATGCCTTATCCTTTGATTTCGCCTTTTTGGCCAAAGTCATCGGATCTGTGCTCATAGTGCTGTTCTACAGCTCGCTCAGTGCGGCCGGCGCTTTTTATTTCCAGTCCCCTTCCGGAGGAATAGCCTTTGCCTTGAGTGTCATGTTCCTTCCTGCACTCATCAAGATGCTCCCGGATGACGTGTCGGAACTGGTATTGTCCGTATTTCCAGAAAAATCGCTGCATGCATTTATCGATATTAACGCAGCTAACGGTTCTTGGACCGGCGCGATAACGGTTCTGCTAATCTGGGTCATGACGGCATGCGCAATCGGTTTTTGGCGATTCAGGAAAATGGATTACTGATATCCGCTAATCGGAAAGTGTAATTTGCCTGCATACCATCGCCTTGATTGCATTTTAGGGTGATGCAGGAAGGGATGCAGTAATTTTTTCATTAGGTCGTGATTGCACTGTTCCAGTCGAGCCAATTCCTCAAACGCTTCTGTTGTGTGCTTCGATTTCTAACGCTCGCCATCGTCCTTACCGTCGCAGAGATGGTCAATTCTCTTGCCCGCGAATTGCTTTATCAGCGCTTGCTGTGCATCCGGATTTTCCAAAATGTCATCGGTGTCTGCCTCTTCCGTAATGCTCATCATTTCAAGCAGGGATTCATTCACGGACATCGCAGTTTTTGCAATAGCTGCAAGCTGCCACAGCATGCGACACCTGTAGGTCATGGATCTGTCAACAACTGACTGCTAGTTAGAACAAGTATAGATTAAATGTCCAAACTCCAGTGTTAAAAAAACAGCTTATTAATTATCAGAAGCGTTATTTAATTAAGATTTGGAAATGGAGTATAATGAGGAGGACGTGTCCCAAGAGAAGGGCTGGGAACGTCCTCTTGTTGATTAAGGGATTCTTGAAGGAGGAAGCCATATGACGGAAGACGAGTTGCTAAAACACTGTCTCTCTTATACTGGTGTGTACAAAGATTACCCCTTTGGTGAAAAGTGGACGGTCATGCGTCATGTGGGTAATAAAAAAATATTTGCCCTCATCTTTCAGCTAAACGGGCACCCCTGTGTCAACCTAAAATGCGAACCAAACCGCGCACATTTTCTACGCGGCATCTTTAAAGAGGTTAAACCAGGGTTTCATATGAATAAAGAACATTGGAATACGGTCATCTTGGATGGTGACCTTCCTGATGAAGAAATTTTCGATATGGTACAGCACAGCTTCCAACTAACAAAACCTAAGCCGAAGAAACTTAAAAAGGGCTGACTAACGCTGACGCAAAACGGTAACGAGGGGTCACAAAAACGCGGCCGTCTGATTTTGAACAATAACCACACTCTAATACGGTGGATGGGTAAAATGTGCTGCTATCTTGACAGAGGTCCAAGCCGCATTTTTCCGGGATAACCCCCGCTTACGCGGGGAGCACAGCACTCCTAAACGAACATCCCCAGCATTCCTTTGAGCATCTTGGCATCTTGCGGTTAACTGCAGCTAAGCGTCCGCCGTTCGATATACGCTCGGGTGGCAGCACTTCCCCATTGATCGTCTCGTATCTTTTACGTTTCCTACAGGATAATTTTACGAATTCCAGAACTCTTGTCCTTGACAAATGATGAATTGCTCTAGCCACTCGGTAAAAGTAAGAGGGTTAAAAATTGCATCTCCCATAAATGGCGGCGTTACGATTTGATGGCTGATATGATTAAGAACATTGGGCGCCGCAGTTCGTCCTGCATACCAGGAATTTGCGCCAGCATTTCCTCTGAAGGAGCGGGCTCCTTCACTGCTGTAATCATAAAGCCCGCCTCGATTAAGTCGTTCATATAGGTCGATATCGTGCGATGGTATTTGATTACGTTATCCGTTAAAAATGATGTGCTGCGCAAGCCTTCTGCCTGGTAGTGATCGAGCGGCCAATGCAGACGATTTCCTTCATCGTCATAATGCCAGTCCTGCTCGCTGCGCGATGTAAAGATCGGATGCTCCACAGAGAAAACAAAGCTTCCTGCTGGCTTTAGCAGATCATATACTTTGTTGCATATTGCAGCAAATGGTTCAACATAATGGAACACCAGCGAGCTGATAACAACATCGAACTGGGCAAGTGAAAACTGGATATCTTCAATCGGCATAAGCTGGTATGAGATATGAGGATCATCTGTCATTTCACGGGCTTTGCGCAGCATATTTTCTGAAATGTCTACGCCGATAACTGAGCTAGCCTGCTGCTGACGCGCATAGCGGCAGTGCCAGCCAAAGCCGCAGCCCAAGTCGAGCACCTGCTTATTGCGCAAATCAGGCAGCAGTTCTCGCAGCACATGCCATTCTCCGGCAGCCTCCAGTCCTTTAATAGACCTTGGCATTTGCTCATATTGTGAAAAAAATTCAGCTTCATCATATTTATTTTGTTTCATGGCAAAAGCTCCTTTTGAGTAACACTTTACACTCCACATACGTCGTCCGGGGAATAGGAACATATGTCGTTCTCTGTCAATCATAGACTTCAATCACTTCGAATAACTCTTTTCAATTTGTTCTACCCAACCTGGAAATAAATCCGAACGGCGCGTAATAGAACCATGGCTTATCTGAAGCACTATGCTTCCTTTATCGCTGCTGTTATCGATAACAAGCAGATGATCGATTAGGTGCACGTTGTTAAGCAAATTCTGAATTGAAGTGTCATGCCTCCTGACAATGTCCTCAGTGGGAATATGATGCCCGCCATTTCTAACTCGCACTGCAACTCTTTCTATGTTTAAATGATAATCGCCCAAACCCACGTAAAACATCGTAATCTCAAACTTATTGGCTTTAGCATCCCGCATGAGCCGAATCGCGTTGCCTCCTGCCAATGTTGTTTCAACCGAAAAGTCTCTCCGATGACGAATACAATCTCTGGCCAATTTGATGGCCTCTTTGCCTGCAGATACTTTTCGGCTTTCAGGATGCACAGAATCAATCCCTCGCGCCACAGCATCGGGATCAATGTTCACACTGACCCCTAACCGGTCAACGATCAGGTTTCGAATCGTACTTTTACCGCTGCCATTATTACCGGCAAATATATACATGATTGGTGTTTGTTCATGCATGAGGACTATCCGATCTGACAACAGGAACAATATCCCCGTTGTTGTATTCCTTCACAATTTGACCTTCCAAGGTTTTATATACTATGTAAGTGTCATTTGCTTTGGCATCCAGTTTAGCGCGATCTCCTGTGAGCTTAATTAACTTCTCGATGTCTTTGAATCTATCCATGGGCCTCACCTTCTTATCACTAGTATCGATATTTAACTAAATTATAACACAGCAGAACACTTTGACAGACCCACCGTTACTTGCAACTGATTCTATCACACCGTCAAAAGCCGCTTCCCTATGGACATTACCAAAAAGATGCTGCCAGTCTATATAATGAAAACAGGTCATGCCATTGAGTTCTCATGACAACTCCAGCATGAGCATAGTCGAGTTGTCGGGGTTCGAGGGCTTGTTGCCTGCGTTTTATGAGCAGGTAGATCGCAATCTTTAGATATAATGGTGATCTTCTCTAAACTCAGTAGTTCGGTACCTCCACCATAATACGGATGTTGAAAGAGAATTGCACCATTATGCAAAAGAAGAAGTTGTTTATAATCTTCCGGAAAATGCCACCCATGCTCAGCTGCAAAAGCATTCACTTCCTGCTCTGTCGCAGGCTCTCGCCACGTACATTCCAATGGTCTTACAGCCATTCCAGGTACAAGTCTTTGATGAGGATATTCATTAGAAGCGTGCTGTTTCAAAAACTGTACCAGTCCAATTACATTCAAGTCTTCCATATTTCCACCTTCTAGTACTCATTAATAACTATCTGAATAACTGGAATACTTCGTCACGCGTTTCCCTTCTGGTACACGTGGGGTAAAATATTGATGACATCCATAACCTGATCCTGTTCATGAATAGAGTAATAAATCAGATAATTCAAGAAGATCGACTGATTTAACCATGTCCTCATCACAATCCTTCGAGAAATTTTACCCATTCGATCATCTATTTTCGAAAAAGATCTCCTCTCCTATAGAGGGGAGGCTTCCTATCTCTTTCTGATATACTTTTATAAAATGCTCATAATGACTTCGGAAAGATTGATAATCCTTTGCTGCACGGTAAGCCTTCATTAAAAACACGTTGGCTTCCTCGTCCAATTCGTTACGCGAAACGATCTTTCTAGCAATTAATATGGATTGGGTTACTTGATTATTGGCAAGAAGCCAGCGAACCAGCCTTATAGCAAAATCGTGATAGCGTATCGCGAGTCCTTCTTGTTCCGGAACGGACCACGTATAAAATTTGTTTTCATACAAGTCGCCAGTAAATCGTTTTTCCCATTCGAGCGCTTCTTTAACCGTAAATTCATTCCAGTCTTTCACACGGTAAACATAGGATTCGAAGGAAATGAAGTCCACATCTATATGAGTCATATCTAACATGTACTGTTCGTTGAAAGTACGGACTATTGATTTTAAACCATGTGATTGCAATGCCTTACGCAGCTGGTAAACTGCCGTATTCAGGTAGGCCACCGCATTCTCTAATGGCATTTCTGGAAAAACTTTGTCAATCACTCGATCCTTTGAAACCGCCCGACCCCGCCCAAGAAGTAAAAATGCAAATAATTCTTGACTCTTTTTGGAAATGAATTTCACTTTGCCCGCTTCCACGCTGCTAACCTCTAAACCGCCTAAGGCTTTCACTACTAATCGGTTGACAACGACCCTTTCAGGCGGCTTGTTATTTTTCTCTCTTGCTCTTTCAATGGTTTGTAGCAATCTTTGTTGCGATACTGGCTTAACCATATAATCGAGCGGATATGTATCGAAAGCATCAACCGCATATTCCCGGTGAGAAGTCACAAATACAATTTCCATATTTTTTTGTCCGGCGCGCAATTGTCGGGCAAGCTCTAATCCACTTTCGTCTGCAATCCTAATATCAACAAATGCTATATCGACTGCTGTATTTTGCGTGAAAAGAAGGGCGTCTTTTACACTTTGAAATCCACCGACTATTTCTATATTTTCTATTCTTCTTAACATTCTTTGCATAATTGCGAGCATCGCTTGTTCATCGTCGATGATGATCACCTTCAACGTTTTCACCTTCTCTTAACGAAAGATGGACGGCACTGCCTTTCCCTAATACGCTGTCAATCCATAAATCTCCGCCACTCAGCCTCGCAAATTGGCAGCTGACTTGTAGACCTAGTCCTGTCCCACGTTCCCCCTCGGTTCCGATCGTAGAGATGACTTGTCTTTCCGTAAATAATTGTTCCAATAACTTTTTAGACATGCCAATACCTTGATCGCGTACGGTGATCACGATTTTTCCTTCATGATCCTTGTCGGCTGCAACCTCAACCGTTGCCCCACGGTTAGAAAATTTAATCGCATTAGAAAGTATATTGCGAAGCACCATGACTATCGCTTCCCGATCGGCATATACCATTATAGCTTCGTCAACTTTAATTACGATGTCAATATCCTTCGCCTTACTTTTAATAGAAAGGATACGATAAGCTTCATAAATAAGGTCGACCAAGGCCAATGATTCAGGGTTAAGCGAGACGTCGTTTTTTTGATTGCGGAACCATTCAAGCACATTGCCTACCGTCATATATGTCGAACGTATTTGTGTACTTAAAAAATCAAACAGCTCCGCTGTTTCCGACGAGAACGTTTGCTTTTCTTCTTCCAGCATTTCTATCAAATTCACCTGAAGAGCAATCGGTTCGCGGATGTCGTGGGAAACAAGGGTAAACAATTGATCTTTCATAAAATTAAGATGTGCGATTTCTTCTAACCGCTGCTGCTTTTCTGTTATATCAAATAATATCGAGACCGTTCCGAGTAATCGAAAACCTTTGGAATAAAGCGGATATACTTTAACCATGAAATATTTCTCTTCGCCATCCATTTCTTTCTTTACTTCTATCGACTTCTCTACCATACTATCGCACGCATCCAACCACTCGGGCCAATCTTTTAGAAATTCAGACGCGTCTTTTCCAATTATTGATTTTCTGTTTTTTTCCCCGAACAACGGCTGTATAAAGTTATTACAGTCAATGATCGTTCCTTTTTGATCAACAGTCAGAACCCCTTCCCGGATCGTATCGACGATAAAATCCCTTGCTATGGGCACGATGGTAAATATTTTATTTTTGTAGATAACCCACAGCATAATAATGCCCAACACACCACAATACACGGAAATGGGGAGCAGCCATGGCGATAAACCCGGGAATACCAATTTAACCACTTCGATGACGGCTGATATGGATGCGAGTAAAATGACGATGATGCCTGGTTTACGAACCTCCGGCCTTGCCTTTCGTAAATACATAATAAAGAAATAAGCGCAGGCCAACAAAATGAAATAGCAAAATA
This sequence comes from Paenibacillus senegalensis JC66, assembly GCF_000285515.1. Lineage (GTDB taxonomy): Bacteria > Bacillota > Bacilli > Paenibacillales > NBRC-103111 > Paenibacillus_L > Paenibacillus_L senegalensis. The sequence continues at coordinate 767,896 of NZ_HE610959.1, forward strand.
TATTAAAGGCAATCGCTAGACTAGTCCTAGGCACATCCAGGTAGCCATTAACGAGTGCCGCTGATTCGAATATGAGATGGGTTTTATCATTTGTCCATATAAGTACGGACCACCCAATGAAAAAAGCAGCAATAGGAGCTGTTTATACCATTTTAACCACTCATCCCTGGCATATAAATCCAACACACAAAGAACAACCAACGGGACGGTAATCGCAAGCGCTGTCTGTTCGATTTGCCGAAAAAAAACTTGCTGGCTACATCATTGCTGTATAATTCGAGAATGACACTCCAACCAAAGACAACCCGACAAACCATGACCCATGCAAAATAACGGACTCCGCGTTTTTGCAAGTGTAAGAATGAATAGATGAGCAGCATGCACATCATCATCGCTGACACAATCATGGTTAAAAATATGACATTATCCATTGTTAATCCTTTCTATCATGTTGAAGTCCTTCAGGTGAGTGATGTTGATTTGCATTCGTTTCTCCATATTATACCCTTCGTGAAAAGCTTATTGTTCTACTGCTTGTTTTTTATTCATCATAATTGGGG
>NZ_HE610959.1:770048-776519 GCF_000285515.1 Paenibacillus senegalensis JC66
TTGGCTCAAAACTTAAACTAGTGGTTGACAACAAAGGAGGAGATCACTACGGGGAATGAGGGGACCTCCGATCGCTGTTGCCACCCAGATTTCTTAATCATAAACGCCTCAGCGGTTGAAATCCGGTGACAAAGGCGAACGCTTCGCTTCTCCAGTCTCCCTCTTCCCCTCCGCTTCTGCTATCTTATACTGTCAACCTCTAATTATTAGAGTGAGCCTCATAATTGATCAAAAAATTGAACAACCCGTCTTGTATATTCTTCTCTATTTAATCTGTATCCCTGAACGTGATCGGCATTAGAAACCGTCCACAATTCCGAATGCTCCTTGTAGGCTTCGTGCAAACGCATACTGTTTTCATAAGGTATGGAATAATCCTGATCACCATGAATCAATAAAACGGGACGCGGATGTATTTTCTTTAAAGCTTTTATTGGACTTACATTCTTGGCACTTCCCACATGCATTCTTATAAAGGCAAGCGTGAGTGGTGTAAATGGGAAGCTCGGCAGCTTCGTCCATACGTAAAACTTTTCAGTTAAATAGGTAGATAATTCATTAAAAGGACTATCCGCAACTACACCAACTACTTCAGGCGCGCGGGCAGCCGCAAGTAAAGCAGTAGATGCACCCATAGAAAAACCGATCAGACCAATTGAAGAAGGGTGATTGGCTTTCACCCACGCAATCGCGCTTAATAGATCCTCCTGTTCGTACAGACCAATGGATGCAACATTTCCACTAGATTCCCCACAACTGCGAAAATCGAACATCAAAACATGAAAACCGTTCTCCGTCAAATCTTTTGCTAATTTTAATGCAGGTAATTTCTTTTCCAACCGATTTCCCCGATAACCGTGCGCAAAAATAATGGTCCTGTTTTTTGGCTGCTGTGCCGGGATAAACCATCCCTCTAAAGAAATATCGTCTCTGCTTTGAAACGATATTAAATCAAAATCGAGACCGTAATCTTCCGGCGATTCGTTTATCGCTTTTCTTACATTATTACGCGTTAGTTTTAGCGACACGATAAAGGAGATCATAAGGCAGGCTAAGATGGCCAAAGCAACGACAGATACGACGATCCAAACAAGGAATATCATCCGCAGCACTTTCCTTCCTTTGTTATTTCAGCATTTTGCATAATCCGATTTCATCCACATTTAGAAAATAGAAACTCCCACAATTTATCCGTTTCTGTGGGAGTTTCATTCATAATCGCTACTTATTTTCCAGACGGCCTAGCACTTCTTTAAAATTTACAAACATTTTGGCTGCCTGCGCCCTTGTTGCTTGATCGTCAGGCATAAAGTTTCCGCCTGACCCCTCTGCAATTTTTAATTCAACAAGCATCGAAATGGCATTTTGTGTTTCCTGATCATATCCAGAGATATCCGGGAAATATGCCAACTGCTTCGGTTGATATGGTGTTCCGTTTACCTTCTCATAGGTACGGTAAAAAATTAAAGCAAGGTGGGCACGTGTCACATCTGCGGCGGGTTTGAAGGTCTGGTCCGGATAACCTTTAACCACACCATGTGCATACGCCTTCTCAAGCTCCTCCATTACAGCTTTCCCGATCGATTGAACATCTGTAAATGGCACTTGCTTTTGTTCATCCAATTCCAATAATCGCACGGAGAGACTTGTTACTTCCATACGGCTTATCCGGTCATCCGGTCGGAATGTTCGATCTGGATAACCATAAAACAATTTCTCCCAATAGCTCTTCTTGATGTAGCCTTCACCCCAATGTCCTGCAATATCGGTGAATGGAACCTTTTCCAATTGATTCACAGTAATGGTATAGGTTTGTTCGTCTCCATTTTCGGCGATGATAACGATATCGAAAATGTTTTTTCCTTCGTTCAATAGCAACGTTTGTTCATCTACAAATGCTTCGCCATCTAATGTGATTTTCGCCCTAGGATGATGTGGCTTCACGATAATTTCTACGGTTTCTGCTTCCGTATCACCCAAATCATATTCGAATTGGGCTGGATCGAAGGGCAATATATTTTTCCCATCAACATGTGCTTCCAATTGGTCTATCCTTTTGTCACTGGAAGGAATATATACTCCCCATCCTCTTCCTGGTGACGATGCTTTTGCTTGGCGAGTCACTGTAATCGTATAGATTTGCTCATCCCCATTTTCAGCAGTAACAATGATGTCAAAAGTATGTTCACTTTTCTCCAAAAGCAATGTTTTCCTATCTTCCAGTACTTCGCCATCTAATGTGATTTTTGCTTTAGGATGATGTGGCTTCGCAACAATGTCTACAGCTGCTGCTTCCGTAACGCCCAAATTATATTCGAATTGGGTCGGATCAAATAATAGCCTATTTTCCCCGTCAACATAGGCTTCCAATAGTTCTAAACTGTTGTCACTGGAAGGAATGTGCTCCCCCTCACCTGGTGAAGGTTCTTTTGCTTGGCGGGTCACTGTAATCGTATAAATTTGCTCATCCCCATTTTCAGAAGTAACGATGATTGTAAAAAGGTTTTTCCCTTCATTCAACGGAAGGGATTGCTTTTCATCAAAGGGGGCGCCATTTAATGTGATTTTCGCTTTAGGATCATTTGCGGTTGCAAAGATTTCAATGGTTTCTTGTTTCGTATTCCCTATGTCATGGTCGAAACTGGTTGGAATTAACTCCAATGCACGTTCACCCTGTAGACTTACCCCTAATTGCTTTAAACGAGGTGGTGTAGGTATCTCTCCGCCACCAGGCGAGATCACCTCCAATTGCAATGTAGCGTTATTCAGAATATTATGGTCCGCGATCGTACGACCATCTTCTAACACTGTTCCGGCAAAAGTTATGTTTTGGTTTTCGGGTGCAATTCCGACAGCATCTTGAATTTTTTGTTTCAGCTGCTGAATAGAGTCGCTGCCATATACGTGAAGGGTAATGGTATCCCCATCTACTATTTGCACATGAATGATTAATAGGGATTTATCAATATTGTTGATCTCTATCCGCTCGACTTTTTCATTCCCTGTCTTATCCTTTACATATACGGTATAGGTTCCATTTTCTGAAACAGTAAATTGATTATCCGTCACATCCTCACCGTCTCCATCCTGGAAATCGACAAGGTCTTTACTTCCTTTTGCCCATTTCAACTCCACCACATTGGCTATATCGCTTATGACATCAATTAAAACCGTTACATCCTCATTCGTCGGTTCGGTTCCGCTCGGGGTTAATGTGATCATTAAACATTCATCCGCTTCGAGCTGCTCGAAAGTATATCCCCAATGATTGGCAAGTTCATTGGCTGTCGATCCACAATAGCCATGAATCGTTATTTGTTCAGGATTAGCTGGATTCGTTTCATGTAATACATCCGGATTAATAATTACCTGATTGCTCAATACTATAAATTCCTTTATCTGATTATTACTAAAAGCACTCCGGCCAATAGACCTGACAGATTCCGGTATCGTTACCGATTGTAAATGATTTAACCAAAACGCAGCGGCCTCTATGGTCTGTACATTTTCACCCAAAGTTAGTTCAGTTATGTTATTTCCTACAAATGCACCGTAATCAATGAGTGTTACTGTATCTGGTATGGTCAATTCGGTTATATAATTATTTAAAAACGCATTTCCTCCTATCCTCTCCAACCCTTCTGAAAAAGTAACCGAAGCTAAATTATTGTCACGAAAAGCATGATTGCCAATCGTTATTACACTGCCTGGAATCTCAATTTCTTGTAATGTATTTTCAAAAAATGCATACTCCCCAATGCTCGTAACACTATCAGGTATAATCACACTCTCCAAATTCTTTTCACTAAAGGCATAATTCCCGATAGCCGCAACAGTCTGCCCATCCAGTGTATCCGGGATTTCTATACTTGTATCCGTTCCCCTGTACCCTGTGATTCTTACCGTACCGCTTCCATTATTTACATATATATAATCAGACTGATTCATCTCAAACATTACCGTTGTTTCGTTACCCGCTTCATCTGTAACGATTAATTCATACTCGCCATTCGCACTCACCGTTGTTCCACTTGTGAAAGCAATCCCATTTAATGTTGCGGTCCCTTCATTGAAGGAAATGGTTACAGGTGCATTATACACTTCACCATCCGTCACACCCGAAACTACGGGAGGGGTCTTGTCGATATTATGGATTTGGATCGTTGCAATCAGCTCTCTCCCAAGAACGTCTTCTACATATGCTGTATACGTATCATTTTCGGAGACGATGAATTCATTTGAGGTAACAAGCTCTCCTCCGCCAGCTTGAAAATAAGCAAGGTTTTGATCCCCTTTTGCCCATTTCAATTCCCTAATGCTTTCCGGTAATCTGTTAACATTTACAGAAATCGTCACATCTTGATTGGTAGGATTGGTTTCACTTGGTGTCAAATTCAACTCCAAACACTCTTCCTCCCCACAATCCTCTTTCCATTTACCATAAATCGTCATAGGTCCCGGGACTGTATGATCCCATGCATTTTCAAAATTCTCGTCGGTATACCAACCTTCAAAGTTCGCGTCTAAAAGCGGTGTAGCAAAAGGATTTGCTCCAAAAATCGGTACAGATCCCTCAAACTGCACCATTTGTAAAGGATTTCTACCGAAGGACTGTTCCCTAATGTTTTGTACGCTCGCCGGGATCGTCACACTGGTTAACTCATTAACATTAAACGCGCTTGCTCCTATAAACTCCACAGAGTCAGGGATGGTTATTTCAGTTAATTGGTTCACCCAAAACGCGCCATACCCTATTGTCTCTACCGAATTCGGAATCGTGACACTCGTTAATTGATTGTCATGGAATGCCCGTTCTCCTATGGTAACCACAAAATTTGGAATGACTACGCTTGTTAATTGATTCGCTTGAAAAGTCCCTTCCTTTATACTTGTCAATGAATCCGGAAGGATTACACTCGTTAATTGATTATACCAAAACGCACTTTCACCTATATCTGTCACTGAATCAGGAATCGTTACACTAGTTAATTCCTTAAAAGCAAACGCTTCCTCCCCTATGGCTGTCACGGTTTTTCCATCTATCAGCTGCGGAATTTCCACATCCTTAGTAGCCTGATCATCGTACCCAGTGATCGTTACCGTATCATCATCGTTAACTACACATTCAAAATCGGTATGTTCTCCACAAACTACTGGACCGCTCTCCTCCAATACTTGAAAGGTATAGCCGTTTGCTATTGCATATTGCTCTGTTGTCGATCCGCTATGACCAAATAGCGTTATATCTGCTGGTGTTGCAGGTGGAGCTTGAAAAAAAGGGAACATCCCAAATTCCAGCTCATCATTATATATTTTTACTTCTGTTAAGGGATTTAAGGCAAATGCAGCATCGCCAATCGCTCTCACACCAACGGGCAACGTTAACGTATTGATCTCGTTCCGTAAAAATGCACTCGCCGCGATATGGTTCACAGTACTGGGGATCACAACTTCTTCTATATTATTCTGTTCAAAAGCTTGCTCGCCAATGGCCCCTATACCTTCATGTAAGATAAGCGTTTGTATCGCATTTCCCATGAACGCTTCTTTTTCAATTACAGACACGCTGCCAGGAATATGAACCGATGCCAGCAAGTTATCTTTAAAGGCACTTTCCCCAATTGAACTTAATCCTTCTTGCAAAGTTAACGTACGAATGTTGTTATTACCGTCTCCTCCTAAAAATGCCTGCTTGCCAATAGAAGTAATTGTGCCAGGCAGCGTCACTTCCTCCAGCTTGTTATCTATAAATGCCCTCTCACCAATTACCTCCACGCCTTCCGGAATATGCACGGCTTGTATTTCATTATCCCAAAATGCTTGATCTTTTATTGTCTTCAAACCTTCTCTTAAGGTTACCGTCTTCAGATTTCCCTGACTAAACGCCCCCTCAGCAATTGTAGTCACGGTCCCGGGTATGTCCACATGCTCCATTTGATTGCCCGCAAATGCCATTAAGCCTATTTCTATTAATCCTTCATTTAAAATAACAGAGTCCAATTCACATCCCATAAATGCCCCAATTCCTATGGTGGTGACCGTCCGGGGAATCGTTACAGAGTTCATTGTTTTCATCATAAATGCCTGATCTGCAATCACTGTAACATCTTTTCCCTGAATCTGTTCCGGAATCTCCACGTCCATATCCGTACCCAAATACCCTACGATCGTTATCGTTTCACCGACAACCAAATAATCGTAATCCGCCTCGTCCGCAAAAACTTCTGATACGGAGCTAATTAGCATATTAGGAAGAACGAGTAACATCATGAGCCCAATCATCCCGATTTTACGAATATAGCCTTTCCATTTATGGCGTTTTCCCTGTAACATTTTCCTCCACCTTTCCATTTATGGATGTATAAGATCCATTGTAGTCAGCCGCGATGAAAGAAAAATGAAAGAAATGATACTTATACCTGCCATGAGCAAAGGTGCGTTGCCACTGCGGGAGAGAGGGGGCTGTAACCG
>NZ_HE610960.1:0-3633 GCF_000285515.1 Paenibacillus senegalensis JC66
TTGGGCACGCCGCAAAAAAAGGTGCAGAAGCAAAAGCGCTTCTGCACCAAACCTTATTGTGACAACAGCTCCAACAATCTCAGGATACTGGTGACCGCTTCCGCGCGGGTCAGCGTCTCATTCGGCGCGAAGAGATTGCGATCGCGACCGTGAATGATGCCCATGATACGAACCTCTTCCACGTAACTTTTCGCCCATGCCGGAATACGGGCATCGTCTGCAAATCGGGTGTGCGTATGGTCGGTCAACTCCGCTCCTGTTGCTCTTGCGATCATCACCGCCATTTCCACACGAGTGACCGGGCGACCAGGTCGAAATGTTCCATCTTCATATCCTGAAACAATGCCTGCCCTTGCCGCCAAATCAATCGCTTGCTTTGCCCATTCGCCAATTTGCTCCCCGTCCGCAAAAGCAGGCGCATCGCCTCCCGCTTCTCCTTCCAGCCGCAAGGCACGAACGAGCATCAACGTAAATTCAGCGCGGGTGACGGCATGATCCGGTCTAAACGTACCGTCAGGGTATCCGGCAATGATGCCTTTTGCATAGGCTTCCTGAATGAACGGCTCCGCCCAATGACCCGCAATATCCGCAAATAACGGCTCCGGGGAAGGCGGGTCCGGCATCTCCTCTTGCATACGTTCCACGGTGATGGAATACGTTCTGCGCGTTCCGTCTTCTGCAGTGACCACGATGTCAATGATATCCGTATCCGTGTGCAAGGGGATGCGAATGCTTCCCTGATCACTCCGGACTTGCCGACCATTCACGCTGATTCCAGCCTGATGATGTGCAGCACGGATCGTGAGCTGGATGCTGTCAGCATCATGCGGGATCAAAGCCTTGTACGTCGTAATGTCCCCCGAAAATTCCGGTGTCAGCACGCCTTCTGACAAGATGAGCTCCCTCAGTGTCGCATTGCCGGAGCGTGCAGAGGCAGGCGGACTCGGCGAATCTGAAGGATCGGGCTCACGCACCAGACGAAAGCGCTGGGATATTTTATAACTCTCTTGACCCACCTGATCTTTGGCGTAAATGTGCAAATACCAGTCGCCGCCGTTTTTGTCTGCATAACTCAACGTGCTTTGGTTAATGAAAGGTTGCCAGTCGGCATGTTCATCCAACGGGTCTGAACTCGTTGACCAAACATAACGGAGGGAAGCGGCATCGATCCCGCTGCCGTCGTCCTTCACGTTGACTTGACTGGATATGGTCCGCGAGAGGGTTTCATCGCCGTCGGGTTTCAATTCGATCTCCGGATTCGTGTGATCGATACGGATGAGTACATGCTCGCTCATTTCATTGCCTAATACATCTTCCACTCTGAACCAAAGCGAGTACTGCCCCTCTGTTGTGAAGTCGAGCGGATCATGATAAATCTCCCAAGCCGCTCCTTCATCCAACGAATATGCAATGGGCCGCAGCGCGATCCCGTGGTCATGAGAAGCATAAACCGCTGCGGTCACACTTTGGTTCGTCCACGTTCCGCCGAGATACGCTTGACTGTCATTATCGGTAAAATACAAATCCACTTCCAGCTTCAGGCCGCTTCTGCTGATCTTCACGGTCCGCTCAACGAGCGTACTCTTATTGCCGATGTCATCCATCGCTTGCGCCTGGATCTTCGTTTGCCCTTCTTCCGTCACCTCGAAGCGAATCGGTGTACCGTTAAATGGATGGTCCTCCCACTCCTCGTCGCCGATTTTCACGCGTATCGTGTGAACATCTGTCTGCCTTGGGTTAGCAGCGCTGTGGTCGATCGACACTTCCACTTTGGCAGCATTGGTCCATCCGTCTGGAGCTAGGGTGATTGCGGGCGGTTCCGGATCTCCGCTATCCACGACAATGTCAAAAGTCTCGGACTTGTCGAATAAGGAAACGGCAATCGTCGCTTTACCGCCTTTGACAGCATGGACAGTCCCATCAGAATCAACGCGTACAATTTCAGGAACATCGGGATCAATGGTATATCTGGCGGATCTAACCCCATTGTACTGATCACCATTCTGATGCTCTGTCTTCACGATAATCTTGGTCGAATCATCAAGAGTCAAATCATTCTCTTCAATGGAAATCTCCCAGGAGATCAACGGATTTTGCCAGTGAAGAAATGGCATTTCACCTTCGTAATGGTACCATCCGTCGGTGAGGTCCCAATCGCCAAATGTATCCGGATCTGATAACTCTTCCCATGTTACGGGTGTTCCACACCCGTTGTCAGGGATCGGATCGGTATAATGATTCTTGACCCAAAAGTTGTTTTCCACTATGATGTCACTACCCGGTCTAAAATAATTTTCACCAATAAATCCATTGATCGTATCATCGACCGGTCCCGTGACTTTCCCAGTCACATAATTTTGAGCGATTACGAACGTAGTATCCGACCCGGATGTTGTGACATTATAGCCAATGAGACCACCCACTTGGCTCTGACCCGTTACATCACCTGTTGCATAGGAATTTCGAACGATGATCGTACCGCCCGGTAAGACGGCATTGCTGCCGATGAATCCTCCTACATGTTTATCGCCTGTAACCTTACCTTCCGCATAACTGTTCATTATTTCATTAATACTGCCTGCATTATCGGTTTCGATTCTTCCGACCAATCCACCTACAACTGTTTTACCGTCAACATTTCCGGAGGCATAGGAATCACGAATGCTGACCGTTTTATGATTAAAGCCATTCATATATCCTACAAGTCCCCCAACGTAGTCCTGACCAAATACCGATATATCTGCATGAGAGCTAACCAGTTCACCTGAATGCCTGCCGACTAAACCCCCGACAAAGTCATCACCATTAACCAAACCAAAGTTGACCGAGGCGTTTTCAATAACTCCATAATTGAGCCCGACCAGACTGCCGACACAGCTACCCCCGTTTATCGTGACATCTTCAAGGTGCACATCCCGGATCTCGCCTTCTTCCCCTACTGCGGCGAACAAACCTTGACAGTCCTCTTCACGGTCGATTGTTAAATTCGAAATCGTAAAACCATTTCCATCAAAACTGCCTGTAAACAGAGTATCTGGATTCGAAGTGTTAAACCCTGAAGCGATCGGATCCCAGCCTTCGCCATCACTGTAATGGGACAAATCAATATCTGCTTCCAACCTGAAATGGGCATCCAGATAATTTCTCACTTTGTCCAGTTGTGCAGGGGTTTCGATGATATATGGGTTTTCTTTTGTACCGTCTCCACCAGCAAAATCACTGCTTAACGGCGCGAATGCACCGTCATCGGCGGCCTGAACCGATATGCCGACATTCCCAAACAGTTGTGTCCAGGTCCATCCGAAAAAAAGAACTAACGCCGCCAACAGAACGGATGATTTAAACGGTCTCATTTTCCTTTCACTTCCTTTCTAATGTGCGGAGACCGCAAGTTCCACATCATTGTCCGTCATAAAGTCCACTCCTCGCCTTCTCCAAGGCTTCCAGATCAATTCTTTCCATCGCAAGCATGGCCTTGTTCACGCACTGCTGTTGTTCCCCGGATTCGTCGGAACTGATCGCTTCCCAATCGGAGGGAAATACTTGTCAGCACGATGCTCTATCATCTATCCAACAATCTTAGCAGCATCACCGTCGCTTCTGCGCGGCTAGCCGTTTCGTTCGGTACAAAAC
>NZ_HE610960.1:4849-7606 GCF_000285515.1 Paenibacillus senegalensis JC66
TGCTCCTCCAGCACTTCACTGTCCAGCATGCCGTCCTTTACCGCAATCGCCTTGAGCGTCATTCCCCCAGTCACTTCGATGGGTGTGGTATATTCGGCACTGCTGCTCGTCGGCGTGCTGCCATCCGTTGTGTAGTAAATCGTTGCTCCTTCCGTTGTCGTGCTCAATGTTACCATTGTACCTGCCGGGACTGCACCGCCTGATGGTTCTGCAACAGGTTTCGATACTTGCTCTGGCTCCGCTTCTTGTGAGAAACGCTTCACATGAAGGGTATAGGTGGCTTGCTCTTGTTGATCCTCTGCCGTTACCAGGATGTCAATTCGATTTGAGCCGACCTGCAGCGGTTGTACTCCGCCACGCACAAACTCGCCGACGACTTCATAGTTCGCAGCCGGATCGTAAGGTGCCGCTGTTACGGTCACTTGCTCCGTTGCATAAGGAACCACAACATCGTAGGTATAAATATCCGGATCAAAATGTGCCAACGGTTCTCCGTTCAGAGTAATGCCGCTCAGGCTCGCATTCGTATTCGGCCATACATGAACAGCGATTTTGGCTTGCAACTGTTGTGGATTGCGAACATATCCCGGCAATTGCAACTCCCCTGTAATCTCGTACGTTCCGGCTTGATCCGGGTTATAATCGGCATGCTTCAGATCCCATTTCACATCTGCATCCATCGTGCCAGGCAAGCTCGATAATTGAATTGGAATATGTTCGGGAAGGTATGCCTCCAGCATTTCTGGTGCAACTCCCTTGCCAACCCCGATCGCAACGGGAGATGCGACAGCCGCAACCGTTGTATACGGCGTTTCGGATGTTGGATCCGAATAGCCGCTTTCGCTCTCATCCTTCACGGTCGTTACAGCAAACCAATACAACTTTCCGGCAGTCAAATCGTCGACCGTATAGGACGTTCCTGTTACCGATCCCTCATCATTGTCAACCATCCATCGGTCGACAACGGGAGTCGTACCTTCGTCAGCTTCTTGCCTATAGACGTTATAGCCATCGACCGCATCGGTTGCCGTCCAACTTAGCTCCACTTCCCCGTCTCCCGCTGTCGCCTGCAAGCCGGTTGGAGGGACAGGTGTACTGTCGCTCACCGCTATGCTAAGCGTTGCATCGCTTCCTGCACTGAACGTAAAGATCAGTGTAGTCGTACCGATCGGCAGGTTGGCCAGGTATTCTTTTGTAATGGTGACGATATTGTCAGTTACGTTGTAATCCGTGCCTTTCAATAACGATGTTGTACCATTCGTAATATCTATGAGCGTATTGCCATTCAACTCCATCGTGACAGTGATATCACGTTGATTCAGGATGTTCTTGTCGAACGACGCCTCGTCCGGATCAATGGTGCTGTCTTGCTCTTCAACGGCAAGCGCTAGGGAATGATTGGCCCCGGCAGCTATCGCTTGAATGTCCGTCAAACCTTCGATTTTCTTTGGCTCGAGTTGATTGGCCGTATCGCCATGCCCTAATCCAGACGTACCGTTTCCAAACGAGTATACGTCGCCTGACTTCGTTAAAGCAAGGGAATGGAAATCGCCTGCCGCAATCGCCTGAATGTCCTTCAACCCCTCGATTTTCTTCGGCGTGAGTTGATCATCCGTATCGCCATGGCCTAATTGGCCAGTATTACCCCTTCCGAACGAGTACACCTCTCCGGACTTCGTTAAAGCAAGGGAGTGATTAGCCCCGGCAGCTACCGCCTGAATGTCCGACAAATCCTCGATTTTCTTCGGCGTGAGTTGATTTTCCGTATCACCATGTCCCAATTGGCCATGCAGCCCCCATCCAAACGAGTACACGTCGCCTGATTTCGTTAAAGCAAGGGAATGATTCCCCCCGGCAGCGATCGCCTGAATGTCCGACAAATCCTCGATTTTCTTCGGCTCGAGTTGACTATCCGTATCGCCATGGCCTAATCGGCCAAACAGCCCAAATCCAAACGAGTACACATCTCCTGACTTCGTTAAAGCAAGGGAATGATTCCCCCCGGCAGCGATCGCCTGAACGTCCGACAAGCTCTCGATTTTCTTTGGCGTGGATTGATCTTCCGTATTGCCATGTCCTAATCCAGACGTACCGTTTCCAAACGAGTATACGTCGCCTGACTTCGTTAAAGCAAGGGAATGGAAATCGCCAGCCGCAATCGCTTGAATGTCTGACAAACCTTCGATTTTCTTCGGCTCGAGTTGACTATCTGTATTGCCATGGCCTAATCGGCCAAACAGCCCAAATCCAAACGAGTACACATCTCCTGACTTCGTTAAAGCAAGGGAATGATTAGTCCCGGCAGCGATCGCCTGAATGTCCGACAAACCTTCGATTTTCTTTGGCGCGAGTTGATTGGCCGTATCGCCATGTCCTAATTTGCCATACATACCCATTCCGAACGAAAATACGCTGACCAAGTTTGCATTTGTCTCTGATTCTTGAGCCAAAGCTGACGCTGGTATAACCAGCAGCGATTGAAACAGATTGAGCAAGAGCATGGCAATCAGCCATAGGGATACATGCTTTATCGGGTACTTCATTGAATTCATCATTACTGCAATCCTCCTTCCATATGCTGCCATTGAACAATGGCTAATCGAATCGATGGCTGTGTAAGCCCTCTTTTTTTAAAAATGGTGGAACCTAGTGCTTCTTTGGCAGGCACATTGAGAGAGGGGACGGAGATATTCTCCATCAACCGAAGCAGCATCACCGTCGCTTCTGCACGGGTAGCCGTTTCGTTCGGCACAAACC
>NZ_HE610960.1:8750-33991 GCF_000285515.1 Paenibacillus senegalensis JC66
CTGCTCCTCCATCACTTCGCTGTCTAGCATGCCGTCCTTCACCGCAATTGCCTTGAGCGTCATCTCTGTTGTCACTTCGATGGGCGCGGTATATTCGGCACTGCTACTAGTAGGCGTGCTGCCGTCCGTCGTGTAGTAAATCATTGCTCCTTCCGTTGTCGTGCTCAACGTCACCGTTGTACCAGCCAAGACTGCACCGCCCGCGGGACTGGCGACTGGCTTCGATACTTGCTCTGGCTCCGCTTCTAGTGAGAGCGTGATCGTATACGTTTTACTTTCTTGCAAATAAGGGACGACTTCCACGGTAACGACCGTTTGCTCATCGGTTACTGGTATATTGACTCCTTTAGCGGGATCGGATTGTCGCTCACCATTCACATACACAGCTGCAAATTCCGCATTTTCCAGTGTCGCGAGCACGTTCACCAACGTAACATGATTGTCAATTAATACCGTGTATTCCTGCTTCGAAGGATCAAACAAGAGTTCCAATTCTCCACCGCTTTGATCGGTCAGTTCAATCGTTACAAGATCGCTTGTTGGAATGACGTGTTGACCGGAAGAAGTATCGCCCCAACCGACAATCGTTCCATCTGCTTGCAAGGCTAGCGTGTAATAGTTACCTGCCGAAATCGCTACAACGTCACTCAAATTAGAAGACTTCGAGTTGGTTAAATTTGTTATCTCCCCAGGCGATCACCGTGCCATCCGACTTTAAAGCAACGGAATGAAAGCGACCTGCACTGATGGCCACAACATCCTGCAGGTTTTCGGGCACTTCTAACTGTTTATACGTATTATCTCCCCAAGCGATCACCGTACCATCCGTTTTAAGCGCCAAGGAATGGTAGTGTCCTGCGCTAATGGCTTTTACATCATGCAGACCACTTGGCATATCCAGCTGGTTCAATTGATTCGCTCCCCAAATCACTACTGTACCGTCAGCCTTCAGAGCAAGGGAGTGAAACAATCCTGCACTAACGGCAATCACCTGATCCAAATCATCAGGCACATCGAGCCGCTTATCATACTCTCCCCCTTCAATTCTACCCCAGGCAACGACTGTGCCATCGGCTTGCAACGCCAAAGCGTGATGGCTGCCTACGCTGATTGCCACTGTCTGTCCTTGCACTTCAGGCGGAATCGCCGCATAATGAGAACCGTCTCCCCAGATCACAATCGTGCCATCGGCTTTTAATGCCAGGGAAAACGCCTCCCCCACCTCAATGGCGCGCACATCTTGCAAATCGGCAGGAATCGCAAGGCGATTGTACAGATCGCTTCCCCAGCCGAGTACTTGGCCATCGGAGGTTAACGCAAGCGAATGGTTTCTCTCGGCAGCCAATTGTTTGGCTTTCACACGTTCATGGACATGTTCCGGCACGTCAGTCTGACCTTGACCATTATCCCCCCAGGCAATGATCGTCCCATCCGCTTTCAAGGCAAGCGAATGTCCGTATCCCGCTGCAATCGCGATCACACCGCTTTTCGCAGCTTCGGGTACAACCGTTTGTCCGTTGTCTTCCCACGAACCGTCTGAAATGCCCCAGGCAATGACAGAGCCGTCAGATTTCAAGGCCAGAGAATGTTTTTCCCCTGCCGCAATGGCGATAACGCCGCTTTCCGCCTCTTTCGGCACAGAAGATTGTCCGTATTGGTTGCTCCCCCAAGCAACCACCTTGCCCGAAGCCGTTAACGCCAAAGAATGATGCAATCCTGCACTAATGGCTACTACCTGGCCCTGCACCTCGTCAGGCACATCGAGTTTTCCGTCGCGCCCATCTCCCCATGCAATCACTTCTCCGGCAGCCGTTAACGCTAAAGAATGCCAATACCCTGCCGCAATGGCGATAACGCCGCTTTCCGCTTCTTCCGGCACATCCGATTGACCGTAAAGATTGTAACCCCAGGCAATGACTTTCCCTGAGGACGTGAGGGCTAACGAATGGAAGGCACCAGGACCCGCTGCAATCGCTATGATATCGCTTTTCGCTTCTGCCGGTACATTGGCTTCGCCGAATCTTCCCCCACCCCAGGCGATGACCTCGCCGCCGGATGTGAGAGCCAGGGAGTGATCCTGTCCTGCGGAAACCGAGACAATACTGGACTGTGCTTCAACAGGCACCGTAGTTCGGCCACCTTGATTCGATCCCCAAGCTAACACTTCGCCATCCGCAGTTAAGGCTAAGGAATGGAAATGCCCCCCTGCAATCTGCTGGACCCCGCCCCAACGATCACTCAAGGCTGGATGAAAGCTCCCTTGAGCAGACACGTTGTCATAGGGTACCGTGATCAGAAACGACTGGATGAGCAGCAAAGCGATGCACAGCTTCACCAAGCCGCTCCTCCTGTTGCATATGTATGATTGTTCCAAGCTTTTTCCCCATGGATTCATCTCTTACAAATCCTCCTTCAAGTTAATCTCTGCATAGCTTCACCCCATCTATTGTATATTCTTCCAATCCCTTTGTGATCAACCCTGCCTAGCACAAAAGATCAAAAAGGTTGAGCAGGGTGGTTGAGATAATTTGTACAAAATAAAAAGAACGGGTCAGAACAATTGTAGTGTTCTGGCACGTTCCAACGCTTGTAAGCGATTTTTGGATTGCAATTTGCAGTAGATATTGTTAATATGTGTTTTTACGGTTGCCAGGGAAACATTCAATTTAAGCGCGATTTCTTTATTAGACATTCCCGTTTCCATCAACCGAAGCACGCTTTGTTCTCTGGCTGTAAGAGCAGCCAACGTTCTATCATGGGGAGTACCGGCTTCCCTTTCGGCTAGCGGAATCAGTCTCCGCAGCCGTTTCACATAGGATAAAGGCACCTTATGGCTGGGGCGGCGATGCTGTTTTTGACGCAGTTGGATATATTGATCCAATAATTGGCCAACAGGTGCTCCTTCGTCAACAAAGGTTCGAATGTACCCTTCTGGCCACGCCAATGCAAGCGCTTCTTCCAACACGTCCATGCATTCTGCAACCTTTCCTTGTAAGGATAGGATCATACTCTTGTGAACGAGCAGACGAATTCGGTCGCTTTGCCGTCCTGTTTCTCTGGCCATGAAAAGAAGACGCTCCGCTAACGCTGCAGCTTCCTCGAATTTCCCCTGCTCTGCCAGTATAGAGGCCAGTAGATCGTATTCCTTGATCATGGATACCGGAATTTCATCACGGAATCGCAAGCGGCTCTTTCTCAGCCATTGTCTCACCGGTTTCTCTTCTCTATGCATCCTGCCCAGCATGGCGCGAAACGAGGCGATTTTCCCGGACAAACGCGAATTCGCCGTCTTGGACGTGAGTTGGGTTAGCTCGCGTAATATGTGCTTTGACGTCGCCTCGTCTCCTTGTACGGTGGCAATGCGGGCAAGCCAGAGCGCTGCGATGGTCGCCAAGCTTCGATGATCATGCAATCTTCCAATATCATAGGCTTGGCGCATCAGCTTTTCCGCTTCGACCAAGCGATTTCGTTCGTACTGCATTTTGCCTAAGTCGATATAAAGATGAGCAACAAAATAGACATTTCGGGTTTCAGACCAAATCGACAGCAAGGACGTTAACACCTGCTCCGCCAATCGAAGGCCATGATCCGACACGTAGATATCCCACACCGGATGATAGCCATCCACGTCGCTCCCAAACTCAATGAAGAAATCGCCTTCCGGATGCTTCTCGACATATTCATGTGAAAATTGAACGGCATATTCAAAATCACGATCCAAAAACGTGCGAAATGCAGCCAGAAAAGCGAGTCCGGCTTGCAATGTTTCGGCTTCTTCAGGAGGAAGGGGATCTGTGTCCTCTTCTAGCCTGCGAACCGCTTGCCAATACCCGTCAGTGGCCGCTTCGACATGCCCGGACAAGTACTGGGAAGCGAGTTTTGTCAACAGCATCATCGGTCTGGCAAATAACAGCGTGTCGGGAATTGCGTTTAACCACTTGCAAAGCGTCGTCCATTCATTGGTCATCAGCTCCGGTGTCATCACCTCTATCAATGATAGCGCATGTTCATAATCGGCAGCCGCAAGGTAATGATCTACCGCTTCATGCGGATAACCGTTCTCTTCCAACCATTTTCCCGCTGTCATGTGAAGTGTTTGCCATTGCCGCGGCTCGCGCATTTTCAACTGCGCCGTCAAAAATTGCCGGAATAAATGATGATACCTGTACCACTCCCGCCACTCGTCCAAAGCTACAAGAAACAAGCTTTCCTTGTCTAATTGTTGCAGATACGCATGACTTTCGGCTATAACGGTTACCGCTTGACAAAGTTCGCCCTTCATCCGGTCCAAAATGGAAGTATAGAGTAAAAATTGCTGCATCGTTGCGGATTGTCGGGCTAACACCTCATCAAAGAAGTAATCCGATATATCACGTTCCGTCCCCGCCATCTTCCGGATTAGAGATACGGGATCGGTATGTTCGTGCATTGACAAGACCGCCAGTCGCATCGCCACTGCCCAACCCTCTGTCTTTTTTTGTACGGTCGCCACATCTTCATTGGATAATTGTATACCACCGCACTTCGCAAAAAATTCAGTCGTTTCGTCCGGCACAAACCGGAGATCGCTCGCCTCCAACGAGATCAGCCTATTTTCTGCTCGTAGTCTGGAAAGAGGAAGCGCTGGAGAATTTCGGCTTGCAAGATAGAGATGGACATGTAGTGGTAAACGTTCCAGCAGATAAGTGACGCCCTGCAAGATGGACGTTTCTTCGATATGATGAAAGTCATCCCATACGAGCACCATCGTGTGTGAAATGCGATGTAGCCCGTTGATGAGCGCAGCAATCAGTGACACACCCGATGGATCTTCTGCGGCATGACGAAGGACGTCCTGTTGGTCAAAAGACGGATAAGCTTGTTTTAACGCTGCAATGGTATGCCCCCAGAAGCGCGTGCGATCATTATCCCCTTGATCAAGCGAGACCCAGGCGACGGGATTTTCCAGCGTCATTACCCATTCGCCGAGCAATGTCGTTTTGCCATACCCGGCTGGAGCTGAGATCAAAGTAAGCGTGCGATCTAACCCTTCATGCAAACGCCGGGTGAGACGGGAACGCACAACAAGCGAGCTTCGCGATCGAGGAATATGCAGTTTCGTGGCTATGATCATGGCTTGCCCCCCTCCCTTATTTGGCAACCGTCATGAGATATGAACATTTTTTCTATTATTTTACCAAAAAACTTTTATTTAGGTAGGGCCTTATCGGAGCATATCAAATCACTTCGATCGACAATGCTGGGGGTACTATTAACTTGAAATAGAATGGAGTACATCTTTCCGCTAGTCGATGACAGGAAGGCGGACGATAAAGCCTTTCATCGTTTGCTCACGACTGTATTCAATCGTTCCCTCATGCTTTTTAATAATGGATAACGCTATGGATAGACCTAGCCCTGTGCCTGCCTTGTTCTTCGTTCTACCTTCCGAAGTTCTGTAAAACGGTTCAAAGATAAACGGAATGTGTTTTTCATCTATGCCATCTCCGGTGTCCATGATAGAAATGAAACACTCTCCTTCTTGACTTGCACACGTGATGATCACTTTTCCTTGTGGCTTGTTGTACATAATAGCGTTCTCGACCAGATTGCTGATGGCTCTCTGGATTAAAATATCGTTCCCATATATCTCAACATCAGGATGGATGTGGATTTCAATAGAAATTGTTTGTGCCAAAGCTAAATCGTTTAATTCACTCACGACTTTACGGATCATTGAACCCACTTCAATCACATCCTTATCCGGGTCATTATTTTTAGCCAGAACGAGCAGTTCATTGACCATATGATTCATTCGTTTTAACGTCTTTTCAAAAATGTCCGAGAGCTGCCGATAATCTGCCAAAGTTGCGGATGGATCACTCCTCAAGACTTCCAGATTCGTCTTCAAAATCGTCAAGGGAGTTCTAAATTCATGAGCGGCATTGGCCATAAAACGTTCTTGCTGCTGGAAGGCATGTTCTAATTTTTTCAGCATGGTATTGAACGATTCCGTTAATTCTTTCAATTCATCATTGGGCAGTTCCTTAACAGGAAGCTGCACGGACAAATCATTGGCATTGATTTTCATAAGTCGTTCACTCAATAAACGCACCGGCCACAGACTTCTTTTGGAGAGATAAAACGCCCCGACCCCACCTAATATAATCATGATGAGCAGGCAGATCAGCGAAAAAAGGAGAACTTGTCCTTTAAATGCAATCAATTCAGATGAAAAGCTTACATCCGATCTGAGCATCCCCTCTTCGTTTACCTGATTCACTTCAATGGTGGGTACGATCACTTCATGATCTTGTTGAAGTAGCATATCATTGGGCTTCACATGAACAGCAGGAAGCATAATTTGAACAAAAACATTGAGCGAAACCAACAGAAACACGCCTGTCAATATGATTAAACCCAGGTTCCACAACACGATTCTTCCCGCCAATGTGAGCCGCTTGCTTTTCATCATTTTGATAACCTCTCAATTTGTTTGTTCAGTCGATAGCCGTACCCTGGCACCGTATTCAAAAAGTTTGCATGGATAACGGATCTTATCTTACTACGCAAAGTCGTAATATGTACCCTGACGGAATTGGAAAAAGGGTCCGCATGCTGATCCCACACATGTTCAACCAATTCTTCGGACGAGACAACTCGATCAGGATGAGATAAAAAATACTGTAATAAGGCAAACTCCTTACGAGTAAGGGTCAGCTGTTGCCCAGCACAAGTTGCTGTCATCGTGATCGGATTCAACTCGATAGGGCCATAGGTGAGCAGCGGGCTTTCTCGTAAAAGATCACGTCTCAATAAGGCGCGTATTCTTGCTTTCAGTTCTTCAAAATCAAATGGTTTACCAAGATAATCGTCCGCTCCCAAATTCAATCCTTTCACACGAGAAGATGTATCAGAAAGCGCTGTTAGAATCAGCACTCTGATTTGTTTGGACAGATGTCGTATGTGTTGCAGCACGTCTAACCCATTCCTATCTGGCAAGTTTAAATCCAAGATGATGATATCGTAGGCATGGATTTCCGCCAGGTGACAGCCTTCTTCTCCATCTAATGCAATATCTACCGCAAATCCTTCCATTTCCAATCCTTTTTTAATCGCATTGGCCAAATCTTGCTCATCTTCAATTACCAGCATCCGCATCTTTTGCTCACCTCTCATAAAACAATGTAGTCGGGGAATGGTTTTTGTTTAGATCGTGATATTTCCGGTGACTGTCACTTGATGGGTATCGGTATTGTAAATCCCCACTCGATAGTTGTCAGCGACATTCACTACAAAGGTTCGACTATCGGCACCGCCTGTAAAGTTCACATAAAAAAATGTATTGTCCGAGTCGATTAAACCAACTCGAAGTGTAGCGTCCCGAGGCAGCCATGTCAATGATATGGTTACCTCTTCGTTCCGAGTCAAATACCACGGGTTTCCAGACCCATCACTTATTGTGGCAAGTGATGATCCCGGCAAGTTGAAGTTAACCGGATAAGTAGCCTGTACACCAACATCGTCAGAATCCCCAAGATTCAATTCAATGATGTTTTCCTCTGATAGTTGAATTTTGTGTACCGGCTGCCCGTCCACAGTGACATCACTTGAAGTTGGGTTTGTGTCATTCACTTGAGAAATTGCTTGTTGATTTACTGTAACAGCTCCAGAAGACTGACCCGAAATATCCTCTGACTTCGAAACAACATCACTCGTTTGAATCGTTACTGGCAGCGCATCATTTGCCAAGGCAAATGCGGTCATGGGCAACACGGTTATCAACAAAACAGCCGTAATTAAAAACGTTTAATTCTCATTTTTTTCACCTCATTTTTTCTTTTCCCCGACTACTTAACCACAGTGTATTTGATCTGTTGTTAAATTTTTGTTAAGACAGCTGTATTTCAGAAAAAGAGGAAGTCAGCTGAGGAACTTCTGGGGCGAGAACGATGCTTACGGTTATCAAGGCAGTCACGAGCCCCATCAAACATGATACTGTCCACCCAAACCTGCCAGTAAAACCGGTAGCTTTTCCGATGACAACCGGCAGTCGATCCGTTAAATCCACGACGATCTGACAGAGTCACCGCCGTAGATGGCGGGGAAGCAGATAGAGAAGAGTCAGTACATGATCGCAAGGCCCAAATAAAATTCGCGCGAGTGTGCGCCCATGTTGAGGGATACGATCAAATTCGCCTTGCCGATCCGATTGTTAACGCCGGAGCGCCCGAGGCGTTAGACCGACGGAAACAGCCGCCTCGGGTTGTCCACGCGCACACCTTCCTGTCTTCAGATCGGCCCCGTACCACCACCCCATTTTCGTTCTCGACGGACTAGGGGAGTTCGTTTACAAACAGAATAGTCACGCGATCCGCAAAGCAGAATTGTTCTGCCTGTTTTTGCAGACGGTGCACAAATATGAGGTCAACGGGCGACCCTCTTTTTTTTCTAATCGATAATCTATAAATCATGAATAAGAGAGTCGTATTTACGTTAGATCATCCAACTTTGGCGAATGCTGCGAGCGGATCTATAAAAACCTGCTTCTACCTTCATGCCAGCAAGTACGGGAAGTATGTTCAAGAAGACTGCAGCAGTTGCGGTCATGTACTAGACATCCTCACCTATCGAATAACTTAGTAATGTCGTAACCTGAATCTTGATTTCACCTCACGATAATTTGCAACAGCATAACTGCCAATGGAATAAGAATCCACCCAATAGGAAATAATGATAATGATGAGATGTGAGAATCTGGAGGTTCGTCGATGGCAAGAAAAAAACAAAATCAATCGATCAAGAATGATTTTTTCGGAGACATTCAATCAGCCCTCGGGTTACCCCCGGACTTGGTCTGCCGATCCTTGTTTGTCCAAGGGGAACAAACCGTGCAGTGCGTATATCTGGAATCGATGGTCAATAAAAAAACGATTGACGAATACATTTTGAAATCGTTCACGGAAAATACGTTTTCCGAAGGGGAAGCGCCTCGTTCCGCCGAAAGCGGTTTTTTGCGCGAATTTTCCTTTTCCGATCCATATGAACAGTTGCGGGAACATGCCGTAAAAGCTCTCCTGGCAGGCCATTGCGCACTAACCGATTTTGCAAGGGAGCGCGTTTGTCTCATCAATGTGACCGAATCCAAACAACGCTCCATTGAAGAACCGAAGTCGGAATCGACCATTCGCGGGCCGCACGAAGGCTTTACGGAAAGTATTCTGACCAATGTGGGGCTTGTCCGCAAAAGAATCCGCAACCCATTCCTCCGGTTTGATAAAATGAACATCGGCAATCAAACCGGGACGACTTTGCTTATGGTGTACATGGAGAACCTCGCCCCGGAATCGCTGGTCCGGGAAGTGCGCGGCAGATTGTCAGCCATCCGGACGGACAGTGTGCTGGAAAGCGCTTATGTGGAGGAATTCATCCAGGACCGGATTTGGTCTCCTTTTCCGACGCTTACCAACACCGAACGCCCTGATATGGTAGCTGCCCAGTTGCTGGATGGTAAAGTGGCCGTGATGGTGGACGGAACGCCCAACGTCCTGCTTGCCCCCATGACGTTTTTCGAGTTCTTCAGTTCTCCTGAAGATTATTATCAGCGAGCGGACATCGCCACGTTTATTCGCTGGATTCGGTTGATTTCCTTTTTTACGGCCGTGTTCGTCCCTTCCTTGTATGTCGCGGCCACGACGTTCCATCAGGAACTGATCCCGACCCAACTCCTGATCAGTTTGTCCGCCCAGCGGGAAGGGGTCCCCTTTCCCGCCATCTTCGAAGTGTTGTTAATGGAAGTCGTGTTTGAAATTATCCGGGAGGCGGGGCTGCGCATGCCGCGGGCGGTCGGACAGGCGCTTTCGATCGTGGGGGCGATTGTACTGGGGCAGGCGGCGGTGGAAGCCGGTCTCATTTCCGCCGCGATTGTCATTGTCGTTGCCATAACCGGCATCACCAATTTTGTCGTTCCGGTTTACAGCTTCGGCATGTCACAACGCCTGCTTCGCTTTTCGTTCGTGCTGTTGGCCGGCTTTATGGGCCTTTTTGGCATTTTATGCGGTGCCCTGTTTCTGGTTGTCCATCTGGTGTCGCTTAAGTCATTTGGCGTTCCTTACATCACTCCCGCCTCCCCGTCCATAGGAACCGATTGGAAAGATGTGTTGGTGCGGCTGCCCCGGCCCTGGCTGGATCCGAACGGTCTGCCCGGATATATTCGGAATATGAAGAGAAAAAGGTAATCTGGAGGAACAAACATGACCAACCGGTATGCAGCGGGTCTGTTCATCCTGATGATGTTTACCGCCCTGCTTACGGCTTGCTGGGACAGGACGGAGATGAACGAACTGGCGCTGGTCAGTATGGTGGGGGTGGACAGCGACCCGGAGAGCAACAAAATAACCGTGTATTACCAGATCATCAACCCGCTCAGCGGCACTTCCGCCAAAGGTACGTCGGGAGGCGAACAAGCCCCTGTATACACTTACGAAATCAGTGGATCGTCTTTTGGAGAAATCAAATCTACGATTTACAAAATGTTGCCGCGCAAGTTATTTATGGCCCACTGCAAGGTGCTGCTCGTTTCCCAGCGGGCCGCCAAACAAGACATGCGCGATATTGTCAACTTTATCGAAATGCAACCCAACGGCCGCTCGTCGGTCCCGATGCTGATTGTCGACGGATCGATATCTCAGGTCATGAGAACATTAACTCCCCTGGAGCGGGTGCCGTCTGACACGATCGATTCCAGGCTCGACCTGCTGATCCGGAATTCGCTCCTAGTGGGAAAACAGATCAAGGTCAGTGATGTCATTGAACGGATGGAAAAGTCAGATACGATCGTATTACCGTTGATCACCGGAATGACAGAGGCACCTTCTTCCAACAGCGGGGAAAGGTCGGCGGATATCGACGCCAATCAAAACAACTTTATCATCCGAGGCGGGGCGGTTTTCCGTGATTATCGCATGGCGGGCAAACTGAATGATACGCAGCTGGTCTGGTACCATTTGCTAAATGGCGATCGAGGTCGCCACGTGCGACAGTTTCAGGTGGAAGGAAAACAGGTATCCGTGGAATTGAGACTGGTTCGCATAAAACGTGAGGTCTTCTGGAAATCCGACCAACCTGTCGTTCGGATCCGCTTGGACCTCGAACTTTCCACTGCCTATACAATCGAGTTCGTCCCGAAGTCTCGGAACGAGGTGGAGAGACTTGAAAACAGACTGAATCAGATCATAGCAGACGAGTCGCTTGCTTTCTATCAAATGATAAGGGAGCGTGGCTGGGATCTGTTAAGCATCAACGACTTGTTGCGCAAACAAACGCCAAATCATCCGGATATCGACCAAGCGGCGAAAAATGCACAAATTGAGATTCGTGCAAATACCCGGCTGCTCCGAACGGGAAGCATGAGTCAACCTTATGGAGGAACAGGATGAAGCCAATGATTTCCCGATTCCAGTTTTATCTGCTGACAATCAATTATATCCTCGGAACCACCCTTTTCGTGCTGATCGGGCGGCTGGTCGTACAGGCGGGACAGGATGCCTGGCTCATGCCCTTGTGGGCAGGAAGTTTTGGCATACTCGTCGGTCTGTTCTGGATTTTTCTTTTCCGATATTACCCGGGCAAAAGTCTGGTGCAAATCCCGCTGGAAGCTTGGGGACGTTATCTGGGAACACTAGTTTCCGTCCTGTATTTTCTTTATTTCTGTATTTTGGCTGGATGGGCTCTTCGAAATTTAAGCGATTTTTTAAATGGAACCATCATGCCGGAAACGCCGAAAACCGTTTTTCACGTCATGTTTTTGCTTGTCGCCTTTTACACGGTCGCTCAGGGGGCGGAAGCCATCGGACGATTAAATCAAATCATCACTCCGTTTTTGTTCTTCCCGTTCTGGTTTGTTCTGTTGCTGGCAATGGTGAACTGGGATTGGGGAAGACTTCAGCCAGCTTTCCATTCCGGCCTGGGTGCCATTTTGCAATACCATTCCTTTTTGGGCTTTCCCTATATGGAAACTATTGCGCTCACGATATTGTTTCCGCTGGTCAAACAGGGGGCAACACGCCCCTTTTTGCTTGGGCTCTTGACCGCTTCCGTTTCTCTTAGCATGACCTTGTTTATGATTATCGGTTTATTAGGAGTGGAGAGGGCGTCACAACTTACCTTTCCAGTGTATACGACCGTGCAGGAAATTTCCATCGGAGAGGTGATCGTCAACATCCATTCCATTATCTCCGTTATTTTACTGATTCTGATTTTTATCAAGCTGTTGGTACTCGTTTACGGAGCTTCCGAAACGCTGCGTCAAGTATTTCGTCCAAAAACCCGGTGGCCTCATTTTCTGGGTTTGACGATTTTGTTGTCGGCGACCGCCTTGTCCATCTATGAAAACCCGATCCAAAACGAGGAATGGGATGAAAAATATACATTCATATATGACAGTTTCTTTGTTCTACTGATCCCCTTTTTGTTGCTAGTGACAACATGGGTCAAACGCACGTTCGAGAAGCGAAAAGGAGGATGAATTGAACATGTTGATGCTTCACATCCTGCTGGCGCCTTTGATAGGTTTACCGATGTTGGGATTGCTTCGAAAGAGACTTTATCGGGATGCAGCAGTTTTTGGGGCTGTATCTGTTATTGGATACGGATTATGGATTTGTATCGTGAATCATCGTCCTTTTATCATTACGATTTTTATTGAAAGAATGATTGAAATGTTAAAATCCATTTCAACGACGATGATATAAACGTAGAATGAATTGTTTTGCGGGTTCTTCCCAGTTTAGTACCACTATGATCCGCCAATCCTTGTGACAGAACCTTAACAGGAGATATGAAGGATGACTGAAAACGAATGATTACTAGCGGCAAAATTAATGCTTATAATAAACCGTTCCTTCATACCAGCCTTGTAGCCAGATTCTAGGGTACTGATTTTGAACGGGTTGATCTCGTGCGGAATAACCATTTCATAGATTTCCCTATCAAATAATACTTCTGTCGGAGGAAAGCAAGAAGTGAAGTCACTATAATCATAATTAAATAACCAAGCATTAAACTATTTTCAAAATCTTGGTGCATTGAAAAATAAACAAAACAGACTATTAGAATACCAATTACCGTTTTTTTTATATCAGTATTTCCTCGTATAATATGTTTATAAAAAATAAATATATGTGGTAAACTTGGGCATCAGAAGATTATCATAGGTTAAATTTATCGGAGACCAAGCAATGATCAAATATCAGGGGGAGGTCGTCGGAAACGACGGCCTTTTTACTTGGTTCAAGGGTTATGCGGCAAACTGGTCTCGTAGTAGATATGCGGCATGATAGGATACCTAACTAGAGACTGCAATTTTGCATGCTTCTTGAGACAAAAAGGACGCGTAAGCTTATGCTCTTTCATTTTACTGGTGATTCCGGATACTTTACCTTAGGTTTAGGTCCTTTAGCAAACCCGGATATACTCCTTTCAATTTTCTTCTTCCCTTAATAACACAGCTCAAAACTTCTTTTCATCGGGCATTTTTTCTTGTTATTTCGCCCCCCTTCCCTCCCTCTTTTTATTTCATAGCTTTCAGAAAAGATGCTAAAGCAATATCATGTTTGTCTATTATTAAAAACGTTTGAAATCATGATATGCTGTTCGCCGCCTGATTATTTGGCGGAAAAAAACCATGGATTCGCCATTCGGTGTGGCGGAGCCAAACCGAATAAACAGCCGACAATAGCCTAATCCCTTCTGTACATTGACGGGGGATTAGGCTATTGTCGATTAAATAGGAAAATGCTCCCGAACCTTTGGAGAGGATCCCCGGGAGCATTCACTTCATCATGTCAAAAGTACTTTATTTCGGCCTTTCTTGCAAGGCTTATTTACGCACTTTCGAGAATCAATCTCCTGACGTCCAAATCTGCTGTGACGATTGCGGCCGGCTTCTCCATAAACACGGTCGTTATTGGCGAGGCGTTGTGACGAAACACGGGAAAATATCAGACTGTCGAGAAAGTCCTTTTCGAATAGGCACGAGGAAATCAAAAGTAAAAACAAGGTGATCAGATCGGTTTAAATCGATTTTTCTTATAAAAGTTGAGTCCACCCACATCAAAATGCGTTATATAGAAAGCCGGATTCACATTCTACCGATTTTTCGATGAAAACATCCGGCTATACATGTTTGAATTTATTTTTGGTATTGTAATACTCAATTCATTGATGATATAATTTAGTTGGCTTTTGGCAGCGAAAGAAGGTGATGAATTGATTGAGTCGTTTTGGAATATCTGTTTACTTCACGATATTACAACCCGTGATCAGCTGCTCCGCGAGGGCATTCGAGTGAAGCGGACGCAACAACTTCTGAAACAGCAACAGTTGGCCGAAACGGAGTTAATGACTGAACCCGAGAAGCTGTTTCAGTGGATGAAGGAACGCGCCTTAGACAAAGAATTAGGCCATTTTCCCGGCGATCGGGATTTATTTTATAAATTATACCATGCAGGCAAGGACATGGACTTGTTGGAATACGCCTTGCTCACCATCCAACAAGATCGGGTTACAGGGAGCATTGTCGTCCATCCGGGAATCGTCGAGCGGTTTGTCGATCAGTGTGAGCGACATGGTTGCAAGAACATTCTGTTTGCAGAAGCTGAAAAGTATATCAAAGGACTCATCGAAACGAAATGTTACCATCGACCATGGACAATCATATTGTTAACGGAAAACTACATCGTAGGCAGATTGTTCAAAACGTATTTCGAGCCCTATTCCAATATCCGCATCGTTCAAGGGTCCATTTATCAGCCGCTGCCCGCAGAACATCAATTCGACGCGATCCTGGCGATGCCGAATTTTGGTATGAAGATGAACGATGACGATGTCGCGGTTCGGGAATCCGAAGGCGCAGCGGCCAGCTACCTCCTTCCACTCTTGCAAGACGGCGGGAGATTGAGCGTGACCTTTCCTGCACGGATGCTGTTTCAATCCGGCGCGATCGCCAGCTGGCGGAAGAAAATGAATGATCAGGCGCCGGTGCAAACGATCTATTCGCTTCCGGACGGCTTGTTTCGTCCCTACACTTCTATCAAGACCTATCAGGTTGACTTCGGCAAAGTGCCTGTGGAAGAGGTGATCCTCGGGCGACTCCATATGGAGAAGTCAAAGCTTGTGGGGGAACAGGAGATTACCATCCATCCGGATCGGTTCCGAGAGCTGGATCATTGGCGAATCGAACTGCTGCTGGATGAAGATCAGGATATACTTCGTTCGTTTCAGCAGGCGGCAACCCCGAAAGTGAAGTTGCGCGATGTGGCAGAAATTTTTCGGGGAAAATCGATTCTTAAGCAGGATCTAAAGCCCGGGAACATTAAGGTGCTGAATATATCCAATCTGGATGACGGCGAAGTGCTATTGGATCAGCTTGAAACGATTGACGAGGAAGAGAGGAAAGTGAAACGTTACGAGATTCTCCCGGGTGACCTGGTCATGACGTGCCGCGGCACCGTGAACAAGCTGGCTGTATTTCCGGAGGCTCAAGGGATGGTCATCGCTTCCTCGAATATGATCGTGATCCGGTTCAAGTCGGCCATCAAGAGTCATTTTGCCAAAATGTTTCTGGAAAGCCCGGTTGGAACAGCCCTTATTCAAAGCTTCCAGCGGGGGACGACTGTAATGAATCTGAACCCGGCGGATGTGGCGGAATTGGAATTGCCTCTGGTACCGGAAGATAAGCAGCACGAGTTAATAGAGCAATATATACGGGAAAAAGAACGATATAAAGAAGTTGTTCGGGAAGCGACGAATCGCTGGGAACAAGTGAAGAGCCAGTTATACGAGGAACTCTACTGAGGAGGAATTAGGATCATGGCAACAGCGAACATTGGATTCGAGGAAAAATTATGGAGCATGGCCGATAAACTGCGCGGCAGTATGGATGCAGCGGAGTATAAGCATGTAGTGCTTGGCCTTCTATTTCTGAAATATGTGTCGGATGCATTTGAAGAAAAATATGAAGCATTGAAAAATGAACCGTATGCTGATCCGGAGGACCGGGACGAATACGTGGCAGAAAATATATTCTGGGTACCGAAGGAAGCGCGCTGGAGCCATATCAAGGATAACGCGAAGAAGCCGGATATCGGGCAGATCATCGACAATGCCATGATTGCCATCGAGAAGGAAAATCCGTCGCTGAAAGGCGTACTGCCGAAAGATTATGCTAGGCCAGCGCTGGATAAAACCCGCCTTGGCGAAGTAATCGACCTGTTCTCGTTCAAGGTCGGCGATGAAGAGAGCCGCTCGAAGGATGTTTTGGGTCGGGTATATGAGTACTTCCTTAGCAAATTCGCCAGCGCGGAAGGCAAGAACGGCGGGGAATTCTACACCCCGAACAGCGTTGTGCGCCTGCTCGTTGAGATGATTCAGCCGTTCAAGGGCCGCATATACGACCCCTGCTGTGGTTCCGGCGGCATGTTCGTGCAGAGTGAGAAGTTTGTAGAGGAACATCAGGGACGCATCGGCGATATCGCGGTGTATGGGCAAGAGTCGAATCCAACAACGTGGAAGTTGTGCAAAATGAACCTCGCTATTCGCGGCATCGACGGCAATCTTGGAGAGCATCATGCGGACACGTTTCACAATGATTTACATAAAAACCTGAAGGCCGATTACATCCTGGCGAATCCGCCATTCAATATCAGCGATTGGGGCGGCGAACGACTGACAGAAGACGCTCGTTGGGCGTATGGGGTACCTCCCGCTGGGAATGCCAACTATGCGTGGATTCAGCATATCGTGAACAAGCTTGCGCCCAGCGGCGTTGCCGGCTTCGTACTGGCGAACGGCTCCATGTCGACAAGTACGACGGCGGAGTTTGAAATTCGCAGCAAGCTGGTTAATGCCGATCTGGTCGATTGTATCGTCACCTTGCCGGGTCAATTGTTCTATTCTACGCAAATTCCGGTTTGTCTTTGGTTTATTGCCAAAAATAAAGCGCCAAAGGGCCTTCGGGACCGCCGCGGCGAAATCCTGTTTATCGATGCTCGCAAAATGGGCCATATGGTGGATCGGACACATCGCGAGTTGAGTACGGAGGATATCCGGAAGATCGCCGATACGTACCACGCATGGTGGGGACAGATGGATGCTGGACAGTATGAAGATGTGAAAGGTTTCTGCAAAGCGGCGAAACTTGCAGAGGTACAAGAGCACGAGTATATCCTGACACCTGGGCGTTATGTAGGCATCGAAGATGTGGAAGAAGACGGAGAACCGTTCGAGGATAAAATGGCACGGCTGACATCGGAGCTGGCGGAGCAGTTCGCCAAGTCCCGGCAATTGGAGGACGAGATTCGCAAGCGGCTAGGGGGGATCGGGTTTGAGTTTTGAACTGAAAAAATATAAACTTGCTGAAATTGCTGATGTTCAGACTGGTCCCTTTGGTAGTCAATTGCATAAAGATGATTACGTGCCCCATGGTACCCCGATAATCACCGTTGAGCACCTAGGGGAGAATTTTATTATTCACGAGAACACCCCCAAAGTTTCAAATGATGATGCGTTAAGATTATCGAAGTACAGCCTCTGCGAAGGTGACATCGTTTTTAGTCGTGTTGGGTCTGTTGACAGAAGAGCTTATGTTTCAAAAAAAGAACATGGCTGGCTCTTTTCTGGAAGATGTCTAAGAGTTCGGGTTAACAAAAAGGATAAGATCGACCCTAAATATTTATCTTACTATTTTGGTCTTGAAAGCTTTAGAGAGTATGTTCGTAGCATAGCAGTAGGTGCAACAATGCCTTCACTAAACACTAAAATCATGTCTAGTCTTGAGATTCAAGCACCGGAATTAAATGTGCAGGTGGCAATCTCCAAACTTTTATCATCCCTTGACAAAAAAATCGAGCTCAACAACGCCATCAACAAAAACCTTGAAGAAATGGCTCAAGCCCTTTTTAAGCGGTGGTTTGTGGACTTCGAGTTTCCAAATGAAAACGGCGAACCGTATAAGTCAAGCGGCGGCGAGTTTGAGGAAAGTGAGTTGGGGTTGATTCCGAGGGGTTGGAGCGTTGGAACCTTCCAAGATTTAATTTCGGATACAGTTGGAGGAGACTGGGGAAAAGAAGCTCCGCAGGGTAATTATACGAAGGAGGTTTCATGTATACGTGGGGCAGATATTCCCGAGATTACGAAAGGCTTACTGGGAAAGGTACCTAAACGGTTTATCTTACCAAAAAATGCAACTGCTAAGTCTTTATCTCATGGAGATATCATCATAGAAATATCAGGGGGCAGCCCAACTCAGTCAACAGGTAGAAGTGTACTTATTATTGAAGAAGTATTAAACAAATTCAATACTCCTTTGATTTGTACCAATTTTTGTAGGGTTATCAAACCTATAATTGGATATAGTGAGTTTTTGTACTGCTATTTGAGCTATTTATATAACGAGGATGTATTTTTTCAATACGAGAACGGGACGACAGGAATAAAAAATTTAGACATAGGAAGTCTCCTTAGCGTTCACAAAATCGTAATTCCAATAAAGTCCGTATTGCAACAATATTCAGCACAATATCAAGCAGTCTACTCGACAATTCAGCACTTAGGAAGAGAATCAGATCAATTGGCTCAAATCCGCGACACCCTTCTCCCCAAACTCATGTCGGGCGAGATCCGTGTCCCTGTGGAGCAGGATCATAATGATCCCGATCTGCCAAAGGTTGCGGAGAGTAGCGCAATCTATCAGCCCTAATCCAAAGGAGGTGCAACATGGCCTACTATACGACGTCTTATACCGAAAGTGACTTAGAGCAGGCCGCGCTGGAATGGTTCGAAGAACTGAACTACGAGAAAGCATACGGCCCGGATATTTCTCCGGAAGGCGAGTATCCCGAACGACAGTTTTACCATGACGTCATCCTGAAAGACAGGTTGCGCGATTCGCTCATTCGTATCAACAAACATGTGCCGCGGGAAGCGATAGAGGAAGCGATCAAGGTCGTTGAAGTGCCGCGCAGTCCCAGCCTGCTGATCAATAACAAGGCGTTCCAGAAGATGATTACCGATGGGATCGACGTGCAGTATCAAGCCGCCAATGGCGAATATCCGACAGAGAAAGTATGGCTGTTCGACACCGACCCGGACCGGATCGGCAACAACGATTTTCTGGTCGTCAACCAGTTTACCGTTGTTGAAAATCAGGGAGAGAAGCGCCCGGATATCGTCGTGTTCGTAAACGGTTTGCCGATCGCCGTATTTGAATTGAAAAGCGCCTCCAACGAAGAAGTCGGGATCAGCGATGCCTATCATCAGGTGCAGACGTACAAAGGCGCGATACCGTCCCTGTTCACCTACAACTCGTTTCTGGTCATCAGCGACGGCGTGAATGCGCGGGTTGGCACGTTGACCGCCAATGAAGACCGGTTTATGATGTGGCGCACGATTGATGGCGATGACGTGGCGCCCTCCTCCCTGCCCCAGCTTGAAGTGCTTGTGAAAGGAATGTTCGAGAAAAGCCGACTGCTTGATATTATCAGGCATTTCGTGCTGTTTCAAACCGATGGGGAGCATCTGTTCAAAATATTGGCGGGATACCACCAATACCACGCCACCAACAAGGCGATTGCAAGTACGGAACGGGCGACGATGGACGAAGGAGACCGCAAAATCGGCGTTATCTGGCATACGCAAGGCTCCGGCAAAAGCTTGTCCATGGTTTTCTACGCGGGAAAACTTGTCCTGACGCTGAACAACCCGACGATCGTCGTGGTGACGGACCGGAACGATCTGGACGATCAGTTGTTCAGCACGTTCAGCAAGTCGAAGGACTTGCTCAGGCAAACGCCTCAGCAAGCGGAAAATCGGACTCATTTGCGTGAGCTTTTGTCAGTGGAGTCGGGCGGGATCATTTTCACAACGGTCCACAAGTTCACCCCCGATGAAAATGAAGACAAGTATCCTGTACTTACGGAACGCCGCAATGTGATTGTGATTGCGGACGAGGCGCATCGCAGCCAGTACGGGTTTCAGGCGGATATGGTCGCCGGGGACGACGAAGCGGCCATTAAGTATGGCTATGCCAAGTATATGCGCGATGCGTTGCCGAACGCTTCTTATATTGGCTTTACCGGAACGCCGGTCGAATTGACAGACAAAAATACGCCTGCCGTTTTCGGTGACTACATCGATATTTACGATATGACCCGAGCCGTAGAAGACGGAACCACGGTCAGAATTTATTATGAAAGCCGCATTGCCCGCCTAGATTTGTCGGAGGCGGAGCGCCCGGTCATTGACAGCGAGTATGAGGATATTACGGAGTACCAGGAGTACACGCAGCGGGAGCGTCTGAAGTCGCGTTGGGCCAGGCTTGAAGCGTTGGCCGGTGCAGAGAAACGGGTCAGGAAAGTCGCGCAGGATGTCGTCGAACATTTCGAGCAACGGCAGAAAGCCGGCTTCGGCAAAGCGATGATTGTTGTGATGTCGCGGCGGATCGCCATCGATATGTACAGAGCGATTGTTGCACTCCGGCCGGATTGGCACAGCGATGATGATAACGAAGGCAAAATCAAAATCGTCATGACCGGAAGTTCCAGCGATCCGGAGGAGTGGCAACCGTTTATCGGCAACAAGCGGCGACGCGAACATCTCGCGAAGCGGATGAAAGATGTGAACGATCCGCTTCAGATCGTCATTGTCCGTGATATGTGGCTGACCGGTTTCGACGTGCCGAGCATGAATACGATGTACATCGACAAGCCGATGAAAGGCCATAACCTGATGCAGGCGATCGCCCGCGTGAATCGGGTATTCCGCGACAAGCCGGGCGGTTTGATCGTCGACTATATCGGAATTGCGGACTTGCTGAAATCGGCGCTTCAACAATATACGGAAAACGACCGCAAAACTGCCGGAATAGACACGGACCAAGCCGTTGATTTTATGCTGGAAAAACTGCAACTTATCCGCGAATTGCTTCATGGGTATGACTACAGCAAATTTGCTTCCGGGAAGGCATCCGAACGGATGAAGGCCATTGTTGAGACAGTCGATTACGTACTTGGACTAGGTGAAGAGAGCAAGCGGAACTTCCTGAATTGGACGACGGAATTGGCAAGAGCCTTCTCGCTCTGCGCGACGACTCCCGCCGCGGAGGAAGTCAATGTCGAAATCAGTTTCTTCAAAGCGGTTAAATCTGGTATAATTAAGCTGATAACAGACGAAAACAAGAGAAAAACGACGAAAGAACTCGATGCCGAGTTGAATCAGCTCATTTCGAAATCGGTCGTATCCGATGAAGTCGTCGATATTCTGGAAGCCGTAGGCTTGCAGAAACCGAACATCGCGATACTATCGGACGAGTTTCTGGAACATGTGCGCGGGTTGAAGCAGAAGAATTTGGCTGTGGAACTTCTCCGCAGACTGCTTCAGGGTAAAGTGAAGGCCGTTTCCCGGACCAGTATTGTGCAATCGAAGAAATTTTCCGAGATGCTGGAGGAAGCCATTCGGAAATACAACAATCGTACAATCGAGACGACGCAGGTTATCGAAGAACTGATCCAGATGGCCAAAGAAATGAACGCAGCCGTCAAGCGCGGCGAAGATCTCGGTCTGATCAAGGAAGAGCTGGCTTTCTATGATGCGCTCGCTTCGAATGAATCGGCCAAGGAACTGATGGGCGATCTCATGCTGAAGCAGATTGCACATGAGCTGACCCAAGCGATCAAGAGCAACATTAAGGTCGACTGGACGCTTCGTGAGAATGTACGTGCTCAGATGCGAATTACCGTCAAGCGGCTGTTGAAGAAATACGGTTACCCGCCGGATCTGGAAAAGATGGCCATTGATCTGGTGCTTCAGCAAGCTGAATTGATGGCACAGGCGGAGACGGAAGAGTTTAAATATTAACGGACATCAAAGGCGTAGGACATCAAGTTTGACTGTTTCTACGCCATTTTTTTGAGAGGTGAGAATGTGCCGGGATGTTATCGGATATTAGCTATAGACGGCGGAGGTATTAAAGGTCTTTATTCTGCTGTAATTCTAGAAGAGATTGAAAAAGTATACGGACCTGTGTATCAGAATTTCAATCTCATATGCGGCACATCAACTGGGGGAATTATTGCACTTGCATTGGCATCTGGCATGCCAGCGTCAGACATTGTGAGATTCTATAAAGAAAAAGGACCTTCTATATTTCCATATCAAAATCCATTCTATCGAAAGATTCATTATTTTAAACAAATATTGATCAAATCAAAGTATTCGAGCAATCAACTAAAATTGGCGCTCGAAGAAGTATTCCAGGATAAAAAAATAGAAGATTGCAAGACAAGTGTATTAATTCCAACAGTTAATGTTACCACAGGGTCACCTTATGTATTTAAATCAGACCACCAACCAACTTTAACAAGGGATAGTAAACGTCTCTTATCCGAAGTCGCACTTGCAACTACTGCTGCTCCCACTTACTTTCCGATTGTAGAGCTGCAAACAAAAGAGGGTCCGCAACAATTTGTTGATGGTGGACTCTGGGCCAATAACCCATCTTTATTGGGGATGCAAGAATATTTTACATACTACCTTAACAAAGGGTTTGATTCCTACTGTCTATTATCAATTTCATCTTTAAATGAGCACGCGAGATTTCCAGAGCCGCATAAGGTGTGGAAATCGAAATCGTTCAGTAGTTGGGGGAATAAGTTAATTTCCACTATGATCGATACACAGAGTTTCGCTGTCGACAATCACATGAAATTTATAACAAAATACTTACCGGGTCACTATGTTCGAATAACTAGTATAGAATTATCGGATCAAGAAAAAAAGTATATTGAGTTAGACCGTGCTTGTCCTGCCGCAATCAGCATTATGCTTGATAAAGGTGTTCAAGCGAGTAAAAAATGGCTGTTTGAAGATTCGGTCAGAAAAATCTTTGAATATCATAATCAGGAGGACGAGAAGTATGTCAAATTGTCATGACTTGTTCATTAAATTTCATGATGATGAAATCTATCTTAAATCTGACAAAAAAGAAAGTTTACGAACATCCAGGAATGCGTTGCGGGATAAAATTAAGAAGTATTTTTCTGAAGAATTAGATGTGAAAAAGCCCAAGTTTTATGGCCAGGGCTCATACATGATGAATACTACGGTAACTCCTATTGATGGTGAATATGATATTGATGACGGCATATATTTGGAACACTTAAAGAACTCCGATGAGGGCGATTGGCCTACCCCATCAACTGTTCATAGCTGGATTGTTAAGGCCACAAAAAACCATACCAGTGAGGAACCTGTAGATAAAAATACGTGTGTCAGGGTTATATATAAAGCAAATTACCACGTCGATTTACCGATTTACATCAAAAAAGACGACCAAAGTCCAAAGCTCGCACACAAATCTAAAGGATGGATTACCAGTGACCCCAAGGCTTTAACCGATTGGTTTAAGGGTGAAGTTCAAATAAAAGGAGACCAATTAAAGAGACTGGTTCGGTATCTGAAAGCATGGAAGGATTATAAGGAGAGCGATACCAAGTTTCCAAGTGGAATGATCCTGACAATACTTGCAGCCAATCATTTTGTAAGCGATTATCCTGATGAAGACGATGCAGCATTGGTAGCAACAGCAAAGGAAATTCATAACACGCTTTCTGAATCGTTTTCTTTAGTTAGGCCAGTAGTACCTGGCGAGGAACTCTTTGATAACTGGTCAGAAACGAGAAGATCAAATTTCCTGAACAAGCTTGAAGATCTTATCAAAAAAGGTGGGGAACAACTTCTTCACGATCTGTTTGATTCGGCGACGCTCCGCAAGAATTTCCATTCGGCGTTCGCGGCGTATTTTTTGTTCTGGCGCATGGTTCGTTGCTTGTGGTACCATGTTGCTAAGGACACTCCCTCTCGTCGGTTATTCTGTGGTGGTTTAACCTTTGACAAGAGGCATGCAGTGTCCTGTTTATTTTGCGAAAAAATTAGCAACTTCTTATGACGGAAAAAACCTGTCACGGCCTGGATCTTTCACTTTTTGACGAGGTTACTTTCCGATTTCATGTTGAAAACAATGCTGACAAGTCCTATAATAGTGTCGTTTGCTGGCAGAAATGAGCCGGATTATGCTGAGGGATTCGCAGCCCGCCGGGCAAACGGGGTTACGGAGAAGGAGTGGGGAAATGAAAAGAAAATGGATTCTGGGCGGGGTACTCGCCATCTTGCTGTTCATTGTCGGTTCGTACTTTTACGCAAATGCGACGTACATGGACAAGCCGCTGAAGGCGATGCAGAAAGCGGGCTTTGCGGAGAAACAGGTGACGCTGAAGGACGGGACGGTGCTGAACTACGGGGAAGGGCCCGACAACGGGAATCCGCCGCTTCTGCTCATCCACGGGCAAGGCATGACCTGGGAAGATTACGCCAAGGTGCTTCCGGCGCTGTCCGAGCGGTATCATGTATTCGCCGTCGATTGTCACGGGCATGGGGAATCGGATTGGAACCCCGAGAAGTATTCGGCCAGGGCGATGGCCGCCGATTTCGCCGAATTCATCGAGACGGTGATCGGCGAGCGGACGGTTCTTTCCGGTCATTCGTCAGGCGGCATGGTGGCGGCCTGGATCGCGGCGCATTATCCGGAACTGGTGATCGGACTCGTCATCGAGGACTCTCCGTTCTTCGCGACGGAGCCGGGGAGAAGGGAGACGACGTATGCCTGGGTGTATGGGTTTCAGCAGTATGAGGAGTTCAAAAACCAGGACGAAATCGACGACTACTTCGAATATTCATTGAAACACAGCTATTGGAAGAAGATATTCGGAGACTTCTTGTGGAATTGGTTCTCGCGGGATGCGGTCGCCTATCATAAGAAGCATCCGGATGAACCGGTGCACCTGGTCTATCTGCCGCCGCAAATCAATCGCATGTTCGAATCCGCCACCTATCCGTATGACAGGCGGTTCGGCGAGACGTTCTTCGATAACAGCTGGTTTGAAGACTACGACCAGTCCGCAGTACTGGCAAAGATCGAATGCCCCGCTGTGTTTGTGAAGGCCGAGACCAATTATGACGGCAAACTGCTGCTCGCAGCCCTGACGGATGAAGACGCCGAACGGGTCGTCAGCTTGCTGCAGAACGGGAAGCTGGCAAGCGTGGATACCCCCGGACATGACATTCATTATGATAAGCCGGTTGAATTCACCAATATCATGATCGATTTTCTGGATGAAGTTTTGTAATTCCGATCCTTGCGGAAATTTCAA
>NZ_HE610960.1:35557-37755 GCF_000285515.1 Paenibacillus senegalensis JC66
TTTTTTGTTCTGGCGCATGGTTCGTTGCTTGTGGTACCATGTTGCTAAGGACACTCCCTCTCGTCGGTTATTCTGTGGTGGTTTAACCTTTGACAAGAGGCATGCAGTGTCCTGTTTATTTTGCGAAAAAATTAGCAACTTCTTATGACGGAAAAAACCTGTCACGGCCCGGATCTTTCACTTTTTGACGAGGTTACTTTCCGATTTCATGTTTAATCCAGGTGAATTTACAAAAAGAGAAGCTGGTTGCCAAAGCACATTCGTTCCGTATGGCGCACTAGAATTAAAAAGATTCATTAACGATTTAATGCTTTTTCTTCGAGATGCTTTGTCTGGTAATGTGCAGGAGAATACTATATTTACCTGGCTAGGTAACTTAAAGGAACAAAGACTAAACAAGAGAAAAATATCTTCAATGTGGGTTGCGGCGGACAGCTATTCCGTTCGCATTCGTACAATCAGGGAACGAACAAATTGCAAAGGTTGCTCGAACTAAATGGAATATATATTTGGAGATAAATTGGTAAAGTTTACGGATGAGGTTGTTGACATACTCAATTCGTATAGACAAGTCAAGAAAAAGCAACACGAAGCAGGCGGTATCCTTCTGGGCCGAATATTTGACGATCAAATTATTATACAACAAATTACGACTCCGGGTCCTGGTGATAAATCAGGACGGTATTTTTTTGAACGGAATGTAAAAAGAGCCCAGTGGTTCGTAGATTTAGCGTGGAGATCTTCTAATGGAGAGGTAATATACTTAGGCGAATGGCATACCCACCCTGAGCCTGTACCTAGACCATCTTCAGTTGATCGAAAATTAATAACTAACATGCTACGTGATTCCAAGATGAGCATAGATTTCCTCTTTTTGGTTATAGTAGGGACAGAAGAAAAGTATGTTGCTGTGCAATTTGTTGGAAGTGATACTTCGCTAAAACAACTAGAACAACGCATCTCAGTCTAATGCTTTATTTTCATCGAGCACCTGACCCATCAAGCCCCGCAGCCAAAACCGAAATTTGGGTGCCGATTAAATAGTCAAAAATAGCCCGTTATCATTGATTTCACAATGAATATTCCAATAAGATGCGCGATAATGACCCTGATTATATGTCGGGGTCATTAGGAGGTAACGATGAATACTCATTCTGAAAACTTAAGAGTAGAATGCGCCGAAAATTGTGGGAATGCGCCGAAAAAAGAACTTCTTAGAGATCTCAGCATCGCTTTTGCCAAACTTGAAGTAGACTTTTGTATGGCATGGGTGACGGATGATATCGTTTGGGAAGTCATCGGAGATCACATCAAGCGAGGAAAAGCCGATTTTGAAAAAGCACTGAATCACATGAATAATCGAAAAGTTCAACAATTACACATCCACAACATCATCACCCACGGAAACGCGGGTTCAGTAAATGGAATTTTAGCATTCCATGATCAGCAAAGGTTTGCTTTTTGTGATGTATATAATTTCAGAGGTTTTGGGAGAAATGCAAAAATAAAGACGATTACATCGTATTTCATTCAAATTTCTTAAACCGAAATAATGCTATAGTCATGTTGTCTATTATATGATGACGATTGAAATCAGAATATGTAACAGAAGAGATCAAACTTATGATGTCACTACCTGCTCTGATTCTTAGCTTTTTCCGGAAGCGATTTACAGAACAAACATTTAACAATTCATGATTTGAACTAACATTTAGAAAAAGACAAGCGTAGCGATTTAGCAAATAATCGTTTAGAATGGAGTCATAATCCGAAAGCATCGGTCAAAGTAACCTCGGGAGAGTTTTCCCCGGGGTTACTTTGTTTTTAGCTATAAACATTTTGTACGTTCATTTGAAACGGCCGCCCATACAGCACCTGCTGATCGGCGTCAAACAAATTCCGGTAAACCACTTGTCCGCGAGTGGATGAAGCATCGACGACCTTGCCGTTTCCGGCATAGATGCCAACATGGGTAATGTCCATAAACCGACCATTGCTGGCATAGCTCCAAAAGACCAAATCGCCCGGAGCCAAATCTTCAAAACGGATTGTCCACCCGTTATCGACACAATGTCTGGCTTGTTCAGCCGCCGTCCGCGGCAACTGAATGCTCAACTGCCGGTACACCCATTGAACAAGATAACTGCAATCTGTATAGCGGTCTTGCCCGGCCAAAACTTGACTGTATGGATCGCCCT
>NZ_HE610960.1:39676-64839 GCF_000285515.1 Paenibacillus senegalensis JC66
CGGTTACACGCCCAAGCGAGTCAATGCCAAGCGGACAGCTTCACCGCCCCATTCCCCTTTCGGCAGATCGTGATAAACGATTTCAAGCTGCTCAGTCGTTAACCCAACATCCATATCTTTACCGAGAAGCGCGAACATGAGCGGGCGGAACTCCGCCGACAACATTTCATGCATGATCTCTCTTTGTTCGATTGTAAAGTCGTAGATGTCGGCCTGCTGCCCAGCAGTATGACTGGCAACTGTAATGTGCAATACCGATTCATACCAGGTTATCGTTTCCTTACTCGTGCTCCCATCTTCATGTTCCACCGTAATCGTTTCCCTGTGTTCAATCGTTTCCACGTAAGAGTCCAGTTGATTCATGGCCCAAAAGACGGAGCGAATCACATCCACCCGAGTGGCGTCAAGTGTAGCTACGTCCATGCCGCTTTCGCTGTCCATTACGGTACGAACCGCAAAGACCGCGATGACGTCCATCCAGTTATTGATGCGAGTATTATCAGCGCTGCCGAGATAATGGATTTCTACACGATCCACTGAGCCTGCATCCCGACGCATGTCCTCCAGTCGGGCAGCAAATTCGTTGTCCATGTCTTGTACAATGTCAGAGAGCGGCAATACTTCGCTATCCGTAT
Source organism: Paenibacillus senegalensis JC66 (assembly GCF_000285515.1). Taxonomy (GTDB): domain Bacteria; phylum Bacillota; class Bacilli; order Paenibacillales; family NBRC-103111; genus Paenibacillus_L; species Paenibacillus_L senegalensis. The sequence goes on from NZ_HE610960.1 coordinate 40,312, forward strand.
TATCACTGGAGACAAAGATGCCAAAAGGGGACGATACGACCGCCGCTACAGCCATCATGATGCATAGCAAGATGATCACCGTACCGCTAACACCTAAAAGAGCCATCATGCCTTTGGCGAGTACCGCAGTCATTTTGGCCGCTACACGAATCATGCGAATGTTCCATCTGGCAACCGCTCGCAGCCGCTGCTTTGAACGGTGCATGGTCATCAATCGAAAGGCTACTTTTTGCGCTTCCCTGGCTTTATGTTTCATCCTCTCTGTTGAATCATGGGCCTGTCCTTTTTCTTGGCTAGGCTGATGAATCGGCTTTACTGAATGGGAAAGCACCTTGATGACTTTACCGCCCGTTTTGGCTCCCCTGGATACACCTGCATGCGGCTTCACCAGCTTATGAGCGGAAGAACGAACGGAGGCGGGATTTCGTTTCCCCCCGATTGTCATTTCGCCGGGTTGTAGACTCGAACGCTTGTCACGAGAACGCACGGTAGTCTTGAATAGGGTGTTCGTGGTCGTGACACGCTTTTCGACAGGTTTTGGCATCTGGTTTAACTGTGTTTCACTTTTATCTTGAGCTTGGGGTTGTTGAGCTTGTTTCCGACTGACAATCCTGGCACGCACCATTTGATGAATATGCCGCTGTTTTCCTGTCACTGTCATGGAAAACAAAGGATATTTCCCGCCAACAGGCTTCCGCAAACGCAATGGACGCTTGGTTTGGGAAGATGAATGTACAGCCTGACGATTATCTCTTCCTTGTATGGCACCTGTTGAATGAGCGGACAGCGTTTGCTGTTTATCAGAAACAACCGAACGTTTGCTTGCTTGAATGCCGCTTTGCTTACGTGAACGCCGACCGCTCGCCGTTTCCCCCGATTGCTGAGACATGGCTTCTTTCTCCTTCGCCGTCCCTATCAAGCGCTCCCGTTTTTTCCGAAGAAGACGAATTGCTCCTTTGCTCACACCTGCACTGATGCGCATCCCCTTGCGCAGCGTGGTTTTTGCCGCCCTCACGGATTGATTTTGCGCGTACACCACAGAGGAACCTGTAGCTTCCGATTCATGACGATTAGATGACTTATGCTTGGAACGCACATCGACAGACTTTGCTTTTGCCATCAAGTTGGAGAACCGATCCAGCTTCTTAATATTCTTCACCCGTGTCCTTGTCTTTATGTCCTTCATCAAGGTTACCCTCCTGGCATATCCATTAACGGGTTGGACCGTTCATTCGTTGGGGAACCCGGTCGTGGCTCCTGCAATATTCCGGATAACGCAAGCGAATCGCCTCAAAGAAATAAGGCGCATAACGACAATCAAACAACTCGTGCGGCGTGGAATCCCGTTCCTGCTGTTCTTCTGCCCATCCGTTCCACAGATTAAAGGCCAAGCGGCACGTGTAACACCATTCTGCAAGCATGGCAAACGCATCAGCGGCACATCTTCCATGAGCCTGATAGCGAATTCAGTTAGGGCCTGTTCTCTGGCAGCACGAGCTGCACGCGACTTGATATTAACCAACAATATCAACTCCCGCTCTCATGGCAACACCATGATGAGAAGCAAACCCTGTTGTTCAGTTATGTATGCAGATTAGGTGCTACCATCCGTATTTTGAAAGACCGATAATGAAACAACTCCTCTCAATGGGAAACAGACTAACCCGACAGTCGTAGGACTAGAGTAATTTAAATAGTCTTGTAGTCGTGCGCTAGCGATAGAATAGTAAAATATACCTTTACTCTTCATATTAAGCCCTGGTCAATTCTTTTTCTGCACGCCGGAATGACTTCCATCTCCAATTAACCATCACTCAATTAGCCAGCAAGTACCACTTGTCTCAGACGGCTGTGACCAGTCGAATCTACATACCTTGGCAAGCAGCTGATGAAGCATCTCATCAGCCGCTTGCCAAGGGTTTACAGCGATTCTCCCGGCTTCGTGGTCATCAAACGGTAAAGTTTTGTATGCCGTGGAAAGCTATCTGTAAATGGCACGAGAGAACTGCCGACCTTTAACAGCCCATTCCCGGCATCGACGTTTGTAATATAAGAAAGCTGGAGATCCGAAATATTAAGCAGTTCCGCCAACTCCTTGCGATCCGTACTGGCCTGATTCAGCATCACGATAAATTCGCTATTGGCCAGCATCGTTCGGGCCGTATGACTTTGCAACAAATCATCCACGTTTTGCGTAATCCCCGTACAAAAAGCGCCATACTTTCGGACACGTTTCCATAACGTGAACAAAAAGTTGGCGCTGTACTCGTGTTGGAAAAGCAGATAAATTTCATCGATGAAGATAAACGTGTTTTTCCCCTTGGCGCGATTTTGTGTAATTCGATTCAGAATGCTGTCCAATACAACCAGCATGCCAATCGGCAACAGTTGCTTGCCCAAATCCAAAATATCATAGCAGATCAGCCGGTTATGAACGTTGACGTTAGTCGGCTGGGCGAACGTATTCAAGCTGCCAGCGGTAAACAGTTCAATCGCCAGCGCGATGTCCTGCGCCTCCGGCTCGGATTGCTTGAGCAGTTCCGCTCGAAAATCCTGTAAGGTAGGCGGTTGCCCTTTGTAATTGCTTTGCAGATATTTTCGATACACACTGGCCGTGCAACGGTCAATAATCGACTTTTCCTTCGCTCCCAACTGATAACCGCCGATCAGTTGCTCGCATAACGAAAGAACAAATTCGGATTTTAAAATGATCGGATTTGCTCCGTCACCGTATTGCCGGTTTATATCCATCGCATTGATATGATTAGGTGACGTGGCCGAGATATGAATGGTCTCTCCGCCTAGCGCTTCTACTAGGGCGGAATATTCACGTTCCGGGTCAATCAGAATAATGTCATCGCCGCTGGCCAGTATTTGATTGACGATTTCTCTTTTTGCCGTAAAGCTTTTTCCGGAGCCCGATACCCCCAAAATAAAGCTGTTTCCATTGAGCAACTGCTTGCGATTGGCAATGAGCATATTTTTACTGATGACGTTTTGTCCGTAGTAAATACCGCCTTCATGCATGATTTCCTGCGCCCGAAACGGGATAAACACCGCTGTGCTTTCTGTCGTCAACGTTCTCAAAGCATGTACTTTCCGTAAACCATAAGGCAACACGGTATTTAGACCGTCCATCTGCTGGTACATAAGAGGCGAGAATTGACACAGATGTTTGCGGGCCGTCGTCAATATCGCTTCGGTATCGTTGTCGAGTTGCTCCTTGCTTTCAGCCACATGCACCATCGTCAATAAGCCAAACATCATGCGTTGGTCGCGAGTCGTCAGGTCATCCAGAAATTCCTTGCTCTCTTTTCGCTGCTGCTCCATGTCATACGGGATAACGGCGGAGAAGTTGTTGTTATTGTTTTGCCGCCGCTGCCAGTTCGTAATATTCGTCTCTACGCCCAACAAACGGTTTTCGATTTCGCGAACCGCCTCATCCGTTGGTATCGGAATGATGTCAAGGGACAGAAATAGGTTGCGGTGCAGGTCGCAAAGCTCGGATACCATACTGTCCTTGATATAGCTGGCATACTCACGCAGGAAGATGACCCGACCATAAAGCTTCCCCATCCGAAAATGATCCTTTTCAAACTCAAACGCATCCGGACAAATATAATCTTTGAAATCATGTCCTTTGCGCATCGTTTCCGACAAGTCGAAACGAAAGTCCGTTTCCTCTCCCTGGCGGAAGAAATGGTGAAAAATACGCAGCCGCTCAGTGGCGTTCAGTTCCGTACATTTGGAGCCGAGACGAGAAAAATGGGCGATCAGATCGGTCCCAACTCGAGAAAAATAATGCCGGGCTTCTTCGATATTGGGTTTGGCAATGGATATCGTTATATACTTCTCTTGAATCGTACCGTTGGCCCCAACGGATTTTTCCAGCAGCATCTGATTATACTCTTGTCGATATTCGTCCAGCTCATCTTGCTGAAGCGGAATGAAGACCGAACTTTCAAAATCCGCTCGATTCAGCCTCCGGTTATGGATGGTGATTTTCGTTGTCGCCCCGCTATCAAAGGAATTGAGCAATTCGGAATACGACAGGAACATCGCTTCCTTATCTTCGCGGGAGGCGACGGAATAATTGATGTCCTCGAAGCGATACGTCTTGGAAAACTTGTTGCCAACTAAAAAAAATCCCGTCCGCCCAAATAGAGCGAATCGGGATCACTTGTTGTACGCCTTTCGGTATGACAAACCGTTCCTTATCCTGCTTGATGATACGACTTAACGTCTTAATCATGGCGCTTCATTCCTTTTTCATACTGCTCTATGGTCTTGCTTAACGCCGCCGCATACGTGTTCGTCGAGTGGAAGACTAAGCGCCGCGGCATTAAAAATTCCGATTTGATATACGCCCATAGCAATTGCTCGGCATTCATACCGTGGTACCGGATAAAGCCCAGGGCTGCGAAGGGGGCCGCACCTAAGACGCATACCCAACTGAGTGTCTCAATGCCGAAACGACTGCGCATCATAAAGTACAGCGCTATCGCCACACCTACGGCCAAAACAGAAAAAAAGAACTGTCGCAAGGACAGTCCAAAAAAGATGCTTTCCGTATATTCCCGGATCTCCCGGTTGATTTTCACTTCCACATGTCATCCCTCCCGATAGATACCTGATCTTACGACTTCGTCTTTGCTTGGCCCTTTTCGTGACTGAATGTAACCGGCGTTTCATGTGGCGTTGAATCGGAATGATTCAGTAACGCAGAGGCAAGTTGTATGCCATCTGTCAATCCCTGCATGTACAGCCGTTCATTCATCATGGATTGCTTGAGAATATACTTGTCCTCCCAGTCTTCAAACTCAGGTGTTTGGGTAATGATCAGTCCCGCAAATACGGCGTGAAACGCCTCATCTTCTTCATCTCTTATTTTTTTCAGCTCCGGATGATATTCGATTTGTGCCGAAACCTCATCCAATCGCCTTTGAATGGCTCCCCGGAACCACGTTGGAAATCCCATGACCTTGCCCCTTCCATCCCTCTTTTACCGTATCGGTTGCCTATCCTTGGCCTTCATTCGTTGATATTGCACCATCAACTCGTCTACCCTCCTACTCTGTTCCTGAACCTCTGGATTGTCGGATAAAGGAATCGATTGCATCAACGACTTTTCGCCAAGCTTGTTTAATTTTTGCCTCTCTTTCTCCAGTTTTCTTACTAGATCATCCACTCATTTGCACTCCTCTTCCTCATTCTGTTTGCAACTCTATCATGAAGCATTAGCATGTTGTCATTAGAAAAACTACCCTGATAGTACTTTCTAAACTCATTTTAGTCAATTATGTGCTCCTCCATAATAGGAGTTATAAACTGAAATCGATTATAAAGGGGTGCCAAATGATGAGTGTGTACGATAGAAAGAAGGTAGGACAGCGCATTCGGAAACAGCGAGAAGCTTTGGAAATCTCGCGAGAACAAATGGCCGAGTATATTGGGAGAGTCCCCAGATTCTGCGCCGATATTGAACGTGGACAAGCCGGGATGTCCATTGAAACCATGCTTCGTATTTGTACCCTGCTGAAACTATCCCCAAATGAATTGTTGCTGGAGCAGGAGACAAATAACAAAAGCAATGATACCGAACTGATTTTAGCAGCGCTAAACCAATGTACTAAAAAGCAACGAAACGATGCCCTCGCGCTTTTGAGGCTCTTTTTGGCAGCCATCCGTTAATACTCCCCGAACTGCCTTCCCTCCCGGCAGCATGCCTTCGATTACAGCCCCATCATCTCCCGCACGATCCGATCCGCCATTTTCACCATGCCGACGAGAACCAGCATGTTGAAAATCAGTTCGCCAATGTACGTCCAGACCATAGTCACCGCCTGTGCGCCTTCGTTCACGACCGATGGCGCGGTAGCAAATGCCGAAAAAACAATGCAAGCCAGCACAATAATCGCCCCTTCTAAGCAAACGGCGGCATACCCCTTTAAAAAGGACCTGCCGATGGATTGGGTCGGCTCCCCAGCAAACGATGAGAGCGGGACAGGAGCAATGGCTGTGTAAATATAGAGACGAAAAAAACGGCCGTAAACAGAGAGAATCATAATAAACGATAAAACGGTGATGAACAGGCTGCCAAGCAGCGTTACCACCCACAGCGGAATGCTTTGCCAGAAGCCCACATCTTGAATCGCTTGGGCAATCGTATCCGGCAATGTCATCATGTCCGATGAACCAAATCCCGAACGGCCAATCATGGCGGCAATGATGCCCTGTACAATCGAAAATAGCGCCATCATCAATTCCAGACCATACGTGACCGCCGCCTTGGCCAAAATAAATCGAACAAATAACTTCACGGCAACCTCCGGTCGTTTAATTTCCGCAAAGTTACCGGTCGTTTTCATCACGCCAATCACAAAAAACAATACCAGCAAGGCCAATCCCGTAGCTTGCAACGCACCGTGAATATCTAAGATGACGCGCCATATACCACCGCCTTTGAAATCCGCCGGCGACTCGGTGACCAACTCCCAAATCTCCGACATTTTATCGTTCCAGGTCTCTAATGCATTTTCGAGATTGTCGATGATCCAACTGTTCTTAGACACATTCACCCTCCCCCCAGATTCGGGGAACAAACCGCTGGCTTATTCCCCGAATGCGAATACCCGTACTTATCCGGCAATCAGGTTGAGAATTTCCTTCGTAAAGGTAATGACAACGCCACCGGCGAGTGTTAAGAACCCGTTAGCTCTTTGGGTAGGGTCGTGAGACTTGAAAGACAAACCAATCTGCACAATGCCAAAACCCAAAATAATCATGCCCACAGCCCGGATCAGGCCAAAAATAAAATCAGACAAATTGTTCACGGTAGTCATCGGATCATTCGCGTATGCAGGTGTAGCAAAGCTCCCCATCAGCACGCAAACCATGTACAGCGTCATCCATCGTTTCCATTGATGCTTCACGTCTATCATTCCTTTCCTAAAAATAATGACTCCACTTCATCCTCTGCCAACAGCTCGTAATCTCCGTCTTCATGAAGCTGCATCGATAACCAGTCGATAGCATAATCCGTACCTCCATGCTGAAACGGCGAAGCCTGACCATCCGTTGTCAACTCGATGTTCGGATGCCGCAACAGATCATACTTGTCATCCTGTATCGGACGTTCCCCACGAATAAAGAGCAGGGCATAGCGGTTATCCAACATCCGCACTTCGTCCGGGGTCAACAATTCTCTTCCTGAATGCTGGTAATTGATCGAATAATTACCACTTCGCCCCTTGCTCTCACCGTAGGTGTTGGTGTCAATCGTTTCCTTGCCGAGCAGTTCCGACACATATTTGTGTGTGGATTGTTCATTGCCTCCCAAGTACAAAAACACATCGCAGTTGCCGACAATCGATTCCCAGGCATCCTTGTACAACGCTTTAAGTTGCGCCAGATTTTGAAGGATAATCGACACCGAGATTTCCCGGCTCCGCATGGTCGACAGTAGCTTGTCAAATTCATCTGGCAACGCCACATTGGCAAACTCGTCCATTACAAAATGAACATGCGTCGGCAGCCTCCCACCATGCCTGTAATCCGCTTCATACATGAGCGATTGAAAAAGCTGCGTGTACAGCATGCCGACGATAAAGTTAAAGCTGCTGTCGTTGTCGGGGATGACGGCAAACAAGGCAGTCTTTTTCGTACCCATGCGGGGCAAGTCCAATTCATCCACCGTACTCATGCTGGCGATGCTGGTCAGATTAAATTTCTCCAGCCGTACGCCAAGCCCGATCAAAATGGATTTGGCCGTTTTTCCGGCAGCCAATTTGAAAATGTTGTACTGTTTGACCGCCAAATGCTCCGGGTCGCGCATCTCCAACCGCTCGAACAACTCGTCCAGCGGACTCTGATACGTCTCATCTTCCTCCCGCACTTCCGCCGCGGCGATCATTTCCATAATCATCGGAAAGTTCTGTTCCTCCGGCGGCGCTTCATAAAGCAAGTACAACATAAGCGCCTCCAGCAGCGCTGTTTCCGAACGCTCCCAGAAGGGATCGTTCGTGTTGCTGTTTTTGGGTGTCGTATTGCGAATCAGGTTGGTCACCAATTTCAAGACATCCTTGTCGTCCTGCAAATAGACAAACGGGTTATAGCCATGCGAACGATGCGGGTGAATCAGGTCCAGCACTTTGATGTCGTAGCCTTTGGCTTTAAGCAGATGACCGGTGTCCCGCAATATTTCCCCCTTTGGGTCCAGAACGACGTAAGAGGTCGAGGCTTGCATCACATTCGGCTTAGCATAGAACCGTGTTTTACCCGCGCCAGAGCCGCCGACAACCAACACGTTCAGGTTCCGGCGATGCTTGCGGCCATCCAGACCGATTTTGACCCGCTGCGTCAAAATTTTGTTTTGTTCCGGCCGTCTGTCTCGATACTTGGCATTGACGGTTTTCGCTCGGCCCCAGCGGGCGCTACCGTGCTCTTCCCGCCGACGATAGTTGCGCGGAGTCGCCAAATAGGCCCCAGCGCAAAGTCCATAAGTCAGCAAAAAGATCAACAAGCAACGTGGCGTATCGTCCACCCACTCTATGTTAAGCGGACGGCGAATCGCCGTGCCCAGATGGGCCAGCATGTCCGGCAATCCTTCTGTCCATGCGGGAGCAACCAACAGGGCCAACCAGATGACGGGAATAAAAAAAGCCGCAAAGAGTATCAAATTACTCCTTGCGGCTTCATCGCGTTTCATAATGCCTCCAGCGCTTTTTATTTAGAAGTGGGGCATCAATCATTTTTAACAATAAATCATCCACGGCATCCGTCGGTCGTTTCTCACCGATTAAGTCATTTCGTAACGCATTCAGCGCATGGACGACTATCCCATGCTCATAATGGTTCAACGACAAGATTCGTTCCTGTTTTTTCATAGCACTCCCTCCAGACAAAACTTAGCGAACCGGATCGGATCGTTTAGGCTGGCGCTGTTGTGACAGGTTCCGGTTCATTCTCTGGGATGTTTGTTGAAAAGCTTCCTTCATGAGCGTCAACTCGGCACGAACTTGCTGCGGTTCCAACCCGTTCCACTTCTCCGGCGCTCGATCAAAACGGAAGGGATCGGTTGCAACACCAAATTGCCTGCACAACATATAAGAAGCGGAGTAGGCAAAAAACTCGTTATCCGAGCGGTTGTACCGTCCATCGCCGCGATCCAGTTCAGCATGTGTCAGTTCTTGGGCAAGCGCTCGAAAAATATCGCCGGCCTCAAGCCCGCGACGAATGGCAATGTTTTTTGTTTCTGGCTGATAGAGCGCGTACTTTTCCAATGGCAACGCATCACCAATGCCAATCGGAACAGGGGCGAGGTCAATTAACGCTTTAATACGGGCGCGATCATCCGGGAATGCCGGTTCTTCCCGTTTCAACGCGGCGGTCGTTTGCGCAATATCAAACATCTTTTTCGGATTGTAGCTGATACCGGTGCTGCCATCCTGCTTTTGATAGGTTTCGCCCGGTTCCAGAATGTAAAACCCCGTTTCCTTGCGACGAATGAATACCCCTTGTTCCTTCCATGTGTCAAAATCGGCAATGCGAGTCGCGTTTGGCCGCTGCGCCAGAATCAGCAACGCATTGGCCACGCTATAGCGGTCAAAGCGGCTCTGGACATCCAAATATTGCTGGAACGCCTCACCGTTCTGCATCACCGACAAGGTGGTGACATCAATCGTATCATATGTCCATTGCCGCAGCTCCTGTTTCTTTTGCACCCATGCTTCTTTATCGAAGGATGGTTCGGTTGTACGGAAAGAAGAGGAAGCCGCAGCATCCTGTCGGAATAAATCATCCAGTTCGCTCATTTGGCTTTCCCTCGCTTTCGTCCTTTTGCTTTGTTGGCTTGTTGTTTATCGGCGGCTATCCGCTCCTTTCGAGACGGCAACGGTTCCGCTTGTTCCCGCGGCTGTCTGTCTTTCTCCCATATCCTTTGCTGGCGGTTCTCTTCGCGTATTTCCCGCAATAATTGACGGACGGACACTCGCTCCGGCTCTTGACGAGAAGGTGGATCAGTATCCCTTGCGGTAACCTCGTTGCGCTCGAAGGTATTCTCGGACGGATGGGACGTTTCCGCCGGTTCCTTCTCCGCTGTTGAATGGTCGTCCTCCGATGGAGTCGGCTCCGGCAGTTCGGACTTTCTCATCAGCTCATCCAACAAGTCGTCTGTATTCCTTTCTTCTGCGACTTCCTTCGGCAGTTCTTGTTCCTGAACTTGCTCGTGACCTGGTTCATGTCCTTGTTCCACAGCAGGCGCTTCGGACATTCCACTGGATTTTTCAATTTCACTCTTAATTTTGGCGGTATCCACAGTGGCCAAGTGGAAACGCTCCACGATCCGATTGATTTTGGACGCATCCTCCGCCCGGACCATCACATCGCACATCCCGTCCACGTTCTTTTTGTCGCGCAAAGCACAGTACAACACGCCATACCGCTTGGCTTCCTTACAGAAGGTTGCCAGGTCTTCGTTTTTGACCGCAAATACCTTTAATTCTTTCCCGCTGCGCAGCAAACCCTCCAACCGGATGCTGCCCTTTGTTCGTTTCTGCCCTTGCAAGGCCGCAAACAAATATACTGCCAAATGCTTAGCGCCTTCGCCGGAAATCTTGGCCATGACTTCGATGCTTTTCAAGCTCATGTTGACGACCTGATTGGCGGCTTCCGTTTCGGTACTCATCGAAAACTTCCTCCTTTCGATCCTGTGCGCCACTTCTGTTTAACGTCTCTCGTAGTTCTCCTGAACGCTCCAAAATGCCTTGAACCAGCTTCACCTCCTTTCGAAGCGAGGCAAGCCGTTTAGAACAACCAGCAATTTGCGTTTTGTATTGTTCTCGCTGGCCCGCATCCTTGCAGCGGCGAATTCGGTTATACAACGACTTGCGCTTCTGGTGCAAGGATTGGATTTGTTCCTCCAACCCGTTATGAAAAATGAGAAGCTCCTCTTGATGGGTGAGGCGATACTTGCATAGCAGCTTGGTTTGCTCCATTAATACCGACAAGTGTCTCAAATCCTCCCGAAGCCTAAAGGATGGTTTTTTGACAGGCTTTCGTTTTCTAGGAAGCACGCCCATATCAAATAAGTAGCGGATATATAGCGCTTGCAAGCCGCGCAATTTGCGACCAGACCGAACATAGCCCTTACACACGGCGCGTCGTGTGCGGACATGGGGTGGCCTCTCCCGTTCAGGTATTCGGTTTCGCAATATTCGCTGCTTGATCGCTTCCTCGGTGTAGCCATCGCCTAGACTGTGCAAACGGACAAAGCGTGTCTTTCCAGGCGCCCGTATCGCCACATGTTTGACCGCCGTTTTAAGCTCATAGCCTTGCTTTTGTAAATGGGCAAAAAACTGTGTCATCGTCATGGAAGATGCGATAGCCTGATCGATGTCCTGCCGAATTAGCCCTCTCCATGTTGGCTTTCGCTCACGTTCCGCTTTCCATTCTCCATAATGCTTGGCTTTGCCCGATTCGGGATGCTCGATCACCGACAGCTGATGCTCCTGGCAAAGCCGGTCGGATGTCTGCCTCAGCAGAGCATAGGAAGCTTTGTTGTCGTAATACCGTTTCCCATCCACAAAGGAAACCGAGTTTAACACAAAGTGATTGTGCACATGCTGTTTATCCAAATGGGTCGATACGACGACTTCAAAGCGCTCCCCCCACAACTTCTGTGCCAGTTTAACACCGATGGTATGGGCGATTTGCGGCGTTGTCTCCCCCGGCGCAAACGCTTGATAGGCGTGAAAGGCCAAAATGCCGTCCGTCTTAAAAAACTGCCGCTTCGTCCGCTGCATCTGCTCATAAGCCGTTGACGGATCGCAGTTGACACCGCTGACATATAGTTGCTTCTCCGTCTTGGCATCCGCCTGTGTATATGCGAGTACCTGCTCCAAACCTCCGCCTTCGCTACGTTCTGCTGTCTTGTCGGGATTTGCGGCGTAATCCAGCACCCGCTTTAGCCTGTCGGTCACACCCCAGATTGCGGTCGTTGCCACGCGAAATTCCCCCCCTACGGCGGATGCACATTTGGATTCACTGGTGGCCTTCGTTCCGGTTCGGTTACAGCCTGTTGAATCTGCTGGACTGCGCGGCGCAAGCGGTCGGCTTCCACCTGAAATGCAGCCCGTTCCAGATGTCCAGTCGTATGGGCCTTCACAGTGAGTTGATTCAGGTTATTCCCAATAGCGTTCAGTTCACGCATCATCGCGTAATATTCCAGCGGCGGTAGCGGTTTGGGAATATACCCATTGATCAATGCCCGAATGTACGCTTCCCGAGAAAGTCCCGTTTTTTTCACTTCTCTCATTAGTCGCTTATGTTCGCTTTCGTCTAAGCGAACCAGAAAAGAGATTGGTCGTTTCCTCATTTGCATCACCCCTTTCCGAACATGAGCTTCCGACAGAAAATCTCATCGCCGCGGGAAAATTCGAGCATCGAGACAATAGCATCGTGTAAACGGGGTCTTAGGGGTTGTACCCCTAACAAACGAATTTGGATATCCAAATTCAGTGCTTGCTGCAACACGAGACATTCGTCTCGCGTTGCCTTCAAGGCACCTGCCGGGAAAAAGAGAGGGACCCAAAAAACACAAAAAAGACGCCGATCCGCTCAGCGCCTTCCTTCGAACTTTTTTGTTATCTCACCAACCAGCGATAATCCTGACGGCAGTCTACAATGTAATCGACATACACGATTTCATCCTGAATTTGATATAACACCAGATACCATTTTTCCACGAACATCTTGTGATACTTGTTTGACGGGATAAATTCCGCTTCCAGAAAAGGATAGCGCTCCGGCATTCGCGCCAAGGAACGTATCGCTTGCAGTAATTCGTTTTTCGTTTTTCGCGCGGCATCCGGACTTTTCTCCGCAAGAAATCGCACATGAGTCGCCAGCATTTGGCGGGCGCGATCGGAGACGATGATCTTATAACGGGGCATCTTTTCCATGCTGCACCTCGTCAATAATGCCCTCCAGGTAAGCGTCCAGTTCATCCGGCGTCACGCCAACACGGCCCGCCAAACGATCTTCTTGCACAGCGAGCAGTTCTTCACGCAGCTTTAACATCTTCTCGCGACGGGAAAACGTATCAATGTCCATTACGACAAGATCGCCTTCACCGTTCTTGGTCAGATAAACCGGTTCCCCGGATGTTTTGCATAGATCGGCGATTTCATTATAGTTTTGCCGGATACTGGCGGAAGGTTTGATAATCATCTTGGTCACTCCTTGCATAGCTGTATATTGATTTTATTATACCTATTACATGCTATACAATCAATGCGGCTGCACTTATCCCCATATATTCACATCTTATCCACATGATGTGAAAATTTTCCGTAGCCCAGAAAGAAAAGACGCCAACCGTTCAGCGTCTACCGCTATCGGGATGGTTCACCGCGTCTTCTTCGGAATTCCATCAAATCGTTGTTTACATCCTTTCCGAACTTAGGCGGCTCATCGGATATGAGAAGGGCGGGGGAGAGGAGCCTCTGTATCGTGGCTGCCGCCAATCGCCCCGGCTCATCATTGTCCAGGTGCAGGACAAGTCGATTCACCTGGGGAAAGCACTGCAAGTAATGCGTTAGGGCAGACGGGGGAGTAGAGTCCTCCCCATTTGTCCTGGGCCTGTATATTCCGGCCAGCGACAGCTTATGCGCCTGCCGCCAATCCCGGCCAGCGAGATGTTCCAGCGTACAGTAGGATAAGAGATCAATAGCGCTCTCAAACAGATGCAGTTCCGTACAGTTTCCCGAGGCCGGAATGGAAAACGAATACCGCTTGTCGCTGCCAGCGGCTTCCCCCATATAACGAGTGCTTGTCGTACCGCGTATCGCCGCATAGCGCGGCGTTCCTTGCTGGTCGAAACCGACGAATACCGCGTTGTGATAGCGGCGGCTTTCATACAAACGCCCCGTTTCGAGACAGTAGTCGATCAACGTGCGATGGATACCACGTTTGCTGAGATAGGCCATGACGCGATGCGATGTACGATTCGGTTCAGGAAGTTCAAACCGCGCTGGAGATGAGCGTTGTTGCAAAGATTGCGAAAATGCAGGTGCGCTGCCTGGATGAACGCCTTCCATTTGCAGCACCGCATCGGGAAAAGACATGCCCCGCACTTTGATCAAATAGTCCAGCGCCGAGCGCCCGCCGATCCCCCTTGACCACCAGTACCATTTACCGTTGGAAATTTTCAAGCTGTCGTGTGTCCGGGTGGTGTAGACATTGCGGGAGCATCGGACCAGTTCTGCCGGCTCGTACATTTGCAAATATGTGAGCAGGTCCAGTCTTTTGGCACGTTCGATCTGTTCCTTGTTTACATAGCTCATTGCCGCAGCTCCTTTTGGAAATCCAGGCAGCGTCCGATGGGGTTATGGTTCATCGTGCCTTACCCCTCTTTTTGGGGTACGTATAAGCTCTGCCTTCCTTCAACTTCGTAACGCCTTTCTTGTTCATGAATGCGTCTAAATCGCCTTCATGAACTTGACTGGTCACCCCGTTTGAGTCGCGGATGTAATAATACGTGTCGCCAAATCCGTTTTTCTCTTTGGATATCAACTCCAACGATGGCACGGTTTCTCCCTCCTTGATCAAGCTGGTTCCGTAACCAAAAGGCGGCAAAATCGGACAAAAGCATCCGCCGCTTGGGCTGGCATACAACATGTTCATTCCTCCGGAAACGAGAAAAGGACCCCAAAACCGGAGTCCCATTCGTCATGAAATTGATAATTTTAACAAGTGAGCGATCTTCGACCTGTGAAATGCTCGCACCGATACCATGTTCTTCTCCGTAATGGTCAGCATGAAGTTCCCTTTCAGGGGGAGGAACGACGGTGTCAGGCCGTTATCGCCCACGGCCCACCACTCGCCGTTCGGGCGCTTCCGGTTCTTCGTCCGGAACGCTGTCCACGGCTTCATTCTCCCGCTTATCCATATTAAGCAGGGCATTCAGTTCCGCGAGTCGCGCCGATTTCGTTAGCAGCTCCTGTTCTTTCTCGAAAGGAGCTTCGACTTGTTCCTTCGCTGTTTCCATCTGCTGGAGCAGCGTGGAGAGTTGCTGGCGGCTATGTTCCAGTTTGGCTGGCAAATCCGCCAACATATTGTTCAACCGGGTGATGTTGCCGCCTGCATCCATCCCTAGCGAGATGGTATGGTCCAATGCGCCGCGCAGGGTCGCCTTGTATTCTTTATGGAAGCTGTCAAAGGATAACCATAGGGAAAAACCGAGATAACTGCCCGCCTCCTGCGGCTCGGATGAAGTCATTCCCTTGCACGCCTCCAGCAAGGCCGCGCCTGCTGCCGCTCTCTCCGTGTAGGTAAAATCCTTAATGACCATACCTGGGAACTTGGATTCATCCGTTCCCTCCGGCACAGCCGATTTGGAACGCAGATATAGAGCGACATCCTGTTCATATCCGGCAATTCGATCTTCTGTAGATTTGACTTGTTGCGGCAATACTTTCAGCAACCGATCCTCCAATGCGTAGCGTTGGCTCAAGTGATTAGCCTTGAGCAGCTTAAGCTTGGAAACCTGGATATCCAGGTCCATCTTCTCTTTGATATACGGATTACCGGTTGCCAGTGCCTTGACTTCGGCATAAGAAAGGGCTGCTTCATCGATATCCTCGGCAGAACGCACCGGCGATTTACTGGTCATGATTTGCGAGATAAAGCGCTGCTTATTCTCCAGCGTCTGATACAAATAGGCGTCGAACGTGTTCTCCGTCACATACCGGAAAATGTGTACCTCGCTATTCTCATTGCCTTGCCGGATAATGCGCCCGCTTCGCTGCTCCAGGTCGCGCGGGCGCCAAGGGCAATCGAGATCATGCAGCGCAATCAGCTTCGTTTGCACATTGGTGCCCGCCCCCATTTTAAATGTCGATCCGAGCAGTACACGAATCTGGCCAGTCCGCACCTTGGCGAACAGTTCCTTTTTCTTCACTTCGGTATTGGCGTCGTGAATGTACGCAATCTCCTCGGTAGTCACACCCTTCTCTGTCAGCTTGCGTCGCAGTTCGTCGTACACATTGAACGTCCCGTCTTGCTTTGGGATGGATAGATCGCAAAACACCAGTTGGGCTAGCCGCTTTTCCTCGTGTTCCTTCCATAGCCGAAACACATTGTCCGCACAAACGCTCACTTTACTGCCTTCGTCATCGGGCAGCATCGGATTGGCCAGCCGTTGATCCAGTGCCAGCTTACGCCCATCATTCGTAATCTTGAGCATATTGTCTTCGTGCGGCTCTACTTCCTTGGCTCGCACCCGCTCAGCACGGTGGGCGAGATCCGCCACCATATCCCTCTGAAACTCGCTTGGCGGCACCGCAATGTTGTGAAAATGCGCCTGTGGTACAGGAAGCTGGAGCATATCCGCCGTTTGGATGTCGGCGACTTCTTTAAAGACGTTCATCAGCTCCGGCAAATTATAAAAACGGGCAAACCGGGTTTTCGCCCGATAGCCCGTTCCTTCCGGTGCAGTTTGTCAAGGAGGTTTTTACTGATCGCATTTGTATAAAGCCCTTCATTGTGACTAGGCAAGGCCAATCTTAAGCCATCAAAAATTTCCCAACTGTTTGTTTCAATTGGGCCGCCATTTCAGCCAAAGATTCGGCTGATGTTAAAATCCTGTCCATTTCTTTTAATTGTTCTTTAGTAGATATTGCCGCATGATTCGCCTTATCGGAGGTGCCTGTTGCAATTCCGGATAGTTCAGTAACGCTGGCGCTTACTTCCTCGGAACTTGCCGCCATTTGTTCGGCAGTTGCGGCAACTTCCTCAATATGTACAGAAACATTTTTGACGGCATCCAGTATCTTTTCAAAGGCTTCCCCTGAATAAATCGCAATTTCAATTCCCTTTTGGACTTCTTGTACTCCCTTTTTCATGGATTGTACCGCGTCGGTAGAAACTCGATCCACTTGACCAATGATCTCGCTGATTTGGGCTGCGGAATTTTCCGTTTGACTCGCCAATTTCTTAACTTCATTCGCGACAACAGCAAAACCTTTGCCGTCTTCCCCCGCTCTGGCTGCTTCAATCGAGGCGTTCAAGGCCAATAAACTGGTTTGAGAAGCAATTTCGCTAATCATCTTGGTGATACCTGTTATTTTCTCTGACAACTCGCTCATTTTATAAATAATGGAGGCGGAATCGTTGACGGATTGACTGATGTCCTGCATTTGATCTTTCACCCGATTGATCGCTTCGTTACCTTTTTCTGCTTCGGAAAGTGTCGTTAAGGACAACTCTGATACGAAAGAAGAGGTTTCAGCGATTTTCTGCACGCCAGCAGCCATTTCTTCTAATGCCCTGCTGCTTTCTTGAGAAACGGCGACCTGTGTTTCCGCTCCTTTAGCCATGCCGTTTACATTTTCGACGATGGGGTCAAATGACTGCACGACCGACTTGGAAACATGGGATAATTGATCGGAGGCTTGTGCGACAAAATCCGAAGCATGATTCATATCGACAATGAGATTTCGTAGGTTTTCAATCATTTGATTAAAAGAACTGGAGAGCTGTCCGAGTTCATCTTTGGATCGATAGGAAACTTGCACCTTTAGATTCCCTTTAGAAACTTCTTGGGTAGCTGTCAACACCGTCTTTAGGGGTTTAATAATAAAAAATTGGACAAATAGCAGTATGATACACGTCGTCACGATGAGATTCATGGAGGCCGTCAAATATATCCCAATATTCCCGGTCAAAACCCGATTGGCAATGGTATTCAAATAGGCCGATATTGGAGAAGAAACAAGGATGCTCAGAATGATAATAGCCGCAATCTTTAGCCGTAGACCAATCGTTACTTTCGCAATATTAACCACCTTTGCAAGACTTTCAATGGACTGCGAGACTTTGTTTTCTTTTATCATGGTTGGGATTCCTCCTACTAAAATGGTAGATCAGTGATTACACTAAACATCTGTTTTTTACACATTTATTATACCAGCTATTAGCAATTAAGTCGCATATTGCTCACGATCAAAAATAGTCTTTTACAATCGTCACAATGCTGAAGGGCCTCCCGTACCATGATTCCTAACCAGTAACAGAGCTGGATATCATCAAAATTTATTTTTTCAATTATTTTAGGCTATAATCACGTTACGCTTATCAAATTGGACGTTTTTTTTATCATGCTGTCTATTGAATTGGCCCGGAGCCACCTGGGGGATATTCAGATATTTCGTGCCACTAAATTTTTTCTTTCCTGCCGTCAACCGAATATAAAATATACTCAAACGATCTTTCATATTGTCATCTAATGCCTTTATTACCGGCCGAGAAAAAATCAGCGCGCATCGTGGCGGCTTCGTTCCCGCTTTTTCCGCCATTCTTCCAATAATTTCAGTATGGTCTTTTCCATCTGCTGTGCCGTGTAGCCCTTTGGAAAGAAGTCCTTGATGCTTTCCTTTTTCAACTTGATTTGCTCTTTCTGATTGGCTTTTTCCTCCGTCATGATATCGAAAATAACGTTCATATCGAGTAGGCCATCAGTACTTAGTTTTTTCATCCGCTGTGCCTGCGAAAGTGACGGTGTGCGGTCTTCACTTTCCATCGTTTCAAGCAAGTCTGTCTGTTCTTGCTCGGTTAAGTAAGACAATTCGACGGCAGGGCTAAAAGCTATTTTTCCATTGTCCACCATATCGAGAATGGGCGGTATCAACTTGGTCAGCCGAACAAAGCGCTGTACTTGCGTTGCACTTGTCCCAACATCATGAGCCACACATTCGCGCGACTTGTGTCCGATTCGGTCAGAAGTTGCAGATTCGACTAAATCATTACGTTGTCTCTGCGCTTTGATGGCTTCCAGTTTCATTTTGTAGGCAAAGGCTTTTTCGGACGGCAACACATGCTCACGATGGAGGTTACTGTCCACCAAGGCAATAATGGCGGCGTATCGGTCCATTTCACGAACAAAGGCAGGAACTATATCAATCCCCGCCTTTTCACAGGCTGCCTTCCGGCGATGACCTGATATAATTTCATAGCCCCCCTCGGTTCTTTGGCGTACTACCAGCGGCGAAATAACTCCGTACATCTTTATACTTTCGGACAAGGCTTGCAGTTCCTCATTGTCCGCCACTTTATAGGGATTTTCGTGAAAAGAATACAACTGGTCTATGGGAATTGCTGTAACGTTTTCTTTCATCCGTTCCACTCCTTCTTCTTCGGCGAGTTCTTGAGTTCTACCTTGAGACCACTGTCTTGTGTTGTAGCAAGCACTGAATTTGGATATCCAAATTCGCTTGTTAGGGGCAGCGCCCCTAATACCCCTCCGTTTTCCCGCCGGCATTTGGTCCCGTTAGCTGAACGTGGTTCATGATGAACGGTACCTGATTCGAACAGAAACCGCTTCTTCCCGTCAATAACGAGCAGGGGGGGCTCTAAATAAAAAGCGCCAAAACGTGTCGACTTGCCGTTCCAGCGCCAGTATCGCCTCAAAAGAAAAAAGACCGCCACTTATGGCAGTCCTTCACGATATGATTCCATCGGTTTCCTATTTTGTTTGCGTATTACCGAGTAACTGCACCGCCAGTATAAAACCGCATTGCAGTCCAATTTCCATATACACATCTTCGCAGGTGCCCGCATAGTTATAAACCTTTTTGGTTACTTCCTCGTGTTCATCCATATTGGGGAACTTTTGCTCTATAAGCTCCATGGCAGAATTATGCACTTCGTCAATCCGTTCCTTGTGGCTCTTCGGATAGTTATAGTCCATAGTAGTGGTGTAAAATTGCTCCGGGCTTCTTGACAAGGGAAGCCACGGTATGATTTCTACTAAAGTGACGCAACTCTACTTTAGAAGGAGGATCAAACCGTGGCTTCTATAGATAGAATGTCACTTTTGGAGCTTTTACGCAAGTCTGGTTCTGATGGTGATGTAGACTTTCTCAAAGAAGCCTTGAATGTGCTTGTTCATTCCTTGATGGAGGCGGAAGTAGCGGCCCAGATCGGTGCCGAGCGTTATGAACGAAACACGGAAAGAAGCAACCAGCGCAACGGTTACCGGCAACGGGAATGGCATACACGGGTCGGAACACTCGATCTGAATATTCCGAAGCTTCGCAAAGGCAGCTACTTCCCTTCCCTGCTTGAACCCCGGAAGCGTGCGGAAAAGGCATTGCTTTCCGTTGTGCAGGAGGCGTACATACACGGCGTCAGTACACGAAAAGTAGATGAACTCGTTGAATCCCTAGGCATGAAAGGCATTAGCAAAAGCGAAGTCTCCCGGATCTGCAAAGAGCTGGATGATGTCGTAATGGCCTTTAAGGAGCGCCCGCTCGAAGGGCAATTCCCTTATGTCTGGTTGGATGCCACGTTCCCCAAAGTACGTGAGGGCGGCCGGGTACGCAGCATGGCGCTTATCGTGGCCATCGGTATCCGGGAGACCGGTGACCGGGAAGTTCTCGGTTTTGATCTTGGCATGAGCGAGGACGGCTCATTTTGGCTTGAGTTTCTACGGAAACTGGTCGCTCGGGGACTTCGAGGTGTGCAATTAGCGATTAGTGATGCTCATGAAGGGTTGCGCAGAGCGATTGGGCAGGTTCTGGTGGGCGCCACTTGGCAGCGTTGCCGTGTTCACTTCATGCGCAATGTCCTGAGCCAGGTACCGAAGTCGTCGCAATCGATGGTATCGTCGATCATCCGGACGATTTTTGCGCAACCGAGCCAAGAGGCGGCTGTATTGCAACTCCGACAAGTCGCCCAGCAACTTCGTGGTAAGTTCCCGAAAGCCATGGATATTCTTGAGCAGGCAGAAAGTGACGTACTGGCCTACATGGCCTTTCCCAGAGAGCATTGGCGGCAGATTCATTCCACCAACCCACTGGAGCGCTTGAATCGGGAAATCCGCCGACGTTCTGATGTGGTAGGGATATTCCCGAATCGGGAATCCGCTATCCGATTGATCGGTGCCATCTTGATCGAACAGCAAGATGAATGGACCGTCGCACGCCGTTATTTTAGTCTTGAATCCATGGCCAAAATCGTCAACGGGGAGCAACTTCCTCTTGCATCCACCACACTCTTGCAGAAGTAAATATCTGGGTCACGCGGTAGAAATCGATTTTACACCACTTGACGGGACACTACCCTTCGGATTGATGTCGGTGCCTGCCGCGCCACGTAGCAAATATTCACGAATACACTGAATGTGGGCCCTCTCAAGGATTTCTGACATATGGTTCATTTCTATCATCACCTCCTGTTGATTCGTATAGCAATGAAATCAATCACATTGTAATCCCATGACACTTTACAGACAAAGCTACCATGCTCCGCCACCGCTGCGGCAGTGTGAAATTGGGGGATTGGGGGTGCAGCCCTCAACAAGCAAATTTGGGAGACCAGATTCAGTGCTTGCTGCAACGCGAGACAACCATCTCGCGTTGCGAACATCAATCTGAAGCGTGATTATCTTTCAGAAATGCGCTTTTCGAAAATATTGTTGTTGAAATAAAAATCTATCAATTGGATCGTCTATTAATGCCATTTTAGAATGTAAAGTAACACAAAAAGCTAGGAATATATCTCCCAGCTTTTTGTCCGCGAAAATATGCCGCACCTTTTACGAGGAAAGGTATTGGACGATAACTGTTTTGACGACCTTTAATGAAAATATGTTTTGGTGTCGGGAGCGCTTTCCCGGCATTTTTTTAATTCCCGTCGATATTTTGCTTCAAGTATAAAACAGATAACCCATGACAAAATACCCGCTATTAAGTAAATCACTCTCGCCCATGTAGGCATTTCTAGCCACGTGAAATAAAACATTCCATCACCCCAGTAGTTCCATTTTCCTACAAATATACCATAGAACCAAAATTATACGAATATCGCATAAATGTCAATATACCAAAACCGCATAAAGTAGTATTGGTTTGGGTGATAGACATGTACAGAAAGGTAAGGGATTTACGAGAAGATAAAGACATTACACAACAACAAATGGCGGAACACTTAAATATTACTCAAGCCACATATTCCCGCTACGAAAGCGGTGATTTGGATATTCCAACATCTGTTTTAATAAAACTTTCAAAGTTCCATAAAGTAAGTGTCGATTATTTATTAGGGCTGACCGATAACCCCAAACCTTACGGGCGTATTCGAGAACAGGATTAACTATGGCATTTAAAATTGTGTGAACGCTTCCCCAACGTTCCTTATCCCCCGCTAGGCGCGTCCCATCCGAAGTATCATCCTAATCAGCTTATAAACTGCTTTACGTCAGTTTCTGCTCTTTTTAACAGAATAACCTGACGCACCAAATCCAGCTTTTCAACGTCGTAGCCGGCATTATAGATGATGTTGGCTAATGGACGATTCTTCCGCGGATACCAGTACGTCCTGTAATTGTACGCAGTCGCCGTCAGTCTTCTCCCAATGACCCTCTCAATTTCAGAAATGGTCAATTGAAGCGAGACGGCACTCTGCTGTTCCAAATACTGCTTAAGAGGCGCATAAGCTTTCATGGCCTTTTTTGAAACGTTTTTTTGCAGGGTACTGCTAACAGGGAAGACGTTATTTTTTTCTCCCGGTAACTCCACTAGCCCCACAAAGTTAAAATAAATATCCACCTTTTGCGTGGTCGTGTAGCGGTTGCTTCTAGCCCTTTCGTGAACAACTACCTTTTCCACAAATTCATTCAGTATTGGCGTAGTAAGTTCCTCAAAATCGGTGTAACGATCAACCAAGTCGAGGAATCGATCTGCATTGACCGTCTGCTTCTCCATGTTGTCAATCTCGCTCTGTAAGCGCTCGATAGTCTGCTCTAGTTCTTCCTGCTCTCGTTCATAATCGCTGGATAGCTTCTCGAAACGCTTGTCCGATAGCTTTCCGCTCAAATTGTCTTCGTACAGCTTACGAATGATATTATCAAGCTCATTACTCCGCTTCCGGTAAGCGATCAGCTTCCTCCGTTGTTGCTTTGCCGTTTTATCCTGCCGCTCGGAGGTACTATCCGTAACCATACGAATAAATTCTTGCTTGTTTGTCCTTGCAAAAGAGCTAACCTCCCGAAGCGCATTTAGAATCAGCGTCTCGACAACTGGAACGCGGATATAATGCATCGAGCAACTACGGGTTTGGGAGCGGTAGCTGGAGCAATAGTATTCGTTCTTGGAGCTTCTACCCGGTCGCTTGTCATGGGACCGGTCACGGGTCATTTTCGCGCCGCAATCGGCGCAATAAAGAAGCCCTGTCAGCCTGCTTGGCTTTCCTTTCTTATCAGGCTTACGCACCGTTCGACGCAGCCGCTGGGCATTGTGCCACGTTTCCGGGTCGATGATGGGTTCATGCGTATTTTCAAAGATTACCCGTTCTTCCGGCGCTGTCGCCTTGGATCGTTTGTCTTTGTAGGATACGGTATGAGTCTTGAAAGCTACGGTATGGCCCATGTATTCCATGCGTTCAAGGATTTTGGCCACCACGCCGCCGCGCCAACGGTACGGGTCTTGATAATGCTTGTGCCTTTGATTATCTGCCCCGATGCGTTCCCAATGAGCGGAAGGAATAAGCACCCTGTCAGCAGTCAAT
Organism: Paenibacillus senegalensis JC66; assembly: GCF_000285515.1. GTDB lineage: Bacteria > Bacillota > Bacilli > Paenibacillales > NBRC-103111 > Paenibacillus_L > Paenibacillus_L senegalensis. The sequence continues at coordinate 63,874 of NZ_HE610960.1, forward strand.
ATATCAGAGATTTGGTAGACGCCATACCCTTCGATTACAAGTCGGAAAATGCGCTGCACAACCTCCGCAGCTTCCACGTCCACAATCCATTTTTGCTTGTCCTGCGGATCGCGCAGATAGCCATAAGGCGTTGATGGCGATATGCGCTTGCCCTCCATAGCCCTAGCCCGGAAAACCGCCCGGATTTTACGGCTGGTGTCCCGCGCCGTCCATTCATTCATGATGTTGCGAAAGGGGGTAAAGTCGTTGTCCCCGTTGTCGCTGTCCACATTGTCATTGACTGCGATAAAGCGTATGCCGCTTTTGAAAAATTCCTCCGTGTACATGCCAACGCGCAAATAATCACGCCCGACTCGCGACATGTCCTTGACGATGATTGCGCCGACTTTTCCCTGCTCAACTTCTGCCATGAGCTGTTTCCAGCCAGGTCTTTCAAAGTTCGTGCCTGAATAGCCGTCGTCTGTGAAGTGAACAAGTTTCTTGAAGCCGTTATTCCTTGCGTAATCCTCCAACATCTTCTTCTGATTGACTATGCTGTTGCTGTCTCCCTGTAATTCGTCATCTCTCGAAAGGCGTTCGTACAGGGCGGTGATTTTCTCATTTGACTGTCTAAGCATAATAGCTCCTTTCAGACAGTCAACTCATTTGTGGCTGGTGTCATTTTATCATGCATTCAGTTGCCGCCTCCATTGTGCCGTTTATTCCGTCAGGCGGCGTTGCAAATCGTTGCGGACAAGACGCAGTATCTTGTCATTCATGTTTTCCTTGCTAGTCTTACTGAAATGAATCGTCACATCGTAGGTCGTTGAGCCAATTTTGCAGGATAACCTGCGCGCGGCGACGGGTAAATCGGGTTTCGGCGACACAGCATCCGGATTTTGATATTCGGTCATGTAACGGCTCCTTTCATTCCTAATACGCTGCATGCGCTTAGCGCAGCCTACAGCGCCATTTCAGAGCTTAAAA
>NZ_HE610960.1:66333-118244 GCF_000285515.1 Paenibacillus senegalensis JC66
CTGGGCACGCCATACAGTCAATAAGGACATAATCATAGTCCTTTTTCACCTTGTCTATATAGGAGCGCAAGATCGTTTCCCTGCTCATTGTATTGACAAGCGAGACTTCAACAGCAGACAATTCGATGTTACCGGGCATTAGGTCAATCCCTTCGGGATGGTGCAAAATGCCTTTTTGGGGCGGATACGATTCTTCCAACATATTTTTAACGAGCAGTGTAGCCAAAGAAATTGACAAATTATCCGGTTCGCGGTAACCCAACGCATCTGTCAAATTGCCTTGTGCATCCGCATCCACTAGAAGAACCTTTTTACCTTCAGTCGCCAAGCCAATACCCAAATTAACAGCCGTAGTCGTTTTGCCGACACCGCCTTTCTGATTGGCAAGAGCAATCACCTTCGTCATTCGCTGTTCCTCCTTTCATGCAAAAAGCCGGCTGCCTGAGAGATTCAGGACAACTGGCTCTTTGAAGAAATATCTATATAAAAAGAGAACGCCCGATAAGGACGCTCTCTTGGATATTCTTGTTTTCAATTAAAAATCACTAGGTGTATCTATCCATTCCAAGTCGATAACAATAGAAACCTCGATTTTATCGTTTAACACCTTATTCCTGTAGTCCTTTCCATTAGTCGTAAACGAAGCATACTTTGCAGAATACTGATAATTCAGTACTTCTACGTATCGTCTCGACATATTCCTATTACGCACTCCACATGCGCCGTCTGTGGAAACATGTCCACCGGCTGCGCCCACTCGATGCGGTAGCCCCGGCCCAGCAGCACCTGGCAATCCTTCGCCAGGGTGGACGGGTTGCACGACACGTAGACGAGTCGTGCCGGCCGGGCCTGCGCGATCGCTTCCAGCAGCGGGCGCTCGCAGCCGGTGCGCGGCGGATCGACGACGAGGACGTCGGGTCGAATCCCGCGCTTCACCCACTCGGGCAGCAACTTCTCCGCCCTGCCCTCGTAAAACTCCGCGTTCTCGACCCCGCTCGAACGCGCATTGTCACGGGCATCCTGCACCGCCTCGGCAACAACCTCAATGCCCCGCACTTCGCGGGCATCCGGTGCCAGCCACAGGCCGATTGTGCCCGTTCCGCAATAGGCGTCGACGACGAGCTCCGTCCCCTTCAAGCTGGCAGCCTCCTTCACGTAATCGTACAGCTTCACCGTCTGCGACGGGTTAAGCTGGAAGAACGCGCGCGGAGACAGCGAGAAGTGGACGTCGCCTAACGTCTCCTCCAACTGCTCTTCCCCCCACAGAATTTGGGTGTCCGAGCCAAAAACAGCAGGAGTCGCACTATCGTTCACATTTTGCGCAATCGAAACCACGGCAGGCAGCGTCTCACGGATTCGCTCGATAAGCTTCTCGCGATGCGGCAGCTCCTGGCCTGCGGTGATGAACGTCAGCTGTACCTGCTGCGAGGCTTGGCCGACCCGGGCGACGATTGTTTTGATTACGCCCCTGCGCTTCCTTTCCTCATAGGGTGGAATGCCAAGCTCAGTCAGCAGCCTGACCGCTTGATCCATCACCTCATTCACCACCGGATGCTGAATCGGACAGCCGCTGATGTTCACCAGCTTATGGGAATCGGCTTCGTACAGACCTGCGATCATCCGGCCGCCTTCCCAGCCTACTGGCAATTGGGCCTTATTGCGGTAGTTCCAAGGCTCCTCCATACCAGCAATCGGGCGCAGCGGCAGGTCTTCGATTTTAGCGTAACGCCGAAAGGCTTCGCGCAGCAGCTCTTCTTTGGCCTGAAGCTGGGCGGCATAAGTCATATGCTGAAGCTGACAGCCGCCGCACCGCTCATACACAGGGCATGGCGGCTCCTGGCGGTCAGGCGATTTCTTTTCCCATTCGTTGATTTCCGCACGTAAAAATCCCGGTTGAACCTCGCTAATCGTCGCCTTGACGACCTCACCCGGCAGGGCATTATCGAGGAATGCCGCCTTGCGCTTGTAATAAGCGACTCCTTCTCCGTTGATGCCTATCCGCTTGACAGTCAGCACGACCTTGTCGCCAACCTTGACATCTTCCGCCGTAGCCGTGGATGGCTTCGAAGACCGCGACTCCGCCGTAACCGTAGAAGGGCGAGTCTTTTTCCCCGGATTTGAGCGATCCGATTTGCCCGCCCGTTTTTTTGCGTAGCGATCCCCGGTTTTCTCTGCAGGATTAAACTTTGATCGGATTGAAGCTTTTTCAGACGAGTTTCCTGTCGGTTTTCTGTAGGAGCTTCCTCGGGCATCTGTGGTTGGTTTACTAGAAGTCATCCCAGTAAAATCTCCAGAAGATTTGCCGTCAGTTTTGCCTTTACGGTTTCCTGCAGGTTTTTCCATACGGTTCCCTGCGGGTTTACCGGTAGATTCTCCTGCGTATTTTCTCTCAGGTTTTCCAGCAAATTTTCCTGTGGGTTTCCCTGTAGGCTGTGCTGAACGCTTTTCTGCCTGATCGCTCTTAGATTTTCCAGGATGGTTTTGGCTGGACGTATACTCTTTCCGTGATTTTTTACGTTCTTGGCCTGATCTATTAGAATCTTGTCTTGATTTCTTAGAATTGTAATCTGATTTGGATTGGGTCATTCGGGTTCTCTCCGTTTCCTGTACATGCCTCCACTATACCATATTGGCTCAGGAAACCTCACACCTTCCCTTGGTATCTATGTAGAAACAGACTGGCACCGCCAGAAAAAATGGCAAGCGCCAGCAGGATGACTGAAGATGCTGGAAAAACAGAGGCATACAAATCAGGAGACAAATAAACGCCGCTATCGTATAACTGATGATCGACTTGCAAAGTCAATCTTTGAATCGTATTATTCTTCGACAGCCCCAGTTGCTTCCCTCGCTGTACAATGAATTCGTTGGCGTTCACCCATGATCGTGCAATTTTGAGTAAATCCTCTGATCTCACATACAGAAGTTCATTGGATGTGCCGCTATCCGCAGAAAACGGATAGGCCATTCTCCAGCCCGCAGCGTCTGCCGGCACACTGTCCAACCCGTAACCGACTTTTACCGAAAGAGTATTCCGGTCTTTTTTTACATGAACAGGTTCTCCCTCTTCAATCACATAAGCAGGGGATTGGTCCCCAATGGCATCGTAGTAACGAATCTTTACAGGCGTACGGATAACATTATTCAGATCATATCCAAGCGGCGCTTCTGCTGTCGGAAAAAGCCTTTCCACTTCCCCAACATTTATACGGCCATCCATCATGGCATTCTTGTAGTCGTAAGTTTCTGGGTCATGCACGAAATTTCGGGTCAGGTTGTGATTATGTGTCAATGCTGTAACAGTCTGAATCCCAACGATAAGGAAAAGAACGATAGATACTATTAACAATAGTGAACGTAACGACTGCTTGTTCATCCCATCACGACCTTGTAGGGTTAGTTTTATTTTTCAATCTCAACCCGTGTCTTTGCCCAAACATCCTGCAGCCCTTTCATTCCCTTGGTTATAAACAAGAAACCGATGTACACGACCATTAACAGGTTCGGAATATAGATCAGCGCTTGATTGGCAGGCTCTTCTACACTCCACCATGGGTCGGGCACCAAAATAATGAGATGGGTCAGCTCCCACGGCAGCAGTTTAACGAAGGTTCTTTTTACCGCCTGCCCCCACGTAATCGCTCCCCCTGCCGGGAGACTGGATACTTTCAGCTTGAGCAGCCGTTTGCCTAATGTTTGGCCGCGGTACTTTTCGCATCCTATAAAATACAGCCAGGTTGGCAAAGACATCGCAGCCAATACCCAAAGCTCGATTTGATAGCCTTTCTCCAATCGGTCAAATGGAAATCCGGACGTGACAACATATAACAGAAACTGACCGCCAATCAATACGGCAGCGAGCAGAACAAAATCCAGCCAGTAAGCCGCCAATCTTCTAAAAGCAAGCTGCATGCGTTCTCCTTTCCGCTTTACCAAACCAGCATCATTTTGGACAAAATACTAGTGGTCGCTAAGCACAATCCGGCTTCCCTTGATGACTTTCTACAATCTCGATAACTTCCGTCAGTGTAGGACAGCTGAACCGAACATCCATATGATCCTGATTTCTTATCAAAATAGCGTTCCACCCCACGCTCTCCGCACCCCGGATATCTGCCTCCGGATTATCTCCAACCATCCAAATTTGCTCCGGGTCTCCAGCCTGCTTACTTGCCGCTTTGAAAATCTCCGCATTCGGTTTCTCATAACCAACCAGGGCCGAGTTAATAAAGCAGTCGAAATAATCCAGGATTCCAAGAGATTTGACTATCTCCTTTAATTCAGGAACATGGTTAGAGAGAATGCCCTGCTTCCAGCCCCGTTCCTTCATTTCCTGCAAGGTCTCTTTCGTATCCTCAAACAAGGTCCACTGCTGCAGATCGAGAAAAATACTCCTCGTCTTCATGGCAAGCTGCTCCGCATCTGCCTGCGGAATCCCATAATGGCTAAACCCCGCGGAAAACTTATGCAAAATAGGAGTCCACCACTCGTCCGCTGACCGTACAGGAAGATAGGCCTGCTCAGGATGATGCCAAGGGAACCCGGTTAGTAAAAAGTTTCTGAAGCTGGGAGCGGTCAGAGCAGTGCCGGGGTCATACTGCTTCAGAGCCTCCAGCATGGAGGCTCCCCACATTCCATTTTTCCGATAGCCAAGCGTTCCGTCAAAATCCCAGAAAATCATTTTCGTTCTGTCCATTGAAGGGGACACCTCGTTCTCTGTGGGACAGAGGGTTCTTCCGATCGTTTCTCCAGAATCCCTCTTCCCTTCGCTTAGTTATGCACTTGTTTGCAGACACTGCTTTTCTTAATATGTCTAGAGCTTCTCCTTATGGCTGCTCCTTTTATGGCCGTCCTCCATCGTTCCTATTCATCCGGCCTCTTTTCAATCGTCAAGCCTTCGACATGCTTTCGCTTCATTAAGTTCCGTTTCTTACGGTTTTCCTTCGTTTCAAACACAATGTCCATATCATAATCATCAGGATACAGCTCCTGGCTTTCGATTTGCAGTGTTACCCGCTTCTTGTTGATTTTCATTTTTTGCCCCTGAATCATGACCCCTACACTGCCCTTGGCATCCTCGGTTTCATATACAATGCCGCCACGCCCCAAATAAGGGATATAGACCCGATCACCTAGCTGGAGCTTTCTTGGGGGTAGCGCAAGCGCTGAAGAAGCAGGCGTTGTTCCAGATGTTTCAGAAGGTCCGGATGATCCTGTTTTTCCAGACGTTGCAGAAGCTGCTAGATTTTCAATAGCTCTGGGAGCCTCTTCATTCTCGTCTTGAGGTTTCTGTCTATTCTTTTCTCCTTCTGAGCTGTCGCTTCCTTCTCTGCAATCTGCATTTTCTTGAGTCTCTCCCTCTCCAGGAAGAGCGGCAGCATACCCGCTCCCCGTGATCTCGCGGGAACGCTTCACGATCTCCGGCGGAATACCAAGCTTGAGCGCGATCAATAAAGCGTAGCTCTGCCCTGCTTGCCCTATCGTCAGCCGGTACAGAGGGCGCATGGTATCGGCGTCAAATTCCATCCGGGCATTTTCAAAGCCTGGAGCTGCAGCTGCAAAATTTTTAATCTCGGTAAAATGAGTCGTAGCCACGACAGTGGCACTTCTTCGATGCAGCTCTTCCAGAATGGCGATTGAAAGACCGACGCCTTCACCCGGGTCTGTGCCTGAGGCCATCTCATCAATTAATACAAGGGTGGAACGATCCGCCATTTGCAAAATATCGATGACATTGCGGATATGGGCGGAGAATGTACTGAGCGCATGCTCAATGCTTTGCCCGTCGCCAATATCTACGGCAAGATTCGTAAATACCGCAAACCGGCTTCCCTCCCCTACCGGAACCAGCAGCCCGGATTGGACCATGACGGTTAATAGTCCGACGGTTTTGAGCGCCAGCGTTTTTCCGCCCGTATTCGGTCCCGTAATAATCAAGGAGCTGTACCCGTCTCCAATGGAAAAATTCAAAGGAATCATCGAGCGGCCTACTAAAGGATGGCGCGCTTCCCTCAGTTCCACTCTGCCCTCTTCGTTTAACTCGACGTTCGCTCCCCCGATAGCGAGCGCATATTTGGCTTTGGCGAACAGGAAATCGTAAAGGCCTACGGTCTCTACATTGACCTTAAGCTCATGGGTATAGGCAGCGGCCAAGGTGCTTAGCTCGGTCAGTACCTTCAGCTCCTCACGAGCCTCCTCTGCTTTCAATCCGGACAGCTCATACTGCAGATTCATAATTTCCGCCGGCTCCATATACACCGTTTGCCCGCTTGCAGATTCGTCCAGCACGGTCCCTTTTAACAGCTTGCGATGCTCTTTCTTAACGGGCAGCACATAGCGGCCGCCTCGCATGCTGATGACATTTTCCTGCAGGATCGTGCGGTGCTTGCCCAGCAAGGAATCGAGTCGGCTCTTTAAGCGCTCTTCCACTACCGTCATTTTTTTACGCACTTTCATGAGTTCTTTGCTTGCGGTATCGGCTACCCGGCCATTGCGAATGCTTCGTTCGATCTCGTTCCTTAGCGAATCCATCGTATACATCGAAGCCGCGTACGAACCAATGCGGGGCGCTGCCACTTCCTTCGCCTCCATATACCTCATTAACTGATGGCAGCTCCTTAAAAATTGATACAGGTGCGAAAAGTCGCTTTCGCTGAACACATATCCGGTCTGCAGTAAATCCATAAATGGTTGAATCCCGTCCAGGGAAGGGATCGGTACGCTTGCGCCCAGCTCGAGCAGGGCACGGGCTTCTTCGGTTTCATCCAGCTTGCCGCGGATCAGCTTGGCTGCTAGCATTGGCTGCAGCTCTTCAATCTGCTGCTTTCCTTTGTAGGAGACGGCATACTCCATAAGCTTTTGTTTAATTTGATCGTATTCCAGGCGTTGCAGTGCGATTTCATTCATTTTTTGATTCTCCTTGTTTATTAGTTTGGAAAATATGATTGGCTCCAAAACAGTGCTTGAGAGTGAGTGCTGCGGGAAGAGGGGGCCTCCGATCGCTGTAAATGTCCGAGCCTTGTTTTTCTTTCGAAAAACAAAAAAAGGACGAAGAATGAACAAACGTCATTCTCCGCCCTTAAGTGGTGATTTCAAATTAGGCCCAACAAAAAAACCGCGCTGAACACAGCACGGATCAAGGGCACATAGATGAACATTTTGCAATGCAAAATGTCGAGATAGAAATCACCTAAGGCAAGAAATTATATCCGTTGTTCTTAACTAAATTCCGAGGAGTCCGGCCGTTAGGACACAGCAAATCAAGCCTTGCTAAAATCAGCAAATGGCACTGTCCGAACGAGATTCCTCAATATGGAATTAATGATTAGTTAAGAACACTCACGGTCATCAAAGTCTCTCCCTTAAACGAAAGATACGCTTACAATAACTGATAGCCGGCAAGAAAGTCAAGGGGCTTGGAGTCGTCCGCGCTGCCGCTTCCCAAACCACACCCGCAAGCCAAAAGCTTGCTCAATAACGGCACAGATCACGGCATCATTAAACATGTTAGGACAATTCCAGCCCGGTTCAGTTCAACGCTTAACCTCCGGCATAATATCCAGCAGCGCCCCGATCGCCCCGCTAAATTCTCCATTAGACAAAAACACAGGAGACGCGCCGCGAAGAATCGTGTAGCCTTCGACCGCTTTACGCAAAGGCTCATTGTCGACAAAGGACGATCCAATATAAACAACATTGGCAACCCCGCATTGACCTGCCGCAAGAACGCTTGTAGTGGCGACCGTTTCTCCTACCAGTCCTATCGCTGATGCCAGGAGGTCGGCTTTTTCAAAAAAGGATGCGCCCCTCCCGCGAACATGCCCGAAATTACTCGCCGTCAAATTCCCGGGAATAGGCGGCTCCGCCCCTTCATAAATATGCTTGACCTTAAGATCAACATGGTCCCGTTGACCTTCCTCGGCTAAACGGACCATTTGTTCATAATCCGTTACTCCAGTCAGCAAGGCGGCAAGACCAAGCATCGTCCCCCCGCCGACACCTGTACCCCCGATCCGGACTTGACCGGATTCCTGGACATGGTGTATAGAGGTACCGGTTCCAACATTAGTGAGCACAAAGTTGTCTAAAGGCTGACCTCCCTCGTTTAGAATATACCGGACTCCCCGATAAGTCGCTTCGAATTCAACAATGGTGGATACCGAATAGCCTGAACAGCCGTTCAGCAATGCCTCCATCAATGCGGCTTTGCCTCCCGTAATGCATAGCTTGGCCTGGCTGTAGCGGGAACGGATCCATGCTGCGGCTCCAGGCAAATCACTGGAATGGAATTTGCGATACGCCAAAGCCCCGCCATCCCCTTTTTCCCTGCTGACCACCTTAATCAGCGTGCCTCCGGCATCGATTCCGACTATTTCTGCTTCATTTATATTCAAATTAATTCAACCTCTATTTTCAATTTATTTCAACCTCTTTAGCTCATCATCTGTAAAATGTTTGACCGTTTTTTCCTGAATAAATTTATTTTCATTATACTGCTTCGAGCTGTTCTTCGGAATCGATAGGCTGTCCCAGCTCCCCTGCTTCAAAAGCTTGGCGGCGTAGACGATTTGCCCTACGTGGTACGGGTAATGGGCCAGCTGGCGGTTGATCGCTTCCATTACCGTATGGCCTTCATTGCGGATGTAGACAATATCGAGCAGCTGCTCCGGCTTAAGCGAATCCAGCACCTGAAACAGGCGTGCCCAGGCCTCTTCCCATTGGGCCAGCAGCTCATCCCTGTCAGCGGTTTCATTTACAAATTCGGCGTCACGGTCCCGCCACGGCTTTTCCCCATCCGATGTAAAAAAATCCGTCCATCTCGACAGCATGTTGCCGCTCATATGCTTCATAACCGTAGCGATGCTGTTAATCTCATCATGGCCGGTAATGGTGCTGGACAGCTGCTCTGGCTCGAGCTGCTCCACCGCTTTTTCCGCCAGCTTTTTATAGTACAGGAACTGCTTGTTGACGCTTTCCAGATATACCTTGTTAACATCCATAGGCTTCGCACCCTCCAGGTCTGCTGATTTTTATAACTAATTCACAGCCGTTCTTGAAGCTTGTAACGATTGTTCTACTTCGATTAAAGCTTCATTTCTATCCACATATGGATCTGTTCTTTCCTCCGAAGTATAATACATGAACAAAATTTCTTCACTACTGAATATTTGAGGAATGACTCTATTGTATTGTTCCTTTATGCTATCGAATTCTTTGAGCGCCTTTTGTACCTGATTTTTATTTTTAAAAGTATAAAGTACAATTTGACCATCCAAATACTGAAAACACGAAGGCTTCCTGTTATTTAGTTCAAGATAATCGCAGTTTTCCTGATGTATAAGTGCAACGTTATGGTTTTCTAAAACGTTTATAATTTCTTCTGCGGGTTGCAGCTGTTTGCCGCCGCAGCCACCGGTAATGATCAGAATCATGCCGAGCAACAATAAACCTAAAGGCAGTAACGCTCTACCCTTCCTCACGCATAACCTGCTGTACAAGCTCGAGCCATTGCTGCCGGTGCTCCGGTGCACAAGCGATGATATAAGGCTCGCTGCTCATGCCATGAAACTCATTTCCATCGAAATCCATAATCACCGCTCCCGCTTCTCTGGCAACCAACAAACCGGCGTACAAGTCATCCCCTTCAGAGTTATACAGGACGATGCCATCCAAATCTCCCCGCGCCAGCATACACCATTGAATAGAAGGCGCCCACAGCCTAAAAACCCTGCGGCATTGCTCATCCAGCCGCCATTTTAACGCCATCGCTTTCCGCTCTTTCTGTATCTGGTGGCCTTGAATCCAGCCTGCGTTCATTTTTCGCAAGGCTGTTTTAGAGCTTTCCGGTATTTGCAGCGGTTCCCCATCGCAGGTGACCCCTTTTCCTTTTTCCGCCACATACAGCTTTTCCAGATGCGACTCATAGATAACGCCCAGCACCGGAATTTGATTATGGATCAAAGTCAATGAAACACCATATACCGGAAGTCCAGCCGCGTAATTGTTCGTGCCATCCAAAGGGTCAACCAGCCACAGCCATTCTCCCTCGTTCCCGGACCAACCGGTCTCTTCACTACGGATCTGATGATCGGGAAACTTCGTTTGAATCTTATGCAAAATAATCTCGTTAGCCAAATGATCGACCAAAGTAACCAAATCCCCGTGCTCGTCTTTTTCCGTAATTTCTTTCTCCCTGAAAAAATAGTCCTTGGCCAGCTTGCCGGCCTCCTTGCATGCTTGAATGGCCATTTCTTTGGCTGACTCGAGAATAATCTGCATGGAAAGTTCGTCTCCTTTATCCAATAGATCGCTGTTTTTATCAGCTTAGGCGGTTAAGGTAGTTCGGGTACATTGTCGGCAGCTTTTAACACTCGCAGCACTCTCGATATTCTCTCTAAGTACCTAAAGTACTAAAGCCACGGATTCGGATTCTGTCCGCTTTATTTTAGCTGTTGGCTGACAAAAAGTTCAAGCATTTTCCACATTCGACAACATAGATTCGACAAATTCTCTTAAAGCCTCTTCCTGTAAGCAAATTGAAATCCCGGGCTTTATCACATCCAGAACGTGAATAATTATCATAGAAGACTAAAAGGTTGAATGCAACGATTTAATGGTGTAGCGACCAAGTATTTAAACAATTACCTTACTTGGCTTCAGGTCTTGGAAAGTATCCGTCACCAAAGAAATGAAGTAACAATGAATGACTTGATTATTGAAGGGAATTTAGTACAGAATTTTATTCATAGCCTCAAAGATAATGAATGATATAAACAATAATATATAGGGGGAGAGAAATAATGACTTATTTAACACCTAAATGGACATCATTATTTGGACTTATTTTAATTTTGATAGGATTGTATTTTGAGGATACATATGATACGACTACAATGGTTTTGAGTCTTGTATTAGCGATGTGGCTAGCCATTGCATTACATGAACTTGGACATATTATTTTCGGGAAATTAAGTGGATTTGAATTTGTTTTTTATATTGTAGGACCATTTCAATTCGAGAAAAGTACACATGGCATCCGATTGAAAGAAAATAAAAATTGGCTATTTTGGGGTGGCGTTACTATGATGACACCAACTATTCAAATAAATAAAGAAACAATTACTAAAAAATGGCCATTGTTTGTAGCTGGTGGTCCTTTTCTTTCTTTATTATTAGGAATAATTAGCTATGTTTTATATGAACATTTTTCTTATATGTTTCTAATGTATTTCGCAATAATCAACGGTGTTATTTTTCTTGCGACAATCCTGCCAAGTAAATCTAGTAGAACTGACGGCTATGTTTTGCTTACTTTGTTGAAAAATAATAAGGATTCTACAGCCCTTATAGAAGACCTGCTTGTAGGTAAGGAGTTACTCAGTAGAAGAATACCAACAGAATGGGATAATGAATGTATTAAAATAGCAAAAGAAAAGACAGCTAGTCTCGAACATTTACAGCATGCGATGTTAGTATACTATTATGAAATTGAAAAACATGGATTTCAGTCTGCCATTAAAGCGATGACGGAATATAGTAAAATACCTGTTACAAAGAACAATAAAGTTGAATTAGCTTTCCTCATTCATATGCAGCAGCTATCCCGTTTTCTTCAAGATGATGTTCAAGTTGAACAAATTGAACGTTGTCAATCTCTGCTAACTAGTATTGAACCCATATCTTTTTATAGAGGAAGGTCAATAATTGCTCATCTTGAAAATGATAGAGAAGCTGCTTTAAAATATCTACAAAAAGTGAAAGACATCACGGAAGAAAATGAAGCGTTATATGGATTTTTTAGAGCTGAGAAAACATTAACTAACCTTGTTGAAGAAAAAATAAGAAAAAATATTTACGAATGATAAAAAAGAAGAGGTTCATTAAGAAAGTGAATCATTGTACATAAAGTAACGGGTGCGTTAGTTGAAGAAGACGTTATTCTAATAGAAATCCCGAAAAATGGAAGTTGTAATTTTTTATTCTGTATATTAACAATAAACTTTAGTATAGCCAAAATTTTAACGCTCGCGGCTCCGTTCGCCTTCGGCTCGAAATTCTAACGCTCGCCATGGTCCTTAATGCAGCAAAAACAGGGGTCATCGAGAAAACAGCGGAGCTGCACCCCTTCAAAGTAGGGGCTATACACTCCTGTCTGCTTGAGCAGACGATCGGCTTCTTCAGCTGTTAAATCCATTTCCCTGGAAATAAACGCCATCCACTCCAGGCCCAGAGCCGATCTCCAGCAGCTTGCTTTTACTTTCCTCGCCCAGCCTGCTTGCGAATGTCCTTCTAACCTCCAGCTTCCATTCCGGTAAAGCTTTACTAGCCCTTCTCCTGGCATCTTGGTTATACGCTTGAGCCAGCGCTTCTTTGGATGTGGTCATCTCAGCACTTCCTTTCTTTTTGTATGGATTTCAAAATATTGCGGTTTCATTCGGTTTTTACGGACAAACGAACGCAGCTTGAGGTAAAGTAAAAAGCATAAGGAGCGAATGACCTGATTGCAGCAGCTAACGGGGTTTAATCCAAGCTCCCCGTAGATGTTGACGTATAGTAAAGTTCACCGCATTCCAATTAATAAGCCTGGCTTAAGCCGCCGCGTTAGAGAGGAAATGATAATATGAGTATAGAAAAAACCAGGTTTTTCACATATGGGACTTTAGAAATGGACTATTTAAAAGAGGCCGATCCCGATCTTGGACAAGTGATAGAGCGTCTTGGCAAAATCGAGCGGGAGGTTATGCCCGATCTATTCACTGCACTTATCCACGCTATAGTGGGTCAGCTAGTTTCCGCCAAAGCAGTCGTGACCATCTGGACTCGGATGCAGGAAAGACTTGGAGCCATCACACCTGACAATTTGGCAAAGTGTGATGCCGAGGATATCCAGCGCTGCGGCATGACGATGAAAAAAGCGCTTTGCATTAGGTCCATCGCCAGGCTCGTCGCAGAGAAGGAATTTGACCTGGAAGAGCTTAAAGAATTGCCGGATGATGAGGTCATCCAGCAGCTTTCTACACTGAATGGCATAGGCAAATGGACAGCGGAAATGCTGCTCCTTCATTCCATGGAACGCCCGGATGTCGTCAGCTGGGGAGACATCGCTATACGCAGAGGGATGATGAGGCTTTACAACCTTACGAGCCTGACCAAGGCCGAGTTTGATAAATACCGCAGCAGATATTCCCCTTACGGCTCCGTTGCTTCTATTTACTTATGGGCTCTTTCACATAATGACTAGCTGGCTGGCAGGAGCGAATGGAGCAGGTCAGGTCAGGCTGCTTCCAGTTGCAGCAGCTTGCTCTTCATGTCCATGCCGGCACAAAACCTTAAAGCCCCGGCTAGATGCAGCTTCCAGCCTTCACTAGAAAGCGACCAGTAAATAGTATATCCTCTGCTACATCATCATTTAGCTATGAACTCATTTAAAGGTTTCTCCTTCAAATGTTTGCTTGTGCTGCCTGCGGTACTGCTCCGGTGTTATCCCGGTTTTCTTTTTAAACAGAGTGATAAAATAAGAGGGATTCGCCAAGCCGACCGAGGCGCCAATTTCGGCGACGGCCAGATCTGACTTTTCCAATAACTCCTTCGCTTGTTTAATTCTGATATGCTGAACGTAATCGAGCGGGGTTACGCCTTTAATCCTTTTAAAGGTACGATGCAGATGATAAGGCGAACCGTGGCTGTACTGAGCAAGGGACTCAAGCTTCAAGGCCTCGTAGTAATGGTTATTTATATATTCTGATACCCAGGCAATCCACTCCTCATCCGGGAGCCGTTGTCCGGTCGGCTTGCACCTTTTGCAGGGACGGAAGCTGGCGGCAAGCGCCTGCTCGGCGGTCTGGAAAAAGCCGATATTTTCCCTTTTTGGCAATTTGGATTTGCAGGAAGGCCGGCAGAAAATCCCTGTCGTTTGAACCGCATAAAAAAAGATTCCATCATAAGCAGCATCATTACTTACGATGGCTTTCCATTGCTCGTCAGACACGGCTTCAGGAAGAGCCCGCTGTTTGACGTACAGATTACGGGAGGGCCGGTCCGAATTCATTTTCCAATCCGCTTGCATAGCTGCTCACCTCTAGCATTCAGTATATCCTAAAAAATAGCTTTGCGGCTAAAATCCGAAGTTGAAGAGCAAGATAACGAAATCTGTCACTCTAAGCAGCTCACTTTTTCAATACTGTCCGTTGCCCGGCCGCCATGAAGTCCGGGCAACGCGCACCTTCATAAGTTTCCTATTCAATCACTCGTTTAGATAAGTACTCACCCGATTCTGGATCAGCTTGCTGACCTCTTCTACCGACTTCTGTCCGCTCATGTAAGCTTTGAATTCTTCGATCGCAATCGAGACCACCTTCAAATCCGCTTGCATTTTCGTCTCCATATTTCCTAGTATATCTTTCAAGGTTTGCACATGCTCATCCAGCGCTTCCGCGCTTGGCTGCCCGGCCGGCAGGGGAACCTCGCCCTGTCCGATCTTTTGTCGGCTTTCTTGCAGCTTCTGCTCGAGCGCATTTTTGTTTAACGGATATCCTCCCAATGCCGGAGAATTCTGCATCTCTTCAGACAGCATAAACTTGATAAACTCCCAAGCTTCCTCCTTTACTGCGGATTGGCTGCTGATGCCGAATAGAAGCATCGTACTGTAGCCAAAACCGCTGGGCTGCCCATCGAAGGAAGGCATTTGCATATACTGCTTACCCGGCTGCAGCAAATCCAGGAGCGCACTGCCCGGTTCGCTAAGTCCGTTTAATGTAAATAACGACGCATCTTCCGGGTCCATAGAGTAGTCCGCAGTCAATAACCCTTCATCATACAACGATTTGATTTGCTGAAGAACATCCCGGAATGAATCGGTATCGAAATTGGCTTTCCCGTCTCTGACAAGCTCCCTGTAATTCGTGTTCATGTACTGATAAAGCATTTGCGCAGGCGGCATGTTGGCAATTGTCGGCATCTTACTGTCTGTATGATTGTGCATCGGGTCTTTACCGGGGAGGCTGCGAGCAAGGGCCTGGACACCATTGTTGATGAATGCAGCCGCCTGAAGAAGATCGTTACGGAGATGATTTTGCTAGCGAAGCTGGAGAGTGAAGAAGGCATTTTTCAAATGGAAAAAGTGGCGGTACAGGATTTGCTTGCACAAACGCTGGAGCGAATCAATCCGCTGCTCGTCAAGAAAGAACTGCAGGTGCAGCTGAGCGAAGAAGCTAACGAAACTGTCCGGCACGCTGAGCTTTATATACTTGCTGACCGTGAAAAGCTGCTGCAGGCGCTGATCAACATTGTGAGCAACGCCGCGCGCTATGCCCGGAAGACGATCCGGTTCCACGCCTATGAAGGGGAGGATGGAATCCGCATCGAGATCGCGGACGATGGAGATGGTATTCCGGACGACCTGCTGCCTTTGCTGTTTCAACGCTTCGCCAAAGGCAAAGACGGGGAAACGGGCTCGGCCTGGCGATTTCCCGCGCTATCGTCGAACGATGCCGCGGGAATATTACTGCCCGCAATCTGCCGCAGGGCGGGGCCTCGTTTGTCCTGCATTTTCCGAAGTATCTTTCTTGACCGAATGAGCGTAATTGTACACCTCAAGGCAAGGCGCTTAGCGGAATTAATTTTGCAGAGGTATGCCTTGCCAGTGCCGTCAACTTATGCATACTGCTAGATCTGATTGCTTTGCTTCGCCCGCTGGATGGCCTGCAAGCGATTGTTCACCTGGAGCTTGCTGTACAAGTTGTTAATATGTGTTTTAAGCGTTGAAGGCGCGATGCCCAGCCGGGCTGCAATTTCCTTGTTCGATAATCCGTCACTCATTAATTTCACTACGTTCAGCTCTTGGCCGGTCAGACTGCGATAGGCCTGAACTGCATCCGTCCACCCGTGATTATAAGGAGTAATCGCGCCCAGCAGCCGCTTCACGTAGGCCAGGGAAATGCCGCTATTTGATCCCAGATAGCGGCTTTGCCGGAGCTGCACGTATTTGGCAAGCAGGTCGGACAATCGCCGGCCTTCATCGGCAAAGGTGCGGAAGTACCCCTCCCCTTGCGAAAGCTTAAGCGCTTGATCCAACGCATCCATACTGAGCGCTTCTGCTTCCAGCTTGTCCAGAATGATGCTTCGGTGGACGAGCAGACGAAGCTTGTCATGCCTGCGGCCTGTCTGCTCCGCGAGGCCCAGCAATCGGTCAATCACCTGCAGCGCTTGCTCCGTCCTGCCCCGCTCTGCCAGCAAACATGCGAACAAATCATACTCATCCATCATCGAGAGCGGGATTTCATCCTCGTACCGCAGACCGCAATGGTCGAGCCAGGCCGCTGCCGCGTCTCCGCCATCTGCTCGCATCCGTTCGAGCAGCGCTGCGAACCAGCGAATTCTGCCCGTAATTACCGGATATTGTTCCCGGTCGACTTGCTCGGCCTGAGCCCTGATGATCCTATCCGCCTCATCCCATCGCCCTTCAGCCGAATAAATGCGCGCGGTCCATAGCGATGACATCACCGTCAGGTTCAAATGCCGATGCTGTTTGCCCAGCTCCAACGCTTTGCGAAATTCCTGTTCGGCTTCGTGCAGCTGATTTCGCTCATAGAGCAGTCTTGCATAATTCATATGTAAATGTGCGACAAAGAACACATTCTTGGTTCCTGACCATACCCGCAAATATTCGTTCAATACATGTTCGGCCGCATTAAGTCCGCCCGCTACCGCATAAATATCCCATACCGGCTGATAACCCTCTTCATCCGTGCCGAGGCCCACGAACAGATCGCCATCCGGATGCATTTGAACATACCTCTCGGAATACCGAATCGAAGCAGCAAAATCTTTGGCAAAGAACGCATTGAAGGCTTCGAGCACGCTGATCCCGGCATGCATCATGCCTGCTGTCTGCTGCGGGAGGCTGGCTGCGTTTTCGCTTATTTTCTCCTTCACCCACGCGAGCGTACGCTTCGCCATTTCATATTCACCGGATAGAAAAAAAGAGGCCATCTTCATCATAAACAACATCGGCTGGCCGAATAGCAAGGAATCTGGAATGGCAGCGAACCAGGAGCGCAAGGTGCTCCAATGAGCCCTCATCATCTGTGGGGCAAGCTTCTTCAGCAGACGAAGCGCATCTTCATACAGCGAGCCAGTCAAATAATGATCCATCGCTTCATAGGCAAAGCCGTTCTCCTCAAGCCAGCGTCCTGCTGCCGCATGCAGCGCATGGACTTGCTCAGGAGACCGCATCCGAATCTGGGCACGGAGAAACTGCCCGAACAAATGATGATAGCGATACCATTCCCGCTGTTCATCCAGCGGCAGGAGAAACAAGTTCGCCTGCTCCAGCTCCTGCAGCAGCAGCGAGCTGTTCGCCATCCCGGTAACGGCTGCACACAATTCACTATTCATTCGTTCCAGAATAGAGGTTTGAAGTAAAAACTGCTGGAGCGGATTCGGCTGCTGCGACAAGATTTCTTCCATAAAATAATCGGCATAATCCCGCTGCTGGCCGGAGATTCGCTGGATATTCGAACCGCGTTGCGCCGATTTGCTTAACAGCAGAGCCGCCAGACGCATCCCCGCCGCCCATCCTTCCGTTCGCTCCATCACAGCTGCTGTCTCCTGTGCCGATAACTGCAGTTCCTGGTAGCTGGCGAAAAATTGGACGGCCTCTTCGGCTGCAAACCGCAAGTCCTCTGTTTCCAACTGATTGAGTCTGCCCCATGTGCGCATTTTGGCCAGCGGAAGCTCCGGCATAGATCTGCTCGCAATGTACAGGTGGATATGGGACGGGAGATGTTCAAGGAAATACGACACTCCCTCTACAATCATGCGTTCTTCAATCAGGTGAAAATCATCCCATATCAGCACCACTGGCGCCGTCAGCCGGTTCAATCCATTGATCAAGGCAGCGATAAATGACAGCCCCGAAGCATCGCCACTGCTGAAACGAAGAACGGGCTGGTCATCAAAGTCCGGGCAGGCTTGCTTCAGTGCGGCAATCGCATGCGTCCAGAATCGATTGCTGTCATTATCTCCCTGATCCAGCGATAGCCAGGCGACGGGAAGCTCCACCGTCTTTGTCCACTCGCTGAGCAGCGTGGTCTTGCCATAGCCAGCTGGCGCCGTCACCAAAGTGAGTGCATGATCCAATCCTTCTTCCAGTCGATTGGCCAGGCGGCAGCGTGTAATTAGTGCCGTTCGCGACCGGGGAATATGGAGTTTGGTAGCGAGAATCATCACAGGGTCATTTCCTCCTTTGACACCAATCATGATCTAAACCCTTTCTTCCTATTTTACCAAATATGACTAAGGAATAGAGTGGCAATCGTGTTTTGTGTTTCCAGATGCTTATTCTCCACCTTTCTCCCCCACCCTTTGGAAAGCAGGGTGGATTACAAATAAGGCCAGCGAATATATAATCTGCTTGAACCCCTTTTGAGATGATACGGAGTTCAGCCCAGATTTAAACATGTAGTGGGAGTGATAGTGTGGAAAACTGGACAAAAATGCGGTTCATCCGAATGGTGTTTACGCTAACTCTCGTCCTTGCAATGCTGCTGCATCCAGTTCAGGGAGAGATTTACGCTGCGGATGAAGATTATGGAGCCGGAGGATGGCTCCTTCCCTACTCGGACGTGCGGGAGGATGACTATTTTACCGAAGCGCTGCTATTCTTCACTTCGACAAATTTGCTTGTGCCGTCCGAAGATAAGTTTCATCCCGGTCAAGCTGTCTCGCGCGGTGATTTTTTCCAGTGGCTTTCTTCGTTTTTACAGTTGCAAGAAGAAGAGCTGCCTGACAATAATCCCGGCAAGGCTGCTGAAAATCTCGTAGAACTGGGAATCATATCCGGTTATGAGGATGGCTCCCTCAGGCTGGATTCGACGATTACACGTGCAGAGGCAGCGGTTATCTTCCAACGCATTATGAAATGGGAGACATCTGTTGACGCACTGGCCCGATTTGTGGATGTCGTTCACGGTTCCTGGTACAGCGAAGCCCTGAGTGCCATGGCTAATTATCAGCTGATTCAAGGCCGCAAGGAAGGAATTTTCGCCCCGCATGAAGGGATGACCCGGGCGGAAGCGATTGCGCTCCTGTACCGGGTATTCTTCGAGATGAATCAAATCGAACAGATTCAGGACGACCAGATCGTCATCAACGGCAAAGTATTTCCGTATCATTCTCATTTGCAAGGACTATTCGCAGAGCAAAATCGCGGAGCCCTGCAAGGGGCAGCCGTGAACTATGTCGTTAAGAATGGGGTTATCGTTGATGTGACTCGCTTATATATTGCGAACAACAACGAGAATCGGCTAGTTCTGAATGGCGGCGGAGCTGTCATAGGCGGCAATCTGTATGTCACAAGACCGTCTGTAACGCTTGCAGATTTAACTGTGGCGGGTAATTTGTATGTGACCAATCAGGTGAGCCGCTCCTTTACCAGCGAGAATTTGGAGGTGCAAGGCTTTACAATCTTTACGCCGGCGAACGATGTAGTTGCATCTCTGCCGGTTCAGGCCAAGGACAGCAGCCTGGGTGCGCTCATCATTTCCAGAAACGTCCACTTTGACCCGGACGATCCGGACGCCCAGGATGACCCGGACAACCCGGACTCAGAGCAGGGCCAACTGCTCTCACTCTCGTCTCCTTCCCGCAAGAAACAGATCGAAGTGAGCATAGCGGCTATCGACCAATCCCTGCAAAAGAGACTCCAGGATTTGGGCATCCAGCAAGGGCAACTGGGAGGTCCGACAGGCGATGATCCTTGGAGTCATGAAGCTCTGACCAGATTGATAGAAAATCTGCTGGATACAAAAGGGCAAATTGAAGACATCGAGAGAGAATACAACTCCAGATATATTAAAGCCCCTTACTACAGTGATTACACGAAATGGTCCAGAAGCAACCTGTACAATCTGGGGATGCCAGGTATCGAAAATGGCGGCTATATCCCAAGGCAAGAGATTGAAGATATCATAAGAAGCATCAATGATCAGCTTCTGGACAACTTAGGCGGGTCAAGGGATAATTTAATCGGCGGCAGGGAGATTCCAGCCATTATCGGTACACCGGACCAGAACGAGCTTAGAAACGAACGCAGGAACGAACGCACCAACGAGCTCAGGAACGAACGCACTAACGAGCGCACCAACGAGCGCACCAACGAGCGCACCCCTCCGCTTGACGTGCGTATGGATGAAAGAAGACAATCCTTTATCGTTGTTTCGGATGCTACTCTAAGCGCCCCAAAGGATACGACCGTGCCTTCTGTGGCATTAATGGATGTGGAGAATTTTACAGTTAACTCGCATATTGAACGCTTGGTTATCGCTCACATCAATACGACCGAAACCTCGCTGTCCGGTTCCGGACGGATCGAACATCTCCGGGTTCAGTCCGGCAGTCAGGTAACGTTGGATATGCAGGGAGAAGTTGAACATCTGGTCATTAAGGGTCCTGAGGTTAACATCCATCTAGGAGAAAATACGATCATCCACAACATTGAATTGCCTGCAGGGATCAATCTGGAGGATATTATTAAAAATTTAGAGAAGATCGGGGACAACATCCGTCAAGTCAATGGGGAGCCCTACCCGGCTCCGGCAGCGATTCCGCCCGCTATCGGCGGAGACTCGCCCAGCCCAGAAGACCCCGAACTGCCCGGAGAGCCCGAACAACCCGGAGGGCCCGAACTGCCCGGGGAACCCGAACTGCCTGGGGAGCCCGAGCAGCCCGGGGAGCCCGAGCAACCTGGGGAGCCCGGGGAACCGGTCACCCCTCCAACGATCAAGAATCATGAACTCAGTCCTGTAGTGGATGGTACGGTGACCATGAATGTCTATACCCAGCATGCGGATTCGATCTATTGGGTCATCCCGCAATTTATAGATGTCGATCCGGCAATCCAACCTCATCCTGAATCTATTTTCAAGGGACAGGATTATAATCCAGCGACAGAGGAGTGTATTCCAGCCGCCTATTCCGGCAGCGCGCCAGTGAACGGAAACGCAGCATCCGTTACACTGGATGCGACATGGCCCATTGATCAATTGTGGGTTGTCGCTGCAAGGGATGCCGATTCGGCCTCTCCCCAGCTTTCTGATGTATACACCATTGATGTGGAACTCGACTATCCCGGTCCCGGAGAGCCTGTAAAGTTTACCGCCATGTTTGACAATGCTGTCCAGGCGGTCGTGGAAGGAAATGTAGACGGCATTCCGTTCAAGCTGGAGATCACTGGAGACATCGATGATATGCCTGGCTCCGAAATCACACTCCATGTACAGAAACTGATCAAGAGCAATACCGTACACGCACTGAATCTATACGGTCTGCAAACGCGAACGGTTCGGGTGGCCTTAGGGATTCCATCCGGGGTGTCCGGGAGCGAGGCTACAATGTTCGAACGGGCAGCTTCACCGTCTGAAGAGCTTGAACCGATCTGGAAATACAGAGGTGGAAGTGTGACGGAGCGTCGGATCCAAGGCAGGCCTACACAGCCGTCTGGGACTCTGGCGATTGCTGTAACGGCCGTTGTGCCGATGCCGCAAAATGTCCACGCGGTCGCAACCGGCCCGGACAGCGTCAACTTATCTTGGGATACCACTGCGGGAGCGACCGCTTATCGTATCTACCGATACGATGAAACGGTTGGAATGGACTTTGCAGGGGAGACAACAGCCACAACCTTTACGGACTCCGGTTTAACGGAGGGAACAAAGTATGGATATGCGGTTACCGCTCTCCGGGATGAATTTGAATCTGCCCATCCCGACTACATTTCGGTAACGACACTTTTGCCGTGAAGCACCGCGTAACTTTTTACACACTAAGCGAGGGGGCTATTCGAAAAGTGGCCGTTCAGCCAGATAGCTAAAAAGCAAATCCGAAGAATGCTGTAATATCACATTGTTTCGAAAACAAACGGCCGAAGGAGGAGGAATGGTTTTTTAATTTCGGTGTACTTGAAAATGAAATGTATGCGGAAGTGTATGCGAAAACAGTCATGCCATTGAATTCTCAGGCACAACTCCAGCATGAAAATTGCCAAGGTTGGCGGGGGGCGCGGAGGTCGAGGGCTGCGCGGGCTTGTTGCCTGCGTTTTGTACGAAATGTCGTACAAATGCATGGGGTGAGGGGCGATTTCCGGAGATTTGTATGAAACGTCGTACAAATTCAGGGGATTGAAGTGTGATTACCCAAGATTTATATGACAAATCGTACAAATGCAGGAGATTGAAGCGCGATTGCCCGAGATTTATATGACAAATCGTACAAATGCAGGGCTTTAAGCTATTAAGGAGCTCCAGCCAGTGTTTTCAGACGAAATTTTGTAGCAAGTTATGTGATTGGGGTGCGAATACCCGAGCTTGCTCATCATGCGGGGAGTTTACGCTGGGGGTTATTTTCACAGAAAAACCGCATACATTCGCCGCTGCAGCGGGCCTGAGTGAATTGGGGCTGTCCAGACTTTTGGACAGCCCCTTGTTTTAACATGATATAATCGGATTTTAAATCCTCTCATCTGCCTGTGGAGGCTGCGATTTATAGTGAATATCCACGTAACATTAGTGTCCGGCCGAGTGATCAGCAGGATGTTCTTCGCTAACGCTCGCCCTTGCTCTTATTCAGCCAAAAAAGCAGGAATTTGATTTCTAACGCTCCTCCTCGCTCTTATTTCTGACAACTAGCCCTAAAAACCACGTTCTGAAGGAAAATAAGGACGAGCGCGAGCGTTAGAATTTCCATGCCCCTGATTTTGGTCAAATAAGGACGATGGCGAGCGTTACAATTTTTATCCTCACAGCCTACTCTGAAACTTGAAAAATATCTTGCGGGTCGTTTGTCTGCAGGACAACTCCGTCATTATCCAACACAATAATGGTAGGTGACTGTTCAATATCGAACAGCTCTTTATAATTATATTTCTGTGTTTGGTCTCCCAGGCTTATAAAAGTCATGTTATGAATGTTTATGGTTTCTAGAGCGGCTTCAGAATTAATGACATTTAACATTTCGTTGATTAATTCCGTATAGTCTGTTATTCTGCCGTCCCAAAAAACATAAATATTATAGGATTCTTGATCCGGCGCCACCATATCTCGAACTGCATCTTCTTTAGTTGCCGAGCAGGCTGTTAGAAGAGCGGCTACCAGAAATGCGGCTAGAAGATGATGAGAAAGAAGGAGCAGCGGTTTTCTTTTTTTAATAGAAATCACCTCATGAGAATCATAGGCACTTCGACCTCTAGTAATAATTACTGACCGCGGAGATCGATTCATGATCTTAGTTCATTGCTTCCGGGACCCCGGTTCCCCTCATATTGTAATCTGAAATGAACAGAACGTCCAGTTAAAATGAAAGCTTAAGTTGAAAGCTTACTTAAATGGATATTTTCCGCTCATACTGCTGCTGAAATTCGGTGGGCGTTAGCCCGCTGAATTTTTTGAATGCTTTACTGAAGGAGTGAATGGACTGGTAGCGCAGCAGCTCTGCCACCCTTGTGACAGACTGGCGATTGCTCGCCAGCATCTGCATCGCTTTCTTTAGCTTCTTATTCGTATAATAAGACTGCAAGCTAATGCCCATTTCATCCCGGAATACATGCGAAACGTAGGAATAGCTGTAGCCGATCGTTTTCGCGATCTCGCGTAAATCTCTCAGCTCCATAAATTGATTATCAATATAGGATAACGCTTGTTCGGCAATTTCTCTTCTGGTGTTTATCCGGTAATTTGCAGAGTCGTCTATCGCCGGATCAGCTTCGGATTGCGATGGCAAAGCGTATCGCGCTATGGTCACCAGCAGCTGATTCAAATAACTGCCGGCCAATAGATAGGTGTATTTGTTGTGCTTCATCGTTTCGCTCAGCAGGCGGGTCAACGTTTCGCCGCTGCCGGCCTCCTTGGTGTTGTTGGGAGCGACCTGCCAGCCGGCGATTTGCTGCAGCACCGATAGGGGGTGTGCGCCCTCCCAGTCTATTAGAGAAAACCGGACAAACCCGAACTTCGCTTTGCCGCTGACGTCCAAATTAACTTCCGTATGGGGAGGCAGAAATAGCAATTCATTCACGTTCAGCCGTCTGCTGCAATCGATCCGGACCTCATCCGTAGTTAGCATCAGGGTGCCTAATTCAAAGCCATCACCGCTTGCGATCGTACATCTTCCCCCGGATAATTCCTGCTCTCCAGCCTGATGCAGTACGAATTGCTCATATCGGAAAGGATTATGAAGGTAAGTTTTTACACTTGCTTTTACTTTAGGATGGACTAACCATGCACATTTCAAGTTCACTCCCGCACCCTCCCTCACTGAATGAAAGCGATTTCTTTTATTATGCAAAAAGTAAGAAGGATCTCATATCCGTCAATCTTATGATAGGGAGGAATATTTTAAGTTTTTTCCACAACAGGAGCCGCCCGTAAAGAAAGAGAGCAGGCAGGAAGTCCGCTTTCAAGGCAAATTGCACCGCAGTGAAAGGAACTGTCCGAAAAGTGTCCGTTGCGAAATTTATGCAAAAAACCGCATACAATTGCCTCCGCAGCGCAATCGGAAGTGAAATGGGGCCGTCCATCAGTCAGTTTACACTGACTTTTTGGACCGCCCCTTGATTTTTTAGCGATTCATCAGTTCCTTGACCGGTACCATTCATTGACTTCTGCAATGACATCGGCGCCGCCCATCTTCTTATATTCTTCCAGGAACTTGTCGTAGTTAGCCATATCCTCGGCGCCTGCAATAAATTTAGTGATGTTATCGGTAGCAAACTGATTAAGCTTCAAAGCGTTCGTTGCCAGAGCAGGCAGCGGCGGAGCGAACAGCAGCGGATCCGGTACCGCCCATTCCATCTGTCCCTGCATCTCCATGAAAGCCTGGTACAAAATCTCGTCTTTTCTTACCCGAACCAGCCATTGCTCCCCATAATCCTGTATGCGCGTACTGGTCATAAACCAGTCGGAGTTCCCGCGCTCAGCGTCAAAGATCGGCAGAATCGGATAGCGCTTGCCTTCCTCATCGAAATCATAGTGGACGCCTTCCTCGCCGTTGACCATCAGGTTGAACAGATCGGGCTGTACCTTCATATCCAGCCACTTCATGGCGTGTTCTTTATTCGAAGACCATGACGGGATCGCGATGTACCAGCCTACACCGCCGCTTTGCTGGTACGCGGTTTTCGTGCCGTCTGGGCCGGCAAGAGAGGGAATAATGACGATCTCGTCATCCGGGAACACTTCTTTCATGCCAGCCGTAACCTGGGAAGCCATTCCCCATCCGTAAGGCATCACTGCGGCCTGCCCCCGGGTAAACTTCTCTTTCATGGTGGCATCTTTATTTACCGGCCACTCCGGATCCAACAGGCCTTCCTTGTAAAGATTGCTCATGAAGGTCAAATAGTCTCTCATACCTTCATACTCAAACTGGTTGACCAATTGGCCATTATGTTCAATCCATCCTGTTGCGATGCCGAATGCACCCGAAATTTCCGGAATCACGCCCTGATAACCGGTCATCGGAATAATGCCGACTTTCTCTTTGATGGCGACGAGCAAATCATAGAATTCATCCAGCGTTTCCGGGATGTCCATGCCTACCTCATCAAGAATGCTCTTGCGAATGGCCAGAGAGCTGCCCACGAACGGAAGAGCGGACCGCTCCGGAATGCCATAGGTCACCCCGTCAACTTGCGCCAGTTCAAAATACTCCGCGTTGATCTCCTTCAACGTAGAGCCGTACTCGTCAAGCAGGTCATCCAGCGGTGCCAATGCCCCTTGCTCAGCCAGCATCCGGAACTGGTTGGGGGTCAGCTTCATCACATCATAATTTTCCCGGTTAGCCATTAGCAGGTTCAGATGGTCATCCGTGTTCTCTATCGGCAATGTATAGTAATCAACCTTGTAGCCGGTTTCTTCCTCAAGCATCTTGGCAACCGGATCCTGGTTCGGATCAAAGCTGCGAACGAAGCTCAGCATGCGCAAGGCTGGCTTCGCTTCCTCCTCTGTGCCTTCGGAGCTGCCGCCGCCTCCTCCGGCTCCGCTTCCGTTTTCGCCCCCGCTACCCCCGCTGCCTCCACTGCCTCCTCCGCTTCCGCCACTGCAAGCGGCCAGAATAGCAAGAATTAAACCAAAGCAAAATGCTAAAAGTAACGACTTCTTCACAGGCAATTCCCCCTCATCTTATTTATTGTTAATCTATCATGGAGTGTGGTCTTTGTATTTGTTATAATGCGCTTTCATCTTTGTCATGGTTGCGGATTGTGTTTCGGTAAGCGACAGCTGGAAAGCGGATCGTCACTCTCGTTCCTGTACCAGGTTCACTCCAATATTCAAGACCATAATCGGCTCCGAAATACAGCTTGATTTTCTCATTCACATTATAGATTCCATACCCGCCGGACTCTCTGTCAGGCAGCAGGATGCACTGCACAGTCTCTATAGGCATTCCTCTTCCGTTATCCTCCACGGTCAGAACGATCATTCGCTCTTCGAGCCGGCCGCAAATGGTCACTATCCCTTCCTTGGATTCTGTTTCACGGATTCCGTGCAGCACTGCATTTTCAACGATCGGCTGAAGCACCAATTTGACGGTCGCCATGTCCAGAATAGAAGGCTCGACCTGAATTACCGTCTGAACCCGATTGGAGAATCGCTTGTTCTGTATATCCAGATAAATTCTGACATGCTCCAGCTCATCTCGAATCGGGATAATGTCCCGCCCGTCATTTAAACTCAGCTTGAAAAACTTGGCCAGTGAGCCGACAACCGAGCTGATTTCCGTAGCGCTGTATTTTAAAGCCATCCAGTTGATCAAATCCAGCGTGTTGTACAAAAAATGCGGATTGATTTGCGCCTGCAGCGCGGTCAATTCGGCGTTCTTCTTTTTTACCTCTACCTTGTACTTTTCTTGGATCAGCCGCTGAATGTTCTCGGCCATGCGGTTAAAATGCATTTGCAGAATCCCGATTTCATCCATGGTTTCCACCGGGATTTTCTCTCCCCAATCCTCTTTCGCAATTCCTCGTACCCGTTGAATCAGCATGCGAATTCGCCGGGTAATGCCATTGGCCAGCCAATATGACGTAACGAAAGCGATTAGAGCCAGCGCAATGCCCAGTAGAATTAAATAAGTAGATAATGAACGGTGCGCCTGGTAGATCTCGTCAACCGGGATCAACGCTGCCAGTTTCCAGCCGACCCCCTCTATCACTTCCTGATGGATTAAATAGGGAACCCCGTTCACGATATATTCTCCGGAAGAGCTGTCCATTCCGAGCACGCTCTCCGTAATTTGCGGATCCTCCAGGAGCGAAGCATTCGATCCCGCCGCCAGCTGCATAATGATCTGGCCATCCTCATTAATAATGGAAACTTCACCGGATTGCGTAATACTCGTCTGCTCCAAAATCTCACGCAGCGAGTCTTCCAAAAGATCAATCGCGATGACTGCCAGCACTTCCCCTCCAAACCACTGGGAATAGATTGTTCGCGCACATGTAATGATCCGCTGGGTCGTACGATCAATCAGATACTCGTAGTCGTAGGACGGCGTACAATACATAACCTGTCTATTGCTTAACGTCTCTTGAATCCACGGCTCGTGCAAATAGGCCGGCAGGCTTTTGATATAGTAATCTTCCTTCGCATAGATCGTGTTATTGTTTACATAGAGACGAATACTATAGATCTCGCGATTGTTCCGTGCGGAATGAATGATCGACAGCAGATCGTTATAATCGTTAATTTGCTCGGACAACGAATAATTGTCGGCCGGCTTGCTTAATATTTTTCTAAGATCCGGACTGACCAGCAGCATACTGGAGGAATCTTTGACGCTGTTCAACTTGTAAGTAATAAATTGTTTGGCTTGCTCGAAAGATTTCTGCGTGGAAACCTCGACCTGATTCATGACAACTTCCGATGATTTGTGCAGGGATAATATGGAGAACAGCGCTAATACGGCTAGACTCAGTGCCAAATAAGAGATCAGCATCTTTTCCTTGATTCGCAGTGTCTTGAGAAAACCCATGCTCTATCCGCCTCATCCCCTAAACGTCTGTTCCCGGTAATCTGAAGGGTTACAGCCGAACATTTTTCGAAACACTTTGGTAAAATACTTCGGATCGGCATACCCGACCTGCTCTGCAATTTCGTACAGCTTCAATGTTCGGTCCTGAAGCAGCTTTTTGGCCTGTTCCATTCGCGCCTCCGTGAGATAATCATGGATTGAGCAGCCGGTTTCTTTCTTGAACAGCAAGCATAAATAGGTTGGCGTAAGGTAAACATGATCCGCGATCTTCTGAATCGTGAGCGGCTCGGACATCCTGGACAGCATAAAATCTGCGGCCTTGCGCACAGCATAATTGCCCGAGGATGACTTCAACCTGTTTCTGCTGATCTCGATATCTGACAGCACTTGATGGAGAAATCCGGTGATCGCGAGCAGATCATCATGAAGCAGCTTCTTCCTCCAATCAAACTTTTCGTCGTAAACTTCCAATGCCTCAGGGTAGTACTTCCACACCACCAGACAAGCTTGAAACCACAGCTTTCGCGCCGTCTCTACCGGCCATACATATGGTTCCCGCATCTGTCCGGCCGACTTGTCAATCCATTCCGCCGCCTCTGTGAATTGCTGCTTCTTCCAATAGTCCTCCCACTGATCCACCAACCCCTTCCAATCGATGCCCATCGCCAGCTGCCGGTTGATGTAGTAAGGATAGTGAATAATATGGTTCCACCCTGTGTAGAAACGGTATTGAAGCGCTTGCACAGTACGTTCCAGAAGGGCCGGAAGCTCATCCAGACCGCTTCCTTGTCCGCCAAGCGCAACAGCTGCGCATCCTCCCGTTCGCTCATTAACGGATTTCACCGTGCGATGAAACAGCGCAGTCGGCCCTTCCCTCATCCCCTCATCATCCGGAAAGATGACAATCACCTGATCTGACCAGTCGCCAATCACATAATCGCTGCCATACTCCGCAAAATATTTCTCCATCATGTTCATCGCTTCCCGCAAGACTTGGGGGCTATCCGCGCATAGAGCCGCTATTCCGTATTTATCCTTCCATGGAAAACGTACGCCAAGCGAAAGCAGCCGCGCCTCAATTTCGTGACGCATGATTTGGGAAGCGCTAACAAACTGCTTCAGCAGCGCCCCTGTAAATTGCGGCAGCCCCTGATTCAGCGTCTCGCTCATCCGCTCCATTTTGGCCACCGCTGCCAACTGCTCACGGCAGCTTTCTACAGTGGTCTGCAGCACTTGAACCAGCTCATCCATCTGAATCGGCTTCTCTATATAGTCCACTGCGTTTAACTGAATAGCCGATTTTAAATAAGCTCTGTCCGAATAGCCGCTAATGAAGATTAACCGGCAAGCCGGCAGCATTTCGCGAAGTTTGCCTGCAAACTCGATACCGTTCATCCGCGGCATGCGCACATCACAGAGCACAAGGTCCGGTTTCACAAGCCCCGCCTGTTCCAGTCCTTCGACTCCGTCAGTTGCTTCCCCCGCCACCTCTATGCCAAGTTCCTGCCACGGGACAAATTCCTTCAAACCGTTTCTGGTCATCTCTTCATCTTCTACAATTAGAAGCTTTAACATAGAGAACCCCCCAATTTTTGCTCACCATTTCAACATTCAGCAAAATTGAATCGCCGGCATCACCATAGGCCGCGAGCGGATTCCTCTGATTTTGCCGACGAAAGCTGGTTTGAATTTATTTTATCATTAATAGCCGATGGACAGACTGTCAGCCTTTCACCGAACCGACGAACGCTCCTTTGACAAAGTACTTTTGCAAGAAGGGATAAACGATCAGGATCGGTACCGTTGCTGTAATGATGGCGGCGGCTTGGACCGAGTCCGGCGTCGTGTTCAAATCTCTGCTCAGGTCGATCTCGCCGGCTGTAAGCATCGTCTGCTGGGTGGAGGCGATTAATTCCTTCAGATATAGCTGCAGCGGCTTCAGGCCGGGATCGGTAATGTACACCATCGCTGCAAAATAACTATTCCACAAGGCAACAGCGTAAAACAGACCGATCGTTGCCAGCACCGGCTTGGACAGCGGCAGCGCGATCCGAATTAGCACTGTCAGATTGCTGGCGCCATCCATTTTGGCGGATTCCTCGAGCCCCTCCGGCAGGCCTTCCAGGAAATTTTTCACAATAAGCATATTAAAGACGCTAATCATCCCCGGCAGGATCAAAACCCAAACGTTGTTGACCAGACCCAATTCCCTCATCAAAATATAGCTGGGAATCAAGCCGCCGGAAAACAGCATGGTGAAAATATAGATCAACAGGATCGGCTTTCTCCCGACCAGATTCGGTTTCGATAACGGGTAAGCCGACAGCACCGTCATCAGTAACGAAAGAAACGTCCCTACTACAGTAATAAAGATCGTAACTTTAAAGGAGTTCAAAAATAGCGGATTGCTCAAGACGTATTCGTAGGTTCCGGTCTGAAAACCAATCGGATATATCGATACAAGCCCGGCAATTACCGCACCCTCGCTGCTGAGGGATTTCGCAATGACATTGAGAAAAGGAAACAGCGCCACGATCGCATACACGATGAAAAACAGATAGATGAATCCGATGAACAGCTTCTCACCCAGACTTTTCTTATATGGAGATCTTCTCATTACCAAATACTCCTCCCCAGATACTTTCTACAAAGATGATTACCGGTAACGATGAGTATAAGGCCAACGACGGAGTCGAATAGCCCGACTGCTGTAGAGAAGCTGTAGTCGCCGGTCCCCAAGCCGATTCGATAAACGAAAGTGCCAATAACATCCGCCACGTCGTATACAATCGGATTGTACATAACAAGAATCTGTTCCGTACCCGCCTCGAGCACATTCCCCAGTCTGAGAATAAGCATCAGGACGATAACAGGCGCCATCCCGGGCAGCGTGATATGCCAGATTTGCCGGAACTTGCTTGCTCCATCTATCGTAGCCGCCTCGTACTGCTGCGGATCGATCGAAGTAATCGCCGCCAAATAGACAATGGTGCCCCAACCGATCTCCTTCCAGCCGTCAGTAAACACAAGGATCGAGCGGAACAGGCTTTGATCCATGAAAAACATAATTCGCTCAAAGCCCAGCCAAACCAGCATAGAGTTGACGATACCGTTCATCGACAGCAAATTGATGAACAAACCGCTAATAATGACCCACGAAATAAAGTGCGGCAAATAAATAATGGATTGCACGCTTCTTTTGAAAGTCATATTCATAATTTCGTTCATCAAGATAGCGACGATAATCGGTGCCGGGAACAAAAAGATCAACTTGTACAAGCTGATCAGCACCGTGTTGGTTAAAACATTGATGAATTGGGCGTTTGTGAACAAGCTCTCAAAATGCTTGAAGCCCACCCATTCACTGCCCGAGATGCCTCGAAAAATATTGAAATCCATAAAAGCAATAATCAGGCCGTACATCGGGGTATACTTGAAAATCAACAAAAAAATCAAGCCGGGGATCAACATCAAATAAAGATCCCAGTCTTTCAAAATCTTCATTATTGTGCGCTGTTTCTTAGGTTTTCCGATTTCCGCCTGCACGGCAACGCCTGCCCGCTCCATACATCCCCGTCCTTTCTGCAGCATAATAATCTTAATAGTTATAGTATGAAGGAAATGTAAACGCTTTAAAGTGTACTAATATTACGATCAAGGGTGAAAAATTTAAGTTCTTTGGCAGAGCGCGATCAGCTGTGAGCCAGATGCATAATACACCGTGCCGTCCTGACCAAGGGTCATTACATCAGCGCCTGCAACGACCTGTTCATGCTCCATCGTATCTGGATCGACCCTGGAGATGTGCCGTCCCGCTGTTGTCCACAGCCTGCCTTCGCGATCCCAGAACAGGTAGTACGGCCGCCAGCGGCTTCCGGGCTTTGCCGCAGGGTACAGCCGCTTCCATTTCACAGCTTCTAAAGAACCGGGGTCCATAGCAAACAGCAGGCCGTCTATATCTGCAGCGCCCCATAATAGACCGTCAGGGCCAAAGGACAGCGCCCCGATCAGCTTTGGACGCACGAATTCCCCTGCGATCACCAGCCGGATCTGCCGAATTACCTGACGCTGTCTCGTATCCCAGACGAACAGCCTCGCTTCCTCCGCTGCCGGCGCCACACCCAGTCCTCCATAAATGGAAGTGCCGCCGTACAGCATTCCGTTGCGGTAGGCAAGGCCGATGATACTCTGATTTGGAATGACATGCCGCTGCACCCAAATCTCTTCCGTTTGGTTTTCTGCTTCCTCTTCCTCCTGCTTGCTCGGGTCCGTTTTTTTCGTTCGGCTCTGCTCTTCCGTTCGCACCTGATTTTCCGTCCGACCCTGCGCTTCCGTTCGCACCTGCTCTTCCATCCGACCCTGCTCATCAGTTCTTTCCTGCTCTTCCGTCCAACCCTGCTCTTCCGCTCGGCCCCGTTTGGCCGTTTTAAACGCTATCAACGCCCCTCCCAATTGTCCATAGTCGGGAATAGTACCTGCATACCATTCCTTCTCGCCGCTAGCGAAGACGAACGGGCGATCCTGCAGCTCACCGGGAGCGAAGCAGAAGCCGGGATTTCCCTGCTTCGAGTCCACCTCTCCGGCAAACGGCTTGCTCGGGTCGTAGTGATATATATGGGCATGCCTATATGTGCCGAAATACACCCGTCCGCCATGATTCAGCATCCCCTCGATTTGCCGGAATTGCGGAGATGTGAACATCCACTGCGCTTGCCCGGGATCGTAAATGCTCATCCCCCGATGATAGCCGCCGGCAATAATCCGACCCTCCGGATCGCAGTGCAAGCTCTGCACCGGCACTCCCTGGCCCTCCACTTCGCTTTGAATCTGTCCGCATCTCCCGGTTGCCAGGTCATAATAAACGATCTCTGTGAAGGCGGCCATGCCGGCCAGCACTTGTTTGCCGGCCAGCGGGCCGCGCTTGATGTGAATCCAGCTCCAGGCCTTGATCTCGGTTTCCGGCCATGCAAACGATTCATCGAGCTGCTCCTCTATATCAGTGTGCGCATCGTAGCGGCACAGCGTTCTGTCCGATTTATAATAGAAGACCTGCTCTTCCCCAGCCGGCCCGCTGCAGAATGCGCCATCACAGCGCAGCGTTCTAAGCACCAGGCCGCTCTGCCGGTCACATATCCAGAGCTGTGAACCAGCCGTAATCAACAGCCGGTCATCGGCCGGATACACCTTCTTCACCGTATGCGGCTGACCGGCTAACTCAAACGGAAGCTCCCGCATGCTGCCATCGGTAATGCGATAAGCCACCGCATGCGCGCTTGCCCCGATACCGATATACAGCATGTCCCCGCTGGATACGATGCCTCGCGCATAATCCTCGCCCGGCTTCATGGTACCCAGATCGGTAAAGCTGCAATGGAGCGGATCATAGGCGAACATAAAGCTTCCCGGGTAGCCGACACCGTAAAGCCTTCCGTCTGCCCCCACCGCCAAATCCCAGACGATAACGCTCTCGCAAGGAATTGCTCCCAGCTCCGTCAGCTCATCGGTCAGCGGATTATAACGGAACAGCTTCTTCGGTCCTGCGAGATAGACCTCATGTCGAACCGAAACCACCGCCGTGACCGCCTCAGTGTCAGGGAGCTTATGGCTGTACAACACGCGCCCCGTCTCTACGGAAACTTTAACCAGCGCCGCCGGATGACCATTCAGCACCAGGCACAGAACCGGCGACTCATCTTCTCCTGCCGTAAAAACCGCCCCTTGGGACAGAGCAATTTTCACCGCCTCCCCGAGATCCCTTCTGCGATATGCCGTGCTCATTCATTTCCCCTCCCCCTGCAGTTTGACCCATTGTAAAATGAGCGCGCGGCAAAAAAAACTCCACATCCTTAAGATATGGAGGAGATTATTATGGAATTGTTCCTTAGACTTAAGAAATCACTCTCTACTGCTGTAATAACGGGCTAGCCTTTTTGTTGCCACTAGTTCCGTCATCCCCTCTTATTATCCTTTAATCCCTGTCAACGTCGTACCCTCAATAAAATACCTTTGAAAGAAAAAGAAAATAATTAGACAAGGAAATAAAATAAGCACTGATGCTGCCATTAAGTACTGCCAATCTGTTATATTCACACCTTGGAACACATATAAACCTAAGCTCAATGTTTTTACTTCATCTGAATGCAAATAAATGAGCGGCCCTAAAAAGTCGTTCCATGTGTTCATGAAAGTAAAGATCGTAACGGTCGCCAGCACAGGCTTAACTAAAGGTAATAGAATCCACAGAAAAATTCTATACGGACCGCAGCCATCGATGGTGGCAGCTTCGTCCAGTTCCTTCGTAATTGACAAGAAAAATTGGCGAATAAGAAAAATGTAGAACGCATTTCCAAAGAAAGCAGGTACGATAAGGGGAGCAAACGTGTCGATCCACCCCAGATTTCGCATTAATATGTAGAGCGGAATCATCGTTATTTGATAAGGAATAATCATGCTTGCAATCATAATCATAAATAATACAGACTTTCCCTTAAAATCAATACGCGAGAAGCCATAGCCGGCCATTGTACAGGAAATTAATGTTCCAATAATCGTAAGGCTCGTGATGATGGCGGTATTTTTAAATAGCAACCAAAACTGCATCCGTTCCATTGCCTCAATGTAATTTCTCCATTGAAACTCGCTCGGTAAAAGTTTGGGTGGAAATGAAAAGATGGCCGAGGAGCTCTTTAACGACGAGCTGACCATGAAAAGGAACGGTAGTATGAATGCCATCCCTATAACTATAAGCGCGCTCAGTATTAGCAATTTATATACGTACTTTTTTCGCTGCATGACCATCCTCCTTCCCATGCTGATCTTGTTTATTCCACAGTTTTCGTTTTTTCTTCGAAGACTTTGAAGAAGCTCCATGATCGAATTCATAATGAACCCAGTTGCCTGAGGTTTTAAATAAAATCAATACAAACAATAATATAATGATGAACAATACCCAACCAAGTGCCGAAGCATACCCCATCTTGAAAAATTCAAATGCATTTCGATATAAATAAAGTACGTAAAAGAGTGTAGAATTTCCTGGTCCTCCACCTGTCATCACGAGAGCCTGTGTGAATACTTGAAACGAATTAATGACCCCTAAAATGAGGTTGAAAAATATAGTTGGTGTTAACATTGGAATTGTTATGCTTATAAATTTTCTAAGCGGACCTGCGCCGTCAACTTCTGCTGCTTCGTATAAAGTGATAGAAATACCTTGAAGTCCTGCAAGGAAAATGACCATACTGCCGCCTACGCCCCAGAAGCTCATAATAATTAATGAGACAAGTGCTGTCTTGGAACTAGATAGCCAGTTCGGCCCCTCTATCCCGATATATGAAAGGAACATATTAATTAAACCAAAATCGGGATCCAGCACCCATAGCCATAACATCGAGACAGCTACTCCCGAAGCAACTGCAGGAAGGTAAAAAATAGTACGGAAAATCCTTATTCCTCTCATCTTTTGGTTCAAAAGAATAGCTAGCAGTATACCTATCAAAAGTCCGAAAGGGACACTCACAAACGAATAGATGAAAGTTACTTTTAAAGCTGCCCAGAAGTCTTCGTTAAGAAACATGTGTTTATAATTCGCAAGTCCGACAAAATTAGGACTCTCCAGTATGTTCCAATCCGTGAATGATAACCCGAGAGAATAGACTAATGGATAAATCGCGAAACAGATAAAGCCAATTAACCATGGACCAATAAAGATATATCCCGCGATATTTTTCTGTCTGGATACTCGGCTCATCTGTACCTCTCCCTTCTGCAGTAAACCGCGCTTGGGTACTTTAGCAATTCTGTATAAAGTCAAGCGCGGTGATTCGTAACTTTTAGTTATTGATTTCTATTTAAAAAACGATTTTGCTTTATCTTCTATCTTTTTTAGCGTGTCCGCTGCTTCCTGTTCCCCATTCCAAAATAGCTGAAGCTGATTCGTAATTTCCGTGTTAAGTTCATCCCAATGCATGGATGCCGGTGCTACGCGAGCGTAGGAAGCTGCTTGTATAATTTGATCCAACTGAATATTTTTATTTGTCGGATGCTCGAAACCAAGAATAGCAATTGGTGTATCCATCAAAGATTTCACAGTTGGCAAACCGGCAAATCCTGTTTCAAATTTCGTTCTCTGCCCTTCTTCCCCAGATAGCCAAGACAAAAACTTAACAGCTTCTTCCGGATGGTCGGTGTTCGAGGCAATAGCAAACCCACCTAGAGCCATTGTATTGACCGTTTCTTTTCCTACTGGGGGTGTAACAACATCCCATTCAAAATCTACCTCGCGAAGTACGGTTGAAGCGAGCCAAGCGCCACCAAAAAACATCGCGACATCGCCATTTACAAAATACTGATAAGCTGGATTTGTTTTTTGGGCTGTAGAGGTCGGCGCAACTTTATGCAAATTCATCAAATCCCGAATCCAATTAAATGCTTCAATATTCTCCGATGAATTAATTACAACCTGGCTATTGTCCTCGCTGAGAATATCTCCGCCATTCATCCAAACAAACGGCGCCCAGAATTGCCAAGAAAGATCTTGTGCATAACCAAATTGAGTAGTGTTATTTCCTTCTGCTTTCGTCATCTGTTTCGCTTTCTCTAAAAGTTGGTCCCACGTCATTTGTGGTTGAGGATACTCGACGTTAGCCTCGTCAAACAGATCTCGATTATAGAATAAAACCATTGGTGCCGAGTCTGCCGGCAAACCGTAAATATTCCCTTCATATGAATACCCTTCTAATGCGTTTTCGTTGAAATCCGAGCTATTAAATAGATTTCCGTCATAAGGAGATAAATTCAGTAGTGCATTCCGACTAGCGAAGGATGGTAATGATGCATTGCTAATCCAGAACAAATCCGGAGGATTGCCACCTGAAATCCGTGTGAGAATAGCGGAATTGAAATCTTGGGCAATCACTTGAGATTTAATCGTCACGTGAGGATTGTTATCTTCGTAAGCCTCAAACATCTCTTTATACAATTCATAGGTCGCACCCTCTCCCATATATGCGAATGTCAATTCTACTGATTGGGGAGGCTTTTCCTCATTTCCACCGCCAGGATTGGTAGTCGCTCCCGGATTAGGTTTTCCTGAGCTGCATGCAGTGAAAAGCAATGCAAATATTAGCGTAAGTATGATCCACTGTTTTTTGTTTATCATAAGCTAAACCTTCCTTCCTAAATTTTATTGTGTTTTCGATAAAACAACTTACGTTAACGTCCAGGCTAGCTCCTTTCATTTGTTTTTTTACTCTACCCTCAGATACAATTTGTTTGTGATAGCTTATAATTTTATAGAAAGTAAGCGCTCACATTTCTCATATTATTTTTTTGCTTATTGCTTGACAATTAGGAAAAAATTGCGATAATAGCGTTATTTTATGATCATTATTAAAATTGCTTTATTTCGCTATTTGTTGTTTTTTTACTCTCCAGAATGATTTAGGGGCTGTTATTATTGAAAAATACGTTTATTCGTTTGCTTTTGTTCAATTTTGTTTTGGTTAGTCTGGCCACAGTGTTACCTGCCTTTACTTATTTCCAGTATTTCCAAAAAAACTATAATCGACAAATTAGCCAAAATAATTTGCAAGCGGTAACGAATCTTGGCAAGACCATTGACGATAAAATTATGAAAGATTTTATCCGGATATCAGATCTCTATTTGACTCAACGGCAAAGCAACGAAACACTCGTGTATCCATTTCATCACGACGTTACGGATGATCCTGTTCGTATTCAGCAAATATCAAATCGCTTAAAGGAAATAAAAAATAATTATCCTTATATCAATTCCATTGATATTTATTATCGGAATAACGACCTTATATTTCTCAATTCCAATGCATGTTTTATGAAAAATCAGGAATGCTTATCAGGGCAGCGAAAGGAAAGGTTTGATTTATACAATACTAGCGCACATACATATAAATGGTTGCATGGGATCGATGAACGAAGCAATAAAAGGGTTCTCACCTATGTACGAAGCATTCCTTTCTACTCGTCTGCTAATCATTACCTTGGAATTGTCGCGATCAATGTTAATGAACAGGTTGTTCGCGAAGTATTTTTGCAGCAATCAAGCGCCTTTGACGGACATCAGCTATGGTTAATTGATGAGCATGGAAATTTAATTTCGAGGAACCGGGACAACGGGGAAAAGGAGGTGCCGCAATCTGTAGTAGAAGCTTTATTAAAGCAAGCCAAGAGTACGGGAACTGGAATGTTATCAGCTGAAATTAATGGAGAGTACAGCGTCATCTCTTTTGTGAAATCAGAGTATAGTCCTTGGTACTACATTTCCGTTGCCTCTGTGAATGATTTCTACAAGCGATCTACCGATTTACTCAAAGTTACTATTTTAATAGGCGCTTTGATGCTGCTTGTTAACGTTATTTTTGTTCTTATGTTAACCCGAAGGGCTCATAGACCTATTGGAAGTGCATTCCACCAGTTGAATTCCCAACTACAAGAAATGAAAGCTAGATGGGATCGAAGCAAAATCATTATTCGCCATGATTATTTACTCAAGCTACTTAAAGGACAGCTGGGCGAAGGTGAGGATATTTCCAAAAATGAACACTCGCTCGAATTTAACTTCGATCGAAAGGAATGTTTCAGTTTCGTTATTGACCTTGAGCATCCGCCGATGAGTTTTAAAGATGAACAGCTGCTAGTTTATCAAATTATCGAAGAATTAGGTGCAACGGGCATGGATAATACAGTATCTGTTTATGCTGTCAATCGAGACAGTCGTAAAATTGCTGGAATAGCTACGTTCGATGGGAATGTGGACTTTGTTATTCAACATATTGAAAGCACGCTAAAAAAACATTCGAGTGTCATGTACTGTTTGGCGATAGGGGACGCCTATATGTGTAATGCTTTAAGCATTTCGTGTTCCTATAAGGAAGCTGAAGAGGCGCTCTCGTATCGTTTCCTAAATGAAGGAAATCTTATTCGCTATTCGAAGCTTAATATTGACGATCGAATAGAACTTATTCCCGCAATTCCATTACTAATGGAGGAAGTCGGTGAATCTATCGATTCCGCTGATGGCAGGCGCCTGAAACAAATCGTATCCCGAATCATTCTAGAGATGGAACAGCAATCGCATCAAATTACTGTTGCTTATTGCCAGGAGATACTTCATAGTATCGTAAAAAAGATAAACATGGCGATCCCGCGTCTTGGAATTCAAGCTAAAGACGTAGCAGACTATGATCTGCGCGAATTTGCAAAAAAAATGAATTCACTGAGCGCATTCGGCAATTGGCTTAATGAAATTATGGATAAGCTAATTGTTAGCATTGATGATAAAAACAAAGCCAGTGAGATTCCCATGGAGATTCAGATTAAGAAATATATTCAGGATCACTTATTCGATAACTTATCGTTGGATTCCATCTCCAACCATTTCGGGGTCAGCCCCAATTACTTTAGCAAAATGTTTAAGTTAGTCATCGGCGTCACCTTTATTGAGTACGTGATGGATTTGAAAATGCATGCTGCAGCGCAAATGCTTCTTACAAAACAATGGTCCGTCCAACAAATATCTGAGCGTCTTGGCTATACGTCAACACCTCATTTCATTCGGATATTTAAAAGTAAGTACGGCCAGACCCCAAAGCAGTATCAAAGGTACCATACTAAAGATGTGCCTGATCTTGATTCTTAGAATGATGCCCATATCTTCGTTCGTCCAAATCAAATTAAAGAGCCCAAATGCAAAAAATTCCATATATGCTCGTAATAGGAGACCAGGAATGGGCTGATGAAACTGTGAATGTCCGCAAATACAGAGAAGCCGAATCAGAAACCTATCCGCTTACTGACTTTGTGTCGTTGGCCATGCAGTTTAACCAACCTTACCGAAACATAATCTCCGGGGTAATGGCCTGTCCCCGGATTAAAAGAGTCTCCGCTGGTGCACCCAATTCAATGCTATGGCTAGCATTTGAGGTGCCATTCAATGCTGGAGACTCTTCGCTATAGTTCATGTGATTTTTATATTTTATACCCATCGGGAGCCGTTCCACGCTACAATCCGTTCAAGCTCCGTATCATAATATTGAAAGCCGGGCACTGACAAAAAGGCGGATGCCGGGGGACGCTGCTCCGTTGTACCCTGGCGCCGCGCCATCCATTCGCTGTCCTCACCGTGATGGCTTCGCAGCATACTAGTAAATTCCGGCAGTACCGGCTGACCCGACTGATTGAAGTAGTCATGAAGCGCCCTCGACAATTTCGTATTGGAATGATAATAGCGAAGGCGGGAATTTACCTCAATAAAATCATACCGGTCCAACAAATCCGGACGCGGTGTACCATTGACCAGCGGCACATGAATCGTGCAGTCTCTGAAATACGTACCGAGCTCCGAGTCGAGGAAAGTCAAAGGCCGCCCATCGTCATGAACATCTGCTGCGAATTCGCACTGCTCGAAATGTATCCGGCCGCGCAGCGGACCTTCCGCTGATGCTGCATCAACTCCCCTTATCACGCTGCTTTTAAAGCTGATATCCGCAGCCACCCCTTTAAAGCGGCCGAAGAAGTCGCCAACATTGACAAACTCCATTTTCGGATAGAGAGAAAACTCGTCCTCATGCTTTGCCGCCTGAATCCCGTCAATCCCAAAGTTAACGTGTGCGGCAGACAGCGGGTATTGCGGCTCCACTTTTTCCCCGGGTATGTTTTCAAAACGCATATAGCAGTTGGCAGCCAGCCGATCGCCAGTAAACCCGCCCGGCTTCCCGGTATGAAAGCCTGACGGAGCGAAGATGTTAAAAAGCCGAATCCCTCTTTGTCTGCCGACCACTTGAATATTGCGGAAATCCAGAAGGTGAGGAAAGAAAAATCTTTCCCCAGTCGAGCTGATCATGGAAAAGGCCGGAAGCTGCATCAACCTGGCTGTTTGTTCCTCGTCCCCGAGCTTTCCGCTATAACGAAAAGTGAACCCCTCTACCTGAATGGTTCTTCCGAACCCGACGGGATATCGATAGTCGTGATCAGCAGGCTGAAAATCCAACACCACAGCTTCCGGCTGCTTCCCTTCGGCCATTAGCGTGCAATCCCGAATCAGAATCGGTCCGTCCCAGCGCGCTCCGTAATCCGGGCGGAAGCTGATAAACGTATCACCATACCGCTTCGTATTATCGATAACGAGCTCGCCGCCTCCGCAAAGCGTTATTCCCCGGTAGCCAATTTCTGAATTCCGTATGGATATGTTCCAGCAGTGGAAATGAACATCAATCCGGTTCAGACGGCAGTTTTCGA
The DNA here is from genome assembly GCF_000285515.1 of Paenibacillus senegalensis JC66. Lineage (GTDB taxonomy): Bacteria > Bacillota > Bacilli > Paenibacillales > NBRC-103111 > Paenibacillus_L > Paenibacillus_L senegalensis. The sequence continues at coordinate 107,623 of NZ_HE610960.1, forward strand.
TCGTAAAATTTTTGAACAGGTTGGTACCGATAACTCCCCAATCCTCCCACGAGCCTTCCGCCGTTACATTGCGCAGAGTTGCATGAAGCGCCCTTCTGCCGCCGATTCCATAAGTCCCCTGAAACGTATTGCGATCCTGACCGGGCCGGGTATGAACCCATGGCAGCAGGCGGATATTTTCCAAACCTACATCATACACACGTTCAAATTGATAAAAACCGTGACGGGGATTGCGGGCAATATCCTTCCTGCCCTTCTCCAAACCAACCCATTGATTGCGGATCGTTGTCCGGCTGCGGCTGATTGTAAATCCGTTATAAAAGTACCCCTCATATGTATCACCCGGAATATCTCCGGACAAATAAAAAGTTCCTCCATCGACCGTCAAATAGCTTTCGTCACAAGGATACGCCACCAGCTTAGTGTAATCGGAAAATGTCCAGGCCAGGTCGCCTATCAATCGGCCCTGCTCCTCAACATAAAAAAACTCTTCTTTACTCCAGCTAATGCTCCCGTCATAGCCGGCCCGCACTCCGATACGATCCTTTTCGTCCACCACAAAAACGAGACAGTTCTTATACTCTGCGAGCATCGGCAATAGTGTAGTGCCCGGCCGCAGGCTGGCCAGCAGCTCTGCTTTTTGTGCTTCATCCAGTTCGATTTCTACCGGTTTATGCTTGCTGATGACTCGAAAACGCGGAGCTTCCAGTGTATTGAAGCGCTCATCGAGGTGAAAGATCGTCTGCCCCCAGGATACATCTGTTTCTATCGGAATTTCATAGGTTTGTTTGATCCAATACTCTCCGGACGGACAGACAACAGGAAGCGACTGCGAATTCGCAAACGTATGCGCAGCCTTGATCTGGACTCCATCGTCATTCGTCCCATCACCGACCGCGCCAAACTGTTTATAATGAATGCGGTCAACGGGCAGCAGATGAGCCTGTTTTCCATTCGCCAGGGTTAGAATGCTTCCGCCATCCTCCGGCAGTCGTCCTTCCCTAATCATATACAGGGAAGCTCCGCCGTCTCCGGGCGCATAGTATCCTGCTGTTGCGATAATCTGATCGGTAGTCAAGCTGTGATCCCCTATCATTTCTCCCACGGTTGCATAGAAGCAAGAAGCTTGCTTTGATTCCACGGAATACCGCTCCTTATCCGATTAAAATTTGAAATTGAATGCAAGCAGTTCCTATTGATAATACTCCAGGCCAGTTGCGATGATCGCCTAGCTCTTTACCCCAGCAAATGTTACAGCAAAATGGTTATAACCCCGCATATCTACCCGCCTTGTCTTACGTGCCCAAGGGAAGGGAACCTCCGAATAGAGCACGCCTCGATCGGCAATATCATGCATTTGCTCAGATAAAGCCGGGAGAAGTCTGGCAGTCGATCCTTCTGCCTCGATCTCTTGCACATATTGGCTGTCAATAGCTACTACGCCCCGTGCCGATTCATACACGCCATTGCTGACGAGCACATAGCTGCGGCACGCTTCAATGGAAGAGTACAAAGGAACATGCTCGTCCTCAATGGCCTGCATCAGATTTAAATACATATTCCGCACGCGGTTTTCTTCTTCATATTGAAATTTTTCTTCTCCCTTAGCTGTTCGCACAATGAGAGAATTGTCATAGCTCCAGCGCATGCTTCCTTCGGAACCCTGCACTTGAATAAAAGGACGGGCATTATCCGTATGACAGAGCATAGCGTAAAAATTGACTTTGAGCTGACCCGGCATCTCCGCTCTGATGCAGGATACATCATCTCCCTCGATATCATTGACATGGTACAGCTCAGCCTGCACCGATTGCGGGATCATCAGCTCGGGGCTGATCGCCCCTGCTGCCTGTAAGCAGTTGTTAAGCAGATGAGCCAGCGGATTCGTAAATGTCCCATCCAATACATATTGACCGTTATAAGTTAATTTGCCGGCCCAAGGCGTTCTGGCATAATAAGCCTTGGTTCTGCGCCAACGGCCGACCCCGGTAATCTGCGTTACCTCTCCGATTGCCCCCTGCTCCAGTAAAGAAAGCATTTGCCGGAAGGAGCGCAGGGAAGTGTTTTGGAAATTGACCTGGCACTTTTTCCCCGTTTGCTTTTGAACTTGTATCATTTCATCAATATCTTGAATCGTCACAGCCGGCGGCTTCTCCACTATGACGTGATAACCCATGCTCATCACCCGGGTGGCAATCGTTTTATGAGTAGAGATCGGGGTAGCGATGATGACAAAATCGGTATCCTTCTGTTCTGCCAGCATATGCTCGTAGTCCGTATACGGCACTGCTCCGATTCTCGTCAACAGGCTGACGGTAGCCGGAAATGCCTCTGGCCGGATTTCTGTAAAAGCTGTCAGCTTAAAGCTGCCTTCCCGCACCAGTTCCTCAATGATTTTGACATGGTGTTCGCCAAAGCCTCCAATTCCGATTAAGGCAGCACGATAGGTTCTCACTTTTGCTTCCTCCATCCATACGCTGAATTTGCCTGGGTATCTGGCTGGATGGGCAGGCTTATCTTTTCCAGCTACCAGTCCCCAGCCAGGTACTCCTCAGCAATTTTCCGACTCCAAGCGAAGTCACGTTCGAAATAAATGTAATTCAACATTTTGCATTCTGCCTTCTTGCATCTTTTGCTTCCTGCTTCTTTTGTTTCTCGTGCTTCTTGCTTCTCTTACTTCTCGGGCTTCTTGCTTCTCTTGCTTCTCTTACTTTTTGTGCTTCTTTTGTTTCTCGTGCTTCTTGCTTCTCTTACTTCTCGTGCTTCTTTACTTATTTTACTTCTTGTATTTCTTGCTCTCTAGCATCTCTTGTTCTTTTTTAGTATAGCAGGTTCAAGCCCTCTTGCCGTGTCATTCCGTTTTTTGACCCTCGCCTTTTTATAGTATTAACAATGTTCAAGATAGCGTTCTTTAATTAAACTCATCGCTTCGTCTCCAGGCATATCCCATACCTGTTGATTAAAGATTTCCACCTCAATCGGCCCCTGATAACCAGCCTCTTCTACAGCCAGACGCATGCGGCGCAATTCAATCACTCCATCGCCCATCATCCCTCTGCCCATCAGTAAATCCGGCGTAGGAACGATCCAATCCGAGACGTGGAAGCCGAGAATTCTCCCTGCGGATGCCTTGATCTGCGTATACAGCTCCGGATCCCACCATACATGAAAGGCATCAACCACGACACCAACCTCTTCGGGTGTGAACGTCTTGGCGAGCGCATTGGCCTGAGCCAATGTATTGATGACCGAGCGTTCCGCAGCATACATCGGATGAAGCGGCTCAATTCCCAGCTTGACTCCATGGCTGCGCGCGAAAGGCACCAGCTTGGCAATCGATTCGGCAACCGTCTGGCGGGCAAAGTCGATATCCCGATCCGGCGCCGGGCCACAGACCAGCACAAGCGTATCCGCTCCCAGCTCCGCCGCTTCCTCTACGGCACGCTTGTTGTCGTCGAGCTTGGCTTCCCTCTCCTGTGCCGTTGCACCTGGGAAGTAGCCGCCACGGCATATGCTGGATAAGCGAATTCCCGCTTCATCAATTAGCCGCTTGCTTTCCTTCAAGCCGGTCTCGGCAATTTTATGACGCCACAACGCCATCCACTGCACTTCGCCGCGAACACACACTTCTACGGCCTCTGGCAGAGACAAACGATCCATCGTAATCTGATTCAAGCTTAATCGTTCTATCGAACGTAAACGTTCCATTGTTGTTCAACCTCCTGAATAGTTACTGTTAAGTATGTTGCTGCTGCACTGATTTTGCTCAACAGGCAAAACATTCAGGCCCGCTTAAGCTCCTCGTATGAGGCAAACCTAAGTGACCTGAATGTGTAATCGCTATTGATCTTTATTCAAAACCCGCCAGAGCCAGTGCCCGGTTCATCCGCACAACTGCCAGCTCAGGGTCCTTCAGCAGACCCGCCTGATCGGCCAGCACGAACAGCTCTGACAGATGAAGGATCGAACGGAAGCCCTCTGCGCCGGCAATCATCCGGAAATGGTTCTGATAGCCGTTCAAATAGGCCATAAACACAATTCCGGTTTTGTAGGCATAGGTAGGCTTCTGGAAAATATGACGGGACAAAGCAACCGTTGGCTCCATCAAGCGATGATACTCGTCAAGATTTCCCGCATCCAAGGCATGAATCGCATGGGCTGCCGCAGGAGCTATCGCGTCGAAAATACCGAGCAGCGCATGACTGTAGCCCTGCTCATCGCCTTGAATCAGCTCCGGGTAGTTGAAATCATCGCCGGTATACATCTTGACATTCTCCGGGAGCTGTCTCCGCATCTTGATTTCCTTGCCAGCATCCAGTAGAGAAATTTTGATTCCATCAACCTTGCTGCTGTTTTCCCGAATCACCTGAAGACAAATCTCCATCGCCTCATGATCATCAGAAAAGCCCCAGTAGCCGGTCAATGCCGGATCGAACATATCGCCAAGCCAATGAAGAATGACCGGCTGCTTGACTTGTCTTAAAATATTTCCGTATACCTTTACGTAGTCCTCCGGGCTTTTTGCACAGGCAGCCAATGCACGGCTGGCCATGAGAATTACTTGGCCGCCCTCTCCTTCTACGAATCCGACTTGCTCCTCATAAGCTGCCTGAACATCAGCCAGTGTAACTTGCGGCCCAGGGGCGAGATGGTCCGTACCCGCACCACAGGCTATGCGCCCGCCAACTGTCCGGGCTTCGGCTATGGAACGGCTAATCAGTTCCTTGGAATGGCTCCAGTTGAGACCCATTCCGCGCTGCGCTGTGTCCATCGCCTCAGCCACGGCTAATCCGTAAGACCACAGATGATGCCGGTAAGCGAGCGTCGCTTCCCAATCGATCCGTGACTGATGCAGCGGATCAGTATCGGCGAACGGATCACACACCACATGAGCCGCCGAAAAAGCAATTCGGCTAGTAAACTTCCGATCCGGAACAGCAAGCGGAGACTGCTGCCGCAGCGTATATTCGTAACGGGCTCCACCCTCGCGAGGCAGGTTAATGGTTGGGCTCATCCTACACGCCTCCTTTACTTAAGCTCCAGCTTCGGCACATCGACCCAGCGGCGTTCCTGCCAGGATTGCAGCGCCAAATCAGCCAGCTGCGTACCTTTTGCTCCCTCCAGGAGATCCCATGGGAATGGAGCATCCACAACGACATGCTTCAGGAACATTTCCCATTGGAATTTGAAAGCATTATCAAATACTTGGTTATCCGGCACCTCTTCCCACTGCTCGCGGAAATTGTGCGGATTCGGAATGTCCGGGTTCCAGACCGGCTTCGGCGTGTTGACGCGATGCTGGGTTTTACAGCCGCGCAGACCCGCCACAGCGCTTCCTTCTACTCCGTCAACTGTAATCGTGAGCAAATCGTCACGGTCTACGCGCACAGTCCAGGAGGAATTGGCCTGAACAATGATGCCGCCCTCCAGTTCAAAGGTCGCATACGCGGAATCGTCTGCCGTACAAGTATAAGGCTGGCCTTGCTCGTCGCGTCTTTCCGGAACATGTGTCGCCGCCAGACAAGAAACCGCCTTCACTTCACCGAACAAGTGATCAAGAACGTAGCGCCAGTGGGCGAACATGTCCACGATTATACCGCCGCCGTCTTCCTTGCGGTAATTCCAGGATGGGCGCTGTCCCGGCTGCCAATCGCCTTCGAACACCCAGTAGCCAAACTCCATTCGCACCGACAAGATACGGCCAAAAAATCTGCTGTCGATCAGCCGCTTCAGCTTCAAAAGCCCTGGCAGAAACAGCTTGTCTTGTACAACACCGTTTTTGACGCCAGCTTCTCTGGCTATCCGGGCAAGCTCGAGTGAACCTTCGAGGTCGGTAGCCGTCGGTTTTTCACAATAAATATGCTTCCCTGCAGCGATAGCTTGTTTAATGCTTTCTGCACGGCGAACCGTCGTCTGGCTGTCAAAATAAATCACGTTATACTCATCGGCCAGACAAGCTTCCAGATCCGTGCTCCAACGAGACAGGCCATGCTCCTCAGCGAGCCTTTGCAGCTTTTGCTCCTGCCTTCCGACTAGAATAGGATCCGGCATAATCACATCGCCACCCGGCAAGGCAACGCCTCCCTGCTCGCGGATTGCGAGAATGGAACGGATCAAATGCTGATTAGTCCCCATCCGTCCGGTTACACCGTTCATAATGATTCCAATATTGTGTACTGTCATAAGAATGGTCCCCTTTCCTTAATCTGCTTTCATTGTAATCGGAGACCTTCCGCTTTTCTTTCTAGATCGGGAACAAAATTCTCAATTTCAGAAATAAATAGACATCACGAATTATCACAGACCAGTTATAAATGGCATACTGTCTAGTATTGGTCCGTATTCTTGTGTCAGAGATAGTCTCCCCAAAATAAAAGGAGCCATAATCAAAAGACCTTCAGTTAGAATGTTGTTCAAGTCAGTCTTGGTTTGGGGAGTATACAGAGAGATCTTGAGAGGAATTCTCCTGCCCCGCTGCAATTGTTGGATATGAATACGCTTGCAATAAGCAGTGGAATAAAACAAGCTAGAAGATAACCCGTCATTATTTCTTTTGTTCAACTGCTTATCTAACTATTGTACGTTCTGCGAGATACGTATTTTTGTGATTAGTTTTAGAGCTTGTAACTCGATACTTTGGAAAATCACTATAAACAGCTATGGTTAGTTATTGTTTGAATTAAAAACCATTTCGCAAGCAATTAATTGTTAGATCCAAGTATTGATCGAACGTAATGGCTTCTGCATTCTCGTCTGTCACCTGTCCCGGAAACCGTACATCGAGACTGCCGTCGAGTAATGGCAGTATTGCACCGTATACCGCCCCAACAAGAAGATGAGTGTACTCCTTGGTGTAGCGCCCTTGAGTTGTGTTAACCAATATTTCTTTACCCGATGCTTGAAGCTGGTGGATTATGCTAAGCAGAAAAGGCTCAAGCGTCGGATACCGTCTCGAGAGGGATACAAGCTCCCGCATTCTCTGGAAAAGATCTGCTGTTAGCTGCATCCTCATTAACCGGTACAGGATTTCGAGCGGAGTTACACTCTCATCAATATTCGCAAGAAGATTGTCGAATTCATCTTTGTTACCGGAGGAAATAGCAGCTGCTGCCACCGCTTCCTCCTTACAAGAGAAGTAATTCGCGAACGTTCTTCTAGAGTAACGGGCGCGATGCACTACATCTTCGATGACAAAGCCGTCCAATCCCCTTTCAAGAGCAAGCTCAAATGCAGCTTCAGCCAGAGCTTGTCCGGTCGCTTCTTTTTTCATATCTCGTAAACTTTGTTTTTCCATGCTCAAACACCACTTTTATTATCGGATATTTTCTCATGAGAACCATACTAGCAAATTAGCGTTAATTAGTACACTGGGAAATCAATAAATCATATTTGCCAAACAATTCACGTTTTTCAGAGAGCAGAAATTCGATTGGTAGCCACACAATTGATTCCCATTAGGCAAACTTGCTCATTGTGCATTTATCATGATACCATGTTATTGGAAATACATAAACCAGCTGGGAGGGAAGTGATTCGATCAGAAAAATTGCTTATTTGTTTCGTAATGATACCTATTAATCTTTATATGGGAGGACTGGATATATGTACAAAGAAATCATCTCTTTGACGGATATTCCGCAGTTTCAAACAAGAGCCGAAGAATTTTTTCCGCTAGAGTGGTACAAAAAGATGCTTGGTGAAAATCCCGTGTATTACCACGAAGGAACGGGTACCTGGAACGTATTTAAGTATGATCATGTGAACGAGGTAATTAGCAATTACGAAGTTTTTTCGAGTGAAGGTTCAAGAACTGCCCTTGATGTTGGGACAAATACTAAAGAAGGGGCCCCGCCTGACAAAACTACAATTACTTTAATGGACCCTCCAAGACATAGAAAATATCGTTCCTTGCTGTCGGCTGCATTCACCCCCCGCAGTTTAAAAAACTGGGAGCCAAGAATCGAACAGATCGCTAATAAGCTGGTAGATGATATGATGACGGGGGAAGTCGATATAGTCAAGGCTTTGACAGGGCCCTTGCCATCGATCGTCATGGCCGATTTATTTGGCGTTCCATCACAAGACCACCATCTGTTTAAAGAATGGGTCGATATTTTATTCCAACCAAACAATGGGGGCGACCGGGAAGCACTGGAACAAAAAAAGCTGGCTGCGGCCCAAGCTTATTACCAGCACATTTATCCTATAGTGTTGGAGAAACGAGAAAATCCGTCAGATGACATCATGTCCGATTTGTTGAAAGCTCAAGTTGACGGCGAGGCATTTACCGAAGACGAAGTGGTCAGAACGACGATGCTTTTCTTGGGAGCAGGAATTGAAACTACGAGCCATATGCTCTCCAGCATCTTTTATTCGTTTCTCTATGATGATACGGCTTTATATCAGCAGCTACGAGATCAACCTGAATGGATTCCGAACACCGTGGAAGAAATGCTTCGTTACCGTTTCCATATTAGTAAGCGGGACCGCACAGTCAAGCAGGATAATGATATATTGGGAGTGAATCTGAAAAAAGGAGATGTAGTGGTCGCGTGGATGAGCGCTGCTAATATGGATGACAGTGTGTTTGAGGATCCATTTACATTGAATATCCATCGCGAAAACAGCAAAAAGCATCTTACTTTCGGAAAAGGGCCGCATTTTTGCCTTGGTGCTCCTTTAGCTAGATTAGAGCTGAACATTGCATTGAATGCTTTTACACAAAAGGTTTCAAAGATTGAACCGATACCGTTCGACTTGGAAGCTAGTTTGACACAGTCGGCAGCAGGGCAGTCTCTTGTCCAATTGCCAATGAAAATATATAAGTAGTATTAACTTAATGGAAATCTATAATGTAGTATTGAATTTTTGAGTTTTACAGATAACAAATCGGCAGTCATCGAAGAGCCTGCCGATTCAATAAACGTCATTTTTTAAGGTTTGTTTTCATAAGAGAGGTTATTATATATTCGCTGCCTTTTCGTTTTACCTTTTCACTTAGCCCTTTCGCTTCCCAAAAGAGTGTCGGAAGGGCCGCTTAATTATTCCGGACAATTAACAAGTTTAATGTGAAATTAACACGGCCAAAAGTTAGTTAGAAAAACCTACGTTTCCTGGTGTGTGCTGCTTTTTCGGTAGGTGTTGGGAGATACATTCGTCTCTGCCTTGAAGCAGCGGTAAAAGGTAGAGACGGAATCATAACCGACTTCGAAGCAAATCGAAATGATGCTTTTGTCCGTTTCAGCAAGCAGCCTCTCTGCCACCTGGATGCGGATTCGGGTCAAATACTGCATCGGTGTCAGACCGTATTGTTCTTTAAAAATGTTATTAACATGCCGGGTACTGATCCCGAGCTTGGAGGCAATATCCGGGGCAGTCAGCGGTTCGAAATAATGAGTGTCCAAGTATTTGCGGACCTTCTCTGCGCGCAGCGGATTGGCAGGAGCATGTACGTATGCAGCTTGGGATCCGCTTGAAACCGGTGTAACCGAACGGGCAAGAGTAATCAGGAATTGGGAAAGCAGGATTTTTAAAGACAGGCGGCCCAAAAGAGACTCCTGCGCTGCCTGCTCAAACAGCATTTTCCTCAGCAGCTGGCGCTGCTCACTGCCGGTAAAGCTGTTCATCTTAATAACTAGCGAATCGGCAAATACTTCCCGCATCAGCCCGTCAACAATTTCTGGATCAAGCGCATCGCGTTCAAAAGCAACGACAAGCAGGGTCAGCTTGGAATCTGACAGTACGGAGTGCGGACAGTATGGGGCAATGAGAGCTGTATCATGTATGGAAAGCTCATGAGCCACTCCGTCCAGACGGATTTTCCCCTCCCCTTCCAACACAAACAGCAGCTGGTAATAGGGGTGATGATGCTCCGTTATCCGGTGGCCGCCCAAATGCTTATGCTCATAGATTCGTATGGAAGTCACAGAAGTCACTGTTATCCGTCCTTTGCTGTGCTGAAATGTGCCGACGGTTCGGCGATATCGTGAATAAATTAACTTTCAACTATCTACTTAGCTACTTGTATCCGCTTCGTTCATTGTATCTACTTTGTTAGTGTATCTATACTTCGTTAATTGTCTGCGCGGTTCCTGCTAATGTGAAAATTCTGCGGCTTGTTTCTTTGAAGGCTTGTTCCCCTTTACTAATGAGAAGCCGCTGATATGGCTAGAGCGGCGCTCACGAGCGTAGCCAGCTTGTGCCCGCTGCATTTCGCCCTTTGCAGCTTGATGCCGCTTGCCCGTTCCACCTTGCTGACCATTACAGTGGTGCCCTTTGCGGCTCACCAGTTGCAGCTTGATGCCCTTTGCAGCCTGCTTCGAATTCTAACGCTCGCGGCGGTCCTTATTTGAGCAAAATCAGGGGGATAAAAAATGTAACGCTTGCGACGGTCCTTATTTTGCTTCAAATCGCGGTTTTTCGGGCTTTTTGTCACAAATAAGAGAGAGGATGAGCGTTAGAAATAAAACCCATGCTTTTTCATATAAATAAGAGCGAGGGCGAGCGTTAGCGCTGGGCATCTTGCAAACCGACCCGCGCTGGACACTTTTATTATAGAGATCCGTCATAAATCGACAGTCCCAGGGCGAGCGTTTAAAGCAGGATACCTTGCAGAACAACCA
>NZ_HE610960.1:119270-137235 GCF_000285515.1 Paenibacillus senegalensis JC66
CTGGGCACGCCAGACATAAAAAATAGGCTGTCCCCATCCAATTTACGGTTTCCCATAGGTCAGATGTTTGGGCCAGCCACTTCCTAAGTTTTATTCAGTATTCATCCCATCCGGATAAACGAGCGTATGGAATATTTCACCGGTGCTTTCGTCTTCTACGTTGATCGTAACTTTTTGTTTATCAGCATCTACGCCGCTAAACATTTGATACATCATGCCTTGCATTCCCATCCCCATCATGACCAATCCGTCCATGCTGTTCTCGTAAGCTTCTTTATTGACGATCAGCGAAAATTCGGAAAAGGAATCATTATACTTGATATTTTTAATGGACGCAAAAGTCGCTTCGTTTACTAGCTCATCCGCAAATTTGGCAATTTCGTCGCCCATCTCCTTGAGCATTTTGCTGTGGTCGGATTTGGACATTGTATAGGTAACTGAACCGTCATCATTTTTCACGACTTCCTTGACACCCTGCTTTTTGGCATCTTCCGTGATCTGCTCCAAATCCTGGTCTTCAAACATCGAAGCCGGTAAGGTTATGCTGACGTTCAGTAATTTTTTATCAACCTCAATTCCCTCTCCCGCTTGCGACTGTCCCCCTTCCGCGACCGATTCGTTTGTTTTCTTGGGCTCCGGAGAGTTTTGCTCACCGCCCGCTGCGGAACAGCCTGATGCGATCATGGCGGCAGCCACGATCATGCCTAATGTTTTTTTCATTACAATCCTCCATGAATGGTAAAATTTATTTAACGCACCTCACTATATACTTACCTGCTGCCTGATTGGTTTCAAATAATTTTTTTCGCTTTGTCTGCCAGAGAGCTGGAGATATCCGGCAGTAAATAGCTGTGAGCTTAGTCACATAACCTTCTCATTTACTGTGACTGTAATCACAAGCCGAAAAAGGCCTCTTTCGTATACTTGGGTTCAAACCCGTCTTGAAGGAGGAAAGGCAATGTTAAGTCAAGAAACGATTCAAGTGATCAAATCCACAGTTCCGGTGCTGGAGATTCATGGGACCGCGATTACGAAGCGTTTTTACGAAATGATGTTCAACGGCCACCCGGAATTACTTCATATTTTTAACCATGCCAATCAAAAGCAGGGGCGACAGCAAACCGCTCTTGCCAATGCGGTATACGCAGCTGCGGCGAATATCGACCAGTTAGAAGCGATTCTGCCCGCTGTCAAACAGATTGCCCACAAACATAGAAGCATCGGAGTTAAGCCGGAGCAGTACCCGATTGTCGGGCATTATTTGCTGGCTGCCATTAAGGATGTGCTGGGCGAAGCGGCCACGGAGGACATTTTGCGGGCGTGGAAGGAAGCTTACGATGTGATTGCGGACGTTTTTATCCAGGTAGAATCGGAGATGTATGAGCAAGCGGCCAGTCAGCCGGGAGGCTGGAAAGGGTTCAGAGAATTTAAGGTCGACCGAAAGGTCAAGGAGAACGAGTGGATCACCTCGTTTTATTTGGTGCCGCTGGACGGCAAGGGGCTGGCGGATTTTGAACCGGGACAGTATGTAAGTGTGAAGCTGGTTATTCCGGGAGAGCGCTATACCCATATTCGCCAGTACAGTCTTTCAGACGCTCCCGGCAAACCATATTACCGCATTTCCGTTAAGCGGGAGGATGCGGTTGGTGAGAAGCCTGCAGGAATCGCCTCCGTCTATCTGCACGATAAGGTGCAGGTCGGGGATGTGCTGCCGCTTGCCGCCCCCGCCGGTTCCTTCGTGCTGGATCGGCAAGATCCACGTCCGGCCATTCTGATCAGCGGCGGAGTCGGCTTGACACCAATGGTCAGCATGCTCGAGACGTTAGCTGAAACCTGTCCAGAACGTCAGGTCATATACGTGCATGCTACCCGCACAGGCAGCACCCCCGCGATGAAAGCTCGGCTGGAAGCCATAGAGAACCAGCATCCTCAAGTGTCGCTGTGCTGGTGTGAAGGCGACCTTGATCCGGAGTGGCTGCGGCAAAGGATTCCCACCTTGGACGCGGGATTTTACTTCTGCGGGCCGATTCCGTTCATGAAGACCGTAAATCAGGCCCTGCTCAACGGGGGGGTTCCCGCAGCAGACATCCATTACGAATTTTTCGGCCCGGCCGGCAGTCTGGTCGATGCAAACGAACCAGCACCCGAAAAACCTGAGCAACCCTCCGTCCGGTGATCAGTCATTTCCACCGTTTAGAACGCCGTTGTGCTTGCCGCTTTGCTTGCCGTTCTACATGCCGTTATGCTTGCTGCTTTGCTTGCCGTTGAGCTGTTGAGCGCGCATCAGGCGATTAACCGTTTCGCGTCTAAGGCCGAGAAATTGACCGATTTCATCCTGGGTCAGCATATTGGCCAGCGGTTCGGAAGTGTACGCTTGAAACCAAGCCTGCAGCTTGCGCAGCCTGTTCGCCGGCGTCACTTCGGTTAACTGGTCGATGCGCTGCTGCATCATCCTTAATTTGTCCTGCAGCAGCAGCGCAACCGAACGCAGCTTCTCGGCATCGCCCTGCAGAGACTGGTACCAATCCGCAGCGGACAGCACTTCAATTTCGCAGGGGATAAGAGCAACGGCCGTACCAAAATACGGATTAGGGCTAATTAGCGAATGATGCGGAATAATCTCTTCCGGAAGAATAATGTTGACGAGGATCTGCGAGCCGTCCTCATGAACGCGGACGATCTTGAGCAGGCCGCTTCTCAAACGATAAAGCGGACCCTTTTCACCTTGACGGAACAACGTTTCACCTTTATTAAGTATCATCATAGTCTCCTTGGCTCACAATAAAAGGCGGGAGCCGACGAAGCGGCTCTCGCTTTGACTTTAAAAAAATAATACCACAAACCACTGAGAAAAATGAGCCCTCCCCACCTAACAGGAAGAATATAGCTCAGAGTTCACTCTGGAACTAAATTTTCTAAATGAACTAGCCACTTCCCATCCTCTTTGATTAAGTTAAATGTGTGCGTGCAATGCTCAGCGGCGGTAGAACGGCACCGGCACTGGAATTCAACAGACCGTTGACCTTAAAACAGCTGTTGTTGCTGTTTGCAGTTTCTTGGGTATATCAGTGAAGAACCAATCCATAAGCTCAAAGCCTAGGTAAGCTGTCCTTGCTCCATTGCTCCTATGAATAACAGGCTTACCTGCAGCACACAAGCAAATCGTGCGGGTAACGTCCCGCGTTGCGGCCGTACAAGGCAAGGCCTCCCTCATCGGATTGCAAAACCAATTGAAGCCTGCGCGTTTCATTCAATCGCGCGAGAATGCGGCTCGGTACCGCAAGACGACACAGATAGCCATATGAACCGGCTTCCTCCAGCTTGTTCGCCACGGCCTGGTAATGCCAGGAGAGGACCCCCCGGCTGTCCGCAGGATTGTCCGGCAAATAAAGGGTGCCTATTGTTTCACCGTCTGCCCTGACTTGAACGTTCGATTTGTGTTGGTCATCATCGGTCATATAGTACGTATTCGGATTGAGCTCCGTATTCGCTTTCGCGCCGTGCATAAACGATATTTCCGACTTTTGATAGTCTGAGTTTTCCACGTTTCGCTGCAGCAGCCTTTTAGCACTGGCTTCAAACCACAGCTCGATCTCTCCGATTACAGGCAGTTCTTCCTGACTAGGCAAGTCTATCTCATAGCTGAAGCTGCCTTCAGGTCCGCCACACGTCTTATATCCGGCTAAAGCATTCCACTGATGCGGGAAAGTATGTTCCCTATAGCCGCTTACCGGAACTTGTGTCACCAGATAATCATTTCCGTGTATACATATACGCCTTTCACCTTGTGAAGCGGCCGCTGTGGAAGTTAAAGCGCGCACATCAAAGCTTGTAAAATTACGGGTAATCGTCTTGCCCTCCCCTGTTTGTAAGCGGACTGCCAACACCGCAACTGCTTCCTGTTCCGGCATACGAAGCTTAAGCGAATCCAGTGCGCTGACCCCATACCCTTCCCACACGAGCGGAATCGAGCCGTGAGCGGAAACTGTTCTCACTCCGAAATTATCATGCCAAAGCTCCCATTCCAGATAGAGTGTCTGTCCGAAATAGCGGTCCGAGTAGCTTGAGCGAAGAAGCGGCACCTCGACCTCGCAGGCAGCAGGCAGCGTTTGACAGGGAGGGGCATCGATGATGATGAAGTCCAGGGCATGAAGATCAGCTATAGTCATTCCGGGCACAAAGTCCTCATAGCCAAACCGCTTATCCATCCCGTTCAGACGGTAATATCCGTTGAACTCATTGACAACATCTCGGAATTCGGTAAACACAAACCCGCACAGCTTGTCATGCTTGCGAAACTCGTTCATCATATAACGGTAATGCCATGCCAGATCACTGTCTCCCGCTCCGCCTTCAATTCCCCATACATTGCCGCATTCGCTGTTCATCAATGGGGCATCGGATTGAACGCGGCCTCCGCAGTAGTTGAAGGAAGAGCCCTCAAATGTTTTGCCCACAACTTCTTGAATATGATCCCGGACTTTCTCATACCCGTTAATGTAGAAATGCCAGGTATTAATATCGGATTCCACATGATCGAAATTGCATGGCGAGTTGTCCTCGACCAAACGGGTAGGGTCCAGCTTTTTAGCCCAATGATAAACTTCCTTAACCCAGTTCTGTGTTTCCGGCAAATAGGTGGAAGCCGGTGCCCAGTCCCTTACCTGCTGCGGTGCATCATTGGTCTTCAGCCCCCATGTTTCGTTAAACATCACCCAGGAAAAAATCGACGGATGATTAAAGTCGCGGTTAATGATTTCCTCCGCCTCCTGGCAATAAGCAGCCCTTGCGCCTTCATCCGGATTCCCCCAGAAGCAGGGCATATCCTCCATGACAAGAATCCCGAGCTTATCAGCCCAATACAGCTTCCGTGGTTCCTCCGGCTTGATATGAATCCGTACCATATTTAGGCCCAGTCGCTTCATCAAGAAAATTTCGTTTTTCATTTCGTCATCGCTTGGATAGGTGAAATGTCCTGTGGGATGAAAGGATTGATCCAATGCGCCGTTCAAATAAATAGGCTTGCCGTTCAGCGTAATCCAGCGGTAATCTCGTCCCTCATGGAGCGTTGTGCCGATTTCCCGGATGCCAAAATAAGTCCGAACCTTATCGATTGCTGGAGCAGTCTGGTCTGTAAACATGGTTCGGCCCGGAACTGCGAATTCCGCGGCTTCCGATGATATCGTTTTCAAATATAGCTCTCCTTCATATAAAAAAGGATGCTCTGGACTCCAAAGCTGAGGTTCATTCACCTGAATCGTCAGCTCCACCTGGTGAATCCCGCTGGTCATCGGAATTTCTTGCTGGTGTTGAATAGCTCCTTTATCAAAGCTGGCTTCCAGCACAGCTTGCCCCGCCTGCTGCACATCGAGCTCTGCGAGCACTTGAATCCGGCCGTCGAGCGCAGTGATGAAACGGGCTTTTTTAATAAAGTTGACCGGACGCGCCTCCAGCCAAACAGGCTGCCAGATTCCGCGAATTTCAGAATAACCCTGCTTGCCCCGCGTTTGCGAGCTGTGGTCGTGGTCCTCCACCCGAACAACAACCGTATTGTCTCCGCTGCGATTCCACCATTCGCTTACTTCAAACTCAAAACAGCTATAACCTCCCTGATGCCTTCCTGCGAAAAAGCCATTAAGCCAAACCTCACAGTGATAATCCACCGCCCCAAAACAAAGAAAGATTCTGTCCTGCTGGTCCTCGTGACTCCAACGGACGGAACGCCTGTACCAGCCAACGCCCTTTTCATCCCGGGCTATGCCGGACAAATGATGAACCCAAGAAAAAGGTACCGTAATGCTCAAGGGAAACTGGCCGGGCTCTCCGTTTTTCCACGGCTGTTCATTGCCATTCATTGACGGGTTAAGGGCAAAATCCCATTCACCATTCAGCGTAAGCCACTGTTCTCTCTCCCATTCAGGGCGGGGGAATTCTGAACGAGGCACTGCAGCTTTGGAGGAAAAAGTTTGGGGGGACTGCATGACAACACATCCTTTTCCTGGTATTTACACTTAGAATTAACCCCATTCTACTTTATGTATCAAATATATACAATATATATTGCGTTTTTTATATATTGAAATAAACATCCCGTCCCGCTTTTTTTCTGGCTATTGCCAAGCTGTTCGCTTTCAATTTATCGACATCAGTAAGGAACGATAGGGGGCGGCATCAGCAACCAACTGGTATAGAAGTGGACTTCTAATCTGCGGCAAGCTATACTACTTAAGAGAAAACTCCTATCGAAGCCTACAGCGGAGCCTTATCTTCGCTTGAGATAGCCTAAAGGATGAATGCGACTGAGAGGTCGTTTTTTTAATGTTATAATGTAAAAATATTAAACAAAGATTATGATTTCCGAAGCAGCTGAAAGGCTTATGATGCCCAAGCCGCTTTGTTGGGTTGCTTTATTTAGAGAGACAAGAAGGGACGACAAGCTATATGAAAAAATGGGGTTTACCGCTGGCCGCGTTTCTGCTGCTGGCTGCATGCAGCGAAGGAGAAGTGACACCCCCTGAACCGGAGGGTCCCGCGGCAATAGAGCATAATGATTATGCGAAATCGCACTTGACCGAATCGATGATCGCAAGAATTCATCACCAATTGGACAATCCTCCTCCACTCCCCCAAAACGAAGAGGAACTATATAAGTACAACGCCGGTATCTTCGCAGGCAAGCGCCCGGCCTATACGTTAAAGGACAGCTCTGTCCAAAGCGCCCAGGTACGATACGCTCTGGATCTCATTGCGGATTCGGAAGCCGTGAATGAGTCAGATTGGGATCATTACACCCAGTATCTATATTCGCTGTTTAAGGAGAGCTACCTCTCACCACTGGACTCCTTACGCCATTGGTTGTGGGAGCTGGGGCCGCAGCAGGATGCCGCATCCGGGCCGTTGGCAACAAGCAGCCTGCATATCCAGATTGCCTTGGACCTTAGTCCGCCGATGGACGATAAAATGGGAGAGCATACGTATGCTGAGGTCAGCCGTGCGGTCATCAGCCAATTTGTCGAGCAGCTTCCATCTGACATCTCTTTTAGCCTGTGGCTGTTCGGCGGGGAGATGCAGCCTGGTGCCGCTTGTGGTGCGGCGGATCTCATTTACGATGCCGAGCAGGTCGACCCGGCAGCGGTTCATGATCTTTTGCAAAAGGATGGTTCAGAGGCAGTCCCCTCCCCGGAAGGCTCCGGTCTCGGTCAGCTGCTGCAAGCCATTCAGCAGAAATACAAGGAAGCTTCGGAAATAGAGAAGGACAAGACTACCTTGCTGTATGTGATATCAAGCGGGGCTTCCCCTTGCCCGGAACAGGATACTGCGGCTGCCGAGGCTATCG
The DNA here is from genome assembly GCF_000285515.1 of Paenibacillus senegalensis JC66. Classification (GTDB taxonomy): domain Bacteria; phylum Bacillota; class Bacilli; order Paenibacillales; family NBRC-103111; genus Paenibacillus_L; species Paenibacillus_L senegalensis. Next base: position 126,607 of record NZ_HE610960.1, read on the forward strand.
CAGCTGATTACCCGCGAATGAAGTCACATTGGATTGGGTATCAGGTAGATGCAGAAGGCAATCGGCACCTGCAGCAAATTGCTGAAGTGTCGGACGGCTGGTATCAGAATGCCGCTGGACCTCAGGATCTGCTCATCCACCTGCAGCAGGCTTCTGAATGGGCAGAGCGTTGGGCCTCCTGGCAGGAGCATAAGAACGGCGCTGCAGAGCCTGAGGTTCCCGTTTGGGACGATGTCGTTTACGAATGGAGCCGTCAATGGGATGAACGGGCGCGCCGGCAGCGGGGAAATTTGGAAAACGCACTTATGTATTTGAACAGTGAGGACAAAATTCCTCGCGATGCTTTTGCTTATGTACAGAATTTCTTGGTCGAACAGTATGATTGGCTGACAGAGCTTCATAAGACACGCTATGAGGAATTAATGAAGCAAAATCAATTTACCTTCTAATCCTGACTGGTAGTCTTACTTGCAAAATATCTCCTGCCTGCTCTATGGAACAACAGTGTCTATGGATCAACAGTCACCCATGATAGGATAATACACAAAACTGACTAAACATCGTTTGCCTTTTGCCCACGTATAAAGAGGAGGACATCATGTCAATATTCGATAAGCTGAACTTGAAGAAATACAATCAATTGATCGTGATCAATCAACCTAGCGACTATACTCTTTTTCATGGGCAAGCCACTGCTTTGTCCGCCAATCATGACGCTATCTTCATATTCATTGAAACGATCGAGGAGATGATCCGGCATACCCGGCATATCGCCTCCAATTCCTTGCTCCAGGAGCAAGGGTATCTGTTTTTTGCCTATCCGAAAAAAGGAAATAAACGTTACAGCACTTATATCCACCGGGATGAGATTCATCCGGCTATGAATATTGATGAAGACGGGTATGTCGAAGGTACCGATCTGAAGTTTGCACGCATGGTGAGCATGGATGATACGTTTACAGTGGTAGGGTTAAAACGGGAGAAGAAAAAATCTAAAAAATCTGCCGCCCCCAGCCAGTCCGTGGCAGATTATGAGGATTATGTCAAAGAGGTGGAAGCCTTGTTAAATGAACACCCGCAGGAGCTGGCTTTTTACAGGAGTCTGACCCCAGGATACCGAAAGGACTGGGCACGCTATATTTTCTCTGCCAAGCAGCCGGCAACCCGCGATAAGCGGCGCCTGGAAATGATTGATATATTGGCTCAGAAATACAAATCGATAGCCCTGTATCGTCAGCAAAAACAATAGCTTCGACAAAAATAATGGATTGGCCAGCCATAGCAATAGCCCCATCAGCATTAGCGATTGCCTGGCCAGCTATAGCAATTGCTTCGTCAGCATTAGCGTCTGCCTGGACAGCCATAGCAACTGCCTGGCCCCAGCCGCCTTTTATCGCACGCACAGGTATCATTTTCCCGATCCAAAACCTATCTATCCATTGGCAGAATAGCCGCCTTCACCCTACCTGTCCAGTATGGACCACTGTACGCTTTCTTTTAAAATGGTACCGAGAAACACGTCTTCAGAAGCAGGATGCTGCACTCGATGCTCCAGCACTTTTTGGATGGTCAAAGGCAGCTGCAGGGAAAGCAGCTTTGTTGTATCAATCCAGCTTAACTCTCCCTCATCACACGGGATGAAATCAGAACGGCTTGTCTCGGCAAAATAAACAAAATGCTGTCTGATCTCATCCTCAACTTTCCGCATCATAATATAGCGCAGCTCGATTGTCGTTAGGTCGAGCCCGGTGATTCCGGTTTCTTCTTCAATTTCTCTAATGACTGCTAATTCCGGGTTACTCTGCTCTCCGTCCTCAATATGCCCTCCTACTCCGGTCCACATATTCGGTGCAAGCTTTTTTGAGCCGGCCCTCTTTAACATTAACGTGTGGTTCCCATTACTTAGGAAGGCGTGGGTCATTAAACGCATTCTGATCATTTACGTTCCATCCCCTCAGTTCCTAAACTAAATGTTGTGCCTGTTATTCTGCAGTGTTTGGGCTGGCCCCATCATCGACAATGGATTGGATCTCGCTGCATATCTCTAAGGGCGGTATGCACTTCATCGCATAATTAGACGCTACCGGATGACTTCCAATACACACGCTGTACTTGGCGTGGCTGAACATTTCAATGTCATTCAAATCGTTGCCAAAAGCAATAAATTGTCCATCTACGACATCTAATTTTTGCAAACCCGACCACTTATTAATATCCCGAGGACTAATATCAATGAGCTGCTCGCCTGTATGCATGTAGGTTTGAACCGGCAGTTGGTTAAGCTTCTCGAGGATTTGGTTATCATCTGTAAATAACACCAGCTTTGCGACTTCCTCCAGCTGATCTATGGACATCCTGTTCCTGGCTAGTTGGCCGGAATCCACATTTAGTAAGATCGGGTGATCACTAGGTCCAGTGTAGGCGTAATCCCACTTGCTATCAGCCAAATAAGGCAGGTTATGAATTTTTATTAAACTCTTCAACTGTTCAAGACAATGATGCTCCAGACAATCAAAGGAGACCGCTTCAATCTTCCCATTCTTTTGCACAAAAGCTCCATTCCCCCCCACCATATCAAGAGAGCGCATCCATTCCGGCAACACGGGATAAATGTCGCGTATCGGCCTTGCCGAGGCGATAAGGACGCGGTGACCGTGCTCTAACAAAGCTTTTAAGCTGTCACAAATCTCGGGTGATACAGGCTTTCCTTATTGTACAACAGCTTTCACGTCATTAATATCACGATCCACGCTTTGCGCGACTTTAAAATGGCAAGTCAGCCAGATCATTAGTTGTGATCTGGTAGGTTCGGTCATCCAGAAAGTTGAGCTGCGGATCTTGCCGTTTCGGATGAGCCAGGTCAAACGGGCGGTAATAGCGGGCTTCAAACGTGTAAGGTGCGCTGTATTCGCGGAATGGGCGGAATTCACCAATTCTCTGAACAGCACGCGCAGCTCCTGCACGGATTAGCCGGCATGACTCCTCCGGATCGATATGAACCGCGGCTTCTATGCCCTTGCCTTGTTTCGTGATCACGGTTTCAATTTCCGGTATTAGGAACTGGGCTTCCCGGATAGCTTTGTCATCGCCGGAAATAAAGATGACAGGAATACCTTGCATCCCGGCTACAAGCGTTCGACATCCGAACTCGCCGATAAAGGTATCATTCAACCGATAATACATAATCTCCTTGGAAGAATATGTGTGACACAGCGGCGCCTGAAAAGTGCCCGCCATCGCGTGTTGTCCAAGAAAGAGCATAGCTGAGAAGCCTTCCAGATCATAATAGGGACGGCCGCCATTTTCCCTCGTCAAACAGCGGGCTCCTCTAACCTTGTCCGGCAGCAGTCCGCCGCTTCCATGACCATCCCACGTTACGATTTCAGCTTTTGGAGAAACCTCGAGAATCCCTTCAATACAGGCATTCACTTCCCGGGTAAGCTGTTCCATTACTTCATGCTTGCGTGATGGATTCACTCCCTTCCGCGTTTGCTCGAACGATTCGCAGCCAGCGGCGCCTTCCAAATCCGTTAAGATGAATATTTTCATTAGTGCCACTCCCCTTCACATAAGTGCAAATTATTTTGAACTACTTGACTTTCTTCGATTGTACCCTATTTCCTACTCCGATCTTTATTACTTATGTTTTTCCCTAATCGTTCTCTCACGAGTTTCCTTACTCTGAGCTCCTGAACGTTCTTAAGCACTCTTCCAGTGAAAGGTCCAATCAGAAGTAACAACGCTCATGAGCAGCATTATTTTGGTTAAATCGGCGATTTTCTTCTAACCTTTGAGCGATCCGATCAGTACCCCTTTAACAAAGTACTTCTGGATAAAAGGGTAACTCATCAAAATAGGCAGCGTTGATATAATAATCGTAGCATACTTTAATGATTCCTCCATCATCATCTCACTATCTCCGCCGGCAACAATATTACCATCAAGGTACTGACCTGCAAGCACCATATTGCGCACAACGACCTGCAAAGGGAACAAGCTTTCCTGACGCAGATACAGCAGGGCATGATAAAAGTTATTCCAGATGCCTACCGCATAAAACAAACCGATCGTTGCAAATATGGATTTGGACAATGGAATGACAATGCGCACGAATACTCCGAGATCCGTCAGCCCATCCATTTTGCCCGACTCTTCCAACTCCGCAGGAATGCCTTGAAAGAATGTCCGCATGATAATGAGGTTCCATGTAGAGAAAAGACCTGGGATGATCATCGCCCACATCGTGTTCATTAATCCAAGTTCACGGACGACCAGAAAGGTAGGAATCATGCCGCCGCTGAATAACATCGTAAAGACAATCATCATCATTATTGGCTTGCCGAAGACTAAATTCCGTTTGGATAACGAATACGCACCCATAGCCGTGCAAATTAAAGACAAGGTCGTCCCAATTACCGTGTAGATAATTGTATTCTTATACCCTGTCCATATTCGTTCATCCTCCAGCACATAACGATACGTATCCAACGTCCAGCCCTTCGGCCAAAGAAACACTTCATTACGAATCACGTGCTCAGGAGAGCTGAGCGATACTGCAGCCATATAGACAAAGGGGTACAGGGTAGCCAAAGCTACCCCTGTCAGCAGCAATCCATTCACAATGGGAAACCATGACACCCGCCATTTCATACCCGCACCTCCAAAGCTCGAGCGGCAGTATTGACCTTTACCATAAGCTTGTTTCACTCCATTTTCTGCTTGCGTAGTTGGCGCCAAGAATAAAGACCAGGCTGATTACGCTCATAAACAAATCAATAGCGGTCCCATAGGCAAAGTTTCCTTCAACGACTCCGACCCGATATACATAAGTAGAGATAATGTCAGCAGTTTCATAGGTGGCCGGATTGTATAAGAGAAATACCTTCTCAAAACCGATTTCGATTAGCTTCCCCATTTGCAAAATGAAGAGAATAATCATTGCCGGGGCTATTCCTGGCAGGGTAATATGCCAGGTTTTCCGCCAGCGGCTTGCTCCATCGATTTCCGCAGCTTCATAGAGCTGAGGATCAATCGCCGTCAGCGCAGCCAAATAAATAATCGAGCCCCAACCTGCCTCCTCCCAAATGCCTGATGCCACATAGATCGTGCGAAACCAGGCCGGGTCCTGCAAATAAGCTTTAGGCGCAACGCCAAACCAGCTCAACACCTCGCCTAACACTCCGCTCGTTGGTGACAAGAACATCGTAATCATGCCAACGATAATGACCGTAGATAAAAAATGAGGCAAATAACTGGCCGTCTGAACAAAGCGCTTAAAGATATTGGAGCGCACTTCGTTAATTAAGAGAGCTAAAATAATGGGTACAGGGAACCCGAAGATAAGTTTATAGAAACCTAGCAAAAACGTGTTGCGAATAATCAGCCAGGCGTCAGGACTTTGAAAAAATTGATAGTAATATTTCAAACCGACCCATTCACTGGCCCAAATACCTTGAAAAAGGTTGTATTGCTTAAAGGAAATGATAATTCCAAACATGGGAATGTACTTAAAGATGACGTAGTAAATCAACAGCGGAATGAGAAGCAGAAGCAAGTATTTATCCCGGATGATTTTTCTAAGCAAACCGGATTGGGTGCCGCCATTCATCAGCTCTCTGCCTGCCGATCCCAGCCCAGCTGATACAATTCCGCTAAACGTCCCACACCGAGTGCTTCAGCCTCTTCCACGTAGCGTTCCCATTCCTCCAATGGGCGGTTGCCCATAATGAACTTCGCCATATTTTCCTCATAATGCTTGTTGATCCGGCTCGTTAACAGCTGAAACTCTTCCATTTCATCCGGCCGGAAATTCGGAGGGACCACTTGCACCGGAAAGGCATATTTAGGCGCCTCTTCGTAGGAATATCGCTCATCCTCACGGATTAACCTAAGCATCGCATCGGTGTCGAATTTTCCGTAGCTTCCCTCTGTCATAAACCCTACATTTCTGCGCAGGTCGGAGAATTCTTTAAATTCCGGAAGAAATATGCGCTCGCCATTCTGGATGGTATAAGTTTCATTCTCCCTGCCCCAACTCGCAATCTCCATGCCGCGGTCGGAGTACATGAAATCGATGAATTTCAGTACAGCATCGAGATTTTTGGTTTGGGAGAACACCCCATAACCGGCGTTCTTATAGTTCGTATTAGGGATATAACTCGCTCCGCCAGGACCTGCCGGCGGCGCCATAAAGATCAAACGTCCATCTTGAAGCTGATTGTTGATGATCTCCAATTGGGCAATATATTGTACCGTAATAAATGATTTCGAGGTGGTCATGGCTTGATTCCAGACCTTCACATCCATCGATAGCCAATCCGGAGGAATAAGACCTTCCTTATAAAACGTATTCAAATAGGCAATCATCTCTTTAAAAGCATTCTCTATAGGCCCATAACGAACCTGGCCAGTTTTGGGATCCGGGAAAAATCCAATATGCGTATTGAATGTAGGAGCAAAGTTCCTTAAATTCCCGAGTCCATGTCTAAAAATAAACGGGTAACTATCCGGATAAATTTCCTTCAAGCGGCTACTTACTTCATATAGCTCATCCCATGTTTGCGGCATAGCCAGCCCGTGCTCTCTCAGGATATCCTCACGGGCAAACCAAATCATCCAATTTGTAATCCCCGATCCATGGAAGATGGTGTTGAAGATTTCTCCATCCGGTGCCGTTACCATCGCCTTACTTTCCGGATGCTCCTCTAAAAACGCTTTCAAATTCGGCATTTTGTCGAGATGCTTGCTGAGATCCAGTAAAACTCCTTCGGCTCCATACTTGTTGGCCAGATTGGTTGTCATAAACATTACGTCTTGGATATCTCCTGAAGCAATATTCAACGCCAGCGTATCATTGTAATTGCCTGTTGGAATCTCGCCTTTAACCGTAATATTGGTTTCCTCTTCAATCCACCTCCAAATAGGCCAATCTTCTTTGTACGGCCAGGATTGGGCGGATTCGGTAAACATCCGGATGACAGCCGGCTGCTCGGAATAGTAGGCAGGGCGATCCACTGGCTGCTCTCCGGCTTCCACCTTAAAATCAGATTCGTCGGCTGGCGCGGGGGGTTGCCCGCTGCTGCAAGCGGCTGCAGCAAGTGCGGAAGCGAACAGCAAAAACAATGTGGTCTTCCTTTTACGTCTCATCGTATCTAAATCCCTCACTTTAATTGAATTTCAAGTACGGCTTCTCTTCTCTCCACACCGATTGCGTCCACTATAGATGATCCCTAAATTAACAGTAAAGCGGCTGAATTTCAGCCGCTTCACTGTTTTTATGATATCTCAAAAATAGACTATAACTAAAAAATCGACTAGGTTTGGGTTTGTTCCTCTCCTCTTTTTTTTCGATACTCACTTGGTGTCAGGCCTGTATATTTTTTAAACATACGATTAAAAGAATTCAAATTCTGGTAGCCTACCCGTTCTGCGATTTCCTTAATTTTGTCTTCAGTTTGCAGCAGCAATTCTCTCGCTCTGGCAATCCGCAGCCGATTCAAGTAATCGATAAAGTTCTCACCCATCTTTTCCTTAAAGTACCCGGATAAATAGCTGGCCGTGATATTCAATTTTTGGGCCATGCTTTCCAAATAAATTTCCTCGTGGTAATGTTGATGCAGGTAGTCAAGCACATAGCTTATAATGGGATCTTCGTCTTGCTTATGCAGGCTTTCTTTCATTAATATGGAAAAATAGTTTATCCCCTGCTCCATAGTTTGCAGAAGCTGTTCCAGAGTGTAGCTGGTTTCCAACTGCTTTTCACAAGCGGCAAGATAATCCAGTTCCTCCTCGGAGACCGAACGCGGAGACACCTTTCGTTGTACTTTTTGCAGGACCGATTGACAGAATTGAACAATCCTTTTGCCCGGGATTTTTTGTTCATCCCATTTATCAATATATTGCCGGCATAGTCCGAGAATCTCCTCAACCTGTCCCTCTCTAATCCGCAAATCCAGCTGCCACTCTTGCTCTGAGGTATATAATAATGACGTGCTAGTAAGGGGGACATCTTCCAATAACTGGGTTCTTTCTCCTAAAAGCCGACACTCCAATTTGGCACTCACTTCTTCGTATGCTGCCGTCAACTGACTGGAATGGGAGTACAGCGAACTGATCGCTATAGTCAAGGTTCCGTACTGGCGGTCAAGGTCGACGGTCACCTTGATTTTCTCCAGCTGCTGCCTAATCCGATCCAGCGAGTCGGTAAAGACGATGCTTAACAGTTGGTCTTTCTCCATCTGTAAAGTAAAGGAGTCGGGAAATTCCTTCAGCAAGGACAAGTCCAGGAATTCCTTGACGTACCTGCCCCATGTGCTCTCCACCTCGGGCAAAGGACTGTCTCGATAATTAAAATGCAAGTCAACGGCAAGCAAAAAGAAAGGTTTGTTCACGAAATACAGGGAATCATGATGAGAACGATGAATTTGTTTAAATTCATTGATATAGCCAAATTTCTGCCTTTCCAAGGCTTGCGACTGAAGTTCCTTATCCATTTGCTGTCTTAGAACATACATGCTCTTAAATTGTTCCCAAATCGTTTCGAACTCTTTAAACCTTCCCTGGTTAGGCTGGTTGATATTCATGGTCTGGATAGATTGCAAAATAGCCCTAAGAGGATGATTAATTCGTTTTATAAACCAATAGGCAAACAAAACTCCTAACAGAATAGAGCCCATTAAGATAATGAGTAATATCCATCTAAAATTATCCTGTGAGGACACATCCTCCAGCGGGATAGCGTTTACATATGTGAATCCGGTAGAGGGACCTTTTGCGAAAAAATAATAATATCCCTCCTGTTCGGCATAATCAGGCTCTCCTTCCAAACCCGCGTTAAGATAATTATACAGAATGGAATGGCCGGTCGCAGTGCCGTTATCCTCTTCCTGTTCGACTGCTTCTACTTGCACGCTTTGAAGTATCGTAGCTGTTCCCCGCCTAATTAACGGATCCTCTTCATTCAATACAAGCAAATTGTTGTTGATCGACACATGAAATTCCTCAAACATCTTATCGGCATCCAGCAAGACGATCATTAAGAAAGGAGATTGCTTGTGACTTTTATAGACGACTGGCAGGAAGGAACCAACCGGATAAGGGGAAGAGCGAAAGTTATAATCCATAAACAACGCTTCGGGGAGAACCCGGTACAAATAAGAGGCCTCCCTCTGCTCTTCCCAGTAGGACAGAGGATAATGCTCATTAGCTAAAAACACGTTAAATTTCCAATCAGCAGAAGTGCTTGTACTTTTGTCCAAAATTTGCTGGCGTTGTCCGTCATAAAGAATAATATCGAAGATATGTAATTGGGGGTTTTGCACTAATTGGTGAATCTGCTGCTGAATAGTTGGAAATTGGAAATACTGAGGATCGTGATGAAAGCTTTGTACAGAATCACTGATCATGAAAGTGAGCATGGTTTGATGAATGAGCTCAAAATGTTTTTCATAGCGGGTCATCGTATCCTGCATATTCAGCACATTGTATTTAACGACCTCATTCTTTACTTTGCCAACAGATAAGGATATAGAGATGAAATGAAACATTACTAAAAGTGATATGATTGTTAAAAATGACAGAACCAGCGTAACCAGTAAAGAATTTGAGCGATGCGTGAGCGGAATTAACGAACCCCATCTTTTCATAAGAAGCATCCCCACTTAGGTTGTATATTTATCGGTTGTAGGTTTATCATCTGTACCTGATTTAGTTTAAGTATCCCGCAGCCGCCTCCACATCAACCAGTCCGCTTTCCTCTAAAAACTGCGATAAGATTTGAACGTGACTCGAGCCCACAATGAACAGCACCCTCTCTTCATCCGAATCCAGCAGGCGTGTCAGATTGGAGAACATAATGAGATTTCTCTGGTACCACCAAATCAGCCATTCCATGCCTATGTACTCGTCCTGTTTCCCGATCCGGGCCATATTGATGTACATGGTATGATCGTTTCTAACTCTTACAGGATCATTGCAATCCCGATACATCTCCAGGATGCTTTTGCTGCTTGCCGGGGAACGCTGTTGCTCCAACAGTCTGCCATAAATATCCTGAAAAAGCTGCGGTTGATGCTCTTTAGCCCATTCGTAGACTTCTCCTGCTGATTTGGTGCCAGCTCCCTGCTCCATCCAGTCGATGCAGTAAATCTGCTTGTGCGATAGGTCCGCGGCAATCCGAAATCCTATCTGATAGATTTCGTTTATTGGCAAATCAATATTACCCGCAAGATATTCCTGGAACCTCTGATTGATCCCCTCATTTTTCTTGGTCGGGACTTCCAGAGCAACCTTCGTCGGAGTAAACTTCTTGATCCTCGCAACTGCCTCCAAAATCTCTTGCTGTCTCGGAGAAGAAGATAATCCGTCCACTTTAACGTTAATCAAGTCTTGGGTAGATGCCATATGAAAAGTGCCTAGCAGCATAATTGTTGGTTTCTTCACGGATTTGAACTCATCCATCTGCACATCCACCTCGTTAACCTTATATTCTTTTACAATTTGCATAAATCCTATTAGAATTTTAAAGGCTCATTATGTAATTCAACCTCATAAAAGGCAGTCTGATATTTCTCAAACATTCATCTTTTCATTCACCTTGAGAAATCCGTGGCTACCACTCAGCAGCTTCTT
>NZ_HE610960.1:138589-161970 GCF_000285515.1 Paenibacillus senegalensis JC66
CTGGGCACGCCACTACAGACAAAAAATCTTCCCTTTCACTTTCCTTCATCGGTCTGATCAGCAGATCCATTCCCACCCCCCCCCTTTGGAAAAATAGACGTGAAAGCATCTGATCTGCCACAAGCTCGCTTTCTTCCTTTGCTTCCAGCTTCAAGTTAATTTTACCTCAGAAAAGACCAGTCAGCCTACCTAATTGGAACATTCCGCTGGTAATCGCAACTTTTCCCAATTCCAGAAGCATTGGCAGTAATGGTTTTGGTTTTTTAACAAACCCAAAATAAACCATTGACAAAATTGTTCAATTATGCTATAATTTACATTTATGTTATGTATGGGTATAATAAGATTCTCCTGGCCAGGGGAATCTTATTTTTTTGTTATGGAAGGATTGCGCTATGAAAAAAAATGAATCAAGTTTAACCTCCTTAATTTCAGCGTTTGGTCGAGCATACCATAGTCAATATGACTCACCCACAATTTTCGATGATTTTATTGCAAAAGATTTAATTACTCAGAAAGAGTTTGGAGATATTCGGGAAAACATGATTAAAGGAATTCAATTCTTTAATCCTGAAATTGCTAAGAAGTTTCAAGATCAGCCCGATGAAATGTTAAAATGGATCACACAAGTCCAACTTTCTCCAACTCCATTAGCACGTGCATCCTTTTGTGAAAATATACTGCTGCATGAATTAGTACTTGGCGTTAAACAGTATGTCATTCTGGGGGCGGGATTAGATACCTTTTGTTTTCGACACCCGGAATTAAACGAAAGCTTAGAAATATTTGAAGTTGATTATCCTGCTACACAAGACTTAAAAAAAACAAGACTGGCAAAGGCTAACTATCCAATTCCGGATCATCTTCATTTTGTCTCTATGGATTTCTCCGAAGATTTTAGTATGCAAGCTCTTATTGAAAAAGGTTTTGATTCCAGCCAAAAAACTATCTTTAGTCTATTAGGTGTTACTTATTATTTAACAAAAGAGGAGAATGCTAATTTAATTAATAAATTGTTCGCCAAAATCCCATCAGGAAGTTCTATCGTTTTTGATTATGCAGATGACAAGCTTTTTGAAGAAAAAGGACTGTCTAATCGAGTTCAAAATATGGTGCAAATGGCTTCGGCTGGGGGCGAGCCCATGAAATCATGTTTTCCTTATGATGAAATGGAAAAAATGTTGGAGAACTCCGGTTTGCTTATCTATGAGCATTTATCGCCTGTTGATATTCATCATCAATTTTTTAGTAATCGCACAGATTATTTATCTGCATTTGAAACGATTCATTACATCCACGCTGTAAAAAAATAACATCATGATTGCTGCTCATCTCCTATCTCCTTAAAAAAGGCCGATTTTTCTGCATTCAGAAAGATCGGCTTTTTCGACGCCCAAGCCGGGCGGAAAAAACAGCCTGAGGGAAGAAATCCCCAGGCTGTTTTTAAACTTACATAAGCATATTTACTTAACTGCATTTGCTGTATCCGCAGTTGGCGCAGGTTTTGCAGCCTTCTACGTTCATCAGTGATACGGAGCCGCAGGAAGGACAAATGTCTTTGCTGTCCACGCCGGGCATCACCGGTGCCGATTCCAATGCCGCCGTTACCGGAGCCGGCTCGGCTTCCTCCTTGGCCGGGGCATAAGCGGTAGCTGACAATTCAGGATTGGCATCCTGAATATGCGTCTCCAACGCTTTGGCTACCGCATCGGCGATCGATTCCACGCGATTCACACCGAAACCGATCGCGCCGGAACCGCCAATGCCTTTCAGATGCTTGATCAGCAGCTGCACCTTCTCGCCGTGATCTCCGTAACGGAGGAACAAGGAGCATACCCGTCCGAGAGCTTCCGCCATAGCGAATACATCAGAGCCAGCCTTGCCGACATTCAGGAATATTTCCCCCGGGGTTCCGTTCAGGTCATTAATCGTAATATAAGCCATGCCAAATGGCGTATTAATCTTATAGGTCGCTCCACGCAGCACTTGCGGACGGCTTTTGTACTGTTTGTCGAGCACCTGTCTTGTTTGCTCATTATGCAGCGGCAGTGAATCAGTCAGCTTGGAGAGCTGAGCAGATTCATTAGTCGGCATCTGCGCGCCAGCTGTGCCTACTGCATCTGCCGAAGCTGCGGGCTCTGCACTTACGGCAATTGACGCTTTCTCCTTGCCGGAGCCGTCAGCCTCAGCAGCTTTGTCCGCGGACTCACCGTCTTCCTTATTCTTGGTCGACAGAACCTGAACATCGCGGCTGCCATCCCGATAAATCGTTACCCCTTTACAGCCGAGATCAAAAGCCAGCTCATACAGCTCCTTTGTTTCTTCTACTGTAAAGTCTGCAGGGCAGTTGGCGGTTTTGGAAATCGAGCTGTCCACCCAGCGCTGGATGGCGGCCTGTACCCGAATATGATTCTCTGCCGACAAATCCATGGAAGTAACGAAGTATTCCGGCAGGTCCTGTCCCGGGTTCTGATCCTTCCATTCCTGGGCGATCGGCACAAACTGCTTGTCGTAACCCAACCGGCTTTGGCGGTAGTATTCGAAGGCGAAGTACGGCTCAATTCCGGTGGAAGTCCCGACCATTGTTCCTGTGCTGCCAGTCGGCGCTTGGGTGATGACCGTAACGTTGCGCATGCCTTTCTTCTGGATCGCGGCCCCGACTTCAGGGAATTCCTGAACCATATTTTTCATAAAGCCGCTTTGCAGGAATTTATCCGCTTCGAATTTAGGGAAAGAGCCTTTCTCCTCAGCAATGTCCGCCGAAGCCAAGTAAGCCTCTTTAGCCATGAATCCATATAACTTATCCAAGAATTCCAGCGATTCCGGGCTACCGTAACGAATGTTGAGCTTAATCATCAGCTCGGCCAGTCCCATGGAACCGAGTCCTACGCGGCGCTCATTTTGCTGGTTTTTCTGGTTTTCGCTGAAATGGTAAGGTGTCTTATCAATAACATTATCGAGGAAACGGGTCGAATAGCGAACGACCTTGCCCAGCTCATCCCAAGCCACATCATGCTTTTCTTCATCATAAAATTTAGAAAGATTAACAGCGGACAAGTTGCAGACGCCCCAGGCCGGCAGCCCCTGCTCACCGCAAGGATTTGTACAAATAATCGGATTGAAGTACCAGCTATTGGACATTTCATTATAATATTCAATAAATACAACACCAGGCTCTGCTGATTTCCAGGCAGACTCGATGATGGTATGCCATACCTCGCGAGCGCGAACCGTGCGATAATGCTTCACCGGCTTGCCAAGCGATTTCCATTTATTCAAATCTCCATCCCACAGCTCGTTGTACTCTGGATCTGAAGTATCCGGGAAAACCAGCTCCCAGTCCAAATCCTCCTTAACAGCTTTCATAAAGCCGTTGCTGACACATACCGACAGGTTGGCGTTAGTCACCTGGCCCATCGTCTGCTTAACCGTAATGAAGTCCAGCAGATCCGGGTGCCAGTCGTTGATCATCAGCATGAGAGCGCCCCGGCGGGAACCTCCTTGTTCGATCAGACCCGTCGTATAGCTGAACAAGCCGCCCCATGACACCGCACCGCTGGAGGAGCCGTTGACGCCTTTCACATAAGCCCGGCGAGGACGCAGCGAGGACAGGTTAATGCCTACGCCTCCCCCGCGGGACATAATCTCCGTCATTTCACCCAAGGTTTGCATAATACCGCCACGACTGTCGTGCGGGGAAGGAATGACGTAGCAGTTAAACAAGGTCAGTTCGTCGCTGGCGTCAGCACCGGCAGCAATACGGCCGCCGGGAACCAGCTTCCAGTCATCCAAAATATAACGGAATTTCTCCGTCCATTCTTTTTTCTTGGCAGGTGTAGCTTCAACAGAAGCCATCGCTCCTGCCAAGCGATCCCACATTTCTTCCGGAGTCTTCTCCACCGTCAAGGTGAGCTGATCTATAGTCGATTCCACAACATCTCCGCGACGGAGCTTGACTGTTACCTTTGTTCCGTCACGATGTGTGACCTCACCAACCTCTTTGGTTGGGAATTTAGGATCGTCCTTGGTCAATACGAGAACAACATCCCCTACTTGGGTATGAGAAGTATCTGCATTTTTCATCGCGTAACGGTCCAGAAAGATCTTTTCACTTAACCCTTCCAGCCGACTGGTTTGTTTTGTTTTCATAGCCGCTCCTCCTTCAGAACAATAAATATTGCTGCATACACCTTCAGCCGATTGCTCGAGCATAACTATCGGACCGCAGATCGACTTGCCGCCACTTATGAGCCGACTTATCGCATATAGCTGTCTTGGCGCGCATGGCCATCTTATCGCGCATGGCTGCCTTATAACATATGTAACCATCTTTTGAGGATGGAACCACATATAGTGTCCATTTTCTATAATACACCACAATATATAGTAGGACTAATGAATAAAAAGCTGAATTCGATGAATATGAGTTTTAATTTTAAGTTTATCTTAAGAATGCTCTGCGAATCTCTTTTTCTTACCTTTAGCAGCTTTTTCTGTGAAAATAAAACGCCCCGCATGATGAGCAATCTTGGGTAAGCGCACCTCGGTCACATAACTTGTACGACATTTCGTCTGAAACACTGACTGCAGTTGACTGCAGCTCCTTAATAGCTTAAAGCCCTGCATTTGTACGATTTGTCATACAAATTTTGGGTAATCGCATCTCAATCACGTGCATTTGTACGATTTGTCATACAAATTTTGGGTAATTGCCCTTCAATCCCCTGTATTTGTACGACGTTTCATACAAATCTCCGGTATTCGCACTTCAACCCATGCATTTGTACGACATTTCGTACAAAGTGCAGGCACAAGCCTGTGAAACCCGCGAACCCGCCAACCTTGGCTATTTTCGTGTCGGAGTTGTGCCTTAGAATTCAATGGCAAAACGTTTTTCGCAAATCCCGTTATCCTTTACAAACGTACAAGATAAAGTTCAAACCGAATCATTTTTATTTTCTCTTTGTCTCATTAAAAAAGCCTTTGATTAAGTGTCATTCTTTATACGTTTCAGTATCTGATGTTTTTTTGTTAGCACAACATCCCACATTACGATATTCGTATCCGGATCGGAATGATCATTTATTATTTTTATAGTTAGCTCTTTTGTTCCGTTCACTGGTACTTGAAAAGACATCTTCCCATTCAGTCCGGCATCGGCCTGCATCTCTATACTATAAATCTCTTTTCCGTCCCCAATAAAATGGATCGCGCTTCTTCCTTGGCCCTTCCCCTTAATGACCTCGTCCGGGATTGCAGCATATCCAGTAACTTTTTCATATTCGCCACTCAGCGACACAGTAAATTCGTTTGTTTTGGGGTTACTTTTACTGTAAAGGTTGATTTGCGGCTCGATCTGCTCCGAAGCAGACGTAAAACCGACAAGTTCCTCATCCCAACCCGCATTCCCGTCCTGTAAGGCAAACTCGTGCAAGGCGACTGCTTCGCCTTCCGAATTTTTAAAATAGTGATTTATACTGGCTACACTGAGGATGGTAATGAGACCGCACGCTATCGCTGTCAGAATGATTTTGATGATACCCCTAACACTATCTCTATCCTTCGTAATGATTCTTTGGGATACGTACCCGACTGCAGCTCCTAAAGTATTGATAATAATATCGTTAATGTCAAAGGATCCTAAACGAGTGACCATTTGCATGGTTTCAATAAAAGTAATCGATAGGATGAACCCTGCAATAAATCGAATAAAATTAACACGATATAGAAGCGGAACAACCACGCCAAAAGGGATAAATGCTATAAAATTACCCAGATCGAAAAACCATATATCAAAATTACTGCCCGATGGAAAACGCAAAGGGATGCCCTCAAATGTCAGATTGAAACGCAGGGCAGTATCTCCTGAATTTGATGATCTGCTGAAACCTAAAAACAAAAAGAAAAGGGTCAATAATGTATAAAGTGCTAACAGGATAAGAGTTACTTTTCTAAGCTTTCCTTGAAACATCTAAGTTTCATCCTTATATGCTTGATTTGTAAAAAATATATCCGCCTAACAGTGCTAACGATATTGTGCGATCGGGTATGCTTGATGCTTGAGCCTCCTGGCAATGCAACGGTGCTTTCCCTTTACACATTTTAACATATTGCGGGCTCCGGAACCGGTGAACCGGTTTGCGCTATATACTTAGCTCATTCGTTAATTACTTGACACATGCGTAATATGTTTAGCTCATTCGCTATTTACTTGACATATGCGCAATATATTCAGTTAACATGTGGTAGACCGACCGCCGTCAAAAGTTAAAAATTTTAGCCGAATTCACGTACTTTGGTACTTTCATCCCTGCCCGATTCTGTTACACTTTAATTTGGATAAGATTTCATCCCTAAGTAATGACTTAATGACAACTGCAGCGCAGGAGGGACTCTAACAATGATGATTTTATTTAATGATCAAATCATTCCCAAAGATCAGGTTACGATCTCTTTCGAGGACCGTGGCTATACATTCGGTGACGGGGTATATGAAGTTTTTCGTCTGTATCGGGGAATCCCCTTTTGCCGTGAAGCCCACATGCATAGGCTAAAGCGCAGCCTGATGGAGACCCGCATTCAACTGCCTTATCCGATGGAAAAGCTAGAGCATTATCTGGATCAGCTAATAACTACCGCTCCTCAGCAGGACGGTCTGCTCTATTTACAAATTTCACGCGGATCCGCTCCCCGCAGCCATGCCTTTCCGCCAGCGGCCGTACCCGTTGTGCTTGCGTATTGCCAGCCGCTGCCACGCCCGGTGCAAGCAATGCGGTCCGGAATTTCAGCGATTACCCAGCCGGATTTGCGCTGGCTCCGCTGCGATATAAAATCGCTCAACCTGCTGCCGAATGTAATGGCCAAGCAAAATGCGCTGGATCACGGAGCCGATGACGCTATTTTGGTCCGCAACGGTACCGTTACCGAGTGCACAGCAGCGAACATTATGGCAATCCGCAATTCGATCATCTATACCCATCCCGCCAACCATCTTATCCTGCATGGAATCACCCGCAACGTCGTATTGAAGCTCGCGAAGGAAATTAATCGCGAAGTGCGCGAAGAAGCCTTCTCCAGCAAATTTCTAGCCCGGGCTGATGAGGTGTTTATTACGGGCACGACTACGGAGATTACTCCAGTCACGACCATTGACCAAAAGCCTGTAGGCAACGGCAGGCCGGGACCAATTACCCGCCAGCTGCAGGCCGCTTTTGAAGTTGAGGCCGGCCTTGAATAAAGGCCCGGTCGCGGCTTGTAGCGGATTCTAGCGCTTGCATGCATGAATGCGGACCGCTTCGAGAGCCGCCCGGTGATTGCTTGCTCGGGTGCGGCCACTTCGTGTGACCGGCGATTGCAATTAGGCTGTGATTAACGGTTTGCAGCTGGCAGCGCGGTCGTTTGCAGCCTGCTTCGAAATCTAACGCTTGCCACGGTTTGCCACGGTCCTTATTTTGCTCAGATCGCCGTTTTTAGGGCTTTTTGTCACAAATAAGAGCGAGGGCGAGCGTTAGAGCAGATTTTACCCAGCGTAAAGCTGGCGAAACCGAACACAGGATCACCTCACTGTTCATCCCTGAACACCGTTGATCTATGATTGCCCATGTACAGTAAATCGCCAACCTCGCTGTGTTAACTGATGTGCAAAAAAGAGATTCCGCACAACAACGAGCTCTACGCTTGCCATGCTGCTTCTTGCCACCCGCATCCGAGCCATTGCATGCTAAAATTCGCATACACTCCGCCTCTACGAACGCATCCAAGCTCATTGCATATGAAAATTCGCATACATTCTACCTTTACCGCCATTGAAGTCCCCGGATATTCCAGTCACGGTCTTCGTCTTTGCCCACTTCCGCTGCTCACCACATTCTTTTGCAAACTCCTTCACTGACGCCGCTTCTTCTGTTCACCACGTTCCCGTGCGAAAAATCCCAGCCGCCTTTGCTGCTCACCACGTACCTTTGCAAATCCATTACTAACGTCGCTTCTGCTGCCCACCGCGTTCCTGTGCGAAACCATCCCCATCACTGCAGCTCCAAGCCGCCCCATTCTACCTGCGGAAATTCCACTCGTCAGTCCCATACTTTTCCTTCACTAGTTGTTGGGCCAGTTCCTCCTCCTCTTCCGTTAGTTCGCCGGGCTCGAGCCTTACATTCATGCCCTCGGCAATGCCTTGGTGAAAAGCAGCTTCCACTTGCTTCAAGGTAACCGAAGGCATGCCTCGATCACGCAGCAATTCATTAATCGCTACCGCCTTGCTTTCGAAGCTCTTCTCCAGCCTTTCCCTCAACGCCTCTGTGCGAAATTTCAGCAAGGAAAAAAGCTGCTTGGCATCAAGATCAAGAAGGATAGAGCCGTGCTGCAGCACAGTGTCGCGATGTCTCATTTGTGCACTTCCTGCAATTTTTCTACCTTCGACTACAAGCTCATACCAGGAAGGCGAGTCAAAACAAGCCGAGGATCCCATCGAGTCATATTTCGCCTTTTCCTCCTCCGAGGCTAGGTTAACCATGTGCGCATCCAACCCTAAATGAATAAACCCGTTAAGCAGCCCTTGGCTTAGCACCCGGTAGGCTTCTGTTACACTTTTGGGCAGTCCCGGGTAATCCTCCGACACTATGATGCTATAAGTTAACTCGCTGTCATGCAGCACGGCTCTGCCCCCGGTTGCCCTCCGCACAAAGCCAAGCCCCTGCTCTCTTACAGCAGGAATATCTATATCTTTCTCTGCTTTTTGGAAGTAGCCTATGCTTAAAGTCGCAGGCTTCCATCCGTAGAACCGCAAAGTAGGCGGAACCTTACCTTCACTATGCGCTATTAAAATCGCTTCATCTACTGCCATGTTGTAGGCCGGATCTCCGGGTCCCGATTGCAGCCATCTCCAGGTATGCATCTCTCTTTTCCCTACTTCCCTCAAATTTCAAAATTATCATTTAACACAATTATGTTCTAACATGTTAGCAAAAGGTTTCTATAAATTACAGATAGTCTAATGGCCTGGCAAAAATCGCAGCTCGAAAGCCTTTGGATCGATTTTCTGTCCTAATATATCTCGTTACCTCTTTTCCATTTCGTGGAGGTCAGCCTATCCGCCCCATGCAGCGAAAAACCTCGCTGGGAGCTCGTCTAGGTGCGAATTCCTCATTAAAATCCCGCTAATAGTTATCTTCATCTCTTCAGGCTCTTCAGGATTTTCAGCTCTACGGGAGCTTCTTCAGGCTCTTCAGGATTTTCAGCTCTTTAGCTCTTCTTCTAGCGCTGCATGCTCTTAATTCTTTTTTCCTCTTTAGCACTCTAAGCTCTTTAGCTCTCCAAGCTTATTTAGCCTCTTTTGCCCTCTATGCTCTTTTAGCTCTACAGCTCTTCAAGCCATTAAAAGCTCACTTCCAACTGTAGTGGAGCCGATCGATTGTCCACATTAAAATCAAATGCCTCTACCATAAATGCAGAAAATCACTCTATTCATCTTATCTCAAAATAAGCCTCCTTTTCCAGCGGGTTATGAAAACGACTGGGGAAGTCCATACTAAGAACAGAACTAATATACGGAAATAAAGTCATCCAGGGAGGGAGCCTGACACACCTATGAAAACCCCAGAAACTATAGAACACAGCCGTCTTTTAACCAATCGATTAAGCATCCATTACGACCGTACGTGGCTGGAGGAATATCAGCAGCGGGTGGATAGCAATGGCCCGTGGGATCCATGGAGCTTATTTCAGCTTGCCTATGAAGCCGAGCTGGCCCAGAAGATTGAGAGCTTCGACAACCTGCAGGCGCTGGCCCATCTTCCGTCGCTGGAACCTATGCCCCATCAGATCGAAACCGCAAGAAAAGTCCTTCATGAAATGAGAGGCCGCGCTATTCTCGCAGACGAGGTCGGTCTTGGCAAAACGATCGAAGCCGGATTAATCCTTAAAGAATACATGATTCGCGGCCTGGTCAAAAAAGCGCTGATCCTCGTGCCCGCCTCCCTTGTCCTGCAGTGGGTCCGGGAGCTGAATCAGAAGTTCGGCATTCCCGCTGTCGCCCAAAAGAAAGAATATATGTGGGAAACGAATGCCGTCGTCGTCGCCTCGATGGATACGGCCAAGCGGGATCCGCATCGCTCCATCGTTAACGGAATCGACTATGACATGCTGATCATCGATGAGGCGCATAAGCTGAAAAATAAAAAAACAACCAATTATCAATTCGTAAACTCCCTGCGCAAAAAATACTGCCTGCTGCTCACTGCTACCCCGATTCAAAACGATCTGGGCGAGCTGTTTAATCTGATCACCCTGCTCAAACCTGGACATTTGGGCGGACAAGGCAGCTTTCAAAGCAACTTTGTAGTAGATAAGCGAATTCCGAAGAATGAAGGACAGCTGCAGGAAGAGCTATCAAAGGTGATGATCCGAAACCGCAGACGAGACGGCGGGATCAGCTTTACCCAGCGAAGGGTCAATAATATTCTGCTGGAGCTATCCCCGGAAGAAATGAAGCTGTATCAGGGAGTGACTGATTTCGTCAGAGGACGCTACCAGGAGGCCGGGGGCAATATGAGCAGCGTCCTTTCGCTCGTCACTTTGCAAAGAGAAGTGTGCAGCAGCCGCGATGCGGTCTTCGTTTCCTTGGTCAATCTGTTCAAAAAAACTGCAGAAGACTCCCCCGTTCGTCAACAAATCTGGGAACTGGTCGAAATTATCAAGGGGATTGAGGCCAATACCAAAGCGGAAAAGGCCATGGAGCTGCTCAGCAAAATTAATGATAAAACGATTATTTTCACAGAATATCGGGCCTCTCAAGAATATTTGTTGAAATTTTTAAAAGATAACGGCATCTCCGCAGTCCCTTACCGGGGCGGCATGAATCGCGGCAAAAAAGACTGGATGATGGATTTGTTCCGCAACCGCGCCCAGGTGCTGGTCGCAACGGAAGCTGGCGGTGAAGGCATTAATCTGCAGTTTTGTCACCATATGATTAATTTTGACCTGCCCTGGAATCCGATGCGGGTAGAGCAGCGGATTGGCCGAGTCCACCGGCTTGGTCAAGAGAATGACGTCAGCATCTATAACCTGTCAACGAAAGGCACGATTGAAGAGCATATCCTCTCCCTGCTGCACGAGAAAATAAATATGTTCGAGCTAGTCATTGGGGAGCTGGACGTCATCCTCGAGCGGATGGAACGCAAAAGCACGCTGGAGTCCGATTTGATGAAGCTCGTTCTCGAAGCGGAAAGCGAGGAGGACATCCGTCATCGCCTGGATAAGCTCGGTCATTCGATCCAGCATGTCCGGGAAACAGTCGAGCAGGAAATCGGCCCAATGCTGTCGGTGCTCAGCGGAGTGCCCGGCAGTGTGATAGAACAAGCAGGAGGACAGCGTTAAATGATGAACAGCAAACAAGTTCAAGCCTATGTTATGAAATATTTGCAGGCCACTGATTGTCAAATTATCGAAAAGGGCCGCCATCACGTCATTGTCAAGCTTTCTCCCCAAGCGGACAAAGCGCTAACCGGCCGCTCCTATTACTGGAGCTTTGTCGAGCGCACCGGCGTAGAGCCAGAGACGATGACTTACCGCTGGGTGTTCGATCCTGAAGCAGATGCGAAAGAAGCGGCGAAAGCTGGGGCAGCCCACACTCATGCCCAAGCCTCCACGGCAACTGCCGGATCCGCTGTATCGGGCTCTGCCGCTGCTCCGGGCGCTGCCGCTGCTCCAGGCGCTGCCGCTGCTCCAGGCGCTGCCGCTGTTCCAGGCGCTGCCGCTGCTCCGGGCGCTGCCGCTGCTCCGGGCACTGCCGCTGACCCTGGAGCTGCCGCTGCTCCGGGCACTGCCGCCGCTCCGGGCACTTTCCCTGGCTCTCCTGCCGGTGGCGCCTCCTCCGTCTCAAATCCGGGATCTCCCGGCAATCCCTCACCAGGAGGCTCAACTCCCGGAGCATCGACCGGTCCCGGAAGCTCAAGCTCCCCCCTTTACAGCGGGGACAGCATCTTGGGACGCTATTTCGGCTTTGTGCCGACTCAGCCGGTCGGGCGTGTTCCTCAGGATGTGCTCACTTTTGGCAGCAGCAGGCTGGGGCAAATTTTCCAAGTTACCCGGGATCAGGGCAAATTCGTCCGCTTATTTGAAGAAAATAAAGCTGGACATTTGCAAAGAACGCTGTCCGTTGGCTACGATTCTTGGCTTGGGGTTAACTTCAAGGTTGAGCTGGTCTGCGACATGAAGCGGAGCGAAATTCATTCCCTCGGCTTTCATATGGGCACCGGACAGATTGTGGAAGGTTTTCAAGAGCTGATGTTAGGCAAAAAGCTGACCCCTGTCCTCCCCACCAAAATTCATCTGCTGCCAACAAAATTCACCGCCACCCGTGCCGTTCAGCTAATGGAGAGCTATTTGGAAAAGCGCATCGGACAGTACGACCACCAATGGGCTGAAGAAGCGGATGAACGGCTGCAGGAGGAGCTTGACAGAATTAAAGGTTACTATGAGGAGCTGCTCGAAACGGCGGACGATGAAACCAGGCCCGCTATCGAGGAACAATATGCCAATCGCCGCGAGGAAATTGAATGGCAGTACAAGCCGCGGGTTCAAGTTTCCGTCATTAACTGCGGATTATTTCATCTCAAGTCCGAAGAATGAACAGCAACTGACGAATTTTGATATTTCCCAGCAAAAAAAGAAGCTGTCAAACCCGCATCCGGCAACACGTTTAAACAAACTTTTTTGCAGCTTTTCGCTACACTGGTACTACCCTACGAAAACTGCATGCCATTGAATTCTCAGGCACAACTTCCGGCATGAAAATAGCCAAGGTTGGCGGGGTCGCGGGCTTGTCTCCTGCCTTTGTATGAAATGTCGTACAAATTCTGCGGTTGAAGAGCGAATACCGGAGATTTGTATGAAACGTCGTACAAATCCAGGGGATTGAAGGGCAATTACCCAAGATTTGTATGACAAATCGTACAATTGCGGGGAATTGAAGTGCGATTAACCGAGATTTGTATGACAAATCGTACAAATGCAGGGCTTTAAGCTACGAAGGAGCTGCAGTCAACTGCAGTCAGTGTTTCAGACGAAATGTCGTACAAGTTATGTGACTGAGGTGCGATTACCCAAGATTGCATCATGCGAGGCGTTTTATGTTTACAGAAACACCGTACGAATTGAGGAAGGTGTTGCTTATGAATAGAAAACGGACATGTATAGCTATCATAGTAGCCGGCGCCGTAGGTTTGAGTGCTGCTTTAGGTCAGAACCTGGTGTGGAGCCAAGCCCGGCTAGAGGCAGCCCCGGCAGTTGCCAAAACTTCCCTCCCAGACGTAAGGGAGTCTCTCGACCTACAAAATGACAGCAGGGCAAGCATTCAACACAGCGGCAAACAGCTCACTGGCTTCCACGGTGAGCACAACAGCCACAGCGAGCACAGCAGCCACAGCGGCAAACAGCTCACAGGCTTCCACAGTGAGCACAGGAGCCATAGCAGCAACCAGCTCACTGGCTTCCACAGCGAGCACAGCAGCCACAGCGGCAGCCAACTCACAGGCTCCCATAGCGAGCACAGGAGCCATAGCAGCAGCCAGCTCACAGGCTTCCACAGCGAGCACGGGAGCCGGATCGGAAGCAGTGCTGGAAGATGGATGGGGAGTATGAGCGGAAGCGGTATATCGGGATATTTTATGCCGATAATAGGCAGCGAACCTATATCCCCATCACCCGTTGACGGCTCTTCAGGGAATGCCATTGAAGCAGAGGATGCCATTGAGGCGAGGGATGCTTTAATTGCTTCTGCAAGTCCTTCTGCAGATTCTGCAGCACCAGGTGCAGTTGCACCTTCGAGCCCGTCCTCCGAGCTGATTGATGAATATGTCCAAGCTGGCGCTCTGGCAATTCCCGGCTTTAACGAGCAGGTGGAGGAGTGGATGAACAAGCTTAGCCAAGAGCCCGAATTTAAAGACTGGCCTGGTGCGGACAGAGAGGTGCTTCCTCTCGGACCGGGACTTCATGGCTGGGTTGTGTTGTTAAGTGTGAATAGCGAGGAGATTGGCTACATGGTGGTCGGCGCCACGGAGGATGGCGGCTTCCGTTTGCTGGAATACGGAAGCGGCAGCAAGCCTCTGTACAGCATGGAGGCGTTGTATGAAACACTTGTCCGCAACGATATCGTTGAACAAGGAAGCAGCAGCGAGGACTGGCTGGCTTTTACTAATGTGGAGCTGGAGCGAATTTATGCTAATGGCCTGCAAGCGATTTGGAAGGTGACTCAGGATGGAGAGCAGTATATTGTTGATGCCAAAACCGGCGAGCTGCTTCCTCCGGGGATTCTTGGAACCGAAATTACGGAAATGGAAGCCTTCCTGCCTCCCCTTTCCGAGCTGATTTCAGGCTTTTCCAAGCCAGCAGCAGCTCCATTCGCTTTCGCTTATTGGATGAATCCGCAGTATCATGCATTCGATGTTCAGGTGGAAGATTCTGCTGAATGGATGACTTCTGTTCGTGCAGAGGAGATGACCTATGTGGTTAAACGCTTTGCTGAACAGGTGCTCAGTCCTTACGCCTTGGGAGGCTATCATCTATGGAAAGGTGCTGACGAAGAAGAGATTCTGTTCCTTTCACTGGACCAGGATGGAAGCCGTTATTTGCCGCTTAGCCTGCTTAAAGCCTACGGGCAATTTTACACTGCCCCCTAGCGATATCACTTCAGCTAGGGATGAACGCTTTCTCGAGGAACTACAGTTGCATCTAGACTAGTAAACCTCGAAGCACTGAACAAATAAAACTGTGCTTTGTTATTCTGTAAGTTTGCGATATTTGTTATATCTGTAGGTTTGCTATATTGGCTATTCCGTAAGTTTTGCGATATTGGCTATTCTGTAGGTTTGCGATATTGGCTATTATGATATATTTATTTGATATTATGATTCGCTGTTATACTAGTTTGCTGTTATATTAGTTTGCTACTATACTAATTTGCTGCTCTATAAGTTTGCTGGATTGGTAAGCCTGTGTTTTTGTCTTCAAGCAAATGTCACTTACTCGCCGTTTTCTTTCCTTCTTGCCCAACTGATTGCTTTAAACGAGCGCGGCCGGAATCTTTTTGCCTTGTTCAGCCACATGCGCACACTTAGGGAGGCCAGCCCGAACAGCCGATAATCCAGGGTTTCCTTGGGACGCTGCTTCCACTCCTGTCGTCTCGATCTGCGGATTTCCGGGGGAGTATCCACATAATGCACGACTCTTTGCGTAATATACTTAACGAGTTCATCAGATTTGGCCATAACGGACTCCTCCCTTTTATCGGCTTAATGATTGGCTGAGATTAAGATCCTAGACATTGACGGCCTCCTTCTTCCAAATTTTGAGGAGGCTATCCATTTACAGCTATATAGATATCCATTATTGCCAACCGGAATAAGCCTTAAACGTTTGGCCGCTTTCCGCTCCGTTCCGTCATTCCTGATTATAGCGCCAGCAAATCCTCAATGATTCGAACCCTCCCGGGTGCAGACCAGCTCATACCGAACCAATTGTCATTATAATAGACATGTTTCTGCTTAACTGCACGGATCGATCGCCATGCTTCTGTCTGCTGAATGGAGCGGAACATTTTCTCATCCTCTGGAAAGTAGAATCTTCTCTGAATAAGCAAATGATCCGTTCCCAGATCAGGGTATTTGTCTGGAGAAAACTCTATGTTCATTAGATTAGCCGGTACGCAGTAACCCGGCTTAAACCCCAATTCCCCATAAAAGGTCGGTGCGCCTTTCATGGTATTTCTGTTATACAAAAACAGAAACGTATGACCCGCAGTCTCTCCACAGCTTTCGCTGATCTGATTCCTCAGGCTTACTGATTCGGACAAAAAATCCCCTGCCGGTTTAATTCCAGCAGGGGATTGTTTTCGTTTGTTGGATACGGCGGCATTGTACTAGATTTTTTCCGGGGATTCCAATCCAATTAAGCGGAGTCCGTTGCTTAATGTGATCTGCACGCTTTTGACCAGCGCCAATCTAGCCTGCCGCAAGGCTTGATCTTCAACGAGAATCGGACAGTTATGATAGAAACGGTTAAAGCTTTGAGCCAAATCAACCAGATAACGGCTGATCAAGGAAGGCTCCATCTTATGCATTGCCTGGACAACCGTTTCCGGGAACAACGCCAGCTGCTTGACGGCAGCATAGGCTTCGTCGTTCAATAACTGCGAGCTGTCCAAGGCTCCGTCGAATGCGGGAAGCTCCGTTCCTTCTCCGTTGTTAGCCTTGCGCAGCACGCTGCAGCAGCGGGCATGCGTATATTGAACATAAGGGCCGGTCTCACCGTCAAAGTTCAAAGCCTCGTCCCATGAAAAGACAATGTCCTTCACCCGATTGGTGCTAAGATCGTTGAAGATTACAGCTCCTACACCAACCTGACGGGCGACTTCCTCTTTATTGTCCATAGCAGGATTTTTGCTCTCGATGATCTCCTTTGTCTTGGCAATAGCCTGTGTCAGAAGATCTTCAAGCATAACGACATTCCCTTTGCGGGTCGACAGCTTGGCTCCTTCCAGGCTTACTTTTCCAAAGGACACGTGCTCGAGATCCTCAGCCCAATCATAGCCCATTAGCTCAACAACTTTAAACCATTGCTTAAAGTGCAGGCTTTGCCCTGCATCAACGACGTAAATGCATTTCTCGAAATCATAGGTCGTTTTACGATAGATGGCTGCGGTAATGTCACGGGTGTGGTACAGCGTACCGCCGTCTTTTTTCAGAATAAGGGCCGGGGGCATATTGAACTCATCGAGACGCACCAGCATCGCGCCCTCGTCTTCCTCCAACAGCTTCTTATCCTTAAGCTCCTGCACAACGGGAGCCATTTTATCATTGTAAAAGCTCTCTCCTGCATACGAATCAAATCCAACGCCCAAGAGCTCATAAATTTTGTTGAATTCCTTCAAGCTGATGTCAACGAACCACTTCCACAGCCGGTTCGCTTCCTCGTCTCCCTGCTCCAGCCTGACAAACCAGGCCCGCGCCTGTTCCTCAAGCTCAGGCTCGCGCTCCGCCTCATCGTGAAACTTGACATACAAGCGGAACAATTCCGATATTCCGTCCTGCTCCACCTGTTCCTCGCTTCCCCATTGCTGGTAAGCAACGATCAATTTACCGAACTGAGTGCCCCAATCTCCCAGATGGTTGACCCGTATAACGTTATATCCTAGAAAATCAAAAATCCGATACAGCGCGTTCCCGATAATCGTTGTTCTCAAATGCCCGACATGAAACGGCTTCGCAATATTAGGCGAAGAATAGTCTATTACGATATTCTTGCCATTGCCAAGCTCCTGGGCTCCGAACTGTCCCTTACGGCTTAAAATTTCATCTAATTGCCCCTCGATGAAGCTTTCTTTGTGCAAAAATAGATTGCAGTAACCTGACACCGCCTCTACCTTATCGAGCCATGCCACATTTTGCAGCTGGTCCCTCACCTGCTCAGCAATAGCTTGCGGAGCTTTGCGCAATGTCTTGCTCAGCTTGAAGCAGGGCAAGGAGAGATCTCCCATTTCCGGGTTCGGGGGATACTCCAGCAGCTGGGCTATGTCCTGTTGGTCTAGTCCTTCGATCAAGGGTGCCAGTTCCTCGGCTACCTTTGCTTTGTAGGCATTCATCGGTTAGCAACTTCCTTTCAGCTCAAGCGTTATCGATTATCAAGTATGCTGCTTGGAATGGGCAGCAATCTTTTTTGTATAAGTATTGCACAGAAAATGGTGGTCATAGACCTGTAAAGGATTTAACATTATATAAACATCAATAGGCCATTGTTTTTCCTCTGGTGCAAGAAGCTTTAAAAAGCACTCTTATCTGGTCAACAAAGCACCCCATTGGGGTGCCCCTTATCCTTATGTAATCTAAATCCAAAAAGCCCTGCCCCATAGGGAATAATCGCTTGCGCTATTATATCACAAGTGTTGCAGAAGTCAAGAAAAGAGCGCTGTATAAGCAACGAAGCGAGGTTCCATTATAAAAACAAAAAATACCCCTCCGACCTTCTAATAGAAAGCGGAAGGGCTGATCAAAAAATTCTCTTTATTCCTGATCGGGATATATGTTTATCTCTATCTATTTCGAAAGCCTAGCGGCTCCATCCGCTATTATTGGGAGCACTATCATCCAGGGAATAGGGACGTAATCCCTTTTCGTCATAAACATAAGAGCTTACTTCAAGAAGAGCGGCCGCGATTTCCTCCGGTGTATAAGCATCTATAATTTCTTGCGGCACCTGAAGTCCTTGATCTAAATAAGACTGAATCTTCTCGGTCAGCTCATCAATTTTACTCTGTGTGTCCGCATCATATCGTGGCTGCTTTCTTGGTTGTGCCGCAGTTACATTACCGTTTCTATCATAATAGACAACCCTGCCATCGGGAGATTGAACGTAAATATTGCGTCCCTCCACTTGCTCGCCAGTTGGAATTTTGAGCGCCGATCCGGCTGCATATGCGGCGGCTCCGCCGCTGGAAATTAAAGTGATACTGGCGGCTAGAGAGAGTATAGCTATCGATTTTTTTGTTTTCTTGACACTCATAAGGTTTCCCAGTCTCCTTTTCATATTTTCTTTAGGATTAAGCAAGCTGCTGGTACCCATTACAGTTTTGCGCATCACACCGTATTCCAGCATGGACAGGAGAACTCTTCCATAAAACTTCCGGTTTTCCGTATCCATTTCCCGAACAACCATTTCATCGCAAGACAACTCGCAATAGATGTGGGTCTGCTTGTTAAGCAGGTAGGCGAAGGGATTGAACCAGTGAACCGCATTGGCCAGTAGAACGAGCGATTTTACAAGCAAATCACGGCGTTTTACATGCATAAGTTCATGCGAAAGAATCATCGCCAGTTCTTTCTCTCCTAATTGAGTGTCTGGCAGTACAATGACCGGCTTCCAAAAACCAAGCACCATAGGTGTGGTTGCAGCGGGACTGGTTATTACCTGCACAGATTTTAGAGCTGCGGGAGTAGGGCACTCCCGGCTCTGCTGCAGGATCGTTTTTTTAAAGGCTTGGTACTTGATGACATTTGCGATAAGGAAAACGGCAATGCCGGCACCCCAGATGATCATCGCGGCTTGAACCAGCTGCTCGATCTTGGGGAACTTCAGCAGAGAGTCCACCACCGGTTTCATGAAGGATGAGCTGTCTCCTATCGGTTGTTCTGCTAAAAGGGACAACTGCTGTTCCAAAGCCGGGCCAAAGCTTGGATTTGTACTTGTTATGGATAGCATGGAACGGACAAACAGAACCATCCTGTTCACAATTTCTGTGCCGCCAAGAAGGAAAAACACAGGAATCAGGCCAGCGTAATAGTGCCATGTTTGGGAAAATACCTTTTGTGTAAAAGGTCTTGCACTGGTTTGGATTACCCAAATGATGGTTCCAACGATTGATGCAATGATGAAAGAGAAGAGTACATTAATCATCCTTACCTTCCTTGCGCTCAAACCAAGTTTTTAATTCAGCTATATCATCTTGACTGAGCTTTTCATCATCAACCAAAGCGGCGATGAAATTTTTAGCCTTCCCGTTGTATAGGCGGTTGAGAAAGGTTTGGGTTTCAATCTTCCTATACTGTTCCAACGTAAGCGACGTATGATAATAGTTCACTTTGCCGTCTAATGTTTTAGTTAAAAAACCTTTTTCAATCAATCGCTTTAAAATTGTCGATACCGTTGAGGTCTTCCAGTCCTTTTCCGCAAACCGCTCCAGGAGCTGGGTAACCGTCACCGGTGTCCCCTCCTTCCAAATCACCTCCATAACTTCCATTTCCGTTTCAGACAATCTTCCTAACTTTTTCATTGGGCGCGCACCTCTATATATTACTGCGACAACTTGTCGTAATTAGAATATACGACAAGTTGTCGCAGTTGTCAATCTATTGTTTAAATATTTGCTTTCCGAGGGATCCCCTTACATACAGCGGATAAGGAGGTTTAACTCGAGAAACGCCACGAATGCCACCATAGTTAATCAAAAAAGCGGCAGCGGAATAAAGACGCCGCCTATAACTTGGCTTACGCCTATCTAATGAACAAAATAAGGTTCTGCTGATGATTTCGATCCGCGGGGTATTCTGACCTTATGTTTCGCGGTCGAGCAGGCGAGAAGACGTTAGCCGCGCTGCTGGAGCCGATAAAAGATCATTTTAATTCATCAGTCTTCCCCTAACAAAAAACGCGCCCGTAACGGGGCGCTGTATTAATATGCTTGTAATTCTATTGTTCGGGTTCCCAATCGTCTTCGGATGGCGCGCCGCTGTATGCTGTATTCTCCAGGACATCGGCGCTTCGATCATCCACCCAAAGCCGGGGCGTGCGGGAATGTACCGTTTCGGCCAGCATGTCTACCCGCTGCTGCAAGGCAGAGCAAAGAGCATCGCATCTTGCTTCGTCAATAAACAGCGAACCTCTCAGGATTTCCCTAAACTCCTCATCAAGACCATTCAGTGCGGAAAAGTCTATCCAGTCAAATGACTTAACCAGCTTGATTTGCTCGTTATGGTCATTTTTGAAGGGCTTGCAGGTTAGTTTAACAGTTGGCGCAATGAGTGCCTGCGGCTTGGTAAACCAGAGTGAAGATCCGCTGTCGTATATCGGAGCCGCCCCGATCCATTCCAGCGTTTCCGCATTCCGAATGACGCCGAAGTTGTTTTGGTGCCTGTCCTCATTAGCAATTAGATAATCCACGACAATCATCCGATCCAGCGCATCGACGATGCCGGGAATATCTAATGCCTCGCAGCAATTAACGTAATGTTGATAAACCGAAATGTGATTCGGTTTTTGCCGAGTCTGCATCACATACCAGGCCGTCACCAACTCCGTCTGCGGCGTGATGAAATTTTCACATACGCTAAATGGATAACTGTCCTGCACCAGAAGCGTATAGGAAACGTGAGGAATGCCCAGGCGATCCATCAATCGGCTTGCCAGCACTTCATTGTAAGGTTCCTGCTGAAGCGCGCCGCTTCCTCCCTTAATAAGACAACGTTTTCCATCCAAGATCGTCCATTTCTTTTTTAACCATCCATCCGAAGTATTGTCCGGCGACATCAAGCTCAAACTTTCACCCTGTCTACCTTTGCCAAGCAATATATTCCCAACATCTTCAGAAAAAACGTTGTCGAAAAAATTGACTTTCGACCAATCGGCATCTGAAGCCGAGGGACAAATCCAATATTGGTCGGATAAGCTGAGACCCAAACTTTTATCCAGCAGTTTTTGGGTGGTGGCCAGTTTCAATTCAATCAGCGCTTCCTTTATGCCGTCCCGGCTGGCAGGAATGGCGCGGCCCCTCCACCATTCATTGAGCGCTGAACGGTCAATGCGCCCTTTTTTGACCGATATTCCGATGGGAACGTGGCGTTCATCATACACATCGCCGATGGCGGAAATGGCGCCGGTCGCTTCGTCAAGCTCGATTTCCGCAACCGTGACGTTTTTATGTTTCAACACATATTTTTTGTTCCACGCATCCGCCATTATCTCCACACCTCTTACCTTATCTTATAAGAACCTGCTGTGCAGTAATCATTCCATGTAAAACAACCTCTGCACGGTTACTTCTATCATAGCTCAAATTCCCATTTTTTTCTTCATTTTTGTCCAACTCGGCGTTAAACCGGAAGCGAAATAGACCATGAACATCAAACACAATCCATTTCGCTGCTGGACGTGAAATTTCTTCAGCTCAGAATGATGAGCATTACCTAGTTTCCCAATATGCAAAAAGATGCAAAAAGCTCTTGATTATCCAGAAAAGGAAATTCAAGAGCTTGTTCATAGTTAATTTGGTGCGGTCGAGAGGACTCGAACCTCCACGGGGGGTTAGCCCACACGGACCTGAACCGTGCGCGTCTGCCAATTCCGCCACGACCGCAAATGTTAGTGCTATGGTGTTGTAATCTATGATGACTGTCGTAATCTGCGAGTGAACTTCCACATTACCAACGAGATTTATATTAGCACGGGAATGGCTAAAGAGTCAAGCCATGTTAAAAAGTTGTACAATTCCGATAACGGCTTATTTCAGGAACAAAACCAAACTCAAATAAAAAAAGAACAATTGTTCGCAAAAAGGCTTGAACTTTACGATTATTTCCAATATAATGAATTTAAACCAATATACGAACGGAGGTTCTCTTATGACAGTCCACGTTATGCATCGCAAGCCCGCTCAAACGACACGCGAAGAAACAGAACTTGTTACGGAAGCTACGTTATTGCCAGTGCTGCTTACCATGATTCGACGGGATCTTGATAAGGCGAACAACTCTCCGTCGGCCAAGCTGAGTTTACCCCAGGCGGTTGTTCTGCAGCGCATGCTGGAGATGATTCATTTGGATCTTATCCGCGTCAAGAAGCAGCTCCGCAAGAACGGTATCCGTATCTACAGCGAAGTGAAAGACGCGGAAGGTATCCGTTGTAAATATTTGTGCCGGGAGCATAGAGGCAATTTGACCATGTCTCGGCAAAGAGTTAAGGTCGAACTAGGAATTTTAGCAGGCAAGTACGTTCATGCAAGAACTGGCTAACCTTCGCATAAATCTATAAATAACAAGAACCTGATTGTCCGGATTAAATCACGGCTTGTCAGGTTCTTGATATGGTTCAGTTCCTCTCTACGCTATCCTATAGCGGGGAAATTCTTTCTTCATCCGAAGGCTGATAAGTATAGCTGCGATCAAGCTTGACAACCCGGCGGTTAAACTTCTTAAGCAGTACCGTCGAATCATCCCACGCCATAATAAATCCCCGAACATCATTGGCGGGATCATCATCCCGAATCACTCTAACCTTGATCCCTTCCTGACGGTATCGATCCAATTGCTCATCCGAAATCATCAATCCTTCTCCTCCCTATCGATAAATTTCGTGTTTTTATGTTTCATGTTTTGGTTTCATGTTTTGGTTTCATGGTATCTTTTTTTCAATATTACATGTTTTTTCCATATTCCTTGCTCTTGTCCATATTCCTTACTGCTTGTCCATGTTGTTGTCATGTTGTCTCTTATGCTTATGGTTGTCCTAATTGCTGTTCTGATACGTCTTGTCGCTTGCTTTATGCCTTCCTCTTTTCCATGGTGACTCTGCCAGTTAGATTGCCTTTCTCCCCTACTGTGCTACACCCTTCCCGTTAAGTTGCCTTTCCCCTTATCATGTTACCTAATCTCTATTCCACTGTGGCATTCTCTGTAGCTGCTTTCTACTTAATATTATAACGTTTTATTAGGGGATGTCGATTTGCTGCTGACCCTCAACCATCAACACTGCGGGATTGTTCTATAGTGGTGGCCGGTGAAGTTCTTTGGGAAATGTTTAGGACACTGTAAGAAGTTTTCTCCGAGGGGGCCGTCTGTACC
>NZ_HE610960.1:163397-261308 GCF_000285515.1 Paenibacillus senegalensis JC66
AGTCTAGCAGCAGTCGGCCAAGATCCAGCTAGAGATAATGCCGAGGTTCATGCGAACTCCTCAGCACAACGTTCATCCGGAGCTGAGACTTTTAATATATGTCGTGGATATCCATATAAAATGTCCAACAACGCATGTTCGGCAAAATGCTCTACGCTAACGCTCGCCCCAGCTCTTATTTAACTGAAAAAGCAGGGATTTTATTTCTAACGCTCCTCCTTGTTCTTATTTGTGACAACTAGTGGGAAAAACCGCAATCTGGAGCAGAATAAGGACCATGACGAGCGTTACAATTCTCAAACCCTTGATTTTGCTCAAATAAGGACAACGGCGAGCGTTAGAAGTCGAACCGAAAGGTGCTGCAAGCGTTAAAATTCGATGCAGGCAGCAAATGTCCACAATGCCCGCTGCACACTGTTATTTGCTGTTATCGCCCAGCCGTAAATACACCCTTGATCCTCTTTCTCCGGTTTTTGCCCTACTCTCATCCAGTAATAACTTAGTTGATCTTGGGCATTCTAATAAAATCTCATGCAGATCTAACTGACCAACCCTAAGCACTTACCGTCACTGATCACCTTGGACTATAGCCAAACTGGCACTTTCTGTCACTATCACCTTGGACATACCTAACTGACCAACCCTAACTAGCACTTACTGTCACTGATCACCTTGGACTAATCTTAACTGCCGCTAACCATCACCGATAGTCACTGATCACCTTAGCGGTTTCTTATCGTCGCCAACTGAATGGACTAGCCCTGACTGCCCCTGTTCTGACCTTACCTGACCGGCCCTATATCGTCCAGCATTCGAAAGGAGGCCCCCAAATGGCGAAAAGCACCTATTATGTAACAGTCGCTCAAGGAGAGCTGCTTCAAGACCCTACCGCTTTGAATTATGACTTTGTTATCGAAGCGGATGAAGATGAATTTGATAAGCTTCAGGAACTGTTTGAGGATACAGCTGAGGCGGAGCAAAGAACCGCAGGCACCTCACTGATTCCCTACCTCCGGGATGCCGCGGAGGATAATGAATTCTACGACTCCCAGTTGATGGAGATCTACCGTATGCTTCATCAGCTTGGTACTCCGGAGACTAGAAAGCACATTGAAAGCATGGGCATTCTGTCTGACCTTCAATCCTAGCGTTTTGCATAGATGAGACTAGGCTGTTTTACAAAGTTGGCTTTGAGAGGACCAGCTGCAGAAGAACGACAAAGCGTTAGCTGGCAACGACCAGGCAAGCTGCAAGGGCTGCTGCAAATGCCCTCATGACGACCCGGCTGCCTACTCAAGGGCTTCCAATGGCTGCGAAACGAGTTCACTGCCTTACATAGCGCCAAATTAATTAGAAGCCTTGCAAAAAAAGACCTGGAAGCCGATTGGCTTCCAGGTCTTTCCCAGCGTTAGCCTACATGTTCTTTGGAATCATTGGTCTCAAACCAATAATCCAACACCTTGCTGGACATGACACGTTGATGGATATATTCTACCTGCTGTGCAGTAAACTGGCTTTCCCAGTCAATTTCCAACTCATTGCAAAGCTTGACAATGGTAAGCAGCTCAGACCAAGCTACGTACCTCTTATACCAGAAAAATTGAGGATGTTCAATCATATAGGGATAAAGGTCGTCAAACTCAGTATGCTTGCAATCCAGGGCGCGCTCGAAATGAACCTTTGATTCCGCCAGCTTAGATAAGAAAAATTCAACCGGAATGTTCTCATTCCCCATAGCAACTTCCTCCTCTCCTTACTACCTTACCCCACATTATAACGAAAAATCTACAATCTGCAAAGGGTAAACCCCCGATCTTCCATGGAATGAAAAGGAAACTCGGCATTTACCCACATTCCAGAATACAAGTGGAAAAGGGGGGGCCTGCAAAGATTTGACGCCTGCCTGAGCTGCTTCCATGAAATCAGTCCAGGGCCCCCGGCCGACCGTTGTCATGCAGCGAAACACCTCGCGCTGGGAGCCGCACGCCATCGCTGCAGCAAGTCTGGTGCGCTTCTAAAATTAAGAGGCCCTAAGCCGGTTTATTCAAACTCAATAACTCCTCCGCTAAGTCCTGAAATTTTAACTAGAGACTCTACCCGGATTCCCTGCTCTCGAATGGTTGCCGCTCCTTTTTGGAACGTTTTCTCGACGATGACCCCCATGCCGACCAGCTCGCTCCCGGCGCGTTCAATGATGCGGATCAAGCCGCGGGCAGCATCCCCATTAGCAATAATATCATCGATAAATAACACGCGATCCTCTTTGGAAAGAAACGCTTTTGATACCATAATATCCGTTACAATCCCTTTGGTGAAAGAAGGAACTCTCTCCGAGTAATTTTCTTGGTCTGAGGTTAGCGTCTTTTTGCGCTTGGCAAACACCAGAGGCACACCGAACTGCAGCGCTGTTGTAAAAGCAGCAGGGATACCGGAGGACTCGACGGTTACCACCTTGGTAATAGACTCACCCGCAAAACGGCGGGCAAATTCTCTTCCCATCTCCATGACCATTTCCGGCTCCACTTGGTGATTCAACAGAGCATCCAGCTTCAATACTTCGTCAGACAGGATGACTCCTTTATCCAAAATTGCTTGTTTCAATACTTCCATATGCATACCTCCAACGCCATTAATCAAATCAACATCTTTTAAAAAATCCGTATTCCAATAAAAAGCTAACATGTCTAGTCAACTCTAATGACTTAGAGCGTCATGAAACAACTTGGATTCGTCCATTACTTGATACTCCAATTTATCACAGGAACGGCTTCCTTTCAAGGAGGAAGTTCCTTCAGGAAAGGAAAACTTTTCAAAACTTTTCAATTCTCAAAAATGAAACTTTTTCCGTCATTTGGAAGTCTATATGATTAGAAGCTAAAAAAATTGCCGTTTTTCATCTAGAAGCGTTAAGTTTTTTTACGCGGTGATTCGTATTAGGTGATTCGTATTGGGTGATTCGTATTAAGATGAATGTTTTAGACTAAGCCATCTGATTGGCTTGGTGTGAATAGAAAGAGGAATTTAGCAATGAACCCACTTCCCAACAAAATCAAGCACTTTGTCTCCATCAGTTTATTGTCGTTACTTTTGTCATCCTGCGGTATGTTAAAGCCAGCTCCGGAACCGCCAGCTGCTTCTAACCAGAATCCGCAGCCGCGCCTTCCGGCTTCCCATGAAGGAATCGGGGCCTCATCCCCCCTCCCTTCTTCGCCTCACCGGCTCCCGGATCCCGATTCTTATCAGGATGCTATCGATAGCAAATCTGTCCTGGCGAATGCAGGTGAGAGATATTCTCATGAGCTGCCGCTATTGATGGGAATTTCAATTGGCGATAGCCGCCAGAAGGTTCTTGAATTATATGGAAACGAATCTGTGCAGTACATAATGGAGGATCCCGTTGAACCTGTCAGAGTGCTGGATTATGTCACCTTTAAGGTAGGCTTGGACAATCAAGGCTTTGTTAAATTTATTAGTATTGAGAGCGAAGAGCTTGATCCCGGACTAGGGGGAGTTAGAATAGGCAGCTCTGGAAAGACTATTCGTTCTGTGATTGGCGAGCCGGATACGGACACGCAGTTTGTTCTCTCCTATTCTTCCAACAACACCGTTCTGAAGCTGGATATGGACCCTTCAGAGGAAACAGTCCAATCCATTAAATTGTTTGCCGAGACGCGCATTCCTTAACGTTAGAGCCATTTCCGCAATTCCTGTCATGTATGCTCCACAATCCACATACCTTGTACAGATAACGTATGGACAAGGATGGGATTGCAATGCGCAAAGTGCTGACCGTTATCCAGATTGCCTTTACTTACATTGGTACGATAGTGGGCGCCGGCTTTGCTACCGGACAGGAAATCGTCCAATTTTATACACGGTATGGGGGATTTGCCGTTGTTCTGATCTTTCTCTCAGCGCTTTTATTTATTTATTTGGGGACCAAATTGATGCTGCTGGCGCAGGAAATGAATGCGGAGTCCTACGAGGATCTAAACCGGATGCTGTTCGGAGAGCGTGCCGGATCATACATCAGCCTATTCATGATGGTTGTGCTCTTTGGCGTGACGACCATCATGCTGGCTGGGGCTGGATCTTTGTTCGCCGAGCAGTTCCATTTTTCCTATCAATCCGGTTTATTGCTTACGCTGCTTGCAGCCTATTTTGTTATTTCCAAAGGGATGAAGGGGATTCTCACCATCAACGTCATCGTGGTGCCTTTTATGATCACTTTCTCTCTAGTCATTATCGCCGTCACCTGGAGTCATCCGCAAGCAGGCAACTGGCTACATCTTCCCAGCGATTTATCCTCCTGGCGGCTATGGCTTTCCCCCATTCTATACACCTCATTCAATCTTGCTATGGCTCAAGCGGTGCTTGTTCCTATGGGCTCGGCAATAGGCAGCCGCTCGCTGCTGTACTGGGGCGGTATTGTAGGAGGGGCCGGGATCGGAGTCATGCTGATGGCTGCCCACTTTGCTCTATCAGCCCAGATGCCGGGAATCGCTCATTACGAAATCCCGATGAGCCACATCGTTCATTCGCTCGGACGCGCAGTTCAGCTGCTCTTCTCCGCTGTCATCTTCAGCGAGATCTTTACAACTCTTACCGCGGATGCTTACGGCCTGACACTGCAGCTTCGGCAAAGAACGAATTGGCCATCTTCAAGCTTGACTCTTCTGCTGCTTGCCGCCTGTTACCTTGTCAGCCAGCTCGGCTTCAGCAATCTGCTGTCCACCTTGTATCCCTTATTTGGAGGTGTGAGTCTGGTTTGGTTTTTGATGCTGCTGTGGAAAAGAAGCCAACCGACGCACTCTTCTTAATACAAAGATTAGCCGACCGACCATAAACAGCATCCCGGTTAGGCAGTACACCACCCCGGAGATCGTGTACCCGTAGTGATGATAAGCCAACAGATTGCGTTCCCGAACGATGCCTATCACATCCGCCATAAGAAAAAGCGCTCCTATGGCAAACAAAGCGATCATAACAGCGTCAAGTGCGGTCCAGCGCTGAAAATACTTCTCCGCCCGCTCCACGACATTACCTGATTCAGCTCTGTTAAAGGAAATTCTGAGCAGTGTGTACAAAGCTGCACCTACTGCAATCACGCCAATGGCGGCAGCTAAAGCCGCTAACAGGTCATACATCACTCTATCCCTCCTTAAGATTTACCCTTATGCCCAGTCTCCATAATTAAAAGTTAACAGACGATACACAAGCCAAATAAACAGCCCGCCCGCTGCAAAGGGAAAGCTCCACAGCCAAAGCAAGCCGCAAACACAGCTAAACGAAGCCTCTCTGCTGCTCGTCCAGCTTTTGTCCAATAGCTCAGACCGAGCGTGGTCCTTCCCAGTTTGCTCCTGTTTCTCAGCTGCTGCTGGTTCCGCCGCTGCGGCGGAGCCGGATGTCCTTTTTCTTTTGTTATAATCAATCTTACCTTTTTTCCAGCCAATCTGATAAGTAATTTGACGCTGCGGTTTGGGCGGATCCTCAATGGCCATTTGGTTCGCCTCCATTTCCGAATTCAGTATTGTCCACCTATAAGGACGATCTGGATTTAGTATTATACTATTCGAAGCATGAACGAAAAAGCAATGAACATTTTAACTTCATATAGTTTTTCCTTCGCTTTGCCCCGCCAGGCTGTTTTCCCCGTACTATTGACGATGCTGACACTTTCGCTCAAGATTAAGGATAATTCCCAATTATAAATTAACGCTATTAACTAATCCCGCAAAGCTGTTGTTGCCGCTTTAAAACTATTCCCGCAAAAGTTGTTGTTGCTCTTTCAATTCCGGCTGGAATGAAAATGGTTCACGGAACTAAAAATAACGATGATCAAAGGAGGCAGCAGACAATGCCGAACACGAGCAAAACCGTCATGATTTCAGGCGGGGCCCAAGGCATAGGACGGGCTACAGCCTTGGCTTTCGCTTCCAAGGGCTACTCTGTGTCAATACTCGACACGGACAAGGAAGCCGGGTTCGAAGCTGTACGATTGATTAAGCAGGCAGAGGGGCATTCCATGTTTCTGTGCGCGGATGTGGGCAAGGCTGAATCCATCGAGCGATGGATCCGGCTCACTCTGGAAGAATTCGGGCGGGTTGATGCGCTCATCAATAACGCCGGAATTCACGCTAATGCCCCGTTCCTCGAGCTGGAAGCGGCGGCGTTCGACCGGGTGATCGCGGTAAATCTGCGCGGAACGATGCTGGCTTCACAGGCAGCCGCACGCGTTATGAAGCAGCAGGGAGACGGCGGCAGTATCGTCCACATAGCCTCGACGCGGGGCTTGATGTCTGAGGCTGGGACCGAGGCCTATTCCGCCTCCAAGGGAGGCATTCTTGCCCTCACTCACGCAATGGCCGTGTCCCTTGGAACCTTCGGGATTCGTGTTAATGCCATCAGTCCCGGCTGGATTGAGACAGGCCCCTGGCAAAAACAATCCCGGGCTGCCGCGCCTAACCATACGCAGAGAGACAGGGAACAGCATCCTGTAGGCCGAGTCGGCGTGCCGGAAGACATAGCATCGGCATGTCTGTACTTGACCAGTGATGCCGCCGGCTTTATTACCGGGCAGAACCTCGTTATCGATGGCGGCATGACAATCAAGATGATTTATGAGTAGGACCAGCGGTCAGGGATTTGCTTGTCCGTTCCGTCAAAAAAACGGCCTTCCTAGAGAGCATAACCGACTCCCTGGAAGGCCGTTATAGCATGATTGCCTCACCTGCAAAAAAACTGCGAAATCAACTTCTTAAGAGCGTGCTGCTATCTTCTTCACCCAATCCGCCAGATCATTAATCAGCTGCGGCGAAACATTGCCGGGCACCTCATACTCCATCCCGGTAGAAGGCTGATCCACCTCTACGAGGAAATGGTTCATGTTCGGATACTGCAAATACTCGACATCCTGGCGGTTAGCCAGCGCTTCTTTCCACCCGTCCAATTGATCGATATGAACTTGGATATCGTTCTCCCCCTGCATGATGAGCAGCGGCCCTTCCTGGTCTTTCGCCAGCTCAGCAGCGTAGAAGTTGCGGAAATCCGCCCACCAGTAACCGTCAGCGGCACCAAACGCCTGCTGCAGCTGTTCGACACCGGCGGACTCATCCTTCAGCATGGCATACAGCTGATCCCAAGCCGCTTTCTGCTGTTCTACTACTTCCAGCTGTTCAGCCGGAACCCCCATATCCCGCATCATGTCAAGCCGTTGCTCCATTTGCCAATTCACAATGTCTTCCAAAGGCTCATAAGGCGAAGAGATGATAACGGCTCCGGCAATCGCTCCTGACTGATCCTTTTCTATAATCCGCGGCATAACCATGCCCCCTTGGCTGTGCCCAACGACAAAGATTTGATCAGGATCGATTTTATCTTCCTGAGCAAGATAAGATACAGCGGCCAACGCATCATCCACCGATTCCTTATTGACTGTAAATTCACTATCATAAAAGGTCTGGAATTGATACTCCCGCGTCCGTTTCTCATACCGCAGAACCGCTACATCCTGTGCGGCCAAGCCAACAGCCAGGTCACGGAAGGTCGCATAGGCGCCAACCGCCTCATCCCGGTCATTCGGGCCTGATCCATGAACGAGCACAACTACAGGAAAAGGTCCTTCTCCATTCGGAAGCGTTAAAGTGCCTGGAAGTTGAAACGGCCCCTCTCCCAAGACAACCTCTTTCTCCGTGTAGGTCGAAGGATCGTCATAATCCGGAATCTTATAAAGCCCATTGGTTGTTACCCCATAAGGCATGTAAAAATCATTCAGCTTATAGTTCTGATCATACCGGAAAGTCAGCGTCATCGGCATTTCCAAATCGGTTAAATAAGTGTACACCACATTGTGATGGACCCCATTGCTATTTGTTGTTACCGATATTAGCTTATCCGGCTGTCCGAGGGTTTGTGACAGTTGAGCCAGCATAACGAGCAGGTCATCAGGAGGCATAACCGCCCCGAGCTGAGCGCTCATAAATGAGCCGGCTACCGAGTTGCCCAGCACGGCATGATGCAGAATAAAACCGGTTAATGAAACAATATCATTGTAATTGATAAGGACTCCGGTTGACGGGCTCCAGGAAATGTTAGCCTCGAAAGCTTCCTTGATGACATCGATCGGAACCGTGACCGTGGATCCGGACCACTTGGCTGCCTCTGCCATCGTAACCGATTCTCCATTCACCTCTGCGGTGGTCTGGCCGGGCGTCACGGTGAAATAATGCTTTCCCCGGCGGGCTGTAGCTTGTCCGCTCTCTGCGTTCCACTCTACCTGGGCCCCGATAGCCTCCGCCACTTGACGGAGAGGAACCTGCTGAATTTCGACAGCTTCAGCGCTTATCGGAATAACCGGAGTTTCCGCCAGGACATGATAAGGAACGCTTACCCCCATCGCCAATACCGTTCCTGCTACGAAAGTTTTTAACTTCTTTGCGCTTTTCCGTTTCATCCACTCACCTCTTTATTAGTTTAACCGGCTGTCTTTACCATTCTTCGGGGGAATTCAGGCAAGCAAGTAAAGTACGACAACGCCCCCAGACCCTGCTCCCATTCCACTTGCAAAGAACCTCGGCTAAGAAAGCCAGCACATTATATGCACTTCCTTCCGGACAATAAGACTAA
The DNA here is from genome assembly GCF_000285515.1 of Paenibacillus senegalensis JC66. Classification (GTDB taxonomy): domain Bacteria; phylum Bacillota; class Bacilli; order Paenibacillales; family NBRC-103111; genus Paenibacillus_L; species Paenibacillus_L senegalensis. The sequence continues at coordinate 172,023 of NZ_HE610960.1, forward strand.
ATCAACGGTCGCCTCTGATCATCAGCGAATTCCGAACGGGTCGGAAGTTCCTCTTTACTGTTCCATGTCAGAGGAGCATCTCGAGCAGATCTGTCCGGGCAGAAGCATTCAACGGAAACTTATATTGAATTCTCCCTGCTGACGCATTCTGATCAAACTTGACTCGAAATCTCTTTAGGGTACGGTCATTATTGTATACGGGACAAAAATGGTTGTGTTTCATTTCATGGAGTGAAAGCTGCGGAGTAATTAATGGATCCCTGCGGATTTAGCGGAGATATATGCAGCATCTGCTTAAGCAAATGCAAGAAGGAGCCTTCGCCGCACCCCGCATCGAGCAAACGTAGTGAATCACGAGAATTAGCTTCGCTGGATGAGGCGGAAAGCCGTGAATGAAGTACTTGAATCGAAACCGGAACGATTACAACATCAGCATATCATTCCCTCTCGGGTGAGTAATTAGACAGAAGACTTCCAGCAGCCGCGGCGTCCTGCTATCCCCCCAGCTGACGGAAGCCGTACTCCAGCACCCTGCGCGAATCCAACCAAACGGCATCTTTATCGGATTTCAGCACAACAGCGAGCAAATCCTGGTTGTGCAGACTTGCCGAGGAAACGAGACAATAGCCCGCTTCATTAGTAAAGCCTGTTTTGATTCCGTTAGCAGGCTCGTAGTAATAGGAGCTGTCCCGATTAAGCAGTTGATTGCGATTGGTATAGTTGGCCCTGTCTAGCGGCGTCGGTCCGTTCGATGCAAACAATGCTGAGTGCGTCTGAGTGTTAACCAGGGAACGGAACCAGTCGTCTCTCATTGCCTCTCTTGCTATTTTCAGCAAATCTCTGGCTGTTGTATAATGCAGCTCATCATGCAAGCCGTGCGGATTTACAAAATGTGTTTGTCTAGCTCCTGCTTCCTTGGCCCGGTTGTTCATCAAGCCGACATAATAGGCGGTGGCCTCCTGAACGCTCAAATCCGCGTTCCCGCTAAGCTTACGTCCAAGGTGAACAGCGATCGTTCTCGCCGCATCATTACCGGAGGGAAGCATCATTGCGTAGATCAAATCGCGCAGCTGATAACGTTCTCCAATATTTAGTCCAGCCCGGCTTTCCCCCGGAAGAGGGTCGGCTTCCTCACCGACTGTAATCCACTCATCGAGGTCGCCATGCTCCATGGCAACAAGAGCGGTAGCAATTTTCGTCGTGCTTGCCGGATATAGTTTCTTCTGATCGTTCTTGTAAAACAAAATGTCGCCCGTCCGCTCGTCCATCACTATAGCGGCATCGGCCTGCACAACCCGTGCGGCAAACTCGCGATCATTAGTTTGCATTTGCACCATTTTCCAAAGGGGGAGAAGCGATTCCAAGGCCGCCCATTTTACAGTACATATTACGGTAACTGCCACTACAGCGATAGATAGTAATTTTTTCATCGAAAAAAGTCCCTTCTATATAGCTTCACGATTTCTTCTGCTTCTCACTATAAGGGACAGACGTTAAGCAATAGCTAAAAAAACTTTAAGAATACCTTAACAACCGCTGAAAAATTGTTAAAAGAACAAATGTGCACGCACAAAAAGGCATTCCGCACCATCTTACGGCGAAGAATGCCAAATCCTGAACTTCTACGGTTTATGACTAATGCGATTCTGTCATTCGTTCGGGAGCTTGGCCCTGCCAAAGCTCCAGCCGCACCTCAAATAGCGTTCGGGTCGTATCGCTGTAAACACTTATTTCCCCGCCATGAAGCTCCACAATCGTCTTGGCGATGGCCAGTCCAAGGCCCGAGCCCCCGGTTTGCTCTGAGCGGGACTTCTCCACACGGTAAAAACGCTCGAAAATATAAGGCAGGTCCTTTTCCGGAATCGGCTCTCCATAATTGATAATATCCACCACGACTTCTTTATTTTCGCGGCGAACTCTTATGTCGATATATTTGCCGTCTTGCCCGTAGTGAATTCCATTCAGGATCAGGTTCTCGAATACTCTGACCAGCTTGTCTCCATCCGCTTGAATCACCATCCGCTCCTCTGGGAAAAACAAACGGCATTCCATTCCCGCCACTTCGAGATGGTAGCGGAAATGGGCGGCCAGTTGACCAAGCATATCCACCAGGTTGATTTCCGTTTTGCGAAGCTTGATTCCGCCTCCACGGGTGCGTGTATACTCGAACAGATCATTGATCATGACCGTCAGCCGCTGGGCCTTCTCATAGGCAATGTTGACATAGTAACGGAGCTCAACCTCATCCCGGTAGCGATCCTGCTCAATGAGCCCGAGGTATCCGTTGATGGAAGTCAGCGGTGTCCGAAGGTCGTGGGATACGCTAGTAATCAGATCGTTCTTGGTTTGCTCGGCTCTCCGCTCCTCCTCAATAGATGTTTTCAATTGTGCCGCCATGCGGTTGATGTTTTCCGCCAGCTCCCCCAGCTCATCCCTCGAACCGACCGGAATTCTTGTATCAAATTGCCCGCCCGCGATAAGCTGAACCGCCTGCGTAATTTCTCCCAAATAGCGGATGCTCCGATGACTTAGCAGAACAAAAAAAATGGGAAAGAGCACCAATGCCGTGATGACTATAACAAAAAAAGCACCTATAGTCTGTTCGAGGAAAACTAGCAAAGTATAAATCGGGTACGGCCCCTTGGTCTGGTAAATGACCGCTGCTATTAATAACAGCAGACCGGTTGCGACAATCGTCAGCAAGATGGAGCCAAAGAACAGGAGCAGAAGCTTCCAACGGATTGTGTACAGCAGTCTACGGATCAATTTTATACCCTACTCCCCATACAGTTTGGATCAGTCTTGACTCTCCTGATTCGCTCTCCAGCTTGTCCCTCAGCTTGCTTATGTGAACCATGACCGTGTTATGGGATTGATAATATTTTTCCTTCCACACCTTCTCAAAAATCTCCTCCGCTGAAAACACCCGTCCCGGATGACTGGCCAGCAGATAGAGAATGTCAAATTCAATCGAGGTCAGATTAACCCCGCGACCGTCCACTGTGACTGTATGCGTCGATTTGTTAATTTGTACAGAACGGATCGTGATCGTTTCCTCACCCGCGACCGATTTCGGGTTCAGCTCGAATGAACGCCGGAAGAGCGATTTGACCCGGGCCAATAGCTCCAACGGATTAAAGGGCTTGACCATGTAATCATCCGCTCCTGTGGTCAGCCCTAGAATTTTATCCATATCTTCGCCTTTTGCACTCAGCATCAGAATCGGGATGTTCTGTTTGCTGCGGATTTGCCTGCATACCTCCAGGCCGTCAAGCTTGGGCATCATCACATCCAGAATTACAAGATGATACTCGCTCTTGCCGAGCTCCTCCAGCGCCTCTAGCCCGTTATGCGCCTTTGTCACTTCATACCCGTCATTGGCCAGGTAAATCTCGATCAAATTCGCGATCTCTTTGTCGTCATCAACGATAAGTATTTGTTTATTCATCCAAAGGTCTATCCTTTCAGCCTAAAATGTCCTTTGCAAAATTCGGCTCAATCTAAAAATCAGTGCTTGACCTCCATCAGAGATGCCGCTGCGGGGAATGAGGGACTTCCGATCGCTGTTAGCATATGCTCCCGAAGTACACTTTCTCCCAGAATGCGTTGACCCCCGATTTCTTGATGATAACCACTTCAACGGTTGAAATCCCGGGACAAAGGCGAGCGCTTCGCTTCTCCTGTCTCCCTCTTCCCCTCCAGTTCTGCACAATTATGATGGCAAGCATTTATTCCTGTTATGAGCCCAAAATTCTCATGCAAAATTCCTCTCTTTTTTAAAACGAAGGCAAGGAAATAAAAGTTTGCCCGATTTCGGCTGGTCCCGCACAAGGCTGCTGCTTTTTCTATCCGCCAACGGTCAAAGGCTGATCCTCCCTTGTATCCGGCATCTGCTGATGTACCTTTATGTTCAGCACAATACCGATGGCCAGCATATTCGTCAGCAGCGAGCTCCCCCCGTAACTGATAAAAGGCAAGGCAATCCCGGTTAAAGGCATCATTCCGGTGTGCATCGCGATATTTTCGAAAATTTGCAGCGTAAGCATCGAAACAAGCCCTGCTATGATGTAAGCTCCTGCAGGGTCCACGCAATCAATCGCAATTCTCACCATGCGGTAAATCAGCATAAAATAGAGCAACAGCAGAACAGCGGAGCCAATGAAGCCGAATTCCTCCCCGATAACGACATAGATAGAATCGGCATAATGATAAGGAATAAAACCATTTTGCACAAAGGTACCCTGAAGGAAGCCTTTTCCGGTCATTTGTCCGGTGCCGACGGCAGCAATCGAGTTTAACACATGCCACGTTGCATCTGGATCGCTGGCCGGATCGAGAAAGGTTTGGATCCTCTTCCACTGATGCGGGCGGATAATCTTGAAAAACCATTCCTGATTGTAGAAGTATAAAGCCGCTACGGATGCGACGGCTGCCGCTCCCACAATAGCTCCCCACAGCACATGCAGCAGCCTGATGTTGGCCACCCAGAGCATGCCGATCAAAATGGCGATAAAAATAAGAGCCGATCCCAGATCAGGCTGTTTGAGCACCAAATAAAAAGGCAGGCCGGTAAGAAGAAGCCCCGGTACGATATCCTGCCAAAAGCGCAGCGGCTGGCCTTTGCGTCTTCCAAACCAGTAAGCGAGTACGAAAATGACAAACAGCTTAACGACCTCAGAGGGCTGGAACTGCATGAACTTGAGGTCAATCCAGCGCTGTGCCCCGTTCAAGTTCAGCCCGAAAAAACGAACATACAGCAGCAGAGCAATCCCCAGACCGTAAAAGATATAAGAGAACTTGCTCATCACCCACCGGTAATCAAGCAAGGACATGGCGATCATCGGTAAAAATAGAACGATATAAAAAACCAGATTATTAATATGAAGCCCCGCATACCGTGTTCCGTTGGTAGCACTATAAATAAGGGCGGTACTAATTATAGAAAAACAAGCAATAATGAAAATAATCGTCCAATCCAAATGGCGAAGCTTGGTTTTAAGTAGATACATAAAAGCTAAAATTCACATCCCTCGATCAACTCCGGTAGGATTGATAAATTTGGCTGAGCTGGCGAATGACGCGGTTGAGTGAATAATTTTTTTTGGCTCTTTCCTGCGCCGAGCGCGCCAATTGATAGCGGAATGAAGGATCGCCAATTAATTTTTCCAGCGCTGCCGCCAAGGCATGCTTGTCATCAGGCGGCACAAGAAGACCATTCCGGCCGTTCTCTATTTGCTCAGCAATACCGCCCACATCCGTACCTACAAGAGCAAGCAAACATAAGGCCGCCTCTGCAAACACAGAGCCGAACGCCTCCGCCCTGGATGGCAGTACAAAGATATCAAAAAAAGGCATAAACTCCTCGGGATGGAGCATGTAGCCGTAAAAAATCGTTTCCTCATAGATGTTCAAGCTGCTTGCCATCTCCTCGAGCTCCGTCCGAATCGGACCGTCCCCGATGATGTGCAGAACAAAAGGAATGTTCTTCTCCTTTAGTATGGCACAAGCCTGCAGCAGGATATCCAGCCCCTTGGCGGGAACAAGACGGCAAACCGTAATCAGCTGCGCAACCTTGTTCTCACGAGGCGTGGGGCGGAATCTCCGGTCATCGAAGCCGTTAGCAACAACCTCGATCCTCTCCGCATCCCGTACATAATCCTGCAGGTAACCCCGAAAAGAGTATGACACAGTAAGGATCTGTCCTACTCTTGTTTCCAGCTCATGATACAGCGATGTAAGAAAACGATGCTCAGGCCCATCTGCCGGAATGACTCCATTTAAAATCAATTCCCTTTCATAGCTGGAATGAAGAGTAACGATAATTGGGGTGTCCGGAAATAACTGCTGCAGGACTAGCGCCGGAATCGGATGATGAGCGTGTATTAAATCGAACTTCTGCTGCTGCAGCCTTAATTTGGACCACCAGAGATAGTCCTTATAAGTCTGAATGTATTTGTCTACAACGGGATGCCCCGCATATTTTGTCCAATCAAAGGTCTGAAAGACAAATTCCTCCGCTCCCTTGCCCCTGATCCGCTTAGGAAGATAGAACAGCTCCATTTCCCAGCCCTTCTTCGTAAATCTATCCTGCATATAAGGGACCATGGAAGAAACTCCGCCCGGCTGCTCCGGTGGAAAAAATAACGCCTGCAGTATATTCATACCTAATCCTCCTTGGAAGACCAAGTTTTTAATCAATATTTGAAGGATGGTTCACTATCTTATTGCCGCACATTTCATGGCATACATTGTTGCATTTTCAATAGCGTTCATTTCAAGAGCACTCAGTGCCGCATTTTCAATAGCGCTCATTTCATAGCACTCAGTGCCGCATTTTCAATAGCGCTCATTGTCCTATTGTCGCACTCTTGACCGCTGATGTCCATTCCTTTCAGCTGGATAGCAGAAAACCCTCCAGGCCCGCTTAGTCCGGAGGGTTCTTCTATAAAAATAGCACTCTTCGGAATGATCCAATTATCGTCCAAGTCATCAGTAGCTGCACATCTAAGTAGAAGAGGGGACGACCGCAGGTTTATCAGCATAGGATCTTAAATTAAGCAACAGAGCATTCCTTTCAGTAGGGTTACTTCTTGTTCTGTTCCTTAAGAATAAACAGCTCCTCCATGGGAACCTCCAGCACATCGCTCAGCTTCTTCGCCGAGCGTGGACCTACCGTCTTCATGGAACGCTCCAGCATACTAATATAAGTATGACTTAAGCCTGCCTTTCTTGCTAATTCCCGCTGGGACAATCCTTTCATAATTCGCTTTCTGGCAAAATATTCTGGCTTTGCAATGATCTTCAATCGAACCCCTCCTGTGTTCCCCTACTGTTCTTATTATAAAGAATTACATTTACTGTTGCAATCTTTTTAATTTACAAAAGCAATAAAATTAACTAATGTTGGAAGATAACATTCACAAATGTAAACTTTTGTGCTACAATTGGATACTAGTGTTGACCTAAAGCTCTTGGCCGCTCTGGACCGCTCTTGACCTCTGCTTTTAATTCCGCACGAAACTCTTCTAAGTTGGGACCATTACGAGTTCGGGGCTGTTAAATTCAAGTTCTGGTTCGTTACAAGTTTGGGACCGTTATATGCTCAGGACCGTTACAAAGCTCAGGATCTATACAAGTTCAGGACTGTTACAAGCTAAGGACTGTTACAAGCTAAGGACCGTTACAAGCTAAGAAGCGTTACAAGCTAAGAAGCGTTACAAGCTAAGAAGCGTTACAAGCTAAGAACCGTTACGGGTTCATGACCATATTTAAGGTTGTGTTGAACGATAAGGAGTTGGTAATGCGATGATGTTCTATGACAAGCTCCGCAAGTTGCGCAAGCAGCAAGGCTTCACTATACGCGAAGTTGCAGATCGCTCCGGCGTATCTCCCTCCTATATTTCCCAGCTCGAGAATGGCCAACGGGGAATTCCTTCGCCAGAGGTGCTGCACAAGCTATCCGCAGGGCTGAACACCTCCTATGCTGTGCTAATGCAGGAAGCAGGCTACCTCCAGCCGCTAACCGACATGGAGCCTCCTCCTCAAGTTCCGATTAACCTAAGAAGATTTATCCGGGAAAATGAACTGGAATATGACGGGCTGCACCTGACAGCAGAGGACAAGGAATGGATCGACCGGGTGCTTACAGCTCTTTTCTGGAAAGTTAAAAAAGAGCAGAAGCCTACGAACCAGCCGTAAGCTCTGCTCTTAACCGCAATCTTTAGTTTAGTTCCGCTCGCAGTATGGGATACACTAACACTCTTGCAGAGATAAAGCTGACCCTCGTGCACAAGTCGGACCAGCACTCGTTTCTTTATGCATACAGTATGGTTATGGCATATAGTATCGTTCGCTGCATGAGATCGCTGCGGTCCTTATTTGAGCAAAATCAGGGGAATAAAAATTGTAACGCTTGCCCTTGTCCTTATTTTGCTTCAGATCGCGGTTTTCCCGCCAAATTGTCACAAATAAGAGCGAGGAGGAGCGTTAGCGCAGAACATCTTGCACGGCAACGAACAGGTTAACCTTTCAGGACCTCTAGCTGGACGTTTTTTTAAAAGCAGCCACTTGAATTGGCCACTTAAATTCGTCACTTCAATTCATCGCTTGAATTGGCCGCATTAAGCGAAGTGAATGCGATGTGAGACTATCCTTCCACAATTTCGTTGACCTTTGACTCAGGCGAAACCTCCAACGTATCCAAATATTCTACGCATTCAATTTTACAATTGGGCCCGATGCGGATCCGCTCTCCCCGTACGACCTTGGCGTTGGTGTTTTCCAAATAAATAACCGTGCCTTCAATGCTGTCGGCTTTAAGGAGGGGCGTGGACTTGAACAAGGACAGCAGAGCCCCCCAGACTCCCTGTTTGCTCGTGACGCTTTCGATTTCAATGCGTTCCCCGCCAATTTCCCTGGCAAAGCTTGAGCCATATAAAATCCCTTGAACATGATGGGCGTTCAATTCCTTGCTGATCGAAAAGGTTCCTTTCGAAATAAACTCCTCGGCTTCAACCGTCTCCATGGAAATAGATCCTTGATTCTTGAGCTTGGTGGTGCGCAGCTGGCTGCCCTGGATGCTGCCGTTCACCGTCAGATTGGCAATATCCAGCACAGCATCGGATGAAGCGGAACCGTTAATCACACACTTCATCGCTTCGACATCCTCGTTGAATTTAACACTGCCGTTCACCGAAATCTCATTTATACGTGCTCTTCCTTTAAGAGAAGCCGAGCCATTTATTTTCAGCTGGTTCGCCTCGACATCCCCGCTTATTTTTCCCGATCCCGCTATCTTCACCCGGTTATACCGTCCTGCCGCAATCGTTCCGCTGCCCGACAGGGTAATATCCTCTACATCATTCGTTGTATGATTCATCCTTTCATCTCCCCTACTCTTAAGTGTATGATTCCGTGCAGCTCCTTGATTAATTCATCCAGCGGTACAGCAGCAAGCAAGTGTACATTCTCTCCAAACCAGACTCCAGCCCCCTGCTTCAGCATCGTAAAAAAGACTCTTCCATTGTGGCTATAGGCACGCACCTCATATTCACTTCCTGTGAGCTGCGGAATCCAATCTTTGGCACTACGGATCAACCGTTCCTGATCCCCTTCGCTTAATGAACATTGCCAGGTAAGGCGATTCGCAAGCAATACAAATAATAGCTCAATAAACAAAAACTCTCTTTTCATCAAATAGTGAGCAAATTTGTCCGTTAAATGTGAGTCAAGCTCAGGAATACTGCGGATTAAGCTTAATTCATAGCTTCTTTTGTCCAGGGAAGGGGAGAAAAGCTCGCCTAGCTCTTCAAGAGAATACCGGTCCTTCAATTCCTGGATGGTTCTTACTCGTTCCAGCATTTGCTCCCTTGGAAAAAAGGTTTCCTGTCCCGTAAAGCTGGACTGCTTGACAAACCAGGACTCCGGAATTAAATGCTGCCTTTTCCAGCGATACAGCTGCCCATAAGAAATTCCAGTTATTTTCAACAGATCTTTCTTGGATATCCATTCATTAGAATCCATGGACGCCTCCTTAAATGGCCTGACAAATCCTTGCTGAGTCTTAACTTCTTCCTTAAAATGAAAAGCCCGTTCTCTCTCGGCAGAGACGCGAGCGGAATAAGTCTTTACACGTCAGCTCTTTCCCTTCCAATTGTAACAAAACATTGTTACGCCATCAACAAAAAAATGCATCCTTATCCTTGTTCTACTTTTATTCTTATTCCTATTCTTTTTCCTATTCTTTTTCTCTTTAGGAAAACTAGCATAATAGGCAGCAGGCAAGAATATATTTTAATAAAGTGAACCGGAAACAGCCCTCCGAACGAGGCTTGTACTCCCAAGTTGCAAACCAGCACCCTTAGCGGGGCTTCAGATGGTATACCGTTATTTCCGGACGGCAATTCCAGCGCAAGGGCAGCTTAACAGTTCCTAAACCGCGATTTATTCCGAAAAATTGCCCGGACGCATACTCCCTGACTCCACAGTGATAATGGCGGTAAGCTCCCCATGTCCGGTTATGCAGGCGGACCTGGCCGCCGTGCGTATGCCCGGTGAGCAGCAAATCAATTGGCAGGCTTCTCTCCTCGATGTAGTGAATAATGGAGGGCGAATGAGCAAGCACCAGACGGTAAATCGGGTCGGCAGTCAAAAAAGAGGGGGAAGTTCGTTCATTGCCATAAATAGAATTATCAAAACCATAGATTAACAGCCGATTGCCTTTACATTGGAGTACCTCTCCGTCATTTAGCAGCATTTGAACGGGGCTGCCGGGAGCTGAAAGAGCGGGGGGAAGAACAATAGACTCTTTGAAAAACAACCGCCGCTGCTGCTCCCGCTCATAGTTCCCGGGAACAAAATATATAGGGCACCTTGCAGCGATGAGAGCGAGTTCGTTCATAACCCGGGACAGCTGAGCCTGTCTCGTGGCCAAATCGCCGGTTAGGCAGACGAGGTCTGGCTCAAGCCGCCGTACCAGCTTACTCAAGCGCCCGTTCACCCAGCGGAGAGAGCCATGAAGATCAGACAAATGAACGACAGTAAGGGCAGTAGTTAATTGTGTGCTGCCCAGACTTACTTGGCGGATATCCACCCATTTGGTATGGTAGCTCCAAAGGCCGGCCAATCCGCCTGCGCCGGCTATAGCGATAGATGCCCCCAATGTCAACAATGCAAATTCCTCCTTATCCTTCAACAAGAATTGCCCATATTGAATGAAATCTTAAAACCGTGTTAGCCCTGTGGCGATAACAAGGCTCTCAAATGGGCTATTCATAGATTCTTTTTTTCGAACATGGTATAATTATCCCCTCAGCTTTTGTTCCCCGACCTCGCATTTCGCGGGCTGACGGAAGTGCGGGAGTCATTGTCCACGGTTTCGAGTGGTCATTTGCACTCCTTATTAGTTGTAGGGGAGGCCTGTCCTTTCCACACCGCCCTCATTCATCCAGCCGCGAATTCAGGCTTTATCCCTTTCATACATTGGAATTCTGTCTGAAATATCCTGCCTGAGAGGCAAGGGGTTCACCATTTCCGGTAGACCGACCTCCGCCATGCAGCCAAACACCATGCGCTGGGAACTGCGCGCGATACGTTGTTACCAGGTCTTTCGGCACGGGTCTTTCGTTTTTTAGTCAGCATCTTTTGCAAGTGTAGGCGCAGAATGCCCGATTGAGAACGAGGGTTGCACAAGATGTTCATTTTTATATAGGAGGCGTTAGGCTTGGCTACTAAATGAATCCTGTATGCACCTATAGCCGCCGTTGTTGTCTTTATTATCGTATACAGCTACGCATCGGCCGATCCCAGCATGGCATCGTTAGCTTCACTGCTGCTTACTTTTACGCTGATTGTGACTCCATGGATATTTCTGTATTGGTTTATCCGTCTGGTGCGAGCCTATGAGAAAAAGAACAATCCTTAACCTTAAGGCCAAAATCCCGCTTTTTTAAACCCGGTACCGGTATTATAGAACGTGAAAGTGGGCAAACGATAGTTAGTGACAATACATTTTGACGGCTGTAGAATGACTTGCTGTAACGGATTTCAAAAAGAAACCAAACATGGTTTATCTGCCGCAATCCAGCATGAAAATAGCTGAGGCTGGCGGGGTTCGCGGGCTGCGCAGGCTTGTTGCCTGCATTTTGTACGAAATGTCGTACAAATGCATAGGGTTGAAGGGCGATTACCGGGATTTGTATGAAACGTCGTACAAATACAGGGGATTGAAGTGCAATTACCCAAGATTTGTATGTCAAATCGTACAAATGCACGTGATTGAGGTGCGATTACCCGAATTTTGTATGACAAATCGTACAAATGCAGGGGTTTAAGGGCACAGCCAACCATAGCCAGCGTTTTGGACGAAACATTGTACAAGCTCTCCTTATCATGTGATTGAGGTGCGTTCTCCCGAGATTGTACATTATGCAGAGCTTGTTATTTTCACAGAAAACCATCACCCTTCCCACAAGAACGTAAGTCATTTCCACTTCAGGAATGTATGTCATTTTCATTTCGGGTATGTAAGTCACTTCCATTTCGGAGATGTAAATTATTTCCATTTTCGGAAGCGTACATCCACCATTTAACACGTGCGTCTTATGCTTTTTTAAGACCGTAGCGTCTTACCGCTTTTCAAGAATGTATGTCCTAAGCTTTATGGGTGTGCGTTTCAAGCTTTTAAAAACATAAGTCTTATGCTCTACAAGAGAGCACAACTCACAAGAGTGCATGCGCGTCTTAAAAGAACGTACGTTTTACGCATAGACCAAGAATCATGCCTAATCTACTGTTAGAAAAAAGGAGCCTTTCCCGTGAATCCGGAACTGCCCCCGTTATTTATCCAACGTATCCGCCGTCAGCTTGGAGAAGACGCTGATGCCTTTTTGCACAGCTACAAAGAGCCAAGAACATTTGGCCTGCGGTTGAATCCGCTTAAACTGTCCGCCAGCGATGAGAACTTTGACTATATCAAGACCTTGTTTGGCTTGGAACCAGTTCCCTGGTGCCCTACAGGCTATTACTATGAGGAAGCTTCACGGCCGGGCAAGCATCCCTTCCACCAGGCCGGACTTTATTACATTCAGGAGCCCTCGGCGATGTCGGCTGTTGAGCTGCTTGCTCCGCGGCCCGGTGAGACCGTTTTGGATCTGGCAGCAGCCCCGGGCGGCAAAGCCTCTCAAATTGCAGGCAAAATGCAGGGACAGGGATTGCTTATTGCGAATGAGATTCATCCAGGCAGAGCCAGGATCCTCTCGGAAAACTTCGAGCGAATGGGTGTAGCCAACGCCGTGGTCACGCAGGCAGCTCCAGATGAACTGGCCGCCAGATTTCCGGCTTTTTTTGAACGCATTCTGCTCGACGCTCCCTGCTCGGGAGAAGGCATGTTCCGCAAAGACGCAGAGGCAATCGGCGAATGGTCTCCCCAGCATGTCGATTACTGCGCGGTAAGACAGTTAGACGTTATCCGCCATGCCGTCACGATGCTGAAGCCCGGGGGTGTGCTGGTTTACTCGACCTGTACGTTTTCTGAAGAGGAAAACGAAGGCGTCATCGAGCAGCTGCTGGAGCAATACCCCGGCCTCGAGCTGCTGAAGACGGAGAGGCTCTGGCCGCATCGCCACCGCGGCGAAGGCCATTTCGCCGCAGTTCTGCGCCTGACCGCGGGCGGCGGGGCTGCACGCGGCGCGGAGCCGCAGACGTCTGCGGCGGAGGCCTTTCGCGTGCAAGCCCCTCGCCGCAGCGCAGAATCGGCCGTCTGGCATACGGCCGATTCTGCCGCCGCCGGCGCGGACCCGCACGCGGCTGGTGCGGCCAACGCGCACGCGGCTAGCGCAGCCGACGCGCATGCCGCTGGCGCAGCCGTGACGCGCGCAGACGGGCGCAGCCATCGCGCGGAGCGGCGCCGCCAAGGGCGAAGCGGGCGCGGCAAAGCCGCCCGCCATGCCGCCCGCAGGGACGGCGCCGCGCTCGAGGCTTATGAGCTGTACAAGCTGTTCGCCGGGGAAGCAGAGCTCCCCATCCCCGCCGACGGGGATGGGGAACCTCTGCTGTTCGGCGAACAGCTGTATTGGCTGCCTACAGACCGGCAGCAAAGCTTCAGCTCATCCAGCCTCCGCGGGCTAAAGGCGCTGCGGCCCGGCCTGCATCTCGGCACCGTCCGCAAAGGCCGCCTGGAGCCGGCGCACGCGCTTGCTCTGAGCCTGCCGCCCGCTGCGCGCAACAAAGCCTTCGGGCAGCAGCATCGCTTGGAACCCGAAGGCCGGGAAGTGTTAGCTTATTTACGTGGTGAAACGCTGGCCAGTGCTCACGGGCTCAAAGGGTGGACCCTTATCACCGTTGCCGGCTATCCGCTCGGCTGGGCCAAAGCGAGCAACGGCCAGCTGAAGAATCACTACCCTAAAGGACTGCGACTGCGCTGAGAAAAGCGCAGCTGAATATCCTGCATCCGGTTGTTTTCGCTTTTCAGCTTCATTTCAATTCTCTCCATGCGCTCGCGAATTTCCTCGCCAACGCTTTCAGGAAGCTCTGCTTCCTGAAGGGACTTCGTAATGTACAAGAGGCAGTAGAGCATATCCTCCATTGCCTCTTTTTTATTTCCGTTCAATACGACATCAGCCAGAAATACGAGGTGGCTCAATTCCTTTTGCGAAAAAATCACGGGCTTCCCTCCAACCGGTCCGTGCAAGGTTAGATTTCAGCCTGTCCCTGCCGACGCTCTTTCTTCTATTATCCCTCTTTTTGTCGAATAATGGAAGTTTTTTTCAGAGCGGCGTTCCGGTTTTGCGAAGATAAATAATCCAATATAAGTCCTGCCGTTTCTTCAATTGCTTTATTGGTCACATCGATAACCGGGCAGTGAAGCGACTTCATCACTCGTTCCGCATACTCAAGCTCCTCCATCACCCTGGCTGATGTCGCATACTTAGCTCCGAAAGGAAGGCCGGCGCTTTTCAAGCGCTCCGTTCGGATAGTGAGCAGCTGCTCGGCCTTCATCGTCAATCCGATCACCTGTCCGGAAGCGAGATGGGCCAGCTCAACAGGCGGCTTTACTTCAGGAACGAGCGGCAAGTTAGCCACCTTGTAGCCTTTGTGGGCGAGGTAGATGCTCAGCGGAGTTTTGGAGGTCCGGGACACCCCAATTAACACGATATCAGCAAGCAGCATACTCTGCGTGTCCCGCCCATCATCGCACTTGACGGAGAACTCCATAGCCTCCACGCGTCTGAAGTACAAATCATCCATTTGGTACAGGAGGCCCGGCTTTCTTTTGGGCGAACCATTGAAAACCTCCATATAGGCCTCCATTACCGGACCCATTACATCAATCGCCCGGACTCCCTGACGGATTGCTTCTTCCCGCATCATTTCCCTCAGCTCGGGCTGAACCAGCGTGTAAACGACAAACGCTTTTTGCCTGGCCGCCTGCTGCAGCAGCTCGATGATTTCCTCTTCTTCTTTAATATGCCCGATCCGCCGGAGACTCGCCGCTGTGGCGTCGAACTGGCGCAGCGTAGCCTGAACGACTGCCTCAGCCGTTTCCCCTACTGCATCAGAGCAAATGTAGATAATCGGCTCTGCTTCCTTGTTCATGATCGTCCCCCTTACTCGTTAAAGCCCGGCGGTTTGGCCAAATCGACCAAAAGCCGCGTCATTGTTGTTTTCGTAATCCGCCCGACAACCTCAGCCTTCTCTCCCCCGGAGTCGCCGTCGGCATAGACGACCACCGGCAGACTGTCAATGTCGTGATGAATCATTTTTTGTCCGGCTTCAAGCACCGGATCATCCGGTGTGACGGTAATCAGGTTCGGTTTGCGGGTCATGACAAGACTTACCGGCATCTGCGCAGCGGCCTGGTTGCCAAGCGTCACTTTTAGCAGATCCTTGCGCGAAATGACCCCTTGTAAAAAACCCTCCCCATCCGTAACAACCAGGCTGCCTACGTTTTCCAGGAACAGGGTGACTACGGCATCATTGACGGTCGTCGTTTCATGAACGATGACAGGCAGAGCCTGCACATCTTTCACCTTCATCTCGGAGATCCGGCCCCATTGGCTTTCGGGGGAGAGTGCAGCTCCCGGAAAATAACCGACCTTGGGCTTGGCGTCCAAATACCCGAGCATGACAAGCAAAGCAAGATCGGAACGAAGCGTAGGCCGGCTTACCCCTAACGTTTCGGCAATTTGCTCGCCAGTAATCGGCGCCCGGGAATGAACGAGCTGGACGATTTCCTGTTGACGGCTAGATAGTTCGATGATACATCTCTCCTTGTCCATACTGCCCGGCCGTTGGCCTGACGGCTTAGCATTGCTTGCCCTTTTATAAAGCTTTCGTTCCTGTGCAGCCCAGCTTTTCGAAGGGCGGGGGCGTACGCCCCCGATTCATCCGCTGTACGCTACGGTTTTTGAAGCTGCCGCTGCCTGGGCTGCAGCCAAACGTGCGATTGGCACCCGGTAAGGAGAGCAGCTGACGTAATCAAGCCCTGCGGAATGGCAGAAAAAGATCGAATTCTTCTCCCCGCCATGCTCTCCACAAATGCCTGCTTTCAAGTCCGGTTTGACGGAGCGTCCCTTATTCACAGACATTTCGATCAGCTGGCCTACGCCTTCCGTATCCAGCACTTCGAACGGATTCTCAGGCAAAATCCGATTCTCTACATAATAGGCAAGGAATTTTCCCTCAGCATCATCGCGGCTGTAACCGTAGGTCATTTGTGTCAAATCATTGGTGCCATAGGAGAAGAAGTCGGCATGGCTTGCAATTTGATCGGATAGCAGCGCAGCGCGGGGCACTTCAATCATCGTGCCTACCTTGTATGGAAGTTCCTGGCCGGCAGCAGCGAGTAACCGTTTGGCCTCACGATGGACCATTTCCTTCAAGATTTCCAGCTCTCTCGGATGACCTACCAGCGGAATCATGATTTCTGGAATTACGCGGATTCCTTCCGAACAGCAGGTTATCGCAGCCTGAAAGATAGCCTGAACCTGCATCTCGTATATCTCCGGCAGGACGATCCCGAGCCGGCAGCCCCGCTGACCCAGCATCGGGTTGGCCTCATGGAGTCTCTTGACCTTACGGATCAGCCGCTCCAGCTCCTCTCTTTCCTCCCCATAGCGGTTATCCTCATTATTCCCTGTGGAGAAGGCAGAGTCAAGTGAAGAAAGGCGCTCCTGCAGCTGCTCCAGATCAGGAAGAAACTCGTGGAGTGGCGGGTCCAGCAGCCGGATCGTAACGGGAAGCCCGCTCATTGCCCGGTACAGGCCCTCAAAATCACTTTGCTGCATAGGCAGAAGCCTTTGCAGTGCCGCTGCACGCTCCTCGGCTGTTTCAGCGAGAATCATAGCCTGCACCACGGGCGACCTCTCCGCTGACATAAACATATGCTCCGTCCGGCATAATCCGATACCCTCAGCCCCGAATTCCCTCGCCTTGCTGGCATCGGCAGGATTATCCGCATTCGTATAGACCTTCAATTCGCGAATATCATCCGCCCACTGCAGCAGCTCCAGAAGCTCAGCCGACATTTCCGGTTCGGTAAGGGGCACGGTTCCCCGAATAACTCTGCCGGTTGCGCCGTCGATCGACAGCCAATCGCCCTCCTTGACCGTCTGTCCCCCTACGCTGAAAGCATCCTGCTCAATACGAATCTCTTCACAGCCGCAAACACACGGCTTCCCCATACCCCTGGCTACAACCGCAGCATGGCTCGTCATCCCTCCACGGCTGGTCAGAACGCCTTCAGCGGCAATGACACCATGAATATCATCAGGATTCGTTTCCATACGGATCAGAATGACCTTCTGGCCCGCTTTGGCCCACTGCTCGGCTTTGTCAGCGTCAAACACAGCTACACCTGCAGCCGCTCCCGGAGAGGCGGGCAAGCCTTTGGCCAATACATCGAGGGTGGCGCTCGAATCGATCGCCCGGTGCAGCAGTTGATCCAGATGTCCCGTTTCTATTCGCAGCAGAGCTTCCGTCCGGGATAGAATACCTTCGTGCACCAGATCTACGGCTATCTTCACAGATGCCTGGGCTGTACGCTTTCCATTTCTCGTTTGCAGAAGATACAGCTTGCGATTCTCCACCGTAAACTCTATATCCTGCATGTCCCGGTAATGCTTTTCGAGCTGCTCGCAAGTGGCCAGCAATTGCCGATAAGTCTCCGGCTGACTGCGCTCAAGCTCCGATACCGGCAAGGGCGTCCGAATGCCGGCAACAACATCTTCACCCTGAGCATTGATCAGATATTCCCCGTACAAGCCTTTCTCCCCGGTAGAGGGGTTTCGGGTAAATACAACACCTGTACCGCAATCATCTCCCAGATTACCAAATACCATCGCCTGAATATTGACAGCTGTACCCAAATCATCAGGAATCCGATGAGCCCGGCGGTATACAACCGCTCTCGAATTGTTCCAGGAGCGGAACACCGCATTGATTGCCAGTTCAAGCTGTTCGTGAACATCCTGCGGAAAAGGACGGCCTGCATGACTGGCAAAAGCTTTCTTATATTGATTAATTAACGTCTGCCAATCTTCTTGCGGCAAGTGATCCAGAGAGTCAGTATCCGTGTTAGACTTCATCGAATGATACAGCTGCTCGAAGTAAATATTTTCAATACCGTAAACAACCTCCCCAAACATCTGGATAAAACGCCGGTAGCAGTCGTAAGCGAATGAAGGCTTGCCTGAAGAGCGGGCCAGCCCTTCCACAGTCCGGTCGTTAAGCCCCAGGTTTAGAATCGTGTCCATCATCCCCGGCATCGAGTGGACGGAGCCGGAACGGACAGATACGAGCAGCGGAGCCGATTCAACGCCTCCGAATGTTTGGTTTTTAGCTCCCTCGAGCCTTTTCATCGCCAAAGCAACTTCATCGATCAGCCCTTCCGGAAGCTTTCCATCCTCCTCATAGTACCTCCGGCAAGCATCAGTTGTAATAGTAAAACCGGGCGGGACCGGCAGACCATGTCGGGTCATTTCCGCAAGATTCGCCCCTTTGCCTCCCAGCAGTGATTTCATTTCGGCACTTCCTTCATGAAAATCCATAACATACTTTTCCCTCATACTCCTGCTCCTCCCCATGTATAAGCATCGTTTCCAACTCCTATATAAGACATACCATATATTTTTATAATACACAATATATAATTTAAAACCGAGCTTAAATATGTACTATTATCTTTAATTTACAATTTACACTTTCCTGCGTTTGCCCCATTTAATTGTTTTTATCAATATACAGTAGCATGAAGAGTAATATCATCTATATCTTGTATGCTCGGAACATTGTGCAGGATCATGGAAAATGTCGTCATAAAAGTTTCGATCATTTTCTCCGTATTCGAGTCTGCTATTATATTTTTTTACAAAAATATAACTTTTCAATTAGACGCTGTCCTCTTACTATTAAGAAAGGGCAAAAAACTTTACATCCAAGTTGCTGCAGCGGCGTTCCATTTTCGTTAACCTCTTGAAGAGGCACTATTTGCAGTATAGATTGAATTTAAAATGCACCAAATAAAAGGAGGAATTAGCACTGGAGACTTGGTGGGAAATATTACGCTACGCTTTTCTTGGGTTCTTACAGGGGGCAACTGAGCCGATTCCTGTTTCTTCAAGCGGTCACTTGGTAATTGTGCAGCATTTATTTGGCATGGAAATAGAAGGGCTGAGCTTTGAGGTGCTTGTAAACTTTGCCTCCCTGCTCGCCGTTCTCGTCATTTACAGGCAGGATATCGTGCGTTTGTCGGTAAATGGGTGGGGTTATATCCGCACTCGGGAGGCCGCTTATCGGCCCGATTTTATGTTTATCGTTTATTTGATAATTGGAACGATCCCGGCGGCGGTTGTCGGCGTTTTGCTGAATGATGTTATTGCCGAGCAGTTCAAAGGGACGCTTACCCTTGCAGTGGCTCTGTTGGCCACCGCCGTGGCATTATGGATAATCCGCAATCGGAGAGGCCGCAAGAACGATCAGGACTTGTCTTTACAAGACGCCGTCATTGTCGGATTAGCGCAGACGATTGCCCTGATCCCGGGAGTAAGCCGTTCGGGAGCAACGATAGTTGCGGCAATGGGCAGGGGCATGAAGCAGGAAACCGCGCTACGCTTCTCCTTTTTCCTTTACATTCCAGTAAGTTTGGGCGGAATGGTGCTGGAGGCGGGTTCGATTCTCAAGGATCCGGATCTAAACCGGCTGCTCATCCCTTATTTGGCTGCCTTTTTATGTGCGCTTGTGGCGTCCTACTTTTCCTTGCGCTGGTTCATGAATATTATGCGCAAAGGCAACCTGAATATTTTTGCTGTCTACTGCTTGCTGCTGAGCCTCTTCATATTTCTATTTCTGATGTAATTAAAGACATTTCTTACATCCACTGCCAAAGCCGGTGTCCCCTCAAGGAGCAAGGAGTGAAACACGGCGTCTAGGAGCTGCGCGCCGCTTCTTTGCAAAGAGGTCCGAAACTTTACGGCAATTTCTCTGACTCAATAGATCCTTATCATGAAAAAAACGCCGCTGGACTAGGCTGTCCGGCGGCTTTCCTGCGTAAAACATCCAAATTTTTCTAGAAACTTTGACCTCATACTCGTTTTGGGATTATAATAAGATTAAATGGGGTGATCGGATGGAAAGTTGACGCTTACAACATTAGGTTGCGACGTCCATAAGTTTATTCTCATAAAACCGGAGGTGAACATCCGAACCCGGTAGGGGGAGGATCCTGATTGGAAGATGGCATACCGATATTATTGTATTCATTATTGGTGATCTTTCTTGTCTTTTTAAACGGCTTTTTTGTAGCATCGGAATTTGCGCTTGTCAAAGTCCGGGGCTCACGACTTTCTCAACTTGTTAATGAAGGAAACAAGAGAGCAAAAATTGCTCAGCATGTCACATCCAAGCTGGATGCCTATTTATCTGCCTGTCAGCTTGGAATTACACTCGCCTCTCTTGGCTTGGGTTGGGTCGGGGAACCGGCAATCGCCCATTTGATGGTTGAACCGCTGATGAACTACTTAGGCGCACCGGAATACCTGATTTCCCCGGTATCATTTGGTATCGCATTTTCGATCATCACCATCCTTCATATTGTACTTGGAGAATTGGCGCCCAAATCAATAGCCATTTTTAAAGCAGAAGGAACCGCCTTATGGCTTAGCGGACCGTTGATGCTGTTTTATCGATTGACATACCCGGTAATATTCGTGCTGAATGGGACAGCCAACGCCCTGCTTCGCATGATTGGCATTGCTCCGGCTTCCGAGCATGAAGCCGGTCATACGGAAGAGGAAATCCGCATTCTTATGAAAGAAAGCCAGAAAAGCGGGCACATTGATGAAAATGAGCTAACACTCGTGGAAAATGTATTTAATTTCTCCGAGCGTGTAGCACGTGAAGTCATGATTCCCCGTACAATGATACAATGTTTGTATACGGATCTGTCCTTCGATGAGAACTTGGATATTATTATCAAAACGCGGCATACTCGTTACCCATTGGCCCAGGAAGAGAAAGATCGGATCATTGGTATCGTGCATGCCACTGATATATATCATGCTATATTGCTGCACGGCAAAGACAAGATCGATATGGAAGCGATGCTTCGTCCCGTGCCCCATGTGCCTGAAGCCATGGAAATTAGCCAGGTGCTGAAGGTCATGCAGAAGGAGAAAGTCCAGATTGTTATTGTAGTAGACGAATATGGCGGTACAGCCGGTATCATAACCATGGAAGACATTATTGAAGAAATCATTGGCGAGATCCAGGATGAAACCAAGATCGAGCGTGACGAGGTTGAAGTATTGGATGAATTCACTTCAGTTGACGGCCGTTTGCTTATTGAAAAAGTTAACGAATTGTTCGGCTTGGATATTGTAGATGATGAAGTGGATACGATCGCCGGCTGGATTTACAGCCAGCTGAACAGTCAGCCAAGAGTAGGGCAAAGCGTGCAGTATAACGATATTCGTTTTGAAATCGCCGAGGTGGAGCACCTCCGCATTAATCGTATTAATGTTTATGCGCTGCCTTTATCGGCTCAGCATGACGATACGCAGGAGAGCATTGCCTGAAATCTGCGCAGTTAAAGCTGAGCTCGCTGATTGAATGATCTTCCATGTTGCCTGACATCATCTCATGACGTGTTGTCAGTCACATGATTACACCCCTCTCTTATGCCAAGGAGCGTTAGAGAGGGGTGTTTTAGTTAATGAAGGTTTTCGGTCTCCATCATGATTTCCTCTACAATTTCATCACCGTGAAGCATGGTAAGATTTAAGGAATCATAATCTTTCTCTTTATCCAATTCCTGCATCAACAAGGCCGCAATTACTTCCGTTTCTTCTCCAATATCCTTCTGGCGAAGATCAACGAAACCGGTAAGCGCCCGACTTTCTATATCTATGGTTGCTGTCCCGATAGGTAAACCGCCTGAAGGCTGGCGGTAAATTTCGTAAGTCAGCGTATCTTGATCATCACGGATCAGGACAACGGAGTAATCGTTCGACAATCCGGAAATCGTTTCTTGGTCATCATCATAAGCTTCGGAGTCGTCCTCAGCCTCGTAAGCGAGTTCTTGTTGTTCATCTTCCGCATACAGCTCCATATGAACGAGCATTCGCCCCTCATAAAAATGATGAATATCCATAGACATAATCTCGGTGTCGTCAAAATCGAAAACCAGCAGCTCTGTAACCCCATCGATCTCCTCATCAGACGGCTCATGCAGCCAATGGATATCTCCATGACCGTAATGATCATCTATTTGGACAATCACTTCGGCAATCCAATTTTCCTCTTCGTCATATACATGGTACTCCACTTCATTGTCCGTTTCGTTGACCTCGACCAACTCATAATAACCAGCCTGCATTTCATCTTCCTCGGCTGTGTACTCAGTTCCATCATCATACTCATCTTCCAAGACAGGATCGAGATCCTCATCCTCTTCCATGATTTCCTCAACATTGACAATGTGTTCATAAGAGCTGTGCGTCACAATCACACTGCATTCGGGTGCATTAATCGAATTGCTAAAAGCTTGAATATAATCCGTTATAAATGCTTCAACTTCTTCCTTATAGGAATCATCGAAGGAATTATCTTCCAACTGGATTGCTCCGGAGATTCTTTCATTTTCCCGGTAAACCAGTGTCAGGGCACCTATAAAACGGCCATCAAGCATAATGTCCGAAGTTTCTCCCCCAGCCGTCTTCATATCGGGTCTGATCATAATCCGCGACACGGGCATCGCCTCCTGTTTAAAATGGATGTTGGAATCCCCGTTAGCTTGCCCTTGTCACGGCTATATAATGTATGGCGAATTAAACGTCTGATCCCCTGCCAGAAATTGATTATCCATTCAAACATTCCCTTGTGTTCGGAGAAGGTCTATTTCATCTTTTGCCAGCTCCCGATACTCCCCAGGCCGAAGTTTCCTGTCCAGCTGCAGGCTTCCCATAGATATCCGCTGCAGATACAGAACTTTTTTACCGACTGCTTGAAACATCCGTTTAACCTGATGGAATTTGCCCTCTGTCAAGGTCAGTTCAATTCTGGCAGGCTCCACTTCGTTCCCTTCATCAAGAATCTTTAACCTGGCTGGTAAAGTAACATAACCATCATCGAGCTCTACGCCCTTTTCAAACATTTCTCTCTCCCTATCGGTTACTCTTCCTTTAATTTCCGCAAAATAAGTTTTCGGAACATGTTTTTTGGGAGAAAGCAGCTCGTGGGCCAAAGGCCCATCGTTGGTCAAAAGCAGCAGCCCTTCCGTGTCCTTATCCAATCGCCCTACCGGGAAAAGCCGATAATGGGCCGCTTCCGGCCCAAGCAAATCCAATACCGTTTTGTCTCTCTTATCTTCCGTGGCCGATACAACCCCTTGAGGCTTATTCATCAAATAATAAACGAGAGGCTTGTACGCCACCTCCTGGCCGTCCACAGTGATTTCATCTACAGTTGGATTGAGCTTCTGTCCGCTGTCTTTAGCAACTATGCCGTTTACGGTCACCGCTCCACGCTTAACCAGCTTTTTAATTTCACTGCGGGTTCCCCAGCCGGAATGGGCCAGCACTTTATCCAATCTCTCAATCTTCTTCATGGCTTCACTCCTCCTAACCGAATCTACTAGCTCTAGCTTAATCACTTAACAGCCGCCGGGCAACTTTCGTTCTTGCTGCATACCCTTATAAAATTACAAATCCAGGGGCCGCAAGGGGTAAAGCATGCTTTTACCTGTTCACGTAATTGCCATGACTTTGCCACAATTCCATAAAAAAAGCGAAAACATAGTGAGAAATGTATCCATTCTCATGATATAATCATTTCATGATTTAGCATTTGGCATAATTCTAATAGAGGATGATATTGCTAATGCCGAGATTTATAAGGAGGGGCCTAAGTGAAAAAGCTGATCATCTATGTATCCATCATCGCTGTTTTATTCGCCGGGTTGTTCTTTGTGAACAAGGCGTCCGTTAGTTCCAAAAATGCCAAAGCAGAGGAATTGTACGGTACTAAGGCAGAAAATCTGCGGGCTTCCACAGTCAAGCTTCTGGATGATCCGAATTACCAGAGTATCGTTTCTCCAGAAGAATTAGCCGCAAGTGTACAAGCTGAGGAGTCCATGTTTGTTTATTTCTTCTCGCCTGAGTGCGAATTCTGCTTGGCTGTTACCCCGGTCATATATCCGATGGCTCAGGATATGAACATTGATCTCAAGCAATTCAATCTTTTGGAAAACCAGCAGCATTTGTCGACTTATAACATCACCTCCTGGCCGGTGCTCGCCTATTTTGAGAACGGTAAGGAAGTGGAGCGCATTACGGGTCAAGATACTGATGAGAATTACCGCAGCTTCTTTGAGAAATACAGCAACTAACTGGCCAGGCAAGCTGTCGATTTTATATGGAACCCGCTCATCGTCGACCAATGACGACGTATTTTGTGCTAATCGATTCATCAACAAAGGAGTTACGCAAACGCTAATTTAAAAAAAGCAGCCATTTCCGGCTGCTTTTTTTTGATGAACCTCTGCGGCACCATGCTTGGTGACCCCTAGATTAATCCGAAGCAAGCTTTTCCGGCGGCTGCTGGCGCATCTGCTGAATGAACAGTACCAACTCAGGATCGGTATATTGAATAGTCAAATCATAGAACCGGAACTCGCCATCCGGAATCCGTTTCAATTCCTGCAAATAATGCCTGCAATCCTTCACTAATTGATCCAAATTAATCCCATGGGTCTCGGAAGGATAACGCTCCAGCTTATCGATCGCCTGGGCAAACAGCTTGCAGGAGCCGCTCCAATTGTCATTGCGGCAATGATACAGGGCTACTGCTACCTGCAGAAGTCCTTGATAAAGGGGGCTTCTTGCTTCCTCCATCCACAATTCCTCGAGTACTTCATGACATTCATAATAATCCCGTTCTTCGTTAAAGAAATAAAGAAATGCCAGATAGAGCGGGCTGTATTTCGGATTAGCTCTCATCGTATCCCTCCGCTTGGCTTATTTGCGGCGTCGGTCGCTCATCCGTTTGGCCTTAAGGATAGCCTCATCCAAAGAGTGGGCCAATTGCTTCAAGCTCCAGATATCTTCAGCTTCCCACAGCTCGTTAAATTTCAGCTGAAAATATACGGCTTCACGAACCCGGTGATAAAAGTACAGCTGTTGGATATCATTGAGTAATTTGGATACCAGATTGGAATTATCTTCGAAAGCTCTCTGGGATTCCATGATTTCATCGCGAATACTGGACATTTCCTGATCAAGCACGTAAGCGGCCTCTGCGGCTTTGCTTAATCGACGGGTAACGTCTTCGGGAAGGGAATCCTTATATTTGTAATTTAACGAGTGTTCTATAGTTGCCCAGAAATTCATCGCCAGGGTGCGGATCTGAATTTCTGCCAGGACATTCTTCATACCAAGGGCGGTTTGCACCGGATATTTGATAATGATGTGATAGCTCCGGTAACCGCTCTCCTTTTTGTTAGTCACGTAGTCCTTGCAATACACAATTGTCATATCCTCGCGCTGCTTGATCAGTTCAGCGAGCCGCTGAATATCCTCAACGAATTGACACATAATGCGGATACCAGCGATATCCTCGATTCCGCTTTCGATTTCATCCAGCGGCACATTGAGCTTTTTTGCTTTTTCTAAAATGCTGGAAATACGTTTTACCCTGCCGGTCACGAATTCGATCGGAGAATACTCTTCCCGACTTTTCAATTCCGAACGGAGGGTTTTGAATTTAACTTTGAGCTCTTCCACCGCCTGTTCGTAAGGGAATAGAAATTTATTCCAATCTCTCCCGTCCAAGCGATCCCCTCCTTTGCAGCTTGTTACAGCACGTCTGCACCTACAGCGTCCGATAGGCGCTTAAAACCGTCTTTACGCAAAAGCTCTAACAAGCCTTCGTTGATTTCTTTTATCAGTTCCGGTCCCTCGTAGATCAGAGCGGTATAAATTTCTACCAAGCTTGCTCCTGCGCGAATTTTATCATAAGCGTCCTGCGCCGAGAATATTCCCCCGCAGCCAATAATCGGCAGCTTGCCTTGGGACAGCCTGTATACGGATCGTATCACTTCACTTGACTTCCCGGATAGCGGTCTGCCGCTCAAGCCTCCAGCTTCCGCGGCTGCCGCACCGCGCAGCCCTTCCCGGCTGACGGTAGTATTCGTGGCGATGACCCCTGACACTCCGCTAGCCAAAATCGTATCCATAATGTATTCCAATTCGGACCCGCTTATGTCCGGAGCAATTTTGACAAGGACCGGTTTAACCGCCTGCAGCTTTCTGCTTTGTATTTCACGTTCATCCATCACTGCTGCCAATAGCCGCTTCAGCTCGTCTCCATGCTGGAGGTTGCGCAAATCCGGGGTGTTAGGCGAGCTGATGTTAACCACAAAAAAATCCCCGTAGGGGTATAAAAGACGCAAGCATTCTCTATAGTCTTGCTCAGCCTGCTCATTCGGAGTCACTTTATTTTTGCCGATATTGATAGCAAGAGGGATAGCCCGCCCGGTATTGCCCTGCAAATTTCTAGCCATCTGCTCGGCGCCTACGTTGTTAAATCCCATCCGGTTGATTAAAGCGCTGTCCTCCGGAAGCCGAAACAACCTCGGTTTTTCATTGCCTGCCTGAGGCTTCGGCGTAACTGTGCCCACTTCCATAAAACCAAAGCCGATTGAGGAAAAGGCCGGTACAGCTTCCCCGTTCTTATCCAGACCGGCTGCAAGCCCGAGTGGATTGTCAAATGTTATATCCCACAGCTTGGTTTGCAATTCCCGGTACAAGGGGACAGCGTACATACCCCTGAATACAGACAAGGCGCCTGGAATTTTACCCATACGGCGCAAGCCATCAATCGTTATATGATGAGCCCTTTCCGCGTCTAGACGAAACATAACCTTCTTCAACCCGTTACGATAAAGCATCGTTCATTCTCTCCCAGCGATTAGTCCTAACTATCAGTTTACCCCGTTCAACGCGAAAAAGAAAGGGCGAACAGCCATTGTTTCCATCTATTTTCATCTATATGAACTTATTGCTTAAGCCGATTCATCTACGGGCGGATTCCGAATTTAGTCCAAATAAAACGATTTACTCTACATCTTATACAACCTACCCTGATATGTTAAAATGAGGGTAACCCAATCAAGTTCATTAAGGGATAGCGACTAAGCTGCTTGCAATGATGGGAAAGGATGGTGATGCCGTATGAAGAAACAGACTCCGTACATGAAGCGTAAACAGCCGGAAGAGGTCAATAAAAAGGGACTGATCTGGGCTGGCTCCATCTTTGGCGCCGTGGCGGTGCTTATGATCGTTTTGCTGATCGTCAACGGCTAGTTCAGCCAGCGGTAAATGCGATCAGGATTTTCTTCATTATGGACAACAGGCAGCAAGAATGGCTCCGTTCCTCTGACGACCTCCTCAGGCAGGTCGAACGAGCCTATACGTACCTTGGTTCCTTTGGATGCAAAGGAGTATAGCTCCTGCAAATCCTCCTCCAGCATTCTGACACAGCCTAAGGATTGGTCCAGACCAATCGAGGAGGGCTGGTTGGTTCCATGGATTGCGTATAAGGTATCCGAAAGAGTCATCCCCCTGCTGCCGAATTCCCCTTTGTTCTTCCCCCTTGGATTGACTACTTTTTCCGAGATGACATACTCCCCTTCGGGCGTTCTGTCTCCACCGAGCCCAACCGGGTAGTTACGGATCACCACATCTCCGCTGACCAATGCAAGACGGTGGTTATTCACGTCCACCAATATTTCCAGCGGCTCATCTAAAATTCCCTGAACATAGCCTTCGGCACTGTTTGAGTGTCCATCCGGTTCACCCGTCCCATCTGATTCATCCATCCCAGCCTGTTCATCCGTGCTATCCGCCTCTTCCAGTTCATCAAGAAGTGGAGCAAAGGCTTCTCTCATCTCCTCTGTAAAAGAAGAAAGCAAGTTATCAGGATAATCCCGGCTGATTTGTTCAAAGCTGGATGGAAATCGGCCATTAAAGTCCTTATAGGCTGCCAGGGCCGATTTAAGAGCAAGACGCTGCTCCTCCAGTGCCATTTGTTCCGCGACCTGGCTGCTGAGCTCCTTCTTGTCCGGCGGCTCACACTTGCAGTATTCTTCCTCATAATATTGAATAAGCCACTCCCCCTGCTGCTCAGAAGGCCGCATGGCAGCAAATAGTTTAGTTCTCTCCCCCCATAAATACCAGGAGTCAGATTTGGGCAGCAGAGCCCATGCGGTTTCCTGCTGGATACGGTTGCCTGGGAGCATAAATGCTATCTCTCCCGGCTGCTGAGCGAATTGTTCCTTAAGCCAGACCAGCCTGTAATTCCAATTCCTTTCACCAGTGTTCGAAACGGAATTGGCGCTAGGCTCATTGAATTTAGCACCGGGCCCCTCCACTTCTATTCTCTCTTGCCAAACCGTCCGGGAATCGTCAAGCGCAGGACGTTTGACCGTATCCGCAGGAGGCATCGCCAAAAATAACAGCAGCAGCACCACAACTATAAACGTATTTTTTTGCCCGCGGGGCCAGCCTCTTCTGATTTGGTTCCCCACAGCCCGGCCTATGATCCGCAGCCTTCGAGTGCTGCTCTGGACTTCTGCCTCATCCGAAACGGCACTGGCATAGCTGCTGTGCTCAGAGGATTTTAACATTGCTGATTCAAAGCTGCCAGCAGTACGAGATTTTTCCTTCCCAGAGCCTTCATTTACTGTTCCCTCACTATTATATGAAGCTGTTCTCTCACCGTTAAATGCAGCTATCCCCTCGTCGTTATAAGGAGCTCCCTCGCCGTTATACTCGGTTATTCCCTCATCGTTGTATGCAGCTATTCGCGCACCGATACCTTCACTATTTTTCCTCCCGTTACCGGCTTCCGGCAAAGGCGCAAGCTTAGGCAGGCTTTTTTTCTCGAACGCTTCATAAACCTCCTGCGACTGCTGATAGCAGTACAGTGCCTTTCCAGCTTTCCCTAGTCTCTCATATTCTTTGCCGAGCAAATACCAGGCCATTTTGTTTCCCGGATGATCCTTTATGTATTGCTTTATATAATGCGGAGTATCCTCACCCAGATCCGCAGTCAATTCGGACTCTTTGGCTTTTTTATGCCCCTTATCCATGGTTACAGACTTTCGGTCTGTGGACAATGATTCAAGCCGCAGCTTTTTAGAAGATCGTTCATTTCCTTGATTCGGCTCATTCATATCGTTCTATCCTCCTGAACAACACGTTCCTTGGCGGGTTAATCCCCCGATTCTTCACAGCTATTTTCTGTGCAGGACAGGGTCCATGTTCAATATATCGGATACGAGCTGCCAGGCAGAGAGTCCCAAAACGACAAATAGTTCCTTATGACCAGATTTTTAAGCTGATTCACTATCTTCCAATTGCTGTTTATTTCCCGGAAAATAGTTTTGCAAAATCTGCGAAAGCGATAACCTGCGCTTCGTATAAGAAAGCTATGAAATAAGTAACGGTTGAAAGCCCAAATAGGAAAATAGTCCGACTTTCGAATCGATCTAAGAGAAAAACGGCCGACAAACAAATTCATGTTCGTCGACCGTTTCTGTCATGCTCACTTCGTTTCCTTCTTCGCGCTTATTCATGCGATTTCGTACTTATGAGATAATAGAAGATTAGCTTTAGCCAATGCAGATCAACCAAAGCTAACCTCCTATCCTAAGCGTCTATTATAAGGATTAGCCTTCCTTATTGAAAGGCTCGTCAGCTACTTTAATGGAATCTGTAGGACAGCCGTCCTGAGCATCCTGAAGATCATCATACAGCTCTTCCGGAATTTCAGTATTCCCTGTATTCTGGTCATCCTCATAGATAACCTCAGCGAGACCTTCGTCGTCGTAATCGTAAATATCTGGAGCCGTGGCTCCGCATGCACCGCAAGCGATGCAAGTATCTTTTTCAACCCAAGTATATTTTGCCATGAACCATCTATTCCCCTTCCAATGAATTGCTCAAGAATAAACTATAATATAAAAGTAAGCAAACATCAATGGACATTCCTATTCCTAAACAGGGTGTTTATTCCTGTCCATCCTCATGGTTCCGGTCTCTTAAAAAGTCGGTTTGCAGGGAAGTGCCGCGTATTTTATGATTGCGGATCAGCGCAGAAGGGTCATTGCCCAGCATCCCTGCTGTAAGCAGCGCTTCATCGCCAAACTTATCGCGTATTTCGTCCATGGCGCGAATGAGCTGTTCCTTGCGGCCAAACTCTTCGACCTCAAATAAATCTAATTGAATAGGAGCTTGATCCCTGGGCTTTAGGTTCTGCAGAGTTATCCCGAGCAAACGAACAGGCTTCCCCAAAGGCCAATGATGCTCAAACAGCTTGCAAGCATGCTGATGAATCTCACGGGGATCTTGCGTAGGCCGGGACAGCGTAAGGGCACGAGTGATGGTCTTCATGTCCGGATCACGTATAACAATTTGCACGGTGGAACAGATCAGACCCTGCCTTCGCAATCTACGAGACGTCTGGTCAGCCAAATTCAGAAACACCCGCTTAATGTCATCAAGCTCCGTATAATTATAGGGAAGCGTCGTCGTATGACCGACCGATTTGCTCTGTTCCTTCTCCGGATTGACTGGAGAACGGTCAATTCCGTTAGCCGCCATATGCAGCCAACTGCCCCACACCCCAAATTCTTTAATCAGGAAATCCTCCGGTGTATGAGCCAGCTCACCAATGGTTCGGATATTAAGTTTGCTGAGCTTGGCCGCTGTTTTCGACCCGATCCCAAACAACTCCTTGCACGGCCTGGGCCACAGCACTCCGGGAACATCACGCAAGCGTAAGATCGTAATGCCATTCGGCTTCTTCATATCCGATGCCATCTTGGCCAGCAATTTATTAGGCGCAATGCCGATCGAGCACGGTAGAGAGAGCTCCCGGGCAATCCGGTCCTGCAGGTGAGTTGCAATCTCCAGCGGGGTTCCGAATTGATGAGACCCCGTAATATCAACATAGCATTCATCTATGGACATAGTCTCCACAAGAGGAGAGTAGCTGTAAGCGAGCTTAATGAATCTGCGGGAGAACTGTCGGTACAGATCAAAATCCGGGCGGATAAGCACTAATTCCGGACATACTCTCAGAGCTTGGCTGACCAGCATGCCGGTCTTGACCCCTTTTTTTCTAGCTTCATAGGAGGAGGTCACAACGATGCCTTTGCGCAGCTCCACACTGCCAGCGACGGCAATAGCTTTATCCGCATATTTTTCCGGTTCTGCTGCCTGATGGACCGAGCAATAAAAAGCGTTCATATCCACATGGAGGATGACTCTGCCTTTTGACGGATAACTATCCCTGGCCTGTTTCATAGTCAATAAGGCATTCGATTTTTACTTTATCGCTTGAATGCGGCTTAGGAATATCAACCGTCAGCCGCGTCAGGGTCCGTTTATCAGACATGATAAGCACCTCCATAGGATTAAACACTACCAGCATACCTTCCTCATAAGAAGCGGTCAAGACATCGCATGGGCAAATTGTGATTAAGGCTGTCCTCGCTAAACAGTTGGTGATATAATAGGTAATTATAGCTTTGGTTTGCCAAGACAAGGAGGGTGCAAATGGCATCGAACGATATCTTTGTCTTCGATACGACATTGAGAGACGGAACTCAAGGTGAAGGAGTCAGCCTTTCAGCCGAAGACAAGTTCAAGATTGCCTTGAGACTGAATGCTTTGGGGGTTCATTATATTGAAGGCGGTCACCCGGGCAGCAACAGCAAGGACATGGAATTTTTCAAACGAGTGAAGCAGTATGATTTCCAATCCAAAATTACAGCATTCGGCAGTACGAGGCGAAAGCATTCGGTAGCCGAACATGATATGAGTTTAAACCGGATCATTGACTCCGGAGTCAAGGTCGCCTCCATAGTAGGGAAATCGTGGGATTTCCATGTGACTACAGCACTGCAAACATCACTGGAGGAAAATTTGGCAATGATCTCGGACTCCATCCGCTATCTGAAGCAAAAGGGGCTTGAGGTGAGCTTTGATGCCGAGCATTTCTTTGACGGCTTCAAGAATAATGCCGAGTACGCTTTAGCAGTATTGTCTAAAGTGCAGGAAGCAGGCGCTGACTGGATTGTCCTATGCGATACTAACGGCGGTACACTGCCTGGCGAAATATCGCAGACGATCCATGCGGTCAAGCAATCGATTACGACTCCACTAGGTATTCATACTCACAATGACTGCGAGCTGGCTGTCGCCAATACATTAGCTGCAGTAGAAGCAGGAGCCAGACAAATTCAAGGAACGATTAATGGTTACGGCGAGCGCTGCGGAAATACAAACCTTTGCTCCGTCATTCCTAATCTGCAGCTAAAGCTCAACTATCGCTGCATCTCTGATGAGCAGCTGCAGCAGCTAACGACAACGGCCCGCTATGTCAGCGAGATTGCCAACGTTAACATGCCGGTCAACCAGCCTTATGTCGGCAATGCTGCCTTTGCTCATAAGGGCGGGATTCATGTTTCGGCCATCATGAAGGATCCTAAAACTTATGAGCATATCGTGCCTGAGCTGGTCGGCAACAAGCAGCGGGTGCTTGTATCTGAGCTTTCCGGGCAAA
Source organism: Paenibacillus senegalensis JC66 (assembly GCF_000285515.1). GTDB lineage: Bacteria > Bacillota > Bacilli > Paenibacillales > NBRC-103111 > Paenibacillus_L > Paenibacillus_L senegalensis. The sequence goes on from NZ_HE610960.1 coordinate 204,642, forward strand.
GCAACCTGCTGTTCAAGATCGAAGAACTGCAGCTGGACGTTGAGAAAAACCCGGAAAAAACTAAAGAGGTTATTGACCAGATCAAGCTGCTGGAGCATCAGGGCTATCAGTTCGAAGGTGCCGACGCCTCCCTCGAGCTGCTGCTTCGTCAGCAATTCGGCGAGCTTGAAGAGATTTTCACACTGGAATCGTTCAAAATACTGGTCGAAAAAAGCGCAAACCGCAAGGTTACCTCTGAAGCCATTGTTAAGCTGAATATGCATGGAGACACCGTGTATATGGCCGCAGAGGGCAATGGTCCGGTTAACGCCTTGGACAACGCCTTAAGAAAAGCGCTGGAGCAGTATTATCCCGATATCCGCTCCATGCACTTGTCTGATTACAAAGTAAGGGTAATTAATGAAAAGGACGCAACTGCCGGCAAAGTACGCGTCTTGATCGAATCGACCGATTCCAATAATAAATGGAGTACCATCGGGGTCTCCGAGAACATCATTGAAGCCAGCTGGGAAGCGCTGATTGACAGTATGCGCTATGCCTTAATCGGACGCACACGTGTCGAGACACATACTGCCGCCCCGGAACGGCTTGGTATTATCAACCATTAAGCCATTAAGTACCATTCTGCGCTTGGTATCATATAGTCATAAAGAGGCAGTCATCACGGGTCGCCCGCAGCGATTTGTGATGACTGCCTCTTCTTGATGATGCAAGACAAGACCGCCGGCTCAACTATTGCATAATTCTCGCCTTGCATATCAGCTGGCTTTGATGGCTTACCATATCAGCGCATTTATTTTTGGTCAGAGCATCTATACTTGGTTGTATGCTCATATCAATCAACTTTTAGTATCCTGCTGGATAACCCCGGAGCGTTCACGCTTGTGTCCATCAGCGTCTAATCAATCTCTTTACTCTCTTCTCCAATTCCTTTAGCTCAAGAGTATGAAATATGTCTATAACAATCCCATGGCGATCAATAAGGTACGTTGAGGGGATGAAGTGAACCTGATATAAATCTTTAATTTGTCCATCCTTATCGAGAAGAATGGGAAACGGTAGCTGGTGTCGCCCGACAAATTCCTCGATATTCGCCATGCGGTCTGTCTGCGTCAAATTGACCGCATACAAGTCCATTTCGTCTCCGTACTGCTCGAACAGCTTTTTAAAATCGGGCGCTTCAAGCTCGCAAGGACCACACCAGGATGCCCAAAAATTAAGCAGAATGGGCTTATCCTTCTCGCCACCGACTTTATAAACTTCCCCGTCCATTGCCTCAAGCTCGAAGGAAGGAGCCCAATGATCCACTTTTGGAGCGGTATCCGAGGGCATTTCAATTAACTCCTCTTGCGCCTGTATATGATTGTAGATGCTTATGCCTACAAACACCAGAACAACAGCCAGCACTAGTATATTTCTCTTCATGGTCAAGCGTCCTCTCCCTCAGTGAATCGCAATCCTGACACATTCGTATGAACCCGCAAAGTTCTTATCTTAATAATAGCGGTTGAAGGTGTCGAAATCCAAATCCTTTTCTGAACATCCCATGAATTTTAATGAGCCACTGCCGCATGCCCTGTTCCTGCTTACCCTTTCCCTTCCAAGGAATGAATGAGGGAAAGATCGGGCAAAGTATGAGCAAACAACACATGAACCAAACATCCATGCAACAAAACAACCCATGAACCAACATGTATGAAGTAAAAACTTCTCAGCGGAGGAAAAACCGAATGGAAAAAACAAAGTCAAGCAAGCTGGATGTTATATTCGAAAGCGCGATTGCTCCTCCCGCGGAAATGGACGAGTCTGCCGACGAACACGATTCCTCTGATGAATCGGCCGGAGCCGGCGATAAAGCAGGGAAAGGTTCGTTCAAGGAGTATTTCGCCATCGCCAGCATCCCTATGGTGCTCGTATTCGGCAATTCCATGCTTGTGCCTGTCCTTCCCGAGCTGCAGAGATCTCTTGGCATCAGCCAGTTTCAAAGCAGTCTTGTCATTACGTTATTTTCATTGGCTGCAGGGATTGTCATTCCCTTCGCCGGATATTTGTCTGACCGCTTCTCCCGCAAAGCGATTCTTATCCCTGCTCTGATTGTGTACGGAGCCGCCGGAATTCTTGCAGGCTTCGGTGCTATTTGGGGCTCCTATGCAGTTGTCATTTGGGCCCGGGCGCTGCAAGGAATAGGCGGTGCCGGAACAGCACCGATCGCCATGGCCCTCGTAGGAGATATGTACAAAGGAGGGGCGCAAAGCAAGGTGCTCGGATTAACCGAGGCAGCCAACGGGACCGGGAAAGTGCTAAGTCCGATTCTCGGGTCTTTGCTGGCCTTAATCGTTTGGTATTCGGTCTTTTTCGCTTTTCCCGTGTTTTGTCTTATCTCGCTCATTGCCGTCTGGGCCTGGATCAAAGAGCCCAAAAAAGACAAGGAACCCCCTAAATTCACCACGTATATGGGAACTATCGGGGGCATACTTAAAGAAAAAGCAAGGTGGCTGATTACGTCTTTTTTTGCAGGCTCGCTTGCTCTCTTTATTTTATTCGGCGTGTTATTTTACTTATCAAATATACTCGAAGAGGAGCCTTACTTCATTGAAGGGGTGCCAAAAGGCTTGATTCTGGCAATTCCGCTTCTAGGGATGGTTATTACTTCCTACACAACAGGCAGCTTGATTAAAAAGAACGGAATACTTATGCGCTGGCTGATGAACATTGGCCTGCTGATGCTCACCGTCTCTTTGGCGCTGGCCATCTTTTTTTACAACCAAATTTATGTATTAATTGGGCTGCTGACCTTCGGCAGCATCGGCACCGGCCTGGTTTTGCCCTGCCTTAACAGTATGATTACCGGTTCGGTGGACAGCTCCGAGCGCGGTATGATTACATCGATTTATAACAGCCTTCGTTTTTTAGGGGTAGCCTTTGGTCCACCGTTATTCGGCTGGCTGATGGCCAAATCGGATAGTCTTGTCTTCATTACAGTATCCAGTCTTTCCCTTGTAACACTTGTACTTGTGTTTTTCCTGATCAAGCCGCCCGCCAAAGTGAGCTAGATAGCAAGATAACCATACCAAGCGTGGTTTTTGCTTCGAAGCTTAATCAGACATTTTGCGGGAACCCCGAAAAATCATTAATTTTGGCCAACAAAAAATTCTGGCTATAAGTTCAAAAAAACCGGCATCTAAAGCAAAGCACAGGTAATCCGTCGTAGGAAACTGTAATTTGCTTTACCATGCCGGCGCGATACACCGATATAATCAAAAACGTGAATCCAGCATTGCAACAAAAAGCTCAAACCTGCGTCATGCGGCTCATACGCTCAAACAATTCACCAATGGTGTGGATCTGAATATTCTGGAGCTGACGGCTTAGCTTTGACCACAGCTGAGCCGTCATTAATGAATCCTCAAGCGCATCATGTCTGCGGCCGATCTCGATTTCATAGCGATCAAGCAAATGATCCAAGGAATAGTCTCGAATATCCGGATTCAACCATTTCGCAACCATCATGGTATCCAGCATAGGATGTCGAAGATGAGTGCGCGACGTCCTCCACAAGGCGCTGTCCAGAAACCGCTTATCATGTCCAGTACCGTGAGCCAGCAGCACTCTCGAATTAACAAAGTGCAAGAAATTTCGCAAGCCTTCCAGCAGCTCAGGCGCTTCTTTTCCCATATCGTCATTAATGCCGGTAAGCTCTTTAACCTCTTCGGGAATTCGCTTTTTCGGTTTGACCAGCGTATAGAAAGTCTCCTGCTCGTTAACTCTCTCTCCCTCCACCGCAACGGCTCCGATCGATAAAATTTCATCCCCGCCATAAGGTGAAAAGCCGGTCGTCTCCAAGTCAAACACAACGCCATTCAAGCTTTTGAGCTTCATTCGAAGCAGAGATTCTTTACGCTGATCCTTCATCACCGAACGAATAAACGCGATTTGCTGGGCATTTTGTGAATTGAACAAGGAAGCAATCACCGGAGTAATTCCTCCCATACGGTAAAGATGCCACAGCTTGCCAGAGGCGCCCATATCCTTCATCGGCTTTGTCCCCCTTTACCATAGATCAGTTCAACTGATTGCAATTAAACGGAAATGCGGCCATTTTCAAAAGCTTTGATCACAGACTCCACCTGCTGCTGCAGCTGCTTGCCCGCTTTTACCGCTATCTTAATTTCCTTGCGCACCGATTTAGTCAGCATGCGAGGCGGAACCTTTCCGCTAGTGCTGTAATAGCCCTCTGCAATAAAACCTGTGGAGATTGAACGGTGCTTCAGCGTCAATTGAAAGGCGTCCTGCAATTCATCCGCCAGCGCGGGGGACAGCAATTGACTTGACTTTAATGTGTTCAGCCTGGCCAATGTAGCTGTCTCTTTGGAGTTTTGGAGCAGGGCCAGCAAGCGCACGCCATTTACTAGCGGAATATATGTACCGTACTTGACATCCACGCTTCCCGCCTCATGCCCATATTTTTCGCGAATTAATTGACCGAAAAAGCCTGTAGCCACCTTGCGATGCAGCGTATTATTAACAAGTCCTTGCAATAGCGAGGGACGGTTATTCAGCAGCTGATAAAAAAATTTCCGCAAACTCTCGGTCAGAAAGCTGTCACCGTATACACAGCGCATATCGGCAAAGATTAATAAATAGCGATTGGCCTCCCAGTCGGAATTTTGAGTCCACTGCTCCAGCTGCTGCCGCCACTCGCCAATCGTTCGCCGCCAAAAAGCATTGCTGCTGATGACCTTGCCGTCACAAGGCGGATACCCGGCCGTTTCCAGCCCCTCCGTCACCTTCTCCGCGAAGGAAGCAAAATAGTGTTCCGCCCTTTCCTTATCCTCTTCCGCAGGTGCGTATACCAGTCCGCTGTCCTGATCGCTCCACAAGGTCTGTTCTTTTCTTCCCCCGCTCCCAAACAAAATATAGGCATACGAACAGGGAGCGAACCCTTCTCCCTTTTCCAAGAGCTTGCTCTCGGAAAGAAAGAGGGTTCTGCGGATAATCGAGTCATGGACTTCGTTGAGATGCTCGTTCCATGCAAGAGGATGTTCGGCAAGCCGAGACTGCTGAATTTGTTTGGTCCAATCATCCCTAATAGCTGCAAGCTCTTCATAACTTCCGGCTTGAATAATTTTGGAATGAATCATTCTCATGAACCTCTGCATTGACAACAGCACCTTCCTTCCCCCAATTTCTAAAAATAGGTGCTTCTTGCTATAAACCAAGGAGGCTGCTGCCCGACAGGTATTACGCCTTATAAAACAGCTCCTCGGTCGCTGGCTTGCTTCATCTGCTCCGGGTAACCGTAGACGCCGTGCTCGCTAAGATCCAAACCGACTGTTTCTTCTTCTTCCGTAACTCTCAGTCCGGTCGTTACCTTAATAGCATACAGAATAATGAACGACAATACAGCGACAAATACAATCGTGCCGGCAACTCCGAGCGCCTGCACGCCTAATTGATGAAATCCGCCGCCATAGAACAGACCGGCTTCGCCGCCATTTGCAGCAGCCAGCTCAGGAGTAGCAAAGAATCCTGTAGAAAGCGTACCCCAAATCCCGGCTACGCCATGGACAGATACCGCGTAGATCGGATCGTCAATCCCCATTTTCTCAAACCATTGAGAGCATAAGAAGCCGACAATTCCAGCAACCGCACCGATCACTACTGCAGCCCATGCATCAACAAAAGCACACGATGCCGTAATTGCAACCAATGCAGCAAGCACACCGTTCAGCAGACTCGTAATGTCTCCTTTGCCTAGAGCCATCCAGGAGATCAGCATCGCCGCCAATGCCCCGGCTGCTGCCGCCAGCACTGTATTAAAGGCTACAAATCCGAAAAAGCCATCATCTAACGCGCTTAATGTACTGGCCGGGTTAAAGCCAAACCAGCCGATCCAGATGATCAATACTCCTAGTACGGAAAACACCTGGTTATGTCCGAGAATAGCATTAGGCGTGCGGTCTTTGTTAAAGCGGCCCAAACGAGGCTTGAGCATTAAGGTGGCCACCAATGCAGCAGTGGCACCGGTCAAGTGCACAACGGTGGAGCCCGCAAAGTCCTGCTTACCGAGCTCTCCCAGCCAACCGCCGCCCCACACCCAGTGAGCAACAACCGGATAAATAATAACGGTAAAAAGAAAACCGAAAATTACATAAACGCTAAGCTTGGCTCTTTCTGCAAAGCCGCCTCCGGCAATCGCCAGGGAAACACCTGCGAAGGCGAGGTGAAAGAGGAACAAAATCGAGATAGGAATGTCTCCGGCTAACGAATCAAAGGAAGCTGCTGCTTGTTCAGCTGTACCATTAACAAAGAATCCTGTCGTTCCAAAGAAGCTGTTTCCGTTCCCGAAGGCAAATCCAAAGCCTAGTGCCCAGAAGGCGATGACGGCTACTCCGAAAGACAAGACTGTTTTCCCGGCAATGTGTCCGGCATTCTTCATCCGCGAGGATCCCGCTTCCAGCATGGCGAATCCTGCCTGCATGAAAATGACCAGCACAGCCCCTATCAGGACCCATAGAGAATTCAGTCCTGCTGTTAATTCAGCCGCCGATGCTCCTTCTGCCGCATTCGCAACGGCAGGGAATAGCATTCCTGCAAAGATTAAACCTGCAAGCTTTTTAGACAACCCCATCATCTCCTTCATTTAATGTTATATTTCATTACATATAAGGAAAACCTTTATGTCATTATATATGGGAATGGCTGTTTTGACAATTATTTTTTTCGATATCGAAAAATTTATTTACATTAAGTCAACAAACCTTACATGAACAATTTTGTTTTTCAATAAAAGTTCGCCTTTTCTCCAAAATTGACAGCGTTTTCAACAAAGCAATACGTTTGACTGTATGGTCTTTTGTACAGTATTATTGGGCTAATATACTAGCTAGAAGAAGTGGAGGGAATCATAGAATGGGGATATGAAGCTTTATCGCATAGGTGAGGTTGCCAGGTTGGCGAGCTTAAGTCATCGAACAATAGATTACTATACCAAGATCGGTCTGCTGACCCCGGTAAAGCGTAGTTCCAGCAATTACCGCTATTATGATGATGAAACGTTGCAGCGCTTGAAACGTATTGAAATGATGAAAAAAGAGAAATATACGTTAGAAGAAATTAAAAGCAGTTTGGATTTGTTGAGTAAAGTTAGCAAGAATGAGGACGTTACCGACAAATTAGCATCTGTGCAGCTGCAAATGCAGCAGCTTGAGAAAGAGGTCAAAGAACTCAGTCCTCTCCTCGAGCAGATGAAGCCTCAACAGGCGAGGAAGCTTTATAAGCTGCTCACTCCGCAAAGTGCAGCATGTATAGAGGCGCTGTTGCTATTTCTCGGCAAAGGTCCTCTTCTGTAATTCATTCCTTATAAGGGGGAGTGTATATGATATTTCCTTTCTATTATCCATGGGACCTGCTGATTTTGGCTGCATTTGGACTGTCTATCCTGGCATCCTTCCGCGTCAAGAGCACATTTAACAAGTGGGCCCAGGTTCGCACCAATTACGGCTTGACGGGCTATGAGGCGGCGCGCAGACTGCTGGACAACAACGGCCTGCATGATATACCTATCGAGCCGGTCCGCGGCGCGCTTACTGACCATTACGACCCGATCAACCGGGTAGTTCGTTTGTCCGAGCCGGTTTATTACGAGTCGTCCATATCGGCCGTTTCCGTTGCCTGCCACGAAGTAGGACACGCAATCCAGCACAAAGAAAGCTACCCGATGCTCGTAGCCAGACATAAAATGTTTCCAGTTGTCAACCTTAGTTCCAGAATAGCCCCATTGCTGATCATTGCCGGGCTGATCTTTCAACAGTTCAATCAATTGCTGCTGCTCGGAATCATATTCTTCTCTGCAGCCGTATTGTTTCAAATCGTGACCCTGCCTGTAGAGTTCAACGCCAGCAGCAGGGCCCGCAACCTGATGGTGGCCGAGGGATTCATCACCAATGATGAAGAAACAGGCGTAGCCAAGGTGCTGAATGCGGCCGCTATGACTTATGTAGCCGCCACATTGATAGCCGTCCTGGAGCTGGTGAAGTATATAGCGATTTTCTCGAATCGAAACAATTAAATCTAACCGCTTTGAGCATAAAAAAAGGATCGTCCTTACCGGGGACGGTCCTTGTTATTAGTTATCAGATATTGGTGCCCGCGTCCTTGTTGACATTAGAAAAACCTGGAGGCACCGTAGCAGCTGCCGCTCTCCGTCTTGAAATAGTCCAGCAGGAACCGGCGGAACACGTCCGATACAGGCGGCAGTTTTTCATTTTTTCGCCGGATGAGGCCGATCGTCCGCGTGACTACCGGATCTGTAATTCTTAACTTAACCGGCTGCAGCTGTGAGGTTTCCATAAGCGCCATCTCCGGAATAAGACTGACGCCGAGCCCTGCCGCTACAAGACCGCGAATAGTATCCGTCTCTTCCCCTTCGAAACCGATTACCGGAATAAAGCCGGCTGATTTGCATGCGGCAATAACGATCGTTCTCAAGGAGTACGCATCGCTGAACATGACAAAGGACTCATCCTTCAATTCTTTCAATGGAACGCTCTCTTCCCCGGCCAGCTTATGCTCCTTGGGCAAAATTCCGTACAGCTCCTCCGTCATTAGGAGCTCTCCTTCTACATAAGTGCTGCTGTCAGGCAGAGGGGAAATAAAAGAAAGGTCGAGCTCACCGTTCACGATATCGCGGATTAAATGACTATAGGTCCCCTGCTTCAAACGAAACTTGACCTCAGGATATTTCTCTCTAAATTTTGCAATGAGTGTCGGCAGCAGAATAATGCCGAGGCTGTGTGGAAAGCCGATTCGAACTTCGCCCTTGGTCGGATCTAAAAATTGCTGAACCTCCGATACCGCCCGCTCCAAATCGTTCATAACGGACTCAATACGGGTTAAGAACATTTTACCCGCCGGTGTGATTTGCAGATTTCTGCCTTTTTGCACAAATAAAGTAACGCCCAGTTCCTGCTCAAGCTGGTTGATCTGCCGGCTGACCGCCGATTGGGCAACATGCAGCTCTTCAGCCGCCTGGGTAACATGCTGTTTTTTAGCTACTTTAACAAAGTACTGCAATTGTCGAAGCTCCACAAGACATGATTCCTTTCTTCTGGGCATCACGGAAGAGGGAAAACCTTCACCTGGCCCTTATTGGACAAGTCAGGATTACTCATATTATAATATAGAGGCAATGCTTTATACATAATGCTCGTTAACCGGGTTAAATACAAAGGAGGAAATTCCATGGCACAAGAACGCACCAATGTTGCCACATTGAAAGGCAATCCAATTACTCTGTTAGGTCCTGAATTAAAAGTTGGCGATCAAGCTCCTGATTTCAAGCTGAACAAGAGCCTGGTAGAAACCGCCGCCTTATCCGATTTTGCCGGAAAAGTAAAATTGATCAGCGTAGTTCCTTCTCTTGACACCGGCGTGTGCGATCAGCAAACCCGCAAATTCAATGAAGCTGCTGGAGAACTGGGCGATAACGTAGTGGTCCTGACCGTCAGCGTAGACCTTCCTATGGCCCAAGCCCGCTGGTGCGGAGCCGCAGGTGTAGACAAGGTTGTGACTTTGTCCGACTACAAGGAGCGCTCCTTCGGAACAGATTACGGAGTGCTGATCAAGGAATTGCAGCTGCTCATGCGCTCGATCTTTGTTGTAGACGCAGATAACAAAATTCAGTACGTAGAATACCTGTCGGAAATGACCGAGCATCCTAATTACGAAGCGGCACTGGAAGCAACCAAGAAGCTGGTCAAGTAATAACGGCCCTCTCTCGTGAGAGAGACATACAAAAAGCGGGGGAACACTCTTCCCTCGCTTTTTGTAGTTTGTCTATCCGGCTGCGGCTTGCTCTATCCGTACGGCCTGCTTCAGGAAATTTTGTATGCAGAAAGTCTGCGGTCCAAAGCACTGTAAATATCGAGGATCGTCCGATAATTAGATCCCAAATCACCAAGAGATCCTCGGGATGCGGAATAAATATCGACGGCGCTCTTTACAGGAGTGATAGCAAACAAAGTCAGCGTAATATCTTGACGTCGACCGGTAATGGTTCTTCGCTCAACGACTATCTCCCCCACACTCGGAACCTCGTGAAGGATTTTGTAACCGTTCAGCTTTTTCAATGCGCCGACAACCTCATCCCACAGCTTATCCTTGGAAAGCCTGTAATGCCTTGTCTTCAACAAAGGGTCTCTAGCTTTTTCACCTGTTTGCTCATGACTTCGTATCACTCCGACCAATGTTCTTTTCAACAAAGTTTCCTGCCCCCCCAAAGTGACCCTAACGGTCTGCACAGCAATCCTTTTCCTTCATCTTACCATTCTTTCACCAGAAGAAAAAGAGGGTACTTGAGAAAACCCCTTCCAAGGCCTTTTCCTGATGATGTACTTCTTCAAGCAGAACACGCTTCTGCTTGAGGCTTTTGTTACTTCGCGCTTAATTGAAACCCTGCCTTGGCCATAAATCTCAACAGCCCTCTTCTTCCGCTTTCATCCCGTTTATAGACAGCTGCATTGCCAAGTACAGCCAAGTATTTGAAGCCAATCTCTTTTTTTAAACAATCCACCGCTTCTTCGCGGCTCATTTCGGCCCCGTAACGCAGCAATAATTCGTCCATCCACGCTTTATGGGGCTGCAGCCGCTCGTCCAAAGAGCCGTTCTTGCGCACAGCGCTATTCGTTAGCCACTCGCACATAAGCTCCATCTCCTGCTTTAACCTGCCTGGCAGTACCGCAAGTCCCATCACTTCGATTAGGCCGATGTTTTCTTTCTTAATGTGATGATGCTGCCGGTGCGGGTGAAACAATCCGGTCGGATGCTCCTCGGTAGTGCGATTATTTCGCAGCACGAGATCGAGCTCCCATAGCCCCTCCCGATTCTTGCGAACGACAGGGGTGACGGAATTATGCGGAATTTGGCTGCCCTGTCCATCCGAAGTAAAGGCTTCAATGTCACAATCCGGATCAGAATAACTAGACCAAAGAGCAAACAGATTTTTCCCTAACGCGGAGACGGCTTTGCGGTCGCCGCCTATTAGGCGGATTACCGGCATGGGCCAGCGCAGAGTATAAATCTGTACGGATGGATAGTCAGAATGAGCGTACTGCTCTTCGCGCGCCGCTTTTTCCATCGCGAACCGGTGCCGCCCGCCCTGATAATGGTCGTGACTGAGAATCGACCCGCCCACGATCGGCAGTGCCGCATTAGAGCCGATAAAATAAAACGGGAACCGCTCCACAAAATCCATCAACCGTTCAAATGTATCATCGGTGATTTTCATAGGCACATGCTGATCGTTGAGTATAATGCAATGCTCCCGGTAATATACGTAAGGTGAATACTGCAGATGCCATTGCGAACCCGCCAGCGTTAACGGTATCACCCGGTGATTTTGTCGCGCCGGATGATTGAGCCGCCCGGGATAGCCTACATTTTCCACACAAAGCAGGCATTTGGGATAATGGGCCGCAGGCAAGTTTCTTTCCCTCTCAATATCTTTGGGGTCCTTCTCCGGCTTGGATAAATTGACGGTGATTTCGAGATCGCCAAATTCCGTAGCTACGAGCCAGTAGTCATTCTGGCGAATCCGGTCCATGCGAATATAATTCGAGGATTGGGATAATTGGAAAAACCATTCCACCGCTGCTTCCGGACCTCTATCCTCCTCCAGCTCCCTGAATGTTCTCTCCACCTCAGACGCTCTGGGCATGAGAAGACCCATAATTTTGGCATCCAGCAGATCTCTGTAAGTCACCGTGTCGTCCGGCATAAGACCGCGCTCCGCAGCATAATCGAGAATCGGCTGCAGAATCGGGCCCGGATTGTCTAACGCTGCAAATTCCTTGCTGAACAAATCCCAATCTTCGGCATCAGGAAAGCAGGGCTCCTCCACCATCAGCAGCTCGCATAAGCTATTCATAACCGGAATAACATCCGCTTGCTTCAACATGCCTTTGACGAAGCCATATGCTACGAGTCTCGCTAATAATTGCCGGATATGCCCATGCCCGGACGAATCAAGCTTTTCCGCTGAATGAGCCAGAACCCCCGATTCCTCGGCTATATGACTAGATTTGTCCGTGATGCTATCACGTTCTCCCATAGAGGATAGCCCCCCTCAGTTTCTCTTAACTGTACATCACCATCATAATAAGGTTGATTTATTTGCCGTATCCTTGCGGATGCGCCTGGTGCCACTTCCATGCAGAGGCAATGATCTCTTCCAATTGATCCCGCTTCGGGGCCCAGCCCAGCTCTCGCTTCGCTTTGTCTGAGGAAGCGATAAGCACTGCCGGATCTCCCTCCCTTCGGGGGACATCGACAGCAGGTATCGGGTGTCCGGTTACTTGTCTGGCTGCATCGATCATTTGCTTAACGGAAAAGCCCTGCCCGCTTCCCAGATTATAGACTGCGCTTGGCAGTCCGTCTCTCAGACGCTTCAATGCCAGCAAATGCGCATCAGCGAGATCGGACACATGCAGGTAGTCTCGAATACAGGTTCCATCCTCCGTCGGATAATCGCTGCCATAAACTGACACCTGCTCGCGTTGTCCGAGCGGCACTTGAAGAATCAGCGGGATGAGGTGGGTCTCCGGGTTATGATCCTCGCCAATCGTACCGCTGTGATGAGCTCCAGCCGCGTTGAAATACCGGAGCGACACATACTTTATGCCGTATGACTGGTCATACCATTTCATCATCCGTTCCATGGTCAGCTTCGTCTCGCCATAAGGGTTGGTCGGCATGGTCGGATCGCTTTCTTCAATTGGAATTCTCACAGGCTCTCCATAGACCGCCGCAGTGGAAGAAAACACGATTTTCTTGACCCCATGCCTGTTCATGACATCCAATAAGCACTGTGTCCCGTGCACGTTGTTATCATAATATTTGCCCGGGTTCGTCATGCTTTCTCCTACCAGGGAATAGGCCGCAAAATGAATGACGGCTTCGATCTTTTGCTCTGTAAAGACCTGCTCGAGAAAAGCCTCGTCCCGAATATCTCCCACATACAAGCTGCCGCCCAGCACGGCCGCCTCATGTCCTTGGCGCAAGTCGTCAACTACAACTACCTCTTCCCCTGCATCCAGCAGCTCCGCTACCGTGTGTGAACCGATATAACCTGCCCCTCCAGTAACCAATATAGCCATTCTTCATAGTCCTCCCACAAATGATAGTTATAAGTCCAGTTGACAAGCCCCGTCTCCGATATCGGCTACGTAAAATTCCGGCTTTAGTCCGGTCTTTTCCTCATAGGTTCGTCCAACATGCTCAATAAACGGTTGTACGGCTTCTTCCTGCACAAGGGACACCGTGCAGCCGCCAAAGCCGGCTCCAGTCATCCTCGATCCGAAAGTTCCCTGCACCCGCCGCGCTTCCTCTACCATCACATTGAGCTCGTCACAGGTCACCTCATAATAATCGCGCAAAGAGTCATGGGAAGCATTCATCAGCTCGCCGAATAACGACAAGTCTTGAGTTTTCAACGCTTCAACCGATCTTAATACCCGGTCGATTTCCTCTACGACATGCCGCGCCCTTTTACGAACAACAGCATCTTGAATCGCCGCCTCTGCCTCCTCATACTGCTGCAGGGTCAGTTCACCCAGCTGCTGCAGACCGGGAATAACAGCCCGCAAATCAGTTACAGCCTGCTCACATTGTGACCTGCGCGCATTATACTCGGAATCCACAAGCCCTCTTCTTTTGTTCGTATTTCCAATGATTAACTTGCAGCCTTGTGCTTCAAAAGGAATATGCTTATATTCCAATGTGTCGCACTGCAAAAGCAGCGCATGGCTGCGCTTGCCCATAGCGCTTGTGAATTGATCCATGATTCCGCACTGCACGCCAAGAAATTCGTTCTCCGAACGCTGGGCTGCAAGAGCAAGCTGTACCCGGTCAACCGCGTGCCCCTCCGCGCTGAGCAGACCATAACCGGTAACGACTTGGATCGAAGCCGAGGAAGATAAGCCTGCTCCGTTCGGGAGATTGCCCGCATACAGGACATCATAGCCCGAGAAGGAGAAACCTGCGCGAACCAAATGATGCAAAATTCCTTTAGGATAATTGATCCAATCATCCTTCGGGTCATACACAGCCTCTGCCAAGTTATTCAATACACCGACAGGCGCAAAATCCACAGAGGCCAGGTGAATCTCCTGATCCTGGCGCTTGCGTACCATCATCCAGGTTCCCAGAGTCAATGCTGCAGGAAATACATAGCCTCCATTATAATCCGTGTGCTCGCCTATTAAATTCACACGGCCTGGAGCATAGAATAGCTTGACTGATTCGGATGACGAACCATACTTCTCTTCAAACCACTGCTTCATAACGGTCTTATTCACCTTGACAACTCCCTTCTTTATCCCCTTAAGCCATCCTTACTTCAATTCCAACGTCCCGCAAAGCTTTTGCTTGATCAGCTGGCAGCCGGTCATCCGTTATGACTATATGTACCGATGATAAGGGTGCAATTTTCGAGAACATTTTCCTGCCAAACTTACTTCGATCCGCGACCACCACAACCCTTTTTGCTGCCTCAATCATTTTTCGGTTGATGCTGGCTTCTGCCATATTCGGTGTGGACAATCCATCGTGCAGATGCAGTCCGTCCACTCCCAGGAAGAGCCAATCGGCATTTAGCCCTTGCAGCGCCTGCTCCGCTATGGGTCCGACCATCGCATACGATTTCTCGCGAAGCTTGCCGCCGGTAAGCAGGACCTCCCAGCCTGCCGGGCAGCCTAACTGCAAAGCAATATTGACCGCATTGGTTACCACCGTCAGATCCTTCTTGCCAGCAAGCTTGTGGGCGACCAGCATATTAGTAGTCCCTGGTGAAAGGAGCACGGAGCTTTCGTTCTCCACCAGCTCTGCAGCAGCTTCTGCAATTCTTTCTTTTTCAGCGGCATAGGCCTCTGTTTTTTCTGTGAAGGATTTCTCCCTCGCTGACTCCAGCAGCTGGTTTTGAATGGCCATCGCCCCGCCATGGGTACGAATTAGCAGCTGCATCTCTTCAAGCCTCTCCAAGTCCCTGCGAATGGTCACTGGAGATACCTCAAGCTGTCTGCTTAATTCCGCGACAGACACTTTGCCCTTGCTGTTGACCATTTCCAGTATGCGGACTTGACGTTCTTCGGCATACATAACCAGATACCACCTTTTGGACGGTTGAACAATCTTGTTCTTCCAATGTTTCGTTTCCGATTATTCACTTTCGTTTATGATTATTTACAATTTCATTATAGCTCAACTCGACTGTCTTTTCATTAGTTTTTTATCTCGTTATGCACAAACACTAAAAAAACAGCACCCCAAGCTGCTGCCTGAGGTGCTGGTATGTATCTTATCTGGATTTGTCCGGCAAAATGACTCTGGATACTCTGCTTTAGCAGCAGCGGTCATACTGTCTATATCCCGCCTAAGCCTGCCTTCTCCCAATCTTCTGTAAACTTTTGGATTCCTGCATCTGTCAGCGGATGCTTCACCATCTGCTGAATCACTTTGAATGGCAGGGTGGCGATATCCGCACCATGTACGGCGGCCTCAATGACATGAGCCGGATGGCGTACGCTGGCCGTGATGATCTCTGAAGCAATCTGATGCTTGTTAAAGATCAGGCTCACCTCTTCGATCAGCTTCATCCCAATCATATTAATATCGTCCAGACGGCCGACAAATGGAGAGACATAGGTCGCTCCCGCTCTTGCCGCCAGCAGCGCCTGAGGCGAAGAGAACAGCAGCGTTACATTGGTTTTGATCCCTAGTTGGCTGAAACGCGATGTCGCCTTTAACCCTTCCTCACACATCGGGACTTTTACGACAATGCCCGGTCCAATTTCCGCAAGCTTCTTTCCCTGCTCTACCATTTCGTCTGCTTGCAGGCTGATCACTTCAGCGCTTATTGGCAGGTCGCCGACAATCGAGACCATTTCACGAATCGTAGAGAAAATATCCCTGCCTTCCTTGGCAATGAGGGAAGGATTAGTTGTAATGCCTGCAATGACGCCCATTTCATAGGCCTGTCTGACTTCTTCGACATTCGCACTATCAAGAAAAATCTTCATCTTGATGACTCCCTTCTTCAATCATGGCAAGCAGCCTTTCCTTCTCGACTTCAGCATGATGGGGACCGTATGGATAGACTACCTAATGTTTCCTTCTGATAAAAATAAACCCCGCAAATGCCGTCCGATTATCTTGTTTCGAAACCCGCATCAGCAGGTGGGTGTCCGCAATATCACTTTTGAAGTCCCCTTTGGAGGGCGGGTCAGCCGTGATATGATTTAGAACTCCCTGGAAACATACATTGGTTCAAAACAACGTAAAACCGTAACGCACATCGCAGGATATGAATTTTAGAAATGCTTGTTGAATACCGTATTCTCATTATAGAGATGATTCCGCAAAAAGTAAATGCTTGCATGCTACCCGCTTTCCACCGTTTACCTGTCCTTGCGTTCCTCCGCGCTGGATGACGATTCGGTTTCCGGCTCTGCAAGCTCCTGCGCCTCTCCCTGCCTCTCAGCCGCTTCCTCAGCCTCTTTCTCTGCTTCCTCAGCTTCTTTCTCCGCTTCCATCTGCTCGAGCTTTTCCCTTTGCTCCTGAAGCTTCAAAAAGCCTCTATGGAAATGCCAGAACGTGACAATCGCAATCAGACTGCCCATAAAGAAAGGAATCAGGAAATTAAAACTTATGCTGATATACACAATAGCAAAGTTGGACAGCAGAATAACGATTGAAGCAATCGGCCTGCCAATCGTGATCAGAAAGCTGTTCTTTAACAGCTGGAAAAACTTCATATGGAAGTGAACCATGATCGACATGTAATTAAAGAAAGCTCCAACCAGGATAAAGAAAAAAGTAATGAACAAGAACGATAACATTTGGAAGATGTTATCCTGGGCGCCGTAAAAACGATAATTAATGATTAGCAGCACTAGCAGGAAAAGGTAGACAAGTCCGCCCAGCATGCTCTGCAGATAGTTTTCCTTATACCCGCGGAAAAACGTTTTAAAAAGCGGCACATCCTCATCGCCGGTCACCCACTTGCGGGCTACTGTAAAAACCGCCCCGGTTGCAGGAACAAGGGTGAAGGCGCCGACAAGCCCCATTAGAAACAGCCACTGCTGGGCTAAATCCAAAGTAAAATCGGGACTGGTCAATAAAATCAACAGCAGGTAAAAAAATGGGAACGAGCAAATAATCCACAAGACATTTATTACGGATAAACGCATGATCCACTCGGAAATGCGGTAAAAGCCGCCCATGATCCCCCGAAATTCCAAAACAATTTCCTCCTTCAGCACTTTAGCTTGGCCACTAACTAGTCAGTTAAAATGTAAACGGGTTCAAGAACGGACAAGAGACCGCCACGCGTAAGATGCCCGTACATTTTATGGATTTCCCTATTATAACTTATTTTCTTGTGACACGATAGCGTAAAACAATGAAGAGTGCATACAAAGCAAAAAAGCAAAGACAAAGCCGCAGCCAAGTCTTTGCTTTAAAGTCTTGTTATTATTCGCCGCTGCGGTTATAGGAGCTGCGGTATCCTCCGCGATTGCCGGAGCTAGAGCCGGAGCTGGAGCCGGAACCGTAGCCTCCGGAGCGGCCGCCTGATCTGCCTTCTCCATCTCTGCGGGAGTAGCGTGAGCCCCCACCGTAGCCACCGCCACCTTGCCGGTCATTGCGGCGGAAATTGGATTTGTTAAAGCCGCCGCTCGGTTTTCTTCCATAACTGCGGACATCCGGTCTGCGCTTCTTGGCGCGAATCGGCTCTTCCGGTGTCAATTCAATATTAACATCGCGGCTTTCTCCGGTAAGGAGCTTAATGGCAGCAGCCAGCAGATTCACGGAATCATACTGCTCCAATAGCTGAATGGCAACTCCTTTGAACGGCTGCGCCCCTTCGTTGTTAATGACCTCCAGCAAGCGCTCTGCCGTAACACGCTGCTTCCCTTCAATTGCTTCAGCCAAAGAAGGCAGCGGCTTGCGGGTAATGCGGTGACGGGTCACCCGTTCGATGAAATGAAGGTGGTCAATCTCACGCGGGGTGACAAAGGTCCACGCGGTTCCTTCCTTACCTGCCCGGCCTGTACGGCCAATGCGATGGACGTAGCTTTCCGGATCCTGAGGCAAATCGAAGTTAACTACATGGGAGACACCGCTAACATCAAGTCCTCTTGCGGCAACATCCGTTGCAACCAGTACATCAATACTGCCGTCGCGGAACTTGCGCATTACATTGTCGCGCTGGTTCTGGGACAGGTCTCCATGCAGTCCTTCTGCTGAGTAGCCGCGTTTTTGAAGGGCTTCCGACAGCTCATCCACACGTCTTTTGGTGCGTCCGAAAATGATTGCCAAATCCGGCGCTTCCATATCAATTAATCTGCACAAAGCTTCGAATTTCTGCTTCTCATGCACTTCAATATAAGCTTGCTGTATTAGCGGGGCGCTTACTTGTTTTGGAATGACAGAAACATGCTGGGGATCGCGCAAAAACTGCTGAGCAAGCTTCTGAATGTTAGGCGGCATCGTTGCTGAGAACAGCATCGTATGACGTTCTTCCGGCACCTGGCTCAAGATTGCCTGGATGTCTTCCATGAAGCCCATGTCCAGCATTTCGTCGGCCTCGTCCAAAACGACGGTTTCGACATCTTCAAGACGGATGGTCTTGCGATTGATGTGATCCAGAAGCCTTCCGGGCGTACCGATAATAATTTGTGGACGCTTCTTTAAAGCACGAATCTGCTTAACAATATCCTGACCACCGTAGATCGGCAGAGAGCGGATCCCTTTAAAGCGGCCAAGCTTCTCAATTTCTTCCGCCACCTGAATCGCCAGCTCCCTCGTAGGACACATAACGAGCGCCACGATCTTACTCTGGCTGGTTTCGATTTTATGAATGAGCGGTATGCTAAACGCAGCGGTTTTACCGGTTCCTGTCTGTGCTTGGCCAATCAAATCTAATCCCTGCATGGCTAGAGGGATCGTTTTTTCCTGGATAGGGGTAGCTTCTTCAAAGCCCATTTCGGTAATGGCTTTTAAAACTTTCGGTTCCAGGCCAAAATCTGTGAAATTTTTCAAATGCTTCAGTCTCCTTTTTCTGTTGGGCCTTCATTCTAATTGCCCGGTTTCTTCCCCTTAAGTGCGACAGTTCGACTTGATTTATAGTTATCGTTCCCTTGAACTTTCAAACAATTAACAAACAAAAAAGCATTTTCCTGTCATTAAGGAAAATACCGCCGTACAGCCGTACTTAAGAACAATACAAGAAATTATAGCACACTATCCATAGAATTGACCAGTTATCCCCATTATTCTTCCTTTTTACTCGTATTAATCGAATATGGACATGAATCCGCAATCTATGGAATAAGGATAGACTATAAAGTCTGTTCATTAGGCGAATCGGTTCTCGCTATGCCTACAGGCGCGGGTTCTTTCAAATCAGCCTCCTAATATCATAATTACCTTTTTGCGCGCCAACTAAACCAGGTAGAACTAACCAAAATTAGGGATTGCATCGGCTCCAAGAAGGAAACACTAGCTAATACTGCTGGCTGAGATGCTGCACAAGATGCAGTTTGCAGATTGGCTCGAAAAGAAGTATTAGAGGTGTTAAGATTTGAAAACCTATATTGTTCCCGTATTATCGATTATTGCCGGCACCCTGCTTTCAGCTGTGAGCTTCAATATGCTGCTTATTCCCCACGAGCTTCTAAGCGGCGGTCTTTCCGGCGTAGCAATCTTGATTGGCTACGTTACGGAGTGGAATATCGGGTTTATTTACTTCCTTGGAAATTTGCCCCTTATCGTGTGGGGATTGATTGCCATAGGGCGTCGGTTTATCGTGCTCAGCGTCATCTCGGTTATTCTGACCAGCTGGTTTATGCAGCTGATCCCGGTTTATCCCGCAGCGAACGATCCTGTTCTCGGTTCATTATTTGGCGGTGTATTGATTGGAATTGGAACCGGCATTTCTTTGCGTGCCGGCGGTTCAACGGGAGGGTTCGATATCGTCGGCTCTATCCTGACCCGCCGCCGGGATTTCCCTCTGGGAACCTTCCTGTTCATTGTTAACGCGCTCGTTATTCTAGCGCTCGGTTCTATGAAAAATAACTGGGATCTGGCGCTTTATTCTATGTTATCTATTTTTCTTACTTCCAAGCTTGTCGATTCCATCCACATTCGCCATGTCAAAGTGACTGCTTTTATCGTGACGCGCAAGGAACAGGAGCTGATCGACCAGCTGGTACAGAGGCCGCGCGGGGTGACCGTAGTCAGAACCGAGGGAGCCTTCACCCGGACGCCGCAAGCATTGCTGATGACGGTGACTACGCGATATGAGCTGGCGGAGCTTAAATCACTGATCCATAAAACAGACCCTAAAGCCTTCGTTAATATTGTCGAAACCGCGGCGATTTGGGGCGAATTTCATCGTTCCAAATAACATTCAGACGAATTACCAATGAATCCTGGCACAGGATGTGGTATAATCATATATGTAATTTCATAGCTTCTGGCCATAGCTTCTCCGTTTTCGTTCCATGCGCTATTTCTGATCGACACCAAAATACGATTGGAAGGGTGATGTACTATGGAAACAGTCAAACTATCCAGCATTGTTATGAAATTGACTCCCGAATTGTATCCTTCTCTGAAACGGGTTGAACTTGAATCGGAGATTGTCCTAGCTAACGGGTTGGATGCCTTGGAAAGTGAAGATGCGTTGGAAATTATCCAATACAGCATTTCTGAACACCAGAAGGACGTCCCTCTTCAATGAGGGCGTCTTCCTTTTTATCTTCAATTGCTTGCTTACAATACATAATGGCCCGCTGAATTATTGCCCATCCACATGTTAGTTAGCGTCTGTTTTACAGTTTATGGCGTGACCTCCTTTTTGGCTATAAATTTTGTACTTTTACAAAAATAAAATAATCACAATAATAAAATAATCACAATAATAAAATAATCAAGGATGTTCCATGTCACATCTATGGGAGAGTGTATTATGGAAATGCTGTTGGCTGCGCTGATGATCATTTGGGGAAACATGACCACAGCCGATGCTGATATTGAACTTTCTTTCGAACAGCTTGTTCAGGCTTCCTCTTATGTCGCGCAAATGGACGATGAACAGTTTGACCCGCTTGTCCCCTGGTATAAATCTGATCCGCAGCCTGATGCTCCAACGGTCCGCGGGATTTATGCAACTGCACATAGCGCTGCCGGGGCGAGAATGGATAGCTTGCTGGAGCTTATTGATAGCACTGAATTGAATGCTATGGTTATCGATATTAAGGATGATTGGGGTTACATCACTTACCAGACAGGCAACCCTGTCATTGAGGCGTATGAAGCGGAGCAGCGCATTATTCCGGATATAGAGGCGTTGATGCAGCGTCTTAATGAGCATGATGTTTATCCGATTGCCCGGATTGTCGTATTTAAGGATACGGTCTTGGCGAAGAAGCGCCAGGATCTATCCTTTTCTAATCCGGACGGGAGTCTCTGGGCCAATAACAAAAGCAGCCCGGAAAGCTTCGTCAACCCTTACCTTGAAGAGGTATGGGATTACAATATTGAAGTGGCGAAGGAAGCGGTTAAAGCCGGGTTCAAGGAAATCCAATTTGACTATGTCCGCTTTCCCGAAGGGTTCGAGAAGAGAGCTGACCTCCTGCAATATGCCCAAGACGAGAGAAGCCGGATCGATGCCGTTGCCGGATTTGTAAAAAAAGCGAGAGATGAGCTTGCGCCGCTCGGTGTCCGTATCTCGGTAGACATATTCGGATACGCGGCTTCCGTACCTGCTGCGGAAGGAATCGGTCAAGATTTCGTAAAGATTTCCCAGAATGTGGACGTAATCAGCCCGATGGTCTATCCAAGCCATTACACGACGGGCTGGTACGGAGCCAAGGTTCCTGATGCCGAGCCATATAATGTTATCGCCGGATCCAGTGTCGACACCCACAATAAGCTCGATCCACTGGGCGAGCTGAAGCCCATTATACGGCCATGGATACAGGACTTTACCGCTACTTGGGTGCCCGGACACATCAAGTATGGCAAGCATGAGGTGGAGGAACAGATTCGGGCTTTAAAGGATAACGGCATTGACGAATTTTTATTATGGAATTCCGGTAACCGTTATACGTCTGGAGTAAACTATATTCCCTAGCTTTAGTACGGAAAGAAGCCTATTCTTTACCGGCGGGACGAACGGAATGCAAGGTCCCTCTTCCGGCAAGAATGGCTTCTTTTTAACTGGCATGAAGCAATTGGCATCAAGCATTCTTGCCAAATACTACTCCGCCATCTATATATAAGGGCGAGCCCATCATAAACCTGGATTCATCTGAAGCCAGGAATAACGCGGCCCGAGCGACATCATCCGGACGGCCCAGATCTCCGCTTAGCTGTCTTGTTTTGAGCGAGGCTATCGCTTCCTCTTGGTCATCGTAAGATTCTTTTAAATATTGCTCTACAAAAGGAGTCAGAATAGTACCCGGCAGCAAGGCATTGACCCGGATACCGTAAGGCGCGTAATCAACCTGCATCGATTTGGTCAGAGCAAGCACAGCCCCCTTGCTGGCCGCATAGGAAGCCCGCCGCGCCAAACCGATCTCGGCTATACAGGAAGACATATTAATAATCGAGCCTTGACGCCGCTCCATCATGTAAGGCAGCACATGCTTGGAAGGCAGAAATACACCATTGATATTAACCCGCATTACCTGCTCCCATTTTTCCAGCTCCACTTCGTGCAGCATGCCTACCCCGCTAATTCCCGCGTTATTGAATAACACATCGATATGTCCATACGCTTCTACCGCTTTGGCGGCCATCTGCCGCATCTGAACCGAATCGGTTACGTCAGCCTGGAGAAAAATAGCCTCTCCTCCCTGCTCGCGAATATGTTCAACCGTACCCTGCCCTTTTTCCGTATCCAGATCATTTACGATGACGCTGGCCCCTTCCTGAGCAAACAAATAAGCGGTGCTTTGTCCAATCCCCGAACCGGCACCTGTGATCAAGCAGACTTTGTTTTCCAATCTCATGGCTAACACCCCTACTCCACAATATGGCCTTCAGCTATACTCTACCGAATCCGCAAGCGAATTGAAACCGCATGCAAAAAAATAAGAATACAATCTCCCTTCACCCAATCCGAAGGCTCGGTTCAGACGGCCTTCTTAATGTCCTCAGGTGCTGACGCAATCCTGCCTGCAAAGATTCTCAAACAGGTTAGGATAATACAAAACGCTGCCTGATTCCTTTATGCAAGGCTTCATGCACCTTCTATGACGTAGCCGCTGCCGGGAGAAAGTCTCTTTTTCTCGACTAGTGCTATTTCCTTAGGCTGTGGAGTGGACACAAAATGGCGCGTTAATTGACCTTCCACATATGAAAATGCTTTGTCATCATCTTCAGCCGCAACGATCAGGTTAACGGTTTGCTGCTCTAAAGTAATTTCCAATTTATAAAGATACATAGGAGTCCTCCTTTCTGCTTACGCTGAATAATGCTAACCAAAGACTTAATGGTAATGGTCGATAGAGCTACAGCGAGGGCTGATTTCTCGCAGGTTTATATCCTGATGACTGGTATAATATGCTATTCTAACATTGTACCGCTTTGTTTAACACTGTCCAGCTTTTCATCCTCAGTTTAAGAGATTTTTGTTATTGCCAATATTGCCAAAGATAGATTCGTGCGCAGAAGATTGATCAAAAGGAGGTACACATACATTGACTAAACTTTTTGCCATTACCCGCATGGATGTTTCCCCGATTGCCGCTGATTGGCCGAAGGAGCTCCGGCAGTCAGTCCGTTTCCAATGGTTTAAATCGGCCGAAGAGGCTGCACCTCATCTCGCCGAAATGGAAGTTCTGCTAACCTCAGGGAATGTGCGCACCGAATGGCTTGCTGAAGCCGCTCGGCTCAAATGGGTGCACTGCTTGTCCGCAGGTGTGGACAGACTGCCGCTTGACTATTTGAAGCAGCGCGGTATTTTGCTGACTAACAGCTCTGGCGTCCATTCCGTGCAAATGAGTGAATATGCAATGAGTATGATGCTGCAGTGGGTGCGCCGCTCCAGGGTTTTTATGGAGATGCAGCAAGCCAGGCAATGGAGAGGGGCTCCAACAACAGACGAACTGTATGAAAAGACCATCGGCATTCTAGGGACCGGACAGATCGCCCAAGCGGTCGCTCCCAAGGCTAGAGCCTTCGGCATGAGAACGATCGGCTACAACCGCTCCGGCGCTACTACAGAGGGCTTTGACCAAATATACAGTGGAGAGAACGGTCTCATTCAGCTGCTGAAGGAAAGTGATTTTGTCATCTCCATCCTGCCGGGAACCAAGCAAACCCGGCATTTAATCGATCTTCCCAAGCTCAAGCTTATGAAGCCTACCGCCTTTCTAATCAACATGGGCAGAGGCTATGTCATTAAGGAGGACGATCTCATCCATGCGCTTCAGGCGGGGATCATTGCCGGAGCTGGTCTGGACGTCTTTGAACAGGAGCCTCTCCGGGAAGATTCTCCGTTATGGGAGCTGGACAATGTTTATCTGACTCCTCATATTTCCGGGAATTCGCCTAAGTATATAGAAAGGGCAGCCGTCATCTTTAACGAAAACCTGAAAAGATATGTTAACGGGGATACGCTGCGCAATAAGGTCGAGCTGGATTCAGGCTACTGAATAGCAATCCGGCAATCCTCTCTTTTGCCGGCAAAAAAGAGCAGCACCGCGCCCATCGTGCGTACGGTCTGCTCTGTTTTATGCGAATGATTATTGAGATAGACGGAGAGCCAGATTGTAGAGTTCGATATCAAACTCTTTCTTGGTCCCCACCACTTTTTCAAAGTCGGTAGCCACCAGCTCGCCGCGAATAACGCCGCATGCTTTGCCTGAATCCCCAGCCAGCAGCCGGCGAACAGCAAAGTCGCCCAGCCGGCTGGCAAGAATCCGGTCGTTATGAGTCGGCGTGCCCCCGCGCTGGATATGCCCAAGAACGGTTACCCTTGGTTCGATTCCGTTCACTTTGTGAATATAAGCGGCAATATCATCGCATTTGCCCACACCCTCAGCGGCTATAATAATACTGTGGCGCTTGCCATTGTCGAAATTCTCCTTCATACGGTGAGCCACTTCATCCAGCTCATAAGGCACTTCAGGCACGAGAATGGTTTCCGCTCCGCAGGCCAAGCCCGAATATAGAGCGATATCGCCGCAATGACGGCCCATGACCTCAACCACGGATGACCGTTCATGCGAAGTCATCGTATCCCTAAGCTTGTTGACAGCATCCACAACAATACTGACAGCTGTGTCGAAGCCGATTGTAAAATCGGTATAGGCAATATCGTTGTCAATCGTTCCAGGCAGTCCCATCGTCCGGATACCCAGCTTGCTTAATTTGTACGCTCCCTGGTAAGAACCGTCTCCACCGATCACCACCAGGCTGTCAATTCCCCGCTTGCGCAAATTTTCCGCGCCGCGCTTCTGACCTTCCTCCGTTTGGAACTCCAGGCAGCGGGCTGTTTGGAGAATAGTGCCCCCTCTTTGGATAATATCGCCGACACTGCGCAAATCCATCTTGCGGATATCATCGTTCAGCAAGCCCTGGTAACCCCTTTGGATCCCATATACCTCCAAGTTGTGAACAATAGCGCTTCTGACAACCGCTCGCACGGCGGCATTCATTCCTTGGGAATCTCCCCCGCTTGTCAATACAGCAATTGATTTTACAGACATCTGATTCTTCCTCCTAGTCTACCTTTCAAGTCCTAATCAAAATTATTAAGCAGTTTCTATCCAAGTCTTTCAGGAGCGGGCAACCTTCATCCCGTTCATACTATATAGTCAAAAATCGATTCCTCACAGCAAACCTGATAACTGTATTCCAGCAGCAGTACCACTTCAATTCTTTGCACAGCCTGTAAAGTGCGTACTACTGTCGACTCTGGGGCTTCACAAGCCCTCTCTACCAAAGCGGTAAAATAGACGGGATTCCACTCACTTTGCTCTGACAGGTGAATCAGCTCATTCATCAAGCTGTTTGGCTTGTCAATTGTTTTATGCCCGGAGACCAGGCTTTGCACTCTATTCTGAATCCGGCTAGCAACAGGATGGCTTCCGGCTGTGCGAAACCAGTAGCTTGCATTCGGATAATCGCCTTCCATGCGGTGCATCATGCCATGCAAATAGCTGCCGGTCTCATTCGTAATTCGTTGAGACAGCTCGTGCGAGGCATTCAGGCTGTCATTCCACAAATACAGACCCGATTGCACAGCTTGCGCATATTGAAGCTTATTGGCATCCCCATCGATCCATCGCTCCGGCTGCAGCTTGCCTATCCTTCCGTCCAGGTCGGGCTGCCAAGGCTCACCGGGCTGAAGCAGCGGCTCTCTTTTCCATAAAGCTTGTACAATTTCCGGCAAAACTCTGTCTCTCATCAAATCCCCTCCATTCCCGCTCTCTGCTCCAAAGCCATCTGAACAACTGCTTATCCAAATCTAAGCTTGTTATTCATGTCTTCTTGTTGATACCTCTTGATTGACCCGATACCACAAGTGCAGATCATTGATGGTACTGGCCAGTTCAGCAATTTCGGAATTCAACCGGCATGATTTTGCAAAGTTCTCTTCACCGTTCAACTGCTCTTGCTTTTGGATTATGACCCTCTCAATTTGCTTAATCCGCTCGGGAATGCGGCCGCGAATCTGTTCCCACTGCTCCAGCATTTCTTCGCGATCGGCTCGGGTATAGGTTTCCCATTCCCTGGGTAAGTCGGGAACATGGATTCCAAGCCGCTCATCGAATACGAATTCGGACCTCAGCATCTTCCCCGTCCCCTTTGCCTCACTATAATTTCATTTCTATAATGTATCATTTTACAGCCTATCCTGCCAGTGGTGAATCCATGAAAAACAGCCCCAAGTCCGATCATTTTCCCGCTGACAAATGTTCAAGATATGCTATACTTGGTTTTATAATCATTTTCAAGCTAACGGACTTTACTATTTCACCGTGTTCCTGCGAAGGAGTTCCTTGTATGCCTACACATGCTCAGCTTAAACCGGAACCATGGACCAAGACACAAGTTCCCATGTCCCGCTTGTTTGCCTTTTTTCTCCCGCTTGGCCTGTCAGCAGGATTGGTTACCATCTCGCACGTAATTATTAACAGTACCTTGACTAGAGCTCCCAATGCGGAGGCGGTTATTGCCAGCTATGCCATTGCCATGAGCTTGCTCGGAATTACCGAGAAGCCGGCCATACTCTTGCGTCAAACCTGCTCGGCTCTGGTCCGAGACCGGGTTTCTTTTCGTGCTATGGCAGCTATCGCGCTGTATGTGTTTGCCAGCATTTTCGCCATGGGGCTTTTGATTTCGTATACCGAGCTTGGGCGAGCAATCTTCCGCACGGTCTTCGGCATTTCCGGGGAGTCGCTGCAGGAAACGCTGGACGTATATCGGATATTGATGTTTGTCAGCCTCTTTTCCGGGCTTCGCTGTCTGTTCCACGGCATCATTATCTCCAATCAGCGAACTGCATGGCTGACGATAGGCATGATAATCCGGCTCGTGATTATGTATGGCTTGGCGCAATATTTTATCGCTACGGATAATGTGAACAGCGGACAGGTCGGGGCTGTTATCTTTCTCGTCGGAATGATCGTTGAATCGATGGTCGCTTTATGGGAGGGTCGTTCCCTGCTGAAAAAGAAAATACCGGAAAAAATTGAAGACCATCCGATCACCAGCCGCAAACAAATATTTGGCTTTTACCGCCCGCTTCTGTATTACTCGCTATTAGCCGTCATCGTCGGCCCGGCGATCAACGCGATGCTGGGAAAGACGAGCAGCATGGAGCTGGCGATTGCCTCTTTTGCTATTGCCCTGAGCCTGGCTCAGCTGGTGCAAAGCTTTTTTACTTATGTGCATCAAATTGTGCTCAACTTCTATAAGCTCGACAAGCGTCAGGTAATCAAATTTACCGTGCTGATGTCACCGCTGCCCGCACTGCTGATCGGTATTCTCGCCTACAGCCCGCTCGGTTCCTGGTTTATGCAGTACGGGATGGGAGCCAACGAAGCCCTTACTGCAGCCAGCTTAGACACGCTGCGAGTGTTCATGATAATGAGCTTGATCTTCCCCTGGCTGGATTTTTTCAACGGCATGGTCATGCTTATCGGCCAAACCAAAATCATGGTCTGGTCACAAAGCGCCAACGTCATCATTACTGTGCTCATCCTGTTCGTATTCGTTTGGCTTGCCCCCGGCTGGAACGGAATGATTGGCGCACTTGCCCAGTCACTTGGATTTCTGGCTGAATTAATTGTTGTCCTGTTTGCCTTGCGGCATCTCTCACGCGAGCCCGGCGGGCTGCTCAAAAACTAATCTTGCAGACCGGCAAGTCTTTCTTGCCGGAAAGGATTAACCGTTCTGCAAGATTTACGAATCGGAAGAAAGAAGGCGCATCATGAAACCACTGCAGATATTCCAGCAGCCGGCAGCGGCCCCTGCCGTCACTTCCTCCCGGCTGCTAAAAACTTTTTCGTTTACAATTTATATGATTACCGCCATTGTTGTTTCTGTGTTCCCCTTATATTACAGCTCCCTCGGGTACAGCAAACTGCAAATTGGAACCTTATATTCGATTGGGCCGGCGGTAGGGATTTTTGCTAATTTATTCTGGGGGTTTTTAAGCGACAAGCTGCGGACGATCAAGTATGTCATCCTGACGGTATTGGCGGGTCAGCTTATCGCTTTTTTGATAATGTTTCAGGTTGATGCCTTTTCCTTCATGATTGTGATCGTCACAGCCTTTTATTTTTTCCAGACACCCGTGCAAGGGCTGATGGACAGCCAGACGCTGCTCACCGTCAAGCACACTGGAGAAAGCTACGCGTCTTACCGGATTTGGGGGTCCCTCGGCTTTTCCTTTGCTTCAGTCCTATTCGGGCTGCTGTTAAGCCGCTTTGGAGAGCAAATCATCGTATACCTTGCCGTGGGCACGGTGATGATCGCATTGCTGCTGTGCCTGAAGGTGAAGGACAGCGACAGGGGCCCCCAAACGAAGGACTTCAGCGGACTGCGTCAAGTTATTCTATCCCAAAAATTCATTTTTTTTCTAATCTTCATCTTTTTTATTGCCGCCTCAGCCCGCACCAATGACGGATTTCTAGCCGTTTATATGCTGGAGCTTGGCGCCGATCCGAGCCTTGTCGGGTACTCCTGGATGGTTGGCGCATTGAGCGAAATCCCTTTCTTTTTTCTGGTCAGCAAATACGGGCACCGCTTCAAGCCGTTGGCTTTACTTAGCTTTGCAGGGATAGTATTTGCCATTCGTTTCTTCCTGATGGTGTTTATTGATAATCCGGTTTGGGTAGTTGCCCTGCAGCTGCTGCACGGCTTATCCTTCGGCATCCTTTTTATCACCGCGGTACGACTGCTTGTGCAGTTGGTTCCTGACCAATTCCGGGCATCCGGTCAGGCTGTCTTTAATGTAGTATGGGCAGGAATGGCCGGTCTGTTCGGCGGCACGATAGGCGGTAAAGTATTTGATGTTTGGGGCGGGCAGCCATTGTTTCTGTTCGCATCCGGCCTCGCTTGCATTGCCAGCTTAGGATTTCTGATGCTGCATTTTACTCGTAAATTGGAAGCTTAATCTTTTTGTTAGAAAGGAAAGGAGCAAACCTTAGATGATCAGACAACCGATGCCTGTAACATTCTACTCCCCTGTGCTTGAGCGGAGATTAACCTTTTATGTATGCCTCCCGCCAGGATATGAAACCTCCGGCCGCCAATATCCGTCGATTTATTTGCTGCATGGCCGGTTCGGCAGTGAAATAGACTGGCCGTACAAAGGAGCGGCCTATGAGACCATTTCGCGTTTGACGGCATCCGGACAGCTTACAGAAGCTGTGGTCATCATGCCGAGCGACGGGGGGTTCTCGCAGGGGACCTATTATACGGATTGGCACGATGGCAGCGGGCGGTTCGAGCAGTACTTTATCCAAGACTTGATTCCCTTCGTTGAATCTCAATATCGGATTAAGTCAGAGCGAAGCTCCCGGGCTATAGGCGGCTTATCCATGGGCGGTTTCGGCTCCCTGTACTTCGCCCTCCGCCATCCGGACAAGTTTGCGGCTGCCGGCAGTATGTCGGGAGCTCTTGGCATGTTCCCTCAGACAGGCAATCTGCATTTAGGTCCGGATTGGAGTGTAGAGATGCTGGAGCGGGTGGTTGGCCCTCTCGATGGCCCCTATGCCTTGGAGCGAAATCTCGCCATACTGGCAGCCCGCGTCATAAAACAGGCCGACCTGCCAGCCCTGTATTTCGATTGTGGCACGGAGGATTTCCTCTATGAATCCAACCTTTGGTTTAAGGATCAATTGACTAAGCTTAATTACCCTTTCACTTATCAGGATTTCCCCGGCTCCCATACATGGGAGTATTGGTCAGAGCACTTGGCAGATGTCCTCCTGTTCTTAAACCGGCACATAAGCCGGCACTCTTGAGCAAGAGCTCTGGAACGACCTCTCTGATCAGCCACTCTCAAGCAATTGACTTTGTATATTCCCCTATCAAAAAACAAAAGCAGCCCTGCTAAAGGGCTGCTTTTGTGTAAGGCCATCATACAATATATGAGTGGTTTTCCCTTATCTTATAATTTAGTGACGTTAGCTGCTTGAGGTCCGCGGTTACCTTCAGTGATTTCGAACTCAACTTCTTGACCTTCGTCAAGAGTTTTGAACCCTTCACCTTGAATGGCGGAGAAATGTACGAATACGTCGTCTCCGTCCTCGACTTGGATAAAACCGTAACCTTTTTCTGCGTTAAACCATTTTACTGTACCTTTCAAGTAAACAACCTCCTAAAATGCCGCCATTGTATGGCGAATGTACCTTATTATAGCACCTACGCACGGCAATTTCAAGCGGCTAACCTTAAACTTTTCATCAATTGCGTGTCCTATTTTTCTAATGCTTTAGTAATGCATAATAGCTGTTTGGAGCCCGGGATAAATGGCAAACGTGTATTCTTCCAGCTTATTTGGGCACCTGTGCCGCTAAGCTCAGTAAGCAGCTGCTCCATCTTGCTGTAGGGCTGATAAGCGAGGTTAAACAGCGGATAGATGCGGATTTGGCCTCCGGGGCGGCAAATTCGCAACAGCTCCAAAATCGATGCCATATGAAAGGCAGCATCCAGCTCTTGCTCATACAAAAACAACAGGTGACTGCACAGTACTAGTGAAAACCGATCGTCCTGCAACGGCAGAGTCGGGAGCCCTGCTGCGATATAACGGTCCTTTTGCACAGGATCCGTGAAGCTCGCTGTAAACTTGGCCAGCGACTGTTCCCTGCGCTCCTGATAGCGTTCGTAGCTGCCATAATACGACCAGTCCATACGCTGCTTGAGGGCGGCTATCTTCGCTCCCGACTGCGCCAGTTCTTCCCTCGCATGCTGCAATACACTCTGTTGATCAAGCGCATATAGGGGATCGACCGCTGTCGCGTCTATCCCCCTCTCTAACGCCGATGCTGTGAAAGAGGCAGCCCCCGCAGCGACATCAACCAGTGACGCACTGGATAAATCACTCTCTTGCAGGGCAAACATGCGAATGTATTCCTCCCACGATCGGCAGGTCATGGCAAATCCAATCTGATGATATCCGTTGCTCTGTTGGACATGATTCCCTCTGCTCTGCTCATACTTGCTCATGCTTCATCTCTCCTCTGCTCTACTGTTCCAGCACCGGTTTGCTTGGCTCGCAGCCAAACACCCGGTTAACCGTCAGTATATCAGGAGAAAATGCTGTTTGCTATCATTTTTTCAAACCGCAATCGCTAAGGCAGCCCTCACGCATCCAGTTTGTGCATATATTCAAGAATCTCCTTAAGCTGCAGCGGCTGATCCTTCATTATAGCGATATTTCTGGCTCCAAGCTCCGCGAGGGTGGCGTCCCGGTCCCGGCTAATCAGCTGCACGATCGGAGATTCTTCGCCTGAGCATTCAACGACTCCAGGCAAGTTCAGCACCCCCGAAGCAGCGCTTCCCTCAGCGAGCCAGATTCGCGACCAGGAGACAAGCAGTTCGTCCTTATCATACGGACCCTTGCATCTTCCCTCCCGCATCAGCAAGACAGCATCTGCAAATTCTTTTACGTCCTCTGGCGAATGAGTGGAAAACAATACAGTCCTCCCCATCGTCTCCGCATCCTCGGCAAGCATATGCTTGAGATAGCTGCGGCTTGGCATGTCCAAACCATTAGTCGGTTCATCCAGCAGCAGAATCGGGCTGCCCGTGCTCAAAGCAAGTGTCAGCGCCACCTTCTTCTTGTTCCCTTGAGAAAGCATGCTGTATCGCTTGTGAACAGGCAGTTTAAATTGCTCACGACACTGGTCAAATCTTTGCGAATTCCAGTTAGGGTACCATGGGGAGAGCATCTGAACGAGCTGATGAAGGGTAAACATTTCACAGCCCTCCATCGGATCCGGGACGAAAGCAATCCTTGTCTTGATCTCATCCTCGTTCCCGGCTATGCGCTGTCCATAAAGTTCAACATACCCTGAATCGGGCTTTAACAAATTCATCGTCAATTTCATCAATGTTGTTTTTCCAGAGCCGTTAGCGCCCGCCAAAGCGTAGGCAAGACCATCCTGCAGCGTCAAATCGATAGGACCCAGTTCAAAATCTGCTTTCCGTTTTAACACCTGATTGTACTGAAGCGGGAAGGTCATTGCTCCTTATCCCCCTGTTCACTTGATATTTTCTCAAGCACCTGCTCAAATAGTTCGCGAATTTGTTCTTTGCTGCGCTGCATGCGAAAGCTCATTTCAATCGCTGTTCGAAAAGCCTGCTGCAGCTGGCTGTCAGCTACACTCTGCTTGTCTTTGAGCTGAATATCCGCTACAAAGGTTCCTTTCCCCCGTACCGTTTTGATGTAATTGTGCTGCTCCAGATTTTGATATGCTTTTGTTGTTGTGATTACGCTGCATGAGAGCTCACTGGCCAGCTTGCGGATGGAAGGCAGCATCGTTCCGGGCTTTAACTGTCCGCTGACAATGAGGGCAATGAGCTGCTGCTCAATCTGGTGATAAATAGGCTCGCGGCTTTGTTCGGATAGCTCAATGGGCAGTTTCATCCAGAATCGCCTCCACTTAAAAGAAATCCATCCGTCTTAGACGCCGGTTTAACAGCCATTTAAAAAATCCAATACCTATCCCGGCTGCTACCAATGCTGCACAGGCACTAACAACGGGATAAGCTGATGCCCATTCCACCGCCAATGTATATATTGGCCTGCCTAACAGGCCGGCTCCAATAGCTAAGAGAGCGATGCCACCCGCCATGTACACTAATGTGGCAACGAGCAAAGCTTTGCCGTTGAAGGCAAATTCCAGATAAGGATTTATTCCGGCCAGAGCAGCAGTATAGCCGAACAATACAAGGATATAACTGGTATATGCGGACAAACTTAATTGGCCGGACAGTTCCGGCCAACTGGCAAGAGTAAACACGGCAGCAAACCCTATAAAGCTTGCAATCAGACAAACGAGCATATTGAGTATCCTTCCCCAAACGACCACATGTAAGGGGATCGCCCACATCCGGTAAAACTTCATCTTTTTTAGGAAAGGATCATCAGTGAGCATGCTCCAAGATAAATATTCCTTGCTAACAAACAACGTTCCAATCGCGGGGAGCCATAGAAAGGTAAACATGTCGCCCGGATAAACGATATTAAAAACTTTATGCAGCTGCCTGCCGTTAACAGCCTCAACCATAACTTGACCAAGGATATAACCAAAGCATGCGGTCAGCAAAACATTTCCCAGTAGAGCTAAATAATTAGGCTTTAATTCATTTATAACCAACTGCCAGGATGACTTCAAGGGCATAGCTGTCCCCTCCCTTTAATCGCCGCTAAAGAAGTCCGTACGAATGATTCCAAGAAAATCGAACCCGAAATAAGCGACTACAGCGAGCACGATAGTCCATAAGGCTAAACTAAAGCTCATCCAAGCCGTTACGGCAACACGCGGAGCCTTAAAAGCCATAGCCACAGCAGCAGCGATATGCGATCCGATCAGCAGGGGGCCTACAATAGCTAACCCGGGGAGTCCGTAGCGTTCCCAGATGGCTCTAGCCCGCTTGCCGCGTTTGCTCTCCTGAGGGTCACCGCTCCTCTTCTTGCCCCACCACCGCTGGAGGCGATCAAACAGGGCAATGACCATAAACATGGTCAGCCAATTTCCTGCAAAGCCAAGCACCGCAACGGCAATCGGATTTAACCCGAATACAACGCCCAACGGAATTACGGCCACCAGTTCAATCCAAGGGATAGATCCCAGCACAAATACCGCCAGATAAGACCATTCTTCCAAATAATCCATAATCATAATGCATGACTCCTTTTCTTTTAGTGTCCATGTGTCCATGTGTTTATGTGTATATGTTAATATATACAGTATAAACACTCGATCTGTCAATATCTTTTCTCATTTTTTTCTGACGGCTGTTTTTATGCTGTGGCTGTGTGACTGTGCTTGCTCCTGTTGGCTCACGCCTCTACCTGTCCTGGTGTC
This sequence comes from Paenibacillus senegalensis JC66, assembly GCF_000285515.1. Lineage (GTDB taxonomy): Bacteria > Bacillota > Bacilli > Paenibacillales > NBRC-103111 > Paenibacillus_L > Paenibacillus_L senegalensis. The sequence continues at coordinate 239,258 of NZ_HE610960.1, forward strand.
TGGGGATGTGCTTGCCTTTGCTGCTCTTCTTCTTGATTTTCTTCCCGGCTTTACGGTAACATCTGCTTTATACCTATTTCCTGCCTGACTAACAGGGCCCGCTTGGTTAAATGGACTGCATCTGCATTCCGTCAATTGAAGAAGGAGGTACTATTTATGATTAAAAAGCACCAGATTTATAAAACTGATAAATGGAATATGCTTAATGTAGAAATCAATGGCAAGCAGCTGATTGTTCGTGAAATCTCCGACCAGTGGGGAGAAGAATGTCACACCTTTCTCAGCCGTCCAGCAATGATTCAATGGGCGGAAAACCGCTTCAGTGAAGAGCAGTTTAACGGAACAGAGGAAGAAAGACAGCGCATTCTCCAGTCTTTTCGCGAAATATAAGAGATGCAGAAGCCGGAATCCCCACTGTCCGGCTTGTAGCTTGTTTGCGGGTAGTTTGCACAGTGGCGCTTTGCAAGCAGTGAGTTAGCAGGGCACAGTGCTGGGCTTTGCAGACGTTAGCTTGACATTTTGGCTAGGCCATGCAGAGCGTTGCTAAGCGCCGCAGCCCGGTTCAGGCAGTAGCAAACCCGATGCCGACCCGTTTGTAGATCGTATACACACACGGTTGCTGTCTGTTATCGACTTGTTTGTCGACCGTTTGCAGGCGGCCCGGTTAACAGTTCTTTTGGGAGTCGTTTATAGCCCACTCCAAATTGTAACGCTCGCCGTTGTCTTTATTTTGCTTCAAAACGGGGTTTTCCCGCCTAATTGTCACAAATAAGAGCGAGGGCTAGCGTTAGCGCCAAAAGTCATCGCTGGATATCGCACAGGACAAAACAGGTAAATGCACAAGAACACTTTGCCGGACATTACACAGAATACCGGTCCGCCGAAAACTCATTATAGTTAATGTAAAGCAGATCTTGGCGTCGGTCAGATTAGTACATTGATAAATCGGCAATTCTAATCTCATCTCGCAACTCCCTACATGTGATTTTCCACTGCATGACAGCGGGTCGGTCGACCACAATAATAAGCGCAGAGTTCTTAGTGGCTTGGGAGCTTGGGAGCTTGGGAGCTTGCGGTCTTGCGGTATTGCGGTATTACGGTCTTGCAATCCTGCGCGTGACCCAGAAAAAACCTGCTATCGTTGTAAAACAAAAACAGCTTGACAAGCTTCATAGGTATGTAGCACAATTAGTGGAAGAATAACTCGATCATACTACCGTCCCAAAGGGGAGTAGCTGCTACAGTAAAGTCGTCATCGCGGGAATGAGAATTCCCCGGCTTTATTGGCAACGTAACGTTGTTAGCAAGACCTTTGCCGAATTGGTAAAGGTCTTTTTTCGTTCATTTTTTGAAAAAAACCTTTACCTATTACCGGTAAAGGTTTTTTTGTGGGTTATTACATATTTTTAAGGAGTGGAGTTACTTGGACTCATTTTGGTTAGAATTTATAATCCCCCTGCTCAACATCATCGTCATTGATCTTGTTCTGGCTGGTGACAACGCCATCGTTATAGGCCTTGCCGCCCGCAATGTTCCTAAGGAGATGCAGCGCACTGTTATCATCATCGGTACGATCGGGGCGATTCTCATTCGCGGTTCAGCCACGGTCGCCGTTACCTGGCTCCTGCAGTTCCCTGGTCTGCTCCTCGGTGGAGGGCTGCTGCTTATCTGGATCTCTTATAAACTGCTGGTTGATAATAAGGAGGATCATCAACTGGAAGCCAAGTCGACAGTGTGGGGAGCCATTGCCACCATATTAATCGCCGATACCGTGATGGGCTTGGACAACGTGCTCGCAATAGCCGGAGCCGCTCATGGTAATTACTTGCTCGTTATTATCGGCCTGTTGATCAGCGTACCGATCATTATATGGGGAAGCGGCATTTTCCTAAAGCTGATGAACCGTTTTCCATGGCTTATTTATGTCGGATCTGGTGTTCTCGCTTTCACAGCCGGCAAAATGATTACAGGCGAACCGTTTCTTCATGACATTTTCATCCCTGTCGTTAAATGGCTGTTTATTGTACTGGTTATCGCCGCTGTTCTCCTTTTGGGGTATCGCAAAAGCAAGCTTAATGAACTCCGGGTTAATCAGGAGCCGAAAGTGATTGAGCAATAACACTATACTTTATCCAAATCAAGCTTCCCCCGCCTCTTCCTGAAAGGAAAGTCGGGGGATTTTGCTGCTATTCGACCGTCGGTCCTTCTCCCCCACGACACTAGCCTTTTCTCCACCCCATGGCTGACCCTTCCCCCCGCCCTAAGCTGCCCCTCATTTATGCGGATGCCCTTCCCCTCCCTCCACCGCTGGCCCTTCTCCCCCCACAACGCTGGATCCCTTCCAGCAAAGCGCCGGCCTCTTCCCATGTATGACGCATACCTGGCGGACCTGCGCAACGGGTACTTCCGGCATTGTTTAGTAGAAACAAGCTGCGCGGCCAGTACTTGGTCTGGATAGTCCCCCAGCGTTTTGCTATCATTAGGAGCATAGACTGTAATTGTAGCTGAGGTGAATTTGTTGCAAGATACCACTCACGTGATTGCGTTCATTATCGTTTCCTTTTGCCTCGCGGTCGTGCTTTTATTGAAGAGGGATTCCATTCCTCCCCGCATCAAAAGAGGATTGGCCCTAGTCACCTTGGCGATGATCGCCTTTTCCTTTTTTCTTGTTGTGTACAGCTTCATGCAGATGTAAATTTGTTTATAATTAGAATGGCAGCTGCTTATACTAGGGGAAAAGGAAAGGAAGGCGGCCATGAGGATCGTTCCTTTACTCTTAACCCTGGCAATGCTTGCGGGAAGCGGCCCGTCCGCTGTCCCGGCGCTGTCTGTTGATTCTACTCAAAAGTCAAGGAGGATTCCTATGAAACAAGTGACCAAACGCTCGGAAGTTCCAGTGGAACATACATGGAAGCTGGAGGATATGATCGCAAACCAGCAGGCCTGGGATGAGGAATACCAGGAAGTACAGAAACTGCTCGGCAGGGTAGGCGATTTTCAAGGAAAACTTCATGACCCGTCCGCTTTGAAGCAAGTATTCACCTTAGATGATGAAATTTCTTTACATACGGAAAGATTGTACGTATATGCAAATATGAAGCATCACGAGGATATGACCGACCCTGCGTATCAATCGCTTTCGGAAAAAGCGAGGAAGCTTAGCGTTCAAGTGAGCGAGGCTACCTCCTTCATCACGCCGGAAATTCTTGCTTTATCCGATGAGCAGCTGACCGCCCTGATCAACAATCCGGAATTAAGCTTTTACAAGCGTTCATTGGAAGAAATTTTGCGCCAGAAAGCCCATGTGCTCTCTAAACCCGAGGAGGCTCTCATGGCTCAGGTGGGCAGTATGTCGCAAGCTTCGAGCACTATCTTTGGAATGCTTAACAATGCCGATATGAAATTTCCCAAAGTCGTTAACGAAGATGGCGAGGAAGTGGAGCTCACTCACGGTACTTATATTCAGTTTTTGGAGAGCCGCGACCGCGACGTAAGACGGCGGGCCTTTGAAGCCATGTATTCCACTTATCGCAAGCATAAAAATACGCTCGGCGCAACCCTGAGCGCCAATATTACGAAGAATCTGTTCTATGCGAAAGCAAGGCGCTATCCTTCCATTCTCGAGATGGCCTTGTTCGGGGACAATATTTCTACCGAGGTTTACACTAATCTGATTGACACGGTACATGACTCGCTCCCTCTCTTGCACCGCTATATGGAGCTGCGCAAGAAATTACTAAAGGTCGACGAGCTGCATATGTACGACCTGTTTTCTCCGCTCGTGGAGGAATTCAAATGGGAGATCAGCTATGAAGAAGCCAAGCAAATGGTGCTGGACAGCCTCGAGCCTCTAGGCGAAGATTATTTGAAGGTGTTGGAAGACGGATTTAACAGCCGCTGGATCGATGTTTATGAAAATGAAGGCAAAAGAAGCGGTGCTTACAGCTGGGGAGCTTATGGAACCCATCCATATGTGCTGCTCAACCATAAAGATAATTTGAACAGCATGTTTACGCTGGCACATGAAATGGGTCACGCCATGCATTCCTATTTATCGGATGAAGCCCAGGAATACCGTTACGCCCAGTATCCGATCTTCCTTGCCGAAGTGGCTTCGACCTTGAACGAGGCTCTGCTGATGGACTATTTGTTGAAGAAAACAACGGATCCAAAAGCGAAAATGTATCTGCTCACCTATTATGCCGACCAATTCCGGACAACGCTGTTCCGGCAAACCATGTTTGCAGAATTCGAGAAAATCATTCACGAAAAAGTGGAGCAGGGCGAGTCGCTTACCCACCAGGACTTCAGCAAAATTTACTACGATCTTAACAAGCTCTATCATGGAGACGCCATGGTCGTAGATCAGGATATTGAGATGGAATGGGCGCGCATCCCCCATTTCTATACAAGCTTCTATGTATACAAATATTCGACCGGGTTTTCCGCAGCAATCAGCTTCTCTAAACAGATTCTTGAGGGCGGGGAACCGGCGGTCAACAAATACCTCGATTTCCTGAAAAGCGGGGGCAGCGACTACCCGATCCCGACCCTGCAGAAAGCAGGCGTGGATATGTCATCTCCGGAACCGATCAAGCAAGCGATGAGTGTTTTCCGGAGCATCATTGAGCAAATGGAAGAGTTAACCAAGTAAAATAAGCTGCTATCGGACAACTGCTGGCTGTTCCCGGGAGAGCATTACGAGATCTTCCGGGAACAGCCCGTTTTCTATGGGGCCCTATTTTCTTGAATCTTTACATCCGGCTGCCGCGTAGTACCTTATAGGAGAAGACAAGGAGGGACCAGTATTGATTGAATTAAATCAGCTTAGCAAAATTTATAACGGCGTCCATAAAGCAGTCGACAATATTACACTGACCATCCCCAAAGGAGAAATTTTCGGATTTTTAGGTCCCAATGGAGCCGGTAAGACGACCACCATCAAAATGATTACTGGAATTGTCCGTCCAGACAAGGGCACGATCCATATCAATGGGCTGAATGCTCTCGAGCAGCCTATTGAAGCTAAGAAACAGTTCGGATACGTCCCGGATAGTCCCGACCTGTTCCTTAGATTGAAGGGACTGGAATATCTTAATTTTATGGCGGATATGTATGAAGTCCCGAAGGATGTCCGTCTGGCCCGCATCGAAGAGCTGTCCAAGCGATTTGACATGCAGAATGTGCTTAATGACTCGATTCAAAGCTATTCTCACGGGATGCGCCAGAAGATCGTCATTATCGGTGTATTAATTCACAGCCCGGAAATTTGGCTGCTGGACGAACCAATGACCGGACTCGATCCGAGATCCTCCTTCATTCTCAAGGAAATGATGAGAGAGCATGCGGACAGCGGCAAATCGGTGTTCTTTTCCACCCACGTGCTTGATGTGGCAGAGAAGCTGTGTGACCGTGTAGCAATTATTAATAAGGGCAAAATTTTATTCTGCGGCACATTTAAGGAGATGCAGGAGCATTTCAAATCTACCGAATCCCTTGAGCGGATTTTCCTGGAGCTGACCGGCAATGAATAAAACTCTCTCTTTGACAAAAGTGCTGCTGAAAAACGGAAGCGGCAATGCGGGCAAAAATGCAAAGAAATTTTCATTATCCAACCCTTGGGTGGTTGGCGGGCTTGTGGCGTTAGGGTTAATTCCTATTTTCGGATTTATCGCCGCTTTTGTCTCTATGCTCTATGAAGGGCTGGCGCCGATCGGGCAGGAAGGCTTTATCCCCGCTCTTGGCTTGACACTAACCAGTGCTGTCGTATTCATCTTCGGCGTATTTTATGTCATCAATGTCTTTTTCTTCTCCAAAGATATCGAACATTTGCTGCCGCTGCCATTAAAATCAACGGAAATATTATCGGCTAAATTTATCGTTACGCTAATTTATGAATATTTGACCGCACTGTTTATTCTGGCTCCTATATTAGTTATCTTCGGGGTGAAAAGCGGAGCCGGAATGGTGTACTATCTTTATTCCCTGGTCATCTTTTTAACACTGCCCATTATTCCACTGCTGCTGGCGGCCATTATCTCAATGCTCATCATGAGATTTACCAACATCGCCAAGAATAAGGACCGCTACCGGATGATCGGCGGAAGCGTCACGGTTATCCTCGTCCTCGGGATGAATGCCTTGTTCCAGCGGGTTACCAGACAATCGATGGATCCCGACGCTGTTCAGGACCTGCTTTTGCAAGGAAACAATACGATAATTGACACTTTGAGCACCCTGTTCCCCCATACCAAGCTGGGAACTTTGGCGCTTATCGAATCAGGCATGCTTCAGGGGCTGCTCTATCTGCTTGGTTTTCTCGCAGCTTCCGCAGTGGCTTACGTCGTTTTCATGCTGCTTGGCAAGGCTTTTTATTTCGGTTCGGTAATCGGAATTTCCGAAGCTTCCTCACGCCGAAAAGCACTCAGCGGCGAACAGATGGACAGGCAGACCCGGCAAAATTCCGTAGTGACATCATTTTTGCTTAAGGAAATGCGCATTCTTATAAGGACTCCCGCGTATTTTACCAACTGTGTGCTGTTAAGCTTTCTCTGGCCTGTTATTCTGTTCTTTCCTTTTGTCGTTCAGCCGGAAAGCTTGGAATTCATTACCGGCTTGGCCGCATCCATCGATCTCAATCAGCACGGGGGTATCGTATTAGCTATTGCTTTTGCGGTCCTGCTCTTTATTTCAGGTATCAATATGGCTGCCGGCACCTCGATATCCAGGGAAGGCTCCATCTTCTTTGTCAACAAGTATTTACCGGTACCGGCTTTTCAGATCATGCTGGCTAAAGTGATGTCAGGGGTTATTCTTAGCGCTGTCAGTATGGTATTAATGCTTGCCGCTATATATTTTGTTATGGTTTTCCCGCTCACATATATTGGGTTGATGTTTTTGCTGTCAATTCCGGCCATGTTTTTCGGGAGTCTTGTCAGCATCATCATTGATGTGCATTTTCCCAAGCTGAATTGGGATACTGAGCAAAAAGCGGTCAAGCAAAACTTTAACCCCATGTTTTCCATGCTGGCCTGCATTTTTTGTGCGGCCTTGATTATAGCAGCAACAGTATTGTTAAGTCTGTCCTGGATCCAGGTTTTCTTTTCCCTGCTGATCATCTTCGGAATCGCATCCCTTCTGCTGCTTCGGCTCATTCGCAACAAGGCCGATATTTGGTTTCAACGAATTGAAGAATAGCTTCTCTTATTAGCTGCAACCTTTTGCGAACCTCCTACGTCAAAGAGGAAAATATTGTCGGACGATTTCCAGCTTGTTGGTGAATAGCATCTATGACCAGTCCTGGCAAAATAACTCTTGGTTAGGGAGGTTCTTTTTTGATGTTAAAAAAACCTGTCAGCTTTCATTTAGGCATGGCTGCTATGCTGATTGCTATGGTCTACCTGGCTGCCTTCAGTTACCCAGCCTCTGCCGAACCCCCTTCTTCCTATCCTTTCGCTATTAATGGGAGGAGTGTTGTCTTAACTACTGTGCCCTATGAAGATGAACATACCCTTATGGTATCCCTACGTGAAATGGCCGAGGAAATGGGCGCAGCAGTACGCTGGGATCAAGAGACTAAGACGGCAACGGTAATCCGCGACTCGACTGAGTGGGCGGTTACGGTAAAGCAGTCTGAAACAAGACTTAATGGCGAATCTTATGAAATGGAAAAACCGGCAGTGCTGGTAAAAGGAAAGGTTATGGTTCCCATGCTCTCCATTAGCGAGGCGATGGGGTTTGCCGTTTCCTTCAACAGCGAAGGCAAGCTCCAATTAGCCAGTGAAAAGGCGGTGCTGCCAGTTGTCGGTTCCTATGAAAAGCTTGAGGAGCTCATAAAACCTTTCGTTCAAGAGGGACGAGGCATGTGGGGAAAGCTGGTTGGCGAGACGGCCGTATCCACTCAAGACATGGCTGTAAGCTCACCGGAGTCTGGCATGTCATCGAGCGCTTCCGGCTCCGCTGACTACTCCAGCACTAATGTGCAGGTGCAAGGAGTCGATGAAGGAGATGTGGTGAAAACCGATGGCCGGTACATCTATCAGCTAAATCACCGCTCACAATTAGTTATTACCGAGGCCTATCCCGCGACAGATCTGAAGGTCTTGTCTACGACCACACTTGGCAAAGATATTAATCCGCTAGAGCTTTACATTGATGGTGATCTGGCGGTAGTAGTTGCCCAAGCCTGGTCAGGCCTCTCCTCCCCTGCTCCTGCTCAAAAGCACAGGACGGATACCTACTGGTATAATAACGATTCCGTCAAGGCAATTGTTTATGATATTCAGGATAGGAAATCGCCCGTTATGCTGCGGGAGGTCGAGCTGGAAGGCGGGTATGTAGCCTCGCGAAAAATAGGAGATCATTTCTATCTCGTGTCAAATCAATACACCAATCCAGCTGTTATAATGGAAGGCCGGGCAGCAGCGCCGCTGTACCGGGATACGGCTGTTTCAGACGAAGCATTGAAGATTGGTTATGACGAAATCAGTTACTTTCCGAATATAGAGCAGCCGAACTATTTGCATATCGCGGGTTTTGCAGTTAATGATACGAGCGAGGCCCATCTAAGCACCTACTTGGGTGCCGGCGAGCAAATCTATGCTTCCCTGGAGCATTTGTACATTACCAGAACCACATACGAAATGCTGGGCGGCGAAACGGAGGGGGCACCCGCACACGATGCCGGCAGCGCAGCCGCCAGCTCCATTGCGGCCGGTCCCGGCATCATAAGGGAGCCTGTCCCCGTTAGCTGGAACCGGTCCAGTATTCTATACAAATTTCATCTTCAGGAAGGTAAGGTTAACTTTGTTTCCGAAGGCTCGGTTCCGGGAACACCAATCAACCAGTTCGCCATGGATGAACATAACGGGTACTTTCGGATAGCCACAACCACGGGCGACATGTGGAGAACAGATGAGCTGACATCCAAGAATAACGTGTACATTCTTAACGAGCAGCTGGACATCGTCGGGCAAGTCGAGGATATCGCTCCCGGTGAACAAATTTACTCGGTACGATTTATGGGAGACCGCGGATACATGGTCACTTTCCGAACGGTAGATCCATTGTTCGCCATCGATTTGTCTGAGCCCGCCAATCCCCAGGTGCTTGGCGCGCTGAAGATTCCCGGGTACAGCAACTATCTTCACCCTTATGATGAGAATCACTTAATCGGATTCGGGAAAGACGCCGTAGAGGTTGTTCAGAAGGATGCGAACGGCAAGCCGATAGGAGAGCCAATTGCCTTCTATCAGGGAATGAAGCTGTCCTTGTTCGATGTAAGCGATATTCATAACCCTATAGAGAAATTTACAGAGACGATTGGCAGCCGCGGCACCGACTCCGAGCTGCTGTACAATCATAAAGCATTATTGTTCTCCAAAGAGAAAAACCTGCTTGCTTTCCCATTAACGGTGCACGAATTTAAACAATCCGCTCAGACGGATCCGAGCCAACATGGAGACTTCACCTTCCAGGGGGCTTACGTGTACCATGTTGATCCAGAACAAGGCTTCGTGAAAAGAGGCGAAATCACTCATCTTCAGCAGGAAGACCTGATCAAAACTGGAGCGTATTGGTACGGTAACCATGAACGTAGTATTCAACGCCTGCTATATATAGACGATGTTCTCTATACGCTATCTCCTGGAGAAATACGCGCCAGCGATTTAAGCACGCTTGGGACGATCGGAGCTGTACAGATTCCGAAGCAAGCCGTTACACTGCCTTAAACCTGCACGGCCCGCTTGAGAAGCTGAGCAGCGCCTTACCGGATCAGATTTCAACAGCTTAATAGCTTTTGCCTGATGACAAAAACCGCCAGTCCGGCGAGCGGATCCATACGGATCACCGCTTGCAGGACTGGCGGTTTGGCTTATTTGCTGCCTCGTAAAGAAGCTCTGTTTATGCCTTCATTGCAATACGCAGAGTGCCGGACAAAGCGTTGTCCCAGAACAGCTCCAGGAGATCGCCATCGGCAAGCGCCCCGACACCTGCGGGAGTGCCGGTATAGATTAAATCATCCGCATCCAGCCCATAATGCTTGCCGCAATAATCGATGATCTGCTGGATATCAAAAATCATTTCACTGCTTTGTCCACTTTGCACCGTTATCCCGTTTTTACGCAGCTGGAACAGTGTTGTCCGCAGCTTGTCTAAGCCTGGATAGGGCTTAAAATCGCCAATCGGCGCAGAGCCTTTGAAGCCCTTGGCGGCAAGCCACGGATGACCCTTGCGCTTTAACGCCGTCTGAACCTCTCTCAGGGTAAGGTCTAGTCCGAGTGCTATGGAATCAATCATATCATTGGCACGTATACCTGGCTCATAAGGACGCCGGATATGCAGCACCAATTCCGCCTCATAATGAATGTCCCCCCGGTTAGCAGGCAGTTCAAGCGTTCTCCCATCCATCGGCAGCAGCGCATGTCCCGGCTTGAGGAAAAACATCGGCTCTTCCGGAACGTCATTGCCGAGCTCAGCGGCATGCTGACGGTAATTCCGGCCAACACAATACACATTTTTAATTTGGTTCAGCTTCAACTGCACCGCTCCCTTCTCTGTTCGTTCCTCATAATGGCTGCTCTCACCAGCTAAGCAATACTTTACCCTAGAATAAGTTCAACGAGGCTGCATAAATTTTATCGTGTAACGATGCGGCCGTCCTCCAGAATCTCGGCCCCGGGGGAAACGTCAGAAATTCGCCGGAACAGCTGCTGACCCTGCTCATCCTCCATCACAACCGGTTTGGCCCACTGGGTAAAAATCGGGATCATCCGCAGATCGCAGCCCTCTGCTGAGCAAGCGGCCTCAAGAATTGCGGACTCGAGCGTTTGCGGAGCATCCTCTCTTGTAGTAAATATAAAGTTGCCCAGACTGTATGCAATCCACTTGCCCTTATACTGTTCAAAGCCCTGCAGCACATGGGGATGACTGCCGATGATCAGATCAGCCCCGGCATCGATAAAGCGCCTGGCCAGCTCCTTTTGCGTCTCATTGGGCTCATTCATTCTTTCCTCGCCCCAATGAGCAAGCACAATGACCAGGTCGGCTTCTTCCTTCGCGTTTGCTATCGCTTCTACCGGCTTAGTGTGATTGTATGTATCCGCCAATCCTTCGGGAAATTCGTGTCCGGCCTTCCAATCGCCGCTTGGGACCACTCGGGTGAAATTCAAGAAAGCGATGCGCAGCCCTTCCTCTTCCCATATGAAAGGGCGAAAAGCCTCTTCCACATCCCGGCCGGCTCCCACGCGGTGGATACCGTTCTTATCCAGATGGTCGAGTGTGTCGAGCAGGCCGATGACGCCGTAATCCATCATATGATTGTTAGCCAAGGACACCAGATCAAAGCCGGCCTCCTTGAATGCAGGCAGCACCTCGGGTGAAGAGCGATAGACGAAGCTTTTCTCTTCTTCAGGGGTTCCCCTGTCCGTGATAGGCGTTTCCAGGTTGGCCACCGTAAAATCTGAGGCTTGCAGCAAGCTTCTGACATCCTGATAAGGATAATCATACCCGTACTGCTTCAACAAATTCTCTACGGTGCTCCCCAACAGGACATCTCCGACGAAGGAGATGGTTACGGTCCCCTGCTGCCCCTGCTGCGACACCCCTTCTTCCTCTTCATTCTCAGCCCCGGATGGATCCGGTTCCGCAGCCGGCTCTTCCTCCGGCTCGTTCTCTGGTGCCTCTGATGGCTCGAGGCTAGGCTCATGACTGGGATCAGGGGTTGGCGCAGGCTCTGGAGAAGGCTGGGAAATACCGGCATTTGCCGGGTCTCCAGGTTCCTCGCCCATAGGCAAGGTGTCTCTATTCATCCATACGTAAGTACCGATAATGACCACAATCAACAGAAATAAGCTGTACACGGCCCCTTTTAACAGTCGGTGGTTGCTCTTTTTCTTCTTAACGAGAATTCTGGCAGTTCTTGTTTTTTGCATAGAAACGATTCTCTCCTATTCCATTGAAACGTAGGGACCGGTCTCCCTATCTATTCTAGCTCCATCATTTATTATAGCAGATTAGTCCTGCAAATTACTTCTCCTTCATGCAAAACCCGCCTTCCCTCCTAATTCCGGTCTGCCTTTATTCTCTTAAAATAGGCGTTTAGCCTGAAAGACATTGGTCTAATGAAATGATAAGACGGCGCTCCCTCAGGTTTTTGCAAACAACCGGAAGGATCATTATGAACCGTATAACTTTGCAAGAACGGGGGTACAATGATTGGGCTGTAACCCGGCTTTTTGCAAGATTATAATTTTTGTAATCACTGTTTTTTGAACAGGGGGGGTGCACGATTTTAGACGAACGCAGCACTTCAATTCTCGCCTTGCTCCAGGAATCCCGGGATTATGTGTCCATCCAGCAGATTATGCAGACTTTTCATATATCCAAACGAACGGTCTACTACGACATGGACAAAATCAACCATTGGCTCAAGAGCCACCAGCTGGAGCCGGTCCAGTATGTGCGGGAAACGGGTTTTCTGCTTCCCCCGACTAGCCGCAAAAAGCTCCCGACAACAGTCAGGCAGGTGCATCCCGCGCAATACCATTTGTCACGCAAGGAGCGTTCCGCTTGGCTCGCTATTTATTTGCTGACCTGCACCGCCCCTGTTTATCTGTATCACCTGGAAGAGCTGCTCAATGTCAGTCGCGGAACAGCTCACAAAGAGCTAAAAGCGCTGGGCCTCGAAATAACCGAACACGGACTGGAGCTTGAGTTTTCACGCAAGAAGGGCTATTCGATCCAAGGGAGCGAAGCAGACAAAAGGAAAGCGCTAGCCTACTATTTATCCCAAGTGATCGCTCAAGTTAGCTGGAAGGACTTTGTCACGCCGCTGCAAGGACTGATCAATGCGGCGCTGTCGCAAAAGAAGCTCCCTCTGCTGCAGGAAGATCACTTGTCACTTGTCTACGACATTATCGTCTCGGGAGAACAGCTTTCCGGCATGGAGCTGACGGACGAAGCCGTTCATCATTTGGCATCAAGGCTAATGCTGTTTACCAATCGGCTGCTGAATGGACAAAGCGTATCGATGGATGAGGATGAAAAACAAGCTCTGCGGGAAACACCTGTTTATCCGGTTGCTGAACAAATAGCGAAAGAGCTGGGCAGGCTGTTCAGCGTGACATTTCCCGAGGATGAGGTCTGCTACATTACTATGCATCTTCTTGGGGCAAGGGTTAATCGGATGGCGGAAAGCAATACGGACCAGGAAGCAGAAAAAATTGAACGGGCAACCGTGCGGATGATCGACCAATTCGAACGGCTCGGTTGTGTGTTCTTTCATCATCGGGAGCAGTTGGAGAAGCAGCTCTACCAGCATGTCAAGCCTGCTTATTACCGTATAAAATACGGGCTTCATGTTGACAATCCGCTCGCCGATACTGTGAAGTCCAAGTACAGTGAAGTGTTTGATTTGACTAAACGAGCGGCGGAGCCTCTTCAGGAGCTGCTGAACAATCGGATTAACGATGAAGAGATTGCTTACCTGTCCATGCATTTCGGAGGATGGCTAAGACGCGAGGAGGTAAGCCCGGTGGCCCGCCAAAAAGCGGCGATTGTATGCGTAAACGGCATCTCCGCTTCCCGCATGCTGAAGATTCAGCTTGAGCAGCTGTTTCCCTCGTTGGATTGGATTGCCATTCTTTCCCTCCGCGACTACGAAAAATTCGAGGAGCAGGTCGATTGGATTTTTTCCACCGTTCCTTTAGCCGAGAGGGATGTCCCGGTGTTTGTCGTTAGTCCAATTCTGACGGAGGAACAAAAGACAACGCTGCTTCAACAGGTGCAGCAATCGCCAGCAGCTCACGGCGGCTCCTTGATCACCTATGGCTCTGTTCAGAATCTGTTAAAGGTCATCGGGCAGCATGCCACAATTAAGGATGAAAAAGCATTGACAGAAGATTTGACCCGTTATTTAGGCAGAGCCAAACCGGTCATCCCCCCTGCCACGGACAGCCCAAATCTTTCCGCGCTGCTGAACGGAGACACTATTCAGATCAAGAACCAGGTCAAGGATTGGGAAGAGGCTATCCGGCTGGCATCACAGCCGTTGATCGGGCGCGGAGCGATTACAGCCCGCTATGTGGAAGCGATGATTGCTAAGGTGAAGGAGCGAGGTCCCTATATCGTTGTCGCTCCCGGCATTGCCATTGCCCATGCGAAACCGGAGGATGGAGTAAATGCTACCTCGCTGGCTTTGCTCAAGCTGAACCGGCCCGTAGCCTTCGGCCCTGAAGAGAAGCATCAGGTGCTTGTGCTGTTCGTGCTCGCTAGCAGGGATGGGCAATCTCATCTTGCTCCACTGTCGCAGCTGACTGTTCTTCTGAGAGACGGGAATAAGAGATCTATTTTGGAAGAAACTAACGATATTCAAACCATACGGAATCTTCTGCAAGACTCCGATACTTAAAACGCCGCTTACTATTCAAGGAGGTAGCACAACATGAAATTTCTAGATAAAGGGCTGATCTCCCTGGATTATGAAGCCCAAGACGCTGCAGACGCTATTCGTAAGGCAGGACAACTTCTTGTTGATTCGGGAGCAGCGAAAAGCCGCTATATCGACGCTATGCTGAATTCGTATGAGGATAAGGGGCCCTATTTCGTCCTCGCCCCCCATATTGCCCTCCCTCATGCCAAACCGGAGGACGGGGTTAATGAAGCATCGGTTTCCATGCTGCGGCTGAAACATCCAATCGCATTCGGCCATCAAAAGAACGATCCTGTTCATCTAGTATTTGCGTTAGGGGCTTCGTCCAGCTCTGAACATATCGCCCTGCTGCGCAGGCTTACGACTCTGCTAAGCAACCCTTCCCAGGTTGAACAGCTGCGCAGCGCCGCCACTGAACAGGATGTTCATGATCTGCTTGCCCAGACCCAGAACTAGGCCGTGTCAGCTATATAGGCGGCAGCAAGTACAGCCATCGGCACGAGCACCTGGCAGGAAAGCATGATTCCTGCTCTTTGAAACAATCTTACCTTACACCAACTGGAGGAATGAACAAATGAAGATTATTTGTGTTTGCGGATTAGGTCAAGGGACTAGTTTGATTCTAAGAATGAATGTGGAGAATGTACTGAAGGAAATGGGTGTCCAGGCAGACGTCGATCATATGGACGTGTCCACCGCATCCGGCACCCAGGCTGACTTCATTGTAACCAACAATGAACTGGCTCAAAGTTTGCAGGGACATTCTGCGAAGATCGTTCTCGTGAATAATTATTTTGATTTGAATGAAATTAAGGAAAGCTTGCAAGAAGCTTTGTAAGACCAAATTGGTAAGCCACTTTACTTTGTTTAGGAGGAAACAATGTGGACGTAATTTTTTGGGTCGCGACCAATATCTTTGGCACTCCTGCGATACTGCTTGGTTTTATCGTCCTGCTGGGACTGCTTCTGCAAAAAAAATCAACCAGCCAGGTTATTAGCGGCACCTTCAAAGCCACGATCGGCTTTTTGATCATCGGTGCCGGATCCGGGGTTATTGTCAATGCGTTAACCGTATTTGAACCCATGTGGAAAGAAGTGTTCGGGCTGGAGGCGGAGTCGCTCGGCCAATTTATGGGTCAGGAAGTGTTTAATGCCCGTTTCGGCAGCGCTGTGACTTTGGCTATGTTTCTCGGGTTTTTGATTAACGTGCTCCTCGCCCGTCTCACGAAATTCAAGTACATCTATTTAACCGGTCATATGATGTTCTGGACTTCTACCGTATTTGCCGGGGTTGTCGTGCACACGGCAGGAGACGTTCCTTTCTGGGGCTTGGTGCTGTTCCTATCGGTCATTCTCGGCTTGTACTGGACATTCCAGCCTGCTGTTACTCAACCCTTCATGCGTAAAATAACAGGCAACAACAACATTGCTCTCGGCCATACTTCCGCCTCCGTTGCTTTGCTTGGGGGACTGTTCGGAAAATGGTTCGGCAACAAGGAGAACGATTCCGAAAAAATCAAGGTGCCGAAAGGCCTTGAATTTCTGCGTGACTCCAATGTCATTACCGCGCTCAGCATGGGCGCTCTGTTCCTGATCGGAGCGATTGTCGTCTCCCTGAAGGATACACCGGGAGCCCAGGAGCTCGTTGCTCTGGCCGGCGATCAGAACTTCCTGATTTATTCTATCGTCGAGTCTTTAACCTTTGCCGGTGGAATCGCCATCGTTCTAATGGGGGTTAGAATGTTTATCGGGGAGCTGGTTCCAGCCTTTAACGGAATCGCAACCAAGCTCGTTCCCGGCGCCATACCTGCGCTCGATTCCCCTGTCGTTTATCCTTATGCGCCAAACGCCGTTATTCTGGGCTTTATCGGAGCGTTTGCCGGCGGATTAATCTGGCTTGTCGTGCTTGGCAGCACGGTCGCTTATATTTTCGTTCCGACCATGATTGTCTTATTCTTCCATGGGGCTACCGCCGGGGTGTTCGGTAATTCAACCGGTGGTGTTCGAGGGGCGTTAATGGGCGGCTTCATTACAGCGACGATAGTAGCCTGGGGACAATTCTTTATGGTGCGTTACCTGATCGCATCTACGGTTCCGGACACGGCTATGTGGGCCGCGGATTCCGATATGTTCTTGATCGGGCCGATTATTCGTCTGCTCGCTCAGCTGCTGTTCTAATTCGCCCATTTGCAAAATTAAACAAACCCTGCAAGCAGATAGAGAGCTGTTTGCAATTAGGAGAAGGAGGGCCTGCTTTATGAGCTTCATCCGTACATTAGATAAGGATATTGCCAAAGAAGAGCTTGGCTTTACGTACTCTCATGAACATATTGTGTGCCGACCAGCCTTCTGGTCCGAACGCGGGGAGAATGACCTCCTCCTCGATGATCCGGCCAAATCCGAGCTGGATGTGCGTGATTTTCAAAAACACGGAGGCCAGGCTATTGTTGATGCAACAGCCGTAGATTATGGCAGAGATGTACCCGCTGTCTATCAGATCTCGCAAAACACCGGAATCAAAATAATCGGTACGGCAGGCTTTAACAAAAGCTTCCTCTGGAAAGCTAGAATCAAGGACGAGCTAAAGCCGCTCATAGGCGATTATGAAACCTATGAGCAGTGGATAGAGGCGGCGTCGGTCAATGAGCTGGCTGATTTTGTTATCAAGGAAGTGGAAGAAGGCTTGGAAGGCACCCCCTTCAAGGCGGGCCAAGTCAAATTCGGCACCGGGTATAACCGCATTTCCCCGCTAGAAGTGAAGACCTTGCGGGCGATCGCAAGAGCGCATCATGAAACGAAAGCCCCCATTCACTCCCATACCGAGGTCGGGACGATGGGGCTGGAGCAGCTCGAGCTGTTAAAAAGCGAACAGATCGATTTAAGCTTCGTCAGCCTGGGGCACATGGACCGCAACCCCGATCCGTATTATCACGAGCAAATCGCCAGCACAGGTGCTTATCTAAGCTTCGATGGTATCGGCAAAATCAAATACGCTCCGGAAAGCACGAGAATATCGCTGATCCTTGATCTCGTGCGCAAAGGTTACGAAAATCAGATTTTGATCAGCGGCGATACAGCCCGCAAAACGTATTACAAGCACTATGACCACGGGCTCGGATTGGAGCATATTATCGCCAATTGGGTTCCCCGCTTTAAGCTGGAGGCGGATAAAGCCGGCTTTGATGGAGAGAAGTTAATTGAGAAGTTCTTTGTAAGCAATCCGGCAGAATGCTTCTCTTTTAAACGCTAAGTCCTAAGGGGGCATTGCCAGATATGCTATATGAACAGCAAAACAGCTTTGAGATCAAGGAGCAAATCGCGGAAAAAAAGTGTGCCATTCTCCCTATAGGCGCTGTAGAAGCGCATGGTCCCCACCTTCCCTTGGGAACTGATAATCTATTGGCGGAGCGGCTGGCGGAAAGGCTGGCGGAACGGACAGACAGCTTCGTACTGCCTACCCTTCCCTACGGGCAAGTCTGGAGCTTGAAGAACTTCCCCGGCAGTCTTAATGTGTCCAATGAAGCTCTTATTCAATTATTGTATGATATTGGAGAAAGCTTGTATCAGCAAGGCTTCCGGATTTATGTCATGCTTAATGGACACCTTGGCAACGCTCAAGCATTAAAAGACGCCGCACGACTGCTGTATCAGGATTATCCGGATTTAAAAGTATACTACTTCTTCTATCCGGGCTCCAAAGAAGCAATCGCCGAGGTCAGAGAGACTCCTGCTGCCCATGCCGCTTATTTTCACGCGTGCGAGCTGGAAACCTCTTATATGCTATATCTTGCTGAAGAATTTGTCGATATGGAAAAAGCGATCAAGGATATTCCCACTATTTCTATTGAAGCAGATTGCACGCCGACCCCTTGGGAGGAGTTCACCTCTTCCGCTGTGCTAGGCGATGCTACGCTGGCTACTAAAGAGAAAGGGGAAAGGGTTGTGGAAGCCAGTCTTGCGGCGATGACCCGAATCCTCAATGATGCCAAGCAACGACTTTTGAGTAAAGGAGACGCATCTTCATGATCTCTGCTTATTTTGACCACATTCGCAGCATGCTTGCCCAAGTTGAGCAGCAGGAAAGTGAAGCGATGAATCAGGCTGCCGCCAAAGTTGCTGAATCTATAAGCCAGGACGGAATCGTTCACTTGTTTGGTTGCGGACATTCTCATATTTTGACCGAGGAAGTGTTTTACCGCGCCGGCGGCCTAGTGCCGATTCGGCCGATTTTTGTTGAAAAGCTGATGCTGCATGAGGGAGCTGTCCGATCTTCCGAATTGGAGAGACAAAACGGGCTCGCAGAGACGTTTATGAAGGATCAGGATATTCGTCCCGGCGAAGTGATGTTTGTGCTGTCCACCTCCGGGCGCAATCCTGTCCCTGTCGATGCAGCCTTGGCCGCTAAGGCCAAAGGGGCGATTACTGTGGGCATCACCTCCCTCGAGTATTCGCAAAGCCAAAGCTCAAGACATCACAGCGGCAAGCACTTGTTTAATTCGGTCGACATTGTCATTAACAATTACGCTGTGCCGGGAGACGCTGTTTTGCGGCATCCTGAGGTGAAGGTGCCTTTCACCCCAACCTCAACCGTGATCGGCGCCGCCATCCTGAACGCTATATTGGCCAAATCGGTGACTCTTATCGCCGAGAGCGGGATGGAGCCCCCCGTCTTTCTTAGCGGAAACATAGATGGTGCGGATGATCATAACCAGGCGCTAATAAATAAATATAAAACGCGCATTCCGCTGCTTTCGTAAGATTCGACTTTCGGATACTAAGAGGAGGAGATACCATGGTAGCAAGAAAATTAACGATTCAAAACGAGCAGGGATTCCATGTTCGTCCCGCTGAGTTGTTTTCCGACAAAGCGGCTGAATTCAGTGCTTCCATTAAGGTGAAAAATGCTTCCGGTGAAGAAGCAGATGCCAAAAGCATGCTGGAACTGATGACACTTGGTCTGGAGAAAGGATCGCAAATTACAATTGAGGCCGAAGGTGAAGACCAGCAGGAAGCCGTGGATGCCCTCGCCGATCTGGTGGAAAGCAAGTTTGGTGAGCAGTGATGAGCTCCGTAACGATCAAAGGGCTGGGGGTTTCCGACGGAATAAAGATCGGAAAGGCTTTTGTCTATAAGCCTGTCCAGCACTCAAGCCGTAACGATGAACCCATTGCGGAGGACCAGATCGAAGAGGAGCTTGAACGCCTTTCCCAGGCTAAGCAGAAGAGCTATGAGGAATTAATGGCTCTGGCTGACCGAACGAAAGCGGCACTTGGCGAAGAGAAAGCCGGAATCTTAAGCGGACAAGCCAAGCTTCTGTCGGATCCGGCCTTCTACCCGAAGGTAGAACAGCATATTCGGGAGAAGCTTAGCCGGGCTGAGAATGCCGTACAAACGATGGTTGATCATTTCGCAAGCCGCTTTGAAAGTATAAACAATGCCTATATGCAGGAAAGGGCTGCTGACATTCGCGACCTCGGAAGACGGCTGCTTGGCCACCTTTATGGGGATCAGCAGCCAAGTCTCGCAGAGCTTGCCGAAGAAGTCATTCTGATCGCGGATGACCTGGCCCCCTCGGACACCGTACAGCTCAATAAGCAGTTCGTTTTGGGCTTTGTAACCCGCGCCGGGGGGCAAACGTCGCATACCTCCCTGCTTGCCCGCTCCCTAGGTATTGCTGCCGTTGTTGGAGCAGGCGATGCCATTGACTCCATCCGTGACGGAGATCAGCTTATCATCGATGGCGGTCAAGGCTTGTGTCTGCTTCACCCGGAAGCAGCGGATGTAGAACGCTATCGCAAGCTGCAGCAGGAAGAGGCGGACCGCATTAGGGAATGGGACAAATTTCAGTCTCAGCCGGCACAGTCGAAGGATGGTGTACGCGTAGAGACCGCAGCCAACATCGGCACGGTGCAGGAGGCTGAAACGGCTGCGGAAAGAAACGCTGAGGGGATAGGCCTGTATCGCACGGAGTTCTTATTCATGAACAGCAAGCAGCTGCCTGACGAAGAAGAGCAGTTTGCGGCCTACAGGCAGGTAGCCGAGTATATGGGCGAACGCCCGGTTATCGTTCGAACTTTAGACATTGGCGGCGATAAAGAATTAGGCTACATGAATTTACCCAAGGAGGATAATCCGTTTCTCGGCTATCGGGCCATCCGCATTGGCCTTGACCGCAAGGAGCTGCTCCTTACCCAGCTCCGGGCCATCCTCAGAGCCAGCGCTTACGGCAATTTGAACATCATGTTCCCGATGATCTCCAGTCTTAGCGAATGGCGCCAAGCCAAACAGCTCTATGAGCAGGCGCGTCAAGAGCTTATGAACGAACAGGCAGCCATTTCGGATCAGATTCAGCTGGGCATTATGGTGGAAATTCCGTCAGCGGCCCTGCAGGCTCCCGCCTTTGCCAAGGAAGTGGATTTTTTCAGTATCGGCACTAACGATTTGGTTCAATATACTCTGGCTGTGGACCGGATGAATGAAAAGGTCGCATATTTGTACGATTATTTCCACCCTGCTGTACTTGTCCTCATTCGCCAGGTCATTGAAGCCGCGCATCAGGAAGGCAAGTGGGCAGGCATGTGCGGCGGTATGGCGGGTGATCCGCTTGCCGCTCCATTACTGTTGGGAATGAGGCTCGATGAGTGGAGTATGGAGTCCGCCGCCATTGCCAAGATTAAGAAAACGATCTCTCATCTTGACAGCCGGGATTGCAAGCGATTAGCCGAAGAACTGCTTAAGCTGGATACCCCGGAAGAAGTCAGGGAGCGGTTAAAGCAGTATCGGAATCAGACTTCACCAGAATAGAAACGCAAACCCCAATCCATGGGCGTATGGATATACACCTATGATTGGGGTTTTCCCTTTCACAATCCAGAGCTGCCCTGCACCCGGCTCCTGCCGCGGTAATGGCTTGCGGAATTGCTTCCGCCAAAGTAAATCTCTCCCCAAGCTTCATTCATTAATTCCTGCTTTTCATTACCCCTCGCCATTTAACAGCAGAGCCTTCAACAAATCGAACTCTGTTTTGGTCTGATTGATCCTCGCCCCTTCGCGGGTGAGCGTAACACGTTTTAAATGAGTTCATCTGATCCCTGCATGATGTCCACCCCCGCTGCGCCTTGACTAAAAAGCTGAATTGGATCATTCGAATGGAGTTTAGCGAGAACTGAGCCTGGAAAAAAGTGATTGCTACCTTACTGTCAGCTTTGCTATAATGGTGATCGTTCTCACGAAAAATCTACGCATCAAATGCGTTACGCCAAGGCACTGCTCCGCCCGAGCTAACGTACCTCAAAGGGCTTGACATGGTTTCAGTTCCGCCGGAAATGCATCAACCTGTTCCATTCTGATGTATTTCTCCTGTTTTTGAATTCGTACTTCTCAAGCTTTCACTTTTATTCTTTGAATGTTGAACGTTTATTCTTTGAACGTTGCGCTTTTTGTATTTGTTATATTGCCTTATCTTCTTTTTCTCACTGCTTACAGGCACAGCTGGTTAAGCCGGTCTCCGGCCTAGCCTCCTTTTGTGTCCCTATTTTTGCACTGGACAGGTTATGGTTTGTGATCTGGTTTATGATGAGTTTGGGTTTGTGATGGGTTTGGGTTTCTTATAATCCATAT
>NZ_HE610960.1:262588-280689 GCF_000285515.1 Paenibacillus senegalensis JC66
ATTGAGGGAGGTACCTATGCTTTTCTCTGTTCTGATGCGCAAGGCGTATGCCCGTAACTTGCAGTACAGAGGTTCCCATGTGCTGAATACGGTGGCCAGTTCTTTGTTTGGCTTTATTTATGTATCTATTTGGATCGGTGTGGGAGAAGGCAGCTCTCTCGGGGAATATGGGGTTCAAGGCATGATTAACTATGTCGCCTTTAATCAGGCGTGCCTGTGGGTGACCGTATTTTTAACCAATGGGCTGGGCCTGGAGAACAGTGTCCGCACCGGACAAATCTCGATGGACATGATGCGGCCGGTTCATCTGTTTTATATGCTGATGTGCAGGGAATGGGGACAAATTGCCTATCAGTTTTTGTACAAGATGGTGCCAATTTTTGTTCTCTATGTATTTGTCCTCTCCCTCAGTCTGCCCGATCGGGCTTTTACTTGGCTGTTAACGGCTTGCGCACTGCTTTTGGCTGCTTACATATCGATTTGTGTGCAGTATTTGATTGGCGTATGCGCTATGTGGACGACGGAATCAAGATGGCTCGTTTGGGCTAATTTTGCCGTGTCTTCCCTGCTCTCCGGCTTCCTGATTCCAATAGAATGGCTTCCCGGTTGGCTGCAAACGATCAGCCGCCTGTCCTTTTACCCTTACCTGCAGTATCATCCGACACGCATTTTTCTGGAGTATGAGAATGGTACCGCGTTATTCGGCTCCCTAGCATGGTGTATCGCGATGACGTTTATATGTATCGCCGTAACGGCTATCGTTCGACGCAAACTGGAGGTGCAGGGAGGATGAATGAATTGAAATTGTACGGCCTGCTCATCCGTGCCAGCATCCGTTCGAGGATGCAGTACAAGTTTAACTTTATCTTTTCTTCCTTGATGGCTCTAGTTATTAATGTTATGGAATTCCTGCTGATCGCTATCATTCTTAACCGGTTCGGCGATATCAAAGGCTGGGGCCTGCTGGAAATCGGTTATTTGTACTCCGCCATCATTCTCTCACGTGCTCTGTATCGTACTGTCGCTTCCGACGTTCACCACATTGAACGCTATCTGGTTAATGGCGAGATGGATCAGCTGCTGACCCGTCCGATCCCAGTATTGCTTGCTTTAATGTCGCAAAACTTCAATATTCTTGCTGCTGAATTTTTTCAAGGAATCATCATTATGACCATCTGTATTAACGGATTAATGGCTGCTGGCCAAATGACCTGGTTTGATGTGCCCTTAACGTTACTGATGATCGTGTGCGGCGGTTTCATCCTGTTTACTATCGGACTGATTACCTCGACCGTTGGATTCTGGATCACTCGTATTCGCGATCTTCAGAATATCACAGAGGATGCTGCACGGAATGCCGCTCAGTATCCTATCTCCCTGTATCCAAAGTGGATGCAATTAATCTTGCTAACTGTGCTTCCGGTTGGCTTAGTCAACTATGTTCCGACCCTTTATATCATCCGGGGAGAAATGGGCCCTTGGGTGATCGGGCTTGTCCTCATTTTCACGGCTGGCTTTCTCTGGGTCGGCTTGCGTTTCTGGAGGGTTGGGATTTCCCGCTATCAAAGCACGGGGAATTAAACCTGCCTGACCCGGCATTTTGCTTATTTATCCAAGCGATTAAAAAAAGAAGGACGACTGCTCGCACACTGTTGTAAGACGAAGCACGCAGTTGCATGCGGGGGCGAGCCTAAGCCTGGGTTCAGTGACAATGCTGATTCAGCCCATTTTATCGAATAAAAAAGGAGGCAGCTTCCATGATAGAGGTTTCCGACTTAAGTAAAACGTTCAAAATCCCGGTCACTAAAGAAGGCCGTTTTCAAGGCTTGAGGAGCTTGTTTTCACGAGAATATCGTGAGAAAAATGCAGTGCAAAGCATCAATTTTCAAGTGCAAAAAGGAGAATTCATCGGTTATCTCGGTCCTAACGGAGCAGGTAAATCAACGACTATTAAAATGCTCACGGGCATTCTTCACCCGACATCCGGCTCGGTGCGCATTGGAGGACTCAGTCCTCACACCCATCGGCGGCAGGTCGTGCGCCGCCTTGGTGTTGTTTTCGGACAGCGGACACAGTTGTGGTGGGACCTGCCGCTTAAGGATTCTTACGATATCCTGGCCGCCATGTATGGCGTGGAGCCGAAGTGTAAAGAGCGAAAGCTGCGGGAAATGAATGAACTGCTGGGCCTGGATGAATTTTTGCACACTCCTGTACGCAAATTGTCGCTAGGACAAAGGATGAGGGGGGATTTGGCTGCAGCAATGCTGCACGAACCGGAATTATTGTTCCTGGATGAGCCAACGATCGGTCTCGATGTTGCCGCCAAGAAAAATATTAGAGGGTTCCTGAAAACCATTAATAACGAGCTGGGTATTACGATTTTGCTTACGACCCATGATATGGATGATATCGAACAGCTGTGCCAGAGGGTGATCGTCATAAACCACGGAACGCTCGTCTATGACGGAACACTGACGCAATTAAGGGACCGCATCGGGCTGCCGACAGTTATAACGGTTACGTACGCCCAGCCTTTAACCGATAACGTCCGCATCACAGACCATCCCTTCTCCATCTTGGAGCAGAATGAAAGGCAGGTCATGATTACATGCAACCGTCAGGAAATTACCGCGATGGATGTGCTTCGGGCTGCCAGCCAGTGGGGAGAGGTCGAAGACGTTCATATGCAGGAGCCTGATTTTGAAGAAGTGATTCATAAAATTTATTAATTAGCCTAGTAAGTCAGCCCAGCCGGGTTTATCGCGAGCGGCGGGATGAATAGCCCGCCTCTTGATTATGTTGAAGCTTCGACCTACTGCGCTAATGCTCGTGGAGAGTTTGTAGCGCTCGCTTGCACGGGGGCGGCGGGCATCCGCTTGCGCTAACGCTCATCCTCGCTCTTATTTGTGACAAAAAGCCCAGAAAACCGCGATCTGAAACAAAATAAGGACGATGGCAAGCGTTACAATTTTTATCCCCCTGATTTTGCTCAAATAAGGACCACCACGAGCGTTAAAATTCGAAGCAGGTCGCAACGGCTCACTGCACGCCGCAATCTATTATTCACAGTTAATCGACGACCTAACTGCGAGCTCTACAATCCAAGCCGGACGCAGCCGAACTGCTTACCCAGGCTGCTCGCCGTTCTGCTTGCCCAGACTGCGCAACGTTCTGCTTACCCAGGCTGTGCACCACTCTGCTTACACGGCTGCGCACATGCGTACCAGACTGTAAATACATACAGCACCCTCCCTCCCCGCCGCTCCAGCGCTGCTTTCACAGATAAATCTACGGCGCCTCTCCCGGATATAACTTTCTCCCATGTCTTTAAATATTGTTTTAACGTGATAAATTTGACAATTTAAGGAAAATGGTGTATAATGGGATTTCACTTACTATGTTATGCTGCTGCGATTTACACAGCATTTTCATTAATATCCCTTGTTGGAGAGGTGGCTGGTGTGATTAAGCCTACAGTCATTCAGACAGCAGCATGGGGGGCCGTTATAGGCGTAGTTACGCTTGCCATTGCACTGCTGCTTATGCGGACAGGCTCCCTCGGCCTGATCGCTGCTCTTTTATTCGCGGCGTTCGGCGGGGCGCTGGTTGCCTTGTTTACAAGTCAATGGCGGGAAATGAGCATTACGGATGATGGCACAGGTCTTTATAATCGTCGTTTTCTATTTAAGAGACTGTCCATTGTATTTCACCAGGCACATAAAGAAGAACAACCCCTGTCTCTGGCAGTTATCGATATTGACGGCTTTAGAGACATTAATAACAAGTATGGCCATCTTGCCGGAGATCAGACTTTGCTTAAAGTGGCACAAACCTTGCGGGCTTCCCTTCGCGAAGGAGATATTGTCGGCCGCTGGGGCGGGGAAGAATTTGCTCTCATTTTTCCCGGAACAAAGCTGAATGATGCCGTAATACTGTGCGAAAGCATACGCTCACAAATTGAAGAACAGCGTTTCAAGATTTCTGAGCATGATACGGTTTCGGTAACGATCAGCGTTGGAGTCGCAGGGCTCCGTCAAGGTGATACCACTATAGAGGAGCTTATTCAGCGAGCCGATAAATCGATGTACGAAGCTAAGAAATTACGCAATCGGGTTGCCTTTAATCCTTCCCCGCTTCAATGATCTCGTAAATGCGGGGTTTCTTGCGTTTATTCAATATGCTGCTCTCTCGCCTTACCAAAGAAGAGGCGGGAGAGTTTTTTCATGATCATTACTCCCTTAAAATAGACAGGGATAGTAGTTTACCACGTAGATACCCTGCTTCCTTTTTTCAGCATGTTTTGTTGAGAGTGAGGTATAATGGATATACCCTTCAACAATTCGAGCATTCCAGAATGTTTGATCGCATAGAGAGCGCTCTGCATATTAAATTTCCGTCAAACTATAGAGACTATAACATAAGATCCAAGCTTCACAAAAAATACAGGGTACACAAGAGATACGGGTTTACAGTTTATGATAAAAGTTACACAATTGATCCATACCAGTGATTACGGGTTAAAAGGTGCAGTTAAAAGAGATGCAGGCTATAACCGGAAAAACATCCGCTCCACTGGATACACGGGATTTATGCATCATGCTGTGGAAAGAAGGAGAATACGTTGGAACGTTGGAAAATAAATTTGTTCGTTCTTTGGTTTGGCCAATTTTTTGTCACCTCAGGCATGACCATGATCATTCCATTTTTGCCTTTGTATTTACAGGAGCTGGGCATGTCGGGGGACAAGGAGTTGGCCTTTTGGGCAGGCATTATTTTTGCCTCCAATTTCGTCACGTCTTTTATCTTCCAGCCTATCTGGGGAGGGCTTGCTGACCGGTATGGCAGAAAGCTGATGCTGCTGCGCTCAGGCTTTGGTATGGCGATAGTTATGGTCTGTATGGGATTTGCTCAAAATGCGTGGCATCTGCTGCTATTGAGAATGCTGAACGGTACGATATCCGGCTTTATACCGGCCTCTGTTTCCCTCGTTTCCGCGGGTACTCCGAGAAAACGAATCGGATTCGCCATGGGGATGGTGCAGTCCGGCGGAGTCGCCGGAACGATCATGGGCCCTCTTCTGGGAGGCTTGATGGCAGACAGTATCGGCTTCCGGCCGATCTTTTATATTACGGGCGGTTTAATTTTTACAGCGACAATGCTGGCAGCATTGCTGATCAAGGAATCATTTAACCGCGAAGAGGCAAAAAGCCAGCCGAGAGTGTCGGTATGGTCCGGATTTGCCAAGCTTAAGGCGATCCCCCAATTGCCGGCGCTGTTCTCCGTGACATTCCTTATTCAGTTCGCTCTGCTCAGCCCGATGCCGCAAATGCCGCTTTACGTACAGGATCTCCATCGCTCCGCAGAGATGCTTGCTTTCTGGGCCGGGTTGGTTGGGTCGGTTAATGGCATTTCTAATATGATTGCTTCACCCGTCCTGGGGCGCTTGGGGGACCGTATCGGCTCTGAAAGAATCCTCGGCGTCTGCTTAATCGGCTCAGCCATTGCCTGCATTCCTCAGGCTATGGTAACGGAAGTTTGGCAGCTCATCGTATCACGATTTTTCCTTGGGATCTTTATGGGCGGGCTGCTTCCATCGGTCAATGCGCTTATTCGGAAATACACGCCGGAAGGGATGGACAGCCGGGCTTACAGCTTTAACACGAGTACACTGAGCTTGGGGAATCTCATCGGTCCCGTTACCGGAGGCATTCTTGCTGGCATCATCACGATCCGGGGCTTGTTTATTCTGTCTGCCGTTCTGCTCCTGCTTAATGCGATTTGGGTCCGCAAAACGCTATATGCTAAGCCGGCGAAAGGCTCCGAAGCAGCAGACAAGCCTTAAGAACCAGCAAAGACCCATTCACATGCTATTCATTATGAGAACTTCATTAGATATTGGCAAAATTAATGGAACGGCTGCGCCGCTCAAATCGTCTAATCAATATAACATGCAATTTAGGGGGGAAGTTGAAATGCCCACAGCTTTGAATTGGCGATTGAATTTAAGAAGAATACTGGTGTCTATATTGTGTGCGGAGCTGCTGTTGTTTTACATTGGTCTAACCGCCGTTCCCTACCGTGCGGAGCAGAATCAGCCTTTAGCTGAAGCGGAATTTCACTTGAACGAGCCCCACCTGAAGAACGGACTCGCTCAAGGCAGGCTGTTATTTGCGTCACCTGCTGCATCCTTTTAGCCCTTACATAGCTTAACTGGTCATGAGCCGGCCTTGACTCTTGCTACTGCAAGTCCATCGTAGGCCGGCAAGAGCACCCCTTCCAACCGCTCGTCATTCAGCATCCTCTGGTTAAAGGTTCTCATGGCCTTGACCGAATTCCCTTCATATTGATCCTGATATACCTTCCCTTTCATAAAAGCATTGTCGCCGGCAATAACCGCTCCTGGGAGAGCCAGCTTAAGCGCCCAATCCAAATAGTTGGGATAATTCCCCTTATCTGCATCGATAAAAAAGAAGTCAAACCGCCTGCCTTCAGCATACAGCTGCTTAAGTGATTCCAATGCTTCTCCCGCCCGATATTCGACACACTCTCCGAATCCGGCGCGGCTTACATTGTTTTTCGCCAGCTGGATATAATCTTCTCTTAGCTCCAAGGATGTCAAACGCCCCCCATCTGCCAGACCTCTAGCCAAGCAGATTCCGCTGTATCCGCCCAGAGCGCCGATCTCCAGCACCGCCTTTGCCCCGGTCATTCTGACCAGAAGCGTGAGCAGCTTGCCGTACCCTGCCGGTACAGAAATATCATGCATTTGTTGATCACGGATTGAAGTACGTACCTGCTCCAACTGCGGATCGACCGGGAGCAGCGATTCGGCATATTGCTTTTCGTCCATACTGGTTAACACTTCCCTCTTATCTATTCTTCCTCCAAGGCAGATCAGGCAGATCAAGCAGATCATTGTGTCGCCATGGTGATTAGCCTATACTAATCAGTGTAGGAATTCCCTTGCGGAAAATCAAGAACATGCAAATGAGGTGGGCCCCATCGAATTAATTGCTACGTGTCCAATGGGCTTGGAGGCGGTTGTGGACCGCGAGCTCAAGGAGCTTGGATATACAGAAAGAAAAGTGGAAAACGGAAGAATAACGTTTAAAGCGGATAAGCTTGCCATCTGCCGGACCAACCTCTGGCTTAGAAGCGCCGACCGGATATTAATTAAAATGGGGGAATTCAAGGCGCTGACCTTCGATGACCTGTTTGAAGGCACCAAGGCATTAAATTGGTCGGAATGGATTTCTGCTGACGGTGAATTTCCGGTTGAGGGCCGCTCCCATAAGTCTCAATTGTCGAGCGTGCCCGCCTGTCAAGGGATTGTCAAGAAAGCAGTGGTCGACAGTCTGAAGCAAACGTATAATCGCGAATGGTTTCCGGAGACGGGAGCCCGCTATGTGATCGAAATTTCGCTATTACATGATCTAGCGACTCTAACCCTCGACACGACCGGACCCAGCCTGCACAAACGCGGATACCGCAAGCTCGTGACCGAGGCTCCTTTAAAGGAAACGCTGGCAGCCTCTATGATCATGCTGAGCCGCTGGCGTCCGGAAAGGCCGCTCTACGATCCCTTCTGCGGCTCCGGCACCATTCCTGTGGAAGCTGCTATGATCGGCTGGAATCTGGCCCCAGGCCTGCGCCGATCCTTCCCTGCCGAGCATTGGCCGGTGATGGGTTCATCTTTGTGGGAGGATGCCCGTGAAGAAGCCTACGATCTCGTCAAGGACGATGTTCCGCTTGAAATCATCGGCTCCGATATCGATGAAAAAGCGATAGAGGTGGCCAAAGCTTCAGCCCGAAGCGCCGGATTCGCCAAAGAGCTTCAATGGCACGTGCGCAGCGTCTCGGATATCAAGCCCCGCGGCGATTACGGCTGTATCATTACGAATCCTCCATACGGTGAGCGGCTAGGGGACCGGGCCGATGTGGAAAAGCTGCTTC
The DNA here is from genome assembly GCF_000285515.1 of Paenibacillus senegalensis JC66. Classification (GTDB taxonomy): domain Bacteria; phylum Bacillota; class Bacilli; order Paenibacillales; family NBRC-103111; genus Paenibacillus_L; species Paenibacillus_L senegalensis. The sequence continues at coordinate 270,542 of NZ_HE610960.1, forward strand.
GCAGGCTCGGCTCGATCTGCCAATCGCTGGACACCTGGTCTGCATTCATCTTAAGCCCTTCCAAGCAGCTGGAGCACTATTGGGGCAAGCCCGCAGACAAACGGCGAAAGCTGTACAACGGCCGGATAGAGGTTGCCTTGTACCAGTATTTCGGGCCGCTGCCGCCTAGAAATCGGCTGCAAAACAATAGTCCAACTTAACTATTCCTGATAGCATGCATGCAGACGGTAAAAAGTTCGGTTCAACCCAGAAGTCCGGCTTTAATTTGTTAATTAAGGAGAGAGAGCCTTGAAAACGTTAGTACTGGCGGAAAAGCCAAGCGTCGCCAAAGAGCTGGCGCGCGTTCTTGGCGCCCGCCAAAAACATAAATCGCATTATGAGGGAGCCCAATATGTCGTTACCTGGGCGCTAGGACATTTGATTACTTTGGCCGAGCCGGAAGATTACGATGACCGCTACAAGTCATGGAAGCTGGAGGATTTGCCTATCATTCCCGGGGAAATGAAGCTGAAGGTAATCAAGGAAACTTCCCACCAATTCCGGGCGATCGAAAAGCTCGGCAAACGCTCCGATTTAAAGGAGCTGGTTATTGCCACCGATGCGGGAAGAGAAGGAGAGCTGGTTGCCCGCTGGATCATGGAGAAAATCCGTTGGAAAAAGCCGTTTAAGCGCTTGTGGATTTCCTCGCAAACGGATCAGGCCATCAAGGAAGGGTTCGCCAAGCTTAAGCCGGGCAGTGATTACAATCGCCTGTATCAATCGGCGGTATGCCGTTCTGAGGCGGATTGGCTTATCGGCCTGAACGTTACCCGCGCTTTGACTAGCAAATACAACGCGCAGCTGTCCGCCGGACGTGTGCAAACACCGACGCTTGGCATGATTATTGAGAAAGAGAAAGCCATACGCGCCTTTAAGCCTGTTGATTACTGGCTGCTGCAGGCCGACATAGGCACATTTCAGGCCCAGTGGAGACAGGCCGGATCTGGGGAAGCGCGGATTATGGACAGAGCCAAGGCGGAGGATCTGAGCCGCCGGCTGGGAGGACAAAGCGGAAAAATAATCCGGCTGCAAAAGACAGAAAAGCGGATTCCCCAGCCGCTCGCTTATGATTTGACAGAGCTGCAAAGGGATGCTAACCGGCGTTATGGCTTTTCCGCCAAGCAAACCTCGAACATCCTGCAGCGCTTGTACGAACAGCATAAGCTGGTCACTTATCCGCGTACGGATTCCCGTTATTTGACATCGGACATGAAGTCCACCTTCAAAAGCCGTTTGCAGAGCATTGCCGTGGGACCTTATGCTTCTCTGGCCCGAAATGTGCTTAAACAGCCGCTGCAAGTGTCCAAGCGTATCGTCGATGATAGCAAGGTCACAGACCACCATGCGATAATCCCGACCGAACAAACGGTGCTCCTGAATTCGCTAAGCAATGAGGAGCGCAAGCTTTACGATTTGATAGTCCGGCGCTTTCTCGCCCTGTTCTATCCGCCCTGCCGCTATGACCAGACCAAGGTGCAGATTCAAGTCAGCGGCGAAACGCTGTGGGCATCCGGTCAGCATATGAAGGATGCCGGCTGGAAGGAAGTGTACGGCAGCAGCGATTATACCGACGATGAAGATGAGCCGGATAACGACTCCGGCCCGGAACAGCTGCTGCCTGAGCTTAAGGAAGGACAAACGGTCACCATCCGCCAGTGCCGTATCCAGGCAAGACAGACGAAGCCGCCTGCCCGCTACACGGAGGCTTCACTGTTAACTCAGATGGAGAAGCATAATCTGGGGACGCCTGCCACCCGGGCCGACATTATTGAGAAACTGCTGCACAGCGATACCATTGAGCGGCAAGGAGCAAGCCTCGCACCGACGGGAAAAGGGTGGCAGCTTATTGAACTGGCGGCCGAGGAGCTCCGTTCCCCTGAGCTTACAGCCAAGTGGGAGCTGGAGCTGGAGAGAATCGCCAAAGGCCAGGGGCAAATGAAAATTTTCCTCGATAACATCCGCAAGCAAACGATTCAGCTGGTGCAGGAGGTTAAGCAAAGTACGGTTGATTATGTCCCGCACAACCTGACGCATAAGAAATGTCCGGATTGCGGGGAGCGAATGGAAGAGCGCAAAGGGAAACGCGGGCGCTTCTATTTATGCTCGAGCCGGGATTGCGGCTACCGCCAGGCAGCGGAGCCGCAATTGGCCAACAAGCGCTGTCCGCAATGCCGCAAAAAAATGGAGATTCATAACGGCAAAAACGGCAAGTACGTTCAATGCAGACCTTGCAATGTAGTCGAGCAGTTGGATGGCAGCGGCGGCAAAGCTGCGGCCCGAATGAATCGCAAGCTTGTAGAGAAATACAGCGATAACGCCCCCCTTGGCAACAGCCTGGGAGATGCGTTAAGGCTGGCCCTCGAGCAACAACAATCAGACAAATAAGCTTGATATGATAAAAGGCCAAGATCTGCCGGCGATATCTGCCGGCTAGCTCTTGGCCTTATTCGTTACCTGCTCTTGCCCACCAAAGATAGCTTCATCATGTAATAGCACTCTTCCCTGGCCATGTGGTCGGCCATTAAAGGCTGCAGAGTGCCGAGGAGCTCCGCATCCAAATCCATGCTCTCCAGCTCCTCCAAAAATTCCTTGAACAGCATCATTTCCAGCTCGACTTCGCGATTAAACCGGTTTAGGGCAGGAAAATGCTGAAGCTGTGTACGCAAGTAACCGGCCATTTCCACCGCCTTCATATAAAAATCGGTAAAATGAGCGGAAAACCTGCCGCTTTTCTCAGTCAATCTTTTTTCGACTCTCGCCAAAGATGCCGATACAGAATCCGCGTGCTCTACGGCGTCCTGCAGCCAGATCAAATGAAGCTGAATCGCATCATAAGTCGGCGGCCGGCCATGGGCTTGAATATGCTTCAAGATTCGCATGTATTCTTCCAGCTCGTTAATCATATGGTTAACGAATGTGGACGAGAGGTGAAAGCGGATGGCGCCTGTCAGCATTCGGCGCAATAAATACAGCTTGAAATCCCGCAGCTCGGATGCTCGCCAATAAGCGGTTTGATTAAGCGGTTCCAGCCGCGCTTCATCCTCCACCTGCGCTTCCTGAAGCAGACTGTCGAAAATCCGGATAAACCGGTGAGCCCTTTTGATCTCATCCTTTTCCTGCGGCGCAAGGGAATCATGGATAAACCGGGCATGATCCCCCAACACCTGCAGCCAGAAACGCTGTTCCAGCCATACATCGGAGCTTGCCTCGACGACAACAAAGGAATTGCTTTTGTCCATACCCTCCTCCTTAAGCAGCTTCTTGGCTATCAGCATTTTGCATTAAATTCCAATGTAATCGAATTTACGCAAAATGCCCGATTATGTAAAATGCTCCCTCTTAGGTAAGCGTATGCTGGATAATCAGAAGGCTTGCAGCATAAAAAGAAAAAAAATCGCTGTTGGTAATGTTCAAAAAATCAGCCATGGAACAAAAAAAGACCTCGCTGCGGGAACAGCGAAGTCCTAAGCTTATCTCCCCGGTATGGGGTCAGCCTGCGATTACGATGCTGGCGCTGATTCCGGTCAAGACAACCAAATCGGCTTCCAGCAAGCCGGTTTCACCAGCCGGAGGATATATGCCGCAGGCTCCTCCAAAGGCCCGGCAGTCCGTCTTACTTCTTCACAAAGCGGCGAACCTTCTGCAGTGCCTCATCTTCCGTTGGCGCCGTCACATAACGCCCATTTATAAAAATAAAAGCCCCTTTGCGGCAAGGGCCGCAATAAGACTTGCAGCCAACCTTGACGGTTGTGCCGGGTGCCATTTGCTCCAAAGCAGGCACGATCCGGGACAGCTTCGTAAATCTGCACTTATCGCATACACGAATATCGTTTCTAGACATAACGCTCAAGCTCTCCTTAAAGCCGGGTCAGTGATCCCCGTGATTTCCTTGAGACGGATTCGTAATGACAAATCCCTCTTGCGGGAAATACAGATAATCTATTTTAACCCCATCCAGCAAAGGCTCGTCCGATTGTAATAGGACATCAATCCCCTTGTCTGTTTCCACGACGGTATCGTTCTGCGTCGGCTCGCTCATATCCAGGCCGTAATGCGCATGATCGCCGTGCTTGTGGGTAACAAACACTCTTAGCTTCAAATTTTCGTTCTCTTCCTTCTCGATTTCCCGTAAAATCACTTTGGCAGCGTTGCGGGTAATTTTGCATTTCATTGAAACATTCCTCCTCTAGTGAGTAATTATGCTGGAAAGGCAGCCTTAGATAAGCTATGATTAACTCATGTTCTGCTAATCATTATAGAAAAAACATGCGGTCAAATAAATGAGGTGATTGCTGCTCTATGTTAACGTTTTATAAAAAATATTACAAGACGATCTTCGATATCGGGTTAATTATTCTGACCATTTACCTCTTTATGCTGTTGTTCAGCTACTTGTACAGCATAGCGGCACCCATCTTCTTTGCTCTGGTCATCTATGCCATCATCGAGCCTTTCGCCGCCTACCTGAACCGCAAAGGCTTGAAAAAAGCGCTGGCTACCACCATCTCGACCGTTGTCTTCGTTCTTGCTCTGCTTGGCGTGCTTACCGGCTTGAGTGCAGCCGCAACCATTCAAATCCTTAATTTGATTGAGAAAGTACCCGAGTATCAAGAACAGGTGCTGGATACTATTAATTATGTCATGGTATTTCTGCAGCAGCAGGTGGCGACTATTCCACAGGAATACATTGAACGCGCAGGCGAATATTTGGCGTCCCTCGTTACCGGAATCGGTTCATTGGCAAGCGCCTTCCTCAGCGGACTTTACAGCGGACTGACCTCTGTTTCCAATTTTATGATTAATTTTGTCATTGGCCTTATTCTAGCTTATTTTCTCAGCATCGAGGCGGAAAGCTGGAAGAAAGCCATACATAAGCATATGCCCAACACCTTCAAAAAGGCCTTTGTCTTTCTGAAGGAAAATGTTCTTCTGGGTATAGCCGGGTATGTAAAGGCCCAATTAAAAATTATTTCCGTCACTTTTGTTGTCATTTTCATCGCACTTCTGCTGCTCAGAGTCAACAACGCTTTTATGATTGCTTTCATAGCTGCGATTTTTGATCTGCTGCCGCTGCTTGGGGTGTCGACGATCTTTATTCCTTGGATCATTTATTTGTTCATAGTAGGACAAACCTCTTTGGCTATTTGGCTGACGGCCATATGGCTGTTAGTAATCGGTACCCGCCAGGTGCTTGAGCCGAAAATTACCGGAGATACCTTGGGCGTTTCAGCTTTCACTATGCTGGCCTTTATGATTGTCTCCTTGAATCTGTTTGGCTTTGCCGGTCTGATTCTTTCCCCTGTTCTGACGATCACTATCAAAGCATTGATGGATCAAGGATACTTGCAGAAATGGATTCGGCTGCCCGAAGACGAGTATGATGACCGCCCTCCCGCCAATGGGCATACATAGCCCTATTAATCCGAATGTACCGGCGGATACTTCTTTTCCATACGATAGGCAAAATAATTGGAGGCCATCAGCGTCACTACGATATCATCGACCGGAACGAGAGGCATAACATCAGGCAGCACCCAATAAAGGACAACGGGAAGGACAAACAAGACCTTCGATCTCCACGGGATATGGCCGGAACGGAGTAAGCGATAGACTCTGGCCGGTACATGTGCCCAGTGATGGATTGACAGCAGCTTCTTCATTCCCCTTCCCCCTTTCTACTATTGTATCATACAGTATAGCCAATCAACCTCAAGACTAAAGTCAGACCAATAAACCTCCAGGCAGGGCCGGGAAGCCCTGTCATTACTTGACATCCAAAAGTTATTTCATTATATTTTTAGTCAAATTGAGTACCGCTCAGTACCGAAATGATTATTTTAAAAGGAGGAACTCCATGAGGGAAACGGAGACGACCGCCTCTTCCCAGCAAAACAGCAGCGATCTCGAAGAGTTGCAAAACGCCGTTGGAGAATTTGTTTATCTGGTTAATCGGGAGACGCGAAGCATCCGTGGCTCGTTGAACCTCGCTGACGGCCAAATCTTCCTGCTTATGATTTTATCCAGGCATGAATCCGTTAAGGCTTCGGATATTGCAAGCCGTATCGGGATCACTTACGGAGCTGTAACCGGAATGACGGACAAGCTGTTAAGCCTTGGCCTCATTACCCGTGAGCGCTCTGTTGATGATCGCCGCGTCGTTTTAATATCGATTACCGAAGAAGGGCGCAAGGTTATGAACGACATTCGCAGCGAGCGCGCAGAACGGTTTCGCCGCTTGCTTGGACAAATGGATGATAACACGGTAACAGAAGCGATCGCTTTGTTTGCCAAGCTTAATCGTCTGTTCGGCAAGACTGAAGAGCACAACTAGCTAAATGCATAGATGAATTGGGGGCAACGGCGAGGGGAATTATTTCCTAATCCATAAGTTCCTTCCCGGTATGTAAAGGGCAACCTGGAATGATCTGCTGTACCAGCAGCTTCAAGGCGGCCCTTTATTTCTGTCTATCGCATAGGCACGCCTGCCAGCTTTTGTCATAAACTAATCAGGGAAGCACTTTCTGATGAAAGGAAGGAAAGGCATTGCCCCGGTACCGAATCATCGTAGATTTATCCGACCGCCAGCTCTATTTGCTTGATGAAAATACGGTCGTCCGCGGGTTTCCGGTTGGCATTGGCAAAATGCTGACCGCCACCCCGGTAGGAGAATACACGATCATCAATAAACAACCGAATCCCGGTGGTCCCTTCGGCGCTTACTGGATGGGTTTATCCAAGCCGCATTATGGAATTCATGGAACGAATGATCCCTCCTCTATTGGCCACGAAGTGTCCAAGGGCTGCGTCCGCATGTACAATGAAGATGTGGTTGAGCTGGCTAGTCTGGTCCCTATAGGGACCAAGGTCACCATTCGACCTTAGCAGGAAGCTTTTTTTACAGACAAAGGACATCCAATAACCAGCAAGATAACCCACAAATGGGGTCTTTCGCTTTAAAGCTTACTCAGTACTTTGCGGGGTCCTTGAAAAATTAATTTTATAAGCGCATAAAAAGCCGCATCCCGTCATGGAAACCATGAACGAGCCGCGGCCTTTCCGTCTTTTCGAAAACTTTCCCCCGTGTGCCTTATTTTGCTTATCCCAGGCCCGCTACAGCTGTTCCAGCCAGGCTTGAGCGAGCAAATCTAACGCATTCCGCGCTTCCCCGCTTAACAGCCCCTGCTGAATAACCGCCGGCGCCGCAATATAGCTGCGGAAGTCCTGAATATAATCTGCGGCGGTGGCCAGCTGCTGCTGCTCAATTAGTAAACGGATGATCGATACCCGATACAGCAGCTGATCACCCAATATTGAATTCAATTGCTCATTTGCCATAAAGTAATGAATCGCCTCTTCCATTGTCTGAAACGGCTCTTCAGGCTGCTCCGGGTATTCCGGAACGTTCGGGGACAGCGGGATAGCTTGAATCAAATGATAGTTGCTGTCCACCATGTACAGGCTGCCGGCTTGATCTTGGGCTAATCTGCGCTTATCCGTCGTAATTGGATATACATTTTTAGTGCTCGGGTCAATCATGAACAAACGCCCTTGAATCGTTCCATACACATAGCCATCGCTGCCAATTGCCATCTCAGCGTCTCGGAAGGTGATAGTCGAATACGTGATATCAAATTTCGGTTCATCATAAACAACCTCGTCCAGCTCGGGGTCATAAATAAACAGATGGCCTTCGGCGAAGCCCCATATTTTGCTGTCAGGCCCGGCAATAAGCTTGGTGATCGCCTTTTTACCCGGGACTGGAACGAATTCCTTTACTTTCTGGTTAGCCTCGACATCCCATATAAACATTTTGGCCTCTTGCTCATTAGGCTCTGTATCGCCATAGCTGTTCCAAACGGAGGATCCGCCATAGATCATTCCATCCTGGTAAGCGAAGGAAACCAAGCTTTGATTAGCAATCGGGCTGTAATATTCCAGCTGTCCGCTTTCCATATCGTAAAAAGCGAGCTTGCCGGTACGATTATCTCTGGCCGGCACGGTGACGGTAGCCAAGGTTTCCTTGCCGCTTCGTTCAATGACCTGTCCGCCGTATACACGCTCCTGCTTATCAGGACCTGCCTGGTTCATGTCATACAGCTTCACCGGGTTTAAAGGCTTGCTCCTATCAATCAGATTCCATTGCTTGTCCGGATCATACAGATTCATATGGACACCAGGATAAAGCGGAATCAATACCTGGTTGTCTTTATATGGAATAAACATCTCTGCCTGGCTAAGGTAGTTGTTGACGCCCAAGGTCCGCCCGGTTAACTGCGTAACTTGCCCGGTGGCCGGATCGAAGATGGAATGCCCGGTATTCGTATAACCGGCAATATGGATCACCCCATCGTTCCGGGCTCCTATCGCATGCACTTGACCTGCATCCGCTTCTACAGGCAGTGCAACGTTAGCCGTTACGCCTGTGTCAAAATTGTAATAGAACAGGCCGCCCTCCACATTCATAGCTACCAGGGTGTCCCCAGGGTAAGCCGGGTCATTCAATTGGACAATATCGATTTCGTTAATCCCGCCGAGAAATGGAATCGGATCATGCTCATTCACTAGATGAACGGATCCAGTGGCCACTTCATAGTACGCCAAATAACGGCTGAATGCCCCATTGACCGAGGTATAGTACGGAAAATAAACTTTACCATCGCGCATTGGTGAAGGCTCACGGCTTTGATTGAATGTGAATGTTCCAATGATTTCGTCATTTTGGGCGGGATCAATAACCAGATTAGTCAAGCTCGCGCGTCCGGTCGTCTTCAACTGCGAGAGCCGTGCGAATATCAGCCCGTCTATCGCATCTAAATCAAACACATACTTATATTCGTCGGTAAAATTGACATCCGTTCCATTCTCGTTATAACGCAACGGGATCACGCCTGCCCACTGATTGTTGACTGCATCATATTTCACAATATTGGCATCGGTCGCCGTTCCAAAGTAGACCATCCCCGTTTGTTCGTCATAAGCCATGGAATGAACATATTTTTGTCCCGGCAGCACTTCGCCCAAATCCCTCATTTGTCCGGTGGAAATCGTATATTCGAATGCTTTGGCGAACTGTCCGTCCAATCGGGCATAGGTTCCCGCGAATAGACGGCCGTCCTCCGTGGCCACCAGGTCGAAGGTGTTATGATTAGGGGCAATCGCCGACAATTCCTGTAGTTCACCAGTCACCGAATGATAGCGATAGAGCTTGCCGCTCTGATAGCCTACTGCATATACATGTCCATCCGAGCCCAAGGTTAATCCCCGGATGATTGTATCGGATGGCAGTGGCTGTTGTCCGATTAAGGCTCTTGTATCGAGGTTAATCTTGGCGATTTGCGCAGAAGCCCCATTGATGTTGACATACATCATGTTAACCCCATTCTCCTCGGTGAAGACCGCACGGTTGGAGACGACGCTTTCAATCGCAACGCCATAGTCATTGAGCTGCAGCCGCTGGCCCGTATCAAGAGTAAAACGGTCGGCATATGCCTGTCCTGCAACAGAAGGCAGCGAAGTTATGACGGTACGCACAAATTCCGCGTTGGCCGGTACGGTTAAGGATACTTCGTATTCGTTCCAATCCCCGAACGATCCGTTAACCGAGGTTGAAGCCATGTGAACGGGTGCGTCCAGGGGATCGTTGGCATCGGCATAAGCGAAAATGGAGTACACAAATTCCCCGTCGTTCAGCAAGAAGCTCCCTTTTCCATGTACCTGCTGGCCGGGAATGACCTTTACCGGCTTGCTGTACAATTCCAATGACTGCGAACTTGAAACCGCTTGCAAATTGACGCTCCTTCTTCCCTCGAGGAAGGTGCCGGCAGCTGCAGACAATGCAGCCTGGTGCCCAGCCTCCAAGCTGTCTTGCGGAATTATCCATCCGGGAATTCCGCTATTCCCGGCTGCAGGGCGAACCTCAAAGTCTCCGTTTTCCAATGTGTTGGCGCTTATAATTTCGGAATTAACGGGGGGACGCACAGCATGACCTCCTGAAGCTGCCTGCCAAGCATCCTCATCCGCTGCGGCAGCTAGCGGCAATAGCAGCGAGCTTGCTAGCACAAGTGATGTCAATCGGCTTATCTTCTTAAACATGGACTACCTCCCTCAAT
>NZ_HE610960.1:282562-382825 GCF_000285515.1 Paenibacillus senegalensis JC66
ATTAACGAATTCAGCAGGGTTCTCCACTTCAAAGCAAACCAAATCTATTCTTTTTGTTAAATGAATCAATTCCTGAACAGCAATGACGTTTGGGACATTGATTCGTTCTTCCATTTTACCCCTTTTATTCTGGAAACTCTGTGGGTTTATTATATATTTGGTGTATTCTATGAAGACAATCAAGAAGTCACCAGAAAACGTTGAGCGGAATCTTTTCACACTTGCACATTGTAGCCGGGCTGGGCTTCAGTTGCCCATTTTTCATGTGATCTCCTTCATGCGCATAAACGTGGCGTCCGGATCCATTTTGGAGCAGCTGTTGCGATCGCCAAAGCAAGCTTTCTGGGTCTCATATTTGGCAAGTCGAGAGGTTCTTCTGGCGATTCCACTTCATATTCACCTGTTTCCTCGTGCGTGATGGTATGGATGTGCTTTAGCGTTGCCTGCACCTTTGCTTTTAGCTTTTCTTCAAAGCGCAGCGTCGATTTTTTCCACACAAAGGAATACTTATTGGTATCGGCTTCGATCTTCGTGCCATCCAAAAAGTATTGCTCCATCGTGATGTAGTTGTTCTCTTGTTCAATTGAACAAATCAATCTTTAACAGCGATCGGAGACCCCTCTATCCCGCAGTGGTCACCTCATTCTTCAATCAAAAGCCGGAAGTCGTAACCTGATTGCTGCTATACAACAAAAAACGGGGCGTCCAGTCGTCAGTTTTCACTGACTTCCTGCATTTATACGATTTGTCATACAAATCTCGGGTAATCACCCTCAATCCCCTGCGTTTGTACGATTTGTCATACAAATCTCGGGTAATTGCACTTCAATCCCCTGAATTTGTACGACGTTTCGTACAAATCACCGGTATTCGCGCTTCAACCCCATGCATTTGTACGACATTTCGTACAAACCGCAGACAACAGGCCCGCACAGCCTTCCACCCCCGCGAGCCTTGGCTATTTTCATGCTGGAGTTGTGCCTGAAAATTCAATGGCATGACCGTTTTAGCATACACTTTCGCAACAATTTCGCATACACTTTCGCATACAATTCGCCTCGTGTCCGCTGGCCTCAGGTTAGCTGCTTGGGGGTTGCTTATTCTAGCTAGCGGGCTATATCTTTTTCCGCTCATTATATCGGATCGAGGGGAAAATGTAGCCTCAAACCTCGACCGCTGTCAAGCCTTCCAGCATTATGCCGATCACCTCTTCATAGATTTGGGGAAACTGCGATATAGGCAGCGGATTAACACCTTGGCCCGCTTCTACCGTAAAGCCGGGGCGCCTGAACTCCAGGATGAACCAGTCTTTGTACCCTGCATCGCTGCCGGTCAGCCTGACTGGACGATAGCCGCTCACCTCGCCGAAGCGATTGGCGATCGTTTCCGCTTCCGGCGGCTCATAGTCACGATAATTCCAATATATCTCTCTTCCCTGGGTATGAAAGGCGATCACCAAATCAAAGTCCGTATTCCTCGTAAAGTTGGCCATAGTGATCGCTTCCGGCTCCGTCAGCGGAGCCGTGCCCGGATAATCCCTCGGTCCGGGACCCAGAGTAGGCCGGCGATCACGCTCTTCCTCCCAGAAGGCTGGATACTGGTCATTCAGATCCACTCCGCGGATGTTGGCTTTCCAGCCAGTAAAATCATAAGAACCATTGTTCCATTCGAGCAGCTGCCGGTAAAAGGGATGCTGGGAAGAAACCCCTTCCTGAACAAGCTCCACTCCATCGGGATTGACCATAGGCACCAGCCAAAGGGAGGACTGATTATATAAATCCACCGCGCTTCTTCCCCGGATAGTTCCACCCTGTGCATAAGCCGCAGCGTAATCCTCCAGAAATTTCATGATTAAGGGAGTCGTTATCCATTCGTTAGCGTGAAACGCCCCGTTGTAATGGACTTTTACGGGACCCCCTCCAATTTTAACAGCTGTGATTGGTTTGCCCATTACTGAATATCCGATTACAACGGTTTCTAAAAAAGGGTATCTCTCCCGAAGCAAGGCCAAATCCTCCTGCATTTCAGCAAATCCGTAGGGGCCCAACGGGTCGACAATAGTCATTCTGTTTCCTGCAGGAATCACAATGGTCTGCCCAATTTGCAGCGATTGCGGAACAACATTCGGATTGGCAGCGAGCAAATCCTGGATACTGACATTAAAGCGCCTGGCAATATAGTAAAAGGTATCTCCCGGCTGGATAACGTAGCGGTTAACCGGCCGGTCTGGAATTGTAATCACCTGTCCGGGGACTAAGTAGCTTCCATCACCCAGCTGGGGGTTGGCAGCCAACAATGCGGAAACCGATATTCCGTAGCGTCGGCCAATCCGGTAAAGCGTATCGCCTCTTTGCACCACATACGAAGATGGCATGAACGAACCTCCTGAACGTTTGGCTATATTCTATATGTATGTGGCTGCCATTGGCATCATGCTAAATGGGATCAGGCGCCTTTACAATGGCAAAAAGCCCCGCATCACAGGAACGCGAGGCCGCTTATTTTGCCTGACTTCAGCTGAACTGGGCAATTTGCCAGACTACGGGAGTTACTCTAATCTGCTCTTTCAGCCAAGCTTGAGTAATTTGCTGAAACAGCTTTGGATCCCCACTGCAAAAAAATTGGTGAATAGGCTCTTGTCCCTGCCGGGACAGCTGATTACGATGAGACAATAAGGCGCTGATCTCTCTGGCGGTTTCTTCAGCAGAGCTGATCAAAGCCACTGACGGACCCATGAAATCAGCGATTTCATCCGCAAGGAACGGATAATGAGTGCATCCTAAAATTAAACAATCCATAGGTCTGTCTTTAAACGGCCGCAGCACCCGGGCAACTTCATCCTGAGTGTGCCTGCCTTGGAACAATCCCTTTTCCACTAGAGGCACAAAGCTGGGGCAGGCTAGACTGTACACCTCTGTTTGCGGTGAAATTTCTTTCAACGCCCGGACATAGGCGCCGCTTCGGATTGTCCCCTCGGTACCAATGACACCCACCGCACCGCTGCTAGTTGTTTTGATAGCGGCCCGCACACCTGGAAAGATTACGCCAACGACCGGAATGTTCACCATGGAGCGGATATCCTCCAAAGCGACCGCTGTTGCTGTGTTACAGGCAATACAAATCATTTTCGGATTGAACTGCATCAGATATCGGACGATTTGATAAGTAAATAATTTGACTTCCTCGGGAGTACGCGGGCCATAGGGCGCTCTAGCCGTGTCTCCGAAATAAATGATTTTCTCCTGGGGAAGCTGGCGCATCACTTCCTTGACTACGGTCAGCCCTCCAACCCCGGAGTCCAGTATGGCTATCGCTTGCTGCACATTTATACGCTTCCTTTTCTGTAAGTTAGTTTGCAGACTATATGTATAGAGTATGAACGATACCGATTAAATGTACGGGGAGCTGCTGATTCCCAAGCAAATAATTGGAAATTTCTTCATGATCTCCACGATTATTCGTCTGCCGCCGCTTTGCGAAGAAACAGCTGCAGAATGGCAATCAGCACAAACGCGACTAAGGCAAGAAACGGTACCGTTATGAAACCAAACCAATCCAAAGCATCATAAGTACAAGGCACAGGTCCGCAGGTGCCCCCCTCACTGAACAGCGGCGTTTTCTGCATTAAATAATGGTACACAGAAAAGCCTCCTCCAATGATAGTCAGCGGCAAAGCATATCTATAAATTCGGTAATCTTTTTTAATACTGGCGACGGCAAATAAAAGAACGAGCGGGTACATAAAGATCCGCTGAATCCAGCACAGCTTGCAGGGCTCGTACCGTAAAATTTCAGATAAATATAAACTTCCCGACGCAGCCACCAAGGCGATCAAAAAGCTGAGCTGATTTCCGTTGTTCAGAACGAACCTTCTCCAGTCCATTCCTCCATTCCTCCATTTCTGCAAGCAAACTTATGAGTATAAAGTATCTGCTCCGCCTTTCGGATGAGCCCGACAATTCCAAGCTTACCAGATTCCGTTGAAACCCACAAACTTTCATAGAAAACGACTCCGAACTTTCATAGTAAACGACTCCGAAACTAGAATTGTTAAGCTTATTTATCTGTTAAGAAAAAACCATTGACAGATAGGCCAGACTGCTGTATCGTCTATTCTGTTAAACGTTATCCTCGTTAGGTGAGGCTCCTGTGCTGGAGATATGCTGCTGCCCAAAAATGTCCAAAGACGCCAATGGGTCAACAGAAACTATCGACATAAGGTAGTTTTTAATGTAGCTGGCTGCAAGCCTATGCCGCACAGTGCTAAAGCTCTACGACTGGAGGGGCTATTTTGCATGCCGGTGTGTGAAAACACCGTATAATTTGTGTGCAAGCACCTTCCTTCAAACAAGGTGCTTTTTTGTATTGCTGCTAAGTCCTAAATTATTCCTTAAGGAGGTGGTGCAGAATGGACAGTTACCCCGAACCCAGGCCGGAAGATCGACGAACCGTTACGGGTCATGACCCGTGTTGGATAAATGAAATGGAGGGGCTTTATTCTGCACCTGTATACTTGCATACGGAATGAATAGGTTCTCCTCGCAACTAAGAGGAGGTAGCAAAATGAACAGATTGAATGTCAAAAGAAGAAAAGAATATAAAAAGCAAGTTGTTGAATTGCTGATCAAGAGAAGAAGAAGAGTGTTCCGGGAAATGTTCTTGGAGCTGCATCCTACTGATCAGGTAGAGATGTTTCACTCTCTGGATAACATCCTGCGCAAGCAGGTCATTCTCTTTTTAAATCCTGAGGAATTTGCAGAAATCTTCCAGGGGCTTGATCCTGAGGATCAACGGGCTGCTTATGCGGAGCTGGGAAGTCCTTATGTGATCTCCATGTTCAATCATATGTCTGCTGATGATGTTGCCGATTTTCTGGCTCAGCTGGAAGCCGGAGAAACGCAGGCCATTCTCGCGTCGATGGATCAGGAGGAAGCGGAGAGAGTCATTGAGCTGATGGCTTACGCTCCCAAAACAGCCGGCGCTATTATGACTAAAGAGTTCATCAGCCTGGAAGCTTCTTCACTGACCAAAGACGTAATTGAGGAGCTGCGCCAAACAGCGCCGGAAGCGGAGACCATTTATTATTTGTACGTCGTCGATGCAGAGCAAAAGCTCGTTGGCGTCATCTCCCTGCGGGACTTGATCATTGCTTCCCCGCAAGCCATGATTCGCGACATTATGAGCACACAGGTCGTGTCCGTTTCCGAATGGTCCAGTCAAAAGGAAACCGCTGATCTGATTAAAAAATACGATTTTCTCGCCGTTCCAGTGGTGACTAATGAGGGGCGGCTCGTCGGGATTATTACTGTAGACGATGTTATCGATGTCTTGGAGGAGGAAACGACGGAGGATTTCGGCGAATTCACAGCTTCGCGCGGCGCAACGGATCTGACGCTAGGCGCCTTTACCGCGGCCAAGAAGCGCGCTCCCTGGATTATTATTCTTATGTTTTTCGGGCTGGCTACTGCCGAGCTGATCGGGCGCTTTGAGGAAACCTTGCAGCAAATCGTTCTCTTGGCGGCCTTTATGCCGCTAATCATGGGGACGGCCGGAAATACCGGCACCCAATCTCTGGCCGTTGCCGTTCGTGGTCTGGCTGTCGGAGCGATAGAAAAAAACGGAGTGTGGAAAATAATAAAGCGGGAATTCGGCACCGGACTCTTGCTTGGGCTCGTTTGCATGGTTGTGCTGATGGGGATTATCGGACTCTTCTATCAAGGCAATTGGCTGCTTGCGCTCATCGTCGGGGTTTCCTTGTTCTGCGCTTTAAGCATAGCGGCGGTAATAGGGGCAACGGTCCCCTTGATCATTAATAAGCTGAAATTTGATCCGGCCATTGCTTCCGGACCGTTTATTACCACTTTGAACGATGTGCTTGGGTTGCTGATCTACTTTTCCATCGCCACCTTGCTGCTGGGCAGCTTGTAATCAGCTGTCTCTGCCTACTGGCCTTTCTGCGCACTATTGCGCCAGCTTGCCAATTGTGCCAATTGTGCCTTCATTGCGCTATTGTAGCTTCTGTGCGCTATCGCGCCAGTTGTGGCTTCTAGCTCTATTGTGCCCACTCGATCACACTCGATCACACTCGATCAGCTACCAACAGCAGCTGTTTCGTATCACTCGGCCAGAAAAGTCGTAATGAAGGTGAGCTTCTGTCGTTTAATCGGCATTCAAAAAGTGAGCAAGGAGCATGTTTCGGTATACAGCAGTTTTTGCAGCCCGATTGTTGTCCGCGGTAGTCCAGAATGCGGCTCATTTTTGTCCATTGCAGCTAGTTTGCTGTCCATTGTAGTCCGAGTACGGCTCATTCTTGTCGGTTCAAATTCTAACGCTCGCCACCGTCCCTATTTTGCTTCAGATAGCGGTTTTTCAGGCTTGTTGTCACAAATAAGAGCAAGGACGAGCGTTAGAAATAAAAATACAGTATTTTCGCATGAATAAGAGCGAGGGCGAGCGTTAGCGCTGGACACAAGCTGAACAAGTCGCGGGCGCCTTGCGCAGCTGCTCGCTGAACAGCTCGCCCGGCGCATTGTTTCACTAAAAAAAGCGCCAGAGGCCATCGCCCCCGACGCTTTGGTTCACATTACTGAGCTTCTTCGCTTTCCGGTTTTTCCAAGGCCAGTATTTGATCTTGCGGATCGGTTTCAGTTACTGCATCAGTTACTGTTTCTTTCGCAACAGCGACTTCCTTACGCGTTTCTCTCCAAGCTTTTACGTCTTCCGCAACCGAGTTGGCCACGCCTTTGGCCTTATCGATCAGCTCAGAGGTCTGGGCCCCCACTTGCTTCGCGATGTCCTGAGTTTTGTGACTGACCTCAGTGGCTATTTCCTTAGTCTTTTGTCCGATCTGATGAGCCTGTTCAGAAATATCCTGACGCAATTCCTTACCGGATTTAGGTGCTAGCAGCAGAGCGGTAACTGCGCCTACGATACTCCCTACTATAGCTCCTACCAGAAAATCCTTGCCATTTCCGTTTCCTTTTTCAGACATTTGTCATCTCTCCTTTTCATCTACAATATGTGCTTTTCTCGCTTTAATTTGCTGTCGCCATGCGTACCACATTTGTGCGCCTGCAGCCGTCCATTCAATCAAATCCATCAGCCGAGGGGTGGACGAAACCTTACCTTGCTCTCTGGTCGTGGAATTCCGCGTGGAAGATGTCACAGCGCTGGATACTTGGCGAACCGTGTTGGTCACTTGCTGCAATGCCTCACCCGTATGGCCAATCGATTGGCAAAGCGGGTCAAGCGTTCGCAATTTGGCATGAATATCATTTGTTACTTCTTCGCTCGTCTTCACCAAGCGGACCGTTTCTTCTTTCAATACTGTCAGATCATTCTGCACCTTCTGCAAAGTACGGTTAGTTTCGCGTAATGACTCCTGAGCCGCTTGAAGTGTGCGAACTAAGAAATAGACCAGGACCACGAAGCCGACAGCAATGACGACCACGCCTACCTCCCACCAGTTCAATACTACTCCTCCTTTTGTCAGGATAAACCTGGGACAGATGCCTATAGTCTACTCATAGTATAAGAGAATTTCAATCGATTTGACACAAAAAAGGGAGAAAAGTTGAAAAAAAGACAAGGTTTTTCTGGAAATCCAGGAAAATCCCATTTTTCGCGTATTCCTATGTATTCATTACCCTGTTTTTACTATTGTGAAACACCGCCTGAAATTCTGCCCTTAATCTATAAGAAGGTTGCTATATCTGTATGGTGACTTCTACCTGATATGATCAGCTTTTCCCGCTCTGTGCTTCTTCTGCTCCGTGATCAGCCTCTCCCGCCCTGTGCTTCTCTCGCCCTGCTATCGATTTCTTCCGCTCCCGGATCAGCCTCTCCTGCTTTGGGATTGACTTTTCCTCTTTTTAATCCGCGGGATTAACGGTATAATGACTGCATATCTCTAGCGAGCGGAGGAACAAGCTATGAAGTTGGAAGAAGGTTTGCAGCAAGTAAATCATACTCGGATTATCGCAATTGTAAGGGGAGTTGAAGAGGCCCGGATTCTGGATACAGCCAAGGCGCTCCTCGACGGCGGCGTTTCCGTAATGGAGGTCACTCTTAACACGGAAGGAGCACTGTCCATGATCGCCAAGCTGCAGGAGCAGATGGGCGACCGTATGTTTATCGGGGCGGGAACTGTGCTGGACTCAGATGACGCCAAGCAAGCCATCAACGCCGGGGCTTCCTTCCTGGTCAGTCCCAATACGGATGAGGACATGATCTGCTATGCATCAGATCAGGAAATTCCTGTCTATCCGGGGGCTATGACACCAACCGAAATCGTTAAAGCATGGAAGGCTGGAGCTGCCGCTGTTAAGCTCTTCCCAAGCGCAAGTCTCGGTCTGCCTTATCTGAAAGAGCTGTTGGCTCCCCTAGACCGTATTCCTATCATTGCTGTCGGAGGCGTCCGTGAAAATAATATCCGCAGCTACCTCGAAGCCGGCTGCTACGCTGTTGGCATTGGTGGCTCGCTCATTGATAAAGCAGCCATCGCCAGCGGTGAGTATGCAATGATTACTGCGAAGGCTTCCGCTCTGATGCGGGAAGTCCGAGCCTTTCACCAAACGGGAGCACGCTAATGTGCAAAGTCTACTTACTTAAGGAGTATGTTTGAATGGACAAGCTGACCTTTCTGGGCACCGGAGATTCCATGGCTGTGCCCAGAGTTTATTGCCGCTGTAACGTGTGTGAGGAAGCGAGAACGAGCGGGATTAACCGGCGATTGCGCTCGTCCGTCCTGGTAGAGAGCCATCATGAGCACTTTATGATTGACTGCGGCCCATCTTGGAGAGAACAAATGGAACAGCAGCAGCGAACCGATCTGGATCATTTGCTTATAACCCATGCTCATTACGATCATATCGGCGGGCTGCCGGAATATGCCGACCTTTGCCGTTGGCTTCGCAAGAAGGGAAACGTCTATGCTTCGCCGGAGGTTATTGAGCAGCTTCGCACCATCTACCCTTGGCTCGAAAACAATGTAAGCTACCATCCCG
Source organism: Paenibacillus senegalensis JC66 (assembly GCF_000285515.1). GTDB lineage: Bacteria > Bacillota > Bacilli > Paenibacillales > NBRC-103111 > Paenibacillus_L > Paenibacillus_L senegalensis. Next base: position 291,568 of record NZ_HE610960.1, read on the forward strand.
TAGACGGTCACCTGAATCAGTGGGGCTGGTCGATTACCTGCTGGAAAGTTTCCCACGGTCATAATGGATTTTCCTACGCATACCGTTTTGACAAGCCGGATTTTGCCTGGGCCTATTGCCCGGATTCCATCAATTTAAGCGCCAAGGAAAAACGTCCGCTTTACGAACTCGATCTTCTCATCCTGGGAACAAGTTTTTATAAGGAAGAGGCGCCTTTTCATTCCCGCTCCCTATACGACATCGTCGAAGCCCTGGAGCTGCTTAACGAAATCCGGCCCGCCTATACCTGCTTTACCCACCTGTCGCACGGAATTGACTGGAGAGAAGATTACGGGCTTCCGCCTAACTGCCGACTGGCTAAAGAAGGACTGAGCCTGCTGTTGGCCAAATAAAATAACGCCGCACCCGCCAAGTGAATCATAGCTTGCAGCAAGTGTTCGTGCTTTGCGGGAGAATCCCGGAAACCGTTAATTTCTTTAACAAAACAAAAACTCTGATGACAGGAGTCAATCAGAGTGAATAATGTATTTGCACTTCCGGCCGCCCTTCGTCAGGCATTCGGTTCTTTCCACACGCGTCCCCAGCAAATCCTCAAACAATGCCTTCTCGCACCGGCAAGCATCCTGGTACTGCTTGGCCACTTCCGCGATTGGACAATTGTATTCCTCCAATACATAATGCCCTTGACGATCATGTTCCACCTTAACCATATAGCCGTTCTCGTCTTGGATTTTGGCGAGTGTCTGGACTTTATCCTCCAGGCTCCTGCCGTCCAGCTGCGGACGGTATTTCTTCAGCAGCCTCTGTTTGCGCGAATCAAATAACCGGCTGACCATCGCTTCGCCCTCTTCGGCATCAAGCTCACCCAATAAGTCCAAAGTCAATATGTGGTAATTTTTAGGAAATAAATGATCGGCTTGATCGGAAAGCGAATATAATGTCATCGGCCTGCCCATAGGCTGACGGGACAACTCGGTTTGCAGCAAACCATCCCGCTCCATGACTGATAGATGACGGCGTACAGCCATCTCGGTAATGCCCAATTCTTGAGCCATGAAGCTGACGCTGATTTTCCCGTTTGTTTTGAGCAGGTTCATCAGCATTTGCCGGGTGGATTGTTCTTTCTGTGCGGCCATTTGTCCATCACCACCTGTTATTTAACATTCTAACGTATTACAGGTGATTAGTAAATTAACAACTAAAGGGACTGCCCGGCCGCCCCAAGCTCACGCTCGATAAAGCTTTGCGCTGAAGCGGCAAACTGCTCAAGCAAGCCGGGCAGCCGCTCCAGATGAGGCTTCAAAGCGGAGCGGTCCAACTCAAAGTAATTCTGGACCAATGGCTTTCTTAACTTGACCAGCTCAATAACAGGTTTCCCGACCTCTTCCGGGAATACCTTCTCCCCCAGCAAAATTTCAACAATGTCTTCATAACTGCTGGCGTCTCTCATTAAAAATCCATCAATCATCAGGCTTCCAATATCGGTTATATTTTCGATCGCCAGGTGAAGAAGCCGCTCTTCTGCCAGCCGCTTCAAGGCATGACTTCCGTCCTCATCGGCTTGGCCTATGACTTCCCTGGAAGCCTCGATCAGCCCTGCCATGAATGCAAAGCGGGCATTTAATTGTTCACGGTTAATATAGTACATGTAAGGCTGCCTACTTTCCTTTTCTTTTTTTCCTCCGGCTCCAAACATACAAGATGATGAAGGTCAGCGGGAGCAGTAAAATAAGCAACATCGCCTGCCCCAGATATTCCATATTCAAAGCGGTCATCTCCTAAGTAGGTTTCAAAATGCCTAGCTCTCTTGGGCAAACAAGGCAGGAGCCTGCGCTTACGCCCGGCTCATCTGCTTGCTATAGGCCCAATGGTTGGTCGGTCCATGACCGGATCCCAGCCCCAATTCTTCCTGAATCGCGAGCGTAATAAACTGCTTCGCCAATCGTACTGACTCGTGCATGGACATCCCCTTGGCAAGCCCTGATGCGATCACCGACGAGAAGGTACATCCGGTTCCATGGGTATGTCTGGTTTCCAGTCTTTCCCCAGGAAGCAGATGACATTCTGACCCGTCAAAAAAAACATCCGTCGGAGGCCCGGAAGCATGGCCGCCTTTCACTACAGCCGAACGAACTCCGATCACTTCAACCAAGTATTTCGCCGCATCTTTCATTTGCTCCAGAGAAGCAACCTCTCTCCCCGTCAAAACTTCGGTTTCCGGCAGATTCGGAGTTACGACAGCTGCCAGCGGCAGCAATTTGCTTCGCAACGCCATAATAGCCTCTTGGGCCAACAAGGACGCTCCCCCCTTAGCCACCATAACCGGGTCGACAACAAGCTTTTCTATTTTGTAATGAGACACTTTGTCGGCTATAAGATCAATGACTTCCGGCTTGGAAAGCATGCCTGTTTTGACGGCATCGGGAGTAAGATCCGTCATAACGGCATCCATTTGCTGGTTAATCCCCTCTAAAGAGACGTCATACACTCCATGAACCCCAAGAGTGTTCTGGGCCGTGATTGCCGTTATGACGGACATGCCATACACCTCGAGCATCTGGAAGGTTTTCAAATCAGCTTGAATTCCGGCTCCTCCGCCACTATCCGAACCCGCAATCGTTAAGGCCTTAGGAATGAAACTCATGATACGCCTCCTCAAGTCCGTCTTGCTGGTTTTTCCTCAATTCGCTTATATTTGCTTATAAAACTTACTTTCTTCAGTGTAGCCCTCGGGCTTATACAGCGTCAAGCGGTGATACAGTTTCGCCACAATTGAAACACTCACGCTATTCCTTTAACCCGGCTAGCATTAATTGCCTGCCAGCTTAGACAGCAGCGCCCAGCGGCGCTCGGATTTCTTCTTGTACTTCGGCAGCCCGCGATAAATATCCAGAGCCTCTGCAAATGCCTGCTTCGCCTCCTGCTGTCTGCCCATCTCCATATACAGCTTACCTAAGCGGTAATAGGCCTCGCAGGAGGAAGTGTGGACATCTTGAAACTGCTCGAGGTAATGCAGAGCTTTATCCGGCGCCTTATCCGCAAAGGCTTTCCCGAGGTGCAAATAAGGCTCCCCGTAGCGCACTCTCGGATTCAGCTCCAAACTAGTGAGCATGTGCTGCTCTCCGCGTTCACTTTGACCGATCTGCAAATAAGCAAGGCCCAGCCCGAAGTGGACCTCGGCCGAGTCTTCCATCTGATGCAGTATGGGCTCCAAATACGCAAGAGCTTCCTCGTATCTTTTCTTTTGCAGCAATAAATTTGCCAGTTCCAGCTTGGAGCTGGTATTGTGTGACTGCAGCTTCAGCTCCTGCTTTAATTGGTTGATTTTTCGGCTTTGCTTGAATGGCTTGGAGATACTGGGAAGCAGCCCGATAAACCTGCGATCCAGGAAATAGAGCACGGCCAGAAGGATCAGCAGGGCAATAATTGGGTTCCCAATCAGCCACCAGAGCAGAGCAAATACAAAAAAACCACGCAAGGGGCAATACCTCCCATATCTTGAAATGAACAGTACCGCTTCTTTTTACACCCGGCTCAAAATCCCGTTATAACCGGCGGACAACCTCAACCTCTGCCTGAGTGTCACCCATTTGATCTACAATCTGATTATAGGAAGCGGAAGTGTGGAAAATGCCTCCGTTCTGCTCGTAAAACGATGCTGTCAGCTTATACAGGCCGTCTGTCGTCTCTGTCCACTCGGCATGCCCCATAGGATGATAGCCGCGCATCCTTTCCCATCCTAAATAATTTTGATGACCGTTGGATTCCAGCAATCCCATCTTGAGGCCAGGCAGCGGCTTCAGCCTGGAGGCGACCATTTTGTTCCAGTCTACCATCCATGGGCTTGCTGTCAAATCTGCGCAGAAGCACGGAATATCTGCATCGTAGGCTGCTTTCGCGACTCTTAGGGAGAGGCTTAATGTTTTGGCCACCGGCTTCAAGGCAAATGCACCGTATCCCAAACGAATTCGCTCTATCGCATCTTCAACGCTGTGTACACTCTCGTCCGCAGCAACACGAACGGGCAGATCGGATACGTCCTCCAGATTCTCCTCGTCAAAAGGCTCTTCAAGCAGCAGAATCTGCTCCAGCGCCCCGATCGCTTTGGCATAATCGAGTAAAGCCTGAACTCTTTGCTTGCTGTCATAGCGGCAGTTCAGATCCAAGTAGTAAGCTATTTTGCCATTATCGGTATGCTTGCAGGAACGGTCTTTGGCCAGCTGATGCACCTTTTCCAGCTGCCTGCAATCCCACTCAAGCATCTTGTCCTGATTGCCGTCCTTGTCGGGGTCAGCCCCAAGCTTAAGCTTTAAGACGAAATAGCCCTGGTCCAACAGCTTCAAAATTTGCTCATCACTCATCCCATAGCTGACAATCGGTGTGCTCGCCAATGTACTATGATGAACAGGCAGCGCTTCCGCAACTTCTTTCGGAATCAGCTTATCAAATTCGGCGGCCGGCGCCTGCTTTGCATAAAGCTGCCATGCTGCAAAATCCAAAGGCACGAGTGCGTTCAAGGCAAATGTCAGCCGGATTTTGCGGTCGATTAACGAGCAGCCCTCTTCATGAATCGGTCCGGCCAAATGATCCAGAAGCTCAAAAGGACTGCTCGCTTCCTGATGTTTTCTCCCCAATTCTACCGCCTTGGAGGTCAAAGCCGCCATCAACTCATTGCCGCGCTCATTGCCTAATTCGGCAAAGAGTCCGGAATCCGACCAAAGCACGCTCTGTACTCCGAGACCTATGCCGCTTTGTCCCTTCTCATTTTCTAGCCTAACGATAGACTGCCATAGCTCATCAACATAGCCACCCTTGAAGCCAAAAGGAGAGATCAGTTTTTCTTTCATTATGGTATGCGTGCCTGCGATCCATTTCAATTTCATGAACTACAACAACCTTTCTTCTATCAACTTGTATGATGCCAGCCTAAAGCCGTACAGCAAAAGGTTTTGTTTTTGCATCGGCTGCTGCATCCGTTAATTCCCTATGGGTCTTATAACAGGATAGCTTGCTAAGGCAGGATGCATTTGCCTGCGCTAGTCGCCTACACTAGCTTGCCTGCGCTAGTCGCCTATGCTAGCTTGCCTGCGCTAGCTTGCCTGTGCTAGCTTGCCTGCGCTAGTTGCCTACGCTAATTTACCTAGCTCTACACTAGTTGCCTGCGCTTGTTGGCCTATGGTATTTATCCGTAACGAAGGGAATATCCATGTTCTAGTATACAGGAAGATCAAGCAGGCGAACAGAACCGAAAGGGGCGACCTGCAAGCCCCCGCTTTGAGCAAATGTCACGAGATCGTCAACAACCGTCCAGCTTTAGGGATTGTATGGCATAGCCAAGAAAGGCTACAATAAGGAGAAAGCCTTCTTGCCGGAAAGGGGTTTTACCATGAATAAGGAAGCTGCAGAACGATGGGGTCAGAGAAGACAGATAGGAAGATCCAAGTTTCTCATCAACTATTGCATTCTTGCCATTGGTCTGCCGATCGCGATCCTGTTGACAGCTTTGGAATTGTTGTATGCTCAAGAGATCCGCTGGCCATTGCTGGTTAGCCGGTTTCTCCTATTCCCGGTCCTCGCCATCCTTTTTGGAATGGGTTATTGGGACTCCAGGGAAAGAAAATACATGGACTATTTAAAAACAACCGAGGAATAAAGACAAGGGTAAGCATCGTGTCCATGCACCCACAGCTCGTTTTTCTTACGAAAACATAAAAACAGATATCAAAATAAAAAAGCGTATTCCTAAGCTCCGCTGCCCTGGAACACGCTTTTTATTTTTCCTAGAAAACTGTGGAAGTACAGGAAACTGTGAACTCCGGTACTGCTTGCAGCCCGCCAACAGCTCGCGCCGGCCTGTAACGCCCGCCGTGAGGCTCGATTAACTGTGAATTGCAGTTTGCTGCGGGCAGTGAGCCCGTTTGCAGACTGCTTCGATTTCTAACGCTTGCCATCGTCCCTATTTTGCTTCAGATTCCGGTTTTCTGGGCTTCTTGTCACAAATAAGAGCGCGGATGAGCGTTAGAATGAATTACCCTGCTTTTTCAGCCAAATAAGAGCGAGGACGAGCGTTACAACTGGGAGGGTTTCTGGGTTTCTTCCTGCGTCTCAGTCCCTGCAGACGCGCAACAGAGGGGCTTTCGCAGCGGCGCCCCCCGCTCCATGCCTGACGTCCAACGACTATTTTTTATAGAATATCGTCATTCAAATTGTCGTAATACGACGGATTCACCATGGTATACCCAGATGATATATCAACATTCAGGGAGAAGCGGATGTGCTCCATGCTTAACAGCTGCTCTATGAGCTTCGATCCCCACTGGTCGTTAATCTGCATCGGCGAGTAAGAGCCAGCTTGTTCCTCGTACAGAGTTTGGAGCGTGTAGCCGTTATCCCCATCACTTTTCAGCGTGGCTATGTACAACTGAGAGGTCCCGGCAAGCTCCAGCTCTACTTCTGCTTCGACTCGACCATCCTCTTCGGAAACAGACAGCCAGCGGGCTTTTTTGATTTGGGGCATCATTCTGAAGTCCCTCCTTTGCTAACACCATTACAAAGGAGTCTTCCCGCACCTCCGTCTTTTATTACCTCTGCGAAAAATTCCATACCGTTTGTTTAGTTATATATCCCGTTGATACCTTTTCGTTCCTCTAGTTTTTGATTCCTGTTGATATCGTTTCCTTTGTCTATTTTTGTACCTTTGATTCCATTACATCTGTTTAGTTTCGGGGCCGACGCTTTACAAGCAATAAATACCCTACGCCAACTGCAGCAATAACCAATAGCCCGCCGGCAATTATAATCAAAGCCAGATTCATGGTTGAATCAGCTGATTCTGTAAGCAAATCAACTTCCCTCTCCGGCTCTGCTCCTGTGCCCAGCGCTTGCAGATCTTCACCCGCCAATTGGATGCTCGCGGTCCGGCTGCACAGGCTCACATTCAAGCGGCCTCCTTCGTCAGCCATCGCATAAATCAAGTAGCTCTGCCCTTTATCAAAATCAACCCCACATGCCGGTTCACTGTAGGCGGTATATATCCACATTTGATTTTGATCGATTCCTTTCCAGATTTGATCCACCTCAATCAGCACTTTCTTAATTCGCTCCCCGGCAGCATGCTTTTCCTCCCGTATCTCCAGCACTTTGCCTGAAAAGACAGCGCTCGACCGGCTTGCCTCGCTTAATGGGTCCAGATTTATTGCGCAAGAGCATGCCTGCGCCGGTTGTGCGGAAATGCCAAGCCCCACGACAAGCAGCAAAACCGATACTAGAATGATTAGCAGCCTCTTTGCTGCGGTAAGCTTCATAAATAGCGGTCACCTCCCTGTTGTTATACTTAAACCTACAGACGGAGGAAGCTGACCATTTGTTCCAAGCTGCTTTTAAACAAATCTTTTTCATACAGGTCAAGCATTTAAGAATGGACGTCGCGCATCTGCCACTGCCTGCAGCTTCGCTTCACCGGAAGCCTGCCCTGGGTCGGCATCTTGGCCAACATCAAATCATTAGAGCAGTACTATTCAAATTTGGGCGCAATTTCATCGTCCAATATTATGACTCTTCCGGTAATTACACCGTTTTCGTCCCTGTGAAATATAACCACTCTATAGACATCGTCAGCGCCGCCGCTTGCGGAAAACCGCTTATCCGTAAAGCCGACTTGATCTTTTTCGAACAGGTTGTCTGAATTTATTTTTATACTCCTTTCCCCATCCGTATAAATAATATTTCCGGAATCGTCAAAGGTCACTTCCTTGATAGAACCGGGTATGGTCTCACCGATTTCTTCTCCCTTTCGCAGCTTGGCCCGAAATTCCAATGACCATCTGCCCCATTCCTCGTGCTCGGAACTCGTATCCTGTGATGGATTCTGCAGTTCTTCCAAATATGCCTCTGCCTTGACAGGATCCGCTTTTGTAATGTCTAATGGAAGATCGAACAGCACCGAAGCGCCGGGATAGTCTTTTCTCGCCTGGATTTCTCCTGTAATCTCATCATACCTGAACGCCTCAACGCTATAAAATGTGGTATCACTGCTGATTGCTAAATATATACCCCTATCTGCAAATATTTCCACCTGATCGCACTCAATCAGTCTGTACATGACTCCATTTATAACAGTCTCATTATATCCGCCCCGCATCGAAGCAATGTTATACCTCACTGGATTCAGTCCTTTAACCAGCGGCGAAACGAAGAACGGTTCCTTGCCATAGTCAGGGTCAGCGGTAGCCGGCATCGCCTTGCCATCCTGCCTGGCGATCGATACTACGGCATAGGTCTTATCCGGGTAGATGTCTTCTGTAGAATGCTCAAACTCTCTCAGCCCTGTTCCCGAAACAACACCATGCAGCGTAAATAGATAGTCTCCAGACGCAATAGTTTGATTAATATGAATAGCATCCTTGCTGGCAAACGCATCTGCTAACAGCTGCTCACCCAAATTTTCGGCAACCTGCTTGGCGCTGAATAACTCAGCCGCCGCATAAGTTGATACCGATAGTACTAGCAACATTACAGCAGCTAGTAGTACTGCGGATACTTTTCTGCTATGTTTATTTTTCATCTGGCCGCGCTCCCTTACTTGATGAATTATGATTTGATTCAACCTTTCTTCAGGCTCTGCTGCAGATGTCAAAGATTGTTTAAGCAATCTCTCCAAATCCTCTTCTTTCACAGGGGATCAACCTCCAATACTTTTCTCATTGTCGCACGGGCTTTATGCAGCCTGCTCTTCACCGTTCCCTCTGGAATTTTCAAAGCCAAGGCGATTTCTTCAATACTCATGTCGGCCGTATAATACATGTATAAAGGGAGCTTCAGCTTGTCATTCAGCCGATAAGCAGCTTCCTGAATTATAGTGCGAAGCTCAAGCGAGAGCACGGTATCCTCCGGCGTTGCTCCGGCTGCAAACAAATCAGGCATAGCTGCCGCTTCCTCAAGATTGGCTGTAGGAGCGATTCTAAATCTCCAAGCCAGCTTGCGACGGTGATTTTTATGCAGCCGAATGGCGATAGATATTAGAAAAGCTTTAGGGTTGCCGTTCACATCCATCCTGGCTTTCAGCTCCACGGCCTTAAGAAAAGTATCCTGGTACAAATCGTCCGCATCTTCTTTATTCCTCGCAAGCTTATAGCAAAAGCCGTAAACCGACTTGCCATGAAGCTTTACCGTTTCGATTAATTCATCGATTTCCAATTAACTTCTCCTTCCTGAATGGCCATTCATCTATATATTGTCATAAGCCAAGGATTGGGTTCATTGATTTTTGCTAACCTCAAAAACAGGAACTCAAGAGCAGTAACTCAAAAGCAGGAACTCAAAGAGCAGGAAGCCGGGGTTTTCATTAATAAGCTTAATGAAAAATCTCTAACGAAGCCCTTTCGAAGAGGAAGTAATTGCGGCAGCTTTCCATGCCAATTAGAAAGCGAGTTTTCAAATATCGAAAACTTCTACTTTCTGACTGAAGCAAAAAAAACAGCTGAAGCCTCTCGTATAAAAGAGACTTCAGCCGTTTAACGCAATTGGTTTGAACCCGGCCCGTCAAGAGGCCCGGACTAATTAATTGACAGCAAAATTAGAATGTGATTTCTTTACCGGTTTCACTGGATTCATAAATTCCGCACAAAATTTTCATCATTTCCACGCCGTCCTCTACAGGGCTAAGCGTTTCCTTGCGTCCGTGGATCGCATCGATGAAATGATTAATTTCGTTCTGGAAGCCACTCTTGAAGTTGAAAGTGGTATCGTTAATTTGCGGGGTCATATTCAGAATCGTATTGTACTTCTCTCCAATAATATGCAGCTCAGGCTCGATTTCCGCGCCGCCCTTGGTTCCATACAGACTGACCGCCAAATTATCCTTCTTCGCATGCAGGGTAAAGCTTACTTCTACGGCCATGGATGCACCATTTTCGAATCGAATCAGGGCATTAGCCATGTCTTCAACTGAGTTCTTGTTGGCATCGTAGTCAGCAGCCTTGTAAAAATCAAGGTTCTGAATATTGTTACGATTGCCGAGCTTGTTGTAGGCATTACCGGTAATCGATTTAACCTTCGGTTTACCCATCAGATACCAGGCCAAGTCAATGACATGGACACCGATATCGATCAGCGGGCCGCCACCGGAGCGTTCCTTGTCGGAGAACCAGCCGCCCGGATTGCCCAATCTGCGGATACAGGCCGCTTTGGAATAATAGATTTCACCCAGATCGCCTTGATCGATAAACTCTTTCAATACTTTCGCATTGTTGCCGTAACGTCTGACAAAACCAACCTGCAGTACCTTGCCGCTGCGTTTTACCGCTTCTTGGACCTCTAGCGCTTCTTCCACAGTCATACAAAGCGGCTTTTCACAAAGCACGTGCTTACCCGCATCCAAAGCAGCGATGCTGATCGGAGCATGTCCATTGTTCCATGTGCACACGCTGACTGCATCAATTTCCGGTAGAGCGAGAAGCTCGTTATAATCTGTGAATACGTGGGTTGCCCCGTACTGTTCTGCTTTTTCCCTAGCTCTTTCTTCGTTGAGATCACATACCGCATAGATTTCAACTTCCGGATTGTTGTGATAGGACTCGAAGTGAACGCCGGAAATGGAGCCCGCTCCAATGACACCTACTTTGGTTTTGGCCAACTTGATCCTCTCCCCTGAATGTTTTCGCTTTCAGTAATAATTTATAGGAAATCTCCACTAGATTCAACACATATGATAGATTGTTTCATAATTTTGATCATTTTGCATAAACATTTTGCAATATTCGTTAAAGCTTCGCTGGAAAATACGCAAAACGCATTATAAATTTGTGGAATTCAACTCCTTTTCATAAAAGGACCATCCCTCTCCCACATGCTCCGGGCGGTGGGCATCAGATCCAAACACAACAAGGATATCCTTGGAAATACACTCCTGGATGAACCAGCTCTCTACATAAGGCTTGCCGCATGCAGGTACTCTCAAGCCTGCCGTATTGACGTCCACCCCAACCTTGGCTTTTTGCAAAAGAGGCAGCAAAGAGCGCTGTCTTTTTTCTAACTGCTGACGATCGAGTTCAGGCAGGACTTGCCGGAACTTCTCAATCAGGTTAATGTGGCCGACCCGCTTCCGTCCCGGCAAGGACGAAGCCCATTCAATCGCTGCTTCCAGATGATTGTAATACTCATCCACCACTGCTTCCATGGATCCATAGTGGGCGAGCAGCCCCTCCTTAAAGTCATCCGGGGTATAATCAATCGACCGCATTCCGCCTTTACCCGGCAAATAATGCAAAGATACGACCAGTTCCTCCAGCCTGCCGCCAAACTGATCGAGCAGCTTCAAGCCTTCATCTGTGCGGCCATGCAAATAGTCCAGCTCCATCCCAACCAGCACTTCCAGCTTATCCTCGTATAGCTGTTTATGTTTTTCCACATAAGCGATGTAATCAGGAATGTCCTCCCAGCTCATCGCGAGCTCCTGCATTAATACTTCGTCATTAATCCAGCCTGCAGGTACCGGGGAATGCTCCGTGACCGAATAGCGGGAAAAGCCCAGCTCCACCGCTCTGTCCAAATATAAGGATAATTCGGCGCTGGTACCGTGAGGGCAAAAAGCGGTATGGGTATGCCCATCCCATTTCAGCAGCTGCAACTCCTACACTCTCCTTCTTCAACCGTCGTAAATACTTAATCTATCCGACTGCGGCTTGGTCGCTTCTTCCCAATCGCTCAGAATTGAGAAAGCTTCCTCGTCCGTATCCCCACACATGTCACGATCCGGCTGCAGGTTGCTGCAAACCGCGGGTCTCTCCGCCTTGCCAAACAAAGAGCATCTCCGCTCAGCCGTTAAGTGCGGACAAGGTACGCCAGCAGGCTTGCCCTGCGGCATTCCCGGCAGCGGGGATGAAATCGATATCACTATACAGCATGCTGCGCAGCCTGGTCTGCATTCCATAGAGACAACCTCCAGTCAACCGATTGTACATAGTGCTTATAGCCATTATAACGAATAACCGCACTCCTAGCTCGCAAAATAATCCCACATAAAGCTTTGCACTCCTTCGAAGCGGCGTCGGATACTATGCTTGGGAGCCTGAAGAAAGTTGGCAGGCCTTCCTATATGGACTGCCTGCAGGATACGCAAAAAAAAGAGAGCCAGAGGGGGGCTCGGCTCTCTTTTTGATACTAGGAGGGGAAACTCCTATGGCAGAAAAAACTGCTGTGAGATATATAGATAAACGTTGAGCAGAAATGCCAATGCAGAATGGGGTACCTGCAGCAAAACCGCCCAAACGTCATCCGCAAGTTACAAACATCTTCCAAACGATAATGATAATCGTTATCAATACAAATAATCTAACAGATCATTTTATTGTTGTCAAGCTTTGTCCGGTGGTTTGTGTTGTTCGGTGCCTTCTTCTGTTTACACCTATCTACTTCTGTTTACACATATTCGGTTATGGGTAACAAAGCTTATCCCCTACCAGAAAGGAGTATTCTCGTTATGGGTAAGCGAAGTTATTGGGTAAGTGTCTCCAATTATGAGATTATAACCGCGCCACAGGACAGCTCCGAGCTGGAAATCGAGGCGACTAAAGAAGAAGTTACCCGTCTTCAGCAAATGTTTGACCAAATAGATCATGAAGATAAGCAGGTAACCGTAACCCGCTCCAAGACACCTTATGAACGATTTGACACGCTGCCGCATGATGAGGATCAGGACAAGCGGAATGAACCGCTGGATCAAAGCCTGGTCGACATTTACCGAATGATCTATGATCTCGGCACAGAGCGAACACGAAAGCACATCGAAGATATGGAGCTGCTGGAGAAGGTCGATCCCCGAGACTAAACTCCTCCTTTCTTCTTCGGCCGCTTTTTCCAAAATATAGGCTCCTGTCTACAGCAGCCCTCTCGTTTCCGCATAGACTATAATGGAATAGGAATATCTGTCTATACTTCTGTCTATACCTATCTCACGCAAAGGGGGCAATCGTGGAAATGCCGGACAATCGCTCTACGCCGCCAAAATCAAAGTGGCCCACCCGCAAAGAAATGCTGGAGGCCCGCAAAGGCCTTGTTTATTTTAGAGGTGATCTTGTTAAAAAAAGAAATCAGCTCCGCGGGCAAACGCGCAGCTTAAAAAAACAGGCTAAAGCGCAAGCAGCGCCGGTATGGGCGGACCAGGTCTATGATCTGTACAGCCAGCCCGATTACAGCTTCTGGAAGATGCTTCGTATTCTGCGCAAGCATAAAATTCTCTAGCTGTCCCCAGAGGACCGGTTTGTTTTCGTCAGACTGGTGCTACCGGGGGAACCGGAGGTACGGCGACCGCCGGCACTACAGGAGATATAACAGGCTCCGCAGCCTCTGCACCCGTGCCTCTGAGCTGGCGGATATGCTTGACTCGGCTTATCGCATGAATATGATGATTGGAGCCTAACTGCAAAATGGATGAAGCCGAAACGCCGAGAATGTTCATAACGCCCACTTGCACCGTGTCGTTCTCATGATGAATGGACAACTCCAGCTGTTCCGTAACGTCTGGCATCGGTACATAGCTTCTGAAAATGGGAAAGGCGGATAAGTTCCCCTCATTGCCTAAAAAATTAGCCCCTTCTCTTTGTACAGCAAATACATTAGCTGCCGGGAAGAGGGAACCAGCATCCCCGGCGATCATAATCGAGCTTAATTCCACCGAGTTTACTTTTATCCATCCGACCACCGTCGTTCTTCTCACCGTCTTACTCCGGAGAGAAGGGTACAAACGGACCCACGATTACTGATTCCGGAGGGGTATCGAATACCGACCCGAGCTGAATTGTTTCGGTATCGCCCACGAGAAGCACGGAGGAGCTTGCCACCCCGATCACGCGGATTTCACCTACTTTAATTTCCTTGTTGACCACTTCCATCTTCATCTTCCTCACTGTCCTTTCCGTAATGTCTTTCAAAAAACTGGCCGATCGCCAGGCGGATATCCCGCTTCACCTTTTTGACAATGTCCGTCTTCGTCTGCTCATCCTGGGAAGCACCCTGCCGCAATTGCTTCAGATAAACAGTAATACGGTGATCCACCTGACGCTGTATATCCCGTACTATCTCTGCTTTCACCTGATCATCCAGCTTTTCATTATAGTTTGTTTCCAGCTTGGATAGATCTTTTTCCAGCTCATTGCTTATATAACGGCGCACCTGGTTCTGAATTTGGGGATATAAAAAATCAGGCGCTCCGTCTTGAGCTTCCTCCGGATCCGGCGCTTCGTTCGAGGGGGAGGATGGAACAACCATGTCCTCAATAGCATTCATGCCATTTGGCGTTAACCCGATGTTCAAAGTTCCTTCCAGTGTTTCCACTTTCAATTGGTCAAAATTGTATTCAATTTTCTCGATATGCGTCCCATGGGAGTCCTTGAGAGCAGATAGCTCGGCCTGCTGCCTGAGCAGAAGCTCCTCCAGCTTTTGAATTTGCCCGTTTTGCCAAAGCAGCATCCCGTGGATTTCCTGGAGCCACTGCAAAAATCTGGGGTCCATATACACGTCCGTCCACCTCCTCACTCTCCTACCAGTCTATGCCGGTTGAAGAATGAGCAATGACAGTTACTTTGCTGCTCACCGAAACAATTAAGCTCAGGCAAAGCTTAAGTGGAAGGAGGAAAGGGAACCAGAGATAGCGGAGACTGCCCGGGCAAAGGGGCCGGACCGGTAAAACCTCCTGTGTTGTACAGATTAGATAATGGTTTGATAATTCCCGCCGTACCAATCTGCAGAACCGATGAATTGGAGACGGCTTCGACTTTTAAGGTATGAATATTGATCGTTTGATGAACGGTTAGATTCATACGCCTCCCGCCCTTACCGTATTGCTGTCCAACAGGTCCGGATCATACGTATTCGTAGCGCTGATTCCGTTATTGACGACGGGCAAATCCCCGGTGATAAAGGAACCGGCACCGGCAAACGTTTTGGTCGTGCTTTCTGGAGAGAGAAAGACGGCGTCCCCGAATTGTACAATGCCTGAGGAGCCGACACTTAATATTTTTACATTGCCGACAATACAAGGCATAGACAGACCTCCTTACTGCCTGGTAGATCCGGTTTTAATAGTTCTCTATCCGTATTGTATGTATTGCAGTGCCCAGACGTTCATATGCTGTCGCGAAGTCACCTCGTTTTTGCAGAGCAGTCCAGGCTGCGCCAAAGCAAATTAACCGGACAAAAAATGAGTTCCCGCTTTTAGCAGCAATCTTTCATGTCAAGTAACCAGCTGGGCTAAGCTTCATACACTGTCGTAAGAATGATATTGATAAGTGAAAGGCGTGAGCCCCATGGCTGGTAAAAACCCGTTCTCGTTTGATTGGAGTTCCATGGAAAAATGGTTTGGCGATTCCTCGCCCTTCCTTAAGGAGATGATCAAATCCAGAGCTAACCAGCAGCAAAACGAATCCTGGGTGGAAAGTTATGTTCGCGAGATGCTAAGCGGCAGCTCGGTTAAGCCGCCAAAGCAAACTTCAATTGAGCATGAAATTACGGAAACTCATAACGACATTATTGTAAAAATACGAGTCCCCGGCAAAACGTCCCCACGGGCCATCAAAGTTCAAGTTAGCGGGTATGCCCTTAAAGTGTCGGGCCTGGCAAACAGCAATCCGCTGTTGATCAATCTGCCTAAAAGCGTCCTCGGCGAATCTTCACGCGCGTACTTTCAGAAGGGCATTCTTAAAGTAAAAATGCCTAAAAACTTCGATGGCGATTTTTTCAATGATATCAAGGTTAAAATCCGCTGAGATCCGTCATCCGCGAATGAAAATAACCGCAGAGGGACATTCTACTAAAAAACAAAAAAAGCGGCATCTGACCGCTATTACGGAGGTTTTATTGAATGAAAGTAGAAGCACCCGAATTTGATATTGCCGACTTGTCAGGTCACGCTCACTTTATTGAAGAAATGACAGAGCTGGAAGCCCGGATGAGAAAGGAGCTCGGACAACAGATCAATCTGATCGCCTACACGAACGAAGCGCAATCATCCCCGTCTGCAAAGCAGTAACAGCCAGGCGCCGGCAAGCCGGCTTTTTATTTGCCAAACCAGCGAAACAGCATAAACAATAAAGAGCCTGCGGCACTGATCAATAAACAGGTCACAATTGGAAAATAAAAGCGGACGTTCTCCTTTTCCACTACGATGTCTCCCGGAAGACGGCCCAGGTTCAGAAAACGTCCGCCCAGCTGCCAGATCAATCCGAGCACAATCAAAACAACGCCACCGCCAATTAACAGCTTCGCTATCGGGTTCAAAATTGCCGCCCCCTTCGTATTTGTATTAGCCTTCGTATTTGTATTAGCCCTCGTAATCATTTTAGCCTTCGTGTTCGTCTCAGCTTCGTTCGTTGCATAAACTGTGAGGTCTTTGTTGTATGTTTGCGCCAAGTGCCCTCTATCTCTTCCATTTACTTTCATTAGCATGCATTCACTTACATTTTCACTATTTACTTCTTATTTTTGCTTACTTGTTATTTGTACAACCTTATTATGGCTCTAATGCAAAATTCAATGCCCGAAATTAAAAAGCTGCTCCACAAGCAGTTAGTTCTTTATATTCTTAGAATCGCTGTTAAGGCAAATCTGCAATCTCTATCCGCTGGCCTTGAGCAGCAGACAGATTAGAGGCTTCCATCAACCGCGTTAAATCCACAGCCATTTCAATATTTTCAACCGCTTCCGTACCTTCTAGAATATGCCGGGTCCACTGCGTAAACGCATCCGGGAGCTCATCAGCAAAGCGCTCGAGCTTCTGCCACTGCGGCGCTGCACCATCTTTGCCCTCTCCGGCACGATAACGGATCGTACGGTCAATATCGGAATAGATCAGGCTGCCCTCGGTTCCATGAACTTCAAGCGTGAACGGCGAATACCGGTTAACAAAGCCAGCCTCTACAATCCCGACCGCTCCATTCCTGTAATGCAGCGTGCTGACCGCATTATCTTCCACCTCTTTGCCTGTGACGTAGCCATACACAGAGTGAACGGCATCCGGCATTCCTAAGATAAGCCGCGTCAAGTACATAGGGTGGCAGCCCAGATCAATCATGGCTCCGCCGCCGCATTCCTGCAGGTTAAAGAAATGCTGCGGAAGCCAGCCCTGCGGGGCTTGCTCGGTAGCAATCGCGCCATTGTGCGATAATCGGCTGCGCACCAGCGTCAGCTGGCCTAATTGTCCTGAGCGTACCAATTCCAGGATAGACTGGGTATAGCCAAAATAAAGACGCGGCAAAGAGACGGTTAATTTGACTCCATTACGGCGTACTGCCTCAACAATTTCCGCAACCTCTGTTAAGGTTGGGGCCACGACTTTTTCCGTAAAAATATGCTTCCCTGCCTCAGCTGCCGCAATCATTATATCGCGATGCATCGTGGTAGGCGTGTCCACAACGACGGCATCCACTTGAGCAAGCAAATCCGCATAAGAGTCCACGAATGGAACTCCCCGCTTCTCCGCCTCTCTCCTCCCTCTGTCCGGGATTTCATCCCAAATACAAACGAGCTCCGTGTTCGGATTCTCCTCAACCTGACGAGCGTAATCACTGGCATGTACATGCCAAAAGCTGGCCATTCCCACTTTTATCACGGGCTTCTCCTCCTAATCGGCATATGAGAAAAAATGCTATAAACAACCCATTCTTAAATGGATTTGTTGTCTGGATTATACCACTCCAAATCCTGGGGGAACAAGAATGGTTCCTTCGAGATTTTATAAAAAGCCCGCTTTATTTTATAAATTCTTTATAAATAGCTTATACAATCAAATAGTCCAGCAATACAGCGCCGCTTTGTTTCTTACCCCTGGATTTAATTGCAACAAATCATGATAAACGAAAGGAAAATTGCCATGCAGCCCTTAACTACTAACAATCGCATTCAGCTTCTCGATATCGCCAGAGGCTTGGCCATTCTCGGCATTCTGCTGATCAATATGACCTTCTTCACCACTTCCCTGCAGGCCATCCAGTTCCAATTGGAGCTATGGCCCGGTTTCTGGGACCGGACGGTCAAGTCCCTGCTTACCTTTTTTGTCTCAGGTAAATTCATTGCTGTGTTTTCATTTTTATTTGGTTACGGCATGATTCTAATCAAAGATGGGGTCGCAAGAAGAAACTCTCAAAACCAATCAAAGGGCCGTTTTGCCGCCATTTATTCCCGCCGGCTGTTCGCTTTAGTGCTGTTCGGCTTAATCCACGGCTTGTTGATCTGGTATGGAGATATCCTTCTGCATTACGCCCTGCTTGGGTTTATTCTTTTGCTGTTCCACAAATGCAAACCAAGAACGCTGCTGATTTGGGCCTCCCTACTATTGCTTCTGGTTCCGGGACTGATGATGCTGAGCGGAACCTCCGGCAGCTACGAGCTGAGCCCTGAGATGAAGTCACAAGTCCTTGAATGGGTGGCCATAGAGGAAACGGTCTACAGCAGCGGCACCTGGGGAGAAATCCAGCAGCTGCGGATGCAGAACTGGAATTCTTCCTTGTTGAACCAGATCATCTTCTATCCGCAAATTCTTGGCCTGTTTCTGTTAGGCGCCTACTTTGCCAAGAAAAAGCTGTTCAACGATCTGGCCGGCAATCGCCCAAAGCTGCTGCGAATTGCCGTATGGACCGGCGGATTTGGTTTTCTTACAGCGCTGCTTCCTTTACTGCTCAAGTTTACTGACCTTTCTGATACAGGGCTTGCCAACCAACTGGAAATCATCCAGTATATGATTGGCCAGCCGTTAGTCGGAGTGTTCTACATTGTGCTGCTGGGTCTCTTGCTCCAGCGGAAAACATGGCAGCGGGTACTAAACCCACTGGCTAATGTTGGCCGCATGGCGTTCACCAACTACTTGCTGCAATCGGTAATATGCACCCTTATTTTCTACAGCTACGGGCTGGGCTGGTTCGGCAAGGTTGGCCCTGCCGCTGCATCGCTGCTCGCTATTGCTATCTTTGCGCTGCAGCTGGTGTTAAGCTCGCTGTGGTTCCGGCGCTTTCGGATCGGGCCTATGGAATGGCTGTGGAGGGGGATTACTTATTTATCCTTTCCCCCTTTATCTGCCACACGGTCTGCGGAGAAATCTACCGAAAGCTAGATGCACAAACGAGCTGTCCGAAAAGTCACAGTTCAACCTTATAACAATAAAGGGAGAGGCTGTCCAATAAGTCCCCAAAATGAAAAGTTGGGCGGAAATTTTCCGTCCAACTTTTTTTGTACAGCTGCAATTGCTCCAGCTCCTTAATAGCTTAAAAGCCTCTGTATTTGTACGACATTTCTGTGAATATAAAACGCCCCACATGATGAGCACTCTCCGGTAATCGGCCTTAATCCCATAACTTGCTGCGAAATTTCGTCTGAAACACTGATGGCATCTCCTTATACCCCGGCATTTGTACGATTTGTCATACAAATCTCGGGTAATTGCCCTTCAATCCCCTGCATTTATACGATTTGTCATACAAATCCTGGGTAATCGCCCTTTAATCCCCTGCATTTGTACGACGTTTCATACAAATCTCCGAAAATCGCACTTCAACCCATGCTTTTGTACGACATTTCGTACAAAGCGCCACAAAGCGCAGGCAACAAGCCTGCGAACCCCGCCAACCTTGGCTATTTTCATGCTGGGGTTGTGCCAGAGAATTCAATGGCATGACCTTTTTCGTATAAAACGATGGGTGCAAGCCCTTAACCCCTTAAATTTGTAGCAGCCCCGATTTTAATGCGTTATTTCAAAACGGATAAGATTTAATTCTAAATGAAACGTACGCACCGCCTTCTGCGCGGTTGGAAAGCGATGCCGTTCCCCCATGCTTCTCCGCCAATGTTTTAACAATGTAGAGCCCTAATCCGGCATGACCCTTATTCCGGGTGCGCGACGGGTCTCCCTGATAAAACTTTTGAAACAGATAGGACATATCCTTGGCGGCAAAGCCCGGACCGCTGTCCTCAACCTCCATAACCGCCTGATTCTCCTCAAGCGTTATGCGCCATAGAATCGTTCCTCCGGGTGGCGTGAAGCGCATGCTGTTGCCGAGCACGTTATCGAGCATTTGCTCCAGCCTGTGGCTATCGACCGTCATCCATCCATTATTGCGGCGCAGAATCAGCTCCGGCACGAATTCAATCTGTTTAGCTTCGCATAAAAGTTTATATTCCTCTATTTTACTCTGGCTGAATGCCACTAGATCCGTATTCTGAAAGGTAAGGGCAAAATCAAGCCGTTCGATTTCTGAAACAGCGTTCATTTCATTGAGCAGCCGAACTGCCCGTTCGGTGCTTTTGCGAATCGTCTGCAAATAATCCTCCAGCCGTTCAGCTCTCTTCGATTCGTTCTCCAGAAGATTATCAACATGCCCCTGAACGATTGTAAGCGGCGTTCTTAAATCATGAGCCAGCGCTGCTACCATATCTCGCCGTTCCTGCTCCATTTGCCATTGTGCTTGCAAGGAAGCATGCAGTGCACTCCGCATCTCCTCAAATGCGGAAGCAAGCTGGGTGATCTCCTTCGAGCCTCCCTCGCCCGTGAAGGTAAAATCAAGATCCTGCCGCTGGATTCGTTCAGCCCCTTGAATAAGTCTCGATATAGGCGGCTCCAGCCTTTTCCCTACCTTGCGGGCCAGCAGCAGAGTAAACAATAAAATAAAGAGAAACGGCGCCGCCATATTACCGATGATAAACAGCAAAATAAAAGCTGAATTGCTCGAATTGCTCGATACAAGATCAAGAGAGTAGCGAAAAATAATCGCGCCGGACAAATGCCCCTGCTCATTCATTACCGGGTGATAGGAATGAAATTTGCCGTTTTTGTATTGTGTGGTATTTAGACTGTCTACTATTTCATTCGGACTGGATACCCAGCTTTCCTCTGTTGAACCATACACGGGCTCGCCGGACAGAGCTACCACCTGATAATCCATCCCTTCAAGCGGGACGACTTCTTCAAGCTCCTCCTGAAACTCCCGCTGCAGCAGCTTTTCTTCATTCTCGCGGACAAACAATGCAATGTCTGGTATCTGCTGTTCGTAATGATTAGCCGGCTGGAATTTGTCGCTATACGTCTTAAGAAAGTATATGCTTGCTCCCCATACAGCTAACGTACACACGATGCTGAGCAGGAATGTAATAGCTAAGGTAATGGCGAATTGGCTGCGGAAGGATAGCTTCTTCATTAGCGGTTTTTCTCCCATTTGTACCCTACGCCCCATACCGTAGCAATATAGGTTCGCCCGGGATCAGCCTCGGCAAGCTTTGCTCTGATTTTCTTGATATGTTCCGTGACTGTGGTAGCATCCCCCTCAGCGTTGAAGCCCCACACCTTCTCATAAATTTGCTCGCGCGTGAATACCTGTCCGGGATGAATGAGCAGGAACTGGACGATTTCCAGCTCCCGGTTGGTCAATGGAACCTGGCGGTTGCGAATATACAGCTCATAGGCGCCCGCGTCCAGCGTAAGATCCTGATCATGCAGCAGCTGCCTGGGCGTGCCTGAACCGCTTCGCTGTTCCCGGCGCAGGTGAGCAGCAATCCTCGCTTTCATCTCTTTTACACTGAATGGTTTGACCATATAATCGTCGCCGCCAACCATCAGTCCTTTTACCCGATCCTCCTCACTCTGCCGCGCACTCAGAAATAAAATCGGGCAGGAAACCCTTTCCCGGATTGCCTGACAAACTTCCCACCCGTTCATGCCGGGCATCATAACGTCCAGGATGATCAAGTCAGGCTGTTCGCCAAGATGGTTAAACACCTCTTCTCCGCTGTAAGCTGTTAACACACGGTAGTCATCATCCATTAAAGCATCTTGCAGAAAGTCGATGATTTCGGGTTCATCATCAACAATAAGAATCGTTTGTTTCATGCAATAATCCATCCTATCCCTCTCTGTGAGCTTTTCTTGCAGCTGTCCATCATGTATTTGTTGATCTCCTACTCCCGTGCTCGCTCATAACGCGTCACCTGCAATCTTGTTCAGCACAGAGGCGGCCGCACCGATTACGATCGCTTCCTCTCCAAGCTTACCCAAGCTGAAGTGAACCTCATACAAGGAGGCTGTATGGGTTTTACTTTTCGCTACGTCCGCGGCCACCTGAAAATATGCCGGATCGGCGTTAAGCAAGGGCCCGCCAAGAATTACCTTTTGCGGATGCAGCATATTGATCGCATTTGCCAATCCGATACCAAAATAAACAGCGGATTGGTGAAATAATTCCCGGACAAGTTGATCACCCTGCTTAAGAGCATAGACCAGCTGCTCGAATTGTACAGATTCCGGAGGAATCTCCTCCAGATAAATGCTCTTTCGTCCCTGCTTGAGCCTGGCTCTCGCCTGATGCTCCAAGGCTGAGATGGTCGCATAGTTTTCCAGACTGCCATAATTCCCGCCTGCCTGAAGCCGGGGGCCATCACTTTGAACGACCATATGACCTAAGGAATCTTCCAAATCAGCCGCACCGTATACGATTTTCCCATCGCTCATCACAGCCGAGCGCAAGCCTACACCGGCATGCACATATAGTAAATGCTTGGCGCTCCCCTTCATCGTAGACCAATATTCTCCGAGAATCGCCATATTAGCTCCGTTATCCAGTACAACCGGAAGTGACAGCTCCTGCTCCAGCAGCTCGCGAATCGGCACACCGTACCAGCCCTCCGCGGGAAAGTGCTGAGGATAGATGAAGCCAGTCGTACGGTCAAGCGGGCCGACGGCGCCAAGTCCCATGCCCATAATCGAAGAAAAAGCCAGCCCTAAAGGCTCAATCATAGCGTGAACAGCAGCCGCAATTTCTTTAACCAGCACGTCAGGGGTTAAAGTGGCGTCCATCTCCCACCGGCGGGAAGCCAGCTTTTCCAGCCGCATATTACACAGGATCAGCAGTGAGTTCTTGCGGGAAATATCGAGACCCAGCACATACCCGTAATCCGGATTAATGCGATACAGGATCGGACGGCGCCCCCCTGTTGATTCGCCAAAGCCGGACTCAATAATCAGCCCTTGTCCGCACATTTCCTCCAAGGTGCGGGTCATCGTGCTTAGCGACCAGCCCGTAGCCTCCAACAGCTGGACCTTAGACACCTGATCCTGTTTGCGAATAAGACGGTATAATGCTCTAGCTTTATCGCCCGCGATAGACTTGATTGATTCCATGGCAGCAGCCTCCTCCCTATGTTTCCAAATTATACACGACAGCAGCAGCCAGTTCGATTTTCCTTTCTACTTTTATCCATTCAGGAATTTTCTTCCTTGATATTACAAAAATTTCTACCGAATGATACATTCTCTTTGTTTTATTCTCATGAATTCATCATACTTTATTTCATAATGGAATAAAGTATGTTAAGATCAGCTTAACTATTATTAACTGACATACTAATGAGGAAGAGAGGTGACCCCTGAGCTTATGAAAGAAAAGGATAGCTGCATTTCGAGCTCGGAATCCTGGCTCCATACCTTGCAAATCGGCTGGGCATTTATGAAGATCAGTCCTATAGCTTTTGGCGGGGGGTTCTCGATGATTCCCCTGATGGCCAGGGAAGTGGTTACCCGCAAGCAATGGATGAGCGATAAGCAGTGGGAGGAAGCCATTACTGCAGCTACCAGCGTACCTGGCGGGGTCGGCATCAATGCAGCCGCTTATATCGGGTACAGGCTGCAGGGCTGGCGGGGATTGGCGGCAGCAGTAAGCGGTATGATTTTCCCCTCTTTCATTATCGTGCTGGCTATGGTGGTCTTTTTCACCCGATTGAATGAACACCCCGCAGTGCTTGCAGCCATGAAGGGCGTGCAAGTCGGTGTTACAGCCCTAATCGCTCACATTGGCGCCAGGATGTTTCGTTCCTCTGTGCGGGATCTAAAGGTGTTCGCCTTGTTCGCGGTTAGCCTGGCTCTGCTCATCCTGTTCTCCGTTCCACCTGCCTACCTGCTGGCGGGAGGCATAGCTGCAGGCTTCTTATGGTATGCCCTCCGTCAAAAACAACAGCAAAAGCGACAGCCTAGAAGGTGAACTTATTGATCTGGTTATTGTTTTGGTCGTTTTTTAAAATTGGTCTTCTGTCATTTGGCGGGGGGTATGCCATGCTTCCCATCATTGAAAGCGAGGTTGCCCGTTATGAATGGATGAGCGGAAACGCTTATGCTCAGACGGTAGCATTAGTCAGTCTCGCACCTGGACCGCTGGCGGCGAACATGGCCGTCTCCGTCGGCTATCATACAGCAGGCATTGCCGGCAGCGCAGCCGCTATGGCCGGTTTTGTCACGCCCTCTATTCTGCTTATCGTTCTTATTGTCGTTATCAGCCAACGCTTTGCCAACAAGGAGCTCGATTCTTTTTACTATGGCATAAGGCCTGTGATTGTTGCTTTTGTTTTTTATGGCGCCTTCCGGATGGCCCAGTCTACCCCTCTCCTGCACTCCTCCCCGGCCGACATGGCTATTACCTGGATCATCGCTGCAGCAGCCTACCTGTCATTCTCCCGCTTCCATCTTCACCCGCTGCTTGTTTTGTCAGGCTCAGGTGTGGCTGGCTGGCTTCTTTTCCAATGAACGGATAATCAGAATCAAGCTGGCGCACTCTAAACATTAAGACTTACCCCACGATTACAAAGAAAAGAAGTGCAAACTATTATGCCCCGTCAATCGGAGCCTTTAAACGAGCATTCTGCGGACGACCTTATTTCAGCCAGCCAAGCTGCCGGCTCTCAGTCCAATGCTGTTGAACCCGCGTATCCTATCAATGAAGCAGCGAGGAATATTTCTTTATACGGCAACAACACGGGAACAGAAGGCTACAATGCATCGCTGGAAGCCGATACAGCAGAGCATCCGGCATTGGACGCAAACCATGCACAAGCCTCCGAGCAATCCGAGCAACCGTTACAAGCAGCGGATACAAGGATTCACTCCGAGAAATTGCGCTATGAGAACGCCGATAACATCTATGAATAAGCCAGCCGCTTTACAGCCGGCATAGTGCTTTAATCTAACTTAAGAGGTGAACGCATGACAGATAAAAAAAATGAGGAGCACCTTACCGACCGGTGGTTCGCTTCCGCCAAGGAACAGGAGTATTACACGAAAATTATTGAGCAAACCTCAGAGGAAACAGCGGGCATCCCTACTCCTCCTGACCAGGAGCATATGGCGGCTACCGATGGAGTCGATGAGTTTGTTGAGAAAGCGATGGATCAAATTCAGGAAACCCTGTTTCCTGAAGAAGAAGAGGACTCTCGATGAGTCCTCTAAATTATTGCAACGCACCTCAATGGTAACGCACCCTAACCGGCAATCGCCGCTTTCGCTTTAATGTTAGCAATCTGTAAAAAACGCACTATTTCTGTGAAAATAAAACTCCCCGCATGATGAGCAATCTCGGGTAATCGTACCCGCGTCATGAGCAATCTCGGGTAATTTAGCTCAATAGTTGAGTCCCTCAATCACATAACTTGTACGAAATTTCGTATGAAACACCGGCTGCACGCCCTTAGTAGCTTAAAGCCCTACATTTGTACGATTTGTCATACAAATCTCGGGTAATCGCCCTTCAATCCCCTGCATTTGTACGATTTGTCATACAAATCTTGGGTAATTGCCCTTCAATCCCCTGTATTTGTACGACGTTTCATACAAATCTTCGGTATTCGCACTTCAACCGCATGCATTTGTACGACATTTCGTACAAAATGCAGGAAATAAGTCCGCGAACCCCGCCAACCTTGCTATTTTCATGCTGGAGTTGTGCCAGAACTGGAGAAGACATGACTGTTTTCATACAAATCTCCGGTATTCGCACTCCAACCCCATGAATTTGTACGACATTTCGTACAAATCCCCCATGGCCTGTCGGCCATCGCCCGCGCAGCCCTCAAACCCCGCCACCTCGACTATTTTCATGCTGGAGTTGTGCCAGAACTGGAGAAGACTTGACTGTTTTCATACAAATCTCGGGTAATCGCACTCCAACCGCATGCATTTGTGCTAATGCTGGTACTACAAAGTACTACAAAAATAGGCCGGGAGGAAGTTAATCATGTCTTTAAAGCGAGTAAGCTTGTAGGTCCAGCTTGTTATTTGTTGCGAATAAAAGCTTGAATGGCCTCGTTAACCGCCGCCGGGTTATCCAGATTTGTAGCATGATGTGCGTTCGGAATCACCTTCAATTCAGCATCGGCAATCTGCTTGCGCATATGCTCCTGCTGATAGTTAGTCATTGTGTCCTGGTCACCAATTAACAGCAATGTGGGACATTTGACCCTGTGCAAATCATGCTTGCTTTCCATCCGCGTTACTGCCGACCATATTCTAATCAAATTGTCATGCGGAATCATGGAAAATGCCTTGAAAATGTAGGCATAATTGGCCGGGTTGTTTTTGGAGAGCATCTTAGCCTGAAGGGACGCACTGGTCTTAACAGGCAGCCACCGGCTGCTGAAACGGTTGATTGGCACAAACAGTCTCTCATACCAATTAAAGCTGTTGCTGCAAGGGGTACCAATCAGAACAAGACGGCTCACCTTATCCGGATACCGGATCGCAGTTTGCAAAGAAATATGCCCTCCCATCGAGAGCCCGACGAGATTGGCCTTTGGCAGCCGCAGGTGATCCATCAAAGCCGCCAAATCCCGGCTGAAATCTTCGGAATCTACCTTACCCTCCGGTAAAGTAGAGTGTCCATGTCCTCTGACATCCCAGGTAACCACCTGATACTTGTCTTGAAAGCAGGCAACTTGTTCCTCCCACTGCCTATGATTCCAGGAGGCACCATGTGTGAAAATGATCGGTTCGCCTTCCCCAGACACCTCATAGTACAGCTTAGTCCCGTTACTCGTAAAATAAGCCATTGCAATTCTCCTATATTTGCATTTGCAGCTTTTTATTGAACAAGGATTGTAATAAGCAGAACGATTTCTCGAGCGGATCGTGAGCTGGTCACAGTTTGTGATTATTATGTCAGAAAAAAATTAGATTGACAATTGAAAATGTCCATGTTTAAAATAACTTTAGCCTAAATTTTGCATTAGGTAAACATTTTTTGTTATATGACAAATTTGTGCCCTGATACACAAATCCAGGAGGGAAGCTGTGCTTGAGAAAACAAAAAATAGATGGACAGAGCCATCTACGACGAACAGCAAGTTAACACCCGCACCGAATTATGCCATGTATAAAAAATCTATCATCATCCTCGGTCTGCTGGCGGTGACCTTACTAGGCGTCATCATTCTCGCTTGTTCCCTTGGCCCCGTTAATATTCCCTTTAGGCAAACGATGATGATTTTCCTTGAGTTCTTACACATCCCCTCCGCAGCATCATTCAGCGAACGGGATTACACGGTGATTACCGAAATCAGGCTGCCGAGAGTTATGGTAGGGGCGATGGTCGGGGCCGCCTTGGGCATTTCCGGCGCCGTTATGCAGGGCTTGTTCCGCAACCCGCTGGTAGAGCCCGGCTATATAGGGGTTTCCAGCGGCGCCGCGGTCGGGGCGGTTCTGGCGATTTTTTGGGGCTGGACCCAAATCAGCAAATGGTTATTGCCGGCTTCTGCTTTTATTGGCGCCTGGGTATCGATTTTCGTCATTCTGTTCATCTGGAAGGCTAGTAAACGAAATGCCATCTCTACCCTGCTGCTAATCGGGCTGGGTATGAATCTATTTTTATCAGCTGTGATCAGTGTATTTGTCGCCAGTGCTCCCAGCGAACAAGAATTGCGAAGCATCGTGTTCTGGCTTCAAGGAGGGCTGGAGGCCCGCACCTGGCAGCATGTTCAGTTAATCAGCCCGTTTATTCTGGGAGCTATCCTGCTTGTCATCCTTTTTGCAAGAGAGCTTAATATGATGCTGCTCGGCGATGAGCAAGCCAAAAGCTCCGGGGTTCATGTCCGCCGAACCCGGTATTTCCTGTTAGGCGCTGCAGCGCTCATGATCGGCGTAGGCGTGGCGGTTAGCGGCACTATCGGATTTGTCGGACTGATTATCCCCCATGTCATCCGCCTGCTTGCGGGTCCCGACCACCGCCTGCTCCTCCCTGCCAGTGCCTTGGGCGGAGCGATTTTTCTGGTGCTGGCTGATATCGTCTCACGAATGATGCTGAATCCGGTCAGCTTGCAGGTCGGTGTGGTGTGCGCCTTGATTGGCGCCCCTGTGTTTTTGCTTTTAACCGTTAAATCCCGAAGGGGGAGTATGTAAGTGCATCAGCTAAATGTCAATCATATAGGCGTGAGCCTTGCCGGACATCCTATTCTTCAATCGATATCCTTTGCGGCCCGGAGCGGGGAGCTGATCGGTCTGATCGGACCAAACGGCTCCGGCAAATCGACACTGCTGCGCACCCTCGCCGGACTGCAGCCCTATCAGCAGGGGGAAATTAAGCTTAATCAAAGCAAATTGCCGGCTTTCCGTCCGCGGGAGCTGGCCCGAATCATCGGTTATGTGCCGCAGGATACCTCGCTTGGATTTGATTTTTCGGTGCGTGACATCGTATTGATGGGCAGGCATGCGCATATTCCCCGGTTCGGCTTGGAAAGCCCGCGGGATTTGGAGATTGTTCAGGAAGCTCTGGAGCGGACAGCTATCGCTGATCTCGCTGACCGCTTGGTTACCAGCCTTTCCGGAGGACAGCGCCAGATGGCCTTTATCGCTAAGGCGCTTGCACAAGAGCCGGGCATTCTGCTCTTTGACGAGCCTGTTTCGGCATTGGATATTAACCGGCAGCTCCAGGTGCTGGAATTGATTCGCGAGCTCGCGAACGAAGGGATTCTGGCGATTGCCGCTTTGCATGATTTGAATCTGGCAGCCCGCTTCTGCGATCGTCTGATCCTTATCCAGGACGGGCAGCTGCAATCAAACGGCGCGCCTGATGAAGTGTTGAACCCGCACACTCTGCTGTCCAGCTATCAGGTGCTGTCCGCTGTGCGTCATGACGAAATGGTCGATGCGGCAGCCGTTACGGCTCTTGGGTACAAGGAGGCCGGCCAATCCTATGAGACGGATGCGGAGCCGCGGCCTTCGGTGTATGTAGTTGGCGGTGCGGGCAGCGCTTCGGGGCTGTTGGCCCTGCTGCACCGGCTCAACTGCAAGGTCACCGCAGGCCCTATGGAAGCCCACGATCCGGATGCGCGCCTGGCTCGGGACCTGGGGATGAAGGTCATTATTTCTCCATCCTTCTGCAAAATTTCTCCCGGGCTTCTGCACCAATGTCAGAAGGAACAGCTGGCTGCGGATTTGGTTATTGCCGCTCCCGTACCGATGGGGGACAACAACCAGGAGTTGCGGAGTGTTTTATCTACAACAAATGTGCTAACATGGCTGCCTGACCGCGAGCCCGGAACAGCTGGCACACCCTTGCTGACCGATTATTTGAACAGCAGCAGCATTGTAAATAAAGAAAACCTGACTACAATCATTCAGCAAAAAAAGGAGGAAATTGCCCGTGAAACGGTCCATTCCTGATTCGATTCCCTTTATCCCGCTAGTACTCTCTCTTTTGTTGATTCTGTTATTTGCCGCCAGCTGCGCATCCGCTGAAGGCCCTGCCGCCCCGGATTCGAGCCTCGACTCGATCTCCCCTTCCCCGGCGGCTAATTCTCCGGAGATGCAAAAAGAAGATGAAGAGGAGACCGGACAGCCATTTCCCCGTACCGTCAAGCTCTATGAGCAAGAAGTCTTAATCGAAGAAAAGCCGCAAAGCATAGCGGCTCTCTCCCTCGATGTTTCGGAAATTGTATTAAGCCTGGTAGAACCGGAGCGGATAGCTGCCGTATCCCGAAGCACCGAAAACGACTATTTATCCCATCATAGCGAGCAAGCCCGGGAAGTCAAAACCAAAGTAGTGGGGGCCAAGATTGATCCCGAGCAGGTGCTCTCCTTCGATACCGACCTCGTGCTCATCACCCTGACCCATGGAGCGGAACAGGATGCTACTGAAATGCTGCAGTCTGCCGGTATTCCCTTGGCCTCCTTTGAGCGTTGGCATACGATTGAATTGTTAAAACAAAACATCGGGCTGATTGGCCAGTTGGTCGGAGAAGAAAATAAGGCACAAAGCCTGATTGAGCAGATCGATGAAGAGATAAGCAACGTTCAGGCCGCAGTGGAAACATTCAAAGAAAAGCCAAGCGTTCTGGTCATATCCCAGGTTTCCTCCAATTCCGGCCCTTATGTTCTGGGTCCTACCAGCATCGCTTATGATATTGTCAAGCACGCGGGTGGCACTCCGGGGTCGGATTTGTTAAACCTGGACCGCACCGCCTCCGTATCTATCGAGCATTTGATAGAGGCCGACCCGGATTATATTATTCTTGCCGAATGGGGAACGGCCAGTGATGAGTTTAGTGAATTGATAGCTTCACCAGGCTTCCAGACGCTTCGGGCAGTCGCTACAGATCAGGTTAAGACGATGAAAGCCAGGGATTTGATGATTTCCAATCCGTATGCTGTGCTGCATGGTATGAAAGAAATCAGTGAATGGCTTCATCCGGACAAATTTCAATGAATGACAAGGAAAGAGGGACTGATATGATCGGCATCATCATATTTGCCTACGGAGCACCTAACTCTGTGGATGATCTGGAAAGCTACTATACCCATATCCGTTATGGAAAAAAACCGACTGCGGAACAATTAGAAGCGGCCAGGCAGCGGTTTGCCCGAACAGGCACGGCCGATTTGCTTGGAGCTGTGACGCAAAGGCAGGCACAAGCCCTGGAGCTGCTGCTGAAACCATACTTCACGGAGCCGCTTAGGGTTTATACCGCATTCAAGCATACCCCGCCATTCGCCCAGGATACAGTATCCCGCATGGTAGAGGAAGGCGTCACCCGCATTCTGACACTGCCCATCAGTCCTTTGTACTCCAAAACCGGTGCCGGACAATATCAGCGTAAAGTACACAAAGCTTTGACCCGACAGTGCCAGGGGGAACCCATTGCGGTTATTGATGTGGATAAATGGCATAATCATCCCGCTTTTGTAAGGGTGATGAGCAAACGGGTGAATACCGCTGTACAGTGGTTATCCGAGCAAGCACGGCTGCAAAGCGTGGTCATCTTCACCGCCCACAGCCAGCCTGGTGCAGCAGAGTCCCATGAGCGGTATCATTCCGAATTTGCTGAGCTGGCTCAGTTAATTGCGCAGGCGCTAGGACTCAGCCGCTGGACTACAGCATACCGCAGCGCCGGCGCCAAAGCCGAGCTGTGGTCGGGCCCCGATGTTAAAGAGGTTATCCAGACCGCAGCGGCAAACGGAATTCGCGGGATTGTCACCTGTGATCTATTGTCCGTCACAGCTAATATCGAAGCCCTGTTCGATATGGGCTTCGATTGCCAGGAGTTGTGTCAGAAATTGAATTTGGAATTCGTAAGAACAGAGTTTTTGAATGATTCTTTTGATTTTATGAACGCGCTCGCTGCTATTGTAAGAGAAAGACTGCAGCAGAGCGTATAGTCAGAATCTGCGGTGAGGGGGTCATAGAGGACAGCATGCTGCCGCAGGCCAGGATAAGGCCGGGCCAGGTCAAGGCCGGGCCAGGGATTAGCTGAAGAATGCGATTGTCCGACACACCCGGCAATAACGGCTCGGCTCCAGGCCCGCTAGCCGTCTGGCGGCCCCGGAGTCCTCAGAATCTGACCTCATGAACCCGCTTGCCGCTTGGAGGGGTCGGCTTTTTTGTGCAGAAGTCCTGCAAAAGACGCCCTGTACACCCACAGCAAAAAAACAGTCAGAACCGTGACAAGAACAGCCAATGGCAGAAGCCCAGGGTCGACAAAAAGATGAAAGGCGAGTATGTTGGCTGCCAGCGGCACCAATGCGAGCAAGGATAGCGGCACGAAGCGCCGGAGCAGAAGCAATAGCCCGCACACCGTTTCAACCGATTTTACTATGGCCAGCAAGTAACCATCCCCGAGAAATTCTGTCGCTTCAGCGCTGGTAGGCATAATGGGATCCAGCTGAACTACCACCAGGAAACCATTCAACCCGGCACCCAAGAAAACAATCCCCAATACAATTTCCGCCAAGCGTACAACCACCCTACTCAATACAACCAGCTCCTCTCCCTTTTTGACCACATGGTCAATATATGCCATATTGTACACAGCATTGACCACATGGTCAACATATGCTATTTTGTATACAGTACCGACCACACGGTCAACAAACCATGCCCCATTGTGCATAGCATTGACCATCTAGTGGACAATATCCTATTGTGCATAGCATTGACTATCTAGCAGACAATGTTCTATTGTACATAGCATTGGCCATCTAGCAGACAATGTTCTATTGTATATAGCATTGGCCATTGGGTGAGCCAGGGGAATGTGAAAGGTTTGAGGGACGAATGCAATCAATTTGGGAGAACGAAACGGATCCGAAAAAAAGAGAGATTGTGAAAGCAGCCTTAGAGGAATTTGCCGTAAAGAGATACGAATTGGCATCCACCAATCGGGTGATTCAGCAAGCAGGCGTTTCCAAAGGGCTTTTATTTCATCATTTTGGCAATAAAAAACAGCTATTTCTTTCCATCGCCGATCAGTGCATCGAATATTTTTTCTGGTACATAAAACAGGCATCCGCTTCATTCAGCCGTGATCCGTTGGAACGTTTGCGCGACCTCCATACCGCCAAAATGAACTTATTTGTTCAGCAGCCCTATATCTACCAGTTATCCGTCTATGCTTTTGTCGAACGCTGCAAGGAAATCCAAGCAGACATTCAAGCTATTGAAGATCAATTTCAACAAAGATACCTTGCCCTGTATCTTGAGAACCTCGATGTTGGCCAGATACGCGAGACCATCCCCCGGGAGCAGGCGCTGCGGCTTTTGCTTGAATCAGTAGAAGCGATCACAAGAAATATCGTGCAAAAACATAAATTCAGCGCAGATAAAGGCCTGGCTTTCCTCGGGACGCTGAATAACGAGTTGGATGCTTTGATCGGTTTGGTGAAGCATGGCTTGTATAAAGTGGACTAGGCGGCCCTTTCGTATAGCAAGTGCTTTTCCCGCGCACCTAACATCATGCTCGATCTTTTCCCGCTTTTATCTAAAAGGGTGGTGAAAAAAGCTATGCGAGCTCTGCCACGGGTCCATTGAATTCCTTTGAACGATTTATCATAATTTATCATACTAAATAAAGGATTTTGAGAGCATTTTGGATGAGAATGTACGATTCATCATGCAAATTCCAGTACCTCAATCACATGATCTGGAGCTTGTACGATATTTCGTCTAGAACACTGGCTGCACGCCCTTAATAGCTTAAACCCCGGCATTTGTACGATTTGTCATACAAATTTCGGTAATCGCACCTCAATCACGTGCATTTGTACGATTTGTCATACAAATCTTGGGTAATTGCCCTTCAATCCCCTGTATTTGTACGACGTTTCATACAAATCTCCGATATTCGCCCTTCAACTCCATGAATTTGTACGACATTTCGTACAAAACGCAAGCAATAAGCCAGCGCAGTCCTCGAACCCCGCGAGCCCCGCCAACCTTGGCTAGTTTCATGCTGAAGTTCTGGCTGAGATTTAAATGGCATGACTGTTTTCATATATGACTGTTTTCATATAAATGAAAGTACGCTGGATTTGCAGGTCGCAGCGCGCAGCGCTGCAGACGGCTTTTGTACTGATTGTCGGGCGCTGTCTGGGCTTTTCGTTCGCAAGCAATATAATCCTGCATCGTTAAAATATCGTCTCGCGACAAGCGTATTTCGGGAGCATATGCTAACAGCGATCGGAAGCCCCCTCATTCCCCGCAGCGGCATCTCTGATGGAAGTCAAGCACTGATTTTTAGATTGAGCCTTTTTCACATATGAAAAAAGCAAGTTCCAGAAGAAGCAACATTCTCTGAAACTTGCAAATCTTGCTCTGAAACTTGCAAATCCTGCTCTAAAAAAATGAGTTATACAATAATTTCTAGCGGGCGGCGGCGAGCTGGGTAAGCTTCTCCAGATGCCTGACCGAAGGCGTCAGATTGGCGAAAAAATAAGCCTCGCGCAAACGCCGGGAAGCGCTGCTGTATTGCGTGTAACCGGCACTGCCTTGATGAAGCATGCCGTATTGCGCGGCCTGCAGGACCAGGTAAGCTGTACGCAGCCGAAGCTGCAGCACGCTCTCCCAGTACTCAGCCACATTGCCTCGCAATGCCAGCTGATGAGTTTCGTCAATCAGACTATTTACTTGCTCTTCCAGCTGTTCGGGCTGAACCTTAAGGTACCGGTTGCAGCCCTGCTGCAGATTGCTGCTCTTACGCATCGACTGCACAGCCGCTTCAACCAGGCCAAGTCCTATCGGAATTTGATACAGAATGAAAATACCCCTAACGTCACACACCCACTGGTCCGCATCATGTGCAAGCACCCATTCTTCAGGCACGTTCGTGCGATCGAATGCACAGGAGTAAGTCGCACTTCCGTTTAAGCCGAGATAACCGGTCCGTTCAGTCATCTTCATACCTTCCAGCGAGCATGGCACGAAAAATGCAACACGCTCCTCCCCCGCAGCAGCAATGGCGGCAAACCAGTGGTCCGGCCCGAGATTGGAAACCATCGGCAGCGTTCCATTGATTTCGAAGCCGCCTGACTCCAATCGGGTCGCCCGCAGATACAGCCGGTCCAATCCGGCGTAATACTTCATTGGATTGGAGAGCCCCGTACCTCCGATCAAATCCCCGTTCAGCAAACCAGGGAGCACTTGGCGCCGCAGCGCCTCGTTGCCGCTGATACACACGTAAGTAACTGCAGCGAGATGACACCAGACATTGAAGCCCGTAGTTAAACAGCGGCGGGATGTTGCACGGATCAGGTCAACGTTGTCCCGAATCAAGGCTCCATCCCCTTCTTCAGAGGATGGATAATACAAACCCTGCCTTCCCAGTTCACGCAAATATTCAACCGGATAAGCTCCCTCTTCATCGATTTGTCTAACATGAGGTTTCAAATGCTGCTCAATGACCTGCGCGATAAGCCTTTCACGATCCGTTTGGCTCATGGTTCGCTGCGGTTGCCCGACTTGCCGGATCGGGCCGCTACCTCCGTGATGGAATCAATAGGCGTGCTGACCGCCTCGCGGGCTCTTTTAACGGCGTCCTCGTCCGGGGCATTGTAAAAACAGAGGCATTTGCTCATATCCTCACAAACATAGGTACGGGCGAATTTGACCTCAGGCACCTCTGCATAATGCACGGAATTGCGTTTTTTGCGCTCCAGATATTTGTCCATCGTCAAATCCGCCGGCAAGTTCCATTCCACCACATAGTTGGTTTCTTCGTCGCGGCCCGCTTCCTCAAGCTCCTGACCGACAAGGCGCACCTGCTTGATCAGCGAGGCTGGCGTATTCGCCGCTTCGAGAGCTTCCTTGACATTCTCTTCCTGCTCACCCTCCACGATGAAAAACGCCCGGCGGTAATCTGCGGATACTTGAACCTCCACCAGCCGCAGCTTGCGCTGACCAAGGGATTCCCGGATAATTTTCACCTTCTCTTCAAAAAGCTCCCTGCTGGATACCCCATTGTCAAAAGTCGTTTCAGCCAAGTAAAGTGCCATATTGCTCTCTCCTTTTCAATTAGTGTAAAATAGTTACCAAATTGCAGAAATATACTTTATAGGCATGCCTAACAAACGGAGGTTCCCGTATGAAAGACCGTTACCCTATCCCATGCAACATCGCTCAGTCACTCAATATCATCGGGGATCGCTGGACCCTATTGATCATCCATGAAATCCTTGTAGGACGAACAACGTTTAACGAAATCAAGAAAGCGCTGGACGGATTGTCGTCCAAACTCCTGTCTGAGCGGCTGAAATTTCTGGAAGCGCAAGGCCTCGTCGTTTCGCGGCTCTATTCCGATCACCCGCCCCGCTATTGCTATCAGTTGACGGACAGCGGCAAGGACCTGGAGGATGTTTTCCATGCCCTGGTGCTGTGGGGACGGCGCAATCTGCAGAAATGCTATAAGAAGCTCGTGCACCGCAGCTGCGGACATGAGGTCGAAATTGCCTATCATTGCGAGCACTGCGCCCGCCAGGTCGAGGACATTGAAGTGGTAGAGCTGGCAGCGGAAGAACGCTCATCCGTCTGAGTTTTTCCTCCCCTGCATGGATTGCCGATTACTTCTCGCCAACCATTCCCCAATGTCTGCCAACCCAATTCTCGAACAAGCGAACCGCCCTATCGAGCAGCAGTCCACATATTCCGATTAAGACGATTCCGGACATGACCAGATCCATACGCAGTGTATTGCGGCTGTCAATAATCAGAAAGCCAAGTCCAGACTGCGCCCCGATCATCTCACCCGAAACGAGGAAGATCCAGGCGGTGCCAATGGCAAGATGGAGTCCTCCGGCAATGGACGGAAAGGCCGTCGGGAAGATGATCCGGGTCAGCAATTGCGAACGGCCCATCTCCATATTGTGCGCCACTTTAAGATAGACCGGCTCGACGTTGCGCACGCCGGATACGGTTGCCAGCAGCACGGGGAAGAAGGCCGCGATAAAGATGATCACAATCGCTGGCGCATTGCCGATGCCAAACCAGAGCACAATGAATGGAGCCCAGGCAATGGGCGATATCGGCCGCAGCACCTGGATAACCGGATCGACTGCAGCCCACACGCGTTTGCTGCGGCCGAGCAGCAGCCCCAGCAGGATCGCCAGCACACTGGCGGTCAAATACCCTGCGGCGAACCTCCCGAGACTGACTTTTAGATGCTCCAGCAGCACTCCGCTTTCCATCATTTCGCCCAGACCCTGAACTACGCTGAGCGGAGAAGGAAATAGAGCTGCCGATTCATTGCGGATCCAGACCAGCACCTGCCAAAGGAGCAAAAGTGCCAATACGCCGCCTATACCGTATAAAGTTTTGGCTCTTTTCGTCATAAGGATTGCAGCGCCCTCTCAATGAACGTATTGTCTACAAAGTCCTCGTAAGCCGGTGGATTTTCCGTCAGCCCCATTTCCACCAGGTACTCACTCAGCTTGCGGTAAGATTCCTCATCCAGCACCAGATCATCATAATGAATCCAGCCCAGCGATAAATCCAGCACTTCCTCGTTCACATTCAGGAAGTTTCCAAGAACAGCCTTGGCATGGTCATCCTTGTGCTCAGCCAGCAGTCCTGCTTCTACATACTTCTGGACGACCTTCTGGGTTAATTCAGGATTGCTGTCAATCCATTCCTGTCTAAGCACCAGCACGCAGCATACGGAATTCGGCCACAATTCATCGGATTGGAACAGCACCTTGCCGTGTCCTGCAGCAACTGAGCTAGCACCGAACGGCTCGGCTACCACGTAGCCGGAGATGCGGCCTTCTGCCAAGGCCACCGGCATTTCCGGAGGAGCCAGCTCGATCACATTCACTTCATCGTAGCCTACTCCGGCTTGCTTAAGCATTTCATACAAAAGGATGTTATGGCTGGAAAAGCGGCTCGGAATAGCGTAGCTCTGCCCCCGCAAATCGGTCACATCCTCGATATCCTGGCCGGCAACCAGCACATTCCCGTCTTTATGTCCAAGCGCTACCGTTTTAAGATCAATCCCCTGCTCCTTGGCCCGCATCGCCAGCTGAACCAGCACGGAAGCGCCGTCAATATGACCGGTATTCAGTGCATCCATAAGATCTGGCCAGGAGCCGAATTTGACCAGTTCAATTTCGTATCCTTCCTTTTCCAGCCCCTGCTCCAGGTAGAGCGGAGCTGCATGGGTGATCGGCAGGTAGCCAATGCGGATCTTCTTTTTCCCGTTACCCTCGCTCCCATGTGACTCACCGCCGGCTCCACAGGCCGACAGCACCAATAGCGAGATCACAAGCAGCAATGCCATCAGGCTTTGGTTCTTCATCCGTTTCATTCTCTGTCCTCCCGTTTTCCGAATCAAATGCTGTACTCTTCAGCCGGCAGCACACCCGTAAGGCGAAAGGCCTCCAGAATAAGCTTCCGGTAATGCTGGAAATTACCGTCGCCGCGGTCTCGCGGTTTCATAAAGGGGATTGCAAGCTCCTTGCATATACGGCCCGGATTCGCCTCCATAATCAGCACTTTATCCGACAAATAGACCGCTTCATCGATATCATGCGTTACTAAGATTACTGTCGTTCCTTCAGCCTCTTGTATCCGCAGCAGTTCATCCTGCAAATAGTAACGGTTAAACGTATCCAGGGCGGCAAAAGGCTCATCCATAAGCAGCACGCTCGGCTGCAAAGCCAGCGCT
Source organism: Paenibacillus senegalensis JC66 (assembly GCF_000285515.1). GTDB lineage: Bacteria > Bacillota > Bacilli > Paenibacillales > NBRC-103111 > Paenibacillus_L > Paenibacillus_L senegalensis. Next base: position 329,779 of record NZ_HE610960.1, read on the forward strand.
CTGGCCAGCGCTACCCGCTGTTTCATCCCCCCGGACAGCTGGTGGGGGAACCAGTCCCCTTTATCCTCGAGCCCAACCAAGGCCAGATACCGCCTGATTCTTTCCTGCCTCTCCGAAGCATTAAGCTGCAGCGAGAGCAGGCCGAGATCTACATTGGCCCTAACCGTCCGCCAAGGCAGAAGACCGTAATCTTGAAACAGCATCTGACAGCTGATTCGGGGTCTTCTGACCGGTTCTCCGCCAACATGAATCGTCCCCTTATCAGGCACGGTGAAGCCCCCGATCAAATTGAGCAAGGTACTCTTCCCGCATCCGCTCTGCCCCAGCAGAGATACAATCTCCCCCTGCTCGACCCGCAGCGAGATATCTGCCAGCACCTGCTCCGCTCTGCCTTTATGGGTGAAGCTCTTAGCCAGCCCGTCAACCTCTACGATTGGCTTTTTGGCCATTGTTATAGTCCTCCTTCAACAGCAAAAATCGTTCCTGTCCTGGGTGACGACTTCTGCAGTCTTATTGCTGCCGTGTGCGGCCTTTTTGCTGCTGCTGCTGTGTGCGGCCTTTCACGCTGTCGTGTGCGGCCTTTTTGCTGCTGCGTGCCTCAAGTCGTCTTGTCAGCCGTTCAGCTTTAATCCCTACATAACTGATTGGATTAATATAATTAAAGTTATTTTATTATACCTTGTTAAATAATGCAACCTACTTTTTTTATAACTGCACAGCACACGAAAACTATACTCCGGTATATGCTGACCTTACTTCGAATAAAAAGGCTCGGTGGCTGTCAAATAACTTTTAATAACAGTGTGTAACGGTCGGTGAGGTCATTTGCAATCTGCTTAGAATTCAACGCTTGCCGCTGTCCTAATTTTGCTCAGACTTACGGTTTTTCCGCCCATTTGTTACAGATAAGTGCGAGGGTGAGCGTTAAAAATAAAACTCCTGCTTTTTCGGCTAAATAAGAGCGAGGACGGGCGTTACAATTAAGAGTGGCCTCTTTAGCACCCGAAATCATTGACCTGAAGCAAAGGTCCATAGTTAATCGTTCTGTTAAAACGTTATTTGGGATGACATTGTCTAAATTTTAAAAGCCGCTCCCCAACACACTTATTACTTGGACAAAAACAAACAGCCTGCCTACATCGACAGGCTGTTTGCTTGGCTAATCAGATATGAGCATTTTGCGTGATTCAACGATACGCTGGATAACGGTACAGGGGGTCTCATAGACATTTTCACCATTCAGCACAACGCCGATAAGCCAGCAAACCCGGTGGAGACTCGACCAGAGCTTCCTGCGATTCTGCATGCGGCTTGCGGCCTCGACCCTAGCGATAAGCAGCTACTCTGAAACAGAATATCTGGCAGCCAGCTCAAACGTATCGCTTGCACAGCGTGGGCAGCCGGCATTTTTAAGCAGCTCAATCGTCGCAAATTCCCCATGCTTGCCAACATATATATTTCGCGAGCATTGCTTGCAATGATAGGTACGGAGCGTCTGCTTCACTTCCCCTGTGTACAGTGCACCGGTAAAAGCCCCCTTATGCTCCGGCTCAGTCTGGTCAGTCGTCCGCAAAATATACATCTGGCTTTGATTGGCGATCATTTCCGCACCCTCATATACATTAAATCTCGGGAAATTAGCGCTGACTGTAAGCCCCATGCGGACGAATTCACGCTGCATGGCCAGCATGAACGGAGGAGATTTATGGGCGAAGGATAAAAATACGGGCAGCCCCTTCTCCTTCTTCAGTGCTTGAATGCCGCGCGAGAGGAACAGACTCATCCCTTGAAGTGTGTAAGGCGGATCGGTGAAAATAGCATCGTATTGTCCAAACAGCTCTTCCGGCCAAGCCTCCCGCAAATCCAGCCGCCGGCATTTAATAGGCAGATCGTATTCCTGTGCAATGTTCCTGATAAAATGCAAAATCCGTTCATCCATGTCCACCACATCAATCCGAAAGGCGGAATGCCTGCTGTCAGTAAACAAGCTCCGCAGCAGCAGGCCGATGGATACACTAACCAGATCGTCATCTCCTACGCATAGAAGCTGCTTGCCTAGCAGCGCATGCTGCTGCAGTGCGAGGATGGCTCGGCGGAGGCTCGTTTCGGGTGTGCAAAGGGATTGGTCTATGCGCACATCCGCGGTCGGCCGATCCTTGAAAATCGTCTTCAGCAGAACAAGTACTGCACGCGCCTCTTTCGGCAAAGGGGATTCGTGAAGCAAGGAGCGTAAAAGCTCCCGTTTTAGCCCGAACCCCCAGGCCTGGTCAATCCTCGGCCGTGCAGCGCACACCCCGCTCCTGAATTAACGCCCCCGCCTTAATCAATTCACGCTTAATCGCAGCGGTGACAGGTGTCGGCAGCAGGACTTTGCGTGCCAGCGCTTTTGTGGAAATTCCAGGGTTGAGGTAGCATTCTATCAGCACCTGTTCAATAGCCTGGACCCCTTCTTGCAGCCGGATATTCTTGGCCGCTAGTTCAATATAAGCTCTCAAAATTCACAATCGCTCCTTATCATACAAAATGCTGAAACAAAAAAAGAGCAGAGATGAACATACGTCATCCCTGCCCTGGTAGAGACATGCCTAAATTAGAGGCGTTAACACACAAAAATCCGCGCTGAACACAGCACGGAAGACAAGTGTAGTAACGACAGGCACACGCCTGGCTATGGTAGTATCCGCTGTTCTTAACTAATAAGAAGCCTTCCGTCTCGCATACTTAAATAAACCGGCTGATACTATCAGCTGGTCTCTACCGCATGCAGAAAACTTCTCCTATGAAATTAATTAGTTAAGAACAACCGCCGACATCAAAATCTCCCCTTCGAAGAGTTTTACTAACGAGTCTAGCATACAGGATTTAAACCGGTAATGCAACAGAACTATACATAGTTTTAAAAATATGGCAGCATTCCGCATACTAACCGCCAAAACCAGTTGTGCAGCGGGCGTTGAGCGTTGGCAGTTGCAGGCCATTGCTTTGCTTACACCTGCTTATGGCTCTCTTACCCTCTAATGGCCAGCTCCGAATTCTAACGCTCGCCGTTGTCCTTAATTGAGCAAAATGAGGGGGTAAAAATTGTAGCGCTTGCCATAGTCCTTATTTTGCTTCAGATTCCGGTTTTCGGGGCTTTTTGTCACAGATAAGAGCGAGGGCGAGCGTTAGATATTAAATCCCTGCTTTTTCGGCTAAATAAGAGCGAGGGCGAGCGTTAGCGCTGGAGAGGCTCACTGAAGCTTACTGAGACTCACATGGTCTACATCAATCAGCTGCTTCTTAGCGGAGACGTGCGCTTATGGCTGTCGGAACGGCAGGTTCCATAGAGGAATGCCCCTACCTGGCCGTTTCCTTCACTTCGTTTGCCGGCTTTGTCCGAAATACAGTTTGATTAAGAAAGATTAACCCGATCAACAGCACCGCACTGACCACACCGACGACTTGAATTCCTGAGGAGAAAGCCTCTCTCGCCGCGTCCATCAGGTAAAGATAACTCGGATCGTTAAGATTCTCCACCGCCGCAGCAGCTCCAGCCAAAGAGTCAGCGACCGCTTCCGCCATCTCTGCAGGGGTATTTTCCGGAATGGCTCCGGCCATTAGACGCCGGTAAGTGGCAGTGCCTATTATTCCTAAAATGGCGATCCCCAGCGCCATTCCCATTTCACTGCTCATTTCCGACAAAGAGGAGGCAGACCCGGTCTTCTCCGGCGGAACTGATGCAACGACTCTATCTGTGCTGAGTACCATTAACGGACTAAGACCAAGCATGACAAGAATGCTTCCGCTAACCATAACTGCAAGCCCGGGCAGCGACAGCCAGACTGCAATGTTGTAGAACAGAAAGCCAAAGCTGGCCAATGCCAAACCGAGGGCGATCAGCTTGGAAACAGACATCCGGTTCGCCAAACTCGGTGTTATCATCGCACCGACGATATTAGCGAGGGCATACGGAATCATCCACAGGCCTGCCTTTAACGGGGTCAAGCCTTCTACCAGCTGCAAGTACTGTGCAAAAAACAACACGAACCCGCCTAGCGCAAAAACGGCTATCAACAGACCGATTAACGCGCCGTTAAAAGCCCGGTTGCGAAAGAAGGTCAGATCCAAGAGCGGCTCCTGCACCCGGCGCTGTCGGCGTATAAAAATATAGCCGGCTCCAACACCAAGAACAAGCATGGCGATCGGGAAGGCTTGTATGCCATAGCTCGCTATTTCCTTCAAAGCATAAATGACCGACAATACAGTCACAAGGGAAATAGCCACGCTCGGAAGATCCAATTTCCCTGCTTGTGGAGTGCGAAATTCCGGCAGCAAAAAAGGAGCGGTCAACAGCAGCAAAAGCATAACTGGAACACCTAATAGAAAAACAGAGCCCCACCAAAACCACTGCAGCATCAACCCGCCAATTAGGGGGCCAATCGCGCCTCCTGCCGAAAAACAACTGAGCCATACAGCTATAGCTATCCCCCGCTGTTTCGGCTTGCGAAACATATTTCCGATTAACGATAAGGTAGATGGCATTAAAGTTGCTCCCGCCATTCCCAAAAGCGCTCTTGTGATAATAAGCATCTCGGCTGACACTGAATATGCCGCTGCAATGGAGCAAAGTCCAAACAATCCCGCACCTGTCATCAGCAGTCTTTTGCGTCCAATCCGATCGCCAAGCGTCCCCATCGTAACAAGGAAACCAGCAATCATAAATCCGTAAATGTCCAAAATCCATAGCTGCTGAGTGCTGCTAGGCTGCAAATCGGCAACCAAATATGGAAGTGCCAGATGCAGGACTGAAAAATCGAGCGCAAGCAGCAGAGTAGCAAGCGCTAAAACACCTAACCCCAGCCATTGCCGCATTCCTGCCGTTTCAGGTACAACGCCCTCTTGATTGTGTACTGACATATTCTTCACCTCATGATCCAATCGACTTGATTTGTATAGCTTCAGCGTAATACAAATCCTGTGGAAAAGGATCAATCCGGTGTCTGAACTTCAAGGTAAGACTTAAGTCGTAGAATAAGCAATATTAGGAATAATGGTATTATCAAAGAATGGAATGAAAGTAACATCACTAACTATTAGTTATATTTCTACAGTAAGCGAACTTTTAGCCCAATGAATAAGACTCAGCAGTTTGGAGCTAAAGCTCAAACCATTTATTTCTTAGTGCATAGACCGCGGCCTTTGTCCGATCCGGCAGCTCCAGCTTGCCAAGTATAGAGGTGATATGGGTTTTAACTGTCTTTTCCGATATAAATAATTGATCGGCAATTTCTTTGTTGCTCTCTCCTAATGTGATATGGTAGAGCACTTCTTTTTCTTTTGCCGTCAACTGTTCAAAATCATTAACCGCTTCCCTTTCTCCTCGAACATTCAGCACCAACTGGTTGGTCACTTCCGGATGAAAAGTACGATTGCCCTGCATGACTGCTATAATCGTATCTGCCAGCACGCCGGGCTCTACATCCTTAAGCTGATAGCCCACTGCCCCAACACGAATAGCGGGGATTACGGAATCCCGGTCCGAAAAGCTGGTCAGCATAATGACTTTGACAGCCGGATAGTTCTGCGTAATTTGTCTTGTCGCCTCAATACCGTCCATAACGGGCATCTGAATATCCATCAGCACAACGTCAGGCATGAGCTGCTTGATCTTTTGCAAAGCCTCTTCTCCATTACGGGCTTGTCCAACAACTTCAATCTCATCGTGAACCTCTAGAAAGTATTGAAGTCCTTTTAGTACGACCAAATGATCATCAACCAGCAATACTTTTACTACCACTTCCGCTTACCCCCCTCGTTCAAAGGAAGCTCCACCTCAATGACCGTACCCCGGTTTTCTTCACTTCTAATTTCCAAACTGCCGTTCAATAGCTCGACCCGTTCCCGCATACCGACCAGGCCCAATGTGCCAAATGGGGGAGCAGATAGCTTAAAACCGCGGCCTTTGTCTTCTATTTTCATCCGAACTCTATCCTGTTCATAAAGGATTTCGGCTTCCACACTTTCTACTCCGGCATGCTTTTTCACGTTATTAAGAGCCTCCTGGCCAATTCTCCAAAGAGCTTCCTCAATCCGGGGAGAAAGACGCATGTTCTCCCCCGGCTTCATATTCAGGCTTAAGCCAAGCTTGCCGGCATAGTCTTTAAGCAGTTCAGCAGCTGATCTGTAGTCTTCCTCAGAACGCAGCCCCCAGATGAGCGATTTCATCTCGGCCAGGGCCTCCTGGGCAAGTCCGCCAATTTCGAGAAGCCCCTCCTGGACGACCGAATTTTCCTTGCCTGCCCTCATCCTTAAGCCTTGTGCTACTAAGGAGAGGGAAAACAGCTTCTGATTCACCGAATCATGCAGGTCTCTCGCCAAGCGGCGGCGCTCTTCCTCCAATACCAGCTGCTCGTTCTCTTCATATAGCTTGACGTTATCGATCGCTAGCGCTACATGCTCTGCCAGGTCATGGATGATTCCTATTTCACAGGAATCGAAGGCCTCGTCTTCTCTGCCGATCAGCAGCACACCGATCATTTCATCGCGGTTGCTTAAGGGAATGGCGAGCCAATAGAGTCTCTGTAACGAGGGATCTTTCACGGTCTGATCGCTTAAAACGGAAAAGCTGGCCAGCTTTCCTTCGTTTTGTATCGCTTTCTCCAGCTTTACAGCGTCTGTAATGACATCGGCTTTTGCTGCTTTTTGGAGCGGCATTTTATCAGCAGCATCATCATTAATGGATGCCTGATCATCGTTGGCAGCCGTTTTTATATCGTTCAGATTGATCGACTCATCCACGAAGTGGAGCACTTTTTGACTATAAAAAGTGTTCAGATGAAGGAAATTTCTCCGTTTGAGAAGAATCGCAGCTGTGTGCCAGCCAAAATGAAGCCCGATTTGCTCAGCAAAGGTTTGCAGCAGTTCCCCCGTATCTCTAATTCTCCATGTGCTGCGAATTACTCTTCCGATTGTGGCATAATATTCTGCTACTCTTTTTTCCTGCTCGTACAGATCCATGTTCCCCATGTTCTTCCCCCTCTATAGCTGAATGAAGGTTTGGGCAAAATTTTTACAATAGCCAAAATAGTAGGGAACCGCCAATCGCTCCAGTCAAAACGACAACCCACGGGGCCGCCTTCCAGAATACCAGCATACTAAATAAAACCGCGGCAAAGGCAAAATCAAGCGGACTTATGATAGTGCTTGTCCAAATCGGCTGGTAAAAGGCTGAGAGCAGGATGCCTACTACAGCTGCATTAACGCCCATTAAGGCGGCTTTCATTTTCGGATGGCGGCGCATCGCGTCCCAGAACGGGAGCGTACCGAAAATCAACAGGAATGCCGGTAAAAAAATGGCGGCGGTTGCCAGCAGTCCTCCTGTCCAGCCATTGATGATTGTCCCTAAATAGGCGGCGAAGGTAAACAAAGGCCCTGGAACAGCTTGAGTCGCCCCGTACCCGGCCAGGAACGCCTCCTCACTCACCCAGCCCGTCGGCACAAATTCCCGTTCAAGCAGCGGAAGCACAACATGGCCTCCGCCAAACACAAGAGAGCCTGAGCGATAAAAGCTGTCGAACATAGCTATCCATGATACGGAAGTGATCTCACGGAGCAGCGGAAGCAAAAACAGCAGTCCGAAAAACAAAGCTAAGCAAATGACTCCTGCCCTTTTGGAAATCGGAAAAGGAATACGCGAGCCGTTATCGTTTGGATTTGAATCTGAATGGTTTTTATAGATAAAATAACCGATCAAAGCGGACAGCAATATCATGACGACTTGAGCATATATCGTCTGCCACAGCAAAGTGACGACCAGCGCCAGTAAAGCGATCGCTTTGCGCTGTGAGTCAGGGGTTAGATTTTTCCCCATCCCTAGAATCGCGTGGGCAACGATGGCTACGGCTACCAGCTTGAGTCCGTGAATCCAGCCAGCCTCCCCGATCCCGAGGCCCTGCATAAGCAAAGCCAAGATCATTAAAGCAATGACAGATGGGAGCGTAAACCCGATAAAAGAAATCAGCCCTCCGAAGAGACCGCCGCGAATCGCTCCAATACCGATGCCGACCTGACTGCTTGCCGGTCCTGGAAGAAACTGAGACAGAGCGACTAAATCCGCATAGCTCTTCTCATCCATCCATTTTCTTCTGCGGACATATTCCTCATGGAAATAGCCCAAATGCGCAATCGGTCCTCCAAATGAGGTCAGCCCTAGCCTTGATGATACGAGCAATATCTCCAGCCAATTCTTCAGCGGCCTGTGCCCCTGCCGGCTTGGCGGGCCCTGCTGCGGCTGTGGACTCTGCGAGTCCTGCTGCGGGCTCGCAGGTTGCTTATTAAAATCCAATCTGAATGTCTCCCTTCAAAACGGTTAGCTTGCCGTCTTATTCTCCCTGCTAAACCAGGGCTTTAACCTGCTCTTACTAACTATAGCTTAAGCTTTCATGAAAATCTGAACTATTTGTAAATCTCCAGCGAATTTTTACAATCAGGCACACGTAATGGGAAAAAATTATAACGGATGAAGGATGAAATTGTCCAGGCCGGCTATGAACATGCCAAGGAACTGATACGGGTCCCCTGGAATCGTCCAGTTGATTATTCTTTGCTGGGGAAAATAATTCAGTTTAATATAGAGGATAAGGCAGATTGTTCAACTTTTTGGCGAAAGTAACAAAAGCGGTGGAACAGCCATTATCATAACCGGGAAGGAAAGGTGACCTGTATGCATGATGAAAAAGAGTTTGCCGGGGAACAGACCACAGTCACGGTGAACATGTTAATTCGGCGGCCGGTGCAGGAAGTGTATGAAGCTTTTATCAACCCCGAGATCACGACAAAATTTTGGTTTACGCGCAGCAGCGGACGCCTGGAGAAAGGGAAAATCATACGCTGGGATTGGGAAATGTACGGTGCCGGTGACGACCTGGAAGTGCTCGAGCTGGAGGAAAACAAACGGATTCTTATTGAGTTTGCTTCTGACCGGACCACGGTGGAATGGCTGTTTTCCCCGCGGAACGATAATGCTACCTATGTAACGATTGTTAATAAAGGCTTCAACGGGTCACCCGAAGAAATGATGCAGCAGGCCATCGACGCCAAAGGAGGTTATATGATAGTAGTAAGCGGACTGAAGGCGCTGCTGGAGCACGGCATCAGACTGAACCTGGTCGCTGATCAGTTCCCTGATGATCATGTCCGGTCTTGCTTATAAAATTCAATTACCGACATTGCCAAATCTACGATTTCACCGGAAAGGGTTTCGGGGGATAGTACCCGGACTTGGCCGGCAAATCCCAGGATAAGCTCCAAAGCCTCCTGCTTATCGTTAAACCTCAGCGTAGTTCGGATCCAGTTGCTGCGATCCGCTGGACTGCTATCCGCCAAGCTGCTGCCGGCTGGACCATTGTCAGCTGGCGCCATCTGCTCCGCCTGAACAAACTTGCCGGAAAAGCGGAGTCTTTTATAAGCAGCTGGATCCATTTCAACCTGCACTTCATAGGTAGGCAGACTTTGGATAAACTCATCCTTGGACTTGCGCCAATAAGCCGCAAGATCGAAATTCGCCGGCCTGTTGAAGCTTTCCTCTTCAAGAACCGCAGAACGAATGCGTGATATGCGATAATTGCGCAGCTCTCCATTTCGGGATGCGACGAGATACCACCGGTTGCCTTTGGCCACCAGTCCTAATGGTTCGATCAATCTTTCACTCTTTTCCCCGTTGGCCTGTTCATAATGGATCGTCAGCCTTTTGCTTTCCCAGACAGCCCGCTGGACGATCTTAAATGCGTTAACGGTTTCTTTCGATGATCTCCATGTGCTCGTATCTATATAGACCCGCTCCCAAACCGCCTGGGCTTCGTTCCTGTAATGGACGGGCAGGGAGGCCAGCAGCTTTTGCCTCGTATCCAACGCCTGGCGGTTTAACCCCAAATCCTCGAGGAGCTCCCCCGGCGGAAACAAAAACATTGCCTTCATATCATCGATAGTCAAGCCGCTCAGTTTGCTTCGGAAGTTGTCCAGCAGCTTCCACCCCCCGCCTTTTCCTCTATCCGCCACTACAGGGATTCCAGACGAACCTAAGGCATCCATATCTCTCAGAATCGTGCGTTCAGACACCTCCAGCTCAGCTGCTAATTCTTTGGCTGTCATTTTTCCCCGGTTCTGAAGCAGAATCATAATGCTCATCAGCCTGTCCGCTCTCATGAAGCCACCCTCTCTATCAATCTCAGCAATACACTGTGCCAACCCGATTTTGGATTCCGGTTTGCTTGGGAATCTTCATGTTCCAAGTTATGATACGGGAACGATAGGAAGTCAGCTGGCAACGATTGTTGATTTAATTCTGTATAAATGTCGATATTCAACAAAGATTTATATGCGTATATGCGGTTGTTAAAATGAAAGAGTTTATTTTCGGAAAAATAACAGGCACAAAAATGGCGTAAGCAAAAAACATAACATGACAATTATTGACGTGTTTTTATTATACAACGGATGAAAAAGTTTAGAAAGACAGTGTGCGGCGAACAGCTCCGTTCCCATTTTTACAGCAAGGCCTCCCGTTCTTCATCGCCTCCGGCACCATCACCTGCCAGGATTGAATATGCATCCGGGGATACCATCGCCTGCTGGTTCCTCCATCGGTAAAGCTTGCCCTTCTCATATGCCGACCTCATCTTTACGCAGGCGAGCTGCTCTCCCTACTGCGTACGACATGCCGCCCTTTGCCATGCGGAATAAACAGTGGAGTTCCGAAGATTGGATCGAACGACAGTTCACACTGCATATTGAAGACGGCTGCGACTGTTTCCAATGTCATTACGTCCTCCGGTTTGCCGGCCGCATATACCGATTTGTTCTGGATCGCCACGATTTGATGAGCGTAACGGCAGGCCAGATTCACATCGTGAAGCACCATGACAATCGTACGCTGCTCGCGTTCGTTCAACTCATAGAGCAAATCGAGAATTTCAATCTGGTGAGTCATATCGAGATAGGTCGTCGGCTCATCCAGCAGCAAAATATTGGTTTGCTGCGCCAAGGTCATGGCAATCCAGGCCCGCTGACGCTGTCCGCCGGACAAGGAATCTACCGTTCGGTCAGCCAGCCCGGTCAATTTGGTGTCCTCGAGCGCCTGATTCACGACATGTTCATCCTCGCTGGACCACTGCCGCAGCCAGCTCTGGTGCGGATAACGCCCTTGACGAACCAGCTCCTTAACCGTCAGCCCCTCGGGAGCTACCGGCCCCTGGGGCAGTATGGCCAGCTTCTGGGCCACTTCTTTCGTACGCAGCCGGGAAATATCCTTGCCATCCAACAGCACAGCCCCGTTGTCGGGCTTCAACAGCCTGCAGATCGTACGCAGCAAGGAAGACTTCCCGCAGCCGTTGCTCCCTACGAACACGGTAATTTTTCCTTCTTGAATCTGCAAATTCAAATTTTCCAAAACACGCTCCTTGCCGTAAGAAAGCGCAAGTGATTTCGTCTCCAAGGTTTGCATGCTCGCTTGTTCCTCCCGTTTTGTCTGTCAAGTAAAAAGCCCCACAAAGTGCAGGGATGCTTCGAGGCAAATTCCGAGTACGGTGCGGGGAGCCTCCAACAGCTTGTAAATTCTATAAGCTTAAGAAAAACTGCGGCGCCCTCACTATCGATTTCGGTTGCGGTAGAGCAGGTAAATAAAGAACGGAGCGCCTACGGCTGCCGTAAACACGCCCGCCGGGATGTCCTGGGGGAGAAATAGCGTCCGTCCCACCGTATCGGCAAGCAGCAGTACCAGGCCGCCGATCAGAGCAGCTGTCGGGATAAGACCTCCGAAGGAGGGGCCCACCAATTTTCGGGCAATGTGGGGCGCCACCAGACCAACAAAGCCAATAGCCCCGGCGACCGCTACGGCCGAACCGGCAAGCGCTACGCTGATTAACAGCAGCACTGCGCGCTGGCGCTGCAGCGAAGAGCCGAGTCCCATGGCGACATCGTCTCCTAACTCCTGAACTGTAATATTGCGGGCATAGATAAAAGCGAACGGAATAAACACCACAACCCAAGGCAGCAGCGTCAGCACATTACTCCACGAGGAGCCGTACACGCTTCCTGCCATCCAGATGTACGCCTGACCTGCGGACTGAGACGGACTGACCGATATCATCAGCATCGTCAAGGCACTCATCACCGCGGAAACGCCAATACCGATCAACACCAGTCGCGTAGAGGTTACTCCTTTGCTCCAGGCCAGCAAATAAATGACGACCGATACCAGGCCCGCCCCGCAAAAAGCGGCTACAGGCAGCAAGTGGATGCTGACATTCCCCGCAAAATAAGCAATAAAAGCGACCGCAGCAAAGGATGCGCCGCCGGTAATACCGATAATGTCCGGGGATGCCAGCGGATTGCGCACGATCCCCTGCAGAATCGCACCGGCCACACCAAGTGCCGCTCCGGCTAGCAGGGCGACAACCATACGCGGAAGCCGTAAAATATTCAAGATCAGCACATGTTCATCCGAGCCTTGTCCCGTCATCGTCTGGATTACATTGTGCGGAGAAATAAATTCATTGCCCAGACAAATGCTTATGAAAAAAACAGCAAGGTTCAACAGGACAAGAGACGCGATCATCATCACCGTTCGTTTTTGGACAATAAAAGATATCTTCTCCCGCCTGCTTCGTACAACAAATGATTTCGGCATGATGTCACCCCTTCTGTGCAAGGCCTTTGCGTGCGATGTAAACAAAAAACGGCGCCCCTATCAATGCGGTCATAATGCCCACCGGTACTTCTCCCGGCATAATGATGAAGCGTACCGCTACATCGGCCAGCAGCATCAGGATAGAACCAAGCACTGCACTGTAGGGAATCACCCAGCGATAATCAACGCCGACGAAAAAACGGGCAACATGCGGCATAACCAGGCCTACAAAACCGATAGCCCCGACAGTGGCCACCGTGCTTCCCGCCAATACGACAACAGTGAGAGCGATGACTGTTTTGACGAGGATTGTTTTTTGACCCAGGCCTTTGGCGATATCCTCACCCGATGTCAAAATATTGATCGGCCGCCCGAGAAGCAAAGCCGCCGCAATCGCAGGGATCATATAGGGCAGCACAAGCAGCAGCGTATCCGTTTCTCTGCCCGCTATAGAACCGGCCAGCCAGAAAAGCACATCCTGCAGGCCGGACTCGTTCAAGACGAGAATGCCTTGGGTGAAGGAAGAAAACAATGCGGTCATCGCCGCTCCGGCAAGAACGATCTTCACCGGGGTCAGCCCTTCCCGCCCCAAAGAGCCGAGAGCATAGACCGTGGCGGCCGCGACGCCTGCTCCAAGAAATGCAAACCAGATCAGATGGGAAAACGAGCTGATCGGCAGAAAGGAAAGGGCTATAACAACAAAAAACACGGCTCCCGCATTTACGCCAAATATGCCGGGAGAAGCAAGCGGATTGCGGGTCAACGCCTGCATAAGCGCACCGGCCATGGCCAGATTCATGCCGGCTACAGTGGCCATAATGGCACGCGGCAGCCTTGCCGTTTGTACGATGACATGCACATCCGAGCTTACATCATAATGAAAGAACGATTCGACGGCCGCCTGAAAAGGAATTTTCGTTGCTCCCAAAACAATGCTGGTCAGGAAAGCGGCGACAAGTAAAAAAAGGCCGAACATCAGCCCCGCTGCCTTGGATGATGTTCGACGAAATAATGGAATCACACACTCTCTCTCCTTCTGTACTAGATCCTAGCCAAGCTTCCTGCTATATCAAGAATTGGTCGATATCTCCCCGGCAAAAATCAAACTGAGGTGCCTCAGAGTTCCAAACTCTACTCGAGCACTTCCAGGTATTCGAATAAATCTTCGACCATCAAAGTTGCCGCAATCGGACCGGATCCATTGTTCCAGACGGCCGTATCCACTTCAAACACTTTGCCGTTTTGAACTGCGCGCAAATTGGCCCATAACGGATGCGACATCCAGGAGTTTCGCAAATCCAGTCTGCCGTCATCCCGGCCAAGGCTTGTCTGGTCAAAAATGATATCGGCGTTCATCTGAGGAATATGTTCGCTTGATGTCAGCTTGACGCCCCATTCCTCCCCTTTTTGATTGTCCGGACGAGAGATGCCCAGTTCATCGAGAACTAACGCAGCAAAACCGGTATAAACGATTCTCACATGATCGGAACGGAAATCGACGACCGCAACCTCGGTTTCACTCAGGCGGTCTCCCATTTTTTCTTTGAATTCCGCTATCTTCTGTTCCCATTCCTGAAGAAACGCCTGCTCCTCCTCTTGTTTATTGAGCGCGGCCGCGGTTATAGCCAAAGAATCTCTCCAGATATGCACTTCTTCGGTCATCACAGTAGGTGCAATCGCATCTAACTGATCATAGATTTTCTCATGCCGCGTTTTCGAAGCTATAATGACATCGGGCTTCAGAAGCGTGATCGCTTCAAGATTCGGCTGGTTTTCCGACCCCAGATTCGTCACGCCCTCCATCTGATCGCGGATATAATGGTACCACGGCTGCTCAATCCACGATTCCACGGCGCCCGCGGGTTGAACCCCAAGCAGGAGAGCCGAGTCGGTCGCTCCCTGGAACAGGGTCACCACTTTAACGGGGGTTCCGGTCAACTCCTTCTCGCCCATGGCGTGCTTCACAATCCGCTTGCCTTCCTGTGCCTGTTCTCCATCCGATGCCGGGCTGCCGTCAGGGGCAGGGCTGCTATCCGGACCTCTATCTGCTTCGGCAGCCCCCTGTTCCGCCGCCGGCGAAGGCGAAGCAGCCTCTCCTCCATCGCCGCCGTTGGCGCATGCCGCTAAAGCCACCAACAGAATGCTCAGCAGTGCAAAAATCATGACCCTCTTGCTGAAAAGTCTATTCATTTAGCTGTCTCTCCTCTTCGCTCACTGAACGTGTTTGGTATTGATAATCATTATCAATTATAAGTCAATACCGCACAAAGGCCATGGACTTTTCCGACTTTTTTCACTCTCCTGCGAGGCCGCCCTCTTAATTGTCCATCCCGAATACTTCATATGCTTTTTGCAGCAGCAATTGATGCGACATCGCATTGTAGCTCGTATACAGATGACGCGCATGAAGCAGATTATGCACCTTGATGTCGCCCTGCTCGCAGTGCTTGCGAAACGCTTCGCTCTGCAGCAGTCTGCGGGCCTGCTCATACATGGCAAGGTCTGCGCAGCGGCTGCCATCATGCTGAAAGCTGAAAATCAAGATACGGTCCGTATCATATCGAAACAGTTCCTCTGCCGTTACCTCCTTGTAATGAGCGATTTCAGCCACTCCTTCAGGAACGGCGAACTGCAAATCTTCATAGAGGACGTCTCCGATGTTTCGTTTACCGAATAAGTAGATGTCATTATGAACGCCGATGCCGACAATAAGCACCCGCTCCTGGCCCAGCTTTCTTTGCAGACGGCGGCGAACCTTGACAACCCTATCATCGTAGCGGTCCAGCCATTGATCCGCCGCATGCTGCTTGCCGATGATGCGGGCAATTTTTTGCAGGTGCGTACGCCAGCCCTCCGTATATTCCATCAAGAACGTTGGCGCAATCTGATCCATCAGCGGATCGCCAGACGCCGGGGACGCATCTCGTCTTCCCTGGACAAGAATCAGATCCGGCCGGGTCTCCCTGAGCCGCTCCAGCTCCGACCCGGACTGGCCCAGCGTCAGTGTATTCGGCAGCAAAGCAGAGGCGACGGGAAAGGCATCGTTGATTACAGCTGCATAAGGCTTCGTATCCAACGCGAGCAAATGCCCGGTGACAAGATGATTCAGCGAGGCGATTTTTCCCTCCTGGCGAATCCGGTTCACATAGACGGTGGGGGCTGCTCCGGTTGCTTTTTTGAACTTGCGGCTGAAGTAAAATTCATCGTGAAATCCGAGACTTAGCGCGATGGAGCGAACCGGCTCGTCAGACTGGATAATTCTGCGTTTTGCCTGACGGATGCGCAGATCGGAGAAGTAGGCTAGCGGGGTTTGGTTGTACAGCTTTTTGAAAACGCGCGTGTAGTAATCCGGATTGAGCCCGGCCATAGCGGCCAATTCATCACGGGTCACCGGTTCGGAAAGATGCTTTTTCATATAGTCGACAGTGCGTTTTAAATTTTGCCTGATATCCGCCTGACGCTTGATTTCATCCTGTTCGAGCACGTTAATTAGCAATTCCTGAAAACGTACATTTGCCCTCATCACATTCCATGTTCCGCCATCGTCAAGCAAGCGCCCGATTTCCGCAATAGCGCCGGTTAACAAGCGCTCATTCCAGTCATTCAGCTGAATGGGCTCCTCCAGATGAACAGGAGTGTAGTCCTCTCCCTGAGCTTCTGCAAACAGTGCTTCGAACCGGATATCGTAGTAAAACGGTTGACTATCGTTAAGCTCCAGCTCTACCCGCGCCCCGCCAGGCACCACCCACAGCTGCCGGCTGCGCAAGTCATAGCTTTGTGAATTGATGCGGATCTGTCCGGAAGATTGCACAAATACAAGCAGCGACAACTGAGCGGGCAATTGCCGATACGACTGGGTATCAGCGGAATGTTTCCTTACGCCTCGCAGCCGAAATAAACTATCCGCCCAATGTCCGGAAAATTCCACAGGGTTGCTCATACCTATTCATCTCCATCCTCAAGCCGAACTTTTTGAGAACCATTCTCACTGGTGAATATAGTATAAATAAGATTATTTATAACATCAACTACAAAAATACGGATGGATAACAGCTCCTTAAGGGCAGAAATTTCCATTCAAGAACAGCAATCGTTTCGCACGGCCCGCCCACATTTACTCACCCTATTTTACAAGGAAAATCGTAATCGCATGCATTTATAAACAGTCCCTTTGCATGGTACGGATTCGAAATTTCCAATCATGATCCTTTTATAATATGACAATAGATGTCGTCTATACAATATATACTTGTCTTAAAGGGTAAAGAAAGGAGAATAAAGATGCAGGTAAAACGGAAGGTCGTTCTCTTTATCGCGACAAGTTTGGATGGCTATATCGCTGCCAAAGATGAATCTCTGGAATGGTTATTTAAGGTCGAAGGGGAAGGTGATAATGGTTTTGCGGAATTTTATGGTACGACTGATACGGTGCTGATGGGTAAAAAAACGTATGACTGGGTCAAGAAGCATGAGCCAAATGAATTTCCGTATGCCCTTAAAGCCTGCTACGTGTTTACTCGTACTCCCCGTAATAATACGGAAGAGGTGCAGTTTGTCCATGGAGATATCCCTGCATTTGTCGACCAGCTTAAAACCAGGGAAGGAAAAAACATTTGGCTTGTAGGCGGGGGCCAGCTGCTACACTCTTTTCTGGAGAATGACCTGGTAGACGAGCTGATCGTAACTGTAGCCCCTGCCGTACTGGGTGGCGGAATTCCGCTATTCCCCGAGGGTAAATACCAATTGGAGCTCCGCCTTAAAGGAATGCGAAGATTTAATCAGTTTGTCGAGCTGCATTATGAGGTGAAAAGGGGCTTGGAAAAGTAGATAAGCGGACCGTCCCACGCTGGCGGATGCGATTCCAGTCTCGTATACGCTCCGCCAGTGTAGGATTGGATGACCGATTGCCAAAATTTCTGTGCAATCTTATTTTCCTTCTCCTGCTTAACCTCCCACAATCCCGGATGTGTATCGAAGATGGTAAGAGCGGCCTGTCTGCCAACCCCTTTTTTTCTCCATTTACGCATGATAAAAAACTCAGCAATCGTCTTTGTGTCCGGCTTGTTTAAAATGCTGTGATCGTTAATTAAAGCAAAACCTGCCAGGCTGTCATTCACTCTGATGAGATAGGCGGCTCTTCCCTCCGCATCTCTGCCATGCGGCGTCCAGTAATGATCTAAATAGTTATAGTCAAACAACCCAAACGGACTCGGGTCGTCATGACTATGTTCGCTGGCATCGTATTGATAGAATTGGATAAGATTGCGGATAACTTGTTTTTCATGCACGTCAGCTTGGACCACTTGAATGTTGTAATTTGTATTGTTCATTTTAATAGTTCCTTTGTTTGTTTGTGTTAATAGTTCCTTTGTTTGTTCGTGTTAATAGTTCCTTTGTTTGTGTTAATACCTCAATTCATAACCTTGTTATAACTTTTACGAAATTTCGTATGAAACACTGGCTGCAGCTCCTTTAAACCCCGGCATCTGTACGGACTCAACTCTTAGACCCGGTATTTGTACGATTTGTCATACAAATCTCGGGTAATCGCCCTTCAATCCCTGCATTTGTACGATTTGTCATACAAATCTTGGGTAATTGCCCTTCAATCCCCTGTATTTGTACGACGTTTCATACAAATCTCCGGTATTCGCACTTCAACCCCACTCATTTGTACGACATTTCGTACAAAATGCAGAAAACAAGCCCGCGCAGCCCACGAACTCCGCGAACTCCACGAACCTCGCGCGTCCCGCTAACCTTGGCTATTTTCATGCTGGAGTTGTGCCTGAGAATTCAATGGCATGACGGTTATCGCATACATTTCCGCATACATTCCGCCTCGGCGCTCACGGCAGCGTTGATTGTATGCAGTTTTTCGCGTATTTTCCGCCTCGCGGCGTCTCCGGCAGCGGCGTTTGGATGCGATTTTTCCGCATAGATTTCGCTCGCGAGGGCGGCTTCCGCCGAATTCCGGCTTCCTGCAATCTAGAATATTTCCCATGGTGCATTCGCCGATTCTGTTACTCCATTGGTTCACGGTGCATTTATCCGGCTTTGCGACTTCGTTGTCCCATGGTGCATTTTCCGATTACGTGTCTTCATCCTTCATGATGTATGCGTCCGATTTCGTCACACCATCCGTTCACGGGCATTCGTCCGGTTCAGTCACCCCGCTGTTCATGATGCATTTTCCGGTTTCGGGACTTCATCGTTCATCGTGTAATGGACAAACCAGCGGCCTAGTTCGGTGAGATGGTAGGGCTTATCATCGTCAAAGGCTGACTTCATCAAGTTGCTGCCGGATGCGGAGGAGTTTTTTCTGGCTTGTTTCAAAAAGTTCCCACTATCGTCCTTTTCCCGAAACTGGCGGATAATCATGCCAAGAGAAAGCTCGTGAATCAGCAGCTTGAATAGATCGGCTTCCGCCGAATCCTCCCTGACCTCAGTGCCGTGGAGCCGCATCCAAATCTCGTATCGGGTTATCCCCGGTTCTCTATAGATTTCGCGGATAATACGGAAATGGGCTTCGTTGTATGTATCTATCCATGTAATGAACATTTTAATAACATCGTCACTACAAAGTTGATCAATGGCAGCCGCATTGACCAGCAAATTTTTTATCAATGTCCGCTTTTCTTCGCTTTCAGCAGCGCTCCACTCGCGAAGGCATTTTTTTGACCAAGGATAAATATTCCGGGCTCTGCACTCTCATACTCACCAATTCGTCGGACTGATCGACCCTAAGCATAACCTCTGCCAGGGTACGGCCAATTTCCGAGATCTCATTTTCTTGGACTTGCAGCCAGGCTAACAGGATCTTTTGGAACTTCCTGTAATCATGCTCTGACCACGCTACTCCGGCTGCGCCGATTAGACTGCCTGCGGCGGGAATTCCGCCTAATGCCGACAGCACGACCCTGGCGACACTGTTGCCGATCCCTGATTCCACGGTCTGCAGCAATTCCTGCTTGATTTGACCTGATTCCATGTACACGCCTCCTATACGACAGTAATGGATTTGTGACGCCGAATTAATGAAAATGCCATTGGGGACGATGAATTTGTGGCGATTCCTTTATGACGTGACCTTTGTGAAAATTTTTGTTGCGGTTCTTTTGTGACGATGGCCTTTGTGAAGATTCTTTGTGGCGATTCCTTTGTGACGATCATTTGTTGAAGACGAAATCTACAGCCTAGGTATTCCGCTGCTTCCCTTCCTATCTTTCTTCCTATAATTAAACGTTGAAAAGTACCGGCTTTATTTTTTGAAACAAGATATGGGAATTGAACCTCAGGGATTTGACCACTGAGCTTCTTCTTCACGAGAACAACCCGGCCATTGATCGCTTTTATCTTGGGCCGGGTCGTAAGCTGTCTATTAAGTCTCTTCCATGATTATACATCTGATAGGCTGATTGCGATAGTCCTGAGTCCTTAACTATTAGGGGGCGGTTAAAATTTCAGTTGGATGCCAAAGTTTTCGGGTGAGATAGGGCAAACAAACCCTTCTTTCCCTCTTTGCCCGTAAATCGTTCTAGCCGGCTGTCTTTCTCAGGAGATTTACTAGCCGGCTTTCCTTCTCAGGAGATCGTTCTAACCGGCTTTTTTCCTCTTCTCTTGCCCGAACCGTTCCGTTTTGTACCATTTCACTTCCTGTCCGGACCATACGCGCTTCGCTTCGAGATACATGGCCTGAACGACCAGGACAAGCCACAGCTGCGCATACGAGAAATACATGAGCAGTGTGATGAGAAAGTTTTTGGCATTCAATTCGGTTTTCTCAATTCCGAGCGTTACCATTACTTGTGCAACATATAACAGATAAGCCAGCACCCAGAGCACGATCGAAACGGGGCCCACCTGCAAATTCAAATCTACGAACAAATTCGTGACAAATAACGCGTGTGAGACGATCACACCGAGAAAAAACATGAAGTAGGTGAAGAAAAAATAGATCAAGTCGAAGCCGATTCGCTTCTGCTTTAATGAGCGGAAGCGCGACAAAAATTTCAGCACGACATACTGATTTCCGCGCGCCCAACGGATCCGCTGCTTCCACCACACCTTCCATGTCTCCGGTTCCTGCTCCCATGTAATAGCCATCGGAACAAAGCGAATATGGTAGCCGAGCTCATATACGCGGATCGTCAGCTCCGTGTCTTCGGCCAGCGCGCGTACATCCCATCCTCCCAGCTCATCAATCAATTCCTTGCGAATGGCAAAGTTCGTTCCGGGAATCGTTGTTATCCCAAACCAGTGAAACCGCCCGGCCTGGGCCATCCATTGGAAGCAAATCGTTTCAATATTGATGAAGCGGGTCAGCAAATTTTTAGCCGCGTTAATAACGCGGAATTTCCCGACGGCGACGCCGGCTTTAGGATCATTTAACAATGTCAATACAAGATAATATACCGCCTTGCGCTCCGGAGTATTATCGGCGTCATAGACAACAATAATTTCACCGCTCGCGTGGCTAAGGCCGAAATTAAGCGCCCCGGATTTGCCTCTTCCAGCGTGGGGCGGCTTGGTGTGAACCGCCTTGAACCAGGCGTATTTTTTAGCAAACCGTTCTGCGATTTCCCCGGTGAGGTCCGAGGAGTTGTCGTTAATGACGATGATTTCAAGCTTGTCTTTCGGATAATCGAGACGGGCCATTGCTTTTAAGGTTCGCTCCAGAACTACCTCTTCGTTGTGTGCGGGAATAAGAACGCTAACCTTCGGCAGATCCTTCTCCTTCAGCTTCTCCTCCCACTTCCGAACCGGCCGTTCATGGCGGCGGGAGTGCAGGAAGCCTCCCTGCATTAGGAACATGTGATAAAGAAGCATGATCCAGATGACCGACAAAGCTCCGTAAAACACCACATTAGCCATTAGCATTCCGCTCCTTGAATAGTCTTTTACGCAGCGTCAGCCGCATCTGTATGGTGTATAACAGGAAAAGTGCAATCATGATTGCAACGACCGTCGCGATCGACCACATCAACACCTGAACGAACCCGAACAACCCCCGCGTTTCCCAGAAGATCGACAATCGGTCCGACCAGCTGCTTTCAACGATTAGGCTGCCCTGTTCGTTCGAGTTAACTGCTACCGCATCCGTCTGTACAAGAGGACTCATCTGCCGCAAATCGATCCATTTCAAGCCCGGAACCTGCTCGATCTCCTCGATCATTCGGTTCAATCCTTCCAACCCGAGATACGGATGGTAAAAGAACCCCATAACCCCGTCATCAATCGCCAGCATCGTCTTAATGCTTTCTCGAAATGGGACGAGCGGATCCGGTAAATTGACATCGTAAAAACCAAGCGTCTCCGGAAGCAAGGTCATCCCGTGCAGCATAGCCGGCTTTGATGGATACGGAGCTGAATTCATAACCTGCCAGTTTTCGTCAGTCAGTTGAACCTGTCCGAGAAACAGATTGAAATAATCGGCAGTAATTTCATACCCCTGCTGGCTCATCGTATAATGAGGCGGTTCAAAAGCAAGCGGATGCAAGCCAAGCTGAAACAGCTCATGAATGCCTGCCTCGATTCTCTTGCGGGTATACTCTTCTTCGTATTGGCGGGTGCTGCTTACATACTGTTCGTATTCGCCGTCAGTTGCAAAATCATGGCGGTCCTTGATTTGTATATCTTCATCCGGAGCACCGGCGATCGGATGGTTGTTCTCAACATCCCAGAATTCAAACCCTTCCCCGGTTTCCGTACTGCGATACTGATGGGTATAGCCATGCAGCACGATCGAGCCGCCGGCTTTTTGCAAATCACGCAGTACTCTAACCAGTGCCGGATTTTCATGCAAGTGATGCCATTTTCCGGTTTCTGGATGGGTATAAACCGGAATGACCGCAATCATAAAGGGAATGCCTTTATCGGCAAGATATTGTCCGCTCTGACGGACCAGTTCCGGATCTGAGAACGGATGTACGTCTTCAAGCCGGACATAGGCGAGATGCTCGCCCGCCGGTTCCTTCCCGAAAAATGTCCATAATCCTTGACCGAGCAAGTAAGCAGACGTTCCAAATAAGCTATTCGCCGCATAGTAAGCATCACGCCCATGCTGGATAAACAACGGATGGGCCTGGTCACCGTTCCACCCGGTCCAGACAGTCCCGGTTTCTTCCCCGGCAGCAGTCACATGGTGAATATAGAAAGGATATTCGACAATCGCTTCAGCCTCACCCTTCTTACGTGTAACCCGGTCAATGTTGACCATGCCATGGTGAGTGATAGTTGAAAGCCGCTCCCGGAGCTGATCCGCATTTTCACCGATCGCGAGAAACGGCCCATCAAAAGACAGGATCGCCTCCTTGGCAGCTAACGGCAGCTGATCAGCAGTAGCGCCGTAGTAGACCAAATGCGTCACATTTTTGAGATCTTCGGCTTGTAAATCTGCCGCTCCTCGAAATTCCAGATCGTCCGCAAAATGACCAAGCACGATATCCAGCAGACGCACGTTCTGGTCAATTTCACCGCTTTCGGTCGAATGCACGACCATGACCCGATTTGCACCTGCCGCCTCCATGGAGGTCACCGGAAAAACCGCTTGCACGCTCAGCAGCATCAAAGCCAGGACCGTTAGAGCAATACGCTTTCTTTTAGGCAACATAAGTTACCAGCTCCTTTTCCGCTTGTTCTAAGAGATCCTGTGCGCTAGCCATCCCATCCGAATACTCCGCTAAACCAAACGTTAGAGATAGATGCACCTGCTTATCTTTATCAATCAGCGTATGAATTGCCAATGCTTCTTCAAGCTGGCGGATCACGTTGTCCGCGTCGTCAGCCGTCCGGCCTGGCAGTAAAACAGCAAACTTATGCCCGGAAAGCTGAAATTTGCGATCTTCCGTCCTCGTACAGCTCCATAATTTTTCGGAAAATTGATTCAGCAGATGAATCGTTTCCCGTTTCCCGTACATCGAACGGAATGAATGAAAATATTTGATATCGATAATGATAAGTGAGAAAGGCTTCCTGTGGTTACAGGCATGTTCATAAGCTTCCTGCATGGTACGAAGCTGCAGTGCGGAACTGTCCATTGGCATTCGTACGGCCAGCCAGTGATGGAGACGGCCCGTCATATACGCAGTCGCCAAAAAAGCGGCAGTCCAGCCGAGCAGTTCCATGGAAAACCACCCAACGCCAGCCCGCTGCAAACCAATACCAAGAAACATTGCAGCGGCCAGACTTGCAGCGAGTCCCGACATTCCTCCCCAGACCGTTCCAGCAAAACCGACGAGCAGCATACAAACCAGAATGGGCCACAGTTGGGCAAACGGATTGAAGAGAGCCGCACATAAGCCAAGTAACAGCACGAACGCCACAGTAAAGCCCGGAAGAGAGTAATCATGCATTTTTTCAGCGTAATAAGCCTTCATTATACATTCTCCTTTCCGCCAGCAAGGGAACCAAATTATCGAAAATATGCGTATCGTTGTTGTTCATATACCCGCCATAGCTTTTCCGGTTAAAGGGGGACAGCGACTGCAGCCGCACCATCCGGTCATACAGTTCCCTGGCAAAATCAGCCTCGCCCTGCTCGAGCGCGATCCACACCGCTAAGCCATATACGGCAGGGGATTCGTAGGCAACGGTTGGAAGCTCTGTCTCAGCGTCATAGCGGCCATACAACAACCCGCGCTGCTGAAATTGCTCTTTAATGAAAGTCCATAAGGGCTCCGCATCCATTCCTAGCTGTGCGCGATGGTAGGCGATGTACAGCTGATCGATCAAATTGATTTCATCGGCGTACCGGTATTCCTTCTGAAGAGCGTCATGGTATACCGGAAAGAAACGTCCGCGCACCGGAAGCTGCCGCAAAAAATCCATTGCTTCGCGGTATTGCTCTTCCGCTATAACACTATGCTCTGTCATCTGCCGAAGCGCATTCAAATTGAAGTAAGAAAGCGTCAGGCCCGGGCTTGTCCAATTGTGCTCGATGTCATAGAAATCTCTGTACGATCCGTCAACATACTGATTCTCCTGCAGAGTTCGGGCGATCCCGTTCGCTAATTGCAAATATTTTGTCTCCCCCCATCGGTCGTAAGCTGCGTACAATGCCTCTGCGGCACGCAAGTCATCTACGAGTGCGTTAGTTGTCACTCCCGCCTCGGCTTTCCAGGCTATCCAGCCTTCGTTTAGGAAATGGCGCCGAAGCACCATCAAGTTATCGTCGAAACGCTGCTGGTTGCCGCTTTCCACCCAATAGAGCAGCCAAAGTCCAAGCGATTCGGATAATGATTGTTCTCCGCGTGCCAAATCTTGATCTGTTGATTCACCCGGGAGCAAATTCGTTTTTAACGTCCCGTTTGAGTTGATCATGTTGCGAATAATGAAGCCTTCTCCCGGGAGAGAGCTTTTATTTCCCGATATCACGAACAGAAGCAGTAAAGTTATGATTGCGGCGAAACCGGCTGTACCATACCCTGCCACCTTCATCCCATACCCCCGTTTCATACCGACGGCAGCCGTCGAATGTTCACGTCAGATTACGCTTCAATCTTAACGTGGACCGCGCCGCTCAACAATCCATAGTTATTGCTAAACGAGGAAAAACGAGGCTTTTCTGCATGAAAAAAACCAGCCTCAGATCGTTATAATCCAAGGCTGGGTTTAGTGAATAAATCAAATATGATCCAGATTTCAACGGTTTTCCGTGTCTATAATGTGTTGCCGCTTGTGGATGAAATTCATTCGCTCAGGAAAAATATGTCAATTTTACAGTCCTGTCGCTTTCGGATCCCTGGCTACACTTAGAGGAATAAAATACGGCCTGCCACCTTCAGGGTCCTCCACTACTCGTGCATGGATACCAAATACCGTTTCGAGCATGGAAGCCGTCATCACCGTTTCCGGGCGGCCATCGCCGGCAACCCGTCCCTGCTGCAGAACAATCATGCGGTCAGCAAGTTGCGCCGCCTGGTTGAGGTCATGAAGCACGATGATGACGGTCATGCCCTCCTCATGATTCAACCGCTGGACCAGCTCCATAATCTCCAATTGGTGCCGGATGTCCAGATACGTTGTCGGTTCGTCCAGCAGCAGGACAGATGTGGACTGGGCGAGGGCAAGGGCAATCCAGGCGCGCTGCCTCTCCCCTCCGGATAAGGAGTCCAGCAGCCGGTTCCGGTAATCGGACATTCCCGTAAGCGCAAGGGCCCGGTCAATAGCGGCATGATCCTGCTTTCTTAACATTTTTAACGGTCCTGCATGGGGATAGCGGCCCTGCTCGACAAGCTCGTGCACCGTAAGGCTGCTTGGCACATCGGGAGATTGCGGCAGAATCGCCATTCGCCGCGCTACCTCGGAAGAAGAGAGCGTGGCAATCGCTCTTCCGTCCAAATACACGTTTCCTTGATCAGGTTTTAACAACCTGGCAAACGCCTTTAGCAGGGTCGATTTTCCCGATCCGTTCGTTCCCACAAGCGCTGTAATTTGCCCTGTATGAATCGACAAATTCATATCCGGTAAAATAACCGCGGCATCATAGCATAATTGCAGATTTTTTGCTTCCAATACGACATTCGCCTGCTGACTCATCTCCATCTATCCTTTCCCCTACCTGATTGGTTTCATCTCTTGATATGCTTGCGGGCCAAATATAGAAAGAACGGTGCGCCGATAAAAGCTGTCACCGCACCGACCGGCAAAGAGGCAGGACGGCCGCCCTCGAACAGCGGAATCGATAGCCCTTGTGAAAGAATATCCGAG
The DNA here is from genome assembly GCF_000285515.1 of Paenibacillus senegalensis JC66. Classification (GTDB taxonomy): domain Bacteria; phylum Bacillota; class Bacilli; order Paenibacillales; family NBRC-103111; genus Paenibacillus_L; species Paenibacillus_L senegalensis. The sequence goes on from NZ_HE610960.1 coordinate 356,153, forward strand.
CCAACAAGGATCCAGGCAGCAACAAGCGCACTAAACGGGAAAAGTCTTCTGGCATCCTGTCCAACGATTTGTCTCGCAATATGCGGACCCATCAAGCCGATAAAGCCAACAGCTCCAACAATGGACACCGCTCCAGCTGTTAACAGAGCGGCAATGAGAAGCAGTCCGGCTCTCGCCGGGCGGACAGGCACCCCGATTCCCCGGGCAATCCCGTCACCGAGCTGCAGCGCATTGGCCAGTCCTGCACTCATTAAACCGACCGGAACCATAATAAGAAACCATGGCCATAGGATATTCCAATGGACCCACACCCTCCCGTTTAACGAGCCGATTGTCCATAGCAGAATACTGCCGATCGCCTCCGAGTGCCGCAGCAGGATTAAGGAAGTACAAGCAGACAGAAATGCGGATACCAAAAGACCGATGATAGCAAACCGCAAGGCATCTCCTCTACGGCTCCAGCCAAGCAGATAAATAACCGTTACGGAAAGGATTCCGCCTGCCAAAGCAAATAGAGGAGTCTGGACAGTTAAGTTAGCGGAACCGCCGATATAAGTGATAAAGACGACCAGCATCAAAACGCTGCCTGCGGATACACCAAGCAGCCCCGGTTCCGCCAGCGGATTGCGCGTAACGGATTGCAGAATTGCTCCGGCAAGTCCGAGCATAGCCCCCGCCACAAGCGCAATCAAAGTTCGCGGCAATCTAAGCTCCCATACAATCTGCCGATGAAACGGTTCGACTTGATTGTTCAGCAAGGCCATGACTACTTCACGCGGTGACAGGGAAACTTGGCCCAATGCGATGTGTAAAATAAAAAATACGGTAAGTCCCAGTAAAAAAAACAGCCCCCAAATCCGAAAGCGCCGAGTGTACGGAGCGTCCATTGTGCTGCGATCCATCATTGCGCCCCTCGCCTCCTCATGACAAACATCAGGATGAGAACAGGCACCCCGACAAGCGTTGTCCATAAGCCAACCGGTACCTCCCGGGGAGTGAATACGGTTTTGGCGAACAAATCAGCGGTCACGAGCAATACCGCCCCAACCGCCGCGGAACAAGGGAGGACCCATCTGGCATCTTCCGTTCTTAAAATGGCTCTTGTCAAATAGGGAGCAAGCAGGGCAATATAGCCAATTGGACCGCACTGGGCGACAACAGCTGCTACCATGACTGCACTTGCAGCCAGCAGGAGCAGGCGAAGCCGAGCGACATTCTGCCCGAGCGCTTCGGCCTGTTCGTCTCCAAGGCGCAGCAAGTTCAGCGGTTTAATAAACAGCATTGCGGCGGGGATGCCGATCACGGCCCACGGAAGCAAATATTCAACATGATCCCAATGGCGACCCGCCAGGCTGCCCATCAAGTACCTGTACAGCAGATTGATATCATTCTGCGTTCCCATTGTAATCAACCATACAATCATTCCGTTCAGCATCGCGGTCACGGCTGTCCCCATTAAAATAATACTTGCGCTTTCGCTTCTTCCATATACGGAAGCAAGCACGATCGCTCCCCCGGCTAGTCCGCCTACCAGCCCCAGCAGCGGATGCAAGCCGTAAGGAACTGGCAAGTGGAACACCGTAATCACCGCGATGACCAGGGCGCTCCCAGCAGATACGCCAAGCAGATCAGGGCTAGCCAACGGATTTCGCAGACCGGTTTGCATCAATACTCCCGAAATGCCAAGCATAGCGCCGGATAGCGCTCCGAGTACGAAACGCGGCAGCCGCAGCTCCAGAACAGAAGTTACGGCAAGCTCGGAGCCGCTGCGGGACAATAAAATATCGGCTAGCTCCTTCGAGCTTACAACCGGATAGCCAAGCTTTAAGGCCAAGAAGCCGGCGGCAGCGCCGGTGAAGACCAGAAGCAGAACGAGGACGAGCGTCCGGCCCGTCCTTGTCGTTCTGGTATTGGTTCGGATTATTTCTCCCACTACTGCTCAGACCCCTTAAAGGTATCGGGATATAAGGTGCTCATCGCTTCATCCATCACGATACTGAGTGACCGCGTGCCTCTTCCGTTCGCCCAGATCGCCGTTCTGACCTCCGTAATTTGGCTGTCTTGAACCGCCTTTAGCTTGCCCCAGAGCGGGTTAGCCGCAAATTGTTCGGACAGCGGCGGGGAGTCGGGACTAAAGCTAAATGTCTCAATAAAAATATGATCGGGATCGGTTTCCAGCACCTTCTCCAGTGAGTAGGCCATCCCTCCTGCCTGGTGGCCTCCGTCCTCCGCCGGTGCCGGCCACGGATATGGAGTGAGTTCCGCCAGCAAAGAACCGACCAGGGATCCTTCCGTATCGATTCCGAAGTTGACATCAGCACCATAAAGAATTAAAGCACTTCGATTGTTCGGGGAGTTCTCTTTGTAATGATCAATCTTGTCCAGAAATGCTTTTTTAGCTGCTGCAGCAGCATCCTCTTTTCCGGTCCATTCCCCCATCATCTCGAGAAAAGCGACCGAGTCCTCGTATGTCTTCAATTCGGCAATATACAATGGAGCGATACTTTTCAGCCCGTCTCTTAACATATCATGCGTGCCTTTGAGCCCTATGACCACATCAGGATTTGCCTGTGCGATATCCTCCAGGCTAGGCTCCATAAAGCCTCCCCCGATTTGTACAAAAGAAGACGGACTGTCTCCGAAAAACTCGGGTTGAAAAGCAATACTGTCCGGTACGACGGCGACCGGTGCCAGTCCGAGCTCTGCCAAGCTGTCTACGCAGATTTCAGTCAAACAAGCGACACGCTCCACCGTAGCGGGCAATTCCAGTAAAGCTCCGGTGCTATCTGTCGCGTTTATCCCGCTCTCCTCCGGATTAGCTGCAGAAGAATTGCCATTGGAATCCCCCCCAGCCTGTGACGGATCGGCAGACTTGTCCACCTCACCTGCAGGAGACTCGTTTGCAGGTGTTGGTGATGGCGATGGCGGATCTCCTCCATCGGCGGCTTTCCCGCATCCTGCCATTAGCAGCAAGACCAGCGCCGCTCCAAGCCATTTGATTTTGTAATTTGTCCTTACCCTTTTCACGTCTCTACCTCCAACTAAACAATTCTATGATTTCTACTGCTATTCTATTTTATTATAATCGTAAAAATTACTCTTTTAAAGTGTAATGTTTACGTTTTTTGCCGCCTGCTCCTCTTCGAGCTGGAAAGCTTCGGCGCATCGCTGCATCAGCAGACAGAAAGAACGGTTGTGGGCGATAAAAAAGGATGAAAGATCATACCGGTTTTGCGATGGCTCCAGGGTAACCAGCAAACGATGCCTCATCCGTCGCATTGCGAAATTGACGAAACGTTCCGTTTTCTCCGAAGCGATAAACGTAATATACGCGTATAGAGAATGATCCTCAGGTTCATCCAGCACACTTACGCCAGCGCAGGAAAACTCGGTTTGAATGCCCATTCGCTTAAACATGGCGAGTACGGGAAACAGCTCAGCGTCAATTACAGCGTTCCCCAGAACCACCGTTTGCTTGGCCCGCCTTCTAGGCTTGGCCCGCTGAACCCAGCGGGCCAATTCCGACTCGCGGCGATTCCACAATGTCTCGGAATGGCGACTAATTATCTCCTCCACTCCACTCTTCGTACTAATAAGTCAGTCTCTCCCTTCATGCTAACGCTTTTTAAAACTTTGGCAGCGGATCTTTAAGAGTGCGCCAGCTGCCTGCCATTTCCCGGGGTGTTAACAGAGCTTCATCTAATGTGCTTATGATACTCTCTTTATCAAGGCCGACACCGATAAACACCAGCTTGGTCACCCGGTCTCCCCATTCATCGTCCCAATCCGGAGATTTCGGAAAGTCACTGCCGAAGTAAGCATAGCGCTCTTCTTCAGATAACGCGGCTACCCACAACCCCGCTGGCGACAACTGCCGCGAAACGCCTGCCTGGCTGAAGGAAATGGCCATATTGTTTCTCGTAGCGATCCATAAAATTCCTTTGGAACGAACAACCTCTTTTGGCCATTTTCCGAGCCACTTCAGCAGACGCTCTGGATGGAACGGAATTTTTCGGGTGTAGACGAATGAAGTGATTCCATATTCTTCGGTTTCCGGTGTATGCTGTTCTTTTTTCAGCTCTTGAATCCATCCCGCGGATTGGCTAGCGGCTTCAAAGTCAAACCTATGCGTATTCAAAATCTCTCGCGGATTCACCTTGCCATGACTCGTACGGATGATTTTGGCCCGTGGCTGCAGTCCTTTTAAGGCCGTCTCCAGCCTGGACAGTTCAGCATCACTCACCATATCACATTTATTTATGATCAGCACATCGCAAAACTCTACCTGATCTGTTAAGAGGTGGACAATTCCTCTTGTATCTCCTTCCCCCGCTTCCTGATTTCGGTCTTTTAACAGTTCCCTGCTATTGTAATCCTGCCAAAAGTGATAGGCATCGACAACGGTTACCATACAATCCAGCCGGGTCAGCTTGGACAGATCGATCCCTTGCTCCTCATCGACATAGGTAAAGGTTTGGGCTACTGGCAAAGGTTCGCCTATCCCGGTCGATTCGATCAAGATATAATCAAATCGTTTTTCTTTCGCCAGCCTTTCAACCTCCTGAAGCAAATCGTCCCGGAGCGTACAGCAAATACAGCCATTGGACAGCTCCACCAGCTTTTCTTCCGTCCGACTCAAACCTCCGCCATCCCGAACCAATCCCGCATCAATATTGACCTCGCTCAGATCGTTGACAATAACCGCCACCTTCATCCCTTCACGATTGTTCAGGACATGGTTCAAAATTGTCGTTTTCCCTGCACCCAGATAACCGCTCAGTACAGTTACCGGAACCTTGCCGTCCTCAGCCAGCACGCTCATGCTTTCTTCAACTCCCGTTATATTTATTGGCTATCCAAATGAATTCGGCTGCCTACTGCATTCCGCTGCCCCTGGTATTTTCCGCTGTAATGATGTGCCGCTCTGCGATCCATTTGGGCAAACACGAGCTGGCATATTCTGCGGCCTGCTGACAGCTTAATCGGCAGCCGGCTGGCATTGAACAGCTCCAATGTGATCTGCCCTTCAAATCCCGGGTCCACCCACCCTGCATTTTGAATGAACAACCCCATTCGTCCAATCGAGCTTCGACCTTCCACAAAAGCGGTCACATCCCCCGGCAGACGGATCGTCTCTACAGTAGTCGCCAGCAAAAAGGACTGCGGAGGAATAACGACTTCCCCGGTTTCGAACGCTTCATAGTCAGGCTCGCTGTCAAGCGCCATGATATCGGACAAGTATTCATTCACCTTCAGAAAATGCGTCCCCAAGCGCAAATCTACGGATGCCGGCTGGATCTGAACCTCGGTTAGCGGCTCAATGATCAGTCTCTGCTGCCGGATCCATTCCCGAATCGTCCGGTCTGATAAAATCATTGGTTTCTTGCCTCCTTTCAATCAAGGCTCCCCTTATAAGCAGTATCTATAACCCTTATCAACAATAAGATCAAATCAATAATAAGACCTTATTAACAATATTTTAATAGTAATTTTTACGATATATGAACGAACTGAATTTGGTCAACCGGAATGAAACACAGGCCCCAAAAAAACTAGTGCCTGGTTGATTTCCATGTGGGATTTTCCGCACCAAACACTAGTAAATAGGGTTGGGTTTAAAAATATGATCGTTTCTGAAATGGCAATTGTTGCTATAGGAATAGCAGTTTGCTTTGTGCGTATTGTCAATAATTTAACGATGAAAAAGTCCGGGCGCAATCCCTGCGTTCAAAGTTAGAGCGCAGCTTCCAGCTTCCGCTTAAGCTCCTGCTTGGAAAATTGTTCACCGAGAAAAACAGCAACATCCTGAACGCTGCCCTGCGGTTTAATAGGCAAAATATCCAGCTGTTGATAGGCGTATTGAAACATCATCCGCTCACTGCTGTCCGCCTCCGTAAAAATACCTTTGGCCCGGTATATATTACCCGGCAGCTCGCTTATCATCTGCTCAAAGCGGGTACTGTCCAATGGGCCATCGAAATAATGCGTATAAACCATTACGTGATCGTAAGAATGATGATGATGCGAATGATCACCGTGATGCTCGCAATGTTCATCGTGTTCGTGATGCTCATGACCGTGTTCGTGATGCCCATGGAGTTCGCGCTGTCCATCAGTGTCATGTTGATGCTCGGAATGTCTGAAGGGTTCCTTCCTTTGAATATCCTCAAAAGAAGGCTTTTCACCCTCGAGTAACACCTGATTAAGCGTTTCTTCGCTGATTTCACAATAAACGGTCGGATATATGGAGGTGTGCGGGTTAATCTCTGCCATTAGACGTTTCGATTCATTTAGCTCTGCTGTGCTGACAAGATCAGCTTTATTCAATAAAAGCAGCGAGGCACATCGAATTTGATCTTCTATCAGATGATAGGTTTTACCAGTCCCCTTCCGCCGCCACTCGAGGAAGTGGCCTGCATCTACAATCGAAATCATCGTTCGGATATCGATAGGCACTAGCAGGGCCGCCTCTGTCACCGCTTCAAAAATTTCCAGCGGGTTAGCAACACCTGTCGCTTCTATAAGGATCAAGTCAGGTGAAGTTTCTAAAATCAGGTTGCGAATCTCCATTCCCAAATCGCCGCGAATCGTACAGCAAATGCAGCCGCTCAGCATTTCCCGCATAGGAATCATTTCATTCACCAGCTGACCATCGAGATTGACATCTCCTACCTCATTCATAATAACAGCGGGGCGCAGCCGCCCTTTGGAGTAATATTCCAGAATCCTCGTAAGCAGCGTTGTTTTTCCGCTGCCTAGAAAACCCGATAAAATGATCACCGGCACCTTGTCCATCAATGTCTATACCCTCTCTTTCCAGCCATCTAAACCTGATATTCATACCTGCTCTAAAATAACGACGGCCTGCCCGCGATCTTCTCTTTACCTGCGACGGAGCGCCCAGAAGCAATAAAGTGATGATCGAACGTATAGGCTATTTGTTCGTCCAGCCGTTTTCCCACAAGATGCTTGCGAACAATCTTCCTTCCCGATTCCGGAGAAATGTCCTTATACCATATTCCATCCGGATAGGCGATCACTACACAAGCATCCGCGCATCGCCCATTGCAGCGGGTTCTCGTAGTATGAATCCGTTTATCCGCTCCGAGCAGGGCAATTTCATCCCGGATCGCTTGGGTCACCTCTTCAGCTTGCCGCATCATACAGCTGCCGCCGTTGCATATGAGCAGATGGCAGCTGGTCTCTTGCAAATTCCATGTTGTCATGAATATATCTCCTTTCTGAAAATGATGAGTAATTGAATGTCGCCTATACTTAATTAGTAATTATTACGATTATACATACAAACTATGTTCTGTTCAACATACTTTGTCCGGCGCGGCTATGCTTTGCCAACTCTACCATACTTCGTCCGGCGCGGCTATGCTTTGCCAACTCTACCGTACTTTGTTCAGTCATACTTTGTTCGCTCAGGTGTTAAGGTGTTAGTTTTTTCGATCCAACCGTACTCCGCTTGGTTTGCTAATCCGCGGTCGTTGCCAGGATGTTTGACAAATGAAAAAAGGAGGTTTATACTCAATAAATAGTAAATTTTACAATTAAGAAATGCTTATAAAGGAGTGAACTTTATGTCAAATTTGCAAGCCGATCCTCGTGTTCCCGTTACGGTCCTTACCGGATTCCTGGGCGCTGGCAAAACAACGCTGCTGAACCATGTACTTACAGCCGATCATGGAGAAAAAAGTTGCGGTCATCGTTAACGAGTTTGGCGAGGTAGGTATTGATAATCAGCTGGTCGTCGGTGCGGATGAGGAAATCTTCGAAATGAACAACGGATGTATTTGCTGCACAGTACGAGGGGACCTAATTCGTATTCTCGGTCAGCTCATGGAAGCGAAGCTCGGCACAGGCGGCGGCCGCAAAGCGGATTTTGATCGCGTGCTTATCGAAACGACAGGACTCGCCGATCCGGCTCCGGTAGCCCAAACCTTTTTTGTAGACCCTGAGATTTCCCAATTTTTCAAGCTCGATGCCATCGTAACGGTCGTAGACGCTAAACATGTCGGACAGCATCTCGACGAAGGCCACGAGGCACAGGAACAAGTCGCCTTCGCGGACGTTCTGCTTCTGAACAAAACGGACCTCGTTTCCGAAGAAGAGCTCCAAAAGCTGGAACAGCGCCTACATACGATGAATTCGGCTGCCAAGCTTTACCGTACCCAGCAGGCACAAATAGATATCAAACAAATTCTCGGAATCGGCGCCTTCGATCTGGAGAAAAAACTGGAGATCGAACCCGGATTTCTTGAAGAGGAAGCGCATGATCATGACCATGATGATGAGGTCACCTCGCTCTTCTTCCGTGAGACGCGTCCGCTTGACTTGGACAAGGTGGAACGTTTTATTAAGGAGTGGCTCGTCGATCACGGCGTGGATACATTCCGCTACAAAGGTGTCCTGAACATTAAGGGAGTCAAGAAACGCGTTGTATTCCAAGGGATCCATATGCTGTTTGGCTCTTATCCCGACCGGGATTGGCGTCAAAATGAAGTGCCGATCAGCGAATTTGTGATCATTGGCCGCAATCTGGATGAGGAATGGTTCCGCAAACAGTTTGCCGATTGTGTGGCCAGCTGACCGATTATAAAGTAAAGAAAAGGCCTCGCAGCCGAGCAATGCTGATTACTGGCTGCGAGGTTTTGTTATTGCGGAATAAATCTGACACTGCTCGCAAAAGCCATAAATTTCAAAGCGATGATCGGTAACTTTAAAGTTTTTGGGCAAATCCATCAGATGATCCATCGGACAAAAATCGAAAGGCACCGTTTTCTCGCAGCCCAAACAAATCAAATGGTGATGATGATGCGTCAAACAGCAGCGTTTGAATTTCAACCCGCTGTCCATGAAATAAACCTGTTCCAGCACCCCCATATCACTTAAAAGACGCAAATTTCGATATACCGTACCAAAACTGACGCTGGGATACAGCTTGCTCATGTGATTATAAACGTCTTTCGGAGTCAAGTATTTTTCATGATCTGTAAAAATTTGCATGAGTGTCCGGCGCTGTTCGGTGACTCGAAGGCCGTTCCGGTTCATGGCTTCGAGCATTTGATTCATTTGGTTAGCTGCACCCATTAATTGACCACTCCTCCTTCTACAAGCTTTCGCTGCCGCTTCGCTGATCGTGCACCGCTGCTTCGAACGAGGACGAGCGTTAGCGCAAGAATACCTAGACATCTCGCAAGTACCAGTCCGCAGATAATGTTTTCATACACGGCAAGAAATGGGGATGCTAAGTGAATGTCAAAAAGCAGCATTCATTCCATAAGTGCGAGTCTGATCAGCCTCTATAGAGGCGCTGTAAAGCGAAACAAATAAGCTTCTTCATACTCATATTGAACGCGATCCCGCACATTTTGGAAAAATCGCTCATTGGGGGACAACGGTATGAATGTTTTTGGAGTCAGTCGGGTAATGCCCGCCGCGAACCCTTCCGCGAAGAAAGCCCCGGCAATATCATCGAGCGAGTGAAGATTCATGGAAAGTTTGCCGCCGCGGTTGATTTTCTCCCGCATTTGAGGCAGGCTCGGGTTGTTGCTGTAATCGCTATAGCTTGCATAATATACGCCTCCGGGCTTGAGCGCTGCTTTCATTTTTCGGGCGTGCTCCCGCAGATCAGCGATCAGATAAATAACCGCGGTGCTAATGGCCAGATCGAAGCGCTGACCCCATTGTTCCGGAGACGCCGTTGCTGTATACGTGATCGGCAAGTCTCCTTTCCGCTCATTTGCTACCCGTATCGATTCAACACCCAGATCGGTTCCAACAGCCTCCTTGAACGGATAACGTGCGTAAAGAAACCGCAGAAACCCGCCCTGATTGCAGCCAAAATCGAGAATGCTTAGATCACTCATCCGCTCCTTTTCCACCATATGATCCAGCACCTTCTCCCAAAAGGGGCCATGGCTATCCTCCATGGTCTGCTCGTCTTCCGAAGGTTCGTGCCACCAACGGTCATACAACGATTCCTCCTTCATGCCGCTCATTCCCTCCCCATTTTTAGTAATTATTACTACTAGAATTCATGCTCCTTCGACTTTTAATGCCCGGCTCGTATGAAGCTTTTCCGGTCTCCAATACAAGAGCGCCGCTTTGAACTGGTGTGTGTACAGATACCCTCCATTGTGTTCAGTCACATATTGATGGAGGATGGCTTCCGCAGCTTTACGGTCATAGTCCGTATCCAGAATAGCGGCCAGATTGTCCTTAATCAGCTGTTCTTCGCTGTCGTAGCGGTAGGTCCGCTGCAGATCAATAATCTTGCAGCTGGCATCGATTCCTAACTCATACAGCATATTAGTTAAATAGATGTAATCCCGCCGCTGAAATTTGATTTTGCAGCCGAGCTGACGATGGATTTCATACAAGTGCGGTTTTTCCGGCCCGCTAGTCAGTCCAATGATCGCCAGGCGTTTAGCTGCAAAGTTCATGTTCAGAAGCGCCTGGTCAATCTGCTGCATCCTGTAGTAACAGTTGATCCCAAAGACCACGTCAAAGGATTCAGCAGGCGGCATATACTCTTCCCACTTGGCGTGAATGAACCGGGTATGCGGAAGACCTTGCCGCCTGGTCTCCTCCTGCAAATAATCGAGCACAATGCGGGAACTGTCCACACAAGTCAGCTCAGAGGCCTTCTCCGCGGCAGCAAACGTGTAATTGCCCCAGCCCGGACCGACCTCCAGCACACTGTCACCAGGCTCAATGAGACGGAGAAGCTCAGTCCGAATAGCTGCCGCATAGTCATCCAGCGCATTCGCTTTTTTCGGAATAAACGTTTCCCAGAACGCTTCTTCCTTGCTATCATCCGTCATTCGTTCCGGCAGCTCGCCATTCCAGTCCTTCATTCCTTCCTGCCAGAGCTGTTTGAAATTCATGTCAAATCGCACACCGTGATACATAAAATTCCTCCTTCTGCCCTAGAATGCCTGCAACAACAAGGGCCTTAACCGCTGTGTCGCTAGCTTCAGTTTGCTGGTTTGCTGGTTTGCTAGCTTCGGTTTGCTAGTTTGCTGTATCGCTAGCATCAGTTTGCTATACCGGCAGCGGCTCTACAGCGGTCATTTTCATCCCGTGAGCCGCCTGTTCAATTTCCATTCGCACCCCATAAACGGCCTCCATATTGGGGGCGGTAAACACTTCTTCTGGTGAGCCGCTGGCAAATACAGTGCCGTCCTTGAGCATATAAACGACATCCGAATAGCGGGCAGCCAGCTCCAGATCGTGCAAAATCAGTACAACCAGAATTCCGGAACGCTTCGCCAACCCGCGGACGATTTCCAGCACTTCAAGCTGATGACGGATGTCTAGCGCAGAAGTCGGCTCATCGAGCAGCAGCATATCCGGCTGTTGAGCCAACGCGCGGGCGATCAACACTTTCTGCCGTTCGCCTCCGCTCAGCTCATCCATATATCGCTCGGCATAGTGCTCCAATCGAAGCTCGGCAAGCAAAGTCTCGACAATGTGCAAATCCTGCTGCTTAACTCCCCAACGAATGTAGGGCTTGCGTCCAAGCATCACCGTTTCCAGGACCGTAAACGGGAATCCGGATGAAGCTTGCTGCGGCACATAAGCCTGAATTTTCGCCAGATCGGTTGATCGGATCGAACGAACATCCACACCGCCGATCTTCACTGCCCCCTTCTGTGGCGGAAGAATAGAGGCCATGCTTTTGAGCAGCGTTGTCTTTCCCGCCCCATTCGGCCCAACAATGCTGGTCACCTCGCCCTTGCTGAGGGTCATATGAATATTACGCAGGATGACCGCAGAACGGTAACCAAACGACAAGCCCGCAATGTTCACAAACAAGGCTCTCCCCCCTTACGTCCAGTACTCCCGGCGTTTTTTGATTAGCAAGTAAACGAAAAAAGGTGCGCCGAAAAAGGCAGTCACGATCCCGACCGGAATCTCGATCGGAGACAGCAGCAGCCGGGCAACGGTATCCGACAACAGCAGAAGCAAAGCTCCGGTCAGGCATGAGCAGGGCAGTAAATAGCGGTAATCCGTGCCGATCAACATCCGGCTGATATGCGGCGCCACCAGCCCGATGAACCCGATAATCCCGGTAAAAGCTATCGTGGTCGACGCCATCAGCGTCACCACAAGCAGACAGATCCAGCGCATTCGCTTCACTTTGACGCCGAGCGTCTGCGCAACCTCCTCACCGGATACGAGTGCGTTCAAATCCCATGCGTATTTCATCAATACGATGAGCGATACAGCAAATAACGGCAAAAGAATGTGCAGTACTTCCCATTTGGCTCCCCAAAAGCCGCCCATGAGCCAGACGATCAAATCTTTGAGCGCCTCGTTATTGGAAAAATACTTGAGCGCCGATACACCAGCTGCGAACAATTGGCCGATTGCCACGCCTGCAAGCAGCAGCACCGTAGTGGAGCTGCTTCTCAAGCGAGCGATACCGTAGACGACCCCTACGGCCAAACAACCGAATACAAAAGCATTGAAAGCGATCAGCCATTGTCCGCTATGGACAAGATTGATGCCAAAAGCGCTGGCGCCCGCCACAATGGCGAGCGCTGCGCCGAACGAGGCCCCGCTGGAAACGCCCAGCGTGAACGGGTCCGCCAGCGGATTGCGCAGCAGCGCCTGCATAATTGCGCCTGCGGCAGCGAGAGCTATGCCGGTCACCACCGCCATGACAATTCGCGGAAGGCGGACTTCACGCACGATATATGCGTTCATTTCATCTACCGCGCCTCCCGTCAGCATCGCCCACAGATCCTGCAGCGGCACATTGGCCGAGCCTTTCATAACCGCCGCTGCTGCTACAAGCACCAGCAAAACAAGAAGCAGGGCAAGCAGGAGAAGCTTGCGCAGAGAGCTGCTGCGATACAGGAATGCCATAGGGCGAGCTGGCGATACGGGCTCTACTGATTCCAGTGACTGCGTCTCGTTGTGGCGAATCGATTTCTCCATCAATGATTCTCCTTGAACGAATAATACCAAATCCCTTGATAAGGAACGCCAAGCCATTGTTCAAAATATTGTTTGGCGAAAGCTTCCGGGTCAACATCCTCAAAGCGGTCGGGATACAGCCATTTGGCAAGCTGCAGCACCCCGATATACCGTTTATCCGACCCGATAAAATTCGTATGGAAAAAATACACTTCCCGATTTTTTCCGGCATTTAGCTGGTCAATAGATGAGATCGATACAATATTGGAAAATGCCTCTTCAAGCGGCTCCGCATCTACGGCCTCATACCCGCCAAGCCAGGTGCCGTGCAGCGTAATGACGTCCGGATTTCGCGTAAGCACATATTCTTCATCGACCATGATCGTCGTCGAGGCTTCAGCCGGATTCCACTGCAAATCGGCCGCATCTTTGCCCCCAGCCAAAATCGTGGCGTAGCCTTCACCGACTCCTGGCTCACCGCCTAACGATTCGCTCGGAAAAATGCGATAGCCCCCATTGGAGTTCAGAAAACCTGCGGACAGCGCCATGACGCTCTTTTTATCACCTTCATCTATCGTTTGGATCCGTTCAGCCGGGATGCTTTCGATTTGCTGCTTCCATTCCAGAAACTGCTCAGCCCTCTCTTCTTGAGCGAATAGCTTGCCAAGCAGTTTCCATTCTTCATCGACCTGATCTGGCAAGTAATTGTTCATGCGGATGACCTTAATACCGGCAGGCTCCAGTTTTTCTTCCAGCTGCTCATCGGGCCGATTCGTATAAGCGAATACAACCTGCGGCCGCAAGCTGAGAATCGTTTCGAGATTAACCTGTCCGGTTTCCCCGACCTCCGGCAAGCTGTCGAGACCGAGATACGGGTTGTTTTTGACCGTATTGTCGCCAGTAGCAATAATCCGATCGCCCGCTCCGAGAAGAGTGATCGCTTCTGCCGTATTCCGGTTGATGACGACCGCCGTCTCAATCGGAATATCCAGTGTAATTTGCTTGCCGCTTGTGTCCGTGAACGTCCAAGTGGCCGGCTCAGTCTCTGCTGGCGGACTAGCTTGCCCGGATTGTTCCCCTGAATTTGTTTGCCCGGACTGTTCCCCTGCCACATTCGGCTCGGGAGCGCTCTTGTCGGCCGAGCATCCTGTGACCAAAAGCGCGATAATGATTGCACAGATCAAGCTTGTGAAGCCGCCTGTCTTGACTAAATTTCGGGTGAACAACTTGCCTCTCCTCCGTAATATGTAATATTTACGATTAATGTGGAATGAAATACCCGGACATTAGTCCGGGCAAGATTACCTCGTTTCCCGATGCAAGGTCATCCGTCTCAGACGCGGGCTATACTTGCGAAGCTCCAACCGCTCCGGATGAGTTTTCTTGTTCTTCGTGGTCGTATAGTTACGGTCTCCCGTCTCCGTACATGCTAATGTAACAATAACTCTCATGGCAAAACACCTCCGCTTTTTAATGAAATGAAATTCGTCAAAACCTTCTAGTTCATGGATGCCGCCGTTTGTGCCTCTTCCGTCGCAGCTATATTCGGAAACTCGTCTGGAAACTGGCTCCAGTCCTGAGTCATTTCGGCATCGGTTAACAAACATGCATCCAAGCTTGCGACAAGCTCAGCCCGATTCATCTCGATCCCGATAAACACCACTTTGTTGATGCGATCACCGTAGAGAGAATGCCACTGGACTGCGAGCTCAGGCTCATCCTGCAGCATTGCTTCCCGCTCATTCTCCGGCAGGGCAGCAATCCAATAACCGGAAGGGCCAAACTGAATGGAAGGCCCTGCCTGGCTCAAACTTTGCGCGTGCGAATTGCGGGTAGCCAGCCAGACCATTCCCTTTGCCCTGACGACTTCAACCGGCCAGTCTTCCATCCACTGCATCAGCCTTCCTGGGTGAAACGGCTTCTGACGCTCGTATACAAAGGAAGAAATGCCGTACTCCTCTGTCTCCGGTGTATGAGACTCCTTTTCCATTTCCTTAATCCATCCTGCTGACGTACTGGCTTCCTCAAAATTGAACAGTCCGGTATTTAGAATCTCGGACGGATCCACCCTGCCTTGCTCGGTTCGAATGATCTTTGCCCGCGGCTGAAGCTTCCTCAAGACTCCTTCCAGCTCCTCGAGCTCCTCTTCACCCACCAAGTCGCATTTATTGAGCAGAAGAACATCACAAAACTCAATCTGATCAATCAGCAGATCAACCACTTCACGTGTATCATCTTCACCAACAGCCTGGCTGCGCTCCAGCAGTGTCTCGCCGGATGAAAAGTCGTGCCAGAACCGGTAGGCGTCAACGACGGTCACCATACAATCCAAGCGGCAGAATTGGGACAGGTCGATGCCCTGCTCTTCATCGATATAAGAGAACGTCTGCGCAACCGGAACCGGCTCGCCTACACCTGTCGATTCGATCAGGATATAATCGAAACGGTTTTCCTTCGCCAGCTTCTCCACCTCGAGCAGCAAATCCTCGCGGAGGGTACAACAGATGCAGCCATTGGACATTTCCACCAGTTTTTCATTTGTGCGCGAGAGTCCGCCACTGTCTTTAACGAGCGAAGCATCAATATTCACTTCACTTAAATCATTAACAATCACAGCAACCCGCAGTCCGCTGCGGTTGTTCAGCACATGGTTGAGCACCGTTGTTTTACCCGAGCCGAGGTAACCGCTCAGGACAGTTACAGGCAGCTTGTTCGTGGTCATTCCATCACCTTCTTTGTTTAAACTTGACTATTCGCCAGAATTTCGTTGTCAGCGTTTGAGCTGGCTAAATTCGTGCTGCTGGAGATTCTATTGCTAAACTTGTGTTACCAGAATTTTCAAGCAGCTGCATTTCTAGAGTCTGCATTTCCTTGTGATATGATTCCGCGGCACAGATACAAGGAGTTGTAGAACAATTGTTATACTGCAAGGCAGCTCGAGACTGTGAGGCTGTTTCGTTCTTTTGTGTAATTATTACTATTTGAACCGACAAAAAAACAAGCTATTTCGCCTTATTAGTAATAATTACACTTGAAATAGTCTAGCAACAAACCTTCATTCTGTCAATTCAAAAAACACGAATTTATCTCTCAAACCAAACGGTCATACATTTCGCCTCAGCAACCTCTGGTTCGCTCACCGCACACTGTCTACCACAGACTGGCTCACCTCTGCTTCGCTCGAATTTACCGTCAAGCCATAAGGGCTATGAAATCCAAAAAACTCCTTCATGATCCAATTCAACCTGTTCCAGCTGACGTTCGAAATCCCAATGAGGGCTAATGGATTTCACACCAGCCCATTGCCGGCCTCCGTTATACGCCAATACGCTCCATTTGCCATTTTTCAGCTGAAATTGGGCAATCCCTGTGCGAACCCATTGGCGGCTGTGATAATCCGGCCGCTCTTCCCATAAAGTCAGTTGATCGTCTCCCCATTCGTAGAAAATGCGGACCGAGGAACGCACACCCCTGGGAACTTTTACTTCAATGTATCCATCTAAAATTTTTTAGAGCCGGTAAATTGTAAATGGATCCATAAACTCTTCTCCTCCGATATCAGCCGCTAAGCATTTTGCACAAATTCCAATGGGGATTTTTTAACAAAACAAACCATGAGCATAGCGATTTACCTTGTGTCTAGAGATTTGCCTTGTGTCTAGATTAGTTGCCGCTTGCCGAAGGAATCCTATTATGCTGCAAAATGCACATTTACCAGCTGGATTTTCTAACTCCGGGTATTTGCCCTTTATGAGCCAGTTCGCGAAATACAATGCGGGATACTTTATATTTGCGTAAATATCCCCGCGGCCTGCCTGTTACTTGGCAGCGGGAATGCAGCCTGGTTGGGGAAGCATCTCTCGGCAGTTTGCTTAATCCTTCATAGTCTTTCTTTTCCTTAAGCTCTCTTCTGATCTCGGCATACTTGGCAACAGCAGCTTGTCTTTTCTTTTCCTTGGCGACTTTCGATTTCTTAGCGATGTGAAACTCCTCCTTATTCGTAAATATTACTATTATTATAACCGCATTGATGTCAAACTTCAAACCTTAGGTTTGTCGCAGGTGCCATTCTTTGCCGTCCATCACACACAATATGAATACTCTAACGGTACACGCCTTTCTCTGCATACTCTCGATTACGCCCACTCTGACTAAATCCTCAAGCGGAACGCCTTTCGCCGCATACTCGTATGGCGCCCGCCTAAGGATACAATTCGAGCGGCACACGCCTTTCGCTAAATCCTCAAGCGGCACACGCCTCACGTTAATTTGTTTGCAGGAACTCCATTAGCCGCATCACTTCTTCGGCCTGCTCATGGGTCACAGGCAAGTCTCTTTGCAGCCGATTGTCACGGAAAACAGCAGCCGGTCGCAGGCTCCGAACACCAATTCATGGTCGTGTGTAATGACCAATACAGTTGCGCCATTATCAGCCATTTGGCGAATCAGCCTCACGACTCGGCGCATATTGCGGCCGTCCAGGCCTGAGGTCGGCTCATCTAAGATGAGCATATCGGGGCGGTTCATCAATCCGACAGCGAAGACAAGACGCTGCTTTTGCCCGCCAGACAATGATGCAGGGTGACGATCGCGGACCTCCCACAAATCCAGCTCTTTGAGCAGTCTTTCCGCTCGTTCAACTGCGTCCGCCTCCTTTTCATGCGACAGCATGAGTTCCTTTAGCACGCTGTCCGCAAACAATTGATAGTCGCTTTCCTGCATGACAAACCACAGCCTGCGCATGCGTTCTTTGGCTTTCGCCGGCTTGCCGTCCATCACGATCGTACCGGAGCGCTCCTGAACGAGCCCGCAAAGCGATTTGGCAAGCGTCGTCTTGCCAGTTCCGTTGGGGCCTACAACTGCGATTACCTCTCCCGCCCGCAAGGAAAAACTGACCTCGGACAATACGGTTCCATGGAAACGTCCAGGCGATATTGCGACTTGCCGCAAAGCCATTCTCTCTCCCACCGGGCTCCCTCCTTTCCTGTCAGCAAGCGATGGGCGGATGACAGGCGAACGCAGCCCATAATCAGCCAGCCGTTCTTGCGGCAAAGCGAGCAGCTCGGATGGAGTCCATTCGGCTGCGATCTCGCCACCATGCATACAGATCACCCGGTCGGCGAATGGCAGCAAATAATACAATCGATGCTCGGCGATAATTAGCGTTTTGCCTTGAGCCTTCAGGTCAGCCAGCTGTTCTGCCAATTGGCGGGTAGCCGTCATATCGAGATTGGCCGAAGGCTCATCCATGACGAGCAGCGCGGGATCGGTCAGCCGTGCTGAGGCGACGGCCACCTTCTGTTTTTCGCCGCTGGACAGCCTGTGGACTTCGCTGTGCAGCAAGTGCGAGAGCCCTCCTTCTTCCGCTAACTGATCCACCCGCTCCCTAATAACTTGCCCATCCATCCCGTAATTTTCCCCGCAGAACGCAATTTCCTCCTCGACGATCGAAGTGAAAAATTGGCTGCGGGAATCCTGAAACACGCTGCCCACGAGGCGTCCGATGGACCATGGCTCCATATCCGCCACGCTGTTGCCGCCCAGTGATATCGTGCCGTTAAGCTGGCCCTCGTAAAAATGCGGGATTAAGCCGTTAACCAGCCTGGTGAGTGTCGTCTTTCCGCTGCCCGAAGGCCCTGTCACAACGACGCATTCTCCCTCCCGAATCGCCAGGCTCACCTGTTTAAGCTGTTCGCCTGAGTCGTGATATTGAAAAGATACATTGCGGATATCTACGATAATTGACGATTTCATTTAAGTCCTCCATAACCGAATAAGGCGATCAAGCAGCATGAATAAACGAGTAATACTGCGGCATCCTGCCACCGCAGGGCAACAGGATAGAGGCTTGTTTTTGGGCCCGGATGATCAATTCCTTTAGTTGCCGCTGAAGCAGCCAATTCGTCGGCAATTTTCAGGCTGCGCATCAAGAGCGGGACAATCGTATACTCGAACGTACGCAGTGGACGCAGCCAATTGCGCGGAGAAGCGGCAGACACCCCTCTCAGCCTTGCGTTTGTTTGAATCGCCTCCTGCTCCAGTCTTAGGATGGGTAAAAAACGTGTGCTGACCGCCAGGGCAACAAGTACTCCCATCGGAATACGGACGGTGCGAAGCGCGACGATCAGCTGTCCCGCAGGCACTCTTCCCAGCGAGACAGCAGCCATCAATACAGGCAGCAGACGCAGGCCAAGCAGGGAAAAGAATGCGACAATCGTCCATAGTCCCGTTGGAGAAGCAGGGCTCCACTCTTTTGCGGCATACAACAAGGCAGCTGTGAGCAGAAACCAGAGCGTTGGTTTATATATCCCCTGCACCGCTAAATACAAGGCAATAAAGCCGATGAGCCATGGGAAGGTATGAAGCTCCCCTAGAAAGGAGACCAAGCCCGTGATCAGGACGATAAGCAATTGAACACGTGGATCGAATCCGATGCGCCTTTTCATCGTTTGATCCGCCATCCGTCCGTATTTTGCTGCAGCCGCCACAATTTCGCATACAGCCCCTCCCGCGCAAGCAGTTCGTCGTGCGTGCCCGCTTCCACCAGCTCACCCTGATCCAGCACCAGGATGTTATCCACATGCCGGATTGTCTTCAAGCGATGAGCAATCAGGATCACCGTCTTGTCAGAGACGAGTTCGTTAATCGCCTGCTGCACGGCCTCCTCATTTTCCGGATCGAGCGAAGCTGTCGCTTCATCCAACAGCACGATTGAAGCGTTCTTCAGCAAAGCGCGGGCAATCGAGATTCGCTGCTTCTCGCCTCCGGAAAGCGTCGAGCCGCCTTCTCCTACTGGAGTATCATAGCCTTGCGGCAGGCTGGAGATGAAGTCGTGACAGCAGGCTCGCTTAGCCGCCTCCTCCACCTCTTCCTGGGTCGCGTCCTTTTTGCCGAGACGAATGTTGTTGCCAATCGTATCCTGGAATAAGTACACATCTTGAAACACCATCGAAATGCCGGCAAGCAGCTTCTCCGGATCGATGTCGCGGATCGGCACGCCGCCGATCGTAATCGTCCCTTCCTGCACTTCCCAAAATCGGGCGATGAGCTTCGCTATCGTGCTTTTACCGCTCCCGGACGGCCCGACCAGTGCCGTGATCGTATTCGGCTCGATCGTGAACGACAAGTCTTTCAGCACCGGCGTGTCTGAATCGTACCCGAATGTCACACGATCGAATGCGATCCGCTGCCGAGGCAAGATCCCGAGCTCTCCCTGCATCGGGGCTTCCTGCCGAACGTCCATTATCCGCTGCGCACTGTAGGCGGAATAGCGCATCTCTGCGTAATTTGTGAGGACGGCAGTGAGCGGTTCGAACACCTTCGTGCCAATAAGCAGGAACAGCAGAAAAACAGGCAGCGACAGGGTGCCGCCCACTAGCAAATAACTGCCGAGACCAATCATCAACGTCATGCCGGAGCGGGCCAGCAGCATCGCCCCCATAATCATTGGCCCCATCACTCCTTCTAGGCGGATAGAAGCGCTCTTCAACTGGTCGAAGGACTGGCGCAGCCGTTCGAACCTTTGCCCGCCGATGTTGTGAGCCTTGATCTCGCGAATACCGGCCAAATATTCCTGCAGACGGCTGGCGGCTTCGTTCTTGGCTCGGACATGCCGCTCGCTCAGTCGCACCTGGATCGTGTCGGTTGCCCACAGAAGCAGTCCGCCAAACGGAATGGCGATGAACATGGCTAGCGCCATCCGCCAGTCAACGAACAACAGGGCAGCCAATGAGATTACTGGCAGCATGATCGCGCTGACGAGCTGCGGTACGTTATGGGAAATCGTCTGCTCGACTTGCGCATAGTCGCTTAACAGCAAATTGGTCAGATCGCCCGGATCGCGCTGGCCGAAAAAGCCGAGCGACAAGCGGCGAATGTGTTCGGCCAGCCGCAGCCGGCCTGATGCAGCCAAGCTGTAGGCCACCCGGTACGTTTTGTCGTATAAGGAAGCATAAGCGGCATACATGACGGCAAGCCAGAGGAACATGATTGCGCAGACGATCCACATCCGCCCGGTATCGAGACCCGTCTCCGGCTGAGCGAACGAGCGGTACACCGTATTAAAAATATCAACGAGCAGCGCAGCGGGAACTATTTTAACGAGGCCATCTAATAGGGCAGCTGCAACAGGGGCCCGCAAGCTGCCGATATTCCCCCCGGAGATATTATAGAAATAGTTCTTCATCGCTGCCCTCCTCCTACTGCTTCGTTCGCCTGCTTCGGAAAGCGTCTTTCCTTCGCCGCCAGCTTCCATGAGGCTGCACGGACATGGGCTTGCCACATCTGCTCGTAAACCCCTCCGTACATGCGCAGCTCGTCATGCGTTCCCCGTTCAACGATTTCGCCTTCCTTCACGACGAGAATCTGCTCCGCAGCACGGATAGTGGACAACCGGTGCGCTATGATCAGAACGGTTTTGCCCTTGACCAGCTCCGCCAGCCCCTGCTGAATCAAATGCTCATTCTCGGCATCCGCATACGCCGTCGCTTCGTCGAGCACGAGGATCGGCGCATCCTTGAGCAGCGCACGGGCAATCGCAATCCGCTGCGCCTCCCCGCCTGACAAGTAGGTGCCGCCTTCGCCGATCTTCGTCTCGTAGCCGTGCTCCAGCTTCTCGATGAATGCATGACAGCAGGCTGCTTTGGCTGCCGCCACTACTTCCTCTTTGGTCGCCTTGGTGTTGCCCATACGTATATTCTCTTCGATCGTATCGTAGAACAGATGGACATCCTGGAATACAAACGACACCAGCTCCATCAGCTTCTCCGTCCCGATGTCGCGGATCGGCACGCCGCCGATCGTAATGCTCCCCTCCTGCACATCCCAATACCGCAGCAGCAAGTTAGCTATCGTCGACTTACCGCCCCCGGAAGGGCCAACGAGCGCCGTCATTTCACCTGCACGCGCCACGAAGCTAAGGCCTTTCAGCACCGGCTTGTAATCTTTGCTATCCTCATTCTCGTAAGCAAAGTTCACGTTCTCGAACGCAATCTCGTAAGCAGCGGGCATGAGGGGTGCGGCCGGTTCTACGGTGACCGGTTCTGCAAACACCGCCTCGATCCGTTTGTTGCCTTCTACAACTTCCCGCAATCCGCCGCCCAGGTACAGTATTTTTAATAGCGGAACCGACAAGCTCGGAGAGACGATCAGAAACAGAATGAAGGTAATGGCAAACGACTGATCGCCTGGCCGGCCGCTCATCAGCAGAAGTCCGACGGGAACGACGAACGTAAACAACGAGACGACAATAACGAAAAACAAGGTAAAGGATCTCTTCACAAGGTTTGTGATGCGCAGCGAAATATCACGATACCGGTCAACCGCCTGCTTGAAGGTCAGAAACGAATCTGCCGTGATGCCGAACACCTTAACAGCCGGCATGCCCCGGATGTATTCCACTCCGGTCGCATTCATCTCTTCCACGGCAAACTGAAACTCGCGATACGCTTGCCTGCCAGTCTCGCTGCCAAACATGCGGGCCTGCAGCCAAAAAGAGACTCCGATCGGCACGAGCAGCACGAGGGCCATCCGCCAATCAAGCCAGAATAAGTAGCCGAGCAGAAGCAGGGGCATTATGATCGCGCTTACAACATCCGGGAGCTGATGGGCGATGAACTTTTCGATTTTTTCAACGCTGACCTCGATGATTTTTTTCAATTCGCCTGTAGCGGTTCGCGTATGATACCCCATCGGCACTTTGGCAACGTGCTCGGACAGCCTCACTCGAAGCCGATACAGAATGTCAAAAGCAGCGATATGCGAGCACATTGCGCCGATATACAGCGTCACCAGTACAGCGGCCAAGGCCGCTAGAGCGGCTAGGCCCCAGAATATAATCAAATTTTTGTCGATGCCTGCAGGCTGCTGCGCATGCAGCAGCAATTCCTCGACAATGCGATAAACCGCGATGAAGGGAACGATCTGCAGCACACTGGACACAACCGAAAAAAGGCATGCTGCCAGCAGAATCCCCTTTTTCTCGGCGGCGATACGAATCAGGCTGGAAAGATCAGAACGGGTATTCACCTTTATCCCGCCTTTCTTAGCATGCCTGCTTTAACGAAATGCCGATTCAGCAGCTTCGCGGCAAATAAGCTGCCGAGCAGGCTCATTCCGAACGAAAAGACTATGCTCGCTGTCATCCATGCCGGTGAATAAGCAAAATACAGCATGCGGTCGCGTATATCGGCCGAATACACACTTTCCAGGTAGTCGCTGCCGTATACATAGATAGTGACATAGCCGCCCACTCCGAATAACGCTCCGTACACAGCGTAAGCAATCGCTTGTCTGGAGAGCCGCCGATATTGGCTGCCGTCGCCGGGGATAAGCACAGCCTCTCCGAGCAGTCCTGCCGCAGCAAAGAAAAGCAGCATAAGCGGAACGCCCATAATCGTATAGATTAATCCCGTCACGATCGATAGCAGAAACAGCCCCCCTTTTTTCCCGATCTTAATAGCCATGATCAGATATACCACCGCGGAGAAAAACAAGCAGACACCAGAAGTAAGCGGCATGGCGGAAGTAGCCATCACGGGCATCAAAGCGAATCCGACAACTGCATTGACGACATAAATCAAAACGCTGAATACTCCAATAAGGATGAAATCTTTTGTTTTCAGTTTGACCTTCATCTGCTTCGCCTCCATCTCTAGTTTCAGATAAGTACACTCATGATAGTAATTGTAATAATTACGATTATAACCTACCTTGTCAATCTTTCAATCTAAAATTTTTCAATTAGTTGACAGCTATTTGCTTGTCTTTGGAACGGAATACAGCAAATTGCTTCTTCACCATGAGTACCGTCCACAGCACAATAATAGCGTCAATCCCAAGCGATCCCCAGTAAATGCCCGCGATCCCCGTCCACTTAGGCAGCAGCAGCATCACCGGTACAAAAAACACGAATTGCCGGGCTATCCCAATGAGGGCCGCAGGTTTTCCTCTGCCGCAGGAAAAAAAGTCATAGCCATGAACACCATCGACAAAACAGGAAGGATCCCCATATAAATTCGGAAGTACATTAAATAGGTCTCTGTGAATATTTGATCAGGCAGCATAAATGCAAGAATAGTCTCAGGAGCAATCAAGGAAATAATCCAGAAGGGCAAGGTCAACAGCATCGAAACCAGCGAAAAAATGACGTACGCACTCATCACACGCCCATACTGATCTGCACCATAATTAATTCCAATTACCGGCTGCAAAGCACGCATTAGTCCGAAAATAGGTGTTAGCAAAAAAGTAAACACGCGATAAACAACACCGTAAAAAGCAATATCAAATACGGTGCCATATTGAGCGAGCGCATTGAAAACAACAACGGCTTGCAGCAGGCTCATCACGATCATGATGAAGGAAGACAAGCCCAGACCGATGATCGATTTAATGGCTGCTGCGTCCACATGAAAGGAGAATGCCCTTGTCTGGAAGGAAGACAATCCTTTGCCGAAATAAATGAACCCAAGCAAAGTGTAGACTATCATACCGATATTGGTCGCCCATGCAGCTCCTTCTACGCCTAGATCCAGGGCGGCGACCAGAATGAAGTTGGCCAGAATGTCGGCCGCTAAACCGATGCCCATAACAACTGCCGCCGATTTCATCTTGCCCTCGGCTCTTACGATCATGTTGGCTGCCAGGCCATAAATCCAAAAAAACGCACCGATCACGGTAATTCTAAAGTATTGATCTCCCAGCAATAAGGCTTCGCCTTCCCCGCCCATCATCTTCAGCAGTTGAGTCGAGAATAGCAGCCCCAAGATCATATAAAGGAGCGTTACTATTAAAGAAAGAAAATTAACATTTCCCAGCAAACGATGCTGGGTTGCTGCATCCCCTCGGCCAATAGCAATGCTTAGCACCGATCCGGCGCCAACGCCGATCAAAGAGCCGATGCCCAAGCTGATCTGCGTTAAAGGGTATGCCACCGATATACCTGCCAGGGCATTCTCTCCTACGTAGCGCCCCACAAAAATAGCCGCAATCACAGCGTTCAAGCCATACAGCACCATAGCAATGATCGCCGGCCATGATAATTTGAACATTACGCTCCACATGTTCCCATTCAAGATGAACTGCTTTTGCTTCTCCTTCTCATCCACTTCTGCTTGAATGCTCTCCATCAAACCATCCCTTTCATCTATTGTCGGTTATGAATGATCACGGCAAATCTTGCTGGCTGATTAGCGGCAGTTGGTCCGCAGGCTGGATTTCATTATTTCATTTGTTGCTCTTCTTCCTCCACCAGCAGACGGATTATTCATAACGCTGAACGGATTTTTAAGTGTTGGAGGTTTGACTGGAATGGAAGGAAGCTCTCCTTACTTCACTAGGGTTATAGCCAATAGTTTTGCGGAATAAGGCGGAGAAGTGGCTGAAATTGTGATAACCGACCATACTAGCGGCTTCGCTCACATTCACCTTTCCCTCTTCAAGTATTTTTCTTGCCTCATTCATTCGCAAACTGCGCACATAACCAAATACCGTTGTGCCGAAAAGCTCTTTAAAGCCGAGCTTGAGCTTGTAATCGTTGAGGCCGCATAGTCTCGCAAGCTCCACCAAACTAGGCGGCTGCCTCCACGTATGAGATAAAAATTGCCTAGCCTCGTAGAGGCAGCGAATATCTTCCGCGGTCAGTTGGGACTTGCTCTGCTCTCTTTTTGCCCCTGCATGATCCAAATGAAAGGCTAACAATTCGTATGCCTTCCCTTCTAAGTAAAGTCTTCGAAGGGCGCCGGAATAAGGACACTGTTTCATTTGTTCCACAATAAGCGAAATCTGAGGGGCATCCGCCACTTGTGTACAGAAGAACGATTTCTCCAGAAAAGAGTCTAGTTCGGGAAGGTGCATATTCAAATGCCGTATGTCCATACGAATCTCCATTTGCAGCATACGTTCATGCGGAGAAAGCTCGGCATGAACTTTTTCATCACGGACAAAGAGCAGTGAAGAGGTTCCTGATTTTAAATCATAGTTGCGCGAGCCGCCTGATAGTTCCCAGTTCCCACTTCCTTCTAAAGAGTATGAAATTTCCAAATGAGGATATTGAACATCGATATCCAAAGCAAACAAATCGCGAAATCTGGCGTCAAACCAATTGATTTCCAATCCTTTCTTCAAATAAATCCGTTGACAGGTCCCCTCTCCGATTTCAGTCGGTATGGAGTATATTTCATGCTCTGCTTGCTGTGAGGATAGATGGACGTTATATTCAAACTCCTGGAACACTTTTTCCAAGCTATCGGTACCTACTTGCAGTTTCACAATTATAGTCCTCCGTTCTACACGATCTCAATTTCAAAAGTAGCGGTCTTCACGATCCAGTATACACGAACAGAAAAGTTTTTCATATATGCAATTATTTTTACCTTGGTAAAATTTTTGTCGTTAAAAAAGCTCCCGGTTGGGACTGAAAGGTCATCATTCCGGAAGCGTCATCCTATCGTAACGCTGCTAAGGTTACTTTCTGTTTAATTTCCTTTGTAATATCATTTCATCTTCGATTGACAACTGCTCTTTTGAATCAGGCTTGGTCTCTGCGATTTTCTTAACTTTTAATTTCCTGGCAGTCAGCCATTCCTCTCCCGGCCTCATAGTCGTCTCGGATGCGGGTAAACATCATCCGTTTCGATCACCTCATCAATTAAATACAAGTACCCGTTCTGCCTGCCATTGTGATATCTGCTGCCATTCTCATCCAATGCGACTATCGATGGCTTATGCGAGAAAATT
>NZ_HE610960.1:384136-418057 GCF_000285515.1 Paenibacillus senegalensis JC66
CGTAGGCAACAAGCCCGCGAACCCCGCGAGCCCCGCCAACCTTGCTATTTTCATGCCAGTATTGTACCAGAACTGATGACATGATTGTTTTCATCTTCCTTTTGTTACGCTTCTTTCATGTACGCTGCCTTCATTCTTTCATGTCGCTTCCTTCATGTCGCTTCTTTTATGTACGTTCCTTCAGTTACGCTTCCTGCTTTACTCCACTCTCTCACGCTTTCCAATACAAAATAAAACTACTTGATCGTATCGTATAAGTCTGTCTCCACGTCTGCTATTCCTTCATTTCCCCAATCTTCTGAAATTTCAAGATGCCAAGCTCTAGGTATTCGTGTACATTCATTATCTTCAATCCATTGATGCAGTTTTTCATAGGTGGTTCTTATTGCATAATTAGGCCCTCTGTGTCTTGCAACCGCATATCTTTGCTCAGGAACGACTATGGAAACCATGCCCCTCGGGATTTCTTTACCCTCTTTTACTTCGACACATACCCAATAGCCATCTTCCTCTTCAGAATAATCCCCTGCGATAAAAGCTCCTATTAACCGCACCGGGTAAACCAAGTCCTTAATTTCGCTCAATCTTGCTTTAAGCTGGACTGCTGCTCTAGGAATTTCTTGAACATATTGATGGCCGGAGCAAACTACCCGTATACCAACCAATTTTTTTTCATTCAGCTCAACAACTCTCATCCGACTCCCTCCCCGGTGATTTCTACCTGCATTGTATCTAAGCTGCTGCAATGGTTTGTCCGCTAGCAGCGGCAACAGGTACCAGGAAATGCAGCAATCGAACAGTTACCTTTTCCTGCCGGCCATCCCCAGTCCCCTGCCGCCCTCGACCTTTACTCCTGCTTGTATATCCACTCCGTAATTTTCGGATTATCCGGACAGCGAATCACATACTCAATAGCCGAATCATATTTGTTTCGCAGGTCTCCCTGATCTTTATATAGTCCGGTTCGAGCCGGTTTTTGGGCTTGTCAAGCTTGGTAAGTCTTGCCTAGCTGCTTAGTAAGTCTTGCCTATCTTGCTCAATCATGCTCAGTTAGCCAATCTGACTCTCGCGCTTGCAGTATTGTCACATGGCAAACAAAGGGGCCAGCTGCGCATACAATACATTATATTTTTCAAACTGCTTGTTGTAGTAGTCGGCCAGCTCGGGATTCGGATAGTACGATTTCACCTGCTGAGCTGCCTTGACCCTGGCACAGATCTCTTCAACATTGATGCTCCAGCCCATCTTGGGAAAACCCAGCATGGCAGCCCCGATCGATGGAAGATAATGTGAATCGTCCGGCACGACAAGCTCACACTGCAGCACATCCGCCAGGATTTGGCACCATACTTGGCTTTTGGCTCCGCCGCCAATCAGACTGATGCGAAGCTTCGCCTCCGGCTTAACAATAAGGCTCATCACCTGACGTATGGCCAGAGCAACACCTTCAAGAACAGCGAGCCCCATCTGTCCCTTAGTTGTGGTCGTGCGAAGTCCTACAAAAGAACCACTGGCATTGACGTCCTGCACCGGGCAGCGCTCCCCGTTCAAGTACGGTAAAAACAGCACGCCTGAGCCTCGCTCCGTTTTCTCCAAAGCTGATTCCAACTCCGCGAACAGGAGTGAGTCACCGTCTTCATTCCTGTCCGTTTCAAAATTTTCCGCAGCCGCCCCTGTCCCTGGACCAAACACTTGCGCCGCCCACTTATGAGCGCTGCCCGCATTCGTCAGAGGAGCGATGGAGATTTGTCGGCCCGGCACGACATACGCGAGGTTAAACGCACCGTTTTGTACATCCATATACCGTTCGGACGCTGCCGCTACCCAGCCGGTTGTGCCAATATAGGCGTACGCCTCCCCTTCCCGATACACACCTGCCCCTAGCGTTGCCGCACCGGCATCTCCTATTCCGCACAAAACGGGAGTTCCCTCGCTGAACCCGGTCTCGGACGAGCCGCGCTTATGAACTTGGCCTGCTTCCGCATCCGGCGGCAGGATAAGCGGGAATTTTTCCGCTTCCATATCAAGCTGCTTCAGCCACTCTTCCATCCAAGTACGGGTCTGAAGATTCATGCAGCCTGTCGTTGCAGCCGATGTCGGATCGGTGACGAACGCTCCAGTCAGCCTAGATATGACATAGTCCTTGGAACTAATCAGGAAGCTGGCAGCTTCGCTGTAGGCGTGAGGCTCGTGCTCCTGAAGCCACATTATTTTAGGGAGTGTTAGCGTACCGTCCATATGGTTGGCAGTTTCCCGGATAATCGCCTCCTCCCCCAGCTTCTCCAGCAACCGCTTAGACTGTTCTACACCCCGCCCATCCGAATATAGAATCGCTGGACGCACGGGGGTGCCTTCAGCAGAAACCGGAATGCAATCCTGCATTTGGCCGCTGAAGGAGATCAGCTTTATCTCATCAGGCCGAATGCCCTCTCGAAACCATTCCTGCGCGATCGCGGCAACCGCCTGGTACCAGGCTTCCGGTTCCTGCTCTACACATCCGTCAGTCGTTATGACGTCAATTGGCCTGTTTTTCACATTATGTACAACAGCTTTACCACAGACCAGAATCCCTTTAATATTCGTTGTGCCTATATCAAAAGAAGCTATGTAACTCATTGTTCATGTTCATCTCCTCATCTCCGAAGCCCACGGCTCCCTGCTCTCAGCTCCGCTTCCGACCTTTAGGGGCATTTAGCAAATACAATTTTCTTAAAGTAACTAATGTATGATAGGTATCTTCATAGAGCAACTTGTGGATACAGTTAACTTCATAGAGCTGCTAGTGGATTATAGGTAACTTCATACAGCATATTGTGGATTCGCTGGTGCAACTCGCAGAGTATACGAAATTCTCTTAGAGCTGCGAGCGCCTTTTTCTAAAACTCTACACAGGCAAGCTCTGGTGCAGGCTTCAGACAAGCCTCAATCCTTTCTCTAAAATTCATAAAGGTCACCATCGATAAAGCCTCTTCTATAGGGAAAAAGCCTGTTTCCAGACTTTCGTTAGTCGGCACCGGCTCTCCGCCAATATACCTAGCCAGGAATAAGGTGTTGCAAATGCTCTCCCCCACATTTTGAAAGATGCCGCAAAACCTGATAATTTCAATATCGACTCCTGCTTCTTCTTTCGTTTCTCTTATGGCCGCTTGTGTTAATGACTCTCCTTCTTCCACTTGTCCCCCGGGCATTTCCCAGCCTCTCTCCGGACCTTTAATCAATAAAATTTCATTGTGATCGTTTAAAACAACGGCTGCGGCAGAAACAATATGTTTTGGTGGGTTCATAGGGAACACTCCTTGAAAATATTATAGCTTTCCATAACCCTTCAATGAATGGTGAATTGCAGTTGTTCAACAGCCTAATGGCAAGCGTTATAATCCAACCGGGCAGCAGCGGCCTTTCATAACAAGCCTTGAAGCTTTTCCAGGCTAGTTCTTGATAAAGCTTTCCGCAATAGCTCCTCGTCATAGCCGTTTGTCACTAAAGCATGCAAAATAGCATCAACCCGATCCGCTCGCTGCCTTCTAATATTCAATTCCAACTGAATTTCTAAGGGAACTACCGGAACAACGTAGTTTTCAAATTCTACATGCTTGGCTAATCTCCAAATATGTTGGCCGCCTTCCCATATCCCTTCCCCCATATCCGAATCGGGTATTCCAGCAGCATTCGATATCTGTACGACTTCCACCGGGAAATTCGCAATCGTCCACTTCCCTTTTGTCCAGGTAAAGCCAGAAGGGAACGTTTGGGTGAAGAAAGGCTCTTCCATCGAGGATTGCCATTCCGGATCCGAACAAGCAAGCCCGCATTTAACTTTCGCATGGTAGGGCTGTAAAAGAGCAGCCAAGCGGGCAACATCCTCCACATTCTGTACATAGATATCCAGGTCGTTTGGCGTCATGGCCGCCTTTTGTATTACGGACCCCACAGAACCGACAACGATCCATGGAACGGTCAGGCCTGATTCTGAATAAAGATCGCAGAAAGACTTAAGAGCTAGTTTCCAGGTCACCGCAGCAACTCCTTTTCTAGAGGAGCGGCGAAAAAGGGCTGCGCACTCTGCGCACTTACATGTATACGAAAAATCATACAAATGATCTTTAAAATAAGCGTAATGCAGGAATTTGTACGAAACGTCATACAAAATGAGGCTGGGAGTTTAAAAAAAGCTGGAATTTGTATGAAGAATCGTACAAAATTACCAAAAATGCACCCGAATTCCCCTTAGTTGTATGAAGAATCGTACAAACGGACCCGCCAGACCATCAGCCTTCGCGTGACCCCTTTTTCACCACATCTTCTAAACATTCATTTTGGAAAAACATTAATTCAACATAGACTCGGCAAATTTGACATGCTCAATCAGCTTCGGAAACTCATCCGGGGATGAGCCATCTTCCACGCTCCAGCATACCCCCATGGCCGTCTCCACGTATAGGCACTGTCTTAAAATCTCATTTGGTATACCGAGTTCTTTCTCCAATACGCCTATCATTTTATTCATATCGTCATATAATTCCCGAGTGATTTCTTCTCCGTATTCATTCAATAGAAATCGTGGAACATCAAATACAGGATCCCCCACTACACCTTTAGGATCGATAATGCGGTATCCGCCATCTTGGCCGAGCAAAATATTGTCATGATGAAGATCTCCATGGAGCAGCATGTTTCGGGGATACTTCTCACAGATGGAAAAGCATAATTCCTTCGCTCTTTTCATGTATCGATATAGTTCTGTACAGTCATCACGCTTGCTCATATATTCGGTAATTTTACTGACCCACTCCAGGTATGTCGGATAGTTTTCCGCTTGTTCACTTGATCTATGTAAATCTTGATACAGGGTGCAAAAAACGGCCAGTCTCTTTTCAAGAGATGCTTCATTTCGTAAAGGCGTTCCAGGACAAATGCGCTCCGCGAGCATAACCTGGTTTTCCAAATCAGCTTCAAACACCCGGCAAAACGGGGTCCCGTTATATTCTGACAAGGCACTGCACTCGGCACTGATGTCTGAAGAGGGGCCTCCTATTTTAAAAACGGCATTCCCGTAACTTTCGGAAAAACATGTAAGCACCAAGTTAGCTGAAAAGGAAGGAACCAATTGAAAAGAGCTTAACTGCCATTGCTCAGCATAGGAAGCAAGGTCACCCAGCACTTTTTGATAGAAGGCCCGGCCAAAGCGGTTTGTTATCTTCTCGATTTCTTCTTTATTAAACTGGTAAACTTGCTCCATCGGCGTCCCCCGCTTGGTTTACTTGTTTTGTAGAACGGCAATTTCACCTGAAAACAACAAGGCCTGTTTATGTTGGCCTGACAGGACAAAAAGATCTGCCGTTTCTCTAACATCCGGCAAGCCCTCCTTAAGCTACCGCTGTTCTTGCTGTTCTTGCTGTTCTTGCTGTTGTTACCGCTGCTGTTGTTGCTGTTGTTACCGCTGCTGTTGTTGCTGTTGTTGCCACTGTTCTTGCTGCTGTTGTTGCCGCTGTTCTTGCTGTTTTCTTGCCACTGTTGTTGCTGTTTTCTTGCCACTGTTGTTGCTGTTGTTGCCACTGTCCTTGCCGCAGCTGTTCTTGCCGCTGTTGTTCCTGCTGCTATTGTTCTTGCCGCTGTTGTTGCTGCTGTTTTTCCAGCTTATCCAACTTTTTAATGAACTCTCTTTTGGTCAAGGGATGATAGGTCACCAATTGCCCGTTATAAATGACATTAAAAACACCATACGCTGACGGGGCGTTCTGAGCTTCTATAGGATCTTGCATGGTTATGATATTAACTTGGATTTCTCTCTCATTGGCTGCTTCCGTAATGGTATTTACAGCATCCTCAAAGTAAGGGCACTGATCCGCTTTAATGATCGTTATCCCGTCTTGATATTGACTCATCCGCTCCTCCCAGCCATGATTAAAATGCGGAACAGGATCATCCCTATTCAATCGCTTAACTATGAGTTCAAAGGAAGGTGGAGCTTGATCTATTGATTCAAAGCCATACTGCATAAAAAACGATTTATCGGCCAGCCAGGTTTGCGAGCTTGTTACCATCGCTACTCCCGATTTATTGTGAGATTTGGCATCGTCCAAGCACAGATTCAGCAGCCTGGAGCCGTAGCCTTTCCCTTTTCCTCTGCCGACAATCCATAAACAATGGATCACCAGGTAGCCGCTGCCGGTAATTCCCCTCCAATTCCTTTCACTCGGAGCATACTCTATGAATCCTTTGGGAACTCCATTTTCTTCGAGTATTTTCAGCTTTAACCCTTCCCGAAGTCTTTTCTTAAGCCAAGCAAGTTTATTCTGATAGCCCTGTGATTTCGGCTTGCTCCTCATGCAAAAGAAGCCTTTGGCTTCTACATTTTCCTCGGTCACATCAACAATATGGATCAATACTGTCCTCCTCCTTCCGGGGTATAGGCTTGTCCCATTTCCTCAGCCTGTTTGTCCCATCTTTGTATAGCATCCCGGTTGATATCCAAGTTCACACCACCTTCTAACCCCGGCATTTTTACACAAATCCCAGTAAAAGGTTCAGGCATTGAAAAAAAGCCTTCAACCCTTCACCACGTTTCTTTTTTACTCAGCTTTTTCCCGTTCAAAAATCAGTTCAAAGTACGACGCCATACCTGTACTTTGCACACTTGGCGCAAAAATTTGCACAAGTCTCCATCCTTCTTTTGCATGCTGATGAATCACTTCTTGATAATCCTCTACCGGCTCAGAGTCCTGGATACCCAATTTCTTGTACTTTAATGGGATTCTTTCAAATTTGTATTCGAACATATATGATCTCTCCGTTTCTATTAAATTTCAATCATTCCCCTTGAATCTCATACACAATCCAAACATTTGGGTCGTCATAGTGCCCGTAATCTTCTTCACGATTGATGAATATAGGCTGCAATGCTCCTTTTACGATATAACTCCCGCTCTCTGGAAACTTCATTTGTGTCCATTCTTCCCAATCGCTCACAGTACCTCTTACCGGATAAGCTTTGGGAATCGGTTTGACAATCTTTCCGCCTAATTTCCAATGAGTTCGTATCCACGGATCAAAAGGGGCACCATCCTCTCTTGTCCACCGAATATACCTATCAAATTCCGCCAATGGGTAATCCTTCTTAAAGCTGGGTCTAACGGGTATAACCATTCTTTGATAGCCTTTTTTGGCTGCCAAGCTTTTCAGTTCATTTAAAATCCTTTGACTCAAACCAGCTCGTTGAGCATCCGGGTGGATGGCTACGTTAACCGCTGCCAGTGTGTTTGCTGGCTCTTTGTTTTCCACGCCGCTGACTAAAATTGCTGTGTAATCGACTGGCAACTCCTCTGTTACGCCCGACCAGGCTATAGGAATGGAATTACCTACGCCCACTACCTTATCGCTACTGCATAAACATATTTAATAATCCGGGAACTTATTTCTCATCTCAAGCCAATAACTCATCACATGATCATCGGGTGTCATAAACGGCGGCCAGGCGAATTTCATGACCGGTCCGGTTTTTAGTGCTGGAGAATCTGCTAAAGATGTACTGTAACGGGTATGGGAATCACCTCGATTAAGAGTTATTTCACGCTTAAGCGGGTGGGGCCTTGTAGTGGGGCTATGCTGGTTGGTGCCGGGCTAGTCGGCGGACACCGGTTATGCTGGTTGGTGCGCGTTAGTCGGCGGACACCGGTTATGCTGATTGGTGCGCGTTAGTCGGCGGACACCGGTTATGCTGATTGGTGCTGAGTTGATGCTGCGCGTTTAAACGAAATTCATGCTAATGTTTGTAGTCGAAAGACCATGTTTGTTTTGTACAAAAAGCAGGATGCTGGCTCGCGAACCCCTGCATTTGTACGATTTGTCATACAAATCTCGGGCAATCGCCCTTCAATCCCAGGCATTTGTACGATTTGTCATACAAATCTTGGGTAATCGCCCTTCAATCCCCTGTATTTGTACGACGTTTCATACAAATTTCCGGAAATCACACTTCAACCACATGCATTTGTACGACATTTCGTACAAAGCGCAGGCAACAAGCCCTCGAACCCCGCCAACACTTCGGCTATTTTCATGCTGGAATTGTGCCTCAGAATTCAATGGCATGATTGTTCTCGTACAATAAACAGGGTGCTGGCTCGCGAACCCCTACCAAACCTTGACTACTTTTATGCTGAGATTACGCTGGGATTGGGGCGATAGTTTGTGGCCGATAGAATCGTATTGTGAGAGCATCTACTTCGATTATACCGTTCTCTATTAGCAAAGGATAGATATGAAAGGCGCTTGCGCACTGCGGACTGCTGCGGCTCGAGCGGGCGCTTGCGCACTGCGGCCAGCATGCTGCGGCTCAAGCGGGCGCTTGCTCACTGCGGCCAGCATGCTGCGGCTCGAGCGGGCGCTTGCTCACTGCGGCCAGCATGCTGAGGCTCAAGCGGGCGCTTGCTCACTGCGGACTGCTGCGGCTCGAGCGGGCGCTTACGCACTGCGGACTGCTGCGGCTCGGGCAGGCACTTGTGCACTGCGGACTGACGCGGCTCGAGCGGGCGCTTGCGCACTGCGGACTGCTGCGGCTCGAGCAGGCGCTTGCGCGCTGCGGCCTAACGCGGCTCGGACGGGCGCTTGCGCACTGCGGCCAGCATGCTGCGGCTCAAGCGGGCGCTTGCGCACTGCGGCGAAACGCCGCTCTCGCCTGGCGGCAGCAGCGGGGACGGAGTGCGTGCCTCGCACTTGGGCGCTATGATTCGTGATCCGCAGCCCTTCACCTGCTTGCAGCTTTCCTTTTTTTCAAAGCTCGCGCTATTTTCCCGCCGCAACTCGCACTATCAACTGTTGAATGTCGTGCTTAACCTGCTGAGCAGCATTGGAATCGGCACATGAACTGTAAATTTGCTCCAATTCATCCTGCAGGGATTTGGCGCGGGCCAGCTGCTGGATGGACTCTTTCATTTTGGCGGAATACTGCTCCTTAATGACCTGGATCGTCTCTGCGTGCTCTTCATCAGTTCCCTTTTTGATACAATGCTCATACATGTCTATGATTTCATCAGTTGGTTTCTCGGGAAAATACTCATGCGGAGCAGTGCTGTCAAAAATAGCAAATCCCAATTCCCGCACAATGACCATATCCAAACTGTTGGGGTCGAACCCGCAATGATAAATCTCCATATTAAAACCGCGTTCGGTGGCAGCAGCGGCAATTTTCTTCAGCATTGTTGATTTACCGGAACCAGGCCGGCCTTTGATGAAATATCTTTTCACGCCGTCTGTCAGATTGGGAACAAAGTCGACCGCGCCTAACGGTGTGGCTGCACCAAGGAACCGGTGGTCCACCCGGCTTTCCCTTTCGTTTGTGCGATCTTGAAACAAAGTGCTGATCAAGTCTTGGGTTAATCTGTCCGCTGCCTCAAAGTCCATGTTGGCAATATAGACCGCTTCCCAGCCGTCATGAACACGAAGGGCTTCCGCAAACCCGGCATAAGCCCGTTCATTGGCTAGAGCAATTTCCTTGGTTAGATTATCAATGGCCGACTTTTGAAGAATCAGTCCAGCCGTATCCAAGGAGTCGCTTAAATTAAAGTAATGCAGCCCTTCTTCCGGCTGCCCATGGATAACCTCACGCGGAGCGGTTGCATCGACGATTCCTACCTTCAAGCCGGGAAAAACGAGCCCATCCAACGATTCATTGTTTGATGCGCAGTGGATGAACCAGGCGTCATGGCCTTCCTCAACCATTCGTTCTCCAATCTCCCGAAACAGTTCCGCTTTCTCGCTGGCCAGTCCGCCTTCCACAACAATAAGCTGGTTTAGTCCCTGCAGGGAGGACTCATACATGCTGACAAAACCACGGGCGGTATTGCCACTCGCGAAATAATTGGTAATATTTCCAGTCATCACGTTCACACCTTTCTGGGCTGCTGCCATGTCATCTCATCTAATCCATCCTATTACAACGGAGCCCAAAAGGTGCAGCAACAAGCCTTAGCGGATTGTCCAAGCATCATTGAACATTTTTATAATCGCTATGAGGCTTAGAAAGGAGCATTAAGTTTTCACATCCTTGCATCAGACATGCATGTCGAAATAATCTTCAGCATTTTGCAGCTCGATAATTTTCATCTCCCTTGCGCTAAGAGCTGTATTTTCCTCTTCCAGTTTTAACGATAAAACAGCTTCTGCATAGGCATTGATATGACCTAGAAAGTCTTCCTTCTCCCATAAGTCTAAAATATACGGCACCCCTACTTTTATTATATACACTCCATTATCATGCCTTACATCCAGCAGCTCCGGTTCTTCCATGTCTTTAATTTCTGCATAATCATAGGCGAGCTCTCTGCCAATTTGTTTATAGGCTTTGCAGGCACTCGATATGAATTTCTGCGAGTGTTTTTGTATGTAGTCTCCGCAGATACTCATGGCATGATCTCTAATGGATTCCCCATCTTCATCTAATGGTTTACTGAATATATCCCGCAAAAAGGCTGCTCCGTACAACATGATCTCGCCTTCGCCCTCCATCTCTTTTATTTTCTGGCATCGACAATGAGTGAAACAAAGCCAAGCTGTCCATTCTTATTGCGGTGATCGAAGCGGCAGGATCTATAGATAAATCCATCCTCCGGCTCCCACTCTTGGAAATGAAACTCTCCTTCTTCATCACAATATTCAAGCAGCCTGACGGTAAAGCCTGCTTCCTCAAACATCCTCGTTAGACTTCGGTAGTCGTGCACAATTTTATGGTGGCAGCCGGATGATCCTTGGGCCCAGGTCCACCGATCTGCACCATGTTCTGGTACCACTCATTTCTGAACAATCGATCAGGCACAGCACAGCGTATGTAGCCGCCTGGTTTCAAAAAATCATAACAAATTCCCGCTGCCTCCACCCCTTCCTCATACGTCAAATGCTCCCACACATGCTCAGCCAAAATAGCATCAATTTTCCGTTCGCCAAAAAAGTGAATCCAGTCTGAACGGCGCAATAGATTCAATTCCTCTTCCTGGGTTTGGATCCATCCCGGGTATTCTTGCGAAGAGGCCCCAATTATAATCTTAACGGGTTCTGCAGATGAGATATCACCTAAATGCATAGCATTTCCTCCTCTCTCCTTTTGCTGCTTTACTCAAGTATTATGCCGGTAGACGATTGGGCCGCTCCACTCGCTCTACTCGTTCTGCTCGCACTACTCCTTCTACTCGATCTGCTCTTTCTCCCTGTCGTTCCCGGGGGTGATGTTATCTTTGCAGACCATTCTATCAAAAATTTTGCCAAAGAGCTGAAGCTCTTTTTTGTGTTTTTATAAGAGTGGTGAAAAACTGTGCATTTATATGTATAAGAAAACAGTCATGCTATTGCAAATCTCGGGCATCAACTCCAGCATGAAAATCAGCGCGGAAATTTGTACGAAACGTCATACAAAAAACTTTGAAAATACGCGGAATACGGGAATTTGTACGAAACGTCATACAAAATGACGCTGGTGGTTGAGAGCAATCTCGAATTTGTACGTGTCCAGCATTTGTTGAGCGCTTTAATTCACCGTCAAAACATCTTGCAGCGTAGCCGACGGGCCGGAGACGCCCTGCAGCGTTCCAAGCGCGAATCGAATCTTTTCCCCTTCAGCGTTGATAATATGAGCCAACCCCAGCTCTTCCATTGCAATCGATGACATCAGAAGGTTTACCACATCATCGCGTGAAAGCGAAATTGTCGGTGTAATATTAGGTAAATTCGGATTGGACAATAGATTCTTCCCCCATTCTGTAGATTGCTCTCGCAGCTAAAGGCCAAAGTGTTGGCCGTTTGCATAAAGATTCTGGGTTTCCCCTTGTCCCTATATAAATTAAAATTTGCATGATCAAAGAACTGGTTCTAGGAAATGTGAGGATTTTTTAGAAGAATTCATTCCCGCTTACGACAAGTCGAATTTAATGTCCGGTAAGAAAAAGGCTTATGAGCTCTTTCCAGAATATTAATCGTTTTCAGTTAATTTTTTTCCAACTCCAATAAATTACGCGGTAATAACAGTACGTTTACGTTAAGCTGTTATCCGCCGTTGACTGTTTTCATAGAAAATGACGTTATAAAAGTGGAAGCAGGGGGATTAAGGGCTCTTTACGGCGGGCCAAAGAAACAAATAGACGGATAATACAAAAAAAGCATGTTCATTAGGAAGGATTTATTTGCGGCTCAGGCTAAAATGCCATGCCAGTAGGGATCGGGGTTTCTAGTGGGCCGTTTTAAATAATCCGGGGAGGGGGGCTTCGATCTGCGGGATGGCAGCTTCCAGGCCCGCTAAAGGGGGCGCCTTTTCACGGGCCGCTGCGGACCGTTTTCATGGGAGGGGAAATCGGGGCTTCGATTTTTTTTCCTGCGTGTGCTTTATCTTGCTTACCTGCACTATCTCGCTTTACTGTGCTTATCTTGCTTTGCTGCACTATCTTGCTTACTGCACTTCACCTTCCTTTTCCGCGAACTATTGAGCTTTCATCTTTTCCATATGAATCTCCCGCAGTAAAAGAAACAAGGGGAGCCCGAGCGAAACCCCAACCGTTACAGTTCCCAAGACAGGAAGCCACAACCATTTCATTCCTTTTTTCTTTCCTTCATAAAAGATAAAGCCGATCAGGACGACCACCGATACGACCACATCCATCCATGCAAAGGCTCCTATCCGGGTTTGGCCGGCTTCTTGAATCAAATGGGGGATATTTAAACCCCTCTCGTAAACCCATGGAATTAGCTGCGAATACGGCAGAATAATGCCTAGTACTGATAAGATTCCGTAAAAATATTTCAATGTTTTATCCCTCCGTGATCTTAATCCTCTGCTGCAGCTTGATTAGCACGACCAGCATAGCAAGCAATTCCGTTGTTTACTGGCATCTGTCTCTTAGTCTCCCTTCCTGTCTAAGAACGGCTCGACCGCATTGCCTTTATATGCTTGAGGCTGGCATCTTGTTTCAATAATTGGTATTCCTTTGATTCAACAGCGTATAACGCCAGCTTGCCTTCGGAGTCACAATGAATCCCCCAGCCATATCGCTTGCCCAATGAGGAGGCTCGGAGGCATGGTTGTCCTTTGGAGAAAAATTTCTCACGCTCCAGCGGTCTCTGCTCTTCCGGAATGTTATTACGCCGCGCAAACACTTCAAACAGCACATCCTCTTGAGTGTATACATAGGGGTGATGGGCTATTAATTCGTACTGCAGCACCGGAACGGTTTTCTTCTCTTTCTTGCTGACTGGAATCTCGGCCGCCGTAACCGGGCAATCTTCCGCGACTTCAATGAACGTACTATAATAATTCATATCCTTCACTTGTCCATTACCTCCTGCAATCTATCCATACCGCAGCACCTTGTCCTAGATCCCCCATGATTTTCCATGACTTCCTGCAACTTGTCCTAGATCCCCCACGATTTTCCATGACTTCCTGCAACTTGTCCTAGATCCCCCACGATTTTCCATGACTTCCTGCAAGGTCACTATGACTTCAGATGGTTTTCCATGGCCTCCCCGGCTCTTTCGAATCCATGCCTGCTGTAAAATTCAACGCTTTCCTCACTTGGCCAAACCGTTAAGAAGGTTAGTCCATATGTTTTAGCCCATGTGTTAATTTCCTCTAGAATTCTTCCGCCTATTCCCCGGGATCTGTATGCTGGCAAAGTATATACATTCGTCATGTACCCCCATGGCGACTTCCTTCTCCCTGGACGTGGAACCGTATCGATGATCTGAACATAGATATGCGAAACAATGGCGCCACCCACTTCTGCAACCCATATCCTCCAGCGTCCTGAAGCTTTAATCTCGTCAAAAAACTCCAAGCATTCTGTATAGAACGGCTCATACAAATCTGCTGTAATTTTCTTGGATTCTGCGGTAAAATCAAATCTCATTTTAATAAGCTGCGGGATATCTTCTATCGTATACTGCCGGATAATCACTATATCACCTCTTTAAGTAAACTGCGGTAGCGTCCAGGTCGGCCTGAGCGGCAGCCGTCACAGGTCGGCCAAGACAGAAGCATTCCAGGTCTGTCACAGCGGCAGCGAGCGCGACGGCACCGAGCACAGCAAAAACAGGCTCAAACCTTTAAAAAATAGTGGAAAAAGTCGGTGTCTTTCACGAACCCATACTGCTCATAAAGTTTTTGGGCAATATGATTGTCAACACCTGTTGATAATTCCAGGCCTTTGGCCTTGGTCTGCACGGCGAATGATCTGGCTGCATCCAGCAATAATTTGGCAGCCCCCTTTTTTCGATATTCCTTACGAACATACAAATCATTAAGAATCCAGATTCGCTTCATAGAAAGAGAAGAAAAGGACGGATAGAGCTGGGTAAATCCGACCCCCGAATCTTTTTCCATATCCGTAATCAGAAATATAACCGATTCCTTATGTTCAAGCCGATCAATCAAAAACTGCCTGGCTCCCTCTAAGTCTGACTCCTGTTCATAGTGAGCCCGGTATTCGTTGAACATTGCCGCTAATTCGTTAAGATTTTCCATGGTCGCTTGCTTAACATTAAAGGATTCGCTCATCTAATCATTCCTTTGCTTGCTGGTTGATTGGGTTGGGGAGCAGGATGAAATAAGCTTCCTTCAGGCCGGCCGCTTGGGAGCCTATTAGAGTTTATTGCTTGTCATCTAACATTTCGTTCATATATTGCAGCAATTCCTTTCTATAGTCCTCCAGTTCTTTTGTCCACTTCACACTTTTAACTACGTCAACATATAACCTGAAAATATTAAATAACGCTGCGCTTAATTCCTCCCTGTTAAGCTTAATTTCATAAGTTTGTCTAAGTCTCTCTGTATATTCATGATCAACTGAATCCATATACTTATAGTAATCGTAATGAATATTGTGGTTTACGCAGATCATTCTGATTAACTGATTCCTGATGGCTTCCAAATCATTCGCTGCTTTTATGAACTGTCCCCGCTTAACAAAAATATCTTCTTGATGCTGATATATTTTATAACGATTAACCCTCTCTTTTTCCGATAGATAGGTTATGAACATGCGAGTAACCCGTTCAACTTCTTCAGCAGACCGTACAACCAGCAGTACATCCAGATCCGAGTATTCATCTCTATAGCCGTAAGAGCCGGAGCCTACCAGGACAAAACCGCATACGGCACTTAGATCATAGGCATATTCAATTAAATCTGCGAGCAATTCTTCTCTATCTTGAATGGAATACATTATTTTATCCTCTCTTCCTAAATTAGGCAGGCACTGTTTTGCTCTGACTAATTCCGGTATGCTATAGATAAACCAAACCGATTTGATCGATAGTGGGTGTTTTCAAGGACAACCATTAGGTGAGTGTGCATCCACTGATTTTATCGAGTACATAAAAAGGTGAGCATGATTATGGAAATGAACTTGAGCAACTTCAGCAAACTGCAAATGTTGGCCCAGAACACAGCTGCGGATACCGATACTTCAAGACATGGCGTATATTGGATTGAAGGAGAAAATATTCGTTATGTGAATGAGGCTTGTTCCGCTATATTTGGCATGGAGCCGGAATCGTTCATAGGCAAGAAATATGATGAGTTGATTATAAAGCTTTTTGACCATCGCACATCCGAAAGCTTCGGACGTCTAATACGTGGAGATATCGATAAACTGCATGAAAATGCCGCGGCAACAACGACGGACGGCCTCGCATTAACACTAGAAATATTCGGGCAGCGCTTGGCAACTGGCCAGTCCTCCCATGTCATTGGCTTCATTATAGATCTTACCTCAAGCAGTGAAGTCGAAGAAAGGTTAAAATCGACTTTAAAAGATTTAGCCGATATGAAGTATGCACTCGACCAGTCGGCGATAGTAGCAGTTACCGACCGCCAAGGTTCCATCACGTATGTGAATGATAAATTTTGTGAAATTTCAGGCTATGGGAAGTCCGAGCTTATAGGAGAAACTCATCGAATTATTAATTCTGGCTATCACCCTCGGGAATTTTTCAAAGACATGTGGCGAACAATTGGGTCAGGCAATGTGTGGCGGGGCGAGGTTCGTAATCGTGCTAAAGACGGTTCCTTTTATTGGGTGGACACTACCATTGTACCGATAAAAGATGAGGCTGGAAATCCGTTCCAATATCTGGCGATTCGTTACGACATCACTGATAAAAAAGCGAATGAAGAGAAAATCCGCTATATGGCCTATTACGACCGGTTAACGGGTCTCGCAAACCGCTGGATGTTTGAACAGTATTTGGCCACTACTATTGCCCGGGCAGAACGGAACCAGGAAAGATTTGGCTTCATGTTCATCGATTTGGATAATTTTAAATATATCAATGATACACTAGGACATTTAACGGGTGACAAGCTGTTGGCGCAGGTAGGGCAAAGGCTTGAGCAAATAGTAGGCAAAAAAGGTTATGTTGCCCGAATTGGCGGTGATGAATTTACCGTGTTGATAGGAGCAATCACTGAACCTGCAGATATGAAGCAGCATGCGCAAGCGATTGTCGATGGCTTTAAGGAAGCCTTTCTAACAGAAGAGTATGAGTTGAATATTACAGGCAGCATCGGAATCGCCACTTATCCGGAAGCTGGACTCAACGCGCAAACGATGATGCGGCATGCAGATCTCGCTATGTACAGGGTTAAAGCGAAACAGAAGAACGATTATCAGCTTTTCGATTTTAATATGGGTGAGAAAAACTCCCGTTTGTTCCAGCTCCAGAACGATCTGCGCAAAGGCTTGGAAGATAATCAGCTGTACCTTGTATATCAACCCCGGGTATGCCCGCTGGATTTGTCGATCAAAGGCTTTGAGGCACTTATCCGTTGGGAGCATCCCGAATTCGGCGTTGTCTTGCCCGAGGAATTTATTCCGTTGGCGGAGGAAGGCAGAATCATACATGAGATTGGCACATTTGTTCTCCGCTCCGTATGTGAACAAATCCAATCCTGGATCCGGCAAGGCTACGACCCGATGCAGGTCTCTATTAATGTGTCGGCCAATCAGTTTCTGCAAACCAGCTTCGTAACCCATTTCTTCGAAATCGTAGACGAATACGAGATCAAGCCGGAATGGATCGAGCTGGAAATTACCGAATCCTTACTGGTTCAGAACGAGAAAGGCGTAATGGAAATATTGAAAATGATACGGGAGCGGGGAGTCCGGATGGCATTGGATGACTTCGGTACGGGCTACTCTTCCTTAAGCTACTTAAGAAAATTCAAAGTAGACGTGTTGAAAATTGATCGCTCCCTCATACAGGGGATTTGCCATGATTCCAGCGACAAAGAAATTGCAGCAACCGTTATTCGCCTAGGTAAAAGTCTGGGAATGACCGTAGTTGCTGAAGGGGTCGAAGAAGAAACCGAGCTCGAAGCCTTGCTTTCCTTCGGAATAGATGAAGTCCAGGGGTATTATTTCAGCAAACCGCTGCGTGTATATAAAGTGGCCAAAATGCTGGAGGCGAAAAAATTACCCGTTGATGTTTTTACTGTATCGGATGAGTGAGCCGGGAGGGTCGTTTACAGCTGAATGCCGCAGCCGCCTTCGCAAGCATGGCGCCTCGGCGCTAGCAGCAGCGGCAATTGGATGCGGTTTCCCGCATACCTTTCGCCTCGGCGGCCGCAGCAGCAGTGATTGGATGCGCAAAATGCTGAAAAAAAGCTGCTACTTATTACTTTTTGCTTGCTCTGCCGTTAAAAGCTTGAGCAAAAACGGCTTTAGATCTACAATTCTTAAATACTGAGGTCTCAGGTCCGTACCGGCAATAATAAGGGGAACAAGCGATTCCTCCTTATGGAGAGATCCGTGACCCCCTCCCCCCTCGTGAGTTGGCGAGCTCTGGTTCGTTAGCTCGTAGCCCGGCTTGGCTGTTACAACGAGATACTCGCCGGGATGGGAATGCAAGGCGCCGGACAGCCTTTGCAAAACATCGGGATAGCGGCCATAGCCGAGCGCCAGATTCGCAGGATTCACCGCTAAATCCAGTACTTCAATGTCTTGTTCGACTGTCCATTTTTGCTGATAAGGATCAACCAGCGTTCCGCCAGCTTTGTATTTAAGCTCTTTGGCTGTACCGCCA
The DNA here is from genome assembly GCF_000285515.1 of Paenibacillus senegalensis JC66. Lineage (GTDB taxonomy): Bacteria > Bacillota > Bacilli > Paenibacillales > NBRC-103111 > Paenibacillus_L > Paenibacillus_L senegalensis. The sequence continues at coordinate 402,200 of NZ_HE610960.1, forward strand.
TGAATGGCATGGATCCAATCATTTTCCCTCCAGGACACTAGATCAATACGTGAATCCCCCGCCAATCTAAGAGCTATTTCCCTGAGGCTATTTTCCGGTCTGAGATTATACAGATAGGCCATCGTCTCATTTACAGCTAGTACGATATCGGTGTCGTCTGTTACATTTTCACCGGGAAGCAGTACATTATATTCCCCGAACATGGATGGCAGATCGATAACCGGCTCTTCGCGCTTGGACTTTAATTGAGTCATTCCGCTGTCCCCTGCGATGATGAGGTTGACCTTGGCTAAAGCTTCTTGCGGGGAACCAAATCGCTGCAATAGCGCATTCAGCTGATCGTCGACTTTTTTAACACCTTTTAAATCAGCAGGCCCTTTCTTATGAATTCTTCTGTCGAGATCAGGCAAATATACAAACAAAAAATCGGGCAATTTATTTTCGGTTATAAGGTACTCCACTGTCTCTAAGGAAAATTTATTGTTTATTCCCATATTTCTTGTTATTCCGTCGGGTTTATTTTCAATATCGGCCAACGGATCAGACAAGGCTCCCAGCGCTAAAAAATCCGGACCTTTCACCCCAATCTGTTCGGGCAGCGAGGTAGGTCCTTGAATCCATGGAGGGATTTGCAGAACATGAACCTGAGGTCCGCGATATAGCAAGCCGTTGACCGAACCAGCTTTCAAACCGAGCTTGGCCAAATCATCATATAAGGTAGGCAGCTCGGGATTCAAGTGTTTTCCGTTTAAATGGATCAAGGCATCTGTCAATGTAGGATCGATACCATGCTTGATCACCTCCATGGGTCCGGTCCCATAATTGATCATTTTCTTTTCTTTCATGGAATACCACGTCAAACCCGGCACATGGTGCTGGTTGGGATAAGTTCCGGTAAGAAGAGAACTATCAATCGTTACGGACATGGTTGGAAAAGAGCTCACCATGTCCTTATAATATTGCCCGTGTTCAATTAAGAATTGGAAATTCGGCAGCTCCTTCTGCTCAATGCCCTGGTCGATCGCCTTGGCCATCAGCGAATCGATCAGCAAAAAGATGGTTTTCTTCGAGTGTTCTCCGCTGATTGATTTTGCCTTTGCTAAATCCTGCTCTTGAGATCCGGTTTTCGGTCCCTGACATCCAAAGCCTATTGTACATAGAAAAATGAAAAGGATTAAACTCGCTGCAGTTAATCTCCGCACGTGACATCATTCCTCCTGATAAAACTCCGACGCATCCGTGGTTCTTGTTCGATGGATGGGCACTAGATTCCGGGTGGACGTGGACGGGAACAGCCTCACCTTGCGAATAGTCCGTCGTCCAGAAATGGCATCCCTATCCTTTGTATAAACTTGTCGTTTTATTCAATAAGCATGCAGGTCTGTATGCCAAACACTCATTAATTTCCTTGAATGATGATAGCGAATTCATGCGTAAATTAGTTGTGGTTCATTATGTAATGGACCAATTCAGCAAACAGGCGGTGAATACGAATGCAATGGATGCGTTCCTTAATGGGTATGGCCAATAACCGGAGAACGATCATGTCATTGTTGGCATTGGGTGCAGCAGGCGCCACTGCCGTTAGCCTCACGCGTCGGCGCAGAAATAACGGGAATGCCTGGCGTCAAATGATGCAGCCGATTCGTAAAATGTTCTAATGTCTGCTGAATTTGGGTACGGCAAACAGCCGGGTGTCAAGCGACATCCGGCTGTTTTATTTTTAGCCCCAACTTCCACAACCAAGTTTTTATGGATTTATTTTACAGGGATGATTCCACTTGTTCTAGGAACATTATACTAAAAAACAGGTGGTGGACCCGAACTATGCCTCTTTCTCCACGGTTATATCACTGGTTTGTCCGTCCGCGGTGGCTAGTAAATATATCCATGATCATATAAATAACCATTTCCAATTAGATGATAAAATGGTCCTCGATTTTGGCGCGGGGACTGGAGCCAATTGTTGTATTTGCAAACCCGATTATTACTTGGGAATCGAACCTGATGCTAGGAGAGTTGGACTTGCCCAACGACTTTATCCGAACCATCGCTTTATGATATTTGACGAAAAACAAATTCCGGCTCCCGATGCCTCAATAGACTATATCTTTGTAATAGCGGTTCTTCATCACCTGGACGATAGCCAGATTAAGAATTATCTGTTGGAATTTGAAAGGGTGCTGAAGCCGGGCGGAAAAATCATTGCTATCGAGCCATGCCTGTGGGATCATACGCCATTTCAGAATCGCTTTATGAACTGGTACGATGACGGGAAGTATATCCGAAAAGAAGAAGGGTACTTGAACTTCTTCCACGAAGGGCAGTATCACTGCCAGGTATTGAAAAAGTTTACGAAGTGCTTTGTCTATAATGAGATCCTTTTTTCTGCTCAGCGCGATGACGGAACCTACGCTGTTCCTTCACAGATTTGACAATTAAGCAGCTATACGGATTGCATTAAGATGCTGCGCATATGACGGACATTAAACAGCCAGGCACGCCCTTCACTTCAGAGGTCCAGAGACTGATCGAACCGTACTTCTTTGACCTCGAATCGCAGCCAGGGAAAAGGCCCTGTTCGCAAGTTCCAGCTAACCTCGCCTTGCGTTGGAATGAGGATGCCTGCGAACTGCTTGTATGCATCCATACGAACCGACCATTCCTCCAGGGTGCAGGGCCCTCCTCCCGCGTCTTTATATCGCTGCGCTACAAAACGAACGGGCAGGCCCGTGTTTTGAAATTCAAAGATGCCGGATGCGGTTATCCCTCCATAGGAGATAATCGCTCGCGCCGCGTTGTCATCAAGCGCTTCCCAAGTGATATGCGGCGACAATGCCGCTGGCGGGTACCAGACGATCTCGGCCAGATATCGTACCAGCGATCCCTGATTAATCTCAGGGCCATAAGCGTGCCCCACCTTAAACACGCCCATAAGCTTGACGAGCATATCGGCTTGACCCTTCCAATACAAGTCTCTGCCGTAGATCGGTATGCCCGGAGCCGCTTGAATTATCGCCATCCAGATGAAAGAAGGCATATGGGGCAAGGAATGCTGCTTCGCACGGAACGGCATCCACTTGCCTTCAGGCTTAGTGCGCAGCATTCCTTCCTGGCTAATCGTCACTGAGCCTATACGCACCTTTCTCTCCATGAAACGAGTATGGCGCAGCCATCTGGATACGGGCTGCGGCAGCTGCCGCAGCTGTTCTTCGCTGACCTGGGTAACCTCTTCACAGAAAATGTCCTGCGCGAGCCTGGCGGTTTCCTCTTTCATTCGTCTCTGAAAAGAACGGTAGCTGGCTGCCGCAGCCAGGATCACGGCTAGAATAGCTATCCCCGTGAAGATAGTAATGATAAGCATATACATATTCCCCCATACCCTTTTTTTGGCTGCTCCATGCCGCTTGCGGTTTCTAATTCGGCCTGCGCTTGCAACTTCCTGCCAATGGCAGTCTCAAATTCGGCCTATGCTTGCAACTTCCTGCCAATGGCAGTCTCAAATTTTTTCGATGCTTCCCGAATACTTGATACTTGCCTCCTTCTGCCGAATTAATGCACCTGATGCCTGCGAAAAGCTATCCGTGCAAGCGGTAGCGGACACCATACAGCCGCCAGATAAACGATCCCGATCATGACCGGCAGCGTGTACAGCCCCCCAAAGACAGGATAAACCTCATAAACGCCGTGTACCTGTAGCGTATCCATCGCTTTCGCCGGCAGCAGGGCCAATCCTTCATTCCACAAGGCGCTGCTCTTGCTCGAAGGCAAAAATAATGGCACAAATAACAGCAGAGCACCCGTTATTATCGTCGCAAAGGACGTCTTCAGGCTAGATGATAGAGCGAGCGTGATGGACATGATCGCAAGAACGATTGCATACCCTAATCCCACCCCCAGCAAATACGTTTCCAAAAGAGTAAGGTCATGCGGCGCGGTCAGCAAGATCATCTGCAAGCTCGCGTCCCAGCCGGTCATCCCGTAGCAAATGAGCATGACAGCTGTATAAAGAGATATGGATAAGGCATACAGCAATGTTGCTGCTAGGAAGCTGGCTGCGATTTTGGCCGTGATGGCCTTTCCTTTGCCGTGCCTGGTCGTCAGAACAATGGCATCCATACCGCTTTGGTACTCCGATGCGAAGACGGGAGCCACACTAATACATACTGCGAAGGCAATCACGAGAATGACAGTAAACAGCCCTCGCAGCAGACGTTCCCAGCCATCCGAATAAGCAAATTGAAAAGGAACCGAAATCTGCCCGTATCGGTCAAGCCAGAATGCCTTTTCTTGTTCGGAAAAGCTCCCGTAAGTATAGTCCATGTCCAGGATAGCCCGCACCTTTTCACGATGCTGTTCATAAAATTGCCCGGCATCGGAAGCCTCCAAGGCACGCATCATCCTGTAGTCATAGGTGCCCGGTGGAGAATAGGTGCGAATCAGCAGCGCTTCTATCTCCCGGTTAGGCTGAATATGGCGTCCATACGCTTCATTTGTCAATTCCTGAAGCTCTGCTGACAGGTTCGCGGAGTCGGCATAGGTTCGTCTGCTGTTTTCAATAACAGCGGCCAGCTTCTCTGCAGTTAGTTCACCTTCCCAACGGCCGGTATGTTCTTTGGCTAATGAAATAGCCGCAAACCCTGTCACGTCAGCGCCATGCTCATCCACCCGGCTTTCACCGGTCACAAAGCCAACGGCCATAATCGCGATGTACAGCAGTATGCCGGCAAAGGCAGCTGCGGCTGAGACTCGTTTCCCCATCTTGATCAGTTCAAATCGGACCAGCATCCACATTCTTTGGCTCCCCCCATTTAGTTAATGATGGCACAGGCGGTACCCGCCGCATGGTGCTCATGCTCATCGCTAAAGCAATAGAGATACAAATCCTCCAGCGTTGCCTCTACGGAAAAGGCATCCGCCGCAGGCCGATCTTCTGAAATGATGCGCAGCTCCACTTCGTGCTGCTCATGCCTGACGTTGCCGATCGTATAACGCCTCTCAAAGTCAGGAACGTCTTCCGGCTTGACACGGCAAATCCAGACGCAGCCATCGGCGTGAGCGGTCAGCTCCTTAACAGTTCCCTGCATGAGCAGCTGCCCCTTTTTCATGAGCAATATCTGCCCGGCAATGGACTCCACATCGGAGACAATATGAGTAGACAAAATGACGATTTTATCCGCTGACAAGTGCGAGATAATATTGCGAAAACGCACGCGTTCCTTCGGATCCAGCCCGGCGGTCGGCTCGTCCAGAATCAGAATGCAGGGATCGTTGATGACCGCCTGGGCTATGCCCAAACGCTGCTTCATCCCTCCGGAGAAAGTGCGTATTTTCTTGCGAGCAGCTGCACTTAAGTCCACGAGCTCCAGCAATTCATGCGATTTGGCTCGCGCTTGCTGCTTATCGAGCCCTTTTAAGGCAGCGATATAATGCAAATATTGTTCAGCTGTAAAATCCGGGTAATAACCGAAATCTTGCGGCAGGTACCCCAGTAAATCACGATAAGCTTCACCCAGGCTCAGAATACTCCGTCCATTCCACTGCACGTCACCGGAAGTCGGGTACAAGATGCCGCAGAGCATGCGCATCAGCGTAGTTTTTCCGGCTCCGTTAGCGCCCAGCAGCCCGTAAATCCCCGGAGACAACGAAGCCGACAGGCGGTCCACAGCAATTTTGTGGCCAAATTGTTTCGTCAGTCGATCTATTTTTAACAACAATGAAATCTGCCCCTTTCTATACGATGGTTAAATCCAGTGCCGTTGTTTTGCATTTGCGGATAAGCTTGCGGAACTCCCAAGTCACTCCTGCCAGGGACACGATGAAGGCCAGAGCCCAGACGCCCGATGATGCTGCGGCATACATATCCGGAAACCAATACGACATAAGGCCAGCCGACAGGGACATGCCTCCTCCCCATAGGAAACAGTAATGGCGGCCTTCGCGGCTTGGCCAGCGATTGATGATCCACAGGCAGCCAGAGCAAGCCGCTAGAAAGGGAACTCCTGCATATAAGACCAGCTGATTCAGCGGAACCGCGAATGAAGCCGCCGCTGGACTTGCGATCAGCAAGGTCAAGGCACAAAGGCTGGCCAGACCGAGCATACCGGCGCGGGCAAGCATCAACTGTTCAAGCGAATAACGGGTGGAACGCTCGATTTCTGCAGTGCGGTATACAAAAGAACGTGTCAGCTCGAACATGGCAGCCAGCACAAGCAGCGGAGCCGCTGCCGAACACAGCACAAGCGCTTCCTCGAGCATGTCTTCCCCTGCTAATCTCCATAACGCCCCCCAGCTTCCTGCAACAACGGCCAATTGCACCCCCCATATCCGCTTGCGGATAAAGGTGAACTGTGTCCAGACAAACGTCCAGAAGGAGATGCGGCGCTGACGATAACGAAGCTGGTGCCTGACATAGTCCACCGTGTGCCGCACAGCATCCGGATCATGCGAAGCAGGCAGCTTAAGCAGCGTCTGCAAACGTTTTTCCAATTCATCTTTCATTCATTTGGCCCCCCCTTCATTTGACTCCTTAGTGCTGTCAGGGCACCCTTGAGTCGATACTGGACAGTGAATCGGGTCGTCTGTGTAATTTGTGCAATCTCACTTAACTTCAAGTCGTGGCCATAGCGCAAAATAACCGCTTCGCGCTGATGATCCGGCAAGCGCTCAACCAGATCACGCAGCCAGAGCTGATCGTCATCCAGCCCTTGATGGCTCAAGGGCAATGGATCGAATGCGTGATCCGGCTCCGCCAACAAATAAGCTGGCTTGCGCTTGTGCCAGTCCGCACAAAGATTGCGCGCAATCGTGTATAAATAAGCCCGCAGCTTCCCCTGACTGGTGTAACGGGAGAGGGCCGCAATAAACCGCAAAAAGGTTTCCTGAGTAATATCGCGCGCTGTTTCCCTATCCCTCACTTTCCAGCAACAGAACCGGTAAATCGCTTCATAATGCTCCTGAATCAGCTGGGTTAACGCCTGCTCATCCCCATCGCGGGCAGCTTGAATAAGCGCATCCGTCACAGCCTCACCTGCCTTCCTATCTTGTATAACTTGTCTGGCTTGCAAAAAGTGCAACGGCTGCCAACATTTTTGGATCACATCGTTAATACCTAAAACAGCTTTGGCCTGCGTCCTGTAGCTCCAATAGATTTGGAGTCACAACTCGCAGGCCAATTCATGAGTAGTCAAACAACACCATATTGCCGATACAAGCTTGAGAGCCCAGCCGCTTATTTGCCCTTTCTGGAAAACTGCCTGTAAATCAAGTACGGGACAGGAGTCAGCAGCAAAATAAAATACTTGCTTGCATACCATCCCGCCTCCCCCTTGTAATCAAAGTGAAACGGGATTTGACTTGGCAGAAAGAACGTGGCGGCTGCCAGTACGAGAAACGTCCCCAGCAGCAAACCAAGCGATAGTTTCGTTTGCTTATTCATGATTTCCCCTCCTCGATAAAATCTATCTTCTGCTGACAATGACGCTCTTGACGCCGAGAAACGATAATAATCCCCAAAACAGCCCCAGCTGCCAGCAGCGAGATGGACACTGCAATGCTGATCAAAATAAGCGGCTCCTTCCAATTGTGGGAAAAAGCAAACGCTAAAAAGCGGTAATAGCCCCACAGTATCGCCGCATTCAACAGAATCGCCAGGATGACGTTCTTATTTTGCTTGACCGCTTCGGAGCGGTTCACCCAGTCCAGCTTTGGATGAAGGACATCCAGCAGCACTCCCAGGGCCGACCAGGCGAGGCAGAATAACAATCCGATTGTAAAAATGACGAGTACTTGTTGGAGCGGATAGCCGAAGTAGAGCAGGAAAATAAAGCTGTTAAGCAGCAGTCCAATCCCGCTCGTGAATGCGGCAAAGGCCGCCTTGATCAAGATTTGCTACCAGTAGGGGAGTGGAATGAGCTGGCATAACCAATAATGACGGCCTTCCCTCGATACGCTGCTGGAGGCGACCACGTTGATTCCGGAAGTAACAACTATGATCGCCAGAGCCACAATAGTTGCCATAAAAGCATACTGTTCCTGAGAAGCGATGCGCCGGATCGCATCCAGTTCGCCTCCCATGCTGCTCATTTGAAAAGACAGAGGCAGCAAAAGCGGGGGCAGGACAGCACCGAACATTCCATTCAGGACGTAAACTGGCTCGCGGAAAAAAAGTCGCCATTCTTTCTGAAAGTAGCTGAAGAATCGGTGTCTGCCAGTAAACGTTGCATCCGGCAAACGGGCCGCATGCGACTGGCGTCCGGCAGCGCTGGACAGCGTTAGACCCGAAGGGAATAAGCGGCGTGCCAGCAGCCAAAACAAATACAGCGCAGCCCCGGATAATCCGAGGTACAGGAAAAGCAGCAGCCCGTACTCCGGTGCTTCAAGCCGGCTCCATGCGATGAGACGGTCTCCGATTCCCGCGGCCCCCAGAAAGCGGCCGGTTATGAAACCTGCAGTCAGGAGCAGCAGCAGATGCCCAATCGCCGCGATCAAGCCCGGACTCTTTTTCCATATATCAGACAGCTTCAGCGCCAGCAGGGCAATCGTGCCGAGCAAGGTCAGCGGCATAAGCGGACTGGCGGCAACGATCATGAGGGCCGCTGCTGCATACCCTAGTGAAGCGTGATCGATTCCGTAAAGGATAAGGGGAGGAACCAATAATATTAGAGCCAATACGTATCCTGACAGGATGACGACCAGCAATTTGCTTAGCAGCAGCACTTCGGATTTAAGCGGTAAATAGAGCAGAGCGGAGCTGTCCTTTGAAAAGCAAAACAGATGCAGCACAAAAAAGGAGCCCGTCAGCAAGAGAAAGGAATGGAAGATCCACAGAACCGAGAGCAGAAAGCCTGTATCCATCCCTGCATGCTGAAAATACAAATACCACTTGTTCATGATCCCCACATAGTAGGACATTAAGAACACGCCAACGGATGCAACGGTAATCAAGAGGACTAGCGTATCCATAGTCAACCGTTCCTTGTTCAGCTTGTGCCGGAAGCGCAGAAAGCTGAAGTTGACGAATACAATCACCTTCATCAACCTTTGAATTTGATCAAGAATGCTTATGCTTGACCACCTCCAGATAAAGCTCTTCCAGCGGCCTCGCTCCATCCTCGCCAGCCTCGTGCTTTAAGGCGGCCATGTGCCTGCACTGTCCCTGATGAATAATGGCAATCGTATCGCATAGCTGCTCACAGATTTCTAGAATATGAGATGAAAATAAGACAGCATGCCCCTTTTCCTGATGTGCCCGCATCCGCTTCTTTAATACATAAGAAGCCTCAACATCCAGACCGGTCATCGGCTCATCCAGGATCCACAGGAGCGGGTCATGAACAAGGGAAGCCATAATCGAAAATTTTTGCCGCGTCCCATGCGAGTAGCTTTTGATCGGGCGCTTCAAATAGGCTTGCACCTGGAACTCTTCAATGAACGGGTCATAGACGGCAGCCCTTTGTGCTGCACTGACCTCGTACATATCGGCCATGAAGTTGAGATACTCCAGCCCGGTCAAGCTGTCGTAGATGGAGTGGCTGTCCGAGACGTAGCCCACGCGCTGTTTGTAAACGATAGGGTTATCTGCCAACGAGAGGCCCTGAATGGAGATTGCTCCCTGCTCTGCTTTCAACAAGCCCAGAATTAGTTGAATCGTGGTTGTTTTTCCCGCTCCATTAGGTCCCAGCAAGCCGCAAATACTCCCGGCAGCTACTTCAAAGGACAGGTGGTCGATGGTCGGTTTCGCCTGCCGGTCATACCGAAAAACGACATCGTTTACCTTAAGCACCTAACTTCACCGCCTTTCAGGGATGCTATCTTCTCTCATGAATGGTACCGCCTCTGAATAAATGATTCGCGTCCACGGATGGTACCTTCTCTCATGAATGATACCGCTGCTCATGAAGCGCGATACCTCTAGTGAACAGTATCGTCTCTAATATTTAAGTTGTGGAGCGTAGCTCCATCTTCATGATGTTCGAGATCAAATGATCGATATGGACGGCGAAGTGCTGCAGTTCATCGCCTGAGAAGCCGGCAAACAAATCGTTTAAAAAGGCAAGCTCCCGGTCCCCCCTCGCGGCAAAGTATTCTTGACACTTCCGGGTCAGGCCGATTCTTTTGATCCGGCGATCGGACTCATCAATGGAGATGTGAACGAATCCTTTCTTCTCGAGGCTCCTGACCATTTGCATAACATTTTGATGAGAGACTCCAACGATGCTGGCAATGTCTTTTACCGAGAGCATGCCCGGGTAACTTTTGACAATAACAGCAATCAGCAGCCATTGCTTAACCGTCACGTCCGGGTCAAGCCGATCTCCCAATACTTGCAGCCGATTCGCGATTATAAAAAGCGATGCGAAAATCTTCCCCTTATGTTCATCCACAGCCATCACCCCTGCGTCCCCTCACCTATTTGCGACCTTCCGCCAGGAACCTTTCTCTCTAGCTATAAACCTTATTTCAGGAATAATCCTTCTTTCAGGAATAATCCTTCGATAATTAGGTAATATATTACCTATTTAACATGATCATCGTCCCCTCGTCAAGGTCTCCTCGAAGGAACTAAACATTTGTAAAGTCCGACACTTTCAGAACGGGCCTCCGAATCACATTTTTCACGACAAAACCCACCTTTGGGTTTCATTCAACCCTTAAGGCGGGGTAAAAGTTGACACATTTAAGACGGTCGGTTTAATTAAATGCTTCCTTCTTACTTTTAAATAAAATACTATCCAATGAATATCGCTTACTTCCAGTTAGCAATAAATAAGCAGAGATTGCGAGCAATGCAAGATCGTAAGCGTAACCCCCAATAAACCCAGCTGCCAACTGAACTTTTAAAATCGCTCCCAACAGCAACAAAACAAATAGTCCTCCAAAGACACGAGTTCCCAGTCCAAGTATTAATGCAGCACCCCCAACCACTTCGAGACCTGCAACTATATAAGCTAAAAATCCAGGCAATCCAATACTGGCAAACCATCCAGCGATATTTTCAATACCACCTAAAAATTTATCAGAACCATGCCCTATAAAGATTACTCCTAATACAACCCGTAATAATAAGGTACCTATAGCTTCTTTGTTTGCCACTCCTATTCCTCCTAAAGTAATTATATAGCGAAAAAATATTCTTATAAGGAAACACTAAAACAAAAAAATAAAAACTCGTAATTTTCCTTATAAGAAAATTTGTTTTTTATAAAATAACAAAAGAAGTTGTGGCTTGTCAATGATATTTGCTAAAATACATTTATGTTTCCTAATTGAAGCGGCATGCAGAGGTGATTAAGCTGGATATAGGGACTAAAATACGTGCGATCAGACATAGAAGAAAGTTGACTATTGCGCAAATGTGCGAAGCCACAGGGCTTTCAAAAGGATTTATAAGCAACATCGAAAACAACAATACGTCACCTTCAATTCATACACTCAGTACCATTGCGGAGTTTCTGAAGGTGCCTTTACCTTACTTGCTGCTGGAAAAAAAACAACACATGCGGGTCGTGCGAAAAAATGCAAGAAGAACCTCATCTTTTAAACAATTATCAATCGAGCATTTAACCTCAAAAGGACCCTTACGAATGATGATCGTTGAATCTCCAGCCGGTGCTTCTATTGGAGAAGATGAGCCCCATGCGCATGAAGGGGAAGAATGTCATTTAGTCCTCCAAGGCAAAGTGCTGGCTAAGCAAGGAGAAGACTCTTTAATTGCAGAAGAAGGCGATTGTTTTACCTGGAATGCTAGTGTTCCACATACCGTAAAAAACATTGGAGATACCAAATCCGTAATCTTAATTGCCATTTATTCCGATACAAAAATGGATGACCTGCTATAAGCATTGCCAGCTAAAAGATATAAATAAACCCTATTGCTAAAAAGCAGAAGGCAGATAGTAAAGACATAACAAAAGTAAGCGAACCCATAGTCAACATTTATTATTTGGAGGTCAATGAAATGAAAGTAGCCGCTATTGTAGGGAGTATTCGTAAGGAATCCTATAATTTAAAACTAGCCAAGCATGTTCAGAAACGTTATGCCGATCAATTTGAGGTAGAAATTCTAGATTTAGCTCCCCTCCCTATGTACAACCAGGACATGGAATTATCCGCCCCTCAAGAAGTGCTTGATTTCAAAGCGAAAGTAAAGGAAGCAGATGCCGTTCTTTGGGTAACACCAGAATATAATGGATCAATTCCGGGTGTGTTAGGCAATGCGATTGACTGGTTAAGCCGCGTAGATAAAGTTATGAATGGAAAACCATCGATTATTATGGGCTCTTCCATGGGTGTATTAGGTTCGGTAAAAGCGCAGATGCATTTACGGGATATTTTATTTGCGATTGGATTAAATTCTCCGGTTCTCGGTGGAAATGAAGTTTATGTTGGGGCCGTGCATGAGAAATTCGATGAGGAAGGCAACTTGACAGACGAATCAACCGTTGCCTTCATTGATGGGGTCATTGCAAATTTCCAAGAATGGATGAAACGATTCGTATAAACTGACAGGTCTTCGGAGCTGTCCGAAAAGCAGCAGTTCAGCCTGATAACTAGAATAAGCAGCCCCCAAGCAGCGGGGCCCGAGGCGAATTGTATGCGGAAACCGTCATGTCTTCTCCAGTTCTGGCACAACTCCAGCATGAAAATAGCCAAGATTGGCGCGATCGCGGGGCCCGCGGGGTTCGCGGGGTTCGCGGGCTTGTTGCCTTGCATTTTGTACGAAATGTCGTACAAATTCATGCGGTTGAAGTGCGAATACCGGAGATTTGTATGAAACGTCGTACAAATGCAGGGGATTGAAGGGCAATTACCCAAGATTTGTATGACAAATCGTACAAATACAGGGATTGAAGGGCCATTGCCCGAGATTTGTATGACAAATCGTACAAATGCCAACAAATGCAGGGGTTTAAGGAGCTGCAGCGGGGCCCGAGGTGAATTGGTGCTGTCCAGAAACCAGTTTACACTAACTTCCTGGACAGCCCTTTTCTGCTGAGCGTTACTTTTCCCCTAGGACGCTCCGAAAGCGGCTGAATATGGGCCTCCTATCCAGGGATGTACAAGCTTTACCATCCCTTTGCATTAGTTGGAGCAACGTCGTGTTCACAGAAACAATGGATGGAATATGAACTGAAGTCGTCACTTCTTCGGGGTTTGCTTACCCGCAGCCCTTCAAGTCTCAGATCTAATAGATGACAGGTCTTTGATCAAATAGATGATTAGTTCATCGTCTACCATTACGGATCGGCCTGGTTCTACTTGAACATTTTTATATGTCATCCCATTGCCATCCATCACATATCCGCGAGAGGTATACATTTTCTGAGCATTCCCATAATCCTTATAAAGTCCTACTCCAACGCCGATATATCTAGAAGATGCAGAAACAATCGCTTCCAGTTCATCAAATATTGTGCTGGCGACCCTCTTTCTTCGAAACTCAGGAAATACGTTCAAATCATTAATTTCCGGTATCTTTTGATCTCGAAAAAATGAATAGTCTGATTGGAAAAGTAAATGACAGCAACCCGCAAGTTCTTTTTCGTAGTATGTCAATAATGTTATTCTGCTTGCTGCCAGGTTCTCATCCAGACACTTTCTAAAATACTCCCCTTGCCTGTACCATCTAAATTGTTCAGAAAACTTATGATCTAGTAAATCGGCTTCTTCCATAACCGTCAGTCTTTTTATGGTTATTGCCCCCATTACTTCCTCCTGTTATCTCTTGATTTGCTTAGTTAACGTTAACGTTCTACGTATGTCTACGTATGTCTACGTATCCCCGAAGCGCCTATGTTCTATGGACTGATGTGATAGGTAACAGCATAAGAATAGTTCGTTTCTCCCATTTGCATAACAGTTAACTTTTTCGATCAAATGCTTCCCGGTAAAATTCCCTTAGCTCCGCTGAGTTATCTTTCCATTCGACTGGATCTCCGTTGACTAGCTGTTGAAGAACATCCAGACATCTATGCCATCCTGCAGCGGTATACATTGCCATTTCTTTATCGTCAAAAATGTGGGTGAAGGCCATTTGGCATCCTTCATCCTTTTCCTGCAATGAGATTTGTATCCAATCATCAATTTCACGGAATTCAAAGGTATGGGGTGCTATTAATGCAGTTATGATCCCTTCATATGTCGACCCTTCACCGTCATCGAAGGCAATCTTACCTCCTGTTTTGAGGTCCATCTCCCCCGTTGCGAAAGGGTACCATTGGGAGAAGCAGCCAGGATTCGTAATGACACGGAAAACATCTTCGGGTTTGTAAGAGAAAAAGCGTTCAAACCTTAGAGCATAACGACCATTTGACTCATGCAATGTTCCCAATTGATTCATCGTATCATCCTCCATTACTTTTATATCTTCAAAGTCTTAAATTGTATCTTTAATTTCTAATAACAGCTGCTCGGCAATACTGTTTTCTAAAATAATAATACACATAACCTTCCCATGAAAAAATACGGTTTATTACAATGAGCACAGTAATTGATTAGTCCTTCGTCTTTAATATCTTTTTTTATTAATTCTCTACCACAGACCGGGCAATAACTATAGTTCATCAGGCTGCCTCCATAAATACCGAAAAATACAATAGGTTACCCTCGAGTGCCAAAAGCATAAAAAGTTTATGGGCACATCTTCATTTATTTCTTCACTTGAATGGCAGATAACATCGAACCGAGACAATTATTTGCCGATTCGTAGACATGGTTAGACGACGTTTCTTCCTCCATCATTCCACTTTCGTGCATGATTCATGATTTGTTGAATTACATCCGACTTCTCCTCAGAGTACTTCAATAACGTGTTATATCCTTTTGTTATCGCTATTTCTTTGATTTTCGAATATTCTTTTGCCTCTTCGGGGTGACTTCGCAGGTAATCCCTAAACAATAAATTATCTTTCCAAATCGTTGAACCCCACTCCGCAAATACCAGAGATAATCTCTTTTTTTCCTCTTCATATTTTTCTTTCCATTCCACTGACCAGGTACTAAGGTGGACCGGTTCATCAATCTTCATAGAATCACTTCCAGCATAGTTTTATAAGAAGTTTTATAAGAAGTTTTATAAGAAGTTTTATAAGAAGTTCCGTCTAACGGTCTTAGGCGGAGCTTGTGTTGGCTAGCTTCTTCTATGATTATTCATCCGCCAGCCTAGGAGTATTAACCTCGGAGAGGGATTACGGTGTTATCTGACAGTCCCCCTTTCTTCGAGTTACATTCCTTTTCTTGCAATGGTTATAAAGGATTCCACTACTTCATATCTTGACAATCTAATAACGGTTTCTATTTCATGATTTGCATTCTGTGCCCATTGTTCGAATAAGTCAATGGGATAATTTTTTTCAAAATCCATGTAGAAAAACTGACCGCCAGGCTTCAACAGTTTGAAGCAAGTTTCTAGTGTTCTGTTATACTGGCCGATTTCCCTTACCGTTGAACCGATAATGGTTACTATATCAAAAGAATTCGCATTTAATGAGGTCTCCAGTATGTTCTCACATAAAACTTTTGAAGGATTAGGATGGGATTCTATCTTCTGCCTGTATTGAAACAGCTCACAAGTATGGTTATCAATGTCTACACTGGTTATATTCCCCCGCCCAGTGAGTATATAACCCAAGTAATCATCCCACTCCCCAGTGCCAATTCCAATGTTACAGACATTTAACCTGGAATGAAGATAGATGAGTTCTCTTATGTGGTGTCTTACTTCAAGTTCTATGTACAGGTTTTCCGGCGATAAATTCCAGGGTCCTGCTTCTGATGATCTAAGATTTAGATAAAATTGAAGTAATTTCTCATCATTCACGATTATTCCTTCCTTCTAGTGTTATTGGAGTATGTACC
>NZ_HE610960.1:419292-428841 GCF_000285515.1 Paenibacillus senegalensis JC66
AGTCTAGCAGCAGTATGCCCTATGATGTTCTTGCCTTCACGACCCTCAACTGGCTTAAGGCGTGAAATCGCCGGTCGCAAGATTGAGCAAGTGCAAGAATATCTGCAAGAACTTATTCCTTGCATTACCTCAGGAAGAACAAGTACGATAGTGACGCAGCTTGAAGTGCTAAGTGCTGTTAGGCAAAGTGACCTCTACTCGGATTAACCCCTCTGCTAATGCACTTTATAGTCTTTTTTAAGAAATGCATACATGACATTATCGACAAACCGATTCCTCCAATAATAATGTTCCTTCAATATCCCTTCTTCTCTAAAGCCGATTTTCTCTAACACCTTTCTTGATCTCACATTCTCCGGCTCTACCAATGCTTCAACTCGGTTTAATTCCAGTTCATTAAATCCGTATTCAATTATCTTTTCAATTACCTCTGTCATAAAACCTTGCTGCCAAAATTCTGGTGCTAGTTCATATCCGATTTCAGCTTTATAATGATTTTTCATCCAGCCATGGTATCCACATGTTCCGATTACTCTGTTTTCCGACTTCAATGTGATGCCCCAGCGAATGGCCTGCCTTCTTTCAAATCTTGCATTCCATTTTTCAATTAGTTCTTCTGCCTGTTTAATATTCGTAAAACTTTCCACATCATAAAACCTCGTTACCTCATCCAGCGAAAAATAACGAAATATATCCATGGAATCGTTTTGGGTTATTTGTCTTAGCACACATCTTTCTGTTTCTAGTCCGGGAAACTGAGACATAGTATTTCTCCTTTAATGGTGTATGTCATATACAAACTTATTTGTGGATTACTTAAAACCTTTCTTCCTTCCAAACTGCTCTCGCGCTCATTATACTACAATGGTAATTTTTAGGCACAAAAAGTACAGCACCTGAAAAAGTACAGCCCATGATTGGTCCTCCGCTAACGCTTGTGACAGGGGTAATTCCTTATGCGGGTATCCGCCCCTCGTAGTTTCCCTGCGGAATTTCATGCGAGGCGGTTTGCGCGGCTGCGAGGCATCCGCGAAGCGGTATGCGAGGATGATCAACGCTAACGCTCATCCTCGCTCTTATTTGTGACAAAAAGATCTGAAAACCGCGATCTGAGCAAAATAAGGACGATGGCAAGCGTTACAATTTTTCACACCCTGATTTTGCGCAAATAAGGACCATGGCGAGCGTTAGAATTCGAAAGGCGGTTGTTGCTCTGTCCGAAACATTGCCACGCCGCCCCAACGCTTGCCCATCGCTTATCCGATTGCCGTGCATCGCCTCCCAAGCATTGCCCATCGCTTGTCCGATTGCCGTACATCGCCTCCCAAACATTGCCCATCGCTTGTCCGATTGCCGCGCGACGTCGCCCCAACGCTGTGAGACTGCACGAACTTTTTCTCAGCAATTATTTTCATCTTCGATCTGGAACATTTTGCAAACATATTGCCATTTTTATGCACCCGTGGACGCGGCCCGGTCAAAACACTGCGCACAGCTCCCAGTGCGTGGCGTTTTACTGCATAACTGCGGTCGGTCGACTACATGATCGATATACTTTCCTTCGCTCTCCTCCGTTCTCTTTTTCCCTCTTTTGTTCCTTTTTTCTCTCCTTATTTCTCTTTTGCTTCTCTACGATCTCTTTTGTTCTCCATCGTTCTTTTGTTCCCTTTCACTCTTTTTCGTTCTCTTTTGTACAGAGCCCCCAATATTCTTAATCGATTCTTTACAAAACGATGACATAGCGTTGACAAAAGACTAGTAAGATTAAAAGCAAAGAACTGAAAAAACAGTAAATCATTTTTCATTAATTTGCAGAAAAAAATGAAAAAATTGGATTGACCGCCTAATGCTATTAATGTATGATAATGCCATGTAAACGCTTTAATTTAACATAGAATGGGAGATAGGGTGTTGCAGTTGACAAAAGTAACTTTGAAAGACATCGCAGATCGCGCAAATGTATCTATATCCTCGGTTTCAAGAGCTTTAAACAAGGCTCATCCGGATGCCCCGGTCAATGATCAGACAAGGGAACACATCATCCGGGTGGCGAAGGAGCTGGGATATCGCAAAATTAATTCGTCACAGAAGAGTAATGAAAATATTTCAGAAATCAAGGTTGGCCTAATATTAAACAATGTGAAAGCCAAATATCAGGATGCGTATTTTTCAGAAATTATCTTCGGAATTGAAAGCGAACTGCTCAACAATGGCATTACCCTGGATTTCACCTTTGAAGTCAAGGAAATTTTCAACTCGAATTTGTTCGCGGATTTTCCTAAGGAAAATCTGGGCGTTATCTGTATCGGGCCGCTGAAGTCGCAATTTCTGAACGAGCTGGCGAAGCAGGTTCCGCTGGTTTTCTCGGTTAGCGGTTTGCCACAGAAAAAGCTCGACTGCGTGACCGTTGATTTTCGCGATGCAGCAAGAGAAGCAGTGCAGTATTTAGTCGATCTGGGACATCGCAAAATTGCTTTTATTGGTGGCGGCTCCCCGGTCGGAGCTTCTATGGAGGAAGAGGAACGCACTCTTGGATATAAGGATGCGCTGAAGGCCAATGGGATCTCCATCGTTCCGGAATGGTTTTGTGATGGGAAATTTAGTCTAGCCAAAAGTTATGAAGCTATGGCGGAGATCTTGCGGAGCCCTGAGCGACCAACAGCCTTGTTTGCCGCAAGCGACATGATGGCGCACGGCGCCTATAAAGCGATCAAGGAAGCCGGTTTGCGAATACCGGAGGATTTGTCTGTCGTGTCCTTCGATGACATCGAAATGTCCGAGTTTGTAAGTCCTGCTTTAACTACTGTTCGGGTTCCTAAAGAAGAGATGGGCAGGACCGCTGTAAAGCTGCTGCTCCAGAGAATGACAGGGAAGCTTCCGCTTCCTATGAGCTGCAGCCTGCCAACTGAGTTGATGATTCGAAACAGCAGCGGCAAGAACCGATAACGAATTTTCCTAGGAGGAGGAAACATGGGACAGACACAAGTAGCGGCCGGTAAGGCCCCTTCCGCGCCGATGAACAAAAAGAACAAAGGACGTCGTCTCCTGCTCGCCATAAAGCGGCATTGGCGCCTATATGTATTGATTACGCCCGTATTGGTTTATTTCGCAATATTTCATTATTTGCCGATGTACGGGGTGCAAATCGCCTTTAAGGATTTTATCGGAACACGCGGCATATGGGGCAGCCCATGGGTGGGCTTCAAGCATTTCGAACGGTTTTTCGAAAGCTATTTTTTCTGGAGGTTGCTGAAAAACACTATCGGCATTAGCTTATACGAGCTGGCCGTTGGTTTTCCGGTGCCGATTCTGCTCGCCCTGATGATCAACGAGGTGCGGCAGAGCTCTTACAAAAGGTTTGTTCAAACCGTTACGTATGCTCCACACTTTCTATCTACCGTCGTTCTGGTAGGCATGCTCGTTATTTTCCTGTCGCCTACGAGCGGGATTATTAACAAAGCGATCGAAGCGTTCGGCGGAGAGCCGGTTTACTTCCTGACCGAGCCGCAATGGTTTAAAAGCATTTATGTCTTCTCTGGCGTCTGGCAGACGATGGGCTGGAGCTCTATCATCTATTTGGCCGCGCTGACCGGCATCGATCCTCACCTGCATGAAGCAGCCCGCGTGGACGGGGCAACCAGGCTGCAGCGTATCTGGCACATTAACCTGCCAGGCATTCGTCCGACTATCGTGATCCTGCTGATACTCAATATCGGCTCCATTATGGGCGTCGGTTTCGAGAAGATTTTCCTGATGCAGAACTCCTTGAATATGGAAAGCTCCGATGTCATCTCCACCTATGTATATCGAAGCGGGATTTTAGGAGCCCAGTACAGCTTCTCCGCAGCTGTCGGATTGTTCAACTCTATTGTCAACTTTATTTTGCTGATTTCGGTCAACCAGATCGCCCGCAGGTTGAATCAGGCCAGCCTTTGGTAAGGAGGAAACTATGAAAAAGCGCAATTTCAGCTTATTCGATGTAATCAACGGCAGTATTCTCGCCATTATTTGTCTGATCGTGCTTTATCCGCTGGTCTTTGTCATCAGCGCGTCCATCAGCAATCCGGCGGAGGTGGTTTCCGGAAATATGTGGCTCTGGCCGGTAGACATTACTCTCTACGGTTATGAGAGAGTATTCAGCAACTCCGATATCCTTACCGGCTACACGAATACGATTATTTATACTACCGTAGGAACAGCCATCAATGTAGCGATGACTATACTGGCCGCCTATCCGCTGGCTCGACCGAATTTTCCGGGGCGCAACATCATTATGGCGCTGATCGTATTTACGATGTTTTTCGGCGGCGGCCTGATTCCGACCTATATGGTCGTGCGCGAATTGGGAATGACGAACACCATGTGGGCCTTAATTATTCCGAATGCCGTCTCGGTCTACAACATTATCATTATGAGGACATACTTCCAAAGCAGCATTCCGGGAGAACTGCTGGAGGCGGCGGAAATAGACGGCAGCGCCGATTTTCGCAACCTGTTTCAAATCGTGCTCCCCTTATCCATACCAATTATTGCAGTTATGGTGCTGTTTTACGCCGTTGGGCACTGGAACTCCTATTTCAGCGCACTGATTTATTTAACCGATCGGAGCCTATATCCGCTGCAGCTATTTATGCGTGAAATATTGATTCAAGGGCAGATGGAGGAAATGATCAATCCTGCGGACACCTCGCATTCGGAGACGATTATGAATGAAGAAGCGGTTAAATACGCGATTATAGTAGTAGCCAATCTGCCTATTTTCCTGCTGTATCCCTTCCTGCAAAAGTATTTCGTGAAAGGCGTTATGATTGGGGCTTTAAAGGGATGAACCCTTTGAGCATATATGCTTTCAAGAAATTTAAGAATAGGAGAGGAAAAACATGACAGAAAGAAAAAAATGGCTGGGCATAGCGGGGTCGTTAATGCTTTCAACCACATTAGTAGCGGCATGCTCGAATGCTCCAAATTCGGAAGGTTCATCGTCTCCGAATAATTCCGAGACAAACCCTCCTGCAGAAGAAACAGCGAATTTCAATGCTACGGGTATGCCAATCGTCAACGAACAGATTGAGCTAACCTTCTTCACGGGACTGGCGGCAACGAACGGCAGCACGCCATTTGAAGAGCGTCTGGCGTACAAGGAAATGGAGGCGATGTCCAACATCAAGGTCAACTTCCAATTCGTTCCGTTCGACGGTTTGACCGAAAAACGTAATCTGGCGCTGGCCAACGGCGACTATCCCGATGCGTTCTTCACTGCCCGCATCCCGGCAGCTGACCTGATGAGATATGGAGCCGAGGGGGTATTCGTACAGCTGGACGGGGGGCTGCTGGAAAATTACGCGCCCAATCTGACCGCCCTGATGGAGAAATATCCAGACTTGCGCAAAGCGCTGACGATGCCTGACGGTCATATTTATTCAATGCCTTCCTTCTATGATCCGGAATTTCTCCCCATGCTGATTGGAACACCGCTGTGGATCAAAGAGGATTGGCTGAAACAGCTTGGCATGGAAGAGCCTACCACAATTGAGGAATATTATAATTTTCTGAAAGCTGTAAAAACGACAGACCTGAACGGCAACGGTCAGCTCGATGAAATTCCGTACAGCGGTACAGGGATTGCCTCATTCTTTGACCAAATTAAAGGAGCCTGGGGGCTTGGCACCCGTGGTCTGGGTCACAAGCATGTGGACGTAGATCCGGAAACGAACGAGCTGCGCTTCTTCCGCACATCGGACAGATATAAGGAAATGCTGGAGTTTGTCCATCAACTGTATGCGGAAGGGTTGATTGATAAAGATATCTTTACACAGGACAGCAAAGCTCTGTTCGCCAAAGGCTCGCAGGACTTGCTTGCCTCCACGATCAATTCGAACCCGATTACGCAGTTTAACGGCGAAGGCTATATAGGATTGGGAGCATTGAAAGGGCCGCATGGAGATCAACTGTATTCGAATATCAAGGTACCGATGGTGTGGGTCGGAGCATTCGCCATTACGGACAAAAATCCGCACCCTGAAGCAACCGTTCGCTGGATGGATCATTTCTTCAGCGAAGAGGGAGCCATCCAGTTCTTCATGGGGAAAGAAGGCGAAAGCTACACGGTGAACGATGACGGATCGCTGGAATTTATGGACCATATCAAGAACAATCCGGACGGATTAACGCTGGATCAGGCGCTTACCAGCTACGTCAGCTGGATGGGCGGCAGCTATCCGGGCTACGTTCATCAGAAATGGTTTAAAGGCTCGGAGACGCTGCCATCCTCCGTCGAAGCCGGGGAAAAAGCAGCTCCCTATCAAGTGGAGGAACTTTGGTATAACTTCAACTTCACCCAGGAGGAAACGGAGTTCATGAGCACGATCGGCTCCGATATTCACAGCTACATTACGGAAATGGAGGCAAAATTCGTGAACGGTTCCGCCCCCTTCTCCGAATGGGAGAAATACGTGCAGACCGTACACAGCATGGGTGTAGACAGATATCTGGAAGTGTATCAAGCTGCGCTTGAGCGCTATAACCAAAACTAGTATAAGTGAAAACAAGATTAGTATAAATGAGAACAAGCTGTTGGGGTAATTCCCGGCAGCTTGTTTTTATGTGACGAGGTAAATTTACATTCGTTATTATGGCTGCCAACAAAGGCAAAAAGCTGATGCCGAAAGGACGGTTGCGCCCAGAAGGTCACCAGCCTATTGTGGTCTAGAAGGGTTGTTCTTCAAACAAAGCGTTTAAACAGCTTGCATTCTTCATCGAATTGACGAGCCTTGTCCACAGCTTCACTCCATTCATCCCCATTGGCCAAATAGTAAAATACATGAATGGCAAATAAGAGACTTGAATTCCCTTCGATATCGTCTACAGGCGCTATGTAGGTTAACCCTCTTCTGTGCAAAAAAGCATCGGCTATATGCTGTTTTCCTGTAGAGCATCCCAAATTGATAATCACTTTATTAGTTATCATGCAGCAAGACTTAATTTCTTCCCCGGTTAAGGTTGGCTCACCATCTATCAAAATACCATCATCGTCGCCATGGCAGCACAAAATGATTGTCTCCCTTGTAGGGATTTCTCCTTTTAATATCTTCTGCAATTCTATTTTCGATCCAACCCAATGAGTATCTACACGGTAATTGAACCATTCCAAGGTGCTTCTTAAAGCTTCAGGCTCTTGTCCGACAAAGCCTACAACTACCAGCGATACATTTTCTTTTTCCACATAGGGAACTTCGTAATTGTCCAACCAAATATCCTCCTCTTCTATATGTGCAGCTCCTTATACCATGTGGGCTTTGCGGTATACGGAAGGGTTCATTCCCATCACGCTCTTGAATGACTTGCTTAAATGGTGTTCGTCCGTAAAGCCGCAGCGCTCTGCTATATCGGCCAGGGTCAACCGGGTATGGACAAGAAGGTGTGCGACGCGTTCCATGCGCTGTTTGGTCATATATTTGCTTGGCGTTAAGTGGAACTCCTTTTTGAACATACGGGTCAGCTGCACCTGGCTGATTCCCAGCTGCTGCGCCACCTGCTTCAAGGCAGCCCCTGAATCGACATGCTCCTGCAGCAAATGTACCGCCCGCTGCACGAACGGGTCTTCGCTGATCAGCACAGATTCCATTAAATTAGCGGCCTCCATCGCGAATAATTGCCACAAATCACGGAATAAATGCTTCTTGTAGTTCAGTCCCGCTTCAGATTGCAGCGATGTTGTTTCCCGCAGCAATGACAAGGTGGAGCTCATTCGCCGATTGTTCAAAATTGTAATCTTCCCGTTGGCGGGAATCAAGTCCGGTGGAGGGATCTGTCCATGTTTCCAGTCAAAGCCGATGAAATGGAAGGACAATCCTCTAGTCGTACGGTAAAAAGTCGTTCCGGGGCGACAAAAAACCATATCCCCTGCAGCGGCTTTCCCGTTTTTATCCTCCATGCGGTACTCGAATGCGCCGGAATCGACGATAAAACAGCTCCAATGCTGGTAGGTGTCATACGGTTTTTGGAATTGCTTTGTGTTTTCAACGTATACATGAAAAATCAGCTCTGGATTAGACCGCCAGCCTTCGTTCATCATCCCGCCCTCTTTTGAAATTATTTACAAGAAATATGATAACCTTTTACATTAACGTAGTAAATGTTTTGACCTATCATTAAAATAAATACAAGGAGGAGGTACAACAATGAGCGAACATATGCTTAACATCAGCGGCGTACTGCCGCATTTGACAGCTGCTGCTGGGATTGACGGAGCCCGCTCCGAAACGGGAATTGGCGCGGTGATGCCGTGGGCCAACAGACTTTGGTTCGTTACTTACGTGGCTCATAGCGCAGGCACCGGCACGGGCACCGGGTTGTTTGAGGTAAACGACAAGTTCGAAATCGTGAAGCGGCCGGAGAGCGTAGTAGGAACGTATGCCAACCGGATCATTCATGCGAAATCCAATCAGCTCATGATCGGGCCTCATTTTATCGATACGAAAGGAAATGTGAGAACCGCTGAAAGCTTGGTCGGCCACCGGCTGACTGCTTGCATGCCGCATTTGACAAACCCGGACGAAATGCTGTACGTATTGACCATGGAAGGCCTGCTGTTTGAAGTAAACGTGAATACCTTGCAGAGCACTCAGTTGTTCGATTTGTTGAAGGAGCTTAAGGTGTCCCCGGAATGCTGGCCTCACTTCAAGGGCGGATGGACGAAAGACGGCCGCGTGGTCGTGGCCAATAATACTTATGATGAGCACGAATATACCGGGAGAAAGAGCGATGGACGATTGGCCGAATGGGATGGCAGTACATGGACCATTTTGGAGGAGAATCCGTATTGTGAAGTTGCTTCCTCGGGCAAAAGTCCGTTATTCGCCACCGGCTTTGACAAAGCCTCTGCCATTCTGCGCGTGTTTACTCATGGAAAATGGTTGAAATATCGGCTGCCTAAAGGGACACAGGCAATGGACCATATGTGGTTCACGGAATGGCCTAGAATCCGGGAGGTGGAGACCGAGCGCCTGCTCATGAACTTCCACGGACTCTTCTATGAGCTGTCTCATACGGCGTACGGCGGCAAAGTATGGGGTGTCCGGCCTATATGCACGCATCTGCGCATGGTTCCGGATTTTTGTTCCTGGCGAGGCCTGCTTGTGCTGGCGGGCAATCAGGTGACGCCGATTTTCGATACGAATCTGCTTGCTGGAGAGCCGCAATCGAACTTGTGGTTTGGCAAGACGGACGATCTGTGGCAATTCGGCAAGCCAAAGGGATGGGGCGGCCCCTGGTGGGAAGACGAGATTCGCGCGAACGAGCCGTCCGATCCTTATCTGATGACCGGATTCGAGCATAAGGTGCTGCATATTGCGCATGAAGCAGACGAGGAAGTGAGCTTCGTCATCGAAGTCGACTTCTTGGGGAATGGAAGCTGGAAGCGATATAAGGAAATCAAGGTAGCCGCACACGGCTATGAGCACCACGAGTTCCCGACCTCCTTCAGCGCCCATTGGGTGCGTATCATTCCGGGAAGCGACTGCAAAGCTAGCGCACATTTTATTTATAATT
>NZ_HE610960.1:429971-452438 GCF_000285515.1 Paenibacillus senegalensis JC66
AATTAATAAACATGATTAGTAATGATCGGTAATTATTAGTGATTAGTAATGATTGGTAATTGGTGATTACTGGTAATTATTTGGTGAATATCAGTAATTGTTGGTGATTATTGATGATGATTGGTGATGATTGGAATCACTAGCCGATTTATACGATTCTTCATACAAAAGAACGCGCTTTGGATGCATTTTTAGTGAGTTTGTACGATTCTTCATACAAATTCCCACTGTTCTTATTACCCCAGCGTCATTTTGTATGACGTTTCGTACAAATTCCCGTATTACGCGTATTTTCATAGACCATTTGTATGATTTTTCGTATACATGTAAGTGCGCAGCACTTTTTTACCCCTCCGCTAGAGCAGTTCCATTATAGAAAACGCCCCTAAGAAGAAGCTGGAGCATTTCCAATTCTCTTAGGGGCTTTTTTACCACATCAGAAGGTGCAAGTATTCGATATCCGAAAACACGCTATCCGATTGGCAGGCGGTTTATCGATTCGGCGGTTTATTTTTCCATTTAATTGGGGTGCTGATTCGCTCGCTGATGTCAGCATTGCGATGCTGATTCGCTTGACGATGTCAGCGGTACTGCGGCCCCAATATCTTATACAACAGCATCGCACTTTCTGCCCGAGTCGCCGTATCTCCCGGATCCAGCAGATTGTCTGCTTTGCCCTGCAGCCAGCCTTTGTCGACTGCGATTTGCAGCGCCCGCAGTGCCCAATTGCTCACCTTCTCCGTATCGCTATAATCTGTCAGCGGTTTGCCTTCTCCCAGGCTTCCATACTTCGCCTCTTGAGCGCGAACGAGCATGACGGCCATCTGCTCACGCGTGACGGGTTCATCCGGCATGAAGCTGTTATCTCCCATGCCATTAACAACGCCGGATGCCGCTGCTGCATGAGCAGCTTCAGCATACCAGGCATCTGGCTGCACATCAGCGAACAGCTGCAGGCTATCGCGTTCAGCCTTGATTCCGTAAGCGCGGACTACAAGAGCTGCGAACTGTGCGCGGGTCAAGGTGCCAGACGGGGCAAAGTCGGTTGCGGTCATCCCATTCACAACATGCTTCGCACTGAGCGTTCGGATAGCTTCTTCCGCCCAATGACCTTGTGGAACATCCGCGTACGATTGCTTCCATTCCAGCAGCACATAATCTCCAATCTGGGTTAATTCGACTACAAATTTGTCTCCGCTGCGTGCTCCCCCGACATATTCAGTCTTCCCGCCGGGAGCGAGACGATAAATCCCAAGAAGAGACGCGTCACGATCGCCAATTGTGAACTCCAGCTTAATGGGATGGCTGAAGGAATGATAGGCGTGCTTCTCGCCCATGTCATCGATGACAGCCCATTCTAATCGGACGATCTCACCAATTGGCTGTACCACGACGTTGGCGCCGTTCGGTACTGCATTTCCCAGGTTGGCCTGGGATGGTTTTCTTGTCTCCAACGAAACTGCGATTTGCCCTTCCGAATCAGAGGAGACCTTTGCCGCTTCTAGCCATTCTTCCAGAAGTGCGGCTGGGAGTTCGAGGGCTACAGATGCCTTGATAACCGAAAGCACGCCGCCCTTGAGAAGCTCCGCAGTGTTGAGCGGTAGCAGTAATACGCTCTTGCCTTCTTCCAGTTCGATTGTCACCTTCCCACGCTGCGGATTCAGCTCAGAAGCTGTCACAATCTGCTGATCTCCGGCAGTCGGAGACGGCTGAGCATCAGGTTGAGGGGCCGGGGCGCCTCCGCCCGGTGCTCCAGCACCGGAGTCGCCGTCACCGGAGCCACCATCGCCGGGCTCGTCATCGCCGGGCTCTCCGTCACCGGGCTCTCCATCGCCAGGCTCTCCGTCGCCGGGCTCTCCATCGCCGGGCTCTCCGTCACCGGG
This sequence comes from Paenibacillus senegalensis JC66, assembly GCF_000285515.1. Classification (GTDB taxonomy): domain Bacteria; phylum Bacillota; class Bacilli; order Paenibacillales; family NBRC-103111; genus Paenibacillus_L; species Paenibacillus_L senegalensis. The sequence continues at coordinate 431,855 of NZ_HE610960.1, forward strand.
CTCTCCATCGCCGGGCTCTCCATCGCCGGGCTCTCCGTCACCGGGCTCTCCATCGCCGGGCTCTCCATCGCCGGGCTCGCCGTCGCCGGGTTCTCCATCGCCGGGCTCCCCATCGCCGGGCTCTCCGTCGCCAGGTTCGCCGTCGCCGGGCTCGCCGTCGCCAGGTTCGCCGTCGTCTTCAACGAGCTTGATCGGCTTGAAGTCAGCTGGGCTCCATACCGCTCCGCCCGCCCATCCGTACAGGCCGAGACCGGATCCAGTACGATGATAGTTGCGGAAGAAGTGTCCCATAATGGTCATTTCCGGGTAAGGTGTCATGAAGTTCAGCGTGCTGAACGGAATCACCTGAATGATGTTCCAGCGGTCTTCCTTAACCTCAGCTACCGATTCCCAAACGCCATTCCAGGCCGGACTTTGCTCGGGCCCTATATAATCCAGATTAAGCGCATTCGAGTTTGACATTAAAGCATAATAAACATTGGTTCCGCGGGTACCATCTGCTAAATAGGTCTCAACCGAGTCATCATCACCGTTTCGCCACCATTCATTCGGCGCGTCAGGGCTGGTTCTGATTTTCGATACATCCGGGTCGAAGTTCTCGTAGCCGACATAGAGGTTCTCATCGTCCCATAGTAAATAAACTTTAGTTTCTACAAGCGGTTCTGCCTGTGTTTGCATATGCTTAAAGTTGGTGATCGGCTCTTTAACACTTGCCCAGGGCCCGCTGCTGAAATCTAGCGTGCTCATGATTTGCTCTTTTGTATACGTGGTCCTCACAGCTTCTGCAGATATTCCGACAGAATCGCCCACAGCCTCTACCATCCGCTCGAAGGTTTCTTTGATCGGGGCAATTCGCGCCCTGGCTTTTTCATCGGCCACAGCGTATGCCGCATCAAGAGCTGCCTGCGCCTCATCCTTGATTCCGGCTACGACAATGTATTGACGGACCAGCGTTTCCCCGCTTACTGTCCAGGTCTGCTGGGCATTATCATAATTCCAGCCCTGCTCGATCAGGTCATAATATTCCCTCATCGGACCCGCTGCGGCGCCATATGCTTTTTCAATAAATTGTGTTTTCAGCTCCTCGATATCCTCGTCAGGATTCCAGAACAGCCTGTTCATCAGCCAAAATTGCAGCGCATTGACGCCCCATCCTTCATTCCCCGAGTCGAGTGTTCCTTCCGGCAGTACACCGAGAATACCGAGATCACGATAATATTGCATGTCAGCCTTAACCTTCTCGGCTATAGGCCGTTCGTAAGCACTTGAAGGAAAGCTGCCGTAGTAATTGTATACGAGAATATTTTTTGTCTTTTCCGCCCACGCTTTCAGCTTCTCGTTATATCTGTAGTTCGCGTTGCTTGTGTTCGTCGTGTTGATCGGCTCCCGCGCATCCTCATACAGCGGAGCGTAAACGATAACAATATTGTCTTCAAGCTCAAGCTTCGGCGGAGTATCCGTGAATGTGTATGCGTAAGCGACCACTTTCGCATCCGGGTACGTTTCCTTCACTTCCCGCGCTACCTTATTCAGGAAGGTGAAAAATACGGTCGACAGATATGCAGGATCTTCCGGCTGCACCACTACCCCATCTTCTGTCGTAAAAGGATTATCAGTATAGCCTTTCTGATAGAAACTGGAGTTATCATTGATGCCGATTCCGACATATTCAATTCCCGTCGAAGCTATCAAATTTTTAGCTTTTTCTGCAAAAACACCGGGAAGATCTTCATGGTAAAAGTTAATTTGTGTTTTATCCGAGAGCGGAATATGGTTTCCTTCGCTGTCCGTATTGTAATACTCCGGATGCTCGTCAAAAAATTCACTATTAGGCAGCCAGAAGTTAAGATTATGACCAAGCATGATCGGTTTCACGCCTGTATTTATGAACCGATCCCAATGCCTCTGGTTGCTTCCATGCGCTGACATCTTGGCATTGTTTTTGTTGCGTGCCAGCATCACTTCCGTTGCGTAATCCGAATGAGCCTCGCCGTCCACACTGACGCCGGCAGTTAACCAGCCGCGCACCTTCAGGGGCGACTTTTCCCAGTAGTCTGTTTTCATCAACGCAATATTTTCAAGGGGCTCATACAGTGTGCCTTTTTCGCTCGCCCGCGTCCACAGAACTCCGGCATTTTCCTCAAGAAAGTCATAGACGCCGTTCAATACGCCTCTGGGGTCATCACCAAGGATATAGACACGGTTGCCTGAACGATGAATCGCGAAGCCATCGGAATCTTTCAGATGCCCGCCATACAGTTCATGCATCTGCGAATCATCGGACAGACCTTCCATGGTCGCCAGGACAATCTGAAGCTGGTCTTCAGAAGAGATTGGCCCGGGTGCGGGTGGACCGCTGGGGCCTTCGTCTCCAGCTATTTCAACGAGCTCGACATCATCGATCCACAGCTTGCCTGGACCGTTATGGCCCTGGAAGGAAATCACAATCCAATTGTAATCAAATTCGCTGGAAGGATCCCGGGTATACTCCAGCTCGAAAGGGGACCACTCCGTCGTGACGGCGGCGTTTATGCCCACCGAATTATATAAAGCGTACGGATTGCGCATTTCATAGACCTGCAATCTGGCGATGCCGGTTTTTTCGCCCTTCATCCACGCTTTCAGCTTATATTTCTTGCCTGGCTCTATATTGAGCGGCTGGTTAGAACGAACGTTGGCTGAATCGAGCCGAAGCGATGCTTCGCCTTGGCGTTTAACCTCCGTATCATGAACGGCTGAGGTTGAATACCACCCTTCCGTAATCGATGAATCAAAGCCCGGGTTGATCAACATGTTCTGGTTCAAGTTGATCTTTAGAGTCAGCTGCTGGTCCATTGCTGCATCATCGATGTACGGCTGGAGCAGCAAATTGTATTCGCCGTCTACCGTGGCGGATGGCACATACACCGCGCCAGTCACACTGCCGCCCTGACCAGGCTGGAGTGTAAAGCCTTCATTCAGCGCTACAGTAAACGGATTTCCTGGAGCCGGCTCGACTTTGACTGTTCTTGCAACAGCTTCACCATTGACAAAGTTGACCGAGAACGGGTAATTGCCGCCCTTTTGTAAAGCAAGCTCACTCTTATCCAGATTGACATTGACCGTATGGGAATCAAACTCACTGCGCTGGTGTATCGGCAATTCCGCACCGCTAACCATCTTGATTGTGCTTTGCAGCTCCTCCGCCGCGTATCGTTCCATATTGGACGCATCAGATCTAATAATGATATCCGCACGAGGCTCGCCTTCTTCGACAAGTAAGTCGCCGGCATTGAGGTTCATTTCGGCTGCTGCAGACAGACTTGTCTGCTCGAAACCATTGGTAACGCTTACATTATTTTGTAATTTTTTTGCTCACCATAAACATACTGGCCGTGTGGCATGGCTATGGCTGTGACAAGCAAGCAGATGGCGATCGTCTGTAACCATAATCGTCTAATCTTCATGAGTGATCATCCTCCGTTTTGAAAATAACCAAAGCATTGCAGACTTCCGGATTACCTGCGAGCTTCAGTCTCGAATTCCAAGCTTCGGTCCTCCCTTTGTTTTACTCGAGTAAATATATTTACAATTTATAATATAATCAAACCTGCAGCAGATTGACAACCGTTTTTTTGATATTTTGCTGTGATATTTGTCATAGTCAAGCCTGCATACTTTTTCGATAATTCAACAAATATGTTCGTTTTGGTCCGTAAGTCCGCATGGATCAGCATGGGCCGATATATAACGTTAATCTAGTGCTCCACGGTTTTATTTTGCTCGCATATGGTGTTTATTTGAATCTGTACCTTGTGTATGCAGTGCCGTATCAGCTAAAGAAACAGAGCGTCATCCCGCCATCCTATAAAAAAGGCGAGTTATACGCCCCTACGTACGCAAACCCGCCAAGATGGTGATAATTGTTCACTACCACTTTCCCTAACCGTTTCCAGCTTCCAATGCTATTCCACGATCATCCGCAAGCTCTCTCTGCGCCCTCTACCCCACGCTTTCCACAACCCCAAAAATATCGTCCGAACCGCTCGCCGATTCCGGCTCTTGACAAACTTCCTGGATGTAGTCCCTAAGAGCACAAGCCCTTTCCTCCTAGATCCGTTATGCTTGATCTATTTGGAAAAAGGGTTCCGTTTGTTTTTCTCATCTAAGGATGAGTATCAGGCTTCACCAAACGAGTGACCAATTCACCGCAATTACGACTAGCGATTACTTCTGATTCCAGCTTCATTGCAGCCATCTTCTGCAAATCCGGACCACGACCGGGTTTCCATCCATTGTCCCAGCCACTGTAAGACAGGGTATCCCCCACCTTCCACCAGTAGGTGTTTGTTCAGTGTCACTGACTTCGGCATCGTCCCCTAATGGACTTGGGTAAAATAAACAATTCTCATAAGCCTCTCACCTTATCCTCATGCCACTATATACATTATATCAAATTAAAAACTAGTTATAAGCTTACACAACCGAGCCGGACGAGCGCTCCGCTTGCTTGCGGATCCATCGCAGGCTGAGCATCCAGCCAACCAATGCGATCAGACTTCCTACCAGGAAGGGAGTGTCAATCTGTATATCGAACAAAACCCCAGCCAGAATAGGACCGCCAATATTCCCCAGACTCGTGTAGGAAGCATTCAATCCGGCTACAAGCCCCTGTTCATTACCAGCAATTCTGGAAAAATAAGTACTGATCGCAGGACGTACAAAATCCACTGCCAGGAAAACAATAGTCACCGATACAACCATCATCCAATATTGCGCCGAAAATATCGTTGTAACCATAAATACAGCCATCAGCAACAGGCAGTAAACCGTCAGCTTCTTCTCACCGATCCAGTTAATCATCCGCCCGAACAGCGTCAGCTGCATCACAGCGCCGATAATAGCGCCGATCATGATCAACCAAGCAATTTCACTGGGAGTATACCCATACTTATGGTCGACAAAAAGTCCCAGCACGGTTTCAAATTGTGATAATCCCAATGAAGTGATCAAGATGATCAGCAATCCCATAAAATACGGAGTACGGTAAGACTTCGCGAGCTGCACAAGCTGGTTCTCCTTCTGCTCTTGTCGTGCCGCAGCCTCAAGCCGTTTGCTCTTGTCCAGCGATTCCGGCAGAATGCACATGGAAACGACGGCAGATAATGCTGCCGCTCCCGCAGCCGCGAAGAAAGGTACCCGCAGACCGTACTCAACAAGAAAACCGCCAATGGCTGGTCCGATGATAAAGCCGGTCGAAATGGCCGCGTTGATCCAGCCCATTCCCATGCCGCGATCTTCCTCTGTTGTAATATCAATGACATAGGCCATGACGGCAGGCATGATGAAGGCAACAGACACCCCTCCGAGCATTCTTGAGACAAATAAGAGAAGGGCATTGCTAGCTAAACCAAAAATAAGCTCCGATACAGAAAAAAGCAGCATGCCGATAACAATGATCCATTTTCTCCCATACCGATCCGACCAGCTGCCCGCATAAGGAGCCATTAAAAATTGCGTCAATGAAAATACGGCCACCAGCAGGCCGACAATTGTTCCGGAAATTCCAAGAACATTCATATAAGTTGGCATAATTGGAATTACCAAGCCGACTCCTACAAATCCCACAAATATATTGAACATGAGCAATAAAATAGCTCCATTATTTCTTGTAGCTAAAGCCTTCATCTCGCCATTCCCCCGGGTTTATTTTCTCTCTTTATAATCCAGCATACTGAACGTTCATTCTATATTATCACTGTCTTTGTCGGCTAACAAGATATCGTTTTTTGGGGGCCTAATGCCCACCGCGTGACTGCCGATTATCTGCTGCTGACAATAGTTCGCGGCGCTCAGAGAGGCCGCTTGCTGCCTGCTGCTTACTGCTTGCTGCCTGCTGCTTACTGCCTGCTGCTTGCCGCTTGCTGCATGCTGCTTGCTGGTTTTTCAAAGGGAGTTGACATTTTTTCACAAGCGTACTACGATGTGTAGTATGGAGTGTGAGTTTATTGAAAATCAAAAAAATGAAAATCGATGGCGAGGGACTTAATCGTTTTTTTGGACCGCTGGAATCGCGAATTATGGATATCCTCTGGTCTTCCGAAGGTTTAAGCATTAAGGAAGTGCAGGCGATTCTAAATCAGGAAAGTCCGATATCGGTCAATGCGGTGATGACAGTCATGAATCGTCTTCAGGATAAAGGTCTTTTGACTAAAGTCATGACCGGGACGGGACGGACGCGGGCAGCCAAATTCAGCACAATACAGTCAAGAGAGCAATTTCTCTCAGAACAGACCAAGGAAGTGTCGCAAGGACTCATACAAGAATACGGGAGCTTAGTCGTGAATCACATGATCGATGCGCTTGATGATGTCGATCCTGAGGTGATCGCCAGACTGGAACGCAAATTAAACGATATTAAAAGCAGGAATAAACGATGAATCCTGCGATAAGGTTAAGATTGGCCTATGCGTTGATGATTACGTTCGTAGCTGTTGTCATCGCATATATGGGGATATTCATTACCTATCAAATCCGCAACGGAATGGTTCATGGTCCCGTTCTGCATTATGCAATAATCAACATGCTTATCGGCTACACGCTCAGTAAGATCATTTGGCGAATCACCCGGCAATTATATTTATCGCAACAATGGCTAAAGCGGTTCCGGGCCAATAAACATCATAAATTAACGAAACGTCTCAATTACAAGTACCACAACTGGGGAACAGAAATAATTGTGGTGCGGGACAATGCCTTTGTGGCTCTCACTATTGGATTGCTGCGGCCGAAAATTGTCGTGTCTACTGCGGTTTTAGAGATATTCAATGGCAAGGAAGTTAAGGCGATATTGCTGCATGAAAGATATCATTGCCGGAATTACGATGGCCGCAAAATGTTCTTGTCGACGTTGCTGGCAGACGCTTTTGGGTATTTGCCTATTGTTAAACCAATAATCTGCTACTTTCAAACGTGGCAGGAACTGTCTGCGGATCGATACGCCATCCGGCAGATGGGGACAGAAGCGCATTTAGGCAGTGTCTTATTAAAACTAGCCAAACAAAGCTTTCCCCGTCGGTATGAGGCTGCCGTTCATTTTACGCATTCGACATTGGAATACCGCATCATTCAGGTTCTCGAGCCTGAGAGAGCCGTGAATGTTCCGTTAGCCCTGCTGAAGCTGTTTTTGAGATCCTGCTCTATACTGCTGCTTTTTATATTAGGTGGGGATTCGTAGTCCCTATTCCTTGAAAGATTATACTACCTATCGTAGTATAATAAATCTAACCATATCATACTACATTTAGTAGTTTAACTTTGTCTTGTCATACTACCTTTAGCTTAATTGTGTCTTATCTTACTACACATCGTAGTTCGATTGAATCGTAAAAAGCAGCTGAGCCGATCTTTATTATACTGTCTATTGTAAGAGGAAAAACCTTAACTTTCTGCGATTTCTTGACCTTTTTGCGCCCTCTATTGTACTGGCACAGGGCTTCGGAAGAGTGGGCTGCCTCCTCGCCGGTTGCTGCCACGGCAAGGAAACGGACTGCTGGTTTGGAATTACATTTCGCGATTCTGAGTTTGCCCCGAATGACGTGAAGCTCATTCCTACCCAAATCATGGAGAGTTTATTTAACTTCTCTATTTTTTACATTCTGATTATTATCGCAAAAAGAAAAAGACCTACTGGTTTTATAGCAGGTCTATACCTCGTCTTTTATAGTTTAGGGAGATTTGTCATCGAATTTTTCAGAGGGGATATCGTCCGAGGTCAATTTGGTATGCTCGCTACCTCACAGTGGATCGCATTAATGGTCGTTTTGATAACTTGCCTAGCATTCCTGCCAAAAATCCGAAAAAAGCAGACTACATAGTTTTCCACAGACATAACAGCCTGCGCTAATTTATTGTAAAGTCCTGCACGGATGATCATCTGCTCCGAAGTCTTTGTCCTCATGCGGGCAGTATAGAAGCCACACCGATGCGGGTATGGGCTGGATCTCGCTTCCCTACCCGCCCTTTTCACTTCAGCGCCTGGCCAAACTCTTCCTCTACCCGAGCGGACTCTTCTGTCACTGCGAAAATAATAAACCGGCCCTGCGCCTTCAACACATGCTTTTCTACCAGAAAATACTCCTCCGGACGATAATTTTGAAATTTGGCTGCTTGGGCCTCAATTCGCTGCCGGATGTTGTTTAAAACAATGTCCACTTCGTTCGCATCCTTGACTTTAATGATCGCCAGCTCATCCGCCTTGACGTTGGACTCCGCCGTGAACAGAACGAAATCGTCCACTTGCTCCGGCTCAATGTGATACAGCTGTTGCAACTTCTCCAGATCACCCTGCTTCATATCATCAAGGCTCACCGCTTGCTCTATGCGTTCCCCCACTTCGGCGGCCGACAGCTCTTCGGAAGCCCCGCTGCCGCCGGCGCAGCCTGCTAATACTCCGAGCACTACCATAGATACAAGCGCTATACTCAATAGCCGTTTCATTTTATCCGCTCCTTCACTCCGATATATTGAAAATAAACCTATCCTCAAAAAACGTATGGACGTTATAAAGCAGCAGCATGTCATCATATTGCCGATCCTGTGCCAGCTCTGTCAGCGATCCGCCGTAATAGCGGAGATCAACGACATCGGTCTCGGCGAAGTGCTCCGTTAAGAACGGGATCAAGCTGTTGGCATACGAATCCTTGACCACCAGCAGCTTCTTCCTGTCCGCATGGCCCGTCGTGATTCGAACCAAAGCATGATTCCCATCCATGAACACAGTGTATTTATCCTTCTTATTCAGATTTTCCATCTCATACAAGGAATTTGTAATCCGGCCTTCTTCCATATAGTGCACCTCAACCCGTTCCCCCTTCTTCGGCATAAAAAGGTCGATACGGTCAGGCTGCAGATGGCGGTAGCCGCTCTTCGAGTAAAGCGACCCGTAGAAGTCATCCGTTGCCTCCTGGATGTGGTACGCCGCTTCGTCTTGCGGAACGATTCCCATTCGCCCGCACAACTCCCGATAAGCGTAATAAGCTCCTCTAGCCGTCCAGTGGTGATCTGTTTTATAATAAATCGCTTCCTCCCGCTTGGAGTACAACACGGGATAGACATCGACAAAGTCAATATCGGGTCCTAACCGCTCAAGCATGTGCCTCGATTGATCCAGCACTGCCCGCTCATCGCCAACCGGTGCAAATGCCGGCAGCTTGTCCCGATACAACGAGGCGGCCGTTGGCGCCAGCATGATATGCTTGCGAAGCTCCGGCGTTGCCTTGTGAAACGAATGGATCGCCTCGATGCGCGCTTCTACGTCTATTTCTGGCGGAGTTGTGAAAGTTTGAATGAGATACCCGTCCGCTCCCAGGTACACACCGTTGCTTTCCTTCTTGCCCAGCGCGCGGTCCGCATCGGTTTTGAGCCCGATCCAGACATCCCGGAATGCAAATTGATCGCTCACATACCGCTCGTAATCAGTCGTGAACGATCCCGCCAGCAAGGAACGCACCGAGAAAGCCGGCCGTCTCTCCAGCACCCGGTTTTCCGGCTCCGAGAACGTTTGGTCAGGTGTCAGTACATTCACCACAGCCATCGCCCCGATAAACAACAGCAGGGTTAAGCCGGTTGCGTATCGAACCCATTTGTTTTCAGCCAAGATCGGACCTCCCCTCAAAAGCGAAAATACAAGAACGGATTGTAAGACTCACTCACCAAATAAGCGGTCGATGCCACCAGCCCAATCAGATAACAGGCGGCAATGATCACTACGCCTCCACGCTTCCAGCGGAATTCCACAAGCGCGGCCATTTTCCGGGGCAGCGGCGTTGTACATACTCCCATGAGTACGAGCATTCCTCCATAAGCCAACAGGTAATATAGCGCTTGGGAGTCCGCCCAGCCGTGCGCTCCGAATCCGAACAACGTCCCGATGAACGCTCCTGCAGAGGGCAGATGTTCATACTCAAACAGAACCCAGCCGACAATCACGATCAGCAGCGTATAAAGATGTCCCGCCCAATTCGGCAAGCGCATGAGCCGCTTCAGCAGAAAAAGCTTCTCCACGGTCACGATAGAGCCGAAGTATAAGCCCCATACGATAAAATTCCAGCTCGCCCCATGCCACAAGCCGGTTAAGAACCAGACAATTAAGAGATTTCTAAGCTGCTTACGCAGGCCATGCCGGTTTCCCCCGAGCGGAATGTACACATATTCGCGGAACCAGGAGCCGAGCGTAATATGCCATCTGCGCCAAAATTCCGTCACGCTTCCCGAACAATACGGATGCTTGAAATTTTCCGGCAGTTCAAAGCCAAACATCTTGCCGAGTCCACGAGCCATATCGGAATACCCGCTAAAGTCAAAATAAATCTGCAAGGTAAACGCGAGGATTCCAAGCCACGCAGAGAGAACGGTCAGCTCCTCCAGCGGCGTAGCTTTCACGCTCGCCCACAACATTCCGATGTTGTTGGCAAGCAGCACCTTTTTGGCGAGTCCCCGGATGAACCATACCGCCCCTTCCCCGAACTTCTCCAGCGTCATTTTTCGGGTAGTCAGCTGTGCGGCGATATCGCCGTATTTGACGATCGGGCCGGCGACAAGCTGGGGAAACATAGCGACATAAGTGCCGAAAGCGATTATATTACGCTGCGGAGACACTTTGCCGAGATATACGTCGGTTATATAAGACATAGTTTGAAAGGTATAGAACGAGATCCCGATCGGCAGCGGCAGGTCTGCGGCCTGCAAATGCAGGCCGAACAGCGTATTGACATTCTCCACGATAAACCCGGCGTATTTAAAGCAGCCGAATATCGCCACATTTCCGCAAATGGAAATAATGAACACGGCCCGGGATGCCGATTTGCGATGCCGGTACTTATCGATCAACAGCCCATTCACATAATCGAACACAGTAGAAAAAAACATAATGAAGATATATAAGGGTTCTCCCCACGCATAAAAAACAAGGCTCGCGGCGAACAGAACGGTGTTCTTCAGCTTCTTGGGCGACACATAATAAGTGAACAACGCTGCGGGTAAAAACTGAAACAGGAAAATCAGACTGCTGAATACCACCGCTTATCCCCCCGCGTCATCACCCATGCTTTATCGCACATTCGACTTATCCTTCACATAGTCAAGAAGCAGCGGGTAAAACTGCGCTTGGAAGTGAATGCCGTCCGTATCGTAAAGCTCGGGATGTTCGGCAGCAAGCGGCGTGAGATCGATATAACCGACCTGTTTCTCAGCTGCAAGTGCGTTTAGCCCTTCATTGTATTCCGCAATAGTCCCATATCGCGGCTCCGCCTCTTCCGCTTCCGCCGTCACCGGAGTGACGGATAACAGCGTTATTTTCACATCCGGAAGCTGCTTTTGAATCTCCTCGATCAGCTGCTCATAGTACGACAATGAATAGGCTAGCGGATCGTCTGTCGGCCATAGAATATCCGTTGAACCAAGCTGAATATAGATGTGCTCCGGCTTTCGAGCGGCCAGCTCATCCACATTCCCCGTCTCCAGCGCGAATTGAGCTGTTTTCCCTGCTCCTGCAACAACGTTCTCCTCCTTCAGCACATCATGATACGACAGCCCTTCCGTGATCGAATCTCCAAGGAATACGCTCTTATTATATAGCTCCGCATAAGAGACTGGTTCCTGTCCGGCGCCGTCGTAAGGCTGCTCAAAGCTATTGTCAGGTTGTCCATTATTGCTGCACGCGGCCGCCAGCAGCAGGACCATCATCGCGATAATCAGCATGCCCTTCTTTCCCCGCTTGTTCTTTCTCATCTTTATCCATTCTCCTTTGCTATTGTTCTAGGGAAAGGATACTGAATGGAGGTCAAGACAGGATGCAGATGAGATGCAGATTATGTGCATAAAACAAAAAAATGCAGAACCGGGGTTCTACATTTTCGTATTTTTCTTCAATTCAAAATAGAACAAGACCCCGTCCTCCGTATTCAGCGCCCCGTAAGGAGCGCCATGCAGCTCAAGAATCTGCTTGGAGATCGCAAGCCCGAGGCCAGTTCCGCCGGTTGAGCGATGCCGGGAATGGTCGCCGCGGTAGAACCGGTCCCAGATCTTCTCCATTTGTTCGGCCGGGATATGAACGCCCTTGTTCTCGATGCTAATGTCGACTGTCTCCTCTTTCTCAACTGTCGTTATGATGATCATTTGCTGTTCCGGCGTATAGCGTATGGCATTGGTCATAAAATTGACGATCACCTGCTCGATCCGGCTCCGATTGGCAATGACTTCAACTGGCGTAATGCGGATTTGCAGGTCGATCTTCTTGTCTGCCAGGTCCGCTTCCAGCTTTGCACAGATTCGCTGCAGAACCTCATCCATTCGGAAAGCTTCCATCTCCAGCTTATACGTACCTGACTCATATTTGGCCAGCTCCAGCATATCGCCCACTAGCAAATTCATCTTCTGCACTTCATCTTCCATCGCCGTGAAGTAATAGTCCCGCCTGGGGCTGTCCGCTTTGTCTTTCAGGATATACAGGCAGCTCTCCAATACGCTGAGCGGGGTTCTCAGCTCATGCGACACCCCGGATATGAATTCTTTTCGCGTCTCTTCAAGCCGCTTCTCTTTCTCAATATCCTGCTCCAGCCGAACAATATGCGCGTTCAGCATATCCGACAGCCGGTTGATGTTCCGCGACAGATTGCCGATCTCGTCCTCGGTCTTGATCGGAATTTTTTCCGAAAAGTCAAGCTTGGCCATTCTTTGCGTCATTTTGTCTATTCGCAGTAAAGGGCCGGCGATCCGGCGGGAAAAGTAAAAGGATGCGAGCATCACGAGCAATAAAGTACCGATCACGATATAGATGTAATAGCTTTGCATGATCTCCGCGGCTTCATGCACAGGCTGCAGCGAAGTCATAGCGAACAGATAGGCGGGGTTCCCTGATTGATCGGCGATGCGCTCTACGAATATTTTGTAGTCGATGCCGTTCTCCTTGTAATCCGTGATCGTACCGGACTCCTCCGCATAGTCCCCGTACAGAAGGTCCGCTTGAAAGGCCTTCACCCGGTCAAGGAACAAACGGTTCATATAGCGGGAGGCTTGCTCGCCCTGCGGGAGCCGAATTTGCGTCACGGTTCCATACGTCAGCACGTTCGGATAGCGTTCCCGGTATTCGAGCGCGTTCCCCAATCCCGAGAGGACTTCATATTCCTTATTGACAAGCCGTTCGTTCTCCAAGCGACTCTCATCCCGGAGATTCGAGCTATTTCTGCTGATCCGCTGCGGATACAGTTTGCCTTCAATGACGATTCCCTCAAGCGCGAGGCGCTGCCCCTCATGCAGGAAATCAGGAAATAACAAGCTGTCCGGAACAGCCCTTTCCACATCCATCACCGCGTATAACGGGATCGTGATCGACTCCTCAGAAAGCGCTGCAGCAGTATCCGAACGCTCTAAACGAATCTCTATCTCATAATCATCGCTATATTTCAAATAGCCCCTTTCATCCAACAGAGCCAGCCAGGCATTCGTGTGTTGATAAAAGGATTGCTCCTGCATGGCCGCGGTCTGGGCGTCCCCGGAATGGGCCGTCCCGTCCAGCCGATAAGATTGAAGGGCAGCTTCTACCTTCTCCATCTTCTGATGTACATAATACTGCTCAAAAAATACGGTTTGTCCGATAAATATCCCCGCAATCACAAACAAGCATAAACCCGTTGTCAGCAAAAACAGCTTGAATACGATGCTCTTTCTCATGGCCGCTCCTCGAATTTATACCCAGAACGTATAACCGTGACGATATGCTTCGCATGCTCTCCCAGCTTGGCGCGCAAATTGCGGATATGACTGCTGAGTGTCCGCTCTTCTCCTTCATAATCGTAGCCCCAAATTTTTGTAATGAGCTGTTCCCGGGTCAGGATGATACCTTTGTTTTCCATCAGATAGGCCAGAATTTCAAATTCGGTATGCGTCAGGCTGCAGTTCTCTCCATCAATCGAAACGGTGCGTGAAGGCAGGTGAACCGCAATCCCGCCGCCGGACAGCATCTCCCGCCGCCCATGTACCGGCCGGTTGTCCAGAAGCCGCTTGCTGCGGGCCAGCAGGATGGGCGGGCTGCATGGCTTGATGACATAATCGTCCGCCCCGAGTTCGAATCCAAGCAAGGTATCATCTTCGTCTGAACGTGCTGTTAACATCAGGATCGGGACGTTTGAAACTTTGCGAATTCGCCTGCACACCGACCAGCCGTCCAATTCCGGCAGCATGATATCCAGGATGACCAAATGAACATCGTGCTCATGAAACAACTCAAGCGCCTGTCTTCCGTCGCGAGCTTCCAGCACATTGTATCCTTCATCCTGCAAATATTCCTTCATAATTTCACGTAAAACCTGCTGGTCTTCCACAATGAGTATCGTTTTCACCATGATGATGACCTCTTATTTTTTAGTTCTCCAAGCAATTTGTGCAAAATGTTACCACAACCACGACCATAAAGCCACCGCAACGGACAGCTGACTTCATAATGCCTCTACATAATCTCCTGCTTTTCCTATTTTCAAACTGTTCTTCTTAGCTTTAATTCAAACTGCGGGTTTGTTTGTGATTATTCTCAACGAAGCCACCGGCTGCTACAATATGCTCTGGCATTTTAATTGACATCTTGACCCTCCATCAAATAGGTGAATAATTACTAACGTACCTCTTTTGACCCAAACTAACTTATGACCCAGGCCTCTTAATGTGGCCCTCATGATTATGTATTATCGATTATCTGATAGGATTAACCGCTCTTCCAATACAATTCCTCGTCAAACAGGCGGTGCGCTTCTAGGATGGTTTTATTCTGATTTTTTAGATAATTCCGCACAATTCTTGCTCCTATTTCATAGGCTGCTCGGTTCATATATTTCATATATGCTTCCATTCCAGCTGCTTCGGGTTCGAGTTCACTCCAAAACTCCGCTTCCCTTTCTTTAGTGATAGGTAAAGGAGGGAATGCTTCGTGAGGATAAAGAACTTCAGGCAGCACGCCCGCCAACCCTTCAAAAATTAAATAGTTACGTATACTATATGAAACTGCCTGACTGTAACCATGCTTAGTATCTTGGGGTTTATGCACCATTCGAATAGGTGACTGTACTCATGTGCAGTATTTCTCTTGGCTCTCGTCGTTGAAAACTCGTCAATCTGTATACATAATAATAGTTTCCCTGATGCGTATGAGGCTCCTCCCCCTTTTCCTTCAATAGCTGGTAATATATGAACTTGGATATCTTTCATGGGAGGCGGAAGTATCGTTACACAAGAGCCGCCACACACAAGGGCTGCCATAAGTCCATTTGTACGATTCTTCATATAAATAAACGCATTTTCGCAGCATTTTTGGCGAGTTTGTACGATTCTTCACACAAATTTCAGCCCTACTCACCCCCCCAGCATCATTTTGTATGACGTTTCATACAAATTCCCCTTTTCCGCTTAATCTCAGAGAATTTTGTATGACGTTTCGTATAAATTGGAGAACGCAGCACTTTAGACGCAGCACTTTACACATTGTACGCACAGTGGGAGTACTTTACACATTGTACGCTGTGGGCAGCACTTTTTCACCTGCTTGTTCGGGTGTTTCACCGTCTTCAATACTTCCAAAATAGTCTACAGTTCTTCACCACGGTAAAGCTGCTGAATCAAATCATTAAGATTCTGTCGTCCTCAATTATAGCAACTTTATTGCGTGTTCTCCTACCGACTGTCCTTATGATAGTTTTTCCATGATAGTTTTTCCATGATAGTTTTTCCATGATAGTTCCATTGAGGCTTTTTTTATGATCACCATGACCCTCATTCTGAAAACATTGAACTGGCCCCCTCCATTGTTCGTCTTTAATAAGCTTTTCTAGATCGTCCTTATTTAATCTCGATCCAATACCTTTGTATTTCAATTCCATTTATTACAGCTTCAGAATCTAGAACGCCGTTATTCTTCGTGATTGTTTTTGCGGAGCCGATATTATCCTTGTCACAAGTTACCAGTGCCCTTCTTATCCCCAAGGAACGAGTGTGGCTTAATGCTTGTCTCAAAATCTCAGCAGCATATCCCCTTCTTCTAGCACTCGGTCTTATGCCATATCCAATGTGCCCCCCGACGTCCATTAAGTACCGGTTTAGTCTATGACGAATATTCACCGCGCCAACAACTCTTGCATGGTCTTCAATCAGCCATAAGGTTGAACTGTTAACTGTCTTCTCGTCTTCACACGGACTATCCCTGAGATTCCTTAATCTCTCCAACAATGAATCAAAATCTTCATAATCAAATCTTAATACAAAAGGAACCATCTTCTCGCCGGTTCCCTTCCACTCTTCTATCATTTCGATGTATGGGTCTTTGAAGTCTTTTGTCGGTTCAATTAGCACAAGATTGTTCATAATAGTTCCCATCGCCTTCTCCAGCATTCCGTGTACGGATCCATTAATTTTGTTACTCTTGTTTTTGTAAAATCGTCCATCAAGCTTCCTCCCACCATAACGTATTACTTCAGGTATTTAGCCCTTCAGCTGTTCTGGCTTATTTCTTTTATTTGCTGCATGATTTCTGCTGCATCATCTGGATTGTGAATGACAAACAAATAATTTGCTTCTTCTTTGCTCGGCTTCTCCGGATTCAACATTTCCTGTCGTTCCAACACTTCCATAAAACTTGACGCACTGCGAAAAATGGTTTTGCTTCGCTGTGTAGTTTCTACTCGTTCTTTCAATAGCTCAAGCGGCAGTTCAAAGTAAACAATAATGCTTACAAATCCTCGATCATGAAAAAATTTGAGGTGATTGCTCCGCCCTTGTTTATTCAGATTGGAATTACTAAGGATAAGATGAAAATCGCTATGCGCTACAGCATAGTCCACTATTGCATTAGTTATAGTAAATTTCAACGTGTTTGGCCCTTCATTTGGGCGCAATTTCTTATAGTGTTCATTAATAAATTCAGCGTGGTTGTCCTGATCTATCACAACGGCATGCTGCAAAATGGATTCCAGTTCTTTGGCAAACGTTGTTTTTCCGCTATGTGTTTTTCCAACCGTCATGACTACTAAGCGGTTCATAATGATTTCCCCAATCGGTTTAATTAATTGGTATTTTCCAAATATGCAGTTGCAATTTTGTAATCCTGTTACCGTTGATATCGAGTTATCCTGTTATAATCCTGTTATACCGCGTTGCAATCCTGTTACCGTTGTAATCGAGCTGGAAGAAAAAGGGGCGTTCGCTTATTCTTGAGCTTGCTTACCGGGGGCTCAGCGCGGGACCGTAAACGATACCCGGGTTCCTCTGCCCATTTCGCTGGAAATCAGCAGGCCTTTGCCAAAATGCCGTTTTAACCTCTGGTTCGTGTTGAGCAGTCCAACTCCTGATTCGCTGTCAGCCTTCCTTTCGAGAAGGTGCTGCCGCGTCGCCTCATCCATGCCCGCCCCATCGTCTTCAATCGATATCCTTACATGCGTCTCATAAGCCGAAATCCGAATAGTCAGGGTGCCCCCCTGCTGGCGCTGCATAATGCCATGTCTTACCGCATTTTCAACCAGAGGCTGGATCGTTAAAAAGGGCAGCTTCAACCCTTCAACGTCATCAATCTCCCATACTACCTGGAGCATATCCTCAAACCGTACCTTTTCTATATAAAGGTAAGAGCGGACCAGGTTAAGCTCATCCTCTAGCGGTACTAGCTCATCCATAATTTGAAACCGGAATTTACTGCGTAAATAACTGCAGAACTCGTCAAGTAAAGTCTGCATTTTCTCTATATCTATTTCACTTAAGGCTGAAATCGCATTTAAGGAATTAAACAAAAAATGAGGCTGAATTTGTGTTTGCAGCCATGCCGTTTCTAAACGCAGCTGTTCCCGCGCGGATTGTTTAATCGCAGTCAGCATATCTACTCTAGACCGAATCTCCAGAGCTTCAACCGGTTTGGCCACATAGTCGTTTGCCCCTGCCAGGAAGCCGGCCTGAATATCTTTTCCTTGGTCTCTTGCCGTAAGGAGCAGAACCGGGAGCTCAGTTAGTGTGAACCTCTCCCGGATTTTACGCGTGAGCTCATACCCGGACATCTGCGGCATCATAATGTCTGAAATGACAAGATCCCATTCCTTTTTGTCCAGCATAGCCAATGCTTCTTTGCCGCTCGTGACCATCGTCACTTCATAGTTATCCGGGGAAAGTATAGCTTCCATAACCTGCAGGTTAACCGGATCGTCGTCAACCATAAGAATGAGCGGACGACGGGGAATGTTGCCAAGTAATGCGGCTGGCCCCTCAGGAATCGTAGTTTCCGCCTCTTGCAAAGCACGGACCAAACCTCCCCCCTTAAGAGCAGATTGTTCATGGAACGAAGCGGAAGACCCGGCAGCTTCATGCTCATGCCCCGCCTCTGAATCATGCCCATGCCCTGCCTCTGAATCATGCTCACGCCCCGCGTCTGAAACAGCCAGCTCCAACGAAAAGGTTAGTGTAGAGCCTTCGCCCAGAACCGAAGCGGCTTCCAGTGTTCCCCCTTGAAGCTCCACTAATTGCTTGCTTATGCTCAGACCTAACCCGAAGCCTCCCTCAATCATCGTTTCTTTCGAGTTTGCCTGCTCATATGGGAGGAATAAGCGTTTCATCATTTCCTCATCCATGCCAATCCCGGTATCGGCAACACTTATAAAGGCTCTCCCGTCCTTTTCCGATGCTTGTACCGAAATGCTGCCTTCATTCGAAAATTTCACAGCATTATGCAGTAAATTAAACATAATCTGAACGAGCCGGTTCTCATCCGCAAGCACGGGAGGAAAATCTTCGGGAATCCGGCTGACGATGGTAATCCCCTTCACTTCTGCGTTAAATTGCAGCATATCTATAACAGCCGTAATAATCGGCTGAATCCGGATAGCTTCCTTTTGCAGACGCGGAGTGCCTTCACGCAAGCTCATCACGTCAATCAGATCATTCAAGATTAAGGACATCCGCCTTCCTACAGCCAAGACCGTTTCCAGCTCTCTGACACTTCTTTCCTGCAGCTGAGACCGCTCTCTGTTCAATACCGCTTCAGACAGGTTAAGAATGCCGTGCAGCGGATTTTTAAATTCATGGGAGGTATTGGCCAGAAATTGATCCTTGTGATCGTTCATCCTCTGCAGGGCTGCGGCAAGCTCCTTAGTGCTGGCATGCATTTTGAAATAATTCTTAAACCATACCGAAGCGAAACACCCCGTTGCAATGATTAAATCAAATGGGTAATGGGTCAGACTCAGACCGCTTTCCCGCCAAACAACCGTCCACAGGAAATGATGAACCAGCGCAAGAATAGAAAAAAGCAGCAATAGATGGCTTCTGACATCCTTAAGTATCGTTTTAATAATAGCTGCTATCGTAATCGTTAGGGCTATGCAAGCCAATAGAAAATACACCGGAAAAAGCGCAATCACCTGTGCCGGAGCCAGAGTTAAAGTGATGCCGGCTGTCCCTAAATTCACTGCGGTGTACCAGGGGTATACCCTTCTCCAATAGCGAAGCTCGCGATGCTCCGTGCACTCCAGCAATGCATAAAGGCCTATAATAAAAACCGCATTTGCCAGCCGGAAATCCCAGTCCGAACCGATATAAAACAATTGGTGAAACAGCTTCTCATCATTACTGAGCAAGCTTGTAAAGGCTACGCTGAAGGTCAGCAAAGAGAAGTAGAGCAGCTTCCTCTCCCGGTTTCCTAACAAAAACAGGATAAATGCATAAATGGAGTGAACCAGAAAAATAACAACCCCTAAAAGCTGCATGGAAACGGAAAACTTCATTTCCTTTGCAATGGCCTCTTCCGAACCAAACTTAAGCGAGCGGACAATCCCGCTGCCACGACTATCCACATAATTGGCCGCTTGAATCACAAGCTCGATCACGCCGTTTTCATCTGCTGTAAAGGTGGTTGAATAAGGCAAGTTTTTCGCCAGGTAATCCTCTTTCGTACTCGCTGCCTGCCCCGATGCGGTGAGCAAACGGCCGTTGACATATAGCTGTGATGAAGTTCGCACACTCGCGATCCGAACACTGTAGTTGATCTTCTCCTCCGGATTTACGTAAATACGCATGCGGTAGCTGCCAAATCCATATGGAGTCGGATTGTTCGCATCTAATGCTTCATTCCAGCCTCCTGGAACCTGAATTAGCCGGGGGGCATCCGGCGGTCCCGGTTCATAGATTTCCGGCCCGCTCTCCAGGGCGGCACCTGTATCTCCTTGCGTTTGCTCCCGGCCAGCCGAAGCATCGTCATCGAACAACCATTGGGACGGATAAAACTCCCATTCTCCGTCCAGCAAGAGAACGCCGCCCTCTTGTGCATTCCACTCGCGCAAGTCTAACTGCCCGTGCTTAACATCTTGTTTATGTTCACGGAATGATTCCATCCACAGCATGCGGGAACTTGCTAGGATGATTAAAAATAACCCTATATACAAAATAATATGGCTTTTTCTCATCTGGTCGCCTGGCCGATTCTATGCCAAGATAAACTCCCTCTCTTCATTAAGCTAGTCCATGCCAATTCCGTATGAATGCACTGCCAATTCCATTCAGAACCATCGTTCTAACTTAATTAGGG
>NZ_HE610960.1:453973-477039 GCF_000285515.1 Paenibacillus senegalensis JC66
TTATAAGTGACGGTACCCTTTAATAAAACCTTATATTCCCTACAGCAGAAGTTATAGTTAATTCCTTATTTCCTTTGTATCTATTTATGACTTTCCTCCCTGGAGGAAAAGCTTCAGCAAAGTAAATATTCTCCCCTGCCAATCTATTGTTTTTCGATATTATTCTTCCGATTTTAGTTGAGATATTCAGACCTACCTCATTAAGATTCTCATTAGGAACTCCTACTATTATGCTGCTGTTTTTCGTTTTAATAATGTTCTTTCCCTTCATAGAAAGGTCCGCGATGTTTACCCTGCCTACTGAGCTAGTTATATGAACGCTTCCATCAATCTTTCCTAAATTGATTGTTCCGACATTCGTACTTGCGTGCAAACATGCACCTGTGAAGGAATCCACATTAATTATACCTAAATCCGATTTTAAGATTAGCTCTTTTATTGGATTGGCATACTTAACATCGATTTTCCCAAGACCTGTTTTTATTTGAACAAGCTCCATAAATTCGAATGGAACGCTTATTACCAAACGTCCTCTACTTAGCTTAAATGGATTAATACTCCTTAATAAAGCTCTTTCTCTCACCTTAATCCATGCTTGATCGCCTTTATAACCAATATCGACTGCAGGATTTCCTAAGCCCAATTTTTTTCCATTATACTGAATACCCGATTTAGAACTAACGCCAACCAGATGAATATCGGCAATATCACCATCAATGATTATCTTGGTAACGTCCTTTAAGCCTTCCTCATAAATAAAATCATTTTGAGAGTTGTTCCCTTTCATAATACCTTCCCCTCATCTCTGCTATAGATATGAACATATCCCCATCCGTATCGCACCATAACTAACGGAAACTACTCCAACTCCAACCCAAATCAAACCGATCGTTTTCCATTTCTTATTTGAAGATTTCTTGACCATTACAAGGATCCCAGCTAACAATAAAATGACTCCTAAAATAACGTTTCCGATTACAAGCTGAGGTGCAAGCCCTGCAAGAAATGGTTGACCGCTTGATCTATTGTTCGCTCCATCCCGGTTAAACCTCCATGCCGTTAATTTTTTTCAAGATCATTTTTACAGCATAAATTGCAGCCAGTATCGTTATGGCCATAAATATAATTGCAGCAGTATTGGAGTTTAATGTTCCAGATGAAATATGGGTTACCATGGAGCAAAGCAAGATCGCCGATACAATAGCTGCCGGGGTAGATTTCCGAATAAATCCGATTGTCACGGAAATAATGCTTAATCCTGCAGCCAATCCTGTCATAATCATTGTTGTTGTAATCGCTTTGGATATAACGTCATAGGTAATCGTATCCTTTACTAAAGGAAAGAACGTTTCACTTAACCCAAAAATTAAATAAATCAAGATAGTACAAAGCAGCATAGAGAGGATAGTAAACAAGGTAACAATCATCATTTTTGAAAAGAACATTTTCTCTCTGCTTGTTGGATAGGTAAAGAGAAGGATGACGCGCTTTCCTGTATATTCTTCAATGACAAATCGGGAATACATGACAGAAGCCGATACACAAAAAACAGCCATGCTCAGAGCTCCGAATAAGGAAACGATATTTTTATAAGTACCAAATAGCTCTAGATTGGGGTCACTGGGATTCACTCGCGGGATATAAGCAAGCAGATAAATAAATCCCAATAAGGCAATAAAGATAATGAAAGTTGAATGGATGTATGTGCGAATATTTATTTTTCTGAGCTCAAGCTTCATTAATTCCAGCATTTATCCCGCCTCCATTCCCGCTCATAATATTGAAGAAAAAATCTTCTAATCCGTCTGAGAAACGGTCTTTGATGGAGGATAAGGCTGCTTCCTCTACGATTCGTCCATTTACAATAACTCCAATGGCATCTGCAATATGTTCAATCTCACTCAATATATGGCTGGAAATTACTATGGTCATATTCCGGTCTTTTACAAGGTGAAGAAAAAGCTCCCTCATTTCACGTATGCCCATCGGATCTAAGCCATTGACTGGCTCATCCAGAACCAATAGATGAGGGTTGTGAATAATCGCCCTTGCAATTCCGAGGCGCTGTCTCATGCCTAGGGAGAATTTAGATACCGGCAGATTTCCCGCGCTTTTAAGCCCAACCATTTCTAACGTCTTTTCAATGTCGGCGCTTCCTGCACCCATATAAGCAAGATGAAGCGCTAAATTTTCGTTTGCAGACAAATGCTCATAAAACAGAGGCGTTTCAATAATGCTGCCTATGCTTTTTAGAATCTTGTTTCTATTAATGGAACTGTTCTTTCCCAGAATTTCTATTGTCCCGGCATCAGGTTTTAATAAGCCTAGCAGCAGTTTAAATACAGTTGTCTTCCCTGAACCGTTAGCCCCTAAAAATCCATAGATTGTTCCTTTGCGAACCGCCATTTGACAATTTTTAATAACTTCTTGGCCGGCAAATGTTTTGACTAAGCCAGTCGCTTTTACAGCAAATTCCGTTGTCATGATTTGTCTCCTCCTCCAGAACGATTTATTTTACATACATATATATGTATGTTTAATTCCGAAAAAATAAACTGCCTTACGACAGTCTATTTAACTTAAAGATTTCTGTGAAAATTTTCAAAAGAAATCAGGATTTGGTCATCAATAATTGGCAGTCCGATACCGTTATATAACTGTTGCAAATGTTTTACCTTTTGCATATATTCTTCCGTACTTACCGTGAAAATAATGGGGCTAAGCCATATATTCGATAGGATCACAAAAGTTTCAGCCGTTTGTTTAGGATAATGAACCGAAATGGAACCATCCTTCACCCCTTCTTCAATAACAGATTGAATACTTGGCGCTCCTATTCGGATACATTCCAATAATTGATTGGCAATAAGCGTAGGACTTTTTAAAATAGATGGAATTGACTTGAGCGCATTAAATTGTCCGTGATTGTTAGTAAAAGAAAGCTGAATCGCTGTTTTTAATTTCATTAAACCATTCAATCCATCCATTTTCTCAACTTGCTCAAAAGGATTATTTTCTAAAGCTAAGCGCTTAAGAACGGCATCTATTATATCTTCTTTAGATTTAAAATGATGGTAAAACGCGCCTCTAGTTAAATCGCCCAGTTCATCAATAATGTCTTGGATTGTTGTCTGATCCCATCCTTTTTCCTGGAATAGTCTAGTAGCAGCATCTAATATTCTCTTTACCGTGATTTCGGGGTATTTATTGCGTGCCAATTTATCACCTCTACATACATACATTCGTATGTATGTATTTTATTTTGTCACGCTCTGTATGTCAATAGCTCCTCCATATCGAATCGGACAGATGGAATTTGCAATGCAGAAATAGTCCCTGCCCTTTTTCGATGTTCATCGAAAAAGGGTGGGGTGAAGCATTTACCCTGCTTCCTATCTGTAGTAAAATGGGGGTTGATCCTTAATTGTAATTATTACGTAAAAAAGGAGGGATCGCAAATGAAACTGGACGACCTTTATCGACAGCTGGTTATCGACCATTACAAGCGTCCAAGAAATCAAGGCAAGCTGAGCAACGAAGCATCCATTAGCTTGCCCTATAAAAATCCGACATGCGGCGATGCCATGGTGCTGTATATAAATGTTGAAGAGGAACGGATTCGTAATATCAAATTTGAAGGCGAAGGCTGTTCTATTAGTATGGCTTCCTGTTCGATGATGACCACAGCTGTAAAAGGCAGAGCTTTGGGGGAAGCAAGCCGCCTGATCGAGCAATTTACAGCCATGGTAAAGGATGGAGCTCACCCGGATGAAGAAGCTTTGGAAGAATGTCTTTCATTAGCAGGAGTCCATTCGTTAAAAGCACGGCATAACTGTGCGTTAATGGGCTGGAACGCATTACGCAAAGCGCTCAGCATGGAGAGAGGCCCACAATCTTAATCATGAGTTCCTCGAGCCTTATGAGCTTAAGCCTTATACTTAGAACTTGAGCCTTGTACTTAGAACTTGAGCCTTGTACTTAAAGTTCGACTCTAGGAAGGGGAAACCTTCACCGTCCATACATCCTGGGCAATGGCTCAGAACCCAGCATTCCCGGCAAAAACGTAATCGATCTTCGCCGAATTCTCCAGAACAAAGCCGCCCGGATGCCTTCGGTCAAATCAAGAAGCCGCCGTTGAACCATCATGGAATGAACCCCTCCTCAACCATTTGCAGCCAGCATGGCCCGCTTTTTCACCTCACGTTCTTCCTCGCGCATTCGGGGGCAGCTGTAGCAATATCCATGATCCGTCTCCGTGTAATAGGCATGGCAGCACGAGCTGCGCATCCGGATCGATTCTCCCTGAACATGCGGACTATCGATCCAGCGGATCTTTACGTTGAACGGATTTTTCGGGATACCGAAGACCGATGGCTGCAATCCGATTCGCAGCGCCTCAAAGTCATCCCGGATCAGTTCCTTGCGCTGCTCGGATTCCGTTTCCCGCAGCCATCGCTCCTGCTCATTGTACATCCGGGTTACAAATTGCCCCCACAAATCTCGCAAAGGGGCACCGGTGGCATGAGCAGCTGACTGCAGCAGCGGCTTGATGAGCTCGCCATAGAACGATTCCAGCCGGATATTCCGCCATATGGCACGTTCTTTGGAAGGAGCCTCATCCATAGTGGAATCGGCAAGACGGAAAGCACATCTTCGCCTCCCATCCTCCTCGTACACTTGCAAGGTCAGGCGTTCCAGCGTCATAACCGGGATGGCGTCATATCGCGACATGCTTTCCTGCATTGCCGAACATAGGGTGCCGAGCCAGCTCCCCAAGTAAGCAGCCGCGACAATCGGTCCTTTAGCCTTCCAAAGCGGCACGAAGAAATGGACAAATCGCTCCATATGCCGCTGATCGAGCAAATCCTTTAACGTTGCGGTGAACAAAGTATTTTCCACATCCCGAAGAGTAATCCGGTATCTGGCTTGCAAATAGTCAAAGTCCAGCTGGTCTCCTACCATCTATTCTCCTCCCTCCCCTTTTATTCCGCTTGTCTTTTCCCAATCGATCAAAGCAACCTCATGAATCGTTCCATTCAAACGCTTAACCTGAAAACTGCGGTATTGATGCAGGATGCCCAGCTCGAACAATATGCCGGACATGAGCACAGCCCGCTCCCATTCATAATGCTTGCCCCTGACCGACACCTGGACCTGTTTCGTATTCGGCTTGCCGACCGACTGTAGGAGGAATACGTGTCGTTTGGCGGCAGCGTTCATCTGGAGAAGAGCTTTCTTCATATCCCGGATCCTATAAAATGCATTGGCTCCAAACAGAACATCTGCCTGGATTTCCGGGGTATTCTCCCATTTTTCTTGAATCACGACGGGTGACCGGAAGCCGGTCCGCTCCCAGTTTTTGCGAAACACCTCTGCCATGGAAGCAGAAGGCTCAACGACCGTCAAGGCTCCGACGTGTGGTGCCAGCAAGCGGGTAAAGCCTCCTGTTCCTGAACCGATTTCAAGCAGGTGGTCGTCCCGTTGCAGGGATGCGCACACACTGCTCATCAACTCATCAACTAGCGGTGCAAGCGGATGCTGCTCGTCGAATCCTGCCGCACGCTCCCGCCAAAACTGTTCTTCCACAGCATCATCGGTAGTCCGTGGATTATTGTCGCGGGACTGCTCCCAGGCCAGTATCCATAATTCGGAGGGTCGTAACATCTTTGCTCACCTGCCTATTATTGAAAGTATTCTTTGCGCCGAGTCAAAATCAATTGGATGAACAGCGGCACACCTAAGTAAGAGACTACAATGCCGACAGGGATGACCGCCGGCGAGAGCAAGCTTCTGCCGATCGTATCCGCACTCAGCAGCAGAATTGCGCCAAATAACGCAGAATAAGGAATTAAATACCGGTGATCACCACCGATTACGAGTCTGGCAATATGCGGAGCTACAAGTCCGACGAAGCCAATCACGCCGGTGAAGCTAATAATCGCAGCTGCAACGAGCACAGACAACAGGCTGGACCAAATGCGCACCCGGCTTGTCTCAATGCCGAGCCCTTTGGCCACCTCCTCCCCTCCCGAGGCCATGGCATTGAGCGGCCAGGCAAACCGCAAAAAAACAGGCATCGCTACGAGCAGGACCGCTGCCACAATCCCGATCTTGCTCCATGACGCGCCGTTGAGCGTGCCAAACGTCCATTGCACGACCGCAGCCAGCTGCTCCTCTGTAGCAGTAAACTGCAATGTTGCTGTCATCGCACTGAACAAATACATCAGCGCGATGCCTGTCAATATCATCGTCTCCGGCGTCATTCCACGCAGCCACGACATCCCGAACACAAGAAATGCACAGAGCAAAGCGAATACGAAAGCATTGCCGACGATGCCACGACATCCCGAACACAAGAAATGCACAGAGCAAAGCGAATACGAAAGCATTGCCGACGATAATAATCGAGCCCGTTCCCGCGAACCCTACCCCGAAAATAATAGCTATGGAGGCGCCGAAAGCCGCTGCTGATGAGATCCCTAGCGTGAAGGGGCTTACCAAAGGATTTCGCAGAATGCCCTGCATGATGACGCCAGAAACAGCTAGACCTGCCCCGGCCGCTACAGCCATGACAATCCGCGGCAGCCGCAGGTTCCATATGACCTGGCTTTCCAGCTCACTAGCTGCAGTAAGCGGAAGAAAGGGCAGGAGCTTGCCCGCTATTGCGCGAAAGACGGTCGATACGGTAAGTTCTGCCGATCCTAGGGTGACGGCTGCGAGCATAAGAATCATTAACAGGATGAATCCGGCGCCAAGCATGAGCCATTTCCAGAAACTTTGCTTCTGATAGGATTCATGCAAGGCTGTTAAAGCATCTGCTTCCTTGCTGTTAGGTAGAACCGACATAATGAGCCTCCTATTCCACAACATCCGTCATAGAATAATAGCCCCCCGGCTTAAACGGCACTTGCTGGAAATGCTCGATCCATTCCCTGTACACCGCCTCCGGATCCAAATCGGGAAAAAGCTCAGGATGCAGCCACTTGGCATAATAAACGGTTCCAATTAATTTAGAGCTGCCGCCTGTCGCAAATTCGGAGCTTATGTGTACATTTTGGTTTTGAACAGCGGTCAATTGCTCCCAGCCCGGACGTTTCAGTAACTCATCAAGCTGATTTTGCATCTCTTCCGGTTCCGGCGGGATATAGGAGCCGCTCACAAACTTGACAATCATATCAGGATTTTTCGAGAGAATGCGCTCCGGATCGATTTCGAAAGAATGCACCGTTCCTTTGGAAGTAGGCTGCTCAGCATATACAATATCCTCGAAAATATTGATGCCTCCTGCGTTTTCAATGACATCGTGATGGCCAGAGCCGGGAACGGGAGACATATAGTCGGCCTTGTTTTCAACGTAGACATACTTCCGGGGGACACCCTCCAGCCGCGATTGGATCAAATTCATATAATTGAGATAGAAGTCGTTAAGCTCCTGTGCTCTTTCCTTCTGATCGAGCAGCAAGCCGAGCATCGTGATGTTCTCAACATGCTTGCTTACATCCCAGCCTGTCATGACGACTACAGGAATGTCGAATGGCTTCATTTTTTCTATCGTTTCCTCCCACAGGCCATTTCGCGGAATGATCACAACGTCCGGCTTGACTTGCACTAGCATTTCGTAGTTGGGCTCCGATTGCCCTTTGCCAATAAGGTTCTTGTCATCAAACCCCGGCCAATACTCCTTATATCCGTACGCGCCCGCATCCATCCCGACGATGGATGCGATACCGCCCACCGCGCGAACGAATTCCACATTGTAGGTGTTGAATACTGCCACTCGTTTTACCGGCAGTGCGATCTCCACCTCTCGTCCCATCTCATCGACAATGGTCAAGGTTTCGGGAGAATCCGTCTCCGTCTCCGTCAAGGGTACGTCTGCATTCCGGGGCGCGGAATCCCCGCCTGTCTGCCCGCATCCGGCAGCAATGATCGCCAACATGCAAATTACAAACACCAGCAATCTAAATGTTTGATTCATTTTCCTTCATCCTCTTCTCCTGAAATGAGTGTCTAGTTTGTGACTTGAATACTGTGAGTGTCTAGTTTGTGAAATGAATGACTGTTTGCGACTTGAATGTCTAATTTGCAACTTGCTGCCTCGCTTCCGATGCCACAATGTAAGGAATGCCATCGCCGTTGAAAATATTGGCCTCCACCCCGTACACATGGGAAACTTGCTCCTCCGTCAAGGCTTCCCCCGGTTTTCCATGGCTGCAGATGCGGCCGTCTTTGAGCAGGACCACCTGATCGCAGTAGCGGTAAGCCAGGTTCAGGTCATGAATCGCCATGATGGCGCAGATTCGCTTATGTTTAACAATTTCCCGAATACGGGCAAGCGTCTCCAGCTGATGCTTCAAATCGAGGTAGCTGGTCGGCTCATCGAGTAAAATAACCCTCGGCTCTTGAGCCAGCGCCCGAGCGATAAAAACCCGTTGGCGTTCTCCCCCGCTCAGCTCATTGAACTTCCGGAAAGCCATAGGTTCCAGGTCCAGCAAAGCGAGCATACGCATCGCGATTTCCCTATCTTTTTCAGTGATTTTAAAATGAACGTAGGGAGTCCGGCCGATCAGCACGGCATCAAACACGCTGAGAGGAAAGCCCGCATGCGTGCTTTGCGGAACATATCCCAGGTGTCGCGCAAGCTCTCTCTGCTTCAAGCCAGCTATATCCTTGCCGTCTATGCGAACCACACCGGCAGTGGCCGTAAGTATCCGGTTCAGGCATTTCAACAGCGTAGATTTGCCCGCACCATTAGGTCCGAGCAGACCAAGCATTTCACCATCATTCAACGTAAAGCCAATGTCTTTCAGCACCTGCTTTTGTTTGTAATCAAAAGTCAAGCCTGCAACGGTAATCCCCATGCTTCTTCGCCTCCAAATGCACAAACTTTGCAAGGCTCATAAAAAGCCCCGCCTCACGTTAGCAGCTAGCCGTTTTTATCCGTTTTATCAGTAGGCAGACGTTTTTTTATCAATCCTATATGTAAAATTTACGATTTATACAGCTGAGAATTGAGCAAATAACAGGACCGCGGACCGCGAATCCCGTATTTGACGATTTTTTTCTGTGAAAATATAACTCCCCGCATGATGAGCAATCTCGGGTAATCGCGCCTCATTTTGGTTATTGTTGATAGTTGTAGAAATCCATTCAGCTTTTTCGGAATATACACAAAACCCCCATTCCAAATAGTAATTATTACTATAATGAGCAAATCAAAAACGGATCGCAATCTATCTTAATTGTAATATTTACGCTTAAGATAGTTTAGCAACGAACCTTCTAGCTGTCAATTCATAAATTGCTGTTACCTGCAGTTGGAGATCATTGCCTACCCGTTAACTTATATGCTTTTTCTATTAGCTCATTCCATCCGCTCGTATAACTCATATTCATTCCCCAACCGGCTTCCCTGAGATTCTCCCGTAATTTTTCAAAAGCTGTAATTTCTTCTTCATCCATTGAATGATTTGGAAAACCTGAATAGGCTGGAAACGTCTCGAAGTAACGAATCAATCTACTAAGTACTTCATTATCCTCTTTTGACAATTTATTGACACGATCAGCTGCTCTTCTTGTCATATCCAATCCTTCTATAACATCTTCTACTTTCTCGATTACATGATCAGGCTCGCTCCAATTATTTTGCATTTGATACATAATGGCACCTTCAAGCTGAACGAGATTACTTGATACCATTCTAAATCCCATATCTGATATAACTTCGTTTAGCCTATGATGTTGGTAAATCAGAATACTTACAGCACCTATATTTACTACAAGTAAAATAATTATGAAATATTTCCTCATTAGTTCTCCTTTGTCAGGCCGATTTCTAATAACGCTATTGTACTTAAACGGAGGGATTAATCGTTTCTCTGCTCATAACAGCGATAGAGCCAAACTGCCAATAGGAAATAAATCGCGAAAGCGGCCGAATAAATAAAGAACGCGCCGCTCCAAGCATCCATTCCGGCCCAATAGGCTTTGGCTATCCAGAAGGTCGGCAGAACCGAAGCCAGCCAGGACCAGGGTTCGGGGGCAAAATAGATAGCCAAGGGGGCGGCCATCGTTATGCCAGCTCCTTTGGACAATGCCATCCCCTCCACCTTGTTCGCTGCAAAAGCTACGAGAAGCAGAGCAACGACCGGAGCCTGCAGGGCAAGCAGCAGCGTTAACGGAAGAAGAGTGGTCACAGGAACGCGCACCAGATCGGTAAAATATACGAAAAAAACCGTATAAACAGCAGAAAGCAGCACGGGGGAGCTCAGCCGGTAAAGCAAATACCCCGATTTGGTCAGCGGCGTCACGGCGAAGTAAGCAATCAGATTCTCGTCTCTCTCATCCAGCATCAGAAATCCGGCGATCACTCCCAGCATTAGCGGTATAAGCAGGAGTGCTTCGATCAGAATCAGATCATAATAGACCGTCAGGTCGAAGGCCATGGTCCGGTGCAGCCACTCGGCCAAGATTCTCATTCCGTAACGGATGACGACAGCGAGTGTAAGCGGACCAAAGATGGCCAGAAGCAGCATCGGATCGCGGGCAATATTTTTTGCATCTGCGGCGGACAGGGAAACATATTTATTCATTGGCCTCTTCCCCCTATTTTCAGGACGATATGGTTGATGAAGGAGCGTTTAGCCCATAAATACGCCAAAACGATGCCGATCGCGAGTACCGCATGCCCATACAGCAGCTCCCACATGGTCAGTGAATGAAACGGGGAAGCCAGCAGCAGCAAAGTCCCTTGAGTAGGCAATAAATAATAGAAGGGGGACTTATAAAGCTCCAAATATCCTAAAACAGGAACATAGTAGATGATCGAGTACAGCGGAGACACGAGGAAAAAACCGTTCAACGTCTCGCAACGGACAGCGAGGCCTAATCCGAGCAAAGTGAAGAAAGCCGAAGTCAGAAATACTCCCGTCACAAACAGCAGGCTAAGGCCTTCCCACCCGAAGGCCGACAGATGAACGGCGGTTGCGCTTAACGTAGACAGCATGGCGAGAGATAATGTCTTGGCCGCCATATATTCTCTGACCTGCAGAGGAGTGACGAACAGGTTATCGTAAATGTTCAGCCCCTTCTCCAGCAGCACAATCCCGCCGATAAAGAAAAAGCCGAGGGCGCTTGGATCGGAAAAAACGATGAGCACAGAGACATCGGCTCTTGCGCCTGACGGAACGAGGGATAGCAGCAGACAGTACATTACGGTGATGAGCATATAAGCCAAATAGAAGCCTTGGCGAATCTGAAAATGGATATCATGTCCCCAAGCGGCGAGCATTCTTCGCATATTAATCCAGCTTCCTTCCTGTGACATCGATAAAGATGCGCTCCAAAGTCGATTCCTGACTATGCATTGTCTCGATGGGCTTCTCCCGGATAATCTCCAGAAACCGCTCATTGCACCCGAGTCTGGCGAGAGAGAATTCCTCTGTTTTGCGATCTTGGCCTTCCCTGTATTCCACCACTAGCTTCTTCGCCCCCCGTTCTATCATCAGCTCCCGCGGTGAATCGATGAGCGAAACCTGTCCGTCTACAATAAAAGCTACCCGGTCGCAGAGCTCCTCGGCCGCGCTCATGTTATGCGTCGTCAGCAGAACGGTCCTGCCTTCCGCCTTTTGCTCCAGGATCAGATCCTTTACCAGCTTCGCGTTAACCGGGTCCAGTCCGGAGGTCGGTTCATCCAGGAACAGCAGCTCCGGCCGGTTCAGCAGAGCCCGGCACAGGTTCAGCCTCATCTTCATTCCTTTGGAAAAGCCGGACACCTTCTCGCCGGCATATTCCTCTAATCCTACCCTCGCCAAAAGTTTCTTGGGCTCCTCTGTTTTGCACGAATACAGAGAACGGAAAAAGCTCAGATTCTCCAAGGCGGTAAACCTGGAATAAAAATTAGGAAATTCAAAGGCCACCCCGATCTGTTCGAAATAGTCCGCCTTCGCGCCGCTCAGCTCCCGGCCCATTACTTGAACGTTTCCTCCATATTGCTTCAATACTCCGATCAGCACCTTCTGAATGGTGCTCTTGCCCGCTCCAGAAGGGCCAAGGAATCCGAAGATTTCCCCCTGAGCAATATGAAAATCGATCCCTTTGATCGTCTGGGCCTGAGCACCCGGGTAGGTATAAGTCAACCCGCTAACCTCAATCACGAATCATTCCCCCCTTAATCGCTTCATGGCTTCTCTTATTCCGTCAGGCCGTACTACTTCCGGGCCGCATCGGCCTTATACCAGATCGATACCGAAACGGACATCCATCCTGGTTGAAGCCTGCCATTATCGTTCCGCCGGAAGTGTCCCGATCCCTGGATGCCCCACCCAGTGACACCTGACTGTTGCAGGCTTCAGCTTTGGCCCCGGGCTTCGGCGGTCCACCCTTGCGCTATCAGTTGAATGAGCAATTCCATCGTCTCATCGAATACCTCTTCCCCGATCAACCGTTTTTGCAGG
The DNA here is from genome assembly GCF_000285515.1 of Paenibacillus senegalensis JC66. Taxonomy (GTDB): domain Bacteria; phylum Bacillota; class Bacilli; order Paenibacillales; family NBRC-103111; genus Paenibacillus_L; species Paenibacillus_L senegalensis. Next base: position 466,429 of record NZ_HE610960.1, read on the forward strand.
GTCAACAGAACAAGCGAGCGAATCAGGCTAACGATAATTTCCGGACGTTGAGTGGTCAGCCAGCCCTCCTCCTGCCAGCGGCGGACAAATGGCATAGCAATGTCCGCATCCTTGTCAAAATGAGCGGCAAGCTTCTCGGCAGGCAGCTTCCGTACCAATTGCTCCATGACATCATCCTCATATAACTGGCGAAAAAACGGATTTTCCCCCATCACCGACACGGATTTCCGCAGGAAGCGGACCAGTGTTTCCTTGTCCATCCTCCTGCCGGATTCCTCCGTTTCCTCAAGAAGCTGCTGGCGAACTCTCTCCTCCTCCAGCTCCAACAGCTCGAAGTACAGCTCCTCCTTGGACGGGAAAAACAAGTAGAACGTCCCCTGCGCAATTCCCGCCGCCTTGGTCAACTGCTCGATGCTGGTTTTCTTCAACCCATACAAGCCAAAGCATTGCTTCCCCGCTTCCATTAGCCGCCCGCGAATCCTCTCCTTCTCGTGATCACTAAACTTTCTGGCCATAAATGCTTTCACTCCAATTTATGATTATATGAATTATTTCATTTTTTATTCATACGTAATAATAGACTATTCCCTTTCCTCCTGTCAATATGAATCCCAATTCGTCTTTTTTATTATATGAGGCTGTCAAGAAGGGGCGTTTCCAAGTAAATAGCGGCAAAATTAAAACCCCAATGAATGTTGAAATACAGCATTCTTGGGGTTTGCTTATTTTAGTTATACGGGCTGAACGACCACTTTTCGGACAGCCCTATTCGTATCATACTGATCCATCTTCATTGTATATATTCGTATGGATTTTGTCGAATATGACTGCCTAATAATTTTATCGATTCTTGTGTTACTTCTATATATTGATGATACACCCTGCTTATCTGCTCTAATTGCTCAGTATCATCCAAGACTACCTTCCAATTCCCATGCTCTTCAACGTTCCTTTTCTCTAAGACACGTTCCAATTTCTCGTAAACCTGCAGTAGTTTCCTGTCTCCAGTTAGCCTGGCTCTATTCTTCATCTCCGGCATAGCCTTCAAGTCAGATATATAAAATAAAGCATACCAGTAAAACTCTTCAAGCGATTTGGCGTGATCAAACATGATTTTGAACATAAATGCAGCCTTCTGGCCTTCCGTTAACTGGTTGTATACTTCACCTTTATATGCGGCGCTTTTCCCATCACAGCCTATAGTATACCGTATCGAATATTATCGCATATTGTTCCGAAATTCGGCCGGGCTGCTTCCTTTACTTCCATCGCTCAAGGAGCAACTGAGCATACTGGGACAGTTGGAATTTTGCTTCTATCGATAGATGTTCCGGCTTGACTCTGTCTAATTGATCCGCATACTTTTCCATGAAGCGGACGGCCTGTGCAATCGAGCCTTTGGAGTAGTGATGCTTCGCCTGTCTTAAGGTGTTGGACAGCTGCGCTGCCGCAGGGCCAGTTAAATCCCCGCTTCTGGTATATTGCTCCATTGAATTCTCCAATACAGTCAGCCATCCAGGTGTGACTTTCACGGAATTGGAGATCTCCGATTCCCCGCTCGCATTCTGGGCTTTAATGTAATAGGTGTACTCCACGTCCGGTTCTACAGTGCGGTCGTAGTAGGTGTTAACTTTGGCACTACCCACCAGACGTACTTCTCCTCCAGCTTCCCGGTAAATATTGACCTGGTTCTCTCCCCCTTGGGAGGTCCAAATTAATCCGACGAACGTTTCTCCCACCAGCCCGACGGTTAGTTCGGTTGGTGCGGCGGGAAGCGGCATGGCCACGGCCAGCTCTGCCGATTGGGCTGATTCTCCCATTTCGTTCACTGCTGTGACTTTGTAGCTGTAGCCGGTTTGACCCACACTAATGGTCTCGTCCAAAAACGACGGTGACGCTGTACTGGAAATTCTGGCAAACGCATTGTCTCCGTCCGCTTTTCTATATACGTTGTAGCTCTCGGCTTCCTCCACAGGATTCCAATGAATCTCAAATGACGAAGTAGTAACTTCCCCGGCATACAGGCCATCCGGCACTTGCGGAAAGGCAACGGGCGGCATGGTCGTAGTGGATACGCCTGCCGAACGCTCCGATTCGCCCCCGGCTCCTGTCGCGGTAACCTTATAGATATAGGAGGAGGAAGGCTCTACCGACTTATCAGTGAATTTTGCTGTCATCGAATAGCCGATCTTCTTGTAGGTACTATCGTAGGTACCATTGTAGGTACTATCCGTTACGGATGCTCTGTACAGACTGTAGCTGACCGCGCCCTCTACCGGCGTCCACTCAAGATCAACGCTCAGGCTTCTGGCGGCAGACACCTGCAGGCCTGTCGGCGCTGAAGGAGCAGGCTGTGCAGGATCAAAGGTAACAACTTCGGCCGGAGCGGATTGCGGTGACTCGCCTCCGCTATTCAAGGCGGACACCTGATAGGTATAGGTGACCCCCTGCTCCACGTCCGTATCCTCATAAGCTGGCACTGTCGAGCTTGCCGCCGCTCTGAACAGGTTATCCTTCGATGAGGAGCGGTAGATCAGATAGGACTCCGCCCCGTTAACCGGCGACCATTCGAGCGAAACCGCCCCCGCTTCTTCATTCCAATCACCTGCCAGCCCTGACGGAGCTGCATCAGGAGGGACGGCTTCCGGAGCAGTCGGTTTGAGGATAACGAAGTAGTTCATACGGGACGTACTGTTGTTCGCTCCCATTACGACATGTGAACCGGCCTGATAGCTTTTCTTGTACAGCTTGAACTGTACAGGCTGATCGTCTGCAATCAACTCACCCGTATCCTCATAAGAGGTTAACCATTCCGGCTTGGCCGTTATTCTTGAATCATGGGCTACATACACCTCTGCATCAGCAGCCAAATAGAAAGACAGCAGATTGCTGTTAGTAGCGCTTCTGGAAGCTACAGCGGAACGAATCCATTCCATGCCCTGCAAATCCTCAGGTATCGTAACGAAACGATAGACCTTGCTCCCGGTAAGTCTGTCCCCGGCAACCAGATCTCCCGGCCGGAGGTTGTCTTCGACTGTCCATAAGGCGGCATTTTGCGCTCCATTGCTGCTGTTATCGTTAATAACCACATTCCTGATATCGTTTCCGTCCATACTGGGTTTAGGCTCCGGCGCCGGACGTTCCGGCTCTGGCTCTATCGGCGGAGTAAACGGCGGCCCTGGCCAAGCAGGCGGCTCCATCGGATAGTCTTGAGGAAAACCAGGCGCTGCCAATTCATTCAAATATTTCTCAAGATTCGTATAGCCGTCTCCATTAAAATCTCCGTTTCGGTCTTCCGGATCGTTCGGATCCAGGCCGTTGACGAGCTCCCACTCATCCGGCATTCCATCGCGGTCCGTGTCCACTGGAGCCGTTTCCCGCCTGAGCTCGGGGAATCCTCCCACATCATCCTCATGGCCGATGATCGCGCCCGTCTGATTTCTGACGTTACTAACAATCCGCTTGTCCACCGCATCCCGAACCAAAGATGCGCCGGAGTAATCCAGCACATATTCATATGCTGTTTCCGGATCCTGCGTATGAACCAGAGGATAGTTAAACCGCTCCGGCACGAGCACACTCGGCCTTTCCTGTTCCATCATCCCGGGACCGGTGTCCGTTCCGTCCAAGATTCCGTTCTTGTTGCTGTCAATCCGGTTATTGTGCAGATACAGGCTGTAGTTCTCATTTCCGCGGACTACCGCATAATGAGGGTTGGCCGAGTTCTGACCGGCAATGAAGTAATTTCCTACGACATTCCCGTAGCCTTTCGTACCGGATTCGCCGCCGGCTACATAAGGGTACTGCCCCCAGTTATAAATGATATTGTTGACAAAATCGATTTGTCCTTTCGTTTTGGGATTCCGGTCGTTGTTGTGGGCATAGAGATTATGATGCATGGTAATGGTGTTCATCTCTATCAACCCGCCCATGGAGTGGGTGAGAAGCCCTTCCGACATAATCGACCATTGGACGGTAATATTTTTCGATCTGGGGTTGTTATAATCCTTGCTCAGGATCGATAGCACCTCATCGGTCCCCCACGAAAAGGAAGAATGATCGATGATCACGTTGCGGCTGTCCTCGAAATACATGGAGTCGTCATTAAAGCTCTGATCCCCCATGCGGAAGCGCAAATACCTTATAATAATATCCTCGCAATCGATAAACCGGACGTTGTTTCCTTTAATCGTAACCCCGTCCCCTGGAGCGGTCTGGCCCGCTATCGTAATATTGGATTTGCCCCTCACCACAATCTGGGGAATGGTGATTTCGCCTGAGATGTCAAACACAATAGTCCGCGGAATGTCTCCAGTCGTAGTGAGCGCGTCATGAAACGTACCAGGTCCGGTAAGCTCATAACTGTTGACATGGTAAACCTCGCCTCCTCTTCCGCCTGTCGCGGCATATCCGAAGCCCTCCGCACCCGGAAATGCCGGGAGTACGGCAGGCTCAGCCTCCGCAGCTGAAATGGACATTGGTAAAATGGAAACCGATAGAACGATACTTAACATCAGCGTCAGCAACTTGCTCATCCTGATCCTTCTGATCCTTCTGATCTTTTTGATCATCCTTGTCCCTCCGCTTTACTAGTATTTGTTCTTGCTGGTCGTTCCCAAAGCCCACTGGCTGGCCGCTCCAAATTCTCTAGCTGCTAACACAAGTCCATGTAAGTCCATGTAAGTCCATGTCAGGCGGCAGGTCCAAGTCCATGTCAGGGCTTTGTCAAGTTTACTATAGCTATGCGGGTTATCTCAGACAATCAATCATTCTTTCACAAGACACACAAATAACATTTCGGCTAGCAATTGCCGAAATGGTTCATTCTATGGCTTATTCGTTTGCGGACTTTTCCCCATTCGGATTCTAACGCTCGCCGTTGTCCTTATTTGAGCAAAATCAGGGGGTTGGAAATTGTAGCGCTTGCCATCGTCCCTATTTTGCTAAAGAGAGCAGTTTCAAGGCTAGGGGACACCAATAAGAGCCAGGGCGAGCGTTAGCTTAAGATGCTTACCGTGTGAAAACCCCGCTGGACATCTTCTTGCTTGCTGCACCCTAAGGTTTTGCAGACCTCATGACCGACCTCCGTTTCATCAGGGGAATTCTTCCCTCCGCGGCCGTTCAAGTCAATGCCAAATCACCTGCATCAAGCTCTCATCCTTCAATTTCGCAAATCAGGCTGGCTTTCCCGCTGCACATATCGCTGTTGTATCTCAGCTATTGTTTGCAGTACGCTCTGCTTCAGCTCCTCCGGGGATATCACCGTCACTTCCGCACCATAACTCAAAACAACCGATACGGCGTAGCTCGGCTGATAGAACACGGTGTGCACATCTATATGATCCTGCGTACAAACGCAAGCTTCACCAAACTGCTCCATCACACGGTGCCGGGCTGCCAAATCAAAACGCAAGTGGGCCTGCATTCCGTGATTGACTTCCACCGAATCTGACTCCAAATCTGACTCCGAATCTGACTCCCGAGTAGAATCCGGATCAGACTCCGGAACGTCCTCCCTTTGCCGAAAAGGATGTTCGGTTATCTTAAGCGAAGATAGCCGGGATAAGCGGAACATCCGGTTGTCCTGGCGCAGCAGGCAGTACCCCTTCAAATACCACTTCCCATGTGACCATAGCAGTTCTCCCGGCTCAACGCTCCGCTCACTATGGCTGCCCATAGAGCTGGTATAAAAAAATGACACTACCCTCTTGTCCTCGATTGCTTGAAGGAGAACTTGAACCAGATCTTTTTCCGACCCGGAAGCGCTCATCTCGAAAATAATCTTAGCCGCATTGCGAGCCTGGAGCAGGGCAGGCTGCAGGCTGGACAGCTTGCCCAGAATGGACGCCGTCTTGGCGCCTATCGCTCCTTCCATTCCTTTTAACAGATTGTAAATCACCGACAGATCATCCAGGGAGAAGTGCTGCTTTGTCAGGTAAAAGCCCTCCATCACCTCAAAGCCGCCAACGGTACCCGTATAGGAAGTAATGGGAATGCCCGCTTGATTGATTAACTCAATATCCCGGTAGATCGTCCTGGTGGAGACTTCAAACCGTTCAGCTAATTCAGCGGCCGTTACTCTTCTTTTGGATAACAGCTCCATGGTAATCCCCAATGCCCGAATCAGCTTCAAGCTGCACCCCTCCCTTCATGAGTCTGTTTAGTTTACCTTACCTGTTATTCCTGTTCAAATAAAAGTACATCGTCATAGGAACAAAAATAACTATAATAAGCAAACAGATGCCAATCCCCTTCGCTACAATAACTGCATCGGCCGACCCGTAAGCGAGCTCCCGAACCGTGCTTGTGGCAATACTGATCGGGTTCAGGTCCACCAGCAGCTGCATCCACCTCGGCATCGTTGATGTATCTACTAATATGTTGCTTGCAAACAATAACGGGTACACGAAGATCATGCTCGTACCCGAAACGGCCTCAGGGCGTTTGGCCAGTACTCCGATTAGCGCGAATACCCAGCTGACGCTAAAGGCAAAACCAATCGAAAATAAAAGGGCGAAAGCGGCTCCCCCCGCACCGCCATCCGGGCGAAAGCCAATTAACAGACCGGTTCCCAATATAGCAAGCAGAGCGGTCGTATAGCGCAAGCCATCGGTAATAACAGGGCCAACAATGGAGGAGGGCTGCCAAAAAGGCATCGTCCGAAACCGATGGTAAACGCCTGCGGAGGCAGAGCCCTTTTATGGCGGCATTGCTCTGAAAAGACTTCCTCAAATCCTGAACCTCAATTGCGTATTCCATTTGTTTCCTCCTGTTCAAGCGATCCCAAGCTCCAGCCTCATAGAAAATACTGCTTGTTCTCCTCAAGCCATTGAGCAAAGGTCCGGGCTGGTTTACCTGTTACTTGTTCTACAGTAGGAACGACCGTATGTCCTATTTCAGGCGGATTTTTGCCCATCTCGATGAAGAAATCAATATCCCCTTCCTCGTATCCCTGCTCTCTCCACTCTTGTCTTGCCTCTTCTTCCGATAATTCGACAAACTCGATGTCCCTGCCGATGGCATCCGCGATTTGCTGGACAACCTCGGCACGCGACTTCACTTCCGGTCCGGTTAAAATATAGCTTTGCCCGGCGTGTCCTTCTTCCGTCAAAGCTGCAACTGCTGCTGCAGCAATATCCGCCTCATGAACTCTGGCACTCCGTGCGTTGGCAAAAGGGGAGCGGACAACTCCCCCCTCGCGGATCGAGGCCTGCCAATCGTCAAGGACATTGCCCATAAACTCCACTGGCTTTAACAGCGTCCATTCCATCCCGCTATCGCGCACGGCATTTTCCACCGGATTGCCCTCGTAATCCATCAAAACGACTATTCGTTGTACACCGGCTTCCTTCGCCATGCCGATCATTCGAGGCTCGGTCTGCAGCGAGTCCCCCTGGTCACTCGACAAGATCAAGTAAAGACCGTTGATCCCTTCAAGTGCGTACCGCAGCGACTCGGGCTTAGTGAGATCGCCGGCCACGACCTCGACTCCTTCAGGCAGATTAGCCTTTTCCGGATTGCGTGACAGGGCTCTTACCGTTACCCCTTTCGTATTCAACTGTTCAACAACATGTCTTCCTACTGTTCCTGTAGCCCCCGTTACGAGAATCGTCATTTGTCTTCCCAGCCTCTCAATCATTAGCTTGATGGCTCCTCTCCGTTTTCCTTTATTGATTTTACTTCATGTTGTTTTCTTGCATCTGTAAATAGTCTAAATGATTAATTCTGACATCATTGGTGTCATAATTAAAAAAGTTTCATTTATTTTTTCAAGCTAGTTCTTATTGACAATTTTCCAAGTGTAATCTATAGTTTTAAAAAACCGTCCGGTCGGTTTCTAAAAATAAATCACTATGCTTAAAAGTAACATCCTTATTGGACTTAGCACGTTTTAAACCAGCAGCCTACCTGCTGCAAAATGTGCAACCCATGCCAAAAATTTTATTAACGGAGGAAGAACATGCCGCGAGCTTATAACGCCCAACAAACGATAGAGAAAATCATTGAAGCTGCTGGCCGGCTTTTTCTGGAAAAAGGATTCGACAAAACCAGCATGCTGGAAATCGCGCAGGCGGCGGATATTTCCAAAGGTGCGATTTACCATCATTTTGCCTCCAAGGAAGAAATCATTGATGCGGTTGCCAGGCACCAAACCAAGGTCAAAGAGGCACTATTCCAGGAGTGGCTGTCCGAAATGGCATCCCTTACCGGAAAAGAGAAGATTATCGGGATCTTGCGTAATAGCTTAACTATTCATGCTTCCCATCAGTTCGATCACATTGCCGCTATCCGAATGAAAAGCCCGGATTTTGTCCTTTCTTACATGCAGGAGCTGGTCAATCAGGATTCCGCGTTAATCTCCGATCTGATCAAAGAAGGCATAGCGGATGGCTCCCTGCAAACGGAATATCCCGATGAAGCGGCAGAGGTGTTTTTGCTGCTGTTGAACATTTGGTGCGATCCTTGTGTGTTTTCAGGCTCCCCTGCCAAGCTTGAAACACGACTGAGATTTGTACAGAAAACGATGCGAGTCCACGGACTTGACGTACTAAGCGATGACCTTCTGCAGACGATTCTCGATGTACTGCAGCAATTATACCCGGACGGGGACTTGTGGTGCGGAAATAACAGAGGAGAAAAGTCCTGAATCATAAAGATTTGCAAGTTATAATTATAAAAGATAGGGAGCTGGTAAAATGTTGGAAACTATCTCTCAGGTTCTTAGTTTCGGAATTGGTGTAGTGCTGATATTCCTCGGCATTCTTTGGGTGCTGCATGACAAAAAAACAAAGGTTCATCGTAAGATCAGCTACGGTTTGATCGCAGTCATCATCGGCTTGGCAACTATCGTGAGCAACGGGCTGCAGCTGCTCATTTAGCGAACAGCTTCCGCTTGGCAATCATATAGAAAACGTATTTGGGAGACTTTACGTATTTGGAGGACTTTTACGTATTGGAGGACTTTACGTATTTGGAGGACTTTATATGCATTTTTTGGACATTAAAGAGCTGTCCTCACAACAACTAAACGAAATTTTCCACCTGACCGATCAGTTAAAAGCTGGAAGACGCAATGATTCTTTGGTTGGGAAGACATTCATTTTGTTTTTCCCCGAATCCAGCCTTAGAACTAGAACAACCTTTGAAAAAGGGATCAGGGAACTGGGCGGAGAATGTATCCTCTTTCCTCCCGAATCTCTGGATAAAAGAGAGAAGTTATCCGATGTGGCGGCCTACTTGGCCAACTGGGCGGATGGCATCATTGTTAGGCACCCTGATTTTACAAAGATTAGCGAACTGTCTGCCCATTCCCCCATCCCTGTTCTGAATGCAATGTCATCATACAATCATCCTTGCGAGATTATATCGGATCTATATTCCATTCGTGCCCTAAGAGACAACTATAAAAATCTTGTCTATACCTTCGTGGGTCCAGCCGGGAATATTTGCAGATCTTGGGCTGACGCGGCCTCTGTGTTGAAGCTTGAATTTCACCATGTATGTGCTGCCGGCTATGAGTTGTTTACGACATCGTCCTTAGCAAACAGACTGGCCGAAGATTCCGCTCATTATCGTTTTCATACGGAACTTGAGGATGTTCTAATGCGGAGTGATGTCGTTTTGACAGACGCTTTACCCGAGCCGTTACGCAACAAGAAGTATATTGACCAATACCAAATTACCCTGCAAAGAATGAGGCGGACTAGAGAGCATTCCATTTTAAACCCTTGCCCTCCGTTTTTTCGTGGGGAAGAAGTAAGCGAAGACGCAATCTCCTCGGACTATTTTGCCGGCTATGCTTTCAAGAAGAATTTGCTCTATGTCCAGCAAGCTATTCTTTTATATTGTCTTGCTCACTAGTACGGGCGACACTCGTTGGCATGGGCACGGCTTGCCGGTGGTATGAACGGCACTCGTTGGCACGGGCACGGCTTGCCGGTGGTACGGACGGCACTCGTTGGCACGGGCACGGCTTGCAGGTGGTACGGGCGGCACTCGTTGGCACGGGTCGGCTTGCCGGTGGTACGGGTAACATTTCCTTCTTTTGGTAACCTGACCGTTTACAACCTCATTACGACTACTATAGTTAAAAATCGCCTGTCAGCACATAATGAACATTTGATGCGGGAGACGGTCTTTTTTTCTATGCAGCGTGACAATAGTGACAACTGACTCTATAACGAAACAAACATGATTTGTTGGCAACAACACTAGTATGATAATTCCAAGTTTGACAGTGGTTCGAGGGACTGCTGCTGAGTTTTGAACGAAAACAGTCATGCCATTGAATTCTCAGGCACAACTCCAGCATGAAAATAGCCAGGGTTGGCGGGGTTCGCGGGGTTCGCGGGCTTGTTGCCAGCGTTTTGTACGAAATGTCGTACAAATTCATGCGGTTGAAGTGCGATTACCGGAGGTTTGTATGAAACGTCGTACAAATACAGGGGATTGAAGGGCAATTACCCAAGATTTGTATGACAAATCGTACAAATGCCGGGATTGAAGGGCAATTACCCGAGATTTGTATGACAAATCGTTACTACTTAGGTCTCCCGTTCACGGGAGATATTTTTTGGATCGTGGTAAGGAATTCCCCCCCTTGTGTCGAAG
>NZ_HE610960.1:478836-539063 GCF_000285515.1 Paenibacillus senegalensis JC66
ACAAATCGTACAAATGCCGGGGTTTAAGCGATGTTCTGGGGAGTTTTACGCTAACGCTCGCCCTTGCTCTTATTTCGCAGAAAAGATAGCGTATTTATTTCTAACGCTCATCCTTGCTCTTATCTGTGACAAACAGGCGGGAAAACCGCGATTTGAAGCAAAATAAGGACGATGGCAAGCGTTACAATTTCCCCCCCTGATTTTGCTCAAATAAGGACAACGGCGAGCGTTAGAATTCGAAGCGGCTGCTAACGAACTGCACTCCAACTGCCAGAGCAAGCAAGCCACGATCATACTGCAAGTAAGCTGCTCACGACTCACCGAGCAATCGAGCTGCTCACGGACTCACCGAGCGCATTCGAGCTGCTCACGGCTGCATCGAGTGCATCGTGTTGCTCACGGACGCATCGAGCGCATCGAGCTGCTCACGGACGCATCGAGCGCATCGAGCTGCTCACGGCTGTACCGAGCGCATTCGAGCTGCTCACGGACGCATCGAGCGCATCGAGCTGCTCACGGACTCACCGAGCTGCAATCAAGCCGCAATCATGCGGTTCGCGACGCCCATAGTCCCCGCACACAGGGCTGAAAAGGCCTCCCTTTCCTTTACAACCGTCTTTTCCTTTTATCTCTATTAACCGATTATCTCTATTAACTGACAACCTCGACCGATATATTCTTAATCCTATAGATAGCGAGCCCCTTATTATCCTGGCGATAACAAACATAGTCTATCGACTTCAACCGTAACTAAAAATTAAATAATACTATATTTTTAACGGATGAAGGATTTTCCAAATTATTGTCGAATTTTAAGAAAAAGTAGCGGATGGCAGGGACTTAACGCCGTCAGTCACAATCTCATTTAGGGGTGTTAAGAATGAAACAAGAGAGAATTCGACATGCCAAAGGATCGGGGTTATTAGCCTTAAGCTTCCTATTTTTGCTGCTATGGCTGCCCAGCTACGTATCCGCAGCGCAAGTGGACAGCCTGCTCCCCACAAGAAGTGAGCAAGAAGTGAACGACAAATGGAACCAGTGGATGAAACCGGGCAGCACGGAGCTTCCCATCTTTGTGGATACGCCAAGCACAAGCTTGCCGTATGCAGCCGGTAGTCTCCATGGAGACTATGTGCAGCAAGGATTAAATGCCGCCAATTTTTACCGCTTTATTTCTGGTCTTGATGGCAATTTAGTGTTGGATCCTTCCTTGAACAAGCAGGCTCAACATGGGGCCGTACTGATCGCAATATCCGGCCAGCTTACCCATGAACCGAAGCAGCCCGCTGGTATGCCGAATGACTTTTATGAGCTTGGCTATCAGTCTGCCGGCACCTCCAACCTCTACTATGCCTATGGTCAGACGGGGAATTTTCTTGTTAATAGCATTGTGGCCTACATGAATGACTCTGACAAGTTCAATATTGACAGGGTGGGCCACCGCAGATGGATTTTAAGCCCCCAGCTGCAGAAAGTAGGCTTTGGTCTCGCTACCATACATAACTCTGCCAAGAACCAAACGGAATATTACAGTGTGATGCAGATTTTCGATAAGAGCAAGCCGCATCCTGCCGATTACAATTACAGTCTTTTTCCGAATAAAGGATCATTCCCTATTGAGGCGTTTGGTGCTGACCAGGCCTGGTCCATTCAGCTAAACCCGCAGCATTTTCAGAAGCCGCAGCTCTCTGACGTCCAAGTACAAGTAACTAGACTGGCCGATCAAAAAACATGGCAGCTCAATCATACGACGCAGCAAAACGGACAAGCCTACTTCAACGTGGACACGAACCAATTTGGCTACGGGTATGCGGTTATTTTCCGGCCGGATGGTATTGAGCAGCTAGCTGACGGAGATCAGTTTCAAGTTACCGTTACCGGATTAAAGAAATCCGATGGTACTTCTGCGGAAATCTCTTATCAAACGAACTTTTTTAATGTAGGAAAGCCTCAGCCCTCCCATGTAAAGCCTGCCGCATCTTCTCATTTTACGGATACGGCATCCCATTGGGCAAGAGAAGCCATACAGTGGGCTGTGAGTGAACAAGTAGTTAGCGGCTATGAGGACGGAACCTTCAAGCCGGATGCGCAAGTGACGGAAGCAGAGTTTCTTGCCATGCTTTTCAAGCTGTATTCCGAATCCAAGGTTCTTCAAACCATTCAAAACAGCACGGGAAGCACAGCGTCCAACAGCGGCGTTTGGAGCGACCCCTTTTACAACTATGCCACTGCTCTCAACCTCGATGTGGAGGATCGTTTAAAAGACACCAGTCTGCGTAATCACGCTATAAAAAGAGTTGAGGTTGCACAATTTGTGGCAGGACTGGGTGGCAAACATTATACCAATGATGATGACGCAATAAGATATCTTCTACAAATGGGTTATTCGTCAGGCAAAACGTCCGCAACAGTGGAAGGATACGCCGGTCAGGAGAAATTAACCCGTGCCGAAGCCATCGTCTTTCTTAAAAATTTAAAAGAACGAGGCTTTGAATTACAGAGCAGACCTACAACGCCAACGGTATTCACTGCCCAAGCGAACTGACGTGTCACCTGCGACCTAACTGGTTTTCCCCATTGCTCGGAACCAGCATTCTAAAGCCCCGTATAGGAGAAGCTAGTCGTTCTGCTAGAGCTTTGCTCGGCCGTTCGGCTAGCTTCTTCTCTGCTTGCTGCTTGCTCAGCCGTTCGGCTAGCCCCCTGCTTGCTGCTCGCTCGGCCGTTCAGCTAGCTTCTTCTCTGCTTGCTGCTCGCTCGGCCGTTCGGCTAGCCCCCTGCTAGCTGCTCGCTCACCTGCCTGGCTAAGCCGTTCTCCTGTACGGGCTTTTTATGAACCGCTTTATCACTGATCCCCTGGCTGCATCTGAATTCTTACCGTCCTTCATATTGAGCGGCCAAGTCATACAAAGCTTTGCGCATGAACTCAACGAGGGCGACCGGCTTCTTGACCATCGCATCAGCTCCCAGTCCGATAAAAAACCTGCCAAAAAACGGAATGCTGCTCTCAGGAATCTGATTATCCAGCCAGCCGCTGCCGTCCGCTCGGACATTGATTTTCGGATATCCGTTCGATTGTATCGAGATGTGCATTTTCGGCGCCGGCCACAGCTCGGCTTCACACCTTTGAACCCCTAGCGGAGTCAGCTCCACATGCAGGTCAAGCATAGTTCCATCCTGCTTGGCAAATGATTCCCAATTGCCTGTATGAACATGAGACAAATCGATCGCAGCTTGCTCTGAAGGTGCAATAGACCGTACCCGGTCACAGCGGAACAAGCGAAAATCGCGGCGCTCAAAGCAGTAGGCCGGACAGTACCATAACCCGCTGCTGGCATACACTCCGACCGGCTGGATGTCTCTTAGCTGCCTCGCTTGCCTGGATTGATATTCTATACGGACAACCTTCTGATCGATTGCGGCATTCAGAAGCATTTCTAAATAGGGAGCTTGGACATGACGCATTGGCGTAACCAGATCAAAGCGCTGCCTCATCTGGTCAATCCGTTTTCGAACGTCTTCAGACATGTACGAGTAGAATTTGCGCAGCACCGACTCCGTCTCCGCCTCAAAAGGAAAATAAGCGTAATGCCGCAGGGCATGACTGGCGAAAAAAATCGCCAGCGCCTCATCTTCCGTAAAAGCTATCGGGGGCAGCATTCTCTCCGTTATCATGGTATATCCCCCATGCGGGCCAACGGTGGAGTAAAACGGGACCCCCAGCGAGCTCAGCTCCTGCAAGTCTCGCAATATTGTCCGAACAGACACGCCGAACTCTTCAGCGAGCTCCTTGGCGTTAAACGTTCTCCGCTTGTTGACCGCCATCATCAATTCGATCAATCTTTTGGACTTCGCCATTTTATCCTCCTATCTAAACTTTCCCCGCCCTCATCTAAGCCTTTTTCACCTTCGTTTAAATTCCTTAATCCCGTTTCGCCTGCGTTCTTTCCCCCACCTTGCCTAAATTTTTATTTCCAAATTTATTTTCCACTTTAATCACGACAATAGTTGTCACTATTATGATTTACTATCGATTATAAGTCCAATAGGACGAGGGAATAACGATAAATTAGTTAGGAGATGATGATATGTCAATGCGTGCTACCCCATTAATCATGTTGGACGGAAAAGCGGCAGAAGCGGTCGAGTTTTACGAAAAGGCCTTCAATAGCGAGGTGCTGTTTAAGAGGACTTTCGGAGAGGGAAAGGATGCCGGGATATTGCCTGAGGAAGCCAAGCCCCGCATTGCCCATTCCGTGTTAAGAATCGGGGAGAATGACATAATGGTCGCCGATATTTTCCCTGGTGAGCCTCATAGCCTCGGAGACCAGGTAACCATCTGTATCACAGCGACAGAGCACAATGCGGTTGAAGAGATGTATAGTCGGTTAAAAGAAGACGGGGGCCAGATCATTTTCCCGCTGCAGGAAACGGAATTCAGCCCCTGTTACGGAGTGGTCAAAGACCGGTATAACGTCACCTTCCACTTGTTCAAGAATGACACAACGCGCAGCTGGAGCGGCAAATAAAGAGCAGCTGCGGCCGCGGCCGCTAGTCTTTACGAATTTACATTCTATTATAGAACCTGCCGGAATTGTCCCAATAAAAATCGGCAGCCACACCGGGAGGGAATTACGAGGAAACGGCTTGCGGACCCTGCTGCTCCCGATACTCTGAAGGGGTCATGCCCATCATTTTTTTGAACACCTGGGTAAAATAGCGGGGATCCTGATAGCCGACAAGCGAAGCAATCTGAAACACCTTGACCTCCGATTCGCGAAGAAGCTGGCAGGCTTTCCCGATCCGGAAGCGGGTTAAATACTCCAGAAAGGTACAGCCGGCCGTCTGCTTGAACAGGGTGCAAAAATAGCTGAAGCTGATTTCAACATGCTCCGCCACTTCCTCGATTCCGATGTCGTGCTGATAATGGGCATCAATGTACCGCTTCGCTTTTTCAATAAGTCCCGGACCGCTTTCTTGAGAGCGCAAATTGCAAGCCAGCTCCACCCACTTGGCAAGGGAAAGCTCCAGCACGCGGATCATCCCCTGTAAAGTATGCTCCTCTTCCAGCCGGTCGTAAAATGCATTCAGCCCGGCACCCGGCACCGAAGGAAGGAAATCCAGCTGTCTGTGTACAATCACTGCCATCTCGAACAAAATCCGTTTCGCTGTTTCCCGGGTTGCTGCCGATTCAACCAGCTGTTCCCCCAGCTGCTCCAGAGCCTGGCTGATGCCGGGCCGGTGTAGCGTTCTGACAGCGTCCACAAGCCGCTTCTCGATAGAGGCAGGATAACCTGAAGGCAGCTCCTGAGCGTTAAATTGTTCTTCATAGATAAATACTTTTTGCGCGGTTTGGTGAAACCTGTGGTGAAGCGCCTTGACCGCATGCTGGTAACATAGATTTAGATGCGAAAAGCCGATGCAGGTGGAGCTGATTCCAACCGAACAGAGCAATTTGGCATTCGTCTCCAGCGCATGCACAATCTTCCCTCCGAGCAGTCTTTTGTTGTCTGCCGGCAGCTCGGCAAACAGCAAAACCCACTCTCCGCTGTAATAAGGGAATACGGCTAACGCCTCATTCTGGGCAGCCACCTCTTTGAGAATGTTGTCGATGGCAAAAAAACGCAGCCTTTTCTCTTCCGCCGCCCAGCCTCCGGAAATGACCGGATCAAGCTGAATGAGCATGAGGAAATAAGGCGCCTCCAGCGGGTCCAGTTCAATGCCAAGCTGAAGGAGAGGGGATGGAGCCTGACCATCCATCATTTCGGAATACAGTCGTTCCTTGGCCGTTTCCGAAAGCCGCTGAACCGAGATCCGCAGCTTTTCTTCCTCAATCCGTTTAAGGTGATAGTCATCGAGCTTAAGCTTAGCCTTCTCGATGATTTTTTCCAGCTCGTCATGATCAATAGGCTTCAATATATAATCAAAAGCCCCATGGCGCAGCGCTTCCCGCGCGTAGTCAAACTCGCCGTACCCGCTCACAACAATAAAGAGCGGTTCCTTCAGCTTTTTCTCTTCGCGGGCGGCCATGACGTTGCGCATGAAAGTAATCCCGTCGATAACCGGCATCCGTATATCGCTGATTATGACATCGGGAAGCAGGCGATCTGCTGCTGTTAAGGCATCCTGACCGTTGCGGGCTTCTCCAACGATTTCCATCCCCCATTGCGACCAGGGAATGGCCACTTTAAGACTTTCTATAATAATGGGCTCATCATCAACCAGCAGAACGCGATAGATCCGCTCCTCCATCTGCTTTCCCTCCTTGTAGGCCGCAACTTCCTTGAGTTCTGGTTTGTCGTGCTCGCCGCGGCTTGGCAGCCGCATGCTGCGTGCTCGCCACTTGCAGCCGTATGCATCTGCTCAACGCAGCCTGCGGTAGTTTTCCGCCGTTCTCTGCAGCTCCTCGAGACTTTCCTGCGGAGTGATCGTCTGTTCCAGCATAGCAGCAATTACCTGCAGGAAGGTCTGCTTGATCTCGGGCGGCAGCATATTGTCATAAGGGACGAATTTGTCCCCGCTTTCCTCTGTAAGCTTGATGACTTGACTGAACACGGGCCCCATCCTCACGGTGTCCACCTTAACAGACATGGCGGGAATCCGGTACGCTTCCACCATAAAACGCTCCTGCACCTCACGATTGTACATCGCTTCCAGAAACTGCAGCGCTGCTGTTCTTTTCTTCCCGGTCAGGGCAGAGGACAGTCCTACTCCAACTGTATAACCGCCGGCAAGGGCCCCTGTCTCTTCACGCTGCTTGGCAGGGAAGGGAAGGACGCCCACATCATCCACGAAATCCGGAGGCGCCTGCTCATTTTGAAATAGCGTTATATCCCAGTTCCCATTTACATACATAGCGGCTTGACCATGGGCAAAGAGGTGAACAGCTTGTTCAGTGCTCAACTGATTGGCCATTTCCGGAAAAGCCCCCAGCTTGATCAGCTTGTCAAACGTTTCCATCGCCTGCACATAAGCCTCATGATTGAAGCTCTCTTCCCCTCTGACGACCTCCGCAAAAAAATCCGATCCAATCTGCCGGTCCATCAAATAATGAACGTAAATGGCGGCGGGCCACTGCTGGTCATTTCCCAAGGCAAAGGGGATAATCCCGTGCTGTTTAAGGTCAGGAACGAGCTCAAGCATGCCGTCAATCGTTGCCGGAGGCTCCAGGTCCAGCTCGCGGAACAGCCTTTTATTATAAAAAAGCGGCTCGGAGTTGCCTTCAAAAGGCAGCCCGTAAACCCGGCCGTCGAATGTCCACAGGCTTAAATCGCTGAATTCATCGTCCATTTCCGTCTGCTCGATAAACTCCGTTAAATCCATCAATCTCTCCGCACGGACATAAGGCTCGATCTCTCCCCCGCCAAACAGGGAAAAAATATCAGGAGGGCGCCCGGTGACCATTTCGCTCTTGAGCTTTTGCTCCCGGTGGATCGTCTGGTCCAATCCTTCGAAATCGATTTTAATATGCGGATGGGCTTCCTCAAACTCCCGGATAACATCGGCGATAATCCGCTCGACAGGACGGTCATGCTCTCGGGTCCAAAAATGGCGGAAAGTCAGTGTGATCTTGTCATCCGGGACAGCTTGCTGAGGTGACACGAACAGCCTCTGGCAACCGGTTAATGAACAGCCGGCCAGAAGCATAGCGAGGGCTAGAAGATAGACTCTGCAGGATCGGCTGCAACTTGGCATAGCGTATACCCCCGTTAAATGATCTTGGGAATTCTTATGCGAATGATCGTACCGAAGCCTTGTGACGAGCAGATCATGAGGCCGAATGGAGGGCCATACTGAATTCGTATTCGTTCAAATACGTTTTTCAAACCGACACCGCTGTGCCGATATTTGAGCCCGGAAGCTGCCGCAGGGACACTCCACAGCTTCTCGAATTGAGCATGGTCAAAGCCTGAGCCGGTATCCGCCACATCGATGAACAGATGCGGCTGTGACTGCGATTCCGTTACCTCTATCCGGATAAAGCCGGGCTCCTGCTTGGTCTCAATCCCGTGATACAGCGCATTCTCTACCAGAGGCTGAACGATTAGCTTAAGCGTCATGCAGGATTTCAGCTCATCCGGACATACAATCGCATAATCGAACTGGTCCCGGAACCGCATTTTTTGGATGTCCAAGTAATGCTTTACGTGCTCCAGCTCCATGGAAAGCGGGATCGACTCAACGTTCTCATTAATGCTGATGCGCAGCAGCTTGCCGAGAGAAATGACGATGCGGCTAATATCCCGGTTCCCGGCCAGAACGGCCATCGAGTTGATCGATTCCAGAGAGTTATAAATGAAATGAGGGTTGATTTGCGCCACCAAGGCGTGCATTTCCGCTTCCTTTTTCCGTTTCTGTTCTTTCTTCACTTCATTCAGCAGATCGCTGATTTGCCGGCTCATCTGGTTAAAACCGTTGACCAGCATTCCGGTCTCATCCCGCCAGCCGGTCGGCGACTTCAGTTCAATAAACTGGCCCTGCTCAACTCTCTTCATTCCCCTGGCGCTGACGACAATCGTACGCACCAGCTTCATAACGAACAACCTCTCGAAAATCAGGCACATAAGCAGGGAAAATAACAGCAAGCCCAGCGCCACATTGCGGATGGCGCCTGTTTCCTTCTGCAGTTCCTTCACTGGCGTTACGGCGGTAAGCAGCCAGCCTTCACGGGAAGAAGAGACGGTCGTCAGCATGGAATCCGCATCATTAAACCGGGCAAACTGATAGCCTTCCTCGTCATGCTCCAGCAGATGAGCGGGAAGGACGCGGCCTGTAGAAGCTCCGGATCTATCCCAAACAACCTTTCCCTCCCGGTTCAAGAGCAGGATATCACTGCCATCTATCGTATTGGCGCCCCATAACGCCTGTTCCAGCACATCCGGTTTAACCGTTATGACGATAGCTCCAATATCTTTCAAGGAATAATAATCTTTAATGATGCGGGCATGGAGGAGAACCGGGTTCCCGCTATCATAGGTTCCATTCTCCCCTGGTCCAAGCCATAACGGGCGCCCCTTGAGACTGCTCATTTCATGGCTCCAGGGGAAATCGTCCAAGGTATGCGGCTCAGCAGCCGGACCTGCCGTACTGTAAATCAACTTATCGCCAGAATACAGGCGGAAGGCTGTTATTTTCGGATGGACCATAATGAGATGATTGAGTGCCTGGGCCAGCTCGCTTCCGATTCTCTCCGGCGGCTCCTTGAGGATCTGCTGCAGCACCGGCTGGGTAATAGCCAAATCAGACAAGGTGCTGATTTCATTGAGGGCAAATTCCAGCTTGCGGTCGGTATCCTGCAGGGACACCCGGTAGAAGGCGTACGTTTTATGCTCAATCATGCCGGAGTAAAACACGTAGGAAACCGTCCCCATAATGAGGACTGGGATGAAAACAAGCAGAATAATGCCCAGTCTGAATTTTTTCTGCAGCTTCATGCTTGCTCATCCTCTCCCTTTTGCTTGCGCGAATCCCCTCCTAACTTATTCCATATCGGTATCATTTTTCCTACTGCCTCACTTAGTATAAATCGTTTTTTACCCAGAATAATGGCTTCTGCAAAATGAATACGCGGCTCTGTACATGTTCTCACCGCCATTTCCGGTACGCGGCCCAACATGAATCAGCTTTTTACAGCGCCGCTCGTTAACCCGGATATAAACCAACGGCTGAAAAACAAGAACACAATGAGCAAAGGCAATGTGGCGAAAAAGGTCGCCGACATGATCATGCCGTAATCCAGCCCGTCCCGGTTGCTGAACAATTGTTGAAGTGCTATCTGAATAGTAAAATGCTCCTTGTTCTTCAGAACGACCAGCGGCCAGAAGAAATCGTTCCATACGTTCATGAAGGTGAAAATTCCAAGAGTAGCGAGGGCCGGCTTGATAATAGGCACGACAATCGTATATAAAGTGCGAAAATGGCCGCATCCGTCTATGCGAGCCGCTTCCAGCAGCTCTTTGTGGACCGCCGATGAAATATACTGCCTCATCCAGAAGATCCCGAAGGCGTTAACCATACCGGGTACGATGATAGCCTGGTAGGTGTCGATCCATTTGAATTTTGCCATAATAATGTAGTTAGGCAGCACGCTTAATTGTTGCGGGACGAACAGGGTAGCCAGCACAAATATAAACAGCGTTTTTTTACCCGGAAAATCATACTTGGCAAAGGCATACCCCGCCAGCGTGCAGAAGAAAAGAACTAGCAGCGTAGTTAGTGACGAGACGAAAAACGAATTGAACAGCGCTTTGAAAAAATCGATCCGCGCCAGCACCCTTTCAAAGTTATAGACAAGCTGATCGCCGAAGGACAGGGTTGGCGGAATGCGGAACACGGCGCTGCGGTCATTGGTGCCAATCACAAACATCCAGTAAAAAGGAAAGGTCGACAGCAGGGCTCCGGCAGCCAACAGCACATAAGCTGCTGCTTTCATCAGCCGTTTGCCTGGTGCCACTGAGTTGGCTGCGCTCATGGCCGGCC
The DNA here is from genome assembly GCF_000285515.1 of Paenibacillus senegalensis JC66. GTDB lineage: Bacteria > Bacillota > Bacilli > Paenibacillales > NBRC-103111 > Paenibacillus_L > Paenibacillus_L senegalensis. The sequence goes on from NZ_HE610960.1 coordinate 489,313, forward strand.
TCCTTCCGTACCATTCAGCCGATTGCTGAACCCGTAATTTACCAGCGAGAATATAATCGTAAAGAAGAACAAAATGACGGCTGAAGCAGCAGCTGTTCCGAAGAACGAATTGCGGAAAGCTTCACTGTACAGATAGATCACCATAGTAATGCCTTCCTGCCGCGTCGATCCGGTCCCGGATTGCCCGAGAAAGACATACGGCTCGGTAAAGAGCTGCAGGCTGCCGATTGTTGACATCAAAATTGTAAAAATAATAAAAGGCTTGAGCAGAGGCAGCGTCAGGTAGATGAGCTGCTGCCTTGCATTGGCACCGTCGATCCGTGCGGCCTCGTACAGATCCGGAGGAATGCTCTGCAGCCCCGACAAATAAATGATGGCATTGTAGCCTACCCACCTCCAGAACACCATAGCAGCAATGGCGATTTTGACTCCCCACCAGCCGGAATTCCAGGCTACCGAGTTCAGCCCAATCAGATTGAGAAGCCAGTTGGCTATTCCTTCATGACCGAAAAAGGAGCTGAATACTAGAGTAACGGCAACGATGGAAGTGATATTCGGCAAAAAATAAAGAATGCGGAACCCCTCTTTAAAGCGGATCAGTGCAGAATTAAGGACAACTGCTAGCAGAAGAGCCGCGGCAAGCTGCGGAACCGTGCCCATCAGGCCGATCAGAATCGTGTTCATAAAGGATGTCCAGAACGTAGGGTCTTCCAGAACAAACTTGAAATTTTGCAAACCTACATACTTCATCGGCCCCAAGGCATCCCATCGGAAAAAAGAGAGATAAAAAGTAAAGAAGATCGGGTATATGCCAAAGATCGCAAACAAAATAAAAAAAGGGGAAATAAATAAATAGGCCGTACCGAGACTGCGCTTTCTTTCTGTCCAAAAGCTTGCTCTATGCAGGCCCCGGGCCGGCGGAGTGGTCTGTGGCTGATTCATGCCGCACCTCCGTAGAAGGAATGGTCGATAGATAAGGATTAGATGAGGATTAGGTAAGGATTAGATAAGGAGCTCCTTATAGACAGCCGCTGCAGGCGGAGATAAAGTCCATGGAAGAGCGTCTTCCATGGACTTTCCCCTGATGGAACCAAAGCGGCCTTACCCTCCGCGTTTGACCAATTCCTGCACCTGCTTGATCACATTATCCCATTCGGCAGCCGGATCAGCGCCAGTCTCCAAAATGTTGCGCAGGGCATTCTTAAAATAAGAATCCGTAGTATCGTGCAGCGGCCCGTAATAAACGGGATTTACTTTTTCCGCTGCCTTGGCAAACTCGACCGCAATAGCTTGCCCGCCGAAGAACTCATCCGGCGTATTGAACTCTTCACTGGAGTACAGTTCAGGTATCGATGGCATCAGCCCGCTGCCGACAAAAGACTTCAGCTGATTCTCCTTGTTGACCATCCAGCTTATGAACTCATAGGCCTCTTCAGCATGCTTCCCTTCCTTGGGAAGAGTCAGGAAGGATCCGCCCCAGTTGCCCGCCCCCTCCGGAAGCTGTGTGACCGCCCACTTGCCGGAAGTATCCGGGGCATTGCCGACGATGTTGCCTTTCATCCAGGCCGGGCCGAGCATAACGCCGAATTTGCCTTCGTTGGTGGCTGCGCCCCATTCCGGTGTCCATAGGGCGGTTTTGCCCACCCATCCTTCCTGGATCGCTTTCACGGTGAAGTCATAGGCTTTGCGGATTTGCGGATTCTGGTCGCCGATGAAGCTGTTATCTTCTTTTTTGAAATAGATTTCATCTACACTCTGATCACGAAGAGCATTGAAAAGCAGGTCAGTAAGATCGACGAAAGGGACGCCGGTACTGTCCGTAAACTGCTTGGCAACGGCCGCGAAATCTTCCCAGGTGCTGATAGCCGCCGCCAGCTGCCCGGGATCGGTAGGCAGACCCGCTTGTTCCATCAAGTCCACGCGATAATAAGTAACGGTTGGTCCTATATCAGTAGGCAGCCCTATTTGAAAAGAACCATCAGGAGATTGCGCCTGAAGCCACTTCCACTCCAAATAGTCTCCTTCGATACTGTCTGCTCCAAGATCGTACAAATTGTGAAACTTATCCTGATGCACTATGAATTTCTCCATAAAAGCAATTTCCAGCATAAAAATGTCGGGCGCTCCCGATCCCGCTGAAAGGGCGGTAAGCAAATTATTGTGATGAGCCGTCTGATCCCCCGTGTTCTGGATGCTGATCTGGACATTCGGATTAGCCTGATTCCACTCCTCTACCAGCTTCTCATAGCCGTTGTTGCCGAGTGTCCAAAACGAGAGATTGATCGCTTCCTGGCTGGGACTAGGGGAAGCTTCGTTATTCTTCTTTTCACTACCGCCATTATTGCTGCTATTATTGCCGCTGCCGCCATTGCCCGTCGTTCCGCCAGTGCAGGCTGCCATGGAGACGGCGAGAAGCCCTGTTAACAAAAGCATTGAACTCTTTTTCATTTGTAGAACCCCTTCCTGTTTAAGTTGAAACTTCACTTTTAATGTAATAGAGAGGTTAGTTTTTTTTGAGGGGGTAAATATTCGAATTCAGGTTGAAATTTATTCGGAAGACAAGCTGGAGGCTATATATATTTGGCTCTAGCGTTTGGTTAGTGCGCTTGACTATTGCGTTTAGTTAGTGTTCTTAGCTTTGCGGTTAGCTTGTGTGTTTAGGCTATCCTATTATTATTTATATATATTTACTTGTATATATTCACTTGACCGTATATATACCTATGTGTATATTATAACCATGAGTACATTATCTCTTCAAACCACATTGATGACGATTGCTGAACCAAATCGGTTCCATATTGTCGAACTGCTCAAGAAAGGCCCGCTTTCTGTAAGCGATATCGTTCAAGCCTTGGGGATCGGCCAGCCCCAGGTATCGCGGCATTTGAGGATTCTCAACGAAGCCGGGTTAGTCCGTGTGCAAAAGAAAGCCCAACAGCGCATTTATAGTCTTGAAGCCCGTCCGTTCCGTGATCTGGATGCCTGGCTGGATTCTTTCAGTCAGCTATGGGAGGACCGCTTGGATCGATTCGAAGACTATTTAAGCGATTTATCAGGAGAGGAGGACGCATGATGGCTGCCAATACCCGTATAGCCGGAGGAACGGTATGGAACAGCCGACTGCAACGCAAGAGCTGGGGAGGACTTGGCTAACCCTCTGTAAAACAAATCGGGCCTTGATACCAGCAGTTATCATTTCCATGACAGATATCGGAATATACAGCAAATACCAGCCTAGCACAGCAGTAATCAGTATACGCAGCAGATACCAGTATGCGTAAAGAGTGGCAAAGGTCAGGAATTCGTGAAATAGCGGGCAGCAAAGCCGGGGACTAAGTTTATGGGAGGAAAACAGAAACTCAATGAGACCAACGGACAAGGATGAGAAAGAATGCGAAATAAGACCATAGTAACGAAAAATCCGGAGCGCAGAGAACTAATCGTCGAACGAACTGTATCCGTGTCAGCACAGCTGGCCTGGAAAGGCTGGACTCGTCCAGAGCACATCGAACGCTGGTGGGGGCCTTCTGGATGGACCGCTGTCGTTCACGAGATGAATGTCCGCATAAACGGTATTTGGCGATACAGCATGTCACCTGACCATGGGGCCGGGGAAACGGTCCGCTGTATAGCCACTTACCACGAAGTCACTGTCCCTTCTTAAACAACGTGAACCGCAACCGTAAACATAGACCCGGGCAGAAACTACATGGAGCTTTTACGTTCTGATAACTTCAACACAATTGGGATTATGTAAAATGCTGGGCGGATAAGATTTACCAGCCGTATACCCTTTGAGGAGGACGATCATTTATGCAAACCATTAAATGCAAAGATAATACAACCATCGCCTATGAAGTCAGTGGCTCAGGACCAGCCCTTATTCTCGTTGCCGCTGCGCTAGCAAGCCATCATGATGCTGCCGGACTTGCAAATCATCTGTCTGCACACTTCACCGTCTATAACTACGACCGTCGCGGCCGCGGCCAAAGCTCCGATACGCTTCCTTATGCTGTTGACCGTGAGATCGGGGATATTGAAGCTCTGATAGATCATGCCGGCGGTAAGGCATCTCTGTTTGGAAGCTCCTCGGGGGCAGTCCTCGCACTGGAGGCAGCTAGTAAGCTTGGCAGCAAGGTAGATAGACTGTTCCTGTTCGAGCCTCCTTTTGTTACCAATAATAGTCGTCCGCCCGTGCCTGCCGAATACGTTGCTCGTCTAAACGAGCTGATTGCAGCAGATCGGCGCAGTGATGCTGTGGAATATTTCATGACAGCTGCAGTGGGCGTACCTGCCGAATTTGTCGGGTATATGAAAGCAGACGCTTCATGGAAGTCGATGGAGCAAATGGCTCATACGCTCCCTTACGATGGTACAATTATGGGCAGCACCCAATCAGGCAAGCCTCTCCCCGCAAATCGTTCGCAGGTAGAGGCCCCCACCTTGATTATGACCGGTGAAAACAGCGAATCCTTCCTCCACGTGGCTGCACAGGAACTCTCAGAGCTGCTGGAAAACGCCAAGTCCCTTACCTTGAGCGGGTTGGATCACTCTGCTGTATTTGCCGCCCCGGATGCCATTGCGAACGCTATTATAGAGCACATCCAAAATGCGTGATGCGGTAAAACAGGCAAGCTCCTAACATAGGGTTAATGGACAGCCGCCAAGGTGCTTTTCCGCAACATTCCGCCTTAGCAACGCTGCGTCGGCGCCACTTTTTCTTAAAACAATCTGCGCTATCGTCTTTAATCGCGAGAACAATGATTTTTCCTGTTTTGTCGAGAAAGCCCTACTCTCCTTTTCAGGAAATTTTGGCAAAACCTTTATTTAAAGTCCCAGGTGTAATCATTGTATGTTCCATTATGGTATAATAATTTGTAATAAAATATATTGGTGTGAAGCATATACCGCTTTAATCGCATGGCTTTGAGTGAGCTTGCGTTTTGAGGCGTTTTTTTGTTTTTCACCGGATGGGGTGTGAAGAATGAACGAAAGATTTGATGAAGCGTTCGCCAGCTGGATGGCCAAACAGATAGCCGCAGAGAAAAGTCTTAGAAGGAAGGCGTTTCTGCAGAACGGATTAAGCCATGGCACGATGGAATTTTTGCGATTAATTTGGTACCCGGTCATTGGGAATTTCGATCATTTGTATGCTGAATATGAAATTCGTGATTTCAGCAATGGCTATCGCTGTTTAGATCTCGCCTACATGCCTGGAAACGCCAAGGGCTGCATTGAAATCCAGGACTATCGAAGCCACGCCCGGGATATAGAGGTTAGCCGGTTTAAAGATTTGTGCAAGAAGCAAGCCCTGAACAATACTCACGAGGCGCTATGCTGATCCATCCCACAGAGCATCCCACAGACAATCCTGCAAATCCATTCCACAAAGCACGCTTGTCCCCCATTCTGGCTCTAACCAACTTAAGCTTTTTCCCTAATTCAAGCGGCTCAATCTAAAAATCAGTGCTTGACTTCCATCAGAGATGCCGCTGCGGGGAATGAGGGGATTTCCGATCGCTGTTGTTAGCATCTGCTCCCGAAGTACGCTTTCTCCCAGAAAGCGCTGACCCCGGATTTCTTGATGATAACCACTTCAACGGTTGAAATCCGGGGACAAAGGCGAGCGCTTCGCTTCTCCTGTCTCCCTCTTCCCCTCCACTTCTGCACAGTTGTGATGGCAAGCACTTATTCCTGTGTTGAGCCATTCAAGCTTTTGTTTTTTATTCTTGTTTGCTTCCACTGTGTAATCACGTTAATGCCCAGCAGCAGGGCGACAACCAGCCCGGAAAAGGTAACGAACAAGGCAAAATATTCAAACGGAGAATATTCCCCCAGCTTACTCCAGTCGATATTCCCCTCCAAGTCATCGATAACCTGATTCATCCCGTATATTCCCCCGATTACGGAATACAAGGTGAGGATGAACAGCAGCAGACTCTGCTTGCGTGAGTTGAAATGGTTTTGGTATTGGAACAAATCCTCCAGCGTTTTTTTTACTCTTGCGTAAAGCTCGAGATTGGAGAACCGCTCGCGCATCTTCGTAAACATTTCTTTCCCCTGTATCTCTGCAACCAGCTCCAAAGGAAAATGCTTCGCCGAAAATCGGGTAATGTCAGAGATTAGCGCCTGAATTCGTACGTTGTTTTTTTCCATCTTTACATGGGAGTAGCTGTCGGACAGCTTGAGGAGCACAATTTTGTGAAAAAAATTCAGCAAGAAGCCGTAGTAGTATTCACCGAACATCTTGTTGGCCAGCTCTGCCGCAATGTCATCGTCCGCCTGATTCGTTATGCAGCAAAACGTATGGTCGTTCATTAAATGATAAGTTGTCGGCGCCCAGCGGTCATAGGCGTGCTCGGAGCAGTAATCGCGAATATAATCCGGATTGCTGGAGCTGATATAAGGATTTCCATTAGCATCCAGCCCGTCCAGTCTTATGGCCCGGTAGCAATCTTCTACCTCTAATGTTTCATCACTATCGAGCCGGTAATAGGCTACGGCATACATCCGTTCATCTACAAAGAAAGGCAGTGTTTCAAAATAATAATCATTCCCGTTATCCTGATTCATATATGGCCGGACACTATCCGCCAGAACAGAAAACACGAATTGCTCCACTTCCTCATAAACCTCTCCGTTGTAATGGACATGAGTATATTGGCCGGAATCGGAGATGTTCTCAAGGACACGAAACCTTCGGACGAATTCCAGTGCTTCCGAGAAATTTTTATGTTCTCCTTCAAGCCGGGTGCGAATCGTAACAAATCCCAATTCATAAGGACACAGCGTGACATCCACCGATAAAACGGACAGCGGAATGCGGCTTGTTTGTGTCTGCATTTCACAACCGATCCCGAGCCTCCGCGAGTAGCGATGGAAAGCATCCTTGTTCATGGAACCCCGGCGGGGAAACAGGACTTCATTGATATAAGGCATGAAGTACCGTTCCATATTGCGGTGGGACACCGAATGCTGCTCTCCATAGTACCGCTCCTCCAGCTCCAGCCGATCGAGAGAAAACGGCTCGAACCCATCGCGGAGCAGCTGCTCGCGCGGAACTCCTTCCGCTTCTCCAGCTTGGTGGAGAACGGAAAAACAAATTGGCACAGCGCTTCCGATAAGGTCTTGTGACCGTCTTCTTTAGGTCTCACTGATCTCCCTCCACCACATTTATAGGTATGCATAGTTTCGCTTGTCTTTCTATACCCGCTATCCGTGACAGGAAAACAAAACATTGATTGTACAGTGAGTACACCCTGCACACCCATCATCTCCATGACGGCGGTCGGCAGTAAACGCCATACCGCAGATAACCTTTGCCTGACTTAGGGCAGAGCCGCCCTGCCATGTACCACGTTTGGAGAACAAAAAGTAACCCGTGCATAGTAGAAAACATTCATAACAATGGTGATTGATCGAAGAAATTGTAGGGTAAACAGACCTAACAGAGTATGGCAGATCCTCATTCCCGGCCGCCTGTTTACAGAAGGCCATAGTCCGGTCGTCCACAAGCCCTGATCCATGAAAAAGATAACTGGAAACGGACTGCTCATAATAACTTTGCGCTCCTGTAATTCTCGTCTGCTGCTCTTGTATTTTGGCTGCTGTATCTGTATTTTTCGTTCATTGCTCCAGTAATATCACTCTCTGGACCAGTACCACCGCAGTGTTGTGAAAAGGCTCAGAAGTCGCAAAGTATAGGTTGGTTTTCTCATGTTAAGCTGGTATTCTCGTAGCTATACCCTTATAACTATGGTTGTTGCCCGATCCAGCTGCCTAGCTCTAAATCAGGGTGCTCAAAATTGCAACGCTTGCCATCGTCCTTATTTTGCTCAGATCGCTATTTTCTGGGCTTTTTGTCACAAATAAGAGCGAGGACGAGCGTTAGCGCAAAACTATACCAGGTCGTCCCGCAGGACATCTGCAATTCAGGTGAAAATTCACATAAAACGACAACCTCGCATCGCGGTCGGGCTTACACTTCAACAACAAAAACAACAACAAACGGACCGACTGGCGGAAAAAATCAGAACTGAAAGGAGAAAGAAACATGCCATATCAATTTAATCGGGGTGCGCATCTCGGGTCCTTGGTCACGGGAAGACCCCCAGCTATCGGACGGAAGGGGGCGGTAACCTCACCCCATTACCTGGCGACCCTCGCCGGCTACGATTTGATGAAAAAAGGAGGCCATGCGGTAGATGCCGCCATCGCCATTAATGCGGTACTTTGTGTTGTTTATCCGCATATGGCTGGCATAGGGGGCGACTTGTTCGCTTTGGTCTGGGACAACCCCAGATCCGCTATTCGCGCGCTGAATGGGAGCGGGGCGGCATGTGGCCGGGCGACTCGGAGGTTTTACGGGGAAAACGGTCACAGCTCCATACCGTCTCGGGGTCCCTTATCTGCGATCACGGTCCCGGGAGCCGTAGATGCCTGGCACAGTCTTCATGCCGAGTATGGCAAGCTTCCGTGGAAGGAGCTGTTTGCTCCGGCTATTGATTACGCCCAAAACGGCTTTCCGGTCACCTTCAAGCTCAGTCGCTTCCTTCACCGCTTTCAAGACGAAATCAGCCGGCATGGTGAAGCGGCGAGGATGCTATTGCCCGGCGGCACCCCGGCCAAGCCCGGAGATATGATGAGGCTGCCCGATTTGGGACTTTCCTTGCAGCAGATTGCCGAACAAGGTGCGGAAGTCTTTTATCAGGGGGAGCTCGCTCGAACCATAACCGGCAAGCTGGAACAGGCAGGCGGATTAATGCGGCTTGATGATTTCCAAGCTCATCGCTCCACTTGGGAGCCAACCATCTCGACCACCTACCGGGGTTATGAAATTCATCAAACCCAGCCTAACACGCAAGGAATTGCTGCTTTGATGATTTTGAATTATTTGGAGCGCTTCGACTTGTCAGAAGTGGGGGACCAATCGGCTGAATACTATCATTTAATGGCTGAGGCTGCGAAGCTGGCATTCACTTATAGAGATCGCTGGGTCACGGACCCTAAGCACTTGGACATTCCCATAAAAGAGCTGCTTAGCAAGGATTATGTGGAGGAGGTTCTAAAACATCTGGATATGAACAAGGCGGGTGACCGGGAGAAACATCGCGAACAGCTCCCCCATATTGGCGTAAACCGCGATACCGTCTATATGGCAGCAGTCGACGATGAAGGAAACGCGGTGTCCTTGATCCAAAGCATTTACCATGAATTCGGCTCCATGTATATCCCGGAAGGAACAGGGATCTTGCTGCAAAACCGCGGATCATTTTTCGCCTTGGATCAACATCACCCAAACACACTGGAGCCTGGTAAAAAGACGTTCCACACCATTATCCCAGCTATGGCATTAAAGGACGGCAAGCCGTTTATGCTGTATGGCTCAATGGGAGGTGAGGGCCAGCCGCAAACCCAAGCCGCATTGATCACTAGAGTGATAGATTTTGGTTACAACATTCAACAGGCGATAGAAGCACCGCGTTGGCTGTACGGACGCACCTGGGGCGCTGCCACGGATTCTTTCAAACTGGAAGCTAGAGTCGCTTCCTCTGTTCTCGAAATGCTCCAGACAAAAGGACATCTGGCGGAATTTACTGTGGATTGGTCGGAAGAAATGGGCCACGCTCAAGGCATCGTCTTCGACCGGAAGCAAGGGGCGCTCAGTGCAGGTGCCGATCCTAGAGGGGATGGCCTAGCTTTAAGCTGGTAGACGCTTGATAAGCTTTTATTTGCTTTAAACACCCAAGCTGCTATTGCCGCACTGGTGCTCTCGCTGCTCTGTCCGCTCTGCTGCTCTCGCTGCTTTTGCCGCTTTTTTTAGGTTTTGTATTTTACCGGCTTCCGTTAGCAGCTTGCTTTTAACTGTTTATGCAGCGTTGGAGATTCAAAGAGCTGGTTCAGATGCTTAGATGCAGAAAAATTATACTTTTCACAATAGGGGGATGACATCATGGAGCATAATCTGCCGATTACAATATTCCATTGGACACTATCCTTGCTGCCTATTGCTGCCCTATTGGTCATGATGGTTTTTCTCGGGTGGTCTGGCTCGCTGTCGGGGGGCATAGCGCTGGCTATGGCTTTCCTCATTGCCCTTATTCTTTTTGACGCTCCGTGGCTAACTGCTGCTGTGGGCTTGGGGAAAGGAGCCTGGGATGCCTTTTTCATCCTGCTCGTTGTATGGCCTGCACTGCTTATTTACCAAGTTGCGGAAAAAGCCGGCGCATTCAAAGCCATCCGCCAAGGAATAGAAGAATACAGTCAAAACTATCTGTTCCTCGTACTCTCGCTCGGATGGGTATTTGCCTCGATCCTGCAGGGAATCGCCGGGTTCGGAGCGCCTATTGCAATCGTCACACCGCTGCTGATCGGAATAGGCGTCAAGCCATTTATGGCCATAGCTATTGCACTAATCGGACACGCCTGGGGAAAAATGTTCGGCACCCTCGGTGTAGGCTGGCTGGCTACCCTTAACGTAGTGAATATCGAGAATCAGACGATGACGCTGATCTACCATGGCATTTTGCTGTGGATTCCTAATCTGTTGGGCGGCTTCTTCATCTGCTATTTGTTTGCGAGGTGGAAGGGAGTTAAAGCAGCCTGGGTCTTTGTAGTAGTCGTTTCTCTAATCCAGGGCGGCGGTCAAATGCTATTAATGCAGGTTAATCCGGCGTTAAGCAATTTTCTGGCGGCTACTTTATCCCTAGGGGCAGTGCTGCTCTTTTCCAGGTTTGCAGCCTACCAAGAAAAAGATGAGGAGCTGGAAGAGACCAGCTCCATCCTTCAACCTTCCGATGAGAAGGAAGAGAAAAAAGCGAAGATGGGACTTCATGAAGCTTTCATGCCTTACTATGTGCTTTGTATACTGAGCATAGCAATGCTTGGAGTACCGGCACTAATTGAGTTTCTGGAACAGTGGGAATTCGGGTTTCCTGTACCGGAAACCAGCACAGGATACGGCTACACGGTGGAAGGAGAAGAAGCCTACTCTCCGATAGCGCCTCTAACCCATCCCGGACTTTATTTGCTTATCTCCAGCATTTTCGGCTACTTCTGGTACAAGTCCAAAGGGCATTACGATCATCTGCAGGAAGATGAGCAAAGCGGGCCGGTTGCCGCTATTTCCAAAGGCACAGCCAGTGAAGCGCTTGGGGCTTCGCTTGCGATCCTGGCCTTCTTGACTATGGCCAATGTGATGGAGCAAGTCGGCATGACTTCCGTGCTCGGTCTTGGCATCGCTGCCGTTTCCTCCCCGCTGGTGTATGCCGGGCTGGCTAATATTATCGGGATTGCCGGCGCCTATATCACCTCTTCCAATACGTCATCGAATGTGCTATTTGCACCTCTGCACGCCTCTGTTGCGGGCTCGATGGACGGCCTCAAGCTGGAGCAGGTGATCGCTTCACAATCGGCCGGAGGTGCGGTCGGTAATGTTATCGCCCCTGCCAATATTATTCTGGGGACGTCCACTGCCAATATCGGTAAAGAGGAAACGAAAAAAATCTACAAGCCAGCCCTGATTTTCCTAGGAATCTGCGCGGCTATTTTTTCAGCTTGCGGAATCTTGTTCTATCTCTTATTCCGTTAGTGACTTTTGTCATGAATTATCAGTCGCACTGCTTGTGCTGCCCTGCATAGCGAAGAAACTTCAAAATTATAGGAGGCATTATGGCTGATCCCATCCAAGTAGTACCTTATGATCCTTCCTGGAAAGAAGAATTTACGAAATTAGCTGCTGCGATCCGGCAAGCACTTGGTCAGGCAGCTGTTCGAATAGACCATATAGGCTGAGCCCATCATTTGGGAGATCATGAATAAAGCCAGTAAATGGAGTCAAGTTACCGGGTGGAAAGCGGGCAGATCAGATGCGTAAGCATCTTACACAAAAATCGGATCTGTCCGCGCGGATTTTTCATTCAAGCAGGTATAAATCAAATGGTTTTTTTCTGGTACGATATGATTGCTCACTTCTGCTTGACCATCACAATACCAGCTGCAATGACGCCAAGGCCTAGCCAGGTTTTCCATGACGGTATTTCTTTCATAAACCAATATCCCATCCCCACAGAGATTAAAACCTCCATGCATTTGGCGGCAATTAAAACAAAGCCCAGCTGCTGTACAGCTTTTAAGCCGAACTTGATACCATACCCGATACTTAGATTGGCAGCTAAAAAGAGGGGCAGCATCTTCAGCTGAAATTTTAAGGTTGGTACGAAATGGGGATCAACGTGTTTGCCCTGATAAGAAAAAATGATATTGATACATGTAAGTCCCGCAAGCAGCAATCCGAAGCTGGCGAAGTAATACATAGGCATCCTCCAGGAAAATTTCTTTTCTTTAAGGTTAATGTTTCCTGAAGCCAAAACTTTTATCCGTATGCAATGCCAGTGATAGGCTTGGGGCATAGAATACGGGTTACGGGTTACGGGTTGACGGGTTGTCAGGGTAAATGAAGTTGTTTTTAATTGCCGTTTTTTACTTTATCAATAATCTTACTAACACAAAATTCAATGTCCTTATTTGAGCAGTCAAGAGTTACGTCGCTATACTTCTCGTATAGAGGTGTTCTTTCCTCGTAAACGTCCTTAAGACTGCATCCCTTTTTTATGACAATGCCTCTGTTCGTTATATTTTTCAGCCTTCTTTGGATTTCATCAAAAGGGACATGCAAATAAATGATCTGTCCATTCCGTTTAAGGGCATTCATAGCTTTTTCTGAATAGATCACACTTCCGCCTGTGGCTACAATCGTATTTTCCAAATGCAGTTCGGACACAGCCCTTTCTTCAATTTCTAAAAAGGCTTCGATCCCTTCATGGTCAATAATATCTTGCAGCTGCCTGCCTTCAAGCCGCTGTATCACTATATCTGTATCGATGAAATCCATTCCCAAAGCTTTTGCAAGCAGGACACCTAATGTGCTTTTACCTGCCCCTGACATACCTATAAGGACTATATTCATAAAGTACAAAAGTTCCTCTCTTTCTATATATCATATTCCAAACGCGCCCAAATGAGCTCGTGAGCCCTTCAATCGATATTTTTAATAAAGGCTACTATTCTTCCGGCTTCCTTAAATCCTATTTTCTTGTGAAACTCCTGACTTCCGTAGTTGTCCCATTGTGTATCGGATGCGATTTCTGTGCACCCCAAAGATTTGGCCCACTGTTCACCGGCCTCTACTAACTTTCTCGATACTCCATGATTTCTGTAGTTCTCCTCCACATAGATCCCCTCCACATAACCTACCGGAGATGAATTGGAGCCTTCGACGTAATCATATCTTAGGGACATATGAACAAACCCGATATATCCCCCATCCATAACGGCAAGAAAAACGATATCTTTCCTGGACTCCAGCATGTCTGCGAATTCCGTTCTCAGAATCTCCCGCGAATTATCGGGCCAAAGCTTTAGGGCTAGTTTAGTTACTTCATCAAGAGTTGATTGGCTAGCTTTTTCAATGCGCATAGTAATCCCTGCCTTATCTGTCATTTACATGTTAATATCGCCTGAAAAACAACCCAGCCATAGATAGAGTTCTGTTCCTAGACTGGGTCATACGTTATTAGGGGGATTCTATCCTTCAATCCTCACTTAGGATAATCTCGGCAGCCATATTCAAATTGATGGTCTCTGAGTGGAGCTCACCATCATTGTCATTCCAAGTGATCGTTAATACCGAACTTCCATAGTTATGTCTATCCTTCAGCCGTTCATTATCAGCGTAATCTCCAGTGATCGACCCTATATCATTAAGATTGCTCAAAATATTTATTGGTCCGCCATGGGAGCTCGCTTCATTTACATAAACCGATTCATAATGGCCATTCGGATTTAGTTCCTGGATTTCAATTTTATAATAGGTGCTGTTTTCGATTTCCTTGGGATCGCCCTTATAGGCTAATGACCCATGCCCTCTCATAATTTTGGCAGGTGAGATAATAACCTTGTAATCAGCTGCCTCCCACAGTCTCCCTGTACCTTTGAGAGTATAAATTTGGACATCCTTGATTGACTCCGCCTGACTGCTATTCCTGGTTAGAAAGACGCTGCCCCAAATTACATTGGAAATCACAATTATACCTGCTAGTAAATAGATGATTTTTCTCATGTTCCACTCCTGAAATTGTCTAGGGTCTCGCATTGCCTTCAGACCGTTTTACAATAAATGTTCGTCGGCTCCCCGTTAAAGTAATACCCTGTAGCAAAGTGCTCCCAATTATATTTCTCATAATAGCGGGTTCCTTCTCGGGATTTACAGAATGAACGATACTGTCTTTATAAAAATCAAAGTTAGACTCGTCCCCCCACTGTTTCCAAAAAAACAAAATCGCCTCCTCTAATAAATCCAAGCGCTGGCTAATCTCATAAATTTTCATAGAGCTGAGTTCCTTCCATGTCTATCAAGCTTAGTTTGGTAATATTACTTTATCATTTTTTTCGCTTCAAAGGTTAGCTATTCACATAGCCTAATACTTTTCCCCGAATAAACTCTTCTGGAAGCGGACCGAATACCTGGCTGTCCAAGCTTCTAAACCAATCATCCCCTATAAGAAATACGTGGTTTTCAGGTACCACCATCTCGTCCATATGAATGGATTCCAAATATTCAATTATGTTCATTATATTTTGATAAATATGATCTTCGAGATTATCCTTTTTTACCGAGTCACGGAGTTCATCCAAATGACTGCCTAACCGGTGAGCCATGCCATAAAAGGTATCCAACCGGCGGCCGTTGATCAGAACCTGCCCATTGCGGATAGAGATCCTTTCCCCGGGCAAAGCAACAATTCTCGAGATGCTTTTTTCCGGTATGGCAAAAGTCTCTGCATGGGCCACTTCAGGGCTGTCGTAAAAAACCACGTCGCCTCGCTGTAGAGCATTTTTCTTGTAATGGTGCGGATCAACCACAAGCGCGTGCTGATAATAATCATGCTTGCCGCGATCCATATTATCATAATTATATTTATATATTTCGTGTCCCTCTTGAACTGAGACAAAAGGAATATCCGGACTTGTCAATTCATCTGTTATTGGTTCCTGCGGTCGTTCCTGCTGCTGAGCACATCCGGCAACCGCCCACATTAACAATATAATAGCAAGGATTCGTTTCATGCCATCCCCTCCTTACCTTTATCCTATACCATTATTTGTAAAATTGAACACAGAGGGATCACATGGCCAGCTCCTCTGACTAATTTGTGCCTTAAGGCATAATCCGCCTGAGCGAACGATTTATGAATCAGCGCGACATCCAAGAAACATAACGACAATCCCTACCAGTACAACCGTGGATAAAAAATGTGGCGCATACGTCACAGTCTGGACTGTTTTTTTGAACCGGCGATTTCGCACCTCGTTAATCATTAAAGCCAGGATGATCGGGATAGGGAAACCGACCGCCAGCTCATAAATCCCGATTATAAATGTGTTCATAATCAATCTCTCAAAATAGAAGCTTTGAAATAAACGGTCGAAATGATCGAATCCGATCCATGGACTCCCCCAAATGCCGTTCACCGCAACAAATTCTTTGAAGGCAATTTGAACTCCGTACATCGGTATGTATTTAAACACCACAAAGTAAGCAATGACAGGCAATACTAACGCATACAGCTGCCACTTTCTTGTTATGGCATGTATTTTTGGCATTCCCAGCAGTCTCCCCCTCTGCAGGATCATTCCGTTCCATGGAAGCTAAGCTCTCTCATGGAACGGAACTTTATCCTCATCTTACGCTTTCTTGTACCTCTCGTAAGCCGCCTGGTAGATTTCCATATACTCGGCCAGTCCCATTTTCTCGATAGTTCGCACATAGGTGTCCCATTCGCTGAATGGGATGTCTCCCGTAATAAATTTTGCCTGCATTTCACGAATATACGTCGATATGTCCGAGGTTAAAGCCACCATCCGTGTATTCTCTTCGTTAGTAAAGCTGAACGGTATCCACGTTTCTTCCGGCAAGTACGGCGCTATTTTGTCTGCCGCCTCCAAGGAAACCGGAGCGGACTCCCCCCCACGGAAATATTTCTGCGAGATGATGCCCGGCGTTCCTCCTCCCGGCCAGACCATATACTTTGCAGCCGCTTCATCATAAGTCAAACCGTTCGAATTTTTGGTGATTTCATCCAAGTATTCTACAGAGCCGTCCGCATTTCGTTTAAATGTAACGCCTTCAATTCCCATAAAGAACATTTCACTGCCTTCATCTCCGTAGAAATAATCAATCCATCGTATGGTTGCTTCCGGATGCTTATTGGCGCTCGTAATTACAAAGTGGCCTAGACCGGTAAGAGGAGAATTGCTTACCACTAGCTTATCTCCGTGCGGCCCTTCCAAAGCGGGAGCTCCTGCGAAGCCGTCCACGTCTGCCCATGTATCGGGATCCCACGAATTATACACTCCACCGATGTACTGATCATTTGCCACTCAATATCCATTCCCGTCATTTTCTCATACTCGTTAAACACCAGGACGTCATTCCAATTCGGATGCGTGGTGGGCGGCATGCCCGCCACGAAATTGAGCTGAATCGGCTCGTTTACGATAGGGAACCCCGAATTATTGACAGGCGCTTTTCAGTGTTCTGTTCCTCCGGTCCGGCGCTCTCCTGATGCGGCCCGCTTGAGGGATCTGCCGGTGAGTTGCTATCCGTATCTTCCGCAGCGCTGCAGCCTGTCATAATTGCAATAATCATAGCAGCTAGCATAGGGTACTTTTTAGCACTGCACTGTTCAATTTCTCTCATCTCCTATGATTTTAGGGTGTGGGTGTATAGCGCACTTTAATTTCCGCAGCCGAAGCCACATTGCCGCTTCCCTGCAGCGCTTCAAGCTTCACAAATCGAACCGCCGGCGCATTGAAATTTACCTTCTTGGGGGAATAGTCGTGTGCCCACTCTCCGGTAGCAGCTTGAGTGAAAGTGAATCCATCGGAGCTCACATACACGGCGTACTCCGTAATGATGCCGTCCGGCTTGAAATCAGTGCGGGTCTGATAATCCAAACCGGTAACATGATAGGTCCCCCCCAAATCTAATGTAATAGATTGCGGGAGAGGCTCCAACGGTGCCCATTCCGTATGCCACATCGTCTTCAGATTCCCGTCGGTCGCTCTATAGGCTTCATATCCAACATGCTCGCTGGTAGAAACGGCCGTTATCTGCCGCCATGGCACCTCGTACTCCTCCAACGGAGAATCCCCGGCAAGGCTCTCGGCATTACGCACCATAAGATCGGTTACGACCGCTGCATGATCCGAATAGAAAGGCACGGCCCGATGCTGATGCTCAGGCAGCTTTTGATCTACCGTGTACGAACCCAGCACCCTGATTTCCCGTCCCTTGGTCCAGATGTAATCAATCCGCCCCGGCGCCATTCCATATCCGGTATACGGGCTCCAGGTGCTTCCAGGATGGGCAGCCGCGTCCGGGTTAGCCCAGCGATAAGTATCTGTAAACCCCGCTTCTTGCATCAGCTCAGTGACAGGCCAGTGGAGGACAAGTCCTTCATGCCCTGGCGCATTCGCGAATCTTTCGCTCCAATCCTCAGCCGACAGCGTATTGAAATCGCCTGCCATAATGATTGGCGAACGGTCCCCTGCTAAGTAGGCAGGCAGATTTTCCCCAAGAATCTTGCGAATCATCTGAATGCGCCGGGGCTGCAGGTCGGTAGCAACAATCTCCGCATTGGTATACGTGCGGGGAATTCCGTATTTGATTTCACCAACTGTTTGGTTAACGGCGCCCCAGGCCCAACCTTCGTGGTACAACCACGTATTGAATAAATTAACCTCTTGGCCGTCAGGGAGCTGAATCTTGATGCCGCCGAAGTGGAAATCATTCATCAATCCCGGATGTGCGATGACCGGATACTGTTCCACCACCGGAAAACGGCTGAAAATCCATAGATTGTCGTTCTTCGGCTGATGGGCTGGTTGAACCGTCACTTTGGTCCCCGTGTAACGAAGATGCTCTGGCAAGCCCTCGTTCATCCCTTCCAATATCTTTTCACCCGACTCATAGGTTTCAATCGTAAACAAGATATCCGGATTCTCATGGCGGATCACTTCTATAATATTTTCAACGTTTTCCTCCCCTCCGGCCGAGCGCCCGCCACCCCAAATGTTCCATTCCATCACACGGATACGGGTTCCAAGCGGCCCTTCTCTAAACTCGTGCTCCACATCAACATGAAGTGCTCCTGACGGCGCACGGAAATCGGATGATACAGCTTCCGCCGCCCCTTCGGGATACACTACACTCCGGGCGATGACACCTTCCTCACTGCTAACGGTAAACCGCACTTCATTTCCTAGTTCGGCTTTCCCGCTCGTTCCAGCCCGTATTTCGCACTTTTGTCCTGCTGCTTGATGAGGTACAGTGAGCGTGTCGTTTCCTCGAGTTGTAAGTCTGGCTCGTGCCGCTGTTCCTCCCTCGCATTTAAGCTCCAAGAAGTACTTAGCAGGAAGAGAAGCTCGATCTCCCTCGGCGTATACCGAGAATGTCACGGTATTCTTCACGGAATTGCCTTTTGCTTCTGCTGTATCACTTGTAAAAAAACGGGGTGCTGACATAACCAGCAATGCTAAAATAAGAGCAACTATAACAGCCCTCCTGCGAACGAAGCCTGCAAAGAACTTTTCCAGACCAGCCACTTCCTTTCTATTAAGTTTGGGATGCTTCTTCCTAACCGAGACTACCAGTGCCCTTAACGAACTGTCCATCGGCATTTCGGACCAACATCTGCAATTCTGAACTAAAGCGTTGGAAAGGAGCAATTAGTGAAATTATGAGGCATGAAAAACAGGATAAGAGCGTGTAAGCCCGCGCCGGCTTATTAAATAATCGCCATCAACGCGAGCTGGAGGGTATTGTCGGGGAAATACGATGCCAACTCCCTGGCCGAAGCCGAAGCTAGCAAGAGCTTTCTTAAAAGATGGATTAGCAGAAGGTTCTTGACATGAATTTTAAAGGTTAAAGAAACATGTGAAACACTCAGCAAACTTTGTTAGGGAAGTTGGTGCAAAATTGAAGGCTGAGGGAACATGCAGCAAGCTTTGAAGGCTGAAGGAGCATGCTGCTTCAACGCTTACGAACAATGCCGCCGAAAACATGCTTCTGGTTAGCGAAGCAGTCGGAGGAAGAGGAGGGATCATAATTCCGAATCAATGCTAGTTAATTGAGTCCAGCCCAGATCTTTTCCAAATCTTCCTTCTTCCTTGTGAACATAGACCAGATACATTTCTTTATCTGCCAGTAAATTTTTATTTTCAAAATACAGTCTCATTTTATGGACCCCTGCATCCTGCGGACTCCAGAAACCGATAAAGTGTATTTGGTCTTTCTTGGCAGTACCATCAATAATCCTGTTATTTTTCAATGTGTCATATACCTTCTGCTCATCTGCCGAGTCGCTTCCAATACTAGTCGGAACAAAAAATTCAGCCTCTTCGCCAGTATCGAATGACATGTATTGTAATCCCGGTATGTAAGGATAAATCATATGTTGGCTATTCTTTTTTTGTCAATAATGACTTCAAGCATGATGTCTTTGTGGTTCATCCTTGGGTTATTATTATGCTGCAAGGTTGCTTTAACCATAATGTCGTCCGGTCTGGTTCCATTTTGATTCGACTCCATAGAGTAGATGTAAAAACCGAGTAGCGACAAAGAAAGAATAAATGTTATAAAAATATATTTTCTCAAACCTTTTTTTCTCAAAAACCTTCGCCTCCTGCCAAATTTGGTTTGGGTTCGATTGGTTTGGGTTCGATAGGCTTGATGGATTGGATTTAAGCCGCATCATTTCCCGTTCGTATTCCTTCCATATAAATCTCTTTGATTTGTTCCCAGTCTTCCTGGCCAAACGGGGCGAATAGTGTACGGCATCTGCATCTGCATCTGCACCTTGACAACGCACCTCCGTTACTTATCTAATCTTGGAATAGATACATGTATTTCTTAGTTCGTTTGAATGGGGAGCTACATCATCATTTCTTAAAATTCCTTCAAGCTCATAATTCAATCTTTCCGGGATGGCTCTGCTTCTAATATTTTTTTCGTCGCACCGGATCTCAACTCTTCTAGCTTCCAGCTCACTGAAAGCAAATCCAGTAATTCCCTCTACCGCTTCAGTCATATATCCGTTTCCCTGGTATCTTGAATCGATCCAATAGCCGATTTCGAATTTTCTTACAACCCAATTTGGATTATGTAATCCTGAAGATCCTATTAAATTATGATTGTGTTTGTCAAAGATGAGCAGCCGCAGATCCTCTCTTTTTAAAAACTTGGATTGTGCTTCTCTTATATTGGCCTCAGTATTCTCTAGGCTTTGCTCTTGATTAGCGAAAGGCAGCCACGGTCTAAGGTCTGCCAGCGAAGCCATAATCGCTTCATAGACGTATTGGCCATCGCCAGCCATCGGCATACGCAATAAAAGTCGATCTGTAATAATTTCATTGGGAAAATCGATTAATATTGGATTCATAGCATTCTCCTCTAGTTTGGCTTCCAATTCGTAAGTCCTTTAGGCTTATACTTTGAATGCCATTTTATAAACTCTTCATAGGTTCTTATGTTATAGTCCACTACAGCCTCATAAATTCGTATAGAGGATGTACGGTCTTTGTTTTCTCGTGTCTGCTCTTTAATAGTAAGAATAGCTTCTCTGGTTTCATTCGTTAACGCACGATTTAGTAGCTCTACGAGATCTTTTGCACAAGGGCCAGGATGATCATACGCTAATAGCCACATATCGATCTTCCAAATAAAATCTTCCTCTTCCTTATACTTTAGCTGAAAATAAATTCCTTGATCTTCTCCATGCAAATGGTTTACATATCTTGCTTCAATGACTTTAGGATTTTTAATACAGCTCTCTAGAACTTTAAAACCCGCAGCAGCTTCCGGCTTTTCACAATATATTTCCATATCAATATCCGGATTCAAAATCAAATTATAAGCCATAGCTCCAACCAGCATCGGCTCTCCAACCGCACTCCATAAATTAAGTAAATCCAGTTCATTCATTATCTTGTCAGCAATGATTAATTTTTGTTCTGCTTTTTGCAGTGGGTTCATCTGTATTCTGGCTCCTATTTTTAGATTCTATTCTTTGGTTCCTATTCTTTTAGGAACTTAGAATCTTATATGCTTTATCTGCGTGATTAATCGATCTAGTTTCTTTTTTATTATTCCTCTACTATCGGGCTGCAGCTCGATAGTACACTCTCTTGCTATTCGATTAAGAATTTCTTCAGGCGTCATGTTATCCGTATGAATGTGGGTTTTAAACATATCCTGAGCCAGACTAGCCATGCATCTATCTATTTGCTTCGCTGGCCATGTATTTTTATTGTCTCCTCTGCTTTTCAATCTCTTTAATAAAGTTTCGCGGCTAGCCAGTAAAGTAAAATGGTTAACGATAGCTCCATTCGATCTTAATCTAGTTATAATCTCATCGAAATATTGGGGATTAACGATCGTCATAGGGACTATGACAATTCCGGAAAACTCCTTGCTTATCGTTTGAAGAAGGGAGAAGTTAATTTCTCTCCAAATCTCATGGTCTTGAAAATCGTCTTTTAAGATTTGTTTAGGGGCATTCTTCCTAATGAAGTACCCCGCGTTTTCAGGATCATAAACAAACGAATGGGGTATTCTTCTATTCAGCTCATAAGCTATGGTTGTCTTGCCTGCTCCGAATGCCCCGTTAACCCAAAGGATCAATGATTTCACCCCAGTTTTTATTTTCTAAGCTGCAAAGTGCTTCACCTATCGCCCAGCTCTGATGCTCATTATAGATTTGCCATCATCGACTCCGCCTAATTTCTTAATAATGACCTCACATCATTTTTGAGATCTTCAAAAACTGGCCGTTGCACAGTACTTATATCTTCTAGATTATATCCTCTAAAAGCTTAAATTCTAATTTTAATGATTCTTGGTTTTTATCGTTATAAATAACGGTTTTATGATCGTCTGCTATTTTACCATCTAAGTTTGCCCTTGCATTAAAAATGAACATCACAAAAACAACTTCATTTCCGTCCGGATATGTATACTTCATTCGGGAACCACTATAAACCGTATATAATTCATATTGTTCAACTTCAAGCCCTGTCTCTTCCTTTACTTCCCGAATCATCGTTTCTTCAATGGACTCCCCCGGATCCATTCCACCACCAGGCAGTCCCCAATTCCCATAATCTGATCTTCTTTGCAGCAATATTCTCCCGTTATCATCACGAATAATGGCTCCGCCGGTCACGATTATTTTCATAATATTGTAAAACCTCCACTAAAATGTTTCTCTTCAATCTCTTACTGCGGGAGCGAGGGGGCCTCCGATCGCTGTTAAAGATCGATTTCTTTAATTCCAAAAATTAAGTAAATCGAGGAGCAAACACCAATCTGCAGGAATTGATGCTAGAGGATTTAATTCTCTATTATTTAGTCTACTATTGTTCTGTCATTCCTATTATTCGGTTGTGAAATGACTAAAAATTCAGAGTCCTTATCCGATCTATTAAAAACTTGGTGCGGAACATTAGGTTTTACTTCAATTCCTTCATGCTTTCCCAATGTATATTCAACCTCATCTAGTTCTATTGTTATCACTCCAGTAAGTACAAAGAAAAATTGTTTCAATTTACTGTGAAAATGTCTTATCTCACTTGTACCAGGCGGCATGCATTCATGAATAATGCTTTGTTCTTCTTCATCTACTAATCGCCACCCATCACAATTATTGCCCCAAATATAATGCTCTGCATTGTTTTTGCTTATCAACCAAAATCACCTTCATTTTTATAAATTCTCTTAACTATCACTCGATCGGAACAAATACTTGAACTGATTCCCACGATTCATCAACTGGAAATTCGAGAATATAACAATGGCTTTCACTATTCTGTAGTTCATTTCTCTCTACTAGGAGGTTATTGAGTTTACCGTAAACTTCTTTGATAGAATCATTTTTTTCTTTATGTATCACCATATAACGTTGTTCAGGAATTGTAATTTGTTGTAACTCCTTTGGATAGCTTCCTTGCTCAAGAGCCTCTTCGATCTCCACACATACAAAATAAATTAGTTCTTCATTCTCCACTTCCTCCGGACAGGGTTGAAAAACTCCGAACCAAGGTTTTCCCTTAAAAGTTTTTATTTCCTGCACGTATTTCATTAATTCCTTTACTGCATTTCCAACTTTATCTCCCATATTGGTAAGGCCTTTGCAAGGTATGCCCAAAACATTCAATTCTTTGAAGTTTACAATTTCAGTAGTGATGGCCATGTAGATCATCTCCTTTTAGGGTTTCATTTTTCTTTAATTGCTATGGCGTCAACCTGCACGTTGAATCCAATACCACTTTCGAATACCGTTCTTGCCGGATATGGCTCTTCAAAAAATTCTTTGTAAACGTCCTCGAACAATTGTGGACTTATGAAGATCAGATTTAATAAAATTCTTCATGGTTTCACTTCTTTCTTATCGTTATCAATTTTCTGTAAAAATAAAACGCCCCGCATGATGGGCAATCTCGGGTAATTGTACCTCAATCACATAACTTGTACGAAAATTCGTCTAGAACATTGGCTGCTGTTCCTGAATAGCTTAAAGACCTTGCATTTGTACGATTTGTCATACAAATCCCGGGTAATTGCCCTTCAATTTCCTGCATTTGTACGATTTGTCATACAAATCTTGGGTAATTGCCCTTCAATCCCCTGTATTTGTACTATGTTTCATACAAATCTCCGGTAATCGTACTTCAACCGCATGATTTTGTACGACATTTCGAATAAAACGCAGGCAACAAGCCCGAACAGCCCGCGAACCCGCCAACCTTGGCTAATTTCATGCCAGAGTTGTGCCAGAACTGGAGAAAACATGACTGTTTTCATAAAAAAGAACCCAGCCTTAGATAGCTGTTTACCATAGGCTGGGTCTTGTGTTAGCTGGAGCGTCTTCCAATATTATACTTATAATAAAAGAGGTGCGTAAGCCCTACATATGATTTCACCGTTTTTTTCTAAAGTATTAATTTATCTTCGGTCCAGTCATGGAGAAGGCTTCTTCTTCGAACGATTAACCCACTTAATCAATAACAAGCCCAGGATAAGAGCGCCCGCTCCTATAAAGAATATCTTCAAATATTCCTCCACCAAGCGGAACACAACCTGCCACTGATCCCCGAATAAATAGCCGATAGCAAAAAATGTGATTACCCACAAGCCGGCGCCTGTAAAGGCATATAATACAAATGTGCGGTAAGGTACACGGATAATCCCGATAAAATAACCGATGAACTGCCTTACGCCGGGAATGAAAAAGCTGATCAACAGCAGTTTATTGCCGTACTTGTCGTAATGCTGGCGGGTTTTGTCAACCATGGAAGGTTTCAGGAATAACCACTTGCCGTAACGTTCGATGAGCGGCATCCCCAGCTTGTACCCTAAGAAATAAGTAATCGAGACGCCAATGTACGCTCCTGCCAAAGCCAGAACGACCGCCGGCACTTCTTCCAGTATCCCCTTATAGGATAAATAGCCGGTATAGGTCAATGTACTGTTGCCAGGTGGAATCGGGAGCACGATAAAATCAAGCGGCAGTCCGAACAGCAGTACAAAATAGCCATATTGTTTGAACAAATCCTCAACAATCTCAATAACATTCATAGCGGCACACCCCGTTTGGTTACGCACATATCATTAGTCTGCTATCCGGTGGAAAATTGGAGAGAGCTTGCTTTCGGACTTAGTGTTCGTCGCCGGTCAGACATTCTGGCTACAGCCACTCTGCACTCATGCTGCCCACACAGCTGTAATTAGATAGTCTTCGCCCAACCGGTTCAGCCAGCCTGAACCTTGTCTCCGCTGCGGTATTTCCCATCCTCCGCTATCAGCTTGCTCTTAGGAAGCAGCATGTAGAAAAGGGCAATGATAGCGAGCAGTACGGCACTGATCGTTACCGAAGCGGCGTCGGTATAGCGGCTCGCGATCCAACCTCCTATAACAGGGCCGATCATAATGCCAAGGCCTTCGATTCCTGACAGAACCCCCCAGCCCGTCCCTTTCTGGTCCGGCGGGACAAGATAAGACAGAATCGCATTCCATGCCGGAAGCACGGCGGAATAGGACAAGCCCAGTATGAGGGCAAGCATCAGCGTCGAATATATCGATGCGGACCAGATCAGCAGATAGAGCGCCGCTGTAAGACAACAGAAGCCGATGACCAGCATTCGCTTATGGCCCCACTTATCCGCCAGTTTGCCCATAGGCACGAGAAACAGTATGGCACCAGCTCCTCCAAGCAGCAGCATAAGCGAATACTCGGCTTCGTTCAATCCCAAATGCTGGGAGGCGAAGCTCGGCAGAATCGGCAGCAAGAGTCCGGCTGCCATCATCTGCAGCACCATGCCTGGAGCGAGCCATTTTAGCTGAATCAGCTTTTGGCCAAGCTGGCCGAATTGCTCCGTGACGCTGACTTTTAGCA
Organism: Paenibacillus senegalensis JC66; assembly: GCF_000285515.1. Lineage (GTDB taxonomy): Bacteria > Bacillota > Bacilli > Paenibacillales > NBRC-103111 > Paenibacillus_L > Paenibacillus_L senegalensis. The sequence continues at coordinate 514,827 of NZ_HE610960.1, forward strand.
CGTTCAACCTGGCTTCCTTCATCAAACTGAAGGATACAGCAAAGCCGACCGTAAGCAGAACAAAAAGCAGCCAGAACGACAAGCCGTAGCTTTGGGCAAGAATCAGATTGATCGTAATCGGTCCGAGACCGAGGCTGGCCATCCAGATCGTGTAGATCATTCCCATCTGGGATGCGCGCTGCTTCTCTTTAACTTTGCCCAGACAAATCAGCCAGATCGGCGACGCACCGATCCCGATCAGAACCGACCCCAGGATCATGACCCAAGGGAATGGACTGGAAAATACGGCAAGCAGCCCGCCCAGCATAAAAAGGAACGTTACCGGAATCAACCAGCGGAGCGGGAAGCGGTCCAGCCAATAACCGGCCACCAGCTTGATTCCCGTATCAGCCACATAATGCAAGGATACGGCCATTCCGACCCAAGCTACAGTAAAGTTAAGCTCATTAACCGCATAGAACGGAAGAAATGATAGCAGAAAGGCACTGCGGACAAACTCCGTACAGAACAAAACAACAGCTAGCGTCAAAAAAGATCGTGAAAGAGCCTTCATTCCCATAGTCATGTAGCACTCCTTATACACGCATCTGCCGCTGTGGGAAAGAAATGGCCGACTATTTTATCCGATGCGGCCTCCTGCTTGAGACTGTGCAGCTGACGCGTCATTGCCTGCCTCTCTTTGCCTTAAGGCAAATAACAACCGCATGCGGGCAGCAAGATCCTGAACTGTATCGGCTACGAAAGCCATTCCTTTGCTCTCTAGATAGCGGGCGTTTTCCTTTTCCTGTCCGGGAAACGGTCTAAGGATAAAGATCGGAACTCCCGCATAGATCGCTTCGGAAAGCGTTACTCCCCCGGCCTTGGTCACAATGCAGGCGGCCTCCCGCATCAAGCTCGCCATGCGGTCGGTAAAACCGTATATACGAACCCGCGCCTCGTTTCCCCATTCGTCAGACATTTTCCGCTCCAGCCTGCTGTCGCGGCCGCAAACGACATCAATCCGCACCTCCGGTATGAGCAGGAGCTCCCGGATTAAAGACTTCAAGGACGAAGCTCCCCCGCAGGCTGCGGCCATGACGAGAATACTTTTCTCCCTCTTACCGCTCCCCTGCTGACTCTGGAAGCTTTCTCTGATCGGGATACCGGTTACGGTAATACGGCTATCCGCAACATCTTGGCTGATGAGCGTTTGCTTGACATCCTCCGTAGCGACAAAATAATGATCGGGCCTAGCATACAGCCACCTGCGATGAACGGTAAAATCGGTTATGATCGCGGCTGTCGTCAGCTTAATGCCCAGTTTTTCAATCCGGTCTCTCACATTGCCGAAAGGAAACGTATAAATAAGGACATCCGGATTGGCATTCTTGATGATTTTCATTAGCATTCCGCCTCCTAGCGAATTAATCCATTTGGCTATAATGCTGTTGACAGGCATCCGGTTTGTCAAATTGTAAGACCATCCATAATAATTGATGCCAATGTTCGAAGATGCGAGACTGTAACGGTACAATAATTTGGTTACCTCGTTCATTACGGGGTAGGCTGCCTGAAATAAATCGATAATCGCCACCTGGTTCAAGCCAATTTTTGTAAAACTCTGCTGCAAAGCATAAGAAACTTGATTATGGCCCTCACCATAGCCTGCTGTCAGAATTAATATTTTCGTGTCTGGTCGCAATGGTTTCTCTCCTCTATTGATCAAGTTATCTACAATTTGATAAAAATTATCATCCGGCAACCGCGGAAAATTTATCAATTCTTAAGTGGTGAAAAAAACGACCAACAGTGCTGTAATAAAACCGATGGCTCCGCCGACTACGCAATCCGTCGGATAATGATAGCCCCAATATACACGCGACAAACCAACCAGGACCGCAAGCAATAGCAGCAGAAGCGAAATTGCAGGAGAAACTATAAACAAAAAAGGAGTCACGAGGGCGAATATAGCGGTGGTATGACCGGAGGGAAACGAATAGTCCTTAAGCGGGAATTTGCCAACCCTTACCTGCTGCAAAATTCGGAACGGACGGATTCGCTGCACCTTCCGTTTAATAATTACAGCGATGATATGACTGACCGTTAAAGCAAACAAACTTTGTATACCGATAGTGCTCCATTCTTCAGGGGCCAGCCAAGCGACAAGCAAAGCACTGACTATTGTGAAGATAGCTCCTCCCATGTGAGTAATTATGCCCAGCAGCTGATCCAGGACAGCATGACTTATCCTTTGATTGCACCAGACAAACAGATTGTGATCAAGTCTTTTCCACCCTTGCATGTTTCTTCCTCCCCAAGGTATCGACTTTACCTTCAATTAAATAGCGCGGTTCTTCAAACCACTTTTTTCATCATCCTGTAAGCGGGAACCCGTAGCTCGGTGGATTTCAACAATCTGGCCTTTTTAACCGGAGGATAGTCATGCAGCAGGCCTTCATATACCGTTTCAAAATCAGGATGATGGAGAAAATCGTCTGGCGTTACTAGAGCGGGAGCCTGGTCCCAAGCTTTATACCGTTCCGCTCCAGCGTCTCTGCAACGAACTGGGAACAAAAATAAGCATTTTTCCGCTTAAGGTCGCGTTTCAGCAGGACGCCAAAAAGGCCAGGCATGTTATTGCGGTAGTTTTCTCTTTGCAGGAAACGGATGATTTGTTCCACATCCTCTCTTTGCCGATCGGTTATGTTCAAACGCAGAAGCTTGCAGCGTGTATTGGGAAACAGGCGGTAAGTTCCTTCACAAACGTATTCTTCAACAAATCCGGCGATAAACGGATTGGCTGCATGCTTGCGGCCAAGCTGAACAGCTCATTTAGCCCTTCGTCCAACGCACGGATGCGTGAATATAGGGGGCATTAGTAAAATGCTTGATCAGCGTAGTAAATCAGGTTCCGGTATCTGTCAGTAGCACATATATGCTGTTATCCGACCGTTGATCTATGAAACCTCTGTGAATCCCAATCACCTTTAAAAATTTTCTATCTGATAATTACAGTGTAGTTCGTGTAAAGAATCTTCCAAAACCGACCGGCGGCGAGAATCAAGCTGGACTTTGGTCGTGTTCTTTTACAGGACCCACTGTATTAAGGCCTACACGCATCGTTACAACTAGCATCGAGTCCATCAGCCCCTCAGAACAACAAGAAGACCCGACCTAAGATCGTGCTTCTCTTAAGCTGGGTCCTATATTAGGCAAGCATATATAAATTGTAACCGAGGTATGTAACCCTTATAGGTTATTTCATCTATTTTATACAAATTTCCATCTAATTTTTTTATCAGTCTTGGAGTCCACTTACCGCTTCCTTGCCATTGTTTACGGCTTATTAAAATAAAATTACAAATCTTTTCCGTTAATTTATTAACAATAAATAGCTGCTCGTCATAATTCTGCCCACCTATCAGATCATCAATCAGATTGGTTATCTCATATCTTTCCCTTTTCCATTCGTCTTGGCTGTATGGTTTTGGGCCTTTTTGTATCAATAGCACTCCCTGCAACAAGCGCAAAAATACTGTCAGGAAACTTGTCCTCAACAAACTGTTCAGCGATTTTAATGCAGTCCATCATATTCTCTCCTCTGCAAATCCATCATAATTTCGCCACTCAAGTCAGCTCTCCTCTTCTAATTTTTTAATAAATTCATCTTTCGTCATCCCAAACATGATAAAATCCAAATATTTGCCGTTGATGTATACTACCTGGCGACGTACGCCTTCCTGAACACAACCCAGTTTCCTCATCATCTTCTCCGAGCCTTTATTTCCTTCAAGAACATAGTCATTGAATTTATTAAGTCTTCGTTCCAGGAAGGCATATTTTAGCAGAATTTTCATAGCACTTGTGCCATAACCTTTGCCCCGGTATTCCTTATCGATTACTATACCAATACTGAATGTCCCGTTTCTCTCATCAATGCTATTTAGGTTGATTCCTCCTATGCTTTCACCCTCCAGGTTTTCAATCGTGAACATTATCCGTTTATTAGTTGAAGAAAAATCAGCATTATCCTCCACAAATTTTTTAGCCCCTGTGATTGTGGGCGGTAACTCTACCGCACATTCTAGCAGTACACGTGCAGGAGTATCAAAACCGCCTAGGTAAACATTCTCCCAGTCCTCTTCCTGGATCGCCCGTAATCTAACTTTTTCATCCTGCCAAAAATATCCTGTATAGTCTATTTCTCTCACAATATCCTCCCTATCAACTTCACACTAATATAACACGACCCAGCCTTAGATAGCTCTTATCTTTAGGCTGGGTCGTATGTCGGCTGAGCTCCCTTCCATGATTATACATGTGGCAAGCAAAAGGCGGAAGCCCGCAGCGGGAATCTGGTTTTGTTCGAGCCGTGAGCCTGGTGGAACGTGTCTTCCCCAGCTCCAACATCGATGAAATCTTTGCATGTTCGATAAGGGAATTTTTGCTTGCGATTCTTTCTAATCTTACGGCACGCTTAAAACAGGAGCACGCCAAACAGGCCGCATGAAATGCGGCCTGAAACTGCTAATAGGGCGATAACCGGGCGATCACTGATGACCGCCCCTTAATCCAGAACGACACCTTCGCTGGCAAGAATTTGCTGCAGCTGCTTCACGTCAATGTCGGCTGGAGCACAGCCCTCATTGACAGCCAAAGCCGCTGCGGTACCCGCCGCTTGGCCTGTCGCCATCGCGCTTGGCGTCAGCCGCGTCGTCGCGAACGCCTCATGTGTCGTCGAGATGCACCTGCCGGCAGCAAGCAGATTACTCACTTGCTTGGCTACAAGGCAGCGATATGGAATATCGAAAGCGCCATCCCCTTCCACCCACGCGACTTCGACGTTTTTCTTGGTTGGATCATGAATGTCGATCGGATAACCGCTGCGGGCAATCACATCGGCAAATCTCTTCCCGGCCGTGACATCTTCTTTAGTCAAGATATACTCGCCGTTAATTCTCCGCGTTTCCCGGATTCCAATTTGCGTGCCGACGTTGGACACTTCAGCGTTCTCGAAGCCTGGAATGGAGCTGCGGAAGAAATCACGCAGCATCAGCACCTGCTTTCGCCCCTCCAATTCCGCCTTCGTCAAGTCGTATACATCTGCGCCATTATGTCCTTGTACGCGGGAGCAGTTGATCAGCACCTCATCATCCGCCGGTCCGGTGAAGAACAGCACCTGATCGCGGTTGATCGGCACACCGCCTGCCTCCCACTGCGGATAGAAGCCCTGGACGCCGGTGAGCGGCACCTCGTTGTTTGCTAATTCCTCGACCATCATCTTCTGGTAGAAGTTCTCCGGATGATCAATGATATGCTGCTTTACCTTCTCCAAATCTACGCCGCGCATCCGAAACTTCATCGTCAGCGGCTGTGTCAAATTGTCCTTCTCCCGCCCGATCTGTACCGGGGCACCGGACAGATAAGCCACATCCGCATCGCCTGTGCAGTCGATGAACATTGCCCCGCTCAGCTTGAGCCGCCCGGACTTGCCCGAGACGACCACATGATCGATTCGTCCATCTTTCACATTCACTTCATCAATAAAGCTGTGAAGCAGCACGTCAGCCCTCGCTTCATACAGCATTTCCATGGCCAGTACCTGATAGATCTCAGGGTGATAGGGCGTCACGGTGTGAACAAAACCGATAGTGTCCCGTAAATGCCCCGGCGAACCGCCCCTTTCCATCAGCCTTTCGACAATTTCCTGGGCAATACCTTTAATCACCTGCTTGCCGCTCTCCGTATGGAAGGTCATCCACGGATAGACGAGCGCAGCCGTGGACATACCGCCTACAAAGCCATACCGTTCAATGAGCAAAGTCGTCTTGCCCTGCCGCCCGGCAGCAATAGCCGCATTGATGCCCGCCGGCCCGCCGCCAGCGACGATAATGTCATAATGCCGTTCTTCCATTTGTTTGTTCCACCTTCCTTATGTCGTCTACAGCTTAGCTCTCCGTTCCTGCTAGACATGGCCAGAGCCGCCTAAGTAGTGGCAACTCATTTCACGCTCCCTGCGGTCATGCCTTCAATAAATTTCTTCTGACCGAAGAAAAAAAGTATGAGCAAGGGCAGTGTAACAAGCGTAGTGGCACTCATCAAATGATGCCATGCAGTGCCGGTCTCATCCGTAAACAGGGACAGGCCGATCGGCAGTGTCATCAGTTCTCTCGAATTAATAAAGATCAATGGATTCAAAAATTCATCCCAGTTGGTCAGAAACGTAAAGATCGTCAAGGTTGCCAGCGCCGGAACAGCCAGCGGCAGCATAATGCGATAATAGATTTTGAACCGGGAACAGCCGTCCATGATCGAAGCTTCTTCTATTTCTTTGGGAACAGTGATAAAAAACTGCCTCATCAGAAACACCCCGAATGCCCCCGGGGCACCGAACACCGGCAGCAGGATCAACGGGTAATGCGTGTTAACCATACCAAACTCTCTCATAAAAAGAAACAGCGGGATAATGGTCACTTCCTGCGGAATCATCATAACACTTAATAAAAGTAAAAACACCATATTCCGTCCGGGAAAATTCAAACGGGCAAACGCATAACCGGCCATCGAGGTAAACAGGAGCGTGAGTGCTGTCACGACAACGCCGATATAAATGCTGTTCCAATACTGCTGCAGGAAGACGGTCTGGCTAAGCACTTCCGTATAGTTGACCAGTCTTATTGGATTTGGAATAAACTGGGAAAATACATTGGCCGGATGCTTGAGTGAAGTGGTTACCATCCATACGAGCGGAATCAGCATGAATATTGTGATGATGCTGAGTACCGTATATTTAAATCCCCATACAAGATTAATTTTCATAGAATACCCACCGCTTTCTTACTCCCCACGAGACTAGCGTGAATACGAGCAAGATAAAGAATAAGATAAAAGCCAAAGCAGACGCATAGCCCATTTCGTAATGCCTGAAGGCCGTTTCCCAAATGTAATACACCAGCACCTTTGTGCTGTCCATCGGGCCGCCGCGTGTCATGACGTAGATTTGTCCGAATACTTTCATCGCTCCGATCGTCGTCACTATCATCGTCAGGAAGATGGTCGGCGTAATCAGCGGCAGCGTAATGCTGCGGAATTGCCTGAACGATGAGGCCCCATCCAGATCCGCAGCCTCATACAGATCTTTGGGCACCTGCTGCATCGCCGTCAGGAACAGAATCATGTTAAGGCCAACGTTCTTGATAACACTGGTCACAATAACCGCCGGCATCGCCGTGCTTGGGTTGAGCAGCCAGGCCGGGCCCTGGATGCCGAGCAAGGCCAGGAATTGATTAATAAAGCCGAGCTCGGGGGCAAGCAGATACTTCCAAACTATTGCCCAAACGATGAGCGAGGTTACAGCCGGAACAAAGATCGCCGTACGGAAAAATCCGATGCCCGGAAACTTGTTTTTCAGAAGCGAGGCCAGGCCCATAGCAAGCAGAATGTTCATAGGAACCAGGCCGGCACTGAACACGAACGTATTTATAAAAGAAACCTTGAATGTTTTGTCTTCGAACAGCTCTTTATAATTAGCGAGCCCCGTAAACTCCCTCTCACCCAGCAGCGGCCAGTCATACAGACTCATGACCAGGGCGAACAGCAGCGGTCCGAACATAAAAATTGTAAAGCCGATTAGCATTGGCGATATAAACAGCCACCCGGCAATTCGTTCGTTCCTCTGCATCGACCATTTCTTCCTGGGGGGAGAAATTATGGCAGCAGAAGTAGAGCTCGAAGTGTTAGAATCCATAGATTGCCTTACCTCCCCTGAACTTGCGCCCGCTCATCGTTACAGCGCATCGATAGCCCTGCGAAAATCGGACACCGCCTGGTACAGCGCCTCCGGATTTTCCTGTGTGACTACCGCTCCCAGCATGATTGCTTTGGCACCCGCCTGGTGGATCGTGCGGACATCACCCGCGACCAGCTTCTTCTGGGAAGGGATGATGACCGGGACGGAAGTCCGGTCTGCATAGGCACGGTACAGAAGCAAATCGGAGAAATTCAGCGGTTTGCCGTAATCATCCTTGGGTACGGTGGACACTTCAAGCGCCTCGACGCCAAATGCGCTGCAATCACCCAAATGCTCTATGGAGAAGCTGTCGCCGATGGCGAATGTTTTCTCTATCAACTCCTGGTTAATTAAAGAGCTGGAGATATGACCGGCATATAGAGAATAGTAATCGAAGCCAAGTTCCTTCACTTCATTCAGGTCTACAGCATCGACATCCTTGATTTTGTCACCCAGAACAAGCCCCATCGCACCCTTGAATTCCTGTCTGGCTTGCTTGAAAACCTCCTTATAATCGTTCAAGGACCGAAATTTGTTACCGCTGGCCCGATGATCGACCTGAATGTGAAACTTGATACCGTCTGCTCCCGCCTCCTGGGCGGCACGCACAAACTCTATTTTGTTGTTTGGCAGGCTGACGATTAGCGACATCTTGTTCTTCTGAAACATTTGCTTTAAAATACCCATCTTGTCATTCGCTCCTTAAAATAAGGACGATCCAGTGGATGGATCGTCGCTTTGTAATCGTAATTGTCAAATCGGATTGGTTGCTGCAGCATCCAATTGGTTACTGATGCATCGGATTGGTTGCCGCTGCATTGAATTGGTTACTGCAGCATCGGATTGATATTCGCTTCCAGCTGCTGCAAAATTTCTTCCGGGGAGGCCGACCGGGCGAACAGCATATCGAAGCCTTTGACTATCTCGCTTTCGATTCTTGTCCAGTCCCTGTGCAGCGGATAAATAAACCCATTTTGCATCTCGTTGATCAAAGCCAGCTCGATCGATTCCCTGGGCGGGTTGTTCGGGACATTGACGAACTCATCCGATTCCAGAACGGATTTTCTAGGCGGAACGAAGAATGCAGATTGTGCCTGAATGCCCTTTTTGCTGCCAAGGAATTTCAACAGCTCCATAGCTTCCTCGGGATGATCGCTCTGCTCGAATGCCACAATACCTGCTTGACCTAACAGCGGCGCTCTTCCTTCAGGACCTTCCGGCAAAGGCGCAATGTCCCATTCGAACGTCTCGATGCCTCTGATATTCGCAATATAGCTGTACATAAACGTAAACATGCCGACTTTTCCGCTTTCGAACGGAATCGTTTCTCCCGGCGGAACATGGGAGCGGTCCTCAAACGTCATCCGGTCGATCATTTCGAACGTAGCCACACCTTGAGGCGAATTCCAGGCGAAGCTGGTCATATCATCGGCAAACATTTGTCCGCCGTAGGATAATGTGTGGGACGGTATGGTTGCGAAGTTCGTCCATTCCATCCATAGATTAGCTCCATACACACGGTCATTGCCGGAACCGCTTGACAATGCTTTGGCCGTTTCTTCAAACTTCTCCCATGTCCATTCACCGTTTAGCGCCAGCTCTGTCGGCGTAGGCAAGCCCGCATTTTCAAAAAGTGTCTTGTTATAATACATAATCATCGGCGGCGTGGAAAAAGGAATGCCCAGCAGCTTGCCGTCATGCTCCCATAATTCCAATGTGGACGGGATAAAATCATCAAATTCAAAATCAGGATCGTCCCGGAAGCTCGATACATCCCGCAAAATGTTGTTCTGAACAAATTGCGGCACCATCCGCTCCGCTACCCAGCCAACGTCCGGCAGTTCATTCCCAGCAGCAAGCACGGAAAGCTTCTGCTGATAATCCGCATGCGGGATCGTTTCGATCCTGACCTTAATATTAGGGTGGGTATTATAGAAATCCTGCAGCAGCTCTTCGTACATTTCCATATGTTTTTCGTTGCCCCACACCGTGAACTTTAACTCCACCTGCTCCTGGCCTCCGCTGCCGCCTGGACTTTCCGGTGCTGCGCTGTTATTGCCGCCACACGCAGTCGCGACAAGCAACGAACTAACCATGAAACCTGCCAATAGCTTTTTCATCTTGCTCCCCCTTTCATTGAACCCAGTTTATCAACTGTGCAAGCGCTTTAATATGCTCTGAATTTAAGATAAGGTTCGCATTGTTAAGATTTTGTAACCGGGCATGCTGGCTAATTCGAATTCAGCTGCAAGCCCGGAAACAACGGTATAAGATAGAGACCAACGAAAACGGATCTAGGGGCCAACGGTATAGGATAGAGACCAACGAAACGGATCTAGGGGCCAACGGTATAGGATAGAGATCAACGAAACGGATCTAGAGGCCAACGGTATAATAGAGACCAACGAAACGGATCTAGAGGCCAACGGTATAGGCTAAGGGGCTAAAGCAATGAGCAAAGGTCGATGGACAACCGATAAAGAGGAAAGGACAATGGACAAAGGAAAAGGGTAAAAGATAAAGAGCAATGCAATGAATAAAGAACATGGCTAAAGGATAGGGAGCAAATACAATGAATAAAGAACATGGCTAAAGGGCAAAAAGTGCTGCGCACACTTACATGTATACGAAAACAAACATGGTCTATCGCCCACAACTCCAGCATGCAAATAGCCAAGGTTAGCGGGGTTCACGGGCTTGTTTCCTGCATTTTGTACGAAATGTCGTACAAATTCATGAGGTTGAAGTACGAATACGGTGATTTGTATGAAACGTCGTACAAATGCAGGGGATTGAAGGGCGATTACCCAAATTTTGTATGACAAATCGTACAAATACAAGGGATTGAGGGGCAATTACCCGAGATTTGTATGACAAATCGTACAAATGCATGGCTTTAAGCTATTAAGGAGCTGCAGCCAGTGTTTCGGACGAAATTTCGTAGCAAGTTATGTGATTAAATACGATTACCCGAGATTGCTCATCATGTGGGGCGTTTTATTTTCACAGAAAATATCGTACAAGCGCATGTGATGATATTTTGGCATGAAGTTTTGGCTCACTCTAATAATTAGAGCTTGACAGTATAAGATAGCAGAAGCGGAGGGGAAGAGGGAGTCCAAGCTTTCCGAAGGAAAGCAGCTTCGGGAGCGTGGAAGCGTTCGCCTTTGTCACCGGATTTCAACCGCTGAGGCGGCTATGATTAAGAAATCTGGGGTCAACGCTTTCTGGAAGAAAGCGTACTTCGGGAGCATATGCTAACAGCGATCGGAGGTTCCCTCATTCCCCGTTGTGATTTCCTCCTTTGTTGTCAACCACTAGTTTAAGTTTTGAGCCGAAGTTTTGGCAATGAAATTTTAGCAACTGAAATTAAACAAATGAGAATTAAAAAATTGAGATTCAGGCAAAATGCTGATCTCTATAGGCGTTAGGCGACAAGCCGGTTTCCCGCTTAAACACCGTGGCAAAATGCTTGGGACTTTGATAGCCGATCATCCTCGAGATATCGTATACCTTGAGATGCGTCTCACTCAGAAGTTGCTTAGCCCGATTTATTCGCATCTTCAGGACGTAATCAGAGAAGTTTTCGCCCGTTTCTTTTTTGAACAATTGACTGAAATAATTCGGGTGCAGCTGAAGGGCCTGACTGGCCCATTGCAATGAAATCTCCTGATCTAGATTGCGCTCGACCCTATCGCGGATTTTGGCAACAAGCTTGGACTCGGCAGGAAGCGCATTGCCGCCAGTCAGCTGGGCAGCAGAGTAATACTCCTCGCGGATCCGATTGAACACGAGGGCAAACTCCGAGCGGTTCACCGGCTTCAGCAAATAATCTTTTACCCCCAGCTTAATTGCCTGCTTCGCATACTCGAATTCATCGTAACCGCTTATAATAACAACCGGCAGCTCGGGATATATCTCCCGCAAATGCTTGATGAGCCGAATTCCGTCCATCACCTGCATACGCACATCCGTAATCAGCACATCGGGAATAGCGACCTTCAGAATCTCCAGCGCTCTTGCGCCATGATTCGCTTCCCACATCACCGTAAAGCCCTGGATCACTTCCTCCAGCAGCACCTTGATCCCTTGGCGGATTTTGATTTCATCTTCAACCAGCATGACTTTGATCACGAACGTTCTCCCCTTTTAGCGGAATGATGATATGAACAGCTGTGCCAATTCCCGACTCGGAATAAATCTGCAGCCCATAAGATAAACCAAAAAACATGTGCAGTCTTCGCTGAATATTGTTCATGGCGATGCCGTTATGAACCGCTTCCTCCTTCACGGACGCTCCGCCCGCCAGTCCCGCCAGATGATTCACAGAGGCAACAATATTCTCCAATACGGCACGGTCCATCCCAATTCCGTTATCCTCGATGATAATAACAACCTTGTCTGCCTTCTTTACTGTGCGAATCCATATGCTGCCGTTTTCCATATCGCCAACCCCGTGGTTGATCGCATTCTCCACAATGGGCTGAAGCGTAAACTTCGGAATAGGCGTATCCAAAAGCTCCTCATCGATATCCCAGTGAACCGAAATCTGCTCCCCCTTGCGGAACTCGATGATGGTCACATATTCCCGGACAAATCCGATTTCGTTACGCAGGGTCACCATATCCTGATCCTGCTTGAGCACATAACGCATCATATTGCCGAGCGCTGAAATCATATCCGATATTTCAAATTCGCGCTTGGACATGGCAACCATGCTGATCGCCTCTAGCGTGTTATACATGAAATGCGGGGCCATCTGGCTTTGCAGCGCCTTAAGCTCGGCTTTAGTTTTGCGCATCCCCATCTCATAAACCTCTTTCATCAAAAAATCCAACTCATCCATCATTTCGTTAAACACTTCGCCAAGCTCGCCTATTTCATCGTGGACGGGAACCTCGATCCGCTGCTTGAGATCGCCGTTTTGAATCGCTTTCATTTTGTTCTTCAGCCGTTCCAGCGGAGTTAGAAATTTCTTGGACGCAACAATGGACAGGGCGATCGAAAGGGTCAGGCTAATGAGTACAATCATCGTAAACCAGAAGTTAAACCACCGCAGCTCCTGAAAAATCTCCCCCTCCGGAAGAAAAGTCAACACCTTGACTTTCGTATATCGGGATTGATTGCTTACAACCAAGTAGTCATCACCCTCAAGAGTTATCCGGGTAGCACCGTAATCAAAAGAATAGGTAGAAGAGGCGGAGTGGCTATTTTCGCTTTGAAAAAGAACCCGCTCCCGTTCATCGACAATCAACCAGTCTCCAGCGGCAAGATTGGTCGTCATGCTGTGCAGTAAATCCGGTTTGAAATCTACCTTAATATAGCCGACGGGCGAATGATCTGCTGGATCACGAAGCAAACGGGCAACGCTGACAAGAGGCTTGGACAAAGGCTGCTGATAGTAAGACGGATGATGAAGCGGAATGAACACCCATTTTCCCTGCGAGTGCTCCAAATCTTTCACCCACGGCTCCGTACTCAGATCGATCACCGGCTTTACCCGGTATGTATCCATATGGCTGAACACAGCACCGTTATTGGCCACGATATGAACACCGTACATGTGCTCCCTTTCATATTGGAACCCCGAAAGAAATAAAGAAAGCTTCTCTACATCTTCGTGGCTTCGCAATTTGAAGTTTGCGGACGGATTATACTTTTTCAAAATATTGACAATCGTACCATCGTACAGTGGTGATAACGTCATACGCGCCGCATCCTCTACCAACAGATCGAGATTCTGGTTGAATTGGGCCCCCAGCTTCTCAGCCGAGCTGACAGCTCTTTGCTCGATTGATGTTGAGAAATGCCAATACACAAACGCTCCCAATCCCAAAAGAGGAATAAGCGTCAACAGAATAACACCTAGCAGAATCCGGTTTCTGATTTTCATAGTGAGGAACTCCTTTTGGCTTGGTAAAATGAGAAAACCTAGCGAGGCATAATCAAAAATATTGACCTCCCTAATGGAGTACCCCCTCCCCCACCCACCTGCCTACCTACTCAGCTAGCCATCTACTGATAGTAGTAGGATAGTAAAGTTAGTTGAGCTAGCAGGACCTGGTAGAGCTAGTTGAGCTAGCAGGAAATGGTAAAACCTAGTTTAGCTAGTAGAACTTTTGGGCTTGTGAAACTTCTAAGGCCCCACGCCTCGCACATCTCTCAGAGCTCTCGAGGCTCTCACGGCTCTCACGGCTCTTACGACTCTCACGACTCTTCGCGGCATTTCACGACTTCCACGACTCGTCAAGACTTTCTATATGATAGTGTAAAGTGATTAGAACAATCAATAATTTATCCATTATCCACAATACTGTTATAAGAAACTATTGTAGCTAATTAATCCATCACAACTTAAATTGAAAGCTGCAATACTGCAATTAGGAACTGATTAACTGATTGCCTCCCCGGCTATCAATACGGTAATTACCAACTGTTCAATACCGACTATCAATACGGTGATTAAGAACTGATTGCCCTGCGGGCCAAATATTGTAATTACGAAACTGCAATTGACTATTACCGAAAGCAGCCATTTGAACTGATATAAAGTTCTCTGTTAAGTGGAATAACTTGTGGTAGTCAACCGTCCATTGACGCCGACTACTGAACGCTGGGTCTTCGTTCTGCGTAAAACTGCGAGGAACGGTTGAGTGGTATTTCGGAGTCTGCGGCTTTTTCGGCAGCAATGAGGGGCTTTCGTCTCCGTTTTGCATGGTGATTTGTCATTGTATTCTTATCGGAGATTGCAGGGTGCGCTGAGCGATTCGTAAGGTCACAGGTGCAAGTGACGAGGACTGTCGCAGAGCGATTCATGAGGATTTCGCAGGGGAACGCAGCTCAGCTTCAACCGAAGCAAGCTAGTTCGCGACTCGGCTGCAACCTTTGCAAGCTAACGGCTCGGCTGCAACTGACGCAGGCTAGTTCGCGACTTTGCAACCGATGTAGACAGATTTCGGATTGTAACGCGCGCAGTTAGGCTATCGATTAGCCGCCATAACAGATTGGCAGCGGACAGGGAGGTCGTTTGCAGTCTGCTTCAAATTCTCGCCATGGTCCTTATTTAAGCAAAATCAGGGGTTTAAAAATTCTAACGCTTGCCATGGTGCCATGGTCCTTATTTTGCTCAAATCGCGGTTTTCTGGGCTTTTTGTCACAAATAAGAGCGAGGATGAGCGTTAGAAATAAAAGCCCTGCTTTTTCGGGCAAATAAGAGCGAGGGCGAGTGTTAGCGCGTGACATCTCGCGGGACTTCTCCCGGGACTTCTTTCGAATGACACCTCGAAGATCACTTCCGGGACATTTTCGCATGACACCTCCCGGGATCTCCCAGGACTTCTTTCGCGTGACACCTCGCAGGCGGCCGAATGTCTCTGCGCTTGCAGGCCAAGAAATTGCAGCGGTACCTGCTTGTAACGCAGCCAATCCTTTTGCCACGCCGATAAATTATGGCTTTCGCCTAACCTTTTCAAAGACTACTTTACTGTGAGGGATACTAGGAATGCTGACCAAGCTATAGCTTAAATCCTGATCGGGAACCTCATAATTCATTCGGTTCACCAGGAAATCGAGACTCGCTTTCATAACTTCAATGGTGACCCATTCTCCGGCACAGCGATGTCCGCCAAAATAATCACCACCGCCTTGCGGAATGAGCCCGAAAGGACTGCCTTTCCATCCGGCAAACCGCTCCGGATTAAATAATTCGGGATTATCCCAATGACTAGGATCATGATTGGTTCCATAAAGATCTAGCAAGGTTAGGGTGCCCTCTTCAAAGGTATAGCCATTCCATGTAAAATCCTGTTTTACAAGTGCTGCGGCAAATGGAAAAAAGGGATAGAAGCGGCGGACTTCGTGAACGAACATCTCCGCATCCTTTTCCTTATCTTCGCCGGATTCAAGTTTTTTTCTTTCTTCCTCATAATGATGCAGCGCAAGTGCAGTAAAAGCAATATAGATCGAGATCGCGACAATCGGTCGCAAAATGTTGATGACTTCAACAGCTGCCGTTTCGCTATCTAAAAGATTTCCTGCCAGATCCTGATGCCAAGCGAATTTGTGCAGCGCCGTATTCTCCGGAGGATTGACTTTCCCCTCCCGGACCTCTTGAATGACTTTTCCAACCCACATTTCTACTTGATTTCGCGCATATCTCCCCGACCAATGTGCCGGACCAACTGCAGCAGGCGACTCAAACATCGCGCTCAAATGCTTGGTTAGCGTTTTCACCTCTTTTTCCGGTACGGGTACACCAGCCCATTGACAGGCTGTCCTGCACAAAATTTCCTGCACCTCTTCATACAGTACAATCTTGTCCACCTGCTCCCACTTAACAAGCGCCGCCTTCCATTGATCTCGGGTGATAGCAATTAATTCGTCAAGCATTTCCCGGGACATGATGGACATAAACATCTCCTTGCGATGTCTATGCTCTTCACCGTCTAAGCCCTGAACACCATTTTTGCCTAGCAGCGTTTGCACCATCCGGTTGGGGGCTGCGTTTTCCCTTTTAAATTTCTCCGTGTCATAAAAAAGTTCCGCTGCCTCTTTTCCTCCCATACAGATAGCTTTCTTTCCAAGCAAACGGGTTTCAAACAGATCCGTATTCAAACTGCGGCGCCGATTGGGAATGTACATATATCCTTCTCGCATAAGGCTCAGGGTATGATCCAGCCCTTCCTCACGGGGGATCGTTCGAGGGATTGTTTTTGAATTTGACATTGGTTCAGGTCTCCATTTTCATGAGTGATTAATTTATTTTCTGTCATTTTTCCCATGATTATGCAGAAGCTGTTCATGTATTGATCAAGCAGCATCCTGTTCATGTAGCAGGCTTTCGTGTAGCGCTTATGCAGCATCCTGTTCATGTAACGCTTATTATAGCTGTACCGCAGCTGATCGTTTTCCGTGCAACGTAGCATTACGGTGATTAGAGCGAGATTGGAAAAATCAACACTTTTGAAAATTAGTTAGTCTTGACTTCTTGCTTTTTCGATTATATGTATCTCTAATACTGTGCGATAGGTAAAAAAACGGCATTACAAGCACCGTATAAATTACAATTCTGCCAATGTTTTTGTATATTTAACGGGAAAGTGTAAACGCGATAGACTAATGCCATTCCACTACAAAACTTAGCACCAAAAAAGAGAGAACTTCGTCTCTCGTCATTCACATTCTTCCAAGCAAACTGATCCTAGGCTAGAGCAATCTAAACCTAGGCTTTTTATTCGTGTTATGGCCAACCATTTTATGGATTGTTTACTACAAGCGGGCCCATTTCCTTCAGCGCAGCATGCCCCCACTGCTCAATGAGTCTGCAATAGCTCTCGGCGTCATGCATTTGCGCAGCTACGTCAGCAATTGTCATCGACCAGGCTATCTTGGGAAGATGCGGCGCATCTGCTGGCCTGCGAACTCCCTTGTCCCGTCCAGGACCTCGAGCAGCATCCTCGCGAATCATTGATATGGGCCATCCTTCCTGCAAATATTTGCGCAGCGCGGACTCTACCCACACATAAGATTCATCGCTATAGCCTTCGTGTTGAATCATGTAGCAGGCCACAGTGAGGAAATGAACACGCCCGTAGTCCGGATCCGTAAATTCCAGTGCCAAAAATTCATGGTAAATCTCTTCGCATGTTTTACCTTCAGTTGATACAGCGCCGCATAAAGGGCAAGCCTCCGACATCAGCATCCTCCCCATACGTTTGCTTGATTTATAAATGCCATGATATTTCAAGAAGAGCGCGCTTAATTTCGGTGAATACTTATATCTGCAAGTTGCAGTATACCTTAACGTTACCAGTGCATGCATCCGGAAGCAACTGAAATCCATAAAACTGGCGGCAATCTGCTTCACCCCTCTTAAACACACAGCACCGTACTGCATTTATTGTACAATCTTTGCGATTGCCGCCGTTTCCCAATCTGCGGCCACACCCCGTTTTCTCTTAACAAATGACAATTAGCGGATGTTACGGTTTGATCAGCGGTCGCAATAAATCCTATTATGAAGGGCAGCTGGACATCTTCTAAGGATATCCATGAATTATCTAGCTCTACCAAAAGGAAAACAGCCCGCCACATATATGAATGGCTATCATGATAAATAGACCCACTTTATGAACATCAGCTTGGGATGATCACTATCCTCTAAACGGATTTATAAACACTTTGTTAATTTCAAGTTCAAAGGAAAGCGTGCCATTTTCCCTATCGTAATTCTGAACGCCAAACCCATATTCGCCGGTTTCCGGAATAGTGAAGGATACCTGCTGCACTTCGGGGCCAACTTGGATTTCCTTTGGAGCAAATAAACCGTAACCGTTATAGCCCAATCCTTTTTCCATCCCTTCTACTGGAACCACCCCTACATACAGCACCATTTCTTCCTCTGCATGAACCCGGAAAACAACTTCATCTCCCTCTTCCCATGTTTCCCGTCCAATAACAAAAGCCCCTCCTTGGATAAGTTCCACGTCCATATGCGTGCTGTTGTCAGTAAATGTAGGAATGATCGTTGCACCAGTTGAATGAATAGATCCTTCTTTTGGGGCAGGCCCATCTTCCGGTCCCATCATGCTGTCCCCACTATCAGTTATATCAAGAGAGTTATTCTGACCGGATGAGTTTTGTGCAGCGATCATCTCCGGAACTTGGTCAGTTGTATTCTTCTGTTCCTTTCCGGCCGAGGCCGTCGTTGAAGCAGCATTAGTAGCGAATACGGATACGGTCCCAACAACCAAAGCCATTGCAAGGAATATTCCTGCAAGGGAAGCCTTCTTCATTTTCATTATGGCGACAATCCTTTCTTCAATGCAATTTTTGCTAAAATGGTTGACAAGAAGGGGCAAGCCGCTCTTGGCTTCCTTCATATTGACCAGCATCATAGCGTAAGCGGATTTCATCGTTTCACCAAATGTCCTCACTACTTTTTCATCACAGGATAATTCAATATCACGGTTGGCGAGTATATACATAACCCATACGAAAGGATTATACCAGTGCACACATACAGCTATCGTCAGCACCCATTTGGCGAGCACGTCAAAGCGCCGAATATGGACTAGCTCATGAGTAAGGATTACCCTTAGCGCAGCCTCATCCGTCAAGTCAATGTTCTTGGGGAGCAGGATAACAGGCCGCAATATCCCATATGTAAGCGGGGTTTGGATACGGTCGCTTTGCCGTACTTGCACAGTCCGCCGCAATGGATGTTGCTGCAGCCATTGAGCTATAAAATCATTCTTAACAGGCAGGGAAGTCTGGAACTCCCTACGAAATTTGATGTAAACGGTGATGAAAAACAAAGCGCTGGCCCATACTCCAGTCAGCCAGATTATCCCGATCCAGGAAAAGGGCGCGATCGATGCAGCAGCACCAGCAGGCCCTCCAACAGGCGCTCCAGCAGCCTTTCCAACAACCTCTCCAACAGCCTCTCCTACTGCTTTAATCCTCTCCATAGCAGAAAACTCCGCTATCTCCACAGGCAACCCCACGCCTGCTCTTTCCATAATCATGTGCTTTACTTTTTCCATTCCTGTATAAAAGCTGAAAGAAAACGGGATGGACAGCGGTAGGAGCAAGCGGCAAGTGACCACTCCCCACAAGACAAGAAAGGTTTTCTTAGGCAGTTTGTGCAGAGCAAGAGCGCGGATGATCACAACGACTACGATCAGGATAGATGCGGAAAGGCCCATTTGTAAAAAATCCATAGCTGCACCTCACTGTAGTTCATTGATCATCTTCTTTAGTCTCTCAACTTCTTCTGCGGAAAGATTTTTCCGGTTCAGAAGGGAAGCAAAAAGCAAATCTGCCGAACCGTCAAACACTTTGTTGATCAGCTCGTTAGTTTCCTGCTCCTGCACCTGCTCCTTGGAGATTAAGGCGCGGCACAAAAAATTGGGCTCTCTGCGCTCAATGGCGCCTTTTGCCATACATCTTTTAATAAGCGTATAAGTCGTATTTTTGTTCCAGCCTACCTGCTCTTTGAGAACACTCGCCACTTCCTTGGCCGTAGTATCGCCCTTTTCCCAAAGAACGTCCATGACTTTCAATTCGGAATCAAACAGTTTAATTTCCATCAGAAGATCCTCCTAACTACTGCAGTAGTCTGTCGACAAGTTCATACTACTACAGTCGTCTCTATTTGTAAATACTACTGGAGTAGTATTTAGATTTATTTTTTAAAAAAGCCTGCTGCTCTTAAGGCAACAGACTTGGAGTTTTCTCAGGAAAGGGGCAATCCGTTCTTGCTTCGCTTAATCCGTAATTCCACACCACTGCGCTTCGCTTATTCCGTATATTTCACACCACTGCAGACCGTTCAGCTAGCCCCGCTCATCACATACATTAAAAGATTAGCCAAATTCAAGGCTCAAGCTTTCTTGCATCAGCCTTCATGCAAACTCTATTTAGACTTTCGTCCGTAAACCAAATACAGCGTAACGGTTGAAATTATCATCAGACCAACAAGTCCCTAGGCATCACACTTGGGACGATCAATTCAATTTTGTACGCCGAGTTGGATGACAACATCTCGATCATTAATCATCCGGATGAAGGTTGGGACAAACTAATAGAGAAAAATGTAGATGTTATCCAAACCGAGTGGCTGGCTACACTGGCAGATTACAGAGATCGTAAACTTTCATTTCACTAGTGTTCTGTGTGGCGAGCGGAGCTGCGCAGGCTGCTCCCGCGATGGGCGCGCGAGCGGGGCTGCGCTAACGCTCCCCCTCGCTCTTATTCGGCGGAAAATACCCGCGTTTTAATTCCAACGCTCATCCTCGTCATCCTCGCTCTTATTTGAGACAAAGAGCCCAAAAAACCGCGGTCTGAAGCAAACCAAGGACGGTGGCGAGCGTTACAATTTTTATTCCCCTGATTTTGGCCAAATAAGGACCACGGCGAGCGTTAGAATCCGAACCACCCTAAACTATGGCTTGACCGGACTCAAGCGGGCCTATTAGTTGAAATGTATGCGGAAAATCGCATAGGAATGGCAGCTGCAACGCGCGCAAAGGCGAAATGTAGGCAAACCGTCACGCCATTGAATTCTCAGGCACAACTCCAGCATGAAAAGAGCCAAGGTTGGCTGGACTCGCGGGGGTTCGAGGGCTGCGCGGGCTTGTTGCCTGCGTTTTGTACGAAATGTCGTACAAATTTCTGCGGTTGAAGGGCGATTACCGGAGGTTTGTATGAAACGTCGTACAAATTCAGGGGATTGAAGGGCAATTACCCAAGATTTGTATGACAAATCGTACAAATGCATGTGATTAAGCACAATTACCTAAAATTTGTATGACAAATCATACAAATGCAGGGGGTTCAGGAGCAAAAACCAGTGTTTCCGACGAATTTCGTACAAGTTGTGTGATTGATGTACGATTCCCCAAAATTACTCATCATACGGCATCATACGGTCGTTTTCACAGAAAATAACATAGAATCACCACCGACCCATACCCTGAGTTGAAGTCAGCCGCATCCTCGAAAGACTTAGGTTATGCCTCGTGCTATACGATATAATAAACGTTGTTATACGATATGTGCCGTGATATACGAATCGCCATGCAATGTGACACTTCGCTATACGATCAGCTGTGCGATATACCGCGATATACTAATTCCCCCGCGGATCGCTATATGTTGTGCTACACGACATACTATACGATACTATACGACACACTTACGACGTACTAAATAACTCACTATACGACTTACTGTACGACTCACTATATAACTAACTATACGCCACACTACACTCCGCACTATACGCCGCACTACACGCTTCACACCACACGCCGCACTATACGCAGCACTACACACGTCATACCACACGTCATACCACACGTCATACTATGCGATGCACTATACGCCGCTCTATCAGCAGCCTCTCTTCTCTTCCAACAGTTTACCTTTTAATGTAGTCACAGCTTGACCGAGAATTAATATCCTCCGATCATCTTCGAGAATCTTCAGCTTAAGCAGCCCTTCTCTTCTTGATAACTGGACAGCAACCAATTCATTCTTCTTTAGTTTATTTTGCCAATACGGGCCTAAACAACAATGGGCGGAGCCGGTGACCGGATCTTCATCTACTCCAATCGCCGGGTAAAAGCACCTCGAAACAAAATCAACATCCGCCCGGCGCGATCGACTTGTCACTATTATTCCTCTGCATTCAACAGATTTCCATAAACCAAAATTGGGCTGCAGGCTCCGGACTGCTTCTTCATCTTCAACCTCTACTATATAATCAAGTCTGTTTTTTCCAATATATTTGAAACTAATTCCCAGACCTTCTGTTAACTTAGATGGAGGCACACTTTCCTGTTCAATTTCCAGGGGGAAATTCATTTGAATCCAATCTCCCTGCTTTGTTGCCGTTAACAATCCGCTCTTCGTATTAAATTTGATTTCATTATTTTCGAAATATTGTTCATCCCACAGGATATGCGCGCTTGCTAGCGTTGCATGCCCGCACAAGTCCACTTCAGCTTCAGGGGTAAACCATCTTAATGAAAACTCTTCACCTTGTCTAAGCAAAAAGGCCGTCTCCGATAAATTCATTTCATTGGCAACGCTTTGCATCCAATCATCAGACCTTTCTGATTCTAGAATACATACAGCCGCAGGGTTTCCTTTATAAAGCTTGTCCGTAAATGCATCGACAATATAAATGTGCATGTTTGCTGTTCTCCTTTCCGCTTCTTCGATTGAAATTGAGCCATGGCTTATAACGTTCATGTATTTTTGAGAGACGTCAGAGATGATGTAAGAAATTGTTTAGAAAAATTAAAAACACCATGGATTTGTCCACTCCTTACAGATCCCTGATGTTTTTATTAATTCCTGTAGAAGAATATAAGTATAGTATAAAATAAAGGTTTATTGCCTTAAAGTGATTTTTGCTTAGCGGCAACCGATTGACTTAATTCCCTGTATATGATGCCCAGACTCTCTCGTTTAACCTGATAACTTACCCTATTCGCAATTAATCGGTAAGAGGCATTACAAATTTTCTCCAGTTCAACTAATCCGCAAGCCATTAATTTTTCATCATTTACCTCGACGATATAATCAGCTAAACCTGTTACAAGTGCAAGTTCGCTCCCTCCGTGTAGTTTTATAATTTCTACCTCTTTTCCTTTCTGGTTAAAATAGTTTAAAGCAGTCTTTGGATAAGCAGTTGCTACTTTGGGGTTGGAATTTAAGGATTCTGACTTACCTATCAAGGATAGAGATCCTATAGATATTCCTAAGTCGAGCAATTCGTAAACGTCTCGATCCTCTTCCAGTAAAGCCTCTTTCCCCACTATCCCTAGGTCGGCAGCTCCATATTCAACATAGGCAGGTATATCAGTCGGCTTTGCCAAAATAAACTCTAAGTTTGTATTAATAATCGGTACAATATATTTCCTGGAAACACTAAAGTCGTCAGGTAAGGCGTAACCTTTATTTAGAAAAAGTGCTGATATAGAGCTGTTCCCTTTGGGCACGGCTACCCTGAGCTTCTCCATTGCATCCACTCCAACACTTTGTTTATCTAACATATTATCGTATTAAAGCATTGGTGTAAACCGGACAGCGGCACTCTCAAGCCTTTCCATCAACTTTAAAGATGTTCTCTTTTTCAGCAATCATTGTTTGGAAAAATTTCAGCACGGCCTGTAGCTCCCCTTCCGAAAAGGAGTCCATTACATCCTTAAATCTGCGTTCAATGATTTCATGCAGCTTAGCGTGGATTTCGAAGATCTGCTTTCCTTTGGGAGTAAGGGTGAAATATACTTCTTTCTTGTTGTCCTTCATCTGGGTTCGCTTAATGTATCCTTCCTTGAGCAGGTTGGTGCTGATCTTCGTAATGCTCGCCTTGGATAATTTCATTTTATCCGCTATAGACGTGTTGTTAATTGGCTCGTTGTTGCCGATGCAATCGATGACGTGAACACTTGTCATATTGCTGGGGATTGAGGCAAGCCCATATAGTCTGGCCAGTTCCTCGAACTCACCAATCTCGGTCGCGAATACTTGTTCAGTTAAATGTGAAAAGTGGAGAAAGCGGTCGTACAGCAACTGCTTAAGTCCCTCGGCTGGGTGCATTAGCACGGCATCCCCTTTTTTACAAAATTATAGTACATCAAAACTATTCCCGAAAATTGTTAGTGTGTAAACAAACATATCACACTCGTTCTAAACATTCAAATTTTGAACATCCATTCGGATCGATGGCACGGCGGCCAATCTCCAAAAAAATTGACAGAGTCCTACCAAAAGTTATATAGTTAACTAATAAACAATATTCACACCATTATCCGCACCCATCCGGCTTCTCACCTTACATTTTTGGATTATCTTTTGGGGATCCGGCCTTTTATTCATATGCTCTTTTGTATGATATATAAATCCGGCTAGCGGACTCACTATTTTCGTTTACTTATAAACATAATAAACATTTGTAT
>NZ_HE610960.1:540491-546624 GCF_000285515.1 Paenibacillus senegalensis JC66
ATTGAGGGAGGGATAACATTGAATATTTCCAAGACGATAAGAGAACGCAGATCCATTCGGAAGTTCAAGACAGCTTGCGATGAGCCTTGGCTTGCCATTGATTCGGCTGGTCGAGTTCCTGCCCATCATCCCTTCACTGAGACAAAAAGCAGAAAAAATCGAGCAGTTGTTCGCGGAACCGGAAATGGAAGACGGAACGGCCACGGCCATTCCTGGCAGCTGCACAGTGGAGTTTGACAACGTTACTTTTTCTTACGATGACAAGGAAGTGATTCGCAATATTTCGTTTACGGCCCGGGAAAATACGGTCACAGCTATTGTTGGAGAGTCGGGAGCAGGCAAATCGACGCTGGCCAAGCTGCTTGTACGCTTTTGGGACGTGGAGCATGGCCAAATTACGATCGGCGGTGTGGACGTACGCGATCTTTCCTTCGAAACGCTGATGAATACCGTATCTTACGTCTCCCAGGACATCTTCCTGTTCAACACGTCCATTATGGAAAATATACGTGCAGGCCGGCCAAATGCGAGTGACGAGGAAGTGATCGAAATGGCCAAGCTGGCGCAATGCCACGACTTCATTATGGAAACCGGGCACGGCTATGCTACCGTTGTCGGGGAAAGCGGCGACAAGCTGTCAGGCGGGCAGCGTCAACGGATTTCAATTGCGCGAGCTTTGCTGAAAAATGCACCGATCGTCGTGCTGGATGAAGCTACTTCTGCTGCCGACCCGGAAAATGAGGACAAAATCCAGGAAGCACTGAACGGACTTATTCAAGGAAAAACGTTAATCGTGATCGCGCACCGGCTTTCGACTATCGTCGATGCCGGCTCTATCCTCGTCCTGGAACGCGGCCGAATCGCAGCAACGGGTACACACCAGGAGCTGCTGGAGCATTCTCCCTTGTACCGGACGATGTGGCGGGCGCATATGGCCTCCATGAGCTGGGAAATCGCCTCCAAAGTCCCGGACACGATAATCAATGAAAGGAGCGGATAGACGATGCTGCGATTTGTAGCCCGAATGCTTGAGTTTGCGGGTCCGCACGCACGGAAATTGAAGCTCGCCTTCGTCTTGAGCTTTATGGAAAGCTTGCTGGCCAATATGCCGGTTTTCGCTGCCTTGTACGTTTTTGCAAAAATGATCGACCGTACTATCACCTCTTCCGATGCTTGGCTGGTTGGCGGCGTAATGCTCGCAGCCGTGCTTGCGAGGTGCGTTTTGAGACGACTGTTCGTCACGCTGGAAAGCGGTACAGGATACGACATTTGCGCACAAGAGCGCATTGCCATCGGGGAAAGGTTTAAGCGGTTTCCGATGGGATTTTTTACAGAAGGCAATCTCGGAAATGTGACATCCGCTGTTTCCATCGATCTGCTGTTTGTCGAGGAGCAGGGCATGGGCGCTCTGGATAAAGTGATCAACGGATTCGCCGGGATGCTAATCGGATGCGCAGTACTGCTTGCCGTTGACTGGAGGATCGGACTTGCCGTTACGGTCATCACCGGTTTCGCCTTGCTTTCACTCGATAAACTGCAAGAGGTCGGGATCAAGCATTCACGCGAGCGGCAGAAGCAGCAAGCGAAGCTGACGGCCGCCGTGCTCGAATATGTACGGGGCATTTCAGTGATCAAATCGCTCAACATGACCGGAGAGAAGGCCAAATCCGTTCACGAGGCAATCGAAAGCGCGCGCGATCATGCGATCGATTACGAGGAAAAATTCAATCCGCCGAGCTTCCGTTATCAGACATGGTTTTCGTTGGCAACTGCTGTTACTGTACTGATGGCGACTGTTTTGTATTACAACGGCAGCTTGTCAATGCCGGTAATGCTCATGCTGCTTGTATATGTGTTTTACATGTATACTCCAGTGAAATCGCTTGCCACGATAACCAGCATGATTCGTGTGATGGAGGCCGGATTGGACCGATATGAACGACTGAACCAAGTGGAAATCCTTGACGAGGGCGCATCTGAAATGCGGCTAAACCGGTATGATGTCGAGTTCCGGGACGTGTCGTTCGCTTATGAGCGGGACGAGGTACTGAGAAACATCAGCTTCCATGTACCGGAAAAAAGCATGACTGCACTCGTGGGCGCATCCGGATCGGGCAAATCGACAATCGCTAATCTGATCGTAAGGTTTTGGGACGTGCAGCAGGGCGAAGTGCTTGCCGGCGGAGTTAACGTCAAAAGTATGACGTGTGATAGTCTGCTGAATCATATCGCCATGGTTTTCCAAAACGTCTATTTGTTCAATGACACGATCTACAACAACATTAAATTCGGAAATCCTGACGCAGAGTTCGCGGAAGTCGTCGCTGCGGCCAAAAAAGCCCGCTGTCATGATTTTATAGCCGCGCTCGAAAACGGCTACGATACGGTCATCGGAGAAGGCGGCGGTACGCTGTCGGGCGGAGAGAAGCAGCGCATTTCGATCGCACGCGCGATTTTGAAAGACGCGCCGATCATCATTCTCGATGAAGCGACGGCAAGCGTTGATCCCGACAACGAGCAGTACATTCAGCAGGCGATCAGCGAGCTGATCAAGGACAAAACGCTGATCGTGATCGCCCACAGGCTCTCGACGATTCGAAGCGCAGACCAGATTCTGGTCCTGGACCATGGCCAAATCGTGCAGCGCGGAACTCACGATGAACTGATCGGCCAGGACGGCCCGTACGCCCGGCTGTGGCACAAGCGGCAGGCGGCCAGAAGCTGGAAGATCACCGCCGAATCAACCGCTGCCGGCTGACTTCACGCCTTGCCCGCTCCTGCAGCGGCGGCGCCGGTGCAATTGTATAAGAAAACCGCATACATTTCGCCGTCTCTTGCGCTCCCAGTGCAATTGTATACGGAAAACCGCATACATTTCGCCGTCTCTTGCGTTCCCGGTGCAATTGTATACGAAAAACCGCATACATTTCGCCGTCTCTTGCGTTCCCAGTGCAATTGTATACGGAAAATAGTCATGTGTTCTCCAGTTCTGGCACAACTCCGGCATGAAAATGGCCAAGGTTCGCGGGGTTCGAGGGATTCGAGGGATTCGAGGGCTGCGCGGGTTTGTTGCCTGCGTTTTGTACGAAATGTCGTACAAATGCATGAGGTTAAAGTGCGAATACCGGAGATTTGTATGAAACGTCGTACAAATACAGGGGATTGAAGGGCAATTACCCAATATTTGTATGACAAATCGTACAAAAGATGGAATTAAAGTGCGATTGCCCGAGATTTGTATGACAAATCGTACAAATGCTGGGGTTTAAGCAATTAAGGAGCTGCCGCCAGTGTTTTAAACGAAATGTCGTACAAGTTATGTGAATGAGGTACGATTACCCGAGATTGCTCATCATGCGGAAGTTTTATATTTACAGAAAAACCGTATACATTTCACCTTCTCTTGCGCTCCGATGGGGATACATGGAAAATTGACATAGAAAGAGTCAAATCGGGAATTTGACGTTCCCGTATCAATCTACGCACTCATTGTCCCCCATGGAATACTTTCAAAATAAAATCACTTTCCGGCACCCCAAGCTCTCTGTATGATCTTAAAAAAGCTAGGTTTTCATAAGTAACTTCTACAATCTGAGGAATAATGAGGTGATTATCCAGCTTGATTATTCCGTATCTAGCTATCGGTTTGTGATAACAACCTAATGCCCCGGGATTAAAATAAACTGCCTTGGGAGTAATGAAATTGTGCACAGCATGATGATGTCCAAAACAAACTAATCGATAATTGGAATCGGATTTCTTCTTATAAAATTGGTCAAGCTTCTCACCAGACGGATCTTGATCTATTGGGATAAAATTGTCCATCTCATCCAAATGATAATGAGTAAAGAGGTGCTCTTCTGTCTTAATCGTAATGGGTAAACTATCTAGAAACCTTATAAATTCTTCTTCCATTCGTTCCGCTATCCACTTATGATGTTTCCGGACATGCTCATGTCCTACAGGAGTTGGACGATCATAGAATGCAGCAACTACTGCGTTATCATGATTCCCTTTTACGAAAGAGATGTTTTCTTGATCCAATTACAATTCTATGACCTCGTTACTATCTGGTCCGATTCCAACAAGATCACCAAGACAAAAAATGTGATCTACTTCTTTGCTCCTTATGTCGGTTAAGACAGCGCGTAAAGCGGGACTGTTGCCATGAATATCTGTAATAATGGCGTATTTTTTCACGTGTTTTTTCACCTTTCATCTTTCTGCTGGCGCCTCGCTGTACTTACTCATTAACTCGGTATCTTCTTGAGATAGCTGGTTCAATTAATAACATTCCCGTCCTTGGTTAAATGTAACGTCGATTTCGTTTAATGTTTTACGTACTCGTGACACAAACCCAGCCTCAGATAGCTCTTTCTTAGGCTGGGTCGTCTGTTGTCTGGGCTTTATTTATGAAGCTGCAGCTGTAGAGAATTCGCCTCCTCAGCCATTTTTTTATGTATCGCTATAATTAAATGAAGCCGGTTAAGTCTCTCTCTGAGTTTATCATTGGTAGGTTCTTTCTCTAACTGGGCCATGATCGAAAAATATTGCGGGACCTCCCACACACTTCTCAAGGCTGTGCTTAAACAGAATCCATATCTCACTAAATCTACGTCACCCCGCCAATCCATATCTCGCAAACCCTCTAGGTATGCATTATACAAAGAGGTCTGGAACCATTTATATTGATCTGGCGGTATAATTCCAAGACTCATGTTCACCCCATATAACTTACCCAAATCTTCACCAATGCCCGATATACTCATAAACTGCCAATCGATTAGTACTAGTCTAGTTTTGTTTGCTTCATTTTTAACAAGCAGCATGTTCATCTGACTCAGATCTTGATGCGCTAGTACACGCGGTAGCCGTTGGAGTGAGTTTAAAGCAGAATCAAGGTTGTTGAGCAGCTCTTGATACCAGGCCCAAGTACGTTGCACATGGTCAGTAGATATTCGACTTACATACTCCTCCATATTAGGCGCATACATACGGCTTGCTGTCGTCCAGGACTTGAGCCAAGCCCTGCATATCCACTCTTGATTAGGCAGCATTTGTTTTGTTTTAAGATAGGACCCATTAAAACGGCCTATTTGTCGGGCAATATATGCAAATTGCTCAACTGTATTGGCATATTCACCTTTAACAAATTCCATCCAGATCCATATCTCACCATCTTGTTGTTCTTCCACGAGGAAACTCTCTGCAGCGCAAATAGATTCAGGAAGCTCTTTTAGCAATCCGGACTCAAACACAAGTGCTTCCCGTCTCCAAAAGTTGTGGTGCTCAGGGTTATCTTTCTCGGCGGTGTCCGGCTTAATGATTTTTAAAATAACACACCACTGCTTCAATTCGCTCTTTATCTTAACCATCCCATGCAAGCGGAAAATACCGGAGGTGGTAAAGTTCGGAGTTTTATAGCCCATATCATCACAAGTTACGGATACAAGTTCAACATCAGGACTTCCATAAATAGCTTTAATACAAGTCAGGATCTGATCCATTTTATCCTCTATTGGTATTCCGGCATTATTTTCCAATGTTATATTAGAGCACATTTTATGAGATCCTTGTTAATTATATAGTAGAGGGCATAAAGTGCGAACCCCTTTTTATCGTACAACAAACGTCCCCTGAACTTCTACCAAAATCGCGAAATCCCTTGCAGGATGCGAGGGCGAACTTCTAGGGTTTTCATGTGAGCTAAGGGTTTGCACCACGTTCGAAATCATCCCCTTCACGATTTCCTTTTCGGTAAATCAAAGGGGTTCCGTCATCCTAGATTACTTTCATATTCCCGCTCTATTCTTCTCTTGCATCCCTTAAATCTCTTAAATAAAAAGCATAATCCATGGAGACACTCGCGGCCCCCACCTGTCTTAACATCGTAGAGATATTTCCTCTATGATAAGTTCCATGATTCACCAATGTTAATAAAATTTCGCTCACTGTATGGTGCATGTGTTTGCCAGTCTTGCTTAAGTATTCTATCTTTCTAATAATATTGACTTCTGGATCACTGAAACGCGCTATTGAACTATGTAATTTTTTGAAATTCTCTTTATAACTTTTTATGCCTTCAAATTCCTGCATTCTTTTGTTGCCGTTTATCCCATCTATTACATCCAGC
>NZ_HE610960.1:547201-549646 GCF_000285515.1 Paenibacillus senegalensis JC66
CAGCCAGAAATGATCGGTATTGTATACATGTACTAGTAGGCTTGGTATAGATTTGAACCCGTCTTTATGTTCAGCATAAAGTGTTTCTTCGGGCAGTTCGGTTAAATGATCTAATAATTTCTCATATGACCATACGTGATATTGATAAAACTGATAAATCTGTTTCATTGTCCCTCCCGCTTATGATCTTGATTCTTCCCCTCCACTTTTGCACAGTTATATATGGCAACGGCTTTCTTTAAGCACTAATATCCGATTACTTTGAGTGCTTGTGCTTCATAAACTACGCTGCCTTACTCGCAAATCACATTACCTTAAACTACGCTGCCGTACTCTCAAAAAATCTCTAGTTTGGGCCAAATCTCTTTCCAATTTTTTCGGGTAATTCTAGCCCTGTAGTAGCTCTCATCCATGAATAGAGGACTTCTTCTTACTCGCAATTCAAATAAATCTTCTAGCCCGTGGGGGCTAATTACTGAAAGCGTATCATCTTTTTCCAATCGGATCCCTACCGCGGTAACCGTTTCCGGCCATCGACTCAATGCATCCTCTACGGAGCTATAGGGCATTTCGCCATTTTTCAAATGCATTCTTGCTTGATTTTTTACTGACCAGATTGAGATTCCCGTTTCTTGTTCTAATATCTGCTCATATTTCTTTTCTATTTCTTCATCTAGTTCATCGGCATTATAGTAAATGATGTCAATATCATTTAAGGGAGTCCTTTCTGAGTAGCCATGCAAAGTATCCCAAACATAGTTGCGAACATAACCAGCCGCTGCGTACCAATCGGGTAAATTCAATTCTCTTATTATTGTCAGGTCTTTCATCATTTCCTTGTTGTTTCTTATTAGCTCTAATAATGCGTCTGTGTATCTAGTCAAAACGTCCCCCCTCCTTAGTCCAAATTTGTGAAGGATGTTTATTTGTATCCTCCCTTCTCCGCCGCTATCCTCTCTCTTCTTCCATTCCATGGGGATTTCCTCATAGTTCTCTAATCTCTAAAAAAATCACTCGATAATGATTACTTCTCCGTCTTTAAGAGTCTTAAATGGAATTCTATTTTCGTAAAGATAATCAACAACTTTATCGATAGCTTGAGACTCCGGATGATCCGACTTGTAATGCGGATTACGATGTGATTTGGGTTAGAGGCGGCAATACGTTTGTGCTGGCCCAAGCCATGAAGTTAAGCGGTTTTGACCAGATTATTAAGAGGTATCACAGCGAAAAAAAGAACATCGTTTACGGCGGTTATAGTGCAGGCATCTGCATTCTCGGGCCTACCTTAAAAGGTATTCATTTAGTAGATGATCCAAGACAGAAACCATATGGGGAACAATATCCTACGATATGGGAAGGGTTAGGGATAATAGATTATGTAATTGCAGTATAGTTTTAAATCAAGGATGTCCACCGAAAAACCAAGACCTTGAAGGTCTTTGATGTTTGCTTCATCACTCTGCTCCCTTCTTAACACATCGCTGGTATAGTCCAGCGCATTATGGATGTAAGCAACTTTCTTATTCCCACTCTCTGTCATTTGCAATAATTTCTTTTCTTCGTTTCCAATCTTGGAAGATGACAAATAGTATTTCATAGGATCCCCCACTTTTCCTGCGAGTCTTGGAGCAGTTTTATTTTCGAAATCTTCGATATCCATCAGTACTTCTTTATTGGAGGGAAAATCCCTTCAAAGATTTGCTTCAATAATTAATATAATTGGCCCCTTGTTCATTCAAGCCCCAGCCTTTACAATACTCCCATCATAGACTAGCCGAATAACAAATAGCAGCATTAAGCTAACAAAGATTTACTGCTGCACAGGGGTCTCCTGTTCTAATGATGGTTTAGGTTTCGTTGAATATGTATCTTTAATTGCTTGCGATAAGTAAAAAAACGGCATCACAAACACCATATAAAGCATAACTCTGACGATGTTTTTATAAATGTCTGTATTAACTGCATTTATAATTTCCTCACTATAAAACGCCAAAAAATTATTTGCGAATAGATCGAGCAGCAGAAAGATGAGATAGCCTCCGAATAACCCTTTTACTAATAGAGGAAACCGCTTGTGTTTAAGTACTAAAAAAAGGATACAGGTCAGTGAAAGTGCCGCTAACATCGGCATTGCGATAAGTTCAATTAAAAGTAAAATAGCCCAAGGATACGACAAATCAAACATTAATGGAAAATTTCCGCCTGTGAAAAAGGAGAGAATCTGCCGTTTATAGTAAGCCAGAATGTTAATAGGCAAGAGCAAGAATACTATAATAGATATAATATAGAACCCGCTCGGCCATTTGGTTTTTTGAGAGTTGTTATTTTCCATTACCAAATCTCCTTTGCTTTATGAAAAACAGTCATGCCATTGAAATCTCAAGCACATCTCCTGCATGAAAATAGTCAAGGTTGGCGAGGTTCGCGGGCTTGTTTCCTGCA
>NZ_HE610960.1:551049-558025 GCF_000285515.1 Paenibacillus senegalensis JC66
AAATGTCGTACAAATGCATGGGTTAAAGTGCGAATACCGGAGATTTGTATGAAACGTCGTACAAAAGTATGGGATTGAAGGGCAATTACCCAAGATTTGTATGACAAATCGTACAAATGCAAGGGATTGGAGTGCGATTGTCCGAGATTTGTATGACAAATCGTACAAATGCAAGGTCTTTAAGCTATTAAGGGCCTGCAGCCATCTGCAGCCAGTGTTTCAGACGAAATTTCGTAGCAAGTTATGGGATTGAGGCGCGATTCCCCGACCGAGATCGGTCATTATGTGGGGCGTTATTGATAAAACGGACAAATCAACTTAACGCTATCTAATTATTGAATTACAATTTTCACTGCCTCTTGCTGTTCCGAATTGCCTCCCGAGCTTCTTCCCGATCATCGAAATGAATGGTTCGGTCCTTGATGATTTGATATGTTTCATGCCCCTTTCCACCAATAAATGTTTAACCGATAGAAGGGGTGCTTCTTTTTTCCCCCTTCTATCGTAATGTTGGTCTTATTGTGTCTCTCGGTCTTGGGTAGCTCTGTAACCATTGCTCAGGTTATTTTAGTTTCGTATCTCCTAGTTCTAGAGCTTTGATTGTAATTTTCAGATCATCTTTTATTTTGCTCTTAATACTGACCTGGGGATTTGTTAGAATTTCTCCGCTTTCGGCCAATTGGCATAGCTTTGGTCTTGGTATTCCAAGTATCTCTGCCAACACCTTATCTAATCTAAGACCAAATTTGTATTTGGAGATAAGTTTAATCGTTATGTCCCCGGCTTCTGGCTTGATCTGTTTGCTTGCTACCCTATACTTTATGTCGGTATTTACTCTACTGCACAGTTTCCTTAGCTTCTCAATTTGGAAGGCATACTCCCAAGCAGTCTCCCGGTCATTGCTCATAAATTTTTGATGCAGCTCTCGACTGATTTTATTCACGTGCAGTCTGGATAAAACTGGGGAATTCCAAGTACTGTCACAGTATGCACATTTATAGATGAGCCAGACATCGATATTCTTCTGCTGAGCGTTCACTCTAAACTTGTCACTGCAATAAAACATCGTTTGCTTCTTACATTTATGGCAATTAGTTATTACTTGTGGTGTTTCTTCTGCAATGATTTCGATTTCGAAATTATATTCCTTAGATTTATTCATTTATTGGTTCCTCCACTTATTTATTCAGAGGAACGCCGATAATGCTGTTAATGGAGAAAGTTTATTTTCCATATACAAAAAAAAGCAGAGTACCCCCATCTAATGGGTACTCCGCATGGAATATTGGTAACTAGATTACCTTGCGTTCCCTGTAATGGTTAAAATAGACGCACTTCTCCCGTGTTTGGAAACTCGATTTCCAACAGAGAACTGCACTATTCGATTCCTTAACCATTACAAGTATGCTGGCAAAATAGAGTCCACCTTTCCAATTCTCCTTTTTCAAATCATAAATTCTCTGCATGTAAATGTCAATTACGCTTACCCTCATTATCGTTCTGTCCATGTTGTTCTTACATATCCCAATCTCATTCCGACCGATTCCATATTCCTATGACTCTGGGATAAAAAAGCACATTGCCCAACGACCCATTCACACTTTTGATTTGCTGATTCGTTTAATCTTGTTTTCAGCAGATGCTTATGTAGGCCCTGCTTTCTGTACTCCGGTAAAGTTGCCGCAAAAGTTAATGAACAGATCCTGTTCCTGCTGTACATTACCCCTGCCGCAGCTGGTTGATTGGCAACATACGCAATATAAAATTTCCAGCCCGGGCGATGATACAGTATCCGATTATTCTCCGCAACATAAGGGATCCCATCGTCAGGCAACCCTGTTCCACGACAGTGAATTGTTGCGTAGGCAGCAAAGTCTTCCTCTTTCACTTCTTTAATTTGTACGTGGTTGAGAGCAGGTAACTTTTCCTTCACAGGTGAACAATACAATGAAGTATGAAAACCAGATTGGTACAAACCCCGTTCATTTAGCTCTTCCAGTGTTCGCTTGTCAACTCTGGACGGTACAATCTCGAATTGCACCTTACGGTGTTTCCTTCTATAAAAATTAATGATTTCATCGATGTAATCCAAGTCCGCTGATGAAAACCCTTTGACCGTATTAAAAGCAGGCCAAGGCATAGTTTTGCTATAAATACACATGGCATTCCCAAAATAAGCAATCTCGACACCTTCAGGATTGCCCTGCCGGTTCTGAATAGCTTCCATCCTGTCTTTCATATAATCTTTCTCTGACTGTTCGATTGCCGCTATTAATTCAGGGGAAGGTAAAATACTTTCCATGCTCCACCTCATTATAGTAGAATTGGAAATCAACCACCTACTTCTTTACTGTATCAGTAAGTCGTTCTTCCAGCCTGTTAATCTCTTCATTCGCATCTTTTGCAAGATATTTTAGCAGGATTCCTGACAACGAATTTCTCCCTTTCTTTTGGCTGCCAAACTTTTATTCCAAAGCAAACCAAAATACTTGATAATCAAATTTAGGGGACAGCCCAATAGCTTTCGCCAATTGGATAGACCCTGCGTTATCCGGGGCACAATCCCAGTAAGGCTGAATGCCTTTTTGAATACATTCTTGGACAAATGATTTTGCCACTGCGGTGCCATAACCCCTCTTTCTGAATCCCTCCGCAGTTTCAATATCGATCGCATGCATTTGCTCCGCAACAAACGAAGAAAAACAAACACTGACCAAATAATGATTAACCTCAGCATAAAAGCCAAATCCATTATAGAGAAAAGAATCTGCAGAATCCCAAAAACGCAATAGTTTCTTCTCTAAAAATGAGTGGTTTTTCAACCGTCTTGATTTCAACACGTCAGCATCCAGCTTTTTAATGGTCATCCCATCGTCTGAAGGTTCAATTGACTGTAATGTCTCCAGACAGAATACATGCTGAATATCGCTTGAGAGGCGGCGGTTTTTAAATATATATGAAAGTGATTTCTTCCATGTATCCATCTCAGCACCAATCTCAACATGCTTTATATCCTGTTTTTTTAAGTAAGGTTCAATATGGTCCCTCATGTAACCCTCTAAACTCAAAAGGAATGGCTGGCTTTGCGGATCACCTACGATCTGAAATCCTTGTTGACCTTCGATCCAGACTAAAGCTGCTGAAGGTTCATCACATTCATCGACATAAATCCGTCCGGGATTATTCCCGTTAGCGACAGCAAGAACCTCAATATTCTTGCAACTATCCGCGATATGTTTGATCTTATAATAATCTGGTTTCGCCAGTTCAATAATCAATTTTTACAACACCCTATCTTTAATTCATAAAATAGCTCAGCAATATCATTATCGTTATATTTCGATATCTCCCGAAATCCAAACTTCTGAAATATTGCCTGTGCTGCTGTAGAGCTTTTCATTGTGTCTAGTCAATCTGACGAATATCTGAATGCAGTTTTAATGGGTCAAAGTTTAATCCTCTATATTCATACATTACATCTATGAATTTTTCTAATGCTTCCTGATCAGCGGAATCAAATAAAAGACAATTCACTTGTGATCTTCCTCCCTCCCCGTCCGTTCCTTTCATCATTTTCCATGGAGTTCTGCTTCAGATCACGGTTTTCCGGGCTTTTTGTCACAAATAAGAGCGAGGGCGAGCGTTAGCGCAGAGAAAGGACATCTAGCTGCGCAAAAAGGAAATCTTGCGGCGCAGAAAACGCATCTTGCAGGGCAAAACATCCTCCTTGTAACAGGTTTACCAGCTATTAGAGCTCGCGATGATTCCGGATTACGTTTGCGCACCAACAAACCTTTCCCTATTATACCATCCTCTTCCACTCATCTTCCGTCCAATAGAGGAAACGACAGTTTGCCTTTTCTTCCCCCTCGCTTCCCCAACATATACCGAATTCGCCGTTACGGCTCCTGCCTGTCCTTACGTTCAAGCTCGAATTCATCCACCAGCTCGCCATCAACCGCATAAGCCTGATAGGACAGCGTATCGTCAGTTACGGTAATGGCAGCGTACATTTGTTTCCGGTTTTGCAAATGCACCTTGTGATAAAATTGACTCTCTTTTTTCTCGTTAAACTTCTGTCCGGAAGTATTTATCGTTACATATACAGTTCCATCCGATGATGCCATGCTTCCATCCGACGATGTAATGTCCCCATTTTTTAGCGGATAAGAGCGGGAATATTCATGATTGTGACCCTGCAGCACAAGATCAACGCCATATTCGTCAAACAAAGGCACCCAATGCTTGATCACCTTCTTAGTCTGATTTCCGCCATAAGCAGGCCGGTGAATAGCAACGATGACCCAAGGCTTGCGATTAACTTCCAAATCCCGCTTAAGCCATTCCGCCTGCTCCTTGAACTTCCCTTCCGAATTTAACATCACAAAATGGACGGGACCGTAATCAAAGGTATAGGTCGTCCCCGGCAGAAGATTTGCAGCTCCGTTATCTGGCAAATGGAAATGAGAGATAAAAGCAGCCGCTTGCTTGTCCACCTGATCATGATTGCCTGTTACCGGCATTAACGGAACACTCGCTGTCCAGGGGCGTGCTTTATTCAACAAATGATTCCAGGCAGCGTCATCCTCAGGATTTTCCGTTAAATCTCCATTATGAATCAAGAATTGCGCTTCAGGAAATTGGCGGAACGCTTCCTCCAGTGTATTACGCCATAGCTCAAAATCCTGCTCGGTTACCCCTTGTGAATCTGCAACATTGATGAACGTGAAGCCCTCCATGTTATTTGGTTCTGTCCTGAACGCAGCCGCTTCACTCCACCGCGCCTCATTTCCATCACCCACTCGGTACAGGTAGCTTTCCCCAGGCTCCAATTCTGTCGCTTCTGCTTTATATATCCCTTTGATTTTCCCGTCATGCAGGGTCAGCTTTGAAGCTTCTCCCTGAAACTCCAGCAGCCTAGCTGGATCCTGAAAGTTTGCAGCATCTGTTCCTTTTACAACCTGCAGCACGGGATCCTCGTAAGGTGTCTCTGTGTGCCAGGTGAAGGCGCGGCTGGTTCGCGGATCTCCTCTGAATGTCGTGACAATGGCTTGCGGACTATGTTCCGCATTTCCATCCGGTCTGCCTGTCTTAGCAGTCTCCTGGTCGGGTGCATTCGTTTCCCCTGGCTGCTGTTGATGATTCACAGCGTTCTCCTCACTCTCTCTGCTTTCATTCCGCCCTTGTCCGGCTGCTAGCCAGGTCACGCCGACCAGCACAGCAACAGCTGCAAAAATAAGCCAGGATTTGTTTTTGAAGTCCAATCACTCCACCTCTCATTCCCCTTGCTCAGGGATTGTATCCACATTTTCAATCCGCCGGATCCGATCGCTATATACGCAAACTGTATTTTTACCGCTCCACTTTGCTTGATATAGCGCTAAATCCGCACATCTGTACAAATGTTCAGAATCCTCAGCATGATCCGGAGCTAGCGCTATGCCGATAGATGCGGTCATCTCGCAGTTTTGTACAATATCAATGCCTTGAACTTCAAGCGGACGCTGCAATTCTGCGATAATCTGTACAGCAACTTGCACGGCTGCCTCCTCATCGCGGACATCATTCAGGATGACAACGAATTCATCGCCGCCAATACGCGCAATCGTGTCGCCGGGATTACGGACGGCAGAACGAATCCTCCTCCCCGTTTCTTTCAGCAAGTGGTCTCCTGCGTCATGTCCTAAGTTGTCGTTCACCTGCTTGAAATTATCGAGATCGACATGCAGCAGCGCGGTTTTTCTATTCTTCTTTCCATTTTTCTCTATGCTTGTCATGAGCGAATGTTCAAACACCGCACGGTTATTCAGACCGGTCAGCAAATCATGGGAGGCCAGATACATTGGCCTGGCAATAAGTCTCGTAATGGCGTAAGCACTCAGTAAAGCGAGGGTTATCGTCGCCAAAAACTGGATAAGGACTATACGGTTGATCTGCCGAAGCTCAGCGTGCAATTCATTGTCATTGAAGACAATTTCGATGATCCTCCGATTCGTATGCATCTCTACATCACTGTCAAAATCTACGTTATAGGGGACATAACGATAAATGACCGGTTCGCCATGAAGCGTTCCTTCCACTTCCTGAACAACCTGTTCAGTATAGGCAAGCTCGAAGTAAGGCCGGTTTTCTTCGGCAACCACCAGCGACTTGCCGTCCGCACCCGATTTGCCAATCGCTTTGCCCGAAGTGGCAAATACCGTTACATCATTAACATAATTATATTTCTCTTTTAGATTCTGGTATACCTCGAGAAAGTTAAAGCTTTCAATGATTGGATTGTCTTCCAGCTTCACTCCAAGCTCAAGCAAATATTTATGATCGTGAGTCGGCATATAACTGTACTTCCGTATAATCCCGCTGTTCACTTCATGATCGATTCCGTCCGCCACAAATTTATCCCCTTGCATCCGATCAGTCAAGATTTGGGCAAATTCGCTTAACGGCTTGCCTTTTTTGCGAAATGACAACCCAATATCATTCGGATAACTGCTGTACAATACCGTCAGCGTCTCATCAATAACATAAATATCCATCCCGTCAAACTGCTGCTTCAAAGCCGCATAATCCCACGATGACAGATCCGGGTTTTCACGGTACTTGGCTGCCAATATTTCTGAATAAGCTCGCATTTTGGGCTCGAGGTTTTTGTCGAGGATACGAAAAGCTTTATCTGCATCCGAAACTGCGGTTACAATAATATCTTCTATCAGCACAGATTCGTTCTCGTATCTTGCCAGCAAAGTGCGTTCCCAGCTTTGCTTATGGACAAGCGATGTAACAAGCGTCAATAAAATGCTGAAAATGCCCATAATCATCATCAGCTTTCTCTTGAAACTAAACTTCATAGACAGTCCACTCCTATTTGAAAAGCCAATAGCAGCCTCACTCTCCAAAGCTCTCTACCCTTGTCATCTTTGCTGCAGCTAAAAACAAGGACGGCCCAGCCGTGATGTTACGGGATAGTTTGGCTGAT
>NZ_HE610960.1:559995-566209 GCF_000285515.1 Paenibacillus senegalensis JC66
CTGGGCACGCCAAAACAGCGAAAAAAGCCGCGGATGGACAGTGTTATCGACTGCCAATCATGGGCTCTTAACTTAAAACAAATTATGAATAGAGTCTCGCTGCTTTACACTTTCCGGCCCCTTCGCAAACTCGGCCTATGTAGAAAAATTTCCGCGTAGTCACGAGACCCGTTCTGAAAGCAGGAAGTAAAGAGGCCAGTTGCTCCTTACTTCCTGACAATCCTGTCTATGAATAAGTTTAACTTGATTTACGTTTCGCTCGCCTTAACATTAACCCAAGAATTACCATTGCCATACCAGCCACATAATAGGGGATTGGACTTGCTTCGCCGGTTTTTGGAAGCTGCTCCAACACTGCAGTTTCTTTCACAGCCCTGTTCCCTTCATCCGGTGTCGTACCCAAGGGAATCGGCTCTTCCTCAACCACAATCTCTTCATCCTGTGACGGCAGTTGCGACGGCGCAGTTTCTTCAGGGCCTGCAGGTTCCTCTGCCGGATTCCCTTGTGCTATTTCTTCATCTTCAATAATGATAATCTCCGGATCTTCCGGCGTTGGTGTTGGTGTCGGCGTTGGTTCTATCGGATCCTCCGGCGTCGGTATTGGCGTCGGCGTCGGTTCTGACGGATCCTCCGGCGTCGGTGTTGGCGTCGGCGTCGGTTCTGACGGATCTTCCGGCGTCGGTGTTGGTGTTGGCGTCGGCGTTGGTTCTGACGGATCTTCCGGCGTCGGTGTTGGTGTTGGCGTCGGCGTTGGTTCTATCGGATCTTCCGGCGTCGGTGTTGGTGTTGGCGTCGGCGTTGGTTCTGACGGATCCTCCGGTTTTTCTTTCTCGACGGTAACTTCATTAGAAGGCGTTGTCCCGATCAGAGCAACATTTTTAACTATACCTTCTTCCAGATTACTGAAATCAACTTTAAACGTAATGAGCGGCTGTTCCCCGACGCCAATGCTTTGCTGGTCATTGATGACTGTCAGCTTATGCTCATCCTGGCTGTAATCATAAGAAAAATGCTCCGATACTTCAATAGAATCTTCCAACAGATTAACCCGATCATCAATGATGTCCGTAACGACTATCCTGTCTTTGGCAAACTGCCCGAAGCTGTAGAACTGGATCGTATATGTCACAATCTGATCGTTATCATCATGGGCAACTCTTTCCTTGTCTGCTGATTTCAGCACGTTGATCGCCCCTGAGCTTTTGCCCAGCTTAACCGTCTCTCTGCTTGTGTGATCTATTCCATCAGCTGTCAGTCTTGCGTCGTTTTTATATTCAGGATGAAGCTCCGTTATTTTCAGTTTGTATTTTATATCGTATGTAGAATCGATATTACCCAAATATACGGTTAATGTATTCCCATCGATTGTAATATTAGGGTCTTCGATGAGCTTTCTCACTGGTGTTCTTTGATATACCTCTAAGCTCCCTTCGATCAGCTCCATCCCTGCGGGTATAACATCAACCACCGTTGCATTATTCATTTCATGCTCTCCACGGTTAACCCGTATCGTAAATTGGATCGGCTTGCCATAATCGGTAATGACTCCGTGCCCATTTTCATCACGCCCAAGATCTTCGAACCACTTGTCAACCAAGTCGCGTTTCGAGGGATCACTAGGATCATAAGGAATGACCTCTACGTCAATCGTTGTGGTGACTTCACCACTCCTTACTTCAATTGGATATTTTCCTGGCTCGGTATTCCTGCTCACGGTTGCATTCAAAATCATGTAGCCCTGCAACGCCGACTCGATGTTTCCACCGAATGTGCACACCACCTCTGTAGCAACGACCGCGCATCC
This sequence comes from Paenibacillus senegalensis JC66, assembly GCF_000285515.1. GTDB lineage: Bacteria > Bacillota > Bacilli > Paenibacillales > NBRC-103111 > Paenibacillus_L > Paenibacillus_L senegalensis. Next base: position 561,800 of record NZ_HE610960.1, read on the forward strand.
GCTAAAATGCTCTTTCGGAAATTCGGGAACCATGTCGGTGAATATTTCCGGCAGAGTAAAGCGCAGTTCATCACCGGATTTTATATTCCCTACCCGGGTCGCTGTATAAGTTACTGTAAAATCAATATGTCTTCCATCGGGAACCTGATAGACACTTGAAACAATATCAACGCTAATTCCAGGGGTTGTCTGATAAACATTTGATGTTACGTTCCCACCGAATCCAGGATCAGCAGTCTGATAAACATTTGATGAAACATCACCAAACCCAGAGCTTCCTTCCGCGCTGACGATTACTAGATTGCCGGTAAAGCCACCCATCGTGCCGAGTACAACAAGGCAGATCAGCAAAAGCTGCAATTTAATTCTCGTCGCCTGCTTTAATCTAATCATCTTCCCACTCCTTCTCCGTCATTTGGATTATAGAATTATGAATCTATGAGAAAACCTCTATCGAGGCATTTCGAGGACGAGTGACCCCCAGGTTTTGCGTCAGCAAAACTACTTCGGAAGCAATATCTTTTTAATCTTGAATGTCATCAACCAATCTTTCTTTACCTGAAAAACTGCCTGAAAAACTGCCTGAAAAACCACAAAAAGACTGCCCGATAAAACAATCATGGCAGTCGAACGATCATGGCATCCGCAGGATGCTTTAGACTCCAGACTTTGCGTCCCACTCTTTCAAATGGTTTGCGATTTACATGTTTATTCAATTAAACTATAGTAAACTAAACAAAAACTGAACAACGCACGTTACATAATACGTAGAAATCTCCCTTCTCTGGCGAAAACAAGAAGAACCTGTGCGTTCTCTCATGCGAGTTAAGAAAACCGATGGACTCTCGCACAACAAGAAGAACCTGCCCGTTCTCTCATGGAACGACAGGTTCTTTGCACTGTTTTAATTATAAAACAAAACTAAATGATCAATCCTCAAATTGAAGCTGATAGTAATCCGGTACGACAGGCGGCTGCTTGCGTCCCAGCAAATGCAGAATAAGCCGCGAAACAAGCACCCCGGGTCCTAGCGCTTGTCCGACGCTTATCGTGGGAATGCTCCGGCTGCCCAGCCATTCAGCCACTTTGTCTTCAGTCGCATAGGAGGGCAGCTGCTTGCTGTAAGAAGCCGCAGGAAAGGTCAACTCCTGTGCCTGTTCAGGTGTAATCTGTTGCGGGATGCCGATATATTGCTCTAGATTCATGCCATCGGGCGCAAAGGTCAACACCGAGGTGCCGAAGCCTAATGCTGCTGCCGTTGTCACATACAATCCTTTTGCCCGCGCCGTCCTGTGTAAAATCAAAGAAGCAGGAAAAGCAAAGTAATCAACGGCATCTATGACATAATCAGCTCCATGGACAAATCTGTCCACATTGTCTGCATGAACCCCTTCAGGAAAGCCGATGATCTCCAGATCCGGATTAATCGTCAGCAGATGCTGACTTAACGCTTCCACTTTGGATTGGCCAACAGTCAGGTGGGTAGCGGCGCATTGTCTGTTAATATTGGACACGTCAAAGGTATCGGGATCGGCAAGCATCAATTTGCCTATTCCCATGCGCACGAGCAGCTCCGCCGAGAAGCCGCCGATACAGCCGCATCCGGCAATGGCAATGGCAGATCGCTGCAGCAATTCGATATCAGCTTCAGACATAATTCCCAGGTTGCGAATAAACTGTTCTTTAATCATACGCTCACCCTCACCTCAGTTTCCTCTTGCCCAGTTTCTTCTTGCCCGGCAAGGAAATAGTCGTACAGGGATGGGCGGTGCTGCTGTAAATTGACGAGAAATTCTGACAATTGCAAGGCGCACGGAATCGTAACCGATCCGAGATAGACTTGCGGCACACCGATTACTTTTAACGGAAACTTGATCATTCTTTGCATGTATTTATACACCCTTTCGTCAATGCAGCAAATCCAATGAGTTAACCCGGAAGCTAGCGAATACTGCAGAACCGCCTTAATCAAGCCTGCCCCGACTTCATGCTTCGGCATTTTTGTGAATGCGCTCACTTCGGCAAACCGGGTGCGATCCAGCTGGGTCAACTTCTCCAGTTCCAGATCATAGATTTCAAAATGCTTGATCGTAGGAAGCTCGTCCAATTCGGCATAAATAAGGCGAGTCACGCCTACGACCGTTCCGTCATCCGCCTGTGCAGAGAAATAGACGGATATCTGCTCGTAATGATCTACCTCATCTTTCTTGAAAAAGCCCACTTCTTCGTACCTCTGGCGATGCAATTTGATCGCATGTTCCCTAGTCCCTCCCTGTGCCACTGAGTAGTGGTATTGCTGTAGTTCATTCATGTACCACACGCTCCTTTAATTTTTTTGGGGATTATTTCCCATTCCAAGTATAAATTAAATAATTGTGATACAATGAGTTCACCAATTAACTAAATTTATTAATACATAACCGCAAGGATGAGAAGAGCGCATGGAAAAAAGCGAAAAATTAGACGTTTTGGGTAATTATTACAAAATCCACAATGAACAAGTAAGCTCAAAAATTATGCTGGCCACTCTCATTTATTTGTTTCTGAGCGTCCTCTGGAATATCGTCTTCCTGCTATTGGATCTGCCCTATTCCCGGGCCAACCTGTTTCTGCTGTTGTCGTGCCTGGGGGTTGGGCTCTTGCTTGTAGCATCCAGACGCCTGATTTGCTTGTCCCCTAATATCTCGAAGCATGTGGTGCTGCTTTTCATCGTTTTCATCGTATGCTGTCTTTACTTCGGTTCGGGGTATAAAGAGGCTTGGGCGTTTTTCTTTCTGGTCCCGCTTGTTTCGGGGTTTTACGGGGATAAAATTATGCTATTCGCATACTCTTGCCTCGGCTTGCTGTTGATGATCTGCCTTGGACACCAATACCCGGAATTTACCGGAAACTCCGATCCGATTGATTTGGCCAACCGGGTCCTGCTCTACCTCATTATCGCCACGTTCAGCCACCTGCTGCTAAAGCAATTGAATCAGTTGTACGACGCCCAGGTGAACACAATTATGGATTCCGCGGAAGCCACTATCCAGCAAGTAGTGAATACATTTGTCATCGCAATAGAAGCGAAGGACACCTATACCTTTGGACATAGCGAACGGGTAAGCCAATATGCAGTCGAACTGGCCCGCACCCTGCCCGAGTACCAGGATAAGAAAAATATGCAGCGCCTGTATATGACCGGATTGCTTCACGATATCGGCAAAATCAACATTCCCGAGCAGGTGCTGACCAAGAATGGACCGTTAACCAGTGAAGAGTACGAATTGATCAAAACCCATCCCATCGCGGGAGGGCGCATGGTCGAAAAACTGCCAATGCTCGGGGCCCTGAAACCGGGGGTGCTGTATCATCATGAAAAATGGGATGGAAGCGGTTACCCCACTGGTATCGCCGGAGAGGAAATTCCGCTGGATGCCCGCATTCTCGCTGTTGCCGACGTTTTCGATGCCCTCACTTCCGACCGTTCTTACCGGGAGGCTATGAGTGTCGGGCAGGCCTTTGGCGTGCTGGAACAGGCAAGCGGAACTCATTTCGACCCTTTCCTGATCAGCAAATTGCCGGAGATCCGGCATGCATGGATAAAAATCTATGGAGAATCTCGCAATGAAGTCGATGAATTCGAGCATTTGACAGAATTTCTATAACCCTAATTCTGGCCCGAAGCTGGCCCGAAGCAGAAATCAGTGCTTGAGGTTAAGCAGAGGAAGACGCTGCATAAACGTTAGCGGAGGAAAGCCACTGCGTAGCATTAGCGGAGGAAGACGCTGCGGTCGAAGGAGGGATTTCGGTCGCTGATAGCTTTATGGCGCCCCTTTTACTGAACCAGCCGCCCGCCCCTACAAAAGCAAAGAAAGGAACTTTCCAGATAGGCTGGCCGGAAAATTCTAGTAAACCATTCTGGTAGACCTAATAATACGAAAGTCCATTTTCCAGTAATGTGCACCGAATTAAAGGGACTGTCTAATAAGTTTTCTTCCAAGTAATGTGTCAAAATAAAACACCCAAGAATGTTGATTTTACAGCATTCTTGGGTGTTCCCTTTTTAAGATGTCTCACTAAAAAGCTGCTTTTCGGTCAAGCCCCTGTTTTGATATCAAGTAATTCGCATAGAATGAGCCGGAATCTCAGAGTGGCCGCGATCTACAAGGAAACAAACATGGTTTATCGGTAACAACTCCGGCATGAAAATAGCCGAGGTTGACGGGGTTGGCGGGATTGTTTTCTGCATTTTGTACGAAATGTCGTACAAATTCATGCGGTTGAAGGGCAATTACCGGAGATTTGTATGAAACGTCGTACAAATACAGGGGATTGAAGGGCAATTACCCAAGATTTGTATGACAAATCGTATAAATGCAGAGTATTGAAGGGCGATTATATTTCCTTGGAGATTCTTCAATTTCATTT
>NZ_HE610960.1:567108-571113 GCF_000285515.1 Paenibacillus senegalensis JC66
TTAGTTCAGCAATACTATATCCTGTCAGTTCTTTAACAAGTTCGCATGCTACTTCCTCACGTTCAATACGATTTAATCCAAAATATTTAGCCCCTGTCTTTGTTGCTAAATCTCTAATTGTTGTATAACCTAAATCGTATTCAGATTTATTTATGAGAACATCAGAAACTTTACTGTCGATGGACAATTTACTTTCCACAACAGCAATGGCTGTAGCAAGTCCGACATACGTCTTCCTTATTGAATACAAATTAAACATGGAATCAACTTTTATTTCACGAGCTCCTTTTTTAAAGTGATGATTCCCTGAATACCATTCTGTTAAAAAATTGTTGTTTTGGATTATAACAAGAGAAGCAGCAGAAGAGCCATATTTTTCTGCTGCTTTTTCTGTATACGATATTAATGGTTCAAATTTAATATCTGTAAGTAATGAGCCTTTCATAAGTTAAACCTCCAAATTATTATTTCTCAGAACTTTCATATACGACGTCTCATTACCTTAGGGCCGATAGACCGGCTGCGCTTGGACTGTTAGGTGATGCGATGTGTCCGCCTGATTCCGTTTCTTGAAATCTCTCCGCGACCAAGTACGATCGAAGACCAGCCCGATGCATGAATGCATGAATGCTATGTTAGCTGATGGCTGGACCTTCTTCGAGTTCACTTGCAAACTCGTCTTTAATTATTGAATACAATTTTACATCCTGAAATGCTCCCTTTGCCCAGATATGCCTTCTCAATATCCCCTCAAATCGCATTCCAGTCTTCTCCATTACTCTAGCCGATCCGATATTATCCACATGGCATCTTGCTTCAATTCGAACTAACCCTAATTCATTGAATCCAAACTCTAATACTCTTCTAATTACCTCGGTCATGTAGCCTTGATTCCAATATTTATTTGACAATACATAGCCAAGCTCTGCTCTTTTATTTCGATTATCCCAACTTACAAAACTACAACTACCAATTAGTTTCTTTTCCTGTTTGTGCTCAATTCCCCAAGGTCCTACTTTCTGTATGTCATAACGGTTTAATACAAATTCAATAAATGCTTTTGTATCTTCAAGTGACTGATGAGTGTCCCAAACCGTATATCTCGATACTATTGGAGATCTACAATAACTATACATATCCTCCTGATCTGCGTAACTTATCTTTCTTAATCTTGTTCGTGCAGTTTCAAGAACAGGGAACTCCTGAAAATGTTCTTCAATTTGCATCATTGCGCCCCCCCCCTGATAATATATTAGTGTCCAGCTTTCAGGATAACGTTTCTCGTATTCCGAACTCCCGTAGGAAGTTGTCGCAGCGTACTTCTCAAATTCACGTCTGCGACCGAGGTCGTAAGCCCGATGCGTGAATGCGGTTATCTGAAGTCTTTGGCCTCTGCGAACTACATCCACATATATCCATACTCACTCTTCTCAATCATCATTAATTGTTTTTCAAAGTCATCTATTGGTATTATAGAATCTACAAAATGCCACTTATTTTTACTATCCTTCCAATATACCTTCCATTTGTTTTCATCAAATCTGAATTGTGCTATCGGTAACTCAACTCGTTGACCCGGCATAAATGAAGGCCTATCCTGCGATAGAGTAATTGTATTTCCCCGAAACTTATAAATGATCTTATACTCATCCTTGAGATGCCGAGGTATCTTCATTTCAATGTAGTTATCAAGTATTTTTTCAAGTCTTTTCTTAGTGAAAGTATCAAACGCCATAAATAACCACTCCATCGTGTTTGTTTATCTTTTACCGCAGGTGATTTCAGCTGATGTCTCTCGTATTCACGATGCCCCACTCTCTTAAGGACCTGGAGGTGAAATAACACTTCCAATAATTTAACCGTACCAAAAAAAGACGACATGTTCGGTAAAGATAAAAGGCCCGCCTTATTGGCGAACCTTAGTACCGGATCGATCCTGTTTTAACTTTGCTATAGCATTGCTGGCCAACCTGTCACGTGTTGGATTGGGTCCAGGCACTGATTGAACAACATACTGACCATTTGCATATCGGCGGGCTGCTTCATCAAGACTTATTTTTTTCTTCATGGCCAATCACCACCTCTTTATAAGTATAGCATAATCAACCGATTGGCAACAGCATCGGATATAATCATGTGGCCACGGCCTATGTGTTGAGCACCAATATGATTAACATAGAACGAGATAAGCCCCTCTTTAGTCTTCGATTGAAGCATAACAAAACCTTCATGACCAAGCTCAATGCTGCGTTTGCATGCGAATGCAATTAAATGTTCCCCAATTAGATCTAACTCCTTACGGTTATTGGGTAAGCTTTCAATCAGATGGATATATACATGATCCTTTCGACCCTCAAGAGCTATTGCACCTTGTATTACATTGTTTCCATTGATAACCATTTTATATACTTCAACTTCAGGGTGATTGAAATAGACAGACCAATTGAAAACCCAATCGCGCATCTGGTTTTTTATGTCATACGGGTGCAATGCCAGGAAAGTAACAGGATATGTCTCGCCGCTACGCATGTGTAATAACACACTTCCACTCCTTACACTTTATTACCTAACTGTAGTATAAAAGTTATTACCAAGCTACTTCAGTTTGATCGTTTAATTGCTTTATTTGCTCTGATAATACTAACGTTGCAGGGCCGCTAATCATTAGCTCGGCGGCGCGTCTGGCCGCTAACGCGTCTATCAAACATGCCTAAGTAAGCTCCCTTATCAGATATTCGAGTTAATTTTGGCTTCTCTCATAATTTCGCCTGTTTGACTATGTCAGCCATTAATAGCGATATAAAAAGATATATCATATAAGCTCTCCTAGAGTCTTTACGACTGACTTCCAGGAATCCTTGAGATATAAAATTGATATCTCTACCAGAGATCTTGAGTACACCTCATATAAACGCTGACACATATGTGCCCGCCTGTTTCAAAATCCTGGTGCGAGACCAAGGACCGAGTTAGCGCCCGCAGCGTGAAGGCATTGTTCTCAGATGGCCTCGACTCCTTGAGTCATATTCAGTATCTTTTCATTTACAACTTGTAGCATTCTCTTTAAAAAATGATTTAATAATGATCTCTGCACATTCTTCTGGTGTATTCAAACTAGTATCAACTGAACAACTATAGCGAATATTCTGTGACATTATTTTACATTGCTCTTCCGATTGTTCTTCTCTTCTGTCACCACGTTCTATATTTCGCTTACGACAGAGATCTAGAGGACAGTATACCTCGACTATTTCCAAAGGATATCCACTAAATATCTCTTTGACTTTATCATAATGCGGCTGTAACTCAGGTTGTTCAACAAGTATCCCATCGATTAATACATGCTTTCCGCTATCCGAAAATAATTTGGCTGTGTGATACATTATAATTATTACTTCGCTTAAATACTTCCAGTAGTCTGACCGCAAATGTTGATCACCAATCGTATTTTCAAAAAGATCATTGGCAACTACATAAAAGAATGGTTCGGAGTAAGATTGCATAGCTTCTACAATTGAAGTTTTACCTGAACTCGTTACGCCATTTAAAAATATAATTCTCCCTTTATTCAAATGTCCCATCATCCTTCACATGAGTTTAAAGAATCTTTACTCTTTCTTGCGGTTTATATTATTTTCAGGGGTTTTTGGATAACGGCTCTTATACACGACACGACCCCGCCTTAGATAGCTCTATCATAGGCTGGGTCGTGTGTTGGCAGAGCTCCTTCCATGATTATACATCTGGAACCAAGAGGCGTCAGCCCCCTTCGGGAATACGGAGTTATCGGATGTGCCGCTTCTTGAGCAGGCGTCTGTAGCATTCTATATTTTTGAAATTAACATGATTATTGTCAGGTAGTCTAATTATTTTTTCGTTATACTTGCTCAATTTCTTTTCAAAATTATCCCTATCTCTCTCAAAGTTATTTGTCCACTTGTACATCAGTTTTAACATCGTTAAATCTGGCTTATAATGACACTCCTCAACACCAATTTTTTGTTT
>NZ_HE610960.1:572219-583455 GCF_000285515.1 Paenibacillus senegalensis JC66
GTTTTAGGAAACGGGTGAAGATCCTCATTCTTCTTTTCCATAAAGGTGGATCAAGGAATATTATAATATCTGCCATATCATATAATAATTGATATGATTTTCTATCAGTTCCTTCAAATATCCAATATCCTCTATCGTCTATAGCTTTAATAACGTTAATCTGCTCTTCAGGTGTACGTTTGATCCTTCCTTCATAGCTTCGATGATGAACAATCTCATCAAGCTCATACCACGGAATTCCTGATTCTTTTGATAATCGTTTGGCAAGTGTTGTTTTACCACTCGCAACTATTCCAACGATAAAAATATTCATCAATTTTCTCCATTATGTTTAGGCAATTTCAGGCTAACATTCTTGTATTCACGACGCCGCGATGCAGTTAAGTGAAGGGATGTGTCCGGCTGTCCGGTTGAATTTGCTTCCCTGCTACTGCCATTGGTGTTATATGATTTGGGGCCTTCTTTGACAATACCCTCGCTTTTATGATTTATTTCTTAAAATGCACGACTTACTACTTCTCCGCTATATTCTAATGCATCTATTGCTCTTATTCGTTGTACTTCACTAAGTTCTGATAATGGAGCCCATCTATAATCAGAGTGTTCTGAACTTAGTTTTATTGGTTGATCTTTTGCTAATGAGCTCTTGAAAATTCCTTCTTGTGCATTTAAGTGACTATGATAATAAAATCCTGTTAAAACTACCTTATAAACTTCAACACCTAACTCTTCTCTACACTCACGGATTAGTGCTTGATGTATGGTTTCTCCAGGATCAACTGCTCCTCCAGGCAAGCTCCATCCCTTGTTTCCATATGTTCGTTTAAGTAAAAGTATTTGCCCTTCACTATTAGATATTATTGCATGTGCGCCAAATCTAAAAGTATCATTAAATCCCAATGTTTCTCACTCCCTTCTTTTATTGCCTTAGTAATACATTCAAACATGATTTTTTATTATTTATGGTTTGCCCCAATTTCCTATAACGTCTCTCACAATCTCAATCACGAACCCGAGAGGCTTAAAGCGCGTAAGCACCTGGATGCCAGACTTAGCCTCACAGAGGTTATTCGCCTGATTCCACTTCCTGCTACTTCCCATTTCGGGCGAACCAGGATAATTCTGAGCATACAATCTAGCGTTAGCGACGCAGCGTGAATACGGTGTTATAAGATGTCCCCGTCTTCCTAGCACAACTTCAGAAATTCCTTTGTTATTAATTATTCCTATATGCTTTATACCAGTGATAGGGTTGCAGCTCTTCTAATGTCTTAAATATTATCTTTTCTTCAGAATTCGTTATTCCTGCCTTAACTTTTGACCCCCAATAAAATAGTCTTTCCTGACATATCCCGCACGGGGTTAAGACTTTGTATTCCGATTTCTCATTATCTCTAACTACACAAATAGAATGTGTTATTTTTACATTTAGTTTATGAGCTTCTAATATTGCTCCTGTTTCAATACATAATTCTGTCGATGCATTGATAATCTCAGGTGCAACACTTGTTAAAATTAATCCATTATCAGTGTACACAGCCGCTGCCCCTCCCCATCCAATCGGATAGCGCTGGTTTACCAATTCAACAGCAGCCTCATATATAGCTTGTTCGATTCTTGTCACCTTGCTCACCTCCAATGACTAATGCGGACTTTAAGCCTTCTCTGTGATACTTACATATAAGGATCTTCGGGGCGTAAACGCGGTGTTATATGCTGTTGAAGCCATCCCCGAGAATACCCTCGCCATCTATTTTTTCTTCCATAAAGATCCCCATAAAAATGGCACTCCAAATACTTCATCATGATCTGGTTTTTCAACTGCTCTAAATTCGATACATTCAAAATAAGGTTCCAAGATATATCTCAGCTTTTCCTCTGAAAATGCTAGTCCACCATTCATACTACCTTCTTCATATACTTCCCAATCCGACATTTCACGTATCGGGCCTCCCTGATCTCCAAATCCTGGCCTAAAACACGCAATTCCAAAAAATGCACCCGGTTTTAATGAACGATGAATCATTTCAAGGTACTGGATTCTTCGGTGCGGCCATAGATGATGCAAACAACCGGAATCATATACAAAATCATATTCTTCAAAAGCATCTATCTCAAATGCCGATTTACAAAAAAATTCAATTCTCAATTCCCTTTCTTCTGCACGCTCTTGCGCCCATTGAATTGCTTCAATAGAAATATCATAACCTGTGACATCAAATCCTTGTTGTGCTAAATATAAAGAATTCTTACCTGGACCACAACCTAAATCCATTGCTTTACCTAACTGGATAAGATTCTTCTCTACATAAGAAACTAAGTTCTCGTCCGGTGCATTCCTAAAGAAAGGAACAGGTCTTTCCCGATTTTTATAAAAGGGGTTCCAAAACTGTTCAGGTGCACGGAACTTTTGATCAAGCATATTCAATATGTCTTCATATGACCGAATAGTGTTCTCCATCATCCAATTTACCCCCAAATAAGGTTTTGCTTCGATTGCATTTATCGTTTTGCCGTTTACGACACGACCCAGCCTTAGATAGCTTTTTATCTTAGGCTGGGTCGTGTGTTGGTTGAGCTTCTTCCATGATTATACATCTAACAACCAAGGGCGTCAGCCCGCAGCGTGAATACGGTGTTATCCGGTATTGCTCTAGATCAGGGGGAAATCGGACAATACGGTGAACAGACGAATTAAAGCGGTGCCCCATGAAAGGAGCCGCTTACACAGGGTTTATTTCGAACCGAGTGTTAACTTAATATACTATTGGCTGCAAAGTTCATTTAAGTGGTGAGTAATAATTTGTTCTGTTTTTTCATTTGTGAATATATCTGGTCTTAATAGAGCATGTATGGATAAACCTTCAATAATAGCTGAAAGCCTTAATTTCTCCATTTCAATGTTGATGTCTTTATTTACATAGCCTGCTTTTATCAATATGTTAAGCAGTGCTTCCATTAAAATATATTCTCCTTCAGTTAGTTCAACTTTTTTCGTGTTCAAAGCTACACTTGTAAGTGAGCGAATGGCGAAAACCAACCAAACGCTAGTTTCAGTTTGTTTATCCCGATCCACAGGCACTAATTCTAACAACGTTTCCTGTACCGCAATGAAAGGGTCTTGTGACCATGATTTCTTCTCCGACCGTTCTTTCCCGCGAGCAAGAAAATATTCCATGATAAATAATAGTAATTCATCTTGGTTTGAGAAATAATGTCTTAGTGCTCCGGTAGACATTCCAGCCTCAGCAGCAATTCTCCGGATAGATGCTTTTTCAAAACCTTCCTTTTCGATAATAGCCCAAGCTGTCTCAACGATAATTTTTCTTTTGTGATCATGATCAACAATTTTAGGCACTCCAATCACCTCTTGCTTTAATTTCGCACACTGTGTTATTATCATTTTATCACAGTGTGTGAAATAAATAAAGAAGGGGGCGGGAGTTTAGTTGCTTGATATCATTGAATCATTAATTCCTGCCAACATAGATTTCACAACAGCACTCCTCATTATTGTGCTCTGTGCATTCATTGATATCTTAAGCCCCGGGGTGTTGGCGATCACAGCCTATATCCTTCTAATACAAAAAGAAAAAATGTCATCGCGTTTGATCGTTTTTTTATTATCTACACAATTTTGCTATTTTATGATGGGTATCTTGGTTTATCTCGGAGTCGGGCCGATTCTTGGGTTTATTGAAAGCATGTCCAACAATCAAATTTCAAGCTGGTTTTATACGGTACTTGGTGCCATCCTTGTACTGATTAGTTTTTATAAGCCTAAGAAAAGAATGGAATCCCGATTTTTGGAATGGTTACCTACTCAAGTGTCAATAAGAACGATGATTATACTCGGTATAATTGTATTTATGATCGAGTTTGCCACTGCTTTACCGTATGTTTACTCGATCTTATTAATGGATGGCTTAGCGTTTAATGCGGCGTTGTCCATAAGTATCTTACTTGGCTATAACGTAATCATGGTACTTCCTTCGATTTTCCTATTGATCGTTTTTATACTATTTAGAAACTGGATAATGAATCAGCTTGAAAAACTGCGAACCAAATTAGTAAAAGCTCCATTGTCTTCTGTTTTAATCGGAGCGGCAGTTATTGGGGCAATTTTATTCAATATTGGTATCAGGGGAATTCTATCTTGATATTCGTTTATAAAGGAGCTGCAGCTTATGAAAGAGATCGCAAGCGGTGTAAGTCTACTTCTATTCATTCAAGGAATTGGAGGTATCATAAACCGATTAGCAGGTGGAGGACCAAGTTGGTTTCTCGTCAATTACATCGGGGCTGTGCAAGGATATGAAATTATAGCCAGTATTGTTTTAGTTATACTGGGAGCGATAATTGGTGTAGGATCCCTCAAAATAAAAGGTAAAGATGACTAACCTATTATCTCTTCAAGACCTCATAGTTATTGGTGATGACGGGAAGACCGCCAGGAACGTCTTTAAGGCTAGGTATCATTCAAAGAACGAAAATACCAGGTAGAGATTCCTAAATGGCTGTTATAACATCCTAATTAATTTCATCAATATAACTTGAAAGTTATATACTGTTTTTGTTATACTCCATTTAGTAGTTATTATCTAATGAGAAGGAGCTGAGACTCTGCATTATATGATCGAGGACTTAGAAGAAAAATGAGGTGAGTCGCATGCCAGTAGAAGCCCCGAAAATGGATGTCACAACCCTCAAGGCATTAGCAGAACCTAACCGACTAGCTATCATTGAATTATTGCGGGAATCCCCTTTAACGGTTGGTGAAATTACCCATCAGATTAAACTAAGCCAACCTCACACTTCTAAACATTTGAAAGTGCTAAGTGATTGTGGGATTGTAAAGGTACATGCTAAAGCTAACCGTAGATATTACAAGCTTAGACCCGAGCCCTTTCAATCCTTGGAGTCATGGATTAAGTCATTCCAAGGAATTATGGAAGAAAGATTCGATAACTTGGATCGTTTACTGAAAGAGCTAAAGAATGAGGGAGAATTCTAACAACAGAAATAGGGAGGAATTACAGTGTCCAAACATGAAATGATATCGAGAGTAGAAAATGATAAGGTGCTTGTGTTAGAGCGTGTATTTGATGCCCCGCGTGAGTTTGTGTTCAAACTGTTCAAAGAACCAGAATACTTAAAGCGTTGGTGGAGTACCCATGGATGGGAACTGCCTGTTTGCAACATCGATTTTCGACCAGGCGGTGTTTGGCATTACTGCATGAAATGTGTGGATCAAAATCAGGATGAGTACGGTATGGAATCTTGGAATAAGACAATTTATAAGGAAATTGTGGAGCCAGAGAAAATTGTCTACACTGATTATTTCTCAGATGAGGATGGCAATATTAATGAAGCTATGCCCGCACCTGAAGTGACGATGGAATTCATTGATTTGGGAGCCGAAACCAAATTGGTCAGTCGTTCAGTATTCGATTCAGAGGAATCCCTTCAAGCGGTGCTCGACATGGGATTGCTGGAAGGCATTACTCAAACCTGGGATCGCTTGAACGAGCTTGTTGAAACACTGAAGCAAAATTAAAATTTGTATTATGAATAGATTGGTAGAAAAGGAGCACCGCAGAAAGGTGCTCCTTTCGGACTAGTTATCGTTTTAAGCAGTTCCGCCGTTTCGTCAGGTCAAGCAAAGAGTGATTCAGTTCATCTGCCTTACCCGCACCACGCTCAGGATGCTCGGCTGTACCCCTCCATTTCCGATTGTATGGCGACTGCTAATTTATTTGCGGGACAAAACGTCCACGACTTGACGGGTAGCGACGTTAAGCCGATTGTAAAGGTTAGCCGTGGCAATCCCGGTAATAAGCGCAGCCAGTGCCGCCTCATCATAGTGACGGGCTGCTTCTTTATACACTTCTTCAGGTACGGGATCGATCTGATCATGCAGTCGAGTCATCGACTCGCTGAGTGCCAGAGCCGCACGTTCCGCATCTGTAAAATTTGTTGTCTCACGCCAAGCAGATACGGCTATAATTCGCTCAATCGATTCACCTGCTGCCATCGCGTTGCGGGAATGAAGGTCCACGCAGACACTATCCCTGTTGATTTGGCTAACGCGAAGGTAGGCAAGGAAGAGGATGCGGGCCGGCATCCCGTTGTTCTCGGCTGAAGCAAACAAGGCCTTGCCCAGCGCCTGAAGGGCTTGACCCGCTTCAGGCAAAATAGTCGCCGGGTTTCTTGTTCTGGATTGCATCGGAAACACTCCTTTGTTGATGTTATCGAAGCCCTTGATTCGGCCTCACATTATCTTGACGTGTCGAACGATGAGAGTGTGACCGATCACGACTTTTTGCTTTTGTCACGTTCGCTGAACTATATTCGTCAATAGGGTAAGAAAAGCTTTTCAATGCTCAAATAGAGAAGCATAATGAGGAGCAGGGAGGATTCAGTCGTATGGAAGAACAATTCGAGTCGCAGCGAAATCATCTGCTGGCTATAGCCTACCGTATGCTCGGATCATTGACAGAAGCAGAGGATGCCGTGCAAGAAACGTGGTTGCGTCTTCACCGTTCAGACCGAAGCAAGATTGAGAATTTAGGGGGATGGCTGACCACAGTCACATCGCGAATTTGTCTTGACATGCTGCGTTCGAGGAAAGCAAGACGCGAGGAATGCATGGATGAGCATTTGCCAGAAAATTTGGCTAAAGACCGATACAATCCTGAACAAGAGGCACTGCTGGCCGATTCCGTCGGACTTGCACTGCTAGTTGTATTAGATAAGCTTAAACCAGCAGAACGGATGGCCTTTGTTTTGCATGATATCTTTGCCGTCCCCTTCAGCGAGATTGCACCTATCGTGGGAAAATCCGAACTCGCCACTAGAAAACTTGCGAGCCGCGCGCGCCAAAAGGTAAGAGGGAATGAGATCGATTCCCAAACCGATTTGAATCAACAGCGGAAGCTAGTTGACGCTTTTCTGGCGGCGGCTTACGCCGGGAATTTCGATTCGCTGGTAGCGATGCTGGATCCGGATGTCGTGCTTCGAGACGATCGGGAAACAAGCGTACGCAGCGAAACTAGGGGAGCTATGTCCTTGGCCAAGAAAGTATCGGGACACGCCAAAGCTGCGCAAGCGGCCCTTGTGGATGGACGCATCGGGGCGATTGCAGCTCCAGGCGGGAGGTTACTGTACGTGATCCAATTTACAATAAAAGACGAGAAAATCACCGAAGTCGATTTGATCTCCAGCTCTGCTCGCCTCGAGCAACTCAACCTAACGGTTTTGAGTGATTGAACGGCCTTACACAAATGACTATTATCAGCTTCGTATATCACGTAAAAATCAGGTACGTAAATCTTTTTCTGCGTATAACCCAAAGCGCTGGTTCGTATATCTTGGCTGACAAAATCAAAGTTATGCGAGTTCGAAGTGAGGAAAGCGAAGTAGTGGAATGACGAAAAGCCTTATGGGACAAGGGATTCCGGCGTTTTTGAATTACCCGCACAATATTTTAAAAAAAATAAAAATACCTGACTACATCATCGCCAGGTATCTCTATGTATAACGCCTCCTTTGAATTTTTTTATTATATCCCAGCCATACAGTATATCCAACTAGTCGCACCGTAGATATGCTTTTCATTTTTTGTGCCTATTTCAGATAACGTAAATGTATTCACGACCGTAGGGGTTGTCCTCTGAATCCGCTACTATAGAACATGCTTCTCGCATACCGAGGGGCGGCAGCTCCGATGCGTGAATGCGGGTTAGATGAAATCAGCCTTCCTCAGCTACTCACAAGTCCACAAACGGTCAACCTTAATTAATTGACCGTCTTGAAATGTCATCCTGTATATATCTGGCTTTGATGTGTTCTTCCAAAAATCAAATCCATATGTATGATCAAAATAATTCATAATGATCGTCATGATGTTACCATGCGTTCCTATTGCTATGCTTTTCCCCTCGTATTCTTTCAATAATCCAAGAATGACAGGGACCGCCCTTTGTTGAGCTTGTTTTGTACTTTCCCCACCTTCAAGGGAAAAATCATGATCACTGAATGATTTTTCAATAGCTTGTAAAAGTTCTTCCCATGGAGCCTTATAATCTAATCCCTTAATCGGTCTTTCGACCAATTCATCATATTCTATAATTGACAGACCCTTACGTTCCGCCAGAGATTCGACCGTCTGTCTGGCTCTTGTATAAGAACTAGAGACAATACAATTGATTTCTTCCGAATCCAACAGATCCGCCACCTTCTTCGCTGCTTGGAAACCTTCATCAGACAATCCTCTGGATCGTTCTTCTCCAAATACAAATGGAGATTCGGCATGCCGAATCATATAAATTTGGGTTTTCATACTGCCTCCTTGAGATCATTATCTACTTCTCTGCTGCTGGTATCTCATCACCGAATCCACTTCTAACTCCGGCGGACAGAGGGCCGAATGACCGGATGCGTGAATATGGTGTTAGACGAAGTTAACGTTTCTTTACGCTGCCTACAAATAGCTTTAATTTTTTCTGTGAAAATAACCTCCCGCGTATACTCCCCGCATGATGAGCAATCTCGGGTAATCGTACCTTGATAACATGATTTGGAGCTTGTACGACATTTCGTATGAAACACTGGCTGTAGCTCCTTTAAACCCCGGCATTTGTACTTACTCAACTCTTAGATCCCGGTATTTGTACGATTTGTCATACAAATCTCGGGCAATCGCCCTTCAATCCATGCATTTGTACGATTTGTCATACAAATCTTGGGTAATTGCCCTTCAATCCCCTGTATTTGTACGACGTTTCATACAAATCTCAGGTAATCGCACTTCAACCGCATGAATTTGTACGACATTTCGTACAAAACGCAGGCAACAAGCCCGTGCAGCCCGCGAACCCCGCCAACCTTGCTATTTTCATGCCGGAGTTGTGCCAGAACTGGAGAAGACATGACTGTTTTCATGCTTTAAACGATGTCTTTATGGGTTGGCCCCTCTGAATTAAATAGGACTAAAAACCCACCTCTGGCTCTAACCTTAGGGTGGGTTTTTACTTTCTCTTGTTGTGCCACCCAAGGTTCAATTGTCCTTTCTATTGTGCCATCATCTCCCAATCAGATGAAGAACAATTGTTCGATGTTTTGAAGATTTTGATCTTGTGAATTTTGTCTAACGTAAATGTATTCTCCCTTAATTCTCTCCAGGTTATTTCAGCTAACGTCCTGAGTATTCACGAACCTTCACTGGCTTAAGCTGCATGCCGATCAAGCGAAGCGATCGATAAGCCGGGTCCGAAAGAAAGGACTTAGCCTGTGCAAGGTTGTCCGGCTGTTTCCGCTTCTTCGCTGCTGAATATACTTCATGGCAATGCTTCTACCGGACCGGGGGAGCGTTAGCGACGATGCATGAAAACGATGTTATGTGAAGTTCCCGACACCTTGAATCTACCTCACATTAATCTTCTTTCTAATTCTTTGATAATTTTTACCCATTCCTCAAAGCCTTCGGATTCTTCTCTTAATTCTCTTAACTCGGATTCGGATAAGATTTTCTCTACTGCTTTTTGAGATAGCACTAATAATTCTTTGCCCTGGCCTTTATGACGGTCTATCCAGTCTTCAAGATCTTCATCATATTCTTCATGACCTGGTCTATCTTGCAAGGCAGCGAGTATTTCTATTGCTCCTAATGCGATTTCTGCAGTATATGATTCTATTTCACTATCATCAAGCGCCATTTCAATTGCTTCAGTAATTAAACTTAAATCCTGTGTTTCTAAAAGATCCTCTATCCAATCTAATACAGTATCATTTTCAAAAATTCCATAACCCCAAGCTCCCATGATACATCCTCGCTTTCTTTATTCATATTTATTTTTCGATTATTTCAGATAACATAACGTTTTGTATATACGAACCCGAGAACCATAAGGGAGCGACAGCGACCGAAACGTGAATATGGTGTTAGATGAAGTTACCTCTGAGATATTACAAAATTCCTTAATCCATCCCTTAATTTGTTTATTCCCTCTAATACGTATTTCATATTCTCTTCCTCGTTCATATGTCTTCTAGCATATTTTAATACTGGTCTTAGTGATTCTACAGAGTTTCCAAATTGTTTCATCCACTCATATCTTGGAACCATCCATAAATGAAAATGATGTGTTGTATCTTCGTTATAAAAATAATATACATAATCTATTCCCAGTCTTTTTCTTTGTTCCATTCTAATCTTATGAACCAATGAAATATACTCTACTTGCTCTGCTTCTGATAGTTCGTCCATACAATAAAAATGTCGTTTGGAAGCGATTATAACTAAGCCTCTTATTGGATATGCAACATCTTGATGAACGTGAAAATTATTGGATTCATAAATAACGCCACCAGCAGGAGTTATTAATCCGCTTGTTAACGCGCAGCTTAAACATTCAACTTCTACATTTCGTCCATCAGCAAGAGTAATTTGTCTTGGCATTAAACACCTCAGGATTTAATATATTTGTATCTTCGTAATTTCCAATAACGTCTCTCGCATTCACAAAAGGAGGTTGTCGCAGCATCCGCTTCTTCGAATCCATGTCTGTGACCTTTCACTTTCGGAATAATAACTAACCATTTTCTTCCTTTCACTGGCGTACTCTATTTCCTTTCTTGTACTATTCCCAATATAACCGCCAACATCAATAACAAATATCTCGTCTGATAGATCAATTTTACGGAAGTGAATCTCCTCAAACAATTTTGCTTGTTCTGGAGTAATATGAATCCCTTCACTTTGCTCAAAGAAAGCTAAACTTAAAACAATATTTCCTTGAAGAGTCAGAAATGCATTGGCATCCTCAAACTGCTTCTTAAACTTTGTTGAACCGCATAGAGTTATGACCTTCATTATTACTATCCTATCCTTATCAATTTTAGGTTTTTATATATTCAAACTTGCTGCAGCCCGATGCGTGAATACGGTGTTATAAGATGACCTCGGCTTTCTCGATTCCACTAGACAATTCCATTTATTACCCCGATCTGATATTCATCTTCATACACCAATTGACCAGGGATTACTTCCGACTCAGTTCTTATGATTTCAACTTTATACTTTTTAGCTAAATCAAAAAAAGGAGCCAGCCTTTCCAGCATTTCATTTGTGTTTTCAGTTTCCTTAAACCAGGTTACCGCTCTTATTGAATTTTGATCATCATAAAAAGGCGGATTAGGTAAATTCTCTTCAAACCAATCATTCGTTTTCTTATAC
>NZ_HE610960.1:584341-590891 GCF_000285515.1 Paenibacillus senegalensis JC66
ATACAAAATTGCGTCTTCATCGGCTAGCTTTCCATCACGCAAAAGATGATAAATAACTACAAATATTCCATATGGCTGTTTGGTAAATGGGCTGGAATAATTCCCATGAAATCGTATGTACTTAATCATTATCCCTCCAGGAGTTTATTTTGTTTTCGAGGTTATCGTATAACGTTCCTGTATCTGCGAACCTGAGAGGCTTAAGGCGCGAACGCACCGGGTCCAACGGACTTAGCCTCGTAGGGTTGTGAGCTGAATCCACTTCTTCGCTTCTCCCAATCAGTTGAAGAAGAACAATTGTTCGTCTTGTGAATTTATATGTTAACTGATGTCCCCGCTTCGAAGCAATACCTGCTAAAATTCTTTAAATCAATCCGAGGGCGTCAACCCAATGCGTAAATAGGTGTTATATGATCCGCCGCTTCCTCGAATATACTAAATTAATCTTGTCCGATTACCTTTTTATTGTCTGTTTTATAATAATCCATTCTTTATACATGATTTGAAACTTCTCAAGAAGGTATTCTGTTTCATTTAGGAGTTCATACATAGGTTCTAAGTCTTCACCGGTATCAATAACTATCAAGAGTTATATAAACTGCTTTATTAAGCATACGTCCTTTATCCGCTTGCGGATGATAGAATTCCAGAGTATGGTAACCAGGCAGGTATGTATCCTCCATAAACTGAATTCTTAGCGAGTTCGTAAACTTTTGTTCAGCCCATTGCTTATATGAAGATAGTTCCTCGTAAGCAGCAATGAAATTAAGAGTAATGTTAGAATCTAACAAATGTATATCATTAACATAACGCAACCTTTTATCGCCAGAACGATGTTTTAAAAACATTTCTTGACCCAGATTATCTGGATTGGAGTGAAGTAATGCTTCATGCTCCCCATCCAGTCCAAAAACAAATGGAGTTAGTCCACGTTCTACACCTGACTTTATTAAAGTCAATGCAATCTGATTATCAAGTAAATTAGTTACCAGGTGCGTCCCTTTCAAAGGATCGAATACGTATGCTCCATTAAATACAATGCAAGGAAACTATTCACGAACACTCACTGACTTAAGGCACGAAGTGACGGGTACGATTCGCTTAGTCGGCGAGGGTTGTCACCTGAATCTACTCCCCCCGAAATCCAAACATAAGCTTCGATCCTCAATCTGGATTTGGAAGGCGCAATGTGTCAAGCGACTCGCCCATGCGAACCTTCTTGCCCGGAATCAATTTACCGTGAAGAGTAAACGTATAAACCCCGGGCTGAACCGTTGACTGTGCCAGCCTACCCGTCATACGGGAAATCCATTTGCGCGAACCGAGCTCGGTCATGGATCGCATCAGCCATCCCATCATAAAGGTTGCTCCCCGTCCTTCCTGCATTGATTCCACCCGTTGATAAGCAGTTTGGCGGCAACAGCTGAACGTTTGGAGATCTGATCCTTTGTCAAATTCAACTGAGAGAAATAACCTTGATAAAACATATCTGCGAATCCCTGAACGAGAGCGAGCAGCGCTTCCATAAGCTCGAGCAATTCATTCCATGTTGCTTCAGGTGCAGCTTCCTGCGTTAATGTAAAAAGAAAATTGATCATCTCGCGACTTTGTTCATGGAATGCGGGTAGCCGAGATTCTCTGGCTGCAGAAAACAATTGAAAACTGACATTATGGTCAAGTGCATATTGCACATAGGCGCCAGCTACAGAAGCCACACGCTCAATTGGATCATTACCTGCTTCGGTTGCAGCAGATCGCATTCTCGATGTGAGTTCCGTAAGAAAAACGATTCCGGTTTCCGCAAGCAAACTTTCTCGATTAGGGAAATGGCGATAGGGAGCGCTGATAGCAACTCCTGCTTTTTTGGCGACCTTGGCCACGGAAAAACCTTGAATGCCATGTTCAGCAATCATTTCAAGGGAGGTTCGAATTAGCGTTTCTTTTAAGTTTCCATGATGATAATTTCGCTTGTCACTCTGCATGCTTACATCCCCTTTTTTCATCATTATATCACAACAACAAACAATGTGATAGACATATCACATTGTTTGTGCTATTATGTGATAGGTGTATCACATCAAAATGAGGAGTTGGTTGAATTGACAGTTACCTTAATTACAGGTGGGAACAAAGGTCTGGGCTTCGAAACAGCACGACGATTGATCGCATATGGTCATATTGTGTATATTGGTGCTCGCAGTACAGAACGCGGCAAAGAATCGGCTGACAAGCTGGGCGCCAAGTTTGTACGGCTTGATGTGACCGATCATGCATCTATACATGAAGCAGTTGCCGAAATTAAACAAAATGAAGGGCATTTGGATGTCCTTATCAATAATGCGGGAATAACAAGGGGACTCCTGGGCACTGATGATGTTACTGCAGATGACTTCCGCACCGTTTATGACACCAATGTCTTCGGTATTGTTCGTGTGACACAAGCCTTTCTTCCTCTGCTGCACAAATCGAAGATGCCTGTTATCGTTAATGTCAGCAGTGGATTAGGTTCTTTTGCTCGCGTTACGAATCCTGAAAAGATTGAATCCCGAGTAAACGATTTGATTTACTCTTCATCCAAAGCGGCCGTCACGATGCTGACTGTGCAATATGCCAAGGCTTTGCCCGAATTCCGTATCAATGCCGCAGATCCCGGCCCGACAGCAACCGACCTTAATGGGCATCGCGGTTACCAAACCGTCAGTGAGGGTACAGATGTGATTGTGAAGCTTGCAACTCTTGGCGACAATGGACCTACGGGTACTTTTATGGATCGGAATGGAATAGTTCCTTGGTAAATAATCATCCTATATGTATAGAAAAGGTGCCATGTATTTCCGTATTAGGAGGGGAGACTAGGTTGTGAGTAGCTTTATTGCGGCAATGCTCCTGATGCTCTTTAACCCGGCGTTCGGTAGAAAGCCGGACAGAAAAACGCAATCACGCATAAAAGGATCTGTACATTACAAAAATAACAAGTTTGTTAATGATATCCCTACTTCAACCCGAATGTCTTTGCACAACCAATTATCTGTTCTTTGGGATTTTGCTCGCGGGAAGCCTGCCGATGGCAGGCCTTCCTCGCCAATTGAGCTGGTTATGACGGATATCGAGAATACGAAACCGTTGTCTGATTTCAATCAGGCGATCTGGTTCGGCCATTCAAGCGTACTCATGGATTTAGACGGCGAACGATTACTATTCGACCCGATGTTTGGGCGGTCTCCATTTCCTTTTCCAAAGCTGGGAAGCAAACGATTTAACGACAACCTGCCGATTGATGTCAAAAATATGCCTGCCATAGATGCAGTATTTCTTTCCCATGATCACTACGATCACCTGGATTATTATTCAATAACACATTTAAAAGATAAGGTTGGTCATTTTTTTGTCCCGCTGGGAATTGCGGGCCATCTTGAACACTGGGGTGTCCCGCGCTCGAATATCACCCAGATGGACTGGTGGGATGAACTAGAGTGGGAAGGGTTGAAGATCATCTGCACGCCTGCACGTCACGTGTCGGGGCGAAGCTTCTTGCGTAAAAATCGAACTTTGTGGTGTTCATGGTCAATCATCGGCTTATCGGGAAGAGTGTTTTTTAGCGGAGACAGCGGGTATGGCCCTCACTTTCGTCAAATCGGGGAAAAATACGGACCATTTCAACTTACTCTTTTGGAGTGTGGACAATATGACGAACGTTGGCCGGACCTCCATATGTTTCCAGAAGAATCAGTACAAGCCCATATGGACTTAAGAGGTGAATTAATGCTTCCGATTCATTGGGCTGCCTTTCAATTAGCACCCCACGGGTGGCTTGATCCAATCCATCGTGTAATGATTGCGGCAAAAAAACGATCGATCAAAATTACAGTACCTCGTATGGGGGAATCTGTATCGCTAGAAGGAGACAACTATCCCGTTAATGAATGGTGGAATAAATAAATATCGTATCACGGCTTAAAGCGGACTGGAAAGAGGTGAATGACTCATTACAAAAATCATACCGAGCCTGCTTACCCTTGGTAATCTGAGCTTAGGTGTCATTTCTATCATGCTTGCTTTTAACAATAATGCTGGCATGGCTACGCTTCTAGTTTTTGTTGCGATATTCCTTGATGGCGCAGATGGATGGGTAGCCCGTAAATTGCAGGTACAAAGCGAGTTTGGGAAGGTTTTGGACTCCTTGTCGGACATGCTTACGTTCGGTGCAGCACCAGCATTTATTCTATATGAGGCAGCATTTCATGAGCTAAGTCCAGTGTTAGGCTTGGGGATCACGATCCTGTTTCCTGTTTGCGGTGCTTTGCGCCTGGCAAGATTTAGTATTGAGAACGGAATGAAGCTATACTTTGTTGGATTGCCGATTCCTGCTGCGGGCGGGTTGCTGGCTTTACTGTCTTTTTTCAAAGATGATGTTCCCGTCATTGTATTATTGGCCGCCTCACTGCTGTTATCACTGCTAATGGTCAGTTCAATTCGTTACCCCGGCTTTAGAAATTTTAATCCCTCCCGCAGAACGATTGGGGTTGTTCTTCTTATTATGTTAATACTAGCGGGGGGAGGATTTTTATCCGAAAAACAATTATATGAACTCTTGTTTGTCCCTCTTTTTTTGTATGTGGCGTATGGCTTATGACTTACTTGGTGCACGGGTTTTCGGATAATAGGAAAAATAAATAAATAGATAAATAGATAAAAGACAACGGTTGCAACCAATTTCCAGACATAATGGTGCTGCCGCTAGAACATAATGTCCATCTGTCGATTGTGTTGCGTGCCTAATAGCTTTGAGAGCTTTTATCCAAAAACAAAGCCTTTATTCCGGTAAAAATCTAACCTGATGAATTGTGGAATGACGGCTTGCAAAAGTCAAGCCGTCACTTTACCATCGTGTTGCCAATACCTGATCCGCCACCAGTAATAAATAGGATTCTCCCTTTCAATTCTTTCTCCACTGCTTCGCCTCCATAGCTTTCTGTAGATTACTCACACCAATTCGAGTCCACGAAGGTTCAAATGAATCAGAAGCTATACTCGGATCTCCTTGTGCCGTTAATCTCGTTCCTTCACAGGTTGCCCAAAAATCAAAATATTTCAATCCCCCCGGCCCCGTATAAATATCAGTTGTTCGAATACCATTCTCGTTGAAAAATTCATGTTTCTCATCAATATCGCGAGTCCTCCAACACCATTTAATATTGGGGTCAACTGTACCACGATCTGAAAAATGAAAAGGTAGTCTTGGGGAGTTGTCCAGCATCCGCTTCTTTGAATCCACGTCCGCGACCGAGGGCGTTAGCCCGATGTGTGAATGCGGTGTTAGGCGAAGTTAACGCTTCTTTGTAATTCCTACAGATAGGTTTGATTATTCACGCTTTTACCATTTAGCTTTTCATTAGCTTTTCATTAGCTTTTCATTAGCTTTTCGTATACTTTTCATGTGTTTTCAATTTGTTTTTCTATTCCAGTTTTATTTCGATCTCTTATGATACTTTTCAATAGTTCTTTATAAGTTTCCCGGTTCACTTCTTTTTCCAACTGTGGTATCATACTTTTAAAAAAGCCGAGTGCGGCTAACACACGGCTCAACAATTGGCTTGGATGGGAGTCCCCTTCTGAGTTGAAAAGGATTTAAAAACCCACCTCTGGCGCTAACCTTTGGGTGGGTTTTTATCTTGTTGTTGGAATTAATGTATGTTAAAAGGCCAGGATAAACGATCCAAATAAAAACATGATCGTCAGTACATCCTTAACTTCCATGGCCTCGCCTCCTTTCGAAGGGAAACCATGCCCACTCAAGATTCAATTGTCCTTCCTATTGTACCATCTTCTCCCAATCAATTGAAGAACAAATGTTCGATTTTTTTAATGATTTGATCTTGTGAATTTACTCATTTAACTCCTTTTGCACTTTTAAATCAATCTTAGTCTGAAAAAGCTGGCTCCCTTTGGCGGGGACAAGCATAAAAGTTAGTCGTATCTTTTCACCTCATTTGCGTAATTTCCCTACCTATCAGGCTTCTATACCTTACCAAAAATACTAGTTGGCATATACTAGATCAGTTCTATTAATAAGGAGGTTTGTACTTTGTCCAATCCGAATATTCCCAATATATCTCCGAACATAACGCTGACGCGGGATGATGTGGTGAACCTGTTGATGTCCTCTATCGCGATGGAAGAGTTGGGACTTGCCCACATCATCAATGCAGAAGGAGAGAAAATTCAATTTGCTTTAGGTACGCTTCAGGGGGCAAGTGGTCCGCCGGCAACACTGCAGCAAGTGCTGGAAGTGAATCAAAGTACCCAAGCTATGCTGGATACGATCTTCCGCCAGGAGATGATGCTCGACTCTAAGCTGAAGACGGCGACCAATATCCCTACCCTGCGCGGCCCGACAGGGCCAACAGGTGTGACCGGGGCGCCGGGCGGCGTCATCAGCATTAACGCCCAGACCGGCGTGGTGACGCTGGATGCGTCAAATGGCGTTATGCCGTTTATGCGAGAGCAGTCCACGAGTAGCCTGGACGATTACAAAGACCCGGGCATATAT
>NZ_HE610960.1:591647-598635 GCF_000285515.1 Paenibacillus senegalensis JC66
GCACGGGCGCACGGGCGCGACGGCGCGACAGGAGCCACGGGTGCCACAGGGCGACAGGAGCCACAGGGGCGACAGGAGCCACGGGCGCCACGGGTGCGACGGGAGCCACAGGCGCTACTGGTGCGACAGGGGCGACAGGGGCAGCAGGCGCTACTGGAGCCACAGGCGCTACTGGTGCAACGGGTGCGACAGGCGCGACAGGCGCCACGGGTGCGACGGGCGCGACAGGCGCCACGGGAGCGGGTGCGACGGGCGCGACGGGCGCCACGGGGGCCACAGGCGCTACTGGTGCGACAGGGGCGACAGGGGCAGCAGGCGCTACTGGAGCCACGGGTACTACGGGGGCCACAGGCGCTACTGGAGCCACGGGCGCGACGGGGGCGACGGGAGCCACGGGTGCTACGGGAGCCACGGGCGCTACGGGCGCGACAGGCGCGACGGGCGCGACGGGGGCCACGGGGGCCACGGGGGCCACAGGCGCTACGGGAGCCACGGGGGCCACAGGCGCTACGGGAGCCACGGGCGCCACAGGCGCTACTTGTGCTACCGGAGTGACTGGGCCCACGGGACCGGAAGTTGCAAGACCTACCGTCTATGTCGCGAATTCCGGCTCCAATAGCCTCTCGGTCATTGACGGCATCAACCTGACTGTGGTGACGGAGATCCCGGTCGGAACGTCCCCGCAAGCCGGCGTCGTCCTTCCGGAAGCTAACTTGATCTACGTAGGCAACGGTATTTCCAACAACATTTCGGTTATAGACGGCTCCACTTATAGGATCATTACGACCATTCCCAATATCCCCAGCGCGCGTGGGATGGCCTGGAGTCCCAAGAACAATCAGGTCTTCGTATCGAGTTTCGCTGCACCCGGCTTTGTTACAGTTATAGACGCAGAAAATCACAGCCCGATAGCGTCCGTACCCGTTGGAAATGGACCAGTTGGGGTAGCTTTCAATCCGCTGACCGATCTTGTTTACGTGACCAACTACAACAGCGCCGATTTAGTTTCAGTAATCGACGGAACAAGTCACGCTATAGTCTCAACCATTAATACCGGGTCCAACAATTCGCACTATGTAGCTGTCGATCCGGCCAGAAATCGAGTCTATGTCACGCATGGCACCACTAACTTATTCACGGTCGTTGACGGAACCAATAACAGTGTGATTACAAATGTGAATATCGGGAATACCTCTGTAGGAGTACACGCCAATCCGCTGTTGAATCTTGTCTACATTGGCAACGGCACCAGGGTTACCGTCCTTGATGGGGACAACAATTATGTCATTACCGCGAATATTAACCTTCCGTCTGGACCGAGGGATGTCGTGCTCACCCCGCTCCCCGTCAATATTATGAATTCATTCCCGGCATATCCTCTCTACGCGATAACCGGCAACACAGTTTCGGTTGTCAATACCGCAACTGACACATTAATGCTCACGATTCCCGTTGGGCAAGCGACGTATTGGGTCGGGATCAGAGCATAAAGCAAGAGGCACACAAGAAGACGGCCTTCGTTCAAACGAAGGCCGTTTCTTGTGTGCACATTAAACTTCTCCCTGGATTCATTGATTCGAAGATTTGCTCAACCATTCCTCAAGCATTTTCACATTTTGTCGAAAGCCGGGATCGTTCGGCCGGAATTGCAGCGCCACCTCGTTATGGCGCTTCGATAAGACATAGTCCCCCAATCGATAGTAGCATAGCGCCAACTGCATATGCGGCAGCCAGGTGCTGCTTGGTCCGCCATGGCTGGAACCGTCCGGACGCTTGTATGCCGCTGCCTGCTCGTACCAGTAAATCGCTTGATGCCAAGCTTCCTTTTGCAAAAAATAATATCCCAAGCGGCAACAGCTTTCCGGCCGCGGCACATCGTGCACGAACGTTTCAAATATTGTCTCCAGTTCCTTCTGGCGATCCCCTAAAAAATGGTAACAGTCGGCCAATCGTTGCATGGCGGAAATGGTACTGTCCAGGTCCTGCGATCCCGCAATGAATTGCCGGTATACGGGCACGGCTTCTTCGTAATGCTTGTGGTGATGCAATTCCCGGGCGTAATGGTACAAGTGATTCAGGTTCAACCGCATGCCCCGGCTTAGATGATAACGGTAGATGTCGAGATTGCGTGTCGTGACGGGGCGCGATTTGCGATGCGTAACCCGAATATCGCTGTTCAGAACAAGCGCTTCATCTACAGGGATATCCTCGTGTACGACTCCCTCCCACCGGAATTGCCTGGCGCGTTTCAGCAGCCGGTTCCTTCGGACTCTGTCCAGCACTGTTCCATCATTATCGACCACCGCAGCGTAGTCCATAGTGACGGCATCAATGGCCGGATCGAGCGCTTCCTTCAATTGGAGCAGCTTCCTCGCATCGTCAGGCAGGAGAATATCGTCCGCGTCCAGCCACATGCAATACTCTTGCGTGGCCTTATCGAACGAATAGTTGCGTGCCGCGGCAAAATCGTGAATCCATTCGAAATCGTATATAAGCGGCGTGAACGCTGCGGCAATTTCCTTCGTCCGATCGTCGGATCCCGTATCGACGATAACGATCTCGTCCACGATATCCCGCACGGATTCCAAACAACGGGGCAAAGCATCCTCCTCATTTTTGACAATCATGCACAAGCTGACGGTGATCAATCATACCTCCCCTTTCCGCGCACTTTATATCTACTTTGGTATATGCACAGTAATTTCAGTATGTGCTATCAGATGCTCACACCTTCCCCATGCTGAGCAGGCAAAGGTTCTTGAACGGAGGAGCATTGAACGCCCTGGATACTGACCGAGCTGCAGTAACGGGAAATCATCATTCGAATGCCGCCAGTTTGAAAGGGGGCGTTATCTAAAAGTCCGGTGAATAAGCCCACTCAGGTTGACTCCTGCGTTATTATATTTCCAATCAGTCCCATCTGGGAAAACTCTCTTCCACGGTCCCTTCAAACCATGTGTATGCGTTAAAAGATGGCTAATGCTTGTTCCAGCAATCACGTCTTCGTCTAGATCATCAAGATAATCAGAATCATTAAGGCTTTTTATTTTACCTTCATAAAGCGCCAGACTCATTGCGAACCCTTTATATGTCTTGCGAATCGATGCAATATTAAACTGTGATTTTTCGTCCACCTTCCGATTCTGTTCAGTGAGTTCATGACTTCCATAGTACCATTCGTTGACAATAACGCCATCTTGAATTATCAATACAGATGCTGCTGAAACAAGGCTTTGTATTTTAAAAATGTATTGGTTAAGGCTATCGAATAGATTCCACTTCCTCGATATCGTTCCTGTGGACCAAGGGCGTATGACCCGATGCGTGAACACATTGTTATATGAAGCTACCGTCTTCTTCGAGTTACTTAATTGTCCTCTAAAGCTTTCATTTTACTAATTATTCGGTAGCAATATCTAAAGAATTCGCCGTATTCTCTATCTAATAAATCTCTTTCCAACTTCTTTAGAATAGTCTCCATACATTCAACAGGATTATCAAATTGTTGATCCCCGAGTACCCTTCTTGAAAGATGGTAGATTGAATCCTCTACTCCATTACTTCTTCGAGCCACCCTCCAACATTTCGCTTTACCATTCTTTTGCAAACTGCTCTCCAACACCACGCTGCTGCCGCGATAAAGAGTCAAGGAGCGAATATACGCTTCTTTTGAAAGTCCGGCTATTTTCGCGCTTCGCGTGTTCATCCTGTTTCACCCGCACCTGAATCCGAATACAAAAACAGCCAGAGGGCCCCATGGGGCTCCATCTGGCTGCAGCTTTGCTATTTGCAGATACCCATCGACTTGCAGCGATGACTCTAGCGGTAACGACAGTCTGGCCGATCTCGTTGTTGCTTACCTGCACCTCGATGATCCGCTCAGTCACGTTGCCCTGATGACCGGTGATCCGGATCGTAATTTTGTCCTTAACGCTGACAGCTCCCCTCAGCGCTGACCAAACAAGTACATTTCCCCCGAGGAAGGCTGTGCTTATGCTCCACGCGCCGCTCATGTCCGGATGCTTCGAGGGAGGGAATGGATTGAACCGCCGAGTCATCTATGAACAAATAGAAGACTGGCTTTTTGCTTTGCCGGAATGGAAGGCTCTCTTGGAAGAGCTGCCCACAATGTGCTTAGCGTGAATTCGCGATCATGTCTGCCAACAACCCTACTTGTTTCTCAATAGCAATCGGGTCATCAAAGTACAATGTATTATAATCAATCAAATATACGCGGCCATTCTTGACGGCATCAAGATTGCTCCAGATGGAACTGGATTCAAGTTCCTTCAGGATGGTTGATGTACCATCGGGATCATAACTCGTCAGGATAATATGATCTCCAGCAAATTCCGGAATAACCTCGAATGAGATTTCACGATACCATTCATCGGAGTTTCGAAACAATTCGTCTACTTTCGGATTTGGCTTGACTCCTAAAGATTCATAAAGGGCATATCCGCCCATATTGACAAAACCATAAACACGTAAAGTATTTTTCCATATATTAAAAATCGTGAAGGTTTCGCCGGCCTCAATTACACTTGAAATCTTCTGACGAGCTTCAGCGACATTATTATCGAACTGAGTGATCCATTGCTCAGCCTCTGCCTCCCGGCCAAGAATGTCCCCAAATATACGCACCGAATCCTTCGGACCTCCACTTAATTCTAGTGGAACGGTCGGCGCTATTTTCGAATAATCCTCATATTTAGCCGCGCCCCAAGAAATTATCAAATCAGGCCCGAGCTCAACGATTTTCTCCAACGATTGTCCGATGCTCTCCGTACCCGCTTGCTCGATAAACGGATGGTTTTTCCATACATAATCATCTGTCCCTATAGGCTTTAGTCCGAGTGCAACAAGTTGACCGTAATACCAATCTGTCACTACTCGTTCTGCTTTGACCGGAATAGCGCTGTCGCCAGCCATATGCGCATATGATCGCGTAGACTCTTCAACTTGGTCAACAAGTTGATCATCTGAAGGACTTTCTGTCGATATCGGTGTAGAAGCCTCCGTTGGTTTGTCAGCAACATTCGAATTGCTGCATGCCGCCACACCCATAAGCATGATCACCGCTATGAAACACATCAGTATGTTTTTCACTCTACCCATTGCTAACTTTCCTCCTGTATAATGATTATCATTCTCAATCTTAGCAAGGTTTACTAACCGTGTACATGTCAGATTGAGCCATAATCATTTGGATAATTGGGCAGGAGTAATCGGATAACATCATCTAATTGCGCATCGATTGCAGCAGGTCCATAACCGTACCACTTGGTCATGTCCACTTCGTATACACATTGTCGCTGCACAGCCGTCCTAGCCAGCCATTCAGGGTGCTTTATTATTGCTTCCGCTCGCAGTCTTGCGGCATGATTGTTTTCTACTGACAGGAAATAATGATCTGCATCGTAGGAAGACAATTGATGTTCAGAAAACTCAGGATGCTCTAACCTTTTGCTGCGCATAGCTAGCACACTCTTGGGAGGTGTGAGCTGCAAACTATCGTAAAGTAGATCCGCCCCCATATAGCCATACGCATAAATAAGCGTGCGATCACTGCGTATATTGATAATAGCTGCAGTCATTTGCTGTCCCCACGTACGATTAAGAGATTCCCGCACCCGCCCTACTCGATCATTAAAGTTATGGATCCAGTTGCGCGCGATTTGCTCCATGCCAAGCAGCTCAGCGATCATCTCAAATTGCTGCTTCCAATTCATATCCCGCCATGGGATCTGAATAACTGGGGCGATATGGCGGTAAGGCTCCAGCGCATGCTGCTCTTCAGATTCCATTAGTGGATGCAGAATAAGATCCGGCTTGACATCTTGAAGGATACGGAGCCGCTCCTGATGCTGTGTCTGCCAATAAAGAGGCTGGAATACACCGGTATGCAACGGCAGCTTGAATCGATCATTCAACCAAGTATCTGTAATTGCTGCTTTTGGGAGAACGCCTAGCGATAATAAATCCACTGTATATGCATGATCCAAGGATGCTACGCTCTTAGGTTTCTGTAAATATACGGTAGGTGGCATGCCCGTGTTCTTCTTGAACTTTCGGCTCAAATAGTATTCATCACTATATCCGACTTGACGAGCTAATTCTCTCAATGGCTTCTTAGACTGCAACAAAAAGGTCTTCACCTTGTCTATGCGCAGCCGATCAAGGTACTCGGTTAATGTAAACCCCGTGCGTTCTTTAAAAACCTGTGTGAATCGCCTTAAACTCAAGCCAGACATGGATACGACTTCGTCTCTCCGAATTTTTCGATTGTAATGCTTATTCAGATGAGCAATCACTACATCTATACCGTCGAGTGGCTTAGTCAACTTAATTGCGTCAGGCTGCTCTAGTATCCACCATGCATTGGATAGTAAGGTAAGAAACTTCGCTTGTGTGGATAATCGCCGTGATATTCCATTGTATAGCTGAGATGAAAATGCATCATGTAATTCCATCATTTGATCAAGCAAGGATGAGTCACGCAGATTAGCCAGACACGAAGTAGATAGCTGCCCTTCCAACCTCTCCCCGCCAATCCATTCGTATTCGCACGCATATACTCGCAACTGCGCGGTTGAAGAGGACTGATTCTCGGCAGACTGACTGAGGTGCAGCGTTGTGTTGGGCGGCAAAGATATACAACAAAAACCTGATATCGTATGAGTACTGGAATCAATCTCTAGCGTGGCAGCCTGTACGTGAACAATTAACACACTGTAAGTTGGTCGGCGATATGTAAAGCTTTCAGTCATCATTCCAGTTGAAAGTATGTATATATCTTGTAGAACAGGAACAGTGGAACGCTGCATATGATGTCAACTCCCTAAGTTAACTTTCCCACTCTTATATAAGCGCAGTACAGCGCCTGGTTACTTATATGTTCAGCAGAGACTTTAACCCCCTGTCGCTTATCATTTCACCATTAATTTTTTTATAAATAGCTTCTAATAATTCCGATTTTTTTAATATT
>NZ_HE610960.1:600134-601914 GCF_000285515.1 Paenibacillus senegalensis JC66
AAAATGCTCAATATTAATTATGATCGATAAAATACAATTGATAGCCGTAAGACCCATCCAAATAAATATTGAATACGACATCCACACCCATACCATTACATAATTACTGGCTAATAAATAGGGCAAGATCATTACCAATACCAAAAGCATACTGCTTAAGATTAGTGCGATACGACTTCCTTTCATTTTTCTGAATCTTGTCTGTTCATCTTTACTATTTAGTTTTATTCCTCTAACGAGTTTAATGACTTGGGCACATAAGATAACGACGGCTATTATTACTAAGAATGAAAATACCAAATCAATTAACAGATACACGTCAACATAATTAAATGTTTTCATGTGATTTCCATTCATATTCTCATAGATATTATTAGCAATTTGCCAGGGTGCAGTTGAATTCAAATTAGCCAAAACAAATATGGCCTGCTGCTTTTCTAAATCAATAAGAACCTGTGAGGAGTAATTAGGATTTGATCCATTATGACTAATAACTCTATTTTTCGTATGAATACTCCATCCAAATGAATAGTATTGATTTTCATCTTCGTATCCCGCCGTTGTGATATCGACTTGATGAGATTGCTGGATCGCTTTCAATAAATGATCTGGTATGTCGCCTATCCCCATTTGGGCATTAATCCAGCGTTCTAAATCTTTTGAATTCGTTACCAAATATCCTGCAGCGATATTCCCATAATATCTAGGTGCATCATATTCTAAGCTTTTTCCAAAAAATAGACGATATCCTTTGGTAAGCTTATCCGATGCCTTTTCCTGACCTGTTGAAAAATAACTATCCGTCATTCCTAAAGGAACCAGTATGTTTTCAGTCATGTAATCCTGATAACGTTGGCCTGTAACTTTTTCAATAATCAACGCTAAAATATCATAATTAACGGTAGCATAATTATAGGCTGTCCCAGGATACGTATCTAATGCAATGCCTGACACATTATGTATCGTTTTTTCAAGCATATCATCCGTGGTACCTTCAGGAATTAACCGAATACTCCACGGTGGAATTCCGCTTGTATGAGCTAACAACTGATGAATCGTAATATTAACTTTCTTACCCTGAATGGTTGGCTTAAACGATGGAATATAATCTGTAATATGATCTGAAAGAGATAAGTAGCCCTCATTTTCTAATAAAATAACGGCCAAAGCCGTAAATGCCTTTGTAGTCGATCCCAACTCAAATAAGGACTCTTCAGTCACTCTCTTCTTATTATTAACATCCGCATATCCGTAATTCTTATATTCTGTCTTGCCCTGCTCTGATACAAGCATAGCCACCCCTGGAGTCGCTGATTTGGCCATTATGGTTTCCACCATATTATCCGTATTATCATAATTCCCTGTCTTTATCAAATTTCCAAGTTCATCCCAACACGCTATAGTAGTAATGATTGCGATAAGCAGGATGACACATACTGTTAATGTGCCTGTTTTACTTAGTATTTTTTTCAATGTGGCTCTCCCTATTGTAAGTCTTCAAAAAAATATGGTGTTAGCCGAAGGAAGTTCTGGAAGCAGCCATTGTATTTAAGGCGTTCTCAAAATAGCTATATACTTCATCTGCAATTCCCAGAAACTCTTCAACAAGTACATTATTACTATCCAAGTAACAAGCATACAAATAATCAACTAAAGCGGAGTCAATCTCGCAATAGGTTAATATGGCATTCTTCATCTCAATAATGTCATCTTGCCATACACCTGTATTTTCTAAAACCAAAGAGTATAATGCACGAATTAATCGCTTAGAATAGCCTTT
>NZ_HE610961.1:0-45567 GCF_000285515.1 Paenibacillus senegalensis JC66
ACAAAAAAATTTTGTTGCTGGAATGAATAGATATTTTGTTGAATTTAATGTTAGAATTCCCTTATAAATGGAAAATTTCTGAAAGTGATTAGTAAAAATTTAGTGGGGGAAGGTAGGATGCCAGAAAAATGGATGTACTTTTTACTTTATAATTTCTATAATTTAGATAACGATGTTCAAAAAACAGTCTACCTAAACTATAGAAATTTAGTTTACCGTGATATATACTTTCTATTTCGGAACCACGAGTTAGCTGAAGATATTGTGCAAGAGTCCTTTTTAAAAGTAGTTGCTAAAGCTCCGAAATTAAAAAACACTAAAAATATGAAAGCTTGGATTATAAAAATTTCTCGAAATAAGGCCTATGATTTTTTCAAGAAAAACAAAAAATATCATCATTTTTCTGAACCAGATATTATTCTAAATGAGAGGCATGACTTACCTGTATCGGATCAAGTGGAAGATATTATACGGAACGAGCTACTTAATGAGGCCCTTAACAAATTAAGCATTAAATATCGCCAGGCTTTGTTTCTATATTACGTGGAAGAGAAATCTTATAAAGAAATCGCAATAGAACTTGGTACAACTGAACAAGCCTTAGCTCAAACCATGGTTAGAGCTAGAAAAAAACTGTACCAACACTTCTCGAGAAAATGGGTTGATCGTGATGGATAATGATTTTAGGCATGAACACTTAAAGGAACTATTAAAAAACATACATCAAGATACGATTATTCCCGATGGCCTACATTCCTGGCTCAGTGTTAAAACCAAAATAGATAAAATCAATAAACAAAAACGTTTGAACAAACGAATAAAAATAATTAGCACCCTGATTGCCTGCGTTTTCATAATAACTTTTGTTTTTACCTCTATAGATTTGTCCACAGTTCATTCCAAAGTCCCGGGTTTTGTATGGGTTGTGAAAGACGACATCACTGACATCTTTTTTGAAAATCTCGATTCACATTTGCAAGGATACTCTAAGGTTAAATCTTTACCCAAGCCTTCTATTATAGATATTGATTCGTAGACTAAAAAATAATGGGTAGAACAAGCTTAAGGATGTCAAAACGATGAAGAGGAAACACAATATTCTGCTTTTGAATAAACGACAGCGGTAGTAATATCGTTGTGAAAATCTTCCTTTTGCTTGGCATCTTGAATAAACCAAAATAGCAGGAGAACATTATTATGATCATAGACAATCAATGTATGATCGCTTGGAGAATATTTATTTAATCAGCTAAGTCCTTTTTGTTGAGCTGCCTCCGATTCAAAAATATAGACCGATAATTCCTCCATAAAAGGTAGTCTACTAATGGCCTTCCGATTGTGTACCGTAATGGGTTCTACATAGTTTAATGTCCAGTTTTGCGATAGGTTTGAGGAACTCAATTCAAGCGGAAGGGGTTCTAAATGATTTTGGTCAAGACTATCCAGTACTTCATCTAAGGCAAGTAAACATGAGCTGTTGTTAGCCTCTGCTTCCAATGATTGATTTTGGTTGCTATGAACACAGCTTGTTATTAGCAATAAAGTGATTACAAGCATGATTCCCCGCTTTATCATTTTGTTAGCCCCCTCTTCTCTAACCCGCTCTGTTAATCGATTTTGATAAAACCGCAGGAAAAATGGAGTTGGATAATTAAGGCTAATACAGCAATAGATTATCCTTTGGCCCGCTACTGCGAATGAACAAAACAAAAGCAATAAGCTGAATAAGTAGGACAGCGACGGAAAGATTCCCTTGAACAAAAGCTAAGAATGGAGAAAGCATTATAGTCCCATTTAACATCCATCTGTATGTTCCAAGAGCGGGAAGGTCTTTTCTAATCCATAGGGAAAATAACACATAAAAGACCATTCCACTCAGCACGATTCCTAGAGTAAAAGCTGTTAAGGAAACCCTCTCCCATCCCGTGCTTAACTGAAAAAAGTTCATAAAATAGAAAACAATGACCAGCACGATTAAAAAGATGAAACCGATTGGCTTTAGCGGCTGCGTTAATTTATCTATGTAGTTTTCCAGATCAGTAGGCGTATCGTATTTGTTTAGTCCTAATTGTTCTTGGTGCAATCTCTCCAATTCAACATTTATAAACTCCAAAAGAGTGGGCAAAAGCTCTGGGTCAAAGCTTTTGTAAAAATCCCGGCTAATCCTTCGGATATCCTTACTAAAATAAGAACTGGCCTCACCCATTCGGTTCATCAGCTCATTCAGTGCCAGTGAATCATGAGGATGATGAATCACCTTAACTACTTCCAAATGACCGTATACATACAGTTTCTTCTGAATGCCTTCCACTTTATTACTATGGTTACGGTCAATCATAACCTTAAATTCCTTGTACAGCCAAATGGTTAGACTGACTAAAACGGTGACAGCCAGAGACCACACCGGATTCGTTTGAATATAAGTAATAAGTTCATTTAGCATGTTGAAAAAAAGCTCCTTAATGATTAGTGGTTATCATTAAGTATCGGTATATGGCGTGGTGTGAATGAGCTTTGCGTTACGATTATCACCCTATGATAAAAAGAAAAACGCCCGTTGTGGACGCTTCTCCCTCCTCGGTATAACTCTATAAAGATCGACTAACGTCTGCTCCAGTGGAACTGTTACCCTTCACCTGTTTTAGCGTTGCAACGATAAGAAAACTAACAATGACTAATAAGAGCCATGAACTCACCTTTCCTAAATGAACGAGACTCCATGCATCGGCCTGGTTCGGGTATTCCCAAGCTCCAAAGAACGTGGCAATATTTTCGGCTATCCATATGAAAAAACCGATGAGCACAAAAGAGAGTGCAATTGGCATACGGTAACGAATTCCGTTCACCTCATATCTAACCCATGACTTCCAAAAGACGATAATGACGAGCCCGGCTAACCAATAGCGGACGTCAATCCAAAAATGATGGGTAAAAAAATTTAAATAAATCGCAGCGGCAAGAGGGACAACCAGCAAAAACGGCGGCCACTTAACCAGTTCTACCTTTAACCTCCTCCACGCCTGGCACAAATAACTTGCCACACTTGCATACATGAATCCGCTGTACAAAGGGACTCCCCAAATTTTAGAATACCCTTCCTCCGGATAAGACCAGGACCCCATGTGCACCTTAAAAAGCTCAAGCGCCAGCCCAATAAGATGGAATAAGGTGATGACTTTTAATTCGTCCTTTGTTTCAAGCCCAGAGCGTACCATCCACCACTGCATGACAAGACAGATGATGAGCAGCCAGTCATAACGCGGTAAGAAGGGCAGCGGTATGAACTGTGTAATCGCTAAGGAGGCAAATATAACGACAGGAAACAAACAGGATAGGGCTTGCTCCCAACCAAAATGAACGAGTTGTTTGAATGGCCTCACGATTGTGCCTCCATTATTCATCATGGGGGTTTTCATCACTCCGGTATTCCAAAAGATCTCCAGGTTGACATTCTAAAGCTTTGCAAATCGCTTCCAAAGTGGATAGCCGAATAGCTTTGGCCTTTCCATTCTTCAATATAGAGAGATTGGCCATTGTGATTCCAACCCGCTCGGAGAGTTCTGTTACGCTCATCTTCCTTTTTGCCAGCATCACGTCAATGTTGATTATAATTGCCATGGTTTCACCTCAGACCGTTAAATCATTTTCAGATTTGATATCAATCGCTTGTTGTAAAAGTCTTTGAAGAACGGCCGCGAATACTGCGATTACTAAGGAAGCAAAGATAGGCACCATTCCCATAAATATAAGACCCGGGGCATCATCCCGATCTGCTAAAAAATAAACAAATGGCAGTACAACCAGATACAAACCGCTGATGATCATTGCGCAATATTTGATATTTTTTAGCGCTTTAACCGACAGTTCAGAGAAAGCTTGGTTTTTGTCAATATAACTTAAAAGCTTAAAAGCCTGATACAATGCTACGAAAAACGGCACCACGGTTACATACACCCCTATAAAAATAGGATATAGGATATGGTCATAATCCGGATTTAACGGATGGTTGGGCAGCCATGTTAATCCAAATACACACAAAGCAAGAACAGGAATACCCATAAGAAAAACCGCTATTTTCAAAAAAAGTGTAGAACCTCGATTCATAAAAAGCACCTCTCTTAAATTTGTTGGCTAATTGATTATAACATAAATTTATCGTTTATCGATAAATTTTTATTTATTTACATATTATTATTATTGAATAGGAATACACTTGCACTTCGCCATAAAAAACACTCCAAATCTAGGTATCCCCTTAACGATTGGAGTGTTTTGTATTTCAATTTCTTATAGACAAACTATGCTGTTGATGATAATTGCCGGGTTCGGGGGCCATTCTTCCTCCATGGCGGTAGCCTCCACAGTATCACCCGTTGTTGGACGGACACAAAAGGATGGTTACGAATAAAACAAATAGCCAGCCAGTGCGGCACAGACAGCAAATAGTCCAACTCTTGTCACGATTGTAGGCTGACCAGGTTATTGCGTTCAAACTTCGGAAGTGCTAAAATAAGTGTACAATCAAGTATTCAGTTTTCTATTCAGTTGTATGAAGACTTATGTTTCAGCCATATACTAAAGAAGAGCCTTCGCCGCTGCAACGGCAAAGACTCTCCAGGACTCGAAAGGCTGTGGATCACCACGGCGTGCATTGTTTAAAATAGCAACAGATGCAAAAACCCACCGTTAGGAGCCAACCTTACGCGGTGGGTTTTTGCTTGCGTTTGCGAAACTTACGTTTCAGCCAACGATACAGCTTACGGAAACCAAGCACCAAGCTTAGTACCGCAGCGATCCATCGGAGTACGTCGAGCCACGCTACAAGTACGGCCATCGGCGTCACCCCCTCTCAAGGCAGCTACGCCGTGACCCAAAAACATCCACCACTTTCATAGTCCTAGTAAAGAGTATATCACGTTCCCGGCTCTAGCAAATAGATTTTTTCATAGAATCGGAACGCGTAAGCTGCCGTTATCCAAAATTTTCATTTGTTTTCAGATTCAAATAGCCTCCAGCTGTTTGACTTTTCCCATAATATATAGATATACTATTAGTACGCTTAATTTCCGGTGCTCTCATCGGAAAGCGGGGGAACCACATGCAACAGGGGCGAATCGTTGTTCAATGAACCGTAGGGAACCATCTTTCCCGAGTCCGTCAGCTAACCTCGTAAGCAGTAGATGGGGCAATTATTGTTTATACTGAATGTTTATGGCCCCTATTCCCGGGGTCTTTTTGTTTGTTTATGAAGCCCCGGCCTGCACCTGGGCTTTTTTTAGCGTCTACTGCTGGAGTAGTACCATCGCTGCTGTATCTGCTCGTGCAAGCATCAGGCTTTATCTTACATACGGTACAGGTATACGGCACTGGTAAAACGGTACTCGAATCTTGGTTCTCGACCGGGCTGGCAACACCCAACCTAGCATGTTCGCCTGCAGCGATATTAACGCAGGAGGAATGCATATGGCTCAGCCAAAGTACATTACGGATATTGACAAAATTAAAGAAATATCCGAGGAAGAACGCAAACGGCTTAAGCAAATTACAGAGAAGTTCGTTTTCCGTGTGAATGACTACTATTTGAATCTCATTGATTGGCAAGATCCTCATGATCCGATCCGCAAGCTGGTCATTCCCAATGACAACGAGCTCGAAGAGTATGGGCGCTGGGATGCTTCTGACGAGGACACGAATTATGTCGTCCCCGGCTGCCAGCATAAGTATCGGACTACCGCGCTGC
The DNA here is from genome assembly GCF_000285515.1 of Paenibacillus senegalensis JC66. Lineage (GTDB taxonomy): Bacteria > Bacillota > Bacilli > Paenibacillales > NBRC-103111 > Paenibacillus_L > Paenibacillus_L senegalensis. The sequence continues at coordinate 5,741 of NZ_HE610961.1, forward strand.
TCATCGTCTCCGAAGTATGCGGTGCCTATTGCCGTTACTGTTTCCGCAAGCGTCTGTTCCGCAACGACGTGAAAGAGGCGGTACTCAATGTCCAGCCGGGCCTCGAGTATATCGCCGCCCACCCCGAGATCAACAACGTACTTCTAACAGGCGGAGATAGCCTGCTGCTGGGAACGCCGAAGCTTCGCAGCATTCTGGAAGAGCTGCGCAGCATCCCGCACGTCAAAATTATCCGTCTTGGTTCCAAAATGCCTGTCTTTAACCCGATGCGCATCTATGAGGATGAAGCTTTGCTGGAGCTAATCCAAACGTTCTCCACAGCGGAGCAGCGCATCTATGTCATGGCCCATATCAATCATCCGCGTGAAATTACGCCTGAAGCCAAGCGTGGATTTGAAGCCTTGCACAAAGCGGGGGCGATCGTCGTCAACCAAACGCCTGTATTGCGTGGAATCAATGATGATCCGGTCGTGCTGGGCGAGCTGCTCGACAAGCTGTCCTGGGCTGGCGTAACGCCATACTATTTCTTCGTGAATCGCCCTGTAGCCGGCAATTCCGATTTTGTCCTGCCGCTGGAGCGTGTATACCGAATTGTCGAGGAAGCCAAGGCGCGTACATCCGGGCTAGGCAAGCGGGTACGGCTGTCGATGAGCCATACTTCCGGCAAGATCGAGATTTTGGCTATCGACAACGGAAAAGCCTATTTGAAATACCATCAATCCCGCGACGACGAATATGGCAAGTTTATGGTGCTCGACTGTCCGCCTGATGCAGCATGGTTCGACGATTTACCTGGCAATGAACAGTATTGGACTCCTCCTAGTAAAAAGAGTGATCAAATTACCTCGGTCAATTCCCTTCCCGATATGCCTGTCAAGAAAGTGCGGACACAGCGTCTCCGTAAAGAAACGACTGTTTCAACTGCAAAGTAACGCTAGAGTACAAGAGTACTGCCAGTAAAAACAGTATGCGGGTTGCGTCCTCACTGGGCGCCACCCGCATATTCAATCCTATGTTAGTCCTGCTCACTGTCCCTCTGCTGGTCTGTCGCTTGCATAGTCTTATTCCATCTGAGCAATAACTATACACGGCAACAATCAATACTCACATACTTCCAGGCAGTTTCCATCAAGGTCATAAAAGGCAAAGTACTTGGCTCCGTACTCTTTTACCTCCTCTACTCTAACCCCGTTTTCTTTTAAATAGCTATGAGCCTCTTCCGCATTGGATACATAGAAGTTGAATGCGCTTCGCCGCGGCTCAAAATAGGTCTGCTCATCGGTGAGGAATAAGGTAATGGACGTATCGCCAAATTTTATACACTGGTATTCACCCTCATCCCCACTCCAGTCAGTAGTTCCACCTAACACTTGAACATACCAGTCAGTTGCTTTTTTAATATCACGGGTCGGGACAAAAACGGTATCGATCCGTTGAAACAAGGTCGTCATTTGTTAGAAATCTCCTTTCTTTTTGGGGATTGAAATTAAGAGGATTCCAATAAAGGTTATTTACTAGGCTGTCGATATAACAAGTTAGGCAGCATCGTAAGGTTGGGGCAATTGCAGCCTGCTCGTAGTACGCCCGTAGGAAAAAGAAAAGCAGCCATATTCGCTCGCTTTTCGGTAAAAGCCAGTAAGGACCGAAGCCTCTTATAAAATAGATTAACTAATCTTCATATTTTTATCAGCAAGTGTTTGGCCTTTTCAAGCTGCCCATCATTCTTAATATAAAGCACCTACATGAATGCGACAGCTCCGAAAACCAGGCCTTACTATACCTGTTTTTGCAAGCGCTTTAGTGCTAACCCCAAAATCTGAGGGTTTAAAAACTCGTTTTTCCTGGCCAGGAAATCTTGAAGATAAGAATGGTTAGATATGATTGCATTGCCTACTACCTCGGCCCGCATCCCTTTAAAAATGCTCCACGCTTCCTCTCACAGGAGCATTTTCCGGTTCGTACACAGCTTTTAACAAATATTCACGAAATTGATCGGTATATTTGCCAAGATCTTGAAGCAATCCGGCTAGCCCTGCCAGATGTTTGACATTAATACCCTCCCCATAATTCTCTGCTAATTTCTTAACCCCCAGCAGATGTTCTTTGACCGATTGATTCACCTTGTCCTCTTCGCGAATATGAGCAATATACTCCACTTATATCCCCCAATCTTTTCGGATTATTTTAGCATATTAGATAAGTTTAGGTATATTATGCCATATAGCTTTGACAAAAGGTTGTCTCGAATGTTTAATCGTTAGGAAAATTTACAAAAAAATAGAACAGCCTTCGTTCAGAACTTTACAAAGCGTATACCGGCGGCCTATTTCAATCCACAGACAGAGTAGGACTGCTTATCAGCCAAGAGAGCATGCGCTCGCATTTCAATCCACGCACTCATATAGAGTGCGACTCGGTTATGACCAAGAATTCTTCTACAGGATGGAAGAACTATTTCTTTGGAAGAAACCAAAAAAGGAGTGTTCCATTATTAATTTGCACTGTGAAAAATTATATTTGGAAAAAACCAACTTGCATAGGTTTTGTTTCCATAAAGAGATGTAGCTTAGGGACCAACTATTATGATAAATAGCATTAGGAACTTTTCTTAGAAAGGTAACTTCTTTTTAAGGCAAGAGACTGTTTTGGTAACTTCGCATGCAGGTGATCGTTGGTTAGAAAGAGGAGGCGCTTAAAGTTCCAGAACATGACGACAATGCCTGTACAATATATAACTGCAACAGCCAGCTTAGCCGTTGCCAGCTTGCTCCTTCCGAATCGGCTACTTAACAATAACTGGTCCATTCCGCTGGCATACTCGCGGCTAAAGCTGCCGGAAAGTCCTACAGTGGTAAGTATAGCAACAAAGAAATAACCGATTTCATTCATGAATGGGTATTGGTATTTATTTCCTTTACATTAATGTTAATTATTGGTAAAGTTTTACTAGTCAGAAAAAAAGGAGGGCAGTAAATCATTAATTAAAATGCAGCCTATATGCAAGGTGTTGGAATAGCGATTGCCACGACATTATTTGGTGCCTTAGGTGTATTTGGTATTATTAGTGCTGGTGCAGTAGTTGCTTTAGTTGGAATTGTAACCGTTGGAGTCCTTACTACGTACCAAATCATTCGAAATGAGGATGGATCAGTAACCTTTGACATGTTTGTTCCAAATCTCAGCAACCTCACATGCTTAACTGCCAGCGTTTATCTAGGTCAAGCAAGAAACCTTGGTACATTCAGAACCTTTTTTTGGCCATCTTCAGGACCCACTATGTGCTTCTAGTAAATAAATAACAACTAAGAATTGAGTGAGGTGGAATAATGGGGTTCAATAAGAAACCTCGTTGGGCAATAGCAATACCTGTTTTAATATTTTTTGTTACTATTATGCTCAGCATTTTTTGGTTATCTAATTTTTTCGAAGGTCTAGGACTTTCCAATAAAAATACTTATTATATAAACATTACAGTAATTGTAACTTTTCTAATTGGCTATTACTCTGGAATATTACAGTCTAAACTCAAGTAAAAATCTATTTATCTAGTTCCAGCTCGGCCTATTCAGGCTAAGCTGGGACTTACTCCTTACCTTTAAAAGAGCCTGTTCAAAAAGCTCATAAAATTGGACATAAAACAAAAACGCACCTTAGCGAGAAATGGTAAAATGGAGGTAACCCGACCATCCAAAAACCATAAACGCGAGGGGCATTTTCATGGATTTACAGCTTGAGCTGCTATCCTACCACTACTATAACACACTCGCTTTAATGCGGAACTGATTGATTATATCGATTAACGTGGGTGTAACGTAGATCACCTTAAATTAAACCGGAGGCCAATACAAAGATGGTCAACCCGTGAGTTAGCGTTGAAGCGACAATACCGTATTTCATCCGCACTACTCCACAAACAATTCCTTCGTACACTGTAAACAGCAAAACCGCAATTCCCAAGTCCGTAACCGTCGATGCCAAGAATATATGTCCGGCACCAAACAGCAATCCCGACAAAATGGCCGCTCTCCAGGCCGTTGTTAATTTGGCTAAGTATCCCTGCACATACCCTCTAAACAGGACTTCCTCCATAAAGTTCCCCAGCAAGGCCATGCACAGCAAAGGAAGAAGCAGATTGGTTGGAACGATTCCTCCGCGCTCCCCGATAGGAACGAACAAATACATAACAAAAAACGGAGCTAAAACGACCAACGCGCCTGCCAAACCTACAGCAACAGATACCGGTTTGTTCGGGCCGATCCATAGCAAGTAAGAATTAAATCTGCGGTTGAAACGCAGGATAACAGCCGTTAACACAAGCGATACTGCCCCAAGTGTGAGGAGTAAAGGACCATTTTCAATAAAACGAACCCAGACCGTCCCGCCAGAAGTCCCAAATTGCCAAAATCCGAGCGGTGTCATGACATCCCGGACGAGAATGAAGCCAAAAATAAGCAAGAAAATCCGGAAAGCCACCGATTTATGAGGCAAAAGAAAATAGCAAAGAGCGATAAGTAGCAAACCGGGTGTGACCCTGAGCGAATACTCCATTAATAATTCCATTACAGTAGATCCCCTTCCATTCCATGAACGGCTGATGTCGATCCCGGCTTCAAAGATCTCATGATGTGATCTACCATTAGTTTTTTATATTTGTCGATTTCTTGTTGCGGCATGCGGACACTTGCTCCATCATGAAGCAAATGCGGATGCTGCAGCATCGGAAAAAAACAGAAAATCTGTGCAGTGGTGAGAGAAAGGAATAACCGGGGATGAAGATCAGCATAAAATATCCCCTGCTGCATACCTTCCACAATAGCACCAACCAGGAAGTAGTGGATCCCGTCCTCCACTTCATCTGCTATCCGGTTCAAGGATTCCCAGCCGGAGACCATCTCCCACATCATTAAGGAAATATAGCTTGGGTGATGCTGGCAGTAATCCAGATAAGCATGAATTGCGTTTTTGATTTTTTGCTCCGGCGTGCCCTCTGGCGGCAATGAAATGCTGAGGTACATATGCTTCATTTGCGTGATCAGCACTTTCTCGTAAAGCCCCTGTTTATCGCCAAAATAATGATAAATCATCCGTTTGTTAACGCCGCTTTCTTCCGCAATCTCGTCTATACGGGCGCCTGCAAAGCCACCCCCGGCAAACTTGACTGTAGCCGCGCTTAAAATCTTTTCCTGTGTTTGCTGTGCATTTCGCTTCATCGCTTCCTCCAAACTTATAAAATCACTGGCTAGATTGCTTAGTGAATGGGCCAGCATTGCTCATAATTCATTAAGTAACTAACTAGTTATTTAATTGTAGTTTTCTGCAGGCTCCTTGTCAATTTTTATTTAATAGGTTTAATGATTTCTCATTCAAACACCAGTTTTTCTCCCTTCTCAGCACCTAATTTGTATGTTTGTTCATACAAATTAGGTCGGTGGAGACAATAAGCTTTGGGCCCTGCACGATTCTTCACAAACATCTTCTTTTCCACCCAAAAAAGCAAACCAAAAATGGTAAAATATTACTATTGACTGATAGAGAAACTTTTGACTTAAACCTCAAACTATTTATTGACTAACCTTGCAGGTACCTATATAATTAACCTAAATCCAACACAAACACTCGGATTTAAACTTTAGACAGATAGAAGGGGATTATTATGAAGAAAGGTTATTTTGCGCTTATTTCGTTATTAATTTTTAGCTTGTTCTTGGCCGCTTGCTCGAACTCGGGTTCCGGCACTGGTTCGGATGACTCCAAAGTACTTCGCGCCGGCGCTACAGGGCAATCCTATCCCAATAGTTATAAAGAAGGCGATAAGCTGGTCGGTTTCGATGTTGAAGTTATTGAGCATGTTGCCGCCAACCTGGGCTATACCGTAGAATGGACAAATACCGACTTCAGCGGTTTGATGGGAAGTCTCGAGACCGGCAAGATCGATACGATCGCCAATGCTGTGGCTGTTACCCCGGAGCGCGCGGAAAAGTTTGATTTTAGCGCCCCCTATTCCTATGCTGGCGTTACCATTGTTACTCATGAAGACAACACGGACATCAACACCCTTGACGACTTGAAAGGCAAGACCGTAGCCGGTGTGCTCGGCTCACAAAACGTGAAAAACTTGCAAACCTTTGATAAAAACGGAGAAATCAATCTCCGCACTTATGAAACCCGTGATGGCGCGCAAAACGATGCGTTGAACAAAAGGGTCGACGGTTACGTGAATTCCAAAGCTTCTCTGCTTGCTGAAATACAGAAAAATAACTTGCCGCTCAAATTCGTCGGCGATCCATTCCATTATGAAGATGTAGCCTTTCCTTTTGTCAGAAACGAACAGAATGCCGAGCTGATCGAGCAAATTAACAACGAATTGCAGAAGCTAAGAGAGGATGGAACGTTAAAGCAGCTTTCCGAGAAATATTTCGGTGAAGATATTACAATCAAAGCGGAGTAAGGTTACTGCGAATTCGGGAGAGAGCGATCAATAAATGAATTTTAATCCATCGTATATGCTGGAACTGATACCGACCATTGCCAAATACATTCCAATAACGCTGCTGATGGCGATCACGGCTATGATAATTGCGGTAGCATTCGGACTCGTTCTGGCTCTAATGCGCAACAGCCAGAACTGGGCACTCCGTTCCTCTGCTGCTGTCTATATCTCGTTTTTCCGGGCCATTCCTATGCTTGTGCAGCTATTCTTGATCTATTACGGGCTGCCGCAGCTGTTTCCCGCTTTTACCGCAATGGATGCTCTCACGGCAGCCATTATCGGTTTTGGGTTCAAGCAGGCGGCCTTCCTGGGAGAAATCTTCCGTGCGGCGTTCACATCGGTGGACAGAGGCCAGATGGAGGCATGTCTTACCGGCGGCATGACGAAGGTGCAGGCATATCGCCGCATCATTTTGCCGCAAGCGGCACGCAATGCTTTGCCTGCAACCGGCAATATTTTTATCAGCTTGATTAAAGAAACCTCGCTTGCTTTTACATTAGGAGTTGTAGAAATTTTCGCCGAGGCCAAAATGCAGGCGTCCGAGTCGTTCCGTTTCTTCGAGGCGTATTTGGCTGTAGCCCTTGTTTACTGGGGACTAATTATTATTTATTCGTACTTGCAGGAAAAGCTGGAAAAATATTTAGATCGTCCATATCGGACTTAAAGGTAGATGGGCTATGATTAAAGTAACGAATCTTAGGAAAAGCTTCAATGACCTGGTCGTGCTTGACGGGATTAATTTTGAAGTCAAGGACCGGGAAGTGATGTCGATCATCGGTCCATCCGGCTCCGGCAAATCGACACTTATCCGCTGCTTGAACTTCTTGGAGAAGCCGGATACGGCCACCATCGAGATTGGAAATGTGAAGCTGAACGCCGAACGCTGCACCCGCAAGGAAATTCGAGATTTGCGGGCGCAGACGGCCATGGTGTTTCAGAACTATAATCTGTATAAAAACAAAACCGCCTTGCAAAATGTAACGGAATCGTTAATCGTCGTGAAAAAGATGCCCAAAAAGGAAGCAGAAGAGTTCGGGATGGAACTGCTGCGCAAAGTTGGACTAGAAGATAAAAGAGATAACTACCCGGTCACGCTTTCCGGCGGTCAACAGCAGCGGGTCAGCATCGCCCGCGCACTTGCGCTAAGGCCGCATGCTGTATTGTTCGACGAGCCTACTTCCTCGCTTGATCCGGAGCTGGTAGGAGAAGTTCTGCAGGTCATCAAATCCATCGCCGAAATGGATACTACGATGATTATCGTAACCCACGAAATGGATTTTGCCCGCGAGGTGTCCGATCATGTTATTTTTATGGCGGACGGCAATATTGTGGAGCAAGGCCCTCCCGGGGAGTTCTTTAACAACCCCCAACACGATCGAACCAAACAGTTTCTTAAAAACTACCGCTAACCTTGCCGATCTTTGGCCTGCATGAGGTTACGCTGAAAAAGCCGGACTGCTGTACAGTCCGGTTTTTTCCTTGTTCCTATTTTGATAGCACGGACATTGCAGTGTTCCATTCCCTTTCAAAAACGAGATAGCGCAAAGGGACGCAGATCAAATTCGCTACGGCCGCTGGTCAGCAAATCGGCGGCGATCTCACCTACAACGCTGGAAAATTTAAATCCATGACCGGAAAAACCTGCGGCCAAGAGGACGTTAGCATATTCAGGATGACGGTCGATAATGAAATGCTCATCGGGCGTCATCTCGTATTTACAGACGGATCCCCGCTGCAGCTGCCCGGCGGCTTGGGGCATATAGCTTTCCAGCACATTGCGCAAATCGCGCTCATCTTCATGATAACTGCCGAATGACTCCCAGGGCTCGCCAGGGCTCCACTCCTTGCCTCCGTCATGCCTGCCGATTTTCAAACCAGTGCCGTCAAGATCAGGAAATCCGTAATATCCTCCTTCACTTCCATGCAGGGTAAAACCGGGAAAGCGAGTAGCCGCATATAAAGACCGCTCCGCCCGGAACCAGCCAACCGCTTTGCGCACTGGACGGACAGGCAAGGAAATAAAAGGCTTTAAAGCCGCAAACCAGGCCCCGACGCTTAGCAGCACTTTTTCCGCATAGTAAGTCTTCTCATTTGTAGTTACAGCAACATGATCACCGCCAGCTGCGATTCGCACAACTTGGGTACGGGTCAGAAGCTCAGCTCCAGCGGCCATCGCCGCTCTACGATAGGCGGCAATGCATCGCTCACTGAACAAGTAGCCGGCACCAGGCTCATACATACCTACAAAATGCTCGGGCAGCGACCAGCCCGGCCACCTTTTGCCGATCTCCGCCGCATCCAGCATCTCCACGGAAACGCCAAACGCACGAGCATCCTCGGGACGGCTGCCGAACGAATAATAGTCCGGGTCAGCAACGTTCAGCACGCCGGAAGAAACAAGAAGCTGGGTATCGGCTATTTGCTCCAATTGCTTCCACAATTCATGGGAACGCAGAGCCAACGGGATATACGCAGCTCCCCCTTTGTAGGCGTGCCGAATCAAACGGGTATCGCCGTGATGGCTCCCCTCCTGGTGCGGAGGATCGGAAGCGTCAATCATCAATGTGGCCGCTCCTTTTTGGGCCAGATGGTAACCCGCGCTCATCCCCATCGACCCTGCGCCAATGATTATCACATCATATCCTTGCCTCGTCATCCAACTTTTCACTCCTCACAGGTAACGGTATGCCGGCGAATCTATCAGAGCCTCAAAATTTCATTAGGTTAATAATGGCTGATTAATCACGGCCGAGCAATCACGGCTGATCAAAGTAACAGCTGATCAATAATGGCAAATTACAACGGCTGATCAATTACTGAAAATCTATTACGGCAAATTAACAACGGCTGATCAATCACGGCAGCTTTTCTGTTAAACCCGATATAAATACTCGGATATTAATCGTATCATACTATCGCCCGGAAAAGTTGTCAATTGCTTTGTTGCCCTCTCTGGAGCCAGCTAAAAAACCGACGTCAGTACTTGACATCGGTTTTGTAAGGCGCCGCAGGGCACACGTGCTCAATACCAGCGGCGGTGTTTTGCTATCGGCTTTGTAAGGCGCCGCAGGACACACTGCTCAATACCAGCAGCGGCATTTTGCTACGGGCTTGTGAGGCGCTGCGCGGCAAAGGTTTTTCGACCGTTGTTTAAGCTCTATTTTCCAGTTATCGTTGAGGTTCCGCTCGCTGTTAACGCATCGTTTGTTCCCACGGCTCATTCAAACCAAGCCCCCTCAAATCCGCAACCTGTCCTTTCTCTTCCGCCTCATACAGCCGCCAGATTACTCTTAAGCCTTGCAGACTTCCCGGTCCGTCCGTTAACGGCTTCTCTCCCTTGAGCACACACTCCGCGAAATGGCGGATTTCGTAGTGTGTAATTTTATCGCTAGGCGCCAGCTCCATCAGCACCTCAGTATGAGGACTGCTCAGATGAACGCCGGCCCGCTCCTCTTTCATTCCACTGTGAAAATACAGCTTGTTATCACTATAATTCACCTCGAGCATCCCCTGCTCGCAATGGACATGGAAGCTGTATCCGAGCCGCGTCCCCCGGGCTCCCCAGGTGCCGGCGTGATGGCCCAGCACACCGGACTCGAACGTAAGTGTAGCAAAACTGCTGCCCTCCTTCTCCATCCATGGCGTACCGGTATTCGTGCCGACGTGGGTACCCTTCAGCGGACGTCCCAAAAACCAAAGCAGCAGGTCGATGTAATGGCAGCCATGACTAAAAAACTGACCGCCCCCCAACCTTTTTGCCGAGCGGGCCCAATTTCCTTCCTCGTATTGCGTCAATTGCTCGGTCCAGATGGACATCTGGAAAACTTCACCGTACTGCCTGGAGTCGACAATTTCCTTAAGCTTGACAATCAGCGGATTATATCGGTTCGGATAAGCGACCATCAGCACCCGATTCTGTGCTTCGGCTTCACGAATCATCTCCAGACATTCCTCTTCCGAGGTAGCCATCGGTTTTTCCACAAGCACATGCTTGCCGGCTTTTAAGCACTCCATCGTTACCGGGTGATGCAGATCGTGAGGAATGACGATAAAAACCGCATCGACATGCGGGAGAATCTCCCGATAATCGGTGGCGGCGACAATATCGCCGAGCACCGCCGCCGTTTGCCTCGCCTGCTCAGGGATGATATCGGCAACTGCAGTAACCTCCAACACATCCGCCAACTCTTGAAACCCTTTGGCATGGGTTTCACTCATCGAACCACAGCCAATAATGCCGAGTCGTAAAACTCCCACCCTAGACTCCTCCTTTCGTTCAAAGCTCCGCTCGTTCAAAAATCCGCCTTCCACCCTGCTAAGCGTTACAATTTTTAACCCTCTGATTTTGCTCAAATAAGGACAATGGCGAGCGTTAGAATCCTAAACGGACCCCAATCGGACAAGGGACCAGCATCCAAACCCCATTCAAGTCGCATTCAATCCGCATTCAATTCGCATTAATTCGCTGCGTTATTTTGCACCTCATCCAGAGCTTCCTGCGCGGTCGCTTCGTTCAACAGTACCTTTTGTACCGCGTGAATCACGTAAAGACGCATTTCCGCAAATTTCGGATCAGTCAGCGGATAAAATTTGGCCACTGGCAGCTGTTCAACAAACGTTTTGATCTGCGGATCTTTTGCACTCATGCTGTCGCCGACGGTTTTCGTGCCGGGGAGGAAGCCTTGGGAAGTAACAAATGCCTCGTAGTTCTCATCATCATAGAAGAAATCCAAAAACTTGCTTACTTCTTCTTTATGCTCCGCAGACTTGAACACCATCAGGAAATCCTGCACACCGAGGTTGATCGGAGATATTCCTTCATTCACGGGGATCGCCCCCATGCCATAGTTCAAATCAGGCGCTTCCGACTCAAGAATCGCCGTCAAGTAGTTAGGTGAAATCATCATGCCGAGTCTTCCTGCACCGAAGATTTTGTGCAGCTCATCGCGATTAATGGCAGTCGGCTCCGGATTGGTTACCTTATGCTCGTGAACCAGATCGGCGAGAAACTGTACCGCCTCCACATTTTCCGGTGAATTCAGCACCCATTCTCCGTCCTTCTTCCAATCGCCGCCGTTCCCCCAGGCAAAATAGGAGAAATACGCTTGGCCTTCAAAGGTCGTCATCGGAACGCCAAATCCGTCAACGCCGGTTGTTTCTTTAATTTTGCTGGCCGTATCGATCAGCTCTTCCCATGTAGTCGGCGGTTCGGTAATTCCAGCCTGCTCGAACAAGTCTTTGTTGTAGAACAGCGCACGGATTGTTGCGGCAAAAGGAAGCGCATAGACATCATCCTCCATCACGCCAACATTGTACAAAGAATCGTAAAATTTGCCCTTCAATTCCGGGGAGAGCAGTTCATCCAGCGGCAGCAGCAAATCGTCTTGCTGGAAAGAAATGAATTGATGCAGGTTAAGAATGTCCGGAGTCTGGTGCGTTGTCACCATTGTGTTCACTTTTTGCTCAATCATATCCCAACCCACTACTTCCAGCTTCACCTTTATTCCGGGATTTTCCGACTCAAACTCCGAAACAAGATTTCTTAAAAATGGCTCCGTTTGATCATTGTACTGGGCAGCGACAAAATGAATTTCCTTAGTGGCATTTTCGCCGCCCTCTCCCGTCCCCGATCCGTTGCTGGAGCTGCAGCCAGCGAGAGCAGTCAGCGATGCAAGCAGACAAGCGCTTATTACACTCATTGATTTAAAAGGTTTTTGAAATTTGTTTAGTTGACCCATGCGTATACCCCTTTCTTTTCTGCCCTTTTTGGTGAGAACAACTTCAATCAAAGTCCTTCGGATTTGAGCGGCATCCCTCCCAAGCTTCATTTGGCGGGTCATACCCGCACCGGCTGTCTTTGCTCCGGATGTTCCAGTTCCCCGCAGCTCTGCTACCTCGGCCCCAATCCCTGGCAGTCCCGGCTCACGGCAGCTCTGCTTCTCGGCCTTGCCTCCCGGCAACCCCGGCGCTTGGCTCGCCTCATCCAATGGCTACGGCCATTAACGCCATTAATGCTTCACACCGCCCGTGGTCAAGCCCTCCACCAAATATTTTTCTATCGAAAGGAACAAGGCGACCACCGGTATCGTGGCCACTAACGAGGTAGCGAACAAATACTGCCACTGCACGTCATATTTTCCAAAGAAGGCATAAATGCCAACGGTGATCGGTTTTTTCGTTTCCGTAGAAATAAGGGTTAGCGCCACGACAAACTCGTTCCAGGACATGATGAACACGAAAATCGTTGCCGTAATGATACCTGGCGCCGCCAGCGGCAGCATTACCCGCCAGACCGCACCGAATTTGGTGCATCCGTCTATCCAGGCCGCTTGCTCCAAATCTTTGGGGATCGTCGCAAAGTACCCTCGCAATATCCATACTGCAAAAGCCTGGCAAAACGCCGTATTAATCAAGATCAGCCCCCACACGGAATCCATCAGGCCAAGCCAGTGAATCTCGCGGTACAACCCGACAAGCAAAACAATCGGCGAGAACATCTGCGTTACAATAATGATGTACATCATCAGATTTCGCCCCTTGAATTGAAAACGGGTCATGACATACGCCGCCGGAACGGCCGATACAAGCGTCAGCAGCATCGCTCCCACGGAAATAGCGAGTGAGTTCAAGAAGTAGTTCGCCAGCGGAATGCGAGTCCAAATTTCAACAAAATTCAGTAACGTCCAATCCACCGGAAAAAAGGTCGTCGGCAGATTGTACACCTCGCTTCTCGGCTTCATCGCTGTAACGAGCATGACGATATAGGGAAAGATCAGGACAACGAAGAGCGAGTAAGCAGCCGCCATGACCAGGACTTGACTCCACTTGGATTTACGCATGGTCATCCTCCTTCCTGAACGCAAGGGACACATAAATAACGGCAAAGATTAGCAGCAGCACAAAGCTGATAACCGATACAGCAGCCGCCTGCCCCATCTTGTAAGACTGGAAGGCCAGTTTATACAAATAAGTTGTGACCAGATCGGTTCGGTTCACAGGGTCGCCTTTTGTAATCGACCAGACAATCGGGAAAGAATTAAACACATATATAGTGTTCAGGACAACGCTTACCGTTAATGGGCTTTTCAACAAAGGCAGGGTAATGTTCGTGAACTGCTTCCAGCGGTCAGCACCATCAACATCAGCGGATTCGTACAAATCTTTCGGGATCGATTGCAGACCGGCCAGCAGGATAAAAGAAGTAAAAGGAATGGTGACCATAATGGCCACCCAGATCATGGCAGGGAAGGAGCTGGAGGCTTTGGCAAGCCAGTAAATGTTTTCATTAATGACGCCAATGCGTGTTAAAATCAAATTCAGCGAACCGTAGTTGTAATCGAGAATCCACTTCCAGATCACCGAGGTGATGATCAGCGAGACGGACCACGGAATAATCAGCGCCGCGCGAATGAGTCTCCGTCCGGGGAATTTCTGATTCAAAATATGGGCGATTCCCAGTGACAAAAGAGTGCTGATGCCCACGACCGCCAGGGTCCAAACCAGCGTGTTCTGCACCACCATCAGAAACGTCCGGTCGGCAAACAGTGCCCGATAATTGTCCAGACCGTTAAAGCCTCTGCGGATTCCAGACATGCTAATTTCCGAGAAGGACATAATAAAGAGCTCATAGATCGGATAGATAATAATGACCGTGATCAACAGCAAGCTCGGTGTAAGCCACAGATAAGGGAAGATGTTCCACTTTTTCTTGGAGACGGTGTTCGATGTAACGCTCAACCGGCTTACCCCCTTTGACTATTTTTAAAACGCTTACATGTGAGTATAGCGCTTTCTTTTCCATTTCTAAATTAATAAAAACCCTGGCATTGTTCACATATTTTCGCGTTTTCCCGCAATGTTCACTTTTTTTAGATCGAATAGCACAAATTATCGCTGGTGCTGGCTTCGATACTGCTGCGGACTGATTCCTTTCACTTTTTTGAATACCCGGCCAAAATAGTTGTTGTTCTCATAGCCGACTTCCTCGGCGATCCGATAGCTGGGCAAATCGGTGTCAAGCAGCAGCTCTGCGGCCTTTTCGATCCGCAGCTGGTTCATATATTCCGTAAAGCTGATGTTCATTTCTTTCTTGAACAGAAAGCTTAAATAACTTTCACTCATATTGACAAGCCGGGCAGCCTTTTTGAGCGACAGATCCTGCTTGTAATGGGACTTCATATGGACGAGCAGCTTCATAATCTCTTCTCGGTGTGATTCCCGCAGGGTGTCTTTAGCGCGTTGAATCGAATCCCGAACCAGCTTCTCGAACCATGCCCGGGCTTCCTCCAGCTGCTCAAAACCGAGCACCTGCTTATACAGCGGGCTTTCTTCCCGCGAGCTTTCATATTGAATCACATGCAGCAGCTGCAGACAGGCCTGAATGCTGCGGTCGACGGGGCTCTGCGATTGACGCATGCGATCGAAAATTGCACGGACCACCGCTACCGCCCCTTCCTCATGAAGCTGATTCAGCTCAGACTTCAAGCGGCGCACCTCATCCTTGGTGATGAGAAACGGGGCGCTATCTGGCAGCGCATACTCCTCGCATGTATACACCTTTTCCTTGCCATCTACGAAGTAAAGCTGAAGCACCCGCTCCGCCTCCCGGTAAGCGCTGCGAATCTGGGCCGTCCCTGTGAAGCTTCGGCTGATGCCGATGCTCATAGACACGTTCAGAAAGCGCCGGGCAGCGCTAATCAAGTCGCGGCCTATCAGCTGCGCCTGCTTCAAGGCGGTTGGCTCTCCAGCTCGCCCGTCCGGGCCCTCCGGTATACCCGCTCTCGCCGGTACGCTCACCTTCGCCGGCCCTCCAGCTCGCCCGTCCGGGCCCTCCGGCAGCAGCACTACCCACTCGTTGTCCCGATATGGGAACACGCAGCCGGCCCGCCACTTGTGCAGCTCCAGCTCAATCAGGTTATGCAGCGTGGTGCGGTTCTGCTGCAAATCTGCTGCTTTCGAGCCAAGCTGGTGAACGCGGAGCAGCAGCAGACGGCTCGCCTCCCTAAGCGATACGCCGATGCGCTCCTTCTGCAACTTGCCCTCCAACTCACCCCTCAACTCGCCCTGCAACTCATCCTTCAACTCACCCCTCAACTCATCCTTTAACTCGCCCCTCAACTCATCCTCCAACTCGCCCTCCAACTCACCCCTCAACTCGCCCTGCAACTCATCCGCCAACTCGCCCTCCATCTCCTCCGCAGCATCAACTCCCGCCAGCACCCGATGGAGCCAGTCGGCACGGGCTTTATCGGCTGCTGCCGCAGGCGGCTGCCCGCCCTCCCGCATGCTGAGACCGCGGTGATCGGCGCGAATCTGCTCCGCCATCTCCTGCAGCAGCTCGAGCAGCTCCTCGGGCTTCATGGACGCTTTTAATAAATAGTCCTGTACCCCCAGCTTCATCGCCGCGCGCAAATAATCGTATTCATTGTGACTGCTCAGTACAATAATCCGCACGCGAGGATAGCGTGCCCTCACTGCTTCGATCAGCTTCAGTCCGTCCATGCGCGGCATAACAATATCTGTAAGCAAGATGTCGGGCAGCTCCTTGTCCATCATTTCCAGCGCTTGTTCGCCATCCGGTGCATCGCCAAGATAGGCAAATCCGTGTCGTTCCCAATCAATAATCGACTTGATGCCAAGTCTAATGAGCAGCTCATCATCAACCAGCAGCACTTTCACTTCCATTCGCCGTCCCCTCCCTTTTAATAGATGGCAGCACCAGCTCAACAATCGTTCCTTCATTCACCCAGCTGCGGACCCGAACGCCATAGCCGTTTCCATATTGCAAACGAATTCGGTCATGTACATTGCGGATACCGATCCGCTTCTCCTTCCCTTCCTCTGCCGCGCAGCTGAGCCCATCCGTTACCTGCCGCAGCTTTTCCTCGCTCATGCCGATTCCGTTATCACGCACAGACAGGATCAGCCGCCCTTCGATCTCCTGCGCCTTGATATGAATTTCGCCCTGCCCGGCAATATAGTCAATGCCGTGACTGATGCTGTTTTCCAGGATCGGCTGCAGGCAGAATTTGATCACTTCACAGTTCATCAGCTCATCCGGAATCGAATAGCAGACAGTTAGCTTCTCATTGTATTTCAGCTTCATCAACGAAATATAATTCTCGATGTAATGGATTTCCTGTTTCAGCGGGATCAGACTGCTGCCGTCTCTGCCAATGCTCGACTCCAGAATCGTCCCCAGACTTGACAGCATATCTCCCACCTCCCGATCCTGTTTAATGTAGGCCATCCACTTAATATTGTTCAGCGTATTCAAAATAAAATGAGGATTAATCTGCGCCTGCAGCGCCTTAAAACGCATATCCTCTTTTTGCTGAAATTCCTGTTTAAGCCGTTCCAGCAGCCTGCGGATCTGCTCCGCCATTTTATTGTAAGTACCGATCAGGGTGGAGATTTCCCGCGGTCCCGTAACCTTGAGCATGCTGTTAAAGTTCGTTTTTTCCGCGCTCTGCATTTTTCGGGTAAGCAGCTTGAGAGGCTTGGACATCCGATAAGAGATTGAAAGCGTTATCATCATAAACAGGAAAAAAATGACGAGAACGATGCCGATATTGATTTTACGGATATCAAAAATTTCCTTGAATACTGTGTCATAGGGAATGACCTGAACAATTTTCCAGCCTGTCTGATGAAGAGTGTCAAAATTAACAATCCGCTTGTCCTCGCCTTCCCCGGCAATATGCTGACCCCTGGAGCGCTTCCAGATCTCCTCCATATACGATTCAGCTGAAACGCTGCTGCCAATCATGGCGGTAACCGGGCTGGACACGACGGTGTCCTCATCATCGATCAGGTACACCTCACCTTCCAAGGTGGACAAATAATTGCGAAAATCCCTTTCCGCCACTCCATAAATGAGCAGCCCCAGATCCTCATTCGTCGCCGGATCGGTGATCGTCCGTACCAGAGAAATAATCGGCCGGTTATCAATGTACAAAAAATCCTGATAATTAAACATCCAGCGCAGCTGATTGCCGCCGCTCAGCATCTCCTGGTACCACGGCTTCTGTACAATATGAGAGTATTGGCTGCTGTCAATGTATCTGGTGCTGTACCACGTCCCTTTCATATCGGTCAGGGTAATGTACGTATCGGAGAAAAAGGAGCTGAACATGTTGTTCAACACATCGTTTTTCAGCCGCAGCTTTTCGTATTCACTGTAACGGCCCGGGTCCTTCAGCAGCGTGATCACATCCGGATTTTTGGAAATTTCAACAGAGGACTTCAGCATATCCTGCAAAATAATTTCGACATTAAAATTAATAAGCGTAAGCGCTTCCCGCGCAGAGTCGCCAATTTTCTGCTCAATAACGTTTTCCAAGGGCTTATCAATCCAATAAAAGGTAATCACAAAAGGGACAATTAGAAAAAACAGAATGGAAAAAAGATTTTGTTGCCAATCGTGTTGATTTGGAAAAGGAAATTTCTTACTCGTCTCATATGCCATTCTCTCCCTGTCCGTAGTCGCTGACTCAGCCTCGTTAGACTTGCCGTTCCTTTTATCATAATCGATTCTGCCCGGGTGAACAGACACCGTTTTTTTCCTTCTTCTGCCTCATGTTAACTCTATGTTCCATCGCCATCTCCTTCGCCCTCTCCCTGCCGTATGCTTTATAAAACATTCAAGGTCTGCTGAACAATTTCTCCAGGCAGTTTCACCAGGTGAGCGGCCGCGTCCGCCGGACACAGAAAAACACCCCTCTATCGAAACTACGGAGTGTTTTAGCAGGAGCCGGCAGCAAAGAGACCAAGGGCAGCAAGAGCTGTGCTCCTTATTATGCGGCTATTCTCTCTATTACGCAACATAACATTGCCCGTTAGCCTTCGAGCAGGCGTGCTCGTGGACCTGTCAAATTAACAAGCGTGCCCGTTAGCCTGCCAGCCAACTGGTTATGTCCGCTAACCTGCATAATTAACAGGCTTGTTAATCAATGTAATAAATAAATCATTGCAAAAACTAATTAAATTAGTTATTATATTAATCGTATTAACGAAACATACACAGGAGGTCGGTCTTGGATGCGAATGACCCGAATCGGAACGGTGTACCAGCTTTCTTTTTTGCCTCATTTCTTTCCGGTTAATTGCTATCTTGTAGAGGAAAAGAATGCTTTGACCCTGATCGACGCCGCTCTTCCCTATAGCGCTAAGGGCATTATGCAAGCTGTACAAAGCATTGGCAAACCGCTCACCCATATTGTGCTCACTCACGCGCATGATGATCATGTTGGTGCTTTGGATGCTCTTAAGAGGAGCCTTCCGCATGTCCCTGTGAGCATTTCTGTCAGGGATTCGCATTTGCTGAGAGGAGACCGCACCTTGCTGGCTAATGAACCGTCATCCCCTATCCGCGGAGGCGTGCCCAAGAACATCAAAACGCAGCCGGACCAGCTGCTTCAGGAAGGCGACCGCCTCGGTTCTCTGGAGGTCATCTCTACCCCAGGGCATACGCCTGGTTCCATAACGCTTATGGATACACGGAACCGCAGCCTAATCGCTGGCGATGCCTTTCAGATCAGAGGCGGAATAGCGGTGAGCGGAGTGCTGAAGCTGTCGTTTCCTTTTCCCGCATTAGCCACCTGGCATCCAGCGACTGCTTTGAGCAGCGCCAAAAAGCTTAGAGAGCTTCAACCCGCCTTATTGGCCGTCGGTCACGGCAAAATGCTGGAGCAGCCCAATCCGGCTATCGACCGCGCCATAGCGGAAGCGGAAGACAAAATGCTAGCCCGGGCCTGATAGAGGATTGTTTTAGCCGGGCATGTACTGGGACGCTGGCTTATTTTTCCGCAACTCTGTTCAAATAAGGCTTGCATTCGTTGTGAAGAAAGCCTATCATGATCGGAATTATTAGAAAAAAACTACCCAGGGGGTCATACAGTTGTCTCCACGTGCAGGATTAGATTTAGATGTCATTTTACAAGCAGCCGCCAGACTGATTGATGAGAACGGCTATGATCAGATTTCGTTAGGTGTAGTAGCCAAGGAGCTGCAGGTCCGCCCTCCTTCTCTCTACAATCATCTGGACGGTTTGAACGGATTAAAGCAAAAGCTCGCTATTTACGGAGTGAAAAAGCTATATGAAACCATGGTTCAAGCCGCCATAGGCCGCTCGGGCGATGAAGCTGTGCGTGCGCTTGGGGAGGCTTATGTACAGTTTGGCAAAGACCGCCCGGGGCTTTATGAAGCTACTTTTCACGCACCGGATAAAAAGGACCCCGAGCTGCAGCAGGCACAAGACGCAGTCGTACAGCTTGTGGCTAAGGTCTTCGAGGTGTATGGCTTAAAGGACGAGATCGCCATTCATATGATTCGCGGCTTTCGCAGCCTGCTGCATGGGTTCACCTCCATTCAGCAAATGGGCGGCTTCGGTCTCCCGCTGGATTTGAACGAGAGCCTCACCATGCTGATGGACACGTTTTTGCAGGGTATGCATGCGAAGGCGGGAAAAAGCAGCTCGAACTTCCCCGACTAAAGTCCAGGATCCTTCCATTACTTAAGGATAGAGACTTCGCTGTCTCCACTATGGTAATCTTTATTCAGCCATTATTTCGGGGAGTTGAGATTTATGAATAGCCGGACAATTTTTGCTTTAGCCTTGGTTGCCTTCGGGGCATTCCTATTTTGGACGAGGGAAGAAACGCTCCATGTGGGTACCATCTTTGCTTATTTCTGGCCAAGTCTATTTGTTATTCCGTTAGGTCTGTTTTTTCACTGGCTTTACTTTTCAATGCTGCATAGGAGAGCGCCCGGACTTTTGATTCCTGGCGGGGTCCTCCTGACAGCAGGGGCCGTTTGCCAGCTGGCGATGCTTACAGACGGCTGGGGTTACTTATGGCCTGGCTTTATTTTGGCCGCTGCCGTTGGATTGTTTGAATTCTATTGGTTTGGCATACGTAATAAATGGCTGCTCATTCCTATTAACATCCTGGCTGTTTTGTCTCTTGCTTTCTTCACCGTATTCTCGCTTAGCTCCTTGCTGAACATGCTGCCCTTCGCTCGAATACTGCTGGCGATAGGTCTTGTCGTAGCGGGAGTATACCTCCTTAGCGTGAAAAGCAAGGAAGTTTAATTCCGTTCAGTGACAACCGCTTTATTTCCTTGAAGTGTGCAGGCTGCTATTCATCGCTGGCCATCTCCAGCAGAAAATAGCCATGTCTTCTCCAGTTCTGGCACATCTCCTGCATGAAAATAGCCAAGGTTGGAGGGCTCGCGGGGTCACGGGGTTCGCGGGCTGCGTGGGGGTCACGGGCTGCGCAGGGGTCGCGGCTGCGCAGGGGTCGCGGCTGCGCAGGGGTCGCGGCTGCGCAGGGGTCGCGGCTGCGTGGGGTCGCGGGGTTGTTGCCTGCGTTTTGTACGAAATGTCGTACAAATTCATGCGGCTGAAGTGCGATTACAGGGGATTTGTATGAAACGTCGTACAAATACAGGGGATTGAAGGGCAATTACCCAAGATTTGTATGACAAATCGTACAAATGCCGGGGATTGAAGGGCGATTGCCCGAGATTTGTATGACAAATCGTACAAATGCACGGGCTTTAAGCTATTAAGGAACTGCAGCCAGTGTTTCAGACGAAATTTCGTAGAAATTTTGCAGCAAGTTATGTGATTAAGGCCGATTACCCCCGATTACCCGAGATTGCTCATCATGCGGGGAGTATACGCGGGGGTTATTTTCACAGAAAATATCGTTAAAAGAGCAGCAAACACCAAAAACAACTCGGATGCCAATTATATTGGACGCCCGAGTTGTCTTGTTTTATCTAGATTAATAGATAATCAGAATGTTTTGAACAAACTACCATAATGCGGCCATCCTTTATTTCGAGTCTTCTTTTACAAAGATCTGCCATGACATACAATAAAGCAAGATCGTTTTCAGCGCCTTGTATGTCAATATACTATAATTACTATAAAACGTGGAGGTGATGAAAGCATTGACAGATATCATATTAATCTCCATAGCCGTACTTATCTTATTGCTGGTCCTCTCTTACACAATATATAAAAAATTTCCGCATAAGAAACCGATAATGTATATACCCTCGATCTTTGGTTTTATTGCAAGTCTCCTACTATTCGTCATAAGCTTAATCATTGGAAAGTTTGAAGGTATGGGGTTAGGGGTCATCAGTATAGGTGCAGCATTAGCCAGCCTGCTCGCCCTCATGGTGGCTGCCGTTTTGGACTACTTTTCTAAAGAAAGCAAGGGACGATAAATTATCCCTTGCAGGTTGATTTAGCATGCACCCGGCCCAAACAATAGACATTTTAATATTAGTCAGACGCTTTCAACATCGGGAATGTTCTATTTATTTTAGGCTCTTTTCGTAAATATTTTTGCTAATAGGAGGGGTTATCGAACTACCCCTCCGTTGTATTGCAACTCATATACCTTTTGACCGTCTATAAGAATGATTTCCTTCCCATAAAAGCAGTCAAGAGTACCTTCGTATTCATTTTTAAGAATGTAATTGTCCGATTCAAAATGGTTTGGACCACGATATATCGACTTTGTATCGACCAACTTTAACGCTTGTCGAAGGAAACCATAAATCGGACCAGTGATATCCCAATTTGCGTTCGGGATAATGACACCTCCTGAATAGACCATTGACCAAATTGGACGATTCTCGAACTCAACCGTTTCTTGTCCAATAAAGAAAGCCGAACCAAAGTAAATATCCCGATAAAAGTAATCACCACTGCGGTATTCCAGTTGTTTTGAACCGTTTAATAAAGGTTGAACCGATGCATCATCACCCTGGGATGCATAAGTGCTTCTTTTTGCTTCTACAAGGAAGTTGATAAGATGTTCGTGATTAATAGACATATAAAACCCTCCATTACGATGCACTTCTAATAACTTGGACAGAAGTGAAATTTGCTTTCTTGCAAGCATCTAAAACCATATTCCGCTTACAAAGTTGCTTTTCAAGGTTCTTTTGCAATTCCAGGAAACGGAACCACATTAAGTAGTTGTCCATGTACTTTGTAGCAACTCCATTGAACCGCTCCATCCACTTTTTTAAACGTAGCCGTTTTGTTCATGATGTTTTTTTCAGCGATCACTTGGGGAAATAAACAGGAGAAAGACGGTATTTTGGTGGAAGAAGAGCTTGGACAGCGGATTACGGAGAAAAGCTCAAAGATCAGCTACTTCATTCTATTGGCAGCTGTGGGCGCAGACCAATGGGTCAACGGCACGGTTAATGTATTTTTGTTAGCCGCGCTTGCTTTGGGGATGGTTACCCTGCCTCTGGTGGAATTCCTGGTAGCCCGAAAATATCAATAAAACGCCACGTAAAAAAGGATCCCGAGCTCGGTTGCAGTTGGTGCAGTCGGTGCAATTGGTGCAGTTGGTATCTGCTTCGAACTCTAACGCTCGCCACTGTCCTTATTTTGCTGCAAACTGCGGTTTTCCGGCCTTTTTGTCACAAATAAGAGCGAGGGTGAGCGTTAGCGCAGATCATCGTGCAGATCGATACAAGCTGGACACCTGCCATGGATATCGACCATAAATCGCGCCCCTCCCTGCATTTGCTACGGCCCCGTATTGGTGACGAGCTCCACTCTGTAGCACCGTCTCTGCACCATACGACGCAATCACCGGCTGCACTAGCTCACCCTCCCTGCATTTGCTAAGACTCCCGCATTTCTAAGCTGCCGCTGCTCAGCATCACAACAGGACCACGTCATGATTCACAGCTCAATCAGAGATCCTCTCAATCAGAGACGCTATTTGTCAAGCTTCACAGCTAATCCAAAAATACTATTGTCATGATTCACAGCTCATCCAGAGATACTATTTCGCCGCTTATGGCATCGACGCCGTAATTACAATCGAATTTGCCGCATAAGCGATAACGGTCCAGCTGTGCATCGTACACATAATAAGGGGTCAGCTCGAAGTAGGATTGCAGCTTGGCATAAGCCTGCTCTGCGGAGATCTTTATTTCTCCCGGCTCCTCTAACGACTCGAACATAACGAGCAAAGCTTGATTATCAATCACGTTATGCACCTGAAGGGTGTCCGCATCCACCAGCACGATAAGCTTTCTCTGAAACAAACGCGTGCTCTGTCTGGACGCTCTTAGTGTGGCGTGAATGCAGCCCTTTTCGCGGTGCAGTTTTTTCAGTGTCCACTCGCCCTTGTCCTCCGGCTTCTCCTGGGCCAGGTATTGTCTTACGGCAGACACACAAGCCTCCTGCTCTTCCTCCGTAATCGGCAGGGTATCGGGGGACGGTTCATTGGCGAATGCCTGTTCTGCGGCAATGTCCTCCAGCCAGCGGATCTCTTTTTCTTCGAAGACCGATGACGCATGTTCTTCAGACTTCTCCCAATCCATCACTCTATTCATGGGCAGCGAAGACTTGGTACTTGCCGTAAATTCGATAGGGAGAACGGACCTCCTGTCATTCGTCACAAAAGCCTCTTCTACTGCGAAAACGGGTACCCAGCGATTTTGTTCCTGGGAAGGAAAGCTCACCAGCTTCAGTTGTTCTTTGGCCTGTGGCTCCACCTTGTTCAGGGAGAGGGAATACACCTCTTGCTCCACCCGCTCGGCAGAAGGGAATTGACCGTACACGGTAAAGGCAGTAAGCTGTCCTTGCGGGTTCCATGTGACCTCAATATACCCGGGCGGAGACACGGCCACACCTTCGAAGCACTCCGCAAATTGAAGCTTTCCCTCCTCTTCCCTGCTAAGCAGAAATTGCTTGCCGTAGGTCAGACCGGTTTCCGCCTCCACCCATTGGATAATTTCCTGCGGATTCCGGTTAGGAAAGGAAACGCCATTATGAGCAAAAGTGGTCCCCATAACGAAGATTGCGCTTTTTACTTTAAGCCGGTTAACTTCGATTTCAATTACCGCCGTGCCTTCTGGATTGATGTCCTCTTCTGCTTGTCCGGCAGCGGATTCATTAGGGAACCACTCCATGCTGAAAATGTACATCGTTTCGTTAGCAGGAGTTACCTCCCTATCGAACCTATGTCTTTTTAAATAATAGTTGTCCAGTCCAAATTTCTCTTTGGCAAAATCTATTAAATGCCGGGTCTTTGTATGCATCAGCAATCACCTCGTCGCGACTGTAGCTAGCTTTGGTACAATCTCACCTCTACTACAATCTTACCTCTGGTTCGGCCTTAACTCTGTTACGACCTTATTTCTGGTACCTTAGCTCTGGTTCGACCTTAACTCTGTTACGACCTTTAGGGCAAAAAAGTTTCAGGGGTGCATCCCGTCCGGAAAACTACTCTCAACCCACCAACAAAAGGAGAAGATCGCCGATGATGACCAAATGGTTGAAGGAATCGAAACATACTGTTGTCTTTACCGGGGCTGGAATGAGCACCGAAAGCGGAGTGCCGGATTTCCGCTCCGCTCAAGGATTATGGCAGGGCAAAGACCCGCAGCAGCTGGCCAGTACAGAAGCTATGAGACACAACCCGCAGCAGTTCGTCGAGTTTTACCGTATGCGGATTAAGGGGCTGCAAGCTGTAACTCCTCACAAGGGTTATGAATGCTTAAGCATGTGGGCCAAGCATTTGCAGCTAAAGTCAATCATTACGCAAAACACCGACGGGCTCCATGAGCAGGCCGGCAACCCCAATGTGATCCCGCTGCACGGAACCATCCGGCAGCTGCACTGCCAGGACTGCGGGCTGACCTATTCAACGGACCGTTACCTGGGCAGCGATGCTTACCGGGCGGATCGTCACTTTGCCAGCGATGTCTATTGTGCGTGCGGCGGCTTCATTCGCCCATCCGTTGTGCTATTTGGCGAACCTCTTGACCCCAGGCCATTCGAATTGGCGGCGAAACAGGCTCTGCAGGCCGACCTGTTTATCGTGCTCGGCTCTTCCCTGGTTGTCTCTCCTGCCAACAGCTTTCCTGCAGCCGCCAAAGAACACGGTGCCACCTTGGTCATAATCAACCGTGACCCTACTCCCCTGGATCATCTGGCCGATGAAGTGATCCAGGACCGGAACCTTGGCGATGTACTGCAAAGCATAACCGATGAGCTGGCGCTTGCATAACCCCGCTTGCCTAAGCTAAAGCGGCTTTACTGGCACGCATATTTCACAAAGATGGCTGTTGATCATCTCCTCAGAGTATCTTTCCAGAATCGGACGATCATCGATCTGATATCGTTTCTTTTGCAGCTCGGAAAAAATGCCCGGCCACGCATTCTGAATGTCCTCTGCCGTATGGTTGATTTGGAACACGGCATATGTTCCGCCTGACAGTTCACCTTCATTAATCGAATCATCTGTGGCGATCAGGTAATCCTTGGGGATGACGACACAGGCATCGTATCTGCATTGTTCGGGAGGGGTAGTCTCCGGATTATCCTGAGGAATACCAAGTATTACTGACGATTGGGCCAGCAGCTTTTTGTCGCGGGCCCATCGCTTCAGCTTCTCCATCGCTTGGGTATTGGCAGGACCATAAGGTCCTGTCTGCCGCACATAAGCAATCCGGTAGTTGGGGATCGTTTCCACTTCACTTTTCATAGAGCTTCTTCTCCTTTTTCCCGAAAGCAGCCGCTTTTTCGCCGCTCTCCCAGGTAATCTAGGAACATCCAGTTCACTTCGAATCCTAACATGTTATAAAAAAAAATTTGCATAATTCTTTTTTTGGTCGCCCCGTGGACGTTAAGCCTGTAGACGTTAGCCGCTAGCTTTTCGGCCATTTTTTGGCTTGGCCTATTCATTTTGATCGCCTGCGGAATATCCATATAGTGAAGTCTGAAAGGGTGGTGGGTAAACTGACACGTAAAAAATGGAAAGGAAGCGCACCTGTTCAAGCCGCTTCCTCCAGCCAAACTCCTCCTCGTAGTGCAGCATCAGTGGAACAGTCAGACAATTGGTCAGGTTATGTAATCACCAGTTGGAAAAAAAATGCGGTGCGCAGTATTTCAGGACATTGGGTCGTCCCCCGCATTCGGCGCAGCCGGACAAACACCTATTCTTCCGCCTGGCTTGGAATCGATGGGTACCGCAATAGCTCGCTGATTCAGACGGGAACCGGACAGGATTTCGTGAATGGCAAGCCTGTTTATTACCCGTGGTGGGAGATTCTGCCCGCTCCTGAGACGAAGATCAACTACCCCGTTAGCCCCAAGGATCATATGTATGCAAGAATTTCCAGAATCAGCGGCAGCAAATGGCGCATTGTCCTGATCAATAAGACAAAAGGGTGGACCTTTAAAAAGACCGTCCCTTATACCGGTCCCGCTACCTCAGCGGAGTGGATAATCGAGGCCCCCTCGCTTAACGGGCAGACAACGCAGCTTGCCAATTACGGGAAAACAGCGTTTCGCAAAAGCCGGGTAAATGGTAAAAATCCCTTATTGAAGCCAAGCAATCGATTCATTATGGTTCAGAACAATCAAGTGGTCTCCACCCCCTCCCTTCCGAACAAGAAAAGGGATGGGTTTACCGTAGCCTACGGATCGAGGCTCCCGAAGCCTCAAATGCGAACCCGCAAAAAATAACTGTACAGCAAAAAGGGGCTGCCCATAAGTCCACCAAAATAAATGGGCTGTCCCATAAGTCCATCAAAATAAAAGGGGCTCTCCCATAAGTCCCCAAAACAAAAAATGGAAGGAAAACCGTAATGTTTTCCTTCCATTTTTTTGTTTGTCTGTTTTCCCGGAAAATAGTCAGGCGGATACCTAGCAATCTCGGGTAATCGTACCTTAATCACATAACTTGTACGACATTTCGTCTGAAACACTGGCTGCAGTTGGCTGCAGGCCCTTAATAAATTAAAGCCCTGGCATTTGTACGATTTGTCATACAAATCTCGGGCAATCGCCCTTCAACCCCATGCATTTGTACGATTTGTCATACAAATCTTGGGTAATTGCCCTTCAATCCCCTGTATTTGTACGACGTTTCATACAAATCTCGGGTATTCGCCCTTCAACCCCATGCATTTGTACGACATTTCGTATAAAACGCAGGAAACAAGCCCGCGACCCCCGCCAGCCCTGGCTATTTTCTGCTGGAGTTGTGCCTGAGAATTCAATGGCATGACTTCTGGCTGAACCGCCACTTTTCGGACAGCCCCTTTCTCTTCAAATAACGATATCTTCCCGGTAAGTAAGCCTAAAATTGCAGCAAGGGTGATCAGGTTAATAGGTCTGATCCCGCAGCAGTTCATCCAACCATAATTCCTGATGCAGCTTCATGCCTGAGGCCAGCATTGCATCCACAAGCTCCATGTCCCACAATCCACGATACTCCTGCAATCTCGCTTTTTCCTTGTCATCCATTGGAATTCCTTGCTGTGCATAACGCGTGAATACACCTCTATCCATGAGCCATGGACAGAATGCACTCTTGTATCGCTGTTCTAAACTATGCGCTATTCCCAGTCCAGCCGGATCCAGATCGCCTGCATATTGAAGCTTGCGCTCTCCAGGCTGAGCCAGCAGAATGTCCAGCAGACGAATTACAGCTGTAGTCGGTTGACCGTTGCCACATAGTATGATCGGTGCAGCAGCCGCACTTCCCGCTGATTGTCCCGTTTTATGAATGTTCGTGTCGGCCGGCTCGGTTACACCAGCAGATTTGCGAACGCTCGTATCGGCCGGCCCGCCAACACCAGCAGATTTGCGAACGCTCGTATCGGCTGGCCCGCCAACACCTGCGGTTTTGCGAACGCCCGCTTCGGTTGGCCCGGCAATCCCTGCAGTTTTACGAACGCTCGCATCGATCAGCTCGGCAAATACTGACGGATTCTCCACCATCAGGATGTGCTTCGCCGACAACCGGTCGATCTGCTCCGGCTGGATAGCCTCCACCTGACGCAAAGTGAGCACTCGCTCCTCGCATACGCCAAATAGCTCTGGCGCATATAGCAATACCTGTGAAGACAGATCATCGTCAGCTACGCCGCCACGACGATAGCCCTCACGAATCATCATGGCCTGCGTGTGGCCTGTCTCTGTCTTCAACTGCTCTCCGCTTGCATCCTCCAACCAATCACCGGGCGTGTGACCTGTAATTGAAGTTAAGCCCCACCAGAATAGACGCCCAAGCGGATATTTCCAATCCAATGCATGAGCATCGCCGGTAACCTGTGCCGCCAGAACAGGGAGACGAATCGGTCTGTCTCCCATCCCCCTACTGCTTGCAACCCGGCGCAGGGCCCGCAGACAATGCACCATACAGCGCTGAGCTTCCTGCGGCGACTGGGCAAACATAGTGCGAAAAGTTCGGCTGCCGGGCGCTGCTTCCTCCAAAACACCTATAGCCCAGCGCCTCACTACATCATCTCCGGTCTGGAACGGAGCTGTCTTTTCCACATCTGCCTTTTCCTGATCCGTCTTTTCCAGACCTGACTTTTCCAAACTCGCCTTTTCCTGATCCGCCTTTTCCAGGCCTGACTTTTCCAAACTCGCTTTTTCCAAATCCGCCGGTTCCAGACCTGCCTGCTCCATGGCCGCACTAATGATGCCGCGCCACCCCGCACTCGACTGCACTTCTTCCTCCAACCGGGTAAGTACAGGCCTGCCTCTCAGCACAGCGAGCAGTTCAGGAATGGTTAGCTGGAAGCGGCTCTCAAGCAATAGCTTGTTAAATTTTAGTACGGAATAAGACCTCGTCTCCCCTTTCACAGGAGGGCTGTAGACCCCAAAAAAACCATCCAGCTTCTCGCGCTCATCATCACGAATATCGTTAAGAACGACAGAACCTCTTGCCCCATTGCGGGAAGCTCTGTGCTTTCGTTCCAACTCTGTCAGGAACCGTTCAAAGCCAGGATGAGCAAAGTAGCTGCGAATTTCATCAGATTTCCTCAAGCGTTCACCCTCTCTTTCGGCTTCTCTATCAGCTCTTCTATTAGCTGGTTGCTTCCGTTCTCGAAGCCTCTGACAACTCCGCCACTGGCTCCAGCAGGCGTCCGTTCCAGCGATGGCGTAGTACGGTCACATAGCTCGCATCTTTGGGCCTGTAGATTTCACAGATGGAAAGCCGAGGCACCGTATCGTAACAGCCCCACAATACTTGCGAAGTCATCATATAATCGAAGTCCATTTCGGTCAGCAGACCGAACAGGTCGCGAATATTCTCATCATCTACCCCAGCGAAGGCCTCATCAAGCGAGATCAGCTTCGGCGCTTCCGCACTCGCGTCCGCATAGCGCGAATACGTTGCCGCGAACAGCGGAATATACATCGACATCGCTTTTTCGCCGCCGCTAAGCACATTGAACCGCGCATCGGTCAGTTCGCGATACTGTGTCTCGTCGCCTTTCTTGTAGCGCAGCGAGAATTGGAACCAGGAGCGGTAATCCAGCATGTCATAGATATGCTTGCGCAGAGCTTCCCGCTCTTCCAGCGCTCCCTGCTTCGCCCACTGCACGCGCGAACGGAAATGCTCAACCAGCCGTTCCGCCTCGTCATCGTGGAGCAGATGCACATCCTTGCGCAATAGCTCGACCAGTTCATCGCTATTCAGTTCGGACTCCGATTGCGCGGCCTTAGGCACCCACTGCAGCTGCAGCTTCAAGCCGCTTGATGTGTCCCGCTCCGCCATCAGCCGGTTCATCGTCTTCAGCCATAACTCCGCGCGCTGGATTCGCTGGCGGATGGACTTGCCGACGCTGCGGAGAATAATTTCCTCGAATAACTCCCGATCCTTTTCGCTCAGCAGATTTTGCTGCTCAATCAGATCATCGCTCAACTCAGTGAGAAGCGCAGCCGGCTGCTGCGGACGGGTACGGTCGCGCATCGACAGCAGCGTAATCCGGCCTGCCTCACTGATCTCAACCTCCAGCACATATTCGCCGAGCAAGTGCTTGGAGACATTGTAATGGTCCTGCAGCACACCGCTCAGGCGCTCTCTGGTTGTACGGGCAAATCCTGTCTCCAGCTCCGTGACGATACTCCTGCATGCCGACAGCCAATCCGCAGGCGATGCTTCATCCAGCTCACGTTCTGTCGTCTCCGGAACAAGACGCCGCTTCCATTCGGAGAGAAACGCCCGTTTTCTCCGCTTTGTCTCCTCATCCGCCTGCAGCTCCTGATCAGCCAACCGGCTTTGCCGCTCACGAAGCACGGCTATGCGTGAGGCGATGTCCACCATCGCTTCCGCCAGCTGGCTACGCTTGCGTTCCAGCTCCTGGCGTTCCGCCTTCAGACTGCTGATGCGGTTATACAGATCGCTGATTCCTAGCTCCTCCATCAGCTTTCGCAGCTGCTCGGCTTTTACACGCAATGCGTACTGCTTGTCCAACAATTCATCACGCTGTTCTTCCTCCACCTCCGCCAGTTCCATCTGTTCCTGAGCTTCAGCCTCGTAACGCTTCACTTCTTCCGTCCGCTGCCGGTATTCCCGCCAATCCGAGAGCAGCTGCGAGAGCCCCGTCTTATAGTCGCTCACCGCATGAAGCGCCTCCTGCAGATCCCGCAACGTCTTCAGGCGCGACCATTGTGCTGTCATTGCAATAAAAGCTTGTTTGAGCTCAGCCCATTGCTGCTGCTTGAGCCGCAGCTGTTCCGCCTGCTTGTTCTCTTGCTCCATCAACAGCTGAAAACGCGTAGTCGCCTCATAGTGAGCTGCCCATGCCTTGCGCAATTGTTCATACGTCTCATCCCGCAGCGGAAAAGCAGCCAGTTCCTGCTGCAGCATATTTAGAACTTGCGTATGCTCCGCGATCCGTTCCCTCAATAATGCCAGCCTGCTCTCAACCTCAGCGATCTCTTGACCCAGGCGGGCTATCTCAGCCAGTTTGTACTGTCTCCGGGCCTCCTTGCCGATATACTGCGCACGATGACCATCCGGGTTCAGCTTACCCAATAGCGGACCGAGCCGGTAATGGTCTCTGCCAACGACAAAGGATTCCGGCTCCATGAGCTTCTGATCCAACTGCTCCAACTGGTCCGTCTGCCACATCTCCCCCCAAGCAAATGAGCGCAGCACCGCATCCACTTGCTGCACGGACAGCCCGGACTCCGCAGAAGGCACAGCCTTCAGCACATCCGCCAGTGTGTATCCCCATTCTATAGGCTGCGGTATAATCCACAGTTCTTCGTCCGCTTCAGACACTGCGCTCATCTGGCCGTCAGGCCGTATCCAGGCATCCAGCACTCCGCTATCAAGCAGCGCCAGCTCAATGCCGGCACGATGTTCAGGATTCACATGAGGCAAAAATTCGCATACCTCGTACAGCGGAGCTCCCTGCCTTTCCGCGTAACCCGCCCGGGTTTGAATCCTCGCGGAACTGCGCGCCGGCTCTGGTTCCCGCGTTTGTTCCCACGCCTGTTTCTCGGCATGCAGAGCATCCAGCTCAGCCTGTATCTCCTTCGCCTGCTGTTCCAGCTCCAGCCGGGACGACATCAGCTCCTGTCTTCTGTCATCAGCCTCGCGGCGCACCGGCTCCAGCACCGCCTCGACATTTTGCTGCTCATAAGACAGCCCGCTGCTTGCAGCTAACATCTCCTGTACAGCATGCTCCCCCAATTTAAGATGAACCAGCTTCTGCTTCCATGCCAACAGCTGTTCCTTCCAGTTGTAGAGGGCAGACTCTGAGTTCGCCTCACAGCGGCGTACAGCATGCTCCGCCTCATCACGTTCCGCACGCAGTTCTCCCAGCTGCCGGTCAAGCTCAGCCGCCAGCATGCCCGCTTCCCTTTCACGCTCAGCTAAAGCTTTTGCTTCGGAAAGCCCCACTTGATGCTCTTCCAAGTCTCGCCGCCAAGCGCTCACAAATGAGATGTCCTCCGGCGGCTCGGGCTGCCAATAGCGCGCGTAGACCCCATGATGCGTGAATTCCAGCTCGGACGCCAGACTTTCCAGATCGAGCAGCGCTTCCTCCTGCTGAGTGAGCAGCTCTGCCTGCTGCTTCCCCGCTTTGTCTGCCGCTAGCTCAGCCGCCTCCTGGCTGCGCAAGGCAGCTGTCAACCGCTTCTGAGCCTGGGTCACATACTGCTCCGTTTCCTTCAGCGCCTGCTCCGTCTGTTCAAGCTCATGCTGCTTCTCAATGACTTCACTGCGGCCGAGCAGTTCAAGCTCCGTCTCAACGGCTACTATTCGTTCCTGATTGGCGGCCTGCCTGTCTTCCGTCTCTCTTTTCCCTTGCAGCGCATGCTGCAGCTCCTGTGAAAGCCCGGACAGATTATGCTGCACCTCTTCCTGGGCTTTATGCGCCTGCAGCAGCTGCTCGCCACTCTGATACAGCAGATAGCGATTGTATTGATCATAACTACGAACCAGCTTTTCCAGTTCACTGCGATGCAGCTTCAATTCCTCCAGACGATCCGCCAGCTGATCCATATCCTCCATGACTTCCGACAGCGGCCGCAAATCCTCCTCGTGCAGCGGCGGCAAAGCCCGCACCAGAATATCGTAGATGGCGGTCGGCTTCACGTCCTTGGACAGCTTCGGGCTGCGCAGCTGGATGAGCAGGTTTAACAAATCGATGTAGCTTTCCTTGTCATGAAAGCCAAACAAACTGCGATTAACCAACTCGCGATAGGCCCGCTGCTCCTGGACCACCTGCCCGCCAGCGCCAATGGCCTGCTCCAAAGCTTTGCGATCCAGAGGATATTTTTCTCTTCGCTCCTCCCATTGCAGCCTGTCATAGAGCCAGAAGTCCTCGTTTATCCGTCTTCCGTCATCCAGCAGAAAACCCCAAAAACCGACCTGGGCCGCTCCGCGCCGGGCACGCAAACCAATTCCAATCGTCTTATACAAACCTTTGGCAGGGTGATAAAATTCAAGCCACAAGTAACCCGTCCTATCCGAATGCTCTTCCTTGTCGCCCAGCAGATAATATTCGATTTTGCGATCTCTGGAACCGAACGGATCGAGCCGGTTCGGATGCTTGTCCCCATCCAGAACTAGCGGGATAAAGCTTTGCATCGTCACCGATTTGCCCGCACCGTTCGTTCCACGCAGTACAAGACGCCCCTGCTCCAGCGCAAACTCCTCATCCTCATAAAACCAGAAGTTGAGGATGCCTGCTCTGTTCATCTGCCAGCGGTTGCGCTCCTCCAACTCCCAAAGTCCGGCCTTCATCCTTTTCTTTCCTCCCCGTCATCCCATGTATAGTGTGCATCCCATCTGGCAGCTGCCGCTGACACGATAAAGTGCTTGCGGCCCGCTTCTTCACTCCATCGTCCAAGGCCCCATTGCGTCATATGCGCCGTCAGCGTTTCCGATAACTCAGGCAAGCCCATATCCCGGTGCTCCTTGCTCCAATATTCACCGTACTTTTGCTTCATGCTGTACAGCAGCTGTTCCACTTCCGACGAGGAAAGCTCCACCGTACCCTGTTCCGTTACATAACCTTCTTGTTCTGCAGCTATCATGCGCAGCTCTCCAGCAAATAACAGTACCAGGTCAGAAATTGCCGCCGCCGTAGGAAACAGCGTGCACTCCCCGCTCAATTCAGGATAGAAAAAATACAATCCTTCTTTGTAGCGGCTGCCCTCCAGGCCGAACATGAACTGCAGCTGGTCGATCAAGTTTCGCCGCTGCGTCTGAACGTAATACAGCTCATCCGGATGCCAATCCTGATCTGCAACCGCAGGCTCCAGCAGCAGACGCCGGTAAATGCGGTGCCTGCGACGGCGCAGCTCACCGTCAACCGTCTCGGGGTAAACTACCTGTTCACTGAAATCATCGATCTGATGGTATGTCTTCAACTCCCGCGGAAAATGGCGCAGCACAAACCGGGCAGTCGGTGCGCATTCGTACAATACATTCTTTGTCTGGTTGTCGCGCGCCCATTCTGTCTCTTCACCGTCAATATGCCGCAGCACACCAAGCTGCCGCAGCTTTTTCAGCGCCCGGACCATGGACATGCGATGCTGATAATTCTCCCAATCCATAACCAGCCCTGAAGCGATAAGCTGCTCGCTTACTTGCTCGATGATATCGGTCAGAACAAACTGATCCAGCTCTGTCTTGCTCTCCAGATACCAGAGCGCATACGTGAACAAGGCATAATCCCGGGGCTCGCGAAATTCCGCAAATCCCATCCATGGCTTGGCTGCAACAGGCGACTTGTCCAGTTTGGCCATCGTCCTGGTCAAGATTAGCGAGAAACCGGTAAACTCCGAGAACCAGTCGCGCAGTTCCGTGTACTGATCGCGAATCGCATAGAATAGTTCCGGGTCCTCCTCCTTCGTGATCCAATGGCGGTTCAAGAGCGCATGGGCACTGGCCCGGCGCCGCTCGTTCCAGTGCTCCGCATCCGCTTTGTTATTCGCCCGCATGCGTCGGAGCGTATAGGAAGTGGTCCCCCCTCTAGCCATAACTCCGCTCTCCTTCCGTGACTTCAAGCAAATAATTCCTCATCGTCAGATCGCCATCGTCGCTCCGCAGCACGGCAACATCCTCATCATCATCCGGAAATTCGAGTTTGATGCGATATCCGTCCGCTGTGACGAATGAGCGCGATGCTGCTGCCGTACAGCGGCCAATCCACTGCAGCAATCGCATGCGCTCCTTCCTCCGCATCACAGGCATGTCCGCGATTCGCACTTTCCCCCTGTTCCGCATGACCTCGATAAACTCCCGCTCCTCTTCAAGCTGCTTCAACAGCTGCTCTCTAAAAACCTCGCGCTTGTCGGCATAACTGCGGACGGGCTCTGCGGAAGAGCGGCTGAGACGCTTACGGCTGCGCGAGCGGATATTGCGCAGGTTCGCAGGCTCATCCCAACTGGATACATCCGCCCGCTCTGTATTCTTCTCATCATGACCTTGAAAATGCCGTGTTGCAAACAAGCCAAAGGAATAAGCGGCAAGTTTATGCGCGTCATCCAGACTTTCAATCTGCGCAAAGCGGCGTCCCAGCTCCTCCAGGTCATGCCTTCTGCTCAGCCCGCCCCGCCTGCGCTCCTGCAGCCGAACCGCGCTGCGAACCACTTTTGCAATAGCATCCTTGGTTGCCCGTTCCAATAATGTCAGCTCGCTCAACTCCAACGCGTCGCCAACGAACCAGCGTTTGAGGTTTGCCCAGCCCTGGTTGTACTCCAACAGCAATTCCTCCGCCGACTTGCCCTCCTCTAGGCGCGGCTTGGCCATCTCGTCAGCGAGTACTTTTTCCAGGTAGGTCTCCTTCAGCCCGTCACTGATCTGCTGCAATTGGCCTTCGATTCTGTAGGCGCTGCGCTGCAGCCCTTTGACAAAATGCTGCAAGTAATTGACCAGGTTGTCCTTCAGCATCAGGAAGCCTTCAGTTGCCATCATCTCCTCCGCCTGAATCGAATGGATACTGGCTATGAAGTCCGCCGCATTTTCGTGCATCGTTTTAAACGCCTCATACAGCTTCTCCCAATTGCGCAGCGCTTCACCCGCTTCGAATTCCAGTGAACGCAATCGGATATCATGAATGCATTCGGTTATCGTATCGAAATAAGTCGTCTCCAGCGAGCCGCCGTACCCTTTTATCTGCTCCAGCGTCTCCAGCATCCGTTCAATCTCGATCGCATATTGTGTCAACATGTATTGGCTTTTCTTGCGCATGTACTCTTCCACCGAAAGCGCGCGTCCACCGTCATGGCGGGAGGCTAGATTGCCCCAAACCTTCAGGCTCTCCAAATCGGACATGCACTGCTCCAGCGTATATCCTTCCAGCACATCCCATGCTTTTACACCCTCGTATATTTCTTCAGGACGCAGCCAATATTTTAGCCGTTGATACTCCCTATAACAGAATTTCATTACTGCGCGATAGCGCGAAACATTCGTTGCAGTCAAATAGGCAAGCTCGGGGACCGCCCTTAGTCCCGAAAGTGTTATGATGGGCTCCACATTTTATTTCCCCTTCGTTAAGAAAAGTAAGAGTTAGTCCGCGTTTTCCCTGCAGCAAGATTCGACATAAATATCGTTTCCACACTACATTTTACACTATAGTTTGGCCCCAAGCTTTTAAAAATCAGAGGAGATTGCTGCCTTTTTTTACATTTGACTGCTCTACCAGCTTTCTTGCTGTCTGGATAACACGTTCTTTAGGAGCCAGAAAAGATTCGGAATATGACCAATCATTAATTGTAAAAAGCAATTTCACAAAGCATGTGCTCAAAGCAAGTGAACAAAGCAATTGCGAACAATTGGAAATAAAAAATAACCCCAAGAAATCCTGGAGTTAAATGCGCGAGGGCAAGCGTTAGCCGTCTCGTCACGCAGGAACACTCGTACAACTCGCAAACCAACTTTTAAGACGGGCAGGACAGACATCTGGGGTGCGTTGGTATCACAACACACCGACACCTTTATTTTAAACATTAGCATAGTTTTTTGGGTTTATTCCCCACTATGCACTTGGTTCTGTAAAAGCTTACAACTAGCTTCGCTAACGGCACTGCGAAACAGCTCGTCTACCACATCCATTCCTGCAGCTATTTCTTCCACCGTTCTAACTCCATATAGTTTCTCCAGTTTTGCCACCACTTCGGGAGGAAAATCCCGAGACGCATGAACCAGAAAACAGTCAGCTTGAAATGGGGTATAGATTATCCGAAGCACATCTACGAGCGGATTCAAAACATACTTTTGATAGTAAATTAACGACTCTAAAAAAAGCCCGCGCTTTGTATATTTAGCCGCCCGGCTCTTTTGGCTGTAAATATCTTGGGCTCGCAATAGTTGGGTATGCAGCCGCGACCGGAGAGTTTCGTAATCAATGGTCTGATATTTTACAATATCGGCCTTATCTACCAGCACCACTGGAACCACAGTTCTGTCTTCTTTAATAAAGGAAACCGGGAAGCTTTCACTTTGAATAGTTACATCAATAAGGAGAGTATCCGGCGTTCCGTCAAGGTGGTACACTTTATAGCGATTATTGGTGCTTCGACCGGGTTGTTCATAGGAAATGTTAAATTTCCCCAACCCGCCCAGGCATTCATCCAATCTCCTGAACGCATCATCAATACAGCCTTCTTTGGTGTAACATACTAAATCAATATCAGAATACTCATCCAAACTTTCTGTACCATCTGCTCCCTCCAACCAGAGAGCTAAGATATAATCTTCATTTTCAAGATCATCCACAATTCTTTTTATAATGGACTCGCGGGTAATAGCCAACCTGTAAACCTCCCAACATCTATTAACCTTTATTAACCTTCATCTTTTAACCTTTTAAATGGAAAAAGTCAATATTACATCGAGAGGGTATAAAGGATGCTGGTATTGACTTAACATGGAGTATATCAAATTCCTTCATGTTGATGAATTGAAATAGGTATAATAATAAACTACAAATTAAATCCGCTGGTAATGGTAATTCTAAAACTCGGCATAAAATATTTAACATAGATGGGACCGGTTACTTTGTTCTGCTTGGTGAAAATGATAATTTAGGCAGTGCCAAAGTATCAGTTGGCGGGGGAAATTTATGCTCTCCCTATTCCAAATGATGATAACGTACTGCCTGCCTTTTTCTAATATTGCCGCTAAGGATATTGCAGTAATATAGGTTCAAGAATCATAATAAGACTTAGAAGGGGACTAGGATCAGATGAATGAGATCATCGAAGCGAGGACTGCCCTGCCTAAACCTTCATCTGAATGGTTCATCATCACAGTACAGCCGCTGCCGCATAGATGATGATTATAATTTGGTGAAGAGGTGATCAAGCTATGCTCATACTATCGCTGATCATGTCACTGGGGCTCTTATCCGGGATGATTCTTTTTCGGAGACAGACCGTTCCTCAAGCAAGCGGTCAAGACAACGCCCCCCCTGCCCTATCAGTTATTATTCCCGCCAGAAACGAAGAGCGCAACCTGCCCCGGCTGCTCGAATCGCTCAAGCTTCAAACCCTTCAGCCTGACGAAGTGATCGTCATCGACGATCATTCGGAAGACCGCACCCGGACGATTGCGGAAAGCTACGGCGGCGTCCAAGTCATCTCAGCGCCCGAATTGCCCGATGGCTGGACCGGCAAAGGCTGGGCCGTATGGAACGGCTACCTGCAATCAACCGGAGATCTTCTACTCTTCCTGGATGCGGATGTTCGCCTTGCGGATAATGCCCTGCAATCCCTCGTTCGCGAGCAACAACGCCAAGGCGGTGTCCTGTCCGTCATCCCTTACCATGTAACGGAGAAGTTTTATGAGAAATTTGCGATGCTCCTGAATGTATTAGGGGTATTTGCCTTTACCTCCCCTTTTGAGAAACGAAACCAGGCAAAAGGGCTTTACGGAGCCTGCATCATGACAACAAGAGAGGATTACGATAAGATCGGCGGCCACCACTCCATCCGCTCCGAAATGCTGGATGACCTCAATCTGGGCGCTCGCTTTCACAAGGCCGGGATCAAAATCTCCAACTATATCGGCCGCGAGCTTATTTCTTTTCGCATGTATCCGAACGGATTCAAAAGCGAGCTGGAAGGGTTCGCCAAGGGAGCTGTCCTGAGCGCCTCCACACTCCACCCCTTTACATTGATATTTATTATTGCATGGATCCTGGGATTGGCCGCTTCATCCTGCAGTTTCTTTTTCATCGGACATAGCGCATTTCTCCCTTTATTCCTGGGATATGTAATGTACGCCATCGCGTTATCCTGCATCAACCGTTTTGTGGGACGATTCGGCATCATTCACCCTCTCTTCCATTTTTTATCGGTTCTCTTCTTTCTGATCGTGGTCGGCTATTCCTTGTACCAATCGGCTGTCCGCAGGAAGGTTGTCTGGAAAGGCAGGTACATTGATGTCGGGAGGGATCGATGATGATACTCGTACTCGTCATAACTGCTGGCTGCTTTCTGTGCGGTTCTCTCCTGTTCTCCTACTGGATCGGACTGCTGTTAAATATAAATATACGTTCGACTGGAGACGGCAATCCGGGGGCCGCTAACCTCTGGAAAGCTGCTGGATACCGGCTCGGTATACTCGGGGTTGCGTTGGATTTTTTAAAAGGGTATGTGCCGATCGTGCTCGTTACAAGTAGCGGCTTACTGTCAGGGTATTCGCTTATTCCCATCGCGCTGGCCCCGATTGCCGGGCATGTTTTCTCCCCTTTTTTAAGGTTTAACGGCGGCAAAGGCATCGCAGTCAGCTTTGGCGTATGGAGTGCTTTGACGGAGTTCCGCGCCTCTCTTTGCTATGCTGTAATTCTGGCCGTGTTGTTCGCTATAACGAAAGCGGTTGCCAGAGGAAGAAAATCGACAAGCCAGGAAGACGGATTACAGACCACGGTAGGATTGCTGTTATTATCCGTCTATTTGCTATTTGGAGGTTATCCGGCCTACATGCTTTGGATCTGGCTTGGAAACTTCCTACTCTTATTATGGAAGAATAAAGATGGGATAGTCCAGATTTCCCGAGATAAGTTCCGAAAGGATAGG
>NZ_HE610961.1:46819-49237 GCF_000285515.1 Paenibacillus senegalensis JC66
AATCAATTGTAGACCGACCTCATCTCTAAGCACATGCGGAGGTGAATCGACCTGTACATGCAAAGCCCTCCACAACGCAACCCTTACTGCCGTGTGGTCAGGTTCTTTATTGTGGTTTTCATGCATAATGTTCTTACTCCTTTCGAGTGCACACTCGCTTTGTTGTCGTGTTATATTCAAGCTATTTTATTTATCTTGAATAACTACCCTTACAAATCCATACATTCTTTCGTATTTTTAAATTTCAATTTCATTCACACGGTTGTCGACAGACTTCGCGTGCTTACGCAGTTCTTCCATATTCCATGCCAGTTCTCCGGATTCAATATCAGTCATAACGGCTTGGACCCATCTGATTTCAGCCTCAAGTAGAGCTTGTTGATGCTCGCTCTCCAACAAAAAAAGCCGCGGCAGTCTCAGCGAAGCGCCTTTCCGAAACTGATCTTTCAGTCGAGCAAGCGAATGCTCAAGCGCTTGAACCCGTTCTTTGAAAAGGCGGCCTACATCTTCTGGCGTCAAGAGGGCCAAAAAAGACACAGCGGCGGGAAACTCTAAAAATTCCTGAGCCGGTGTGGAGATCATTTCACGGATCCACGAATAGGCAGCTTGGCGGCCCAGATCCGTGATTTCATAAACCGTCAAATCCGGCCTCCCTTCATTCTTTTTTTGCCTTGAATGGCAATGGCCTTGTCTCGGTACAATCGTTCAATCGTTTGGTAAATGCTCGTTCGATGGCGAACGTTAATGACCTCGTCTTTCTCCCTTTCTTTAATTAATTGCTGCATACGATAAGGATGCATAGGTTCCTCAATAAGAAAACAGAGGACGGCTAAAGCGACAGTCGATTTTTTAATTTTCGTTTTCATATTACTAATATTACTATTAATATTATGATGATTCAAGAGTAACCGACCCTTAACTGCTTGCTGAAGTCCTCCCTCCTTTAAGCCGATAACCTTTTTACCTTCAGTCGCCAAGCCAATACCCAAATTAATAGCCGTAGTCGTTTTGCCGACACCGCCTTTCTGATTGGCAAGAGCAATCACCTTCGTCATTCGCTGTTCCTCCTTTCATGTAAAAAGCCGGCTCCCTGAGAGGTTCAGGACAACCGGCTCTTTGAAGAAATATCTATATAAAAGGAGAACGCCCGATAAGGACGCTCTCTTGGATATTCTTGTTTTCAATTAAAAACCCACTAGGTGTATCTATCCATTTCAAGTCGAGAACAATAGAAACCTCGATTTTATCGTTTAACACCTTATTCCTTTAGTCCTTTCTATCAGTCGTAAACGAAGCATACTTTGCAGAATACTGATGATTCAGTAATTTTACGTATCGTCGCGACATATCCCCACCACGCACTCCACATGCACCGTATGCGGGAACATATCCACCGGCTGAACTTCCATAGTCCGGTACCCGCCATCCTCTAGAACCCGCAAATCTCTTGCCAACGTAGCAGGGTTGCAGGACACATACACAACTCGCTCCGGCTTCATTACCAAGATCGTCTCCAGTAAAGCTTCATCACAGCCTTTACGAGGCGGATCGACAACGATGACCTCTGGTCGGATCCCTTGATTTTTCCACTCCGGTAAAATGTGTTCCGCAGCGCCAACCGCAAACTCTACATTGGTTATGCCGTTCAATTCTGCATTGATTCGCGCATCCTCAATAGCTTCCGGGACTATTTCCACGCCGTATACTTTTTTGGCATGCTGGGCCAGGAACAGCGAAATGGTACCGATCCCGCAATAAGCATCAATGACCGTTTCCTCGCCGCTTAATTGGGCGTACTCCAGCGCTTTACGATACAGCACTTCCGTCTGCTGCGGATTGACCTGATAGAAAGACCTCGGTGAAATCGCGAACTTGACGTCCCCGATAGTATCATGAATTACGGATTGCCCCCACAACACCTTGATTTCATCGCCAAAAATAACGTTCGTCCTCTTCGAGTTTATGTTCTGACAAATACTGAGGACATCAGGAAAAGCTTCCCGAATCCGTTGTATCCACTCGTTCTTTCGAGGGATCTCGGTACCGTTTGTGATCAAAACGATCATAATTTCTCCAGTGGCAAAGCCGTACTTGACGACGACATGACGAAGAACTCCGCGATGTGTGGCTTCGTCATACGCGGTAATACCGAGGTCGCGGGCAATGCCCTTCACGGCGGCGACCACCTCATCGTTGTTTTCATGCTGGATCAGACAGCTTTCCATATCAACGATGCGGTGGCTGCCTTTGGCGAAGAAGCCGGCGACCAAGCCGCCTTCTTCTTCGCCAAAGGGCACCTGCGCCTTGTTGCGGTAGCGCCAGGGCTCGTCCATCCCAAGGGTAGGATGGACGAGCACGCCCGCACCGCCCGCCGCCGGGCCGCCGCCCCCGCTCGCACCGCTCTCTCTTGCGACGCCG
>NZ_HE610961.1:49862-319918 GCF_000285515.1 Paenibacillus senegalensis JC66
ACGCCGCCATCGCTCCCCACTCGCGTCTCAAACGCGCTCGTGCCCGCACTGCTCACGCGCAGCTTGCCGATCCGCTCGAGGCTGTCCACCACAAGCTGCCGCTTGTGGCGGAGCTG
The DNA here is from genome assembly GCF_000285515.1 of Paenibacillus senegalensis JC66. Taxonomy (GTDB): domain Bacteria; phylum Bacillota; class Bacilli; order Paenibacillales; family NBRC-103111; genus Paenibacillus_L; species Paenibacillus_L senegalensis. Next base: position 49,979 of record NZ_HE610961.1, read on the forward strand.
AGCTTCATAGCTCAAATGCTGGAGCTGGCAGCCCCCGCACGCTTCGAAGATCGGACAAGGAGCTTTCGTGCGGTGTGGGCTGTGCTCAATGAGGTCCAGAAGCTTGGCGTAGCCATACTGCTTCTTCACCTTCAAAACGTGGACAAGGGCCCGCTCTCCAGGAAGCGTGCCCTCCACGAATAAAGTAAACCCTTGGTAGCGGCCAACGCCTTCACCTTGATGGCCCAGACCGATAATGTCCACGATGACTTGATCATTTTTTTGCACCGGCACCGGCTGCCGATCTGCGAAAGAAGACGCAGTCTTCTTTCCCTCAGCCTGATTGCCCGGATGCTGTCGCTTAGCAGCGTCCCTGCCTTGAGTCTGCGATCTGCTCTTGCTCTCGTTCAGCGCTTGGCCTCGGGACGGCTTTCTTCTTGGTTTCTTTGCCATAACTCGGTTGTCTCCCGTTCTTTGTGGGCCGTTTGGCTTGGCTCGTTCCCCGGATACTTGATTCATACCATACAGGAACGGCAGCTCTAACGGCTTGACGTTTTGCGGCTCGCCAATCTGCTGGACCGCCTTGTTACTTTTAATTAGATCACCCTTCACAACTTTAGAAAAAGGAACCTGCCCGAAATTAACAGCTTTGGGTTGAACTAATCATTGCTCAAAAAAGCCGATGAATTTCCGAGGCGGAGGCTATGCTTCCACAACCTGCTTTTCTTGCGAAAACAGTCATGCCAGTGAATTCTCAGGCACAGCTCCAGCATGAAAATAGCCAAGGTTGGCGGAGCTCGCGAGGTTCGCGGGCTTGTTTCCTGCATTTTGTACGAAATGTCGTACAAATGCATGCGGTTGAAGGGCGATTACCGGAGATTTGTATGAAACGTCGTACAAATACAGGGGATTGAAGGGCATTTACCCAAGATTTGTATGACAAATCGTACAAATGCAGGGGATTGAAGAGCGATTGCCCGAGATTTGTATGACAAATCGTACAAATGCAGGGCTTAAGCTATTAAGGTGCTGCAGCCAGTGTTTCATACGAAATTTCGAACCAAGGCCGCACTTCGCCCTCGCTCACAATCTCCCTACTTATCCTGCAGCTGACTTTCTTTCGCAACGCGCGCAGCTCCCGGCACGCGGTGTTTCGCTGCATGACAGCGGTCGGTCTACCCCATTCAATATATAATAGTAAATGGCCGCCGGCACTTTCTTAAACCTGCCTCAGCGGTATCACTCGCTTCCTTTTCAGCTGCGTTTTACGGTTGCTTTTACCTATACTCTTGCCTCTTTTTCCGCAAAACTTACCCGCCTGGGCTGCAATGATTATCACCGCACTGCTGATACGCCAGGCTAGTCCTCATGCGATCCCAAAAGCCCGTTGTCCAGCCGGCCGTTGCCTTTGTACGAGGAGGTGCCGGTTTCATCGATGAAAATATTCAGATGCTTAGGCAGCACAGAGATCGTGCAGGGCAAGGTTCCGCCCAGCTCCCCATCCAGATTCAGCTGCACGTAATCGGGAGAAAAAATCTCAATCCGCTTCGTTTTAAAATGAATCACATTAGGATCGTTCAAATGCTCCCCGCGCACCACCAGCGTAGCGACGCGAATGAACTCAGCCAGGTTGCATTTTTTGAGAATGAAAACCTCCAGCAAACCATCGCTCATGCTCGCTTCCGGAGCGAGATTTTCAAAGCCGGCCACCGAATTGCTGTTCGAGACGAGAAAAAGCATGACCTGCTCCGTCAAATCATGCTGGTCCGACCGCACGCTTAACTCAATCGGACGCAGGCGGGGCAGCTTCTCAATCCCTTTCATATAGTAAGCCAGCTGGCCCAGCAGTGTTTTCAGCTTGCTCGGCACCTCGTACGTAAGCTCGGTTAAAGAGCCGCCGCCGGCGATATTGATAAAATACCGCTGATTAATCTTGCCCACATCGACAGGAGCAGAGTATTGGCGGACGATAATATCGCACGCTTCCTCCAGATTTTTCGGAATGTTAAGCGCCCTGGCAAAATCATTCGTCGTCCCCACCGGAATAATGCCCAAATCAGGACGATGACTTTTTTCGGCTAATCCGTTAATGACCTCATAGAGGGTCCCGTCTCCACCCGCCGCAATGACGATATCGTAGCCGTTTTCCACCGCCCGGGCTGCGGCAATCGTTGCGTCTCCTTCTCCGGTTGTGGCATGGGTAGAGGTTTCGATTCCCCCTCGCTCCAAACGCTGCAGAACCTCGGAAAGTCGCTTTTTCATTTCTTCCCGCCCGGAAGAGGGATTGTAAATGAGTCTGGCTCGCTTGGTCATTCGTAATCACCTTTTTATCAAAGTATGTTCCCTTTCAGGCTCGAAACTAGCATCCTTGCTGAAACTTAAGCATTTTGCTTAATCGGATTTTTCTTTTTCAACAGCGCGGAACACAATCCTTCTTGAGCCGTTGACATGCACAAATTTTTGAGGTCGGGCCTCATTTCCATTTCTAGGCTTAGCCCAAAAAAGGCGCAATCTGCTGCTCCATCCACCGGCTGATCACAGAGCTTGGAAGCAATGCTTTTCCATTATACCTATACTCATATTCAGACGCTCGTCTGGGGATGACCTTTTCGGTAAAATAACCCGGGCTGACAAACAAAGGAGCCAGCAGGACCGTCAGCTTAGGCTCCTGCTTCGACCAATAGTCAAGCCTTGGTTTTAGTTCATCGGGCAGCAGCGTAACTCCTTCTGCAGCGGCAAAGCCTCCTAGGCGGCGCACCCGGCGGGCTAGTCCGTCCAAATCCTGCTTCCACCGGGTATACCCGGGCTCCAGATCACTGCCGTGCCCGATGACCAGCACGACCTCCTGCTTCGGGTCCAGGCTGCATTCCTGCAGCTTTTGCAGCAGCAAGCGGGCTATCGGTTCACAGTCGCCAATCGGCGATGTCCAATGAACCCGGGCGTTAAGCTCAAGACGCTTAATATCCGGACGGGGGATTCCTGATTTTTTATCCGTTCCGGGCATGCTGGCTAATACTGAAGCCGTTCCCGGGGCGAACGGTTCCTCCCCACCAGCTCCTGGCTGGCTTGAAACTGAACGGCTGCCACCCGCAGACTGGGGCCGGGACTTAAGCTGAAGCTCAGGCGATGAAGCAGAGGCTGGATTCGCCCCCACCCCAAGCAAAGCTTGAATTTCTTCTATATGAGAGCTGCCCGCAGAGATAAACAACGGAATGACGATCAGATCCGTAACTCCTTGGTCTTCCAATTCACGAATGCCGTCCTGAATTGTCCGGCCCTCCACCATTTCCAAAAAGCTTGCATAGATTGGCAGATCATCAGGCCGCCGGATCTCCCGGACGCATTCATCCACCTTCCGGATCCAGCCTTTATTGCTGGAGCCATGACTAATGACGAGGACTCCGCAGCGCGGAGCCAAGCCTTCGGGACAGGATAATGGTGCGGAATTCCTTTTGCCCTGATTATCCATAATCATGTACCCATCTCCGTGTCTAGCTCTGTACCTATTCCTGTACATGCCCTTGCACCCTTCCCAGCTCCTAACCCCGTACATTTTTTCCGAGGAGATCAAGCTCGTCCTGAGCCGCATCCCGGGAACGTGAATGCTGCAGCTGATTCGCATAAGCTACCATCCTGATCTGGAATTGCAAAGCGGGAATATGAAAAATCCCACTCTATCCGATTTAGAGAAGGATTGGTATCTGGTGTTCTCTCGGTTTTTCCCCAAGCGGCAATTATTTCTAGTACCAGGCTGCATCAAGCTGCGCGAGCGGCGTTCATGTAATCAGCGCACCTTATTTCCAGGAAAGCTTTAACTTATAAAAAGGCTTTGTTTATGCAATCCGTTCAATTATCCCTTACTTCCTTTTACTTCCTTCACAACCTTCACTTGGCTACAATTGGGCTTCTGAAAATGAATATCTATACTAACGTTTAGTATCGTGTTGAATAGCATAAATCAATGAAGCTAGACAACTCAACCATTAACATCCTTAACCATTAAATCCCCTTACGATTAAGCCCTTTAGAAGTTTACCGGTTAAGTCTTTCCAGAGACATTTTATACCCGTCGTTGCCGTAATTCAAGCAGCGCTTCACCCGAGAGATGGTAGCAGTGCTCGCGCCTGTCTCTGCTTCTATTTGATTATAAGTATAGCCTTTTCTCAGCATGCGCGCCACTTCGAGCCGCTGGGACAAGGATTGGATTTCGTTAACGGTACACAAGTCATCAAAGAACACATAGCACTCTTCAACATCTTTCAAGGTCAAAATGGCTTCAAACAATTGGTCAATCGCTTTATCGTTTAATTTTTTCAGCTGCATGACTTTCCCTCGTTTCTGCTGGTTTCCTTTACTGTATTAGTTCGACAGCTCACTTCAAATCCCTGCCCCTCGGGCCTAAAACTCTGTAAAACTGTAAACTTTTTAAGCGTTAGTGAACTAAATTGTATAGCCCTGCATTTTGCATGAATATCCTGTTACTTTCCATGAGCAAAATACCGGGAATCAAAATAACGGTCAAAATCCGTATTCGTATCCATATTTGTATCCATATTCATATTCGTATCCGTATCTTCTATATCTATAGCTTGCTATACCTGCAATGAAATCGAGTTATGCATAATGATGCTCACACAGGAAAAATACCTAGATAACGGGACATTCGTCCAATCCAATCATTTGCCTACCACATAGATTATAAATAAAAAAGGGTTGTGAATCCAGTGAATCCAAAACGACAGGCTAGATCCGGTCAATATTACCCGGTTTCATCTTACTCCCCAGAGTCCCAACCAATTGCCCGGCCGGTGTCATCGCAAGTCGAGGTCCGCAACTGGTTGGATGCCCCGCCGCAGTCTTTTATGGGCTACTCCGATTTTCAAGGATTTGGAGGCGGAGGCATCCCGGGAGGATTTCCTGGCGGCTACCCTCAGGGCTATTCCGGCTATCAAGGAGGCTTTCAGGGAGGCTTTCAAGGTTTGCCGCAGCCGGTCAATCCTTCAGCGGGAACCGGTACAGGCGGCGGTAGCGGGTCAGGCTTCAACTTCAACCAGATTAAATCAATCGTTGACCGTATGGGTGGAATAGAAGGCATTGTATCAACCGTAGGCAAGGTCCAAAAAGTCATGCAAAGCGTGCAGCAGATGACGCCTATGCTGAAGCTGTTGCTAGGCTCCTTCGGCACGAAGGCGTCGACTGCGGGCAAAGCAAGCTCCGGCCGCCGCCGGAGAAGAAGACGCGCTGGCGCGAGAAGGGGAGCCAGCCGCAAGGGCGGTCGCCGCTAAGCGAAGTTAGCGGCAGCGGGCGGTGCCGCAGAGCGCCCGTGCGCGGCGGCGGCGCTCCCGTGATGCGCAGGCCGCGGGCGCTCTTGCGCGGCAGCGGCGCTCCCGTGATGCACGGGCCACGGGGCACCCGTGCGCCGTAGCGGCGCTCCCGGGATGCGCAGGCCGCGGAGCGCCTTCGCTTTGCGCAAGCATAGGCAAGCGAGAAGCTTATAGTAAAAAAGCGTTTGTTATGGGTGAGTACCCATGAACAATCGCTTTTGCTTAGTTACTGCTGCTCTTCTCGGTGTTGATGGTCGGTTCCAGTTTGGCGAACACCGCTTTGAGTACTCGAATCGCTTGCAAGGCATGTTCCTTGCGGTGGCAGAGCACGACCAGGTCATCCGCGTAACGGACAAGCGTCCCCACTTCCTGGAATCGTTTCTCCCATATCGCATCCAAGGCATGCAGGTAGATGTTGGCGAGCAGCGGCGAGATCACCCCACCTTTGGGGCTTCCGATGGTTGTTTCTTGTACCCGACCTTCTTGCATCACCCCTGCTGTCAACCATTGCCTGATGAGCTTCAGTACCTTCCGATCGCATATCCGTTGTTCCACGAGCTTCATCAGCTTTTCGTGCCGGATATTGACAAAATATCCTTGGATATCCACGTCCACAACCCAGTAAATCCGCCCGTTGTTGGCCACGTCCATGATTCTTTGAAGCGCATCATGGGTGCTTCGCTTCGGCCGAAATCCGTAGGAGCAGTCTTTGAAGTCCGCTTCATAGATGCTCTCCAGTACGATTTTGGTTGCGCGAAACCAGCGGTCAGCTGCGCCGCATACTCCCCGGCCAGGCCGCTGGCCAGAAGCTTCACCCTCAAGAAGTCGAGCGTCTTACAGCTCTCCGTCTTCTTGACCACTCCTCGTACCAGTTAAGCACTTCCTGGCTCGGTGACACTCCCACTTCCTTAGCCAGCATCTCCTGCAAAGCGGCAAATTGATTGCGTACAGAGGAGAAGTCACTCAGCTTGGCGTAAATCTTCATCAGCCGGAAATGATTTTCTTCCCGGAGAGGATCTATGTATAGAACCTTGCGGTAGATGGATAGGCATTCCGACAGCAAGCCTTGCCGCTCATAATATTCTCCCAGCTGCTGCGCCTGCTGCAGCCATAGAGCTGCCAGCCGATGACGCTCAATTTTTGCCCACTTATAGTCCGCTCCCAAATAATGGCCTTCGTACTTGTCAACAAGCTGCCGATACTCGTCCACATTTGCTGCAGAAATCGGCTCCAGCGCGGAAACCCGTCTTTCCCACTCGGCCGCATCCACCCGGATATGCTCGTTTAATTCCAGACAATATCCGCGGGATACATACTTAATCGATACCAATTCCTCTTGAGGAGCCAGCGACTTGCTTAATCCTTTCCACAGATTTCGAATGCGGTAAATGGTTGTCTGCAGATGGATGGCTGCATTGTGCTCCTCAAGCTCCGGCCAGAACAAGTCAATAAGGACATCCCTATTCACCAGCTGTCCGCGATGATGAAACAAGTAACAAAAGACGTCCTTGGCCTTAGTCGTACGCCATTTCAACGGCTCCGGAGGCTGGCCCGGCCACTGGATGCACAGCTTTCCGAGGCAGTGGAGAGTGAGCAGCTCGCGGCTGGGAGCGCTGCTGGCCCGGTTGTCAAGCCGCTTCAGATTCTCTCTTATGCGTTCGATGGACTTGCTTAAGCGCTGCTGGCTTACCGGCTTAAGCAGATAATCCAGCGCAGTCAGCTCGAATGCATGGATAGCATGAGAATCATGTGCCGTAATAAACACAATATTCGTATGAGGAGAGGCTTGGTTTATCCGTTCCGCCATCTCCAGACCGTTAATTCCCGGCATGTGAATATCCAGGAATACAACGTCGGGTTTCACCTGCTGTATTTGTTCAATCGCTTGTGGCGCGATTTGATAGCAGCCTGAAACGTGGATATCTTCAAACTTTTTCAGCATTTTTTCCAATTTCCTTAATGCCAACGGCTCGTCATCCACTAGAATAGCGTTCAAGTTGCAACCTCCTCCTTTTACTTTCAGAAAGTTAACGAAAAGGACTGTTGAGTCTATTATAGTGAATTGTTGAACTAGATTGGAAAACTTTTTTTGCTGAATTTACAAAACTTTGAAGCCCTTTCTCTCTAAAGACTCGCCCGGACAGGAATTTTAAAAGAAACGGTAGTACCATTCCCCGGCTGGCTCCGGATCTCAAGACCCCTGCCGTACATCTGAATAAGTCTCCGGTTTGTATTGAAAATACCAATTCCCCGTTGCCCTTGTCTCGGTGCATTCAGCAGTCTCTCGATCGTTTCTACCTCCATTCCGACGCCATCATCACTCACTTCAAAGAGAATTCCATCCTCCTGTCTCGCTATGCGGATGCTTATCGTTCCGCCCCCGATCTGACTCAAGGCGCCATGACGGGCGGCATTCTCGACCAGCGGCTGAAGCGTAAGCGGAGGAATAAGGATGTTGAGATTATCATCTACAGCCCAATTTACTTTCAATCTGTCTCCGAAGCGCTCCTTCTCTATATACAGGTAGGCATGCACAAGGTTCAGCTCATGGTATAGCTCTACCTGCTCTCCCGAGTTTAGAAAGTCAAAGCTGATTTTTAAATAGGAAGCAAAAGCTTCTCCGAGCCGGTTCATCCTTTCGATATCGATTTCACTGAGCGCAATAATCGAATTCAGCGTGTTAAAGAGAAAATGCGGATGAATTTGCGCCTGCAGATAAGCAGCCTCCATACGCAATCGTTCTTTGACTGACTGCTTCAGCGTCACTAATGCGCCTACCCGGTATTGCAGCTCGAGCGCATCAACCGGCTTCGTTACATAATCATTGGCACCGGACAGGAATCCGGTATAGATATCTTGCGGCTGACTGCGTGCGGTAAGCAGCAGCACCGGAAGCTCCGATATCGAGAACTCCTCTCTGACCCGCTTTGTAAAATCATATCCGGACATGTAAGGCATCATCACATCCACAATCAGCAGATCCCACGGCCGCTCATTCAGCCGTTCAAGAGCTTCAACTCCGGAGCTGGCCGTTTCGATGTGAAATTCGTCTTTTTCCAAAATGCTGGTGAGCACCTTCAGATTAACCGGATCGTCATCTACTGCAAGAATATGAACTGTCCCTTTAGCCACAAGCGGCGTTGAGCTGGACAAAGGTGTCAGGACCTGTAGGGAAGGAGGCTGAAAGGGCTGAATCATCTCCAGCTCATCCTGCTGTTTGTCCAGCTGAAGCTTGAGCAGCGCCCGGTTAGCCTTTGCCGCATGCGATTGATCCGCTGCTTCGCTCTCCGGTATTGCCGTCAGGGAAAAGGAGAACACGGATCCTCTTCCAGGCTCGGATTCCACCTGAAGCTCACTGCCATGCAGCTTCACTAACTGTTGGCTTATGCTCAGGCCAAGTCCGATCCCGCCATCGGTCTTGTTAGCCGGAATTCCTTGTTCATAGGGGAGGAAAGCCCGGATTTTGGTTTCCTCATCCATACCGATCCCGGTATCAGCTACCTTGATGGTCACCTGGCCGTTTTCCTCCGCAGCCGAAATCGTAATCGTCCCGGACTCTGTGTATTTCACTGCATTGTGCACGAGATTAAACAGAATTTGTACCAATCGTTTTTCATCCGCCTGCACCAAAGGCAGCTCCTGCCCCAACTCCACCTTAAGTTCCAACGCCTTGCCTTCAGCCATATAGCGGAGCATATCTGCTACTCCGGATACGGTTGAGGATACAGAGAGCGGCTCCATTTTTAGCACAATGCGTTTATCCTTTAGCTGGACGACATCAAGCAAATCATCCAGGAGATAAGACATGCGGCGGCTGATCGTGATTAACAGCTCCATATCCTCCACGCTTTTCTTAGCCATAACGTGTTTTTCCTTAGCGGTTACGGAGGAGGCAATGTTCATAATGCCGTGCAGCGGTGTCCGCAGCTCATGGGAAGTATTTGCGAGAAAAATGTCCTTTTGCTTGTCCTGTTCCTTCAGACGTTCGGTAAGCCTGGCGTTTTCTTCCGCATTGCGGAAATATCTTCTGAACCAATAGGCGGAAAAACCGACTAACGCCGCTAAAATATCAATTGGATAATACACATCGTTAAAGAATCCCCGATTGCTGAAAATCCCCCAAATTGCACTGGAGGTAACGCTAGCTCCCGAGAATAGCAAAAACATCGCATCCCGGCGATTTGTCCTTAGCATTTTGACTATGATATAAAAGAACCAAATAAGCGGAAAGAAATACAAAACAGCAAACAGTCTGATTTTGCTTAAGAAAAACACCCACGACACCGGTGCGGCCAGCGTAAATAGAGTATAAGCCACGAGCACAGCCAGAAATCCGTAAAAAAGCTTCTTTCCGCTCTTGATGCCCGAGAAAGCCCGGCTCATCAGCAAAATCAAAAAGGTTATCCATACATAGGAAAGGATTCTGAGCTTGGTTGTCCATTCATAATTAAGATAAACCCATTGCCGGATGAGAAAATCATGGTCAGTGATAATCGTCATGCCCGCAGTGAAGAGCAGCAGAAAAAAGATAAGAAACACTTTCTCCTTACGGCTGAACAGATAGAGGAGGAGTGAATACAAGCCATGAAGGATTAAAATGATAAAGGTAACCAGCTGAAACCCGATGGAATACCACCAGGTATAGTCAATCGCTGCTTGCGAGCCAAAACGGATGGGACGGGTAATCCCCCCTTTATAGGGATGGTCGAAATTAGCGACTTGCACCAGCAATTCGATATGCGGCTCGTCAGACTCGGCAATATAGGAGACCATGTACGAGCGGGAACCCGGAGTATAGCTGGCAGCTTCCTCTGCCGGCTGGCCTTCCTCCGCCGCCAATCTTCCGTTTACCTCCACAGCAGATGAGGCCTGGATAGACGGAAATAATAAAGCATACGGCTCATCCAGCGGCTGGTCCACAAGAATACGGAGCCGATAAGTGCCATATCCGTAGGAGTTGTTTGCTTCATCCCAAGCCCCTCTCCAGTCTCCAGGCACCTTCAGAAACACAGGGGGGGTGCTGTCAGAAGCATCCATCTCTTCGCGAGTCAACAGCTGATCCGGATAAAACTCCCATTCACCGCTCAAAAAAATCGGCTTCTCATCCAAGTCCAAGCCGCGCATGTCAAGGATACCTTGCTCAGCAGGAGGATGATCAGCTGTTGCAAACAAGTTATACCAGAACCAGCGCATACCAAGAAACAGTGCGAGAAATAGCAGTGCGAGCAATATGTATTTGTAGAAAATACGAAGTTTTGTTGTTTCCATATGTCCTCTGACCATTTCTTGCGAATTCCAGGCGCGATTCCGGCGATCCCATACATATTCTAGGAACTAGTCCGGATTATGTGAGAGCACTATGTGCCAGGTTTCGCGATTTGAGTTTCGGGCTGCTGAGTTTCGCGGTGTTGTTTCGCGGTGCTCAGTTCTGCGGTGCTCAGTTCCCGATTTTCGCGCCCTTCGCCAAGATATTTTATTAAATTTCATCTCATTTTCCGGTACAAGCTCTCTTGCCTTCCTGATTCCGGGTTCTTCTAAAGGCATGCATAAATAGCTGCCTTTCTAATCACCGAATTAGTCCCGGCTTTATCGTCAGCGATAGAAGCTGATCCGCAGCCTATGCAACGTCAGCCGTATTCTTTATGCCGCCAGCCGCTTCCTATGCATCATCAGCTGATTCAGCCTCAGCTGCATCCTAAGCATCGTCAGCTGTATCCTTTGCGTCGTCATCCGCATTTTCCGCGTTGCCATCCGTTTCCTCGGCAGCATTTTCGAATACGACATCGGTGCCTACAGGGACGACCTGTATCCAGGTTTTGCCCGGAATCAGCTCCAGCTCCCTGCCATTATCGTAGGCGCGGATTATTCCGTTCGTCCGCTCCCACTCAACAGCCCGGTATTTGCCAGCCTGCAGCAGATAACCATTCCCTGAGCCAAGCAGGGAAACCGCGCGCCGGCCGACATCATCCAATATCCGATGCTCGGCTTCGACAATCAGCACATTTGCTGCAGACAGCTGCACTCCCGATTCGGCATCGGTATGAGGCTCCCCCGCCATGTTGCGCAGGAAGAGCTGTTCCTTCTCGTCGTAATCATAAGAGACCTTGTAACCATGAATATAAGGGATTTCCACATGAGTGAAGCTCTCCCCTGTAACCCGTTTAATATCTCCAAAACGCAGCTGAGGGTCTTTCCATTCTTCCCGGTACTTTTTATTGACAGCTCCCTCGCGGATTTTCTCCACACTGGTGTACAAGTTGTTCGGCGCCCGCCGGTCGCTCGATCGCCAGTAATAGCGGTCGTCACCATACACCTGGTCGAAATGGGCCAGCTGACGGGATTTGATCATATTAATCGCTTCCTGGCTCCAGCCCGCATGAACGATAAGCGCGTCCAAGCCTTCGCCAATCTCTACGTAGTAGGGACGAATGCTTCGCACCGGTCCGATCACTTCCGGTTCCTGGCTTTGATATACAGCAGCGAAGCGGGTAATCTCCCCTTCTGCGAGAATCTCAAAGACGATATCCGCCTGATCCAGCCCGGTCTGGGGTCTGGCCTGTGGAGAATTCTCCACCATGACCATTAACGGCCGCACCTTCTGCTCCTCCTCCGTGCCAATGCCCGTTAAAGGATAAATAAATGGCGGGGGAGTCGGGGTCGGTTCCGGAGTTGGCCGGGCCGGGGGAGTCGGAGTAGGACTTGGCGGCACTTGCTCGGATAAATTAGCGTTGGCACAGCTTGTCAATACAATAACCGCCATCATGAGCATAAGCAGACGGAAAACGGGTTTGCCTGCCCGCGCATTGCGGTCGAGGTTGAACGGGGTCATGCTATAATCACCTCATACAAATTAAATAAAACTAAGATTAGGCCGGCTTTGCCGGGCGGAAACCGCCGGAGAAATCGGGCAGGGCGCTGCCGGCCCTTCCGGCTCTGTTCACAAAACGTTTGAAAACATCCATTGGAACTGCTAGACCCCATTTGATAAAATGAGGATGCGCGAAGCAAGAAGGAGGATCTCCCATGAAGCTGAAAGCGACCTTGATCTTACTCGGCATTCTCGGAGGGTCGTGTGCCATCGTTTTTCTGTTATTATTCGGTGTAGGAAGATCGGATGAGCATCTGCAAACGATCGTCCCGCTGCCTTCCAATCAGGCGGCCACGAATTATGTCATTGAGAATAAATTGCTTTCGGAAGTTGATGAAATTAAGCAAATATTGCCTGGCGGCCCATCGTTTCTGATGCTCACCGGTACGGATGAGAACGGCCAGAAGAGACATGTCTGGGTGAACGGCAAAGATGATGCTATTCAGGACTATGGCTCGGTTGCCATCGATGAAGGCCAGAGCGAGGAACAAATCCGGCGCCAGCTCGAGGAACAGGGCATCGGAGAGGACGATATCGCTGAAATCTTCGTCACTCCATACGATTACACATCAGGCAAATACACATGGTTTGTCCGGGAAACGGGCGTGAAGCGCCATATGCTCTGGTATGACTACTATGACGGTTCCCTGTTCTGGGAAGCGTTCGGCGACTTTACTGCCTGGGACAAGGAAAAAGCCTACAACCGATAATCGCAGGCTGAATCCAGTCCCTGCCGATTGCTCCCTTCTGCCTGCTCCAGACTGCAGAAATCGTTTCTACAGAAATTAACTTTTCATCATTTCCTAGAAATTAGCTTTCCATCGTTTCCCGATCAATCAAAAAAACCGCCGGGTCCGTATAGGGCTCAGCGGTTTTTGGTATGTCCACCGTTTGAAAAAGCCCGCTGGCTTCTATACATACGAGAAACAGAATGGGTCCAGACTGTTCTCGCAGCAGAAGCCAGAGAAGCTTTCAGGGAAGGGAAATGACAGCCGAATCTACCACGTTCCTATATCTGCCATTATACCACGATATTCGACTTGTGAAGACAAATTTTTCATAGGGAGCCGCCTGTTCTCGGTTTACTCGATTAAAGAGGCTGCTGCAGCGTATTCTCTGCCGATTCTCCCCGTCCAAGCTCAAGCAGCTTCGTCTGGTACTTGCCAATATCTCCAGCACCCATAAATACCAGCACAGAATCCTCATAACCGAGCAGATCGGATACGCTGTTCTCCGAAATTAATTGCGAATGGGGAATGCGGTCACGCAGATGCTCAATGGAGACTGTCCCGCGCTGCTCGCGAGCCGAACCGAAAATATCGCACAAATATACATCGTCCGCTTCATCCAGCGAAACTGCGAAATCTTCCAGCAGCTTCTCCAGCCTGCTGAAGGTGTGGGGCTGGAAAACTCCGACTACTTTGCGTTCGGGATATTTGCTTCTAACCGCCTCCAAGGTTGCCCGAATTTCCGAAGGATGATGGGCGTAGTCGTCAATCAGAATGTTGCTTCTCCATTCCTGCTCGGAGAACCTCCGCTTCACCCCCGGGAAAGTAGCGAGCCGCTCCCGGATTTTGTCCAGGTCAAGCCCTTGCTCCACAGCCACTCCGATAACAGCCAATGCGTTCAGCACATTATGCCGGCCGAAGGACGGCAGTGTAAAATGACCGAGCAGCTTTCCATAGGCGTACACGTCAAACACAGTTCCGCCATTCTCTACCCTGACGTTGACAGCCTGCAGCTGATTGCTTTCCTGGAATCCGTAATGGATAAGCTCCTTGTCTGTTTTCAGCATTCTTACCTGGGGATCGTCCCCGCACACGATTAGCTTGCGGCCTACCCTATCCGCCATCTCTTCAAAAGCAGATCTGACATCATCGAGATCCGCATAGTAATCCGGATGATCGAAATCAATATTAGTAATCACGGCCAATTCCGGCCGATAAGCCAAAAAATGCCGCTTATATTCACAGCTCTCAAATACAAAAAAACGGGCATCCGGGGTTCCTCTTCCGGTTCCGTCTCCAATCAGACAGCTTGTCGGAACCACCCCGCTTAAGACGTGGGAGAGCATACCGGTTGTGGTCGTTTTACCATGGGAGCCCGTAACCGCAATGCTGACAAAACGGCTCATGAACTCTCCGAGAAAATGATGATACCACTGCACTTCAAGCCCTGCTTCGCGACACCTGGCCACCGCCGGGTGATCGGCTCCGTAAGCGTTCGATACAATCACTTTCATCCCGGATACCAAAGGCGCCTCACCAAACAGGTAAAAAGGAATCCCCCGCTGCTCCAGCGGCGCTTGGGTGAAGTAATACGTGTCGCCGTCTTCCCCCTGCACCAAATGCCCCATATCCTGCAGCAGCTGTGCCAAAGCGCTCATTCCGCTTCCTTTGATGCCAACCATATGATAAGTTGCTGTCATGACATCTCCTCCAGATTTTATGCTAATCTTAACGCCACTCCAGGATTTAACCGTTCCAGCGGCATTACTTAAAATGTTCATTAGTCAAGATGCACATAGCCAGATTCTCTAGGTATACCTTTAGTGTATGTAGAAAATGGGCATTTGCTAAATCTATATTAAACCCTTACTTATCCATTATAAAACAAATTAGCCCTGACGAACATGACCACTTGTCATATCCCCTTTAAAGTGGAAAAAAGACGGCGAGCTCCCCTTTTCCGCACCGCAAAGAGCTCTTTTCCATGTCTTCTCATCCATGTTTTGCTATTATTCCCTAAAGTGTCCGGTTTCTGACTGTGTAAATTTGATGAATTTAGCGAATTTTGGCGGAACATTTTTCCAACAAGCCTCGTCTATAGATTGGGTAGGACAGTCTAAGCCTTTCACCGATCGCGCGCTACCGTTTACGGCGCTTTTGCAGCACGCGCACAGCCGTTTACGGCGCTTTCGCGAATCTGCAGCAGCCGCTATCCACTCTAACGCTCGCAGTTGTCCTTATTTAAGCAAAATTAGGGGGATATAATTTCTAACGCTTGCCATGGTCCTTATATTGCTTCAGATCGCGGTTTTCCGGGCTTTGTCACACATAAGAGCGAGGGCGAGCGTTAGCGCAAAACATCGTGGAGAAACAGAAGCATGGAAGCGTAATCTGGCGGAAAGTTCTCACTCTTGCACAACTTCTTTTGAAGACATTTGTATAAATATTAGGATGCCGATGGAAAAATTGTGCTGTAAAAAGGCTCAAATTACTGTCCTGGTTCTCTACTTCGCACCGTTATCTCTTCAATTTATGCAAAATCGAGCTAACAGTTGATGCCATACTGCCGGAATTCCAGCGTTTTTACCGAAGCTTATCTTATCATCACTTCGCTTTTATTGAAACTTGTTTTATCCGCCGTTTCGCTTTTACTAAAACTTGTCTTATCGCCGTTACACTTTTACTGAAACTTGTCTTATCGCCGTTACACTTTTACTGAAACTTAGCTTATCGTTCTTTTCGTTTTTATTTAAAATTACCTTTAAGAAACCTATCCCCGGTTGATCCTGCAGGGGTCACTCCCGGGTTAGGCTGTTGCCATGCCCTAGTCTTGTCCAAAGGAGAAGGAGGCTGCCCATTCCAAACCGTTGGGCTTTCGCTTATTGCGATACCAGAAAAGCCCATGACAAAGTGAGATTTGCATCGGAGGTGTATCATGACCCGCAGGTTTTTTCTGAAATGGCTCTCCTCGCTTTTTTTGTCGGCGAGTGGAATTGTTTCAGTCATCAAGTGGTTTGTCGGCAAGCAAACCGTTGAAGAAAATCAGCTGACCTACCGTTCACGAGTACAAAGAGTCACACCCCAAACGGCTGATGGAGCCGGCAAATTACTGTTTGCTGCTTATCTGCTTAGCGACCCGCATATTAGTGAATTCGACCTCTCTACATCCGATAAGTTCAGAGGGGCGCTTAACGATATTTCTACCGCCGGAAACAAGGTAGATGCGATCATTTTGGGAGGGGATTTAACTGACTATGGCCGCGAGAAGGAGTATAACCGGTTAAAAAATCTGCTTAACGAATTCAAGCTTCCCCCTTTATTCGCCAATATGGGAAACCATGACTATTACGATATTTGGATTAACTCCAAAGGCTCATTTGCCAGAGACACCCTGCCAAACGGTAAAACCGACGCACAATCAAGAGCTCGCTTCATGAAATTTATGAATTATTCGACTCCTTATCATGATGTTTGGATTAACGGAGTTCACCTGATTTTGCTATCCCAGGAGACTTATTTGCAGGAAAATCGCGAGGTGGGCGAAGGGGCCTGGTATTCGGACAAACAGCTGACCTGGCTGCGGCAAAAGATGAGCGAGCACGCTAACGATGAACCGGCGATCATCATTATCCATCAGCCGATGCCGGGCGAAAACAGTGAGGGCGGCACCCACAGTGTCATACGGGCAAATGAACTGCGAGATATTTTGGAGCCGTATTCCAATGTGTTTATTTTTTCGGGGCATACCCATCAAGAAATAAATTTGGATAGTACTTATATTCGTCAGCGGAACCTGAATTGCTTCCATAATTCTGCAGTTTGCCGTGTCCTTACCCCCAATGGCGTTAGCAACCATTCCCAAGGCATGTATATAGAAGTTTATGAAAATGAACTGCGGGTTCGCGGCCGCGAGTTCACAACGAAAAGCTGGGTAACCGGCGCTGATTGGAAGCTGCCCATTAACCGTCACCAGCGCTGATCATGAAACGGCAGAGTGGGGAAATGGCCCCTCTGCTGCGTTTTATTTAAGGGAGAAAGCCCTCCTGACTAATCTTGATTTGTTCCTCGTCAAACCACTGCAAGAGCCGGTCCTTAACCAGCAAATAGGCTTGCGGATCATACCATCCATCTAACTCGTTAATCGAGTAATGCTGAGAGATGCCAAGCTGTTCAGTACGCCGCCCCTTGCTTCCATCTCCCATAAAGTAGTCATCGATACATACCCGGTCCACTGCTTTTTTCAACAGCCGTGGAAAATCCTCACTAGAAGGCAGCACAGGAGCAATCGCAGCCTGTGTTCTTACACCGGCGGTCTTCAGTTCAGATAGTGCCTTGAGCCGCGCTTGAATCGGCGGGGCGGAAGGGGTAAACAAGCGGCGAATGTGGTCCAAGTCCGTTTCTACCGTCATGCTCACCCGCACACGCTCACCTAAACGGAGGAATAAATCCGTATCTCTCGTCACAAGCGGACTTCGGGTTTGGACGAGCACGAAGTCCGGCGGCACTTCCACCATCGCTTCCAGCAAACCGCGGGTAACCTGCTCCTTATACTCCACGGGCTGATAAGGATCCGTGCTGGAAGACATAAACAATGTGACCGGCCCTTTGGTTTTAGCCCGCCGTAATTCCTTCACCAGCTGTTCCTTGGCTCCCGTTTTGACGTCAACCCAGGTACCCCAGGAATCCTTGCGGAACAAGGCGACAGGCATTCTGCGCACGTAGCAGTAGCTGCAGGCGAAGGAGCATCCTGCGTAGGGGTTAAGCGTATGCGTATAGCCATTCAAAAAGCCGCTGCCCGGATTAAGCAGTTTTTTGGAAACTTTATGCTGTACGTTCATCCGCTCACCTCCTGATATTAATTGATCATACCATGAAAAACGCTATGCCGCTCGGTCTATAACCATGACCATAACCATAAGCATAACCAGGCAGCGTTCAAAACGCAAAATGCTGGTCCCGTGTCCCCCCGCATTTGTACGTTTAATCGTTCAAAACTCGGACCGATGCACCTCAATTACGCGCGTTTGCGCCCTAGCCCCCCTTAAATCCGAAGTTTCGCGCACCAAAAACGCAGGCAGCAGGCTCCGCGCCCCCCCGCAAACCTCGGCTATTTCCATGCTGGGTGCTGCGGCGGCGGCGGTTCTATGAGTTTTTCGCATACTCCGCCTCTCCACGGACCCGTTTGCCACAGCATGGCCAAACAACAAACAACCGTAAGAGCGAATGTATCGCCTTACGGTTGCAGTTAAACAAAGACACTCAGCAGGCTACAGTGCTTTCGTCAGCACTGCCTGAGCATTATGATGATCTGCTTTGCTAAGCAATCTTCTTCTCATGCCGTCATCCAGGCAGTTATTATAAAGCAACATATGATAGTGAAACCAGAAGTGATGCCATCTGTTTCGCACCTTCATGATCAGGGGCCGTTTCATTCTGTCTCCTCCTTGTGCACGTCTTTGGCAAGTTATTAGTCTCCATCTACGCTGGTAACCAAAGTGTTTATTACTGGAAAGCAACGATTAACTAACGTTAACTTTTTTATATATACTATTGTCGGCTTTTGTTCTTCGAATGAACATAGGAAAATCCTACTATTTGTATTATATTCCACTAGTTCAAGTTACTCGGAAGGTCATTTGAATACCAGGAACAGATCATGAAGAATTTGCATCCAGCCAATTATAGACATCCACAAAGGGATACTGATCAGCACGCCCCAAAACAGTCCAGTTAGTCCACTGCTTTCCTTTTGCACGGGTTTCTTCCCCCTGTCGTTGTTTGGCGTTCGTTAGCTTTTTAGAGCCGTCTGCAATCGTCGCTTGCTTAGCTTTAACGAACGCTTACTAGCAGTATGGACAAACCCCGCATTAGATATGATCTTTTTTGAAAATTACGATACTTTCTGTGAAATAACCCCAGCGTAAACTCCCGCATGGTGAGCAATCTCGGGTAATCGGAGTAATCGGCCTTAATCACATGCTACGACATTTCGTATGAAACACTGGCTGCAGCTCCTTAATAGCTTAAAGCCCTGCATTTGTACGATTTGTCATACAAATCTCGGGCAATCGCCCTTCAATCTCCTGCATTTGTACGATTTGTCATACAAATCTTGGGTAATCGCCCTTCAATGCCCTGTATTTGTACGACGTTTCATACAAATCTCCGGTAATCACACTTCAACCGCATGAATTTGTACGACATATCGTACAAAACGCAGGCCACAAGCTCGCGCAGCCGGCGAACCCCGCCAACCTTGCTATTTTCATGCTGGAATTGTGCCAGAACTGGAGAAGACATGACTGCTTTCCTTCCAATTACCCTAGCTGCCTAAATTCCTGATCTAGGTTGTCTTAAAAGCCGTGCAGGCTCTCAGGACTCACACGGCTCTTATTCTTACTCTCATAATCCCCCTTTGCAGCTGTACATCAATCGGTACTCTGCGCGGAGCCCCGGCAACCTACGCCCCCTACGCCTCTACTTCTCTATTCCTCTACTCATCTACATTCCTGGGTCTCTCGCCCTACGCAGCGGCCCCTTAACCGACTCCCCACTCTTCTAATTCTGTACCATCACGGACCTCTCTGCTCCACGCTCCTTTGCAGCGGTACATCAATCGGTACTCTGCCTCAGACTGTCGATATCTATGCATTGGTCCTTGGGCTTTCCGCGCTTTCGCACTTTACCTCAGACTGCCAGCCCTCTGCATCCGCGTCTCTGCTCTTGCAGCTTGAGCAGCAGTCAATTTTGCGGCAGGCAGCCTGGCATCAAGCAATCTGGCAGCAGACCGTCTGGCAATCAGGATTGACGCTTACGTGGAGCCGATGAAGCATTCAGCTTCTGATACTGCTTGGGTGTAAGTCCATAGCGCTCCTTGAACAGGCGGATAAAATGATGGGTCGAATTATAGCCCAGCTGGCTGGAAATTTCCTGCACGGAAAGCTTCTGCTCGAGCAAAAGCTCCTCTGCCTTCTGCAGCTTTCTGCCCGTCACATAGTCAGTGAAGGTCATCCCCATCATCGCCTTGAACAGCTTGCTCAAATAATTAGGATTGACTTGAACATGCTCAGCCAGGCGTTCCAGGGACAGGGTGTGGTCCAGATTGTCCTCAATAAACTGCCGCAGTTTGGTTTCCATATCTTTTTCCCCGGTCTGCCGTTTGGCGCTCAGGTGATCCAGTGCCGCCCTAAGGGTGTCTCCGAACCATTGGACGAACTCGTCAAGCGACTCCAGTTCATGTCCGTATTCCCGGATATCGTAGCCCAGCAGCTGTTTGGCAGACAGGCCTAATGTTTTCCAGGCGCGGTTCATCTCCTGCACAACCTCCTGCACAGCTCTCCGGCAGGCTTCTACTGTATATCCGCCCGTCCTCATTTCTGCGGCAAGCTCGCTAGCTGCCTGCAAATACCTCTGGCTGTTTCCCGAACGGATGGCAGCCTCCATATCCGTCAAAAGCTTAGGCAGCCGGATGTCTCCTGCCCGCGATTCACTTAACAGATCCTCCGCCAAGTACAGACGTTTCTCGAATACAAAAGCGTAATCCAGGCTCTCCAATGCTTCCCTATAGGATACAGCCAGTTTGGCTGGCCCTAATGTATAGACACGTCCCAGCGCCAAACGGTAGTTTCCGGCAAGCAAGGCGTCTGCTTTTCTCAGGAACTCGTCAAGCACCTGGCGCAAGCTGCTGCCCTGCAGCAGGATCATGCCCGAGAGGCGGGTCTCCTCTTCTTTAATAGCATGAATCCGGCACCCTTGAGCCAGCTGGTCCAGCTCCTCCAGCAGATGATACAAGCGCAATTGCTGCCGGGTATGCTGGGCGGATGAACGGTCGGCCAACTCGAGTATAAAACTCACGCCCTTTTCCCCGCTGAAATCCATATCGAGCAGTTGAATATTATCGGCAAACGTGTCTTGATCGACTCTGCCTTCCATCAGCCGCGACAGGAAAGAGTGGCGAAGGACGGGTTTGTTTTTGTCCAGCTTCACCTTAAGCTCATCGATCTCCGTAGAATATTGCCGGAACAAGCTGCCAATCGGCTTATGCGCTTTCCGCGTCAGGAGGATGCCGAACGCAAGGTTAACGAGCAGCAGCACAGCCCCGATTAACAGAAGAAGCTTGCGCAGCTCATAAGATTGTCTGTAATAATCCTCTGCAGATGCAATTGAGATGTAAATCCATGGATTGTAGTTGGAGCTCGCGAACGACACGACGCTTTTCTTGCCATTGATATGGGCCTGGAACATCCCGTCCTCGGCCCCCGGTCTCAGCAGAGTCTGTTGAAACTCCTGCTCCTCTGCCTCGTTACTGAATTCCAGAGCACCCAGGGAATCAGTCAGCAGCTGCCCGTCTTCAGTCGCAATAATCAGCTGGCGTCCCTCGGCAAACGGCAATTGGCGGATAAATTGATTAATAGCCGGCTCGCTCAGATTAACGGCTACAATCCCCTGCTTGCCTCCCGGTCTAGGAAAATAAGGAATGGAACGGATATACGTAATGATCGGCCGCTCATCTCCATCACGCGTAGACAGCCAGCGAATAATTTCATCGTTCTCATCAAAGGAAGGGAACCATTCCGCGCGATGCCCCAGCTCGCAGTCATCATTCGGCAGGAAGCATACTTTGGTATTGAAAAAGATGAGCTTGCTTTCCCGATAGTAAATATCAATCGAATCTACATAAGGCAAACTGTGCTCCAAAATGCCTATCGCCCGGGAGACTCCCAGAATGCGGGCAGAATCCCGGCTGATGTCGTTGGATAATGGAAAAGTCAATTCTTCATTCCCCGAAATCGAGGACAGATAACGGTTTGGCAGCTCAACTGCATCCTTAAGCACCTCTTCATCTATCGAACTGCGCAGCTGCGTAACCGCTTGCATATTGAGTCGTTGAAGCTGCTCGTTGTAGCCGGAATTGAAAAACTGAAAATAAACCACGGATGGGATGACCGTTATAAGCAGAACAAGAATCAGGTTGAATACTAGCAAACGAATATACAGCGAATCCCTTTTTCCTGCTCTCCCCCTCATGCGGTTCTTCGCTCCTTTTCCCCTTTTTCCATTTCTTTTCTTTTTAGTAAACCGTATCAATCCTCATTCTGACAAGCTTTTTTCACAATAATGTTATTTTGCATGATAGTGGTATTTAGGTAGTATTTGATCGGTATTTCGAGTTAGTTCGGTGGCGATTAGGTGGACATTTTCGGGGATAGTTCGGGGATAGTTCGGGGATAGTTCCGTGGTGCTTCGGCGGACAATTTCGGTGGTAGTTCGGGGATAGTTCCGTAGTGCTTCGGCGGAGCATTTCGTGGGATTTGCCATACGTTTTCAGTCCTTTTTCCAGCCCATTACTAAAAAATGATACGATCTCACGATTTTGCTAATTGTGATATTCCGGGTTCCCATGTAACATCAAGGGCAGCGATGAAAGCGCAATCAAGGGTGCAAGCAATTACTCACAATTGGGCTGGCCGATGAAAACGAAGAGGCCCACATTTGTGGCTTATCCATGAAAACCAAGAGACAGTATAGACGTGCCAGACCGGGACTCATAGCGATTAAGCCAGAGGCAGAATAAGAGAATTGCGAGTACATGGAATTTGAAAAGCTCCCTTGAGTAAGCCGGCACTGTTTGCAGCAGAAATGGAGGAATGACATGCAGGGAACCGCCAGAAACACCCGCAAACCGAAGCTAAGCAACCAGCCATCTGTTTTTAAACGCTATGCAGCGAACAAGTATTACTTCATTATGCTGCTGCCAGTACTGATCTATTACCTTATTTTTCATTACGGACCTATGTATGGGGTCATTATCGCTTTTCAGGACTATAAGTTTTTAAGGGGCGTATCCGGCAGTGAATGGGTCGGCCTCGACAACTTCCGCGAGCTTTTCGCCGGCTCCTATTTTTTAACCGTCCTGCGCAATACGCTTATCATTAACTTTTATAAATTGGTATTCGGCTTTCCGGTTCCGATTATTCTTGCCTTGATGCTCAATGAAGTGATGAGGCCGGTATTTAAAAAGGTCGTGCAGACCATCAGCTATATGCCGCATTTTTTATCCTGGATCGTCCTCTCCGGTCTGATTATCGAGTTTTTGTCTCCAAGCCGGGGGCCCATTAACATTTTGCTCGATATGATGGGGATTGCGCCTGTTTATTTTATAACCGATGAACGGTGGTTCCGCTTTATTCTTGTCGTCTCGGACATCTGGAGAAGTGCCGGATTTACGACCATCATCTACCTGGCGGCCATTGCCGGAATTAATACCGAGATGTATGAAGCGGCCGAAATGGACGGCATCAGCCGGTTTAAAAAAATCATTTATATCACGCTGCCCTCGATGGCTCCCGTTATTGTCATCATGCTGATTCTGAATGCCGGATCAATTATCAATGACGACTTCGAGCAGATTTACAACTTGCTTAATGTAACGGTCATGAATGTTGGTGATGTGCTGTCGACTTACACCTACACGGAGGGCTTGACCCGCATGAATTACAGCTATGCCGCAGCCGTTGGTCTTTTCAAAAATGTAATTGCACTCATTCTGGTGCTGACCGCCAATTATTTTGCCCGTAAGTTCAGTGATGAAGCGATTTTTTAAGGCGGATTCGCACTCCAAACCATCAGAGGGGGAGCCTGTCCCATGAAATACAAAATGTCGTTCACCGATCGGCTGCTGATGCTGGTCATTTATACTGCTTTGACCTGCCTGGCTGTTTTTACGCTGCTGCCCTTAATGCAGGTGCTTACGATCTCTGTCAGCCCGCCCGAGGTTGTAAACCGTTTTGGCTTCCATCTGATCCCGGCCACCTTTGATTTCAGCGGATATGAACGCGTGCTGAGCCATTCCCTTCTGTGGACGGCTTACGGCAACACGATCCTGCGCACCTTACTGGGTACGGCTATAACGCTTCTGCTGACTTTTTTCGGTGCCTATCCGTTGTCTAAAAAAACACTGCCTCACCGCACCTTTTGGACGGGGTTCATACTGCTCACGATGTTTTTCTCCGGGGGAATGATTCCGTCCTATCTGCTGGTCAAAAATTTGGGGCTGATGAATTCCATCTGGGCGCTTGTGCTGCCTGGCGCCGTCAGTGCGTTCCTGCTTCTGATTGTCCGCAACTTTGTTTCCGGCCTGCCGGAAAGCCTGGAAGAAGCAGCCAAAATCGATGGCGCTCACGAAATCACCATTCTCTTCCGCGTTGTGCTCCCGCTTTCTCTGCCGATTATCGCTACAGTCGGGCTGTATACAGCCGTCTACCATTGGAATGCTTGGTTTGACAGCATGATTTACATCCAGACAGAAAGCAAGCAGGTGCTTCAGATTATATTGCGGAGAATTTTGCTGGAGGGCCAGGATTCCATGATGGAAACTGCCGGAGACCAGACCTATGTCAGCAGTGAAGCTATGAAAATGGCGATGCTGGTCGTAGCCATCCTGCCGATTATTTGCGTCTACCCTTTCCTGCAAAAGTACTTCATCAAAGGCTCTCTGGTAGGCTCGGTAAAAGGATAAGAGAAGAGGCAGTCTCTTTGCCAGCCAGATGCAAAAACCTATATGACGCAGCTCTTGTCAGCCAGATGCAAAAACCTATATCACGGTTGCACTCCGGTGAAATATCGGATCAACATACATTATTATTTAAGGGGGAACAAACGCATGAATGCCTTGAATCCATCCTGGAAGGCCCGTACCGCGGCGCTGATCGCCAGCGGCCTGCTAGCCGGTCTTGCCGCAGGCTGTTCGGGGGGAGGCCCAACGCCCTCCTCGCCCTCTTCCCCGCCACAAGGCGGCGACGGTGAAGGAACGGCGGCAGAAGAGCCGGTAGTGCTCGAATGGCTCGCCTATGACTCCTACGGCCAGCCCGACCCTTCCTCGCCTATCGTCAAGCTGGTAGAGGAAAAGTTCAACGCCAAGTTTAACTTCTGGTTCATAGACGCTAACAAATGGGACGATACTCTAAACGTCAAGCTCGCCTCCGGGGAAATGCCGGATGCGCTCAAGATCCGCAGCCGCAACAACATAGCCAACTACGCCAGCCAGGGGATTTTAGAGCCGCTCGATATGGATCTATTAAGAGAGCATATGCCGACGTACATGGATTACTTGGATACCAGCTATCCCCAGCTGTGGGATGCCGTCAAATATGATGGCGAGGTGTATGCGATTCCGGTGACGAACAAGCGCGGTGCTTACCCGACCGTTGTCGTCTGGCGCCAGGATTGGTTAAATAACGTGGGGATCACCAAGGTTCCGGAGACGATTGAGGAATTCGAGGAAGCCTTGTATAAGTTCCGCAACGAGGACCCGGATCAGAACGGAGCAAGGGACACCTACGGCATGTCTGACTTTGCCATTCCGATGATTCTCGGCGCCTACGGCTTCCCGCCGATTGACGATGTGAGCGCCGCAGCGAAGTCCTCGCCCGACCGGGCCCTGCTCTTTACCAAAAAGGACGGCCGGCTCGAGTTCGCGGCGATCCAGCCGGAAATGAAGGAAGCGCTCGCCTTGCTGCAAAGATGGTACCAGGAAGGGCTGATTGATCCGGAGTTTATCACTTCCGAGAACACCACCGGGTACTGGGCCAACTCACAGGCGTTCTTCAACGGCCGCATCGGGCTTACCGGTAAATCGCAGCCTGTCCACTGGCGCAATGAGATGAACCCGGATACTCCGGATGACCGCGGAGGCACCGTGTTCGAGGAGTTCAGCAAATCCGCCCCTGATGCGGAAATCGTATTCGGAACTCCGCCAGTTGGGCCGAACGGCCTGTCCGGTACTCCGCAGTGGGATATCTATAATGGCGCCATTGCGATTACAGCCGAGGCGCTGAAGGACCCGCGCAAAGTCGAGACGATCCTCAGTATGATGGAGGAAGCGGCAAGCGATTATGAATACAACATGACGCTGCAATTCGGAATCAAAGGCGAGGATTGGGATGAAGTTGACGGCAAGTTCGTCAGTCTGCGGCCCAGCGAGTCGAATGCCGAGGCGGCCAAATATGGGCGCTACGTGCTGCACGCCCAGGTCCAAATGGACGAGTTCCAGGAGCGGCGGGAACCGTTCACCTTCTACTTCGCCGAGAAAACAGCCGGCTTTGACGGGTATACGAAGCTGATCGTCCCTTCCCTGGACATCTTTAACCGTCATGCAACGACATTAGGCAAGCTGACAATTGAAACATACTTCAAAATCATTACCGGAGAAGTGAGCATCGATGCCTTCGATGATTATGTAGAGCAGTTCCGCTCCATGGGCGGAGATGAAGTCTTGGAGGCGATGAACGAAGCCTATCAGCGAGACATGGGCGGCAACTAATATTGTGTAAAAGCTTACTTAGCAGATTCTTTCCTTTTCAGGTGTTACTTTTATCGGAATTTAAGAGATTAGACTTGTAGACTGTTTGCGGGCTTGCGGGGAGCGGGCTTGCGTAAATCTCAAACTCTTCTGCAATAAAAGCATTCGCACCGGGTTCGTCTTGAATCGGTGCGAATGCTTTTTGCTTTGGCTCCGAACCTCCAACCGGTACCCTTCGCACAGTGCTTGCTTCAAACCTCCAACCGATCCACTCGGCTCAAGGAACACCATGCAGGACGCCTTGCCGAAAACCATGTAGGAAGGAACATCTTGCAGTCGATGCCCGCTGGACACAGTTGCAGTAGGTGTGCACGATAAAGCAACAGCCCCATCCGGAAGCTTAATTAAACCCGTTCCCAGTTATTTTTTTTCGCAGTAGCCCTGCATTCCTTACAAACACCGGCAACTTGTCCATTGTTCATCGTATAAAACTGCAGCTTATCCTTGCGTTTACATAGGGAGCATTTCTGGCCAGTGGCCGTTCTCCGTTTATAACTGCCTATAGCCACAATGTTCGCTGCCCGCCGCCTTCGGTTAAAGATCAGGACTACAGCTAACACCAGCAGTAGGATCAATACAAACACAACTCCTGTAAAAAACCAAGAGATATCCCCCATAATGTCCCTCCTTCTCTGCTCCTTTGTACGACTTACTTAACGGTTCACTCCCACGGGCTACATCAATGGCTTTCTTTCCCCAAAAGCCCCTACAGCTTAGAATATTTCGCTTCTCCAGATTAGCGACCTATATCTACGGTACCTCTACGGGTACTTCGATGATCACCAGCAGCCTATCTCTAAGGTTACCTCACGATTTCCACCTACAGCATACCCTGCGGGTTCACTCTAGCATCTTACCTCCACCGCTTACCCCCGATATCCCCTAAAGCTTCCCTCCAAATCTTTCCTCATATGTAACCCCATCATTTAACCAACGCTCCCTACGCTTCCCTCTACGTTTTCTTCTACGTTACTTCACCACCATAATTCCCCTATACGATTTACTAAAATGGTCCGCTAGAATCAATATCAGAAATATTTACTAGTTTGATATTTTTATTCTAGCAAGATTTCCTATCATGAGCTATGCTGTTCTTTCGTTGTGATAGCCGAGCGGTCTGCTCAAAAAATGCTGTCCTGACAGGCAAATCGCTGTTATGGCAGGCAATGTAAAGAATTGCATATGCGGTTCACAACTGCCGATAGACAGCAATTTACCTTATGCGATAGTGTGAATATTAATCCTGTATCGCTATTTGCGCCTTCAGAAGCTAGCCTGATCCGTCTCGCGCTCATGCTTTCTGCTACTGGCCTGATCCAACTCATGCCTTCATCTGATGGCCTGCCACCGACATGGTTGATTTTGTGTCCTCGTTACATACTGGCACAGACGTAATTCGAAGAATTAATCTGCGGAATACCTAAAGGTGTTGCCGGCCTGATAATCTACTTTTTTCAATCATGCAATTATGGAGGAAAGGGAGTTGGGAGTTTTAGTAAACGAATAGTAAAAATGCTTGTCGGGAATATGGTAGTAGCTCTGAAATCCTGATGCTCGCCGTATCCATTTCATGCCGCGGGAAATCAGATAACAAAAAAAGGGGGGAAAACAGCTCCGTGCCACCGGAAAAGGAGACAAGCGGCATTACGCAATCGAAGAATCATAACCAGCGGGCAATGGTTACTTTTGCCGCTTATGGCGAGGGAATTGCCCAGCCTTCCAAGCTAAAATTCCATCTGACACTTTCCTGCAATGGCCGTAACGAAGCTTTTGTGCCGTTAAATTCCGCCAATGGCTGCACGGCTGTCTGTAATGTCTAAGCAGCAGCACAGCAATCTGGGGTTACCGCTTCTTGTGGGGTTACCGCTTCCTGTCTAGGCGGGGCAGAGCTAGAAGATGAGGCCCGGTTTACGATTATTGATGCAAGCGGGCTTTGAGCCGAAATGTTGTTTTTCCGGGTGAAAATGAATCCGCTTCCATTGCCTTTTATGCGCCTAATGTTGTGCCTCAATCGCAAATGAGCGCAGCAGCCGCTATCTAGCGCTCGGGATATGAAGCATACTGGGCTATTGATCGGGAACGGACAACTATGCGGCACACCCGTTGGAATCCCCGGAGCTGGTGTCTCAATCTATTACACTAGATCATGGCAGCAAGCTGCTCCGTGAAAAGGCTAGGCTACGAAACCCGGACTGATTTTACCCCGGATGGCGTGATTACAGAATGTCGGATCTATGCCCGCCCGGATGGAAAGCAGTTTACGCTGGCCGCGAGCGGAATATGGGAAGCTGATTACTCGCGCAAAACGCTTGTTTTCCCAGCGGTCCCGGGCGCCCGTTATGTCCGGCTGGAAGCAGTTGATGGTACAGGCGGTTGCGCTGCGTCTGTCGATATACAGGTCTGCTATGAATAACCGGTAACGTAATGTACTTGCTCGTAAGCTCTACAAAGAGCAAAAGAAGAGCATGCGATCTACAAAAAATATAGCAGCACAGGCAGTCCTACAAATAGCACAGAGTATGATCTGCAAAGAACGAGAAAAGCCTGCGTTCCCCAAGAGCATGAAAAGGCACACCCTTTAAGGAACATAAGAACTATGCGCACTGCGCAAACCCATATAAAAACAAAAACCAACAGGAGGTCATGAATCAAATGAAAGGAAAACAGGCAGCAATAACCATCCTATCTCTTGCCTTAGTGGCAACCGCATGTTCGGGAGGCGGTACGGAGGGTACGGGAGGAACGGGGGGAAGCGATGATCCCCCTACTCCGGGAGGATCCCCGCAGGCCGTAGAAAATTTAAATCCAAGCGGGTTCCCAATTGTCGATGAACCGATTCAGCTTCGTTTTGTAGCAGGCAGGTCCGCTACCACGGCACAGGATTGGAATAATGTCATGCTTTTCGATGAATATGAGAAAATGACCGGCATCGATATTCAATGGCAGATGATTGGTACAGAAGTTTTGTCCGAGCAGCGGAACCTGATGCTTACCGGCGGAGATTTGCCAGATGCTTTTTACGCAGCGTCAGTCCCCAACCAGGACATTATGAGATACGGAATGCAGGGGGCCTTTATCCCGCTGAACGATTTGATCGAG
This sequence comes from Paenibacillus senegalensis JC66, assembly GCF_000285515.1. Lineage (GTDB taxonomy): Bacteria > Bacillota > Bacilli > Paenibacillales > NBRC-103111 > Paenibacillus_L > Paenibacillus_L senegalensis. Next base: position 79,337 of record NZ_HE610961.1, read on the forward strand.
GAACACGCGCCTAATATTAAACAGTTACTGGATGATAACCCGGACATTCGCAAAGGAATGACGATGCCGGACGGCAACATCTACTCTATTCCGAGGGTCTACGATCCGGAATTTGATTCCGTATTTTACAATCCAAAATTGTGGGTCAACGAGGAGCTGATGCAGGAGCTTAATCTGGATATGCCGCAAACGACCGATGAGTTCTATGATTTCCTGGTGAAGCTGAAGGAAGCTAATGGAGGCAATGCCCCGTTCGGTGCGGACAACATTAACCGGATTATCAAATTGTTCAATGGTTTCTGGGGATTACAAAACAAAGGGAGCCAGCACGCTTATGTCGATATTGATCCTGATACTAATGAATTGAGGTTTATTCCGACTGAGGAGAAATACAAGGAAATGCTGCAGTATCTTAACCGGCTGTATGAGGATGGGCTCATCGACCGCGATATTTTCACCATTAATTCTACGGAATTCACTGTCCGCCTGCAGGATGACCGTTACGGGGCCTTCATTGGCTGGGACCCGATCTCTTATGATCTGGGTGAGGAGTTCGTGGGTGCTGACGTTCTGGAAGGGCCTCATGGTGACAAAACTGTTGTTAAAAACTCGACCATTGCGGGGTTAGGCACTTTTGTCATCACTAATGCCAATAAACATCCTGAAGCTACTATGCGCTGGATTGACTACTTTTTTAGCGAGGAAGGCATGCGGATGTTCTATGCCGGCTTTGAAGGGGTAACGTATGAAGTGACGGACGGCGGGGAGATTCAATACGTGGAAGAAATCATGAATCATCCTGATGGTCTTTCTTTTGAACAAGCGCTGGTCAAATACTTGGTTTGGCCGGGAGGCGGCATGCCGGGGATTATTTCCCAGTCTTATTTCTTCGGCGGAGAAAGTCTCCCTTCCTCTATAGCCGCAGCCGACAAAGTCAAGCAATACATGAACGAAGAAGCGTGGCCTGCCTTTTCGTACAAGGAGGAGGAGGTTGACCGGATGAACGCGCTCTCCTCAGATATCAACACGTATATCCGGGAACAGCAAGCCAAATTTATCTCGGGTGCCGCTTCGTTTGCGGAATGGGACAGCTATGTCCAAACGATTCAAAGAATGGGACTGGAGGATTATATGCAAATCTATCAAGCAGCCTATGATCGATACCGTTCAGATAACTAAATCGAAAGGAGGTTCCCTTGATTTCATCATGGGAACTTTTCCTTTCTGTAAACTTCCCTTCTTTTTTGAAAATTTAAGGTATACTGGATAACAAGACATTACCTATTTATTATTGTATTGAGCATAATGTCTGTTATATTCCTATATTTCCGCTACTCGATGGACTATTGCTACGCCTGCTATAAGACCGTGCAATGAAGGAGGTCAAGCTTATCATGAGCGTTTATTTTCAAAAAGTGTTAGCGCTTCCAACCCGCATCAGACAGCTGTGGTCCGCCAGGCGCTGGTCCAATCGATTCTATCATTATCTGTTCTCTTATGTTTTCCTGGTGATCGTCCTGCTGCTTGGGGTCAGCGGCGCGGTTTACGGCTCCTTCCTGAACATTCTGCAAAAAGAAGTCGAGAACTCCACGTTGGCTACCCTGACGCAAATTAAAGAGGCCATGGATATGCGGACGAATGAAATGGATCGGATGGCGCTGCAAATTTCCACCAATCCGCTGCTTACTCCCTATGCGCTCAGCGAGAACGGCTACGGCATCTATCAAGCGGTAAGAGAATTGAAAAAGCACCGGTCCACCAATTCTTTTATTTACGACATCATGCTCTACTACCGTGAAAACGATCCTGCCCTGCTATATGCTTCAAGCGGGACTTATGAGGCGGCCCCTTATTTTTCCCGGGTATACGGAATGGAAGCCGAAGGCCCAGGAACTGTCCAGTTTGTGCAGCATATGGGCTCAACGGACAGCTCGGGATTGCGCGTAGTTGGTCATATTAAAGGTCATGACACGCTTGTCGGGCCTTTGATTACTTATTTATATCCGATGTCCGGCTCTCCCGATGGTTACGGTACCATTCTGTTTCAATTCAGGGAGCAGGACTTGAATCAGATGATTCACCGCGTATTGAAGGATTACTCCGGTGCGATCTATATTTTAAACGAGGAGGGCCAGCAGGTAACGGAGGTGCTCAATCAGGTCAGTCACGAAACCTCGCTCCAAATTATCCAAATGCTTCGTGATCAGCCACGCAACCCGGCACCATTGGAAACTGTTGATATTGAAGGCGCTCAATACTCTATAGTTCAGCTGACCTCGGATACGAATGGCTGGACGTATGTATCTGCCATGCCAACCAATCAATTCATGAGCAAGGTGAACGAGACCCGGCAAATTTTCCACTATACGATTCTGGCTGTTTTTTTGATCGGACTGATGATTGCTTTTGCTCTGGCCATTCGGAATTACCGTCCTATCGTCAAGCTGACCGGTTCTCTGCGCAAAAGCGGGTTGAACGAGGTTCTGCCCAACCGTACCGATGAAATAGCCTTTATTGCAGAAGCTATCGGTGTAGTCACCAAAGAAAATGAGGGCCTGTTAGAAAAGCTGAAAAGCCAAGCCGGCATCGTGAAAGAAAAATATGTGACAGCTCTAATTGACGGCACCATCCGCTCACGCTCTGAGCTGGATACTCTGCTTCCGGCTGAGGAGATCAGCCTGAAGGAGCCCCATTATGCCGTCCTACTGCTGTTAATAGATGACTACGAGCAGTTCAAACGGAAGAACCCCCACTCGATGCAGGATCTTGTACGGTACAGCTTAGGCAAAGCAGTTGAGAAGCTGTCCCTGGAAATCGGTGCGGGATATGCGGTTAATTATAGAAACGGCCGCGGCATCGTAGCTTTGCTCAATATCCGGGAGGGCTGCCAGCAGCCGTATCGATTGAATGATATAGCACAGCAAGCCAAGGAGTTTTGCAACAAAACGTACCGGCTGCCCGTCACCGTTGGGGTCGGCGGAATTTATGACGATTTTGACAAGCTGCATGTATCGTATACGGAAGCCGATTATGCAGCGCGCTACCGCCTTGTAAAGGGTGAAAATCAGGTCATCGTGTACCAGGAGGTCAATCAGGCCAAGGAAAGCTTGCTGTGGTATCCATTGGAGGCGCAAAAACAGCTGGTCCGTTCAATCAAGCAAGGAAGCGCCGAGGAGGCTGCCCGGATCATTCGGGAAATGATTGCTGAAACGTCCAATCAGTCCCTCTCGATCGAGCGGGTTGAATTTATCTGCTTTGATATGATTAATACGGCTATGAAAACACTTGTGGAAATGGACATTCCTTTGAAGGAAGATGAATGGTCCGTAGAGACGCTGTTTGTTCATGAGCTGGAGACGCTGGAGGCATTAGAGCAGCGGATGGTCAGCTTTTGTGAGCAGGTTTGCCAGTATGTGAACGAGCACAAGGAGAGCAGGAACAAGGACCTGCTGCAGGAGCTTACCGTTTATGTGGAGGACTGTTACGCCGATTCCTCCATTAATCTGGATCAGATTGCTGCGAGGTTCGGTTTCTCCGCTTCCTATTTGACCCGTTTCTTCAAAAACCAGACCGGCCAGTCGCTGATGCGTTATATCGATGAGGTAAGAATGGAAAAAGCTCGGGCTTTGTTAATCGATACTGATTGGACTCTGGGCGAAATCATTGAGCAAATAGGCTACACGGACTCAACCAACTTTATCCGCAAATTCAAGAAGCTAGAGGGGATTACCCCGATTCAGTACCGCAATCTTGTCCGCGGCGGTTCCCAATCCGTCTCTAAATAATAAGCCATAGACCCGAAGCCGTTTATGGTTTATGGTCTATGGCTTGCTGCCGCGAAAGAGCCGCTGCGTTGACAGGGACAGGCAAGCCCAATGCGAACGGCACGGCTCTTTTAAATGGCCTCCATCCAATCTAATTTAAGCCTTGTTTCCTATTCTCAATTTCCTGCTTCAGCAGCTCATCGACTTTGTTTAGCGCTGTGTTTACATCCGTAATGGCACCCTGCGCCAATTCCACGAAAGTCTCGTAAAGGATGACCTGCTGCCTGATTCCGGCGACCTCTACCTTATCCCGCTCCCTTTTGGGCGCATAGCTGACAGGCGGATAAACGTTAATGGCTCCCATATTTTTTCCGCTGTAAATCGGGTGCCCGGTTCCCAGTTCTTTTTTGATCGCTTCATTGTTCAAAGTAGTTGGAATTCCTCTCTTGGAATCCTCCATTTGGATTTCATCCGACAGCATCTCCATTATAATCTCGAAGGCAAGCTCCTTGTGCTTGCTTTGACTTGTTAACGAATAGTAGGCCGGCCCCCTCTGAGCCATGACTTCAGGTGCCCCCTCCATTAACGGATAAGCTGCGATATCCCAGTTAATTTCAGGCGGGATGGTCAAGTACACACTGTGCTGGTTAATCTGCATAGCCACGTTTCCTCCACTGAAGGCCAAGCTTTCTTTGCTGTTATCATCCCCGATGGGGTTGCCCGGAATTTGATAGAAACGAAGCAGGTTTTGGAAAAGGGCTCTCCACTGCTCCATATCGGCAAGTCCGTCTTCATGCGGATCAAGAATAGGCAAGGAGAGCGGATTATCACGCAGAACCGCCGCCGGGTTTGTGCTGAAGCCCCGGTATTCGACACCGTCCTCCTCCCGTGTCATCGTACGGGCTAATTCATATACCTCATCCCAGGTCATCCCGTCTGTCGGATAATCTACCCCGAACTTGTCAAACAGATCTTTGTTGTAATAAAGGACTTGAGGGAAATACGGGCCGACCGGCAAGCCGTAGAGCTCCCCGTTCTGTCCAATTGCCAACATTTCTTCGATGAAAACTTCATTGAAGCGGGACAAATCATAATTATATTTCTCCACATAAGGCATCATATCCTCACCCAGCTCCAAATCCAGATAACCACTCATAATTGTCGGCATATCCGTCCTGATAATATCCGGTATAGTGCCTTGTGTGATCAAATCCTGGATAGTCGTCCCCGTTCCATTGCGGATAAATTCAATCGTTACATGAGGGAACTTCTCCTGCAGCATAGCACCAAACCGCTCATAAAATTCTTCCTCGCCTGCGCTTCCATTATGAAGAATAAGCTTAACCGGATCCTTCGGTTCGTTTTTATCCGGCTCCGGGCTGTTCGTTTCCTCAACCTGGGATGTAGGAGCTGGATCAGAGCTTGGCTCTATCGTGCTCCCTCCCCCGCAAGCGGTCAACAATGCCATGAACAAGACCAGCATCGCCCTAGACATACCGTATTTTGGCATCATGTTATTTCCCCCTTTTTCAAATAAGCTTTTGCATCATTCCAAATCATCCGCGAACGGCAACGGGATTCAGACAAAGGAGAACTATTTTGTTCTAGATTTTGTTTGATAAACCTGATAAACCGTCCGCCGGGATGCAAAATGCTGAATTAAAAGATTAGCTGACGAAAACCCGTCATGTACATTAAGTTGTGCCCCTGCTTTGATCCTATATAGCTCCGGTTTATGATGGTTTATGCATGGCACCGGAAATGACAATATTATGGGTACCCGCTTGCAAATTCAAAGTTAACAGTCCGGTCTGAGGATCGTAATCATAATCTTCCGGAGCGATAATATCTCCGTTTACCGCCACTTCGGTGGCTGATTCAACGTGCAGTGCAACGCTTTGCGGCGAGGCAAGCTCTATGACTGCCTTCCACTCCCCGGTTGCCGGCAGCTTATCCACTGATGCTTGAAAAGCGGTGCTGCTGCCTTGCAGCAAAATTTGCTGATCATAGGATAATGTGGTGCCCCGGGTCATTTTATAACCGGCGAGCCCCCCGCTATCATCGAATTGCACAACAGCCTGATCCGGATTTCCTTCTATCCCCTCAACAGCAAACATTCCCTGGCCCGTTTTGAATAGAACATAATCCTCCTTAAAGCTGTTAATGCCTGTAGGAGAATAGATACGGGCGCCCAGCGCATTGATCCCGGAAATACGTTCTGCGTCAAGGTCGGTATTACTACCGCTCTCACTGCCTTCCCTAACCAGCCTTAGCGAATCCAAGCCCATCAAGAATCCTCCGGATTGCGGATTTTGGCCGACAATTTCATAACGAATGAGATGGTCTCCTGCAGTCAGGTTCAACTGGCCATGTATATAAGGCTCTGCTGCCTGAACAAAAGGGTGATACCCGTCGAACGGTGCACCTAACGGCTGATCGTTAACATACACCTGGAACTTTCCATAGAGGGGGGATTGGATAAACGAGCTGCTAACTGTATACATCCCATCTTCAGGCACAGTCACACGGTAGGTAATAGAATCACCCGCTTCTTCCCCACGATAGAAAATAAACGTTTTTCCTGCTGAGCTTAAAACTTTATACTCTTTACCCGTTGATGTAACCGGCGGCAGGAGGTCATATTCCTCATAAATCCCTGTCTCCTGTGACTTTCCGCTCTTCAATACGGTTAAGAACTGCTGCGCTGCTGCCGGCTCGCTACTCTCTGCCCTGACATAATAGCCGAACCGTTCAGCACCCGGGTATTTAGCGATTGTAAGGGGGAGAGCATGATCCTGGACAAATTTAACAGATAGCTCCGCTTTGCCGTTATTCACGTACAGGTGGTCCCCCGGGACCGTGACCCCTTCTTGTGCCTGTGCTCCATTAATCTTGTAATCGATTACCGAGCCGTTATACAGAATCCAATCAAATTGCCTTGGTGTATCGGCTTCCAAGTCATCAAATATGACATAGTAATCGGGCTTGATAAAAACAATATGGCGGTCAAATTTCGTTAAATTGGGAGACCCGTAGGCATCTGCGGCTGAACCTGTAACATAGTCATAGGTTTCTGAAAGCATTCCTCTCGTTAAGGAACCTCCGCCAGTCCGGGACTGTCCCTGGCCATCCACCTGTATCGTGCTATGCCCTAACCTCTCCGTAAAATCGCGAACGGGACCCGGTACATAATCCCTCGTACCCGGATCGAAAGCGATCCAGGAGCCGTTCGTAGCGATTTGGAAGCTGTTCTGATCATACTGGTTATGACCCATTTGCGAATTATTGCTTATGAATGCTAAAAGTTGATCCTCTCGTTCCCAACCAGTACGCAGAGCCGCCCACCCTATTTCCTCTAATACGGTAGAAATTGGCTGGTCAGGCTTTTCTATCACCGCAAATGGATCCATATAGATGAATCCGTTTAGCGATGCCTCTGCCGCCTTCGTTTCTTTTAAATACCAGCCGGCATGGCCATTGCTTAATTGGGAATTGAGAATGCTCATCGTAATCGGGTAATAATTAGCGGCCTCTGAATCGGAAAAATTGGCAAGACCTGCGCCGCCAGGAGCAAGAAAGTAAGTTATCCAGCGAATAACGAAATCATTCAGGAAAGGATGGTTAATCACCTCTTCTACTCCTGTCGTTCTATATATATGGTCTACCCCCCGCATAATATTGTCTACCGAGTAGCTGGTGTAACCAAGTCCTTCCTGCTCCCCCGATTCCATGCGTTTATCGAAATACCATGTATAATATTGCACCGCTCTGGTTAAATACTTATTCGCATTCGGGGATTTGCCGAGCAGTACACTTCCTCCTGTACCCAATGCGGACGCCCTAAGCGCCTGCAGGTTATGATCCATTTCGGCGGCAGTATCTGTCCAGAGCGGAATAAGGCCCTTCTGCTCGATGGCTTGTTCCAGCAAAGCTCTTTCAGCCGGGGTGAACTTGTCATATAAAATATCGTAGGCGGTGCTGACCGCAATAGTCAGATGCGCAGTATCCAAACAAGTAATGCCTGCACAAGTATAAGTGGGATCAGACCAGGCCGGCCAGGCCGCAAGAGCAAGAGCGTATTGTTTTGCTTTGTCGGCAAATGGCTCTTCCTCCGTAACGACATAGGCCCAGCTCAAGGCCTCAATCCGATTTTGAATCGAGGTAGAAAGCATAGTCCAGTACGGATACCGCCCTGATGTATAGCCTGGCGGATTAGCCAATGGTTCCGGCATGGCAGGAGGTACCGGGTAAGTAACGAGGTGACCGCCGTAGTAGGTTACCGTAAAGCTGGTCTCAGCCAAATAGCTGCGGGCTTGGGCTTCCACTACATCCCAGATCTGCTTGCCTGTCATTCCGAGAGGGTTATTTATGTCATCAGCTGCTTTAGCTTGAATGGAAGGAATGTCATCTTGAGTGAAGTATAAGCGTGGGTGCTCATTGATAAGCAGGGGGAATTCCATGACTTCTTCTTCCGGGGCTATACGTAAAGAAGCGTTATCAAAGTAAGAAATTCCTGTATTCGGCCCGTCTAAGTAAACTAAAACCGTGGCGTAAGCAGCCGTTTCTGGAGCCATGGCTTTTATTTCAATTTGCTGCCACAAGCCTAGCGAAGAGTTTGTTTGAATGGTTGTCTGGATCCGGGTATGGGAGCTGTCCCAGAATTCCAAATACAGCTGTGAGCGTCCCGACTCATTATAAGAGTAGACTGATGCCTGGTAAGCTTGATTCGGGTTCACAGGATAGAATTGACTCCTTAACCCTTTACCGAGAGAATCAGTATCCGTTATCTTCACGCTATATTCTCCTTCATAAACGGTAGAAGAAACTTGCTCGAATATAGTGCCGGAATTGAGGACATTCCACCCGGAGAAGCTGCCGGAACTAAACTCTTCGAAGCCCCCGTTAACCAGAAATTCCTGCGGTTCTTCCTCTGACTCCACTATCATCAATGAAGCCAGATCAAAATAAGCTGCACCTACATTCGGACCATCCAAATAAAGAACTATCGTTACGAAGGCAGCCTCCGCCGGTGCCTCCGCTTGAACTTCTATCTGCTGCCAAGCATTTAATGTGGATTGGGTTTGAATCGCTGTACTGATCCGGGTACGGGAGCTGTCCCAGAACTCCAGATACAACTGAGAGCGTCCCGACTCATTATAAGAGAAGACCGAGGCCTGGTACTTCTCATGTGGAATAGCTGCCTGGAAGGCGCTTCTCAGCCCCTTGCCAATAGAGTCGGTATCTGTCACTTTAACACTATGCTCTCCTTCATAAACAACAGTCGATGCCGGTTCAAAAATCGTTTGGGTATTAATCGCATTCCAGCCAGGGAAGCTGCCGGACTCAACCCGCTCAAAGTCTCCGTTGACGAGCAGCTCCCTGCCTGCTGCTGAAGCATTAATCGTGGATGACATCGGAATCAGAATAGTCGTGATGAGGCTCCATGCCAATCCGAACATCACCAACTTTGTTACTGTCCGCATAAATCTAGTCATTGTATAATCCTCTCCCATGAGCAAGATCATTCCTTAAACAGAAACAATTCAATAAAGGCTTCTCGCATGGTGATAAGGCAAGATGGCTGATCTAGCTGGCGGTCCACGAGCATCATTTACTACCGGGTCGACTATCTCACATGAATTGAAAGGGTTTACATAAAAGAGCAAGTAACAATCATGATTCTCCGTTCAGAATCCAATTAATTTTCCTGCGGACATCATGTTCAATCGAAAAATCAAATGGGGATGGGAGTAAAAAATATTTGGTCGACTGGTCTGCCTCATACCCCCCTTCACTGAGCTGCCGGGCCGTCGGCACGTAACCAATCATCCCGTTGGTGTATCCTAGCGGCAGACATTCACCGGAGGATAACTGTTTAACGTACAAGCCATATTCGACAACCACTTCGCTATTGACCGCGAGTAAGCTTAGCTGCCTGGCAAGCGGCAGCCGGTAAAAATCCAAGCGGGTGCCTTGTTGCATACGATCAGGCTCTTCCAGCAGCCTCCTGCTCCATTCCCCTATGATGCCATCTTTCCCTATAAAATCCAGTAATTCAGATTCCGTAGGAAGAGATTGAAAGGATAGCATCACTTGATGCCTGCTGGCTATCAGCGGACAGGGATCCAGGGGCGTCTGCGGGCTTCGCAGCACATTCATGACCTCATCGGCCAACTGCTGCCCATGCTCTCTCACATCTTGTTCGCAGCCAAACAACAGCTCGCCATCCTTCGCGGGATTGATATCGCCGCACCATCCTTGCAAATAGGCGGCAATAGTCTGTTCGTTCACTGCCTCCTCAATAAGGTCCATGGCATAGCCGGTAAATTCGGAGGAAATCCGATTCTCCCTAGTAATAACAGGGTGGCAGCCGTAATGAAAGAGCACCGCTTTGATGGAGCCGTCCAAACGGGAATAGCTTACAACACGAAGCTCCGGATCCAGGGGACCTTGAAGGTTGGCTTCCATTAGACACTCGCTATCCACTACCACTCTTCGATTTACTCCCAGATGGATAAAGCTGCTCCCCTGTGCTGCACTTACGGGCTCGAGATTAGCCTCGGCCATTGCCGCTCCGTCAGCAATCCAATCCTCCAATTGCTGTACGTAATCCAGATCGAATGTCCCTAATTCCACTGAGAATTGATCGCTCGTTTGCGGACCGGAATGATTGTGGGTGCCATGCAGCAAAATAGCATCCTCGGGAATACCGTGCAAGCCGCTGAGTCTTCTTCTTAACTGCGCAGAACGTGCGTTATCCCACCAAATTAAATCAGCGGACACTAACAGAGCCCGGGTCTCCCTGCCCTCCGAATCGGAATGCCTGTAATAAATCAAGCGGGCATAGAGGGGCAAGTCGACATCGCGAAAACCTCCCATCCCAAGCCTCGATTCAAATCCCGCCAGCTCTATAGAGTGCTTCGGAGTAATATCGATTTTGGCTGTTCCCATCCATAAACGTCCCATGGCGCTAGCCCTCTCCCTTTCCAGCGAATGCCTGCTATAAATTAGTGATAAGAGCAATTAGTGATAAGAGCGAACTACTTTATCCAATGCATTGGCAATGTCGTACATGCTATTTTCATCCTCCAGAAGCACCGTCTGGGCCAGCCACATCGATTGACTTTGGCAGATCCGTTCGGAAACCGGACATTCGTTTATACGCTTTTCACCTGTCAATTCCTCGATTGTCCGCATCAAGGAAGCATTAAGGTTAAGCGATGAATAGCCTTCCGTTAGCGGAATCCCTTCCGCATTAACCTTGCGGATGAACTCTGACTTATTTACCATTTCGCAAAAAGTCCGTTCCAGCTTGAACAAGTACAAATGGTTCGCATGCCGAGTCACGCGCGGATCCATAGTGAGCAGCTGTATACCATCCAGAGAAGCGAGCAGTTGATTCAATAATGCGACATTCTTCTCCCTGCGCGCCATCTGTTCTTCCAGCCTCGTCATCTGCGCCAGGGCAATCGCGGCTTGAAACTCGGTTAACCGGTAATTCTGTCCGAGCCGCTCATGCTGATACCATTCACCGCTCGGAATTCTCCCTATATTCACAATAGACCAGGCCTGCTCCCAATATGACGTATTATTCGTAGTAACGATCCCGCCTTCTCCTGCGTTGAGGTTTTTACTTGATTGCAGACTAAAGGTACCCAGGTCTCCAATCGATCCTACCTTATGGCCCTCCCATTCGGCGCCAACGGCTTGGGCAGCATCTTCAATCAACACCAGCCCGTGCTTGCCGGCTATTTCCTTAAGACGGCTCATATTTGCGGGACACCCGGCAATATGTACAGCAATGATAGCTTTGGTTTTCGGTGTAATGGCGGATTCCACTTTTTCCGGGTCGAGCAGCAGGGTCTCTTCTTCGATATCAACGAAGACAGGAATAGCTCCGAACAATAAAGGGGCCGAAGCCGTAGCTATAAACGTATAAGGCGGGACAATGACTTCATCACCAGGCTTGACTCCCGCAGCTTGCAAGGCTATAGTAATCGCCAGTGTTCCATTAGGCACTCCTATGGCGTGCTTGCAATTATGAAGCTGAGCGAACTGACTTTCTAGCTGGGGCACCTTCTCCTTTTGCGATCCGAATGGGAAGACTCCTCCCCAATGTCCGGAATCCACAACTTCGAGGACAAGTTTGCGTTCCAGCTCACCGAACTCCGGCCACTGTGCATTCCACGGCCGGCTGCGGACGGGTGTCCCGCCGTCAATTGCCAATTTCTCCATGCTATCAACCCTCTTCCCACTGATATTCCCCTTGCTGCTTAATCAAAAAAATTAACGTACGATGTCAGTACCTCTTCACTAACAAAGATCTAGTTATAAAAAAGAACGAAAGACCAGAGAACAGCATGCATATATTCATTTGTCCACTGGCCTTATTAATTATATAGCACGATTTCTTATCATAAATCAAGGATTAAATTACAATTACACTCACAATTTTACTCTGCAAAATAAGAATCCAGCACTTGCCCTAAAGCATAGTGGCAAGCTCCGAATACTACGGCGTTATCGTTATTGTAACGAAGCCGGATTGAACAGTTTTTGCTAAAGGATCGAATGGCCCTGTCCGCTATCTGCTCCTCCACTCCGCCCAACAAACGTGTGCCCAGCGTCGACAGCCTCCCGCCGATAACTATCATTTGCGGATTGAAAATATGAATTAAGTTCACGATGCCATTGCCAAGTACAGCCGCTACTTCAGAGATAATCCGGCAGGCGGTCTCATCCCCTGCATTCGCGGCTTCCAATAAAGCAATTTCAACCGCTTTCTTCCCGTCCTCCCCCATGATTCTGCCAAGCAGGGAAGCCGGTTCATCCAGGATGGCCTGTTTAACTTTCTTGGCTAACGCCAAAGTGGAAACATACAGCTCGAAGCATCCTCTATTCCCGCATTTGCACAAGTCTCCGTTCATATCCAAGGACATATGGCCGATTTCCAGCATGACCTTGTTAACACCTTGAATATGCTGATTATCCATAATAACACTGGCACCCAGGCCTTCATCGATGGACAGGTAAATAAACGGACTGTCCGCATTGCCCATCCAGACTCGTTCCGCCGTGGCGGCGAGCACCGTTCCATCTTCCAAATAGACGGGAACATCCTGTCCTTTGGCAATGGTTTCATAGAGATTCACGTTCTCGATATTCAACAAGGTGGACATCAGGATCGTTTTTTTATCTGAATCCAGAAGCCCGGGAACCCCAACGCAAATGCCCATAAGCTCGTCAAAGCGGTGTTTAACGGCATCTCTCAGACGGTCAATAACAGCCCGGATGCTTTCGCCTATATCGTCCCGCTCAGCTAACCGGATAGTTTCAGAATGGACGGGCTCGTTCCTTAGATTAAATACGGTTCCCGATATTTTCTCCACTCCGAGCTCAACACCGATGACGTGTTTATTAGAAGGATTCACCTCCAAGGAGATAGCTTTTCTGCCAGCGCCGTTTCCTTCCAGCGGGGCCGTTTCAATAACCATTCCCCGTTCCATTAACTGTTCAACGATAGCGGAGATTGTAGTCCGGCTTAAATTAGTCATCTGGGCAATTTTGGCCCGTGACAAATTGCGGTTCTCATGGATCAGCTGGAATACCGTCCTCGCATTCGTTTGTTTCATTTGTTGTTGGCTCGCTATTTTTATCAAGAAAGATTGCACCCACTTTAGTCAGTCATCATCTATTAATCCAATTCCGTAATGATCATTATAGCATACTTCAGTAGGCTATTTAATTGCTGCTCCTGCTGCCGAGACTGACACTTAGACGACACTTTAGCGATTTTATTTGCGATTACTTAGTGATAACTTTAGCTATTCTTTGGCGAATTACTTAGCGATTACTAAAGATTACTATAGCATCTGTTGGTGTTTGTTTGGTGATCCGGGAAGCCTTCCTCCATCTACCCATTTGCCCGCTGCCCGAAACGTATCGTGCGCCTGCCTTCTGCGCCCGGCTCAATTATAGATAGGATACGGCCATTTACCATTTGCCTTTTTACCGCTATCCATTCACCCTCTGCTCCAAGTATATAGATAGGGCAATCGGCTCCTGCCACCTGTACAGGCACAATTGACCGCAATTCATAGTCGTTCTCTCCGCTCCATTGCAGATGAACAGATAGGGGCAGAACGACTTGATCCCCTGCCTTGATATCATAGATAGTGATGTTGTCCCCTGCGGCAAAACCGGAGATAGTATTCACATGCAGTCCGGCATAATCCGCATCAACAGCTGTAATCAAGGCATTTGCCCCTGCATGATTAGCTACAAGCTTTCCGTCGAAATAGCAGTTAGGGCCGTGCCGAAGAACATTTCGCGAATACGGAAGATTCACTCCGTTCGGCAGCCGGTTTTCTTGAGGTTTCTGAGTCAGCCTCCCTCTTGCCAGCGTAAAGCCATCTTTACCCGCCCCTGCTTCGATCAGCAGGCAATCTCCACTAAGTTGTTGCGCACTATTAACGAAGTATGGCGAATTATGCGAGTATTCCGGGGAATCGACATAAATATACTGGCCGCGCAAAGCTTCCGGGAGAACTTCCATTCCCAATATCGTCATCGTCCCTAACTCATAATTTACAGATTGAATAATACCAGCTAAAGAGCTCGTGGCTATGGATAACTCCATTTCCCCAATACGCAGGCTCGTGCCACGAACGAAGTGCGCCTGCAGGAGATGATGGTCCTCTCTCAACCTGACCATGGCGAATTCCGCATTAGTTTCTACTTTACGCCCACCGCAAGAAGTTTCCAGGGCTGAGAAGGAGCAGCCATCCAGCGTACTGAGAATATAATCGCAGAATGAGTGCTTTCCGGCCGGTGTATGGGCAATTGCCGCTACGGCAGGTTTAACCTTTGCAATCTGTGTCTGAGCGGCTGCCTCTAAGTCTAGAGCTTTTATGCGGGCAGCTCCCGCTTTTTCTCCTGCTTCGATAATGGCCATGAATTGGCTTGTTGCAGGACCTTTATCTCTCGCCAATACATAAGTTACGCCCATCGGCTCAGGCCCTTCCGCTACAATTACTTCGCGCCCCTCCTGAGGCAGCATCGTCAGCTTCAATTGAGCCGGATCGGACCAAGTACTGCTCCAGACGTCTGACGCCAAGGCTCTGCGAGGACGGCCCAGGAAACCGTACCCTCTGCCTGGCGGACTGAAGGAGAATCCCTCTTTCTCGAATCCTGAGACGGTACCATCCCCTTTGAGTTGCCTTCCCCAGTCATACTCTGTACTTGCAACCGAGCCTTTCTCTGGAGGCGATAGCGTCAAGCCCTCAGACGAAAACACTTTTCCCCTGGAATGGAAGGAATAATCCCGAACCCTGCCTCCGCTAACCCGAAAGAGATCGACCCAATAGGACTCGGTATCCGAAATATCTATCATAGCAAGCATTCTCCGGTATATTTCCACTCCCTCCGAGCGATAAGCAGCCTCATCGGATACGTCTGCAACACATAAACCCGGTGCATGCGCAAAAAAATGAACACTTCCTCCCGCTGAGCTGGAGGACAGCTGCCCGGTTTCGTTTACGGCTACAGTCCAGTGCGATACCGTCTCAAACTGCCAGCCATAGCGATATTGCGCCATATTATAGCCCGGATCAAAAGTAAGCTCTCTTCCGGATGCATAGAGAAGAATGGCGAGCTCGTCAAGCTGGCCATGATTTAGGGTTGGGCCGTAGCGAAGAAACGCTCCCCGTTGATGAGCCCCTTTGCCTGCCCGCAGGTAGAGAAGTCCTTTGCCGCCCAGCAATGCCGGCAATTGTGCGGCCTGGCTTTCAGCGGATGGAGAATCAGGTTTATATACAAACTGCTCCTCATCCTCCAAATTGAACAGCAGCCATATGCTCTTGTCGCCTTCAGCAATTTCATCTAGGGTAACTCCAGGAGGCAGCCGGAGCCACTTCACATAATCCTGCTTGCTCTTTTCCTCGGAAGTACGCAAATAAAACTTCAAAGCATGATACCATGCCGCCTTGTCAAACCCTTCATCGGCATCCACTTTTTCATCGACGAAGCTGTCTCCGTAAGAGGGAATTCTTCCGGCCAGCATGTTTTTCCTGCGGTTGCCAACGTAGAATCGGACAAAACGTTCATCCTGGTAAAAGTTTATTCCCTCGGCGAATTGAGGGGTACGGACATGATACAAGGCCTCTGCCATATGGAGATAGATCTCCTGGCTCACTCTGCTGTACGACTCGGAGGTTTCAAAGTAATTGCCGTCACGGTCGATATTGTTCGAGATCATAAAACGCAAGTTCGTTGGACCATTCACCGCCCAATCGACGTAGCGGTCGATTCCGAGCAGCGAGCCGACGACCGCAATACCCATGTTATAATCGGCTGTTCCATTGTGAAGCTGGTCAACATAGCCGGGCAATTGGGATTCTCTATAGCAATAATCAGCACCGTTAAGAAGAAGGTTGTAGACGATATTCTCCTTGATCGTACAACCGGGATTGCTCTTGGAAGGGCCATCCAGCTCTCCGCTCCGCCAAATTAAATCGCAGGCATTCGTGTACCAGATTAATGTTCTTGCCACCTGATAATAAGGACGCTCCAGACGCCCGCCTTCCTTGCCGGGCCTTAGACCGGGGTAATCCAGCGGCCCTTCTATCGCTTCCGGGTAAACCGCAGCCAAAGCGTCTAGAATAACAGCCGCCTTGCGGGCATAGACCGCTTCGCCACTAATTGCGTATGCGTAAGCAAGCGGCTCCACGGCCCGCGTTAGTTCATCCACCACAAACCCGTGCCAGCGGGCGGTGAAATAATAGATTTGTCCGTCTGCATCCTGCCACCCGGTACCGTCATCCGGATATTGCTCGGAAGGATACACGGCGCCTAACTCGGAACGCACCTGGCCAGGAGCGCTCCAGCCAATTGGAACAATCCGCGTTCCATCCGGACCGACCGGATTCGTCACGCCGTACATGTAGTAGGCCCCGCGTTCTGGCACGAGCCCGCGGATTTCCTCATCGTCCAGCGACATCCAGCGGAGTGCATTGGCCTGTTTCATAATCCGGGCAAATGCCCGGCGTGCCCACGATGGACCCTCCTGTCCGACCCGGTTTCGGGCCTTTTGCAGTTGTGCTGCGGTATACAGCACTCTCGGATGCTCCAACGTTAAATCTGGCTTAATCCCTTCAGGCGGCTGCCACAGCTTTTTTCCCAGCATCGGTTAACAACTCCTTTTTGGCTCAGCATTTTTCATTTGCATTTTTGTTTCACTTGTCGACGATCTTATGGACGAAGTTTCGGATGAAGTTGTGGATGAATTTGTGGGTGAACTTGTGGGTGAACTTGTGGGTGAAGTTATGGATGAACTTGTGTACGAGCTTGCGGACGAACTGGACGAATTGGACGTTAGTTTACATTCCTCTATCACCTCCTTATACGCAGCTCTGGTTTTACAAGCAAACCTTAACGGAAAGCGCTTTCCCAGTCAAGAGTGTATTTCCTGATTTGTAAATTGCTGCAACTATTAATCTTTCCAAAGAGAAAAAAGAGCGAGTACCGGGATCTAGTCCAACGACACTCGCTCTCTCGTATGATTCTCTAGCATGATTCTGCAGGATGATTTTCCAGTTGATGAATGATTACCCGGGATGAATCTCCAGTTGATTCTCTAATCAGATAAGGTTATGGATAAGGGCTAGATTTAGTCAATATAATTGACTTCTTTTAACAATCGCTCCAGCAGAGCAGCCGACTGAGCACGCGTGGCAGTCTCCGCTGGACGGAACGTTCCATCCTGCATACCGTCAATCAAGCCGGCTTTTACCGCTTGGTCGATTGCAGCTTGAGACCAGCTGGAAATCCCGTCTGCATCAACGAAGTCCGTAACGGATGCGTTGGTCCTGTCTGGAAGCGGGTGCCCCAGCAGCTCAATGGAACGGATGATCATGAGGGCCATTTGCTCACGGCTAATCGTCTGCTCCGGACGGAAGCTGCCATCCTCAAAGCCGTCGACAAGCCCGCTGAGCTTAGCGGCAGTTACCACATCAGCGTACCAGGCTGTCTCCGGTACATCCGAGAAGGCCGCTCCCCCGGCCGGGGCTGAAGCCTGAAGACCGGCGGCACACACCAGCAATGCAGCAAATTCCGCACGAGTTACAGGCGACTCCGGGGCAAAAACGTCAGTTGTTCTGCCTTGAACAAGCAGCTTGGAAGCCAGGTTTTCGATCGCTCCTTGAGCCCAATGCCCGCGTGTATCCTGAAAGGATTTGAAATAGTCAATCAATACGATCGGATCATTGATGCTGCTTTGCATAGACGCAAATGCCCGACCTTCTTCTACACGGAATGTGGCCGGGGCAAAAGCCAGTTCCCCAGCTCCCGCATCGTAGCGGGCTGCAGAAAGATTAATCAAAGCGGTTGCTGACTCCGGTCCGGCGATCGTTCGGCCAGCGGTCGGCAAAATGGTTTCGGTGCCCTCATGATGCACACTCACCGTCATCACGACCGGCGTACCGGCAAGCGTAATCCCTTGAGAGGAAGCTTGGTTCTCCAGAGCCGCGATTACGGAAGCTAATGGCTTGCCGATTCTCAATTCCAGATGATCATCGTCATGCAGCTCCAAACCCTTCACTGCCTGATGAAGCGCGGCTTGCCGGAACACAAGATTAAGCACTGCCTCTGCGGCAGCATCTTGCAAATCGTTAATTTGCCCGACGCTCAATTGCAGAACAGCCCCATCGGCCTGTTGATTGACCCGAACAAAAAGTTCGGCTTCCGCTTGACCGTTAAGCTGCTCCAGTGCTTGTCTCCATGCCTCATCACGAATCGTTACCGTCAGGGTAACGGTGCCGTTCTCGGCAGTAGCCGATGTGATTTCCAAAGCATTTTCGTTAAATTCAATAATGCCATTAGCAGCCGAGAAGTATTGGCCAGCGCCTCCTGGAAGAAGCGGACCGCCAATCCAGCCGCCTGCGGAAGGACGGCGGGTATTTGTCGTCACTTCGATGAACGGATTATGCCGGCTGACTTCTCCCTCTTCATTGGCCGCCTTCACCGTGAACGTATAAGTCGTTTGCGGCTGCAGCGAAGATACTTGATACGTTGTCTCCGTTACGGTAGCGATATGCTCGTCATCCTTGTACACGGAATACGTCACGGCACTTTTATCCCGGGCAGGCGTCCACTGCAAATCGACACTAGTAGCGGTAACCCCGGTTGCTCTAAGCGTATTTGCCGGAACCCAGGAATAATGGGTTTCAAGAGCCGCCAGGAACTCCTTGGCTACCGCGTAGTATCCTGCAGGGCTTAGATGAATATCATGGGGATTAGGCAGATACTCTAAATAATTGCCGTTAATCACTTCCGCTGTCGGTACAAATACAGCGCCAATCTGTTCCGCCGCTGCGGCGATAACCCTATTCAACAGGGTTAGCAGCTGATTGAGCTGGGGTTGAATATCAGGCGGCAGGTACGGGTATGGGTTGTAATATCCCATGATGTAGACCTGCGCATCTGCGTTCAGCTCATGAATCGCTTCCCCGATCAGCACGAGGTTCTGCCCCACATGCTCGAGCGCTTCTACTATCGCTTTCTGATCAATCGTTATGTCCAGCGAATCTTCTGGATTTATCCGCACCCCTGCGGAAAGCACATCATTGGCGCCGGCCGAGATCGTAATCAGATCAGCAGCTGCAATCGCTTCCTGATTGGTCGTCTGGTATACACTATCGGTCACATTTCCAACAATTCGTTGCAATACATCTGTTGTTTTGTAGCCCGGGTAGGAATGCCACTTGCTAAATCCCTCCAGGTTATTCTGCTGCTTAAGGAAATCCGCCAGGAAATCGGCATAGCCTGGCCCAGGTTTATAACCCGGATTTCCCACCAGCCCTCTATCATAGGGCCCCATTCCAAAAGCCAGAGAATCGCCAAGAGCCAAATATTGCACCGGAGGAGTCCAGGATGGCCCTCCTGCCGCTATTGGCCCGGCGGGTGCCTCTAGCGGATCGCTGGCTCCCAGCGCGTGCATAGGCAGATACAATGCCTGAAGCAGCAGCAGAGTAATCATCACCCATCGAATCTTTGAAAACCCTTTCAAATCAACCGACCTCACCCTCACAAAATAATAATAGCACGGCGAAAAATACTCCACCCGTGGCAGATCGCGGCAGACCTCGCGCGACTACTTTTTCACCCCATTTTGGGCTCTGCTTTTATTAAACCATGCCTCCGATAAAATGAAAACAGGACTTCCCCTATTTCTGCTAAAAGATGTCAACTTTGTGACATCCTTTTCCTATTTTTCTCTATCTTTTAACAGCACACCAGGTACAGCGCGAATATAGACGAGCTCTGCCAGCAGCTCTACTAAGGTCTGGGTAACTACGACTGCGGCCGCAAGCGCCCCCCAAGCACCGGGCAAAGCGAGGGCAAGCGGCAGGACCACCAGGGAGTTTCGCGTTCCGCTGCTAAATATTAATGTTCTTCCCTCTCTTGTCTCCAGCCGGAACCATCCCGCCAGCATTTTCGCAACAAGGGGAACGAACAGATGGAAGCAAAAATAAATGGGCAGCACACCGATAATCGTGCCCCATTCCGACAGCACCCTATCAATCTGCGAAGCGACAACGATAGCTAGCACCGCCGCCATAAGAGGGACGGGCAGCCAGCCGCCGAGCTCCAGCACCCTTTTCCCCAGCAGCTGCTTTTCCGCCCACCATTGAGTCATCATCGCCAAAATTAAAGGAATCATAATGATCCCCGCGAACGCCTCGACAAAGGGAGCAATCTGAACGATTGAAGCCAGCTTTTCCCCGCCGAGAAAAAGCCACATATATATGGGCAGCAGCAGCAGTTGGGCCGTGAACAGCAGCGGAGTGACCATCAGCATTAACCGTTCATTGCCGCGGCCTAATTGAGTGAAGAAAATAACATAATCAATACACGGGGTAAGCAGGACGAGATAGACCCCGGCCAGAATTGGCGGCGCTTGTGGAAAAATGATCGTCAGCAGCCAGACGAACACCGGAATTGCGACAAAATTGGCGGTAAACAGAGCGGCCGCAAAACGCAGGTTGGCTATCGACTGACGAAGCTGTAAAAATGGAATTTGTGCAAACATTGTGTACAGCAGAACAGCCAGACAAGGCGAGATCAATTTCTCCAGCAGACCAGCCGATTCCGGTAAAAGCAAGCCAGCCGCCGCACCAGCAAGCAGGGCGGCGGCATAAATATAAATCTGGCAGGCTTCCAAGCTTTCTCTAGTCATTCCACATTCTCCCCCGGATGTACGGCAAACCGTTCCTCATCGTCATTTCAGTAATCCTTCCGTAGAAAGGCTCATGTTCCCCCTATTATTTCACATTCATTAATGGGGGTAAATATAGACCGCTCTGCATTTTTAATCCCTCTAACCAACGAGATTTCAAGGCTTCGCGGGGTTTACGAAAATTTTTTTCGATTTTTTTTCAAAATGAGGGAGCATTTCTATACCATGCTCCGTCTAATAGGGTGAAAGGCGGTGAAAATTCCCTTGCTTTTTGCTTTGGTACCAAGCGAAAACAAGCTGAAATCTTCCAATTCCCCTCCTTCAGAAGAGCTGATCGGGAAGCTGGTGGATCAATATGGCGATGATGTCCTGCGCCTGGCATACATGTATCTTAGGGATAGACAATTGGCCGAGGATGCTTTCCAGGAAGTGTTTATTAAGGTTTACAAGAAGTATCACACATTTCGGAAAGACAGTGGAGAGAAGACGTGGCTGATGCGGATTACGATTAATGTATGCAAGGACATGCTGCGCGGATTCTGGTGGAAACGGGTTAAGACCACCTTTCTTCCGGAACAGCCTGATGATCAGGGGACGCCTGAGCAGCTGGTGACGGCCCGCGATGCCAACCGCAGATTATGGGAGGAAGTTCTTCGTTTGCCGCCTTTACTTAAGGATGCCGTAATTTTGTACTACTATGAGGAGATGGAAACACCGGAGATTTCGCAGGTGTTGGGGGTTCCGGAGGGAACGGTGCGCAGCCGCCTTCACCGTGCAAGAACAGCACTTAAGACTAATTGGAAAGGGGGAGATTAGTTTGGAACCGTTGGACCGTTTCCGTCACATTGCCAAGGATCAGGTTAAGGAGCTGACAGTCAGTCCCGAGCTCAAGCAAGCGACCCTGCGGCGCATCCGGCTGGAACAACAGAAGTCCCGCAAGCCGGTGCGCTGGATTTGGCCGGCAATAAGCAGCAGTGCAGCGGCACTGGCCCTTGTCCTTGTCCTTTTCCTGAACTCGGGGGCATTCAATATGGATTCCGGTTCCAGGCCAGGCATATCTCAAGGGATAGATGATCCTAATCCCCCCAACATTGCCGGGGAGCCTCCCGACCCGGGATTTACGGTTATGAACGACCCGGAAGCAGGATTGTTTTCCCATCATGGAAACGAAGCAGATCCAGCTCCGCAAGCTTACGTTATTGAAGGAGAGCCCGTTCCTTTACCTGCCTACGTCCCGGCCGGCTTTCAGCTGCGGAATGCGGTTATGAATGAAAGCGGGCGGCGGCTGGAGCTCCAATATATCTTACTGGAGAAAGGCGACGGCTTCAGCCTGGTTATTGAAAAGCAGGATCAGGCGGAAACGATGGATTCTCCCGTCATTGTATCCACAGAGCCGCTAACTGCAGAGTGGGATTATGGCCCTTGGCATTATACGCTAACCGGCCAGCTTGCTGCTGATGAAGCGAACGCTATCGCCGGATCGGTGGTGCTCCCTACTGGCAGCGAAACGAAATGACGTTATGTGAAAAGCACGAAACAATTTGGCTGTAAAGTCCAATCCAGCTTTCGGATTTAATTTTCGATATTGAGCCTATAAATTTTAATAGAAGAGAGTGATAGGAATGATTAACAACTGGATTGCCAAAGGTGGAATTGTCGTTGCAGTTGCCGGTTTACTGACTTCCAGCAGCTACTCCAGCATCCCTGAGCAGGCCACCACTCTGCCGGCCTATGATTCCGTGCAGGTCCTCCCTGTTAAAGAGAGAGCAGAAAATGCTGCTGACGTGAATGCCGAGGAAATCGAAGTCATTACCGAAGCGGTTAACGAGAACATTAATAAAATCATTTTGAAAAGGGAAGAAAAGCCTCATGCCGGCTATGGCATTCATATCAGCCGAATTGAATTCGGAACAGCGAACGAAGCGACAGTCTACTACTACTTGATTGAGCCAGCTGAAGATGAGTTTTCCGCTCAAGTCATCACTCAACCGGAAGCTTATGTCTATGTACCTGCAGAATATTCGGTGACAGCCGTCAATTCGGCAGATTTCATTCAGCTGCCTGCTCCGGGGGATCCCGTAGAATGGCCTGTTCCGGAAGATGATCCGGTCGAATGGCCGACACCTATCGAGGCAGAGGATGGCAGTCAGGCAGCCTTCAGTGGAGCCGTTCAGGAAATTACTCCTTCTGACAAAGAAGGCGAGCTGGCGGTTCTCAAGGTCGGCGAAGCCGATGTCCCGGCTTCCATCCATATTACGGAGGAAACCGTATTTTTTAAATTAGTAGACGGCGTTGAGGAACCCGCTTCATGGGAGGATCTTGAGGTAGGCGGTGAAATCGACGTCACCTTCAGCGGTCCGATTTTAATGATCTATCCTCCTATGGGTACGGCCGGAAAAATCGTCATTAAGTAATGGGCTGCACTTGCAAGAGCTGTCTGATAAGTCCTCTTCCAAGTAAAGGCCTCAAAATGAAACACCCGAGAATGCTGTTTTACCGGCATTCTTGGGTGTTGAATTTGTAAGGTGTCGTAACTAAAAAGCTGCTTATCGGACAGTCCGCTGCTTTTGATAATGTCGCATCCCCTATTAATCCTGCAGCGCCTCTACTGCGGAGCTGTCATTCCTTATCGTTCCTGTGTTATATCCGTAACGGACGGCGGATGCCGTGCTGTCGAACCAAAGCCCGTAGCGGAATGTGCCGGTAACGAGATTGTCGCGGACGATGCCCGAACGGGTCTGATTCAAGAATGAAATCGCATCATAAGTAGTCGCTGAAGGTGCCGTGATCATATTTGCGGATACATGGAAGCCGGATACACGGTTCAATTCCAAGTAATTGCGCTCGGCCTGGTCCATCCGGTTGCCGGTCACATCCACATGCTGACAATCTGCCAAAGCAATAGCTTCGCGGCTGTCCGCGATCATGTTATCCTTGATTTTCAGCCCCTGGTTGCCGCTTCCATAGATGGCCGAATGCACAGATTCCGTAATCACATTGCCTGTCACCACGCTCAGGCTGCAATTTTGCATATCGATCCCGTGCATTCTCGAGCGCACTACATGATTGTTCACGATCGTACTCGATTGGTTGTTCCGCAATACTACAGCCTGCTCAACCGGCTGATAGATTTGATTGCCATCCACCAGCAGCTGCCGGCAATCGGTTACTTCAATTGCTGAACGCTTCATATAGTTTATCGTATTGCGGCTGACCGTTACCCGGGTAATATTGCGGATCAGGATACCTGTATCTTCAGCCACGCTTATCGTATTGCCTTCCACTCGGACATCCTCGGAGATTACTCCGTCAAAAGAGAAGACCCCGATCGCGAACCTCCGGTTGGCCTGGGAATGATCCGGGTAAATCGCTTTCCCGTTAATAAACTGGTTGTTGGAAATCGTCAGCCGCCGATGAGGCTGTGCCGCTCCAAACTCGTTATGCAAAGAACCGCCGACCGCATAAATTCCTCCGCCGCATTCATGGAAATAGTTTTCCGTAATGAGCGTATTCAGCCATTTATAGGGGCGGATAGCGTAATACCGCATGCCTTCAAAAATATTGTTGCGTATAATTATGTTCTGGTGCCAGCGTCCTTCCTTGTGAGTATGTCCGCCCACGCCACAGGTCCAGGCTTTGAACTCAACAGTCGTCGGCACCCCGTTGCGCGTAAACTGATAAGTCCTTCCTTTGCCGAAGAAACAATTGCGCACCGTAACGTTCAGGCAGGGGGTATCATCGTACGGCAGCGCTCCATAAATTCCGCTGGTTGAAGCATGGTCAATCTGGATCGCCTCCACGTACCAGCGATTAGTGGCAAGCTCACGGTAACCGTAAAACTGACAGTTGTCGATGACGGCATTTTTGGAAGAATTGACCTCTATCGCATGCGCATCGATCACATCATAGAACTGGCAGTTTCGAAACGTCCAGTCCGATGCATGAGCGAACTGCGCTATATTTCCGTCTTCATAGCATAGATACTCCGGATCCAGCGCTACAAATTCAAACCTGGCGTTTTCAAATAAAATGCTGCCATTCCCCGAGTAGCCCGGATTCGCCTCCCCCATCTGCTCAAAATTGATCAGCATCGTATGAGGATGATTGCGGAAAAACGCGGCTCCTTCCTCACAAATAACGGACGTGTCACCATAGACAACCATAAGCTCTGACCAGACGTAATCCCCTTTGGGGACGATTACCGTCAAAGGCTTCTCATTATCCTTGGCCAGGCGGAACACCTTGCGAAAGCTTTCCGTATCATCGTGAGTCCGTTCCCCCTTCGCCCCCCACCACTGCGGATAGACGGGAGCTCCATGGAAGCTGCCGACAATCGTCCCCCCTCCGTTAAACAGCAGAGAAGCAGGAGCGTCAACAGCTGAATCTACAGTGACCGTTACCCCGGCATCAAGCTGAAGCGAAGCCCCATAGTCGAAAATTAACTGCATCCCGTGGGGAAAAGCGATCGCATGACCAATCCGGTAGCTTCCCGCTGGAAAATACAGGGCAGCCTTGTACGGCTCCGCAGCAGCCAGCACGATTAACGCCTGCAATGCCGCCGCATCGTCCGTTGCGCCGTCTCCCGCTGCCGAATGCTCCTTAACATTGAACCATTGGGGTGTCGGGATCGGATCATGCAAAGACGCACTACGTCCGTTGGGGCCGAACTTGGAAGGAGCACGCTCGCTAGCTGCCCCTTGCGACTCGGCGTACGCTCTTACTTCCCCTGGAAGCCAGCCGGGCATTGTCAAAGCCCCGCCAACCGCCAATCCGAGAGAAGCTACGAACTTTCGCCGGCTTATTAGCTTGCCCGCTGCCTCGTCTTGCTGAACTACAGAAGGCAATTTATCCGAAGACTGGAAAGCGTTTTCTTTTTGCAGCTCATAAAGCTTGTCCGCTTGACTTGACTGACTTAGGGAAGCCGCTTGACGGGGTTCTTCCGTTTCCTTAGGGACGCCATGTTCAAAGCCTGAGTTTGGTTCGCTCATTTGACAACTCCTCCTTCAAGTAGTTCCTCTCGCCGAATCTCGGCGTTTTGCAGCTATCTCTAGCAGCATCTCATCTATACTATAAGAAGCTCCGACAAGAAGCTCCAACAAGAAACTCCGGCAAAAAGCTCCGACCTTCCGCCATGCAAGATTTGTGCAAACTTGCTGGATGTCATAATCCGGGAGAGGATGGATAGGCTTCCTTGAAGCTTTTTTTGAAACCCGGCGCCCTCTCATCTTCTCCCAACGCTGCGTATAACCAAATCCATTGCCCTTCTGTTAAAAGGCCGTAAAACAAGCTCAGCCGTTATAATGAAATTCAAATTGCCTGTCCTGCAGGCGGCCTTGGGCGTAAGCCTTCTGTTCATTGTATTGCGGTGCCTGCCCGTTAAGTGATGGTAACCCAAGGGAATGGGTCGACATCTTAAGGCTTGTTTCCGTTACCTCAATCAATTTATACTCAAAGGGGGTTTCGACCAGTGAACTCGCTGTGACAAAAGCCGCGCCCGATTCACAAGTCAGGGTATTCAGGTGATTGTGCCCGGAAAATACGGCTTTAAGATTAGGAAAGCGGCGCACGAGTTCTACCAGACTTCTCTGAAAATCATCAGGCACATCATGAATGATCCGATCCAGCCCGCTCTGCTCCCGGCTCATTCCGAATACCGGACTGTGGGTGATCAATAGATGGATTTTGTCCGGTTCCTGCTGCAGGCCAGCTTCCAGCCAGAGCCACTGTTCCTCCGAAAAATACGGGAGCTGTGCCTTGTGCCAATGGTAGCGCCGTCCCTCCTCCCAATGATTAGGCATGACATGAATGCGGCAGACTTCCGTGACAAGCTCGAATTCCGGTTTGCCTCCCGGAAACAGACGGGGGGCATCCTGAAGCCAATGCCTGAGAGCATCGGGATGATCCAAGTCATGATTGCCCAGACATAGATAGACGGGAACAGACAAGCAAAACAGCTCATACGCTTTCTGGATGGACTCCTTGCAGCAGCTGTCAATTAAATCTCCGCCATGAATAATGAAATCGGCTTTTTGCTTTAGAGCTTCCCTATCAAGCGCAGCTGCGATTTCCGCTGCATATTCCGGGTAAGCCGGCTGTTGGTGAAAGCCTATCGGATTCGCTCCAATATGAGTATCCGTCAAATATATAAAACGGGTCATGATGAGGAAAACCTCTTTTCGCTGATGAATTGGTTAGCCTCTTATTCTCTTGGCTAACATCTTAATTATATATTTTCTCACCTGCAGAAAAACATGCTTGCAGAACTCACATCAGACGGGGCGGCTCAGGCTCACTTCCGGAACGCCGCCATCCGGCGATACCGGGAAGGGAGCGCAAGCTGCGGCTGCTCATCCTATACGAATTAGTTGCTCCTGTATCTTTCATAAGCGTCGTTAGCGATTTCCATGTATTTGTCAAAGCCCATTCTTTCAATAGTGGCTATATAATTGTCCCATTCGCTAAACGGAGTGTCGCCAGCAATAAATTTCGATTCCATCTCAGCCATATACGTATGAATATCCACACCCACAGATGTCATGAAGCTATTCTCCTCGGCCGTGTAGGTGAAAGGATTCCAAATTTCCTCAGGCGCATATGGTGTTGCCTTCTCTCCTGTTTCAAGCGCGTTCGGGTAAGATTCGGCGCCCATAAAATAATGATCCTGAACGTAACCGGGGTAACTTCCGCCATTCCAGGTAAAGTATTTGTTTCTCGCCTGGCTGACCGTCAGGCCATTAGCATTGTTGGTAATGTCCTCGACGTAATCCCAAGTTCCGTTTTCCTTATACTCGAATGTTTCCCCTTCGATTCCCCGGAAGTAGAAATCGGCCCCCTCATCACTGAAGAACCAGTCGATCCAGCGGACAGTGGCTTCCGGATGCGGGTTTTTGTCCGTAATGACGAACGCGCCAATCCACGCCAGCGGAGCCTTTACATGCGAATACAAGCGGTCGCCGTGCGGCCCCTCCAGCGCTCCAAGTCCGACATAATTGTCGAGATTGAACGCGGTAATCGGGTTTGTCGTGATCGCGGCGCCATAAATTTCTTCAGCGCCTTTGGCCCGGAAGTTACTTTCCTGAATCGTGAAAATTTCAGGATCAAACAGGTTTTCCGTATATAGCTGATGAATGAATTCCAGCATCTCCTTGTAGGCCTCGGTAGTTCTGTAGAAGCGCAGCTCATTCGTAGCCGGATCGATATCTAGATAAGCGTTTCCAATTCCGCGCGTTCCCAAGCCCCAGGCCCCCTGCAGATGGTATTTCAAAGTATTAAATCCAACCGCGCCAAAAGGAATCGCATTGCCGCCGGCCAGATCCGAAGCCTGCACTGCCTGCAAAAATTCATAAAACTCCCCGATCGTCTGCGGCTCTTCCAAGCCTAGCTCGCTGAGCCAGTCCTGATTAATCCAAATGGGTGTTCCAATTAACATAGAGAGAAACTCCGGGGAGTAAAAGGACGGGAACGAATAAATATTGCCATCAGGCATGGTCAGTCCTTTTTGCAGGTCGGGAAATTGCTCCAGCAGCGCTTTGAAATTGGGAGCGTATTGATCGATCAGATCATTAAGCGGAATAAACGTCCCCTGCTCGCCATACTTCATTAAATCAGCTGCCGGCAAACGCGCGCTGTAGAACGCGTCAGGATAATCGCCTCCAGCCAGCATCAGGTTCCGCCTTTCGTTCAGACTGTCGAATGGGACCAGGGTAAACTTAATGTCCATGTTGGTCTTCTCTTTATACCTCTGCCAAACCATCGTTTCCTCGAAATTATTGCTGTTCGAGGGAGCAAGACCTGTGAAAAACTCCAGGCTGATCGGCTCTTCCACTATCGGGAACCCCTCAGCATTCAATCCTTCCACAACTTCCTGTTCAGGTGCAGAACTTGGACTGCCGCCTTCTCCGCCTCCTTCGTTTCCACCGCTGCTCCCTCCATTGCCGCCGCTGCTGCAAGCCGATACGGCAAATGCTCCTGCAGCTAACAGCAGCATCGCGTTTCTTTTCCATAATGGATTCATGTTTGTTGTGCCTCCCCTTCTCAAGCTTCTTTCCTTGCTGCCGCCGGATATTAACTGGATCTAATTGCGAATCCGGCGCTATTGGCAGCCCCATTATACCTAACGCGAAATGGAAGAATATACATACACTTCTTTGAATTGCTGACTTTCCTGAGGATATCACGAGAAGTGTTAACTATTTAAAGAAATGTTAATTGCATAAAGTTCTTGAATTCGCCGGATTTCCCCCTTCTTCGCCTAATTCCATGTTAAAATATTTCTATCGCTTACACTAGTTAAAATAGAATTATTTTCCATTTTTGACGATTGACGTACATACTGCCAAATGCATTTGCTTATGGGGGAATGGACACATTGAAGGAACGTTTGCGTAAGATGACGACATGGATCAGCAATCCTTACTCACTTTTTATTAGACTCTTATTCGGATTTCTTATGATCGTTCTTTTATTAACTTCTATCAATGTAGTTTCCCTCTTAATCCTGAGTCAGAATAACAAGGAAGAAATCATGAGCTATAACAGGCTCCTGCTCAGCAACGCGGCGGAAGCTTACGAGAATCAGCTGTCCACCGTTAAAAGCCTGTTATTTAACATTTATTTCGATCAAAATACGACCACGCTCAGTGTCAAGCTATCTTTGAATATGATGGACAGGCTGGATTACCTGAAAGCGAGTCAGTTAAGCAGCAAAATTGAGACCAGTGTAGAAAATCCTTCTCTCTATCTAGATAATATTCTTGTTTACTATATTTCCCCGTCCTACGTGATCAGCAAAGGAGGAGGCTCGGAAGCCGCCTCTCTGTTTGAGCGGGAGTTCAGCAGTCACTCTTATCCTCCCGTATTTTGGAAGCAGCAGTTAGATGAGCCTTATGAATATCACGTATTTGAAAATGGAGCTTTTTCTTTTTCTTCCGGCTATACCCGGGAGCTTATTCCCATTGTGTTGAAAATGACCCCCCGCAATTATATGGCTATCGCTTTTTTAGATGCGGGTCGCATGAATCAAAGCTTCCACCAGGTTCCAGGCTCGGAACTAACCATTCTGGACAAGGATGGAGAGCTGCTGTACAGCACTTCCAGCGAATGGCCCGATGCGAATTTGCTCCAGACGCTGTTTGCGGACGAAGAAGATACTATTGTGCATCAGAATCATTATTATTTCATGCAGAGAGGCACGGATACCGGATTCACTTATGTTTCTAGCCTTCCGGTATCAAGCATACGCTCGCAGATGTCCAGTCTGAATCTGACTTCAGCCCTGCTGCTGATTCTATCTGTCTGCTGCGGAATTCTGGTGTCCATTTATTACACCCGCAGAATGGATGCTCCGGTCAAGGAAATAGTCTCTTCCCTGATCAGCAATAAGCCTGCGTCCTTGTCCGGCAATATTGCCGAATTCAAGCTGATTCACCATCAGATTACCCATTTGATTCAAGAGAAGAATGATATCCTGTCTGATCTGGTCCGCAAAAAGGCTCTCTTGAGCAATTACAGCTACCTGCATAAGGTCAAGCGAATCAAATCGGACCTGTCCGAATTGTCCGAGACTTTCACTGAACAGCCTTACCGGCTTATTCTGTTTCAGCTCAATTTCAAGAAAACAGTGCTGAAGCAGCACAAAATGTCTACAGAGCAGGTCGCTTATGCTCTAAAAGAATATATCGAGCTGGCGATGGGCGGCTTTACCTTATCGCACACGCTGCAAATCGAAAATGACCAGATTCTGACGATGGCAAGCGGAGATGTCCCTATGTCTAAGCTCGAAGAGAAGCTGCATAAGCTGAAAAAGGTGTTCGACCAGGATACCTTGTACTGTTTGGTCAGCATTGCGCTAAGCCGCGTCTATCCAGCGCATACGGCATTGGGAGATGCTTATGATGAAGTGCTGGACATTGCCAAAACCGCGAAGCTGGTGGAAGAGACCCAACTGCTCACTCTTGCGGATACGGGCGAAGCGGAATACCATCCGTTCCTGGCGGAAAAGGATCAGGAGTTTTATATGAATCTGCAGGCGGGCAATGCTTCCATGTGTATCGAACTGGTTCACCGCATGCTGGATTATATGGCCCTGAAGGAATCGAGCGCCCTGCGCTTCCGCCAATTCGCCGAGCAGACCATCGAAACGACGCTGCAGGTGATCGCTGCCCACAGAATGGAAATTGAGGACCAGACCGAGCTTTACAACAGTATCGGCCTGCTTGACGACTGCTACACAACCAGCCAGCTAAAGCAATTTTTCACTCGTTTTCTATCGATTTCCGGTTCGCTGATTCAGTCCAAGAAAGAAGAGCAGAACGACACGACCGATGGAGCGATGAGCTACCTGGAGGAGCATTACGCTGAGGACATTTCACTTGATATCGTGGCCAGTCATCTCGGAATTACGGGGGCTTACCTATCAGCACTGATGAAGGAGAAAACCGGGGTGAACTTCAGCGATCATTTAAATAACATCCGGATCCGCAAAGCCAAGGAGCTGCTCGATTCGACCGACTTAAGCATTCAGGAAATCGGCCAGCGCATCGGCTACCGCAATGTTACTTCCTTTATCCGGATGTTCAAGAAGCTGACGGCGCTTACTCCAGGCGACTATCGTAAAAAGAGCAGGCTGCAAAAAATGTGACACGAACGCTGCCACAAGGCATAGTGTCAAAATGACTAAATGACCGGATGACCAGCATGTTTTCTTTCGATCTATTCTTTTTACATTATCCGATTAGCTTGCCAGCTTTAGTGAATAATTCAATGATAGATTGAACAATCAGACGTTTTTTCAGAAGGGGTGTCATGATGAAGGTTGGAAAAGCTCGCCGGCAGGCTTCTGAATGGGTACACAGCCAGGCCAGTCAAGCTCCGGACTTCCGCGGCGCCTATATCACCGGCTCCACCGCATATCTTCCCGACGAGGCTGAGCTGTCTCCCTCCTCCGACGTCGATCTCATCATAGTTAAATCAGAAGAAGCTCCCGTAAAGCCGGGAAAGTTCATATATGGCGATACGCTTCTTGAGGTCACTCCGCTTAGCCTCAAGCAGATCGCTACTCCGGAGCAGGTTCTAGCCTCCTATCACCTGGCCGGCGGTTTCCGGCAGGATACGATTATCGCCGACCCTACCGGCCACCTGCAGTTTCTGCTGAATGAAGTAGCGCCGCGGTTCGCCGAGCGAACATGGGTGCTGCGCCGCTGTGAAGAGGCCAGGGAGCGTGTGGTGAGCGGCATGCGCTCCATTAAGCGAGACGCTCCGCTTCACGAACGGGTCATGTCCTTGCTGTTTCCAGCCGGAGTGACTACCCATATGCTGCTGGTCGCAGCTCTGCGCAACCCGACTATTAGGCTTCGTTATTTGGCAGCACGTGAGGTGCTGGAGGAATACGGGCAGCCAGAGCTGTATGTGCAGCTGTTGAAGCTGCTGGGCTGTCTCAGCTGGACGGCCGGGCAGGCGGAGGCGCATCTACAAGCATTAACAAATACCTTCGATGCTGCGGCTGCGGTCTCCCGGACGCCGTTCTTCTTCAGCTCTGACATTACCGCTGCCGCTCGGCCTATCGCCATCGACGGAAGCAGGCAGCTGATCCGCTCCGGCTGCCACCGCGAGGCCGTCTTCTGGATGGCGGCTACATTCGCCCGCTGCCATTACATATTTGCAGCTGATGCGCCCCATCTTGGAGAACAGCAGCTGCCGGCATTTCAAGCCATTCTGCAGGATCTTGGTCTTGCTTCCAGCTGCGATCTTCATGCCCGCGCCGAAGCCGTACTAGATTATGTGCCTCAGGTTTGGGAGGCCGCGTTATCCATTATCGATGCCAACCCTCATATTATAAATCACTAGCATGTTCGGCACCTTTTCATAACAAACCAGCTCTTTATGCGGCTACGTACAACTCTGTGCACTCTCAATCTACGCTTACAGACATTACATTCCTCCGGAGCCATCAGAAAAAGAGGGTCGCCCTCAGTCATCTGTGATAACTTTGGGGAACCCTCTTTTTGTCCGTTTAACATCAGTATTTTATACGCTTAGCCTAGAAATAAGTCCGCATTCCAAATTCCCTACATACATTTCTTAACTTACCATTTAAACTCCAGAATGGTCTTCTTCCAATCGCGATGATTCGAAGCTTCTTCCATCACTTCTACAAAATCATTCAGACGAAGGATGGATTTATGTTCATCCGGCAGAAGCTTGCGCAGGGTAGCCTGGCAGGCCGGATCGGTCATAGCCTCCAATACCGGATAATAATCGTTAATTGAGCTGCGGCTGCTGCCGAATAGCGTAAGGCCCTTTTCCAGAACATCTCTGGTATTAATCGGTACGCGCTCCTCGGTTACGCCCATCAGAATAAGAATGCCGCCCGGTTTCAAAATATCGATTGCCTGATTCGCGGCGCTTTCACTAAAGCGTCCTCCTGTACATTCAATAGCGATATCGACCTTCTCCGCATTGGCAAAATCATAGTCCTGTACCATCGCCCGACTTGCAAACTCGACTTGGCTGAGCTTTGCTTCATCCGCACCGAACACCCGCAAGCGGCTTTCGTCCAGACCATGCAGATGGTGAACCATAGCTGCGGTTAAATAACCGACTGGACCGTCACCAAATACGGCTACAGTCGCTGCTTTCAATTCATTTTCGACACGGCTTAAAGCTTGGGTAGACACAGAGCATAATTCAGAGAGCACGGCAATTTCATCCGGGATGTGATCCGGAATAGGAATCGCGCAAGCCGCTGGGATTACCAGCCGATCTTGGGCGATACCGTCATTTCCGCTTCCGAGGAAAGCTCCATGACTGCTGTAATTATCTTCCCAGCCCGCTCGGAAAGGGGGCAGCTCGTTCACGCCCTGCCCGGGGTTCAACAGACGCCCCGGGATGTTCGGAACGATCACGGCTCTTTGCCCCGGCTGTCTGCTTGCATCACGGCTTTCGACAATGGTGCCGATGCCTTCATGAAGAAGGGCCATGGGCAGCTTTT
The DNA here is from genome assembly GCF_000285515.1 of Paenibacillus senegalensis JC66. Taxonomy (GTDB): domain Bacteria; phylum Bacillota; class Bacilli; order Paenibacillales; family NBRC-103111; genus Paenibacillus_L; species Paenibacillus_L senegalensis. The sequence continues at coordinate 113,322 of NZ_HE610961.1, forward strand.
TCGCCAAGGCTTCCGGACGTCTCATTCCTGTAAAGTAACGCAGATCAGCGTGACAAATGCTGGCCATAGTTGGCTCAATAGCTACGAACCCTTCAGGGATGATTCGTTCCACGGTGATTTCTTCCATTTCACGGGGTTTGGTCAGTCGATAGACTCGGGACTGAACGGCTGTGTTAACCGATTTGGTTTCCATTGATTGATTTCACCCCCTTTCGAGTTGTTGGCGAAAGACTATCCGGCTCATCTCATCATCTCCATCCTAAGCAATGGGATGAACGGGTCTAACCCACGATCAAGCCAGGAGCACCTTCACTCCTTTTTCTTCCATCAATTTCACTTGGGCTTCCGAGGCTTCCTTGCCCGTTATTACATTTTGCACCGAATGAATAGGAGCAACGGTGTGCAGGGACACTTTGCCGATTTTTGTATCGTCCGTCACAATAAACACTTCTCTGGCAGCCTTGATCATCTTTTGCTTGGTCACAACCAGCTGCGCTTCCGGGTGAGTTAGTCCATGCTCGGCATGCAGGGCGGGAGTTCCGATAAATGCTTTTTGCACATGGAGTGAGCTTAGCACCTGGTCTGTGAACATCCCATTCAACATATAGCTCGACAAATAGAGCTCTCCACCCGTAACAATTACTTTAACGCCTCGTGCTTCGCGCAGCTCTGCGGCAACATTCATATCGTTGGTGACGACCGTAATATTCGAGCGTCCCACAATTTGTTTAGCTATATGAATAGTCGTCGTGCCGGAGTCGATAATAATATGGTCTCCGTCATTGATTAATTCAGCCGCTTTTTTACCGATCCGCTGCTTCTGGTCCAATTGAATATTAGCCCTCTCTACAAAAGAAGGCTCCTGGTTCAGCTGCTGATCTAAGACTACACCACCATGTGTCCGGCGCAGCAGTCCCTCCTGTTCAATTTCGGCCAAATCCCGGCGTATAGTGGCCTCATGAACGTTGAATTCTTTGGCCAAGGCAGCTACGGTGGCTACTTTGGTTTGTTTAACATAGTCCACAATGAGTAATTTTCTTTCTGCGGCTAGCATCTTGCTCACTCCTCCTTAAGACGGTATATTAGCGTAATATGTGTTTGGCCATACATAGAGCTTTGCCATGCTGTTTTCCATTATGAAGCGTCAAGGAGAGACTGACAACCTAAACACACATCAGCTATTCACTTTCATTAGCTTTCCACGCACTTTTATTCATTTCCTGTCGGCAATAAGTTCATAAACAGTAAAAGGAATTGAGCTGGCAGCGGAAAGCCATTTAAAGAGGGAATGGCAGATTAACTAAGTAAATACTTGCGTACACCGGTTACTTTCGTGCATATATCAATAGGTTACTCGATCATGAACAATTGCTTGTTTGTTATAAACATATGTTCATTTGTATTATATTTGTGCTTTTATTTGTTCAATTTTAAGATTATGCTAATCGTTCCATTTTGTCAATCCGTAGCGGCCATAAACATTTGAATAAATAAAAAATAACCGCTTAAAGCGTTGCGCTTAAGAGGCTCGCACTTACTTATGTTCATTCTTTCATTAGTTCATTCTTTCATTAGTTCATTCGTTATTGTTCGCTTTTCCAAGCCCTGCCTGCCAAAAGTTGAATATTGATCTGATCAGTTCTATAATGAGGTTCACAAGCTTTGTACGGCCTGATATGCAGTTTTCAGCTATCCTACACCCGCGGGGGTGATGACATGGTTACCTTTAATTTATTTATGATAGCAGTGCTTATTTTTTTCAGCGCTTTTTTTGTGGCAACCGAATTCGCCATTGTTCGGGTTCGCTCAAGCCGGGTGGACCAGCTTGTTATGGAGAAAAAAGCGAATGCCCTCGCCCTGAGAAAAGTTCTCCATCAGCTTGATGAATACTTGTCATCCTGCCAGCTTGGCATTACGTTGACATCTTTGGGATTGGGCTGGCTCGGCAAGCCGACGGTGGAGAATTTGCTAAAGCCTGTCCTGGGCGAATTTGTCCCTGAAGCAATGATCGGATTGCTTTCATTTATTATTGCGTTCTCGGCGATTACCTATCTGCACGTTGTTATAGGAGAGCTCGCTCCCAAAACTTTAGCCATCCAGAAGGCAGAGGCGGTCAGTCTGCTGTGTGCGGTGCCGATCATTTGGTTTCACGGTCTGTTCTTCCCTCTTATTTGGGTGCTGAACTTGTCATCAAACCGAATTGTCCGGTTATTCGGAGTCAATCCCGCTTCGGAGCATGAAGAGGCCCACTCGGAAGGCGAGCTTCGCATTATCATGTCTGAAAGCCTGGAGAGCGGTCAGATCAACCACTCGGAATACGGCTATGTTAACCGGATTTTCGCTTTCGATGAGCGTCTCGCGCATGAGGTAATGGTGCCCCGCACCGACATGATTTGCTTGGATCTTAACAAGCCTTTGAGCGAGAATATTTCCATTATGAAAAAGGAACAGTTTACGCGTTTTCCCGTTATAGACGGTGACAAAGACCATGTGGCTGGCATGATTATTACGAAGCAGTTCTTTTTGCAGGACCGCAGGGGACCGCTGCTTGATTTGACCACCATGATCAAGCCTGTCATTTCCGTATCTGCCCATACGCCTGTACAAAAAGTTCTGACCCTTATGCAGCAAAAGCAAATCCATATGGCTATTCTAGTTGACGAGTTCGGCGGGACCGCCGGCATGGTTACATTGGAAGATATCCTCGAGGAGATTGTCGGGGAAATTCGCGACGAGTTTGATGAAGCGGAGACACGGGAATTCGAGACCATTGGCGAGGGCCGGATGATGGCGGACGGAAAGCTGTCGCTACATATTCTGGAGGAAAAGCTCCCCCTTCACTTTGATGATGAAGATCTTGACACTCTTGGCGGCTGGATCTATCACCGTAACCCGGCTATTCGCAAGGGCGGCTATATTGACTATCAAAATTACCGGTTCACCGTTAGAGAGAAAGGACGGCACCGCATATTGCGGGTAGAAATCGGCCCTATCCCGCCGGAAGGCCAGGTATAGATGGTAATCTTAACCCCGACATATCCTTCGCTTAGACGCCAAAAAATGCTGGACGAATTTTCTGGCGTCTATTCGTTCGTTTTTCCACCGCTGCGTTGGAGATTGCCGCATTTTATTGCTATACTTAATAGTTAGAATCTATTGTAGCATTTTGCATAAATACCAGCGAAAGGTTCAATCGAACAAGAAATAGATTATAAGGTTTCCTTTATCTATATCTTGTTAATGCTAGTCGATCCATCGAAATTGGGGATCACCATGCGAATTAGGCAATTTGCTCATTTAATCTTCCATGCGGGCAGGCTTGAATCCGTACCATGAGAGGCTTAGCCTGAATTAGAAAGGAGGAAAATTCCCTTTATCCATCTAGAAAACTCTCGAAAAAATTCCCTTTATCCACCAGAAAACTTTCGAAAAAACAGTTTTGGTATAGTTTTAGTATTATTAAAGATCAACTAGAATAACTATCCCCAGGAATATCTGAAATGAAGGAGTGATCCCGTTATTATGTATTTTTCATCATCCCGTTCCTCCCGTCCTTTCAAGCTAACCCTTGTTATGCTCGCTCTTTGTTTAGCGTTCTCCGCCACAACTGTTTTCGCAGAAACCAATGAAGCGGACCCTACACCGCTAACCGCGGAAAGCGCCAATCAATTTCTTGACCAATTCTTTGCCCAGCCTGAACTGGAAGGCAGCTACATAGGCGCATCGGTTGTTATCGTCAAGGATGGAGAAGTATTGGCTAACAGAGGATTTGGCTATGCGGATGCCGCTAACCAGCTGGAAGTTGACCCGGACACCACTGTGTTCCGCATCGCATCCGTTTCCAAGTCGGTCACCGCCTTGGCAGCCATGCAGCTTGTCGAGCAGGGAGCCATCGAGCTTGATCAGGATTTTCTTGTCTACCTGCCTGATCTCGAGCTGGACAACCCGTTTTCCACCCCCGTGACCGTAGGAGACCTTCTTGCCCATACTACAGGCTTTGAAATTCGTGATCCTAACCCAACAGATATCCATAACGATTTTGATAAATTTGTTGGCATGGAAGAATACATAAAGGCGAACATGCCCGCAGTAGTTCGTGAGCCCGGAACCTCCTATATGTATGATAACTTCGCTTCCCTGCTGGTCGGATACCTGGTTGAGACCGTCAGCGGAATGCCTTTTGAGGAGTACATGGAACAAAATATTTTCGAGCCGTTGGGCATGGACACCAGCGGGTTTCTACTAGAAGGCTCTTTGCGCGAGCAGCTCGCTGTAGGGTATGACGCTGCCGGCCAGCCTCTGGACCTGTACACGCTAACCCCTACGGTTATGCCGCATGGCGGTATGCTGTCCACATCGGCAGACATCGGTAAGTTTATGCTGTCCTTCCTGTCTGGCGGAAGCTCGGACATTCCTTCTCTAATTAGCGAAGAAACTCGTCAGGCGATGACTGTTTACCAATCTTCCATTCACCCTCTGCTGCCCGATACGACCTACGGCTTTGAAGCACCCATGCAGCTGCCGGAAGCCGGAGCCGACAGCCGCGTAATTACGAAGGCAGGGGACTTGAACGGCTTCAGCTCTTATCTGTGGATGATTCCAGAGGACAACACCGGTGTTTTTGTGACCTATAACAACAACGGCATGCTTCGCAATCTGCTGTATCCTGCTTTTATGTATGAATTTTATCCGGAATGGACTCAGCCGGCCGATTTTAGCGGGTACGCCCCTGAACTGGATGCCGACATGAGCATTTATACGGGATTGTTCACTGATCTCCGCTTAAACTCCATGGTTAGCACAGTGGAAAGTCCGGAAGGCGAGGATCTTGTAATTTCCGACGCCTTGCTAGGTGCCCGTCCGCTGATTCAGGTGGAAGATCACCTCTTTATTGACGCCTACGGGATGTTAACCGGATTTAAGGTAGAGGAAGACGGAACGGTAAGCTACATGAAAGAACCTCATTTGAATCCGTTAGGCTACACCCGCAAAGGGCAACCTGCGCAAGGATTTGCCGATATTGCCGAAGACCATCCCTTCGCATCCTATATTATGAGCATGCAATCGCTCGGTTATTACGACAACGATGCGGCGCTGGAATTTGGCCCTGATCTTCCGGTCACTCGTGCCGAATATATCGAGAGATATATGCAAATTCTGAATCGAAAGCCGCAAGGCATCATAACGGAAGCTTTCCCTGATGTGAAGGGCCATCCGTCCGAAAAGGCCATACTTGCTGCCGTAGAATTGGGTCTTATAGCTGGCAATGACCAGGGCTTGTTCGAGCCAGACCGCGCTATAACTCGTCAGGAAGCGGCTGTGATCGTGTGGAGAATTGCTTCCGCTATCCTGCCTAAGGAGATGTATGAGTCGATTCCGCTCCTGGAAGGGTCTACTGATGCTTGGGCTCAAGAAGCAGTACAAATGGCTATCTTACTCGGTCTGCATGGACCTGAAGTAACTGTAAGCGATGCTGGAATCTACGATTTCAAGTCCCGCCAGCCGATGACTCGTGCGGAGGAAGCCGCCCACCATTTTCAAGCGCTGACCAATCCCGTGCAGGGTCAAGTGATGGGTATCCAATAAAATAGCGACCATAACAACAAAATAAACCACGCAGGCCTCGGTTGTCCGAAGCGTGCGTGGTTTATTATTTGTTATCCTAAATGTCCTAAAAGCTAAGCTGCCTTGGAGGCTGGCGATTAGTTGCGGACACCTCTCGCTGACCAATCGCATGTATTACGAGATGTGTGCCGCTGTCCACGGCGGGGCTCTCGAGTTGTGTGCCGCTGGCTACAGCGTGGCTCTCGAGTTGTGTGCCGCCTCGAATTGTTCTACGATGGTTCCTTGCGTGATTTTCTGCTGTTCTGCGGCACTCCTTGCGAGCTGTTCTCGCGCTAACGCTCGCCCTTGCTCTTATTTGCGACAAAAAGCCCTGAAAACAGCAATTTGAGCAAAATAAGGACCGTGGCGACCGTGGCGAGCGTTACAATTTTCAACACCCTGATTTTGCTCAAATAAGGACCACTGCGAGCGTTAGAATTCGAAGCAGCTGCTACAGCCTCCTGGCCATGTCTCAAGTGTCAGCTCAGTTAATCGACAACATTGTCACGAATGATTAGTCCCTTTCAGGCGAAGGAACAGGCCGCTGCAAAGCGTATAGATCCTCTTCCAGTGAATTCATCCTCATCTCAAGCAGCTGGCGACAATCAGCTATGGCCTGGTTATATATAAACGGGTAGAGCTTGCTGCTAAGTTTATCTAACAACAGTTCAGCCGCCAGCTCACCCACTTCCAAATCCCACTCTTGAAGAAGGTGCTCTTGAAGCTCACTCACAATTTTCAACTTCTCTTCTCTTGGCATTTTGTGCATTAATATTGTTCCCCCTTGTTCCTTCGATAGGTCCGGTAAATATAAATTAATAATTCAACTGTGAACACAAAAAAACCTTCTTCTTTCCCTGTCATCGGAAAATAAGAAGGTTTCTAAATATATCAGTTAGCTAATAAAGAGTACCATGATTCCATCTAGCTTTCCTACCTTAAATGAATCTTCGAACGCAGCAGTCTAACCGGCTGCCAGGAGGACGAGCGCAGACGATTCAACGCCTCACTGTATTCCTGCTTGCTGCTAGCTTTTTTCCGCCGTGCCCAGGTCTGGTAATGGGAAGCGCATAGTCCGCGTGCACGGTGGCTGCGGTTGCACCCTTCTATAGTGCAGGTCTTAATGACTTTACGCACCTGATTGGGATCTCCGTACTTTCTCCAACGCGCATAATGCACGGTACAATACCCTTTGCATTTGGCATCACTTGTACAATTGTCAACCTTGCATACTTTTTTGATGTCCCGCTTTAAAAATTCCGGGTCCCCATTTCTCCACCAGCGTTGATGATGCATCGAACACATTCCTTTTGCCTTTACCGGTTTGTTGCATCCATCGATTTTGCAGAAATCATTCATCATTGTTCACCTTCCTCACTGATCCTATTTTTTTATAATTCCGACAATAATGACTTTCATCTATGTGCTGTTAACTTGTGTGCTGTTATCTTGGTCATGACTCTCATCGCCTACTGTCCTTCTTGCCTAATCCTTATCTTTATGTAGCTTCTAAAAAAGTACTCTCTGTTAGCCAGGAGCTTGTCTCCAATACAGATCTTGCTTCATCGTTCTTATTTGGATATCCCTGCAATATCAACCGCCTTGTTTGTAACGGATTCCGGCCGGATAGGAGAAATAAAAAACCACCTCCCGTTTGTCCAATGACAAACAAGAGATGGTCGGTTGCACTACTAGCTCCATTCACTCCAAGTGCCCAAATTACAGAGTGAACTTCATAGCCCCCATGTTAGTAACATTATTAAAAACACTGCCGATTGTTTCCAGCCATTTTTTATTATTATACCTAAAATTTTATATTTGTCATGTCGAAATTTGTAAGATTAAAAAATCTTTAGGTTTTTTGCGTGATAAATGCCTGTTTAAAAGTGTCATAGTCTATATGAGCTAATTACATCTTGAGAAAATGGAGCGGTGATCAATGAAAAAACGGTATTCGCTGCAAAAGCTAAGCGGAATTGACCCATTAACAGGCCAGGAAATTTGGCACTTTGTTCTAGAAAGCGACCAGAAGGAAGCCATCATGAATTTTTTAGGACATAATTACCGCATTATCGACACCAAGACAATGAAAGAAGTGGCTCGATCCAGCGACTGTGATCTCAATCCAGGCAAATCCGCAATGTAAGAGAAATAAACAGAAGGAAGCCAGTCCTGCCGCTGAGATGATATTCGCTGCACCCAGTTTTATAATCATGAATTGAAGCCCGTACCTGTACCCATACCCGGTTATCCGTACGTTAGAGCTTATTACCGGCGGGTCGAACAACTTACGATGATATTGATGCTATTCGTCACGTGCCGGGCTTCAATTTCTTGAATGCTCCTTTATGCACCATTCGTCAATGCACTCCCTGTCTATTCTTTAGCCCATTTCATCGGCCGGGGATTGCCCATCAGACCGCTCTCCTCGAATTGCTTCGCTGTCATCGGCTTTCCGAACAAGAAGCCTTGAACTTCATCGCATCCACTATTCTCCAGCATCTCCAATTGATCCTTGGATTCCACACCTTCGGCAACTACCTTCCACTGCCTATAGTGGGCGGTGGCGATCAGCTGATGCACTTGTTCCCGATACTGGGCATCTTCCTCCATTCTGTAGACAATGGATTGACCTAATTTAATTCGCTTAATGAGAATCGGATTTAAGTAGGCCAGCGGCGAATTCCCTTCAGGCAGATTTTCCAGTTTCAGCTGAAATCCCGCTTCTTTGATCTTCCTTAGCTTTGGCAGCAGCAGTCCCTGCTCTTCGCGGACCACCTGTTCCTTCATTTCCAGTTCGACATCGCTAGGCCGCATTCCTGTTTCACAAAGAACTTCTTGTACCAATTCAGGAAGATAATCGTCATGGAGATGAGCGGTAGACAGGTTTATTCCCAATCTCAGGCCCCGGTACCCTCTTTCCCTCCAGGCTCGGCACTGCAGACAGGCAGTACGCAGCACCCAGTAGCCAAGAGGCAGGAACAGCTCGTTCTCCTCGGCAATGGCCATGAACTCATTCGGAGAAATGATGCCAAGCTCCGGATGCCGCCAGCGCAGCAATACTTCGAGACCCGTCAAATTTCTGCCCGCCAGGGATATTTGCGGCTGATAGAACAGATCGAACTGGCGGTAATCCGCATCGGCCAACAGCCTTAGCAAATCCTCTTTGAGCAGATTTTGCCGCAAGTTGGGCTGATTCATGTCCATGGAATAGAAAGTATAGTGATTCTTTCCCCTCTCCTTGGAGTGATACATGGCCGTATCCGCATTTTTAATCAAGCGCTCCACATCTTTGCCATCTTCCGGATAAACGCTTATCCCAATGCTTGTGGAAATATATAGCTCCACCCCGTTCAATTGAAACGGTTTATCGAAGGCTTCCAGGATGGAAAGAGCGACTTTTTTCACTTCCTGACGGCTCTTATTCTCCAGCAAAATACTGAATTCATCTCCGCCTCTCCGGGCAACTGTGTCCGAGGGCTGCAGACAGCCAAGCAATCGGTCTGCCACCAGCTTAAGCAGCGTATCCCCCGTCATGTGACTGTAGGAATCATTAATGAGCTTAAAGCTGTCAAGGTCCAGAAAGAGAACTGCCAAGCGTCCGGGCTTTGCAGATTGAAGTGCTTCAGCCAAGCGATCCTGGAAAAGCAGCCGATTAGGCAAGCCCGTTAAAGAATCGTGGTAGGCCAAATTCGAGATTTGTTCGTGGAACCTTTTATAGTCGGTAATATCTGAAGCAATGCACAACAATTGCCGCCCTTTGGCTGTGACAATCGGAATCTTCGAAACTTTCAGCCATTTGCTGCTGCCCTGGATATCCACGAACAATTCTTCTTGCTCATACTCATTCTCCTGAAGGTTAAGCCATGCATCCGGGTCTTCTGTCACCAAAGAAGTGTTGACTTCCAAGAGATCATCGCGAAGCTCCTTTTCAAGACGGCCGATCATTTCTTCCGGAGTTTTCCCAAACAGCTGCGCCGCCGCCGTGTTCACTAACGTAAAGCGGCCTTTCTCATCCTTTGTAAAGATAAGATTAGGATCCATGTCGATCAGCTTGCGCAGGAAGTTTTTTTGGCTGAGTAGTTCCGCGTTTATATCACGTATCATTCGTGTATGCATTCGGATAAAGGCGATAAATATCGTAACGGCAAAGATAACAACAGACAGACCGCTAAATTGTAAGCCGTACTTGCCGGAAAAATTAAACATTCCGATTCCGCAAGCAAGCGACGACGCTATACAAAATACAATCAGGAAGGAACGGATATGCGGATTGACCACCTTACGGCTGATATCGAGGCCAATCGCCAACGTGGCAAAAAAAAGCAGCATAACGACATAAAACAATTCATGCCAAGAGCCGGTTGTAGGATAGAAATAGTTGACATGATTGGCATGCTCCACCCAGTGTAAGTCCTTAATACCATGCGGTGTCCAGCCGAGCAAATATACGAGGATGCCGAAGCCGTAGAAAGCCACTAATGTCGGCCGGCTGAAAATGTACCGATACGCCGCGCCGCTCTTTTGCTTAGGACCTTCCCAATCGTGATAAAGAACATAGATGATATAAAAGGCCGCTGGCCCTAATAAAACGGACCCAAAGCGAAAAGCCCGGAATAGCCCTTCAATGAGCTCCGGCGGCAAAAGGTCATAGCTGTAGAGAAACGCGACATCCAATTGCCAAAACCCCATAAATAGCAAAGAAACAAAAAAACTTTTTGCTAAACGGGTCTGGCCAAAGGTAATCACCATGGCCACTCCAAGTATCACCGGAACTACAGCAAAAGCGACCATTAAGTAAAACAACATCGGTTTACCCCGCTTCTCTGTATTTGGACAGTAACAGACAAGTATTATTCCCACCATAGCCATGGGTCGAAACAGCTACATGCTCCACTGCTTCATAACGTGTCTTCATGACGATGGGCAAATCATCAAAACCTTTGGCATCCGTCTTTATAGTAGCTGGAATAAAGCTGTATTCCATTGAAAGCAGGGAGGAAATGACTTGCAGATTCCCTATCGAGGCAAATGAATGTCCAATATTGCCCTTAATCGATGTGATCGGTATGGATGAACCGAATAAATGGCGGTGAGTGATTGCTTCAACCCGGTCGTTAATCTTCATTCCTAACGCCTGGCTGTTCACATAAGTTGGGGAAACGGATCCTACTGCCCTTTGCATAGCCTCTGTCATGTTGCGGCCCGTAGCGTCGGATTCGAAAATCGACAGCCCGTCATTATTAGAATGTATTCCGGCTAAGATCCCGTAAATAGCAGCCCCTCTCCGCAAAGCATGGCTTTCAAGCTCCATTACGACGATTCCTGATGCCTCGGACATAACAAAGCCGTCGCTCTCGCTGGAAAAAGGCATTCCTGCCCTTTCAACCTGTGATGATCTGGACATCGCCCCTAGACGCATAAAGCTGTAAATGCTTCCTAGCGTGATCGGCGCATCCGAACCGCCAGCTACACAAATATCGGCTTGTCCGCTTTCGAGCATCATTTTGGCCATCAGCATCGCATCAACTCCTGCTGTACAGCCAGTGGACAAAGTGAAAGCTTGGCCCTTGAGCCCCATATGCTGCGCTACCGCTACCGATAAACTATGCGGATTGCCGGAGCCTGCCATGGCAATTGGAAACCGCCTATACTGCTTGCTGGCTGTGAGATGTGCATAAGCTTCCATCTCAATTAACCCACCGACAGACGTTCCCATAATGACCGTAGTCTGAAACTTGTCAGCACCATGGATTCCCGCCATTTGCGCCGCTTCTTCAGAAGCAGCTATAGCCAGATGCGCCACTCTCGGGTAATGGCGATACCGCCTATCTGATATCGGCTCATCATGGATCCGCCCGCAAATAATATCTATCCCATTAGGCCCCATTCCAGGCATTACTTCTTGAGCGCACAATCCCCGCTCCAAAGCCCGCTTGTACTGCTGTTTGTTTCTAATTCCCGGCGCAATTAATCCATACCCTGTTATGACCACTCGATCCAATACTGTTTTCCTCCACGCCTTCAATATTATTGATAAGACGTCAGAAAATGATTCTTTCTGACATAACATTCTACGCTTTATATAAAAATTCCTCTTTTTATCCTACAGGATATTTTGAAATTGCTGGTTCCATACGAAATTGATAATATTGCCGTGAAAAATAGTGATCTGCTATTTTGACCATCTTGGAGTTGACCCACTCCACCTGTCCTCCACTGCTGATCTTTTTCGTTCCCTGCCATATAGATACGTTACTCTTTAATGCGATTGCCAGTACAAAGTCAGCGTCATTTTCCATTAAAAGGTCCATATTCCGATGTCCCCTTCCCCATTAATAGTAAGGTCAACCCTTAGACAAGCCAGGATAGTCAGTCTTAGTTCAACTTGGTTTCTTGCTGCTATTCTAAGCTCTTGTGTTGCTCAACTCTTCTTAGTTCTCCTTAGCTTAAGCCATCTGAGCCATTCTTAGGCTCTTGTTAGCCCTTCTTGGCTTAGCCTTCTGAGCCACTCTGAGCTCCTCCGAGCTCGTAGAGACTTGTTTAGCTCTTTTAAGCTGGACTTAGCTCAGCTGTACTTAGCACAACATTACTTAGCTTAAGCCTACCGAGCCTTCCTGCTTGTCTGCCGCCCATGCTTTAAGTTCACACCAATCCTGCACCGCTTTGAAGAGGTAAATTAACAAGTAAAACCACCTTTCGGTGTAAGAAAGATGGTCGGTTGCACTACTAGCTCCACCTGACCCAAGTGCCCACATAAAGGACAGGCTTCAACGCTCCCTATTTATATGCCCGAGATTAGCCTGAGCTTGTAGTCAGATTCTCGCAAGCGTTACCAAGCGGGGGCACCCCTTACCCTAGATGTAACATAATTCCATATAGAGCTTCTATAAAAGCCATTACCATTATATAACTTTTTTTGTAGATTAGCATAGTAAATATGTGTAAAAAAATAAAAAGACCCCCTAAAAATTACGAAGCTTGACGAAGGGGTCTAATTTTTTGTTACAATTATGGGTAATTCTGTATTTTTTTCTTTTTTTTATCAACACCTAGTGAGCTATGCCAGGTATGTCTATTTAGCCTTCCATAAACCCGACCTGCTGTAAAAATCTTTGTAGCATAACAGCGGCCTGAGCACGGGTGGCCGTATCTCCCGGACGGAAGCTTCCATCCTCCATACCCGTAATGATGCCAGCAGCAGCGGCCTGCGATACAGCTTCTCTCGCCCAGCCCTGTATTGCTTTATGGTCAGAGAATCGTTCGAGTCCGGCTCCAGCCGCCTTATCATTTACGACTCCCAAATAGTCCATGGCGCGAATGATCATAGCAGCCATTTGCTCCCTTGTAATAGTCGAGTTCGGACGGAATTCGCCATTCTCGAAGCCTTCCACTAAACCGCTGGCATTTGCTGCTTTAACGGCATCATGATACCAATCAGCTGAATTCACATCCCGATATGCAGGTGAAGCCGCTTGATCCGGGGAAGCACCTACAGCCCGGACAAGCAATGCCGCAAATTCCGCACGGCTGATTGCACGGTCGGGGGAGAAATGCCGTTCTCCCGTGCCTCGTATAAGCAGACGGGAAGCCAGCTGCTCAATCTCTTCTTTGGCCCAATGGCTGGCCGTATCCGCAAAGGATTTGGCATACCTGCCGATAAATATTGGACTGTTAATATTGCTTTTTACAATAGCCTGAACTGTACCGCCTTCACGATCGATAAGCGCAGGAACAAACTGCAGCTCATGGGTGGACCAATCATATCTAACGGCGGTTAAAGGCTGATTCGCAGCCGTTGGAGACAGCTGGAATGTGCGCTCCGCAAATTGATTTCCGTAAGTATCTAACACCAGCTCTTGTTCGCCCGACTGCACGGAGACGGTAAAGTATACAGGCAGACTGAACAAGCTCATTCCTAAAGACCGGGCCAATCTTTCCATAGGGTATTGATGCTCCCCGGCCGCATAATGAATTTCGATTAGCACACGAAGCCCGTCTGCAGGGGCTGACAGCAGCCGCGAAGCTACATCTAGTTGAATCCAATCCAGCGGCTGATGATATATGACATCCCGGAAGGATAAATCCACCGTTAGCCCTGGAAGCTCACGCTGCAGGAGGGCTACTTGCTCAGAAGTCAGATGCAGCACCGCCGAATCTGCCGTGGGGCTGGCAGAAGCTTTTATCAGCATTCGAGGACTGGTCTTACCCTTGAGCTGCTCGATAATCGGTGACAGCGCCTCCTGGCGAAGTGATAAATTAGTAACCTCATAGCCTTCGTCGGCTTCCTCAACCGCCTGGACCAAAGCATCATCCACTAATTCAATTGTTCCATCAGGAGCCTGGGCATGAAGCGGAACATATATAAATGGCAGCAGCAGGACCACGATCATGGCTGCCGCAAGCTTGCGTAGATTAAGCAGCACTATTGCACACTCCCTATTAATCAGATTTATTCGGCTTTCACACTAGCTCCCAACATGAAAATTAATCAGCTTCCACGAGCCTCGAACATGAAAACTATTGCAGCTTACACACTGGCCCGAACATGAAACCTTAAGCAGCCTTACTCACTGGACCCGAACCTGAAAGGTAAAGTGCCGCTAAAATAATCTATCCGTGTTCTGGTCTGCCGGATGCTTGCCTGTCAATAACCTCATTAACTGTATACGCAGCGAAGTTTCAATCGTTTTGCTAATCGTGCTGTTAATCGTTCTGCCATTTGTGAAAAATTACTCCTTTTTATTTGGTGAAAAAAAGAGATTTATTCCTAAACTTCGTGCTATAATCAGGCAAGAGTTGTTGTTTCGTTAATTTAAGGAGGGACTTTGTTTGAAACCGATCGTATTGCTGCCGCTCGACGAACGACCTTGTAACGTAAACTATGTGGAGCAGTTGGCTCAGCTTGGACAGCTGCCTTTATCCGTACCTCCCCGCTCCGCCATGGGCAATAAAAAACAGCCTGGAGATGTCACTCGGTTGGCCGAATGGCTTGAACAGGAAGCGAAAAATGCATCCAGCCTGATCCTCTCCATTGACATGCTTATTTACGGGGGGATTGTACCTTCCCGTCTTCATCATCTTAGTAAAGAAGAATGTGCACAGAGGTTAGCTCTGTTGAGAAAAATAAAGCAAGAGCGTCCGGACCTGACGATTTATGCGTTCAATTTAATTATGCGGACCCCGCAATACAGCAGCAGTGACGAGGAGCCTGACTACTATGCGGAATATGGCCGCTCGATCTTCCGCTATTCCTGGTTGCTTGACAAGCAAGAGCAGGAGCCATTGAATGCAGAAGAACTGGCCGAATGGGAAGATGTCCTTCGAATTATACCGGAGGATGTGCTGAGCGAGCATTTGCAACGGCGGTCTATCAATGCTTATGTCAATGAACTCACTATCCAGCTGGCGCATGAAGGCATCATCGACTTTCTCATCATTCCTCTGGATGATAATTCAGAATATGGTTTTTCTCCGATGGAACAGAGAAAGCTGCTCTTCTTGACGGAGGAGCTCGGTGTTATGGACCGGGTTCATCTGTATCCCGGAGCCGACGAAATTGGCTGCACGCTGTTGGCGCGCGTATTCTGCCAGCTTCACAATTATGTGCCGGAGGTTTATGTCCGTTATTCATCTACCCGCGGACCGCAGACCATTCCGAACTATGAAGACCGCAGCCTGAACGAAAGCATTAAATCCCATTTGACCGCTGCTGGGGCTTATGCGGCAGATGCATCAGCTGATTGCGATTTCGTACTGATGGTCCATTCCCCGCCTGGAGGCCAGATGGCGGAATCAGTGCATACCTTCCGAGAGCGCAATCGCCTGTATCATTCCGAGGTCCATTACAACGAATTCGTTCAAGCAATCGCGCGTTATATTCGCAAAGGGTATCCGGTAGCCGTAGCGGATGTGGCGAATTCCAACGGAAGCGACCACACCTTCATGAAGCTGTTGGCTAAATCCGGACTGCTCCCTTCGCTGGCCGCTTACGCAGCCTGGAATACATCGGGGAATACACTGGGGACCGTGATCGCCCATGGCATCATTGAATCGTATTTCCGCAAAGCGGAAGGCTCGGTCAAGGATCACGAGCGATTCAAGAAAAGCCGTGAATTCTATGTTTCTCGGTTAATCGAGGACTGGGGATACCAAACGCTCGTCCGCAAAGACATCAAGGATCACCACCTGGAAGCGCTTGGCGGCAACTATTTTGATGTCGCCGGGCCTTATGAAGAGGTTACTGCGCTGGTGCGGCAAAAGCTAATCGAATTCACCCGCACCTATCTGGACACGCTCCGGCCTGATACTATTCAGCTGGATGAAGTGTATATGCCGTGGAAAAGAATGTTCGAGGTCGGAATAAAGGTAAGCTTGCGGGACCAGCATTTCGAGTCCTAAAGCATTCAAGTCGCGCACAACGAAAAACGGTCGTTTAGGATTCACTCCTGAACAACCGTTTTTGTTGTTTCTCCCGCTGCCAGTCAGTCCCTAATTAATTTTAGGATCTACGGACAGCTCTATTGTCCACAATTTTTGCTAAAAACCAGCGTTGTGCAGCGAATCGCGAGATCGCTTTCAGCCTGCTTCGAATGCTAACGCTCGCTATTGTCCTTATTTGGGCAAACGACGACCTCGCGCTCCACACGCCTCGCAGCCATCGCGCCTAGTTATCCGGCTAGTCCCAGCCTAGCGAACAGGGAAGTAATCCATCTGGATACAAACCGGCTTTGCAACGGTAATCTGCTGACCGGTAGGCTGAAGCTTCCCGCTCTCCTGATCTACCCGATACGTAACGACATTATTCGTGTCCCGGTTGGCGGCAATGAGCCACTTTCCGTCGGGGGACAGGGAGAAGTGCCTTGGATGCTCACCATAAGTGGAGCAGAATTGGACCACCGCTAACTCCCCGGAAGCTTCATCAATTCTGTATACGGCAATACTGTCATGTCCGCGGTTGGAGCCATATACGTAGCGGCCGTCAGGCGAAATTTGAATCTCCGCACAGTAGCTCTCACCTTTATAATCACCCGGCAGGGTGCTGTAATGGGCTAAATAAGCCAGCTGACCCGCCTGTGCATCATACTGGAAAGCCGTTACAGTTGAGTCCAGCTCATTGATCACATAGGCATAACGGCCCGAGGGGTGAAACGCCATATGCCGCGGGCCCGCTCCCGGATGAAGCTCTGCTGAACCATGCGGCACCAGCTTCTGCTTGTCCTCATCGATCGCGTAGATCTGCACGCGGTCAATCCCCAGATCCGGCACAAATACAAAACGCTCATCCGGGCTAAACCATGCGGAATGCGGATGTGGCCCCTCCTGCCTATCTTTATTCGGTCCGCTTCCCTGATGCTCATGGACGTCAAGCAATTGTCCTATCCGTCCGTCAGCCGTCAGGGAAACGAGGCCCACCTTGCCTCCGCCATAGCTGGAAACGACCACATAGCGGTTGTGCTTGTCTCTCTTAATGTGACAAGTAGTGGCGTCCACCGTGCCAGCGCGGTTAAGCTCCTTCAATGTTCCAGCCCGCGGGTCAATCTCGAAGGAAACCGCCGCTCCCATTCTTTCGCCCTGCTCGCTCCGTCTTTCGGCAATCGAATACAACCTCGCGTTATCCGTATCCAGACTTAAAAACGTCGGGTTTTGCAAGCCGGACACTTGATCCAGCAAGCTTAACGCTCCCGTCTTCTCATCAAGTGCATACACATGCACGCTGTTATCCTTTTCTTCTGAATAGGAGCCTATAAAGACAAGCATTCTTTTCTCCGTTGTCATGGCTGTACCTCCTGGATTAGTCATATAGGGAAGCCGTGCATCTGTAACGGCCGAATGAAACGGCTTCATATGGGTCCTTTACCCGGAAAGTCCGCCCTTGAATGAATCTTTCAAACATGAGCTATTTATATCGTTCGCATACCTTACCTGCCAAGACTTGAAATCAGACTTATAATGACAATAATCCCGAGTCCCAAGAGTAGCATCTGGGTCAGGTTGAGCTTAACTTTACCTTCCAGGCGCGCCGAATGGATGACGATATTGTCATGCCGGCCCTCGCTCTTTAATTTCTCCAGCACCTTCGCCTTTGCCTCTTCTTCGCTCTTTGCCCTGACCGTTACGATATTCTGCTTTCTTACAATCTCTTCTTCGTACAGCTTTTCGGTAGAGGTGTATTTAACCGAATAAATGTTCATTGCCCATTCCTTCCTTGTCTAAAATCATTAAGCCTTTCCGGGCCAGCTGTTCACCGCGGCGAGGAAACGGGCCGGTTCATCCGTTGCGTACCAACGGATACCCAGCTCAAGCAGACCGTGAATGGCTTCATCGTTGAAATGAAACGGAAGCACCTCCAGGTCAACGCCCCGCTGTCCGCATTCGGCCAAGGCTCTTTTCAGAAAATGCGGTTGGATCTGGTAAGGCCACTCCCCGGCTTCCGGATCATCATTCAAATGAATTTGCACTTGATCCAAGCCCTCAAAGCCGCTGTTCAGCGCCGCATCGAATTTACCCTCGATTTGCTCAGCTGTGCCGCCGATCCACAGCATGCTGCGCACGCCTCGGGCAATCTGCTTCATGCGGATGCAGTTGTCCTGAATCTTATGAGTGAATATGATTTGCTCATTCACCCCATATCGATCAATCAGCTGCCCTAAAGCAAGCAAATCCAGCTCCTTCAAGTCAAGATAGATTTGCCTTTCCGGTTTGCCCTGCATTTCCTGGAACACTTCTTCCAGCAAAGGAATGTGTTCACCTGCATAAGCTGGGTCAAATTTAACTCCGGCATCCCATTGCTTAATCTGTTCATAATCCAATTCGGAAATCGGCGTGTCCTTGATCTCATCCGGCGCATTGGTTGTTCTCGCCAATGTGGCATCATGCAGACAGATAATCACCCCATCGCGTGTAGAACGAACATCCGCTTCGGGAATGCCCCCGAGCTTCCAGGTATACCGGTTAGCTGCGAGTGTATTATCAGGAGCCTCGTACTCTCCTCCTCCGCGGTGCGCTTGCCAATAGACGACCAAGTCCCTGTTGGTTTCCAACATCCATCTCTCCCATCTCATCATAGGTCTTTTAAGTAATTCCTGAACAAGCAAAAAACTTCATGAATGGCAGAGACTTATTCCTAGCGTAAAAGATTTATCTGATGTTACTTATAGAATATCAAAAAGGACGCCTGACATATAGGCGTCCCAAACAAAATTTTTATATCTTTTTGCAATGTTTACCGCAGAAGCCGGAGTCCGTTGAGAATGACCAGAATCGTGCTCCCTTCATGACCGATGACGCCAAGCGGAAGCGCTACGCCGGCAGTAAAGTTCGAGAAGATCAGGAGGGTGATGACGCTCAATGCGAATACCATGTTTTGCGTCACAATTCTGCGTGTTCTTCTTCCCAGCTCCACCGAGTGCGCCAGCTTATCGAGATCATCGTTCATCAGGACGATATCCGCAGTTTCAAGCGCCGCATCGCTTCCCTTGGCTCCCATCGCGATGCCGACAGTGGCTGTTGCGAGCGCAGGGGCGTCATTGACTCCGTCTCCTACCATGGCGACATGTCCATACGTCTGTTTCAGCTGCTCGATTCGGGCCACTTTTTCCTCTGGCAGAAGTTCGGCATAGACGTGGTCAATACCAGCTTCATCAGCAATAGCCTGGGCAGTGCGCTGTTGATCCCCAGTCAACATTACAGCCGTGATTCCGAGCTGCTTCAGACGAGCAATAGCGGCCTTGCTTTCCTCACGGATGCTGTCGCGAATCGCCAGCAGGCCGGCTATGCCCTCACTGTTCTGGACCACGATGACCGTATTGCCCTCTTCTTCCCATGTGCGGATAGTGTGCTGAATATCTTCGGAAAGCAAAGCGGGGTCCATCCAGGAGGGCTTGCCGATTTTCCATGTCTCTCCGGCATACCTGGCTTCCACCCCGAAGCCGGTCCAAGCTTTCAGCTCCTGCGGGCGTCCCAAGGAAATGCCCTGCTCCTTGGCGCGGCCCACAACCGCCTGCGCGAGAGGATGCTCCGAGAGGCTTTCTACGGAAGCGGCTTTCTCCAGCAGTTCCTCTTCACTCATCCCTTGGAAGACCGCCAGCTTTTTCACTACCGGACGGCCGTGAGTCAGAGTACCAGTTTTATCGAAAGCGACTGCTTTCACACGGGAGATGTTCTCCAGGTGGGCGCCACCCTTGAACAGCACGCCTTTTCTGGCACTGTTCGATACAGCGGACAGCATTGCCGGCATAATGGAAGCTACGAGCGCACAAGGAGAAGCGACAACCAAGAACACCATAGCCTTATAGAAGGTTTCCTCCCAAGTCCATTGGAACCAGAATGTCGGCAGCGCAATCAGCAGCAGCGTAACCAAAATAATGACGCGTGCATAAATACGCTCGAATTTATCCATGAATACTTGTGTAGCAGGTTTTTCGCTTTGCGCTTCCTGCACCAGCTTGATAATTTTCGCAAATAGCGATGAGCTGCTCGGCTGGGACACTTCAACAAATAGCGCTCCCTGGCCATTCAAGGTTCCAGCGAAAACCTCGTCTCCTGCCGCCTTGTCAACAGGGACCGATTCACCGGTGATGGACGCCTGATTGACTGCCGAGTTACCGCTAGTAATGATTCCGTCCGCGGGAATTCGCTCTCCTGGCTTAACAAGCACGAGATCCCCTACGTTCAGCTGCTCGATGGATACCGAAACCTCTTCCCCATTCTTGACGAGCCAGGCCGTTTCCGGCTTTAAATCCATTAAAGCGGAGATTTCCTTCCGGCTTTTATCCATCGTGTAATTTTCCAAGGCACCGCTTAAGGAAAAAATGAAGATGAGGATGGCTCCTTCCGCCCAGTAACCGATACTCGCCGCTCCTATAGCGGCAACAATCATGAGCAGATTGACATCGAGATCCTTATCCTTAATTAGTGTTTCCAGACCTTCTCTTGCTTTATAGTAACCACCAACGGCGTAAGCCAACAGGTACAGCGCGATGGACGTAGGCTCGGAGAAGGAGCCCGCAGCCCATGCGGTCAGCATCAGCAGCCCGCTGGCCAGCGCAGCGGCCCCTTCCGCGTGCCGGATGAGCAAGGACTTCAAGGAGCGGATGGAAAGAGTCCTGGTTGACTCAACAGAAGAAGACGTTTCATGCTTGGCGGAATGTACAGTTGGTTGCATGTTTGATCACTCCTATTCATGTGAGTTTAAGCGGAAGCTTCAGTATTTCAGTAAATTCAGTGATACCGTAATCGTGTGTTTCAGTGTTTCAGTGAGAATGATTACCATTGTTAACCCCTTTAAAAGCAGTCATGCTGCCCCTGGTAGCAGGGACAGCATGGGTAAGCCGGAATTTCTCGTTGAAAAAGAATATAGGCTTTTTAAATCAAATATTAATTTATAATTATTATAATCTAGCTCAATCCGTTTGTAAATGATTTTTTTCACTCCTCCTTATGCTTGTTTTTAAGCTTTTGTTTAGTTCAGAACAATTTTGACCGATTTACTGGCGCGGCCTGTCCTGCTGCTGTAATCTCAGGAGGATAAACCGTATTTATGTTTATTAACCATTTCTCAGGTTGCGTGAATCCGGGTAATATTCACATCAAATGTCAGTAGCCTTTCTCAAGATTAGACGATAAGATCATTTCGAATAGGAAAAGGGCCGCTCCTTTTCAACCCAGGGGGCGCACACAATTTTGAAAAGAAATAACCATCAACAAAAACAACCGAAACAACCGAAACAACCGAATTTATGAAGAAGGGGAGAGTAGTAAATGATGAAGGCAAAAACATGGGGAAAGCTGGGCAAAACAGCGACAGCTGCCGCCTTATTAGGCTCTGTAATAGCCGGGTGCGGCAGTCCAAACGCACCAACCAATCCCGGGACTAATCCGGAAAACAACAATGCTGGCGGCTCTGGTCCAGACGGGCATCCCCCGGTAACACTCAATATGATGGTGGATTCCCATTCCAACTGGCCTTACAAGGAAGACTGGCCGATCTACAAGTATATTAAAGAAGCTACCAACATCGACTTCAACGTACAGGCTCCGCCAAATGATTATGGAACAGCGATTAATCTCGCCGTCTCTTCAGGGGATATGCCTGATCTAATGACGATCACGAATTTGGCAACAGCCAATAAACATGGAGACAGCGGGGCTTTCCTGAATATCTTCGATCATTTGGACGAAATGCCGAATTACAAGAAATTTCTCGAGGATCATCCAGAGGTGAAGCAGAGAATTATGTCCGCCGACGGCAAGAGCTATTATTTGCCGCTGTACGGATTGGAAAGAGAGTCTCGCCGGTCATGGCTCTACCGCGCCGATATCTTTGAGAAGCACGGCCTGGAGCTGCCGGAAACCTACGATGACCTGTACGAGGTAGCCAAGCAATTGAAGGAGCTGTATCCCGACAGCATTCCGCTTGCAATTTTCGGCGGCATGAGCCCGCTTGGCAATATGGCAACGAACTTCAATACATTTAACTGGCAGTACTATGACTACGACAAAGATGAATGGAGATACGGACCGGTTGAAGAAAACTACAAGCTTATGCTTACGTATTTAAATACCTTTTATGAGGAAGGGCTAATCCCGCCTGACTTCATGTCTATTCAACGCAAGCAGTTTATGGATTTGTTCGCGCAGAACAAGTCGTTCATGGCCGTTGATTACATCGGCTCCATCGATCAGCTGATGTCTCTGCTTAAAGATGAGATTCCAGGCTTCCAGGTTAAATTTATGCCTCCACCGGCCGGCGGGCCTGAAGGAAAACCGCTGAATGAATATTCGGGCTTTATGCCTAAAGGCTGGTCAGTAGCAAGCAACACGAAAAATCGCGAAGCTGTTTTGCGTTACCTGGACTTCCTCTATTCCCCTGAAGGTATCGAACTGGTGAGCTGGGGTAAGGAAAATGAAACGTACATTGTGGAAAACGGGGAGAAGAAAATCAATCCGGAGTACACCAGCTTTGCAGATTTAAGAACGAGAACGGGAATCGCCACCTACGGAACATTTACGGTCCATGATATGGAAGGATTCTTTAAAATGTTCTCTCCTGAGATGCAGGAAGGGCTAGCTCTTATCGATGAATACTCCTTGAATCCGCAGCAGCCGGTCTTCGCCTTTACCGAGGAGGAGAATGAAGAGTTGAACATTACCGGAGAGAGCCTCAAGAAATACATGGAAGAGAATGTCGGGAAGTTTATTCTCGGGCAAAAATCTTTCGATGAATGGGACAGCTATGTGGCCGAAATGGAGAAGCTGGGCGTGCAAAAGTACGTGGACATCTACAAGCATGCACACGATAGAGCAAAAAGCTTTGTAGAGTAAGCACGAGAAACGCCGCCGTAGATTTCCACCACCCCCTTAACGAGATCCAGGTATTCATGCAATTCATGCAAATGGATGAGCAATTGGACGAGTAATAAAGAGGTAAATTCGCTGTAAGGAGATTATCAAGTTATGGCCACTTCACGATTCGCTGCAAAAGCCGAGCCGAAGCCCCTTTACCGGGCTTCGCTCGGCTATAGAATCAAACGGGACCGCTATCTGTTGCTTCTGGTCCTGCCATGTATACTCTATTATATTATTTTCAAATATGTGCCGATCTTCGGGATCGCCATCGCCTTTAAAGATTACAACATGTACCGCGGAGTATTCGCCAGTGATTGGGTTGGCCTGAAGTATTTCCGCATGTTTTTTGAGAGCCCTGATTTTTGGCCCATTCTGCGCAATACTTTCCTGCTCGGCTTTTACAAGCTTCTATTCGGCTTTCCGGCGCCGATCATTCTGGCGCTGCTCATTAACGAGGTGCGGAATTCCATCTTCAAGCGATTCGTCCAAACGATCAGCTATTTGCCCCACTTCATATCCAATGTTGTAGTCGCCGGCATAGTGGTAATGTTTCTATCCCCAACCAGCGGGATGGTCAATCGGCTGCTGGAAATGATCGGACTGGATAAGATCAATTTTATGGTCGAGGCCTCCTGGTTCCGCACCATTTATGTCAGCACGGATATTTGGCAGCATGTCGGCTGGGGTACGATCATTTATTTGGCCGCCCTAACCGCCATTGATCCGCAGCTGTATGAAGCTTCAAGAATTGACGGCGCCAACCGCTGGAAGCAGATGCTGCATATCACCCTTCCCGGAATCGCTCCGGCCATCGTCATTCTGCTCATTCTGGATATCGGCAAAATTATCGAAATCGGCTTCGAGAAAGTGTACCTGCTGTCCAGTCCCGTCACCTATGAAACGGCGGATATTATAAGCACATATGTCTATCGTACCGGGTTAGCCAACGGGAACTACAGTTACGCTACGGCGATTGATGTCTTTACCGGCATCATCAGCTTTATCTTTATTATTGGCGCCAACCAGATCAGCAAGAAAGTTAGCGAGCACAGCATATGGTAAGCCGGGCAAACCGCTCCTAAAGGGTCCCCCGGCCTGCACTCAGGTCACAAGCCGCGCATGCGGATGGCGGTTTTATATGAAATAAGGAGATTCGAAATGAAGCATCGGTTAAATTGGTTCGATATCGTAAATGCCATCATTTTATTTGGGGTTGTCTTTGCCTGTCTGTATCCTTTTCTATATATGATTGTCGTCTCTCTCAGCTCCGATATTCATATTATGAAAGGCGAGGTCTGGTTCTGGCCAAAAGGCTTTAACCTGGACGCCTACAAGTACGTATTGGAAGACAAAAGAATATACACCGGCTACAAGAATACGATCATCTATGTCACGCTGGGAACTGCGGTTTCCCTGCTGCTCACAGCATTGGGAGCCTACGCTCTGTCCAAAAAGCACATGGTCTTCCGCAAGCCTTTCATGCTGATGATCGTGTTCACCATGTTTTTCGGCGGCGGTATGATTCCTACCTTTCTCGTAGTAAGAGAGCTCGGGTTAATTAATACGATTTGGGCGATGGTGCTGCCCGGGGCCATCTCCACCTGGAATCTGCTGATCATGCGGACATTTTTTGCCGGAATTCCAAGTGAATTGGAGGAATCGGGCAAGATCGACGGATTGTCCGAAATCGGCATCTTCTTCCGCATAGTGCTGCCATTGTCCAAGGCAGTTCTCGCTACAATCGGACTCTACTATGCGGTAGGCATCTGGAACAATTTCATGGGCCCGCTATTGTATTTACGCAACCAGGAATTGTTTCCGCTGCAGGTAATTCTCCGCAATATCGTACTGTCCGGGCAGCTTTCAGGCAGCGAGGGACCTACGGAGGTTGCCGTTGTCGAGGATGCTATCAAATTCGCGACCATCATCGTGTCGACCCTGCCGATTCTCATCATCTATCCCTTCATTCAGAAGTATTTCGTCAAAGGGGCGCTGATCGGCTCGGTCAAAGGATAGCAGTCAGGCAAACAGGGGCAAACAGGGGTAAACAGGCTGATGGAGCAAAACGATTCTTCGGGTCTTCGCCCCCGGCTTTCACTAACTACCATCAAGAAAAGCCCCGCAGATGCGGGGCAATCCTACCGTGAATGTTCTTTTTGAAATAGTAATGTCTTGCGGTAATCGCCGGGCGGAACCCCGGTCCATCGCTTGAACATCCGGATGAATGAGGTCGAATTGCTGTAACCCAGCCGTTCGCTGATCTCTTTGATGGTCAGCTCCGGCTTTTCCAGCAATTCCTTAGCCGTCCGAATCCTAAGCCGGTTTAAATGCTCCGTGAAGTTATGACCGGTTTTTTCCTTTATGTAGCCGGACAAATACGTTGCCGACATGTTCAGCTTATCGGCAAGCATTTCCAAAGAAATATCCTCTTCATAGTGATTTTCCAAATAATTCATGACGAATTCTATAATGTCATACTGTTCCTCGCGTTTCACCTTGACTGTCCGAACCGAGCTGGAAATAAACTGGATGAGTACAGTCCGATAATGTTCAGTTGTTATACAATCCTGAAGCTGGGCAAGAATGTCGTCCGGTGATCCTTCGCAGGGAGCTTTCAGCAGCTCCATCGTCTTCCATGTCTTGACGACCAGCCATTCGGCAAAACGCGACAGCTGCTCGGACGTGGCCCGGTGCTTTTGCATCGCTTCCAGCATGCGGGTTACGAGCTGTATACAGTAAGTATCATTACCGGCCTGCACATTAACGAAAAACTCGTGCTCCTGTTCAGCCGTGAACATGAAATGCCCCTCCGTCTGCTCGAGTTCCCAGAAGATCTGCGTTTCCTCCACCGGCCGGGCCTGCCGCGTCATCATCAGCGTCTCCTCATAGGCCTTGTCAAAATCGGTTGACTGCTGGAATACGGAGCTGACCGCCACCGTGACGAGATAAAACTGCCGATCCCGGTCAAAGGTCTGCTTCAGTGTCTCGATGCTGTCCCTCAATGCCCCGTTTCTTTCCTCCGTATAAACGACAGATAGGATTTCATTGCTTTCTATCTGCAAGGTATGGGACTCGGGGAACGACTGGCGGATATGCAGACCGATAAACTCACGGATGCGGGCGGCGGCTTTTTCCGGTCTCAGCAGCATCTGGTTCATCGCTCCCTGCCGGTAGTACAGCCGGTACAGGACCAGGATGAAGCTGCCTTCCCCGATCATGGATTCACGGGAAAGAGGCGCGCCAGTGTCAATCTTTTTAAATCGCGTAATATAGCCGTAATTCGTCAGCAGCGATTTGCTGCTGTTCAGCTCCTGGTTCATTCGATTGCGTTCCTGGAACAAGCCGTTCAGACGGGCGTGAATTTGATTGAACTCGCTAATTTTGCTGTGATATACGGATGGCTTCTTATCTGGAACGAATCCGGCAAGAATGTCCCGCACGGGACGGTGAATGCTGCGGCTAAACAGGAATGAAGCGGTTATCCCGATCAGCAGCGTAACAGCAAACAGCAGCACAGCAAGCCAGTTCAAGCGCTGCAAAGTGGCATTCAACGTCTTGTAAGGAATCACCGAGACGTAGGTAGCCCCAGATTCTTTCCCCTTCTCGAAAAAATAGTAGGTATCCTCATGAAGCAGCCAGCGGCTGACACCGTCCCATTGCGGGAGCAGGCGGCTATCAGCCTCCTTCGATGAGGCGGCGATCACCGCTCCATTGTCATCCAGCAGCAGCAGCTCCGCCTGTGGAGTCCCGCTGAATGCCTGCATCAGTTTGTTCACCTGGACAAAGGCCAGAATGTGATAATCGCCATTCACCGTTTGCGCGGTTACCGGCATAAGCGTTCTGCTGCTCTGGGTATGTTCATTGTAAAACGAAGCCCCCGGAAAAATGGAGAAGGATTGGCCCTCCTTCCACTGCTTTTGCCAAAAAGTAAACGGATACCGGCCGCTAATGTAAAAACGGCTGAACATGCTATGTTCCGCGACCAAACCATCCTTCTCCAGCAGCAAGGCCGGGGAAGGATAATACACCATCAGATTTTCCAGCTGATAGTAAGGATTAGCCACATCATTGCGGATTTGTTCCACTAGATTTCTTATCATCGTATAGTCGTAGTCCCGCTTGTCTCCTGTTAATGACTGTTGGTACAGCGCTTTCACCCTGCCGTCGTGATAAAGATTGAACATAAGCCCCTTAAGGGAACGAAATTGATTCTCCAACGTTTCGGTTGTGTTTTTCAGCAGGGACAAATTATGATTGATGATCTCCTTTTCCGCATTTCGCGAATAGAGGTTCAAAGACCACAGATTGTATGAAGCTAGCAGAATGATGATAATCAGGAAATGAAAAAGCAGCTTCACAAATAAAGAATTCGTCCGGAACCTTTGACCTGGAGCAAACATGCTGACACTCCTTGTGAGAATGATAGTTGCCTAATCATTATAGCGGATCACTTGATTTCGGCAAATGAACAGTTTCTACGATCATTGACAGACTTTCTGGTAAAGGCAGGCCCAGCCTTGGTTTTAGCGGCCTGCTAACCTTTTGCACGGGTGTTGCTAATTTCTGGCGACAAAGAAAAGACGCTGGTCCACCCACCATGGCCACCGTCTTTTTTATAAGTTCTTTTTTGCATTATTCGATTCCATGAACAGACAGACAAGACAGATTGCTGACTAACGAGTCGCTCTGCCCCGACCTCAATGTATTGGAGAATGGCAGATCTGATCGGTTAGCCTCAGCCGCCTGACACACATTATCATTTGTCGCAGCTTATACGGTCAGTCTTCCGGCTTTTTCTTTTTGTTCTTGTTCCATTCCTCCGCCAAGCCGACCGATGTTTCCATCAGCTTTTCCAACTGCTTTGCTAGTAAATGATAACGGTCCAGCCTGCGGTGTACCTCCCCCAACAGATCATAGCGATCCGTGGACTGCACTCTTTGCCAGAGCTTTTTAAAACCGTGCCATTCCTGCTTGAAGTTAGGGTCATGCATTCCGGTCCCTCCCTTCCAATGCCTCATGTCATTATAGATACAGGCTGCTCTGTTATTACATGCCAAATAGACGGTTGTCCGCCATGGGCAACCGTCTATTTCGAGCATATTTGGGCTTTAACGCAACTAACAAGATGCGAGCAAATATGTGAAGATGCAGGATGATTACGAAGATGCATGCATCTGCCGATGTCCGCCGTTACAGCTTGCTTTTACCTACTCCTCAGGAGGGGAGAAGCTTCTTTGCTGGAATTCCGTATCCATCATGAAGAAAGCATTGCTGTCCTGGTCGATTCTTTTCAGCTTGTTGATGATCGTATCAAACATCGCCTCTTCCTCTACCTGCTCGTCAATAAACCATTTTAAGAAGGCAATGGTCGCATGCTCACGCTCATTCATGGCGGTATCCGACAGGGCATAGATGCGC
Source organism: Paenibacillus senegalensis JC66 (assembly GCF_000285515.1). Classification (GTDB taxonomy): domain Bacteria; phylum Bacillota; class Bacilli; order Paenibacillales; family NBRC-103111; genus Paenibacillus_L; species Paenibacillus_L senegalensis. The sequence goes on from NZ_HE610961.1 coordinate 141,693, forward strand.
TCCGTTACACTGCGTTCATGGGAAAAGGCTTGTTCAAAAGCATCCAGCACCGATTCATAAGAATTGTTCAATTCCGGAATGCCCTCAATAATGGCCCGGTGTCCTCTGTCGTTAATATAACGGTACAGCTTCATCGCATGAAACCGTTCTTCCTCCGCCTGCACGATAAAAAAGTTGGCGAAGCCATCCAGGCTTTCAGCCGAACAGTAGGCTGCCATTGTCAAATATAAATGAGAGGAATGGAACTCGTAATTCATTTGTTCGTTTAACTGATTGAGCAGTTTCTCGCTAATCACTGTTTATTCCACCTTTCGCTATAACTCGGATGGCTCTCACAAGCTAAGTTTAACGGGTCAAAACAAAATAAATCACATATAACCAACTGAAAATACCGTGGATAATGGCCCATAACACTGATTCATGCGCGGTATAGGAAATAACGATGGCCAGTGCAGAGCCGAATGAAATACCTGAACGAACTACACCCTTCAACATGAACCCTCCCCTGCATGGCAAAGCTTACCTAATGAACCTGCTACAAGTATAATCATAAAAGCGGAATCTAGCAAATGCCGTTACCAATCCAATGAGAGAATCATAGAATTAAATATGACCCTGATCTGAACGGAGGTATTCAGGCGTTTGAATGGATTGCCAAATATGCAGGCAGGGAGCAAAACACCCGCTTTCCATGCATGTGCTGAAGGATCACACTTGCGGCTCGTCCAGCTGCCATTTCCTCCTCCAACCCCTAAAAAAGTCCTTCTTCTTCTCTCTGTTCAGTACGGGCCTGGGGGCTTCTCCGCCCCCTGCTGCTTTCTCTTCATGAAAATTTCCCTTGATCTAAACAGAAATATTTAGTAATTTGTTATAAGACCAATCCATAAGAAGACAGGGGAGAAGTACAATGAAATTTAGGCTGGCTATTGTGGGTCTGGCTGCCCTGCTGCTCTCCGCTTGTGGTTACAGCCTCTCTTCTACATCCGAAATGGATTATCAGCATCCGGTTGCCGGAAAGACTGTCCCTGGTGATGAGTCTGCCCAAACCGAGCCTTCTAAGAATAAACATAATGCAGCTGCTAACGTGGAATCGCCCAGCACCTTGGAAAGCACGGCCGTTGAGTCCGGAGCCTTGTCCGATGAAGGATCGGCGGATTCCAGCCTACAGGAGACCGATATTGAGGCACAGCTCAATGTTTGGACGATGGAGGAGTGGGAAGACACACCTTTATCCAAGGAAGAATTTAATGAGCTGTTGACCGAAATGATCAAGGGAGATGAAGAAACCAACCCCTTCAGCGAAATTACTCTCTTGGATGACTATACGTTAAAGGTCGTTTTCAACAATACCGATGGAGAATCTTTGGAAAATATGCTGTTCGCTCCCATCTTTGATGGAGTGCTCAGAAGCCTGTATATGCGCTCTTCTTATTATCAAAACGAGCAGCAGCCGGTCATCCAGTTTGTGGACAGCTCCGGCAAGCTCATTGCCGAAAACACCAATTTTGCCAATCTGGAACAGCCTTAAAGCCTAAACTTCAAATAACCGGCGAGCAGGCTTTGAGCTTTTATGCCTGCTTAGCTATTTTTCCCAAGGAGCCCCTAATTTATGTTATTCAGCACTTTTCCTAAATCCAGTGGGCATTTCTCTAGCAAGGTTGTGACCTAATCGGTTATAGCTTGTGTGAAGCTGCTGCCCCGCCTGATGTAATTGAATTAGAAGCAGAATGCTCTATAAAAAAACGAACCCGTCAATCCTGGATTGACGGGTTCGTTTTGTCGTACAGCTTCCCTAATTCTCTTTGCGCATTAGAAGCAGAAAGAACGAGAGATAATAACCAACAAAATAAACAGAACCAAAATCACTCCGGCCGAAGTAAAACCACCGTAGCCCAATCCTCCAACAGCACCACTCATGTGTATTCCTCCCTTTCAACTTCGGATACATTACAGGATATGAACCGGCACTGTGGTTGGAATGGGTCTTCCGGCAAAAATATAATTCAAAATGATTGATCCCCGGCGCTCTTATTTATTCCAATCGGGGTAGTAGTAATCCCGTTCTTCGATTAAACGGTCTCTCTCTGCAATCAAATTCTTGTATTTCTCTTGTTGTTCCGGCGTCCCTCCGTTTAGTCCGCTCAAAGACAAATACATAGACTCGATTGTCTGCTCCAACGTGCTAATTCTCGTATTGTATTCGTCGACCGTACGCGCTGCGGCTCCGGGAACTTCCCCAGGTCCGTGCGGCTCCTCTTGAGGTTCTTCCGGCTCTGGTTCAACTTCAGGAGGAGCCTGCCCTTCCTCATATAGGCTGATCCCCTCCTGCATGTCAAACCTGACTTCCATGCCCAGCGTCTCGCTAAATGCTCTGACCGGCAAATAAGATGTCCCCTCTATAACGATAGCTTCTGTATGTAAGGTTTGGCCATTAAGCTTAACGGGAAATACTCCATCCACCACTTTGCCTATCATCAGATTCGTTACTTCCGCATGTGCGGAAACTCCAACCGTCAACGCCGCGCCAATCAAGCCGCCAACAATCATTTTTTTCAAATTGCATCGCTCCTTCTTTTTGGCATATATATGCAATAATCATATCCCTTGCAGAAGCCCAATACCAGCATTTTTTTCAGCCTTGATCTCACAAAAAGGAAATCACTCACAGAGCTTGATCGAGGCTTTGTTAGCATTGGACCGCAGAAACAAGGCTAGCTTTAGAGCGAACAGAGAGAAAGAACCATTTAAGAGCAGATGATTCAAGATTGGCCTGCAGGGGCAGCCCCCCATTAGCTGTCATGTCATCCTCGGACAATTTGCTGCAGAGCATCGGCTAGCCGGGGATACCGAAACACAAATCCCGCCTCAAGAAGCCGCTTTGGAACGACCCAGCGGCTCTTTAAAATCAGCTCTGTTTCCGTACGGATGAGGACTGCGCCGATTTCCAGCAGCCAGGCTGGTGCAGGAAGTCCTACCGGCATTCTGAACGCTTTTCTAAGCTCCTTCATAAGCTGGCGGTTCGATACAGGATGAGGAGCCGCAGCGTTAAACACTCCTGACAGCTCCTTGTGTTCCTGAATAAATCCAACCAAGCGGAAAAGATCCTCAAGATGAATCCAACTGAACATTTGCCTGCCGTTCCCTTGAATGCCTCCAAGACCGAACCGGACCAAATATCGGTAAGGTGTCATCACCCCGCCATTAGCTCCAAGCACAATAGCCATCCTTAAAGCTACCTGTCTCGTAGCGGGCAGCTTGCAGGCAAAAAAAGCCTCCTCCCATGCATTCGCCACATCGACCGAAAACCCTGTCCCCTTCTCCCCTTCCGCCTCTGTCATCGGATGATCTTCTGCATGACGATAGATGGTCGCGGTGCTCGCATTAATCCATAACGGCGGTGGTTCAGTGCATGCGGCCACAGCCTGACCCAGCTTTGAAGTCGTTTCCGTTCGCGACAAAAGGATTTCACGCTGATTGCGCTGATGATACCGGCAATTAACCGATTTGCCAGCAAGGTTAAGCAGCAGTTCAGAGCCGTTTAAAATCCGCGTCAGCTCCTTCATATCGCCCCAGCCTACAAAGCCTTGACCCTTTTGCCGTGAAATGACATACACCTCATAACCCAACGCTCTAAATTGTTCTTGAAAATAACGCCCGACAAAACCGGTTCCGCCCGCTAATACTATTTTTTTACCCATCCCGTTCTCCCCCATCTCACTGAAGCTTCTGGTTACTTCTAACTTTACTGAAATGGGGACTCCGCTGGAAGGACTAACTTTTATAGACCTGCAGCCGCAGACTGCTGGTTTCTTAATTAGGCGAGCCCACGCCTGACTGCCAAGCTTTTCCTTCTTTGTGTCCTTGTTGCTGCTCTTGGGCTTTCCTTTGGGCTTGTTTATTTTTGTTGTTCGTTTTCTTGTGTTTTTGCTGCTTCGAATTTGTTGTACATCCCTGCTTCATATACCCATGCACCAACATCCTCAGCTGAATACATTAATTTGAGGTGATAAATATGGCTAAATATGCCCATACCGGTTCATTCAGCTTCCCCACTTCTGGGGTAAAACCGTTATTTACAGTTCCTAAAGGGGTGGATGGCACTCTCGCCATATCCAATAACAGCAGCAGGCCGTTTGTGCTTCTCCTCAATAATACAGTGACCATAACAGTAAGACCTTACGGCATCGCAAGGATAGGCTCCTACAGTGGCGGGTTTGTTACACGTGTCGCCATCAGAACTCGAGCCAGAAGTGCGGGATCGTATATTTTTCAACAAAGCTAAGTGTCCATTTCCGGCTTTAGAGACGATTTTTCCCGTTTATTTCAGGGCATTTGCAGATTTATCGTCAGCTTTTCCTCCTCGGAGAGAGCAAGCCTGTAACCTGTTTCCAACAAGCTGAAGGCTCCAGCGTATTGCCAGAGCCTTCATACCTTACTATGCTATGTATGCCGCGTTAACGGTTGGTTGAGGACTTTCCTGGAGCCATTGCCTGTACCTTCCCGGAGCTTTGTCTGGAACCTTTTCTGGATCCTTCCCGCAACCTTACTGCAGCCTTACTTAGTGCGGTTGACAGCAAGCAGGGAAGCGGTTTGCACTTTGCAGGAGGGTTGCAGGTAGGCAGGTTTGCAGCTAGTTGCAGAACGCTCTCAAATTCTAACGCTCGCCAGTGTCCTTATTTGACCAAAATCAGGGGGAAATAAATTGTAACGCTTGCCACGGTTTGCCACGGTACTTATTTTGCTTCAGAACCCAGTTTTTCCGGCTTTTTGTCACACATAAGAGCAAGGGCGAGCGTTAGCGCAGAACTACTCGCAGTTCATCACACGTATCTTGGTTATAAAATTCTGTATCACTCAGATTCTTGTTTCACTCTATCCGTTTCCCTTCACCTTTTCCCACACTCTTTTTTGACAAAATATGCTATAATTGGACAAGCAATAGAAAAGGCTTATATGGGCGGTCGGCTACCTCCGATGAAAGGAGGGATGCCTATATGATGACAGTATTGAAGCACTTATACTTATGCTTACTTTTGGTATGCTAATTATAGCCACGCTGTCATTCAGAAACGACAAATAGACCGCCCTCCAACAAAAGGTTAACGGTCTATTTGTGATCACCTTTTTAAGCCAACCGCCCTTAGAAGCGGCTATTGCGTGGGAGTCGTGTTACCAGCACGGCTCCTGTATACATTTATTTTAGCACCCGGGGAAAAATGTATCAAGATGTATACAAATTCTATCATTATGTGGATAAATAAACTCATCTTCTATACATACCATTCTTCCGTTCATCTCACCTGTATCGCTAACCAAAGGCTAATAAAGTCATTATGATTACTCCTTCCTTTTTTATTACCCATTCTCCCTTGGAACCCTCTACAAACATTTGCATCTGCTGAAGCGTCTCTTCGTCATTGACCAGAATCATCGACTTTTCAAATTGTTCCTTTAAATCGTCTACAAGAGCGGCTTTATTGACCTCAGTTATCATCAATCCAAGTTCGAACTTTCGATCCCCCTTATGTTATGATCAAACTTTTTGATTTTTAAAAGACATGCTTACTCATCACCACAAAAGTAAGCTTCTGCCTCCTTAGGATGCTGAAGTCTTGTATCGCAAATTGAAGCAAAAAAAGACCACCTTCAATTAGAATGGTTAACTAACTGAAAGTGGTCTCCATTATCTAAAGCAGGCAACAACTTACCCACTATCTTATACTCACTTTAAAAATCCCCGAAAAGTTAAAGCTATGCGGTCGAGAGGACTCGAACCTCCACGGGCGTTCGCCCACTACCCCCTCAATTTGGTGGTTCATTCATCCATCATTCCAGCAATTATTGAAAACCCAGTGTTTATGCGGATTTTTAGCCATTTGAATTATTTTAATTCCATAAATTCCATTAATTACGATAACTTCACTGTCAAAAATCCTGTCAGGATGACAGAATTAATTATTTTAGAAAAAAAAGACTCCAGAAATTAAGATTCTGGAGTCTTGCCTATTTATACAACAAATCTATCTTCATTCACTTTTAATGTTCTCGGTAGCGCAGGCTCCCAGGTGACAAATCCTTTCTTCTTTAGTTGCATCAAACATCCGTGTGCCGTGGACGGAGATGACCAACCCATCATTTTAGATATTTCTCTAACGGTAGGAGAATAGTTGTGCTTAGAGACAAATTCATTGATTGCTAAAATCACTTTTCTCTGTACATTGGTGATTCTCATTACCACCACAACCTTTCATGATGTAGTTTAGGAACATTTGTTCCCATTATATCATAAGATCATGAAAGCGCAATGAAAAATAGCCATTGGCATCAACAGCAACCAATGGCATACATTATATTATAGTAGGAATTTATTTTTTCTCCCCGGGTCCTTTGCGGCCCGGCTTTTTATTTTTATACCGTAGTCAAAATGGGATATTTCCATTAAAACCTCGTTTTGCCAATCCACGTTTTTCGCTATTGTCGCCATGACTAGCTCATTGCTTAGATATGCCCTCTCCCACCAATACTTAGCATTGGCGTTCATGGCGTGAGTAAAGTCCAAATACTCCTCATCCGTCAACTGCCGGCCCTTTTGTATCGTCCATAACTCAGCGATACGTTGCATGACAACATTTAAGTTCATCTGTACCATCTCCTTATTGGTTGATGATACAGTGTATGCGCCTGTGACTTAAAATTGCCTGTCCTCTTAAAAAATTATGTTACTGCTTCAATCCATATTTGCTCGATTGGTTTATTTAAAGCCTTAGCAATCATGTAAGCCGTAGTGAGCGTAGGCAATGTATCCCCTCTCACTATCTGGCTCATAGATGAGTTGCTTATAGGCTTGTCCATCCTTTTAATAAGCTCCTGCTGTGTCATATCCATCTCAGCAAGGATTACACGCAATCTACATTTAAGCTCCATAAAATCACCCCATACCATCTATACGGCACGGGGCTTGTCGAATCCTTTGGCGATTTAAGGGAGGTTTTGTCACTCTCTCCATATGGACGGATCTCTTTTAGGTGGATCGGGACTATCGGGCCACGGCAGCAGCACTTGGACAAGAGGTAACTCATAAGTGATATGACCTTTAGCAGCCAATCCATGTAAAGCCTGTTGTACACGATCAGGAGAGCGTCCTGAGAGTCGAGACAATAAATCGATGTCCGCATGTGTTTGGTCGAGACGATAGCGATTAAAGAGGATGCGTAGGATTTTGCGTTCGGTGTCAGTTAGGATGGGCATAGGATCACCTGTATAGAACGTTTGTTCTTATTATAGGTGATTGTATGTTCTTTTATCAACATAAAAAAAGCCCGCTTATAAGGGCGGGCTGTGTCATTATTATATTTATAAAAAGTAAAGAGAGGCCCGGGTAAGCCCAGTCCTCTTGATGGATTATATGTAACTTCAATAAAAGTTAACCACTTTCCTTTAAACTTTCAAATTCAAACAAAGATTCTTGAGTCCTTAACGAAACCCATTCTTTGTTTTTATTCAGTATTTCGTTGAACAACATAAAATCATTTTCAATAAGGTTGCCTATCGGTTTATAAACATCCATGTTTTTCACATGACTCCATGACGTTTTATGTGAACGGACATAGCAGATTTCATTTAAGTTTAGTTTTTGTCTTAATTCTTCGTCAATTAGATAGTCATAATCCTTTGAAGGCCGCCTGTTCTTCAACGTAGATATCGGCAATACTTCATAATCAATATCTGTATGTGAAGTGTAGTCCGGTTCGTACCCGACTATCAACACAGGTCGGCTCTTCACTTTCATTTTACCTGTTCTAACATCGAAATATTTTTCCATGGATTTACATATTTTTCCTATGTTGTTCTCCGGGCTAGACAATTAATTAAACACCCCTCGTTCATCACTTTTAAAATGTCTTCCGTGTGATGAAAGGTCTGTAATTATGTCGTCTTTTGCTATTGTTCTATCTCCTGCCTGATCTTCCATCAAACCTATCCTTGAATTTTTATATGCATCGTCTTCATGGGACAAATTTCTTAGGTATCCTGCAGAAAATTTCCCGTATTCATGTACAACTTCCCTAATCGTATATTCCTCTTCTAAAGTTATTTCAACATCTTGATCTAAATAACTAAAGTTTGTTCTTATTTTCTTATTAACCGGACCATGTACCCAGCCTTGAAAGTCATCATCAAATAGCCATTCCCCGAAGTTGAAGTAATGGTTTTTTTGGGCAAAATAAAGTAATTTATGCATTTTCATTTCTGTCAGGTCGCTTACTTCACTAATTGAACCATATACTTCTTCATAAATTCTAGTCATGGCTGCAGCGATTCTTAAAATATCACTCAAGAATTTCACCTCCGCCGAAATTTAATTCATTATTTCACAAAATGTGATAATTGTACATGGTTTTTATTGATTTTACGTCATTAATTTCAAATAGTTTCAGTGTACAGCCCGTTCCCAACATAAGTAAATCCATGGAAATCCCTAGATTCTCTGCCTCCTTTCTCTAGGATTAGATACATTTTATGAGAACATACGTTCTTTTTCAAGCAAAAAATTAACCCCGCCCAGCCATAAGTCCATGCGGGGTTTGTCTTGTTACAAATTAAAATACTTACCATCCGGCTTTGTCGGATTACTGATAATACCTAGCGTGGCTAGCACAACAAGGATAGCATCAACAAATAGTACAATCTCAGCCGCAAAATCCTCTGTGAGAGTGTAGTCAAACAGCAACTTTGCTCCGATCTGCACAACCAGCAACAGTTGCGATACAAGGGCTGTCCAAAATCCATAATTTCGTAATCTTTTCTTTTCCACCTTAGTTTTTTCCATCTTATTTTCCCTCCTGATTTTGTAATCTTCCTCGTAAGTCCCTTTCAAAACAATCATGTTAAGCCACGCAAATTCATCCCGTTTTAGTCGTCCTGTATAGGCTTTTTCAGCCCAAGTATAATCCGTTATCAAAGGAGGCTTAACTTGGCCGTTAACGCTTAAGTGATACATGTTACTAAGTGCATCTCCAAGGTCTTTCCATTGCCATTGTTCGAGTTTCAAAGTTTCGTCCTCCTTCGTGTCCGGTGCGAATAACTGCTGCTTAAAATCCTGCCATGAACTGGGATTGTCCACCCATGGCTTAGGGCAAATCTTGCCATTTACATCATAATGGCGTAGCTGGTCGCTGATGGTTAGGCCGTACCTACGGTTAAGCTCTTTTCCAATTGCCAGCGCCTGTTTAATCGTGTTGACATGGAACGTCCCATCGCGCTCTATGCAAAGCTCAACCCCGATGCTGTACGGATTGGCTTGGTTAGCGTGATAGGCTAATTCGTCCAACGGTATGATACAAACAGCTTCCTTCGAGTCGATGAAAATATGTGCTGATGCGTAACGGTCACGAAGGTTGTTGAAATAAGTGAAATGATTGGCTGCCGATGCTCCGGGATTGGCCGTGTAGTGCCAGACGAGATTGCGCGTCATGGTCCGTTTGATACCAGGCCGGGTAAACTCATTAATACGGATAAACTGATCTCTCCAAAGCGTCATCCTCCCACCGCCTTCCATAAAAAGCCGACAGCAGCAATAAACAAGCCAGCAACGCTAATTGTGGTTCCGATTAGCCAGCGTTGGGCGTTTCTCATTTCCTTAATTTGATCATTAATTTCAGCAATTCGATGGTGAGCCGATCTGGTTGATTGCGCAGCCTCCACCGCAATGGCGTTTGTGTTTGCCATCGTACTAAGGATTGATTTGATGCTTGCGATATCCTCTTTCATTTCGATGATCATTTTAATGTCTTCCCCCGGCATATCTCTTCACCCTTCCCATGAAAAAGAGCCCCGAAGGGCCCTATTTTTTAAGCTCGAATCTCTCCAATGCTTCTCTTGCTAACTGGTTCATTTGATCGTTTAGTTCATCCAACTGTCGCCGTTTTTCTGCAGGAGTCAAGTCAAAGCTGGCTTGGATCTCACGATACCGGTTCCTGATTTGGCTAATTGATCTAGACGTTGCTTGCATCCCTTTTGCTGATCTTGCGACTTCGGCATCAGATTTATTGTTGCGTTTGTTAGATTTGTCTTTTCGATTTATCTTGTCTAGCTCATCATAAAAGTCTTCCATGACTTTTCCGCCGCCGCTGGAACTAACCGTGAATGCATTGATAATAGGCTTCTCAGCGAAACGCTTTTCTGGCTGCGGTGGAATTTTCGGACCTCCCGCAGCTTCAATGAGCTTATCAATTCCTGATGTGGCGTAACGGCCCAATCCGGCACCATAACCACGAATTAGATTATCAATTTTATAGGGACTGGTTCCCGTTGCTTGTCCTATTGTACGGGCGGTAAGGCTGGTGTTAATTCCGTATTGATCTTCCGGCAACAACCCCTGATCTCTTTGAGGAACAATTGGGCCTTTCGTAAAAAATGAATAATTGGCCGTGTTCTCAATTATAGGAGTCAATCCTGTAAGCATATAAGGAACACCAAGCAATTCTTCTGCTGCGCCCGCTGTGAATTCTCCAGCGCTTTGAGGATCGTTGTCGTCAATCCATCTCATGATGTTTTCTGGTAAATTTGCATAAATCGGAGCCAAGTCAAAGGGTTTGGGAATCCGCGCAACTTCATTTGTCCCTGGAATGGATATCAAGAAAAATGTATCCCTCATCCACTGCGGAGCATTATCTAAGGTTTTTCTTTGTTCTTCATTAGATTGATGCTTATTCCACATATAAATACCGATTGTCGGCAGTGTTATGGAAGTTAGTGCCCTTATAGTTGTTCTATATGGATTTTTGGCAAAAGCTCGGGCTATCCGGTCTTTACCTTGAATATTGGCGTTGAAAAAGGCTACTACTCTATTTAATTGTTTAATGTTGTTACCAGCTCGACCAAAGTCCATTAAATCACGTGATTGAAAGGCAGCTTCTGCAGGTGAATAACCTTTCCTTAACCCCCTCGAGAACTCTCCTACTTTTGTTGCCTCTTCAGTTACTTCACTCATTGCTTGAAGAACCTTTATCCATTGTTTAGGACTTGTAATAGCAGTTGTCGCCTTTGCCCAGGGATTCTTTTCGTCCTTCAGGGATTTTAATTGCTCCCTTAGATAGTTTCGGTCCTGGGAAAGATAGTTACCGTACCCGCCACCTTCCATGGCCCATTTTCGATATATGTCATCTCTTCGAAGTACGTGGAATATTCCTCTAGGCAAATCGATGATTGGGTTGTATCCGAAATTTGAAACAACATATGCTTGAAACTGGTCACGAATAGGATTACGAAGCGCAAATTCAGGAGTTAATGTTGCGCCGGCCCGCAATGTACTTGTTGGAAACGAAAGAAATTTAATCAATTTGTTGGTGGAATCTTCGTCCAATTGCTTTATAGCCCTGAACAATTCCGGATCCAGTTGATACTGTACCTTTTCTCCATGTTCGAATACCGTTACGATATTTTCTTTCGGCACAGATTGTTTCCCGGTCAACCTCTCTACCATGCCGCCCATACCAGGAACATCAGCCAGTTTGGACAACTCCAGACCGACTTTGTTTTTCTCCACTGCATTAACAACGGCGAAGGTGTTTTTGACGATGGATTCTAATGGATCGATAATATCCCTCGTTGATCCTTTCAACCGTTTGACCGGGTTGGTTAGGTCTGTGAATCCTTTTCCTCCGAATCCTGCCGACACGTCATCATCAAAGAATCGGTAAAACGGTACGTAGTCCGGGTATCTTTCTTTCATAGCGTCCACAGCTTCACGAGAGATAACCTGGCCATCAACCAACATTTCCAATAGGCTATTGTTATACTCGACAAGTTGGCGCTGCAGAGCATTCATTTCTGGTGTATCGTATTTTCTCAAGACTGACTCAATTTGTTTGCGAGTGAACCCTGATTCGATGTTTAGATTTTCCAGCTCCAGAGCATGTTTAGCTGCTGCGAAATCCCCTAAATCCTTGGTTGTGTAACCGAATTGGTCAATAGGCCTTAGGATACCTTTTAGGTCTTGTAAGACCTCCTGGGCCTTTTTCGGTGCTCCTACGCTTAACCTTGCCCGTTTGTACAGCGAATTGGACGCATCCCCTAAAGTTGCTTTCCCTGTACGAATTCGGTTCGCCATCTTTTCAACTTCGGCTAACGGATGGAAACGATCCATAAAGGATGTGTAAGCATCATCTACACGCTGGGATACTGTTTTCTTGGTATCCCGGCCCGTACGGTTGATTTGACCTCTGAACTGCAGTTCTGGTCCTTGGTCAATCCACGTTGCAATGTCATTTTGCACTTTTGACAGATTATTCATTGTTTTTCTTGGCAGTACATTCTCTAAATGAGATGTAAATCCAGGGGCTACTTGTCTGGCTGTTTGTGGATCTGTTAGGTACAGTCGCATATACTCGGCCAAACCCTCATTCCGGACTTGTTCCGGTGTATAACCAGGTCCAGAAGTCGCTCTCCCTAAACTCAATAGTTCACCGTCAAACTGAGGGTTGGAAAGCTTATATTGCTTGTCCAAGTGGTGTCCTACCTCATGGGCAATAACCTGTATATCTCCATGCTGTCGGCTGCGAACAACTTCCGGGTTGATTTTGTAGTATCCTAATACCCCTTCATCACCCACGCCTAAACGCCCAGTACGAACGGTGACACCCATGTTCTTTCTAACGCTGTCTAATAGCTGTTGGCGCGTAATCGGCTTGGTGATATTTGCATTGGGATTAGGTTCCCTTAATGGTATAGTTGGTGATTGCATGGCTTGTACGCCTTCAGGGAGTTGGCTGCCTCTTGTCGGGGGAGTTATATCATTACTCCGAAATGCTGCGGCGGCAGCTTCTGCCCTGGCATCGGGTTCCCTTGGTATCTCAAGTCTGTGTTCAGGTGTTGCACTAGCTGGAGCTTGGCTGACTGGTGGTGTAAAATCATCCACCTGTGGCCTAAACCGATCTCTGATAGGCTGCGTTGCCCTCGATAATAAGTCCCCAGCATAAGGGGCCGCGGCTCCCGTGACGGCCCCAAGCGCCCCTTCCATAGCTACATTCTTGGCGATGTCTAACGGATCGGACTCGCCCTGAATAAGGGAACGGGGAACGGCATACGTTGCTGCCGCTAATGCTTCTCTTGTGCCCTCCTGGACACCTCTCGATAGCATGTTGTCTACTATCCTTGTGCCGTCCTTAGATAATCTCATGCCAGCGTCAGGCAGCCTTTGCGCCACTCTTGCGCTGATGTTTTGAGCTAGTGGAGCTACAGCATTGTAAAGGTTGGCAATGTTTTGGCCCTGTCCAGAGGGGTTCATAAAATAGCTACCGATGTTGCCAGCCACATCAAGACCTTTGTCCAGTGCTTCACTGCCTGTCGATGCTATTGGATTGCGTTCCGCGAATTGCTGTCTTGCGCTGGTTCCGGGGATAGCCTGACCGTCTTTAATCATCGGTGCATCCGGTATCAGGGACTGTGCAGCTGCTGCAAAAGGTCGGTTAATCACCCGGGCAACAGGGTTTTCCTTGAATATATAGTCCAAAGTCCGTGTTACCGGGTTCCTGTCGTCCGGTGGTGCCGTTGGTAGCGATTGATTAGCCATAGGTGGTGTAAACTGCGCTGCCTGTTGTGCTAACGGCGACTGGCGTACATCCATTACATTAATCCTGTCCGGCATTTGTGGAGGGGTTAACCCTAACTCCATAGACCTTTGAGAAAAGAAATCAGACCCTTGTGGGGTCTGTGTGGGTGGTGGATTGTTCAAACCTAATTCCTGGGCTCTCTGCTGAAAATACGATCCGCTTGAAGACTGGCCGGAAGCCGGGACGTTAAGTCCCAACTCCTTGGCCCGTTGTTCAAAGTAACTAGCCATCTCACCACCCCATTTCTTTGGATATTTTGCTCACATAATTTTGCGTTTCTTTCGGTGCGTTTTTGCTTATTGCTGACCAGCTAGCGCCGTGTTTACGTATAGCCTTATCTACGTTACCGGGTCCCCAATTGTATGCTGCCAAAGCTAACTGATAATCTCCGTATTTATTGTACATTTGCCCTAAATACCGGGTTCCTCCTGCAACGTTTTGGGCAGGGTCGAAGGGGTCAGAAACCCCTAAGTCTTTTGCTGTTCCCGGCATTAATTGCATAAGGCCTTGTGCTCCTGCGTGGCTTTTAGCCCGTGGGTTAAAACTGCTCTCTGCCTTAATTACGGACTCAATTAAACGGACTGGCAAGTTATTCTCCTGCGCCGCTGACTGAATGATTGGTTGATATTGTGACGGTGCTATGCTTTGGTATGAGGCATCACTCCTTCCTGAATTATTTACTTTAAACTATCGTTGTACTCCTTCTGTAGACCGGACGGGACCGGGATTCCATAGAGGTTATAAAGCTGTACTGCTGTTTGAGGGTTCTGAGTTTGAGAAATGATCATGGCCTCAATTTGTCTTTGGACGTTCGGATCGGAATAGACATCCACTCCCAAATTAGCCTGTTCTTGAAGTCTTTGCATAATCGGTGAACTATTGATAATCCTGGAAATATCACCTGCCGTTGGTCCTGCTGCAGATGGTTGATTCATTCGGTCGTAAATCTCCATGTCAATTGACGACCGGAAACGATCCTGATCCAATCCAAACCTTGCCTGATCAAGCGCCAATCCTGCTCGACTCATGTCAATTTGATTAGCTAATTGAGCCTGTCTCAGAGCGTAATCCAGGCCATGCCGTCTTGCATCCTCGTCAAATTGCTGTTTGTATCTCTCGTCCGCGATAGCATCACGGTACTGTTGATACTGGAACTGTTGAGAGTTGATCGGCGCCATGTCTCTTACTTGATCAAACAAGACATTGCCATCATCTTTCGGACCTACATAAGTACCGTAGAGCTGCGCTAAAGTATTAGCGTTATCGATGTTCATTTGTCGCTGTTGCATGGTATTCTGACCGTTATAACGGCCTGTCAGTCCAGCTTCTGTAATCCCACGCTGCCAATCTTGTTGATCCAGTCCAGACAGTAGAGGTACAAGCTCTGACAAGCGATTTTGATTATCTTGTGCAGCTTGATAGTTTGCAAGCTGTCGCTGCCAGTCTCGGTTAGCATCATCGGCATACCGTTGATACGCTTGCTGCATGAGCTGAGGTAATACAGTATCGCTCACCCGGCCAAGCTCACTTTGTTGGATTTGCGCCACTCGATCCGTAGTCATAGATGAGTTTCCAATGCCCCGGGAGCCCATTTGTACCATGGCATTATTACCGGCTGTCTGTGCGTTTTGCTGAGCTTGTCTTAAAGCTGCTTGGTACTGTGGATCGGTTTGAGGATTGTAACTGAATTGTTGTGGCGCCTGGAACTGAAACGGCTGCTGGTTGGCATTTTGTGTCATACGTTCGATCAAAGGTTTAATTTGCTCTTGGTATGGGCTCTTTTGTTGTGCTGCATAGCCCCCTGTAGCCGTGTTTACTTTGTCGGCCCACTGCTTTGCTAGATTAGCCCCTGCCGTATCTCCAAGCGCTGATTTGCCTTGATAGACCTCTAAGGCGCGTTTATACTCGTTGCGACCTGCATCCCGGTCAGAGGCATAGTTAGCAAGCCGTTGCTGCCAAGGCGTGTCATTATCGGCAGGCTGCCTAAATGTAGGTGTTGCCATAGTATCACCCCAAAATAAAAGACACCCCGCAAGGAGTGTCCAGAATGTTTTATTCACTTGTCCCAATCAGGGTAATGGTGTGCTCTTAATTCCTCTAACTCGGTTTTTTCCTGGATTAATCCATTTATAATTTCTGTTAAACTACCATCACTATTCTGAGCTCCAAATAGTTTGATTTTGTCATCCATAATCTTAATTTCGTGATTCAGAGATTCTAATAATGGAACAACATCTTCTGCTTTCTGCTTCACCTCTGTTGTTATCTTTGCCAGTTCGTCCTGCGATTCTTGTTCAACTGTCTTATCTGCACTTAAGCTTATACCCTCATTCATATCAAAACTCACCTCGTACCCTAATGTTTCAGCGAACTCCCGTACAGGCAGATAAGAGGTTCCCTGGATTACGATAGCTTCGTTTTCCAAAAGTTCTCCCTCTAGTTTAACCGGGAAAACTCCGTCAACAGCCTTACCTATCATGTTGCTTACTTCCGCATGTGCCGTTATTCCGATTGTAAGGGCAGCGCCAAAAATTGCACCAATAAGATACTTTCTCATATTATCAACCCTTTACCATAGTTTTCCTTATTATACTATGGTTAACTCTATCCTCCAAGGGCCGATATTCTTGCTGATAATTCGCTCAGTTCTTGCTGTAGTGATCTTCCTGTATCTCTGTTTCCAAACTGCCCCCAATTTCTTACAGTTACTCTCCCGCTATTCCCGGCGCTTAGGTCTAGATTCCCCATCGTTGACGATATTGCAATACTCAAAGAGGACACTAAGTTCAAACCCCATGTATCTAAGAAAATTACACCGATTGATCCAGAGCCATTATTGAACTCAAGAGCCGGTGTTCCTGCAACATCTGGTACTATACGTAATTGGGAACCTGAAAAATTTACTGCTTTAAGCAAGTTTTCACTGCTGCTAAGCTCAACTCTTTGTCCGAAGTCAGCTGTTTTAATCAACGACCCTATGATAGTTACAGCCTCTACTAGTCCTGCTGTGATGTGTCCAAGATTGGCTGAAATTGCGGATAACTCATCTACAGTCAGCCTGTCAGCCGTAATGGACTTGGCCCTGATGTTTTTAACATCCAAATTCCCGGTGAGTAGCCAAGATAACTCTTTGATTAAGATGGCTACAAGATTAACTAAGTCCTTTGTTTCCATTGCTCCATTTACCTTTGGTAGATTAGGTGTACTCATAGCGCCTCCTTATACAATAGGCATTTCTCTTACCTGCCTTGTGAATTCATGAATCTTTACGTAACCAGTACCGGAAAATCTTACCCTTACCCAATTGGAATCAGCTACTGTCGTGACTGGAATGATGATTCTGGCCTGTTGAATGTTGCTTGCCCCTGTGACGGTCTGAGCTAACGTCCAGTCATTACCGTCAATGGTTTTGGATAAATGGACTTGTAAGCTGCTGCCGATTGGCACATCAGCAACAATATACATCCGGTACCAGCGAACCTTTTGAGCGAATGATCCAGCTCCGAAAGGTTTGGTTATCCATTCAAAGTTGACCCCATTTGCGTTGGTCGCTGGTTGGTAGACTCTTTCAGCACCGATATAAAGCGTATTGTTCCAGCCGACCATTACGTTTGGTGTTGTGTCCTCGTACACGTTCCATATTTGATGCAACAGGTCATAAACAAGAAGTCGGCTCGGGATATAGAAGTACAGTTTTAACCCGTCTGTAGCTGCGCAAATTTCGCTTGTACGCCCCTTGTCCATTCCATCAATGTATTTCTGAACGGTCAGCGAAAAGTCTTTAGATGGAGGCATACCGCCTTGATAGAGATAGATTCCTGTGGGATGCACAAAGTATAATGCTCCGCCAATGTTAATAATCGATTTATTATTAACAGCCCCTACCTCATAGGTGACTGGTTGCATGGTGTAATCCTCAGGTGAGTATCCAAAAAGCTCATGAATCGAGTTCGGTTTAAACACTGTGACATGCCCTATTCCGGGTTTAACGGCTACTATGTCCTCGCCGTCTGGCGTTTCAACTTCGATCCATCCGGAAGCCGCAGCATCTCCGGTAGCACTGGACCAATCTCCTGCATCTCTCCAACCACTGAAATGTAACGTACTATCCTTAGCCCCGAATAAACGATCTGCAAATTGTTCGATAAATTTAATTCCTGCAGGTGGACCAGACAATGTCTGTACGGTGCTGCCGTCATATCTCCTTACTGTCGACCCGTTAGAGGCGATTAGGTTCACGTCAGAGTAATTCCCCTTGAAATTGGTAAAATGCCAGTCTGTGGACGTATCCAGTCCGCTGACAAGAGCTGAACTCCATGCCGAACCTGTCCACCTGCGCCAAGTTCCGTCACTGAATATGGCGTGGAGCTCCGTGTCTTTCCAGGTGCCAAGCCCGATGACTTTAGAACCGATAGCAGCCCCCATAACAGAAAACCCTCTCCTGGTTTCTAGGAAAGGGTATCCGTCCATATTTTTCATTTGAGTGGCGAAGTTATCGCCTATAGAGAGTGAATCAAGAGTGTTGATTCCTCGGAACTCTCTTGTCACAGAAGGCGGCAAAATTCCAGGTAGCTCGCCTAACGGTTGGAGACTCGTTACAGCGCTCTTACGCTCTGCTGGAGGTCCCTTTGCGGATGGCAACCACTCAGGGGGCCTAGGAATGTTAATCCTCACATCAATCACCTAGCTTTGCGTGGTTTTGAGCTGCTACATTGAGAGCATTGGTAAACTCAGATGCGTAGTTATTAGCCTTGGCAATATCATCTTGAGCTTTGGCGATCTTGGAACATAGCCCTATCGTGTAAATCCAATGGTACTCTGGTGGTGCGTCTGGTTGGACATTTAGACTATTGCTTGTAAAGGTTGTAGTTCCTACCCTATAGCATCTAACCACGCCTTGACCAGACATTGCCGGGGGCGGAGTTAAGGTAAGTTGAAAGTTAGAATCGTTAAACGTCCAGTAGTTTTGTCCTGGCTTTACGTCCTCGCTTAGTAACGATCGGTACTGGATTAAACCAACCCTGACCTGATCGATGTTTTTAGCTCGGGTGTTATTCGGTAGTGTATAGTGAGGCTGATTACCCGAAGCGTTAAAAGTAACCGCCTGCGGTATCTTAACGACCGAAAAAAAATCCTGATTGATTGCATTTAGCCATGCAACTTTGTCAGGATTTGCGTATGCGTTTGGGACGAGAATGTCCGCTTCGGTTATGATTTGTTGAAGGGTAAGCATATTGTCACCTTCTTTATTTTGATAAGCTTGCAGAAATTACGTCAGGAATTACCTTTCTATCGCCTTTGATTTCCGAAACACTTCTGTTTTGCTTCCAATACTGAACATTAATCAGAGCGAATAAAGTCCACATCCACGGGTACCAGTAGTTAGAAATAATGGCGAGATGAATAGACATTGTGACAAATGATACCAAGTATACATACTTTAAATTACCCTTAATTTTTAATATGATGGTTAAGTGATAAAGCATTACCCCTAGAAACAAGCAAAGTCCTACTAACCCGGTAGCAATGAGAATTTCCAAGTATAGACTTGTACTGCCTGTGCCATATAGTAATGATGATATTCCAGGACCATGTCCCATTAAAGGTTTTTCTTTAAATAACTCAAGGGCCCTATACCATCTTGCCAACCTGGATCCTCCGTCATCTATTGAATAATTGACTAGGGTTATTTTATCTATAATCCCCGTAATAAACGAAAGGTTACGATCTCCCTGCAGAAAATAATACATACTCAGGAATACTACTCCACAAAAAACAGGGTAAATCATCACAACACTAGAAAGTTTAAACCCTTTCCTGAATAACTTCACGATTTTTATTATCGCAACTATCAGCAATATAATACTTAGTTCTACGAAACCAGCTGCACTAAAAGTAAATATTAAGGATAATGTCACGACTATTAGACTGAAAACTAGTTTTGCTTTGCTTTGATTAATATTCTTTTGATAGTGATAAACAAACGGAACGAACATCAGTAAATACATTGCAAGATGACCGGATTCAACAGTAGTCCCTCTCGCCCTAAAAAAACGTTGTCCTCCCACGCCATAAGTAGCATTGTTCTCATCTGCAATTCTAAGTATGTTGAAACCCCAATTTAAAAAGTTTTTACTGATAAACTCTAGAATTGTTATTATTGCTACAAACACTACTCCCCAAGTAATATACTTATATATTTTTTCGACTGGATAGTTCGTTTTTGTCATCAGAACAATAAATGACAAAAAATAAACAACAATAACGCTGATGTACGAAATGCTGTGATTCAATCCAGACTGTTGAAAACCTAGTGAGTAATTTTGGAGTAAAAACGATAGGACCAGAGAGAGAACGAAAAATAGGTTAGTATTACTACTCCTCTTCCTAGACCATCTATTTTTTTATCCTTGATTACGACCAAAATTGTGGCTAAACATATAAGCAAGCCCAAAAACATTGGTATGGGTACCCATTGATGAAATGCGAACGCACTCGTCCATCCAAGTAAAAACAAGAATATTGATATAATCTTCATTGTTCCCCTCCAAACAATGAAATTATATCAATTACATATAAAATATTCCAGTTGTTTAATCGTTAACCTCCCAGGAACCGACAATACTTTCAATAATCCATGAAGTTGTATTTAGTTTTCTGAGGGTTACTCTTGCCCCAATAGTAGATGACTTTATTCCTTTTCCAGCTTCGGCGCTTAGTGGATAAATCATCTCGTTAGGTGCGGGGATAATTAAAATCTGGTGAGCACTTCTTATTTCTACTGTTGTCACCCACGATGGGGGTAGCGCCCCGTCCAGTGTAATCGATTGAGACGTTGTGCTGCTCTGATTATGCAATAGCTGGTATGGAGATGATAACCGTATGGTTGGTTGCGTATTGGCTATGTCATAAACCAGAATTCCCTTTCTGTCTGATATAGACCCGCCAGAATCACATGCATACCACATTTGCGCGTTTCCATTTGCTCCGTATCCACTTATCTCTAAAGGATCAACAATTGTGACATTTTTAACATAACGATCGGAACGCGATACATCCTGTACATTTATGCCTACAGTCATTTTGTTGGGGTATGACGAATCTCTAATTGTCGGGTTATAAATATTTACATTCCCTATATGACTGTCACCTACTGTATCCACCGGCTCTCTTCCGACGAGTATTCCTGCCCCGAAGGATCCTGCAGTGGATCCTGCTCTGTTGGGATTTATAACGTATGGATTGATAATGTCAACTTGGATTCCAAAGGCACTCCAATTTCTCATCCACAAACCATTACTCCTGTTGTCATACCATTTTGGGTCTAAAACAGTTATTTTCCCCTTTGTGCTTTGCTGCAGTTGGGCTAAATATAAACCGTGATAGCTGCCTATATCTTTATGATTGATGATTGTACAGTCAACTTCCCTTGTTGCTCCGGTATGCCACTGTAAAGCCATCAAAATACCTGGACCGCTATTATTTTCAGTATAAGGACTGTCTAATGTGATTCCTTCTATCAGACAATTGGCATTATTAGGCTCAAAGTCTATTCCTGCTTGAGGGGCTGTTCCGTTTGTGTTTTTTAACATCGGCCTTACGATAGAAATGTTTCTCCCGGATATAAACGATATTCCTTGTCTCCTGTTGTTGTCACAAGTAACATCAATTACTTTACCGTTTTCGCAGTATAATTTTTCTGTGCCTTGACCGATATAGAGACCGTCACCCCAACAATCACGCAGAACAACCCTTTCAATCGTAAAGTTAGAAACGCCCTTTAGTTCTATTCCCATTCCCCATTCGCCTGTGGTGCCTATGTGGTCTTGGCGTTCTCCTTGGATGGTGCCTCCAATAATACTAAAGTCGGATATCTGGTCGCATCCAACAACTCGGTAAGCCTGAGTACTTGTTGGGATCGCCTTAATAACGGCATTGTCATCTAATCTCAATCTTACATTTGAGCGCAATTGCAGCCCGATTAAAGCATCAACCATATAGAGACCGTTTGGCAAATAAACCTCTCCACCACCTGCGTTGGCCACGTCATCTACTGCTCGCTGGAGTTGCGGCAATACATTAGTTCCATCCATCGGAACACTGTAAGGAGGTAGTCTGACGTTTACAAATCGCTGTTTTATATCGTCGAGTGTGGCATAATCCTCTAACCCAAACTCACTCTTGAGCCTAAACCCACCTCGTGGAGAGGCTTTATCTGTAATAGTATCTACATTTCCGTTTACATCCGTTGTAACCTCGGCTACAGTCAAATAAGACGCTCCAACTGGATGTCCTGTTCCCCACCACCAATAACCGTCTTGATGAAAATCAAGGTAGTAGGTAGTGTTCGGTATCGTTGTTTGGAAGCTTGTTCCTTCTCTGGCCAGAACGTTATTATTCAATGCTGCCGATATGTCAGTCACATCCACCATGTCATTACGCTGTAAGTTCTTGGTGACAATGCCACCTTCGTTAACATAGTTCTGCAAAAAGAAACCGACATCGTTAAATTTGTTGATTTTCCTGTAGTCTAGGTAAGTGCTTTTTGTTTGCTGCGAGATATTCGAGCTTGTGCTACTATTACCGTTATACCAAGGAAAATTACTCATTATATCACCATCTTTCTTTTACGACATGCCTTTCCCAACCGCTGTTAGCTGTCCTGTAATCATAAAGCCATTGCTCATATTGTTCGCGGTATTGGCTTCGCTCAGAACCTGTTGTGATGTCCTTAAGCACCCCAAAAACCAGAACCATGTCAAAGTTAGGGTCAAGTCCGGTAAGTCCATTCATATCATTCACTGTTAGTGGAGCAAGAACAGATGTATGGAATATCTTAAGTCCCTGTTCTATATCCTCGTCTGGCTCTGGAACAAGCCCGATAGTACCGTTGAGAAAGTAATAATAAGCCCCGTTGAATCGTTCATCAAACTGCCTATACGCCATTCTGCGCCACTCTCCACTTACATACATATCAACGTCTACCACGTTACCAGGAGGGCATGGTAAGGGATATTGGGACTTGCCCTTGATGATGTCTACTGTTGATACAATGGGCTCAGACTGTCGTTGAGCCGGCCCAAAATTGCGTATGATCTGGTCTCTTACTTGGGTTATCTTACGAAGTATTGATGGGATGGAACGATAACTGTCCGGCGCCCTTTCGATGATTTCTTCCACAACTTCGCTAAGTAGCATCTTATCACCCCTTGAGCGCTGTCAAAATACTGTTAAGCAGTGTAGCAACATCCTCGGTTGTGGCCGTTGATGGATCAGCAATTGGATCTATGCTTGCAAAAGCACTTTTGAGTACAGTTAACGCATGCTGGTCGTCTACATACTTTTTGTTTGCTGCATCGTTATCTGCTACCGGATCGGCTGCTGCCAATTGTCCTCCAAATTGGTACATAGCAAGATGGTCTGCCGTAGGCGTTTGTTCGTATGGCACGATTCCCAAGACGCTGGTTTCCAGCGTTGTACCTATCACCATCTTCGGAATTAATGTTTCCGGCTTATCGATTTTAGGCGTAGCCAGCTTATCATCTGTTACAGCCCCATTTGCGATTTTGGCTGTTGTTACACCATTATCTGCTATCGGAAATGTGCTTGGCTTACCAGTGACATTGCCCCAAGCAACGGAATCTGCAGTAGCAGCAGATGGGGCTTTGGCATCTGGAGCTAATTTAGCTGTGGTTACGGCTCCATCTTGCAATTGTTCTGTACCTACGCTATCAGGACCGGGAGCGCCTATGTTGACCGGATTACCGTCCGTGTCCACAAGTACCACGTATCCTGGATTACGCATACTAGTTGCCGTCATGTGTCCTCCTCCTTCGCTTCGGTTTTTCAGCCTCTTGCGGCTTCTTCTCCGTCATTATTTTTTTGATTTCATTCAAAAGCTCGTTCGTTTTTTGTTGCTCCCTCACAAGGGCGTTTAGGGCGTCTAATTCAATGCGATACATGATAACCTCCTAAAAAAGAGGGGATGAACCCCTCTCTTAAGGTTGTGGATTGTGTCCGTAAATGAAGGAATAGTTGATAAAACCTCTCCCCCAGCGGCCGATAACCTTGTATTTCAATGTTTCTTTGTCAAAGTCAGTAATGGAGCCATTCTCAGGTTTGCGTCTCCATTGCCATTTGTTATATCGCCTCATCCTGGCTGTATCAACTGCAAACCAGGCATGACGGTTTTTAAGGAAGGGATTGACCACAACAGTAATCTCACCTTGATAGATGTTGATGTTAAATTGATCAGATCCCGGCTCATACTTGGGAATCTCCTTGCCCGGAACGCCAGCAATTTGGAGGGCAGCACGCCTGTTATACGGAGCAACAATAAGACGATCTGGCATGACGGCCATCAAATTCCCTTTGTCATCTACCCACTCTTGCATTGCCACTACAGTGTCATCCCAAGCATCAATAGTAAGTGGAGAGTCTCCAAGATTAGACTGTACATCGACACTATTTTTAGGGCTATAAGGATGGTTTGCTGCACATAACGCCACGCCATCGGGTCCAGCAGAGTTATAGTTACGCCCTTTAAAGTCAGGTCCAGCTGTAACAAAAGCGTTGTTAAGAAATTCAACCGCTTGATATTGCTGGGTTTTGTACGTAGCATCAGCAAGCCCGGTAATACGGTCTTTAATTTGAGTCAGCTTCAGATCGTCGATAAAGTCCCGGTCGATCTCACGACCACCAGAATATTTGTGATTACGAATTCTCTTTTCCCATAGCTCGTCAATGTCTTCATAGTGGACTTGGTTTCCACTGTGGTTCCAGTCCTCTAAAAGACCCTCTCCACCAGCGCCATCGTAGCTTTCTGTATCCTTTGTGGAGTTTTCCACCCCGTACATGTCGGGAATAAAGTCCTTCTTATCTTTCATTGCTGTGGAGTAAAGCTCACGGAAAACTGGTTCTAGTACATCTGAATTCCATTGTAATTTTGTTTGCATGGTTTAACCCCCTTAGCTAAGTTGCCGTTTTTTTACTTTGATACGGCACACTTTCTTATCCTCGATTACTCCTAAAACTGCAATAGATCCACCTGTTACTGTGGCAGCGTCTACCGATAGACCATCAGCTGCAATTGCCACTTCGTTTGCCCCAGGGACAAATCCGGCGTCTGGCGTTCCGGTAAAGGCTGCTTCAAAAACGTCTCCCTCCCGGGCCTGAAACACTTCACACGGTTGATCAGTTCCGGATTCGATATTGGACGACAAGAAGCCCCCAATTTCATCAGTAGCCCCCGCCTTTGTCCAGCGCCCAGCGTCAATCTTTACAGCTTCGCCAGCACTTCCGTCCTCTCCATCTGTAAACAAAATGTCTGTGATACGGCTTGTCGGTGCACCGTACTCGTTGTATACAAATCTAAATCCCTGCATAGGTAAGTCCTCCTTACTTCTTCGCGTATTTTTTTGCTAGTTTTGGTGATAAACCGAACATAGAAAAAGCCGTTGCCAACTCTTCCGGAACTTCCGGTTCAATATCACCGTCCGTTTGAGTTTCTACAAGCGACCTTTTGTTGAGTTTCTGCTGCTTGATGGCTTGCTGTTCGGCTTGTTTTTTAACTTGCGCTTGAATCTTATCCCGGTGCGCCAATTCATAAGCATCTACCGGGTCATAACCCCTTTGGATGCGATCAATCATATCAGGCGTAAACCAAGGTGCATTTCCTTCTGAATCGACTTCCTGGGCCGTCTCAGGGTACTTTTGGAAAAGTTCTTCCCATTTTTTTTGTCTTTGCTGATTAAGTTCAATCTCTTCCCGTTCTTTTTTCAGGCGTTCCTTTTCTTCAAGCGCTTGTTTGGCCTGCTGTAGTAAAGGATGATTGTTCAAGTACTGTTCAGCCTGCTGACGATCGATTCCGTTTTCTTCAAGTTCGTCCAAAAGCTTGTTCTGCAACTGTTCGTATTCGTCCTGTTGCTTCTTGACTTGGGCCTGTTCTAGTAGCTCAATATTAGCAACAAACTCCGAATGGTCTTTAAACCCGGCGAGTTTGGCTGCTCGATCCAGGTGTTTTTCCAGTTCGGTTTTACGTTCCCTCTCCTTATCAAGAGCTAGTGCCTTTTGAACGTACTCTGGAAGGTTTTCGTCATTAACATCAACTTCGACTTCTTCCTTGTTAAATTTGACCTTAACCTTCTTTGGTTCCTGTTTCGGTTCCGGTTCCTCTCCCTCTGTGGCGGGAGGATCGGTTTCCGGTTCCTCGTCTTCTGTTTCTGCTGGCGTTTCTTCCTCCGTCTGATACTCCAAGCCAAACGCCTCCATAGCGCTCGCTATGTCCTGTTTCTTCTCGTCTACTGTCGTTTCAATCTCTTCGGTATGGCTGCCGATTTGATCTGTCATAATTCATTTCCTCCTGTCGCGGTATGGCTGCCGCTAATATAAATAGGGCACTGGATTCTCACCAATGCCCCGTGTTACCTCAATAGTTTCGCTGCTTCTACTTCGAGTTTTCCGCGCTGAATCTCTTGATTAAATTGCTCCTTCTGCGCCTCTCTCTGTTGTCTCATGAATTCAGCTTCACCTTGCATGTTAGCTTGTTGCTGTTGTTGTAAAGCTTGCCCCATTTGTTGCAATTGCCCGGTTAACTCTAGGTTTTGCTGCTGTAATTGCATCATTTGTTGTTGTAACCCGGCGTTTTCCTCGATTCTCGCCCTTATGATATCGAAAGGCTCCATGCGACCGTTAGCAATGGTGTACTGTACGCCTTCCATGTCGATCATTGGCATGCCTGTTACCGGGTCTTGCATCTGCAAGAGGTTAAAAGCCAACTGAATCCAATATTCCCTGTCCTGAGGCTTGTCCACGCTGATATTAACCTTAATGTCAAAGTGTGGAACGTACTCTTCTAATACCGGCTGTTCTATCGGTTGTCCAGTTTCGTCTACCTGTTCATATTGCGATTCAGCGAGAGAAATCAGGCGATCCCGGCTCATTGCAATGATTCTTTCGCCTACTACTCGGGCTATTCGGTCGGTTGTGTAAAACTGTGCTATAAGCTCGATGTACTGAGCAAACACTTCCTCAAGTGCTCCTTCTATAATGGATGTTGCAAGATTAAGAAGTGTGCTGGATGCACTTATCAAGGCCTTGGCCTGCTCTCCTGATGTAACATTGGAGTTTGCTTGGCCCCTTGCACTGTCAAACTGCCCCGGAATCTTTTGCAACATGTCTTTGTAGTACTCCAGCATGTTGAAGACGGTGTTCGGAATGTTGACGCCCTGGAGCTCTTTCCAGTCATTCATGCGACCAGGAGCTATTGGTAACATGGCCCCCGACTGCGAACGCTGTTCCTTCCAGGTGTTCGGCCTTGTAATGGCTCCTTCTTCATATACAATGGCGCCATTTCCTTGCTTCGCCATTGTCTCAATAGCGATTTCGGCAAATTTATTTAGCATGATCTGAGGCTTGATCATGTCACGCATATATCCTTTGCCCCACGGGTTTTGTTCGTCCGGAAATAATGTGCGTGCTATAAAAGGATATTGTCCATGGTCATACACGTAGGACTTATGCTCCAAAAAGACTCCAGACGTTGAAATATAAATGCAATGTACCCCTTCCATGCGTCCCTCGGCTTTTGCAAAGGCTTCAGAGGGGTCAAGACCAGAGGCTAACTTTTCCTCGCCTAACTCCCTAAAGAGTTCCTTATCCTCTCGGCTCATCATTTTTGGAACGCCTCTATACCAATACTCTATAAGCGTGGATTGCTGCTGGTTGGTGGTGGTGTCTTCGCTGATATATTCATCCCGGTTAAAGCTATCAATGGATTGACCATCATTGTCGAATACGTCATCTTCACCTTGATAGTCTGCTGTTACCTTGTCGCCTTGTCCCGGCCAACGCTCCCTAAAGTACTCAATCGGCCTCGGCGTGCGTATGATGTGAGCCTGTCCCTTTTGCAAGTTATTGAAATCTCTAATACGGGGATCAGGATAAAAACTATCTAAAGATACTGGCAAAATGTCGTTCTGTCCAATATAGCGATTATTCCCCCGGCCACCCTCTATGGTCGGGTCATAGACCACCTTGTAAATAAGAGGGCCATGTATAACCATGCGCCTGACTGCCCGGACGTGCTTTGACCTAAACTTAATCTGCTTAAGCTCGTGAGGGATAAACTCGTTGAGTTCCGTTGCCTTTTGGTCGTCCTGTGGTTCTTGTGGCTCGAAGTCGGGATATGGATCCCAACCGCATAACTTGGCTACAATCGCTTCTATCTGTGACCAGGCAACGTTATCCACGCTATTAGGTCTTAGTCGTGAAACTGACTCAGGTCTAAGCCCGTGCCAATGGTCGCCCATATAAAACCTTTGTTCCTGTCGCCAGATCGGCTCCATGGGCTGTCTGGCAGCTTTAAACACTTGATAGTCATTGGACACCATCTCATATATCTCTTGCTGCTTCGGCGTGTTCGGATTGCTGTTTTGGGTTTCTGTATCTCCCGAAAAGATACCTTTAATCTTGTCTAGTACAGCCACGTTTTCACCCCTTTCCGAAAAATAAAGAAAGCCTCTCGGCTTAATCCTCTATGTCTCTATCGTCATACCAGCTAAGAGGTTCTCTTTTAGGCTCATCCACGGACTTTGGAGCGTCCGTCATAGTTTTGTACTCTTTATAGTCACGGGCCATTAGACGGTCCGTCAGGCGCTCTATCGTCTTTTGTTGCTTAAGTATCACTATGGCACTAAATGCAGCCAGTACCAAGTATAGGATAGCTATTGTGGTTAGCATGTTATCACCTCACCAAAAGGATTCTATTTCAAATTCGTTCTCGTCTTCGTCATCAAAGTTCTTTCTTGTCGATTCATCCGGGGTAGCCGACCACGCCGAATCTCCTTTAGCTGGAGTAGGCTGACTCATTACCCAGTACCTTAATGCATCCGGTATATGGTCTAATGAGTGTGCTGCTACATCCTCTACTTTTTTTTCATCGTGCATCATTGCTGGGATCGCTTCGATTGCCTTGATACATGTCGAGAATATCTTTAACTTTGCTGTCTTGTAAGTCTTCCCGGTTACATGGTCGAGTTCTGTCTTAACGTGTAGCCATTCGCGGAGTCGTTTCCAGCCGTTAACCCGTTCCTTTTTGGCTTGGATTAATGGAACATCCTTTTGAGCGAATATCTCAGCAGGTGTTATGTTTTCCGTCTTGGCCTTGTTCCAGAAGCTTGTATCTGCCACATTGTATTCATATCGCTCTGAAACCGGGCTGTTTAGCTTCACAGCTTCCACTTGTTGGCTCGTTAAGAGTTTAGTTTGTGACAACTCCCTATATAAGTAAGCAGTGCCGTCAGGAGCTAAAGCAATCCACAAACACACAAACGGATCAGTGTAACCTTCGTCCAGCGCTCTATATCGCTTCCATTCCCTCGGTATATCAAATGGTTCCACAACATGAATAGAGCGTGTAAATTCACTGAAATACTGACCTGCGAATACATCCCAATCCCCTTCAAGCAGCTGCTTGCGCTCAATATCGGGTAGAGCCAAAAGACGCGCCAAATAACCCGGATCCGATTGGACCAAGGCTTGGTTGTCATGCACATTAGCAGGGATGAAGATGCGGCTTCTTATGATGGGCTCTCCTGCTTGTGGTGTTCCTTCGGGCCAAAACAATGGGTTTCCATCATCGTCCGTTTCTGGTATGTTATGGACTACCTCTGGCTGTCCGATGGATACAAACCTCTTTTTGACCCAAGTGTGTCCTATCCCTCCGGGGTTAGTAGTGCTCTTGACGCTGCGTGGATACGGTTTACTACCCCGTAAACGGGAAAGCATGTACTTGTACCATTTTTCCTCAAACTGCGTTAACTCTTCCCATCGGATAACATCATATTCAGCACCTTGATAGTTCATGTAGTTTGCGTCATTGTCCCAATACGCTAGCTCGATGATGCTGCCATTCAAAAACTTCCATTCATGTTTGGATGAGTTATATTTACCTAACTCTTTTGGAAATACCTGAAGCGTCCGAGCGATTATAGAACGTTGCAAATCTGGATACGTCCGCCGGAATATAATCTGTCGGCTACCTGGGTATTGCATGGCGTACTTAAGGGTATCAAATATAGTAGCCTCGGACTTTCCTCCCCCTGCTGCTCCCCCGTAGAGAATTTCGTCTGCTTCTACTTGGTGGAATACCTTTTGTCTCGGCTGCGGTTTATAAGGAATCACGACCTTATTCATCTTTGGTCATTCCATCATCAAAGACGACTGTTAGGCCACCTGAATGGTTAGCGTCAATGTCCTTCTTATCTCGCCACTTATCCGGCCTTCTGTTCTTAAGCCAGAATATTTGAGCTGTTACATCTGGCTGTACTTCCTTTGTCACTCGTTTAGTCTCGACCATGATTGCATTGCCTGTCTTTGGGTCAGTAACAGCCTCTTTAGTGACTTCATCGTATCGATAGCCAAGAGCACGTTTATAAAGGGAATTCTCGACCTCAACGTCAGCAACTTCCTGTCCTCTTTTTAAGGCCTCCGACAACTCCGGGTATTTGTTCTTGTAGTCAAACAGAGTGGAACTTGCTACACCCAGATTATCTGCTATTTGGTCTATCGTTAATCCATCTCTAGCCCATGCCTCCACTAGCAGGAGCTTAGGCTCCACATGCGTATGGTACTTGCTTTTCCTGCCTCCTGCCATCTGATCATCTCCTCTATTCACTGAATATTCACGAAATTCTGTATTTACCCCGTGAATTTTGATACTTTTACGTATCTTTATGCGCATCGATGTATAAAACCATAATAAAAAGCACCCGAGGGTGCATGACAATAATCCTATATACCCGCTTGCGTTGATTTGCTATAATTATTTATGAGCCTTTGTGGGAAAGCATCCCCGGGCTCTTTTTTTATGCCCACCGAAGTGAGCCTTAATCTAAAAAGAGAGCATCCTTATCTGCCTATACGGCCCATATCCCGACTTATCGGTTTTATATGATGCTCTAAGAGCCTTATGTTATTACATTAGCAACTATACATAGTAAAAGGTACGCTAGACCTGCGGTTGTCTGCGTACCCTTCACTTATATCTGGCGCTTGTACGTCATTTGCACGTCAAGCAGCAGAATTTTTTATTTTTTCTTTCGCCCTTTCTACATATTGCTGGACTGTTCTCCTTGAAAGAGCTAATTCTCGTGCAATTTCTGCGTAACTCATTCCATAGCTCATATGCAGCAAATAACATTGTCTTTCTCTTGCTGATAGATTCCACAACATATCCACTAGCTTTCGCTTGTCTCGGTCATCTAACGGCTTCTCAGGCGTTTCCAGATCCAAACTCGGGAATATGTCTGGATCAAGCAAAGCCGTCCTCTGGTACACACTCTGGCGCTCTATACCCCTACGGTTGCCTGGTCTGCGCCCGTTACGCATCCATTGCAGCGCGAAGTCCATATCGTTTATCATCCCACCCACTACGGTAAATTCGTCTCTTCCTGCTTCGTCTGTCCTGTCCAAACTCTCTCTATACCGTTTTAATTCCCTGTTTGTTTCGCTATACTCGTCTGTAAGAGTCTCTATCCATGTTTTCATGTGTTATACCCCTTCCCATGTGGTATAATTGGTATAGGAACTCTTGTTTCCCCCACTGCCCCTCCCCAGGATCGGTGGGGGAATTTTGTTTTATTCGCTCTCTTTTATATGGGTATTCGGATTTTATGGTTGAAATGGGTGTTTCAATTTCCAGTAATATGAATCATTCCAGTAGATCATCGTCGAACTTACTGCCGCACATAGGACAGAAATTCGGCACTTGAACGCCCTGATTCGTAAACCCGTATCCCTGCCGCTCACAATCTCCAATAAACGTCCAGTGGCAATTCATGCATTCGCACACTGTGAGCGACATATCCCGACTCTCATCATCGGTGTCAACGCCTTGCCGTAAGGCTTCAATCTCGCGTATAAACTTAACCTTGGCTGTCTTCATATTCCTTCACTCTCCTTCGCTTTTTTGTATACTTTGCAACACCCATTTACTAACATCAATGGAATGTGAAATTTTCGTTTCAACTCAATAATCCGAATAGCCTTTTATATCAAAACTACCGGATTCGACTTCCCACTCTAAGTCAACAAGTGCGCTGTGTTGTCCGCTCAAGTGCCGCTTATGATATCCAGTATGTTGTTTGACAACTTGTTCTAGTGCACTTTTGCGGGTAGCGATCCAGTCTAATATCATCTTCTTGCTTATTGCATCGTCCACTCTTACCCCTCCCCTTTCTGAGGCATCCTCTTAGCTGCACCCTTTACCGCACAAGCAAACGCCATAGTCGCTATTACAAAGAGTAGTATTCCTAAACCTATGGATATCATGGAGTCACCCCGATTTCCTTTAATGTACTATGTGCAATACCATTTATCTTTGTGATACAAGCGTCTTCTTGGCTGGATTCGTCTTCGATTTCTCGTAAGGCTTCTATGAGCTTATCCCGTTCCTCTACAGCTTCCTTAATGATTTGGTCTGAGTTATCTTTGTATTCTTTCAAGGTAGTAAGAAGTCGTGACTTGTCTTCTCTTAGCTTCTGGTTCTCTTCCCTTAGCTGCTGATTCTCTCGCTGTACGGCTTCACTGATAGCTTTCCATTCTGACATGCTATCCCTCCACTCCTATCTCAAGGGATTTTTCAATCATCATTCGTTTGGTTTCTTTCAGCATCTTAATGACAACATCTATGGATTCAACCTTTTCAAATGTCATTCTTACAGGAGTATCTTTTAGATCCACTTCCAAGTTCGGCTCATAATCTACGTGTTCTCCTATCTTGTTTGCTGTGGTTCGATTGAAAAAGCATACAGCTCCAACAATATCATCTTGTTTAAGTAGTGCAGGTGCTACATCGATATCGCCATGACCAAACTCTAATTGTGTGTATTCATTATTTTTGATAATTGGCATTTGCTATCCCTCCTAATATCCTGTGGCTTGCCTATCGTGATTGATCTGGTTTTTTGCCATGTAAGCCTCACATAACTGATCCCAAGTGAAATTAAAACCGACCATCCCAACTGCTATAAAGCAAAACCAAGCGTTTTTAAAGCAAAATACTTGCTTGCTGTATCCAAATGCTTTTTCTATCTTTTCGTCCTTGTCCTTTTCCATTTTCATCTTTAGTATCCAGTAGGACGTTTCGAGGATAGCCCCCGTCAATCCACCGTCCAAGCTTTTTCCCCTTATTTCTTCAATCGCTTCTTCGTGAATGTATAGGTGTTCTTCCCATCCTTTGTATATCGCGATCGAAAGGAAGAAATGGAAGCAATCAATGTATTCTTCGAGTAGAGGGTTAATTTCTTTGATTTCTCCAATCCCTCCGCACTCTTCACAAGTAGTTGTTTCTTGTTGAAGGTTGTTAGCTTCAAGACTCCCAGAAAACCATTCTTTATATCCGTTTCCATTACATTTGTTGCATTTTAGTGTTGTCCTCGGATCCTGATCTTTTGACCAGTATTTAAAGCAGCGTGTCTCATTCGCAAACTCCCCAATCTCCGTAAGCAGCGCTAGCACCTTGTCAGCAAACAGGTCTTGCCCCTCTATTCCTTTGTCCTTTATGATCCTCGCATCCAACTCCCGTTGCATGTTTACTAGCTCTGATATGTTCATTGTTTGGCCTCCAATAGCTCTGGATTGTCCCAGCGGTTACCCACTATCGTGATATTCATAAGATCTTCTAACCACTCATTCCCGTTAGAGCAGCGAAGAATAAAACCCGACCTTTCGTTATCCCATTCCACCACACCCAGATAATAGTTGTAGCCAATTATGTCGCCGTGTTCCCCTCTTTCTGGCTCTACGTAGCTGATAATGTCGCCTTCGTAACCTCTGTTTTTGCTGCCGGTATATTGCCCTACCGTTTCAGGATCGACCTTATACCAATATTCTGTATTGAAATATTCATCGTCGAATTCCACAATTGGCCCAACAATGACATCATCGCCAATGAGATATCCATGTACCCATTCCTTGCTATCGATCCGTTTGCCTCTATACTCTCTCATTCTCTTGCCTCCCTATATCGCCTTAGCGACTCTCTTAAACTCCTTGATCGGTATGCCTTGCTTGACTGTCTTGCGTCCCTCGATAAAGACCATGTTACCTATGATGGACGTTACCGTTACTTTGTGGTTGCCTAGTTTGTAGCGTTGGCCGGGTTTCATTTACTCTACCTCACTTCGGCTTACTTAAGATTCGATATCTCGTGTCCGTTTGTCCCCGTTCCCAAACCGTCCAAATACATTCCATCGTTGGCGCTCCCCCTTTGGATCCGAAAAGAAAATCTGGTCTCCAGGTGAGTGGCAAAACCCATGCAGGAGGGTATTTGTCAAACAAATCTGCTCGCTTTGCTGCGTGCCAGTACTGAGACTTAAGCAACATCCCCACAATGGGAGCCTCATATATCGCTTTACGGATAAATTCTGCCGATTGTTTAAACGGTGGGTTGGTAATTATGGCATCGCAAGATACTGGTTTCGCCGTCAAGTAATCTACCCCCCCAGTACCATAATCCGTATATCTGATATCTGTGGATATGACCTCATGCCCGTAAGACTCTATTACTTTCGACATGTGACCCTCTCCGCAAGCCGGTTCCCATACAATTAAGTCGCGAGGCAGCTTCAAGAAATCCATCAACGCATGCGTAACTTCTGGTGGAGTTGGGTAATAGTCAAGTTCTCGCCTATCCTTCGCACTCCTATTAGATAATACACTTCCCATGTCCTTTCCTCTCCCCTCACTCACATAATCCGTACTGACTAGAGCAAACGGGTACATCCTCAAATTCAATTGCCTTCACCAGGTCGTATTGTTTGCCGCCATAAGTGGTTTTCGACCATTCAACTACTTCATGGACACCTTCCCCTTGACCGTTGGCAGTGGGGAAAAATGTTGCTCCCTGTCGCTTGCTAGCCTTCTTAACCAGTTCCTCCCATTCAGCGATCCGGGCCACTTCTTCTGGGAATCTACGAGCAATTTCAAACAGTTCTTGTTTACCGCAATTGATGCAGGGCATGCATCCGACGCGCCCCATTCCCATTTTGTAGAGAGGGTTGGGTTTAATGCTGTGCCGTTCGTGCATCTCGAACACGTCCTCTACTGACCATTTGAGCAACGGTCTGTAAATTCGGTATCCTTCTGGGGTATCTTCCCATTCCGTCAACCTAGCTCTGTGAGGACTCTCCTGCGCCCTAACCCCCTGCCAACTTACTACTTCCTTACCGTCCTCCAGCAACGGGATGTAGACTTGTTCCAAAGTGGGGATTATTTTTAGTTCTTGAGTGCAGAATCTTGCTTTTGTCGAAGGAAATCTGCCTTTCCACAAGCACATGTCTAGAAACGGATTTCCTGTAGGGTGAAGCATCTCAAGAGCCTGCTGGATAATTTCTTCTGAAACTCTGTCATTTCTCCATTTCGTCTGAACCACTTCTCGCTTATGGGAGATCTGCTTCGAGAAGTCAGCCTTGACTCGATGGATCGGACCAAGCACTGATTCCAGGTAATCAATATATTCATACGTCATGGGGTGTTCATTTCCGGTATCGCAAAAGACGGGATATACCTCAACACCTAGTTCCTTGACAGCGTATATCCACATGGCTGCACTGTCCTTTCCTCCGGATACAGTCATTACGTTCACCGTTTGTCCCATCCCTTTCTCTCCCCTCTATCCCACCAGCAATTCAACCTCTACTCGTGGATTCTTCTTGTCAACTTCATACCGATGTGTGATATCCCCGATCTGCTTCCACCCATCGTTTTTCATCCGTCCAGACTGCTGCAGCCCATCCAAAATAAACTTTTGCCCAGCTGCTATGTTGTCCTTATCCTTTCGTCTGTCCTTGCAGTACCAAGTTATGATTAGATCGGCTCTGTCGATCTCCGGCAGCCGTTTGGCTATCATAGCGACTAATTGGGTGTTCTGCTCTTTCATGTCTCTGTAGACGCTCCAGTGAGCTTTAGATGCGTCTATCATTTCGTTCATGGTCGGTAAATTTCCGGGGATGATGATTTTATGTTTGGTTGGTGGTTTGTTCTCCACTCTATTCACCTTCCTGGATAGCCTCGGCCTAGTTCATTCTGTATATTTTCTAGTGCATCCTTTAGCCGTTCGTTTTCTTCACTTAGTTGCTCTGCTTCCTCTTTCCATGCTTGTTCGCTGGATATCAAACGCTCTATGTCGTTAGTATGGATCACATATTGATCATTAAAGGGGTCTTCTTCGCAGAACTTCAGATACTTTTGCTCTATCTCTTCCCTTTGTTTATCCGTTAGTTTCATCTTTGTTCTTCCTCCTTCGCCTCTCTTGCCCGTTCCTCGATCCGTTTGATACTATCCCTCTGATCCTGCTCCAGAGGACGTTGATTGATTGGCATGTATCCTAAACCTTTTATGATGTGCCCCATTGTCCTTACTGTGGTTATTGCTTCTTTGCTGGTTTTCGGCCCTCCAAATGGCTTACCATAACTCGTCATCCTATACATTAGTCATCACCACTACATAGACCTAAATCCATAATGGCAAAGTTAAGGTCTAATCTACTCAAGCCTAATTGAGCTGCTAGTAATCCTCGTTTACGGCGATATAGCATGTAATTGGCTAATATATAATCAATTTGCGATTGTGATAAGTTAACGCGATATTTAATTGAATTGATCTTAATAGGTCGTTTTAAGACCACGACATATGGCTTGTCTGTTACCTCGTATACACCACGATCTAATCTCTTGATGAGCCCTTGGTCTAGTAACTTATTGAGCCTTTGTTTAAGTATGTTTTTGCTTTTCATTTTTGGCGCTTTCCCGCTGTTGCTTATGTGGTTGATGATTAACTTATCTCTTGGCGTTACATAGGCTAATTCACCCATCGATTTACCCTCCTTAGATGCGTAATTTTTCTGCTCTCCGGTAGTGTTTATTTTTCAGGTCCAGTGTCCACTTATAATCTGGCGTTGATTTAACTGTGACGTTCGCCATCATTTCAAACTCCAAAATGCCCTCTTCTAATTCTTCCTTACTCATTTCGTTGCCAAATTTCTCTGTGACTTCATACCGTGTCGGGACCTGTCCCGAATACATAAAGGTTTGTTTTAAGTGAGTGTAAACATGCCATCGATTCATGCGCTTTCCCTTCTCTCAAACTCTCGGTAGCTCTCGACTAACCGATCATATTTTTCCATTGCTCGCTTGTAATTCGGATGGTCCTTACCGATCATTTCAATGTACTCAGCGCCCTTTAGGATCCGGTTTAGCATGTTCTTCCTAAAGCACTCTTTCAATTCCTTGTACTTGTCTTCGTAAAAACTAAATACTTCTTCAACCGTTTCTGCCGTGCAAGTGTCCATCATCAGCCGCCGATAATTGATTTCGTCCAACTCCCCGGTTTCAAGAGCAATGCCTAAATGCCTGACGAACATATCCTGAAAGTTGACCATCAACTCATACACCACTTCATCTTGATAAGCTGCTAATCTTTTGGGTTGTGCGGTCATAATAGAGTTCCACCTTTCCGGTTTTTCCGTTTCTTTGCTTGGTAAAATTGACCTCTAAGATTCCTTTTCTGTCCGTATCCGGGTTGTAATAGTCATCCCGGTATAAAAGTGCAATCACATCTGCGCTTGTTTCTATCCCTGTGCTGCCTGATAGGTCTGAGTTAAGTGGTCTCTTGTCCTGTCGCTTTTCCACGTCTCTGACGACTTGTGAGAGCCCCATAACATGGCAGTCGCTTATTTTTGCTGCTTTGCGCAATTTACGACATATACGGGATATCGCGCTACCGCTGTTATCGTTTGTCTCGCCTGGTTCGTGTACGTCCTGGATGTAGTCGACAACAACAAAATCCAGTCCCTGCGTTCGTTTCAACCGCCTCATGTCATCGGATATATAATCAGCCGTTACGCCCCGGGTGTCGTTGATTACCAGCCCCCGTAACTCTTCTTTGCGCTTCATGGCTGTTTCGTAGTGTGTTTTCGCCAATTTCCCCGATTTAAACATTTCAAAATCCACTTGCATTAAGCTGGCTATCATCCGGTAAAACAACTGCTTCCGACCCATCTCCAAGGAGTACATTGCTACTTTGTAACCCGCCTTGTGTAGGCGTAACATAAGCTCGATTACAAAAGCCGTTTTCCCCATGCTGGTTCTAGCACCGATCACCGAAAAGTCAGTTCTTTGAAACCCCATCGTAAATCTGTCTAGTTCGCCTAGTCCGGTCATCATGCCGTAGGCCTTGCTTGGATCATCGGCTATTTCCATGACCTCAGCAGCCCATTCGTCTAGTTCCTGGTCAAAGTCTTTTTCTGTACCTGATTCGGTTGATGACAAGGTGTAAGTTTCCTGCTGCAAGAGTCTTAATGCTTCGTCCGGATCATCGGTTTCAAGCGCCTGCCGGGCTATGTTTTTAATCACGAGACTTAGGTTTTCTTTTTTGATATGGGTTATAAGGTCCGGCAGTCTGCGTTCGCTGAAAAACGATGCCTTTACCTGGTGTAGGGTCTGTATCTGGTATAAGTCGCAACGGGAGGATACCCCTCTAAAGGTCAACCCTTCGCTGTCTGCCACTTCTAAAATCAGGTTATAAAGCCAGCGATACTCTGCAAACATTTCCGGTGTTAGCTGCTGCCGGTACTCATCCAAAAGACTTGGGTCTGAAAGGAACCCCCCTAAAATCTCGGCTCTAGGCTCGTTTCTGCTGGTTTCTAATCCGTTGTTGTTCGTATACTTGCTCAAGGAAATCCCTCTCCTCCTTGGTCGGGACTACGAGTTCTAGATGCGGTCCGGTCTGCGGTTGTCTTTTATTCCTTGGGTAAAAGCTATAAGGGTCATTTTCTGAAAAGAACTTTTCAAAATGATTTCTTTCCAAGAATGTATCTAGTCCCCATTTCGTATCCAGAACATAATTCTCGTTGTGAAGGATTTTTGCATAATTGGTTATCGACTCTAATAACCTGTCTGTTCCGTACTTCTCAATCTTCCATTTGCATTGTTGTTCGATCTGCGGAGTAATCTTGGGATGTTTCTTTAGTCCGCTATTCTTCCAAAACTCGAAAATCACATATATATCTTCTTTAGTTTTGTTTAGTTTAATAATGTGCCCGTTCTGTGCCCCATTCTGTGTGTCGTTCTGTGTCCCGTTTTGAACAATCGGAAGAGTCTGAAGGTCGTCTTGTGCACCCTTTTGTGTGTCGTTCTGTGTCCCTTCTTGTGTCCCGTTCTGTATCCCGTTTTGAACAATCGGGGAATTGAAACTGATTAGTGTATATTTCCCAGCTTCATTAACTTTGTTGGATTTTTGATAGGTAATTCTTCCGTATTCCATTAAGTTAGATCTCCATCTGTCCAACTGCTTTCGGGACAATCCAGCTTTGGCTTGGAGGGTTGAATTAGCTACCGTGAACTCGCTCAGCCATCCGGCTTTGTTGCAAATAGACATGAGAGCGTGCCATAAGGCGATAGCTTCACTTGGCAAGGGGTTTGACTCCAACCAGTCGTAAAATGCGTTTATTTCCTTTATATAGTTCATTTCTGTCCCTCCAATCTCTTGAGCCACTTCCGACCGTCTGCCGTGTTATCTGCCCAATGGTGGCAACTGATGCAAAGGTGGATTAAGTCGTTTACTGTAGTCTTTTTGAGCTTCCAACGTCTTGTGATGTGTGCAGCTTGTACGCCATGTCTTCCGCAGCGTTCACACATGCCGCCTGACCGTGCTTCCAACTGATCCCTAACCTTCTTAGTGACTTCCCCTCGTTGCTTGGCTGTCGGTTTGTGACGCTTGAATTTCGGCTTCGGTACTGGTATCGCCATTATCTCTCCTCCTGGTATCTCAATATGCTTTGCAGGGCACTCAGACGGCTTTTAATGGCTTCCATGGATTCGATAGCCGCTTTGTACTGTCCCTCTGCTAAATCACGTTCAAACTTTAGGTCAGACACGTTTCCACGTGCTATGTCTGCTATTAAGGTGACGCTCATGCCTTCTGCCTTTAACGTCATCATTTCTTGCGCTAGCTTCATCCGGTAGACTCTTTCCGTCTCAGCCTTTACTCGGGCCATCTTGTGTATGACTCGGCTGGCCTGATCTAGCCTTTGTGAGGTTTCGTACATTTCTTGAGTGATGTTTACTAAGTCCATTCAGGCCAGTCCTCCTCAAATATTTCCTTGTAGATTGATTTGACTTCTGGATCTAAAACGGCAGGTCTTCGTATGTAATATCTATTGGTTTCCCCTCGTCTTGAAAAGGGTCTTTCTGTTGCTCCTTCGACTCTAAAAACTCCACATGGTCACCAACCACTTCCACTACGTATACCTTCTGACCATCCTTTTCCCAGCTTCTTTGGGTCAGTCTCCCATCTATCGCCACTCGTTTACCTTTTCCGCTATACTGTGCAGCTGCTTCTGCTGTCTTTTTCCAAAGCACTACTTGGAAGAAATACGTTTTCTTTCGCTCTCCCCATCCTTCATCAACTGCAATCGTCCCCGTTGCAACGGCAGTGCCATCATTCAAATGTCTAAGCTCTAAATCCTTGGTCCATCTACCAGTTAGATTGACTCTGTTCATGTCATGCCCCTTTCTTCTCTATAGCCTGCTGCAGCACATGCTCCATTTGATTGAAACTACGGCCTTTTGACCTCTGATCAGCAACCCATTCTTCAAATCCGTCCAAACTGCCCTTGCCCATCTGATACTTGGCTTTTAAAGCTGCAGGAGGATCATTTTTAATCGTTTTCCCTTGTCCTGTTTCGTTTTCGTTCTGATTGTCTGCCTCTGGATCGTCTCCTGTCGGGATCATAAAGGCTTTCATAAGAGCGTATTTTTGCGCGCCTGTAATCGCCTTGTATACCCCTTTGTCGCCCGCGTCTTGACCTTCTCCAAAAACAGTAAATGCTATGGTTTCGCCCGAATCTCCGTCCATAAATGTGAATTCGATTTCAGCAGTGACGATATATTCGGTTTTGTTGGCATTAGTTTTATGCTCGCGGACTGTATGACTTTTCATATTTGGAATCAGAACTACATTTCTTTTAAATAGTTCTTCTCTCACTTTTTCGTTGACATCGGCTTCAGTGGCGTAGTGATATTTATGGAATTTGTTAAACCCGTTTTTGGGAATGTGCTTGACTTGGCTCATGACCTCAGCAAGCTTGGTGACAAGACTCCGTTCTTTCAAACCATCCACCTCCCTCACCTCACCCTTAATGACTTACCTTGCTTAAGTTCAACGCCTGGGATAGTCAGTCCAGACTTTAGATCCTCTAAGACCATTCTTTTGACCAAAACTGGTTCAGGAGTAACATAATAGGTTTTGGGTATGATGGACTCGTCTACAACCGATACGCTAGCCGGGTTATTTTGTAACCAAGCACTGTGTAATGTGCCCTTTACCTTCTCGAGTCCAGATTTGTTCAAGAGGTCTGTAGTATGTTCTTTCAATCTGTCAATGTTCACCCGAACTGCCGACTTCTTCGACATCATGTTTTTAGCTTCAGTCTCTAGGGCTTTCTCTTGCGCTTCTAGGGATTTAATTACTTTGACTATGTTTTCTACCTTGTCTTCAATAGCGCCCTCCAGGCCGTCCAGCATGGCCTGTAAAGAGGGATTGTCCGGGTCTTGCTCCAGCATGTCCAGCAAGTCTTGATACTGCTCTGTGAGGTCGTATAGTCTCATGCGCTCAGCTCCTCTGCTGCTTTATCAAACTCTGCATTTAAAATTAACTGTTGATCGGGGTATTCAGTGTTAAGGACATATTCCATATCTCCGATGGTGTCCGTTAATTGGGGGAGTTTATTGTCCAGCCATTCGGTAAGGTCTACCATGGCGTATTGCAATTTGCGGTCTTTGATTTCGTCCAACTCACCGACAAGGGACTTAATCTGTTGTAATAGCTGTTGTGCCTGCATCTGTATACCTCCACTTGATAGATTTGATAAATGATGCTAAACTATCAGTAACTGTTTTGTTCGGGGCCCCTTTGCAGAGGGGCTTTTTTATGTCAATTTCTCGCTATTGCAGCATTAGCCCACATGATAGCTTGTTCCAAGTTAGTCAAAGCCAGTGATTTTTCTCTACTGTTTGGACACTTATCATCAATCAGGTATGCAAGTTCCTTCGCTTTTTCACGGATAGCTGTATACTTCTCTGGCTGCCCTTCTTTAGGAGCGTGGTACTTAAAGTTATTTTCGATTTGGGGATTCATCGTATCCCTCCTTTCTCTATGTATTGAGCGCCCGCCGCCGAAGTCGCTAGGGCTTGCCAGCGGACGCTTTGATAATTAGAGTGGGCAAGGATTTGCACCTTGCATGAATCGCCTACCATTCAGCGGGTAGTCTCGGCATCTCCCGTCTATCACGGGCTAGATTAACCACCCTACAGCGTCTACCTATTCCGCCACCACTCTTGATGCGATTTAGCCGCATCGTTGAGGACATAACCCCCGAAACGATGGAGGAGTATATCGGGCTATATCCTCAACGATAGGGCTAAGCCCTACCCAATCTTGCGTACTAATACCGGGATGTCGTTATCTACTGCATCATGCATGCACGCTTTGCAGTGCGGCTGCTTGTCCTCGTAAACCTCGTATTCTGCAAACCCTCCACATCCACAAGTAGTCGAGAAGATGACCTCAAACCTCTCTATGATGTCAGTCACGGGCATTGTCGCCAGCCCCTTTCACGCTAAATAAATAATTTAGGTAATCAATTTCGTCTTTCGCAGCCTTGATAATGGCGCTCCTAAGCGCATCAGACGCATCTATAAAAAAGTAATCATCCTCTGGCTTGTTGGCCCTTAGTTTGATCTCGATCACATCGGCTGTTTTTGCCGACCCAATCCGCTCTTGCAAAGTAGCGATTCGACTTTTTAAAGCTTTATCGTTTGCCATTCTGTACCCTCCTGATATGTCATTTCATTTCCTCCCACTCCCCGCTAATGAGGTTGTCCGGCTTAGATTTAGCCGTTACCTTTGCGTATCGACTCCACATTGACAAACGGATGCGCAATCCGGCAAAAACACCGTAACCCTCGC
Source organism: Paenibacillus senegalensis JC66 (assembly GCF_000285515.1). GTDB lineage: Bacteria > Bacillota > Bacilli > Paenibacillales > NBRC-103111 > Paenibacillus_L > Paenibacillus_L senegalensis. The sequence continues at coordinate 184,334 of NZ_HE610961.1, forward strand.
CTGCCTTGATGCCCCAGCCTGCCTTGATGCCCTCGCCTGCCTCGATGCCCCAGCCTGCCTCGATGCCCTCGCCTGCCTCGATGCCCAAGCCTGCGATCAACCTTTTAACAACGGCTCCTAGCTTAAATACCACTCTGCCAGCAAAGACGATAGACAACTCCGTGCTACTAACATGCTCGTCATACTCCCGCACATCCTCGGTCGGGCCAACTTTACGTATTAGCCACTCCGCCCAGTCCGATCGTCCGGCCTCGCAACATTTGTCCAAGATAGCCTGATACTCGCCGCCATCGGGAAAATGCGTCAGGAAAAACTTGTACCCCTCGCTGCATGGGTCATAGCTCTTTATCTGATCAACTGTTAACAAATCTGTACCTTTCATATTACGTTCGCTCCTTTTTGTGTTATAATTGATTCAACATTATTTTTCTCAGGCCACTTTTTAGTGGTCTCTTTTTTTGTCTTCAAGTAAGCCTGTGATGCAGATAATCAATAGTGATATGATTAAAAACGCTCCTAACAATTGCCAACCTGGATTCATTGATATTCCGCTAAACATCGTTCAACCTCCTAAAAGTTTTAGTAAACCATCAACTCCACAAATTATGGAAAATGCTATAGTCGGTTCATTTGATAGCCTGATCAACTTTGCCAATATGTTGACATCAAACATTTGCTGATCATTTTCTATCTTGCTTACAGCGCTTCTGGACAAGTGGAGCTTTTCTGCTAGTTTTTCCTGGCTCCAGCCCATGTGTGCCCTGTAAGCTCTCATGATTGCACCGCCAAAACTCATATATTATCACCTCCCCCATTGTTCTAATTTCGAACAGACAGGGAATGCTTTTCCGTTGTAAACTATAAGTAAGAACATCCCACACATTCCCCTCGGGCCCGCGAACGTGGCGGGCTCCCCTTACCCCTCAATCATGATGAAATACTTCTTTCTTGGCTTCCTCTTCCGAAATTCCGTTTGATCGGTAAATCTTCACGAAGTTGCGAATATCAATTTCGTGTTCCGATCCAGAAGGTTTTCTATATCTCAAGAGCCGTTTATGTGGTGATCCAATTTCGATAACAGTTCTTTTTAGGGCGCCGCCACCTACTGATCTAAACCATCTAAACCAGTATGTCTCGCCAACTTTGATGTCATCCTCGCTAAACTCCTTGATATTCATTTTTCACTCTCCTTCCTGAGGTGGTATTAATGAAGAAACTTGATATTCGCAAGGTTTGTAAGCAGCTGGGTTTAGACATTAAGAAGTTCCTTAAGCTACTCTCTTCGGGATCCAAGCGTTAATGTACCGGATAACCTCTTTAAGTTCAGTTCTCCTAACGTCCCTATAGCTTCCAACAGCCCACCGATCCTTGATCTCGCGGTGTATCTGACTGAACAACTCTCTTCTAGCCGCCGGATCGGTTTCCAGTTCATACACCCTCCTAGCGATTGCCTTCTGCATTTCTCTTTGCTCGCCGTGGTCAAGCGTGATTTGCTCGTCCACTTTCTTTTCAATCAACTGGATTTTGTCTTCTACCAGGTCTAAACGTTCTTCATGCTCCAGTGCGGTTTTCAGAAGTTCCATCCGAACCTTGCGTTCATCAAGAGCGACAACCTTGTTAGAGTTGAGTTCCTCCCTCATTCGATGAAACTCAGAAATGTATTGCTCTTTGAATTCCATAGCTCTCGGACCGGTATATCCCATTGCCAGAAGTGTGAACCCCTGCTCCGTCATAATGATCTTTGGCATTTTTCGTCCCTGAAGGTTCTCGTAGTGGGAGTCGGCGAAATTGCCGAGTCGAAATTCTTCACTACAACCAAGATCCCGGATATCCCTCATAACTCTTGCATGTTCTTTACCAAATACCTCTGATACCGTCAGACTGTCTGTCACTGGACGATTATTATGGATGAAAACTAATTTGTTCATGATACGCCTCCTTTAGATAGCTTCTTTTTGTTTTACTGCCTGCCTATCCAACCATTCGAAGAAAGCTTCCCTTCCAACTCTCTTGTTTCTACCGATCCTTACTAAAGGGAATCCCTGCCACTCCATCAAGTCATAAGCTTTACTTAGGGAAACCCTCATGATTTGAGCAATGTCCTGAGCATCTAGGATTTCTGGATATGACTCCCTGCTCATTTAACTGACCTCCTCTAAGCCGTTTTTGTGATTTGTTCCGTTTTAGTTAACTCTTCTGGCAAAAAAATATCATCTGGTTTTTTATTAAATACCGCAGCTATTCTAACGGCAAGTTCATAAGACAAACGCCTCTTACCATTTTCAATTTGCCAGTAATAAGGTTTACTTACACCGATCGCATCAGCCACTTCCTGATAAGTTTTCCTCTCGGTTTTACGTATCCTTTTCAAATTCTCTTTAATCATATCCCTTCACCTCTCTTCAGTTAACTTGTGGTTAACTCTATTGTAGTTAACTGATAGTTAATTGTCAATACAAAAATTTCTATTTAGTTAACTTTATTTACGTTAACTTATTGCTAACTTATAATGGTATTAGTTAACTTATAAGGAGTTTTGAAAATGGGGTTTCCAAGCCGATTAAAACAACTTAGAATTTCTCATAAAATGACACAACAAGAACTCGGCAATAAAATTAACGTTACTAAGGTATCAATTTCTGGTTATGAAAAAGGAAACAGACATCCTGATCTTGAGACAATTCAGAAAATAGCGGATGTTTTCCAAGTTTCTGTTGATTTCCTTCTTGACCGAGAAGATGAAGGGAGAGATGATTATCCGACCTGGGCCACTTCTAAAGATAAACGAGACGCAAGGAATTTCCTGGAGCAGCAAGAAGTAATGTTTGATGGTGTGCCTATGAGTGAAGAAGACAGAGCGAAGATTATCGGTTTCATGGAAGCAATGTTTTGGGATGCGAAAAAGAAGAATAAACGAAAACAGACAGAATAAACAGATAGGAGTGCCTGAGCAAATCAAATATTACACTCATTGGAGGGTCCTAATTGCTCATTACTCAGCAGGCAAATAAGCTTGTCCGCAAATTCAAAACGAACTGCCCGTTTGAGTTAGCTTCTTATCTAAACATTGAAGTGTGGTTTTTAGATTTACCAGAGGGATGCCGCGGGTTTTATCTTAAAACTCTGCGGCGCCGATACATAGCGATCAGCACGGCCCTGACCTACATAGAACAACGCTTTGTATGCGCTCATGAATTAGGACATGACCGGCTTCATCCTGGGATGGGATATTATTTCATTGAAGAAAAGACACTGTACCACCCTGGGAAACTGGAAAGACAAGCTAATACCTTCGCAGTCAGACTACTTACAATGAAAATTTCTATGTTGGAATCCGAATCGAAAGAGGAATACTGTATGAGGGTTGGAATACCTAAAGAAATGGCTGCCTATATGTGAGCAATAATAAAGGTGATTGAGGTAAAACTGATGAAAAATTATTGTTATTTATTCTTATCTCTTTTCTTTTTATTTCCGCTTGTAGCGACAATAAAGAAGGGGAACCGACACCTTCAAATAGTCCAGTAATTACCCCATCAAGTTCCCTGGAAGTATCCCAAGTTGATGAAACTGATAAGAATAGAGAAAACGAACCTGTCGCACAAGAAATACCGATCGAAGAACAAAGAAGCTATTATGAAGAAAAACTAAACCGGAAATCGATCACATAATTGAAGAGTTTGATTTTATTTGGGAAACTCTTTGGGTTTTTACATTCCAAGGGGTTACGGATGGTACATTCACAACATCTGAAGCTTGGAAGAAATTAGACACTGCCAAGAAGAGGTACGACCTTATATATAGGCAACTAGGGGAACTGCCGGATGAAAAATTCAATGATGATCTAAAGAAAAGACTAGGATCATTTAGAGTAGAAGTAGAAGATGCCATTGCATTTCGACTTGAAGCAATAAGCAAAGCAAAGAAAATGTTAGATAAAGAAGAATTTCCCGCATCTGAGATGAACGCAACAGAAGAATTGATAAACGATTCAGTGGCGTATTTCACAGAAGGTATAAATTATCTAAATGAATTCAAAGAAGTGTTAGGTTTTGATAAAGAATAGTCTTGAAGCCCTTATTTCGGGCTTTTCTTTTCCACGATTAGTAGAACATATATTCTTATCAACATATTATCCACAGGAGGGGTAAAAGATGAAAGGGACGTTCAGGAAGCGTGGTTCCACATGGTATTATCAAGTCGAGCTTGGACGGGATCCAGAAACGGGAAAGCGAGTGCAGAAAAGCAAAGGAGGATTCAAAACAAAAAAAGAAGCAGAGGCAGCTTGTGCAGACATCATTTCCAAATTTGAAAAAGGTGAATATCATGTTCCAAAGAGAATGACCGTGGAACAATTCCTTAACTTATGGCTTCGGGATTATGCTAAAAGGAAGATGAGAGCATCTAGTTACAGTATAAGGGAGCTTCTGGTCCAAAAGCGTATTGTGCCGGCCATAGGGAACATTGAGTTGGAAAAACTCAATCCGGTAGATATAAACAAATTCTACGGAAAGTTGCAAGATGAGAACCTATCCTCCAGTTATATTCACAGTATTCATTCACTACTTAGGTCGGCTCTGAAAAAAGCCATCCAATGGCAGATTACAAACCGTAATATTATGAATGGTGTTGAGCCTCCCAGATTAGAGAAAACCAAAATACAGACATGGACCATTGAAGAAATTCAGAGGTTTCTGGATGCGAGCAAGGAGAATGTTTGTCATATCGGGTTTGTGTTGGCTGCATTTACCGGAATGCGCCGCGGCGAAGTATTAGGATTACGTTGGAAGGACGTTGATTTAGAAAACAGAAAGCTTACTGTTGCGCAATCAGTATATTGGATACCTGGAGAGGGAGTAATATTTCAGGAACCAAAGACTGAAAACTCAGTTCGTCAAATCGCCCTTTCCGAAAATGTTGTAAAGGAGTTAAAGAAACGAAAGGCAGAACAGGCGCAACATAAGTTGCTGTTAGGTCCAGGATATAAAGATCATGACTTAGTTTGCTGTTGGGAAGATGGGTCCCCAATAAAGCCGAGAAACTTCTTAGAACACTTCGAACGCATGATCAAGGCCGCAGATGTTCCAAAAATCAGATTTCACGATATTCGCCATACTCATGCAACCCTTCTCCTTAAAATGGGGGAAAATATCAAAGTAGTATCCGAACGTCTTGGGCATAGTCGAACATCAACCACGAGCGACATTTACACTCATGTTCTCCCAGACATGCAACAGGGGGCAGCAGATCGGTTTGAGAGTGCTTTTGAAGGCAAGAAAAACACGCTTTAGCACAATAAAGCCTGTCAAAATCCTGTCATTGACCACTAAACTGATTTTTGAGGAGGTCAAAATCTTGGCTAGGAAAAGAAAAAAGCCCTTGATATACAAGGACTTCTTCGGTATGCGGTCGAGAGGACTCGAACCTCCACGGGCGTACGCCCACTACCCCCTCAAGATAGCGTGTCTGCCATTCCACCACGACCGCTCAATATGAAACAACGTCCCTCCATGCTCCCCAAGTGAAGCAATGGTGAGCCATGAAGGACTCGAACCTTCGACACCCTGATTAAAAGTCAGGTGCTCTACCAACTGAGCTAATGGCTCAAAATGGTGACCCGTACGGGATTCGAACCCGTGTTACCGCCGTGAAAGGGCGGTGTCTTAACCGCTTGACCAACGGGCCACAGTGTCTGCCTCTCAAGGCGACAAGTGTTATTATAACGGAAATTCATGTCGTTGACAAGCATTTATTTTTCGATTCCTAAGCCAATGTTTCATTCTATATTTAATCCGATTCTTCGGGTTTCACTGCCAATCCTGTAACTGGCTTAATAATTCAGCTGGTCAATAGTTCGGGAGGTCAATGAGGAGCAACCAACTGCCCGGAAGCCAGCCAACAACAGGTTACAGCAAAATAAAAAACCGCCTGTGCGGTTTTATGGAAAAAAAGATGGCGGAGAGAGAGGGATTCGAACCCTCGCACCACTTACGCAGTCTAACCCCTTAGCAGAGGGTCCCCTTATAGCCACTTGGGTATCTCTCCAAATAAAATGGCTCCCCGAACAGGACTCGAACCTGTGACAACTCGATTAACAGTCGAGTGCTCTACCAACTGAGCTATCAGGGAACGTAAAGTCATATGTAAAGTTTAATTTAACATGAATCCCGTTGATCGTCAAGACTTGCTGGCGGTTTCACTTTTTGTTTTGTATTTTATGAACTCACATCAGATAAAAACCTTTTCTTTACTTTTTCCTTGGATCTTTGTTAGGATAACTATCCACTAATAGTGCCCCGGGCAGCGCCTCGAATAGCGCCCCGAGTATAGTCTCGCGCTGAATCCTAAGAGTAGTTTGTCCCAAAAGCTGCAAAATTACACAGTCTCACACCAAGCACGTGGTCGATCGACCGCCCGTCATGAAGCGCCCGTAATTCCAGTTGTATTTCAAACTTCAGCCTCGGACCCGGCTCGTCTCCTATGCTTACTCCAGAACAAACTATTCCAGAACAAACAGTTCCAATCTCCCTTTGCAACTTCCGCATACAAATTTCGCTGTGTCCATGCGGCGTTTTCGCAAATATTCAGCAGAGCACTGCGTACAACGCAGCAAATACCGGTGCTTTCGCTCACGGGCTTTTTGTTGTCTGGAAGGCAGTGCTTGGCAGTAGCGGCTGCCTCCCACCTGAGCCAGAAGCAGCCTGAAGTCTTGGTCACGATGGCGATAGCCTTTGCCCGTCAAGTGAAGGTGGTAATGGCACAGCTCATGCTTGATGATGCTCTCAACCTCATCTTTGCCGTATGCTTCGTACTGCTTTAGACTAATCTCTATATTATGGGTACCTGTAAAATACCTTCCGCCCGTCGCGCTTAAGCGGGGGTTGAACACAGCCTTATGAACAAAGGGACGCTGAAAATAAACCTCCGAAATCTGTTCCACCCACCGTTGGAGGTCATCGTTATTCATTCTTTTGCCTCCCTTGCTAGTTCTATAAATTTCCAACTTATTTGCATGATTGACGCTTTCGTGCAAGCATCCAGCTTTCCCCTTCGTTGAAGACTGAACCCGTAATAGATCCCCAACTTTTTTCTTCGTTTGAAGGCTCCGTACAAAAGCCCTCAAGGTATTCTATTTCCTCATGTTTCTGGGCTTTATTTCAAGCAGGCTGCAAACCCGCTCCCCTTCTCTCTTGAATTATTACCGCAGTTTGAGCTAAACTGTCAAGTAGACAAGTCTTGAAACCAGGAAAATTGGGGCCAAGCCCGGCACGAAAGATTACATATGGAAGCTTTATCATCCATACATAAGTTAGATAAGCGAGAGGGGAAAGCAGAAGACTATGCCAAAAATGAGATACGGACTGCTGAAGCTAGGAGCAGAATTGGAGTTTGTAGAAATGCCTGCAACTCATATGTACCAGCTTACAGCCTTAAACCGCCGCTTGCATAAAGAAGTGGATAAATTAACGGCAGAGGATAGACCTCAGCTTCCCAAAATGATTGCCGAGTGCGATCAGCTGGAAGTGATCGATAACGCTTGCCCGGTCACCGGAGGCCTTGATTATATTAACCGTTTGGAAAAGGAATTTTCCAGCATTAAAGAGACGGCTTATCCTCTAATTTCGCTTCTGACCGAGATCAGAGCCCTCCAGGCTCAGCTGGAGCAATGGTACGAGGAAGAACTGGATCAAGTTTAACTTTTCATACGCTCGGACCTGCACAAAACGCCCTATTTGCCCATATGGTAAAAGACAGGTGATTTTTCAGCAGGAAGGGGCGGAAGTTATGCCACAGTGGCTAAGCTCGCAGCTTATGAGAGCATTCCAGAGCAAGAACCGCAAGCAGGTTAAACTGCTTAATGATTGCTGGTTTTTTTACCGTACACGACAATATGTCGCTAAAGAACAGCAGCGCTAGCGAACAAGCAATAGCCTGCGGCTTTCATACAGCGAAATCGGCAAAAAGCAGACGACAGCCGTCTGCTTTTTGTTTTTACCCGTCCTTTATTTACCAGTTGCTTATTTTGACCAGTTTGGTCTTACCAGTTTAGTTTTATCGGTTTGGTCTTACCAGTTTAGTTTTACCAGTTGGTTTTATCTGTTTGGTTTTTACCAATTTGGTTTTTTACCAGTTCGTTATTGAAACTCCGCTAACCCAAGGCGCTGCCGCTGTCTTTAGGCGGCTTCATGGTAAGACCCACACGGCCCTTCTTCACATCCACGTTCAACACCCACACCGTTACATTATCTCCTACGGAAACGACATCCATCGGATGTTTGATAAACTTGCTGCTCATCTGCGAGATGTGTACAAGTCCGTCATTCTTCACTCCAATATCGACGAATGCTCCGAAATCAATTACGTTGCGGACAGTCCCCTGAAGCTCCATGCCCGGAGAGAGATCCTCCAGCTTAAGCACATCCGTGCGGAAAATGGGGGGCGGCAGCTCCTCCCGCGGATCTCGTCCCGGACGCAGCAAACTGTCCAGAATGTCCCTTAACGTGGGCACTCCAACTCCAAGCTCGGCCGCGATCGGCTCAACATCCAGCGATTGCAGCTTTCCTTTGAATTCGGCTTGCCCCAGCTGGTTCAACTCCAGGTTTACCGCTGCAAACAGCTTGTCCACCACGTCGTACGACTCAGGATGGATCGGGGTGTTGTCGAGCGGGTAATCGCCATCGCTTATCCGCATAAATCCGACACATTGTTCAAACGTCTTCGCGCCAAGCCGCGGAACTTTTTTCAATTGAGAGCGATTGAGAAATTTGCCGTTCTCTTCACGAAACTTGACTATGTTTTTAGCCAGTGTCGCGTTCACCCCGGCAACATAAGAAAGCAATGACGGAGAAGCCGTATTCAAGTCCACGCCAACATGGTTAACCGCCGACTCAACGACTGCAGACAGGCTTTCCTCCAGCCTTTTCTGGGTAACATCATGCTGATACTGGCCAACGCCAATCGATTTCGGGTCAATCTTAACAAGCTCGGCCAGCGGATCTTGCATCCGGCGGGCAATCGAAATCGCGCTCCGCTCAGCGACATCCAGATCGGGAAATTCCTGCTGAGCCAGCTTGGAAGCCGAATAGACACTCGCACCTGCCTCGCTGACAATAATATATTCAAGATTGCGCTCACGGATTTCACCAATCAGCTCGGCTACGAACTGCTCCGTTTCGCGGGAAGCCGTTCCGTTGCCAATAACGATCAAGGACACCTGATAACGTCCGATTAAATCATGGAAAATTTGCTTGGCTTCCTTCGTTTTATGATGCGGCGCAGTCGGATAAGTAACAGCAATGTCAAGCACTTTGCCGGTTTCGTCCACAACAGCAAGCTTGCAGCCTGTCCGGAAAGCCGGATCTACACCGAGCACGACCTTACCTTTGACAGGCGGCTGAAGCAGCAGATGGCGGAGATTTTCCGAGAAAATCTGGATCGCCTGCTCCTCTGCCTTTTCGGTCAATTGGTTGCGGATTTCTCGCTCTACTGCCGGAGCAATTAATCGCTTATAGGCGTCCTCCACCACTTCCTCAATCACGGGAACCGCGATCGAGCCCCAGCGTTTAATATAGTGGCGGTTCATATAATCGTAAATTTTCTCGGCTTGCACCTCGATCGATACTTTCAGCACCTCTTCGCGTTCACCGCGGTTAATCGCCAGGATGCGGTGGGAAGGCAGCTTATTCACCGGCTCCTGATAGTCATAGTACATTTCATAAACGGATTCCTGATCAGCATCCTTCGCTTTAGTAATCACGGCACCGCGATCCCAGACGTATTTTCTCACCCAGGCACGAATCTTCGGCTCATCCGCCATCATCTCAGCGATAATGTCCTTGGCGCCCTGAAGCGCATCTTCAGCGGAAGCTACTTCCTTCTCTTCATCTATATACCGCGCGGCTTCTGTCAGTACATCCCCTTCACGCGGCTGCGATAAAATCCAGTTTGCAAGCGGCTCCAACCCTTTCTCTTTCGCCACGCTTGCTCTCGTCTTCCTCTTTTGCCGGTAGGGACGGTACAAGTCCTCCACTTCCTGCAGCTTCGTTGCCTGCTCGATCTCAGCCTGAAGCTCTGCGGACAGCTTGCCCTGTTCCTCTATGATGCGAATAACTTCACGCTTACGATCCTCAAGCGATTGCAAATAATGCAGCCGTTCTTCTATCGTTCTTAACGTATCTTCATCCATCTCACCTGTCATTTCTTTACGATAGCGTGCGATAAATGGGATCGTATTGCCTTCATCGAGCAAGCCGACCGTAGTTTTGACCTTGCCAAAAGGCAATGCCAGCTCAGCAGCCAACTGCTTCAGGATCCGCTCCCGGATCATCGCCTTCTCCTTCGCGGCCTGCTCTTGGTCTGCAGCCGCTGCTGCCTCCTGCTCCTGCACCGGCTTAACACTTTCCTTCATCCCGTTCGTCATTAATCTGCCCACCCTCTTCTGCTGTTCTACCAATACGGCTTGCGTTCCATAACGGATACCGACAAAAAACGGAAGGAACTGCATCCCTCCGTTTGTTGTGCCAGTCATGAAGTTATCTCACTGGAATTCGCTGGTTAGAAATCAATTAGGCCGACACTAATCTGCAAAGCATCGTCCACTTTGCGCATCGTTTCATCATCCAAATGAGTGATCTTATCCGTCAGGCGCTGCTTGTCAATGGTCCGAATTTGTTCCAATAATATGACCGAATCGCGGTCAAACCCATGCGTCTTTGCATCGATTTCCACATGAGTAGGCAGTTTGGCCTTCTGAATCTGGGCCGTAATTGCCGCAATAATGACCGTCGGACTGAATCGGTTTCCAATGTCATTTTGAATAACTAGCACTGGTCGGACGCCACCCTGCTCCGACCCCACGACCGGTGAAAGCTCTGCGAAAAATACATCGCCACGTTTCACTATCAATGTTTACACCCCGCTAACCAAGCGGTCTACTGTGCCTCCCGCGTCTTCCTCCGCTTGAAAAGCTTCCGAGGCGATGTGGAGATTGATTTTTGCCATTTCCATGTATCCGCGCTGCATCGACTCGCGCAAAGTTCTTTTCTTGCGTTCCCCGAGATAAAGCCGCATCGCTTGTCTAATCAATTCACTGCGATTGGATTTCTCAAGTTCCACAATTCCATCGACCTCTCGCAAAAGCTGGTCCGGCAAACTAATCATGATCCTTTTAGTGTTCAAACTGGACACAGATCTTTGCACCTCCAAACATTTCAAAACCCATATTACCATTATAACGGAATGTAAGCAATTTAATACAAGAAAAAATATATGACATTCGTATAGCAAATAAGCTATACTCCTTGGCGATGCCCACTCAAATCAGCTGATTGAGGGCGATCCGTAATAATGCTGCAATAAATTGACGGTTTCTTGAACTTCACCGCCGCGCACATAAATCTTCGCTACACGATGCGAAATCATACACACGACTTCATACGGAATGGTTCCCAGTTGAGCGGCAATCTCCTCTACGGTAATAGATTCCTCGCCTTGAGTGCCAAACAATACCACCTCGTCGCCCAGCTTCGCTTCAGGAACTTGAGTAACATCCAGCATGCACTGATCCATACAGATCGTCCCCACTACCGGTACACGGCGTCCGCCGACAAGCGCGGCGGCCTTGCCCGTTAACATCCGGGAATAGCCGTCTGCATATCCGACCGGAAGTGTCGCTATCCGTTCTCCATCCTGCTTGGTATGATAGATGGAACCATAACTGATCGCTTCTCCCGCCCGCATTTCCTTAAGCATCACAATGCCGGCCTTCAAGCTCATCACCGGCTTCAGCCTGATCCGCTCACGGCAAACCTCCGCTGAAGGATAGATTCCATACATACTTATGCCAAGACGCACCATATTATAAGTCAACTCGGGCGAATCAATCGCGGTTGCGCTGTTTCCTGCATGGATAAAACGAAAGGAGTGCCCACTCTGTTCAAAATGATCAATAATCTGCTTGAATTTGCGGTGCTGCTCTCTCGTATACGTTTTATCCTCTTCATCCGCGCAGGCGTAATGAGTGAATACCCCTTCCAATTCGATGCCAGGTGTACGCAGAGCCTTGTTAATGAATGCGATGGCTTCATCTGTCCGATGCAGCCCTAACCGCCCCATTCCGGTATCGACCTTGACATGAACTCGCGCAGGATGCTGCTCTGTCGCCCCTGCAGCCAAAGCCTCCAAAACATCCTCACTGTACACATTCAATGTAATATCATGACTGAGGGCGAGCGGCACTCCTTGGACAGGGGTATAGCCCAAGACGAGAATCGGTGTCGTAATGCCTGCTCTTCTCAACTCCAACGCCTCATCCAAAAAGGCTACCCCCAAATAAGTCACGCCGCAGGCAATGGCTTCCTTAGCCACTTCCACGGCACCATGCCCGTAAGCATCCGCCTTGATGACGGCCATCCTGTGCATGGATGGAGGCAGCAGCTTCGCAAATGCCTCCAGGTTGTCACGCAATGCATCCAGGGAAATCTCTATCCATGTAGGACGATAAAACGAGTCCAAACTCCTTCACCTTCTTCTTGCAGCCTAGACAGCTTAGCAGCTTCCATACAACTTAAGAGGGCACATAGGACCGCAAGCAGGCCGTCTATGTAACCCTCCCCATTTTTACAGTTCGTTGCTATTTAACCACCTTAATCGTAAACGCTGCAAGTAATGCTGTCAATCAAACCTTAGACCTTATTTTCCGCTTTGCCCCTGCACCGACAAAGCGATTTGAATAATCTCGGATTCTGGCAAATCACCGGAAGAAAGTCTGAATTCCACATTGTCATTAATCCAGGTGAATGTCTTTTTATCCTCCCCAATGAGAGTCCCCCACGTGTAGCCCAAATCTATCAGCTTGCCGGATTGAACGGAAGCCGCCTGATCAACCGGTTTCGATTGGAGAATCGTATAGTTGTACGTTCCGCTATAACGCTGTAGCAGCCCCTTTCCTTCTCCCAGCTGTACCTCGCTAATTCCTGTCTGAACGACTCCATCCGGCAAGTATTCCGGCTCCACGTAAACAGGCGTTTGCGGCTCGCCTGCCGTAGGTTCAGCATCGACACCTTGATCGGCTTCAGCCATAACGGGAGTGGATTGCAGCTGTGCTGCGGTCATATTGCGGCTCATGTCGAACGAATCATTCTCAAACTGCTTGCCGAACTCAAAGTGGGTGAAATCAACTGTAACCATTTTGTTGCTGTTCTCGTCGCTGACCTCTACATGCAGGGGCTGTAATGTTTTGGCATCAAACCAAACTTTCTGTCTCGCTAGCGATGGATTCTGGTAATTGGCTGTCACATCAAAAACGTAGCTGTTTTCTTCATTGGTGAATTGCCGCTCCTTATCCAGCACGACGCTCTGCACCAGCGATTGATACAAATATACCTGTCCCTGATTGTTTGGCCAGTCGCTCTGAAAACGGAAGCTTTTGTTCAAATGAGGAGTCAGCACATAAACACCCTCGTCATTGCGCAGAACGATCTGGGTAATATCCTTCTTCGTGTTCGTCAGCGCGATCCGGTAAAAATGCGGATTCTTATACCATACTTCCACCTGATATTCCTGAGGCAGCTGCCCCGTGTGCAAAGTCATAACCCCCACGCCCTGATAGCTTTCCAAATCCCCGACCTTCTTCTCCAAATCCCCGACAATCGATTCTACGTCTTTCGTGCCGCAGCCGACCAGCGCCACAGCAATAGCCATTACGAGAGCCACAAACCCAAACATGCGCCGCATACCTATCATTCCTCTCCTCCATCGTGGAATTGTTCTAAAACCGGCTTCGTCAGCCTTGGCTTTGTACATTGATACATGTCTATGAGCCGACTTGGCCAATTATGCGGACGGGTTTGACGAGCATGACAAGTCGTTTTCGCCTGGAAAGGCAAGAGTCTGCGTCCCGGACGGTTTCGCTGTCTCTGCAGCAAGTTCACGCAGGTTCTCCGGGAAACTGCTTACAACGTCACGGCGCTAACAGCTTGCAAACAGGAACTCGCTGGAAGTGGTTTCAACGAAAGAGTGAACCGAGCGTATGCTCGTACTTCTGAACAAAAAGAAAAGGAACCCCGAAAGGTTCCCTTGAGTGGGCGCAGTGAAGGCGGCTACAGAAGCCAAGACTTCCGACGAGTGTCACACCGAATCGGTACACTGGATGAGTGCGTTCAACCCTGTTGATTGTGCCGGTTCCAGTTGTACAAGTTCGTCAAACTTGGCGGCAGCAGCTTCTTGAAGCCCAGGGAGCAAGTGGCTGTAGCGGTCCAGTGTGATCGTGACGGACGAGTGGCCGAGTCGCTCACTGACTACTTTCGGGTGAACACCGGCTTTCAAAAGCAGTGAAGCATGGGTGTGGCGAAGGTCGTGGAAACGGATGTAAGGCAACTTTGTTTTCTTCCGAAAGAAGTAGTACCAGACCCCTTCCAATTGTTGCGGTGTGAGAGGACCGCCATCTTGCTTGCAGAAAACAAGGTCGTGGTTCTGGTAGTGTTCAGATGCCAACCGATCCGCCAGTTGCCACCTTCTGTGTTTTTTCAAGGCGGTGATGGTCTGCTCCGGCAAAGCGACGGTCCGAACTCCGGCTGGCGGCAAATTTCAAGCAAGCTGTATTTTTTCTTGATTTCCCGATATTCCGGATCGTATCGTCCCGCCTGTCTCATATACCATACAGGAACCCGCTCTACCTTTTGTCCGCGGCAGGCTCGAATGAACAAATCGTCATATGTCATTAGTTCTGAGTCTCCTTAAACTCCGTGCTGTAAGCCAATTTCCGTGCACCGAAGAGGTGCTTCGTCCATACATGCGATTATGGGAACCGCCATGACGAACAGTGAAATCGACTCCTGTATTCTCTTAAATCCATTATGCCCTTTTTAAAGATACGTCACAACCAGCGTAAACAAAATGTTTCTGACAAATATATGACAAAGCTGACTTCGTGACGTCAGTTGGCTCGTCATTTAACTAGACGGTAACCGATCGCTTATTCCTTTTTTGCCTCGGTTCCGTCACGATCATCCACTAATTTATCAAGCTGCTTATTGTTCATGCGAAACCCTCTGACGACGATAGTTTTAAGCTCTTCCAATTTCCGTTCCTGAATTTCAAGCCGCTTTTTCACGTTCCAATTAAGATTCCAGACTAAAATCGCGATGATGAGCAAAAGAATCTCTACCATGTTCTCACCTTACTTTTTTGTATAATTTGATATATTCCTATACCAGCCAAGACAATCGATCGTTTGGCTGCCAGTGATTCCAATCTTCCTCTTCGTTTCACTTTACCATATCATTTGCAGACATAATTAAGCTTTTCAACTGCAAATTGATTATTCGCATTGACAAATTTGATCGATCAGTATAGGATTTAATTAAATGATTAAATTTTAATTGAATGACCAATCAAAGGGGTGCTTTGATGAGCAAACAAATTAATTTTCACGATTTCCCTCGCTCGTTTCAATTAGCCTTTCCGTTTTTAAGCATTATTTTGTCAGGTGCGTCGTTTTGGTATGTTTTTTATCTTGTTAACCAGGAATCGTTGCAATTTATACAATGGATCAGACTCATTATTTTTGCCCTCATCGGTGTCATCCTGCTCTTGTCTGCTATCATTTTCATTTTTCACAAAGCGTTAGCATGGAAAGGGTTCATTTTCGGGTTGTCATTACTTCCTGTATTATTGTGTTTACAGCTTTGCTTGTTTATTATAACTATTATAAGAATGCTGATTGGATCGATATTTCAAGGACAACTTCCTGAACCGATCCGGATGTTTATTGAAAATTATCCAAGTAAATACGATGTTGCGATCATTATTATACTCTTGATCGTTGGCTTTCTGGTGGTTATCAATAAGCTAAACAAAAAGAAAATGAAAAAGGACTAAGGCTCGGAGGAATGACAATGGGAGATCAGCCGTCTTTTATCGCTCAAGCAAGGAGAGAACAAATTATCAAGGCAGCGGTTGAAACTTTAAATGAGATTGGCTATGTCAATGTCAGCCTAGCTAAAATCGCAAAAAAAGCAAAAATCAGCGCAGGATTAATCTCCTATCACTTTCAGGATAAAGATGACTTGATCAATCATACGCTGGTATATTTGTTAAAAAAACAATATGAATATATTGAAGAAAAAGTGCGCACACAGCAATCTGCATACGACCAATTGATTGCCTTTGTTGGAGCATCTATAGATTACCAGGCTGCTCACAATGAGCATAATATCGCATTAATTGAAATTATTTTTAATGCGCGCACAGAGGAAAACGTCCCTTTTTATAAGGTAACCAATGACGATGAAGACCCGTTATATGCGTTATTACAGAACATTTTGGTCTACGGACAGAAGACACAAGAATTTTCCGAATTTAATCCTAAATACGCTGCAATCATGATCCAGGGAGCGATTGCTGAATCTATGCTGATAAACGGAGAATCCTTTGATTCGGAAGTTTATAAGCAAGTATGCATTGAAATGATCACTAGGATGATTAAACGAAACGGTACGTAGGAAAACTGGCAGCCGCACTGTAAACGGCTGCTTTTTTATATCATTGAAGTCGGTGTCATCGGATCACGCTTCATCTCAAGAGGTTCTTTATTAATTGCCAGCTTCATCGATGAAAAACCGGAAAAGCTGAGCACCCGGTTTTTCGGCTACGTTGCTAAAGGGTTTATGTTTAAATGCGATTAAACGTCTTACGAAAGTCTCCGAAGCGCTTTCCGATGAGCTAAAATGGTTTGATCGATATCTTCGTCCGAATGCGCCAGCGACATGAACATCCCTTCGAACTGGGACGGTGCGATCGAAACGCCTTCGTCGAGCATATTGTTAAAGTAATTTTTGAATTTGTCCAAATTGGAGGATGAAGCGGAATTGTAATCTACCACCGGCCGATCGGTAAAAAACGGGCAGATCATCGAACCGACACGGTTAATCGTTGCCGGGATGCCTGCTTCCTCCGCATTTTTCCGCAGCCCTTCCTCCAAACGTGCCGATTTCCGCTCGAGCTCCTCGTAAACGCCAGGCTTCCCTAACAGCTTTAAGGTCGTGTATCCTGCCGCCATCGCCAGCGGATTTCCTGACAATGTTCCTGCTTGATATACCGGGCCAGTCGGCGCGATCTGCTCCATAATGTCTCGACGTCCGCCATAAGCACCTACCGGCAACCCGCCGCCAATCACTTTGCCAAAACAGGTCAAATCCGGCGTGACGCCAAACAAGCCTTGCGCACAGTTTTTGTGCACGCGGAAGCCGGTCATCACTTCATCGAATATGAGCAAGCTGCCATACTGCGCCGTCACTTCACGCAGTCCTTGCAAAAAACCGGGCTGCGGCGGAACGACACCCATATTGCCGGCAATCGGCTCGACAATGACCGCTGCGATATCTTCACCAAATTTCTCAAATGCGAGCCGGATCGAATCGAGATCGTTATATGGCACAGTCAGCGTATTGGCTGCGACTGATTCCGGGACGCCGGGACTGTCTGGCAAGCCTAGCGTGGCAACGCCGGAACCGGCTTTTATCAGCAGCGAATCCGCATGTCCGTGATAGCAACCTTCGAATTTTACGATCTTGCTTCGGCCGGTGTATCCGCGTGCCAGTCTCAACGCGGCCATCGTCGCTTCCGTACCGGAGTTTACCATGCGAACGGTTTCAACCGACGGCACCCGCTCACATACGAGCGCAGCCATCTCGGTTTCAATTTCTGTCGGCGCCCCAAAGCTTGTCCCTTGTTCGGCCGTACGTTTGATCGCTTCGACAACTTCCGGGTGAGCATGACCGAGAATAAGCGGCCCCCAGGAAGCGATATAATCGATGTACTCGTTTCCGTCAATGTCGTAAATGCGGGAACCGCTCGCCCGTTCAACAAAAAACGGGTTGTTTCCGACCGATTTGAATGCGCGGACCGGACTGTTTACACCGCCGGGAATCACTTTTTTCGCCGCTTCAAATGCCGCCTTAGACTTTTGATCCTTGCGTCTGTTCATTAGATCGCAACTCTCCTTTTCAACATATTGCGTGTTTCTTAATCTTAGCTTTAACCGTTATCGATTTTCCTGAAGCCAGCGCGCGGCGTCCTTGGCAAAATACGTCAAAATGATATCCGCGCCTGCCCGCTTCATGCTCGTGAGCATTTCCAGCACGATCGCGCGCTCGTCAATCCAACCGTTTTGCGCAGCCGCTTTAATCATCGAGTACTCAGCACTTACGTTGTATGCGGCAACCGGCAAATCAAATCGTTCCTTCAGCGCACGTACGACATCCAAGTATGCCAGTGCGGGCTTTACCATGAGCATATCGGCGCCTTCCGCTACATCGCTCTCTGCTTCCCGCAATACAGCCGTAACACGTGAAACGGTCGCTAACATCATCGCAGGTGCCAACGGCATTAACCTTATCGGCGTGGATGCCATCCAGTATCTCCTGAATCAGAATTTTGCCCAAGGCAAAACAGGAGAGAAAACGGTGGACGGCTACAAGGGTGAAGATTTCCTGACGAGGGCCGAAGCGATTCAGTTCATTAAGAACGTGAAGGACGCTGGTCTTTCTGAACTCAAGGAACGTCCGACACTGCCTGGTCAAAAGCCGACAACACCGCCGACTGATGTTCCGGAGGAAATTGCCAACATGGTGGCGGCCATGGAGGACATCATTGCCAACAACCCGGCATACACAGATTTTGATGTTGTATACAGTAGCACGGATGTAAGTGTAAAGGAAACGAACAAAGCCCTACTGTCGTATTCAATCGACGAATACAGCGAATCGGATGCTGTCCTAGTCTTTGAAGCTACAGATTCCACCGTTATCGATTTAACGTTGGATATGCTGGAAGCCGCTGGGGTTACGCTCAATGATGAAATCCGGAATGCCATTCGTGAAGCGCCGACATTGCTTGAGGCGAAGGACACTCGGATAATTACAGATGATTATCAAGTGACTGTACGACCGCATGCAATCAGTTCAGACCGGATGACCATTCATTTCAAGAAACTGTAATACACAATAAACGGCATCGGCACGTTAAATTCTTAGTAAAGTTCACCGATATAAAAATGAGAAACATGACTTATAGGGAGGTTTCAATCTTTGAGGAAACATTTATTTTCAGCTACAGCTTTTGTCATGGCATTCGTTATGGTTTTCGCTCTTCTTCCGCAGAGCGTGACCGTATCTGCTGCATTCGGTGATGATGAGAGAGTTTTTGATGATGTGCCGGTGAATCATTGGGCGGCCGATGCCATTGCCCAAGCAGTCAGCGCCGGGTATGTTAACGGCTACACTGATGGCACATTCAAGCCAGACCAGAAAGTGACTCGCGAGGAATTCATTAAAATGGCGGTAGAAGCTGCAGGTATTGACAATTCTAAACTCCAAGACTACCCACTCTGGTCCATGAAATACATCGCAGCAGCTGTGGAACATGGATGGATTGAAGCACGCCAGTACCAAATGAAACTAGATACGCAATATCCGGAGGGAGTGGACAATAGAGGTGGCTATGGCGCATCTTTAGATGGCATTTCAATTTCTGCTGATCTTGCCCATTTTCCTCTGTCCCGTGTGGAAATGGCGGAGATTGTGCTGAATGCTCTAGGTGAGTCAGTAGAGAATTCCAAAATCGCAGATAATATCTCGCTTGAAGTACTCTACGATTGGAAACATAGAAACAATGTAATGAAGAAAGCAGTTGAGCTAGGTATTATCCGCGGCATGGCTAGTGGCAAACTATTGCCGTATGATACGGTAACACGCGCTCAGGCTGTAATGGTTATAGACCGCATGCTCGCTTTAAAGAATGGCGAAACGCTTACCGTTGACGCAACCGCACTTGAGTATGTGAGTTCCGAACGAGACCCCTGGGAGCGTGCTATCCGTACAACCAATTTGCCAAGCAATGCAGACCAGTTCCCATACATCCTGCATGACATTCCCAACGAAATGTACGAAATGCCGTTCTTCGTTTGGAACAAGGACCGTTTTTTGAATCCCAAGGAATACTTTGAATCCGATTTATACAATGTGTATGACAAGCCCGAATTTGAGAAAGTTCTAGACAAGGTGGAAGCCGGTCTCAACCTGATGTACAACGTAGACTATCGAACGATGGACCCCGAAGCTTGGTCGAAAGAACTTCTCAAGTATCAACATAACGAGCGTAGTCATACGGCTTGGAAATACAATATGCCGTTTGCAGAAGCCGTTGTAGCCAATCGTGTGCAAATCGAAGGTGAATTCAAGGTAGAACCGTCTACTGTATATGACAATGGCAGACATCATATTGTCCGTGTGCAATACAAATTCCGAATCAACCATGCGGATGAATTGAATAACATGATTGTACACGATGAATACGTGCGGCAGTATCATGGTAAAGTAGACATTTTTAACCTTCAAAGAAATGTTTGGTACGAAGGATATGCGGATGTTCGTGTCATATTCAATGATTCGAGAGGAATCGATATTGGATTCGGCGGTTTGTCTCGTACTACAACTATCTTTGACAACATTATGATTAATGGTGAGCACTACGTTGCCATTGACCCTAACAGCATCCGCCCAGCCGATTGGTGAAGTTATAAATAATCTGAAACATAATTAAGGGCACTTTCCTTCATAGGAGAGTGCCTTTTGCATATGTAGAAGAAAGGTAATGGGTCCTCACAGTGTTGCAATTATTGTTGTAGAGAAATAGGCTAGAATGCCTTTCCCTTGGCTTTGGTGTACACGGACGGCAATGAAATACCCAAGATAGAAGTCGAACGCAAGGAAGATGCCTCTCCGTTTGTCGGGAAACGTCTCGCTGTCTTGATTGAATACTCCGCTTGAGACTCGGGAGTCTGACCAGCAACTACACGTGTAGGTTCCAAGCCAATGGACCCAGCCTCTGAACCTTTGCGCTCGGCAGTTCGCCCGCCTTGCCACCATGACTCCAGTGTAAGATGACCTTGTAGCTGTAAGTGTTTTCGGCTAGCTTGTGAACGGAGAGGCAGACTACAGGAACCGCAGTGCTTTGCCGGTAAGGGCTAGTAATGCTTAGTAAGGCTCCAGTAAAGGTGTGGGGTGGCTTCGGCTTCGGCGGGAACGGGAGGCAGTAACCGCAGTAAAGGCAGTAACATCTGGCGAAGCCTTCTTTAAACGTACCCCCGTACTCACATACAGATTTAGATGTATATATACATAGTTACTTTTTTTACTTGGTTTACTGCGTTTCGTGTACACCGAGACAGAGGCGTGTAGTCATGTTTACTTGAGGGTTACTAAGGTTACTTCAGCTAGGTGGGACGGCACTTTGGAACCCCACTGGCCGCCCAGTCCCTTTCCTAATCTTGTAGTTTGTTGCCGGTCAGAGGGGCGGTCGGATGCCCGCAGGTTTGGCAAGCTGCTCGACGCTTGCCCAAGAGTGCGGCTTCCCGGCCACCACCGAAGCTCTCGGGCCAAACACTCGCCCCGGCTTCTTGCTCCTGCTTAGAACCTCTTGGCTTGGGGGTTCCGAAATATCCTAGCCGAGTTTCGTGTTTGCAGCGTGTTTGCAGCTTTCCAAATATCCCCGCACGTGTAGTTCTCCCAACCTCCCAATCCCTTGCGCCGTGAGGGTTCCGGCGAATGGTTCCGAGAAGCAAAAGAGGCATTCCGACAGCTATGCGGACGGGTTTGACGAGCTTTTGAGCAGAATCGTCATTCGGGGGCGAGGGGTAACGACTCCCGCGGATTCTATGCCACTGTAGCTAGTCCCAGCATTGCCTGTACAACATTATGATAATATATGCCTTGAAAGTTATATAACAAAAATGTTATATTGTAAACAAGTCGTATTCGGAGAAAAGAGATGAGTGACACGAACTGGCACAACCTGGGTACCTATTATAAAGAGGTGAACCAAATGCAAGTAGATGTTCCTGACATGGATGTCGCTACATTCAAGGCATTAGCCGAACCGAATGGCCATAGTTGAACTATTGAGGCACTCGCCTCGTACTGTTGGAGAAATTACCATGGAAGAAAGATTCAACAATTTAGATGATTATTTATTGGAATTGAAAGACAAGGGAGTGTTCTAAATTTTTAAAATCTGGGAGGAATTATGACATCCAATCATTCAATAAACTCAAAGATTGAAAATGATAAGGTTATAGTCTTAGAAAGAACATACGATGCTCCGCGTGATTTCGTGTTTAAGCTCTTCAAAGAACCGGAGCATGTTAAGCGTTGGTGGGGACCTTACGGTTGGGAAATACCGGTTTGCCACATTGATTTCCGTCCTGGCGGTATATGGCACTATTGTATGAAGTGCATCGATCCAAACTTAAAGAATTATTACGGTGTGGAGGCTTGGGGGAAAATTGTCTACAAGGATATTGTCGAACCCGAGTTTATTCGTTATATCGATTACTTTTCTGATGCTGACGGCAACATTGATGAATCCATGCCAGCACCAGAAGTTACAATGTATTTCGTTGATTTAGGCGAACAAACAAAATTGGTCAGCCGTTACGTGTTCAATTCGAAAGAATCCCTCGAAGTTGTTCAGGATACGGGATTCTTAGAAGGAATGACACAGATTTTGGAACGATTGAACACGTTGGTTGAGTCATTAAAGTAGCTGCACAACGAAACACATCATTAGTAATGAACTTATTACAATCAGAAATAAGTATACGATGGGAAAGAGGATGATGAAATGAATAAAAGAGACAACCATAATCCGCTGCCTGCAGTTGTTGATCGGGCTAGTTGGCAGGCAGAACTTGATGAATTGCGCATCAGAGAGAAAATGCATACTCGCGAAGGCGACGCAATTGCAGCAGCCCGCAGGCGGCTGCCGATGGTCGAGGTGGACTCAACTATCCAGTTAATAGGCCCGGATGGTCCTGTCACTTTGCTGGATACGTTCCAAGGCCGTCGCCAACTGATCGCCTACTATCACATGTGGCACACCGGCAAGCCTGCCGCTAAACAGTGCGAGGGCTGTACATTTTCCACGGCTCACATCAATGAGCTGTCCTATTTACATTCACGGGACGTCAGCTACGCTACATTCTGTCAGGGGCCTTATGAGGAAAGCTCGCGATATCGTGACTTCATGGGCTGGAAGGTTCCCTGGTACTCAGTGCCCCAGGCTGCCGTGAAACCGTTGATCGTAGATCGGCACTTCGGCATCCTGGTCTGCTATCTCCGGGATGGTGATAAGGTTTATGAAACTTATTGGACCACGGGCCGCGGCAACGAACCAATGTCACCATCCTACGGATTGCTAGACCTTACAGTCTACGGCCGACAGGAGTTTTGGGAGGAGTCTCCCGAGGGTTGGCCGCAACATTGGGGCTCTAAAGGCGGTCAATTTCAGTTAGACGGCCGTCCAACTGCACAATGGTCCCGCCTAGCAGCAGGACATTCCGATGATCTCGGAAACTAAGACAAACTATGCCTATATTAGTTCCAGTAAATTGGCAGTTCGCTGTCCCTATCCTTATCATCGAGCTTCGTGTTTGCGTTTGTTTGCAGCTTTTCAAACATATGAAAAACTCTATAGAATCTTGCCTTAATGCCTGAAGATGACCTTACTACGATGAAAGAAAGCAGCCCACCGCATGCCATGCAAAGCGGGCTGCTTTCTTTTCACTTTATTGGCGGGGATAACCTGCCCGATTGTTTAGAGCCGGAGCGCCAGTCGTCCTTTATTTGTTGGCACCCTATCATCTTTACAAACGCAGCGTTGCCGCGAGTGATGTGTAAGTTTGCTTATTTTTTCTCTAACACACGAAGGATAACGGTGGCGATCTCCGCTCTAGTAGCAAAAGCTTTCGGCCTAAACGCCTGATCCGGATACCCGTCCATGATCCCATGCTGTACTACGGCCATAACTCGTGGACCAGCCCAGTCAGAAATGGATCCCTGATCTGCAAATATTGGGTCGAACGCGGCCGTTTCTAACGCCATTAAATTACCCATCATGACTGCCATCTGCTCACGTGTAAGCCAATCATCCGGACCAAAAGCAGTCTCGGCATAGCCCTGAATGACTCCGTAATCATAAGCAGCAGAGATCATTTCAGCAGCCCAATGCCCGCGTACATCTTCAAAAGGCAGCGCAGCCGTACGTCCATCTTCTGGCTCAAGTTGAAACGCTCGTACCAACATGGTCACAAATTCTGATCTTGTCACGGATTTACCAGGTTGAAAGGTTCCATCCGGATAACCATTAACAATCCCCATGGCAACCAAACGACGGATATTTTCCTCGGCCCAGTGTCCGCTAATATCAGATAAATAGACATCGGGTACTGTTTCTTCTGTTTCTTCCGGTTCTTCTGCTTCCTCTCTTTCTTCCATCTGTGAAGCTATCGCTGCAAATTTAGTAAGATGAGCAACGGTTCCGCTGATCATATTCTTTTCCCCATCTATGGTAACGTTATTTAGCTCAACCCATTGGTTAGCTGTTTCGTTAAGCCAGTAAAGGGACACTTTCATGCCTTCCCTCTCAAGAAAGTCTTCATCCTCTGTTAACTCCAATTTTATGGTAACTTCCTTTTGAAACTTCCCGGCCTGATCTTTTTCCAGCTCGATAACTTCACTAACAAACTGCCCCTTTGCTGTTAACGACAGTGTATCGGCTAAAGCCAAAACCTCTGTGCTATGCAGCTTGTTAATCGTAAGGTAAAAAGAACCGCTCCACGCTCCCTCAGGGATAACAATCTGTCCCCCTTGAAAAGAAATGGTTGCCCCAGCATGCGAAATCAGGTGGGTATTTGGAGGTATGCTCTCCCCGTCATTTGTATCACTATGGTTAGGCACATCCTCAATTACGGGTGTCGAGTTGCTGATCGTTATCGCCAGTGTCTGCTGCTTCCCTGCACTAAATGTAAACGTCAGCTTAGTAGCGCCTGCAGGCAGGGCGGCCAGGTATTCCTTCTTGATCGTCACCACGTTATCTGTCAGCGTGTAGTCGATCTCAGGAACCAGCCTCTTCTCTCCGTTTTCTATAGCAATTAACGTATTTCCCTTCCATGCTATTTCTGTTGTGACATCTGCATAAGCTGCTGAAGCCGTGTTTTTGTCAAAGCTCGCCGTCACGGGACTTAGCACACTATCTCCGACAACCGTTTGCGTGACGGTAAAGGTCACATCATCCGCCATTTGGTCGGCCGTGACAGCAACCAGCCCTGTGTATGTCCCCGCTTCGAGTCCATCCTTCGCTTGGATGGTAAAGGTCGTTGACTCCAGCTCATCATTCAAGGTTGCAGCTGCAGGCTGGCTGATCTCAAATGCATCAGCATCCGTTCCGCTTAAGGCCACCGCAACGCCTGTTAGCTCTCCTGTCCCACTCCTTGTGATCGTCATGGTTTTGATCTCTTGTGCGCCCGGCTCATACCCTTCCGTTAGCGGGATCATTTGCTGGTCCTGGATCTCCTCTATCGTATAGGTCAGCGAAAATAGTTTGATGATACGGTCGGCACTATAAGGGATCATCCAGATATTTTGGCCGTCAAACACACCGCTATTAAACGCACCTAACCCCTTTGAGAAGCCGCTTGGCCAATTTTTGTAGGTTGTCATTTCGCCTGTCGTCTTATCAATTCGCACCACCCCAATCCCATCTGAATAAGGAAGGAGCCAGATGCTTTGACCATCATACACGCCGCCTTGAAAAACGCTCCCGCTTCC
The DNA here is from genome assembly GCF_000285515.1 of Paenibacillus senegalensis JC66. Taxonomy (GTDB): domain Bacteria; phylum Bacillota; class Bacilli; order Paenibacillales; family NBRC-103111; genus Paenibacillus_L; species Paenibacillus_L senegalensis. The sequence continues at coordinate 209,998 of NZ_HE610961.1, forward strand.
TTGCAAAGCATCACCAGGCAAGTCGTAGCTAGTCATCTCCCCTGTCAGCGTGTTGACTTTCACCACCTGCAAAACGTTAAGGGGAACCAGCCAAACGTTCTGACCGTCATACACACCACCCGCAAAAGCATACGGATTCTTCGCAAACCCGGCTGGCCAAGCGTCATAGCCTGTCATCTCACCGGTCTCCGTGTCCAGCTTCACAACCCGGTCTGCACTGTATGGAATCAGCCAAATGTTTCGGCCGTCGTACACTCCGCCCGCAAAGGAATACGAACCCTTCGTAAAACCGGCTGGCCAAGCGTCATAGCCTGTCATCTCACCCGTTTCCGTATTCAGTTCGATGACGCGATCAGCCGACTCAGGAATCAGCCACAGGCTATTACCAGCATAGATCCCGCCTGAAAAGGCGTATATTTCTTTTGTGAATTCCGCCGGCCAATTATTATAGCCTGTCATCTCGCCTGTTGCTGTATTCACCTTAACCACATGGCTGGCATTATAAGGGACCATCCAGATGTTCTCACCGTCAAACGCCCCTCCTCTGAATGACCCGACAAAGAGGCCCGCACCGCTCCCCCCTAGATCAAGGCCGGCAGGCCAGTCGTTATACCCCGTCATCTGCCCGGTCACGCTATCCACTTTCACAACCCGGTCCGCATCGAAAGGAAGCATCCAAATGCTCTGACCGTCAAATACCCCGCCAGCAAAGGCATAACGATCTTTTGTAAAACCGTCCGGCCAATCCTGATAACCAATCATTTCAATCTCTGTACCTAGCGGTTGAGCCGGAATAAGTCCGCTATAACTAAACCCATTCTGATTGTAAATGTAATCCACAATCCGTTCTGTACCAGAACTTAAGCTTATGGGCGTGCTGGGCTGCGAAACTTCTGACCCTGCAGCCGATGTACCCGCCGGTTGAAAAAATATATTATGAAATACAAGAAATAAGATCAGTAAACTCGCCATTCTTTTGGCACGGTTGTTGTTTTTCAAACGCTTTCACCTCAGTTATTTTCTAGACCTAAGCTCTTTTTGTTTGCTATTTCTACATTATAGAACGATATACAGCAAGGTGGAAAGCAATTCCTTTTCGCAAGGGATCAAAAGAAAGGCTGCTGGAGACATCGTTGACTTTTTTTTCGCCTTTCCTCCAACTCCCTTGCATCTCGAGAGATAGCTTCCGCAAGACACGACTGCGCTGGAGTTGGGGTTTGGGGTTTGGGGTTTGGGGTTTGGGGTTTGACGGTTGACGTTTATCGTTTCATGCCCTATGATTCGACTTATCTGCACAGTTGGAGGATGCTGCCATGTCATTTAGTTACTATGGGGAATTATGCACCGAAGTTTATGATTTGACCAAAAAAGTCGGACAATCGATCGCTGGAGATATCGACTACTACCTCAAGCGGCTTGAAAATTGCCAAGGGCCGATACTGGAGGCGATGGCCGGCTCCGGCCGCGTCCTGATTTCCCTGCTGGAAGCCGGTTTGCAGGCGGAAGGCGTCGATTATTCTCCGGATATGCTAGCTTCCTGCTGCCGCCGCTGTGAAGAACGCGGGCTGCAGGCAAAGCTGTACCAATCTGATTTGCAAACCTTGTCTCTACCGACGCGGTATGAAGCGATTCTGATTCCAGCCGGTTCATTTCTGCTCATTGAGAATCGCGAACAATCCGTACTCGCCTTGCAGCGGCTATATGAGCACTTGCAGCCGGGAGGCCGCTTGCTGATGGATATTTTCCTGCCGGAACCTCGCTTCGAGACCGGGGCATCAACGGATACTTCCACCTACGCCTTGCCGAATGGCGATACGATTACCCTGCAGCGCACATTAGTGGAAGCCGATTTCTTGCGCCAGTACACGGTCACGCATTTGCGCTATGAGAAATGGCGCGACGGCAAACTGCTCCAGACCGAGCTGCAGCGTTTTGCCCTGCGTTGGTATGGGGTGGAAGAATTCAAGCTGCTGCTGGCTGACATCGGATTCACAGACATTGTCGTGTCGGCTGATTTCGTCTATGGGCAAAAGCCGGTTCACGCCAACCAGACGTTCATGTTCGAAGCCGTACGCCCTTTATGATCTTCCATTTTTGCCGGATCCGGAACTGCACTTAAATGGTAAAAGAGATCCTTGTCCAGTAATCATTATCAAGCTCGAGATCGTATGACCGTTTCCATCGAATGTCCGGCAAAAGCGGAATGGCTTTCCTCCCCGCCGGGGGATCCAGCCTGCTTGCAGCGAAAGCTTGATCAGTTCGGCAATGGGCGCGTCATCTTCGGCAATTAAGATGGAATATGGCATATTCTCCTCCATATAAGATGAAGTGTTCTATATCCCAATTAATCAGATTCGAATGCGTTTGTTGTCAAAAGCTCTTTTACAGCTCGCGTGCGGGATCCTTTTATGACTAATACTCCGCTTGGGATTCTGCTACCAAAAAAAGGGGAACCCCGAAGGGCTCCCCTGCCTGCACAGATGAGGACAATCAAGAACTTTGCCAAATGAAAGTCGGGAAGGATTCTCCTTCTACAATCTGCCAAATGGTATCGAATTTCCAGCCTTCATAAGTGGTTTGTAGTTTCATTTCGCTCTCACTCTTCTTTTCCCCGCGTCCATTATCCGGTTCTTGATAATAGTATGCAGCAGTAGGTGTTCCAAATAACATACTGCCAATTAATCCGCCGACATTAGTTCCGGAGGAAGGATCTATATCTGTCACCACGCCTTTTGCATAGGCATTCTCTATAGTACTTCCGCCGCCAATATTGCCGATAAGGCCGCCAACGTTATTGTCCCCTGTTACATAGCCGGTTGCATAGGCGTCTCGGACGGTTCCGGAAGAACCCCCAATCAGGCCGCCCACATTAACGCTGCCTGCCACGTCCCCTGTCGCAAACACCTCGCTTACCTCTGTAAGCATTTCCTTTTGCCCGATCAGGCCGCCGACGTACAACGATCCATTCACATCACCTGTTGCATATGATTTGGTAACCTCTCCTCCAAACATTCTGTGAAACCCAATAAGACCGCCAACCGCTGAATTTCCTGTTACCATGACATTCGCACTGGACTCCGTAATTGTACCTGCATTCAAGCCGACTAAACCGCCAACCTGACTATCCCCTTCCACTTTACCGGAAACCGTTACGTTCGTAACGGAACTGCCTTCGCTCATCACACCTGCCACTGAACCAACGCTCCTTCCTGCTACACCGTCCTCATCTGACCCCGGGCTTTTGATGTCCACATTCTCCAATGTCAGATTCCGAATCTCCCCGCCATAAGCAATGGTTGAAAACAACCCTAATGCCTGGGCGCCTGTACCTTCGCTGCCCGTCCTCCGGATCATAAGATTCGAGATGGTATGCCCCTTTCCGTCAAATACACCCTGGAATCCAGTCCCGGATCCATGCCCGATCGGAATCCAACCGCCCGGATCGTTGTAGTCTTCCAGGTTATCAGGCATATCGATGTCTGCGTTTAATTGGAAGTGAGCATCCAAATGTTTGCTCACATTTGCGAGTTGACCGAGACTTTCGATCTCATAAGGTTCGGCTTCCGTACCTGCACCACGTGCAAAGCGCACCACTTGGACCGAATCGCTGTCAAGCAATAATTCGGCTCCGTCCATTTTCAACGTGAAGCGAAGAGTAACATCTTCGGGATTGGCATCAGAATCGAGACCCTGCAGCAATAAATTGCGAAAAATAACGACGCCGTCCACAACATTAGCGGCTGGTGTTTCCTTAAAGCTGACTCCGGTGTCGGATTCAGCGATCGTAGCCTGCACTTCTAGCAGGCCCAGCTTCTCAATTGGATTCTCATACTCATCTGCCACCTGGACAATCGCTTCGAAAGCTTCATCCTCCGTAATGACCTTGCCCGGCTTCTGCTTCCATGTGAGCTTGCTTGGTTCGGCAGGCTGCGGTGTGATCGTAAATGGGGTTGACTCATCTTCCGGTTCAACCACATCGATCAAGATCGTCTGCTCGGCAGCATGATGCAAGACGAGATTTGCTGATGCCTTACCATTGGTGAATGCGAGTAATCGTTCCGTAGAAGCTCCAATCAACGGCGTTCCCGCGAAGCTGCCGGCTGTTCCGCTTGGCGCGTTCGTATATCCGCTCACCGTCACCATCTTCTCCCCGTTGAAGTCCGAATCGACGCTGCCATCGGAACGATAAACTGTGAATGTTACCGGGATGTTCTCTCCGGCTACGACAAGTTCGGCCGCGATTGCGATGTCTGCATACAATGCCTTGCGAACAACCGAAACCGGAATGCTGGCCGTATAATCTGCGTATTCCACCCAAACCATCGTTGTACCGTATCCTTCAGCAGTCACGATGCCGTCCGTCACCGAAGCGACGGTTTCGTCATCCGAGTGCCATACCGCTTCAGCGGTTACATCAACCGACGTTTCATCACTCCAATGCGCCGTCAGCCTGATGCTCTCCGTCTCCCTAATCCCGTTGAAGGATAGGCTTTCCGGTGCGTGCGTGATAAAGCTCAAAGTCGGCTCTGGCTCTGGTCCCGTCCCCGGCTCTGGCTCCGGTCCCGTCCCCGGCTCTGGCTCATTCCCCGAATCCGAACCGGGATGATGGCTTGGATTGTAGCTTCCGCTATCAATGATGGTCGCCTTCCCATCCATGATCAATTCGATGATCCTTGCTCCGTTCAGGAGGTATATCACAGAATCCGATACTTCTTCCGTCACATGCAGCAGACCGATGACCGCCCTTATGAAACGCAACTCCATGTCGCTGCCGAACAACGTGACACGCTGAAACCCTTCTCCAACCAGATCTCTCGCTGCCTCCAACAAGGCTGGAGAATAGACGACCGTTTCCGTAATGACGGTATCCCCGGATACAACGATATGAACCGCACCGTTCTCCTTCTCAATAATGAGCCGAATCACGGTGCTGTCCTGCAGGCGGATGCTTTCACTTCCCCCGCCGTGCACGTTCATCGTTCCGCCCACATCCACATTTTGCAGGTCTACATCGCCTTCACCGACTTCTTTCGCAATGATGACATCGCCCTCAACGATCAAGTTTCGGAGCGTCGTATCCGGTGCGGCCACGATTACGTCTCCGGCAATTCGTAGCGGACTGCCGCTATCCGGACCAAAAGTGTCTCCTGCTGCGTCAATGATCACACGCTCGTCCACCGCTTCCGCTTCTTCTTCCTCTTCCGTAGCGGTCTCACCCCATGTTTCACGCGCCCGATCCAATAACACAATCGCTTCCGCCCGGCTCAGTGATCGCTCCGGTTGAAACTGTCCACCCGGGTAGCCGCTCACAATGCCGTGTGCCGTGACGGCGCCCACCGCGCCTCGACTCCAATCGGCGAGCTCCGCTTCGTCAAGGAAGGAGGCCGCCGCTGCCGGGTCGGGAGGAAGCGCCAATAGATGATGCAGCATCTGTGCCGCTTCCTGCCGGCTCACCTCCTGCATCGGCCGGAACGTATGGTCTTCATAACCACTGACATATCCCGCCTGAACCGCTATCGCTACCGCTGGCGCGTACCAGTCATCCTCGTCCACATCGTGAAAGGGATTCGCTGCACCTGCCGCAAATCCGAACGCACGATTGATAAAAACGACAAATTCCGCGCGCGTAATCGGCTGATCCGGCCGAATGGATCCGTCAGGATAACCATCCAGCATGTTCATATGGATCCATTTTTTAATCGTTTCATTTGCCCAATGGCCGGCATAATCGGCTTTCTCTGCCGAGCTGGCCTGAATCGCTGGCGCGATACCTCCCGCCGTGAGGCACAGCGTCAGGACAAGGCTAATCACTAAGTTCAGCCTCTTCACATATATAACCTCCCCCATTGAACCCATTACGTTGGTTTTCATATACCAACATCGTCTCGTCCTAATCATTCTATCTCCGAAAATCGCTTATAGGGTTAAAGCTTGGTTAAAGGAAGACGATCCGTGCTAGTCATGCGTAATAATCAAGTATTATGAATAGTGCCGCCAACCGGGGATCAAAAAAGGAGAGAGTGCACGACTGCCTCTCTCTGTAAATTCCTTATTCGACTTCTTTGTTCATTTGATCTCGTCCAGTACCCTAACCAGTACAACTGCTGCTTCCGCACGCGTTACTTCCCGCTTAGGGCGGAAGCTTCCGTCCGGGTAACCATTTATTATCCCAGCCGCTTGCAGGAGGGCGACCGCCTCCCCAGCCCAGTTCGCGATGTCAGACTGATCGGTAAACGTCAACGGTTCAATCGGCTGCGCCGGCAACTTCATCACACGCATGATGATTAACGCCAACTGTTCCCTCGTAATCGGATCGTTCACACCAAATATCGTCTCATCATAGCCCGTTATGATATCGTGCTCCGCTGCTGCAGCAATTGCATCACGCGCCCAATGATGTTCACTGTCGGCAAATAGATGGCCGTTGCCTCCCTCCAGATTCAACGCCTGCACCACCATCGTTACAAATTCAGCGCGTGCCATCGTCTGATCCGGTTGGAACGTACCATCAGGATACCCGTTCACTGCGCCCCATGCAGCCAGACGATAAATCTCGTTTTTCGCCCAGTGGCTGTCAAGATCAGCGAAAGACGGCCCGGAATATTGCGGCTCTCCTCGTTCCTTTTGTTCCGGCTCTTCAGCCTCGGGTTCGTCCGTCTCCACCAGCCGTGCAATGGCTGCAAAAACCGCTAAGTGATCGATCGTGCCGCTGACCGTTCCCTGATCCCGATCGACTGCGATGGCCGGAACCGGGCCAAAGTCATCTTCGTTCCAGCCCGTAATCATCGCCGAACCATCTTCGTTAACCTCATAGGTATACGGCACTTCCTCAAATGGTCCATCGTCCGCACTCACCTCCAAAACAGGCACACCTAGTCCCAGCAACAAAGCGAAAACGATCATCAACACCCATGAAAACAGTCGACCGTTTACTTGCATCAAACCCACTCTCTCCTCTCGTTCCTGCATCCCCGTCATTTTACCATCGGGAATAGAGCTCCTCGGTTAAAGCTCGGTTAAAGGCTCATGTAAAACACTAGGATTACGAGAGCAATTCCGTATAATGAAAAAGAGAAATGATCGCAGAACGGGGGATCGTCCGTGGAAGGTCAAAAAATACTAGTAGTAGATAATGAGGAGGAAATCCGCGACATCCTGAAGCTGCACCTGGAGAACGCCTCGATGCAGGTCTTTGAAGCTGATTCGGGCCAGTGTGCCTTGTCCATTCTTAGCCAGGAGCCCATTGATTTAATCGTGCTGGATCTGATGATGGAGCAGATGGACGGTTGGGGAGTCCTGAAATATATGAAGCAGCATCAGTTGAGAACTCCCGTGATTGTACTCAGTGCCAGACAGCTGGAATCGGACAAAATCGAAACCCTTGGCCTGGGTGCTGATGATTATGTGACGAAGCCCTTCAGCCCCGGCGAACTGATCGCCCGGATCCAGGCGATTCTTAGAAGAAGCAAGCCGGACTTGCGGATCAAGCAGTTCAAGCTGGGTTCAAGCATCTTTGATGTTGAAGGTTCCTTCATCCAGAGCTCTTCCGGAACAACCCCTCTGTCGCCTATTGAAGGAGCGATGCTTGAACTTTTTCTGCAAAACCCCGGCAAGGTTTTCACCCATAAAGAAATTTTCCGGGAAGTGTGGAAGCTGGATCATGCAGACAACAACTCGGTCAAAGTGTACGTGAATTATTTAAGAAAAAAAATCGGAGATGACCCGGCAAAACCGAAGTATATCCAGACGATTCGGGGGATCGGTTATCGTTTTATGGGGGACCCGTCATGACTCTGAAGGGCAAGCTGTGGCTGCTGCTACTGGCCAGTTCCTTGACCTCCCTGCTATTGCTGAATAGCTGCTGTGATCGGGCTGCTCTTTAACCAAGGTTATACGCACCAGAATTTGAATGAACTCGGCGATCAGCTGAGCCGTGAGGCGGAACAAGCCGGAGCTGATTCTGAGCAGATTCTAGAACGGCTAGCCGATTTTCGGAAAGAACACCCGCTCATTGATCTTGCCTGGCTGGGGGCAAACGGTGAATTGCACTATGCAACCGACGGCCGTACCACAGACTATGACATGAATGAGTTGATGAACCGATTTTTGAATATGCCGTCCAGCCTATGGGAGAAAGGGGCGGACATCACCCTCCTCTTCGATTGGCAGCGGGAAGGGCGGCAGCAGTTTCTGGTAATGATGCTGCCCAGCGACGTTATGCAAGGCAGTCAAATTTTTGTCTATATTCAGGACAGCGCCCAGTTCATCCAGCTGCTCCTCCCAGTGGCCCTATTCATTGTGACGCCTTATGTATTTGCTCTGTTTTTCTTCTTCCGGTTAAACCGTCGCTTGCAAAAGTTGAATCATGCCATGAATGCATTTGATGCGAACGGTTCCCTTATGCCCATTGAGAGCCAATCCAAAGACGAAATCGGTCAGCTGACGCGCAGCTTCAACGACATGTCTGCCCGCATCCGTTCCAACGTTGCGCGGATACAGGAGCTGGAAGTCAAGCGCAAGTCGCTCATCGCTGATATTTCCCATGATTTGAGAACACCGCTAACTATGATCATAGGCTATGCCGAGTCTTTGGACGGGCAAGTCGTGAAACTCCCGGAGGAAAGGAAAAAATTTACGTCCAACTTATTGAGACGGGCCAGATATATGGAAGTGCTCTTGCAGAAGTTGCTGGAAATCGCGCAGCTGGATACGTATAAAGACCGTGTCCAATTCATTCGTCAAGACTTAGGAGAGACAATCCGGCTCATTGCCGCTGACTACATCCCGATGGTGGAGTCGCTCTCGATTGACATGGATGTCCACATTCCGGAGGAACCACTCTATGCGTCTTTCGATCAACCTCTAATGGAAAGAGCGCTGCGGAACTTGATTGAAAACGCCTTACAGCATGGGGGAGAAGGCAACTATTTGGGCATTTTTCTGAATAAAAGGGAAGATCATGTCCATATCACCATTGCCGATCATGGCCCCGGTATTGACGCAGTAAAACAGAAGCTTATCTTCGAACGCTTTTACCGGGGGTCAGAAGCTCGTGGCGGTGAAGGACTGGGCCTCGGCTTATCCATCGTTCAGGAAGTGGCTAATGCCCATAAAGGGCGCGTGCACATGGAGAGCCTTCCGAACGAAAAAACGACGTTTACCTTAATCCTGCCACTTGACCCGGGAACGATGCGGGCTTCATCGTAACCGAATGTTTGCCAGATGGTACCGCCCCGCCTTCATCCAATTGAGTCTCGGACGTCAGCGAATGACGATGCCTCCAAATGCGGACGCTGTCGGATGCGTATCTCCTTCGTCATCGAGTATGCATCTAGTCATTACTTGAAATAACGGATTATTTCGATGTTTACGGAGAGTTCGGCAAACAACTCGATTCGATCGTCGTTACTTTTGCAGAAATTAACTCCTGATATAAAAACCCCCTATTAACAAACAGATTTTTTTATCTGTCTGTCAATAGGGGTGTATGAGCATAGCGGTCGGTTATTTCTGGATTAATAGAGCCGGAGAAGAAACCCGACCTAAGGAAGTTTTGCAGGAGACGGATGTCATCCGCTTCCTGTTTCTTTCCTCAGCATATCGCTGCTCTCTTATATAAGCGTGTCCGGTCACAATTCATTGTCAGTTGGTCGATTCACCTGCCGGAAGATGGCGGGAAGCAGCCTCGATCGCAGCAAATGCCCAGTGGGTCACCGGAACATCGTCCCAGGATGGGCTGATCGATTCGTCTAACAGCGGCTCGCGACCGGTAAGGCGATTCAGTACGGTAACCGCCTCGGCTCGCGTCACCTCCCGGTCAGGACGAAACGTGCCATCCTCGTAGCCCTCGATCCATCCCTGCCCGGCTGACACGGCCACATACGCCTCAGCCCAATGACCGGCCGTATCGCCAAATTGCGCAGCGGACGCGGCCCCTCCCGCTTCGTTATGCCAACGGACCGCTATGGCGGCGAATTCCGCCCGCGTTACCGGTTCGCCAGGAGCAAACAAACCGGAGCTTCTCCCTTCCACGATGCCTTCAGATGTCAGACGGCTGATCGCCGCAGCCGCCCAATGACTATCGGTCATATCCGCATAGGGAAGCCGGATTGGCTCACCGCTCGCCGCTGGAGACAGACGGTCGAACAATACGGCCAGCTCCGCCCGCGTCAGCGTGTCCTCCGGGCGGAATGTGCCGTCTTCGTACCCGTTCACGTACGCTTCCAGCGATCCGCCTTCACCATCTGAATCTATCAACGGCTGTGGCAGCCGCACGATGGCAAACGTACTGAACTTGTCGACCTCAACCTCCAGACCGGCCAGGCGCCCCGTGCTGTCGTCCAAGCTAACCTTGGAAGGACGAAGCAGCACATTCTCGCCGTCGCTGTGCTCGATATAGACTGCCCATCGGCTTAAATCGGTCTCACCCGGAGCCTCATCCAACGGCAAATATACACCAACCGTTCGACCTTCGAGCTTAGTCTCGATGCGCACGGGGACACCGACGATATTCGCCGCAGATTCCGAGTCCTGTCCTTTCTCCCTCCACAACGTCTCGTTTGCAAGGAAACGCTCGGTCAGGGCCGATCGTTCATCCTCCTGGATCGGCGAGATTACAAGCACGAGGTCACTGCCGCCCGCAGCAGCAGCATAGTGCCGCAGTGCTTCAGCCGATAGGCGGATCGTACCGTAGGACGAAGCGATTACCAGTTCAGCATCCCGCTCAGCCAGCAGCGCAGCTGCCGCGCTGCGAACTGTCACGTGGAGCTCGTCTGCAGGTTCGGTGGACGAATCGCGAATCTCCAGCCTAAATGAAAGGTCATCCGTATCTCCTGCCGACCTCAGTGCTCGATCGATTGCGGACTCCTCGAGAATAACTGCATCCTTCACTCTACCTTCTGACATACTGCGTACAAGTTCAACTTCGAAGACACTGCTGCTTTGTCCACCAACGTCCACAATTGCCCTCCGGTCGCCGCCTCCGATCAGCTGACCGTCTCCGAACCACCCCGGACCTGTGCCTGGATTCGCTGCACGCCGTTCCACAACAATCGTGTACGTACGCTCGCTGCCGTTTTGAGCCGTTACCTTAACCCGCAGCTCATTGACGCCAACTCGCAGCGGCACAGATGATATTGCAGCGGTCCCGACGTAATCACGTTCGCCTACACGAAGAACCGCCAGCGGATCTAGCGTTGCTGCGGAAAGTCCGAGCTCTCGCACCCTGTTAGGCACCCGGAGTTCATACCGCGTCACATCAGGATGGAAATTCGGGCTCAGTGCGGCGCCGGTCAAGGTGAGCGAGCTCAGCTCTGTCACCGCTGGCAGGTCGCGCTTCACGACAAGAGTATAGTCGCGAACCGTACCATCCTGCGCCGTCACTCTCACAACGATGGTGTTGTCGCCAACCTGCAGCGCGATTGGCTCCGAAGGCTGACCGCGCTCCACAGGTATGCCATTGACCGTTACGGTTGCATGCGGGTTCGTTGGCACGGCGGTTACAGTCACGCTGCTGACAAGGTGAGGAACTACCGTCTTATAAACTTTGCCATCGCCGCCGGGATCCGGTATTACCACCGCACCTTCAATCGACAGCGTGTGCACAGTTGCATCCGAGGACAGCTGCGGTTCTCCCGGCGGCTGCTCCGGTTCCCCCGGCGGCTGCTCCGGTTCCCCCGGCGGCTGCTCCGGTTCCCCCGGCGGCTGCTCCGGCTCCCCCGGCGGCTGCTCTGGCCCCTCAGGCGGCTGCTCTGGCCCCTCAGGCGGCTGCTCCGGACCGGGATCTACCGTTTGCGGCTGGCGCTCGATCGCCAAAACATACGTGCGCTCACTGCCGTTTTGTGCCGTTACCTTGATCCGCAGCTCATTGTCGCCAACCTGCAGCGGTACGAACGGCACACTCGCCACTCCGACAAAGCCTTGTTCTCCGATCGTAATGCCTGCCAGCGGATCTGCCGAAACTGCCTGCAATCCAATCCCGTACACCGAATACGTGACGCTTCCTTCATAATATGTCAAGTCAGGGCGAAAATCCGTATTCAGCTCCATCCCGGTCAGCGTGAGTGAGCTCAGCTCCGCAACCGCTGGTAAGTCCCGCTTCACGACAAGAGAATAATCGCGAATCGTCCCGTCCTGCGCCCTGACCTGCACTGTGATTATGTTGTCACCGACCTTCAGCGCAACCGGTTCAGAAGGCTGGCCGCGCTCCACAGGAACACCGTTGACCGTTGCGGTTGCATGCCGCTCTGAAGGCACGGCGGTGACCATCACGCTTTCCACGATATAGGGCACAGCGGCCTCATAAACCGATTCGTCGTCATTCGGCACTACCTCTACGCTGCCAGGATCGAGAGTTAGTGTCCGCAGCGCTGCGTCCGATGAAGGATTAATCAGCAGATAAGGCTGATTCGTCTCATTCTCCCGGCTGTGAATCCGAACTGGAGTCGCTTTTAAATCCTCATCCAGCAGCCGGATTGTCGCGATCCGGTCTGTCGCTGCCTGATTGGCGACAAACTGTGTCACGTCGAACCGATGCCAGCCAGCATCGCGCACGGTGATTTTGCCCAGAGCATACCAGCCGGGCACGCCCGAGCGGGGACGATTGTCCCAGTTCATCTCACTCTCGCTCCAATTGTCCGCATCGTAGGCTTCGATCTTCACCGGAACCGGCACAGCCGGCTTCTCGGCCACATAGAAGTAAAAGGCCGCATCTTCGACAGGCTCATTGTAATCCTCGAAACGGAATTTTAAAAATGCGGTGCGGTTGCCTCCGCCGTTCGCCCTCGGTATAGAAAGGACCTCCAGCAGCGGTTCAGAGCCGAAATTTTCCCGCGGCTCATGCTCAGACACATACGTGTCCTCCGCCGCGACAAAAACATTGTCAACCGGCTCCGGCTCGCTGCCCGCATCACCTCGCGTGACCGTGAGCGTATACGTATCGATCGTCCCTTCCAGGTTATAGACGAGTACGCGCAGCATATTCGCACCCGGCTGCAATGCAATCGGCGCTGTCGCCTGGCCGCCCTCTACACGCTGCCCATTCACCAAAACGATACTGCTTGCGGCAGCGGCCTCCGGCCTGACCGTTACGAGATCGATATGCTCCGGCACAGCGACCGTATAGCGAGTCTGGCCGGTCTCGAATGGCAGCTCGATAACGCCGTCCGCGCCAAACAGCTCAAGCGATTGCAAGCCTGACCATGGCGCCCATGCAGTCGTATGCGGCCGATCGTATGCCTGCGCCCAGTAGTAGCCGGCGGCGGTCAAAGCCCGCGGCTCAAAGCCGGCTTGCCAGCCCTCGGGGATTGTCTCCGAGACGAAGGTCGCCCAGCCCTTCTCGTCTGTCGTCGTCACGACGTACTTGCCTCCGGCATAAGTGAACCGGCCCTCAACCCTGATTCCGGCCAGCGGCTCACCCGTAACCAGGTCGATTGCCTGTACGACAGCCACAGCCTGGTTATTGGCCGCATAGTCCACATGCAGGCCATCAAGGATTGCCGGCTTGAGCTCCGTAGTCGCGGTCGTAACTGCTGCCTGCTGCGAGGCCGGGCCTATATTGCCCTGCACGTCCCTTGCAGCTACGCGGTAGTAATAAGTCGTTCCGGGCAGCAGGCCGACATCCCGATACGACAGGCCGCGCGTCATCCCGACGATATGGGACGCATCAGGTGTGAAGCCGTCTATGGTGCTGCGGTAAAAAATATAGCGGTCAATCTCGGTGTTGTCGTATGCCATGCCATAAGACAGCGTGGCAGCCTGATAGCCGTCTGCCGCGGCAACAAGCTCCGAGCTTACCGCTGTCGGCGGCTCTGTATCGGCTGGGGGCTGCCAGTAGATTCGGTCTTTTCCCCAATCGGACGGCAGGTTAAGGAGGGAGTCATAATGGTGCATGGCAATACCGCCATACGACGGATTATGTGCAAACGCCGTGTTCACTTTATCCAGCTCGGCCTCCATATGCGTGCGGCCTTCTTCGCGGAACGTAATCACGGAGGGGTCACCGCTGTTGGCGACATCCAGCGTCTCTACGCCAATGACGACCGAGCCCGGCTTGCCGATGGAGTCAGCGTAATTGATCTCGCCTTGAGCTTGGGCGATAATGCCTGCCGACCCGTCCGCCGTATCGCGATAATTCATGATCGAGATATAATCGCTGATGTCCTGAATGTGCTCGGACAGCCATTTCGTACTGCCGTTCCACGTAATGTCCTTCGCATTGTCTGAAGTATCATACCATCTGGGAATCGCCGGACCGAATGGCAGATTGATGCCCGCAGTATCGCGCCGCTCAATCATTTTGCTCAGCCCGTCCAAATACTGTAGCTGCAGTGACGGATACGCATTGGCAAAATCAGGAGCAATATACGGCTCGATATCGACGTTGATTCCGTCGAATTTTTCATTGTCTCCTGCCGCTATATTGTAGTTGATGACACGCTCAATCTCGCGGATCGCCATCGGATGATAACGCTCATATGCGCCCATATACGGCGGCGATGTGCCTCCTGCTATACAAGCATGCACCTGGTAGCCCCGCTCATGCGCCCAGGCAATAAAATCACGCACCTTGCCTGGATCATCCTCGAGAATATCAATCCCCGCGAACGGACCAATAGCCAGGTAAAAGGTCGTAATCGGATCTGAACCGAAAGTTTCCGTATCTTGTGCAAACGCATCCAATACATCGCGCGATCCGGGGTTCAGCAGCAGCTTGTAGGCTTCCGGCTCCCAAATCCATATCGCCCGATCCTGATTGCCCATATAAAAAGGCTCGTTCGTCCCAGCCCCAACCTTGGCATATGTCGTTAGGCTGCTGGCCTGCTGACCGCCGACGAGCGTCGCCCGCGCCTCAATGCTGGACGTCTTGTCCCCAAGCGGAGCCGTATCCCATTCCAGCGTATAAAAGCTGCCGTCTGCAGTGGCCTGCTGCCAAGGTCCGCTATTGATGCGCACCTCGACCCGTTCCACATCCGCATGCGCCTCCACGTCCACCTGCACTGTGACAATGCCGCTCAGCGACACCCCTTCTCGGGGGCTGACGATGCTTACAACGGGCGGTGCAGCCGCCGGATTGTCGATGTACAGCGTAATTGGCTGACTCCACACACCGTAACGCGTATCCTTGTCAAGGCCGCGAGCCGTGATCTGTACTTCCCCGTAAAAGGTTGAGGTATCCAGGTCATAATACCAAGTCCCCGAATCGTTTCCGTCCGGGTCTACCATTGTAGCCAGCACCTGCCTGCTCCCGTCGATAAACAATCTAAGATCATAGGCGTTCGTATACGTCCCGGAAATGCGGACGATCTCCGGTCCGAACGTTGTTCCTGTTGCCGGCGTATCTAGCGTCACCGCTCCCGCCGCTTGTGCTGGCGCCGGCACAGTCAGCGGGCCAACTAGCGTGAGAGCAACGACCAATAACAGCAGCGTTCCGATTTTCAAATCGTGCTTTATCCGTTTTAGCATGCGGTCATACCCCTTTCCAATACATGTACATGGTTTGCCAACAGATGCGCGCTTGAATCCAACAACTCCTAAACACGCTTAGTGAAGCGCTTTCATTTTTTTGCTGCATAATAATTTGGAATTCACTAATTTGAGATTCACCAATTTGAGATTCATGTCAGTTGTGTTGAATTTTTCTATACCTATAAATCTAGTCTCTGGTCATCTAAATATTAATCTCTGGTATCTAAATCTAATCCCTGGTCATCGGCTGCCCTCCCTTCTAAACGCAAGGGTTTGTTTGGCGTATATCATAACCATAATCAGCTCTATTTGAAATCGTCTGTATTGAAGCTTTTTAACCGTTTTGCGAAAATCGTAAAATAGACTACTTTTCGTAAATTTGTGGAAACTAACCCCACATTTCGTATGTGTCAATCATCGGACCACCGGGTCAGCGAGGTCACCGGACCAACAATATTAGAATGTACTCAAAGCAGTCTTTCAAAACAAAAGGTCTAACAAGCAAAAGGCCTAGCAGGTAAAGGCTCTAGCAGGTAAAAGGTATGGTATAATCTACATTAGAAAATTAATGGAAAGGAAAGGGTGGAATGGATTCCCGTAATGCCGACAAGCCAAGAGCGCTTTATTTGCTCGGAGAAAGAAATTTTGACTGGATTTATGGGCCTCAAGAGCGGGCCGGAATCGATGAACTGGTACATATTTATGCCCCCTTGCAGACCAGGGAAACGATTTTAGACAATCCTGACATTTTGCGAGAAGCGGAAGTGATTTTCAGCGGATGGGAAACCGCCTATATGGATGAAGCTTTTTTAAACCGGGCACCGAAGCTGAAGCTGGTGCTGCATGGCGCCGGTTCGGTAAAAGGCTTTGTAACAGATGCGTTATGGGACAGAGGGATACGTGTATGCAGCGCCTATGCCGCTAATGCTGTACCTGTATCCGAATACTCCCTCTCCCAAATATTATTCGCTCTAAAAGGCGGCTGGTATTATGCGCTCAGAACGAAACAGGACGGTCATTACCCCCCTCGCATTGAAACGCCGGGCGCATTCGGTAGCACAGTCGGATTGATTTCTATCGGGATGATTGGGCGCCGCGTCTGCGAGCTGCTGAAACCTTTTGACGTCAACGTTATAGCGTATGACCCGTTTGTCGATGAAGAAACAGCCCGGGCGCTTG
This sequence comes from Paenibacillus senegalensis JC66, assembly GCF_000285515.1. Classification (GTDB taxonomy): domain Bacteria; phylum Bacillota; class Bacilli; order Paenibacillales; family NBRC-103111; genus Paenibacillus_L; species Paenibacillus_L senegalensis. The sequence goes on from NZ_HE610961.1 coordinate 226,642, forward strand.
GTGTGCAGCTTTGCTCACTCGATGAGGTGTTTGAACGGTCCGACGTAGTGTCACTGCATACACCGCTTCTGAACGAGACGCGAGGCATGATTACCGGTGCGCATTTTGAACGGATGAAGCAGCGCGCTGTTTTTATTAATACGTCGCGCGGAGCGGTTGTGCGGGAAGAAGAAATGATTGAGGTTCTGCGCAAGCGGGAAGATCTGTACGCTGTGCTCGATGTTACTTATCCGGAGCCGCCGGAGCCCGGGTCGCCGCTGTACCGTCTTCCGAATGTTGTGCTTACCCCGCATATTGCCGGCTCGCTGTACAATGAATGCCGGCGCATGGGCAGCTATATGCTGGACGAGCTTCGCCGCTATCTGGCTGGAGAAAAGCTGCTGTGGGAGATTACGAGAGAACGAGTCCGCTATATGGCCTGACCTGTCGTCTCTATGTGCTCTATCTGGTAAAAATTTATTATCGTTATACTGCCATCGAACACCCTCATCTAAAGAAGAAGATGCATGCTCCGTACAGGACAAGAGCATCTTCTTTTTTGGCAGTCCGGATGCAGGCCTGTAGGTGATTTTCATAACCGCTATTCTAAGAAAATGCTAATTTTTATTGTGTGAAGGATCTAAATTGGATGACGGCAGTGTTTTTAACAGCTATTTGGGAAGAAGGCGTCTTTTCGCTTATATAGAGGGCGTCTTCGCTTATATAGAATGTGTCTTTTCGCTTATTGAGGATAGAATATTTAAAATGCAAAAGATCTTTATGACCGCTGGCTTGCTTAAGCGTTCATCGGCATGAAGTTAACAAAGCATCGGGATTTCCTGTATAATAATGCTGATTTCATTAGGAGGCGATCACCATTAACCATGTAGCCGTATTTTGTGGCTCCAGCAACGGGGCATCCAGTGTATATATAGACAGCGCACAAAAATTGGGCAGAGAACTGGCAAAACGCAGCATCACTCTCGTATATGGCGGGGCAAGCGTCGGTGTCATGGGAGCACTTGCCGATTCTGTACTGGAAGCAGGCGGACAAGTGATAGGCATCATGCCAGGCTTTTTAGATCAAAGAGAAATCTCTCATAAACATTTATCCGAGCTGATTATTGTCGATTCTATGCATGAACGGAAGGCTCGAATGGCGGAGCTGGCTGACGGCTTTATCGCCTTGCCGGGAGGTCCGGGCACATTAGAGGAGTTTTTTGAAATTTACACGTGGGCTCAGTTAGGACTGCATCGGAAGCCTTGCGGCCTCCTCAACGTTAACCATTACTTTGATCCTCTCGTTGAATTGTTCAATCATATGCTGAAGGAACAGTTTTTGCATGAAAAATACCGCTCTATGGCTATAGTAGACGAAGAACCTGGCAGCCTGCTTGAAAAATTCAATTCCTATGAGCCGCCATCCACTAAAACGTATATTTCGGACACATCGCAGACCTAGAGGAATGGTGAAGAAGCGCTGAGTGTGGAGAATCGTATAAATGCACCTAAAATACACCCGCAATACGCTCAAACTATAAAGCAAGGAGTTAACTATGGAGTGGAAAACGGTCAGCAAGGCTAACGATATTTCTCAAATTAGAGAGGCTGTCAAGCGACTGGATATTCATGAGCGTGATGAGCGGGGACGCACCCCTTTGCTGATTTTTATTACAAATCGGGCACCGCTTGAAGCGCTCAAAATTTTACTCGATCACGGAGCAGAACTGGAAGCAGCGGATAAACTGGGAGACTCGCCTTTAAAAAAAGCGGCCAAGTTTCAGCAGAAGGAAGCTGCCCGGCTGCTGCTCGACTATGGAGCCAAGCTGGATTCTCCGGGAGGTATACTTGAGACCGCTTGGAACATCGCTCGTTTTAAGGACCTCTCCTTGGCCGACATGCTCCTGGCTACTAAAGGAGCGGTACGTCTGACTCTAACTGAGGAGGAAGACAAAACGGTTGATGATATTTTGCACGATGAATCGAGAGAAGCTGTATGCCGCAAAATCAGGCAGCTGCCCACAGCCGAACTCCTCCATGCTGTTGTTCAACGATATAACTGGGATGATGGACCTGAAGCCATGCTTGCTGTCTTCGAGCATCCTGCATGCGCGGAAATTACCAAGCTTGATATGTATGACCTTCTGGAAGGAGACTATTGGCTGGAGCTGGAAGAAGCGCCCGATCCCGAAACACAAGGCTATAGAAAGCTTGCATTGAAACTGAAGCCTGTAATCGATGCCTTATGATGAGCGCTGCAAATTCCCTAATAATGATTGCTTCAAAAAGATGAGTCCCCCTATTCACGTTTAAGGAGAGAACCGCGATGAGAGAAACATGGAGGAAGCAAGCCATTGCAGACATACTCAGTAAGCACGGAGCCGAAAAGGACAAGCAGCTTGAGACGCTTTTGCTAGAGCATGCGGAAGTAGCTATCAAGCTTGAGCTTGCAGGTGAGGAAAATTATGAGCAAAAAGGCTGCAGCCGGATAGCAGGCCGGCCTGATCTGCCGCCAGCTATCGACTGGCCCTGCACAGAGGATGGAGAATGGTATACTTTTCTTGCCCAAATCAATTTGAGCGATCTGCCTTTTCTTCCTTCAGACGACTGGCCAGCCGCGGGCATGCTGTATTTTTTCCTGGGTGCAGATGAACCGGCCTATGACGTGGATCACCGTGTTCTATTTTATGATGGAGATCTCCAGGAGCTCACATTGGCTTCTCCGCCAGAAGGAAAGGAAGAAGTCTTTGCGGAAGACAGGGATTTTGTACCCCACCGGGTTACATTTAGGCCTCAGCTATCTCTTCCGGACATGGGAGAACAGTCGGATGGATTACTGGACCAAAATGAGGCGTTGTATATGGAAATATGCGACCAGAGCGACGCGCTCGCCGGCGGACTCCAAAGCTGGTGCGGGGATACACAGCTGGATGCTTATTTATGCCGGCATGGAATGAAGGAAATCATGTTTGAAACTCATCGAACGCCGGAACAGCTGCTTCAAAAGGCGAGACAAGCGATGGAGAACGGACAAGAACAATATGCGGAACACCTCGAGCATAAGGCTCTTCCGCTCCTGCTTCAGTTTAAAGACCGGGAAAAAGAGCATCGGGAAGCGGCCCGGGATTGGCAGGTGCTTCTCTCTCTATCCTCATTGGATGCCGTTAACATGTGCTGGTGGGACGCTGGGTTCCTTGAGTTTCTGATCGACCGCAACGATCTGAAGCGCAGGCGCTTTGATCGCACCTACCTCAATTTGGCTACTAGTTAATGCGTTAAAAAATGATCCTTCTCCCTTTCATCGTTATTCTGACTGTTTGCTCACGGCAAAGAACCAACCTTTTTGAAAGCAGCTTTGATATATTAGAAAAGCAGCTTTGACATGTTAGAAAAGCAGCTTTGAAACTTTGAAAGGGAGGATTTACAGGCAACCCCGCTCTATTAGGCAGCCTCGCTTAAAGTCATTTTAGTTGACACTCTAAAAAATCAACACCAAAGAATGCCGTAAAATCAACACCCAAGAATGCCTATAATCAACATTCTTGGGTGTTTCATTTTGACACCTTCGCCAGAAGAGAAAGACGTATTAGGCAGCCCGGCTTCAGTCCGCTACCGGGTGGCTTCCAAATATTCGTCGAGACAATCAAACGTTAGACTGGTACCTTCCTCTACCCCCATATCAATCACCTGCTGGAGAGCTTCGATTGTCGGATATTCGCTGCGATTAATTAGCTTTGTCTTCCCTCCCTGCTCGAGGAAGATCATCGTAACCGTAGCTGCAGGCATATCCGTATTGATGCTTCCTTCAGCATCTGAAAAATAATCAGTGTATACGATCTTCTCTCCTTCTACAATTTCCGCATACACAGCTTTTCCCCACGATTCCATCCCAAAAAAGTCCCCCTGGCTTTCATCCACACACTTCATGCAATAATGCCAGACACCGTCTGGACGGAAATCTAAATCACAATAGGTAAGGCTCCAACCTTTTGGTCCCCACCACTGCTTGAGATGCTCTTCCTTTGTAAAAGCTTGAAATACAAGATCCCGAGGCGCATCGAATACCCTCTCCATAATGAGTTCCCGACCTTCAGTTCTTGTAACCATCTTTTTCGCCATATCTTGTTCCTCCTGCACGTTTAGTCAGTCTGACTTACTGCCCTCAGCCTGCAGCTTCTTTAAATATTCATCAAGATTATCAAAGCGATCTTCCCATAACTGGCGATAATCAGATAACCAGGATTCCAGACTTTGAAACCCCTCTGCTCGAAGTCGGTAATACCTGCGATTAGCCTCTGCCTGTACTTCAACCAAACCAGCTTCATGTAAAATCTTAAGATGCTTAGAAGCTTGTGGCTGACGAATATTTACTTGTTCAGCAACCTCTCCTACCATTAGGGGTCCTTTCCGCAATTTCTCAACTATCAGCAATCGGGTTGGATCCGCTAATGCGTTGAACAGCTTAATCTTCATTACTTTGAATGCGCAGATTCACCTCGGTTCTGCTTTGTATTTATTAATGATAATATACCATTATAGGAATATTCTTTTCAAGGAATATTTAAAAAGCAGCCCCTGGAGCTGGAGCAGACAGCTTATGCAGCTCATGCGCCCATGGGGCTGACCGCGGCAGCTTGCTGCCCGCTTCAGCCTAGTTGCATGCTTGCCGCCCGCTCAGCCTAGTCGCAGATTTCTCGCTGTCCGCGGGAGGCTAGCCGCAGATTGCTCGCTGTCAGCTCTGCCTACCCTGCGCGCCCGCGGTTTTCCCCACTATTTGTAATAAATAAGAGCGAGGAGGAGCGTTAGATTTAAAATCCCGGTCTTTTTTGCCAAATAAGACCGAGGGCGAGCGTTAGCACATGCCGCGCTTAGCAGGACTCACGCCTCGCAACTCACGTCTCGCGCCCACACACCTGCGCGCCCAGCGCCTCGTGCCAGCGCCACACGCCCCGCACCGCACCTCGCGCAGGGCCTTGCACTCACAAGCATCCGTTGATCAACGGATGGATTTGCACTTATAAGCGGCAGCTTTTATGCTTATAAGCGACAGCTTTTACGCGTATAAGCAATAGCCTCTACGCGGCAATAAGATCAAGCCGCCAGACTCATCGCCATCTGCGGTGTCGTGTTCATAGAAGGCAAAGCCGCCGGCTTGGAAATCGGTTGAGCATAATCCTGCAAACCAGTATTACTAGCCGCATGCTTATCTTTTACACTCCATCCGGCCATATCAATCAATCTCTCCATGTCACCTTGTTCATAGGCTTCAACGAATAAGCTTAAGTCAGGCAGCTTGCTGTCATCCTCAACGATTATTTGTTCCTCATAGAAATCAATTCCACGCATTCTGGCCGGAATCAAGGCTTGCCTTGCTCTGTACAGCAACGCTTTAACCGCCCCTTCTGTTGTATTCAGATACTCTGCACATTCCAATGCAGAATAACCAAACACCTCGCGCATCAGCAGCACTGTTCTCTGCATCGGAGACAAATCCTGCATCATGACATAAAAAGCTGCTTCCAGTCTTTGTCTTGTACTTTGCTCCTGGCTGCTGCCGGCTATCTTCTGCCGTTCCTGCTCCCGCTGTAAAACCTTGCCGAATAACAGGCTTCTCCGCAAGGAATCTATCCATGTATTCTTGGCCACACGCAGCAGCAGCGCTTCTGGATTTGCATGCTTGCCGTACCGCTTTTCTTGAGCAGCAACCTTCAGCCAAGTTTCCTGCGCCAAATCCTCCGCATCCTGAGCTGATCTGGTCAAAGACAAACAGTATTTATACAAAGCGAGCCGCAGCCCCTGGAATTGCTCTTCGCTCATTGATTCCCGCCATCGCTTCAAGCTCATAGTCTGATCTCCTTTCTGAAAACCACACACCTTATCCTTATATAACACACCTTATTCTTATATATTACTTATCCTTTATGGGGTAAACGATTGAACCCTGTAAAAAGTTACGCCCCTAAAGCGTATCTTTTCACCTTCTTTGTTCGACTACGAGTAAAAAGCATCAACCAAACGGAGGCGATCTTAATGAACTATTCCCCTTTCACCATGAACCATATCCCATATGTTGTTGAGCAAACGGGGCGTGGAGAAAGAAGCTATGATATCTATTCACGGCTGCTTAAGGACCGCATCGTATTTGTCGGGGCAGCAATCGATGATGCTTTAGCCAACAGCATTGTCGCCCAACTGCTATTTCTGCAGGCGGAAGATCCGGATAAAGATATCCACATGTACATTAACAGTCCTGGAGGCTCTACTTCAGCAGGCTTCGGTATCTTTGATACGATGCAATATATTAAACCACAAGTGAACACCATTTGTACCGGCTTCGCTGCTTCCTTCGCCTCTCTTCTGCTGCTTGCGGGAGCAAAAGGCAAGCGTTTCGCGCTGCCCAACAGCGAGATTATGATCCACCAGCCCCACGGCGGCGCCCAAGGGCAAGCCAGCGACATTGCCATCAGCGCCAGACGCATCCTGCAAGTGCGCGAAAAGATCGTAAAGATCACGTCTGAACGTACGGGACAGCCCATAGAGAAAATCGAGAAGGATATGGACAGAGACTATTTTATGTCCGCTGAAGAAGCCCTGGAATACGGGATTATTGATAAAATAATTACTGCCGGTTGAACCCGGGGATATATATAAAATATAACGACCATAACCTTATGCCATCAGGTTTTGTTTTCATTACGCTGGATACATGGTTTCATTACCCTTGACACAAAAAAACGGCCCGAGCATCCATTGCCCGGGGCCGTTTTTTAAATGAAACAGGTTATTTGACAGCCTGCAAAAAGTTATCTAACAGCTGCTCCACTTCCTGCGCACTTTCCGACTTCAAGGCCTGTTCTGCCAGCTGCTCCGCGTCCCGCATGCTCAGTTGGCTGAGCAGCATTCGGCAGCGCAGGACGGAAGAAGGGTTCATGCTCAGCTCCGTTAGTCCCATGCCCAGCAGCAGGGGGAGCGCCTTCGGCTGGCCGGCCATTTCCCCGCACATCCCAACCCATTTTCCCTCCCGCCGGGCGCTATCAACGGTCATGCTAATCAAGCGCAGCACTGCCGGATCAAACGGCTGATATAGATGCGAGATTTTTCCGTTCATTCGATCGACAGCCAACGCGTACTGAACTAGATCATTAGTGCCAATGCTGAAGAAATCAGCTTCTTTGGCGAGTTTGTCGGCAACAAGAACCGCCGATGGCACCTCGATCATTACCCCAACCTCCATCTGCGGGTTATAGGGGATGCCCTCAGCTGATAGCTCCCGCCGCGCTTCTTCGAGCAGCGCATTCGCTTGACGCAGCTCGGTCAAGGTCGAGATCATCGGATACATCAATTTGACGCAGCCATAGGCGCTGGAGCGCGCGATCGCCCGCAGCTGCGTCTTGAACAGCTCTTGCCGATCCAGACATAACCGAATGGCGCGATACCCCAGGAATGGATTGCTTTCCCGCTCTAAGCCGAACGCGGGAAGTTCCTTATCGCCCCCAATGTCAAGCGAGCGAATGATTAGCGGCTTATCAGGTCCGATCGTCCGAATAATGGCCAGATATGCCTCAAGCTGTTCCTCCTCGGTAGGCAGCCGGGCACGGCCCATATACAGAAACTCGGTCCGATACAGCCCGATGCCGTCCGCGCTTTGTTCCGCTGCAGTTCTTGCTTCCTGCACGCTGCCGATGTTAGCCATCAGCTCCAAATGAGTGCCGTCCGCGCTGACGGATGGCTCCCCCCGAAAGCTGGCCAATGCCTCCCGCTCCGCCCGGTAAGCAGCTTCCCGTTGTCGGTATTCATCCCGTACCGGCGGATCAGGGTCGATGATAACAAGCCCGTTAACACCGTCCACTATCACATAATCGCCGTCGCGAATCTCACCGGTGGCTGAATTCAGCCCAACCACCGCCGGAATGTCCAGCGACCTGGCTACAATGGCTGTATGTGAAGCACTGCCCCCCTCATCGGTGGCGAAGCCCTTTACAAGGTCTTTACGCAGCCGGAGCGTATCAGTCGGGGCCAGATCACGGGCGATCAGGACAACCGGCTCCGTTAGTCCCTGCAGCGGATCTCCTCCATCACCACGAAGATGACGCAGAAGCCGATCGCGTACATCGCGCAGATCATCAGCTCTTTGCTTGATATAGCTGCTTTCCAGCGCCTGCAGCGTGACAATCAGCTCATCGGATACTTCCGCAACCGCACGCTCTGCATTCAGCAGATCACGTCCAATCTTCTCGCGTATGGGGTCGAGAAGATCAGGATCATCCAGCATAAGCAGATGCGATGCAACGATATCGGCTTCCTCTTCACCAACCGTCTCGCGGGCCGTTATCTCGAGCTGTTCAAGCTCGGTCTGCGCCCCCCGCTGTCCGTTCTCCAACCGCTCAAGCTCCGCTTCCGCTTGCTCAGCCGAAATGGAACGGGGATCGATTTCCGCCTCCTGTCGGCCCACCAAGCGAGCCGCTCCCATCGCGTAACCGGGGGCAGCGGCCACACCGCGCAGTTGTCTCATCTCCGGCCTTACCTTCACCATGCCCACCTCATTCCCCGACAACGCCCGTCAAATAGGAGGCGATCTCCTCGAGCGCAGCATTCTCGTCCTCGCCTTCAACCGTCAACGTTACCGTCTGGCCCTCATCGGCACCGAGCGCGATGATCCCGAGCAAGCTTTTGCCGTTTGCTTCTTTATCTTCGTACCGGAACGTAATCCGGCTTTTGAATTTTTTGCCTAGCTTGACAACGTGGGAGGCTGGCCTCGCATGAAGGCCTCCCTCGACTTGCAGACGAATCGTTCTTTGCGCCATCTCTTTCACCCTCCCGAAGCTATTCCTGTAACACCGTCACTTTATCACGCACCATCGTTTCAATGCTTCTGCGTATGCCTTGGACGCCGAGGCCTGAGCTTTTAATTCCTAAAAACGGGAAATGATCCGGCCCCCGCTCCGTTCTCCGGTTCAGCTGCACGCTGCCTACCTCGAGTCTTTTGGCGATAGCAAGCGCAGACTGTACATCGCGCGTAAATATACTAGCTTGCAGTCCGAACTCGGAGGCATTTGCCCACCGAATCGCCTCCTCCTCATCCCGAACCCGAATAACCGGGAGCACTGGCCCGAAGGGCTCCTCCCAGGCCACTCTCATCCTCTCCGTTACGCCGTCTAGCAAGGTCGGGTAAATAAGATTACCGTCCCTCCGGTTGCCTATTATAAGGCGGGCCCCTTCATCCAACGCTTCGCGAATCAAATTGCTCACCTTATCCGCTGCCTGCGTATCGATAAGTGGTGTAATATCAGCCTGCTCCTCCGGAGATCCGACGCGCAGTCGTTCGATTCCGCAGCGGAGCAGCTCTATCAACGGCTCAGCCACAGGTTCCGCCACTAGGACCCGCTTGATTGCCGTGCAGCGCTGTCCGGAGTAAGAGAATGCGCCGCTTACGATTTCACGGGCAGCCAGCTGTAGATCGGCATCCTCAAGCACTATCGCCGGATCCTTTCCGCCAAGCTCAAGAATGACGGGAATCATGTTCGCTTTGCGGCAAATAGCCCTGCCGGTGGCCGTTCCTCCAGTGAAGCTGATACAGCGTACCGATGTGTGGGACGTAAGCACATCTCCAATATCCGCGCCTCTGCCCGTTACCACATTCAGGACTCCCGGCGGGCACCCCGCACGGTGAAGGGCCCGGGCGGCCAGCAGAGCGCTGATCGAACCTTGCGTCGGCGGCTTGAGCACGACCGTATTACCGGTAATGAGCGCTGGGGCGACTTTGCTGACAGACAGGTTCACCGGATAGTTGAACGGGGATATCGCCAATACGACACCCAGCGGAACTTTATCAATAAGTGCTGTCTTCCCCGGCTTGCTTCCAGGGTAAGCATCTCCGCGGATCAGCTCCCCGCCCAACCGCCGCCCTTCTTCCGCAGTATGACGGACCAGATCAGCGCTCCGCTCAATCTCTGCGAGTGCAGCTGCCCTACTCTTCCCGACCTCTAGCATAATGAACTCTGCGATTTCGTCCGCCATCCGCTGCAGTTCATCTGCCCATGCATACAGCAATCCTGCTCTTTCATGCAAGGGAACAGCAGCCCACAGCTTCTGGGCGCGCTCAGCGGACAGAACCGCACTGCCCGCCTCATCCGCCGTCATCGCCGGCACGCGTCCGACAACAAGCGGCTTGTAAGGACAGTGAATATCGATATAGCGCGAAGAATTACTCATTTGCCACTGGCCGTCCAGCAAGTATGGAAACTCCTCAATGTTCGCGGACTTCAATGCTGTTATCCTCCTTCCGGGCAATGTTGCGATCCTCACATAGTTTCACAGCTTCACGCTCACTCGGTAGCTTCCCGGTGTGCTGGCGGTTTCGTAAGCCGCTTGAATATCATCAAGCACGTAGCTTTTCTCGATGAGCAGGGAAACGTCCACCAATTTATCATTGAGCAGGCGGGCGGAGTCCATAAAATCAGCCATATCTGCTCCGTACGTACCGATTAGCTCCATTTTTCTATAGTGGATACTGTTCGAATCGACGCGAAGCTCAGGCGCAGGGTATCCCGCAGCAAACAACAGCACTCTCCCGTTCCACTTCTTGACCATCTCAATCGCCTGATCATTAGCGATCGTAGCCCCAACCGCGATAATGACTGCATCCGTCCCATGGCCGCCCGACCACTTCCGGACCGCCTGTACAGGATCCTCTTCATGGGCGCGAATGACATCGAAGCCCATCGCCTCAGCCGTCTTAATTTTTTTGTCCATTATTTCTGTAATGATGACTCGAGCGCCATAGGCCCTAGCTGCCTGAGCGTTAACCAGTCCCATCGTGCCCGCGCCGATAATGGCTACCGTCTCCATAGGGGAAAGCCGCAGCTTGCGAAGGCCTTTCACCACCGTTGCCAGCGGCTCCAGGAACGCAGCTTCGCCAGGAGACAGCTCGGGGTTCATCTTGACAAGTGATTTGGCATCTCTGACGTAATAATCGGAGAATCCGAAGTCGCCATAGTAGCCGTCCTCTGTTGGCGCTCCCGACATTTGCTTGCACTCTCCGGTTAAGCCAACTTTACAAGCGTCACAAATCCCGCAATAGCCATAAGCGATGCCCACCCGATCGCCAGGCATCAGATCATCACCGACAGCACTGCCTTTAGCGATGATCTGGCCGGAGCACTCGTGACCGCCGGCCATCGGATAAGGCTGATGCTCCCTCAAGCCCATCCATTGGCCGTAATCAGTCGTGCAAATATTGCAGGCCTCATGCTTGATCAGAACCTGATGATCCTTCAACTCGGGCAGCATACGCTCCCTAACTTCCGCCTGCCCCGCCTTAACCAGTACCGCAAATCTCATCTTGTCGGTCATCTTCTCCACTCCTTCGCTCTCTTTATAAATTTACTGTGCCGACTGCAAAATCTTGATGATATCTGTGACCGTAAGCCGCGCAAAGTGCCCGATTGTCCTGCCTGGTTCCGGGCAGCAGCGCCAGGCGATTTCCTCGATGCGGCTGCTGTCGATGCCCGCCTCGGACAATCGGACAGGAAGACCCGCCTCTCCAAAAAACCTTTCCGTCCGCTCGATGCCCTTGAGAGCGGTCCGCTCTCGGTCTCCATCCTCCGCAACATCCCATACCTCAGCTGCATATCGGCAAAAACGGTCGAGATCGGAACGGTACAAATGTTTCATCCAGGCAGGAAATACAATAGATAGTGCCGCACCGTGAGCGATATCGTACAAGGCCCCCAGCTCATGCGCAATAAGATGTGATGCCCAATCTTCTTCCCTGCCGGTGCCGAGCAATCCATTATGGGCGATCGTACCCGCCCACATAATTTCAGCGCGCGCCTCATAATGAGCAGGCTCCTTAAGCACAACGGGCAGCAGCCCTACGATTGTCCTTAACGTTGCTTCACATAGCCGGTCTGTAAACAACACATGTTTCGTACGAGTGAAATAGCGTTCGAACACGTGCGACATCATGTCCGCGCAGCCGGCTGCCGTCTGAGTCGGCGGCAGGGTGAAAGTGAATTCGGGATTAAGGATCGAGAATGCCGGGGTCAGAGCCGGATGCGTCAAAGACAGTTTGTAACCCCCAATCTCACTAGTAATTACCGACGTGCCATTGCTTTCGCTTCCCGCAGCGGGAAGGGTTAGAACCGTTCCAATCGGCAGCGCGGCGCCTACCTCTGCTTTTTTCTCGAAAAAGTCCCATACATCACCCTCATAGGCAACACCAGCCGCGCTATTGCCTTTGCCGAATCGATCACACTTCCGCCACCAACGGCCACAATAAGGTCAATCCGTTCCTCACGGCACAGTTGAATGCCTTCCCGCACAAGACCAAGCCGTGGATTCGGCTTCACTCCGGACAGCTCAACGACAGACATGCCAGCCTCACTTAGCGATTGCGTTACCCTCGCATGGGCTCCGTTCTTGCGAACACTCTCTCCGCCATAGTGCAGCAGCACTCGGCTTCCCAAAAGACGCGCTTCCGCGCCTATTGAGTGCTCAGCTCCTTTGCCAAAGATCAATTTAGTCGGATTGTGAAAAACGAAATTATTCATGGAACCGCTCCTATCATCGTTTTACGCTTTGCCCGCTGAACCGAACAGCACCATATAATGCTTCAGCGCCTCCTTGTAACCCTTGGCTCCCTCGGCAAAGGCGTCACACAGATTGATCGTCCCGGCGTTCCCGTCAAATTCACCGGCCGGCTCAACACTACCCGCGGTTGCAGCGGCATCAGCTTCCGCATCTGACCGCATGTCAACCAGATAATTCCTCATGAAGCCGATGCCCCGATTACTCAGGTCAGTGAATAGATTCACCTTCTGGATACCGGTCTTAACTGCCCTTCTCAGGTTATCATCTCCTGTTCCGGAGCCTCCATGGAGAACTAGCGGAATGTTAATTTTCCGATGCATGGCAGCCAGCCGATCGAATTCAATGCGCGGCTCACCCTTGTAGGAGCCATGGGACGTACCTACAGCGACAGCCAGACAGTCAATGTCCGTCTCCTTCACGAATCGCACAGCTTCGTCAGGATCCGTCAGAGCGCCATCTCTTGTCTTGTCGTACTCATAGCCCATCCCAACGTGCCCCAATTCCGCCTCAACAGACACGCCGACGGCGTGGGCCGCTTGGACGATCTCCTTGACCTGGGTTACATTGTATTCGTATGGCAGGGTCGAACGGTCCGCCATGACGGAAGTGAATCCGGCCTTGATCGCCCTGATTGCCTCCTCATATGTGGAGCCATGGTCCAGATTGAGCGCAACCGCCACTTCGGGATATCGCTTGTCAAAAAAACGGGTCAACTCCGCGATCAGTTCGATATCGTGAACTCCCGCGCAATCGATGATGACGGGAGATTTCAACTCGCTTGCCGCCTTAAAGGCCGCCTCTACCGTCTCCACATTGAACGTGTTGGGGGCGGCGACCGCATACTTTTCCGCTTTTGCCCGATCTAGCATTTGTCTCATGGAAACCAGCATATTCGTTTCTCTCCTGTCCGAATGGATTTACGTCCGTGTCTGTCAGAACAGCCCGATCAGCGAACCAATCAGGCTTCCCGCTACCAAAATCAGAAGAATGTAGTTGATTTTGTGCCCTTTGTTTTTCAAATACCAGTAAATGCCGAAGATAACCGCCAACGGCAGAAGTCCTGGTGCAATGCTGTCCAGCAAATTCTGCACAGCCAGCGGCTCCGCTCCGGTTTGAAATTCAAGCGGGATCGTCAGCTTAACGAAGTTGGCGGAAAGCGCTCCCATCATGAACAACCCCAAAATGCTGGCTCCCATAATCAACTCTTTGACCCACCCGCTTTGCAAAATCGACTTGACCGATTCCCGACCGAGAGCATATCCCAGGTTCCACAGCATGTATCCTTCCGCCAGCGTGATAATGGTAAATAGGAACGGAATAATCGCCCCAAGCGGGCTGCCGCTGGTCGCGAACGATACACCCAAAGCATAGATGATCGCCTTAAGCGTTCCCCAGTCTATCGTATCTCCGATGCCTGCCATCGGTCCCATCAGACCGGTTTTGACGCCAGTAATCGCGTTGTCCGGCACGTCCTTCTCCTTCGCCTTGCGCTCCTCCATCGCGATCGTAATACCGTGGATCAGCGTTCCCCATATTGCCTGAGTATTGAAAAAATTCAGATGACGCTTGAGCGCCTCGCTCAACTCTTCCTTCGTCCGGTACAATTTCTTTAGAATGGGAGTCATCGCGGCGCAAAAAGCGAGCGATTGCATCCGCTCGTAAGAGTTGGACACTTCACAAATGAGATACCACAACAAAAATGACTTGTTAACGTCGCGCTTGCCGAGCAGCGGCTTGTTCGTCTCCGGGCGGACATCGGAAGCCCCGGTGCCTGCTGGTTGAACCGGCGTGTTCATTTCTGCGCTCATACCGCTTCCCCCTCTTTCTCCCGTCGCATGAATACCATGAGCAGTGCAATACAGGTGCCGAAGATTGCCGCAGCCATTATATTGATCTGCAAATATTTCACAGCGAAAAAGCCGAGGATGAAGAATGGGATCAGCTTATTTTTACCGATAATGAAAATCGTAATAGCGAAACCAAGCGCTGGCAGCACTCCCCCAGCCACGCTCATTCCATGCATTATCCAGTCCGGTACCTTGTCAATGAACGACTCGACAACAGCAGCGCCGTACAGGTTGGCTGCAAAAACCGGGGGGAACCGGAGAATAAGGCCGAGAATCATCGGATAGAGCAATGCACAAAACCAGATGCCGCGTATATTGCAAACCGCCGCATGTTTATCAGCCCAGTGCACAAAGAACGCATTGACGGTACGCCGGATCTGATCCAGAAATACGCCAAGGATACCAAAGGGGACGGCGAGCACAACCGCCATCTCAGGAGTCATTCCCGTCTGCATCGCAATCGGTATCGCGATTACCCCGGCCAATGCTTCATCAGCGGGAATATTCGCCCCTGCCGCTACCATGCCCAAATAAACAAGCTCGATAGCTGCACCGATCATCATCGCTTTGGGCACGTCTCCCATAATCAGTCCGATTGGAAGCGCCATAACAACCGGCTGACACAACACTGCGTGAAAGGTATATCCAAAGGCGCTCCGGCAAAACCAATACCAAAGGCCGGTAAATAGAGCCAATCCCAGCATCACTGATCATCACCCGCCTAAAAGTTTTTGACGACCTTATCGAAGTCGATTTTTGATTCTTCCGGAATAATATGGATGTATATATCTACTTGCCGGGACCGCATCCCCTTGAGCTGACGCACATCTTCAGCATCGAAAGAAACCGCCTTCGAAACCGTGGTTCGTCCAGGCGCGCTCGCGAGGCCTCCAATCTGCAGAGTCCGGATCGGAAATCCACCATCAAATGCACGATAGCAGGAATCAACGCCCTTGAACAGCACGAGAATGTCTCCTTCCCCAAGTTCGTCCTCCTTCCACCTCTGCAAAGCGCGTTCGACGCTGTAAATTTCGACCGCTATGCCTTGCGGGGCGGCCATAACGAAAATGTCGGACATGAACGGATCGGCCTCCAGCTCATCGTCAACGATAACAATGCGAGAAGCTCCCGACAGCTTCAGCCATTTCGTGATGACTTGGCCGTGGATCAGGCGGCTATCGATCCGGATCAATTTCAGGTCTCCAATTGTTTACGCTTTCATTTTCCTCGCTTGAAATGCTTCACGCAAATCGCGAATTCCTGCTCTCCCCGCCTCCAGGCAGCGTTCCTTAAGCTCCACAAGATCGCATTCCTCGCGGAATTCGAGTGCTTCGACCAACATCGCCATGTTAACCCCTGTTAGACATTGGAAATCAGTTTCGCGCATATTGGCAGCTGTAATGTTGCTTGGACTGCCGCCGAATAAGTCAATCAGCACCAGCACACCCTCGCCTTGATCGAGAGCACAGATACGCTCCGCTACATTTTTCCGTAATACTTGCACATCGTCTCCATGCTGCAGAGTCAAAGCCTCAGCCTGCTCGAACGGTCCAACGATGAGCTCAGCACTTCTCAGCAACTCTGCTCCGAAATTTCCATGCGTCACCAACAAGAGGCCGATCACATCTTTCACCTTCCTTTCCGTTGTTATTGAGGAACTATTTTGTTGTGCACACAGCAGGGTAATTAATTTGTATGTTTGTGTGTACAATTAAACAGTACATCCTTTCCTTCTCCCTGTCAACAAAAATAAATGCTGTAATATTAATGATTATTGGAGAATAAAATTACTTGGATAGCGCTGTTTTACACACTTGAAATCTTGGGATTTGTAATTATATTAGTTTTATTTGTATATTTGTATATACATGAAATTGGTGCTATAATACAAACAAACCTTTGATAATTTTAGGAGGACTGATAATGAACCGCATGACTGAACTGACACATAAAGAACCAAGATCAAGCGACAAGCTGCCAGAGCCGGTTGAGAGCGCACTGCAGAAGGTGACAAAGCGAAATCCGCTTCCCTTGTACCACCAGCTTCTTCAGGCGATGCAATCGGTTTTGGAGGAAAACTTACTGGAGTCTGGCAGTTTTTTTGCCACCGAGCTCCTTATCCAGGAATTCACAGGGATCAGCCGGGCGACGATCCGCAAAGCACTGGAAGAACTAGTTCGCCAAGGGCAACTGATCCGCATCACAGGCCGCGGTACCTTCGTCAGCGTCAAGATTCCAGAAGACCACATCATGCTTCCGCGGCTCAAAAGCCTGACCCAGGATTTGATCGACAGAGGGATGAGGCCGGGAACGATCGTTGTTCTCTCTTCCGTAATCGATCCGCCGCCGCACGTTCGCAGCAAACTGCAAACAGAGGGAAAGGTATTAATGACTCATCGCATTCGGACGGGCAACGATGTCCCGATCCTGTACCTGGTCAGCTATATTCCGTTAAGTATCGGGCTTAATCCGGACGAGGCGTTACCGGACTCACTGTATACTTTGCTTGAGCGCCACAGCAGGGAGGTTGTTTCCGCCGTTCATACGATTCGCGCGGTACTGATTGATGAAGAGATCGCCGGACATTTAGGCGTTGAATCGAAATCTGCCGGCTTCTCAATGGAGCGCACGAATTATGACGCGAACGACATTCCTGTACTTTACGAGGAAGGTATATTTCGCGGGGATTTGTTCAGCTATACGATTAGGATGCATAACGGAACCGCCACCTAATTGGGCCGAAGGAAAGGGTTGAGGGGCATGAAACCTGTCATTTGCCTGGATATGGACGCGGTTATCGCAGATTTGTTCACTGAATGGTTTGCGCGCTATAACCGGGATTACGGCGACGATCTTACTGTGGAACGCGCTTATACTTGGGATGCGCCAAGCTATGTGAAGGAGGAATGCGGGGACAAAATCTTGGATTATCTTCACGAACCAGGATTATTTCTGAGTCTGAAGCCGTTTCCTGATGCCATCGAAGTGCTTGGGCGGCTGAACCTTGATTACGAGTTGTTTCTCGTGACAGCCCCCCCATCACTGTCATCGCTGGCAGAGAAGGTGCAGTGGGTCGCGGCATATCTGCCCTTCATTGGCCAGGAAAGACTGATCTTCTCCCACCGCAAGGATATGATTCGGGGGGATTTGCTATTTGATGACGCACCCGACAATCTGCTTGGGTTTCAAAACACAGGCAGAGTGGCGGTGGCTATGGATTATCCGTATAATCGGCATATCGATTGCCACCGTGTTCAATCCTGGCTCGAGTTTGAAAGCAGACTGCCGGAATGGCTGAGCCGGTAGTCCGCACCTCATTTCGAGAAGACAAACCGGCACGCTTTAAGTCTATCCAAACATTTTTCCCCCTAGATCTTCATACGCTGCCGCATGCCGCTGCCCTTGTCGGCAGGCTTGGCGATCCGTTCCAGCATACTTTCTCCATATACCGACTTAAGCTCCAGTTCCGGCATATGGATGTAACCGATATAGCAGTCGCAGCAAGCGAGCCTGCAGGGCCTTTGCCGGGCAAGTCCTTCCAGGCCGCTGCGATACAGATTGCCAATGACGGTGCGGTCCTTGTAACAGCGCTTGACAAGACCATTACCTTGCACGTAGAACACCGAATGACCGGTTTCACACGGTTTTCCATAGCTATCATAATCGTTCACATTAAGGTCAAAATGAGGGTCGATCAAGCGGAGCTGCTCTTTGTCCGCTTCCGAATAATAGTTTTTGGCATCCTTAAAAGCATTCACCCACAGGTAAACGTCTTCCGGCAGCTTGCGGCGTAATGAGTTTATGGCCGCGAAGGCGCTTCTCACCCCGACGGAACCGACGCTGAACGGAATGTTCTTCCCATAGAGAAACATGCACTGCTTCAAGAAAGCCGCCTCGCTGGTCTCACCCGGATGATAAGTGGCCCAGAATGCTGCTTTTCGCGGATTCAACCGCTCCGTCCAATCCAACTTGACAGACAGATTGGTTTGGATCGCAACCTTGTCAATATGCGCCATATGCGATAATTCCGTCATGGCCTCCCGGTACCAGCGGTGAACCAAGCCTTCCCCATAAGGATTGAAGAAAACAGAGAGCCGGTTGCCGCCCGCCTCCTGCTCCCGCACCCAGTCCATGAAGCGGGCTAATTGGGTGCGGTCCTTAGCAAGCGTCTCGGCATTGTCTTTATTTTTGCTGAACGGACAGTAGGGGCAATCGTAATTGCAGGAGGACAAGCTCCCGCGATAATAGAGGGTAGCTCTCATAAATGCACGAACGCCTCCATTCGTTCACGAATCCTTTCCGAGATAAGCCAGTCTCCGATCGCATCGGAGTGGGCAAGGCCTTCAGCGGTCAAGCGGATGATCCCGCCCGCAGCTTCCGCCAGCCCGCCTAGCACAAGCCATTCCAATTCGGGATGATCCTCCAGCAGCCCTTTTCCGAAGCGGGCCGTGTAATCGGCTGAAGACAAGCCCTCCCTATGCAAAATAGCTTTGATGATGAACCGCCGTTTTTGTTCCGCTTCATTCAGCACAATTCCGTAGTCGGCTTCATCATAGCACTTGGCGGACACGTAATCGGCAATAATGCTCGCCGTTGCACGCTTACTGACCGCATAGCGGGAAGCATAATGAACGCGGCGCGTATAGGAGCGGGCCCCGCAGCCGAGTCCGATCATCCCTTCTTCCTGGCAGCTGTACGGCAGCAGTGTTTTGGTGAGCGAAGCATCCTGCTTGGCGAAACGCCGCATCGACTGCTGCTCATACCCCGCTGACAGCAGCCTGTCCCGTCCCGCGACATAACAAGCCATGCGTAAATCTTCTCCTTGCGCCTCAATCTGCTCCGGGCGCACAATTGTATGCTCCCGGGTATACAGCGGATATAGGAAGATTTCCTCCGGCTCGTAAGCGAGCGCCCGCTCCAGTGAATATAGCCAGGATGCCACTGTCTGACCGGGCAGCCCGTAGATCAAATCCAGATTCAACACCGGGAAGCCGGCCTCCCTCAAAAGCTCCAGAGCCCGCTCCACCTCCTGAGGCTTCTGAGGACGATAGATCGCATTTGCTTCCGCCTCTATAAAGCTCTGAATTCCCATGCTAACGCGGTCGGTCCTGTACGCTTTCAATATTTCAAGCCGCGAATCGGTCACCGTTTCAGGCGATGTTTCCACCGAAATAGACACCTTATCCGCATTCATGCCCATCGTGTTCTCAGCGATTTCAAACAATCGCTGCAGCAAGGCAGGCTCAAGCAAAGTCGGCGTCCCTCCGCCAATCGCAAAGCGGGCCAGCGGTTTATGCGAAACGTATGGCGCCCACTGCTCGGCCTGCCTCTGAAGCGCATCCACATACTGTTCATGGGCACTCGTTCTTTTGTCCGGAAGGGTAAATAAATTGCAAAAGCCGCAGCGGGCCCCGCAAAATGGAATATGCATGTACAAAAAAAACGTCTCCGCCGTCTCTTCTCGCCAAAGATCAGAGAGCTTAAGCGGAGCGGGGAAAGGCCTGTAAGCTGTTTTATGGGGATAGGAATACAGATACGCCCGGTACGGATTAGCCAGCAGCTGCTGCTTCCAGCTCGCGATCTGTTCTTCTTCACCAGGCTCCAGCTTCCTGCGGGGGATCAGCGAATCCATCATGGTGGCTTTCCCTCCTTCCGTCATAGAAAAAATTCCCGATAAGGCACGTTCATCACAACTTCGTGAGCCAAGCGATGGCCCTCGTAGCCGTCTTCCCCGTAAGCGGTGCCGTGATCCGAGAAAGCCATGCAAAACACCGGACGTTTACGCTTTCTCATTGCTGTAAACAGCCTGCCAAGCTCGCCATCCACATAACGGAGCGCAGCTCGCTGTGTTTCCACGGAGTCCTTCTTCGCACCCGGCACGAAATAATGGTTCGGCCCGTGGATTGCCGACACATTCATAAACAGAAAAAGCCTCTCGTCTTGCGCGATGCCCTCCAGCAGCTGCAGGGCATGATTGACCTGATGTTCCGTAGAACGCGGATTAGTCACCCCGAACGTCATGCGCCAGTAGCTTTGCTGAAAGTAACCGGGCAGAACGCGGGCCAAAGGCACTTTCTTGGTGAAAAACACTACCCCTCCAATACAGATGGTCCGGTACCCCTCGTTCGCTAAGCCGGAAACGATGTCCGGCGCGTCGAACAGCCACGTATCGGGGTGCGTGTTAAGACCTGTGTTTTTGGAATGAAAGAGCCGGACATGCGTCGATTTGTCTGTCGTGGCCGGCGTCGGCAAAAAACCGCCAAAAAAAGCATGGTGCGCGGCATAAGTAAAGCTTCCCGGCGTGTGCCGCTTCTCCCATCCCCCGCCTCCGCAAAGATTAGGGCAGTTCGCCTCCTCCATGATGGCAGCATCATAGCGCAGCGTGTCCAGGGTGATCATCAATAAGTCGTGACTGCCCACAACCTCATTCATATTTGGCATAACATTTTCATCTCCCACTCGTATGTATCCCACCCTTGGTAGGTGACATCATACAATAAATCGCCGAAAGGATTCACATCGACAACATAGGGGCGGTTAGCATGGCGGCTCAACACAACATCTACACCTGCAGTATTAGCGTGAGGAAAAGCACGGACAGCTTGCTCCGCACATTGTTTGACCTCATCAAGAACACTTGCGGACAGCCCCCATTCCTCCGGGGACATCCGCTTACTGCGCAGGTGCAGATTGGTAATCGGACTGCGGCTGATGCGGACAACACTGTGACAGGCTCGGCCGCCTACTACAAGCTGGCGAATATCAAACACCTGATCACCGCGCCCGGCTTTCGCTATCCAGCGCTCTACCTGCGCTCCGTGGCTCAAGAGCCAATCAATCATCAGTTGCAGCACAGGGGTGTCTTCATACTTTTGCAGCTTTTTCGTACTGAAAAAAAAGTTCGGCCGGGTACTCGAACTGCTCACATTCAAAGTGGTTACCGCCAGCTGCTTGCCCGTCACCGGATTGATTTGAAAAGCCATTACCCCGCAAGCCCCCGCCCCGACCGCAAGCTTAATGAACACGCGGTGCATCCGCTCCTTAAGCATTCGCTCACATAATGTTACGTAGTCGGGAATATCTGCAGGATCAGCGAGCCGAGGCGGCACAGGGACACCCGCATTCGTCAGGACGCGATAGGTGAGCCGCTTGTCCATCATATGCAGGATGGCTGAAGGGGAATTCCACCAGCGAGCTTGCGGCCATCCGCCAGTTACTTCCCGTTCCAATTCACCAAGAAAACGGCTAAAGCCATGAAACCATTGGGAAGGATGGTGCAAATAACCGGGCTGCTCTTCTAATTTCAGCGCCTCTTGTCTGGATAAAAAAGAGTGCCGGGCCGCGGTTCGGAGCCAATTTGACATTTCGGCCCAGCACTTATTATCGAGGTAATTCCCGGCATAGGGTGTACCGGGGCCAACTGACTCAACCGGTTCCCTGCGTGCACTAAGGCCACTCGGAGCACCGGGATTACTTGGAGCAGCTGGCATCTCCGATGCATCCGCTGCTCCAAGGGCAATCAAGGACCGCTCTACTGCAAATTGTTCGCCAGGAGAGTCCAACCGCAGCAGGATACGGTCATCCCTTTCAAATCCGTGCTGAAGCAGCGTATCACTAAGTGTTACTCGGCCTTCCAGCAAATCAAGATAGGAAATTTCTATAACTGCGGGAAGCCCGAATCTTTCCCTGGCTCGCCTGAGCCCTGAAGTCCGTTTATTATGTAGATTTCCTATTAAAACCAATGGACCATACATCGTGTTATTCCGTCAGGAAAGGATAGCGATACTCTTCTTCCTCTTCCTCCTGCTGTTCGCTTACATCAACGTTTAAGCCGGATTT
Source organism: Paenibacillus senegalensis JC66 (assembly GCF_000285515.1). Classification (GTDB taxonomy): domain Bacteria; phylum Bacillota; class Bacilli; order Paenibacillales; family NBRC-103111; genus Paenibacillus_L; species Paenibacillus_L senegalensis. Next base: position 248,898 of record NZ_HE610961.1, read on the forward strand.
CTTCCAGCGGTTCACCATTTTATCGGACATGTAGTGATACTTCAGATCAAGGAATTCCAGCTTCCTGATCTTCTCGCTTTGCAGCAAAGCTTCCCCGCCTTTATCAGTCAAGACTCCAAGCGACAAATCGAGAGTATGCAGCTGCTCCAGGATCGGGTGTTCGGCAATCGCAATAGCAATCTCGTCTTGGATAATACTGTCCTTCAGACCCAGATAGCGCAGCTGAGGGAATCGGCCCGGTTCAATCAGTTTCATCACATCGTCCAGCGTACCGTTAAACCCGTAATCTTCCACACCCAAGTAGAGCTCCAATTTTTTTAGACTTGGAAAATGCCCTTCGCTAATAGCGGAAAGCACTTGTTTGTCCAGACCTCCGCATATAATAATAAGCTCTTCCAGCTTATCATGACGGGCCGGGTCAAGCTCTAATCCTGTGCTCCCTTTGATCGTCAATGAAGTGAGTTCCGGAAAGGCATCCAGGATCGGTCCCAGATTCGATTGCATAATCCAGGAAACCTCACATTCATCAAATTCCATATCTCCGATAAATAGCTCGCGGAGCTTGGGAAATTGGTCCTTAAGGCGAATCAAAGTAGCGACAATTTCGCTGGAATCATTTTCATAAGATCCTCCCCAATCTCCAATAACCAGCCGGGTCAGTTCTTGGCTTTGTGAACTTGCAGCAAGCTGCTCCAAGCCTTCAGTCATGGTCTTGCCTGATTCATATGCTTCATAATCGATGACGAGCTTGATTTCGGACATACTCCCAACTCCTTGACCTATTAAGTATGAATAATTTTCCTATATTGGCCTATAGTTTATGATGGTTGTAAGGTTTGGTCAAGGTGCTAGAGCGTTTTTTTACAAGAATGTCTACAATGTTCTGGCCTTAGCTCCGCATAATCTTAACAAACAGGCAGTCTGGCCTGGGCGATGACTTCTTTGGCCAGAATTTCCGTCGGATTAATAATGTGCAGCTGCTCCGATGTGCTCAGTACAATAGGAACTTCCGTGCAGCCGGCTATAACCACTTCTGCCCCGGCGGCTGCAAGCGAGTTTGCCGCTTCTGCCAGCAAACTTACTCCCATCTCCAGATCACCGATTTTTACTGCATAAATGCCTTGCATTACATGCTGCTGCACGGCAGGCTCGGGCACCACTGCATCTATTTCTCGCGAAGCCAGCAAGTCTTGATACAGTCTGGATTGCAGCGTCCCATCAGTGGCCAGCAAACCGGCCTTTTTCACTCCGCGCTTCTCCAAATGAGCAACGGTCTGCCGCGGCATATGCAGAATGGGAATGGCGACCGTCTCTTCCAGCTGCCGTACATAATAATGAGCCGTATTGCATGCTATGGCGATCAATTCAGCCCCGGCGCTCTCGAGCCGCCTGGCCGATTCTACCAGATAAGGGACAGGATCGCTGCCCCTTCCCAATATTGCAGCCGTTCGGTCCGGAATTTGCGGATATTGATCGACGATCAGATGAAGATGCTCCTGCTCCTGCCGTGCGGGTGTCTGCTGAATAATTTTGTTCATTAAGTCAACAGTCGCCAGCGGGCCCATGCCACCAATAATTCCTACTGTCCTCGATTTCGACATGTATCGTTTCCTCCCCGATCGCTGTTATAAGGCGAAGTTTTTGCGAAGCTATTGTATGCAAAACTTCCAGATCCGGGCGGTTAGCGGAAGTCAGGAGGAATTCGACGGGCTTCCCCGGTGAGAATAGCCGTTTCCACAATAGCGTGCCGGACCTTGCTGACGACCTGCTCGTTGAACAGACTCGGAATGATATACTGCTCGTTAAGCTCTGCGCCTGTCACAACCGATGCGATCGCCCGGGCTGCGGCCAGCTTCATCGGCTCATTAATCCTTCTGGCGCGGCAATCCAGAGCACCTCTGAAAACTCCCGGGAATACCAAGACATTGTTCAACTGGTTCGGGTAATCGCTTCGTCCTGTGGCGTACACTTTGACATAAGGGAGCGCATCCTCCGGAGAAATTTCCGGATCGGGATTAGCCATAGCAAACACTATGCTGTCTGCATTCATTCGCCTGACATCCTCGGAGGTTAGCACCCTTCCCCGGGATACTCCTACGAACACATCTGCCCCGGCAATCAGCTCCTGGAGGGTACCCGCCGTGCTCTCTACTTCCTCCTTTTCGGCCAACCACTGCCATACAGGATGCGAGTAATCCCCGCCACGCACAATAGCGCCGTCGCGGTCAACAGGCACTAGTCTGGTAACCCCTGCGGCGATCAGCATTTTGCATATGCTTGAGCCCGCTGCTCCTATGCCGTTAACGATGACTCTAACCTGGTCTATTCGTTTTCCAACGACCTTCAGCGCATTCAGCAATCCAGCCACAACGACAACGGCTGTACCATGCTGATCATCGTGGAAAACCGGCACATCCAGCTCTTCCGCTAATCGGTTCTCGATTTCAAAGCAGCGCGGCGAGCTGATATCTTCCAGATTGATGCCGCCAAAAATCGGACTGATCGCCTTGACGGTCCGGATAATTTCTTCCGTGTCCTGCGTGTCCAAGCAGATCGGAAAAGCATCAACGCCAGCTAGCTGCTTGAACAGCATCGCTTTTCCTTCCATAACCGGCGCAGCCGCATGCGGACCGATATCCCCGAGTCCGAGCACGGCACTGCCATCCGATACAACCGCTACGGTATTTCGCTTGATTGTCAGGGAATACGCTTTTTTCTCATCCTGCGCTATGGCCGCACATACCTTGGCGACACCAGGAGTGTACACCTTGGAAAGATCATCCCGGTTTTTTATCGGAACAGTAGGCTGGACAGAAATTTTGCCTCCGAGATGAGCCAGAAAAGTACGGTCGGATACATTTATCAAAGTTATGCCTTCCTGCTTTTTAACTGCCTCCACTATAGCGGCTTCTTCTGTATCGGCTACATCTACCGTTATATCCCGAACGGATGAATCTTTCCCGGGACGAATCAAGTCGATAGAGCTGACGTCTCCCCCTGCCCTGCTGATCACCGATGCCACATCTCCGAACGTGGCCAGTCTATGTTCCAACTCCACTCGTAAAATTATGCTCGATTGTGCCATACTGTCTCCGCCTTTGTGTATTGAGTCTGATGCTGATAAAAATTTAACTAGCCATATATCTCGTTAGGAAGCGGGGTTAAAGGCCTATTCTTCCTGAGTTTTAGTAACGATCAATCTTTGCGCTTATACCGGATTCCAGAGACGACTGATTAGGCTGTAGAAATGGCTCCGAATCGGGTAGGAGGCCATTTTGCGGCTCGGGTTGCGACACTGCTGCAGGCTAATTGTGGCGAAGGCGCTCCAGGCTTGCTCTTGTCGCATTTTCCGGATCCCAATTATATTGGGGCCCGATGATTTCCAGCGACAGGAAGCCGTCGTAGCCATTGTTGTCCAAGCTCCGTTTGAAAGCCTCTAACGGAAAGCACCCTTCACCCCAAGCCAGATGGGCGGAGGTTTTGCCGTCTCCATCCAGGAAATGTACATGCGCCAGATCCCGGCCCAAAGCGGCAGCATAACCATCGATTGTATCTCCGACAAGTGTCATCGGAACTGTATCGAGCAGTGCTTTCATTTGAGGAGAGCCGACTTCGCTAATCATCCGTTTAAGCGATGCAAGATTCGTGATGACGTTGGAACCGAAGCGCGATAAAGGCTCAAGCACAAGTATTACACCGGCCGCTTCCGCATGCCGGCACAGCTCCTCCAGCGATTCACGCGCCCGCCGCCAAGCCTCCTCCGCCGGCTCGTTAAAAAATCCATAGCCTGCAGTAACAAGCAGCATCCCGCATTCCAGAGAGTTGGCTACCTCCAGGCTTTTCTGGAAATAATCCAGACTTCTTCTACGCAGAGTATCGTTCTTAGCTGCCAGATTGATCGGATAAATGCATTGCTCCGGTGTAAAACAGACAAGCTCCAGATCACGCCGCCTGATTTCCTTAAGGAGTGCGGCCACTTCCTGATGGGTCGTATCTTCCACATATAAATGTGGAGCGCCGGCCCACAATTCAATTGCGTTCAGCCCGAGACGGACCGTTGAATCGAGGAAATAATCGAACGGGTAGCGGTGATAGTGAAAGTTCATATTGGCAATTTTGTCCATCGGTATCCTCCGTCCCATTACAGTCATAGTGGCTTTTATAAGCTGTTCCATCTTGTTGTTCTTTTTCGGTGTTCTATTTCGCTGTTCTATTTCGCTGTTCTATTTCGCTGTTCCATCTCGGCGACCTATTCCGGTGCTCCATCTCATTGCTCCCTTTTACTGCTGCCGTTTATTTGAACCTCCGCTTTTTACGGTTTTCCGTTTACAGCTCAATCTCTTTACCATGACCGAAAGCTCCATAATACCCGCAAACGCTTGTGGCAAAAGCAGTTGCTTTCTCAATTGCGCTCGTCATATCCTGGCTCTCATGATAGTGGTACAGGAAGGAGCCAATGAACGAATCGCCTGCTCCCATCGTATCCACGACCTTGGCGGGAACCGGAATCTGTTCATACCATTTGCCCTGCTCCGAAAATACCGCCGCTTGCGAGCCTCGGGTAACTCCTACCACTTTCACCCCAAGCTTATGAACGAAGCCGCATAAATCTTCAATTTCCGTGCGAGTCCAGCCGCTCCCTGAGAAGAACGCATAGGTCAGATGCGGGCAGACCAGATGCAGGTATTCCCGATTCCAGCGGTTAGCTGTCGAGAAATCGAAGGAAATTGGTTTATGCCTCAGCTTGCCGAGCTCTGGCTCCAAATCACTGTTAATGCTCGTATGAATCAGATCGAAGCCGTTAATGTACTCCAGATCAGCGTCACCCAAATTCAGCTTGAGCAGCGATTGTACCCTTACCGCCTTGTTCAAGGCCAAAAATACACGGTCTCCCTCTTCGTTGACCGAGACCGTTGCTACCCCGGTAATCCCTTTAACAACCCGCACCCTAGCAGCATCGACCTGTTCCTTTGCCAGACTGGCCAAAATATGCTCGCCGGGCTCGTCTTCCCCGATAATTCCAAGATAAGCCGCTCCAGAGGCTCCGTTCCGTCTGGCAAATACAGCCACATTCAGAGCATTGCCTCCGGGGTACATCACGCCTTGATGTTTGTAGTAGTCTACGACGCTGTCGCCGATGCCGATCAGCTTCATCCGGTTCCACCTCTCCTGTCTTTTCGAGTCATCTATCGTTGTATAGTGTTAAGCTCAGCCTTTGACTCCGCCTTCTGCTAGTCCTCTCACGAAATGCTTCTGCATAAAAATAAACAGCAGCACGAGAGGAAGCGCGGAGATTACCAGCCCGGCCATCAGCACGCCCCAATCGGTATACAGCGCGTCGCGAAACGCCAGCAGGCCGGAGGTGATCGTTTTCATAGAATTGCTGTCAATGAAGATGATGGCGAACAAGAACTCGTTCCACGTCCAGTAAGCGGTGAGCAGCACGGTGGTCCATATAATTGGCTTGCTCAGAGGAACGAAAATGCGAAAGAAAATCCCGAGACTCGAGCAACCTTCCAAATAAGCCGACTCCTCGAGCTCCTTAGGAATTTTCAGAAAAAAGGAGCGGATCAAGAGCACCGTCATGGAGATCCGAAACGCCACATATGGCAGAATAAGCGCCCAATGAGTGTCATGAATGCCCAGGTTTTGCACGAGCTTGTACAACGGGATTAAGCTGACCTGCGGCGAAAACATAAGCCCGGCAGATAGCAGGCCGAGAATGAGATATTTCCCTTTAAAGGAAAATCTCGACAGCCCGTAAGCACTAAAAGCGCTGACGAGAACGGTAATGATAACCGCGACGGTACTCACAATCACACTATTTAAAAAGTACTGGGAAACCCCCATCTCCCATGCTTTGGCATAATTCGAAAACATCCATTCATGAGGCAGCGACCAGGTGCTGCTGTAAATTTCCTCTGTTTTCTTGAACGAACTCATCAGCATCCAGAACAGCGGATACGCTACGATCAGGAAATAACCGATCAGAAGGAGAGCGACCAGGCCGATTGCGGCTTTAGTTCCCAGGGCATTTTTCTTATGGGAAAGCGCCAGGTTGTCCGGCTGTGCGAAGACGGCTTTCATTGTCATCCCTCCTCATCGGTTTTGAATAGTTTAGTCTGCATTACATACAGCAAAAAGGTAATAGCCAAGATAACATTGGCGATCGCTGAAGCATAGCCCATCTCACTGTCGATAAAGGCTTTATCATACAAATAGGTACTGAGCACCTGGGAAGAATAGCCCGGCCCCCCGTTCGTCAACACAAACACGTCGGCAAAGGTCAGAAACGATTGGCTGATAACGAAAACAACCGTAACAAAGGTCATTTCCTTAACCTGGGGCACCGTAATCCGCCAGAACGATTGGATTTTGCTGCTTCCGTCTATCTTGGCCGCCTCGTACAATTCAGCGGGAATTTTCTGGATAGCTACGATATACAGCATGGTAATGTACCCGATGCCCTGCCATTGACTCATCGCTATGACCGCATAGATTGCCGTACTGCTGTTGCCGAGCCAGCCTGTTGCATATTCGCCTAGACCGATCATACCGAGGAAATGATTAAGCAAGCCGATCTGCGGATTATAAACAAAGCTGAAGAGCAGCCCGATTACGGAAACGGATATGAGCACCGGTATGAAATAAATAGTACGGAATAACGGGGACACTCTGCGAAAAATCTTGTCTTCCAGAATCGCCGCCAGAATCATTCCCCCTAAAACCTGGCAGACCAGGGAGATGATCGCGTGAAGCAAAGTGTTTTTGAGAGCCACGTAAAAAATAGCATCTTTAAACAAACGGATATAATTGTCTATTCCGTTGAAATCCCTTGTACTGGAAAAAGGGCTCCAGCTGTAAAAGCCGGAACGCAAGTTTTCAATGACCGGATAATATATAAAAATGCTAATGATGATCATGGCCGGCAAAATGTACAGATACGGAGTCGATTTCCTGTTCGTCATTACACCACACCTTCCATATGGGAGGAAGCGGAGCTGCTGCTCCGCTGCCATCAAAATCCTGCATTAGGTTGCTGGGGCCGAGCAAAGTACTACTTGGCCGAAGACCTGAGATCGCTGGCCACCGCCTGTACTTCCTTCATCACATCCTCGGGAGTTTTCTCCTCATTAAGCAGTCCCTGCATGGCCGCCATATAAGGAGTTGCTAAGCGGGAATCGGTAAGCGTGTCGACCCATTGAGCCATGGCTTCCGCCTCGATAATCTTGTTAGCGGCTTCGATCATCAGCGGGTGAGGAGAGGTCTCTTCGTTGATCGCTCCCTCTACGACGCTTACATAATTGGTTTCCGCAACGTATTTAGCGCCGTTTTCTTTGGACAGCAGGAACTTAAGAAATTTCATCGCTTCTTCCGGATGCCTGGTCTGGCTGGAGATCATAAAGCCTTCCGGAGCTCCTGTCAGTATCGTCTGATCTCCTTCCCCTCCTTCTATAGCGGGGAGCTGGAAGAAACCCCATTCAAAGGGAAGGTCTTTAAAGAAGCGGAAGCCGCTTGTTTCTTCATAAGAGATCGCAACCTGCTGGTTAATGAACATATTTCTCTCTTCTTCGAAGGAAACCGCATTCGGCTGCTCGTTCATGTAAGGAATCAGCTCCTGAAGCTTTTCCAGTGCCTGCACATAGCCCGGATGGGTAAATTCTCCTGTTGCGGCGTTGTAGTCTTTGGCAAGAACATCGGCAGGCACCATACGCGCGTTCAGGGTTGTAATGTAAGCGCCTGCAACCCAAGGAGCTTTGTTGCCCACGCCAAGCGGGATCATTTCGGTTTCTGCCTTAAGCGTTTCCAATACGTGCATAAACTCGCTCCATGTCTCAGGCTCACTTAGCCCTAGCTGGTCAAAAACCGTTTTATTATAGTAGAAAAATTTGGCGGAGGCCATGAAAGGAACGCCATAGATTTTGTCCTCATGACTGAAGGGCTCAATGGTGGAACTGATAATATTGTCCGCCCATTCCTTGTCTTCGTTATAAAAGGCCGTCAGATCCAACGCTTTGCCTTCCCTGACAAATTTCTGCCCGTACTCGCCCGCCCAGGAGAAGAAAATGTCCGGCGGATTGCTGTTGGCCAATACGACATTGATTTTTTGTTTATATTGATCGTTAAGGGCCGAGATTACATCAATCTTGATGCCCGGATTCTGGCTCTCAAAGTCTGCAATTACACTGTTGAAATACTCGTTAAACGGTTCGTTGGGCCATCTGTGGAAAAACTGCAGTGTAACCTGCTCTGTCCCCTCTTCGCCAGAAGCCCCCTGATTGCCGCTGCCACTGCCGCAGCCGGCAATCAATACGCAAGACATTACGATCCCCAATATGACGGTTAGCTTTTTTTTCATAGACTTCTACCCCTTTCGATATCTTCTGATCGATAAAAAGCGCTTACAAAATCTGCAGGAAGAAAATCGCCGCTTTCCGCCGGACTGCCCGGACGCAGGAAGATGTTTACCTTGTCCTGCGCCGAACCGACCGTAAGAGTCTTAATGATATTAATAAGCGACTTTCCACATGTATCTTCTTGTTTCCAGCGGATGCTTCGTCTGTTCAGCCAGATCAACGGCAAACAGGCGGATTACCTGGTTTAACACAAGCGGGGCAATGTAGCCTTTAATGTCGGCTTCAATCCCGGCAAAGTCGTAGTCCTGTGCATCGATAATGAGCAGCTTCTCTCCATACTGCTTCAGGAATTTCAGAGCGCGTTCTTCCAGCGGACGAGTCTCGTCCAAGCCCATGAACAGGATAAAGGGTACGTCTTTATCGAGAATTTCGAACGGCCCGTGGAAAAATTCGCCGGCATGAATGGCATGGGAGTTTTTCCACTGCATTTCCATCAGGAAGCAGATCGCAAACATATAGGCAATACCGTAATTGGAGCCGCTGGCCATTGTATAAATGACTTTCTCATCCTTGAATTTCTCGGCAAACTGCTTGCTCGCAGCGGCAAACTGCTGCTTCGCCTTGTTGTAAACGGAATCAAGATGGGGCAAGCTTCGCATCAGGCTTTCGAACTTCGTATTTCCTTCCTTGACGGAAAGTACGCCGAGCACGAGCTGATAAAGAATAGAGTAATTCGATTCTTCCACCGGTGTATCCGGCCCCCACCCATATTTAATCACATATTCAGCCGCTTGGGCCAAGGGAGAGTCTTCCAGATTCGTCATCGCCGCTGTAATAGCTCCTTTGCTGCGTGCGAACCGTGCTGCCTCCACGGTTTCCGGGGTGTTCCCTCTAAGCGAGCAAAGAATAACGAGCGAATGTTCACCCAACGTTTTCGGATTTCTATGAATGAATTCATTAGAGCTGTACAAGTCGGTTGTGATGCTTGACGCCTCACGGTCCATCATATATTTGCTTGAGTACATCAACGAGGAAGAGCCTCCGCATGCTACAAAGAAAACCCGGTTAATCGTTCTTTCCTTAACGGCATCCAACACTTTTTGTACCTGATCGTTCACTTTTTGCGTCTGACCGTTCACTTGCTGCATCTGACCATTAACCATGATGTTACCTCCATGAGTATAATTGTTTATAGTCGTCATTGTACATTAGTATACAAATTTGGTCAACAAAAAAATTTCTATGTTGTTCGACATGAATCCCTATTTAGATTTTCAAACATCGATCTTTATGTGATTTTCCAAATCCTCCGATTTTCCAGGCTGTAAACTCGCAATGATTGACACTTATATTTATCCTAAGTATGATTAATTAGAGCTTGATGATGACCGGGTTTAGGAAGACTTCACAATCCTTCCCTTTTCCGTGATGAGCTGCCAATGAACAAGGAGTCTTAGTTATGAAATTAAACAACTCTAGTCAAGAACCGTTATATTTACAATTGAAGCATGTTCTCAAAGAAGAAATAAATAGAGGAAATTACGCTCCCGGAGAACAGCTGCCACCGGAATCTGAGCTATGTGAAATTTACGGGGTAAGCCGCGGAACCGCCCGCAAAGCGATCATGGATCTGGTGGAGGAAGGCATTCTTAGCCGCCAGCAGGGTAAAGGCACTTTCGTCAGGGAAGCGATGATTCAACGCGAATTGTTCTCCATAGGAGGCTATTCGGATACTACAGCAACCAGCGCAGAAGGCATGCAATCGCTGATTATCTCCTGCTCGGTTACATTATCTGACGATTATTTGGCTGCCTTCTTCGAAGAAGAACCCGGAGAGCGGGCTCTTGAGCTTAAGCGTCTGCACCATATCAAGGATGAGCCGCTGATCCTGGAAACGGCCCATTATTCGCTTAATCGGTTTCCCGATCTGGAAAGATTTATTATGGAGAATCCTTCTACCTACAGCACGCTAAAAACGAGGTACAACGTAGAAATCACTTACTCGGTGAAAACACTTGAGCTCGTTCATGCTACGGAAGAAGAGGCAAGGCTGCTGAAATGTGATCCGGGCGCCGGCCTTTACCGGATAGAGCGCAAATCCTATGATAACCATGATCATCCCATCCACATATCGTCATCCCTGTATAAAACGAACCGGGTTAAATTTACCATTACCGTTGATAAGCGGAAGTAGCTAACCCGGCACATAAAGCATTCTCTTTGCTTTTTTCTCCCGACCAAACACAGGCAGAAGTCCAGGGCTTTTGCCTCAACCCCTTTTACCTGCATCACTTCTGCTGCCAGCATCTCCTTTACTTACCCATATCTCTCTACTTGCCCACATCTCCTGCTTACCTGCATCGCTTCTGCTTACTTGCCATCACTTTTACTTTCGCCATGTTGTCCCGGCATTTCTGACTCCGACCCCAGCAGATTTTTCAGCTTGACCAAGGTATGGTAAAATGTGAACCAACTGAAATCTGCCGTCTTGTAACAGCTTCCCACTCGCGTATAAGATCACATGATAACCTGGATGTATCAATCATTTCTTAGCATAAAGGAGTGCACTATGTTTTTATCACTTGAACAGTACTATGTATGGATTACCGATAACTGGATGAGGGTGGTGACCGCCTGTGTCCTCTTTCTCCTTTTTCTTTTCCTGCGCAAATTATTTACGACATACATTTTCAAGTTTATTCTCAGGATCAGCCGCAAAACAAGAAGCGAATTCGCCCCTCATCTGGTGCTTGCCTTTGAAAAGCCTGTGCAGGTTTTATTCGTTATCATCGGACTCTTCTTTGCCCTGCAGGCTCTGGGTATTCCTTTCAATGCCACAACTAATGTGTTCATCTATCGTGCCTTCCGGTCGGCGATTATTGTACTGATCGTATGGGCGATTTTCAACTTGTCGGCTAGCTCTTCCAATTGGATTAAGGCGATCAGCAAGAAATTCAACTTCGATATTGATCAGATTTTAATTCCTATCTTGTCGAGGGTTATCCGCGGAATTATCATCCTGCTTGGCATCAGCATCATTGCGCAGGAATGGGGCTATGAAATCAGCGCCTTTATCGCCGGTCTCGGTTTGGGAGGGCTGGCGTTCGCCCTGGCTGCACAGGATGCGCTGAAAAATATTTTTGGCGGTGTGGTTATTATTACCGAGAAGCCGTTTTCGATTGGCGATTGGATCCAGACCCCTTCCGTAGAAGGAACGGTAGAAGAGATTACCTTCCGCAGCACGCGGGTGCGGACCTTTGCTCAAGCGCTCGTTACCGTGCCCAACTCGACCCTGGCTAACGAGGCGATCATGAATTGGTCGAGGATGGGGATTCGCAGAATCACCTTTGAACTGCCGGTTGCCTATACTACACCGAGAGCCAGCCTGGAACGCAGTCTAGAGAGAATCCGTGAGTATCTGAAGAATAATCCCGATATTGACCAGAGGACGATATTTGTACAGTTCGATGGATTTGCCGACAGAGGGTATAACTTATACTTTTACTTCTTTACCAAAACAACCGTCTGGGGCGAGTGGCTGGACATTAAGGAACAATGCAATTTGAAAATAACGCAGATTCTGGAAGAGGAAGGGGTAGCTATCGCTCTGCCGAGCACTAGTGTATATTTTAAAACACCGCTTCCGGAAGGCGAGCAGACAAATCAGGAAACTGCACACAAAGAAAGCCAGCAGACTATCCGCAAAGAAAGCCAGGGTAGTTAGTGATAATTTAATGCCATGAAATAAATGCTAACCCATTAACGTATTAGATCCCCCGTAAGAGTGAATGCTAGGCGTCACATGATGGTGGTCAGCCCCAAGCAAAACGAGCGCCTGCGGCCGAAGCCGCGCTGGCGCTCGTTTTTTTCTGACTGCTATCCGGATCATTAAAATTCCATTTCCACCGACAGAGGAATTCTTAATGAAGCTCCTTCTTCCAGATCGTAGACGTAACCTTGACTGAAATCATTCGCGTTCAAATACCTGCGAACCGTTGTCTGATTACCTATATCGATGCGGTAGAGGCTGCCGCTAATTGGTTCCAGTCCCTGAATCGGGTACACCGCATTACGCACCCCGTCGTTCTCAATGTAAATCATGCGTCCGACGAGCTCCTGCGGATTCACTCCATTCAACTCGAGCTCGGCTTCAATTACATTCTCCATGCTCAGGTCTCTTGTGAAATCCACAACCTCTCCCGTGACTGCAGCTGCAGACGTTACCGGAGTCTCCCCTACCAGGCCGATCTTGGTGCCATCCTGCAGATACAAATATTCCGCCGTACCGTTTTGCTCCGAGTACACTCCGAAAAATCCGCTAAACACAATGCGGTCATCGATAACATATTCCTTCGCTGGATCAGCAGAATAAAGGATGTAATCTACCCGTCCGTCCACCAGCTCCACTTTTACAGCGCGAACCGTCATATCAGCCGAAGTATCTACAACTGCGCCGTTAAGCTTTATTTCCGCTTCCGAGATTTCTTCGATATACCGGTCACCCCGGTAAGGCTCTATTACGGAAGTAAATAAGCTGTCCAGATTGGTGCCGGAGCGGTGAGCGATCATATACCGCAGCTCCGGAGGATTGCCTGGCTTATTCCTCGGCGGAACTCCATCAGCCAAAGCCACTTCATCCACTGCTCCCAGCATAGTCAGACGCAGATGAATATCGGTAGCGGCCCTCGCTCCCTCTCCTAATACGTTCCAAGTATCCCGCACATTCCAGTCAATACTGAATTGATCCGCTGAGCTCGTGCCCCGCTCCACATTTTTCAACCAATGAAATCCGCTGCCCATATAGTTCGGTCCATGGACATCATCCACTCGCTCCCCGAACTCCACATCCGGCCCTGCATAGGTGCCGGTCGGTTGAGCAGTTAGTGACAGCCCCTCTGTCGTGACGGTTCCTTCGGCACTATGGAAGCTGAAATGATGATCATTGCCGCCCCGGACACGGAAGAAATCGACACTGTAAGAGTTCTCGTTGTCCACCTGGATCATCGCTGTAGCCCTGCGGTAGATATCTAACTGCGGATAAACAAGCGGCGCTTCCACTTCAACCAGCTTAACCCGTGCGGTTTCGTCGAAATGAGTCGGAAGCGCAACGAATTGAGAGTTTTGCTTGCGCTTATTGACGACAACCGTATTGTGGCTGATCGTATTATTGACCCACTGTGCTCTATGCATATCTACTGAATCCGCAAATTCCGGATAGCCGAGATCAGGAGCCAAATCCAGCCCAAAGGCATGCAGACCCAGGTTAAGGGTATCCCGGTGGCCGTGTCCGCTGTTCCGACCATAGTACATCCACACATCGCGAAGCGTATCCTGCTGCACATCTACCCGTTCATATTCCTCCTCCGTCAGCAGGCGGAGCGAGGTCACTCCCATTTTATAATTGGTTGCTCCCGGCGTGCGGCCGATATTTTCAAACCGGATGGTGTGAGTGCCTGCAGCCAGCGGCATCTCCGCCAATAGCTCTTCGTCTCTGTTCGTCCCGAAGAAATCAATTTCCTTGACCAGCTGATTGTTCAAGTAAACCTTGTATACTCCATACGAAGCTGCACGGAATGGCTTGAGCATAACATGATACGTGCCTGCTTCCGCCACATCAAAAGCGAATGTAATGCTGTGCCCCGCCGTCTCCGCCTCCAGCTGCACAGTCCCGGAAGACGCATACGTATTGTAAGCCGTGGAAGCGTGGGTTACCGGCAGCTGCGGGAAATTATAATTGATCCCATACTGGGTCCTATCGTTTACACCATCGCGAAGCGCTGCGAATCCATAGCCTGTCAAATTCACGCTGTCCAGCTGCAGAGGGCCCTCCTGCTGAATGACCGCTTCCAAATCAGCAGCGATTGCTTCCGGATTCTCGGTGAAAATATCTCCATGAATCCCTTCGCTGGAATTCCCATTCAGAAAATACGCTACTTGGGCGTAGATAGGGTCTCCATAGATTTGGAAGGCTTTAACCGTCTGGGCCAAATTCAGCCCGCTTAACGTTGGATTGCCGGTTTTCTCCGAATCCCCGATGGACGGGATATACCGGTCAGACAGAAGCAGCGGATATATAGCGGCAAACATGCTGCGGAACTTCACATTCTCATATAAATCGGCTGTCGGATACAGATCATAGCCATACAGCACATCGGCAACTTGAATGAAATTGTTCAGCCACAGACGATTATAGCCCGGGGCCGCTTCATTGCCGTGCCCATCACGATCAACATCGTTCACGAGCGAGGCTAGGATGTTGCCGCCGGTAACTCTCCAGGGATTAGCTACCAGCCCGCCGGATTGATTGTTAAAATCAAGCCAAATTTGCGTTTCCGGCATCGTATCCAGAACTACCGCCGCCATGGCCAGGGCGCTTTGGTGCATGCCGACATTTCCCCGAATCTGGGCTTTCTGAACTCCGGGATAAACTTGCCGTAGAATGCCATCTTCAATATTTCGGCGGATGCCTTCGCCCGAATCCTTCCAGGACAGCTTATACTGCGCTCCCTTGGCGCTTAGGAAATCGATGACGCCGGGATCATCGGTTGCCGGGAAAAAAGCATCGTACGCGCTGATAAACACTTTAACTGTTGCCGTCTCCCAAATCGAGCCAATCGCTTTACCGGTTCCCGTTCCTCCAGCTGATTGCAGGAAGATGGCAGGGTCGAAGGCGGAGGTGTCGAGATCGGGATATACATCAGCAACCCGGTCCAGCAAAATAATTCCTGCTCTTGCATATTTTTCGTCTCCTGTGTACAAATAAGCGTCTCTGAAAGCAGCAAGCGCCCTTGGAATCATGCCGGTGGAATGCCACAGGTTCCAGTGATTATAATACGCGATAAACGTATACGTATTGCCTTCATCATCCACCCAGCCATATCCGTCGTCTACTCCCCAGTCAGGGCCGCGTTCGGGATAGAGTGTGTTGACCAGCAGACTGCGATCCGCAAGCTCCGGCTGGAATAGGCCATGTTCGTCAAGGCCGCTCTCATAATAGGCAGCAAAATCATTGGTCGGGAAAACATAGCCGCTGCTCGGATCCACTATTTTCCATGGGGCATTCACCGGATCCGCCGTATAAGGGTAGTTGCCGTATTCATCGATGTCCCTACCCGTGACCGGACTGCCCATCACCTGATTGACGCCATAGCTCCGCGGCACATGCTGGGAAGAGACCATATTCCATAGAAATTCATGGCCCAGAGCGAGGAATTCATCGGCTGCCGTAACCGCGGCATCGCGAATACTGGCCGCCCAAGGATAAGCCGCCGCGTTATTTCTTGCGTTCGTGATTTTTTCCTCTGTATAATAAGTGATTCTGGTTTTGTCACTGGTAAGCTCCGTCACCTCGATATAGACAGAATCGGTAACCGTGGCGCTATCCAGCTGCACCGTTGCCTGCAGCTCCCCAGTGCCTGGCTGCAGCCCGCGGTAATCTCCGGTAGCCTGATCCACGTACAGGATATCGGGAGTCAAGCTTTCCCATTCTATAGAGGCATAAGACAAGTCCGCCTCGGTCCCATCCTGATACTGGCCGGTTAACCGCGTTTGACCGTATTGGCTTACCGTTACGGTTACCGGATCGGTTTGCAGGTGGATCTGCGCCAAGTGCGGCTCGGAAGGCTCTTCTACAGGCTCAAGGAATAGCTTGCTGGCATACATAGAATAATTATTGCCGGGGGTAGCCGCCGGATTGCGTCCTATCACTTCAAAAGTAAGCACATGATCGCCTTCATTTAAATACAACGTTTTCATAGGTTTGACCGGACCAAAAACACTGCCGGGGTCATAAAAATCATAGCTTCCAACCGATACTCCGTTCACGGAAAGCTCCCCTATACCGGCGCTAAAATAGAGGTAGCCCTGGAAGGAGAGCAGATAATGCCCCGACTCAGGAACCGAAAATTCAAATGATCGGGACAAGCCTATAGAGCGTGCATCAATACCTGCTCCGTAGGCATTGTTGCGAATCGTCACCGGTGCCGCGTTAGGATCCCCCAGCACTCGGAGATCCCCGTCACCGGAAAACGCATCCAAAAAATCATAAATCAACGTCCCCGCCTGATGCTGACTTCCTTCATCGACCCTTTCCCCCTGCTGTGCAGCACTGCTGATTGCCGGCAGCAGCAAGCTTAGCAGCAATACAGCAGACAAGCCTGCACCTTGCCATGGCTTTAACCTTCGTCCAGACCTCACACCGGATCACTTCCTTTTTCCTAGGATTGGTAAAACGGTTCCATCTGCATTATAGCCGCTGCCTATGATCAAGGTAATGGACATTTGAGGATGAAGCTTGGACAAAATGAGTCTACCGTTTTATTCAATTAAACTTGGGGTAATGATAAGATAAAAGCATCTAACTTCCGCATCATCCCACTTCGGCATGTGTACCTAGGAATACTTAATATCATAGGAAAAGAAGAGAGGAGCAGATGATTTGAAAGCGATTCCAAAGCTGTCTTCTCATCAGCAAACAATCTACGTTCCGGATATGAGCACATCTTTCCAAGTGTACCAAACCCACTGGCGGGTCACCCAGCCTAATTGGTCGAGACCCCTGCACGAGCACCCCATGTTTGAACTGAATTATGTTCTGGAAGGTCACCAAAAAGTGCTGGTAGGCCACGATAAGGTTGTCATGAATTCCGGCGATATTTTGCTGATTCCCCCGGGCGTGCCTCATCGGGTGACTGATTCCAATCATCAGCAGGTTGTCTATTTCGCTCTTCATTTTGATGTGGAGGACTACATCTTCAGAGCTATGCTTAATCAATACGGCTGCGGTCTTCATCCTGCAGGCTCGGCCTCGGAAAGCGTTCTGCGTGAGCCTCTGGGCCAGCTGCTGCAGGTAATTAAGCATGATAGTAAAGATCAGTCGCAAATCTCGCAGAGAATGATCTTTGTTTCTCGCTTATTCACTTTGCTCGCCGCCCTGGGGACAGTCAGCGAGCAGCGCGGGGAACTCCCGCAGCAGCCGCAGAATACGTCGATGCTGGGGCTGGCCTGCAAAATGGCGAAATGGATTGAGGATGCCATCCGCTCTGACCACGTTCAGCCCGCTTACTCCCAGCGATCCATTGCCCGGTTGGCCGAGGAGCTCGGCTACAGCGCATCCTATCTGCGTAAAGTGTTCCACAAAATCTTTGGCTGCTCTCCCCGGCAATACTGGTCGAGGATGATGCTGCACACTGCGCGAATCGAACTGCTCGACCCGGGGCAAACGCTGGAAGGGATTGCTGCAAAGCTGGGCTATCAGGACGGTGCCCACTTCAGCAAGCAGTTCAAACGCTGGACTGGCTACTCGCCCACAGAATTTCGGCTTTCCCGGCAAAGCCAGGAAACGTAACCATAGCAAACCTTATAGGATTTTAGCCCCATCTTCATTGTTTGAACTAATCAATGACAAAAAGACCTGAAGCGGCTAACATGGAGCTCCGCGGCTCCCTAACCGTTTCAGGTCTTGTATGGCCTGCTTCCCAGCTGCGAGCCGCACCATTCAGATCCGCCTAGCTAAGCTCCAGGCAGCGCCATTCAGATCCGCCATTCTCTTCAAGCTCCCAGCTTCCATTCCTCTCTTACAGTCATATACAATTCAACAAGAAAAGCCTGAGGATAAGACGAGTACTGCTCCCGCGGCAAATTCAGCCTTGCCCCTAATAAGTGGGCCAGCTTCGAAGCCAGCTCATACTGCTTCCGAGCATCCAGGGCAGGCATTCTTTCCACCAAGCCTTGCAGAAGCTGCCAATCCTCGCGGCTCATCTGCTCGCTTAATGAGGGAGACAATGTCAGATGGACGACGTATTTGGCTTGGAACTTCTTGAGCCATTTGTTCAGCCGCTTCTCGCGGCGAAGACTTTCCTGCTGAGCATCACGTACGACCACGGTGCCGGCAGCTACATCCCCCAGCCTCCGGTCCTGAGGATGAAAGAATATCCATACCGCTCCCAATATAAACATTATAGGCAGGAAGTCGATTAGCCGAAAAAAGGTGCGGATAGCCGCAGATAAAAAGGTAAGCGGCTGGCCATTTTCCTGGATCACTCTTATGCCGAGCCATTTTTTGCCCAAGGTCTGACCGCCATAATAATATTCCATAACAATATAGTACGCGCTGAACAGCAGCCAGCTGAATACAATCAGAAAAGCGTCCACATATTGTCCCATTAGGTTAGCGAGATCAGTGCCAATCAGCGCCAGAAGAAGATACAAGATCAGATTGACCGCCATAATGATTCCGATAATAATAAGCATATCCAGCAGGAGCGCAGCAGCGCGGCTCCCTAAGCCGGCCATCGTTAACTGGAGCCGCACATGCTCGGAAGTAACCACTGTGGACTGTCTTCGATATGTGTCCTGCAAAGGTATATCTCTCCTTCACTCGAGTAATATGATAAAATTAGAAACGTATAGATTCCCCTCTAAATTTGCAATCACGCGCTGCAAACCATATAGTTTGTAACCCGCGCTGGAATCGTTTAAGAAAAAAAGCTTAACGCTATCTATGTAATGGAACTTTTATCGATAAGGAGATTGCCTGAACTTATGACCATTCAACGTTATATCCGGGAGCACAAGCCGGTATGGAATGAACTGGAGCAGCTGCTCACATTATTTGAGAAAAATAAGAACCGCCTGGAGGCAGAGCATATCGACCGGCTCACCTATTTATACAAGCTGGCCTCCTCCCATTTGGCCTACTCCCAAACCTATTACGCCAACGATGAAATCGTTGTCTACTTGAACCAGCTCGTATCACGCACTCATCATGTCCTGCACGCTGAGCAATGGAAAACGTCCCATCGCCTCGGTGATTTTTTTGGCCGCCGGTTTATTCAATTTTTGGTTGACCGCCGGTACATGATTCTGCTTGCCTTCGCACTGTTTATGCTGGGTGGAATCAGCGGTTTCATAGCGGTATATATCGATCCCTTGAATCTCGCCGCCGTCACTTCGCCGGAATTGGCCTCCCAGATCGACCCCTACCGCGTCGGAGAAGGTCATGACCAGCTGCAGAATGCTGTTTTTTCTACGAATATAATGACCAATAACATCCGGGTCGCTATTCTGGCCTTTGTCAGCGGCATTACGCTTGGTCTTATGACCGTCTATGTTCTGTTTTACAACGGCTTGATCATCGGGGCGCTGGCCGCGGTATTTTGGCAGGCCGGGACCAGCTACGTGTTCTGGGCCTATATTCTACCTCACGGGATCATTGAGCTGGCTGCTATCTTTATAGCAGGAGGTGCCGGCCTGTATCTGGGCTACCGCATGATCAATCCCGGGGCCTATACATGGAAATACCGGCTGCTGCGCACCGTTCGTGAATCGGCGATGCTGTTAATCGGCACAATTCCATTGTTTGTCATCGCGGCCATAATTGAAGGATACGTTACTCCTTCCACCCTGCCGCTAGCCGCCAAGTATACGTTCGCGCTGGTCACGCTGCTCGCCCTTGTTCTCTATATAGCCTACGGCAGAATGAATCAGCGCAGGCATGATTTGAACCAGGCCAAGCAAGATCAAGGCCGCTCACGCAAGAGCTTGCTGGCAGCCCGAAAGCCCGGCATGACCCGGACGTCCACCTGACGTCCGGTTTTTTTCGTTGTCCCGCTATAGCTGCTTTCATTCATTACAGCACATCAGATGATTTGATCTGGAGATAACGGTTGACCGTTGTCCAAGCCAGCTCGCCGACCGGAACATCTATCGCTTCTATGCCGGCTGCCTTTATGCGGGCGGTCTGCTCCATTCTCTGCATAGTAAGCTTATGCGCCATACTTTTAATATAAGCATCGCGAATCGACTCCGATTCCGTTTGGGTCCAGGCATGAAGCACTTCATCCCGCAGCCCGACAAGCAGCAGATGATGCTGCCTTCTAACCCTTGCCAGCAGCATGCCGGTGGATTTCTCCAGCATATAAAGATCGAGGTCGGAGAACAGGATCGTCAATGTGCGTTTCCTCTGCACCCTCATCAAAAACTGCAGGGCCATCTCATAGCTGGACTCTACGTAATCGCTTTGCACATTGAAGACAGCGTCCGTCATCGCCTGCAGATGAGTTAATCCCGCGCCAGGCGGCACATAAATTTTGACCTCGCTGGCGAACACGATCAATCCCGCCTTGTCTCCCTGCTTCAGGGCAACCGCCGCCAGGGAAAGCGCCGCTTCCAGCACTGCATCCAGCTTCGTTCTGCCGGCCAATTCAACGCCCATTCTTCTCCCGCAATCAATCAGGATCATAACTGTCTTTCCACGTTCCGGACGAAACACATTGGTCATCAGCGTCCCGGCCCGTGCCGTAGCCCGCCAATTAATCATCCGCGGGTCATCGTCCGGCACATATTCACGGATGGCATGAAGCTCAGAGCCGCTCCGGTCGCGGCGGAAAAGTCGCTTGCCTTCGAGCATGAGATGGTTCTGCATCGAAGACAGCACTCCCCTGACCCCGGACAAGTCCGGGTAAATATTCATGACCTGCGGCTGCTCCACCTTCATCTGCTTCTGCCAAAGGCCGAGCGGCCCCCGCAGGCGAACACGGAACCAGCCCAATGTGAATTGGCCGCGTTCCCGCCCGGTTGTGGTATAGCGGATTTCAGCGTGTCTTCCCTGCCAAGTCGCTGCTAGCTGTTCAACTGGCGGAGACACGAATTCCGCCGGCAAATCATCACGCACCTCAATCGGAATCGATACCGGGTCTTGAGCTTTGGCATGAATCGTCACTTCAAACGGGCTGCCGATATCCGCCTGCTTGGGCAGCTCACGGCTAAAGCTCAAGCCTTTGCGCCGGGGCAGCAGCGATATATCCAGCACCGCCGCACCGAGCAGCAGACCGTTGGTCAGCAGCAGCGCAGGCAGGCCCAATCCGAGAAAATAACCCAAGCCGGTAATCAGGGCGGAGGCTCCCGTCAACCACACCATCTTGAGCGTCGGCACCACGGCGCGCCGCTCAAGCACCTCAACGAGGAACCGGAATGGTCGCCAGCGTTTCCTGGATGAAGTGGTCACTGGTTTCTCCCTCCAATTCCATTTGCGGAGTTAGCAGTAAACGGTGTCTCAAGGCGGGAACGGCAACGATTTTGATATCATCCGGAGTGACAAAGCTGCGGTCGTCCAGCAAAGCCCAGGCTTTGGCGGCGTTAAGCAGGGCGATGCCCGCTCTGGGGCTCGCACCAAGCTGCAGCCGCTTGTCTTCGCGGGTATACCGGATCAGCTGAGCGACGTACTCGATAATCGAATCCTCCACGACAACCTTTGTCAAGGCAGCTCTCAGCTCCTTTATGCGCTGGATGGACAGACTGGACTTTGGCTCCTGCTGATTCTCCGCGTAAAAAGGAACGTGATTTTTTAAAATAGCCAGTTCAGATTCCAGTGAAGGGTACGATACCGTCAGCTTAAACAGAAACCGGTCCAGCTGGGCTTCCGGCAAAGGATATGTCCCCTCGTACTCGACCGGGTTCTGGGTAGCGACTACAAAGAAAGGATCAGGCAGCGGGTAAGTATCCCCCTGCACAGTTACCTGCCGTTCCTCCATCGCTTCCAGCAATGCCGCTTGCGTCTTTGGGGGAGTGCGGTTGATTTCATCCGCCAGCAGCAAATTCGCAAATATCGGCCCCTTCACCATTTCAAAGGAATGCTCGCGGCTGTTGAAAATTAAGCTGCCGGTAATATCACTGGGCATCATATCCGGTGTAAACTGCACCCGGTGGAACACCCCGTCGGTCAACTCGGCAAGCGTCCTCACCATTTTCGTTTTTCCGATGCCGGGAACCCCCTCAAG
The DNA here is from genome assembly GCF_000285515.1 of Paenibacillus senegalensis JC66. Lineage (GTDB taxonomy): Bacteria > Bacillota > Bacilli > Paenibacillales > NBRC-103111 > Paenibacillus_L > Paenibacillus_L senegalensis. Next base: position 271,033 of record NZ_HE610961.1, read on the forward strand.
CAGAACGTGTCCGCCGGATAAAAAGGCGGTTAACAGCAAGCGGATATTCGTATTCTGTCCCTTAATAATTTGTTCCATCTGATAAAGCAACTGCTGCATCGCTCTCACTCCTTCTCCAATTTAAGTATGAATTCATCCGCACGGCGGCTGTCCTCCAGCAGCTGCTTGGACGAATATTGCTTGCTCTGCCTTGCGTTCCTCCAGCTTTGCAGCAGCTCATCCAACCGCCGAATCTCTTCCGCGCTCCAATGGAGCCTGGCCGCAGCCAGCAGCTGAGAGTCACTGGCATCAGTCCTAACGCCCCAGCGCTCCCTGAACAGATGGCGTATGTACTGCATTTGATGCTCCAGGGCTTCATACGCAAACCGTCGCCGTTCGTACCAGCCGGCAGCCGCCAGCAGCGTCTCATCCCCGCGGCGGACTGTAAACTCCCGTGGGGTATAAGCGGGACTAAAGCGCGCTCCCTTATACCACAGCCACAGCAAAACGGCGATAGCCAGCTGCAGCAGGACCGCAATCAGCCAGGCGGGATAAACGGCCAGGATTCCCGGCTGCACACGTAAACCATGATAATATTCGTCAAACCAGACAGGACCTTCAAGACTGCTAAGATAGGGCCATATCAGCTCAAAATGACCCTGCTCCAGAATCGTCTCGTTACGCATCCATTCCGGTACAAGAAACAGCGCCGCCGTGCCTTCACCTACTTCTTTCCTTGCGGCAAGCATCCCATGCTCGTCGGTTATGAGCGGTTCAATATCCCCGCCCGGGACAATCCGCAAGGAGGTATAGCCCGCGGCCGGCCAGCTGCCGGAGCGATCACCCTCAGCACCCGAGAAGGCTGTTATCGTTTCGCCTTCAGCAGGTGCACCGCTTCCCTCTGCTTCAAACCAGTCCCCGATACGGCTTCTATTGTCAAACCACAGCACATGGTTGCCCTCAGCCACCCAATCATGTATCAGATCAAGGTCTGCTTCGCTAACACCTGCTGGCTTGATGACTACCAGCGTGCCCTGCTGGCTTTCGGCCAGAAACCGCCATTCCTGACGCCATTCCTTCACCGGGTATCCCTTTTCTTTCATGAGGGTAAACAAGCCCTTGACCCCGTCCCTGTCCGCAGACGAAGCTGCATAAGAAGGCCACTTGGGCACATCCGGCTTAACGAAGAAATAGCCCAGAACAAGAAAAACGCACACACAGAAGCCAAGCAGGATATGCTCTTTAGCTACGCGCATCATCCCGTTCCCCCTTCCGCATGCAGTCCTCGCCATACTGCTTGATCAGCTCATACTGGGATTGCCCCGCGGCGGAACGGCCGTAATAAATTTGCTCAAATAATCGGGCTGCCTTGCTGAAAGGCGGAATGGCTCCGGCCTGCTGTTCTCTCAGTTCCTCCCGGTATTCATAGTTGGTTTTCCACTTTTCCGCCTTTACCCAGCCCTGCTCATCCATCGCTATAAGGATTGCCAGGAAGCGGTAACGGATTGCCTCTCTATACTGGCCCTTCTGCGCGGCTAGATTGGCCTCCCGCAGCAGATCCGCCGAAGACTTGTGCAAATCATCTTCATTCAAAAAGACAGCTTTATGACGAATAGTTCGGCTAAGGATCATTTTACGAACCAGCCAGATGATAACTACAGCGAGAACCGCCATGAGCACGGCAACGATAATCAAGGTTACGGAGCGGGAGCCCTCCGGCTGGATCGACCAATCGGGAAACCAGTCGGAGATCAGATCCCACATTCGTTCCCATAAAGAAGGACCCCTTTCTTGCTGATGGTAGGCCATGAATTCATCCCGGGACAGGATCTCCTGCAAATGTTCGCGGTCTTCATGCCTGTTGTCGATAGTGCTCATAAGCTTAATGCTCCTCCGGTGGATTGCGGTATGTGGAGCCCTCAGGCGCGGAGCCTGGCGAATAGCCTGGCGCCGGAGAAGGGCCTATGGGGCCGGCTGCAAGCGGAGCCCCGGCAGAACGGGAACGTTCCCATTGCTGCTGATACTCCCTTATTGCCGAGTCGATGCGTTCCTCCAGATCCTTCCCCCGGCTGCGGAACAGCAAATCTTCGAACACAACACCGTAAGTGATGGTATACAGAGGCAAAATAAGCAGCGAAAGCAGGACGGAAACTAATTGCCCCAGCAGCGACACCTTAAACACATAGTAAACAAGAAGATAGATACCTAAAGAAAATACACTATATATAGCAGTTAAAACAATTAATGTCACATAAATCCGCCAAAAGCTGTGTTTGGTAAGCCTCCAGCTTTTACCGAAGGGCCCATTTTCTTTTTCCAGGGAGAGAACGGGCAGAAAAAAACCGAGACGGATAACAAAGTACAAAAAGCCTGTTATAATTCCAGCAACAAGCGCAATATACAGCAGCATCATTATGACAACCATTAGAATCTCTAAAGCCGGCGAAGAGGCATTCAACTGAACCATTCCCAGCCCCACGATCGACAAAAAAACATTACGACAAAGACAGCCACCACGACAGCCAGCACTGTGGCAATATAGATCCCTAACAAAATCAGCCCGAATAATATCGAATACCCTGATCTTTTCCAGAAGGGGGAAATGCTGCGCTTAAGCAGTTCTCCAATGGACGGCTGCTCCCCTCGGGAACCGGCGCGGACCAGATGCAGATTAGCTGATAAGGCTAACGGGAAAACAAAAATAAGATACAGCGGCAAAAGCACTACGGTGAACAAAACCTGCCATCCGGAAACGTCATCTCCCTCCGGCGCCAGTTCGTTTCCCGCTGCAAAGCCATCCTCCCATGGCAAAGAAAAGCCTATGTTCGTCGCTTCACTGTAATCAAAGAACAGCAAATTCTGTACTAGGTATACAGGTCCTATAAATACCAGCACAATCATAAATGCCGTTAAAAAATATTTGCGGTACAGCTGAAAGCTGCGGTCGAGCAGTTCTCCTACGCCAACCGGTTTCATCCAACTCTCCATCGTCTTCCTCCTGTTTCTTTTTCTCTATTATGTAAAATTTTAAGGTGAACCCGGATATCCTCGTTAATCAATATTAATTCAGGTGTATGGATCAGAATGTTCAATTAATCAATGTCTTGTACAAGGAAACAGCGTAAACCGGTTATGTAAAATGCTTATGTAAACAATCTAATTTTGTCCTCCGTGCGACGCGCCTTTCCTGTTCAGTCCATGTCCCTATTTGATGACCGTGCCTCTTCTGTCCTGCCATGCCCTTATTTTCGTTTTTACCTGCACAATCAAAATCATTGACTAATTATATCAGAAAATTAGCGCTTCAGTGACGGAAAACGTAACAATATTACTTTTTTCCTACCTATTTATATGCCGCCAGAAACGCGCAGCTGCTTGGTAAACTTATCTTGGATTACCAATATGATTGCATTGAGGCCTATGATCCCTCCCATTATAATGGCAAACGAGGAGGGGATAACTTGAAGAGGAAATTTTTACCTTTATTGTCATTAATTCTTTGTCTGTTAATTCTGGTTCCTACTACTGCCGCAGCGCCAACCGTCCAGCAGGGAAGCCAAAGCGGAGATGTGTGGGACTTGCAATTTAGATTACACACTGTCGGTTATTACCAACATTCAATAGACGGAATTTTCGGTTATCATACTTTGACGGCTGTGAGCCGTTTTCAGCAAAATTACGGTTTGAAGGTGGATGGGATCGCTGGCCCGCAAACCTGGTCAGCACTGAAGAGGGTTTCCGCCAATGCTAGTGAATTGACGATGCTGGCCAGAGTCATTCACGGTGAAGCGCGGGGAGAACCTTACGAGGGTAAGGTGGCAGTTGCCGCTGTTGTCCTTAACCGCATGCAATCGCCGGATTTTCCGGATAAGATGGCTGATGTCATTTTCCAGCCTCGTGCTTTTACGGCGGTTGATGACGGCCAGTATTATCTGCAGCCTGACCAATCGGCTTATCAAGCAGCTATGGACGCACTTCGCGGATGGGATCCAACCAACGGAGCCTTATATTATTTTAATCCCGTAACTGCAACGTCCGCCTGGATATGGACCCGCCAACAAACGGGCAAAATCGGCAAGCATGTTTTCGCCATTTAATACACACGTCTTTCTTTTATAAGTTCGGTAAAAAATGTTCTGTTCGGAAGAACGTATTCGGAAGAATCCTCGTCGGAAGATCGTGGTCAGAAGATAAAATCCCTGCTTTTTCGGCCAAATAAGAGCGAGGGCGAGCGTTAGCGCGGAACAGCTTGCAGGTCTCCTTTGACTGCCTTTTCGAGAGCGCATTCCCTCAACCAGCGGAATAGCCGCCATGTAGGTTAGCAGCCGGATTTCCATGCATCCACTGAGCATTAGAGTGCTTCATTGGCTCCCTCGTTCAGGAAATCGTGATCAGAGTGAGGAATCCGCTCGTATCTGCACGGGCTCCACATTGTGTCTACACGGACCCTGCGTTGTCTGCGCGGGCTCCACGTGTCTACAAGGGCCCTGCGTCGTGTCTACACGTGCTCTATGTGGTGCCGGCACGGCCCTGCGTCGTGTCACACGAAAATCCTTCTATTGTTCCAACAGTAGAAGGATTTCGCTTTATTAGAGCACTTTGCTGTCCTGTTAAGACAGTAAGCTGCTCGTAGACGCCGTTGCCCGAACCGCAGCGAACGCCCGTAGTCCGGTCGGAGCTCGCAGCCTGGTCGGAGCCCGCAGTCCAAGCCTTGGTAGAGAAATTAAGAGTCATGACGTTGTTTTACTTGACACCTGTTCTACAGACGAATACACTGGTGCCGATGCACGAAACAGCAAGCATGCCGGACTAGTGCCTGGTGCGCTCACAGGAAGGACCCGATAAGCTGATGGAATTGAAAGCCTAGGCGCAGCAGTCCAGTATCCTCCGGCAGTCCTCATTTTATAGCGTGTGCACATATTCTTATAAGAAAAGAGGTTGTTCGCCATGCCTGAAATCATTGAAGGTGTTTCCCATCTGAATGCAGACGAAGTATATGAGGTTTTGAACCAGTCCCCCGCGAACGTTTATGTTATTGATGTAAGAGAGCCGGAAGAGTATGAAGCCGGACATATTCCTGGCATTCCTCTTTTGCCCATGGGCCAAATCCCTGAACATGTAGACAGCTTTGATAAGGATGCCGAATATATCTTTATTTGCCGCAGCGGACGCAGAAGCCTTGAGGTCGCCCGCTTTTTTCAAAGCGAAGGGATTGAGAAGGTCCACAACTACTTAGGAGGCATGCTAGCTTGGGACAAGGAAATTGCCCATGGAAATGAGCATGTAATCACAGAGTTTTCAATGGCCAATCTGAAAAGGAAAGATCAAAACTAAACCGCTACTAAATTGCTTGCCCTATGAAGAACTGCTTAGCTTGAACCTAAGACGTGGTCATGGACGCCAGACCGCCAAGCTTGCCGCCAAATTTGAGCATTCCAGCTTACAGAAATCTAATACAGGTAAGATGACAGTCAAGGTTACGGATCTCTATCATCTCTCCGATCGTCTCGATCACACCATGGCAGCGAAACGATTCCAAATGTTGCACCATGTATAAAATACCTCTGATCCACGGCATAGTATAGGTGAAGACATAGTCTTCCATACTTATCTTGATAATTTTCACATTTGATAAAAATCCAATAGCAATAACGGGAAGTTAGTGGCGGATTGGCATATTCGTGGATGCATTGTCATGAATGCGCTGTGAGCCTGGAAATTCTACTGTAGAGCAGTCAGTCCAGTCTGCTTTTCTAGAAAACGGCCTCCGCTTCGGTTTTGAACGAACTGGGGGCTCATTTTTCCACTGGGGTAAGGAGTCGCCAAGAATAGTCCCGTTTATTCCAACTGCCTTGTAAGTAGTGAATAGAACAGCTAGATATCCGTGAAAATCAAACTGTATGAGCTGCTTCAATTTGCGAGTGAAAACAGAGCTGCCAAGGAAAAGGGTCAAGGAAAGAGTTCACCCTTGCTTCATGACAGCCCATTGTACTGGATGATCCGTATAAACGTATGACAATTCGATATTTGTGCAACTCGATAATGACGGTAGATTCAGCAAGAGAGAGCCGGTTGCTAATACGCTTTGGGAACCTCGACCTTGCGTGAGATGCCCCACTCATCGGTAAAGTAAAGCTGAACCCCATGATCCTGATCGTCGAGAAAACAGGAAACATATTTGCTGTCTCCCTTTTTCATAGGGACCAGCAGAGTGACCAGACGATGGCTGGCCGCAAGCCCGGTAGCTGCACTCAAATGCCACTGACGGGGTAATCCTTCAATTTCTGCAGGATCTACCCCCGGAAAATCGTTATGCTGAGAGAGCGCAAGCTCGCCGGAGGAATTATAGACGAAACGCCCTTCCATGTCAGCCCGCCTGCCTGCTACCTCAAAGGAATCATTCTTCAACTTCATGGGGTACAATGTATGGAACAACCATTGAACTTGACCCGGCTTTTCCAGATCTACTTGATCGACAATAACTACATACGACTCACTAAAGAAATAAAGCTCCCGAACAAATTTCCGCACATAGGGAACTGTGTGCTTATAAGCAGCTGTAGCATTGCCCCGAACATACCCGCCCCCTTCCCGGGAATAAGCGTCTTCAATAACGCCATAGGCATCCAGACAGAGGCTCTTATCCCCTCCGGCGTATTGGCCAATTCCGTCAATCAACAAACTGTTAGTAGACAAGGTTTGCCTGCGCCAGCGAGTATGCATGGTGCTGTTAAAAGCTATATAATAGCCGCTTTCAATTGCCAAAGGCTCTCCATAAGCATGCAGCAAAAATCCGTTTTGATCTCCATGGCTGTGACTGATCGAGCCATAGCGGCTGCTCTTGGTCAGCAGCATGATATGCTCGCTCGGGTCATCCATTCGGCTGTGCATCGCTACCCATCCGATATCGCGAAACCACTTGACAGGCTCGATTTTGTCAGCCGTAGGTTTTATGGGGGCAGTCTGCGGATAGTCATGCCGGTACATCATCTCATCAAAGCGAAAATCCCACCAGCCATAGTTGTAATATTTCGATTCCGGATCGACATCCGCTTCGCGAACCTGTTCGTAATACCATTGATAAAGTCCATTGCCGGTCACCCCCGCAAACTGGCGGATATTAAATCCGGTCTTCAAACTAACCGGGTCTCCTAGAGTAGATTGGTCGCCGAAGCTGGCACGAACAGTGTCCGGACTGAAGCAGTACAGGGGGAAATCACCGGTTTTCTGAAAAAAGGGCCTTCGGTAAAAATCAAGCCGAGTCTGCTTCTTCAACAGATTCAGCGCTTCCGTCACAAAGGCCATTCCAGTTGTCCAATACATGGGACCTTCCGCCCAGCCCCCGTCCCTGCCTCCCCAAGGAGTGTACAATCCGGCGTAATACTCCACGGTATAGTGAAGCCATTCCTTTGCCTGCGGCTCTTCATGCAGCATTGCCAGGCAGGCCGGGACGAGCACGGAGGAAAGCGAACGTACTGCATGGCTATCATAAGGCACTCTATGAATCTTGGACCGCTCTATCACATGATAGGCCACCTGAAGTGTCCTTTCCAGAAGGCAGGTGCGTACGGCACCGCGCTCATCGATGGACAGATGAGGATAGAGCCAGTCATACCCCCAGGCAATAGCACCTGCCACACGAAATGCGGCTTCGTCATTATAATCTCGCGAGGTAGTGCCAGCCACATCCCAGGAAACGGCATGAAGCAGCCATTTTTTAGCTTGCTCGATGATTGAAGCGTCCTCCAGTACGACGCCTGCTATGCTCAAATGTCTTACGGCATAGAGCAGTTCCTGGCAATCCATGTACATTTTCCTCCACAAATGGGCCACTCTTTGGTTGTTGGGATAGCGGACGGGCTCTGCGATCAGCGGTTTAGTCAGCCAAGGGCGAACGGAACGATCGATAAACGTTTGCCAACCAAAAGCGTTAGGATCATTGGCAACTTCCTGGCGAAAAGCAGCCAACTCCTGCTCATTCAGCCAAAGCCGGGGGTGGGCTTCGGAAGTATGCTCAAATCTCGCTTCACGGGCAGGAAGCGGTGTGTGCGGAAGGTCCGCGGGCACGCAAAACTTCCTTACCCGGCTCCAGGCAGACCGGGAGTCTTCACCGGACAAAGCGCCCCTGTTATCCATGCCGAAAGCGGTTTCCGTGTTCTCGGTATGCTGACCAGCCAGAGCCTCCACACCGGCGTTTGCTTCTCCCCCGAGCGTCGCCGCGCCAGACCCATCCCTTATGTCCGCCCCTTTAGAAATGGCCGCGTGGCCCTTCGTCCCATCCGCCCCGCCTATCGCTCCTCCTTCTCCTTCCGCTCCTCCTTCCGTTTCCCCTCTTCCTTCCGCTACTCCCTTCGCTTCTCCTCTCGTTTCCCCTCTTCCTTCCGCTTCTCCATCTGCCTTCTCTTCCGTCCCTCCCTTCACTTCCTCTGCTTTCTCTTTTCCTTCCACTACCCCTTCTCCTTTTCCTTCCGCTTCCGTTTCTGCTTCCACTTCCGCCTGTTCCGCTAGTGCATACCGCCAATAATACTCTCCGGGCGGGAAAACCCAATCCGGTGTGTAAAAATTATAGGGAAGCGGTTCGATCGTGCGTGTCACCGCGGCCTCAAAATGCTGCGAAGTCGAGATTTGCAGCACATAGCAATCCCCTTCGGACTTAGCGGGAATCCAGGTGAACCTAGGCGGATTCTCTTCCAGCCGGGTATGCTCGTCGGGTGCATACTGCACAGTCAGCTTGCCGCTTTGCGGCTCAAACAGCCTGTTCATCATTTTTGCCCCCTTTTTCGTTCACGGATGCGAGCTGCAAACCGTCCGAGGTTAGCCGCAAACCCAGTGTGCTTTTTCCGGCCAGCCTTAGCGTCCCGTCATCCTCCCATTCCATCCCTACTGGGATGTTTCCTGCAGAGTATATAGCCACAAAACGGGCTGCTGTTCCTTTTTGCCTAAGAAGCATGCCCTCCATTGGAACTGTCGGATCAATCGCGATTCCGGGAGAACGAACCTCCCACAGCTCCGAGTTAGCCTCTTGCCATAAAGTGACTGCCACAGGCTCTGGGGTAGAGCGGCCCGGGCTATCATCAAACACAGTGCCAGTTTGCGAGCGTAAGCTCTGAGTCGTTTGCCGGATTACGAAACTCCATTGGCCACTGCCAGCCTCGGGAAAGCCTGCGGCAGCTTGGCTGCCGGAAAGACAGTGCCCATGAACAAAGCGGTAGCCATCGCTATTCCCGCTATTTCCGAGCGGTTTCCAAGCCTCTTTCCCTTCTCTGTCGCCAAGCTCCTGCCTTTCAGCATGGCCGCTTGCCTCAAGGTCCGGTACTACTCCGGTAACGCTATTCTGCGGGTATCTGCCTTGAATCGGCACCCGCCGTCCTCCTTCACCATTAGGATGGCAGCTCATATCAGAGGCTTTACCAAGAAAATGGAACCACCAATCCACGCCTGAGTCCTTCTTCGGCACGTTCTCACCTTCAGCGTGCGTCCGTATCTCGAACCAATCGAGAAGCCATTCTGATGTCATCCATAAATGGCGGTCCATCACTACTCCCTCATAGGACTGCGAGGTTCGTGTCCAGCTGTAGCTGTAGTCTTGCGCGACAACGAACTTCCGGCTTTCCCCTGTGGATTCCAGCTGAGAGCGCTGGCCGATCGATACCGTGTTATGGCAGGCGGTGTGCGGATACCACTGCTTCTTAAGATGGGAGCCGTATGGCACCGTTCCACGATCCGGTGAAAGCGGGTAATCGCGGTGATACAGCATAAGATTCAGCTTGTCAAAATGGCCGTGAGATCCGCCATGGGGACCGAAATCGATGATCGCATAGAGCGGATTGCCGTTGTGGCGGAGTACTGCGAAGCCGCTGTCCGGCAGTAAATGCGGCGTACTCGCCTCTAAGCGGGCACCAGCCTTAGAAGTTTCCATTTCCCCGTGAGTACCGGCGGCCGGGGCCGCCGGGGCCGAGGATAGTGCCGGCGCTGTCGATGATGCTGTTGCGGACGGTGACACGGAATCGGCGCAAACTGCGCTTTGCCTCCTGTGTATTCCTGACAGCGGGCTCCCCGGGATAACTGACGCCCCGGATACCGGCCACTCTCCTACCCCATACAGCACGGCCTCCAAGCCGTTGCGGTGCCGGCTCCCGTACATCTGCTGATAAGCGCAGGCGGCAATGTTCGCATATACCGGCTTGCCATACCGGGCATAGCCCTGCTCAAACACCTCGGCAATCTCCCGGGCGTAAGGCTCCCTGCTGTAGGGCCCGTCATGGAAGGCCGGCAGCTGACCATCCGCCGCCGCTAAACCAGCCGTCACATCGAGCATGCCTTCCAGCGACTGCCCGGCAGTTCCCCGCTCCGCATACAGATCATGGCCCCAGCGGGCTGCCATCTCCCCGGTAATCATATAGGCGCGCAGTACGAAAAGATGATAGTAGATGCTGCCTTCATACTCCAGCTGGTCGGGTCTTATCGCCAGCGACAAATGCTGGCGATACCCGCCCTCGCCTGCAAGCACCCGCAGCAGCTGCCGTTCCTCGCCCGCTGCTGCGTAAACACTGCATAACGCAGCGTTCAGCCAGGCCGTATAATTGCTTTCCGGCTGCTGGCGTTCCCGCGTCAGAATGCAGTGGGCTTGCTCCAAGCTCCCGGCCAGAAGCCGTACAAAGCTCGGCCACGCCTCAGGTTGGGCTGCCCACTCTTCCGGTACTGGAGCCTGCTCATCGCTGAGCAGCAGGTAAGCGCGCATCATCGTCGTCGCCCAGATCGCTTCGGTTAGCGCCTGATGAAAGGCGCGCCCCTTCAGCATCCACGGTTCAGCGCCTGGATGAACCGGGTATCGCGGGAACTGCTCGGCGTAGCGCAGCAAAATGCCGTAGCTGAACCGGGCATACTCCGGCTTCCGGGTAGCGGCGAACACGGCAGCTCCCTGCAGGGCGCAGCGGGCCATAGCCTGGTGCTTGAACACCAGCCACGCCCCGCGGTAGGGCTCTCCCTGCAGCTGGCAGCCATGCGGGCAGGCAAAGCTATGGGCGTCCCGTTCCAAAGGATCATACCGCAGCTCGGTATGATGCCTGGGACAAACATAGTGGTGCCACCAGCCGCCCGGTTCCGCCGGAATGTCCGGTGCAGCGCCGGCTTGCATGAGCGCGTCAAGCTCCGCGCGCAGCCGGGAGAGTGCTTGCGAGTGCCAAGCGAATTGGATGGAACGCTCCCGGATGTTCATCGCATGAACATGCCTCCGTTAATTTCGATCGTTTCGCCTGTCAAATAAGAAGCCAGCTCGGAAACGAGGAACAGCACGGAGCCAGCCACATCGTCCGGGGTGCCTTCCCGTCCGAGCGGAATGCCTTGCACAGCAGCCTTTCTTGCCGCTTCCGGAGTAAACGTATCGTGAAAAGCTGTCTGGCCGATGAAGCCCGGCGACACCGCGTTTACCGTAATGGCGCTTCCGGCGAGTTCCTTCGCCAAGGCCTTAGTAAAGCCGATTACTGCGGCCTTGCTGGCGGCGTAAATACTCGCTCCCGGGCCGCCGCCATTATGAGCGGCTACGCTTGTCACATTGACAATCCGCCCGCCCCCGCGCGCCTTCATGCCGGGAATGACAGCCTGGCTGACAAAGACTGCGCTCTTCAAATTAACATCCATCACTTGCGCATAATGCTCCTCGCTCATTTCCTCTACAAGCATCCGTCTGACAAGATGACCGGCATTATTGACGAGAATATCGATCTCTCCTCCCAGTGTCTGCTTGACATCCGCCAGCATCTGCCTAACTGCCTGAACGTTGGTCACGTCAGCTTGAAATGCCGCCGCTTCCCCTCCTGCTGCCTGGATCAGGGCTACGGTTTCTTCCGCACCCTCCCGATTGCTTAAATAATTGACCGCCACTTTAGCTCCACTAGCCGCAAGACGTATCGCCACTCCGCGTCCAATACCCCCGCTTGCACCAGTTACCAGTGCCTGTTGACCGGTTAATTGTAATGTCATTTTCGTTTTCCTCCTTGTTTTGTCGGCAGAAGAGTGATGGTTTAATCCATTCCGCCTTCATGCAGTTCTTCATTAATGAAGCTTGTAACTTAATGAAGCCCGTAACTTCGGATAATGCCCGGATCACAACGACCAACAATGTCCGAGCGCTAACGCTCACCCTCGCTCTTATTTGGCCGAAATGACAAGGATTTTATTTCTAACGCTCGTCCTCGCTCTTATTGGAGCCAAAAAGTCGGGAAAAGTGCGATCTAAAGCAAAATAGGGACGACAGCGAGCGTTAAAATTTTCATCCCCCCGATTTTGTTCAAATAAGGACTGCTGCGAGCGTTACAATCCGAAACGGATAGAAATGGGCACGAAATAGACAACTCGGCCCCTCCGGATTGTGCTGAAATCTCCTCGAAGATGCAACTCGTACTACTACTGCAAATATCTCCTTGAAGTCAGCAACTCCTGCCAATTTCGTTTCATTCCACAAAAATACTTTAAGCCCACAGTTCCTGCGAATTGAGGAATTGAAGAATTCGGGAATTGATGAATGGAGAAATTGGGCTATTCCTGCTTCTCTGCCGGCATTGTCATAATCATTCTAGTTCCTCGATGAAGCTCGCTTTCCACACTTAACCCGTACTCGTCCCCGAACACCATCTGGATACGGCGGTGCACGTTAATCACTCCAATTCCGCCTTGGCGATATGGAGCTTCCTCGCGGGCATAACTTTCGGCCTTTTCGTGATTCCGATGCGAACCGTGATCCTGCACTTGCCCTGGTTCTCGGCGCGGCTCTCGGCCCGGCATCGATTGCCGCTCATGTTCCTGCTCTGGCTGCCACTCTCGGCCTGGCTCCAGCCGCGGCTCTCGGCTCTGCTCCAGCCGCCTCTCTCGGCCCGGCTCCGGCCGCGACCCATGTTCCTGCACCGTCTCGGCCAGGCGGTTCATCTGCAGCTGCTCCTTTAGCTTCAGCAGCGTTTCAGGTCTCATCCCGGCTCCATTGTCTTCGACTATGACGTGCAGGCGGCCGTCATCCTCCCTTGCATCTATGCGAATGTAGTGATGCGGCTCAACGCCATCTTTAAAGGCATGCTGAAAAACATTTTCCACCAGCGGCTGCAGCGTCAGCCGAACCATCTTGCTCAGCAGCAGCTCAGGCGGAACCAGCACCTCCAACTCGAACTCCCGCTGTGCCCGATGGCGCAAAATAATCATGTAGTTGCGCACATGATTCAGCTCATTGGCAATCGTAATCTCTTCGAGATTGGTCTGTACCGAATAACGGAGCATGAATGCCAGCGCTTCGACCATTTCCGATATCTCATCCGAATCCTGGACAATAGCATAGCAATTGATTGTTTCCAGCGTGTTGAACATAAAATGCGGATTGATCTGCAGCTGCAGAGCTTGAAACTCCGCCTTTTGCCGCTCCAGCTGAATAGCCTGCAGCTTGAGCTGAGTGCGCTGGTTGCGAAGCTCGGTATTGTAAACCTGATTAATCATTTCCGCCAAGCGGCTGACCATCAGGTTGTAGCTATGGACCAGTCCGCCGATTTCATCCTGGCGGGATACGCCCTCAATTCTCGTCCAGTTTCCCTTTTCCGTCTGCCGCATTCCCTCCCGCAAATGTCGAATCGGGCGGACGATCGAATTACCGAAGCGAGTCGCCAGCACGAGAGCCACAATTAAAGTCACCATACCGACTGTAATCGTCGTGATCCGGATGTTGGCTATCGGAGCGCGCAGCTCAGAAACAGGCAGGGACACGCCCATATTCCATCCGGAATAATCGGACTTGCGGGAGACGACCATCATCTGTTCCTCCCCCTGTTTGGCGATAAAACGGTTTTCCCCATCGAATACGACCCGCTTCGGAATATCCGTCAGCAGCAGCTGGTTCACTGTTTCCCTAGAAGGCGAATAGACGAGGCTGCCTTCGCTATCGATAATAAAGAAGTAGCCCTGTTCACCAAGATCAACCTGGCTCCACAAGTCCGTCAGCTGCTGCTGATTAAATTCGATGGCCAGAATCCCCTTCACATCGTAGGAAGAATAGCCGCGAATTTTACGGACGACTGTGACCACTTTTCCCGCATCCTTTTCCAAAAAGCTGTCGTTCACAATCGCTATGCTTCCATTATCGGGAGTAAGCTCTACCAATTCCTGCAATCGCAGAGGCACATCGGAGCCGAGCATAGATACGCTCTGACTGCCATCGAAAACAGAGCGGCCATGGTAGCCCAAAATGTAAATCATATTGATCTGGGTCGGGTAAGTGATAAACGCCTTCTGGAACACTTCTTTGCGGATTTCATTCGTAAACCGGTAATATTCGTAGCTGTCCTCCGGGTCCATGTCGAGAAAGCGCTTGACAGTCCGCTGCGAAAGAATTGAATTGCTTAGCCGCTCAAAGTTTCTCATGTAATGATCGGTTTGCACGGAGGCGTTGTTGATTACCTGCGTCACATACTTTTCCACCTGCTCATCTATCGCCTTGGACGATTCCAGATAAGTGAAAAAACCGACCATCGATAGCGAGAACAGGATGACAACGAAAAAGTAAATAAACATTTGCCGAGCCAAGCTTTTGTTCATCAGCTCATCCCAAGCCGTTCCCGATATTCGGAAGGCGTGCAGCCCGTGTATTTTTTAAACGTTTTCGTAAAATGGGGGTGGTCGGCATACCCGACCTCGAACGAAATATCAGTAATTTTGTAATGCGGAATGGCCAGCAGCTTCTTCGATTTCTCCATTCTCCGCTTCGTCCGGTACTGGACAAACGTCTCATCGGTCATCTGCTTAAACAGCTGACTGAAATAGGAAGGATTGAGCCCCAGCTTATCGGCAACCTCTTCCAGCGTCAGCTCTCTGTTCAGATTGAGCTCGATGTAAGCCTTCGCTTCTTCAACCGGCTCCTTCGGGTTTCCTTTGCGCAGGGAGCGTATCCGCTGGATCAGACAATCCACTTCCTTGTTCATCCAATCCCAGCAGGAATCGACTTCCTTGTTCGTCCAATCCCGGCAAAGGTCATTTTCCTTACCCGCAGCTGGGCTTTCCTTCGCAGCTGCCGTATAGTAGCATGGAAGCTCGAACGTATAGACATCACGCCGGTTTAACTGCTTAATCAGCTTGTGCACCAATTCCCGGGCCAGTTCATGAAGCTGTCCGTGTTCCACCCCGATAGAATAGCTGTATTGCCGGATGGCGACAATAATCGCGTCTACACGTCCCGCGTCCAAATGCCAAACCGCGTCCTCCAAATTGTCAAGCCACTCCTCTAGGGCGGAAATCGGAATATAGGCCTGGTGCCGGGTATCCCCCTGACGCCCGGAGAGCGATATCGTTTGCCGTGCCCGTTCATTAGCGATCAGCTTCCGTACCGTTTCGTTTACCCCTGCTTTATTAACCGGCTTCAGCAAATACTCTTTTACGCCAAACGACATACATTTCTGTGCATAATGAAAATCGCCAAACCCGGAGATCACCACCATCTGAATATCTCTGTGCGTGTCAAACACCCACTGGCACAGCTGGAGCCCATCCATTTTAGGCATGCGAATATCGGTAAATAGAAAGTCGGGACGATGAGCAGCTATTTTTTCCATAGCCTCCAAACCGTTCGCCGCAGTATCCATCCGGGTGATGGCCGGGTCAACCTGGCCGATCAGCTTTTCCAGCCCTTTTTGGATGACAGGTTCATCGTCTACGATGAGTGCACGATACATCTTCCTTACCCCTTTCTCAGACACCGATTTTATTCAAGCCTGGAGGTTCGACAGTCCGCTCACGATTTAAGACTACGTCTCGGCATGGCCATAAAGGCAGTACCCGAGCGATCCAGCTCATGAACGGAATGATCTTCACATATGCAGCTGTATGGTGTAATCGCTATCGCCGGTAAGTACAGGGCGCCGTTTCGCCCCCTTTATTCATAGGTGTTTTCACCGCTGTTGTACCGGTTTGTTGCCTCTTCAATGACTTCATTGCCGCCTTTGGACAAATATTCCTCCAGTACAGCCTCGTAGTTATCAATCGGCTCTCTTCCGTAAACCATCCGCAGCACACGCTCCAATATTAACGGAGGAAGCTCATCGGATTTGGGATTGAGATCCGGGTATTTCACCAACGTTTCCAGACGTTCTCCAAATTCTATCCCCCTGCGGCCTTCATAGGCTAGCATATTGTCAAAAGCATCAATCATCGCCTGTCCGGGCTCACTCAGTCCCGAGACAAGCCGGTTATAGGTCGTGTCCTGAACCATCCACAGCCAATAATTCAAATACCGGAGACGGTCCTGGCCTTTGCTGTCCGTAGGTACCTCGAACACCGCCTCGCCTCCCACCACTTCGTAATCCTCTCCTTCAATTCCATAGCTGAAGAACAGTTCGGCCTCCTCGCTTACCATCCAATTGAAAAATTCAACGATGCCAGCCGCTTTATCCGCCGCATTCTTATTAATAAAGAAGCTGCGCGTTACCGGGCTATAATGGGCATAGCCCCCCTTGCCGTCCGGTCCTACCGGCGAAGGAATAAGCGCTATTTCCGCATCCGGGACATTTTCCTTCAATTGGGCTCCCCAGATCGGCAGCTCGTTGGCATTCATTGACCATATTCCGGCACGGCCGCTTGTAATGATGCTGCGGAAGTCAGTGCTTTCTATCGTGGCAAACTCCTTGCTGATCAGCCCTTCATCATGCATCGTTTTATAAACGCCAATAGCTGCTTTCATATTCTCCACATCGAAAAAGCTGGGCTTCACTTGTCCGTCCGGGAACAGCTTAAACTGGTTGCCATACCCGAGCACATCATACGCTCCGAAGAACGTATCGGCATATTTAAAATTTTGTCTTCCGGCAAAAGGATGCTCTACGCCAATTTCTTTAAAGGCCCTTAGCACATCAAGCGTTTCTTCAACGGTCTTCGGAACATCCATTCCTACCTGCTCCAGCAAGTCCATGCGAATCCAGGTCGCTCTCCGCGAAGGGTTTGAAAGCGTTTCCGGGATTGCGTAAATATTGCCGTCTTTATCCGTCACCCTTTCCCATGCAGCTTCCGGAATAAAGTCCAGCAAATCCTGCCCGTGCTCCTGCAGCAGGTCGTTCAAGGGCAAGAATACCCCGTTCTCGACAGCACCGGCCAGCTCCTGACCGCCCAAGCCTCCTCCTGCCTGGACAACATCCGGAATATCGTTGGTGGCAAACATCTGAATCATTTTTTCCTGGTATTCGTTATGGGGAATCAGCCGGATGTCCAGATCGACATTTCTCCGCTGCTCCAGCTCGAGCACATATTTATCTTTATTAATATCGGTATGATTTTCCACATAAGGCACATTCAAGGTTCGCATCGAAATTGAGAACTTGACGGGCTCGGAGGATTGTACTTTCCCAGCCTGACCGCCGTTCGTTCCCGGGCTTTCGGTATTCCCGCCGCTTCCCGAGCCGCCGCCACTGGTGCAGCCGGCCAGCACGGACAAACTTAATAAAATGGATAAGCCATAACCCGCGTATTTTTTCATTTTAACTACCCCTCTTTACAATAAAATTTAAATCCGGGTAAATCAAGATAGCGTTTTCATTATGACTTAATCGAGCCGATCATCATTCCTTTTACAAAATATTTTTGCAGGAAAGGATAGACGAGAATGATCGGAATGGTGGCGACTAGAATGACAGCCATCTGCACCCCTTGAATGGAATGGGAGGTCACCTCAAAAGCAAGGTTGCCGGAGTCCGCGAGATCGTCGGTAATGAGCAGCTCCCGCAGTTTCACCTGAAGCGGATACTTGGTGCGGTCGTTGATGTAATAGAGGGCGTCCATATATTTGTTCCAGTTCGTCACGGAATAGAAAATCCCGATCGTTGCCAAAGCCGGTTTGGACAAAGGCAGCATAATGTTCCAGATGACTCTCAGCTCACTGCAGCCATCCATCCGGGCGGAATCAATCAGCTCCGCAGGAATTTGCGCGAAGAAGGTCCGCAGGACGAATAAATTGAAGGCGCTGATCGCCGTAGGCAGCATTAATGCCCATAACGTGTTCACGAGCCCGATCTCTCTCATTAGAATAAATTGCGGAATTAAGGGGGCGCTAAATATCATCGTCAGCAGGACAAACAGCAGGACATAGCGCCGGCCGACATACTCCGGGCGTGACAGCGGATACGCTAGCGAAGAGGTCGCAACCAGGTTGATGAAGGTCCCCGCTACTGTAATGTATACCGAGATCGCAAAAGCCCGCCAGATTGATACATCTCCGAACACATATTCATAATAACCGAGTGTAAATTCTACTGGCCAAAACATTACCTCCCCGCGGTCTATCGCTCCGGAGCTGCTAAACGATTGAGCAATAACGTTAAGGAAAGGAAGCAGCATGGTCAGCGCAAGCAGGGTCAAAAACAAATAGTTGAACCAAATAAAGGTCTTACGGGACAAGCTATCGCGTCTTACCAATTCTCTCACCTCCTGTTAGTACAGCGATTCGCCCGTCGATTTCTTGCTGAGCGTATTGGCGATCACCAGCAGGAACAAGCCGACCAGTGATTTAAATAGTCCGATTGCCGTCGCATAGCTGTACTGCATTTGTCTTAACCCGGCCTTGTAAATGTAGGTGTCCAAAATCTCACTGTTGCGGATGTTCAGCGGATTCTGGAATACAAACACCCGTTCAAAGCCGTAGTCCAGGAAGTCTCCGATTTTCAGCAGGAACAGAATCGTAATGACCGGCAGCAGGGAAGGCAGGGTAATGCTTAAGGTTTGCTTCCATCGCCCGGCTCCGTCCATCTCGGCGGCTTCGTACAATTCCGGATTGATTCCCGCCAAAGCGGCCAGGTAAATAATCGTTCCCCATCCGACATCCCGCCACAGACCCGAGCCTACCAGCACGGAGCGGATATAGGATTCTTCCCCGAGGAAATAAATCGGTTCAATGCCAAACCAGCCGAGCATGACATTCACGATTCCCGAGGAGGGAGACAAGATCCCGGTAAAAATACCGCTCACAATCACCCAGGACAAAAAGTGCGGCGCATATACAATCGTCTGTACAATTTTTTTGTACAGGACGAGTCTGACTTCATTCAACAGCAGGGCAAGAATAATGGGGGCAGTAAAGGCAAATACGATGTCGTATATCCCGAGCAGAAAGGTGTTTTTGAGTATTCTCAGGAAATCATAGTGGGAGAACATCCATTTGAAATGATCAAGCCCAACCCACGGGCTTCCGCGGACTCCCGCGAACAAGTTATAATCCTGAAAGGCAATGACCGAGCCGAGCAGCGGCACGTATTTAAAGATGAGAAAATAGATAATACCGGGAATCGAGATAAAATAAAGCGCTTTATATTTCCACATGAAGCGAAGCGTGCTTCCCCGGCTCGTCACCGGCCGCCGGTCTTCCGGCTGAATTTGAGCGCCCACGGCAGATCACCTCTTGTTCTTCAGATTGGCTGGGGCGTGTTCGTCGATCGGCCGCTCGTTGAAGCGGATATGGATAAACTCGGGCTCCCTGTCAATAATCCGTGATAATTCCCTGGTGAAGACCTCGACGATTTCCTGCTTCTGCTCATCGCTTCTTCCCTCGTACATCTCAATCGTGATTTTCGGCATTTGGATAACCTCCTTTGCTTTTTTATTCCCTTTCCTGTCAATGTTTTGGTGCGTGCTCTTATAGTAAAGGGGTTCAAGCTGACATACAATGGAATGGTTTTGATTGCACTTGTGTTTTTTTAGGTCGCTATGCCGCTATTAATAAAAAATTAACCGATATATTTCTTCGTTCAGCAGGAATAAGCCGCGAAGCAGAGAATAACACCAGCATTACATCATTGAACTTACATCATTGGCAATTTCCTTTTCCATACAGCCTCCTTGAACTTCCTTCAGCAGGCTGCAGCACAAAAACGGCACCTAGAGCGACACTTAAAATGTCCATCCCGGATGCCGACTTATCAACAAGAAGAAAATTGCTTAGGAGGGATTGCTTTGTCCAGAAAAGAACACCCCGTTCACGTGGAGACGTCTGAAAAGTCATTAACCTCATCCGGTAATCCATCGTCCTCACAATCCCCATCTGCTGATTCAGCAGAACCGATTCGTTCTGGTGTTAGCTCAGGCTCTAGTTCAGGCTCTAGTTCAGGCTTTAGCCCAGGTTCTAGCCCAGGCTCCGGTTCAGTTCAGCACTCCCCCTCCCCGGGAACGGCAGGCATGTCCCGCAGGAAATTTCTCGCTTCCCTTGGGGCGGCAGGGGCAGCGGCAGCTTTAGGTGGAGGAATGTCCGTCCTTTCCGCACAACCCGTTACAGACGCAGTTTATGGGAGAGCCGGCAATATGGGCAATGGCAAAGAACACCCATTGGCCGGCAGAATAGCGGGCTTCAGCGATCCGCTTGTCGTAAACGTTAAAGATTTTGGGGCGCTTGGTGATGGAGCAACCGATGATACGGCCGCCGTGCAAACCGCCTTGGATCAAGGCATGCTGATGAATAACCCGGTAATAGTGCTGTTTCCTCCGGGCACTTATTATTGCGGCAGTCTGCAGGTGCACTCCCATACGACCTTGCAAGGGCTGGGCCAGGTGACGATCAAGCATAATCCAAGCACCGGCTATACCTCCCCATGGCCGCGCGCTATGCTGACCAATGACAATTTGCCGCCTTACGCCGAGCCTGATTCACCGGCCCGTACGGCAGTTGTTGGAGCTGCAGTGAATATTGAAGTGAACGGCATTACCTTTGACGGCAATCAAGCCCCGGTCTATATTCTGCAATTCATCTCCACAGACTACGTTCGTATCGTCAATTGTAAAGCAACCAACTCGCAGGGCGGTGTCGATCTTCGCGCAGTCCGCCACTCCTACATTAATATTGAATGCTCTCATATTGAAGAGGATGCCATTTCCCTAACCGATCAAAACTTCATGCCGGCTCTCCTTAATCAACGGGGGCTATCCGAATATATTCTGTTCGACCGCTGCATTGTCCGGGATTCCTGTACAGGCAACGGGATGGATGCGAGCAGCATGAACGCTTTTGAAGTGGACGATGGCCCCCGCTTCCTCACCTTCCGCAATTGCCAGGCTATTAATAACCGCGGCTGCGGTTTTATGATGCATGTCCATTCCACTGAATACGATCTATCCGATATTCAATTTATCCATTGCGCGGCCATTAACAATACACCGCTTCCTGGCGTAACTGATCGCTATGTCGCCGGCTTTGTCATTGGCCAATGCCCGGTAGGCAGTTACTTCGGCAGAATTACTTACGATCATTGCGTGTCGATTGGCAATGTTAACAGCGCCTTCGTCAATGCCCCCGGAGCCCAGGAGGGCTATAAATCCGATGTCACTTTCATCGGCGGTTATTGGGAAGCTACCTACAAGGGTACGCAAACCCGCAACCAGATTCATTCCTGCTTTTTCCTCACCAAACAATTCCGTAATGTTAAGCTCTCCGGACTTACTCTGGTTGGACCTACGGATGGCTACAACATTTATACTTATGGTGCTGCCGACGGATTAACCCTGGAAAACTGCACCCTTAAAGGAGCTTACGCCCCATTAAGATTAGGTCATACCGGCGGACAGCTATCGGTACAGCACTGTGATATCAGTTCCACGGCACCGGCCACTGCGCCTAGTACCGTGTTCGTCTACACTCTCTGTGATGACGTTAACTTCAGCCAAAACCGGGTTAAGCTGGATCAAAGCCTGTATACCTCGTCGATTATTCGGATTAATCAGAGCCAGTCTGCTGTCCTTAACGGCAATGTTATTCAGAACACCGGTCCTGTAGGCAGCCGCGGCGTTAATCTGGATACCGCAGGAGACGTTGCGATTACCGGTAATGTCATTAAGCATTTCCAGTTTGCCGTCGGCTTCAGCAATACATCCTCCTCCGTCGCGGTAACCGGCAATGCATTCAAGGGGTGCACAGCTAAATTCAGCGCCACACCGGCGTATCTTGTAGAGACCGCCAATACAATTTAATCAGCAAAACAAGCCCTCCGACAGCGAGACTCGTTCGCTATACGAAGGGCTTGTCCTTTATCCGTTTTGCGCATCATGATCTGAATTTCATTGAACCCTAGCGAAGCCAAAGCCAAAGAGCCGCCAGAATAATTACCCACAGCCCGGCTCCTATAATCAAGCCGTAAACGAGTCCCCTGCCGAAGGACAAGGGATTCTCCTTGTCTTCAGGCTCCCGATGATCGGTCATATCCAGCGCCTCCCCGCTTCTTAAACGACCTATTCCTTAATTATACGCGCTTAGCCATTTAAGATGAACCTTTCTTTCGGTATAATAACTAATAGACTTTTTTAAACCGCTTTGATCGCTATCCTATTTAATTGAAAGATCAGAGGATTTACAGGAAATGAAATGCTAAGCATGCTGACATGCTGAGATCACAATGAAAAAGGGGTTAGATTCCACAATGGAAACGCATGTGGCGGTCATCGGCACCGTATTTGTCGATTGTAAAGGATTTGCCAAGCAATCCTATTATCCCCTGTCCCGCAATCTGGGTCAGGTTCAATTCGTCCATGGCGGCGTCGGGCGGAATGTCGCGGAAACGCTGGCGCATCTCGGCGTTCCCGTATCGCTTGTCAGTACCTGCGACGCCAGCGGAATCGGCGATGAGGTCGTTCAGCGGCTGAAAGCAAACCAGGTCGGGATCACCCATTTGCGGCAGGTTGACAAAGACGGGATGGGCATGTGGCTTGTCATATTGGACGAGAAAGGCGAGCTGGCCGGGTCGATTTCACACATGCCGGATGTGGGACACCTAGCCAAGGTCATCGAAGAGAAAGGCGACGAAATCGTCTCTTCCTGCAGCCATCTCGCTCTGGAGCTGGACCTGAACGGAGAGATCTCGGAACAGGTTCTCGCTCTGGCGCACAAGCATAACAAGCCCGTATTCGGCATACCCGGCAATCTGGATGTGATCCTGTCCCATCCCCATCTGGTGCATCAGCTGGAGTGCTTCATCTGCAACCATCATGAAGCCGCCCGCATTTGGGACACCGACCTCTCATCCGCTTCCTCCGAAGAGATCCTGGCCCAAATGAAAGCCTTCGTCGATGCCAGTACGCTGCGCTCCATGGTGATCACGCTCGGGGAGAAAGGCTGCATCTACTATGATTCGAAGACAGATTCTTTCGGGCATCAGCCTGTATTTCCTGTCCGCATGGTAGACTCCACCGGAGCGGGCGACGCTTTCTTCTCCGGCACCGTATCCGCCTTGGTCCGCGGCTTCAAGCTGCCGGTCGCCGTGCTTTGCGGCACCAAAGTAGCCGGGTGGACGATCGAGTCGCCAGAGAGCACTTGTCCGGAGCTTAAGGAAAAAGTGCGGAGCGATGCGTTTTTTCAGGCGATGCGGGAGAAGTGAAGAGTAGAAGCAGAAAGGCACGCAAATGCATAACCCTCCCCTCCACCGGGATCTGTAAATCCGCAGTGAAGGGGAGGGTTATTTTTTAAGCGAATATCCTGATTAGCGGGGGTACGGACGGTTCTTTCTTCTGCTGTTCCTGCGAGGTCTTTGGCCGGCAGCGCTCCAGTAGGAGAAAAGAATCACGAACAGCAAGCCGATCGCGCCCCCGGTCAGATCCAGTATAACATCCTCCATCGCCCCGGTCCGGTTAGGCTGGCGAAGCTGATTCCATTCGTCCAGGACGGCAACGAGGCCCACCCCGGCCAAAGCGATTACCGCTTTCGGCACAAGGCTTAACCGATATGGCTTCAGCGCCACATAGGCCAAAGCCGCTACCATTGCATATATGAACAGATGCGCGCCTTTGCGAAACAGAAATTCAATGAAGCGGAAAGGCTCTGCCTTAGCCTCGATCGTCGAGGTGCGATAGTGCAGCGACCAATCGGGGAGAAGCTCTTTCAAGCTGTCTTCCGACAGCTGCTCTCTCAAATACGGCTGAATGCTCTGAACCTCGTACGGCTGGGATGACAGCACCAATACCAAACCCACCCACAGCAGCAGAGGTAGAAGATAAAGAAGTTTTCGTTTGATAGCTCTGGTCCTCCATTTTGATAGACTTGTATAGTCTATTGTATCCCGGGGGACACCGTTTTAGACTTTGAATGCAGGATGCAACAACCGTTAGCTCTTATTATAGTAGTCGACATACCAATCGGCAAACTTCTGCAAGCCTTCATCTATCGGAGTTTGCGGCTTAAAGCCTACCGCTTCCTGCAGCAAATCGGTAGAAGCATAAGTCGCCGGAACGTCTCCAGGCTTAATGGGTTCAAATTTTTTCTCAAACCGTACTTCTTTGCCAAGCGCATGACCAAGAGCTTTTTCCAACGCTTCAATAAATGTCATTAATTTCTCCGGACGGTTGTTTCCGATGTTAAATACCCTGTGAGGAACGATAGTCTCCGGAGGAGTCCCGATCAGCCGTACGATGCCCTCCACAATATCATCGATATACGTGAAGTCGCGGTAAAGATCATTTTCAAAATCTCCGTTGTTAAAAATGCTAATGGGCTTCCCCGCAAAATAACGGTCAGTAAACCCGAAATAAGCCATATCCGGGCGGCCCATAGGCCCATAAACTGTAAAGAAACGCAGGCCTGTAGCCGGAATTTGGTATAGGTGGCTGTAGGTATGAGCCATTAATTCATTCGATTTCTTCGTTGAAGCATACAAAGAGACAGGATGGTCGACGAAGTCGCTTTCTTCAAAGGGGACTTTCTTGTTCGCACCATAAACCGAACTGGAAGAGGCATAAATGAGATGATCCACCGGATGATAGCGGCAGGCTTCCAGGATATTGAAGAAGCCTACAATATTGCTTTGAATGTAGGCACCGGGGTTCTCCAGGGAATATCTCACTCCCGCTTGCGCGGCTAGATTGACCACCACCTTGGGCTTGTACTCTGCAAAAAGTCCATCGACCGCGGCCTTGTCGGAAATATCCCCTTTAATAAAAACAAACCTCTCGTAAGAGGTCAATTGAGTCAAGCGGGCTTGTTTAAGTTTAACGTCATAATAATCATTCAGATTATCTACACCGACGACGGTGCAGCCCTCATCAAGCAGCCTTCTGGCTAAGGCATGCCCGATAAAGCCTGCGGCACCCGTGATCAGGCAGACTTGATTAGGAGCCAATAGAGTGGATTTCACTGTTATCCGCCTCCTTCACTCCTTCTCGGCTGGCCGGTTCCCTGCCAATCGAATGATACTCGACGCCCGCTTCTTTCATTTCTGCAACGCGGTACAGGTTTCTGCCGTCATAGACGAGCGGCGTCCTCATCCACTGCTTATAAGCTTGTGGAGTAACTGCCTTGATCTCTCCCCACTCGGTAAAGATAAAGCAGACGTTGGCTTCTGCCAGCGCTTCCTGAACGGTGCTGGCATAGGTTATACTGCCTTTACCGCACTTGCCTTGCGGGTAGACCTTGGCAAAGTTGGCCATGCCAACGGGATCGTAAGCATAAATATCCGCCCCCTGCTCCAACAGCAAAGGCACATTAGCGAGTGAAGCAGCTTCCCTTAAATCGTCCGTTCCGGGCTTGAACGTCAACCCGAGTATGGCTACCTTAAGTCCATTAAAAGTGATGAGCCGTTTTCTCGCCTTGTGGTACAGCTTCGTCTTCTGCTCCTGGTTTACCTCAATGGCTGCCTTGACGGTCTTTAGCTCGTAGCCGTGCTGTCTGGCCAGATACTCCAGTGCCTTCGTATCTTTAGGGAAGCAGGAACCGCCATAGCCTATTCCCGCATTCAAGAACTTGCTGCCAATCCGCTCATCGTAGCTCATCCCTTTGGCGACATCCTGCACATCGGCACCGACCAGTTCACAAAGGTTGGCGATGTCATTCATGTAGGAGATTTTCAGAGCGAGGAAATCATTGGCAGCATACTTAATCATCTCTGCAGATCTGCGACTAACTGAGACCATCGGCAAGTGGAAAGGCTCGTACAGCCTCATCAACATGTCCTCAGCCCATTGACTTTCCGTACCAATGACAACCCTCTCCGCATAGAAGGTGTCATGCACGGCAGAACCCTGCGCCAAGAACTCCGGATTCGAGGCAACCTCCACTCTAACATCATGGATCAGGAAGTCTTGAATGAACTGCTCCACCTTATCATTCGTCCCTACAGGAACGGTAGATTTCACCACTACGAGACAATCCTTCTCTACCGATTCCGCAATCTGTCTGGCCACAGTCGCGATATGCGAGAGATTAGCTGAGCCATCAGGCTCCTCCGGTGTTCCCACACCTATAAAGATAGCATCCGCATGCTTGTAAGCCGCTTGATAGTCAGTCGTAAAATCGAGCCTGCCCGCCGCATAATTTTTCTGCATCAACTCTTGCAAGCCAGCCTCATAGATAGGGGAAATCCCGGACTTCATTAGGTTTACCTTGTGCTCATCTATATCTACACAAGTCACTTGATGGCCGACTTCAGCAAAGCAAACTCCCGCCACCAAGCCGACATAGCCTGTTCCCGCAACAGCTATTTTATACATGGTTTTCCTCCTTGTTTTAACTTGGTGGTATTTTATGGAAACAGATTATAATTCGCCAATCTAATAAGGTATTGCCCATACTCATTTTTCTTAAGTGGTTCAGCTAATTCTAACAACTGGTCTCTGTTTATATAGCCTTTTCTAAATGCGATTTCTTCTAAACAAGCTACTTTTAGACTCTGACGGTTTTCAACTGTTTCAATATATTTCGATGCATCAAGCAAAGACTCATGTGTACCGGTATCTAGCCAGGCAAAACCACGGCCTAATAACTCAACATAAAGGTTCCCTGATTCCAAATAGGCCTTGTTTACATCTGTTATTTCTAACTCACCTCGAACAGAAGGCTTTATCTTTTTAGAGATATCCACCACCTCATTATCATAAAAATAAAGTCCTGTAACAGCATATGTGGACTTGGGTTTATCGGGTTTTTCTTCTATTGATATTGCCTTTCCATTGTCATTAAACTCTACTACTCCAAACCTCTCAGGGTCTTTCACATTATACCCGAAAATTGTCGCACCCCTTTTTCTTGACGCCACGTTTTCCAACAATTTAGTAAAACCATGTCCATAAAAGATGTTATCTCCTAGTATTAATGCAACATTATCCTCGCCAATAAATTCTTCTCCAATTAAAAAAGCCTGAGCTAAACCGTCAGGCGACTTTTGTACCAAATATGATAGATTAATTCCAATGTTATTTCCATTGCCCAAAAGTTGTTTGAATCTTGGCGTATCCTGGGGAGTTGATATTATTAATATGTCTCTAATACCAGCAAGCATTAAAACGGACAAAGGATAGTAAATCATCGGCTTGTCGTATATTGGAAGAAGTTGTTTGGAAATGGTTTTTGTAAGAGGGTATAATCGCGTCCCATTTCCACCGGCTAAAACAATACCTTTCATAGTTGTGATTACCCCCTATTTATTAAAGTTAGGGTGTGCCTTATACTACAAACATCTGTTTTACATTTGTGAGTGCACTTTTAATATTTTCTTTTTTAATTATTAAGTAGATACTATAAGCTATAATGTACACCACTAAGGTGATCCATGAATCAATAAACCAGGCTGAGATCATAAGAACTAATGTAATAGACAACTCTAACAGTATGTCTTTAACTACCGAGATCCTTAAATGTTTCGATAAATAAATTTCAGCAAAAATACATCTGAATGCTAAAAGCAATATTATTGAAAACACTGCAAGGTCGAGACTTTTAAGTATCACTGTTGATAAAAAGGTAACACTAACGGCTAGGACTAGAGCAGTTAGATTAATTCTCAACATTAATTTTTCTTTTCGAAGTGACTTTAAATACGTATTAATTAATAATGCTATCTTTCCTTCATAGATACAAATTGGAAATAGCAAGGCTAAATATATTAAGGCATCCGAAAACTCCGGCAGCCATGTTGCTAATGATATTTTCAGCGGATAGTACACAATGAGCATCCCTAGTAGCAATACCATTAGAATGTCTCTAATTGTTAGGTATATAGTTGGCAGTTTTTCAGGATTACTCCTTCTCAAAACTGGAAACATAATAATCCCTACAGCATTAATAAACACCATTAAGAGATTAGATAAACTTAATGCAAGTGAAACTTTACCAAATGTAGCAACTTCCCATGACCGTTCTATTCCAAATCTCACCGTTCCTATTATGAGTAAGCTTGCAACATTTGCAAACATTAATTGTATACCAACTCTAATATTGAGAAACATCTCTTGAAAACCAATACGAAATTTTAATTTATTACCGAAAATCAAATCTTTACAAAAATATAATGCGCAGCCTAAGGAAATTGCCTTGCTTACTAAGTCAGCAACTATTAATAACTTAAACTCTCTAGCCCCCATATATAAGAGAGAAACCATAAATAATAGTGCAGGTAATTTCTCTAGCATTGTAATTTGTGCATATTCTTTAATTCTATTAGTTGCCTGTAAGATAAAAAGCAGCATATTCCTTACATTAATAACTAATAAACAGACTGCTACCATTTGTATTATAAAAATTCTGTTATCATCTAGTAAAAATATTATGGTTACTATAGAGATAAGCGAAAAAATTACAAGTTGTGTTGTAAGTAACATATAAAATTGCGAAAAAAATACTTTTTTATTTAATTCTTCATACTTCTGTCCACCATATCTTAGATAAATACCATCATTCCACCCAAAGTGCAAAAGCCCTACGTATGAAGAGTAAAAGATATAGAGCTGCCAAAACCCATATTCCTCCACACCAATTAACTTCGGTACAAGTAGAACTGCTATAAAGGCAGCAATGAGTGTAACTAGATTAGATGTTGCTGCATACGAGAAATTTTTGACAAAACTAAGTGCCTTGCTGTTCATAATCCATCATTACGCTCTCCATTTTCTTTCCCCTTTTCTATAAAACAGTTTTTTTCAAGACAAGATAGTACGCTTGATTAACTTAACGTTATCGACGTATGAACATCAACCACCGCCGACCTTCCCTAATCCATCTTTTGACCAAAGTCTGTTTTGTGTCTGTTTTAAAAAAACAATAGCATTTCTTCGGTAGTTACTATCTTTAAAACATCTAGATATATATAGTGCTACTCTGAATAAATAAATTGGAAGAATGTGGACGGACTTTAATTTTAAATAACTTTTACAATAATATATTTCGCTGTTTACTAAATGTATAAGACTAAAAGCGCCAATATACTTCGAACTTACGGCATGATAATGCGTTACTACAGAATCCGGAACATAGTATGTTTTAAAGCCTGTTTTTTCAGCTCTTATGCCAATAATCACTTCTTCTTCATATAAAAAAGTATTTTCATCAAGTGGTGTTATAAGCTTTGCGATTTTTTTGCTCATCATAAAACAACAACCAGATAATGCATAAACCTCAATAGGTTCATCAAACGATTTATCAAGCCCATAATAATTCCTATATATTCCTTTATAGTTAAACGCTCGTAGTTTGGTTCGAGCAAATAACTTTTCTCTAATTCCTGTTTTAGAGAACATTCTAGATTTAATTTCAACCCCCCCTGCTTTATTTAATATCTTAGGTCCAACGATCCCAACGTTTTCATGGCTACCTATAAATTTGTGCATTTCCTCAATACTATTTGGGTGGAAAATAATATCACTGTTGGAGATCAATATATATTCGCAATCGTCTTTAATTGCTTGTTTTATACCAATATTATTGCCTGCAGAATAACCTGAATTTTTATCGTTTTTTATTATTCTAATATTGCTGTATGAGGCAAACTCCTTGGTCAATTTATTATACGATCCATTTTTCGAGTCATTATCAATGATATAAATTCTATAAGGACCGCTATAAGTTTCCATAATCGATCTAGTGCATTTGATAGTCTCCTTGTACGCTATGTAATTTAGAATTATTATTCCTACCATAAAACTCCTCCAAAATAAATCATTGCAATTTAGAAAGTTTTTTTACTACACTTAAAAAAGCCACATATACAACTAAAAAGAATTCAATAAACGCAGTATACATAACTGGCTCCATGAAAGAAGTAATTCCTAACGCCGCAACGCCATAAAAGTATTTCTTTAATCGAAATCCTTCAAATGAAACATTTTTAAAATCTTTTAAAACAATAAAATAATATAATATATAGACCAAAGCCCCTATAATTCCTGCACTATAAATTAATTTCAAAATTATATTATGTATAAGCAAACCATCTAGAATGTTTGTTTCCGTACCCATCCCGTTTCCAAAAAAGAACCTCACTACCCCATTATTATAAATAATATGATATATATGACTGTACTGTGTTAACCTCGCCAGAATATTTACTTGTTCGGTACTAAACCTCTCAAAAAGTAATGTTAAGAATACTGAGTTTTTATTTATTACAATAGTTACTAGAACCAAAACTCCAATAATGAGAGTAGCACCTAGATTAATTTTCAACTTTTTCATAGATGATATTATATGTATACAAATAATAAATACGAGTGCTACTATTGCAGATCTCGAATTTAGAATTAATAATGATACTATAGCCAGAGAGAAAAGTACTACGTATGCTAACCTTCGTGTACTTAGTACATCTATAAAAAAAACAACTGAAAAAAACAAAACTATCTGTGCTACATAATTGCTGTTACCAAATGGCAAAGAAAAATAGGATTTATACATATAAATTGAAGATGCTGAAAACAAATTATTATCTACCACAATAATTATTATATTTATGAATATTAAGAGGAATAAGGACACATTGAAGACATTCATAAACTTAAAGATCTTTTCACTACTTAATTCTTCCAAATAACTCGTTACTGAATAATACATCATTAGCACAAACATAAAAACTTTAATCCCTTCAAGTGCTCTAACAAAGTCCTTTGTAGTAAACAAGGTGAACGCATGGATTAAAATAAGAACTAAAAAAAGAACACATTTTTATCTATGTATATTTTCTGTTTTTTTACAAGAAAAAATAACGCTAATACTAAAGCTAAAATTTCTACATAGAAAACGGGAATGTTAAAATCTGACACTGGCATAAGGAAGTTACCACTATAATATAAAAGCCCTAGCAAAAACGCCATAATTAGATAAATCATGAAATAGATCCTTTCTTCCTTTTTACCTAACCCCTTGCTTAAGATAAAAGTCCTCCAACCAGTTCGTTGATTCTCTAATATCAAACCCACTATTTTTTATCACTTCGTATGCATTATACTTATATGCTTTTTGGGATTTAATGTGGTATATTATCCTTTCAATCCAACGTTCCTTATTATCTAGCGATAAAGCTTCTACTGAGCTAGAAATAACAGCTTCATCAGGGATACAATCCGATACAATACAGGGCAGTCCTACTGCCTGTGCTTCTATAAGTCCTAGACCTAAACCCTCGTAAAGCGAGGGGAAAACAAACAAGTCCATTGCTTGTAATAGTTCGTGAATGTCACTTCTTTTCCCGGTAAACACTACACTATCCTGTAATTTCAAATCTGCAACCCTATTCTCTATTCTCTCTTTCGTACTCCCTTCCCCTACTAATAACAAAGAAACGTTGGGGTTAATCTCCTGAACTGACTTAAAAACGTCTATTATAAAGTCATGATTTTTAGAACCATGGAATCTGCCAACATGACCGATTACAAACTTTCCTTCGATATCAAGCTCTCTTCGTTTCCTGAGTTCAACTGCTCTGTCATATATAAATTTTTTAGCATCTATAGAATTATTAACTATGAAAAAGTTTGTGCTCTTGCAAACTTTTTCACCAAATAACCAAACACCTGCCGCTTTAGAACAAGCAAAAAAATAATCCGCAACGTATCTAATTCGATACTGTAACAGATTTTTTATAAGTGACTCAATACCGTAGCCTGAAGAAACACTATGGCTATGAACAATTGTCCTTAACCCATAATTTTTCGCGATTCCCAAATAAATGGATGCGGTGCTTCTCATATGCCCATGTATTATTCTATATTCTGGATTAGTTTCAAAAAATGCCTTCCACCTGTTTTTGTATGAGAAGTGATTTTTTCCTGAATATCGATCAATACTATATATTTTACCACCCAGGTCTATGATTTCGTCACTATAATCACATTTATCTGTAGTGTGGATCATGAAATCGAATTGTAATTTAGTGCGATCAATATGGCGGTAAATATTCATTAACATAGTTTCAGCCCCACCCATATCAAGCCTTCCCAAAACGTGTAAAACACGTACCGGAGTTCTATTCTCATGTGCTTGTTCAGGTCTTTTTATGTCCATTGTTAAGCATCCTTGTCTTTAAGTGATTTCATAATTTCTCCATATATGCGAATCTATGACAAGCTTTCTATTGAATTTTTTCTTTATTCTCTATCTACCATAATGCCCTGGTCTCTTTTCTTCCTTCATTACCTAGACTTAACTAATTCCTAAGCATTTTGCGGCTTTACTGGGAAACCATTAACATCATTTCTATCCCCTGCACTATTGTAATAAGAACCACCTTCAAGTAAAACGTTAAACATTCCTTCAGGGTAGTACGTCGAGTGGACGATTCAATGTGACATTCTATAAAATCCAACACACTTTTCTGCATCCCATGGTAACGAATAGTGCCACTTTCTTACATTTCTATTAGTTTTTCTTCATATGTTTCTTCGCAAAATCCCATAACGTGAAAAACAGTATTACTTCAACGTTATATACTCAGGTGCTTCCAAATTATAATCTATACCTTCTTCTTTCATAACACGCCCAACAAATAAAAATTAATTGAACTACCGGATGGATAATCATTTACTCCTGAGCCCACAAATTAGTCCGCCATAAACATTAGGCTTTATATTATATGTCAAAACCACTAGGATTTTTACTTCTCATAATTTTGTTGTAACTCAACATAGCTTTATATCTGTTATCGGATCGTACCTCTCCTGTCAATAGATGTATCGATAAATTTACATCCAAGGTCTATTAATTGGGTAACAAATTCCCCGTGTGGAAGTGTTATATACTTCTGCTGCATTAATTCACCACTCCCCCCAGAAGCTTGACCTCATCTCCTACAACACATTTTGCGGACTAAAATACTTGCGTCTTCAGCTACAAGTTTCTCCTGGATTATTTGTCAGATCGAAGGTTATCATACCTTCTTAATCTGGTTCAAGTACTCCTTTACAACTATATCACGATTAAACTCTTTCTCTACTTTCCTGCGACCTGCCAACCCCATCTGTTTCTTCTTCTCGTAACTAAGTTCTAAGAACATCTTTATTTTTTCAATTAGATCTCCACTATTCTCCTGCTCAACCACATAACCATTAACCCCATCGTCTACTATTTCCCGACACCCTGCTCTATCAGTTGTAATAATAGGCCTTCCACAAGAAGCACCTTCAAGTAAAACGTTGGACATTCCTTCAGGGTAGTACGTCGGGTGAACGATGCAATGTGACATTCTATAAAAATCCAACACACTTTTCTGCATCCCATGGTAACGAATAGTGCCACTTTCTTGCATTTCTATTAGTTTTTCTTCATATGTTTCTTCGCAAAATCCCACAACGTGAAAAACAGTATTCGAATACTTCGACGTTATATACTCAGCTGCTTCCAAATATTGATCTATACCTTTTTCTTTCATAACACGCCCAACAAATAAAAAGTTAATTGATTTAACCGATGGATAATCCAATAAAGGATAATCATCAAGGTTAACTCCTGAGCCAGGTATTAATTTCTGATTACCGCCTTTAATAATTCTCTTTGTACTAAGAAACTTCCTATTCTCCTCATTCTGAAAAAATATACAGCTTGCTCTCTTCAAAGAGAGCTTATATAGAAGTAGAGTGATCTTTTGTAATAAGCCTCCATTTTCCACAGCAGACCCTAGGCCTGTGATATTTACAATATACGGAATACCACCTATTCTACAAATTAATCCGCCATAAACGTTGGGCTTTATAGTATAAGTCAAAACCACACTAGGATTTACTTCTCTCATAATTTTGTTGTAACTCAACAATAGCTTTATATCTGTTATCGGATTCGTACCTCTCCTGTTAATAGATGTATCGATAAATTTGCATCCAAGGTCTATTAATTGGGGAACAAATTCCCCATGTGGAAGTGATATATATACTTCATATTCCTTCGTTAATTTTTGAATTAATTCTTTTCTAAATTTATACAATCCAACGTCATTGTTAGCTAAAATTAATACTTTACTCATCAAATTCTCCTCGCAGGGACTCCAACGTAGGTTCCAGCCTCATGTATATCCTTAATCACAACAGCGCCTGCCCCGATTATGCAACCGCTAGCGATCGTTACATTATTGCTTACGGCACTACCAATGCCTAACCAAGACCCAACTCCAACCTGTACTGTACCTGCTAAATGCGTTCCAGGTGATAGATGAACGAAGTCTTCAATTACATTATCGTGGTCAACTGTAGCGCTAGTATTAATGATGCAGCCTCTTCCAATACGAGTGCTGCAATTAATCACCACTCCAGCCATCACAACCGTACCCTGGGATATTTCAACTTCGTTGCCTATGACAGCACTGGGATGGACTAAAATTGGAATACTTGCACCTTGAGCTTCAAGTTTCTCCTGGAGTTTTTGCCGGGTTTGATTATTTCCAATACCTACGAATATGTCGTAATCGTTAATATATGAAGTAGCATCATTCGATTGACCGATAACCTCAATACCCATGTACGCTTTGACACTATCATTGTCGTCAAGGAAAGCAATATCCGACCATGCCCCCATCTGTATTGCAATATCAGCAATAACCTTTCCGTGTCCACCGGCTCCGATGATCAATAGCTTGTTTTTCATACTATTGTTTCCTTTTTCGTTCCCCTGAATGGTTCCATTGTAGCTGCGTTCTCAGAATGAATTCCTTCCCGCACCAAAACTGTTTTTATCGTAAGAAAAATAATTTTCCAATCGCTGATAAAACTCATATGATCAACATACTTCACATCCAGATTAAACTTGTCTTCCCAGGTGATTGCATTCCTGCCATTAACTTGGGCTAAACCTGAGAGGCCTGGCCTAACCTCATGACGACGTCGTTGATGTTTGTTATAAAGCGACAGATACTGCACTAATAACGGCCTCGGCCCTACAAGAGACATATCTCCCTTCACAATATTAAATAGCTCCGGTAATTCATCTAAGGATGTTGAGCGTAAAAATTTACCGTACCGTGTTAATCTGGCGCTGTCCGGAAGAAGATTCCCGTTCATATCTCTTTGATCCGTCATCGTCCTGAATTTATACATCGTGAAGATTTTCTCATGGAGACCCGGCCTTTCTTGTTTAAACAAAACCGGGCTGCCTAACTTAACTCTTACTAATAAAGCTACTAATAGCAATAAAGGCGATAAAATGATAATAGCGCACAAGGATATGAGAAAGTCCATTGGTCGCTTAATGTAATTTCTATAGATTCCGTTGTTTTTCTTAACCTGCTTCTTAGTCACTACTTTCGTGCCCAACCCATAATCCACCTCATCTACTCCCATAGTTGTTTTATTATGTTCACGACCCGTTCCAGATCCCCTTCACTCATCTTCGTATCGGAAGGCAAACAGACGCCATTTTCAAATAAATTCTCTGAAACATCGGTTCCTATGTAATCGTATCTTTCAAAGAATGGCTGCTTATGCATTGGCTTCCAGATAGGTCGAGATTCGATATTGTCTTCTTCTAAAGCCTTCATAATGTCTAATGGTCTGATTGATCCAGTCAGCGTCAAGCAGCTCAACCAATAGTTCGGTTCGTTCCATTCATTTGTAGGCATCATCGTTACGCCATCCAGATGACCGAGTTCCCGGGTATAGTACTCGAAGATTTCCCTCTTCTTCTGAACCCTCTGATCCAGAACTTTTAGTTGTCCTCTGCCGATCCCAGCGACAACGTTGCTTATTTTGTAATTAAAGCCCAGCTCGCTATGCTGATAGTGACGTGCCGGATCGCGGCTTTGGGCCGCCCAAAATCTCGCTTTTTCTACCTTTTCCTCATTGTTCGAAACGAGCATTCCTCCGCCAGAAGTGGTAATTATCTTGTTTCCATTGAAGGAGAAAATCCCGTAATCGCCCAAAGTCCCTGTATACCGACCTTTATATAGCGTACCCAGTGATTCAGCTGCATCTTCGATCAAGATGGCGCCGTACTGCTGGCAAATTTCTATTATTCGATCCATATCCGCAGACAGGCCATACAGATGAACAACAATAACAGCTTTCGGCTTCTTCCCCAGCTGCGTGTACTTTTCAAAAGCAGTCTGTAAAGCATCCGGGCTCATGTTCCATGTCTCCCAATCACTATCAATAAACACCGGTTCGGCGTTCTGATAGATTATGGGATTCGCTGTGGCCGAGAAAGTCAGTGTGGAGCACAGTACAATATCTCCAGCTCCGACTCCTGCTGCTCTTAATGCTAAATGGATAGCGGCCGTTCCTGAACTCAAGGCGGCTGCCGCACGAATACCTACCTTGGAAGCAAGCTCTTTCTCAAACTCATCGACGTTCCTCCCTAATGGAGCAAGCCAGTTCGTATCAAATGCTTCTTGCACATATTGCATCTCATAACCTTCGTCACTCATATGTGGTGAGGAGAGATAGATTCTCTCTCCGGTTTTCGCTTGGATTGTGTAGTCTTGACCGTGGCTCGCCATCTTATGCAAAGCTCCCTTCATGTTTCCCTATTGGCTAACCGAGTGCGCTTGCCCAACAACCTTGCTCATATAGTCCAGCAGTTCTTCCCTAAGTTCCCTCTCTCTGCAGTGCAAAAACTAGTGTCGTCTAGAAAGATGGATTGAATAGTTGGCTTGTCCACCAACATATAAATGACCAGCGCTAACAGCAACCTCAAAAAAGATTTGCCACTCCTATTAGGGCTGGTCTTGTTTTAGCTAAGTAGTAGCTAGGGCTGGCCCTACTCTCTGTCTTACTTTGATACAGGCCCCCATCACACAACGGGCATTCAACCCTCCCTCACATCATACCCTTGACGATAAACGTCTAAGGCGCTTGCCCACAGCATGACCGAGTGCCTGCAGTGATAAAGGTGCAGCAGACTTTACCTGTTGTGAAAAACTATTGAAGGAACTGTATAAAGCATACAGTTCCTCTCAGGCATTGCGGATAAGTTAAGGCAACTTTGATGCCCTCCTGCCTAGGTCTATAGTGCAGATCCAATGAATCTCGTCACTTAGCAAAGACACTCGTTCTTTTCGACGAGCCTTTGAGTGAGCAGGCCTTCAATTAGCTGCTGCCAAAGGCTTGTTCATTCGCGGCCGTTTTTTGTTCGTTATCATAAGCAATTGCTCGCGAATTTTCCTGTCCTCCCATTGCTCATAATCGCGAAGAAGCTCACGGATGGCTTCCAGATTCTGTACATCGGCCTTGCCGACATAGATTTTCGGATAAATCTGCTGCTCGTGCATCTCATCGGTATGCAGCAGCTCTTCGTACAACTTTTCCCCGGGACGGATGCCGCTGTACTGGATACCAATATCTTCGACCTCGAAGCCGGACAAGCGAATCAGATTCTCGGCAAGATGCACGATCTTAACTGGCTCTCCCATATCAAGCACGAAGATTTCACCGCCTCCGGCAAGTGCCGCTGCCTGCAGAACAAGCCGGCTTGCTTCGGGGATCGTCATGAAATACCTTATCATGTCCGGATGAGTAACCGTGACCGGTCCTCCTTTACGGATCTGTTCCTGGAAGAGAGGAATAACACTTCCGCGGCTGCCAAGTACATTGCCGAACCTTACGGCAACGAAGCGAGTCAGGCTAATGCGATCCATATCCTGAATCAGCATCTCGGCTACCCGCTTGGAAGCCCCCATAACACTTGTCGGATTGACGGCCTTATCCGTCGAGATCATAACGAAGATTTCTACCCCAGCGAGATGTGCCGCCTCTGCCGCATTGCGCGTTCCAATGATGTTGTTGCGGATCGCTTCCCCCGGATTCTTCTCCATTAAAGGAACATGTTTGTGAGCTGCAGCATGGAAGACTGCCTTCGGCCTATAGGTCTTCATAATGTCAATCATCCGATCACGGTTCTGTACATCCGCAATTTCGGTCTCCACTCGCACCTGCTTGCCGACAGTTTGCAGCAACTCTCTTTCGATCGTATAAATACTATTCTCCCCATGGCCTAGAAGGACGACTCGGTCTGGAGCAAACGCGATCAATTGCCGACAAATCTCCGATCCGATAGATCCCCCTGCACCGGTGACCAGCACTGTGCTGCCTGTTATGTATTGTTCGATCGATTGCGTGTCCAGTTCAACCGGATCTCTGCCTAACAAATCTTCAATCTGAACTTCGCGCATTTCTTGGACGGAGACCGTGCCGCGAATCAGATCCTCGAACATCGGAACGATTCTCACTTTAGCTTTCGTTTGACTACAAATCCGGACAATTTCGTTCAATTCCTTCCTCTTCAAAGAAGGAATCGCAATTACGATATTAGTTATGTTCAATGTATTAACGGTTTCCACGATTTTGTCTCTGCCGCCAACTACTGGCAGCCCGAACATTTCCAAATGGCGCTTCGCCGGATCGTCATCAATATAGGCTACCGGCTGCATGGCCACATCGGGATTCAGCTTGAGCTGACGGGCAACCAGCGTTCCTGCTGAGCCAGCTCCTATAATCAACGTCCGATTATCGCTGCTCTCAGGCTTCTCCACCTTGCGGTAGCCATCCCGATACATTCTCCATGAGAAACGGCTTCCCCCGATCAGCAGCAAGTGCAGCATCCAGGTAATAAGCATTATCCGGTAATAGTGCGGTCCATAAAGTACCATTTGAAGCAGAAAAGTGATGCCAACCGATAAACTAATCGATTTGAAAATCGAAATCAGTTCTCCAATGCTGGCATAACGCCATTCGCGCTGGTAAAGCTTATATTTATAAGCCAGTAAATGGTGACTCACCAGCAGGGTAAGCGAGCTGATCATCAGGCTTGGGGTAAACATGCTTTGCCAGGAGCCCAAAAGAAGAAAATTACTAAAATAAACTGATGTCAGCACAATCACGGAATCAATCCCGATTAATAGAGCCAACCTTTTCAAGTAACTCAATGTTTGCGCCTCCCAAATTGCTATTCAATGAGATACTATTGTCTGGGAGCAACCATTTGAAGCAACAATAACTCTATAGATGTAAATTCTGAATGTTGTCTCCTGCAGCAAATCGGGATCATACTCTCCCTAGAAGCATCATCGAACCATTCCTCAAACCTTCCTCGTTCACGATAATCCAGTGCAAGACGAGGAAGGGATTCTCATTAACCTTCCCTCCTTCAACCAAAGTTAAATTATTTTTTCATCCTACGGATCGCACGACCTTTACGTTTGATATACCACTGCTTGTCCTCATCGTAATACAATTGGATACCTAACCACTCTAACGGTGTCCAGAACTTCTTCATAGGAATCAGCGGCATCTTAATAACCTCCGTGACTAGCGAGCAGGGATGAACGGCCTACACCTAATCCCGCTATCATCTGAGTCGATGCCAGAGAAAATGAAAACCAGACGAGATTACCAATAATGGGCATTAAAAAACCACCTCTAATTTGCCTAGTGACAAACAAAAGAAGTTGGTCGGTTGCACTACTAGCTCCGTCCATTCCAAGTGCCCACATAAAGAATGGATTTCATCGCTCCCATATTAGAATTATTTATCAAATTTCTGGCTGATGTTTCCAGCTTTATATATTATTATACCTAAAAATTAATAGTTGTCGTGTCGAAATTTGTAATTTTCCCAAAAAAATATCTGAACTTTGAAGCTTATGACAGAAAACTCCTCTGGATTGGAAAGGTTCGATAGCCCTATTTACCCATTCCCTTGTAAAGGGCTCAATCCATCAAAAGACTAACTATCGTAAATATAAAAAGCTACCCCGTCCCATAGGATCAGAATAGCTTTTCAATCTATCTTTGGATGATCTCAGACCACTTCTTTTCCAGATCTATTCGTAGTGGCTTCATGCTCATTCAAAAGCTCTCTCATATAATCAAGAACGGCTTGTTTCATTTCCTCTTTAGCCAGTGCAAACTCCAGGGTTGTTTTTATGAACCCGAGCTTTTCGCCCACATCATAGCGCCGCCCTTCAAACTCATACGCCAGGATGGTTTCCTCATCATTCAACTTGGAAATTGCATCCGTTAACTGCACTTCGCCCCCCACTCCAACCTCCTGTTTATCCAGAAACTCAAAGATTTTAGGTGTAAGAATATAGCGACCCATAATCGCCAAGTTGGACGGCGCAACAGCCGGCTCCGGTTTCTCAACCAAATGCTTGGCCCGATACAACCGGTCAGCTATCCTGCTGGCATCTACTATGCCATACCTATGTACCTCTTCTTCAGGAACTTGCTGCACGCCTACAATCGAAGCCTGATGGTGATCAAACATCTCTATCATCTGCTTCAAGCAGGGAACCTTGGCTTGAACGATATCGTCGCCCAACAGCACCGCAAATGGCTCCTCGCCAATAAACTTGCGTGCACACCATATGGCATGGCCCAGTCCGCGCGGCTCTTTTTGCCGAATGTAGTGAATGTCCGCCATCCCGGACGATTTCTGGACTTCCGACAAAAGCTCCATCTTTCCTTTTTCAAGCAGCGTATGCTCCAGTTCAAAAGAGCTGTCGAAATGATCTTCGATAGCTCTTTTGCTCTTGCCCGATACGATAATAATGTCTTCTATTCCCGAAGCGACCGCTTCTTCCACAATATATTGAATGGTGGGCTTGTCCACGATTGGAAGCATCTCTTTGGGCATCGCTTTGGTCGCCGGTAAAAACCTCGTCCCCAGCCCCCCGGCTGGAATTATGGCTTTGCGGATTTTCATAAATATCCTCCTTGGCGTTAAGCCAATACTTTGTTAATATGCATTCTTATTAATGAACCCATTCCAAATCGTCTTGTATATAATCTTGATATCAAACAGAAAAGTCCAGTTCTCAATGTAGAAAATATCATGGCGAATTCGGTCCTCAATCGAAGTATCCCCTCGCAACCCGTTACTCTGCGCCCAGCCGGTAATGCCTGGACGGATTTGATGTTTAATCATATATTTCGGAATTTCTTCCTTGAACTGTTCGACAAAATAAGGACGCTCCGGACGCGGGCCGACTACACTCATATGCCCAAGCAGCACATTGAAAAACTGCGGCAGCTCATCCAGGCTTGTTCGCCGCAAAAACGAACCAAAAGCGGTTCGCCGGGGATCATTTTCTACGGTCCACTGCGTATCGGACAAGTCTTCCTTCATCACCTTCATCGTACGGAATTTATACATTGGGAAAGTTCTGCGATTCAGACCAACCCGCTCCTGCTTGAAAATAATCGGTCCGGGTGAAGTGAGCTTAATACCGGCAGCGATAAACACCATTAACGGCAAAGTGACAATTATAGCGGCAAGTGAAAACACAAGGTCAAATGCACGCTTGGCGATCCGATTATTCAATGAATCCAGCGGAATATCTCTCACACTAATAAGCGGCATGCCAGCGAAATTGTCAAAATTCGGACGAGCCGGCAAGTAATCGTAGAAATCCGGTATGATCATGGTACGTACACCGGCTTTTTCACAAATGGAAATGATCTGCCCATATTTGCTGTGTGCCGCCAGCGGCAGTGCAATTACCACCTCGTCAACGACCGTCTCCTGCAGAACCATTTCAAGCTCGCCCGTCTTCCCTAAGATTGGTTTGGGACAGTGATCTTCATGCATTTCCTGAAAATCGTCAAGAAAGCCGACCACTTCAAAGCCGAGCTCGGGATGTTTGTCCAAATTGGACATGAAGCGTTTCCCCAGACTTCCGGCGCCAACAATCAGAACAAACTGTTTATTATAGCCCTTCTCCCGCAGACGCTTGAGAGCATTTTTGACTATGTAACGATAAATGCCCAGGAAAGTGATGCTAGTGGCTAAATAAACCGCAAGAAATTCGCGGGAAATATCGACTTGTCGAAACACGAACAATACACTGAGGAGAATAAGCAGGCTGACGACTTGGGTTTGAACAATCTTATACGCTTCAAAGGCAAACCTTTTCTTCCTCTTGGGAGAATAGAAGCCGAAGAAAAAGCCCAATACAAGAGCAATTCCACCGTAAACCAGGCTCCACACCCAATAAGACTGCATGGAGAGATAACCGCCGGGTACATCCATCCACCCCGACCGAAACTTGATCCACCAGGCCACCAAAAAGCCGCTTGAAGAACCGCAAAGTCGCTCAAGGCATAGATTTGCGTCAATATATTCTGATTTTTACGTATCAACGAAAATCACCTCAACCTCTTCAAACCGTTCGAAACGATAGCAAGCGTTAGTTTCACACTTATTCCACTGTATACCAACATATTCATGGGAGCGGAATACTTTTTCTGATAATGCTTGCGGTGAAACAAATACATGGCTCGATGGAACTCGTATACGATCTTCCAGGGCTTGCGACGGCTGCTGGCGCCTTTATAGTGGGTTATCTTAACTTCGGGGTAGTAATAAATCTCCCAGCCTGCCTGCTTGATCCGATAGCACCAGTCAATATCTTCCCCGTACATGAAAAACTCCTCATCCAGCAGGCCTACCTGGTCAATGGCTTCCCGTCTCACCATCATAAAGGCGCCTACCAAGCAATCCACCGGATAAGTTTCGTCAGGGCTTAAATACCCTAACTGGTATTGGTTGAACCTTGGATTGTCAGGAAACAGCTTGGAAAAACCAAACGCATAGTAGAAAGAGGCTGAAGGCGTAGGGAACCCCCTCCGGCATGCCTTGTCAAGCGAGCCATCCGGCAGCACCAGCTTGCCTCCGCCAGCACCAACCTCCGGATGCTGATCCATGAATAAAATCATCTTCTGCAAAGCGTCCTTCTCCAGAACCGTATCCGAATTCAGCAGCAGTATATACCGCCCCTCGGAAATACGGATTCCTTGATTGTTGGCACGGGAGAAACCGACATTTTCCTTGTTGGCGATTACGCGCACTTGCGGATAAATGGCAGGCATCTCTTCTACCAGACCATCCGTGGAAGCATTATCTACTAAAATAATCTCATAGGAATAGGAAAGCTCTGAATCATATACCGATTGGATCGCATCCAAAGTCAGCTGCTTCGTATTATAATTAAGGATGATGATACTTAAGTCCATTTAGCATTCACCATTTCCAGTATACCACGAAACTGGAAATCTCGCTTACTGGAACCATTTGTATATTTCCGCATAATTTCTTTTTCTTTTTTGCTGAATGATCTTTCTCTTGCGGCACAGCTCAGACCATTCTTTAAAGATACGTTTCCATGCCAACAATACTTTAGGTTCTTTGAGCAGCATATACACAATGCCTGCCAGATCAAAGGAAAGAATAAACGGACTATGAAGCCAAAAGTAGCGGCCTGAATCGTTTTTGATCATCATTTTTATGCGATTGATATAAGAAAACTGGCGAATCATCAAGGGCTGCTGGCTTCTGGAGCTTTCCTTCCAGCCCCGTTCATGCAGAGCTGGAGCTGAGGGCACGAAATAGGCGTCCCAGCCCATGAGTCGGGCACGCCAGGCCACATCAACATCCTCCTTGTAGGCAAAAAAGGATTCATCAAAAAATTCGCCCTCAACACTTATCTCATCTACCATTGTCTTGCGGTAAAGGGCTGCCGCGCCGGAAACACCAAATACTTCCTCAGCCTTCACCCAATCCCGGGCTGCTTGTCCTCTCCCCTGATCGAAAGCTCTTCTATCCTTGTTAATCGTTAATCCCGTCGTATCAATTTGTTCAGGTGCCTGTTTCAATACCAGTTTTCCTGTCAGACTGCCTGCCCGCTCATTGTTCTCAGCAAAATCAATAAGCTCGGCAACATAATCAGGGTGCAGGGATACATCTGGGTTTAGTACAAGACAATAATCGCAATGACTGCGCCGAATAGCTTGATTGTGGGCGGGTGCGAATCCTATGTTTTGCGCATTCGCAATGATCTCCAGCTGGTCTTGATAAGGACGCAGTCTGGAGATCGTATCGTCTTTTGATGCGTTATCGACTATTATAATCTGGCTTATCGGGTAAGTCTGCTTCAGAATCCCATCCAAGCATGCTTCAATATCCTCAGCACTATTATAAGTTACAACATGCACACTAACAGTTTTCATGATTGGCCGTCCTCTAATCGTTTAAGGAAGTCCTTCAACGCTTCCCGCCAAGGCCTCAGCTCTGTGAAGCCATTGGTACGAATAGCAAGGGAGTCGAGAAGGGAGAAGCCCGGTCTTGGAGCCGGGCGTGGAAAGTCTTTGGTCGCACACGGATTCACCTCCACCTCCAACCCGCTCTCTTCAAAAATCGCCTTGGCAAATTCATACCAAGAGCATTGACCTTGATTGGAAGCATGATAGAGCCCATATTTCTCCGTAGCTGTCAATTCCAACAGAAATCTGCTTAAATCTAAAGTATAAGTGGGCGAGCCCACCTGATCGTCAACAACCTTCAAGGCGCTTTTTTCTTTTCCGAGCTTGAGCATCGTCTTTACGAAATTCGAACCGTAGATACCGTAAACCCAGGAGGTGCGAACGATATAAAAACGGGATGAGAGACTCTGCACAAGCACCTCGCCCGCTCTTTTCGACTGGCCGTACACGCTTTGCG
This sequence comes from Paenibacillus senegalensis JC66, assembly GCF_000285515.1. Classification (GTDB taxonomy): domain Bacteria; phylum Bacillota; class Bacilli; order Paenibacillales; family NBRC-103111; genus Paenibacillus_L; species Paenibacillus_L senegalensis. The sequence continues at coordinate 315,665 of NZ_HE610961.1, forward strand.
GATTGGTGTTGTCATATTCCCGGTAAGGCACAGAAGACGTCCCGTCAAACACATAGTCCGTGCTTATATAGCAAAAGCGAGAGCCAGCCCTTTCGGCGGCCACAACCACATTCCTGGTACCGTCTGCATTAACCCGGTAAGCTCCTTCAATATCGGATTCAGCTTGATCCACTGCCGTATAAGAAGCGGAGTGGATGACTACATCCGGACGAAGAGAGGACACCACGTGACTGCACTGATCAGCATCGGTAATGTCCAGTTTGTCGCGGCCAAAGGCGTAAATCTCATGGTGAGAATCCTGCCCAAACACTTGAACCAGATCCTTCCCTAACTGCCCGTTCGCACCCGTAATCAGCACTTTCAAGCTATCACCTTCTTCCTATCGTCATGAGCCATACTGCTGCCTATAATAATCCCGGTATTCACCGGAAATAATCCGCTGCCACCATGCTTCATTGTCCAAATACCACTGGATCGTCTTTTTCAATCCCGTCTCCAACGTATACCGCGGCTGCCAGCTTAGTTCTCGAGTAATTTTGGAGGCATCGATACCGTAACGCCGGTCATGACCGGGGCGATCCTTAACATGTTCAATAAGGGACTCCGGTTTATGGAGCTCTTTCAAGATCATCCTGACTAGCTCCAAATTTGTCCGTTCATTGTTCCCGCCTATATTGTACACTTCTCCGGCTTTACCATTGTGAAGTACCAGATCGATGGCACTGCAGTGATCCTCCACATGCAGCCAATCGCGAATCTGCAAGCCATCGCCGTAAACAGGCAGAGATTGATCATTCAGAGCTCTTGTAATCATTAGAGGAATCAGCTTCTCCGGAAAATGGTACGGGCCATAATTGTTCGAGCAGCGCGTAATGTTCACGTTGAGTCCATATGTCTCATGGTAGGCTCTGACCAGCAGATCTCCTCCCGCTTTACTTGCGGAGTAAGGACTATTGGGAGTAAGAGGAGTCGTTTCCGTAAACAAACCCGTAGGGCCTAACGTACCATAGACTTCATCCGTTGAAATTTGCACATATTTGCTGACGTTATGTTTTTTAGCCGCTTCCAGGAGCACTTGAGTTCCCAAAACATTGGTTTGCACAAAAATATCCGGGGCGGAAATACTCCGATCGACATGGGATTCCGCAGCAAAGTTGAGCACCGCATCTATTCCCTGCTGAAAGATCTCATCCACCAGCTGCGCATCCGTTATGGATCCTTTAATAAACCTGAAGCCCGTATGCTGTTCCACCGCCTTCAGATTCTCAAGATTGCCGGCATACGTCAATGCATCCAGCACAACAATTTCATAATCGGGATATTTCTTCAACATATAATGCACGAAGTTGCTGCCTATAAAACCCGCTCCGCCTGTAACAAGAAGCTTCATGATTTCCCTCCCAGATAAAAAAACCTATTGCTTTGTTTTGCTCGAATTCTATATTGTAATTATATCTGTGTTACAGTCAAAAGTTGTTATCCGCTTCGGATAGAACTGGATGGTTTTGATCTTTTTCCGATAAAATCGGCTTAAAAACCGGCCAATCAATGTTCAATGCCGGATCGTCCCAAGCTATGCCGCGGTCATGCTCTGGTGAATAATATTCATCGACTTTATATAAAACCTCAGTATGGGGAGCTAGTGTGCAAAACCCGTGAGCAAAACCTTTAGGGATAAGCAATTGGCGTTTATTAGTTGAACTGAGGATGACTCCTACCCATTGTCCAAAGGTAGGGGACTGTCTGCGAATATCCACCACAACATCATAAATAACTCCGGCCAGCACACGAATCAGCTTGGTCTGGGCTTTGGGGTTTAATTGAAAATGCAGGCCACGAAGAACTCCCGCATCCACGGATAAAGAATGGTTATCTTGGACAAACTGATGATGAATACCTAAATCAGCCATTGTTTTGGCATTATAACTTTCCACAAAGAAGCCGCGGCTGTCTTCATGGGCAGTGGGCTGAAGTAAATAGACCCCCTCCAGCTTGGTAGGGAACTTTTGCATTGAACACACCTCTAGGTCTTAATTTTGCCGAACTCTTCACCGAGCTCCACACTTTTGGCGAGTTCATTAGCTTTGGCCAAGGAAGCATGGGTACCGGCATCTGTCCACCATCCCTTTAGGATATCATAGGTTAGCTCATTCCGAGCAATATAGGCATTATTTACATCTGTAATCTCCAGTTCGCCACGACCGGAAGGCTTTAAGCTTTTAATAATCTCAAACACCTTGCAATCATACATATATATTCCTGTTACTGCATAACTGCTCTTAGGTTCAAGCGGCTTTTCTTCAATAGATACAATTTTATCTCCATTCAACTCGGGAACGCCATATCGCTGGGGATCATGAACCTGTTGGAGTAAAATTTTTGCTCCGGTTTTCTGCTGCCTGAAATTTTCTGCAAATGGACGGATATTATCCGCAAATACGTTGTCGCCAAGCACGACCAGCATTTGATCCTGTCCAACGAACTGTTCAGCCAAACCTAGCGCTTGAGCTATCCCCCCGGCTTCATCCTGCACCTTATAGGTAAAGGAAACGCCCAACTCCGAACCGCTCCCAAGCAGATTGACGACATCGCCCATATGTTCTTTACCTGTAACTACTAAAATATCCGTCACATCCGCTTGTTTGAACTTATGAACAACATGAAAAATCATCGGATATTTTCCAACTGGAAGAAGATGCTTATTCGTTATTTTAGTCAGGGGGTACAGACGCGAGCCCGTACCCCCTGCTAGGATTATACCTTTCATTGCTTTCACTTCTTTCATAGCTAATCAAATTTCAAAAAATCTTCATTTACTATTCCAGTATTATTATAAAGCAGTAATACTATGTCCACACCATTTTCTTTAATATATTCATTTACTGACATTTCATAATAATGTCGCAAATCCAACACTCTTGTTTCTTTAAAATGTCTGGCTACAAATTGGATCATAGGATTTGCATAGGAATCCTTTAAAATCAAAAGACTCAACTCGTTATTTACATTTGGATTCTGAATGAATCCTTCTGGAACATCACCAGAAAAATAGGTTACATAGCGATTAACGTAAATATTCTCATTCTGTAAAGGGGCTGGATCATAAAATTCCTGATCACAAGAATCACAGATCGTGTAGTCCCTTTCAGAAAACTTGGGGACTGCTATTGTAATAGTATCACGTTTTCTTACAAACGCACTAGTCATCCTACGCGCATAAGAGCCATAGAAAGAAGCAGGATGCTCAATCCAATCGAACTGATCTTCCTCTAGATATTCTCCAATTTCCGGGTAATCTTTTGACACCGTCCTAACGATCTCCTGATATCCCAAAAATGCCCCTTTAACTGTCCAATGATGATCTGTATAGAAATACAATTCTTCATCCTCGCGTTCTTTAATAACAGGATATACTTCTATTAACTTTACCTGTTCCGAAAAGCCCTTTATTAGATTTTCATAAGAATCCTTGGCATTACTTCGTAAATAATGCGGTAATCGATCAGCATAAACAAGCATTTTGTGAGGCAAAACTCCTACAAAAACATCAACACCATACTCTTGTTGTTCATCTATAAAGTTAGTAATTGGTTGATAAATATTATTTATTGCCTTTCGATTACCATTATACGCAACTAGCATCATCCCATCAGATGCAAGATAAACGGAGTTGTAAACTTTTTTTCTTATTATATTTTTTTCTACCCATGCATTAGTCTCAACAAATTTCCCCCGGGCAGGAAATTGGTCATTAAAATAATTCTCATACTGTTTGAAATATTCTCCACTCCACAAACTACCGACTGACAGGAGCGGTTTTTCCGCCAAACTTCTATTCTCTAATGCTGAAGCTGCTTCATCATCTTTGAGTGCAGCCCAAGCACCAAGCAAAAAAATAATAATTAAGAACGCAACCACCATGATTATATCGTTAATTTTTTTCATCAATAGATTTTCCCCTACATCAAGATTAGAATCTGAAATAAATAAAAGGGTTAAAAGTATTGGTTACCATGTAAGCTATAGATATAAAGAAAATAATAATATAAAAGCTGTTCATTATCACTACACTACCGACACTTATCATGGAATTGGACTGTTCTGATTTAACATCAAACCAATCAAGTAGCTTCTTGACTAAAGGCACAGATCCAATCACAGCAAGCAATAAGAAAACGCCATATTGAGTGGTATAATATGTGGCTTGGGCATCCCAGATCCCTCTGTTGTTCATTCCGAACATTGCTTTTAAAT
>NZ_HE610961.1:321839-324265 GCF_000285515.1 Paenibacillus senegalensis JC66
TGTTTATTGCATAATAAAAGTGCCGAATATTGCAACGTAAAAATGCCTAGCAAAAGTGCAAAAAAGGCACTTGCCAGCAACCCAATATCCTCCTATCGTTAAGTTTGACGAGAACTAGCGAAGGAGAGCGGAAGGATGCTGAAAATGCCTCAACAAGAGTATATCAAATTTTTACGTGAAGCAGAAGGATGTTCGGTAAGTGAAATAGCGAGACAAGTGGGGGTGCATTGGCGAACCGCCAAACGTTATGCGGATCAAGAAGACTGGAATGCGGCGTTACGCAAGCGAAAAAGCAACAGCCCCGTGATGGGCCCGTTTATGGAGATCGTGGATACGTGGCTCGAGGAGGATCGGCTGCTTCCGCGCAAACAGCGGCATACCGGCGTGCGCATCTTTCAGCGATTGCAGGCGGAACACGGCTTTACAGGAGGTCAACGCACCGTCCTAGCCTACGTCAAGCGACGCAAAAGTGAGATGGATCTCGAACGGGCCAAAACCTACGAACGTTTAGAACATCCGGCTGGTGAAGCCCAAGTGGACTTTACAACCCTGCAAGTGAGCCACAACCAGCAACTCTTAACGTACAAACTGCTGGTGCTATCCTTTCCTTCCAGCAATGCGGCTTTTGTTTACCCAACACCAGCGGAGAACCAAGAATGCTTTCTCGAAGGCATGCAGCAAATCTTTGGGCAGATGGGCGGGGCTCCCCGGCGGATCTGGTTCGACAATCTGTCCGCAGCCGTCGTGCATGTAGAGAAAACACGGCGAGCGGCAGTTAACGGAGGGCTTCCAACGCTTCTGTGCTCATTACCGGATTGAAGCCGTGTTTTGCAACCCGTACAGTGGTCATGAGAAAGGGCATGTGGAGAACAAGTGTGGCTATTCTAAGCGCAACTGGGCCGTTCCCCTCCCCACGTTTGAAAGCCATGATCAACTTGCCGCCGACTTCGCGGAACAAGCTCGGAAAGACCGTGAGCGCCTCCACTATGCCAAGGGAAAACGCATCGCCGACCTTTGGGAACGCGACCGCCAAGTGTTGCTGGCTTTGCCAGAAACGCGCTATGAAGCTTTCCGGATGAGTGCAGCCGTAGTGAACAAGTACGGAGAAGTTCAGGCGGATGGCACGGCCATTCCACTGGTTGGCTTGGTATCGCCCGGTCGAGAGGTGATGATCCAGTCCTACTGGGACCGCTTTGTGGTCCTTACCGAGCAGCAACAGGTCGTGCGAGAAGTTCCTCGTCCGTATACCGGTCGTACAGCCGAGATACCCTGGGTGCAGGTATTCGCTAATCTGCTTCGAAAACCGCGCAGTGTCACACATTCCCAGTTTGTTCGCATGCTCCCGGAGTCCGTGCAGCGGTATGTGGGCATTGCTGATTTGATGATACGCAAGGAGCGCCTGCAGGCACACGCCCATTGGAGTGGTGTTTACGCGCTGTCCCAGATCCAGGAGGTACTCGAAACGACAGGTGACGAAGCCACGGTGATGCAACTGACTGCGGCACTGAGTTTGCAACAGGCCAGCCGCGATATTCCTTCGAGTTGGAGCGAAACCTTGTCTCCACCCGGCACGCAAGCGAGCCCTTCGCTTGATGCTTATGATCGCCTTATGGGGGTGAGCTGAGATGCGGGCTGACCTGACCGAACTTTGTCGACAGCTACGGCTTGCCCATGTGGTGGACTACGTGGCCCAGCATCCAGACAAAGAGATGGGCCAGTGGGTGGAGCAACTGCTTCTGGCCGAACGAGACGGAAGACGACGGGCCAAACTGGGTAAGTTGGTGCAGCAGGCGGGCTTCCCCCATCTAAAAACCTTTGATGGATATGTGGAAAACCACATTACGTACCCGGAAGGAAGTTCACTCGATCGATTACGGGAGATGGAATGGCTGGAACAGAGGGAAAATCTGTTGTTGATGGGGGCCGTAGGGACAGGCAAAACCCATATGGCGACAGCGCTGGGGATTGAAGCTTGCCGTCAAGGTCACGCAGTGCAATTCTACCGCGCCTCGGATTTAGTGGCGGTGTTACAAGAGAAGTTTGCCGCCGGCACGTTAAGCCGGTTTCGCGAGAAACTCAAAAAGCTGGAGTTGCTTATTCTGGATGAGGTGGGTTATGTCCCCTTTAGCCAATCCGGATCGGAGCTATTATTTAACGTCATCGCGGATTGCTACGAGCAGCAGAGCGTGATCGTGACATCCAATTTGGAGTTTGGCCAATGGACGTCCATCTTCGGCGATACCAAGCTGACATCGGCTTTGGTGGATCGTCTTGTCCATCATGCCCATATCCTCTCATTTACCGGAGATAGCTTCCGACTGAAGCAGGCGATGGAACGAATCCCACAAATTTAATAAGCTGGCAAGTGGCCTTGGCATTTTTAGAAGCAAAACTCAGCATTTTTCGCTTGCAAAAAACACCCGGCC
>NZ_HE610961.1:326098-391242 GCF_000285515.1 Paenibacillus senegalensis JC66
AGATGCGCAGAGCCCCATGGCACTCATACTAGTTGGACAGAGCGAACTTTGGGATCGATTGGCTCTTCAATCCTACGCAGCCATTAGGCAGCGGATTGATCTGCAGTGTAAGCTGCCGCACTTCGATCGTGCACAGACTAGCGAATATATTCAGCGGCATTTGGCCTATGCTGGTACTACACAAGATATCTGTAACCGTCAAGTACTTTTGAGCAGATTCCGCTAAATAAGTTTCAACACCTATTAATTTCCAAATATGGTTTCCCGATGCTTGAGACGGAAGCTATCTCCGCTCAGCTTAATCACCTCGCTCTTATGCAAGATTCGGTCGAGAATAGCAGTCGTGATGGCCGGATCGCCTAGCAGCTCGCCCCAATCCTCCGGGCCCTTGTTGGAAGTGAGTATGATCGACGCTTGGCCATAGAGCTTGTTCACAAATTGAAAGAATAAGTTCGACTCGCTCTTCTCCATGGCCATGAACATGAGGTCGTCGATGATCACCAGATCGGAGTTCAAGATACGCTTCATTCGAGTCTGCGATGTCCGTGCGATCTCTTGTGTCTTGAGCAGATGGATGAGGTTATCCATGGCGACAAAGCTAACGCGATGCCCTCGCTCCAATGCCTCTATGCCCAATCCCACTGACAGGTGGGTTTTACCGACCCCAGGTGGGCCTAAAAGGATGAGATTGTACGTATGCTCCAGCCAAATCAGCTCCCGCAATTGCTCCATATGACGCTTGCTGAGGGACTGCTGTTCCTCCAGTCGAAATTCATCTAACGATTTGATGAAGGGGAACGCAGCCCACTTCATTCGCTTGGCTCGTTGCTTATCTTCCCGCCGTCGCAACTCGTACCGAAGGAGATGATGCAAGAATTGCCCGCAGCTCCAGTCCTTCGATTGGGCATCCAAGAGGCTTTCCTCAAGGATGTGTGCGGCCTCGGTCATGTTGAGAGTGCTCATCCATTGCTTCAGTTCCCCAGTGGATATAGACATACTCAGCCACCTCCCAGGATGCGTTCGTAGGTTTGAAAAGCCCGAATTTGGGGTTTGGCTTTCAACTTCGCATCGTCCACTTGAACGAGCAGCTTCAAGTCACTCTGAGTCGGCAAAACGGCTTGTTGGTTTGCCTTTTCCATGTAGTGGTGTACCGCATCGGCAAAGTCGGTAGCACGATACAGATGATGCTTAACACAATAGGCCAGCGCTTGGCTTGCCGCCTTCTCAGCAGCCCCTGACACGCTCTTCTCAATGGCCTGCAATTGATCTCGCATATACCGTGGCTTCCGTTTGTAAATTTCCTCGAGATAACCTCGAGCTACACTAGCGTCGTTAAAGAGATTGGATACATGTTCAATGTACGCACAGACCCCTTTCGTCCGATCTCGACCATGATGACGGTTACGGATGAGCTCACCCTTGCGATGGAGGCATAGGGGATGCTCTGCCAAGATTTGCCCGGTATCTCCCTCATAGATGATGAGGCGATTGTCCTCTGTCACGCGGACAGCCACATCTTTGTCGGTTCCGTCATACGTGCGGGTCGGAACACTATACCGGTTCGATTCATACCAAATGGTGTTGTCCTTTCGCACCGTTCTTGTTATACTTGAATCAATCGATTTTTTTATTTTTTGTGGACTGGGCGGAGGTGCGCTTTTTCTAAGGCGTACACTTCGGCCGGTATTTTTTTGATCGTATGGTGCATCTTGGCGTTGCCTGTACGGTTTAACCATGCCAAGCACTGTTCATTGAGCTTGTCGATATTCGTGAATGAGCGGTGCCTTGCAAAGTTACGCTTGATGTATTTCACCACATTCTCAATTTTGCCTTTGCTCTCGGGATCTGCTTTCCGACACATATGAATCCGGAAGGCGCGCTCCTCCACGTACTTGGCAAACTCGTGGGTCAGGATGAGATCCCCGTGGTTCTCGCTCGTTAACAGCAGGTGGTCTTGGTCATAGACGATTTCTTCAGGAAGACCGCCATAGAACTCAAAGGCCTGTTCGTGAGCATCTACGACATCCAATGTTGTAAAGGGCCTGTCCTGCCATCGTGCATACTTGTATCTCGAATGAGAGGACAAAGGTGATGAACCATAGTCTGACCAAGTGACCTTCCGGATGCCTAAGCTTGGTTTCCCCAAAGTCTACCTGCATCTGCCTGCCCATCGGGAGTTCCTCTACCGCTTCGTATTGCCGGATTCGCTTCGTTTTAGGAATTCCATATTCCATTCGTAAGCCTCTGACATAGCTCCGAACCGTGCTTTCAGCGATGTTCATACCTTCATGGCGTTCCTTTAGCCAATCCATCACCTGAGCTGCAGATAAGTCTGGGTATTCCCGCAACCAACTCGTGATCTCCTTTTCAAATGCGTCTAGCTTTTTTGATCGTGATTCGAGACCATCTAAAAACCGTTTGTACTCATCTACCGTCATGTCCCACAGCCTGATGACGGTATTCCTGGATACATTCAAATTCCTTGCAACCTGTGATTTCCTGAGTCCTAATTCTTTCTGCTCCTGTACTGAAAAGTACATAGGCCACCTTTCCTTTTTCTTCATACCGCTTCCCCCTGATGCTAGAATTACCAATTCTATGATATCTTAATAGGAAGGGTATGGTAAATTTTGTTCACTCTTATCTAGCGGAATCCGTTGATTCTAATTTAGCAGTTACAATATCTTCTCGGATGGAGCGATTGACGACATCTATCGCTTCTCCGGAGGCGCAGCTCGGTTAATTAACAAGGTCTGCACGCATTGTCTCATGTATGGCTCTCAGAATAAACACCGAATTATCGATGATCACATGGTAAAGCACGTTATCCAGGGAGAACTAACTTGATTCTCCCTTTCCTCTTATCTAGTCGTGGCCAACATGGCCGTATATAGCAGGACAACTTTTGCCGTCAACTGACGGACATTATGCTTCGGCAGTAACATTAAAGTTTTCAGGAATATCGAAGCCAAACATTTTTCCCAGACCGATGGCCATATCAGAATAACCTGAGAAGTCAAAGTAAATTTGCAATGTATAAGCCAATATTCCAATCCATGCAAGTCCTACTGACATATCAGCTGGTGACATACTAAATATTTGATCAGCCACATACCCACAATTATTTGCTAGAAACATTTTTTTACTTAATCCAATAATAAACCGCTTACTACCCTGGGCAAACTTCTCCAAAGAAACTATTCTTTTGTTAATCTGTTGAGCAATAGTGTTATATCGAACTATAGGTCCGGCAACAAGCTGAGGGAATAAAGATATATACAAACCAAGATCTAATAAATTTCGTTGAACTTGTCCATCCCGTCTATACACATCAATAACGTAACTTATTGCTTGGAATGTATAGAAAGAAATTCCTAATGGCAGAGGAATTTCGGAAATGCTAATGCTAATTCCTAAGAAGTTATTAATATTTTCGACAAAAAAATTGGCATATTTAAATATGCCAAGAATGGAAAGATTGAATACAATCATTGTAGCCAAGATCCACTTAACTTTTATTGGGTCTTCTCTTTTAGCATCTACGATTAAAGCAAAGAAGTAATTCAATACTATTGAAAGCAACATGATAAAAACGAATTTTGGCTCTCCCCAGGCATAGAAAAAAAGACTTGCTGCTAGAAGAGTTGCATTTTTAAAACAGTGGTGCTAAATAACATTAGTATCCCTCTCTAGCAAACTCTAAACTTGTGTTTAAAAAGGACCTCAAGAGCGACTTGCCCGGGTCTGTCAAGAATTTTGTGTAAACACTCCTAGAGAAACCCTACCTTAAGGCAGATGCGGACTGATCCGGTCGGGGAAAAAGACCGAGAGCTGCAGTAGTATTTGCCCCCAGTTTTGAACACGACCGGTCCATGGTGGCCAGATAGAACATCTTGAGCAAGGATTCATCTGTCGGGAAGATGCTCTTTCCCTTGGTTACCTTGCGAAGCTGGCGGTGGTAGCTCTCAATCATATTGGTCGTGTAAATAAGCTTCCGGATTTCTGGAGGGTATTTAAAGAACGTTGCGATCTCATCCCAGTGGGTACGCCAAGAACATACGATGAGCGGGTATTTACTTCCCCAGGTCTCTTCAAAGCGATCAAGCTCAACCAGCGCCATGTCTTCTGTTGTAGCCTTGTAGATTGGTTTGAGATCGGCAGTGACCTTCTTAAGGTCCTTATACGAGACGTATCGAGTAGAATTGCGAATTTGATGAATGACGCATTTTTGAATCTCCGTATTCGGAAAGCAAGCGGAAATGGCTTGAGAGAAGCCGTTTAGGTTATCGACACAGGTAATAAGAATGTCACTAACACCGCGGTTTCTGAGGTCGTTGAGTACACTAAGCCAAAACTTGGAGGACTCCTTCTCGCCGATCCACATGCCGAGAACATCTTTGTTTCCATCGAGATCGATGCCAATGACCATGTAGGCTGCTTTGTTTGCTATGGCACCGTCCTGCTTCACCTTGAAGTGGATCGCGTCCATAAAGACAACGGCGTACACGCCTTGCAGCGGCCGGTTCTGCCACTCTTTGATTAAGGGAATGAGCTTGTTCGTTACGTTCGAGATCATCGTCGAAGACACTTCAACGCCGTACAGATTCAACAAGTGGTCTTGGATATCCCGCGTGCTTACTCCCTTGGCATACATCGCGATGATTTGATCTTCAATGCCGCTCACATTCGACTGATGCTTCTTAACGATCATGGGCTCGAATTCACCATTGCGATCCCGGGAAACACGGATCTCTTGTTCTCCGTATTCGCTGGTGATCGTCTTCTTGCTCTTCCCATTACGGTTGTTGGTGGTCTGTTTATTTGCAACGTCATGTTTGGCATAGCCCAGCTCATGATCAAGCTCTGCTTCCAGCATTTCTTGCAGCGTGTCGGCAAACAGTTCTTTAAGAGCCGACTGTACGTCCGCCATTGTCTTTAAAGCGTTTTCTTTTATGAAAGCTTTCACTTGATCCTTGCTGAACTTCGGGGCCACTGTGCTCATCCTTTCAAACCAACCTTCTACTAGAATAATAGATTGATTGGAGAGTTTACACAGTTTATTTTACAGACCCACTTGCCCCTACCTGCTCTTTTTAATTATATCCAACGGGAAGATAGAACTAACCTCTTCTATATCGGCTAGAGGCTTCTTTCTTAATGAATTAATATGTTTTTCCGTGACTGAATCGTTGTTCGAATGAAGTGTTCTAAGAAACATAGGACGTCGCGAATCAAGAATTGTCGGCTTAACTCGATCAACCTTAGTATGACTTCCTAAGCCAAAAACAGATAAATATTTTGTATTTACTTTTTTACCGGGTATAAAAGTATTTATGTATGTTAACCCCTGAGCAGACCTCGGTATGTTTTCGGCATGGAAAGTGTCATATGAATTACCATTGTAAATACCCCCGAATCCGCTTGCAAATGAGAGACAGAAGTCGCTATACTGGAACGATAGGTATTTATCCAGTTCATCCATAAAATATACTGCTAATGCATCGTCATCATCTAGTCTAGTTGTGCTATAATATACTGTTTCGTTAAATTTTATAAGCTCCTTATGAATACTTTCACCCATTGAAGTGATAATATCTTTTTGTGAATCTAGAATTATAATTTTGGCCCAAGGTATTGGTCGAAGTAAATCCATTAATTCATCCAAAAACTTTTTCGGCAATTCCTGGGAAGTGCAAACCATTAATGTTAATTGTTCTGGGTCGGGTTTTAGCGCAAGAAGAGACGGCAGAGTAATTTTTTGGAATAGTTCCTGGCGTAAAGTAAGACGTTCATTAGAATACAATTTTTCTTTGTATTCCTCCAGTTGAACATCTTTAGCTATCTGCCAGCCTATCTGACGCGGGTTAAAAACACTGAATCTTATCATTATAAATTTGTGTTTTTTTATCATTTTTTCATCCCGGCTTTTTTTGTGAAAAGTTGTTTTATTATACTCACGTCTAACCTCCAATTATTTTGCCATATATTATTGAATTAAAGTAAACTATGTGGAAAGGAAAGTTCTTTAGTATTCATCAATATAACAACTTATAGTTCATTTTTTGAGAATTTCTGAATGTAAATCGATAAATACTATAATTGAATTTTCTCCTTAGGTTTTTATTTTCCTCTTAGTAGATCGTTTGTTTCTACTTTTTAATAAACCTCTTACAAAATAGAAAAAACGATATACTCTACAGCCTAAAAAACTAAGTAAGAAACTAATATAACTAATTAATGTTTGACTTAATGCAATAGAACGCATTAGGTATTTTCTTCCTTCTCGCATTTCGCCCGAAAGAAGTAAATTATGTCCATAAGAAAACAAAAAGCGCGAACCATGCGTAGGGGCTGCTATAATTTGCTCTTCGTGCTTTTCCAATATTAGTTTGTAAGCCTTTAATAATTTGCTTGGATCAGAAGAAATACTATTTTCTGTATAATTCACATGTACTAATGGCTCATCTATCCAATAAAAAGGGTAGCGAGCGGATAATCTGATCCACAATTCCCAGTCTTGGAAACGAGGCATATCTTCTGCAAAGTTGCCCTCTGTCTCAAAACACTCTCGGGCAACAATTGCAGTTGGGAGAGCAATGAAGTTTCCAGTTAATAGTTCATTTTGGATATACCCTTCCCTCTTTATTTTTTCATTTCCAGGTATATATTCAGTTTTTCCTTGTTTATCTCGTGTAAAGCTAGTATAAGTAATTGAGGGCACATACCCATTTTTTTTGATGACACTCATTTGTCTTAATAATTTATCTTCAAACCAGATATCATCACTATCTTGAAATGCTATCCAGCGACCTTCGGATTGCTGAATCCCAATGTTTCTTGCAACAGCAGCACCTACGTTTCGTGTAAGATTAATGTACTTTATGCGGGGATCATCTATAGAATTAATCATTTCTAATGTACGATCATTTGACGCATCATTAATGATGATTAGTTCAAATTTGGAATACGTTTGACTGAGGACACTCTTTATGGCATCTATTATAGTATTTTGACGATTGTACACAGGCATGATTATGCTTATAAGATTCTTATCTTTAGCTTGTTCTTCCTTTTTATTCTCTTTTAATGCGCCCATATCCTCACGCCTTTATAACATTGGAATAATTATTTCTATATACTCCTCTCGTATCAACAATCAGTCGGCTATTTTTTCGGATAAATTCATAATCAAAATCATCATGATTGGTGCTTATAATAACACAATCCATCTCTTCTAAGACTTCTTTACTTATAGCAGTAGAATCTAGATCAAAGTAATATTCCCGCATTTTTGGGAATTTAGGTATAAAAGGATCCGAGTAGTGCAGAATCGCTCCTTTTTGCTCTAGCAATTCCATCAACTCTACCGATGGAGATTCACGAACATCATCAATGTTCTTTTTATATGATAACCCTAACACAAGGACTTTTGATCCTTTCATGGATTTTTCCCGCTCATTTAAAGCATCAGTCACTTTTTGAATTACCCATTGTGGCATTTGTGTGTTTATTTCACCAGACAATTCAATAAATCTAGTGTTAAGCCCATATTCCTTAGCTTTCCAAGTTAAATAAAAGGGGTCTATAGGAATACAATGCCCTCCCAAACCGGGCCCTGGGTAGAAAGGTGTAAACCCAAACGGTTTTGTAGCTGCAGCGTCTATAACCTCCCATATGTCGATGTCCATTTTGTCTGCTATCATTTTCATTTCGTTTACCAAACCAATATTAATCGATCTATAAATATTTTCGAGGAGTTTCGTTAATTCAGCTGCCTTAGTGGAACTTAATGGCACTACGCGCTCAATTATCTGTTCATACAATACCACCCCAACCTCTAAACAATGGCTTGTTGTCCCACCGACTACTTTAGGAATAGTACCAGTAGAGAAATTGGGATTCCCTGGGTCTTCTCGTTCTGGTGAATATACTAGGAAGAAATCTTCACCTATAGTAAATCCTCGTTCTTCAATTCTTCCTTTTAGTTCTTCATCAGTCGTCCCAGGATACGTAGTACTCTCTAAACTCAGTAATTGGCCTTTCCTTAAATAGGGCGCTATTTCACCCATTGTGTTTATAACATAAGATAAGTCAGGTTCCCTATACTTATTTAATGGTGTGGGCAAACATATAATAATGACATCTACAGTACTAATATTTGAAAAATCGGTAGTTGCTGATAAAAAATTCTTATCAACAGCATCTGCAATGAAATCTGAAGGAATATGTCTGAAGTAACTCTGACCATTATTTATCTTCTCAGCCTTTGATTGATCTATATCGAAACCTAGCACTTTAATATTGGCCCGGGTAAATGCAATAGACAATGGGAGTCCCACATAACCCAAACCTATAACACCAATTTTTAGGTTTTATTTTTTATGCTCTCCAACAGTATTTGTTTCATAAATTAAAATGCTCCTTATAAATTTAATGGATTAGTTCATCTATCGTTTCAAAATCTTCTAGTTCAAGCATTCCAAAGGAAGTGGAATACTTCGGGAACTTCTCTCTAGAGATAAACCACTGCGCTTTTCTCCCAAAATAGGAGTAAATATTTGAATTCATCTGGTCAAAATCCCATTTTCTCTCTTTAGCTAAAGATAAATCATCATCAGCTACTACAAATACGTTTTCTGTCTCAATTGTAGGAACAAAATCTTGATGCTCAGCAAGTACAGGGAGGTGACTAATAATTAATCTACGACAAACAACCTCTTCTCCATAAACAATAATATCGACATCACCTGAATCTATAATCTCTAAAATATCGCTATCTATCTTTTTATCTACACTGACATTGTAACTAAATAATTCTATAGTTCCTATACGAAGATTTTTCCTTCGGCACAATCTTACAAGATTACCAAGCAGTTCTGAATTTTCATGCAATCGAAGATCTGAAGCAAACACTATATCATAATTTTTCTTCTTCAAAGATCTATTGGGTAGCATCGGATTAGGCACCCGAAAAGGTCTATTTAGTTGCGGAAAATCATACCTAAGTTCGTCATCCGAAGCCTTATAATGAAAAGTATTATACCTATCAGCATAAACTCTTCTTGCTCCCATTATAAATCCCGCAGTTCCAAACTTAGGATTAGCAGTTAATGAATTTTTAGATAATCTAGCAAAAGACAACGGTCCCGTTGACAATTGAACTACCGCATCTATTCCATACCTCTTCCTCAAACGGTATAAAAATTCACTGTCTGCTGAGAACCTAACACTGTCCCAATATCCTAAGTCTCTCGTAACCTCGTAACGTCTAAACATTAGTGAAGATGTGTTAGATAGTAATTTTTTCCCTATCTTTCCTTTCTGGTAGAACAAAAAATCTTCGCTAATCCTAATTGCCTCTGAAATATTCGCCATAACCGAAGTATTTTCCATCAAGTGGACTGCTTGTATTTCTAATTTAAGAGGATGTGACCAGTCATCGGCATCGTGACAGGTCACAAAAGATCCTGTTGCAATCTGTAAAGCCTTATTTCTTACTGTATACGCACCTTGGTTTATTTTGGACTGCACTAACTTAATTCTATGGTCGTATTGCATTAAACGCTTTACAACTTCGACTGTATTATCTGTACTACAATCATCGGCAACTATAATCTCAATATTTTCCCATGTTTGTTGGATAACTGATTTGATTGCAGTAGCAATAACTCTTTCAGAATTATACACGGGCATTATAACAGATATTTTAGGGGGACTGGACAGACTCGGATAAATCGATTGAACTTCACCTACCATAATATTATCTAAGGGTGATGAGTCCTCAGAAATATCATGGCCTATATGTATAACTGGTAAGTTATACATTCTGAAAGTCTTATTTATCCAGTAAAGCCTGGCATCTACTTCGGTTTCCATATTTGCCGCAGTAAAAAACAACTCCGGATGATCCTCTAAAGCTATCGCCTTCATTATTATTACTTTAGCTTTATTATATTGTTTCAGCGTTTTGTAACATTCAGCTTCCATCATCCAGACAATTCTGTCCCTTGCTTTCCCTATACTACTGTGACTGTCTCTGATGATTTGTATACACTCTAAAGCCTTTTTTGAACTTTCCTCGCTAAATTTTGTTGTATACCAATAAGACAAATAATAGGCCGCAAGAGCTCTTATACGTTTGTTCGAAACGTTATTAGTAAAGGTATGCAAATCATTTAATGCTTTTTTAGTAAAGCCAAACTTATGAAGTTTAAGATTCAGTTCAACAAGCTCTTGTTCTCTCTTTTTGAGTGCGCCCGCTTCTAGCTTGTTACTACTTTTCACTTTATTTCCTTTGATTAAATTACTCAAAATTCTTAAGGGGGCCATCATTCTCCATGATCTACTCACCCGCAAACTATGCACTCTTCTTCTCGAAAGCTCTTGTTCCCTTTCAAGCTTCCTTAACTGACTCATGACTAAATTTTTTTCTGATATAATAAGATTTAAATCATTTAGTAAATACTTCTCTTTTCTCTCTTCTTGTGCTAATTCTTCTGAAATTTTGTTTATTTCATCTTGCAACTTAGATACATACATCTCTGGCGAGTAATGATTACCGTTACTCATTATCTGCTCCTTCCCTCGCAAACACTTTGCTTTTCAACCTCCTCAAATATTCGGTGTATCTCCACGATTTGCTATTCAACATTTCCTGGTACATTCTATCGGTATTTTGCTTCAAACTCAAAAGATTCTTGTTTTTTTTAATAATTGTTTTTAATTCCACTTTATTTTTTTTAATCTTATCATCTAATTGTTTATTATTCTCCCTTTTCCGTCTAAGCTCATCTTTTAATGAATTTAAACGTGACTGTGCAAGAGTTAATTGAAAATAAAGCTGTTGTGCCTCCAAAACCTGATTTAACCGATGCATAATTAAATCACTGCTCTTTAAATGATCGCCGTTCTCATCATCCGACATTACATTTTTCTTTTCTTTTTCTCTATCAAACAAATGATCGCTTTTAGAAAATCCCGTTGTTTCCATTTGATGCCTCCAGTTAATATTCTCTAATTCTAGAAATATGTCTGGCATAACTGAATTTATTATTAATAAATTCAGTTGCTTTTGTTACCTGATCATCGTATGCGCTGTTATTGCTAATAAGTTCAATTACTTTTTGCTTAACATCAATAGACTCTGCATAAATTGCCGCTTCCCCAAACAAGTCGTAATAGCTGTGAGGCAAAACAACAGGCACCCCTACAGCCATAGCCTCGATAATCACTCGACCAAAAGCTTCAACACAGTCAGGATGAACATAATAAACAAACACATCCAGTTCCGAAAGAAACTCTTTAGGCGTTTTTGATCCAAATTCCCACACCTTCCAATTTCGCGGCAGCTTTCCTAAAATATTCTCAGGAATCTTTGCTCCACCTAGAACACGGACTTCGAATTCTGATGAATCCGGGTAGATGGCAAGTAGTTCGTCCGGCTCAGAAGGCCATTTAACGTATTGATCTCTTGAGTGCCTGCCAATGACGATTCTATTAGCATTGGGCACATAGTTCGTTCGTTTCCATTCATCCACATTTATTATGTTTACCCAATCTTCACTAGCTAGTTGAATGCTGCTAAGTTCATCGGAATGGTAATCAACTAACGTCTTTCTTATCTGTGGAGCTATAGGGTACCATACACTTTTCTTTTTAAAATAGTCCGTTAAATTTTTCTCGCATTCCTCCATATCGTACACCAATGCTCCTGTTACTCCGTAATCAATTCTAGGAGTCTGATTAACGATAACATTAATTGTTTTTGCTGTTACTTCCGGGATATACATTTGTTTGTCTTGCAGAACAGGTGGATGCCTAATGATCAGCACATCGCAAGATACCTTTTCTCCATAAACAATCATTTGAACTTGCTTACCATCAATCAACTCTCTTATCTTGGGATTTATCGGCTTATTCCCAAGACCTCGATACCTGGACATCTGTATTAAACCGGTCTTCAATCCAGCACTTAACTGAGCTTTAATTTCTTCCACATTTGAAGAAGTTGTTCCACCTGTCAGCCTAAAATCAGATGCTATTATAACATCAAAATGCCTGCTCTCATCCACATTTTCAGAATTCATAGGGTGAGGGATTGGAAACGGTCTATTGGCCATCGGAAACCCGATTTTCAATATTTTCCCAGAAGCATGGTGGTTGCTAAAGCTTTCAAAATATTCTTTTCTGGCTCCAAATAAAAATCCAGGATACCCATATTTATTGCTTTCTGTCAATGAGTTTGCAGAAACTCTTGTAAATGAAAGAGGACCTTCTGACGATATATTTACTACAGATTTACTACCAAAAACAGCCTTTACCCTTCTTACAAATTCTCCATCTGCCCCAAATCTAACACTATCCCAATAGCCCACTGAATTCAAAACATCTTCCCTTCTAAACATTAACGAGGACATATTAGGGAATAGATACACCCGATGCTGGGGTTTTCTATGGAAATTCAAGTTCTCTGTCACTCTAGATTGCTCGGAAGTATTTGCAATCACCGATCGGTTCCCAATAAGATGCTGAACTTGCTTTTCAATTTTCTGTGGGTGAGACCAATCATCAGCATCATGACATGTCACATAATCCCCAGTTGCAATCTGAAGCCCTAAATTCCGTGCATAATACGCCCCCCTATTTTTATCACATTGGATGAGACGAATTCTCGTATCCTTTTGCATATAGCTTTGAATAACACCGACAGTATTATCAGTACTGCAGTCATCAACAACAATAACCTCTAGATTCACCCAAGTTTGGTTGAGTATAGAGGTTAGTGAAGTATTTATAACCCGCTCGGAATTATATGCAGGCATAATAACAGTCACTTTTGGACCGTCTTGTTTTGGTGATTCTGTAGCAAATAACGAATCAAATAAAGAACCTTGGTTTGCTTCCAACTTTATTTCGGTCAAATTAAATCTATTCATGATTTTATTTATCCAAAACAACTTTTTATCGAGTTCATTTTCTGTATTTGAACGAGCCATATAGACATCGGGATGCTGATCTTTACCAAGAAGGTCGCCTATTATCACCGCTGCCTGCTTATGTTCACCTAGTAACCACAGGTTCTCAGCTTTTATTAGTTCAATTTGTCTAAGCAAATCTTTATCTGCTTTTGTTTTTTTGTCGACAACAATATTTCGCAGATAACTCATACTAATCTTTGCATCATTAATCGTTTTCTTATCAGCATGCCAGATAGCGAGCTCCCATGAAGCCACCTGTTTTCTATATTGATTTTTGTTGTCTTCAGATAATTTCTGAAGCTCAGAATAAGCAGCATCTAGAAAGCCTAGATTCAGCAATTTATATTTAATCTGATGTATTTCTTCGTTTATACTGTGTCTTCCATCAGCAGCCATTCGTTTAAGTAATTCTTTTTGCCTAACAGACAATTGTCTTTTTATAAATTCTTTTTGTTCCTCTGATAACATTTTTTTCGCAGCAGTAATCGAAGAGTCGGCTATCCACCTTAGAATACTATTTTGGAACATACTGCTCTTCACTTTTTTCATCAAGCTTTTCATGGCATAACCCTCATTAAGATATATTTCACTAACGATTCTGCCGACATCACTTTTTTCCTAGCTTGTCTTTATATTCTTTCACTACTTCTGACGGCAGCCCACTAGCTACAATTGTTCCTTTTTCTAACCAAACTGCACGTGTACAGACCTTTTGTACAAATCCCATACTATGCGAAACAATAAGAACCGCTTTAGCTGTTTCAATCATTTCTTGCATTTTATTACTGGCCTTTTGGTTGAAGGACAAATCCCCAGTGGACAATGCTTCATCTATGATAAAAATATCTGGTTGCAGATAAGCGGAAATACTAAAGCCTAAACGTGACCTCATTCCACTGGAATATTGTTTAATAGGTTTGTCAATAGCTTTTTCCAATTCAGCAAATCGGACAATATCCTCAAAATGCTGTTGAATAGTTTCTTTTGAAATTCCTAGAAGCATTCCATTTAAAAAAACATTATCTCTGCCGGTTAGTTCCGAATTAAATCCAGTCCCATATCCAAGTAAGGAAGTTGTCTGTCCCTTTAAGATGCACGCTCCTGTATCTGGTTTCAGAATTCCGGTGATTAATTTGCATAAAGTACTTTTTCCAGCACCGTTATGTCCAATTATACCAACAATTTCTCCTTCATGTATTTGGAGATTGATATTTTTCAAAGCCCAGAAAGTTTTACCTCCGCTCAATTTATATGAAACACCGGCATTTGACATATTCAATACTATATTTCCCTCTATCTTGTTATCCCGAATTTCAACCTTTGATAATTCCAATTTTTTTTCAGATCCCTTTTGTCTCTTTTTCAATTTTTTTTCTTCCACAAAATGTTCATAGCTCTTAATAATAGTCTTAGGATCACCTATCCCCTTAATCTCACCCTTTTCCATCCAAATTAGCCGATCACAGTGTTTTAAGGCATACTTTAAACTATGGGTAACAATAATGACCATTTTAGCCTTCTGAATTAATGACTTCATTTTGTTTGCAGCTTTTTCCCCGAAAGCAATATCTCCGGTGTTTAAGGCTTCATCCAAAATTAAAATCTCCGGTTCCAGAAATGAAGCAACACTAAAGCCCAACCTGGCTCTCATACCACTTGAGTAGTATTTGACAGGCTGTTCGAAATATTCACCGATGCCAGAGAAGTCATGAATTTCGTCCATAAATTTATCTATTTTGCAGCGATCAACGCCCATAATCATTCCATTTAAATAAACATTTTCTCTCCCCGTCATCTCTTGATTAAAACCTAGGCCCAAAGAGAACAGGACGGAAACCCGACCATCTACTTGTAGACTTCCTTCATCCGGCTGTAAGATTCCCGCTATCATTTTGCATAGTGTCGTCTTTCCTGAGCCGTTTGACCCGATAATTCCTATTATCTCGCCCTGATAAGCATTGAAATTAACATTTCTCACTGGCCAGATTCTTTTTCGCACTAATTGTTCTTTTGGGGGAAACAGCCATTCCTGAATTCGGGATTTATAATCATTGGTACGATATCCTGAAATAAAGGAAACACCCAAATTTTCAGCTTTTATTAAAATGTCTGTTTTTTCCATCATACTCGCTCCCATTAATCAAGACACCACTTTATAAAGCTTTAATGATTTTGTGTTCATTACGATTATAGAACAACACTAAGGAAAACACTGCACCTAGCGACAAGGCTCCTATACTACTTAACACACCAATATTCGGCATTTGCCCGTACATAAGAACGTCTCGATAACCGTTTAAAATATAGGCCATTGGATTAAATGTTTCAATCCACTTATAACCTTCGGGCAGCCTACTTCCTTCCCAAATGACAGGTGATGCATAAAACCAAAGTCTCATGAAATGACCTAGAAAGTTGCTAACATCTCGAATAAATACTGATACGTAAGACACAGCTAAACCTATCGCCATTAGAAACAGTAGCTGTACCAAGATAACAAAAGGAAGAAACACAACATACCATTCTGGAACTACTTTGAAAATAACCAGAAATATAGCAATTACAATTAAACCAAAGAGAAAGTTAAATAGTTGTGCTACTGTCTTAGTTAGTGGAAATATAATTTTAGGTAGACTTACTTGCTGGATGATAGAAGAGTATTGCAGAATAGCCCGAGAAGCTTGCCCTACTGCAGTGCTCGCCCATTTCCATGCTACCTGACCGATTACCAAGTACACTGCGAAATTTTCGCCACCTCTACCCAACACAATGACCACAAGAAAGTAGTATATGAGAGCACCGAGGAGCGGATCCAAGAGCCACCAGAAATAACCTAAAAAGCTGTTTTTATGTTCCGCTTTTAATCCAGATTTTGTCAAATAAATTAGCAGGTCTTTTCGTGTAAACACTTCTCTTATATAATTAATCATCCAATACTGCCCTTCCAAAATAAATTAAGTAATAGACCACAATGAATTATGTCGAAATTAAGTATACGGCAAAATGTCATTAGAGTCGAGCCATCTACATTATTTCCCTGAACTGTAATCAAAATCTATAGTTAGCCTAGCAAGACTACCATCTCCTTTCAGTTTCACTCCCCCTGCATCTATGATAGAATGTTGTAGAATTATGACGGACAAGGGAGTTTACGAAATGAAAAACAAATCGAAGGCGAATAAAAAACATCTTCCTAAGAAGACGGATAACCTAGCTCCAACACGAGAGCCCGAAACTCATTCCATTCTTTTCTGGTGCATGCTCATCATCACCGGAATTTTTCTGCTTTGGGCGCCATATCAACGTGCCCTATTTAACGGGTTAGGTTCAGATTTTGACAGAGCAATAATTACATCGTTCATTTGGGGAGCGATTTTACTCTTCATTGTAGCTGTATACTCCTTTTTTAACTTTAAGTATCGCACTTACAAAGATTTTTTGACCATTGCCGTGTGGCTCGTACCACTTTCCTACCTGATTTCAGTTATCGGAGCAGCCTCAGGGCATTTTGCTGTAAATTCCGTGTATATTCACATCACTTATGCTATTTTCTTTATTTTGGGAGTTATTATTGCCTCTAATCGGATGGGCAATGCAATTATTCAGCAAGTGATTATCCTATCCGGCTACCTGATTGTCATTTTCGGCCTTTTGAATTGGCTGGGGAATTTAAACATTGCCAACAAAATTGCCACCTTGTTCACAGATTTAGGCGGATATCCAGCATATAATCACGCTGTTATGTTCGATTCCAATGGTGCACGTTTGACGGCTGTTTTTCAATATGCCAATAGCTACGCCGCTTATTTGATGATTTTGTTATTCATCGGGTTATTCCTCATAGTCAAATCCAACAAGTGGTATACGATCTTACTACACAGTCTGATGGTTGTTCCGATCCTTGTTTCCTTCTTCCTTACTCTGTCCAGAGGAGCTCTTGTCGCTTTACCTGTTATATTGCTGATCCTGCTGTTTTTCTTCAGTTTACACAGGCAGATCATATATATCCTTTATTTAGGTTTAGCAGGCATCGCCAGTTTAATCATTCTTAATACAGTGACCAATGCTGGTATCGAATTGCAGAAAGGGTTTAACGCAGCCTTGTCCTGGCAAGGATGGTCCCGCATACTGCTAGCTTCCATCGTGTATGCTCTTGTTGTATGGGCCTTACAGTCTTACATCTCGCCTTGGCTTAAAGCCAAGCTCGATAACAAAATCACTTGGCGCTTTTCAACGATTGCAATACCCGCAGGCTCGGTCGTTCTAGGCGCAATCTGTGCCTTCCTGCTGCTGACGGACTCGGGAGTAACTCAGCTGCTTCCTGAGAATATTAAACATAGAGTGGAAAACATTAACTTCGCCCAACATAGTGTACTGGAGCGAGGGACGTTCTTTAAAGATTCCTTTAAGCTATGGAAGGACTATCCTATATTCGGAGCAGGTGGCGGTGGATGGGCTGCCTTGTATGAACAGTACCAAAGCAACCCCTAT
Source organism: Paenibacillus senegalensis JC66 (assembly GCF_000285515.1). Classification (GTDB taxonomy): domain Bacteria; phylum Bacillota; class Bacilli; order Paenibacillales; family NBRC-103111; genus Paenibacillus_L; species Paenibacillus_L senegalensis. The sequence goes on from NZ_HE610961.1 coordinate 343,567, forward strand.
ACGAGCCGTCAGGCGCATAACTTCTTTTTGCAGTATTTAGTGGAAGTCGGACTATTCGGGCTGCTTATCTTCCTTGCATTGTTAGCGGCGGTTTTTGTCCCTTATATCAAGAACTTTATCTCCAGCAGTCAGGAGAAGAAAGACGAGCGTTTCTTATTTTGTATTCTGATCATTGCTCTGCTGATTCATAGCGCGATTGATTTTAATTTAAGCTACGTTTATTTGGGGCTGCTGCTCTTTGTTTCTTTAGGAAGCCTGGCTTCAGGAATAGAAAATTGGAACGCACCTCTGGCCAGCCGCGTACATGAGAAAGAAAAAATAGTCAAGTACTCCTTCTCATCCATTATGACTGTTCTTTCAATAATTGTCCTGGTTGTATCGATTCGGTCGATGAGCGGCAATCAATGGTTTAGACAGGCTTTAGCCGGCGCTTCACAAAACGCGCCTTATCAGGAAATTGTTGAGCATGCGGATAAGGCTCTGCGCATCCAACCCTCCCATCCTGATTATTTCGAGCTAAAGTTTTCAATCATGTCTCAAATCGCTCCGCAGACTGGAGATCCACAAATGTACGAGGAAGTTAATCGCTTATTTGAAGATTTTACCCGAAAAGAGCCAAATCATAAATTTTTATATGACGTTCGCGATCCACGAAGCGGAAAAAGCTACGGACAAGTAAATAATTTTATAAATCAGAGAAACTTTTTGGGTGCTTTGAGCGTCAATACAGATGGAATGAATTTGTATCCATGGGATATCAATTTTTATGAAAATCAGATTTCAATTTTGTTCGAGCTGGGTAATAATGCAAGGGAAGAAAATAACAGTGAGCTTACCGACCAATATTGGCAGGAAGCTTTCGAAGTGTATAACGTTGTCCTTGATAAAAGAAAACAGTTAGATGCTCTTCCTGAGGAACAGTTGGAGGGAAGGCCTTTCTATGTCACCCAACGCATGTATTTGCATCTGGGGCAGATTGAATTTATTCGCGGAAATCTAACAGAAGCCATTAACCTGCTTGAAGCAGGGGTTACGCTTTCTGAAAAAGAAGAGTTAACCCAAATACTTACTCGATGGCTTCTAGCAGCCCAGATGAAACTAGGAGAATATGATACATCCCTATTTGAATCTTTTATCAGCAATTATCCAGATGAGGAAATTGAAATAGAACAACTGGCTAACGCCCGATTTGACTGATCCAGGTTTATTTTGCTTAATCTACCATTCCATAAGGAAACATGCTATAATGCTTCTCGTTAGTAGTTTAGTAGAGGCTTATTGCTTTTCATTAAATTATTTTGCTCAGCTTGAAAGGAGGTGAAACTAATACTAATGAGTAAAAAGACAAATATAGTACAAGGGAGAGAAAGAAACTTGTTTAAAACTAAAGCAATGAAGAAATTATCTGGAGCCCTCGCGACACTTCTCGTGATCTCGATGCTTACTCCTATTTTGGCATTTGCTGCTTCTTTTGACTGGTCTTTCAGCAGAAGTGGAGACATTCGAGGAACTGTAACTTTGGATACTTATAATCAAGAAGAAGTTGAGGTTTACATCTTTGGACCTAACGGTTTGATCACCACGACTAAAGCAACTTACGACCCAAATAGAAATACGGAAAACGGATATGGCTATGTCATTGACTTTTCCTTTGCAAACACTGATGTACCAAGCTCCGTATACCTCGGTGTTTATGACGGTGGTGAGTTCTTTAAAACTTCGACTAGAAACAGACCTGCTGCTGGTGGTGGCGGTGGCGGTGGCTGGGGCCCAATTGGTGGAATTGGAAATGACATCGTAGGTTCCGATAGCCGCGCTAACGCTGATCGCTTGGCTGCACTTCTTCGTGACAACGCCAATGCTACTTTGGAATTCTCCGGAGATTACGTTCTGCTTCCTGCTTCCGCTCTGCAAGAAGGTAACACATTGAAGCTGGTCAACGAAGTAGGTTCTTACACTCTTCCGTTGAAACAGATCAACTACACTTCTCTTGCTAATCAGCTGGATCTGGAATTGAACGATCTGTGGATTCGTGTTCAAATCAAAGAAGTAAACGAGCAAACTCAATCCGCTATCGAAGCTGCTGCTGCTAAGCTTGGTTCAAAAGTACTTGCAACTGGTGTTGATTTCTACGTAGGTGCTGAGAACTATGCTGCTGACGACCAAGTAGCTATCAACAACTTTGGCAACACTTATGCTTCCCGCACTATTAACGTTGAAGGTTCTGTAAATAACAGCAAAGCTACTGGTGTTGTATTCAGCAACAACAAACTGAGCTTCGTTCCTAGCACTTTTGCTGCTAGCGGTGACAACACTGTTGCTACTCTGAAACGCAACACGAACAGCATTTATACTGTTATTGAAAGCGACATTTCTTTCAACGATGTAAACACTCATTGGGGAAGACAGTACATCGATCTTTTGGCTAACAAATTGATCGTTGATGGTTATGAGGACGGCAGCTTTGGTCCAGAACGCAATGTTACGCGTGCTGAATTCGCTGCTCTGATCACTCGTTCCCTGGGTCTGGATACTTCCGTAACTTCTTCTACTTACTTCACGGATGTAACTTCCGGCAGCTGGTATGCTGGCGTAGTTAACGCTGCTGCACAAGCTGGTCTGGTAGACGGTTATGAAGATGGTACTTTCCGTCCGAATGCCCAAATCAACCGTGAAGAACTGGCTGCTATGGTCGTTAGAGCTTCCGCTTACGCTGGAAACGAAATTTCCGTATCCGCTAGCGAGCAAACTAACCTGTTGGCCAGATATGCAGATTCCACAGAAATCGTTTGGGGCCATAAAGAAGTGGCAGCTGCGATTAAAGCCGGCATCATTGATGGTATGACTGACACTACAGTTGTTCCTAGAGCCGACGCTACTCGCGCTCAATCTGCTGCTATGCTGAAACGTTTCTTGGATAACGCAAAATTCATTAACTAATCAGTACTTGAAAAAAGCCTTGATTCCTAATTAGGAATCAAGGCTTTTTCTGTTAGTTCTTTTTCTTTTTTTCCGGACTGACTTCCTGTTTACGCTTACCCCATATACCCGTATCCTTACTTCGAGCTCAATTCTTCTTGGCTGCTGTTGTAAGTCTTCCCTTGACTTAAGCCAAGCTTGGCTGCTATTGCTATCAGCTCGTTGTATTCTTCCTCGCTAAGCCTGTCCAGAATGATCTTCTTAGCCTGCCGTTTGTCTTCTACCGACAGCCCACCTGATGCCAGGCTTTTTAACTGTTTGATATCAGAAGAACTTAACCTTTTGAGCAACACAGAGGTTACTTTCGCTTTATCCTTAAGTGAAATCTCCTCTTGAGCTTGCTCGGCTTTCTCTATTGAGATAGTCGGCTCGTACTTAACTTGTCCGCTTTCGTTCGTATCCTCATTCTCTGTCGGGTCTTGACTTAGTTCCGAATCATTTCCTTCTATGTTGCCGTCCGAATCGTGACTGGTCCCGCCTGAGGGAACCACCTCTGATCCCTCTTGTTCGCTTTCGTTTCCTCCAGTCAGCTCTGATTCCAAATCGGGGGAAGCGTTAGATTCATGTTGAGCAGTTGGACTCCTTCCCTTGTCCTGACCTTCTCCCATGACCGCTTCAATATCTAGATTTCCTGCCAGAGCATTGAGCGTCCGGTCTATGACGTAGTTTAGACTGAAGTAACCTCCGATTCCCAGCACGAGCAGAAACACTCCTAATCCGATTAACACTTTCTGATATCGGCGCATAGCCGTCACTCTCCTATAGACTTACATGATCAATATCGGTAGCCATAGAATCAATTACAGCTGCACATCGGGAATTATGAACACATAGATCCTTCCAACGCCTGTCCACCATAATCTTATTGGCTACCATAATAGTAATAATAATGCGAGTCACTTCCTTTACGCTCTACATTGTTAAGAACAATGCCAAGCACCCTTCCCTTTACATGCTCTAAGTTAGCTTTTGCTTTGAGTGCGTGCTCTCTTTTAACTTTTCCTGAATTTAACACGAGCAAAATGCCGTCACTTTGCGTTGCTGTAATTTGAGCATCTGTTACGACAAGGGCCGGAGGAGTGTCCAGCAGGACGAGATCATAGTGCTGTTTCAATTCCTGCAGTAGTTCTCTCATGCGCTGTGAAGCTAATATTTCTGAGGGATTGGGCGGCACCGGACCGGAAGTTATTACCTCCAGACCGGGAATTCCCGTTTCTTGCACAGCATTCTGCCAGGCGGCCTTTCCAATAAGAATCGTCGTTAGGCCGATCCGGTTGGAACAGACAAAAGTGTGATGCATGGTCGGCTTTCGCAAATCTGCATCAATGATCAATACTTTCCGCTCAGACTGGGCGTAGGTTACAGCTAGATTTGTCACTGTAGTGGATTTACCTTCCCCCGGGCCGGCAGATGTCACCATGACAACCTGGAGTTCCTCATCAATGGAGGAAAAATCGACATTTGTCCGCAATGTCCGATAAGCTTCAGATATAGGGGACTTTGGGTTCGTTTGCGTTATTATGGGCCTTCTATCCGTTGAGCGTGACATTGCTGTGTTCCCCCGCTTGTTTTTTAGACTGGATGGTACTCTCACTCTCTTTGACGCTTGATAAATCCTCTTGTTTGATTTTCGGAATTATACTCAGAACGGGAAGACCCAAAACCTGCTGAACATCGTTTTCAGTTTTGATCGTGTCATCCAGATATTCAAGCAAAAAAATCAAACCAAGAGCTATCATTAGAGAAACAACGAAGCTGACCGCCAGATTTAAAGGAGGATTGGGGCTCACTGGAGTTGGATGGTCCTGAACCTTTGCCTCATTCAAAATAGAAACGTTATCCACTCTCATAATCTTAGGGATTTCCTGCTGAAAGGTTTTTGAAATGGCATTGACCATTTCTGCCGCTTTCTCTTGTGAGGCATCCTGGATCTGAAGAGTCATGACTTGCGTGTTATTAACTGAGCTAATCTTGACTTTCTGGATCAACTCTGATGCAGATAAGTCAAAATGCGGATTTTCCCTGACAACAATATCCATGATAGCTGGCGTTTTAATTATTTCCTTATAAGTTTCAATTAGCCTTAAATTCATATTTATCTGGTTAAGATCTAAGGAATCCAAGCCTATGCGGTCATTCGACTGGTTAACGATTAGCTTTGTGGATGCCTGATACTCTGGCTGAATAAAGAAATAGCTGACTACCGCAGTAGCCGCACAAGACAAGAAGACGATACCCACCAGCAGCCAAATTCGTTTTTGAATGACCTTCAAATAGGTTCGCAAATCGAGTTCCATAATTTCCTCCGTTCGTGGTGGACAAGCAGAAATTCCTCCTCCCCATTAGGGAGGGAGGAGGAATATCGCTATCAGGATCTTTTATTTCTTCAGCAGTCGGTAAATTACCACCGCCGCCTGGGCTCTTGTCGAGGATGCGTTAGGATTGAAGCGGTTGTTCTCTTCCCCTTCAATGATCCCTTCTTGAGCTGACAAGCCAACCCCTGACTGTAACGAAGGATGGATATCGGCTGCGTCCATAAATCGGCTCAGCGCTTGTTCCACTTCTCCGGATACGACATATCCACGCGTTTGCTCAAGTGCCCGGGAAGCCATAACAGCCATTTCGGCACGTGTAACGTGAGCATTAGGCTCAAAGCGGCCTTCGGCACGGCCGTTGACAATTCCTGCAGCGGAAGCTGCTGCTACATAAGGCTGGAACCAATCGGAATCGTTCACATCGACGAAGCTTGCTGACGAAGATGCGAGCTCCTCTAGTCCGAATACGAGGACGATCATCTTAGCAAACTCGGCACGGGTTACCGGGGCTTGTGGTACGAATTCACCTGGTGCCCTGCCATCTATAATACCGTGAGCTGCTGCCGTTTCAATCGCTTGACCGGCCCACTGGGCTACTGATGAAATGTCATTAAACGACTTTAAGTTATCGATAACGCCATAAGTAGAGAAATCCTTGGTAAAGGCAACTATATTCTTGCCATCACGGTCGAAACGCCCGCCTTTAATTACCGGATCGACTTCGTCCAGATTCGCAAGCACTAAACGCTCTCTTGCAGGACCGGATATCGTAGAAGTAATCGGGAAACGCAATTCTACAGGCAAGGAGAAAGTAGAGATGGTCTCTCCCTGAGAAATAAACTCCAGGTTATATAAGTCAGAGGCTAACCGCAACTCACTGGACAGCGATGCCGGTTCAACAGGCTCGAAGACAAGCAGCGTATCACGGTTGAACGACTTGATCTCGGTAGTGACCGAAACACCATTGACTGTGAACGCCAGTGCCTCGATTCCGTTAGCTGCTGCTAAATCCAGCAATTCCTTGCTGATCGGAAGCTCGATACGATCTGCATCTACCTTGCCAAAGTCCAGTACAGCTATTGCCTTCGCTTGCGTGGCCCCTGGCACTTCTTCGAGGAGCTGCTTGTTGGCCGCATCGACAATAGCTTTAATATTCTTGAAGCTTTCCGCTAAGTCGTCTATATCAAAGCTTGCTTTTGCTACTCCATCTTCAACTGTGATCGTTTGAGACAAATTCACTACAGATGCCGCTCTAACCGCTTCTGCTACTATCTCGGAAGCTTCGTGAACAGCCTGATTGTCGGTCAATCCGGCTAATCGGTTTTGTAATCCGTCAATAATAGAATTAATGCGCTCTAGCGCATTCTCCACAACAGGGGCAACAATCACACTATCCCCTTGGGCTGGTGGCAAACTAGGAACTCCACCAATAGGTGCACCGCCGCCTCCACCTGAACCAGAGCCCGTAAATTCCATCCTAATCGTGCCGCGATATACATCCAGTTCCAAATTAGGTAGCTTAATCGTTCCGCGGATCGTTGCTTCTCCTCTTGTCGCAGCGCTTCGCAGTACAAATCGATTGTTGGCGGCTGTAATGTTGTTGTTAGGTGAAGAAACAACTTCCCAACTTATAATTTGAGATGAACCCGGAATTTGTCCTAGGTCTATTCCAAACAACTTCAAATTGGGAACAAGAGTCCTCCCATTATTTTGGATAGCAGAAGTAAACTGGGCTTCATTGCGTAGGAAAGCCCCGCCCAAAATCTTCTGAACCGCATAATCAGCATCAATCTCACTAGTCCATAGCTTGCGAACCGCTTCCAGATCAGCAGCTGTTATATCCAATTTTTTGGCCACTTCGCTGATCTTCAAGTTTTCAGCAAGTAGCCCTTCAGCCGCACCCTTGAAAGCCACACTCCAACTCTCTTCAAATTTCCCCGACACCAATCCGGCAAGAATTTCCGGTAGGTTTTCCTTGAAACTTGCCTTCAATGAAGCATCTAATTGCTTCTGGAAGGCATCCAAATCGGTTAGCTCGATCCCGCTGACACCTGCCAGCTGAGCTAGCTGGACCAAAATCTTCCGTACTTGAGGATCAGTACGTACCCGTTCGAGCTCGCTTAAATTCTCATCATATGTAATAGCCAACTGCTGAATAAGCCATACGATATTACGCTCCGTCAAATCCGGATAGTTGGCCGGATTATCCATAGCCGCCTCGATCTTGCTCCATAGAGGAGTGATTAAATTCGTGTTCTCGGCGGGTTCAAGTTGTCTAATCTTGCTCAAAGCTGCGTTTAGGGCCGTCAACTCGGATTCATTCAATTGAGCATAAATCTTTTTAATCTGGTTGATTACTTCATCCGATGGTAACGCCGCTGCATATGCGGAGTCGGATAGATTGAACTTCTGTAATAGTCCTTGCTGGCTAAGTGGCAGGCCAGATAAGGAGCCAAGTACCAGACTGGCAGCAAGTGTTGATGCCACGACTTTCTTCTTCATTAGATCATCTCCTGTTCTAATTTCAACGATTTTTTGTGAATGTCCACCATCTCCTCAGCTTGACTGGGCCTTCTTTAAACGGGATTGGCTCATCCGCGACAAGGGCTTCGGCGTTTCGTATATAACCCTCCTCATAGGAAGATCCTACTTTTTGCTTGATGATCCGGTAAGCATCGTTAAGGGCAAATGGCCTGACTCCAGCATTATGGGCATCGGACGCAATAAAATGTGCTAAATTCCTCTTACAGAAATTTAGGGCCAGTTTTTGCACCCCCGGTCCAAATAGACCCGTCAGCGAATGAGAAGTAATTTGGCTCAGTACACCAATCGATACCAGGTCATACAGCTTGTCCGGATCTTTAGCCAATTCGCGGTTCCGTTCGGGATGGGCAAGCACTGGAGTTAGCCCTAGTACCTTCAATTCATGAACAAGGTCATAGAATTCATCTGGAATTTGATGTGCGGAGCATTCGATCAACAAATAACGGGAACGATGCAGCGTCAACAGACGACCTTGTTCCAAATCTGAGATAAGCTCGGAATAGAGTCGAATCTCCTGCCCTGCCAAAAGGGTTAGGGGGATGTGCTTTTCATTGAGGATACTGGCAAGAGCGGAAAGACCGGATAAGACGGCGTCAGCTTCATTATCGTATCTTCCATTCGCATGATGAGGGGTAACAATAGCAGTATGAATGCCTTCTGCGACCGCCGTTCTGGCCATGTCTACTGCTTCCTCTATGGAAGAAGCGCCATCGTCCAGACCCGGAAGAAGATGACAATGAATATCTATCATATTCGATACTCCTGTCCCAAGTTGTGATCTATTCCTATTTTATGGGGGAAATTAACAAGTTTCAATAGCTTTAAGCGGTTTTCGACAAATTTCTTTCCACATTCTACATATTTTTGTTAATCATGTTCATTTAAACAATTGTTTCAATTTCCTTAATATACCATTTATGTATATATCAAGATACTATAAAAGTTTATTCTAAAGTCATTTCAGTTAATCCCTCTTTTACCGAAATGATAAATTAGAATATTCGTCCTCCCTCGCGCTGCTTAAAACCGATACTGAGACCGACACAACGAATGACTCGCCCTGTACTGTACTGTATTGCTTACTGAACACCGGGCTAATAGAGATATAATCTATTTTTTACCTCACTCATTGGTTATCACGTCAAGGCTCGAAGCAGTTTGCAGCTGCATTCGAGCTGAACTTTTAACTCGCAGCGTTTTCTTCCATAGCTCGCGGGGTGCATTAGTCTACACTATAGAAGGAAACGCTGCTGATAGGTCAGCGTCCTTTTGGATCCAATCCTTTAAAATGGAGCCTTCACACCGAATTCCGCTGCCGCCTCCAGTAAGCTTTCTCTGTGCTGCTCACTGACCTGAATGCCTGTTTTCCTTCTTTCCTTCTCCCTCTCTGCTTCCAATATTCCCGGCAATGTAGCACGGTCATACCCGGGCAGCGGCTGCATTTGACTTGTAGTACGAACATATTCGCCCATTTCATACTGGAACTGTTCTTGCGACAGGAAACGGCTGCTGTCGATGGCGATCATCAACGAGCCTTGGTTGGCTCCTTCGTACAGATTTGTTCTTCTTTTTTTGTCCACCGGCACTCCTGCCAGAAAGCCGCCTAAAGCTTGACACATAAAACCTAACCCCATACTGCGGAACACCACTCCGGGCGCTTTTTCAAACAGCTGACTGAAATGGGGGGAATGGGTATACACATCATGAACAGCTCCGAAGTCGAGCACCATGGGCAATTCCTCGCCAGCCGGCACGGCAAAGGACATAGGCGATCCTCCTGCCGCCTCCATAATGCTATCCTCCGGTTTTAATTCGAGCTGATGCCCGGACGTCACATAACCGATGAGCTGATGCTCGGCCAAAAGTCGAGAGTAAATACCCGCCGCTCCTATATGTCCGTGGTTCACCGTAACCGCAGCAGCTATCCCGTGCGTCCTTGCTTTATCGACCAGCAGCCGGGTGGCCTCGTAGGCAGGAAAGTAGCCAAGCCCCCCATCTCCATCAACAACGATAGTGGAGCCATCATCCCTTTTTACTGAAGTGCCGGGATCCGGATTTAGCAGACCATCGCGAAGATCACGCAAATATAAAATCACTCTGTCAGTTCCATGGCTATAAACACCGCGCAGATCATTCGTAACCAGCCAATCCGCTAGAAAGCGCGCCTTGGATTCCGGCATACTTACTGAGGTTAGAAGCTCCACAATAAACTGACTCATGGTATCGGCCTCTACGCGAATGAATTGTTTAGCATCTTGGTTCATAAAAAGCACCTCCGTTATTTGATTTTCTAGTTGTCTGGGCCGGGCCCTTCCACTCGTTTTGCCTTTCTCTTTCTTGCTTATTACGCGTAATTACCCTGCATTTTTCACTCTCAATCATTTCGTTCTCCGTGTTCTCAATTCCTGTTTGCGGTTTCAGAAATTGTTCAGCCCACGGTGGTAGTCTGGAAGTTAGGATTTCATGTATTTTATAAAACTAGGAGGTAGCGAGTTGAGAACTCAGCAACACAAAGCCATTGCTCTTCTGCTGGTATTTTGGCTGGCACTTGGAAGGGGTGGCGGGGCCGTATTAGCAGATACGGGCTCATCTTCTACCAGTAGTGGTCCGTTAGGGATCGCCAGTGAATTTAATTTGTTTGTTCATGGAGACTTGACCATGACTAACTCCGATACGGAAGGTCGTGCAGCCGTTGGTGGAAATGCATCGTTTGAAAACTACAGGATAAACTCCCACTCCGTACACCGGGGCAAAGAAGCTTTAGCCGTTGGAGGTAATCTTACGTTTACTAACGGTCAAATCAACGGCGGAGATGCCGTATACGGCGATACTTTCAGCGGTTCCGGGATCGGAATTCCGGATGGAACCCTGCGCCAAGGCTCAGTTATCGACTTTGACCAAGCCCGCTCGGAGCTTTATCAATTGACCGGCCATTACGCATCCTTGCCGACTAATGGAGACGTAGAAACCAATCCTGGGCATTCAGATATAGTTTTAAAAGGTACGGATCCTGTACTAAACGTTTTTCAAGTCGACAAAGACTTAGGCGAAATCCGTCTTGACGTGCCCGCTGATTCGACAGTGATTATTAACATATATGGCACTAATAGAACAATGGACAGTGGGGATTATTTGAATTTTAATGCTAAAAAGGTATTGTTTAATTTTCCGGAAACAACTGACCTGGAAATTCTGAACGTAGATGTCAAAGGCTCGCTGCTAGCTCCTTATGCTGCGGTCAAAACGACCTACAGCCATATCGATGGTACCCTGGTGGCCGATACGATAACGGGACATATTGAAACCCGCCACTTTCCGTTTGAGCCGGAACTCCCGCCATCGGAGCCTAGTCTGGAGAATCCGGTACCTTCGCTGGAGTCTGATCCGGCACCTTCGCTCGAGCCTAGTCCGGAGCCGTCCCTGGATTCTAATCCGGTATCTTCGCTGGAACCTAATCCGGGGCCAAGCCAAGGGCCTTTTCCTGGTCCGTTTGAAGACGAAGAAATTATCATTATAGAAGATAATGAGATTCCAGTAGGCAATCCAAATGAAGGTATAACTGATATTGAAGTGCCTGCGGGTAACCCGAACGATAAAAATGATTTCGAGGAACCTCCCTCACTCATAGAAAGAGAGGCTCCCGAGCAGGAAGAAGAAATCAATGTCATTACTGACGATCAGAAAACTCCGCCGGGTACTCCCACAGAAGGAAGCTCATCTCAAGTTCCATTATCCAAGCTGCCTCAAACCGGAGAAACCAGCCGAGCTTTATTTTACTTGTCCGGATTTATCCTGATTGCTATAGGTATCGCTCTAGGATTCGCCAAAAAGCGAAAAAGCTAGTCGAGTGTGATCTTATAGCTTTGTTGGAACTGTCTTACCTTCTGTGGAATCGGTCGCATAAAGACGACTGGGAGAATGTCGATTTATTGTGCCGTTGCAAGTGCCTCGTGCGTATCGACCTGCAAGATAGTTCTGTGCTAACGCTCGCCCTTGCTCTTATTTAGCCTAAAAAGCAGGGATTTTATTTCTAACGCTCATCCTCGATCTTATTTGTGACAAAAAGCCCAGAAAACCGCGATCTGAGCAAAATAAGGACGATGGCAAGCGTTACATTTCTATCCCCCTGATTTTCTCAAATAAGGACAGTGGTGAGCGTTAAAATCCAGAGCGAGCTGCAAACGACCCCGCTGCCCGCCGCAAACATCGCAATAGACCTCACCGTCCGCTGCACACTGGAATTCCTGCTAACTGACAGCCTCATTGCGACCGTCAAAATCCGCAACAAGCTGTAAGCAGCCTCGCCGCTGCTATCCCAATCTAAAGGCGGCTGTCTCCTCGCATCCACGCCACACGGAACATTCGCATTTCACATATTTTTCTCATTACATTCCTGCAGAAGGTTCGACAAATATAACTTCTAAAAAAATTTTTGTTGAAAAATGTCCTAAACTATGACGAATGCTGTTGTTTATCTCTTAAAACTGGATTATAATAGAAATAAACGAGAGGTAAATCCAACCATTTCTTTGATACAGTTTACAATTTTATAATCTAGTAATTGAATATTATTTTTTTTAGAACTTTTTCAACAAAACTTTTCACGATAATGGCAAACCTGTCTAAAGACAGGGACGCAAAGCTATAGGGCCTTCCTGCTTGCTTTCAAGCAGATGGCAGCCAGTTACCGAAAGAGGGGTTTTTTATGCTGAAAAAAAGCTTTATTCTTATGCTGACCACTTGTCTGCTTTTTCTTGTTACCCCCACTCTTTACGCCAAAGCTGTTGCACCTGAACAGCAAGCAGTAGCTCCCGCGTCCAATCCCGTATTTCAATATCGTGATCCTGGTTTCGTAAACGTACAATACGATGTAAAGCCCGGTCTTAAAACTAAGCTTTTAATTCAAAAAGGCGATGAAAAAAGGTTTTACGATCTCCAGTTCGACCAGGCTAGTGAAGTTTTTCCCCTGCAGCTTGGCAACGGAGATTACCAGATTAGCGTTTTGGAGAATGTAACCGATAACCAATACCGTTTTGTATTACGAGATTCGTATACTTTAAATCTGGACGACCCTACCCAAGTTTATTTGGGCTCAATACAAAACGTGAACTGGGACGATTCAATGCCCTTTGTTGTTGCTGCCCGGGAATTGACCAAGCATGCAACGACCGATATGGAGAAAATCAGCATTTTGTACCAATTTATAATAGAAAATATTGAATATGACGAGGTTAAAGCCGCTAACCCTCCTGCCAACTACTTGCCCAAGCTTACTGAAATCTACGAGCAAGGTACAGGAATTTGCTATGACTACGCATCGTTGTTTGCAGGAATGCTGAGAAGTATCGGCATCCCTACTAAGCTGGTTATGGGCGATTCGGCGTTTGTGAAGCAATACCATGCTTGGAATGAAGTATATTTGCAGGAAACCAACGAATGGTTAATCATTGACACTACAGTAGACGCCGCATGGTTAAAAGCGAATACTGCTTTTGAAATGATTAAAAGTCATACAGATTATACTACCAAATTAGAATACTAGATCAGAGCATATTCATAAACAGAATCATAATTAGCTTTCTTGCTGGGCAGCACTGTCATAGATTAGCTAGACGATGTTCTGCCGTTCAATAAGCTGCGCGGAATTTGGATTGGCAAGGCCTTAACCTCTTGCCGCTCTAGCTCTACCGTACCAGTCGAGGATCGATGGCTGAATAGAAGTTCCCAGATCCTCTTCCATAACACGGCACAGCTCAGCATATACCCTTTCAACAGAAGTCCAATCGTTTGCTTTACCGTGAAGTTTCATAAGCGACCAATACACATCTTCGGAATAAGGGAACTTTTGCAAAATTTGTTGATACAGAGTCACTGCGTGAGAAATAGGGCCTGAATCACGCAGCCAATCGGCTACAGTCAAGGCATGCTCATACCAGAGCAACCGCAGCCGCTCTCTTTCCCCTTCAGCCCATAAGTAATCTTGATCGCCTAAATAATCTCCACGATATAAAGCTAACAAGTCCTGATGCTGCTTTAAGGTATGACGATCAAGAGGAGGCGCATGCAGAACACCCTGCTCCCATTCCTCAGCATCCAGACGCATTCCGTTAAGTTCAAGCCGATAAGTGGTACCGCTGCTTTGAATCTTAATGGGTGTCTGGTATTGTGTCATCGTTTTTCTAATTTGGTAGATGGCCGTATATAGCTGAGTGGTACCTTTCTTGCGATCCACATCAGGCCATAATAATTCCAGCAGTTCATCCTTCCGGATGTTCTGCCCCCGGTAATGCAGCAGATAAGCGAACAATTCTTGAGCTTTAGTCGTTCGCCAAGTTATGCTTTGTGGTTGGTCCAAGCCAACCTCCAAAGCGCTCAAGCACCTCAGCATTGATGGCTTGGGCACTTCAGCTGCAGGCACCATGGACCTGCGGTGAACGAGTCGGGTAACCGTTCGCTCTAATCTTGCACTCTCTACCGGCTTTAAAATATAATCAAAAGCATTCAGCTCAAAAGCTTTAATCGCATACTCTTCATAGGCGGTAACAAATACAATATCCATCCCTGGCATTTTTTCACTTAACAGCTCAGCCGCCTCTATCCCGCTCATACCAGGCAGGCTAATATCCAAAAAAATAACATCCGGTTTATCCGCGGTTGCGGCTTCTATCGCCTCATATACATTTGTGAAGCTTCCTATAATCTCTGTTTGACCGGCTTGCAGAAGCTTTCTTTCCAGGTAGCGCAAAGCTAGGATCTCGTCATCAACTATGATGGCTCTCAATAATCTCACACCTCTTTTACGGAGGGCCTGAATGTTGTTCCTAGGTGATACGGCGAAATAACCGGGCATTCTTTCTTATCTTACAAGAAAAAAGGAAAAAGAATGAACGGCTCGTTCGCCTCTTTGTTCTCGTTGTCTATGGACCTACCTAGTCTTATTATGATATACAATCTATAACGTGACAATATTCTTGGAACTAAATTTTGTTGAACGTATTGGAATGGGTTCCGAAACATCCGGCAAATTTTCACTCCATTAAGAAGTAATTTCTAATTATAGATACGACATTCTTTGTAAGAGGTTGCGCTGAAATGATCATTCTTTTTTTATAGGCACAGCTAACCCCGCTAGTCCAATCCCGGCAAACAATAGAAAAGCCATAGGATAAGAAAGGACTTCTAGTACTACCCCGGCTATCAAGGAGCCCAGAAATTGACCGATACCAAGCAGTAAAAAAGAAAAGCTCACTCCAACAGCAGGAGCCTCAGCAAAAATTCGTGTGCCCCACACGATAAAAACACCGGTCGAGAAAATATACGCTATATTGAATAAAATCGCAGACAGATAAATCGTTGAAAAGAAGGGCACCGTAATCAAAGCCACCGAGAAAGCCAGGATGACGATACTGATCCGGTAAGATAGTGCTATTCCGCACCGGTTAATCGTACCACCAGCGATTCCTCCCAACACCCCCGCAGCTCCCATCAATACCCAAAATGCAACGCTCCCCCGACTTCCCATTCCGTATTCTTCCGTTAAGAAGCTTCTCGCAAATGTCCAATAAATAGCAGAGCTTACCCCTACAACAAAAGACGCGGATAACAGATAGACGCTCTTTCTCCACTGTTTCATCATATTCCATAAAGAAATCGGAGCTCTTTCTCCTAATTCTTTGCTAGCAGGAACCGCCTTTTTGTTCCATAGCATCACCCCGATTCCGATCAAGGCGAATAATGCGTAGGCGAAACGCCAATGTCCTGCAAACAAAAGAGCCATAGGGCCGGATAATACTAGCCCGAAGCCGGTCCCTGTGTTGATCCATGTATTCCCCCGATCCCTTTCAGCTGGCGGTAACCCATCAGACACAGTCTGGCTTAACGCGGGCGATGTCCATCCGCTGCTCAGGCCCGCGACCAAAACCGCTGCGGACAGAACAAACAGATTCGGCGCCACAGCTATGCCTATCATCCCCAATACTGCGCTGAGTCCCGCCACTTCCGCCGTCTGGTTGGACCCTATTCTATAGATCAGGAGTGCTGAAGATAATAGGGCTAGGCAATAGGCCATATAAGCGAGAGAACCCACTGCCCCAGAAGCTGCTTCGCTCAAGCCGAGGCTTTCAGCAATATTAGGCAAAAATAAACCGAAGCTGGAACGGGCAAACGCATAGGAAACAGCAATTAGCGCGATCCCGGGAAACACGATTCGCTTCATGGATTCATCCCCTAACTTGATAGAAATCGTACATCGGCATTCCGGGAGCTATACTTTCTGATGATAGCTGCTGACCCTATGCAAGTGTATTACCATGTCTTCTGGGGATTGAAAAGGCATTTCGCGATTTATGTGTTACAATCATGTTCTATTTACGGAAATAAAGCGGTTGCAATTGATGTGGTTAATCACCGTCATGTGACTCCGACCACTCTTTACTGGAGCTACGTGTTTTGTTTACTGGGAGCTTCGTGAGGTGCAAAAGAGATAGCTGCATAATCTTCCATTGATAACTGCCACGGCAACCGCCACGGCGAAAAAGCACATATCCAAAGGACATGCGCTCAGCGGTTTGGTATAATATTCCCGTACAGCCCAACTTGGGTGGGAGTAGGCAGCCTCCAGAGAGGAGGTGTTGCCTATGGATACTTTTCAGACGATTGTGGTTATGCTTGCGTTCGGATCCTTCATCCTTGCGCTTTTGACCTATATCGAGAAGAAAAGAAAATAACCCGCCCAGGTTAGCGCCACGGTGCGGATTATTTTCCGGGTTGTCTCTCGGAGGTTCCCCACCCAAGAGCTGTGCCAGGACGGCAGGCGCGCCGTCCTTATTTCTATTCTTACTTTACCATGAGCCATTTATTCCTGCAAGGTTATCGGATCGTTCTACACGCGCAATAACACCCGCGATGCTGCAGGACTTGAATTACCGCAGGACACCCTTTTCTCCAATCGTGCTGGACATCCCTTTCTCCAATCGTGTTGAAAGGGGGCATGATCGTGTTAGAAGGGCTCGTGTTTTTTTAAACTCTTAGCGAGCCTCGGAAACCTCTTGCTGCATAATACGATTCTGCTCCGTTGTGGTACACAAAAACAGTATCATACCGGCGGTCACAAAAGATAGCCCCGCCGAGTTTTCTAATCCTATCGGGTGTTTGGACCCAGCTTGATGTTTTCGTATCGAAGCTTCCAAGCTTTTGCAGATCCCGGTACTGCTCTTCCGTTAAAAGCTCAATCCCCATATCCGCTGCCATATCAACAGCATTGTTTTTCGGTTTATGTTCTTTCCTTGATTCCAACGCTTCACGGTCGTAACAAATACTTCTGCGGCCTTTAGGGCTCTCAGCCGAACAATCATAGAAAATGTATTCACCCGTTTGCTTATCATGACCGACAACATCAGGTTCGCCGCCGCTGACCTCCATTTCATTAAGTGACCACAGTTTTTCAGGGCTAGCTTCAAGCTTTGCCTGTACATCAGCCCACTCCATATCTTCATGACGGTTCATGTTTTTTTCGAAACGGGCTTTCAATGTTTTGAGCAATGCTTCCCGTTGTTCTGGCGACAACTCCGCTTTATTGCTGATTTCACTACTTTTTGTCATGTTCGTTCCTCCCTTGCTTCCCAAAATGGCCGCCCTCCTAAGGGCTTGCAGCTTGATAAGAGCGCTCATTTTTTAAGATAAATTGATTTTACATCTAATTAGTATTTCATTAGTTTAGCCCCAATTATAACCATTTCCATGAATTTCAGACTTTGTTCGTTCGCACCTAAAGAATCGATCACTATTGGTATAGAGGCGAATCCTATCCAAAACCAGAGCAAAGGACTAGCCTAAGGATAAGAATACACGGAAATCATCATGCGGTAAATGAGTTGCGCCGATCGATTTAGAAAAAAGGCAGGAAAAAAGACCCCTTTCGGGGTCTCAAATCCTTGATATATAAAGTTTCTTAGGTGGATGATTACATCATGCCGCCCATGAGACAATTTCGATTTTATATATGAGTCTTTTTACTGCGATTTTGTTCGTTTTTTTTGAAATAACAGTTCGATAAATCCATGTGAGTATGATCTGTGAGTAGAGTATGCGGGCAAAATGTGGGCACGTTGTGGCACTAACATTAACCCCAATTGTACATGAAAGGCACAAGATAATGACTCGTTCAGTGTGCCGTGGCCGTATCCATTCATTCCATAATCGGGTATAATTGTTTATAAGTAAAGATCGAAGAAGATCGCGGGAAGCGAACCGATTTAACAAATATTTTGATAAAGGAGTGGTTCTCCATGTCAATGGTACGCAAACTCCATCCTCATATAGCAAAAGACTTAAGGAAGTTTTTATCTGAAAACAATATTTCCACAAAGAAGCTGGTCATCGACCTCGAATCAGAAACCATTGAGGAATTTGATGATTACTCCGTCGACGACATTTTAAGTGTGGCTGGAATTCTGAAGCCCGGGGAAGCACAAGAATTATTAGACCACATTCAGGAGTCACGGGAGGGTTGGGGAAAGTGAGCCGCAACCACTCCGGATATTTATTCGACTCGAACATCGTCATCGCCATTCTGGACAACGATCATGCCGCCGTTAACTTAGTACGACAAGCCCAAGAAGAAAAACGGCGAATATTCTTTTCGACGATTACGGAATGTGAAGTACTGAGCGGTGTCAAACACAATCAGTTCATAATCGCAGAAAAGCTTTTCTCCCCTAGGCATATGATACATGTCGATTCCGCTGTCTCAAGAAAAGCAGCTTCCATGCAAAGCGAGCAAAGAAGCAAGGGACGGAAAATAAAAACTCCTGATGCGCTCATTATTGCAACTGCCTTTACAGCTAATTTGGTGCTGGTTTCCCGGGATTCAGACATGAACTTTGTTATGAATGAGTATGGAATGACTTTGTTGAAAATATAGGGCTACTGTGCTGAAAACCGACCAAGGATAAACTGAAGTTAATGCGTTTTCCAGAGTAAGTACGGAAAACGCATTAACTTTATCCCGAATATCCGAGTTTGATGATGCTGATTCAGAATCAATACATCATGGTTGTGTCTATGTGATACATTCAACGTATCTTCATCAATTTCACAAACAACTCTTCGGCATTCTGTCTGAATAAACTATGTGAGGGAATGCAATCAGACCCATTCTGATATCGATTACTTGAAGAATTAATCATGGCTGACTTAAGTGGGATGCTTCTAGGCGTTATAGTTTCCCTAGCAAAACTAGACCATACAAGATCATAATATTCAATTGGTAGAGTCTTGACGTCGCCCTTTCTTACAAATTGCTCGTATTCCTCTTGAAACCTCTCATCAAATGCAATTTTTAATGATATACCGCTTTCCTGGATACGTTCGCTATTATCGTTGACTTCAAAAATTGCTACATTACTACCGCTTAAATAGATTTCAATTAATATATAATTGAATTTTAACTTTTTTGATTTTCACCTAAAGTTCCCTCCCTTTAATCGTTCCGATGATTGAGAGCAAGTTCTCCGGCGGAATGAACCTTCCGCTTCCGTCTCCAAAAAGGAACGTAGGGAACAATCCCCCTGCGCTCCTTCACGGGAATTGAGAGCGGCTCAGATCAAAGCTAAAATGAACGCTGCGCGTTCTTGACATGCTTAATCTGAGGGAGGGCTCCAGCTTCCAGACAAGTGCTCATGCTAACAACAAGGCTAGCTCAGTGATTACATCATTTTCCACATGTAAATATTCGCCAGAATAAGACACGTATCCTTCGTTAGTAGCAGTAACATGAACCTACCACAACTACATTAAAAGACAAGCGAAAAATAAAGAACTCAAGCAGCATTCGCGCTTGAGTTCTAACAGTAAGGGGGGTTTTTGCAGGTAATGACTCAGTAATGATTTATCAACCAGAAAACACTTCTATAAATAAGTCTCTAAATGGCTCATCAAGTGTGGCACACACAAGTTTACTCCAGGTACTGATTTCAATCGCTTCGCTATCAACACACCAGACTTTATAGTGCTCATCACCATATCTATCTATAGGAACTTCGGTATCCGTTACAGCATCCCTGAACTTTTCATTAAAAACAGAAGTAGAATACTGATTCACAGAAAAATCAATATGATTCTCACGTCTGCGCGATCTAATAAAAAACACCTTAGAGCAATGTGCATCACTCTAAGGTGTCTTCATTTTACACAATGTGGGCAAAATGTGGGCAATCCGGGTTTCTCCGAGGAGGAACCCTTGCCCCACAAGGGCTCATGCCCTTGTTTACATCATGCCGCCCATTCCACCCATGCCGCCCATATCCGGCATAGCTGGTTTTTCTGGCTCAGGTTTGTCAGCAATAACAGCTTCTGTAGTCAGGAACATAGCCGCTACGGAAGCAGCATTTTGCAGTGCCGAACGAGTAACTTTAACCGGGTCGGTGATACCGGCTTCGATCATGTTCACCCATTCTCCTACAGCTGCGTTGAAGCCAATGCCTACTTCTTCGGTTTTCAGGCGCTCTACGATAACAGAGCCTTCCAGACCAGCGTTGGAAGCAATCGTGCGTACAGGCTCTTCCAGAGCACGCAGAACGATGTTCACACCGGTTTTCTCGTCGCCGCTCACATCAACAGCAGCTACTGCGTTGTATACGTTAACGAGAGCAGTACCTCCACCAGATACGATACCTTCCTCTACTGCAGCGCGAGTGGAGTTCAGAGCATCTTCAATGCGCAGTTTGCGTTCTTTCAGCTCGGTTTCGGTAGCAGCACCTACTTTAATAACCGCTACGCCGCCAGCCAGCTTAGCCAAACGCTCTTGCAGTTTTTCTTTATCGAATTCGGAAGTTGTTTCTTCCAGTTGAGCGCGGATTTGCGAAATGCGGGCACCGATGTCTTGCTTATCACCGGAACCGTCCACGATGATTGTGTTTTCCTTAGTTACACGTACTTGACGTGCGCGTCCAAGCTGTTCAACGGTAGTGGATTTCAGGTCAAGACCGAGTTCTTCGGTGATGACTTGGCCACCAGTCAAAGCAGCGATATCTTGCAGCATTGCTTTGCGGCGATCGCCAAAGCCAGGAGCTTTAACTGCTACGCAAGTGAAGGTTCCACGAAGTTTGTTCACTACGAGAGTAGCCATTGCTTCGCCTTCAATGTCCTCAGCAATAATCAGCAGCTGCTTGCCGGATTGAACCACTTTCTCCAGCACAGGAAGAATTTCTTGAATGTTGGAGATTTTCTTGTCTGTGATCAGGATGTAAGGATCGTCCAGCACAGCTTCCATTTTATCGGTGTCCGTAACCATATAAGCGGAAACATAGCCGCGGTCGAACTGCATACCTTCAACAACTTCCAGCTCTGTAGTGAAGCCTTTGGATTCTTCTACAGTGATAACGCCGTCGTTGCCGACTTTTTCCATAGCTTCTGCGATCAGTTCACCTACTTCTTCTGCACCAGCGGAAATAGCAGCAACCTGAGCGATAGAAGTTTTGCCTTCAATTGGCTTAGAGATTTTTTGCAGCTCTTCTGTAGCCGCTTTTACCGCTTTTTCAATACCTCTGCGGATAACCATAGGGTTAGCGCCGGCTGTTACGTTTTTCAGACCTTCGCGAATCATCGCTTGAGCCAACACAGTAGCAGTAGTCGTTCCGTCCCCAGCTACATCGTTGGTTTTGGTAGCAACTTCTTTAACCAATTGCGCTCCCATGTTTTCGAATGCATCTTCGAGTTCAATTTCTTTAGCAATGGTTACACCATCGTTAGTGATCAACGGGCTGCCGAATTTCTTATCGAGTACCACGTTGCGTCCTTTTGGTCCCAAAGTAACTTTAACCGCGTTCGCTAAAGCATCTACCCCACGAAGCATTGCACGGCGTGCTTCTTCGCTGAACTTAATGTCCTTGGCCATTAATAAACCCTCCTATATTCTATTGAGATGTATGGTGATCGTTCAACCGGCTACACACATGCCAAAATATCGCCGCAGTGACCCACCGGCTTGCTTAAGTATTTATTCGGTCAAGCTTATTAAGCTAAAATAGCGAGAACATCGCTTTCACGCATGATCAGCAGCTCGCGGCCATCGTATTTAACTTCTGTGCCGGCGTACTTGGAGAAGATAACACGATCTCCCTCTTTCACTTCCAGAGGAATGCGCTCTCCGTCTTTAACTGCTCCGCTGCCTACTGCAACAACTTTACCTTCCTGCGGCTTTTCCTTAGCCGTATCCGGTAACACGATTCCACTTGCAGTAGTTTCTTCCTTAGCAATGGCTTCAATAATTACGCGATCGCCTAACGGTTTGATCATGGAAAAATAGCCTCCTTTTAAATTTTGCTTCGTTGGCTTTGGTTAAGCCCTTTATTAGCACTCGTTGAACTCAAGTGCTAATAACACTATTTATCATAATCATTTTTTTTTGATTTGCAAGTGGTTTGGGCTATTTTTCACAATTTTTTATGGAAGCTAATATGAACAGAACCATGCCAGGCGCGCATGATGTAATGTACGTCTGGCATGGTTCTGTTTGCAGGTCATTTGAAACCCGTCTGCAGGCATTCTCTTATCTGTTAATTGTCTGCTTCGCGGGAGAGAATTTCCCCAAGATGTCCACCAACTACAATCTTGTAGCCTTTATTATAGTGCAATTCTAACTGTTTCCCGCTCTCAAATCGGGCCAAATCCTCCCTGGGAATGCCAATTTCCAGCATCAAAGCCTTGACCGGCTCCATACCCTGGTTAACCTTCATCTTCATCTGGACAAAAGCGTGGGTGTCATTGCCGCCAATTTGTTCAATTGCCTCCACCGTAGCCTGCGCCTTAGCCCCCTTTTTCAAGAGGTTTTTGTGGATTCGGCTTCTCTTCGACTCAATCATGTAGATCCCGAACAGTACAATAAAAATAATGATCAAAGCAACTAGAACCGTGTAGAAAAGCTCCATAAAAGACCCCCAATTAACTTATTTCCAATCCTTATACCTTCATCATCTCCTAAAATTCGGCTTAATCGCCCGGCATTGACCCCAGGCACTAGCGTCCGTCCGTGGCCCCGGGCATTGATGCCTGGCCTTGACCTCAGGATTCGCTCCCGGCATCGGTGTCCGGCCTTGTCGCTCAGCCTTGACTCCCAGCTTTGATGCTCGACCTTGTCACCCAGCCTTGACTCCCAGCTTTGGTGCTCGACAGCTCTTTCTGGTATTAAGCGAGCTTAAGCCTTTTACTTACCCCCTGTGGCTCATCCGACCTATATATTTTATTACTTTCATGAAGTACTTAAGTAAAGTATGGAAGACTTCTACCCTTACGTCAAGAGGGGAGTAGACCTAAAATAGTGTACATTTCTAGAAAGATGTCGGATAAGCTGACATGAAAAGGTTTTCATTGATCCATCGAAAAAATTTCAAATTTCGGCTTTTTAACTTTTTAAGAAATCTGGTCGCAGCTTTCGCGAGTAACTTAATACGGGCACCTAGTTTTGAATTTTCATAGGGAAACTTTCCTCAGTAACATGGCTTCGTACTTCCGTAAGGAAACCTTCTTCGGAAACACAAACTGGAAAAAGTGGTCCGCAGCTGAGAGACATAAAGTTTTCGCGTCTTCTCTGCAGGCGTAGTCAGTTGCAAGCGGAAAAACAACGGTCAAGAATATTACCTACTAATAAATCTACTGCTATGCCTAAAAATTGATGCTTCGTGAATTAAAGGGACGTTCGTTTCCTCTATCTATTGGTCTAGAGTGTCTGTTCGCGCCGTTTATAAGTGACAGATGATATGCGGATTTGATTTCGATCACTTAAGTTCCGCCTTTACAGTTGTACAGCGAGCAGTGAGGTCGTTTGCAGCCTGCTTTGAATTG
This sequence comes from Paenibacillus senegalensis JC66, assembly GCF_000285515.1. GTDB lineage: Bacteria > Bacillota > Bacilli > Paenibacillales > NBRC-103111 > Paenibacillus_L > Paenibacillus_L senegalensis. Next base: position 367,245 of record NZ_HE610961.1, read on the forward strand.
TAACGCTCGTAGTGGTCCTTATTTGAACAAAATCAGGGGTCTGTAAATTCTAACGCTCGCGTTCGTCCCTATTTGCTCAAATCGCTGTTTTCCGGGCTTTTTGTCACACATAAGAGCGAGGACGAGCGTTAAAAATAAAATCTGCTTTTGAGGCTAAATAAGAACAATGGCGAGCGTTAGCGTAGAACATCGCCTGGGAATTCTCGCAGGAACACTTGCCCGAGGCTCTTGCATCCACCCCATTGAATTTTTCGCTGGCGTCTCGCAGCACATCCTGCCGGGTCCTCGCATGTGTCTCGCAACGTTCCACTAGATTCCTGCTGAGCGAAGATGGCAATGCACAATATAATGTACGGTCTTCTCACTAGCGATACAGCGCAATGGATAACAGAACCACCTTGCTCAGATTCCCCTCACCGTGCGGACGTACTAGGACAGTCTTGTCCGACGCCATGGCGAAATGTATGCGATTTTTCGCATAGATTTCCACCAGGAGCACCGGGGAAGACGAAATGTATCCAATTTTCCGCATACATTTCGTGATTCACCCCGGTACCCGCTCATTCTATCCGGTTTTCCGCATACATTTTGCGGTTTCCCCCAGCACCCGCTCCTTCTATGCGAATGATTGCATATCAAAGCCACAGGAGCCTGGCCGAAAAGCAGCTTTTTAGTGCGACACCTGCCGTAAAAAGGAAACACCCAAGAATGCCGTAAAACATTCTTGGGTGTTTTATTTTGACCTCTTGATTGGGAAGAGGACTTATTAAGACGGCCCCTTGGTTATTTAGGCATTTCGCCTAATTCGCATTCATACCCCAGCGGTAAGCAGATAATTGTGAGGTTAATCCAGCGTGGGTGACACATAAGCCGGTCCGGGTACGCTCAACGGTTTCAGAGATCCAGCCGTCCTCTCCTGGTCCTGAGACTCGGATGCCTCTCCTGTCTCCGAGATCCGGGTGCCTCAGCCGATTCCAGAGGCTAAGACATGCGGGGAACCGGGCGATCGGAACTGCGCAGGGAACTGGACGATCAACACCGGGCGATCGACACCGGACGATCTTAAGCTATTTTGCGCCATATTCCGCCTCCCACTCCGCATCCTTCTGCAATTGTTTGCGATGGATGACACCAGAGAGGAGCACGCTTAATTCATATAACAAAATAAGCGGAGCGGCTACAAGCAAGTCCGAAATGAGATCGGGCGGTGTAATGACGGTCCCTATAATGACCAGAACCAGGTAAGCTATTCTGCGCATTTTCCGCAATCTTTTCGGGTTTAGAATTCGCAGCTTAGTTAAGAACATAACAACGATCGGCATTTCAAACAACAGCGAAATCGGAAATACAATGTTAAACATAAAGCTGAAGTATTGAATAGCCCCGTAGGTCTCCACCAGGTCCAGCTTCATGTTCACGTTCTGGGTAAAATGAAATGCCATCCGGAACACTACAAAATAAGCAAAACAAACTCCCAGCAGAATCATAAGAACGCTGAAAGGGATATACTTAAGTGTAGCCTTCTGCTCCTCTTCTCTTAACCCGGGCTTCACGAACGCCCACACCTGGTACAGAGTAAAAGGCAACGTGACGATTAGCGCCAAAATTAAAGCGAATTGCATATACAACCTAATTCCGTCCCACAAAGAGAAAGCATGCCAACTCATATTGCTGGCAGGCTCCACAGATCGAAAGTACTCTATCAGGTATATAGATGCAACCAAACCGCCAATCATTGCGATGACCAGGACGGCGATTATCCAGATCAGCCGTCTGCGCAGCTCCGTCAAATGGTCGACCAGCGTCATCGAATCTTCCTGCATAACTTCACCAACCGATCCTACTCTGTTAATCCTTTAAAAGCTAATAAAGTTGGTTTTACTCAGGCAAACGTTTGGCGTCACGCGGCGCATTGTAGCTGCCTTCAGATTGGGACAAGCGTTCCACGTCATCACGCACTTCTTTGCGCTTGGGCTGTTCCTCCTCGTCCCCCATAATATCCTTCGCTCCGTTCTTAAATTCTCGCAGCGTTTTACCAAAAGCCCGGCCTAATTCAGGAAGCTTGCTCGGACCAAACAATAACAACGCAACAAGTATAATCAAAATTACCCCTGTTGTACCAATTCCCGCCATGTTCATTTCCTCCTTAAGATGTGAGATATACGATTATTCTTAATCGTCTTGCCTTCAGCCCGCTCTGCTAGCCTGGGCTTAAGCTGCCTCGCGTCAAAAAACTTTTCTCTATAACGTAAACTCCGCCCGGTTAAGCCGATGTGATTTCACAAGCATCAGGCGTATTTGCAGTATGGTTCTTTTATATTGTACCGCCTAGCGCTTGAGGAATACAACCTTTTTCCGCGGTTCTACTCCTCGCTGCCAGCTGCGATCATCCGCAGCGCAACTGGCAATTGCTCGATAATGGAAGCCAGGCACTCATGAACACCTTTGGGGGTACCCGGCAGATTAATGATCAGCGATTTACCGCGTATGCCGCAAACCGAGCGAACCAGCATCATAGCCGGGTTTTTGGACATCGCCTTCCAGCGCATTGCCTCTACGATTCCAGGCACCGTCCGTTCGATCACTTGGATAGTCGCTTCCGGAGTGACATCTCTCGAGCCCAGCCCGGTACCCCCGGTGGTCAGAATTAAATCTGCCTGATAATAATCAGTCATTTCGATCAGTGACGCCATAATCTCATTGATCTCATCGGGGACAATCCGGTATTCCACTATGTCACCGTTCATTTCTTCCTCAACCAATTCACGGATGACTTGAGCACTAGTATCTTCCCTTTCCCCCCGGGATCCTTTGTCACTAGCCGTAAGGATTGCTACCTTCCAGCGCATGAATGCTCCTCCAATCCATCCTATACTAATCCGGCTGTCCTGGTATACAAAGCAAGGGCCGGCTGCCGGTCATTCCCCGTCTACAGATAACGGATCATGGAATGGTTGTGCTTTCGGTGATGATTTTGTCTACCCGGTAGTCATGCTCTTCCATAGGAACTTGCGGAACGATCTGCAAATCAAAAGCCAACGCTAAAGTCAAAGGCAAGCAGCCATGACTTGCCTGCAAGGTCTGCAGGTAGCGATCATAGTAGCCGCCTCCATAGCCTAATCTGCCGCCCTCATGATCAAACGCCAGGCCGGGAACAAGAATACAGCCTATCTGATCCGCTTCACCTAACGGCTGACAGACCGGACCCGGTTCTCGCAGCCCCCATGCCCCTGACGCTTCCAGCTGATCCATTGACTTAATCAGATAAAAAGTTAATCGCCGATGGCGGACATCCGTACGCGGTACGGCCAACGGAATCTCTCTGTCCCAGCACCATTTCATGAGCGTGTCAAGCTTCGGTTCACTGCGAAAAGGGATGTAAGAGAGCACCGCCTGCTTCGGCTCTTGTTCTACTACATCCTTCAATACCTCTATCGCCCTTTCACACATTAGCTCCGACTTGAGGAGGTGCTGATCAGCGGGCAAAGCTGAACGGCGCTGTTCTGCCATAAGACGCAAACGGCGTTTTTCACTCATTATCTCGCGCAGCCTCTCTTATACTAGGTTGACTCTAGTCTCATCATTGTAGCACACAGGACAACCACTTGAAAGAATCGTCACAGAAAATCCTTAAACACCTCAACGCGATACCAGCACATACAGATCTCGGAATCGCTATACATCTCCAATATAAATTCCCCAGATCAGTTCAGCAGCTGCCGGCCCATCCAAGCCTCTCCATTTTAACCCGAGCCGCCAAAATAAAGTCCCATTTGTAAAAAGATTAACCAGTTCTTAACTCTATAGTTGACCAGACTAGTGCAATTCACCCGGATCAGGTAGACTTAAAGCAGAAGAATCAACAGGAAATGAGGTAGAAGCTAAAGATGCTGCTGCAGGTATCCAATCTTACTAAAAGTCACGGGATCAAAACCGTATTAACCAATATATCGCTGCAAATCCAGGAACGGGAGCGCCTAGGGCTCGTCGGTGTTAACGGGGCAGGCAAATCCACTCTGCTGCAAATTATGGCAGGCGAGCTGTCTTACGACAGCGGGGATATTTTCAAGGCCAAGGAAACCCGGATAGGCTACTTACCGCAAAATGGGGGCCTGGACTCCACCTTAACTATTTGGGAAGAAATGCGGGATGTTTACAAGCCGCTGCTTGCGGTTGAGCAGGAGCTGCGCGAGCTGGAGCTGCGCATGGCGGATCCCAAGCTCATCGAAGATGCTAAGCGTTATGAGGAAACCATGTCGCGCTATGCCAGCCGTTCCGACTGGTTTCGGGAGCGCGGAGGCTATGAAATGGAAGCCAAAATTCGCGGAGTCCTGCACGGAATGGGATTTGCGGATTTCTCCCCGGATACCAGAATCGATACGTTAAGCGGAGGCCAAAAAAACCCGTCTCGCTCTGGCCAAGCTTTTGCTTCAGGAGCCGGATCTGCTGATGCTTGATGAGCCAACCAACCACCTTGACATTGAAACCTTGACCTGGCTGGAGAGTTATTTGCGGTCCTATCCCGGGGCGGTATTGGTCGTTTCCCATGACCGATATTTTTTGGATGCACTGGTTCAAGGCATTTACGAGATTGAGCGTAACGCCTGCCGCCGTTATACCGGCAATTACTCCAAGTATGTGCAGACTAAACAAGCCGAATACGAAATTAATTTAAAGCATTACGAAAAGCAGCAGGAGCAAATTACGAAAATGGAGGATTTTATTCAGCGCAATTTGGCACGGGCGTCCACCACCAAACGGGCACAGAGCCGCCGCAAAGCGTTGGAGAAGATGGAGCGTCTGGATAAGCCGCTCGGTGATTTGAAGAAAGCCTCCTTTTCTTTTGAGGTGGACAAGCCTTCGGGCAAGGAAGTATTGGATGCAGAGCAATTGTCCGTATCCTTTGACGGCCACACCCCGTTATTTGAAAATGTAAACCTAAAGCTGACGCGCGGGGAAACGGTAGCTTTAATTGGCCCTAACGGTATAGGAAAATCCACCTTGTTGAAAGTGCTGACGGGAGAGCAGCAGGCGTTTCGGGGAAGCTATCGCTGGGGGGCCAATGTCTCCATCGGATTTTATGATCAGGAGCAGGCACAGTTAAATCCCGCTAACACTGTGCTGGAGGAAGTTTGGAGCGCTTATCCCCACCTCGAGGAAGCGCGGATCAGAACGGTGCTGGGCAACTTTTTGTTCAGCGGCGAGGATGTATTAACGAAGGTTTCCGCTCTCAGCGGCGGGGAAAGAGCGCGGGTCGCTCTGGCCAAGCTGATGCTGCTCAATGCCAATGTCCTGATCCTCGATGAGCCTACTAACCATCTGGACCTCTTCAGCAAGGAGGTGCTTGAGGCTTCCTTAATGGATTATGAGGGTACTCTGCTGTTCATTTCCCATGACCGCTACTTTCTGAACAAGATGGCTGAACGCATTGTTGAGCTTGCTCCTGACGGGGCAACGGTTTATCTAGGTAATTACGATGATTATGTAGAGAAAAAAGCAGAGCTTTCCGAGCAGAAGGCCGCAGAGAAGCTCGAGCAGTCCCAGCCCAAATCCGGTCAGGCGGAAGCTGCGGCGCCTCCTGGCCCCAACCGTTACGAAGCGGATAAGCTCGCTAAGCGGGAAGAACGCAGCCGCCAGCGCAAGCTGGAGCAGCTGGAACAGGATATCGCCTCGCTCGAGCAGCAGATCGCCTCGCTGGAGGAAGAGCTGACTCTTCCGGAAGTGTATAACAATTACGTACTCGTTCAGGAAAAAAACGATCAGTTAGAGCAGCTTCGCTCTCGTCTGGAGCCTTTGTTTGAGGAATGGGAATCCTACATGGAGTAAATATAAGCTTCGGCCGTAATGAATACAGACCAAACAGAACCCATAAAATCAAACGACCCCCTATCACGCTCCTTTTTGCACCGTACGCAGCTTCCAGCGTGCGGTGCTTCTCTGTATGCGCTAATGGATGCTAGAATCCCCGATTTTTCCCGGGCTTCTGCTTTCGTTTTCACCTCGTGTTGCTGTCGTCTTTTGTACTCGTGTCTCGCTTCCGTGCTTTCGTTGCTTTCGTCTTTTGTTCTCGTGTCTCGCTTCCGTGCTTCCGTGCTTTCGTGCTTTCGTCTTTTTCGCTCCGGGTTTCAGCCTGCTGCTCTCGTTTCTCATTTCGGCATTCACCCTCTGCTTTCGTTTCGGCTTTCGCCCTGCCTTTCGTGCTTTCGTTTCTCATTTCGGCTTTCCTCATCCATCCACAAGGTTATCCACAGGTCCGAAGTGTGATTTTATGAGAACCCCAGCAAAAAAATTAGTAATCAACAATTTTATCCACATTATCCACAGACTCTGTTGAAAAAACTATCCCCTTTCTGTGGATTCAACTAGCCTTAGAGCGCCAATGGTTTACAATATTTATTCACATTATACACTTGGTATGTGGATAACTATGTCCACAAGTTATTCCACCAACAGTTTTCCACATCTTTATACATTCTCCTTGCAGATATATTCGAGCCCTTTCGAAGATGAGCGACCGCATTTAGAGGAAGGGGTTATCGTCAACAAGAATTTGGTCTTCCGCCAAGCACGAAACTTATAAATTCAAATATGGTAAAAAAAAGGCGTATCCGCCTGCTACTAGACGGATACGCGATCTTCTATTAAATCCCGTACAATTAAATTCTGTTCAAATAAATCCTGTTCAAAATCCTGCCTGTATGGGTTACCCGACAGACCATTCCTCCAGCGACAATAGAGCCTGGGCCTTCAGCTCCAGGGAGTCAAATTGCCCCCTCGTATATTTCAAGTAGGCCGCAGCACCTATCATAGCCGCATTATCGGTGCACAAGTCCAGCGGCGGTATCAGCAGCGGGATTCCCTCTTCCTCACAGCGGGCTGTTAGCGCCTGGCGCAAGCCGCGGTTTGCCGCTACGCCACCAGCCAGCAGCAGCTGCTTGGCCCCGGTTTCATTCGCAGCGCGAATGGCCTTTTCGACCAGCACCTCCACCGCAGATTCCTGAAAGCCGCGGGCTACATGTGCAGCCTCCAGCGGAATTCCTTTCATCTTCGCTTGATTTAATGCAGCCAGCACCGCCGACTTCAACCCGCTGAAGCTGAAGTCGTAAGAGCCCGGCTCCAGCCATGCCCGTGGCAATGTGATTGCCTGCTCGGCTTCTCCGGCCAGACGGTCGATATGCGGCCCTCCCGGATAAGGCAGCTGCAGCGCCCTGGCCACTTTGTCGAAGGCTTCACCTACCGCATCGTCACGGGTCTGGCCGAGAATGCGGAAGCAGCCTTCCCGCTCAACGTGAACAATCTCGGTATGGCCGCCCGACACCACAAGCGAGATGAGCGGATACTGCAGCGGCTGGACCAGCTGATTGGCGTAAATATGTCCGGCAATATGATGGACGCCAATCAAGGGCAAATCCAAGGCCACTGCCAAAGCTTTAGCTGCTACCATGCCGACAAGCAGCGAGCCGACAAGCCCCGGGCCATGAGTGACGGCAATCGCTGACAGCTCGTCCGGACGAACGTTCGCTTCCGCCAGCGCCTCTTCGATCATTCGGGTCATCGTCTCCACATGCTTGCGGGAAGCCACCTCAGGCACCACTCCTCCGAATCGGCGGTGAGTTTCCATTTGGCTGGAGACGATATTCGAGCGAATAATGGTACCCTGCTCCACAACGGCAGCCGACGTTTCATCACAGCTTGTTTCGATCGCTAACAAATAGCAGGGTTTGGCAGCTGTATTCGTTTGTTCTATCGTTCGGTTTGCGCTCATTCTTGCTTCCCTGCTCCTTCCTGATGCTGAACTTGCCGGCCCGGCTGCTGAGCATTCCCTTTCTCTTGAGCAGGCTTGACGGGCGATGCCGCACGCGGCAGATCTGCCCACATAATAATAGCATCCTCATTATTATCCGTATAATAGGCCTTGCGAACTCCGCTCGATGCAAAGCCCAGCTTACGATATAAACGTTTGGCGACCTCGTTCGATTCTCTTACTTCCAAAGTCATTTTGTCCGCCCCCATGAAGGCGGCTGTCCGCTTCAGCTCGCGCACTAGCCGCTCTCCGAGCTTCATTCCGCGATAGCGGAGGGCCACCGCAATATTGGTCACATGGGCTTCATTCATAATGAGCCACATTCCACCGTACGCGATAATCTCGCCGTCCAGCTCCATAACCATGTAATGGGCAAAATGGTTGTTCACCAGCTCATTATAAAATGCCGCCGAAGTCCAAGGGGTGGGGAAAGCCTCCTCTTCAATTTCGCAGATCCGCCCAATATCCTCCACCTTCATCAAGCGAAAATTCAAACGGTCGCCAATATCAGTTTGCCGGCCTGGTTCCATGATCCTGGCCCCCCTTGTTCTTCGCCAGCAGCTTCGCTTCGGCTTCCGCCAGCTGGGTATAATTGGGCAGCAGCCCATGAACCTCATCGGGCTTTCCTCCTGACGCAAGCCGCTGTATGGCAAGTCGTCCTATTTCTCCGGAAGACAAATCATGGCTCAAGGTATGCACCTGAATCTGGTTAAGGCCTTCACAGGCCCTTGCGAACGCCTCGATCTGCGCTTGGAAAGATTCCACTTCACCAACAAACCAAATTTCCTGCGGCACTTCATTATCGATGCCACGATCAGCTGCAGCGCCTGTTTCACCGCTCAGAATACGGTCTTTCAGCTTTTCCAGCCAGCTTGCCATCAGCAGAATGGCATCCTCCTCCAGACGGCTCCATTCTCCCCGGGCCGAAGCAAACAGCGCTGTGTAGGCCTGGCCTCTTCTGCCGTCCATAAGCGGGACATACCAGTTAACAGCAGTTTTCCCATGGATAGCAGTCTTCCTATGACCGTCACGGCCTTCTTCCGCCCGTTTGCTCTCGGGGTGAACCCGCAGCGATCCGCCCAAAGCCATCGCTTCCAGACTGGAGACGCCAATTACTGAACAACCTAGAGCCCACGCCATCGTTTTAGCAGCAGTAACGGCTATTCTCACACCAGTGTAAGAACCCGGTCCGACGCCAACGGCGATCCCTGACAAGTCCCGCGGCTTCATCCCGTTTTGCTCAAGCAGTTGTTTCACCATCGGCAGCAAATAAATAGAGTGATTTCTCTCTGCTCGGGAACTGCTTAGAGCGAGCTGTTCCTCCCCTCTCATGAGAGCTACAGTCATAGACGAAGTCGCTGTATCCATTGCAAGCCATATCTGTCCGTCAACCGCCGCATGATTGGGACGGAACGTCTTTTCTTCCTTGATCATAACAAAACCCCGTTTTCTTTAAGCGTAGAACACCACTGCTCATAGTCTTTACCATGCGGCATAACGGTCAGCTTCCGCTCATCCAGCCCCAAAGTTTCTATATAAATAGATAAGTGCTCCGCCGGAAGCAGCTCGATTATGCGGCTGGCCCATTCAACAACCGTTATTCCCTCACCGAAAAAATAATCATCCAGCCCAAGCTCATCAGCCTCGGCTTCCGAAATCCGATAAACATCCATATGATAAAAAGGCAGACGCCCCTCATACTCTTTAATAATAGTAAAAGTAGGGCTGTTTACAACATCTTTAACTCCTAACGCCCGGGCAAATGCCTGGGAGAAGGTAGTTTTTCCTGCCCCCAGGTCACCATCCAACGCTATTACCGCCCCAGGCTTCATGATTTCTGCCAGCGCTTCTGCCAGGCGAGCCGTATCGCTCTCCCCCGTCGAGTCATAATGAAAAGCCGTCTCATGCATGCTCAGTCTCCCCAGCCTTCTCCTGAAAATGATTATATCCGCCCTTCGCAATCGGATTCAGCTGCTGATCCTTGTCCAGCAGCTTCACTCCTGCCCATTCATCCGTAACTGCACCAATACGGTATAAGGGCAGGCCCTGCTCACGGAAGCTTTGCTCCACTCTGCTGAACTCATCAGCAGGTATGCAGGTAAGCAGCTCGTAATCCTCGCCACCGTACAACACCCATTGCAGCGGATCCATTCCGGTCCTCTCTGCATAAGCCTGCAAATTGGCCGTTAACGGCAGGCGTGTTTCCTCGATTATTATACCGCACCCCGAAGCTTCAGCGATCTCCCACGACTCACTGGCCAATCCGTCGCTAACATCATTGCACGCCGCCCGGCTGGCTGATCTCAACAGCAGGCGACCTGCCTGCACCCGAGGCTGCGGGCGCTGATGGGCCGCCACCAGCTCGCGATACGCTTCCTCCAGCTCCAGGAGAAGCTTGTCTGCATCAATCCGCCGCTCGAGCAAGTAATGAAGCCCGGCCGCCGATCGTCCCAACGGACCCGTTACCGCTACTATATCGCCAGCCTTTGCTGCAGAACGCAGCAAAACAGAATCCGCTTCCACTTCGCCAACAATTGTTACCGATATAACAACTCCCCCCAGAGTCGAGGAGACATCTCCCCCGGCAACGCTCACTCCATACTGCTCCGCACACTCGTATAGACCGTCATACAGCCGATCCAGCCATTGCTGCTGAACCTTATCCGAAACAGTCAGCGCCACAAGAGCATAGCGGGGAACTGCTCCCATGGCCGCCATATCGCTTATGTTAGAGGCAAGGGCTTTGTAGCCGACATCCTCCGGCTTCATCGTAATCGGTTTGAAATGGATCTCTTCCGTCATCGTGTCACAAGCCAAAACCATTTGAAAGCCGGGCGTCAAGGGCGCCACAGCGGCATCGTCCCCTATCCCAACCGTTAACGGCGGGCTATTCGGCTTGGTTTCTCTGCCTCCTTTGGCAGTAAGCCGCCGGATCAAAGCAAATTCTTCTATCATCCGTACACATCCCACCTTGTATAAGGTAAAGTAATGACCATATTATAGCCCTCCCCTCCTGCTCCCGCAAGGGTCGAAGGCGAACAGGTCCCAAGAGCCTCGCCCGCTAATCCAGGCGATCCATCTCGTTAGAATTCCTCACGAAGGGCCTCCCCGGCCTTCCCTGGACAATAAAAACGGCCAGACCTTGTTACTACAAGTCTGGCCGCCCATTCCCTTATCCATCCTTTTTTCAAAAAAATATTATACAAGTCCCTCAAGCAGGGTTTGCCGTATTGAATGGACGATTTCAAGCTTGTCCGGTACGCTCATTAGCTGCCAAGGTTTCCTGATTGTTCATGGTGTCTGTGGTCGTTTCTTCAATGAGTCCATTGTGGTTAGTAACCTGGCCTCCACCCAACCCTTCGTTCACCATACGATCGATATCCATAAAATAGTCGGAGCGCCCCTCGTGGTCACAATCCGGGCAGTACTCGGTTTCTTTGCCTTTTTCGCGATTTTCCATCCTGGCAGGTCTCCCTTCTTCTCCAATTTTCTGGCCAAAAAGCTGGCAAGAGTCTTTTTAGCCTTTTCCGGCATCATTCGTTGTTAGGTCTTTACCTGGAACTACCTTGATGATAATTATCATGTAATACCTTTATTCTTTATTAGTATTCTCTATCCCATTGCTCCCATACAACCGCTTATTTCCTCTGTTCCTAGGCAGCCCTCCGCAATCAATGTATCCGCGGCATCTGGCGTGCCCTGTGAGCCCGCGTATCTCTTCTGCCTTGTTGGATCCGCGTGTATGTCTCTTCTGTCCTGTAGAATCCGCATGTATCTCTTCTGTCCTGTAGAATCCGCATGTGTATCTCCTGCCTGTAGGCATCCGCGTCGTGCATTGGTCAGCGTCCCGCGTCGAGGCTTGTATCAGCCTCAGCCTTTTTTACAGTCCCCTAAACATAATCTTCTTCATGCAACACATACTAACTTACAAACCGCCTAAGCACTTTTTTAAATTAATCGCCCAAGGGTTGGAGCTACCTGAAAATGGAAACACTATTACTATTCCAAGCAAAGGAGTCGGCAGACTATGCATACACTTTGGAAAGGGGCCATCAGCTTTGGTCTTGTTCATGTACCGGTGAAAATGTTTGCGGCCACAGAGGATAAAGATATCAGTATGCGATACATTCATAAGGAATGTGCTACTCCCTTGTCCTATGTCCGCAAGTGTAAAACGTGTGACCGCGAGGTGGAGTGGGAAGAAATCTCCAAAGGTTACGAGTATGAGCCTGGCCATTTTGTATTGTTTGAAAAGGAAGAGCTGGAGAACCTGTCCACGGGTGCCAATAAAGAGATCAAAATTATGGATTTCGTCAACTTGACCGATATCGACCCGATTTATTTTCAAAAAACTTATTATCTTTCTCCCGGGGACACCGGATCAAACGCCTATAACTTACTTCTGGAATCATTGAAGCAAACCGGGAAAATAGGGATAGCTACAATTTCTATACGATCAAAAAGCAGTTTGGCCGCTATCCGCATCGTGGATCAATGTTTGGCGCTGGAAACGATTTTTTATCCCGATGAAATTCGTCCTGTGCAGCAGGTTCCTAATTTGCCGGAAAATGCCACGGTCAATGACAAGGAGCTGGACATGGCCAAGCTGTTAATTGAGCAGCTTTCCGGACCTTTCGAGCCAGAAAAATACACCGATCCGTATCGCGAAGGCCTGTTGGATGCAATTCAGCAGAAAATTGCCGGCAAAGAAGTTAAAGCTGCGCCTGAACGTCAAGAAACGAATGTCATTGACTTAATGTCAGCACTGCAAGCGAGTCTGGATGCAGTTCAGACCGATCCTGGTACTAAGCCGAAAGCTAAGAAAAAGTCAGCAAAAAAGGGCACCAAGAAAGAAACTGTTTCTTAACCTGTGCAAGTAGCAGCTAACTGTGGAGTGCGCAAGTTGTTGACAGTACATGTTACTGGCAAACCCGTCTATGGATAGCAGGAAGCCGGCTGGCAGCAGCTAACGCAAGAGGTCGCAAAGGATAAGGATTAGTTTTAAATTAAAAAAACAGCGGATAAAGTGCGGGTTAAAGGAGGCTTTTTGCCGTGAAGCTGCAGCCGGTCATTCCGTTCGAACCTGTAAAGACTGATCATGCCCCTGAAGGGGATCGCTGGATTGCCCAGATCAAATGGGACGGAGTCCGCATGCTGGCCTATTTGGACGAAGATAGCGAGGTCCGGCTGGTAAACCGGAGGCTTAATGATAAAACTGCGCAGTATCCGGAGCTGCTGGACGTTCGAAGCTACTGTGAGGCTTCTTCGGTCATTCTCGATGGGGAAGTGATTGCGCTTGATGATGGCAAGCCTTCCTTTCACAGGGTCATGAGTCGGGACCGCATGAGACGGACACAGGGAATTCCCGAAGCTATGAAACGAATCCCTGTCGTGTACATGATTTTTGACATTCTCTATCTGAATGGGGAATGGATAACCCAGCTTCCTCTTTGGCAGAGGCAGCAGCATCTTGAACAAATTATCCGGCCAAATGCATCCGTACAGCTTGTTCCATCCGTAACGGAATACGAGCAATTATTTGCCATTACCGGACAGCATGGACTGGAGGGGGTCGTATACAAGGATCTCGACAGCTCTTACAGCATTGACGGCAAGGATGCCCGCTGGCAAAAGCATAAGCATTACCATGACCTCTTCGCCATTGTAGGAGGCGTCACCAAGCGGGGCGGAATTGTTAACGCTTTGCTGCTCGGTCTTTATCATCAGGGGCAGTTATTGTATATAGGCCATGCCGGAACCGGAAAGCTGAAAGCGGCAGACTGGCGGCTTATGACCGATCGGCTTGAGCCTTTCATCCTCGAACAAAAACCTTTCGCCAATACACCTGAGCGTCTGAACAATACCGTTTGGCTGAAGCCTGTTCTTACCGTAAGCATCCGCTATATGGAATGGACAAAAGACGGGGTGCTCCGCCAGCCTAGTATCCAAGGCTTTGTTCAAGTTGACCCGGAGGCATGCTCTTTCAGTCAGCTGTAAAGCTCCGCCTGCCGCTTTTTTTAGGTGCCTGTGAGGCTTGCAAAGCCCATGGGGCACGCGGAACGGAGCCTGCGAACACATAAACCACCATCCCCAGTAGAGCAGCATCGCCCACGGATCTTATTTTCACTGCAGTAATCGTTCATAATTTGTTTCGCCCACAGTTAGGCTGTCGAATAGCTGTGAATGACATTGTGCAGGGAGCACCGGGGACAGCCAGCCTTAGCGGGGACCAATCAAGGGAGGGACAGAGTTGAAGACAAGCACAAAAAGTCAAGTCAAAGGAACAGTACATGTCGGCGGTTACGAAATTCAGGTGACGAATCCCGAGAAGCCGTTATGGCCCGCTGCGGGTGTGACTAAGCTGATTTATTTGCAAAAGCTGCTCGCCCTATCCCCTTATCTGCTCACCTATTGCCGAAACCGCTATTTAACGACAATTCGGTTTCCTCATGGAATCTCTGACAAATCCTTTTATCAAAAAAACGCTCCTCAGCCCACCCCCGATTTCGTTAAGACCGCTGAGTTGAATGGAATTAATTACGTAGTGCTCGATTCCGTGCCCACCTTGCTATGGCTTGGCAATCTGGCCTGCCTGGAATTTCACCCTTCATTTCATTATATAGGGGACGAGAGTCCTGCCGAGTGGATACTTGATATCGATCCGTCGGTAGATGAAGAGCCCCGGTTAATGGAGGCGGTCAAGCTGATTGGAGAGGTGCTGGATTCACTTAACATCGCCTCCGTCCCCAAAACGTCCGGGGCTTCCGGCGTGCAAATTTTTATCCCTATACAGCCTCGTTACAGCTTTTCCCAATTACGTAAAATAGGTGAATTCATCGCCCGTTATTTGGTGCAGAAGCACCCCCGGCTATTTACTATAGAACGCCTGAAAAAAAACCGCGGCACTCTTATTTACATCGACTATCTTCAGCACTGGCCCGGAAAAACACTATCCGCCCCTTACACGCCGCGAGCCCGCGAACACGCGACTGTATCTACCCCTCTGCTGTGGGAAGAGGTTGCTCGAAACTGTGACATTAAAGCTTATAATTTACTTACTATTGAAGAAAGGCTGGCCAAATACGGGGACTTAATTACGCGTGTTCCGCCACAAAATCTGGATCATGTTCTCCATTTCATCCCCTGAACAAATCAATACCCTTGATGAATAACATTTGATGAATAACTCTAGATGAACAACCCTTGATGAACAACCCTAGATGAATAAAGTTAATTTGATGAGTGGACGCTCGAAAATGGTGTTCATTTCGATCAGGTGATGGAGGTTTCGGCCACCGAAACGATGAAGGAAGCGGTGCGGAACGGAATCGGTCAAGCCATCATGTCGCATAGAAGCTGCCAGCGGGAAGTACAGAGCGGGCTGCTGGCAGGCAAAACGCTTCCCAATTTTCCTGCCAAGCGCTATATTTATCTTGTCTACCGCAAAAACAAGGTGCTCACTCCGGTAGTAAAGGCTTTTATCCAGGAAGTTCGCGCTATGTCCCAAAAGGAGGATCAATCACCACAATGACAACTGAAATCGAAAGAAAGTTTCGCATGCCGGATGACTGGAAAACACACCTTCAGGAATGGCAGGTTGCCATCACCAGCGTTATGAAGATCGAGCAAACTTATCTTGCATTGGGTTTAAATGAAGAAATTCGTGTAAGAAGGATTACGCAGCTCCCAAAAGGTGAAGTTACCTATACCCATACATATAAAAGCGGAAGCGGGTTGAAAAAACAAGAAATCGAATATCCGATTTCGGCAGATCTGTACGCTCAACTCCTAGAGCGGGATAAGCTGCGTCTTTTGATCAAGCACCGTTTCGTTGCCTCTTGGGATGGATACAGACTGGAGATCGATACCTATGATCAGTTTGCCTTGTCCGTTGTAGAGGTGGAATTCGAAAGTGAGGATGAAGCCTTAGCCTTCCATCCCCCCTACTGGTTTGGCGAGGAGCTGGATCAGACTTTTGAATATAGCAATAAGGTCTTATGGAAAAAAACACAGGAGTAAACGCAAAATTTCCTGTTTGGCTCATGAAACATCTTCCCGGCATAACAAACCACGGGTCCACGGAAGCATTTTTCTCAGCACAACAAACTGCGGCCATGGAAGTATTTTCCCAGTATAACAAACCGCGGGACCACGGAAGTATTTTCCCCAGTATAACGAACCGCGGGGCCATGGAAAAAGACCCGTGATGTTCCACGGGCCTTTAGTACTGAATGTTTTAAATGCCAGGCATTTTGTTGGATTAATAGCTCGGGTATTATTGTCCTGCTTTTACCCAGCTTGCCACTTGAACTGTACGCTTAGCTTGATGCTCAACAGCAGCACGTACATCTTCTACCATTTTTCCATCTTGGCCTTGGGTAACACTGGTTCCATAAGGATTACCGCCCGCTCCGAAGATTACCGGGTCTGTATAGCCCGGAGCGGCTACGATGGCCCCCCAATGATACATAGTCGTGTACAGGGACAAGATTGTCGCTTCTTGACCGCCATGCGCATTGGAAGCCGAGGACATGGCGCTAACAACTTTGTTGGCCAGCTTGCCCTGAGCCCACAATCCGCCTTGCGTATCCAGAAATTGCTTCATTTGGGAAGGCACGTTACCGAAGCGGGTAGGGACACTGAAAATGATCGCATCTGCCCACTCCAGATCATCCGAAGTAGCTGTAGGCACATCCTGGGTCGCTTCAACATGGGCTTTCCATGCAGGGTTGCTGTTAATAGCTTCCTGGGGGGCCAGTTCCGCTACTTTTAGCAGCTTAACCTCTGCACCTGCCGCTTCAGCACCTTCCTTGGCCCATTGAGCCAATTGATAGTTAGTTCCTGTAGAACTGTAGTAAATAACGGCTAACTTGATTTTAGACATGGTACACTTCTCTCCTTTTACTATAGATGGTTATATATTGCCCAATTACCTCGTATTCGAGACAATTGGTGAAAAAAAACAGTATTTTTCCCCTATTGTTGTCCCAGCTAGTTTAAGGCGTCTAGCGGCCAAACCACTGCCTTGTCGATGCTGCTAATACCGCCATAACTCGCCGCTGTCACATGCCGTCAAGGATAACACTGTACACGCCGTCGTCCCTTGCCTCCTTACTTGCCACCATCATGCCGCCGCACACACTACCGTCCCACGCCACCGCTTACTCTGGCTGTACATGCCGCCTCTCATACCGCAGCATCTTAAGTAAAGCAAACCCGCCTGCCGTCTTTGGACAGTCTATTGGCGGAAAGGCGGGCTAAGCCAGTAGCTATGCCTAGCTTACCGTTATACTTCACTGCCCTTGAGCGTGGATGCCCATTGTTTTCAACAAGCGGATCATCGTCTGCTTCTCTTCCCCACTCAAGCATGAAAACATCGATTGGATGGTTTCCCGGTGACGGGGGAAAATCTCCTGCATCAGCTTCGAACCTTCTTCCGTAATTACCGCATATGTAACTCTGCGGTCGTTTGGGCACATTTTGCGCTTGAGCAGGCTCTTCTTCTCCAACTGGTCGACCACGTAAGTGGTGCTTCCGCTAGCAAGCAATATTTTCTTGCCGATATGCTGAATTGGCTGTTCCCCTTTATGAAATAACAGCTCTAAAACAGCAAATTCCGTCATGTTCAGTCCGTACTGCTGAATATCCCGCTTCAAGCGGTCTGCAACTGAACGGTGAGCGCGTGTTAATACGATAAGCAGCTTTAGTGAAAGGTCATCCTGGGCATCATGGCTAGGAGAGCGGGTCATAGGGCATCAAATCCTTACTTCATTGTCTGGCTGTTGCTATTTATCTCGAATTCGAGATAATGATATCAATAATAGGCTCTAGCTGTCAAGTCTCCTCTACTTCAAATCATTCTTGACAAACGTTTGAGCTATTGATTATTATGGTGTTTCTGACTCACTTTTTGAGTTCAACATTTTTTACATAGTCCGAATCAAAAATGTTTGGTTATGGCGCGACGATTTGCAGGCAATTGCAGGGGCGTATTGAAACTCGTTAATAGCATTTTGGGAGTTTGTAGTATGCAGTCCATTAGCAAATACAGGTTCAGCTCGTTGTTTGCAGCCTGTTTCAAATTCTAACGATCGCTGCGGTCCTTATTTGAGCAAAATCAGGATGTTAAAAATTGTAATGCTTGCCATGGTCCTTATTTTGCTCAGTTCGCGGTTTTTTGGGCTTTTTGTCACAAATATAAGAGCGAGGGCGAGGCTTTAGCGTAAAACATCGCAGTACATACATCCCGCAATAGATGGTGCAATACCCCGTCGCCCTGCTCTTACCGTGAGAACACAGTAATGCAGTACATTGCGTAATCCTGCAATACTTCTCGTGCAACACATCTTAAGGCCCATCGCAGCAAATCGCATAACCGCCGGGCAGCACATTGCAGGCCGCTTCGCGACCTTGCGATGGCCTCTTGCTGTTCTTACAACAAATTTCGCTTGGCAACTGTAGATCAACTCTGGATATGTCTGATAAATAAGGTCCACATTTGTTTGCTTCATAACGACTCCATAGCTCTAAGGCACTTTTCATCACACTTCAAAAACATAAAGTTATCTCATTTTATCTCATTCTATAGTCTATCTACCGTATTCTTTCTTACGAACGAGCTCTTTGCATTCATATCGCTTATATTCATTCGTTTCCTTGTATTCAGTCATTTACTTTCATTTGCTCATGCTGCTCAGCCCTATTTTTGTATGTAGTCATGTCGCTTAGATTGATCTATGTCCTTCTATATGAGCCACATTGCTTTATACTGCCTTCTTTTGTTTGAGCTTGCCGATTGTAAGCCTACTGTGCATGCTCTTTTTAGCTTCCTTACCTTTTGACAGGCTCAACTTTATTCAGGACGATCATCCATCGCGAACATTAAAAAAGTAACTTTGAGCTTACCTGCAAGGCTAACATTAAAAAAAGTAACTTTGGACGAACCTGCAAGGCTACCGTTAAGAAGGTAATTTTTGGGCGCACTGCAATGGCTCAGTTTTTTATTGCTCCCTTTATGCTTACTTATAGCTACCCTGATACCCGTCAACTATGCCGCTCATTTCCACCGAAAAGGCCATTTCAAAAAGTCCTTTTCGAGCTGGCCTATTTTTTTGATTCCCAAAGGAGGTAACTGATATGGAAGCATCCCGTCAAAGTGCCTATCAAGAGGAACTTAACCACCTAAAGCTTACCGTGGAACGATTGCAAACCCAACTTCAGGAACTGGAAGCAATACCGATTTATCACGGCTATGATTTAGCCGAGCAATCGCTGGAAGCGATGCGGCAGGCCCGGCGTGAAAGACTCTCTAAATCTTTGATCGAACCGTATTTTGGCCGGCTGGATTTTGAAGCCTCCGGTGAACAGCGGCAAGCGCTTTATCTCGGCAAACACGGAGCGGAAAACGAGGAGACCGGGGAGCTGCTCGTTATAGATTGGCGCGCTCCGGTAGCAAGCTTATTTTATTCCTTTACCGGCGGGGAGGAAACTGCCGTCTACGACTCACCTGATGGCGAAGTTAGCGGAACCGTTTATTTGAAAAGAAATCTTGTCATACGCCAGCAAGAGCTGCAGCGCGTTGTAGACACCTATGTCAAAGGCAGCGACCAACTGCCTGTAGCAGATGAATTTCTCTTGTACCGACTCGGCGAAAACAAGGATAACCGCCTGCGGGATATCGTTTCTACGATTCAGTCGGAGCAGGACCGTATTATTCGTGCGGCCAAAAACTCAGCGCTTGTCATTCAAGGAGTGGCCGGAAGCGGCAAAACGACAGTTGCCCTCCATCGACTCGCATTTTTGCTCTACCAGTACCGTGAACAGGTTCGTGCCGAAAAAATGATCATCTTCGCTCCTAACCGGATGTTCCTCGATTACATATCCGGCGTGCTTCCCGAGCTTGGAGTAGGCGATATTCAGCAGACCACCTTTACCGATTGGGCACTCGATTTGCTGGAACATGATGTCAAGCCTGCACCACAGGAGACTACTTATTCCTATTGGTTTGGCTCCGGGGCAAAACAGGCAGCAATGGATGCGGAAGTCCCCGGCCGTTACAAGGGCTCCACCGCTTTTATGAGCTTGCTTGATGAGCTGCTGACTTATTATGAAGACCATCATCTGCCTGAAAACGACTTCGAGCCTTACGAGGACGCCGTGTTATCTGCGGAAACTATTCATCAGTGGTATAAAGTCGATAATCGCCACTACCCGTTGGCTAAACGCAGGGAGAAAACACTCGCCAGAATCAAACGGTGGCTGGAAATGCAGCTGGATACGATCGCGGATCCCAAACGCAAAAAAGAACAGAGAAAAGCCGCCATGTCACGGCTAAGAACTTATCAGAAAGGCTGGCTTGACCCTAGTCCTTTGCAATTTTATACCCAGCTGTTTATGCCGGCCAAGAGGACTTTGCCGCTGCCTGAACAGCTTTTGGCGCAAATCCCTGCGGCGATTCAGGAAGAAAGCGCCCGGCGCCTGAAGAAAAAAGAAGTTCTTTGGGAAGATTTAGCCCCATTGGTACATATCCGTAACCGGTTCAATGGTATGGATCGCTCCATGATGTTCGATCATGTCGTAATCGATGAGGCTCAAGACTTCTCCCCTTTCCAGATCTCCCTGCTCAAGCAGTATACTCCGAGCGGGTCGTTCACTATTTTGGGGGATTTGTCTCAAGGTATCCATGCTTATCAGGGAATTACGAGCTGGGATGAGTTTTTACATGAATTCGATCCGGAAAAATCCGCTTACTTTCAATTGGAACGCAGCTACCGGTCAACGATGGAGATTATTTATTTTGCCAACTCCATTTTAAAGGCCAGCGGTATTCCTTTTCTTGAAGCGGTTCCTGTATTTCGCAGCGGCGATAAAGTTAAACAGCTCCCGCTCCCGCCGGGACAAACCGGTCAAGCACTGCCTAACATATTAGCTCAATTAGAGAGCAACCATACCTTGCAAACCATTGCCGTCCTTACAAGAGATGACAAGCGCAGCAGGGAGATTCATCGTATGCTGGCTGAGGCGGGTATTGAGGCGGCCCTGCTCCATGCGGGATTGAACGAATATGAGGGCGGGTTGTCGGTTCTTCCTGTTTATTTGGCCAAAGGCCTGGAATTTGACGCGGCCATTATTGTTGACGTGGACGACAACCGTTACACCGCCAATGCCCTGGATGCCAAACTGCTTTATGTCGGGGCTACACGCGCCCTGCACGCACTATGGGTCGTATATGAGGGAGTTCCTTCTCCACTGCTTAGTAAAGCCGAGGAATCGTTTTTCATCACGGAGAATATTACAGGGTAATTGCTAAAAAAGGCCGCTCGCAGGTTCGTTCTTGTTAAAAAAGAGCCGTTCGCAGCATTTTTACATGTAAGTCAACCGACCTCCGCTCCATTTAGCGAAACAAAGCAGCACTGTGCAATGGGGGCTGCGCATAGTGTAGGCAAAGTTTATGGCACCGTTGTTAATTCACCGCCGATAATAGAACCGGACACGCCCCCGTCTCTTGCATCAACGGGCTGTAATCCGCCGGTGCCGCTGGACGCAATCGTTAACACAATATAACCTGCAATAAACAGGAACGACAAAAACGCAATCACAGACGGCCGCTCTTCCTTCTCTAATTCCTGTCCCATGGCCCGTTCTTCCTCTGGGCCATCTAGATGTCCAGCTTCATGAAGCCTCGGCGGGTCAAGGACAGCTTTCTCATGCATAGGGCCATTCTCTGTCACAGCGGCAGAAGATGGAAACAGCCCGGCCTGAGAGAATCGGGTTTCCTCCTCTACTGTTTGAGATACCCGGGGTGCATCCTCCCTTAGGCCTGGCAGGGAATTCCATTCTGCCTGGACATTTTGCTGTTCCGGATTATGGGGATGATCCGCGGATTCCGTTCGCTTGTTATCCATTCTTTAACTCTCCTAACCATTCATCAGATATAGGCTTAGGATGGTTAAATATGGGTGCTTTTATACTCCCTGGCTGCTAATTATCGCGCTATTATTGGCTAATTGGCATACCTTTATAGAGGAAAATCAAGGTTGGCTGACATTCGCAAAAATCTGATTAGCCAGAGGAAAGCAGGCTGGAGCGTTAAATTATAATTAAATTTCCCCTAGTCTATAACTGCCTAATCGGCTATACTGGATTATGTTGGAATATTTTAGAAACAAAAAGCCGAGCTCCACTTAAGAAGCCCGGCGAGTCGGTAAGTCGTTAATTATTGTTTATTTACTTTGCAGATATCTGTCCAAGGCTGCTTGATTAATAGCCATGTAGTCTTCCAGGCCCATACGATTAATTGTGTTCACGTAGTTATCCCACTCGGAGAAAGAAGCAGCTCCGGAGATAAATTTGGACTGCATTTCTGTTACATAAGTGTTGATATCGGAATGCAGAGTCGTATAACGATCAGCTTCCTCTGAAGTAAACGTGAAGGTCGGCCAAATCTCGTCGATCAGATAAGGCTCCAGCTTCTCTGTTGCTTCAATGGATGCTGGCAGGGATTCGGCCCCTTTGAAGAACTGCTGACGGACAATGCCCGGATAGCTTCCGCCCGGCCAGGTTACATATTTGACCACTGCTTGTTCCATAGTCAAGCCTTGAGGGTTGTTGAGAATTTCATCGGTGTATTCCACTTCACCGTTTTCATTAACAACGAAGCTCTCGCCTTCAAAGCCCATGAAGAACATCCGGTTACCTTCTTCACCGTAGAAGTGATCCATCCAGCGGATGGTTGCTTCAGGATGCTGGTTTTTGTCGGTGATAACGAACTGACCTAAGTGAACCAGCGGAGAGCGAATCTTTGTAACTAACTTGTCTCCATTAGGACCTTCAAGCGCAGGCAAGCCGACAAAGTTGGTCAAGCCCATCAGCGTTTCTGGACCGGTCGTCAGGATAGAACCGTACACCCCGTCTGCACCTTTAGCGAAGTATTCATTCGCGGTAATCGTAAAAATTTCATTCTCAAGCAAACCTTCGGTGTATAGTTTGTTCAGGAACTCCAGCTGCTCTCTGAAAGCGTCGGAAGTCGGAATGTATCTCAGTTCGTTCGTTTCCGGATCGATGTCGAAGTTCGCGTTCGCCGTTCCGCGGTTCATCAATCCGAACCAGCCTTTCGTAATGTTAATCAAATCGGCAATTTGATAGGACCCCAGCGGAATTTCATCCTGCTGCCCATTTCCGTTTAGATCCGTATTTTTAACTGCTACGAGATAATTATAAAAGTCATCCAACGTTTGCGGCTCTTCCATCCCCAATGCTTCCAGCCAATCCTTGTTATACCACAGCTTGGAGCCGAGCAGAACGGATGGGAAATCGGCACTGTAAATGGTCGGCATTCCATAGATATTGCCGTCTGGCATCGTCATCCCTGCGCGAATGTCCGGATTTTCATCCAATATTTTCTTCAAGTTTGGCGCATATTGTTCGATCAAATCATTCAGTGGAATAAACGTACCCTGCGAGCCGTATTTAATCAGATCATTATTGCTGAAACGCCCTGTATAAAATACATCGGGATAGTCGCCACCGGCCAAAGCCAGGTTTTTACGCTCGTCTACGCTGTCAAAAGGAACCAGCTGAAAATCAACTTTAATATTCGTCATTTTTTCGTATTCCTGCCAAAGCATCGTTTCCGCCCAGTTATTAGCCGTTGTAGCAGACTTCCCTGTAAAGAATGTTAGATTAATAGGTTCATTGACAATAGGGAATCCGCTTTCATTAAGATTGGCCACTTCCTCTGGCGGAGCCGCTGACTGTCCAGGAGATGGAGAGGATGAATTGCCAGGCGATGATGAATTCCCACCGCCACATGCTGCAAGCACACTAACTGACATGGCTGTTGTTAATACCGTTGCTGCCCATTTTCTTTTGTTTCTCATTCTGAATGACCTCCTTGTATTTGGGGACAACATAAGATTGACGGGTGAACCATGTATCGTTACGCGGGACTTTAGCCCTTCAAAGCCCCGATCATAACCCCTTTAACGAAGTACTTCTGCAGGAATGGATAGAGCATCAAGACCGGCAGGTTCGCGAAGATAACGACGGCATACTTGATCGCCTCCACCTCCATCAGCTGTTTGGCCAGTGAGTCGTCAGCCATATCGACCATGTCCGCCATCTGGCCCTGGATCAGAATTTCGCGCAGCACTAATTGCAGCGGATATTTGGCCTGATCTGACAAATAAATCAGGG
>NZ_HE610961.1:392390-395556 GCF_000285515.1 Paenibacillus senegalensis JC66
CCGAACAGCTTGATCACCTGGTTGACCAGCCCTGTGGACGGGGACAGGAAGATCAAGAGCATCCCGACGAGCACAACGGTGGACAAGAAATGCGGTGCATAGGTAACCGTTTGCACGAACTTTCTAAAGTACTTTTGCCGCACCTCGTTGATCATCAGAGCCAAAATTATCGGAGCCGGAAACCCTATCGCCAGCTGATACAAGCTGATGCCGATCGTGTTCTTAATCAAGCGCCAGAAGAAGTAGCTGTTGAAGAACCGCTCGAAGTGATCGAATCCGATCCAGGGGCTTCCCCAAATTCCTTTGGTCGCAATAAAGTTCTTGAACGCAATTTGCAATCCGTACATCGGAATGTATTCGAAGATAATAAAATAAGCGATTGCCGGAGCAATCAGGACATACAGCTCCCAGTTTCTCCGGTAGGGCTTAAGCGCCTTGGACAACCGGGAAGGCCGATGGAGCAGCGGACTTTCTTGCATCGTAGGTTTAGACAACGGTTGTTCACCTCTTTAAACGAAATATTAGGCAAGCTTAAACGGGAGCCCTAGGAGTGCTGGAAGATAATAGTTCTTTTTTCTAGCCCTACTATAGCTCATTAATCACTAAATAATAAGTACTTAGGACGAGATATTACGGGAAATTTACAATGCGGAAGTAGTGCTTATTTCCTGTAAATTTTTCAAGAATATGTTGATTATTGTCAAATTTTGTCGACATAATTTTACAAAAAAACGATGAGGCCTTTAGATAGAAACATGTGTAAGCAATGAATTCATTCACAGTCACATGCCCTCTCCACCGGGTTTTCTCATCGTCTCTACCCGAAAAAAATATTCCTGCAAAATGTTAACGCTTTCAAAATGAGTAAATTATACAGCACTGTTAACGCTTACATTATATGCAAGATATACAGTACTTGTTCTTCAGTTTAGGTTTTCCCGCTTAACAAACTCAATCCGGGCTAAGCTTGCTGCCTCCTTATTGAACTTATTGAACTCTAAGTTATTTTCATAATATCTGCACTTGCTTAGAATGTCAAACATAAATCTTAGATTTTATCCAAAAATCTGAAAATTTTTAGCATGAATTTGGTTAGGACACGCAAAAAAACCGTCGGATCCCTCAATTTGGAAAATCCGACGGGTTTTAACAGCTTTTTACAGAGGTTGTGCAGCTTCGTTATTGTTGCCGCTCAAGGTATCTGTCCAGAGACGCTTGATGGATATCCATGTAACGGTCTAAGCCCATGCGGTTCAACGTTTCCACATAGTTATCCCATTCGGAGAATGGAGTCTGCCCAGAAATAAATTTGGCACGCATTTCTACCGCATACGTATCGATATCGGAATGCAGAGCTGTATATTGGGTTGACTCTTCTGGAGTAAACGTAAATACCGGCCAAATTTCGTCAATCAGATAAGGCTTCAGTTTCTCAGCCGCTTCAATGGACTCAGGCAAAGATTCAGCACCCTTGAAGAAATCTTGGCGCACAATGCCCGGATAGCTTCCGCCCGGCCAGGTTACATACTTAACCAGCGCCTGCTCCAAAGTCAGTCCTTGTGGGTTGTTGCGGATCTCTTCGGTATATTCGAATTCACCGTTTTCTGTTACCTCGTAGCTTTCTCCCTCAAAGCCCATAAAGTACATTCTGGCGCCTTCGTCACCATAGAAATAATCCATCCAGCGAACGGTAGCTTCCGGATGTTCGTTTTTGTCAGTAATGACAAATGGGCCAGAGCCAACTAACGGGGAACGGATTTTAGTCGCCATTTTGTCGCCGAAAGGGCCCTCCAAAGCCGGAAGTCCTACAAAGGTGGTCATGCCCATCAATGTATCGGGGCTGGTTGTCAATACAGCACCATATACATTTTCGGCTCCTTTGGCAAAAAATTCATTAGCTGTATTCGTGAAAATTTCCGGTTCAATGAGCCCTTCCATAAAGAGCTTGTGCATAAACTCCAGTTGAGCCTTGAAGCGGTCCGATGTCGGAATATATCTAAGCTCGTTAGTCTCCGGGTCGATATCGAAGTTAATGTTCGCCGTACCACGATTCATCAACCCGAACCAGCCTTTAGTAGCATTAAGCAGATCCTCAATTTGGTAAGAACCGAGCGGGATTTCGTCCTGCTGGCCGTTGCCGTTCAGATCCGTATTTTTAACTGCTACGAGATAATTATAAAAGTCATCCACGGTTTGCGGTTCTTCCATACCCAAAGCTTCCAGCCATTCCTGGTTGTACCACAGCTTGGAACCGATCAACACCGAAGTAAAATCGGCATCATAAATGGTCGGCAATCCGTAGATATTGCCGTCTGGCATCGTCATCCCTGCACGGATGTCCGGATTTTCATCCAATATTTTCTTCAAATTTGGCGCATATTGATCAATCAGATCATTTAGCGGAATGAAAGTTCCTTCAGAACCATATTTAACCAGATCGTTATTCGTAAATCGTCCGGTGTAGAACACGTCCGGATAATCGCCGCCCGCCAAAGAGAGATTCTTTCTTTCATTCAGGCTGTCAAAAGGAACGAGCTGGAAATCGACTTTAATGTTGGTCATTTTTTCATACTCTTGCCAGAGCATCGTTTCGGCCCAGTTATTGGCGGTTGTAACTGATTTTCCAGTCAAAAACGTCAAATTAATGGGCTCGTCCACTATCGGAAACCCGGTTTCGTTGAAATTTGCCAATTCTTCCGGTGAAGAGTCTCCACCATTGCCAGTCGTGTCTCCTCCACTGCCGCATGCGGCCAGCACTCCGACAGACATAGCTGTCGTTAATACCGTCGCAGCCCATTTCTTTTTACTCATTTCTTTTATGACCTCCTAGATTTTCGCAAGATACATGGCAGCAAGCCTTTTATAGTCTCTTAGGCGAGCACCATGTATCCCTGTAAAGCGATATATTGTTACGCGGGACTTTAGCCTTTCAAAGCCCCGATCATAACCCCTTTAACGAAGTACTTCTGCAGGAATGGATAGAGCATCAAGATCGGCAGGTTCGCAAAGATGACGACGGCATACTTGATTGCTTCCACTTCCATCAATTTTTTGGCGAGCGAGTCGTCTGCCATATCGACCATGTCCGCCATCTGGCCCATAATTAATATTTCTCTCAACACCAGCTGTAGCGGATGCTTCGCTGAATCAGACAAATAAATCAAGG
>NZ_HE610961.1:396675-424251 GCF_000285515.1 Paenibacillus senegalensis JC66
CCGAAAAACTTGATTGCCTGGTTAACCAGCCCTGTGGACGGGGACAGGAAGATCAAGAGCATCCCGACGAGCACAACGGTGGACAAGAAATGCGGTGCATAGGTAACCGTTTGCACGAACTTTCTAAAGTACTTTTGCCGCACCTCGTTGATCATCAGCGCCAAAATTATCGGAGCCGGGAACCCTATCGCCAGCTGATACAAGCTGATGCCGATCGTGTTCTTAATCAAGCGCCAGAAGAAATAGCTGTTGAAGAACCGCTCGAAATGATCGAATCCGATCCAGGGGCTTCCCCAAATTCCTTTGGTCGCAATAAAGTTCTTGAACGCAATTTGCAATCCGTACATCGGAATGTATTCGAAGATAATAAAATAAGCGATTGCCGGAGCAATCAGGACATACAGCTCCCAGTTTCTCCGGTAGGGCTTAAGCGCCTTGGACAACCGGGAAGGCCGGTTAAGCAGCGGACTTTCCTGCATAGTTGACTTGGACAACTGTAAGTTCACCTCTCAGACTTAATGGATTGTATTCTTTATTTTTTACTGCGAGTTGTAAGATCTCTCCTCCCCCTGTAAACGAGACGCCACCGTATCTGGCAAAATCAAAAAAGAGATAACCAAGACCTGTACATGACTAACACAGACATCTGATAAATACTCTATGGTTGCAGAACAAAGTCCGTATAAAAGGTCTCGACCATCTCTTTTTCATTACCAAACAATGTAAGCATTTGGTAAAGAAGCCGCCTTCCTGATATAGTATTATGTCGATCCCTGACGTGTTTTGCAATACTTTTGCGTAAATTTAATTAAAAAAATCATTTTTGTGCCCTTTTTTGTCACAATTAAGCATTTTTGAAATACTCCCCTTTTCTTCTGGTCACAGGCGCTTACTGGGTTGAATAATCCTAACTTATACTTTTAGCATCGTTCACATTTCCTCCACCTTTTTCCTTTTTCTAGCTAAACCACTAAATTCATTACCTATTTCCCTATTCACTCTAAACTATAAAAAGAGCCAATGTCCAGACCGTAAAGTCCGGAGTTTGGCTCTTTTTTCAACTAATCCAAAGAATTCGTCGGTATCTAAAATACTGTTAATACCCTGTACATCAACCATTTGGTTGTTTAGCACAAAATTTCTATAGCTTAACCGGTTGTCCCGTGCGAATAGACTCATACGCGGCCAAAGCGACTTCCGCCGAGCGCAGTCCATCTTCTCCCGTAATCGGAACGGGCTCCCCGTTGCGGATGGCATCGATGAATGAATTCATCAGCCCCAGGTTCATGCCATCGCCCCATCCTGCCCATTGGGCTTTGACCGCATCATCATTATAGATCTCATTCTTCTGGGCGAAGGAGTCCACAGAAATTACACCTTTGCTGCCGATGATTTCCATCGTTACGTCACCCCAGGTAGGGAATGATTGCGGCCGGGACCAGCTTGTATCAATAACTGCAACTACTCCATTTTCAAACTTGACGTTTACCATTCCGGCATCATCGATAGCGATATCATGGAAAAGCGTGCCGCCTTCTGCATACACTTCACTAACCCGGCTGCCCGTAATCCAGTTTAACAAATCCATAACATGGACGGTATGGTCCAGAACTGCCCCGCCACCAGACAAAGCGCGGTCAATAAACCACTGTCCTGGCATTGTTCCACGATTTGTCCCTTTAACCGCAAGCACCTCGCCGATTTCCCCGTTATCAATCGCTTCCTTGGCTTTAAGCACAGCAACAATATAGCGGCAGGGGAATGCTGTCATCAATTGTACCTTGTTTTCTTTGCAAACCTGAATCATTTCTTTCATCTCATCTACGGAGATTCCCAATGGCTTTTCACATAAGACGTGCTTACCGGCTTTGGCCGCATCAATCGTTTGTTGATAATGATGAACATTCTCTGAACAAATAATTACGGCATCAATGTCGGTCTTCAGCATCTCCCGATAATCCTGGTAGTAAGGAATGGAGTGCTCCTGCACAATCTTCTCTACACGCTCCGGCACTTCATCCGCGATAGCGGCTACAACGGCGTTTTGAACTTTAAACATATCATTAAAATAACTAAAAGCATGACCGTGGGCAAAGCTGATCATACCGACTTTAAGTTGAGCTGTCATGTTAATTGCTCCTCCCTTCAGAGGCTTCAAACCCATTCATTGAAACAGCCTTCCCTGTGCGCAATGATTCGAGAGCAGCAAGCGAGAGCTTGACGGCCTCATAACCATCTTCCGCCGTTACATCGGATGCTTGACCGGTTGCAATGCAGTTCAGGAAATGCTCGAGCTCGTAATAATAAGGATTGTGCAAATGCGGGCTCATATCTTTGGCGATAGCATCCGCACCCGTGGCTGGATCTGCTGCCTTTCTAACCTTCACTGTAGCGGCATCAGCACTGTTGAAACGAATAACACCTTTGTTTCCGCTTACCTCAACAGCAGTTGTAAATGCACCTGGATACCCCCAGAAAGCTTCGAGATTAGCAATCGCCCCATTCTCAAAACGCAAAGTTACGAGCGCATAATCTATTTCATCAGTCGTTCTTCCGATCGCATATACGGTTTTCACATCGCCTGCAATGCTGCGTACATAATCGAGATCATGAATCATCAAATCCATAATGACTCCGCCGCTCTTGCTTACATCTTTATACCAAGGCTTGGTTGCGCCCGGATGGCTGCCGATTCTTTTCGTATGAATAACACCTACGCTGCCGACCGCTCCATCCTTTACTTTATTGCTGATATTCTTGTAGCTTGGGAAGAAACGGACAACATGAGCAACAAACAATCTGACACCTTTGGCTTCACAATAAGAAATCATTTCTCTGGCTTCTTCTAAAGTTGGGGCAATCGGCTTCTCGCAAACCACATGAACGCCCAAATCTGCCGCTTTCATGACGTATTCTTTGTGGAGATGAGTTGGCAGGCAAATGCTGACCACTTCCGGCTTGGCTTCCTTAATCATCTCCTCAAATGAAAAATAAGGTGTGGTATTGAAGGTGTCCGCTTCTTTACGGGCGACTTCTTCCACAAAATCACACACTCCTACTAATTCTGCGTCCTGCAGCTGATTATAGGCATTCGCATGGGTTCTTCCCATGATGCCACAGCCGATGACTGCAACTTTCATTGTGGAACTCCTCCTCCGGATGAATAGCTGGCTGTACTTTGAACGCGCCAGTCCTTTGAACATTGTACAACTATTTTGAGCAAAAAAATACCGCTTACCCAAAAAAGCGAAAAAAAATGATTTTAAAGCTGCTCATTTTTTTCAGAATAATGATTTTTCCCTGCAAAAAAAACCTCCCGGACTATTTGTCCAGGAGGCAGCACTTTTATCTTGTCTTTTAAGTAATTAAGTTTACACGTTGTAAGCCTTCATCGCTTTTATAATTTCTTTTATAGAAGGCTTCTTGCCGTACATTAACACACCCACGCGATAAATTTTGGCTGCGAGCCAGGTAAAGAAAAGAATGGTAGCAATAAGGAGCAGAATTCCAAGCGCAATCTCCCATCCAGCTACACTGCCTAATCCCATCCTCAAAAATAAAAGAAACGGGGTAAAGAACGGGATAAAGGAGGATACCACCATAAATGTGCTATCCGGAGTATTCATACCGAAAATCCCGATGTAAAAAGCGGCCAACAGAACAAAGGTAAGCGGTGTGACCGCTTGGCTTAATTCCTCCGTCCGGCTGATTAATGATCCTAACGCTGCGAAAATCAGGGAATACAGCAGGAATCCCGCAAAATAGAAGAAGAAAAACGCAATAATTAAACTTATTGGAATTTCGCTGATGTTAATATCCAGTGCTCTTAGCATTTCAATATTGTGAGGCAGAAGCAGATTAACGACTGCTGTGATGAAATATATGAAAAGCTGAAGCATCGCCAACAGCATCATGCCAATGACTTTTCCGAACATTTGGGTAACAGGCGAAATGCTCGATATCAGGATCTCCATCACTCTGGAGCTTTTCTCCGCTGTCACCTCGGTAGCAATCAAGTTTCCATACATGACGACGCCAAAAAACAGCAGGATAATCAAAATATATACGAGAGCATAACGGGTTCCAGTAGCGGCTGTTCCCTCTCCCTCTTGTACGGGTTGGCCCTCCTCGGATAATTGGCTTATTTCCAGGCTTACCGGAGCTTGTAATTGAGCCAGCTGAGCCTCATTTAAATTGAGCTGCTCCGCCAGTAATTGTGTCTTGGCTGCCTGAAGTCCCGCCATCAGCATAGTCTGTTCCGCCGAAGAAAGATCTTCTTGCGAATAATAAACCACGGCCGGGAAGCTCTCTGCTCCATCGAACTGAAGCTGCAGGTATCCCTGCCAGCTTCCGGTGGTAATCCCCTCCATCAGCTGCCCGGTATTTGCTTCTTCCGATCCTGCATCCGGAACAAGAACGATGCTTAAACCATCATCGCCTAATGCCGCAAAGTGAGATTGCAGTTCAGCTGCTATGCCCGTCTCATCCTCGATCATCGCTATCGTCTCCTGCTTGGTTTCGCCGGAAATAAACAAACTGATTAAATAGGGCAAGTTAATCGCAATGCTGATCAGCAGTATAAAAATCAATGTCGTAATGATTGTCGATTTGGTAAAAAAGCGGTTTTTGAACGTAAACCGAATTACCGCACCTAAGCTATTCATGTGGAGTCCCTACTTTCTTGATAAAGATTTCATTCAATGTCGGCTCCATGATCTGGAATCGAATGATTTCGGTTTGACGGGAAGCCTCTTGAAGGATGCGTTGTGCAGCACCAGCATCTGTTATCCGAATGTCCAATCCACTCTGCAGCTTTATAATAGAAGAAACACCTTCAATAGCCTCCAAGCCATGCACTTCCTGAGCCGTTTCCAGAATCACTCGTTCCTTCGGATAGCTTGCCTTTATCTCCTTTAAATTCCCTTTAAGTACAGCATTCGATTTATGCATGATGCATATATTTTGACAAAGCTCCTCCACATGATCCATTCGGTGGCTGGAAAATAATATCGTTTTTCCCTGGTCACGCAGCGCAAGCACGTTTTTTTTCAATAACTCCACATTAACCGGGTCAAGCCCACTGAAAGCTTCATCTAATACCAGAATGTCCGGGTCATGGATGACAGCCGCAATAAATTGAATTTTTTGCTGATTCCCTTTGGAAAGCTCCTCTACTTTTTTATTGTAGTATTCAGGCACCTCAAATTTTTCTAACCATTCCTTCAGCTTTTGATCAGCAGCTTTGCGGTTCATGCCTTTCAGCTCAGCCAAATAAACGATTTGTTCGCTGACTTTGTTTTTAGGATAAAGCCCTCTTTCCTCCGGCAGGTAACCCATTGTTTGCCGCAAGGAAGGCTTGTACTTTTCCCCGTTCCATCTAATTTCGCCGCTATCCGGATTAGTCAGTCCCATCACCATGCGCATTGTCGTAGTTTTCCCGGCACCATTGCCGCCAAGCAAACCGAAGATTTCTCCCTGCTGGACCTCCAAACTTATGCCGTTAACTGCTGTATGATTGCCAAATTGTTTTTTGACTTCTATAATCTCTAATGATTTCAACTCCATTTAACTCCTTCCTTGTCCATAAAAGGATCCTTGTATTCGAATGCCAAGCCAGCCCGGTACGATCAATCGACTCTCTCTACAGGTTATCTACGAATGGACTTCTTTCCAGCTTCTTTATAGGGAATCAGAAGCTGCAGCAATATCTCCTCCAGCTCCAGCGTTTCCGTTTTAATTACAGCTATACGATTAGCATCGAGATATTCCAGCAATTCTCTATATTTATTGGTTATCACTCTAATCGGACCGCCATTTTCAACATGGAGAACACCTGGCCAGGAATAGGGAGCTTCAACGTCATTTTGTACCCATACACTTCTCCAATCATCGATAAGAGCGTCTTTTTCGTAATAGCCAATTTGTTTCCCGTTATACATGAATAGTACAAAATCAGCGAGGCGCCGAACCTCATCCATACTATGGGTAGCAATTAATACGGTACGATCGGGCTCTTCCATATAATGAGTGATTTCTTCGATCATCTTTCTGGTCGCGAAAGGGTCAAGCCCTGATGAGGGCTCGTCCAGAAGAAGCAATTCCGGATTATGGGACATAGCCAGGATTAGAGAAGCTTTACGCTGTGAACCTTTGGACATCTGCTTAAATGGCATCGTCTCCTCCAATTCAAAGTGTTCGGCAAGATAGTTATATTTATGTGTATCCCAGGTCGGGTACCAGTGAGACATAAAGGACGAGAGATCCCGCAAATGTTTACCATGCTGGTCAAGCTCGCTTAACTCGGGGACGTAGCCTAGGCGGCTTTTAATTTCTACTGCATCATTTGAATAGTTCAGTCCCCAATAATTGATTTCTCCCCCGTCCGGAAAATGGTAGTTCATCATCGTCCGAAATAAAGTGCTTTTTCCAGAACCGTTCGGTCCAACTAGAGCGGTTACGGTACCCGGCTCCAACACGCAATTTATCGGCCCCAATATAAAAGATGTTCCATGGCTGACGGTAAGGTTAGACAAACTAATGGCATGGTTATTCATCGATGTGGTGTTCATTTAGTCTCCCCCTTTCTTGTTGCCAATAACAAATCTTCAACCATTTTTCTCATTTCGTCCTCTGCACATTGCATACGCCGTCCTAGCTCAACCGCCGTTTTGAACGCTTCAGCTACCGCGGTGCTTCTATATCTGCTGCGGTCTCCTTCATCTACTGATGCAACAAAGGTCCCCGTCCCTTGGCGGGTTACAAGAAGCTTTTCATTCTCCAAGTCCTGATAGACCCGGCGAATCGTAATACTGCTGCAGGATAAATCAGCAGAAAGTTCCCGGATTGAAGGAAGCAATGTCCCTTCTTGCAAAGTACCGCTTACAATGAGCTCGCGAATTTGTTCTTTAATCTGCTGATACATGGGCTTACCACTTTCATTTGAAACGGTAACGGGAAGCGGCATAAGATTCACCCCCATCGCTTGAATGCTGCTTTTAAGCCAGCTCCCGTCTATCTAATCCTCCAACTGCGGCCCTTACGCATATTAAACTTATGAACACCGCGATCGGTATAGTGCATAGCGGCAGGATAAACCCATATGTCTTCGTTCCATCTATAATTAAATCGTAAAGGGAAAAGCCCGCCAAACGAAGCAGAACAGTCAGCAAAATAAATATCCCGATAATAATAAACGAGCTGATAAAATAAATTTTTTCACCCTGGGTTATTTCCATCCACAAATAGAAAGAACCCACCGCTAGCCCGTATGACAACCACACCAGAGCAAAAATGACAAATTCGCTTAGTGCATTTCCTTCTCGCAGCCAGACGTAGCCTAAAACGGAAAAGAACACCGTGCCGTAAAAAATAAACGTGATTAAAAAATAGAGTACCCGGCTGCCTATAATCTCCTTAGCCGATATGGGCATTGATTTCAGAAACATCAGCTTTTTGGTGATGGGAGCTTTCTTCCACCCAAAGCTTCTATATTCTTTGGACATCAGGCTAAATCCTAGAGTACTTACTACCGCCATGAAATAGATGTCCCTTGCCCCCCAATAAAAGAAGGTATTCTGCGATTCCATCAAGAACGGGGAACCGATAATTGCAAATAAAAGAACTAAAAGCAGCCCTGTAAAAATATGCAAACCATCCTGCTGAAAATCCCGCATCAGCAGCCGCTTGCAATTTGCCCATGTCATTCTTCCCTTTACCATAAGTTACCCTCTTTCATTCGATTGCCTAACCAGCCTAAAATTTGCGAAAATACATTTATAGAGCATTTACATTGCACACACAATATATGTAGATAATGATATAGTGTGTATATCTATATACACACTATATCACTTGTTCTTAGGCATGACAAGCTCTTTTTTATCGCTAGCTTTAGCAAATACTTATCCGAAAACACTCTGAAACAGCAAAAACCGGAACAGCTACATCTAGAGCTGTTCCGGCTATCTAGTTCAATCAATCATTCATGTTAGTAATCAATACCGTTCCGTTCATCTTCAATCAGTTGGGGCTACCGTCCCAGAATAACATCGAATAGCGGTTTAGTGTCCCCGCCCGGATAGATTACATACAGCAGAAGGAATACTATTACTCCTGTCGGTGCTGTCATAAGCCATAGTATAGCTGTGATTTTGCCAATTTTTTTATGTCTGGCAAAGTTTTTCTTGAACGCGTTATACAAGGTAACAAGTCCAAATACAGCGGAAATGGTAGCCAGCAGGATATGAAAAATCAGAAACACATGATAGGAGGTGCGAATCCAATCTGGCGCCGCTTCGGAGAACGAGGTATTTCCCATAAAGAGGGTTCTGGACATATAAACGATGAAAAAGGCTAATGCAAATATCGCTCCCGCAATCATAAACTTTTCATGTGTCGATTGGTTGCCTTTAACAATATGATACCAGCCTATACCGACTAATATTGCACTAATTACGATAAAAGTGGTACTAATGAGTGGCAGCAGTTCCATTCTGATCTCCCGTCCCGTCTACTCGTTAAATGAATTTATTATAGGTAGCAAATAATAACGATGATAGATGATTTACAAATCAAGAAGAGGGTACTTCTTTGGGAAGCAGCGTTCCATCGGCAAGCCCTTGCTCTTCCAACTCGGCTTCCTTTTTCTTCTCCAGATTGTACCAGCGGAAAAATACGAAGGCCAGCATGAGACCATACACAAATTCCTGCATAATCTTCATAATGACTCCGCCTGTTTGCTGGTCATCTACAGGTGGAAGGAAAGTGAAGAGCTGAGGTGCTCCAGCATAAATTGAGTACAATTCCGTACCCGCAAAAATGATCAGAGCACATGCGGGCGTTAACAGCACCCCGTTAGCAAATATATAAATCAGCTTTTTTAACTCACTAATGCGGCACCAATATTTATCCATGATGAACACTGGAAACCACATCAACAAAGCTGTAGCTATCAAAATGAAATGATACACATTGTGCAGCAAATGGTTAACCATTAAAAAATCAAAAATAAGCGGCAAATGATAGAAAGAAAATAATAAATTAAATAGCAGCAATGCAATTAGCGGATGAGTTATAGGATGAAGCCATTTTTTTACGCCTGGCTTCGCCAGAAGATGACGGGTCATCCAATCGGGAATACCAAGATAAACTAATGGGGGAACAGCTAAATAGACTAAAGACATTTGAAGCATATGAGCACTAAAGAGGAAGCCATGTCCATAATAGCCTAAGGGTGACCCTTGTCCCAAGTAAAAAATGACCAGTGCGGAAACCATCCACGCCTGCTTCCCAAACGGAACTGGCTTGGCGTTCGGAAAATGCTTGCGGCCAGGGCCAATCAGGTAAAAATATACGGCACCCAGCAGGACCGTCAACAAAAAAACATCGGGCCTCCATAATGCGAAAAAATCAGGATTCAAGTTGTGCACATGTTCTGTATTCGTCACGGGAGTTACCCCCTTGTTGTCGTAGGTTAAAGAAACTCGCTCAACTGAAATCATTAAATAGGGAGAGACGTTATGGTTGCCCTCTCCGCCTCTCCCTGCCTTATACCTTTACCACCACATCCAGAAAATCGCGGCTAGAAATCCGCCAATTGCTACGAATACACCGAACAAAATTCCGATAATCGGATATGCGTGATCTTTTTCTTTCATATGCATCCATACTGCCATTTGGAACATGCATTGCACCAAAGCCATGATTAGAAGGAAAGCGTACAGGAATGCCTGACTCAATCCACCATAGATGACAGCGGCAAATGCAATCATTGTAAGAACAATCGATACAATATAAGTAATGTAATGGTTCTTGGGACCTTCAACCCTATGACGCCGATTAGTGGCTGACGGGTGCTGTTCTGCACTCATGCCTTTACCCCACCTTTCCCATCAAGTAAACTACGGTGAAGATGAATACCCAGACAACGTCCACATAGTGCCAGTACAAGCCTGCTACATAAAACTTGGGTGCAGTAACAACCGTTAAACCTTTTTTCATACCTTGGAAAATGAGAAGCGATATCCATACAATCCCGAACACAACGTGGGCTCCGTGGAACCCTACTAATGTATAGAACGATGTACCAAAGGCACTGCTCGTAAAGGTATGACCTTCATGAACATATTCCACGAACTCATAAATCTCAAGACCCAAGAAAGCAAGCCCCAATAGTACAGTAGCCGTTAACCAGCCAAGCATAGCCTTCAAATTATGCTTGTGCATGGCAATTGTTGCGAACACACTCGTTAAGCTACTCGTTAACAAAATCAATGTAGCCGCCGCAACCATCGGAAGAACAAAGATTTGATCTCCCGTAGGTCCGGAAGGAACTTGGTTGCGGAGAGCAATGAAGGAAGCGAACAACGTTCCAAATAATACAGTCTCTCCACCAAGGAACAGCCAAAATGCGAGTACTTTATTCTTTCCTTCAAGAGTCGCTTTTTCCGGTTCGGCAGGCAAAACGCCATCTGCATGATGTGTATTAGCCATTACGCTTTCCCTCCTTCCTCAAGCTCCTCTGGTTCAATATGCCAGCCTGGATCGTCGATCAATGAGCGAATGACCATACAGCCAAGCGTTATAGCCAAACCAATAATAGCAATGATATGTTTTTCAAACAGCATCAGCACAAAGCTGTTGTTGAACTCATAATTAGCAAACATGAAACCAAATCCTGCAATGAACAATCCGATAGACATAATGAACGGAAGAATACTCGCTGATGGCATATGAATCGAGCCAATTGGTTCAGCAGGCGTCATACCTTTATTCCCATCCATTTTTTCTTTCCACAATGCATCCAGACCGCGTACAAGCGGAGTTTGCTTGAAGTTATACTCTGGCGAAGGAGAAGGGATTGACCACTCCAAGGTGCGAGCATCCCAAGGATCGGCGCTTGCATCTGCCGGCTTCATCGAAGTCACGATAATGTTAAGCAGGAAGACAACAACACCGACTCCCATGAGCATGGCACCGATTGTACTTACGAAGTTACCCATCTCCAAATCCTGACCTGGCAGGAATGTGTAAACCCTGCGCGGCATTCCGAACAATCCGAGGAAGTGCTGCGGGAAGAAGGTCAGGTGGAAACCGATCAGGAATGTCCAGAAATGGACTTTCCCCATTGCTTCGTTAAGCATGCGTCCGAACATTTTGGGCCACCAGTAGTACAGGCCTGCGAAAATACCGAACATTAGTCCACCAACAATAACGTAGTGGAAGTGAGCTACAACGAAGTAAGTATCATGGTACTGGAAGTCAGCAGCAGGAACCGCAAGCATAACTCCAGTCATTCCACCCATAACGAAACACGGGATAAATCCGACGGCCCATAGATTAGCGGCCGTAAACCGGATGTGACCTCCCCACATTGTAAAGATCCAGTTAAAGATCTTAATACCGGTAGGTACGGCGATTGCCATCGTTGCAATGGCGAAGATGGAGTTGGCTACAGGCCCCATTCCAACGGTGAACATGTGGTGAACCCAAACCATGAAGCCCAGAAACCCGATCAGGATCGTAGCAAAAACCATGGAGCTGTAACCGAACAATCTTTTCTTGGAGAATGTACTAATGACTTCAGAGATAATCCCGAAAGCGGGAAGAATCAGGATATACACTTCAGGATGTCCGAAAATCCAGAAGATATGCTGCCATAAAACTACGTTACCGCCCTTGGCTACGTTGAAGAAGTTACCGTCAAACAAGCGGTCGAACATGAGCTGAACCAAACCAACCGTAATCGCCGGGAAAGCGAACAGGATCAGACCGGAAGTGATGAATGCCGTCCAGGTGAACAGAGGCATTCTCATGAAGGTCATTCCCGGAGCTCTCATATTAATGATCGTAACGAGGAAGTTAATCCCCCCGATCAGGGTACCGATACCAGAGATTTGCAGACCCAGCACGTAGAAGTCCACTCCGCGCAGGCTATATTCCGTAGATAATGGTGCGTAAGCCGTCCAACCGGCATCTGGCGCCCCACCCATAAACCAGCTCAGGTTAAGCAGCAAGCCTCCAAAGAAGAACAGCCAGAAGCCTAATGAGTTAAGAAAAGGAAACGCTACGTCGCGAGCTCCTATCTGCAAAGGAACAATCGCGTTCATAAAGCCGAACAAAAGCGGCATCGCTGCCAAAAAGATCATCGTAGTACCGTGCATAGTCAGCAGCTGGTTGAAAGTGCCGCCGATAAAGATCTCCAGATTAGGATAGGCGAGCTGAATCCGGATAAGGATCGCTTCCAATCCTCCGAGGAGGAAGAAAATCCCCCCAGCCAAGAAATACAAAATACCGATTTTTTTATGATCAACGGTCGTTAGCCAATCCATGATGCCGCTGTATCGTTTCACTGAATGTGAATGACCCAACTTGGTTACCTCCTTATTTCAACAAACTTGCGCCTATTGTAATTTAAGCTCATTTAAGTAATCGACCAGTTGATTCATCTGCTCATCACTGAGGTTAAATGATGGCATTTTATTTCCAGGTTTGATAGACTGCGTGTCGCTAATCCAATTCTTCAGATTCTCATCTGTATGCTCCAGGATTCCGGCGATCATCTCACGGTCTGCAAATCCGGTCAAATTAGGGCCCATACTCATGCCATCCGCGCCTACAGCGTGACAAGATAAGCAGTTGGTACGGAAAACTTCTTCACCTTGGGCAACACTGTCAGGCACTGCCGGCGGTGATTGAATATTGCTTACCCAGGCATCAAAATCGGCTTGCTCCATGGCAACCACTTTGAAATCCATCAGGGCGTGTGACGCTCCGCACAATTCCGCACATTTACCACGGTATACCGCTGGCTCGTCAGCTTGCAAATAAGTAACGTTCGTTTGCCCGACTAAGGTATCAATCTTACCTCCGAGCGAAGGAACCCAGAACGAGTGAATTACATCGGAAGCGACGACTTCAAAAGCTACAGGCTGGCCAACCGGTATGACCAGGTCTTGAGCCGTATTGATGCCGTGCTGCGGATATTCGAACTGCCACCAGTATTGATGTGCAGTAACCTTAACCTGCAGAATATTCTCGTTTTCCGTGTAGTTCTCGCTATGTTTGAAAGTATAGTAAACGGTTGGTACCGCAATGATAATCAATAAAATAATGGGGATGACGGTCCATACGACCTCCAGGACATGACTGCCCTCAACCTGCTTCGGCACCCCTTCCTGCCCTTTGCGCTTGCGGTAGCGAATAAGAACATAGATGTACAGAGCCATAACGACCGTAAATACAAAAATCATGACCCCAAGGCTCAGCTTCATCAGGAACAGCTGTTCCTGGGCTACAGGCCCTTTAGGATCAAGTGCGGATAGAGTGGGATCACCACACCCGGTCAGCAAAAACGCCAATGCCGCCATAAGGGGCATTAGACGCCATACAAATTTCTTACGATTCATTACTTATCAACCCCATTTTCTGTTTTAACCGTTATCAGGATGGAACAACATGCATGACTCCTATTAACTATAAATTCGTTATACTGGTTTGTCAATCTTCCTGGTAAAGTTCACACAATGTTCTAACATCCTTGCCACTACTGTGATTTTTAATCATGCATTTTTCTGAAATATAAACTTTATGCAGACTTTCCCGGATGACCGAGAGGCATAATTTCGCACTTCTAATCCATGCTATACACATGAGCCTTTTGCATAATTCGGCATCATTTATAAGCGGCAGCAAGTTATAGCCATTAGACCGCTTGACCTTTCGCGTTGATCTAAGCTTGTCTATAAGCCGGCATACAACGATTATTTGCTTCAAGGAGGTAAATCATGCATAAAACTGTACACTCTACCCTGCTTGTTTTGATTACAGGCACTATTTTGCTGACCGCAAGCGGCTGTTACCCCCAGCTTGGGGATAACCGCAGCCCTACAAATTATGGCAGCACGCGAAATGATCTTTCTTCATCTGAGCAGCCCTTAAGGCAATCCGCTGAGCTTTCTGCGCAATCTTCAATATCGCATCATAACCAATCCCTTACCTTTAAGCAGGACGTTTCCCGCCAAGTGGAGGCTCTGAACGGGGTTAACAGCGCTATTGTGATGGAAACCGATCGCAACATTTATTGCGCGATTATGGTTGACGGTACTGCCGCCGGGACAATAGGTGGTGAAGCACGTCAGGAAACAAACAATTCTGGTACTTCTTTAGGCCGGTACAATCCATTCACATTCAGCCAGTACTCTAATCCTAACGATCTCGCCACAGGCATTAACAATTATGAAACGGTAGAAAATCCCGATCATTTGGCTTATCCCTTTGTCAAAACGATCGCCGATACCATTCATCAGCTCATTCCCGGAGACAAACCGGTATTTGTAGCTGCAAACCGCAACTTCATCAACCAGCTGAATATGTACGCCCAAGAAAGCTGGGCTGGACGTCCGCTGGATCCCTACGTACAACAGTTCAATGAGAGTGCGCAGCAGCTGTTTCAAAATTCAGCTCAACCCGTCCAATAAGGTTGTCTGGAGAATCTAATTCGGCTGGTGATAAGCAGCAAAAGAACGAAAAGAAGCGAGAACAGCGGTCTGTCTCGACCATTACTGATTCCCCCTCTTCCCTGGTTTTAATTATGATATGATGGAATCGAGTACGATACTTAATGAAACCAGGAAGGAGAGATTATAGCTTTATGAAAGTCGTATCTATAGAACCGACCCCGAGCCCTAATTCCATGAAGTTAAATATGGATGAAAAATTACCGGATGGGGTTCGCAAAGCATATACGCTTGATTCGGAAGACGCGCCGCCCGCCTTTAAACAGCTCCTCTCCATTCCGGGAGTGACCGGGCTGTACCATGCAGCAGATTTTATCGCCATTGACCGTCATCCGAGAGGAGATTGGCAGCAAATTTTGTCTCAGGCGCGGGAAATTCTCGGCGAGAGCGAAGCGCTTGCCCGGCAATCAAGCTCTGCAGCTGCAGAGGGCAATCAGGGCAGCCAGGCGGCCGCCTTCGGTGAGGTGCAGGTTAAAATACAGGTATTTCGCGGCATCCCGATGCAGATCAGAGTCAGCAATGATACGGAGGAGCAGCGTGCCGCGTTGCCGGAGCGTTTTACCCGAGCAGCCACAACAGCAGGTTTGGCCTCCCCTAATTTGATCACAGAACGCAAGTTGATTGAACAGGGAGTACGGTATGGTGATCTTAAGGAGGTACTCGAGGAGGTTAAAAAGGAACTCGAGGCTGCCTATCCCCAAAGCCGATTAGACAGCATGGTGGAACAAGCGATGAATGACTGGGACGAGGAAGCGGCACAATCTGAGTCATCCGTTGCCGTTGATGAACTGGCTGAAGCGTTGAATGCAGAGGATTGGCGTGTCCGCTATGCGGCTCTTGAGCAACTAAAACCTTCATTAGAAGCTCTGCCTCTGCTGGGAAAGGCATTGAAGGACCCCCAGGTTTCCATCCGGCGTCTGGCTGTCGTCTATATGGGGGACATCAATGAACCGGATGTGCTGCCGTATCTTTTTCAGGCACTCAAGGATTCCTCGGCCTCGGTAAGAAGGACGGCAGGCGATACCCTATCCGATATCGGAGACCCTGCGGCAATCGGAGCCATGGCGGAAGCGTTAAGCGACCGGAACAAGCTAGTCCGCTGGAGAGCGGCGCGGTTTCTTTTTGAAACCGGTAATGAAACTGCCCTGCCTGCTTTAAAGAAAGCTCAGGATGATCCTGAATTTGAAGTGCGCATGCAAATTAAGCTCGCCATCGAAAGAATTGAAGGCGGCGAGGAAGCGCTTGGATCGGTATGGCAGCAAATGACCAATCGAAACCGCGGGCAATGACTCCCGCACTTCCAGCAGCCCGCGAAAGGATGTCTAATGATGTCATTCGCGGGCTTTGTCATGCGCATTGCACGGCTAGCCAGGCCCCCACAGGGATACCTCCTCGAGACTCCTCCACGGAGGCTCCCCACAGGGCTCCTCCACGGGGCTTCCTCTATGGAGTTTCCTTCCAGGGATTTCCCTCTTTGGAGTCTCCCTCAAGCGGTTCAACAACAATTGACCCGGGCTTCGGCTTATCCCATCCCCGAAACCAAGCCAGAATATCGGTCGCTTCCTCGATTAACAGCCCTTTAATCTTGAAGTAAGCCCCGGAAGCACCAGAAGCTACAACCGCTTCAATCGATGACAGTCCTCTTCTTAATTGCAACGGACTGCGTGCTACACCGAATGATTGGAGCCGATGCCGCGGGATGATTACCGTGCTTCGGGTTACGCTGCGGAATCGGAGCAGCAGCTGGTTCTCTTCCACATGCCAGCCCGCACTCTTAAATCTCCACCAGCCAAGCAGCGCATACATTCCGCAGATTAGCCAGCCAATCCAGCCCCACTCGGTCCAATACGTTAATGCTGCGGAGCCTAAAGCCAAAACAATGGGCACCGGTAAAACATAGCTTGGCCAAGCTTTTGCCGGCAGCTTGCGGAGCGCGAGCTCCTGGTCAGGAGAAAAATTAGGCGCGAATGTTCGCAGAAACTCATTCATCTCCTTGCGGTGTAAGAGCGGAAACAGCAAGGTCGATTCACCTTTTTCATTACCGTAACCTACACTTTCCACATGGACAGCAGCTAAACCGA
The DNA here is from genome assembly GCF_000285515.1 of Paenibacillus senegalensis JC66. Lineage (GTDB taxonomy): Bacteria > Bacillota > Bacilli > Paenibacillales > NBRC-103111 > Paenibacillus_L > Paenibacillus_L senegalensis. Next base: position 413,273 of record NZ_HE610961.1, read on the forward strand.
AGGGCTGCCATACCGGCTCTTCCACGATGCGGATCGCTTGGATCCGTTTCAGAGGCAAAGTTACTTTGCGCTTCTCCAGCAGTCCCCTTTCAATAACCAGATCATCCCCCAGCCTGGTAATTTGAAAATTGGCGAACCGCAAAATCGCCAGTATAATAGCTAGAGCAGCAGCCACTAGCAGGATGAATATAAGCAGGAAAGGCAGGACACTCCAAAAATTAATGCTTTCGAAGTAAGAATACGAAACCAGGCTAGGAAACAGCTCATCGACTTGAGAAACAAACGCCAGCAGTAACGAGAAGGAAAGTCCCAGGCTCGCTGATGTCAGACCGGCAATAAACAGCTTGGCAAAAGGCAGTTTTTTCGTTGGACCACTACTCATCTCGGCTTGCTGCCCAAACCCAGGGGCTGCACTCTCCGACCCAGGTCTCACATGCTTCAGCTCAAGCTCGTCTGAATCCCGCTGCCCGGATGATAACGGTATAGAGCCGTCCTTTACCCGCCCAGCCTCCCCTGCTGCCGCTGTCTCATTTTCCTTGGACTGAGCAGGTGCTAAGGATTTGAGCTCTCTCTGCAAGTGTGCAGCTTCCTCTTTGGTAACAGCCGAAAGAACAGCCTCCGGCTTGCTTCCTCCAGCGGTCTGGATCTGCACCTTAACCAACCCGAATATCCGGTGCAAAATCCCCTCCGTTAAATCAACGCTTTGAATCCGTTCAAAAGGAATATATTGTCTTTTCCTAAATAGAACTCCCCTATATACATACAACTTGCCATCCGCCGTTCCATAGCGAAAAACAAACCAAGACCATATACCGCCCACAATAGACAGAAACACGACCAGCACAATAGGAATTAGCCGCCAATAGAATTGAACGGAAGAGCCCGAATCACGGGAAAGCTGAGTAATCATTAGGATGATAAGGGGCAGCAGGAAATCCCTCAAACTCCCTATGGCGTTTAGCAAGGCTGCCAGCGGATGCAGCTTTTTCCCCTCAGACATCTTCATGGGACACCCTCGCCAACTCCGCTATTTGATCGCGAACCTGATCCGCCATTTCATTAGACAGCGCAGGAATTTCATGACTGCCGGCAGCTGTAGAAAAAGTAACCGAGGACAAGCCGTATTTCCGCATAACCGGCCCCTGATTGGTATCTACATGCTGAATTCTGACCATAGGAATCAAGGTTCGTGTGCGAAAAATGATTCCTCTCTGCAGATCAATTTCTTCTTCACGAATTTCGAAACGCCAGCGCAGCCATCTTACCTTGGGAAACCAGATGACCAGGCACACAACTTCCAGGAGAAGCAGCATCCATGCCAAGGCCGGAATCCACCATGCCCAGGAAAAACGGAGCGCCAAATACTGCAAAGCCCCAACCACAACGGCTGAAACTAATGAACCGATCGCTCCTTCCCATCTCCAGACCGGTAATGCTCTGGGATCTATTTGCTCTTTAGGTTCCGGTCGCATAGTGAAACGCTCCTCCCATACTACATAATTGGCCGCAGGACGAGGACTGCTCCCGGACCTTCCATGCTATTGAATTCTAACAGCTTGCTGCTGGGCAATCAAACATAACTCCGCTGCTTTAAAGGCATGCTCCTGCGTCATCGCTTCCTCGGTACGATGCAGGCAGTCTAGGATGAGCTTTCCGAAGAAAGGGTATCCTACCTTGCCTTTAACGGGAAAATGCTGCTCGCCCTTATGATCAAATAAATATACATGATCTCCTTGAGAGCTTCTGGCCACATCTACGTATTTGCGAATTTCAATGGTCCCATCCGTCCCCATAATAATAGTTCGTCCATCGCCGAAGCTTCCGAGTCCATCAGGCGTGAACCAGTCCACGCGAAAATAGTTGGTTGTCCCATTATCTCCTATCAACGTGGCATCACCATAATCCTCAAGCTCCGGATGGTCAGGGTTGTTGTAGTTTGCGACCTTACTATGAACAACGCGTGCGTCTTTTGCTCCCGAAAAGGTTAAATACTGCTCCACCTGATGACTGCCGATATCGCACAGGATCCCACCGTAAGACTCTTTTTTGAAGAACCACTCCGGACGGCTCTCTTTTCTTAATCTGTGAGGACCCAATCCCAGCACCTGCAGGACGCGGCCAATTCGCCCTTCCTTGATCAGCTGCTCAGCGAAAAACGAGCTTTCTGAGTGCAGCCTTTCACTATAATAGACAGCATATTTTTTTCCCGTTTCCTTAACCTTCTCTCGCGCCTGAGCCAGCTGCTCCAAGGTAGTGAAGGGTGCTTTGTCTGTAAAATAATCTTTTCCATGATCCATCACTCTCATTCCCAAAGCGCACCTTTCTGACGGGACTTTGGCGCCGGCAACTAAGCGTACCTCCGGATCCTGCAATACTTGTTCTTCACTTTCTGCTGCTCTTACTTGAGGATAACGCTCGGTAAAGGCTTTTACCTTCCGGGGATCAGGGTCATATACCCATTTCAGTTCCGCCCCCGCCTCCAGCAATCCATTGCACATTCCGTTAATGTGGCCGTGATCCAGACCGATAGCCGCTATAACAAAATCCCCTCTGGCTACAACCGGTGCCGCCTTTCCTTCTGGAGCATAATTCATACCGTCACTTTTTTGCATGGCAGACTTCTTCTCCTCTCCTAAGTGAGCATTTTTTAAAGAAATTATAGGGTTTATGTAAATGCCGATGAAGAATCGGCAACCTCCCTTAAGTTTAATGAAAGAAACGCTTATAAGCAAAGGGAATTTACCTTTCAAAGTCAGCCAGGACGGACTTGGCTGGTTAATGCCGAATACCCCGCTCAATTTTTTTCAACAAATTCTGTTTCACTTCTGTTTACGCAGGGTAATGTAGAACAGGGCGCATTTATAAAAAAACTTTTTTAGACAGGATTAAGGAGGAGAGACAGATGAAAAAAGCTGGAACTTTCTTGTTAGCAATTTGTATGTCGATGATGCTGGTACTGACTGGTTGTGGTGAGCCTGACGGCACATCTCCGGATACCCCGCCAGCTGAAAATGGCGGAGGCGGCATCGATGGCGGCGGTTTGGATGGCGGAATGGATGGCGGAATGAATAACGATCCGGTAATGCCCGAATAATAAATCATAGCAAATAAAAGAAGACCTCCTAGGAGGTCTTCTTCATTTATCCGTTCGAGCCCGATCTTCGGCGAAGCTTCATTTGTTCTTTTAGCTTTTGCTCAACCATAGCCGCCCGGGCTTCACCTGCCGCTTCCGCCATTTCCGCATGCTCTTCGGATAAGTGAGCTTCCTTCAGCTCATCCAAAATAGACTTTTTCCATAACGGGACTCCTCTGCGATAAGCAGCTCTGCCCAGCAGATGCCCTGCTACAGGAGCAGTAATAAAAACGAATACGATACCTAGCAGCAATCGAGCGCTGGTATACTCGGCAAACCACAGAAAGTAGAGGAAAGCCCCAACGAGTACAAATAGTACCGCAAGAGTAGCGCTTTTGGTGGCTGCATGGGCACGCAGATATACGTCAGGCAGCCGGATGATGCCAAAGCTGCTGATCGCGCTTAGAATAGCCCCGACCAAAATCAAAATTCCAACTACAGGCTCACCGATCGTCTGGATGATCTCTGTCATGCTCCAACACAACCCCTTTCTCGATATATTTGGCAAATGCTATCGTGCCCAAGAAAGCAAGAATACCTACCACTAGAATAAGTTCCAAAAAAGCTTGGGTTTTCATATGAACGCAAAGAACTGCAACGAGAGCGATCATATTAATCCCAATCGTATCCAATGCGATAATCCGGTCCGGCATCGAGGGGCCTTTGATGACACGATACATGCAGGTCAATATGGAAAGCGATAGAATAATTGCGGCAGCGGTTAACATTCCTTCTAGCATCTTAGCGGGTCACCTCCATGATCGCCTTTTCAAACTTCCACTTGATTTGGTGAACCACCGTATCGACATTGTTGATGTCCATAGCGTGAACGTAGAGCGTTCTGCGATTTGGGGATATTTCCAAAGTCAGTGTTCCAGGTGTCAGATTCAACAGATTTGCCAGCAATGTAATTTCCCAATCCGAGCGCAAATCAATCGCCAGTGCAAAAATTCCCGGTCGCATATGGAGCTTGGGACTGAGAATTTGTCCAATGACGGCCACGTTAGACATGATCAGTTCACGCAAAAATAAGAACAGCAGCTTAATGGCAGCCCAGACACGATGCAAATAAAATTTTTGCGGGAAAAATCTGCGCAAGACGAAAATAAAGGAAAGCCCGATCAGGTACCCAACGGTTAACCCACTAACCGTCCAGTCATTAACGAGAAACATCCAGACTACAGCAATGAGCATATTCAGCACAATTTGAAAGGCCATAAGCATCTACTCCTTTAGCACTGCGTCGATATACAGCTGCGGATTAAGCAGCACTTCACCGGCTTGCGAGATATAAGGGTAAACCCATTCCGCTCCTACCCCCATTAAAATCGAAATCGTCAGCAGGCAAGCTGCCGGTGCCAGCATCCCCTTCAAGGAAACAGGTTCAGCGTCTTCGGCAGCGTACTTTTCCTCACCCCAAAAGCCGTTCATAAAAATTTTCATCATGGAGTAAAGAATCAGTAAGCTGGAAGCAAGCCCAATAGCCGTCAGCCAATACCAGCCACCGCTGAACCCGCCTTGTACGATCAATAGCTTGCCAACAAAACCGCTTAACGGCGGAACACCGACAAGAGCCATTGCGGCTATAAAGAACATCCAGCCCAGTGCAGGGTAACGCTTAATGATTCCTCCCATCTCCGCCAAGCGGGGCGTACCGGCAACGGTAATCATCATCCCTCCGAGCAAGAAGAGCAGCGCTTTAACAATCATATCGTGGATAAGGTAAAAAATAGCTCCTTCCAGCGCTTGCTGGTTAGCTACAACTAGACCGATCATAATAAAGCCCACAGCAATAACAATATTGTAAATAAGGATTCGCGGCACATCGCGGTAAGCTACTGCGCCTAATGCTCCCAATACTATGGTTGCGGCTGCCATCCAGCCAATAATCGTATGAGTAAAGGCTTGATCATGATAGAAAATAATTGTATAGATGCGGATAATCGCATAAATACCGACTTTTGTCAGCAAGGCTCCGAACAGTGCTGTAACAACGGCGGGAGGGGCTTTGTAAGAGCCTGGCAGCCAGAAGAACAGGAACAGACCAGCCTTCACACTGAAAATGACCAGAAATACTAGGGAAGAAACCGTCAAGATTCCCGGTTGCCCCACCTCAGCAACCCTCTGCGAGATATGGGCAAAATTCAAGGTGCCGACAATGGCATACAGGTAAGCCACTGCCCCGACAAATAAAGCGGAAGAAACAACATTTACGAGAATATATTTGAGCGATTCCCTAAGCTGAAGCTTCGTACCGCCCAGCACAATCATGCCATAAGAGGCAATCAGCATAACTTCAAAGCAAACGAACAGATTGAAAATATCTCCGGTTAAAAAGGAGCCTACGACACCAACGACCACGAATTGAAAAAACACGTAGAAATGGTGTCTTTCCTTCTCCTCCCCAATGCTTTTGAAAGCATAGAACAAGCACGCCGTGCTGACCAAGCTCGTCGTTAAAACGAGCAATGCGGAAAACATATCGGCAACAAAGGAAATTCCGAAGGGAGGCATCCATCCTCCAAAGTTCAAGGTGAGAATTCCTTCATTATAAACCCGCTGGACCAAATAGGCGGAAACGGCAATATTTAATAACGCGCCAGCGCCCGCAATGATCCTCTGGATGGAAGGGGTACGGTAAAAAAAGATAATGATAATACCTGTGAGCAGCGGGATTAACATTGGCAGTACAACTAAATTACTCATCGTCTCTTCCCCTTAACTGTTCCATATCGTCGGTGCCCAGCTCCTGGTATGCTCTATAGGCAAGAACAAAAAAGAATGAGGTAACACCAAAACTAATAACAATAGAAGTCAAGATCAAGGCCTGCGGCAATGGGTCGGTATAGTTGGTCAACTGCTCACCGAGCAGAGGAACGCCACCAGTCTTTAGGCCGGCCATAGTCAGCAGCAAAAGATGGACGCCATGGGTTAACAGTGTGGTTCCGAGAATAATGCGGATCAGACTGCGCGTCAAAATCAGATAGGTCCCAACTGCAAAAAGGACACCCACCGCAATTGACATCAAAATTTCCATAGTTAACGATCCTCCCCTATCGACAAGATGATCGTCATAGAGACACCTACAACCGTCAGGTATACGCCAATTTCAAACAAGGTGGCTGTAGCCAGTTCGGTCTTTCCGAGCAAAGGCAAGGTGAAATAATCAAAAGTATGGCTCAAGAACGGCGCTCCAAAAAGAAAGGAGCCTAGTCCGGTTAAAGTGGCCACCAGCAAACCGATGGCGGTAACGATACGAAAATCGACCGGAAGAACTTTGCGAATGGTTTTCGTATCATAGGCCAGACATAAAAGCACCAGCCCGCCCGCCGTCATTAGTCCACCGATAAATCCGCCGCCAGGATTGTTATGACCTGCAAAAAACAAGTAGATGGAGAAGGTCAGAATGATAAAGACAACAATTTTAGCAGCCGTTTGCAGAATGACATCATTGATCTTCACGTTTGGACCCTCCTTCCAGCGGCAGCGGTTCGGCCATTCTCAGCTTGATCAGCGAGTATATTCCAAGCGATGCAACACCCAGCACCATAACCTCAAGCCATGTATCGAAGCCTCTAAAGTCAGCAAGAATGACGTTAACCATGTTGTTTCCGCCTGCTAAATTATAGCTTTCCTTTATAAAGAAATCTGCGATTGGATCAAACAGCCTAGAGCCGTTGGCGGAAAGGGCAAGCAAGGTTACGGTTACCCCTACACCAATCGAAATGATCAAGTTCGTTATTTTAAATTTGGGGGCGGAAATTTCCTTTTTGAGCTTAGGTAAATGATAAAAACAGAGCAGGAATAAAGTAACGGACACCGTCTCCACAATCATTTGGGTCAGGGCGAGATCAGGCGCTCTCAGAACAACGAAAAATGTTGTCATCAGATAACCTACGGCCCCTAACAAAATAATCGCGGTCAAGCGCGAATTTACAAATGGAATGGCTACTGCCGCAAAAATCATCGCAGCCAAGAGCAAAACCTCGTAGACAGAGATCTCCGCATAAGAATCGGCCGTGATTTGGAAAGCCCCCAGCTTAAATAAAGAATAAAGTAAAATGATTGCAAAAAAACCGAATATATAGACGAAGTACTGGCGGATAGAACCGGTCATATAGGTTCTGGTAATTCCCAGCGATCCCCTTTCCAGCAATTTCAGCCCGCTATCATATAAATGATTCAAAGACCACTTCTCAGGAATAAGCTGATAAACGGAACGCCACGAACGCAAGGAAAGATACAATAAAGTCCCTAGGATGAAAATCCCCAGCGTCATGAATAATTCCGGCTGCCATCCGTGCCACATCGATATTTTTACTTCAAAATAATCTCCTGGGCTAAGCAAAGAAGGCAAAATGGATGCCATAGCCGGTTCAATCAAGGTATAAGAGAGGATATTGGGAAATAGTCCAAATACAACGACAAGCGACACAAGAATAACAGGGGAAATCAGCATGCCCACAGGCGCTTCATGCGGGGTTTTATCCAATTTGTCCGGCTGGAATTTGCCTGTGAACGTTTTGAATACAATAATCATGCTGTAAATAAAAGTAAATACACTCGCTATCCAAGCAAGGACCGGAAAGAGTATTCCCCAAGTCTGCATGCTGAAGAAATCCATCTGCGAAGCGTGCAGGACAGCGGTGAAAAACATCTCTTTACTGAGGAAGCCATTGAAGGGCGGAATGCCTGCCATCGAGAAGGTGCCGATCAATGCCATCGTAAAGGAAACCGGCATCAGCGTCATCAGGCCTCCAAGATAACGGATATCCCGTGTTCCGGTCTCATGGTCTACAATACCGACAACCATAAACAGCGCGCCTTTGAACGTCGCGTGATTGATCAAATGGAAGACAGCAGCCGTAATCGCTATCACATATACATTGCCGGCATCGCCAATCCCATAATAGAGAGCAGCGGAGCCTAGTCCGAGCAAGGTCATAATCAAGCCCAGCTGGCTGATCGTAGAAAATGCCAGAATGGCCTTTAAGTCTGTATGGCGAATTGCCGAAACAGAGCCCCATAACAAAGTAAGCAGCCCCACAGCGGATACGAGCCAGAACCATTCAGCGGCTCCTCCAAAGACGGGTGTCAGCCTGGCCACTAAGTACAGGCCTGCTTTGACCATCGTAGCGGAATGCAAATAAGAACTGACAGGGGTTGGGGCTTCCATAGCATCGGGGAGCCAAATATGAAACGGAAACTGTGCAGACTTGGTGAATGCTCCAATCAAGAGCAGAATCATAGCCGGCAAGAATAAATCCTGCCCCGGTAAAGCACCCGCCTGGGCAATGATTTCTCTAATACTGAAAGTGCCCGTCATCAGATACAGCAGAATAATTCCTGCCAGCATGGCAAAGCCGCCAAACACCGTAATGAGCATCGATTTTTGTGCCCCATAACGGGATTTGGTCCGGCGGTACCAGAACGCAATCAGCAGGAACGAGGACAGGCTGGTCAGCTCCCAGAACCCGTACAAGACCACCAAATTATCCGACAGCACTACGCCAAGCATCGCTCCCATGAACAGCAAAAGGTACAAATAGAAGCGATGGATGGCTTCTTTGTCTTTATCCAGGTAATAAATGGAATAAAGAACAACTAATGCGCCGATTCCGGTAATCAGCAAAGCAAAAATCAGGCTTAATCCGTCCAACACCACAGTGAAGGCAATATCCAAAGACGGAATCCAAGGCACCGTAGCCTGAACGCCGTCTCCTGTCCGCACTGTCGACAATTGCATAAGAAAATACACAAACAAGTACAACGGAACAGGCAGGACAAACCATCCGGTGTGTACCTTAGGTATATATTTGTAAAACAACGGTGCGGCGGCGGCAACAACAAAAGGGATTAGAATTGCAAAATGAAGCAAAGACAACCGTCATACCCCCATCTAGATGAAAAATATATCTATAGCATTTCCCTACTATATAGCCTTCAACCATTCCCGCCAAAACAAGAGACCAAGGAAGCCATGCAGCTCAAGTTACGGACAAGCCGTTTATCATCCTCACACTGCGCTTTTCGAAGAACTGAGCATTCTTAAGCACAATAAGCTTCACAAGCTGCGAATGGAGTTGATGTCATCCTCGTCTGCTACCGGCTATCTTTCCTTGCAAAAGTCCATACGGGCTCTTCAAGAGTATTGTTTTCAAGAGGAACAAGTATAAACAGCAAAGGATAAGGGACATGCTAACAGATGAGGTGAGTCTCTATGCTTATTAAGAAATCGGCTGTTTGTCTGACGATTTTCGCCGTTCTGCTGCTTTGGGGCTGGCAGAGTCAGCAAGCGATTCAAGAAGCGCAGATACAAGAGCAGATCTGGCTTCATCCTGAGGGCGTCCGTTTACTGGAAACCAACGAATTCCAACCTAGGGAATACGTCAGAATCAACAGCAGCGGCAATATAGAAGGAAACTAAAACTGAAATTAGCACAGTTTGAGGCGGATTATGTGCTTATACGTTTATCCTATACTATTTACGTAATACATAGTTATAGGTTTCAAACTTTCGATAAAAAATTTTTTAACTTTTACTTCACTTTTTGAAATATTCAATAATTAAATAATACCTCATTTTTAGAGATGGTGATACTTTTTTGTTCATTTATTTTCTTTTATTGTACTTCTTGAACTACAGACCATAAAGATTGTTCAGATCAAATACGGCTTACCTCCTTTATCCTGAACCATTCTCCTGCAGACCTTTATAAAGCTTCAGCATTTTTATTGACTGCTGAATGGCTTCACGGGCAGGAATCGAAACAAAAGATGTCGAAATAGATACCCTATTAACGGATCTATCCCTTACAGGAAACGGATCTGTCCTTCACAGGTAACAGATCTGCCCTTCACAGGAGCTTCATCTTTCGCATTTTACAGGAGTTTCATATTCGCAAAATACTTATGAATGGAGGCATTCCCATGTATGATATTGCAATTATTGGAGCAGGACCTGCTGGTGCCAGTGCAGCTATTTTTACAGCCAAGGCTGGCAAAAAAACCGTTGTGATTGACAACGACAAAGGCTTAACCAAACGCGCATGGCTTGAAAATTTCTATGGCATTAGCGAAATTTCCGGTCCCGACTTGATTGAAATAGGGAAAAAGCAAGCCGTGCGCCTCGGGGCTGAGCTTTTGGAGGATACCGCCGTTAATCTGGAAAAAGCGGGTGAAGGATTCGCTATCGAAACAGAAAACAACGGTCGCATTGAAGCCAAACACGTAATTCTCGCCACGGGGTTGTCTCTGGGCATTGCTGAGAAAGCCGGTGTGGAAACCGCCGAAGGAACTGAACCCAGAATTAAAACGATCTTAAAATCCGACCGCGATGGAAGAACGAATGTACCGGGTATCTGGGCAGCAGGCACCAATGCCGGAGTCAGTGTTCACGCGATCATAACAGCAGGGGACGGAGCCAAGGTGGCTATTAACGTCATTAGCGAATTAAACGGTGAAAGATATGTCGATCATGACATTCTGCAATCCTGACGTTTGATAACATTAAACCGGGAAGACTAGTATATCTGCTTCGGTATTGACGACGATTAAACAAGAATCTTCCCTTTGCTATTATACTCTTTTCTATATATACTCTTTTCTATATATACTCTTTTCTATTATCGGCATAGGCTCTTTTACACATGACCTCCAAACTGAAATCTGTTATCCACTTCCATCGGATGTCCATTTTCTGTCGGGTGTCCATTTTCTATCGGATGTCCATATTCTATCGGATGTCCAACCCAGGCGGGTTCAGCCGGGCTGGAAACGGGTAACATAAATCATGGCCAGTTATAGACAAGCTATCGAATGCACTGGCTCATGTACATTTTCATAA
>NZ_HE610961.1:425726-492882 GCF_000285515.1 Paenibacillus senegalensis JC66
ATTGAGGGAGGGAGAGCCTATGAAGACGATCTACTCAACTAAAGTGACCTCCCATGGGGGCCGTGACGGCACCGTCCGCTCCTCGGATGGTTTGCTCGATTTACAGGTTACCTCCCCTAAGGGAGGACAGCAAGAGGGAACTAATCCGGAGCAGTTGTTTGCAGCGGGATATGCAGCTTGTTTTCACAGTGCTCTGAAGATGACGGCCAAGAACAAATCCATTGACGCGGATCAGTCTGAAGTGACTGCAGAGGTTGCCCTTCTTGAGAAGGACGGCTTTCAGCTGTCCGTTAAGCTGATCATCCGCATTCCCGGTGCCAGCCAAGCAGAAGCGAAAGAAATTGCTCAGTTGGCTCATGACACCTGTCCATATTCAAAAGCCATTAAGAATAATATTGAAGTGGATTTGCAGGTGGCAGGTTGACACCAGCTATCCTTTCAAGAACACTTACCGGTAACCCTAAAACTTGAACGGCCTGTTATAGGAGCCAACCGTGCTGCACAACAGGTTGCATAATGTGTTGCATAATGTGTTGCGTAATGTATTGCGTAATGTATTGCGTAATGTGTTGCATCGTCTTATGGAAAATGAATTAGCGCTGCATCGTCTTTCGCTAAGAGGGGCTGTCCAGGAGCCAGTATACACTGACTCTGGACAGTCCCTTCGCGGTTTCACCCCGGTACCGCTCTTTCTATACGGTTTTCCGCATACATTTCGCCCAGGAGCACCCTGCGGCGGTGATTGTATGCGGTTTTTCCGTGAAAATACCCCTCTTATAAACTCTCCGCATGATGAGCAATCTCGGGTAATCGCGCCTCAATCCCATAACTTGCTACGAAATTTCGTCTGAAACACTGGCTGCAGATGGCTGCAGGCCCTTAATAGCTTAAAGACCTTGCATTTGTACGATTTGTCATACAAATCTCGGGCAATCGCACTCCAATCCCATGCAGGCAACAACAGGCAACAAGCCCGTGCAGCCCGCGAACCTTGCGAACCTTGCTATTTTCATGCTGGAGTTGTGCCTGAGAATTCAATGGCACGACTATTATCGCATACATTTTCCACCGCTTTGTCACCACTATTCTCATACCAAGGTTATTTCACGCTTTTTTACGCTTTTTTACGCTTTTTCATGTTATTTCTCGCCATTCCACGCTTTTTCTCCGCTGAAAAGATATCCTGCAAAGATAAGATCCTAGATGAACTAAATCGTGTTGCTCCTTTCCGGGGAGATTAAAATCCAACTCGATTTATACAAAATGCTGAGGGTAAAAATTCACCAACCGAGGAAAGCTATTCATGAGGTGAGCATCCATGAAAATATCAGGCGACACTCTCTCGCCGCAAGATATCGAACGACGATACGAGCTGCTTTCCCGAAGAGTCCATTTGAAGCTCCTGCAGGGAACGCTGACGGACCTGGAGGAAGTGGAATTCCGACAGGTCGACCGCCACTATAAAGAATGGCTCCAGCAGGAAAGAACCCGTAAATTGGCAGAGTACCGCGAACACCGCTACGGGCGCTTTGGCTCTTTCGCCGGAATTGCCGAACAAATAGATGAATTTCTTTTTTATTATAAATTCCACGTTATTTTTCTAGGTTTGTTCGTGGTGTTCCTACTGGCAGCTATTCAAAGCTATAATCATTTTCAGCATATGAAGCTGGAAGCCGCGGCTCAACCCAACCCGGACGTGACCGTGACACTGGTAGGCGATTTTTCGGATCTGGAGCTCGAGCCCGAGGCCGAGGCCATCCGCGCGGAATTGGCAGCCTATTTGCCTGACTCCTGGCAGCTTGGGTTTCGCAGCATTTCCATCCCCCTCGACCCTGCTGACGAATATGAGTCGGCTATAGCGAAGCGCGGCGCGCTTGCCCTGTTAAGCCAACACTCTGATGTGTATCTGGTGGACTCCCATCACTTCTCGAAGCTGTTGCAGTTAGGCTATGTTCAAGAACTTCAGCCCTGGGACAATTATGGAGTCAATCTAATCAAAGGGCCGCTTGGCCAAATCGTTTCCTACCCGGCCGAGGAACCGTTAATTGCGGCCATGAGCATTTCCGCCAAGAAGCCGGAAAAGGCGCTTGAATTTATTCAAGCTTTTGTAACTCCCGAGGTTCAAGCCAGCTATAGCGATCCGGACGTGATCCCCGTGCACAACAATAACGAAACGGCGGAGACCGCGATACCAACTGAAGCGTCTATTCCAAAGGAATAATAAGATTATGGATCACCCCAGTACTGGATTACCTCTGTTGCACATTTACACCTTATCGGCTATAATCGAAACCAACAAGAAATTCAGTGAAAATTCATACAAATCCAAATGCATGGAAGAGAAAGAGTAGTGAGTCCCTTTTCTTTCGCCAGAGAGCTCCGGTAGCTGAGAAGGAGCAAAGAAAACTCTCATGAATATGGTCTCTGAGCTGTGCACCGAAACCTGATAGTCTGCCGCATTATTGTGTATTATGGTGATTAATGTGGCATTATTGCTATCCGGAACTCATTTGCCGGATAACAATAGGACTTCAGGAAGTAGGCTGCAACGGGTGTGCCCGTTATCGCACTAGGGTATAAGCATGCAGTCATGCCGTACCCGAAGAGGACCTGGCCGTGAGGCTCAGGATAAATTTGGGTGGTACCGCGTGAGTAAGCTCTCGTCCCTTCAGGGATGGGAGTTTTTTTGTTGTCTGAGCCCGAACTGCTTAATCGGATTTAGCTGCACACGACTGCTGCACTTTGAAGGACATTTATGGGTTTACCGTATGATTTCACTACAAAAAATATGGATTATTGGAGGTTGGATGCAGCATGGAGGAGCCTGGCCTTACGCCAACGGTTCACTGCATTTAGGACGAGTGGCCGGCATACTTCCCGGTGACGTACTGGCTAGATATCACCGTTTAAAGGGAGATGATGTGCTCTACGTTTCAGGCAGCGACTGCCATGGCACCCCTATTTCTATCCTGGCTTCGCAGGAGAATTTACCGCCTTGGCAAATTGCTGACCGCTATCATAAGGAATTTGTAGAATGCTTCAACAAGCTGGGTTTCTCCTACGACCTGTACACTAGAACTGATGATCCGCATCATCACTCGGTAGTGCAGCAGCTTTTTTTACGACTGGTCGAACAAGGAGCCCTGTATTCCAAACAGGTAGAGCAAACCTATTGCGCGGAATGCAATCGCTTTTTGCCGGACCGTTATGTAGAAGGCACTTGCCCCCATTGCGGTCAGACAGCACGCGGGGATCAATGCGATTACTGCTCCTCTCTTCTGGACCCTCTGGATCTTCAGCACAAAACCTGCAAGCTATGCGGACACCCGCCTGAGGTTCGCTATACAGACCACTATTTCCTTGCGTTATCGAAATTTCAGCAACAGCTGGAAGCCTACTTGAAAGAGGCGACAAATTGGAGAAGCAACGCTCTGGACCTAACGAAAAGATACTTGGCTGAAGGCCTTATGGACAGAGCGGCAACTCGTGATTTGGATTGGGGAGTAGACGTCCCGCTGCCGGGATATGAAGGGAAGAAAATCTATGTTTGGATTGAAGCAGTAAGCGGTTATTTGTCAGCCAGCATGAAGTGGGCGGAGGAAACGGGAAAGGATTGGAAACCCTACTGGGAAGAGGATTCCAAATCCTATTATGTGCATGGTAAAGATAACATCCCTTTTCACAGTCTGATCTTGCCCTGCTTGCTGATGGGAAGCGGAATCTCGCCACGTCTGCCGGATCAAATCATTTCGAGCGAATATTTGACGCTAGAAGGCAAAAAGTTCTCTACCAGCCGCAATTGGGCTGTATGGGTCCCCTATTTGCTGGAACGATATCACCCCGACACCATCCGCTATTTTCTAATTATGAATGGGCCGGAGAATCGGGATACCGATTTTTCCTGGAGAGAATTTATATACAGCCACAATAGCGAGCTTCTCGGGGCATTTGGCAATTTTGCCAATCGCTCTCTGGTATTTATAGACAAGTTTTTGCAGGGGGAGGTTCCTCAGGGAACAACGGATGCCCGAATCAAGGAACTGCTGAAGGAATTATATAAGGAGGCCGGCGTTTATCTCGAAGCCGGCAAGCTGAAAACGGCTCTGGAATGTATCTTTTCGTTTATTCGCGGAGCCAACAAATACTTTGACGAGCAAAAGCCCTGGATTCAGCTGAAAGAACAAAAGGCCGATTGCGAGTCCACACTCTACACTTGCGTGCAAATCATAGCTAATTTAGTTAACCTGCTAACCCCTTTTCTGCCCTTTTCCTGCCGCCGGCTGCAATCTTTCTTCCAGCTTCAAGATACGGACCTTTACTGGAGCTATATCGAGCTCGCTCCCGGCAGCCAGCTGAACAAACCGGAAGCGTTATTTGAGCGAATCGATGTCAGCCGGATTCAGGAAGAGGTCGCTCGCCTTTATGACCAGGCCAACTAATACTCAGCAAACCATAAGGAAGCTTAATTGTGCAAAGCAAAGGGCTTGTTCGAAAGCTCACTCTGCCTGCTGCTGCAGGATGGATCCTTTCCAATCGGCGATTTCTTGCAGCAGCCGGCTGCCCTCTTCTTGGTAGCGGCGGACCGTTTCCTCTTCTTTGACAGCCGGAAGGTTAATCTTCACGGTAAGCCAGGCCGATTGCACGGCAGCATCCACCATTATTGCTGCTATTCCGAGATCGGACAGCACATTCCGGTTAGCCTTAGCAGCTATACGGTCGAGCGCTGCCATCAAACCGTGACCTAGCTTCATTAAGCGGAAAGGAACGTCCGCCGCCTGCCTGGCCGCTTTTCTCAAGGCGGTGGAGCGCAGGCTCTTTTCCTCCTCTGTCGCTTTAGGTAAACTTAATGCCTGCATATACTCGGCGAACGCTTCGATATCTTTAACGAAAATTTGTTCAAATTCCGAGATAGCCGCTTCCATCTCTTCAGCCACATGCACCATTTGATCCGCAACTTCTTTGAACTTCTCGCCTGTAGTCAAATTTGCAACCATGCTACCCATAGAAGCCCCCAGAGCTGCGGCCACAGCCGCAACGCTGCCTCCTCCCGGAGTTGGGGAAGCGGAGCTTGCCTCTTTCAAGAAGGAGGTTAAAGTCTGATTGAAACCGCTCATTTCCGATCATCCTTTCTTTGAGACAATTCATATATCCCACATCCTTGTAATGCATGGAGATATAGACCCAATTATGCAAAATGCCCGGTTATTTGCCATTTCACAGCTTTCAGCAAGTTTTCGAATAGGATAACGGTTGTCAGCGTCCCTACTCCACCCGGTACAGGCGTTACCGCTTTGGCCTGCTCATAGGCCGCCGGATCTACGTCTCCTGTAATCCCGCTCCCGTCAGCCATCTCGCTGATCCCCGCATCCACAATGACAAGCTCCTCATGAATCCCATCAACGGTCACCAGGCCTGCTTTGCCTGCTGCGGTAATTAAAATATCCGCCTGTGCAATATGGGAAGCGATATCCTTGGTGTGAGAATGACAGACCGTCAGCGTAGCATTTTCTCTAAGCAGCATCTGCATGAGGGGACGGCCAACGGTTTCCCCTCTTCCGATCAGCACAACGTGCTTTCCCCGCAGCGGAAATCCGAAATGATGCAAGATGCGAATGCAGGACTGCGGTGTCGCCGGGTACAGTCCCTGGGTACCTGTAAAGCAAGCCAATTGATTGGCTGGAGTCAGGCCGTCAACATCTTTGCCCGGAGCTATTGCCTCTTGCAGCTTGCCGGCTCGAATCGATGCAGGCATTGGCAGTTCCAGCATAATTCCATGAATAGAAGAATCCGCGTTTGCCTTCTCAATCTCGGTCAATAGTTCCGCTTCTGTTACATCCGGCTCAAACGTTTTAAGAAGGAATGCCACTCCGAGCTTACGGGCGAACCGCTCCTTCGATTGGGCGTAATATTCGGACGCCTGATCCCCCTTCACCAGAAAGGCACACAGCGTCGGCTCCACCTGCTTTTCTTTCCACGCTTTCACTTCTGTTTAAATTGATTCCGTAAGCTGACTGGCCAACTCCTTAGTCTTTAACAGCTTTTCCATTTTAACCGCCTCCCATTGCTGCGCCAAAGCCTAGTTGGGTTTGGTTCTGTCGTGTTTTCCAGCTATGACTTGTGCACAGCCATATCTTTTGCTTGCAACAAAACAAAAAAAGCATCCGGAAGGCTAACCTTCCGAATACTTGTGCCCAGGCGTACGGCTATTGTTCCATGTGCTCCCCCGTGGTTCCCCACGCTCCGCCAGTTACACATGGCTTTCCATCTAGCGTTATTGTAACACAGCTGTTCAAGGATAGAAAAGAAAATTTACAGACAGCATCTCTAATCGCCTGAATGTTTTCTGCTTATAGTTCGATATATTCATTTTCTCCATTGCTTGATCAGCAAGCGCACTGTTAAACTTTGTGCAAAACGGGATAGGAGTGGGACCGTGATTGAAGTGACAACCGAACTTGTACGCCAGTTAATCGCCAGCCAGTTTCCCCGGTGGAGCCATCTAACCGTGAAACCCGTTGAAAAAAGCGGACATGATAACCGCACTTATCGGCTGGGCGAGGAAATGTCCGTTCGCCTGCCAAGTCACGAGCGTTATGCTTCTGCAGTGGAGAAAGAGATCAAATGGCTTCCGGTTTTCAAACCGCAGCTATCACTTCCAATACCCGTCCCTATCGCAAAAGGCGAGCCCACGAAAGACTACCCGCTTCCCTGGTCAATCAGTCAATGGCTTGAAGGTGACACGGTCACGCATTCCAATATACGCGATATGACCGAATTCGCTGAAGATCTTGCAGCATTCCTTAAGGAGCTCGAAGCGATCGATGCAAGCCAAGGTGTACCTGCAGGCGCCCAAAATTTCCACCGTGGGGGTGACCTCACCATCTATGAAGAGGATACCCGATCCGTACTTGCCAAAATTACCCGCACCCATGATACAAAACTATTGACCGAAATATGGGAGCTTGCCCTCGCCACAAAATATTCCGCTGCACCCGTCTGGGTACATGGCGACATCGCCGTTGGAAACCTCCTCGCAAAAAATGGGAGGCTGAGCAGTGTCATTGATTTCGGTACAATGGGCGTCGGCGACCCTTCCAGCGACCTGGTGATCGCGTGGAACTTCTTAGATAGCAGAAGTCGCATCACTTTTTTTGACCGTATGGGTTTTGGAGAAGACACGATTAATCGTGCGCGGGGCTGGGCTTTGTGGAAAGCGCTGATCTCATACGATTGGAATAAAAAAGGATCCGAACTGTCGGAATGGGGCAGACGTGTGATTGCAGCTATAGTTGATGAATATAAGAGAAAATAGGAGTTATTGGACAGTCCTTGTTGCCCTTACTTGCTTCCCTTTTTCTTAACTACCTGCAAAGGCTGGATAAGTTTAACTAAAGAAAGGTAAGCTTCAAAATAAAATGTGAAAGGATTCGGTCAACGCTATCCGCAGGAAAACGGCTTAGGGAGCATGTGCCGCGAAGCGGTCGCCTTTGTTTCCGGATTTCCACTCTGCTTGCCTGTTCATTAAAGAATTCTGGAACTCAAAGTTTTCGTAAGAAAACTCGCTTCGTAAGCACGGAAGAACCTTTCACATGACTTTTCTAGTCGCTTGATTGATTAGTTCAAACTATATAGATTAGCCAAGAAAGACATAGACCCTTTTATCTTCAACCTGCAGTTCCGCCATCCCATCCTGCTGCTGAAACTGAATCGTCCGGGTTAGCACATTCTCCTCCAATAACCGCCGATATTGCTCAAGCGTGGCTTGAACTCCCTCATCTCCGTAGAGCACGAGATTAATTCGCTTTTCTACTGGAAGCCCTTGCTGCTTTCTCAAATCCTGAACCCCTCTGATCACTTCCCGGACAAATCCTTCTTTGGCCAGCTCCTCGGTAATTTCCGTATTCAGGGCGACGGTAACAGCGCCGGCGGAAGCTGAGGAGTAGCCGGAAGCCGCCTGCCGTTCAATAAGAAGCTCCGACACAGGGATCACTAGAGTCTCCCCCGCTATCGTCTCATAGCTCCATTGCTGATGCTGCAGTATCCCCTCAATGTCCTGCTGCCGGAGCGCTTGCAATGCTTCTTGCAGCTCAACAACTCTTCTCCCGTATTTAGGTCCCGCCAATTTCAGATTCAGCTTAAGCGTATACTCGGTTAAATCGCTGTCCTGCTTTTCCAGCCTAACCGATTTGACATTGAGCTCATCACGAATAATTTCGGCATAAGGCTGTATAGTGTGCGCGACATCCGAAACCACGATGAGCTCTGCCAGCGGCTGACGGTTTTTGAGCCCGGTTTCATTGCGGACAGAGCGGGCTAACTCCACGACTTGACGGACGAGACCCATTTCCCGCTCCAACCCGCTGTCGATTTCCGCCTCCTCCGGTTCAGGGAAATCTGTTAAGTGAACACTGCCGCCATCGGTCAGACCGCGATACAGATCATCGGACAGAAAGGGAGCAAAAGGCGCGATTAACTGGCTTGTGACAGTCAGAACCCGGTGTGTGGTCTCATAAGCTGCCAATTTATCTGCGGATAACCCGCTCCCCCAGAACCGTTCCCGCGACCTGCGGATGTACCAGTTGCTGAAGTCATCAACTAATTCCTCCAGCGTTTGGGCGGCTTTCATAAAGTCATAGCTTTCCAATGCAGTGCGAACTTCCATTATCGTTCCGTTCAAGCGGGACAGAATCCAGCGGTCCAGCACCTGCCTTATGCCTGATTGTTCAGCATCGCCAACTGCATGACCGGGGTCCGCTGCTTGCGCCGCATCCGCTGCTTGCGCCGTACCCGCTGCTTGCGCCGTATCTGCATGGTGCACGAAACCATCAATCGAAGCATAAAGGCTATAAAAAGCAAAAGCGTTCATCAACGTATCGATCACTTTGGACTTCGCTTCAGCTACAATCGTTCGCGAAAAGCGTTTGCTGGACCAGGGCGCACTATCGGACAAAAGAGCCCAGCGGAAGGCATCGGCTCCGAACTGGTCAATGATCTCCCAGGGGTCGACCACATTTCCCTTGCTCTTGGACATCTTCTGCCCGTTCTCATCGAGAATATGGCCTGTCGCAATGACCGCTTTATAGGGAGCTCGCCCAGTATACATGGTGGATACTGCAAGCAAGCTGTAAAACCATCCCCGGGTCTGATCGATGCCTTCGCAGATGATATCAGCCGGAAACTGCTCTTCGGCGCGGCTTTTATTCTCGAACGGATAATGATGCTGCGCGAAGGGCATGGAGCCGCTGTCGAACCAAACATCGATCACCTCCGGCGTCCTAATCATCTTTCCTCCTTCACAAGCCGGGCAGCTGAGCTCGATACCATCGACGTAAGGTTTGTGCAGATCCAACGGTTCGGGCAGAGGTTTGGCCGCATGACTCCGCAGGGCAGCGATGCTATCAGGGACGAGCTCATGCTCGCAGGCTTTGCAAATCCAGACATTGAGCGGCGTCCCCCAATAGCGATTTCGGCTGACATTCCAGTCGACGAGCTCTTCCAGAAACTTGCCAAAGCGGCCATCCCTTGTGGAGGGCGGGTACCATTCAACCGTGCGGTTATTGGCCAGCAGTTGATCCCGCACAGCCGTTGTGCGGATAAACCAGCTATCCAGCGCATAGTAGAGAAGCGGGGTTTTGCAGCGCCAGCAGAAGGGATAGCTGTGCTCGATCTTTTCCTTGGCGAACAGCAGCTTCCGGGCGGCCAAATCTTTAATGATATCGAGATCGCAATCTTTGACGAAGCGTCCGGCCAAAGCACCCGCATCTTCAAGATAGCAGCCATCGAGCCCGACAATCTGAAGCATGTCGATGCCAGCGCGCTGAGCCGCCCGGTAATCGTCTTCACCGTGAGCCGGAGCGATATGCACGATGCCGGTCCCGCTGGCATCGCTGACAAAATCCGCTGCAATGACCCTGTAAGCAGATTTCACCCTGCCGGAAGGGTACGGTGCTGCGTACGTTTTGCCTGTAAACTCGCTTCCTTTATGCTCTGAAACAACTTCATATTCTCCGCTTAATACTTGTGAGGCGCGGCTTTTTGCTACGATATACACCTTGTTATCTTGCTTCGCTTTAACGTAGTCCAGTTCGGGATGAACCGCCAAAGCCACGTTAGCAGGAAGTGTCCACGGCGTTGTCGTCCAAGCCAGAAAATATTCTCCTGTCTTCACATCCTTGAACTCCACCGTAGCACTGAGGTCTTTGACCTGCTCATAGCCTTGGGCAAGCTCGTGTGAACTTAAGGTCGTCTGGCAGCTGGGGCAGTAAGGACTAACCCGATGACCTTTGGTGAGCAAGCCTTTTCCATGAATATCGGATAGAATATGCCACACTGACTCGATATAGTCATTAGAGAGCGTAAGATAGGGAGCATCCAGGTCCGTCCAATAGCCGATTGCCTCAGTTAGCTCCCTCCACTGCTGTTCATAACGGAACACGCTCTCTTTGCACTTCTCGATGAACGGCTCTACCCCGTACGCTTCGATCTGCTGTTTGCCGGAAATCCCCAGCTCCTTCTCAACTCCAAGCTCAACCGGCAAGCCATGGGTATCCCAGCCGGCCTTCCTGACGACTTGGTAACCGGTCATTGTTTTGTAACGGCCAATGAAGTCCTTGATAACTCGGCCCAGCACATGACCGATGTGAGGAGCGCCATTAGCAGTCGGTGGACCTTCATATAAGACAAAACGGGGCGCCCCTTCTCTTTGCTGAACGGAACGAGGAAATGTGTTTTCCTCAGTCCAATGCTTTCTTGTCCGCTGTTCACGGGCGGCGGCTTTTTCCTTTACGTCGACCGGGGTCCGGTCTTTTTTAGATTCGTTCATGGCCCTCACTTCCTTTCGATTCTTTTTGCTCGGGAAAATGTTGCAAGGTTTTGCACCTAAGCTGACTTCACCCATTCCAGCTGAAAACAAAAAGATCCCGTCCCCTAAGGGACGAGATCATCATCTCGCGTTACCACCCTCGTTCCGCAAGCCATACCGATCCTAATCCGGCGGCTGCAGCACTCTACTACGTACCATCATACGCGTCCCTTGTAACGGCGGGACCCCGGGGCGGCTTACTCAGCATTCTTCAGCCTTCCTTCTCGGAGAGGATTTTCAGCTTAGTCTTGAACGTTGGCTTTCAGCACAAGGCCAACTCTCTGGAGAACAAGGAGTCCAAGCTTACTCTTTCTCGTCAATGAATTTGCTCACGGTATTCAGTAATGCGTTCAACATGATGTTGTAACCAAAACCTTATTCAACATAATAGCAAGGTCGTTCCAGGAAGTCTATAGTTTTTTATAACTATACATTGGAATAAAGACCCTAGGCTTAAGTGTGGCCTTTCGTTGTGCAAAATAAACGTGGTACAAAAAGAACTCTATAGCGCAAAGCTTTCCTCGACGGAAGGCAATTTACAGCCCGCGTTGCAGATTACTCCCGTTTGCAGGCCGCTTCAAGTATACTATTCCTATACTGCATCGTTATTCCGTGTCATTTTTTTCCACATGCCTACCCTGTCTGTCAACGAAAACAACTGTCGCTAGGAGAGATCAGGCCATGCCGCTAATTCCCCGATTAGACCAGCAGCGTACGGAACCGTTATTCCTGCAAATTTATGACTATATCAAAGAGGAGATTCGTACGGGAAGACTCGCGCCCCACACGAAATTGCCCTCCATCCGCGAGCTGGCCGGTCAGCTCAACATCAGTCGCAGCCCTGTGGAAGCGGCTTATCGGGAATTGCTCGCAGAAGGCTATATTGAGAGCCAGCCTAGAAGAGGGTTATTTGTGCTCGATTGGCAGGAAACGGGTAGTCAGCTCCTACCATCAGTTCTTCCTTCATCCGCACAAAGAAGCGCGCCCCCCGTCCCGCCTGCTCCATGTGACGGAAGCAATTCCCCCCTTCGCTTCATCGACTTCGGCTTTGATCACATGGCTACTGAGCTTTTCCCTTATGCGGTCTGGCGCAAGCTGGCTATTTCCTTGCTGCAGCCTGCCCACAAAGAGTTGTTTCATTATGGCGATCCCCAGGGGGAAATCGGGTTAAGGGAGCAAATCGCGCAGTGGCTGAGACAAACCCGCGGTATTCTCTGCTCTCCTTCGCAAATTATTGTCACGTCAGGCACTCAGCATTCCCTCATTTGGTTAAGCTGGCTGCTGCCTGAGTCCAAGGGGAGTCTGGGAGTAGAAGAAGCAATTCATGACGGTATCCGCAAGCTTTGGCTGCGGCAGGGCTTCGTCTTAACCCCGATAGAGCTGGATAGCGAGGGAATTTCCGTCGAAGCGTTATCCGCTGCTAATGTAAACCGGGTGTATGTCACTCCTTCTCACCAGTTCCCATATGGAATTGATATGTCCCTCCCGCGGAGAAGAGAGCTGCTTGAGTGGGCCAAGCAGAAGAAAGGCCTTATTCTGGAGGATGATTATGACCATGAGTTTCGCTTCGAAGGGCCTCCTGTTCATTCCCTTTTCAGCTTGAGCGAGGAGGATAATGTCATTTATATTGGTACTTTTTCCAAAGCACTCGCTCCCTCCTTGCGAATGGGATATATTGTTCTACCTAAGCACCTCCTCCACAACAGGGAACAGCGGTTCGGCAGCTACGATCAGCCGGTCTCCCGGCTGCAGCAAAAAAACGATGGAAGAGTTCATGAAACAAGGACACCTAGATAAGCATTTGCGAAGAATGAAGGGGCACTATTCCCGGAAACGAGAGGTATTGTTGACCGAAATCAATAAAAGAATGGGAGATCGCCTATCCGTCCAAGGCATCTCCGCCGGTCTCCATGTTGTTCTTTCTTTTTCATCTTCGTCATTGGACGAAGCCGAATTGGTTAAACGGGCAGCAGCCGCAGGGGTTAGGGTCTATCCTTCCGCCCCCTATCGCTTGGTTAACGGGAACAAGCCCCCGTCCATTCTAGTCGGCTTCGGCGGACTGTCACCCGACCAGATTCGTCAAGGCATCCGCCTCCTGAGTGAAGCTTGGTTTTCTCCGTGAGAAAGCTTGGCTTCTCTTAAAATGAAGCTCGGTTTTCTCCGTGATAAAGGGTAAATCTCAAGGTCATGATTGGCTGCCGGTTCTATTGATTGTTCCATTATGCCAGTGGAGCAGAGCAGTATCATTACCACTCCACTTTGCCGCTGCCCGGCCTGATTTCCCCGATAACAAAGCTTGGGTACCCCCGGCTGTGCAGATGCTCCTGAACAGCCGCCTGCAAGTTAGGTGGGTAGACGATTGCGCATCTTTTATTTTCCTCCCGATAACTGTTTTGGTTCATCAGACTTCCGTGATGCCCTAAGTGTATAGCTCCAGGATAAAAACAAAAATGTACAGATGCAGATCATTTCAAGTGTCAACTGGTCAGAAATGCGAAAATAAGACAGCTCCCGTATATGAAAATAAGCCCTACTCCCTGATGTAATTTACTACCAGGCAGTCGGACTTAATTTAAAAACGATTAGGAGGATGCGGCTGCTACCCTTTATAAAGTGCTGTAAAGCACCGGCACCGGCCTCGACTCGAAGCATCGGCTCTGGCTTCGACTCAAAACACCGGCTCTGGCTTCGACCTAAGCAGCGGCCAAGCTCTGCCTTAAAGAAGGGGTCCTAGCTCACCCTTGCAAAGTGGCACTCTTGCGCTTATTGCTGCTCCGACGGAGCACAAATCGCACCCATACCCACCATCCGGCTGCAGCCATTATCACTCCAGTTGCTACAAAAATCCAATGAATATTCAGGTATAAGCCAAGCAAACCGCCAAGCAGCGGGCCAATCATCGCCCCGAACTGGTTGGCACTTGCCGTTAAACCGAAGGAACGCCCGCGAAACTCCTCTGACGTGTTGTTGACGACCAGGGTATTTATGGTTGGCGCTACGCCCGCCATAAAGAGCCCGAATAAAAACTGCACCACCGTAAACAGCCACAGCTCATAGACAAAATACTGCATAGCGGCCATAACACCGGCTATTCCTAGGCAGCAGGTTAGAATAATGCCGTAGCCTTTCTTCTCCCCGGCTCGTCCCCACACTGGAGAAGCGACAATCCCCGCAACCCCAATTAGAGCAAAGATGAATCCCGACGACAGCACGGCACCTTCGAGACTGCCCCTTAGGTTGGCTATATGCAAGGTCAGCAGCGGCTGGACCATATTTATGCACATTTGGAATATCAGCAGAAGAAGCAGCAGGTGCAGGAGTGTCCGGCTTTTGACTGCGTACTTCAAATCTTCAATCATCTTTTGCCGTTTGCCCGGCATTACGGTATTGCCTTCCTTGACCCAAAAAATGACGGCAACCGCCGCAAGCAAAATCAGGATGGCGGCAATCAGAAAGGACATCCGCTGGCCAAAGCCTTCCGCTAACAGCCCGCCAAAAAGAGGGCCCATAATGCCGCCCGTCATCGTTCCTGCCTGCATCATGCCGAGGCTCCAGCCCATCTTCTCCTTAGGAGCAATGGACGCCACGATCGCCATAGAGGCGGGAACAAATCCCCCTACTAACCCGTGCAGCATGCGCACTACAACTAACTGCCACGGGGTTTGTACAAAGGCAATCAATCCATAGATGAGGCCCAGACTAAGCCCTGCGCGTATCACCATTTTTCGTTTTCCGTATTTATCCGCTAGAGAGCCCCACACCGGAGCCATAATCGCGCCAACTAAAAAAGCCGAGGAATGGACAACCCCCGCCCACAAATTGACCGATTCGTCTTCCACACCGAGCTCAAATAAAAAAAGCGGTAAAAAAGGAACCGCCATCGTATAGCTCGAGCTGCACAGCAGCACTCCAGCCCATAGTATCCACATTGTTCGTTTCCAAGGTTCCAAGACCGCTTCACTTCCATATTCCATGATGGGCAACGCCTAGCCTTGGCGTTGGCGAAATTCGGATCAGGCAAACCGGGTTATGGTTAGACAGCATCCAGGCTGTCATTGATTAATCTATTGTTAATCATGATAACAGAACAAGGACGGAAAGACGAACCGCTTCTTGATACGAATTGCTGTAAAAATCCGTGTGAGCGGGTTTGGAGTGAATAAAATCGAAGCTTTACGCACATTCTTTTCCGATTTCTAGCGAACCAGCTTTTTCATTACCCAGGTTTCATTATAGCCTGCTCTTTTTCGAAACAGCCATTTTTTGACCTTGCGGGTCACTTCAAAGCCAAGCCGTTCGTACAGCTGCACAGCATGAATGTTAGTATCAACAACCTCCAAAGTATACTCCTCGAATTCCTTGAGATTTACCATATGGGTCAGTAATTGACGGGCAATTCCCCGGCCGCGGTAGTCTCTGGCCGTCGTAACACTTTCGATTAAGCATTGATGACTCGGGATTTTTCTGTTTTTTATATTCGCGGACAGCGCAATTAACCAAGCATTCAGCCAGCCGAGCTCGCTTAACGTCTTCTTGTCAAACTTTTGGGCATCCTGATATTCGGTTGAATAGGCAGCTATAGCAACTACCCGGTCATCCGCCACGGCGACAAAAAATTGTCTGGTAACAAAAGAAGCAGCAATGAAACGAGTTAACTTGGCTCTGTCCTTGGTTAACGAGCTTAATTGTTTGTAGAAGCCATCCACATAAACCTCTGCTGCCTGATCTATATAGCTGCCTTCCAATTCGGAGAGTCTATAGATCGTAACCGCTTCCATACCCATATCCCCCAAATAGTTTATTAAACGCAATCCATTTCATTAAGATGGCAACAGGCCGGACTAAGCCGGCCCTCCCTCAGCTGCCTTACGCTCAGGAAGAGCGTCCTAGCATCCGGCCCCTTCTCCTGAGCGCAAGGAAGTTATTTACATTTAGTATAATCGATCCAGTTTTTCTATGCGACCCCTTACTTCCAAACCACTGGTACAAAAGGGATTAGTCTCGTGAATTTCTCCATACGGTATAGGCAGTTGTAATGACAGCAGCTGTCGGGAACAAGAGCCAGCCCGGATGCCAAGCGTCCCATAGAAAGCCGATACCCAAAAAGATAATTACCGTCAGGGGCCAAATAACAGCATGGATCCAATAATGCTTGCTTTCAGCTTCATATTCTTCATTTTCTTTACGATATTCTTCGTTATAAGCAATTAATTTTTCCGAATTCATCGCTGAACCGGCAATAATGAACAAATAGACGGCCAATGCCCATATAATCGGCATTAATGCTTGAAGCGGGTCTCTTTCTACATTCCCTGTTTCGCTAATCAAAAAAGGGATTGCAAAGCTTAATATAATGACCACAATCCCGGTGACAATCAGTATTCCATAGCGTTTGCGATTGGCTGAGCTTTTCTGCCTAAATTCTTGAATAAAGGATTCGTCAAAAACTAGCGGCTGCGTTTCAAGCTCTGTGTACTCTTTTGCAGTAAAACCTTGCCACACCAGGATCGCTACGCCAACTGCGACAATCATCATAAACAACACATAACCGAACGCCTCTTGAAAATACATAGGCAATAGGATAGAGGCTATAAGAATAGCTACTCCAACTGCGATCTTTTGCGCTCCCTGCTTCTTGCTTAGTAGATAGGCTTCCACGACTTCTTGACTGGCATAGTAGCCATCTTCCGCTGTTCCCTGTTCTCCAAGAGCTTGATCTTCATCTTTTAATAAGTAATCGATTGAAACCTGGAACAAGCGGCTCATCTTGACCAGCTTCTCGGTTTCCGGAAAGCCCTGTCCATTCTCCCACTTGCTTACCGCTTGTCTGGATACTTGCAAGCGCTCCGCAAATTCCTCCTGGGACCAGCCTTTTTGTGCTCTTAATCGTTTTAGTTTTTGATAAAATTCCATTCTCCTCACCTCACCCCTATCGTAAACAAGAAGTCGTTATCCTACTACCTACCAGAGGTTGCAACCTTGTCATTTTGCAGTTGCATTTTCCGTTTTTTTGCGTTGCAGTGCGGGCTTCTCCGTTGCAACCGCCTCAGGGCGGGGAGGTAAAGCAAGACGAAAGCAGCGGGTGCTGCCAATCCATAATGAACCCCTATCTTTATACTATATACTACCCGAAAATCGGTTGAACCTTCTTTTTCAAGACTTTCAATTAAAACGAGGCCTTCCGCTGGAAAGCCCCGCTTCTTTCATCGCATAGGATCGAGCGTCCTGAAACCGGAATAAGGATGCTGCAGCGTAATGATTATTTAGAAGGAACCTCTATTGTAAACGGGAAAGCTAGCACCCCCTGTCCCGGGAAATTAAACTCTGCCCACAGCTTGTACCTTCCCGGCTTTTCAAAATGTGCAGAAAACTCCAAAACGTCTTCCGCTACAGGGTGTACATGTATGTACGTTTGAGCGGTTTCATCGATTAGGACGACATGGCCCTTGGCGCCTAAATATGGCTCAGTCTTCGCTCCGTGTAAATGAAAACGCAGATTGGAGCTTTCGTGCAGATGGATTGGACCGGCTTCTAAAGTTACCCGGCGGCCTTCGATTTCTTGGGTCAATGGGCTTGCAGACCAGAAAGGCGGAGCTTCGCCTTCATCTGTATTTCCTACCTCAAGAGTGTGAGCGGCAACGGCATAACTGTGATCCCGCGGAGTTATGTCTACAAACACGCGGTAATCTCCATCAGGCAGGAGAACATCAGCAGCAAAATCACCATTGTCCAGGCGTTCGGGATGTACGTGAAAAAAGGATTTCAAATCGCGGGAAACAATGATCAGGTGCATTTCTTTTTCATGATTAACAGTCAGAACCGGAGAACGGCCATCCTTGTCTCGGATTTGAACAAAAAGACGGTTTGCGTCATAGGACACTTCCGTACTAATTTCGGAGTTTTCTTCATTATGATGAGTATGAGGCGCCTCACGAGTATGTGCTTCCGGATGATAATGGGGTGCTGCAGTGGCTTTTCCCGGTATGCAGCCTAGCCTGAGACCCAGCAAGAGAATCACCACAATCCCTATTAGAAAAGTTCTACAGCTGCCAATCATTTTTCGGACACTCCCTCCCCGCCTAAGCGGTGTACTTCTACAACAGTTTAAAGCATAAAAGGTTAAGCTCATTACCTATTATTCCAAGGCAGCTTTTTTTTAGTACCTAGACTGAAGTCCGAAGCCAAAACTAGTCCTTAGTATCGGGACATATCAGAGCAAGGAGGTAAAATTAGGTAAGACAAAAAATGAACACGTTTTAATTATGGAGGTGCCCATGGACAGATCAATTTCCAACTTTGAAAAAGTATTCGCCGCAGGCTTGATGATCATTATGCTTTTTATGGTTACACATGACTGGATCCCCCTCGGAGGCTTAAATGATCTGGAAGGCATCCGCTCTCAGCACACGACTTCAGAACTTGTAAGCGCCACCTTGTTTAACTTTGCCTCCATTCTTATAGTGTTTGGGCTAGCAATGTGGTTCCTGGGCAAGGCTTATCCACTGTGGGTGCGGATTTGGCTCGTGGCCCATCTGGGAGGCATTTTCGCTGGTGCAATGGCGGCATGGTGGATTCCCTATTGGTTCGGAGCGGATGACAATCTGGTAATGAGGTACGATGCTATGTTCGGAAGCACTCATGCTTTTTTGCCCGTGATGAATGGAATCGTGCCCAATACTATTCATGTTTTGTTTCACCTTGTTCTTGTAATTGTCTGGCTTCAATCGATTTATCTGGCGTTTGCCCCAGGATACGGCAAGAAGAGACTTGCAAGAAGCACAGCGATAAAGGGCACCTGATTGTTACACAGTTCTCCGCCTTTATCCCCCCAGGGCCAGTAAAGCCATATTCGTTGAACTAAAGAGAGGCAAGCTTCAGGATAAAGGCGGGAAAAGATACTGGTTAACGCTTTCTGGAGAAAAGTGGCTTCGGGAGCAGGTGAAACGGGGTTTTAAAAATTGTAACGCTCGCCATTGTCTTATTTTGCTTCAGATCGCGGTTTTTCCGCCTTTTTGTCACACATAATTAGCGAGGAAGAGCGTTAGAAAATTAATCGCCTACATTTCGGCCAAATAAGAGCGAGGGCGAGCGTTAGCGCAGAACATCTTGCGGGTCGACGCGCGCTACACCCTTGCAGCGTGATCGGCCCATCGCTGGCTGGCCGCGCGCTACACCCTTGCAAGGCGGTCGACCGACCGCCGTCATGCTGCGAGACACCGCGCGCTGGATATCCACGATAAATCGTGAGCCTCCTAGCGAGCCTTAGAGGGCAAGCTCCTCTTGTTCCATTGCTGCCGCCTTCGTTTCATGCACCGTACCAAAGGGATGATGCGGCGGAGCATAAATCGAATAGAGCTTCAGCGGTACAGCTCCGGTGTTGATCACATTGTGCCATGTGCCGGCAGGTATCATAATGGCGAAGTTGTCCCCTGCATGGCGGACGAACTCCAATTGATCCGGGCTTTTCCCCATTTGCACGACCCCCTGCCCCTGTTCAATCCTCAGAAATTGATCTGTATCGGAATGCATTTCCAATCCGATATCATCTCCAACCGGAATACTCATTAGCGTAACCTGCAGATGTTCACCTGTCCATATAGCAGTGCGGTATGTGCTGTTGGCACGGGCGGCCTCGTCGATATTAAGGACATAGGGTTGTCTGCCAAAATCAGTTTGCTGCCGCTGCACATAACCAAATTCATAGGGCCATCTCCAGCCCCTCCACATAGAATCCGGCGGGTAAGCATAATGATTGGGCTGATAATAGGTCCCCGGGGTGCGGGTGTAATACATAACTTTTTCCTCCCTGCTAGTCATAAGTCTTATATGTTAGCTTATGATATTCGCCCGGGAGAGTGCTTGGCTCTCAAGTACAGCTGCCCAATTTCTCCAGACAGAGTCCAAGGGGATGGTTATTTCGCAGGCCGATAGCTCCCCGGAACGTTTCCAGCTGCAATCGCTAGACGATTCCATCCATTAATCGTGATAATGAGGGCAACCAGATCAATATATTGTTTCTCATCAAAGTGCAGACGGACTCGCTCATACAGCTCATTAGGCACACCGTGAGCCGAGATTTCGGTAACGGCTTCCGTCAGTTCCAGGGCTGCTCTTTCCGCATCACTATAGAATGGCGATTCGCGCCAGGCATTCAAGCAGTAAATTCGTTGTTCCGATTCGCCGATCGCCCTGGCATCCTTGGTATGCATATCCAGGCAATACGCACAGCCGTTCAATTGAGACGCGCGAATTTTGATCAATTCGATTAACTTGCTATCGAACCCGGTTGTTTTCTTGTACTCCTCCACTTGCAGCATTAACTGAAGAAATTCCCGGTTGGTTTGCAAGTAATTGACACGTTGCTTCATAGTGGCAACCTCCATTTGTTTAATTATTTCATTTCCCTAATAAGACAAAATAGAGGTTCATGGTGTGACAACATGCTTTAATTTATCCGGATTTAACATAATAAATATGGTTTGGATAAGCCCTCGATCAGCGCTCCCTTCAAAGCAAATCACTTTTTTGGGCTTCCCTTCAAGCACCTGTAATACACCCTTCTGGCCGTTAACCATAACCGGGTAGATCTCCCCCAAAAAGCTTCCCTTGCCCGAAATTCCTGTCAGGAAGGCCGCCACACGTGTTTTGCTCACAATCGGCTGGATAGCGGCTCTGACTTTGCCGCCACCGTCACTTACCAGCACAACATCTTCTGTCAGGAGATCAATCAATTCCGTGAATTGGCCGGTCGATGCTGCTTTGAGGAATGCATCCGCCAATAAATCCACTTGCTCCGACCGTTGTGGATGTGCCGGAATATCCTTTTGCAGCTTTTGTTTGGCCCGGCTGTAGATCTTTCTCGTGTTGCTTTCCGTTTTTTCAATGATGGGGGCAATATCGTCATAGCTAAACTCCAGCGCTTCCCGTAAAATAAACACCGCTCTTTCCAATGGAGAAAGCAAATCGAGCATAACGAGAAACGCATAGGACACCGCTTCTCCAGTCATCACCTTATCCGCAGGTGTATCAAAATGGCTAACCTGGGGTTCCGGCAGCCACTCCCCGGTATATACCTCTCTTCGCTTGCGGGCGGACCGAAGCAGATTCAGGCAGCGGTTTGTCGTCATTTTTGCCAGGTAAGCCTTGAGATCTTTAACCTGATCCAGATTCGCCTTATGCTGAAGCAAGTGAAATACATCATGAATCACGTCCTCGGCGTCGGAAATGGTGCCCAGCATCTGATAAGCGATTGAAAAAAGAAAAGACCGGTAATTCTTGTAGACAGCATCGAAGTCTTGCATTTATCTTCACCTGCTTTTTTTATAATTTGAATCCTTCACTTTATCTTGAGGTTTACCTATCTATAGTTCAACATTTATAGTTCCTCCTGCAAACAGAAATGTATATAGTGTGCTGGCATCCAAGCTGACATCAGCTGGCATCCAGGCTAGACAAACCTCTATAAAACGCAAAAGAAAGCCATGGTTTGATTCTACTATAAGCTCCATAAAATCAAAAAACCGGTCTTCCTGTAACGGAAAACCGGCAATGGCCCTTTGCCTAGGCATTTAGCATATAGAATCATCTACAAAAGCGAATCGATCGATTAAGCTCTAATCGTTTTTAAAGCCCCGCTCCAAGCGATGACTTGATCCAGCATTTGATTGACGTTAACCAAATGCAATTCGGCTGGTTTGAATACAGAGAAGTTCTCAAAGTCTGTAAACAGAGAAAGCGTTGGGTGGGTGCGTACATCGGCAACCAGCAATTCGCCCAGAATGCCGCGAAGATGTTCAGCTGCGCGGGCTCCGCCTGTAGAACCGTAGCTGACAATTCCTGCCGCTTTGTTGTTCCAGGCTTCACGTGCCATATCCAGAGCATTTTTAAGAGCGCCAGTAATGCTGTGATTATACTCTTGAACGATAAAGACAAACCCATCCAGGCTGTCCAGCTTCTCATTCCAGGCAGCAATGCCAGGCTCTGTGCCATCTGTGGTTCCCAAGAAAGGCAGATTGTACTCAGCAATATCTACGATTTCATAGTTGGCATCTCCGCGTTGATCGGCAATTCCTTTCACCCATTCTCCTACTTGCGGACTAACCCGTCCTTCGCGGGTACTGCCCAAAATAATACCGATGTTCAGATTGCTCATCGTTTTTTCCTCCCCTTAAATGAACATTTATTAGTTGAGAACTTTCGTGAGGTCATCTCTAGCAGCCGAATTTCGTTCTCCTTGTTTTCATTTGGAACCTATGGTTATAATAATCTCCAGGAAAGATTAATGGAAGTAGGCACAAATTAGTATCCTGGTATCCTGCAGGATACCTGACAGGAGGCTTACATGGCAGCTGAAGAATGCAATGGCACTGTCGAAACTGCTCTTGATATTATTGTCGGCAAATGGAAGCCGGTTATTCTTTTTTACATTTTTGAAA
Organism: Paenibacillus senegalensis JC66; assembly: GCF_000285515.1. Lineage (GTDB taxonomy): Bacteria > Bacillota > Bacilli > Paenibacillales > NBRC-103111 > Paenibacillus_L > Paenibacillus_L senegalensis. The sequence continues at coordinate 448,023 of NZ_HE610961.1, forward strand.
AAGAAACCTTGCGGTTCAGCGAGCTGCAGCGCCTTATTCCGGGTATTACCAAAAAAATGCTGACCACCCAGCTAAGGGAATTGGAGTACCATGATATTATCCACCGCAAGGTATATGCACAGATTCCCCCGAAGGTTGAATATTCGATTACCGAATACGGAAAAGGCATGCGGCCGATCCTGGAAGCCATGCATCAATGGGGGCTCACCCATATCCAGCACTTGAAAGAGCTGCATGGAAACCAGCAGCAGGCGAAAGGGAAGTAGCGTTCAACATGGATTATTAAGTCAATCCTTGGTCCTTAGCTTGGTCCTCCAGCCTGTTCCCTCCCAGCTTCAAAGAGTCCAGCTTATTAAGAACTTCACTTAGTGAGCACACTGCACTAATAGTGGCTATCCCGAATTTTTCGGGAGATTTTAGCAGCTTTTGGACAACGAATGCGGCCACCTCTCCGGTCACGCGGGCTTCTTGATATCCATACACCACAAGAGAGCGGCTGTCTTGTTCTCCTCCATTTGACACTTTCACGGCAAATACATCAGAGCCAAAGCGTTTGTGTCCCATGATCTTTTGCATAAATGAAATAAACCTAGCGGATTGGAGAACCTTCAGCAGATGCATTTTTTTCAATCCATGCAGGATTCGGGTGACCAGGCTTAGATCAAAGCCCAAATAAGTGCTTACAGCTACACCCGGATATTCCCTTCGCAATGTATGCTGATCCGCGAAGTTAAGGCGGTACGTCCTCTTTTTACCAACAGGAAGAAAAAAGTTGACACTGCGACCTTCTGTAAAGCTTTCTACCTCCTGTTCTTCTCCCAATAAAGCATAGCGGTCATTAATATGGGAGAAGGTCCATTCTACTGCAGCTTTACCGTGAGCATCCCCGATGCCCAAAATAATATCGATGGCGACCTTTGTTTTCTCCCGCCCCGCCAGCTGCAGATATTCCCTGACCATCAAATTGGTAACACCGGGCGCTAAGCCTACGTTAGTAATAATCGATACTTCTTTATCAGCAGCTAGCTGATGAATAGCTTCCACGGTTTCACTTCTTGCGGAAATATCCACATAATCAATTTTGTGTTCAATGCAGAGCTTCACCAGCTTAATATTTTTCTGATCTACGCACATGACAATCATCTGTACATCATCCAGCTGCCCAGAGTCTATCCCGGCCTCTAAATCCATGACTCGATAGGCAATAGATTTCCGTGTTTGCTGCACAAACTCCTGCATTTTTTGCGTGTTTCTCCCGCCGATAACGAGATGATCTATGCCTGCTTTCAGAAGATTTTTGACTATAATTTGGCCCACATAACCATGACCTCCTATCACCAGGATTTTATTTCTCATCCAAATTCCTTCTTTCTTTGACCGATTTCTGCAGGTAATGGATGAAGACCTCCAGCCCCTTTTCAAAACCTGCCCTTTCCTCTCTCGTCAGCATTAGGTCTACTTGCTTGTGAAATTCATCTGCGATGCGCTGATGCTGCCTGAAGGCCAGTCTGCCTTTCTCGGTAAGAATCAGGCAATGGCTTCTTTGATCCCCGGCATGCGGCTGGCGCACAAGCAATTGTTTGCTTTCTAGTTTGCTAACCAGCTGAGAAACCGCTCCTTTCGTAATGTCTAACTCTGTACTAATCTCCTTTCCCGTGACCGTAGTTTTCTCTCCAATTCTTTCAATGATGTGCATTTCACTAGGAGTAACCTCCCCGACGTCTGCTACATAAAAGGGGACCTTTTCGTTTTCTTTTACATGATGAAGTAATCGTCCAATTAATTGAGTTAGCTGTTTAGTTTTCATATATATAGTTTAGCATCTATACCATATACGTCAAGAGTATTCTACGTTTCATCAGCAAAGCAGCACGATACGAGCCAGCTAGTTGATGGCAATAACTATTTTGCCCCGGATATGTCCGGTCTCCACAGCTCTATGGGCTGCGGCAGCCTCGTGCAAAGGAAACACCCTGGCAATAGTCACGCGCAGCATACCTTGCTCATATAGACGGGTGAGCTCGCTCAAACGGGCTGCGCTTCGCTTACTGCGGATCGGAACGGTTCCCAGCTTTTCAGACAGGTCGAATGAGACTATGGTGCCAATCCGCTCTTTATTGCTTACCAGATTGACCGAGGCTCTTAAAGCCTCTTCCCCTGCCGCGTCCAAAGCGGCATCAATACCTTGCGGAGCCAGCTCTCGCACCCTGTCTTCCAAGCCCTCTCCATACGCCACCGGAATTGCGCCTAAGGAATGCAAGTAGTCATGATTCCGCGGACTGGCTGTGCCAATGACCACTGCCCCCCATGCTCTAGCCAATTGTACGGCAAAGGTTCCGACGCCTCCCGCAGCAGCGTGAATGAGCACAGTATCTCCTTCCCCTACTTCAAGCTCTTTCAAGGCTGTATGGGCCGTCTGCCCGGAGGCGCTGAGTACCCCGGCTTCTTCCCAAGGCATTGTCCTGGGCTTGATCACCAATTGGTCCCTAGGAACAACCACATACTGTGCGCAGCATGATAATAATGACCAGCCGATCACTTCGCAGCCAATCTGAAAATCCTCCACTCCTTCACCTACCTGATCGACAATCCCCGCGAATTCATTTCCAACAATTTGCGGATATTGAAGTTTTGCTCCCGGCGGACTAAACCCGTAACCACGGATGGCACAGTCGACTGGCTGCACACCAGCTGCCTTGACCTTGACTCGAACCTCGCCAGGCCCGGGAACCGGATCCGGAAAGTCCATCACCTGTAATACCTCCGGAGGACCCGGTGAATGAAAGCCGGCTGCTTGCATGCTCATCCCTCCTCACTTTTTCTTTATCCGGTTCCATTATAAAACGGTCCATTTATTATAAAAAATACATAATAAGCTATATAATGATATACTTGATGTAATCAATAATAAGGTGGGGGATATATGGAACTGCTTCAGCTTAAATATTTTTAACCGTAGCCCGGCTAGAGCACATGACAAAAGCCGCGGAAGAGCTTCATATTGCTCAACCCGCATTAAGCCGTACGATTCAGCGGCTGGAGGAGGATTTGGGAGTCCCTTTGTTTGAACGGAAAGCCCGGCAGATCAGGTTGAATCCATTTGGCAAAGCGTTTGTGAGAAAAGCTAAGGCTGCCCTTCACCTGCTCGATGAGGGACGCCGTGAATTAGAAGACATGGCTGGCTTGCAAAAAGGCCGCATTCACTTGGCGATCATGAATATGGAACAAATGCGGGAGCCATTGCAGAGCTTTCTGCAGGAAAATCCCGACGTTCACTTTCAAATGTTTCAGTTGTCGATGGACGATTTCCAAAAGGTAGAGAGCAATCATGAAGTTGATTATTATTTAACATCGTTACCGATTCACCAGAACGGCTTTCAGGAAATTCCTTTAATCCGAGAGAAACTTTATCTCGCTGTGCCCCACGGGCATAAATATGCTCACCGCAAAGAAATTCATCTTAGCGAGGCAGCTGACGAGCCGTTTGTAGGCTATAAAGAAAATTCACCCCTGCGTAGAATGAATGATACCCTTTGCTATCAAGCGGGGTTCCGCCCAAAAATGGTATGTGAAACCGACGACCCGGCCAGCATCGCCAATCTGGTACGCTCGGGGCTAGGCATTGCCATCGTTGGCGGCTGCAAAAGCGCTGAAGACTTGAATTTAGTTAAGCTGCCTATCCGGGACACTGCAGGGGAAAGAATTTACCGTATCGCCTGGCACAAAGACCGCTATTTGTCCAAGGCCGCCATTGCTTTCCGCGATTTCATCGTCAATTACTTTAGTCAACAAGAACAAGCCGATGACAAGATAAGCAAGGCCTTGCTATTGCGCTGATCAGCAGAACGTGCTTATAATCCCGTCCCTGTGATCTCAAGCAGCTATTCACTTGTGATTTGAAAGTTAGCCGATGAGCGACCGTTATCTGTACTCCAATTTGCGCTTTTGCATAACGATCAAGAACAGGAGCATCAGTACGCTTCCGTATGCAAAAGGTGCTCCTATCGCCAACAATTTCATGTAGAGTGGCGCAGCATCATAGGCCGTCAAAACCGCAACGGTTTGATTTAGAGGCGGAAATAACAGAACTAGGGACTTAAGCCGTTCCGGGAGCGCATTTGCGATCACGGGTACGCAAAAGGTGATAACAATTACGAAGCTTAACAGCAGAAAAGACATGACCCGCGAACGGATAAATTTAGAGCTGAACCAGCAAGCCAAGGAAACGCCGAGCCAGGATAAAGCAGCGTGATAGGATAGAGCCATTCCTAATTCCTCTAGGCTAGGGCTTCGCTCGAAACTCCGCATGACAACGGGGATTAGTACCGCAAAAGCGGCCAGCGGCAAGGTAAACAGCCAGCTGTACAATAATTTTGAAGAGTAAAGCTTAAGCAGACTCCCGGCATGAAGCAGCGTGACCGACTCCTGGTTGGGAGACTCAATATCAATGATCGTGCAGCACAGCACCGCGGAAATGATAAATAGGAATGAAGCAGACACGGCATAGCTTTCCATAATGGGGTTGGGCCCCATACTATAAATCCAAATCAAAGCCAGAATGTAGACAAAGGTCGGCGGACCATAAAGATAAGAGCGGATTAAACAGGTATGTATATAGGAGAGTAAGGAGATCATGCGTCCATCCCCGTCTCCTTTCGTTGTAAATTGACAATCTCTATGCCTTCGTGAACGATATCAAGCAGAATATCACGATAATCGTTCTGCGTAACGGTCAAGCTGACAAGCCCGTTTTCCTCTTGTCTGTACTTCAGATCCGGAAATCTTGCGATAAGGTCCTGAGCGAATAACGGACTTAGATAACATTGTAATTCATAATGAGCTTCTCTCATCGGCAGAGCTTCTCTTAAATCTTCCCGCAGCTCTCCCCGAAGAAGCCAGCAGCTGCGGCTCTCCATCTGCCGGGCAAGCAAAGAATCATGGACGGCAGCTACAATCGCTGTCCCCTCCGCTTTCATTTGTTTAAGAAAAGCAATCAAGTGCTGCGCCGTCTCTTTATCCAGCCCTGAAAATGGCTCGTCCAAGATGAGCAAATCCGGCGGCCGCAAGGTCGCCTGCATCAGATTAACCTTTTGCAGCATTCCCTTGGAAAAGTGAGTCATCTCTAAGCTTGGACTGAGCTCCAGCTGAAAAAGCGCGTGCAGCTCCCGAATCCGCTGCTGGAGCTCTTTATTAGGCACTTTAGCTATCCGCCCCATATGGGTCAAATATTGTACTGAGGTCACAGGCACTTTGGATAACCGATCAGGCGTATAGCCGATCACTAATTGAGCATGCTTAACCGTTCGACTCCCCTTGGTCATCGGAATCAAACCGGCAGCTATGCGCAGCAGCGTGCTTTTTCCCGAACCGTTGCTTCCCCGAATAACCACACTCTCCCCTTGAGAAACGCTCAACGAGACATTAGATAATACCACCCGGTTTCCGTATATCTTGCTGACTTGCTGCAAATTCACTAACGCGTCTGCTTCCACTGTTTATCCACCTTTTCCACAACTCCAATGAACGGGCGCGGTCAATACCGGTCATTTTCGCAGTCACCCGTCCATTAGCTAATCTATATTCGCTAACTACAACCCCTGCTCCCTAACCAGCTCGGCAAAAGCTTTATAGGCACGGCTCACATACTTATCTTGTCTGCGAATCAGCCCCGTTTCGATGAAGGTATAAGGAGCAGGAACAGGGGTCACATGCAAATGCTCGTAAGATCCGCTTAACACCGATTTTGGCAAAAGGGTGCAGGCTAATCCTTCCTTCACACTGCTTAGTAGCGTTTCCAGGGAACTAATTTCGATGAAATTCGTTAGAGCGGCTTGCTCGTCTTTCAGCCACCGTGCCAGCCTGCTTCTGAACGGACAACCCTCTTGAGAAACTGCCCACTTGATCGCGGAAAGGGCGCTGATTTCCATCGCTTCTTCTGCATTCCGTGTATTTCCGAAATCTATCGCTTTGCCAGACAAAAGAACTACTTCATCGGTTTGCACATAATCGAGGATAAAAGCTGTTTTCGGTATGTCTCCCGTTACCAAAGCGCCATCCAGCTCATAGTTCTTTACTTTCTCCATCAGCTGAAGGGGATTGCCTGTCTCTAATCGAAGGGACACTTGCTCATTTTGAGCTTGGTATGCCGCCAGGAGATTCATGAAATTTCCACAGGTTACCGTTTCAACAACGCCTATTCGCAGTGTTCCGCCCGGCTGATCCTGCTCCTGGACGGCCATAACGGCCTCATCGGCCATTTGCAGGATAGAGTCCGCATACCGCCTGAATAGCTGGCCCTTCTCAGTAATCGTCATTCCCTTCACCGTTCTGCGAAAAAGAACAACACCCAGCTCCTCTTCCAGCTTGCGGAGTCTTGCCGTCACATTCGACTGAACATAGTCCAACCGCTTAGCCGCGCCGGAAATACTCGCTTCTTCAGCAATAGCTTGAAAAACCTTTAAATCGCTCAGCTCCATAATGGCCCCCTTGCTATCGGATATCATTATGAATGATATTTATATCGTTAACAATCATTATACATGATACCGCAGCTCCATTTATACTACTTGTAAACAAATCAAGGAGGGAGCCTGGACATGGCCTATTTGTTTCTAGCTGTTACCATACTTGCTGAAGTAACGGGGGCGATTGCCAGCCGTTATTCGGGCGGCTTCAAAAAACTGATCCCCAGCCTCATAACCGTGCTCGCTATTCTGCTTTCTTATTTTTTATTCGCTGTCAGCCTTCAGTATGGATTGCACATCGGGATAGGCTACGCCATTTGGGCAGGAGGCGGTGTAGTGCTCGTCGCGATGTATGGGCTGTTTGTTTTTAAAGAACGTCTGACGAAAACCCAAGTGTGGGGCGTGATGCTGATTCTATCCGGAGTTGCTGCGTTAGAGCTTGGAGCTGTGTAACACGCGGCCTCTCAGCAAACGCTATGAAATTTCTTAAGCATGCATTCTCTTAAGTATTCATTCTCTTAAGTATTCATCCTCTTAAGCATGCATTCTCTCAGTTAAGGAAGGAGCGCTATCATTATGGCCTATTTATACCTCATGTTAGCCATTTTTCTAGAAGTAGTCGCGGCTATAGCCGCCCGTTACACGGAAGGGTTCACCGTAGCCTTGCCTACGATTATAACGATTGGGTTTGCGGTCGCCTCGTATTTTAACTTTTCACTAAGTCTTAGGTATGGAATGAATATCGCTATTGGCTACGCCGTATGGTCGGGAGTAGGCGTATTGGCTGTGGCGCTACTAGGCGCTCTATGGCTCGAAGATACGCTGACGCTGATCCAGATTGCGGGAATTGTTCTCATTATCTCTGGATTGGCCGCAGTTCAGCTGGGCGGACGGACAGAGTCGGCAGAGACAACGTTGGATAGAAATGCGAGACAGATAATAAAAAGATGAAGCTGTCCGGAAAATTGATCGTTCAACATAGCTTAGAAAAAGCAAACCCCAAGCAGCGGACCCGAGGGAATTGTATGTGATAAACCTCATACGTTTGCCGCCGAGTGCGGCCAGATGCAAATTGTATGCGAAAATCGCATAGTAGCACCGCAGCAGCGGGCCTGAGCGAATTCGGGCTGTCCAGAATTATTGGACAGCCCCATCTTAGGTCAAGCTAACCTGATTATCGACCCGGACGGATCATCTGTTGTTACATTAGCACAGAATTCAACTGCTTCAGGATGGTTTCGCTCCGATGCCGCATTTATTTATTATACGTCTCTTTATACCATTGGGTAGCTTCCTCTATCAGCTCATTGCCGCCGCGTTTTTTCCAGTCCTCTACGAACTTGTCAAATCCGTCCAGCGACTCTTCTCCTGTCAGCACTTTAGCCGCAAATTGCATCCACAGACCGTCAAAAGCCAGCTCCGGCCGCGCCTGCATCGTTGGCATAGCGGGCATATCCAGCCCATCGTTGATCCGGCCTTCCTCATTGGCAATCCTCATAGCTTCGATAATGAGATCGCCGTGATTGCGCCCTGCCATAAATTCTTCATTTTCCAGGTAGCTCTGCCCCATGTAATCCAGGAAAATGTTGTACATCTGTTCTTCGTAAATTTCTTCCTGGGTTGTAGGATAGTTATATTTAATTTGATTGCCTTCCATCGTGTAATTATGTCCTTCTATTCCATAAGTCAAAAGCCGTTTCGCTTCATCGCTCAACAACCAGTCCAGATACCGGATAGCGATTTCGGGATTTTCATTCGAGGTTGGAATGACGTAGACCATCCCTACCGTTGACCCTCTGCTGGCGCCGCCTTTGCCGTCAGGTCCGACCGGTGCCGGGAGAATGACGACCTCCGCAGATGGCGTATTAGCCTGAACCTCTATCAACCATTTGTCAGGATAAGTCGCAGCATGCTGCCACATGCCAACCGTTCCCTGTCCTTTTATCTTGGCGTCCCAATCCTTGCCCTGCTGAACCATGAACTCGTTGTCCAACAGCTTTTCCTGATATAAAAGCTGATAAACCTCCAGCGCCTCCTTCATAGCCGGCCGAATAAAATTAGGCACCAGCTGGTCATTTTCATATTTCCATCCGTCCGGAATAACATCATAGGCACCAAAGAAAATATTGGTGAATGCAAAATTGACCCGGCCGCTAACCGGAATTTCATCGGGCCTTCCGTTCCCGTTTGGATCGCCTTCCTTGAAGGCGCGGAGCATTTCGATGTAATCATCGACTGTTTTCGGATGCTCCAGCCCTAATTCATCCAGCCAGTCTTTGCGGATGTAAACCACATGATCATTAGGAACAAACTTAATTTGCGGAATGCCGTAGATGATTCCATCCTTGCTAACCTTTGGAGAATTCCAGGCTTCCTCCGGGATGTGCTTTTTCAGATTCGGACCATGCTCTTCTATCAAATCGTTCAAGGGCTGCAGGGCCCCATGGTCTACCGCCGGCGCTACTTCGGCCACATTAATCCCCTGGGTTTGCAGCAAATCCGGCAAGTCTCCTCCGGCGAAGAGCAGATTCATCTTCTGCTGATAATCCTGCCATGGAATCAAAGGATCTATTCGAATATTAATGCCCGACAGCTCTCGGATTTTCTCTACATACTTATCCTTATTAATGTCCGGAGATGCCTCAATATACTGCTGCCCGGCAGTCGTCTGTCCGATGCGTAATGCAGGCGCCTGCTTTTCCCCTTCTTCTCCCAGTTGGCCTGGGTTTTGCTCCGCAACATTCGCGTTGGAGGCGCAGCCGGTCAAACCGGCCGCCAGAAATACAGCTGCTATTTTCATAACAAGGCGCTTGTTCACACTCATAACGAATTCCTCCTCAAATTTGAATTGTCAGGTCATCCTTTAATCGAGCCCAGCATCGCACCTTTGACAAAATGTTTCTGGATAAAAGGATACACCAGCAAAATAGGGACGGAAGCGATAATGATCGTCGCCATCTTGATGCCTTCCAGCGATTGCAGAGTCAAGGATGCCGTCTGCATCATCTGCTCAGCCTGATTCTCCACTATCAGCTGCCGCAGTCTGAGCTGCAGCGGGTACAGATTCGGCTTGGTAATGTACATAACAGCCTGAAAGTAGCCGTTCCAGTGGGCTACCGCATAAAACAGGCCAATGGTGGACAGCGAGGGAATTGAAAGCGGTAACACGATTTTCCACAAGGTTCTGTATTCCCCGCATCCGTCTATTTTGGCCGCATCCAGCAAGCTGCGCGGTATGCCTTGAAAGAAGGAAATCATGATAATCAGATTAAACGCGCTAATCGCTGACGGGATAATGAGCGACCAGAGAGTATCGAGCATCCCCAATGATTTGACCAGCAGGTAGCTCGGAATCATGGGCGCCTGAAAAATCATGGTGAACAACACCATGACGATGATGATGGAGCGGCCTTTCAATTCCCGGTACGATAGTCCGTAAGCCATGAGGGCCGTAAGGAGTAAATTAATCAGTGTTCCTACTACGGTAATAAAAACCGATACCCCGAAGGAGCGCCAGATTCCCGGATTGCTCAGCACCGCCAAATAGTTAGCGACGTTCACATCAACCGGGAAAATCGTCACCCTGCCTTGCGAAATCGCCTGTCCGCTGCTGAAGGAGCCTGCCAATACATAAAGAAACGGGTACAGCATCGTTATGCTGAGCACAATCAAAAAGATATGATTGAATACGGAGAAGGCTTTCTGCCCTTTGGTCATGCCAATCATCCGCGAGCCTCCCTTCCTGTTCAGAAAATCGAATTATCCGTTACCTTTTTACTCACATAGTTGGCTCCGAACAACAGGACAAAGCCGACGACTGATTTAAATATACCGATGGCGGTCGTATAGCTGAACTGCCCGCCCAACAAACCAATGCGATAAATATAAGTGTCGAATACCTCCCCCGTGTCGTACACCAGCGGGTTCAAAAACATATAAATTTGCTCAAAACCCAGATCGAGAATGTTGCCTATGTTGAGAAGCAGCAGCACCATGATCGTCGGCATCAGCGACGGAAGCGTAATGCTGACAGCCTGGCGAAGCTTGCCTGCCCCGTCCACGTTGGCCGCCTCGTACAGATCCAGATTAATAGCGGTAAGAGCAGCCAAATAAATAATCGTATTCCAGCCCACCTCTTTCCAGATCCCGGACCCGACGATGATCGTCCGGAAAAATTTCGGCTCCTGCAGAAAGAAGATTGGCTCTCCGCCAAAGAAACGGACAATCTCATTCACGATTCCGGAGCTAGGCGACAAGAAGTTGATGATCAGCCCGCCGGCAATGACCCAGGACAGAAAATGGGGCAAATAAAGCACCGTTTGAATCGTTCTTTTGAATATCATTTTTCTGATTTCATTTAGCAATAGCGCCAGCAGGATAGGAGCCGGAAAGCCGAAAATGAGCTTATACAGGCTGATTAACAGCGTATTGGTAAGCACTTTGTAAAACTCGGGATACGTAAACAAATTGACAAAATGCTTAAAGCCTACAAACTTGCTTCCCCATATTCCGGCGAATACGTTGTAATCCTGAAACGCAATAATGCTTCCAGTCAGAGGAATGTATTTGAATACGACAAAATAAAGAACTCCCGGCAGGATCATTGTGTATAAAGCCCAATTCCTTATCCTAAATCGTTGTAGAGATTCCATATACTCCTCCCTTACGCATTTTTGGGTAACGCTTTCATTATATTTTCTGCAGCCCGGGGATGAACATGATCTATTTTTTAAAATGTTGCGTTTTTTTACGTCTGCTTTCGGAACCGGCCAGGGGAAACGCCGGTATATTTTTTGAAGGCTCGTGAAAAATGCGGATAGTTCATATAGCCGACTAGTTCGGCCACTTCGTAGGTTTTAAGCGAGGTATCTTTTAGCAGCGTTTGCGCCTTGGCCATTCTCAGCCGGGTTACATAGTGGACAAAGCTCATCCCGACCGATTCTCCAAAGGCGCTGCTGAAATAACTGGGGGTTAATCCGACTGCCTGCGCAACTTCTTCCAGCGATATTACCTCCGTAAAACGCTGATTGATCAGTTCAATGGCCTGATTGACTTTCATGTTGATTTTAAGATGCTTTTTGCTGCGCAGCTCGTTCATCATTCGCAAGATGGAGGTCCGCATGTGGGCAAAATAATGATCGGCAGACAGCAGGGTTGTGTTTAAAGAAGCGAACTCCAGGAAAGTGTCGCCATATTTCTCTACAAGCAATGCATGGCAGGCCGAGAGCAGGTCTTGAACCATATTTTTTAGCGGATAGGGGGCCAAATCCTGTTCCAGCTTCAACATACGCTCATAACCTTCAGCTAATTCCGCGAGGATTCCGCCTTCATTGAAAAGCAGCATGTGCTCCGTTATTCTGACGGCCGCATCCCGGCAAAAGGCCGTCCACTCCCCATGCCTGGCGAATCGTTCATTCCGCTCCTCCAGCTTGGTGTATACCCGGTCCAGCGTTTTATATAACGCATCCGGACGAAGCGGCTTCAATAAATAATCATGGACGCCGAACTGCACTGCCTTTTGGGCGTAGGCGAATTCATCATGTCCGGAAATAATGATCGGCTCAATGAATTTGTACTTCTCCCTGACTTCTTGAATCAGAGCAAGTCCGTCCATTACAGGCATGCAAATATCGGTAATGAGAATATCCGGCTTTAGCTGCTCCACCTTCGTCCAGGCCTCCTTCCCATCCTCTGCTTCTCCTGCGATCGTGAAACGATGGCGAGCTTCCTCGATCATCTTGGTCAAGCTGCGCTTGATCATATACTCATCGTCGACTACAAGAACCGAATACATCGGCTATCCCCTCTTTCCTGTTCGTTCATTGAGTTTGCTCGCGTCCAGACTGATCATGTCCGGTTGGGCCTCCTCCTGCAAAAGGAAGCTTGAGTGCAATATCCGTGCCCTTTTCATCGGATTTTATAATGGTCAGTCCGTAAGGCTTGCCGTAAGTCAATCGTATGCGCTGGTGAACATTCCATAGACCAATGCCATGCGGCTGCACTTGCTCGTCCGGTGTGTGGCGAAAAAGCTCGTTCAATCGCTCGACTTGCTGCGGAGCCATGCCCTTCCCGCGGTCGGATATCGTGATCCTGTAGCCATCCAGGCAGGATTCGCCGAAGATCCCGATGTAGTCCGGCTTCAAGGAATGCTTCGAGTAGCCGTGCTTGAAGGCGTTCTCCACAAGAGGCTGAACGACAAGCCTGATCGCCAGTACACTCTGCAATTCCTCGTAGTCCAGCTCCTGCTGAATGGTTAATTTCGGATAACGCTCACGCTGGATTTCAAGGTAATAGCCGACATGATCCATTTCCTCCTGCAGGGTGACCCTGGCCTGATTGTTGAAGCTGTAGCGGAACATTTCGCCCAATGCAGTTGCCATTCGGCTTATCGGCATGACTTCCTGCACAATGGCATAAGAATTAATGATTTCCAGCGTATTATATAAAAAGTGGGGGTTGATCTGAGACTGCATAGCCAGCAATGTCGCTTCTCTTTGCTTGATGATCCCCTCCTTCTCGCGCAGCTCTTTTTTATGAATCACTTCAATGAGATGTCTGATCGTTCCGACCATATGATTGAAGCTTCGATTCAACCGTCCGATCTCATCGTAGCGATTGTCTGGAGCTTTGACATGCAAATTCCCGGCTTCGGCCTTTTTCATCAATCTTTGCAAATGCGAGACCGACCGGGTCAAAGAAAAGGAAAAAGAGCTGACTCCCAGCACAATCACCGCGATAAAGATCAGATGAATCCACATATTGAGGTGGCGGCCGCTAGAGTCAGCCGTTAAATCCGCAAAAGGAACTTCGGAAATGACCGTCAATCCGGTTTGCTTGGATTGATCGAATGAGACGATTCGCTTGGCGTTGTTGTCATCCCTCTTAATGACAGAGCCTGTATGCAGTCCATTCGACCCGGGCAGAGCCGTGCTCTCCAGGAATTGACCGGCTAGTTCCTGCCCGGAATGGAAAACAATTTGCTGATTCGCATCAATCACCTGCAGCAATGCCGATGGCCCCAGCTCGACCTCGGCAAAATGCTGGGTCAGATGATTCAGTCTCAGCTCAAACACCAGCAGCCCGGCGTGCAGGTAGGAGGGGACAGACCAGAACTTCCTGGCCACCGTCAGAATCGGGGCTGACTCCAAATAATGCACTCCCAGAATAGTAAATTGATTATTCGGAATATCATCCCATTTACTGTTCACGCCCGCAAGTCCGTTCTGCGGTCCTCTGAAATTTCCGACTGCCGCCCCTTGATCCGATACGATCTTGAAGCCGTAAATTTCTGGACGGTCAAAAATAACCGCAGGTATCACTTCCTCGCGAATCCGCTCCGACAAGAGAATATACTGGTATTCCTCCTTTTCCGTCGAAACATTCATCAGCTGCTGAACGAGAGGATGGACGATAACCGGAAGGGACGATCGCTCCAAATCCTTGAAATAGGTGTCCAGCCGGCTGTTCAGCTGCTGAACAAGCTGTTCGCTGTAATGCATGGCATTGATTTCGATTTGCTTCTCCAGGCGAATATAAGTAAAAATATTAAACAGCAAATAAGGCAGCAAAAGAAGGGAGATTAGCAGAAGCAGCTTCGTTTTTATTGAAAACGTTTTCATTTATGGAGAAGCCTCCTTTATCTTCCTTGTGGTTAAGATGTAAGGATTTCAGGGTTTTAGCAGGGGATCGGGCCAGTGACTTCATAACTAAGTCCCGCTCTATGAATATCTCACTCAAGTCGTTACAAATCAAATTTAAGGTAAATTCGACGTAAACTCTGTTTCTTCCTCTTATACGATAAAAAAAGCTTCTAGCGAAGCCCTTCCGAAGACGAATAACCCGGTAATAGCGATAACTTTCATGTCAATCAGAAAGCGTGTCCGGGGGATCGAATACTTAAACTTTTTGGCGTGGTAAAAAAAGATGACCCCCGATGAAAATGGAGCCATCTTTTTTTGAACAGTGAATTCTTCTATCCATACATATCGCGTTTTCTGAACCCTTGGAAGCCGACAAACAGCAGGAGCGCAGCTATAAGCGACAGCAAACCAACTGCTGTGTAATCCATTTCTTCCAGCGGCAGCTGCGGCACGTGGCCGAACGGCGTCAGTTGAGCCGCCCACTCCGGAAACTGGAAGAGGCCTCCAAAATAATTGACGACAAACGCATAGACCAAATATAGCCAGATCAAGCCCGTTGCTCGCGGGAAAACTCCCATCACTAACGCTCCCAGACCAACCATCACGAAAAGCGCGGGTACATAAGCAAGAGCGGCTGCCGCTAACTCGCCAACGCTGACCGGTTCCTCCATGACAGCCGCCCCCGCTGCCGCGAGCGTCCATCCGGCCGAGAGCATCATAACTGCACTGACAAGAAGCGCCAATACGACGTAGCTTCCGAATTGGCGATATCTGGATACCGCTCTGGCCAGCACATGCTCATTTCGATTTTTACGCTCTTCTCCTTTCAGCTTGAAGAGAGCGAGTATTGCCGGAACCGCCGCAATCATTGCGATTACGAGCATAATGACCGAAATGAACTGCTCCGTCACCGGGCCGCCTCCGTCAGACGCGAACATTTCCCTGATCATTTCGTTGGAGGAGAAAAAGGTCTCCACATCCCCCAGCACAGAGCCATAGGAGGCGCCGATCAAGACCATCGCCACCAGCCAGGAAATCATGGCGGTACGCTGCAATCTCATCGCTAACGTGAACGGGCCCCGCAAATAAGCGGATGCTTCTTTCCGCCCCAACCGCGCGGGCAAGAACCCTGCACCCAAATCACGTATAGACTGCAGTCGAAGTGAGAGGGCGATCATGAATAACGCGACCACCAAGAGCAGGAAGAGCGGCCCCCAATGATTGTTGACATAGGCTTCCGTTCTTACCGCCCAGCCGAGCGGAGACAACCACGACAAAGCCTCGCTCGACACATCCCCAATTGCCCGCATGAGATAAGCCAAGCCGAGCACCGCAAACGAGAGGCCAAGCGTCCCTCTGGCGCTCTCCGAAAGCTGAGCAAGCACCGCGGTTACCGCAGCAAAGAATAAGCCTGCGCCCCCGAGCACAGCGCCATACAGGAGGGAGCCCTGCAAATCCATGCTTTCAATGCCAATTGCATAAAGACCGAAGCCGGTGATCAGTGCAAGAAGCAGATTGACTCCTGCCATCACGATCAAGGCTGCACTAAGCTGCGACAGCCTTCCGTACGGAAGCGCACGCAGCATTTCCAGGCGACCGTCCTCTTCAGGGGAGCGGGTGTGGCGGGCTGTTAGCAAAATGTTCATCACCGCAACCACCACCGCAGTAAAAAGCAGCATTTGATGGGCCATCATCGCCGCTTCCGTATAATTATCGAGCCCGTAGCCCGGCCCCAGCATCGCGGTCATGGCCGGATTGGCCAACGTTTGAGCCATGGACTGCCTTTCTGCTTCGGAGGCGTACAAATTCGTAAAGGCGGAGGCGATCGCCAAACTGGCCGTCACCAAACTGAAAAGCCATATGAAGAGACGGAAGCGATCCTGCCGGACAATAAATCTCACCATCGAGAACGTGTGATGATAGGCCATCATCTTTGGGCACCTCTACCTTCATAATGACGCATAAATAGATCTTCCAGCGTGGGCGGAGCGCTTTCCAATTTCACGACTCCATGAGCGCTAATATGCTTCATCACGGTGCCCAGCTCTTCACCATCCACCTGAAAATGGAGCGTACCGTCTTCCTCTTGAAGAACGTCATGCACGCCATTCATTGCGCTTAGCCCGACAAGCGGTTCTTTGGTTTGCACGGACAAGTTCGTTCTCGTCAAATGCCGAAGCTCCTCAAGCGTGCCGGATTCAATGATTTCTCCTTCGCGGATAATGCCGACCCGATCACAGAGCCGCTCCACTTCGGAAAGAATATGACTGGAAAGCAGAATGCTTTTTCCCCGCTCCTTTTCCGCCATGACGCAATCCTGAAACACTCTTTCCATCAATGGATCCAGTCCGGATGTCGGCTCATCCAAAATATATAAATCGGCCTCTGCTGAAAAAGCGGCAATTAGCGCGACCTTTTGCCGGTTTCCTTTGGAATAGGTTCGGCACTTTTTGGACGGATCGAAGCTAAACTGTTCAATGAGTTCATTTTTTCGCTTTTTGTTATAAGAACCGCGCATTCTGCCGAATAAATCAATCACTTCTCCGCCTGTTAAATTCGGCCATAGGTTGACGTCTCCGGGGACATAAGCCAAGCGTTTATGAATTTCCACCGCATCTATCCATACATCTTTTTGAAAAATGGCTGCCTTGCCGCTGGATGCTTTCAAGGCTCCGAGCAAAATCCGAATCGTCGTCGACTTTCCCGCACCGTTTGGACCGATAAAGCCGTACACTTCCCCTTCTTCCACATGTAAAGAAACTCCATTTAACGCAGTGAAATTGCCAAACTGTTTCGTTAATGATTCAGCTACCAGCACCTTCATCACTACGCCTCTCCTTCCTTGTAAAAACAAGATTTCAAAATATCCAGGTACTCATAGAACTCTTCATAAATCGGCTCAACGTCTAATTCCGCCAAATTTTTGTTTTTATATTTTTGCATGAGCTCCTGCCGGTACCCTTCCATCGACCAGCGAATCAACTGAAAAGCTTTCCTTACATCCACATCCTCACGGAATTTGGAGTAATCGATGTTATCGTTCAGTACTCTGTACCAATGGCTGTGCAGCTCCTCCAGCTTGTGGCGAAGCGAGTCAGGAAGATCCAATTCATCCATGTTCAAGCCTACGGCGGCCAGAAACTGAGACAGACTTTCATGATCGTTGTACAAGTTCCACTTTAAGGCTCCCGCCTGTTTAAAACGCTCGAAAATATCCGGCTCGGAAGCATCTATCCGGTATAGAAACTGCTCTCCGGAAACTCCTATCGCATGCTCGATCAAGTAGTGAAACAGCGTTTCCTTGTTATCGAAATAATAGAACAGCGTTCCTTTGCTGATTCCCGCTTCTTTCACAATGCGATTCGTAGACGCCTTCTCGAATCCGTTCTCAGCAAATTCCCGATAAGCCGCGTCCAAAATCCGCCTTCGCTTCTCTTTCTCGAGGGCTTCAAAACGTTCTGACAAAGGAAATCCCCCTTTCCCCAAGCAAAGTTGACCACCCTGGTCAAATCTAATCCTACCACAAACTGACCACCCTGGTCAATCCAATTCGACTTCGGCTTGTACGACTTTATCTTGCTGCAAAAAGAAGTTTTTCCATGACCCCCGAATTAGTTACAATTATAAAATTAGAATAAATTAATCTGCTTTCTCCGGTGGTTTCGACAAAAAAAGATTGCCCTCTGACAATGCTTAATCAGAATGCAATCTTTTATTTATGGTTGAAGTGAGGCAGATTCCACGCGATTTGCGGCCCTAATGGGAAGATGATTTAGCTTCGCTTTCCGAATTATTCAGCTTCATTCAGTGTTATTCAGCGTCAGCAGATAAATCTATCTCCTGTCCCGGCACGAGCGAGTATGCTCCGCTATACCCGCGTTCGGCCAGATCGGAGACCAGCTGCTCCGTCTTTGGCTTGTCCGTATGTACCGGAAGCAGAACGCGCGGCTTCAGATGCTCCAGCATACGACAAACATCCGGCAATCCTTGATGAATTTTATAGGGAATACGGAAGATGCGGCAATGCTCATGGCTCGGGTCCGCTTCGTAGCGTCTAATAATTTTGCTGGCGTAGCTGTCCTCGTACACATGCCCCGTGAAAATAACAGCATTCGATGCTGCATTCCTTGGTTGACTCAATAACCGGTAAAAGCCTTGGGCTGCATCGGTTTGTAGTTGGGCGTCGGGGCAGACAATGACGGCAGGTGTTCCGGAAGCCAGCAGGCTTCTGTCGGCTTCGCCGGCTGCTTGCAAACGAATGCTGCCGATTGCCCGCTCTATTCGCGCAAGCGCAGAGGGAAGCAACCATGCCGGCTCCTCCTTCAGCTTCGTCAGTCCTTGCAGCAGGGAAACCTCGCCAACTATACGCGAGCCGGGCAGTGCCTCCGGCAGCAGGGCAAGCAGCTCCTGCCCGCGCCCTTGCAGTGGCACCGGGAGGAAGACATGCCCGCCTCGTTCGCCAACTTCCCGAATCGTGCTGACCAGCTGCTCCATAACCTCCGCCTGGCTCTCCATACGGGCGCCGTAGGCCGCATCCACAATTGCTGCCGCGAGATTCCGGCAGTGCTCCGGTCGCGGAAGCTCGGCCCGCAGCAGGCTTGATTCTGATGTGAAATCGCCGGAATAGAACACTTTGCATCCGGCCACATCCAGCAGAATCCAGACCGAGCCGATCAAATGGCCGCTCGGTCCCCAGCACGCCCGAATGCCCGGTGCAGCGTCAAACCATTCTCCTTCACTAGCATAATCTTCCAAATAGCGGAAGCACAGCCGCCCTTCGTCCTCGGCGTCATAGGACACCTCTCCACCCTGACCTGCCGCATAACCCTGCCACATACGGAAATTCGCGGCAATACGCCTGGCGGTCGCCCGGGTCGTCCACACCTCGCCGCGATAGCCCATCCGGTACAGGAGGGGCAGTCCAACCGAGTGATCCTCATGGGCATGCGACAAAAACACCGTCGTCAGCAGCGGAATCGCCTCCGGCTTCCAGAGAGGGTATTCTTCCCCTGCCCTGCGCTTCCCGCCGCAGTCGAGAAGCACCGACACCGGCCCGTTCGCGATAAAATAACACGCCCGTCCGTGCTCTCCGGCTCCTCCCCAGACTTCTAATTTTGCCAAACCGATCACTTCCTGTAAGATTCTAGTTGATTCATGATTACCAATACTACTGTCGTCAAGCCAACGGTAAGCACGGCCATCGCCATGCCCATCGATACCTCCCCTTGCTCGAACTGGGAGAAAATATAAGTTGCTGATACATGCATAGAGGGCGGCAGCAGCATCAGCGAAGCTACGAGCTCTCTCGCTGATATCGTGAAGGTCATCATCCATCCGGCCAGAATGCCCGGAAGAATCAGCGGCAGCGCAATACGCCGGAAAATGTACCACTCCGTCCCCCCGTACACCTTGCCGGCCTGAAACAGCTTGTCATCCAGCTGGCTAAAGCTGGACTTTACATACTGCACAGTGTAAGGCAGAAAAAATACGACATACGTCAGAACGGCCATTCCGTACGTATTGTACAGCGGGATCGGCATCCACTTCGCATTCCAGAACAGGACGAGACCGACCGCGATGACGATGCCTGGAACGGTATTGGGCAGCAGGCTGAACATATCCGCAGTCTTCTGCCCTCTCGTTGCCGATCCGCGAATCTGCAGCGCCAGGAAGGTGCCAATAACGGCAGCGATCGTAGCGGCCAGTAACGCGAGCCCGATACTGTTCGTCAGTGCCTTGAAGCCCGGGCTTCCCCAGGATAAGAGACGTGCATAATGGTCCAGCGTAAAGTTTCCCCATGCCAGACCGTCGCCCCGCAGCTTCTGCAGGGAGGCCACGATGATCGAGAAGTAAGGGACCCCGATGGATAGCAATAGCACAAGCCCTACATAGCCCCAGCCCAATACTTTCCCGCCTACGCCTAGGCGTGCCGGACGAGTGCGCAAGCCTTTGCCGCCCAATGTCTGATAGTGGAATTTACGGGACATCAAGCTTTGCAGGTACCACACGGTAAGACTTGAAGTCATTAAAATCGAGGCCAGCGCCGTCGCTTTGCCGAAATCAATCGGCCAGCTGGACGTCAATCGGTGAATTTCAGTCGTAAGCACATAAAAGCCAATTTTCCGCCCAAAAGTAGCCGGCGTCCCGAATTCAGCAATCGTCTTGACGAAGACCAGCAGCGCCCCCATCAGATAGCTGCCGAACAACAGCGGGACAACGATGCGCCGCAGCCGGTAGCCGAAGCCGCCGCCATGCAGCATTCCTGCTTCCTCGTAGCCTTGTCCGATCCGCTGAATCGAGTTACGCAGCATCAAATACAGGAACGGATACAGGTGAAAGCTCATTATCGCCACCAGACCGCCCAAACTGAAAAAATGCGGAGTTAACGAAGACGCCCAAGGAGCCAGCTGCTCCATGAACCCCCTCGGCTGCATGAACAGAATCCAGCCCATTGACCCAATATAGGGCGGGGTCATGAACGGGACAATGATCAAGACGTCCAGCCAGCGCCGCTCACCGATCTCCGTTTTGGCCGCAAGGTAGGCCATAGGGAAGGCAACCGCCGTCGCCCCAGCCACCACCAACAGCCCCAGCAATAGGGTGTTTTTTAATACGCTGGCAACGCCGGGTGCCAGCACCACCCCCATCGCTGTAAGCGGATCAAACCGTCCATCCACCATGAGACTGTTGAGAATAACCAGGCAGAGGGGGACCACGATTGCCGGGACCAGCAGTCCGATGGCTAGGCCGGTCCCCCAGGAAAAGCGTATTCGTCCCGATCGGGTCTGCATATTTATAACCGGCTTCATTGTTTAAAAACGCTCAAAAATTGCGTGATAATGTCGTCCCCGTTCTCCGACATCCAATTCCAGTCATACTGAAGCAGCTTAATCTCCTGTACCTGGGTGCGGTCTTCCTTCGCCAGCATATCTGAGCGCCCCGGGAGCAAGTAGGCATCGGCGACCAGCGACTGTGCTTCATCCGACAGCAAATAGTCGATAAACAGCTTAGCATTATCCAGGTTTGGAGCGTCCTTAAGGATCATAGCCGGGCGCGGGTTGATTACCGTACCCGAGGCCGGATAGACGATGTCTACCGGTTCACCCTTGGCCCTGGCACTATAAGCCATATAATCCACGCCAGCCATAACGACGCTCTTCGCACCAGTCACGACCGGATCAAGCGCCTCCTGATTGGCGCCGGCCATCGTTACTTCATTCTGCCTTAACATCTCGAACAAGCTCCAGCCCGATTCTCCGTACTGGTTCAGATAGCCGGATACAAAATCAAGAGCTGAACCGGATAGGGACGGGTCCGGAATATTCACAACGCCGCTCCATTTCGCGTCTGCCAGATCGCTCCAGTCGGCCGGGGCGTCATCCACAAGCTTCGTATTGTACGTGATTCCCAGTGCAGAAGCACTATAACCGAATAAGTGATGATCTTCATCCACCCAGCCATCGTACAGCCGGTCGGCATGAACGGCCTCGGGATAAGCCTGAGTCCATCCTTCCTGCTTCATGGACATGCCGGACGGCCACGATGCAAGTACAACGATATCAGCGACCGGATTGCTTTTCTCAGCTTCCAGACGTGCCAGCACCTTGCCTGTCGTTCCTTGAAACTGCTCGACCGTTAA
This sequence comes from Paenibacillus senegalensis JC66, assembly GCF_000285515.1. Taxonomy (GTDB): domain Bacteria; phylum Bacillota; class Bacilli; order Paenibacillales; family NBRC-103111; genus Paenibacillus_L; species Paenibacillus_L senegalensis. Next base: position 469,766 of record NZ_HE610961.1, read on the forward strand.
GCCTGTCTCAGCCTGAAATCCCTCAAGGATTTTATCCGCCAGACCGGCCGGGCCCGCCGTGTAAACAACAACCTTGCCGCTTGGTTTTTTCGATTCTTGCGGCGGCGCTGCCGGTGATTGTGCTGGTGCCGGCTCCGAGCCTCCTTGGTTAGACGGCTGTGCAGGAGCTTGTCCTCCACAAGCGCTTAGTGCCAGCATGGCAGTAATAAACAGAGGGATCATTTTACCCCGCAGAAGAGCTTTTGATTTCATGGATTACTTCCTCCTTGGATAGAAATTTATAAATATGCTGCTCTGGGACATATACCGTTGTCCGTTCGCCTGCGTTAGCGCGCGCCGCACGATATCCTGTCCATTTGGTGCCATCCTCCAGTTCCAGCTCCAGCTCATACCGATCGCCCGTGTAGCTTACCTGCCGGATAACAGCCCGCCAGCTTCGGCATCCCGGCGCCGCAGTCCACCCGAGATGCTCCGGACGGAACATCGCTTCTTCCGCCGCCAGCCAATTGGACTTGCCGACAAAACGGGCTACGTCCTCATTAACGGGGCAATGATAAATGTCCTCGGACGTCCCCAGCTGCAGTACGCGCCCTTGCCGCATAACGGCGATCCGGTCAGACATCGACATCGCCTCCGATTGATCATGAGTGACGTAGACAGCGGTCACACCCAGCTCCCGGACAAGCCGGATCAGCTCCACTCGCATCTCTTCCCGCAGCAAGGCATCCAGCGCACTTAACGGTTCATCAAACAGGATGATCTCCGGCCTGCCGGCAATTGCCCTGGCGAAAGCGACCCGCTGCTGCTGCCCGCCGGACAGCTCATGCGGATACCTGTCCTCCATGCCGGTCAAGCGGACGAAGCGCACTGCCTCTTTGACCCTCTCCCGCAAACGATCCGTCTGCCGCCGTGCCTTGAGTGCAAAGGCGACATTCTCAAAGACCGTCATATGCGGCCACAGCGCAAAATCTTGAAAGACCATGCCAAGATTTCGCTTCTGCACCGGCAGGCGTTTCCCGGCAGCCGAAGAGAAAACTACCTTGTCCCCAAACAAAATCTCCCCCTTGTCCGGTTCTTCGAGCCCGGCAATCAGACGAAGCAGCGTCGTCTTCCCGCAGCCCGATGGCCCTAACAATGTTAAAAATTCACCGGAACCAACCGCAAGGTCCAGCGGATGCAGCGCCTTCGTCCCGCCGAATGACTTGGATATATCGCGGATCGTGATTTCCATATCTGCTCCTTTCTTCCCTCGTTCTATTGTTATCGTAACGCCGGACGTTCAGCGGATGATTAAACGGATGTAAGAGCGATGTTAATTATTTTGTTAATATATATTTATTTACATAGAATTTTTCTATAATGATAGTAGGCTATTCCACATGTAGAGGGGAAGATTTGAAATGAACTTAAAGAAGCTGGAGGTTGTCGTCTGCCTCGCGCGGTATAAGAAGGTGACCACCGTCGCCGAGCACCTCGGCCTAAAGCAGCCATCCGTAACCTATCATATGAAGAGCTTGGAAGAAGAGATGGGCGTTCCTTTATTTGAGCACCGTGCCGGTAAAGTGCTGCTGACGGATGCCGGCAATGTCCTGCTCCACTATGCCTCGAAAATATTGGCGCTATCACAGGAGACCAAAAGAGTGCTCCGGGAATATAAAACATACGAACGCGGCACACTTACAATCGGCGCGAGCTATGTACCGGGTGCCTATTTGCTGCCCGAAGTGATCGACCGACTGGCCCAAATCTATCCCGGCATTACGATTCGCTTGAAATTGAACCCTGCGCCGAACGTGCTTGCCATGCTTGCAGAGCACAGCATTGATGTGGGGCTGATCTCTTATACAGCCATTGAAGATCCATCGCTTCATATTTGCAGGGTCTGTCCCGATGATCTTGTTCTAGCGTTTCCCTCCGGCCACCCGTTCGCAGCAAGAGAAGCCGTCACCCCCCTCGACATTGCCGAAGAGCCGTTTATCCTGCATGACAGCCCTTCTACTACGCGGCGGATGACGGAGGAATGGGCGGAGAAACACAGCATTAAGCTCAAAGTTAACATGGAAGCTGATTCGCTCGAGACAATCAAACGGGCGGTACGCGCGGGAACGGGCGTCTCCTTCATCTCGCAGATGGCCATAGCCGAAGAAGCGGAACGCAAGCAGCTGCAGTACTGTCCGATTCCTGAGTTATCTACCAAACGGTTTATTTTTGCCTGCTATCAACGCGACCGCTGGCTGACTTCGCCGATCCGCACGCTGCTCGAGCTGCTCAGCAGACCGGAGACAAGCTCCGGCAATTGATTGCCAACGGTCATGAATTCCGGATTCATGATGCGGCGGTGCTCATGGTGCTGTGATGCTCACGATGCTGTATAAATGTGGCGATGCTCATGGTGCTCATGGTGCTGTGAAGCTGTGATGCAGCGAGTGCTTATGATACTCATGGTGCTTTGGTGCGGCGGTCCGTACCATTTTTGCTCAACGCTCGCAGTGAGGCTGTAGATTAACTGTTAGTAACAGTTTGCTTCAGGCAGTGAGGTCGCTGGCTTGCGATGAGGTCCTTGGCAGCCAGCTTCGAATTCTAACGCTCGCCATTGTCCTTATTTGAGCAAAATCAGGGTGTTAAAAATTGTAAACGCTTGCCATGGTCCTTATTTTGCTAGAATCGCGGTTTTCTGGACTTTTTCTCACAAATAAGAGATCAAGGGCGAGCGTTACATATTTGGAGGATACTAGCGGGGACATGTGGGGAGAGTAAACTGCCAAGGGTACACTGCAGAGCGTGCACTCCAAAGCGACACCACCGAGGTACACTGCAGAGCGTGCACTCCAAGCGACACCACCGAGGTACACTGCCGAGGGCACGTTATCGAGGGTACACGGTTATGGCTTCCGGCAAAAGGGCACGCCACGAAGCAAGCTTATTGCGAAGCAATATGCAAAAAAGAGTGCTCATTTCCATTACGGAAAATTACACTCTTCTGTGAGGTTGTAGAGAGACTCGTGAACTGTTTTGTCTATTTCCCATGTGCCTTAAGTATCGCTGCTTTACTGTATCGCTTGCTTTATAGCATCATTTGCTTTACTGTATCGCTTGCTTTACAGTATCATACAGATCAATTGACTTACAGGTCACTCAAGATTTTATCCCGGCATGCGGCATGCAGGACCAAACGGCATTGCATTACTGAATATCCTCAAGCGGCACATCCCTTATACGTGTTGCGATCCACCAAATGTGGCCAAAAGGATCCGTTACCCCTCCGCGCCGATCACCTTCAACATGATCCTCCACAGGCATCAGTTCCTCTGCACCCGCATCAATCGCTTGTGCAAAAAGTGTATCTGCGTCCTCAACATATAGGAAAATATGTACCGCAGTTCCTCCAAGAGAAACTGGGCTCTGCATAATCGGATGCTCTGGAAATTCATCGACGAGCATGACTCGCGAATCTCCGATCTTGATTTCTGCATGCCGAACCTTTCCACTTTCATCAGTTACACGCATCATTTCCGCAGCTCCAAATGCCTTTTTGTAAAACGTTATGGCATCGGCCGCACCCTTGATGATCAGGTACGGTGTTACAGCATGATGGCCTTCCGGTATGCCTCTAGTTTTCTCTGTCATGACACAATCCTCCAATGATCTGAAATTTGAATGCATTCCTTCCCTCATAAAAAAGCAAATCCAATACAGGGATCAAAATCGCATCACATTTATTGTAAGTCGCATCAAAATAAATGGTATTGTAAAAAAATGACCCTATTGGCCAAGCGGAACGTGATTGTGCTGTGTGCTTTGATGCAAGCGGTACGTTTTTGGACTAATCCCGGAAAAAGCCTGAAAATCATGAATAAAATGAGCCTGGTCATAATAACCGCAAATTAAAGCAAGCTCCGCCCAATTGACCTGCTCTCTACCTTTAAGCTGTTGAAGTACATGCTGAAAGCGTTGGATACGCAAAAATTGTTTTGGGGACAGTCCGACCTGTTCCTTGAATACCTGAATAAATCGCCGTGAGCTCAGAGTGATTTGTTCGGTCACATCAGCAATTTTCAAATAATAAGGGGTAGCCTGAAATTTCTTTAATGCAAAAAAGACAGCAGGATGGTATGCAGAATCTCCAGTCATCATCCCCATGAGGTAATATTCCAGAATTCTAAATTTAGCAGCAGGCGTTTCAGCTTCAAACAGCTGGTCCCGCATTTCGGACGCAGTTGTCCCCCACAGTATATCCAGCGGCAAATGTACATTACGCAATTCGTTAGCTGCTGCCTTTAGAAACGGAAAAGCGCCGCCGGGCTTAAAATGGACCCCTATTGCGGACACTTGGCATGCGGTGTCGATAACTGTGAATTTTGAATGCGGTCCGGAGATCAGACTCCCGCGAAAACGCTCGAACCGGTCGTGATTCGTTTGGTCGTATACCTTAATCAAGTCTTCTTCAAGATTAATAACCAATTCCATCGTGCCGTCCGGAAGGACGCGCCCCATCCCATGAGCCGGGCTGCAGCCTTGCTGCAGCCAAAAAACGTTTATAAAATCCGACAGCGCGGCTGCGGGTGATAGGTGCAAAAAAGGGCCACCACAAATCACTACCTTCATTAATGTATTTAAATATAAGCGCGATCCTAAATGAGTGCCAATCCATATTAGAAGCCCTTTTCCACTAACCATTTCATAATGTTTTCTTCTCTTTTCTTAATATCGTCACGCTGCGCATCATATTTGCTCATTTTCTTCTGAGCTACAAGATTTCCATCTACCATAAACAATATTCTTTCGGATTTGGCTGCCACCTTGGCATCATGCGTAACGAGCATAACGGTTGTCCCTTTTTGGTTAATCTCCGCAACAATGGACATAATCTCTGCAGCCGATTTGGAATCCAGCGCACCAGTCGGTTCATCTCCAAAAAGGATATCCGGTTCATTGATCAAGGCTCTGCAAATAGCGACTCTCTGCAGCTGTCCGCCGGATGCCTGAGTGATATGATGATCAGCAAGCTTTTGAATTCCTGTCATCTCCAGTAGTTTTTGCGCTTTTTGATATACCGCTTTTTTATCCGCGCCCGCTCCTTGGGATACAAGAGCAGGAAACATAACATTGTCAATCAGTGACAGATTCTTTAACAGGTTAATATCCTGAAAAATAAATCCCATGTTATTCAGGCGAATTTGAGCCAGTTCCTCTTCTTTTAAGCTGGCCATTTCACGCCCTTTAAACTTCACACTCCCGGAAGTCATTTTGTCCATGCCGCTTATATTATATAGCAGCGTCGATTTCCCGCTTCCGGATGGCCCCATCACCGATACGAATTCACCTTGTTCGATCTCCAGGTTGATGTCCTTCAAGATGTGAAGCTGACGGCTGTTTCCTAATTCTACTTTTTTGTTCAAGCTTCTTGCTTCCAAGATTATGCCCATTTTTCTATTGCTCCCCTGCCCCATATTAAAATCAACGTCTAACTTCTTAAAATGACAGATAAATCATCTTTTACAGCTGCCTTACAGGACATAGATATCGTAATCCCAACTACGAGGATCAGCGCTAACGGACACAGCACCCACGTCTGCCAGGCGACATTGACCAATTCAATTTTGGCAGCCCCCATAGTGGACATGGCCATACTTGCCAGGAACTCGCCCAAATAATTGGAAGCCGCTACTCCGAATACGATACCCAACACCAATACCAATAAAGTTCCTGCCATATATTGACGACTAATTTGTTCAGAAGTTAGTCCCACACTTCGCATAATGGCAATCTGAGACATATCCTTGGATAATAACATCCTGAGGAATAACGCAGTGATCAATACTATAATGATGACGGCAATGGCAATTCCGCCTATAACCATCACGCTCATCTGATCAATGATATTGCCAAGAGTCTGCCGGGTAAATTCCTGGATATCGTTTACTTTGGCAGAATGATAGGCGTCTTGATAATACCTCATTTTCTCTTGAATGTTCACACCGGGAGCGGCATCCATGCTCACAATATACCAAAGCACGGCTTCATTATTGATACCGAGACTGGAATCCGCCTTGGCCGTTTTCCCGCCATTGGTAATATCCTGGTAAATCCCCGTCACCTTTAGCGTCTTTTCCTCCCCGCCAGCCTTGACGACGACTTCATCGCCTACCTTCTTGTTTAGCGCATCCTTCGAGGCGTTGGCATAAGAGAGTGCGATTTCTCCTTCCGTCTGCGGCGCTCTGCCATCCAGATATTTAAGAGGAAAGGCAGAGAAGTCTCCGATTTCAATATAGATGTAGTCCCACAGCCCTTCCGCATTTTTAATCTGATAGGAGCTGGTGATGTAGGCGGCATGCTTTTCAATGTCGGAATCCTTCCGCAGCTCTTCCTGCAGCTTGTTAAAGTCGTCGGTTATCGTCTCTGTCATTCGCAGATCGATTCTCATGTCCGATTTTCCTATGCCCATGTATGTAGAAAATTCCGGTGAATTCATGGTGTTGTACAGATGAATAGGCAGAATGACAATAAACGTGCACACAATATAAATCAGGAACAGCAGCCTGTACACTTTGAATCGATTCCATACATCCCTAAGTCCCATATAAATGTTGGTGCTGAAGAATTTGTTTTTATGCAGGGGAAAACGGTATTTCCGCTTCCCTCCACGCTCCGCGATCGTAGAACGCAAAGCCTCCACCGCTGAAATCTTGTCGATTCGTTTAAGCACATTCTTGCAGTACATCACAATCATGAAATAGATCAAGAGCGGAGCTATCAGGGACAGAACATATTTTAAATTTCCCGATACATCCGAAGAAATGTAAAGCTTGATATTACCGTTTAACAGATTCACGACGGCAAAGGAAAGCAGATAGCCTATCAAACCAGCTGCTAGTGACATGATTCTGTATTTGTTAAGATATACCTTCTTAATATCCTTTTTGGCTATCCCTATTGCTTTCATGACACCAATTTCTCGTATATCTTCATCTATCGTTGCCAAAAAGGTAAGCCGAATACAGAGAGAAGCAATAATAATGAGCAGCATGCTGATAAGGATAATGACCATGGCCACAGCCGTATCGGCCAGTGCGTTAAAGATCAGGAAGATCTGCCCGCCTACTGTAGGGCCGTTGGCAGGAAGTCCGGCTTCGATATAGGCGGTTTGCACAGCCTGGGAATCCCCGGTTTCCTTTAGTTTAAACTGGATGAGATATTCCAGCTCCCCCGCCTGCATTTCGCGCATTTGATCACTAGTCGGCCTGATTCAGAACAAACCGTTTCGAAGAAGTAAAGGAAGAGTTCATCTGATAATCTCTTGCGTAATCGGAAATGACAAACTCCTGTTCATACTCCCCATTTCTCACTGTAATCGTCTCACCGATTTTCAGGTCATACTGCTGCATGAAATAGATGGGAACGGCGATTTCCCCTGCCGCGATATCCAGCTTTTCATTATTGAGGTCCAGTATGAAATCAAATTGGCGGTTCTGCACAACAAATGAAATATCCTGAATCGTTCCAGCCATCGTTTGGCTGCCGCCATAATGGATATGGCTTCCGTCCACCGTCAGCAGTACCATCGTCTCCTGCATCGCTATATGCTCACGCTGTTGTTCCGTAAACTGATCGATGTCGGCCTGACTGAATTCTCCTGAATGCATCTGCGTAATATCAGCTGGAACCGCACGTTCCTGCAGCTGCGACATCGACTGAAGCAGATTGGCAATATTATTGATGGCGCTAGCTGTCAAAATTACGGCCATCGTAATAAATATGAATACAGCCGATGCTACAACTTTGTTCCTTAGAAAATCGTTCTTTACCATTTTGAAAAACATCGTTTTCCCCCTGCCCACGGCACGCCTTTTGTCAATCCCCCCCAAATTATTGAGAAGATTGTACGGACTGCTGCAAACTGCCTTTGACTCGTTTCCGTATTTTCTGCTTTCGGTTATTCATCGCTTTCATCGCTGTCTCCATCCTCGCTGGCAAACATCTGCATGACGTAGCTAAGGCTTCCGCTTTCAGCACCAAGCAGCCTTTCCAGGTTGAAAACAAACGCTTGTATGCGTGTTATAAGCTCCTCGTTCTTCATCGTTACCCTATCATCATCAAATACCGTATTCAGATAGATCACGACCATTTCCATGCATTCATACGGGAACGGCGTACTGAATACTCCTTGTTCAATGCCTTCACGGATGATTTCCGTCAAGATTGGGGGAACACTGGTAATGATGACCTTTTGTATTTTCTGATGCATAAGCGCGTTCTGAGGCTTGTGAATGTGCTCCTTAATTTCCTTGCCATTGCCGCTGGTGCTAATGTTTAAGGCCATCACAACACGGATAATCCGCTCATTTAAGGGAATCCTCTTGTCTGCGGCAGCTTCCCGCGCCGCGCTTAAAAGACGGTCGCTATACCGTTCAATCAGCGCGTCCATAATATCCTCTTTCGATTTGAAATGATAATACAGCGTTCCCCGCGCAATGCCGACCATTTCGAGAATATCTTTAGTGCTTGTGCCATCAAAGCCCTTCTGAGCGAAAAGCTCATCCGCCGCATCAAGGATTTCGTTCCTCCGTTCCTCCGCTTCTTTGACTACTCTCATCTGTCTGTCTCCTTTTATAGATTAAATGTATAATAATTATTGTGTATAAATCGCTCTTTAGACCGACTGCCTGTCGATTTAAGATTAACATAATATATCTGATTGTCAAGATCGTGTTTCACATAGTCCGGATACTCAAAATATCCCCACAAAGCACAGCTTGGCGTCGCAGCATACTCAGGTACTTGCGGGCGGGCCCCGGTAAACTTTAAACATTCAAAAAAGGCTATGGGTATACTCCACATAGCCCCTTACTGAGGATTGGTTCAACTTATCCCGCTATTCAACCCATTCAACTACAACCAAGCTGTCTACGGTTTCCCCATCCGTGCTCCATATCCTCACATTATTATTGCTGCCGCTGTATGGTTCAGCTTTTTGTGAGATAAAATCTGAATACGCTATTTGTTCATAACGCTGATGTTCTCCAGAAACTGAATTGAAAAAGTAATCTATTTTATGATGGCAGATATATATACGGCTATCGGCTGTCAGTTCAAATTCGATCAGCTGTCTCGGCTCTGCTGCGCTTTGCACACTTTTTTCAACAATCAGTCTGGAATCCTTCATTTCTACAAGCTTTCCGCTAAAATCATGTGGCGTTTCGATAAAATCTTGAACAAGCTCTTCGTTTTCCACAACGATTTTTTTCGGTAAGACAGCAACCAAATCCGTATGATTAACGAGTAAAACAATAAAGGCGATGGTTCCCGAAACCATGACCAATGCTGCCATAGAAGCTAAAAAAGCAAAGCTGGATTTGGCCTTTCCCTTTATAACCTTAAATAACCAATAACCGATAGCCGTGCCAGCTGTATTGAAAATTAAATCATCAATATCCGTGCTTCCCAAACCAAAGATATACTGCGTCACTTCGATGGATGCACTTAAAAGGAAGCCGCCGATCACAACATTCCTGCCTTCTCTTCTTAAAATAACAGGCAGCAGCAGTCCCAAGGGAATGAAAATAACGATATTTCCAAGAACATTTTCCAATATTCGCATTATTGAGGTGTCTGTGCTTGCCATATCCATGATTGACGCAAAAGGAATCCAACTAAGGCTTCGTTCACTTGCACCTATCGCAGTAAACAAATTAGGCAGACCGGCCTGTTTGAAAAGCGTGATTCGAAGCAAAAAAACAAGATAAAGTGCAAAAAGCCCGTAGATACAATACAGCAATACTTTTTCTTTTGCGCTGCGATTCTGATCCATCTGTCTATCTTTCCTCCATCTAATGATTAACATGTAAAAAGGCTTGCTTTCATTTAGAAATGTTACTAAATAAAAGCAAACCATTTGTTTTTTATTTCTTTTACAAATCTTAATTTTTTCTTTATTATTCCTAATCTTGAGGGACGATTATTTTTTCACATTTGGAAATCGCAGCGTTAGGGCCAGCCCCGAACCCGGCTCGGATCGCGCATCCAGCTGAATGGCCAAATCATAAGCCATCCGGCTCACCAGGAAAAGTCCCATCCCTGTTGCTTCTCTTGTGTAAGCCCCTCTTCTTCCCGTAAAGCCCTTATCAAAAATAAAAGGCAGATCTTCCTCCGATACACCGGGCCCATTATCGCTAACCGTTAACGTGGCTTGGTCATTCGCTGGGTCATAACCCGTTTCAAATCTCAAAATGGGGCGATCCTGATTCTGTGCAGCGTGTTTTGTACTGTTAGCTATGATTTGTTGGATGATAAAAGCTAATCCTTTGCGATCAGATAAAACTTCCTCCTCATCCCCTATGAACTCGATGTGGAACCCGGATTCATCCAGCAGTGTCTGATGATCTTCAATGATCTGTTTGCAAAATGCAAGCAAGCTGACGGGCTCAAAAATATAATCTTTATGGGCTGCCCCTAGTCTTGCAAAATATAAAATTCTTTCTACATCTCCAACAATTTGGTCTCTGCTATGCAGCATACGCTGTCTAACAAGAGGAGACATTTCATCACTGCGGTTATCCAACACCAGTGTCATTAAAGACAGAGGTTTTTTGATTTCGTGAACCCAGCCTTCTATAAAGTTTTCATAATCGGCAAGCTCCATCACTTGCTCGTTAAGCTCCGCCTGATAAGACCTTAAGGCGTTCCCCGCTCTGCGGATAAACGGCCAATATATTTTAGGGGATACCCGGCATAGTCTTTCCTCGTTCGTCTCATTCGCTTCCAGCAAAAAATCTTGAAAGGCCTCTTCGATTATGCTTTGTTTTCTAATAATGACGAATACAGACATCGCTATCATCGCAAGAGTAAATGCAATCATCAAGCCCACTAACACCATGAACGTTTCCGGATAAGCCAGCCAAGCCAAAAACATAAACAGGAGATTGGTAGCAGCTAAAATAAGAAACCATAGCTTATAAGCATGCAAACAATCATAGATTTGCTTAATCCACCTCATGGCTTTGCCTGCCCCCTAAGCCGGTATCCCTGACCTCTTACAGTTTCAATTTGATCTTCCAGGTTAAACTGCCGCAGTGATTTTCGCAAGCGAGTGAGATTGACTTGCAGGGCATTTTCATCTATATATTGGTCGGTTCCCCATAAAATTTCGCTCAATGCTGATTTGGATACGATCTCGGGTCTATTCTGCACTAAAGCCAACAAAATTTTCCCCTCATTCGCTGGTAAAACTAACGATTGCGATCCCTTATACAAAGTAAAGGTATTAGGATCCAGTGAAAACTGGCCTCCATCGATCAAATCCGGTTGCCCTTCAAATCTTCTTAGCAGGTTGTGAATGCGCGCCAGCAATCGATCCCGATTGCACGGTTTAGTCAGATAATCATCCGCTCCTAAATGAAGGCCATGTAATTCATCCTGCAGCTTATCTCTCGATGTTAGAATCAATATGGGGCCAATCCCTTTGGCCTTTAAGCTTTTACATATTTCAAATCCGGATTGCTCGGGTAAATTGATATCTAATAAGACCAGGTCTGGTGCCAAAGCGGCAACTTGAAGAGCGATATCATGATAATCAGTAATAGCCGCTGTTTCAAAGCCTTCCTTTTGCAAAATATCCACCAGCTCTTCTCTCATCCATGAATCATCTTCAACAATGACTATCCTCGCCACTTCGGCACCCCCTTCTGAAAAATTTAGAATCCCTAATCTATATTGGGCTTCCAGCGTAATTTATCGATCTCATGATCTGCTGAACGGGCTACGGCCACTCCATAGATCGCCACAATTCCGATTACTATACAAGCAAAAGCGAAGGCAATAGGATACAGCAGCGCTTGATTTTCGACGTAAATCATAACAAATGAGCTCATCGCTATGATTCCAACGGCTCCGCTCACGCATGCAAGAGACAAAGGCAGCAGAAAGGTCCACAACACCTGTTTGTGCATGGATTGCTTCATTTGATGGCGTTTGGCGCCCAGCATGGAAAGTGTTACATAGCGCCCTCCCGTCTGCCTCATCTGTGTCAAAAATTGCAGGGCTAATACGGTGCAGGCAATAATCAGAAATAAGAATCCCATATATAAAACTGTATAGCTTCCGGCAACAACATAAAAGAGCTTGCGCCCAAAATTTTGCAAATAACTTTCAAACGGGAAACCGGAAGTTTTCAATAGATCCCTAGCCTCCATCATTGGCTTCATTAAGCCGTGCTGGTCCTGGAGCTGCTGCGGGATACGAAAATTCCAATAGGATGCATAGGTTTCCGTATTGACCAGTTGTTCAAACATAGGATCCGGAACGATAAATGCCGAGAAGATTTCTACGGAACGGTCTGCCACCAATCCTCTCATGGGAACGGATGGGCGGATCATAACCGCCTGTTCGTTAATGCTCATCAAGCTCTGCCCTTCTGCTGCAGCCTTTTCGAGAATATGATCCAGGACAGGCATGCTGTCCAGATTTTCCATAGGCATAAAATCCGGATTAAAGTATAAAGCCATTTCATCGGAACGCAGGTTCAGCGTTTGTTTGCCTATAGCCTCCAAAAGTCCGTTATAGGATGATTCAGAAATGAGGTAAGGCCTTGTCGAATCTATCGCCAGGACTCCTAACAAATTAAGGGCTTCAGGGTTGTCCGGACTGATCGTGTAACCCGTCGTTTCCCCGGATAAAAATTGTTCTTTATGGTCGCTCGGCAAAGCCATAATGATTTGCTCTCTTAATTTAGACCAATCCACTAAGGACTGCGGCAAATCATCTTCCCTGCGCTCGTCCGGCTGCTTCATCTTCCCTATTTCGAGGAGGTTTAAGTCCGCCACATAGGGAGCCATTATGTCTGAAGCCAGAAATTCCTCGACTTCGCTGCTCTCGCCCTTTACCGTAAAATCATATAGGGAGGATGCTCTATTATACAAATGACTTCCATAGCTCAAAATCGTGGAAGCCCCATTCGCTATTAAAATGATGGACAGCGTGATTAGAATCGACGTTACGGCAACGGAAGTCGAACGGTTCGCTATGTTCTCCTGAAACTGCCTTAGCGTAAAGGTGTGCAGTCCTTTAGTCGCTTTACGCCGGGACAAGCTGGCCAATAAGCCTAACAGCTTTGCGAAGCCCCTCATAAAAAGGATCGTTCCCATACTTCCGAGAGCTACGGCCGCAAATAGAAACAGGCCGCCAAAGTCCGTAAAACGGTATAAAGCAATCCAATAGGCAGCGCCCAGCAGGACGGCCCCTGCCAAAATGTTTAGCACGTTGCCTTTGATATGCCCCATATCGGTTTTTTTCTCCATTTGCTCAAAAATCATTTGATGGAGCTCTTGATTAAATAATCGTCCGCCAAGAATGGCCAGAGCTATAAATTGAATGAACAAAAAGCCAAGAACGGTAAAGATCACCGCACTTGCCGAGAGGCTGATTTGATGACCGATAATTCCCTGTCCGACTAATTTGGAAACCGTCAAGCTAATCATTTCTGCTAAAAATCCGCCTATCAAAATACCGCCAAGGAGTGCCAGAATAGAAGTAATAAGTCCCTCTGCCAAAAGCTGAAGAACGAGGCGTTCCTTGCGCATTCCTAACATGAGATAAAGGCCAAATTCCTTACTTCTGCGATTTAGCTGGTAGCGGTTGGCAAATAAGATCAAGAAAAACAATAAAAATAACGCAAAGGCATACACAATTGACATTTGCGCTAACAGTTTATCAATCGCGTCGCTTTCAAACTCCCGTAAAAATAATATAACATCTTGCTTTCCAAGGGAAAGAATGATATAAAATGAGGCCACAGCTGTTACCAATGTTGCAAAGTAAATGAAATTCTCCTTACGGCTGCGTTTAGCATTTCGGTAAATCAACTTAGAGAACATTGGCACTTCCTCCCCCAAGCTGAGCCAATACCTTTAAAATCCTGTCGTAAAAATGCTCGCGGAACTCCTCTTGCTTGCGGCGCAATTCATGAAAGATGACTCCATCTTGAATAAACAGGATTCTTGAGCAGAAGCTTGCCGCATTAGGGTCGTGGCTGACCATCAGAATCGTTCTTCCCCTGCTTCTATTTATGCCTTCCAGCTTCGCCATTAACGTTCTTGCAGAGCGTGTGTCCAAAGCCCCTGTCGGCTCATCCGCAAGAACGATATCCGGGTCAGAAATCAGACAGCGGGCAGCCGCTACCCTTTGCTTTTGTCCCCCGGACATCTGGGATGGGAATTTGCTAAGGATGTCGGTAATCTCCAAAAAGCCTGCCAGTTCTTCTAATTTCGCCCGTGCTTGTGCAAAACTTGTTCCATGAATGGATAAGGGCAAAAGAATATTTTCTTGCCCGGTCAGATTGTCCAGCAATTCAAAGTCTTGAAACAAATAGCCTATCCGGCTGCCGCGATACTCCGCCAAATCCTTACTGTCAAATGCGCTGATGTTTTCCCCGTTCAAAAGAACACGCCCGGATGTTGGCTTTATAATAGTTGCAATGCAGTTTAGCAGCGTCGTTTTACCGGAACCGCTTGGTCCCATGATGCCCAAAAATTCACCTGGAAGAATGTCAAAGCTAACTCCGTTTAAAGCCGGGGTTATATTATTTTTCTTTCCGTAATTTTTTTTCAAGTCCTGAACCTCTAGCAATTTCTCATGTCTCGCCATGTATAACTCTCCTTATCCATTAACCTGTTCCGGAATTCAAATCGATCGATCGAGCTATACACATTATAACCAGTAAAAAAGATCAGACATACTTACAGTTGATGTAAGGAAAATCGCGAAGAGCTGCTCCATTGTAAGCCCTCCTTAGAATCCGCGATTTGTGTTATAATCTTGACAGGATTTCGTCTTAAATAGATCAAGTGGTAGGAGCAGTGGCCCGTGGAACTGATTGAATTAAATTGCCCCAATTGCAATGGGAGTTTGGAGTACAATGAAGAGCCTCTCATCCAATGTCCCTATTGTGAAACCAAACTGTTATTGAAAGAGAATAAGGTCTTTTATATTGACCAGTCCACTCATTATTATGGAACCTCTCCCGCTCATACAGCAGGGCACCCTGCAGCGCGTCCTGCACCACGCCCGAATACGAAGGTACAGCTGCTGCTGATTGCGCCGCTCGTTCTTATTACCTTTATGGTTGCCTATTTTTTTGTGGCCAACCCCTCATCCAATAACCGCGTCGAAGAGAACATACCGGTTCGAACGATGCCGGAAAGTGAGGTTGTGCGGTACTTCTTAAGAGATGTTTTGAATAAAGGCGAAGCGATGCCTACGGAAGAAGAGATCGCCAACATCCGCTATTTGGCTGTTCATCATACGGATGATCGTTGGCACTTTGTCTACAGCTTTGATGATCCGTTCACCAACAAGCAGGCGAAAATGACCGATTATGTGATCATGGATAAAGTGCTAAATATGCAAAAAATCGAGCAAAAAGATTTCGAGGCGTTCAGCGGCCTGACGGCGCTTGATTTCAACGGCGTTTACGAAATCGTGCAAAGCGAGAAGGTCAGTTTTCGGCATTTGCAAGGGCTGCAAAGCTATTCAGGCGGGTTCAATGAATCGTTCAGCTCGATCCAGCATTATTTTAGCGATAAATCGAAGATAACCGGACTGACCACGCAAATTCGCAGCAATGAGGAATTGGCCGCGCTGTTGGAGTTTCCGAATTTGCAATCGCTGAACATCACCTATGTCACAGAGTCAGTTACGGATTTTCATCTGCTGGGCCAGCTGCCGTTAAAATCATTATCTCTCCAGTTTGTCACCGATTTGAAATGGCTGTCGGCATTGACCGGTTTAGAATCGTTAACTATCGATAACAGCGAGGCCACGGATTTCAGCGGCTTATACGCCCTCACTCAATTGCAAGAGCTGAAGCTGCTGTATACAAGGAATTTAAAAACACTTGATTTCATCGCCAACATGCCGAACCTGCAATCGCTTGAAATAGAGCAGGCTGATATTGCGAGTTTGGAGAACCTGAAAAATAAGACTTCCTTGACAAAACTGCGTTTGGCCTGGCTCTCTCCATTGGAGTCGGTTGAGGTGGTGAACAGTTTACCTTCACTCACTGAGCTGGTGATTACGGGTTACAGTGGCGCAAATTCGCCAATCGCGGCGCCGAACGTCAAAAAAGCCGAATTGACAGGCTCGCTCCTAACCAATCTGGAAGCGCCTGGTTTAAAAGCTTTGCAGGTTACCGTAAACGGGGCGATGGATGAGCTGCAAGGGGCTTCATTGATGAAGTTCCCGCAGCTGGAAGAGCTTGCGGTGATCGACGGCGAGCTAGCCGACATTCCTTCTCTGAACCTGCTGCCAAAGCTGCAAACGTTAAGTTTCAATGAAGTGAGTTTCTACGATGAGACGAATGCATTATTCAATTTGCAGCATGTAAAAACAATCAATTGCAATAAATGTACGTTCCGGCTTCAGGGTCAGGAGCCGTTTGCGAACAACGCGCTGGAGCATTTGACGTTGAATCAGCTCGACTTTCGAATTGGCGACAGCGACTGGCTGCACGACTTCGATAAATTGACGCCTTATTTTGCGAATATGACAGCGCTGCGCTCTTTTACGATGCAGGACAGCTCGCTGCAATCGCTCAGCTTCATGAAAAATTGGGAGCAGGTTGAGGAGCTGCATCTGGAAAATAACACGATTTCGAATTTGGAACCATTAGTCCATCTCCCCAACTTACAGAAGCTGTATATCGTCGGAAATCCTGTACAAAATGAATCAGTGCTTGACAAAAGGGTCTTGATTTATTAAGTCATTCGCCTGGTCTTCAGCGGAATTGAAGAGGGGAAAAACGTTGGTAAATCAGGACTCACTCGCTGGAGGCCGATTGGTTTGAGACGAGTGCTTAATCATTCGCGCGATATGCGCGCTATGCCGCCAGCGTTCCTGTGTTCCCCGATTCCTTCGACATCCTCCTAATCGAAGAAATCGGGGAACGGCGTCTGGACACGATAAAGCGGCTAGCTTGTAAGAGTAAGTGATTCTGCAGATGCTCTACGAGGTCTCCTGGTTTTCCCCTCTCCAATCGTACTCCATAATATTTGCTGCTTTAATTGCCCTTTCTTTTCCCAGTAATTTACCTACAACGTATAGCGAGGCATCTATGCCCGCCGATACACCCGCGGATAAGACGATTGTTCCATTATCAATGAATCGAGCTTCTTTTATGATTTTGGTAGATGCCGGCACAAGCTCTTGTAATTCGTGGATGGCTGAACGATTTGTGGTTACCTGCAAGCCATCCAGCAGGTTTGCTTGAGCTAAGACTAAAGCCCCCGTGCAAACAGATAAAAGGATTTCAACTTCCTTCGATAATTGTTTTATCCATTTTATAATGGTTTCATTATGCATTTCTTTTCTGATCCCCAAGCCCCCAGGTACAATCAAAATGTCAGGTTTAGGGCATGCAGCAAGCGGATAAGTTGGGTTAATGCTTAGACCCCCCAATGCTTTTACAGGACTATCATGTTCAGCAATGGTATAAACGTTGAAGTCCCTTCCCCGATTGCTTCCTGTAATAAAGACTTCGAAGGGCCCGGCAAAATCTAACGGCTCCACGTCATCAAAAATCCATATCGCTACATTTCTTGCATGCCGTGCCTGTTCCATATCTCCTCTTCCCCCTATAAAATAAATAAAAGCGTTCAGTCTATTGACCAAACACTTTGCCCAGGCGTACGGCTTATGAACGTTGTGCTCCCTCGTGGTATTTCCACGTTAGCGCCAGTCACACATTCCAGATAATTGCTGTTTGTTAATTTATATCAGTTTTTTCAGAATTCTTCAAGACCCTTTCCCAATTTTACTCAAAATCACACGGGCTGCTTTTCCAGCACCGCCAGCGTTTCTAAAGCTTTCCGCCAGTTTCCGTGCTTCTATTGAGTAGGCCGGATTCACAAGTACTTCAGCTGCCGCTTTTGCCAAATCGTTTGGCTTGCTGCCTTTAAGCTTTACTCCTGCACCCAGCTCCGCAACCCGGTCAGCTATCATTCTTTGTTCGCCATGCTGCGGAAACATAACCATCGGAACCCCAAAGTACAGACTTTCACTCGTGCTATTCATTCCGCAATGAGAAATAAACACATCGGCTTGCTGTAATACAGCGATCTGATCTACAGCGTTTTTTACTATGAAATTAGCGGGTACACGGCCAAGGGACGAAATGTCCGTTTTCTCACCAACAGACATGACCACATCATAGTCTGTATTGGCAAATGCTTTAAAACAATTCTGGTAAAAATTCTGGTTCTGATTGAGTACCGTTCCAAGGGAGATATAGATTGTTTTTTTATCTCTTTTATCATCCTGCACAGGCACAGTCTGCCTTATGGATGGCCCAACAAAAGCATAACGCTCAGAAAAGGTATCCGCCAAAGGCTGGAATTCTTTCGACGTGTAAACAATGGTGTCCGTTTCATTATCATTTTGAATTAGGGATACAAAATTGTCGACTTTATAGCCATGATCATTTAGCTGCATAATTTTTTTGTTAATCCTTCGCAGGCCTGCAATCATTCGCCAGATTTCTATGAAGCCCCTCTTCATTAATTTGGCCGTATGCTGATTAAAAGCAAACGAAGTAGTCGAACAAATATACGGAATTCCTAATTTATTAGCAAATAATTTTCCCCAAATAGCCATAGAGTCCGATACAATGCAGTCTGGCTGAATTTCCCTTAATTCATCACATACCTTTGGATCCAAAGCCATCGTGGTATCGGCCGCCATTTCTATTAATGCTGCAAAATCTTTACCCGCCTTCCTTTCCAATTCCTTTTGTGAAATTTCAGGTAAACATTCATCACAAGCTATAAAGGCAGCACCGGCTTCTTCTATTTTCTTCTGAAATTCTAAAAAAGAATAATACCAAACCCGGTGACCTTGCTTTACTAATTCGGTGACCACCGGAATGGTAGGATTCGTATGGCCATGTGCAGGTATAGAAAAAAAGACGATTTTCCTCATTAAGCCTCATCCTTCGGCTCGGCATTCCGAATCATTTCTGCAAATTCCAGAAAGCCGTCGCTTTTTAAAATAGCAATTCCCTTGGTCGCATCTTCTCCCAAAACAACCAGCTTATCACCTGCGTGAATCTGATACATGTCTCTTGCCTGTTTTGGAATCACAATTTGGCCTCGTTCTCCTACCTTCACCACTCCAAAGAACTGTTTTCCCTGGGGACTAAGCTGGTTTACTTCTTCTTCATTCATATGGCGGGATAATTGATCCACGGTTACTTGAAAAATATTGCTAAGGATCTTGCACTTATAAATATCGGGCAAGGCTTCTTCGTTTTCCCACTTGGCTACGGTCTGCCGTGATACATTGACCTTTTCGGCTAATTGTTCTTGACTCATTTTTTGCTTTTTACGCAAAATGCGAATATTCATACCAATCATTCTTTTCATCCCCTTCTAACTTTGATGTTACAGGGGATTGAGCGTGAAAGCTATCAACGGTTCGCAACATTTTTTGTTAAAAATTGTAGCAATCCGAGATCGTCAGCTTGACAAACGAACAGAAAAAGAATGAAATCAAATTATTTTGATTAATATCCCCCAAAAAGAAATTTTTCAACAATCAACCCTCCGGAAGATACGGATACATACTAATATACAGAAAAAGCCACAAAATTCTTTAATTTGTGGCTTTTTTCTGTGTACTTTACTCTATTCGAGATTAGCATGTTTACCATACATTTTATTAGAATCCAAGCTTTTTTTCTCCATAAAACGCAAGATTAAGGCATCATAAAATAACAACATTGTTTGCTCAAACAGAGATCCCATTGGTTGAATGGTCTTGTAGTCACCTTCAGATTGATCTTTCGTGACGCCCGGTAATTTAACAATAATATCAGCTAACTCTCCAATGGTTGACTCAGGAGAAATGGTTATAGCTGCAATTGTACCTCCTAAGCTTTTAGCTTTTTCAGCAATGGCAACCAAGGTTTTGGTTTCTCCTGATCCTGAACCAATAATTAATAAATCGCCCTTTTCCAAATTGGCTGTTACTGTTTCCCCAACTACATAGGCATCAATCCCCATGTGCATCATTCGCATCACAAAAGATTTACCCATCAATCCAGATCTGCCTGCACCAGCCACAAAGATTTTCTTGGATTTTAAAATCTGATTTATTAACTTTTCTGCTTCTGAATCACGAATTAACTGGACCGTTTGATTTAATTCATGAACGACTTCGGCTAAATACTGAGTAGTCTTCATAGCAGAATTAACCTTGTTTAATTAATTTTTGCATTTCGCGTGCTGCAGCTTTTTTATCTTCTTTATTCGTAATTCCCCCGCCTACGATAACTAGATCGGGGTGGTGTTTAATTACTTCAGGAAGCGTTTCTAATTTGATTCCACCAGCGATGGCAGTTTGCGCATTTTTAACAACGCTTTTGATGGTTGAAAGGTCTTCGAAAGAATTCTTGCCAACAGCTTGAAGATCGTAACCTGTGTGAACGCAGATATAATCAACACCAAGTTCATCTAGTTCTTTTGCCCGGGCTGCAATATCTTTCACGGCGATCATATCAGCAAGGATTTGTTTCCCTTGTTTTTTAGCTTCTTCCACAGCACCTTTAATTGACTCGTCTTCTGCAGCTCCAAGAATCGTGATGATGTCAGCGCCTGCAGCAGATGCTTGGCTTACTTCATATCCAGCTGCATCCATAATTTTCAAGTCTGCTAATACAGTTAAGTTAGGAAATGCAGCTTTTACTTCTTTCACTGCTTTAAGACCTTCATTGATCACCACAGGTGTACCAATTTCTACAATATCAATATGCTCTTCTACTTCTTTCACTAATTCAATTGCACCCTGAATATCGACAAGATCTAATGCTAATTGTAATTTCATTTTTATTCGCTCCTTATAATTTTATATTGTGCTAAGAGACTGTCATTAGATAAGTGTAACTGTTTCTTTTTGCATAGCTATTTACTCACTAACACGTTCCTTAGTATACTGAGTATGTTATTGAATGAAAAGTACGCACTTTTACCGCATATAGTGCTAAAAAGTATACTGTAGGCTAAAATAAGGAGGATGTGAATGAAATGCCAAATTTAGGAGAGAAAACATTTAACTGTGAAAAAGAATTGACACTTTCAGTAATTGGCGGTAAATGGAAAATGTTGATTCTATGGCATCTAGGCAAAGAAGGAACTAAACGATTTGGTGAATTAAAATCCCTAATGCCGGGTATTACCCAAAGAATGCTTGTTAATCAATTACGCGAACTTGAAGATCATTTAATCGTCCATCGAGAAGTTTATCCCGTAGTTCCGCCTAAAGTTGAATATTCATTGACTGAGTATGGAGAAAGTCTTATACCGATCTTAGATGCTATGTATAAATGGGGTAAAGATTATATTGAGAATGTATTGAAAAAGGGATCTGAAGACAAATCAGCCATTTAGCAGAAAAAGGCTTCTTTTCATGTTTTAAGACAAATATAATTTACCACGGTTAACCTAACCGTGGTTTTTTACCGTGCATTTATTGCACTTATTACCGTGCACTTAAAGAGCAGAGATTACACTATCTAAATAAAATAATTCGCCTCAGGTCCCTGTCCCCCGCGTATACTCCCCGCATGATGAGCACTCTCGGGTATTCATACCTCAATCACATAACTTGATTTGTCATCCTGAACGTCCGCTCTTCGGACAGCCCCTTTTGACTCTTATAGTTATA
Source organism: Paenibacillus senegalensis JC66 (assembly GCF_000285515.1). GTDB lineage: Bacteria > Bacillota > Bacilli > Paenibacillales > NBRC-103111 > Paenibacillus_L > Paenibacillus_L senegalensis. The sequence continues at coordinate 491,471 of NZ_HE610961.1, forward strand.
GTATCCATTTTTACACTATCTTACTTCAATATAACTATATGCAAATAAAGTGCGTACTTTTAAAGATAAAATATACGTAATATACTGTTTTAGCAAAGCAAAATGATTCTCTGACAGCAAGCTTCTTATACGAAAAAGTGAAGGTCTTGTGAGGTTCTAATGAAAAGTTACAATGTCCGGCATGTGGATATGTCATAAATAAAAATTCGTTAATATGCATAAAAAAACAAAGGAGTAATTGTAAATGGATTCTATGACATTTGTATTATTTGGGGCAACGGGGGATTTAGCTAAAAGAAAAATCTATCCTGCCTTGTTTAATTTATATCTGAACCAAAAATTACCAAAATCTTTTTCAGTGATTGGTGCAGGAAGAGGCGCAAGCTCGGATGATAAATTTCAATCAAGAGTAATCGATTCCTTGCATACATTTTCCAGACATTTGCTGAATGATATATCTAAAAAAGAAGAATTCGTCAAGGAATTTCGTTACTGCCAGTTAGATGTTACTGACACTGCAGACTATAAGAAGCTGCTTGAACTCGTTCGGCAAAATGAAAAAGAAAAGAACATGACAGAGAATCGAATGTTCTATTTATCCGTCGCTCCTGAATTTTTTGACGTCATCGCCATGAACATTAAGGATAGTGGCTTGGGCTCAACAAAGGGATGGAAACGATTAATTATCGAGAAACCCTTCGGGCATGATCTAAAATCTGCCCAAGAATTAAACGAAAAGCTAAGCAAAGCTTTTGAAGAAGACGAAATTTATCGTATCGATCATTATCTAGGCAAACCAATGGTTCAGAACCTTGAAGCCTTGGCCTTTGCTAACCCTGTATTGCAATCATTGTGGAACAATCGATTTATTGCCAATGTCCAAATTACGGCAAGTGAAATCGTTGGGGTGCAAGAAAGAGCTGGTTATTATGACAAAGCAGGAGCCATTCGCGATATGGTTCAAAATCACATGCTGCAGTTAATAATGATGACAGCCATGCATGTACCAAAACGAATTAGTGAAAATGAGATTCGTAATGAAAAAAGAAAAGTAATGGAATCTTTGCGTCCCTTACAAAGGGATACTGTAGGGGTTCATGTGGTTCGCGGCCAATATGAGCACGGAGATATAAACGGAGAACCTGTAGTGGCCTATCGGGAAGAGCCCGGAGTGGAGGCTTCTTCACAAAATGATACATTCATTGCGGCTCGTCTATGGATTGATAATTCCTTCTGGGATGGGGTTCCGTTTTATATTCGCACGGGAAAAAGAATGGCAGAAAAAACAACAAAGATTGTCATTGAATTTAAAAATCCGTTAAAAGATTTATATTATCCCGAAATGGAACGGGTTGAACCTAATCTATTAACAATAAATATCAATCCAAATGAAGGTGTATCGCTACAGTTAA
>NZ_HE610961.1:494653-509652 GCF_000285515.1 Paenibacillus senegalensis JC66
GTTAAATAGCAAGAACCCTATAAACGGAGAGATGGAACCTATCACAGTAGACTTTTCTGCGAATAATCAAGACGTACCCGAAGCGTATGAACTTTTGTTATTTGATGCTCTCCTTGGGGATTCAACATTTTTTGCTCATTGGAATGAAGTAGAACTATCTTGGAATTGGGTGGAACCTATTTTAGAGGCATTTAACGAAAATAGGGTTCCCCTTCACTCCTATTCATCTGGATCAATGGGACCAGAGGCTGCCCATCAATTATTAAAAGAAGATGGATATAAGTGGTGGTAAAGTTACTAAAAATGTAATGTAAATCAGAAGCAATTTAAATAAATGCAAGTTTTTAGGAGGTTCACTATGCAGGTTGGATTAATCGGGTTAGGTAAAATGGGATTAAATTTAGGAAAAAATTTAATCGATCATAAACACGAGGTAGTCGCATTTGATTTAAATACAAGTGCGGTGGAAGAAATGAAAAAATATGGAGCTAATGGAGTATCTAATTTAAAAGATCTTATTCAAGCATTAGAAAAACCACGAGTTCTTTGGATTATGGTCCCGCACTCCGTTGTTGATTCCGTTATTCGCGAGATTACCCCATTTCTAAGTGCGGGTGATATCGTAATTGAAGCTGGTAATTCTCACTATAAAGAATCCATTCGTCGATATAACGAGCTAAAAGAAGTAGGCGTAAGCTTTATGGATGCCGGTACGTCTGGCGGGATGGAAGGTGCTCGCAACGGAGCTTGTTATATGATTGGAGGAGATCCTGAAGCGTGGAAAATCGTCGAGCCAATTTTTAGTGATACAGCTGTAGAAAATGGCTTTTTATATGCTGGGAAATCAGGCAGCGGCCACTTCTTAAAAATGGTTCACAATGGAATTGAATACGAAATGATGGCCGCTATTGGGGAAGGCTTCGAAGTATTAGAAAAAAGCGATTTCGATTTTGACTATGAGAAGGTAGCAAGCGTTTGGAATCATGGTTCCGTTATTCGTTCTTGGCTTATGGAGTTAACCGAGAATGCATTTTCCAAAGATGCTAAATTGGATGGAATTAAAGGGATTATGTATTCATCCGGAGAAGGGAAATGGACAGTTGAAACGGCTTTGGATCTACAAGCTGCCACACCTGTGATCGCCATGTCATTATTAATGCGCTATCGCTCCTTAGACAAGGATACGTTTACAGGTAAAGTAGTGGCTGCTTTGCGAAATGAATTTGGCGGACATGCTGTGGAAAAAAATTGATTAGGATAAAACAACCCTAAATAGCTATGAGGAGCTATCCTGTTTGGAATCCATTTAAAAATGATTGATCAAAATGGATTCTTCTCCCTCAAATTTAAGATTAACAATGTTGTTCAACAATCGGGCCCGATTGCGGTATAGTTAGGCAATATTTTCACCAAAATTTTAAGTAATGAACAAGCGTATTAATTCCTGCAAACTTTACAGCCGTAATGGTAATTATAACCAAAGCACTTAATACCACCCTAGCAGCTTTTTTACCGGAATTAGCCATGTTATCACCCTTCCTTAAATCATATTTCTTCGTCAAACGATAAATTAACTGGCTCGTCCAGCAGTTCTCCATGCACCTCTAAATTAGTTGTTGGAACACTTTCATCCACTTCTTCAAAAGTGAATTGATCTGCCCATACTGTTCCTTGCCCAGACAGAATGATCCCAAATGAAATAACAGCACTTTGGGTTGGAACATCTAAAATAATAGAATAATGGTTCCAGGTTGTGGTTCCTTTAATGGGGCGATTACTCATATTATCAAATTGAAGTACATCTTCCCTTGTGTCGTCTACTCGCATCCACATCCCAGCGTACGTATCTACCTCTTCCGTACGGATGAAACAAGAGAGTTTAATGCGCTTTCCAACAAACTGATTAGCCTTAAATGTTTGCATCATGGTAGCGAATTCGGTTGAATCTAATACTGTTTTGGATTTTAAATAACCTGATGCTTTCCCCTGATGAACAACTTCATGGTCAATTCCCATTTCGTAATTACATGGATTGGTTCCACTTAAAAACCAACCTTTCACCTTCGTATCCATATTTGTTTCCTCCTTATTTTTAATCACGTCTGACATCATTCTGCGATATTTGCCAGGCGGCAGCTTATAAATCTCTTTAAATGCTCTTGTAAATGATTCTTGTGATTCAAACTGATAATATAAAGCGATATCCAGGATGCGTTCACTTGTGTAAAGCAACGCGGACGAAGCATTAGCCAGTCGTCTTAACCGAATATATTCAGTTACCGTCATGCCAACGGCGGATTGAAATATTCGATGAAAGTGATACTTCGAAAAATTTGATTGTGCTGCAATCTTTTCCAAGGAAAGTGGTTCATGCAGGTTTTCTTCCACATACAAAATAATTTTTTTAATCATGATCTCGTGGTTATACAACGACAACGAAGGCACCTCCTTTCATTAACAGGATAGCAGGGCTTTTCATTCATTTTTTGATATATCTTGCGAAATAGAAGCTGCGTCCTAGAAATCATAAAAAAGGGGTTGATGTAAAATCAACCCCTCAGATCGAAGACAAACTTTTATATCTGCAACAATATGGCCCGATTGTTGGAACCTCGTATTCAGCATGAGTTTTGATCAAACTTTATCATAAAAGATCAGACTTTTTTTGATAATCGAACCATTCACAACATCCTACTATTCTACTATTACTCCACCGTCACCGACTTCGCCAGGTTGCGGGGTTTATCCACATCGTTGCCCCGGGCCAGTGAAGCATAATAGGCTAGCAGCTGCAGAGGAATGGCCGATAAAGCAGGAGCCAGCAGCGGCATTGTGCGTGGAATCTTCAGCACTTGGTCGGCGCAGTCAGCTAGATCAGCTCCGCCTTCCATCACGATACCCAGTACGAAGGCATCTCTTGCTTTAACCTCTTTGATGTTGCTGATCATCTTTTCCAGAAGCTCCTCCTGCGTAGCCAAGGCGATTACAGGAACACCTTGCTCTATCAAGGCCAACGTTCCGTGTTTCAGCTCACCAGCCGCATAAGCTTCTGAATGGATGTAAGAAATTTCCTTTAATTTCAACGAGCCTTCCATGGCCGCGGCGTAGTCCAATCCCCGCCCAATGAAAAACACGCTGGAACGAGCAGCAAAGGCTTCTGCCAGGCTTTTGATCGCGGGCGCCTGCTGGAGCAGCTCTTCTACTTGCTCCGGGAGCTTTTGCAGGGCATGAATAAGCTCTGCCAAATCACCCGCTTTCACACTGTCCCGCTGAGCGGCCAAGTGAAGCCCCAACAAGTAAAAAGCAATGAGCTGCGACGAATAAGCCTTGGTGGAAGCCACTGCTATTTCCGGCCCTGCCCAAGTAAACAGCACCTCATCCGCTTCTCGAGCGACAGAACTGCCAACTACGTTAGTAATGGCAAGCACCTTGGCCCCGTATCGTTTTGCTTCACGCAGCGCTGCCAGCGTGTCTGCCGTTTCTCCGGATTGGCTGACGACGATTACGAGTGTTCTTTCGTTAATGATTGGCGAACGATAGCGATATTCGGAAGCGACATCCGATTCGACAGGAATTCTCGTCAGACTCTCAATGACGCTTCGCCCCACCAGTCCAGCATGGTAAGCTGTACCGCAGGCGACAATGTGGATCTTCTCTAAAGCTCGAATATCCTCTTGTTTGAGGTTTAACTCGTCTAGTATGATCTTGTTAGCTTGAACATCAATCCGGCCGCCCATTGTGTCGCGATAAGCCTTTGGCTGTTCATGGATTTCTTTCAGCATAAAGTGATCGAATCCGCCTTTTTCCGCCGTAGACAGATCCCAATCGACAACAAATAATTCCCGGGAAATATTATTCCCGTCCAAATCCATTAATTCGACACCATTCCGCGTTAAAACTGCCATTTCCCCATCATTTAAAATATAAATATCTCTGGTATAGTTCAATACAGCGGGGATATCTGAACCGATAAAATTTTCGCCCTGTCCTACACCGATAATTAAGGGGCTGGCTTGACGAACGGCAACCAGTTGGTCAGGTTCATGAACATACATGACGGCCAGAGCGAAGGCTCCTTTCAGCTTTTTCACAGCTTTTTGGACCGTTCGAACCAGACTGCCATCATAGAGATCGGCCAGCAGATGCGAAAGCACCTCCGTATCCGTTTCCGATACAAATCGGTGACCTTTGGCGCTGAGCTCTTCCTTTAACGTTAAATAATTTTCTATAATTCCATTATGCACGACCGAAAACCGCATCCCGTTATCCGTATGAGGATGGGAATTAACGTCTGATGGCTTGCCGTGAGTCGCCCAGCGGGTATGTCCAATTCCAGCGGTTCCAATCAACGGTGATGAGGCCAATTGAGACTCGAGCACGGCCAAACGCCCCTTCGCCTTCTTCACTTCCAATCCGTTGCTGGTGAAGACAGCTACTCCTGCCGAATCATATCCCCGGTACTCCAGCTTTTTCAACCCGTCCAACAGCACATCCTGTGAATTGCGCGCGCCTATATATCCAACGATTCCGCACATATCAAGTACCCCTCTCTATATTCGCCCTTCTGGCGATTGTCAAAGAATTATATTTTACGCTCACTGGCAGCCTCCCCCAAATTTGAAAGAAGCAGCCCTGAAAAAGTCACCTGTTCATTGGTTGCACTTCTAACACTTATAACAGACGCCATGCAGGAACATGCAGAACATAGTCTCCCCTTCCGGGTAAATTCCGCTGTTCATGGCCCATTATTTTTTAAATTACAACACTAACGATTAACCATCATAATGATTAATAGGAATGCCAAATGATTATAAGGAATAGCCATTCGGCCATTATGATGTCAAAAGGCCTAACTAAATAAACGTTCCTTTCACTGAAACATCGATAATGAAAAAAACGCAAACCTTAAGCTGAGGTTGCGAATCATCGCACCTGATCACTACTGAACCCCGCCTGGTTGCTCTATGGAATCAAGATGGATCTTTGTTCATCAGGTCGCCCCAATGGTTTGGAATCCAACTTAACGGCAGTTGATGGCTGCCGGAAGGTCCCCGCCGAAAACTTCGAACACCTTCACCTCGTCAACTTGTCGTCCTAAATCCGCTGAATTGGGATGAGATATCTTACCTTTCTTTGTCACCCATTCTCAGCCAGATTTCCCATGGCCCGCACAAGTTCTGGCGCTATTAACTTGCTGCTTGTCTACCCACCTTTCTTTTCCAAAGTGAAAAACCTATTAACATCTTATTCAATTTGCCGCTTAAAAGCAACTCGTTAACGAAGAAAACGCATAAATGCCCAGCTTGGCCCGGAAATCGCACGAGGTCCCTCTTGAAAATGCTGCAGCGAACATGACATATTCGACTTGCTGCCTGAACGGAGAAGATTTATTCACCCGGTGGCGGTCATTCCAGAATTGCAGCGGAACGGTAAGGCTGCTTTACCACCACTGTGCCCCGAATGCTCCTGCGCTCGATGCATCGCCCTATGCATACGAAAACACCGCGCGGCAGCAGCGCACGGTGCAACAATAATTCCCCCTTCGACCGTCACCCTGTGAGTTTAGTGGTTTCGGTTCGGCGGGTTCACTGGCTTCAGTGCTTTCACACTAGACCAGCTCTCGTTTAACAACCTCAACAATGTCCTGGGCATACTGTTCGGTAATATCCTTTTGCGGACCTTCCACCATTACGCGTACCAGCGGTTCGGTACCCGATGACCGAACGAGAACGCGGCCGTCTTCGCCCAGCTTTTGCTCCACTTCCTGAATCGCATTTAGGACGGCTTCGTTTCCATCCAGCTTGCTCTTATCTTTGACCCTAACATTAATAAGCACCTGCGGGAATTTCTTCATCTTAGTCTTCAACTGGGCTAGGCTTCGTCCGGATTGGATGAGCACATCCACCAGCTGCAGCCCTGATAGGATGCCGTCTCCTGTCGTATTATAGTCCAGCATAATAATATGACCGGACTGCTCGCCACCTAGATTGTAGCCGCCTTTGCGCATTTCCTCCATCACATAGCGGTCACCTACCGCCGCTTTGACGGTCTGAACCCCCATTTCTTTGGCTGCCTTGAAAAACCCAAGGTTGCCCATCACCGTTGTGACGACGGTATCATGCTGCAACCGGCCTTGCTGCTTCATCGCTTCGCCCAGGATGGTCAAAATATAATCTCCATCCACTTCTTCACCATTCTGATCTACAGCAATCAAACGATCCGCATCGCCATCAAAGGATAACCCCAGGTCTGCCTTATGCAGCAGGACTTGCTTGCTTAATGCCTCCGGATGAGTCGATCCGCACCCGTCATTAATATTAATTCCGTCCGGCTCTGCACCTGTACTGATGACCTCGGCCCCCAGCTCACGAAACAAGCGCGGGGCCAATTCATAGGCCGCGCCATGAGCACAGTCAAGCACCAGCTTGATGCTCGAAAAAGTAGAACTGACGGTTGTTTTCAAAAACTCCGCATAGCTCCATTTCGCTTCCTCATCGTCAGTAATCGTCCCTACTTCAGTACCGGTTGGCCGTGGGAGCTCATCGATTTCAGCATCCATCAGCTTTTCGATCTCCAGCTCGGTCTCGTCAGATAATTTGAAGCCGTCCGCGCCAAAAAACTTAATCCCGTTGTCCTCTACCGGATTATGTGAAGCCGAAATCATTACCCCGGCGTCCGCTTGCAGCTTGCGCGTCAAATAAGCCACTCCGGGAGTAGTGATTACGCCAAGGCGAATCACGTCCGCTCCGATCGAGGCCAGTCCGGCAGCCAACGCAGCCTCCAGCATCGGACCCGATATTCTTGTATCCTGACCGATAATTACTTTCGGCCGCTTCTTTTCTCCGGTTAGCACATAGCCCCCGCAGCGTCCAATCTTATAGGCCAGTTCAGAAGTGAGCTCCTCGTTGGCAACGCCTCTCACTCCATCAGTTCCAAAATATTTCCCCATATTGGTTTCTCCTTATCTCCAAATCTCCTGATTTGTTGGTCTCGTTATCTCCGAATATCCGAATCCCCGAATCTCCGGTCTCCTGATCGCGTTGCTGTTTCCACTGATCTCTTAATGGATCTCGTTGTTGTTTTCACTGAGTTCTTTGGGGATCTCATTAATTTTTCCATTACTTTCGTATTTTATAACCTAATCCGGACGACCAACCGCCGTCATGCAGCGAAACCCGGCCAATTAAAAGTTACGCGCGGCGTAAAATTAGCAAGCTTCCGGCGGCAGTCATGTCCTTTTCTCCTTGCTTCTTTTTCTTTTTTAGAATACGGCAGAAGTATTCATAATGTACTTCCATTCTTTATGGTAAACGACAGAATAATTTGGGCGGTTAATGTTAAACAACAATATAGTCTTGGTAATTATGACATGCGTTGTAAATAGCCGCAAGTAACCGTTACGCTCGTTGCTGCAATGCCATTCGATAAAGGCAAGGGTGTTCATTGCCGGAGAAGGATTCATGACCAGTTAAGCAGCGAAGATATTCATGTATGTCTAGCCCGGCTACGGAGCACCAGACCCCGGGGCTTCAATCTCTACGGTAGCCTTCAACTCCGGCCCGGAAGCTTTCCTAATATATAACGGCAAGTTAAGCTTGATCGGCAGCTCATAACGGCCCGGCGGGAGATTGCTGATATCGATCACCGCCTGCAAATCCTCTGCATTTACCTGATTAAGCAGGGAAGGTGCGCCTTCCAGTATAATATCCACGGTTCCTCCATCAGGTTCAACGATACCTGCCGATAAGGAATCGTCCTGACCAATAATTTCGATAGAATGCCCCATAAATGATTTCGTTTGAGAGCGCGCAATTTCGACCGTAACCTCAACCTCCGTAGGATTTATATCGATCAAATCCCCCGTTGGCTCCAGCGGTATCGTTAAGGTTGTCGTTTCCCGGATGCCGCTGAGATCTATAGGAGGCCCTTCCAGAAACTCTAGATTGTCCAGTACGTTTTGCGGCGCAAATACCGTTACCTGCTCACTGGACAGCTTTACCGCCGCCACACTGAACCCGGCCGCCGGCTGACCGGTCACCCTCATCTGCAACGGCATTTGTTTGAACGGACTGGTCACCGGAACCTCTACATCGACAACCTGCGGGCTAACCTCCAGGTCCTCCATCGGGTTACCGTTCTGATCGATGACCGTGAGCGTCACCTGCTTGGATACTGTGGAGGAGGCTCCATCCACATTGACCTCTGCCCGTGCCATAGCAACTTCGTCCAAACGGCTTTCCGGAACCGTTACATACACTCTTCCCGGCGTTACAATCGGCTTGCCTACCCGAAAGCCTTCTGCCGGAGTGCCTGTCGGCTCAATAACTACGTCAACTTCCTTCATTTGTTTTTCCTCAATGACAACCCTTACCGCTTGCGGTATAATTTCAGCAGTGACATTGTCCGGCAGACCTGAGGAATGCAAGAATGCCGTATAAGTCCCGGATTCATACTTTGTCAAGTCAGCTTTTATCTTAAACGAACGGATAGAAGCCTGGACTTGTTTTAAATCAGACTGTCTGCCACGAAGGATTACCGCGACCTCGCTAGGCTCGATAACGGATACCGTATAGGTTTCCGTGTCGTATTCGGGTTCGACCTTTACGTTATTATATCTTAGATCGCCAGTAGCACTGTTAATGATACCAGCGGAGTTTTGCACTTCGGTGTTATGCACAACGACCCAGAGCAGAATTCCCATTGCCAAAGCAACGACTTTAACAACGTTATCATTTCGAAGCCATTTATCCATCATGTTTTCTTCTCCTCCATTTCAGGAAGGAACGCTTGGTTTTTGTCTTGTCTGGCGCCTTCAATTCTTCGTATAGCTTGGCCGTCAAATCTTCTTCCTTAATGTCTCTAAGAACCATGCCATTAAGCGCAAGTGAGATCTGGCCCGTTTCTTCCGAGACGGTAACGCACACGGCATCGGATACTTCGCTCATCCCGATGGCGGCACGATGCCGGGTACCCAATTCCTTGCTGATGAACGGGTTTTCGGATAACGGCAAATAACAGCCAGCAGCCATAAGGCGGCTGTTACGAATAATGACGGCTCCATCATGAAGTGGAGTGTTAGGGATAAAAATATTGGTGAGCAGCTCTGCGCTGATCTGCGATTCTATCCGGGTGCCCGACTCAATGTATTCGTTAAGGCCGGTTTGCCTTTCAAAGACAACAAGAGCCCCGATCCGGCGGCGGGACAAATTCATCAACGATTTCATGATCTCGCTGATCATCCGGTTAATTTCCTGATCTTCCTCGGTAAATGTACGCCCGAACAAGCGGCCGCGGCCGATTTGTTCCAAAGCCCGTCTTAGCTCAGGCTGGAAAATGATAATGACCCCTACTACCCCCCATGTGAACATCTGATTCATCATCCACTGCAAGGTGTTAAGCTCAAACCATAAGCTGAGCACCCAGGCAATTACGACCACGATGATTCCCTTCAACAGCTGAATCGCTCGGGTTCCACGAAGGAGGAGAATGAGTTTATAGATAACGTAACTTACGATGATTATATCGATAATATCTTTAATGGAATCCTGGAGCGTTAGATTAGTCAAGTAATCCATCAGCTTTCCCCCACTAAGAGCCCGGGAACAGACCTCGGGATCCGGTTATCTCTTTTTCTTAAATCATATCATATTTTCAACAAAAAACCTCCCCTTTATGAAAATAAGCGGGAGGTTAAATCATCACTTTTCAGCCGGATCTATCGAAAGATGTAAGGGCTTGCTTTAAGTTTCTCCTGAATTTTCCAGCTCAAAACTTCAACTAGTGGTTGACAACAAAGGAGGAAATCACTACAGGGAATGAGGGGACCTCCGATCGCTGTTAGCATATGCTTCCGAAGTACTCTTTCTTCAAAACCATCTGCTATTAGCCTTAACGAATGCAGCACACTCCATAAACAATGGGGAAGCGGATACAAACCTTTAAAAAAAGCGGCCATGCCGGAAAAGCAAGGCTGTAGTTAGGCTAAGCGAAGCTATTGTGCAAACATAGAGAAAAACTCATTTACTTTGTACCAAAGCCAGCTCAAAGCCTGGTCTATTTCTTGAATTTGCCCTGATATATGTGCAGTGGAAGCCATCTGATAAGAGCCATCCACTATCGTTATATTTCCTTCCACATCCCCGTCAATCTTCACATTCCCGCCACGAACAACCAAATTTCCGTTGTAGGTCGTCCCAGTGGGAATCAAAACGGTATCTCCTTCAATTACCACTTGATCGAGATCGCTGCCTTTCACCATCAATTCCGTATCCTGGTTCCACAGCGCCAAGAAGCTGGCCACCATCACAATCAAGAAAATTGAAGCTACCGATATTGCAGGGTGCCGCCTTAGCCAAGACAGGCCAAGCCTTCTTCCCGGTGTTTGAGGAAGTGCGTTCATGATTCGATCCGTAAGCTCATCAGGAGCCGAGTACCGCGGCATAGATTTAACCAGCGCTTCCGTTCGTTCCAGCTCTATAAAAAGTTGATTGCAGTGCTCACATTGGTCTAAATGACTTTTGAGCTTAAGCACCTCAGCCTGTTTGAGATTCCCATCCAAATGCTCGTGAATCCTTTGGAGGGCTTCTTTGCAATCCATATCAAGCCGCTCCTTTCCTCCATTTTACTACACATACGAATCAAGTTCCGGAACGTTTCATTTTTTGTCCGAAGAAAATTCCGGTTCTAATTTTTTTCTCAAATATTCACGACCACGATGAACGCGAGTTTTGATTGTTGTGACAGGCATCCCCAATACATCACTTATTTCCTGCAGTGACATGTCGTGCATATAACGGAGAATCACAACCGATTTATATTTATCGGGAAGAGTGTTGATGGCGCGACGAATCTGCTGCTGTGTCTCCGACAAGAGCAGCTGGCCTTCTGGAGTGTCTTCCCCGCTCGGCAGCAGGGCGTACCAATCAGTTCCTTCGCCGTCACCCATTTCCGCATCTAAAGAGTAATTAGATTTGCGTTTCCGTAGCTGATCGATGCATAAATTCGTTGCGATCCGGTAAATCCAGGTTGAAAATTTCTGAGTTTCATCGTACCTGTGCAAATTTTTGTACACACGCAAAAAAGTCTCCTGCACAATGTCCTCTGCAGCTTGAGACTGGCTGAGCATCCGATAGGCCAGATGATATATTTTATCTTTGTATAAATCCACCAATTCCGCGAACGCCCTGCGGTCACCATTACGTGACAGCTTGGCTAGTCGCGTCTCCACATAATTCACTGCCATTCCCCCAGCAAGCGGCTTCTCTCCCTGCCACACAAAAAACAAGCCTCCGAACGCTACCAGTTCCTGCTCGACACGGTCTTGTACTTGTTTTAACATCATTCCGATTCGTTACTTCTATTTAATATCGTAATCCAAATAAGCCAAAAAAGCAAAGGAAAAAGCCGGACCAACCTTGATATGTTCCCACCATAGTAGACAGTAGAAAAAATAAAAACTTCTACGGCTACTACAATGATGGGTGCTTTTCTAATGTCTAGGCGGAGTCCAGTATCCTTGGAAGTGAAATTACATGCCGTCAGCGGTGCTTGGAGCATAAGTCCAATCCAAATGATGAAGCGAAACAATTAGGGGTTATGCTCACACGCCGTTCATGAGTGGATTAAAGCAGCTGCTTGCTATTCACGGAGTCAAACAGCTTCACGAAGCGACGCTTCAAGCCGCCGTTGGTCGCTCTGGTGCGTGCGCTCGGGAAGCTTGTGTGCATTCATATGATTGGCGGCTACCGCATCCTGCTGCACGGCTTTACGTCCATCCAGCAGATGGGGGGCTTTCCAGGCGAATTGCATAACAAGATACCTCAGCTCTGGTAATACGAACTGAGGTATTAAAACTAACTATTTTTGTTATTTACACTTGTCTACTTGACAGGGAGCTCTTCAGAATAAACAGGCAGAAGTGAGATTACCCCGTATTACGAAGTCCTGCCGCAATTCCGTTAATGGTCAACAGCACCTCGCGAAGCAGCTCCGAGTCGTCACCCTGCTGCTCACGGAGTGCTCTCAACTCAGTTAACAATTCGACCTGCATCAGGCTCAACGGATCTACATAAGGATTCCGCAAGCGAATAGACTCCTGCAGGTTCGGGTCATTGTCCATAATTTCGGATTGCCCTGTAATATCGAGAATCAACTGGGAAGTGAGCTCATACTCCTTGCGAATAAGCTCATACATCCGGTTAGCAATCTCTTGATCTTTTATCATTCTGCCGTATTCCTTGGCGATGTTCAAATCGGCTTTGGCCAATGCCATTTGTAAATTATCTATAGTTGTCTTGAAGAACGGCCATTTCTGATACATTTCCTGCAGCTTGGCCATTCTTTCCGGCTGACCGTTGTAGAACTTCTGGAATGCCGAGCCCGCTGCATACCATGCCGGGAGCAAATAACGGCATTGTGTCCAGGCAAAGACCCATGGAATGGCTCTTAAGTCCTCGAAACGATCACTGTTGTTCCGTTTGGAAGGCCGGGAACCGATATTCAGCTCGCCAATTTCCGTCAGCGGAGTTGCTTCCTTGAAGAATGTCATGAAGTCCTTGTCACGGAAGATCAAATCCTGATACTTCACGAGAGATGTTTCCGAAATTTCCTTAAGTGAGGCCAGCCAATCCTCCGGCAGCTTCTCCCTTGCAGAGCTTCTGGCGATTCTAGCCACCTTGAACAAAGCAGAAGTGGCCTGCTCCAGACTGCGGTATGCGATGCCTTTGGACGAATATCTCTGCGAAAGAACCTCTCCCTGTTCGGTTATCTTGATTCCTCCGCCCATAGTGTGAGCAGGCTGAGCAAGAATACTGCGGTAAAGCGGCATACCTCCCCGGCCCAGCGCGCCTCCGCGGCCATGGAAAAACTTCAGCTTGAATCCGTACTGTTTCGCCATATCGGTCAAATCTTCCTGAGCAGAGCGCAGCTCCCAATTCGCGGTCAGAACACCGCCGTCCTTGTTACTATCTGAATAACCAAGCATGATTTCCTGCTGATTATTCAAGCTTTCCAGACTGTCACGATAAGCCGGGTTCTCAAATAGCGACTTCATAATCGCCGGGGCTGCATGAAGATCGTCTATCGTTTCAAACAGAGGCGTTGGCTGCAAGGTACAGACGACCTTGCCTCCTGCCTCGCGACGGTAGAGACCAACCTCCTTGCAGAAGACGAGAACCTCCAGCAAATCACTGGTTCCTTGAGTCATACTGATCAAGTAATTCGTAATACATTCCGGACCGAACACAAGCTGAGCCTCTTTAACGGTTTTAAATACGTTCAGGCATTCCTGTGTAGATTCGGAATACTCAATATAAGGAGAGCTGATCAGTCGTGGATCGTTCAGCACATTGGTAAGCAGCTGAATTTTCTGCTCCTCGCCAAGCTTTGTATAATCCTCGGCAATTCCCATCTTGGCAAGAACCTCAGCCAGTGCCCGTTCATGCTCCTTGCTGTGTTGACGGATATCCAGCTTGGCCATATGGAAGCCGAACAGCTCCACTTGCCGGATCAGCTTGCTGATAAATTGCTCCGCAACATAATAAGCATAGTGCTGCTTCAAGCTGTGCTCGACTATCTTAAGGTCGTCGACAAATTGTTGAACCGTTTCGTATTTGGTACCCTCACCCGGAGTATCTGCTACTGTATTGTGGATTTTTTCCAGCATATAAGTCAGCTTGATCCGGTAAGGCTCTTTTTCATTTCTCCAGGCTTCTTCATTGTTTAACTGGATAGTGGCCCGGTCTTTCTCGATAGACTCAAGCAGCTCATCCGTTACATTAACAATATTTTTGCTGAAGCTCATATGATCCATTGCTTTTCTCAGTGACTCTTCATATTTGGTAAGAGCCAATTCGCGATGCAGCAGCAAGGTTTCCCACGTCACCTCGGCCTTAACCGAAGGGTTCCCGTCCCGGTCCCCGCCAATCCATGAGCCAAAGCGCAGGAAATTAGGAACATGCCAGGTACGGTCCGGGTAATACTTGTTCAGGCAACGCTCCACTTCCGCATAAATATCCGGAAGAACGTCAAAAAGCGTCTCATCGAAATAATACAGACCATTCCGAACCTCATCGATTACGGTAGGTTTGCGATCACGCAATTCGTCCGTTTGCCATAAGGTCAGAACCTCTCCAAGCAATTTCTGGCGCAGCTGCTCCCTTTCTCGTACAGTTAGCATCTGGTTGTCCAGCTCCATCACATCATTCGCAATCCGCTGATGGATATCAAGCACTGCTCGCCGTGTCGCCTCTGTAGGATGGGCAGTCATGACCAGCTCAAGCGAAATTGCCTGAGTAATCTCTTCAACTTCCTCCAGCCCCAATCCTTTCTCATGAAGGTCCTTAATAGCTGCTTCAATGGATCCAGGCTGAATGGCTTCTCCTGCGGAGCGCTCGTAATCCTTTTTTCTCCGGATCCGATGGTTTTGCTCAGCAATATTGACCAATTGGAAGTAAATGGCAAAAGCACGAATAACCTGATGCCGAATTTCCGGATCAAATGATTTGATGGTCTCTTTAATTTCAGAGTAGATTTCCGGAATAAACCCCGTTCTGAGCGTTTTGCTCATCTCCCTGATTTTCTCTACAATATCCAGCAGTTCGTTGCCGCCTTGATGAACGAGCACTTCTCCAAGAATGGTCCCTAAAAAGCGCACATCCCGGCGTAGCAAGCTGCTGATTGGATTTTTAGCCAGTGCATCCATGCTGTCCGACATCCGTTTCACCCCGTTTTTCGTCTTAAACCTTTTTATTGAACTATAAAACCCATTCCTTTATTGTAACATAAATGTGTCAAAATAATAGACTTTGGACGAATAAACGACAGGGTTCTGCTTTTATCTTGACGCTGTTTTGGGACTTTCAGGAAAATCGCGGCGATTCGCTATGTGAAGATTTTCAAGTAATTTGCAGTGAATATATATACGGGCTGCGCAGGCTTGTTGCCTGCGTTTTGTACGAAACGTCGTACAAATGCATGGGGTTAAGTGCGATTTCCGGAGA
>NZ_HE610961.1:511076-567724 GCF_000285515.1 Paenibacillus senegalensis JC66
ACCGGATTGAAGGGCGATTACCCAAGATTTGTATGACAAATCGTACAAATGCAGGGATTTGGAGTGCGATTACCCGAAATTTGTATGACAAATCGTACAAAATGCATACAAATGCTGGGCTTTAAGCTATTAAGGAGCCGCAGCCAGTGTGTTTACATATTTCGTACACATGCATGTGATTGAAGTGCGATTACCCAAAAAAAGACTGGGCGGAAAACCTTACGTTTTCTCGCCCGGCCTTTTTATTTTCGGGACTTATTGGACAGCCCCAACTCTTGCTTTAAGTTTAGGAATGATTGGACAGCTCCTCGCTTCAATCTCCGGCCCACTGCTCCAATAGCTGATTGGCCAAAAGCTCCAGGGTGTGCTTCGCCTCTTCCTCAATATGTCTTTGCATGGGGGAATTGTTGAGATGCTTCAGAAAATCCTCCAAATGCTTGATGGCCTGAGGCATACGCCCTGCGGAGTGGTGATGCTCCACCTGGGAGAGCCTGTTGCTCAACTGATTGGTGAGAGGTCCTCTAACCTCGCCGCCTGCTATAAAAGCCGCCAGCTGATCCTGCAAAGCCTCCAGGCCAATCTCAGCAGGAGCCGGTTCATGCGTGACCGCTACGCTTACCTCATTGGTTTTCATTTGATCTACATAAACTTCGATGGTCAGTGTGTTTTCGCCAGGAGTCAATTCAACAGCCCGGACGAAATCGCCATACTCATTAACAATGGCTGCTTCCCCGTTTACATAGACTTCGATTTCATTTCCCGGCCCTATCACTTCCACGCTGCCCTCATAGTTTATGACGGATTCAGAGGTCAGCCTGCCGTCATAATCCCGCTGTCCGCGAAGCAGGGCTGCCCGTACCGGATCACCTGAATTGTAGACATGCGCAATCAGCTGCCGCAAAGTTCGGGTACCGTCATAATCAATCGTTGAAATTACAAATCCGCCTTCAGGGATAGCACTGTTCGCGGGATGGCTTGAGCTCCAGGACCACTGGATAGCCTGCTGCTTGTTCACCACATTGCTAACCAGCCCGTTTGCTCCGACCACCGCTTCCACGGTATACCTGCCGGAAGTACCTGTGTTTTCCCCATAACTGTCCGAATAAATGATAATCGATCCTTTAGCAAGGCCTTGATTTACAAAATCCGCTTCGATGAATCCGTTCTCGATCAGCTTCTCATAATTCTCCACAGGCTGATAAGAAGGAGGGAATCCTTGCAGCGACTCGGGGATGCTGATGCCCAACTGATACGTTTTCACATACTCGTAATCCTGGATAGCAGCTTTTTGCACTTCCCAGTTTAGGCGGGACAGATCAAACATTTTGATCCCATTGGAGAAACGGAAGGCGGCCTGGAAGGCTTCCCTTTGGTCCGCAGGCTCAGGAAGATTCGGCACCTGCATCCCTGCATATACCGGAAATTCCTCCATCGTCAGGACATTCAACAGCGTCAAGTAGCGCTTGATGGCCGCGGGATTATTCTGGTAAGTTCCGATGACCATATAATCAAAAATGTCGGGATCGCCAAATGCCGTCTCCTGATAGCGGTATTCCGGATTGCGGTATAGTTCGCCGAGCGGCAGACCCAGCCTTTCATCGTAGTCAAAATTGGGACTTGCCCAGTTTTGCCCGCTTTGATAGTAGTTCTCATACCATGAGCCTAGAGAAATAGCCAGCGGAATATCGGTCCCCTGCTCCTGGTTCACCCGGTCTACGAGATCACGGGTTTTCTGCATAAAAGCTTTGGATACTGACGAACGGAAAGCAAGCCAGTCATAGTAAAGGGGACCCGGCACCGTCTCTGTAAATTCTCCTGCACTGTTATAACGATGCTCGAACACATCCTCCGGCCAGCGAACCAGCGACTTATTGCGCTCAGCCAAGAAATCCTCGAACTTCGCTTTCGATTCCGGGCTAAAATCTGCATGCATCGTATCATAGCGTGCACGGTCCAAAATAATGGCGTCCACGTCATAATTTCTCATCACTTCTTCAAAATGCTTCAGCTGATATTCCTGCACAGCTTCATTTGCCGGATTCAGGAAATGAATGACTTTATTTTTATAAAGACTATCGCTAAATCTCCGAATTTCCCCTCCATCATCCACACTATAGATCCACTCTTCATATTCATGCAGCTGCTCGGGGGTTAAGGCGGTGCTCAGCAGCTGATAGGGCTGGGTGACTGAGTAGGAAACCGTACCGCCTCCGTAAACATTAAATACAGCCGCAATTTTAAGATCGAGCTCACGGGCTACCTCGATAAAAGCCTGGAGCTGGTCAAAGTCGGCGGGCACCCCCTGCTTGCTCGGCTCCTGAATTTGGCTAATGTGTGGGGTTTGCGATAGTTCATTGTGCAAATAGGTAACAAAGCCCTCATGACCTTTGGCCGGATATTGGACTCCGGTTACGCCGGCATCCTTGGCCTGCAGCAGCATTCTGCGAATGCTTTCCTTATTCGGATAGTTTTTGGCATTCGTCGACTGCTCAATCCACAGCCAAACTTCGTGCTCGTCATGCACACCCATATAGCGGTAAACCGTGACGTACTGGGTGTCTTCCAAGCGGTCATCCCGGAACACCTCTATCGAAACATAGTTCGTTTTAGGTTCCAGAGAAACCTGGGAGCTAAAGGCCCCGTCCGGTGTCAAAGCGACTTCTGTTCCATTTACTGCGATATGGTAGTTATTATCCGGGTTATAGTTCATCAGTCTGCCGGAAATTTCCGTTTGCGACTCGTCCTTTGTCACACTGAACCTGTCAGGCTGATTCAAGGAAACGTAAGAAGGTCTGGCTATCTCCTCGGTTAAGGCCTTGAACTGCTCCAGGGTTACCTCATTTCCATTGATATACAGGGTAACCGGGTCACCGACTTGAAAATTTTCCAGCAAAAATTGTCTATAGCCAAGCGCATAGCTGTCGTCCTGAGCTAGCAGAACAAAGCCGTCCGGCAAAATGTCAATATTCGGCGATTCGTTCCACTGTCTGGACTGATTTGTTACTAATGTAACCTCAAAATCCTCATTAACCTGAACCGCTACATTATAACGGTTTTCATTGCCTGTACGGCTGCCGTAGCGTTCAGTATAAACGCCTACAAAATAGCCGTGAGGCGGTGTATCCACAAAGTTAATGGAGCGCCGCATACCATTGGCGGCTTCCACTTCAACGTGCAAGTCTCCTTCCCCAAGAGGTTCATTGGCCAAAACCGGGTCTGCAAACATGGAGTCGGTCAGAAAGGGCTCTTCGTCCAGCCCCGACGCGCCGGACAGAGCCCCGCTGGAGCCCGCCGCTTCGCCAAGCGTCTCCTGCTGCGAGTAAAGCGGTACCGAGGCTGCGTAACCTCGATCAGCTTGAATCCAACCTGTACTAACAAATAACACAACAGCGACCATGCAAACTAGCGTAAACAGAGACACACACGATTTGAAGCGTTTCAATATCATCCCTCCGTTACTAGATTTTGGGCTACGCCTCAATTGTAACCGCTTCCTTTTGGATAAACTATCGAACTTTTATTACCGTTTTTGGTACTTTCATGACCATTTGTTTACAAGCTCCTAGAGGGAATTAGGTTTACTTTATAAATTGTTTTTCTTTTAATAGTATACTTTAGTTTTATTTTGTATATATTTTAATGATTATTATATTGTAATGACCGATATAAAGATGTTATATTTTAGTAGGTATATTATTTTCCTAAAAGGAGGCCGCTAACTATGGGAACGCTGCATAAGGTGAGGGATCTGGTTATTTACCGCGACGGGGGATACAACGCCTTTCCTATCGCCGTTACGACGGAGGATGAGCGTATTCTCGTTGCTTTCCGCCAGGCTCCGAACCGGATCGTTCAGATGGGCAACATCACTCACGTTGATCCCTCCGCCCGGGCTGTATACGTCAGCTCCCGCGACCATGGAGTCAGCTGGGATGAACAGCCCACCATAATTTATGACGATTTCTTGGTCGGTGTCCATGAGCCGTGTCTTGCCCGTCTACAGGATGGCACGCTTTATGGCCTGTTTTATGCCTGGAAGGTGTTCGACAGAGAAGATATGGCCGAGAACCCGGATACGGACCACAAGCTCTTTGACCGCTGGCTTTGTCGTTTGGATCGCATGTATTCGATTCGGTCAACCAATGGCGGCAGCGATTGGGAGGCACCGCAGCCTGCAGCCAATGTCGGTCAGGCAGTCAGAGGTGTTCCTGTACAGCTTAAAGACGGCTCTCTCCTAGTAAGTACATATGGCGAAGCGGACAACCGGGGAAGGGTTATCATTAGCAAGTCTGAAGATCTCGGTGCATCCTGGACACGAGTTGCCCAGCTGGAGAACGAGAATTACCATTTCTACGAGCCGTTTCTTTATGTCACCCCGTCCGGAAAAATCGTCGCTCTTTTGCGTTCCAACAGCTTGCACGGTCCCGATGCGAGCGGCCGCTCCCACCCGCTGTTTACGAGCGAATCGCTGGACGGAGGCCTGTCATGGAGTGATCCGGTCATGCGGAGGGTTTTCTCACCAAGCCCTTTTCATGCCTTGCGCTTGCAGAGTGGCAAAGTACTCATTAATTACGGGTACCGGTACCAGCCTGCCGGTGTCCGTGCGTTTTTGCTCGACAGCGAATGCGAAGGATGGGATGATATTGAAGAAATCGTTCTGAGGGATGACGGCATAGCCGGCGATCTCGGCTATACCAGTGCCGTTCAACTGGCAAACGGTGACATTCTGATAGCCTACTATTTTTACGATGAGCCGCTTGGAGACCGCTATATAGCCGGCACTATATGCAGGGAAGCTTAATTGTTCGCTTCGCTTACCCGCGGACTATCCGTTCTTGCTCCGCTGCCAGCCTGCCCGCGCAACCAAAAAACCCGGTATCCTGAAGAACCAGGAAAACCGGGTTTTTGCTTGCGTTCCTTCGACTCTACTTATTTCCATTATTTTGTCGTTCTCTCAGTCTGTGATTTGAATCCAGTCAATTAACATAATACCGGTGGTGCCGAACGGATCAAAGCGGAATCGGCGGATTGTCCCTGTCCAATTGCTGTTAGCAGCCATGTCAACTGCATATTCCTTGTAATCTGCGTCGTTGGCTGAAATGGTGAATGCAATGGATTTAACTGCGTTCCACGCCGGGTCGGCATCGGTTATAAAGAAAAATCGGGCCACTTTATCGCTCGTGCTGTTTTTCAAACGAATCCGGATGTAACGGAACCGGGACGGATCGATAACAGACAGCAGATCCGGTGACCAGACATAAGGGTCATTACCCGTAGACGTTAGCACCAGTGCGCCGCCTGTTACGACACCTGTCACCTGGTGCTGGAAGGACCACCCTTCCAAATTCCCGGCTTGCTCAAATTCCCATTGCTTGACCTTCACACGAACGGGTGTAGTAAAGGTGTGATCCGAACTTACTGTTTCATGACCGCCCGCCTCCCTTGTTCGCACCCGGTAATGATACGTCTGACCAGACTGCAAGCCTGACAAATAAACCTGATGGGTACACGATAGATTGATATTGTCGGGGGAATGAAAGCCATAAGCGAAGTCAGGCCCATATTCCACTCGAGCTGTGGCAGCTGTGTCGGTATTAAAGCTCACCACCGCGAAGTAACCGCAAGGTGCTTCGGCTTCCACATTACTGATCACGGGCGCCGAGCCGGCTTCCGATCTAATGCGGAACCAGTCTATATCGAAGCTGGAGAAGCTCGATGCGATTGTCGGATTAATCGACAGCTTGATAGATTGAATGAGCCCGGTCCAGGAAGCCACTCCCGACATATCGCACGTATATGTCGCGAATTGCCCGTCATTGGCTATAGGAATAGTAACCGAGTTGCTGAATACCCCTCCATGAAGCTCCTGTTTCCCGGATCGCTGCCACGATATCGTAAGCGATGTGGCACCCGTTGCATTACTCAACCGAATCTGTACCAGGTTACGGGAAGCTGGAATCGTTACTGGCGGCGAGACTAACACGAAAGACGTTCCCACAGGAGGGTTCATGGACCAGATGCCGTTATGGGGGCCGCTGCCATCGGCATGCGAACTGAGTGACCACCCTTCCCTGTCCCCGGCAAAATCGAAATTCCAGCTTGAAGCTGTACGCACATTATAATGGTATGCCGTAGCGCGCACATCTTCGGCTGTGCCGATAATTAGATAGTATTCATACTGGTAGACCGAGCCCGGGGCCAGAGCGAATCGGTACAACGGGGCGGAATAAGCGGTCCGGTCACCGTATTCTCCCGTACTGCCTGCCCCTACGTACATATAGTTGGTGCTGTAATATACATTTGGCGTATACCAGCCCAAGCCGATGCCCCCGGCATCAAGATGAGTGCCCCAGCCTTCCGACTGATAGTGCAGCTCATTCGGATACCCGGGAGTGTTCGTCGTTATCCCCCCAGATGCAAAAGGATCCGTCCCGGAGTAACGTGTAAACCGGTCTAACGAGGAGGGGGTAAAAATCGCGGGCAGTTCCTGATCCCGGATTAAGCCCATGGAACTTTCGTTATGGCTGAAGCGGGCTGTTACCTTAACCGTATTATCCTTCAAGCGGTACCAGTTCTCCATAATGCAAGCTGTTGCATCATTTTG
Source organism: Paenibacillus senegalensis JC66 (assembly GCF_000285515.1). GTDB lineage: Bacteria > Bacillota > Bacilli > Paenibacillales > NBRC-103111 > Paenibacillus_L > Paenibacillus_L senegalensis. Next base: position 517,681 of record NZ_HE610961.1, read on the forward strand.
GAGACACCAATCGAGCGGACGGCTCTTCACATAGATTAATTCGCCCGTATTATAATGCTCTATAATTCCGCTCGGATTGTTGTACATGTCACCGCCCTGCACAGGGTTTAATCCCCAGCCGCAGTTCACGTATTGCCCTGCCCCGTAATATGATTGCTGCACCAGCCTCCCTGCATCATACCGGTTAATCAGATTAGTACCGGAGCCCGACACGGACAAATAAACAATCGCTCCGCCCCAGGTTGTATCTACACCCAGCTTTAAGGTTCCGTTGTCCAGGTAAGTCAAGGAATGATTAGCACTCACAGCAAGCCTCCCCTTTATTCCATTTCCTCCGTGATATCCCCGGCAATACGAATGTAGTCAATCGAAATAATACCCGGTGCCGAAGCAGGGTCCAGACGAATTCCCCGGATAGTGCCCTGCCAGAGGGGGTTAGCCCCCATGTCGATGATGTATTCCTGATACTCCTCATCATTACCGCTGGTGGCAAACGGCACAGATTTCGCGCTATTCCACACCGGATCTTCATTCGTAATAAAGAAAATATCCCCGGATGGGCTGGATGTTTCATTTTTTAGGCGCAATTTCACATGCCGGTAGACCTGCGGATCGCTGATGGCCAGCTGATCAGGCGACAAAATATAAGGATCGGTGCCAGTAGAGATCAGACGAAGAATCCCATCGCCCACTGAGCCTGAAACCTGATTTTGCATACGCCAGCCCTCGAGATCTGAATCCGCTGCAAATTCCCAGGCTCGGATGTACTCAGGTCTAATCCCTGTAATGCCCTCGGCCAAATTGGACATCCCGGATACATTCGCCTTGGCGTCCACAGCCTTCAGAGCAAAATAATAAGTGGTATTCTCACCTAGTCCCGTCACGGTAAAGCTCTCCGGCAGCCCGCCTTTCTTGGGCCCCGGCACACGATGAAACTGTGTGGCCTCCGCCCATGTGCTCTCGGTGAAAGGAGTAGTGGAATAGCGGATGTCATAATAGGCCGCTTTGCCGCTCATTCCGTCATCCCCCGGTGCCGTCCAGGACAGCACCGCCGATGTCGGAGTTGTCGCTGTCACAATCAGATCCGCAACCGTTGCCGGCGGAATCGAATCACTGGATGGCTGCCTGGTCACCCGGATATAATCGATATCGATTCCATCCTCTCCTGGCGGAATGTACAGCCGCATCTGGTCAATCAAACTCCGCCATTTGCGCTGGCTTCCCATATCGAGCGTATATTCGGCAAATGCCCCGGCGTTTGGCAGCGGAGAAAACGTTATCGCTTTATCTTCACTCCACGTACGGTCAGAACGGGTCGTATAATACAGCTTCATATCAGGCGATGCGGTGTTGTTGCGCAAGTTAATCTTCACGTACTTGTACAGTGCAGCCTGCATCCCTAGCCGCTCTCCAGACTCAATATACCCGCTGCCATCCGCAGAGGCAGCCTCAAGAGCTCCATTGGAAACCGTAATCACAGCACCGTTATGCGCTGTCCAGCCTTCGGTATCCCCGGTTTGCTTGAACTCCCAGTTGCGCTCGGGGAATGCACCCCGGGTTTTAGCCGCGACGCGGTATCGCTGCTCACTGCCATCCGTTTCATCCACATATGAAAATCCGTATTTTCCGTTGCGGTCCACATATACCCGGTAACCGTCATATCCTTTCACGGACGGATCGTAAAGCTCCCACTGCCCCCGATTGAGCTTATAAATCTCGGGTGGTTCGTAGCTGCTGAAGCCTTCAACCGCGAATGAAACATGGTTTTTGCCTCCGGAAATTGTAAATTCTGCGGCTTCCTGGACCGCCTGAACGGTTGGAACAAACGAGTCTGCCGTCACCTGTCCGGTATGGGCAGTTGCGCTCAACGGATTCAGGCCGTAATCAGAACGTAAAGCTTGCAGTGTCTGATCATTGTCCGACTCGTAGCTCCCCCAGGGAAGCAGAATAAGCTCCAGCTCAATCCGGTCTCCCGGCTCAAATGTAATTTGCGGGCGGTTTAAAGTCATACTCGCCGTATTGGTCGTGGCTGGGCCGCTTCCCTGATGACTCGTCACTACCGCCAGACCATCTTGATATGGCTGGCCCCCTGCGGTAATGTCGGCTCTTTGAACGAGAACGCCGACATTCGTACCTCCCCCAGGGTTATTCGTACGGTCGAAGTCATACAGCGTCCAGTAAGGCTTGGCTTCACCTAATACCACCTTGCCGGGCTCAGTGCCCACCAGCAGCGGCTGAGTCGCAGGAGTGTTATTTTCGTCCAAATAACCCAGCTTGCGAAAGGTCTGGTTCCGGCTCTCGGTTTTGAAAAGGCTGAGGTTGTTCTTGGTATCGCTTATGTGCAGTGTATCCCGAAATACGATTTCTACAGAGACAAACGTCCGGTTCTCATCGGTTTGCGGCATTTCTACGGAGCGCACCGTCACATCCGCCTTCCCGTCATCCGTGACGAAGTCTAACGTAATGTCCGAATGCGTTGGACCGACACTGTCGATTTTAGCGTTAGTATTTTCCATTAATGAGAAATTTCCGTCGCTATCCCGGTATTCGAACAAATAATTTTTACCCACCGCATCAAATTGAGGCTGGTTGCTCCACATATAACCGCTGCGTGTACGGAAATCGGGGAGAATCCATCCAGTACGCCCATTGACGAAAAAGGGCACCCAGCAATTGGTTTCTGTGACCCCGGTCGATAAATGATAGTACGGCCGGGTGAAGCGGACCGAAGAAATTTGCTTTAAAGGGAATTTGCCCCAATTCTGATAAAGGTGCAGCGACGTAAACTCCAGCGTCTGCTCAGGTGCCAGTTCCAGCGGGAAATAGCTTTCAGAGAACGCAATATCCCCGGGGTAGTAAAAGGCATCTTCATTTTCCCCTTGAAAGTTTTTCGCTACCTCCACCGGCAGCGGCAGCAATACATCATTCTCATTCAGCACTACGCCCGCCTCTAAAGCACCTGAGGCGGCCTTCGTCCGAATCTGTACAAATATCCGCCGCGGTGCTTCATCATTTGCTATTCGAATTTTGGCTGCCGGCTGCTTATGCGGCTGCAAATAAAACGCTTCGTTAAAATCAGAATGATCGACCGTAAACTCATAAAAGCCCCGATACGGGTCATAGCCCGCAAATCCGGTTACGGCATCGGCATTCAGCACCTGGATGTTATCCGCCCTTAACGGGTTTCTCTCCAGTTCAGCCTCTGCAGCTATACGCCCCGGCTGCCCTTGCGCATCATTGTACAGCCTATGGCCAAAACGAATCTTCTCTCCGGCCCCCCATTCGCCGTCGCCGATATCGGCGTGGTGCTTGATCGTGAGCCCGCTTGCGGTTTGGTCAATGGTTACTGTTCCGTTGCCCGCCACATCCGGATAAATGTAGCCGAATATTCCAACCGCTCCTTTGTTAATCCCTACATATTCAACAGTATTGGAATCGAGGGCGGAGGGATCATTATGAGTGCCGTTTCCGTCCCGAATTTCAAGACCATGGATCTGATCTGCCGGAACGGTAGTTTCCACATAAGCATCCCGGATTCGGACCTCGCCTGTCGGATGCAAAAGAATTTCCTCATACAGCCGGTCCGGATAAACGTGGAAAATCCGTTCCAGTCTTACAGGAAGAGCGGCTTTGCGATTATCGATTACGCGAATGTAATCGATTTCAAAATAACTGTCTGCCTGGCCGCCTTCAATATCCATACGCAAGTCAGTCAGGCGACCCGACCAATTGGGAGAATCCATATTAACCGTATAGGTATGGAATTCTCCGTCATGAGTTAGAGTAAAGACTTGGCTGCGTGCCTCAGCAAAGCCCGGCTGGTCCTCCGTACCGTAAAAAATCTTGCCGCCGCCAGTGCTTCCCGTCACCTTCATCCGTACTTCGACCGCATTGGCTGTACCGATAGGTAAATCTACACCGGAGACAAAGACATACGGGTCAAGAGCCGATGTAATCTGGCCGCGCAGCACGCCATTAGCGGCAGTCAGTCCCCCGACATGATCGCTTGCCTCCCATCCTTCCAAAGAGTTCTCAAATTGAAAGGAGGCGAATTCCACTACATGCTCCTCCGCATTTTCCCGACGAAAATTCGTATCGAATAGGTGTACATCGGTGTAGTATATTCCAAGCCGGTGCATATTAATGCGACCAGCTGTATCGCTGAATGAAGCCCGGTAAAGGCCTCCTTCCTCATCTTCAATGACTACATCCATCGTTTGCTCGGCATACGCGCCGGCGGATCCGGCAGGCTGAAACGACACAACCTGTTTCTCTCCCGCCTCCGATAAACCGTATGTCAATTCCATCTCGAGGTTGCGTATTACGAAATCATCTCTTGTATAATCCGCATAGTACGCCTGCACCTGGTTTTGCAGGGCATTGGCCGTTTGAATGGTCGGATGCCAGACGTCCGTTCCCATACTATTGCTGGCAGCAGTCCCACCCGTTCCGACAAGCATCGTACTTCCGGCCATACTTAGCAGCAGCATTCGGCGAAACGACTTCTTCCCACTCACGCCCTCATCTCCTTTAATGACAAGTTCTCGTCAGCGCAGTTTCTTTCCACTCTGTCCCGGATTCCGGTTTCCGGCTGTGTATGTTCTCTATGCTTCACCCCCTTTCATTTTCAATCATGAATAGCAGGCTCAGATTGTGCTTTCTCATGTTGTTGGCCTGAAAAACCGTATTAGACCGCTACCCCATTCACAAAATAACGAACATCAGGTGCCGGATGAACAACCGCCTGCAAGGCTTCGGGAATGTCCGCCCTATACATAATCACTCCGTCCGGACCCCGATTCCATTGGATCCGGATCATTCCTGCCGCCGTAGGAATATCGCCCTTAGCCCAATCCAATCCGTTGACCGATCCCTTCAGCTGCACGATACCGCTGCCTAATTCCCAGATGTTCACTCCCAAAGCATATTGCGTCAGCAAATAAGTTGGAGACGCCCCCCAGCCATGACAGAAGCTCACCGGCACATCATCCCTCAAGTAGGTAGGCGTATGGCCCTGATAAGGACTTGGCACAGTACAATCCGGCTTGGACGGATCGAACGTTTCCCACCAGGTGGTGGCCCCCCGGGCCAGCATTTCGCCCCAATACGACCGGACAATATCGAGCGCCTCGCTGACTCTATTACGGCTTAACAAGGTTTCCAGAACGATATGATAGAAGAAGGAGCCCTTCAGAGGCGGGGTTTGATTCTGGAAATAGATTTCATTCAAGAAGCTTTCAGCTTCCTCTTCTTCCATTACTCCCGACCAGATCGCGGCGAAATTCGACTGAGCCGACAAACAAGTCGACAGGCCTTCATCCGTCAGACAATCGGCAAACGCCAGACTATCGGGAAACCGCAGCTGATCTCGGATTGCGCTGCGCAACCGGCCTGCTCTCTGGCGAAGAATGTCGGCGGTGTCCGCCTCGCCGATGGCTTCAGCCATTTCAGCAGCCTGCAGTATGGCTTTATAATAGAAGCAATTAACTGCGGTCACCCGGTCCCGCCTGTCGAGATAATCAGCCCAGTCGATAAAGCACCACCAACCGCTGCGATCAGCACGGGCGAATAACCCGGACGCATCCTCCTGCCCGCGGAACCAATCAAGCAGCCGCCATATATAGGGCCACATTTCGCCAAGAAACGCGTTGTCCCTGGTATACTTCCAATGTGTATATACGCCAAACAGCCAGTGCGCGCAGAAATCGGGCAGCATATGACTGTTGCGCTCCGGCCCGGTTCCAGGAATCGAGCCGTCAGGATTTTGAATGCGGGCCGATTGCGTCAAGCATTTGCGCATTAATTGCCTATCCCCGTATACGTGATAGATCACTTTGCCGATAACGACCGCATCCACTACCCATAACGCCTGCTCCCTTAACGGGCAGTCCTCAATATGATGCTGGCTGTTGACTTTTGCCGTGTATACCCCTGTCTCCCAAATTTGCTCCAGCAGCGGATCGCTGCAGTTAAACGATCCTTCCGGACCGAACGGATAATGCGTAAACTCGGTTTTTAGCGACAGGACTCGTATCGGCTCCGGGGTGGCCATCACGGTAATCTGCAAATAGCGAAATGCACGCCTCGCATACGTATGCAGTTCATTCCGGCCATTCTTCATAATGAATGTATTGCCAAGCTGCATCTCCAGAGACTCTCCGAACGATAGCTGCAAAACCCCGCCAGCGGGGGCTTCGACCGTCAAATGCAAGTATCCGACGACTTCTTTTCCATAATCGTATACCACTCCCGGCAATGAACCCGGTACTCCGGCATCAACTTGAAGCGGAGCCGTCTCACCGCTGCTGTCAGCAAGCAGTGCGTTCTGCCCGTTTATACGGCCGTAATTCATGTCCGTGCGGACGATCCGCAGCGGCTTTACGTTTTCCGCGGCGAGTGCGGAAATTTCCGGAGCAAGCAGACGTGGCCATGGACCGCTCGGGTCGTTGGCCGCACTAACCACCTGCGCGAACCCCCAAACGCTGTCATCATAGGTGCTTTGTTCCCAGCCGTCCTCCTCTTCCGCCAAATAGATCTCACGAAAGCCGTTCCACTTATGCAGACGGGAAACATGAGAAACCCACCGCGGTGATCTCCGGCATTTCCAGCTGCTGTCCGTGCTGATTGTCATTCTTCCATTTGCCGTTTCCATATCTACCTGGGCAATCAACCCTCCGGGGCCTTGAAATTGTTCAGTGACGATATCCCGGCTTCCGAAATTGTAGGCTGCAATCGCCACAACGTTAGTACCCGGCTGCAAATAAGCTCCGACATCGTCGTACTCGTCATAATATTTCCAAGCCAGATCGGCCGGAGCCGGCCCCCGCCCGACCTTTAACCCGTTGATATAGACGATGTAGAATTGGTTCGCCGAAATAGCCAGACGGGCTGCAGCCGGCGCACTTTCCAGCCGAAAGGTTTTCCTTGCCTCCAGATAAACGTTTTCCACGGATTCCGGGAGTTCATTCCATATCCAAGAAGCGGACCACTCAACCGTCACAGCTTCCCCTCCTCATTGCTTTTTAAAATTACTCCACAAGTCCTGTTCGCTCAATTCCTTGAACAAAATACTTCTGGGCAAACATATACACAACCAGCAGCGGCATAATGACAAGCAGCGAGGCAGCCATTTTAATCGGCTCGTTCACATCGAATTGCCCGGCAACTGCTGTACCGCCTCCAGCTTTGAAGTTGAGATTCGCCTGCAAATAATCAAGCTGTGTAGCCATGGCCAAAAAGCTGTTGTTTTTTAAATACAACGAAGGCTCAAAATACGAGTTCCAGTGCCACACCAATGAAAAGAGAAAGACCACCAGCATGGCAGGACGGGCCAAGGGGAACATAATTTTCCAATACATACGCAGGGGGCCTGAGCCGTCAATATGAGCAGATTCCTCCAGTTCCTTCGGCAGCGCCGCAAAAAATTGCCGGAAAATAATAATAAACAAAGCTCCCCGGATTCCTTGGGCAAACAAGGCCGGAATCAGGAAGGGAAGCGGCGAATTCAGCCATCCCAGCTTGGAATAGAGCACAAAGAGGGGAATCGCCATCGTTTGAACCGGAACGAGAAAGGTCACGAGCACAATCGCAAACAGAACGTTGCGGAACGGGATCGCCAACCGGGCGAAAGCATATCCGGTCAATGCACAGGATGCCACCTGCAGCAGGGCCGCCGTTATCGCCATGAAGCTGGTATGTGCCAGAGCACGCGCATAGTCGAGACCTATGGCTGCGTCCACATAGTTCTGCAGCTCGAAGGACATCGGAATCCAGCGGATCGCGGGGTCCAGCATGTCACTCATGTTCTTGAAAGAAGTCGACAACATATAGAGCAGTGGCGAAATATAAAGCACGGCCAGCGAAGTCAGCGTGATATACACAGCGATTTTCAGCAAATACCCGTCATTCAAGCGCTGTCCGATAAGCAGCAGCTTGATCCGGTCACGCAGCCCCCCGCTTACCCGGCGCTCACGGAGAGCATCCGTCAAGCGCAGAGGACGCCTGCGGCCCGGACCGGTTGGTTTTACGCTTTCATTCATCAGGCTCACCTCCTTCGGATATTGAATTTCATGGCGAACCGCATAAGCAAAGCAATCCAGAGGAACACAAAGGCAAAATAGATCCATCCCAGCGCGCTGGCATAGCCATAACCCGTTTCCGGATCCACCATATTCGTCAAAATATGCTGCATGATCGGGTTAAACGGGTTAGTCGACAGGTCGACGACCGTGTAAATTCCGTTTAACACAATGAAGGGCACAATGGACGGAAACGTAATTTTCCAGAAAGTCTCCCATGGTGAGGCTCCATCGATTTGCGCAGCTTCATAAGTAGATTGGGAAATGGTTTGGAAACCGGCCAGGAAAATGATAACCTGGACGCCCGAGAACCAGAGAATCATAATAAACTTGCCCAATACGCTCATAACCGGTTCAGCCGCGGTCGGGGGGAGAAGGGTGTAGACGAGCTCCTCGACGTTATACTGCTGCGTAAGGGGCAGTTCACCTTGACCCTGGTTAAACAATTCAATCAGAACGCGTCCCGTAGCGAAAATTACAGGCAGGAAGAAGACGGTACGGAAAAACATCGTTCCGAAAAATCGCTGGTTTAACAATGTCGCCACCAGCAGAGCAAAAATAACTGTAATCGGAACGATGAGCACCGCCTCCCGGACAAACAGAAACATCTGCTCCGGGAACTTGTTGTCTCGCAAAAAGGCATAGACAAAATTATCCAAAGAAACGAATTGATAGATTAGGCCTGAGCCATCCGGGGCTATCCGGATCTTATGGAAGCTTAAAAACAAGGAGTACAGCAGCGGATAAGCCATAAATGCCAGCATTCCGATCATCCAAGGAGTTAAGAAGAGCAGACCGATCGCTGATGCCTTGGCCCGCTGCCTGCGCTGCAGCCGCTTATGCTCTTGCGGAGATAATGTGCTCACCGGCCGCCTCCTTCCTGAACGACCCGGAACGATAAAGCCTCTACCCGGTGCCCGGCACTCTCAAAAGGCATCCGCGTATAGTTCACCCATACCGTGCGGCCATTCCCATAGGTCGTTTCATACACCCCTTCAGCCAGCTTGCGGTGGTTCTCAATGAAGCTTCCCCACGTCCCTTGCAGAGCTGCTGCAAAGTCGTTGTATTCTTGCAGGATTCGCTCATTCAATAGTGCGAACTGGGTGCTGTACATCGAGGAGAAGCTAGTTTCCAGCAGCAGCCGGGTGTTTTCATAGGTGACCGTGAAGTAAGGCAGGGCCCCATATTCAATAGCCCTCAAGAACTCCGCCTCCGGATCGCCCCGCTCGTTGCCGGGAGATGCTGAATATGTGACCAGACCGTGCAGAGCTATCGGATAAAAGGGCACTTGTTCATCAATGATGAAATCATAGTTGCCTTCAACCGGAAAACGGTGATAATGGTCAGCCAGGCCGATAGAGAAGGAAGGCGCTCCGTATAAGATTAGATAATCCATCTTTTCCCTTGCTTCGTCCATAATGTCCTGATAGACCCGGATCGTGTCCTTCCGTTCGTAAAACCCGCTTCTACTGAAATCACTGTATACATACTCCATCCCGGTCAAGCCTATATGGCTAACATCTGTGGCCTTGTAGTGAGCAATCGATTCCTGGAAAAGCTGGACCGCAGCCTCTGGACTAACCGCATAATTGGGGCTTGGGGAACGGGCGGCATCGTAGCCGCGACTTTGCTGAAATTGCAAAGCCCGCCCATCCAGCATGCGGGCGGCATCGCTTCTTGGGGAGAAGCCTGTGCCGGGCTGCTCCCCCGCGGCCTCATTGAACGGATCAACCAAGTACAGCACTACTCCGTTCTCACGAGCATAATTCGCCAATTCGCCAAGCCCTTGCTTTCCGCCTATCTTGCGCTCCACCGGAAATCGCTTGGGCAGCTTCCCGGGATAGCCCCCTTCGTGCCAGCCGACCAGTCCCAGCCGCAAATCAGCGACTCCTTCCTGACGAATGAAGTCAGCCATCGTCCTGGCCTGCTCCAGTGTCGTCGTCACGATAGTTTCGCTTCCGAAACGCCCCGGCTTACTGGCCGCCGCAATGATATCCAAATATAACGGTAGAGTTTCCTGGTCAGTCTGCAGCGGGACCAGGGCATGTTCGCTCATCAGATATTTGCGGTAGGCTTTGGCCATGCCCACATAATCGGCATCGTCTTTATCCAGCAGGGTGTACCGGATTTGAATCGGCTCCGCCATCAGCGCCTGCTCATAGCTGGTCACCGCGCTGGTTAGGCCGACAGGCTGACGGTAGGGCTGGCGGAAACGGAAGCTGGCATTTACCGCATGGAACTCGGTATGCAGCCCGGCCGGAGCCGCGTAAATATTCGCTTTCAGTTGACCTTCTTCGATGACTGCGAGGAAGCCGGAATCGCCGCGATTCATCCCGAATACCGGATACTGGATCGGTGTCCTCGAAAAGGGCACATCCAGCTGCGGTATGGACAAGTCAGCCCCAAACACCGGGAAATCGTAAGGCGAGGACAGGGCTGGCCGCTCCTTGGCGAAATGGATTAGGCCGCCCGGTCCGTCAGGAACGAATAAGTAACCTTCCCTGTCGTTGAACGAGGCTGCAAAGAAGGGCAAAACGTCCAGGGTAGACAGCCGGTTATCCTTCGTCTCGAGAATTCCATGCTCCGGCACCCGTACCTGAAGGCCGTCAGCTAATAGCGTATATTCGAAGTAAAAGGCGAAGCCGAGATCATCAACCGTGTAGCGTACTCCTACTCCGTCTTCAATCCTTTTCCATTCAATTTGGGCGGAGTGATCCACCGTGTTGCCTGCCGTTTCCTTGTTTTCGTTTCCGCGCAAATACCGGAAGGTGAAGGGGGACGCCAAATTTGAGCGCCATAGCCCTTTTGTCTGCACCTCAGCCAGCACGTCTGGCCCGGGATTGCTCGCCCAGAGCAGTTCCGGCTGCCTGCTATGCTGCAGAGCAATATACCCGCTGCCTGGCTCAAGCCACAAGGAAAGCGCTCCTGCCTCCGCCATACGGTAATAAATCATTCCCTCGAAGCTTGCTGTCTCCGTGTCCTGCGGACTTCCCTGTTGCATTTGCAGGCCATCCATGAAGCTGAGAGCCGCTTCCGGGCGATAGCTGCCCAACAATTCAAAGTCGCGCTCGGCGGTTAACCATAAATAAGCGATAAGCCCGGACAACAGGAACAGAATAGCCAACCGGCCATACAGCTTCCGCAGCCTTTGATTAAACACGCTGAATCACCTCCCGTCCGAATTGAATGAAGAAGTCGTAAGCCTGATACAGCAAACCGATTAATGCAAATCCGAAAATACCGATACAAGCGAACGTAAATAAAGAAACTGTATTAATGCCGATCGCTTCCTTCGCATTAAAGTTGTGCACTGTCTGTGAAGCAATGAATAGTAAAATAAGTACCCAGAGCACCAGGCCGGCAATGGCTATTTGGAAAAATGCTTGTTCCTGAAGCGTCAGAACGTTCGTCATTAGACGGACCGGCAAGTTAAAAAACAGGAATGGAGCCAGCGCATAAGAGTTCACAATAAAAACTTTGCGCAGCGTGCCTTCTCCCTTCATGACAGAACCAACCAAATAATTGGATAGAATCCACCCGCTAAACAAGAGAAAAAACTTCAGCGCTTCAGACAGTAAACTGACGTCTGCAAATAAAGTGTCTGCGAATACAAAGCTGGTCACGGCAAGACCGGCAACATGAACTGCAAATGCCGCAGCGACCAGGGTAAATGCGAAAGCCAGCTTAGTCTCAGGCGAGTTGGCTATCTCATACATCCCATTAACCGGCTGGCGCAGCACCCGGAGCAGCAGCCTCCAACCGGTGTGCCAGCTGCTCTTCCTAGAGGACGCTGTCTGAAGCTCATCTGCAGCGCCGGAATCAGACATCTCCCTGCCCCTCCAGCGTTTGATTGCCGCCCATAAGCTGCCCCCCGCCCAAGCTGCAGCTAACAGTGTGGCTAGAGAACCAAAGTAACGCAGCAGCCAGCTCATGCGAATTTGCCAGAATGCTTCGGAATACCCCTCCTTGTCGTAGGCCAGAGCGAAATGCTTCCTCGCTTCCTCATAGCGGCCTGCAGCATATTCTGCTTTGGCAATACCTTGATTAGCACGGTTGAACATGCCATCCAGCACCAGAATCCGCTCCCACACCGGTTTTGCTTCCGCATAGCGGCCTTCTTCATCGAGAACTACAGCCTGATGAACCAACTCGCCAAATTCCGTCTGCTTAAATACTTGAATAACGCCAAGATCACCGTCAGCAACGAAAAGATCTCCCTGTTGATTTACAGCTACTCCGGTAGGTCTGCGAAATAAACCAAAACGCGGAGAGACCGAAAAATCATTGCCGAACTGAAATAGCCTCTTACCCTCTGAATCGTACTGATAAATGCGTCCTCCCGCGGACTCAATGACGGTCATAATCCCATGCCGGTCTACCGTTATTGCCTCGAATGAAAAGCGGTTGAGCGGTCCGAGATCAGGGGAAAAATCAGTATCATTCAGCAGATCCTTGCCGCCCAGGCTCAGCTTTTTGATCTCCCCCTGAGCCAGTCCCCGGTTGACTGTGTAAATAAAACCGCGGCTGTCCATCGCCATATTCGTAATCGCTCCCGGGAGCTTCTGCTGCTCTTCCCTCAGCTGTTCCTCGGTATAAAATCTCCGCTTCATCCGGTCTATCCAGCTATAAGGTACTTTGTTTGCCCCGAAGAACCCGGAAAACTCTCCTTCGGAGGTAAGCTGCAGCAGCCCCTGATAGCCACCTTTATTGGCAATGTACATGTAGCCTCTATTGTCGAGAACAATTTTGGCGGGAACGAACAAATAATTGGCGGGAAGATAGGGAGACTCCGGACTAGTATATTCGCGGACGAACCTGCCTTCGGCATCAAAGACCGCGATTCGCCGGCTTCCTGTATCGGCAACGTAGAGTTCCCCCGCATCAGTAACGTATAAACCCTCCGGCCTGCGCAGCTGCTCTCTTTGATCGGCAACCTCCCCGCCGTCAGGGATCGTTCGGAGAATTTGGCCTTCCATATCCATGATCACCACCCGGTCATTGCCCGTATCCGCTACATAAAGCTCTTCATTAGCGTTAATCAGGATATGCTCCGGATTTTGCAAGCCATCGATAAGCCGGTCCGGCACATACCCATGAGGCGCCGGTATGGGCTTGCCTGAGGCGTCCGTTGACATTGTCCGATACGGAAGCGCGGCCTCAGAGGCCGGGGCGAATCCGGCCAGCGTGATCAAGATTGCCGTTAGACTGAGCATCCATTTAAGTAAAACTCGTCTCATTGCTTTTCCCCAATTCGTCATTTAATTCCCGAATTCGCCATCGTCGCCATTACTTTCCGCTGAAACAGCAGGAAGATGATTAAATTCGGTACGAACAACAACAGCGTTGCCGCTGCGGCTACCCCTTGCCCGACTACATTATTTGCAATCCCGTTCGTTAATGTAGCCACGTAGTAAGGCAGGGTCTTCATCACTTCCTCCTGGATATAGAGATTGGACGTTTCGGTCTGCTGCCACGATGATTGAAAGGCCAGAATGGCCACAGTGGCTACAGCGGGAAGGCAGATGGGCATTACAATTTTCGCGAACAAGGTGAATTCTCCGGCTCCGTCTATTTTGGCTGCGTCGAGCAGTTCGCCTGGGACCTGGTCCATAAACTGCTTCATGAGAAAGACGGAGACAGGCGCAGCCAGCAAAGGCAGCATGTGAGCGAGGTAGGTGTTCATAATGCCCATGTTCGCGACAACCAAATAACGGGGAATGGCTACCGTTTCCGGGGCGAACATAAGGGCGAAAATAATCATCGCAAACACGAGCTTTGCTCCAGGAAAACGGTGTTTGGACAGGACATAGGCAGCCATCGCACTGATCAGCACAGCAATGACGACCGTAAGTCCGGTGGAGAACAAGCTGTTAAACAAATAGCGTGTGAACGGGACAACCAGCGTTTGTGCCTTTAGAAACAAATCCTTGAAATTTTGCAGCGTCGGTTCATTGACCCAAAAACGGGGAGGGTACAAAAACAGCTCGTTAATCGGCTTGAAAGCATGATTAATCGTATAAATGATAGGCAGCGCCATAAACAAAGCCAGGATTGTCAAGCAGAGAAAGGCTATTTTTTGAAAGGCATCCGTCTTTGTCCAAAAACTCCATATATGACGCATGCTACTCTTCTCCTTTCGTGCCGAACAGTTTGAAAGCAAGCTTATTAGCCGCGTACATGGCAAGCAGAAGGATGACCGATAAAGCCGCTGCATACCCGAGCTCATAGCGGATCATGGCGAAGTCGTCCACATGATTAATAATTAAATGTCCGGAATATTGCGGCGTAATAGGCGAGCCGCTCGCAGCAACCGACAGCAGGGAGCCGATGGAGCCGGCTTTTAACGTGCCCACTACCGACATGACCGCACCGAACAGCATTTGCGGCTTGATCGCCGGAATCGTAATGTAATAAATTTCTTGAATACGATTGGAAATTCCGTCAATATGTCCGGCATCATAAAGCTCCCGATTTACCGTTTGCAGCCCGGCGAGCATAGCCAGGAAGCCTACCCCCATACTCGACCATAACGTGATAATGATCATGATCGTCATGAACAGCTCCGGATCCTGCAGCCACAGCTTCGGCTGGTCGAGCACCCCCATTTTCAGCAAAACATTGTTGACATACCCCACACGGTCGCCGCTGAACATGACCGGCCAAACGACAATAAATGCGGCACCTGCCGCCAATGATGGAGCATACAGGGCCAGAGTAAAGTAGTCACGGATGGCCTTGGGCAGCTGATGAATCAGCCAGGCCAGAAAGAAAGACAGCATGTATCCGCCCGGACCTACAATAACAGCAAATTTAAACGTATTGGGGATGGCATATTGCAAAAAAATGCGGTCCTGGGTCCAAATCGCCAAAAAATTGTCCCAGCCAATCCATCGCGGACTGGAGATCGCGTCAAAGGAGAAGAAGGATAACACGATCGCCACCACTACCGGGATAAAAATGAACAGCAGGAAGGTAATCATGAACGGGGCTATGAACAAATAAGAAATTCTATAGCGCCAAATACTCCGCATAAAAGACAGACCTTTACCGGTTCCCATCCTTTTCCCAAGGCGGCTGCTATTCACAATCGTTGGCTTCATCACTCTCGTCCCCTGTTCCATGGCTCCGTAACCGGAGGGATATACAGCTTCTCCAGAATGGTCCCCGTCCTGTCGCGGAGCCCAAATTCAACTTGCTTGCGAGTCATCTCCCTGTTGATGTCTGAGACCGCTGTTTCCAGCGCCTGTCTGATATTGCCGCTCTGAAGAACGACCTTGTTCCAAGCAAAATCAAGCTGACGCGCTGTAAAATAGCCTCCCGGCACCTGCGGAGCTTCCTTGTACCAGCGCCTTTGCTCGCTAATCGTCTGCAAATGCTCCGCCGGCCAGGGCAGTCTGTCAAAAGCGTCCATATTCGCCGTGTTCCAACGGTATTCCGGCCCGAATAAGGCTTCAATGTCCTGACCGAAGCGGCTTTGAGTCTCCTCAGAAACCCACCACTTGATAAATTCCCACGCCTGCTCCTTCTTATCGCTTTGCTCAAACATGGCAATGGCCTGCATTCCTCCACCGGCCCAGCGAGCAACGCTGCCATCCGGCTGGCGTACACCCGGCAGGGGAGCGATTTTCCATTTGCCGGCCAGCTCTGGCGCAGCAAATTGAATTTGCAAATACGTATTAAAATCTGTGACCCCTACCGGAATGTCCCCTTTGCGAAAATGATTAAAGAAGCTGGGGACTTCCCTGGGGAGCTGGTACAAAGTAAACATCTCCGTCCATTGGCGGAAGCCGATATAAGCTTCTTCACTATCGAGAAAGGACCTCATTCCGTCATCGGTGTACAGCTCGGCTCCATTCTGAAACATGAATATCATAAAATCTTTCGGATTAATGAAGAAATCATAACCGTTCTGCTGCAGTACCGGCAGCAGGTCGTACACATCTTGCCACGTGTCTGGCGGTGAAGCGTTCAACCCTTCCAGAATGTCTGTCCGGTAAACCAATACTTGAAAATCTTGAATTTCCGGCAGTGCGTAGTTCCCGTCCCGATAATGAAAAACTCGAAGGGCTCCTGGATGGAAGGGCTCGGCGGTGTCCTCATAATCAGGAAAAGTCGCCAAATCCGTCAAAGCTCCCCGCATGGAGAAGTCCATCGCCATAGCCTGATCAATGCCCATGGCTACATCAGGCTGAATGCCAGCCGCATTGCCGAGGATGAACATTTGCGGGTCCGGCACTATATTCACGTTCACAGCAATGCCGGTTTCTGCTGTAAATGTTTCCTCAGCCAGCTCCTGAATCAGCCGGACATAATCCCGGCCGCGGTTCACCCACACATCAATAGCCTCGGAATCATCGCTCGCGAATTCGTCCTCTATCGTAAAGGTGCGAAAGAATGACAGCGCGGCATGCTTGACATTATCCAGGAAGGAAGGCGTCGTTCCCGGCTTTCTCGCACCAGGTTCCGCCACCCAGAAGTAGTCCAGCAAAAGCGGCTGGTCAAGCAGGCGAAATAGCCAAGTACTCAAGTTCTGCTGGATCTTCGCGAATCTCCCCAACTCGTTTGGCACATTCGCCGGATTATTGCGCATTTCCGTCAGATCCCGAGCCGCACTGCGCAATGCATTTTCCGGATCTGACAGACCTCCCGTTGACACTGCATTCTGCAGATCGGCCAGCTCCAGCAGATCGCTGACGATAAGATCGATTCGTTCATGAAAGTCTGGAATATATTTCGGCAAATCCCAGTCCCGGCTGGTATCCACATTGCCGTTAGCCGTCAATTTATCAAAGTTGCCTGTAACTTTACGAATGGCATATTCCAGTTCGCGAAGCCGGTCCATATTTTCCAGAATACCGTCGTATACAGGCTTAATCGGTGCCGAGATCACGGTCATTCTGAGGGTATGTTCTCCTTCTTTCAATTGAAAGCGCAGCGGCTCACCATCAGAATGAGCCAGCGTCATGCCCTGCCATTCTGTAGAATAGGGAAAGCGAACCTCTTTCAGCCCGGAATAGGGCGTTGCTCCGTCGATTTCAATCAGACGGAATGAGTTCATATTATTGATGTAGGCTTGCATGTATTTGAAGCCAATTTCATATTCGCCGTCTGCCGGAACATCAAACGTCCATTCGACCCATTGTCCGCTTTGCCGAAACTGTTCTCCGCCTAGAGCATTGAACCGAATCCGGCCGTCGGCGGGTGGCGACATTCCTGCGCTTTGCATCGACTGCAGTTGTATAGAAGGATGTGACTTGGCATGGATATCTTCTGCTTCGAACAGCTTAATCCACGCTTTCTCGCCTGCCTGCTCGTCAGCCGGTCCGCCGCTATCTCTCTCGCTCACCGTTTCCGGAAAAGAGCTAATGATGATTTGCTGCAATCTGACCGGCTGTTCCTCTCCGAGCAAACGAATCGTATGCTCGCCTGCGGACAACTGCCAACGAAGCGGCCCCGTCTCGGTACTATAGTCCGCCAGCCAAGCCAGCCTCCAGCCCGGCACCTCCCGCGATGGCGGCCGCTTTCGTTTGGAGGGATCGGATGAGACATGTTCATAGCGGCGAGTCAACACAAGCGATTCCGCTGCAGGAAAAGGGTAAGCGCCATCAATCTGGACGCCCCGGACAATCGCCGCATTTTGTTCGTTTACTGTATCGTAGACTAATCCAATCCGGTATTCGCCATCCTCGGGAATGCTAACCTTCCATTCTACCCATCCGCCGTCCCCATCCCATACCAGGGAATCTCCATCTCGCCAAATCCTATCGGAATCCGAGACCTCAAGAAATTCGATTGCCGGTATTTCGCTTTGAAAATTTACGGTATGGTTGGAGTTGGAGCTAACCGGATCAACCGGAGCTGCTTCTCCCCCCGGCGTCTGGGCTTTTACCAAATTGTCCGGACCGTGCCTGATTAGAATGTTGCGCATAGGTAGCAGACTTAGGATCAGTACAGCCATCATCACGAAAACGATTCCACGATTGGCGTTTAACATATACGCTCCTCCGTCTTCGGATCAAATAAGTGTATGTTCTCCAAGTCCAGTTTCACATGTACCGCATCACCTTCTGAGACCGGGCAATGTATTGGATCGGCACGAGCAATCAGGCGGAACTCCTCATTCTGCACATGCAGAAAAATATCGGAGCCCATAAACTCAAGCAAATCGACCCGTCCACCCAGCGCACGCTCACTTGACTCTCCTTCTTCTGCGGGCACGCAAGAAATATACTCTGCACGTACACCAAGGAGAATATTTCTACTCGAGTAGCCCGAACCGAGCAGCAGGCCAAGCTTATCGCTTCCGAGCTGCAGCGTGCAGCGCCTGGTCTCGAACAATAAACATTTTCCTTCTGTGCGGATCGTGCCGGAAATCAAATTCATCGGAGGTGTTCCGATAAATCCCGCTACGAATACATTGAGCGGGGTACGATAAATCTCCCTCGGAGTCCCCACCTGCTGAATAACTCCATCCTTCATCACGACAATCCTGTTGCCCATCGTCATCGCTTCAATCTGATCATGCGTTACGTATACAGTTGTCCGGTGCAGCTTGCGATGCAGCTTTGTAAGCTCTTCCCGCATCAGCACACGCAGTTTGGCATCGAGATTGGAAAGCGGCTCATCCATCAGGAACACATCCGGTTCTCTCACGATGGCACGGCCCAAGGCGACACGTTGGCGTTGACCGCCGGACAATTGCCCTGGACGCTTATTCAGATTCGCTTCAATCTCTAACACTTTAGCAGCACGGATAACCTTTTCGTGGATTTCATGCTTGGCCAGTTTCCGCATTCTCAAGCCAAAAGCGATATTTTCATATACAGACAAATGCGGATACAATGCATAATTTTGGAATACCATCGCAATATTACGATCTTTGGAGGACACGTAGTTGACCATCCGGTCCCCAATATAAATTTCCCCTTCGGTAATTTCCTCCAGCCCGGCTAACATGCGCAGCAAAGTCGATTTTCCGCATCCGGATGGGCCAACCAGCACTAAAAATTCGCCATCGTTCACTTCCAGGTGAAAATCATCTACTGAAAATCGCCGTTCGCCGGGATATTTCTTCTTCACATGCAAAAACTTTAGGTTGCCCATGCAGCAATCTTCCCTTCCCGACCGGGACGACCAACTTGGCATCGCGCACCGGGGAGATGCGCGATGCGGAGCTTAACCAAAGCGGCCCTTGTCTTCTATGAGGATTTACTGCGCCCTTGATCAAGCACTTTTTTTAGCTGGTGCCGTTTCAGTTATACTTATCTTGCAGTTCCTTGAGTTCCTGATTCACCTTTTCTACAGCAGGCGGGAAGTAATCGTAGGGGCTTACTTCCGCACCATATCCTTGAGAATTGGTCCATTGAATCACCATATCTCCATTAACGCTTCCACCCAGCATGACAATCGTCGGATCGATCATCGCAATATTGGTCGCATGCACCAATGCTTCGCTGTTTAATCCTTCGAATTGCGGGTGATTTTTGAAATATTCGACAATTTCAGGATTATCCGTATTCGGGAAAGTGCCTCCAGCGTCAATCAATAGCTTCTGCCCCTCAATTGTCGCTGCCCAGAATTTCATAAATTCCCAGGCTTCCTCTTTGTGCTTGCTAGCCTTAGTCATAAACATCGGATTGATGAAGCTCATTCCAGCCTGCTTCTCGGTTCCCTTCGGCATAGGCGCTACGTCCCAATCAAAGCCCAAGCTTGACTTGAAACCCGGGATGCTCGGGGAGACATGGAGCGTAAATAGAGATTGCCCGTTCGCCCACATAGTTGCTTGCGCTTCCGGCAGACCTTTTTCCTTCGCCCGCTGTGGATTCAGCATAATCTGATCCTTCGTTACCCAATCTAGCATCCACTGCAAATCACTCAGCACTTCCGGTTGATCCGCCACACTCTGTGTCATATCAGCATTCAGCATATTGAAGTTATCCGCGTGACCATTGACATAAGGCAAAACCGTGCTGCCATATTGAAACCAAAGCGCATGATTGGATATCCCGTAATGATTTTCCGCCGGGTTGGTTGCAGCCTTGGCCATTTCCTTCAGCTCTTCCCAGGTCCATTCGTTGCCCGGTGCTTCCAGCCCATATTTGCTCAACAAATCCTTATTGTAGTAAACGAGAAATACATCATTTCCACGGGACAGCGCATACTGATCTCCCTGCCACTGAAACGTTTCTAAATAACCGGGGAGAAATTCATATTCTTGAAACTCAGCATCATCGGCAATATATGGAGTTAAATTTTCAGCAAAATCGTTAATTACCGTATCTACGAAGGAATTGTGCCAAAATACGTCAATGGGGTCTCCGGCGGCAATGCTTTGCGTCACCGCGTCATGGACAGCTCCCGGACCTTTATCTACGAAAATCCAGTCTACTGTAATATGCGGATATTTTGATGTAAACGCTTTAGGAATTGCTTGAAAAAGCTCATTGTCCTTACCGACCCAGGTAGCTACTTTAATCGTTACAGGGTCCTTGGACTTCTCTGGGCTGGCGGTACTCTCACCATCTACAGTGCTGCTTGGACTGGAGCTCGGGCTTGTTCCAGTGCCCCCATCTCCACCGCAGGCAGTGATAATCATGGCCAAAAACATAAAGATGGAAAACGCCATAAAAGGTCTCGCTTTTTTGATTACCATGGATAACTCCCCTTAACTTGTAATAATGATGGGCTTTAAATCAATACCTATACGCTTGTTTACTCCACTTAATCCCCGCAAGTTCATCCCTCCTTGTTCATTTTCTAAGTAATCAACATCTTAAGGTCACATAAAAATAAAACCAAACAGTAAAATAATATACCTAGAATCATAATAGTATTCTTTATTCGAAGTCAATACTCTTTTTTTCTTTAATACTAACGAGAATATTGCTTGTGTTGCTTTTTAATTCAATGTAATGTATACTTTTTACTAATAATGAGGTGGGTATATTGACTGAGCACAAAAAGAAACCAATTTATCAGCACATCGTCGAGGATTTGAAAAGAAAAATTAAGCATGGGGAAATCACACCTGATCAGCCGCTTCCAACACAGATTGAGCTGGCCAGAATGTATAATACAAGTGAAATCTCTTCAAGACGAGCGCTGACTGAGCTTGTGAACGAAGGGCTTATTTATCGCGTGCGCGGCAAGGGCAGCTTTTTGAACCACAATAGTGACATGCTGTCCTCTAATCGCTTAATGGAAATTCGCAAGGTATACTTGCTTTACCGCGGCGTAAACCTACATATGTTTAATCATCGCTTCTATGACGGCTTGCTTTCAGGCATTCACGAGGTCTGTGAGGATAACGGGGTCGATTTTCACATTTGGGAGGTGGGGCAGAACCACGAGCTCCCCCCTGAAGAAGATGAAATCGGCCTTATTTGTCTGCCGCATGTACTTTCACTGGATAAAATTAAATTGTGGAAGGAAGAGAATCGGAGGATTGTTACCGTTCATTTTTACTATCCGCATCTGCAGCTACCCTACGTAATAGGCGATAACCTAACAGGCGGATATTTGGCAACGGAGCATTTGCTGTCTCTCGGCCATAAACGTATTGGTGTAATCCTTACCGGCAAATCCCGGTTGGAGATGAACCAGGAGTTTACCTTGCGCTTGGAAGGGTACAAACTGGCTCTCTCCCAGCATCGCATTGAGCTTGATCCTGATTTGGTGTCCGTCGTGATCGGGGATCAAGAGATGGAAGAAATGGGTGAGCAGGGTCTAGCCCAATTGCTCGAACTGCCCAATCCGCCTACAGCCGTTTTCGCGACAAGCGATTACAAGGCACTGGGAGCTATGAGAACGGCAAGAAAACTGGGATTAAGCATTCCCGCAGACCTAAGCATCGTAGGTTATGACGATATAATGATGAGTCAGTATGCTTTGCCAAGCTTAACCACACTTAATCAGAATTCGGAGACGATGGGCAGACGGGCTGCCGAGATTTTACTATTCGAATGGCATAAAGATATAGCAAAAGACGAAATTGTCCCTAAACTCATCGTCAGAGACAGTACTAGCGAGTGGCAGGAGTGAGAGATTAAGGGAAGAAAGAGAGCAGCAATCGGCGCGGCGGCTCACTGGAAGAGGCGGCAGGGTCCCCCTGCCGCCTCTTCTTTCATAAACTTCATAATGCCAATTACCGGATGACCCTCGCAAAGCCCTACTTATTGGCGTTATAGTGCTCGTTGTACTCCTCTATCATTTTGTCCCCGCCGCTGCTGCGCCACTTCTCCACTTCGGCCTGGAAGCCGGCTTCATCGATCGAGCCGAGAATAAACTTGTAAGTGGCGTCATCGATCAGCTTCTTCAGCTCATTACCTCTTTCAATGAAGGTCTGCGATTCGAGAGCTTCGGCCGGGTTGGGAACGATGATCTCCAGATTGTCCAAGGTAAGCTCTTCGTATTTCTCGCGCAGAGGATCTTCATACGGCTTCAGCGTGCTGTTCTCGATTGCCACGAGGGAGTTCAAGGGACGAACTTCGTTCTCACGCAGCTCTGCGGCCTCTTCTAATTGCTGATAGTACCCGTCACCCATCTTCGTGTAGTGCGTTCCTTCAATGCCCAGATTCATTAAATCCCACAGCTCCGCTTCCGCCAGCTGGTCGAAGAAGGCGAGTATCTGCCTCACTTCCTCTTCTGTTTCTACAGCGGTAACCGGGATGGCAAATATTCCGTTATGACCGGCCTGGGACCAAATCCGATGATCGCCGTCAGGACCCGCAATACGGTTAATAATGTCCAACTCGATGTCCGGGTTGATTTTCACTGCGGTGTTGTACAGATTTTTGGCATCGACCATGTTTCCGATATAGACTCCCGCCTCGCCGTTGGTGAATTTCTCCCACTGCTGATTCTTGCTTGTGACCGCAAAGTCATCGTTCATCAGCTTCTCGTCATACAGCTGCTTCATGAACTTCATCGTTTCCATATAACCGTCAAACATAAATTCAGGCATCAGCTTTCCGTCCTGCAAGCCCCATTCGTTCGGCGTTCCGAAGTAGGAGGACAGCGTTTTGAAAGCGCCGAATTTCAAGTCGTTGCGGTCCGTAAGTCCAAACGTATCATGGTTTCCGTTATTGTCCGGATCGTTCAAAGTAAAGGCTTTCAATACTTCATAGAACTCATCGATTGTTGTGGGTGCGGCCAGGCCGACCTGCTCCAGCCAATCTTTCCGTATTACGACTCCCTGTCTGGAGAGAGGACGCTCGCGATAGAGCCCGTATATTTTTCCGTCGATCGATATGTTTTCCAATATGGTCGGGTTCATCTGGCTTAAGTTCGGATAATCATCCAGATAAGGGCCGAGCTCCCAGAACAAACCCGCCCTTACTGCATTAAGAAAAGCGGAGTTTTTAATATCCTGAATCGTCATGATTTTCGTCAACGTGTTCGAGGCCAGCGCCGTATTTAGTTTGTCTTCCTTCACGGCATCAGGCACCCATGTAATGTTCAGCTTCGTATTCGTCTTCTCTTCAATCATTTTAATGATCGTATCTTTCGGCGGCTGGGCCGTGTACAGGATCGCCGTCCAGGTGAGCTCCAGCGGTTCAGCCTGAACCGGCTCCCCGCCTTGCTTTTCGTTTGGAGTCGGGCTTGAAGAGGTGGGGGCTGGCTCCTCCTTAGCGCCGCATCCGGCAAGCGATGCAGTGACCAAGCCTAATGCGCAGGCAAACATAAAGCTTTTTCGAACCTTTTGCATTGTTCTCATTTTCATGACCTCCACAATAGTAATTGTATGGTAAAGCAGGGAATAAAGCACGCATGGTTTCGCTCATCCCTTGACTGAACCCAACAGCGCCCCTTTGGCAAAATGCTTTTGCAGGAAGGGGTAGACGAGCAGAATCGGCAAGGTGGCGACAACGATGACCGCCATTTTGATCGTTTCCTCCGGCGGTGCGTAATCCCCGGCCAAATCGCTCGTATCGCCCTGCATGCCGCTGGCCATGATGACAATCTGTCGCAGCAGCACTTGAATAGGCCATTTCGTGCTGTCATCGATATACAGAATCGCCTGCATGAATACATTCCAGTAAGAAACGGCATAAAAGAGTGAAATAGTAGCTATGGCAGGCATCGACAACGGGATAACGATTCGAAACAGGATGCCGAAATCATTGGAGCCGTCTATTTTCGCCGACTCCTCTATGCCCTCAGGCAAATTCTGAAAGAAATTGCGCAAAATGATTAAATTGAAAGCATTAATGGAAGAAGGGATCAAGAGCGCCCAGTACGTGTCGATCATCCCCAGCTCTTTAACTACAAGAAAGGTCGGGATCATGCCGCCGCTGAACAGCATCGTAAAAACAACGAGAAACATAAACAGTCTTCTGCCGTCCAGGTCTTTCCTTGACAGACCGTAGCCCATCATCGAAGTGAGCAGCATGCTGATGAAGGTTCCTGCAACCGTTATGAATATGGACACACCCAGACTCCGCAGCAAAATATCCGTGGAAAAAATATAGCGGTAAGCGTCCAGCGTAAACTGGGTAGGGAACAAAACAAACTTTTTCTGAATCAATTCCTCCGCCGTTGTAAACGACCCCGCCAGCACATGCACGAACGGAAGAACGGTAATAAGCGCAAACAGCGCCAGCAAGCTGTAATTCGCTATTTCAAACAAACGGCTTCCCCAAGATTTGTCTCGAACCATGGCCTGTAACCTCCTTTCTTAATAAATGCCTTCCTCACCGTATTTTTTGGCCAGCCAGTTGGCAAACATGACCAGAACAAGACCGACTGCTGCCTTAAAGAAGCCAACTGCCGTACTGTAGCTGAATTGTCCCTGCCGCAGCCCGGCGGTATAAACATAGGTATCGAAAATTTCGGCGACCTCGCGGTTCATCGCATTCAGCATCAGGAAGACATGATCGAAGCCGAGCTCAAGAATATCGCCGATCTTCAGCAGCAGCAAAACAATGATGACACTGCGGATGCCGGGCAGGGTGATATGCCACAGCTGTCTCATGCGGTTAGCTCCATCCATGCGCGCGGCTTCGTACAGCTGCGGATCGATTGCGGATATAGCGGCCAAGTAAATAATCGTGCCCCAGCCAGCTTCTCTCCAAATGACCTGCAAAATATACAAGGGTCTGAACCAGTCGGGATCCAGCAGGAAGTTGATCTTGTTGAAGCCGAGGCCGGCAAGCAATTCATTGACAAGCCCGCCCTGGGTCGTCAGCAAAACATAAGTGAGAGACACGACAATAACCCACGACATGAAATGAGGGATGTAGATCAGGGTCTGCACGAATCTTTTGAAGACCGCGACACGAACCTCATTCAGCATCAACGCCAGCACAATGGGTACCGGGAAATAAATCACTACGTTTAAAAGGAACAGGACAATCGTATTGCGGAACAGCATCCAGAAGGTAGGCTCCGTAAACAGACGTTCAAAATGTTTGAAGCCTACCCACGGACTGCCGGACACTCCCAGAAACGGCTGGTAATCCTGAAAGGCGATCACAAGCCCCCACATAGGCACATATTTGAATAAAATGAAGTAAACCAAGCCCGGCAGAATCATCAAGTAAATGTATCGGTTCTTGACAAAACGTCCCCAGGCTCTCCGGGATTTTCCCCGCGGTTTACCGATAAACGGGTCCAGCTGGGCAGATTGGATTGATGATGGGGAAGCTTTCATTTTGTGCGGCTCTCCTCTCGATTGGGTTCAATTTTTCCGGAGTCTCATTCATCCTTACATTCGGCGTTATCTTCACGATACTTATTTGCTAATGTTCCATCTACAATCATTCTTTCAGACCCTCCACCCTGGGGAGGAATCTAACTCCAGGATTATTCCATATGAAATGATTGCCTTATAAGGATGGCTGGCTGCAGCTTGTCTGCCGCTGGCTGTTTCTGCTCTTTTGCCTCCATTTGCTCAAAATCTGGGCATATGACACCGACTGAACATGAAATGTTATAAAATGATTGTCACTCTGCAGCCCGTTTTTCGTTATACTTAAAGCTGTAACCGTTCCGTATTTACTCCAATTTTGGGAGAGAGCCCATGCAGAAACGTTCAACCAGGTACTTCCTGAAAATCTTTTTACTGGGGTGCATTCTCAGCACTATTCCCGTTATGGTTGTCGGCATCTTTTCCTATTTGAAGGCATCCAATACTATCCAAACCCAAGTTAACGAAGCGAAGCAGCAAAGCCTGTACCAGATTCAATCCAATGTGGAACAGCTGTTGAAAACGATTGACCATTCCATGACTTATTTCGTCAATTCCTGGCTCGTTAAATCCTCTCTGGATGAACCGCTTACCGTTGAACAATTTCAGCTGTACAACCAAATCCGACAAGAGATGGTTCATTTGCAGACGTTCGATACAGGCATTCAGAACATCACTTTGCTAAGCACCGAGAAGGACTGGCTGATTGACAATTCTGGGCTATACCGGTTTCACAAAACGACTAATCGCGATGAGCTTTTATCCTATTTCGAGCTGCCGCTGACTTCTCAGTGGTATTTGGAAAGCCCTTTCATGGAGAATAGAAAACGTGCGGAGGAAACTGCAGTAGTCATGGAGGATGACGATTTACATTCCGAGGAGTACCAAGGGGACCTTGTGCCGCCGCCCGACCCGGACAGCACGACGGATTGCGGAACTCGCGTTCAGCTAATCAAGAAGCTGCCTTTGAATACAGTATCCAAGAAGGGACTGGCCTCGGCCAGCATCCCCGCCTGCCATATCAAAGGGCTGTTCACTTATGACTTCAACCATGAGACGGTGATGATCTGGGATGAAAACTTGAACCCGATCCTGATCGAGAACGCTGCGGTGACCGAGCTGCACAGCGCCAATCTGCAAAGCCTGCTCAGTCGCTTCCGGGAGGAGAGCGCTTCTTCGAACGTCTCTGCCGGACAATTCAGCATCGGCTTCGGACAATCGGAAGTTATGGTGAACTACCGCAATTCCAGCTATAACGGATGGACCTACTTTTCACTTATTTCCGTGAAAGAAATTAGCAAGCCTTCCCGGACGATCGGCTGGTTTACGTTCTGGATTTGCGCCGCGCTGCTGCTCGCTGCCCTCTTCATGAACTGGTTCGGTTCCCGGAAGATCTACAAACCGGTCCAATCGTTGTTCAAATTTGCCTTTAGCGCCTTTCAGACTAAAAACACTGTCCAGGACAAGGATGAATTCGAATTTATTCAGGAGCAGATTCATACGGTGCTGCACGCCAAAAGCGAGCTGGAAAGCAAGCTCACCACTCAAATTGAACAATTAAAAACATTTTTCATGATGAAATGCTATCAGGGGGGAGTGACTGCCAAGGAAATTGAGGATAAGCTCCAGGCTTTTCAATACCCGGCGCAATGGAAAGGGCTTTCCGTTCTCGTCCTGCAGATCGATACACTGGAAGGCACGGAGTACCGGGACAGGGATATCGATTTGTTAATGTTCGCTATCAACAACATGATTGAGGAAATTATTCCGGAGGACCTGCGCTTCCAGCCCGTGCTGTTCAAGCAATCCCAGGTGACGATGATGGTCAATCGGAACGACTCCGATTCCGCCTTTGCCCAAACATTATCCGAGACGGCCAAGCATATCCAATCTACTGTCAAAACCTACTTGAATCTATCCGTCAGTTTTGGAATCAGCAATACGGCGAACAGCCTGCAGGATGCGCAGCAGGCTTACCAGGAAGGCTTGGAAGCCTTAAAGCACCGCATCCGACTCGGAGACGGCGCCATTATATTCTTCCAGGATCTTCCGCAGGGTTATTCCACCCGGCTGCCGTTCCCTCATCACCTGCAGCAGGCGCTTCATGACGCGATTAAACTGGCAGATCGGCAAGCCGCCGATGAACAGCTCAAAGCTATATTCCACCATTTGTCTGTCAAGGATTCGGGGCCGAACGAATATGAACTGTCTCTGGTCAAGCTGCTGGTCGATCTGATCCAGCTGACCCGCTCGCTGGGAATCGAGGCCGTATCGTTCTCGGAGAGCCGGCCGATCTTCGACAAGCTGTTCAAGCTCGGAAACAAGGAAAGGATGACCTGGTTCCGCCAGAAGATTATTGAGCCGATTATAGAAACGGTAGAGGAACGGACGAAATTGCAGTCCAAAACGATTTCCAGCCAAATCATCCAGATTATCCGCGATGAATTTCATAATGATATTACTCTGGAATCCATCGCTGATCGGCTTCACTATAATGCGAATTATATAAGCAGCGTTTTTCGCAAGGAAATGGACATTTCCTTCAGTGAATATCTTGCCACTTACCGTCATGAAATGGCCAAGAAATGGCTCGTCGAAACGAGAATGTCCGTCCGCGAAATCTCCGAGCTCCTGCGCTATAACAATTCACAGAACTTCATCCGCTCGTTCCGCAAGCTGGAAGGGATTACTCCTGGCAAGTACCGCGAGCTTCATACGGCGGATTGAAAGGAGCGGGATGATCGCTTTGTTTGTCCGAAAGAGCCCTTGAGGATGACGAGAAGACTGCGATCTATGCTCGACTTAGAGTGGAGATAGAAAGCGTGCTCGGTCACCTCAAGGGCAATCGGCCGTTCCGACTTTAGCATTCTTGTTTGACAAAACCTTTTAGATCATCCGTTATACGGTGCTCATATCCATGGATACCATTATCCTATCAGGATACCGGCAAGTCTACTCTTCGTATTCGACCATATCTTCCCTTCCGACAAAGCGCCAGAAGTTGTTGCGCAGCAAGTCGGCGGTGTCGCGGCGAATTTCTTCCGCAGTAACCTGCCAGCCTGTGCGCATAATATCATTATATTTATCAATTAGGATATCACTGATAATTTCTTTGGAATGCTTCCATTTATATACTAATTGGTCCAGCACTCTTGCATCAGAATGCTGAGGAACGACGCTTAAACCAAGCAGCTCCAGCCGCATCCGGGTCATCTCATTAATTATGATCGGATTATTCATGAACCACCAGCAGCCGAAAATCATCAAATTGCGGAACTTGCGTCCAAGCACGGCCAGCTCATGCTGGTTCTCCCTGGACAGCATCGTCACGATAAACTTGTTCTCCGGATGCTGTGCCAATAAATATTCCAGTGCATCCATGTCAGCCTTGCCCAAGTAATCCCCCGCATCGCCGAGCCCGGGGTTTACCCGCTTTTTCACACCGATCATCAACGCAAACGGAATTCCCGTCTCCTTAGAAAGCGGGAGAATGCAGTCGCGGATGATCCGCCCGCGATCGGATTCCTCAGGATAGGCGAAGGAAGGCGGCAAGGAGACAGCCATATAAAGCGGCTTCATCCGCTCAATCCAATCCTTGAGGAATCGTTTGACCTCCTGAGCGGAGCCATCGCTCCACTGCTCTCCTACCGCGTAGCCCCACTCACGCAGCAGCTGCTTGCTGTTGGCATAATCGTTAAGAAGCGGGTCGATCCTTAGCGCCGCATGGAAGCGCTCGTCAGGACGCGTCCCGTCAAGCCATATTTTTCTTTCCCGGTCATCGAAAGGGTCATTCGTCATCACGATATGATCAACGCTAGACAGCTCCATTACACGCTTTACCTGAGCAAAGCTATCTCCCGAGTCAATAGCTTCCCGATACTGCGCCAAATCCCGAGTGCTCAAGTCCAGACCAAGTCCCTGCAAGGTGGTAAGTACTCCCCGGCAGGCTTCACTGACAGGCGAGTGCTTAATGAACAGCTCTTTCCATATCAAGTCAGCCTGCTCGGATTTTGACAATGCCCAGAAATCGTCGATGGGTATATCGCTAAAGCGCATCACTTCCGCGACCAAATAATGATAAGTAAGCAGTTCATCCACACCCCAGAGCAAAATATCTCCAAAGTTCGGCGAATAAAGATGTGTATGCATATCTGTAATCTTTTGCTTGGCAACGACATCACGAACGACAGCTTCAAGCTCCTGCTTATTGGCAATAGTCAATGTTGGTCCCTCCTTGTGATTCACACGAATCGCCGTGCGGCCTATTTGCCCAACAATTCCAGGTGGCGTCCAATATGGCGAATTAACGCCTGGTCGTATTCCCGCTCATGCTTCTGCAGCGTGTCCATCAATTCGTCCCGGAACAGGCTGTTGCCTTCTCCGTCCTTGGCTTGCAGCAGCAAGCCGTAGGTGATGTGGATCAATTGACGGGCATTGTCTTCATTCATATATTCCGCCAATTCACCATCGCTTACTTCAGACAGCGGTGTAATGGCATCAAAGTCAGTTGTGACATGGTAATAAGCCAGCGCTTCCGGGTAATGCTCCATAGCGTACTGATGCATCCGGCGGTACAGGCTCGGATGAACCTCCGCTATCGTCCGCATCGCTTCCAGCCAATTGGTTCCGGCAGTTTTGACGTGGAAACGCCCTTTGGTGTGATTGGCAATAATCGGGAACACGCTGAATTTGTCACTGCCGGAATGAATGCTCAGCTTGTAGCCGAAATGGTCGGCTATGGCGGAATGAACCTCCAGTTCTTTCTCGAACTGTTCCACATCGCCTATATAATCAATACCTTTCTGGAATTCACCGCAAAATCTTGGAGCCACGCTGTACAAATCCAGTCCGGCCTGTTCCAGTTCATAAGCTACAAACCAGTGGGCCGCAGGATCGGTCGGCGTTTTCGTCTCATCGATAGAAAGCTCGAAGTCCATTTCCCGGTCCAAAGGCCGGATATAGCGATTGTAGATATCGATAGTCATCTTGATGGCTTCCCCATAGATAAGGGCATAGCTCATTAGCTGCTGGCGTTCAAAGCTAATTTGAATTGCCCCGGCTTCGAATACGGTATCCAGGTAAGTGGATTCATACCGGCTTCTTACCTCCTGAGGAAGCTGCAAATAACGTTCCTCCACTGCGGTGGCGGACAGCCCTTCGACATCGTTGTCAATCTTGTCCGAGCAGTCCAGCGTCAGCATCGTAAAACCGAGAGCGAGCGCCATTTCGATATCTTTCTCTTCTTTCAGGTGATCGCCATCCGCTCCAAAGCCCTCGGTGTAGCCTTCCTGCAGGGCGGCATAGCATGCGGCATCCAGCACCTGGTTGTAATCGCGTCCGGTCAGATTCAGCTCACGTATGCTTTGCTGGGCAAGAATGGGACGGATATTTTTGCCCCGCACTGAACGGATATGGCCCGGGGAGGCAAGTCCCAACCGGTCCCCAAGCCCGATCGTGGCCACCTGCTTGCCGAAAGCCCGGGGGACGGTGTAAGGAAAATACCGATTAATGACAAGCCGGTTTTCGTGTGTCAAACCGCAAAGCTTGTAATGATCGGATTCCTCGCCAGCCAGTTCCTGATACAGGCTTCCATCCCCCCACACAAGCAGCTGCTTGCCAGTGCTGCCGCGGACCATCAGCAACCGGGTCCCTTCATGCCGGGAGAAGGAACGGGTGTAAACTTGAACTCCCTCGATAAGTTGAACCTCATCGGATGAAGCTGATTTCCCTTCTGCATTATTCCATTCAACGATAACTGATTGATAGCTGTTCATATCGATCCTCCTGTTTTAGCGATAGGAAGCGCTCTCGCGCTTTTTGCCTGCTTCTCCTCTCTTACCTTTAACCGAAGCTGACAAGACTTTTAATTTCGACAGGCAGCCCGGTCTGCATCGACTTGTTGCCCGCAATCCCGGTCAAGATGGAGACGGCTCCATCGATATGTGACGCCGCTCTGTTGAAGGGATCCGGCTCCGGAGCACCGAACAGATCATTCAGCATGACGGGATCGCCTCCTCCGTGGCCTCCTGCCTTCTCTTCTACATGGACTTCATAAGGCGCCGCAAACATAGGGTGTACCGTAAGCCGCTTTTCTTTCAAAGCGCCTTCATCAGCTTTGTTACCGCCTGAATTGACATATGACCTCTCCGCTACTCTCGCTTCGATCCGGCCTTTACTGCCGTTAAAGACGACATGGAATCCTTCCCACGGCAGATATGCATTTAAAGAATAAGTAAGGATGGCCTGATTGCGGTAGCGGACCATCACTCCAAGCGTATCCTCGATGCTGATCCCGTCTCCGAATACACTCTGGTCTCTTTGGTAACCGTCTTCATGCTCGGCATCGAGATACAAAGCCTTCAGGTGAGGATTGTCTTCGAGAGAGAGGGCAAACGGATCATTGCGTGACGCCTCGCTGCCATGGGATCTTTGATAGAACCGGGTTTCTCCCCGCCTTTCGGCATTTTCCCGGCCATAGAAGCGGAGCCCCCCCATGGCATAGACCGTCTCGGGATGCGTTCCCAGCCAGAAATTAACCAGATCAAAGTGGTGCGTAGATTTATGAACCAGAAGTCCCCCGCTGTTTCGTTTATCTCGATGCCAGCGGCGGAAATAATCAGCCCCGTGCTTCGTGTTCAGCAGCCATTCAAAATGCACCGAATTCACTTCACCAATCACTCCACCTGCAATGAGCTCCCGGATTTTGGTGTTATGGGGGGCATAGCGGTAGTTGAAAGTAACTCGAAGCTTGCGCCCGGTTTTTTCGATAGCATCAAGAATTTCCTGGCATTTACGCTCGTCCACGGTCATCGGCTTCTCGCTTACAACATCGCAGCCCAGCTCCATAGCCCTGATGATATACGTATGGTGAGTGCGGTCAATGGATGTCACGATGACGGTATCGGGCTTCGTTTCAGCTATCATCTTATCGAATTCGTCTGCCCCATAGGCGGGAACCGGCTCGTAGTCATATTTCTCCTTCAGCAGCTGATTAGCGTAATTCATACGGGTCCGGTTAATATCGCAAAAGGCAACCAATGCAGACGTTTCCCTGAACGTTTTGGCAATAGCTCCATAGAAGAACTCAGCTCTGCCGCCAGTACCAACCAGTGCGTATTTTTTCAGCGTCATGTACTCATCTCCCGATTAAGTTTTCCTCATTTTAGCGCAAGATTATATGTATATCTAAACAATTATTGCTTATTTTCTTAAATACCTTGCATATTTTGCGCATATTGCTTTTTATCTGCTATACTAGGTCCAAGGGGGGGCTGGCTGATGAATTCTTTCTTCATGGAGCACATGGAACGCAAAGGCCACTATACGATGCAAAAAAACCACTTTCATCCTTACTATGAGATCTATTATCTGCTTAAGGGAGAAAGGTTCTATTTCATAAAAGACCGCACGTACCCGATTACGAAAGGCGGCTTGGTGTTTATCGGAAAATACGACCTGCACAAAACCGCCGACACCGGAGTAGCGGACCATGAACGAATATTAATTCAATTTGACGATTCTTTTTTGGCATCCTTTACGGATCCTCTTCTGCTGGCGCCCTTTCATAAACCATCCAAGCGGCTCCAATTGACCGCTCAAGAGCAGTCCCGAGTAGAAACGCTGCTTTTTCAAATGCTGAAAGAATACGAAAACAAGCTTCCAGGGTGGAAAACCTACCTGCAAGCTTCTCTTGCTAAGCTGCTGATCGGAAATGAACGGCTGTTTCAAGAAGAGAGCAGTATGAACTTTGAGTATGCCAGTCCTCTTCATCGCAAAATTTCCGAAATTGTAGAATATATCAACGTTAATTATGGAGAAGAAATAACCTTATCTTCGCTTTCCCGATCCTTTTATATCAGTCCTTACTATTTGAGTCGAAAATTCAAGGAAGTAACGGGGTTTTCGTTTGTGGAGTATGTGAACAGCGTAAGAATTAAAGAAGCGCAGACTTTATTAAGACAAACGGATGAACAGATTATCCGCATAGCGGAGCTAACCGGCTTCGACAATATCTCCCATTTCGGCAGAGTGTTCAAGCAAATGTTGAAAATCAGTCCAATGGAGTATCGCAAATCAGTTCGGAAGCTGGAGCAATTTCCACATGAATAAGCAAGCATTGCATTGGACTCCACCGCTTTACTCATTGGATCAACATAACCTAATAGTACCTTAACCGTTGAAGCTCTTATGCCTAACTCTTAAACCTTATGTTATTATTTTTTTCCGCCGCTAGGGAGCATGGGCCAGGTACTTGCTGAGAACATGCAGGCCGTAAGCTGTCTATACTAATCAGGACAAATGAGCCGGCGAAACCCCTTAACAGCCCCATAGCAGCCTTTGATTTCGATGCTGTTCTGATCTTTACGGATCCCAAAAACCGGTGTTCCTCAAGCGGGAACACCGGTTTCTGGGGTACGATGGCAAAGGCTTATTGCCACTTCCAGTTTAAATCCGCAAGGAGCCGCTTCAATCCATCTGAAGCTTCCTTGAACAGGCCCGGACCGCTGAAGCCGGCAAAGCTGCCGGCCGCCTGCAAATGAGGCTCCAGCGACAAGAATCCGGAATAATTCCGTTCTTTCAAAGCTCTAAGCAGCTCCGGGATCTGGCCATCACCAAGACCGGCAACCGTAACTGATCCATCAGCCGACTTCGCATCCTTGATATGGATATAATCAATATATGCAGATAGCATTGGGTAAGCTTCCTCAAATGGCCGCACTCCGCACTGCACGAAATTAGCCGGATCAAATACTGCCCGCAGATTAGCGCTAGAGCAGGATTCAAGAAGGTCCCGGCATCTTTCGGCATTGTCGCCGTATATATGCTTTTCATTCTCATGCAGCAGGAGCACGTCCGCCTCCTCCGCCCTCTTGACTAGCAGCTTCATACGGCGGATAACTTCATCACGAAAGTCCTCCGGCTTTTGATCTTCTTTAATAAAAAATGAGAATATACGAATATTGCGCGTGTTAAAAAATTTGGCGATATGGATCGCCCTTTCGAATTTTTCCAGATGCGGGTCAAAAGGGTCGGTAATGTTAATTTTCCCTATCGGCGACCCAATGGCAGAAACTCGAATTCCTTCCTTGTCCATCTTTTGTTTTATCTCCTGCAGCTGTTCATCCGTTAAATCCAACACATTTTTATTCCAGACCCCTCTGAATTCTACGTACCGGATTGATTCAGCATTTAAAATGTCCAATTGTTCATCTAATTCCGCAGAAATTTCATCAGCAAATCCCGACAATGTAATCATGTTCAAGCTGCCTCCTTGGTTTATTAAACTTCCCATTCGATTGGCTCCTCTCCGTCTGTTAGCCCAAAAGCCAAGAGCCCGCTCGAATAAAGTATGTGATAATATCTTGTTATCTCTTGCAAAATACTCAGCCTATCCGTTCCAGATTTCCTTTAACGCCAAATCCGCTATAGTTCTGCTCCACTCCATTAACTCGCAGCGGTTCGTTCCATCCAAGCTGAACCTTGCCGTAATAAGGATCGGTAAATTCCAGCTGCAGGGACTGCAAATTTTCGATAATTATCGATGTAACCGCGGCTGCAAACTGTTCATAGCTTCCGCTTTCCTGCTCATCCGAGACCCTCAAAATCCAAGCGTTACGACAGCCCTCCGATATCAGCTCCCGCTGTCGTCCCGGTCCCTCCTCCCGCAGGTGCAGCCCGCCCGCCGCATAGATAGCCGCATAGCTCGATCCGACCCTGGCCAGGTACCAGCCGTTTCTTTGCTCGAAACTGTCAAAAACAGCGGTCGGAAAATAAGCATGTGTGAAGCTCACCTCGTGATCGGCCGGGATATCATATATCACCAGAGCAAGCCCCCTGTATTGAGCCGCTTTAGGCAAATATCCGTTCCCCGCCCAATAGCTGGGTCGTCCCGAACCGAATTGGGCCAGCTCTCCCGGGTGATTGATCCACAGGTTGGCTTCAGCCCCGAAGGATAAATGGACGACATGCTCCTGATAGCCTCTCTGGCCTGGTTTGAAGTTATAGATAGAAGACAAGCCGTATTCCGGCGATTTATAGTGATATAGCTGCGCGTAACCGCCGGCTCCCTGCTCAAACCGGAACACCAGCCTCTCCCCTGGGGATAGCTTCATCAAATCCAGATAGTCCTCAGGAGGGGCGTAATCGGACAGGCATAATGCCACATTGCTTATTGAGTAGCCGTTCGGATGTCCCATTCCGTAGCCGATCCAGTTCATCGAGGTCGTCCCGGTAATGTATTGGCCTTTCAACTCTTTTTCGTAGCTGCGTCCATAGGTACAGGCAAGCACGCCATTCACCGAGTTGACTGTTAAATAAAAGTATATCAGATCCATCGCTTCTTTCGCCTTATTCCTGATGCTTTCATTCTCGGCCAAATCGTACAAATGCAGCAGACCGACAGCATCTACAGGCAGATATGCGCTGGAGTTCCATTCAGCGAGACCTTCCGAGAAGAACCGTTCGAACCATTCCTCCAATCGCTGCTCTGCTTTGAGCTTATGCGCTTCTCCATTGGCGTTATGATTAGGGAACATTTCTGCGGGAAACAGCTGGCCGGCCAACAGCTCGCAGGTATGGAACAGAAGGGCGTGGTTTTCACTGAAAAACCACATAACATCATCGCCCGGTTCATCCATCCAATAGCGGAAGTGGAGGATACAGTGCTTAGCCTCCTCCCAGAAGCTCTCCGGGAGAATTCCGCTGTTCCGATAATCCCGCCATATGCGGAATAAGGCGACGAGGAAGAAGTCGCTGCAATCCCGGCGCTCGTTAATCCCCGCGATCCCTTCCCTGAGAAGCGCTTCCGCTTTCCCCATTGGCCCGCCGGTTTTTAGAATAGCCAGCGCTGTATGAAGATTCGGGGCTCCGTACTCCGCGATGAGCTTTAACGCTTCCGCCTTGCGGGAGACGATATTGGGGGCCGATCCAGTCGCTGCTGCCTGGTCTGAATAAACTTGAAGAGCCAGTGTACGTTGAATGGAGATCCTCCCCAAACGTGCTGTGAACTGAAGATATAAATACTCCATTCCGAAGCTTCCGGCATCTGCCAGCTCCAGAACCGCGGAGCTCTTCCTGAGCGTGGCATGCATCGTTTTTTTACCGCCAAAGATTGCACTGCCATACTCGACAACAAAAGGAATATCCTTTGCCAGAGGGTTATTTATATGCAATGCCACGTTTCCTGAAGTCACCGTATCCTTCGGAAAGTAAGCTTCCTTCATCGCTTGTTCCAGCTGCAGCACTTCTTCCGGATCAGCTTCCCCCAAAGGAAGTACGGTTGCGACATCCTCTTTTCCCTTGTAATCTATGCGGAAATAATACTGCGTATCTCGCTCCGCGAGATCTTCGAAACAAACTACAAGGCGGTTCAGTCCCTGCTTTAAGGTAACTTCAACTTCTGTTTCCGCTTCGGCGTTTCTTGTAAAAGGAGTAAAGTCCGTGATGAGCTCTTCGTTGACCCAAAGCGTAATGGAGCCGCAGGTTTGCAGGCGCAGCACAGCCTTATGCGCTTTCTTGCACTCAAGCTCACTAAAAGCAAAAGTACGTAAATGAGTCGGTACCATCCAGAAAGACGATCTCTCCACCCGCGGATTCTCCCAAGGAAAATAAAGCTTCCATTCTCCTGCCCCTTCCAATTGTCCGCAGAGTCCCCCGGGTTGAAAATCATCTATAGGAGGAAGGCTGGGAATTTCCTGCTTGCGCCCCGAAACAAACTC
The DNA here is from genome assembly GCF_000285515.1 of Paenibacillus senegalensis JC66. Classification (GTDB taxonomy): domain Bacteria; phylum Bacillota; class Bacilli; order Paenibacillales; family NBRC-103111; genus Paenibacillus_L; species Paenibacillus_L senegalensis. The sequence goes on from NZ_HE610961.1 coordinate 555,162, forward strand.
CCTGCGGCAAGGATTCTCATGAATAGCAAATCCTTTGAGCAGCCAATCGTTAATGCCTCCGCTCATGGTCGTCGGCACGAAGCGGACGGGCCTTTCTTCAGTACCGCTGACCAGCCAGCGGTTCAGAACCTGGTAGTTTAACTTAAGCGGTTTGTAACGTAGTAAGCTAGCCATAGTTGGATTCAACCTTTCATCCCTGTAGTCACGATGCCTTTAACCAACTGCTTCTGGAAGATAAGGAATACGATCAGAATCGGAATCATCGTGATGACGGACATAGCCAGCAAGCTGCTCCAATCGACATTGTACTCTCCGATAAAGTTGGACAAGGCCAGCTGGATCGTATATTTGCCCGGATCACTTATCACAATTAGAGGCCAGAGGAAATCATCCCATCTCCACATGAAGGAGAAGATGGTCAGCACAGCAAGAATCGGCTTGGCAATGGGGAGAACGATACTGCGATAGATTTTCCATTCCGATGCCCCGTCCATCCTTGCCGCTTCCAGCAGCTCATCCGGTACAGATAATAAATACTGACGGATGAGAAACACTCCTGTAGGCGTAGCCGCCGGAGGAATGATGATACCCAGCAGACTGTTGTACAATCCAAGCATGCTGATGATGGAGAAGATAGGAATCATGATAACCTCCAAAGGAATCATCAGCGTAGAAATAAACCCGATCAGGATAATTGTAGCTCCCCTAAAACGGTATTTGGCCAAGGCAAATCCGGCCATCGAATTAATAAACAGCAGCAGCAGTGTTGAAGAAATCGTTACGATCGCCGAGTTAAGAAAGTAAACACCGAAGTTCCCTTTATTGAAAGCTGCCGCATAATTATCCAGAGTAAATTGGCGCGGAAAAATTTGCGGCGGCCAGGCATACAGCTCGGTGTTGTTTTTAAAAGAGGAGAGAACGACCCAGAGCACAGGAAACAGGAACAGCAGGGAAATAACTATTAATGCAGCATAGACGCCCGCTTTGGACCATCCTTTCATCAGTTCTCTCCTCCTTTGGCCAGCTTGAATTGCAGCAGGGTAAAGACTCCGATAATGACAAACAGAACGACTGACATCGCACTGGCTGTGCCTAATTGCTGGGAGGTAAATCCGGTTTGGTAAATGTGTTGAACGATATAAGTGGTTTCTCTCCCAGGGCCTCCCCCGGTAAGCGCAAACATGAGCGGATAGGCCTTGAAGGCATCGATCACAGCAAGCATAATGACCAGCAGGCTCGTCGGCTTCAGCAAGGGCAAAGTAATCGAGCGAAACGAGCGAAGCTTGCTGGCCCCGTCAATCGTGGCCGCCTCATAATATTCCTGGGGGATACTCTGCAAACCGGCAATAAAGATGACCATAAAAAAACCGATTCTAGACCATAAAGTTGCAACCACAACCGATGCATTCGCGAAGAACGGATCCGTTAGCCAGCCTACAGGTTCCAAACCAAATAACGACAGCAGGTAATTAGCTATGCCGAAGCTGCCCCCCAGTATCCATTTCCAAGTCAGACCTACGATTATGAAAGAAACCATTGTCGGCCAGTAAATGATGGCTCTAAATAACCCTTTCATTTTGACCTGCTGAATCAACAGAATAGCAATTCCGAGTGAGCTGGCAAACAACAGCGGCACCACAACGGCGGCATACATCCCCGTCCGACTAAGAGCACCCCAGAATTGTGCGTCTGTCAAAATGTCGATATAATTGGCCAGGCCGATAAAATTCATATCGTTAAGGCCGTCATAGTCGGTGAAAGAGTAAACCAGCCCGAATATAGCCGGGAGGACGATAAATACAGAAAAAATAATCAGGTTAGGAAGAATAAACAGATAAGGCGCTATAGTTTTTTTCCACTTCTTATTTGAATAAGCGGCTCCTTTGTCCAAAACGTTTGCCATCGGCTGCACTCCTTTCCGAAGAGCCAAACATGAGCGGCTGCCCTAAGGCAGCCGCCGCTCAGCCCATTCTTACCTGCCGGCATGAAATTAGTTGCTGGCTTCTATAACCTTGTTGGCTTTGTCGGCCACATCGTCCAATGCTTCTTGCGGTTCCATCTTACCCGTCAGCGTTTCAATAATGTTGATGCGCAGGTCGTCTGTAAATTTCGTAATCACGTCCTGTCTTGACCAATCGTTTGCTGCTTTCGGTGTCGAATTATTTAGTTCATCGGTGAAGACTTCAAAAAACTCCTTACCGAATTCATAATCGAGTTGAGCACTATCCTTCCTTGGGCTAATAAACAGCGATTCCTGATTATACTTCCCGTTCACTTCTTTGGAAGTCAAATACGCGATAAATTCCGCTGCTTCTTCCTCTACGCCCGAATTTTTAAAAGCCATCAGATATTTTCCTCCGGGAACCGAAGAGCGGATTTCCTCCTTGGGCAAATAGGTGACTCCCCATTCAAAGTTATTGATATCCTTGTAGTTGCTGAGCATCCAGTTACCGGAGAAATGAACGCCTACCGTTCCGGTTCTGAACAAGTTGTTCGGATTTTCTCCGCCGATCCATACCGAGTCAGGCATAATTCCATCTTTATGCAGCTGGACGAAATAATTCAGGGCATTAACCGCCTTCCCATCATTTATGACGGCCTGCGTACCGTCTTCATTGAAGATGCTTCCTCCAAATTGATACAGCATGGTGGACCAGCGATGGGGCGTGACGTCCATAACCATGCCAAATCTGGCCCCTCCCTGCTCCTGAACCTGTTTCAATGCAGCGGAGAACTCTTCCCAAGTCCAAACATCGTCACTTGACGTTGGCACGGAAACCCCCGCCTTATCAAATAAGGTTTTGTTATAGATCAAGCCGTTAGCGGTTACATCCATCGGTGCCGCGATTACTTTGTCATCGACAATATAATACGGTTTAATGGAATCAATAAACTGACTGGAGAACTCTTCCGCCGTTCCCAAATACTCGCTTAAATCCAAGGCCTGGTTGGCAAACATTCCGGTATCCGATATTCGGCTTAATGCCGGCGGTTTACCTCCAGAGACCATTGTTCTCAATTTTGTGCCCAGATCTGTGTAAGCGACTTCAATCAGGTTAATTTTAATGCCGGGATTTTGGTCCTCGTACTCCTTAATCAACCCTTTCATTACTTCGCCTTCTACCCCGTCTGTAAACCAGACGAAATCAAGCGTCGTTTGCTTGCTGCCTCCATTCCCGCTCCCTGCATTAGATCCACCAGTACCGGAAGAACCGCAAGCAGCCAATGTAAAAGTAAGGAGGACCGTAAGAATGAAGAAGGAATTCCGTTTCCAGTTTTTTAGCATGATAGCAACTCTCCCTTTTGGAATCGTAGTTTGATGAATACGAATCTTAACCCAGCTCGCATTACGTAGTACTATCGCTGTAAAAGCGATTAAGCTTTCGGTAAGTTTGCGGCGTAATACCCACGTGCTGCTTAAATAGCCTGCTGAAATGAATAGCGCTATTGAAACCGATTTCATCGAAAATCCGGCCAATAGGCAGATCGGTCATTCTTAGCAGCTTTTTCGCCTCATCTAATCGTCTATTGGACAAGTATACGTTAATGGTTTCACCTGTAATTTCCTTGAAGCAGTGGCACATATAATATTTGTTTAAATGCAGGGAAGCCGCAATTTGATCGAGGGATAACGGCTCTTTGTAATGCTCGTTGATAAAGGTCAAAATCCGATGGACGTACATTTCTTTCTGGGTAACGTTAGGGATCGCATTAGGAGCGCCTATCTCCATCGATTTCCGGTAAATTACCGTCATAAGCTCTACCATATGAGTTTGAATCATCATGTGGAAACCGGGCAGTTCTCTTTCTTTTTCCTGGTGCATCTTTTCATACAAGAGATTAATTGCAGTCTTCTCTTCTTCATTGCTCCAGCGGATCAATCTTCCGCCCGGCTCTTCAAACAGATGAATAAACTTATCCAGCCACTCTCGAGTTACGGCCCTTTCAATCAAGGAGGGCAAAAAGTTGATGGTGCTTCTAACATAAGGTCCCGTTACTTCCGGATTAACCCGGTGGAGGATGCTCCCTTGAAATAACAACATATCTCCGGGCAGCAAGTTATAAATATTGTTTCCGATAATATAAGCCGCCGAGCCTTCGATGAAATAATAAATCTCATATCCGTCATGGGAATGCAGGGACCATGTTGACTGTCTTCTAGACTCTCGATAGCGAATATAAATCTTGTCCTTAATAAGAGCACGATTTGTTGGTAAATGAGTGTTATGACCAGACATTAAAGCCCCCCCTTCACGCAACTTCTGTTAATAAAACTCCCTGCATCTAAATGATAACGCTTACTTGTCGACTATTCTAGCATATAATTCTGCCAAATATCTAACATATCTTGTTAATAGTTAAACAAATCTTGTTTTCTCTTGCTGTACTATTCTTATCCCCTATAAAAGCTGTTATTGTAGTGGTTTTTCTGGATCTATAATATTTCTTCACCATAAAATTGGATAAATTTATCTTTAAAACGAGTGCGAATTTAATGGAATTTTTATTCTTTTTCATCAACATTCGTTTACTAATACAGCAATAATAAATTAACTAATCTTGCTTCATCCCCATGCTTGACCTTAACAAGGATAAGAAGCAATCTTGAGCATGAAAGTAACAAGTTCAGTTGAATTGATGGGATATCGTACAATTGAAAGTTTGACGCATGCAGCGGCATATCAAACCGGGCCGCCCTCCACGATCGGGCACATTCGCCCTATAGTACTGTCACATGAAGGAGTGGAGTCGTCCTACATCGAAAAAGTGTAAAAGAAAAAACCCCTGACTTTAGCAAGGGCTTTAGGAGAAAAATCGGAGATCTTACTTACTATAGCTTAGCATTTTCTTCGCGGGCCATCGACCGGATATAAAAGGCCCCTAATACAGAACAGAGTAGGAATGAGAAAACTGCCATTGCCGCAGCCTGTTCACGTTCCTGGAAAACACTGAACACCTGCTGCATGGAAACGCCCAGCATTTGCGGAGAATTCGCCCCAATCAAGAACGGTGCGGTAAATGATCCAATAACCCCCATAAACACAAAGGTCACAGCTACCAAAAAGGTTTTATAAGTGAGAGGTAAGACAAAGCGCGTGAACAGCTTAAACTTTCCTGTCCCCACATCCTTCGCGCTCTCAATAACCGAAGAGGGTATCCCCGCCAGTGCTGAGCTTAACAGCATCGTAGTAAAGGGAATGTTGAACCACAAGTTAGCAATAATAATCCCTTTTTCATCGAAAATAATGCGAGGCAGGGTCATCCCGAAAACATCTAATATTCTGGCCAGCCACCCATGGTTGCCAAGCAAGTTTATGAGCCCGTAGGTAGCTATAACTCCAGGAATGAACAGCGGAATCATATAGGTTCTGCGTATCAATTCAACAATTGGCCCATTGTTGAACCTCATGTAGATGGCGAGCGTATAACTTATGAGCAGCACGATTACACAAGTAATCAGCGTAATCCGCAATGTAAATATAATGTTGTTGCGAAGTCCTTTATCGGTAAACAGCATTTGATAACGGCTAAGATCATATCCGCCCTCTCCGTTGCTTAAACTCATAAATACGGACTGAAAAATTGGGATAATGACAACGATCAGCAAGATGGCGAAGGAAGGGATGACCATCGTCAGCCCCGCAACCGTTTGTTTCCACTCTTTACTCATTGGGCAGCAACTTCGCTCTGCCAGCGCTTGTTAATCTCTGTACCGAGATCGCCAAGATTGAATGTGCGAAACCCTTCTGCAACCCCTTCAAACTTATCCTGTGTCTCCTGAGGCATATTTTGCAGTTCAATTCCGGGGAATCCATTCATCTTATCTACAATGACAGCTTGCGCTTCGGGTGACAGTACAAAATCAAGGAATTGATGCACGGCTTCCTTCTTATCCGACTCGTCATTAACCATCAAATAAGTTGGTCCTCCGTTAAAGCCTGGAGTAATCTGCTGCATGCGAATTGTTTCCGGAAGAAGCCCTTCATTTAATTGCTGCAAAACCATATCTGACCATGCAGGGATCATCGAAACCTCGCCGTTCATTAGCAGGTCAAGAGTACCTTGATTTTTCTTCGGATAAATCCCTTTGCCATAAACATAATTGCCGATTTCCTTTAACTTGTTGAATCCTGGCTCCCATTTCTCCATGACAGACGGGTCGGAGTTATGAATCTCTTCCTCAGGCAGATCCTGATAGATAACCGTTTGTACAAAGGAGCTTCCCGAGCCACCGGTAGACGGATCGTTATAGGCGAATTGCTCCGGATTATCCTTAATCCATGCAAGCAGCTCGTCTAAAGTTTTCGGAGGATCACTGATCTTTGTGCTGTCGTAGGCCAGAACTACAGCTGACGAGCGGTAAGGAATGGCATAATGATCGACATCACCCATTGTCTTCTCATTTACATTTGCCAGATTTGGAATCGACTCCTTACTTAATTGTTCCCATACACCATCTGTCGTACCTCTTGTTACCGTGGCTATGCCGTCCTCGTAGAGATCAATGTCGCCGGAGCCTTTACCCGCCTGTTTGGCTGCAAGAATCCGGTCATAGGTCGGCTCAGCGCCAGTACCGGATGGAATATAAACCATGTTCACGTCCACTTGGTCATTTTGCTGCTCAAACATCGGGACCAATGTGTCCCACAGGTCTTTAACATTTTGTGACCCTGTGAAATAGAAGTTGAAAGAAACTGGCTCATTTTTCGGCGATGGTGATGCAGAGGACGAACCGCTATTCGCCGATGCACCGGCGCCATTACTATTATTGGAATGGGTACCACCGGTCCCGCTGGCGCCACCGGCAGCGCAGCCAGCTAATAAGACGGTGGATAATGCAACGGCAGAGGACATAGTTAACCATGATTTAGCAGAACGCATTGTATCAACCTCCGATATAAGTTTCGTTTACCGGGTAGCCGGTCACTTTTGTAACATGGACACCAACATCTTTTCCGATCGATAAATCCTGGGCTATTTCCTTTGTTTGGAACGACCGCAGAATCCCCAAGTCATCCAGTTCTATCGTAACTTCCGCATAATGACCGAGAATCATAATCTGCTTGATCTTACCTGTCAAAAGCCCTTCACTATCCGCCATTTCTCTTAGCTCAATGTCCTCAGGACGAAACGCAGCTATCACATTACCGGTCAACTGTTTGTGGTTAGGAAAGTTTATCCCCCTCCTGATCTGAATATGGCCCCCATCTGCCACCCCCTTTAAAAAGTTCATTTTGCCTATAAAGCTCGCTACATATAATGTCTCCGGCTCATCGTAAATTTCCTGCGGCTGGGCAATTTGCTCGATGTTCCCATTATTCATGACAACAATGCGGTCAGACAGGGATAACGCCTCTTCCTGATCATGAGTCACGAAGACCATTGTTAATCCGGTCTTCATCTGAATTTCGCGAAGCTCTTCCCGCATTTCATGCCGCAGCTTAGCATCGAGTGCCGAGAACGGCTCGTCCAGCAATAGAACAGCAGGATTCAGCAGCAGTGATCTTGCAAGTGCTACGCGCTGCTGTTGGCCGCCCGACAGCTCCGCGGGATACTTCTTTTCAAAGCCTGGAAGCCGCACCAGCTTCAATACATCAGTTACTGCTTCACGGATTTGATCTTTCGATCTTTTGCGAATCTTCAAGCCAAAAGCCAAATTGTCATAAACAGACATATGCGACCATAGGTTGTAGCTTTGAAACACCATGGAGGTCGGCCTTTTCTCGGGCGGAAGCTTGATTACACTTCTGCCTTCGATTAGAATATCGCCGCTATCAGGTTCCAAGAAGCCGCCGATGCTGCGGAGCACCGTTGTCTTCCCACACCCGGATGGACCAAGCAGCGTAACCAGCTCTCCTTTTTCCACTTCAAGATTGATATTGCTGACCCCGTCACCGGTTTTATAGCGTTTGGTCAAATCTTTTACAGTCAACTGCATGCTCTTGCCTGCCTCCTTGTAGTCTCGTGTTCTCTGTCATTTCGTCTGGAATCCGCTCGCCAGCACATCCGCGCTCACGAGTCGCTGGGCAGCAAGCAGTAAGATAATCGTCGGAAGCGTCAAAATAATGGAAAAGACCGCTCCGGCACTGCTGGGGAAGTCGGAAATAATCGAGTACATAACGATGGGCATTGTCTTGTAATCAGGAATGCCTACGAGAAAAGTCCCTTGTGCTTCATCCAGAGAATTCAGAAAGGTAAACACTGAGGCGACCAAAATGCCGGGCATCGCCATCGGCAGCGTGATTTTGCGAAAGACCTTGAAGGGGGTCGCCCCAACGTCCCGTGCAGACTCCTCTTGGGCAGCATGCACATTGCGGAAGGCCGCAGTCGGAATCCAGGTCATAAACATCAGCACATTAATCATGTGGATGAGGACGACCCCTAGCAGGGTGTTCATCAGCCCGATCTTGTAGAACAGCACTGCGATGGAAACATACAGCCCCATCTTGGGAAATGCGTGCGTCAGCAAAAAAGAGAACAGGAACACCCGCTTAAGCGGAAAGCGGAGTCTGGCGAATGCATAGGCCGCAGGAATACAAAGTACAATCGATAGCGCGGTTACGATCGATGCGATCAGGAAAGACAGGGAAATCGAAGAGACAATATCATCCTTCTCCAGTACGAAGCGCCACCACCTCAGCCCCCATATTTCCGGCAAAATATCCGGATAAGTCCATTTCTCGCTAAAAGCGAGCACAAGTAAATTTACAAGCGGGCCGGCAAAAAATAACGCAAATACAGTGAGCAGTAAAAATTCGATAATTCTTCGCAGCCCAACGGATCTCCAATACCACAGCATGCTTTAACCTCCTCTTGCAGCCTCAGTTGATTGTCGCACGATAATTTGGCTGGGATATTCTATCAGCTTGGGCAAATCCGTTTCTCCGCGGATCAGCCTGTCCACAATATCAACCGCATCCTGACCGATAGCGGAGGCATTTACACATACTGTAGTAAGCGGGGGAGAATACATACCGGCATATTCAATATTGTCATAGCCCATAACCGCTGCCTCCTCCGGGATACGCACTCCGGCCTCTAGCAGCACCCTCATTGCCCCAAGCGCCAGCATATCGTTTGTGGTAAACAACGCTGTATACCCTCCTTGCTTGAACGCTTGATAATGCTCGGCCATTAGCTTTACGCCATAGGAGAAATGCGATTCTGGCGACTCCACAACAGTCATACAGCCTTCCCGCCCTATTTCAAGCTGATTAAGCCTTTTACAAAAGCCAGCAAGACGCATAGAATGGCTGCGGTGTGCGCCTGGTCCCGCTATGATGAAAAACTTGCGGTGACCCAGGCCGTGAAGATAATCTGCCGCATGCTCTCCCCCCTGCTCGTCCTTGCTCACAAGGTGGATGACCTCAGGGTCATCGGTAGAACCGTTCACCATCAGGTAGGGGAGGTTGAATTTTTTAACATAATCAATAACGTTTTTCCTCAGCCTGCTTACCAGTATGAGTCCGTCCACCCTCTGCTCCAGCATATAGTCGGTGGAGCTAAGCGACATCTCCCTGTCGGTCTTTAGAAAAATCGAGTAGCCTCGAGCTTGTGCGGCTAACAAAATTTCATCGATAATTCTTCCATACAGGGGATGGGAGACAATCGGCAGCTTTTCGCGGAAGACGATCACCCCGATATTGTTCGTTCTCCGGGTTACCATCGCTCTTGCGACTGCATTCGGTTTGTATTTCAGCCTTTCTGCCGCTTGGAGCACACGGTCCCTCACTTCGGGACTGGCATATCCCTTGCCGCTAATCACCCTGGAAGCCGTCGATTTCGATACACCGGCTGCTTTTGCCAATTCCTTCAAACTATGATTAAGATTATTAGTCAACGGTTACTCTCCTATTCCATATAAAGCTGCTATTTCTCATCCCCGGCATCCGGCATCTCACAGCCGTTCCCATTCCTTCCTGACCTCCATAAGCCTGTCCACATTGCGTGTCGTTATCGAAGCAACCCCCAATTCGGCCATAAGCCGCATATCCGCCTCATCCGAGACTGTCCATACATACACATCCAAACACTCTGCTTCTGCTCTTTCCAGCAGTTCAGTACGAACAAGGCAATACGGTACATTAAGCCCAAAACAGCCCGCCTTTCTGCTGTGCTCACACGCTTGAAGAACCGCGTCGGTATAGCTCATGCTTTGAAAACTGGCTGCGTCCACGTTCAACAGCTTATTCACATGATGGCTTAGACCATCGGCAAGGCATGCTGCCTCATAGTTACATCCGCTCAAAATAACCTGGTCAACCATATCCAAGCTCTCGATCAAAATAAATAAAGGCTGTAAACTGGAAGCTGTTTTAATATCGAGATTCATCCTTATTCCTGATTCTTTAACTATCCGGAGTACATACTCTAGAGAAACTAACGGTTCAGCTGCCTGTCCAGAGAGCTCAGCCCATTTCATACCTGCCACGCTGCCAAGGCGGCCGTTAGCTAATTGCACCTCATCATCATGAGCTAGCACAAGCTCGCCATCCTGAGTAACCCGGACATCATCTTCGTAGATATCTACTCCGTAGGCTAAGGCCGTTTGCAGTGAGGCTATAGAATGATCCGGCAGGCCCATGCATCCCGTATGAGCAGTGACCAGCGGAAATCGTTTCATAGGTATCCCCCCTTCAATCAAAATAGATGGCATTTGTAAACGCGATTAGAGTACTGACTCCATGAACGCTTCCCCATAATTCGGCTCTTAGCCACTTTTTTTCTCCACCCAAAACAGTCATTTCGTATAAGGTTGCCTCATCGTTTGTAAAACACTCCGCTTCGATTCTCTGATCTGAACGCACTTTGATCCGCTGCTCCGGACTACCTTGATCAGGCAGTGACCACGATTCTGCTCTAACACTAAAATCAAGCTTAATTCTTAGGTTCAAGGCTTGATTTGCCTTCTCATGTGGGATTACTCCGCCTATGCCTATACATTCTCCATCCAGTTCCACTTCCAGCTCTAACAGAGGGCCTATCGTAACGGATACACGGCCGCAGCGCAGAGCCTCGACTAACTGTCTTTCCGTCGGAACTGCATCTTCCGGGACACCAAGATAGGTAACGGAAAGAGGCTCTTCCGTTTTGGTCTGGGAATGCCAATCTCTGCCGGAAGTGGCAGCAACGCGGAATCTTTCATTGAGCTTCTCTGTCCATAGAGCAAAGGCCCGGTGGTTGCTGATTTGAATAGGCGCGAATGTACCCGACCATACCTCGATGTAGTCTACTGCCGACCAATCCTTGATATCGTATTCCCAGTAGCATCCCGTGCAGGCTGGACTTCCTATGCGAAATGGATGGGCAAGTCCGGCAAGTCCCCCGGAGCGATGTACTGCAGCAATCCCTTGATCGATGCTGTCCTTATCTGTTTGGCGCCAGTCCGCAAAGGAGTTAATGCCGATCGTAACCATATGCCCGTAAAATGTCGTCCATTCCATTCCCGATATAACGATAAGTCCCGATTCCCGTTGAACCTCTTCCTTATCGATTAAGCCTGACATCGTATTATGATCAGTCAATGCGATTGCCTCAAAGCCCAACTTCCTGGCTCCTGTCGCCAGTTCCTGTAAGGTTTGGCTGCCATCGCTGTGCACCGTATGCGTATGCAGCTCGCAAGCGAACCATTTCATCGTTCCCCCTCCCCGTCCGTCCAATCAATTTGCAGCCGATAATCGCAGCTGCCAGTGACAATGCAGTGAAAGCTGAGTGTAGCGGTCCATTGGCCCCTAGGCAGTTTGCCTATGACCAGTCCAGGAGAAGCCCGGAGCTCGGATAATTTTAATTGCTGATAAGCATCATGACGATGACATGCTCCCCGGTATACGTTTGGATCATCCAGAGAGAGAGTAATCAAGTTTTTAAGCGGCAAGTATTTATTTGCCTGCTTAGCTGCTTTTTCTCTCTGGGCTGGCAAGACATAACAATCAAAGCTTTGCTCTAAGAGCTTTAAGGCTCGCGTCATGTCTTCAAGCACTTTGGGACCATACTCAAATTGTATGGTTATCTCACCACCAGCCTGGGTCATCTCAAATGGAATCCGGATATGAGTCCTGGAATCCTCAGGAGTTACGCAGCCTCGCTTCTCCAAGAGCTTCATCGGATTTCCCCTTCCGAATGTTGTTTGTTTAGATAAGCTGTGTGACACGGACCATCTGGGAACGGTCTCACATGGTTATCATGTTACAGGGGAAATGTAAGTGCAGTATCAACATGCTATGAAGCTTCTGTAAAGAACGAAAGGGATTTTTAAATATGATAAGAAAGGTCAGAAAGTAAAGCAGGCCCGCCTCAAGCGACCTCAAGTTTCAGTTTAACCCCTTAAAGGACAGCAAAAGCTTGTTATCTGTTGTCAACTGAATGTAAGCCAGTAGTTAACAGTTCTATAATCGTCCGATAAGGGTAGATATGCAAACGACAAAAAAACCACCTCTAATTGAGATGGCCTGCAGGAGAAATGATAGTCGTCTTCTGTCACGTTTGACTATAGAGACATAATATCAAGTATTACTAGGAAGAACTCCACAAAACTAAAAAAGCCGCCATTCGGCGACTTAGCT
>NZ_HE610962.1:0-12105 GCF_000285515.1 Paenibacillus senegalensis JC66
CCCCCAAAAGTGAAGAACAGCTACGAAGCTTATTCAAGTACTTTCGGGGGTGCCCCCAGAACTTCTTGCCTGAAGGCTTTATCCGAAAGAGCGATTAGCTCATATCAATCAACGTTTCGCACACGGTCTATTAGACCGCTGCACTGGCTTTATTACTCACTCATTGTTCAGTTTTCAAAGGGCTGATCTGTCGTTTCCGTTCAGAAGTCTCTGAAAATGGCGACCTATTCAATATACCACATTCACCTAGTCAATTGCAAGCTTTTTTTAAACTTTTTTTTGACTCGACTTGCTCAACCTTTACCACTTGTTGGACAAGCCGTTTGAAGCGGCGAAAATTAATTTACCACAGAATGCTTTCTTCTGTCAACCCTTCTGCATCGACTTTTTTTCGAGGGATCTAAACCGGGCAAAAAACAACCGTTTTTACGCAGACAAGCTGCTGAATACCGGAATTCATTATTTTGAACTTCCCAATAGTTCTGCCAATTTTGCGCGTGTTTTATTCGGCAAATCCTTTCCCGCTAGCTGCAAATTACTTTTTCAGAATTAACTTGGGAGAGTTAACATTCGTATTAACAAGGTTTTACTGCGAATAAGTGGTCCTCATAAAATACACTGCTTCCTCGTCGGCCAGTGCTGTCCCCCCTTCAACAGGCGGAGCTTTAGGATGTACGGAATGTTCGTTGACCAAAGACTTTTTAACCAATGCATTAAGCAACAAACCTACATCAACCTTGTGATTACCGATCAAAGGATGGGAAACAAGCTTGCTTATCGTCCACTGCTCACGCTTATCAGCTAACAGATCGAGCAGCAGCTTACAGCAGCTCTCCATCTTTGACATGACGGCAAATTCACAGGCAAGCATAACCAGCTGAACTCTCAGCTTTATAGACTCTGTACTTAAAATAAGCTCTTCATACAGTTTGTATACTCCGGTGTTTATTTTTTTAACCTGCTCCCAAACAGAGAAGGCAGGATAATGGCCATGTTCGATTATGACTATCCGCGCCCAACGATGCAGGGTTTTCACAATCCAGGAATAGGCGTCCATATATTGCTCAGCCTGATATTTATCCCTTCCGCATAAGTACAGCTCAAAAAATTGGGAAAACTCATTTAACAATAGCTGTTCCTTCCACTCTTCGGGAAGCCGGGAAAGCTTTAACTTTAAGCGGAGGAGCTCACCGTTTCTGTCCAGCAGCAGTTCACCTTCAACCACTAAGGTCCCCCAATTATTCTCATTATGCAAAAGCTTCTCTTCGAGCTCTGCGATCGTTAGCCACTGTTCTTGTAACCTGTACCCTTCTTTTATATAATAGTGAAGAGTATTAGGATGTACTAATGTCTCAGTGATGACGAGAGCCGTATATTGAAAACCGCTGGTCAAGGAGCATGCCGGAGAAGGAGCACTATAAAAGACAACTCCTATGACTTCTTCTATGTGGTTGAATTGTTGGATAATCGTTTGCCGTAATGAGTCCATCAGAGATTTCCTCCAGTCCTGGGAAGTACAATAAATGAAGTCTGTTTTACTTTATAACCGTCAGGTGCTTTAATAGTCACAATTAATTTTTACAAAGTCTTTCTTATCACGGGTTTGTAACTAAAACGGCTGCCCAGGTTTTTTTGACAATTTGGTGTCATGGTTGCTTGTTTAAATTACTTCTACACTTTTTAATATTTTCCTTCTGTTAATAAATACAACCGAGAAGCAAATTCATAAATGATTTTAATCTGCATAGGTACAGTACGATTCTGTTTAAACTGCGCGTTTATTGATTCAACATTCCTTAGATATATTTATGGAATTGATTCCTCAAGCTAATTTATTAAAGAAAGTAGTGAACCAGCAATGATATTGAAATCAAGCAAAATAAATGAATTCCGGCTGTGGGGCCTGCTGTTGACCATGTTTGGTCTTGGCTTAATGATCGTGGGTTCGATCGGAATTGTGTATGATTGGGGATTGGTTGGAAGAATTTTCGCCGCAGTTTTTCTTGTGCTCGGTCTGATTAGCATCCTGGGAAGTATGGCAGTATATTTTTGGGCGGGAATGATGTCCACATCTGCGGTATCTATACGCTGCCCAGAATGTAATCGAATGACCAAAATGATTGGCAAAACGGACCGCTGCATGTTCTGCAAAACAATTTTATCCACTGACCCGCAGCACGCCCCATCAGACGAGGAATTGCTCGAATCAGAGCAAAGTGATCCTTCAGCGATGACGACTAGTGAAGCTCATTCCGAATCCAAGGATCGCGGATAGAAGAGATTGAACAGTCATGGCAATGCTTCATGGCATACAATCAACATCTTAAGTAAAAAGCTGGCGAATCGAGGTTACCCCCGATCTACCAGCTTTTTTTGATTCAAGGCTCCATGTTGTCTCTTATAACTTCCCATATATCCGGGGTTTCAAAACCTCGGCTCCATGAAGCGACCCCGCCTAGATCATATTTATTAATAAGTTCTATCCGGCTTTTCATCGAAACGGCATCCTCAATCCAAATTTTATTGGTCTTCCCGTCCTCTATAAATTCCACATAATGCTGCCCGGTTTCTTCGTCAAATTCAGGGATTAAGGACTTCTCTGCCAGCAGGTCGTTCACTCTTTGCATGGATACCGCTCGCGAGGAAACTTTGGTCTGACCGTCGACAACTTCCTCCGTCCATATTCTTGTATAGAACGGAACCCCCAAAAGCAGCTTAGACGGGGGCACGCCGTCTTCCTCAATGATGCGCGCAATACCATCCTCTACCCAAGGCAGGGAAGCTACCGAGCCTGCGACCGGACTGCTGCCCCAGTGCTCATCATAAGTCATCACTGCCATGTAATCGACTAAGGGAGCAATCGCTTCACGGTCCATAAATAAGGAATACGTGGGGGAGCCGCCCTTAATGGTCACATCAATAGAAACTACAAGCCCTTGCTCGCGCAAAATCGGGGACAGCTCTCTCATAAACTGAACCATCATTTCTTTGTCTTCCAGGTATACATTTTCGAAGTCAACATTAATCCCTTGAATATTGTACATTTGTGCATAAGTTACCAATTGCTTAATCATATACATTCGTCTTTCGTAAGTAGAAAGTGCTTGGCTGGTCAATTCAGGATCAAAACTATTGGTTACCAAAGCCCATACTTGATAGCCTTGATTACTAGCCCATTTAGCAAATTCAGCGCTTCCTTTATTAATTAAGCGACCTTCTTCATTTTCCAAATGAAACCATTGTGGACTGATTACATTAACCCCGGGCATGGGAGAAATACTATCAGTATCCGGATGACGGTTATAAACCTGCTGCCAAGTCAGATTGATTTTTCCGTCTACCGGCTTCCAAGGCTCGGTTACAGCTGGCGGCTCCTCGATAGGAAACACCTCCGTCTCCCCCATCGCCACCTCTTTTTTATTCATATATCCGGTTAGACCATTCGGAAGCTGAACATAATACCAACCTTCCTCTTCTTCCCCCCAGATCATGACCCGTTCATGGACATCCACTTCCGTATATAAAGGAGCCTTAACCGTTGGCTCGGAGCGCAGTGCTCTTGCTTTTCGCCCGATAACTTGCCCCCATTGTACAATATCTCCTTCACGGTGAACAATGATCGCTCCCGTCTCGGCCGATTCCCTAATGTGCAAGTTATACAAATCCATAAGCGGTTCTACGGGTACCCAGATTTGATCGTTCTCCCTCGTTACTGAAAAAAGCAGCTCCATAGGCTTGTCATTAACCATCGCGGTTAATTCGCTGGTCTTGAGCTGGACAACCTTGTTCCATGTTGTGATGATGACCGATTCACTGGCCTCGTCAAAAATCATATCCGGGTCGACCCATTCCTGCAAAAAGGAAAAAGGAAGCTTGAGTCCCTCTTCACTGCCTATAGCGGTTGGTTCATAGTGAACGCCCTTATAAAAAACCGGCTTTTCCGCTTCCCATTCCGCCTCTATTTTTTCCGAATTCGGCCAATACAGAAGCCAATAAACGAACGCGGAAGAACCCGCTGCCAATAAAATAAACAAAAGAAGAAATCCCGGCCACAACGATCGGCGTCTTCGAGAGCGCCGCGGCAAACCGGATATTGAGTAGGATGATGATGGCATAATTCCCTCTCTTTCCTGTAGAGCCTGCCCCTGTCATCAGGGCGATGACAATAATACGAATCTATTAGCTTTTGGCTTCCCCTGCCAAAGGCTGTGTTCGAGACAAAGAAAAAGGACGCCCAAGCAAGCCCCGATGGATTGCCTGGCACGTCCTATACCCTACTTTGTTAGAATCCAGCCAGGGATAAGCGGTTTCAACCGTCATCCCAGGACGGTATTATGATTAACCTGTCCACTTTAATGCGTAGTAACATTCAAACAGCTTCGGCAAATTCCGAAAACCTCCACACGGTGTCCTTTGACAACAAATCCGGTTTCCTCAGCCGCTGTCTGCTCAATCGCGGTTAAGGTTGGATAATGAAAATCCACGATGACCCCGCATTTCTCGCATTGGGCATGATAATGATTGGACATATCGGCATCAAAACGGCTGGAATTATCCCCAAACGTTAGCTCGCGAACCAAACCGGACTCAATAAACACCTTCAAATTATTGTAAACCGTAGCCACACTCATGCTGGGAAAACGGTCTTCCAGTGCTTTATAAATGTCGTCAGCCGTCGGATGCTCCTTAGAATCCAACAAGAACGATAAAATTGCATATCGTTGCGGAGTCATCCGGATTCCTGAATTTTTTAGTTTATCTAGGGCTTGCTCAAGCTTCATGCTCATGATGGTCACCACCGTTCTTGTGTACAGCAAATGTGTAAAAAATTAATTAAAGAAGATATATAATCATTGTAAGTGGGAGGGCTCTAATTTGTCAATTGTACCATAACTTCCATAAGTGTGGAAATATTTGCTACGCGCTTTCCAGGCTTATTTTCTGCACTCCGGAAATGGCCTTGAGATCATCTGTCATGACAGC
This sequence comes from Paenibacillus senegalensis JC66, assembly GCF_000285515.1. GTDB lineage: Bacteria > Bacillota > Bacilli > Paenibacillales > NBRC-103111 > Paenibacillus_L > Paenibacillus_L senegalensis. The sequence goes on from NZ_HE610962.1 coordinate 4,984, forward strand.
AAGCAGCTTAGGCTTGTTAACAATAATCATAATCGATAGCTGCAGCTTCTCCGGATGCTGCGGATCAACATCCTCCATTTTCATTTTACGCACCAGAACGCCTTTAGTTTCCAAGTATGAGGAAATTTGTGTTAGCGTTCCTTCCTTTTGCGTGGTGGTGAGCTTGAGCCAATAAGTTCTTTTATCCGTAAAATATTTCTTCTCAACAATGTTCAGAATCCACAAGCTCAGCAAAACAAATGCTGTAGCCAGAAACGCTGCGTAGTAAAAGCCGGCACCAACAGCTAGGCCAATAGCCGCAGCAACCCAAAGGGAAGCAGCCGTAGTGAGCCCTTTGATCGAAAGGCCGGTACGAATGATTGTCCCCGCACCGAGAAAACCGATACCCGGAATAACTTGGGCAGCCAGACGAGCAGGATCAATCCGTACATTAAATTCATTGGCGAATTCCGCAAAGCCATAAATAGATAAGAGCATTAACAGAGCGGAACCTACGCAAACTAAGATATGAGTTCTCAGGCCGGCGGGATGGTTGTTCTTCTCCCGCTCCAAACCAATAAATCCGCCTAATATTAAAGCCAAAACCAGCCGGATTGTTAAATCTAAGGGATGTATATACCAAGGATCCAATTTTTTCCCACCTTGACCGATATTAGTTTGTTATATTGTATCATAAAACGCTGCAATATAAAGCGGTTATTTTGCACAATGCATATTGTAAGCCAAGCATTTTATCCGATAAGAATAATCATTAACAATAGAAGAAACAGCCGGTCAACCGGCTGCCGCGGCTTTCAAACTATGACTTAATCCAAAACGTTAGCGATACCCCCGCTTCCGTCTTCACTTCCGATTGCTTACGAAAACCGAGCTTCTCATACAGCTTCATTGCCGGGATATTCTTTGTAGACGCGTACACGGCAAGCGGGGCATGCTGCGGCTTTATTTGATCAACATATTGAATCAATGAAGAAGCAATGCCCTTTCGAAAATGGTCAGGGCATACCATCAGACGCGTAATATACGTATAAACGCCTTCCTGCTTAAAGGCAATCACACCTGCAAAAGGCCGGTCCTCTCCTGCCGGGGAGCTTTGTTCGTCCGTCGATTTAAACCAGCCCAAAAAGCTTTCTCCCGAAGCAGCCAGTGAAGCTGCCGTATCTTTTAACGGAGATGGATCAGACAGGCCCAACCACTGCGCTTCCAGCAAATATGCTTTCATTTGAAGCTCCAGTACGTTTAGCGCCTGTCTAAAATCATCCACATTAATGGCTTTTATCATCATGAGAAGCAGGCTCTAAGCCTGAAGCTTGGCCATGATTAACTTGTTGACGAGACCGGGATTGGCCTTGCCCTTCGTTTCCTTCATTACCTGACCGACCAGGAAGCCGACCGCGCGGTCCTTACCTGCCTTGAAGTCGGCTACAGATTGCGGATTGCGCTCAATCACCTGATCGACAATGGCTTGAATAGCACCTTCGTCGCTGATCTGAACGAGGCCCTTTTCCTCAACAATGACGCCAGGCTCTTTCCCGGATTCCACCATTTCCTTGAATACGGTTTTGGCAATTTTGCTGCTGATTGTTCCTTTTTCGATTAGTCCAATCATTTCGCCAAGGCCTTTTCCGGTAATCTTGACATCGCCAAGCTCCAGATTGTTGGCATTCAAATACCCGAGCAGCTCTCCCATCATCCAGTTGGAGACCGCCTTAGCATCCTTAGTATACTGGAGACTTTCCTCAAAGAAATCAGCCAGCTCCATGGAGGAGGTCAACACTTCGGCGTCATAGCGGGGCAAGCCATATTCTTCCACATATCTGGCCTTACGGGCATCGGGAAGCTCCGGAATGGTCGCGCGAACTGCATTCATCCACTCTTCATCAATATAAACCTTGACCAGATCCGGGTCTGGGAAGTAGCGGTAGTCATGCGCTTCTTCTTTACTGCGCATAGATAAGGTTTTGCCTTGGGCTTCATCCCAGCGGCGGGTCTCCTGAACAATCCGCTCCCCTTGATCAAGCAAGTCAGCCTGGCGCCACTCCTCATATTCCAACCCTTTTTGCACTCCACGGAAGGAGTTCATATTTTTCAATTCGGTTTTGGTTCCGAATTCTTCTTGTCCAAACGGGCGCAAGCTGATGTTGGCGTCGCAGCGCAGCGAACCTTGCTCCATTTTGACATCGGAAACATCACAGTACTGCATAATCGCCTTCAGCTTTTCCAGATAGGCTCTGGCTTCTTCCGGACTGCGCAGATCCGGCTCCGAGACGATCTCAATAAGCGGTGTACCTACACGGTTAAAGTCAACCAGGGAAGCTTGTCCGCCTTCGACATGGGTCAGCTTGCCCGCGTCCTCTTCTAGATGAAGACGGGTAATGCCGATACGTTTCGTCTCGCCGTTCACTTCAATTTCAATCCAGCCGTTCTCGCCAATAGGCTTGTCGTACTGGGATATTTGATAGGCCTTCGGTGAGTCGGGGTAGAAATAGTTTTTGCGGTCAAACTTGGTCTCTTGAGCAATTTCACAGTTCAGCGCCATCGCGGCCTTCATCGCATAGTCGACCGCTTGCTTGTTCAATACGGGAAGTACCCCTGGATGCCCAAGGCAAATCGGACAGGTATGCGTATTGGGCGGGGCTCCGAAGGATGTGGAGCAGCCACAAAAGATTTTAGATTTCGTATGAAGCTCAACATGAACCTCAAGACCGATGACGGTTTCGTATTTTTTGGTTGTGGTGGTCATCCGATTCATCCCTCCTACAATTGCGGACGCCGCTTATGGAATTCGGTGTTTTGCTCGAAAGCATGTGCCACCCGCAGGACGTTAGCCTCATCCAAAGCTTTTCCGATAATTTGTAAACCGACCGGCATTCCTTCCACATCACCGCAAGGAATACTGATAGCAGGGACACCCGCCAGATTAACCGGAATGGTCAGTATATCATTTAAGTACATAGTTAACGGATCATCAATTTGCGTACCAATTTTGAAAGCTGTCGTCGGAGCTGTAGGGCCGATAATGACATCATAGTCCGCGAACACTTTTTCAAAGTCCTGCTTAATGAGCGTACGAACCTTCTGCGCTTTCAAATAATAAGCATCATAATATCCGGAGCTTAGAGCATAAGTACCCAGCATAATCCGGCGTTTGACCTCGGGGCCGAAGCCTTCGGAGCGGGAGAGATGGTACAGCTCTAATAAATTGTTGGCATTGGCTGTACGCACTCCGTAGCGAACTCCATCGTAACGGGCCAGGTTGGAGGATGCCTCCGATGATGCCAGCAAATAATAAGTAGCCACAGCATATTCCGTATGCGGCAAGGATACTTCTTCCCAAGCGGCGCCTAGACCTTCAAGCACTTTTAAAGCGGAGAGCACGGATTCTTTAACCGCTGGATCTACGCCTTCACCCAGATACTCTTTGGGCACTGCTATTTTTAATCCTTTAACGTCTCCAGTCAAAGCGGAAACATAGTCGGGAATGTCAACATTAGCCGATGTGGAATCCATCGGATCATGGCCGGCAATGGCTTGCAGCACATAAGCTGCATCCTCGACGTTTTTGGTCAGCGGCCCGATTTGATCCAGTGAAGAAGCAAAAGCGACCAAACCAAAACGGGACACAAGCCCATAGGTCGGCTTTAAACCAACTACGCCGCAATACGAAGCGGGTTGACGAATGGAGCCGCCTGTATCCGAGCCCAGCGAAAAATAAACCTCTCCGGCCGCAACAGCCGCCGCTGAACCGCCGCTTGATCCGCCCGGTACATAGTCTAAATTCCATGGGTTATAGGTTGGATGAAAACCGGAATTTTCGTTGGAGCCCCCCATAGCAAATTCGTCCATATTCAGCTTGCCTACCGTTACGGCTTGTGCCTCTTTCAGCTTGGAGACGACGGTAGCATCATATACTGCTGTATAGTTAGAAAGAAACTGGCTGGCGCAAGTAGTCGGCAGCCCTTCAGTTGCCAAATTGTCTTTGATGCCTGCAGGCAAGCCAAAAAGCAGGCCGCGTTCAGCATTCTCGGATAACTGCTTGTCCAGTTCCTGTGCGTGTTTTTGCGCATTTTCCCGATCCACGTGTAAAAAAGCCTTGACTTTGCCGTCGACTTGCTCGATGCGATTCAGGGATTCGCCAACAACTTCGGCAACACTGAACTGTTTGGCAGTCAGGCCTTTATGTATTTCCTGTAATGAACGATCCAATAAAGACACTGCGTGTCCTCCTTTCGTTAATGAACACCTATTCCAACACTGCAGGGACCTTGAATTGTCCGTCTTCTTCCTCCGGAGCGTTCAGGAACACTTTCTCCACCGGCAAGGAAGGGCGGTTCACATCTTCTCTAAGCACATTCGATACAGGAACGACGTGGCTTGTCGGTTCAACCCCGTCTGTATCCAGCTCGTTAAGCTGCTCGGCATACTTCAATATCGCATTAAGCTGTCCGGTAAATGTCTGTTTTTCTTCTTCAGACAGCTCCAGACGGGCAAGTTTGGCCACATGCTCAACATCTTGGATGGAAATACTCATGCTTGCATCGACATCCTTTCTTTAGCTCATTCTTCTCATTATAGCTTACTTGTTTTTCTAACTCAATCGTTCCCCTAGTTCGCTCATAAGGTTAGAGATGTTATACCCGCTAGCCTGAACACAAAAAACATTCTTCCTTCTTGAGACCTCAGCTTCAGGCCCTCCTTCAGGGAAGAATGTAGATTCCTGCATTATATGGCGAATGGAAAGTCGCTAGGGCATCCGGTAAACCGACAGTCCGCCTTCAAATCCAAGCCTTTAGACTAACTTGTTTAATAAAATCTTTCTGTGACATGACTTCCTTCTCCGAATCGGAAGGCTCTTCGCTTGATTCCCCATTCATAATACGCTTAAACAATTCTTCGTTCCTGGTTGCCAATGCGTAATCAATCAAGGCTTCCCTCTCCACCTGCTCGGCTTCCTGCCTTAAAAGCACTTCTTCCAACTCTATATCACTAGCGGGAACGAAGTAATGTTTGTTTGTTTTCGGAACCCGCACAACATAATCAAATACGTTATCCGCATTGCGGTCATAAGCAATAATGTATCCGTACTCTCCTACAGGTAAATTTTGCTCAAAACTATCATGGATAATATAGATTTTCTGACCTAAACGAAGCATTGGTGTTCCCCCCTTTGCTCTCATGCCCGTGTAAAATAAATGGTGTCGATAAAAGAGATTATGGTCTATCCTACTAAAAAAAACGGAACGTGTCCAATACTATATTCAATCTGGACAGATAAAAGACCACATCCTGCCATATTTCCACAATGCTGCGGCCAACTACCGGAGGTAAACAGCTAGTGAAGGCACGGCAAGCGTATTACCCCTTCACGGGAGCGTGTTAATTTTTCAAAACCGTCTGAAGTAATCGCGTAGGTGTTTTCAATGCCAACTACTCCTTGACCGGGAAAAGTGAACTTCGGTTCAATGGCGATAACCATGCCTTCTTCCAAGGGATAGCGGAAGCCTCGGGCGAGAATCGGCAGTTCATCGATTTCTAGACCGACACCATGCCCCAAAAAGCTTACCTGGTCCCGGTCGAAGCCCATAAAGTGCTGGCGGAGCCCCGCGCGTTCAGCCATTTCCAGAGCTAGCAAATATAAATCCTCGCATATAGTGCCCGGCTTTAATCTCGCTTCTGTCTCCCGCAAAATCTCTTCAGCCACGCGATAGGCTTGTTCCAGGTGTGGAGCCAGCTCCCCGATGACGACCGTACGCGTCTGATCTATTAAATACCCCTCGATGCAGCAGCCGATATCTACAAGAATAGGTTCATTGGGCTGAATGCGCTTTTGTCCTGCGCCTTGCGGGGTAGCCGCGCCTAATCCCTGCCCTCCCGCCGGGCCATCAAAATACGTAGGAATAGCCGCCGCCGAACCGGACCCGACCATCCCGGTAATGATCTCCTGATTATAGCCCCTCATCCTCATCTGGCCCGAATGCCCTTGTCGCCGGCTCTCCATTTCAACAAGCCGGACCAGCTCCAGATCCGTCATGCCAAGCTTTAATTGGGCAAGCGCATGCTCCAGGGCTGCATCCGTAACCTGGGCCGCTTTACGGATGGAGTCCAATTCATCGGCATCCTTTATCATTCTAACCTCGCGAATCAGCTTCGAGCCGTCTTCCCATACAAACCTGGAAAGAGCAGCCTCCAGCCTCCGAAACCATTGCACCGGAAGAACATCGAACTCCGTGGCGATGACAGGACGCCTGCCATTTGCATAAAGCTCAGGATAACGGGCGATCAGCCGTTCCTCCAACGTCCGAAGCGAACCCAGCTCCTCTACGGAACAAGAAGATTCCTCCTCTGCTCTCAGCACACTTCGGCGCACATAAAATATCGGTTCACCGCGGGCAGGAATAAATAAATATCCTGTTTGCATGGAGCCGTTTAAATAATACATGTCAACATTCTGCGTCACCCAAAACCCATCCCAGCCCAGCTCTGCGAGCTTGGAACGAAGCTTCTGCTGTCTGATCCGATAGCGCTCCACCAGCACACCACACTCCCGGTAATTATTTTCTCTATCAGCCTTCAAAACGTTTAGTTTGTCTATATCAGGTTATCACCTGGTTGAGGAAATCGAATTAGGCAAAATCATGCTTTCTAAAGCTGCAACTCCTACATTCCATTATACACAGTCTTTTCCTGCCCTACATCCTGGAATCTTCAATAAAAACGGCAGAACGGTAAAGTCTAAACCGCAAATCAAAGTCATTTAAACGGTAAAAGTCAATTAAAAACGGGGCTGTCCGAAAAGCGGCCGTTCAGCCAGATAGCTGGAATAAGCAACCCCCAACCCGCGGCCAGCGGCCCTGAGGCGAATTGTATGTGAGAGTGTATGCGAAAGAGTATGTGAAAACAGTCATGCCATTGAATTCTCAGGCCCAACTCCAGCATGAAAATACCAAGGTTGGCGGGGTTCGAGGGCTTGTTGCCTGCGGTTTGTACGAAATGTCGTACAAATGCATGGGGTTGAAGTGCGAATACCGGAGATTTGTATGAAACGTCGTACAAATGTAGGGGATTGAAGGGCAATTACCCAAGATTTGTATGACAAATCGTACAAATACAGGGGATTGAGGT
>NZ_HE610962.1:13589-37584 GCF_000285515.1 Paenibacillus senegalensis JC66
GGGATTGAAGGGCAATTACCCGAGATTTGTATGACAAATCGTACAAATGCCGGGGTTTAAGGAGCTGCAGCCAGTGTTTCATACGAAATGTCATACAAGCTCCAAATCATGTGATTAAGGCCGATTACCCGAGATACTCATCATACGGGGCGTTTAATTTTCACAGAAAAACCGCATACAATCGCCGATACAGCAGGGCCCGAGGCGAATTATTTTTATTTAGATAATATGGAGGTAGAGAGCGTGTTCGGTCACCTCAAGGACAGCCGATCGTTCCGACGGTTCTCTTTACGGGAACTGAACAAGGTTCACGTCGGGTTTGGGATTGTGGCATTAGCCCGCAATCTATTGAAAGTGGCAGGTATCCGCCTGACTACATTCCGGGAAAACAGACAAACAAAAAAGTGGACGGAAAACATTACGGTTTTCCGTCCATTTATTTTGGGGACTTATTGGACAGCCTCATCTGGCTGGAGGAGATGATTTCAGAGAAGATCTGCTGCAGCTGTCTCGTCAGACACTATCGTTTTGATTCTCTATCAACTATATCAGCGTCTTGTGCGCTGTCTCCAATAAGCATCATCATCTAATACAATTGTGACATCTACATATTTCGAGTATCCGGTTGGGGTGTATGCAGTAAACCGGAACGTCAGCTCCTGGTTATCCCAGCGAATCATATCGGCATCCCAGAGCTCTCCACGCCAGTAAGGAGGCTGGAGCTCCAGCGGAGTCCAGTAGGTGGTTCCCATCAGATCTGTCTCTACTCTTGCTGCACGCCCGGAAACCGCTGAACGGAGCATAAACTTTTCTCCCGGAAAAAAGACGTCGAGGTAGCCTGGAATCTTGTAGGTTCTTGGAAAATCGTCATTCCCTGTTTTCGACTGGTTGTAGCGAATCCGGTTGAAGTTCCATTCCTCTGTATGTTCGACAAAACCTTCAATCAGAAGTGGTGTTACGGGAATGTTTTTCGTAACCTGATGGGAAGCACCGTAAGGATCTTCAACCCTTAGCGTAACGGAATAGGCCCCCGGCTGCACGAAGCGCAGCTCAGGCTGCTCGTCAGTTGTTGTGAACGCCGGTTCGCCGGGTGGACGTATGGTCCATATCACGGTTAACGGATCATTATCCAGATCCCGGCTGCGGTTTGTCAAAGTCACATGATCCCCTTCATAAGCCGGCCGTGGTTCCCAGTCAAAATCAGCGATCGGCGGTCGGTTGATAATCATCCAGGTGTAAGCTGACCACTCTGACCAGACAATACCGTCATGGACGCGCACCCGTACTTTTAGCTTTTCCCCTGCGGGAAGATCACGATTGACAGTCCAGGCGCCATTATGTGAGCTTGTATTTTGCTTCAATTGGCCGCTATCCAGGAGGATCGAATCCATTTCATTAGCGATCTGCAGCTGGTAATGACGGAACACGGTGCCCGGATCCGGATCGGTCTGCCGCCAAGTCAACGTAGGCCGCAGCGTATTGATCATCGTCGGTTCAGCCTGTGTTCCATTCGGGTGCGTCATGACAGCTGCTGGTGGCCGGTTCGTTTGCATCCAGCCGATATTCGTCCAGGGGGAATAGTCTTGGCCATCGGTAACACGCACCTGTACCTGATACTTCATCCCTTCTTCAAGATCCGTATCCAGCGTCCAGCGGTTAGAGGTGGCTGTTGTATTCTGGATCAAGCCCGTCCGCCGAATAACATCTTGTCCAGCCTCGTTTCGGATGAGGACATCGAATCTTTCAAACACGGTCCCAGGATCCGGATCGCTCTGATTCCAAGTAATCGCAGGCCGTAAGGTGGTCACCATCGTCGGATTTGTTCGTGAGCCTGCAGGATAAGTTAACGCTGCACTCGGCGGGCGATTCGGTGAAACCGGTGCAGTCACCCGGATATCCTGCTCGTACCAGTCGCTCCATGCCCCATATTCATCTCCCACTGCTAACCCCAGGGTATAGATCCCCTGCTCTGTTGGCCGCACCAATTTCCCCTGATGGGTTACCCCCGAAGGTGTAATATAAAAGTACTTTTTCTGGAATATTCCTTTATTGCTTGCATAAGCAGCCTGACAATTGGTGAAGCTGGCGCAACGGTCCGGATCATAGCTTCGTTCGTTCCACTGCACCAAATTGTTTTGATTGATAGCCGCTGTAAAATTACTGATCGGCCGACGATGCACGATAATAGTTTTTACATCATACTCCGAATATTTCCGATACTCGTTAAAGGCATGGCTAGGATAGCGGTATTGCGGATGCGGATCATCCTGTTCCCGATACGAAATCCGGTACTGGCCAACCTTATCAAAGGCGTCCACAGGCGATCTGCGCGTTGTGTTGTGATAACGGGATTGTCCGCTTTTCCCGTCCCCAATGTTCATAAACATCGTTTGATTCGTATGTTCAATGCGCCACTCCGTCCGAGCTGTGATCAGCGGGTCGTTCTCCGGATCGGTATACGTAGTATCATAAAGCACTTCCGTATCGACAATTGCGTAGCCGGCCATCTGGCCATCAACTCCCGGAGGCAGATAACGGCTGGATATTCCTCTGAACTCTGCAAAGTCGGCCACACTGTAAGGCCCAAACGTACCTTGACCAAACGCGCTATCCGTTACATCGATAACAGGGATGCCATTTTCAAAAATACGGATACGGCTTCCGGACAACTCTACTTTATAGCCGACCCATGTATTGCTCCCAATCAAATGGTTAACTGACCGTAAAACCTGCCGGTTCCCGTTCGTGATCTTCACCAGTCGCAAATAGGATTTGGTCGATTCTACCCGGTACATATTGCGATGATTCTGAATTCGGAAGCTCATGCCTGTTGGCAGATCCTCGTAGTATTGATAAGCCACTTTCTGGTTCCATGCGATCGTGCCATTGCCCATAGAAGCCATACTTGAATTGATCAGTTGCCCGACCGTTTTTCCTTCGTTATGATTGGCCGGCTTGCTGTTTGGTGTAAAGCTGTAGATCGTCCCTTGAAAATGCATCTTGCCTTCGCTTATCCAGTCTGGCGGCTGATTATAATACGAGCTTGCCAGTGTGGCCAGCTGCCGATTCGTGCGAGTATCCCTGAGCAAAAATTGGTATGTGCTCGCATAGTGCCGGTAGAGGCTCACTCCATTCATTCCATCAACGAGTTTACGCGGTGCATCCCCGTTAAAAGGAACATAGGCGGGTGAGGCGGATTTGACTAACTGCCCCGTTACGGTGTCATAGTACCAGTCTCCCCCAGATGAAAGTCGTCCGTCGAGAAACAGTGCAATATAACGTTCGGTCGTTCCATTTTCAGGGATATAGAACGAGGAGTTAAAAGGCATCTCCCCGAAATTGCGAATGACTGTAGGCTGTCCACTTAATGCATCCCATTTGATAAAATAACCCTCGTAATTATAACTGGCATTTCGTATTAGATGCGTACTATATTTGTTCCCCTGATAATCTGTTATCGTGTAGCCGCTAAGAAATTCAGGTTTATAAATCGGATTGTTCGTTTGCAGGGATGACGGGATCGAGGGTAAACTTGTGTATGATTCTGTTTTATATGGTGTTTTCAAGTTGTCATAATGGTAGGAATAAATACGCCGATTGGTTAAATCTACTCGCTTAATGTCCGTGTTAAACCGGATCATGTCCATCATGTCATGTACGGATGTGCCATCAGAAAATGTCGTAGCACTTCCGGTCGTCGTGTAGCTGCCGCTGTTCGTATACCACACCGTGCGATGTGTGGAGCTGCGCAGCTGTGTGGTGATCCCCCGGGCCAGGTCAGATAAACGGTAGACTGCGTAATTTCTTGTCCAGGTTTGTTGATTGGTCGGATGTAAAACCGTTTCATCATAAAACATGATTTCATCCAAGTCCTCACGAATGAAATGCCATGGATAATTGTCTCCATCCATTAGCAGCTTAGGTGCACTCGATGTACTGACCAGGTAGTAATTGGCTGCTGAACCAGGTGAATTGATTCGCGCCAGGTACTGATCACCACTAAATTCATGATAAATATCCGTATGTTCCCTATCCCCGCTTCTCGGCAGCCGCAAATCCCCTACAGGTGTAAGCGATCCGTTAACTGGTAAATGATAGTAAGTCATTCCTGAGTCAGTTGAAGTCCTCAACGCTGCCCCAATAGGCGAATCATTGAATATAGCCCCTGTCGCTAATGTGCCCTCTGGTGTGGCCGTCCAGCGCTTAAGGATATTGGCATCATCCAAGGTCGTATTAACCCAGCTGTTGCTCATGAATTGGCTCGGCGGAATCACTGTGGATGCAATGGGCTCCGGTTCAGCAGTAATTCCTTTGGCGGTAAAAGATACTTCCGGCTCCAGATTAACGACTTCCAGCGTAAAATAACCGGTCGCATGTTTGCCCCAATCTTCTTCGGCATAAACCTTTAAACAATAATTACCGACTCTTGAAGCGGTGTAATTGGTAATTCCACTGCCTTGACCAATACGGACATAGTCCGACTCCCGGCAAACCCCATCATTGTTATGATCATAGGCAATATATAAGTCGTTAACTACAAGTTCATCACCATCTGGACTATACGTATCATTGCGAATGGGGATCTGATTATTCCGAATATTCACACTATTGAAGGTGAGTTCAGGTACAGGCGGAAGATCTTCTTTAACGATAAGCTTATGCCTTGCCATATCTTCTGGCTTTGATCGCAGCCCGGTATTGTCTGCGACTTCCAGGGTGATCCACTCTTCCCCGGGGGTAGGATACATATCGCGCTTATTGGTCCAAAAGAACTCGGTTATCGTACGATTGCGAACATACGACATGCTGTCTCTGCCATGAAATTCGGGTTCAACCGGCCGCCCCTCGACAACTTCCAGCGGCCCACTGATTCGCGGAATCGGATTCCGGTCAACAACGACAAGTTGCGCTTTTCGTGAAGCTGATGCGCCTTGGGAATCTGTTGCAGTTGCCGTAATTTCATGAATTCCCGGCTCTGTAGCCAGAAACCCCCGGAAATCGGTCTCGCCAAAACGGTGCCACAGGTTATATTCATCTGCCAGCTCTCTTACCCAATAACTTGGACTCTCCGTAAAATGAAAATGGTAGTAAATCCAATCCCCCTCGGGATCATAAGGCTCCGGAGGATCAGCGAGCGGATTCTGGATTACTCTCAAGTTCACATAGTCTCCAACGACGATTGGAGTGGTTAAAGGTGTCCATCCATAAAGGTCAAAAGACGGAAACCAGCCGATATTGAACACCGGGGGACTATTGTTGGGATCGGCGGTTAACTCTATCGGTTTAGGTCCAATCCATGAGGACTCCCCGCATGTAGTGAAGATTTTCATGTAAATGTTGTTTGTGCCTACCCCCATATTCGGCGGATACGGGTATTTGACTTCAGTTGGTGATGTCCTGCTGAACTTACTAGGGAATAATTCCATGCTTCCTTCGTAGGCTACACGGAATCGATGGCTTGTGTAAGTGCATCCAGGGCCGATAACCGTAATATCTTTCGGGATTATTTGAAAGGGATCACGGAACTTGGCTTCATTCGGCACAATGTCGAAATCGCCGGTAATGCTTCTTTCCTCCGGCTGTTCCGAACAATGACGGCTGGCGGAGAATAGTTTGCGCTGCTCGTTATTGTTTCGGGTCTCCTCATCAATTGCACGATTGGCATCGAGCACCACATGGAATTCGGTTGATTGCTCATTCGTGAACGTGTACGTAAACGACTCCGTGATGCTGGCTCCCGTGCCGAGCGCACTGTATGTATAAGTCTTGTGCAGCTGTCCCGCCACATAGATGCTGACCGCAAAGGACTGCGAGATATCTCCCCCGAGATTGCTGAACGTAATCGTGAAAGACGAAGGAACATTCAGTTCAAGACATTCATGCGCCGTAGTTAACTCCAAATTCCCTAGATCCGGCTTGGCTGTCGGTTTGAAATAGACTTTGACTTCACCAGTATACTCGTAGGTGTCGCCTTGCCAGAAGGCGTTGACGGACATGAAATACAACCTACCCTGGGTATGACCAACGGTGCCGCTGTTATTAAGCAAGACATAGTCTTCCCCTAATTCACTGTTATTTGCATCCAAAAGCTTACCTGACTTGATCATTCCAGTTCCGTCGTAGTAGCCTTTTCCTGCAGCAATGATAGTCACATTTGGTGTTAAAGGAGAAGACTTCTCTTTAACCACATGAATGCTGGACGGAAAAATAGCAGAAACAGGAATTCCTCGACCTCCTCCGTCAATATCTATTTCACGAAAGTAAAAAACGGCGGGTGAAGCCACTTCATCAGCGGTTGTGACAGCCATTCCGTTAACTTGCAAAATGTCTGGAATATGCGATGGCAGCGCTCCTGGACATTCGGATATGCCGCCCGTGATACAAGTTCCGGGAAAAGAATAGACCTGCGTATCTTGACGCAGCGTTCCTTGCGTCTGCCAGTGGGTTCCCGCGGCGTTTCGCCAAATATAATGGCCCGGATCGACCTGCACTCGGTTTACCACCGTTTTTTTTATACCTTGAACAGTTGGGAGCGTCAGCGTCCCGTTATTCAACGTTCCCATGTTGCGGACTGTTTTACCGTTAACCGCGACTTCCCAATAATCGACCTCCCGGCCATCGGTGGGAATGGCAACGCGAGTGTTGGAAAGCGTCTCTGTTGGATGATAGGAATACGTTATGTCGTCCTCAGTCACTTTGCTGCCGCCAAAGTCAATGGCTTGTGCATAGACTTCACCCGGCTCTCCCGAAAACAAAACTCCGGATGTGATCAACAGGATGCTCAAGCTTAAAGCAAGAATGTATTTCCAGCGTTTTCGTTTCATAGGATCACCTTATTTATTCTTCCAAGGGCAAGGAAAGATTGGTAACCCCGTTCGGATCAAACTTATTTGTAATATTAATCAACAGTCGATTAATACTCATTCTGTAGTGGGCTTCCTCTTTAGATATATTCATGAAAATCCAGCCATTTTCTTTAAATGGTTTATCAAATCTATATCCACTAAATAGGAAGTCCATATAGTTTTCGATTTCAGGATGTACTATTGAACGCCCATATACGCTACTCCCTGTAATCCACTGTTCAAAAACAAAGTAACCCTCTCCCTGGATTTGATTTTCAACATCAAAATTCATAGCAATAATGTAATCGTCCTTGGCTGTTTCCCTATCAAAAGTTCTTCTAAACTTCGGAAACATATCCGCATACGGGCGGTTCGGGTCGTCCACATCGAGCACCAAGACTTCGTTTAGCACCACCTTTACGGTTTTGCCGTTGTCCAGACGCTTCGGCAGCTCGACAGGGGTCATGCCCCACATCGTCCCCATATTGGTGCCGCGCCACTCGACTTCGGCATAGCTCGATGCCCGCATATCGACCTCCAGCTCCTTGCCTTCCAGCACGTCCAGGATGCGCTGAATGACCGTTACGGTCTGCGCCCGGGTAGCCGGTTCTTTCTTGCCCAGAATATCGCCAGAGGACAGGCCGTTAATGATCCCTTTTTGCGTGGCAATATAGAAAATTTCCTCATCACTGGTATCGTCATCGGCTGACTGAAGACGCTCATCTACAGCACGGGCAGCCATTCGGGCCATTTCCATCCGGGTAATAGGGGTATCCCAGGTGCCTGTTTGGAAATCGGAATAGCGATGGAAGCCCGCACTCACAACGGCAGAAACGTAACCATTGTACCAATGCTCATCAGCAGGCTTGGATGGCGGGATCCAAACACCTAACGCCTTGGCCAGCATAGCCGCATATTCCGCACGAGTAATGTTTTGATCCGGTCTAAATGTCCGGTCTTCGTACCCATCCACATATCCTGCTTGAATGGCCCGCTGAATAGAGTCTTCTGCCCAATGCCCTGTAATATCTGAAAGATACACGGATTGCTTCTCAGTGGATACACTGCTGCTCGCAGCAGAAAATAATTCTCCATGATATCCGCCAATGAGCAGCGCGCCCGACAATACAGCGGCGACCCCAATTCTAGTTATTGTTCCCTTCACTGTACGCAACTTCCTTTCTACTAAACTTCCTTGATTCTTACGGTAGTAGATTATCCCTGCTACAATCTCATCATGCTGAACGCAAGCATAATGCATAAAATGACTCGGGGAATTTAATGCATCGTCCATGTACCCACATGGTAACGGCTCAATAAAAATGCACCTCGAATAAAGACCATAGGGCCTGTTCGGGTGCTTCCCTTCGTTAGCATATTTTACCTTTATCATCCATTATAATGCAGTTTATGTCAACTATATTTTTAACTTTGGTTTATTGAGCTTGCCGGATTCAATGACCCCTTATTGTTTATCAAATAATGGATTAGCAAGGAATATAAAGCCAAAATGCTTGGCGTCTTTGTTTTCAGGTAAATACTCGACATATGATTTCTTAATGTTTTAGGGGAGATGTCCATACGCGAAGCTATTTCCGAAAAATCCCTGCATCCCTCGCATAACTGGCTGATCACCTCGGTTTCTCTTGATGTGAGGCTGTATTTCACTGACATCTTTTTTAATAGCCGCTTTATATGGTCCGGAGGTGATGCTGCTGCTAAAGCCGTTTCACCGGACATATCTCTACGCATTAGTTCTGCAGTTACTGCCAGCTCGGCTGGAGGCTGGGAGTAGTTTTTGCTTTTCCGTTTTATTTTTAATTTCGCCTTGTTCGTTGTACCCGTACCCGGAAAGGCATACACAGACCTGCAGTTGTTACCCATAAACGAAGGCAGCCCCCTCCATTCCTCTCCGGGCTCTACCAGTATGATCATTTTGGCGTCAAACAGCTTGTTCAATACCTGTTCTCCTGCAGCCTGTCCACTATTCCAAATCGTATCTAAGCGCATATTGATCCATCCTCTTCTGTATTTTTCAATCCGTTATCTGACTACCCGGAAGGAACAGTTTTATCTTTCCTGCCAAGTATGAGCTCCCGTTCTCACGATTCCTTGCGAATCATTCCATAATCGCAACCGGGAGGGTCCCGCATCAACCGTCACAATCACCGTTGGATCCGTCAGAAGCAGAGTAAAATAATTGCTGTCATGCTCATACAGATAAGGAAAGCTGGTATTGCTTTCATCGTAGAACTCTATTTCGTATCGGACAGTCTCCTGCCAATAACTGTGTTTATCGGGACTAAAATCGTCATTTAAGTGCAGATTACGCTGCAGAACATATTCCGCTGCTCGCACTGCTTCCACCTGATTAAAAACCATCCTGCCTTGTCCGTAATCCTCCAGTTCAATATATTGAGCCGCTGCTGCCGCTGCCTCTTGAATATGAAATTTCAATCTCATCGTTTGCCTGTGCAGTTGGTTGAAATCCTCTTGATATACAAGAACAAGTGTCATTAACAGTACGATTGGAAAAGCCCACATCAAAACTTTCAAGGAAGCAGCACCTCGCTGTGCACCTGGCCCTTGATCACCTGCCGCATGCTGTTGTCTTCATCGGGAACTCCGATAAACCTGTTCATCACCAGCAATCGGTTAACCGGTATATGGATTTCATAGTCGATCAGCTCTCCAGGCACAAATCGGTCAAAGCGGTACTTTGGCGCAGTCGTGACATGAATGGTTAATTGACTGGCATCCAGGTTTAATCTTGATGCCAGCTCTTCTCTCAGCTCGCTAATGTCCTCCGGACGATAGTATCCGTGCTGCCTTGCTCTTTGCGCGTAATTATGGGCTATCTCCTGAGCGGTCAGGAGCTGATGATGATTGATTTGGCTCAAAGCAATTTGCAAAGGAAAGAACATTAGAAATAAAATGACAGCCAAAAACACTATAAGCTGCTTCATAACTATCCCCCTGTGATAAAAGCAAGCTCTCACAAACGATATAAGAGAGCCAGAGCGTACAACAAATTAATGCAGCTTAACAGCTTAAGGCTGCCCGCTTTCTACCATCTTCAGATTAGTAATGGTCTTCTGTCCAATTCGCTGGGTTTCTGTCTTGATCGTATCGGAATCACCCGCAACAAAAGCTGTTACCAATACTACCGTCACTACCAAGCCTATCAATAAAAATACTAATCCTTTCATTTCATCCACTCCTCTTAATCAATAATTAGGAAATAAACGTTGATTGATATATAAATTCAATAAAGAAACTGACCGTTATAAAGTTTACGATGATCAGGAAAGCAGAAGTGACGACAAAGCCATAGATCATATAAGCTTTGCGCTGGTTCGATTTCAGCTTCTCAGTCTCCCTGCGCCGCTTCAGCTCCTCCTGAAACAGGACAAGCTGACTTCTTAGTTCCACCGGCTTTAGCTCGTCAAGCTTGAGCAGCAGATTAGCCAAATGCTCTCCTTCTTTCGTTCCGATCTCCTGCTTAAAATATTGGCAGGCCTCTTCCTTGTCGTTAGACTGCCAAAGCAGCAGCGTCTGATTAAACACAGGTTTGGTTAGACGGGCGAATTTCCCTAATTGTTCCAAAATGAACAGGGACCCGGGAGCCTGCTTAGGAGTAACCGCGGCTAAATTTTTTAGCTGGGAGATTGCCTGATAGATTTCATGATTTTTTCTCGCTCGGTGGTGTTCCGCAAGCACTTCCATCATTTTGGCAAACGGAGTTTTAATTCCGAACCAATCGGCCCTAGGCTCGGTCAGCAATACAAATATCAATAAGTATAAGAAGCTTAGCCATGGAATTCTGCCTGGACCAACCTTGAATAGCATAACAGCTGTGGCCATGCAGGCAATTGCCATCCTGACTGCTTGATAGAGTACAGCGGGCAGCTTAAGGCCTGATCTGGCAAAACTTTCGTTCAGCATCGGATCGTTCATTCGGGAATAGAGCTCTGATTTTATCCGCTTGAACCGCTGGCCCGGCAATGCAATACGCCTGTCCGTGTATAGCTCGGGTAGATACAGGCAGAGCCAGTATCCAAATAGCAGCAGAAGGGCTGCAGAACAATAATAAACGGTCTGCACAGCCAATTTTCAACACACCTCCTTCCTCCGCTATGTCAATTTTAAAAGTCGTTTTTCGGTTTTTCGTATATAAATACAATGCTCCGTTGGCGAAAAGCAAAATGATACATAGTATAAAGCTCTGCAGACCTAACGGATGCTTAAATTGGTAATCGATCCATTGGGCAAGAGGCATATTCATAAATACAAACATGGATACGATAGAAGCCACAAATAGCAGCGGAACAAAATAGACAATCATAAAATACGCCTCTGCATTCTCTTGCTTCCCCGCTTCATTCAGCTTGCGCAAATTGACCAGCTCATCCAATATATCTTCCAAGGACTCAATGACCTGATCCTGATCAACAATGGCCAGGTAGAGATTGGTGCCTAGCAGATTAGCCCAGTTCGTATTGATGGCATAGGTAAATTCCATAATCGCTTCATTGACATCCTCCTGACCTCCGTTTTCCTTCAGCTGCATGCTTAATCGCATCAGAGCTTTCCTCGTCAGCAAGTCAGGCGGCAGTCTTGGAATGGTCGCATCGATCGCTTCCACCATATTGAGATAGTTAATTTTGTACTGGCTAATCAATTCGGTAACCAGCACATCTCCTTCATAGCTGCTGCCTATGCGGATAGCATACAATCGTATTCTCAGCAGCAGGTAAGGAAGCGTCCCGAAGAATATGGCGGCACCCGTCACAAATGATGGACGCAGCCCTAATTCCCAGCAAAACAGAAACGTCATGACCATCAGCAGAACGGAAATCAAGTAAAAGGTAAGCACTGCCCGCAAGGAACGCAGCTGCAAAGTTACCGTTAACATTTTGCGGATATGCCTGGCCCATACTGGTTCCTGGGAAAGCTCCGGTTTCCAACGCGGAATCCGGCGAATCCCTCTTCTAAATCGATTTTGAAAAAAAACGGGAACCAGCAGCAGCCAAAAGATGACGAATACAATGACGTACAGCAGATAACGGACAGCCATCTCTAATGTGAGCCACATGTTCTCCACCCCAATCTCAGCCCCTCAGAAACTCCATATAGGGAAGAGTGATAACATGCTCGCCCTCTATGGGACTGCTGTTTTCCAGCTGTTGAAGCCGGCGGCAAAACCGCTCAAAAGCCTCCTGGTCCTCCTGTTCCGCTATCCTCCTTTTATCTTCGCCAACGTCGTACTTATATGCCCAAGTCCTGCTGCTAAAGTCATATCGGCATATCTGATGGATGGTGATATCATGCGTGGATGGGTGATAGCGAAGCTCATAGATTCCTTTCAATCGTTTCTGCGATTTGTCCTTCAGCTGGACAAACTCAAACAAATAGTGGAAGCCTTTGGCAACCTTAATCGCATATGCGGCTACATTTCCCCCGAATTCCTGGACGATCTCTGAAGCGACATCATAACAGAAATCGGTTGGATCCGAGGTGTGGTACGTCATCTTCACCCGGCGTGTTCCTTTGGCGGTAGACTGCAGAGCCGTCTTTAAGGCGACCGCGTCTCTCGCCTCAGCCATGATCAGATAGTCTCCATCGCCGCGAAGCAAATCTTTCGTGATGCCTAAGAGCCGCTCTCCATCTGCGACTATCTGTACAATGGGAGCCTTGGGCATCATTCGATGCAGCGGAATTTCCGGGTCAGTCTCGACCTGAATTCCTTCCAGAGAATCATCCTCATAGGACTGCCAGGTTTGCAAGAAAGTCGTCTTCCCTGTACGCACAGCACCTACAAATCCCACATTAAACCCAATGGCCGTCATCTCTTTAAGCATCGGAATCATTTGCCTCGGAATCGTCCCGCGCGCCGCCTGCTCCTCAAAGCTGAAATGATCAACTATGTATTTCCTGAAGATAATAGTAGGCTCTTTGGCAAGTCCATCATCAAAAATTTTAACTCGGGTTCCGTCCAGCATATACGTCTCCGCTTTATTCTCATCCAGCCTCTGCTCGGGAGTGGGCAGCATTAAAGCAGTAATAAGCTGTCTTAGACGCGGGTAAGTGATGGTTTGCTCCTGAAGCACTTGTTTCCCATCGACTAAGAAATAAATGCGGTCACCAATGATTTTGCAGGAAGAGCTGTTCGTCATTTCTTTCCATGCGGCAATGCCCGCCCAGCCCCAATTTTCATGAAAAATCGCGGACACCAGATCGCTATACCAGGCTGGAAACCAGGCATTCATCCACTTGTTCTTCTTCAAAAATTCCGTGATTTTAGCTTTATAAAAACTGACTTCCTTGATATGTCCTACGATAGCATTCCGCTGAGTCAATACATCCTCTGTGCTCATATCCTCTTCAAGGTCTTCTTTGAAGGCCTGCTTAACCAATCGGCACATGTTATGAAAACCGTTGAAATCCTCGGCTTTTCGCATGTACAATCTACGCAAACTGACCGGGCCTTCTGCTACATCAATATGCTCATCCAAATAAAACGGTTGATTAATGGCCACCCTTTGCTCCTCCAAACCATCTTGTTAATAATGTTTGTTTACGCTGCGGTCTGTGGATCTCCAAATTTACCTGGCGGGCAATTAACATACATAATCGTTCGATGCTATCTGTATACTCCAGCTGTTCATAGTGGAGCAACGTTTTTTGCTCGAATTCCGCCTGCCACCCCTGAAGATCCAAATAAGGCACTGTACCCGCCAGCACCATCTTGTGGTAATTGGCAAGATCTTTTGCACTGGGTAAATTAGACTCCCTTACATATTTGCTGACAATCATAAAAAAATGTTGGCTGTTCAGCTTTAATGGCTTAAAAACTTGCTGCTCCATTCTCTCATAGCGCGCTTTTACCGCCTCCTGCTGCGTAGTGATCAAAAAATTTTGCTGGCTCGAGGTTAAGGCTCCTACCGCCAGCCCGTATTCAATATTGGCCCCGGCGTCTACTAACAGCACATCGAAATCGGTGGAAGCCAAATTTAGCAAACGCTCCGCATGCTCCGGATGGTAATGACGATTGGCAAGCAAATTGCGAGGGCCTTGAAGCACAGATAAATTCTTGTATGTTAAATACGTCTCATTCAGCTCTTTCTTAGTCAGAATGTGATTAAACAGCTTCATCCGGATTTCATCCAGACCTACATGTGCTCCCGGCTTAGTCTTCAAAAACTGGGTGCCCGGCTGCTCATTAAGTATGAATAGGCCAATTCGTCCCTGGATCCATCTGGATAGCAGCTCGGCACAGGCTGTAGCCAGCATAGTCGTTCCTACCGAGTGGTCCGCACCAAAAAATGTGATGACATTCTTGTTTCGCTTCACGGCTTCCGGCTGCAGACGCCGGACGATCTCTTGTACGATCTTTGCAGTATCCGCAACCGGCAAGGCATCAATGACTGCAATTTCTTTGGATGCGAACAAAGCATGGATGCGGCTATCAATTTCTCTGGTTAATAAATAAAATATGGTCTGTTCTGCCGTCTGCCCGGGGCGACGATCCTTATAATAAGTTAACAATTCGTTAATGTCCGTCTTCGACTCATCTATAATGATCACATCGCCTTCACTATCGGGGAGGGGAAGCTCGGCCTGCTGCACGGTTTGAAAAAGAGGATGCTCATTGAGCTTCTCAACCAGCCCCGTATGCTCACTTACAACAACAGCTTTCATGCTCCTATCCCCCTCCCTCCGTATAAGCCACAATAAATTTACTGCCTCTTGCAACAGCCTCCTCCAGCCTGGATTTGTCCTCGGCAGTTAGAGGAATTTCGATGCTGCTGATGAGAGAGCTTCCGTCCAATCTTTCTTCCGTTCCAACAGTGACTACTTCGCGATTGGCACTATCCTTAACATAGGCAACGGTCGTTCTGTACAAAGGCTCGGATGATAACACAAGATGGGCATAAGCATCAGGGTAGCTATGCGTGGGCAATCCCGGATGTGCAGACGAATTTCGCCCCTGTGAGTCAGATGACGCAGCTCCCTGTGACCTGCCGTTCTCATCCCCTTCCGGCGGGGTGTCCGCTTGGATAGGTTTACCGTCAAGTCCTGCCGCCGGATAGTCCTGGCGATTGGCATAAGTCCGGTCCAGCACATCCTTTGTCACTTCGAAAAAGACTACCTGATCCTTGCGGCGCAAAGTATCCGGAACGGAGTAAAGCCACTCCTGCGGGACCTTGACAATAAACATATCCTCCCCGGTGACAAGACCCGGGTGTTCAAAATATCGCGGATGCAGCTGGGTGCCTGCGGGTACATAATGCTTTGCTTCCTTGCCTATAACTGTGCCTGGCTCCGTTATGGCATCCGAAAGAATCAGGTGCTTGTCCATCCGCAAGCTTAGCAGCATCTCCTCATGGACAACTTCGCCTCTGCGGATGTCTTCTCTTAAGACAAGGACCGATTCGTACATATAGCGGTTTCTTCCGTCTGTCTCCCACCAAACAATCATGGCACCTAAGGCAGTAAGCAGCAGGATTCCAATTACGGGCAGCAGCCATTTAAAAATCATCTTTGCCTTTCTAGATAAGCGGTTGAGCAGCATCACGTAAATTCCATCCCTCACTTCATTTCTTTAATTGCCTGCCTTTAAGAACGGTTCAAGCAAGCAGACAGCAATGTTCTGGCCGTCTTGCCTATTGACGTATTGGTTTGCAGCAGCTGTTGAAGCTTCCCCTGGCCAAGAAATTCTGCAACCTGACGGCTCCAACAAACACTGCCCAGCACGTTCAGCTTCTTACTCGCTACGGCTGGCATTTCTCCTGCCGCTGCTGCCGTCATCTGGCCGCTGTCTGCTTGATTGACCAGAACATCCAAACCGTTATCGGTACGGCCGGAGGCGCGGATTAACCGTTCAGTGATACAGGGATTGGCCTGTTTAAAAGAAAGCGGGGTAACCACATTTACACACGCATCGGCTCCAACTCCAATGTCCTGGGCGATAGAGAGCGTCAAATCTCCATGCAAGTCGATGATGCAGCAGTGAAAATTGGCCTTGAGGAAGGCCAGCAAAGCCTTAGCCGACGAAGAATCCCACTTGGCTCCGGAGAATCCCCCGCTCATGATCGTCAATCCAGGCAACAGCGTTGTGCTAGAGCTCTGTAAAACTCCAGACGCCGTGATCGGATCGTATTGCGCATAAGTCCAACCTTGCTTGCGCTTCATACGTACCCTGGCTCTCCTCATGCCTAAGTAACGCCACAGCTTCCTGGGATCGCGTCCGACTGACAAATAGGCAACCCGCTGTTTTCCGATTCTGGCGGCAGACCAAGCAGTAGCAAAGGAAAGAAATGTCGTTCCGATGCCGGCATCCGTGCCTTGAAAAGCCATAACCTGGTTCTCCCAAGTAACAGCATCCTTAAATTTTGTCGGCTTACTGACTTTAAAATGCCTCTGCTCCACCAAGCATGAATCGCGATAATTATTCATTGCTTTCCCTCCTTCTTAATGTCTTTGCTGCGCCGTTTGTTCGATAACCAAGCTAAGAAAATAGGCAGCATTATCCTTATCGAAAAATAAAAAAAACGCAAACTCCCGGTAATGCCCGGAAATTTGCGTTCTTCGCAAAATCGATCAGGTATGTGTAATTTCGTGCTTATACGGTTTAATATAGCATGTCTGTTTCCACAATTCAACATTATTTTCCGAAATTTTCTTGTTTTCGCTCAACCCTGTCGACATCTTTCTGCTTGGACACCCTGAGCCTAAGGGCAGCCAGCTTATTTCACATAATGCTCTGCTGACCTCATGCTGTCGTCCTATACTGCTGTCCTCATGCTGCCGTTCTAATACTTAGCTTAAACATACGGATTGTTCTGTTTCTCGTAACCAATAGTGGTCTTCGGACCATGCCCCGGATAAACAACTGTCTCCTCAGCAAGCTGGAACAGCTTGCCATGGATGCTGTCCATCAAGTCATTCCAGCTTCCTTGCGGCAAATCTGTGCGCCCGACGGATTGGCGAAACAGCACATCCCCGCCAAACAACACGTTGCCATGAAGAAATCCTACACTTCCAGGGGAATGACCCGGCAGATGAAGCACCTTAAAGGTTTGTCCCAATAAAACCAGCTCCTGCCGGTCATCCAATGCATACTCAGCAGGATCCGTCACAATAGGAGGCCCCAAATCGGACCAGCGCGCCGAACCGTTCTTTTTCGGATCGGTCAGCCAGTCAGCCTCCTCATCATGCAGGTAAACCGGGCATTGCTTGAGCTTGCGGATCTGGTCCACTCCGCCAATATGATCGAAATGGGCATGCGTTAGCAGAATCGCTTCTACCTCCAAGCCCTCAAGGCGCTTTACTAGCTTCTCTGGCTGCATACCCGGATCAATGACAACTGCTTTAGCGTTTTCTTCATCCGTCAACAGATATGCATTCGTCTGCAAGGGTCCCAGAGTAAAAATCTCGATATTCACTTTATCGCCCCTGTTCCTATTCGTTAGCAAATGTCTGTCTGCTTTCACTTAGCTTATTGAGAAATGTGGTGAAAAAGTAGTCATGCGAGGTCTGCCACGATCTGCCGCGAATTCATTAAAACGTGGTCAAAATCTCCTTTAGCTCGCTAATGATGACATCGTGGTAACCGGTGCCTTCACCGTACAATCGCATCATTTCCTGACGCGCCACTTGAATCTTTTCCTGATAATCTGGAGCTTCACGGTCCGGATTTTGCCGCTTGAACTCGTTCATAACTGCCTGCACCTCAGCCGGACGCGGTCCCCACTTGCCAAGAATATAGCCGCTGCTGTCGGCAAACACGACAACCGGAATAGCACGGCCGCCCATAGTCAAATGCTCGTCTATAAAATCCAAATGCTCTTCCATAATAAACATTTCAACAGTTATGCCGCTGTTCTCCAAAGCACGCAGAACAACCGGAACATTGCGCACAACATCTCCGCACCATTCCGCTGCAATGATCAGACAACGCAAATCGTCACGGTTGCGGAATGACTCAAAAAACTGCTGGTCTTCTTCGCTTTTCCAGGAAAATTGATTATACCAGTCGAGAAACTTGTCTTGATTTTTTTGCATTCCATCAATAAATTGCTGTGGTGTAATGCCTTTGCCCAATTTTTGGGCTACTGACTTTGCCATAAATAAGCCTCCCATTCGGTATTGTCGTCCTTATTTTATCAGATATGGCTACTTAGGCCAAACCGGAAATGCCCCGTGCATCAATCTGTCTGTAATGTCTGTTATAGATACTGGCTGAAATCTGTCTTTGCTAATCCGGCATCCTGACAGCCAGGGCCCGCCATGATCCAGAAAAAGCATGAACCAACCCTTTACCGCGCAAAAAGCCGCTTCCGGACGATTCCGAAAGCGGCTGAACAGTTATTTGGCTGCACCGGATGTTTCCGGTGAAGTTAGCGTATCGTAGAACTCGACGAACTGATCCTTCTTCTCACTGCTGCGAAGCGCCATCGCCACTCGAGGATGCTCGTTCAACGTGCCGGAGATCATGTAAGGGATGATGTAGCCCCACTCCCATACTTCACGCATCGGGATCATGTGCTTCTCAATCACTTCCAGAACGGGACGAAGCTCGTATCTCGGATTTTTCAGGTGGCTGACCAGAAGCTCTGTAGGACAGTTGCCCGCAGCCCTGCCCATGCCGTATACGGAGGAATCAAGGAAAGTAACGCCCTTGTCTACAGCTGTTAATGTATTGGAAAAAGCTAGCTGCATATTGTTGTGAGTATGTACCCCCAAGGTTTTACCCGGAAGCAGCTGCTTGAATTTATCGACCAGATGGCTAATGGCGTGCGCATCCATGCTGCCGTAAGAATCCACCACATAAACGACATCAACCGGACTTGCCGCGACTAGCTTGAAAGCATCCTCCAGCTCGTTCTCCAGAACATTGGACAATGCCATAATATTAAGAGTCGTTTCGTACCCCTTGTCATGGAATTTTTGAACCAGCTCCAGGCCTTTGTCCACATCTTTGATGTAGCAGGCTACCCGGATCAGGTCGAGAATGCTCTCGTTTCTCGGCAAAATATCATTCTCGTCAACGCGCCCAATGTCCACAAGAGCAGAAAGCTTAGTGAAGCCTTTCTCGGGAATAACCTCTTTCAAAAATGTCTCATCCAAAAAGCGCCAAGGACCGGAATCAGCACCTTTGAGCAGCTTTGGAGAATTTTTATAGCCAATCTCCATATAATCAACACCAGCTTCATTCAAGCCCTTATATAAATCGCGCACAAACTCTACACTGAAATCCCAATTGTTAACAAGTCCGCCATCGCGAATGGTGCAATCCAAAATTTTACACTGGTTACTCATCGTACTGTCCCCCACAATCGTAATCTGTTTGTCTTTAAAAGCTAATAACTTTTGGGCTTTTAAGCTTTCAAGCAATAAAGAATGAAGATGTATTAACTATATATATCATGCGTTGATTACGTTTGTCAACATAATAGGCCAAACATTTTTTTGCCGAATAGCATGCGGGGACAAGCTTTTGCATACGTATAGAAAAAAGCTTACTAAAGGAAGTGAACTTAACTCATGTTCCGCTCTATTGTCCTGAATAAAAAGAAACGAATCCTGCTAACCACCCTATTGGCTGCCATGATTGCTGGCTCTCTATTTCTCCTGTACCGCCCCAGCGTCCTCTCTACGGGCGCAGCAACGAGTCAAATCCGCACCATTCATATGGTTACAGGAGAATTCAAGGCCACAACGGGCGATGGCAAAGAAATTGAAGCTTACATCTGGCATCCGGGTACGGTCTTTGTAGAAAAAGGGGAGACCGTCCATTTGGTCATTCGCGGCGTTAACGGGGAAAGCCACCCCTTCTTTATCGAAGGCACGGACATTAAGGGGGAAGTGCTGAAGGACCGGGAAACCCGGGTCACTTTTAAAGCAGAAAAAGAAGGCACCTACCGCCTAATCTGTCTAACTCATCCCGACAAGGACCACGACGGCCCGATGATTGCTTATATCGTAGTCGATTAATGATTCGCTGGGCGCTTTTGCAGTAGCCTCCCTTCCCCCGCCTGCATATGTATACATATAGCTTAAGGAGGCAGGTGGAGCGTTGGCATGAGACCGCCCAAAGAGCCGCATCAACGGGAAACGCCCAGTGTGCGGACCATTCGCAGAACATGTGAGAAAGAGCTGTACCGTACGATTAAAAAGCTAAAAAAATGGATCCCCCCGGACAAAGTCGAGCAGGCTGAAAAGCTGTATTTTAAAAAAGTAGCGGAAAATTTCTTATGGATTCATGAAAATGCGGGAAAACGCAAAGTACTCGCGGATTGGTGGGAAGAAAACGTTTGTCCAGAAATCGCCGGGCTGTGGGAAGTTGACGCCGCTGCTTTAGCTAAAGCGTTTCGCAGTGCTTTTGGAGGCTGAACTCTTATGGGGTTCAGCCTCCTTTTGGTTTAGCCTTTCGGGTTTAGCCGCTGCTACCGTTATTGTTGAGTCAGAATGAGCGGACCGTTCGCTGTTATCGCAATCGTATGCTCGTACTGTGCAGACAGGCCTCCATCAATTGTCCTTGCTGTCCAGCCGTCGTCTTCGATAAAGGCTTCGTGGCTGCCTGTGTTCAGCATGGGCTCGATCGTGAACACCATGCCCTCTTTCAATAGCGGCCCCCGTCCGGCTGGCCCGTAGTGGGGGACCTGCGGCTCTTCATGCATTTTCTGCCCAATTCCATGACCAATGAACTGACGCACGACCGAATACCCTTTGCCTTCTGCAAACTTCTGAATGGCATTAGACACATCGCCAAGCCGGTTGCCGGCCACTGCTTTTTGTATCCCGATCATCAGCGCCTGCTCGGTTGTCTCCATCAGTCTTTTGACTTCGCCGCTTACTTTGCCTACGGCATAGGACCAGGCGGAATCAGCCATCCAGCCGTCCACGCTAAAAACCATATCAATCTTAACCAGATCGCCTTCTTTCAGCGGCTCTTTGCGCGGAAAGCCATGGCAGATCACATCGTTCACCGATGCGCAGGTCGCATAGGGATAGCCATAATATCCTTTCTGCTCCGGGATCGCCCCATGCTGTTTTGTGAACGCCTCTACAAATTCCTCTATCTCCCAGGTGGTTGTTCCCGGTTTGATTTTTTTAGCTATTTCCCGGTGGCAGGCGGCAATAAGCTCGCCGGCCTGTTTCATTTTGGCGATTTGCTCCGGGGTTTTGATCGCAATCATTCACAAGCTCCCTTCCCCATTTTAAAAAGTTGTCCTCCATATCAAGGCAAACTGCCGCTCCAACAAGTATGATGAAATTGATTCATTTACTGTATTGTATAAATTTTGCAGGAAAATGATACATCGTTATGCGAAAAGCCGCTGAACTACAACGAGTCCGGACTCCCTAACGGAACCGGACTCGCAAGGCGGACGACCGATGCGTCATGCTGAAATTAGTCATGCTATTGGCTTCATGCTAGTGCGTCGTACTGAAATGCGCATGCTCCTGAGTAGTAGAACCTGCCTTCTTATATGCATTAACAGTTAAGCGAATGAACACCCGAAAGAAAAACTTTACTCGGCCAGGCTTGGAATACTGCGCTGCACATCGACTTCCTCATCGTAGTTGATCTGTGGGAATTCAAACCCGAACAAACGGAAAAAATCCTGGCGAAAGGCATCGATGTCGGAAATGTCACGGATGTTATCTGTCTCGACTTGATTCCACAATTTGGCGACCTCTTCCTGTACCTCTTCCTTCATTTCCCAATCGTCAATACGGATGCGATTACGGTCATCCAGGGAAAGGTCGGAAGCTGAACCCGTATAAAGCCTTTGAGCAAATAAGCGGTACATTTGCTCTATCGTGCCCTCGTGCAGCCCTTTTTCCTTCATCACTTTAAACAGCAGTGAGATGTACAAAGGCACTACCGGGATCGCTGAGCTGGATTGGGTCACTAACGCCTTGTTTACCGAAACATAGGCTTGTCCCGCCACTCCTTCGAGCAAATGAGTCAATTTCTCGGCCGTCGCTTCCAAATCGTCTTTGGCTCGTCCAATTGTACCCTCACGGTAAATGGAATGGGTGATTTGCGGGCCAATATAGGAATAAGCAACGGTGACAACTCCCTCAGCCAGTACGCCGGCATCCTGCAGTGCTTTCATCCACCGCTCCCAATCGTCTCCGCCCATTACCGCGATCGTATGCTCAATTTCCTGTTCGGTCGCCGGTTCGATCGTAACCTCGGTCACTTCCGCGCTATGAAAATCAACCGTTTTGTTCGTATAGGCTTGGCCTATTGGTTTAATAACTGAGGAAAACAACTCTCCCGTCTCAGGATGCACCCGTTTGGGAGAGGCCAGGCTGTAGACGACCAGATCGATTTCGCCCAAATCTTGACGGATTCTCTCAATCGTCTGCTGCTTGATTTCATCGGAAAACGCATCGCCATTAATACTAACGGCATAATGCCCTTCCTCGCGAGCCGCTTGTTCAAATGCGGCCGTATTGTACCAGCCTGCAGTAGCCGTTCTAGAGCCTGATGCTTCTTTCTCAAAAAACACCCCGATCGTTTTCGCTCCGGCGCCGAATGTTGCAACTATCCGGGAAGCCAGACCATAGCCTGTAGAAGCTCCTATTACCAGAACATTGCGGGGGCCCTTCACTTTCCCCTGGCTTTTGACATAGGCAATCTGTTCCTTTACATTATACGCGCAGCCTTCAGGATGAGCGGTTGTACAAATAAATCCTCTGAATTTGGGTTTAATGATCATGTGGGACGACTCTCCTTCTCTCATATGTATCTGCTTCCCTAGATTCTATGCGGGATTGTTAGCTTACTTGCTATAGTCTATCATAACCTGACAAGCTGTCCCCGCTCAACCGCTAAAAACAGCATTTCATAGAAATCTCCGCAATGCTAGAAGCCATATGAAGCCATATGATAGCAATCGACTCGGTTAAGAGGCGGTGTGCAGAGCCATTTGCAGGGCGGCGGATGATGCGGCGGGCACAGCGAGGACAATGCGGGTTGCAGTGCAGAGGGCTATGCAGTGGATGATGCGATGAGCATAGGAGGGGCTGAGCTAGGGGCAGTGCGAGGTAGCAGTCCGGAGGGCAAGGCAGAGGGCTGTGCAGTGGATGATGCGATGAGCATAGGAGGGGCTGAGTTAGAGACAGAGCGGAGGGCGATGCGGAGGGCAGGACGAGATGCTGAGAGAGGTACCAGAATTTTCTGTCGCTGCCAGGGCATAAGCGGGTTATGTAAAGGCTCTTAAAGTTATGCTTCTTTCCGCTAGTGGGAATGCGCTTTTTCCGGTATACTTGGGTACAGCATAAATGAAGGCTCTCACCTACCTCCGCCCTTACCGGCTGCAGGTTAACCTTAACGCCCCTAGTGGTTTCACAATCTTTATAAAGGACAAGGGATACAGAGCACTTGTTTTCAGAGAGCCAGACTTCAGCCCGGCCCCTCTACTTAATTTTGAAAAAGGTGAATCATTAGCATGTATGTACTGAATTCTGAAGAAATGAGACGTGTGGACCAATATACGATCGAACAAATCGGCATTCCAGCACTCGTCCTGATGGAAAATGCAGGCCGTGCAGTCGCCGAGGAGGTTCTAGCCTTAAGCCGGGAGCTGCCTTCCCGTACCGGGCGCTGGCTGATAATGGCCGGCAAGGGCAATAACGGCGGCGATGGGCTTGTTGCCGCGCGGCATTTGCTGGAGGCGGGCTGCACTGTTGATATTTGGCTTGCGGAAGAAGAGGACAAGGGCAGCGAAGCCATGTCCATCCAGCAAGCGATAATCAAACAGCTAGGTCTCGCCTTAAGGAGCTTCCAGCCCGGCCAAATCATGTGGGGCCGCTACGATGGCGCGATCGACGCGCTGCTCGGCACCGGCACTCGGGGGCAGCCGCGCGACACGTACGCCGCTTTCATTCGCGAAGCGAACGAAAGCGGACTGCCGATTGTCGCGGTAGATATCCCGAGCGGCCTTGACGCCGATACCGGCCAGCTACACGACCCCTGCATCCGCGCCAAGCTGACGGTTGCCCTCGCTTTCACCAAGCGCGGGCTCGTCCAGCATCCTGGCGTCGATGCCGCGGGGCGTGTCGTGGTCCGGCCGATCGGCATCCCCGAGCGGCTCGCCGCTGATCAGGAGGTGAATACTCTCCTGCTC
>NZ_HE610962.1:37931-82020 GCF_000285515.1 Paenibacillus senegalensis JC66
CGAGCGGCTCGCCGCTGATCAGGAGGTGAATACTCTCCTGCTCACGGAGCGTTCGATCGCCGATGCGCTCGGCGTCGATTCGCAGCGCGCGAGGCCCAGCGACTCGCACAAGGGCACTTACGGCCACGTATTGGTCGCCGCTGGCAACCAGCGGATGAGCGGCGCCGGCCTGCTGTGCACCAGCGCCGCTCTCCGCGCCGGCTGCGGGCTGGTCACGTGGGCCGTGCCGGCAAGCCTCGCACGCCACCTGCTCGGCCGTCTGCCGGAAGCGATGCTCGCCGGCCTGCCGGATGCCGGCCACGGCGACTGGGCCGAGGTGTCTGCGGAGCAGGTGCTCGCGCTGGCGCAAAGCCGCGATGCGCTGGTAATAGGCCCCGGCATGGGCCGCTACGGCGATGACGTGCAGTGGCTGCGTGCCATTTGGGAAGGCACGCCCTGCCCGCTGCTGCTCGATGCCGATGCGCTCAACATGCTGGCCGATGCCGGCGACTTCGCCGAATGGCCGCGCCGCGAAGCCGCTGCGGTGCTGACGCCGCATCCCGGCGAGATGGCGCGGCTGGCCGGCCTCAGCATCGCCGAGGTGCAGCGCGATCGCATCGGCCTGGCGCGCAGCTACGCGCAGGAGCACGGCGTGACGCTCGTGCTCAAGGGCGCCGCCACCGTTGTGGCCGATCCCGACGGGGTCGTGTATATTAACACGACAGGCAATGCGGGGATGGCCAAAGGCGGCTCCGGCGATGTGCTCGCAGGCGTCATCGCCAGCCTGCTCGCGCAGGGGCTGCCCGCGGGCAAGGCCGCAGCGCTCGGCGTCTGGCTGCACGGAGCGGCAGGCGACCGCGCAGTGGCGGCGAGGGCGACGGCGGCATCGGTGCTGCCGAGCGACTTAATCGCGCACCTGTAAGAGCGGAGAAGACCTGATGAGACGGAATGGTTGTTGAGGCAAAGCGAGAGAACAAAGTTGTTGAGGCAGGAACGTTAAAGCTGGATGGTTAGTTACGGGATACGGGACAGTAGCAGGATATTACACAAGGATTGATGAACAGATTTGTCCCTGATAGCCCTGTAAAGAGGAATGGCCTGTCCGAAAAGCAGCTTTTTAGGCAGCACCTATTTCAGTGTACCACCATTAAAAGTCAACACCCAAGAATGCTGTAAAATCACATTCTTGGGTGTTTCATTTTGGCCCGGCATCGGTCGGCTTGACGATGAACCTTTACTTGTAAGGAGAGGGCTTATAGAACAGCCCCTTCTTTTTTAACCTTATCTCAGTACTATACCATGACTTTACAAATATCGTTCGTAAACTCTACCGGATCTTGAATAGGCAGACCTTCGATCAAGAGCGCCTGATTGTAGAGCAGATGCGTGTAAAGCTTGAACTTTTCTTCGTCTGAAGCGTAAGCCGCTTTTAACGATTGGAATACCTCATGCTCCACGTTGATCTCCAGCACTTTGTCCGCCTGAACGTTGCCGCCGTCGGGCATCGCTTTTAACACCTTCTCCATTTCGATGGACAGCTCGCCTTCTGCCGACAGACAGACCGGATGGCTTTTCAAGCGCTTGGATACTTTCACGCTCTTTACCTTGCCCTCAAGCAGAGTCTGCATTTTTTCCAGCAGCTCTTTGTTGTCGCCCTCAGCCTCGGATGCCTTGTTCTCGGCTTCATCTTCAATGCCCAGGTCCCCGCTGGAAACGGAGCGGAATTCTTTTTCTTTATATTGCTGAAGCATCTTGATCGCGAATTCATCGATATCTTCGGTGAAATATAGAATTTCAAAGCCTTTGTCCGCTACTCTTTCCGTTTGCGGAAGCTTGTCGATACGCTCGATAGATTCACCGGCGGCATAGTAAATATACTTCTGCTCTTCCGGCATCCGGGAGACATATTCGCTCAAGCTGACCAGCTTCTTCTCCTTGGATGAGTAGAACAGCAGCAGATCCTGCAGGTCATCCTTGTGCATGCCGTATTCGCTGTACACGCCGTATTTAAGCTGGCGGCCAAACGCTTTGTAGAACTTCTCATAATCTTCGCGCTCGTTGTTCAGCATACCCTGCAGCATGCTTTTAATTTTGCTTTTAATGTTCTTGGCAATCAGTTTCAACTGGCGGTCATGCTGAAGCATCTCTCTGGAGATGTTCAGGGACAGGTCCTCGGAATCCACCATCCCCTTGACAAAGCTGAAGTAATCGGGGAGCAGGTCCGCGCATTTTTCCATGATCAGTACGCCGTTCGAATACAGCTCCAGGCCCTTCTCGTATTCCTTCGTATAATAATCGAAAGGCGTGCTCTCCGGAATGAACAATATCGCATTATAGACGACAGCCCCTTCGGCACGGACATGGGTATATTTCAATGGCTGGTCGAAGCCGTAGCGCTTTTCATTATAAAAATTGGTGTAATCTTCCTTGGTCAGCTCGTTTTTGTTTCTGCGCCAAATCGGCACCATGCTGTTAATGGTCTGCTCTTCACGAACCGTTTCAAATTCGTTCTCACTGCCTTCTTTCGGTTTTTGCACACTGACTTCCATTTTGATCGGATAGCGGATGAAGTCGGAATACTTTTTGATGATGGCTTTTAAGCGGTATTCCTGCAAAAATTCATCGTACTGTTCATCTTCTGTATTTTCTTTAATTTTGAGCACGATGTCCGTACCAACTTCGGCTTTTTCCGCGGGCTTGATCGTGTAGCCGTCCGCCCCTTTGGAAAACCATTGATAGGCCTCTTCGCTTCCAAGCGCTCTGCTCGTAACGGTAACCTCGTCTGCCACCATGAAAGCGGAGTAAAAGCCTACCCCGAACTGACCAATAATATGATGGTCTTCCTGCGCTTCATTTTCCTGTTTGAAGGCAAGGGAGCCGCTCTTGGCAATAACCCCGAGGTTGGTTTCCAGCTCCTTGTCGGTCATCCCGATTCCGGTGTCGCTAATAGTTAACGTGCGGCTTGCTTCATCCACCGAAATTTGAATATAGTAGTCCTCTTTGTTAAACACCATTTGCTCATCGGATAATGCCTTGTAATAAATTTTGTCGATTGCATCGCTTGCGTTGGAAATCAACTCTCTCAGAAAAATTTCTTTTTGCGTATAAATAGAGTTAATCATCATCTCGAGCAATCGCTTAGATTCTGCCTTAAACTGCTTCTTGGCCATAACCGTTCTCCTTTCTCATCCCTGATCTTTAAGAATCGGGGCTTGCCGATTCTGCTCTACATAAGTTTAGCACTCATATGACTCGAGTGCTAATTCTTTCTTTTATATACCACACTCTCAATTTTACTGTCAACATAATGCATAGCGCGCATGCCATGAAAAAAACTGATACCATTAGCTGGAATCAGTTTTTCGTTCACCCTACACGGGGTATTATCGTTTTTTGCGTATACCTGAGTATCAAGGTAACGTCGCCTCCATAAAAACGCCGTGGTTCCACGATGGCGGTGTGCCCACCTTGCGGCTTTGATTGCTTGCCCATTCTTTATACGGATCGATAACGATGTGCGGATTGGAAACATTGCGAATATCTTCCCAGAGGCATTCAACACCTTCTCCGCCGGCAAAGCCGTTAAACATTTTACAGCCTCCGCAGTAATTCTGCTTATGCTCATCATTAAGCTGCACTACGCGGTTGCGCAAGCAGCAGTAAACCTCTTGTTGATCGGTGCTGTAGTTAATATGATTGATTTTTTGCATACTTCTATCCACTCCTTTTCTTGCTGTAGTGTAAACTTAACCCCGATACTTCAAGTTTAATCGGCCTTGGTTAAAAATGTTCGCGAAATTTGTAAATGGTATCTAATAAAAATTTCGACACAGTACAGGAGCGGATAGTTGCTTTCTAAAGTCCACCAGGTTTAAGATTTAGAGCATCCGGCAGGGAGTCTGCAGGAGAAATCGGCGGTTTTGGAATGAGCTCCGAATTTTCCGCATGACGGGCTGCTTCCTCTGGCAGCGGCTCTCTTCCAATGGCAGCCAGAGAAGCAGATGCTAATCTTGCGAGAGTTTGCTCTGCCGATCGTTCCAGTTCGTCCGCAGCTTCGCCCGGGCATAAAGGAAAAGCCTGCTTAACCGCCTTCACCAATTGATTAGCCATCGTTAAAACCCGGTACAATGATGTGGATTGCAGAATGCGGTAAGGCTGGCCTTCGTAGATGTTGACAATTCCGCCAATGCTGAAATCACCTACCCCGGGCAGCCGGCTTCCCATCGATTGACCCGGTTCAATAGGACCATGGCTTACCTGAAACTTGCCGACGGAGGCTGCATCGCGGCCCAAACAGGCATCTATCGCAATAACGGTCTTGCCTTCCGGGACATGACGCAGATGATGCAGCAGCGTATTGGCATCACACGGCCTCTGCAATGTCCCCTGCACATAAGGATAGCCTTCCTGCTCCAGCAGGGTACCGACAATCGGGCCAAAGCTGTCCCCTGCCGAACGGTCTGTGCCAATGCAGAGAAACAGAATCTGCCGCACATCTCTCCCCGAATCTTTAATGTCTTCGAAAAACCGGTTCAGCTTTTCTCCGCCTATCGTTTTACGTATAAATGAACCTGCCATATTCCCCCGCCTTTCTGTTTTCTTCGGGCAGCCTTTTCCCCTTATCTTTACCCTGCTGATCATAAAATGAAAGACGGTAAATTATTTGCCTATGATCAGCCAGGAGCCCCGCCATTTTTTCAATAAAACCGTAAGCAGCCAAGGAATCAAAATAGCCGCAGCGCCGCTCGCCAAGGTAAACCCGTGGTAAGCCGCCGAGCCTCCGGGATAAGACCACATTGTGCGGCTAAAGGACAAAACCGCCGGGTGCATAAAATAGATTCCGAATGCTGCCGTACCAAGCGAGGATAACCATACAGAGAACCGCGGAGCATCCTGCAATAGCCGATATGCGATCCACAGCAAAGCCATAAAGATAGTACAGGAGTACACATTGAGCAGCACTTCCAACGCAATCGGGCCAAAATCTACGGAAAACTGGCGGGCTACGAACACGAGCGCATAAGAGTAGCCGCTGAGACCCGCAATCACTAGTACCCACCAAATATGATGAATGGAACGCCGGAACGACTCATAATTTAAGCCGATGGCGGCACCAATGGCAAACAGGCCGGTATAAGTGCCAAATAAGGTGGCAGGCCGTTCGAATGGTCCCGCCCATAATTGATAAACATAGAACGCTATTTGAAATCCGATGGCGAGCTTTACAAAGTGACGGCGAAACCAGGGCCATTTTTCCACAGCAGTCATCCATAGCGGGAAGAGCAAATAAAATTGTAAAATTAAAATAATAAAGTAAAGATGATAAGCCGTTTGCCCCCAGCGCAAAGCTTCCCCAAACCGGAGCCAGTCGATATTCACCCCAGACCATGTTTGGGCAGGCAGCCATTGGTAAAAAATATAGTAGAAGAACGCCCATAGCAGATAGGGAATAACAATAAATTTGATCCGTTTGGCGTAAAAACCAGCTGCCGCTTTGCCGCTCCATTGACCGGCATAACGGTAAAACAGCACCATCGCGCTAATCATCACAAAAACTGGTACGGCGAAATTGCTAAGCTTGTTAATGACCAGATAGATGATTTGAGAGCGGCTGCCAAGCGGAATTTCCACCGTGCCTTGGGCCGTGATGTGGATAATTAGAACACCGAGAATGGCAATCGCTCGGACAAGCTCTAATTCCTGTAATCTTGTTTTGGGCATATTCTTTGGCACACTCATGATTCGTTCAGTTCTCCTTTAATAAGCGAAAGCTTGGACAGGCTGCCGGCTCCGGAAAAATTAAACTCGTCCGCTCGTGCCGGACAGACTTGCTGCAGTGACCAACCGTGTCATTCGCCCATACACTGGTGTATATTAGATAGTAAGAAGGGAGGCTTGTTCTCTATGATGAACACCTGGAAGGAAGAGGCCGCGAATACGATAACCCATGGTATCGGAGTGCTGTGCAGCATTGCGGCTCTAGTGCTTCTCATTATTCATCCGTCTCATTCCGGAGAATGGCCAAGAATGATCAGCTTTACCATTTACGGAGTTACACTGGTTCTCTTGTATTTGGCTTCGACCTTGCTGCACGCCATTTCCCGGGTTAACTGGAAGAAGGTATTGCGTACACTTGATCACTCGGCCATTTATTTGCTGATAGCCGGAACCTATACTCCTTACATGCTCGTTACGCTTAACGGCTGGCTGGGCTGGACGGTTCTAGGCTTTGTCTGGCTGCTTGCTGTCTTCGGAATTGTGATGAAAATTTTCTGCCTGAAATGGTTTGCCCGGCTGTCTACCCTATTCTACTTGCTAATGGGCTGGGCTGTCATTATCGTTATTGTCCCCCTATCGCAGAACCTCGCTTTAAATGGACTGCTTTGGCTGATTATCGGGGGACTCTTGTACACGCTCGGTTCCCTTTTCTATGTAGCCAAAAAGCTCCCCTATTCTCATGCCATATGGCATGTCTTTGTCCTTGCAGGCAGTGTAGCTCATTTTATCTCCATTTATTATTATGTTTAACAGCTTCCACTGCTCGAACATTTATATAACTTCAAGTTAAAGCGGCAATTCCATTCCAACGGAAATGCCGTTTTGTTATGCTCTTAAATGAGGTTATAATAGAACGAGATTGATGTAAAGGAGCTATAGCGATTGTGACGACCATAGCAGGCATCTACGCCCACCCGGATGACGAAACCTTTGGCGCCTCCCTTGCCATTCTGGAGATGGGAAGAAGAGGCGACAAGTTTGTGCTGCTGACGGCAACGCCGGGCGATGCCGGCAAAGCCGGGCCATACGCGCCGTTAACTCCCGAGGAGCTTGGGCAAAGAAGAAAGCAGGAGCTCGAACGGGCTGGGAGACTATTGGGCTTCAGCGACATTCGCCATCTTAACTATAATGACGGCAAGCTCTTCGCTGTTCCGCTCGGGCAGTTGACCCGGGAAGTGGCGCAGTTCATCAATGATCATCAAGCAGCCGTTGTTCTCACCTTCCCTGAGGATGGCATTTACGGACATCCCGATCATGTTGCCATTTACCGTGCAGCCACCGAGGCAGTATTGTCCGGACTTTGCCCCAGCGTGCAGAAGCTGTATTATACGGCAAGCGAAGAACTGCTTAAGCAGGGCAGGCTGCCTTCCGTTATATTCGAACCTAGCGCCGAAGATTGGAAGCGTAAAGCTGAGGCGCTCAAGGCTCATGAAACCCAGATCGGGTCGGTCAGCAGGGTGTTTGGCGATCTCGAATCACCAGACAGCGCCCATCCTGCACTGCAAAAAGAAGGCTTTGTGCTCGCTTGGGAACGCGGCAGGCATTGGCCCGCCAGTAACGAAACCTATTTCACAGATGGACTCATGAAACCGCGGCCATCCCAATAAGGTTTAACTAAGCAGAAAGACACGCGGAGGGGATCAAGCTGAAAAAAATCATGTTTACGGGCGGCGGCTCGGCAGGTCATGTGACGCCGAATCTTGCCCTTATGGATAAATTGCGCAGCAAAGGCTGGGCCATTGAGTATGTCGGCTCCGAGACAGG
Source organism: Paenibacillus senegalensis JC66 (assembly GCF_000285515.1). Lineage (GTDB taxonomy): Bacteria > Bacillota > Bacilli > Paenibacillales > NBRC-103111 > Paenibacillus_L > Paenibacillus_L senegalensis. Next base: position 45,453 of record NZ_HE610962.1, read on the forward strand.
CATCGAGAAGCAAATTATAGAAGGCTTGGGGACGACACCGTATCATCCCATTCCTTCGGGGAAGTTAAGACGGTATTTTGACTTGAAAAATTTTAAGGATCCTTTCAAAGTGGTCCACGGAGTGCTCAAAGCTTATACCTTAATCCGCAAGCAAAAGCCTAATCTTATTTTCTCCAAGGGCGGCTTCGTCTCTGTGCCGGTTGTGCTTGGCGGCTGGATGAACCGGGTTCCTGTCATCATTCATGAATCCGATATGACTCCCGGGCTCGCAAACAAGCTGTCCATCCCTTTTGCAACTAAGGTGTGTGTAACGTTTGAAGAAAGCTTGCAGCATGTATCCGGCGACAAAGCAGTTCATACCGGCCCGCCAATTAGGGAAGAGCTGTTTCAAGGCAATGCCAAAAAAGCTCTGCAGCTATGCGATTTTGTATCGAGCAAGCCTGTTATGCTTGTGATGGGGGGCAGCCTCGGCTCGGTCAAGATTAACCAGAACGTACGGGATGCTTTGGAGCAGCTGCTCCCCCATTTCCAAATTGTCCATTTGTGCGGCAAAGGCAATCTCGACCCCGCTTGGGATGGGCGGCAGGGGTATCGGCAGTTTGAATACATTCAAGAGGAAATGCGTGATGTTCTGGCCCTCGCTGATGTGGTCGTTTGCCGGGCTGGCTCCAATTCGATCTTTGAATTGCTGGCTCTGCATAAACCGATGCTGCTCATTCCCTTATCGCGGCAAGCCAGCCGGGGAGACCAGATTCTGAATGCCGAGTCGTTTGCTGCCAAAGGATACAGTCGTGTACTGGAGGAAGAGCAGCTGACTCCGGAACGGCTGACCAGCACCGTTCTGGAGGTTTACCGCGACAGAGACCGCTATGTCTCTGCGATGAAAAAGAGCAATGTGCGCAGCAGCGTGGATCATATTATTGCGTTAGTAGAGGAACAAGCAAAACTATAATTTTCTGCTCATGCCCGGATCAAGTCCGGCATGAGCTCTTTTCATTATTCCGCTTAAGCTTCCTCTGTCCTTTGCTCCTGTCTCGTTTTGTTTATCCCTACAAGGATAACGAAGCCCAATGCTCCGCACAGCGCCACCGATGCGCTGATCATATACATAGTGGCAGCGCCTAGCGTTTCATAAATCCATCCTCCGGCGAAGCCAGCCGCAACTCCCGATACTCCTGCCCAGGTCAGGGCGAACAAAGCCTGTCCGGACGCGCGATAGCGGCTGTCTACCATACGTGCTGTCAGCGTAGTGCCCAAGTAGTAGTAAGCACCGAAGGTAATACAGTGCATGATTTGAATGAGCAAGATATGAACAGGCTCCGCTGCCCCTGCCATCAACAGCCACCTGACGGAAAACAGCAAGCTTACAAAAGCAAGCCCGATCAGCATAAACCGCGTATTGGGGCGGATAATCCGATCCATCAGCAAAAATACCGGAATTTCAAAAAATGACGATAAAAAGGCAGACAAGCCCACGGACATTCCCGTTCCGCCCAGCTCCTGAATATAGATGGACACAAATGTGTTGTTCATAGAATTAGGGACAGAGATAAGGATGCCAAGGCCTATAAAAAGCATAAATACTTTGTCTTTATATAAGCTGCCATATTTACCGCCAGCAGCCGGTGATCCTGTCGCTAAATTGGTCAGTCTGCCGCGGGGAATCCCGATTGTAAACAACAGCGAGAATAGCAGCAGCAAGGAATAAATCAGCCAGAGCCGGCCTGTCCCTGTCAGATGAATCCATGCGCCGGCTGTGAGAGCGATAAGCGCATAGCCCAACGACCCCCACAAGCGGAATGCCCCGAATTTGTGTCGGGTGCCCTCAATCGAATTGAGAATTAAACTGTTGCTCTGTGCGGTCAGCGGGCTAAAGAAAAAGAAGAAGAAAAGCATGCACGTAAACAGCAAGGTGAACGTATTCAGATTAAAGATAAGCTGGGCAATTATAAAATTGCCCAGCAGAAGAATCACAATTGTTCTCCTAATATTTTGACTGCGATCGCTGAAGAATCCCCAGACCGGGTTGGCTATAATCGAAACAAGAGGGCCGCCAGCCATAATCATTCCGACCTCCAGCTTGTTTAACCCCATTTCGGAAAAGTAAAGCGGAAAGTAGACAAATACAATGGATAATGCGCCAAACTGGAAGAATTGATACCATTTGAGAAACTGCAGTGAACGTCCAGTAGGGGTATGCGTTGTATTCAAAACGGTTAATCCTTTCTGTGCTTCGAGGATAAGCAATCAATCGAGATCTGCCGAAATCGCAACCTAGCGGCCATAATCCCAGATGCCTACAAACAAATAATAGATCAGGACAAAGTGCAGGACGATCAGGAAGGGGACTCCCCATTGGAATGCGGCATGTCTCGTCTTATGATGGAAAATGCGCATGCCGAGTCCAAGACCTAGCGAACCGCCAAGAGCCCCTGTCCACAGCAGCCTTTTCTCCGAAATTCTGCGCCGCTTCTGTCTTGCTCTCGATTTATCTGCCCCCATCATCCACAGCGCAGCCAAATTCATTACTCCCAGATAAGCTAAGACGAGCCACTCCATGACCTTCCCCCTCAGATTCTTTGTAAATAGCCGCCCTTCTGCAATTGCTTCAGGTTCGCGGCGCCAACCCCAAACATCGCAATACGCAGCTCCAGTTCTAACTGCTCCATTAGCTGATTTAGGCTCTCCTCGGCTGCGACAGCAGAAGCCAGCACTGAGCGCCCGAACGCTGCCAGATCGGCGCCGAGAGCAAGAGATTTAGCGGCATCCACACCATTATGCAGGCCCCCGCTGGCGATAATCGTCTGCCTGGGGTGCCGGGCTCTTACTTCCACAATACAATCCGCCGTAGGCAGCCCCCAGCCTGCGAAAGCATGGGCCGCTGCTGCTTTGACTTGATCGCGGGCGCGGTGCATCTCCACCTGGCTCCAGGAGGTGCCCCCTGCTCCGGCTACGTCTACAAAGGCAGCCCCAGCTTCAAACAATTGTGCGGCGACTTCACCGCTAATGCCCCAGCCTACTTCCTTAATTCCGACAGGAACGGTTAGAGCGCGGCATACCTCTTCAATTCGTTTGAGCAGATCTTTGAAGTTGGTATTCCCCTCCGGTTGAAATACTTCCTGCAGGCTGTTCAGATGAAGCACAAGACCGTCCGCTTCCGCTAGCTCTACCGCACGGCGGCAGTGATCAACACCATAGCCATAGTTCAATTGCACAGCCCCGAGATTCGAGATCACGGGAATTGTCGGGGCAAGATCCCGTACCCGAAAGGTACCCGTCAGTTCTTCTGCCTCTATAGCTGCACGAACCGAACCAATACCCATCGCCCATCCCCTCCGTTCGGCGGCCTGCGCAATAGTCCGGTTAATGCTGGCGGCCCCCTGGGTGCCTCCGGTCATGGAGCTCACCATCAGCGGGGCGCGCAGCGGCTTGCTTAAAAATTCCGTATCCAGACGGATCTCTGAAAAATCCAGCTCCGGCAATGCAGAGTGCCTGAAGCGGTAATTCTCCATCCCAGTCGTCACTCCTTGGGAGGCTACATCGCGATGGAGGCAAATATCAATATGTTCAGCTTTTCTTCGTTCAGTCAGATGGCTCGCGGATTTCATTTAATTCCCGTCCTCCCTTGTCTACTATACAGTGTAGCACAAAATTGGGCGCTCTCACACGCTTCCAACTAGTTATTCACCCAGGCTATAACGGGCATTCGCACATACGCTATTCTAGGCTGATTAATGAGGAGGAACCAAGAATGACCCCGAACTACTGGCAAGCGGTTTGCAAAACTTGCATGAACCGGAAGGTGCGTGTTGAAACCCGGCTTGGCGAAACCTACGAAGGACATATTGTTCATGTAGATGACCATTACGTTTATTTACGTCTGGACCAGGAGCAAAGCCGCGCTTTTTTCCCTGGGGCGTATAACCCGTTCTTTAATCAAACCGTACTTCCGCTCGTCTTGTTCAATTTATTAACAATTACTTTGCTGAATTAGTCCGTTGACAGATAAGAGAGCCGCCAGAGCGGAGCAGTTATCCGCTTGTCGGCTCTGCTAGGCAAAATAACCCCGCAAAGTGGGCCTTGGCTTCGAAGCTTAATCAGGTGCTTTGCGGGAGGCCTCGAAAAACTTATAGATTCCTATTATGTTAAAAAAGGCGCCTTCAGCCGCAAAAGCTGTAGGGCGCCCGCTATTTACCGGGTTATGATTACAGTCCGCATCAGGGAGTCCCACTTAACATCCGCATCAAACGACTCGCTGACAAAACGTACCGGAACCATTGTTACCCAGTCGATTAATTGCGGGGCAGCTTCCAGTTCAACCGCCGCACCATTAACCCAAGCTTGGCGGCTGCCAATCTGCAGGTAAATGTCCGTGTTTTTGCCGCTTAATGTAACGGACTGCTCTTCCTGATTCCAGGTTACTTTGGCACCAAGCCTCTCGGCAATTGCTCGCAAAGGAACGAGAGTATTCCCCTCCACCAGCATCGGTGAAGGTTCAAGCTGAAGGAGCTTATTGTTAACAAGCACATGAATCGGATCGAAAGAAATGCTGAGAGACGCAGCCTCGATCCGGCTTCCAAATTGTATTTCTCTCTCCCGCAATATTTTTTCCAATGTGTCCTGGCGCAAGCGGATCAGGTCACGGGCGGTATCATCCCGCAGCTTCGTAATTCCCTCGACAGTGTCCTGGCGGACATTCTTCAGTAAGGATATGGCGATATCACGTGTCGTCTGCAGCTGCTTCGTTCCATTAACGAACAAGTTGTCCATGCGGGATTTCGCCTCAATCACGCTAAGCTGTCCCTGGCTGTATTTCCACATCGTGCTCTGCTCGGCTTCTATGTCGATCTCGTAACGCAGTTTACCCAATACGCTTTGACGATCCTTGGTGTCCAGCATGCTGGCATACCGGTTCATCGCCCCTGTAGCGTAATTCGGGTTGACTTGATTTTTATACTTCCACATGAGACTCGTCGAATAGGCCGGATCGATTTCATTATGGTATTTCCAATACAAACCGGTCGTGTAGGTTTTATCTATTTGATTCAAATAAGCTTTTAACGTCCCGTTAGCTGAATTCGTCATCACATGCTTCGAATATTCCGTCAGCCTGGGCTTGTACAGAGGCTGGCTGCTCCAGATATCATTCAGAGAACGGTAATCCTCCTGCAACAGATTGACCAAATATTGTTTGTCCTCTTTTAGCACATTCTCGAAGTATGAGCGCTCAGATGCCGAGATAGCCATAAATCGGTCAAAATCATCGACCGCTTGCCGAAGATCGTTCTCGTACAAGTTTTTATACTGCTTCTCTAACTGGTCATAGACCTGCTCCACCTGTTTGACAAACGCCGTGTTAATCTCCGGGACTTCAGCGTGAACCGGCAAAGTAGCCCCAAACAGAACAACAAAAGCGGCCAGAAACGTTAACAATGATTTGTTTGTTATAATCAGCTTCACTTTTGAATTCTCCTTATTAGACAAGCTTGACACGCAATCCAGCTCTTACTTCCTTTTATTAGTATAAAACGAAACAAATATTCATTTGGTTGCTGAATTTCCTTATTTTTTGTCAAAATTTATAGTTTTTCAGCGAATACGACCGGTTGGGAAACACAAAAAAGCCCTGTCCTCCAAGTGTACAGAGTCTGCACGAAGGACAGGCTTGGAAACGCAGCTTTCACAATCTGACTGGATATTAAGGATGCACCTCTCGAATCCCCTTCTTGGTGTACCGATTGGCATAAGACGAGGCGGCATAAGCATCAGGCTTGACTCTGGCTTCGTAAGTTCCCATCGCATTGACCCGCTCAACCATCTCTTGTACATACTGCGCCGTTTTGTTAATGACGGGTATTGTCCCTGCATCAATATCGATGAAGGTTTCCAGTGACGCGCCTTTATACACATACGGCAGCAGCGGCTCTTCCATTTTATAAAACTCTTCTTCCGTAAAATAACTGGCTACTTCTTGGGATAACGTCGTCTCCATGGACAGCTTCTCTTTAATCGATGTCAGCTCCCGGGGAATGACCACCTCGCGGTAACACGCCCATGCTCCTTTGCCAAGCCGGTGGATTACAATACCCGTGACAAACATCGTGCAGCCCTTATGGACCTGGCTATCGGTACCTATCACAAAATGGTAAGCATATTGAGGATGCTGGGAAATGAAGCGGAGAATACGCCTGAAAACCTGCTCCAAGGAAAACCCGCTCTCCGACACATTCTGAAACCTCATTTCCTCACGTGAGGGAAATCGTGGATTAATTGTCATGTTATCACCTGTACGTGTACACTCGCCCTTCCCTAAGATTGAATTGTATAGCTTTGTCCTTCAGGCCAATGAACGATATCCATCAGTATATGAGCTAAATGCGGTTCTGGATCTAGTTTATCTCTGGATCTAGTTTATCCAATTGTTGTCAAGTCATAAGCGCTTGCGCTTGTTATCAAGTCATAAAGCGCCTGTTTGCTTCGTGCTCACCTTCAAGACCCTTCCCATACACGCAAGAGGTAGGGGAATATCTTAACATGTCCAAACGATTCAGGTCAATTATTTATTTTAATTTTCAGAAAAATCTTTCTGTCTCGTAATCTCCCCCTCCATGTACCAATTATCGACAACCTTCGAAATTCTCCCTCCATGTACCCTTCATGTATCATTCATGTACCCTTTGAGGTGAAAAGCATTTGAATTGACGATACGCAGAAAGATATTGCATCACACAAATTTTTACAATATAATAGCTCAAATTAGGAAAGGCTGATTCAGATGATCCGATATCCGTTTTTGAAAAAAGGAACAACAATTGGTGTAACCGCACCCTCTTCAGGGGTGAAGGCCGAATTACACGATATGCTCAAGCTTTCCTTCAAACGTATGGAGACGGAAGGATTCCACGTTATGGATGGAGAAACAATTTGGACTCAAAACAAAGCAAAATCTTCTCCAGCCCAAATACGTGCTATTGAATTGAATAAAATGATGTGTGATGACCAGATTGGTTTAATCATCCCGCCTTGGGGTGGCGAACTTTTAATCGAAATCCTTGAATACCTTCATTTTGATAATTTTAAGAGTAAGTGGATATTAGGTTATTCGGATACAAGTGTTTTATTGCTAGCAGTAACATTAAAAACAGGAATTGCAACTGCACATGGTCCAAATCTTATTGATTTACGCGGAGATTTTTCAGACAACACAACTGCAATGTGGCAATCTGTCTTATCAACTAAAACTGGCGAATCAATCCTCCAATATTCATCGGAGAAATATCAAAAGGAATGGAAACACTCTGATCCTACGCCATGTGTCTTTCATTTAACAGAACAAACATATTGGAAGGCTATTCAAGATACTGATGTTAAAATACACGGTCGCTTACTCGGCGGATGTATCGACGTGATAAGACATTTAATTGGCACACCGTTTGGCGATGTACCCTATTTTCAAAAGAATCTTGTAAATAACGACCCCATATTATGGTATTTAGAGAATTGCGAATTATCGACAACTGATTTACGCAGATCGTTGGTTCAGATGAAGTTAGCGGGTTGGTTTGATAATTGTTCAGGTATTCTGTTCGGAAGAAGCGGTGCAAATCAACCTGTTGACAATTATACAGTAGAGGATATTTACAAAGAGCTATTTGAGGAATTGCAGGTTCCAATAATCTACGATATTGATTGTGGTCATGTTCCACCACAAATCACTTTTATAAACGGGGCATATGCTGAGATTGCAGTAGGAGATGGCAAAGGTACCGTAAAGCAATCTTTTAGTCTATAATTACCCGATCCTCAAAAAATCGCAGCTGGCCCCCGGGTTTCGGCTCAGGTTTCGGTCCGGATTTCGGCTCAGGTTTCGGTCTGGATTTCGGCCCGGGTTTCAGCTCATTCCATCGATTTTCCGTATACATTGCCGCCGGGGGTAGGCTAAGGCGAAATGTATACGGTTTTCCGCATCATTTCGAGGGTTCCCCAGTTCCGGCTCATTCTATGCGATTTTTCTGTGAAAATAAAACGCCCCGCATGATGAGCAGTCTCGGGTAATCGTACCTCAATTCATAACCTTGTTATAACTTTTACGAAATTTCGTATGAAACAATGGCTGCAGCTCCTTTAAACCCGGCAAATGTACGGACTCAACTCTTATACCCCGGTATTTGTACGATTTGTCATACAAATATTGGGTAATCCCCCTTCAATCCCTTGTATTTGTACGATTTGTCATATAAAAAGATGGCTGCAGGCCCTTAACCCCCTACATTTGTACGACGTTTCATACAAATCTCCGGAAATCGCACTTCAACCCCATACATTTGTACGACATTTCGTACAAAACGCAGCCAACAAGCCCGCGCAGCCCGCGAACCCCGCCAATCCTGGCTATTTTTCATGCTGGAGTTGCGCCTGGGAATTCAACGGCATGACGGTTTGCCTACATTTTCGTATATATTGCCGCCAGGAGGGATCGCTAAGACGAAATATATACGGTTTTCCGCATACATTTCCCTTGTGGTTGCCGGTGAAGACGAATGTATGCGAATGATTGCATACTAAAACAGGAGCCTGTCCGAAATGCAGCTTTTTAGTACGACAGCTTAAAAAGTCAACACCCAAGAATGCTGTCAAATCAACATTCTTGGGTGTTTTATTGTGACACCTTTACCTGGCAGGGCACGCTCTCTTTACCTGGCAGGGCACGCTCTCTTTACTTGTTGGGGCTACTTGACGCTCTTTTTACTCGTTGGACACGGTCTCTTACTTGGTGGACACGGTCTCTTACTTGGTGGACACGGTCTCTTTACTCGCTGGGGCTACTTGACGCTCTTTTTACTTGCTGGACACGCTCTCTTTACTTGTTGGGGCTACTTGACGCTCTTTTTACTTGACAGAGAACAGTGCCTCCAATTACGGTCAAGGAGGGGGCTCAGGAGCTTGCTATTCATTTCGTTTATAGAAATCCAAGTAGTGATCCGACCATGGAGTCGCCAAACAGATAAACATATAATCCGATCGCGCCAAATACGATGAACAAGCTGTACATCGGGTCCATACCTGGCTTGGCTGTTTCTTTGTAATAGGAATAGACAGTTAGAGTGACTGCAGTCAGCCAACCAATCAAGACGAATAAGAGCACCAGGGATGACAGCTGTATTAGAGTAAGCAACGCCAGCAGGAATGCAGCTGCCGTCAGACTTGCCGGAATTACGGTTAATGAACTGTAGCGGACCAACACTTCCTTAAAGCTGACTTCCTTGCGTATAAAAAATTTGACCGCAACCCACAGCATCGCAAGTGTTACGCTGACAAGCAGCGTTGTATGTAATAGCGTCGAGAAGAAAACGCTGAAGCCCGAGCTTCCGCCAAACATACCTATGCGGATTCCACGCATGACAACAACGGTGTATAAGCTGAAAAATAAAATGAATCCGATTAATGTGATCAGCCCGTTAATCCATTGCTCCGGCTTCATCACAAGCCCATTCATAACGGGGGACTTCCATTTGTTTATGAAATAACTCCAATAGTCGTTTGCGACCACCTTTCCTTTTTGCAAATAAGGATCCCATTTCTCCTTGGAGAACCCCGCCGCTCCGGCTCCGGGAGTTGGCCCGCCCTGTTCAGGATTAAGTTTAGATTCCTGTGGACTAACCGTTTCCACCGTTGCCGCTGCCTCATCCTTTAATGCATGACCGCAATGTATACAAACCGTGTTGTGATCCTCATTTAATTGCTGACAATTGGAACATGTAACCATTGTGCTTCCATCATCCTCTCGTTTGAAAATTTTATTTGCAAGGCTGTATTATTAATGATTACACAAGCCTTACAGCTGCCTGTATTGTTAAGTCTATTCGCTATCAAAGACAAGAAGTCCTACTCTCGAACCAACTTCACTTTTTGATCAGCCTGTGAAGTGTGTTTTCATACCATTTCCAAGGTACAATTTGTCTTAGAAATAACAGCATCCGCGAGCCCTTCCCCATAGGGTAGCGCAGGCGGGGGTAGGAAGCTTCCGCCAATTCGGCGATTTTCTCCGCTACTTCGGAAGGATGCGGGGCTTGTTCCGCCATACTGCGGGAATATTGCAGTATGGAATTCATCATAGCTTGATACGGGGACCCCTCCCGGGTAAAAATCCGGTCGAACCCCTTTTGCCAGATAGCTGTTCGATAAGCTCCAGGCTCCAGGAGCACAACGTAAACGCCGAAAGGGAGCAGTTCCAAGCGGAGAGCTTCGCTAAAGCCTTCCAGCGCGAATTTGGAGGCTGCATATGGACCGTAACCGGGAAAACCAATTCTTCCACTAACGCTGCTTACGTTAATAATCATGCCCCGCCCTCTTTCCCGCATGGAGGGAACGACAAGCTTGGTCAGCTCCATCACGCCAAACACATTCGTTTCAAATTGTGCCCGCCACTCGCTCATCGGGACATCCTCAACGCTTCCTCCTGCAGCGTATCCGGCATTATTGACCAGTACATCGAGGGGGCCCAGCTGCCGCTCTACCTGTTCGACTACCGGCTTCATCGCGGCTGTGTCGGTTACATCCAGCTGGTAACAGTGTACACGCTCAGCCAGCCCCCTGGACTGAGCTTCTTGCAGCAATTCAGCCTTCGCACCCAGATTGCGCATCGTCGCAGCTACTTCATAGCCTTTGCTTGCCAGAGCGATTACCGTTTGCAGCCCGAAGCCGCTGGAGCTTCCGGTAACCAGCGCGACTCCCTTTCGCGGCTCATCCCGCTTATGCATCATGGTTGCCCTCCTTACTGTTGTTCCTATTCGTAAGCAGGCGGTTACCGCTCTTTACAGCTTGCGCTTTTGCATGAGCGGGACTCCGGCCCGATTAATAATCGCTTCAAGCATAGCCCATACGCTTCTTCTAGACACGGGAAGATGCCGGTCATAAACAGCTGTATATTCGATTTCCCCTACTGCTCCGCGGTTGCGCTTAAACTCCGCCGCTCCTGAGCTTTGATTTAACCACAGCTTCCGGGTCTCGGCCTCACGAATGAGTATAGCGGAAAGCATCCGGTATAACCCCGCTTCCTGCGGAAGCTTCGTGTCATACCCGAACACCGGAGTTGTCATGATGCCGTTGCGTACGTAGTAACCAAGCACGGCATCAATTCTGCCCGCTTTCCTGAGAGCAATCAATTCCAAGCCCCCCGTTTCCAGCATAAGCTCGAAAAACCGCTCGTTGAAAACCGGATTATGGAGCGAATACTTCTCCAAATAAAGCATGCGGTACAGCTCGCAGATTCGAGCTGCATCCTGCGGGCCCAGACGATCCCGGCGAATCACTTCGTACCCCTGTTTCTCCACAAGCTTCTCGTCGCGTTTAATGAGCCACCTTGCTTTGGATGACAATTCATTGGAGCCGTTCCCTTGGAACAAGTATACTTGACGGCTCCCTATCATGCGATAGCCATTATCGAGAAGCGCCTTATAAATGTCAGGATAGCAGCGTGGGTTAATCGAGCGAAATAGAATAGCATGATCGGGAAACCGCTTAAGCATTTCCGCGGTCATGCTGCTGATTTGTGACGGCTCAAGCCGGGGATACAGATTGGTTGAGAGCAGCCAGTTATTGATGCAGACCGCACGGTTAATCTGTGAGCGAACAGCGGCCGCACCCATCAATTTTAGAAAAGGACGGAGCATCGCTTCCAGCAGCGGGCTTTTCAGCTCTCTCAATTCCTCGGCTGCATAAGCTATATAATGAGTGTACGGAGAGCATACATAACTGTTGGTGTACTGCTGCTCATTAACGGTTACAGGCAGCAGAGTGTGTCCGGATTGTATTACATATAGGAGAGTCTCAACATTATCAATATAATGAGCAGCTCCGTTTTTCATCCACGGAAGCAGCAGCAGGCGGGCGTATTGGCCATCCTCGTGCGCGGGCCAGTCCAATTGATGGATGTTTTCTGGCCCGTACAGGTGTACAGAAGAGTCTGCCGCAGAGGACGGAGATGATTTTGTCGTCATAAAGGAAATCTCCTTTCCACCCGTTTGCGTTTCACAGGAGGTGCAGACAATGTCGCCTGCTCATTCTCCAGGGACCATTCCGTGAACTGTAGAGTCGGCATAAGGCCTCCGAGCTGCTGGCACAGCTGGGCAATCTCCGCGCGGATCTGTGATTCTACCGCTGACCTTGGGGGACTATCCGAACGATCCTCTTCAGCAGAATCACCGGTGTTTTCCAGCGCCAGCTGTATCTCCCATAGCTCCACCTGATGCTGAATGACGGCATAATGCTCGATACCTGGACAAGCCAGCACCACCCGGCGGATATAGTCAGGAAATACGACAATCAGGCCATCCGATTCCGCAGGGCTCTCCGCTCTTAAATAGAACAAATCATCGCAGCGGCCTTCAATTTGTTCCAAGGCTGTAAAGACGGAGCCGCATGGACATGGCTCTTTCTTTTCGGTCAGTATGTCGTTAAGCCGATATCGGATCAAGGGCTGCGAGAAGCGGGAAAAGTCTGTCAGGATCGGAACGAACTTGCCCTTTTCCCTGTCTAAATATTCCTTCTCAAAATAGACAATATCCTCGTTTAAATGCAGGGTGCCGTGTTCACAGGTTGCAGCGAGAAAACCTTCTGTACATTGATACACTTGATGAACAGGCTTGGCGAAGCCTTGTGAAATTATCTTTTCATCGAGCGGATCCAATACTTCCGCGACCGAAACAATTTTCTTCGGCCTGATCGTTAAGCTCCCCCGCATAGCCGCTTCCGCCAGCATTCTTAATAAAGAAGGCGGCCCTACTAGCAGCGTTGGCGAGTAGTGATTCAATTCCTGAATATGGGAAGCCACCGGTTCAAGCAAATCAAAAAAACGGAATTTCATTCGACCGTGCCGCACGCTGCTGTACAAATTGCTATTAGAGCGCAGGAAAAAGGCAACCCGCTGCGGCCGCCAAAGCGGTTCAGGCAACACTTTGGCCAGTACGGTCCCCGCCCATGCCGCCTGCTCCTTCCGGCTGACGAGAAACAGCCCGCGATGGCCGCTTGTTCCGGAGGACAAGCCTACTGTTATTCCTTTAAGGGTTGGAGAAAAATCCCGGCTTCTCTCCGCCTCCATGGCCACCTCGAAAGCTTCTTGGCGGTCAATGCCTGCCGTGTTCAGCTCGGAGAAATGCTCCATCATTACCCTCTTATCTATAACTGGAAGCTCCCGCCATTGTCCGGGACATATTCTATCGATTAATTTTTTGTAATATGGGGATTTTCTGGAGACATAGTTCAATAAACGCATGATCTTTTTTTCCTGCCACCGCTCCAGCTTTTTGCGATCGGTCCAGCGTGATATCGCCAAAGTCCTTATGTAATAATAAAGCAGTATGAGCCCGCTCCTTATCATAATGCTCCCTCCACACGCCGCTCCTTCCACCATTGTACGAAACGGTCGAGTCCTTCGTCTATCGTTATTGAAGGGCGATAGCCCAACTCCTGAATAGCAGCCTGGATATCCAGCGTCTGACTCCGTGCAATGACACCAACCGTATAGCGGGTAAGCTGCGGCTCCCGATTCTTTCGAAACAACCGGGCGGACCCTTCCATAAACGCTGCGGCTATCATCGCTTTGCGGTAAGAAAGATGGATCGGGCGCATGGGCTGATCGAGCTTGGTGAACAGGTTGTCCAGCAGCTGCTTGAAAGGAAGCGGTTCTCCATTCGTAATATTGTATTTACGGCCGTTCAGCTCTGCCGGCGCTTTCATAGCAAGCACAAGAGCATCTACTACATTATCTACATAGGTGGCATCAATCAGTGCCCTGCCGCCATCGATAAGGGGCAGCCTGCCCCTGGCATTGGCCTCAATCAGCCGCGGTAAAATTGTAGTATCCCCCGGTCCGAATAAAGCCCGCGGGCGAATTGTAATCACCGGCAGCCCTTCGGCTGAGGCCCGGTCAACGATCTGCTCCGCCATTATTTTAGTTTTGGCATACAGATTGGCGGGCTTTGGCGGAAAGGGGGTGTCCTCTTTTATATCCAGCCGATTCTTGTAGTTGAAATATACGCTTGGCGTGGACACATACACTAAACGGGACACCCCGCCGCTTAGACATGCCCGGGTCAACCACTTAGTTGCCAGGACATTGCTCTCGTAAAAGTCCTCATATCTTCCCCACGGTGAAGAGAGGGCAGCGCAATGGAAAACTACGTCCTGCCCTTTAATAAGCGGCTCCGCTTCCTCCCGCAGCCGCAAATCGGCAGCAGCAAAGCGAATGCCTTCCTCTTGGAGCCGTCTGCCAATGTGCATGTTACGGCCTGCAGCTGTCACATCTAGCCCGCTGTTCTGCAAACGCAAAGCTAAACGGCGGCCTAAAAATCCGGTTCCTCCGGTCACGAGCACGTTCATGGTTCACCATTCCATTCAATATCCATTGTAGTCGCCTCCAGTATGGAAACACGGCGGTTACGCGCTATCTGCCAAAACATCCGCATCATGCCCGGCTGCCTCCAAGCGGGGCGTATATCCTGCCAGCGAAAAATCGCGTCCCTGCCCCTGAACATATAAGCAAGCCAGCGGGAAAGACTGTTAAAGGAGCGGATCTGGGCGCACCCGTACAGCAGCATAGCCGGGCGAATGGCCACTAAGCGCCCCGGAGCCGGGCAAGCTGCTGTCTTTTCTCGGGTCTTGACTGGTTCAGGATCCTCCCGCTGGTACGGGGGCAGACTTTTGCGCAAAAGCTCCGGGAGGGAATCGTCCGGCTGAAATAAATGAATGCCGCTTGTTGCGCGCGGATTGCATTCTAGCGGAAACAACACTCCGTCTGCGGTCAGTATAAAGTCGAAGGCAAGCTGGCCGGTAAAGCGCTCCCTGGCGGCGAAATCCGCTGCCCATTGTTCGAGTTCAGGCATGTCAACCGCTGTGAAAGCTATAGAAGCTCCTTGGCCGGCCGTAAACTCAGCCGTGTACGCGCAATGAGCGAGCAGCCTCCCTTGTACAGCAATACTATAGGTGCAGTATGCCTTTCCCCGGATGGCACGCTGTACAAGCCAAGGCGTATGTGATGAGACTTCTCCCGGCAGAAAAGCCGGAGGGCTGCCATCGTAAAATTGGACGCGGGAAGCAAAGCGTGAATAGACCGGCTTAATCACCAATTCGCCGCTTGAAAACGATGAACAAAATGTTTGCAAAGATACGGGATCATCAAAAAGCCATGTTTCTGGAGCTGTCCAGCCCCATTGCTCGAGCTTCTGAATAAAGCGCCACTTGTTATGCAGTTCATGGAGCTTCTCCAGCGGCTCGGTAAATATCATCGCTAAAGCGGACAGCCTCTGCAGCCCGGCAGCAATATGAAAAATCTCTTCACAGGTAGGCCATACCCAATCGACCGATTCTGCCACAATGAGTTCTTCCAGCGCCTGCAAGTAAGAATTTCGGCAGGCATTAGGCTGCGGAAGCCGGTAATACGCCTCTACAGAGTTGGAAGCAGCACATAATGACGTGGGCACACTATCCGCCGCAAGCACTTTAAAGCCTGCGGCGTTGAACAGACGAGCCCACTCCAAGGCGGCCGGCGAACGGGCGCCAGTCACGAGCACCGTAATCCGGGAATTCCCGGCATTGCGCTTGCTAATATTCAAGAAGCAGGCCCCCAAGCGATAGACCAGCCGAGGTGCCGAGCAAAAGCACCAGGTCGCCCCTCTCGATGCGCCGGGTGCTGATCGCCTCATGCAGCCCCATAGGAATGGAAGCGGCTATCGTGTTCCCATGATTCGGGGTGATATACATAAGCTGCTCCTCGGCTATTCTTAGCTTGCGGAGAATGAGCCGCATCGCCGCCGCGCTTCCCTGATGGGGAATCACCAATCGGATGTCGGCGAGCCTGAAGCCGCTAGGCTGCAGCAAAGCTTGCACAAAATCGGGCAGAAGCCGTGAAGCCAGCTTAAAGATGGCTCTGCCATCCATGTGAAACAAATAGTCGGCTTCATTGCTTAAGTTATACCGGGTTGCCGGAAGCTTCGTGCCCCCTCCGCGAATTTCCGACCATGCCGCGCCCTCGGCATAGGTTTCCATCCGCGAGCAGAGAATGCGGGAGCCCTCCCCTTCTTCGCTCGGAGCGATTACGGCTGCAGCTGCGCCATCCCCGAACAAGACTGCGCTTTCCTTGTTCGACCAATTCAAACCTAGCGAAGCAATCTCGCTGGACACAAGCATCACATGCCGATAACGCCCGGCCGCAATCATATAGGAAAGGACGTCAAGTCCAGTTAAAAAGCTGAGACATGTTGTATTTATGTCAAAAGCCGGAATCCCAGCGGCCGCAGTTCCCAGCTCCCGCTGCATTAATGCGGCATTGCATGGTATCGGCTGCTCCATTGTCCCGCTTGCGCAAACTATGCAGTCGATATCCTTCCACTCAAGCCCAGCTTGAAGAAGCGCTGCTTTCGCTGCCTGGGCTCCCATGTAGGATGCTGTCTCTCCGTCAACAAAATGGCGGAGGCGGACATCCGATATTTTTTCCGACCAGCCCGGCGGCTGGCCCAACTTTTTATCCATTTCAGCCGCGGTAACCACTGCTTTTGGCATGTATTTGCCTGTACCCAGTATTTTTACCTGACGGGTTTGCTGCATGGTTTTCCTCCGTTTCTCTACCTGTTTCAGTTCAATTATGTCTGAAGGACTGTTCTTTGAATCCGTTTACTTCAGTGAGGCA
Source organism: Paenibacillus senegalensis JC66 (assembly GCF_000285515.1). GTDB lineage: Bacteria > Bacillota > Bacilli > Paenibacillales > NBRC-103111 > Paenibacillus_L > Paenibacillus_L senegalensis. Next base: position 62,137 of record NZ_HE610962.1, read on the forward strand.
GGTTTCATAAAGCTCGGGCGGCATTATGAAATTGCTTCACGCTATTTTCGTTTGAATGCAAAATACTGATATACGATATACGTACGCAAACCGAAAATGGTTCGTTTTTTCTGACTATATAGTTAGGAATTTGATCAATACCGGATAAAAAAGGGGGATGAGGGGCTCGTCCCTTTCACACGCCACATAGAAAAAGGAGGGCAGTTGCTCCTCCTTTTTACCCGTGGCTTACTCCCTCTCCGCAGGGATTGCGAAGCAGTTGAATAGCCCGCCGCTATTTCCATCCGTTCATAGCCGGTTCAGCTTCTGCTACTCCTCGCCTGCCGTCTGCAAATGCATCTTGCGGAATTCCCGAGGGGTTACCCCATTTAGCTTTTTGAACATCCGATTAAAGGAATTCAAATTCTGATAACCGGAATTAAGCGCTACCTCCTGAATCTTATTGTTGGTGTTCAACAGCAGACGCTGTGCTTCACGAATTCTGACCTCGTTGACGTAATCAACAAAGTTCTTCCCGGTTTTCTCTTTGAAGTAAGTGGATAAGTACCCTCCAGTAATCGCCAACTGGCTGGCAACAATGTCCAAGGTGATATCCTCAGCATAATGCTTCTCCACATACTGCAGTACAAAATCGGTAATTTTATCCTCGGATTCCTTGCTCATCCCTATTGTTTCGCAGGCCGTGATCAACAGCTGGCTAAAAAACATCCGGTACTGCTTTACCGAGTAGAAACTGTCTACCGCATGCAAGTGGCTGATTGCCGCTTCAATCATCTGTTCATCCAGTCTCCTGGCATGAAACAGCTTGCGCACCTTTTGTACAATATCGACGGCAAATTCTTTAAACTGCTTAACCGTAGCCTGTTTGCGCTCCATGGAAAGCAGATGGCGGTCCACTTGCTCCAACAACCGCTGCGAATTTCCCGCCTCCAGATGAGCATCGAACTGGCGGTCCTGATCCGGGGTAAACAGATGAGCGGATTTTCTGCTTCTATCTGCCAGTCTTAGCACCTGTGTCTCCTCATTCAGCTGCCGCTCCTGCAATAATTTTACAGTTTCCTCGTAAGCGGTCGTAAAATCGGCACCCGCGGGATACATGGGAGAAAGGCAAATGGTAAAGAAATAGTAAGATGAATCCTTGCCTAAAATCGAGAGCAGCATATCCAGCCACTCCTGCTGGGCGGCCGGATCCGGCTCGTAAACAACCGAGACGATCTGCCGGTTCTCAACCTGAAACGTCAGTGAGTGCGGGTACATAGTCGAGACGCTGCGATCGATCGTTTCGCGAATAAAATAAGTAGAACGATCAGCGTCCTCCCTGACTTCCTCCCAATATAATGCCTTGTACGTAATTTCAAAAATCATAAATTGATAGGGCCGGTTTTTTGGCAAACTTTCCGCTGCCGTATGCGGGCCCATATAAATTTTTTTCAACCGGTTCAAATAGCTGTAGGGCGCAAGCAGCTCATTTTTTTGTGCCAAATCCCTCTCAATCCGGCTGTTCGTCCGCAGCATGTCATTCAATTTGCTGCCAATCAGCTCGAATTCCCGGATACCGGTGCGGACCGTCACATTTCTCCCGTTCCATTGCTGGATAGCCCCGACAATTTGCTGAATAGGGTTATTGAAGCGGATACTGAAGATTATCGAGACGAACAAGCTGATAATAAGAGCCAGCGCCAGCAGGACTAGCAAGGTCATATTCAGCTGGGAGACCTGGGAAGAGATATGCTTGCCGGGAACTATACTTAAATAAGTTAGCTTGCTGTCCCCGCCGCTTCGGTAAAAATAATAAGTATTATCCTGATGAATGTGTGTCTGATCAGCGGGCAGCGCAAGCTCGGCAAGCTCTATCCCCGATGCCTCAGCAGGATAAATCGGCGTTCCCTTATCATCTATAATGTAGAAGCTCGAATTCGCTGAGCTGTTGAAGGCGTTAAACATCTTGTTCGCATCCAGCATAGCTACAATGTAGAAATCATTTTGCTGGTAGTGCTTAACAATATAAGGCATAAACAAGCCTTTCGCCGTGGGCTCACCGTGATCGTAAAACGGGTGCTCATAGAAGACAGAAGCGGCAAATAAGGCCGAGCTATAGCTTCCTTGGAACTGCTCGCTCCAGAATTCGTCCGGATAGTCGGGACTGGCATAAAACTTTTCAAATAGATTGCTCTTTTCTGTAGTGCCCGTTTTGCTTAAGGTCAAACCATTGTCCTTGAATACGAGAAAAATGTTGTCCACATATAACAGCGGATTGTCTATAATTCTGGCGATTTCCGACCGGATCATGTCAAGCGCTTCGAATTTGGCGTTGCCCGGGCTGTTGCGCATGCGGGTAACATGCTCGTTAAAGTAAAGCGAATAAATTTGCTTTTGTATGAGTGTAAACTGTTCCTCGTATTTTTTAGTTGTAAACTCGGTATTTTGCTCATTATTTCGGATGATTTCCCCGCGGATATTGTTTTGAAAAAAAGTAAAGGACAAGAAGTTAAAGGAAACCAGTAGGAGAATGACAGTAAGAAACCCGAGAAGCAATCTTATCAGCAGGGAAAACGTTTTCAACTTTACGGGAAAAAATCTTCTCATACTCGATATCCCCCCCAGCACTTCAAACTTTTTCTTCTATATTACATGAAAGAGCCGAATCCGAGAAGCCAAAAATAAACACTTCAAGGAAAAGATCTGCAAAACCTGCAAAACCGCTAGTTTACCGGTTATTCACAGATTTACGAATACTAGTCACTTTTATGGATTTCGCAAAACCGTTAAAAAGCGCCAATACAGACGATTCCCAAGAAAGGCAAATCCGTGTACGATAAACATCATAACATATCGTAAGCGTTTACATTCGATTGCATTTTGCATAATTCGCTCTCACTGCAAACCACAAGCCGCAGCAGCAGGATGGAGACGAACGGAACAAAAAAGTTTTGACCTCTTTTTTGTCTGACTAAAGGCTCTTATGAGAATTTGTGCAAAATGCTGAAGTAAATGACTGGGAGGGGAGTGCAGGATGCATGACAACCAATTAAGCCGGAATGTCCCCGGCCCGGAGCTCATTCCGGATAGCAGCCGAAAAACTAGCAGGTGGTTGCGGAAGCTGAACGACAGCAAATATTTGCTGCTAATGTTCGTTCCCTGTTTTCTGTACTACTTGATCTTTAAGTACTTGCCTATGGGTGGCATCGTAATCTCCTTTAAAGATTACAACCTTTACCGGGGGATTTGGGATAGTCCCTGGGTGGGCTTTAAGTATTATGAAATGTTTTTTAACAGCCCTGATTTCTGGATTCTGCTGCGCAATACTTTTCTGCTGGGCTTTTATAAGCTGGTCTTCGGATTTCCGGCGCCAATCTTGTTGGCCTTATTACTAAATGAAGTGAAAAATGTGCTGTTCAAACGTTTTGTGCAGACCGTCAGTTATCTGCCCCACTTCATTTCAAATGTCGTTGTTGCTGGTATGATTGTAATGTTCTTGTCGCCATCAAGCGGAATTATTAACAAAATGATTGAGTCTTTGGGCTTTGAGGCCATTAACTTTATGGTTCGTCCTGAGTGGTTCCGTACGATCTATGTAGCATCGGAAATTTGGCAAAGCATCGGGTGGGAGGCAATCATTTATTTGGCAGCTCTCACCGCAATCGATCCTTCTCTTTATGAGGCTGCTGAAATTGACGGGGCTAACCGCTGGAACAAGCTGGTTAACGTAACGCTGCCGGGCATAGCTCCTGCGATTGTTATTCTGCTGATCCTGAACATCGGCCGCGTGCTGGAAATCGGCTTCGAGAAGGTATTCCTGCTGTACACGCCGGCCACCTACGCTACTGCGGACATATTAAGCACCTATGTGTATCGAACAGGATTGATCAATGGAAACTTCAGCTATGCGGCAGCAATTGATTTGTTTACTGGTGTTATCTGCTTGATCTTTATTTATACGGCCAATACGATCAGCCGGCGAATTTCGGAAACGAGCTTATGGTAAAGGAGGGCTAACTTATGCGGCGAAAAATTACATGGTTTACAGTATTAAACGTCATTCTTTTGCTTGGAGTCGTTCTGGTTACGCTCTATCCTTTTGTGCACATGGCCGCTGTTTCCTTAAGCCGTAATATTTATGTGCTGAGAGGAGAGGTCACCTGGTTTCCTAAAGGCTTCAACCTGGACATGTATAAGGTAGTGCTCAGTGATCCGCGTATTGCCAAAGCCTACTGGAACACCTTTATCTACGTCACCCTGGGAACCGCTATCTCTCTCGTTGTGACTTCTCTTGGAGCTTATGCTTTGGCCAAAAAAGCGATGCTGTTCAACCGGGGCTTCACCTTGATTATTATCTTCACCATGTTTTTTACCGGCGGGATGATCCCTACATTCCTCGTTGTTAAAGAGCTTGGAGTTATGGATACTATATGGGCCATGGTTTTACCCGGGGCCGTCAGCACTTGGAATCTGCTAATTATGAGAACCTTCTTCTCCAATTTCCCTGTGGAGCTGGAGGAATCAGGCAAGATGGATGGCCTTACCGACATCGGCATCTTCTTCCGCATTGTCGTGCCGCTGTCCCAGGCAGTCTTTGCCACCATAGGCTTGTTCTACGCGGTAGGCATATGGAACAACTTTATGTTCCCTCTCTTATATTTGCGTGATCCCGATTTGTTCCCGCTGCAGGTCATTCTGCGAAATATTGTTTTAGCCGGTCAGACCAACCAGGCTGATACGGCCGCCGTTGGCTCCGACAGCGTAATCGTTGAGGAATCGCTGAAGTTCGCAACGATTATGGTTTCCACAGTACCCATTCTCTTGATCTATCCGTTCCTGCAAAAGTACTTCGTCAAAGGGGTTATGATCGGAGCGGTCAAGGGGTAATATTGTTTCTTTCATAAACTCTAAAACATTTAAAAAGGGAGAGGTTATTCATGAAGAAGAAGCTTACTTCAATAACCAGTGTCATTGTGCTGAGCTCGCTGGCTGTTGCTTGCAGCAGCGGCGGCTCGGGTTCAGGTACAGGGGGAACTCCGTCCAGCACGCCTGGCGCCAGCCAAGCGCCCGGGGAATCCCCTGGCAGCGAAGCAGCCGAAAAAGTCAACTTTTCCATGCTGATGGTCGATCATCCCAACTGGCCCTACAACAAAGATTGGGTCGTTTGGGACTGGATCGAGGAGCATACCGGGGCTACCTTTAACGTTCAGCTTCCATCAGGCGAGCTTCAGGATACGATTAACTTGAACGTCGCCTCCGGCAGCATGCCTGACATCACTTTCTTCTCCAACCGGCAGGAAGCGAACAAATTCGGCCAGCAGGGCGTCCTGGCGAACGTACTGGACTATATTGATGTCATGCCTAACCTGAAAGCGTGGATGGATCAATACCCGGAAATTACAATGGCGACTTTGGCCGCTGATGGCGGAATGTATATGCTGCCAAATGAAGGATTCGGAGAAACGAACCGCATTATTTGGATGTATCGCGAGGATGTTTTTGAAGAGCATGGTATCGAAACACCTAAGACATACGATGATCTGATTGAGGTGGCTCGTGAGCTGAAGCAGCTTTATCCGGACAGCTATCCATTTGCCTTCCGCAGTGGAAACGCGCTGGAAATTTTGCGCTTCACTTCCCCGCAATTTGGAACGCATAACGACTTCTTCCTCGACGGAGAAACAGGCGAAGTCCGCTACGGACCGACTGAGGACGCGTTTAAGGAACTGGTCGCCGCCTTTAACACCCTGTACGAGGAAGGCCTTATTCCTCCTGATTGGCTGACAGTTAACGTGCAGCAGTGGCAGGATATGGTGTCCAACGATAAGACCTTTATCCTTCTCGATTATATTGGCCGCTTGGATCTGTTCAATCTGCCGCTTAAGGAGCAGAACCCCGACTTTAATCTGGCGTTCATGACTCCGCCTGAAGGACGGCCTGGCTTTGCTGTAAATCCGCATACTCACATTCTGCAGGCAGGCTTCACCGTTTCCTCCAAATCCGACAAAATCGAGGAAGCCTTCCGGGCACTGGATTGGTATTACTCTGAAGAAGGAAAAGAGATTTTAAGCTGGGGCAAAGACGATGTCGTATACGTGACGGAGAACGGGGAGCGCAAGCTGCGTTCGGAATACGCCGATGTCACCGATGTTCGTAAGAAAACCGGGCTTGCTACCAACGGTACCTATACCTGGTTTGATTATGACGCCCATCTTGTGCCTGCTTCGGAGGAACAAAGAGCTGCCTACGATCTGGCAAGACAGCATGACAGCCAGTATATTGTTAACCCTCAGTTCAACGAGAGTGAATTAAACGAAGTGACCCTGCTTCAATCGAATATTGAAAAGCATATGCAGGAGCAAATCACCCGCTTTATTCTGGGAGAGCGCCCTCTGGATCAGTGGGATGACTACGTAGCTGAAGCAAAAAATCTGGGCCTGGATCAGCTGATGGAATTTGTTAAGGAAGCCTACAATAGATTGCAATAACACACCTTCAAGGGCTGTCCAATAATGATGGGCAGCCCCGGTGTTTGCCCCGCTGCTGATGCCAAAATGACGAAACATTAGTCAAGCTTTCAAGGAGGCCTAACTCTGCTGTGGAAACGAAGACCATGACTAAAGACGGCGCCTGGTGCTTCTTTGCCGATCCGCGGGCTGTTTATTTTGCGGGAAAGCACCGCCGAACCTATGTCGGCTGGCTGACCTCGGAAGGCGATGTCCGAGTCGGCTGCTATGATCATGACCGCGGATGGATAAGTGAGTCATCCCTGCTTAAGCCGGCCCTGCAAAAGGATGACCACGCTAGCCCCTCCCTCTGGATGGATAGCGAGGGATATCTAACTGTTTTCTACTCAGCTCATAACGGCAAAGCGATGTATTATCGCACCGCGCTCTCCCCCGAATCGATAGATGAATTCGGAGAGGAACGGCGCCTGCCGGCCAACAGCGAGGGGAACAAAGGATATACCTACCCTAATCCGGTTTATTTGCAGGCAGAGGAGCGTCTGTTCCTGTTCTGGAGGGGCGGCAATTTCAAGCCGGTTTTCAGTATCACCGATGATTGCGGCTCCGGGAAGTGGTCAGAGGTGCGGCCCCTTATCGAGGATCGCGGAAATCGCCCTTATATTAAATTCGCTTCCGATAATGAATCCGTCATTCATTTCGCTTGTACAGACGGTCATCCCAACGAAGAAGCTAGCAATGGCATCCACTACGCCTGCTATCGCAACAACGCCTATTATCGTGCGGACGGCTCTATCATTAAAACAGCCGCTGAGCTGCCCCTTGCTATTGCGGAGATGGATACGGTCGTTGATCCCGAAAGCGGCAAGCACTGCTGGATCTGGGATGTCGCCGCCGATCAGGAGGGCAATCCCGTCCTGGTGTATGCTGTCTTCGCCTCCAAATCGGATCATCGTTATTACTACAGCCGCTGGGATGACGGGCAGTGGATAACGAACGAGATTGCAGCGGCGGGTCACTGGTTCCCGCAAACTCCGGACGGAGCCGTTGAACGGGAGCCCTATTATTCGGGCGGCCTCATCCTTGATCCGCGTGATCCTGGTATGGTTTATCTGTCGCGTTTGCAGGACGGAGCGTTTGAAATTGAACGCTGGTCCACTGAGGATAACGGCATTAGCTGGCATTCGGAGGCTGTTACTTCTTCCTCAAGCGAGTTGAACGTGCGCCCTTTTATCAGCCGGGGACCAAAGGGAAGCCCTGCTATGCTCTTTTGGATGAAGGGCGAATATACTCATTATACAGATTACCGCACGTCACTCATGATGCAAGTCATCGAGTAAAGACAAAGCCCCTCATCATCGGTATTTAGGATACTGAGGATGAGAGGCTTTTTTTAGTTTTGGCATTATGTCCATTGCTAGTGCTTAATTCACCAGGTATTCCTTATACTTGTCCCGGTCACTGGCCCGGCATTCGAGAACAAGCCGGGTCCCTTCCTCTTCATAAACGGTCTCCAATACATTGGCCCGTTCATTAAAGTAAGAGACAATCTCCCCATGTTGATAAGGAATTATCAGCTCGCAAGAGACATAATCCCGGTACAGCCGCTCCCGGATAGATGCTGTCAGCTCCTTTATCCCTATACGCTGTCTAGCGGAAAGATAGACGCCCTCTTCCACGACTTTAGGGATGCTCATCTCCAGGCGGTCGGCCTTGTTGTAGGCATACAGAATAGGGATATCCTTCACACCAATCTCCGCAAGCGTTCGCTCGGTAATCTCCATCATTTCCTTATAGTGGGGATTGGAGCAATCCACCACGTGAATAAGCAGGTCCGCTTCGGCAACCTCCTCCAGCGTGGAGCGGAACGCCTTGACCAGATGATGGGGGAGCTTGCTCACAAACCCGACCGTATCCGTTAACAGCAAGCTTTTATTATCGGGCAGCGTAATACTGCGCACAGAGGTTTCCAAGGTGGCGAACAGCATATCTTTTTCAAATACCTGCTTGATCTTGGCTGGTTCGAACACTTCCATCATGGCATTCATTAATGTAGATTTACCGGCATTTGTATACCCGACCAAGGCTGCAGATGGAAGCGCCTGCTTATGGCGCTGCTTGCGCTGAACCTGCCGTTGTGCCACGAGTTCCTCTAACTGCTTTGATAAAACTGTAATTTTTTCTTCGATTCTGCGGCGGTCCAGCTCCAGCTTCGTTTCCCCGGCGCCGCGGTTTTTCAGACCTGCTCCTCCCCCCTGGCGGCCGAGCGATTCTCTCAAGCCGACGAGACGGGGAAGCTGATACTGCAGCTCGGCAATTTCAACCTGAAGCTGAGCCTCTCTTGTTTTCGCTCTCTCTGCAAAAATATCCAGAATCAGCATCGTCCGATCTATAACCATACAATCCAGGTCCGCTTCGAGGTTGCGAATTTGTGAAGGAGACAGCTCATCATTAAACAAGACGATCTCCGCTTCCTCCGCTGCGGCCAGCTCCTTCACCTCCATCGCCTTACCCTTTCCTATATAGTGGGAAGGATTGACGCGCTCCAGAGTTTGCGTGACCTGTCCCACCCCTTTGATGTCACAGGCAGCTGCCAAATTAGCCAGTTCCTCCATAGAGTGTTCAAACGACTCTACCTCATCATCTATCCGTACACCGACCAAGATTGCTTTTCGCATAGCTTCCATTAATTGTGTTCCCTCCTTGAAATATAGTGCTAAAAATAAACTGCTCATTAGATGTATTCATTAATAATAGGGAGCTCTCGATATCTTCAGAAATTGCTTGCTGCAAGTGAGTCTAAATCAAAAAAACTGCAGGCGGCTGCCTGCAGCGGTTGGCGGGAAGGTACTGATCATCCGGCAATTGCAAAAGACAGGAAGCACGAGAGCGTCCCTCTTCCGCTTGGCGGCTGATTATCATGATTGTCCGAATGGCTGCTTTATCCAAGTAGCGGATCACTGTCCGAGTTCGCTGTTCGCTCAGCGGCCTTACAACAGCCATAAGCAAACTGAGCCAAGATAAAACAACAACAGAGGCAGGCCGGAAAATGACAGCCTAGCCTTGCCTTCATGGAATTAGGTTATCCTAACCAATGGGCAGACCGATCCCGTTTCGCTCCACGCAGGCAGAGCTTACTGAGCATTATGCAATTAGGCGCACAAAGCAGTATGACGAAATCTGATATGCCATATTCCCATTGTTCAGACAACCCTCCGTTCCTTAAGTTATTTGCATTGTAACACGCGCAGCAGCAGCCATGCAAATTGACAAAATCATTATAACTGTTCTTTCCGAAATATAAAATTGATTGATCTAGCAAATTTATGCTATTTTAGGGGAATACTCCCTCTTTCTATGGGGTAAAGATGATACTATTCAATTTATAACAATTAAGGAGAGAAATCGCATGGGGGTATCCAAATCATCGGCTAACTATGTAGTTGCCGGACTGCTTCTCGGTATTCTGATGTCTGCTATGGATAACACCATTGTGGCGACAGCAATGGGCACCATAGTAGCGGACCTGGGGAGCTACGACAGATTTGTATGGGTAACCGCCTCCTACATGGTCGCAGTGATGGCCGGAATGCCGATTTATGGCAAGCTGTCAGATATGTACGGACGCAAACGTTTTTTTCTGTTCGGCCTCATAGTGTTTCTGCTCGGCTCTATTTTATGCGGAGTGGCCCAGACGATGGAGCAGCTCATTCTCTATCGCGCGATCCAGGGGATTGGCGGAGGGGCGTTAATGCCGATAGCCTTTACCATCATCTTCGACATCTTCCCCCCCGAAAAAAGAGGCAAAATGACCGGCTTGTTCGGAGCCGTGTTCGGCCTATCCAGTGTGATGGGTCCATTACTCGGGGCCGTTATTACAGATGCCATCAGTTGGCACTGGGTGTTCTACATTAATGTTCCGATTGGAATTGTGTCCTTGTATTTGATTATCCGTTACTATCAGGAAAGCTTGGAAACGGCGAAGCAGAAGATCGACTGGCTGGGAGCTTTTACCCTTGTTATCGCGGTGGTCAGCCTGATGTTCGCTCTGGAGCTGGGCGGCGAGCCCTATGCGTGGAATTCCGCACCGATTCTCACTTTATTCGCTGTGTTTGGTCTTTTCTTCGTCGGGTTTGTAATAGCTGAATTGCGGGCCGAGGAACCGATCATTTCGTTTTGGATGTTCAAAAATCGTCTGTTCGCCACAGCGCAGCTGCTCGCTTTTCTGTATGGCGCCACTTTCATCATTCTCACTATCTTTATCCCGATTTTTGTGCAGGCGGTATATGGCGGTACGGCGACCAACGCCGGCTTCATCCTGACTCCGATGATGCTTGGCTCCGTTCTCGGGAGCATGATTGGCGGAATGCTGCAGACCAAGGTTAGCTTCCGCAATCTGCTCATCGTCTCTATTATCTGTTTCTTTATCGGGATGTTCATGCTCGGAAATATGACAGCAGATACTGCAAGAGCAAGCCTGACCTTCTATATGAGCCTGGCGGGATTTGGCGTTGGCTTCTCCTTCCCCCTGCTTCCGGCGGCGTCCATTAATGATCTCGGCGCCAGGCACCGGGGGTCGGCGAATTCCACCAATTCCTTCCTGCGTTCTTTTGGAATGACGGTAGGCGTGACAATCTTCGGTGCGATCCAGATGAACGCCTTCACCAAGCGGCTGGCAGAGGAGTTTGCCGGATTTCCGGGGGGAGAGGCTTTCGCGGGACGGCTTGAGGATCCGCAGCAAATTTTTCAGCCGGAAACTAGAGCCGAGATTCCGGAAGAAATTTTGCGGATCATCACCGAGGCGATGTCGGAATCGATTACCCTGATGTTTACCCTCTCTCTAGTCCCGATCGCTGCCGCCGCAGTAATCATCTTATTTATGGGAAATGCCAGAGTTAAAACGTCGCAAGAAATGAAAGAATCGGCACAGTAAATTAGCTAAAACAACGCTTAGCATACACCCTGGAGTGCAGCAAGCGGCCTTGGCTAAAGCAAGCCTCCTCGAGCGCTGCCAAGGCAACTTTTATGCCTGGGCACACTCTGAGTGATGCAAGCGGCCAATGTGCTTTGTCACAATAAAAAGCAAGCTTCCATGCGCTCAACCGCATTGGAGCTTGCTTTTACTATAGCTGAATAGCCGATTCCCAGTTAAGTTATCTAATCCGCTTATTCGTCGGCCGGATAACGCAAGCCGAACTGACGCCGCGCTTCCTCCATCATTTCTGCTGCGATTAAGGAGCTGAGATGGCTGTTAACGGAAGACTGCAACTGTCCCTTGCGAATAAGCGAAACAAACTCCTGAACTTCATACACCATCGTATTGCTTACTGCTGGGTCCGTATTTTCCTCATGGGTAAACACAGTTTCCTTCGAACCATCCCGGTAATGAAGCGTTATATGCTGCGGATCATTGATGCGGTCAATGACGAGAGCCGCATCCTCACCTTGAATTTCTGAAGGCAGGTACGAATGTGCAATCTTCGAGTGAAGAATAACGCCTTCCATATCGGGATAATGAAGCAGCAGGCTTCCTTGACCGTCTGCACCAGAGGTTAGCTTCAGCCCGTTAGCCTGCAGCTTCTCCGGCCGTCCAAACAAAACGGCAAGCGGGTAGACGCAATATACCCCTAAATCCATTAACGAACCGTTAGACAGCTCCGGCTTGAACGCATTCAGCACATTGCCCTGCTTGTATGCGTCATAGCGTGAAGAATACTGGCCATAGCTGGCAAAATATCGGCGAATCGTACCCAGCTTGGGCAGCTGCTCTTGAATAGCGGCAAATCCGGGAGTAAGCGTTGATTTAAGAGCTTCCATCAGCACCACTTTATTTCTACCTGCCGCCGCCACCATCTGCTGCACTTCGAGTACGTTGGACGCCATAGGTTTTTCACACAAAACATGCTTGCCATGCTCCATATACAATATCGCCTGTTCAGCATGGAAAGCGTTAGGGCTGGCGATATAAACCGCATCCAATTGGTCACTTGCAGCCATCGCTTTTAAATCAGTGAACCAATAAGGCGCACCATGCTTCTCGGCAAACTGCCGCGCCCGTTCTTCCGTACGGGAATAGACGGCTGTGAGCTGACAGCCCTCCACCCCGCTGGCCGCCTGCAAAAAAGCCTCTGTAATCCAATTCGTTCCTATCACACCGAATCGTATCATCAACTCTCCACTTCCTTCAGCGAATTCTGCGTTCCTTTATCGGCTTCAATCCGAATTCAGTGCCTGGTAATAATGTTTAGGATGAGCCCTATCCTATCCGTATAGTTCACTTGTCCGGCAGCCTTTCGCGGATAAGCTGAAGCATCCATACTGAATAGCATAGCAGTGTAATCGCTACGACGAGACCGCACCAAAAAGGAATGACGTCGTAGGTGAATAACAGCCACCAGGCAAAGAGCAGGAAAGCAGCCAAAACAAGCTTAAATCCATTCAAAAAGCGCGGCCCTTTATTTCCTGCAATAAACTTCCAATCCATGGCCTCCGACCTCTTCCCGTGGACAGACATGCCATAAATCAGACTAAGCAGCAGCGCCTGGGCAAAAAACAGAAAGAAGGGAGCGCCAAAAGCGACAATCCCCATAGCCTCGAAGCTAGCCGGATTGGCAAAACGATCCTCTATAGCAGCAATATACCCACGCGTCATCCAAAACAGGGCATAGCAGGACAATAGCGCCATGACACCTGTCGATATAAAGAAAGTGAGTTTTTTCATTTCCAAGCTCCATCTCTACTTTATTCGCATGAGGACAGTAAATCAGGGCGGTTAATCGAGAATGCTGGATTTTTAACACTTCCCACTGTCGACCCTTTCCCCTCCAGCTTAACACATTTCCTCTAGCTACCCGTATAAACTGGCCGAAGCTACTAGCATACAAATCCTTTGTAAAAAGTTTCTGGCGCAGCTATTACCCGTTAAACTATCCCTTGTAAAAGGATGCTGGAGTTCCTGTAACGCCAGGTGTGGTCTTGAACAGGCAGCCGGACTTGGGATATTGACGGCGCTCTTCCTCCGACATTCCTTCATAGGCAGTCGTAATGTACAGCTCGTCCAAATTCTTCCCGCCAAAAGTACAAGAGGTGACGTTAAGTGCGGGAAGCTCTATGCTGGCCAGTTTATCTCCGGTCTTAGGATTCCATCTGGAAACTTGGCAGCCGCCCCAGTGAGCTATCCAAAGACAGTCCTCAGCATCGATCGTCATGCCATCCGGCAGCCCGGGCTGATCAGTGAAGTCAATCACTGTACGTCCATTGCTTATATCTCCTGTTGTTTTATTGAAATCATAGGCCATGACCCGCTCCGACAAAGTATCAATATAATACATCGTTTGATGATCGGAACTCCAGGCTAGACCATTAGAACAAGACACCGCATCGATCATCTTGGTGATAGTGCCATCAGTGTCCAAACGATATAACGCTGCTTGCTCCTTCTTGCCAACCATAGATAGGGTTCCCGCCCAGAACCTTCCTGCCGGGTCGCATTTGCCATCGTTAAAGCGGTTATCCTCTCGGCCCGCTTCAGGATCCCCAATCCAGTCCGTTTGCTTCATATCCAAATCGTATGTATACAATCCTTGCTGCATGGCAAGCAGCAAGCCCCCCTGTTCGCGAGGAACGAGAGCGCCAACCATCTGTTCCGTAGGATACGCTTGCACGTTGGAGTTTTGCGGATTGAACTCATATATGATTTTTCCTGAAATATCTACCATATACAGCACTTGCCGTCTATCATCCCAAACCGGTCCTTCACCTAATTCAGCATGAATTCCAGATATCACTTCCATTTAAAGCTCCTCCTCCGACTGTCGTAGTCTCCTATTGCATCTTAGCAGTGAAGCTGATATGAATGAAACCGTCTGTGTTCCCCAACACTGCTATTGTTCCCTAGTCCGTTCATACTGTCAAGCCATGATTCACCGCAGCAGATAAAGAATAAAGAAGCCCGCTTATTTCTGTTTTACATCCATTTGCTGCGGGCAAACGCGGACGTTTGCAGACTGCCTCAATTTGTAGCGCTCGCCATTGTCCTTATTTGAGCAAAATCAGGGGTGGAAAAATTGTAACGCTTGCCATCGTCCCTGCTTTGTTTCAAATCGCCGTTTTCTGGGCTTTTTGTCACAAATAAGAGCGAGGATGAGCGTTAGCGTTGGAAACCTGCTCGGTACCATGGCACAGCTTGCCGCTAGACTCCCAGCCGAACATCGCGCTCGGTACCATGGCACTGCTTACCGCTGGACACTCAGCCGAACATCGCGCCCGGCAACTCGCAGAGCTCCCATGCGGAAACTCATACTATAGCAACAAAATTTGTGATATACTAGCAGTCCACATAAGGATTCTGGACATATAATTGGAAATTCGTGCAGCATAAATGATCGTAAGATCAATGATGGAAAGGAGGAGAACGTTTGGAAAAAGGCAATTTCGCTTTCGCACCGAACCCGAGCATAAAGCCTGGTGAAATCATTACTTTTGGCAGGTATCCGCAGTCAGAGGACGGTGTAGAACTGCCGATAACATGGCGTGTTCTCCAAAACTCGGGGAGTAGTTTGTTTATTTTGAGCGAGTATATTTTAGACTGCAAGCGGTACCACGGCACTAGCCAAGATATTGCCTGGCGTGATGCTGTAGATATTACATGGCGTGACTGTGATTTACGCATGTGGCTGAACGGTAAATTTTATAACACCGCCTTCAATGCCACAGAAAAGGAGCTTATAAAAACGACTCATTGCGCAGACAACGGGGAGGGCAGTCCGGATACGCAGGACAAGGTTTTTTTGCCTAGCGTTGCCGAAATAAAGGATTTCTCTCTTTTATTTGGCAAGGATTGGCTGCGCGCCATTGGAACAGACTTTGCGAAGCAGAAAAAATCCGATGGATGCAGTTTATACGTCTATGATAAAACAGACAAAAAAAACTATATCATCCAAAACGGCGAAGAGTTTGGCTGTTCCTGGTGGTGGCTGCGAACACAAGGAAACAAGGCTTCGCGCGCATTCTTTGTTGGTCCAAGCTGCAGCATTCGCAGCTATGCGAATGTCAGCCTAGCCCGTGACGGCGTACGCCCTGCTTTAATTATGAACTTCCCCCGCTTACCTTCTATCGAACGTTGAAGGAGAAGAAAGCATGCTCATGCTCATGTTCATGGTCACGCTCACTCGCACACGCCCTTCTCCTCCCCTTTTTCTGGCTTTTTCTGCTCTACTTTTTGAATGTCTGTGTGAATAAAGATTCGTAATCCATTCCTTCCAGCGTATCCACCCGCAAATGGACCTCACCAAATGGAAGAGTCTTGGTAATAGAATTCGGAATGACCACACAGTACATGCCGGCTTGCACCGCAGCTTTGGCACCATTAGGAGAATCCTCCAAAGCAATGGCCTCATCCCCCCTTACACCGAGGCAATCCAGGACTTGGTTATACAGCTCTGGATCAGGCTTCACCTTCTTCACATTTTCCATTGTGTGTATACACTCAAAGTAGTCCTGCAAGTTGTGCAGCTCAAGATACTTGTCTATCCATTCCCGCTTCGAGCTTGTTGCCAAGCCAATCTTCAAGCCGGCTGCCCGGGCAGCCTGTAAAATCTCAATAATCCCGGGACGCAGTGCTTCGTTCTCCATAAGCACGGAATGCCGATCATGCACTTGCTTTCTAAAAATGTCTGCATCTACAGGCTTCTCCAGCAGCGTATTGATGTACTCGTAGGGGTTAAAATGGTCATGACTGGTTCCGATACATTGAGCGAAGGTTTCTAATGTCAGCTCGGCGCCACAGCTTTCGTAAGCTTGTTGAAAAGCATAGTACCAAGCGGTCTCTGTATCCACGATTGTTCCATCAAAATCAAACACGATCGCTTTGATCATAGTGCGTCCCTCTCTTTCTTTTGCTCTATTTGCTCTATTTGCTCTACTGGTGCTCGTATTGCTCTACTTCTTTACTTTTGCTCTACTTGCAATCCTCTTTTTCACAGTTGTTCCTTTTTCCTTGTGCCTCTCCGTTCTTGCTTCCACCTCGACTTAACTAAACCGTGCCAAAAAGTATTTTTTCTTACCGCGGCGAAGAACGATATATTTACCGTGCAAACGATGCTCTCTAGTAATCATCGCATCCTGTCCGGACATCCGCTCACCATTCACGTATACCGCTCCGCTCTCGATATCTTGTCTAGCCTGCCGGCGTGACGGAGCCGCCTGGACCGCCATGACCAAATCCATCAGAGATATCTCTTCATGATCTTCCAAAGTGGTCGAAGGAACATCCTCCAACGCCTCAACCAATTCGCCTTCACTCAACTCGTTAACCTCCCCAGAGAACAAGGCCTTGGAAATTTTCTCTGCACTTTCTACCGCATCCCAGCCGTGAACGATTGCCGTAACCTCTCTTGCCAATGCCCGCTGTGCCGCTCGCTGCTCCGGCCGTTCCTGAACTTCTACCGCCAGGGCTTCGATCTCATCCTTCGTAAGAAAAGTAAAGTATTTGAGAAACTTAACTACATCCTGATCATCCGTATTAATCCAAAATTGATAAAATTGATAGGCTGACGTTTTGTTGCGGTCTAACCAGATTGCACCGCTTTCGGATTTTCCGAATTTTTTGCCATCGGATTTGGTAACCAGCGGCATGGTCATGCCATAGGCTTCCCCACCGCCCATTTTGTTAATGAGCTCCAGCCCTGCGGTGATGTTACCCCATTGATCACTGCCGCCAATCTGCAGCGTACAATGCTGCTCCTTGTTCAGCTTATAAAAATCATAGGCTTGCAGGATCATGTAGCTAAACTCGGTAAAAGAGATACCGTCAGCCATTCGCGAGTTTACCGAATCCTTGGCCAGCATATAATTCACCGTGAAATTTTTGCCGACTTCACGCAGAAAGGTAATGACATCTAACGGCGCCAGCCAGTCATAGTTGCTGGCCATCTGTGCCGCATGATCCCCTTCAAATTCCAGAAAAGCGGATAGCTGACGCTTGAGGCTTTCCGTCCAGCTGGCCACTGTCTCCCCGGTGTTGAGCGAGCGTTCCGTTGAACGGCCGCTGGGGTCACCAATCATTCCTGTTCCTCCACCTACCAGGGCAATTGGACGGTGGCCCGCCAATTGAAACCTGCGCAGGCACAAAATCGGCAATAAGCTGCCAATATGCAGGCTGTCCGCCGTAGGATCGAAACCGCAATAAAGGAGAATGCTCTCCTCTTCCATTTTCTTTTGCAGCCCTTCCTTGTCTGTCATTTGATAAATTAATCCGCGGTATTCCAAATCCTCCAGCAAACCACCCCGGGATATAACCGATCCGCCTGCTTTATTTTGTTCTGTACTCATTAGTGTGACTCTCCTTCCTCTTCATTGGACCTTGTTTATTAGATTGCAGCCATCTGCGATTCAGCACTAACCAAGCTAGAACGTCCCAGCGTAATGCTAAGCCAGAACATATCAGTACTGTACTGCTCCCTGCCTTGCAGCTATACTCCGTCCGCACCGGGTTGCCGGGTCGGCGTGCGAAGCCATATCTCAGCAAGAGTTAATCGTCTCGATTCAAAGCGATAACGGGCTTGTACAGCATTTCCGGGGGCGCCGTTGCCTACATAAATTAGCGAGCATAAAAAGACCCGCCACTGTAAATACAGGGACGAGTCATCGCGGTACCACCCTAATTGAAAATGCTTAAGCTAAGCACTTCCCACTTAAGAATCGGATAACGGACGATAGCCGGCCTGACCTTCCGTGATGCTGAATTAAACCACGGTTTCGGACGAGGCATTCCGGGAGCGTATTTCGTATTGGCGGTGTGACGGCTTGCACCAAGCGCCGCCTCTCTAAAAGGCTACAGCTCGCTAATACTACTCGTTTCCCATCCTCATGTTAGATCCATATTAGCTTCAATATAGCTTATGAATCACGTACTGTCAAACCGGAGGGATTAACTTATTGCGGCCAGACAGCGAAAGCTTAACGGCTCTGAAGCCGTATGAACGTGCCGAAGGGGTCTTTCACCTCGTAGGCTATCCCCCGCCGATATATCTCAATCCCGGTCGCCTCAATACGCTGAACGATCTCATCCAGAGCTTGAGCGTTGGGCAAGCAGACAGTAAAGAATCCAAGGCCCGTCCCGTTGGCTGGCGGCGCGGGGATATTCCGTCCCGCCCATATATTCAAACCCAGATGGTGATGGTATCCTCCCGCCGCTACAAAAAGAACACCCCAGCTGGACATATTGGCCATGATCTCAAAACCGAGCAGCTCGCAATAAAATTGTCTGGCCTGCTCCAGATCCCCTACATGGAGATGGACATGCCCGATTTTGGTGCCGGCAGGCATGCCGGACCACTGCTGGGCACTGGCCCCCGCCTCCGCAAGGAGTCCCTCCCAATCAATGGGATCAGTCGTCATGCGCACTTGACCATCCGCGTCCGTTTGCCATGTTTCCCGGGGACGATCACGGTAAATTTCAATTCCGTTACCGTCCGGATCCGTCAGATATAGAGCTTCGCTGACCAGATGATCAGCCTGGCCAATTCTCTCGCCTTGCTGCACCAGATGGTTAAGACATAAGCCTAAGGAAACGCGGTCAGGTACTAGAATCGCAAAATGATACAGGCCTGCCCTAGTTCGCGGAGGAGTGATCACTGCATCGGCTACCTCCACCAATTCCACAAGTGCAGAATCCCCATCTACCGTCAATTCAGCACGAGTACCTTCACGAGTCAGCAGTTTTAAGCCAATGACATTGCTATAATAATCCAAGGAACGGTCCAGATTCGAAACCTTCAAGGACACCAGTCCAAGCTCCAAATCAGGAGCAATCACATAAGCCATTACCAGCCAACTCCTCTATCCTGATAGATGATTATTCGATCCTAATGTTGACACTATCCTTCCTTATGTCAAGGCTATCCCTTTCCTTGTGTCAATGCTGCCCTTTTCCTTATATCAACGCTATCTTTTCCTCTTGTGTCAACACTATTCTTTCCTTAATACTAAGCACTTATTACTATAACTGAAATAGTTTCAGTTAGTCAATAGCCGCTGCTTATAAGGGTATATCCGGGCGAATTTTTCGCCTCGGGCCCGCGGCTATTGTATGCGGGTTTCTGTGAAAATAAAACGCCCCACATGATGAGCAATCTCGGGTAATCGGCCTCAATTACATAACTTGCTGCGAGATTTCGTCTGAAACACTGATGGCATCTCCTTAAACCCCGGCATTTGTACGATTTGTCATACAAATCTCGGGTAATTGCCCTTCAATCCCCTGCATTTGTACGATTTGTCATACAAATCTTGGGTAATCGCCCTTCAGTCCCCGCATTTGTACGACGTTTCATACAAATCTCCGGAAATCGCACTTTAACCACATGCATTTGTACGACATTTCGTACAAAGTGCAGGCAACAAGCCCTGGAACTCCGCACAGCCCTTCGAACCCCGCCAA
>NZ_HE610962.1:82226-102628 GCF_000285515.1 Paenibacillus senegalensis JC66
GGAACTCCGCGCAGCCCTTCGAACCCCGCCAACCTTGACTATTTTCTTGCTGAAGTTGTGCCTGAGAATCCAATGCATGGCTGTTTCCGCATACATTTCACCCTCGTGCCTGCTGCGGTCAGCAAGTTCAGACCCGGATGAACGCAGTACGCCAAGTAAAAAAATCGCAAGTTCCAGGGTTAAAATACCTGGGGACTTGCGATTTTTTAAGAAATCATTTCATACATTGACTTTAAAACTGTCCGTGTCCGAAGAACTGCTTATGGAGCATCGCTTTAATAGACGTCCATGTGGCGAACGCTTCCGGGCGAAACTATACTCTGGCCGCCCATACTTCGATTTCGATCTTGATCTCCTCCAGACCCAGCTTGGTTAGATAGCCGACCGTCATCGCCGGATACTCTCCGTTAAAAAAACGTTCCCATTCATCGTAGAAATATTCCCAATCCAATAGTTCTGTAGCCCAAATATTTACTTTGATTATGTCACTGGACGATAGTTGCTCCGAGGCTAATACTCGGTTTAGGTTGTCAAACGTCTGCTTCACCTGGTCATTCAGCTTGTTCGGGATCTGTCCATCCTGTTTGACGCCAATTTGCCCCGAAGCCACAAACAACTCGGAATTCCTCGGAATCTTGGTTATATGGGTATAGTTCCCTACAGGTGCTGGTACAGCAGCAGGATTGCTGCGTACAATTTTCTGATTTTCCATATGATAAACCCCTCACTTGTAAAGGAATGCTACTGTTTTTCTAGTGATTTGGACACACTTCCCCCTTTCCCACTTTTTCTAGAAAAAAACAGCAGTGGAGTAACCGTAACCATAAGATAAGCTGTTTAATGATCTTTTCTTCATGCCGGACCTACTCCTTCCTTCCCGTCTTGTGGGGTTAAATTTATTGTTATAAATGGCGACCTGGGCCTATTTGTTAGACTAGTCAGCGGGCACCTTTATCTAGTCAGCTGAACCTTTATTAAACCGGTCACTTGGGCCTTTATATAATTCACGGGGCAACTCGAGCCTGTTATTTGGTTACCGCCATTCTGGCAACCTGGGCAATCGTATAGTTCCGCAAACTGGCCATCATCGCCTCATGAGCTTCTTCAGACACCTGCTCCATGACGGATGTAATGCCAGCACCAACCGGGCACGCCGCATTAGGTTCAGCCGGACTTAAAGCGAGTGCTTTATCCAGGCCAAGCGATTCGTAAATCTCCGCGAGCGTGATTTGCTCCGCTGGTCGCGTAAGCCGATATCCGCCTTCACGGCCTTCCTTGGTTTCGATCAGGCCAACCTCTACAAGTTTCTTTAGCACACGCCTGAGAAAAACAGCATTTGTATTGACACTTCCTGCAATGTAGCTGCTGGGAAAGCCGTCCTTACTTTGGGAAAGCAATGCCAGAGAATGCACAGACATTGCGAACCACCCTGCTGCTGCCATAGGCAGAACACCCCCTTTTGGGCTGATATCACAATTATAGTAGTTCCGTATAGGCCACTGCAATGGCAAACTGGTTCCGAGCTAACATCTGGAGGAAAATATGCTACACTGGGAGAAAATCCGGCAGCAGCGCAGTAAAAGGAGGCCGACCTGCATAAAAGGATACCGCGACTCTCAGTAAAGGACCGATCTGCATAAAAGTAACGACTCACAGCAAAGGAGGCAAGATTGGATGGAATCTTTTTTTAATGCCTACGTAGAGCAGGGCTTCATCGCTTTTTCCTTTTCACACCTTATCGCTCTGCTAGGTTTCAGCGGAATAGCGGCGGCTTTGTACTTTTCCAGAAGCTGGTGGCAGCAGGGAGAGCGCAGCAAATACGGCCGTTATTTATTGGCGGCAATCTTGATCCTGTGCGAATTCGCCTTAAATATGTGGTATGTCCGGCAAAATGTGTACAATGTGCAGGATACGCTGCCGCTTGAGCTGTGCAGTATTTCCATGTACATATGTACAGCCATGCTCCTGTTACGCAGTCGTTTGCTGTTTCAAATCGCTTATTTCGCCGGAATTGGAGGTGCTCTTCAGGCATTATTAACACCTGTGCTAGGGTATCCGTTTCCGCATTTTCGCTTTCTGCAGTTTTTTATGGCACACAGCGCTATTATTCTCTCAGCCTTGTATATGGTGTGGGTAGAAAAGTTACGCCCCACTCTTAAATCGATCGCCTGGACGATGCTCTTCCTTAATCTGCTGATCATTCCGGTCAGTCTGATCAATTATTGGACCGGCGGAAATTACATGTTCCTCGCCCGCAAACCGGACTCAGCCTCTCTGCTTGATGTTCTGGGTCCTTATCCGTGGTATTTGCTGTCCATGGAGGCCGTTGCCCTTATTTTATTTTTCCTGCTGTATGCTCCATTTGCCATAACCGATTGGATCAGCCGTAGAAGCGTGAAACCGCAGTAAAAAAGCTAAGGGATGATTGTTTGGCCAAGGAGACAGTTCACAAACCGGGCTATGGCTATTAGTCCAGATGGAACTGCGACGCAGGATTAGGTAAAATCAAGATAGCAGTTCTTAGTCAGCGTGCCGCATTAATTCGGACAAATGACGAGCGAATGATGAAGTGATGCCCGGAAGTCTCTAGAAGCTTTTTGGACAACCATTAAAAAGTGAAGGAGAGGATAAGCAATGTCATCGACAGCTAAAGAAACCGTGTACGTTAACAGCTTCACCAACGGGGTTTTGGACCCTGCGGAAACCATGCTCGGCCCTGTCCAGGACGGAGGCCATATCATTGCGAATACAGCCCCCGGGTGCTGGGGCCCAATGATTACCCCGTCTTTGCGAGGGGGGCATGAGGTGACTAAGCCCGTCTATGTTGAAGGTGCGGAGGTAGGAGACGCTATCGTCATCCACATTAAATCCATTCAGGTGACTTCCCTTGCAACCTCTTCCGGAAATGACCAGACGATGGAAGGCCGTTTCTTGGGAGACCCTTTTGTCGCTGCCAAATGTCCAGATTGTGGGCAGATGAATCCGGAAACGCGTATTGAAGGGATTGGCCCCGAGTCGATCCGCTGCGCCCAATGCGGCGCTGACGTAGCTCCGTTCGTCTTCACCAACGGATATACAATGGGCTTCGACACTAGGAGGCAGCTCGGCATTACTCTGCCCAAGGATGCCGCGGAAACGATAGCTAAAGATGGACGGAAATTTATGGCGACCCCGGAAGGCTCCTGCCAGAATCCGATTGTCACTTTTGCCCCTCATGATATCGTAGGGGCAATCGCCCGCCTCCGGCCATTCCTTGGCCAATTAGGGACGACTCCGGCGCGTCCTTTTCCAGATTCCCATAATGCCGGGGATTTTGGTTCCTTTCTGGTGGGAGCCCCCCACGATTATGCGCTGACTCGGGAACAGCTTGAGGATCGTACCGATGGGCATATGGATATCAACCGGGTTCGCGAAAGGGCAGCCTTGATCTGTCCGGTAAAGGTTCCTGGAGGAGGGGTCTATATCGGAGATATGCATGCTATGCAGGGGGACGGCGAAATTGCCGGACATACGA
Organism: Paenibacillus senegalensis JC66; assembly: GCF_000285515.1. Taxonomy (GTDB): domain Bacteria; phylum Bacillota; class Bacilli; order Paenibacillales; family NBRC-103111; genus Paenibacillus_L; species Paenibacillus_L senegalensis. The sequence continues at coordinate 85,741 of NZ_HE610962.1, forward strand.
CCGATGTTGCGGGAATTGTCACCCTGCAGGTGAAAGTCATTAAGGGATTGCAGCTAGACGGTCCGATCCTGCTGCCGGTAGAAGAAGATTTGCCTTATTTGGCCAAGCCATTCACCGCGGAGGAGAAGAGCCGCGCTCTCCAGCTGGCCCAAACATGGGGAGTCAAAGAGCTTGAGGAAACCGCTCCGATTTCTTTTATTGGAACAGGCGCCACGCTCAATGAGGCGACCGACAACGGTTTGAAGCGGGCTGCTGATACTTTGGGAGTGACGGTCCCGGAAATTCTTAATCGGGCAACAATCACCGGCTCTATTGAGATCGGACGGCATCCCGGAGTCGTTACCGTTACTTTTCTTGCCCCCGTCCCCCTGCTGGAAAAAGCCGGGCTAGCTTCAGTTGTCAAGGAGCATTATCAGCTGTAAAAGTGTCAGGCTTGCAAGCAAAAACCTCTCTTTCCCGTACACCGGCGATAGAGAGGTTTTTTTACTTGGGGTCTGATGGATCCCTAGAAATTAAAGCAGTGTGCCCAGCAGCTAAGAATCCAAGAATCCGTATACTCCCTTGACTCCTGATCGGCTGCTTCTACCTTCATGATTTAGCCCTAGCTAGATTAAAATGTTACGTGCCGCAGGATAGCTGTTCGGGTTGGCTGATGCCACTGTACATCAAGACCAAGAGCTTCGGCGACGAAACGGACCGGCACATAGGTGGAGTCGGATGCAATATAAGGAGCGACGGAAAGCTCCAGCATAATTGGTTCCTGTCCAGCTATCTCCAAAGCGGCCTCACGACTGCCAATCTGCAAGGATATGCTTCGATTGTCCTTAGCGATTGTAACAGTACGTGTTTCGTGCTCATAGCCCACCTCAAACCCGGCTGCTTCACTAATGGCTCTTACCGGAATCATCGATGTATTCGCAGTAAGCTCAGGCTGCGGATCGAAATTGATTTGTTCTTGATCAAGCATAACATGAAGCCGGCCGTCTGCGGAAAGATCAGCTGGCAGCTGATAAAGCTGAAAAGCACGAAGCTGATTGTTATAGGCATCCGCGATAATTATACTCCCATCTGCTGCAACCTGCACATCCTGCGGGTGATTTAGGCGGTTATAGCCGTTGATTCCATCCTGCTGTCCATGCTCAGCCTCGTGGCCTCCGGCTAAGGTGATCACTCGCCCTTCAAAAAGATAACGGATCGCATGGTTCAGGCTATCCGCAATGACCAGACCGCCCTCTTCGGTGATAGCAATACCTCTTGGAGCCATGAATAACGCTTCCTCTGTCGCATGTCCATCGGAAAACCCTCCGGAAGCGTACAGGGACGAGCTGTTTGCTTCATCATATAGCTGGACGCTGCCAGCCACAGTGGAAACTCTATCATTAGCCAGATCCATATATCGGATAACACGGTTGCCTGTATCGCTAATATACAGATTCCCTAAATGATCTATCGCTAATCCGGTAGGCTCGTTGAATTTCGCCTCCTGTAAAGGTCCGTCTTTATAATCACCGGCCAGAACAGCCTCTCCCGGAAATACTTCAATATATCTCTGCGGCAATGCGTTTAATGTGCTTACCTTCCCTTCCGGGTCGATCTTGCGAATGACATGGTTAAGGGTATCGGCCACGTAAACCGTTCCGTCACTAGCCACGACTACATCTTCCGGTGCGTAAAACAAGCTTTCTTCTGCGGTACCGTCTTTATGTCCCAGCACACCTTGACCCGCATACGTAGTAACATTGCCCTCGGCATCGACTTTCCGCACAGCATGATTGCCTTTGTCGGCAACAAACAAATTTCCGTTATGGTCCAGCGCCAGCCCCGCCGGCTCGGAAAATGAGGAAAGCTCCCCCTTTCCATCCCCTAAAGCGTCCACAACTTGCCCATCCTCCTGCAGGAAAGAGCTGCCGGCCAATAGCGAGACGCCGCTGTGATCTAATCTGCGAAGCAAATGGCTCTTCGTATCGGAGACATAAAGTGTCCCGTCTGGAGCTGCAGCAAGCCCGCTCGGATGACGAAATGAAGCCTCGGCTTTATCCCCATCTCTGGCACCGAAGGATCCTGTTCCGGCTATCGTTTGAACACTTGACATCCAGCTTCCGCTGCTGTCCGTTATCGCATCCGCTGTTTGAACAGCATAGACGCTTTGCGAGGATAGGAAGGACGCCATCATCGCAATGAGAATGAATTTGGATTGTTTTCTCATCTCTTTCTCCTCTTTTCATAATTTGCTTCTGAGCATCGAATCCGGCGCTTTCCGTCTGGTTTCCTTTTTAGGAGTCACCGATATAGATTTGCAGTCCTGATGCAGCAAACGGGAAGTCAGATCCCCCGTCAGTCCAGGCTTCTATAAGAAAAGAAACCCACTCATCCCGGGGAAATTCAAACCAAATCGTTGACAGCTCTTCCCCGCTCCATACTTCCTCGTGATTCATTTTCAAACGATAATAGTCGGCCTCTGGAACATCCGACCAGCTGAATAGTACTTCTATCGATTCTGAATCCAGAAACTCATATGAAAATTCCGGAACTCCCGGAAAATCAGTTGTGTCCACTGCATAGCGGGTGACAGCAAGCAATCGGCGGTCCTCGGACCAGGCTGTGAGCCATAATTGATTAATAACCCCGGGATACAAAGTATTGGCATCATATACAGGCTCATACTGCCACTGTAATCTGCCTGGTCCGTACCAGCCTGCGGGCGGCTCCTGATATATTTCATAAATAACTGCTTCGGCTATCCCATCCCAGGACAAATACGCCCATAATCCTTCTTGCTCCAAATGTAATCCTTCTAGAGCAGGATATCTGTCTTCAGGTAGTAGGGAACGCTGTTCAACGATTTCATTCCCCTCATTATAGACTCGTGATTCCTTGATACCCGGCGTATAAGGAATGACGGCTAGCGGCTGCGATCCTGAATAAAGCACATTGCCCGCGCTATCTAATAGTTCGTAGCGAATGGAAAATTCGCCATAGACTTCCTGCCACATTACCAGAAGCGAATCCTCGTAAATCGCGTGCTTCACCTGCCATTGATCTTCAGGACCTGGTGTAGGGTACGGTATCGGCTCCGGTGTTGGTGTTGGTGTTGGCGTCGGTGTTGGTGTCGGTTCCGGCGTTGGTGTTGGCTCTGGCGTTGGTGTTGGTGTCGGTTCCGGCGTTGGTGTCGGTGTTGGTGTCGGCGTTGGCATCGGTGTTGGCTCTGGCGTTGGTGTCGGTGTTGGTGTCGGCTCTGGCGTTGGTGTTGGTGTCGGTTCCGGCGTTGGCGTCGGTGTTGGTGTTACCCTCGGTTTGGTAGGGTAATACTCTATCGGAGGAATGGTTGGGGCTGGAGCCGGGTTGGCTCTTTTTTGCGCTTCCTCACGCCGGGTCTGTTCTTCTTCAAACCTCTGCCTTTGCTCATAGGTTAATGAATTTTTATACTTTTCTTCAGCTTCCTGCTTTTTCTGTTCTAAGGCAGCACGGTTCTCTTCTTCCTGCTTCCTTTTGGCCTCCTGAAGCTGTTCGAGTAATCTCTGTTGCTGCTGCTGTTGGTCGCGTTGCAGCTGCTCTCTTGATCTTCGTTGTTCTTCTTGAGCGGATTTTATTGAACGTAATCTTTCCTGCTCTCTTGCATTCATATCGATCGGAGCGATTTGCTCAACATTATCCAAGATATTGGTCAACTCAATATCGGAATCTATTAAATCCTGCCAACGTTCCGGTGGCAGCTTATTTTGCTGGAGACTTTCTTTTACAACGTTGCCTACCAGATTGTTTATATTGCTGATTAATTTATTTAAATCATCGAGGCTTGCCAAGTCCGGGTTCGGGAGTTCGTGTCTGTTCTGCTCCGCTTCACCCCTCAGCCGATCCATTAATTGCTTGTTTTCCTCCTCGATAGCTTCTCTCTGGCTAATGATTTTGGATATAATCTCGGCACTTGTGTGACTTACCAGTTCTTCTAAATCAACAGGGTTAATATAGCCTAAATGTGCACTGGGATCAGAATTGTTGGGAAACAAGCTGATTTGCTGGCTGGGGAATAGAACATGACCGTTTGCATGCGATGAACCTGATGAACCTGACGCACCTGGTGATCCTGGGGATCTCGGCGATCCTGTTTGTACGATTCCCGCCGTGACAAAGAGGTTTGCTATTCCGGTTTGTGGAGATATTCCTACAAAAAATTGGGTTCCTTTGACTTGAACAGATTGCTCTGGAAGAAGAACTTCGAACCGGTCCTGCGTATTGGTAAGCGGGGTTACCCGAGTATATACCGTGCCTGACCATAATGTGATGGAGGTAACCTTGGCACCAGAGGAGTCGTTCCTCAGCGCCGACAACACAAATTGTGACTGTGAACCAAATGTAAACTCGTCCCCACGATCATCTACACGTAACGTGAGGCTGGCGTCTACTCCCATCTCTACCCGATCGCCTTCAGTTAATGTGAGATTAGGATAAACATTAAGAGGAAGGGTCCCCCCATTCTTATACACAACTACTTCTCCGGATAATTCCGTTACAACTGCTTGTCTTAAAGTATGACTGCTAGCTGTGGCAACCCCGCCCCACATCCCGGACAATAGAACCAAGCAGAGCAAGACAGCCAGGATCGGTTCTCTGAGAAATCGTCTCATATTCATTCTCCTTGTAATTTCGAAGTGTTAATGCTTGGTAACCCTTTCATCGGTTGGCGCAGGTTTAGACCATCGCCCTGTAGACCGCTCCTTTCCTTGTCAGCACGGTGCTTTGTGGATCACCCACGTTGATTTGAAGAGGGGCCTCTGCCTCCTTTGCCTTTGCCCTGTTCATAATGCAACAATTTTAATAATAAATGCCATAATCAAGAAAATTATAGCACCGCTTGCTTGTTTCCTATACTTATTTTCGGAGAACAAGCGTGAATTTTTTACAGTTATCTTTGCTAAACAGCCTGACGGGTAAATGTGGGATAATATAAAGAAGCTATAGAAGAGGTGAATGATATGATTAGCCGAATGAAGTACATCGATTTATCAGAGCCGCTGCATTCCGGTATGGAGATCTATCCCGGCGACCCTGTGCCTTCATTTGATGTGGTCCATACTCATGAGGAGCATACCTGGGAGCTGCGCCAGCTCCGGCTGGGTTCCCATACCGGTACCCACGTTGATGCGTTCAGCCATATGCATAAAGGAGGAAAGACACTCGATGACATACCACTGGATCATTTTTTTGGCAAAGCAGTACGGGTCCTTCCTGATTCGGCTTTTCCAGCAAAAACAGGATTGCTCTTTGCAGAGGTAGTCGGCATTGAAGTGCTGCCAACTATAGTCGAGGCCAAACCGCCGTTCGTTGGCGGCGAGCTAAGTGAAGCTTTGGAACGCTCATTATTAGAGGAAGAGATTGTTACCTATACTCAACTGGCGAATTTGCAGCAGCTGCCGCTCTTGACTCCCTTCTGGTTTTTCGGCTTGCCTTTGAAAATCACCGGTGGTGACGGCTCGCCAGTACGCGCCATCGCTTTATTGGAGGATGACAGCTGTAGGATTGAATCCGAAACTATTTGATTGCTGCAGGTTAGTGGCTGCCGAACTTGGTGAGACGACGCTCGGCTGTAGTCCCCGATTCGCAGGACACTATTATTTCCTGATTCCCAGAAGGGCCCGATGCCAAAGTGACTACTCCAGCATCAGGCCCTTCTGCGGCTTGTTCGCGCTGCTCTCATCCAGGCCAGGCCCTTCTGCGGTAACTCGCTCTGCTCTACTCAGCCCGGGCCCTTCCGAGGTTAGTTCGCGCTGCCCTACTCCCAGCTACCTTCTAACCGGTCATGCTTTTATTTCCCCAACACTATACCAATCTTGCCATCCCGAACCTCAACAGGATAAGTTCTCGTTCTTATTTTATCGTCAAACAAAGAGACTCCCGTCTTAATATCAAATTCCCAGCCATGCCAAGGGCAGCGTACGATTTGACCCTGCTTGCCGTATTCATATTGGTATACGTCTGAAGGCAAATTCGTTCCGCCGACATGTCCCGCGCACAACGGCGCCCCATAATGAGGGCAGTAGTTGTTGAGTGCATAATAGCTTCCATTCAAGTGGTACAAGCCTATTTCCCTGCCGTTGACCGTAACAATGGTATGAGTGCCTTCCGGCAATTCTTTGGTATCCAGTACAAAGTGGACGGCCATGCTAACCATCTCCTCCTTAAGCTGCCAGCCCTTAATCTCTCGGAGATAACTTATACAGCTTCCGGGCATTGTCGTAAAAAATTTTGTGTTTAGCCTCTGCGCTCAATTTCCGCAAGATGCCTGTCGGCGGGTCGAAGTCCCAATGCGGATAGTCGCTGGAATACAGAATCATATTCTCCGCATCCACCATATTGAACAGATCGACCAGATGCTGCGGATTGTCCGGCTCTTCAATAGGCTGTGTAGATAAATAGCAATGGTCGCGAATATATTCGCTGGGCCGTCTTTTCAGCCAAGGGACCTGGGAGCGGAGGGCGTTGTAGTTTTTATCCAGCCGCCACATAATGTGCGGCAGCCAGGCGATGCCACCTTCCACCAGGACTACCTTCAACCGCGGAAACTTCTCAAATACCCCTTCACAGACCATACTGACCAGATGAGCCATAAACATCTGAGATAGGCACGTATGCCATTCAATATACCAGGTAGGGTACCCTGCAGCGGTTGGAGCCGTAGAGCTGCCTGCCCCTTCTGCCCCCGGATGAATGGCTACCGGCAAGCCGTTGCGCTCGGCCGCCTCATAGATCGGATGATACATCCGCTGACCGAGAGGAGCCCTTGCAGCACTGGATATGATGACTTCAACAATGTCCGGGTGACTGCCTAGCCGGTCAATTTCCCTGGCAGCCAAATAAGGATCCTGCGTAGCGACCGCCAAGGCTCCTTTAAACACCTTATGCTTGCTGAGCCATTTGTCAATCAGAAAATCGTTGTATGCCGAACAAACTGCCGCGGCAAAATCGGGGTCATGCGTAGCCGAAACGTTATAGATGACTCCGGTCAGTATGGCATATTCCATGTCATACCGCTCTACCAATTGCTCGATCATCAAGTCTGGATCAGAGCCTGCTTTGCCTCCTCCAGGCGGGATCGTATCGCGGCGCATCACCCCCACAGGTGAATAATACCCGGAGCCGGCCATGCCGAGGCCGCTGCGCGCGACCCGGCTCTTCCACGGCTCCGGAAGATAAGGCACGAGATCTGAATCGTTCTGTTCATTATGCACATCAACATCTATGACTTTGATTCGTTCGCTCACCGTGCTTGTCTCCTTTCGTATCCTGTTCGAGTCCAGGTACACTTGACACCAGTCCTATGCCACACTAATCCTGCGCGGCTTCGGCTGTGCGGACTTAGGAACCATAAGTTCGCTTGTAGGAAGTATTGTACATATCCAGAAGCTCGTCGGCACCCATCGTTCTAGCTTGATCGATAAATTCCTGATAGGTAGCGTCATTAATCGGTGTTCTGCCGGTAACGAATTCGGTAATTTTCTGCTCCAAATATTTATTTAAGTTGGTCAGCTTGGATTTTTCCAATTCCAATTCTTCATCGGTTTTGACAATCGCTTTAGGTGCTGGAATAATAAATGGCTCATAGCGTTTGTTGATATCCAGGCTCTTCTCATCCAATCCGGCCTCCCATGCTGCGCGGGATACGGCATTATTCATCGTTATATTATCGTACCAGACCCCGAAATCCTTGCGGAGAGGAGCATATGGAGCCGTACCGAATTCCTCCAGGTAACGCGGCTGCCCATCCACGATAGTATAGGTTTTGTCCAGAATGCCGAGCGACAGCAGATTAGTGCCTTCTTCGCCGACCATGAAGTCGAGAAGCTTGACTGCCGCCTCCTTATCCTTCACTTTGCCGGAGATGGCGCGTCCCGTAGCGCCTACCTGATTTCTGGAGAACTGGTAAGGCTTAATCCCATCTGCTGCGAACATAGGAATGGCATCCAAATCATAACTGGCGGGTGCTCCAGCTTCTATGGCCTTGCCAATCATCGGGTCAATATCAGCCTTCCAGAAGTAGGTAACCAGCGATTTGCCTGTCAGCATCCGCTCCTCCCATTGCGGACCTGTTATTAACGCGTACTCCGGATCAAGCAGTTTCTCCTCATACAGCTTATACATATATTCGAGGGCATCTCGATAACCGTCATGATAAGGGGCAAAGGCATATTCATCCGTCTCCGGATCAAGATTGAAAAAGCCCTGAATACCGGTGAACGCTCTTCCGAAAACAGTGTACAGACCAACGTCACCGACAGGAGAATTAGAGGTCAGGGGATAAGTATCCGGATAAAGCTCCTTGAGTGCTTTCAAAAACTCATAGAATTCATCGAGCGTGGTCGGCGGCTGCAAATTATGCTCGTCTATAAGATCCTGGCGGGCCATCCAGACGAAGTTGAAGCCTTTTCCTTCCGGGTCTCCTTCAAGGATAGGAACCGTATACAATCCGCCGTCGGAACCGGTAGCCATCGCCTCAGCTTCCGGGTACGTCTCATAAAATTTCTTAAGATTAGGCGCAATATCCAGATAATCTTTCAAATTCAAGAAGATTCCATCTGGACCATGCTCCCGGCCTTCCTGATTGCTAACCTGGATAAAGTCCGTTACCGAGTTGGTGGCAATCATGATTTGCCTTTTCTCCGCCAGACCTTCCTGGCTGGTCACCTCAAACTTCAGCTCGGTATTGGTTTTCTCCTGCAGGATCTTTAGAATTTCCCAGTCTTCCTGGAACCTCCCTTCCGGACGGTCGTAGACCAGCCAAGTAAAGCTTGCTTTAGAATCATTACCGCCGCCCTGTTCGGATGACGAGCCCGGAGAAGTCCCGCCGTTGCCGCATGCGGCCACTACGCCTCCAAGCATAACAACGGCAAGAGATGCTGCGACTTTGCTTGTTTTCATTTCGATAACCCTCCCTTTATACGTGACGATTAATTTATTAGAGACAAGATTGCATGACGCCTGTGCTTCTGCAGACTGAATACAGCAGCTTCGACATCAGCGGCTTCTATCCGCGGACGCGATCGGGAAGTCCGGTAACGAAACGCCAGCACGTTCACCGCAATCTTGGACCCTACCCTTTGATTCCGCCAATCATCGTACCCTGGACAAAGTATTTCTGAATAAACGGGTAGACGCATAGGATCGGTAATGTAGCAACAACAATCATGGCATACTTGAGCGTTTCCAGATTGAGCGAATCCCCTTCACCCTGGATGGTGCTGCCGGCGACAAGTATATTTCGCAGCATAATCTGCAGAGGGTACATGCTGCGGTCGTTCAAATAAATCAGGGCGTCGAAGAAGGAATTCCACTGGTTCACCGCAGTGAATAAACCAATGGTCGCCATGACCGGCATGGACAGAGGCAGTACTATCTTCAGCAGCACCTGCAAAGGCCCGCATCCATCAATCGTGGCGGCATCTTCCAGCTCTTGTGGAAGCGCTTCAAAAAATGTCCTCATAATGAACAAATACCAGGTACTGATCAACGTTGGAAGCACGATCGCCCAGATCGTGTTCAGCATGCCCAGGCGCTGCACGACAAGAAACGTCGGGATCAAACCGCCGCTGAACAGCATCGTGAAAGCGGCCATCAGCAGAATGGGACGGCGGCCGGGGAGCCATCTCTTAGCCAGCGGATAAGCCATCATCGATGTAGCCACCAAGGTTAGAGCGGTTTGAACTACCGTGTAGCGGATCGTATTCCAATAGCTGACCCACAGATCAGGATTGTAGATTAATCTTTCATAAGCGGACCAGGTTATCCCTTTGGGCCACAAGACGACCTGCCCGCTCGCCACCATCGCATTGTTGCTTATTGAAGCCGAAAACACGTACAGCATCGGGTAGACCATGACGATGACCAGCACAATCATCAGGAATACGTTAAACACATCGAATATTCTAGAGCCCAGGCTTTCTTTAATTTTCATTCCGATTCTCCTTTCTGCGTAATTCAACTTAAGCTTCTACCACAAGCTGGTCTCCGAATATTTTCTGGCCATCCGATTTGCAAAAACAACCAGAATGAAGCCAATCACCGATTGGAACAAACCGACAGCAGTGGCAAAGCTGAAGTCCGCGTCGAGAATCCCCCTGCGGTATACAAATGTGTTGATCACATCCGAAGTCTCATAGTTCATCGGATTGTACAGCAGCAAAATCTTCTGAAAGCCGACTTCCATGAAGCTTCCCAAATTAAGTACAAACAAAATGATCATGACCGGCACCATGCCGACAAAAGTGATGTGCCGAATTTGCTGGAACCGGCTTGCCCCGTCAATTTTGGCCGCTTCATACAGGGTTGGATCAATACCGGCAATCGCCGCTAAATAGAGAATCGTCCCCCAGCCTATGCGCTGCCAAATTTCCGAGCCGATGTAAATTGTCCTGAACCATTCCGGAAGGCCGAGGAACATAATCGGTTCTATTCCGAAAAACCGCACCAGCAGATGATTCACAATACCTGTAGTTGGAGAAAGAAAGATAACGATAATCCCTGCGATGACAACGGTGGACAAAAAATGCGGCATATAACTTACGGTTTGTACGAACCGTTTGAAAGCTCTGTTTTTCAGTTCGTTGAACAGGATAGCCAGAATGATTGGCGCCGGAAAATGAAAGATCAGGTCGTACACATTCAATAGAATCGTGTTACGAATCAGCTTCCAGGAGCCGGGAGTGACGTAAAAAAACTCGATGAAATGCTTCAGACCGACAAACTTGCTGCCCATGATTCCTCTTCCTATGGAAAAGTCCTGGAACGCGATAATAATTCCGTACATCGGCCAATATTTAAAAATAAGATAGTACAAGATGCCGGGAAGCATGAGCAAGTAGAGCACCTTATGCTTTCTCAGGATGAACCAGAAATTCGCCAGTTTGCTGCGATGTGTTCGGCTCATTAAAGGTTCGCGTGGCAATTTAGTCGGGCTGCTGTTGGTAGACAGAACCTTCTCCCCCTTTCTAGTAGGCATTCCGTAAAGGATCGAACGTATGCAGGCGCTTACATTTTTGCGATAGCAGCTTATTTTGGCTATATTCGCTTGCCTGGATGGCAGGCCTTCAGGAACCTGACGTTCGTTCTGGGCTTAACTATACGGGCCCTGCACGGATCCTGTAAAGCGGCATCTTTTAGCGAAGTTTCACTTTTTTCCGGGAGACCTAAACCAGGCGCAGCAAGGCTTAAGGAAAAAACGGCAACACAGGAAAATCCGGACTCATTTGTGATGGGCAGTGCGGTATTTGGCCGGGGTAGTGCCTTCGTACTTGCGGAAAATGCGGATGAATGAGCTTCGTCCCCAATATCCAACCTTGGCCGCTACCTCATCTATTTTCAAATCTGTCTCGAGCAAATACTGTTTCGCCTTCTGCAGCCGGAGCTTGGCTATATACTCCACGTATTTCTCGCCTACCACTTCCTTAAAAGTGCGGCTGAAATGACCGACGGACATATTCATTTGCTGTGCAAACTGCTCTATGGAAAGCTCTTCTCCATAATGGGTATGAATATAATCCAGAATCTCCTGCATTTGACTGCTCCGATCGGAAGGTTCCGATACTTGAAACAGTTCACTGTGAATTTCCTGGAATCCCTGCTTGAGCTCCTCCCAGGTGACACAGCGCTCCAATTTGTCCAGCAATTCGGAATAGAAGGAAACGCGAAATTCATTCTTTTCTGTTTCCACTATACGGATCCATGTATTCAAAACATCTGTGCATACATATTTCATCTGGGTCGCGCTCGCTTTATGACGGTACCCCTCCTCCAATTTGGCGAACAAGGCATGCAGCAGCTGATCGTAAGCTTTCGTTTTATAGAGATTGGTAATCCGGTTCACTTCTATTGATGTCAAAAATCCGTCCCAGGCGTTTCGTTCGCTCTCCTGCTCGGGGGTACAGTCTTCATCGCAAATATCCACCTCCGGATTAAGCGTTTTATACTTCTCTAGCATCATTAAGGCATGATCGTAAGAGAGGTGCAGATCCCCGATCGCCTGTACGGTTTTGCCAACGCCAATCGAAGCCTTGTAATACGGCTGCTGCATGATGGTTTTGCACATTTCCGCCGCTTCCTTCGGACCAAATCCGAGAAAAGCGTCATGATGAACCACAAAGGCAAGCAAATTAGGCTTCGTTTGGCAAAGCCAGGCAGCCGTTGGAGCGAGCTGGTGAATTTTCTCTTTCAATTGCAGGATCAAGAAAGCTTTGGACGTTTCGGAAAGCGGTTCAGCCAGACGCGAATAAAAATCGATTTCCAGACAAAGAACCGTGCGCAGCCCTTTAGGCTGATAGCTGAAATCTATTTCCTTGGCATAGTACTCAATGGACAGACTGTCCCGGTATTCCCCGTGCAAAATTTTGGAGACAAGCCTTTCCTGAACAATCGGTGACATCTCATGAACTAATTGTGACAGCTCCTTATATTCGGTAATCAGCCTGCTGGAGGCCCGCTTGATCACTTCGAAATCATTCCCCGCAGGCACAATCCCCCCATGGATCTGACTATGCGATTCCAGCCCCGACTTGATTTCCTGGATGGGCCTATACAGCTTCCCGCTTAAATAATAGGAGACCAGACTGCCAGATACCAAAAATAAGGCGAGAAAGGCGAGACTGAGCCAGCTGAGCATCTGCGCCGGCTTCAACAAGACCGGCAAATTAACAAAGCTCACATAATACCAGGAGTTGTTAAAGCCTGTTTGCCGGAATGATAGCGCTTTCCCTTTTCCGCCTAAATAAAGCTCCCCTTCCTCATGCTCAAGAAACATATCCCGGAGTTCTGCGGATTCCATGCTGATCTCACCATTTCGTACAATGACTTGCCCCTCGCTGTTCATAATAGCGGTAGCCGTTACCCACTCTTCGTTAATGCTTATTTGCTGGCGAAGCTTATCTTGACTGAGATTCACAATCAGATAGACATCAGGGTTCTGGCTGTTGAATGGGTAGCTTAACAGAACGGACACAGAGGATCCGCTGCCATCCTGCGACTCCATCCGCTGTGGATCAGGCGTGGTAGCCGCTGTATGTGGATAAATAAAATGCATAGTCTTTTTTCCGGAAAAATGCTTGAAAAGTTCAGTTTGCTCCTGTTGATCCATCGGCCGGTAGTGATGAAAATAATAGTGTTTATTCGTATAAGTATGAGCGTCCAGCACAAGGTCATAGTGATTGAAATAAAGATAGGCGCTGTCGATGTACTCGCTGCTTTGTATCTTGTCCAGCTGATTCATCAAGGAGTGGGCCCACTCACTGCGCTGCTGATTCTCAGCTGTATCGTTAATGACTTTGAGGAAACTGATTACGTTAGAGGAACTAAGCATGTTAATCATGCTGGTCTCAAGAGAAGAGAATGTGGTGTTGGCCTGATCGGAAAAGTTGCGCATAACTACATGGTTCAGCTTTTCCGCATCTTTTTCAATCAAACCTACAACGAAGAAATACACAAACATGCTGGCTACAACAACGGGAATTAATATCAAGATCAAATAGCTCATAAACAACCGCCAGAACAACGCTGCATTAAACGGTTTAGCTTTCAACAGCCGAATCGCTTTAATGGCAAGCCCCCCTCTCTTAATCTTGCTGCCCGGCTTCCTAATAACTTATACAAGAAATGACTCTTTGATGTCAGCCTTAGGACTATTATTACATAAAAACATTTCTATGCAAGAAATAAAATTCCTCCTATTTATAAAAAATCTCTATGGTTGCTCGTCAGGTTTTTGGCAGCAAGAAAAAAGCAGCCCCTCTAAAAGAGGCTGCTGCAACTATTGGCTAATTGGTGCCTGGGAGCTGATTCTCAGCTCATTAGACTTCGCTTACTCGGCACTTGCACATTATTGAGTCTTTGCTTCTTGTTTAGCATAATGCAGGGCTACCTTGCGAATGGCGGCAGCTGTTTCCCGGGCATCCTGCTCTGTATAAAACTCCTTGACCGCTAGGCGCACAGCGGTTTCCAGAATTTCCTCAGCTACGGGGCAAATTCCCTGCTCATAGGTTTGTTCCGATTCGTCAAACGGGAAATGGCTGTTCAAATAAGCCTGGCGCTTCTGGAATAAAGGCTGCATGTAGACGGGACGGGCAATGTAGCCTGCTTGTGCCGGCACCCCTTCTGCTGCTAATGCTTCGCAAAATTGCTCGCGCGTACAGGTAAGCTCATCCAAATTCAATCTCAGCATATAGAACCAATAAGAGCATTCCCCGTCTGCTGTCACCCGATGCGGATAAACGCCCGGGAGTCCGCTGATTCCTTCAGTAAGAAGACTCCCGTAACGGTTGCGCTGCTCACAAATCCACTGCAATTTCTTTAATTGAGCAATCCCTACAGCACCCTGTAATTCTGTCATGCGGTAATTGGGGGCCAGCACCTGCAGATCCTTGTGAACGGTATCCCCGAAGCGCTGATAGTTCTTGTCGGCAAAAGCATGCGTACGGTAAAAATCTTCTTCCTTTCCGGAGTTGACTGTAACCATCCCGCCGTCTCCAGTAGAGATATGTTTGAAATCATTAGTACTGAAGCAGCCATAATCACCAATGGTACCGCATAAACGGCCCTTGTACTTAGTAAGATAAGCCTGCGCACAGTCTTCAATGACAAGGAGATTATGCTTCTTTGCAATGGCCATAATAGCATCCATATCACAAGGGTTTCCTGCCAAATGAACGACTAAAATCGCCTTTGTCTTGGAAGTGATCCGGGCTTCAACCGAAGCAGGATCCATGTTATAAGTATGCGGATCGAGATCTGCAAAAACCGGGACAGCATTTTGATACAAAATGCCGACTAATGTGCCCTGGTCGGTAATCGGGCTTGTAATGACTTCATCCCCGACGCTAATGCCTGCCGCTCCGAGAGCCACATGGATAGACGCAGTCCCGGAAGAGGTCGCCACACTGTACTTTACACCGTAGATTTCATTAAAATCGCTAAGAAACTGTTTAACCTTGCTGCCAAAATGGTAAAATAAAGTTCCCTGCTCCAATGCTTCCAGCAGCTCCCGGGCTTCCTCAAGCCCAAACCGTTGGCCGTCTCCATAAGGTACTGTCTTCGCCTTTTCTCCACCATGAACCGCCAGCAACTCGCTCATCGCTTTACCCTCCCCAGGTTGACTTGCCCTTCCTTGATCCTGCAATTGAAAACGCCTACAATGTTAGCCTAATACTAACACAAGATACAGGTTAGTCACAAGTATTATAAAGGACTATATTATGTCAAAAATAAGAGGCAGCTCCCAGCACGCGCTGTTTTGCTGCCTGACGGCGGTCGGTCGACCACATGGGATAGGTTAGGAAGTCATCTGCTGCCAAGAAGTCCTTCGAGCCACGTCTCTAGTTCTGGAGTATCTCCTCATCCATAAAATCCATAACGATCGGACGAAATTCGTTAATTTGCTTTCAGCCACTTTATCCCTCCTGGATTATCTATGATCCTGTAGCTCTTGATGATGATCAGCGGCGCTTTGAGCGGAACCGGCTGCGGCCCGCTCTGCAAGCAGCGATATCGCCTGTTCAGCAAGAATACGAAGGCGGTTTAACAGTGAAATGGCATCTTGTTGAGCTCCTGGCGTATTAATGGTGAGCCCGCCACCTAAACAGATTGCATACTTTGAATGCACACCTATCTCCCGCCCGGCCAGCTCCCACCAGGCTAAATAAGTTCGGCTGGTTGGCAGGGTCCAATCATTTTTCCAATAGATCCCGCTTTCACAAATAGCAAGACCATATTTGCCTGAAGAAAATACAGAAGAGTCAAGAAAAGCAATAACACGTTCCTCTAGCGGAATTCCATAGCTGGTGTAAAGTCTCATCTCTTTTTTTAAGGGCAGCATCTCCGCAACATAATAACCTTTTCCATGAAATTGCTTGCAAACATCAAGCAGCTCTTCATAAGACAGCAGCTGCCGGCCTTCTATATTTTCCAGCTCACGCCTAACCCAGGACCGGTCCTTAACCTTTCGCTTTCCATCCAACAAAGCCTGGATATCATTTAACAAGTCGCACAGTTGTTTACCTTTATATTGTGATGCGGTAATGCTAATGTCGAGGTAGTTACCAATAACGATGCTGAATTTTTCCTTGACATGCGCAATTGGTTCTACGGGTATTTGTTGAAATTCTTCCCACGTCAAAAGCCCCCGCTGAGGGTGGGTGAACCATACCAGGCCATAATTGGTGATCGCAATGCCTTTTTAGCGCTGCCGAACACCGTGTCATCCACTAGCCCTATCACGACCCAGTCCGGCTTAATAGGAAACGACTTACGGGCATTTCTTAATTTCTTTTCGGGTATCGGATCTAGATAAAAGCCCTTTCCTCCGTGTTCGGCACAAATCAGGCGAATCGCTTCTGTCCGGTTGATCCCGCTCATCTCTCAACGTTCAGGGCAATCACGATGGAGTGATCATCCAGAACTTCCTCCTGTTCTAGCGTTATCTGTCGGTTGGTGCTGCGCTTTTTCAAGAGCCCATATATCATGGCCTGCAGGACTTTTTTGTAATGCTCATCCAGGTCGGAAAGATAGCGGAACACTTCCTCAAGCCTAGGAGTGTGATCCGATACATCAAAAGGCGCATCGGGTTCAGACTGGATAAAGGTTAACTCTGTTCCATTGGCGGTATACGCCAGACGCCTATCGGGAAAACGCTGCGAATTCACTGCAAACATGACGTCCCTCCGGGTAAACGCCACAGGTAGCAGCGACAGAGATACGGGCATCGATAATCCTCCTATAAATTCATGCTTTCTAACAAGGGGGCAATTCTTAAGCCTGGGCAAAACGGATTCTAGTATTTATTGATTGTATTAAACATACCATTTTTTTGAATAAAGCACTGTCTCTTCTCTACCACGCTTACGGCAACCATTTATTT
>NZ_HE610962.1:103765-201029 GCF_000285515.1 Paenibacillus senegalensis JC66
ATTTAAAAAACCATTACGTAAAAGAAATCATTTTGTTGCAAGCTCTAAACAAAAAAACCTCTTCAAGAAGCTCTGAAGAGGTGAATGGGTACATTTGCCGAGAAACCGACTAGCCTGCAGAAGTGCCGGAAGCTTCGGAAGAAGCCGTTAAAATATCGATGGGCTGAAACCCGCTCGTCCGCTGAAAGCTCATCCTGTGTGCGAATTGACTCAGGGCATCCGAGGGATCCAGCTCATCCTTATTCAAGGATAATAAAGTGGTCCGGTCGAATTGAACAGAAAGTACCGGGGCTTGAAAGCGATGTCCCGTTGCTGTTGCCACCCGCTCTTCATAGACATGAACGTACACAACCGCCAAGGGAAGTATTGCAAACAGATCCAAAGCCATGCGTAAAACCGCACTGCAGACGTAATCCTGATAAAGGGAATAGAATTGCGTCTTGCTCATGCTCTTCACCGAAACCTTTCCTGTTTTGGTCAACGTCTTGGTTTCCGTAGGAATCACACGCTCAGACAAGCTTTCCCATACCACTTCGATCACTTCGTGACTCTTTAGGAAAAACTCCATATGCCCGGTAGACCCGGTCAGTTCCTTCGGCTCCAGGGCATGTAGAATCACCTCTTTAAATATGGGCAGCTGGCCAGCCATCACACCTTGTGCTATCCGCTTCCCCTGCAGCCAGCTGTTGTAGTTATTTTCATCTTCCTGGCGAGCCTTGGCCAGCCCATCCCTCAGCTGCTGCAAGGCTTGATCCTTGCCTCTAAACCATCTCCGCCAAAATCCTGGCTTATAGCTATCCAAAGCTAGTTGAGCCTCGCGCTCCAAAGGACCCGGCTCATCCCTCTCAAAGGGAGGATCGCTGTCTGCGAGGTTACTCCACTGCACTTCCGGGTGGCTCTCCCGGTGAAATGAAGTCAGGCGCTCCACCTCAAGCTCATACATGTCCACTTCGAGTCTCGCCTGTTCCTTCTCTTCCAGCTTGCCAATCTCAAGCGCACGCTTATTCAGCTCACGCTGCTTGCGGCTCGCTTGTGACTCATTCCCGCCAAGGCGAAGCCCCGGCCAATGTATCGACCAGTTCTTACCCAGGAATTGACCGGACCATTTGGAGCCTGTGCGTGAATTATAGGTATAGCGGAATTTCACTCCGCCAATGCTGGCTCCTACGCTCTTCTTATTCAAATTGAGCCGGATCCCCGGCGCAAGCTTTATTCGTTTGCCAACCTTTCTCATCATTTCCCTCCATGGCGAAGCTAGTCTTAAATACCTATGTTCCGCTACACAAGGGCCGGGCAAAACTGGCCTGCCCGCAATCTCCGTGCGAAACCATAGTTAATAAGTACTAATTCTACAAAATCAAGCAATTTCCTCCCAAAATTCTGGATTTGTATCTAGAATTTAGGATTCGTTGCAGGGTATAGGAAAATTCCAACCCTTCAGCTACACTTGCAAATTAGCCCGGCAGTCTTGCTTAGGCTGCTGAGAACGGGTGTTGCTGGTGGTGCGGTTGCTGGTGCGGTTGCTGGTGCGGTGGCGGTTGGTTATGCGGTTGCTGGTGGTGCGGTTGGTAATGTGATCGAATGATGAACAAAGCTATCTTTGAAAAAACACATATTAGTTCGCTGAAGGTTATATATTTCAGCATAATGTATAATCCCGTCAAGCCTTGTATTAAAGCGGGAAAAAATTGTTGGATTGACAAGGTTAATTAAGTTATATTATATTTACTACTAAATTATAATTATTTTAATTTAGAAACTGTTCTAATTTAGTTCAGTTTGTAAGACTGTCGATTATTGTGATTACCATCGCAGACGAATATCCTGCGAAATTGAGCGTGTACTTATAGTGGTGCTCTGCACGTGACTCTGCTGTGTGCTGCTTCGCATGTGCTCCGGAAGGTGCTCCGCGAGACGGACTGCGCTAACGCTCGCCCTTGCTCTTATTCGGCGGAAAAGGCCAGGTTTTTAATTCTAACGCTCCTCCTCGCTCTTATTTGTGACAAAGAGGCAGGAAAACAGCGATTTAAAGCATGATAAGGACGGTGGCGAGCGTTATTTTTTCCCCCTGTTTTTGCCTAAATAAGGACCACTGCGAGCGTTAGAATCTGAACAGAACTCAAACGGTGTGCACAAACGTCTATTTGTCCGCTGCCAATCTGTTATTCACAAGATAATCGACAGCTTATTTTTGAAAAACTAATCTAATGAGGTGATCTATTACATGGGAAACGAGAGATTAACTACGAATCAAGGGGCACCGGTTGGAGACAATCAAAATTCCAGAACGGCTGGTCAAAACGGCCCTACTCTGCTCGAGGACTATCATTTGCTTGAGAAGCTCGCCCACTTCGATAGAGAACGCATTCCTGAACGTGTTGTCCATGCACGCGGAGCGGGAGCACACGGCACTTTTGTAGTTGAGAACGCTATGAACCGTTATACAAAAGCCGCTTTTTTAAACGAGGTTGGTAAGGAAACACCTGCATTCGTCCGTTTTTCTACAGTTATCCACGGACAGGGCTCTCCGGAAACGGCGCGTGACCCCCGCGGATTCGCTGTAAAATTTTACACAGAGGAAGGAAATTATGATATAGTCGGCAATCATTTACCCGTCTTCTTCATTCGGGATGCACTGAAATTTCCGGATATGGTCCACTCGCTCAAACCAGCACCAGATACGAATATCCAATCTCCTGACCGATATTGGGATTTCATGACGTTAACCCCTGAGTCTACCCACATGATGACTTGGCTGCTGTCAGACTACGGAACACCGGCCAATTATCGGCAAATGAACGGTTTTGGTGTCCATGCCTTTAAATGGATCAATTCGGCTGGCAACTGGGTATACGTTAAATATCATTGGAAGCCGCAGCAAGGCGTTCGCAATTTTAACAGCCAGGAATTGACCGAGGTACAGGGAAAAGATTTTAATCATGCGACACGTGATTTGTATGACCATATTGCAGCCGGCAAGTTTCCAAAGTGGGATCTATACGTGCAGCTCCTCTCTCCGGAAGACCTTGATTCGTATGACTTTGATCCGCTAGATCCGACCAAAGTTTGGCCGGAAGATCTGCTGCCGTTGCAAAAAGTGGGAACCATGACGCTGAACCGCAATCCGGACAACTTCTTCGCTGAGGTGGAGCAGGCCGCTTTTTCTCCGAGCGCGCTAGTCAACGGAATTGAAGCTTCCGAAGACAAGCTGCTGCAGGGCCGTCTGTTCTCTTACCCGGACACCCAGCGCTACCGCTTGGGAGCTAATTATTTGCAAATACCGGTGAATTGCCCGTATGCAGCGGTTCGCAACAATCAGCGGGACGGCGCGATGCAAACCAGGCAGCAAATTTCTTCGATCAACTATGAGCCTAACCGCCATCAAGGGACTCCATCAGAAGCGCCGGAATATAAAGACAGCACGATGCCGCTAAAAGGAAGCGCGGGCCGCCAAAAAATCGCCAAAACCAATGATTTTGCCCAAGCCGGCGACACGTACCGCAGCTTTACGCAGGAGGAACAAAACAATCTGATTGCCAACCTGACAGCTGACCTATCCCAGGTTCATGAAAGGACCAAGCTGCTGGCTATATGCAACTTCTATCGTGCCGACCGTGAGTTTGGGGAGCGCTTGGCTGAAAGCCTTAAAGTAGACATCTCCGAGTATGTCGCTCATCTGGAGCAGCAATAGCATAAACGGCACTAAAAAGCCAAGTGCGAAGGCCACGGCCTCTCGGCGCTTGGCTTTTGCTTTTTGTGCTGCAGCCTGCAGCGGCATACCGACTCTCCTGGTCTGTTTGACTCGGCTTGCAGTATAAGGTATCGTCACGTTCTCTTTAGCGCGTTTGCATTTGGCTTGCGGCAGTACGGGCCTCGGTGCGCTTGACTTTCTTTGCGGCATCCGGCCTCGCTTGGTGCATTCGACTTGACTAACGGAGGCAATTCTATCTAGTGAATTCTTTTATTAAAGCCATTTGGTAGTATAATAAATGTATGCTCTTTTCCTTCCCTACTAGGAGATGGACGTTACGTTCGTTCAATAAATGCCTGCTTACATACGAAAACAGTCATGCCATTGAATTCTCATCCACAACTCCAGCATGTAATAGCCAAGGTTGGCGGGGTTCGAGGATTGCGCGGGCTTGTTTCCTGCATTTTGTACGAGATGTCGTACAAATGCAAAGTCTTTAAGCTATTAAGGGCCTGCAGCCATCTGCGGCCAGTGTTTCAGACGATATTTCGTAGCAAGTTATGGGATTGAGGCGCGATACCCGAGATTGCTCATCATGCGGGGCGTTTTATTTTCACAGAAAATTGTATTACTCATCCATTCATTTAGGAGGGAAACGAATCATGCAGCAGATATCCATTGCGGAATCGTTGTTTCAGGGCGCTATTTCGGTAGAGAAGGTTGATGGCGGATATAAGCCTTGGCGTATACCGTACACTCAATTCTCGCTATTTCCGCCTGATGGAATCAACGGCAAAGCGGAAATGTCCGCCGGTGTGCGGCTTCGTTTCGCCAGCGATACGACTTCGATCAAGGTTGAAGTGGCTCCAGCAGATGTGCTCGTACAGGCCGATCTTGTTATCGGAGACGAACTGATTGCAACTCATCCGTTGAGTCCGGGTGAAACCTATTTCGTTTTTGAGAATTTAGCGGATGGCAGCAAGACCATCGACATCTATTTACCGCAAAAGGCCCCGACAATTGTGAAATCCCTTTCGATCGATGACAGCGCCAGCTGGTATATTCCAGAGCAGGACAACCGTCCGAGATGGGTTGCCTACGGGAGCTCTATTACGCAGTGCAACGATGCATTCAGCCCCGCTCAAACATGGCCTGCCCTTGTGGCGCGCCGCCATGGGCTGAACTTGACTTGCCTCGGCTATTCCGGCAACTGCCATCTGGAACCGATGGTTGCACGGATGATACGAGACCTGCCTGCCGATATCATTTCACTGTGTCTCGGAATCAACGTGTACGGCGGGGCGACGCTTAGCCCGCGCACATTCCGTGCAGCCGTCATCGGCCTCGTGCAAATCATCCGCGAGAAACACCCAGGCACTCCAATTGCTTTGATGTCGCCCATTTTCTCACCTGCCAGAGAAGAAAATAAAAACGCTGCCGGTTTTACGCTCATGGAAATGCGCCAGGAAATTCAAGAGGCAGTGAACAGCATGGTGGCGTTAGGAGATCAGCATTTACACTATGTACACGGCCTGACTATTTTTGATGAGACGCAAGCCTATAATCTGCCGGACGATCTTCATCCGAACGGACCTGGATACGTTACCATGGGGGATAACTACTCCAGCCTTGTAATGGAGCCACTACTCAAGCAGTACAGGATTGGCAGTCGTTAAACAAATGCTCTACTATATTACAAGTGTAAAAAAATAGATACGGGCTTCCATTTTGGGTTAGCACTAATGCGCTCGCAAGACAAGGCACGATACGGCCTTATTTTGGGCATTGCAGCACTCTACTTGAGTACGTGGATCAAAAGTAATAAAAGACAGCCCTAATATCGGCTTTTTTCGCACCGTGCGCAGCTCCCAGCGCGCGGTGTTTCGCTGCATGAACGGCGGACGGTCGACCACATTTTTTCTATTTACACATACTTCCCCATTTAACCAAGTTCCTATTAACAGCACAGTTGACACGGCCAACTATCAAACGTACATCATTATTATTGCTAACCCTCCACCCGCTCAAGCCTCATTCCTTCTTAATCTTGCTCTAAGTAAATAAGCCACAAAGCTGGCACTTGTAAACGAAAATGATTTTTAATTGACTTCCAGTGAAAATTATAATAACCTATACATGAATATATATTCATGTATTAATATAAGATTATATAATCCATTATAAAGGGGTAAAAATATAAGCGACCCAATGATATTCCGGGGACTAACTTAGGACAATCACGTATTTCACACCCATTGCGATTCTTGAAAATCTAGAAGATTAGTCAAATACAGAAGAGAAGGGCAAACTCTGTATAATTCGGAAGACGAGCGTTCACATGAATTTCCTGAAGCATTCCATTGAACTTGCTTCATAACATCTATTCAGGAGGAACTTAAATGGGACACAATCATGAACATCACCATGGACACAACCATACTCATGGTGCAAATAAAAAGACATTAATGATAAGTTTTATTATTATTGCAGGATATATGATTATTGAAGCGATCGGAGGATTCGTTACCAATAGCCTTGCGTTATTATCTGATGCAGGACATATGTTAAGTGACGCCATTTCGCTGGGGGTTGCCTTATTGGCCTTTACGCTCGGGGAAAAAGCCGCTAATTATAGCAAAACATATGGCTATAAACGTTTTGAAATATTAGCAGCTGTATTTAACGGGGTAACACTCGTATTAATTGCGATTTATATTTTTTATGAAGCAATTCAGCGCTTTCAAAATCCGCCAGAAGTTGCTTCAACCGGAATGTTAATCATTGCTTCTATTGGCTTACTAGTTAATATATTTGTTGCGTGGATAATGATGCGTAGTGGAGATGTAGAGGAGAACTTGAATATGCGTGGAGCATATATGCATGTGATTAGCGATATGCTTGGTTCCATTGGTGCCATTATTGCTGCACTGCTCATCATATTTTTCGGCTGGGGTTGGGCAGATCCGCTCGCCAGTGTCATTGTAGCCGCACTCGTTTTACGCAGTGGCTACAATGTTACGAAATCTGGGCTCCATGTCTTGATGGAAGGCACACCGCAAAATGTAAATGTAGAGGACGTGGTGCAAATCATCAAAAATACAAACGGTATTCAAGGCGTTCATGATTTGCATATTTGGTCCATTACAAGCGGCTTAAATACACTTTCCTGCCATGCCGTTGTAGATGATCAAATGTCCATTGCCGAGAGTGAGAAAATGCTGCGTCGAATCGAACATGAACTTGAACATAAAAACATTCACCACATAACGATTCAATTAGAAACGTCCGCCCATCTGCATGATGATTCGATTTTGTGTAAAGCGAAAGCTGCATCATCTGGAAATCACCATCTTCACCACCATCACTGATGGAATGCATTTTAATAAGCCCTTTCACCCATGTCTAATTTCCCGCTGTTTCACTGTAATAGGCAATAGGAACTACACTCTTCAACAAAAACCCTTTTTCTTCCACCTGCTGTTGAAAATGAAGTTGAATTCGCTAATTATAATGGGGAGCGTTCTCTTCTTTTTTGGGCCTTCTTTTCTATTTACACACCCTAAAGTTTTGCGTTAAGTTATAGTTCGAATGTACGTATACTGAATGGGTTGTATCTTTAAAAGGTAAGTGATTGGAACAAGAGGAGGATTACAGAGGAATGTTTTTATCAAGAAGATTGCGTTCGATTAGCGGATGGTTTGTTGCGTTAGTAATCTTGGCCAGCCTGGCGGCCCCTGTCCCGGCGGTGACTGCAAGCTCGGACCCAAATATCGAGGCGACTGCAAGCTCGGACTCAAATATCGAGCTGCTGCGCTCTGAGCACAAAATCAGTGACGGGAAAATGAGAGTAACCGCGGACGTAAGAGTTGAATCCAGCGAAGTCGTCACGCTGCTAGTTACCGGGTATAATCAATTCGGTGAAATCATTGAAATCAATAGAAAAGATGAATTTATTATGGGCGGACATACTAGAGTTTTGCAATTGACCATGGATCATGGCGAAGAGCTGGCAAAGGTCGATATTGAAGCCCTTGAGCCGATCAATGAGCCTTACAAGGTTTTGAAGGAAACAACGGTTGCTCACAGTGACCATGTGGAAGGCATTATAGCGGTTAAAAACGGCAGCAAATCGCAAGTGATCAATGTTGTTGCTACGGCTACGAATAGTAACGGCAGAGTTGTAGAAGTAAGAGGAAGCAATAATTTCGTTATGGACAAACGCACCTCGATTTTCAAAATTAAGCTGGATGCCGTTAACGAAATTCATAACGTTAAATTTACCGTGCTGACCGACGATCAAACCTACCTGGTCGAAAGTGGAACCTATATTGAAGATGGAAAGCTTGTGCTGACTTCCGTTGTTAAAAATGGAGGCGAATCCCAAAGGATAAACGCCAGAGTCACCCCTTATACAGGGGATGGCAAGGAATTGGCCATTCAAACCAGTTCCAATTATACGATGGATCATCGTCTGTACAATCTCAAGATGCAGATCAAAGATACCCATGCAAGTCAAGTAGCCGTTCAATTCTATGATGAAACTGGCAAGCAAGAGATCGTTAAAAGAGGAACATTAGTCACCATAGACGGCAAAGGCTTGGCTACTGAGCAGCCGCCCGTTAATTTGGAGGGGAATGTGGTAGTCCCGATGAGGGCTATTTTTGAAGCTCTGGGAGCAAGCATCGAGTGGGAACAGGAAACGATGACGGTAACCGCCACTAGAGGAAGCAAGGAAATCAAGCTGCAGATCGGCTCCGACATCGCTTATATCGATGGCCAGGCGCATCAGCTTAACGTTCCGGCTCAGCTCATCAACAATAACACGATGGTGCCTGTCCGATTCGTAAGTGAAGCTATGGGTTCACAAGTGTTCTGGGATAACAATTCACAAACGGTGCTGATTGTTCGATAATGTCTAAGCAAAAAGCGGAAAGGAAGAAGCTCCTTTCCGCTTTTTGCTCTTTCAAGGCTCTAAGTCAGCGCGTAGCGTGACGCTTCATTATATTTTTTAAAGTTTATAATAAACCGTCTTGCCTTGATCATCGGAATATTTGATCGTGGACTGATTTGTATTCAGATCGATGAACAACTCACAGTGTTTATCTTCCTTTTGCCACGATAGCCGAACTTCATCATCGGCCGAATCCAAGACGTCGAACTGCCCGTTGAATGCGTCATACTCATTGCGGAAGCGAATTAATTGGATCAGCCGCTGCACCACTTCCTGCTGGAGGGATTGCTCGATTTCTTCGAGAGTATAATTATGCCGGTTGATCTCGCGGCCTTCCCCGGTCTCCCGTACACGCTCCATGTCATTTTTTCCAGCGAGCAGCCCTACGTAATAAACCTGTGGAATTCCGGGAGTGAAAAACTGGATAGCTCGCGCCGCTATATAAGCATCATCATCCTCATTCAGCACGGAATAATAGGAGCAGCGGATCTGATGAACGTCAAACCCATCCTCTGATTTATGCTCTTCCGACAATATCAGGCTAAGATTAGATCCTCTTTCAACACAAACCTCGACCAGCTTCCTTGCTTCTTTCGTATCTATTAATCCATCCAGATCAGGCTTCACCGGAACACCGTCGTGGCAATCCAGCATCGTAAACTGTTTGGCGGGACGCGTCTTTAAGTAATGGCAAAGCTCAACAGAGGATTTATTGATGAGCGTCTCCAGAATGCGATAAGGCAAAATAAAGTCATAAATCCAGAAACCGCGCTCCGCTAATTTGTATTGAACCGAGTAATGAGAGTGGACCTCCGGAAGAAGCTCGATATCCAATTGAGCGGCTATACCTGCGATCCAATCCAAAAATTCATAGATGTCCGGTTCAACGAAGAAACAGCTGGTCCCCAATTTTTTTATTACATAGCCAACGGCATCCAGCCTGACAATCTTGACATGGTTTCTCTTAAAATTGGCAAAAAAATCGATAAACAGCTGCTTGGTTTGCTCCGATCGGATATCCAGGTCAATCTGCTCGGAGGGGTCCGTTTTCCCAAACGTGGTCCATACGGTTTCCTGGCTTCCGTCTTCCCTAATCTCAAAAGCAGAATAGGGCAAAGGCCTACGTAAAAACATTTTTTCAATATCGGATTGTACCGGTTTCCCGTCTTCCCAAAGCTTGTCTAAAGTAATAAACAGATCGGCATAGGGTGACCGGCGGCCCTTTTGGAGAAAATCCTGAAAATAGACAGACTGCGCTGAAATATGATTAACCATCAGATCCACCAGCACATCAAACCGTTCCCCTATCGCCCGGATATCTTGCCATTCCCCAAACTGAGGCTCAATTTCCAGATAGGTTAACGGAGCGAACCCCCTGTCCCCTGAGGAAGGGAACGGCGGCAGAATATGTACGCCGCCCTTAAAGACATCCGAGAAATGCTCGGTTAACACCTCATTCAACACCTTCAGATTGCCGCCCATGGAATCAGGATAGGTAATCAGCTGCACCTGATTTTTTACTGTCATCTCACATTCCCCCTACAATCCATACATCTCTTTAATTTGCTCAAGCTTAGGCAAATCCACGACGGCTCCCGTATATTTCAGCTTGTAAGCACTCACGGCAAAGCCCAATTCAATCGCTTCCCGAACACTGAATCTCTTTACTAAGGCCGAATAAAATCCTGCCCAGAAAGCATCTCCGGCTCCAGTCGTATCGACAACCTCATCGGCGTAGGAACGGAAAGTGATTGACTCCTTGCCATTTGATGCGATAGCCCCTTCTGCTCCCAATGTCATAATCACAAGCTTCGCACCTAACTCCAGAAACTTCTCTATCTGATTTTCATGAGTGTCTTTGCCGAACAGCCTTTCTGCATCATCCTCGGAAGGCTTGACAATATCCGTTTGCTTAATGATAGATTTGACGTAATCAACGCCATCCTCCCCGCTTTGCCAGATCATAGGATGATAGTTGGGATCGAAACCAATCAGAATATGATGAGTCCGGGCCTCAGCCAGCACTCTTTCTATCGTCCTGCGCGCGGGCATTCTGGAAATCGGCCAGCATGAGAAATGAACCATTCTGGAGTTCAGCAAAGCTTCACGAAGGTTGTCATTATATTGCAGATGATAATCGGCTCCTCTATAAAAAATTGGAATAGGAGTCGTTTTGCTTTTCGTCACTACAACCATACTGGTTGAATGCTCCACCTGCTGTATGCAGCTTGTGTCAATTCCGGTCGTTTGCAAATGATTAATCAAAAATT
The DNA here is from genome assembly GCF_000285515.1 of Paenibacillus senegalensis JC66. Classification (GTDB taxonomy): domain Bacteria; phylum Bacillota; class Bacilli; order Paenibacillales; family NBRC-103111; genus Paenibacillus_L; species Paenibacillus_L senegalensis. The sequence goes on from NZ_HE610962.1 coordinate 114,678, forward strand.
TCCCTAACCCGTCTTTCCCGACTGCGGAAGCAACGAGGGAACGAACACCAAGTTTATGGGCATTCATCGCAATATTAGATGGAGATCCGCCGAAAAATCGATTATACGTATCGCATCCGGCAAGATCATCATATTCAGAGGAAATCATATCGATGAGCAGATCTCCTATCGCGAAAATATCTATGCTTTTTTCTGCAAGCTCTATTTTTTTATCAAAATTGATCATTTTATTCCCACCTATCCATTATCGAAGGAAGGCTTTCTGCATATGCAGCATCGTTTTCTCCACGACTACCTACCTGAACTTTAAGCATCATCCGAGCGGCAACGGCTCACATTAAGAGCTTTTACCCGAAAAAAACATAGGCTACTTTCATTTCATCTTCCCTTAGCTTCAATTTGCGGGTTGCTTCCAATAAAGGGGTTCGATCATAGGAAACGCTTTTCAAAGCTATGTTTCCATCTGTAATCGTACAGTAATGTGCTGTCTTAGTAGGATCATCAGGCCGGCGGTAAGAGACGCTCCCCGGATTCAACCATAGGGTGTTATCGCTCAAATAATGGATACAGCGGCGATGCGTGTGACCAAATATGAACCTTCTTTGTGCAGTTTCCCCACTCTCCATAGAAGGATTGCAGATGCTCCACAAATCGTTGAATTTAGGCAAGCTGTCTATTGTCAAATAATCCTTGTACAAATGCTTCATGCTATAGTGGCAGCCATCCATTTCGAAAGTGATAAATTCCGGGATGCTTTCCAAAAATGAAATTTCTTCCTCCCCCAAAAGCCGTGCATTATGATGCGCCCATTTGGATTGTTCTTCAGGAATCGTATGCAGATTATGACCATTACGGTATACGTCAATGATGATGTCGTCATGATTCCCTCTCACACAATGGACATTATGTTTCTGAATCCATTCAATAACCTCTCCCGGAAACGGACCATAATCCACCAGATCTCCGGCGCAATAAATAACATCATAATCCGGTTCCTGTTTGATAATGGCTTCAAGGGAATATACATTACTATGAATATCTGAAATAATTAAGGCTTTCATATAAATCCTTCACCCTCTATCCTAAATTTCAATAGTCAAACCATCGTAGGCCACTTCGAATTCATATTTGGCCGCCTCCATTTGCAACTCATCATGCGTCATTCCGCACATATGTGAGATATGGGTCAGTAAGTAACGGGTTTGCGGGCCAACGCATTGATATTGCTGCAGCTTGCGTTTCATGTCCCTATTTTCACCAAGTCCCATATGGCCGTCTCCAGGCAATATTCCCCGGGCACAGTCCATGCTGACGAGGTCGAAACGTTTGCCTTTTATTGTTTCATAATTGATTTCATCGATCGCATCCGTATCATTGGCATACAGGATTCGCTTGCCTTCGCATTCGATCATGTAAATGTAACACTGTTCATCTAATCGATGATTGGCCAGCAAGGGAGTAAACACCATGTTGGAAGCCGTGAATGGTTGAAAGGGGTTGACCCGGTGATAGGCCAGCTGTTCCTGGTAGCCTTTTAGTTTCTTATTTACACCTTTCTTATAGAGGGCTTCCACCGTCTCATTGCCATAGACCTGAACTTGCTCTACTCCGCCTTCTGCATAGTTGATCTGGCAGTAATTCGGCTTGCCCCGCAGCATTAGAGAGAACACATCAAAGTGGTCCTCATCTGCATGCGTAACTACGATGCTTTCCACCTTGGCCAAATTCAATTGATACTCCAGTTTCTGCATATATAAATCCGGCGAGACATCTATCAACACCTTGTCATTAATTAGCATGGAAGAGCGTCTTTTAATATTTTTTCCGCCAGCCTTCAGCGCCCTTACACATACATCGCACTCACAAAACAATGCAGGGAACGCTTCGGAAGCCCCTGTACCTAAATATTGTAATTTCATTCGAGTACTCCTTATTCAAATCATCTAAATCTTCTATGTGCTGTCCTTTAATGTTATCCTTTTATACCTGATGAGGCTAACGATTGGATAAATTGCTTCTGGAAAACCAGGAAAATAATTAACGTCGGAATAGTCACCATGGAGCCAAAAGCAAAGATTTCACCCCAGTACGTATAAGCATCCGAATATAAGGATCTCATCGCTTGGGGCAGGGTACGATAGGTATCATCTCTAGTTACCAACGTAGGCCAGATCAAATCTCCCCAGCGTCTGATGAAGGTCATGATTCCGACTGTGGCCAAAATCGGCTTGGACAATGGCAGCATGATCGTCCAAAAGCTTCTGATATACCCTGATCCGTCGATAACAGCCGCCTGCAGCAGCTCTTTCGGAATTCCTTTGAAATGATTGTAGAACAAAAATACATATACCGGATAAGCTAAAGCGGGAATGACGAGAACCGACATCGTATTCAGCATATTCAGCTCTGTAGCTACAAGCATCCGGTTGATAATAACCGCTTCGGAAGGAATGATCATCAAAGCGATAATCATGGCTACGACCAGATTTTTGCCTTTAAACTGCAGCAGGCCCAGAGAGTATCCAATCATGGAATTTACCAATGTGCCCAACAGCACAACCAGTAAAGAAGAGATTAAGGAATTCATAAAATATTTCATAAAGTCCATTTTCTTGAACACGTTGATATAATTTTGAAGGCTCAGGTCTCCATATGGAATAAATCCTTTAATTGAAGACATGTCGGCGACAATCTGATTATCCGGCTTAAGTGAGGCCACGAACAAATAGATCATCGGTCCTACAAAGATAATGGCAATCGCAAAATATAAGGCATACATTAGAAAGGTTCTTGTACCTTTGCCAAAACTCGAAGCTGTTGAATGCACCTGGTTATTCTCCTTTCGTAATGACTTTGTTCTGAATCAAGGAAATGATAAGCACGATTACAAAAAATACAACTGCCATAGCGGATGAGTACCCAATCTGGTTTCTGGAAAATCCTACATTATACATAAAATAAACAACCGTATTCGTACTGTTCTGCGGACCGCCTTCGGTTAACATCAATACTTGGGTGAACAGCTTTAACGCTGCGATCGTATTCGTAATAATGACGAAATTCAAGGTATTTCTGAGCATGGGCACAGTGATAAGCAGAAAGGACTGCCACTTTTTAGCCCCGTCCACTTTGGCCGCTTCATATATCTCTTCAGGAATGTACTGAAGTCCTCCAAGTATAATGATCATTTGCATGCCAACCGCTTGCCATATGGACATGACAGCAATACTGTACATGGCCTGCTTCGGATCTTTGAGCCACAATTGACTTTCTATACCGAAGGATTGCAGTATGGAATTAAGCAATCCATCCGCACTCGGCGAAAAAATAAACGCCCAAATGACGGCGACAACAGTTAGGGATACAATTTGCGGACTGAAATAGATCAGGCGGATGATTCCAATTCCTTTAATAGACCGGTTTACAAATACGGCCAGGATCGTGGATATCACGACGGTGAAGGGGACAAAAAGAAGCGCAAAAAAAGCTGTATTAGCAAAAGCCTGAACAGCAGTTTCATTCGTAAATACCCGAATATAGTTGCTAAGACCGACAAACTGAAGCGGGTTATTGGGATTAGCCACAAGCATTTTATTCGTAAACGAATACACTATGGACATTGCAAAAGGGATGATCATAAAAATGATGATAATGATCAAGGACGGGGCGCTCAACAGCCAGGCTGCCGTTGCCTGTCCGTCAGCTATACGGTTCGAGCGTTTATTCTTCATGTTTGTTACCTACCTTGTATATATTCTAGCAGCACGGTGTATAAAATCCGGGTCAAGCATTCAAGCCACTTGACCCGGATTTAATGAACCTACTTGTTGTTCCAGCCATTTTCCATAATGACTTCATCCAATTCCTTGGAGGCTTTGTTCAGCTCCTCACGCGCATCGCTTCCTAACAGAAGATTAGCTACAATGGAACGCATCATATTATACATTTCATTATGAGCAGGAGTTTGCGGCCTCAAGTAGCCGATACCGGCTTCAAGCTGTTCGCGGTAAAGGTACAGCCTGCCTCCCTCTTTGTACTCCTCTTTCTCGTCCAATACGGAAACTCTAGCCGGAATGCCACCGTTTACATCTGTCATCCTCTTAATGTACTCTTCAGAAATCGCTTCCTTAAGCACGCTCCAGCTTTCGTCAACAATGCCATTTTTCTCGGCTGCCGCGGTAATCGCCCAAATAACTGATCCGCTGCCCGTATACACGCCATTTCCGAAGTCTGGGATCGGAATGAGAATCGCATCATCGCCTAAAAACTCAAAGTGCTCTTTACTTTTCCAGTGTCCGATCAGTGCAAGCGCACTCTCTTGACGGCCGTAGAAAGCATCCTCGTAGTCGGCGACCGGATTCATATATTCTTTTTCAATCAGCCAGCTAATGTAATCATAGGCCGCAATGGTTTCCTCGCTGTTCAATGCCCCGTCTGTCAGCATCGTTTCGCGGTTCATCATATCACCGCCGAAGCTTTTTACAATGGGAGTATACGTATAATAAAGAGTTCTAGGAGAATTTTGTCTCAAGTAGATAGGATACGGTACACCGCTCTGCTTTAATTTCTCCAAGGCATCCTCAAACTCAGCGCGGTCCCATGCTTCGGTATAGCTTGCAGGAATGCGGATACCGGCTTCTTCCAGCATCGTTTTATTGCCCCACAAACTCATGCCTGAATCGAACTGCGCAGTGGCGTAAATATTACCCTTGTAAGTGCTTTCGTCAATAACCGAAGGAAGCATGTCTGCTAGAATATCGTCCGTCATATACTCATCCAATGGAACCAGAAGCTGTGCTTCCACATAGTAGGATAGCTCCGTAGCATCCATGATTACGATATCGGGAGTGTCGCCAACTGCAGGGGACATCTTAAGTTTGTTATAAAACTCTTCATTCGGGTAAAAGGAATAATCGATAGTGAATTCAGGATATTTCTCATCAATTTCCGGAAGAATTTGGTTATAAACCTCTGTTTCTGCTCCTTCAAGTCCCCATAGCTTGATTGTGACCGGCTGTGAGGAATCGCTGTCATTATTGGCTGAAGGAGTGGAGGAACACCCGGCGATAGCCAAAGCCGCAGCCAGCGTGCAAGGCAGCATAAGTTTTGCATTCATTTTTCCAGCTTTCATGTTTATACCCCTTTCTTGATTGCAATAAAAATAGGTAAACCGCCGCGAAGAATCCTCCTTCCCTTATGTTGGTTCGTTTTACCATGATCCTCTTTTCTTTGAAAGGTACAGCGATATGCAAAGCGGTTTGCCTGTTATGTCAAACGGTTTGCATAAAGGCCAAAAGATTCGCAGGCTATGTCAAACGGTTTGCATATAAGCTAAACGATTTGCATTTGGGTCAAACAGCTTGTACGCTATGGATATGTAAAGCGGTTTGCATATGACAAGCGATTGACACATTCATGTTAGTTATAAATCATATTTTGCGATATGTCAACCGCTTGGTATACCAAGCATAAAAAAAATTAGTCCGTCAACAAAATCCGTTTGCGAATCCTTTCCAGCTTATCCCTATCTATCCCAATCGATTCCAGGTACCCTTCCGGAGATCCATATTTTTCGTGAATATAAGTCAATAAACGGCTCATATTACTGTAGTGGGATCCTGACAAATCATCCGAAAATGAAGCAATATAAGTACGGCTAACTTCGTAGTCTGCCACGATATCCACATCTTCCACCCCGGCAAGAGACAAGAGGAACATCACTATGATCCCTGTGCGATCTTTGCCTACGGCACAGTGAATTAGGCTGGCCCCTTCTTCCACACTGGCTAACACTTCAAAGACTTCCTTTAATTTGTTACTGCATTCATTGATAACCTGAAGATACATATGAATAAGCGTCTGAGTATCCGCCTCACCATGCTTGACAGCAAGTCGTTCCGGAGACAGATCAGCGAACAGTGAAATATTATGGGTTGTTACGCTGTCTCCCAAATCCACGTTGGGCATGTGGGTACATTCGTCTTGATATCTCAGATCTATAATTGTGCTGATTCCCAACTCCCTAATCAGTTCAACATCCTGAGAGCTTGCCTTATGGAGGTTACCTGAACGATAAAAAACGCCATAGCGGGTCATTCCTCCTTTCTTCGTAGGATATCCTCCTAAATCACGGGCATTTGCAACATTAGTGAAAGGCAGTCGTCTGAAGTTTTTGCTAGTCATTAGAAATCTCCATTCTGTAAAATATATTAACTAAAATAAATTGACTTAACAATTAACAAAATAATTAAGTTGTTTGTCGTACTATTAATTCATTTGGAAGAATATTGGTGTATTGGACCGGTTCCTTATTGATCTGCTTCATCAATAAGTCCAAAGCGAGTTCGGCCATTTGCTTGATCGGTTGTACGACCGTTGTCAAAGGCGGGACAAGCACTTTGGAGAAAGAAATGCCGTCGTAACCAACCACCTTAACATCATCCGGCACTGATTTGTTCATCATATAACAGGTTTTCAAGATGTGGGCTGCAATGACATCACTGCTGGCAAATATTCCATCTATATCGGGATACAAGTCGAACAGCTGTCTAATAACGCCTTCATAGTTCTCCGGATTGAATCCAAAGATATCTGTCTCCAGTACGGTATGCCATACCCCATGTTTTTGGGCAACATCCTTGAATGCAGAATGCCGTTCATTGGAAAGCATCGGAAGGCCCAGACTACCTGTGATCATGGCAATTTTTTTACAGCCTTTTGCCAGCAGATGCTCGGTAGCCAAACGTCCTCCGGCATAATTGTCCGAACTGACAAAAGGAATTTTATCGCTGATGGCTCTTTCGAATGTGACCAGGGGGAGATCGATTTTGGAGAATTCTTCCACATCGATGGTGTGACTTCCCATGATGATTCCTTCAACCTGCTGAGCTTTCAAAAAGTTCAAATACATAAGTTCTTTTTCTTTATCATGCTGTGAGTTGCAGAGCAGAACCTTGAACTGATGCTGGTAGGCATAATTTTCGATATGGTTGCACAGTTCAGAGAAAAACGGGTGATCTACGGTCGGAATGATCAGGCCGATCATATTGCTTTTTTTACGAAACAACGTCCGGGCTACCTCATTAGGCTGATAGTTCAACTCTTCCATGGCTTTTAAAATATTTTCACGCAAGCTATCGCTGATATAGCCCCGATTGTTTAAAACTCTTGAAACTGTAGAGACATTAACCCCGACCTTATTGGCAATGTCTTTAATCGTTGCCACAGTTAGCACTCTCCTTTCATCCAAAATATCGTATCCCTATATCATATTACTATAATTATCTTCCCATGGGAAAGTAAGCGGGCTGACCCGGCGGGTCCTGACTGCGGATCCTGCAGTCGGGCTAATGCCCATATAGTTAGTGCTGATGCCTTTACCTAAGGTTTTGGCAGTGCTTGTCTGTTATATTCAATGAGATCAGCTGTGATAGAACGATCATAATTTCCATTTAGCTGAAGGCGCTCAATGTGTAGTTTAGTCGCGCAACGATATCCTGCAGCAGATCGCTAGCGCACTCCATGTGAGTGCCTGGATGGAAACAAGTGCTTACCAGCCGTCAAATTATTAGGTAATTTTTCATATCGCACCCTGCATGAGTGCGTGGAGGTGATATATGCATGAATTATTGGATAACGAATTGCTTTTGCTGCTTAGGGAAGTTACACGTTTAAAGGAAGAATTGGATAAGAGAAGACCTTTAGACTCTACAGCAGTTGAAAGTTTAAGAAAGGACCTTTCTCTTCGATTGTTTTGGCATATGAAAAGGAAGCTTTGGAGAGATATGTCGATCTGTGCTAGAGATCAAAAAGAGCATTTGTTAATACAATGGATTCGAGTGAACTTGTCTTGCTCCCGCAATAAAATAATATTGCTTTTTTCAGGTTACTGTTGTAACCTGTATTAGACTACAATTTTTCCTACCATACTTCTGCTATAACCCTTTTGTTTCCTGACTGGCTACAATTGTAACCCTTTCATCCTTTGACTCGCTACAATTGTAATCCTTGCATTAGAGTACTTTATCACAACTTCTATCAATAGGCTAAAACCCTAACTCTCTCAAGGTGGTGCTATGATTTTATGAACGACCTGGTTGCCAAAATTGCTGATTCAGAGACCGAAATTTTGCGTGTATTATGGAATGCAAAAACCGAAATTCCTTACGCCGACATTCGCAAAAAACTTGAGCAGACAAGCAAATGGGAAAACTCCACGATCAAAACCCTGCTCCGCAGACTTTGTGAAAAAGGGGTTGTTCACGCAATTAAAAAAGAGGTCTACTACTACAGATCGCTAGTCAGTGAAGAAGAATATAACGAATACAATACACAGCATTTAATTGACCGCCTCTATGCCGGCAGCACCAAAAATTTAGTAGCTTCACTGCTGGACAGCAATAAACTTAGTGAAGAAGATATTAAAGAATTGCGCTCTCTTTTAAATACAGGTGACAAAAATGAACAAAACAACTGAGCTTGTGCTATCGCTCTCAATCTCCGGCAGCATACTGGCTGTCATACTGCTGGCCGTAACGCTATTCATCAAGCATAGAGTGGCCAAATCGATATTATATTGCATGTGGCTTGTTGTTCTTCTGCGTTTCGTTTTCCCGTTTTCTTTTGAAGGCAGCATTATGAACGACGTGTTTCACACACTCACACTCCAGGCAGGAACTGATGCTCACGAGCCGGTCCGAGACGTCACGGATCCTAACATTTCGCCGAGTACCCGGCAGCTAGATGTGAACGCTGTTAACCAGGCCGCCCTTCCCTACAAGCTGTTTCGGGATATTCTCTCTTACATATGGTTGCTTGGCGCCCTTGTATCCCTGACCGTGCAGGTGATCGGTTATGCCCGTTTTAAAAAACTGATTATGCGAACCAGCAGTGCAGCAGCTTTAGAGGACCAGAAGCTAATCACCATTCTATTAAACGGAAAAAGCCGCGTGCGGCTTTCGAGGAACCGCTTCATTTCCTCACCGATGCTAATCGGGATAGTAAACCCGCATATTATCATCCCGGATCACCGCTTTAATGAAAAGCAGCTTCGGCATATGCTTCTTCATGAAATCGTCCACCTTAAACGCCTAGACATTGCCATCAAGTGGCTGACGATGATCGCCGTATCCGTCCATTGGTTTAATCCGCTTATTTATTTGGTCAGGCGGGAGGTCAACTTTACCTGTGAATTGGCTTGCGATGAAAAAGTCATTAATCAGCTTGACCCTGGCGAGAAACGGGACTACGCCGACACACTGTTATCGATCGCTGCCGCGCATCGCTATGGCGGAGGCCTCCCACAAGCAATGATGGTTGAGGAAAAGATGCATTTAAAAGAAAGGCTGGTAGCGATCATGAACTTTAACCCTAAATCATGGTGGGTGACACTGCTGTCTGTTGGTCTTTTGGCGGCTGTTGTATTTGGTGCTGTATTGCTCGGGGCAAGTCCTGGTACAACCAGTGCGGGGCCAGCAGAGCTTGCAGAATCTTACCGGCTTTCGGTTCCCAAAGACTGGTCCATTGAACAACTTCCCGGGTCTTCCTTATCCTTCAAAAAGAACGGAGCGGGAGTAGGCGGGCTTAATCCGCTCGAATATTATCCCGATCAACCAATATCGCAATTGCGAAATAACCATACACATGTCGTTGAATCCAGCCCGTTAGAGGGATATTTTACGGATGTCCTGTTTGAAATACAGCAGCAAACTCCGCCTGCCGCATCGGGCGATACGGCTGTTAAAGAAACGGTGCATATTTACTTTATTGTTAGGGATCGAAAGATAGCCTATGACCTGTACTTCAATGCTGGGGTCGATCGGCAAACCGCTTTAGACATTGCAGCAAGCTTCCGGTTAAAATAATACAAGGCCGGTCGCGTAATTGCGTTGATCTGCAAAAAGAGCCTGTCCTAAAAGCGGCCGTTCAGCCTGATAACAAAAAAAGCAAACCCCAAGAATGCTGCAGCAACATTCCTGGGGTTTTTAATTTTCTGTGCAATTTACCCGAAAACGGACTTACTGGACAGCCCCCTGGAGGTCATCCGGTTCCCGAGTCACTTAAACTTTAGCCCTGCAATCAAACGCTTATAAGCTCTCTTAGATGGCGCAGGACAGCAACATCTTTTCCCTCGCCAATCACTTACTTGGACGGTATTTACCTTTCAGGAACAAGTAGGTCTGATCGTAAATCTCTCGAACTTCCGGATTCGAGCTGCGGGAGCTGACCAGGAAGGTATCCGTGCTTTGATACCAGGCAAGGAAGGTATTCTGGTATTTATACAGGTAAGCTGCGTCCAAATAATCATAGTAGACCTTCCGGTAAGTCTCGCCAACGCTATCTTCTCTTACCGCTGACCAATGGATCTCCATTTCGACGCCCAGCCCATATTTGTGGGCTAAGTACGCGTTGTTCTCCAGCCGGTCCGGCGGAAGCGAGGAATCGAAGGCGAGATTAGGCTGCATCAAGGCCGTATCGAATCCATACTTGGCCCAGTTGTTGAAGCCCGGATTCTGGCCTGCCGGAATCCATTCGAATTTATACGGCCCGGCCCCGTGCACAATCTGACTGGTATTAATGAGCAGCTGCTCATCATGGGCAGATACCGAGTAGCCTACGCTTTCTTGGTACCAGTAGAAGCCATTCAGCTCCAGGTGCTCATACCCGGCCTGCTGCCAACGCGACAAAATATAATCGACATACCATTGAATGGCTGCTGTCCGGTTGGCCAGCGCTTGTTCTTCTCCGACGTTCTCCGGATTGAAATCCAATCCGTCTCCCCAATCGCTGTTAATGCCTGGATAAGGGATGGCAATGGTTACTTTTGCTTTATAGTTAGGTCTTCTTAATGTCTGCTTCGTCTCCGCAACGGCCTGATCCAGCGCATCCAGACGGAAATCCGGAGTGAACAATTGATCGGCAAACGACATCCATTCGGATTTTACCGCATCTCGGGTGAAGCTGCGGCCGGACTCCGTCGTGCCAAACGGCAGGAAATTGAAGCTATCGAACATCAGGTCGCGGATCTGTCCGTCTTGATCGACATACGCCGTGTAGGGCAGCAGATCCTGCTTGTTCATCTGGGGCAGAGAAGTATTGCTGTGATAACCGCTATAGATCAGCACCTGCTGCTTTTTGCCTCCAGCCTGCTCAGAGCCGGCGCGCGGCATGCGAGGCGGGCGCGGATTGTCCGGAGGCGATGGCACGACCGGCTTTACCCCAGGCTGCTTGCCGGGCAGTCCCCACGCTTCCAGCTCGCTGACGAACACGTAAACATCCGCGTGAAAGGTCACCCGCACATAGCGTGCCAGATGGTTCAGTCCATCGACCCGGTAATCCTGCACATGCAGGCCGGGGACGCTGTTAGGGATTCGCGTAGGTACTGAATCCGCTTTCATCCAAGCCCGCCCGTTTCGCGAGAGTTCAAATTTTACTTCCTGCGGGAAATAGATGCCTGAACCTTTGTCCTGCAAGAACCAGGCGGACAGCTCGCGAACCGTCTGCAAATCGCCCAAATCAATGACGATCTGGCGGTCATCCTGGCGCAGATAACCCACCCAAGGACCATGCGTCGTCCAGCTGTTCGGACCGATCACTCCGTCGGTCAGCTTGGTGCCGTCATCGGGATAGGAAGCCGTTTCCAGACGGTGGAACGAAGAATCCGTTATAGTGCTTTCAACTTGATACGATCTTCCTTCGGCCAGATTGACCAAAGCCCGGGCTTCCCCAGTCTCGGCTGGTTCAGCTCCACCTGCCGCAGCCGGCAGCAAGCCGCTTAACAATCCGGTTAACCCGGCAAGCAGAACATATTTTTTCAAGCGCTTGTACATTGCCATCCATCCTCCTTCAACGATTACTCCCAGTAGGGCTCGACTCCAGCTTCCTGGATCAGTCGATTGACTTCTGCGATCATCTCTTCTCCACCGCTGTTCATATAGGTTTCCACCATGCTGTCCCATTCCTCTAACGGGGTTTGCCCGGTAATCATCCTTGTTTGAATCGCGTACATGTCGAAGAACAGCTGCAGCTCATTCTGGCTTCTGGCAGGCGAGTAAATCGACAGCACCGGTGAGTAGTAGTGCTCTGTCGTATCGTGCATCTCCGCCGAGGCTAAAGCCAGCTCATATTGCTTTGGAACATGCCTCCAGTTGGAAGGGAAATCGCCGGCGGCATCGTTTGGCGCCCATGATTGCAGATCCGGCAAGTAATCACGAGGTTTCAGCCCCTTCTCTCCAGGTTCCACCACTACATTGCCGTCCACTACGTTGTAGCCGCTTCCTTCACGGCCATAGAGCCAGTCGTAATCCGGGTTGTCCGGACCTTTGTTGTCTTCGACGAAGGTGCGACCGTAGTCGATCATTTCGATAATGCGTTTGACTTTGCCCGGTTCATCCTTCAAGTTGGCGTTCAACATAATCAAGCGAAGCGTGCCTGAGGTAGCGCTGAAGCCGCGGGAGCCGTCCGGCGCCTCGAATGGAGGAATCGGCGCCAGCTTCGCATCCGGATCAATCTCCGCCAATGCCTGGAAGTGCTGTTCGCCAAGCCCTCTCGGGGTTGTAATAAACATACCGGCTTTGCCGCTGAAAAACTCGTTGTAGGCTTGCCCCCAGTTCATCAATGCAAAGTCCGTCGTGATCGCGCCTTGCTCATACAAGTCCTTCAACCAGGCGATGTGGTCGCGGCGCACGTCCGAAATAATGCCTGGAATCAAGTTGCCTTGAGCATCTCTATGGTACCAGGCCAGAAAATCCCAGTAAGCGCCCAAATGATACTGCGGGTTAATGTTTTCGGCCATCGCCATCCCATAAGTATCGTTTTTATTGCTGCGGTTAGGATCATTATGAGTGAATGCCAGCGCGACTTCTCTTAATTCATCATAGTTGGTGGGCATCTCCAATCCCAGGTTTTCCAGCCAGTCCACACGAATCATCGGGGTGATCGAATAGGTCGAGGTCGTGTAGCCCGGAATGCCATAAATGACGCCGTCCACCTCCAGCGCTCTCTTCGCATGGTCGGGAATCAGCTGCAGATTCCCGTATTGCGGGTCATCCAGAAATTCATTCAGCGGCAAAAACGCCCCCTGCTTCGCCCATTGGTAGTAGAGCGGGTCTTGCGGATTTTCCAGCACAAGAATATCCGGCATGCTTCCGCCCGCTACTGTAACCGAAACCCTCTGCTTGTAGTCATCCACGCCTACATAAGTAGGTTCATACTTGATATTGAACCTCTCTTCAATCATTTTCAAGCCTTCTCCATCGCGGGGAGGCAGCGCCCCGTAACGGTAATCGAGTATCGTTACCGTATAGGTCTCCTCGTCGGTTCCCTCCGGAGAGGGACTTTCTGTCTGCGGCGACGGCTGCTGCGGTTCTGGCTCAGACGGTGTTCCGGTTCCACCGGTGCATGCCGCCAAAGCGACCGTAAGCGCTACCATTGCCGACAAGGCTGACCCGCGCTTCCAATGTTGCATACGTACAGCTCCTTTCATCTCATCTTCCACCCTTTGAATCTGCTTGGTCACCAATCTGAACATGCAAGTCTGAAAAATCCTAATCTGAAAAATCCAACCGAAGGCATTGTCTTATCCTTTCACCGCCCCCAGCATCACCCCCTTGGCAAAGTGCTTTTGCAGAAACGGATAGAGCACAAGAATCGGAACGGTGGCCAGCAGCAGCGCGGCCATCTGCACCGTTTCCGGCGGCGGCAGGTTCACCAGATCCTGTCGCACGCTCAATGTATCCGGATCACTGACGACGATCAGCTGCCGCAAGACGACCTGAACCGGCCATTTGTCCGGATTGTTAATATACAGCAGTCCGGGAAAGTAGCTGTTCCAGTGAATAACGGCATAGAACAGTCCGAAGGCGGCCAATGCCGGCTTCGACAACGGAATGACGATGTTTGAAAAAATTTTCAGGTCGTTCGCCCCGTCCACAACTGCGGATTCGATCACTTCGTGCGGAATGTTCACAAAAAACTGCCGCATCACGATCAGATTGAACGGATTGACGAGCACCGGAATGATCAGCGCCCAAATCGAGTTTATCAGGCCGGTTTCTTTGACCACCAGATAGGTTGGAATCAGCCCCGCAGGAAACAAAAGGCTGAACAACACAAGGAACAGCACCCCTTTCCGAAACAAGACAGGCCGCGACAATGAATACCCCATAGCGGAGGTGACGGCCAGGTTCGCCGCCGTGCCGATGAGGGTAATCGCGATCGTGAAATAGATCGAGCGCATAAATTCGTTGGACCCAAGCACGTAGGCGTACGCATCGGTCACCCAGTCTTTCGGCCACAGCATAAAATCGTTTGTAATGTATTCCTTGTAACTGGAGAACGAAATCGCGAACAAATATAAAAAGGGGAACAGCATGACGCAAGCGATGCCAATCAGGAACGTTCCGTTGACCCAGGAAAACAGTCGTTCGCTCCAACTTTTATAGAACATAGTCACCCACCCTTAGTACAAGCCTTCTTCGCCGAATCGTTTGGCGATTCTGTTCGCCGCAACGACCAGGATCAGGCCGACGGCGCCCTTGAACAGCCCGACGGCTGTCGCAAAACTGAAGTTGGTATCGATAATACCCTTGAAATACACATAAGTGTCCAAAACATTGCCCGTTTCCATTGTAAACGGATTCAACATTAGGAAAATTTGTTCGAATCCGCTATCCAATACGTTGCCTAACCGAAGTATCAGCAATATAACAATGGTGCTTCTCAAGCCGGGCAGGGTAATGTGCCAGATTCGCCGCCAGCGGCTAGCTCCGTCCATCACCGCCGCTTCATACAGAGACGGGTTGATGCCGGCCAGCGCCGCTAGGAATATGACGGTTCCCCAGCCAGCTTCCTTCCATATGACCTGGAGCACGACAAGCGGCTTAAAGAAAGCCGGATCGGTCAGGAAGGGGATTTTGCTGGCGCCCAGCACCTGATCCAGGAAGGTGTTGACCAGCCCTCCGCTGCGCAGAAAGATGACCGTGATCCCGGCTATGATAACCCAGGACAGGAAATGCGGCAGGTACACAATTGACTGGATAACGCGCTTGAACAATTCGTGCCTGACCTCATTCAGCATCAGCGCAAGGACGATCGGAGCCGGAAACGCAAACAAAATTTGCAGGAAAGAAATGTTAAGCGTATTCCACAATACCCTCACGATCTCGCTGTCATCGAAAATCGCGGCAAAGTGCTTCATACCGGCCCAGGGGCTGTTGAAAATCCCGAGGAAAGGGCTGTAATCCTGAAAAGCGATCACCGAACCGAGCAAGGGCAAATACTTGTAAATAAGGAAATACAATAGGCCCGGCAGCATTAAGAGAAGCAGGTACTTGTCACGGTTGATCCGGGAAAGGAAGGATCGGAATCGGCTTTTCTTGAAGTTAGCTGGAATGGAAACTGCAGTGTCGGGGAGCTGTTTCATTGAATTCTCCTTTCTCGCCGGCCCGCTCCGGCCTTGGTCTATAGCTCGAAATTATACGGGCCGCTGTAATTATTCCGCAATTTTCATATGTTTCCGGGGCTTGCATGAAATGATCAAGAATCGCAACAAATGAACAACGGCGTCTTATGCCCGCTCAAGCGGCTCTTGATAGGCGACTCTGAGCAAGGAGCCCTGAAACAAAAATCACAAGTTCTAAGGTGAATAAGTCCTAGAACTTGCGATTTTATGTCATCCTGACGACATTCTTTCTTTCATTCAAATTTTCTTTTATGTTGCAGTGCAGCTAACAACAACGCTTACCTTGGACGGCCCCGGACACGCTCGCCTTAAACTCTCCTTAGATAATCCTTGATAGCTCTTATGAGGAGTCATCGCTGCGGGCATTTTCCCGGTATTTTGCCGGAGGAACGCCGTTCATTTGCCGGAAGGTGCGGGTAAAGTTCTGAACGGATGCATAGGAAAGCTTGGCCGCAATCTCTTTGATCGGCATATCGGTCATCGTCAGCCATTCCTTCGCTTTTTCCATGCGATAGTTCATCACGTAATCGCTGTACGATAGCTGCATTTCCTCCTTGAACATCCGGCTGAGCTGTGACTGTGACACCCCAACCTCATCCGCGATGTCCTTCATCGATAGTCCTGCATCGTAATGCTCGCGAACATACTGCCGCACCCGCTGCACTACTTTTTTTTGCTTCGAGACGTGCTCCTCGCGCAGCTTCTCGATAATCGTGGAGAACACCGTTCGGGAAAACCACTGCTCCATCTCCGTCAGCGTTTCGAATTCGTACAGCTGCTTGTAGATGCTGTCACCTATCACCTGCTGCGGATCATGCCCCAGCTCCTGGACGAGAGAGGTCACCTCCCCGATAATATAGACAAACAGGCCGTATACCGTCTCCGAATCGTACGCCAATTCCGGTAAAGCCCCGATCATCTCGGACAGCTTGCGGCGGGCCAATTCCTCGTCCTCCTGTACAACAGCGGACGCAATATCCTTTTGCAGCTTCACCAGGTTCAGCCCGGAATGCTTAAGCGAGGGACGAATCTGCTCCTTGCGGATCGTCGTATCGTGCCCTAAGTACAATCGATAGCTCATCAGTCCTACCGCTTCCTGGTAGCATTCGGTGATAGACGCGACCCCGTCGCGAAAAGGACTTACCGCAACCGTAACCGAAAAGTTCAGGCTGTTTGCTGCCTCCTTCCGGTACTGCGCCATAGCTCCCAATAAAAGAGGAGCTGCGCGATCGGGGCTGTCTCCGGCATCGACAATCATTACGATCTGCCTCATGAGCGGAACCACGATAACGGTCAACCCGTGATCTTTGCCCGTATGCTCCAGCATTTTGCGCAAGGTGTGGAAATAATTCGAAAGCTCCATTCTCGAACACGTTTTGGCAAGCTTGTAGTAACGGTCGATCTCTGCCACGCAGACACAAAACGCTGGGCCCCGCAGCGCATGCGCCAAAGCTCCGGTTTCCAATTCCTGAGGGCGGATCTCACCGAGCAGCAGCTTTTGACAGAGATTCTCAATCATGAGCGGTGTCTGATGCTTCAGCTTGTCTTGCAGCTCCCGATTGGCCCTTACCATTTGATCCATAAATTCATCGAGCACGTTCAGTCCGTCCCGCCCATGCCCCGGCCTTGGATTCTTGTAACCCGGAACATTAGACAGCAGCCGCTTGATTGGAAAATACATGCGGTTAGAAGCAACGAATGAAAGACCAAGCCACAGCAGGAGCATAACAGAAGCGATCGTCCAGGTGATAACCCGGATTTGGTCGGACTTTTCTGTCAGCTCCGACATTGGTGTGAAGGTGACATAGGTCCAGCCGTTGAACATCGATTTGACTGCGGACATACGGTGCTGTTCGCCGTGCAGCGTAAACGCACCTTGATAAATATCGGAATGAAGCAGATTCTTTATCGCGTTAAGCCCGGAAATCGTTGAACCGATCTCGCCAGGGTCACTGCTTAATACGATCCGTTCCTGCTCATCGATAATGATCGTCTTTTTTGAGCTGTCCGCATTCAGCCTGTTGAGGAAATCGGTCAGCTGCTTCGTTTCAACATGCAGCACCACCCTGCCTGTAAACGCTTCCGCAGTCAGCGGTACTCCGCGAACAAGCAGAAGATCGTTCTGGTTCGCATATTGTCCAGGCGGGATTACTTCGAAGCTGTTGAAGTTCAGATCAATCCTTTTAAGCGCTTCCATAAAAGGAAACTGCTCAACCGGGATAAGTCCATAACGGGTCGAGTAAACAGTGCCGAACCGGTTATAGACGAGAGACACCTCGAAATCGACATCGGATGTTACCTTGTACTCGCCAAGCTGCTGGATCATGCTGAGGCTCAAATCCAGATGCCGCATGGAAGGCCCTACCTCGAACGTGCTCTCGATCGTCGGGTTGGACGAGATGAGCATAGAGCTTTTTGTAATACTTCTCAGAAAAAGATTCATTTCATGCTGGATTTGGTTCAGCACCGTTTTATGCCGCAAATTGACTTCGTCTTGGATGCTTCGTGAAGCGATATGAGAAGAAACCGAACCGAGGAGGATCACGGGTGTAATGCTAAGCAGCAGGAAATACAAGAACAATTTGCGCTTATAAGACGGCTCGCGCATGGATAGCAGCAGTCTTTTCATGAGATTCCCCCTTTCTATTTAATCTCAAGAATCGATTGTTATAAAAGGTTCGACGCGCCGCCTCTAAACCCTGTCGCTTATATTAATATTAAAAGCAGGAGCTTTGTTTTAAGCTAAATAAATCAAGAAATTTGCGATAATCAGCAATTGGATATGGTATTTTTTGGATATTCCAAATACAGCAAAAGCGCCGCCCGGACGAGCCGGAACGGCGCTTCGGACCGCACGCAAAAAGCCGCACGGCGTAACAAATAGTTGACAGGCAGCGGCCCGTCAGGTTACGTTCCAGTTTCATTGCCAGAGAGAGACTAGATGCAAGCAAGTTTCCCCCGTAAAGCAATGTGCAAAACGACAGCTGCACAGATTGGCAGTGCTTGATGCAGCCATCCGTTAGTTGCTGGCAACTATCAGGAAAGAGCAGTGGAGCTGTCGACCTGCTGAATCCAGGCGTTAATTTTATTCTGCAAACGGTCTTGCAGCTCGTCTACGAGATCGAATCCGCCTTCTTCGAGGCGGGTGACCTGGGCATCCAACGCATATACACCGCCGACAATATTGGATGCCCCCAGTACGGACAGCACAGGCTTAAGCGCATAGTCGATAGCAAGCAGATGGGCAATCGTTCCGCCAATGGCCAGCGGCAGAATTGTTTTGTTGTCCAGGCCTTTCTGCGGAATCAGGTCGAGAAACGCCTTCAATACCCCCGTATAGGAAGCTTTATAGATCGGGGTAGCGACGACAACTCCATCCGCTTCAGCGATGAGACGGTTCGCCTCGACAATGGCCGGACTATCAAACTTGACATGCAGAAGATCTTCCGCTGGCAGCGAGCGCACTTCAATTTCGTTGTACTCCCATTTGCGGTTTTCTACATGTTGACGGACAACGTCCAACAGGCCATTCAGGCGGGAGTTAGGTGTAGGACTTCCAGAAATAACAACAATTTTAGCCACGGCAATCATTCCTTTTCGTTATCATTGGATTATGTGGTAATAAACCGGCTCAAAACTTAAACTAGCGGTTGACAACAAAGGAGGAAATCACTACGGGGAATGAGGGGACCTCCGATCGCTGTTGGCATATGCTCCCGAAGTACGCTTTCTTCCAGAAAGCGTTGACCCCAGATTTCTTAATCATAGCCGCCTCAGCGGTTAAAATCCGGTGGCAAAGGCGGACGCTTCCACGCTCCCGAAGCTGCTTTCCTTCGGAAAGCTTGGACTCCCTCTTCCCCTCCGCTTCTGCTATCTTATACTGTCAACCGCTAATTATTAGAGTGAGCCAATAAACCAACTAAAAATAGGATTGCTTCTATTGTAGCTTATAACTGTCAACTCCAATAATCAAGTTTGCGCCTGCCTTGTGGATCTAAAATCCGGAGTCCGTGCGTGCTTTCCGTGCTTAGGCAAGTTGGAGACATTCCAACACATCGGGAATAAACTCATCATCGACCCCCTTAGCCAAATCCGCCGGGGAAAATGATCGTCCTTGATTGAGGCTCTCCCTCCGGGTTAAAACAAAATTTCACCCAATGAGCCGGCGCGGCAGCATAACCACTGGTTGGAGCTCATGCCACTGCCAACCAAATCCCAAGGTATCATTTGAACTTTGAGGATTCGCTGAAGGATCTACCCATATGCGCGAATTTCTATGACCTCAGCCCGTGGCGATCCGTTCGTAGCCTCAACGACCAGCCTTACGGCCTCAACTGGAATTCCCCGCCCAAGCTTGTGAATTTGCTTGCGCTTCCGGTTGCCTTTCATCCGTGCAATCTCCTGCCACTCCCCGCCGCTAAGCCCTTCCCACCTATAATCTCTGACCAGCTCGGGGATGACGTCGAATGGTGTGCGGTGATGATGGAGGTTAATTAGATCCTCATTCACGTCATCGTTAAAAATACAGTGCAGCTCGCGGATGACGACAGCTTCCGGCCAGGATAGTTCCAGCCATGGCTGGCGATCCTCCTTCATGACAGCCGACATCCAGCTGTGAGGCCCGCCGTAAGGCCTCAGAATGCCATCGGTCACGCAGCCTTCATTATAAGCTTTCGTTTCAGCCCGCATCCGGAAGCATAGAGGAAAGCGCGACTGTCTCCGCATGTCCCATTCTACGGCAGGCTGCGGATGCCCTGCTTCCAGCTGGCGCCCAGCCAGCGGGCGCCTCGCAAACATCAGCACACCGCTAAACAGCCCCTCAGACTGATACAGCGTAATAGCCGGGTTGCTGCGGATGATCAGAAAAGCATTTTGCGCCGTTTGCGGCTCCCAATTCAGCTCAAGCGCCACCCACTGCTGTTCGCCGCGGGCAACCTTGACAAGACAGGAGTCAACCGATTCGGCAGGCACGTAATTCTCTGCCCTGCCTGTGCCGCAAAGCTCGACCTCCAGCACGGTATCGTCCGCCGCATCGAGCAGCAGCTCCACGCCCGCAACCCGGGGATCGACCGGAAACAGCAGGCCGGTATCCGCAGTCAGCGGGTAAGCGCACACCGGCTCCTCGATAGCGATGTGCCGGCAGCGGCTGGACGCGCGTACTCGCGCTTGCCGCGCCAGGTTGGCCGGATCGTGATGAGCCAGGCCGATCACCGAAGCGTCCTGGTGAAGCAAAAGCTGCTGCAACTCCTCGATATGACGCTCGCCGAGCTCTCTCGGGCTTATCCCTTTGTGCGCCGCCAGAGCCGCTCCCGTGCCTGCCGCTTCCCCGATGACCGCACAAGTAGCCATCACTCTCGTCGTCCCGAACGCGACATGGGAAGCGCTGATATTCCTCCCCGCCATCAGCATATTGCTTACATTGATAGAGTAAAGCGAGCGAAACGGGATATGGTAGATCCCGTCCAAATGCAAGTGATTCGAGCCACGCTCCTTGGCATATACCCCTTGGGGCGGATGCAGATCGATCGACCAGCCGCCAAAGGCAACGCGATCGTGAAAAGGCTTTTGCGCCAGCAGGTCATTTTGATTAAGCTCATAATCCCCAACGAAACGGCGGTACTCTCTTTTCCCCGGGATCGAGCCCACCCATTCCAGCGTCATCGTATCGGCATCGAATTGTCCGGAATTTTTAATATAGTCCCAAATGCCGTAAATGACCGACCATAACTCATCGCGAATTCGCTCGTTCTGGTCTACAATATCAAGCTCTCCTCCCCACTCTATCCACCAGTAAGCGCAGCCGTTATCACCGCTTTTAATAACCCGCTGCAGAGGAATCGACGTATCGGCTATATTCAGGGCGAAGGAAGGGGGAACAAACTTGACCGGAGCGCCATGATCCTTCGTATAAAACAGGAGCGTGCTGCCGAGCGTAATGCTGTCCGCCGTGTCAGGCGCCCAGTCTTCGTTGTACTCGTTCCTCGCTTCCCGTCCGATCCGGTATTTCGCTCCCGCTAAATATCCGATTAAGCCGTCGCCCGTGCAATCCAGATAGTAAGAGCTGCGAAACTCGATGCGGCGTTCCGAGCCCATCATCCATCCCGTAACAGAGCGGATTGTGCGCTGCTCCTCCGGCCCATCGGCCTCCAGCTCGTGGACATCCGTATTCAAAAACAATTGGATGTTAGGTTCCGCCTTTACTTGTTCCAACACGACCAAATCCCAATAATATGGATTGCCTTCCGGATTGGTGTATTGGTTCTCCACAAACAGCTCTCCCATAATTCCCGTCTCTCTCGCGAAACGGTGAATACCGTGAGCGGTAGCTCCGCATACCCATACTCTGACCTCGCTGCTGGAATTGCCGCCAAGCACCGGCCGATTCTGGACCAGAGCCACCTTGCAGCCAAGCCGGGCTGCCGCCACAGCAGCACATACTCCTGCCAGCCCTCCTCCAACTACCGTTATATCCGTTCGCACTGTTTCCTTCCTCAATCCCTGCACCCTCCTTCTGATCTCCTCTTGATCTCCTTCTATCCTTCTAGTCTCCTTCTGATCTCCTTCTTTTCATCAAACCTCGCCTAATCCTCGGTTTCCCATATATCCCGGTCAATCTGAATTTCCATATATCTCGCGCAATCCTCGCATTTTCCTTATATCCCGATCAATCTTCTCAATCTGCATTTGTCTTCTTTTTCATCATATCTCGATCATATGAAAGGATAAATGCAGTAATTTAACATCTATTTATACTTTTTTTCAATTCTTCCAAGTATTTAACAGGAGGCTTTCAGAGAGAAAAAGCGAAATCATTAAAGACTAAGACTTTTAAGAACACTAAAAACAGAAAGGAATATGATCTGATTTCTCAAAAATAGCCGGAGGAGATATTGATAGATGCTGCAGCGCTTGGACTGTGTTTTTTGGAGGCAAAAAAAGCAGTTTTTGTTGGCGGAGGATACCTATGACACATGGGTGTGGATCGCTGTTCAGGATGGAAGCTTCCGCTTCAGCATTGGACTGGCGGAGGGGATTGGCCGGCCCGGAGATATCGTTTGCTGTCCACCTTGGGTGCCATTTGGGCGGGAAACACTGGAGCCGCTCACCTTTCACTTCATCCGTTTGGGCTTCGCTGGTTCCGGGTCCCCTCCTGCTGGCTTTCACGCCGGATTATTAGCGATAAAACATCCGGATCGGCTTAGACACAACCTGACTCTCCTGAGCGAACTGGACGATGCTCTCCATCTTCACCCTGAACCGATTCGGAAGCATCTTGTGCGCGATATATTGATGTTCTGTCTTGAGGAGCAAGGGTCACTTGATGCCGTGCGACTGCTTTCTTCCGATCCTCTAATGAATGAAGCGGTTGCGCTGATTCGAGAGCAGGCGGCCGACGTCAAATTCAACGTGGGAGCAGCCGCAAGGGCTATCGGGCTGACTCCGGTACAGTTCTCGCGAAGGTTCCAGGCAGCCTTCCCGCTGACCCCGATTCGTTATTTGACGGAATGCCGGATTCAATTGGCGAAGAAGCTGCTTACCGAAACCGATGATACGCTGGAGCAGATTGCCGGCCGCTGCGGCTACGAGAACGGTTACTATTTCAGCCGCGTATTCAAGCAGGCAGCGGGAACCACTCCCTCGTCATACCGTCGGCAATTCCGGGTATAATATGCCGCAGCAGCAATTCTTCATTCCGCTCCCGCCAGCTATCCAAGCTGGGTCGAGCAGTCGCTTTAAGTTACATTTTTCGAGATTGCTGAATCTGCTGAAGACTATAACGAGCAAAATCTTTAAGTATACCTTTGAAGCCAACCACACAAAACTGAAGTAAAAAAATCCTAATCAACTCCTGATTAATTGGAAAATGGCAGATTCAGCTTCTCTTCTTCTGACGTAATACTATAGTAGGACAATTATTTCTAGGAAATAGGAAACTACCCGTTTACATGACTGATGACTGTACAAACTCAATTAGCCAGGACGGGGCTTTCAATCAAACACGATATCTTGGCTAATCCCGTTACCCAGTAAGTAGAATCTAATTATGCAAAATGCTCCGTGTTTGGTTCATATTTATGCAAAATGCTCCGTGTTTGGTTCGTATCCATAGTTAGCTCTAATTCCCCTATTTGCAGACTGGAGGGAGAGTTAATGGAAAGGAAACTGCTGCTGGTTTGCTCTGCCATCCTCTTTTTGCTGATCGCCCTTGTTCCAGATTACTCGGTTAATAGAATTAGAAACACGGAGATTATGGATGGATTGAGAATGCTTGCGGAAAGCACGGATCAAATCAGCAAAGTCGAAATGAAAACAACCGATCGTCTATATCTGGCTGTTGAATATTCATTAACTCGTCCACTAAGTGCAAGTCAAAGGGATAGTATATTTATATCGACACAGGACTACATATTGAGTGAAGATATGCGACGGAAACTGACTCAAGAATTAACTATACCCGATCCCCGGTTATTTGCCGAAGGCATCTCTGTCCGTTTTCGTTATCGCACGGCTAGCGGACAGGATACATACTGGATCTACTCCTTGACAGATAGGGAAGATAGCGGAGGGCCGCGCTGGGACGTGGTCGGACCACGTGAGGACGGTAGTCACGGGGTTATAGCGACATGGTACCCGGAAGGAGATACTCTACAACTGGATTCAAACTTCCAAAATTCTGCTGCAAAACGTGACCGGAAATCTGGTCAATCAAAGTGTCACAAATAAGAGCGAGGGCGAGCGTTAGAGTAAGACCACCCACAGAACACATGTATGATGTCTACGCTTTTGCTTATAAATTTTAAAGTTGAGGTGAAGCTGGAATGGAATTTTCTTTTACTGGAATCGACCATGTTCAATTAGCTGCTCCCCCGGGCTGCGAGGATGAAGCCCGCCATTTTTTTGTTGATGTGCTGGGATGGCAGGAACTGCAGAAGCCGAAGGCTTTGCAGCAGCGCGGCGGCGTTTGGTTCGTATGCGGGCCGCAGCAGGTGCACATCGGAGTGCAGAATGATTTTGCCCCTGCCCTTAAAGCCCACCCTGCTTTCCTGGTAAAAAATTTACCCGCTCTAAAAGCCCGCCTGCTGCTCCACCAAATACCTGTCAAAGACGATGAAATCCGTGAGGATGAGGGAATTCGCCGCTTTTTTTCACAAGACCCTTTTGGCAACCGCTTGGAGTTTATGGAGACATTGTAGGTTCCCTTCCCTGTTTTCTAGCGAAATGAGGTCACCTCCATAATAATCCCTGATTCGCTAATGCCGGTGCTCTTCTCCCTGTTACGCTATTGACTAATGCGTTATTCGCTAATTGCGCTTTTCACTATTCGCTAATTCACGAATGCGCTAATTCGTGTCAAAATCCCTAAGGAGTGTAGCTGTATGGATGATAGAATGAACAAAGACAATACGATGCAGGACAGCAAGAAGCGCTTTTCCAACCGGGTCGGGGACTATGTCCGCTACCGTCCCAGTTATCCTGGTGAGGCCATCGAATATTTGTATACCACAGTTGGGTTTAATGCGAAGGCGGTGATTGCGGATGTCGGGGCCGGGACCGGTATTTTTACTGCCCTGCTGCTGGAGCGCGGAAGCCGGGTCATCGCTGTAGAGCCGAATGCCGAAATGCGTACGGCCGCGATCACAAGCTTGGGCAAGCACCCGCGGCTGACCTTCTCCACCGGCTCAGCCGAGCAAACGGAACTGCCGGATCATTGTGCCGATTTCATCGTTAGCGCGCAAGCCTTTCATTGGTTTGATCACGCGGCCACCAAGCAGGAGTTTCAGCGCATCATCAGGCCCGGCGGGAAAGCTGTTTTGATCTGGAATAAGCGGTTGACCAGCGGCTCTCTTTTTCTCGAGGGCTACGAGCAGCTCCTGCAAGACTACGGTACGGATTACACAAAAGTCGACTATAAAAATGTAACTGACGAAACCTTGCACAAGTTTTTCAAGAACGGTACTTACACCAAAATCACTTTTACCTACCGCCAGCTGTTTGACTATGATGGGCTGCGCGGCCGGTTAAGCTCTTCCTCCTATGCTCCGTCCCAGGCCATCCCGACTATGAAACTATGATCGTACAGCTCAGGAAGCTCTTCGAAGAAACAAAGGTAGACGGTCAAATCTCCTTCGATTATGAAACTGAGCTCTACTGGGGCGCAATTTAAAGCGGATAAATGGCTGTCGCATCAGTCAGCGATGGCTGTTTTCCTCCCCTGTTATGTGATAAACTTCACTTAACCAGCCGGTTGCGAAAATCGGCGACGAATTTCTCTGCTTAAGGAAGTGCCGATATGACCAATTCTTCTTTTTCTGTTTCTGCTTCTTCTGCTTCTTCTGCCTCCCCTTCCAGCTCACAGCACACCGGCCGCCCTCCCGCCGAGGCCCAGCAGCAGCCCCGCGTGCTGGTCGTCACCGCCGTGGAAGCGGAGCAAGCCGCGGTACAGCGCGGCCTGCAAGCCGGCGGCCGCAGCGCGGACCGCTTCGACGTGCTCGCCGGCGGCGTCGGCCCCGCTTCGGCTGCGGCGAGCACTGCTTTTGCGCTCGCTGCCGCGGAAGCCGAGAGCCGGCCGTACGGCCTGGTCCTTAGCGCCGGCATCGCCGGCGGCTTCAGCGGACAAGCACCGCCCGGCTCTCTCGTCGTCGCGTCTAGCGCAATCGCGGCCGATCTCGGCGCCGAATCCGCCGAGGGCTTCCTCAGCGTCGATGAGCTCGGCTTCGGCAGCGCGCAAATCGCCGCTGCCGAGCCCTGGAGCTCGCGCTTAGCCGAGGCACTGCGCCAAGCTTCGCTGCCGGTTGTGGTCGGGCCGGTGCTAACGGCCTCTACGGTAACCGGTACGGCGGAGAAAGCGGAGCAGTGGAGCAGGCGCCATCCGGGAGCGGCCGCTGAAGCGATGGAAGGCTTCGGAGCAGCTACCGCCGCCAAGCTGCGGGGGGTGCCCTTTGTCGAGCTGCGAGCAATCTCCAACGCTGTCGGTCCCCGCGACCGCGCTTCCTGGAAAATCAAAGAAGCGTTAGCCGCCCTAGAGCAAGCCAGTGCCTTATTCGAGGAGGTTTTTTGATGAACATTGCATTTTCCCCCTGCCCGAACGATACTTTTGTGTTTCATGCCTGGGTTCACGGCCTCATTCCTGATGCGCCGGAGCTTACGGTTACCTATGCGGATATCGATATAACCAACCATCTGGCGGCGCGGCGTGAAGGTCCGGAAGTGCTGAAAATTTCCTATGCCGCGCTGCCCTGGGTCTTGTCCGATTATGCCCTCCTGCCGTGTGGCGGGGCATTGGGCAGAGGCTGCGGCCCTCTCGTGCTGACTGCAGGAGATGCGGCGAGCGGCAACCAATCTTCATCGCCCGCAGCCGAGGATCCTGCACGCTTAAGCGGCCGCACCGTAGCGGTACCAAGCGAGCGCTCCACCGCTTATCTGCTCTTCCGCTTATGGGCGGCTCAGCAGGTGCCCGGCGGCGTTGGCAAGATTGTCGTCATGCCCTTCCACCAGATCATGCCCGCAGTTCGCGACGGTCAAGTCGATGCTGGCCTCGTGATCCACGAGGCCCGGTTCACCTATCCGACCTATGGACTGCGGCTGATGACCGATTTAGGGCAGTGGTGGGAGCAGGACACCGGCCTGCCCATTCCGCTCGGAGCGATTATTGCCCGCCGCCATCTTGATCCCGGGGCGCTTGCCGGGTGGACCCGCTCCTCGGTTGAATACGCCTGGGCTCATCCGCAAGCCTCTCGCGAGTACGTCATGCGGCACGCCCAAGAAATGGACGCCGCCGTTGCGCAGTCCCACATTGACCTATATGTCAATGAGTTTACCGCTAATCTGGGCGAGGACGGCTTTGCCGCTGTTGCTTCGCTGCTCGGACGAGCCTCGGAGAAAGGGCTCGTGCCCGAGTTCGATTTGGCCTTGCTGCGTTCATAAGGCTTACCGCTTCCATAATAAAGGAATAGAAAAAAGCAGGAGACGGAAGGACATTCCTCCTCTCTCCTGCTTTTTCTGCTTGCCGGAACACACCGGCCCTATATCATTACCCTTTGAATTCATTCCAGTAAGTAATGTCCTGCAGCGGCAAACGCACTGTACCATGGGCATCGATCGCCGCCTTGCCAAGCGCAATCAGCATAACATCGGTATATCTTGGCGGGATATCGAACAATTCACGCAGCTTCACAGGATCATATCCGCCCATTGGAACGGTATCATAACCGCGGGCTTTGGCCGCTAGCATAAGCTGCATGGATACAAGCCCTCCATCGATCAAGGCGATTTCCTTGCGCTTTTGGTCCGGTGCTTGCGGATAGTAACGCAAAGTATTAGCCACCATGCGCTCTTTAATTTCCTCGCTCATATAGCCCTTCTCCGCAGCCAAGGAATAAATTTTGTCCGCATTCCGGTAAGCCTCGATATCTCCCAGCACGACAATGACCGCAGAGGCTTCAACCACCTGTGCCTGATTGTTGGCGATGGGCAGCAGCTTCTGCTTCAATTCCGGAGCTTGAACAACAATAAATCTCCATGGCTGCAAGTTTGACGAAGACGGGGCCTTGATCGCATCGTTGAGAATCAGCTGAATCTCTTCCTCAGTCATCTCATAAGCAGGATCATACTTGCGAACCGAATGCCTTTCTTTAATTACAGTGAAAAAATCCTGCTGTCCTGCCAGTTCGGTTTTTGTAGCCATATAGATTCCTCCTAGTCAAATAAAATGGATAGTGCCCTACAAAGTAGAGCCTTTATTTAAGAACTGCGCCAATCGGGAAAAACAATGATAAGCCGAGTAAACCCGCTTGCGTCTAAGCTTCAGCTGAACTGAGCAAATAATACCACAGTATAACCAAAAAATAAGCGAACCTGCCATGTACTAAAAAGACCCCTCAGGGATCTCTGGACAGCTCGTTAAGCCTGAAAACCTGCCGGCTGCCTTCCTGTACGCCTATGATCGAGACAAAAGACGTTCGCCTCCTTACGCAACCCACAGCTTAATAAGCAAACTGTTACTTAACAAGCACAGTATAAAACAATCAAAAAGCACTGTCAATCATCATTTTCAACCGCCAAATCTGCAAGCGTATACTTATTCAGGCGCTCCAAAACAGAGCGGTCGATTTCACCCATCACTCCCGCTAATCTTTCCTGCATTTGCAAACCGAATGCATTGGAGCATGTTGTATCGAGGACAGCCCGAGTCTGTGCCTCACCCACTTCCAAAGCGAGGTAAACCTCTGCCAGGGTCAGCTGATCGGCAGGTTTATTCAGGGAATAACCTCCATCCCGTCCTTCCCGGGTTTCCAGAATGCGCCCCCGCACCAGCTTCACCAGAATGCGTCTTAACAAGGTTGGCTCGGAATGCAGACATTGAGCTATATCACAGCTGGGACAAATCCCCCCGGTTCGGGCCAGGACAACAAGTGCTTGCAGGGCCAGGCCAAAAGATTTAAATTGCAGTGAGCTTGTGTTTCGCTCTTTACGCATGATGCCACCTCCTAATGTTCTGAAGCTTGTTTAAATCATTATTTATATATAGCTTCCCTCTCCCGGATCATAACCACACTGCTTCAGATCGATCCGGCCATCCGCAGTAAACTCCACACCTTCCGCTTCCAAAAGCTCCCGCTGAAAAAAACGTCCGCTATCATCCTGAATAGCAATTTCCCCCCGGGCATTAATGACCCGATGCCAAGGCAAGCCATACTTCCGGCTCATCGAGTGAAGAATACGGACTACTTGTCTGGCCCCGCGGGGGCTTCCCGCACAAGCCGCCAGCTGGCCGTACGTCATCACCCTGCCGGAAGGAATAGCTCGAATCAAAGCGATAACCCGCTCGGTAAAAGGAGTCATGGGCAGCCCCCCATTTCCCAAATTCTTTTCATCGGATTTATTCCATAAGCTTTTAAATCTATTCCATTGGCTTCTAAAATGATTCCACAGAACGTAAGCTTTCTCTTATTGTACGTCAAACTGTATCCAGCCGTTTCATCAAAGCATAAATTCAGACTAAGTTACGATGATGATTCGTTTGCCGGGCCTGCCATTTTATCGCGCGGCTGGGTCAATTTTGCTAGTCCCCCATACACTCCGCCGATATTGAGAAGCGCCATAATGCTGAGCACCATATATACCGCTCCATAGGTTAAAGGTGTGCCGACGGCTGTGACATTCGCCCAGCTCCAGTCAAATTCAATCGCTTTGCTCAGCACTGCACCGCTGATGGAGCCTGCCAGGAAGTTAACCAGATTATAGATCCCCATGCCGACACCCATTTCATTGTTCGGCAAAATCGAGGAAATGATTTTGGCCATGGCTGCCTGAACGAACGTGAATGGAACATTAATAAGCGGAAGACAGAGCAAAATCCACCATGGTGATACTCCGCTAAATACCGATAAGCCGAGCAAGCCAACACCGAGCGCCACAAAAGAAACATACAGCGTAAAGAGACTGCCCCGGCTGTCTACCATTTTTCCGCCGAACCGGCCGAGCAAAGCAGCGAGCATAGCTGCAGGAAATAGAATATACCCGATATGCTGCGCATCAAGCGCGAACACGTTTTTCAGCATAACCGGCGTAATGATGAAAATTCCGAACACAATAAACAGCCCTATAAAGCTGATCAGCAGGCCCGAAGCAAAGCCGGGAATACGCAGCAGGGTCAGGCGGATAAACGGATTGGCCACTTTCCTCATCCGTGCGATAAATATCACCATTGCGGCAATTCCGAGCACCAGCCACCAAAAGCTAAACTGGGTCACGGAGAGCATGATGGCGGAGACGCCGAGTCCGAGAACACCGGCCCCTATAAAGTCGACCTTTTCCCCGGCCCTCACCTTCTCCTCGGGCAGCGATCTGCGGATGAAGGGCAGAGCTACCGGAGCAGCCAGCGAGAACAAAAACAAGCCTGTCCAATGAAATTGACCGGTAATGAACCCTCCGGCAATCGGGCCAATTCCCGATGAAAAAGCCATGGTGGAAGCGATTATCCCCATCACCTTGCCCCGTTGGTGCGAGGGAAAGTAGCGAACCGGGATCAGCATGACCAGAGCAGGAATGCAGGAAGCACCAGCAGCCTGCAGCAAACGTGCAATCAGCACCATGGAGAAGGATTGGGCTAGAAATCCGAGGGCCGATGCGGCCGCAAACAGCAGCAGCCCGAATGTAATTAACCTTTTGAGAGGATATTTATCCGCCAGTTTGCCAAATAAAAGCGAGCCCAGCGCATACAGCACAGTGTAACCGGTAATCGTCCAGCTGGCTGCAGAGGTGGAAAGCTCAAATTCAGCAGCAATATATGGGAGCGAAACATTAAACATCGTCCCGTTCATTACGGAGAAAAAAAGCACAAAACATAAGGCGTAAACAAGCTTCATACTAGACGCGCTCTCTTTTCCAGCCTCGGTCTTACTACTCTGAGACGACACATACTCACTCCTTTTAACGCAGCTTCATTTCCAGACGGCAGCAGCAAAACAATAGGAACATTTTCGTGCCTGCCTCAACCGCTATAGTTTATAATAGCATACCAGATCAAAGATAGCTGACCATTCTATGTCCTTGCCTTTTAGCCCGATTAACGATTGGGCGGAAACCGTGATGGTCATCTTGGTTAGCATGGGTCGATTCAAAACTTCTTGCAACTACTCCCTATAAAATGGAAAATCCTTTATAATAGAATATATCCTTGTCCTTCGGGCTTAAATCCTAAATTTTTAGGCTGAACATGATGAGCGCAGGCTGCCGAAGACTCTTTCTTCCCGATGACTTCTCAATTTTTGAGCATTCTATCGGGTCTTCCCTCAGGCTAACTCGCTGTAAAACGAAACGAATCCGCTTACAAATTCATTAGTCACTGAACTGGATAGACTATCTAAATGGAGGAGGCTAAGCTGTGAGTAACCCCCTGCAATGGAAAGTAGGCATGTCTTATCACCCAAACCAAGAAGCGAGCTTGAAGGATGTCAAAGAAGCCGGACTGGACTGTATTGAGCTTGTCATTCATGGAAAGGACTGGCACCGGGAATTCGAGCATTGGTCTGCATATTTTACACAGCTGGTCCAAGAGGCGGCAGAGCTCGGGCTGGAGATCTGGTCCATCCATCTGCCATACGGGGACGACTGGGATGTATCATCTCTCGATTCAACCAAACGAGAGCAGGCATTATCCACTCTCTCTTCCTTGCTCCAACTGATTGACAGCTGGAAGGTTGGCAGAGCGATTCTGCACCCCAGCTACGAGCCGGTCCCTCCGGAAGATCGTACCGACCGCCTGACGCTGTGCCAGGAAGGACTGCATGCTCTTATTCAGCGCAACCGCAACGTTAAGGTCCGCCTTGCTGTCGAATGCTTGCCGCGCACTTGTCTTGGAAATACAAGCGATGAAATCCTTTATCTGGTTGAGCCTACCCCTGAGCTGATCGTTTGCTGTGACGTGAATCATCTGCTGCAGGAAACTCAGACCCTATTTATACAGAAAACAGGCGCAAGAATAGGAACCGTACATATGTCCGATTATGATGGCAAGGATGAGAGGCACTGGCTGCCTGGCGAAGGAATTATTGACTGGGACCAGGTGCTGGATTCCCTGGCCGGACAAGGCTATGACGGCCCATTCCTCTTTGAAGTGCGCAATCCCGATCCGCGTGAACTTGTGCAATGCTGGAAACGCCTGCTTTCGTCGCGTTCTTAAGCTTCATTTTGTTGGTAAAAGATATCTGGCTTGCTAGTTAAGCCCGGCCATCACCTAGCACAATAAGCCAACGGACCGCAGCCCTTGCTTTCATCCTATCCGGACAAGGGGTACGGTCCTGGCATTTCCACCGGTTGCATGCTGCCTGGCCGCCATCATGCGGCAACGCTGGTTCCCGTTCCCCTTTCAAAGAAGCTTAGCCAAAGCGCTTGCGGTACCCGCATTTGCGGCAAAGCTCCTCTACCACCTCTCTGCGGGAAAACCCGTTATATAAATTCATCGCTCGCTCCCCTTCGATTATTTCCGCGAACGGCTTTTCATGAATATTGCCCAGGTTGATAACCCCTTCCCCATCCAGACAGCAGGGGATAACTGTACCATCGACCAGGACTCCGGCCTGAGTGCGCAATCCATGGCAGAACCCTTTGCTTAAATCTTCCTCTTCCTTAAGATCCGGCCATTTGAATTCATGCTCCTGGTGCAAATAGATCCGCTCTGCCAGCTTCAAGCCCTGACCGCGCACAAACCGCGACTGGATTTGGTAATCCAAATCGAACGCCCTTTCAATCATGCCGAGAATTTCCCGGTTGCGGTCTATTTGCTCATTCGTTGCATTATCTTCGCTTAAGTTCCACAGTCTGAGGGAGATAATCATGTCCGTC
Source organism: Paenibacillus senegalensis JC66 (assembly GCF_000285515.1). Taxonomy (GTDB): domain Bacteria; phylum Bacillota; class Bacilli; order Paenibacillales; family NBRC-103111; genus Paenibacillus_L; species Paenibacillus_L senegalensis. The sequence continues at coordinate 147,484 of NZ_HE610962.1, forward strand.
TTGGCCGTTGCTTCTTTGGCAAAATTGAGTACTGTTGAGACGTACGCTTCCTTATCCTTGGACCCGGGATGGCCGTCAAAGCTGTGCAGGGAAAAATTCATCTGCCGGATTGCGGGCTTACCGAGCAGCTTGTCCTTCACTTTCGGCAGCAGCGTCCCGTTGCTCGTAATGTTGACCTTGAAGCCTTTCTCATAGCTGATATCCAGCAGCTGATCCAGCTTAGGATGCAGCAGCGGCTCGCCTTTTACATGGAAATAAATATGCTCCGTATGAGGACGGATGTCCTCCAAAATTTGTGTGAAGGCTTCCACCTTCATAAAGCTTGCTTTTCTTTCGGTTGGCGGGCAAAAGGTGCACGCCAGGTTGCAGACACTCGTCAGCTCTATATAAAATTTCTTAAATCTTCTCATCGTTCATTTCTCCGCCTGTCTTCAGTAATACCGACTGCTTTCATCTTAGCTTACTTTGCAGAGGAAAACCAGCGGCTTTACAGCGCAAAATCATGTGGCTCCCTCTTATGCTTACTGTACAGCGCAAAACCAGCGGCTCCTCAATTAGCTTAGTTTAGCAGCGCAAGTCTGCCTGGCCATCGAAACCACAACGACTTTGCTGCGTAGGTTATAGTTATATATTTTTCGTTAAACGTCAAACTATCCAGTAGAACGCAGATTCTGGATGTATAATCGGAGGCACGAGTCATGAAGCTGATTCTGGAGAACATCGTAAAAACATTCGATGATAAAAAGGTGCTTAAAGGCGCCAACTTCACTTTTGAGCAAGGTAAAATCTACGGTTTGCTCGGGCGCAACGGAGCGGGTAAAACGACACTCTTCAACTGTCTCAGCCGGGAATTGAGCATGGATGAAGGCAGTGTGGAATTGGAAAGAGACGGGCAAAAGACAGCGCTTAAAGATACAGAGGTAGGTTACGTATATTCTCTGCCGATTTTGCCGGATTTTTTGACAGGATATGAATTTGTGCAGTTTTATCTCGAGGCCAATCCCGGGAAGCTCCAGCAGGACACCGACATTGACAGCTGGTTTGACCGGATGAGGATCAATAGCCAGGATCGGCATAAGCTCATCAAGGGTTACTCCCATGGAATGAAAAACAAGCTGCAGATGCTGCTATTTATGATTGCCAAGCCCCCGGTCATCCTGCTGGACGAGCCGCTGACTTCGTTCGATGTGATTGTTGCCTTGGAAATGAAAGCGATGCTGCGGGAGATGAAGCAGGATCATATTCTTATTTTTTCCACCCATATCCTGCAGCTTGCAAGCGATCTGTGTGATGAATTGGTCGTACTGAATAAAGGAGAGCTGGCTCCGGTTCCATCCGAGCTGCTGCACAGTCCGGAATTCGAGCAGTCTGTAGTCGAGCTCTTAAAGGATGACCCCACCCATGCTTAACAAATATCGTCTTTTGCTGGCTATCACCGTATCGTCCTTCCTTAACCTCTTTGTCTACTTTCTCCGCCGCCTGCCGCTCATCGGACGGCGGATTCCGGAATCACTATATTCCCGTATCGGCTTGAAAAGGAAAGCTTCCCTTCTTGTCATGATACTGGGACTGGTCTGGAATATTGGGAAGCAGCTTGCCTACGTCGGCCTGCTTGTCTATTGGCCTGCCGCTGCAGCAAGCAGTCAGCAAGCCGGGTCGGAGACATTGCCGCTATTTCTGAGCATTCTGCTTGTGCTAAGCTTTGTCTCCGCACCGTTTTGGAACGCCAGGGTGATGGAAACGAAAAGAAGCAAATATGTTGCGGTCAAGCTTATAAGAATACCTTCAACTATCTATATGAAAACGACCCTGAGCGAGCGGTATGTTTTATTCTTCCTATCATTTCTAATTGCCTTTATGGTCTTTATCCCGATGGCAGGAGGAACACTGCTCGATGGATTATTCGCCGCGCTTGCCCTGACCGCATGGAGAGGGTTTGCCGAATATATGCACTTACTGCTGTTTGAACGCACCGGTGTTATCCTCATTAAAAATAACGTACTTGTCTGGCTGGTGCTTATAATCGGAACAGCCTTGGCCTATGCCCCGCTGCTGCTGGGATGGAAGCTCACTTACGGCAGTATCCTGCTGCAGGTTCCCTTCGTTCTTGTTACAGCGGCTCTCGGTGCATGGTCGGCCATGAAGCTTGCCCGCTACCCGAGGTATGCGGAGGCGGTCGATGCCACAGTAAAACGGGATGATCCGCTGCTCCATCTCGGTCAGATGATTACGGACGCCAAGAAAGCCGATGTGTCAACGAAAGCCAAGGATTACGCGGCCCTTGAGAGTGAATCGTCACCCGGAGCGCCTGGCGGCACAGCTTTGCGAAGGAAAGGCTATGCGCGGCTGGATGCGCTGTTTTTCAGGCGGCACCGCCGGCTTGTCCGCAAGCCTCTTCTTCAGCGGCTCGCCATTATTGGCGGAGTAGGTGCAGCGGCCTGCGCCGTGCTGGCTGTAAAAGGGCCGCCCTCCGGCTTAACGCTCAGCAGTCTCGTTCCCTTTCTCCCATTCGCGCTCTATACACTGGCGCTTGGAGAGAAGTTTTGCAGGGTGCTGTTCTATAATTGCGACCGGCCTTTAATGCGCTACAGCTTTTACCGCCAAGGAGCACAACAGCATTTCTTTATTCGCCTGCTTCGTCTCAGCGGCATGAACCTGCTTGTCGGAGCCGCGCTTGCTGCTGTTCTGACTGTTATAGCAGCCGTTGCCGGATGGCCGCTCGGTTCGGCGCAGCTGCTTCCGCTGTGGCTGATCAGTTTATCGCTGGCGCTGCTGTTCTCGGTTCACCATTTGCTGCTTTACTATTTGCTCCAGCCCTACACAGACGAAATGGACGCCAAGAACCCGCTATTCAATATCCTGCATCTTGCCTTAGGCTCACTAAGCTGGTTAACCTTATTTTTCCGCCCGCTGCCAGAATTAATCGCCGGTGTCTCGCTTATCCTTGCAGCGCTTTATCTAGCCGCTGCCGCTGTACTCATTCCTCGTTACAGCGCCCATACCTTCAAACATAAATAAGGGACTGTCCGAAAAGCGGCCGTTCAGCCCGTTAACTAAAATCGCGCATAAGCAGGAAAAAGAAAACCCTAAACAGCGGACCCGAGGCCACTGGCCCCGAGGTGAATTGTATGCGAAATTGTTTGCGAAAGTGTATGCAAAAGCAAAAGTGTATGCAAAAATATGCATAGGCAAAAGTGTATGCGAAATTGTTTGCGAAAACCGTCATGCCATTGAATTCTCAGGCACAACTCCAGCATGAAATATCCAGGGTTAGCGGGCTTGCTGCCTGCATTTGTACGAAATGTCGTACAAATGCAGGGGGCTGAAGGGCGATTACCGGAGATTTGTATGAAACGTCGTACAAATACAGGGGATTGAGGGCAATTACCCAAGATTTGTATGACAAATCGTACAAATGCAGGGGATTGAAGGGTAATTACCCGAGATTTGTATGACAAATCGTACAAACGAATGCAAGGCTTTAAGCTATTAAGGAGCTCCAGCCAGTGTTTCAGACGAAATGTCGTACAAGCTCCATATCATGTGATTAAGGTACGATTACCCGAGAATGCTCATCATGCGGGGAGTTTTATTTTCACAGAAAAACCGCATACAATCGCCACTGCAGCGGGCCCGAGGCGAATTGCATGCGAAAAACCGCATACAATCGCCACTGCAGCGGGTCCCGAGGCAAATTGTATGCGGAAAACCGTATGCATTTCGTCTTAGCCTTCACACGTGGTGGAATTATTTTGTACTATGCGGCTTGATACATCATACGCTCTTGCCATTATCAGGTTTGTTAATGAGCATCCACCCATTGCGGAAGCACCTCGGCTACGCTGTCGTTAAGCACATATCGCGCTACCGAATCAAAAGGAGTCTCACTGCGGTTAATCAGCACCAGGCAATCTCCCTGGTAGTAACGGATTAAGCCCGCCGCCGGATGAACGGTAAGTGATGTTCCGGCCACGATTAACACCTCCGCTTGGGCGATGTAATCGATGGCTGATTCGAGCAAAGGAAGGTGGAGACTTTCCTCATAAAGAACCACGTCAGGCTTAACCATACCTCCGCAGGACAGACAGCGGGGCACAATCTCTACCGATTTCAGCACATGCGAAAGTGAGTAAAAGCTCCCGCAATCCATACAATAATTGCGCTCGACCGAACCATGAAGCTCCAGTACCTTTTGGCTGCCTGCCCGCTGATGCAGTCCATCAATGTTTTGTGTGATCACAGCCTGCAGCTTTCCGAGCTTCTCCAACTGGGCTAGCGCAGTATGAGCAGGATTAGGCTGGGCATCGGGATAAAGCATATATTTGCGGTAAAAGACGAAAAAATCCTCCGGATAACGATCGAAGAAGGAGCGGCTCAAAATCTGCTCAGGTGGATAGGTCGTACCGTCCGCCCGATTGTACAAGCCTTGCGCCGAGCGAAAGTCCGGGATACCACTCTCGGTTGATGTCCCCGCCCCGCCGAAAAACACAATATTCCGGCTTTTCTTGATTACTTTTTTTATTGCTTCCATAAGAATACAAAAATTCCTTTCCCACTGTCCTTACTTGCTCGGTTGAGCAGCATTCTAATTCCCTGATGTCATTGCCTGTACACGGTCCAATACGTCTAGCATGTTACGTACCACAAGATGATAATCGGTTTGTCCCGTATGTCTTTTCCATACCAATTATTTGCAATGCCCCGCATTGTCTACTACATATCAACTGTTTGTTTACTCTGCCTGCATCATTTACTCCATACTAACTGTCCACTACGCCCCGCACCGTCTACTCCATATCAACTGTTCACTCTGCCCCGCATCGTTCATTCCATATACACCGTGCGCCGGCCGATTACACCAAACAGCTGCGTTCCGTCTGCGTTTCGTGGGATAGATAAGCCTGCTCGATAACAGCAATAACACTCCGGGCATAGGCCAAGGAGCTTTCCGGCTCGATCCCGGACTCGATGTACTGCAGCAAATCACGCAATTGTAAAATAAACGGTTCCTCCACCGGCGGCACCTCAATTTGTTCATAAGCTTCACCCCGGCTTATCCATACCCCTTTGCCGACCACCGTGCGAATCGCTCCTCCGGTAAAGAGCATCTCGAATTCATTCTGGTAAGGCACCTTATATCCGGATTGGGCCAAGGTTACGGGCACCCCCTGCTCATTTTCCATATAAAGCAGTCCGCTTCCCTCTACATCACCGCGATCGCCGAAATGGGTCATAACCGCCCGTACCTTGCTTATGCGAGAGCCGCTCAGCCATTGTATCCGGTCTATAGAATGGGAGCCAAGGTTCATCACAAGACCGCCACCGGCTAAGGATTTCTTCAAAAACCAGTCCGGACGCTCCGGGGCAAAAAAATATCCATGCCGCTTATCATTAATCATAATAAGCTGACCAAGCTCACCTTCGTCCACAATCGCTTTGACAACAAGATTTTCCGCCAAATAATGCTGGGTATGGCCGACCAGCACCTTGGTCCTGCTTCGCTCAACCGCGGCAATCATCTCATCACATTCCGCGGCATTGAGCGCCATCGGTTTTTCCAGCAAGCAATGGCAGCCTTGTTCCACAGCGTAGATGAGCGATTCCTTGTGAAGAAAATGAGGAAGCGTAATAATCACTACATCCGGTTTTTCCTCGGCAATCATCTCTTTATAGTCTATGTATGCCTTCGCTCCTAACCCTTCGACCAGGCTTGCCGCTCTTTCCAGCTGCAAATCAGCCACGGCCGCCAGCTCATATTCCTGCAATTTGCCTACTGCCTCCACATGCTTCTTAGCGATCTTTCCTCCCCCTGCAATAGCGACCCGGTATGCCATTTCTGTATCCCCCGTTTTAAAATGTTATAGTGATAAAGCGCATACATTTCCTGCATGGCATTCAATCCCGAACGGGATCGAACTAAGGCAAAACGCTTGTCAAAAATGAAAAGCAATTCCCGCCTTTATCGTAAGTCTCCCGCCACCCTCTGTCAATCCTCCTCAGCCATCCCCGAAGCTCTTGTTCCATGTGCCGTTGCTTCAATAAGACTGCCATTTTGATGAAAATTCAGCTGCCCCTTCCCCGTCCTGTCTATCGGAAGCCCGGGGTCGCCCTTAGCCTCATATTTGCGGTACCCGCACGGGTATCCGACTTCCAGCACGAGCTCCCGGCTCCTAGCACGGGCCCCGACTCCCTGCACGGGCACTCCGGCTTCCAGCCTCTAGCCTTTCTGCCCTCAGCTCCGCTGCTGGTCACCAGTTCTTGACTCTAACCCACCTCCTATCCGCCTGCAAACGACCCACCACCCGCTGCATACTGGCATTCACGATGAATCGAATCTAACAGATTTTACTTTAGCTCCAGCTCTACCGGGTCCGTCACAAACCCAGGGTAATCTTGAACCTGGAAGGTTAAAGGCTGCTCGTATTCCTCGTTGGGGAGTGTGAATTGGACCACCAGCTCATTGCGGCCATTGTTAAAAGTGCTCGAGACCCCTGCCTGTTCAGACAAAGAGTATTCCTCTCCTGCCCCGTCCCGAAAGTTGCTTCCAATCAATGTATAGGTCCGCTGCCGCTCCCTTTCGTTGAGCTCCGATAATCGGAAGGAAAGCTTCCACTCATCTCCGATGGTGCGAACGTCATGAAGCGCGAGCCGTTCGTCCGGCGCTTGCAGCAGCCGCTGCCGCTTCAGATCGACAACAATATGCTGATTTTTTTCTGTTGCTTGAATTCCTGCCCAGCTGACACTGAGCTTTTCCAAATGACTCGTGAAATAACCTTGAAAAAAGTGCTCCATAACACCCGTTAAAGAACCTACAGATCCAAAGGAGTAGTGTTCTCTGCCCTGTCCATCCGTAAGCTTTAAATCGATTAACCCATTAATTTCTTTGGAATTGTCTGCTGCGTACTCGGTGACCAGCGTCGTTTGCAGCGGTGTGATGATAGCTTTGCTTACCAGGATGGTTTGACCATCGGTCTCCACAGCCTGATTGACTGCAAGCTCCTCCCTTGTTCCTTGAAAAGGCTGCGGATCAATCTTCAGCCTGATATCAAACGGCTCGGCTAGCTCCGGAAGATCGATGCGAAGCAGCACTTGCTCTGGCATCGTCTCGTTAGACGACAAATGGAAATCCGCTACATCTATATCAGATTGTTTTTGCTGCAAATGCACATTAGAGTAGCTTGACATGGCGGGCACTACCTCGCCCTGCTCATCCAAGAGCTGCATTCCGTATATTTGTGAGTCTCCACCCATGCTGTAGTATACCAGCAGCCTCTGGTCGTCAGCAGCAAACCCTTCAATGGTCAAGGGAAAAGGCAGCTCTTCGATTGATTGGCCCACTGCTTGGTATAATGAACTATTCAGCGCAGCCTCATGTACGTTCTCGAATTCATTGTGCAGGAAGTAGGTCCTTTCTGCTGAAGGCTCCTTGGCAGGCAGCGTTCTGAGCATAAGCACGGCCACTAGAATAATAATCAGTCCCGCATAGCTTGCCAGAATCAGCTTCGTTCTGTTGGTCCAAAATGCGCTATCCTTTTCTGGATGATTTCCGCCCCTGACATTATACGGCTTCCTATTTAAGGAAGGCTCGTTTAAGTCTGTATGGTCTAGGTCTGTATGGTCTAGGTCTGTATGGTCTAGGTCTGTATGGTCTAGGTTTGTCTGGCTTGAGTCTGTCCGCATCGGGCCTTGTTGTAAGTTTGTCTGGTTTGAATTTGCTTGTTCTGGATTTTTCTGGTTTGAGTTTGTCTGCTTCTTTTTAATAAATTTAAACATCGTCTCCGCAAATTCCCTCCTTACTATATAAGTTGGCTAAGCCTGATTTAATAATAAGATGGCTTGCCTGATTTATGTAAAAAGCGCCTTTCTTTGCTGCCCAGGCTCGGGTCAATCTTCAAAACCGTACCTTTCCACGCAATCTTATTGCGAACTAAAGGAAAAATGAACTACTTAACATGAGTTGTCAAGCTTACAAAGCAGGGAATATGGTAAACTGGGTATACAAGCCATTCGAAATCTAAGTTATCTTTACAGGTTCCATTGTAGCAGTTCTTTTTGCAATCTGTTTTAAACGGTTATATAAGTTTCTGACGTTGACACGGAGGGATTTAATGCCTCATTTCTCGAAGTTTCCTTTTACTAAACGATTTTTGTTCGTAACCGGCTACGCTCTGTTCTGTCTCGTTCTCCTGGTGGCAAGGCCGCTGTTTCTAGATAGCTCCATGCACCGTTTTTTAGCCTGGAATTTATGGCTGGCCTGGATTCCCTTTGCGCTGACCTGGGTTGTATATTACGCCCGGCGCCTGCATCCAATCGCAGCCTGGCCTGTGCTTGTCGTCTGGCTGCTGTTTTTACCCAATACGTGGTATTTGGTTACTGATCTCGTCCATCTTCTATTCCATCCCTACATCTATTTGGTGCAGGGCAGAGCCAGCATGACCTACTGGTACGATCTGTTTATGCTTTTTCAATTTGCGCTTTGCGGCATTGCATTGGGCTATGCCTCCATCCACCAGGTGTTGCGAATATATAGTCAGAGCTTGATAGGCCGCTACCCTGCTTTATTTATTGTCTTCATCTCAATGCTGAGCGGGTTTGGCGTATATCTCGGACGAATCCAACGCTGGAACAGCTGGGACGTACTGCATGAGCCTCTTCAGGTACTGCAGGAAATGCTGCTATCAGTAACTTTTCAGCATTTGAAGCTATCTCTCGTGTTTGGCATCTTTATCGCCATGAGTTATTTTCTTATTCAAGGTCTTACAGCAACAGATAGTCACGATCCGCCAAAACAAAACAGGTGAAAGCGGATAAGACTGCACCTGGCTCAATCGATCATCTGATCGAGCGACCGCCGCGTTATGTGGACAAGCGACCTCTGCGTCATGTGGTCGAGCGACCATCCGCGTCATGTGGACAAGCGATCGCCGGTCATGTGGTCAGCGACCGCTGCGTCATGTAGTCAAGCGACCGGCGTCATGTGGCGAAACACCGGCGTGCCGGGAGCTGCGCGCGGTGTGAAAACGGTCATGCAGCAAACACCCGGCGCGTGGCGAGAGATTATGTATCAGCAAGCCGCATTTTGCCATAATAACTACAAAACGATCGATTAAAACAGGCAAAGCGGAAAAAGTCGATTTTTGTCTAAAAAGATCATGGATGGATATTGACAGTCTCCTGGAATTGCAATACTATTAATATCATTCGGATAAATCCGATCAGAGATGTATGAATTGAAAGACAGGACTTGCGGACAGTCAATCTTGTACAGGGGGAACATGCAATCATGAAAAACATTAAGCATTTATCCAAAATCTTTGTCTTTATGCTGATTATCGGGCTTTTAGCAGCCTGTGCGAATAATGGCGGCGGACAGGCTGGCGGTGGAAATAATTCGGGCGGAAACGGCGGCTCTGGCGGTAATGAAGCCTCCAGCCCTGCTCCTGACTTTCCAACGAAGCCTATCCAAATGATTGTACCATTTAATGCCGGCGGTGTATCGGATATTTTGGCCCGCGCTTTTGTGGATGCTGCCGCGCAAGAAGAGATTATTGATGAGCGGATTACTGTGGTGAATAAAGGCGGCGGTTCAGGTACGATCGGCAACTATGATCTCGTCAAATCCAAGCCTGACGGATACACTTGGCTGTGGGCGGCAACGGGGCATATGTCCTCATCGCTTCATATTACCCCGGCTCAATACACCAAGGATGACTTCACGATCGTTAACAAAGTCGGTGAAATGACGACTGTACTTGTTGTTCCAAGCAGCTCTCCGCTTGAGACGCTGACGGATTTCGTTGAAGCAGCCAAATCCAGACCGGGAGAGCTGACTATTGGCAATCCCGGTGAAGGTACCGTTGTTGCATTAACGGCCCATATCCTGGAGGAAGGCGGAGAAATCGAGCTGAATCACGTCCCTTTCCAAGGCAGCGGTCCACTGCTTCCGGCCGTGTTAGGCGGCCATGTGGAGTCGGCTTTGATGAACCTCCCCGAGGTGCAGGGCCAATTGAAGTCCGGTGACCTTAGAGCCCTGGCTGTAATGACGGATGAGCGTATCGACGCCCTTCCCGATGTCCCTACCCCGGAAGAGATGGGAGTTCCAATCACGACCGGAGGAGCCAGTCACTTTATTATCGTCCCTAATGACACACCTGAGGAAATTGTAGCGAGAATTGATGAACTAACTAAAGAAGTATACGAAAGCGACCGCTTCAAGCAGTTAATGGAGCAAGCCGGTTACCAGCTCAGCTACAAGAACGGAGCCGAGGCCCGTGAAGAAGTAGACGCCTGGTACGAAGTGACCGGCGAGCTCTATAAGCGGCTAGGTATGGTGGAATAATGAAGATGACCCCATTAGTTTTCCGCACGCGGATGATTACGGGTACACTGACCTTAATCTTGGGACTGCTCACTCTGTGGCAGTCCCGAGGCTTACCCTTTGGCTCGATCAGTAATCTCCGCCCGGGTTTTTTCCCGATTATTTTTGGCAGCCTGTTAACTTTGCTCAGCTTGATTTTGCTTATCTCGTTGTTTTGGGAACGCTTTAAAAATAAGAATTTGGAGCAGACCCCTCCCGCCAAAACGGTAACGTCTGCCGAATCTATAGATAATCTCAACGCCGCCGAAGCCGTCAAAGCTGCTGAAGAAGCTGAGAATGATGACGACACCTTTAACCTTAAGGGTGTTGCTGCTATGACTGGCGTGTTTGCGCTTTTTGTCGTTTTGACTTATTTGTTAGGATACACATTGGCTTCAGCGGTTTGTGTGGCTGCTGCCGGTTTTCTGCTGGGATTGCGCAGGTGGAAAATATTGTGGTTAGGTATAGGCACCGCTCTGGTGACCTGGCTAGTCTTCGAAAAATGGATGGGTATCCCCTTGCCAGACGGCCTCTGGTTCTGAACGGCTCTACTTAATTAACTACTGGGAAGGAATAGGAGGTTAGCTGTTGAAATGAGCGGTTTTGAAGATATACTGGCTGGAGTGGCCTCCGCCTTTTCTATAGGCAATTTATTGATATGTTTGCTGGGGGTCGCTCTCGGGACGCTTGTCGGCGTTCTCCCCGGACTAGGTCCGGTCGGTGCCATCTCCATGCTATTGCCCGTCACCCTGATGATGGAACCTACAGCCGGTTTGATTTTGATAGCCGGTATATATTTCGGAGGAATGTACGGTGGATCGACAACGTCCATTCTTGTGAACATTCCCGGTGAAGCCTCATCGGTAGTCACCTGTATAGACGGATACAAGCTTGCGCAGAAAGGCCGTGCCGGCCCTGCTTTGGCCATAGCGGCTCTTGCTTCATTTGTAGCCGGCACGATCGGCATCATTTTACTTACTTTTCTGGCGCCTACTTTGGCTGGTGCGGCTATTCGTTTCGGTCCGCCCGAATATTTTGCCATTGTCCTCGTTGGCCTGCTCGTGCTTTCACGGATGTCGGACACCTCGATCGTCCGCAGCTATTTGATGATTTCCGTGGGAGTCGTCCTATCCTTGATCGGGATTGACCAGGCAAGCGGTACGCTCAGATTGACCTTCAATTCCCCCCATCTGATCGATGGACTTGACTTTATTCCAATCATTATGGGGTTGTATGGGATGTCTGAAGTGTTGAATGCAATGGAAGCAAGCTATAAAAAACCGATAAAAGCCGATTTGCGGCTGCGCAATCTGATGCCAACCAAGGAAGACATTAAACGCAGCACCCCCGCTGTTATGCGCGGAGGCTTTCTTGGTTTCTTGATGGGTCTTATTCCCGGACCTTCGTCTATTATCAGCACGTATGCTGCCTATAAAATGGAGAAAAGCCTCTCCAAACGCCCTGAAGAATTCGGTAAAGGGGCGATAGAAGGAGTGGCTGCCCCGGAAGCTGCCAACAACGGTGCAAGCACAGGGACATTGGTTCCCCTGCTTTCGCTTGGCGTTCCTTTCTCTCCGCTGCCCGCCATTTTGCTCAGTGCCTTTATGATTCACGGCGTTACTCCCGGGCCTTTGATGATGAACGAGCATCCGACCTTGTTCTGGGCGGTTATTGCCAGCATGTATATTGGTAATGTTATGCTGCTAGTTCTTAACCTGCCGCTAGTTGGCATGTGGGCGAAGGTCACACATATGTCCGTAAATGTGTTGATGCCTTTGGTTATGATGTTTTGTATTATTGGCGCTTATTCGGTTAATAACAATATGTTTGATGTCGTTGTCCTTATGGTATTCGGAGTTATCGGGTACATGCTGCGCAAAGCAAAAATGGAGCCGTCCCCGCTTATTCTCGGCATCATTCTCGGACCTATCCTGGAAAACACGCTTAACCAGTCGGCCTTGATGTTTCAGGGCAATATGCTATCCTTTTTTACACGTCCTATTTCGGGAACGCTGCTGGCCATAGGCTTGCTGGTTACCTTCTGGCCGCTTCTTAGAAAGGCGCAGCGGGCTATTATGGGCAGGAAGACTGCTTAAGCTGCAAGAATGTCTAATAACTTAAATCACTATGACTACGAGAAAAAGGGGCTGATTTTCTCGTGAACATTACGAGGGAAAGGTATGACGTTATTATTATTGGCAGCGGAGGAGCCGGCCTGAGAGCCGCCCTCGCAGCTGCCGAGCAAGGCGCCAGGCCTGTTGTGCTGTCCAAGGGAGAAGCGCATCGCTCTGGCGGAACGTTATCCGCACACTACTCCTTCTGCGCCGTGCTGCCAGATCCCGTTCCCGGTGACAGCCCGCAGGTGTTTGCCGAGGATATTATGCGATCCGGCGAAGGAATCAGCGACCCACGGCTTGTCCGGGTCCTCGCTGAACAAGCCGGACATGCGGTAGCCTATGCCCAAAAGCTCGGAGTGAATTTTGATCCTGATGAAGCCGGCAGCCCCAAGCCTCACCTTGGTTGGCTGGCCGGCCATACGTATTCTCGGGCCGTTCACGTCAAAAATGTGGTCGGAAGGGAAATCATCCGGGCACTGCTTAAAGCGGTAAAACAGGCCTCCATCCCTATCCATTCCTTCACACTCGTCACGGATCTGATTGTCGCTCAGGGCCAGGTGCGGGGTGCCTGCGCCCTGCATCTGCCAACAGGCGAATTGCGAATTTACGAAGCTCCTTCCGTCATTATGGCCACAGGCGGAGGAAGTCAAATTTATGAATTAAACACCAACCCGTTCGAGGCTACCGGCGACGGCTACGCTATTGCTCTTAGAGCAGGAGCAGAGCTGGTCGACATGGAATTCGTCCAGCACTATCCTTCTGTCCTGGTTTCCCCCCCGGGAGCAAGGGGCCTGATGTTTAATTCCGGTATCCTGATCCCTAAGGGGGCCAGACTGCTGAACCGGCACGGCGAGGATTTTTGGGACCGGTATGGAGTTGGTCCTCTGCGGGAAGCCACCCGCGATGTGCTGTCCAACATCATGTCACAGGAAATCGCCGCCGGCAACGGAACGGATAACGGCGGGTTGTGGATCAGCACGCGCGGCATGAACCCGGATGATTTCCCGCAAATGCAGCAGCGCTTGCTGCAGGACACCGGCCTGCCGGCCGACGCGCAGGAGCGGGAAGTAGCGCCAGGCGCCCATTATTTCATGGGCGGTTTGCGCATCTCTCCCGATACCGCGACAACCCTGCCCGGCTTGTTTGCCGCGGGTGAATGTGCGGGCGGCATCCACGGCGCCAACCGGCTGGCCGGCAATGCCCTCTCCGAAAACCAAGTGTTCGGAGCGATCGCCGGCAGCCGCGCCGCCGCCTACGCCCTGGCGCACCCGCTGCAGCCGGCAGCCGGGCAAGCTCGCGCCGCCGAGGAAGCCGCGCTCGAGCCGGCGCGCAAGCTGCTGGAACGCTCTGGACAAGGCGACCCGCCGCAAGCGGGTTGGGCCGAGGTCCAGTCGCTGATGCAGCAGCATGTAGGCGCGACGCGCACCGCCGCGGGTCTCTCGCTTGCGGTGAAGCGGCTCGGCGAGCTGCGCGCAGAGGCTCGCGAGCGCTTCGCGGCGCGCGATACGGCGCTCGCATACAACCGCGATCTCGCCAAGGCGCTGGAGCTGCGCAACATGATCGACACCGCTTGGTGTGTCGCTAATGCTGCGCTGGCTCGTCGCGAGACGCGAGGCGCGCATGTGCGGCTCGACTTCCCGGAGCGGAGCGAGGCGTGGGCGTGCAGCCTGACCGTCCGCCTCGAAGCTTCCGGGCGGGGAAGCACGCGGCGGCTAATGGCGCACGAAGCAGCCGCCCATGCGCTTGCCTATAAGGCCCAGGATAAGGCGCAGGAAGAAGCGCCTGACTGCCCGGGTGCCTGTCCGGAGCCGGTTATTGACGCAGCGCCTGCAGCGGCGCCAGACGGCGCTTCCCCAGTCGGGAAGAAGCGTGCTCTAGCGGAGGTTGCCGAACTTGCGGAAATTGCCAAGGTTTCGGAGCTTGCGGAAGTTGCGGGGGGGTCTGAGCTTGCGGAGATCGTGGAGCTCGCGGAGCTTGCGCAGCTTGACAGCGCGATCCGCATCCGAGGGCTGCGCCACGGGAAGGAGGGCGGTTCCCCGTCATGAGCCAGGAAAAGGCACCGCGCATCATTACTTGCCAGCTGGCCCGCAAAGAGCCAGATAAGACTGACTATCACATGCAAACTTATGAAGTGAAATACCGCGAAGGAATGACCGTCCTCGATCTGATGAGAACGGTAGCGGATGAAATAGACGGCTCGTTTGCCTTTTATGATCATGCCTGCAAGCGCGGATTTTGCGGAAGCTGCCTAGTGAAGCTGAACGGACGCAACAGCTTGTCCTGCCGCACGCTTGTCCCCGGGGACGATAACGTGCTTGTGCTCGAGCCGGCGATGCCGACGACCAAGGACTTTTGGCCGGAGGATCCCGCGTAGCTCCTGTTTTTTATTTTTGGTAATTCCATTTCAGTTTTTGAGTTTTCCATATAAACAATCTCATTTTCAGGCTTTGTCCTTTACAGCTCAGTTAGTTCATTAAAGAGGTTGTAACGAGCAGACGCTGCTTGACATTTGGCCGTTGATTATCACCACCCACCGGTCATCCCGATTTCAACAGATAAAGGAGAATGGTACCATGACGATCACTGCGTCCACTTTTCGAGAAGAAGCCGGCCGATTACAGCCAAAGCTTGTGGAGATTCGCCGCGAGCTGCATCAGCATCCTGAGCTATCCCAGGAGGAATTCGAAACTACCCGCCGCATTCGCGGGTGGCTGGAAGAAATCGACGGTATACGCATTCTGGAGCTCGGGCTTAAAACCGGTGTAGTCGCCGAGATCGAGGGGGCTATGCCTGGACCGACCATTGCTCTGCGCGCCGATATCGACGCCCTCCCGGTCAAAGAGGAAACCGGGCTCCCCTTTTCCTCCACTATCCCCGGCAAGATGCATGCGTGCGGTCATGATTTTCATACGGCTTCGATCATCGGCGCCGCTGCGCTGCTGCAAAAACAGGCGCCGCAGCTCAAGGGCAAAATCCGCCTGCTGTTCCAGCCGGCTGAAGAAAGAGCGGTTGGCGCAGCAGAGCTGATTGCCGCCGGAGCCCTAAACGGTGTCGATGCCGTGCTGGGCATGCATAATAAACCCGAGCTTCCCGTAGGCACCATCGGGCTGCGCAGCGGTCCTTTAATGGCAAGTGTTGACCGCTTCGAAATCAGCGTAAGCGGCAAAGGCGGGCATGCCGCCATTCCTGACAGCGCCATTGACCCTGTTGTCGTAAGCTCTGCCATTGTTACCGCGCTGCAGTCCCTGGTCAGCCGCAATGTCAGTCCGCTCGACTCCGCTGTAGTGAGCGTCTGCAGACTGGAAGCCGGATCCACCTGGAATGTTATACCGGACAGCGCCATACTTGAAGGAACCGTGCGCACCTTCCAGCCAGAGACGAGAGAACGAATTCCTGCACTCATGCAAAGAATCGCGGAAGGCGTTGCCCAGGGCTATGGCGCAGCAGCGGAGCTCAAATGGATTCCGTGCATTCCTGCCGTGAATAATCATTCCGAGATGACGGAAATCATGAGATCGGCCGCTTTAGCCCAAGGGCTGAATGTAGTCGAAGCCGCGCCGACGATGGGCGGAGAAGACTTTTCGCTGTACCAAGAAAAAGTCCCCGGATGCTTTATCTGGATGGGAACATCGGGTACGGAAGAGTGGCACCATCCGAAATTCACCCTGCACGAGGACGCACTGGCTGTCAGCGCCGCACTGTTCGCAGAAGCAGCTGTGCTTGCTCTCGCTTCTGTACAAATGAAGTAATAAGCTGGAATCCGGCTCGAGGCTGCACGCATTTACCTATTGCCTGGGTAACCGCGTCTGCTGTATGCCGCGTTACTTTTTATAATTACTTGCACTTAAGGGGGAAGCATTGCCATGCCTTCACACGTAATCGATATGATTATGCTAAAAAATTTGTTCGGAACCGCTGAAATGAGAGAAATCTGGTCGGATGAAAACCGCCTGCAAAAACATCTGGATGTGGAAGCGGCCCTTGCACTAGCCGAAGCGGAAGTCGGTTTAATTCCGAAAGAAGCGGCGGAAGCTATCGCCAGCCATGCCAAGGTTGAGCTGTTAGACGTGCAGGCTATCGCCGACGAGGTACTCGTAGTCAAGCATTCGTTAATGCCTACCCTGAAAGCCTTGCAAAAGCTTAGCGGCCCGGAGCACGGCGAATGGGTTCACTTCGGAGCCACCACCCAGGATATTGTAGACACGGGTATGATGCTGCAGCTTAAAGAAGCTCACAGCCTCATTGTTCGCGGTCTGCGCGGTGTCGCCCGGGAGCTGGCACGCCTCGCCCGGGAGCATCGGGACACCCCGATGGCCGGTCGTTCCCACGGCATGCAGGGGCTGCCGACAACCTTTGGCTTCAAGATTGCCGTTATTTTGGATGAAGTCATCCGTCATCTTGACCGCCTGCGCGAAGCGGAAGCCCGTGTGTTTACCGGTGTGTTGGGGGGCGGGGTAGGAACCCATGCCTCATTCGGGCCGCTTGGTCCCGAGGTGGAGCGCCGGACCATGCAGCGCCTGGGCCTTAACAGCCCTAATATTTGCTGGCATTCCTCACGAGATCGATCTGCTGAATACGCAGGCCTGCTTGGGATGATCAGCTCTACATTAGCCAAAATGGCAAATGAATTTTACAATTTGATGCGTACCGAGATCGACGAGGTGGAGGAGCCATTCACCGCGGGCAAGATCGGTTCGACCACCATGCCGCACAAGCGTAATCCCGCTGCTTTGGAAGGGCTCGCCAGCTTGAACAAGCCGATCCGCTATAACGCCTCTCTTGCCCAGGAGGCGATGATCGTGGAGCATGAGCGTGATGCCATGTCCTGGCGCGGAGAATGGATTGCGCTGCCGGAAAGCTGTATCTATCTCTCCTCACAGCTCGCTTCCGCCCAGGCGATCTTAAAAGGCTTGATCGTCAAGCCCGACAAAATGATGCGCAATCTTAATCTGCTGGGAGGCCTGCTTTTATCGGAAAGAGTGATGTTCTCACTGGCGAAAAAGCTCGGCAAACAAACCGCGCATGAAGTCGTTTATGAATTGTCGATGCAGGCCACTGAGCAAAACATACCTTTCCGTGAGGTGCTGCTGAATGATGAGCGTGTTCGGGAAAAGGTAACTGAACAGGAGCTCGAGGATTTGATGAATCCGGCTACTTATCTGGGCAGCGCACCGGAAACTGTCGATCGGGTGCTGGAAGCAGCCCACGCCTCCGGCTGGCTTGAACGGGACGAGGAGGAATAAACGTAATGACTTACGACAATCGGACCCTCGTATGGGGCGAGTTAAAGGCAGAACCGGGTCAATTTGTGACGGGTATGGTAAAAGTGGCCGAGCTATCCCACCGCGGCCCTGTGCTGATGCCGGTGCTAATCGTTAACGGAGCCAAGCCCGGCCCCCGCCTGTGGCTGAATGGCGCCGTGCACGGGGATGAGCTGAACGGACCGATGGCTATCCGCAATCTATTGCCGGCGCTCGAGCCGGAGAAGCTGTCCGGTGCGATTATCGCTACTCCGATATCCAATCCGCTGGCTTTCCAAGCACGGCAAAAAAATACGCCGCAGGACAGCCTGGATCTCGATATGCAGTTTCCCGGCGATCCCAACGGGACCTTGTCCCAGCGGTTGGCGCATCTTCTATTCGAGCGCATTAAGGAAATGGCTACCCACCTGATTGATTGCCATACGTTAGGCACTCACTTTCAGGCTCTGCCTTATACGGTGTTCAAAAGGATTCCCGCCGCCAGTAGCGAAATCAGCGATCAGGCGGAACGAATGGCCCGGGCATTCGGCGCTACCGCTCACTGCCGCGTTGATCTGGGCGGCTCCTTGAATGAACTGCCCGGCAATGTGTCCGGCTTTCTAGATGTGCAGTGTCAGATTCACGGCATTCCGGCATTTATGGCTGAGCTCGGTTGGGGAGGCGTTCTGCAGCCGGAAATTGTCTCCTTCAGCGAGCGCGGCTTCCTTGCCGTTCTGCACGATCTAGAGATGTGGCCGGAAGCCCCTGACCCCGCACCGTATACAGCGCCGAGAACGATCACCCGGCGCCGCTTTCTCTATACAGACCACGGCGGTCTGTGCATCGATGGAGCGGCCCCGGGCACCGTGGTGCGCGCCGGCGAACGGGTATGCCGCATCGTCGATATGTTCGGCACCGTCCAGGAAATTATTGCTGATGAAGATATGTACATCATTGCCAGCCGTCAGAACCCGCCTGTCGATACAGGAGATCGGGTAGCTTTTGTCGGATTGGCTTGGGAACAGGAGGAAGACATCGATGAATAACGAAAGCTCCGGAACTACTAATCCAGGAAATACCCCATCCCTGAACCGCACTGCTATTCAGCTGGGCGAATACCGCCAAGCTACAGCAGCAGACGCGCCAGCCGTACTGGATCTGACGCTGCGGGCTTATCAGCCGATTCGCGAACTCGGCATTAATTTTGCTGCCGCTAACGCTGACCTGGCTCTGGTGGAAAAAAACATTCGCGATCACATCTGTCTGATCCGCGAAGAGAACGGCCGGGTTATTGCCACAATTACCGCACGCATGCCATGGGGACCGCAGCCAGGTCCTTTCGGTGTGCCTCATCTTTGGTGGTTCGCCACAGATCCGGATATCGGACGGAAGGGCATTGGACGTGAGACGATGAGCTGGTGCGAGGAAGTTTTCGTAAGGGACACTTTGAAATGTCCGTCTGTCTCTCTAGGGACGGCAGAGTCCCACCCCTGGCTTGTGCAAATGTATGAGCGCCGCGGCTATAAGATTATGGGCACCAAGGACTTGGGCCGCGGGCATACGACCGTATATATGAAAAAAGATCTGCTCCATACCGGACCGTCAGAGGAGGAAAACTAAATGCCGCGCGAACTTGACCAACAGCTGGACAATCGGCCGGCCCCTTCCAAATCAGAGGCAAATGCCCAAGCCCAGGCGAATGACGTAGCACAGGTGAGTGACCAGGCACAGACAAATGACCAAACGGAAACAACCGTTAAAGACCGTTTCTCCGTAGACGGTCTTCGAGTTTTTGAAGCTTTGCGGACACCGGTCATTGATCAAATCACGCGCCATGTGTCCGTCCGCTCCTTCGACTCGGAGCGCCAGCTTCCCGAAGGCACCGTTGAAATGATGATGGCTGCTGCGCAAAGCGCCTCCACCTCGTCCAACTTTCAATCGTGGAGCGCAGTAATCATCCGCGACCCGGAGCGCAAGCAAAAAATGCAGGAGCTGTGTGACAATCAGCGATTTATCGGACAGGCTCCCTTGTTTATCGCTTTTTGTGCTGATAGCTCCCGGCATAAATGGGTAACGGAACAAAAAGGCTATCCCTTCGGTTCGAATTACTTGGAGCTGCTGCTTATCTCCGTTATCGACAGCGCGTTAGCTTGTCAAAACGCAGCCCTTGCCGCAGAAAGCATGGGACTTGGCTGCTGTATGGTCGGTGCGATCCGCAATCATGCCAGAGATGTGGCCAAGTTCCTTGAGCTTCCCGACGGCGTGTTCGCCACAATAGGCTTGGCTGTAGGCTACCCGTCCAGCAAAAACGAGGTAAAGCCAAGGTTGCCTCAATCCGTCGTTGTACACGAGGAAAAATATAGCACTACAACTCGAGCTGAAGGTATCGCTGCTTATGATGCTGTCATGCAGAAGACGGATATTTATAAGGGCAGAAAAATTCACATTCCAGGCCTGACTCCGGATCCTGAACAGGATACTGCGCCATACGGCTGGTCAGAGCATACTGCTAGAAGGATGGCCCGGGGGAATGATATGCGCCGGGATCTGGCTGTATTTTTAAAGGAGATAGGCTTTGTTCTCGAGTAAAATCTTTGCTCCGGTGAGTTCGCTCGGGGCAGCAGTATGTTAAACGATAACGATAGAGTTTATTGCTTTAGCGTTACAGATTTTTCGCCGACAAAATCACATACAGCCGGAAACCAATCCGGTTGTTAGATTTAAAGGAAGTTTTTATGGAAAGAGCGACGACCGACCAGTTAAGCTCCAATTCGTTGAAAAAAGAAATAGTCTTTAACGCTACCGTCCTGTCTTTGTTGCTAACGGTTTTTCTGGCGGCTCTCGCCCCTCCAATGTATCTTTTAAATCTGGCGATAAGCCTGCTGCTTTACGGGCTTGGGCGGTTTGTACGCAGCATTGCGCTGAGGCTTATTATTTTTAATGGTGCAGGAATTACTGCTATAGCAAGCATCTGTATCCTTACCCGTGAAAAAGTATGGCTAGCGGTAGGGATTAGCTTTTTATTCTTTTCCCTTACTTCTGTATTGCTCCGGTTTCGCCGTGAACGCATTAGCTGACAGCTCTAAATAGTTAACATTATCGGTCCAATTCAGCCTCATATTCTCCGCTATTGGTCCAAACTTAGCCTCAATATTCCCCAGCCGGGTCACGAAATAGCAGTGAAATAGGGCTGCGAATGACGGCTTGAAGAGGATGGCGAGCGCTAGAATCGGCAGCGGAACGAGGCTGAGCTGCGGACAGCTGGCAAGGACAGCTAGCAAGGACAGCTGCAAATTCGCGACGCGTGAAAGCGAACAGCCCACAAGGCCTGTGGCGGACTGCAATGGCCAACAACCTGTATCGCCTTGCACCTAGCAAACGCCCCGCCCCGCTTTGTCCCTTTGCTGTCCTAGCAGCCAGCTTTGTCGCCGCTGCCTTCTTCTCACTGTTTAACGCTGTTGCGGCTTCGTTCACAAAGCAGCGAATAATAGATTCCCGTAACCAGCCCCAGCCACAGGCTTGCAGAAAACAGCAGCCCGCCATCGCTCACAGGCAGCAATAAGCGAAAAAACTCAGAACGGATAAATGCCAGAAAAAGTCCGTTGGCCACGACAAACTCTTCCCCGCTTACTCTTTCTATGTGTCCGGCGACCAGGTAATACCCCAACCAGGCCCCCGCAAGCTGGGCGGTGATGAGCAGCAGCACACTGAGCATAAACGCCGATAGCTTGGCGAAAAAATACGCTTCGCGTCTGACCGGGAGGGTCAAATAAGTAAAGATGCTTTTGCTTCCCCAATATCCCGCATACACATTTTTTACAAACCAGAGAGAAAACCCTGCCAAACAAAGCCCGAAGACGATGCTTCCCCCGGATGAGCGATACAGGTCCTCATAACGCAGATGAACCGAGTGCATTCCTATTCCTTTCAGCTCCACGAGCATCAGCACGACAGGCAGCCCTAAAGCAGCCATTGTAAAAAATTAATGGACATAAAATCGACTTTCTCATTTTCCTTTTTTTAGATAAACTAGTTCTATAGTACCAATTTGCGGTGAAACCAACACATGACCCTTACCGTATTATGGTTTTAATCCATATCTTGTTTGATTAAATAAGCGGCTGGGATTTATGCAAAATACTGATGTAAAAGCATTAATAACTTATCGCTTCACCATCTGCAAGTAAACCTTGCAAAGTAAAACACGGTTATCAATATGTGCTTGAATCTCTATCTGATCAGTATTAGCTTGAATAACATCTAATAGATAAAAGGAGAATTGCCCGTGAAATTGGAAGCCAAAACCTACAAGCTTCTCGATTCCGTTAAGCTCTCGTTTCAATGCGCCCCCTGGCTGACTTTTTTAATGGTTCTGGAAAAGGTGCTTGCCGGGCTCGTGCCCAGCTTGCAAATCATCGCAACCGCTTACTTTATTGATACGGCTGTCGCTGTATTTCAAGGCCAAGCTGTTATCCGGGAAATCTATTGGCCTATCGGGGCGATTGCTGGGCTCATTGCTCTTTCTTGGGTATCCGGGCAGCTCATCCAATTCGTCAAGGTAAGGCTGGAAACGGCGCTGCGTGAACAATTCCGTACCGCTATTTTGAGCAAGCGCTCCAAGCTGGCTTACCAGCACATTGAAAATTCCGGGTCCTGGGATATGATTTCCCGGGTATCTAAAAATCCGGAAAATCAGCTCATGCTGGCTTTCAGCAGAGTGCTCAATGCGGCTTCTTTGATTCTTCGCATAGTCGGGATCCTCGCCATTCTGGTTGCTCAGGTGTGGTGGGCCGCACTCGTCATTACGACCATCTCGGTGCCGCTGTTCTACCTCGCA
The DNA here is from genome assembly GCF_000285515.1 of Paenibacillus senegalensis JC66. GTDB lineage: Bacteria > Bacillota > Bacilli > Paenibacillales > NBRC-103111 > Paenibacillus_L > Paenibacillus_L senegalensis. Next base: position 170,035 of record NZ_HE610962.1, read on the forward strand.
ATGAAGAGCGGAAAAGCCAACTACCAAGCTTCGCGTGAAGCGTCCAAGTACCAGCGCCGGCACGAATATCTGTCCAAAGTGCTTATGGGACGAGACGCCGTCAACGAGCGCGCGATCTTTCAATACAGCGGCGCCATTAACCAGGTGTGGCATGAGCAGTATGAAACGGCGCGAAAAATTCAGCTTCGCACAGAGATGAAATGGTACATGAAAATGAAGAGCGGAAGCATCATTACCGCCTTACTCTCCACCATCATTGTCTTCCTTCTCATCCCGCCCGCTGTATCCGGAAGCTTGAGTATCGGGATGTTTATTTCACTATCAAGCTCGATTTTTAATCTGGTCTCGATTATGTCTTGGGGCTTGACAAGGTTAGCCGATGAAATGGCTCGTGATGCGGAGTATATGGTTGATTTGACACAGTTCTCCAAGATGGACGAAACGCGAGGGGCAGATCATGAGCCGGCTGCCGACCGGCCGGTCTTTGAGTCACTGGAATTTCGCAATGTTCACTTTACATATCCAGGGGCTGATCAGCCCACTTTGCAAGGTTTATCTTTTCGCTTGGAAGCGGGTAAGCATTATGCTGTAGTAGGGATTAACGGCGCCGGAAAAACAACGATAACAAAGCTGATGACCGGTCTTTATTCCAGCTATGAAGGAGAAATCCTGTTAAACGGACGGGAATTATCCGAATACGGCTACAGCGAGCTAAAAGCGTTTTATTCCATGGTCTACCAGGATTTCGCCAAATATTCTATCACACTCAAGGAAAACATTGCTTTGGGCGATTTAACTGCTGATAAAATGGAGCCCGCATTCGCCACTCGCTTACAGGCTGCTGTGGAGCAAACCGGATTATCCGCCGTCGCGGAGCGTTTGGCTAGCGGAATAGATACGGCGCTGGGCAAAATCAAATCGAACAGCTCCGATTTATCCGGCGGTGAATGGCAGCGGGTCGCCATGGCCCGTGCGGTGTTTAACCCAGCTCCAGTGCGCATTCTTGATGAGCCGACAGCGGCCCTTGATCCTATTAGCGAAAGCCGCTTATATGAGGAATTTGAAGCCGTAAGCCAAGGCACGACCTCGCTCATGATCAGCCACCGTCTCGGCTCCACCAAGCTCGCGGATGAAATCCTCGTTATCGGTGAAGGACGCTTGCTGGAGCAAGGCACCCATAAGGAATTAATGGAACTCGGCGGAGTATACGCACAAATGTATGAAAAGCAAAGGAGTTGGTACCAATGAAGCAGCAAGCAGGGCCTTTTCGGCTGCTCACCGTTTTGTTTCCTATGATGTATTCAGCCTCTCCGGCGCTTTTACTAGTCATGATTGGCTTAGGCATCCTGTTCGGGGTAAGCATGGCCGCCCAGACGTGGGCTTTTCAATTGTTTTTTGATGAAATGAATCTGGCCGTAAGCATCGGGGCCGGGGCGATTACTTCCGCCTTGTGGATGGGTGCGCTGCTGGGGGCTGTTTTTATCGGCACCGAAGTACTGAACGGAACGTTTAATTTTTTGGCAAAGGTATTTATAGATAAGGCCACCGGCTCGCTCTCTGCCCGCATTCATAATAAAGCTTCCCGCATCGATCCTGTCGCTTACGAGAGCACCGAGCTGCTTGATCAGATTAATAAAGCAAAGGAAGGGATGAACAACAGCTTTATTCTGATCTCTGTGTCCGTTGGTCTGCTGTGCTTTTATACGCCGTATTTTTTGTTCCTGGGAATTTACTTGTATACGCTGGAGCCTGTTCTTGCGTTTTCCCTGGTCCTTATCTTCGTTCCGGTAGTGTTTAATCAATATTTACGGAGCCGGGTGTTTACCAGATTGGAGGATCATTCCGCGCCCCTGCGCCGTGAATTTGAGTATTATGAATCCTGCATTGGGGACCGGATTTACTTCAAGGAGACACGGCTTCTCGGCGCGGTTCATTTTTTCAAGGATTTATATCTGAGCGCCCTGTCCTTGTTTGGCAAGAAAAAATGGGAGGCCGAATTCCGCACCGGTATGATGGAGCTGGCGATGAAACTGATCACTTTAGCAGGCTACATGGGTGTTCTGTACCTGCTCTTTACCTCCCTGATGGGTGGAGTGATTACGATTGGAGCGTTCGCTGCGGTGCTGGCCTCGATTGGCGTTATGTTCACGGTTATGCAGGAAATTGTCTCTCAGCATTTCGGCAGCTTGTCCCGCAATATCGGCAGCATTCGCAATTTTATCCGCTTCTTTGATCTTCCGGAGCGTGGCGGAGAAGACCGCGAGATTGATCCAGGGCGCGGAATCGTTGCTGACCAAGTCTCCTTCCGCTATCCCGGTGCGGAGCGGAATGCATTGTCCGACATCTCTCTGACTATCCGCAAGGGGGAAACGATTGCGATTGTCGGAGAGAACGGGGCCGGCAAATCGACACTGGTACAGGTGTTGACCGGCTTGTATCTGCCAACCGAAGGAGACGTCGCTCTCGATGGCGTGAGTACAAAGGAGATTTCGCCATCCTCCATCTACCGCGGCATGTCCGCCGTCTTTCAAGACTACCAGCGTTATCAGATGACGCTGGCGGATAATATCCGCATCAGCGGCAGCGGCGAAGACGGCGCCGGCAAGCCGAGCGGCTCAACGGCGAGCAACAGCAGCGGGGCCAGCGAAGTTGCGGCAGCGGGCGGCGAAGACGGCGCAGGCGAGGCGAGCGGTGCAACGGTGAGCAACAGCCGCGGCGCTAACGAAGTTGCAGCAGCGGGCGGCGAAGACGGCGCCGGCAAAGCGAGCGGTGCAACGGCGAGCAACGGCCACGGCGCTAACGAAGTTGCAGCAGCGGGCGGCGAAGACGGCGAGGCGAGGCTTCGTCAAGCGGCGGCTCAAGCGGAGCTGACCTTGGAGAAAGGGCCATTTCCTCAAGGGCTTGATACAATGCTTTCTCGCGAATTTGACGGGATCGACCTGTCCGGCGGCCAATGGCAGCGTGTAGCAATAGCACGCGGATTATACCGCAATCACAGCCTGATCGTTCTCGATGAGCCGACGGCAGCGATTGACCCGCTCGAGGAATACCGCATCTATCAGCAGTTTGCGGAAATCGCCAAAGGCCAGACAGCGATACTTGTTACCCATCGCCTAGGCTCCGCCAAGATGGCTGACCGGATCATCGTCATGGATCAGGGACGAATCGTGGAAAGCGGCAGTCACGATGAATTGATCGCCCGAAAAGGCACATATGCCGCTATGTTCAAAGCACAAGCCCAATGGTATGCAGTGAGTTAGTACTAGTAGTACTCACCCAGGCAGTACATGATTGAAGTTAGTACATCGTTGGAGTTTAGTACATGTTGGGGTTTAGTGCATCGTTGGGGTTTAGTGCATCGTTGGGGTTTAGTGCATCGTTGGGGTTTAGTGCATCGTTGGGGTTTAGTGCATCGTTGACGAAATTTCGTAAATTGTTTACATTTTCACCTCTACCCTCGTTTTGGGCTTAATATTGGAATTTATGTACGTTTAAACCCGAATACAGTCCGCCATGTACTACTCATTTCAGACGAATTGTATTCGGGTTTTTTATTGCAATGTTCCTACGCTTGTGCACCATGCTGGGAGATACCGCAGGGCGCGGGACGGTGGCAAACACATCTTGAGCTACCTTTTACACAATATGGTTAGGCACAGAGCTGCCACCAACCCAAGAAGCTCCCGCTCAGTCTTCCTCACCCTCATATTCTTGGTAATGAGCCTCCATCGCTTCTCCAATATCCAGCAGATACTTTTCCTCCTCCGAAGTGAATAAAGTAGGAAACTGAAAACCGGAGAGATCCACGTCCTCGGATTCCATCATTTTCTCTAACTGGTCCGCAAACTCTTCTTTATTTTCTACATTTCTAACGCTCAGCTCCGTCAACCTTTCCAATACTTTAAAAGCTTCCGGAGTGTCCGGTGATACTCCCCGCTTCATCAGCTCTTTTACATTAGACAGTATCTCCAGCATCTCCAAATCCATCTGCTCCCGCTGCTCCTTGGATAAGGCAAAGAATTGCTCTGCTATCTCTTCAGAAAAATATTCCTGTATCCATTCTTTCTGATCCTCTTCATGCTCCATTTGAAAAAGCAGCGAGCTTAGCACGGTCCAAGTGACTGGTTGACCTTCTTTCATTAAACGCTGGACACGCTCGATTGCCTCAATCGCCCGGTTGATCTGCTCCTTTTTCTCTTCCAGCAGCTTTTGCTGCCATGGCAGTGATTTTTCTAATTGAGTTAAAGAGTCTTCTTCATCATCCAGCAAGCTTTTGATTTCCTGCAAGGGGTAACCTAAAAATTTTAAAGCTTGAATCTGCTGCAGCTTCGCTAACTCCGACATTCCGTACAATCGATGCCCGGATTCGTTTTGCTTGCTTGCCTTCAACAAACCAATTTCTTCGTAAAAACGGAGAGTTCTTACCGTAATCCGTGCTTTCCGCCCAAATTCACCAATAGTAAAGGTAGGTTCCTGCTTCATATTTCATCCCTCCATCTGCTGATAAATCGAGTGTAGCATAGGACGTAACGGAGGGTTCAAGCCGGAATTTGCAGGAAGATTTTATGCCGCTGGCTTTCATGCGTGGGCATTTCTATGCGGGTTTCCGCATACATTTCGCCTCGGCACTCGCTGCGGCGGCGTTTCTATGCGGGTTTCCGCATTCATTTCGCCTCGGCACTCGCTGCGGCGGTGTTTCTATGCGGGTTTCTGCACTCATTTCGCCTCGGCACTCGCTGCCACGCCCCGCCCCGCATGATGAATCTTGGGTAATCGGGGGTAATCAGCCTTAATCACATAACTTGCTACGAAATTTCGTCTGAAACACTGGCTGGAGCTGCTTAATAGCTTAAAGCCCTTGCATTTGTACGATTTGTCATACAAATCCTGGGTAATCACACTTCAATCCCCTGTATTTGTACGATTTGTCATACAAATCTTGGGTAATTGCCCTTCAGTCCCCTGTATTTGTATGACGTTTCATACAAATCTCCGGTAATCGCCCTTCAACCCCATGTAATTGTACGACATTTCGTACAAAATGCAGGCAACAAGCCCTCGCAGCCCGCGAACCTTGCCAGCCTTGGCTATTTTCATGCCGGAGTTGTGCCAGAACTGGAGAAGACATGACTGTTTTCGTACAAATCTCGGGAGTTGTGCCTGAGAATTCAATGGCATGACTGTTTCCGCATACATTTCGCCTCCGCACACCCTGCGAGAGGTTTGGGGGCGGGATTTTGGGGTTGGCGTTCTGGTATGAATGAACAGAAACAGAAAAAACCGCAGATGCCCAGAAGACCATCTGCGGTTAAACAAATAAACCTTGAAGCTGCGCCGAGGATATGCACCACAGCCACACTCCTCGCTGCACCGGGATTGCACAACCTGCACCACAGCTACACTCCTCGCTGCACCAGGTTTGCACAACCTGCAGCACAGCTTCGCTCCTCGCTGCTCCGGGATTGCACAACCCGCACCACAGCTACTCTCATCGCTGCACCGGGATTGCTCAACCTGCACCACAGCTACGCTCCTCGCTGCACCGGGATTGCTCAACCTGCACCACAGCCACACTCCTCGCTGCACCGGGATTGCACAACCTGCACCACAGCTACGCTCCTCGCTGCACCAGGTTTGCACAACCTGCACCACAGCGGCTGGCTCCCTACTGTTTAAGCTTTATCCATTCGTCGAGTTGCCGTTGGGCTTCCTCTACGATTTTGTCAATGCCGGCGGTTTTGCGCTTCGTAATGAATTCCTCCAGCTTTTCATCCGGATCGACTGCTCCCGTGTTTAGAGGCGGCCCGTATTGATCGCCCACAGCTTGAATATTAGCGATCTCCGTTAATACCAGCTCAGGGTCGAAGGCGAATCCGAGAATCGGGGACGAGTCGGCGGATTCATTTTCCTCCAGGGTTTGGTCGCGAATCTCCTGCTCCTGCCCCTCTCTCAGGTATGAAATAAACCCGTTGCCAAAAACCCAAGTTTGGTTAGGATCATAGCCGCCGTCCGGGATTGTTCTAACCGTATTGTCGCCTATTTTCGTATAATGTTTATCCTCGATTCCAAATGCAACAAGGTTCAGCAGCTCCGGATCCGAATTCAACAGATCGAGGAACATGAGAGCTCTTTCCGGGTTCTCTGAAGTTTTGCTGATTGCCTGCATGGACTGGATAATCGTATCCGTGCCAACGAACGGATCCGTTATAGGAATGGCCACTACATCGTTGCCGCCGAAGGAGGTTTTCTCCTCCTGCTCTCTTCCCGGCTTCAATACGTTATGGAAGAAGGAAGCAACTTTGCCAACCTTCAAGTTTTCTTTATCGCTCTTCAGCATCGGGGCATCCTGATTGATCAGGCCTTTTTTATACCAGCTGTGCATCAGGTCAAGGTATTCTTTATACTCCGGAGTAGTCGCAACATCCACCACCCGAAGCTCGGCATCGTCACGATATATGCCAATGAGGGCGTGATTGGAAATAAGCTCCATGTTATTAAAGGAGATCTTCATTCCGGTAAATTTGCCGCCGCGAGTCATCGAGAATGGAATCGTATCCGGCTCGTCTGCTTTGATTTTCTCGTAAAACGGCTCCATGTCCTTCACTTCTTTAATAGCTTCCGGATCAATGCCGTACTTGTCGACATATTTCTTTTGAATCAAAAATCCTTCCCGGTTCGTTATCGTCTGATAGTTAAGTATGCCGTAAGTTTTGCCATCCACCTTCAAGGCTTGCCATACTACATCAGGCAGAATCTCTCTTAAATTCGGCGCATACTTGTCCAGCATAGCATCATCCAGCTCAGCAAAAGCTCCCTTGCGGGCGTTCTGCGCGTAGTCAAAGCTCCAGAACGATGTCCAGGCGATATCGAATTTTTCATTCGAAGCTACCATGGTGTTCAGCTTTTGCGAATAGCTCCCGCCATCGATAGGGTTCATTTTGATGGTCGCATTGATTTTTTCCTTGGTGATTTTATTCACGGCATCCTCTACGGACTGCAAATCAGGCTGGGTGCTCCATTGGGGATAATACCAGCTCAATTCAACCGGTTTCAATTCATCGTCCGACGATTCGGAACCCGCTCCGGAAGTTCCTCCCTCCTGCTTGCCTCCACCGCATGCGCTCAACACGAGAGCCGAGGAAAGAAGCAAGGTTAACCCTGATGTCCATTTATTTCTCTTAGACATTGTTTATGGCCTCCTTTTTAATAGGTGAGTGGTTTACATAATCCGCGCTTCCACAAGGAAGGGACTATGCGAGATGCTTTAAGGTATATCCTTTTCACCGTTCGGAACAATAAAGCTTGCCAGCGAAATCCGCTACCGGCCATCACCTCCTTAACTCGGATTCCACTCCATTTTGCACAAATTCCGCACGGTTCAGGAACCAGATCTCATAAAGCTACTCTTTCAGCGATCCGACGGTCATCCCTTTGACGAAATATTTTTGACAGAACGGGAACACAAACAGCATCGGACCGGCTCCCAGAATCGCCAACGCCATCCGGGTGGACAAGCTCGGGAACTGGGAAAGATCAATATTGCCGCTAATATACTGGGCATTCATCGCAAAAAACTCAATGGAATTCATGGTTCGATACAGCAGCAGCTGCAGCGGCACCAGCTTTTCGTTATCAATAAACAATAGCCCAAGCCACCAGTCGTTCCAATAGGTAAAGCCGATAAAAAGTCCTACGGTAGCCAGCGCCGGAGTAGCCAGAGGGAGAATGATACGGAAGAAGATTTTCCACTCGTTCGCCCCGTCAATTTTAGCCGATTCAATAACTTCAAGCGGCATCTTGTCCATAAAACCCTTCATAATCATGACATAGAACGGGTTGAGCAAATACGGTATGATCAGCACCCATATCGTATCCTTCAGCTGCAAATATTTGGTCATCATAATATAGAACGGAACCAGGCCGCCGCTAAACAGCATCGTAAAGAAAATGTAGAAGGTTGTAATTTTACGGTAGCGATAATCCCGGCGGGAAATCGTATAACCGATCATCGCGGTGAGCAGCAAACCGGTAATCGTCCCTGCCACGGTGACGAAAATCGTCACTCCGTAAGCTCTCAGAAGCTGACCCGGATATTGAAAAACCGTTTCATAGGCCGTTAAGCTGAACTGCTCGGGAAACAGCTTGTAGCCTCCGCGTATCAGCGTTTCCTCGTCCGAGAAGGAAATAGAAATAACGAGCAGGAGCGGCACGACCATACACAAGGTAACCATTATAAAAAAGGAATGAATGACCCCTTGTGCCCATTTCGGGTTGTCATTTGACATTCATGAGCCCCCCTCTACCACAATGCATTTTCACTGTTGATTTTTTTAATAATATAGTTGGTTGTCAGCACGAGAATAAATCCGACGATGGACTGGTACAGACCGACGGCAGCGCTCATTCCGACATTGCCCAAATCACGCAGCGAACGGTAAACATAAGTATCAATTACGTCCGTTGTCGTATACAGGAAACTGGAATTGTTCGGTATGAAATAGAACAATCCGAAATCCGCCCGGAACATCCCGCCAACCGCAATGATAAATAAAATGATGATAAGCGGCGTTAGAAGCGGCAAAGTGATGCGCAAAACCATCTGAAGCTTGGAAGCTCCATCGATTTTCGCTGCCTCATAGTAGCTGGGATTAATACCGACAATGCCCGCATAATAGATCAGAGCGGAGAAGCCCACTGCCTTCCATAATTGAACTCCATTCAGAATAAACGGCCACTTGTCAGCTTCCATGTACCAATTAACCGGATCCCATCCGAATGCTAAGAAGAGGTGGTACAGGAACCCTTTTTCATGCTCCAGAAAAGCCAGAGTAACGTAACCGACAACGACCCAGGATAAGAAATAAGGAAAGAACAACGCTGTCTGGTAAACCTTCACAAACCGGCCGGACACCTCGTTCATCAGCACAGCGAGAATCAACGCAGCCGTGGTGGTAAGAATGATGAAGCCGAGATTATAAAGCACGGTATTTCGAGTAATGGTAAAGGCTGCCTCCGAGGAGAAGAAAAATTTGAAATTGGTCAGGCCGTTCCATTCGCTGCCAAAAATCCCGAGATCAAAACGATAGTTTTTAAAAGCAACGATCAGGCCGATAAGCGGCAAATAGTTGATCACAAGCTTAATCAAAATTCCCGGCAGGGATAGAAAAAACAGTTCTTTGTTTCTTTTGAACTGCTCCCATTCGCGAGCCAGCTTGCCGCGGGGCCGGGAAAGCGACGGGACCGCTTGCGGCGTTCCGCCTGATGATTTGTCCATAATGTCACCCCAAGTCCTATTGCAGTTTTTCGGTTTCTCTTTAAGAAGGCGGCGAGGAAAACTATTGTCGTCCGGGATACACCGCTCTTCAAGGCAACTATAGGGGGGTGCTGAAAAAAGCGAAACTGTAAAGATTGTACTTCTGTTCAGATGGCGACTCCTCATTTTGTACTTTACTGCTGAAACGCTACATTATTGGGTCTGAAGCCTGGTATTTCAAGTTTTTTTTCGCATGCCGCTCCCGGCGCCAGGTTCGACAGCATAACGGCGTTCGGACACCACATAAACGCAATACACGTAACAAAGAAAGGCCATCCGGTATATTCCGAAAGGCCCTCTCGTTATTCCTCTAATATTCTGGAGTCGCCGGCTTTACTCTGGACTCGCAGCTTTACTCTTGAGCCAATAGGCTCTTCTTCAACCGGTATTCGCGCGGTGTGGTTCCGTGCTTGTTTTTGAACAGCTTGAAAAAATGACTTTGTGTCCGGTAGCCAACCTTCTCCATCACTTCATTAATGCTGTAGTCCTTCTCCTCCAGCAGCTCCAGCGCCTTATCAAGCCGGACGTTATGGATATACTCCGTAACGGTAATTGATGTATTGGCTTTAAACAGCCTCCCGACATAAGCGGATGACATCTTGAGCATGGCGGAGATGCTTTGCAGGCTGAGGTCCATGTCCATATAATGGGCATCAATCAATTCACGGATCGTCTCTACGAGCGCGTCCTTCTTTTCTTCACCTGAACAATTCCGCTGTTCTCCAAGCTTGGTGAACATGTCCATGAACTGCTCCCGCACCTCCTCCAGCGTCTCTGCCTCAAGCACCCGCCGGTAGCTGTCCTGCCAATCGAGATCGACAGGCAGCAGCCGGTTATGGTTGATTTCCATAACCGTGCCCCGGATAACTACAAGCAGATGAAGAATCCAGTGCTGGATATTATCCATATTCGAGCTGGATGCCTGGCCAACAAGCTCGTCCAAATCCGCTGCAAGAGCTTGCATTTGCATCGATTTCAGATTTTCCTTCAACCTCTTCTCCAGTTCAACCGTATTCGGGAAGGTATCGTTTCTTTCCTTCTCCTTGATCCGCTCTGGAGTAATGATCGCCCGCTTGCCAAAAACCATCCGGTATGCAAGGCTGCGAAGGGCTTCGCCATATCGTGACGTCCATTCCCTATAATCAGCCGCAGGCTGGCTTACAGCCACAGTCAAGGATAAACCATATAATTGGTTCAAGGTTCCTTGAATATTGTGCAGTACCGGAATAAGCTTATCCATTAATTCAGACTCCAGCCCAGCCCCGCTCACTATCAAAGTGAACTGGTCATTCTTCATATCTACGAACTCAACCGGAACAAGCTGGAGCAGCAACTCTTCAGATATATTGCCCGTCGCAAAGGACAGCAGCCTTTTATCCGTCGGGGACAGCTGCAAAAATTGCTGATAGTCATCGATTTTCAGGACGATAATCAGGTAAGGCCCTGTGTCGGCAATTCTAAGCTGCCCATCCTCTATCCATTGGCGAAAGGTTTGCTCGTTCTCAGCTGTGCTGTCCAGGATCAGCTTTCTCAGTTGATAGTTGATTACTATAGAGCGCTTGGCGTCTCTGTCCCGTTCATACTCATCCATTTTGCGGAAAACATGAGTATGGAGCTGGGATAAATACTTCATTTCGTCCTGGTCTCCCGTACGCATTCCGGCTAAGGCAGACGATGGAACCTGCTTTAACTGCTTCAAAATATTTTCCAAAGGTCCATAGAGCCTGCGCGATACCGGGAATGCCGCGACAAGAGATAACAGCAAAAACAGAACGGTGATCAGCACAAAATGCCCACGCATTTGATAGATGCTGCCCAGCACAGCCTCATAAGGGCGTATGCTGACAATGGACCAGCCATATAAGTCGGTTTTCATGTAATTGACGAGGTGGGGACTGTCCTTAACCGTGTAAACGAATTGTCCGAAGCCGGGGGCCGGATCGGCAAACAACGCCTCCCCCAGCTCATCCGGATCAATGGCAGGAAGAAGCTCGTGACGGGTATAAAATTCCCCTTCGTCATTGACAATGACAATGCTGCTCTCTCCGTAGCCGCTAAGCTCGTTCAGCATCTGCAAATTGTCAAACAACCACTCCGGCTTTACAGCCAGGATAACCATACTGGAGGAATGTTCGGCTGGAGACTGCTCGGAGCCATACATTAAGTAACCGAACAAATCAATGCTGGCCTTTTCCCCGTCTATCCCCGAATCCTCATAGCTGATCGGGATAAGCTGGAGACGCCGCACCGAATCACGGGTATGCAGGAACTGATCCAGCCGTTCTCTCTCTCCGTTAGCATTTTGCTGAAACAGAGAATCAGTTGAATAGTATTTACCAGTATTCGCATTGTAGATAATAATCGAGTGCATAAAGGAAGTGGATGAAACCAGCTTTTCCAGTCTCAGCATTTTGGAAGGCAGCTCGAAAATATTTTCATCCTGTCCGTACAATAAAGAGACCATATCCGTATCCAAATAAACGGATTTGGCCAGTGTCTCTACCATTTCATTCATGGATTTAATATTGTAATTGATTTGTGCCATAATCTTCCTGTCGGCTTCGGACTGGATGTTCAGCGCCGTATCCCGGGATTTCATATATAAAGTTAGAGAGAATATGGTCACAAGCACAAAAGGAAACGTGAGTACAGCTATTAATATCCGGCGCAAGTACTTGCGGGACTTGTACATACGAATGAAGTTCACGGTCATTCCCTCCGCGGTGGTTTTCATTGGGCATCTCAGGGAGATTGTCTCCCCTGAACAATTAGGCGCCAGTACAACGCTTTTTGAATCTCTCAAGCGACATTTTTGAATCTCTCAAGCGCGCAGACATAATTTAAGGGCTCCTGCCATGCTTTGAGCAGGATTTCTTAATGCAGTGTACCATATTCCTGACATTACCGGGAAGATATTTTAACTGCGTAAACTACTAAATGAGCATTTTGCATAATTCGATTTCATCCACATGCGGTAACAAGATATAGACAAAGTAAAACCGTTTTGATCTATATCTTGTTTGATTGAAGCTCCGCTGGGATTTATGCAAAATGCTGAAATAGGTATAAGGTGAATGAATAGGCTCCTCCTAACTTACAGCCATCTGCAACAAAAGGTTGTCCAAGCATCAGTTTTCACTGAATTACTGGACAACCCCTTCATTATAGCAACTTATCGCTTAATCTCTGCATAGCACGTATGGATTAACCTCTGCATTGGAAAGATTGAGGAAGACTGAGCCGGACTGGAGCCGTTTATTCTTCCAAATTCCTCTAAATTCTTCTAAAAAACTAGCCGGGTCCGGCAGGTGTAAGTTCTCTCCAAGCCATTCTCCGCTGTTACCGTAATCTGCAGCAGTCCTTTGGTTGGATCGCCTGGAAACAACTCAGTCCATTGCATATCCGTCACGCTGGCTCCATCGCTTACTTGAACCGTTAGCCCGTTAAGATCAAATTGTTCACTGTTTATCTCCAATATAGGAATACCAAAGGCCGAAACTACCTGGCCCATGCTGCCATTGCCATATTCCAGCTGCTCTACAGCAGCAGCATTGGACTCCTCGTTAGCATCCATTTCTACCCATATCGGATTGGAGAAAGCAAATCCGCTGCCTGCCAAAGGCCCCGTACCTGAGCTTCCCGGCTGGGCCCGCCACGGATATTAATTTCATCCCAGAAACGGAAGCCCTGCTCGTTTACTCCCTGATCCAGGCCATGCCAGGTCCCGTTCCAGACCTCAATTCCAGTAAAGCCCCTCCACTGGTACGGGGTCAAAAACGTATACGTCTGATCAAATGGATGCGCCATGTAAAAGGCCGCACCTAATGCCATATTTGCTAAAAAGCGCATGTCCCTGGCATATTGGCCCGGAACCAGCGCTTTTTATTTGAGCTTGGCAACAGTTTTGATTGCTACCGTCCACCAAAATTAAAAACGGATAAAAATGCCCGTCCGGTCATCCCGATGCAGTCCACGCTCAGCTTCCAATTGATCCAATTCGTCAGCATAAGCAGCAAGACCCCGGCGCTCAACCCGACGAATGACATCCTCCAATTCTAAATCAGGGTGGAACAAGCCATCCGTGATTAGCAGCACAGCCTTGATTCCAGTTAAGGGAATCTCGCCTGATTCGATATACGCAGTCATTTCAGGCTGACCGTTAGCTACTCCATAGCCTTCTGGCGTGTTAGCCATATGACGACAGTAGGAAGCCGTTTCGATGGAATCAGCATAAAACGTTTCTTCAGCTACTGAAAGGCCCTGATTCCGATCACGCTCCCTCTTCTCTACGGCCCGCTGGTTGATTCCCTTCACCTGATTGCGGGTCAATACGCGCACTTCGTCCTGCCGGTTTAGCGTAAGAATCATGCAGTCGCCTAGCTGCGCATAGCGGAGAAGCTGCTGCTCTATGCACACTACGGCAGCGCAGGTGGAGTACAGATGCTGCTTGTGCGTCAAGTCTATTTTTTCCGCCAGCATTAATTGCCTCAGCTGCTCATTGGCTGTTGTAAGCTCAGCGACCAAATCGATAGAGACAAGGTCCAGCTCAAAATGTGCTTTAAACAGCCGGGAGGCTTTCCTTGCTCCATTGTCCCCATTACTATCAGGCGGCGGGGCTGTTGGTAGCGGGGTAACTCCATCAAAGACAGCCATCACTTTGTAGTTAGAGTTAATAGCGTAAGCGTCTTCAATTTTCGATTTATTAGGGCTTCTAAAAGAGACAACATCGAGCTTCATGCGACTTCGACTTCCCCCTCTCTGCTGAAAACAGCTTATCCTGGTGGTTTTAATATAAACCGCCTCTGGTCAAGCACGAGATTTTCTACGCGGTTTTAGTTATGCTCTTGCCTTGCGGTTGCTCTTTACAGCAGTATTTTGCCTATAAACGTTTTACGAGCGAGTCTGCAAAAAAGTAGTTACACGCTCGACAAGCTCCATCGTTTGGATAACTTCCTCTGGATCGACAATAAACGGCTGCTGCTGTTCCACGCCCTGCTTGAAGTGCTCAATCTGCTGGAGGTAAGGGTCTTCCCCTTCATGGAATTCAGGCACCTCTACGCCTTCCTCTCCTTCTGAGCCCGAGGTGCTGTCATGGCGAAGCTCCCCCTTAGCCCCGGAAACGACAATAGACGTAGTAAAAGGTCCCGTATAGCCCCACATGCTTTCCACTTCTGCCCGCAGCCCATTCCGGAGCTCCAGCTCCACTACAACATGGTGCAGCTTATCGTTTTTGGTTTGCCGTGCCTCTCTCAGCTTTGCCGGACCGAAGGTCCACTGGAGAAAATCGAGATCATGAATCATCAGGTCGAGCACGACACCGCCGCTTTTGGTCGTATCTGCGTACCAGCTTCCCACAGACGGGTTATGCGTCAGACGCTTAGCCCGAACGTATCTGGGCTGTCCGACTTGTCCTTTGCTCACGGCCTGGCGGATAGCTGCATATTCCGGAAAAAAGCGGACAACCTGGGCCACATATAAGCGAACCCCATTTTCCTCACAGGCTCGACTCATCTCCCTGGCATCCGATGAATTCAAGGCCAGCGGCTTTTCACAGAGCACGTGCTTTTTATGGCGTGCAGCTTCCAATACGAATTCTTTATGAAGAAAAGTGGGAACGGTTACAATTACAGCCTCAACCTCAGGATTTCCAAGCATTTCCTGGTAGTTCGAATACGCTTTAGCTTCATAGGGCCGGGCAAACCGTTCCGCTTTCTCCTGCTCTCTGTGAAAAACGGCGGCCAGCCGCATCGTGTCGGAGCTGAAAATCTTCTTAGCATAAATGTCCGCCATATTACCGCAGCCGATTAAAGCAAAATTCATAGCTGATCTTCCCCTTTCTATACACGATTTCAGGATGGTCTGCTGCTTCCGAAAACTTTTCTCTATCCCTGTTTTCCCTGTCCCGCCATTTTCACTCTGGTATTCACCTAAAATACCCCTAGTATTTCAATATTTTCTATGAATCCTTTACCAAATTCTAGAACTCCCTCTAACATCCTATACTATTACTTTACAACAATTCCCTGGTAATTGCCTATAGATTGGATTCGCCAAAATTACAACAGATGGCTCCTCCTTTATGGTAAAGCAGACGTTTTTTCAAAAACTGCCTCCGGCTCATAGACACATGCTGGGGTTAGGTGTACCATTAACGTGACTTTGTTTTGTTGACTTTTGGCACTGATTTTATTCCAGTATTGACAATGGTTTCGATAATTTTAGGAGAATGGAATGCTGGACAAATGATTTTGCGGGAGGATGAATAAGATGCGTTTATCGACAACGACTCATATTTTTGGAGTAATCCCGGAAGGAGGCTATATCCCATACAAGGAATCGGTGCAAAGATGCTTCGACGCCGGTTACCGCGTGCTGGATATTCATTTTTGCCAAGCTTTGGGGGGAAGAACCGATCTCGCTAAAGATAATTGGCAGGAACTCATTGAGGGTGTCCGGGAACAAGCGGAAAAGCTGGGAGTGGAGTTCACCCAGTCCCACCCCGTTTTTATCGGAACCAAGGACTCGGAGCTGAAGCCGGAAATGCAGGACAATTATCGTGAAATGATGAGGCGCTCCATTATCGCGAGCTCCATTCTTGGCGTAAAATGGGCAGTCCTGCATCCAATTGAGGAAAAGGAAGCGACTTTGTTTGATGTTGAGGCCAACTTGAAGGCCAACCATGAAATGCATGATTGGGTGGTCGAGCTTGCAATTAAGCACAATGTCGGAATCGCTTTTGAAAATATGATTGAAGGGCCCCGTACGAAAAGACGCTTCTCCGCTCATGCCGGCGAGCTCGTCGCGCTGATCGATGATTACCAGGATTCTAAAGTGGGAGCGTGCTGGGATTTCGGCCATGGCAACTTCCTCTACAAAGACCAAACGGTAGCCCTGCGAACTCTCGGCAAACGTCTGAAGGCTACCCATGTCAATGACAATGACGGAAGTGATGATTATCATATGTATCCTTTCCACGGAACCGTCGATTGGCATAAGGTGCTGCCGGTGCTGGCTGAGATCGGTTATGAAGGGGATTTTACTTATGAGGCTCACAAAGAGTTCACCTTCCTTCCGGATCAGCTTAGAGATACCGTAGCCAAAACAGGCGTGGAGATCGGCAACTACTGTCTGTCTATTGTCCGTGGGGAACACGCAAAAGGCACTTTATAATCGGTTCACTTTATAACTGGTTCCGCCCTTTTAGCCAAGCTTTAATCCAGGAAGCTGTCCGTTCCCCGATTCAACCGGGTCGGGCAGCTTCCTTCTTAAAGAACTTTCGTAGAAGGCTGGAATTTGTAGCCGATCCCACGGACTGTGGCAATATAACGATGTGAGCCGCTTGCATCCTCAATTTTCCGTCTCAGGTTGCTAATGTGGACCATCACCGTTCGCTGGTCGCTCCAGCCATCCATGCCCCAAATTTGTTCATAGAGTTGTTCTACACTGAACACCTGCCCCGGGTGCGAAGCCAAGAAGAACAACAGCTGTCGTTCCTTTGTAGATAAAGTCACCGCCTGTCCACCCAACATAACCTCCCAGCCCTCAAAGGAAAGCTCAAGACGACCGTCGCTCCATACTCCGCTTTTTTTACCTGTTGGAGCTCCTCGCCTAGCTCCGGGTTGAGCCTGCTGCTGCCTTTGAGACGGAGACTGGGTATTACGCAGCCGGGCCTTAACCCGGGCCACCATAATATCCGGGTCGAATGGCTTAGTAATGTAATCATCACCACCCAGCTCCAACCCCCGAATAATGTCCTCTCTCTCGCTAAGACTGCTCAGAAAAATGATGGGAACCATACTTTCTTGCCGGATCGCCTGAACCCACTCTGTTCCTTGGCCATCAGGCAGCATAATGTCGCAAATAATTAAATCAGGCTTGCTTTCTGCCCACATTTGGGAAGCCGCCATCAGAGTCGGGGCTGTTCTCGTTGAATAGGTTTGACTGCGCAAATAAATGGAGATTAAATCAGCAATATCCTCATCATCTTCAATAATCAGGATGTCCTGGTTTTGTTTGAGCGCTTGGGAAAACATCGGTGTCATCACTTCCTTTTCTATCCATCGGGAGATAAAAGCTGAATTCGCTGCCTGCACCCGGTTCACTGTTCACCCAAATTTCACCGTTGTGATAATGGACAATTTCCTTGCAAATGGCAAGACCGAGGCCCGTTCCTTGGTGATCTGTCCCTAGAGGCTGGATGGCCTGGCCAAACCGTTCAAAAATAATCTTATGCATTTGAGGTTCAATTCCTGTTCCCGTATCTCTAACCGTAATGATCGCCCGGCCACTGTTGACGGCAGTTTCCCCTGGCTCCTCCAACCGTAAAATTAGACTGATTTTTCCTCCGGACGGAGTATGCCGTATGGCATTCGACACCAGATTAGCCAGCACCTGCTCGATGCGAATTCTATCTATAAGGACTATATATTTTTTATCGGTATTCTCTTCTTGCGGCAGCACCAGCTCACTGTGTATCCCTATTTCCTGCAGCTCCCACTCATACTTGACAAACAAATCTTTGAAAAAAGCCTTCGGCCGAGCCTCCATCATATGAAATTGCGCTTGCTTGGTTTCAAGTTTGGTCAGCTCTATCAAATCATGAATAAGCCGCTCCAGGAGCAGGCTCCGCTCATAGATTCGATTCGCATATTTAGGGGCTTCGGAAGTAATAATCGCATCCCGTAATGCCTTGGCAAAGCCTTTGATCGATGTGATCGGTGTTTTTAACTCATGCGAAATGTTGGATAGAAGGCGAAGCCGGAATTGCTCCATGTCTTCCATACGTTCGTACGCTTTTTGCAGCTTCTCATTGCTTTCCCTTAGTGAAGAGGTGCGCTCCTCCACAGTACACTCCAATGAGCGGTTGCTCTCCTGCAGCTCGGCTGTCAGCCTCTCTGTTTCCAGCATTGCCCGTGAAAAACGTGCCGATAAGTTGAGAGCTTGCGTTAACAAAAACGCAAACAAACCGATCGAGAGCAAATCATCCGTAGACAAGAACCCGCTGTAAAACAACATATCATTTAAAGCGAACACCGTGAAAAACAAAAATCCGATCGCATTGGTGAACGAACCCTTGCGCCGCCGAAGCGCCGATAGCCCATAGATGTAAGTGCAGTACAGAAGCACAGGAAGCAGTACGCCCCATATGAAACTAGTTAAATAATAAGTGTATACATAGGCCGGAAGAGCCAAGATGAGGCTCATGCACCCCAGAATAACCGTCACTCCTACGCGTGGAGCCAAACTAAAAGACTCCTGCGGGTACTCCCGATGTACAAACAAAAGCAACGTCAGTGCTGTCATGCTAATTGAAAGATACTCGGTCTTTACCACCCACTCCCAGGGCAATCCGGGCAGCAGGAACAGCGCTGTCGATTCCCCTAGCACAATTGTGCGGATGCCTACAGAAAGACAAAGCAAACCGAAAAATAAGGCGGATAGCTCCTGCCTCCGATTAAAATAAACCAATAAGTAATACAGACCCATTACGAAAAAAATACCTACAATAAAAACCTGCGCGGAAACTCGCGCGACACGAAGCCATGAAATCGCCTCGGCCGTGCCAAACTCTACGGATTGCCAGATACCCGCATTTCTCTGAGAGAAGTTGGACACCTGGATAATAATCTCATTCCATCCCGCCTGCGGCTCGAAATAGATCGTCTTGGGGTAACTCCCCGGTTCCTCACTGGCACGATCTTGACCTACTATGCCGTTGCCGCCCTTATCGCTTCCATTAATCCATATCCGGTAGCTGGATGCGATGCTTTTCGGGTAGATTCCCAGCGTCTGCAGGTTTTGGGTGAGCGTCTCCGAAAGGTACACACGAAGACGAAAAGTGGCATAGCCTTCGTTCGGCAGCGCTTCTCCAGATTCTTTGGCTATATAATCCGTCCAAGGACTAGGCACAGGAACCATCTGCGGCTCGGGAAGAATATTCCCTGAATCGTGGAGCCTTGAATTCTGGAAGTCTTCAGGCTCCAACAATTTGTTCCAATAAAACTCCCATTCTCCGTCTAAAGCAGCTGCTGTCTGTTTGCCTTCATGCAGCCACGTTGACAGATCCAGCTCGCCTTGATTCGCTTTATCTAACCATGCTGCTTCGTTTTCCGGTGAGGCCTCATCACGTAAAAGCGGCGACTTATCATCCCCTAAACGTGCAGCAAAAGCAGGCAGGGGAACCCATACCACAATTATTATAAAAAGCAGAGCATACAGCGCCCATTTTCCAAACCCGGATGTCCGCTGCTCTACAGGATTTTTAGAATTTATCAACAAAGCCTTCCATCCGCCTCCTAAGCCCGTCTACCCGTTACCTTTCGTTCATTATAACAGACCCATGGCTAACCTAGGTAAGATTACCTAAGTTAATTTTGCAAACTTAAACAAAACTTAAACTAGGCTTGATAAGATTAAAGCTGGAAAGTGACTACCGGGAATGTTGAGGAGACTAGACCGCATGAACTATTATTTTTCTGTCTGTTCAACTTATATGTACCATAATACCTATATGGATTTTATACTTGAGCACTATACCGATTTGGGACTGCCCTATCCATTTCCTGAAGCTCTCAGCTATATAGCCAGCCCTATGCTGATGGGCAAAGAGGCCATTTTGGCTTTTGATGAAGACGATCAATTGGCAGGGGCGTTCGGTTACATTCATGGGACTGGTGAGCGAGACTACGAAGATGAACAAATCATCCAAATTCAATCCGTTTATATTACCAAAGCCCATCGCCGTACAGGCTTGTTCGTTCAGGGCCTGCAGTTTTTGCTGGAACACTTGGCTGTGCAGGAAACAGCTGTAGAAGAACTCCGGTTTTGGGCTCCAGACCGGCAGGATTACCGTAAACTGTTTTCTAAATTTGCGACTCGGATTGTAGATAACTCAGCTGGATCATTATCCCGTATTGATGAATATCGTGTCTCTTTAGATGAGTTAAAGACTTATCTGGACAGGTTCAAGAAACGCCCCTTTTTCTAGAGTGGATGGGCTTTAACGACGAAAACCTGTTAGTTTGAAGACAGCAAGGAAGGTGTCACCATGTGGGGTGTTATTCGTCAATTTGCCGGCTTCCTCCGTCCAAGCGGCTGGCGGTTTACTGCCTTTCTTCTCTCCGCCCTGATTGAAATTATCGTTCTAGCCCTAGCTCCGCTAAGCTTTAAATTTATGATTGACGAAGCCATTGAACCGAATAATATCCATGCTTTTTGGCTCATACTGGCAGTTCTCGGCATTGCCGGAACTTTAGGTGTGAGCTGTGGCTGGCTTAGCGACCGGATCTTGGCAAAAATAAGCGCTATGGCGCAGCAGAAGATTCGCCTCCAATTATTTAAACGAATCCAGCGGCTGGATACCCGCTCTAGTGCTTCCGGCGCCAATAACGAAATCGTGACCCGTTTTACGGTTGATTTGCCTGCTGTTGATGCAGCCATGATCTCTATTCTGACCATAGGGCTGCAATCTTTGGTTATCATCGTGATCAGCACTGCTGTATTGTTCACTCTGCAGTGGGGCATGGCACTCGTTATAATGGCGGGAGCCAGCATCATCTATCTGGCGCCTTATCTGCTTGGCAGCCGGGCACGTGCCGCTTTTGCCGATTACCGCAATGGCTTGGATAAGATGGCAGGAGATGTGCAGGAAAGCCTGGAGGGGCGCAATGTCATTCAGGGGTTCAGTCTGCAAAAATCTTTCATATCCAGATTCGAGGAAAGACTGTCCTCGCTTTTTATCAGCCAGTACCGTAAAAATAAAGTGTCCGCAGCGTTCGACCGCCTGCCTATCGTCAGCTTATTGGCCGTCAACTTTACAATCATTGGCTTTGGCTCTTATCTTGCGCTTAACGGCAGCATCACTCTTGGAGCATTAGTCGCATTTTTTACGATTTACACTTCTATGGGGAATTCGGTGTACAATTTGACCGCTATCCTGCCCTCCTTTGCAAATGCCCAGGTAAGCTTGGAGCGGTTGTCTAAGCTGTTGGATGATAAACAGTCTGTACTCGGAAAAACAGAGGATGCCATACCGGTCACAGTTGGCGAACTCAACCGGGAGGGGTTTGTGGAAAATGTTACTGAAACAGCAAACAATAGAGCCGGCCAGGCAGTCGTACTTACTCAGCCGCCTTTTCTTAAGGCAGATAAGCTTCGGTTCAGCTATCATCCCGGTGAGCCTGTGCTGGATGGCCTCACCTTCACCATTCCGGCCGGTACAATGGCTGCCTTTGTCGGTCCGAGCGGCTCCGGCAAAAGCACGATTCTGCATATGCTGCTCGGCCTGCTCCAGCAGCAAAGCGGAAGTCTTACTCTGGACCAGGTAGAGTTCAGCCGGATCGATGGGGAAGCGATGCGGCAGAGCGTCGGCGTTGTGTTTCAAGAGAGCTATCTCTTCCGCGGCACACTGCTGTACAATTTGAAGCTCGGCAAGCCGGAAGCAACCCTCGACGAAGTAATAGAAGCGGCGCAGCAAGCCGATATTCACGAGTTCATCACCCGGCTCCCGCAAGGCTATGAAACGTTAGTAGAAGAGGCTGGCAGCAATTTATCCGGCGGCCAAAAACAGAGGATCGCGTTAGCACGTGCCTTGTTGAGGAAGCCGCCCCTGCTGCTGCTCGATGAAATCACCGCATCGCTCGATCCAATATCGGAAGCTGCAGTCACCAGTACCATCCGGAAGTTAACAGGACGGCATACGATCATCATCGTATCCCACCGGTTGTCTACCATTGCCGGGGCCGACCAAATTTTTGTATTAAAGGCCGGACGAATCTCCGAGAGCGGAAGCCATTTGGAATTGCTTAAGAATAACGGGCTGTACGCTTCCATGTGGAGCCAGCAAATGGAACAAGCAAATGCGAGTAAAGCAGTACGCTGAGCCTGAGAGAGGCAGCTTACTCTAAAGGAGGTGGCCGTTATAGCTCGGATACAGGTCAGGCGCTGTATACAAGATGCTGATTACGCGCGGTTCACGAGATTTTATTTGAACAACAGCAAAGAGCTTAATGAGGATTACATGCTGGATGAAGCCCTGCTGCATCTTATCCAGACACTGCCGGACACGCTAATTATGCTGGTTGAGAATGACTTGGGAGAACTAATTGCCTTTATCCAATACCAATACGGCAAGCAGCCGGATTCAGGCGAGATGCTGCTCACGATTGAGACTGCTATCCTGGCTTCAGACTACCGGAAATCAAGAGTATTTTATGAAGGATTTCGAAGCATCCTCCAACATATCCTGGAGGAAAACCCAGAGGTCAAGCAGGTCCAATTCTATGCCCTGGCCGATCACCGTTACCTTAACCGATTGTACAGCAAATTTGCCAAGCGTTCCGGTGTCAGACAGAGCAGCCAACGAAATATAGAAGAAAATCGATACATTCAAGATATTGGACAGCTGATGAAATATTTGCGTATATAGACGAACACATGAAAGGAGGTGAATATCCATGTATCCAGCTAGACCTTCATTTGATAAAAAAAACGGCACTAAAATTTCCTTCTTGCAAAAGCTTAAGGAGAGCGAAGCCAGCCGCGTCATCATTCCGGCTAAGGCCAACTAAAACTTCAGGACTCATGATTGGCATGATCAGGTAAAACAGTCGGGACTTTCTCTCGGCTGTTTTGTCGTTTTGAAATAACATTAAACAAGCAAGAACAGAACCCTAGCGGTCCTGTCCTTGCTTGTTTTACTTTGTATTGCTAGAGGCAACGACGATTGATCATCACCAGTTCCATTGTCCGCAAACCCTTCCTGCCAGTTTGGCTTGCGCACCGGCCTTTGGATTCACAAGCTGATCGGCCTCAAATGTCTGAAGGCCCGTATTAGCAGGATCGGTAAAATCAAATGATAGAGGTCCGAGATTAGCTCCCCCAATCTTGCTTGGCGAGAAGCAGTCATTAATATTGGCCAGCTCGTATCCCCACTCTATCGATGCGGGACCGATTCCTGCTTCCACACTGGCTTGCACGGCAAAACCATTATCCGCCAAATCTTGAAACGGATTCACTTCCAAGCCGGCACCCGCACCAAACCCCAGTTCCCCACAAACCGACATGCCATCGGAGGTAAAGCATAATTGGACCCCTCCACCCGCTCCTGCATAAGCGCTGGCTCCTACGCACATTAAACCGCAAGGATCGCGGAATTGAACCGGATTGTTATTCACATAAGTGTAGAGGTTCCCTTGATTGCTGTCATAAAGCATTGGATCTATAGCTGTCCAGCGCCCGGATTGCGGATCATAGTCCCTGAGTCCGAAGCGGATTAAACCCGTGGCCTGATCCTCCATTCCTCCGGCAAAGCCTATTAATAAATGGAATTCCGGGTTGGAGTCATAGAGCTTCACACCGTACGCATCATACTGCATCTGTTTAACGACTTTGCCCGTTTCATCCACCACCCGCTGCGGGGTCCCCGTCCCATCTGTAATGACATAATAGCGTTTGCCATTACGTTCCAGGGCCAACAGCAATCCATTGTCATCGTACAGATACACGGTGGATTCGCCTGTAGACAACATCTCTACTGTAGGCAGCAAAGGCATTAATGGATTACTATACATGTACTGTGCCTGCACCGCGTTATCTTCTCTTAATATTCTGCGTCCTAATGCATCATACCCAAAGGTGATTTCTCCCCCATCCACTTGTGCCTGCAGCAGTTCCCCGTGATCACCATACACAAACGTCGAGGAATCCCGCTGAGTCAAATAGCCAGCCGCATCAAATTGATATACAGCGCCTCCCAGCATTTCAAGCCGGTCATTAGCACCATACTGAGCTATTATTGGTGCATCCTGGTTGATCTTCTTACTTGTACGGTTACGATTCTGGTCGTAGCTATAAATCTCCGTCCGCTCCAAATTCGAGTTGTTGTAATAGCTAACTTCCTCAATCTGTCCGTTGCCATCATATCGATAGGTGATAAGGGAAGTTTCTTCAGGAGCAGCTCTTGTAATTTGTTCGAGCAATCCTCTTGCATTATATTGATATGTTTCTGTATACATAGGATCACCCTGCAATGAATACACCACTTTTTCACGGCGTCCTATCTCATCATAGGTGATATCGGCTTCCCATTGGCCATCTCCTATTGAAGCTGCTCTCCCGCCAGGGGCGCTTCGGTCATAGATGAACGGACCGAATTGCACCATTTGCCTATCTTTATTCCATTGCAGATCAATTTGATAGGTTAATTCGCTTGAGTGCAGCTGAACATTCCCGACGTATACGCTGTCATGCACGGAGCCGGTCACGGCTTCGACCCCATTTTGCCCTGTTCCATGGTGCCAGCGATCTGCATATACGGACTCCGTTACAGACTCACCTCTATACCCTTCCGCCCTTCCTCTCTCTTCAGGATTTCCGGAAGAAGGAAGCGCGGGAGCTACCATATGAATAGATTCCAGGTTAGACGCTGAATCGTATTCATAGAAAGCCTCTCCATTGACTTCTCCGCTCCAAATCATAGAAGCAAGGTTGCCTCCATGATAAGTGAAATCAAGGTTCTGCACCTTTTGATCATGAATGCTAATAGCCCGGCTGATCCTTTCCGTGCTATCCCCATACTCAAAATGACGCTGGATAAAAGTGTCGTTCATAGCCGTTAATCTGCCACCCTCATCATAATCCCAGTTTATCATTCGGGAACCAGGCAATGTTACCCTGCTTAAGTTGCCATCTGGCGAGAAGTTCCTAACTACGGCCTCTAAACTCCCAGCAGGCGCAAAACGCGTCATTCGGCCGTAAGCATCCTGTTCGATCTTATACTCGCTGCCGTCTGGCATAATCAGACCTGTCATTTGGCCGGATCCATTGAATTGCTTGTGGTAGGTGCTGCCTTCCGGCTGCACGATGGATGTAAATCTTCCAGTTTGATCGTAAGTGAATTGTTTGCTGAAGCCGGCAGCATCCGCCACAGAAAGCGTGCCCGTCCTGTCGTCGTAAACATAATTGAGCTCCTGATCCCCTTGAGCCAACTGGCTTAAACGGCCCTGTTCATCATAGCTGAAACGCAAGGGAGCAAGCCCTGTTTCCTGCTGTTCTATAACTCTGCTTTTCTCATCCAGGCGATAAGTGGTCACCTGGCCTTCCCCGCTCGTTTCGGTATAAGTTCTTGAATCTTTATCATATTGGACTGTGGTAACAGCACCATTAACCGTATAGGTTACCGTATATTGCGAAAGATGCAGAGGATCGGAAGAGTCAGGCATGACTGCTTCCCGCACCTCTCGCACCTCTGTCACATTGCCTTCAGCCGTCGTATGACTGAAGCGGCTTAATACCGGGGCGGGCATGCCGAATCTGGGATCTTCTCCGAACTCTTTAACCAGTGTCGAACCATCCGGATATTCAATCGTCTGGCTGCCATCTCTGCGTGTCCACGACTCGATCACAGCCCCGTTCGGATCTGTATTTCTCTTGTAAAGAAGCCCTTGCCCATCACGGGTCACCCGGTAAGTATAGGCTCCCGTATCGAACAAAGTATGGGTAACCTCATAGCCGTTATCCAGCCACTGCCGATCTAACGTTTGTTTTAGCCCGCTGGAATTCTCAGCTGCAATCAGCAGGCCCCGGTCATTATATTCATAGATGCTGTCGTAGCCTCCCGGGCCAGTCATTCTGGTCAGCAATCCGTTCTCCCCGTATTCCATAATGTACTTTCCACCGTCCGGCTGGAAGAGCTCGATTAATTCGCCATGCTCATTAACCGTCAAGCCTATGCGGGTACCATTCGAGGATACGATTGCTTGAGGCACTCCATGTTCATCTCTTTCAAGATTGACCTCATGGCCGAATCTGTCCTCAAGATGAATCCATCTTCCCACATCGTCATAATCGAAGGAGTATAGCAAATCTCCTGTGACGGAATGGTAAGTCGCTTGATGCAATCCTCTGCTGCTCTCGAATTCATATAGTAATTGCTCCTGATTGTCAGGAATCAGATTTCCATAACGGGATTGTCCGAGATTCGTATGAGGGTTCAAACTCAAGAGAATATATTCCTCTGGGTTAATTGGTGTTGATGTACCAAAATCCTGAACATAAATTGTACCTGTGCTGGATACTGCACGAAAATTATTCTCATTAAATCGATAGTCCGTCAAATGTTTTTCCGATATATTATAAAAAATTCCTCTTGGTGTGAGCATATATAATTCGTTTGGAGTCACACTTCGGTTAACTAGGTAGAAATTACCATAATCGTCCATTTCAAAAACTACGGAACTAAATCGCGGATTTTCGTTAACATGCATGCCATTTGAGAGCGCAGGATAGCGTTGATCTTGAAAATTAAATCGGAAAACCAGTTCCAATCTGCCTTCCGGAGTCAGCTTTCGCAGCCATGTGCCATAAGTATAGAGGTATAAACTGCCATCCGGAGCAATCCTAAAATTATCGACCCTTCCTATATTTGTCGGGGTGGCCTCGCCTTCTGCAACACCCGGGATGGCCAGCCCCCCGCCTAGATTCCCCAGCCGGCCGTCTCTTCCAATTCTGTATAAGGTTTGATAAACAAGAAAATAGACTGTTCCATCTCCCGCAATATCCATGTCACCAATGTAACCGATACTAATGTCCACTGCGAGTGCGCCATCTTCCCGAGGGACCCCATCGCTGGCTGCTCCGGCGATATGCTCCCATTGATCAGATCCTGAAGGCAATCGGTAAATCTGTGTACGGGCTGCCCTGGTAATGGCTACATAAACCGATCCATCCGGACCAACTTTAAGTTCTGAAAGCGAAGTGTTGAAATTGTAAAAAGGCATTTCGGCCAATACTTCTATATTTCCTTCAGGGCTCATCGTAAATATTCTTTGCTCCATCCGGTTGTTTATGGTTATTCCACCAGAAAAGTATAGATAGCCATTTTGGTGTACATCCACACTCACTACGCCATGAGGAAACCCTTCACGCGGGGAGAAAATCTCCAGATCATATTCATTGCTGAAAGACTTTAATTCCCTGCCGTCTCCCGTATAAACATCCTGTGTCATTTGATCCAGAGTATGATGCAGATTCAGACTCCAACCGGCGACCCCCAGTTCGGAATAAACATTTTGCTGACTTTGCAAATATCCTGTCCAGGTGCGATTAATTGTGACATCCGGTATGTTGCGGATCGCGCCAACCGCTACCCCACGCTGTCTGCTAAACTGACCAAAACTTCGCGCAAAACCTTCCGGTGAAGAATAGTATTGCATCGGATACTTGTAACCGATCGTAATTTTATAAAGTGCCTTACCGTTAACCGCACGCCCGTAAACATCCAGGCCGTCCCATTCAAAGGCATAACTTAAATTAGGAGCAGGGTCGAACGTTTGCACATGCTTTTGTCCGGCAATTTCGACGGTTAGAACCACTTCTTGTACCAGCTCAGGGACATCAGCATCCGTAACCGGGATGTCCAATATGCTGGGGTCCTTATAGCCCGGAGCGCGTTTGCTTGAATAATGAAGGCTTAAACCGCCCATTCCCGGCAGTCCGATTACTTGGCTGAGACTTTGATCCTGACAGCCAATGATCGAGCCCTGCTGATTACAGGAGTCCTCTGCATCGGGACGCTGGTCCTCCGGCCCCTTATCAGGCGGTGGTTGAGCGCCTTCCGGTGGTCCATACGGCCAGTTGCAGTCCCACGGTGTAAAATGCTCTATCGGTGAACGCCACAGTGAGGTTCCAGGCTCATACAGCTCAGCCAGACGCGCCAATTCTTCGTTATCAAAGCCCAGTTCCAACAGTCGTTCCGGCGAATCGGCAAGACCGTCTCCATCCGTATCCACTGCCGCCTGGCCGTTTACGATATCCACGATGCCTATAACGACACCGTTGTCCGATGGTATCCAGGCTGCCTGCTGCCTGTCATAATAACCAATAGGTACTATTTCACCTACAGGGAAATTAATAAAGTTGTCTACGTACAGATATAAAGGCTGATTAAATCTGACCTCAGCCGCATTTGCCTGCAAAGCTTCATCCGCTGAAAGCTCTACCGCATACGTGTAGCCAACCAGCGAGGGCAGCTCCCCCGGCATAGCCTCATAGCCGTTTTCTCCCACCGTATACTCGGTTGCGCGGAAATTCATCTCCGGCAGCGGCTGCCTGCTGCCATCGGACATAATCATCTCTGCAGTGGTGTTGCCCGGTATGATAACTGTAGCCTGGCGGGAGCCGTCCGCATCCGTCACAACACTGCCCTGAGCTACCTGCCAATCACTGCTGTTATCCAGATCAATCTTAGTCACTCGATCATCCAATGTAATTAAAGCAACATCCGGGGCATTAATAAATTCTTTGGGAAGAACATTTACTTTCCTTTGCACAGGAAGATGATTCTCTTTCTCGTATTGGAGAGTAACAGTCCCCTGCCCGTTGATGACCATATCAAAAAATCCATCTCTCCGGCTGAGCGTATAGCCATACCGCTCCTCGTCCAATACACTGATGGTCACACCAGACATCGGCC
This sequence comes from Paenibacillus senegalensis JC66, assembly GCF_000285515.1. GTDB lineage: Bacteria > Bacillota > Bacilli > Paenibacillales > NBRC-103111 > Paenibacillus_L > Paenibacillus_L senegalensis. The sequence continues at coordinate 198,819 of NZ_HE610962.1, forward strand.
GTCCTTCCCGATCCATTACTTTTCCGCGTACGACAGCAGCATAGTCTTTGCGAATAAATTCTAAGTCCACATCCTGCTGAATTGGATTCTCTCCCCTATAGATAAAATCTATAGAGTCAACGAATGGCGGAGTTCCCGTTACAGGAAGTTCGGGTGCAACGGCAGCAGGATCCGGTGGCAGCGGTATTTCGGAAATCGGCACGGGGGCAGCCTGCACCACATTGGAGCGCGCCGATTCATTTCCTGTGCGATCATAGGCGGAAAGCGCTATTCGGTAAGGGATACCATTAACCAAGTTGTGAATAGTATAAGACGTGCTCCCGCCAACAAGCGTTATTTGTGTCCAGGCCCCCCCCTCATCCTCTGACAGATATATATAGTAACCTTCAAGATCCGCTTCCGTATTGGCCGTCCAGGTTAAAGCGATTTCGCTATCTCCAGGAACAGCGGTCAGCCCTGTCGGGACTGCTGGCGGCTCACGGTCTCCGGGCTCCCCGGGCTCTCCGGGTTCTCCGGGTTCTCCAGGTTCTCCAGGTTCTCCGGGTTCTCCAGGCTCTCCAGGTTCTCCGGGCTCTCCGGGTTCTCCAGGTTCTCCAGGCTCTCCGGGTTCTCCAGGCTCTCCGGGTTCTCCGGGTTCTCCAGGTTCTCCAGGCTCTCCAGGTTCTCCAGGATTGCCAGGCTGCGACGGTCCTCCACCATTGCCCCCACCGGAATAACCGGAGCCAGGGTTGACCGGTCTGGTTCCGTCCTCTTTTTTAGACAGGTATTGAATTCCAAGGTTGTTATGCTTTCCTGCTGCTGGCGAGACGTAGCTTTCCTCAAGCGTTGTCAATCTGCAGTCGCATTCCTGCCGACTTTCCTCATCCAGTAGAGCAAGAGTTTGAAGCTGGCTCCAATCTTTCAACAATAGATCTGCAACGGACAACGTGGAACGATAGAATACTGACTGAAATGAATCATGCTCCAGCAGTGACATTTGATAATCCCGATCTGGAAGTAGGGGTATCCGCCATTTTCCCTCCTCATCAGTACGAGTCAAAAAAGCCGGATTGCTCTGCAAAGATACAATGACGCCAGAAGCCGGCTTATCATCTTCTTCATATAAAACTTGTCCAGAAACGGTACCTGCTTCTGCTGACTGAATTCGGATTTGCTGAAATGCAGGTGGAACGGAGTCAATTTTAATTCTCTCATACCCCACCTGGTTGTCCTTGCTTAAAATGACATCATATTCGCCCGCAGGCAGCGATACCGGCCACAAGCCTTTAGCATCGGTTTTACCTATAGATACCGGAGCTTTTTTCCCTTTTGGATAGATCCATACAACAGCATCCGGGAGCGGTAAATTTTCGGAATTAAAAGAGTAAAAATGAATAAGTCCGTTCGTTTTCTTCACTGACCGGTGCAGCATAACTGCGGATTCTGCGCGGGTCAATAAACGTTCGCCGGCAAACGTGCCATCAGGATAGCCATTCATGATTCCGGCTTCAAATAAACTGTAAATATGATCAACCGCCCAATCTGGCAGCTGTAGATGATCAACGTAACGGGATTCTCCCTTAAAGTCATAAGCAAGCATCCGATTTAGCATAGCGGCTGCTTCTTGTCGGGTAATTGGCTGATCAGGACGAAAAGTCCCATCTTCATAGCCGGAAACGAGCCCTTGCCTTACCCCCCAATAAACCTCTCTAGCAAACCACTGATTATGTACATCACTAAAAACGGGCTCGTTCCCACTCTCATCTATGGAAGCTGATGAAACGATACGGTTTAGCCACACCAACCATTCAGCACGAGTCACGTCACGATTGGCGCCGAACGTATCATCGGGGTACCCTTGAATGATCCCCTGCTCCCATAATGCAACAACCTCTTCCACCGCCCATCCTGGAATCTCATCTCTAAACGGCATAGCCTTTTCATCCTGATCTTGTCCGGCAGCCGCAAGCGCAGCCGTCATTCCCTCGCCCAAAAAGGTGGGAAGCATTAACAGCAGAGACAGTAAAAGAATGCATGCTTTTTTCAGCAAAACCTAATTCCCTCCACTCTTTTAATGATATAAATCGATGTAACTTTTTCCAATTTAATAATTGTACCGGAAAGCGTACAGCTTCATAAGCTTCAGAAGGTTCAACCTTTTCTGGGACTTATGTTCTAATTTACCAATAATTATAAATTAGCTTGGTGCAAATGGGACAACATGGTCCCCAT
>NZ_HE610962.1:202859-344117 GCF_000285515.1 Paenibacillus senegalensis JC66
CTGGGCACGCTATAAAATAAAAAACACCTTCTATGAAGGTGTCAAAAAATTTCCGGGATTTTATTTTACAAAGTACTCAGCGCTGTTAAATGCTCAATTTTAATAACGTTCAACCGTTCCATTAAAGCATAGTGTAACTCTAGCTGTTTTAGCCTACACCCACTACTGCAGCCTCCGGCTGATTAATTTTCCGCCCCCGACCATGCGGGATACAGGTAGGCGTGCCGAACAGCGGGTCTACTGTAATATCGCACTTCATCTGGAAGACAGCTTCGACCATCTCGCGTGTAACGATGTCTTCCGGCCGGCCTTGGGCATAAATGTTTTTATTATGCACAGCAACGATATGGTGTGCATAGCGGCAGGCTAGGTTTAAATCATGAAGCACCATCACGATCGTCCGCTGCTCCTTCTCATTAAGCTCAAAAAGCAAATCCAAAACATCGATTTGATGACTTAAATCCAGAAAAGTCGTAGGCTCATCCAGAAGCAGGGTTTCAGATCCCTGTGCAAGGGTCATCGCTATCCAGGCACGCTGGCGCTGGCCCCCGGACAGCGAATCGACCGGCTTATCCGCATGCTCTTTCATATTAGTCGCTTCCAATGCCAGATTGACCATGCGCTCATCTTCCCTTGACCACATTTTGATCCAGCTTTGGTGAGGGTATCGTCCTTGACGCACCAGCTGACTGACTGTCAGCCCTTCTGGCGCGGAGGGCCCTTGGGGAAGGATGGACATCCGCTTGGAGACCTCCTTGGCCGGCAGCTTAGCGATTTCTTTGCCATCCAGCAATACCGTCCCCGACTTGGCCTTCAGCAGCCTTGCCATCGTTCGCAATAAAGTTGACTTTCCGCAGCCGTTACTGCCAATCAGCACCGTAATTTGGCCTTTGGGAATCTGCAAGTTCAAATTTTCGATTATCGGCTCCGCACCATAAGAAATCGTTAGCGATTGGGCTTCCAGAACACTCACGTGAAAGTCCCCCTTTATTGGAATTTTGAGAGATAAAAGATTTAAGAGATAAATAATTTTCTGAGATAAAAATTTTGTGAGTTAAGATTTTGTGAGTTAAGTAATTTTGAGAACTCAATATGCAGCTCCAGAAAGTCAAATTCAGCTATGGACATTCTGTTTATGGGATCAGAACTGATTTCTATTTTTAAATAGCAGATAGAGAAAGAATGGCGCCCCGACTCCCGCCGTAAAGACGCCTGCCGGAACGTCAAGCGGATAAAAGGCGGTTCTGCCAATGAGATCGGCTCCGAGTACGAGCAGGCCTCCGATAAATGCAGACACCATGACCAAGCTTCCGAAAGGACGTCCTACCAGCTTTCTTGCGATATGCGGAGCGATTAAGCCTACGAAGCCGACTGTCCCGGCTACCGCAACCGCAATTCCAGCCAGCAGTACACTAATTAGAACAAGAAATACTCTGTGCCGCTGCACCGCTACCCCCAACCCGGAGGCTACGTCATCGCCAAATTGCTGGGCATCAAGACTTCGGGCAAAAAAAAGCGTAAATGGAAGTAAAATAACTGCGGTCCACAGAATAAGCCACACATTGTCCCAAGTAGAGCCATACACACTGCCGGTCAGCCACGTATAGGCTTTCCCTAACGAATAATGGGGACTCTGGACCAGCATAAAGGTCGTTCCCGCTCCCGTTACTGCCGACATCCCGATTCCGATCAGGACGAGACGGATCGGTGTGACGCCTTTTCTCCAGGCCAGCACGTAAATGATGAAGGACGCGAGCAACGCGCCAATTGTAGCAGCAAGCGGCATAAACTTAATGCTGACCTGGCCGCTCAGCAGGCTGACGAAGCCCACCGCAGCTACTGCCGCACCGCCGGTAATCCCGATAACATCAGGGGACGCCAACGGGTTGCGGATAATACTCTGCAGGATAGCTCCCGATATCCCCAGTGCCGCTCCGACCAGAACGGCAACGAGCACCCTTGGCATACGCAGAGTCATGATAATAAAGTCATGTTCCCCCGAGCCTGTGCCTAATACAGTGGTCAGAACTTGAGCAGGAGGGATAAAACCGTTGCCAAGACCGGCTCCAGCTACAATTGTAACGAGCGTTATCAGGAACAGCACGCCGATGGTCAGCCATGATTTTTTCTCAATTAACAGGGACATGGAATCGTTTCGCGTACGAATCGTAAGGGTTGGCTTTCTGCGTTTCATAGTTTGGACACCCCCTTACGGGCAATATAGATGAAGAAGGGGCCTCCAACTAACGCGGTCATCACGCCAATAGGAACCTCAGCGGGCATAATCAGCAGCCGCGCCACCACGTCGGCGGTTAGGAGCAGCACCATTCCAAGTACGCCTGAATACGGGATGAGCCAGCGGTAATCATTACCGACAAAAGCGCGTGACAAATGCGGCACAACGAGCCCGATAAAGCCTACAGAACCGACGACAGCTACCGAGCCCCCAGCCAAGAGGACAATGAGGATCCCCATGACAATCTTCACCAACAGAATATTTTGCCCCATGCCTTTGGCAATATCATCACCGGTAATCAGAAGATTGACCGCCCGCCCCATAAATAGAGCGATAACGCCGGCAATCAGAATATAGGGCAGTACCGGAAGGAGCATATCCAAGCTGCGGCCGCTGACCGATCCTGCCAGCCAAAACATAACATCCTGCAGACCTGCTTCATTCAGGACCAGAATCGCCTGGGTAAAAGATACGAACAACGCGGTAATCGCAGTACCTGCCAGTACAATCTTGATGGGTGTCAGTCCATCTCTGCCTATAGACCCCAGGGCATAGACGATAACTGCGGAGACAGCTGCGCCGAGAAATCCGTACCACATCAGCTGATCCAAAGCAGATACTTTGAATAAAACCACGGCTAAAACGATGAAAAACACAGCACCGGCGTTTATGCCGAACACACCTGGAGATGCCAATGGATTGCGGGTCAATGCCTGCATCAGAGCCCCGGCAACCGCAAGGCTCGCTCCCGCGATCAAAGCTATGACAGCACGGGGGAGTCTCTCGGTATGTATGATGATATGTTCTATGGAGGATGAATCATAATTAGTAAAGGCCTCAATCACAATCGCTACCGTCATCGGCGTACGACCGAACAGGAGGCTGGCTGCAAATGCCGCGGCCATCAAGCCGACAGCCGCCAGCATTCCGTACCATTTCTTCTTTGTGCTGGCCAGAAAGGGACTCATAAACTCACTCTTTCATTTCACTCTTGCATTTCACTCTTTCATCTTTTTCTACAAAATCTTCTTTTTACAATCTGGAGCCCGCGGTTTTAGAGCATGCTATTTGCGGTTTAGCGGGTTCAGCGTTTCTGCAAGTTCTACATGTTCTGCTGGTTCTGCAAGTTCTACATGTTCTGCGGGTTCTCCGGGTTCTGCAGGTTCTGCAAGTTCTACCTGTTCATTTGTTGGAGTCGATTAATTCAGCTCGAAAATTTCATATAACTGATCCAGCATCATGTTAGCCGTAATATAACCGCCAGCACTGTTCCATTCTACTTCGTTCACATGATAGACCTGATCGTTCTTAACGGCATCTAGATTTTGCCATAGTGGATGACTGGTCCATTCTTCGTATGTTTTTTGAATCGCTTCTGTATCCGTACCAGAGTTGAAATTGAAAATGAGATCCGCGTTCATATCCGGAATGCTCTCCTTGGAGGTCAGCTGCACACCCCAGATATCGGCATCATGGCCTTCCGGACGGGTAAAACCCAGTTCTTCAAGAATCAGTCCCGCATATCCTTTATAAAAGATTCGGGCATGATCAGCGCGGAAATTTGTAATGGTCACTTCAATCGGAAGACGATCACCCATCTTCTCTTTGAAGTCTGCCACCCGGGCTTCCCAATCATCCAGCAGCCGCTGTGCTTCCGCTTCCATATTGAGCGCCTCTCCGACAAGCTTCATGGTAGCTTTCCAATCATACAGCGGTTCGCCAACTACCGTCGGAGCAATCTGCGATAAAGTCTCGTAAATTTCTTCATGCCGTGTCTGAGAAGCAATGATAACATCCGGGTCCAGCTTATAAATTTCCTCCAGATTCGGCTGGTTCTCCAATCCTAGCTGCTGCACGCCCTCCAGGTCATCTCTCAAATATTCATAGACAGGCTTCTCGACCCAAGATTCGACAACGCCTACCGGCTGAATACCGAGAGCCACGACTACATCTGTCGCTCCCTGGTACAGAGTTACTACTCGTTGCGGCGTTCCTTCAATGGGAGTCGTCCCCATTGCATGCTCAACCTGCCGCATTGCGTTTTCATCTCCGCCGTTCTGTCCCTGCTCGCCGTTCTTTCCTTGCTCTTCGCTATTTTCAGTTGGCGCAGGGGATGGGCTTGTTTCCGGTGTGTTAGCCGGTGTCTGCCCGCCGCAAGCTGCCAATAAAAGCACTAATACTAGCAGGGGCGCTACAAACGCTGAAAGCCTGTTTCCTTTATCATTACGTTCGACCATTATACTCTCTCCCTTTTTTCTTCTTGCATTTAGTGAAAACAGTTCCCAGATTTATTGAAAATGATTATCTTTCATTAATTGAAAATGATTATCATTTTCATAAAAATTATAAGTGACTGCAGGTTTTGTGACAAGAGCTTTTTTGTGATTTTTTAATAGAGGTGATAAGCTGCCGTCACTATAGTCCAAATGACATGAACAGGCCCTCAGGCTTTTAAGAGGGAACATTTCGACTAATTATTTCCTCGGAAATAAGCTGTTCGTGTCGAATCTAATGATGTGTGTGTATAAGGTCCCTCTTCTATTATTGCGACAAAATCTACCCCAGAATGAAAAAACCTTATATCAGTCACAGTATTGCTTGGGTTTGTTGAGCAGCAGGATAACTGTTTGACTGTAACGTTCACGGACAGAAATCCCAATTAACTGTGAATAACGGTTGGGAAGCCGGACAGGTGGGCAGCTAATGAGCTTTTTGCAGCCGTCTTTGAATTCTTACGCTTGCCGTTGTCCTTATTTGACAAATTTAGGGGCTGTAAATTGTAACGCTTGCCACGGTCCTTATTTAAGCAAAATCGGTGTTAAAAATTGTAACGCTCGCCATTTCGCCATTATCCTTATTTTGCTTCAGATCGCGGTTTTCCGCCCAATTGTCACAAATAAGAACGAGGATGAGCGTTAAATATAAAAATCCGGTATTTTTATACAAATAAGAGCATGGGCGAGCGTTAGAGCAGAACATTTAGTTGTTAGTTGTTCCAGGACGAAGAGCATATGGGTGGGATGAGTATCCACTAACCCTTATCTAAGCGTAGCTCATGGATGCGCAGCTGATCATAATAAAAATCCCGCAGCTTTTTTAAAAAGTCTGCGGGATCATACATTAAAGGCTCCATTTAATGCATGTGCTGCTTGCATGCGCTCTATGCATTTGCTCCTTGCATGCGCTAATGGCATACGCTATTCGCATGCGCTCTTGGCATACGTTAATGACGTGTGCTCTTGGCGGGTGCTCTTGCCGTGCGCTCTTGGCACCTGCGGCTCAGGCTGATCGATAAATCATCCGTTCCAAACCGGCACTTTTACGCTCTCCCCTTTTTGAATCGATTCATCGATAGCAAAACAAACCTCCATAGACTGCATCGCATCAAAGAAATCACAGCGGGTTTGCGTGTCCTCAACAATTGAACGGATAAAATCATCCAGTTCCTCAGCGAAAGGATGATGGGAAACATCGCCGCTGTCTGGCAGAATAGTCGGAATGGCAGCATAATCGGTCTGGCCTGGGAGCTTATGGCTGAACAGCTGATTGTTCATGATCGAGCCTTTTTCTCCTAGTAGATGTACGTTGAATTTGTAAGGCGTTTTACATTCCAATGATGAGGATACCTTGCCAATGCCGCCATTACTTAATTTGAAAATCGCAATAGCATTAGGATCGAACTCGTAGTCGCTATGCGGCCAGGTGCGGCAGCTGTATGCGGTAACCTCCTCTATATTTCCCGCAAAAAAACGAACCGCATCTACAGCATGGCACCCTGCTGACAGCATACTGCTGCCTCCGAGTGCCTTAGTACGGCTCCATCTATATTGTGGATATTGGGGGCCGACATGATGCCAATAATCAATCTGCGCCATAAAAATACGACCGATAGCGTCATCTTCAATTAACGCTTTAGTATTAGTAAAGGAAGGATTCCAACGAAGCACAAAACCAACTACAGTCTTCACCGAATTCGCCCGGATCGCCTGTGCCATTTCGTAAAGCGAATCCCTATCCATACTTAGCGGCTTTTCCAGGGCAATATGCTTGCCGTGCCTAGCAGCAAGCACGGTTTGTTCCTTGCGCAGCTCAGGGGTGGAGCATAGTACAACAGCATCGACCTGCGCATCCGTAACTGCCGCATCATAAGTCGAAAATAACCGGGCATCGATCTCTAATTCCGCCAACCTTCCCTTAGCTCTATCCGTGTTTTGGCTTACGACTCCATAAACTTCCGCGTCCGAACGATTGTTAAGCGCTTTCAAATATTCACCTGCAACCCAACCTGTTCCCACCACAACAAAGCGTAAAGCGGACAAAAGAATTCCTCCCATCGTCTAATGTGTTGGAGACGACATATTCTTATGCTGGATTTCGTTCGAGCTGCTTTGGCCGTCTGTGCCCTGCCTTCTAACTTCTCAATGAACAGGCTGAACTCCTGCCCAGGTGAAGAATTTTAATAACTTCGCTTTACCTAAGTCCCTTACGAATCCTCATGCTAGAACGAACCAAGATGACTTCAAACGTTTTAAACTCTCTGTATCTGTTGCATCAGGCCTTTTTGGTCTGTGTTGTCTTTCTTGTCCATCCTTGTCCTTCCTTGCCCCTCCTTGCCCTTCCTTGCCCCTACTTGCCCCTCCTTGTCCTTCCTTGCCCTTCCTTGCCCCTCCTGACGAGGTAAGGTATAGTGAAGGTGGAATTTGATCCTTGAATAAAAAGTAAAGGAGAATTCTTATGCCGCTTTATATTGGAATGTTTATGTTCGGTATTGTCGTTCTGCTTACTGTCATCACTCTTTTTCGAGGGTATCAGGCGAGGCGCGAGAAGGAGCTTGAGGATAAAATTGAGCGAAAAGTTAATGATGCGCTCGATAATAGACGTAAACCATAATTTATCCTGCTGAAGCAATAAAAAAAATCACTCCACTGGAATAGTAATCCAAAAATTGACTCAAAATAGGTACGAAAATCAACAATCACCATTCTATTCCATGGAGGAGTTTTACAATGAGCAGACTTGCTGGAAAAGTTGCCATCATCACCGGAGGTGCGGGCGGCATCGGTAAAAAGACAGCCGAACTATTTTTGAAGGAAGGCGCCAAGGTAGTCATTGTTGACCTGATGCAGGATGATTTGGACAGAACGATGAATGAATTGTCCGGCCAAGGAGAAATTGTTGCGGTTAAAGCGAATGTGACGAATGAGCCGGAAGTGGAAAACTACGTTAAGCAAACGCTGGAGAAGTTCGGTAAAATCGATGTATTCTTCAACAATGCGGGAATTGAAGGCAAAGTAGCCCCTTTGGTTGACCAGAAAATCGAGGATTTTGACCAAGTGATGAGCGTCAATGTACGTGGGGTTTTCCTGGGATTGAAGCATGTTCTCCCCCATATGATTAAGCAAAAAAGCGGCAGTGTCATTAACACTTCGTCAGTAGCCGGTTTGAATGGAAGTCCCGATGTGTCTCCGTATATCGCTTCGAAGCACGCCGTTGTCGGCTTAACCAAAACTGCTGCTCTTGAAGTCGCTGAAGCCAATGTACGGGTCAACTCCGTCCATCCATCCCCGGTGAATACCCGTATGATGCGCTCATTGGAAAGCGGCATGAAAATCGATGAGAAAACACTGTCCAAAAGCATTCCGCTGGGCCGTTACGGCGAGACGAGCGATATCGCTTACCTGGTACTATTCCTGGCATCGGATGAAAGTACCTTTATCACCGGTTCCCAGTACCGCATCGATGGCGGAATGGGCGCTTTGTAAGCGTTCCGTAAAGACCTTCGCACCGCGCGCTGGAAGCTGCGCGGTGAAGCCTTATATTACAGTGCTGCGAACAGTAAGCGAATCCTGCGACGAATGAGATTCGCCAGGGTTCGCTTCTTTTTTCCACTCTGTTCACCACCAGTTCGGATTCTAACGCTCGCGGTTGTCCTTATTTGAGCAAAAATAGGCGGGTAAAAATTGCAACGCTCGCCATCTTCCTTATTTGCTTCAAATCACCGTTTTTCAGGCTTTTTTTCACAAATAAGAGCGAGGATGAGCGTTAGCGCTGAACATCTCAGGATACTCTCAGTAGATCTCTTAGAACATCTTTTAGAACATCTCTTAGAACATCTCTTAGAAAATTTCTTAGAAAATTTCTTAGAACCTCCATAGGATATTTCGTATAAAACTCTGGCTGCAGGCCCCTAAACCCCAGCATATGTACGACATTTCTGTGAAAATAAAACGCCCCGCATGATGAGCAAGCTCGGGCAATCGTACCTCAATCACATAACTCGCACAAAATTTCTTCTAGACATTGGCTGCAGAGCTGCAGTTACTTAATAGCTTAAAGACCTTGCATTTGTACGATTCGTCATACAAATCTCGGGCAATCGCACTCAATCCCATGCTTTTGTACGATTTGTCATACAAATCTTGGGTAATTGCCCTTCAATCCCCTGCATTTGTACGACGTTTCATACAAATCTCCGGTATTCGCACTTTAACCCCATGCGTTTGTACGACATTTCATACAAAATGCAGGAAACAAGCACACGCAGCCCGCGAATCCCGCCAACCTTGGCTAGTTAGCGGCAAAAGCCCTCATCTGTTCGCTAGATGAGGGCTATTTGGCGCTGCCATACCCGAGCCTCATTACTGAGTCTAAGCCCTCTCAGGCGATTACTGAGTTTAAGCCCTCTCAGGCAATTACTGAGTTTAAGCCCTCTCAGGCATATTGGTGCCGGCTGGCTGCTCACTTGTGCCCGAGCTTCGCTCTCGCGGATTCAGCAGCGGAAACCATATGGCGCAGCGCCGCAGCTGTTTCCGCCCAGCCTCTTGTTTTTAACCCGCAGTCCGGGTTTATCCAGAACTGTTTAGGCTCAAGCACGCGCAGCGCTCTCCCGATCAGCTCCTCCATCTCGGCGACATCCGGCACCCGGGGGCTGTGAATATCGTATACGCCCAGACCGATACCGTGATCGTAATCCTGCACTTCGAAGCTCTCGATCAGCTCCCCATGGCTGCGCGACGTCTCGATGGAAATAACATCAGCGTCAAGCGCCTTGATCGAGTCGATCATATCGTGAAATTCACAATAGCACATGTGCGTATGAATTTGCGTAGTATCCTTCACGGTAGATGTCGCGATCCTGAAGGCGCGCACGGCCCAGTCCAGATAGCTTTGCTGATCTCTGGCTTTCAAAGGCAAGCCTTCACGCAGCGCAGGCTCGTCAACCTGGATCATTTCAATCCCCGCCTGCTCCAGAGCCTCAACTTCGGAGCGGAGCGCCAAAGCGATTTGATTGGCAACCTGCTCACGGCTAAGATCATCGCGAACGAACGACCAATTTAAAATCGTGATCGGCCCGGTCAGCATTCCTTTGACCGGCTTCACGGTTAACGACTGGGCAAACTGGCTTTCCTTAACCGTCATCGGCTCCTGGAAGGTTACATCTCCGTATATAATCGGCGGTTTGACACAGCGCGAGCCATAGGATTGTACCCAGCCGTTCCGGGTGAACACGAATCCTCCCAGCTTTTCCCCGAAAAATTCAACCATGTCCGTCCTCTCAAACTCGCCATGCACCAGGACATCGATGCCCAGCTCCTCCTGGAGCTTTATGCAAGCCTGAATCTGATCCTTCATAAAAGCTTCATAGCGCTCCTGCTCCCATTCTTTTTTGCGCCACTTTTGTCTGGCTTGACGCACTTCGGCGGTCTGCGGAAAGCTGCCGATCGTTGTTGTCGGCAGCAGAGGCAGCTTCCACTTGGCCTGCTGTACCTGCACCCGCTCCTGATAGGGAAGCGACCGGGTGTCCGGGAGATCAGCAAGCTGGGCTGCAAGCTTCGCAGACTGTGAACCGCTCCGCTCCGGCAGACGGTTCAGGTCAGCAAGCGCATCGCGGCTTTCCTGCAGGGCTGGATCCTCCTTCCCTGCCACCGCAGCCAGCAGGGAAGAGAGCAGGCGTACTTCCTCCAGCTTTTCATCGGCAAAGGCCAGCGCTTCATGAATGACCGGCGGGAGGCTATTTTCACTGTCGGCTGAGACCGGAACATGCAGCAGGCTGCAGGACGGCTGAACGATCAGCAGGCCAGGCGCCACACATTGCGAAATCCGGCGCAGGAGCTTGCTTTTCTCGGTCAAGTCCGAACGCCATACATTCCGCCCATCGATAATGCCTGCCCCGAGCATTTTGTCCTTCGGCCACACCAGCTTCTCCAAAGCAGCCAGGTTCCGCCCACCATCGTGAACGAAATCGAGCCCGATTCCGGCCACCGGGAGCTGAACAAGACGCGGCAAAGCATCCACCGCTTCAAAATACGTCTGCAGCATAACACGCAGGCCGGGCACCTTTTCAGCAATCGCATAATAAATGTGCTCAACCAGCTTCAACTCTTCCTCAGCGCAATCGGTCACCAAAGCCGGTTCATCGAGCTGTACCCAAGCGACACCCTCCTGCTCCAGTTCCTGCAGCATTTGGATATAGGCCGGCAGGAAACGCTCCGCCTGCTCCTCTAGCTGCTTCGCCGGAAACCCTTTGGAAAGCTTCAAGAACGTATACAGTCCCACTACCACCGGACGTCCTTCAATACCGGCTTCCTGCTTGGCAAAGCGATACGCTTTCAGCGGACGATTCACAGTAAGCTCAGGCTCTCTTTCCCCGATTTCCGGAACAATGTAATGGTAATTGGTATTGAACCATTTGGTCATTTCACAGGCCGCGACCTTCTGGCTCCCTCTCGCCATGGCGAAGTACGTGTCCAGACTGACTTCTCCTCCATCATAGCCATATCTGGGGGGCACGACTCCAAACATGACAGCCATATCGAGCATATGATCGTAGAAAGTAAAATCGTTAACAGGGATAAAATCCAAACCTTTGCTTTTCTGTTTGTTTAAATTTGCTATCAAAATACGATTCATCTCTTCATAAAACGACGTAAGGTCTCGCTTACCAGCCCAATAGCCCTCCAAGCATCTTTTCCATTCCCTGCCGGCCCCGATACGGGGATAGCCTAAATTTCCAGTTAGCAGCTTCTTATTCATCCTCGTTCCCATAACCACCTTTTCCAATATTTCATGAGATTTCAAATGCTTTTCGGCTTGCAGGCAAACCACGCCAGCCTCTTTTCAGCGCATTAAAAAAAGCGCCTCTCCCCTGCACGCATAGGGAAAGACGCCTTCTATTCGATCTGGTAAAGACCCTGATGGCTCATCTTACACCTCCCTATCTCCCGTAGGTTAAGCAGTGCGTTGAAACAGGCAGGTCTCCTGGCTATAGGCTTCATCATCACAGCAGCCTTCCCAGTTGAATCTTACCTTTTCTCAACCAGTGGCTATTAAGCTGCAATTCAGCCGTTACAGTGGCGGGACCGCGTCGGATTCGAACCGAACTTCCCTTTTCAGCCTGCCCAAGATAAACATGTTATCCGGCAAGCACCTGTTTCCCATTATTCAGTTATCGCATAAATCCTCACAAGGAGCGAGGTTGGACCTAATTATACCTTGGTCCCGCCAGTACGGCAAGGCCATCTTGACAGATTGCGGATTTCCCCCCATTTATCCGGCGGCTTTCAAACAACAGACACAAACATGGCGTCCGTTGTCAATATGGTGTCGGGTGACGGTTCGGGCGCTCAATTCGTTTGACGCAGATACTCATCCACCAGCTTTTCTCCCCTGAATATGCTGGTAGCTAACCAATCCGTATAAACATCGCCGAAGGTAGCATAAAGCCAGTCTGACGTATACTCGCTAAAAGTTCCGAAGAGCGAATGCAGCTGACGAACGGTATTCTGCCTTGGCTGGCCGTTGCTGTCAGTCCAATGAACGATGCGATCCAGATCTATAGGACGGATGTCTTCAATTTTGATCCTCGTGATCCCGCCGTCCACCTGGAAGTAGACGTTGAACTGGTCTTCAAATTCATGGCCTTTCAATAGCTGCCAGCCCTCCATTTCTCCTGTTGCTGGCTCTGCATACATCAGCGGTTTGGCATCAGGATACCACTCTTTATAAGTCTCGAACGGCACCTCGCCCTGATTCACCTTGCCGATGTAAGCCGTAGAGGTAGGCGCATAGAAGTTGACATCCATATCCAAAAGCTCAGCGACGGCACGAATCGGAACATAAGTGGTCCCATCGTACAAAATGTTGCTCGCCTCCACCGGCATGGCGTGCATTTCAATCGCTATCGAATCAAAGACAACCGGAATTTGGGCGAACCCTTTCTTCAATTTACCCGCTGGAGCAGGACCCGACGGCTGATTCTCAGGCCGCTCCAACACTTCCTCCGGCACTACGCCAGCACCAAGCATCCCGATATAAGCCGTTTTGAGCTCGTGATAGTAGGTAACATCCCAGCCGAGCATCTCCGCAACATTGCGGATCGGAATGTAGGTCGTGCCTTCATAAAGCAGGTTGTCGCTCTCCACAAGCTGGTTGTCGACCTTAACCGTAATTTGGTTGAAGCCGGCATAGATCGTCTCGATTGCCGATGCCTGGCCGTGAGCTTTAGCCGGAACCAGCAGCAAGAATGCCGCCAGCAGCAAAAGCGCCGGAAGTGCCCATGGGTAAGTTATCCTTTTTTGCGTGTGCATGTGTTCCTCTCCTTATTTAAGTATTGGATAATAATGGTGCTGCCGAAATATAAGACTAGTATACTAGGAAAATCCGCCCAATGCATCTTATAAAACTATTTTTTGCCGTTCTTTTCACCTGCTAGATGCGGCTATCCGCTTGTACTAAAGACCCAAAAACCGAAAGAAAAACCCCTCGCGAAAGACGCGTTAGGGGTATTGGGCTGCGGACCGAACAGCTGCATCCTGCAGTGCCTCAGCGAATTTCTGTAAGGGGCGGCTTGCCGCTGATCAGGTTCGCCATATTTTCCGCTGCCAGCATCGCCATTTTGAAGCGGGTTGCATGGGTAGCCGAGCCGATATGCGGAAGTGCCGTTACGTTTTCGTATTGAAGCAGCGGGTGATCGCCGGGAATCGGTTCCTTGTAAAACACATCGAGCGCAGCGCCGCGAATTTGCTTTTGCTCCAGAGCGCGAAGCAGCGCCTCTTCATCCACCGTCGGGCCGCGGGACACATTGATGAGAATTGGCTGCTTTTTCATTTTGGCAAATTCTTTGTCCCCTATCAAATGCCTCGTTTCCGGAGTAAGGGGCGTCAGCACAACGATAAAATCCGACGTTTCCAGCAGCTCGTCCAAACTGACATAAGCCGCTTCCAGCCGCTTGTCGAGAGTGCGCGGCCGGCGGTTGTAGTATTGTACCTTCATGTCAAAACCGAACTGAGCCCGGCGTGCCACCGCCTCACCAATTCGGCCCATCCCGATAATGCCGAGCGTGGCATGATGAACATCTACGCCAAAGTAACGGCCGTCTAACTCTTTTTTCTGCCACTTGCCTTCACGGATATACCTCTCCAGTTCACCGGCCCTTCTCGCGCTGCTTAGCATCAAGGTCATAACGAGATCCGCCACGGTGTCATTCAACACATCCGGCGTATGGGTCGCGACAACTCCCCTCTGCCTTAACGCCTGCACGTCAATGTTGTCATAGCCGACCGACATGCTGCAAACCGCCTTCAGGCGGGGAGCGGCGTCCAACAGCTCCTGATCGATCCGCGGACTGGAAGAGGTTACGATCAAGCCTTCCACATCCTTTACCCGCTCAAGAAGCTGTTCCCTTGTAAGCGGAGCGTTCTCCTTCCAAATTACACAGTCGCAATAAGCCGACAAAAACTCCTCTACTTTGGCAGGGACAGGTTTAGTCACAAAAATACGCGGTTTCACGGCCGAATTCCTCCCTTTATTTATCAGCACTATAGCTGGAAGATATGCATACCGTCCTCTCGCTCAATAACACGGTTTCACTCTATCCTAACATTAGGCTGACGGACGGGAAAAGTATTTTCTCCCGAGCCGGCCACTCTTTTTCGAATCTTTAAAAAAGGACTAGATAATCGCATCGGATCTTGCAGGCGATCTGTGCATTCACAAATCCGAATAGTGCGCTCCTAGTGCGCTTCCCCTTTGCCAGTATTTCAGAAGTGATCCAGCTTCAGGGTCCAAGCAAAAATCCAACCTTCCCTATCCATAGAAAAGATTGGATTCTTCTTTGCATTAGCATCCCGAAAGGTTAGGCGAAACGCCATGACCCGGCCTATTCCGCCTCTTTCTGATCAGCCAGCCAGTCCGCCAGCGCTTCCATCTCCTGCTCCTCAAGACGATCCTTGAATCCGGGCATAGCCCGCGTCCCGTCCGCTATAACTGTATATAGTTCTTCTCTGCTTAAAAGACTTCCTATTGTTTGCAGCGAAGGACCCACACGCCCCTGCAAATCCGGCCCGTGACAGGACATGCAGTTATTCTGGAGAAGAGTACGGACTTCTTGGCTCGCTTCAATGGAAGTCGTCCCCGGAGGTGCATCGTTCGACTCTCCCGATTGTCCACCACACGCTGTAAGCAGCATACTGCCTATTAAAACTGCAGCCAATCCTCCCGTTGCTCTCTTCATTTCCTTCCCTCCCTATAATCCAAGCTCTTTCACTTTCTCTTTAAGATTCGCCCCCTGCAGCTGCGCTTCCTTCCTTTACCTCCAATCTGCTTGTTGGCATCACATGCATGTCCTTGGCCGTTACATGGCTCTGAACCATATAAACACCCGCTTCTTCAAACATATGCTGCACCGTGTAGACTCCCTCCTCTTCCAGCTCCGCATCGATCCATACACCCTGGTCTTTTCGGTTTTCCTGCCAAATTTCAAACTGCACTTCATCTGCATCCGATACCCGTTCATCTCCATACCGGATATGAGCTTTCAATATCGTCTCTTCACCAACCGCTACAGCATCGGGCAGCTCGATTTCAACTTGCACGACAGCCAGCGTCTGCTCTGACTGTTCAACCGGTTCCCGCTGGCCGGACTGTTTGGAACAGGCTGACAATAGCAGAACCAGGCCCATAGCGGTCAGTATGATCTTCTTCATCTTTCAACACTCCTCAGTTCTTGCTTATTTTGCTGCTTTCTCGCTTATCTCTTTCTCGCTTACTCTCTTTCTCTCTAACAGGCTTAACCGGCCATTCTAGCAAACCGGGAAGAGGCTCAAAGGGTGCACACCTTCCTGGCATTCCAACCTTATTTCATTTTCTTTACAGCGCTAATGATTTCATCCGTAGGCACATCCAAACCACTAAAGCGGTCTACGATGACACCCGAGCGATCAATCAGATAGAAGGAGGTGCCGTGAATAAATTGATCGGAATCTCCCCCCTCTTTTTGCAGAGGGCTCTTGAACGATTTCTGCGACAGCTCCTGAATCTCTGCAAACGAATAACCTGTCAGAGCCTGCCACTGGCTGAAATCGGCATCGAATTTCTCCAAATAAGCTTTAATGATTTCCGGCTTATCCTTCTCGGGATCTACCGTAAAAGAAACCAATTCGAAATCCACCCCCTGCTGAATGGCTTCCTGCTGCAGCAGAGCCATATTGGCTGTCAACGAAGGACATACCGTAATGCAGTGGGTAAAGAAAAAGCTAGCGACCCAAATTTTCCCCTCAAAATCAGCTTTCGTAACCGTCTCCCCGTCCTGGTTAACGGCAGTAAATTCACCTAGCTTCTGATTCAGGGCCGATGGATTCGAGGTGGAACAAGCACTCAATACAACTAGAACAACACTGATGGCTATTATTTGCAGCAAGCGTCGGTTCATGGTTTTCTCCCCTTTTACTCAGGATAGCCGTCAAGGCTTAACTTATTGCGGGTTAGGAAATTTGGCGCGGATCATCTGCTCCAGCTCCTCCTGCTGATCCTCATCCTTCTTCCGTTCAGAGCGGTACCACTGGAAGAAGCAATGGGCCAGGACTCCGCCGTAAATAAACTCCTGCATCACCTTCATGATAACTCCTCCCAGTTGCTGATCGTCCTTGACATTCAAAATATCATTGATCCTTGGAACACTGCTTACGTCCGAATAATAGAAAGGCGTACAAATCATACGCGCCCCTTCAATATAAGTTGAATACAGCGCCTTTGGGGCGAAAATAATCAGTGCACACGCAGGGGTGATGAGCACTCCGGCGAGAAACACATAGCCGATCTTTTTGAGTCCGGTCATCGGCTTTGCCAGCGGAATAGGCGAGAATACCGGCCACCACATGGCAAATGCCAGCACCAGCAGCAAAATATGAACCGCGGTATACGCGATAAAATTGGACATGATCGTCTCAAACACAACCGGCAGATGATACAAAGAGAACACCAAGTTAAAAAGCACGACCGCAATCAAGGGAGTGGTCAGGACGGATAACCAGGGCCGCACCCAAGCTTTGGAGGTAAACCAGCGGTAAACCGCATAAGGCAGCCCTGACAGAATCAGGGGAGGCATCAGAAGACAGAGAATTGCCATCTTCAGCATGTGAATACTGAAAAGGAAGTGGCCGATCAGGTTGAGCGGTCCTCCCATCCCTAAATAAAAACAAAGCAGCCCGAGACCGAACCAGATCTTTTGTCTAGGCCGGACAGGCGTTTCGTTCCGGGCTTGCATCCGTTTAGCGGACGTCGCCCGCAAATAGTAAAAGAACAGCAGGCTGACAATCACCATCAGCTCCACCGTATACATCGTATTAAATCCGTAGGTTTCCAACAGGATTGAAACGTTCATCGCACCCACCTTTTATCCATCATAGTCCTCCCTCTATCATAGGAAAGGAATCAGTAACAAACCATGGCCCTTTTGAGCCATAGTGTGTCGGTTCTATGGACAAGTATTGTCCAATTGATGACAAATATGCTCGTCCTTCCTTAAACTTGAAATCCATTCAAAAAACCTAGCGGAAATGAGCATCCGCCAGGTCTTTATTAATGTGCGATATGTTGCTAACGAGCCCTTGCCCTGAACTCCAGCCTTCGCCGATGCAGAATCGGCTCCGTATAGCCATTGCTTTCGTACAAGTTATCACAAGTTATCTGAATGAGGTACGATTTCCGAAGCTTGCTCATCATGTGGGGCGATTTATTTTCACAGAAAAATCATACAAATGAGCATTGAAAGTAAACGGAATACGGGAATTTGTACAAAACATCAAAACATCATACAAAATGACGCTGGGGATTTAAGGGAAGCTGGAATTTCTATGAAGAATCACACGTGGTAGAGGCCCACGAAAGTGAGACAATTAGAGTGAACGCGTGATGGGGGACTGTGACGAGGGTCTAGCAAGCATAGCGTAGGGCGCGGCTATTGGGATGCCTAAGCCGGCCCGTCCGCCTGCTGCTGAATTTGCTGTAACTGCTTCTCGAGCTGTACCTGAAGCTCGGCATCTTGTTCTACTGTGCGCATAAGGGCTTCTAATCTGGATAAAGTCTCCCAACTAATATGGTGCTCTATCACTTCAACTTCTGCTTGTATCTTGTCCTCCTGGACCCCCAGCAGTCTCAGAAACTTTTCCAGAAACTCATGCCGGTACAGCAGCCTCCAGCCTATTTGCCAGCCGCTTCTGGTTAGAGAAACACGGCCATATCTTTTATAGTCCACATAACCTGAGTCCCTGAGCTTCGACACCATTCTGGATACAGATGAAGCTTTCACAGACAACGCTTCAGCAACATCGGAAACTCTTGTGTAGCCCCGGTGTCTTGACAGGATAAAGATTTGCTCCAGATGATCCTCCATTCCAGGTGTGGGCATTCTTTACTCCTCTCTTCCTCCTACAGTTTCCTGCATGGACGCCTGCTTCTTCCGGCCGACACACGCGGCTTCCCTGCCAGGACTCCTGCTTCTCCCGGTCGGGATACGCGGCTTCCCTGCCAGAGGCCTGCCGGTTACCGGCCGAGACTACAGGCATTCATGCGGCCGGAACGGCTGGGCGGATGTACTTCGCCAGAATCCCATGTTTAGGCGAGAGCAAAAAACTGAGGACAAACACAATACCAGTAGTAAAAGCCATGGAGCCAGAGATTGATGTATCCAGCCAAGCCGCAATATAATATCCGACGATCGCTGACAGAACGCCGAATGAGCTGCTCAATACAAACATGACCAGCAGCCGGTCTGTCCATAGGTAAGCGGCCGCCGCAGGGGTAATGAGCATAGCAACGACCATGATCGCCCCAACTGCATCGAAGGCAGCAACGGTAGTGACAGACACCATGGACATGAACACATAGTGGAGCAGCAGTACGGGAATTCCCATACTTGCAGCAAGCGCCGGATCAAAGGACGTAATTTTCCATTCTTTATAAAGGCCAATGATGGCAAGCAGCACGATTACCGTTACCACGACCAGAACCACTACGGCTTCCGGAATGGAGCCAAGCCAAGGGAGCTCGATCCTTTCCCAAGGAACAAAGGTAATCTCCCCCATTAAAGCATGCTTCACATCCAAATGGGCGTTTCCTACTTTCGTAGCAATCAGAATAACCCCTAGCGCAAACAAAGTGGTAAACACTACACCGATCGATGCATCCTGCTCTACACCAAGGGAATGAAACGACTGCACCAGCACCGCCGTAAGCAATCCCGCCGCGATAGCCCCAATCAGCATATGGATTCCACTCAGCTCTCTTGTTATCAGATAAGCGACTACAATTCCGAGAAGCACCGTATGACTGATCGCATCGGCCATCATCGCCATCCTTCTTAAAATAAGGAGAACACCGATCAATCCGCAGGAAAACCCGACAAGGGAAGCAGTTATTAATATCCAGGCTGTATAGCTCATATTATCCTCCCTCCGCCATTCTCTGCTTGTTGGAAAGTGTGGCCGCGTAGCTCTTTTTCTGGGCGCGATGCTGCAGATACATGACGATCAGTCCTTTTTTCACGCCAAAAAATAAAGAAACTACAAACCAGCACGAGGCGGTAATGACGATAAAAGGCCCCGTCGGCCATCCTTTCCCTAATGTACTAATATACGTTCCGGCAATTCCCGCTGCCCCGCCAAACAAGCCTGACCCGATCAGCATCCATTTGAAGCTGTTGGTCCAGTACCGGGCGCTGACCGCCGGAATGATCAGCAGAGCGGCCATAAGGATAACACCCACAGCCTGAATGCCAATGACGATCACCATAACAAGCACTGCCAGGTAGATGCTGCTCATTATGCGATTAGACAATCCGATTCCTTGGGCGAAAGCCCCGTCAAACAAGTACAGCTTCCATTCCTTAAAGCCAATAACAGCGATGAGCAAAACAAGCAGCGCCAAGCCGCCCATTGTGTAAACATCCGACATCACCATAGCCGCCGCCTGACCGAAAATAAAACTGTCCAGCCCGCTCTGATTTCCCCCTGCCGTGCGGTTTACAAAAGTTAAAAGCATGATGCCAAGGCCAAAGAAGACCGACAAAATAATTCCCATTGCGGTATCTTCCTTAATCCTGCTCGATGAGCGGATCCATTGGATAAGCAGGGCGCCGAGAAGCACGCTTGCTGCAGCACCCGCTATCATGACCGGGAGATTCTTCACACCAATCATTAAAAATCCGATGACTACGCCAGGCAGCGCTGCATGTGATAGAGCATCGCTCATTAGGCTTTGTTTTTTCCAGTAGGCCAGACAGCCTATCACACCTGATGCAATGCCCAGTATCGTCGTGCTCAGCAGGACCCATTGCCCGTTATAAGACAAAAAGTTCAGCATGTGATTCCCTCTCCCACCCAGCGAAGTGAGCCCCCATAGGTCCGATGGACATTGTCGTTCGTAAAGCTTTCCTCGATCGGACCGTGAGCCATTACCGTACGGTTTAGCAGGAGAACATGGTCGAAGTACTCCTCCACGGTGTTCAAATCGTGATGGACAACCATGACTGTTCTGCCTCTGCTTTTTAACGATTTCAACGTGTCCATAATCGCTTTTTCGGTCGCAGCATCCACTCCTGCCAGCGGTTCATCCATAATATACAGATCCGCATCCTGGACAAGAGCACGGGCAAGAAATACCCGCTGCTGCTGTCCTCCGGAGAGCTGGCTGATCTGCCGCTCTGCATAATCAGCCATTCCCATGTCCTGCAATGCATTCATAGCCTTTTCCTTATGACGGCGCCCGGGCCATTTGAACCAGCCAATCTGTCCGTAAAGTCCCATCATGACCACATCCAGCGCGTTTGTAGGAAAGTCCCAGTCCACGGATCCTCTCTGCGGCACATAGCCGATTCTCGCCTTCGAAGCTTTATAAGAGGTACCGAAGAAGGAAACCGATCCCGTCAGCTTCGGATGAAGCTCCAGGATGACTTTGAGCAGCGTGGACTTTCCTGCCCCGTTGGGGCCGACGATACTCGTCAAGGTTCCTGGCTCTATCTCAAAGCTAATATCGTTTAATACGAGATTTTTGCGATAGGAGGCGGACAAGCCTTTGACGCTGAGTACGGGAATCATCCTACTCACCTTCTTCTGCGGTCAATGCATGGTAAATCGTAACAACGTTGTGCCGGTACATACCGATGTACGTCCCTTCCTCTGTCCCGGCGTCCCCCATGGCATCCGAGAACAATTCTCCGCCAAGCTTAACTTGCAGTCCTTGTTTTTCGGCACCCTCGATGACCGCATTGATGGAGGCCGGGTTAATGCTGCTTTCTACAAAGACAGCCGGCACCTGATACTGAATCAGGATTTCAATCGTGTCGTCGATATCTGAAAGTCCGATCTCATCCTCTGTACTAAGTCCTTGGAGACCAATTACTTCAATGTCATGCATCCGTCCAAAATATCCGAACGCGTCATGAGCCGTAACGAGATAGCGTTTCTGGTCCGGTATCTGGCCAAGCATCTCCGACGCTTCTTCCTTCAAGGTATCCAGTTGCTTAAAATATTCCTGTTTGTTGGTCTCAAAGTACTCTGCATGCTTGGGAGCATGGGACTTCAACAGCTCGGCAGCGGCTTCAAGCGCTTCTTTCCACAAGTCGATATCGAACCAAATATGAGGGTCTATTTCCCCTTCTTCGTCTTCCAGCAGCTTCTCCTCCGCAATTGCGTCTCCGATGGCGAGCACAGGCTTTTCTTTGCCGATCTCTTCGAATACTCTCTCCATATTAGCCTCCAGATTAAGGCCGTTATAGAAAGCCATGTCACTGTTTTCCAGCTTCTGAATATCTCCCTGGGTTGCATTGTACAAGTGAGGATCTACGCCAGGCCCCATCAGGCTCTCAACCTGAACCCGGTCACCGCCAATTACGGATAACGGGTCAGCAATTTGCGCAATCGTGGTGATGATGGTTATGGGCTCCTCCTGCTCGCCGCTTCCTTCGCTCTGCTGCTGTCCGCCGTCTTGCCCGCCATTGCCTTGCTGTCCGCCACCCTGCTGCTGCGTATTGTTTTCCTGACCTCCCCCTTGGTTCCCTTCGCCCGGCTGTCCGCCACCCTGCGATGAACAGGCAGACAAAACCAGCACTAGTGCCAGCATGATCATCTTTAGAATTAGTCCTGATTTGCGTATCATTTGATTCTCCACTCTTGTTTCCTCCTGTTATGAAAAAATGTTTTCCTTAGGACAAATATGTTCTTACATGAACAAGTTTTGCCCTTATGCAAAATTAATGACTAAATACAAAATAACCATCTTCAAGCCAATTGTCAATACTCCCCAGCGATATTTTTTGCAAGAAAAAAACCGACCGCTGTACGGAATAATTCCGCAAGCCATCGGTTTCGGGATTAAACTCGGGATTAAACCTGCAGCAAATTAAGCTGCCTTAACACCTTATAGAGCAGCGCAGCTGCTTGCGCCCGGGTAGAGCCTTCCCGGCCAGCAAACTGATTGTCTCCCATTCCAACCACCCATCCCTGGTCGTAAGCATAGCGAATAGCCGATTGGGCGTCTGCGGATATCTCATCCCGGTCTGCGAATGCCAGTTCTGACGGATAGTCTGTCAAATCTGTCCCTAGCGCTTTGACCAGATTGAGCACCATCTCTTCTCGCAGCAGTGTTTCATGCGCATCGGGTCTCGCAGCGTAATAAGACCATGGGTGATCTAATCCTGCAATGCGATCGAGCAAAGCGGCAAATTCCCCCCTCGTGATTAGCGCTTCCGGGGAAAACTGGTCTGTCCCGCTGCCTGTAATGATATGCTGGGAAGCCAATACTTCAACATAATCCTTACCCCAATGGGAGCTAATGTCCTTGAAGGTCCGGTTATATTCCATAATGGCATAAGCTCCCGCAGGCTCTACCTCCAGCTCCAGCAGCTCCCCTTTACGCAAGGATAATCCCTGGAAGCCCCATTCTCCACTTTTATCGCTATATATAGCGGTTTTTCTTGAATCGGATAGCAGGCTGCCATTCGTTCTCAGACGAAGGGTGACCAACGGGAGAACTCCCTTCTGTTCCGTCTGCAGGGACACGATTGAAGACACCATTACTGCCCGACCATTCCAGAGCAGTTGAGTCTGCCCGAGCGAATCTTTCTCCAGGCCGATGCGAATAGTCAACTCTCCCGCATCATCGATTAAATCCGACAGCGCAGCTTCGGATAATTCCAGCTCGAAATCACGATGGATAAGCTGTAGCGTCCTGCCTGATTCTATCAGCTGCCCTGCAGCCGCACGGTCCAGCTTAACCGTTACGAAGCCATAGCTTTCGAAAGAAACTGAGCTCAAATCGCAGCTGACAGGTGCTTTTCGCTTAAGCGGTTCACCTCTCAATTGATCCGTTAAATGCTGGCTATCAAGCAGCAGAACCGCTTCCTCGCTGCCGTTTTTCCATTGCTGATTCAGCCGGCCGATTACCTTGTCCTTGCTCGTTATCGGTTCGGAATTGTCCACGAGAATAGGAAAAGGTCCATAGTATCCAGGCCGGCCAGGTGATTGCGGCTGTTCTGGAACCTCAGGCTCTTGTGGCTCTTGTGGCTCTTGCGGTTTTCCCGGCTCTTCCGGCTGCTGCGGTTCCCCTGGCGTGCCCGGCTGAGCGGGCTTACCGGGTCCTTCCGGCCCATCCGAATCACCCGGCCCTCCCGGTTCCTCCGGTCTATCTGGATCTCCCGGCGTTCCGGGCTCTTCCGGTTTTCCGGGCACAGGGTCTTCACCTGCAGCTACGCGCACCCGGACTTCCGTACGGAATTGCTCATAATTGACGTTGATGACCGCATCCCCAACACCAACCGCATAAACTCTCCCGGCTGAATCCACAGCGGCTACCTTCTCATTGCCTGTCGTGTAGCTAGCCAGATGGGTTACCGGAATCCATCTTCGCTCCGGTGATTGAGACAGAACGCTTTCCCCAGTCGAATCTTGATAAACTTGGCGTGCTACGCTCGCCGGGAAGTCGGAGTAGACGCCCTCACTCACCGGTTTGGGAGCAGCAGCTTCCCGCTTAACCTTGACCACTTCCGCCCATATGCTTAATGGTGCCGATTCTCCTTGTTTGAGCGTTAAGTCAGACGGCCGGGCCATTATCGCCACAATTTCTTCATCGGCACCCGGTTTTTCTCTGACCTCCAGCTCGACATCAATGCTCCACTCCTCGTAAGTTACTGCAATAACCGTTCGTCCGGCTTTAATTCCCTTGACCGTACCATAACGGTCAACTTCGGCCACATCAGGCTCTCGGACGGTAAATTCGGAATGCGAGGTTACGTTAACCGCTTCACCCGATTGCCTGATCGCATGAACCGTTAATGGCAGCTCCTCCCCCTGAAGCACAACGGGATAAGGAGGATCGGCCTTAAGACCCGTTATCGGCGGCTCATTTTCCACAGGAGTCACGAGCGCGCGGATCAGGAAATTTCCCTGAGCTGTCGGCTTTTGCCAAACTTCATTTTCCATCCTGAAGGAGCGGCCGCTGTCCACCCCGGTTTCATCGACTGCCAGTCCCGGCACATTTGGATAGTCGCCGGATTGGATGTAGGCCACGTAGAAATCGCCATCAACCATAATTGGATGAGGAAAATGCACTTCCGTCCACTGGCCGTCCGACCGTGCCCGGCCTTCATACGGACCGGCAATCACGTTCCCGGCCAATCCGTCATGGCGATCAGCCTCGAACAAGGCATATTGAAAGCTGCTTCCTCCCGGATCGGGCCATCCTTTCGTTGAGAAGTAAAATTTTGCCCCTGTTACCTGCACCGGCTGTTCAGGACTCATCCGAACTCCGTAAGCATTCCCGGAAGAGGAAAAAGCAACCGCATTATCCTCTGAGCCGGAATCATAAGCCAGCTCCCGGCTGAGTCCCCACACTCTATGAAAGGTCAAGGCCAACTCGCTTGTCTGATCTCCTGCAATCGATACCGGGATGGTTAAAGAGTCGTAGTCTTTTTTCGCCGCGGACAGCGTATAGTCTCCTTCATAAGCCTCCAGCACAAAGCTCCCCTCATCATCCGTATAGGCAGCAGGAACATGCGCATCCTCCAGCAGCTTGACGCTAACACCGCTGAGCGGATTGCCGTCTTTATCGGTAATCCTGCCGCTTACCTGACCCTTGCTTAACGGAACAAGTGTAGCATCAAAACGGGAAGTTCCCCCTTTGCTGACCTGCACGCTGCCGATGTGAGGATGGTAGCCGTAAGCTTCCACCTTTATGTTGTAGTCACCGGCAGGATGAACAAGGGAATAAAGACCTGATCCTGATTCGGTGCGCGCGGACTGCCCCGTCTCCTCAATCGTCACCATAGCGGAAGCGGGAAGCTGCTTCATCTGATCCGGGGTGAACTCCTCTTCGTAGTTAGCCTGTGGACCTGCGGTGGTATTGAGCAGCTTCGGCGGCGCCTGTTCCCCGTCCGGTATTCGGGCCGGCTCTTCTTCCGTACTTTTATAGACGGCTGACTTGACCGGCTCGGTTTCTCTCACCTCCACGTCGTCAATATACCAGCCTGCAACATACAAAGAGTTTCTGCTCTCCAAGCGGAAGCGAATTTGCACTTGATGCCCGAGAAATTCGTCACGTATGCGAACTTCTTCGAGAAACCACCATTTGGAAGGCCGGCTCGTACTGTAGGCATTAGTCAGCATATATAACGGAGACCAGGTAATTCCTCCATCCTTGGTGATCTCCACGTATCCTCTATCTCCATCATCCAAATCGAACCAATTCTGATAATAGATAACCGCATGTCCGGCGGCAGTCAGATCAATCACCGGCGATACCAGGCTCCGGCTGGTCTGGCGCAGCATGTCTCCGCTCAGATTGGTTGCCCATACCCGATCGCCTGACGGTACGGTTTTCGGTCCTCTGGCATATGCGGGGTCCGGGACGCCCCATGCCCAGTCATTCGGCTCACCGTTGATAGTCCATCCCAGGTTCTCACCTTCAAAATCATCGCTAAAAATCTCTTCCCCTCCGGTAAAGGTCCAGGAAACCTGCCCGGAAGGAGCGCTTTCCGCAAGGCTATAGGTTCGCGATGTAAGGTAATAGTAATAGGTTCCCTTTTGCGGCACAGGCTGATCCCCATAGGTTCCGCGCGAATAGACGGCAGAGGAGCTGGTGGCGCCTATTTCTTCAAACGATCCTTCCTCTCCCGTAGCGGAGCGATAAACTACATACTCCTTAATCGAATCATCCTCTACTTTGTCCCAGTTAATAATTACCCGGCCGGGCGTATTGCTGCGAATCTCCACGCCTTGCGGAGCTTGCGGTACGCCTTCCGCTGGCAGCTCGAGAGCAATATCGTCGATATACCAGCCCTCATCCGAGCCGTTCTTTCCACGCAGCTGAAAAGCTACATAAATCTGCTCCCCTCTATATGGCGACAAGTCAATATAGTCAATTTCCCACGCCCCGCTGCTGCGTTCATACAGTTTGGCCAATTCAAACTGCACTTCGGATTTGTCGGTGCTGTTCCGCGGTCTCACTCCGATCCAGACCTCCGCCGTATCCTGAATAACGTCCATCCAGCTCCCTAATTTGTACCAATGTCTAAAGGACAATATCGTGTGAGCGCCATCCCTTAAATCAATAATCGGCAGCACAAAAAAACTTTCGGTGCCGACAGGGTAATTCCCAGCGAGCACTGTTGCCAGCACTTTCTCGCCGGAGTAAGCGGCTAACGGGCCGCTCTGCGGTTTCCCCCACTGCCATATTCCCGGATTGCCCTGAAATTCGAAACCAGCTATATCCGACTCGAAGTCTTGATAGTATCCTGCCTTGATACCTTCTGACACGCTGACCTCAACTAAGTCGGTCTGCGTCTGATTGCCCGCATAGTCCTCTGCCCGCAGCTGGTATTGAATTCCCTCTAACAACAGATCCTCAGCAGGGATCACCGCTTCATAAGTTCCGCTGCGGCGGTTTCCGGATACAAGGCTCATCGGCAGCACCATCCAATCGGCTGTGCCTGCCTTGCTGATTCTAAGCTCTGCCTCCTTGACTCCAACGTTGTCCCTGATTGCGGCACTTATTGTCTGGTCTGCCGCATTAAACATCAAATGAATGGGGGTATGCTCGATCGCAGGCCTGATATCATCATGCCCTTCAACTGTAATCTGCCCCTCAATCCGTCCGGTTCCG
Organism: Paenibacillus senegalensis JC66; assembly: GCF_000285515.1. Taxonomy (GTDB): domain Bacteria; phylum Bacillota; class Bacilli; order Paenibacillales; family NBRC-103111; genus Paenibacillus_L; species Paenibacillus_L senegalensis. The sequence continues at coordinate 229,525 of NZ_HE610962.1, forward strand.
GACGCAGATACCGAAGAGACGGCACGGAAAGCGTTGACTTGACCCCATCCGTATCCATGATTGGGGACTTGCGGGAATTGATCGTCCGTCAGCGGCTCAGCCGTTTCGCTTAACAGCTTCTCCAATTCATCAACTTCAAGAGAAGGAGTAGACTGTAAAATCAAGGCGGCAACCCCTGCCGTATGCGGGCTGGCCATCGACGTTCCGCTCAAGAGGCCGTAAGTATGGCCAGGCAGCGCAGAGCGGATGTTGACCCCCGGGGCCACAAGATCCGGTTTAATCTCACCGTATGGAGAGGGGCCCCATAAGGAAAAATCAGCCAGCTGCCTATGCCGGTCAACCGCTCCTACTGCAAAAGAAGAGGGATAGTTGCCGGGAGCAGTGATTGAGCCGTCGCCGCCCGGGTTGGTGGAACGGACATTGCCGGCAGAGAATACGGGTAAAATATTCGCAGCCCTCCAAGCCTCAACAATTTCCAGAAAAAACTCATTCTTGCCGCTTCCGCTTCCCCAGGAATTGTTGACAATATCCGGCGCAAGCGAAGGGAACATCTCTCCGCGTTCGTTGCGAGGAGCGAGGATCCACTCACCTGCGTCGAGGATTCCTCTGTCAGTCGCCGTGCCTTCCGAGTCAAATATTCTGACAGCAATCCATTGGGCTCCAGGGGCTACCCCAATGGGCAGCTCTCCCTCCACCTTGTTTCCTGCCATGGTACCCATAACATGAGTCCCGTGACCGTCGCCATCATAGGGCATCCGCCGCTTCTCTGCCGTAGCATCATACCAATGAAGCTCCGGCCGCTGCTCTTCGCCAGCATTGTTCCCCCGCCAATTGGCTGCCAGCGCCGGATGAGTGTAATCTACGCCAGAGTCCATATTGGCTATGACTACACCAGTTCCGTCGTATCCCATTTCCCATACTTGAGGAACGCCGATGTTGCTCAGATTCCAGGGGTAAACACCTGGTTCCGAAGCGAGCTCCATTACAGCTTCCCCGGTTCCGCCAGCCTCGTACTCCAGGGCGCGGGTGCGGTTAGGCAATATCTCTTCAACTTCATCCAGTTGAGCTAGCTCATTCATTACTGCCTCCGTGCTGGTAACCGCTATAACATTAACTATGTAAAAAGATTGGTACTCCTTGACTTTACCGGAAGCTGCGGCTTTCTCCAGGTAGGCGGCCACATCCGTCTGAGCTTGTTCCGCGGTCTCCTTAAGCGCATGGATAACGTAATTCCGCGCCATCAATTTGGCTTTCAACGGACTTGCCTTAGTTTGCAGCGAGTGCTGTTCCGCCAAGCGGGATGCTTGATTCACGTCCGCTTTTTCCTTTAGCTTGACCAAATAAGTGACAAATGCCTGTTGGTTGAACTCCTCCCGAACCATAAGATCCACTTTGTCCTTGGTCTGTACCGTTCTACCCTGGACCGGCTTATGGGTTTTCTCCTGCAGCGCTGCATAAGCTGTCATCGGCAAAGATGACAGCATTACCAAAAAGCATAAAAACATGATTAAAATTGTGCTTGTTCTATTTCCCACGTTAAACTCCTCCCCCGATATTGGTGTAAAATCCTTTTCCAAAGCACAGCTGAATTTTGTCATCGGATTTTTTTAGTGAAACATTTTTTATTATATCAAAATATTTTTCCTTTGGTAAATTTTTTTCTGATAGATATTAAAAAACCTTTAAAATAAAGGATTTTTACGTAAAAGATCATATGAGAACACTTTTGCCTGATTGGAGATTTTTTGTTACTATAGAGGAACGAAATTTTGTTTTTCAATTTTTTTGCCCTACAGAAACTTATTTCTTGATTAAATACATGAAAAGGAGATCTACCTATGCTCTGGATTCAAGCTGTCGCTGCCTTGGTCATTTTATTAATTGGACGCATCCTGTTTTACTCCCATGTAAAGAACGATACCTTATGGATCCTAGCTCTTCGCTACGGCGGTTTTATCGGAATCACGATATTGGCAAACCTTTATTTAGGTGCACTTCTAACATGGACTTTACTGCTCATGATTCCGCTTTGCGGGTTATGGGTACACAACAGATCTGTTCGCAAGCACGGTAATGAGAAACACGATAGATCATAAAGGATACGATAGATAACAGTGGAAAGATCGATAATAGCAGAAACGTTAGCATGAGGAATGGAGCTGAGGGAGGATGTTTTTAACGACATAAATCATTTAAGTTTCCGACAGCTTGGAGGCCTAACATTTATCGGGATCAAAAAAGGCCCTGCTGCTACTCCTTAGTCGGAACAGCTCAGAGCCTATTGGGAATATACTTGCTGGACCTTGTTAGGTTTGATATAGTCGATTCTTGGGAGGGATGCACGAATGATCCTGTTAGAATCGCTTATCGTTGCCGTTGTTATTTTCGCGGGCTGGGTGCTTTTTGATTGGTTCAAGTCGAAAAAGCTGTCGCGGGAGTCATTGGCCCAATCCGCCTTTATCGGCTTTCTAGGTGCTTTGGTCTGGCTAATCCTGGGATTATTGCTCCCTTAAGCTTGAGTTTGAGCTGGATTCATCCGGCTCGAATGCTTCCAACTTGCTGGACCTGGCGGAGCCGAACAGCAATCAGCTCTTAAACAGCTCGTTGATCATCTTCTCTTTATTATTGAGAAATTCCCTGTAAATGGCGAAATGGTCCGTCTCCTCAAGTGTCCTAACGGTGATTCCTTCCGGGGTTAAATAATAGAGAATCGAGTTCGGGTAGGCCATTAGAATAGGAGAATGGGTCGAGATAATAAATTGTGAATTCTCTTGTACCAATTGATGGATTCTCGCTAGCACAGCCATCTGTCTGACTGGTGATAACGCGGCCTCCGGCTCATCCAGGATATACAGGCCATTGCCGCCAAACCGATGTAAAAAGGTTGAAAAAAAGGACTCCCCATGGGATTGCTCATGCAAAGACTTCCCGCCGTAAGATAGAATCAGCGGAGGACCGAAAGAATCTTCTCTGTCCAAATCATCGATATTTGACGCCAAGTTATAATAGGATTCAGCCCTAAAGAAGAATCCGTCCCTCGGTTTCTTGAATCCTTTCGCCAATCGAATGTAATCATGTAATACAGAATGAGTGGAACGCGTGGAAAAGGTAAAATTGCGTGTCCCCCCTTCCGGGTTGAATCCCAAGGCTACAGCTATAGCTTCCATTAACGTCGATTTACCTACTCCGTTTTCTCCGACGATATAGGTGACTTGAGGATGAAACATTAGCTTGTCCAGCTGCTTGATGGCTTCTATATTGAACGGATACTCGCCCGTCGTTGGAAACTGCTCTTTTCTAAGTTCTATCCATCTTAAAAATGAATCCTGTCCCACTTTCCCACCTGCCCATGCTCATTAAGTCATTATCTGGCGGTTGCTGTGATTAACTGCCGGCTCCTCCCCCATTTCCATTCTGCCCTATGATTTCGGTAAGAGCCCCATACATGCAAACGCCTCACGTTTTAACAAATCTTCTTATTACTTCCTCATCCCAAACCTGTACTTCGATGTATCGTTCCGGCCCGCCTGTTCCGTCGGAAAGGGCCATGCTCGTATTCATAAAAATGATATAAATCATACTTCATTCAGATTCCCCCACCCCATGCACATAACAAAAAGGATTGGTCTATTAGTTAATTTTTTTGAAGCTAGTTATCCTCTTTGTGGCTAGTTACCTTTTTGTGGCTAGTTACCTTTTTGTGGCTAGTAAGTAACCTCTCTTTGAAGCTGGAAGATTCGCACAATTTATAGCAAAACAACCAGCCCTTGATCGTGGTTTCTCTCAGGCTGGGTCATCGATTGTTTAAGCATTTCATTCTTCATTATACAATCGGTTGGTGAAGGATGATAGTGTTGGGGGCAAGACAATGGAACTGCACCTATACTTTTATACTTTTTTAAATTGCCGCTTCATGGCTTGAACAGCTACATGGAACGAAATGGAGAACATTGCCATAGCGATGACCGGATGGAGCGCCCCTGCTGCACTCACATTGGCCGTGAAGTATTGGGCAAAGATCAGAAGAAACAGCGCCAGGCTTTGCCAGAGCCATGCCTTGGGCAATTTGCCTGCAAAAGCGAAGACGAGCATCAAAATAGGCAAATAAGTAAACATTTTGATGAATAGGTTATGATGGCTCCAATATGCTGCATCTGTAAAAAGAGCCAGTCCGGCCAAAAAAATCTGGATGGCTATACAAACCGCAAATAGCGAAGCCAGAACTAAAAACGTTTTTGAAAATCGGATCCCCTTACCATGGTGATTCGTCATTTGTACCATTCCCTTTCTATTTCGGACTGTGATCATAAAGCCCGATCCTACAGGAACGGCTTTATCTCCACCTTATAGTAGCAGGGAATGGTTGCAAACTTATGACGAAATGTTGCGCATTCTTTGAACTTCGCCTTAGCATGTATCCTCACGGAAAGCCCGTAATAAACGGCGAATGTAGAGACGAATGAAGGGGTAATTTTGCAAAGGTTGTGGATTAAGGAATAATGATATAGAGGGGCTGTCCAATAAATTTCTGGACAGCCCCATATGAATTACCGCTGCGATTACGCGTGAATTGATTAAGGGGGGACGTAATGGGTGGTTCAGCATGGCCTCATTCTCCCCCAGGTGCTGCTATCCTCCGCAAGCAAGCCAGCGAACATTAGTCGGTTCGAAGATGCTTTTCTTCTTATTCCCCTTCTAAGAACAGCGGCACGATTTTAAACCCTTCTGCTGTCGTTTTGATCAATCCGATATCGGACAGGCGAAGCTCGGGAACGACAACCAAAGCGAGCAGAGACAAGGTCATAAATGCATAGTTCATCGTGCATCCGGCCTGTTTAAGAGCTTCGCTAACTGCCCGCGACTTCTCAGCGACCTCTTCGAAGGGGGCGTTCGACATCAGCCCGGCCACCGGCAGCGGCAGAGTCGTTACCCCATTCCTGGTAACGACACTTATTCCCCCTTGGGCGGAGGCAACGGCATTGGCCGCTTGCGCCATCAGCTCATCATCATTACCGATCACCATCAGATTGTGGCAGTCGTGGGCTACAGTTGTGGCGATTGCAGCGGGTTCATGGAAGCCGACGTTGCTTACCAAACCGTGTGCCTGATTGCCATTGATGCCATAGCGTTCAATTACCGAGATTTTGCACAGATCGCGATCCGGGCCGATCTGTACGCGTCCATCCCGGACCGGAACGTCCACAATGATTTCCTGCGTGTCCACATGGTTTTCCCGGACTCCGATCGTTCTCGCCTTCACTTCACCGGATTCGATCGGGGCGGCAATAATGAAGTCTTCGGCCTTCAGGCTCCGCTTCAGGCGAACTGACGTAACCGCCTCCTCCGGATAAACGAACTCGTCCAGCTCAACGGTCATGCTCCCGTTCTCAGCCACAACCTGGCCCGCACATATTGTCATGACCACATTAATGTCGGCCAGATTGCCGTCAAGCATAATGATATCGGCGAAATTACCAGGACTGATGGAACCAACGTCACGGGCTACTCCGAACCTTTCAGCCGTATTAATCGTTGCCATTTGAATAGCTGTGACCGGCTTGACCCCTTGCTGGATGGCGTGCCGGACGACAAAATCAATATGGCCTTCATCCACCAGTGATTCCGGGCTGCGGTCGTCCGTAACAAGAATCATCCGGCGGCTGTCCAGGCCCCGCTCGGTATGGGCTTTAATCGTGGCAGCCACATCATGCCAGGCCGATCCTCTGCGCATCTTGGCATACATGCCAAGCCGCACGCGCTCGATAACATCTTCAGCCGTTACCGGCTCATGATCTCCGCTCACCCCTGCTGCAGCGTAAGCCGACAGCCGCCAATCATCGACAGGCCAAGTGAAATGACCGTCAACAACACGGCCGGCTCTTAGCGCCGCTTGAATTTCTCCGATCATTTTAGGATCGCTGAAGACAACGCCCGGGAAGTTCATCACCTCGCCAAGAGCGATCATGTCCGGCCCCCAGGTGAAAGCTTCAGCCACTTCCGCCGGTCCGATATTGACTCCGCTCGTTTCGAGTTCCGGACCGGTCGATGGGACGCACGAAGCCACCTGCATATAGGCAGCCAGCGGGGTAGCCCGCGCTTCCTCCAGCATCAGCTTTAGCCCAGGAAGACCCAGCACGTTGGCAATTTCATGCGCGTCAAAAAAACCTCCGGTTGTCCCTTTAACCAGGACCGCTCTGGCAAACTGCGTTGCAGTGATCTGGCTGCTTTCGATATGGCAGTGGCCATCCAGGAATCCAGGCGACACATAACGGCCGCGTGCATCGATTACTTGGGTCTCCTCCCCGATAAGATGGCTGGCATCCATCCCGACATAAGCGATTCTCGAGCCTTGAACACCGATGGAACGGTTGTCCAGGATTTCGCCGGAACATACGTTAACAAGCTTGGCATTGGTAATGACCAGGGTTGCCTTTTTATCACCCCGGGCGGTTGCCACCAAATCAGGAATACAGTCAGCCAAGTCAGGTCTGGCAAATCGGTTTGTGTTAGTCATCAGTTGAAATCTCCTTTGGCTATATGGGAATACCCCTAGTTATATCCTTATTATAGTAGGATTAGAGGCGGAAGTAAAAATTGAAGCGGATGCTACCGATTGGAGCAGCGTAAAATCGAAGCGGATGCCGCCGTTTGGAGCAGCGATATAGGGCAATAGTCGAAGATTAAAATGTCGAAGATTAAAATAATGAAACATGCAGTTAACGCTAGGCAATGAAAAGAAAAATAAAATCAAAAATTTATATTTACTTTAATTATATTCAAGTGTACAATTAATATTATTAAAAATGAGTTGAAGTGTAAAATTGATATTGTTAAAAAGGAGGCGGAGCTATGGCTATTGAAGTTGTTCCGGAATGGATGGTCAACCTCGAAGATGAAGATATTGTGTTCATCAAAAAATTTTTACTGGCTTCCGGTTCATTGAAGGAGGTTGCCAAGCAGTATGGAGTTACCTATCCAACGGTCAGGCTCCGTTTGGATCGGCTAATTCAAAAAATTCAAATTAGTGAGGACACTAACAACGAGCCGTATATTGGTTTGATCAAAAGGTTGGCGGTCAATGAAAAAATCGATTTTGACACGGCAAAGATTTTAATATCCGAATACAGAAAAAGCACGAAGGAGAGCGAATAATGGCGATAGGAGCTAACTTATTGATTACCTTGATCATCATAGCCGCTGTAACATGGCTGCAAATCTTTCTCTCCAAAAAAGAAAGCAAGTGGCCCGGTCTCGTTTTACCATCCATTTCTTTTATCTATTCATTACTTACGGTATTGTTAATTGCAGTTGATGACAAAATGTCGGCGTGGGAGGTTTTCGGATTAATTGCGTCCACCTTTTTTATAGCGAATATTCCAACCATCATTTTGCTGGCTGTCTATTGGGGCTGCCGGGAGAAGATAAGACAAAACAAAGCTCTTGAGAAAATGAATATCCAAGACTTGGAATAAGTGAACTGGCCCCTTTCACTTTTTATCTTTTCCTTTCGCCCAGGCCGCCGATTCTAAAATTGGCTGCGGTATTGGCCTGGCGTCATCCCGGTTATTTTGCGGAAGGTGCGGATAAATCCGGTGGAGTTCGTATAATTAAGACGTTCCGCGATTTCCGTAATTTTCAGATCACTTTCTTTCAGCCAGGTTTTGGCCACATTCATCCGGTATTCAGTCAAATATTCGATGAACGTAACCCCCACCTCTTTCTTGAATACGCGGCTGAGATAGACCGGATGAAATTTGAGCTGTTTGGCACAGGATTCAAGCGTGATGTCCTGATCGTACTCCTCCTCTATAATGCGAATCATCTGATGAGCTATATTAATATATTGGGTATCGATCCGTCCCTTCAAAAAGGCAATAACCGGAGGCAGCAGCTTCGTCCTGAACCATTCCGTAATTTCCTCTACCGTATGCAGCTTCATAAATCGTTCCATTACCGATGTGGAGCCCAGCAATCCGTCCAATGAACCGCCCTGCTGCTGAACGATCCGGTAGATTCGGCTGATCAATTGAATCATGATCATTTGAAAATCGTTAAAGCGGATGTCTCTATCCATGATTAAAGCAACATAGTCGCTGTACTGCCCGAATGCCGCGCCCGAATCCCCTGTTTTGAGCGCATTGATCAAATCATCCTCGGCCTGTTTCCATGAAGCGGAAGGATGCACCCCGTTACTGGCAGCTTCCTCAATATCATCGTAGCTGATAATAATTTCGTTGCCGAGGCTGATTCTGCGCTTAAGCGCCTCCAAGGCTTGCGAATAAGCACCCATCGCATCCTTATATCGGTCAAATGCACGGCTGATGCCGATACTGACTTTAATCTGCAGCAGCTCTTCGACCTTCGTCTTAATCTTTTCCGCCGTTTCATGGAAATAGGCTCTCAGCTCTTCCGGGTTATCTGTATTGCTTCTGAGCAGGGATACCTGGGATTGTTCCAGAAGCAGAGACCCGACCATACAGCTTGGCGGAACAAGCTCCCCTACTATATTGTTAATGGCAAATAACAGCAGCTCCCTGTCGCTTTCCAAATATTTGGAATGGTGGAGGCTGTCGATCTGCAAAGCGATGACCCCCATCGCCTTTCCTTTGCCGGCGAAGCCGTATGCCTCTGATTTATGTAAAAATTCGCTTTCGGTAATCTGCCCCTTAAACAGCTTGAGCAGAAAAAATTCCTTCATCTGGCCACGCTGGCCATGCAGCTGATTCTGCAGCTGTTTGCGCGTACTGAACAAGGCATTGAACCGCTCTTCAATGAAAGCGAATTCATCTTTCCGTTTACGGCTTTCTCCGGCCTCCCCGAAACGTTCCAGCGTGTCGAACAAGCGGCGGATCGGCGAATACATCCGGCGTGAGCCATAGAATGCCAACGCCGCGATCAGAATGAAGATAATAAGACATGCGTTCGCTGTAATCACGGCTATCTTTCGCGATTCCCTTGTCATGTCATCAATGGAGACAACCGATACATACGTCAAAAAATTATGAGGGGATACGGTATAATTTACGGCCATCGCTGCATCCTCGAAGTACCCCTCGTCTTCTTCGGCCGTTTGCAGCCTCGTCAGTACAGACTCCGGGATCGGCGCCGAACCCGGATTGGCCAACACAGGCTTCCGCTCGCGGTTAAGTATATGAATGCTTCCCCATTGCGTATACTGGGCCAGATCGTTCTCCAATACGCTAAGTGACATATCAACAATCAGCAGCGCTTTAGGTTCGGTAGAGGAGGCAATCATCGGCAGCTTGATGACTAGCTGCATCTTCTTCCCCGGCTTGTTCATACCGGCAGCGGAAGACTCTTCCGTTCCGCCATCCGAAACGAGCCAATAGAAATTTTGGGGATGCTCCGCGTAATCCCCCAGCCACTCAGGATCCGGCTGCTGCTGGTTGCGTTTAAAGCCCAGGTTGCTGATTATCCAATCGTGCTCCAGATTGATTAGACGCGTTTCGGACACGCCCGGAAAGGAATGCAGATTGTACAGCCCCTTGGACAGATTGGATATCGTCTTGAAATCGTCAAAGGTCAATTCATCGTAAACAGAGTCTGATGCCAAGGGAGAGTTGATATACTGTACAGCCCCCATCTCTACGTTCCTTAATAACTGCTCCATTCTCATCTGGTTCTGCAGCAGGATTTGTACATTACCCTCGTTAACCTTCTTCTCAATGTCCCGGGAAGCGATATAAAAAGAAATCGTGCCGATAGAGATGACCGGTACGGCAGCCAATAATAACGTGAACAGGAGCAAACGGTAAAAATATTTGGGCATCAGACAACCTCTCTTTCGCACCAAGCAAGCAGCCTCCCGGCAAAAATCTTACATCTTACGCCGGGAAAGCTGCTGTGCCGTTATTGCAAAGCTTGCGATGTGCGGTCCTGAAGCTGGTGGACCGAAACCTTCCCCCAGCTCAGATCATCCGCTCTGTAATTTTCGACCTGCTGCCAGTCCAGCTCCATGCCGAGACCCGGCTGGTCGCGTCCGGGCAGGATCAAGTAGCCGTCCTTGTACTCCACAGGTTTTTTAACGATATCCCCTACGTAGAGCGCAGGGCCGGTAGGGTCCGAGATATAGGTCAAGTTGGCAAGAGAGCCACCCAGATGAGCCATTGCCGCCGTACCTACGGACAGCTCCTGTGTCGTTCCGATCAGACAGCCTTTGCCGGCAATTTCAGCTGCCGCAGCTGCTTTTCTCGCACAGGTCAGCCCGCCGATAAAAATTGGGGAAATATTGAAAACATCGACAGAATCATGCCGGATCATCTCGTGCTGCTGGCGGAAGCTCCATACGTGCTCGCTGACCGGATGGTCCACCTTCATCCGGAAGTGGTGCAGGCCTTCGTAATCATTCTGGGCCGCCGGGCTTTCGATCAACTGAAAATCATACGCTGCAAACCGTTTGACAGCTTGCAGAGCCAACCGCCAATCTAGCAAGTGGCTAAAATCGAGAGATTTGATCGTTACCTTGGACCCGAATTCCTGCTTGACCTTGCTCAGGAAGGCCTCGTCCGCATCCAGATTTTTGCCGACATACAGCCTGAAAACATCAAAGCCCTGCCCATATCGCTTGCGGACCACTGCCAGATTCTGCTCTACCTCTTCCATGAAACGGTGCCTAAATATAGGGTAGCACACCTTGATCTTCTCACGTATCCTTCCTCCCAGCAGCTCGGAGACAGAAACGCCGAGCGCTTTGGCGCATAAGTCATGGAGGGCCGCATCGATTCCGTTGCGGATAAAATTGCCCTTTTCATAATAGAACAGCGTTTCCGGATAATTGCTAAGCAATTGTTGATTGATCAGGGACAGATCGAACGGATTCCGGCCGAGCAGAATCGATTTGAGGATCGCCTCCATATCCCGGATATCTAGTGAATAATGCGGCAGATGGGAGAAATCGGACATTTCCCCGATCCCTGTCCAGCCATCGTCCGATTCTATTTCCACAATAACATGTTTACAGACGAACCCGGTATGCCTCGGCATGCCGATGACCGTCAGCCTGACATCCGATATTTTCATCGGGCGGTCATCCCCCATTTCTGTATAATTCGCGACAATTCCCGCTTATCCTCCTCATTGAGCGGCTTGACGGGCTCCCGGGTAGTGCCGGCCCTTAGTCCCAGCTGCTCCATCGCTTCCTTCACGACAATGACATTGTTTCCTGCATTGTATTTCGCACGCAGCTCTTCAAAAGGCAGCGCCTCATCCCATAGATGCCACACCTTCGACCACTCTTCCCCGCGAAGGGCTTGAAGCATAGCCATCGATAAAGCGGGATTTACATTGACCAGGCCGGAAGTAAAGCCTCTCGCTCCCGCATGATAGAAGAACGGCGCCCACTTCTCAGCAGTTCCGCAAATCCAGGCAATCCCGTATTCAGCCGGAAGGGCACGGACCGTCGCCGCAAACCGCGGCAGGTCGTTGATGGCGTACTTGACTCCTACACACCTGTCCAAGGGAGCCAGCTCCAGCAGAATATCGTCCGACACAGCGGCATCTCTTAAATACAATACCGACGGCAGCTCCACATGCTCAATGATTTTGCGGTAATAAGCAGCGGCTCCCGGCGTCGTGATATAAGGATGGACAGGCTGATGAATCATGACGCCGTCCGCTCCGGCGCGCGCCGCATACTGTCCCAGTTCAATAGCGGTCTCAGCTGAGTAACCGATCCCGGCTATAACAAGAGCCCTTCCATTAACCAGTTTCACCACTTTCCGGGTTACTTCCTTTGCTTCCTCCAGAGTAAGAGAATAGAATTCCCCGGTATTGCCGCAAGGGACAATAACCTCCGCTCCGCTAGTTATAAGAAACTCAATGTTGGATTCCAGTCCGGCCCAATCGATCGCCCCGGTATCCTCGTCAAACGGCGTTATCGATATCGCGCACAGGGTCTCCAGTCTTTTGCCGAAAGCCTTGTAATCCATGCTAACTCCTCCCCTATATGGTTTCTCTCCCGACTCTTCGTCTCTGCCGCCTGGGTCATGGTAAATCGGACTGCGGCCGCAAGACCAGCCCAACGATCATCACATGCCCACTACTTATGGAGTGACCAGCACTGTTTTCACCTGGGTGAAAAATTCAATGGCCGCCCTGCCCTGCTCACGGGAATAGGAGCTCGACAGCTTCATGCCGCCAAACGGAGCCTGCAGCTCTACTCCGGCGGTTTCCCCGTTCACCTTAACCAGACCCGCTTCGATGCCGTTAATGAAGCGCTGGGCCTGCTTCTGGCTATTCGTAAATACGGAAGCGGCCAGCCCGTACCGCACTCCGTTGGCAAGCTCAAGAGCATGATCCAGATCGCCCGCTTCCATGATAGCGAGAACGGGTCCAAACACCTCCTCCTGTGCCAGATAAGACTGCGGCTCTACCCGGTCAAAAACAGTCGGCTCTATGTAATAGCCGCGGGCAAAATCCCCCTCAGTCCGGGCCCGGCCCCCGGCAAGCACCCTTGCTCCTTCCTGCAGTCCTCTCTCTATGCTCTCCAGAATGGACTCATACTGTCCCTTGGAGACGACCGGACCGAGATAGCAGTCCTCCTCCTGCGGATTTGACAGCTTGATGCTGTCCGCCTTTTCCACCAGCAGTGAGGTCAGACGCTCCCTGACCGGCTTCTCAACGATCACCCTGCTGGTTGCCGTGCATTTCTGGCCGGCGGAACGCATCGCAGCGCTTATAATCGTATCGGCGGCCCGCTCCAGATCGGCATCGGCCAGCACTATGGTTGAGTTCTTGCCTCCCATCTCCAGCTGGTATTTGGCGTGGCGGGCGGAAGCCTGGCGGGCAACTTCCCTGCCTACCATATCGGAGCCGGTAAACGAGATGCCCGTCACCTGCGGATGCTCCAAAAGGCGCTGCCCCACCACGGAGCCGGAGCCGCTGACCAACTGCACGACGCCGGGCGGAAGCCCGCTTTCCTCCAGAAGCTGCATCAGCCGGGCGGCCGTTATTACAGCATGCTCCGCAGGCTTCCAAACGACCGTGTTGCCAAAGATGATGGCCGGAGCCAGCTTCCAAACCGGAATCGCTGCGGGGAAATTCCACGGGGTAATTAAGCCGACGACGCCCAGCGGCACTCTCGTTGTATACAGCTGGGAAACTCCGTCCGAGGCAGGCAGCACTTCCCCTATGCCCCTCATCCCTTCGCCGGCGTAGTAGCGGAACAGCAGCACCGCACGCTGCACCTCCCCGCGGGCTTCGCCGATCGGCTTGCCCATCTCGAGCGTCAGCAGCTGCGCAAGCTCCTCCTTCCGCTCCTCCAGAAGCTGGGCAGCTTTGAACAGAAACGATGCCCTCTCCATTCCAGCCAGCCCCGACCAGCGGGGGAGCTCCCGCCGTGCTCCCTGCACGGCGGCATCCACATCGGAAGCGGTCAGCTGAATGCTGCGGCCGACCAGCCGCTCCGTATCCAGAGGGCTGTAATGTTCTTTGATGTTCCGTTCCCCCGGCTCGATCCAATGGCCGTCAATATATGAAGTTCTTTCTATTATTCCTGTCACTGTCACTTTTTTCTCCCTCCTATCTAGGTTTGCGGCTTCTTACTGCTGCAGCTTGGCGTACTCCTCTGTAAACTCAGCGATCACCTGGTTGCCCCCGGCTTTCTTCCAATTTTCGATCTCCGCTTCCCATTCGTCCTCGTCGATTTTACCCATGATAAACTTCGTTATCGCATCGCGGATTAACGTATCCAATTCCCCGCCCTTTTCCCAATAAGTTTTGGAATTCAGCGTCAGAGCAATATTCGGAACTACATTCGGAAGATTTTCCTCAGCGACCTGCCATCCCTTTTCCTGAAGCTCATTTAATTTCAGCGGCAGACCTTTCCCGGTGACTTCGAACGACGGCAGGCTGTCGCGGTAAGGCTTGACTTCCAGATTAAACAAGGTTAAATCGATGAACTCCGCCATGCCATCATCCGTTTTCTTGAAGTGCTTGCCTTCAATGCCCCGGGTAAGCAGCGTGGACATTTCCGCATCCAGCAGCTTGTCGAAGAAAGTGAGCAGCTGCTTCAGCTCCTCCTCCGTCTTGACACTTGACTTGGGAAAAACAAAGAATCCGTTGTTGCCCGGCTCAGCCGGGAGCCGATTCCCTTCGGGCCCTCTGTACGGTGTAACATTGACCACAGCGTCCGGCACCGCCTTCGACAAGTTGTCATAGGAAGTAGCAGCGGCGGAGGCTACCGTATTGATACGGATCGCGGTTTTACCGGAATTCCACTTATTATCCGCATCAGCCGATTGCACGACAGCGAAATCCTGGTTGATCAAATTTTCTGCAAACAATCTTCTCAGCAGCTTCATCGAATCCAGATATGGCTTGGTCATGAATTCCGCTACAATCTGACCATCTTCCACGCCCCATTTGTTAGGCGCTCCCTGTGATACCGCGAAGCGGGTTAGGAAGGAGCGGCTTGATGCCGTATCGTTGTACGATTTATCCAGATAAAACCCGTAAGTGTCCCTCTGCCCGTTCTTGTCAGGATCGCTTTCTGCCACCTTCTTCATCAGCTCATACCAGTCATCCAGCGTTACCGGGATATCCAGTCCCAGTTCATTGAACCAATCTTCACGGTACACGAGCCCCGCTCTGCCGATATCCCGGTATAGCGGAAGTCCGTATATCTTGCCATCCACCTTGATATTGTCATAGAACATCGGATTGACCTCAGACAGATTGGGGTAGTCAGCGAGCAGCGGGCCAATTTCCCAAAATAGCCCGGATTGAATAGCGTTCAATGTAGTCGCATTGTAGGTTAATTTAAACGCTTTAGGCATCTCGCCGGATGCGATCATAATATTCTTCTTGTCTTCAAAAGCGGCGGATGGGATCCATTGGATACTAAGCTTCGTATTGGTGTATCTTTCGATCGCCTGCTCGATTTCACTGCCTCTTTTGGGAGCTTCTCCTACCTGTGGCGTAGCGATCGTGACTTCAAGCGGCGCGGAATCGGACGATCCCTGTGTTCCCCGCTGCGCACCCTGATTTTGGGCGCATCCTGCGAGTGCTCCCGCTGCAAGCAGCAGAGAAGCAAGCAGAGCGGCATGACGTGGCTTGTTCATAAGTAAACCTCCCATCTAGTAATGAAAGCGGAATGTATCGTAAAAGATCAACCGGCCAAGCGGACGATTATCCTTTTACCGAACCGAGCATGACTCCTTTGGCAAAATGCTTCTGCAGGAACGGATAAACGATAATGATCGGAATAGTGGCCACGACTATGGAGGCCATCCGGATCGTCTGCGGCAAGTAGTCGTTCGGGTCCTGCTGGACCGTCGTGTCGCCGATTCTGTCCTGGGAGAGCAGAACGATCTCGCGCAGCACAATCTGCACCGGCCATTTGGCGGAATCATTAATGTACATCACCGCACTAAAGAACGTGTTCCAATGGCCTACCGCATAGAACAGGCCGAAGGTCGCCATAGCCGGCATCGACAGCGGCAGCACGATGCGGAACAAGACCCCGAGATCGTTGCAGCCGTCAATTTTGGCCGAGTCCTCCAACCCGTCCGGAATTTGCTGGAAAAAGTTTTTCAGAACAATAAGATTGAAAGCACTAATGGCGCTGGGAATCATGAGCGACCAGTACGTATTGATCATGCCGAGCGATTTGACTACAAAATAAGTCGGAATCATCCCCCCGCTGAACAGCATCGTCAGCAGCACCATCAAAAGGATGGGCCGCCTTCCCCGCAATGTCGTCTTGGCTAAGGGATAGGCCATAAATGAGGTAAATACCAGGTTGATAAAGGTTCCAAAAACGGTCACATAGATGGACACCAGAATGCTGCGAATCATCGTATCGGTGGAGAAAATGTACCGGTAGGCGCCCAAAGTCATTTCTGACGGAAATAACAGCAGCCCGCCTCTGGCCACTTCCTCCGGCGTCGCAAACGATACGGCTGTAATATACAGAAACGGGATTACTGTCATGACCGAAATCAGGGTGAGTAAAGTGTAATTGACTGTCGAAAAAATACGATTGCCCAGGCTTTTATCTTCCAAAGTCATCGCTTGTCCGCCTCCATTCTAATATACTCCCTCTTCGCCGCATTTCTTGGCCAGCCAGTTGGCACCTACTACAAGCACGAGGCCGACCAGAGATTTGAACATGCCGACAGCCGCACTATAGCTGTACTGGGCCTGGGTTAGTCCCTTCATGTAGACATACGTGTCGAAGACTTCCCCCACCTCCCGGTTAAGAGAGTTCAGCATCAGAAAAATTTGCTCGAAGCCCGTATCGAGAAAGCTCCCCAGCCGAAGAATGAACAGAATGACAATCGTGCTCCTTATCGAGGGAAGGGTTATGTGCCACAGCTGCCGCCAACGTCCGGCCCCATCGATCCGGGCGGCCTCATAGAGCTGAAGATCGACCCCGGATAAGGCAGCCAGAAAAATAATCGTCCCCCACCCGGCCTCTTTCCAGATAGACTGACTGATAATCATCGTCCGGAACCAGTCCTCGCTTAGAAGAAACGGAATTTTCTCCATGCCCAGCCGGGCAATAAATTCATTGACGATTCCGCCTTCCGTCGTAAACAGCACATAGAAAATTCCGACGGCCACTACCCAGGAAACAAAATGAGGCAGGTAGAGCAAGGTTTGGGCGAAACGCTTAAATACTTCTTTGCGAACTTCATTCAGCATCAGCGCCAGAATAATAGGCAGCGGGAAAAAAAGACGAGATTGTAAATAGCGAGCAATAAAGTATTTCGGAACAGCATCCAGAACTGCGGCTCGGCAAAAAACCGTTCAAAATGCTTCAGTCCCACCCACGGACTTCCCAGGAAACCAAGATGAGGCTGATAATCCTGAAAGGCCATAATTAATCCCCACATAGGCACGTATTTAAAAATGATAAAATACAGGACGCCCGGGGCTAATAGAAAGTACAACCACCGGTCTCTGACAATATCCCGAACGAGCATTGACTTGGGGATTCGGTTTCGCTGCAAATGGGGCAGAGCCTGCTGTTGATTCATCCGCCATCCTCCTGACTTCAATTGTTCATTTCGTAGAGCGCTTACATTTCACATCTTATGTCAGGCTTGGATGACGGGCAATAGTACTGATCAAACCTCATGCTGCAGGCCAGGCGCAACAGCGTTAAGCCAGGCTTGGCCAGGGGGATCTGAAGCTGTTCACCCGGCTTAAACTATCCTCGTTTATCCTTCAATCGTATTGGTTTAACCTCACTGATTCCCTGAGTATCGGAAGTTTCCCCCCTCCCTCTTTGATAACAGAAAAGGACGTTCCCGCTTTAAACGGCATATGCAAGAATTAACCCGGTCAAGTATCGAAGGTTAGAAGCATTATTGAGGGGGGAATTTTTGACCCTGGCGAGATGTTCTGCGCTAACGCTGGCCACGGAGCTTATTCGGCCAAAAACAGGCACTTTGAAATTTTAACGCTGGCCACGGAGCCTATTTGCTGTTTTGCACCGTCAAAACGGGCATTTCGTCACAAATAGCGCTCCTCACAAGCGTTACAATTTTCAGGTGGCCAAAATGGCCGAAATAGCGCTTGTGACAAGCGTTACGCAAAAAAAGGTACCGCAAGCCCTGTAAAAGCAGCCTACTGCACCTTGTTTCCTCATCTATTCTTCTGATGTTACTCTATACCTATCTCTATTTCCTAATGTTACTCTATTTAAATCCCATTTACAGCCCGCCTACTGTATGCCAGTTTTCAACAGCGCTTGTACCACCGCACTTGTTCTACAGCACTTGCTACACGGGACTTGATGCACTTGTACTACAGCATTTGTCCCACAGACTTGCTCCCACGTCATTTGATGCACTTGTTCTACAGGTTCTACAGCACTTGATGCACCTTCACAGGTCTGATATAGTCGACTGTTGGGAGGGATGCACGGATGATCCTGCTGGAATCACTTATGGTAGCTGTTGTTATTTGCGTAGGCTGGGTATTGTTCGATCTAATCAAAACAAAAAAACTTTCCAAAGAATCGCTGGTCCAATCTACCTTTATTGGGCTGCTGGGTGCTTTGGTCTGGCTTGTTTTAGGGCTACTGCTCCCATAATGACCGACTAGACAGCAACGAATCTACCGAAAACACAACGGGGAGCTTTTCGGGAAAGCAAGAGCTTCCTTGAGCAAGCAAGAGTTTCTTTGAACAAGCAGGTGCTTCTATAGAGCAAGCAGCAGCTTCTATAGAGCAAGCGGGCTCTTCTATTAAACAATATCTAAACCGACCTTTCGATCAGGCGGAGGAAAAGCTTGATCGAGTTGAGCCAGTTGTTTTTCAGATAAACGGATCGAGGCGGCCTTGGCATTGTCCAGCACATGGTTCTGCTGCACCGCTTTTGGAATGGCGATCACATCCCCATTACGGATACTCCACGCCAAAATCAGCTGTATCGGGGAAACATCATGGGCATCTGCGATACTCTGTACGGTCGGGTGAGTAGTCAGCTCCTGGCGGAGCAATCCGCCTTGGGCAATTGGACAGTAAGCCATGAGCGGTATCCCCTCTTTTCTCATCCAGGGCAATAAATCGTATTCAATCCCTCTTGAGCCCAAATGATACAGCACCTGATTGGTAGCACATCGGCTCCCGCCATCACAGGCCCACAGCTCCTTCATTTCATCCGTATCAAAATTAGAAACGCCCCAGCGTGCGATTTTCCCTTCCTTGCGCAGCTCTTCCATTCCATCTACTGTTTCCTGCAGCGGAATATTTCCCCGCCAGTGAAGCAGATACAAGTCTAAGTAGTCTGTACCCAGGCGCTGTAAGCTGTTCTCACATGCTTTTCGAAGGGACTTTCGTCCTGCGTGATGGGGATAAACTTTGCTGACCAAAAACACCTGGTCCCGTATTCCGCGAATCGCCTCTCCGGTAACCTCTTCCGCGCCGCCCTCTCCATACATTTCCGCGGTATCTAGCAGCGTCATACCCAGCTCCAAGCCTAATTGCAAAGCCTTCACTTCTTTCTCTTTCTCCCCCGGCCGTTCGCCCATCCGCCAGGTTCCCTGACCAATCGCTGGAACTTGGGTGCCATCGGGAAATTTAACAGTCCGCTCTTCGTTCGCTTTTCTTACCGCCTGCCGTTCACTGGAATTCATAGAATGAGATTGATTCATCGATTCTACCTCCTTGATAACTGTGGTTTCTTTTTTCAGCATTTTGCATAAATCCCAGAGAAGCCTTTAATCAAACAAGATATAGCTCAAAACGGTTTTAGTTTGTCTATATCTTGTTACCATCTGTAGATGAAATCGAATTATGCAAAATGCTCTTTTACTAAAATGACTATTCTCGTTTCAGACGCTTATCTGCAATATAACCTTAAGCCCGC
Source organism: Paenibacillus senegalensis JC66 (assembly GCF_000285515.1). GTDB lineage: Bacteria > Bacillota > Bacilli > Paenibacillales > NBRC-103111 > Paenibacillus_L > Paenibacillus_L senegalensis. The sequence continues at coordinate 248,862 of NZ_HE610962.1, forward strand.
ACTTCCGGTTTTTTTGATATTATGGATAGTTATTAATTCTATTGTGGTTACCATAATCCTGCCGGGTCTAATCAGAAGCACCTGCTGCAAAAAGGGGCAGCTGCAAACAGCGGATATAGCAATAGTCTCAGTAATAGTCCCAGTAATAGTCTCAGCAATAGATTCAGCAACAGCTCCAGAAGTGCTCTAGAAAAGCTGCAAACAACTAGTCTGATACTGGTCGACCAACGATGCCCTATTGCCAGTTCATATTCCGCTATCCCATAATGAGCTTAGCTTTAAGCGTGGGAAAGTCATTTTATACTATGAGGGAGGCATTCTATGATTACAGTTCATTCTTCGTACGCCCATGATTTTGACCGTCATTGGAAGCTGGAAGAATCGCGAACGGAATCTAATATTTTATTGTTTATCACTAAGGGAAGTTTGTACTACTGGGTTGATAAGGAGGAAGTTCATTTGCAAAAAGGGGAAGCCCTGTTCATTCCACAAGGCTCTCTAAGACATGGAGCTTCGGATCAGGTGTCCGACCACCAGCGGTATTCAACTCATTTCAGCTTGCATGTTCAATCCAAGGATAATCCATGGATCCGCAATTTGCAGCGTCATTGGAAAGTGACGATCTCTAACCCCGACTATGTTAAGCAGCGATACGTAACTTTAAATCAGCAGTGGCTGGCCAAGTTCCCCTATTATTCAGAGATTTGCCAAGCAATTTTGTGCGAAATCCTGTCTATTATGATGCGCGATAAAGAAAGCGCTTTAACTCCGTCCATCAAGGTTGGACATATTATGGAGCTGAAAAAATACATTTTCCATCATTACCGGGAAAAAATTCTCCTCAAGGAGCTGGCCGATCATATTGACCGTACCCCCAATTATGTAAGCACGATTTTTAAGGAGGTGACCGGCCAGACGCCCGTGGAGTACATCCAATCCGTCCGCATATCTGCGGCCAAGGAGATTCTCGTAAACCATTCCATGTCCATTGCCGAAGTAGCCGACTATCTGGGATTCTGCGATCCTTTTTATTTTCATCATGTGTTTAAAAAAGTAACGGGCTACGCCCCTTCCGCCCTGTTGAAGGACCGCAAAACGATTAAGCGGAAGCTCTAGCGGTACTGAATTATTGAATGATTGGATTGGCCGTTCCGCTGCGCCCTCCTAGCTGCTTGCGGTATATTTTTCTCTAAAGCGGTTAATCGTTTGGCTCCATGCCGGATTGGTTCCGTACAGAAAAGCCAAATAAAGGGAAGCATAATCGAATAAATACAGCAGAGAGCACAGCCGCGCCAACCGGCTATCGCCAACCGAATCTATCATCGTGAGCTCTGCGTTTCTTTCAAGCAGAACTTCACTGGTTTTCTCTATTCGCCGGATCATCCTGGCCGAATCTTCCTTATCGCGGATTAAGGTAAAGTGAAAGGAGCGAATCGTATCCTCATCGGCATCCCAGCCATAAGCATCCTCGTGGTGCAGGGCAGACATGGCGCTGCTGATGGCCATCCGCTTGCTGTTTTCCGCCAGCTGTGAGCGAAAACGTATGGCGGCGGATGCCGTGAACGGATCGGTTCCGTAGATAACCGGGACCCGCCCGTGAAGATCTATCGCAAGCTGCTTGGCCGGGTTAGACTCGGTCAGACTGTCTTCACTATACCGGGCCTTCAGTGTGCCGAACAGGTCTATCGTTTCCGCGATTCCTGGCCCGGGATCTCGGATCAAACCAAGACGGTGCAAAATAACAAGCACAGGGATAAGCACATGGCTGACAGAAACAATGCGGGGAATTTTACCGCCTGGTATGGTGAAGCAGAGCTGGCCGTTCTTGGCGGCCGTTTCCCGGAAAGCTTCTCCGGCCGTCAATACCATGATCTGGGCACCCTTGCTCTGGGCAGAGGCGTACGCGCTGACAATTTCTTCGGATTGGCCGGAATAATTAGCTATAATGACCAAAGTATGCTCATTTACGAAAGCAGGCATTTCATGGCTTTGATGCATAATTACAGGCAGCTTTAATTCATCGGCCAAAAGAGAGCGTGCAAGCTGCAAGCTGCTCACCGGCCCGCCTCCTACGCTGCAAAATACGATTTGCCTCAGCCTGTCCCCGAGCGCTGGAACATCAAGCTTCCGCGCCTCGGCATAGCCTTCGGCACACAATCGATCATAATCAAACGTTTGGCGCAGCATCTGCTTGCTATCCAATTCAACCAATTCAGCCTTATTATCCAAAATTGCCGGGGATTCAAGCTTGGCATTCCCCTGCTTGTCTGGCTGTGCAGCCTTATTAATAGTCTGTTTGTCCGCCATTATTTCGCCGCCTTTCCCACCGGAAACAAACGGTGCAGTGAACTGTGATCTTCCTCAGAGAAGCCCTGCTTCGATAGATCATGGAATAATTCAAGAACACGATCGGAAAACTCAAGCTTGGCGCCTGTTTCCTCCGCCATAGTCACTACATTGCGCAAATCTTTGGCATGCAGCTTGACGCGGAATCCCGGTGTGTACTGCTCGTCACGAATGTTATTGATCTTCGTATCCATGACCCGGCTTCCCGCCAGCCCGCCTTTGATTGCCTCATAGGCGGAAGCCGGATCGATTCCAGCCTTCTTGCCAAAAGCAAACGCTTCGGCCACTGCCGCCAGATTGATTGCTACGATCATTTGATTCATTAGCTTAACTGTGTTGCCCGCTCCAATCTCTCCTACGCGGTGAACCGACTTGCCCATTGTTTTCAGCAGGGGAAGGCAGCGTTCAAATACTTCCTCTTCCCCGCCAACCATTATGGCAAGTGTCGCTTCAATAGCTCCTATCTCTCCTCCACTGACCGGCGCGTCCAGCATATGCACGCCTTTTGCCTTAAGCTTCTGAGCGATCTGCTGCGCTGCCAAGGGGTGGATGGAGCTCATGTCGATGAGCGTTGTGCCTGGAGAGAGGCCATGAATTAGCCCTCTCTCTCCCAGCACAACCTCTTTGACATCCGGGGAATCCGGCAGCATCGTGATGATGATATCGCATGCTTCAGCCACATGCGCCGGGTCCCTGCCCACAGCGGCGCCAAGCTTCGCCAGCTCCTCCACCGATGGGCGGCTTCGATTGTATACAGTCAGGGAATTGCCTGCCTTAAGGATATGGGCAGCCATCGGCTTGCCCATGATGCCCAGACCGATAAAGCCAACCTTCATCGCTTACGCCTCCTTTTCGTTGGTTTCATGATTGCTCATTCGTCTTAATCACCACTGCCGCATAATCGTGAAGTTCGTCGATGAAAATGACCGCATCTTTGCCGTCGGAAGTACAGCCCACCTCTTGATCCTCCACCAAATTATGGGCCGACCGGCAGCCGGAGAGACCAGGGAGCGATACTTCAATGCCCCGGACAGGAAGAGGATCATGATAGGTCACTCCGTTAAATCCGGATAAATTGAGCAGCTGCAGCATGTATTCCCCATCGTTCAGTCGGTTGAAGAAGATTTCTACGCTCGCCGGAGCGTTAGTGGACAACCTATGACTGCCTCCGGAAATGGCGTCCAGTATATCCAGAACGACATTTTTATGATCCTCATATCCGTACTTGTAATAATGCTCTCCAACCGCCCAAGGGAAATAGGCCGCCTGCCCAGCGCCTGCCCTTTGCCGGATCCAGGCTCCCGGAAACTCCGACCGGCTGTGCCCGGCTGCGCGTTCAGGCGGACCGAAGGTAGCCTGCCTAATATAAGTCATAGGGGAAGCTGCCCCCTCTTCAAGTTCCACGCAAACAAATCCACCGTCTACAATGATCCAGTCTCTATCGGGGAAACGCTTAAACACGGATTTATCGGTAGTTTCCAAATAAGCGGAAACAGCCCGTGTTGCTTCTTTTACCTCCACTACTGAAGCTCCATATACGTCACTCGCCCAAGCCCGCTGTGTCTCATGCCCGGCAAATGAGGTTCCGGTGGCAATCAGATGCACGCCCCGCTCATTAAGAATTTTCAGCGTCTGCAGTACGTTTGTCTCCGGCTCCGCCATGTCCGGTACGATTACGATCTTATAGCGGCAATCCGGGCCAAGCCGCCCGGCCACCTGACTCTGAACGACTACATCGAAAGGGAGGTGGGCTTCCTTCAGCATTTTGAACAGGCCCAAGTATTCTGCTGAATCACGGACAAAGAGCGATTCCGGTTTGATTAGGGCAATCTCCGCCACAGACTGCAGCTGGCCGAATCGCTCCTCATGCTCTTGATGAAAACGGAAGATTGCCGCTGTATCTTTGAAATTCTCTTTATCGGGATATCCGTCAAAGACACCAATGATGCAAAAGTCCAACCCCGATCCGCTCGCCAAGCTTTCATACAGACGAATTTTGACTTCATTGCTGGATACACCGGTAAACCGGTACAACAAATCGATTGCATTAATGCAGCAGTTGCTTACCAGCTTGTCATCCCACGAATCCTCGACCGACTTGACGTTTTCCGATGCCGAATACTGCCACACCGGATGCGGCCGGTGGATCGCCGTGTTCGATTCTTTGCGGATAATGTCCACCTTATGGGGATGGTAGGTCGAGATCGCAATGTCTCTGTTTTTGCTCTGAACCAATTCATGAATCCGGTCCAGCATCTCCCGGGTTGTCACTTGTTGAAATTGCTTATACGCCCGGTAAACGGAATCGTCAGAATCTTCGGTTAGGGGCAGCTCCATCCCGAACATCTCTTGAAATCGCGCCTTGCAGTTGGAGCAGAAGCAAATGCCGTAATGCTTGCCGCTGTAGTCCCAATTTTGATAACCGAACATGTTGAAAAAGATACCGTCCACATCATAACGGGTCAGCACTTCGTTGATGATCTTAAGCGAATACGATCTCTGATATTCCCCATTCAGACAAGTATGCATGATCCCATGATAATTAACAGGCTGCCCCTCCCGGTTATGGTAAAACCATTCCGGCTTCTTCGCATACAAGCTTTCATGGGCTTTGCTGAAATCGAAGCGGGCAATGAATTTCATGTCATTGGCATGAGCCTGGGTGATGGCCTCCTGCAGCAAATCCTTCGTCTGGGCGGGTGCACGGTAGTGGTACTCAAGCTCCGTAGGGTAAAAGGCGATAATCCCTCCGGCATTCATCATCAGCACATTCGCCGAAAAAGCTTTCAAATCTTCCATTAACCGTCCCACATCAAGATTGGCATCGATTTCTCTCAAGTTGTTCTGAATAAGCCTTAAGCGGTTGTTCTCCCACCACGGCATTGCATTCCCTCCTTAAGCTCTTAAGCTATAGCTGTGCTTTTCTTTTCCTTTCAACAATCATAGCTTCCGGTTCTCCCGATAAAATCAGTAGCCTTTGCCAAACTGTCTTACATTGACCATTTCAGACATTCGGCCTGCCACAAAGTGTCCCAAGTTCTCCATAAACACCGAGCTGAACCTTGCTCCGAAGCCATCCCCGGCACCCGCATAATGCGGCGTAATAATGATATTATCGAGCTTCCAAAAAGGGCTCTCCTCCGGCAAATAACCGTGTTTAAACTCCTCCACAAACACGTCCAGGGCCGCTCCCGCTATTTTCCGGTTTTGCAGGGAGTCCAGCAGCACTTCCTCGTTAATCAGCGCCCCGCGGGAAATGTTGATCAAATAGGAATCCGGCTTCATCACGGCAAATTGCTCTTTGTCGATCAAATTCGCCGTTTGCTCGGTAAGCGGAAGCGTGAGAATGTTAAAATCGCTCTGAGCAAGAACTTCATTAATTTGCTCCGGCGTATAAATGGCGTCAAACTCGGGAAGCTCCCGCCCATCCGTATTGATTCCGATCGTCTTCATGCCGAAGGCACGGGCTCTTACCGCTGTTTCCGTACCGACATCGCCAGTCCCGATAATTCCCGCCGTTTTGCCGCTTAAATTACGGACAGGGCCGGCTTTTTTCCAGGCATGGTCGAACTGATTTTTCATCACGACTGCGCTTTGACGCACCAGCATCAGCATTTTGCATAGAATATCCTCCGAAATAGGAACCCCCATTGCCCCCCGGGCATTGATGACGATGACCCCCCGCTCCTTCAAATAATCCATCGGCAGCCGTTCAATCCCGATATGGGCCACCTGAACCCAGCGGACCTTGTCGCATTGTTCAAGAAAATCCTGCTGCAGCGTCCGGTGATTGGCAATGATAATGTCGGCATCGGCATATTCCTTGCTGTCAACAAGCTCCTGCTCCGAGCCGTATTGCTTGACCTCCAGGCCAAGCGTGTTCATTTCCTCCAATTGTTCAGGTGCGAAGCGGTATGTGGATACGAGTTTCATTGGGAAAAATCCTCCTCTGTAATTACGAAATGGCTTTAATAATTGAGTTAAGCGCAATCAGCCCTTCAAGCCGGAAGTAGCGATCCCGTCAATAATGAGCCGTTGAAAAAAGACGAAGAACAACAGAACCGGAAGCAGCGACACCATCGACATCGCGAACATCGCGCCCCAATTGGATGTGCCTTCACTGTCCAGGAACATCCGCAGGCCGAGCGATACGGTGAACAACCGCGGGCTGCTTATATAAATCAATTGACTGAAGAAATCATTCCATGTCCATATAAATGTAAAAATGGTAGTGGTCACAACGGCCGGGGTCAGCAAAGGCAAAATAATTTTGGTGTAAATCTGTACCGGATTACACCCATCAACAATAGCGGCCTGATCCAGCTCCTGCGGCAAAGTGCGGATGAATTGGACCATCAGGAAAATAAAGAATGCATCACTTGCTAGAAACTTAGGAACTGTTAAGGGCAAATACGTATTCACCCAGCCAAGCTGATGAAAAATCATATATTGCGGAATGAGCACAACATGATACGGCAGCATAATGGTGACGAGCATTGCCGCGAACAGCGTCTTTTTCAAGGTGAAATCAATACGGCTGAAGGCGTAGGCGGCCATGGAACAGGTCAGCACATTGCCGATAATGGCAAGCCCGACGATGAAGAAGGTGTTTAAGTAGAAGGTGGTGAAGGTTACCCCGGCCACACCTCTCCAGCCGTATTTGTAATTTTCCAGCGTGAAGCCCGTTGGCCATATTCCCATTTCCCTAAAGATTAGCGATTCCGGCTTGAACGAGCTGCTCAGCATCCATAAGAGAGGATAGACCAGAATCAAGGCGGTCACGGTTACCACAACATAAGTAATTCCTTTAGATAACGGCAGCCTGCGGCTCATCATGGACAATCCCCCCCTTTAGCTTTCATAGTGCACCCATTTTCTTGAGGTGAGAAACAATAGTGCCGTACAGACTGCAATCATGACGAGCAGCATCCAGGCCATAGCCGATGCGTAGCCCATCTCGAATTGCTGGAAGGCTTTTTCATACAAATACAAGGTATAGAACAAGATGGAATCGAGCGGTCCTCCCGAGCCCCCGCCGATGACATAAGCCTGGGTGAACGCCTGGAAGGCATTAATCATCTGCATGACCAGATTGAAGAAAATAATCGGGGTCAGCAGCGGTAGAGTAACCGCCTTAAACTGCTGGAATTTGCCGGCCCCGTCAATCGATGAGGCCTCATATAAATCTTTCGGAATCTGCCTCAATCCGGCCAGAAAAATAACCATAGGCGAGCCAAACTGCCATACATTCAAGGCAACCAGCGTATAAAGCGCATAGTCGGGATTGGTAATCCAGCTGGTTCCTTCGATTCCGAAGATAGCGAGAAACTGATTGAACAAGCCTTCCCGGCCAAACACCTGGCGCCACAGAATCGCGATGGCGACGCTGCCGCCAAGCAGCGAGGGGACATAATATATTGCACGATAGATCGCTAATCCCCTAAGCCCTTTGTTAAGCAGCAGGGCAATCGACAAGGAAAAGATCAACACAAGAGGAACGCCCAAAAAAACATATCTCAACGTGACCGACACCGCTTGAGTGTAACGACTGTCATCGACAAGCATCGTTCTGTAGTTATCCAGCCCTACCCAGCCCGGAGCGCGGAATAAATCGAAGTTAGTGAAGGACAAGTACAGAGAGGTCAGCATCGGAATCAACCCGAAGGCCAAAATACCGATAAGCCACGGGGACAAAAAAAGAAGGGCGAACTTGTTTTTATTCCATAATTTTTTGGGTCTGCTTTGCGCCACATCATTCACTCCCTGTCCAGCAATACCGTTAATCGAAGCAAACATTTACTGCATTAAACATTAAAGGTTTAAAGCATAATGATGCATTTGCATAATCCCTGCGGCCTGAGTACGGAAAATATACATGTGGACAGGCCGCCCGGCTTCTACTGCCGCAGCACTCTTTCCGCTTCACGAAACACATCATCTACCGCTTCATCAATTGTTTTTCTCTTAAAGTAAACCTCCTGATGCGATCTCGACAATTGATTAAACAAAGCTGTTTGTCCTGGCGGGCGCTGGGCTTGAGGCTCTACCGTATCCAGCACCTCCAGCAGATGATCGGCCACCTTGCGGGTTGCAGGCGGAAGATCCCATTCTGCCAATAAACGCTCATTACCGGTTATACCGTGGTCGTTATTGTAAATCTGGTTAAATTCCATATCGTTTAACCAAAAGTTAATCAATTCCGCTACCGCTTCCGGATGCTTGGAGTGTGCGGAAATTCCAATGTTAGCCCCAGTAACAATTTCCCCGTACTCAACCCCGTCCGGATTGGAGGGCAGACGGATCAAATCTATGTTATCCTCCACCACCTGCTGCAGATTAATCAGGTTGTTGCTCGCACGGCCGAACTCCATAGCGATGCGGTTGGTAGCAATCGGACCTTGCTCCCATTCCTCGCCGCCTTCCTCTGCCCAGATTTCAGCAGGAGGCACAATTCCGTCTTCACGAAGGGTATCCCAATAACTAATCCATTGTTTCAAGTCCTCCTTGCCAAAGGCCAGAGCGGAACCATCCTCGGTGAACAGCTCAAATCCGCGCTGACGCATGTAAGAGGATATGGCCAATTCACTGGCTGTAGGATCGCTAATCGGATAGATTTGTTTGCCATCCTCTGTCTCTCCCAGCAAGGGAGCAATTTCATAGAGATAATCATGGAATTCGCCCCAGGTCATGTTATTGTCGGGAAGACGAATGCCTTTGCGCTCCAGCAGATCCGTATTGACAAAAGTAGCTGGAGCGGACATCCCTTTTGTCACCATATAAATAGAGCCTTGGTACAATCCTATATTTTGAGCCGTTTCCGAGTAATCACTCATGTCAATGATACCGCTTTCAATATACTCATCGAGAGGAAGCACCGCGCCCCTTGACACATACTCCGAAAGCTGGCCCCTGGTAAACATAAGCACATCGGGTGGATTCCCGCCTGCGGTTTGAGTTGCCATCCGATCCCAATAATCGTCAAAGCTGATCGGCTCGCGGATTACGCGGATATGAGGATGCTTCTCTTCAAACAAATCCATCATCGCATTGTAGCGGTCATGCCTGGCGACATTCCCCCACCAGGGAAAGCGGATTTCCACGATTTCTCCCTGGCCCTGACCAGCGGATTCCTGCGGGCCCGAAGCTCCTCCGCCCCCGCCATTAGACGTACACGCAGCCAAGATCATTATGCACAACATACTGAGCAGCATCATTGTTCCAATCTTCATTCTCATAGCGTGACCCTCCTTGAATGGATATAAAGCTACATCACCCTTCTTCAAATCGCACCAGTTGAACTTGGAATGATCAGACTCTCTCTAACGAACTGCTTTCCTCCCTCCTTTCAAGCTGCTGGCTTATTCCATCCATAGCGTTTAGGACGACTGACTACAGTTGACTTAAACCTGACATAGTCATTGTAGCTTTTTCGCAGGCGATGACTCCATCAACAAAACTTCACTATTATGTGGAATTCTACTGGTGGGGGGTGGAGGTGGGGTTCTGGTGGATGTAAAAACCAGCTAATGCTTGTCAATATAGTTCTGTAAGATATAGATTTTTGATATACTGAAAATCCTGTTCTTCATACATCTCTTTTCGCTTTTCAACCGCTGCTTTCCTCAGCGATTTGCTCTGTCAGGGTTTCCATCTTTTCATCAAGTACTGTTGCTGCCGTTTCTAATCGGGCAGGGAGTTCTTCGGGCGATTCCACTTCATATTCACCTGTTTGCTCGTGTGTATTTTCATGGATGTACTTTAGCGTCGCCTGCACCTTTTCTTTGAGCTTTTCTTCAAAGCGCAGCGTCGATTTTTTTCCACACAAAGGAATACTTTTGGCATCGGCTTCGATCTTCGTGCCACCCAAAAGTATTGCTCCATCGTGATGTAGTTGTCTGCAATCAGCTTGCCGATCAGCTTTCTCTTGGCAACCGCCTGTTCTTCGTTCTCCCCTAGAGGAAGTCCCATATGCATGGTATACTGCCTCTTCTATCCCGCAGTGGTCAACCTCACTCTTCAATCAAAAGCCCGGACCTTAGGCTTAACCTGAATATTGCTATACAACAGAAAACGGGGCGTCCAGTCGTCAGTTAACACTGATTTTCTGGACAGCCCCTGCTGGTGTGCTGCGTCAATGAAGATCTACTCCCTGCCACTGGTAGCCCCATCGATGATCCCTATTTAAAGCGATCCAAATGGTGCCAACTTCCTCCCTAAGTTGTTTTTTTGACATAATCATTTTCAGGCAAATGAACACAAAACTAATACATATTCACTTAGCTTTGTTCAGAATTTTTCGAGTTAGAAATAAAATAACATGAATAACAAAATAGACCAGCAAAATATTTAGAGCAAACAAGTCAATCCTAAATGCAACAGATGAAGTGAATACATTCCAATTGAATAACTGAATTTTATATTCAGGAAGTGTTTCTCCATGATACGTTAAAAACCTTATTGGAAAACCGAGAGTGTGAACGGACTCAGAAACAGATTTATAACTCGAAAAAAAATGGTTAAAGCTGAAATAATGAAACTCACTGCCAATCTCCTGCTCTCAATTTCGGCTATTTGTTTTTTCTACCAGGCTTTTTACCTTACCCGGCAATCTTTTAGACATCGGAACGCAAAGAGGAGTAGCCGGCCAATGGAACTTAGGGGCGTTTAGCTATAGGCTGCTGTGTGCCTGGCTTAGCGCCCCTGGTTCGCTTGGACGGCCCGACTAGAAGAGCTGGGGGATCCAGATAGCTGTTTAAAAACAATTGTAGTACCGATATAAATGGAACGGGACAAGAAACTACACTCCCAAAAGGAAGAGAGACTAAGAAACATGTGGCTCACAATAGCAATAATAATAGTAATACTCGTCTCACTTCCATTGTCTATCTTTCACTCTCGTACTTTCTAGTATAGACTATTACCTAGGTAGATTTTCAAGGATAAGGAGAAATTTCAATGCTGACCCCGGAAAAAGTAAAACCCTATATCGCCCACAACGATGACGTCGTGAGCCGGGCGGCCCTCGCTTATTTTGCCAAAAGCAACCTGTACGAGAACGATTCGATGCTCATGCCGCTTGTCCTGAAGAAGGTTCAACAAGATACTGAAAATGAACCTCTTTTTCTTCATCTGGCTTACCGTTTCCGACAATCCGCCGAAAGCATTCAACAGGTTATGGAGCTAGTGAGTTCTCCACGAATAGGAATAAATACCAAGTTTCATCTCACTCAGATGCTGCTCTATAGCGATCTGTCCTTACTGGAACCTTATATGAACGAATTGGAGCAGCAGCAGCCCTTCATGAGCTCGCTACAGAAGCGCAAGGACATTCTCAATATGACCGATGATCAGCTCTTCCAGGCGTTCGAGCAATACCTTAAAGATTCGAACGGAAAATATTACAACGAATTGGATACATTCTACGGGAATACCCTGGTCGAGGAGCTTGGCAGACGTTCATGCGTGGAGGAAGACCATATTTTACGCGTATTAAAATCGTTCAATCCTGATGCTGATTACGGCTATGAAATCATCTATTATTCACAGTTGGCTGGCGAAAGACGGCTGGAAACGGCCATCCCCTTCTTATGCGGTTTCCTCGGCGCAGAAGACGACCTTCTTCCCGGCAAGGCGGCAGATGCGTTGGTACGTATCGGCACAGATGCCGTCGTGACTGCGGTAACTGAGCATTATTTGCGGAATGGGGAGAACGAGTACTTCAGATTGTTCGCTGCCGATGTATTTGGCAAAATCAAACTGCCTTCTTCAGAAGCCGCTTTGCTTGAACTGCTTTCGAAAGAGAAGAATCTCACCACTGCTACCAAGCTGGCAGACGGACTCTGCGAGATCGGCTCGTTGCAAGGCATCCCGTTAATCCGGCGGCTAGTGGAAGCCGGTTACGACCAAGGATACTTGAATTTGAAAGAGTCCCTCTATGCCCACTGCATCATATCGGGCCAGCCTCTGCCTGAATTAGAAGTGTGGAAGGAACAGTTTGAACAGGAGCGTCAGCTTCAGCGACTAAAGAAACTAAATGAGTTCTTCCTCATCCCCGCTCCACAAGTCCGTTCTGTCAAAATCGGCCGAAACGATCCTTGTACGTGCGGCAGCGGCAAGAAATATAAGAAATGCTGCGGCAGCAATACGTAAAGATCGTTGGCATGACACACTATAGAAGAGTGGAATTAGTTCAAGTCCCCTCTTCGATAGGTCATTGCAAATTACAGCATGTCTATAATGAATCCTATTATGCTTTGAAAAAAAGAACCACAAGCAAAATCGCTTGTGGCTAGATGAAGACTATACTATTCAAATCTACTTGAAGTTCCTGCCCTAATATCTATTAGAAATGTTTCCTCTGGAATGCGAAGGTCTTTTGTCGTAGACAAGTTGTAAAGAAAGGGGGCATCCGTTGGTTCAAGTATCACCCAATGATTAACTCTACCGACACCAAGTCCTACGATCTGGCGTGTTTGAATATCTACAGGAATGTGCCTCTCCTCACCCGAGCCAACATCCCTTAGATACAGCCGCGCGGTGCTATTTCTTTGGAATAAATTAATTAGATCAATTCGGTATTCGTACTTACTGTCAGCCGTAGTCTTTGATGTGTCGCTTCTTATTGTTTCTTTTGTCCAACCATGAATGTTAACGCTTTGAATCAGAGAGATAGAGATCAACACTGATAAAAATAGGGCTAAACCCTCCGTAGTCGGTTCCACTTGTCGGGGCCCATCTTTTGATTAGTAGTATAATAAACAATATCGAGAACAATAAACCGGGAATACCTGCCCCCCACAAGAAAGTGGTTCCTATAATATCCATCCCTCGTTGAAAATACGCCGTTGATCCCAGTAGAAACCACATGAATGATGAAACACTAAATAGTATGGTAGCGATCATTAAAAGACGAAACCAATTCATATTGGACCCCCAGTTTTTTAAAGATGGGCAGGCTGCTTATTGAACTAATTCAGCCGTCCCTTTTCTTACGTCAACATTATAGATGTGTTGTAAGGGGAAAAACTCTGTGGTCTGCAAAAAATAATAGTTAGGATCTGATCTCTGTTCTAACCTGATCCAATAAAGTATTTACGGTAATGGTCTTAATTTGATTTACCTTCATGTCCAAAGGAATTCGCGTTTCTTCTTCAGTAGGTAAGCTTTTTAAGTAAAGGCGGGCATAGCTGTTTCTTTGAAACCTATTAATCCATTCTAATTGATAGGCATACCTTCCATCAGAGAATTGGCGAGAAGGTACTCGATTTTGCTTGTGGGACAGGCGGATATCTGACCAGCACCAACCATGCCCAACCCGTTCCGGTATACGGGATAAATTCAGGATTGAATCCGGTCTCATCTATTTGCCTAAACAAAAAACAGCGGAAACCCCGTCGTGGTTCCCGCTGTTTTAGCAACATTTTCTTCTTATATTAATAAACCCCCAAAGCCTCGAGACTTTTTCGTATTCCAGCCTCAGGGTCCCAATTATACTTGGGAGGACTTATCAGCTCGAGCGTCAAATAGCCTTGATAGTTCATTCTTTCCAAGCTTGCTTTAAACTCCTGCAGCGGAAAAGAGCCTTCGCCCCAACCGAGGTGTGCGGTTGTCTGTCCGTCGCCATCGATAAAATGGAAGTGAACCAGATCTTCTCCGAAAGCCGAAGCATACTCGTCGATTGTATCTCCTGACACGGCCATCAAGACGGTGTCCAGCATAACCTTCATGCTAGGAGAATCGACAGCCTTATACATCTTCTTCAATGTCTCCAAATTGTAGATGACATTTGAGCCTATTGGCGACATGGCTTCCAGGACAAGTGTTACATCAGTCTTTTCCGCCTCTCTTGCCAACTGCTGCAGGGAATCTCTCCCCCTCGCGAACGCTTCTTCCTCCGGCTCATTATAAAAACCGAAGCCGGCGATGACGAGCAGCTTCGAGCATTCCAGCTCACGTGTCACTTCCAGACAGCGTTTGAAATAATCAATGCTGCGGTTCCGGCAGGTGTCGTCCTTGGCAGACAGATTAATCGGATAAATCGCTTGTTCAGGTGTAAAACAGACGATTTCCAGATCTCTGCTGCGGATTTCTTTCAAAACCTTCTTAACATCCGCAGGCTTAGCGTCATCGACATACAGGTGGGGCGTGCCTCCCCACAGCTCGATCGCCTGCAAACCCACTCTTACTGTAGAGTCCAGAAAATAAGTCAGTGGATATCGGTGATAATGCTGGTTCATATTGGCAAGCTTCATGTTTCCCCATTTCATTCGCGCCACCCCTATTCCCCAATTATTTGAATATAAATTTTCCTTGTTTTCGGCCCGTCAAACTCGGATAAATAAATGTCCTGTGCCTCTCCAGATACCATTTTTCCGTTTTGGACAACGAACAAACAACTGTTGCCGGACAGCATCGATTTCAGATGGGATGTCGAGTTGCTTCCGGTTGCACCATACGATGGCAGGAAGCGGGCGTGCGCATAAGGCAGCTCTTTCGGCGCCAATCGGTCCAGCGTTTCCATAATATCTGTCTCCACGCATTCCAGTCCTTCATTGACCATGATTCCCGTAGTCGTATGTGCGGAAATTACCGCAGCTAATCCTTCTTTAACACCTGACTCTTCAATGAATGTTCGGACTTCCTCCGTAATCTTGATCATTTCCACTTCCGCCTTGGTACTGATCGTCAATGTCTTTAATTTGATCATTAGCGCCCCTCCTGCTCCTCTAACCCTATGAATCTCATAGCATTCCCGGCGAAAATATTATTGAGCGTAGACGGACGGAACGGCAATTCCCGCAAAGCAGGCAGCAGCCGTTTAGCCCTAAAACGCGGTGCGTTGGTACCGAACATGACCTTCTTGTTCAAATTTCTTTCAATCCAGAGCGGCCCCATATTTTTGGTGAAAATCTGCTCATAAAAATCTTTGGCATTATCCATATGCAAAAGAGAAGTATCCGTGTACACGTTCGGATATTTCAAGAGCAGCATGATCGTCTCATGCATCCACGGCCAGCCAAAATGCGCGAGGCACATTCGCAACTGCGGATAAGCAATCGCCACTTCCTCAAAATGAACCGGCTGCGAATATTTGGCGGGGGCGTCCGGCTCCCAGGTCATTCCGGCGTGAAACATGATCGGCTTGTTATACTCGATGCATTTCTCATAGATCGGTGACAGCATGTCATCCTGCGGATAGAAATGCTGCTTCGAAGGATGCAGTTTAAGACCGGATAAGCCCAGTTCCTTAAACGCATAATCCAACACTTCCACCCCATCCGGCCGATGAGGATCAACACTGGCAAATCCGATGAAGCGGTCCGGCGCCAGGTCGACGATCTGGCGAACCTCTTCATTTGAAACGATGTGACCTTTATGTCTTGTCGTAATGTCAAGCGGCAGCAGCACCGTCTTATCAATATTCATATAATCCATTTCATAGATCGCCGTCTCGATCGGATACGGGGACTGCTTAAAGACAGCGAACTGCTCTTTGCGGAACTTCAGAGCATCCGCATCATTGCTGATCGCTTTGTAAAAAATCGGATGTGAATGCACATCAATAATCATGGCCGTATCGCCTCCCGTTCGCTTTTAGTCGTTGTTCGTTGGTCTAATGAACTCTCTTTTTCCGGTTCACTTATCTGGTCGCTCTAACATTCTAGTTTCTGTTATCTAGATGGATCTCTTAGGAAAAGTAATCACGCGAGGTCTGCTACGAGTCCATTTGTACGATTTTTCATATAACTAAAAGCATTTCAGGTGCATTTTGGGGGAATTTATACGATTCTTCATACAAATTCCATATTCCCTCATAACCCTAGCGTCATTTTGTATGACTTTTCGTACAAATTCTCGCATTCCGCTTTCTTTCAAAGTTCGTTTGTATGATTTATCGTATAAATTTAAGTGCGCAGCACTTTTTCACGCTCCTAGTACGGCTTAAACCGGCTGACGATGCTGGAAGCCAGCTTAGCACCCTGCTGCATGCAGCCTTGCACCGGCAGTCCCGAGAACACACCATGCATAAAGCCCGCGCAATAGGAATCGCCGGCACCTACCGTATTCACGACTTCCGCAGGAACGATGCCTTCCTTGTAAAACGTTTTGCCGTCATAAGCAAGACTTCCCTGTTCGCCAAGCGTTGCCACCACAATTCGGGGACCTTGCTGCCAAGTCCATTTGATATAGTCTTTTATGAAAGCATCCTCATGCTTATAGGATAAAAAAGCATAATCGACATGCGGCAGCGTGACCGCCGCGTCGCTATCTGTCCGGGTAGAGTAATCATATACCGTTGTAAGTCCCGCTTCCTTAAACTCTGCAACATAATGGCTAACTCGGCCGGAAAAATGAGTATGCACACAATCATGCTGCTTAATGAAGCGAATATCGTCCTCGCTTAGAGTGAAATCCGCCATCACACCCTCCACTTTTTCCAGATGGACCCTGTCGTTGTCGTTCAAGGTCATCGTGAAGGTGGCAGTCCTCCCCTTCTCTATGTGCATATGGCTGGCGTCTACACCTTCCTGTTGCAGCAGATCGATCATCTGTTGGCCGTACGGGTCGTCGCCCACCACGCTGATCATGGAGGTCGGGAGGCCCATTCGGCTCAGATGAATGACAAAATCTACGCTGTTGCCAGCGGGGTAAGACTTGCCCAGATTGTCATAGATATCAATGACGGACAGGCCGACTCCGACAATACGCATTCCCAAATCCCCTCCCCTTCTGCTAGTACGTTTTTGCTGTCCCCTCTTGCTATTCCGCTCCTGCTAGTTCACTCTTGCTAGTCCACGCTCCCACCAACATCTTCTTGGCCTCACTGGCTAGGTCAACTCTTGCTAATCGTTCTTGCTTGCCTATCTCTAGTCCACTTTTGCCAGTCCAATTTTCCCAGTCCACTCCTGCTAGTCCACGGCCCAACGGCATCTTCTTGCGCAGCATCGGGCTTGCTCTACCTCTGCCTGCATCTCCTTGAGCCGCATCGGGCTTGCTCTACCTCTAACGTCTATTGCCGCATTGGACTCCGCAGCTGCTGACGCAGAGCGTGCGTTTCTTCAGGCATGACGGCCAAGGTGTCCGGCTGCAGCACAACGCCATAAGCGGAACGCGCTTCCTCGACCGGCAGAAAACCGTCGCTTACGTCCTGGCGCACCAGCTCGGGGTCCCGTTCCAGCGGATCGCCGTAACCGCCGCCGCCCGGCGTTTTCAGAATCACGGTGTCTCCGCGATTCATCGTCAGGGTCACCTTCGGCGGCAGCGCAATCTCCTCGCCCGAAGCGTGAATGTGCGTGCATACCGAAGCGGCTCCTTCCTTGCCGCCGAGCAAGCCCCACGGCCGGATGCGCTGCCGTTCGGAGGTAATCGTCACCACGATCTCGTCCGCTTCCGCGACCACCTCGCGGACGATGCCGGTGCCGCCTCTGTTCTTGCCGTAACCGCCGCCATTATTCACAAAGGAATACTGCTTCACCAGCAGCGGATACGACTGCTCGATGACTTCCGTCGGGGTATTGCGCGTATTGGTCATATTCGTGTGAACGCCATTCATGCCGTCCAATCCGGCAGTTGCGCCCTGGCCGCCGCCGCAAGTCTCGATATACGAAAAGTACTGGTTCGTTTCCGAATTGAAGCCGCCGAAGTTGATGCCGTTCATCGAGCCGGAGCTGGCTGCCGGCGCGGCCTCGGGCAGCACCTTCGCCAGCGCTCCCAGGATCGCATCAGTAATGCGCTGCGACGTGTTGCCGTTGGCGTTCGATACCGCCGCAGGGAACTTTGCGTTCACGACCGTCCCTTTCCCGGCATGGACATGCACTAGCCGGTACGCTCCGTCATTCGGCGGCACCTCCGGGTCCAGCATCGCTTTGACCGCATAATACGCGCAGGCGCTCGTTACCCCGATGGTGGAATTAACCGGGCCTTTCACCTGTGGCGACGTCCCCTCAAAATACACATGGATCTGATCATCCTCTACTTTCACCTGCACCGCTATCTTGATCAGATCATGCGAGATGCCGTCGCCTTCCAGGTAATCCTCGAACGTATAGGTGCCGTCCGGCACACGGCGAATCGCAGCGCGCATACGTCTCTCGGAGTAGTTCATCAGTTCATTCATGCACATCTCCGTAAACTCGGGCGTCAGCCTTTCGAACAGCTCCTGCAGCCGGGTTTCGCCGATTTTGTTGGCAGCCAGCTGCGCGTAGAGGTCGCCAAGCATTTCTTTGCCGGTTCGCGAATTAGTGACGAGCAGCCGCAGCATTTCCTCGTCCATCACTCCGCCTTTGCGTATGCGGACACCGGGCAGCCGCAGTCCTTCCTGGAAAATTTCCGTCGTATTGACCGAACAGCTTCCGGGAGACATGCCTCCCACATCAATGTGGTGGGCGATACTGCCGGCCAACGCGACCAGCTTCCCCTCATAGAACACGGGCGAGATCATGAATATATCCGGCAAGTGAGAGCCGCTGATGAAAGGATCATTGATCAGAATCGCGTCGCCTTCCTGCAGGTCTTCCGGCTTGTATAGTTTAAGCACCTCTTCGACAACCGAAGGCATGAGCCCAAGATGCAGAGGGATGTGCTCCGCTTGGGCGACCAGCTTTCCTTCCTTCGTATAGATAGCGGTAGAGCAGTCCATGCGATCTTTTATATTCGTAGAAAGAGCCGTTTTGATCAAGGCAACGCCCATCTCTTCCGCAATTGTATGAAAGGCATTCTTCATCACTTCAATCGTAATGGCGTCGACTTTCGCACTCATATGGCGTCCTCTCCAATTCTCGCTTGATTCTTGTTATGGATAATCAGGTTGCCGAACCGGTCCGTCTCCGCGGTCTGGTCCGGGTGAACAACGATGGTCGAATCGAGCTGCTCGATAATAGCCGGTCCTGCAATTACACTGCCGGTCGGCAGCGAGGAGCGGTCATAAAGGGCTGTCTCCATAAACTGTCCCTTGAAAAATACCGGCCGAGAGCCTGTCGGCTGTGCCGCATCCCCATTCCCGGATTTGCGATGCTGCTCGAAGCTGACCTTCGGTATGTTCCCGATTGCTGTCAGGCGGATATTAACCAGCTCAATCCGCTCGCCGTCGCGGCGGAAACCGTACACTTTGTGATGCTCGGCATGAAAGTGCTCCATTGCCGACTCCAGCAGCTGCTCGTCCAAAGCCATGCCTGACACAGGGACTTCGATTTCATAGGCCTGGCGCAAATAGCGCATATCGAGCGAAACCTGCAGCTCGATTTCATCCGGCGCGAAGCCTTCCTGCGTCAAGGTTTGCGTGCCCTCTTCGGCCAGCTGCCCGATGATGCGGTTGCATTCCGCCAGATCGAGCTCGGACACATCCGCAAGAGCTGTCTGCACGAAATCATGCCGCACGTCGGCCATCAGCATCCCCATGGCGCACGTAATGCCGGGGTTTGGCGGAATGATAATCGTTCGGCAGCCGAGCTCCTTGCCGATATCGGCCGCATGCATAGGGCCCGCCCCGCCAAAAGCGGCAAGCGTGAAGTTGCGCGGATCGTGCCCCTTCTCGATCGATATGACGCGAATGCCCCGTATCATATTGGCATTGACAACCTTAAGAATGCCTTCGGCCGCTTCCTCCACAGTCAATCCGAGAGGATCAGCGATTTTCTCTTTCATCATCCGGCGCGCCAGATCAAGGTTCATCTTCATCTTGCCGTCGAGAATCGAATCCGGGTTGATGCGGCCAAGGATGACATTCGCATCGGTCACCGTCGGCTCCATTCCGCCCCGGTTGTAGCAGACGGGACCCGGCATCGCGCCTGCGCTTTGCGGCCCGGCCCGCAGAGCGCCGCCCTCATCGATCCAAGCGATGCTGCCGCCGCCTGAGCCAATCGTATGCATCTCGATCATCGGCAGCTTGATCGGGCTGCCTTCGATCTCGCTCAGCGTCGTATACTGCGGCTGGCCGTTCTCGATCAGCGCCGTATCGAGGCTCGTTCCGCCCATGTCGATCGTGATCAGATCCTTATACGGTGTCGTCTCGACGATGAACATTCCGGCCAGGATGCCGCCAGCGGGACCCGACAGCACGGTTCTGGCCGGCGTCTCCATCGCGCTCTCCGCCGTGATGATGCCGCCGTTCGACTGCATGATGTACAGCTCCGAGGACACGCCTTTCGCTTTCAAATCTTCCGCCAATTTGTTCAGGTACCGCTTCATCTTGGGCATCACATAAGCGTTCGCCGCCACGGTACTCGTCCGTTCATATTCTTTGAACTCGGGCAGCACTTCACTGGACAGCGTGATGTGCGCCTCCGGGTACACACTCTCGATCACCTGGCGGATCAGCTTCTCATGCTTGTCATTCAAATACGAATTGATCAGACAAACGGCGATTGACTGCACGCCTTGCTGCTTCAGATCGCGGGCGATGCCTTCAACCTCCGCCGGATCGAGCGCAATTAGCACCTCGCCGTTTGCTTTGATCCGCTCATTTACTTCAAGCCGCATATTTCGCGGGACGAGAGGCTTAATTCGCCGGGCTCTAAAATCATAAAGCTTCGGACGGGATTGTCTGCCGATTTCCAGCACATCGCGAAACCCTTTGGTTGTAATCAGAGCCGTGCTGGCCCCGTTTCTTTCCAAAAGCGTATTGGTCGCCACCGTCGAACCATGTATAAAAAAAGAAATTTCCCTAACATCAATGCCCGTCTTGCGGGCAATCTCATCCACGCCGTTCATGACCGCTTCTGAAGGATCATGAGGCGTGGAAGGCACCTTGGCCACGTGAATTTGTCCGGATTGCTCATGAATAAGTGCGATGTCGGTAAAGGTTCCTCCCGTATCTACTCCAAGCCGATAACTCATGCTAATGATCCACCTCTCTAGCCTGATTCTTGTTCGCGTATTCTTGTTTGTCTTTTGAGTTTGTCTTTTGAGTTTGTCTTTGGTTGGTTGATTAGTCTTTCATCGAGCCGCTGGCCAGCCCGCTAACGATATATTTTTGCAGGAAGGTAAAAATCAGAATGATCGGAACCGCGGCAATTGCGGCGACCGCCATCAAATAATTCCACTGCGTGCCGAATTCCCCTGTGAATTTGGCCAAGCCCATCGTCAACGGTCTGACCGCTTCATTCGTCGTCAGCGTGAGCGCGAAGATGAAATCTCCCCATCCCCACAGAAAGCTGATCGCGCCGATCGTCACCATTCCGGGAACGACGAGCGGCATCACAATTTTGAAGAATGCATTGAATTTATTGCAGCCATCGATCAACGCCGCTTCTTCAACGCCGCTAGGGACACCGAGGAAATACGGCCGCAGCACGAGCACGGCAAAAGGCAGCGAGTGCGTCGTGTTGGCGATAATGAGCGCCAAGTAGCTGTTCACCAATTCAAACTTGGAAAACATAACGAACAGCGGCATCGCCAGCATAATGTTCGGAAGCATCTGCACAGCAAGCATAAGGATGAGCACAAGCCCTACGCCCCGGATGGGCAATCGCGCCAAACCGTATGCGGTCGGTGTGGCCAACAGCAGTGTAAGCAGGGCCGTGCCCGAAGCAATGATCACACTGTTGCCGATATAATGAAAAATTTCCGTATTGTGTACAAAGTTCGCTGCGTACGCTTCCAGTGTCGGCGATACCGGAATGTAATTGGGCGGGTATGCAAACAGCTCGTTCATCGGCTTGATCGAAGTGACGAACAGCCAATACAAAGGAAATAAGTAAACAACCGTAGCCGCGCACGCCACAACAAACACCGCGGTGCGTCTAATAGTGGGCAACTGCTGCTTCATTGCTTTTCCTCCTTTCGGCTCGAGAAGAGATAGAAGGAAGAAACTATCATGAGCAGCATGAACATGATCGTAGCGACTGTCGAGCCTCTGCTGATGTCATAGTCGGCAAAAGCCAGCTTGTAAGCATACAGAGGCATAATCATCGTCGCATTCACAGGACCGCCGCCCGTCATCACATAGATCAGATCAAACGCTTTGAACGTATAGATCAGCACCAGCATGAGCACGATGACAATCGTTGGCCGCATTAACGGCAGCGTGATGCTGACGAATTGCCGAAACGGACCCGCGCCGTCTATTTTGGCCGCCTCGTACAGCTGCTCCGGCAGCGTTTGCAAGCCTGACAGCAGGATCAGCATGCTGAACGGTATGCCGATCCATATATTTGCAATAATTGTGCTGAGCAGGGCCGTGTCCTGAGTGGAAAGCCAAAAGATCGGACCGTCAATGAGCCCGATCAGGCTCAGCAAATGGTTGAAGACACCGGAGTCTCCCGAGAAAATCCATTTAAACAACGTCCCCGTAATGACAATGGGCATCAGCCAGCCGAGCAGAATGAGCGAACGCATCAGATCCCTTCCCGGAAACTTCCTGTTGAAGAACAAAGCAAGTGAGAATCCGATCACGAACTGGAACACGAGCGATCCTGCCGTAAAGATCAGGGAGTTAATGCCGGAGGACAAAAACAACGGATCTGCGAAGACTGCTTTGTAGTTGTCCCAGCCGACGAATGCGGCGCCGCCGCGCAAATTCATCAAAGTCACGTTCTGAAAGCTGATCCAGACGTTATAAAAGATCGGAAACACAAGGAACAACAAAACAAACAGAAGTCCGGGGAGAACAAACAAGTAATTGGTAATAGCTGCTGAGAAGCGCGGTCTGGTTTTGATGTTCATCATTTTTCTCCCTCTTTTAAAAAAAGCTTTTAACGAAGCCCTTTCGAAGATGAATAACCCGGTACTAGCGGTAACTTTTCATGCCAATCAGAAAGCGGGTTTTCCGATATCGAAATCTTCTGCTTTCTGATGTGGTAAAAAAATCTGGAGGGGAGTATGCCTAGCCTCCCCTTTCGAAATTACGGCAAAAATGGTGCAATCTTTGCAGCCGCTTCGGAAGCCGCTTCTTCCGGTGTCGAAACTCCCGTAATGGTCCGCTGTATCATCTCCTGAATAGCTTCTGAAATTTTCGGATAATCGGGACCGTACGCCCTCGCCTTAGCCCATTCATGCTGGCTGGCGAAAATTTTCATATATTCGTCTTCCTGCCAATATTCCTCTTCGATCAAATCTTTCCGGCTCGGAATTCTCGCTCCTCCCACGAGCAGCGGTTCCAAATATTCCTGCTGCTGGGAGAACATGATGATATCCCATGCGATATCCTTATGCTCAGACGTTGACGCAATCGCCCAGTTGTCCCCGCCGAGGATCGTCGCTTTCTCCTTTCCTTCCGGGAGATGCACGAGACCCCAGTTGAAGTCCGCTTCTTCCAGCGCGGGCAATTGCCACGGACCGCTGATTACCATCGCCAGCTTGCCCGCCATGAACTGCAGGAAGGTCGCCTGCTGGTCCTGATTCAACACATCCAGCGACATAGCCCCGGAATCGATCAGCTCTTTGTAGAGCGCCAAGCTGTCTACCGTTCCCTGACTGCCGATGTCGGTTACATCCGATCCGGACTGCCACAGAAAAGGGAGATACTGGAACGTCAATTGCTCGCTCTTCGTTGCCGCTATGCCAATTCCGTAAACTTCGCTGCTGCTCAGCGCCTTGGCCGTCTCGAGCAGCTCATCCCAGGTAGTTGGCGGCTGCAATTCAGCTGCCTCGAACATATCCGCGTTGTAGAATAATCCTAGGTTGTTGTTGCTTACCGGTACCCCGTAGTTTCTTCCCTCATACATGGTGGCATTCCAGGGAGCTTCGAAATACATATCCGCTTCCCCCCAGGCCTCAACCTTGTCCGTAATGTCTTCCAGCACGCCGGAGGCGGCAAAAGCCTGGTGGTCAGGACCGTCGATCATCACGATGTCGGGAAGCTGCCCGGCGGCTGAGCCGATCAACAGCTTGTTCTTGATATCTGCGAACGGCACAAACGTTCTTTCTATCTTGACGTTAGGGTGTTCTTTTTCATAAGCGTCAATCAGCGTTTGCAGCGATTCAATCATCGCTTCGTTGGGTTGGAAATCCCACCACGTAATCGTTACCTGCTCTTCTTCCGGAGCCGCCGATCCTCCGCTGCCAGGCGGTTGGGACTCGCTTGGCGTGCCGTTGTTCGAAGAGCATGCCGCGACGAACACCATAAGAAATGTGCACAAATATAGCAAACTGCGTTTAACCATACCTATTGACCTCCCTGTACTGTAAGTGGGTAGATGAGGCTTGACCTCTTGAAGCACATTATAGTAGAACGCTTACAAAGGGAACATGAGCAAACTTAAGTTATACTTATTAACAATCTTAATATTCGTTTATGTGGTGAGAAAAAAAACAGGAAGACGCTTTTAACGACGTCTTCCCGAAATTCATTCTTCCACCCGCAAATAAATGTTTACCGTGCAGCCTGATAAATGGCCTGCGGAGTGCACCTCCATCCGATACCGGTCACCAAACATCATTTTCATGCGGCTGTCTACATTCTTCATCCCATAGCCGGTCGAGTCTAGCATCCTCTCATCCAGTAAATCGGAATTCAGCAGCGAGATTTGCTTCTCCAGCGTATCGGCATCCATTCCCACACCATTGTCGCTTACACTCAGCTCGATGTACTTGTCCCGCTTGCTTCCCGTTATAGATATTAACCCTTTTCCACGCAGCTTGCGGATGCCGTGCATGATCGCATTCTCTACAATCGGCTGCAGCACCAGCTTGCCGATTGTGTAATCAGCTGCAGCAGGATCCAACTGAATGTTGTAATCAAAGCGGTTACCGAGACGGATTTTGTGAATATCCAAATAAATCCGGATCATTTCAAACTCTTCCTGCATTGTGATCCGTTCTTTTCCTTTGCTCAATATTATTCTGAACAGCTTGGACAAACCGTCTACCATACGGCTGATTTGCTGTTGATTGCTGTCCAATGCGAGCCAATGTATTGTATCAAGCGTATTATACAGAAAATGCGGATTGATCTGGTATTCCATAACCCTCAGCTCAAACATGCGTTTCATCCTCTGTTCTTTTTCCAGATCCTCCAACAAATCTTCAATTCGGTAGGCCATTACGTTGAACGTATTGCCGATAATGCTTATCTCGTCATTGCCTTTCAAATGGATACGGGTTCTCAAGTTGCTGCCGAACTGACGCATCGTCTTCAACAAGGCTCCTATTCTTCCGGAGATCACTTTAGCTCCATAAAAAGAAACGGCCAAGGATAAAAGCAGGAACAGGAAATATCCGTACAGCAGACGGTCCCTTATCTCCTTTTTCATCGTTAACAAATATTGCTCTTCCAAGCCAACAAATAAGTAGTTAAGGTTTCCTGTCAGCCCAGTATGGTCGACAACTCCTTTAATCATCTTCCAGGTCTGGTCGTCATAATCAACGGCAGACCATTGACCCGAAGCTTCGTAGGACCATAGAGCTGCAGGAATATCCGTATCTGCGGAAATCTCTTCGCCATCGTAAAGCATTCGTCCGGTCCCCGAGGAATCATAAAGTCCAAACAACATGTTCCCGTAGTATTTATAAGTATCGAAGGAGTCTCTAATCTCGTCGAGAGACATATTGATGACCACATATCCGATAACCTGCTTCGGCATCGTCGTTCCATATATTTTCCTTGTAATCGTGATCATATCTTCGTTCTTAGTCAACGAATCATTAATGCTCCATATCATATTTTCTTTGGTCTTTACATTCAATAGCCTTGATTGGGCAATATCTCCGGCATAAATCTGATAGTTTTGCGCAGTGCTCAAATAAACATGCTGATTGGAGTCGACAACCGCAAGTGAATAAATGTTGTTATTCCACACCAGCCTGTACTTGGAAAGCAGCGTAAGCATGAGCGCTTCATTATCATACTGCTTTTGCAGGCGGCGCAGCTCTGATTCCGAATCTTCCGGTATAGGTACGGGTTTATCATCCAAGTATGAATCTATTAGTATTTGCTGCAAATCAGGCTCAATGATCAGCTGATTCGTCAAAGTGGTCACCAAATTAAAAAGATCTCCGAGCTCCCGTCCAAGCGCATGCTCCAAGCTTCTTATCGTATTCAACGTTTCCGCCTCTTTCTGATCGATCAGGTTGCCGATCAGATGATAGATGACCGCCACGAGAATTAAATTGGAAGCCAGCAGAAGGATTAGCAGCTTGACGAAAATTTTGCTGGATAGTTTTCCGTACCACCTGCGAAAGAAGCTATGAATTGGCTGGAACATTCGCTGAGATCAATCCTTCCTTGTAATCCGATGGTGTTTGTCCAGTCCATTTTTTAAAATAGCTGCTGAAATACAACTGATTGCCATATCCGACCCGTTCTGCTATCTGACCAATCTTTAAATTTTCTTGGGCGAGCAGCTGCTTTGCCTTTTCCATTCTTAGCCTGGCCAAGTATTGCATGCATGACAATCCCGTATGCTTGCGAAATACTTGGGTTAAGTAATTCGGATGAACGTATCCGATATCGGCCAGTCGATGCAAACTGAGTTCACTATCGTGATAATTCTCTTCCATAAATGCTATTACTTGTGCGACCAGCTGATTTTGCGGCGACTTCCCTTCCAGTATCATCCCGTTAGCAACGGCTGTGATCCACTTCTGCATATTCTGTATCAGTTCCAAGCTGGACAGCCCCGCCATTCTTGGTGCCTCCACTCTCGTTTGCCGCAATTCCTCCAACAACTCCTGAACGGAATCTATTACACGATAAAAGGATTGGAGGAGAAAGTCCGCATCAGTTGAAATGGCAGCAATTTTATCGATCAGCTCTTTGGCATAGCCACAAGCTTTTTGTTTATCACCCATCCGCAAGCTCAGACGGAGCTGCTGTACGATTTCTTCGGGATAAAGCCGCACATAATCCTTGACGGCGCCAAGTTTATCGTAAGCACTTCCAATTATTTCGCGAAATTCAATTAATTTCTTCGTCTCTCCACCGACTCCGAATACAATTGGAATCCCCAGCATATAAGAGGACAATTCAGAGAATCGCAGCAGAGCTTCCTCAACAAGCTCCAGAGATTTATTCTGGAGGCCAAAAACTAGCGTACAGCTGTCCTTCAAAATAACAAAGCCGGCATTGTCGCTCAGCACTGCTTCCGCAAACAGCTGTTTGACAGCGATAGAGTATAGCAGCAAATCACGCTGTGAGTAACCCGGATCACTCTTTCTAATTTGGATAATGCCGCCAGCGAGCTTCACTTGCTCTAAGTCAAACGGGAAATAGCCCGAGAAATCGCTTATGTCCTTGACCGATGCCAGCCGGTTTTCCAGTAAATCGAGCAGCAGCTTATCCATAACATGCTTTTTATCGTTCATATGTGCTTGTTCCCAGGCCAACAGGTTTGACTCATGCGATAAACGCTCCTGCTCCATTTCTTGACGGATTTCCGCGAGAAACTGGCTAATTTCCTGCTCATTGACCGGCTTGACCAGATACCGGCACACTTTCAAATGTATCGCTCTTTGAGCAAGCTTAAAATCATCATGACCGGAGAGAAGCGCGCATCTGATCCCGGGATACCGCCGGTTGATCTCCGCAACCAGCTCCAGACCGTCAACAAACTGCATGAAAATATCCGTAATGATGAGATCGGGCAGCTGTTCGCAAGCTTCCAGCCACTGCAGCGCAGATTCTCCATCGTCTGCTGCAGCAATAACCTCCACGCCTTCTATCCTATTGATGACTCTCTCAAGTCCCCTGCGTATTAAATCCTCATCCTCCACAATCATGATCTGCATCGAGTTTGACCTCCTCTGTTCCCGAATTGGATGACCTTCACAGTTCCTTTCCATGAACAAATACTCTTTTTGCATAAATTGATTCAACGAACATATTGTTATATAACATCTTATATCTTTTCTCATTTTTTTGTCAATAAAGCGTTTTCTATAATTAATACCAGTAAGTCAGGCCGTTGAAGTCAGTTAATAAAAGTCAGTTAATAAAAAAACAACCGCAAAACGCGGTTGTCGGCAATCAATCGATATCATGCCAATCTCTTTTGGCATTTATAACAAATTTGACTTTGCTAGTCATCAGTAGAGAATAAGAGTAGTGTACCGGACGTTCCTTTTGATCGTAAGAGGTTCTTTCGATGGCATATAGCGGAATACCAACGTCACATCGGAACAATTCCACCGCTTCATTGGAAGCCAATACCACATCAAGCAATTTGTCCGAGCGGGTTATTTCTATGCCATACCTGTTCTTTAAAATACCATATGTCGAGGGTGATTCGGATATATGCTGCTCCAAATCCGGAAACGATGCCAGAGGATAATAGGATGTTTCAATAATAAAAGGTTCATTATCGATATACAGCAAACGATGAAGTCTTAACAACCTTTTATCGTCCGTCATAGAAAAAATTTCAGCCAGTTTTTCATCGGCTTCAATAAGATTAGTTGAAAGGATCTGTGAGCTAGGCAGCTTGCCGGAGGCTGTTGTCAGCTCAGAAAACCCGCCGACAGAAATGATCTCCCGCTTAACCTTCCAATCCTTAACGAAGGTGCCCTTTCCCTGCTTCCGGTGCAATATGCCTTCATCTACCAGATCCATGATTGCCCTTCTTGCTGTGATACGGCTGACACCATACTGCTCACACAATTCGTTTTCCGGTGGCAGCTTCTCACCAGCTTGATATTTTCCACTCTTAATATCATCCATAATAATTTGCTTTAACTGCAAGTATAAAGGCTTGTCACTGGCATTGTTCAGTTTCATAAAGGTTTCCTTCCTGAGAAACAAATTGGTATTTTCTCATCCGATCCATAAACTTAATACATTATATAATATACTATTACAAACCGTCAAAAAAATCTGACTAAATAAAGGGAAATTTTCCAATTGAGCATTTTGCATCATTCGATTTCATCCACATGCGGTAACAAGATATAGACATAGTAAAACCGTTTTGATCTATTGATTGAAGCTCCACTGGGATTTATGCAAAATGCTGAATTACGAACTTTCATTTCTTTGCATTAAAAAAATAACCCGTGCCAAGTTACGCACGAGTCTTAAGATAAAACTGCTAGAATTTCTCTCTCAATTATAATGAAAATCAGACGGGATTCTCTCGCTGGAACAGCAATTAATAGGGAACTTTGAACATGTAGCGTCTTTTTTCAAGAGGATGGTTCCTTGCTTTGGATAGCTCTAAAGCGTGCATGCGCAGCACAAAGTTGATCACGATCGGCGCCAAGTAGCCTTGGATGTCTTTATCAATGCCTGTAAGATCGAACGTTTTGGCGTCGATTACAAGAAGCTTCTGGCCATACTGCTTCAAAAATTTCAGTGCCCGTTCTTCCAAAGGACGGGTTTCATCAAGCCCCATCAGCAAAATAAACGGAACATCCTTATCCAAAATTTCAAACGGTCCGTGGAAGAATTCCCCTGCATGAATCGCATGCGAGTGAATCCACTGCATCTCCATTAAAATGCATATAGCAAATGAATATGCCATTCCATAATTAGAGCCGCTCGCCATCGTATAAATCACTTTTTCATCCTTTGCAGACAGGGCATAATCATGCGCCGATTCCCGATATTGGTCCATAACACGCTGGAACACGGCTTTCAGATTTTTCAAGCTATCCACAAGCTTAAGGTATTTGTCATTTCCTTCCTTCACATACAACAGTCCCATTGCTAAGCGATAGAGTACCGCGTAGTTCATCATTTCGGGATATGGCTCCATATTGCCGGCCGATACCCAGCTGTAGTTGACTATATAATCTGAAGCGTCGGCAAGAGGGGCTGTCTCCACATACATGAGCGAGACAACCAGTGCACCCTTGCTCTTGGCGAACTTGGCCGCTTCTGTGGTCTCAGGCGTTTTTCCTTTGTGGGAGCAAAGGATAACCAGCGATTCACTGCCAAGTGTCCGCGGGTTGCGGTGAATAAATTCGTTTGAACTGTACACCTCAGCTGTAATCGTTGCGGATTCTCGATCAATAAAATATTTGCTCGGGTACATCAATGCGGACGAACCACCGCATGCCACGTAAAATACCCGCTTAATCTCCCTCTTCTTAAAAGCTGCGAAAATGTCTTCAAGCTGCTTGTCCGCCTTCAAATAATGCTGATTCAAAACAATCTCCTCCATTTATATAATGTATTATAATGTTATATGTATTTTTATATCATCACTGTTTTAGTTTTGTCAATCAGATTTTGACGCTATGCACGTAAATGTGAGTAAGGTTCATGCAATTACGCGGGCTTTTGAAATGCAAAAAAACTTCACAATGCAAAAAAACTCCACTTAGAAAGAAAGCCCTTCTACATGAAGCAGTTTGTTCGTGTGGATTTATTAGATTAACAAAGATTTAACCTTTACATCCATAGAAAGTAAAAGACAAAGAAACAGCAGCTCTGCTATGATACGGGTATAGATTATACCTCCCACCACTTCCCTCAAGGGGTGAACACGCCAATGAAAAAAACGTGGCTGCTTGGATTCGGTTTTTTCAGTATCAGCATCACCTGGTCCCTGTACAATGCTTTCGTCCCTTTGTTTCTTGAACGTTTTTTGACCAGCACGGCGCTAATCGGTTTCATGATGACGATTGACAACTATTTTGCCCTCTTCCTGCAGCCTTGGATTGGCCGCCGCAGCGACCGGACGAACACACGGTTCGGGCGGAGGATGCCCTATTTACTGATCGGTATGCCTTTGGCAGCCTTGTTCGTGGCGCTCGTCCCCTTTCATAATAGCCTGCTCCTGCTCGTTCTTTTGATGATGGCCATGAACTTGTCCATGAGTCTGTTTCGCTCCCCAACAATCTCTCTCATGCCGGACATTACTCCAGAAGCACAGCGGACTAAAGCAAACGGCATTATCAATTTCATGGGTGGCATCGGTGCGATTCTTGCCTTCGGAGCGGGCTCCATGCTTTACCGGGCAGACCCATCTTTTCCGTTTATCGCCTCCGCCTTTGTTATTTTATTCGCCATGTTTATTCTACAGCGCAGCATAAAGGAAAGACGCGATACGCTGTCCTACACCATATCGGAAAAGCAAGAGCTGAACTTTAAAGGCCAATTGGACCGCACGACTATATTTCTGCTGCTCGCCATTTTCTTCTGGTTTGTAGGTTATCAAGGAGTTGAAGCGCTCTTTACTTTATACGGCACGAACCAGCTTGGTATGGACGATGCTGAGGCCGGTTTCTCTTTGACATTCTTTTCTCTCGCCTTTGTTATCTTCGCCATTCCCAGCGGCTGGATGGGCGCCAAGTTCGGCAAAAAGAAGGTGATCTTAGCCGGAGTTGTAGGCCTCGCCCTAGTATTTTTGGCGATCAATTGGGTAGAAACCATAGTGATGCTGCGCATCCTGCTGCTGATCGGCGGCGCCTTTTGGGCCTGCATTAACATCAATTCCTATCCGTTCATCGTCTCTACCGGAACCGATGCGGCCATTGGTACGCGAACCGGATTGTATTACCTCGTCTCTTCCTTGGCGGCCATTGCTTCCCCGCCTTTGCTCGGTCTCCTGATCGACTTTTTCGGTTACTCGATCCTGTTCTACTGTGCGTCGGCAGCTATGGGGCTTGCCCTTGTCTGTCTGCTGATGATCAAACACAACGGGGAAAGCACTCCAGCCCACCAGTCGGTCGGACTATCCGGCAAATAACATAAAACCCATTCGAGCGGGCGGCTTGAATGGGTTTTATGTTTTATTTTATGTTTTATGTTTTATGTTTTATGTTTTATGTTTTATGTTTTATGTTTTATGTTTTATGTTTTATGTTTCATGTTCTCTATATGTTCCCTAACATCGAGGGGATATGTTTATAATTTTCAGCAAGCCAATTCATTTCTTTGGCAAAACGCGCAGGTGGCACACTGTGCTGATCCATATCCGCAGTTATCCACCACGTGCTTTCCATATACCATAGCCAGCGTAATGAATTTGTTAGAAAGCCCTCCTTTACGCTGCATTCCTCCCTATACCCTTCGAGAAAGGCCCCGGCCAGAGAGACATCTAAATCGTCATCCAAAGCACAAGATATAACGGCGCGGGCCACATCTAGCTGCGGATAGTCATAGCCTAACCGGTCAAAGTCCAGAATCGCGGTTAAGCGATTTTCCTCGAATAAAAGGTTGTCTACCCAAAGGTCCCGGTGAGCCCAGCCTAATCGAAGGGATTCCAGATTTTCGATATTCATAGCTTCAGTCGCTCTGCGTTGAGCTTCGATATCAGCAAGCAGCTGAGCCTTGCCGGACTCCTTGGTCTTTTCCAGAACTAAGCTCCAATGTGCCAAACGATCCTCACGGCTTGGAGGAATAAACTTGGGTGTTTGCTTAACACCCAATGTCCCGTCGTTAAGCAAACGGTGCATGTTCCCTGTTGCCCGGCCTAAATCGTAGATTTGGTTTGCATTGCTTTTGCCTGGCGCCACTAATTGGCCTTGACAATATTCCATCGCCATGAAAATTTCCGCGTTATCAGATTGGAATAACACGGCTCCGTTATGGGATAGCAATTTTGGACAAGCAAGTCCCTGATCTTTCAATCTAATTTGTTGAGAAAAAGCAAACAACAGCTCCTCTGCATTATATAACTTATATCTTTCTTTGTTGTATTGTTTAAGTAGAAATTGCTGCCCCGAATCCGTAGTAATCTTCCATTTTAGATTTAACCAGCCTCGTTTTATAGGTGTAGAATCTACAACCTTCACATCGAACAAGCGGCGCAATGTTTTTATAATGTCATCAAAAATCATGGTCTCTGTTAATCCTGTTTCCATTCGTCCACCCCTAATTCATTGTATATGTCTAACGTTTATATTCGTTATAGATACCTGGAAACCGCACAAGATAGAATGTCATCATTCATCAGAGTAATCCTTCTCTCGAAAATTGTGGATTAGTGGAAAGATTAGTCCATTACTGGCTCGCCTCCATTGGCGGCACTTATACGAAAAATCGCACAAATCCGGCGGGACCAGCCTCCGCTGGGGTCTGCCTAAGCTCTAACGCTTGCCAGCGACGCTACTTGGCTGATTTAGGCAGCTTGGCAATTCTAACGACTGTGAGCCGCCTTATTGCACCAAAATCACCCTATTTCTGAAGGGTTTCGGCAAAATAAGAGCTGTGACAAGCGTTACATTTTCAAACTGCCTTTTTGCGGCCAAATAAGATCCAGGGCAAGCGTTAGCGCTAACCCAAGTCTATCGGGGTAGCAGGTGGCGGGCAGTAGGCGGGATTAGATTTTTCTAGAGACAAAACTCCTTTGTCCACCTGGAACAAAGGAGTTTTGTCTTTTTTATTAAAGGCAGCATTAGTAACATCCGTTGCGGTTGAGTCTATTCCCCCTCCACAAAGAGAGGAACGATCTTGAAGCCTTCTGCCGTTGTTTTAATCAGGCCGATATCGGAAAGGCGAAGCTCGGGCACGACAACCAGGGCGAGCAGGGAAAGCGTCATGAACGCATAGTTCATCGTGCAGCCCGCCTGTTTAAGCGCCTCGCTGACCGCCCGGGACTGCTCCGCGACCTCTTCGAACGGAGCGTTCGACATTAAGCCGGCTACCGGCAACGGCAGTGTCGTTTCCCCATTGCGGGTGACAACGCTGATTCCCCCCTGGGCAGCAGCAACAGCATTGGCCGCCTTCGCCATAAGCTCGTCATCGTTGCCAATCACCATCAGATTGTGACAGTCATGGGCTACTGTTGTGGCAATCGCGGCAGGTTCATGGAAGCCTACATTGCTAACGAGACCATGTGCCTGATTGCCATTGATGCCGTAGCGCTCGATGACGGAAATTTTGCACAAATCCCGGTCAGGACCGATCTGTACGCGCCCATCCTGGACCGGAACGTCCACGATGATTTCTTGCGTATCCACATGGTTTTCCCGGACTCCGATTGATCTAGCCTTCACTTCCCCGGATTCAAATGGAGCGGTAATGACGAAGTCTTCCGCCTTCAGGCTGCGGTTCAAGCGTACAGATGTAACCGCCTCCTCCGGATAGACGAACTCGTCCAGCTCTACGGTCATTTTTCCGTTCTCGGCCACAACCTGGCCAGCACAGATCGTCATGACCACATTAATGTCCGCCAGATTGCCGTCGAGCATAATGATATCGGCGAAATTGCCCGGGCTGATGGAGCCCACGTCACGGGCCACGCCGAACCGTTCCGCCGTATTGATCGTCGCCATTTGAATGGCGGTAATCGGCTTGACCCCCTGCTGGATGGCATGCCGGACGACGAAGTCCATATGTCCTTCATCCACCAGCGATTCCGGACTGCGGTCGTCCGTGACGAGAATCATCCGGCGGCTGTCCAGCCCCTGTTCCGTATGGGCCTTAATCGTCGCAGCCACATCATGCCACGCCGAGCCTCTGCGCATTTTGGCATACATGCCGAGCCGCACGCGCTCAATCACATCCTCGGCCGTCACCGGCTCATGATCCCCGGTCACGCCAGCTGCAGCATAGGCCGACAGCCTCCAGTCATCGACAGGCCAGGTGAAATGGCCGTCTACGACTCGTCCGGCTCTTAGCGCCGCTTGAATTTCTCCGATCATCTTGGGATCGCTGAATACGACGCCCGGGAAGTTCATCACCTCGCCGAGTGCAATCATATCCGGCCCCCAAGTAAAGGCTTCCGCCACTTCTGCCGGGCCGATATTCACTCCGCTCGTTTCCAGCTCTGGTCCGGTAGATGGCACGCACGAAGCAACCTGCATATACGCAGCCAGCGGAGTCGTCCTCGCTTCCTCCAGCATCAGCTTAAGACCGGGCAAACCTAGCACGTTGGCAATTTCGTGCGCATCAAAGAAACCGCCTGTCGTACCTTTGACCAGTACCGCTCGGGCAAACTGCGTCGCCGTAATCTGGCTGCTTTCGATATGGCAGTGGCCATCGAGAAAGCCTGGCGATACATAACGCCCTTGAGCATCGATGACCTTAGTCTCCTCCCCGATCAAATGGCTCGGATCCGTGCCCACATAAGCAATCCTCGAACCCTGGATTCCGATCGAACGGTTGTCCAAAATTTCTCCTGAGCATACACTAACAAGCTTGGCGTTGGTAATGACCAGAGTTGCCTTTTTATCTCCACGGGCAGTAGCTACCAAATCTGGAATACAGTCTGCCAGTTCAGGTCTTGCGAATCGGTTGGTGTCAGTCATTAGTTGAATTCTCCTTTGGCTAATATGGGCTTTATAGGTACCTTTCCCTATGTATTTCCCTATTTATATCCTTATTATAGTAGGAATAATTGCCGAATTACAAACAACAGCCCTGGCGATGTTCAGCGCAGTTCTTTTTTATGCTGAAATAATCGAGTATTGCCAAGTGTTACTTCAACTGAAAAATGGAACTAGAACCGCTAGAAGGCAAAAAAAGGACCCACATCTACAACAATCGGCAGGTTGTCCCTAACCGAATTTGCGCCGAATACTGAGCGGGCATGCGTGCCACAGCCGTCTACTCTTCCTCAAGCAATCCCCACTTGCAGCATTTTTCCGCCAGGTCATAGCTCGAGCCTTTCCAATCGAACTTCTTCATCACCCGACCTACTTGCTTTTTAACAGCAGCCAAGCTGACATTGAGTTCCTCTGCAATTTGCACTTGGGTTTTGCCGTTAGAAATCATCCTGAGCAGAGTCCGGTCACTAGAGCTCATTAAATTTCTTTTCTTCTCGTATACTAGTTTTTTTAGCCGGGCCCCGTATTTGGACATTCTGTTGTTCATAGCCTCGCATATCGTTTCAGGCAGCTTCTCGAAATCATCTTTATACAGATAATCGTAAGCCCCGTTCATAAAAGCTTCGTTAAAAATATCATCGTCATCCTGCAGGGAACTGAGCATAATAATCTTAACCTCCGGATACTGAATCGTAATATCCAAGGCTGCATCAAGCCCGGTTAGTTTATGGTGATTCATAATAATATCCAGAACCACGACGTCGATGTGCTCATCCCTTAAGATAGCAAAGCCTTCCTCGATACTGGCCGCGCAGGCAAAAAGGTCTATCCGCCCATGCCCCGAAAAGAAGTCGCTAAGTCCGTTCCTCCACTCTGAATCATCCTCCACATACAAAACTTTGACTTTGTTCATGCTTTGTCCCTTTCTTTATTTGAAAATAAGGGTTACCGTCGTGCCTTGACCCGGTTTACTCTTTACTTCTACTTTACCTTTGTGGGCTGCCATTACTTTTCTTACCTGATACATCCCCATTCCAAAATGCCTGCCGCTCTTATGCTTCGTAGAGTAAAAAGGTTCGAATATATTTTGCAATTGAATACTATCCATTCCCGAGCCCGTATCGCTAATCGAGATACGTGTCTTTCCCTTGCCGCTTTCAAGGTGGATTCGCAAGGTGCCTTCTTCATTCATTGCATCTACCGCATTATTGAAAATGTTTTGTAGGCATTCTGTAATCATAGCTTTATCCAGCCACAATGTTTTACGCCCATATTGCCTGTCTATCTCAATCATCGGGAAAGCATTCAACGATTCCACAGCTTCATCTAAAACAACGTATATCCCTAATTTTTCCATATTTGGCGATATGGGACATCGTCTTGTTCATAGCCTCATGGGTTTTCAAAAGATTAAGGACATAGCCTTCGATATCTTCATGCTTTCCCGTCTGCAGGCTCCTTCTTATGTTCAAAGCGTTGAGCTTGATTTTGCTGATCGAGTTTTTCAAGGAATGATGAATTAAACCGGTACCCGCATGAACTGTTTTAACCGATCTCCGTTTTACCCCTAAATACGCGTCCCGCAAGTACAGAACCGAGCTAAAGGCCAAGCCGACGACGCATAGATAAGGAAGGATCATGATTAATTGATCGCTTAACGGAAAAGAAGCGAACTGATAGACATTCAAGGCCGCTACCGGAATTATAAAAATAATCGCGATGGCTGCATGGATTAACCTCTGTCTCCGATTCCTTTCCAACCAAATAGAACGGATGGCCAGCCAAAGGGCTGCGATCAAATATAGGATTCCCCAATAAACAATGAACTGTTTATCTACCCAATTCTCATACAGATCTGCTTGGAAAAAAGCGACTACAACCGGTAGGCTTAATACAATCAGAACCCACCTGTTTTGGTTGAGATAGCCATTATAGATTAGAAAAAAAATAAGCACCCCGTAATAAGGCAGTGCATTAATAATGACGTTCAAGATCGTCGTTATCACTATGGAAATCCGGGTGATCTCTACCGCCATTCCCTGCTCCAAGGTGTACGGAACCCAGCTCTTCTCAAGCATGATCTGCAGTCCGAACAAGCTCCCGCATAGAGCCAAAATAGCTGCCCAAAAAATCAGGCGGTTCCCTTTGTGCTTCCATCCCATATAAAAGCTGAATATCAATAAACTAATAAATAATAGTAGAAAAAGAGGAAAAAAGAACATGTCTACCACCTTAATCCGAGATCATTCCAATTAAGTATAGTATACATGTTCTTATTAACTAATTCTTACTAAAATTATTAACTAAGGATATTTATATAGGTCAAAACAAGGTCGGTCTATAGTCAATCTATAAGGTTCTATTGAAAGGTAAGCCTATAAGGGTTATCACCGGATCTATCTAGATTGATCTATATGGTTGATCTATGCTTGGTTGGTCTATGTGGCTGATCTATACTTGGTTTGCCGTCTCGGTTTAACTAGGTCGACACAAAGTCGCTTGTAGTCTTAGTCGCCTCAATTAAATTCATTATTAAGGGGCTCAAAGCGCCTGCAGCATTCTAAGAATCACTGTAATCGCTTCTGCCCGTGTTGCCTGTTCATTAGGCGCAAACTCGTTGTCCGAACGGCCATTCATGACTTCATGGTCGGCCACAGTTCGCACTGCGTCTGCTGCCCAGGCAGGAATAGCCTCCCTATCAGCAAATTCAACTGACTTAGCGGGACCAGCTTCCAGAGCTCCTAACACCTTGGCAAGCATAACAGCCATTTGAACTCTTGAGATAGGTTCATTCGGACGGAAGCTGCCATCCGGGAACCCGCTTATGATGCCGCGTTGTACCGCTATTGCTATCGCACTCTGCGCCCACTGCCCGATAGAGGACTCATCGGTGAAACGGACTGCGGAGCCTTCACCTTCCAGTTTCAAGGCACGGATCAGCATAATCGTGAACTCGGCCCGCGTGACCGGAGCATTCGGTTTAAAGCTGCCATCTGGATACCCGCTCACAATGCCTGCCTGCACCGCCTGTTCAATAGACGCTTGGGCCCAGTGACTTTGAGTATCGTTGAATTCCACCATGGGATGATTCCCGTCGTCTCCTGGACGCCCTTGCCCCTCGTTCTCATCGGTCCCCGGCTGCTCAGGAGTTCCCGGCTCTGAAGATGGGGGCTCCGAAGCTCCAGGTTCTTCTGAACCGGGGCTGCCCGTGCTTCCTCCATCCCCAATGATTACTGGAGGGCCTGATGGAGCCGCCACGACTCTCACCGTTCTCGTTACCTGCATCGCTGCGTTGCCCGCACGATCCGTAACGTTGTAGTACAACGTGTATTCACCGGTACGGTTCGTATCGACTGTGCCGGTGATCACGACATTGGCGCTGATGTCTCCATCCCGGTCGTCCCATGCGGTATAGCCTGGCTCGGTATACGCTCTTCTCACCGTCAGCCTGATCACGGAATCGCCCTGCAGCGTGATGACGGGTGCTACGCGGTCAATGTTGCTGATCTGCAGCTGCTCCACCGTCGTGTTCCCTGCAAGGTCACGCGCATACACGCTGATCCAGCCGTTCTCGGTCACATCCCACGTTGCCGGACTGCCCGGGATCACTTCTCCTGCAGGAATCCCCGAGCCCCCGCTTCCCGTAAAGTACGCCGCATCACGTTGACCATACGCCCACTTCATCTCGACAACGCCGCTCTCGTTGTCCGTAAACACCGCCTCCACGATCACATTGCCGTTCGTTGGCACAGTTGGGCTCGCGCTCAGCGTGATCGTCGGCGGCACTTCATCGACGACTCTCACCGTGCGCGTCACCTGCACCGCTGCGTTGCCTACACTGTCCGTCACATCGTAAGTCAGCATGTAGTCGCCTAACTGGCTCGTGTCGACTGTGCCAGTCACCACGACGTTATCAGTCACATCGCCTTCCACGTTATCCTGGGCCATAAAGCCCGGTTCTGTATACGCTTCGCCTATCGTCAGCTTGACCACCGCTTCGCCCTGCAGCGTGATGACCGGCGCTTTGCGGTCAATGTTGCTGATCTGCAGCTGCTCCACCGTCGTGTTCCCCGCAAGGTCACGCGCATACACGCTGATCCAGCCGTTCTCGGTCACATCCCACGTTGCCGGGCTGCCCGGGATCACTTCTCCTTCAGGTGTTCCTGCGCCCCCCGCTCCCGTAAAGTACGCCGCATCACGTTGACCATGCGCCCACTTCATCTCGACAACGCCGCTCTCGTTGTCCGTAAACACCGCCTCCACGATCACATTGCCGTTCGTTGGCACAGTTGGGCTCGCGCTCAGCGTGATCGTCGGCGGCACTTCGTCGACCACGCTCACCGTGCGCGTCACCTGCACCGCTGCGTTGCCTACACTGTCCGTCACATCGTAAGTCAGCATGTAGTCGCCTAACTGGCTCGTGTCGACTGTGCCAGTCACCACGACGTTGCCAGTCACATCGCCGTCCACGTTATCCTGGGCGCTGTAACCTGGTTCCGTATACGCTTCGCCTATCGTCAGCTTGACCACCGCTTCGCCCTGCAGCGTGATGACCGGCGCTTTGCGGTCAATGTTGCTGATCTGCAGCTGCTCCACCGTCGTATTCCCTGCCACGTCACGCGCATACACGCTGATCCAGCCGTTCTCGGTCACCGTGATGCTCGCCGGACTGCCCGGGATTACTTCTCCTTCAGGTGTTCCTGCGCCCCCCGCTCCTGTAAAGTATGCCGCATCGTGCTGACCATGCGCCCACTTCATCTCTTCCACTCCGCTGTGGTTATCTGTGATGATCGCCTTGACAGTCACATCACCGTTCGTAGGCGTTTGCGGGCTTGCTGTCAAGGTGATCTCGGGCGGCTCCTCGTCATAAGAATTTATTACGAAAACTTCCGAAACCGTGTTATATTCGAAACCGGATGTTTCTCTTGCTTTTACATGTAAATACCAATTGCCATTAGTATTCGGCAAATCAATTTTTTCACCACTTTGAAAAAGTGTCCATACCGGTTCGTCAGATTCAGGAATTGTGGTCGTATGGGTCCAACTATAATGCTGATCTAAAGGCTCAGGAAGGTGGATCTGTACCGTTACTCCATCCAGAACCTGCTCCTCGCCCGCATCTCCGTCAGGCGTAAATTCGACCAAACTAACAAATGGAATTGTTTTTTGTTTTGCATAGTTGTGTGCTGGAGAAAGCTTCCAACCGTAAACCGTTAAAGATGAGTTGGTTTCGAACGCCAGATTATGAATTTGCGTATTTGCGTTCAATACCGTTACCTTGTTTATTAAATTACCGGAAAATGTATAGGCCCCTATTGAAGTAACATGCCTTGGAACAACAAGCTCCGTGAATTTGTTGTTACTAAATGCGC
Organism: Paenibacillus senegalensis JC66; assembly: GCF_000285515.1. Classification (GTDB taxonomy): domain Bacteria; phylum Bacillota; class Bacilli; order Paenibacillales; family NBRC-103111; genus Paenibacillus_L; species Paenibacillus_L senegalensis. The sequence continues at coordinate 289,664 of NZ_HE610962.1, forward strand.
TATGGCCGATTGTTCTCACTGTTTCTGGAAGTGTTAATTGAGCCAGCTGGTTAACCTCAAACGCACCTTCCGGAATCTCTTCAATTTTCGAAGGGAATGTAATCTGTGTTATTTGGTTAATAAAGAACGCTCTTTTGCCAAAATACGTTAGCGAATCCGGCAAAATGATGGAGGTTAGTAAATTATCTGCGAACGAATGATCTCCCAAATGGATTAATTGGCTTGGTAAAGTGACACTAGTTAAACAATTATCTCTAAATGCACTATCTTCTATTGTTGTCAAACTTTCTGGCAAGCTGATAGTTTGTATACAGTTTGAGGTGAAAGCCCGCGCCGGGACAGTTGTGACCCCATCCGGTATAGTCAAATGCGTCAACAGGTTAGAGTCAAATGAGCCATTTGCCAGTTCTGTAGAGTCATTTAAGATTAGATTTACGATCCGTGCTGCAAAAAAAGCTCCTTCTCCAATATGCTGTATTGTATCAGGGATGACCAAATTTTGAATATCACCGTAGTTATAGGAAAATGCATATTCTTCTATTGTAGTTAGAGTTTCCGGGAAATGGATAGAAGTTATCGTTTTCTCTCTAAACGCATTCCTACCGATATGAGTAACAGGCAGCCCCTCAATCGTTTCGGGAATATCGATATCCCCTCCCGGGCCGTCATATCCGGTAATGACAATACTTAGCCCGTCTCCTCTAATCTCATACTCAAAGTCGCCGGGCAAGGCCGTCACTTCATAAGGCCCCGAATGAACAAAGTATTCATGACCTGATGCTTCTCCTGCCCGGACATGCAAATACCAATTTCCGTTCGATGCCGGCATAGGCAGAAGATCTCCACTCTGAAATCCAGCCCACTCCGGGCTGCCTGAATCCGGTGTAGAAGCAGCCGTCGACCACATATACTTTTGACCAGCTAGTCTAGGAAGATTTATCTTTACCGTAACACTATCCAAATCCTGCCCTTCATTCACATGTTCATCGGGTGTGAATTCTATAATGCTTGTAAAAGGAATTCCGGTTTCATTCGCCCAATTTTGAGCTGTAGATGAAGGCCATCCATAAATTTGATTAATAGAATTTCCTGCAAAGGCATTTTGCAAGCCGGTCGTTTGTTTGTTTAAAAAAGTAACGGTCGATAAATTATTATTCTGAAACGCATTTTCTCCTAATAGAGTAACGTTTCTGGGAATCGTTACTTCAGTCAGAGCATTATTCGAAAATGCATGGGCCCCGATTGTAGTAAGGTTATCTGGCAGAGTTACCTGTTTCAATTTATTATTATTGAATGTACCCGTCGGAATGGTTGTAAGGTTAGAAGGGATATCAATACTCTCCAATAAATTATTCTCGAAAATATAATTTTCCAGAAGGATTAACCCTGCCGGTAATTGAACAGAAGTCAATTGATTATCATTGAAAGCTCTATTCCTAATCCTCAGTAAGCTGTTAGGCAGGCTAAGTGAAGTTAGAGAATTATTTCTGAATGCTTCTGCTGGTACATCATATGTCCCTTCCGGAATGATCAGACTCGTCAATTGGTTGCTGTGGAATGCACCATCACGTAAGGTTGTATTTGGCGAGAGAGTTAAACTTGTAATACCAGATGCCCTAAATGCATTTTCACCAACAAAAAGCGAGTCGTGCAGGTATAAGTGATCTATTGTTCCGCTAGTATTGGAAAATGCACCTCTTCCGATCTGAATATAGTTAGGAGGAAATGTAATTTCCGTTATATGCAATCCAATGAATGCATTCTCCTTTATTTCCGAAATAAACCGTCCATCTAAACGGTTAGGTATAACAATATGGCCGCCCGGTCCGGTATATCCGGTGATGCGGGCAGCCTCCCGCCCGTCAAATATAATTTCATCGTACACAAAATCACCGGATACAGCCGCACTGGCCTTTTGTCCTCCTACGTTCCACGTAAAAATGCTGACAATAATTCCTGTCAATATAACCAAGCTGCCAAAAGCAAGCCATAAACGCCTGTTCAGATCCTTTTTTCCTATCTCTCCTATATTTCCCACCTGATTCTCCCGCCTTCTTCATTTTATTGGAGCATTTTGCGCAATAGTTGATTTCCGCCAAGCCCTACCTTTTTTATCAATTAGGTAGATCTGTTTAAAATTTTAATGCAGATTATAGCTCCGAATAAGTGGACACTTTTTTGTCTACTTGACGTATTAAATGAATAGAAATTAAAAGCTTTTTAAGTCAGCATTTTGCATAATGCTCAAGTACTAAACTGCTATCTGTTCAAGGAAAAGCAAATTGAGTATACTGGAAATAATTAGATAGGGGGTTAAGAGTTGAAAAGGATAGCAGCGGGGTTGCTCATCTTATTATTTGCATGGAGCAGTATCGCATGGGCTGCTGAAATACCTGCTAAAAACGGCAGGGTAGTGGATACGGCAGCGATGATTCAGCAGACTGCTTTAGAATCTGTTGAACATGCAGCAGCTCAAGGGGAGCCTTACTCCTTTTATATTTTAACGATACATAGCTTGGAGGGAGAGGACCCGGCCCAATACGCCAACCGGGTGTATGATTCTTGGCAGCTGCAGACCAGCGATGTGCTGCTGCTTATCTCTAGTGAAGATAGACGCATAGAGATGAATTTTAATAATCCGGCGCTGCTGGAGGCTATATCCACCAGTAAACCCGAGGGCGGTGTAACGATTGATCAGTTTATAACGGATACGTTCATTCCTTTTGCCCAGCAGGGGGATTTTGCTCAAGCAAGCATAGCGGTCATAGAAGCGGCTAATGATCTTGCCCCTTTACCGGAAGCTGTGACAGCTCCTGGTGCCGAAGGAGTTGAGCCTGCCGGGAACGAGCCGGTCACCCCTCCAACAAAACCGGTCCAAATAACATGGCCCAAATGGGACTTGCCGCAATTAAACTATACACTTATAGGCATTTGGCTTGCGGCCGGAATAGCACTGATCTCTATTTTCTCCTATATCATAAAATACTTTATGCTTAAAAGGCGTCTGGTCAAACTAAGAGAGCAAGGCTCGGAGCTGCTAGCCCAGATTAGTCAGAACAGCGAGCTTTTAAAACCGTTTGTCGGAATGGTACAGGGAGAGTCGGAAAAGCTCGTTACCCGTATTGATGAGGAGCTCTCCAAAGGAATGATGGATATCAGCAAACAATTCGCGGAAATCGATGAATTCCGTTCTTATTGGCTGGGCACCTTCCGTTTTTTTGTAGATGGAAAAGCATTCTTTTTTAAAGACCTGTCATCGCAAATTGCGGGTCTTAAAGAAGAAATCGACCAGCTTATTGAGGCAGAGGGCAATGGCAAGGTGCTTGTCGATGAAATCGATACGGACTTAAATGCATTAAAAGAAGGCGTTACCGCTTTACAGTCAGAGCACAAGCTTTCTGTCACCGAACTGGCAGAAACAGTTGCTAAACTTCAGCCAGCTATGGAGAATCTGCATAGTATCAAGCTGTTCGATCCACTCGAAACCTTTCGCAAAGCCAAAATTATACAAGAGCATTTGCAAAAAGCACACCGTGAATTGAAAGTTGTCCAATACTACTTGGAAAGATACTCAAACTTCCCAAATGCGTGGAGCAGTGTAAAACAGCGGATTGAAGGACTGATTGCTGACAACCATTTGAAGCTGGTAGAAATCGCCCCGTTCGAGCTGTTGAAAGAGGCCGCCAGAAGAGCCGAGCGGATGTACGAGGAATTGAAGGCGGACCAGATGGAAGAGGTCAAGACTTCTTATAATGAAGTCACCGGCTTAATGGAGCGGGCTTTGGAGATGACAAGGCGTCAGGCCGCGCTGCGAAAACAAAATCAGGAAGACCTGCAGCACATTCAAGATCGAATAAGCAGCCTTGAAGCTGACTGGTCCCGCCTGCAAACAGAAACTCTGCGCAGCAAATTTGCAAGAGTGCAATGGGAGAACCAATGGAACATTATCGAATCATTGGTTGAAGGAATTGGCGGCATTCAAGAAGAGCTGCCTTTTATTCAGCAGCTCACAGATGATGAGCATCAGTATTTTGAAAAAGCCAGAGTAAAGCTGGATGATATTTTCCGACACTTAGACCAGTTGAAGAGCGGGCTAGTGGAATTCCGTCAATTAATCTTGAACCTTAACGAACGGTTAAGTGATATGATCAGCTATTACGACAGAGCCGGGAGACAATATACAGAGGCGATTACCTTAGCCAGAAAAAACAGTCTCAACTACGATTCCTTATTTTCCTATGAGGAGCTATACGATCATGTGGAAAGGGCCAGAGATGAGATAGAAGCGTTATTAAGAAATGCGCCTTATACCTTAGTTTATTTAGAAGAAAAAATCATGCGTCATTATGAACAAACTAAAGTGATTGCTGAAGGAATCGGCCGATTGGTCAAGCTGAAAAATGAAGCCCTGCAGACTAGAAATCATGCTGTAGCTGAATACCGGTCCAGTTCGGCAAGAACTAGCAGCCGTTTAAGAATCCGTCCTTACACCAAGGATTACAATAACATTATGGCCTACGCGGACAGCTTAATTAAAGACGGACATTATGAAGAAGCTATTGATCAGCTCCAGATGGTCTACGCCCTCGTCCGCAAAATGAATGATCATTATAACGACGCGGTACGAGAGGATCAAAGAAGACATCAGCGTAGTACATCTTCCTCATGGTTCGATTCCGGGCCTTCATCAAGAAGCAGTTCTTCTTCCGGCGGCTTTTTCAGCAGTTCTTCAAGCAGTAGTTCCAGCAGTTCTTCTTCAAGCAGCAGCTCGAGCAGCTCCTCCAGCAATTCTTCCGGCGGCTCCAGCTGGGGAAGCTCGAGCCGGAACTCTTCCGGTGGCTCAAATTGGGGGTCCTCAAGCGGGAATTCCTCCAGCGGCGGTTCTTCATGGGGGTCTTCGGGTAGCTCGAAGAAGAACAACTCATCCGGCGGTTCTAATTGGTGATGGCTAAGCCACGGCCACTAAACAGCTTGTTGCACCGCGATTTGTATGTTTGGTCATACAAATCGCGGTATTTGCCATGCGGTGGATGTGATTTCAGTTGCTTTGTATGATTTATCGTACAAAGCGCCCCTCCTACCTCGCGTTTTCGGCTCTTTTGTACGATTTATCGTACAAAGCCCACCACTTAACCATCGATTCCACTCACTTTGTACGATTTATCGTACAAAGCGCCCCTCCTACCTCGCGTTTTCGGCTCCTTTGTACGATTTATCGTACAAAGCTCACCACTTAACCATCGATTCCACTCACTTTGTACGATTTATCGTACAAAGCCCACCACTTAATCATCGATTCCACTCACTTTGTACGATTTATCGTACAAAATCCGTGGTGTGTAAGCTGAACTTGCAATTTTTAAGTCGTGTTCCTACCCTATTTTTAAGTCGTGTTCCTACCTTATTCAATCCTTATACGGATCGAACTCATCCGCTCCCGCCATGCAAACCCCGATCGGCTTCAGCACATGCAGAACGTCGATCGTTTCCGCATGAGCGTCCAGCACCTCCTGCAGCTTGCGGTAGACGAACGGACTTTCGTCTGTTCCCGCTCCCCGCAGCTCCACGCCGAATTCACGTACCGCCTCATGCATTTGCCGTGGTGTGATTTGGCCCCCGCTGCGCTTGCGGGTTTTCCAATTCATCCGCCCGGCTGCCTGGGTACGGCTCATAATTCTCCCGGCTCCATGAACCGTGCTGTAAAAGGCGTCCTCGTTCTCCTTCGAGTCCTTACCCCGCACGATGACAGAGATATCGCCCATGCTTCCCCCGATAAATCCGGTCTGGCCTGGCGCAGACGGCGTGGCTCCTTTGCGGACGACCACCGTTTCATGACCGTTATGCGTCTCCTTCCAGGCATAGTTATGATGATTATGAACTTCGAGATCCGCATCAGTCCCGAGAATCGCCAGCACCTTATCCATCACATAATCCCGTCCGGCATAGGCATAACGACCGGCCAGCTTCATCGCACGGTAATACATGTCGCCCACCTCGCTATCCAGATCGAGCAAGGTCGGGGGCTGATCCATTTTTTCCCCAGGGGCATTGGCGAGGAAATCTCTGCCTGCCGCCAGGTTGAGAAACCCGCTGGCCGTCTTATGCCCGAAGCCCCGGCTGCCAAAATGATTGGCAACCCACAAGCGGCCAGTCTCTTGTTCCTCGAACAAATCGACAAAATGATTGCCGCTGCCGACTGTACCAAGCTGATCGCGGGCAAGCGCCTTAAGCTTATCATGCTCCTGTTTGCCTATGTTTTGGTAGACCGCCCAGTCCGGATCGTCGAACAGGTCATGGTCAACCTTTTCATTATTGACGCGTCCCACCCCAAATGAAATTTGCCTGGCGATGTCATCCATGATCGTCGACAAGCGTGGTCTTACGTCGTCAGCCAGCAGTTCAGTCCGCACGGCTTTGTTGCCGCATGCGATATCGTAGCCTACACCGGACGGCGATATTTGCCCATCATAGACAACAACTCCGCCGATCGGCTGACTGTATCCTTTATGGTGGTCAGCCATCAGCAGGGTCTGCACTACACTGCCTGTTTCTGCACACATTTTTGCTTGGGTCAGCGCACCTTCATCAGGATTCCCCCAGACACGCACTCCGTTAATAGTTTGATAAGCCATACGTTAATTCAACTCCTGTATTTAATTCCATGCTTCCCGCACTACTGATCGAAACAACTCGTCAAGCTGCTGGTCTTGATTACCTTCAGCCGTCTCCATAGCGGAAGCATGTTTCTCAAAATAAGCAATCCGCTCTTCCACAAACTCATTGATACAATCGACCCTTGGCTCATAGTCCAGCTCTTCCCCCGTGATTTTACGGGCAAGCAGAGTCTGAATCGCTGAGTGCAGCTCACTTCCTTCCGGCACCAGCCTCTCTACCAAAGCTTGAAACCGCATTGGCGGCAGCTCGCTATATTGTTCAATCCACTCGCAAGCGAGGATCGGCCTCAGTACATAAAAGTATTTTTTGAGCTTGACCTGATTTCCCTGCAAATATTCCCGGTAGTTCCCTTTCGCCATATGCAAATAGTGATACAAACACGATCTTGGGGAAAAGGCAGCAGGTGAGATATGGCGGATTTGTCCGGCTGCTGAGCCCTGTTCAAGATAGACAATTGGAGACTGCAGCCATTCCAGGAGCGGCGGGTTCGATTTGCGGAACAAATTCAGCGCTTTTTTCAAATCCCATCCATTGATGTCCAGCATATTATCGATTGGTCTCTCGATCACATCGCGCTTTTCGAATATAGATAGGTACCAATTGACCGGACGAACATATAGGAAGCGGACATCGTAATCGCTGTCCCTGGACGGGAAGCCCCACGCCCTGCTTCCAGATTCACATGCGTACAAGATCCGGACATTCTCCTGTTCCTCGATTCGCCGCAATTCTTCTTGGATCTTCACGTTTACCTCAGCCATAGGGCCCCCTCCTTTTAAGGTGTGATGCTTGCCATAAACTGATTATCTATCATTTTAAACCGAACGAACATGGCAAAAGTATTACAATGCCTAAATCAATTTCATAACCTAAAGTGAGTAAAACGGATTCATGCCAAAAACTAGGTTTCCTTTTCGCCCCCACCATTCCCTGCTACAATAGTAGAAAACGTTTTGTTAGACAGGATCAAATTAGTGAATTAGTGAATTAGTGAATTAATGTATTAGTGTTAACAGTAATTTAAGATGCCTGAAAGGAGGGATAGTCATGGCCAGGGAAAGCTTCGATAAAGAAATCCAGTTTTTGCGCATGCTTGTGCTGACCAGCGGAGCATTCAACAGGCAGCAGTTTGCCGAGCGGTTGGGCATTTCCGTACATACCTTCGATAAAACGATCCGCAAGCTCAAAGAGATCGCAGTCTCTCTGCACCAGCAGCCGGATGAGGAGAATGATGTTCCTTTGGCCGAGGCTATCCGTTACAGCTATTATGACTCTACCGATCCTATGCTGCTGTTTGTGTTCCGCGCCAAATCCGTGAAGGAGTCAGAGAGCCAGCGCATTTCCCTGCTGCTCGGGGCCATGAACGAAAAAGCTATGACGGCAATGGAACTCCTGGACGCATGCTGCAGCAGCATGCCGGTCGGCCTTTCTCTACCGGATGAGAAAACGATCCGCTCCGATCTCAAGTATCTGGAGCAGGTAGGTGTCATTAAGCGGGAGCCGGGCCCCCGCCCGTACCGGTACCGGATTCAAAACGATCTGGTCCGCTGCCTGTCGGAGGAAGAGCTTATCGATTTGTACGATTTTGTCGATGTCATGGCAAACACGCAGGTCCCTTCCGTGCAAGGGTATTTGCTGCGCGACGGCTTGAAAAAGCATCTCCTGCGTACTAATGAACAATCCTACGCGATGGAGCATTTTTTATATAAGTATCATTATTATTCGCGAATACTAGATGAGGCTCATTTATTCACACTGTTAAGCTCCATCCGTGAGCAGCGGAAAATCCGGTTCTTGTATTTCTCACCCAAATCGGAAAAAAGCTACGCCTCGAAAAATACGAACCCGTTGTTTGAACGTGAAACCAACGGTAAGAAGGAGCATGTGCTGCCGCTGAAAATCGTTTACGACCATCAATATGGCCGCTGGTATTTGCTGGCCAATGGCCGACATGGTATCCGCAAATACCGGATGGAAGGGATTACCCAGTTGGAAGAGGCTGACTCCGTGAGCGGGGAGTTGTTCGAGGAGAAGAGAAGCGAACTGGAGGAAAAGCTCCGCTACAGCTGGCTGATCGATACCGGACGGTCCGTGAAGATACGCGCCAAATTTTATAGTCCTGAAAGCACGGAGCCTAACTTCGTAAAGGAACGGGTTTTGCTGCAGGGGCAATGGGGGCAAATTGTGTCGGAGGACGAGGAATCGTTTATCTATGAAATCACGGTCAACGGAACGTTTGAGATCAAGCCATGGCTGCGAAGCTTCGGTTCAAGCTGCGAAATTTTGGAGCCCGTTTCCCTGCGCCGGGAAATGATTGCCGAGTGGAAGGAGATTCAAGCCTACTATGAATCTGTTTGAAAAAATATTCAACTACCAAATCCTCTCCCGGTTGGAGGATTCAGGCACGTTCATGGTCACCTCTCACGAGAGGGCCTGGTTGAAGGCGATGCTGGAGCACCCTGCTGCAGCGGAAGCCTTTACGCCGGAAACCTTGCGCAAGCTTCAAGCCGTTTTGGAGCCGGATGACCAGCTGGACACCACTACCCATCTGATGCAAAAAGCGCGCAGCCTCGAAAAGCAGGTGTACCACCCTCTTTTACGTTCCCTCCGCCAAGCCATCATGAATAAGCACGCCGTTCGATTGAGCTACGAGGTTAAAGGCGGCAGAGTGAACAGCGACCATCCCGGGTTCCCCTACAAGCTGGAATACTCCATGGTCAAAAGAGAGTGGTATCTGCTCTGGTACCACTTGAAGTTCAAAGCGTTCATGAGCACAAGGTTAAGCAAAATCATGGCCTTCACGGCAGAGCCTCTTAGAAGCTCAACAGCCGAAAGTATTATTCAGAAAATCACCGGCACTTTTGATTCGCGTAAAAGCGAGGTGCTTATTGAAGTGGTCCGGCTTTATAATGAAGAGCTTTCGCGCATTCTCTACGCCTTTTCCAGCTTTGAAAAGGATGTTCAATATGATGCAGACCGGGATACGTACCGGATCAAAATCTGCCTGCTCAGCGACGAGCAGGAATATCTCCTGTCCAAGCTCCGATTTCTTGGCAAGCGGGTCCGGGTGGTTGAAGGCAATTATGTGAAACGCCGGATGCTGGAGGCATCGACAAAGGCTTTGGAAAGATATGGGGTTAATAGTTAAGAAAACGGACTATTAATCCTGTATCACCTTGCTAGGATAGCTTAGAGCATCATTCTAAAGCTTCCCCAGCCAGCTTTTTTAAGAATTTTTCATTAAGAAACGGGACAATATCGTGTAGTGAGGACAAGCCATGTATTTCATAGCTTTTCCTGCTGATATCTTCTAGACATTCCTCACTTAGAAACGGAAGCAATTCTTTTATTCCTTTAATTCCAGTTTTTTCGAACTCCTTCAAGGCAATACCATCAATGTGGTCTTCAGCCAGAAAGGGGAGCAGATATTTCAAGCTTTTTATTCCTTTTGACAAATACTCTCTTTCAGCTATTTGTGATAAGTATTGTTCACTGAGAAATGGAAGGATCTTTATTAAATCAGACAGAGTGATTTTATTGTAGTTTTCCTCGACTAATTGTTCCAAATACTCCTCACTTAAATAAGGAGCTAGCGCAGATAAATCGGAAAAATGCAGCTCCTTATCGTTCTTCTTTACTGAAGAAGTTACTTGCTTTGGCGTCAAGATAGGAGCAAGAGTTTTTACGGTGCCAATTGGGATTACTGCCGTTTCTCCCTCTTCAATTAATTTCCTTACTGCGGTGGTCTCTTCACTGTTTGATAATAGTTCATCAATGCTTACACCCAATACCTCCGTTAGTTTAGGTAACTTTGTGATATCCGGCAAGGTTTCTCCACGTTCCCAATTACTAATTGCTTGATAGGTAACACCTAATTGGTCGGCTAGCCCCATTTGTGTAAACTCCTTATCTTTCCTCCATTTTGCTATTTTCTTCCCTATCCTGCGCATATCCATTATTCATCAACTCCTTATTTTGCTAGTTTTAGTCTAAGAAATAAAATTAAAAAAGTATATAAAGCTCTCATTGAGTTACAAAACTCAAGCAGAACTTGCATCCCCGCTTGTCAAATAAGGGCAATCTGCAAGCTTTAGATTCCGGGATTGCCTTTACCCTAACTCCCCTTTTCACTCTTCTTCTGCCCCTCCTAACCAACTAGACCTTCACCTCCATCTAACAAACAAAGAAACATTATTTCATAAATTTTGTAAATATATTGAAATTTAAATTCATATTTTTAACATCCGCTTGAATTATTTCATGGAACAAACCATATATATGAAATTAATATTTCTAATAACTTAGGAGGCGTCTGTATGAGATTAGTCGTTGTTGGTGCGCATTGCGGAGATGCAGAAATTCAAGCGGGTGCGATCGCCCATAAATACGCCAAGGCAGGCCATGAAGTGACATTCGTTCACCTAACTGCCGGCGAAAAAGGAAATCCCCCCGATGTGTCCGTCGAAGAGTACCGGGTGCAAAAAATTCGGGAGTCCGAAAAAGTAGCAGAGGTTTTGGGTGTCAGCACGATCACCTTAGATTACAAGGATGCAGAACTGACGTTGGACGACGAGATTGTAACCCGGGTCGCGACGTTGATGCGGAAGCTGAAACCGAATGTGGTGATCACCCATTGGGAGCACAGCATTCATCCTGATCATGTGCTCTGTGCAAAAATCGTCCAGGCCGCTCAACTGAAAGCAGGACTGCCCGGCTTTGATCTTGATGGGCTGCCCGCTCATTATTACAGTTACTACCACAGCGAGAATTGGGAGGATATGGAGGAGTATGTGCCAGACGTTTTTGTAGATGTTTCTGATGAATTTGAGACCTATTTAAAAGCGCTATCCGAATACTGGTTTATTATGAATTCCAAATCCTTCCGTTATTACGACTACTACAAGGCGCTAGGGACGGTCAGAGGATGCGTAAACCGGACGAAGTATGCCCAAACCTTGAAATTCCCAATAGGAACGAATGTCCGAAAAGGCGGAAGTATTCCCGGATATGAAATTAAGTGATCCGCCGCTTTAAGCGAAGCACAGAAGCTCAATAAGCGGGAGAAGCTAGCTTCCCGGGGAGCTTGATTCTCGCAGTAATGTTGGTCGTCCCTCATAACGGAACAGAAAGGGGTTGCCTGAACGAAGATGAACAGCCAGCAAAACATGAACATGAGCGGAGCCGACGATGCCTCCCCCGTTTCAGCCCGTCTCCCCGTGCGGAAATTGAAGCTGAAGAAAATGTTGAAATATTGGCAGCTATACGTTCTGCTCGCCCCGGCTCTCATCTATTTTCTCGTTTTTAAATACTATCCCATGTACGGGGTGCAGATTGCTTTTAAAAATTTTATGGCCACGAAAGGAATTTGGGGTAGTGATTGGGTAGGGTTCGATCACTTTATTCGCTTCTTTAATTCCCATTTCTTCTGGGATTTATTGTGGAATACGTTAGCCATCAATTTATATCAGCTCGCTCTGTTCCCTATTTCCATTATCGTCGCGTTATCTCTGAATGAATTAAAAAATGGCAGCTTTAAAAAGATTGCCCAAACGATTACTTACGCCCCCCATTTTATTTCGGTCGTCGTTTTCGTCGGAATGATCATTGCCTTTTTGGACCCGATGACGGGCATTGTTAATCACTTTATCCAGTTCCTTGGCTTTGAACCGATTAATTTCATGACCGATCCGGCCTGGTTCAAAACCATCTATGTATTTTCCGGAGAATGGCAAAATCTTGGCTGGGGCGCTATCATCTATTTGGCAGCGCTGGCCGGCATAGACCCGCAGCTTCATGAAGCGGCCAAGGTCGATGGGGCCTCAAGATGGCAGCGCATATGGAAGATTAATATCCCTTACCTTATGCCTACCATCATCATTTTGCTGATTCTCAATATGGGGAACTTTATGTCGGTCGGATTTGAAAAAATCTTATTGATGCAGAACCCTTTGAATTTGGAAGCCTCTCAAGTCATTCAAACCTATGTCTATGATATCGGTATTTTAACAGGCCAATTCAGTTATTCGACAGCAGTTGGATTGTTTAATTCCGTCGTCAATCTGGCGATTCTAGTCTTTTTCAACAGGCTGGCCCGAAGAACTGGAACCAGTCTATGGTAAGGGGGGCTAACCGTGATCCAGCAATCGAGAACAGACCAGATCTTTGACATATTGAACAAGCTGCTCGTCTGTTTTTTTATTCTGATTATTACTTATCCTCTTCTTTATATTTTAAGCGCTTCGATCAGTGACCCCAGCTATGTCAACTCGGGGAAAATGTGGCTGCTGCCAAGGGACATTACGTTCGAGGGCTATAAAAGAGTGTTCCAATCGAATGACATCTGGACCGGCTATCGAAATACAATCTTTTACACCCTGTTCGGGACATTCATCAACCTTGCTGTCACTTTGCCTTGCGCATACGCTTTGGCAAGACAGGAGCTTGTCGGCAGAGCCATTATTATGGGCCTGCTGATCTTTACTATGTTTTTCGATGGAGGATTAATTCCTACTTACTTGCTGGTTCGAGACCTGGGTATGACGAATACTATTTGGGCGATGGTACTCCCGAATGCGGCCTCGGTTTGGAATATTATTGTGACGATGACCTTTTTCAAGGTGACGATCCCCGATGGCTTGGTTGAGGCTGCGGAAATAGATGGCGCCTCTGTGTTCCGAACCTTTTTCCAAATTGTGCTGCCCCTCTCCCTCCCTATTATAGCTGTGATGGGGTTATTTTACGGAGTCGGTCATTGGAACTCCTACTTTAACGGACTGATTTATTTAACAAATAAAAACCTGTTTCCGCTGCAGCTTTTTTTAAGAGATATCCTGGTCCAGCAGCAGATTACCGCGGAATTAATGATCCAAGGATCGAATATCGAGGCTATCGGCGAACAGGCAAAGATTGCCGCAATCATTAAATATGCCGTGATGATTGTTTCAGCAGCACCGCTGCTTATCGTGTACCCGTTTTTGCAGCGCTTTTTTGTCAAAGGCGTATTGATTGGCTCCTTAAAAGGGTGATCCTGTTCATTGAAGGGCGGTGATGGGAGTAAGAAATCCGGCTTCGATTTTGTAACCCTTCGCCGGGATTTATGCAAATGCTGGTTTTAACATGCTGGTTAGTAAAATGCTGATTATTAATTTCAAAGCGGGGAGTTGTAAACGGTGAAAAAAGGTTTGCGAGTCTTATGGCTTCTATTGCTCGCTGCGGCGGTTTTTGCCGGGTGTCAAAAGAAGGAGGAAACACCGGGTGCGCAGGACCCTGGCCACTTCAACGAGACCGGGTATCCGATTGTTAACGAGCCGATTAAACTTAAAATGATGGGACAAAGCTCTCCATTGCAGCCGGTATGGGGAGAAATGGGATTTTTCAAAGAAATGAAAGAGCTGACCAACATCGATTTTGAATTTATAACAGCCAACTCCGATTCCTACACGCAGAGGAAGCAGCTCGCGTTCTCCAGCTTGGAATTGCCGGACGTGTTTTTCGCTGGGCAAATTACGGCGAATGAAGAGGTCGATTACGGTTCCCAAGGGTTGCTTATCCCGCTGGAGGATCTGATCGAAGCCTATGCACCAAACCTCCAAAAAATTATGGAAAAATACCCGGATCTAAAAGCGTCCATCACGGCTCCGGACGGACATATCTATACTTTGCCGGGCATTGATGATTTAAGTCATTCCATGGCTCCTTTAGCCTGGATGAACGGCTACTGGCTCAACGAGCTGAATGCAGACAGACCGGAAACGATTGAGGAGTTTTACCAATTGCTGAAGAGATTTAAAGAGGAAGATCCGAACGGAAACGGCCAGCCGGATGAAATCCCTCTATCTGCGTCTTCGGTCGCCGAATTGCGCTTAAACATTCTTCCCGCTTTCGGCATCAATCAATCTGACGGGATACTGGTGGATCAGGACCAGGTCAAATATGCCTTTATCCAGGACGGATACAAAGAATACTTGCAATTTCTGAACCAGCTGCACCAGGAAGGGCTGTTGGATCCGCAAATTTTCTCTCATACTTGGGAGCAATATGTAGCCAAAGGCGCGGAAAATCGCGTAGGCGTATTCCCAACCTGGCCCATCGTGATGATCGGTTTCTCTGACGTGACGGAAGCCGCTAAATATCCGTTGCTGCCTGCCTTAACCAGCCATATGAACGATAAAAAGATTGTGACCCAAGTATCTGAAGTGAAAAGAGGGCGTTTTGCCATTACGAAGAACAACAAATATCCGGAGGCGACCATGCGCTGGGTCGATTATTTGTACTCGGAAGAAGGCTCCATCCTGGCCCGCTTGGGAGTGGAAGGAAAGAACTGGGAATGGACGGATGACAGCAAGTCCGCCTGGCGCCTGCTGGCACCGGAAGGCATGAACACAACCCAGGCGAATGCGCAGGATGCGCCCGGCGCGGGATCAAACGTGCCGATGGTCATTAACAAGGAGTTCTTCCTAAAGGAAGATAATCCAACAATTCATACGATCGCCGGTTGGGTGGAAGACGAATATTTACCTTATGCCGAAATTCCGTACCCTCAGGTATACTTAACTTTAGAAGAGCAGCAGAGAGTCAATACGTTAAAGCCTGATATTAATACGTCTCTAGAGCAAATGGAGGCTAAATTTGTGTCCGGTGCGGAGTCGTTCGACAATTGGGATAAGTATGTCCAAACTATGAAAAGCTTGGGTGTAGAAGAAATCCAGGAAATTTATCAGGCCGCTTATGACCGCTGGCTGGATTCAAAATAAGTCTTGTTCGGGATGGCGCCTTTTCTTACTGTGGCGGAGATTGATGGATACGTATAGGCTTGCTGGTCTGCTTTAAGTTACTCCTATGGAAAGGGATGTTTCAAACATGGTTGCATATCGTTATTATCAGTCCGGGGATGAATCCCAAATTATAGAGCTGTGGAATCAGTGCTTACCCAAGGATCCGATTACGGCAAAACGGTTTCGCCATTTAGTGCTGTTAGATGCTAACTTTGATCCCAAAGGACTTCGGCTCGCTTTTGAACAGGAGCAGTTGGTTGGCTGTGTGTATGCGGTGAGACGATTGCTGCCGATGTTCGGGACCGATTTGGAGGCGGATAACGGCTGGATTCCTTTCTTTTTTGTTCATCCCGATCACCGCCGCGGCGGAGTAGGCTCTCAGCTGATGAAGGAGGCTGTGCAGTTTCTTGAGGAGGAAGGGCGAAGAAATGTGTTCTTTGCCTCTTATGCCCCTAACTATATCGTGCCGGGGCTTGACGAGGAGGCGTATCCGGAAGCGTATCTCTTTTTACAAGAGCAAGGCTTTGAAAAGCTTTATTCTCCCATAGCCATGGACCGCAGCCTGGTAGGCTTTCAAATCCCGGATGCCGTCAAAAAGCTAAGACAAGACCGGGAAGCGGAGGGCTATTCATTTGCAATTGCACAAGATAAGGATCTTTATGACGTGATTCAATTTGCCAATCTTAAGTTTAACCCGGACTGGGGCAGAGCGATTCGTGAAGGAATTTTACAGGGCTTGCCCCTGGAGCGAATCCTGGTGGCCAGAGAAGGGAAAAAACTGGTAGGCTTCTGCATGTACGGAGGCTATGAAGGAATCCCGGATCGCTTTGGACCGTTCGGCGTCGACCCGGATCAACAAGGAAAAGGACTGGGGAAAATTCTATTAAACGAATGCCTCCAGCGGATGCGGGCTGAAGGCCTGCATAGCGCCTGGTTTCTCTGGACTGGGGAACAAACACCCGCCGGCTATCTCTACAAAAATACCGGCTTCGAAATCACCCGGCAGTTTCATGTGATGAAAAAAGTCATCTAAGCGAAATGCGGTTGGGGCAGGATTAGAGGCGCTTACAGTTAGCGCCTCTAAGATTGTTGATTCATTATCGCCATACTTGCATCGATTCTTGCTTCTTTACAGAAACCCATGCCATTTCGATATCATGCTGAAATATAGTCAGGGTTCATCCCGGTCAAAGCCCCCCTGTGAAATAATTTGACTGTCCTCGAGGTATCCTTCCGGGACCAACAAATTCAAGTGAATTTGCTGAAATGCCTTTCGCCTTCAGCTGATTCAATTCTCAAGTGCTCGCGCAACGTCTTGCCCGTATACTCGCTGCGGAACAATCCCTGTTCAGCAAGCCTCGGCACCAGCTCTTCCAGAAACAGCTCCAGTGAATGCAGGGAGCCGCCTGGCAGCGCGATGACCCCATCCATGGCACCGGCCTCGAACCACGTAATCATCTCCTGCATGACATCCTCCACGGTACCGACAGCAACCCAATGCGCCGAATTGACGACCTCCGGCCGTGACAGCAGCTCCCCAACTGTTGGCTGGCGGTTAACAATATATTTGCGCAGCAGATCAGCGTGTGTCCGGCTGCGTACGGGTTCACTGGCATCAGGAAGCATGTCGGCTGTAACTTGCTGATCGGGAGACAGTCCCTCCAGATCGAGGCCAAGGATCGACCGCACGGATGCGCGGCGGCGCTCCGGTGTCAGATGAGCATGAGCTTTCTCAAACATCTCTTGGGCTTCACTTCGCGTGTCGGCGAGAAAAAAATACAACCCCGGTAGCACGCGAACCGCGTCCGGAGAACGGCCGTGCGCCACGGCCCGCTTACGCAGATCCTCTCGCAATTCAATTCCGGAAGCCATGTCCGGAATGGATGCAAAGATAGCATCTGCCACCAAAGCCGCAAAGTTACGCCCGGAATCGGAAGCACCGGCTTGAAATAGAGGTGGCGTTCCTGAAGGATGGGCAGGCAGATTAAGCGGGCCCTCGACGTGGAAATATTTGCCGCTGTGATGGATAGCCTCTATCCTCCTGTCCGCGTTCCCCTCGCTAGCTGCGCCCCCTGCCCTAAGCGCATCGTACGGGTAGCTTGCCCAAAGCTTGCATACAATGCCCGTGAACTCTATCGCCTTCTCGTATCTTTCCTCAGATGAAGGCATGGGTTCACTAGTAAAATTCTCTGAGCCGCCGAGAGACGTCACGATATTCCAGCCAGCGCGGCCCTGGCTGAGCCAATGCAGGGATTGAAGCTGTCTGGCAACGATATAAGGCGGATTGAACGAGGTGGATACCGTAGTCACTAACCCGATGCGCTCCGTCTCGCGGGCAATCGAGGTCAGCATTAATGTGGGATCGAGACTGGCGAAGCGGGATGAATGCCCTTGTCCATTGGCCTGAAGAAAAAGGGCGTCCGGTTTAAACACAAAATCGAGCTTCGCTCTCTCTGCCATTTTCGCCAGCTTCACGAATAGATCATTCGAAAACGGATCCAAATCATCTCCTTCTCCTGTATCCTTCTGCTGCTTCTCGTTGTCTCCCTTTTTCCAAGTAGCCGTCAAGGATAATCCGATAGAAAGCTGTCTTTTTTGTTTCAACTCTATTGATCTCCTTTCGATCTTCTCCTCATTAATTGATAACTTATTGATAAACTTATTGACAAGCTTATTAATAGAATCATCGACTATTAGATGATAATGATTATCGTTATCAATTACTCATACGGCAATAGTGTACCAATAACCTTTTAAAATGTAAATGCACAAATCACTAATTCTAATTCACTATTCGCTAATGCAATATACACTATGAAGATGCTGATGCTGTAAATTCAGCAGATTTAGCAGTGAGCCGATTTTTATAAAGTGAAGCCATAAAATAAAAGATGCGAACCTCTCAGGGGCACATTGTTCCTGGGAGTTCACACCTTAGTATAGTAGCGTCACCTACTGTTTGCTCTGTTATCATTAGGACAGAAGAATAGACTGAAATATGCCTCTTGGAGCTGTTACCATCTCAACTATCACCCTATAGTAGATACGACATTTCCGTCCTGGTCTTTAATGTAGGTTTTGAGAATTTGCACCGTCAAGCTTTTGCATGCTAATAGCTGAACTATCCCTTCCTTCGGTTGGAGCCGCTGGGACAATTCGGAAGTACAGGCCTCGTCAAGATAGATGTGAACTTCACCCTTCTCCCCCTCCTCCCAAACTGATTGCTCCCCAGGCTTCAATACGACAAGGGTGTCTGGTCCCGACAAGGAAAGCGATTTTCCTTTGCGAATGCGGCCTGTCAGCAGCTTAGCGACCACTTCCGCCTGCTTGGCTCCCAAACGAAGCACCGCCTGGCTTTTGCCCAGCAAACGTTTTTTTCCCGGTTCCCACCCCAATTGATCCACGTATAAAAATCCGGTGCTGGACCCATCGCGCTCCATACCTTTTTGCACAGCCTCCGCAATCTCCGGTTTTTCCACAAAGGATTCCCGCGACAGATCGGTTATGTAATGGGGCATATGCTCTTCACAGGCTTTCAGCATTCCACGGGTATTCCAGGTCTGCATAGCTTCGAGCTCGCAGCCTGTAATGCCAACCATCTGTATGAACTCAACATGCCCATTAGGCGTGTCTATAGGCGGCAGCTCCGGATCCTCGATAAAAGCCAGCGCCGTCAGCTTCGTATCAGCGTTCAGACAGATCGGGCCATTAGCGTCCAAATAATCGCCGGTTCTAAAAACATTTCCGCTTTTGAATACGTATCTCCCCATATTTTGCAACAGATTCAGCGCCCAGCCTGGAGGCTCCTCCTCATCCTCCCCACGCGGCAGCCGGAAGGTCAGCTCAAATCCATATCCGCTGCTTTCAGTATCCGCAGATTCCTTTTCGTAAAGCTCGGAAAATCCAAATGTAACGATATGCCAATGAGGAAAAGGGCGCTCCGCTTTGTAAGCGCTGATGCCGTCAAGCGGATCCCGGCCTCCCAGCATATAAGGGATAAGCGTGCCGTAATGTTTAGGCTCTTGAACTCCATAAAGCTTGGACATCGACTGCTCTATGGCATCCCAGCCATGAGATTGCACTTCTTCGCTCATTTTCAATCCTCCTATACTATATGTGAGCTTGATTATTTTGCATTCATACTCGTCAGTCCATCCCGCCACTAGCTTAAGCTTCCGTCCGTTAGCTGCCTTGATGCGAGTCTTTTGTTTCTAATCACACCTTATTTACAACAATACTGGAATGATGCAAAAATGCAAAATGCCCAAATACGTGCCAACTACCTCAAGCCGAGGCCAATCTAAAAAACTACTTCCTACCCTAACAGTTTGTCGACCCATTGATAGCAAGTCTCCAGTTCCTCATCACTGACCATGTCGGAACGATGCTCGAATACGATTTTAACTGAAGAATTGACCCTGCTAATTTGTGAGAGATATTGTTCGATCGGCGCCCAGCCCTGCTCAGGATTTTGGTTCGGTAGCACCGGGCAGCGGCGATTTTGGATGGTGAGGTCGTCTAGAATCTGCACGTTAGATAAGTGAACGGTCTCCGCAAAACGCGCGTATTTCTCAAGAACCCGCGATGCACTGAAGAAAGGGTCGATTCGTTCCTGCAGGAACAGTCTCAAGGTATCCAGACAGAGACGGATGTCCGTATATTTCGCCAACAGCTGTTCAAAGAAGTCATCCTCATAGATATAGCGGTTCAGCCCATCGAACTCCAATACCGGGGTAAACCGATAGGCCCTGCCCTTCTCCGTCAACCACTTCAGGAGGGTTTCCGTCTGCTGCTTAAACGGTTCAAGGGCATACGCTGACTCATACTCATACTCTCTTCGGTCGTCAAAATGCCACTGGCGCCAATCTACTCTATTATCCAGTATGACCGGCTTGGGATAGTGAAACAGAATATATTTCGGCCTGAATGCCGTTAAAAAGTCCAGTTCCTGCTCGACTGATTCAAATGCTTCGGCACGTACCGCCGGATCGGCAGCAAGAAAAAGAGCATCCCTGAGCTCACGCCTCCCAGCCCTCATTGGAAAGTGGACGCCAATTTGAAAGTTTTGCCGCTCGGCCTCCTGCATAAGCCTGGTGAGGTCCTGCTCATTTTTAAATAAACAAGCCTCTATACCGTAAAAGCCTCTCCGAAAATCTCGCTCATATTTCCCCTCATCAAATCCGCCAAATTGGCCAATGATGAATCTGTTCATCGAGCTTCGTACCTCCTAAGCTAGTTAAGGTGAACTAATCATAAACTTGAGCTGTTCGCCAAACTGTGTATAGCGCGCGTAATTGTGCCGGTTGGGTTGTTCTTGTTATTGTTTCGGTTGGGTTGATTGTCGGTAATTTGCGTCGTTTGAATCGTTATGGAGTTGTGTCAATTGAATCGCTATGTTGGTTGGTTATTTGTGTCCTGCTGGGCCGGTTGGGTTGGCTGTCGGTTGGGTCGGTTTAGTGATAATTTGCGTCAGTAGGCTTCCGATTTATGTGATACCTCCTCTAAACATGTCAGCAAGCGTCAATCAGCAAAATTGTTCTGCGCACAACGCTCGCCCTGGCTCTTATTTGCCCGAAAAAGCAAGGGTTTTATTTCTAACGCTCGTCCTCGCTCTTATTTGTGACAAAAGGCCCAGAAAACTACTATTTTAGCAAAATAAGGACCGTTGCGAGCGTTAGAATACGAACAGGCGGCAAACGTCATCACTGCCTACGCTTACCTGCACCTGCCTGCACTTGCCCACGCTTACCCACAATTGTCTGCGTATACGTTTGATACCACATTAGCATACCATATCTTAACAAATGTTTGATGTCGCTCCCTATTAGGCACTCTTTCCAATTACAAAACCGTACGTTATCCCTCAACTTTCCCTCCTTCCCACTTTCCTTTCCCTTCAAAATAGGAAAAACCGTCTCCCCGGTACTGCCAATCGGAAACGGTTTAAGGTTGGTCTATTGATCTCGATGCCATTTGTTATAGAATTCGGCTTAGCTTGGGTTGCGTTAGCTCGGTTGCAATAGCTCGATCTGTGCTAGCTCGGTTTGCATTTGCTTGATTTTGCTTAATGCGCCCGCATCAACTGTTTACTCTCGGCCAAAGCTCACCTCAAACCCATCATAAGCGCACACACCGCCAAGCTTCTTAACCCTCTGTGCCAACTCCTCATAAGGAGCCGACCCTTGATGGGAAAAATGAGTCGCGATCACCACCGTGCTATCGGTCACCGCTCCAATCTCACGCAAACGCTCCAGCATCAGCTGGAAGTCTCCTTCATTCAAATGCTCCTTACCTGGTGGCCGAGTCCAAATCGTCCCCTCCAGCACGACGGCATCGAGCTCAACCCGCTGCACCTCCAGCTCCCGCCATATTTCTTCCGCATACACGCCGCTATCCGAAGCGTACAGCAAGGTCGCCGTCTCGTCCTGGATTACGTAATTCATCGCGTCACCGATTCGTGAATGATGGGTGGCCGCAAAGGAGCGAACAGAGTACGCCCCCAGCTGAACAGCCCTCCCCGGCAAAATAGGCACCCGCTTAATTCCTGCCTGCTGGTCACTGCCACCCGATGCGTCCCATATGGTCCATACGGATGGCCCGGCGACCACCGTCATTTCCGGCAGCTCTGTTTCTAACCGGAACGTCTTGGCCCGCAGCATCAAATTGGACGGATCGAAATGGTCCGAATGGCTGTGAGTGACCAGCAAACGATCCACCTGGCAGAGGGAAATGCCCAGCTGTGCGCACGAAGCAAAAATATCTGGACCAAGATCAACGAGAAGATGATCGTTGATGAGGACACTTTGCCGCTTGCGAATATTTCTGCCGCCATGGACTCTGGCATGCTCGCACGTCGAACAATCACAGAAGGGGGAGGGGATGCCTTCAGCAGCCCCGGTCCCCAGAAAAGTAAGCTTCATTTCGCTTCACTCTTTCTTTGCCATAAGATGTTATTCGCTTTCCAGCCTTGCTATTGGTTAACCTTCGCTTCCAGTCTTGCTATTGGTTAACACTTAATTAGTAATACCCTATGGGTAATAAATTGCATCATTCCATTCACCAAACTGCTGCAAAAAAGATCCCGAGATCTCTTCTGCCTCACTGCCTCTTCCGTCCTCCGGGATGCCGGGTCCGCATCTCGCTTAAGGAGTCATCGGGTCTGCGGGCTCGGCGGAGGTGAAGCGGAAGTTATCGAAATAGAGGGTCTGCGGCAAAACACTTCTCCACATCCATATTTCGATCCCTCTCATCCGGGTCAGATCCAAATTGACATGGCGCAGCGGGATTCGTACCGTTTTCTCCTGTCCGCTTCTCGCGATCTGGATGAAGGAGTCATCGTTGCGCCCATCCTCGGAGAAGAACTTCACGTAAAATTGAGCCGTCCCTCCCGGGTTGTACAGGTCAAACTCCAGCGCATCAAATCCGGACCAATCGGCACTTCTGAACCCGCGGCCTTCATTGAACAAGCGGATATTCGGAAAGTTCACTTCACCCGGGAAAACAGCTTTCATCGAGTGCTTGCCCTCCGTTGCAAATTCATCCGACAAGCTTAAGCTCACGGTAGAAGTCGTAAACCGCTGCACCGCTTCCTCCGACTCCAGCGAATTGAGCTCAACAGCATAAGGAGCTGCCGTTTCATAAACGACAAGCTTACGTGTTACCTTCTGTGTCAATCCATCCTTGCTGACCTCGATATCGGCCTCATGGGCGCCAGGCGCAAGCGTCAAGGTTTGAGCAAACTGATCATACCCTGCAGCCTGGTTCTCCAGAGCGATCGGGTTACCGTTTAAAGTCACCTTGGAGCCTGCAGGAGCATAAACCCGAACCTCCCGGCTGCCCTCTTCCGGCGCATGCACAGTTACCATTACCGGAACCGCTTCAGGCGCCGCGGTGATCGCTTCCGCGATTTCTTTTCTCACCTCGAACAGCTCAGCAGGATCTTCATCGAAAACTTTAATGCTTTCATATAAACGGTCGTAAAACGGCCGGATAGCATCCCGGTATGAGAAATTCTCAGAGTCTTCCTCGATTCCAAGTCTTGCCGCCGTTTCACGCAGCCGCTGCTCATAGTGCCATAAGTATTCGTAATCCTCCATGCTCTCACGCAGCACTTCCAGCCGGATCGTGCCTACCGGACCGTCAATGCCAATCTCCGTCCCGGGATAGAACAAGTACCCGTCCCCGTTAGCGCCTGGAAAAGCCAACGGATCTGTCCATACATCCCGGCTCACATATTTTCTCTGCGCCGAATCGTATTTCTGGAATTGAGTAGTGGCCCAATACAAGGTTCCTTCCACTCCGTAATCATGCTGCATCCACGTTAGCAGCCGCGCTCCTACCAGATCGTCATCCGTGTGATAGGAGGGAAACGGATGCTTCGGGAACACGCTCGTATACCACCAGACCGGTTCACCTTCAGCCTGTCGCTCGCGCGCGAAATCATAATCGTATTTATCGATTTCCGGTGACCAGATGTCTACATCGCCAAGCAGCTCTTCTAGCGGCTGGATCGTAACAAGATGGGGGACATCCGGTGCCGCCTGCTTCAATGCATCGTTGATCACCTTCACCCGGTCATAGTTGTTCGCAGCGTTCGGGTGAGGAACCGGTTCATCGATTTCACTGATATAAAAGTAGCCTTTTTCCAGCATCCCGCGGTCTCTCAGCTTATCAGCCAATTCCTTGATCCGTTCTATGTCCGGCTCACCTTGAGCATCCCGGTAGTAAGGAAGCCGGTAGGCGGATACTCGCGGATCGTTGATGAATCGCGGCGCATGCTCCACATAATAGTCGATATCCGTATCAGGAATGGGCAAATAGCCTGGCGTCAAACGGTGCTCGACTGAAGCCCAGTAATACTTCTCAATATATTCCCAGGCTTCCATCCCCTGGACGTTGCCATGTGCCTCCTGTATCGGTCCGCCCCATATGCCGAATGCGGTTTTGGAGTGGTTCTCATCCGTTAACTCAAAATCCCACACCGTCAGTTCCACCGGAATCCGTACCGGCTGGCCCGTTTCGTGAAGGGTGATTTCTCCCTTGTACACCCCGGCCGGCTGGCCTTTGGGCACATAAACTTTAACCCAAATGCCCTGGTTATGCCCGGCCCCCACTTCCAGCTTGCCCTTCAGCGGAATCAGAGCGTCCGGATACCAGCCCTGCGGATAAGCCGGAGTTGTCGACGTAGTCACTTCGATATAATGCTGCTGGAACAGCTCGATATCGCGGCGGTGGATTTTGGCTGCTCCGTTCTCCTGCTTCAGATCGCTGATCGAAACCTGGAGCTTGCGCAGAGGGTGATTGCCCGCCCGGACAATCACCTGGCCGCTTTCATATTCGTTGCGTGCCGCAGCGAGCTGCATCGTCCGGGCTGAATCAGCCGGCATCGGTTCATCCCTCATCACCTTTTGCGAATTGCTGGCTACCCATGCGGTAAACAACGGCTCGGGCTTGGCGTAGGCTGCCGGCAGAAAGATGGACATTACCAGCACAGAGATCAACAACACCGTGAGCGGCTTGCGTTTTCGATTCATTCCCATTCCCTCCTAGTGGATGCGTTCCTGGAGTTCTGATTCTCTTTTTCCAGTTCTGATCTTCGTTTAATTTTTATAGCGCTCATAAGCGGCCGTATAAATCTCCAAATACTGCGCCAAGCCTATCCTCTCCAGCGTTTGCACGTAATTGTCCCACTCGGAGAAGGGAATGTCGCCTGTAATAAATTTGGCAGTCATCTCATCCACGTATTTATTCAGATCAGTATGCAGCGGAGTAAACCGGGGAAGCTCCTCCTCGGTATACGTAAATGCCGGCCATACTTCCTCCGGCCAATGCGGCACTACCTTAGCTGCCGCTTCCATACTAAGCGGTGTCGCTTCTCCGCCCTTGAACGTGTTTGCAGTCAGCATGGCGGGGTAGAATCCTCCGGCCCAAGAGACGAACTTCGACTGATCCTGGTTGTACGCTTCCGTGTATTCCAGCGTGCCATCGGGCTTTTCAATGTAGCTTAAATCTTTGATCCCCATAAAAAACAACTTGCTTCCCTCTTCGCTGTAAAAATAATCAATCCAGCGAACGGTCGCTTCCGGATGCGGATTTTTGTCCGTAATCACGAATGCTCCGGCATCAATGAGCGGGGAACGGGCTCTGGAAAAGATCTGGTCGCCATATGGACCTTTCAATGCAGGAGCGCCTATAAAGTGCTCAATATTGACACCACTGATCGCATGCGGACTGTTGGTGACCGAAGAGCCGACAATCCCTTCATCCATCAGCGCATTGACCTCCGGCCCGGTAATCGTTAATAAGTTATCAACGAACAATCCTTCCGTGTACAGCTTGTTCATGTATTCCAGCAATTCCTTGTAGCGCGGATCCGTCGGAATAAATCGCAGCTCATTCGTCTCCGGGTGAAGATCTACACGGCCGTGGACATTGCCGCGGTTGCCGAGACCCCATGCTCCCTTCAACTCATCGAGCAAGGAACCATAGTTGCTGGCCGCATACGGAATTTCATCCGCCTGACCGTTCTTGTTCGGATCTCCGGTTTTAACAGCTTTTAAGTATTCGTAAAATTCCTCCGTCGTTTCCGGCGGCTCCATACCGAGCGCATCCAGGAAGCTCTCGTTGTACCACAGCTTCTGTCCAATCAATACGGAGTGAAACTCCGGATCGTAAAACGTTGGAAAGGAGTAGATGTTGCCGTCCGGCATCGTCAGTCCATTCTTCACTTCCGGATGCTCCTCCAGCATTTTTTTGAAATTGGGAGCATATTGCTCGATCAAATCGTTGAGCGGAATGAACGTTCCTTGTCCGCCATAGCTCATCAGATCAGTCGTTGACAGCCTAGCTGTATGGAACGCATCCGGATAATCGCCGCCGGCAAGCACAAGATTGCGCCTCTCCGCCAGGCTGTCTGCCGGTGTTAACTGGAAGTCAACCTCGATGTTGGTCATCTTGGCGTATTCCTGCCAGACGGGCAGGTCGTTCCAGTTAGCCGGCGCTGAAGCGGCTTTGCCAGCAAAAAAGGTTAGCTTGATCGGCTCCTCCACAATCGGGAATCCTTCGGCCCGGACAGCCGGCTCGCTCTCTCCAGGCTTGTTTCCTCCATCGGATGGTGCTGGTTCGGCCTGATTTGAGCATGCTGAAGCCAGCCCTGCCGTCATAACACCCGTCAGCAGGACGCAGGTCCATTTTTTGTACTTACTCATTTTCTTTGGAAACCTCCTTGTTATTGGTTGTCTATGTGTGAACAAGAGCAAATGGCTAGCCCTTGATAGCACCGATCATAATGCCTTTGGTGAAATACTTTTGCAGGAACGGGTAAATGACCAGCACCGGCAAATTGGCTACGATCACAATCGCGTATTTGATAGCCTCAGTCTCCATTAGATGATTCTGCACCGATAAGTCCATACTTCCCGCCATCTGATCGACTTCTGATTTGATCAGAATTTCTCTTAAGAACAGCTGCAGAGGATATTTATCGCGATCATTCAAGTAAATCAAAGCGTTGAAGTAAGCGTTCCAATGGCCGACACTGTAGAACAAAATCATAACTGCGATGACAGGCATGGAGAGCGGCAGCACAATTCGCCACAAGGTTTGCAGGTTAGAACAGCCGTCAATGGAAGCCGACTCCTGGATTTCATAAGGAATGCTCGTTTGGAAGAATGTGCGCATGATAATAATATTCCACACCGATACAGCCCCTGGAATGATAAGTGCCCACATCGAATTGATCATTCCGAGATTTTTGATCAGCAAGTAAGTCGGAATCAAGCCTCCGCTGAAAAACATGGTGAACACAATATAGCCCGTAATCGCATGCCGCCCGGCAAAATCTTTGCGGGACAGCGGGTAGGCCGCCATAATCGTCATTACCAGATTGATCGCCGTGCCGACAACCGTATAAATGATCGTGTTCCTGTACCCGACCCATATTTCCGTATTGGCCAGGATACGCTCATACCCAACAAAGGATAATTCGGTTGGAAACAGCCACATTTCGCCTCTCGCCACGGATAACGGATCGCTGATTGAAGCGCTGGCCACAAAAATAAGCGGATACAAAACAACAATAAGGATAAGTACAAGCACAGCGTAAATTACAAAACCTATCAACCGATCCGCAAACGTTTCTTTCATCGCTCTCCCTCCTTCACCACAAGCTGGTCTCGTTCACTTTTTTGGCGATCTGGTTGACAGTCACCAGCAGGATCACGTTGATGACAGAGTTAAACAAACCGACTGCAGCAGCAAAGCTGTACTGCGCGCCTAGAATTCCCTGTGTATAGACATAGGTCGCAATGACGTCTGAGCTTTCCAGATTCAGATTGTTCTGCATCAGGTAAATTTTCTCAAAGCCGACGCTCATCACCTGACCAACATTTAGAATCAGCAAAATGACAACCGTTGGCATAATGCCCGGGAGATTAATATGCCAGATCCGGCGGAGGCGGCTTGCCCCATCGACCCTGGCCGCTTCATGCAGGGACGGATCAATCCCGGCCAAAGCCGCCAAATAGATGATCGAGCTCCAGCCCATTCCCTGCCATACTCCGGACCATACGTACACCGATTTGAACCATCCCGCTTCAGTCATAAACGAAATCGGCGTGCCGCCAAAGAAAACGATAAGCTGATTTATGATTCCGTTCTGCGGTGACAAGAAAATAAAAATAAGTCCAACCATAACGACCGTTGATAAAAAGTGCGGTGCATAAGTTACCGTTTGCAAAAAACGTTTAAATGTTTTGTTGCCAACTTCGTTAATCAAAAGAGCCAGAATGAGCGGAATCGGAAAGCCTACCGCCAACTGGTAAAGACTGATGCTGAAGGTGTTCCATATCAGCCGCCAGAAATAATAGCTGTCGAAGAAGCGCTGGAAATGATCAAAGCCTATCCAGTCACTGCCCCATATCCCTTTGGCGGCAACGAAATTTTTGAATGCGATCTGCACCCCATACATCGGGATATAGTCAAAGATAAAGAAATAGATCAGCACGGGAGAAATGAGCAGATATAAATCCCAGTTTTTGCGGAGGGACCTGCTCCATATCCTCCTTCTGGAAGGAGGCGCTTTCTTCGTTCCCGTACCGGTAACGGCCGCATTATTCAATTTCATATCCCCCTCTGCTAGTTAAGCGGAACCAACTGCGGCCCCTTGACCGTGACGATGCCTCCGCCCTGCCTGACCGACTCCGTGGCCGCGCAGCCGACCGCCACGCTCATTCTGCCTGCCACGGGCTCGGCGACCGGTTCCTTGTTATGCAGGATCATCTCGATGAAATCCCGGCATATATTCTCATCAGCGCCAAAATGAGAACCTTCAGCCTTCTTGATTTCATAAACCCGGTCGGACAAATCCCTCCATGTGTTGGACTTTCGCGATTTGACCACCACCTTGTGATCCTTCTCGAAATTTTCCATTCGTCCTTCGGTGCCGATGACCGTGTAGCTCCGCTCATAATCCGGGGTAAAGTGACACTGCATATAGGAGGCTTTCACGCCGTTAGCCAGCTCCATCAGCACCATGTTGTTGTCCTCTACGTCAATCTCCTGACGGAAAGCGCATTTCACCAGAGGACCGGATCGGGCTTCCGGACACACAGCCTTCTCGGCACAATTCGGACAGGTTAAATCGTTAGCCTTGTTCCCGCCAAAATAATCCATCCCTCCAAAAGCGCTTACTTTTTTGGTATAGCTGTCTGCCAGCCAATGAATAATGTCGATATCATGCGACGCTTTCTGCAGCAGCAAGGAAGTCGTATTCCTCGAGCTGCCATGCCAGCTGTGATAATAGTAATCGCTTCCAAGACCGACAAAATGCCGCACCCAGATGGCCTTAACCTCCCCGATTTCTCCAGATTGAATGATTTCCTTCATCGTGCGGTACATGTTCATATAGCGCATATTAAAGCCGATCATGAAGTGCTTGCCGGATGCCTGCCAGGCTTGCAGGATCCGGTCGCAGCCTTCCACGGTAATCGCCAGCGGTTTCTCGCAGTATACATGCTTGCCTGCATTCAGGGCAGCTACCGCATGCTCCTCATGACAATGATCCGGTGTCATAATGGCCACCGCATCGATATCCGAGCGCTCCAGCAGCTCCCGGTAATCCAGCATTACATCGGCATCCGGGTTGACCTTGTCACGAAATTTGCCTAACCGCTCGGGATTATTATCCGCCCCGGCAACAACAATAGACTTGCCGCCGGGGAAGGGATTATGCCAATATTTCGTGACCTCGGCCCTCCAGCCGAGTCCAATCACTCCGATGCGAACTTGCTCTTGAGCCAAACCCATCCCTTCTTTCTTCCGTTTCACATTCGTTGTTAACTTCGCGCTGCTGTTTCAGTTTCACAATTCCTTCATGTCGCGTTGCTTCTTCAGTTTCACAATCCCTTCATGTCGCGTTGCTTCTTCAGTTTCACATTCGTTCCCAGTTCCACGCTGCTTCTTCAGTTTCACATTCGTTCCCAGTTCCACGCTGCTTCTTCAGTTTCACAGCTTCTTATTTGCTTGTTGTTCAGTAATCACATTATTTCTCGTTCTCCGAGCCGAGTCATATACCACGGCAGGGGAAGCATATCACAGCTCACTCCCCATTAGTTCTGGTAAATTCGGATGAAGCCCGGATCAGCAGTTGAAAGGGCATGAATGCTTTAAATGGCAGCGGATGTTTTCCTTCCAGCTCATCGATCAGAATTTTGGCTGCCATCCTCCCTATCTCGCTCTTCGGGATATGGATCGTGGACAGCGGAGGTGATGTGTACTGCGACAGTTCAATATTGTCCAGACCGACAAATGCAATATCCTCCGGAATTCTCAATCCTTGCTCCGTAACCGCCCTCATCGCGGAGATTGCCAGCATATCGCTTGCCGCAAATACGGCCGTTGGAAGCTCAATCTCCTGACCAGCGAGCAAATCCGCCATGCGCGCATAGCTAACGTCCACGTCCCACCCCGCATTAACGACTAATCGGGCATCCACTTCAAGGCCAGCCTCCTGCAAGGCATAGCGGTAACCGCGGTATCGCTTCTCCCTGTCCAAATCACCGGTAAGTCCTGTGCCTCCAATAAATGCAATTCGCTGATGGCCTTGGCTGATCAAATGGCGGACCGCTGACTTTGCCGCCTGCACCCGATCATAAGAAACAACGGGCACGGTCAAATCCGAAATATCTATGCCTACCACGGCCGGAACCATCTCCTTGATGCTTTGGTACATTTCCGGAGCGATGCCCTCTACAATAATAAAGCCATCCAATCCGGATTCCCGGATTCGCCTGCGCATCTCCTCTTCCCCCTGGAGCTCCTTGACCGTACTGACAAAGGTTAAGCGGTGCCCCAACTCGTCAAGCTGCTGCTCAATCCCCTCTAATATAGGGGAGAAATAGGGGTGGTTGTATTTGTTCTGCGGCACGGCAA
Source organism: Paenibacillus senegalensis JC66 (assembly GCF_000285515.1). Lineage (GTDB taxonomy): Bacteria > Bacillota > Bacilli > Paenibacillales > NBRC-103111 > Paenibacillus_L > Paenibacillus_L senegalensis. Next base: position 320,542 of record NZ_HE610962.1, read on the forward strand.
CAATGCAGCCGATTTTCCGCTGCTTGGTCTCTGGAGAGGATGTGCTTCTCCTGCCTGCAGATTTGACTGAATCACTTGGGTCGTACCCCAGCTCTTTTGCTGCGTTTCTAATTTTCACCTTCGTTTCCTCGCTGAAATGGCGGCTCAGGTCATTGTTGAGAACACGGGAAACTGTCGAAATGGAAACCCCAGCATGCTGTGCAATTTCTTTTAAAGTTGGCATTCCCATCCTCCTTATCTAAAAAAGTTCCTCTTAACAGCTTCGCGGGTTGCGGCTTTGCGGCTTTTGCAGTTTTTCAGCTTTCGCAGCTTTGCTGCTTTGCATTATTGCGCAATTCCAACTCGCTGATAAGCGTATTAATGCAAAACGCTATTTTAAGAGTTCCCTTCTAGATTAACCTATTTCAGCATTCTTTGCACAAATCCAGTCTTTATTTGGGCCAAATTTCATTATAATATTAGCACCTTTTCCCCAAAAAAGTCAAATTTTTTTTCTTAAAGTTATTGTAAAGATTAATTTGAAACAAGAGTAAGTGTAAGGAGAATTGGTTTAAAAAATCAATAAATCGTTGTTTTATCAGCTTTTATCCGTTCTTATTAGCTGCTGGCCGATCCATACAAATTGTTAAATAAGCTTGAACAAATTTGGGCCCAAATAATATTTAAGTTATGTAAATTTTTAATACAGGTTTCCATGATGATGAATCGATCGCCTAGTTGGAAAGGAATTTTTCCTTAATTTGGTCTGGTTGCGGTCTGCTAGTGCCTATTCCGGGCCGGGCATGCCCCCGCGGTCTCTTTGTATACGATATTTCTGTGAAAATAAAACGCCCCGCATGAAATTTCGTATGAAACACTGGCTGCAGCTCCTGAAACCCCTGCATTTGTTGCATTTGTACGATTCGTCATACAAATCTCCGTTAATCGCACTTCAAGCCCCTGCATTTGTACGATTTGTCATACAAATCTTGGGTAATTGCCCTTCAATCCCCTGGATTTGTACGACGTTTCATACAAACCTCCGGTATTTGCTCTTCAACCCCATGCATTTGTACGACATATCGTACAAAATGCAGGCGCGCCTTCAATCACAGACATTTTTACATTATTCCACTCAAAACGCAGGCTGCGGGCCCTCTTTCACAAACTTTGTTATTCCACCCAAAACGCAGGCAACAAGCCCGCGAACCTTGCGAACCTTGCGAACCTTGCGAACCTTGCAAACCCCGCGAATCTCGCGAATCTCGCGAGCCTCAACGAGCCTCGCCAACCTTGGCTATTTTCATGCTGGAGTTGTGAACGATAGATCATGTTTGTTTTCGCATACATTTCCGCCCGTACGCGCTGCCGCAGGCTCTTTGTATGCGGTTTTTCGCTTACAATAACTCGCGCTAAGTTCCAATAACTTTGTGAAATTTCCTGGTCCCAAATAGACCACGCCGCCTCAATAGGATTGCCTGACGGGCCAGTAGAAACAAAATATTAAAACAGCCGCTGCTTGATCCTCCATGCGGCTCGCCAAACCGCAAAAAAAGCAGCCGATGTTTACTTCCCATCGGCTGCTCCTAGCTCAGCAAAAAACATCTGCTGCTTACTCCATCGTGCGATTGTTCTCATCGACGGAGAAAAATGCGCTGCGCTCCGGACTTTCTCCTAACAGCAATACACCGTCTCCGCCGCAAACCGTACAGCTGTACTGCCAATTCTCATCATCGGCCAGCAGGCCTGTTCCGTCACAGGCTTTGCAGATTTGATTGCGATCCACGTGCAACAAGCTCCTTTCATCCGATAATAGCCCGGGTTTAAATAGTCAGCATTTGGCGGCGGCTCTTCACCCAGTTGATTAATCCGCCTTCCAACATGATATTTACCTGTCTTTCGGATAGAGAGTGAGTCAGCTTCAGCTCATAGCCTTTTCCACGGATAGCGGCCGTAACCTGGTTCCCCTGCTTAATCTGCTCCCTCAGATTAGACAGCTCAATCCGATCACCTTGAGCAAGCTTGTCATAATCCGCAGCGTCTGCGAAGGTAAGCGGCAGCACACCGAAATTGACAAGATTCTGCCAATGAATCCGCGCAAAATCTTTGGCCAAGGCCACTTGCAAGCCGAGGTAGCGGGGAGCTAACGCAGCATGTTCCCGGCTTGAGCCTTGTCCATAGTTATAGCCGGCGATGACGGCATGTCCTCCTTGGCTGCGGATAATCATGGCACGGTCGTAATAATGCTCGTCAATGATTTCAAAGGTGAATTTGCTAATCTCCGGGAGATTGCTGCGGTAGGGCAAAACCCGGGCACCCCCGGCAAGAATTTCATCCGTGGAGATGTTGTCCCCCATCTTCAATAAGATAGGCAAGTCCAGCTCATCAGGAAGACTGGCCATTTCGGGGATGGAAGCAATATTCGGCCCTTTGACCAGCTCCACTTCCCTTGCTTTTTCCACAGGCAGCGGCTCCTGCAGCATATCAGCATCCATAGTCGGGCGATCCGGCTCCTTCACGATCGGATAGGCCATGTCCAGTGTCCGGGGATCCGTGATTTTGCCGGTTAAGGCTGAAGCTGCCGCCGTTTCCGGACTGCACAGAAACACGCTATCCTCCCGCGTTCCGGATCGGCCCGGAAAATTACGCGGAGTTGTACGCAGGCTGTTGCGGCCGGTAGCAGGCGCCTGGCCCATTCCGATGCAACCGTTGCAGCCTGCCTGATGCAGCCTGGCTCCTGCCGATAAAAGGTTGGCTATATGCCCCTCCTTCGCCAGGTCTGTCAGCATTTGCCGGGAGGTCGGGTTGATGTCGAAGGAAACCCCATCCGCCACCTTGCGCCCCTTGACAATCTCGGCGGCTATGGCAAAGTCACGAAAGCCGGGGTTGGCCGATGAGCCCACATAGGACTGGTAGATCTTCTCACCGGCAGTCTCACTGACCGGCACGACATTACCGGGACTTGAAGGCTTCGCAATCAGAGGAACAAGCTCCGACAAATTGATTTCCTCATGAAGATCGTATTCTGCGCCCGGATCCGCTGTCAGCTCTATCCAGTCCTCTTCCCTTCCCTGACTTTTGAGAAAACGGCGAATCTCTTCATCGGACGGAAAGACGCTGCCAGTAGCCCCCAGCTCTGCCCCCATATTGGCAATGACATGGCGGTCCATAGCGCTTAGGCTGTCAAGCCCCGGGCCGTAATACTCGATAACTTTTCCTATGCCTCCCTTAACGTCATACCGGCGAAGCAATTCGAGGATGATGTCTTTGGCGCTGACCCAATCCGGGAGCTCGCCAGTCAAGCGAATCCCCCATATTTTCGGCATCTTCACATAGAAGGGCTCTCCGGCAATGGCCAGGGCAACATCGATCCCGCCTGCTCCCATAGCCAGCATGCCCATGCAGCCGTTCGCACAGGTATGGCTGTCCGAGCCGAGCAGCGTCTTGCCCGGCTTGGCCAGTCGCTGCATATGCACCGGATGGCTCACGCCGTTTCCGGGACGGCTGAAATACAACCCGAATCTCCTGGCCGCACTCTCCAGAAACAAATGGTCATCCGGATTTTTGCTGTCTTCCTGAATAATGTTATGATCGACATACTGGGCGGAAACTTCCGTTCGGGCACGGTCCAGGTTCATCGCTTCCAGCTCCAGCATAACCATAGTTCCGGTTGCGTCCTGGGTTAAGGTCTGGTCGATGGTCAACCCGATTTCCTTGCCGGGGATCATCTCACCGGATACCAGATGGGACTTGATCAGTTTTTGAGCGACATTTAACGGCATACTCTTTTCCTTCCTTATTCGTTAATCTTAGTTGGGGATTATAAACGGCTCGTCCTTCGTTTCTACGGAACGATTTCCATTAAGCTCTACAAGATCAATCGACGGGTCCTCTACGCCGGAGATTTTTGCGTTCTTCCGCTTTTGATCAGCCACAGATGCGTGAAATATTCTATAACACCTAGCAGAATCCCGGTCAGTACAGCTCCAGTAAACGTAATCGTCGTCCCGGCAAATAGATTGGCTATTGAATACAGGATGAGCACCGAAACCGCAAAATCCAAAATCGTGCTGATCCACAACGTTCCTTTTCTAAGCAGCAGATATTCCATGAGCACCCCTACGAGAGCCAATATCAATCCTACAACAATAAGCTGGTAAAAGGATCCAAAATCTACATTGGGAAACAGCCATGAGGCAACAAGCAAGCCAAGCCTAACGGGCAAGCAATAATTTTCATTAGTAAGCTAGTCATGAAATTATCCTCCTATTCCATATTTTTCAAAAGTAGCGTTTCCAGATGGGCCACATTTTATTCCTGCAATTTCATAACTACCATTAAGGCATGTCCAAGCTTGAGAAAGGACAGAGCCCACTGGTTTCTAGGGAACAAAAAGCCGCCGGAACATCGTCCCCGCAGCCTCATCCCTTGCTCAATAAAAAGTCTTTTTTCCCTGCTCTGCCTTCAAGATCTCCACAGCTTCCCGGAACCGCTGGGAATGCACCACCTCACGCTCCCTCAAAAACTTCAAGCTGTCCTGCAAATCGACATCATCCGTCATGTCAATCAGCCACTGGTAAGTCGCCCTTGCTTTCTCCTCAGCGGCAATGTCCTCATACAGATCAGCTATAGGATCACCCTTCGCTTGAATATATGCGGCAGTCCATGGAACACCAGCCGCATTATTGTAAAATAACGCTTTATCGTGATTGGCATAATGGTCACCCAATCCGGCTTCCTTCAGCTGCTCCACAGTCGCATCCTTGGTCAGCTTGTAAACCATGGTTGCAATCATTTCCAGGTGAGCAAATTCTTCTGTGCCTATGTCGGTTAGTAAGCCTATTACTTTATCCGGAATAGTATAGCGCTGATTTAAATAGCGTAGAGCTGCCGCCAATTCACCATCTGCCCCTCCGTACTGCTCGATCAAATATCTGGCCATCCTTGGGTCGCACTTGCTGACGCGCACGGGGTACTGCAGTTTCTTTTCATAAACCCACATGGTAGAGTCCTCCTGATTTCTCTATACTTGCCATGGCCATGGCGCCTCCTTCCACTCCCACGGATGTCTGGAATAACTGTGCCCAAAGTGCATAAGGGGACCGTAGGCTGTTTCGTACTGCTGAACCAGTTCCTTCCGCTTTTTGGCAAAGGTGTTATACTGTTCAATGGCCTTCGAGTCGTTGGGATGCGTATCCAAGTACAGATTCAGTTCCACAAGCACAAAATCGACAGCCTGCAGGGCATGAAGCAGCTTGTAATAATCAGCATCCAATTGCTTAGTCATCGGCAAAACTCCTTATTAACTATTTTTCGGCTCATACGGGCTAAACAGGGCGGGCCATAGCGTTCCCTTCGCCAATGCCTCATAGGGGGAGAATTGCGGCAAGTTTTGCGGCTGAAAACCTAAAAATAGCTGGGGAGGAGTACTGTAGTATTTTAATTTAATTGGCGGACAGGGATCGAAAGGACCGATAAACGGTGCATAAACGCGGTATTGCTCCGACATCTGACCAGCGCCTTTCACATTTTTTATATTATGGAAAAATATATGCGTTACATCTTGACCAACATTACAAACAATTCCAGTCGCTTTGTGATGGAGCATTCACCGATTAATGACCAATAAATCACCAATTAATCACCAGACTATTGTTCAAATCCACCCGCGAACTTCCCGAATAATTATTGGGGTTAATACCTAAAATAACCATGGAAAATATAATCTGTTCCAAAAACTAACTAACGATGGAAAGGATAGAACAATAATGAGCTCTAACCACCAAGATAAACAAATGAGTGGTACCCTGGAAACAATCCGCCATGAACTTAACCGGATCCAAACGATTGCCGGGACATTAGGCACGCTTGAAACGAAACATTTCCAAGACTTGACGAATGCCGGGGATGACCGACTGAACCAGATTGCGGTTGAAGAACAGAGCGGCGCCCGCCAGCTTGGGGAAATCAAGCAGTTATGCCTCTCTCTGGCCCAACAGATTCAGGAGCTTGAGGGTCAAATAGAAACTCGAGAATAGGGAGATTACGGAGGAAGTTAGATGTATAAATGGATGAGCAATATAATCAGAAGCATCGTTAACGAAACCGTTGATAAAGCAATAGAAAGAGTAGCCCGGGATCAATACACAGAAAACTTGTTTGAGATGATCCCCTCCTCCAAAAAGGTAGGGCCGATTCAACTGGCTGAGATTATGATGAGATCTAAGAGCGGCTTGCCTCCAGCCAGGCCATTGGGAAGCCATATGCGCTTTTCACCCTGGGAAAAGCTGTTGTTCAATCCCGTTCACCTGTTTCGCTTTCCTACCCCCGAAGATGTGCGGATCAACACATCTGTCACAATCGGCCGAAATGCCCGCAAGCCCTTAAGCCTTTCTATCCCTATTATGATAGCGGCGATGTCCTTCGGAGGGGCGCTCAGTAAAACGGCCAAGATCGCGCTCGCCCAGGCGGCTACACGAGCCGGAACAGCCACTAATACAGGGGAGGCCGGGCTTCTTGAAGAAGAACGGGAGGCAGCTTCCCTTCTGATTGGACAGTATAACCGCGGCGGCTGGCTGAACACTCCGGATAAATACAAACGGCTGGATGCGATTGAGATTCAGTTGGGACAAGGAGCTCAAGGCTCAAGTCCGCAAAGAACCTCAGCTAAAAATATCGGAGCGGAATTCCGGGAAGTATATGGCCTTGCCGAAGGAGATGATGCGCTTATTCACTCCCGCCTGCCGGGAGTGGATACGAAGGAGCAGTTCGCAGCGCTGGTCCGGGAATTGAAGGAGGAAACCGGAGTGCCGGTTGGCCTTAAACTGGCAGCTACTCATTTTTTGGAAAAGGAGCTGCAAATTGCTTTGGAGGCGGGAGTTGATTTTCTGACAATCGATGGCGCGGAAGGCGGTACCCATGCGGCTGCCCCCATCCTCGAAGATGATGTTGGTCTGCCTACTCTGTTTGCCACAGCCAGAGCAGCCAAATATTTGGCACAAAAGGGAGCACGCGAAGAGGTAAGCTTGATCGCAACAGGAGGGCTGATTACGTCCGGCGACTGCCTGAAGGCTATGGCACTGGGAGCGGATGCCGTTTACATGGGCACAGCTGCGATCATGGCACTGGTCAGCGACCAGATGACCAAATCACTGCCCTTTGAACCGCCAACAAGTCTTGTCGTGTACAATGCCAAAATGACCGATCAGCTTGACCCGGATAAAGGGGCCCTGTCCTTAGCCAACTTCCTGAACGCCACCGTTCGCGAAATGGAATTGGTTTGCTATTCCCTGGGCCGGACAAGTGTGTCCGAAGTCGCCAAGAGCGACCTATGTACGCTTGATCCCTTCATTTCCAGAGCGATCGGTGTAGATCTCGGTTATATTTCCCCCGAAGAGCAGGAGAAGTATTTCGCAGAGCTTAGTCCTCTGGGAGGCGGAATGCCGAGTATCAATCCTTCCCCTGCAGGGCCGGATTCGGGTAAGGATCAACACATCCTTCAATAGCATCCGCATTACGGATAAGGATAAGAAGCAACTACCTTAGCCCCGATCAGGTTGGAGCGGTAAACCAGCTCATCCAAGCCGTTTTGCAGCCCGGAAGCTTTAGCGTTGTCCCATAAATTCCGTACCATGTATACACCTCTCCATAGATTGCTTTACTTGGCTCACTTAACATAACATTTCTAAGTAACAGCCTTTGATTTTTATCTTTTCCCCGGCTGTATGAGGAAAGGGCTGTCCCTAACCTAAGGTCCTATGCTGGATGACCTTCCGGGAGGGACAGCCCGCTTCACTATTGTCATCGAATGGGATGACAATAACCGGCCTCAGCCTAATCGAACCAGCTCGGTCTCTCCATCCATTCCCTCCGGAAGCCGGAGCGTCACGTTCACGCCTGCCGGTGCCCAGGCCTGCAGCAGCATCGTCCCGTCCTGCCGTACCGTCCAGGCCACGTCGATGCGTCCTTCATGGGGAAGCGGCACACTCCCGCGCGCCCACTCCATCCCGCACGGCTTGGGCTGCACGACAACATCCGTCCACCCGAGCCCGCTGCCGGCAACGCCGAGCACTTGTGAGCCGAGGAAATAACCAGGGGCGGCCGACCAGGCATGGCAATGACTCCGCGTCAGCTGATTCGGATAAGGATTGACGTCGCTCGTGCTCGGATACGTTTCCCAGCAGGTCGTAGCCCCGTAGCGGAGCAGACTGCCGTATTGCTTGCGGATATCGTCAACGAGCCGCTCCACATCCCCTTTTTGCACAAGGGCTTCATAATAGAAGAAGGACATGAACGGAGATCCGATTTGAACGAAGGACTCCGGCGGGGAAGCCAGGTAGGCCTCCAACTGCTGCTTCCGGCCGCCGTCCGCAATTCCGCACAAATAAGCGGCCACCTGGGTCTGCATGCTGAAAATGTCGGATCGGCGCCCATCTTCATGAATACAATCCAAATATGCCTTTCGCTCCTCTGACCACAGATGCTGCCCGATGGCCTGTTTCAGTCTCTCGGCATGGTCCAGAAAACCATCTCCCTCTTCCGCCTGCCCGGCCAGTTCGGCAAGCAGGGCAGCGCTGCGGAGAGCCTTGACCAAAAACATGTTCTGATGGCTTACCACGCCGCTTCGCGGCTGGTCCATCGGAGCCCAATCGAGGAAATTCCAAGCCTTCATCGCCAGCAGTCCGCGCTCATCGAGCCGCTCCAAATAATGCTCCAGCGTATAGCGGACATGCGGCCATATGGAGCGGGCATACCCGGTATCTCCGGTGCGGTGAACGTATTCGCAGCAGGCCTCGGCCCAAAAGAAGGTCCAGTTCGGAATGACACTGTTCCAGCCGCTTGGCACCTGATCCGCATATAGGGGCGTCTGGAAGGCCGAACCCGGCACCAGATCGAGACACCGCTTGACAAGCGGCTCGGCTCCGAACAAGTAATAACCGATCAATGCCTCGTTGCGGCTGTCCCCGACCCAGAAAGTCTGCTCATAGGCGGGGCAATCGACGAAGGTATCCTCCATGCACAACCGGGTTGTGTGCCGACTCATTTCCCAAATATCGTTGAGCACCGCATCCGAGCATTGAAACTGCCCGACTTCCGCCAGCGGGAAATTACTCTGGCGTACGGTTATTTCATACATTTGAACCGGTCTGCCGGCATTGCGGACCGTCATGATTCCGTATCGAAACCCCCTGCGTACATTGGAAGCAAACCTCTGCTTTCCTTCCCGGCAAATATAACGAAGCGAATTGTCAAGGTAATGGGTATAGTGCACATTACCGTCACGGATATATTCCACGCAAAAAAGATCAATGACTGTCCCTGCGGCAGCCTCCAATTCAAACTCCACATAGCCGGACCATTCTTTACCGAAATCGATAATCAGCTCCGTATCCTGAGCCTCATACACGGGAATCTCTGCCGCTGCGGAGTTAGCTGTCACCATCTGCTGCATCTGTGCCGGAACGGACAGCGGAACCTGCTTTTTCTTCCATAAAGTGAGCGTATAGACCGATTCCGGGCAGACGTGCAGGGGGGACGCCGCACGCAGCAGACTTCCCCGGGCATGCAGTTCTTCCACGCTCTTCGCCTTCCCCGTTTCACGGAACTGCTCATACCGTTCCATACCGGCAGGATCCAGGTCCGGAGTCTGCCCGCTAAAGTCGGCACAAGCTTGAACGGTTTTCTTTTGCCGTTCTTGTTCAGGCGTGGTCTGATGATCGATGTATTCGAAGCATTCAAACGGCCCTATCGCGGCAAAAGCCGTATGCCGTCCCGCCTCCCCTGCCAGGGGAGAAACGACCTCGAAGGGCACGGCGGAGTCTATCCCGACAAACAGACCTCTTCCATGATCGTACCCGGCAAGTTCGAACAGAACCAGATGGCCGCCGGCGGTCAGTTCTACGTCCAGATAACGGTCCTGGCCGATTCCCCGCCATTGCGATTTGGGATAGCGGCTGCCATCAATCCAGAGCGCTTGCAGCACAGGGGCCGTATAGGCGAATCCGAGGGTGATCTTGCTGTCGCCGGACATTCGCAGCTGCGTAGCGATATATCCGGCATACATGATGGAGTTGCCGTGCTTCTCGCTGGCCGGATCCATGATCGAACGCGCATCCAAATAGACGGTCCACTCCAACGGCGTTACCCTGCTCATTGCTTCCACCCGGACCGGATATATGGTCTCCTCCGTCAAGTGGGGGATGTCTCTAGGCTTCAAGGTTGGCCACGGCTGCATTCCTGCGGGGCCGATTACCGCTGCTTGTTCCCAGGCGGCTCCCTCTTCGTATTCCGCGGTTGTCCAATCCTCATCCCATTGCGCAGCGTCCACCCACTCGGTAAAAGCCTGCTGCAGGGAAAGGCGGGGTGCCCGGGGATTGTGACCGGCATGAATCGACGTCCTCCAATTTCCGTCGGTGATAAGGCTCCCGCTTTCTTCCCCTGCCCCTTCGCTTCCTTGTACGGACCAGTCAAGCTGCGCCAGCAATCCCCCCCTTCCGCGGATATAGGAAAAGGTGGAGATTCCAAAATGCATGACCAGCACCGCTGCCGTATTGGTCTGTCCTTTCCTTAGCCAGGGCCGAACATCGTACGAATCATAAGCCAGCTCCTGCGGCCAGGAACGGACAGGCCCCCGTCCCACCCTCGTTCCGTTGATAAACAGCACATAACGCGAATCGGCCGTAATCGAGAACCGGGCGGCACTCCACCCCTCCGCCGGGACATCGAACGTTGTACGGAAGCAGCGCCATTCATTCCGCGGACTCTCCTCGGAGCCTCCCCAAATCCAAGATGCCTTCCAATCCGTCCCCTTCTCTTGAACCTTGCCTTTAACCGCTGTCATCAAATCTTCTCCTCCTCGATTCCCTCTTTATAGTAGTGATTTTCCCCATGGACCTACCGTTACTCAGCTGTTCTGAAGCTCCATGATCCGGTTCCGGTACTCCTGCGGCGTCAATTGGGTTTCCTTCTTGAATACCCTTGCAAAATAATGCGACGATTCAAAACCGACGGCCGCCGCCACTTCATGGACTTTGTAACGGGGGTTGGCCAACAGCTCCTTGGCCCGCTGCAGGCGCTGATCTTTGATCCAGTAGGACAGCCTCATTCCGGTGGCTTGCTTGTATAGCCTCGACAGATAGGTCGGATGCAAATAAACATGCTCCGCCAACAAATCCAGGGATAGCGGCTCGGTCAGATGCTGCTCCACGTATTGATTAACCGCATGGACGATCTGTCTGATTCTGTCCTTCTGCTCATGAGTTTTCAGCGAGAACAGCAGCTCCGCAAGCCTGATGAAATACTCTTCCATTTCCTCCCATGTCCTAAGCTCCGTCCCGTTCAGCAGCGGTTCGGCCAGCCCGCGGTCAGCCACCTCGGCGAACAAATCCCAGCGGTTCAGATGGGACAAGAACATGGAACTGAGCGTAAGGCGGATTTCCGCCAGCAGCGGCCGGCATCCTTCCTGCGCCGACAGCCGTGACCATTCCAAGAGCACCTCATCGAACATAGCGGTAAACTCCGGTTTCTGTCCGCTGTCCAGATGCCATTCCAGCTGCCGGATCTTCTTGGCCAGCATGGCGCCCTTCTCCTGCATGTTCGATTTCGGCGGCATATTGGGGTCCGTGTGAACGGCTGCAGGCCGCCGCGGCTCGAACAGCAGCACCTCCCGGCCCCGCCCCAATCCCTGGCTGAGTAGCCTCTGCAGCTTCAGATATTGGCTGCCCAGCTCATCCCAGGACGATGCGCCGCTGCTCAAGGAGAAAGATAGCTGCAGGCCGAGCAGCTCAGCACAGGTGGATTGAATATCCGGCAGCGTATCGCGGACAACCATTTCGCACAACCGCCATCTCTCTTCCTCCGTCTTTCCTTCCGCAGCCGCAGGCTGAATTAACCACACCAGCTCCGAGCGGCGCAGGCTGAAGGAGATTACGGAAAGCGGGACCAAATATTCTGCGGCAATATTTTGCACTCCATATGCGAATACATATTTATCGTAAGAACTGACGGTCTGTTCCTTCCACGAATCGATGCGGCCGGCAACCAACAGCACGTTCTGCGATAAGGTCAACGGAATATCCAGGGCCTGCAACCTGTCCTGAGAGATGTCGCTTAACTCGAGCTCACCCTCCAGAAGTTCCGTAAACAGTTCTTTCTGCTGCAGAGGCAGCGCTTCCCTGGCTTGCTGCCGTGCACGGGAAATCACCTGCTCCGCCTCCCACTCATCGCGCAGCTGAGCGATAGCCTTGCCAACGGCTTCAAATATCGGTTCGTCGCCTTCAACTTTTAGAATATAATCAACTCCGCCCCGCCTCATCGCTGATTGAATATAGTCAAAATCGCCGTAGCCTGTAAGAAAAATAATTTTGCAGCGGGGCCAAATTTCCAACAGCTGCTCCTGCAGTTCCAAGCCGCTCATCCCCGGCATATGAATATCCGTCAGGACAATATCCATTTTGACCGTACGGATGATGCTCATAGCTTCAACGGCTGAATAGGCGCGATAAATTTCAAGCTCAATGTCTCCCCATTCCAAAAACTGCTCATACAATCCGTTCACAATTTTCGGAACATCATCAACGATCAACAAATGGTACATCTCATTCACCCCCTGTTGCGAGTTCTGGCGGTTTATTCCCTGCGGCTGCAGCAGGAATGGACAATACAATCCGGTTGCCTCCTCCGGGACGGCGGAGAAACTCCACCCCCGCTTCACTTCCGTACTCCAGATAGAGCCGGCGGTGAACATTAACCAGGCCGGTCGTCTCCGCGTCTTCCCACCCCTTGGCCCCCAATCTTCGCTGGAGCCTGGCATAAGCAATCTCCGGCATTTCTTCCCCGTTGTCATCGACGATGATGACCAGTCCTCCCTGATGCGGTTCGAACCGCACTTCGAGCCGGCCGCCGCTTATCTTATTGCGCAGGCCATGCTGGTATGCATTCTCTATAATCGGCTGCAGGATCAGCTTGGGCACTTCCAGCCCCGCATACTCCGCAGGCAGCTCCCCGCAGACCGCCTCAATCCTGCCTTCATGTTGAAAAGACTGGATGTCAATATACGTACGGGCAAATAAAACCTCCTCCTCCAGACGGATCTTCGCTTTATGAGTTCTTGTTATAAATTGAAAGTAGCTGCCCAAATACGATGCAAACCGGGCAATGTTGTCGTTCTCCTCATTCTTGGCCATCCGGTAAAGAATGAAAAAGTTATTGTACAGAAAATGCGGATTGATCTGGGATTGCAGCTGCCGGAGTTCTGCCAGATTAGCCCGGTAGCGCTGCTCATAGACTTCATGGACCAGCTCTTGGATTCGGCCCGCCGTATGATTGAACTGCCGGTATAGATAGCCGAATTCATCCGAACGGTTGTAGCTTACTTCCTCATGAAGCATTCCGTTCTCCATTCTGCGGAAAGCTTGAATCAGCCTCCTTAGAGGCTGATGGATCTGCAGGTATATCCAATAGGAGAACAGGACGACGACAAGCAGAGAGCTGACGGACAAGGCCCAGAACCAAATCCGGTACTGCTTAAGCGAACCGAGCATTTCGGCTTCCGGCATATACATGAGTAGGGAGTACCCCAGGTCAGGCGATTCTTCCACATAGACCCAGTAGGAGTTCCCCTCCACCCGGATAGTCTGAAACTGGACATCCGGCTTTCTCTCCTCCATTGCCGGACCGGTCGGTGTCTCTTCTCTGAGCGCTTTCAAGTGATCCAGCATGGGGGCCGTTAACAGCCGTTCTCCCTGCTTGCCCTGCAGCACCCAGTTTAATTCCCGGTCCACCAGCATCGCCCCGCCGCTGCCGTCAATCATTAAACTGTCCAGCACTTCACCGATCTCCTCGCCAGCTATTTCCGCACTGACCAAAAATAAAGGCTCCCTGCCGTTAATAAGCGCCTGATTAGAGTAGGGAAAGCTGAGAAACAGCCGCTCCCCGTCATAAACGAACGGATTCGTAAGCCGGTGGCTGGAGCTTTTCAGGGCCTCATATTCTTGATCGGGAAGCGGCTCGTAGGCATTATCCGACGTGATAACCCGGCCCACCAGCGGCAGATAAATACTGGCCTTTCTCACGTAGGCGTTGGAATTGCGGACGGTAATCAGACTGTCCCGAAGCCCCAGAACGGCATTGCGCCAATCGAAATCACTGTACATTCCCCCGCCGCTGGCCAACAGGCGGACGTCACGGTCGTTGACAAACTCCTCCTGCATCCTGGCGATCCGGCTGAACTCGTTGTCCAGCTGGCGGATATAGAAATGTACACGGGATTGCATCGACTCGTCAATCTTCTCTTTCACGTTATTCTCCGCGTAATGGTTCACGATCAGACCAAGAATATAGACCGGAAGCAGAACGGCTAGAAAAGCAATCACCAGCTTCAAGTAGATACTTATTTGTTTAAACTTGTTCCATGGGCGCAGCAGCATGCCTCTCACCTCCCAACCATTCCGCTGCGGACAGACTCTCCCGCTTATCCGGCTACTCTTTCACACTTCCCAGAACAATGCCTTTGGTAAAGTACTTCTGCAGAAAAGGGTAAACAAGCAGAACCGGAAGAGCTCCAAGAAAGATCTGAGCGGCCCGGACGGTTCTGGCCGACACTTGGTCATATTCCTTCAAGGTGTCCCCCGTTCCGCTTAATGAGCTTAAGTCCAGATCAATCACTATGGTCCGCAAATACGTTTGCAGCGGATAATTCACCGGAGAGTTCATATACAGCATACCGTCAAACCAAGCATTCCAGTGGCCGACAATGCTGAACAGACCGATTGTGGCAAGAGCGGGCAGCGACAGCGGCAAATAGATTTTGAAAAGGGTGGTGAAATGTCCGGCCCCGTCCATCATGGCCGCTTCCTCCAGCTCCTTGGGCAGTCCGCGGAAAAAATTAAGCAGCAGCAGCACGTTAAACACCGGAACGGCTCCCGGAAGAACCAGCGCCCAGACCGTATCGAGAATCCCCGTTGCCCTGACCGTCATGAAAGTCGGGACCAGACCTCCGTGAAACAGCATGGTGAAGACGACCGCCCAAGCATAAAAGGTGCGCATCGGGAATACCCGCGCTTCTTTGGACAGGGGGTAGGCCATCAGAACGGCCAGCAGCATATTAAGCGAAACCCCAAGGACGACTCGCTGCAGAGTAACTCCCATGGATCTGAGAAATTCGATCTTGTTAAGGACAACTCTATAAGCCTCCGTCGTAAATTGCACCGGCCACAATTTGACCTGGCCGGCCGCGACGGCATTGTCCGAGCTGAACGAGATGGCCAGAATATGCACCAGCGGCAATATACAGGACAGAGCCAGGAAGAGGAGAAACGCATAGTTGAACAAGGTGAACAATCTCGATGGCCATGTAGTATCCTGAATCAATCCTGCTTCCTCCTTTCTAGAAAATGCGGTAATTGGCCAGACGGTAAGCGAGAAAATAAGACAGCGAGATCAGCAGGAAGGACACTACGGATTTGAAAAGCCCGACCGCGGTCGCCAGTGAATATTTGGCCTGCTGAATTCCCATCCGGTACACCAGTGTGTCGATAATATCCCCGGTCTCGTATACGGACGGATTATACAGGTTAAACACTTGGTCAAATCCCGCATTGAGAATTTGGCCCAGACTTAGCGTTGCCAGCAGAATAATAACCGGGGTCATTCCGGGAAGCGTAATATGCCAGATCTGCCTCAACCGGTTGGCGCCGTCGACAACCGCGGCCTCGTAAAGATTCGGATTGATGCTCGAAATGGCTGCAAGATATACGATGGTGCTGAATCCGAAATCCTTCCATAAATCCGTACCCACCAGTACATAGGGGAAAATTTTGGCTTCGCCGAGGAAAAAAACCGGCTCTATGCCGACCCATCCGAGCATGGCATTAACGATCCCCGAGGAGGGGGACAGCACATCAATCAGGATGCCCCCCAAGATGATCCACGACAGAAAATGCGGCAAATAAATCAACGTCTGTATACTCCGCTTGACCAGTTGAATTCTAATTTCATTAAGCAGAATCGCGATCAGAATCGGAAAGACGAGACCGGCAATCACCTTAAGCACGGAAATATATATCGTATTCCAAACCACCCTGTACAGATTAGGCAGAGCCATCATGTAGCTGAAGTTGTCCCACCCCACCCATTTCGACCCCAGCAAACCTAGCGAGGGCACGAAATTTTGAAAGGCCAGGCTTACCCCAACAATTGGAACATATTGATAGATGAATAGAATAATGAATCCGGGAAGCAGCATCAAATGCAGAGGCCACCGGGAATACATTGATGATTTGCGCAAGCTCCGCATCGGAGTCCCCCCCTTTAATTCGGATAACAATCCATTAGTTCAGACCGGCGTACCACCCATTCACTTCCTCAGTAAGCTCACTGCCCCCAAGCCGGTTCCAATCCTCCACGTATTTGTCAAACAAATCTATCGATTCGCCAAGCAGGATTTTAGTAAACGTCTCACTGGTCAAATCCGCCAGGATGCTTTTGCGGTCTACCATCAGCTCGGAAGGAATCCCGTAATATTCGTCATACAGGAGTCTGTCTTCTCTTACGTACTGGTCAATCACCTTCAATGAACCGTCGGGACCGAAAATTTTGGCATAACGCCACATCGACGGATCTCCGGCCTGATACTGCTTGACCTGATCCAGATAACCGAGCCCCTCCGGATTAAGATTCTCCTCGTTGCCGTTTTCTAGAGCTTCCCGGATGGCCAGATGATGCTGGAGGTTCTTGACGGCGCCGAATGTGCGGACATCCTGATATTGATAGACCGCATACTCACCGTCATACATGTATTTAAATTCTGCCGTTTCACCGAAATTTTTCTCCACGAACAAGTTCAGCATTTTAAAGACGGCGCCGGGATTCTCGCTGTTCTTGTTGACTACCCAATAATGTCCCGGCATGGCAGTCACCTGCGGCCTGGCCGGTTTGCCGTCGATAGAGGGAAGCGGGTACATCTCCCATACTTGTGCAGGATCATTCGTAACCGCACGGTTCAATTTATTAAGCGGCTCCGCAAAGCCTCCGAAGAACATTCCGATTTTTCCCGATACAATATCCTGCAACAGCTGCTCGGCGGTTTTGACGGAGAACTCCCGGTCGATTTCCCCGTTCTTGTACAGCTCTTGAAGGGCAGCCAAAGCTTCTTTCATTTCCGGCTGTATATTGCCCTGAACCAGTCCGCCTCCTCCGGCCGGATCTTGGATCCACGTATCTTTGTAGGCGTGATAGCTGTTGAAAAATCCGGTCATGCCCCCGAAGCCGCCGAATATATTGGAATGAAATCCGAAGCCGTACGTATCATCCCTGCCGTTCTGGTCGGGATCGTCAAATGTGAACGCTTTCGAAATACGGAAAATATCCTCCATCGTCTCCGGTTCCGGCAAGCCGAGGTTATCCAGCCAATCTTTGCGCAGCCATATCATTTGGGAGCCTTCTGTAGCCGCATTCACATAGGGCAGAGCCATCAGCTTGCCGTCAAGCGTAGCCGAGGCCAGCCCCACCCCGTTATCGGTCCGCAACAATTCGTCGGTTAACGGAGCGATGTTCCGCTCATATGCCTCTGTCAGATCAGCTATCATCCCGGCGTCGGCCAACTGTTTCAGTTGGGTCGGCGAAACCCGGAATATATCGGGCAGATCGCCGGAAGCGATGGACAGATTCAGCTTGTCGTAATAAGCGGACCCGTCCGTCACCCACTGATTGACGACTTTAATGCCATAGGTTTCTTCCAACAGCCTCGTCATGACATTGCTGTCCAGCGAATCCCCCGGGGGGAAGGTCAGGGAGCCCGGCATATCGCGAACCATGGTAACGGTAATAGGCGGATCGTACTTCCCTTCCGGACTTTGTTCGGCCGGATTGCCGGACAGTTCCGGCTCTTGGGACTGCGTGCCTTGCGGCTCTTCGGCAGGACTTCCCGAACAAGCCGCCAGTATCGAGGAAATGGCCAATACGGCCGTTAAACCGGCTATGGTCTTACGATGTGAGTTGATCAATGCAAACCCTCCATTTCGTAGTTAAAAAAACGCTCACATTCAGTGTAATGGAACCCCAGTAGAGGTGAATAGCTTAATCTTTCAAGCTGTTGTGCACTCTCTCAACTTGTTTGTTAGTCGGCCGGCTGCCTTCAAGCGGGACACGTTATACGACAGGATGTTTTAACCACCTGCCTCTCTTCCCAGATGAACGGAATGGAGACAAGCGCGTAATTCCGGCCCTAAGCGGGTGTGTATTTGGACGGAAGAGCGATTGCCACGCTCTCATAACAGCCGTAAATAGAATTAGTGCAAATAAAAAAACACCGCAATCAGCTAGATTGCGGGTAGTTGCGAATATCATAACTCTAAAGACTGATCTGACCTGAATTTTGCAAGCATAGAAAAAAGGAAAGTCTGCTGGGCAGCGTTTTTTAAAACGCCACTGTCAAACCATCATAAGCACATATCCCTCCCAGTTTTCTCACCCTCTCATCCTGTTCTTCATGAGGAGCCGATCCCTGATGGGAAAAATGAGTCGCGATTACGACGGTTCTCTCCGTAACCGCACCGATCTCACGCATACGTTCCAGCATGGAACGAAAGTCATCTTCGTTCAGGTGCTCTTTACCGGGCGGCCGGGACCAGATCGTCCCCTCCAGTACGACTGCATCGAGCTGAAGCCCCTCCAGCTGCTGCCATGTCTCATCCGAATATAAGCCGCTGTCTGAGGCATACAGCAAGGTCGCCGTCCCGTCATCAATCACATAATTCATCGCGTCACCGATACTTGAGTGATGGGCAGCCTCTAGCGAGCGAACGGAGTAGCCGCCTACCTGTACAGCCCGATTCGGTAAAATAGGCCGCCGCTTAATTCCGGCCTGCTGGTCGCTGCCTCCGGATGCATCCCATAAAGCCCACACTGACGGACCCGCCACCACTGTCATCTCGGGCAGCTCAGTAGATAAGCGGTAAGCTTTAGCCCGCAGCATCAAATTGGTCGGTTCAAAATGATCCGAGTGACTATGGGTAACAAGCAATTGGTTCACCTCACACAAGGAAAGGCTCAACTGCGCACAGGAAGCGAAAATATCCGGCCCCAGGTCGATGAGAAGATCATTGTTGAGCAGAACGCTTTGCCGCTTGCGGATATTCCGGCCGCCGTGGGCTCTTGCATACTCACATGTCGGGCAATCACAAAAGGGGGAGGGGATGCCTTCGGCAGCCCCGGTCCCGAGAAAAGTAAGCTTCATATCCGATCACTCTCTTTTCAGCATTTTTGCATACATCCTTTTTCCAGTGGCGTGAAGCTTTGAATTTATCATATTAAGCGACTCCTTCCTCAAAAGTGGAACTTTAGGCGGGAGATGAATCGCTTTTTTGCTTTCAGATACAATAGAAATATGGCAAAATAAGGGGAACATACATTCCTATAAAAAGGAGGTGAACATGAATGAGACTTGTAGCCAAATACTACCCAAAACTAGAAGATCAACAAATGTCCATCATCGAAGAACTATCCTTTCACACAACCAAGCTGTACAACATTGCTAATTATGAATGCAGAGAGAAGGAATACAAAAGCTATGTTACGTTGGAAAAAGAACTAAATCGAATTGGCATAACGCCTATCTTCATTCTCATACGTATCAACAATGTCTAAAAATGGTGGAACAAAACTGGAAGAGCTACTTCAAAGCTCAGCAGGATTACAAAGCGCATCCAAGCAAATACAGAGGGAAGCCTGCACCACCGAAATAAACATATACTGAAGCGAAAAAACGAAATCATTTTCACGAATCTGGCGATTCGTCGGAGAGACAAGCAGCTCCACCTCTCCTTATCCAAGACGATGCAAACGAAGTTTGAGGTTAAGAGTCTAAAAGTGGAAATCCCAACATCATTTTCCCTTCCTCACGATGCATGGATTCAGCAGATCAGGATTCAGTTTTGTCCAAGAAAAAAGCAATGGGTCTTCCTGATCATCTATAAAATAGATGAAGCGAAGCCGAAAACCTCTCCCCATGTAATGGCGATTGATCTAGGCTTAGACAATCTGGCAGCGATTACATTCTCTCACCATACAGATAACTATGTGATCTGTGGCAAATCTTTAAAAGCGATGAACGGGTATGTCAACAAAGAAATCGCCAGATGTCAAAGCATTCAGATGAAGCAAGTTGGTCATCAAGCATTCAAATCCACCAAACGCATCCAACGTCTACGGATGAAGCGAGATCATTTCATTACTAATGCCTTACATCAAGCGAGCCGATATATCGTCAAGCTAGCCAAACAATACGATGTAGGGACCATTATCATGGGTGATATGAAGGGAATCAAACAAACGAATCAAGCGAAGACGTTTGTTCAAGTTCCCGTCCAACGTTTAGCCAAAATGATCAAGTATAAGGTTAACATACGCGGGATAAAAAAGGTTGATCAACAAGAGCGTTACACAAGTGGTATCAGCGCCTTGGACCTAGAGCCGATCAACCGATACACCTACAACCGAAAACGCCGCCTAAAGCGAGGATTGTTCTGCTCGAATACGGGAACCCTTGTGAATGCTGATATTAACGGTTCCTTAAACATCATGCGACTATATCTGAAAGAACAAGGTACTCCCAAACTGATTGAATCGGTGAGGGATAATGGATGTGTGAGCCATCCACGAAGAATAAGGGTCGCCTAGTCCGTAAGGACGAGGTGGAAACGTAAAGACCAATCTTCTTCGCAAGAAATTCCTGGTTTTCATCACAGGAAGCCCCCAGTTCAAATGCGTTAGCATTAAGTGGTGGGTAGTTCACATTTCTTACCACCGAGTAGATGAAGTGAACCTCTGATTCCTATAAAGAGCTGGCAAATGGAATGAACTATTATGTAAAGACAAATCAATATATTTGGACCAAATTTGTGTTTGAAAAAAATCAGCCCAGTATTCAGGCTGACTTTCCAAGCAGATATAAAAAAATAAAATCAACAGGCGTGGGTTGTGTTTTCGAGAAATATTCAACATATTGCAAGGATAAAGCAGACTTTTATCATTAATTGGGCTTACGGCAAAACAATTTGCTGCCCGGGAAAGATCAAGTGAGGGTTGTGTAAATGGTTTAATCTTTGCAGCGTTTGCCAGGTCGTGTTGAACATCCGGGCGATTTTGCTGAGGTTGTCGCCAGACTGTACAACGTAGACTTGAGCTGCGTTCCCGGACTCTCCTCCAGTCTCCGGTTGAACAGGTGGCTCGGGTTGAACGGGTGCCCAGGCTTCTTCAGTTGGCTCCGGCTGAGCTGGCGCTTCCGGCTGCTCCGGCGTTTCAGTTGCAGGCGGCGTTGGTGTTGGTGCTGGCGTTTCGCTGACAGGAGGAGTTAGAGCGCCAGGCTTTGCAGCCACCGTGATACGCCCCTCGCTTTTCACGTCCACCGTTCCTTTGCTTTGCACATAACGAATGACGGATTCCTCCAGGGATGAGAAGTCTCCCTCCAGCGGCTGCGGTTGAAACGCCGTGTAATCATCTCCGCCCGCGGCTAGAAAATCATTGGTTGCCAGCAGGTAGGTCTGATTGAGATCAAGCGGCTGGCCTTGAATGATTGCGGAATGGACACGGCTGCCTTTCGGCTGATTCTCATCGATTTTGAACGTCATTCCGGACACATGCGGGAACGCGCCAAGCGAATCAGGATAAGAGCCGACTCCGTGCTCAAGTGCCTCTACCAGCTCAGCGCCGGTCACTTTCTTCGTCTGGATATAGTTGCCGAACGGAAGGACGGTAATGACGTCCCCCTTCGTAATATCCCCTGCGGCAATTGAAGCGCGAATGCCTCCTCCATTCGTCAGCGCAATATCTGCGCCCGTTTCATCAAGCATGGCATCCGTAATCAGATTGCCAAGATTAGTCTCGCCGGTACGCACGTTTTCACGTTCCCCGTCAAGAAAAACCGCCGTCGATCCAATCACCTCGGATAAGACTTCCTCCTGGGAAGTCTTTACCTCCTCAATAATCGACAGCACATTGTGGTCAGGCTCCACGTTCTCCACCTCTGCCCGTGTCATAAGGGAAGCCTGCTTCGATACAACTTCGCCGTCAGCGAGCGCAATTTCTACAACTCCTACATTGTAGCTGTACTCACCAGTTTGGGCGATGAGTGTATCGCCAACTGTAAGACCATTTTCAAGCGTGGTATGGCTGTGACCATCAATAATGACGTCGATTCCGCCAACCTCTTGTGCCAGCTTCCGGCTCGTATCTTCACTGGACTCATCCAAGCCGAGGTGAGCGAGCGCAATCACAATATCAGCCTGGCCTTCCAGCTCACCGACTACTTTTCTCGCTTCTTCAACCGGATTTGCGAAAGTAAGACCGCTGACATTGTCCGGATGGGTTTTGTACACTGTCTCCGGAGTAGCCAGTCCGAAGATAGCAATTCTGGCATCTCCAACATTTACGAAGATATAAGGCTCCAAAAGCCGTGTTCCATCAGTACGGTACACATTCGCCGCAAGTACAGGGAATTCGGCCAATCCAGCGAGTTCCTGCAAGCGGTCGCTGCCAAAATTAAAATCATGATTGCCCGGTGCCATCGCATCATAGCCAACCTCATTCAGCAGCCTCACTATGCTTTCGCCCCGAACAAGATTAGCGATGGTTTGGCCATGAAAGGTGTCGCCTGCATCCAATACTACTGTATTAGGATTGGCTTCCCGCATTTGCTTAATAATCGTAGACAGCTTGGCATATCCGATCTGGCTGTCCGACTCCTCGACCCGGGAGTGAATGTCGTTCGTATGGACAATCGTAATGGTCTGATCCGACGATGCGCTGACTTCTTCCGCAGAAGCGATTCCAGCTCCGTTCCCCCATACGGAAATCAGCAGCAGCGCTGCCAGTACAGCAGTCATGCCGTTCTTCCATTGCTTCATCATGGTAATCCCTCCACTTTAAAGGTACATGCACCTTTTTACTGTAACCGTGGAATGTTAACGGAAATGGGAGGAACGTTAAAGATTTTGTTAAAAAGTGGTTTGTGTGATCATAGACCACTATAATTTACGTACTTCATCAGGTTGAATACTTCCACCCTCGTTGGAATAGAGGTCTAGTTCAAAAACGTATTCATAAGCTTGGTTTTGTAAAAATATTCTGTTACCCCCACCAGCACCGATCATATCAACCTTCCCCATATTTTTAGGTAGGTGATAAATAATTGTTTCGCTCTTATCTGAGCCGTCGAGTTGACTGTTGTATACTGCAAAAATATACTGTGAGGGGTCGCTTTCTAGAGTTCCCAAAATAACTTTGTAAATTTTATTTTCAAGTATCTCTTGATTCATTGTTATTGGATTTACATTATCAATGCTCTCTGTAACATTTTTAATCAATGCTGACTCTGGTCCATCATTATAGACCTTGTATGGAATTTTTATTAATTCCTGATTATGTGCGGGCTCCGTTTTCTCAGGCATTACAACTGCTTGTACAATGCTGCTGCAAACAACAAAAGCAAATAACATCATTGTCAACGGCATTAAGAACTTACCTAATAATTTCATCAAGAGCCACTTCCTTTTTTATTATTTGAAACTTGTGCAACAAGTTTCTTACACATTCTATAAATT
>NZ_HE610962.1:345724-346991 GCF_000285515.1 Paenibacillus senegalensis JC66
TGATGCTAGACTAAATAGTGGACACCGAGAATCGAGAATGCGACAATAAACCTAGCAAAATCGAGGTGTCCGAAGATGAGTCAGAAATATGACAAAGAGTTCAAAATCCAAACCGTAAAAATGATTCAGGAACAGGGGAAGCCGGTGGCGCAGGTCGCCCGAGAATTGGGCGTATCCGACAATACTCTGTACCGCTGGATCAACGAATTCAAACAGGATCCGGTCAATGCGTTTCGCGGCAGCGGCAACCTGAAAATCGAGGAAAAAACCCTTCTCGAAATGCAGAAACGAATCCGCCAACTCGAGATGGAGAACGAAATTTTAAAAAAGGCGATGCACATCTTCGCAAAAGACCGGAACTGATCTTTGCGTTTATCCACAAACACCGCTCCAAGTATCCGGTATCGGAGATGTGCAAGGTTTTGAACGTATCCCGGAGTGGTTATTATCAATGGACCAGGCGCCAGGAAAGCGAGCAAAAGAAACGTCGCCGAGAACTGGAACAACAGATTAGCCGTATCTTTGTGGACTCGCGTCGCCTGTACGGCAGCCCGAAGATCGCTCAAGTCTTGCGCCAGCAAGGTGTTCGGGTATCCGAAAAAACGGTCGCCCGCATCATGAAGGAACTGGGGCTTAAGTCGCGCACCGTCAAGAAATACAAGGCGACGACGAACTCGAACCACAATCTGCCAGTGCATGACAATGTGCTGAACCAGCAGTTCAGGGCACAAGCTCCCAATCAAGTCTGGATGGCGGACATCACTTACGTTCCGACAGACGAGGGATGGCTCTATGTCGCGAGCGTGATGGACTTGTACACGCGCAAAATCGTAGGCTGGCACGCCGATGAGCGAATGACCAAGGAATTGGTCCTGCAAGCTCTGGATCAGGCTTACAACCGTCAACGGCCGAAAGGCGAAGTCCTGCATCATTCCGATCGCGGCAGCCAATACGCATCTCATGAGTACCAAAAACGGCTCTTGAAATACGGGATGAAATGCAGCATGAGCCGCAAGGGCAACTGCTATGACAATGCCTGCATCGAATCGTTCCACAGCGTGCTCAAAAAGGAACTCGTCTATCTGGAGAAGTTCAGAACCCGCAAGGAAGCCCAAAGTCGGATTTTTGAATACATCGAGTTTTTCTACAACCGGAAACGCGTACATTCCGCTATCGGGTATCTTACACCTTTTCAATACGAACAAATGTACGGTCAAATTGCGTAATTTTCTCGATTCTGGCTGTCCAATCTATTGACAGAGGTCCA
>NZ_HE610963.1:0-21082 GCF_000285515.1 Paenibacillus senegalensis JC66
CGGTTACAGCATCCAGGTATAAGGCGACCATGCTGACCAGATAATGCCGTCATGGACACGAACGCGCACCTTGAGCTTTACACCAGGAGGGAGGTCCCGATTCACACTCCACGATCCATTTTGCGATGGAGTGGACTGATTGAGCTGTCCGGTATCCAAAACGATTGCATCCTGCTCATTAGCAATTTACAGTTGGTAGTGACGGAATATCGTTCCAGGATCAGGGTCGGTCTGCCTCCAGGTTAAGGTCGGCCTCAACGTGTTAACCATTGTTGGATTTGCCTGTGTACCTGTTGGATGGGTCATGACTGCCGTTGGCGGACGATTTGTAATCATCCACCCAATGTTAGACCAGTTTGACCACTCGATGCCATCGGATACCCTGACCTGCACCTGATATTTGCTACCTAGCGCAAGCTCACGGGTTACTACCCAAGAGTTACTAGTTGCTGTCGTTCCTTGGGGGAGAATCCCTGTATCATGGAAGACAGATCCGTTCTCATTCCGAATGATGATTTGGAATGCAGCAAAGGTTGTGTCCGGGTCAGGATCGTTTTGGTTCCAGCGAATCGTTGGTGTTACGGTATCCACAAAGGACGGATTGTTTTGTGATCCATTGGGAAACGTTAATGTGACTGTGGGTGGTCGATTAGGTAATGTTCGTACAATATCTATCGTTTGATCATACCAATCTGACCATGCCCCGTACTCATCCATTACCGTCATACTTACGGTATATGTTCCGGTTTGCGTTGGCCGTGTTAACTTCCCGAATGCCACGCTTCCGTCTGGCGCAATGTATTTGTATCTTCGGTCTACAATCCCCCGTGTCGTCTGATAATTAATTCCAGTCTGTTCCCGAGAATAATTGGTCGGACTCAACCAACGATCAGGGTCATAGCTGCTATCGTTCCAAATGACTGTTCCGTTCTCCGATACCGAGAGAGAGAATAAGGCAATTGGTCTTCGATGTACAATTAACGTTTCGCTGTGTGGTTCTGACTGCTTACGATATTCAGCAAAAACGTTGCTTGGATATCGATAATTTGGGTGTGGATCATCCCATGTTATATAGGTAACACGATATTCTCCAGTACGATCAAAAGACCTATATGGTGTCCGTACCGTCTTATTGTGAATCGAAGAAAGCCCGTTCTTTCCATCGCCAGCATTTAGAAACTTGTTTGGATTTACATGCTGATAACGCCATTCTGTTAAATCATTAATCCTTGGATCGTTTTCAGCATCACGATAGTTTACATCATAAATTACCGGATCATCGATTAGCACGGCGTTTTCTACTTGTGATCGATCAGGGAGAGTCAATACTGTCAAGCCTTTAAATGTTGTGCCTGAAGTTGTTGAGTAAGGACCGTACATGCCTGCGTTGGCAAAACTGGAATCCCGAACATCAATGATCGGCACGCCATTTGCATTGATCTGAATACGATCGCCAGATGCTTTAACTTTAAAAGCATAAGGTGTTTGATTTGCAATTGGGAAATTAACTTCCTTTAGAACCGTTCTTGTGCCGTTTACCCATTTTACCAGAGATGTTTTGTAGCGGTTCGTTTCTACTCGATACATATTTCGCTGGTCGACCATTCTAAAAGAAAATCCAGCGTGTTCTTGGCTGCGGAAGGCAGGATTCAGTTGCATCTGTAATTGATAAGTAAATTCTGCATTTCGTTCCCGCATTTGATGGGTTATGGAATTGCCCATACGTATGATAAGGTTCTACCTTTCTCCTCGACTGTGGATCGCTACGATACAAAGCATGCCCCGACTTCCCAATATACTTCGTTGGATAGTCGATATCATGATAAGTGAGGTAGTAGCTAACAAAAACCTCTTGGTTATCAGTCAAAAACACTTTATCGAAATACCACTGAAGATTTTCATGATACCATTGGTTACCTTGGAATTGGTCCAATTGAATCGTTTCGATTAGACGACCAGTAGTCAGATCGAATATTTGGAGGAATGCTCAGACGCGGTATAACCCCTGATGATCTCCAGTCGGTTTGATGAAGTAACCATCTTTTGTTATCGCCCCTTTACTTAACTCATGTGGAGTTCTCCATCGGACTGAGCCTGTATAATCCATCCCAATTGTTTCAGTAAACAAATATGATCCGTTGAAGAAATCTCGTTTTTCGACAATTAGTGTATCATGATAATACCCTACAATTGTAAATCTGTTTGAGTTGTTAGATCCAGGTATTGTATAACTACGCTGGGTAGCTCCTGTTGATGGATTTAAGTGATACAGAGTAGATTTTCCGTCACTGTAGGAGATGATCGCTACCTTTTGCATATCGGGATGTATCCCTACTACATCTATGGATTGAGATGTGTCTTGCGGAAGTTCTCTTGTCCATAGTTCTTGCCCGTATTGCTGTTTTGTTACTTTAAGGCTATACGGCCATGCTGTGACTCTGCTTGTGTATATCACTTCTGAGTTTTGAGCAGGCTGAATCTTTTCTTCTTCCCCTACAGTAATTGAATGAACTACTTGAAAGTATTGGGCTTGTCTCGATATTATCTGAATTCAGTGTGAGCCAATTATTCCGCCACCCATCAGAACTGGAATGGTAAGCAGAATAATCGAAGAACATAATGATTCCATTTTCGGATTTTACTTGGATTCGATTATCACTGCCGGGAGCGCCTCTTGCTCTGGTTTTTTCGATAGTTCGAATGACTCTTCCGTTCCTTTTCAGAACGTATTTATCATAAGCGCCGGAAGTATCAAACTCCAACGTAATATCTTCACCAAGCATCTTTTTTAACATTTCATCTTCGCTTGGAAGAGGAATCTGTTTGAAGTTTCGACTCGAAATAGAGTTGTAACCCTGAAGATATAAATTATGATTGCTGCTCGAGTGAATTCTTTGTGTCGGTGACCCGTATTCGAAGAAAAGAGAGCATTACTTCGAGCATTGATTAAGGAAATCTATGTTGAAACCGACCGTAAGAGCATTAAAAACATCGTCTTCTGGTTTCCAGAAGACGATGGATTGGCTCAAACTGCTTTACCAGTCAGTGAAGAGAGGAGAACCGTATCATAAGTGACGGCAAGTTTTCCGCAAGAGTTCTCAGGTCACAAATGGCTAAGAAAATGGCTCCTCCGTCTATTTAGACGGAAGGGGCAAATTGAATTGATTTGTACAAGGTTCTATCTTCATTCCCGAATGCCACCGGATTTCAACCGCTGGGGCGGCTATGATTAAGAAATCTGGGGTCAACGCTTTCTGGAAGAAAGCGTACTTCGGGAGCATATGCTAACAGCGATCGGAGGTCCCCTCATTCCCCGTAGTGATTTCCTCCTTTGTTGTCAACCACTAGGTTAAGTTTTGAGCCCGTTTTTCTGCACGGTTTTTGGCACATTTGAAGAAAGCGATTTTGGAGCAATGTGGAAACGGACCACTTTTTTAGATATGCCGCATCGACAGGAAGGGTTGAACGCCATTCATAAGAATTAGAATTCTTCCCTGTTGTCTTGGGTCTCGAGCATATGAATGATGATGGTTGTTCCTTTACCCACCTCACTGTTCATTTGAAAACGAGATCCTTTAATAAGGGAAAGCTTTTTAAATGGATTGGTGAAGCCCAGGCGATCATTTTGACCACGCAATAGCTCTTGCTGCTTTTCTGGAGGGATCCCGACACCGTTATCCTCTATCACGATTTTGATATACGGTTGCTCCCGCTCGATAGTCAGACGCAGCGTACCGCCATTTTTACTTTTGGATAACCCGTGATGAACGGCATTTTCTACTAGCGGCTGCAGTGTCATGGCTGGAATATAGGTTTGAATCGTTTCGTCAATTTTATATTCGATATGAAGCCGTTCTGCGAAGCGCATTTGTTCTATCGCCAGGTAAGCTCTTACTAATTCGATTTCTTCCTCCATAGGGACGAGTGAGCGCTGCTTTTGGTAATTCAGCTTTCCGCGGAAATAGGTAGCAAGATGTGTTAATGCAGTTTCGGTTTTTATCGGATCAGACGAACTTAGATGAATAATGGCGCTGAGTGTATTGTATAAAAAATGCGGTTTAATCTGGGTGTAAAAGTAGTTGAGTTCATGCTCCACCGCATCCTGCGCCGATTTTTTCATTAATAATAAAGAATTGACGCGCACCTCTAATTCCTTCAAATTGACAGGCTTTTGCAAGTAATCATTGGCTCCGAATTGGAAGGATGCGACTAAGTCAGACAATTGCCCTGATGCAGTTAATATGATAACAGGCAGCTCTACTAAGTCGTAATCCTGTCTGACCGTTTTGCAAACCTCATATCCTGTCATATGGGGCATCATTAAATCTAAAATTAATAGATCCACCTTTTCCGTTGTGATGACGTCAAGCGCCTCTTGCCCGCTGCCTACTGCAATTACGCTGTAATGAAGCGATTGAAGCATGATAATAAGCACCTTCAAGTTGGCAGGCTCATCATCTACAACCAGTATCGTATATGGTTTCGAGCCCTTCACTTTTGCAGGCAGGACAACCGGAGACTGCTGCGGCAACCGATTTTTGTTTTGATCAGGCGTAATTTGCTTGTTCATTTCATGATGGTTGAGTTCATTATGTTCTAACAGCTGTTGTTGAGTAGCCAGTGGGATGGTGAAGGTAAAGCATGAGCCTTTGCCTATTTCAGAAGTTACCCAAATTCGTCCGCCTGCGCTCTCCACAATTTCTTTGGCAATGCTTAACCCCAACCCAAGTCCTTCGGATTCCCTGATCCGGCTGCTTTCAACTTGATAAAAAGTTGTAAATATGAGGTCTTGGTACTCTGGAGCAATACCCGGACCCGTATCCTCAATCGATATGTGCATCTGTTCCTCTATGATTTGAGCGGAGATCGTGATGGTCCCCTGCTTGGTGAATTTAATTGCATTGTAGATCAAATTGAAGAAAACCTGCTTTAGCTTCTGCCCATCGGTGTAGACAAGCGGCAAATTTTCCGGGATCGCATTGATCAATTTAACAGGATGAGCGGGCGGCATGAGATAGGCAACCTCAGCGAGAACTTCTTCAATAATTCGGATTTCGATAGGTTTGGATGTAATCAACACCTCGCCTTGCTTTATTTTTGAAATATATTGCAGATCCTTAACCAAACTAGCTAATCTTCTGCTGACCGAATGGATCAAAATCACATTTTCTTGCTGCTGCTTTTTTAAAGGCCCCTCTACCCCCTCCAGCAGCGATTGAGATAGATTCATAATACTGTGGAGCGGGGTACCGAGCTCATGCGATGTTTTGACTAGAAATTCATCCTTTATTCGGTCGAATTCAAGCAGCTCAGCAGACAGCTTCTCTATATCATTATAAGCTTGTTGAGAACGATGACTCATTAATAGCGCCAAGTTCATCACCATAATTAAAAACAAAAGAAGCGACGGGATTTCGATATTCACTTCAAATAGCAGAACCACTGCAAGCAGCGCACCATAAAGGGCAAAAGTAAAAACAACCATCAGCACATAGTTGGACTCATCCGTTTTTTGCTTGTAGGCTTTTAACAGCATAATAAAGATATACACATAACCAAGAGCGATAGTCCCTGAAACAATGAGTTGCATGAGCGGAAATGAAACCTTTGCTACTAGCTCAATCGTTATGCTTAACACACCTATTGCCAAGGCTTGAAATCCTAATAGGGCACTTAATGCTGTGACGATCCTTTTGCTGGCAGTCATGTTGAAGAAATGATACACAAACAATAGGAAAAACAATACGAAAAGGGTAAGTGAAATAGCCTGTATCGTTACTTGTGAGGCTGGGCTGACCTCCGGAAACAGCAAGTAGATCCATCTTTCATTGATCGTCGATATATGGATAGCTTGTGCTAGACTGGATAGACTAAAATATAGCTCATACCGGAATCTCCTTTTATGCTGCAGGTACCTCGTAAAGTAGATACATGAAAACAATAGATAGCCGGAAATGAGGAAGGCTTCAATAAATTGATCACGGCCTTGTGCTGCTAATATTTGTTCGGCTGAACCGAAATGGAGCGAACTGACAATCCCGCCAACCGCATAGTCATAATTAGCAACTAGGATAACCAGCTCTATTTGTTTGTTTTTACTATTTTCCAATACGACATACTTTTTGTAATCGAAGCGATATTCATCCGTGTTTTTTGAAGGGACCCCAGCTGAGCCCAGCTCTTTCCCGTTTATATACACGGTATTGGCATTTCGAATCGTATTCAGCTTTACCCCGTAACGGCCGTCCTCCGGAACGTGAATAAGCAAGCGATACGTACCCGTCCCATGAGGGCTTGCGTTACCCGGTTTATAGCGATCCCAGGCTGAAGGGACTGGAATAGATTGGCGCTTGTCCCTATATTGTTCAAAGACATCTTCATCCGGGCTGGGCACGATTAATTCATCCGGATAAAAATCCCATACCCCATCTAACGCAATAACTCGCTCCTTCTGTTGATCCCAATGCTGCAAGGAAAGAACCCCATCTTGTGCCGTGAATGCACGGGAGTCGAAGACACGCAAGGAATGAAGGACGGAGTACGTTGTCAAGAGGGTGATGGCGATCATGATTAAGGCGAGTACCATTTTATTTTTCAAACAGCCCATTCCTTTCAGCTTCACCCAAAACCGTCATGTATCGTGTTTTGATCAACCAGCTTCACCAGCCAGATCCATTCTGTCGGAAGCTCGATAGTTTCGGCGGAGAAACACCAGATTGATAGGCTAAGTTTAGCATGGTTACCCTTTTTTTATAAGAGCTTTTTACCGAGAATCTGGAGCTGCGAGTGGAGCCCACTCAGCAAAATAGCTAAGCGGGCTGTTCGCCAATGCGGATTTTCGATGGAACCGAAATGATGGATTGAGGCATTCGGACGCATCGATTATGATGGAAGGAGAACGATTCCAAGTATCGATCTGAGGAGGTCAAGATGAGCGGAGCAGCTTTTGATAGGAAGTTATTTGAGAGCTATAAGCCAGGGTTAACATCGTTTTGTTACCGAATGTTAGGTTCTATGGATGATGCGGACGATGCGGTTCAGGAAACGTACATTCGGGCTTGGCAAAACTGGGATGTGTTCAGACATGAAGCCTCCATTAAAACATGGATCTACCGCATCGCGTCGAACTTATGTCTGGACAAGCTAAGGAAGGCCAAGCGCCGGGTCCTTCCCGTTGACCTATCCGATCCGGCGGTATCCATTGTCGCACCGAGCGAGACGCTGCCAGAATCGGCCTGGATTTGGCCTTCACCTGATTTTGGGGGAAACCCGGAGGATATTCTCGTTCGCCGAGATACCCTTCAGCTCTGCTTTATTGCCCTCTTACAAGTCTTGCCGCCTCGTCAACGGGCGGTTCTTATTTTGAAGGATGTTTTTGAATGGTCCTCCAAACAAATCGCGGAAATTTTAAATATGTCGCCAGCGGCAGTGAACAGTGCTTTGCAGCGTGCCAGAGAGACGATGGGCCGGACGCAGCTTCGTTCCGGCGAGACCAGCAGGATGGATGCGGTTCCCGATCCGGATCTCCTCTCCCGGTATGTGGAGGCCTTCGAACAATTTGATATTAAAGCGCTAGTATCGCTGTTCCATGAGGAGGGCTGTATGTCTATGCCTCCATTCCCTATGTGGATAAGGGGCCAAGACGACTTGTTCAAGTTCTTTACGATTACGCGCTGGCATTGCGAGGGGTCTAAATTCATGCCGGTTACCGTGAATGGCGGTTATCCGGCTTTGGCACAGTATATGCCGGGCAAGGACGGGTCTGTTCTGGTGCCTTGGGGAATCCACGTTCTTGAAGAGGAGGATAATCGCATACGACATGTTCAAAATTTCATAAACACAAAATTATTTACTCGATTGGGGCTTCCAGAACAATTAGACCGATGAATTTAACGATTGGCATTCGTCTATATAAGGGAGAGGCCAAAATATCCTTAGAGAGGTGTCGTTCACAATGGAAGCAAGCAAACCAGTAAAAGTAACAGTAGAGGCCATCGTTCAAGCCCCTGTAGCAAAAGTATGGAGTTCTTGGACCGAGCCGGAGCACATTATGAAGTGGAGCCAGGCTTCTGAGGACTGGCATGCGCCACATGCGGAAAATGACTTGCGAGTCGGCGGAAAGTTCGTAACCAGAATGGAAGCGAAGGATGGCAGCATGGGCTTTGATTTTGACGGAGTGTATGATGAAGTGAAGCTTCATCAGACGATTTCTTACACTTTGGGAGATGGCCGTAAGGTAGAGATTACGTTCGTCGATCAAGGCGAGACAACGAAGATCATTGAAACCTTTGACGCCGAAAATAGTCACCCCGTTGATTTTCAACAGGCGGGCTGGCAAGCGATCTTGGACAATTTCAAACGGTATACGGAAGAGTCCAAATAATGAATCGCGCGTCCACCGTGAAGTCATACATTGGATGACTTGGTATGCAATAAATGCTAATGTAAAGCACGGAAGCCCATCATCAACGGGCTTCCGTTTCTCTACTAACGTGCAAGTCAAGGCAGCGTAAAATGGGTAAACAATCCGCAAAGGGGAGTTTAAGCATGAAAAAGAAAATGCGAAAAAAAGCTGCTCCCAGGGGGTTGGATCCGAACAAGACGCAGAAGTATATGATTGTTGGAGTAATATTGTTTCCGGCGGCGTTGATGCTGCTCAGCATCATCAAAGAACAAGGGGCGATAACTGATCGTCAAGGGATTATTATTGCGTTTGTCTTTGGCGCTTTTAGTCTGATTACCATTGTCATCGATACTCTGGCCCAGAACAAAGAAGTCATCATACTGCGTATCATCGGTTTCCTATTGCTGCTGGGAATCGCTTATTTTCGCTATTTCGCTTAAATGTATTTTCTCATTATCCAGCCTCCTGTTCGGCAAACATGACGATGGGTTATTTTTCCGTATCGGTTTGAAGAAAAATACGACGTATTGGCAAGTACTCACCGAATGCCAGTGGAAGCTTTCAGGGGGTGTTTGGAGCCATTACCTGCATATTTTACCTTATGATGATGAGTTTTACCTGCGGAATGAGTTTCTTCTTAGAGATTATTTTAGGGAACATCCTGTGATAGTTGTCGAGTATGGAGATTTGAAAAAGAGAGCCGCTGTATAATCAGCTAGCACGTTGGAGGAATATATACTCGCTCGAAAACTTAGTTTATCCAAAAGGTAATTGAAGCTGCAAGGATAGGAAAAGGGTTAGCCTTTACGAAGTGGTTGGGAAAGTAATATTTACTACAAACAACTCTCCAGCGTGAGGTAATTATCTCCCAGGCCGGACGGAGCCGATAGTCCGCTAGCCGCCTTACGGCCATGCCTCGTCAACCCCCTCGAGCTCGGGGAGCCCCGCCTTGCGGCGCTGTTCAATGATATATTGGACATACCATTCCGGGTTCTCGGTACTTTTTCGGATCGATCGGATCGTACCCAGCCAGCGGTCGTTCCAGCTCATGCCGTTGGAGTTCACGTGCCCCCGCTTCTCCATCTCGATTGTCTGGTCGTACGCGGAGGCGGCACCGATGCGCATGCTGGGCGTATCGAGCAGGATCAGGTTGCCGTTCTCGTCCCGCCTGGTGTACAGTTCGTTGCCTCTTTCCTTAAGCACCGCATAAGTTCCCGCTGCCGCCACGAAAATGATTACGACTGCAGCGATTGAACCGAGTATCCACAGAATGACGTTCATCTTCCTGCCTCCTTATGCTCCTCCTATAATTAAGGAAACACAATAACCAAAGAAAGTCAAAGCCAAAACAGTGAAAAACTTGCAGTTTCGATCAGTTAAACGTACTCGGGGGAAATGACCAGCAACCCGCCGACTTCCGGTTAGCCTGACGTTACCCTGGGTCCCGGAGATTGTCTCTCGCTTCGAGAACAACGGCGCAGCCGTTTTTGCCCAAACGAAATTTGCCCCCTGCTTCAGCCTCTAGTTCATCCCTTAGATGCAGAAAGTAGTCCTCGATCTGAGAGAGTAGTGCCGAAAGTGCTCGGGCGTTGCGTTGGATTTCAAAGCTCGAGGGTTCTTTTTTATTTTTCAGAAAGGCTGTAAAAATAACCCCTCGAAGAGGGGGCGGTCTGTCTATTGCGGAGATAGGCCGGATATTAAATGCTTCACCCGGTGCCATTGAGAGTAGAATCCGAAGATCAAGATTACAATTAAAAAAGGAGCTTTTGAAGACTATGGAAGAAGTATTTGCAAACGAGAAATTGGATACTTCGTTCAAGTATAAAGTGCTGAACAAAATCATTACAAAGGATCCTTTTGTTCTTGCAGGGTATCGTTTAGAGGTTCCTTTTCCAGAACTTGGTAAGAATGTTCGGACTTCTGTAAAGAAAATTTTTGACCATCTGGAGTTCTTTCCCAATCGGATCAATAAGGATATTCACTGTTTGATTCCACCACAGATCCTTGACCCGCAACTTCCGATCTTGTTTGTTGGTATTGAAGTGGCAGAAGAACTAAATCTACCGAAGGGTATGGAAACGATATCTATCCCTCAGCAAAGATATGCGGTTTCAACTTTCAAGGGTACGTTGGATCAATACGATGAATTCCATAGAAGTATTCCGGGTGTCATTACGGAAGAAGGTTTTGAGCCAATCGATATGTGGCAGGGATACGGATTCGAGCTATATCCGGAATAGACGTATAACTGGTCAGATGATAGTTCGATTCAGGAGATTCGATTGCATTGGGCGATTAAGTAAAACTAAAGGATACCGCATATTAACAATTACTAATAATACTATCATCGATATGCTGACTTTTTCGTGCAGAAAATGCACGGCATTGTTTGTTTAACCATAATAAAATTTATCTTGAGAGGGGGTAAACGATGGATTGGTTGGAGAGGATGAAAAACGTCATGGATTATATCGAAACAAATCTGGCGGAAGATATCTCGTATGTCAAGATAGCTCAGATCGCCTGTTGCTCCACGTATCATTTTCAACGAATGTTTCCGTTCATTACCGGAATCTCGTTATCCGAGTACATCCGGCGCCGAAGATTGACATTGGCGGCATTTGAATTGCAGACAACCAATACTAAGGTGATCGATGTAGCCATGAAATATGGATATCAATCGGCGGAAGCGTTCGCACGGGCGTTCAAGAATCTCCATGGGATCATGCCGATATCTGCGCGCGAGAAAGGCGTTTTATCTGAAATACTGGCTGCGGCTCCTTAAGAGTTTAAGCCCTGCATTTGTACGATTTGTCATACAAATCACAGGTAATCGCACCTTAATCACATGTATTTGTACGATATGTCGTATAAAAAGTAGCTGCTGGCCCTTAAACCCCTGAATTTGTACGACGTTTCATACAAACCTCTAGTATTTGCGCTTCAACCCCATGCATTTGTACGACATTTCGTACAAAACGCAGGCAGCAAGCCTGCGCAGCCCTTGAGCCCCGCCAACCTTGGCTATTTTCATGCTGGAGTTGTGCCTGAGAATTCAATGACATGACGGTTTGCACATTAATAAAATATTTCACATCAATAAATATTGTAAAATTCTATTTATCAGTTGCTTGTGATACTATTCTATTAATAGGTTTGGAGGTGTTATCTTGGACAGGGGCATACTATCTGATCGATTTAAGGTCTTTGCTGAAAGGGAATGTAAGGGTTCAAGCAGACTGTATGAGCATCTTGCAAAAAACATTGCCATGGACACAACGTTGCTCCAACTGGCGGCTCAATCAAGACCAGGGCAACCTAATCCTAACCTATTGCTAGGGGCGGTTCATTATCTGCTGCTAAGTGGTGTGGAGCACCCTTTAGCGGAGTATTACCCCAGCGTCGTAAGTGATCCAAGAGATTCAATGGGCGCATTCCATTGCTTCCAAGATTTTTGTAAACAATATGAAAATGAGGTTGTTCAGATTCTAAGAAGTAAGCTTGTACAGACGAATGAGGTACGGCGCTGCGCTTATTTGTACCCAAGCTTTTGCCACATCTACAAATTAACCCAAAAACCTTTAGCGCTTATTGAAATAGGAACAAGTGCGGGTTTGCAACTTCTATGGGACAAATATAGATACTCTTACCATCAAAATAAAAAATACGGGGATAAACAGTCGGCCCTTGAGATCAACGCAGAAATTCGAGGTGAGAACATTCCATTCTTCTTTGAAAATAGTCCGCCTGTAACGTCAAGGCTCGGTTTAGACTTGCATATAAACAATTTAAGTGATCCAGAAGATTACCTGTGGCTCAAAGCATTGATTTGGCCAGAACACAAAGAACGAATATCGTACTTTGAAAAAGCCGTGTCTTGTTTGAAGAAGGAACCATTGGAGTTAGTTGAGGGGGATGGTATTTCACTACTGCCGAGCATAGCCTCCAAAATGAAAAACGATTCAACTTTGTGTGTTTTTCATACACACGTAGCCAATCAAATCCCTCACGAGGCCAAAATCACGTTAAATAAACATATTCAGGACCTGGGTAAGGAAAGAGAAGTGTTCCATCTTTATAATAATATGTGGGATTTAGACCTCCATCTTGATGGTTACATAGGCGGAAAGGAACATAAAGAAACGCTGGCCAAGACAGACGGTCATGGTCGGTGGTTCCAATTGTTAATATGAATTACTGTTTTAATTATTTGGAAGCCGCCTTCGTAAAGGCGGC
Organism: Paenibacillus senegalensis JC66; assembly: GCF_000285515.1. Classification (GTDB taxonomy): domain Bacteria; phylum Bacillota; class Bacilli; order Paenibacillales; family NBRC-103111; genus Paenibacillus_L; species Paenibacillus_L senegalensis. Next base: position 12,641 of record NZ_HE610963.1, read on the forward strand.
TTTTTCCATTATAAGCTATACCATTGGTATATCGGTTTGATGGGTCTGGGACATTCCGTAAGATTGAAGGTAAGTATTCTGGGTCGTATCTTTCAGCGTTGGAACTTGATAGTACCCTTTTTGGTTGGCGAATTGGAATCCTTCGTAAGCCATGTCCGCGGATGTGTTAGCTCCATGCTGCATGGTTCGGCGTAAAGTCGGGTTGGCCATTTCAAGCGCTGCCTTCATTTTTAATGAAGCGGTCTGCTTGTGGCAGTTGACAAGACACAGCGCTACGTCAACGTCATCGATCTCCTGCGCACTTCTGGCCGGAGCTTGCGTTTGTGGGTTGTGCAGCCCGTACATCGGTTGAAACGTTTGGTTCATGTTAATGGCCGGATTCATACCGGCACTCATCCGCCGTGCAGGTACAGCTTGGCCGGCGCCCTGTTGATTGGCTAATTGCACCATGCTATTGTACTCCATAGTAAGAACCTGAATGTGCCGATCCATAATCGCCTGCAGCATGTGATCCTGTGCATACGGGCGGAACAGGTTAAGCGTATTTAACCCGTGAATAGCATCGTTCAACACTTCATGAAGCTCTAGTACTTCGTGTGCTCCAAGAGAACTCATTTGATTGTCATTCCTTCATAATGGATTTTGTATGGATCCATACGATTTAATTGTGCTGCAAATGAATGGAAATTATGCAAGATATGTTATTTTTAAATTCGCACTTGTCGTTTACTGCAACTTCTCAGCTATAGCTTGTTGTACCCGGGTCACTCCCTGACTCAAGGCGTGCCCCCCGCCAACTGCGGCGGCAACTGCAACGGCATCCATAATCTCACTCGGGCTCGCACCCTGGGATAACGCTTCTCCTACATGATAATATGTACATATTTCGTTATTGGCGAATAAAGCAATTCCAAGTGCGATCAGCTGTTTATTTTTCGCGCTCACCGCATTTTCTTCAAAACACTGGGTAGTAAAGTTATGGTACGTATCTACTACGTTCGGCAGAGTTTCCTTCATATGCCCGACGCCAATTCGATAAGCGTCAACCTTTTCGTCCATCAACTTGTTCATTTTGTTAACCTCTTTCGTTAGTTTGGGATATTGTTCCCTGAGCTTTCCAATTGTATACGTCATCGGAGAGTTTACGGTCCCCTTTTCATCGTGGTGGAGAGTTTAAGCCATTTCCGGCTCGGACTGGTGATGGACATTATTTTGCATAGACCAGCGACCTTGTTCATGCGTATTATAAGTCTGTTCTTATGGGCTTTCACCCAAGCATCCTTTCCGCGAATGCATATGATGATTATGCCTACTCGTTGAAAGGAGCGATCATATTATGGGGTTTTTTCCAACTCCAGGAACCGGCGGAGGATTTCCGGGATTTCCGGGCGGACCTGGCGTACCGGGGGGACCAGGGTTTCCGGGAGGACCTGGCGTGCCGGGAGGACCGGGGTTTCCAGGTGGTTTTCCGGGAACTCCGGGATCTCCGGGAGGGACGCCGGGAGGCGTTCAAGCGCCGACAGCTCCCCCGCCGCAATTCGTACCGCAAATGCAGGCTACTGCATTTGCCGTTGATCCTGGTGCGATTAGAGGCTGCCTATTCCGCAACACATACATTTGGCTGAACAACGGCGAGCAATTTTGGTTCTTCCCGGTATTCGTCGGACGCACTTCTGTCGCAGGGTTCAGATGGTTCGGTTTTTTCTGGGCGTACTTCGGCATTGATTTGAATCGAATTCGCTCGTTCACGTGCTTCTAACCGCAGCCGGTGAAAGAGAACAGCTTACGGGCTGTTCTTTTTGTTTTAATATTTTTATCAATGCAGCTATATGGGATGTGCGCCTCTTATTCAGGCATAGAACCTCTTTACCTCTACAGGTTTATTTGAAGGCGTTATTGTTCTGGAAACGAGCTGGTATGTAAAATAAGGGGTGTACAGGGAAACGACAAATAATGGAGGGATAGGGGAAAATGGAGAGCGATCGCGTGCTTCAACAAAATTTAGATGAAAAAAGTCAGTTTCAGCGAATATTTCAAATGTATCTGCTCTTTGAAGAAAAAGTAGAACGTCCGAGAGAGGACGTTGTCCGGAATGCGTTAGAAAGCAGATGCGGGAAAACGGATATCGTGTCTGCAGCCGACGCCTTGTCATCGTTTGCCTTTGAGGCCTACAAAGTAGCCTACCAGGACGGGGAACTGCCTGCTTAGGTGATGATGGCGGACTTTATCCCTTTTCAATCGGAGACGATTACCGATTTGGAACGAAGCCAGTTTTGGATGATGCCGAATGCAGAGGATGTCTTGCAAAAATGCCGCTATAAGCTGCTGATCAGCGACTTCATGGCGGCGGGACTGGATTATAAATCGCGCAGTGCTTTGCTGGCGGATTGGCTGGAGACTGCTGTAAGCCTGTTCCCGACCTGCATCGCAATCTGGATTCCATCGAGCGGGAAACTGCTGCATGCGGCTGAAATTACGGATAATCCCTATGAAGGAGCCTCGCGTTTCTTGCAGTTCGGCCTGAACATCCGCTATTTTACTATACATGGAACCGAAGACAGCTTGATTGACTCGCTTGGCCTCTTTGCCCTCGGTCTTCCGGATGTCCAGTACCACTTTCATACATTGGATCCTAACGACGTGTCATCGCATGCGTTTAGTTTTGCAGCCTACTTGTTTGAGGAGGATGTACCGGTGAGCGATGGCGAGACGATCGCCGGCTTGCTGAACGGAGAGATGGCGCCGGATGTGTATTGGCCTTGCAGGTTGGAATTGGCTTTAATCCAGCCTTCCAGAGAAGTGATAGACGTCCGTCCGGGCGAATATGCGGCAGGGGAAAGAGGGTGAATCGAAGTAAATATCCCGGTAGTTTTTGGGGGTACAGCATTAAAGGGAAATTACTTCTGCCGAAGATCGAATGAAATATGACATCGAACCAGTCGGTTGGCATTATAATGGATTGACGCGAAAGCAGCTAATAATGAATCAATTATCGGATCATTCGCGATATTATCAATATCGAGCGGGGCAAAACGAGTATATGCATTTAACGGCGGCCGAACTGATCACCTTTCTAATCAGAGTGACGGAGAGGGATGATTGTCTCGCTTCCTAAATCGATTATTTGGCTTTAAAAGAAGAGCGGAAGATCAAAATCAAGAATCTTAGCTCATCGAAAAGGATTTGATCCGCCTGAAGCAGATTACATAGAAAGTTTGGATGGCTCGACCCCAGACTTATCTCATCTCATCAACGATCAATATATGGAGTACTTGCAAAATCCTAGTTCATGGCCCTCAGGGGCGATCATCGCTTATTGGAATCGCAAAATGTTAAGGGCGGTATTCGGGTGGTCCAAAATTTTAGTTGAATTAACTCGTTTGGTATTTGTTTCTTGTAGGGGCTGTCCAATAATTCTGGACAGCCCCAATTCGTTCTGGCCCGCAGCAGCAGCGAATGTATAGGTTTTTCTATGAAAATAAAACGCCCTGCATGATGAGCAATCTCGGATAATCGTACCTCAATCACATAACTTGTACGACATTTCGTCTGAAACACTGGCTGCAGCTCGTTAATAGCTTAAAGCCCCTGCATTTGTACGACCCACGCAGCCCTCTAACCCCGCGAGCCCAGCCAACCTTGGCTATTTCCTTGCTGGAGTTGTGCATGAGAATTCAATGGCATGACTGTTTTCGCAAACAATTTCGCATTTCGCATACACTTTCACACCCACTTTCGCATACAATTCGCCTCGGGTCCGCTGGCCTCGGGTTAGCTGCTTGGGGGTTGCTTATTCTAGCTATCGGGCTGAACGCCACATTTCCGACAGCCCCCTTTGGTGCTTGGGCTGGAGTAAGAGAGATGGAGGGAAGTATTCCCTGGTCAACCTTCTCTTCCGACAGAGAGCTTTACTGCCCTGTACACCCGTCCACCTCATGAGCTCTTTTTACGGGTTGACAGATTACGTTTACGGCTGTAAACTTAATCCTATCGTTTACGATTGTAAACAAAAAACGAAAAGGTGAGCTGCGATGAACAAATCCCCGCATATTACTGAAGCAGAAAGCGAAGTGATGAAGCTTCTTTGGCAGGAGGCGCCTTTGTCCTCTAAAGAAATTATTTCGAGGCTGGGGCAGCAGATGCAATGGTCTGATCAAACGATTAAGACCTTCCTGAATCGGCTGCATAAGAAAAAAGCTATTCGTTTCGAGAAGTCCAATCGGAATTATCTCTACTACCCGCTAATTTCATATGATGATTACTTAAAAGCCGAGAATCGTTCATTTTTGGATAGGGTATATAAAGGGGCCGTTGGTATGATGTGCGCAAAATTTCTCGAGGAAGAGCCGCTTACGGAAGAGGACATAGAGGAGCTTCAAAAAATTTTGGAGAGTAAAAAGAAATCATGAAAGATGTAGAGATGCTTTTCACACTTCTGTTTACTGCTTCACTATATTCGGCGGTTATCCTGCTGCTTGTGCTGCTGATTCGAAGGCTGTTTCATAAGCGGCTTAATCCCAGGGTCGTTTATATGCTGTGGTTTCTTGTGCTGATTAAGCTGTTGGTTCCAGTTGCACCGCAAAGCCCGATTAGCTTATTTAATGTGCTGCCGAAAGCGCTGCCTGTTGAGTGGAATCTAGATGAACGAATTTTGCCGCCCCCTTCTTCCACAGAATCTCATTCCACTGCGGGCTTGTCACCCAATCACAGTAAGGATAGCAGCATAGCGCCACAACCCAGCTTGAATCAGACAGGGAAATCAGCTGCAGCTGCAACCCCAATGAAGCATCCTCAGAGCTATGCTCTTGAAATGGAGGATGAACTGAGCTGGCGAACGGCCGGTTCGCTGGTATGGCTTGGGGGACTTCTCTGCTTCAGCAGTTATTATCTGTTTAGTACGCTGGTATTCAAGTCAAGGATCAGAAATTCCCTCAAGGTTGACGATAAGGAGATACTTTCCGTTGTTGCGGCTTGCCAGGAAAAGCTGGGTATAACCAGACCGATCCCCGTCTATGAAACAAACGGCCTTCACAGTCCTTGCCTCTATGGCTTATGGAAACCGGGAATTTATTTGCCTGAAGATATCATCGCAATCGCTAATACCAATCAGCTGACGCATATCCTGATGCATGAGCTGACTCACTACAAACGCAAGGACTTATGGTGTAATGCCCTGTGGATGCTTTCTGCAGGGGTGCATTGGTATAACCCGCTGGTGTGGCTTGCTATGAAGAAGATGAAAGCCGACCAGGAAACGGCCTGTGACGCAAGCGTCCTTGAAAGGCTGGGTGAGCGTGAAGCTTCATCTTACGGTATGACTTTACTCATGCTGTCGCGGTTGTTTTCCCGGAACGCTTCAGCTCAGGTCAACCTGTCCCATTTTGGGGGCAGCAAGAAGGAAACGAAACGGAGAATGTTAATGATTACAAAATTCAAGAAAGGCTCGTACAAGCTATCCCTTGCCGCAATTCTTCTGGTACTTGTATTAGGCGCCGTTCTGCTGACCGATGCACTGGATGACGGAAAAGGGCTGGACACGTCGATTAAAGCGGAAGACGGTGAGAGGGATTTTTCCCCTATATACAACGATTCGTTCAGGTGGTTTCATAAACTGGAGCGTGGCGCTTGATTTTCCGAAAATCAACTTTAAAGTACCTGACTATCTTCCTGCAGGGTATCAGTTTCAGGGTGTATCCTATTATAAAAACTTCACCAGAGCCGACAATGCTGATCTAATTGATGCAGTATCCATTACTTTTGTAACTAACTTCGGTCAAGAAAATGAACAAACCATCGAGGTGCTTGCTGCCAAAGGCAACGGCAATTTGCTGGAGCACAATCAATTGCGGGGAGCTCATTATCCCCAGACGGCAAGCGAGACTGCTGAATACCGGCAAGAAACGACAACAATTGGAAACGTGACGGGAACTTTATTTACGGATGAACGCCGCTATAAGCAAAGGACAGAGACGGGTAAAAGCTTCTACTGGCAGGATAACGATGTATGGTATGCGATTAATTACAATAGCGAGTATTTGTCGCAGGAAATGCTGACTGGCATGGTGCAAGCCTTTGTCTTCCCGCAGCAGGTTCAGCACGTTCGCTACGACGGCGAAGGAAACTCATTTCCTCTTTACGATGAATCAGACTTGCTTGCAGCGGAAAACATTCTCGGCTTTGAAGTAAAGATCCCGCTAGAATTGTCCGATACGGGGCTTAAACTGATAAGCTCGACTATACTTAGGGCCGGCGATCAGAACACTGGATACTGGTTCAGGCATGCTGCGGATACGTTATGGACAACTTACCGCGCAGCGGATAATTCCTCCATGTATGATATCAACGAGTATTTCTCGCTCTACCAGAGCAAGGAGCCGCTGTTCGACACATCCAAGCTCCCACTCACGCGGAAGGTGGAGATGAACGGCGTTGAAATTTCGGCTTATGAGGACCCGGACGAAGTCTATTTCAAGTCTAGTTATTCCGACAATAAGAGGCTGGAAATAAATCCGGCTTACTACTTGTGGACGCAGGATGGCATTTATTATACGGCTGTATTTTCCGGCATGGACAAGTACCAGGAAGACAACTTAAAGGCGATTATTTCGGTTCCTGTACAAGGAGGCTATCCCACAACTTAGACAATGCACGAGCACTCGGGGAAAAGCTGGAGAGAGAATTTGGACAGGACAAGCAGTTAGCCGAAAACAATTTAATTAGCGATCGGTATAGAAAAAATTGCATAGGACCACGAGAGGAGCTGCCGCGGCAGTTCCTTTTTTATTCTCGCAGATAGACTCGTTAAGCTGGAACTCGTCATAAAGTAGCAGCATACTTTTTTCTATGGCTTGTACGCAGGGGGATTCGGATACATCTTTTTTTACAGCTTGGGGGGTGTCAACAAGCGCCCGGGACTTGGAACTATATGGATGATAATTATGTGCTAGGCTGACAAACTACAGAGGCAGGTGTGAAGAGCAGTACTAGGTCTTCGGGTGGAAAAAGATAGGTATAAAATAATTTTTTGTTGAATACTTGAAGGGAAAATGTAAAAGGTTGTTGTATTTGACAGAGAATCATGAAATAAAGATACTTCCAAAAAAGGTATCTTACAAACGATATGTTGGGGAGGGATCAATTGATTTTACGTAGAAAAGTAAGGCGGGCGTCATAACGGAGTCTCTCAGAGGAAGATACTTTTCCGGTCGAAGAGTTCTCTTCTGACTCTAACCAAGTGAGGGGGGTGAGCGTTTTGCGGAAAAAAGCCGGAATGATCGTGATGGCCTTTGGTCTCGTTCTAGTGTTAATCGCCGTACTCCAATACACCAATCATCAGGCTGAGTTGAAAAGAGCATTAGCACAGGCGGAAGCAGTCATTGAGAGCGCATCTAAAGAACGCGACTCGGAGAACATCCCCCAAATGGATCCATTAACAGCGCGTGAAGGGGCTCCATCACCCCGTATGGTTCGAGAACAGTTCAGCCCAAGTGAGAATGACGTTATAGGCCTGCTGGAAATACCGAAGCTCGAAGCAGAGTTGCCAATCATTGAAGGTACAGATGAAGAGATGCTGGAAAAAGGCGTTGGACATTATAGCGCCAGCGTGTTTCCGTCGGATGGCGAACAAATCTTATTATCGGGTCACCGGGATACGGTCTTCCGGAAATTGGGTGATCTCGACATAGGGGATCGTTTCATCGTAAAAATGCCGTACGGTACGTTCGAATATGAAATTGCGAGTACGGAAATAGTCGATGAACACGATACTTCCGTCATACGTTCGATGGGCGAGGAAGTTCTCGTTGTTACTACTTGCTACCCATTTTACTATGTAGGATCCGCCCCCGATCGATATGTGATATACGCCTATCCGGTATCATGAGAGGACCAACAAAACTTGAAGTTACACAGAAAAGCATTACTCGCCAGTGGATCCACCAGTCGATCCCGTAGACCCTGGGTGCCGCCTTAGAAGTTATTTTCCGAAGGCTGCCGGTAAGCATGTTCGTACAGCCGCGATTTGATTTTCTTATTCCCTACGGCAACTATTTGAAGGAGAAAACCCGACGTTACCAGAAGGACATCCGGCACGCTTCCAACTGGACATATGAAGAGCAGGATGTTTGCCCCAATGGCCGATACGTTCGCTTTAAGAAATACCAGACGAAAAAAACGGCTTCTGGTTTAGAGCAAAGCTTCAAAATCTATGAATGTGAGGATTGCAGTGATTGCCCGCTCAAGCCTTTGTGCACGAAAGCCAAAGGGAATCGCCAGGTACACTGGAACCACCATATGGGAAGAGCTAAAAGCAAAGGCCAAAAGAGCCCTTGAGGATGAAGAGAAGTCTGCGATCTATGCTCGGCGTAAAGAGGAGGTAGAGAGCGTGTTCGGTCACCTCAAGGGCAACCGGTCGTTCCGACGGTTCTCTTTACGGGGGCTAAA
>NZ_HE610963.1:21497-32661 GCF_000285515.1 Paenibacillus senegalensis JC66
CATTGCGGTTTTCCGTCCATTTTTTTGTTTTGGGGACTTATTGGACAGCCCCTTGTTTTTTTGTAATGGTGAGAAAGTCGCTTTGGGGATAAGTCGGTTAAACGATTCCAATAGGCTGCACTAACCTCTTATTTTCGCAGGCTTTCAGATCTCTTCCGTAAAATGATAAAATCCGCGGAAGATTTGTCTTTGTACCGCTGCGGCACAATGGACTCGATAGAGAAATCCGGAAATTCCTTGAGATGGCCAAAAATATCCCGATCCTTGATGGTATCAACAACCGGAGCCTCCTTGCCGGTGGTCAGTTTGGTGTAAAGCACGACCAGATTGGAGGAGGCTTCTAAAATGTGCTGCAATGTCGCTGCAAAGTCCTCGTCATCCGTGATATGATACAGAACGTCCAGACACACTACCATATCAGCTTGAGGCAATTCCCGGACGGCAAAGGAGCCGGGATGGTACAGCATGAACCGTTTGGTAGGGTCGTCCTTGAATTTTTCAGTGCACAGTTGGACGGCCGATGCGGCGACATCCAGACCTAGATAATCCGGATACTTCATCAAGCTTAGCTGATGGCCGTCCCCGCAGCCGAACTCGATGACGGTCCGAACGCTGTTGCGCTCCACAAGTTCATTAACAACCTCCGCTTTGAATTCCGCGAGTTCCCCGTAAGAACCGCTTCCCGATGTACCCCCATACGCATAATTTATATTCCACTAGTCAATGTAATTGAAAGTCACCCTGCACACCTCCGAAAATTTTAACGATTCCGTACTATTTTCGGTTGCCTATCGCCTATCGCTAATTGCTCTTAAGCTGTGGCCGTTCGTTGTATGTTCCTCCCTTACCGATGAATTTGTGATACATGGTGTTATTCATTTTATTACGGCATGTGTAGAAATAGTTCCAAAAAAAGGGGGATGACCGGAATAGAAGCTGGTTCCAACTGTCGAATCTGTTGTTCTGAAAAAACGCGCAATATGTGGTTGCATCACCGTCATGTGACGCAGAACACCACGCACTGGGAGCTTCGCGCGATGCAGAAAGAGACCGGAGGCTGGTTAATGCCGCTCTCTGTTAAATTTGCAAGTTGACCTTGCTTAACTATGATGCTGAAAAAAATAGATCGGTTTTGGGGGTACATCCAGGGAACACCCTAAAACCGATCTATTATTGTTTGAACGTAAGTCTCGAAACAGGAGGCCTGACAATCGTCGACATCGGGCAATACAGGATTAGCCGTTGCAAAGTCATCGCCAAGTAATAGTTAATCAATGGATAAGTCGGTTATCGCTGGATCTTGAGATTTTCGACTTCTCGCACTGCTTCAATATTCTCCTTTGATAACAAAAAACGAGCCCCGGATCGTTCCGGCTAATTTAGACTTCTGCCTGGCAAATTTAAATTTCCCTTCCAGCTCCTTAGGAACTTCCATCCCCTCGGAAAGCTTGAAGCCCACAGCCCGCTTCTTAGGATCGTCGACCGTATACATGACATTGACCCCAAGACCATCCTCATAAAAGACGAAGGCCCACTGGATATTTTCCACTTGAAAACGCGACGTCTCCAAAGGCTTGGCCGCAAACTCAAGATCACGTTCTTCTTTCAAAATCCGGTGCACATAATCAACGGTTTCCTGGCTTTCGCTAGCAGGTTCAACTGTAAATGGATGCTTATATTTATTCATAAAGTACCGGGCTTCATTCGCTCGCAGACCCGCAAGCGCTTCGGCTGCGGGGGAAGACTCTAAGCCAACCGTAGACACATTTTTAAAATCAACCCTATAGGACATGGTGTTCATTCCTCCTAACCGTTGTACGAGTGGCTACTTCTTGGAACCTGCTTGCCGAGCCATACTCGCATTGCAGGTATTCACTTATCCTGCTATTTCCTGACAACAGGAATCCACATTTCGCCATATACGAGCCCGTCTCGCTGTCCCATCTCCACCGTTGTATTTGGCCCGCCAACGTAGGCAATATCCTTTGCTTCCGGCAAGGCTTGTCCAAAAGCAATGCCGGTAAGTGAATGGCTCAACTCTTCAGCCGTCTTTGCTTCCCCTTTGACAACCAAGTATTCCCCTTTAGGAAATTGAATCATTCGGGTTGCTTCGGGTAACGATGCCTCTGTCAGGACGCCAGCATAATACATCATTTTGTTATTCACGGCCTCATTCACGGCGAACAGGTAGTCATTAGCGGCGACGGCTTTTAAAGCGGCAAGCCTTCCATCCTGCTCAATCGTCTGCCAGAAGTCGGCCTTTTCCTTGTTGATTCCGGCATAGTCTGTGTAGTCGCTTTTAAGCTCGGTCCCAATACCCAACACGATAAAACTGTCTTTTTCCTCAAGCGTATAATTTGCCATATCCATACCTTCTCTCTTGTCAATTTTATCAAATGCTTGGTCATTTCATCTGATGGGTCTATAATAACCTTAAATCATGTCAAAAAGTGATACTGTTTAGGAGACCAGATGAAAAAAGTCGAACGGATTAATACGATGATGAGGTATATTAACAATCGTGCCCATTTTACCATTTCTGAAATCATGCGGGAATTTAATATTTCACGATCGACAGCTATTCGGGACATCAGAGAAATTGAAGCTATGGGTATGCCGCTTGTCGCTGAAGTTGGAAGGGATGGGGGCTATTTTGTCATGAACAATTCGGTTCTGCCCACGGTCCGTTTTACAGATAATGAGATCAAAGCGCTGTTTATTGCCTTTATGGCCACAAGAAACCAACAACTCCCCTATTTAAAAAGCCGCCATTCTCTAGCTGAGAAATTACTGGGTCTGATCTCAGCTAACCAGCAGGATGACCTTGTGCTTTTGAATCAAATCCTGCTATTTGAAGGGACCAATCCCCATAATCCCGACCTGCTTGATCTGTCAGACCTGCCCCATCCGATGCTGGAAACACTCATTCAACTCCTTCTGCTAGACCGCTATTTATTGGTTTCCATCCAAGAAGAGCAGGAAATGAGAGCTTATCCCATTTATCTCTTGCACTTATACCGGGAAAAAAGCGTGTGGCTAATGGAAGGCTTCGACTTGGAGGAAGAAAAGCGGCGGATTTTTCCTGTCGATCATCTCACCGGTGTAGAACCTTTCCCTGTCAAAAAAAGAGTAAGCAAGAAAAAGATTTTAGAGCAGGTAAACAAACAGGAGGAAGCTGTCAATCTTGTCCTGGAGCTTGGTCCAAAAGCGATTGGCCAGTATAAAAAATATCATCCTTTAAACATTTCATTATTCTATACGAATCCTTATCAAACCTCAGCCAGGTTAGAGACGTTTATCGATGTTCAAAACTCAGAAGAATTATCGGAAACAATTAATTGGCTGCTTTTCCTTGGGGGAGATATCAAGGTCAGGGAGATGCCGGAAGAAGTTGTGGAAGGCATGCAGGAGAGATTAACCTTATACGGCTCAAGTTTTGGTTTGGGGCGGGCATAATGAACTTATAACGTACGAAAGGAAGGAGCTGCAGGCACAGAAATGGATCATCCCTTTGTTATTTTGCCCGAAGAACAAGCACCCGATAATATACAGCATTGTGAGCTTTGCGAACTATCCAAGCAGAGGTCCCGTGTTATTTGGGGCGAGGGAAACCCGAAAGCCAAGTTAATGTTGATTCTGGATAATCCCGGAGCCCGAGAGGATAAGCAGGGAAATTCGTTTTTGTGTGGTACCCGGGAAACTCTCCAGCTCGGATTGAAGGAGGCGGGTATAGACATAAACGATGTTTATGTCACCTATTTACTTAAATGCCGCCCGTTGCGTGCCTATAAAAAGCCTGAGGCTAGGGCTGCTTGTCTCCCTCATCTACAGCTGCAGATCGTTCAGAAGCAGCCGTCTGTGTTATTTGGATTTGGTAATGTCGTAGCGGAAGCATTATTTCCTGATAAGGAGAATGCAAGTGTCAAAGAATTACGAGGTGGCTGGTATGAGTTTCAAGGTACGCCCATCAGCTTCACCTATCACCCGCTTGCAGTAAGAAGGCGGCCCAATTTACTTAGGTTCTTCGTTGAAGACTTGAAGGCCTTGAAGGAGAAATGGGAGGAGATACAGCAGTAATTAACTGGTAAAAGCACTTCCTTTTTCCTCTTAGAGAGGTAAAAAAATTAACACGCCGGGCTGAACGAAGCAAGTTAGACAAAGAGTTGTATAATTGTTACAGGGAAAAGAGCGAAGCTGGCAAAATATCGCTCAGCTCTTTACTTTTTTGGGTACACTAACAGAGTATACGGTTAATTAACCAAGATTTTATCAAGGGTAGAACCGATTCGGGCTGCATTGCTTTTGTATGGTCCATGCTTTCTCCCTTCAAGATGACGACATCCCAGCCAAACTGTCGTAATACCTTCTCGTTCTTGTTCAAAATTCCAACGATATCCACCGTTGCATTTCCGAAGTTTTCGCCATAAACAATCGTGTCATGCTCCCCGGCAAATGTTAGCTTTGGCAAGCACAATGTATCCTGAATTCGTGTATCGTCAAAGTCCGATAAATGTTTATACATGGTGAAATATTGTTTGGTTTGAGAAGGGTTCATGTTAACTTGCACGTTTTCCCAATCAAAGGAGTCGGAGCTGATGCTCTCATCACTTCGATAATCAGAGGTGTTTTGCTGGTTTAATGCCTGTTCATACGTCTTTGTGGTTACGGTCATCATCTCTTTATACGGTCCTTCGTATGGAGGGAATCCCCCTGCGATCAGGCTTTCCAATCGGTTCGTTCTGATTGCTAATTGTAAACCGATTAGAGCTAGCCATGAGTAGCCATAATAACTAAACGTCTCAACCTGCATTTCATCGGCTATCCGCAAAAAATCCCTAATAATATTATGGGGTGTAAGAAGTTCTGGCTGGGGGTGCTCAAAAAGGTGACCTTCATAGTCAAAATGCAAAACCTGAAACGTATCGGAAAGTCCCTCAACCAGTTTTTTTCCTAGCTCAGGGTCAATCCCCCACTTTTTTAAGTTATCGGCTGCCGGACCATGGACCGATTTTTTGGCGTTGGGCAGCATTACGACTTTATTAGAAGAATTCCCAGTTAGGCCGACTTCCAATTTTGAACCATCCACGAGTACTATATATTTTTTCTTAGACATGAAGATCACTCCTAAAATAGTCTATATTGGAAGCATACAACATTCACGCAATCTTTCGGTTTTTACTTCGTTAACCCTTGGTGGTACTATAGGTTGATAGAGGTTATGTTAACACAGCACTTAAAGGTTTTACTTTAAATTTCGGGAGTGTGCAAACATGCAAGCTGCCTATACACCCGCACAGGTTGCTAACAGGTTGAATGTAAGTACTACCACATTAAGAAGATATGAAGAGCAGGGATTGCTTCCGGATGTTCCGAGAACGGAGGGAAATCATAGATTTTATACACCCGCACATCTTCAGGCTTTCATCACGATTAGAACGCTTTTAATGGGATATGAAATTCCTGTCGTATATAAGGTTATGAGGAAAATTAAAAACACCGATTATACAGAGGCCCTCTGGCTGGTCAATGATCAGCTTTACCTCATTCAAGAAGAAAAGCAACGGGTTGTAGAAATTCTGGGCATGATTCGAGATGCTGATTTCACTCAATACAGAAATGTTAAGCTGACCAATTCGATGACTATCGGAAAAGTGGCGGAATTGGCGGGAGTAAATACCTCGGCCATCCGATATTGGGAGAAGGAGGGGTTGATTAACTCGGAACGAGACAATGAAAACGGTTATCGAATGTACACCGTGGCAGAATTTCGAAAAATTTTAGTGATAAGCAGCTTAAGAAAATCCGTCTATTATATCGATAATTTGAAGGACCTTCTGAATGAATTGGATATGCACCGGTTTTCAAAAATAGATCGATCGTTCCAATTTGCTCTTCAGAAGTTAAACAATAAATTAAAAATGCAATTTCAGGGAATTGCTGAATTAATGAAATATATAGGTAAACTCAACATCCCTCATTTCGATTTAGACGGAATTTTTTGGGATAACAGCCATCTTCAAGAATAAGGATGATCAGAATGAAGAATAGATTTTCAATAGGCGAAATGGCTAAACTCCATAATACCACGATAAAAACACTAAGATATTATGATGAAATTGGGCTGCTAAAGCCAATAGATACTGACCCGAATAACGGATACCGATACTATTCGACCGAGCAGTTTGAACAATTAAACACTATTCAGTATTTGAAGGAGATAGGCTTTACTTTAAAGGAAATCAAGCGACACCTGGATCATAGGATATTGATGGTTTTCTGGTGCTGCTGGAGAAACAAAAAAAACTAACAGAAAACAAGATAAAGGAATTAGAGCGAGTTAACCGTAGGTTTCAAAATAGAATCGAGGATATTAAATCAGCTCGAGAAGTAACGGAATTAGGAAAAACGTTAATTAAAGAAATAAAAGAGAGGAAAATAGTAAGGTTAATCGGAAAAATCAGCACAGAGCCAGAATTGGAGGTTTCTTTGAGGCAGTTAGAGAACTTGGCGAATATGAATGCCTCCATATTTATCGGTGGTGTCGGGCTTACTGTGGAGATGGACAATGTAAAAAATCAAAAATTCGACGAATACAACTCTATTTTTATCATAATCGAGGATGAAGATATACAAAGCCCTTTAATGGCAACGCTCCAGGAGGGGAAGTATGCCACTATTTATTATAGGGGGAATCATAATGATTCATCTCCATATTACAAAATCTTGCTGGATTACATCCAAGAAAACGGTTTGCAAATTATAGGGGATTCAATTGAAAGAACCAT
Source organism: Paenibacillus senegalensis JC66 (assembly GCF_000285515.1). GTDB lineage: Bacteria > Bacillota > Bacilli > Paenibacillales > NBRC-103111 > Paenibacillus_L > Paenibacillus_L senegalensis. The sequence goes on from NZ_HE610963.1 coordinate 28,283, forward strand.
CATTGACCATTACATTTCTAAAGATAAAGAAGATTACCTCTCAGAAATACAAATTCCAGTAAGCTATTGACCCTCCCCTAACAGGAGGGTTTATTATTTGTGTGGAGTTTGCAAGGGAATTCTTCATACGTTGAGTTTCCGATTTAGTAAGGAAAAGGAGCAATCAAAACCATGACTCACGTAAATAATAAGATCTGGTCTTTATCTTTCATTTTTGTGCTGATTTCCAATGCCTTAGTTTTTATGATTTTTGAAATGTTGTTGCCCACTCTTCCTTTATTTGTCACGGCTATAGGAGGAGGAGCCAGCCAGGTGGGCTTAGTGACAGGGGTATTCATGCTATCAGCTATATTAATTCGTCCATTTGCCGGTATTCTTGCAGCAAAATTTGATAAAAAAATGCTGTTAATTTTGGGAATCGCAATCATGGCTTTATCAACGGGGGCTTATTATCTGGCCAATCATATAACAACATTATTGATCATTCGTTTGATTCATGGAGCCGGTTTTGGATTAGCCACCACCTACTTTGCGACGCTTGCAGCCGAAATTATTCCTAAAGATCGTCGAGGCGAGGGGATTGGTTATTTTGGTGTTGGAGAAACAGTAGCCATATCTGTAGGCCCCATGATTGGAATTATGACTCTGGAATTGTTTGACTTCCTAAGATTATTTTTGGGAGGAATGGCCGTTCTTTTGTTAGCTGTTATAATGGGGATTTTTATAAAGAGGGCGCCTAAAGGAAAAGAGCTGGATAAACTGGATACTCATAAAGTTAAAATATTGGAGAAGAGAGTCCTTTTTCCTGCCATTCTTATTTTCTTAATTGGAAGCGCTGCGGGAGGAATTATGTCCTTCTTTTCTCTATACGCAGTAGAAAAGGAGTTCACCCAAGTAGGATTGTTTTTCTTATTGATCGCAGCAGCAAGCTTTGCCGTACGATTAATATCGGGGAAGTTGTTTGATAAATATGGGCCATCTATTATTCTTGTGCCAGGCGCCATTCTATCGGTTATTGGATTAGTTATGCTATATGGAGCAATTAGCGATAGCACGTTTCTGATAGCCGCTATTTTTTATGGATTTGGATTTGGTGCTATCTTCCCCGCGATTCAAACATGGAGCATGAACTTGGTAGAAGAGCATGAACATGAGGATGCGATGGCTTCGTTCTTCAACTTTTTTGATTTAGGTATTGGGGGAGGCTCCTTAATCCTTGGATTCATCGCTACAATCGCGTCTTATCAGGCTATCTACTTTGTCGCATCGGCTGTTTATGGGTTATTTCTTGTAATCTATGCTGCTTATTTAATTGTTAAAAGGAAGCATAGGGAGGAAAGGGCCAAGCAAGCAGCTACACTATCTCTGGATGAAGGCGGAACCGTACAATAAACCGATAAACGCCCAGGGACAAAGCACGAACCTCCTTATTAATAGAACTGATCTAGTATATGCTGATTTGTAATTTTTGTAAGGTGTGGGAGCCTAACAGGTAGGGAAATTACGCGAATTAGGTGGAAAGATACGGCTAACTTTTTAAAAGTTTTTACACCGAAAACAGCAAGGATAGAAAATGTGGGGAGGGATATGGTAAAACCGGCCCCCGCCAAAGGGAGCCAGCTTTTTAAGACTATAAAAAAGTAAGCCCAGGATATGAACCGAGAGGAATGATGATTATCATTAGCTGATGTCGTTTGTGGAGGATTAGATTTGAAGAGAGCTGCGGAGTGATCGCAAGAGAGGCTAATGGAGTAGATAAGTTTGAATAGGCTGGATTCAGCTCAGCCTTCACTGCCTGGCACTGCGATAGGCTTCCGCCTGCTTCCGGTGAAACCGCGCCTGTTCACTATCACCAAGCACGTCATAACAAAGAGCAAGCTGCTGATGCGGAAGCCAAGTATGGTAGGCGTTATCAACGACTGACCAAGCGTATCGCTCTGCCAAGGGTTGCAAGTAAGCTGTCCGGTACCAAAATATCGCAGCTTCAACATGCCCTTTTTTCAGGAAATGCTCTCCCATGCGGCAGCTGAAGGCGGGGTAAGGAATGTCCATTGTAAGTGCCCGCAGAGTAAGCTCCAGTTCCTTTTCCGGTTGGTTTGCAAGTACGTAACAGGTTGCTAATTTGTGCAGGATGAATACCTTGTTTTCCAGTGATACTTCGGGGCTATCCATGCATCGTTCGTAATAATGGATCGCTTTGTCATATTGTTTGTGGACGTTGCACTCCCGGGCGTAATGAAACATATCGGATATGCTTAATTCACGGCCTCTAGCCAGATGCCGTTCGTAGATGTCAAGGTTTCTTCGGGAGGCTGGGCCCTGAACGTTCCTCGTCTTGGTATGCGTGACTATAATATCGGAATTCAAATATCGGTACGGGACGTCTACAGCCAAATCTTCGTGCACAATTCCATGCCATTGAAAACCTAGGTCCCGCTTGACCAGCCGCAGCCGTGTCGTATGGGACATAATTATTCCGCTGTCGTCTTGCGGGATCTCGTACTTCATCGAGACGGCCCCGATCTCTTCTCCCAGCGAGGCTTTTAATTTCTCCAGCTTATCCCGCTCTTCAGGCTTGAGGATGTCGTCTGCATCCAGCCACATAATATATTGTTTGGCTGCATATTGAAAGGAAGCGTTTCTGGCAGCGGCGAAGTCGTCAATCCATTCAAAATCGTACACATGCTTTGTCCATTTCGCTGCAATTTCTTTCGTCCGGTCCGTAGAGCCTGTATCGACAATGATAATTTCATCTGGAATGCCATTTAAGGAAGACAGACACTTATCCAGGGTATGTTCTTCATTTTTGACGATCATACATAAGCTGATCGTACTCACGATCACCAACTCCTTTTTCGGTGATTTCAGTAGGAACTATTATAATGTATGCCGCTGGTTACCGTACGTTCCTTCAAAAAAGATGTAATCGCTCGGTATGGAGGCAGTAGAAAAAAAGAGTACGTGCACGTTCACGAATCTATGAACTATGAACGCTGACCGAGAGGGTTTTTCTCGTAATGGAAAACTCTCACCGCGGGGTGCGAGGGAAAAGTATCGTTACAATACTACGCCCCTCAACGTTACCTAATGGTATAGCGAGAGGCTGTTCAGTGTATAGAAGTATGGTAATCTTGCTAAAACTTTAAGGACCCGCCGTGTGTGAGTCCGCATATACAGTGGTGTGAGGGGGCGGGGGCTAGGCGCCCCCCGATGCTGCTATTCGGTAAAGCTATCCATTAAGTTATAGCCCTTGACCGAATGGATCCACTCCGCTCCAAATCGGACCCGGAAATGGAATCGTTCCGACAATACTATTCGTCATATGATCAATGACATAAACCTGGTTCGTTGAGACTGATGGAGCATAAATAAGATTGGCAGCAAATGAATTCTGATACATGGGAGCGTGTACCTGACTATTATTAAAATCCCTTATAACAAATTACTTTATTTTGATAATACTCACATTACTCCAGCCACTATTTTGAGAAGTAAGTTGAACTGTCATACTTGAAAAGGTTGCGTTTATTGGAAAAACAAGCTGTGAATTTGCAGACGTTACCTTGATTATTCCACTGGATGTTAAGGTTACGCCACCAATAGCGCTACTGGTTGTAGGTTTATAAATATAAGAAGTTATTACCGTCGTATTGTTGTTTAAAGTCGGGATTATACTGGCATCGATTGCAGCTGTTACATCGCTTAAATAAAGTCGGATTGTATATGAAACATGGTATAAGCCGGGTTGCAGCGTGATAACCGTATTACTGGAACCCCCAAGACTGATCGTTCCAGGATCAGCATTATTAATTTCTACTGAGAGAAATGGAATATTAAGAGGGGTACCAGAGGTTAATGAAGTAGCATTGACGGGTAAAAGTAGTGCGTTATTGCCTATAACGCTTGGCCCAGTAGCGCCTGTGGCTCCAGTAGCGCCTGTTGCACCAGTGGCGCCTGTCGCTCCTGTGGCTCCCGTGGCTCCGGTCGCACCTGTCGCTCCCGTTTCGCCCGTGGCTCCAGTAGCCCCTGTAGCCCCTGTCGCACCTGTCGCTCCCGTGGCCCCTGTAGCACCCGTGGCTCCGGTCGCACCTGTCGCTCCCGTGGCCCCTGTAGCACCCGTGGCTCCTGTAGCCCCCGTAGCGCCCGTGGCGCCCGTAGCTCCTGTAGCGCCCGTAGCGCCCGTAGCGCCCGTGGCTCCCGTAGCGCCCGTGGCGCCCGTGGCTCCCGTAGCGCCCGTGGCTCCTGTGGCCCCCGTAGCACCTGTGGCTCCAGTAGCCCCCGTGGCTCCCGTCGCGCCTGTGGCGCCCGTGGCTCCCGTAGCGCCCGTGGCTCCTGTGGCCCCGTAGCACCTGTGGCTCCAGTAGCCCCCGTGGCTCCCC
>NZ_HE610963.1:33775-35379 GCF_000285515.1 Paenibacillus senegalensis JC66
GTATATGCCCGGGTCTTTGTAATCGTCCAGGCTACTCGTGGACTGCTCTCGCATAAACGGCATAACGCCATTTGACGCATCCAGCGTCACCACGCCGGTCTGGCCGTTAATGCTGATGACGCCGCCCGGCGCCCCGGTCGGGCCGACTGGTCCTGTCGGGCCGCGCAGGGTAGGGATATTGGTCGCCGTCTTGAGCTTGGAGTCGAGCATCATCTCCTGGCGGAAGATCGTATCCAGCATAGCTTGGGTACTTTGATTCACTTCCAGCACTTGCTGCAGTGTTGCCGGCGGACCACTTGCCCCCTGAAGCGTACCTAAAGCAAATTGAATTTTCTCTCCTTCCGCATTGATGATGTGGGCAAGCCCCAACTCTTCCATCGCGATAGAGGACATCAACAGGTTCACCACATCATCCCGTGTCAGCGTTATGTTCGGAGATATGTTAGGAATATTCGGATTGGACAAGGCACGAACCTCCTTATTAATAGAACTGATCTAGTATATGCCGATTTGTAATTCTGGTAAGGTATGAGAGCCTTGTAGAAAGGTGAATTCCGCGATATGGATAAAAAGATACGGTAAAGTGGAGGAGTTGGATTTAGTCTAATTTGAGACTGAAGTGTGTTTAAAGCAGCAATAAAGTAGAGGACTTTTGGATTGAAATGAACGATATCGCGGGTGAGGAATAGGACAGCAATCTGGCCGAACACCAATACTATAAATGACCGGGAGCAGCGGGTTGATTTTACTGAAGAAAACTAATAAGATTAGTCTTATATAATAACAGGTTAGTTTTCCGGGTGTGACGTCAAGTAGCGAATTGGATGTCGCTGAAGATTCAGCGAAAATGGCCTATTCGGCCGACAGGATGTGATTTTATCCGGAATGCTGCAAATTTTGAATAGCAGATTTATGTTTGCATTCTACCGTCACACCTTCTTTCAGCGCTTGCTGTCAATTCCTGCATTACTGGAATCCGGCCCATTTCTGTAAAGGAGCGATAATATGTTTGCTGGGCATTTTGGCGTGGCCGCTGCCGTGAAAGCTAAAGCACCTGAAGTTCCGCTGTGGGCGCTGTTCGTTGGCACTCAACTGTATGATTTGATTTTTTTGCCTTTATCGATGCTTGGTCTTGAGACTCTGGAGGGGGAAGGCTATGGAGGGGCATTTATAACTGCCTTCTATTCGCATTCTCTCGTTAGTGCTTTAGTGATTGCAGGGTTGGCTGCGTGGCTGGCTGCGGCCCGATGGGGAATGCGGGCGGGAGTGATCCTTGGCCTGGTCACTTTCAGCCACTGGTTATTGGACTTGATTGTTCACCGCCCGGATCTGGCCCTCTTACCGGGCAACCTGGGCAATCTCCCGCTAATAGGGCTGGGGTTGTGGACGATGCCTGCAGCCAGTTTGGCGCTTGAAATCGCCATTCTTGCCACAGGAGGTTTGTTGTATTTTCGTTATGCCTGGAGGAGTGCCGGCCCTGGAAAACGCGGAAGAGGCATGGCCAAAGGCGTAGCCATGCTGCTCTTTCTTGCGGCCGCTTTGGCTATGGATGTGATTCCAACGCTTTGACCTGTCTTTCAAAAAAGATTTCCTGAGCCACCCAA
>NZ_HE610963.1:36952-76377 GCF_000285515.1 Paenibacillus senegalensis JC66
TTTTGTTTTCAGTACAGTATTTAATTGAGTGCCGTCGACAAGAAGGAGCTTTGAGAACATGGACAAACAACAAGCTGACCGTGTCATTAAGGATTACATCAAGCCGCTATATGGTTTTGCATTGAACAAAACGGGGAAGATCGCCGAAGCTGAGGAACTGGCTGGAAGAATTACGCTAGAGGTCTACCAGGCGCTTCTCAAAAAGAAGGAGTTCCTGGATCTGAACCGTTATGTCTTTAAGGTTGCACATTATGTCTGGGCAAAATACATCGGCGAGAAAGTGAAAGTGTCCAACCAATTGCGGGTTGAGGAGAACGAGTTGATGTTCCGAGACAAAGGTTTTGACGAGATTATTTATCAAGAAACAGCTGGTGCGCTGCGGCGGGAAATCGCTTTTCTATCTCGCCAGCAGCGGGATATAATAGTCAAGTACTATTACGGCGGGATGAAAATTAACGAAATAGCGGCTCAGATGGGGCTTTCCAATGGTACGGTCAAATGGCACTTATTCGAAGCGAAAAAGGAGCTGAAACACAAGATGAACACAATTCGGTCAATGGGCAATCTTGGTATCAATCCGATCCGCATGTCTAATTTGGGGCACAGCGGGTCCCCGGGCAGCAAGGGTGACACCTCTGACTTTTTGGCGACATCGATAAGACAAAACATCGCTTTCTCCGCTTATCATAAGCCGCTTACGGTCAAAGAAATCGCCGAAGAGCTCGGTATTTCACCTGTCTTTGTGGAGGATGAAGTCGAAGCGCTTGAAGAATACGGTTTCTTGGATCGACTATCCGGTGGTAAATATCGCACGAATATGTACATTGAAGATCCATCTCAAATGAAAAGCGAGGCCCTGCATCGTCTGTTCGCGGAGTATGCTGAGTTTGCCGTCGAGCATTACTATAAAGCGTTTTTCTCGATGGCTGAAAGATTCAAGGAAACCGGTGTATATATCCCGGGTGAAGATATCAATCTGCTGTGGTGGAGTCTTATTCCGTATGCCGGTAAACAGTTGTCCTTCAAAGAACTGGAAAGGGTGAGCCACCAGGAAGTTTCAGTCAACCGCAAAGATGGCGGCCATTATGCCGCATATGCATCGATCGACAGAGAGTTTGCCGGTGTTGAGCGCAGTTTATATTATTTCTGTGGTGATATGAATCGGAATTCCGATGAGCTCGCGCTGAAAGCATGGCAGGTTGACACGTGGTGGTGCGGCAGGCAGGGTGGCTGGAGAGACAATCAGATTTCAGATTTTATTAACCTAATGCACGTAGTTAATGGAGATTTGCCGCAAAACTATACGAACATCGACGCCTATCGACGTCTTTTCGACAAGCAATATTTACTAAGCACGGAATCCGGCCTTGAAGTTAATATTGTTTACTGCAAGAACAAGCAAGTGGGAGAACGCTTGCATGCGGCAATTCCCCGGCCGTCTGAGCAGATCAAAGAAGCCGCCTCGAAATTGGATCAGGCCGTCTATCGATTGCATCTTGAAGGCCAACCGGAGCATGCGCATAAATATGTAGGTTATTGGTCGCAGAACAGTATGGCGTCGGGAGCAATGCGCACCTGCGTACTTAAACATTTGATCGACATCGGCATGTTAGAAAAACCTGAACCGCACCGGCAAAAAGGTATTTCCACAATTATGTTCATGAATCAAGATTAAACCGAATGGGGCGGGTTTCCGAATGCCAGCTCTGTTTTATCCATTTGTCCCGCTCTTTCCTAAGTCATCTATCTAGGACTATGGGCTAACACCAAGTTCAAGCATAAGTTTTGTTTGTAAAATAGGATTTTTACCGCTAACATAGTCTTATATAGGGAACAAAAAACGGATGAAAGGAAAAGTGGAGTACAGGATGAGAGCAGCATTCAGGCAATTGGTGGAACACCCCTATTTTCAACCTATAATTATCGGCATTATCTTTTTGAACGGCGCGGTAATAGTCGCCGAAACGTACATCACGGGCAGTCTGCTCCTATTAGCTCTGGATAAAGTGATTCTTGGGATTTTTATATTGGAAATACTGATGAAAATCATCGGCTTCGGGTTTAAACGATATTTCTCGAGCGGATGGAATTGGTTTGATTTCTTAATAGTTGCCGGTAGCCTGGTGTTCTTGGCCACACCTTTTGTAAGTGCGCTGCGCTTGGTCCGGGTTTTGCGGCTCTTCAGAATGATTCCGGCGATTCCGTCTCTGCGCAAAATAATAGACTCGTTAATCAAGTCATTGCCTGCTCTAACGGGCGTGCTTGGGTTGACGCTGCTCATCTTTTCGATTTATGCGATTATTGGCACTACCTTCTTCAAGGATGTGCTTCCGGACGAGTTTTTCGGCACCTTCCATAATTCTTTGTTTACCTTGATGCAGGTGGTGACCTTCGAGTCGTGGGCCAGTCAGGTTGCCAGGCCGATCATCGCTGAAGTGCCTTGGGCCTGGACTTATTTTGTAACGTTTATTATCGTTGGGGCACTCGTCATCTTGAACCTTGTGGTCGCCGTCATTCTGAGCTATTTAGGGCAGGATGATGACGCGGCCCGGGATGAGCGTCTAGATCGGATAATGCAAGAAAACATGGAGTTAAAGAAAGACATTCAAGAAATTAAACAGCTGCTGCTTGAACAGCGTAAGCAAACGCGCTAGTTCAATTTACTAGTCAACTTAACATTTAGATTCATCATCCCTGCTGTACGGATGCCCGCTCTCCCTTATGGATGCTTGGCGATAGGGCAAAATAAATAAAGCACTCCCCGGACCCGGCGATACGCCGGGTTTTTCGGTATGAATAGCTGCAGCGATATTCCGGTATGGAAGCGGGAGTGCGGCTATTTTTTATGTGATTTCTTAGCACCCTGCAGCAGAATACATACTCAGGCCGTCTAATAAGGTGGAGGTGGTTATTCCGTGATGCCGGCCGGCTTAAAAACTAAGGATAGTTTTTCGCAAGATCCTGCTCAAGCGCTTGAGCAATTAATGGAAAGTTTCGGTGCTATCGTCATGCGTACGGCATATTTCTATACGGGCGATCGGCATCTGGCAGAGGATATTAGCCAGGAAGTATTTCTTCGCGCTTATCGAAATTGGGTGGCGTTTCGGGGAGACAGCACGGTAAAGACCTGGCTGACAGCGATCACCGTCAACATATGCAGAGACAAGATGGGCGTGAGGATGTTCACGGAACAGCCCACGGACCCCGCCCGGATGGAATCTGACCGAACTATCAACGTGGAGGATGAGGCGCTTGAAAGACTGAGGAAAAGTGAAGTGCTGCAGTATTTGCTCCGCCTGTCCTTACCCTACCAGGAAGTTTTGTATCTCTATTATTATCTGGATCTCAGCACACGGGAAATCGCGAAAGCGGTATCGTCCCCCGAAGGTACTGTGCGAAACCGACTGCACCGGGCACGTGAGCTATTGGCTCGGGAGATGAATGAGGAGGCAGAGACCGATGTCGGACATAGATAGCAAGTTGCGTCAACATCTTCGAAAGGAGTCGGATGACATGATATTTTCCCAAATAGAATTGAGTGATCATGCGAAGAACAACATTCGTCAGCAAGCGATAGCGGAGAAGGCGGGCAGACGGTTCTTCTTCTCGAAAGCTTGGATTATGGGGATGGGCGCGTTGGCAGCGGCGGTCATTATGCTTGTAGGGCTGCCTAATCTCCAACAGCCAAATGTACCCAGCCCTGTGGAAAATCCAGGGGGAAGCTTGCCGCCGTCACACGGCGGTGCTGGCGGCTCGGAGCTGTCGCAATTGATTACCACCACTCTGAGCTCGGCTGAAGAAGCGAAAGAGGCCTTCGGCCCCGGTCTGCTAGTACCTTCATTTGTTCCGGAGGGATTTGAGCTTGCTGAGATAGTCGCGGTAGGCATGAAAGGTGAACCGGTGAGGGATGTGAACTTCACTTATATTTCCGGGGATAAGACGCTTACGTTCGCAGTGAGCCGCAATCCGGCTGCATTCCCGGCGGAACTGTTTACGCCAACGCAAGTCAATGGTGTAGAAGGCTTCGTGTTTGAACAACCCGGGCTCACCGAATTGTTCTGGGTAGAGGAAGGCATCCAGTATTCCATTACCGGCCCGCTTTCAGCTGATGAAGCAATGAAGATTGCCCAATCCATAGAGCCGTAAGAATGGAAACGAAGCAGAGGTGCAGCGTGGGGGACGGAATGAGTTGTTTGGATAGCTTCCGGTCCCCCGGGCCTTCCTCATTAGGCCAACATTGATAAAACCATTAAAACAATCTTTTACTCTAATCCCAGGCCTTCATCGAAACCAAGCATAATGTTCATATTTTGAATGGCAGCTCCTGAAGCTCCTTTTCCAAGATTATCGAATCGGGATATCAGCATTATTCCGTCTTTACCGCCAAACACGAATATATCCAAGTAATTAGTATGATTGCATTCCATAACATTAAAGAAACCGTCCTCGAGGCATGCTTCCGAATCGTATGGCATTACCCGGATAAATCGCTCATCCTCATAATAAGAGGCGAGGAGCTGTTGAACTTCTTTAGCGGTTACTTGTTTTAGACAAAGTTGTGGTAACAGCGGGATAGAGACCGAAAGTCCCTGGTAATGATTTCCGACTATTGGAGTGAATAGCGGGGCAGAGGCTAAGCCGGAATGCAGCTGCATTTCTGGAAGATGTTTATGAGTAAGACTAAGTGCGTATGGCCTCGGCGCGAAAAGCTTTTCCTCACTTGAATTCTGGTAAACAGAGATCATCTGTTTGCCTCCGCCGCTGTATCCCGTAATCGAATAACAAGTTGCCGGATAATTTCTCGGTATAATTCCCTCGGCAACTAGAGGATGTATAGGTAAAATAAACCCTGTCGCGTGACACCCCGGTACAGACACTTTGGCTGAATTTTGGATTTTATTCCTATGGTGCTTGTGCAATTCCGGCAATCCGTATGTCCATTCAAAATCGGTCCTAAACGCAGTGCTTGCGTCAATGATTCTAGTCTCTGTGTTCTTCTTTACCATCGAAACGGCTTCTCTCGAGGCCGAATCAGGGAGACATAGGAACACTAAATCGGCTTCATTAATTAATGAACTACGGGCATCTTTATCCTTTCGCCGCTCCGGGTCAATTTTAAGTAGTTCTACGTTTGGATTTTTGGCTAAGTGATCATGTATTTTTATGCCTGTTGTGCCGTCTTGACCATCTACATATATTTTGCAACTCATTCCCCCACCTCTTTCCAATATGATGAATAATTATATATATTAGTGTATAATCATACAATGTGTTTGAGGACTAAATTCCCAGCATTTTTATAGATACTGGTTTATAATGAAACGGAGAAATCCGGAATATCGGGATGTTAACCGGAGCTGAGCGCGGCGCGATGTCTTAATTACGATATAAGGCACTATTGCTCAAAAGGCCTCATTTAATCGAACGCGTACCCCAGCATCAGTTGGCCAGTTATCTCGGCATGACCCCTGAGTCTTTGAGCAGAATTAAGAAGCGGGTTGATAAAGACCGCCGTTAGACAGGTATCACGCTTTACATAGGGACTTTTCCTCCCCTGAATAACAGCCATAACCCCAGCCCCAATTCCCCCACAGTCATAGGTACAATCAGAATGAGCTCCACCAAAGGAACATTATGCATGCAGATTCTAGTGAGCCCTGACCGGTAGTTGAAGGGATCACTATCGGATGAAATCGAATTATGCAACTGCTGGAAGTAAATAAGGATTGAAAGGCGGTCCAGCCCCCTCTATAATGGATGGAAGGAAAAAATTCTCGATTCGAAAATATTGAATGATATACTTCATAAAGTTTATTGAAGTTTACGGGAGGGAACTTGGTTGAGAATCGCAATCGGCGGAGTGGTGCACGAAACAAACACCTTCTCCAATGTGAAAACGACCCTGGCTTCGTTCACAACTTGGGAATGGGAGCAGGGTGCCCGGGTAGTGGAAAGACATAGAGGGGTGTCGAATTATTTGGGAGGAATGATTGCCCGTGCCGAGGAACTGCAGATCGAGCTGGTTCCTTTATGTTCGGCGTTAGCTAACCCGGCGGGTATAATCGAAAGCTCGGCCTACGAAACCTTGAAGAGTCAATTGCTCCTTTCGCTATCGGAGGCAGGACCTGTCGACGCCGTCTGCTTGTCTCTTCATGGCGCGGGGGTAGTAGAAGGCATTGATGATATGGAAGGCCATTTGCTCGGCTCTGTGCGCAGCAGGATTGGACAGGGAGTTCCGTTAGTAGCCACCCTGGATCTGCATGCCAATGTGACCGAAGCGATGGTTGCCGCCGCCGATGCACTGCTCGGCAATCATTTGTATCCGCACACGGACAGCTATGATAAGGGCTGGGAAGCGATGGACCTGGCCGTTCAAATGGCTGAGGGACGCATCCGCCCCGTTATGCACTTGCAGAAATTGCCCCTACTGATTCCTCCCTCAACAACCAATCTGTCACCTGCTCATGAAGTGAATGAACGCTGTGCCAAATGGGAAAGTGAGCGCCGTATGCTGGATTGCGTATTTTTCCACGGATTCCCGTATACCGACACCCCGGATGTGGGCGTTTCGGTCCTTACGGTAACGGACGATGATAAGGACCTCGCGGTCAGAGCAGCCGAGGATACGGCCCGTTATATATGGCACATGAGGGAACAATTCAAACAGCCGCTGCTGACTCCTGAAGAGGGGATTCAGGAAGCTCTGGCGGAGTCCAATTTCCCGGTCATAATCAATGAAACGTCCGACAATCCGGGAGGCGGTACGCCAGGAGACGCTACACATTTGCTCCAAGCGATGCTTGACGCCAACCTGGATAAAGCTTGCTTCGCTTTCATATGCGACCCGGAGGTGGTCGAGTCCGCGATTGCTGCCGGTGTCGGATCGACGATTGAAGTTAAGCTCGGGGGGAAGACCGATTCACTGCACGGTGAACCGGTAACAATTAAAGCTTACGTGAAATGTATAACCGACGGCAAATTTGTAGCCACCTCCCCAATGGGCAGAGGAGCAGTTCTTGACCATGGAAGATCGGTGCGTTTGCAGGCAGGGGGACTGGACATCATCGTCAGTTCGGTCAAAGGCCAGGTGAAGGACGAGCAAATTTTTGTCCTTCATGGAATTGACATTACCCGCTACCGGCTTGTAGCCCTGAAATCAAGCCAGCATTTTCGGGCGGCGTTCGAACCGCTGGCTGCGAGAATCATAACGGTAGACTCGCCAGGCCTGACCACTCTCCAGCTGCATCACCTGAACTACCAGAGAATTACCCGCCCAATCTACCCGCTGGATGAGGTGGACTATGATTAAGTATGAGATAATAACCAATCTGGATCAGCTGGAGAACGTATCCCGGCTGCAAACTGCGATATGGGGAGCTGATAGTGCTGTGCCGGTTTCCCTGATGAAAGCAGGGATTCACAACGGAAGCATAGTGATCGGCGCCTACGAGGAAGAGCAGCTCATCGGCTTTTGCTACGGATTCCCGGGTTTCCAGGAAGGAAAGACCTATCTCTGCTCCCATATGCTTGGTATTCACCCCGATTACCGCAACCGTGGGGTAGGGAGCGAGCTTAAGCTGGTTCAGAGAAGCTGGGCACTTCAATATGGGTACAAGAAGATGGTCTGGACCTTTGACCCGTTGGAAGCAAGGAATGCTTATCTCAACCTGGTCAAGCTGGGGGGGTACGCCAAACGCTATGTACCCTCCTACTACGGGAATATGAGCGGGGCCCTCAATTCCGGGCTGCCCTCCGACCGGCTTATCCTGGAATGGGATCTCGAATCGCCGCATCATAACTCGGTCCAGGGTGACGGAGGGAAGGAGCAGAGCCGGGAAGGACGGGGACTTTCCAGGAACTGGTTGAATTACCCCAAGCTGCTGGAGGGGGCAGGGCCAGAAAACTGTCCGCATCCTGTGCAAAATGATAGAGAAGCTGCCGGGGAAGAGGCTGTACTGCTGGCGGTTCCGGTCGATATTCATTCCATGAAAAGAACGGATTCCGGTACGGCGGCGGAATGGAGGTTTGCACTGCGAGCACACTTTACAGCACTGTTTGATCGCGGTTATACGGCTGTAGGACTGCTGCGTGTAGAAGGAAATGTGCATTATTACGTTATAGAAAAGGAGAAAGGAAGCTGATCTCTATGGCCATGCAGTTTAAGGATCTGATTAAGTGGGCCGATGATAACCGCGCCGCTGTCATGGAGACTTACCGGTATTTGCACGAAACGGCGGAAATAAGCTGGGGCGAGATTAAGACGACCGAGTATCTCTGCCGCAGGCTTAACGAAATCGATATTTCCTTTCAAACCTTTGCGGATCATACCGGTGTCGTCGCCTCATGGAGCGGGGGTGACGGTCCGGTCATTGCGCTTAGGGCGGATATGGATGCGTTATGGCAATATGTTGACGGCACTTGGAAGGCCAACCATTCCTGCGGGCATGATGCTCATATGACGATGGTGTTGGAAGCGCTGCGATGCCTGAAAGAAGTCGGCTATCGTCCTCCGGGAAAGCTGAAAGTGATTTTTCAACCTGCTGAAGAAACGGGGAAGGCGCTAAAAAGCTGATCGATAAAGGAGTCGTCGAAGATGTGGACTGTCTTCTCGGCATCCATCTCCGCGCGTCAGTGGAGCTTGCTGCAGGCACGGCCTCGGCGGCCATCTATCATGGGGCTGTGGGACAAATCCGCGGCACAGTCACAGGCCGCCAGTCTCATGCCGCCAGGCCGAACGAGGGGGTGAACGCAGCCGATTCATTGGCAGCGATTGTTAACGCCGTCAACGCCATCAAGCCGGACCCGACCGTTTCAGCCTCGGTCAAAGTCACCCAGCTTGCGGCGGGAGGGGATAGCTTGAACATCATTCCCGGCGAGGGCAGGTTCGGAATAGATTTGCGCGCCCGGACTAATAAAGTGATGGAAGACCTTCTTCATCAAGTCAAGAGAGCGGTAGTCCTTGCCGGTGAGGCTAACGGGGCCGAAGTTGAGATCACGGAGGCTGCGCGAATGAATGCGGCGGTGCCCCACCCCCGTATGGAAGAGATCGTTTCGGACGTCATTGCCGAAGTGCTCGGTCCTGAAGCCTGTCAGCCTCCGCCGGTAACGCCAGGCGGGGAAGACTTTCACTTCTATTCCACAACCCATGACCGGATAGCTTCAACGATGATCGGCTTGGGCTGCGGTTTGAAGCCGGGTCTGCATCACCCTAACATGAGCTTCGAGTTGTCCTCATTGCCGGAGGGAGTCAAGCTAATTGCCGCCTCTACTGTCCGACTATTTGAAAACTGGACAGCGTGATGTCACTAAATATTACAGCGAGACAATCGGCAGAATGATTTTTCATTAGAATTGGATTTAATTCACTCGAATTCTGTTATGTAAACTAACATATTGCTTATTCTCAATAAGAAATGTTTGTGGTATAACTATTTATGAAGGATTTCATTCGTCTATATATAATATATGAATGATATAATTCTTCCCTTTTTAGTATCACTTCTACTTCTTGTGGACGAATTCAAGTTAGGCAAAATGCTATTCAAAAAAAATAATGGGGGACTAAACTATGGTAAATCGTCGTCGCAATCCTTTTGTTGTTCTGCTCCTTGCTTTAGTAATGTTGGCAGTAAGCGCCTGCGGCTCATCTGCACCTGAGGGACCAGGGACAAGCAGCCCGGAAGGACAGAAGGACAAAGAAGAACAAGTAAATCTAACGCCTAAGGAAGGAGGCACCATAACGGTAGCTTTTTCCGAAGAGCCGGACACATTGGATGTACAGAAGTCGGGTATGAGCACGACATCCACAGTGGGCGGCTATATGGGCGGGGGCCTGCTTTATTACGATACGGAAACGAAAGAAATTAAACCGGATTTGGCGGAGTCGTACACGGTATCCGAAGATGGAAAAACCCTCACCTTCAAAATCAAGGAAGGCATTACATTCCACGACGGATCTCCATTGACGGCGGAAAGCTTCAAATATACATTCGAGAGAGCCCTGGACCCGGCAACGAACTCGAAATCGACAGGGGTATTAATGGGTGAAGTCGATTCCTTCGAAGCGCCCGATGAGCATACTTTCATTATTAAACTGAAGAATCCGTCCGCTCCGCTGCTAATCAGACTGGCTGACTCCGGTGCGTTCCAGCCGTTATCGCAGCAAGCTATAGAACAAGATGGCGATCAGTACGGACGTAACCCCGTTGGTGTGGGGCCGTGGAAATTCAGCGGCTGGAAGTCCTCCGAATTGATTGAACTGGTGCCTAATGAAGACTTCAACTGGGGCAATGACTCAATGGAGCGGCAAGGACCGCCGCTGGCGGACAAGCTGGTCATCAAGTTTATTACCGAGAATCAGACGAAGGTGGCCGCTCTGGAAAGCGGTACGGTTGATATCGCGTTCGGTATTCCGGCTATTCATGTGAAGAGATTCATGGACGACGATAAATTTTATGTCCTTGAAGATACAAGAAGCGGGAATGGCATGATGCTGCAAATGAATCTTGATAAGCCTGTTTTCCAAGATATCAGGGTGCGCCAGGCTCTAAATATGGCTATCCAGAAGCAGGCAATAATTGATTCGGTCCTGCAGGGAATGGGCGAGGTAGCGCATGGTCCGCTTTCCTCAACGATGTTAGGTTACGACCAGAACATAGAAAGCTATGCTTATACCTACAATCTGGAAGAGGCGGGCAAGCTGCTGGACGAAGCCGGCTGGGTAATGAATAGCAATCAAATCCGGGAGAAGGATGGACAGCCGCTTACCCTTAACCTGCTTGCTTCCAACCGGTTTAATCAGGAGCCTCAGCTGGTACAGGGTATGCTGAAAGAATTAGGCGTGGATGTCAAAATTCAGACGATGGAACATGCTACAGCCATTCAAATGGCTGGACAAGGAGAGTTTGATCTGCTGACTTTAAGCTATACGGCAACGGATACGGATACGCTCTATCCCCTGCTGCATTCGAGCCAGACAGAAGGATTGAACTTTGGACAAATCACTGACCCGGTCATCGACGCTGCATTGGAAAAGGGACGCACATCGATGAATGTTCAGGACAGACAAGCAGCATATGAGGAGCTTCAAAGGCAGATGGTAGAACAAGCCTACTGGATTCCGCTGTACAATGAGAAAATGTTTGCCATTGTCAATGAGCGTGTCCAAGGGGTGCAGTTCGATGCATTTTATAGTGTAAGATTACATGACAGCTGGGTGAATCAATAATGCTTTTGTATATATGGAAAAGGCTGGCATCCGGTCTCCTGGTTCTGTTCGGTGTATCGGTGCTATCCTTTTCCCTCATCCATCTCATTCCAGGGGATCCGGTCCGACTGATGCTGGGCGAGCAAGTAACCCAGGAACAGGTGGAACAAATGCGTGAGGAACTAGGCCTAAACAGGCCTGTTCCTCATCAATATATCGACTATATGGCGGGAGTCATTCAAGGTGATTTCGGTACTTCCTTGAAATCGGACCGCCCGGTTTTGCAGGAAATTATGGAGAGGTTCCCGGCCACGATCAAGCTGGCCGTTTCCGGCATTGCGATTGCGATCGTCCTCGGGGTGGCTATGGGGGTCTTGGCGGCGAAATATAAAGACACCTTCATAGATACCGCATTTAAATTTCTGACCTCGTTAGGTGTATCGCTGCCCAGCTTCTGGTTAGGAATCCTGATGATCATGTTCTTTGCCGTCTATCTCAAATGGTTTCCTATAGCCGGCGGTACCGGATTGGATGATTTGGTGCTACCCGCCTTAACGCTTGGCATTCTGGTTTCGGCTACGATTGCCAGGATGACCCGCTCCGGTATGGTGGAGGTCATGTCTAATGAATATATACGGACAGCACGCGCCAAAGGTTTAAGCGAAACGACCGTATTGTTCAAACATGCTTTCCGCAATGTTATGATCCCTATCGTCACTTTTATCGGCCTCCAGGCGGCATCGCTAATGGGAGGA
This sequence comes from Paenibacillus senegalensis JC66, assembly GCF_000285515.1. Lineage (GTDB taxonomy): Bacteria > Bacillota > Bacilli > Paenibacillales > NBRC-103111 > Paenibacillus_L > Paenibacillus_L senegalensis. Next base: position 48,914 of record NZ_HE610963.1, read on the forward strand.
GCTGTCATCATCGAGAAGGTATTCAGCTGGTCCGGGATAGGGACTTTGGCTATTAACGCGATCAGCCAAAGGGATTTCCCGATGCTGCAAGGGGTTGTCCTGTTCATGGGTATTGTCTATGTTGTCATTAATATTATCGTAGATATCGTATACAGCGTCATTGATCCGAGAGTCGATGTCCGCGCTGAAGGAGGGGCTTCGAATGGATAATGGAAGCGCGGCGCCTTCTGTTCATGCCGGATCGGAAACGAAGGGGAATGCTTCGGAAAGACTTGGTCTGCTCTCACGGGTCATGCACAGGAAATCGGCAAGGTTCTCTTTTATTTCCCTTCTCGTCATTGCCGTTATCGGGATTATCGGACCATGGATTGCTCCGCACGATCCGGCGAAGTCCTATTACGACGCATTTCTGCAGGGGCCATCGGCGAGGCACTGGCTCGGTACGGATGTCATAGGCCGCGATGTCGCTTCGCGCATTTTATATGGTGCCCGGATAACGATTACCGTAGCACTGATGGCTGTGGGGATAACCTTTACTGCCGGAACTCTGATAGGTGTTATCAGCGGGTACATCGGAGGACTGGTTGACAAAATCCTAATGAGATTGACGGATATCCTTCTGGCTCTACCCGCTATCGTCCTCGCTTTTTCCATTGTTGCTGTATTGGGCCCTAGTCTGAATAATGCGATGATCGCTATCGGCATAGCGTCCTTTCCGGGCTTTGCCCGCATTGTGCGTGGGGCTACTCTGGTCGTTAAATCCGCGGGTTACGTGGAAGCAAGCAGGTCGATTGGAAGCCCTCACTGGCGGATCATTCTCTTTCAGATCATTCCTAACATTTCAAACGTTCTAATCGTGTATACGACTCTTTTTATGGGGACAGCCATATTGGAAACCGCGGCCCTTGGTTTTATAGGGCTTGGCGCACAACCGCCTACTCCAGAATGGGGGACGATGCTGAGCGAAGGGAAGGATTATCTGGATCACGCCTGGTGGCTGGTATTATTCCCCGGACTGGCGATTACCTTTGTCGTTTTTTCTGTCATGATGTTGGGGGATGCCCTCAGGGACATGTTTGATCCCAAAACCGAGGTGAAATAAGAGGGTGCTGGGATCTATAAGTCAGGCACCTGGGGAAATGAGGTGGAAAGATGTCTGCAATATTAGAAGTAGACGGGTTAGTGACCAAGGTGAACATGAATAAGGGTGCGATAACCTTAGTAGAAGACATCAGTTTCCGCCTGGAGAAGGGGGAAGCGATCGGTCTGGTCGGGGAGTCGGGCTGCGGCAAAAGTGTGACGGCGCTCTCGTTAATGCGTTTGTTGAGCACAAATGTGGAGATTACTTCAGGCAGTATTCGCCTTAATGAACGATTGCTAACCCGGTATACGGAAAAAGAAATGCAGAAGATCAGAGGGAAAGAGCTGGCCATGATTTTTCAGGATCCGATGACCTCTCTTAATCCGGTTTTGACGGTTGGCCATCAGATCGGTGAAGTCCTGAAGCGCCATGAGGGGCTTAGAAGCTCTTTATCCAAGGAAAAAGTGATCGGACTGCTGAAGCAGGTCGGTATCCCGAGACCGGAGCAGATTTATCAGGAATATCCCCATAGATTGTCCGGGGGGATGAGGCAGAGGGTGATGATCGCCATGGCGATCGCATGCAGTCCATCGCTGCTTATCGCTGATGAGCCGACGACTGCGCTCGATGTCACCATTCAATCGCAAATTCTTGATTTGTTAACGGAGGTGCGGCGCTCTACGGGAATGTCCCTAATTATGATTACCCATGATTTTGGCGTGGTTGCCGAAACTTGCGACAAGGTTATGGTCATGTATGCAGGGCAGGTGGTGGAGTCGGCCGATGTGCGCACGCTGCTGCGAAATCCGCGCCATCCTTACACGAGGGGACTTCTCAATTCATTGCCCGAGAAAACGCGGGGTTCCCGCAGATTATACAGCATTCCGGGCTCAGTGCCGGCTCCTGGTGCGGAACGCAAGGGCTGCAGATTTGCCCCTCGCTGTGACAGGGTGATGCCCATTTGCCGGGAACATAACCCGGAGCTTAAACCGGTGGACGAGGGGTCCCAATGCCGGTGCTGGTTATATCAGAGCGAAGATGAACCGGAGGCAGACCTATGACAACACCTTTATTGGAAATAACAGACCTGCAGAAGAAATTCCCGATCAAAAAAAGCTGGCTTCAGCCGCAAAGCTATGTTCATGCGGTGGACGGTGTCAGCTTGACGGTAAGGGAAGGCGAGACAGTGGGGATCGTAGGAGAATCGGGCTGCGGCAAATCAACCTTCGGCCGCTGCGTGCTTCGCCTGCTGGAGCCTACCGGGGGTGAGGTAAAATTCCAGGGAGAAAATTACCTGAAGCTGCCAAGGAGAGCCATGCATTCCATCCGGCGCAACATGCAGATGGTATTTCAGAACCCTTATGATACTCTTAACCCTAAGCTGTCCATAAGCCGGATCTTGGCGGAGCCGCTCATCGCCCATGGTATTCCGCGGGACCAGCACAGGCAGATGATGGAAGAGATAATCGAAATTGTCGGCTTGACTCCGGCACATCTTGCCCGCTATCCCCATGAGTTTTCCGGAGGACAGCGGCAGCGCATTGGCATTGCCCGCGCTCTTATGCTCAAACCGAAGCTCATTGTCGCTGATGAGCCGGTTTCCGCACTCGATGTCTCTATTCAGTCGCAGATTCTTAACTTGTTGACGGAGCTTCAGGAGAAGTTTTCCTTATCCTACTTATTCATATCCCATGATTTAAGCGTAGTTGAGCATATCTCCGACAGAGTGGCGGTGATGTATTTGGGAGAGATTGTTGAGCTTGCGGACAAAAATTCGCTGTTTGCGGATCCCAAGCATCCGTACACTCAAGCGCTGCTGTCGTCGGTTCTAAGCACTGATCCGGATGCTTCCAGAGAGAGGATCAGGTTAACCGGAGAGCTTCCTTCGCCTGCCAACCCTCCCAAAGGGTGCAAGTTCCATACCCGCTGTCACGCTTGTATGGAGATCTGCAAGACAGAAAAGCCTGCACTAAAAAAGCTCGAGGACGGTACGATGACGGCTTGTCATTTGTATTGAGCATTTGCTGAGCATTTTGCCTGTGCAAGCGGAGCTGAGTCCAATTCGTCCACCGCTGGCTCTCGCGAGACGCAGCTGCTAATGAACTGCTCAAGGAGACTGCGCGGTAACATGCAAAATGCTGATATTCAATGTAAGAGTAAGGCTTGAGAGCAAGTGCGGCGTTAACCGATTCGGATTCTATAGATTGGAGGCTAATTATGCTGGCAGAGAAGAATACGTTCAGTTTCCTGGTTAAAGAGAAGTTTGACCGACTTTCCGCTTCCCAGAAAAAGGTGGCGGAATATCTGCTCGAGAACTTGGATAGGGCTGCTTTCAGTACTGCAGTGCAAATTGCCCGTGAAGTAAACGTCAGCGAAACGACGGTCATCCGGCTTTCTTATGCGCTTGGCTTTGGCGGATTCTCGGAAATGCTGGAACAGATTCGCGATCAAGTACTGCAGAACAATACGGCGGGAACGATTGAAGTCGAAGACAGCGGGACTCCTCTTAGCCAGATGGATGATCCGCTGGCCAAAGTAGCCGAGAAGGAAATCTCGATGATCCGCCAAAGCTTGTCTCAATTGAATATGCAGGATATATGGGCAGCGGTGGATGCGTTAATCAAGGCGGATAAAGTACTTGTAGTCGGATACCGTGCCTCGTATGCCGTCGCGTACTGGTTTAATTTCATGCTGGGAATGATGCGTGATAACGTCTATCTCTGTCCATCGGCAGGAGAAACCAGTGAAAAAGCGGTTGGCTTGACGGACAAATCGATCGTGTTCGCCATCTTTTTCCCCCGTTATTCAAAAGAAACTTTGCAGCTAGCAGAGTATGCCAAATCCCAGGGGGCGGGTCTGATCTCGGCAACAGACCGGTTCTTATCGCCTATTGGCCGGATATCGGATATTACCTTCTCTACAGGCATTAATACGGACTCGAGCACGGGAACCGCATCGATGGCCGCGGTCATGAGCATGCTGAATACGATTTTTGTCGGCATTCAAATGAAAGACCCGGAGCGCGTTCTTGCCCGCCAGGAGAGTGTGGAGCAGTTTTATACCAACTATAGCCCGTTTATTGAATGAGCATTTTGCAAAGAGATGGAAAACAGACGGGCTGCATGGTTGCGAAGAGCGGGAAACTAACAAACAGTGGATACGAAAGGACGGGGGAAGCAGATGGATAGGTTTAAGGGGGAAACGGCCCGTTCACTTCCTGAGTTTGAGGTTTGGTTGGAGAGTATGCTTGAACGTCATCAGGTACCGGGCGGCTCCATTGCCGTTTCAGAGGCAGGGGAGCTTTCCTATTACACTTCCTTTGGCTATCAGGACGAGAAGCTGGATAGAAAAATCGGACTGGACACGGTGTTTGGGATCGGGTCGGTGACCAAATCATTTACCTGCATGGCCATCCTGCATTTGCAAGATTCAGGAAAGCTTTCGGTCCATGATCCTGTCACCGCTTTTCTTCCGGAGTTTCGTTTGCGGGGAAGCCAAGCAGCTCAACAGATAGGCAAAATAACGATTCACCATTTGATGACTCACACCTCGGGATTGCCACCGCTGCCGACGCTTTACTCGGCAATGAAGCGGAGCCAGGATAATGATCCCGACTTTCAGCACAGTCACCAAAGCAAGATCAAGCTGCCGAACGATGATCCTCTTGATACATTCGAGCAGCTTATCCAATACTTGTATGATTTGGATTTTGAGCTGCTGGGCACACCCGGGAGCGAGTTCAGCTATTCCAATGACGGGTATGCTCTGCTCGGCGCCATTATCAAGAGGGTATCCGGACAAAGCTATGAATCCTACGTCCAGGATAATCTGCTGCATCCTGCAGGTATGCTGGATAGCGGCTTTGATCCGAATGCTTTCGCGGAAGACAGGCTGGCCCCCATCTATGCGTGGCGGATGCAGGGTCAATCAAGGGAAGTGTTCCATTCGCCGGCAAGAAGAGACGCTCCGGTTATGCGCGCGGCAGGATTCCTCTATTCCACTGCCCGGGACATGCTGAAATATGCCGAATTGTTCCGAACTCCTGGACGGATTGGAAACCGCCGTATAATCTCTGAACAAAGCATGAAGCAGATGACCACCCCTTACGTTCAGTGCGAATACAATAAATATTACGGGTACGGTGTCATGCTCATCCCGGATTATTTTGGTTCCCTTATGGTTGAGCATGGAGGAACGGTAAAAGGAGTAAAATCCCAGCTATCGATCGTTCCTGAGCAGGATTTGTGCGGCATTACTCTCACCAATATCGCTTCCGCTCCGGCAACCAGGCTGAATGAAGCGGTTTTGAACAGTTACTTGGGCAGGAACCCCGGGGAATGTCTCGCTTTTTCAGAAAAGGGAGATCAGTTAAATAGCGGCAGCATAGAGGAGTATACGGGGACATATACCAGCCGGGAAGGGATGAGTATCGACATCTCCAGTGCGGACGGTCAGCTGATTATGGAACTGAACGGGGAGTCTTTTGCTCTGCATTCGCTAGGCGGCGACTGGTATTCTTATGTTCAGATGGAAATTCCCCAGACCGTGCACTTCAAACGTAATAGTGAAGGCAATATCAATCGGATAAGCTGTGCCTACAGGCAGTGTAGGAAGGCAGACGAGATCAGCGGCTGCATGTCATGAGCATGGTATGCGGAACACAAAGTCCTGCGGCGGTATGTCAGTAGTATGTATACAGATCGCGCTGTGCTGCGTTAGAATCCGTCCGCGGTCTGGTGGCACGCTTCAAGTAAGGGAAAGATAACAGAAAAGGAATGACCTAACAGGTATGGATATAGAAAGAGTGGAGTTAAAGCTGTTAAAAGTACCGTTGAAATCCCGGTTCGAAACCAGCTTCGGTGAAGTGACGGAAAAGCAATTTTTGCTAGTCAGTGTTCATGGCGGCGGAGAAACCGGTTATGGTGAGAGTGTGGCCATGGACTACCCGATGTATAATGAAGAAACGACGGGTACGGTATGGTATATGCTGGAGGAGTTTCTTATTCCAAAGCTGTTTACCTCGCAGGTTAAGCAACCGGAAGAGGTTTCGGAGGCTTTCGCATTTGTAAGACGCAATAATATGGCGAAAGCGGCCATTGAAGGAGCCGTTTGGGATTTATATGCAAAACAGCAAGGAATAACGCTGGCTTCTGCTTTGGGGGGAAAGAAACAGACCATAGATGTCGGAGTCAGCATCGGTATAGAGCCTACGGTTGAGAAGGTTGTTGAATATGTAGAGCGGTTTGTTGAAGAAGGGTACAAGCGGATTAAGGTAAAAATCAAACCAGGCTTCGATGTCAACGTCATCGAGGCGATTCGCCGAAGATTCGGCTCTGATTTGCCGCTGATGGCTGATGCCAATTCGGCTTATACTATGCAGCAGATCGATATTCTTAAGCAGTTGGATGATTACGGCTTAATGATGATCGAGCAGCCACTAGCCCACGACGATATAGTAGACCATATTAAGCTTCAGAAGGAGCTGCGTACTCCGATCTGCCTTGACGAGAGCATTCATTCCGTTGAGGATGCCAGAAAGGCTATTGAACTGGGAAGCTGTAAAATGATCAACATTAAAATCGGCCGTGTCGGCGGCTTAACCGAATCCCGCAAAATCCATGACCTATGCGAGAAGCATGGCATACCGGTCTGGTGCGGCGGGATGCTGGAGATGGGCGTCGGAAGAGCTCACAATATCGCCATTACTACACTGGACAATTTTACGGTACCGGGGGATACATCCGCCTCCGACCGGTATTGGGAGGAAGATATCGTTGAGCCTGCGGTCAAACTGGCTGCTCCCGGGACTTTGGCTGTTCCGGAGGGTGCGGGGATCGGCTATCGGATCAACGAGCTGGCGGTACAAAAATATTTAGTCCGTTCCGCGGAATTCACTAAGCGATAAGGTAATCACAAAAGTAAACTGGTGAGCTTGAACTCAAAAGTCAACTGGTAATTTTGAAATTATGGATAATACTGAAAAATGATGAAGAACCTCATGCGAGGTTCTTCATTCGTTTATTAACGAAAAAACGAATGAAAAATGCGATCGAAAAGACCGCACACGGAAAATACCGAGGACCACCGGAGAACACCACAGATAATAATCATCGGAGACACCATCGGAATACAACCATCGTAAGCGCATCGTAAAACACCACCGAAACACCACCGAAAAAGCACCGAAAAAATACGCTCAGCGCGTTGGTCTGCAAGATATCTTCGCTAACGCTCGCCCTCGCTCTTATTTGGCCAAAAAGGCAGTGATTTATTTCTAACGCTCATCCTCGCACCGGCATAGCGAGCTTCCTCCGCGCAGTTATATAGCCCCTACATGCGATCAGGCGCAGGAAGTCCCAGCACGTTTAAGGCATCCCCCATCGTTTCTTTAAACTGGGAGGTAAGCCAGAGCCTTAAAGCCAGCTTTTTTTCATTGGCTTTTAGAATAGGGCAAGCCGCATAGAAATTGTTGAACAAAGTAGCCAGCTCATGCGCATAATTGCATAATCGATTAGGGGAGAGTTCCCTGCAGGCTTCATATAAAGTGTCCTGCCAAGCGGCAATATGTCTAATCAGGGCGTGCTCTGCTTTTTCAGTTAAGGTGATCTCTTCCGGAACGAGTGGTATTCGATCCAACTCTGCTTTTGCTTTATTTAAAAGATTCACCGCACGGGCATGGGCATACATGAGGTATACGCCTGTATTTCCCGTTATTTCTGTTGCCTGCTGCAGATCAAACACCACCTCTGTCGACAAGCTGAAACGGAGCAGGTAATACCGTATCGCTGCGGCTGCGATCATTCTGCTGGGTAATCCCTGTTTATCTGATCTTTTGTCATCAATGATGCCTTCCATGCGATCGAGCAGATCCCTTATCTTAATTCCAATGCCTTGTCTGCCGGACATAGCATAGGATGATCTGCCGTCCGATGTATCCATTCCCAGCTCTTCGGCGGCCCCAGGACTTAAGGAGACCACGCCGTAACTGACATGACGAAGCTTATCCGCTTGCCTATAGTATCCTAATTCTTCGAGCGCCTGTTTTACCATGGCCTGTGGGTACTGCTGCCTATGATCGATGACGTTGATGACTAGATCAGCCTTGCCAAAGGAGGAGCGGACCCCATTGCCTGCGGTAGTCCATAAATCAGAATTGATAGGCTTATATGAGAAGTCTTTCTCGAGCAGGCCAAATTTCCACAAGTGGTAGGCGATATCTTTTGCAGTGTAGGTCAAAACCCCGTTGGAGCGCACCAGAACTTTATCTGCCACATGGTGTTCGGACTCATTAGCTTCAGCTGTGGAAGGAGGCTTTTTTAAAACCCAGCATCCTTTTAAATTTCCGGAAGTTTCTTGATAAAATTGTTTCGTTTGCTTTAGCAGGGAGAAGGCCGAGGCCCAGAAGCCTTCCCTGACAATGTTACTTTCCCATACTAACAGATCATATTGGATACCGAATTCATCCATTTCCTCGAGGTGTTCACGAACGATCCGCTCTGCGGCAACCGCGCCGATCCAAGCGGCATTCCCTTTGCCTTCCTCTAAAGCTTGAAGGACCTTCGTTCTTTGCTCCAATAATTCGGTATTATGCTCGTACTCCTTATTAACTCTGGAATATATGTCCCAGCAGAAGTCCCCGAAGCGGGAAAACACTGCTGTGGAAGGAATGTTCAAAAGGCCTACCACCGTGTCAGCAAGCTGATTGCCCAGATCATCGATATAATTGTGCACCTCAATAGGAGAGCCGGATCTTCTTAACATTCTAACTAATGTATCACCAATGCATGAATTTCTCAGATGGCCGATGTGAGCAGATTTATTTGGATTGATGGAGGTATGCTCTATGATAGTTTTTTCCCCACTGCCTGAGGGGAGGGCAAAACTTCTTTGAGCCCACTGAGTCCAATCGATATACAAGTTAATAAAACCAGGTGGTGCGACTTCAACCTTGTAGACGATATTTGTACATTTGCCTTCCAACTCTAATTGGATTTTCAGCATTTTGGCAATTTCAATAGGAGGCTTGCGTATAATTCTGGCTAGCTGCATAGCTACATTGGTTGAATAGTCACCGTGCTCTAGATGAGCAGGCTGTTCGATGACTACATTCAAGTCCTCTCCAAAATTTTGCGCTAGATTACTAAACAGATTCCTCGCGGAGCTTTTGATACTGCGGCCCAATAGCTGGCTTATCACGAAATAACCTCCCTTAAGTAAATAAACTAAGCAAATAAATTAAGCAAATAAAAGCCCTCATCTCATGAAGAGACGAAGGCTTAGCATTCGTGGTACCACTCTTATTGTTAAACTTGCGTTTAACCACTCAAAAGGATAACGGTCTTAGCCGTGACTTCCTACTGCAGGGTTCAGAAGTCAATCTCGTGGGTCCGTTTCACTGCTGCCTCAGTACCGGCTTTCACCGCCCCGGCTCGCTTGGACTTGATTCAACAGCTACTCTCCCAGTCCTAGATTATAAAATAATTTGTTATTAGTATAGCCGAATAATCAGAAAAGTCAATCATCAGCTATAAGCAGGTTTAAACCGTTCGTGACTGAACCTTTAGTGCAGGGGAATGGAGACAGGCAGCTCAATATGGAGAGCCGTGCCTTTTCCCTCCGTGCAAGTAATGGGCATCTTGCCATTATGATTCTCTATAATCTTGAAGCTGACTATGAGGCCCAGTCCGGTGCCTTTTTCCTTTGTCATCTCCTTTGCCTCCTGCTCCTATGCAATTTAGTAGAACCCCCTTGCGCAATTCAAACTTATTGCAGCCGTTTAGACGCCCAGCAATATATTCGTGATTTGGTTTTCCCCTTGCTGCTAATTGTTTTGCAGGCAAAATAAGCCGCGTTTATGGTACGATATAAGCATCAATTTTATCATTAATTATGAGATGGAGGCGCTTATAGGAATGGGCCAGGAACAGTCGCACAAAGGGTATTTCGGAGAATTCGGGGGCAGCTTTGTTCCACCGGAATTGCAGCAGGTTCTCGATTATTTAAGCGAGCAGTTTTACAAGTATAAGGACGACCCCGATTTTAATGAGGAGTACCGCTATTATTTGCGTGAATATGTCGGCAGGGAGAATCCGCTGACGTATGCGCAGCGGTTGTCCGAGACATGGGGAGGCGCCAAGATTTATTTGAAGCGCGAAGACCTCAATCATACAGGCGCTCATAAAATCAACAACGTTGTGGGCCAGATTCTGCTTGCCAAACGGATGGGGGCTAAGCGGATCATTGCCGAAACCGGGGCCGGCCAGCACGGAGTTGCCACTGCAACGGCTTGTGCGATGTTTGACATCGACTGCGTGATCTATATGGGAGCCGAGGATACTCGCCGGCAAGCGTTGAACGTATTCAGAATGGAGCTGTTAGGCGCTAAGGTCGTACCGGTATCCAAAGGGCAGGGCCGCCTGAAGGATGCGGTTGACGAGGCGCTGGACGATCTGGTGCGGAACTATCAGAATACGTTTTATTTGCTTGGCTCGGCAGTAGGCCCCCATCCATTCCCGCAGATGGTCAAGCACTTTCAGTCGATTGTCAGTGAAGAATCCAAACGTCAAATTATGGAGAAGGAAGGCCGCCTGCCGGATGCCGTTATCGCTTGCGTCGGAGGAGGAAGCAATGCGATCGGCGCATTTGCTCATTATCTGGATGAGCCGTCCGTTCGGCTGATCGGGGTAGAGCCGGATCAAGCCCCCACATTAACGCAGGGCGTGCCTGGTGTGCTTCACGGCTTCAAATGCCTGGTGCTGCTCGATGAAGAGGGAAATCCGCGGAAAACCTACTCGATCGCAGCAGGGCTGGATTACCCCGGAATCGGACCAGAGCACAGTCATCTAAAAGTGACGGAAAGGGCAGAATATGTAACGGTCAGCAACGAAGAGGTGCTTGGGGCGTTCCAAGAGCTATCCCGCACGGAGGGGATTATACCCGCATTGGAAAGCGCACATGCTCTGGCGTATGCGAAGAAGCTTGCTCCTACGATGGACAAGGATCAAATTATTATTATTAACTTGTCCGGACGGGGAGACAAGGACGTCGAGCAGGTTTTTCACATGCTGAAGTCATAGGCTAATCGTCATTTTCGAGGCTGTCGCTTTAGTGGCGGATTTCCGTCGCAAATGTCCAACGCGCATCGACCAGCAAGATGCTCTGTGCAGGAGCTGCGCGAGGTGCTTTGCGCAGGAGCTACGCGTCGGTGCTCCGTGCAGGAGCTTCGCGATACGGACTGTGCTAACGCTCGTCCTGGCTCTTATTTAGCCGAAAAAGTAAGGTTTTTATTTTTAACGCTCGCTCTCGCTCTTATTTGTGACAAATAGGCGGGAAAACCCCGATCTGAAGCAAAATAAGGACCATGGCAAGCGTTACATTTTTTATCCCCTTGATTTTGCTTAAATAAGGACAGGGGCGAGTGTTAGAATCTGCAGCGTACGAGACCGAACGGCCAACAGCTGCAACCGGAGCGGCGCCCGCAGCGTAAGGAGGCCGAACGGCTAACAGCTGCAAAGAGCCGCTCACTCTACGGTCTGACGGCCCGCTGCTCACTGTTGCTTACAGTTAACAGACAGCCTAATTCTGTGCCATTTAAAAATTGTCGTATCACGGAGTCATCGCTTCTTTCTGCAGCCCTTGCTGTCTCTGATGAGGTAAAGCGATCTCCTGCTGCAAGTTGGAGGCTTTTCATGCAAAAGGGAAGTAGGGCACTTTAGTTGGGCCCTTTTCTTCCCGGTTTTTTTCCTTCGGGCCATCGGCCTCTCAGCCAGCTCACTATTTTACAGCAATGCCGTTTGTTTATTGTCTTTTCTTGCCCTTGAAGTAACTCACAACATTATAAATCTTGTCAAAGGCACCGCCTACTGATGGAGAGTTAGACAGCTCCTGGCTCAAAACCTCTTCGAAAGCTTTCAAAACCTTACTGCAATCCTCAAGCGCTACACCCGATTTTTCAGATACTTTAGCCATTACCTCCGCGTTATTCATTTTCATCTTCTCCTTTTTAGATTAATTTGGTAGTGCTGCTTTAAACCAGCTTCTCTAGGCATACAGCTGAAACATCCTGGCTCTTCCCCAGAGTTGACTCGAGGATAGGGAGTAAAAACCATTGTTTTCTGCATATGCAGCTCCTGGGTTGTCATCGAAAAAAAGCCGCCGTTATCCAACAAAAGGTAAAAGGAAACTAAAAGAGAATTCTACTGATTCTTGTGACTAAGGCGTCCTTGACTCTATCCTTGGATTTAAACTAGGTATAGACCGACTATCGGTCGATTAGATTTTATCATTGACACGGGAGTGTAGTCAATAGGTGGGAGAGCATCTCGCCGACCCAATATCGCGCTTTGCACATAACAAAAATATAGACAGTATTTTCAAGGCGCCAGTGTAGTAATCGAAAAGAGGAGCGAGGCTCTCCAAGCCCCACTCCTTAGTAATTAGTTTTCAACCGATATCGGCAGGCCGAACAAGTCAATGATGTCTTGAAAAAGGGAGGTCTCGATACCGGCGAACGACATCGCATTAATAAATCGGCTCTTTTTATACAGGATTAAGGGCAGTGATTCCTTCCAATGGGCTTGATATAAAGCCTCCCCGCTGTCATTGCTGGCCAAATGCTCGCTCACAAATGCCTTTAAATCTTCCAGCATGACTGCGTAACCTTTGTTAGAATCCCTCACAGATGCTGTATGGACCCCTACAATTTCACCGTTTTGATTGAGTACGGGAGAGCCGCTCATTCCGGGCTTAGCTGAAAAATCATAGGCCATCCGGTAGGTGGCGCTTGATATGGACTGATCTCTATTTCTAATCGTAGCGAATGAGCTTAGGGTTAGGATAGTGCCTTCCAGTTCTTCAAATCCTTCTGATTGACCGCCAATTATTCTTACTTTCTCACCTGCTGATACTGACCTCGCAATGGTTAAATATTCGTGGTTCACGTTATCAGTTTTTAACAGTGCCAGGTCCTTTTCGTCATCTGTGGCTATAATTTCGGCGGCATAGTATTGCAGATCAGCTGAACCATCGGCAATAAAAATATTATCTTCGTCTATTTCATCTATTACATGATAATTTGTGACCACATAGCCGCCCTCTAACCAAAATCCGGACCCATAAAAATAATAATGACGACCAGGATCTCCTGGTGCTCCCGAGTGGATTTTGGCCAGCTTGACTACCGTATTATCCGCAGCGCTGGCAACTGAGCACACAAACACAAGAGACAAAACAACAAATAGAGTAAGAATCTTCTTCATGGCTTCCCTCCGAACTAAGAGGCTGCATATTTTTGGAACTGTTGTTCGAAGCCATATCTGCTGGCAATTAGCTTGTTTTCTTCAATCTAGTATTCTTTTATCTCAGTCTGCTGCTGCAAAATCGAACAATAGTACTATGCCGCACCGGGTGCGACGGCGTTTTTTCACGCTCCTCTTTAGCAAACTGAACACTTGTCCACCCATCAGCCAGACCATGCTTTCTCCCAAATGCTTGCTAGAAATTCGCTTAATGCATGGTTTCAGAGTCATTATATGATTCAAAAGCTGTATTCGTTTGGACATGCGTCGCTTTTGTTCGCACATTCTTGGAGTTAGCGATAAGGGAGGCTGCCAAAACTTCTAGTTATGATGGTGAAACCTTGCTGCCGGAAATGCCGAGGATTTATGGTACTATAAGTACATTGGGGCAGGTTAGCTTGAGCGAGGATTAGTCTCTTAGTCTCTATGTATAGCATACTGGTGCATAGTTTCCTGTTATCTAGGGTATACAAGGGATAACAAGGACAGTAAAGGATACAAGGATAGTAAAGGGTATAAGAGATGACAAGGGATAATGGACGAAGCATACAAGGGATGGTAGGGACTGGCTGAGCGAAGCGAATGGCTCTCTAAAAGAACTAATAGTTAAACATAGATTAAGCAGAATGCTGGAGGATGGATATGGAGATTGGGATAAGCACCTTTGTGGAGACGACACCGGATGTCCACACCGGTGAAGTGATTAGTCATGCGCAGCGCTTGCGCGAGGTGGTGGAAGAGATTGTTCTGGCCGATCAAGTGGGCCTTGACGTATTTGGGGTTGGAGAGCACCATCGTGAGGATTATGCGGCGTCTTCGCCTGCAGTCGTGCTTGCCGCCGCGGCGCCTCAAACCAAGAAAATCCGATTAACCAGTGCGGTTACGGTACTTTCATCGGATGATCCGGTGCGGGTGTTTCAGGATTTCGCTACGCTGGACGGGATCTCGAATGGCCGCGCAGAGATAATGGCTGGCCGGGGGTCTTTTATCGAGTCATTTCCGCTATTCGGTTATGATCTGAAAGATTATGATGAGCTTTTTGAAGAAAAGCTGGAGCTGCTCCTGAAGCTCCGTGAATCGGAGAAGATCACTTGGCAAGGCGGCCACCGTCCGGCTATTCACAACCGCGGAGTGTATCCGCGTCCTGTGCAAAATCCGCTTCCTGTATGGATAGGCAGCGGCGGAAATCCCGAATCCGTTGTACGCGCCGGCTTGCTCGGCCTGCCTTTGGTTCTGGCCATCATCGGGGGCAGCCCTTTGCAATTTGCGCCGCTCGTGCAGCTGTATAAGAAAGCGGCCGCTCAAGCCGGGCATGATCCCTCCAAGCTGCCCGTAGCGTCCCATTCGCACGGATTTCTGGCGGAGTCTACGGAAGCAGCGGCCGACCTGTTCTTCCCCTCCACTCAACAAGTGATGAATGTGATCGGGAGGGAACGGGGCTGGCCCCACTATGACCGCTCCAGCTTTGATGCGGCCCGAAGCTTAAAGGGGGCCCTCTATGTTGGGGATCCCGATACAGTTGCGGAGAAGATTATTATGCTTCGCAAAGAAGTAGGCATTACCCGGTTTATGCTCCATGTCCCGCTGGGCACGATGCCTCACCAGCATGTGATGCGGGCCATTGAACTGCTAGGGACAGAGGTTGCCCCGCGCGTCCGGGAGGAAATTGCCCGTTGGGAGCAGGCTGGCGGACAAGAATAAGCGGCTTTAGGCCAACGGCTCCGAGCCTTAAGCGCACTCCGGCTGTAATCAAGATCAATGGTGTAGAAACGGCTAAAGCTCACTTGCCTTGTAATGGGCCAAGTGAGCTTTCATTTTGCCGGGTATGGGTCTAATCAGGAAAACGTTACTCCTGTATTGCTGTTGGTAAGTGCGTGTTCAAGTTGAAGCCCGTGGTGGTTTCGGTTTCAGCGATAGCTAGAATAGGGCTTTTGATAGTACGGTAACATTTAGTGTGACTAAGAATTACTAAGTATCACCAAGCATTGCCGGGGTGTTCCGATGTTATATCAAATAGATACCAGCTCTAGGGAAGGACATTTCCGGCTGCACGGTAAATAGTGTACCACTCTTCTCGAGTTAATGTAATTTCACTGGCCTTGCAGCAATCTTTCAACCGCTCGATATTCATAGTGCCCGTGACAGGCTGCATACGGGCAGGATGACGCAGCAGCCAGGCGATAGCAATGGTTGTGCTGCTTACCCCATATTTCTCTGCGATTTCGTCAATATGCTTATTTAATTCAGGGAACTTTTCACTGCCAAGGAATACCCCTTCAAAAAAACCATATTGGAAAGGGGACCAGGGCTGGATTGTGATGTCATGCAAACGGCAGTAGTCCAGAACGCTTCCATCCCGGTTAATCGCAGATTCATTGGTCATATTGACATTAATTCCACTTGAGATCATGCCGGAGTGAGCAATGCTCAGCTGCAGCTGGTTGGCTGCAATCGGCTGTCTGACGAATTTTTTGAGCAGCTCGATCTGCATCGGATTCTGATTGGAAACGCCGAAGTGCTTAACCTTTCCTGTGCTTTCTAGAAGGTCGAACGCCTCCGCTACTTCCTCAGGCTCCACTAGAGCATCAGGCCGATGCAGCAGCAGCACGTCCAGATAGTCGGTCTGCAGCCGTTTTAGAATACCGTCTACCGATTGCAGAATATGCTCTTTGGAAAAATCAAACATTCCTTTGCGTATACCGCATTTAGACTGGAGAATCATTCTCTCGCGAACATCATCGTTCATTCCAATTGCCTTCGAGAAAATTTCCTCGCAAGTCCCGCCCCCATAAATATCCGCATGGTCAAAAAAGTAGGCTCCGGCTTCAATGGATTCGTTAATAAAACGATTGGCCTCATCAAGACTCAGTGATTTGATCCGCATGCAGCCAACTGCAATTACGGGTACTTGCAGTGTACTGCTTCCAAGTGGAATGGTTCTCATTGGACAGCCTCCTTAACATGCTCGCTTCATTTAGTAGATGGATTACAGCATAGTCTTCCTTGTTATTGTGACAGATCAGGCCTATATGATACAAGAAGCTTGTCAGACTTTGCAGCGGGAGCTTTCTTTTTTTATCAGCTGGCAAGGTATAATAGAGTGAGTGAGGCTATTGCTATTTTCAGGTGCCGGAGAAGAATGAGTAAGCCAGCACCATGATGTTAGCGACAGACGGGAAGGAGTGCTCCATGGTAGAAAAAGGAAATACAGCCCGGCTTGATCGTAATCATTTGAGAGCGGACTGTGAGAGCTGTTTCGGCTTGTGCTGTGTCGCCCTGCCATTCTCTAAATCGGTTGATTTTGCCATGGACAAGCTAGCAGGACAGCCATGTACTCACCTCCAAAGGGATAACCGCTGCGATATTCATAGCGAATTAAGGGACAAAGGCTTTCGCGGCTGTACCGTATATGATTGTTTTGGCGCAGGACAGAGGGTGTCCCAAAGCACTTACCAGGGAAGAGACTGGCGCAGCCACCCGGAAACTGCTAAACAAATGTATGAGGTATTTCCTGTCATGTGGCAGCTGCACGAGCTGCTGTGGTACCTGACTGAAGCGCTGACCCATCCTGCAGCTGTATCCTTGCGTGGTCCGCTTACGGAGGCCCTGCAGCAAACGGAGCAATTATGCAGGGGGCTGCCGGCTGATTTGCTGCGAATAGACATCGCTCAGCATCGGGCCAAAGTGAATGAATGGCTGTTGGAAACAAGCGAGCTCGTAAGAAAGACGGCTCGTGAGGCTAGAGCGGCCGAGCAGCGAAAGCCTTTCCGTTCAAAACAAAATAGCCGTTACCGCATCGGGAGAGGGGCGGACCTGGCAGGGGCCCGATTGAGCAAAGCCGATTTGCGCGGGGCCAATCTGCGCGGGGCTTTCCTGATTGCTGCCGATTTGCGGGAGGCCGATTTGCGCGGCGCTGATTTGATAGGAGCTGATCTGCGGGATGCTGATTTAAGGTGCGCCGATTTACGCGGCAGCCTATTCCTTACTGCGGCACAGCTGAGCTCAGCCAAAGGGGATAGCAGCACGAAGCTGCCAGCTGCTCTGCCAAGGCCCCAGCATTGGGGCTAGCGCAAAGCAAGATAGCGCTAGCCCCGTTAGCATCCCCGCGCCACGGATTGGTTAAGGCCAGCTTGCGGGCTGCCTACCGTTTCCCTAAGGCAGTCGGGAAGCCTGGCAGCTCCTGCTTATCCGCCCAAGCTCAAGCTCCTTTTTAGCTTCAGCGGCTGCAGCTGGTTAATTACTGCTTAGCTTTTTGCTCGAAGCTGCGGAGGATTTCGACAATCGTCTTGACAGCGAGCTCCATTGCGTCTACCGATACATATTCATACCGACCATGGTAGTTTTCTCCGCCTGTGAAAATATTCGGAGTAGGAAGCCCCATATAGGATAACTGAGACCCGTCTGTACCTCCGCGTATTGGCTGCACGATCGGGCGAATGCCGAGGGATTCCATCGCTTCATAAGCAATCTCGACGATTTCCTTGACGGGCTCAATTTTTTCCCTCATGTTGTAATACTGGTCATTCATTTGAAGCTCGAAGCGGCCATCACCATATTTCTTGTTTAATTCCTCTGTCAACCGGACGAGGGTTTCTTTGCGTGCACCGAATTGCTCTTTATCAAAATCGCGAATAATGTACTTCAGCTCACAATGCTCTACTCCTCCGGTAAAAGAGAGCAAATGGTAGAAGCCTTCATAGCCGTCGGTATACTCGGGAGCCTCGTCTGCCGGGAGGCTCTGATGGAATTCCATAGCCAGCTTGGCTGCATGAATCATCTTATTCTTCGCGGTTCCGGGGTGAACATTCTTGCCTTTAACTGTTACTGTTGCCCCTGCGGCGTTGAAGCTTTCATACTGGAGCTCGCCGAGCGGCCCTCCGTCGAGAGTATAAGCAAAGTCGGCATGAAACGCTTTAACATTAAAGCGGTGAGGGCCCCTGCCGATTTCCTCATCCGGAGTGAAAGCTATCCGGACCTTGCCATGGGGAATTTCCGGATGGCGGATAAGATAATGCATAGCGGTCATAATTTCGGCTATTCCGGCTTTGTCGTCGGCTCCAAGCAGTGTAGTTCCGTCAGTTGTGATTAAGGTTTGCCCTATGTAACGGGAGAGTTCGGGGAAGTCCTTTGGTGAAAGCACAATATTAAGATTTTCATTCAATACGATATCGCTACCATCGTACTGCTCGACCACCTGAGGATTTACACCTGCTCCGGTAAAATCCGTAGCCGTATCCAGATGAGCCAGGAAGCCGATTGTCGGCAATTCCTGCTTGGCTGTATTCGCCGGCAAGGTTGCCATTACATACCCATTCTCATCTACCGTCACTTCCTCCATGCCGATATTAATGAGCTCGTCGACCAGCATGCGGGCCAATGTCCACTGGCCTGGGGTCGTCGGGCAAGTCTCACTGCTGCTGTCTGATTGAGTATCCACCTGAGCATACCGGATAAAACGGTCAATCAGCTCTTGTTTTAGGCTCATGGTTTTTTTCCTCCGCTTCCGTTTTAGTTGCATAATTATCTTTTGATCTTAACATCATTCCCCAAAACAAAAAAGAACCCTCTGCCGGCCATAGCAATAAAAGCAGGGAAACACTGCGCTGATTGATCAAGAACTTTCCGTTAAGGGCAGGGAATGGGGGGCGTGGCAGCGAATAACTTTTCGGTGAGGAGGGTGTAAACTCAACTTTACAGGAGGTTTCGTGGATGAAATTATCGTTTACCACTTTAGGCTGTCCGGATTGGGATCTTGAAACGATTGTTACGAATGCTAAAGCTTATGGCTATGATGGGGTGGATTTCAGAGGCTTGCAGGGGGAAATGGAAATTTATAACCTGCCTGAATTCAGCTCCAGACTGGAAGAAACGAAGCAGCAGCTGCGCGAGGCCGGTTTAGAGATCACCTGCTTTTCCAGCTCGGTCAAGCTTTTTAATGTAGAGGGCCACGCTGCGAATTTGGAGGAAATCACCCGGTATGCCAAGCTCTGCGAGCAATTTGGCACTCGCTATATTCGTGTGTTTGGCGGTAGAATTGGGGAGACCGACCGGCAGGAGGCTGCCCGTTCCATGGCGCAGCATCTTCAGGATTTAAGCCGGATTGCCAAAGCCCATGGTGTGACTTTATTGCTGGAGACACATGATGATTGGCTCAGTCATGAAGATGTCAGCCTGCTGCTTGATCTGGCCGGGAACGCGTCCATTGATGTGTTGTGGGACGTTCATCATCCTTACCGGATGCTCTCGGAGCAGCCTGAAGAAACTTGGAAAGCATTAGGCAGCCGGATCAAATATACGCACTGGAAGGATTCCCTGCCGACCGGGGAGCAGGCTTCTGATTTTCGCTATTGCTTGACTGGGGAAGGGGACATTCCATTAAAGGAAATCTACCGGATCCTTGAACAGGGCGGGTATGACGGTTGGTTTACATTTGAATGGGAGAAAAAATGGCACCCGGATATTCATGAGCCTGAAGTTTCGCTTCCTCAATATGTCGAGTATATGCGCAAGCTGGAGCAGGGGTTGGGGTAAGCTCTTTTCTTTCGGCTGGCGTGATGAAGAACCTGAAAAGCTTGGGGGGACTAATGCGGGATTGCTGAATAGCAGAATAGCAAAATAGCAAAATAGCAAAAAAAGCCAAACAGCTGAACCGGCTTAATTGCAGGGCAGTTGAATAGCATAGTAGCCGAACGGCAGAACAGCTAAGAATAGAGCTTAATGGCCGAACGGCAGAATAGCAAAAAAGCCAAACAGCTGAAATGGATTAATTGCAGGACAGTCGAATAGCTTAGTAGCCGAACATCTATACAGCTGTATAGCAAAACAATCGAATAGCCAAACTAGCGTTCGAGTAGCGGTGTGCAAGGGAGACGGGTTCGCCTGGCGCTTCAAAGATAGGCAGTATAAAAGCATGCCAATTTTGAGCGTCAGGCGTCGGTCTCCCGGGACGCTGCCGAATCCCGCTGAATGCAGTACAGTACATGCTTGCGCAAAGGACTGCCGGGCTCGAGACGGGGATGGTCAAAGTAATCAACGAATTGCATGCCTATTTTCCTCATCACGTTTTGGGAGGGCTCGTTGATGGTTGCTGTAAAGCTGTACACCTCTTTAAACTTCAAATCACTAAACCCGTAGGCCAGGCATGCCTTAGCTCCCTCCGTAGCAAACCCTCGGCCCCAAGCCGCTTGTGTCCAGCTCGGACTGAATAGCAGAATAGAACTGCTCGGTTTCACTTGCTGATAACGTTTTGGGGAAGTAGCGCATAACAACAGGATCGGCATTCATCGCTATGAAAGGCTCTAAATCCGATGTCCTCCGCCACAGTCTAAGCCGGAGTCTAGGCGTTTCCAATATAATCACTAGATTTCATTCCTTTCTTCCAAACAAACAATCACCAGATTTGCTCTCTCCTCCAAACAAACAATCACTAGACCTCACCCTCTCTACCTTACAAAGGATTTGCAGGCAAACAGATGACAGCTCAACCCAATAAGTTCCACTCCATAAGTATTCCCTGACAGGAGCTGGTGTGTATGCACTCCCTGCATCTTGTGGTCGGGATAGTGAGCTGCAAATCAGCTTTTCCTAAAGGGCCAATTATAAATAAAACAGCCAGGCCACAAAAGGGCCAAGAAAGGACCCGATGACGGCACTAACCGTCATCGCGACGGAGCTGACAGAAACTGTCTCCTGCGAATACTCGGTTGCTTTGGCTGTTCCGATAGCATGAGAGGCTGTACCGAAGCCAATTCCGCGACCCACCGCTGAATCAATGCGGAGCCAGCGCAGCAGGTAGGGCCCAAGAATGACTCCGCTGAAGCCGGCAATCATTACAAATACAGCAGCTAAAGACGGAATGCTGTTCAGCTCCATGGCAATTTGCATAGCCACCGGAGTCGTGATCGATTTGGGCAGCAGAGCATACACCAGCTCCTGCGAAAAGCCGAGCAAACGGGCAAATCCAACCCCGCTGACCATTCCGGTGACGGCACCTATGGTTATTCCAGCGAGCAGGGCCCGCCAGTTTTTCTTCAACAGCTCCCAATGCTTGTATAAAGGGTAGGCCAGCGAGACGACAGAAGGCCCCAAGAAAAAATGAATCCACTTGGCGCCGATCATATACGTTTCATAGGGAATACGCAGTATTAACAACGACGCGATTATAACACAAGTGGATGTAACAGCCGGCATTAGGAAGGGCAGCGGAAAACGGACATAAACCTGAATCATGGCTCCGTACAGCAATATCGATAGCATAACGACTAGGACAGTCAAAATAAAAGTACTCATGATGAAGGATCCTTCCGTTCCGATGTCAGCCGTTTGGCAAGAGACTGGCTGGTTGCGCCGGAGACGGCCATCGTGATAAGGGTGCTGACGATGATGCATGCGACAAGCAGCATACCCTTGCCCGCAAACGTAGCGCCGAACTGCATGACGCCTACCGTGGCGGGAATAAAGATAAACGGCATGAACCGCTGGACGAATGTAGCGCCTGGCGCGATCCAGTGGACCGGAATCCACTTGAGCATTAGCAGCGCCCAAAGAAGCAGCATCCCGATTATACTGCCGGGCACGGGCAGGTGCAGGGCTAGACGAAATCCTTCGCCTATATAGAAAAAAGCAACAAGAATTCCGACTTGTAGTGCAAGATGAATAAATTTCATAGGTAGAGCCTCTTCTTGAGTAAGGGGACCCTGTTCACTTCCTGTTTTTAAAAGTTTGCCTATTCTCGTGACGATAGGGTACAACTATCATAAAACTGCAGCACAGGGACGTCAACTATTCTAAATTTCCATAAAGAGGCTGTCGATTTATTGTGGAATATCGCCGCTGCTCAGCACGTACTTGTGAGATGGGCTGCAAGTGCATAGCGAGGCGTGCGCAGCGAGGCGTGCGCAGCAAGGCGTGCGGGGCGAGACGTGCGCAGCGAAGCGTGTGCACAGGCGTGCAGTGGGCCACAAGCAATCTGCAACTAGGGCAACAGGTCATAAGCAAATCTGCAACTAGGTTACAAACGGGCTGCATGAGCTGCATGAAAGCTGCACGGGCTGCAATTAATTCTGCAAACCAGTAAGCCTGACAATATAACCAGCACATTTTTGCGGCCCAAGTGACGCAAGGCGAGTTACAGTAGCCTGGAGAAACCGCGTTGGTTTGCAGCCGGGGTTTGAGGGTAGCAAGATTTCCATTACGGATGGAGCGGTAGTCACGCCGAATACCCCATGGCTGGACCGCGGCTTATGAAAGTTGCATTTATGTACTTGAAGATACTGCCTTTGTTATACCTGGCGCAGCAGCTCCGACTGGCAACACTGATTATACGCCTGCCGGTTGAATACGGGACAGGTAATTGTCCGATTATACGCCTGTCGATTTGAAACTGACCAGGTAATTGATCGTTGTCTGACCTCGGGGCTGGTTACTTGCTGCCATTCCGTGAGCCGGAGGGACTGGCAATAAAAAATCCGGGCATAAGCCAGCAAGCCAGCCTGGGAATGCCGGCTCGTGATGAGCTTTGCCTCAACTATTTTTTCGACCAATACTAATAAACGTACGAATTAGCTTTTTGCTATAAGGAGGAACTGGATATGCCTTAGGACTTTAGGGAGGCTGTCCCAATTATCAAGACAAGGGATAGCTTTTTCTATCATTTAGTTAGTCAGTAAAAGGGTCAGTCAATTGGCATTATCTGGGGCGTCCGTAAGATTTTCGATATTGGTAGAACCGAAGAACAGCAATACGACAACAATAATCAAAATTAAGGACTCTGAGAACTTGATGCCATCGAACTCACTCATCTAGTTAATCCCTACTTTCCGGCGATTAGCCATTACCTGTCTTAATTCTAAAAGCTTCCACCACTTCATCTAGGGTCATGTTACCATTCTTATTCAGAAAATTGACCATGCTCTCAATATTGGAGTTGTTGAGTCCACCAATAGTTTTGAACTGACCTACCAGAGAAATAACGGTTGACGCGTTTCTATATAATTGAACGGAATCGACTTTAAGCTTGCCTGTTAGAAGCAGGGCGGCCACAACGACCTCCAGTTTTTTGTCTTTAAGAGGACTGTTTCGTGGTGCACTTTTCTTCTTCTTTCCAAAAGAGGCCACGATTTCCCCTCCAACATACTAATATACGTAACTCCATAATGCTGCACAATGGTTCGCTAACGTGGCTGGTAACTGGTGTATTGAGTCGATTAATTTTGGCGGGGTCATCAGCAAACTGACTTCGGAAGCAGTACTGAGTGTGGTTATAGTCATTATTATCCATCTTATGCATAATAGATAAAATCGTTACAGGTCAGAGAGTGTAAACTAGAGAGCATTATTAATTTATAGGCTTGTGCTTTGCTCCGCCGTCTATATAAAATGGAAAAAGACGACTCCCTAATTGAGTGGAGAGTCGTCCTTAATTTTGCTTCAGAGTGCGCTTTTCCTCACTAGTTGTCACAAATGTGTACGAGGAGGAGCGTTGGTTAAAAAAACCTTGCTTGTTCAGCTAACATAGGAGCAAGAGTGAGCGTTAGTGCAGAACTCCTTGCAGGGTCGATGCGTGCTGGACACTCCTGTTGCGATGGGCATCCACAATAAATGTCTGGACACTCCTGTTGCGATGAGCATCCATGATAAATGTACAGTTTACTGCGAAATCTGATTACTTAAAAATATCGCTGATCGCCTTGACATCGGCTGCGCTCAGCTCCACTTCCAGCGTTTTAAGGTTGCTGGCCACTTGATCCGGTTTCTTGGCGCCGGGGATCAGGGCGTCGATGGCCGGCTGATGCAAATACCAGGCCAAAACCAGATGAGCGATTTCGGCACCCTTGTCCTGTGCAAGCTTGTGGAGCTGTTCTACCTTTTCTAAATTACGCAGGAAAGCCTCCCCCTGGAAAAGAGGGTTCTTGGCCCGTCCATCGTCAAATGTAGTATCCTTCGTATATTTGCCGCCCAGCAGTCCAGCCGCCAAGGGGAAGTAAGGGATAAAGGAAATTCGTTCACGTTCACAGTAAGGCAGCAGCTCTTGTTCCGCTTCCCTTTTAAACAAGTTATACTCGGATTGCAGCACCTCGACATAGCCGTCCTTGTTCGCCTCCGCCAATTGCTCGACACTGAAGTTGGAAACGCCAATGGCACGGATTTTGCCCTGTTCCTTCAACCTTTGCAAAGCTCCGACGGCTTCGTCTTTCGGTGTGGCCTCGTCGGGAAAGTGGATGTAGTACAAATCGATATAGTCAGTTTGCAGCCGCTTTAGGCTTTGCTCCACTTGCTGGGTCAAAAATGCGGGAGAATTGTCCATCTCCATCTTCCCGTCAACAAATTTATGAGCGCCCTTGGTGGCAATAACTACCTGATCCCGATTTCCCAGTTCCTTCACAACCTCAGCGATCAACTCTTCCGAGCGTTCGGGACCGTAAATATACGCTGTGTCCAAAAAGTTTATCCCCTGCCGCAAAGCGGTGCGAACCACCTCTCTGCCGGTTTCCTCGCTAAGATTAGGATAGATATTGTGTCCTCCGACTGCATTGGCGCCAAGGCCTATGGGATTCACTTTTAAGCCCGTCCTGCCGATTTCCCGAAGCTTGCTCATTTTTGATCCACTCCTTAAGGTTGGTTTTATGGTGTCTCTTTTTCTGAGGCTTTCTTGTTTGTGTTTCTTGGCAAATTGCCAACTTCTATTGGTTTGGCATAACTGTTATGCCTATTATAACAACCGTAGCGGTGAAAAGAAAATTCGGGGCCTTTGGCAAGACTTACGGCGGGAAAAGAAAATACGGCCATCGGTAAGATTTCACTGAAAAGGCTGCGGGGAGAAGCTGCGGAAAAGGCAATTGTGGAGGAGGACATTCTCTGAATAACGTGGGGGCTCCTCAGAAAGTCCCTTGGCTCCCTTGGAAATCACTTGTAATTCTCAGAAAGTCCTCTGGAAGCCCTCTGAAAGTCCTCTGAAAGCCCTGGACCTTCTGAAAACCAACTGGAAGTTCTTTTATTAATTAGTTATTAGCTAGAAGTAAGGGAAACCGAGCGGGAAGGGGGTCTGGGTCTGGTATCGACCAGCTCTCCTTTGACGGCGATCCGCTTCTTGCCGTCTCGTGTACAGGTGATCAGAGTGATCTCTGTTTTGCCTTCCAGGTCGTCCAGCACTTCCACTTGATTAGGAGGAATAACCTTCGCGCTGGTAACTTGATACACATAGGTTGCGTCCCCCGTATGGAGCAGGAGATCATCGCCGTTTTGCACCTCGGGCAGGTTGCTGAAGTGCCGATCGTTGCGATAACCGCGGTGCCCGGCAATCGTAAAATTACCTTGACCCGGGGTTTGATCCTCTTTCAATTGCGTGAGTGCAATTTTCAAATTCTCTTCAGTCGTTTCCGGCAGGACGTACTGCTTTAACTCGATAGCCGGAATTTCCAGCTCCATAATTCCGTCTAGGCTGCCGGCTGCGAGGGAAGTATGCTGCGAAGCTAGAGCGTCTTCCATAACCTCGCCGGAGGCAGAAGGGTCTGCCTCCATTGAGATTAGCGTAAGGGCATCCTCCAGCGCTTTTAGCTCTCGTTGATACTTCAGTTCTTCGTAGATAGGCACAGAGAGGAGAAGGACACCTATCAGCATAAATCCAATTCCTGCAGCTAATAGTTTTGTTCCTTTGGGCCTCATGGCGATCCTCCTGACTTTACAGCTGTCTGAATCTACGATAAACCAAAAGTCCAGCGCCGGCGGCTAAGGAAATTAATCCTGCTATTAGCATGTAGAACAAGCTGGTTTCTCCGGTTTGCGGGAGAATACCTGGTTGGCCGTGTTTCCCGGAACCGTCTTCTCCAGGAGCAGGAGCGGCTACGCCTTCACCGGAACCAGGAGCAGGAGCACTGTCACTGTCGCCTGGGGCAGGAGCGGCTACGCCATCACCAGAGCCCGGAGCAGGTGCAGCACCGCCGTCACCGGGGGCAGGAGCACCATCGCTGTCGCCTGGAGCAGGAGCGCCGGCACCGTCACCCGGAGCAGGAGCGCCATCGCTGTCGCCTGGAGCAGGAGCACCGGCATCGTCACCCGGAGCAGGAGCACCGTCGCTGTCACCCGGTGCGGACACGCCGCCACCGTTTCCTGGTGTCGTTGGTCCACCGCTGTTGTCGCCAGGTGTAGATCCGCCATTGTTGTCACCCGGAGTATTATTGCCATCTTCAGATCCAGGGTCATCCTCATCAATGTCGTCTAAGCCTGGAATCGGAACCCAAACGGGAACAGGTGAATTTTCAAACCTGATTTTCAGCGTTTCTTCCTGACTTTTCTCTATAGTAAATTCATAAGGTGCAGATTTGAGCCTGTATCCACGGGGAGCTTTCGTTTCCACGAATTGATAAACCCCAGGGCGCAGCTCGTCGATTTGGATTTTTCCGTTCTCATCCGTAGTCAGATCTCTGTACAGCACATTTCCTTGGTCATCCAGCAGGTTGAAAATGGCGCCTGCCAGAACTCTGTTGTGATTGCGAGCAGCTACTTTGGTCAATTCCACCGAACCGTAGATCATTTTATTCTCAACCTGAACCCGCTTAGGCTCTTGTTGGTTGCGTTCAATGATAATCTCGATCGGCTCGCTATCCAGCTCATAATGCTCGGCTGCTTTTGTCTCAATCAGATAATACTTGCCTGGACGCAGATCCGTAATCAGGATTCGCCCGTTGTTATCTGTTGTTAAATCAGTACGAACGATATTTTTTGCTTCATCGCGAAGCTCAAACTTGACTCCTTCCAATTTGAGGGAGGTGTCATCCCGGTCAACCTTCTGAATCTCCAGGACACCGGATTTCAGTTTGTTCTCAACAAGCAGCTTCACAGGCTCCGGCTGGCTCTTCACAATGGTGAATTCAACCGGCTTGGCAAGAAGCTCGTAGTGGTCAGCCGCTTTTGTTTCGACCAGATAGTATTTACCCGGACGCAGATCCGTAATGCTAAATTGACCTTTCTCATCGGTCGTCAGATCGGATTTAATGACGTTATTGGCTTCATCGCGAAGCTCGAACTTAACGCCTTTCAGTTTAATCGAATTTACGTCTTTATCTACCTTTTCAATCTCCACAGAACCC
>NZ_HE610963.1:76975-87055 GCF_000285515.1 Paenibacillus senegalensis JC66
GGGACCATTTTGTTTTCCAGCTTCAGCTGCAGCGTTTCGGTTTGCCCCTTGGCAACCGTAAACTCGAACAGCTCCGTCGGCAGTTCATAATGCTCAAGCGCTTCGGTTTCTTTCAAATAATAGGTTCCTGGCCGCAGTCCATTGAGCTTGAATTTCCCTGCTTCATCGGTAACCAGGCCGGTTTGCAACACGTGCTCATTTTCATCCAGCAAGTCGAATTTAACGCCTGACAAAATGCTGTCATCATATTGGTCGACCTTCAAAACCTCTACGTCGCCAAGAATAATATCATTTTCCTTCGTCAGGGTTACGATCGACGTTTGATTCTCTGTGATTGTAAACGGAATTGGAGTGCTTTCCAGCTCGTATCCTGCAGGAGCGGTGATTTCTACGAATTCATAGGTCCCCGGCTCCAAATTGCCAACGATAATCCGGCCGTCAGCATCCGTCGTATGCTGGCTTAACTCCTGGCCGTTCGAATCCCGTAAGGAGAAGACCGCACCTTCCAGTTCATCCTTCGTCTCCGCGTCCAGCTTTTTCAATTCCACAGCGCGAACCATTTTTTTGTTTTCGATTGTGATTCGAGTCAACTCGGCGTCCACCGTAACGGGGCGATTTGTATTTTCAATGCCGATTACATAGCCCTCAGGCGCCGATTTTTCTTTCAGAATATAGTCGTCATACAACAGGTTAGTGAATACCACTTTTCCGTCAGTGCCAGTGGTGGCGGTTTTGATCACGAAGGAGTCAGAGCTGTCATATAGCTCGAAGACTGCGCCTTCCAAATGCTCATTGGTATCGGCGTCCACTTTGGTGACTTCGAGGTTGCCTGTTTCTCCTGAACCAGTTCCTCCGCCGCCTGTAAAGAAGACTCTAATTTTTTCTTCGGATTCGACGTCTTCGCTAGTAATCTCGTCTCCGTGCAAGGTGACTTTGTTGCTGATTTCATCATTATGTCTTGCGTTGATAAACGATTGATATTCCAAAATATAAGGTCTGTCAATACTGTAAGGTTGGCCGTCTGCGTCCGCGAAAACCAGTTCAAACGTTTGCGAGCCGTCCTCTTTAGTTTCAATGTGCAGGGAATAATCTTCTCCCTTAACCAGCTCGCTGTCGGCAGTAACCTGACCGTTAGGCGCTACTTTGGTGGAGTATAGCGTGAAGGAGTTCTCCAGCAAAATTTGCTTGCCCGTTTGTTCGTCGACAATCCGCACATTAGACAGATAGGATTGGCCAAAGTTGATGTTAATTCTCCAGTCGATTACTTTGTCGTTCTGTTTGCCGCTTTTCTTCACATAGCTTTCGCCATTCGGGATCGAAACAGAGGCATCTACCGTTACAGGATCTCTTCCATCGCTAGATAGTTCGGCTTCGTTCTTGTAGGAAGCTTTGATCATCTCGCGCTCAAAGCTGGTCTTGAATTCAAGCCAGTAGGCTTTGGATGTAGTTCCATGAATAGTAACTGTGAACAGCTTTTCGTTATCATCATCAAACTTAACACTATATCCACTTTCAATAAGAGCCCCTTTACTTACTATTTGGCTCTCCGTATCCAAGATAGCTTCGTACAGCAGTATCGTGTCGGTCAGCAGAATCTGGTTGTCTTGGATTTCATCAGTGATGACGATATTCGTTAATTCCTTCAGATCATAGTTGACCCCTACATTCCATGTGATTTCTTTCTTTTCAGCATCGTAGGCGCCATGTTTAAAGCCATTGTTTTTCGTATATTGGTCTGGTGGGAAGCTGGAGACAGCTTCTTTCTCACGTACTGCATCATTATCGTTAGGATCTTTCCAGGTAGTGTCAACCTTGTTGGTAAAATGTCTGCTCTTATCCGTTAAAAGGTCGTACCTGAAGTCCGTCGTATAAACGATTTGATGATGAGTATTGATCGTTCCGTTAAATGCAATAGTAAATCCGTTACCGTTTGGATCAAGGGTTAACGTATAGTCGGTATTCTCTTCTAGAAGCCTGGCTGGCGATGCGCCGTTATCGTAAACCTTGATCGTATTCTCATGTAGTTGGAGCCCTAGGTACGGGAATGTGTCTACAACTTCCAGGTCTTTCATTTCGTATTTGTCCCGGTTGATGTTAATGACCCATTCTACAGTTTTGTTTTTATAATCAAGCTCTCTATACGACTTGTGCAAGATTTCTTGTCGGGTATCTCTGGATGCTTCTTTTTCGTTATCGCCAAAGCTTACTTTATTAGTAATTTTATTACCCTCAAACACACGGTCTTTGGCTTTGGTTGTGTATGTGATCTTGTAAGCATTCTCAATGTCTTTGGTAAATTGAAGATCAAAGCCGTTTGTTGTCTCGGTGACCGTGTAGTAATCTACTTCTTCGGCTACCGACGCCTGACCATTTTCGTCTATAGCCATCCGTTCAACGACAACAGATTCTTTAACAAAAATATGTTCTTCCGAGAATGTATCCTCGAGCAGCGCTAACGCTTGGGGAATATCCTTCTCGTTATAATTGAAACGAATCTCCCAGGTGATTGTCTGGGTTTGCGAGTCATACTCGGTGCTTTCTTTAGCTAACGGTGCCCCGCGACTGGTGGTAACGGATGCTTCAGCTTCCATCGGTTCGCTGCTACCGTTTTTGAGTACCGCTTTATTACGGTAGGTGGTGCTGTCCCCATCGGTAATTTCAGTCTTGAAAACGACGCGATACGCTTCGCTAATGGAACCAAAGTCTATGCTGAACGGGTCGTTAGTTACGGTATATTCACTTTCATCGACCAAGTCGCCCTGGTTCACCCCGCCGCCGATCTGAACGTCTAGTTTATACACTTCAATAGAACCGGGGATGAGACGCTGATTCATGATCTCTGGATCAATCGGGTCCTCCAAAATCGCATGGTCGAGCGTTTTCAACTGTCTGTTCAAGTCGACCGTCCAAGTAATTTCCTTGGCGTTGTAGCCGCGATCGGTTATCCCGCTTTTGACGATTTCCTTATGATCCGGCACTTCAAAACGAACGGGAATTTTGGCCACTTCTTCGTCTTTAATATCAAAAGTAATCTCTTGATCGACATTTCCGTGCAGCTCTTCTTTAAAGAACGTACCGAACCACAACATTCCTTTGATATTGGACATCGTAGTGATGCTCTCGTTAAACGTCATGACGACCGAAAGATCATCCTTGTCCATGACAAAAGAGCCCACATTGGAGCTGCCAAATACCAGATCACCTTCTACATTATTATAAGCAGTAAAGTGCTCAGGCAGCGTAAAACTGAATGTGGAATTTGCCGGGTATCTATGGTCGTTAGGCAGCTCCCAGGCCATGCAGATATGGGCAATATCCCCCGGACTTACTATTGTCCCAGGATTGTCCGCGTAATTAATGACGTTGTGATTCTCATCCTTCAGAACCACATTCGTAATGATGTTGCGCTCTATTTCTACTCCTGACAATGGTCCGGCAAACGCGGGCACGATTGGCGGAGTATAGACTGCTTCCGTCACCTTATTCGTGCCGTATACGGTTTCCGGCACAGCCCACTGGGCATCTGCCGCGTAAACACTTTGAATTACCGGACTGCTTACGGGGCTGGCCACATCGCCGCAGGGGTTTTCGTCATTCATAATAGCGCCCTGCGAATGAACAGCGGGTAAGGCTACGGTTTGAAACAGAAGCAGAAAAACAAATGATAAAATCGTAAATCGGTTCAGCTTCTTGGTAACCATAATTTTACATTTTCTCCTTTCCTTTTTTAGCAAATTTTTCATGAAATTAATCTATGCATAACTAGCAATGTAATCATGGAACCTGAACAATTACTGAACAATTTTTGGTTGAAAGGGTATTTTTCTAAATAAATTAAAAAATATTAATTTTTTTTAATGAAAAAACATAAAAATGCCTTTTTTATTGCTTGAAAACAAAGGTTTTAGGCAGGACTTTTTCAGGAAGGGGATGGCTGTCTTTAAGGCTATACGCTATAGTAGAACTAGAAAAGGCTGCAGCTGGCCGTAGAGGAGCTTGTTCAATACCGGCTTGCGGTCTTCCTATCATCTGTTGGATTGGCTATAAAATGAAAAAAGATAGCGATTTAGGTGGAGACGCTCAGCGAACGTTCATACGTAGAAAACCATACTTACCGGATGTACAAATTTAATCGGGTGGTGAAGCGTATTGAAAGCGGGAATCAGCACTTATTGTTTGGTCGATAAGCTGAGGAATGAAGAGATGTCTGTGCTGGATGTGCTGGATTGGGCCAAGGAGTTGGGGTGCGACCATGTAGAATTAGTGCCTTATGGGTACTCTTTAGTGGATAATCCGGACTTGGCAGATGAGGTGAGGGACCGTGCGGCTTCCTTGGGACTGGAGTTATCGAACTATGCGATGCCGGCTAATTTTGTTCACGACAGCGAAGAGGCGTTTGAGGCGGAAATCGTTCGTTTGAAGCAGCATGTAGACTTGCTGGTGCGTATGGGTATACCTTCCATGCGTCACGATGTCGTTCTGTTCCGGCTTCCGGAAGAAGAAACGACAATCGAACACTTCCACAAGTGGCTGCCGCAAATTGTAACAGGAAGCCAAATGATTGCCGACTATGCGGCTCCATTCGGGATTACGACGAACATTGAGAATCACGGATGGGGAGTGCAGCACAGCGACCGGGTTCAGCATGTGCTTAATCAGGTTGACCGGGTCAATTTTAAAACCGTGCTGGATATAGGCAACTTCATGTGCGTGGATCAGCCATCGATGATCGGAACCGCTAACAACTTGCCCTTTGCTTCTATTATTCATCTGAAGGACTTTTACTATCGTCCCTCCCATGAAGATCCCGGCGATGGGCGTTGGTTCAAAACGGTGAACGGCAATTACTTGCGTGGGGCCATTTTTGGTCAAGGGGACTTGCCTGTTCGTTCTTTGCTGAAACTAATCAAGGGATCTGGATATGACGGATACCTGACCCTGGAATTCGAGGGGATGGAGGAGAGCAAGGAAGCGACACGCATCGGCTTTGAAAATATTTTGCGTTTATGGCAGGAAGTTTGATAAGGAAGGGTAAACAAAAAGACCGGTCCGTTGCCTGGCCGGTCTCAAGTTCCCAGGTAAGTTTTCACTGTGGGAGTTTTTTTTACCCGGAGGAAACCTGAAGAAGTACAACGTCATCTAATTATATCAGCTCAAAACAACTCCAAGAAAATCCAATAAAAGTTACCGCATCATGATGCACGCCTTTTAACCTTAGTACTCCAATTGAAAACAAACAATCCACCCTATAAAGGTTGATATGCTCCCTTTAAAGTAGACAGATGAAATAAAAAAATCTGTTTACTCTAAGGGGAGCTTTTTTTGACCATACCAAAGTTAGGAAAAGGAGAGTTACAGAAACGATGACAAAACAACTGATTGTTATTCTGGGTACCCTGCTGTTTTTAACGTCGTGTTCTAGTACGGAGTCTTCCAAGGAACAAAGTGATAGGGTTCAGCCTATTCCTCCTGCTACAACAAGCGGTGAGGACAAGCTGGCAGGTTCTCCTGCAATTAAAGACAGCATTAGTGAAACAGAAGATAATAAGACTAATGAACTTAGTTCAAACGAAGAAAATATGGAGGAATTGCCAGAATTGGAGATCGATAATATTGAAGTGACAAATGTTGAAGAGGAGCTTTTAGAAGTAATGATGGCCTATCTCCATGCGGCTAAAGCTCAAAATCAGCTTGAAGTTGAAAAGCTTTTCCATCCTGAGGCGTTAAAAAGCCATCTTCATGGGTTTTATAGGGATGGTCCATCGAGATCGGTTGTCAGTATATATCCTAACCCCGATCATCGAGAGAAGGATGTTGCCGAAGAATACGGATTTGATCCTGACAACGTGAGAATTATTGTGGTAGATTGTGGTGAAGCAGGCAGCTTGAATTTTATTCTTGTAAGAGAAGAAGGGGAGTGGCTGCTTTATAGAACGGATTAGGTCACATGAACAAAACAAGCAAGCTCCTAGGTTCCAAGTGGAGCCTAGGAGCTTTTTTATGTGATGTCTTCCGCCAGTAAACATTTTTACAATCTTGTGCGAAGCAGCGAAAACTAACCCCGCGCATCATTTAATCCCTATCCGCATCCGATAGCCGAACGCCACCGTCAAGGTTTGCTGTTGAAAATATTCCTCGACTTCGCGCCGGAACGTCTCGAGCGCGTCCTGCAATTCGTTGGCGCCCAGCTTGAGGGCGGTTTGTACTCCACCCTGGCTAAGGGCCAGACCTATGTAGCGGTCCGCGGTGCACGATTCTTCGTTATGAAAGACAATTTCCTTGGTAAACCGGAAATGCCCGCTTTCCCTTATCCGCTGCAGATGCTCCTCTTTGTTCCGCTTAACCGCCTGCTCCTCCTTGCTGACCAGTTGATCGATAAGCTGGTCAGCATGCTGCATCAATTGCAGGTAGCTGGTCTCGACTCGCCAGCTGGATGAGGGTGGCCAATCGCAATCATAAGCGGCAAACACTCCGCCGTCGCTTAACACTCTGGCGAACTCCCGCAAAGTACTGACCGGCTCCATCCAGTGGAAGGATTGGGAGCAGGTGATCACATCTGCGGAGCCGGACGGTATATCCAAAGCATTCGAATACCCTTCGCGGAATGCTATGGATACGGGCTTGCCTTCCCGTTCCCACTTATCTTTTGCTTTGGCGAGCATACCGGCGTTCGGCTCGATTCCGACAATTTGCCCGGCATATCCTTTCCATATGAAGGAGGAAAGCCCTGTCCCGCAGCCGACATCCAGTACCAGCCTGGGTGTGCGCTGCAAATAATGCGTGATGAAATGAGCCACACGGGAAGGAGCAGTGGGGCGATGGCGGTCATAGTCCTCCTGAAAGCCATTGAACCGATCAACATTATGCGGATTATTGCCATTCGGCTGCATAGTCATCCTCCTTGTATATTAGTCTGATCCCATTACTTGTTTGTTTGCCTCATTCTCCTCACTTTGCCTCCTTAGACTGATGGGCCGCATGATGGATAGGCTTTGGCCACCTGCTCTGCAAAAGCCCGGGCGGCAAGAGATAGAGACCTATCCTTGAGGGAGGCAAGAGCCAGTTTGCGGGAAGGAAGGGGGGCCGGCAGCTGCACTTCGAACAGCAGCCCCTTATCTAATTCACGTTCGACGAGGGAACGGGGAATAAGCGCAGCGCCAAAGCCGAGCCTCGCGAATTCCAGGAGCAGGTCGATACTGCCCAACTCCATATCGGGTTCTTTAAACAAGCCTTGTTCGTGCAGCCATTGTTCTGTGAATCGCCGTGAGCTGCTTCCGGAGGACAGCATCAGCAAAGGCAGCTCCGGCCAGATTTCACGCAAAGCTCCGCGGTTGGCCAGATGCCGATAGGTCTGCCCGACTACGAAGCATTCCTCTACATCCGTTAGCGGCTGCAAGTGAAGCCGGGAGTCTTGGCTAAGCGGCAGCCGCACCAGTCCGCATTCTATCTCTCCTTCGAGCAGGCGGCGCACGATGTCGGGTGTTCGTCCGTGAGTCAGCCGGATCCGAATATCGGGGAAGCGCCGTCGAAACTCGTCTAGCGGCTGAAGCAAACACATCCGGATAAGGGTGTCGCTCGCTCCTAGTTTGAGAACGCCGCTGGACAAGTCCTTCATGGCGTTCATTTCTTTTTCCCCGGCTTCGAGCAGGGAGAAGGAGGGCTCAACAAAGCGCAGGAGCGTTTCTCCTTCCGGCGTCAGGCTGACCCCTCTGGAACGGCGGTTGAACAAGGTCACGGACAAATGCCTTTCCAATTGCTTGATTGCGTAGCTGACAGTCGGCTGTGTGATGTAAAGCTGCTGCGCTGCTTTCGTTAAACTGCCGAGTTTAGCCGCATACAAAAAAATTCGATAAGCCTCCAAGTGAACCGAGGAGACGGACAGGGGCCCTTCCTTACCCGCCGGGCTGTCTGCCCATGCGGAGCTGCCTGCTTCCGCAGGACTGTCTGCCCATGCGGAGCTGCCCGCCTCGGCAGGACTATCCGCCCATGCGGAGCTCTCCGCCTCCGCAGCACTCTCCCTCCATGGGGACGTTTCATCATCTTGAAATGGAATCATCCTGCTGCTCCCTTGTCTTTTTGTAGGTATGGATCAGTAATGATATAGAAGTGGTCTATCGTTACATTTAAATATATGTATTTTATCTATATCATTTCCTACATTATACTGGAGGGCAAGAACATTCACCATATTCAAAGGAGGCTGCATAGAGATGTCACAAAGCTTTCGTTCCCTTATCCGAGAGGAGGGGCCTCATCCGACTTCCTTAGATTCTAGCACTACTTCACGATCACCCTGGTCCACCTATCCAGGCCGTAAAAGGATTGTTGAACTGTCTCCTCCTATACAAGCTGTTCACGGGCGATTAACTGTCCCCGGCAGCAAAAGCCTGACTAACCGCGCTCTGCTGATCTCAGCACTTGCTGAAGGGACTTCTCACTTGAAAGGGCTGCTCAGGAGTGATGACAGCTACTGGTGCATTCGCTGCTTGCAAAAGCTGGGCGTAGAACTGGAAGTGGAAGAAGATACAGCAGTTGTCCGCGGGACAGGAGGAAAATGGCCGGTGAAGCAGGGCGAACTGCATGTCGGCTATGCGGGTACGGTAGCCCGTTTTTTACCGGGAGCTTTGGCGATCAGTGAAGGGGAATGGACGGTTAAGGGAGACCATCAAATCATGGAACGTCCATCCGCTCCGTTATGGGACGCTTTAACTGCTCTTGGAGCAAAGATTAAGCATACGGGAAAAAAGGGCAGTCTTCCGGTCCGTGTTGCTGCGCAAGGATTGCGTGGCGGCCAAATCTCTATGTCCGGCTCTTTATCCAGCCAATTCATCAGCGGTTTGTTGATAGCTGCTCCATACATGAGGGAGGGATTGACGCTTAATCTTGATGGAGACATCGTTCAGGAGGATTATGTCCGGATGACGCTCGAAATGATGCGCGTTTTTGGCGTTTCTTCCGAATGGCTGGCAGAGAAGAAGATCATTCATGTAGCTCCGGGCCGCTATCGTGCCGCTGCTTTGACGTTGGAGCCGGATATCTCGACCTGCGGATACTTCTGGGCTCTTGCGGCCCTGACCCAGGGAACGGTCCGGACCGACCAGATAACGCCTGCTGCGCAGCAGCCCGATCTGAAGCTGCTTGACGTTCTTACCCGGATGGGCTGCAGGGTGACTCGGGACAAGCACTGCGTAGAAGTAGAGGGGCCCGCACAATTAAAGGGCGGTTTTACGTTGGATATGGGAAAATGGTCCGATCAGACGCTAACAATGGCCGTGCTCGCTGTTCACGCCGACCAGCCTATCACTTTGCGGGGAGCTTCGCACATTCGGCACCACGAGTGCGACCGGATTTCTGCGATCTGCAGTGAGTTGGGGCAGTTAGGTATCCGGACAGAGGAGTATCCGGATGGTTTGACGGTATATCCGGGACAGGTTCAAGTGAGGAAAGCTGTTGACCCGCGGGAAGATCACCGCATGGCTATGGCTTTGAGTCTCCTTGGTGCGAGAACAGAGGGCCTGCGCATCCAGGATCCCGGCTGTGTGTCCAAGACATGTCCCGATTACTTCGCCATAATGGCAGGGCTGGGCCTGCAGGTCCGGGATGTAAGCGAAAAAGACTCCTGACCAAGAGCCATCGGGCTTCCAGTCAGGAGACCATATTTCAGACTAGCTTATTTTGCAGAGTGTGAGAGGCTCTACGCAGAATGGTAAAGTGATGACACCAATCCTAACTGCCTAAGAGCCCTTGGAAGCATCGTCCGCATGATGGACGACTAACTCATACTGGTTCAGAGCGGCTCCGAGCATATACTGCCTGCTGTCGCTGGCACCCCGGTGGGACTGCTTGAAGGAGTCGCTGGCCGTCCAGTTTTTGAACGCCTCTTCATTTTCCCAGACGGTGCATACCTTCAGCTCTTCCTCGCCCTCGGCGCCAGCGCCGAGCCACACTTCCATTCTTTTAAATCCCGGCATTTGCTGAATTCCTTGGGCTTGTGCAAAGCGCTCGGATACTTGCTTGCCGTACCCCTCTTTAATGCGGATTGTATTCGTGACGACCAACATACGCTAACCCTCCCTCAAT
>NZ_HE610963.1:88578-115536 GCF_000285515.1 Paenibacillus senegalensis JC66
ATGTTTTCGTTAATATCGCGGACAAATGAACAGATCTTTCTTCCTGAATAACCTCTTTATAGTATAACGAATAGATGGGACGAAACCAAACGGGCGGCTTAGGACGGAGACGATCAAGATTAGGGTAAGCTAAGCGATCCATTTTAAGCCGATGGCCGCAACCAGAACCATTGCTATAAATACAATTCTCCGCCAATCCTTCGATTCTCCGTATACAAACATCCCTAAGAGAGCGCCGCCCGCTGCTCCAATGCCAGTCCAGACCGCATAAGCGATTCCCATGGGGAGAGTTTCCATTGCTAGCGTTAGAGCCGCGAAGCTTGCACCAAAGCCCCCCAGCATAAAAACAAGCGACTGCCAGTTGCGATCCCGATGAAGCTTGTTAATCATGGCAACGCCTATCATTTCGCATAAACCGGCAATAATCAGAAAAAACCAGGCCATCACGATTTCACTCCCTTCACCGGAGCAGCAGACTTCTCTTTGGTAACCAGCTTGAGACCCATCACACCGGTCAGTAGAAGAAGGATAAGCAGCATTTTGACTAAATGGAAGGGTTCGTTAAAGAAAATCATCTCGGAAAGTACGGTACCGGCTGTTCCAAGCCCTACAAATACTGCATAGACCGTGCCGACCGGCAGGCGGGCGGATACCCTGATCATTACATAAAAGCTGACGATAATAGCTATAACTGTTCCAGCCCATTCCCAAACGTTTTCAGCGTGCTTCAGCCCAATCACCCACATGACCTCAAAGCACGCGGCGATGATTAGCCATATCCAGTTCATTTTCCCCACTCCTCGCATTTCTTTATTTATTTTGTATCGTTAGGTTTCTCTCTTTTTCGATTTGTCAATACACGGGTACTCGGATCAGGCCGTTAATCCTCCCCAGTAAATCGGCCAGCACGCTTCCAGCCGGCGTTCAAAGCGGGCGGGACCTCCATAGAGACGCTCTACCAGCAGGCCATCGAGAAGACAAGCAAAGGCAACAGCCGCATGTCGTTCATCATTCACGGCAATTTCGCCGCGCTGCATGGCTGAGGCAAAATGAGGCACAAGCAGTTCTTCGACATGGTCCAGATAAGCGTACACAGGATCGTGCAGCAGATGAACCAGTGCTGCAGGTGGGAACAGCATGAAGCGGAATAAAAATTTGGCATGATCACTGTGCTCATAGCGCTTGTTGTACTGCTCCAGCAGCCCTTTCAACCGGGCCTGCAAAGACAAGGATTGCTGTCCATCCAAATAACTGTTGAGAAATCGGGTTTCATGCTCGATGACGTGTTCAACGACTTGTAAGAAAAGATCATCCTTGCTTTTGAAATGGGCGTAGATGGAAGGAGTCTTGATCCCTACCTGTTCGGCAATGGCGGATAAAGCGGTGCCTTCATAGCCATGCTCGGCAAAATGGCAAAGAGCGCATTCAACAATGCGGTCTGCGGTCATCATTTCCGTCATGCTAAGCCTCCTCAAATTATCTTAAATGTGATACGGCGTCATACTGTAATAATCATGTTTCGATAATAATCATATTCCGCTTGCCTAACTAACATTAGTTTGGGTGCCAAATTATTTTTTCACATATAAGGAAACCTGTCAATAGGAATGGTGAGGGGTAGAAGGAGTGTATAGGTTCTTTGTAGAAAGGGTTAGCAGTAATAGATCTAGGGTAATTTAATTTATGTGCTTCGAGTATTGGTGTCTGGTGTCTGGCCTCACATATTAACGAACAACGAATGTTCGTATTATTAGCCAATAGGGGGAAATTCAACTATGAAGGTGCTTGTTGTTGGAGCAAACGGAAAAATTGGCCGCCAGCTTGTGAAGCTGCTGGCAGAAGAAAAGCATCACCAGGTGAGAGCGATGGTGCGTAAGGAAGAGCAGATGGAGAAGATGAAGCAGCTAGGGGCGGAGCCTGTGCTGGCGGATTTGTCAGGCCGTGTACAGGACATTGCCGAAGCGGCCCGAGGGTGTGATGCAGTTGTGTTTACTGCTGGCTCCGGCGGCCACACCGGTGCCGATCAGACGATTCTCATTGATCTGGACGGTGCGGTCAAAACGGTGGAGGCAACGAAGCTTGCCGGTATCGACCGTTTTGTGATGGTCAGTGCGATCGGTGCCAATAAGAGGGAGAAGTGGAGCGATAAAATCAAGCATTATCATGCTGCCAAGTACTATGCGGACGAGGCGCTGAAGGCAAGCGGTCTGAATTATACGATAGTGAGGCCAGGTGCGCTGTTGGATAGTGAGGGAAGCGGTAAAATCAGTGCCGCAGAGGAGCTGGACCGGGGATCAATCCCTCGGGCCGATGTGGCTCAAGTGCTCGCGGTTGTCTTGGACGAGCCGAACACATACCGTCGTTCATTCGACCTTGTTTCAGGGGATACGGCTATCACCGATGCTTTAAAATATCTTTAACCGTCTTGTGCAAACAAGCCCGGACATATAAAAAGAAGCCGGGTTTGTTTAGTGTGCCTCGGGTGTCTTATTGTCTTTGCCTTTTTGGCAAGACTTGGCTTATAATAATTGTGCCGGATTATTAAGGTTATAAGCATCCTTGATGATTGGCTTATAGAGGGAGAAGGCGGAGCTCAAGCCTGTCCCTCCAGCCAAATGGGCATAGCAGTAACCAGCATCAGCTTTGTTCAAATAATGTTCACATATTCACTAGAAAAGCCGCTTTAAAAAATAAACAGGCATATTAAAAACAAGACCTGATTATGATAAAATATACTTATAAATCCTCTAAAAAAACTTGTCTGTATATTTGGTCACATCTGTTTTTTCATGGGGGCAATTCTACTAATTTTTATGGAAGGAGATTTCGGATGGGAAAACGAATTTTACTGTTTATTCTGACTAATATTCTCGTTATTGTAACCATTGGGATTATCTTTACAATTCTGCCTATCGGTTCGTATATTACCGAATCAGGCAATATTGATTTTGCTGCTTTATTGGTATTTAGTGCTGTTATCGGTTTTACAGGCGCATTTATTTCCTTGGCAATGTCCCGCTGGATGGCTAAGAAAATGATGAATGTGCAGGTGCTAGACCCGCAGGGGCCTCTTAACGAGCATGAGCGTGAGCTTGTTGATATGGTACACCGCTTGTCCCGCAGCGCCGGCCTGACTCATATGCCTGAGGTGGGAATATACCATGCGGAAGAAGTTAACGCGTTTGCAACAGGACCGTCGAAGAAGCGCTCCTTGGTTGCAGTGTCCACTGGTTTGCTGCAGGAGATGGACCGCGATGCGGTTGAAGGCGTAATTGCCCATGAGGTTGCTCATGTAGCTAACGGCGACATGGTTACGATGACTTTGCTTCAAGGAGTGGTCAACACCTTTGTCGTCTTCCTGTCCCGGATCGCTGCCTGGATTGCATCGCGTTTTGTCAAGGAAGAACTGGCACCGATCGTTCACTTTATTGCAGTCATTGTATTCCAGATTGCTTTCTCTATTCTCGGAAGCCTTGTCGTCTTCGCCTACTCCAGACATCGCGAGTACCATGCCGATAACGGAGGAGCGCATCTTGCCGGCAGAGATAAGATGATCCATGCCCTGCAATCGCTGAAGGCTTACACAGACCGGATTAAGAACGAAAAGGATTCCTCTCTGGCAACTCTGAAAATTAGCGGCCAGAAGAAAAGCTCTTTGTTCTCTACTCATCCTGCCCTGGATGATCGTATCCAACGCTTACAGCAAGGTTAAGCAATGCCTTGCTCGTGAAGTTTAGGCTTCCGTTGAAACAGAAGTACAATTGAACTAAAGTAATAAACCATCAGCAGCGTAAGATTTGGTCGCTCTGATGGTTTTTCTTTGTTTGTTTTGAAGTTTCCGGGAGGGGGCCGGCACCTTACGCATTTACGGGATGTTCAAACCTTAAAAATTACGGCCCTGTCTCACCCGACAAAGCTTACCTGTCTTTCTTTGGCTATCCTGTCGGGCTGCCTGGTTTCGTCCCAATGTTCTTTAGAAAGTTATGAGGATAGCCTGACGTTTAGAGACTGCAGTGAACGGAACACAACCAGTGGATGCCATTCAGGCTTGGCATCCGTTAATGACAGCCCGGGGAAGCGCTGCAGCAAAGCATGGATGGCCACCTGGCCTTCGGCTCTGGCCAAAGCGGCTCCCAGACAATAATGGATGCCCGCAGCGAAAGCGAGATGCGGGTTGCGCTTCCGGGCAATGTCGAACCTCTCCGGCTGCTCGAATATTTCAGGATCCCGATTGGCGCCGCCAAGGGAGGTGAGAACTTCCTGACCGCGCAGAAGCGTTTTGCCGCCGATGGTTAGATCTTCGCTGCATAACCGGGAGGTCATCTGGACCGGGCTTTCAAATCTTAATATTTCTTCCACTGCTCCCGGCAGCAGCTCCGGCTTTTGCTTAAGGAGAGCAAGCTGATCCGGATGGGTTAGCAGCAGATGAACACCGTTGGCGATCAAATTAACGGTTGTCTCATGACCGGCAACCAGCAGCAGTACGCATGAAGCAATAATCTCTTCCTGCGTCAGCTTTTGCCCGTCTTCTTCAGCTCGAATCAAGGTGCTGATCAAATCGTCTTGCGGCTGTTTTCTTCTGCGGGCAATAATAGCTTCAAGATATTCCGTAATCTCTAGCGCAACTTTACTGCCTTCGACCAAGAGCTCCCTGGTGGAAGTATAATCGATGAGCCTGGCTAGAATATTCGACCAATCCTTGAACTTTTGTCTATCCTGTCGCGGCACTCCGAGCATTTCCGCTATCACAATGACGGGGAGCGGAAAAGCGTAACCGGCAATTAATTCGATATGCTTATGGCCTTCCATATCGTCCAGCAGATCTTTGGCAATACTTTGGATTCTGGGTACCAGGTGATCAATCATTCGAGGAGTAAAGGCCTTGCTGACCAGACTGCGCAGGCGGGTATGATCGGGAGGGTCACGAAACAGCATAAATAAATTCAACAGCTCCACCGCAGGCCGAATGTCTTCCTCGACTGGTGGCGGTGTGTCCTGGCGTTTAATTTTTTTGACAAAGCGGGCATCTTTAAGGACGAAGGAAACATCCTCGTAGCGGGTTAAGAGCCAGGAATTCGTATTGGGTACAGCATGCACTGGATCTTGCTGTCTCAAGGCACGGTACACAGCATGAGGGTCCTCAAAAAAGGCCGGATCGTTTGGTTGAAAAAGAAGCTCTTTCGTCGGATCTTGATCGGGCTGTTGGCTGGCATTAGTCATCGCACACTCACCTCTCTAGGCTTCTTCAATGGATGTAATTATATTAGCAGAAAGCGAAGATGACAAACAACTTAAGCGACATGGGTAATGGTATAAAATCGGAATTGAGTGAACAGAAAGTTTAGTATATGATGTGGGAGACAGGCGCAAGCCTTGCAAAATTTTTGAACAGAGAGCAGGATGCATGATG
Source organism: Paenibacillus senegalensis JC66 (assembly GCF_000285515.1). Lineage (GTDB taxonomy): Bacteria > Bacillota > Bacilli > Paenibacillales > NBRC-103111 > Paenibacillus_L > Paenibacillus_L senegalensis. The sequence continues at coordinate 93,989 of NZ_HE610963.1, forward strand.
AAGCCAAAATCATTACACTATCGAATGCCTGCGGAGTGGACAGAGCACGAACGGACCTTAATCTCCTGGCCGATTCAGGACTCCATGTGTTACCCGGAGGATTACCATACCGTATGTGAGGGCTATGCGCAGCTTATTAAAGCGATAGCCGAGTTCGAGCCTGTCACTGTACTAGTGAATGAGGAAGATGATCAGCAGGTGAAGGAACGCTTTGGCGGCACCAATCATGAGGTTGAGGTGCTTAAGATTGCCCATAACGATGCCTGGCTGCGTGATAACGGGCCGACCTACCTGCTTAATGAACAAGGCGAAAGAGCAGGTATCAACTGGAAGTTTAACGCTTGGGGCGGCAAATATACCCCCTGGGACTTAGATGACGAGGTGGCGGTCAAAGTCCTTGAAACAAGACGGGAACAACGGTTCGACGCTCCCCTGGTTATGGAAGGCGGCTCGATTCACGTTGATGGTGAGGGCACTTTATTGACAACAGAGGAATGCTTGCTGAATCCGAACCGTAACCCGGCGATGAGCCGCGAGCAAATCGAGGATGTGCTGCGCAGCTATCTGGATATAGAACAAATTATTTGGCTGCCTCGCGGATTAAGCGGTGATGAGACCGATGGACATGTGGATAATGTAGCTTGTTTTGCAGCACCGGGTAAAGTTCTTCTTCAGGTGTGTCATGACCCTGAGGATGAGAACTATGGCATCACTCAAGAGCATTTAAGTGTTCTGAAAGCTGCAAAAGATGCGAAAGGCCGGACACTGGACATTATTGAAATAGAGCAGCCTCCTAAAGTAGAAATGAATGGCAAGCGCTTGACCCTCAGCTATTTGAATTTTTATTTTGTCAACGGCGGGATTATTCTCCCGGTTTTTGGCGGCAGTGCAGCGGAGACGGACAAGAAAGCGGAGCAAATTCTTTCCGAGACGTTCCCGGACAGGCGGATTCGTACGATAGATGGCATGGCAATCATTAAAGAAGGCGGCAATGTGCACTGCACCACACAGCAAGTACCGGCCGTACGCTCAACAAGCAAGGGATGAACGGTAGGGGCAGGGCTAATTAGGATCAGCCCGGGTTAAAGGGGAGCCTTTTCAAAAAAAGAATCCTAAGTTTAAAACTTACTAACCACCCCCACCAAACCAACCAAGCCAACCATAACAAAAGAGGAGGGAATTCCGTGAGAAAAGTAAAAGTTGCAGCAACGCAAATGAGCTGTTCAACCAACGTCGAGGAAAATATTGAAAAAGCAGAAAAACTGGTCAGGGATGCCGCAGCCCAAGGGGCGCAAATTATTCTCCTGCAGGAGCTGTTTGAAACCCCGTATTTTTGTCAGAAAGAAAAGGCGGACTATTATGTGTATGCGACGGAACTGGAGCATAATAAGGCCGTGAACCATTTCAAGCAGATAGCCAAAGAATTAAACGTGGTGCTCCCTATCAGCTTCTATGAGAAAAAGAACAACGCCCGCTATAATTCCCTTGCCGTAATTGACGCGGACGGCGAGGTATTAGGACGCTACCGCAAAAGTCACATTCCAGACGGGCCTGGCTATGAAGAGAAGTTTTATTTCAACCCTGGCGATACGGGTTTTCAGGTGTGGAATACCCGGTATGGCAAAATAGGAGTGGGCATTTGCTGGGATCAATGGTATCCAGAGGCAGCCAGATGCATGGCGTTGATGGGGGCGGAGCTGTTGTTCTATCCGACTGCAATCGGTTCGGAGCCGCAGGACAGCTCCATTGATTCCAAGGATCACTGGCAGATGTGTATGCTTGGACACGCAGCGGCCAATCTGGTTCCGGTCATTGCCTCCAACCGGATAGGCAGGGAGGATGATGAAGATTCCAGCATTACCTTCTACGGCTCGTCCTTTATTGCCGGACCTCAGGGCAACAAGCTGAAGGAGGCAGGGCGGACGGAGGAAGCGGTGCTCGTAGAGGAGTTTGACCTCGATCAACTGGAGATCCAAAGAATCGAGTGGGGTATCTTCCGGGATCGCCGCCCGGATCTTTACAAGGCAATTGCCACCTATGACGGGGATTTAACCATCAAATAACGCGCATTTAACTATCAAAGAGGAGAAAAGATGGTTATCCATATTCTTCTCTTCCTCTTTTTACTTTTTGTTAATTCCCAAAGTGTAGTGAACGGTAGTTAAATCTTCTGAGGGCTGGTCCCTGCGGAAGAACTAAGGAAAGGGGCTGTCCATAAAAGTCAGTGTAAACTGACTGATGGACGGCCCCATTTCATTTCCGATTGCGCAGCGGAGTCAATTGTATGCGGTTTTTTGCATAAAATTCGCATCCGGGCCCCACTCGGCGGCAAACGTATACGGTTTTTCTGTGAAAATAAAACTCCCCGCATGATGAACATCTCGGGTAATCGTACCTCAATCCCATAACTTGCTGCGAAGTTTCGTCTGAAACGCTGGCTGCAGGACCTTAATAGCTCATAGCTCTTGCATTTTGTACGATTTGTCATACAAATCTTCAATCCCCGGTATTTGTACGATTTGTCATACAAATCTTGGGTAATTGCCCTTTAATCCCCGGTATTTGTACGACGTTTCATACAAATCTCGGGTAATCGCCCTTCAACCCCATGCATTTGTACGACACTTCGTACAAAATGCAGGAAACAAGCCCGCGCAGCCCACTAACCCCGCGTACCCCGCCAACCTTGGTTATTTTCATGCCGGAGTTGTGCCTTAGAATTCAATGGCATGACTGTTTTCGCATACATTTCGTATCGGGTCCGCTGCCTCGGGCCCGCTGTTTGGGGGTTGCTTATTTTAACTATCGGACTGCAACCTATCGAACTGCAACGGCCACTTTTCGGACAGTCCCTTTCTCTGTATGACTTTGGTATGCACTGCTTTGTTAGCGGCTGCTTTCTGCTAGCTCCCGCAATAATCTCAAGGGGCTGCCGGATTAATAGCGAATAACGACTGGAAGAGCGGACAGAAGACAGTTTGCAGTTTGTAGGGGCAGGTTGCAGCACGAACAGGGCGGGCTGTAGTTCGTACGGGATGGACCGTAGCGTGCGTGCTCGCAGTAGCCAGTGCGGAACCCGCAGCAGCTCGTGAGGGCTCGCGCAGCATATGCGGAATCCGCCGCCGCCGAGCGGGCTCTCACAGCATGAACGAGGCAATACCGGGGCACAGCAAAGCACCACACAACACAGATAAAAAAATGCAGAAATACCATTTCCAAACTGTAAAATTGTGATAAAATAAAAGGAACGCATGTTTGGTTTCGATAAGCTGCTTGACTCTGTAGTTTAACATGACCGGTTAGCAGCAAGCAGTCTGTGGGAAACAATGATTGTAAATAAAATGCTCCGTTGACATCTTTCCGGAGGCGGTGCTAAAGTGGCAAATAGATTTCACAATACGATAACGAATTAAAGTAGGCGAGGGAAGGGGACACCGTCTCATGCCAGTACATCTAGATCGGCTTTTTAACCAAATTGAAAAGATGTGGCTTTTCATATCAATGATTATCCTTCGCGACCGCTGTGATATTGGAATCAGCTAAGTTGAACAAACAGCGTATGGTTGCGTCATTGGGATCATACGCTTTTATCGTAGCCTGCTCTTGAGAGAAGGCTGAGTTTGATTTTGCATGACTCAAGAAGCGTATCTGGCGAGCAGAATACGCTTCTCTTTTTTTTGAACAGCTTTTCTTTGAAGTGTATCGTAGCGTTATAATTGATGGTCTATGTAGTGTTTTTTCTTGTTTTCTATTGGATCGGTTTATAGATTGAAGCGTGTGAGCGTTCTAACGGGTTCGGCAGCAGCTGGAGCCCGCCAATAATCGAACGGACTGCTAATGGAGCGGACTTTTAATGGAGCAGAACTGCTAATCGGGCGAGGTGCTATAGGATAGATAGAGGAAGGAGTGATCCCATGCTGGTCGTATTAAAGAAACTAAACTGGTTCTTCAAAATGGAGTGGAAGCGGTATACTCTGGCCATTGTACTGCTTGCGATTGCTGGAGTAATGGATATTATTCCGCCGTATCTCATAGGTTATGCCATTGATGGCATTCATCAAGGATTGATGAGCACACCGGAATTTCAACGGGTCATGGTGCTTTGGGTTTCGGTAACCGTTGTCGGTTATATCATGACCTATGTCTGGCATTATCAGCTGTTTGGAGGAGCGTTTGTGCTGGAAAGGCTGCTGCGTTCGCGGCTGATGAGGCATTTTTTGCGGATGAAGCCGAGCTTCTATGAGCGAAATCGGACAGGGGATCTTATGGCGCGGGCAACCAATGATTTGCGTGCAGTTTCCATGACGGCCGGTTTTGGGATTTTGACCTTGATTGATTCCACCTTGTTTATGGTGACTATACTGATCGCAATGATCGCGCTGATCAGTTGGAAATTAACCTTGGCGGCCTTGCTGCCGTTACCGCTCATGGCGCTTATTATGCAATATTTCGGAAAGAAAATTCATGAGCGTTTTATGGATGCCCAAAACTCCTTCGGTGAGTTGAACGATCAGGTGCTGGAATCAGTCTCCGGGGTTCGTGTTATCCGCGCTTTTGTTCAGGAGGAAGCCAGTCAGCGCCAATTTGGCGACAAGACTCAGGAAGTATTCAGCAAAAATATTCTGGTGGCCAAAATCGATGCGCTGTTTGAGCCGACGATGAAGATCCTTGTTGGACTCAGTTATTTAATCGGTCTTTGTTACGGCGGATACCTTGTCTTCCGCAGTGAGATCACGCTCGGCGAGCTGGTATCGTTTAACGTCTTCCTCGGAATGCTGATTTGGCCGATGTTTGCCATCGGAGAGCTAATCAACATTATGCAGCGGGGCAATGCTTCGCTTGACAGGGTGAACGAAACACTCGGCAACCGCCCGGATGTAGTGGAAGCGGAGGAGCCGGCAGCTGTAGCGAAGCCGGCAATGCTGGAATTTCGACAAGTGACCTTCCGTTATCCGAGTGTAAAATCGTCCAATCAGCTGGAGGACATCTCGTTCACGCTCCATCAAGGACAGACGCTGGGTGTTGTCGGCCGCACGGGAAGCGGCAAAACGACATTGCTTAAACAGCTGCTGCGAGAGTATCCGCTTGGCGAGGGCAGCATCACGATATCCGGCGTGCCCATTGATCAGATAGCTATGAATCATCTGCTCGGCTGGATTGGCTATGTGCCGCAGCAGCCGCTGCTGTTTTCCCGTACGATACGGGAGAATATCCTGTTCGGGCTCAAGCAGGAAGGCAGCGATGCTGACCTGCAGCGGGCCTTGCGCCGGGCCTCCTTTGCCAAGGATATTGAGTATTTACCGGATGGACTGGAAACCCTCATCGGTGAGAAGGGAGTCGCTTTGTCCGGGGGCCAGAAGCAGCGGGTCAGTATAGCTCGGGCTTTAATTGCTGACCCTGACATCCTCCTTCTTGACGATGCTTTATCTGCGGTTGATGCTAGAACTGAAGCAGAAATTATCGAAGGCATCCGCGAGGAAAGAGCAGGCAAGACCACGATTATTACGACGCACCGATTATCTGCCGTTCAGCACGCTGATTGGATTCTCGTACTAGAAGCTGGGCGGATTGTGGAACAAGGCACCCATGAGCAGCTGCTTGCCCAAAACGGGTGGTACAAACAACAATATGACCGGCAGCAGCTGGAGGCCATTATTGAATCATAATTATGGAGGTGACAGCCTGAATGGGAACAACCGGCAAACGATTATTTCGCTATGCCTGGCTGTACAAAAAGCCAATTCTGCTTGCGCTCGTCATGCTGATCCTGGCTGTCAGTGCCGAACTGGCCGGACCGCTCTTAGCGAAGCGAATGATCGACCAGAATATTCTTGGCATAGAAAATCGCTGGTATGCGGTGCAGCAAGATGACCGTTACGCAGTAGAATACAACAATAACCTCTATAAAAGAGAAGACCGTCTGAAAGAAGGGGAGGCCGCGGGTGAGGAAGTACGAATTTTACAAGTGGGGCGCCAGTTTTATTGGCTGAATCAGCCTTTATTGTTTGATGGACAACGCGCGGTAGAGAACGGACGATTGACCGTCATCAACGGGGAACAGCAGCAGATGTACGATGTTACCCCCCTGAGTCCTGAGGAATTATTCGCTTTCTACCGCCCGGAATTCCGGGGGATGATTACCCTGGCTCTCTCTTATTTTGGCTTGCTGTTAATCGCCGCAGGCTTCACCTACGGACAAAGGCTGCTGCTGCAAACGTCCGCCAACCGGATTGTCCAGCGCTTGAGGAATGACGTCTTCGCGCATACTCAGCGTCTGCCTGTCCGCTATTATGACAATCTCGCGGCGGGACAGGTAGTCTCGCGGATAACAAACGATACCGAGGCGATTCGCGAGCTGTACGTTTCGGTTCTGGCCAATTTCTTCAGCGGAATCATTTATATGGCGGCTATTTACGGGGCTTTGTTCCTGCTGGACGCACAGCTCGCATTGCTGGCGCTGCCTTTGGTACCGATTCTGATCATCTGGATTATCCTGTATCGCCGGTTTGCCGCGAGGTACAATCAGGTCATTCGCGCCAAGCTTAGTGAAATCAATGGAATGATCAACGAGTCGATCCAAGGAATGCCGATTATCCAGGCGTTTCGCAGGGAAAAGGAAACAACCAAAGAGTTCGAACAATTAAATGAGCAATATTTTTCGTATAGTAACAAGCTATTGAATCTCAATTCGATCACCTCGCATAATTTATTGAACGTGCTGCGTAATCTATTGTTTTTGGTGGTTATATGGATGTTTTGGGGTGATTGGCTGAAAACGCTCGTTTCGGTTGGTGTATTGTACGCTTTTGTGGATTATATGAACCGCATGTTCCAGCCGATGGTGGGGATCGTTAACCAGCTGTCTAATCTGGAAACGGCACGTGTTTCTGCGGAAAGAGTGTTTAAGCTGATGGATGAGCCTGGAGTTCCTGTTACGGAGGGAACTATGCCGCGGTATCGGGGCGAGGTTGTATTTGATGACGTAACGTTTGCCTATAAAAAGGGGGAGGATGTGCTTAAAAACATTTCGTTTCATGCCAGCCAAGGAGAAACGATCGCCCTTGTAGGCCATACCGGCTCTGGAAAAAGCTCGATACTCAATCTGCTATTTCGTTTTTATGATGTGGAGCGGGGAACTATTACAATCGATGGTCAGAATCTCATGGATATTCCGGTCCAGCATTTGCGTCAGCACATGGGTATAGTACTGCAAGACCCATTCTTGTTTACCGGAACGATTGCTTCGAATGTTAGCCTGAACCACCCGGATATTTCACGGGAAAAGGTTATTCAGGCGCTCAAGGATGTTGGGGCTTATGAAATGTTTCAAAGCTTGCCGCATGGCATCGATGAGCCGGTCATTGAGAAAGGAAGCACGCTTTCCGCCGGTCAGCGCCAATTAATCTCTTTTGCCCGTGCGCTTGCCTTTGACCCCGCTATTCTAATTCTGGATGAAGCGACTGCGAGCATTGATACGGAGACAGAAACGATTATTCAGCGGGCACTCGATGTGCTTAAACAAGGGAGAACCACCTTTGTCATCGCCCACCGGTTGTCCACGATCCGCAACGCAGACCAGATCCTCGTCCTTGATCATGGGCGAATTGTGGAACGGGGGAATCATGATGAGCTGATGAAAATCGGAGGTAAATATTATGCGATGTATCAGCTGCAGCAGCAGGGAGCGGCTGTAAGTGCCTGAGATGAGCAAGGAAAATAACAATAAGCGACAACTACAGCTGTTTTTCGGAATATACGAAATTTAATATGAGCATTTTGCATAATTCCGCTTTTGACCCAAAGACAGTCTAATACCGCTTAACTCTTTAGGAGCGGGTACAGTTAAAAAAATGGGCAGACCTGCAGAATTTTTGCCCGTGCTAATGCATTTTTACTAGATCTTCAAAGGAAAATAAACTTTCTTGGAGAACTTACAAGGTGACTTCTTCCAGTCTTGGGGTTTTTGGTTTTGATCACCGAAAAACTTCGCCAAGTTGGGGTGAAGTCCCTTTTTTATGTTTGACAATCCTTGTCTATCAATGGCTCAAGTTAATGCAAAATGCTCAAAATTAAAATTCGCGAAAGGCCGTATCAAGCAGGGATGGCTTTTCGCTTTTTATTAAGCAACACCAAATGATGCTAAGTATTTCTTAGTATTACTTAATACTACTAAGTTAATGAAGCTGCCGCAAATTCTTGTGTTTCAATAGTTTTGAGCTGGAAGGCAAGCAGAATTCGACACGCAGGAGACGCGGCCATCACCAGTGTCTATCTATTAACGAGCCGGGGATATTTGTCGAAAAGGAGTGTGCCCGGGCGATTCCTCGATCAGGTTTGCAAGGGCGCAAAATTAAAACTCGCGGTGCATGACTACGCCTGGCCTAGCCAGATTACCTCACGGTAAAACATTTTCCTAACAAGATTAGGGAGCAAATGTTTTTTTATGATACTATAGGTTATAGAATATTTAATTTCTTAAATGAATCAAATATGTTGACCGGAAGGTAAGCGTTTACTCACCAAGAGTGGAGGCTTGCTATTCCCCTCATCGGAGTTGGAGGATGGTTCATGCTGCAAGTGTTTTCCTATCTCAAGCCTTACCGCAAGCCTATGATCATTGCCATTTCCCTGATGCTGATGGAGCTGGCTGTTGAGCTGATACACCCTTTGCTCATCGCCAAAATCATCGATGACGGAATCATTCAACAGGATATGTCGGTGGTCTGGTATTGGGGCGGGATCATGCTATTGTTGACACTGCTTGGTTTTGCTGCCGGAATTATTAACTCTTTCTATGCTGCGACAGTCAGTCAAGGCTTCGCCTATGACATACGGGAGTCGATGTTCGGCAGAATTCAATCGTTTTCCTTTGCCAACTTTGACCGTTTTGCCACATCCTCGTTAATCACGAGAATCACCAGCGACGTCACCCAGATGCAGAATGTGGTATTTATGGGGCTGCGTATTATGCTGAGAGCCCCCTTGATGCTTATGGGCGGTCTGATTATGGCTATGGTCATAAACGTGAAGCTGGGCTTGATATTGCTTGTGACGATGCCCTTTCTATTCGGATTTCTAGTATGGGTCATGAATAGGGGGTTCAAGCTGTTTCGCGCGGTACAGGCGAGGCTGGACCGGACTAATGGAGTGCTTCGTGAAAACCTGATGGGGATGCGCCTAATCAAGGCGTTTGTCCGCAGTAAGCATGAGATGGGCAGGTTCTCCAAGGCCAACGGTGAACTGCGTGACAAAACCATTGCCGCTTTGCGCCTGATTGAGCTGGCCATCCCGATTCTTCTGCTTGTGATGAATTTCAGTATTTTGTTTATTCTTTGGTTCGGTAACAATCAGGTAAATGCCGCCAATGCGGATATTGGCCAGATTGTAGCGGTCGTTAATTATGCTACCCGGATTACGGGCGCGTTTACCGCCCTTTCTTTCATCCTGGCGAGCATTTCCCGGGCTAGAGCCTCTGCCCAGCGGGTTGGTGAAGTGCTTGCTACCGAGGAGGATATGGTTGAGAAGAGGGAGGACAGCAGCAGAAAAAACCATGACGAAGGGGAAATTGTGTTTGACAATGTGACCTTCCAATATCCCCGTTCCCAATCTCCGGCGATAGATGCCGTCTCTTTCCGGGTAAGAAGCGGGCAAACAGTAGCGATACTAGGCGCCACTGGCTCCGGGAAGTCTACACTGTTTCAGCTAATCCCAAGGCTGTATGATCCGCAGGAAGGCCGGATATTGATTAACGGCACAGACGTGCGCGAATTGACATATGCCACTCTGCGCAGACAGATCGGCTACGTCCCTCAGGAATCGCTATTGTTCACCGGTACGGTCCAGGATAACATTCGATGGGGCAAAGAAGGGGCGAGTGCGGAGGAAGTTAGAGAAGCTGCGGCCAATGCCCAGATCCATGAGACGATTATGAAGCTGCCTAAACAGTATGAAACGCTAATTGGGCAAAAAGGTGTTAATCTATCCGGCGGACAGAAGCAGCGGATGTCAATTGCCAGGGCGCTGATCCGCAAGCCGCGCTTTCTGTTGTTCGACGACAGTACGAGCGCCCTTGATTTGGCTACTGAGGCGAAGCTGTTACAGGCCTTAAAGAAGTATGATTGCACGACATTGATTATCACGCAAAAGATCAGTACCGCCATTGAGGCAGATACCGTTCTGCTTATGGAAGACGGACGCCTGCTGGCTCAAGGCACCCATGACGAACTGCTGGCCAGCTCCAGCCTTTACCGCCAAATTGTAGAATCCCAGTTTGGGAAGGAGGGGACTAGCGATGCAAAGACAGCCAGGTAGAATGGGACCTCCCGGAGGAAACCGCCACATGCCGCCAAGCAAACCGCCATCCGTTAAAAACTGGGGAAAGACGCTGGCAGGAATCTGGTCTTACTTGTCTAATTATAAGGGGCTGCTTGCCCTTATCCTGCTTATGGTGCTGCTCAGCTCCGGTCTAGGCCTGCTTGGTCCCTATTTGGTAGGCGTATCGGTGGATCGTTTCATTGGAACGACGGAATACTCGGGTTTAATTATGCTTATAGTTTTGCTGGGTTTAGTATACTTAGGCCACTCTGCCTCAACTTGGCTGCAAAACTTCTGGATGATCGGTATCGCTCAGCGTACGATTTACCAGATGAGGACCGATCTGTTCCGGCATTTGCAGCGGCTGCCCCTATCATTTTTCAACAAAAGGCAGCATGGCGAGATCATGAGCCGTTTGACCAATGATATTGAGAATGTCAGCCAAACTTTAAACAGTTCGTTTATTCAGCTGTTTTCCAGTGTGCTTACTTTTGTCGGAATGATCACGATAATGATTCTGCTCAGCCCGCTCCTTACGCTGATCACACTGACGATCGTACCTCTTATGTTCTTGGGAATGAAATGGATCACATCCAGAACGAGCAAATATTTTAAAGAACAGCAGCGCAATCTTGGGGAAATGAATGGTTTTGTGGAGGAGACGTTCTCTGGACAAAGAGTGATCAAGAGCTACTCTCAGGAAGCTAAGGTTGTTGAGGAATTTAAGGAAAGAAATGCGCGCCTTAAGCAATCCGGTTATTGGGCGCAGGTGTACTCGGGCTTCATCCCCAAGCTTATGAATACCCTTAACAACTTCAGCTTCACAATGATTGCTGCGGCAGGGGGATTACTGGCCATTAACGATTTGATAACAGTGGGGGTTATTGTAACGTTTGCTGAATATGCCAGACAATTTACCCGCCCGCTTAACGATTTAGCTAACCAGTTCAACACGTTTTTATCCGCAGTGGCAGGGGCGGAGCGAGTGTTTGAAGTGATGGAGGAGCCGGAGGAGGAGCTGGATGAAAGGGAAGCCAAGGAGATGCCGGCGATACGTGGAGAAATTGAATTTTCTCAAGTTTCCTTTTCCTACACGAAAGAAGGACAGCAAATTTCTGAGCTGAGCTTTCATGTAAAGCCTGGGGAAATGGTTGCCCTGGTTGGTGCCACTGGCGCCGGCAAATCCACGGTAATCCAGCTGCTGTCTCGCTTCTACGAGATCGACAGTGGCCGGATTCTCATAGACGGCCATAACATCCAGCAGATTAAGAGACAAAGCTTGCGCAGCCAGATGGGATTTGTGCTTCAGGATTCATTCTTGTTCCAAGGAAGCATTCGTGAAAATATCCGGTATGGCAGGCTCGATGCTACAGATGAAGAAATTGAGCAGGCAGCCCGTCTGGCCAACGCCCATTCCTTTATTATGAAGCTGCCCCAACAATATGAGACTTTACTGGATCAGGACGGAAGCGGGATCAGTCAAGGGCAAAAGCAGCTGCTGTCGATTGCCCGGGCAATATTAGCTGATCCGGCAATCCTTATATTGGATGAAGCGACCAGCAGCATCGATACGATAACGGAGTTGAAAATTCAAGAGGCGCTTGGCAGGCTTATGAAAGACAGAACGAGTATCGTAATTGCCCATCGCCTGAATACGATTCAAAAAGCCGATCAGATTCTGGTGTTGGAGGACGGCCGTTTATTAGAAAAAGGGAACCACGAAGAGCTGATCCGGCAAAAAGGTTTTTATTATGGCCTGTACCATAGTCAATTCAAGAGCGAGGCTGCTGCCCAAGCTTAGCCGGAACGCTGCCAAAGCTGTCCGCGGCGCTTAATTACAAGCCGCTAGAACTGGCGCTTGGCTCAGCCGCCAAAGTTCATTATGCTTTGATTTCCCTCGAGGAAATTGAGATAAGGAACTGGGCCATATCCACAAAAAAAGCCCTTATAGTTATTCATCGGCCTGAACATTAGGCAAAGACACCGATGATTCTATAAGGGCTGTTTTATCATGCTTTTAATATCCTAAACGATTAGGAATGATAGTTATTCCTCATCCGCTGCCGGGGCTCGGTCGGGAAGCTGGTTGACATAGCTGTCTGACATCTTCAACAGTTCTAAGGCACGTTCATATTGTTCCTTACTGACGACAGCTTCTTCAAGATCCGTTTCCGTCAAGGGATAGTTGGTTCCATCCTCAAACCCAGCGCCGGGCATAAACAAGGCTTCGTCGCTTGTAATGAAAGAGCCTGTAGGCAAATAATAGCGTTGGGGCAGCAGATTAGGGGATTCGTTAAGCAAATCCTGCCCGAAATAAATATGGTCCTCGAGGGATATGCCCATCAGGTTGGCAATCGTCGGCAGCAGGTCCACCTGTCCCCCGATCTGTTCAAAGACTCTAGGGTGGGTAAGCCCATCGGAAACGATAACTAACGGAATATTAATCATATCGGAATAGCTGTACTCTCTCCCTAAAATTTCCTCCATTAGCTCCTGATCATTCCGATCAAGAGAATAAACCGGCAGGCCAAGGTGATCGCCATACAGCATAATCAGACTTTTATCCCAAATGCCGCTCTCCTTCAATTCGTTGATAAACAACCCAAGAGCATAATCAGCATAATTCTGGGATCGGATATAATCACCAACAAATGTTCCTTCGTACCTTTCAGGAAGTGTCATTTGATACTTCTCTTCCGGAATCGTATAAGGATGATGGGCCGTCATTGAAATAACATGGGCGTAAAAAGGAAGTCCTAAACGATCATAGGTTTTCAATTCTTCCGCGGTTTTCTTATAAAGAACCTCATCCGATGCACCGAAAAATATGCTATCCTCTTCGCCAAAAAATTCCTTATCGTAATATCTATCAAAGCCCAAGGCTTCATACAGTTCACCACGGTTCCAGAATTCCACTACGTTAGTGTGAAAGGTTGAAGTAAAGTAGCCTTGTTCCTTCATAAGCTTCGGAAGGCTGGGCAGCTCCTTGCCGGCATACATCTGGGAGGCTGCGCCACGCGGTGGAATATAAAAGGACGTATTGACGACGAATTCCGCATCCGAAGTGTTCCCCTGCCCAACTTGCTGGTAGAAATTAGGGATGTAAAAATGGTCTTCTACCAAACGGTTCAGGTTCGGGGTGATTTCCTGGCCATCTATTTCCAAGCCCACCAAAAAGTCTTGAAAGGATTCCAGCTGAATGAGAATCAGCGGCTTCCCTTCCGCTGCTCCCCAAAACTCCGGCGAAGCTTCCGGCTCGTGACCTTTGATCGTCTGAATAGCCTCCTGGGTAATTTCATTAGGATCAAGCCATTCCTGTTTCTCGGATGACAGGATGGTAAAAGCCTCGTAGTTTAAAATTCCCATTTGCTCGGCTTTAACGATTTCATTCATGCTGGCCCGGTTTGGCCAAATGTTAAGGATACAAGCTACAATACAGAAAGCGAGCACAGGGATAACAAAACTCCGTTTAGGCCTCTTGAATTCAAACATGGATTTCAGAACATGGTTGTTTTTTCTCCACAAAAAAAAGAATAACACGATAATATCTGTAAAAATAAATAAAAAGTAAGGGTCCATCAGGGAGAGGACGCTTTGATTAACCGCCGTAACCTGGTTCACCTGCTGCAATGCATGATAGGTGACAATTACACCGTAATATTTGTAATACATAATCACTGCGAAAAAGATCGCAGTCAACAACAAGTTAATCGTCACATACCAAGCCAGCTTTCTTTTCTTGGCGAAACATTCCACCAGGCAAAACAGCATCCAGATGAAGGGGACTTCAGTAAGCAGAGGACCCCACGGCCATACTTCTTTAAATACGACCAGCCACGCCAGATAGCTTTTTACCAAAAGAATGAATGAAAAGATAAAGAATGGGGTGCGGCTAAACTCCCGATAAGGGGTTTCAACAGACACGTGAATCGCTTCCTTTCCAGAACTATATAGGACAGCAAGGAACCGTCCCAAAAAGGGAGATAGTCGAGTATATAGTAAACCAAAACAAATCTTTCATAACAACCAGTGTACAAAATTTTATGGTGAATTCCAAGCTATCGGTAAAAACAGGAAGAAAGGCCCAAAATTAAACAGACTGCTTCACGGGGTGTGAAGCAGTCTGTTTGTTGAATATGGGAAATGCAATACAAACAGATATATCATTCTATGCGCTATGCCAGATCAAAGGGAAGGCACAGGGGCACACCGCTGCGGGGATCGGGCACAATATCCGCTTCTATGCCGAAAACATCCCTTAGAACACCAGGGGTCATGACTTCCGCCGGAGTGCCGCTTTGTACTACTTTTCCTTTCTTGATAGCAATCATATGGTCGGCGTAACGCGAAGCGTGGTTTAAATCATGAACAACCATCACAATCGTGCGCTGTTCTTGCTCGTTCAATTTATCCAGCAGCATTAAAATCTCAAGCTGATGGGCCATATCGAGGAATGTGGTAGGCTCATCAAGAAATAGAATATCGGTCCCTTGAGCAAGCGCCATAGCGATCCAGGCTCTTTGCCTCTGGCCGCCGGATAGCTGATCGATAGGCCGATTATGAAAAGGCTCCATACCGGTAATTTGGATCGCCCATTCCACCATCTGTTTATCTTCCTTAGTAAGTGTGCCGAACCCTTTTTGATGGGGAAACCGTCCGTATGTAACAAGCTCGCTAACGGTAAGCCCTTCGGGAGCGGTAGGATTTTGCGGCAAAATGGCCAGCTGCCGGGCAACCTCCTTAGTCGATTGCTGATGTATCGACTTGCCATCGAGGAGAACATTGCCGCTTCCCGGCTTCATGATTCTTGCCATCGTTTTAAGAATTGTTGATTTGCCAGATCCGTTGGCGCCTACAAGTGCGGTTACTTGACCTGACGGGATCTCGACATTTAAGTCCTGAACAATAGGAATATCTCCGTACCCGATGTCCAAATGACGAGTCATAAGCCTGTTCATGCCATAGCCACTCCTTAATGCGTAATGGTCTTTATAATTTCGGGCAGGCTGAGCCTGCATTTCAATCAGCTCACAAGTACAGTCATCAGCCTTCAGTCCACCCGGCTCGTAAGTCAATCGCAACTTCTTGTATGATAATGAGAATCGTTATCAACTATTTCATTATAATCGCTTTAGGACAGCTATTCAATAAGCTGCGGCAAGTTATTTTTTCGTTTGCGAAAAATTTCGAAAAGCAGTTAGAATAATCCGCCTTTTTAAGTTCAGCCTACTGCATTAGCTGCCGGGATATGCAAATTGCTCACTATATTTTTTATGCAGTGTCAGCCTATATAGGCATAAGTTTGCCAGGGCGGTGGAATATTACGAGCAGTACATGATTTAAGCAATTGCATCAGAGACCCGGGGTATTTTCCCCAACATGCAAGTATACGCTTTTAGTTATTCTTGATGAAGGCTGCAAACAAAATCGAATGTTACAAAATGCTTCTCGCTGAAAGAAAGGAGACCAAGACATGCGTATGAGAGGTGCGGCGATCTTTTGCTTGCTGCTGATTGTATGTTTAACGTGGATACCGGCTGCTGCTCAAGCGGCAGATGAGGTTTTTCATTTCGGCTTCAAGAAAAGCCGCGGAGGAGAACCGGCTTCTATTGATCAGGAAGGCTTCAAATCGATCATCGATAAGCATGAAGCCATTTTTATTCAGGACTCTTCCTCTAAGCAATTGTATTTAACTTTTGACAACGGTTATGAAAATGGTTATACGGCAAAAATTTTAGACGTCTTGAAGGAAAAGCAGGTGCCTGCGGTGTTTTTTGTCACCGGTCACTACGTCAAAGAAGAGCCGGAGCTCTTGAAACGAATGGTTGCGGAAGGCCATTTGATCGGGAACCATTCCTGGAGTCATCCCGACATGACCACATTAAGCGATGCCCAAATCAAAAATGAATTAGCGAAGGTGAAAGAAGAGGTTGCGCGTATTACCGGACAAGCGGATATGCATTTTTTGCGGCCGCCGAGAGGGATTTTTAACGAACATATGCTGGCTGTAAGCAAGCAGCTGGGCTATACGAATGTTTTCTGGTCAGTCGCTTACAAGGATTGGGATCCCAAGCAGCAAAAAGGCTGGAAGTACGCCTATGACAAGGTTATGAGCCAGCTGCATCCGGGTGCAGTCATCCTGCTTCACTCCGTCTCCAGCGATAATGCCGATGCGCTGGCACGAATCATAGATGACGCGCGCAGTCAGGGATACGAATTCGCAAGCCTGGATCCGCTGAAATCTCTTCCTTAGGATAGGGCTTAGTGCATTTTTTAGAAACTAAGTATTGTGTATCGCTTGTTCGTAGCAACGATTGTGTACCGATAGTTCATAGCACGTATTGTGTATCCATAGTCCATAGCACGTCTGTGTATCTATAGTTCATAGTATTATGTATCCATAGTTCATAGCAACATATTGTGTACCCATAGTTCATAGCTACTGGCTTGTTCATATTTGTGCAGCTCCCCTCAAGACATCGTCCTGAGGGGATCGTTATATCTCGTTGATTTATCCGGTTTAGATCAAGCTTTCCGCACAAGGTATGAAAACAGTCATGCAGTCATGCCATTGAATTCTAAGGCACAACTCCAGCATGAAAATAGCCACGGTGGCGGGCTTGGCTTGTTTCCTGCATTTTGTACGAAATGTCGTACAAATGCATGCGGTTGAAGGGCGAATACCGGAGATTTGTATGAAACGTCGTACAAATACCGGGGATTAAAGGGCGATTACCCAAGATTTGTATGACAAATCGTACAAATGCCTGGGATTGAAGGGCAATTGTTGAGATTTGTATGACAAATCGTACAAATGCAGGGTCTTAGGCTATTAAGAGCTCCAGCCAGTGTTTCATACGAAATATCGTACAAGTTATGTGATTGGGTGCGAGTACCCTGCATGCGATGTTGATCTTTGACTTCACATAATGGTGGTCAACCACAGAGTTTGAAGATAATGATGCAAAATGCTAAGTTAACAAATTTTGTTGCCGTAAACATGAGGGTCAAATTATGCGGAAAACTTAGCTAGCTAATTGCGTGTTACCATGACAAAGAAGAGCAAATTATGGGGAAACTAAGTTAACTAAGTGCGTTTCCGAAATATAGATCAAATTATTCATACTGAGGTAATAATCTGATAAGAAACAGACTGCACCCATGTTTGCCTATGGGTTGTGCTTAGAAAAGTGTATAATGGCGTAGGTCCCTTTATTAGCAGCAACGGTCATTTTGTTGATATAAGCCCTCCAAGCAAAGATGCAGAAATGTACAAAAACGACTAAAAATCGATTAAAATCCACGGATTTAAACAGAAATGAGGGGTAATGTTGTCAGGCTTTACTAAATTTGCATTGCGTCAATCTATAGTGGATGGGCTAAATCGAATGGGGATAGTCCAGCCTACGGAAATTCAAGAACGCTGTATTCCCCCCTTACTGCATGGTCACGATGTGATTGGCCGTGCACAGACCGGAACAGGAAAAACTTTGGCTTTTGTGCTCCCTATTTTGCAGAGGCTCCGTCCTGACCAAGGCGAGGTGCAGGCGCTGATTGTTGCTCCGACAAGAGAGCTGGCACTGCAGATTACCGCAGAAATAAAGAAAGTAACCGCTGATTCAGAGGATTGTCGTGTGCTTGCTGTCTACGGCGGACAAGATGTTGAAAAGCAGATGAGACAGCTTAAAAATCAAGTGCAGCTGGTCGTCGGCACTCCGGGAAGACTGCTTGATCACCTGAGGAGAGGCACATTGAATTTGGGACGGCTGTCAATGCTGGTACTGGATGAAGCGGATCAGATGCTGCATATCGGATTTCTGAATGAAGTCGAAGCTATTCTTGACGCGACCCCTTCCAGCCGCCAAACGATGCTGTTCTCAGCGACTATGCCTCAGCAGGTTCAACGCCTTGCGGAGCAGTATATGAATAATCCGCAAACAATACGTGTGCAAGAAAACCAGATTACGGTGCAGCAGACAAAGCAGATCGCTGTCGAAACGACAGATCGAGGCAAGCTGTCGGCTTTGACCCAGCTGCTGGACCGCTATCGGCCGTATTTGGCGGTGGTATTTTGCCGCACGAAGCGGCGGGCAAGCAAGCTGAATGAGCAGCTGCAGGAGGCCGGCTACGATTCGGACGAGCTCCATGGGGACTTGTCCCAGGCCAAGCGCGAGCAGGTCATGAAGCGGTTCCGTGAAGCTAAGCTGCAGGTGCTTGTGGCGACAGATGTGGCGGCTCGCGGACTGGACGTGGAGGGCGTAACTCACGTGTTCAACTATGACATGCCGCTTGATACCGAGAGCTATATCCACCGTGTAGGCCGAACCGGCAGAGCGGGTGGCGACGGGCTGGCGGTCACCCTGGTAACTCCTCGGGATAATGCGCAGCTAGCAAAGATTGAGGAAGGCATTCGCCGCCCGCTGAAACGACAAAGCATCGAGGGCGTCTCGATGGGCTCGCCCGATTCTCAGCGGAAGCGGCCCGGGAAAAGCCGTGGAGGCAAAGCCCCCGGCGGCCCGACTCGCGGCGGCAGAGCTAGCCGTACTGCGGCTCGGTCGGGCGCATCCCGCAGCGGCGCGGGCGAGACGGGCGTCCGCAGGGGCGCATCCCGCAGCGGCGCGGGCGAGGCGGGCCCCCGCAGGAGCGCATCCCGCAGCGGCACGGGTCCTCGCAAGGGGAGCAAAGGAGGCGGTCGCTCGGGCCGCGGGCGTCCGTAGCTTTTTCCGCTTCGTGGTGCGCTAACGCTCGCCCTCGCTCTTATGTGTGACAAAAAGGTCTGA
This sequence comes from Paenibacillus senegalensis JC66, assembly GCF_000285515.1. GTDB lineage: Bacteria > Bacillota > Bacilli > Paenibacillales > NBRC-103111 > Paenibacillus_L > Paenibacillus_L senegalensis. Next base: position 113,083 of record NZ_HE610963.1, read on the forward strand.
AAACCGCGATCTGAAGCAAAATAAGGACGCTGGCAAGCGTTAGAATTTTAACCCCCCTGATTTTGTCCAAATAAGGACGCTGGCAAGCGTTAGAATTCGGACTAGGCTAGCGCCCAGAGCGCGTGCAGGCGACGATGCCGCCAGCAGCGCCCCGCGAGCGTGCAGGGACGTGTGCCGCCGGCAGCGTCCCGCGAGCGTGCAGCGTGCAGCGACGTGTGGCCCCGGCAGCGCCCGTGGTACAAGCAGCCAGCCGTGAACCCGGATGCAGCTTTGTGCAACCGCATCCAGCAACTGGTCAACTCCCATTCTTGCCCGCTCCTTTCAACTGCTGCTCGCAGCTAATTGACAGCCTGGGCATGAGCATTAGCGGATGACAAGCAACCCCAAAAAAAAGTCCGCCGTCCCTTCATCTTTTGTTGTAAGGGACGGCGGACTTTTTCTCTCGTGCGACAATAGGCTCTTTAGTTCAGCTGCTTAAGGGAAATTGGCAAAAGTTTTTAGCGGTTCGACGGCAGGACCCTCGAGTACAAGCCCATCGATATCGAAGCGTGAACCGTGGCAAGGGCAGTCCCAGGTCCGTTCAGATTGGTTCCAGTGCACCTCACATCCCATATGAGTGCAGGTCGTGTCTACGATGTGAAGCTTGCCCTGGGTATCTTTATAAACTCCCGCCCGCTGCCCCTTCCAGATGCAAACGGAGCCTTCATCGAGCCCCAGTTGTTCAGGGTCGGCTCCCTCGGAGTCGAATTTCCCCGAAATTAGCTGCTTGGCGACATCAGCGTTTTGTACGATCAGATTTTTAATGGAGGGATTCGCTTTAAACCGGGAGGGGTCAACGACTTCCGCATAAGGATCAGCCTGCCCAAGCACGAGCTTGTGCAATAAATGGGCGGCGGCAATGCTATTGGTCATTCCCCATTTTCTATACCCGGTAGCTACCCACAAATTCGGTGTATCCTCTGTCATTCTCCCTATGTATGGAGCCTTGTCCAGGGTGATGACGTCCTGCGTAGACCAGCGGTAAGCGACCTGCTCTACCTCGAATGCCTCATTCGCGAATGCTTCCAGAGCAGCATAGCGCTTCAGCGTGCCAGTGTCCTGTCCCGCTTTGTGGTTTTCCCCTCCAACAATGGCGAAAGATTCTCCCTTTATAGTAAGCGAGCGGAGTGAGCGGGTGGGCGATTCGGCATTGATATACATTCCGCCAGGGTAGGGCTGTTTGATCTTGGCGGCCACAGCATAAGAGCGTTCGGCGTATAGTCTGGCGAAGTAGAAGCCTTTTTCGTCAAAAACCGGAAAATGGGAGCACTGAATAACGTGCGTGGAGCGGACCGTATTTCCCGATTCGGTTCGAACCAGCCAATCGCCTTCTGCTTTATCGATTTGGAAAGCGCGGGTATGCTCATATACTTGCGTTTTATTGTCGGCTAATTCGGATACGAAGAAGCTCAAAAACGCCAGCGGGTGAAATTGCGCCTGATTCTCCATTTTCAGAGCATATTTAACCGGAAAGGGCAGCGGAGAGGATTCGGCTAAACGGCCTGGAATACCCAACTGCTCGTATGCCCTCATTTCTTTTTCCATCTGGGACAGCTTGTCCTCCGACTGGGTATACACATAAGCGTCCTGCTTCTGGAGTTGACAAGGAATTTGCTTGGCGTTAATGATTTGCTCTGCCCATTGCATAGCCCGAAGGTTAGCCTCGTAATAGAGTCGGGTTTGATCCAGCCCGAAAGTATCCAACAGGTCGGCGTATATAAGCCCGTGCTGTGCAGTCAGCTTAGCCGTGGTATTCCCCGTAGTACCATGGAACAGCCGGCTTCCTTCCAACAAGGTAACCTGAAAGCCTTCCTCGGCCAGCAAATAAGCAGTCAGGATTCCGGTGATTCCGCCGCCGATAACGGTTACATCAGTGGACAGATCTCTGTCCAGAGCAGGGAATTCCGTTTGTTTCGTAGAATCGAGCCAATAGGATCGGGAGTGATCCGGCAAGGGGGAGGCTCCCGAGTCTCGAGCTTGCTGTGACACAACATTCTACCTCCTTTTAAGTACAGGTTTGGGAAAATCGGGTTACTATATATTTCTTCTTGCTAGTATGGTCTGAAACGCAGCCAATCACACTTCCTGTGAAAAAAATGAGAATAAGGGAGCTATCTATCCTCGCGATTTAATGATACGCGGAACGATCATGCTGCTTATAAAAAAGACCTTAGCCCCTTAATAGAAGGGGTAAGGTCTTTAGATACATAGGGGTGCCCGCTGTTCTGCCCGCTGTTCTATCAGCGAGTTCTTCCAGCTCTCAATCCCGGTAAAAGCTGCCGGGGTTGCTGCAGGTAATGCTAAGCGGATTACTTGGAGCGCTTTCGTTATGCACCCGGTCGACGGCTGTAACTACATAAGTATACTCACTGTCTATGCTGACATCCGAGTCGATGAAGGTTAACGGTTCTTCGG
>NZ_HE610963.1:116035-189381 GCF_000285515.1 Paenibacillus senegalensis JC66
CTGACATCCGAGTCGATGAAGGTTAACGGTTCTTCGGCAGACATGGGACGAACAATGGAGAGGATGAGGCCCGGATCCTCTATCGTCAGTACCTGGCCTTTTGCGGCACGATAGATAACATAATAGGCTGACTCGTTGCCGGCATGATCCTCCCAGGTCAGGCGGATCCCCTCCGCCAAGTTGTCCGTGCGGACGAGTGTTGGGGGCTGATGCACCATTTTTGGCAGCCAGTCCATTGCAGGAATAAGAGCGGGAGTCGCGTAAATCTCCTTTTTCAACCGTTCGGAAAAGCCGAGACGATTCGCCTGCAGACTGCTAGTGTTAAAGAACATGCTGCCCTTAACTTCTTCGTAGCGGCGATTGAATTTCAATTGATCCGGCAGCTCATCGGGGTTCATCCAGGCTGGATTTTCACTTGGCGAGCCGATCCGGTAAGAGGCTTGGCCGATATAGAGATGGGTATTGGAGCCGCGTTCCCGCAATTCCTTTATCCACCAATCGAGGACAACTTCATAGGCCGCTGACTCATTCCCGAAGTGCCAGTAGTTTTGCGGCGTCATGTAATCAACCCATGCTTCTTCAATCCATTTACGGGTGTCTGCATACAAGGCATCATAATTTTGCAAGCCGTTAGTATCGGAACCAGTGGGGTCGGAGGATTTGTTCCTCCAAATCCCGAAGGGGCTGATTCCGAATTTCACATAAGGCTTCTCTTTTTTGATCTCGGCCGCCAGCTTGCGAATAAAGGTGTTGACGTTATCTCTGCGCCAGTCAGCAATATTATTGAAGCGATCCTTGCCGTACGTCTCGTATGTTTGTTGATCTGGAAAATCACTTTCGTTAGCGGGATACGGGTAGAAATAATCGTCGAACTGGACAGCATCGATATCGTACTTCGATACAACCTCCATCACGCTGTTAATAATGTACTCCTGCGCTTCCGGGATGCCGGGATCGAGCAGAAGCCGTCCTCCGTAGGTGACCATCCAATCCTGGTGCTTTTTCAGCGGATGCTCGGCGGAAAGGCGGTTAATATCACTATGAATACTAATCCGGTAAGGGTTAAACCAAGCATGGAACTCCAGATTACGCTTTTGGGCCTCCTCAATCATAAATTGCAGCGGGTCATAGCCGGGGTCGCGGCCCTGTACACCGGAGAGCCACTCCGACCAAGGTCCGTATTCAGAAGGATAAAAAGAGTCGGCCGTTGGTTTGATTTGCATAATAATGGCGTTTATCCCGAGCGATTTTAGATCGTCAAGAATTTGAATATAATCGGCCTTTTGCCTTTCAGCTAACTGTTCCGGATCGATTACCCCGATCTCCTCCGGACTAAGCTTTGCCGGCCAGTCGATATTATCTACTGTAGCAATCCAGGCCGAGCGCATTTCCCGTTTGGGCGCTTTAACCGCGTCTTCATTAGTTACAAGCTGCCGGCTTACCACTTTTCCTCCTATGCTGGCGATATTCAGGTTTTTGCCCGGAGCATGTCCCGTCACCGGGGCGTTCTCGTCAATTGAAGCCGTCTGAGGTCTTGAGCTGGTGAAGCTGGCTTTTCCAGTCATTCTAGTCATATCGAACAACTCCTCATATAAGCTATATTTTAGTTCACCTTGCTCTTCTGAAGCGTTTTTCCGAAAGTCCAGATTCATTTTGTTAAAAAAATTCACGATAAATAAATTTATGTGAAACATTAATTCTCATAATCAAAGTATACTATAATCTTCCTGCAGCGGGCAAAGATGTAATGCAGGTATTAATGTTTTCGGCTGCAAGGCCGGGGACGTTAAAAAAGCAAAATAAACGCTTCGGGCTTGTTTATCTCCTTATAAAAAAGGGTAAGGTACAGGAAATGCAGCAAGCTGGCAGGTGAATATTATCATCACTAGTAAAGGAGCTGTTATTGATGGCTAAGATTGCTTTTTTGTTAGGACCCGGCTTTGAAGACAGCGAAATGAAGAAGCCTTACGACGCCCTCCGTGAAGCTGGCCATGAGGCGGTCATTGTTGGGCTAAAGGAAGGGGAGAAGCTCGAGGGCAAGAATAAGAAAGCGTCTTACAAAGTGGAGAAGGCCATTTCGGACATTAATGCGAAGGACTTTGATGGCGCGGTTATTCCCGGAGGCTCATCTCCAGAAGCGATTCGGATGGACAAGGACGTACAGGCTTTTGTAAGAGAGCTGGATGAGCTGGGAAAGCCCATTTCGGCAATTTGTCATGGCCCCCAAGTGCTGATCAGCGCAGACATACTGAAGGGGCGCACACTTACCAGCTATCCTGCCTTGGAGCACGATCTCGTGAATGCCGGGGCCACGTTCAAAAATGAAGAAGTGATTGTAGACCGCAACCTGGTCACCTCGCGGACTCCGGATGATGAACCGGCTTTTATCCGTGAAACGTTAAAGGTTATTGATGCAACAACTGTGAGCTCGTAAGGGTAGCGCAGCTTCAGGATGATTGCAAGTCTATGGCAACCACTACACAGGCAGTAATCGATAAAACACTCCCGCCATCCGAGAGATGGGGGAGTGTTTTTTGAGCCACGGATACTGAGGAAGAGAATTCCCCTTCCACTGCTTATTTAAAGGTCGAATTAGCCATAGCCGCGATAATATGCTTCTGTGCTAGTGTGAAGAGAATGACGATAGGAATAATCGCCATCGTACTTGCCGCCATAATGACATTAAAGAACAATGCTTCGTTACCAGCAACGGAGTCCCGCAGCATCGCAATACCGACAGTCAGTACCCGCATATCGTTCGAATTGGTCATGATCAGCGGCCAGAAGTAGGAGTTCCATCCGGAAATAAAGATTAGAATCCCCAGTGTTACAACGGTTGGCAGCGTCATAGGAAGCAAAATCCGGTATAAGATTCCGAATCTGCCGGCGCCGTCTACCCGAGCGGCCTCAATAACATCGTTGTTAACCGATTTGAACGCCTGACGCAGCAGGAAAATTCCGAATGCCGACGCTCCATGAGGGATAATCAGCGCGAGGAAAGTGTCCAGCCAGCCGACCTTGGACATCATGACGTAAACCGGGACGAAGGTAACCTGCTCCGGAACAATGAGAGCAGCCAGCACGAGCATGAAGAAAAGCTCCTTGCCCCAGAAGCGTCCTTTGGCAAAAGCGTAGGCGGCCATTAGAGCCACGTTCAGCTGCAGGATTACCAGGCCGGCCGCCTGCACAAACGTATTGAAGAAATAACGGGTATAAGGGACCACGTTGAAAGCTTCGATGAAGTTATCGAATACGAATTGTTTCGGCCACAAGGTAGGGACCGCCAGCCGCATTTCATACTGCGTTTTAAAGGCGCTGATCACCAGCCAATAGATCGGGAAAAACATTAAAGCAGTGACAAGCAGGGCTGCAATGATTCTAACAACATGCAAGACCTTCAAATTTTTCTGGCCCGCCATGCGGTTATCCTTCATAATGAACCCTCCTTTTACCGATGACCCATTGCACCAGTGTAAGCAGGAGAATGATTACAAACAGAATAACGACAAGCGCCGAGGCACGGCCCGTTCTGAACTCATCAAACGCCATCGTATAGATCCAATAGACGATCGCATTGGAAGCCTGCAGCGGACCTCCATTGGTCATAACATCAATGGATTGGAACACCTGCATGGAAGAAATGAATGTTGTAATCAGCAGGAACAAGGTCATCGGCGATAGCAGCGGCAGTGTGATCTTGCGGAACTGCTGGAACTTGTTAGCTCCATCAATGCTCGCCGCTTCATAGTACTCTACCGGAATGCCGCGCAGCCCTGCGATAAAGAGTATCATCGCGAAGCCTACGCCTTTCCAGACGGAGACAGCCACAATAGCCGGCAGTACCGTCTTCGTGTTAATGAGCCAGTCAACTGGCTGCAGACCAAACGTCCTCATAATCTCATTGAGCAGCCCATACTGGCCGTTATAGATCCAGATGAAAACCATCGCGGCGATAACCATAGATACATAATAAGGCATGAAGATAATCAGCCGCATAAAGTCAAACAGCTTGCTCGCTATGACATTAAACAATAGAGCGAGCAGCAAGCCGATGCCCAGTGTCAGCGTCACATCCATGACTGTATAGTACAGAGTAACCTTTAACGAATTATAAAAGGCATCGTTTGTCAACAGGTAAGTATAGTTGTCAATTCCGATAAACGTCCGGTTTGGCCGGGTCATGTTCCAGTTAGTAAAGCTAATCGAAATGGAATAGGCCAGCGGGTAATATAAAAAAAGCCCTAAGAAAAGCAAGGCTGGGAAAGCAAACGAGAAATCTTTGAGCTTTTCCAGCCTTTGGTGAAGGGAGGAGGCCCGTTTAGGGCCTGCCTCCACCTTAGGCTGTTTAAGTTCTGCGCTCATTTAACGGTAATCCTCCAATATCTCCTGGATTTTGACAGCGGCATCCTGCATTAACGGTTCAGGATCGGCTCCATTCAGCACCATCTCCCCGATAACCTCTTTGTACACGTTACTGAATTCCGGATAGGCTGGATGCTGTAAACGGGGCATAACGCTGTCAAAATTATCGAATACAGCTGCATACTGAGGCTGATTCTGGAAATATTGCTCTCCTTCCTCCGAGGTAAAGGCGGATTTACGCGTAGGCAGGTAACCGACCAGCTCCGCCCACCTGATGTTATGCTCAGCGGAAGTCATGTGCTCAATGAATTTCCATGCAGCTTCCTTCTCATTCGCTTTTGCTTTCTCCATCATTACGATACCGGCGCCGCCAATGTTGGAAATGCGCTCTGCATCTCCAGGAATAAAGGCTACTCCGACTTCAAAATCGGCATTCTCCAAATAAGTTTTAATTACAGCCGAGGAATGCTGAACCATAGCAATCTGGCCATCAAGGAACATCTGTCTCATAATGTCGGAGGCACCCCGGCCAAAGCCCATATGCATATAACCTTCATCCTGCCATTTTTTGAAATTCAATAAGTAACGCATGCTTTCCGGGTTGTGGATGGTCACTTCTGTATGGTCATCATTAAGGATGGATCCCCCGCCATTAATAACCCACGGATCATAGTACCAGGTATCCCAGCCTGGAACGGAGAAGGCATAGCGCTTGGTTTCCCCATTCTCAATGACCGCCACCTTTTTCATAAAGTCCTCAATCTCATCCCAGGTCTCCGGGGGCTTTACACCCAGTTCATCCAGCAGCGTTTTGTTATAGACGAATACCGAGGTGCTCACGATAAGAGGGAAGCCGTATTGAACGCCGTCATAAGCGTAGGCTTGCAGCATTCCTTCGGCAAAATCGTCGAGATCCGTTCCGTCCCTTTCGATCCAGGAAGTCAGATCGGCAAAGGTGCCGCTATCCGCAAAGTTGGGAAGCGAGGCCACCTCAACGTTGGTTACCGCCGGAACATCATTAGCCACAACCGCTGCCTGCAGCTTCTTGTGAAGGTCTGCGTAACCTCCCTGATAAACGGGTTCCACAGTAATATGTGGATATTTTTTAGTGAATTCTTCAATCATGTATTCGACACCGGGCATTTGGTTATCGGCATGGGCATGCCAATATTGAATCGTAATCGGCGTATCGTCGTCAGGATCGGCAGCGGCGCCCCCGCCAGACCCCGAAGAACACGCGACTAAACTAAGGGCGACAGCTCCGGTCAGTCCGAACTGTGACCATTTCAAGATCGTTTTTCTGTTTTCTTTCATTGTAAGTAACAGGCTCCCTTCAAAAATAGATTTATAAAGACGACACGGCTAACTCAAATACAGAGAGTCAAATCACCTCCACTGAGTAAACCATTGTATATTTAATGCATTTGGGTTTTCTCTTCGTCTCCACCCGAATGCGGTCTAGCACCAAAATGATTCATCGCCAATAGAGACATAACTGGCCCCATTGTTCAGGCACGCCTCGATTTCTTCTTGATAGCGTATCAAACCGCCAACGATCAGAGGCTGTTCAAGAGATTGCTTCAGCTCCCGCGCGATTCGCGGCATAAGGCCGGGCATCAGTTCAACCTCATCTGGACATGATTGGTGAATCATCTTAATGGCGGTATCCATAGCCGTAGTATCGATAGCGAAGATCCTCTGGATTGCACGCAGTCCTTCTTGCTTGGCTGCTGATATCACATTGGCCCTTGTCGTAATGATACCCTCGAAAGCGAATTCCCGTTTAAGGAAGGTGATCGAGGTACGGTCCCGGCCCAAGCCGCCTATCATATCCACATGAATATAAACTCGTTTACCTGCGCGATGAAGCTCCTTCAAAATTTGGTTCAGATTAACAATGTCTCCGGCCATCAGGTTGACCCTTTCGACGCGGCTGTGCCGGACGGCTTCCAGCTGGCTTAATTTTGTTACGGAAGCAATGATCGGGTTATAAGCTGCAGTTTCCATGCAAAGCACCACTTTCAGTTATTTCCTTATATGGTAACTTGTGATTGTAAACTCTGATGCCTACTAATATCAGCCTTTTGTAAAAAAGCAGTGCCGGGCAAAGAAATGGTCGCGACGAGATTAGTGTTGCCTTAATAAGGGAATTACTTGAAAAATAGGGATAAACATCTTTGTAAGCGGTTGTAATGGAAGTGATAGAAATATTCATACTAGCCGAAAATCAAGCTGAGCAAGTTATTCGGAAGGTATAGGTATGCTGCATCATTTCCACTGTCAATCTACAAGCGGGAAATTGTTCAAGCCTAGCCACAACGTGTCTTTTGGATGGTCCTTATACAATGATTCCGACATTGATTCCGCTTTCACTAATTTAGAAAAAAGTAACATCTAATGACAAGTGTAGTTTATATTATGCCAATAGGCTTCCCATTTAGCAAGGCTTACCAGAAATATTTTTTTATAAAATTTAATTAAATGAGGTTAAATATTACACAAAATAATTCGTTAAAATACAGAAATGAAAATCAATGTTAACAATAATTAATTTCATGGACATGGTTGCTTTCATGGACAAAGAAAAACCGTTCTTTCGTAAATGGCGGTCGCACTTCCATTTACCAAGAAACGGTTTGTTTTCTTTATTTTAGCTTTAAAATAGGACTTGTCATTTCCATGACTTGTGGGACAGCTCCCCACGATTGACCTTATTTAGACTGTGCTTTCAACAGGTCCCGAATTTCGCTGAGCAGTTCTTCTTCACGGGAAGGCTTGGGCGGAGCCTCGGGCTTCTTCTCTTCTTTGCGCTTCATCCTGGTAAAAAACTTAACAAATAAAAATACGGAGAAGGCAATTATAAAGAAGTCAAAAATCGTCTGCAAAAAGGCGCCATATTTCAATTCAACCCCTTGAATAAGCACGACACGTTCGGAGAAATCGACTCCTCCCGTCACGATACCAAGCAGGGGCATAATGAGATCATTCACCAATGAAGTCACAATCGCTCCGAATGCCGTACCGATAATAACCCCCACGGCCAAATCGATGACGTTCCCTTTCATAGCAAACTTCTTAAATTCCTGCCACATAATTATTCACCTGCCCTTCTATCCCATCAATCTCTTGCAAAACTATTGCCAGTATAGCAGACTCCTGCTTGTCCTACAGCGCCAAAAGACCTAATTTTCATAATGATTTCAAATTAAATGAGGAACGAGAGAGGAACGAGAACAGTGAAAGCCAGCTGAGTTCTCAGGCACAACTCCAGAATTAAAATAGCCAAGGATGACAGGGGTTCGCGGGGTTGTTTCCTGTGTTTTGTACGAATTCCATTCCTTGAGAGAATGAAGACATGCAGCAAATCCGGGCAGTTATCCGAGTGCTGCAGCTAATTCAGAAGTCTATAGAATCGTGAAGAACGCTGGGCTTAAAAAGAATATTGCGGGCTAATTTTCTCTACTAAAAATGCTGGTAAAGGGTCCGTCTCCCAGGTCATGCGGCCGGGGACAGACCCTTCATTCAAGGATACATGAAAACGCCTGCTTTTTAGTACAAGGCTCAATAATTACAAGGTTATGAAGTTAGTATATTAATCCATCATGATGTTGTAATGATTAAGCAATTGGGCAGATGTCAGCTCATAATCGTATATGGCTACTTTTCCAATCGCTCCTTCAAAGAAGGAGGCCATATCTCTAGTGGCAATACGAATTGGCGCGGTGCCATTGCCGGGAACGATGCTGTAGCCCGCCAGGCTGTCCTGATCTCTAAGCACTCCGTTTTTATAAACTTTGGTATATCCCGTAGGATAGGCTGTGCTGATATCGACAGTATTGATCACTAGTGTGTAATGAATCCATTCCCCGGCCGTTATCGGGTCTTGGAAATAGGAGCCCGCTCCTAATCCGCCGGAAAGGTTGAAGGCATAACCGCTGATGCGGTTCGGGCGATTCTCATCGTTTATGTAGCTGTACATTCGCGCAGCCCAGGAGTGCTGGCCCGGGGTGCCCTTGCCCATCCAATGGACATAGCCAGTACTCTGCTGATTGCTAAACTGCAAAGTATCTGGCCGCATCCACGCCTCGATGGTCAGAATTCCTGTTGTTGTCAGTTCCAGGTCATCATGATCGGCAATGGTAAAGTATTGGGAAGAACCGTTGAAAGCAGAAACGATATCTCCGTTAGGCATAGCAGCAGGGAGCGGCGAGCCGGTAAAAACGCCCAAGTGGCTATTTCCTGAATAATCTGCGGCTTCACCCGGTGTTAACGGCCAGTACCCTTTGGGCTGATCAGCCAAAACCGCTGCGTCATAGGCAGATGACGAGCTGGCGCCCATAACAGCTGCAGAGCTTGAGCCTGCGAATAATGTCATGACCAGGGCAACGGATACGGCAAGCAGTAAATAAGATTTGCGTTTTTTGTTCAACTTATGTCTTCCTTTCAAGATAGAATGGGAAGGAGTACACCTTCACTTATGCCTATTAGAGGCAGCCTCAGAAGATGCCGGCATTAAATGGTCTCTTATAGGCGCATTGACAATCTTTTGAATGCAGGTGTATCCTTAGAAGGAATTGAATCAACTGTTAGCCACTAGGGGAGTCCGTGAGGACTGAGACAAGAGAAGAAATCTTGGACCCTTTGAACCTGATCTGAATGATATCAGCGTAGGGAAGTGGAATGGCTTTTGTTGATCTACACAAATGTCCAAACCGCTCCTGTCCGGGGGCGGTTATTTTTTTAATGCAGGCAGGAAAGCACGGGTGGAACCGGAGCTGCCTGACGGAGAAGAGGATGGATAAGGAGGGCTTGTGATGAGGGATTTTCGGTTATATGCCATTACCGGGGAACAATTTCACCCTGGACGGGATGTCATCGAAGTGATGGAGGAAGCCATCTTGGGTGGTGTTGACATTATTCAGCTCAGGGACAAGACAGGAAGCAAGCGGGATATTCTGCACAAAGCGAGGAAGCTTAGGGAATTAACCCGCAAGCATGACGTATTATTCATTGTCAATGATCATATTGATATCGCACTGGCTTCGGATGCGGATGGGATTCACTTGGGTCAGGATGATTTGCCCCTTGCTGAAGCCAGAAAAATTATGGGTAATAAAATTATCGGAATATCGACGCATGCGATTGAAGAGGCAAGAGCTGCTGAGCGTGAAGGAGCGGATTATATCGGGGTTGGCCCGGTCTTCCCGACTAAGAGCAAGCTCGATGTGGTTGATCCGGTAACCACTTCTTATGTAAGGGAAGTTGCCGGGGAGATCCGGATTCCCTTCGTTGCCATTGGTGGCATTAAACTGCACAATGTCGATCAGGTGCTGGATGCCGGAGCAACCCGAATTTGCGTAATTAGTGAAATAGTAGGAAGCGATGATGTGCGCGGCACAGCGGAGAAGCTGCTGCAAAAAATCAGGACCCGCACAAACTCTTAAAACAAGCTCCGCTAATCCGGAAAATCGAAGGCATGAGAAAGTGGGGTTGATGATGGATTTAACTATTAATGGCACGGTTAGGCAGGTTTCCGCTGATACTGTATTAGGAGTTGTCGCGGAGCTGGGGCTGCAGGATAAATTGATTGTCGTTGAACTGGAAGGACGCATTATCGAGAAGGAACAATGGGACAGGGAATCGGTTCGCCAGGGAATGAAGATGGAAATAGTTCATTTTGTAGGAGGGGGTTAAGCGTATGTCATTAGTTAAAGATCAGTGGGAGATTGCCGGGCAAACGCTGAATTCCCGTTTTTTTCTGGGGACTGGCCGCTACCCGAATCCTTTTGTGCAAAATCAGGCGATCGAGGCTTCGGAAGCTGAGGTGCTCACCTTTGCAATTCGCCGGGTTAATCTCGATTCCGTAGAGGATGACGCTATTCTTCAGCATCTGCAGGAGCGGGAGTTTATTTACCTGCCTAATACATCGGGAGCGAAGAATGCCGAAGAAGCTATCCGGATAGCCCGTCTCGCCAAAGCATCAGGGATCAGCAATTGGATTAAAATCGAGATTAGCGTAAACGAAAGAACACTGCTTCCCGATCCGATCGAAACCTTGAAGGCAACAGAGGCCTTGGTTAAGGAAGGTTTTGTCGTGCTGCCTTACACTTCAGATGATCCTGTGCTGTGTAAAAAGCTGGAGGACGCCGGAGCGGCTGCGGTTATGCCGGGAGGCTCGCCAATTGGCTCCGGATTAGGAATTCTGAATCCCTATAACCTGGGCCTCATTATTGAGGAAGCCCGTGTGCCGATTATTGTCGATGCCGGTCTGGGCTCAGCGGCGGATGTAGCGCAGGCGATGGAGCTGGGTGCTTCGGCTGTGTTAATGAATACACCAGTAGCCAAGGCTAAAAATCCGGTACAGATGGCGGAGGCGATGAAATGGGCGATCCGTGCCGGACGTCAAGCCTATTTGGCCGGCCGGATTCCCAAGAGACGTTATGCAACAGCGAGCAGTGGACTGGAGAGTTATATTTCTTCTTCATCCTCCTGAAGAGAATTCGGCCTTTGAGCGTGCGTTATTAACCGATTCCGCCTGGGGCGCAGCTAAGACGGTATGCCGATACAGTTAGCACATATATCGAAAATCGACATGAGGAAAGCGGGTGGATATCCCATGCGTGAGCAGGTCATTGTCTTGGGAGGGGGAGTTATTGGCCTAGCGGTTGCATTTGAACTTGCGGGCAGAGGACATGAAGTGACTGTTCTTGAGGCCAATCGCTGCGGGGGACAAGCCTCTGGAGCAGCCGCCGGCATGCTGGCTCCCTATTCGGAGAATGGCGAAGGTCCAGATGATTTCTTCCACCTTTGCCGAAGCAGCTTGGCGCTCTACCCCCGGTGGCAGCATGAGGTGAAATTGGCCTCAGGCTGCACCTTCGAGTACACCGAATCCGGCAGTCTGTATGTAGGCTACCATGAAGCGGATGAATTGGCGATGGCTGAGCGGATGGCTTGGCAGAATGAGTGGGGGGCCGAGGTATCTATCCTGTCAGGGCAAGAGCTGCGGGAACGAGAGCCGCGCATCCATCCCGAGGCCAGGTCGGCGCTTTACTGCCCCGTTGAAAGCCATCTGTACGCGCCCGATTATGTAGTGGCGTTGGAGGAAGGCTGCCGTCAGCGAGGCGTCCGTATCATCGATGAGCTGGGAATGCTCCGGGTGGAGAGCTGGCAGAACGAGCTGGTGGTATCTGCGGGGGCAGGCCAGCGTTTTGAAGCAGATCGCCTAGTCATAAGTACGGGCGCCTGGTCAGGGCAATATGCCGAAGCGTTTGGTTTAAACCTGCCGGTTTATCCCATACGCGGCCAAATTTGTGCTTATGAGCAGCCAACACGCGCTGTACATCACATGGTGTTCAGCAGCCAGGGGTACGTGGTCGCAAAAGACAACGGTACCTTGGTCAGCGGGGCTTCGGAGGATGTGGCCGGCTTTGATACGTCGGTTACCGAAAAAGGAATCGAGCGCTTAATCCGCTGGAACAAGCGCCTGTTTCCTTACCTGGAAGATGTGCAGCCATTTCATCGCTGGGCCGGACTGCGGCCGGCCACCCAGGATGGTTACCCTTTGATCGGCAAGTTAAAAGGAGCCCGGCAAGTGATCTGGGCTACCGGCCATTATCGCAACGGCATTTTGCTAAGCCCGGTAACGGCCAAGCTCGTGGCGGACCTAATCGATGAGAGCGTAGAAGAAGACATGCTGAAGGCGTTTGCCCCGGAACGGTTTACGTAAACGACCGCCGCCTGTGAAAACAAACAAAAAGCTCCTGAGTTCCAGCCGGAACAAAGGAGCTTTTCATCTGTGTGAATTGGCGTGCTCACCCGTAGGTGAGCTTGGCGACTTGCTCGGCATCGAGGCGTTTGATCACCTCAACCAGGAGCTTGACAGTGTTATCGAAATCATCGCGGTGCAGAATAGCCGCATGCGTATGGATATAACGGGTTGCAATGGAGATGGCAAGCGCCGGAACTCCATGCGCGGTCACGTGAATGGCACCGGCATCCGTTCCTCCGCCGGCTACAAAATCAAACTGATAAGGAATGCCCAATTCATCTGCCGTGTCGGTTATAAAATGCCGAAGACCGGTGTGCGAGATCATCGAACCGTCGTAGACCAGAATCTGTGGTCCTTCACCGGCTTTCGCCAGGGCTTCCTTGCTTGTTACACCCGGTGTATCCCCGGCAATGCCCACATCCACGGAAAATCCTATGTCGGGCTGGATCAGATGGGTGGCGGTTTTTGCCCCGCGCAGCCCGACTTCCTCCTGCACCGTTCCTACCCCGTATACGCGGTTGGCATGCTTCTCTCCTTGCAGCTGGCGAAACACCTCGATGGCGATAGCGCAGCCGATGCGATTGTCCCAGGCTTTGGCCATCAGAAATTTTTCGTTCTTCATGACGGTGAAATCACATACCGGAACGATCGAATCGCCGGGGCGCACACCGAATGCCATCGCTTCTTCCTTGCTAGCGGCGCCGATATCGATAAACATATCCTTCTTATCTACCGGTTTTTTGCGGGCTTCCGGCGACAAAATATGCGGTGGTTTCGAGCCAATAACACCCGGAATTTGTTCTCCCTGCCGGGTAATGACGGTCACCCGCTGGGCAAGCATAACCTGCTCCCACCAGCCTCCCAAGGTTTGAAAGGAGAGGAAGCCCTGATCGTCGATCCGTGTAACCATAAACCCGATTTCATCGAGATGGCCAGCGATCATGATTTTTGGTCCGTCGGCTTTTCCATTCTTGACCGCAATGAGACTGCCGAGGCGATCGACCAGCACTTCATCAGCGTAAGGCTCAATATGCTTCTTCATTACTTCCCGCGGCTCGGCCTCATTGCCGGGGACACCTTTGGCATCGGTGAGGTCTTTCATCATTTGCAGCGTTTGATCCAATTGGGTCATAATTCTTCCTCCTTATTATGTACGGTAATAAATGAACTACGAATAGTTTAGCATTTGCCGACAGCACGCAGCCTATTCTTACCAATCGTTTTAGCTAAAAAAGAGAAACCGTTACCTAGCGAAATGGAAGCAATCCAAATTCCGGCATAGACGGTTTCTCTTGCTGTCAAAAGGCAGCGGGTCAGCAGCAGTTTAAGCTCCTGCCGGTCCCTTAACCCCTTTTTTACTCCGCACTTACTTTGCGGTAAGCGCCATGGTTGGTTGGTCCGACATAGCTGTTGAGTGCGAAGCCATGGCGAATAGCTTCAGTGATGAATGCTTTGGCCGTATAGACGGCTTCCTTGACATCTTTTCCTTTGGCCAGCTCAGCTGTAATTGCAGCCGAATAGGTGCAGCCGGCGCCATGGGTATAGGTGGTGCTGATCTTATCCGACTCCAGAATCTCGAAGTCTTGCCCGTCGTACAGCAGATCAACAGCACGAGGCTCGTTGACGAGCTTGCCGCCGCCTTTGATCAGCACGTAATTCGCTCCGAGGGAGTGGATTTTTAATGCGGCTTCCTTCATTTCCTCCACGGATTTGATCGGCCCGGAGCCGCTTAACTGGGAGGCCTCGAACAAATTGGGAGTAATAATATAGGAGCGCGGAACCAGCTTGTCCCGCAAGCTGTTGTTTGTCTCGGGATGAAGCGCTTCGTCGGCTCCTTTACAAACCATTACGGGATCAACGACAACGGTTTTTAAGTTGTACTGGTCAATCTTTGCCGCAACCAGCTCAATGATGTCAATCGAGCCGAGCATTCCGGTTTTCAAGGCATCGACGCCGATTCCATTGATGATCGTTTCCAGCTGAGCCTCCAATGTACTAACGGCAACGGGGTATACATTATGGAACCAATTATTATGAGGGTCTTGGGCGACAATCGTGGTGAGTGCTGTCATCCCGTAGACGCCGCGTTCTTGAAAGGTTTTAAGATCGGCTTGAATTCCAGCTCCTCCACTGCTGTCTGAGCCGGCAATCGTTAACGCTTTATTCATAAGAAAAGCTCCCCTTTAACAAAATAGATGTTCTTTTACCTATTTTACTATGATTTCACGGGTGGGGATACCTATTCTTTGTAGAACCTGTCTATTTTCTGCGCATGGCGTGCTTGTGGACAACCTATAGGGGAAGGGCTATAATGGGCATTACAGAGATTTGTCGACAACAGAATCTAAGTTTGGGGAGTTGGAATGTGGCCGGCTGAGATAGTATCCCTGGAAGATACGGACCCTTAAACCTGATCTGGGTAATGCCAGCGTAGGAAAACAAGCAAGCCGTTTTTGTATGCGCAGGCGTCCCTTTTAGGGGCGCTTTTTTTAAACTTAGCGGGCCTAGCCAAGCTAGGCACAACTAGCCTATTAGAAATTTTGTTGTACGGGCCCTGCCGCAAAGCACCCTAGTAACTTCGAAGCCGAAGCCCTGTTTAGTGGGGTTATCTGACCACATCAGAAAGTCTAAGTTTTCGATATCCGAAAACCCGCTTTCTGAGGATAGCTATTAGTCTGCTTCCATAAAGACTGTAGTCATAGCTGCACGGTAAATAGGGGAGCCTTGTACTAGAAGCGCTGGATGATACCCATGCCGCAAATCGCTGACTCATAGAGACAAATTACAAACCGAGGGGAGAACTGTAAGATGATGGTTAAGCAATGGAAAGGTATCGCATTAGGCGGATTGCTGCTGCTTGCAGCAGGCTGTGGAAATAGTCAGAATGAACCCGCTGCTCCTTCTGCCAGCCCGGAGGCTTCGCCCGAACCGCAGGTTCAAGCGCTGCAGGTTGTGCTTGACTGGGCGCCCAATACGAATCACACCGGCTTATACGTAGCTGTAGACCAAGGTTATTTTGCAGAAGAAGGATTGGAAGTAGAGATCATTCAGCCGGGAATGAGCGGAGCCGATGCCATGGTTGCATCCGGTGAGGTTCCTTTTGGAGTGAGCTACCAGGAAAATGTTACGCACGCCCGCGCAGAAGGTGTCCCTTTGGTTTCGATTGCCGCTGTTATCCAGCATAATACCTCCGGTTTTGCCTCCGCGCAAAGCAAGAACATTACTCGTCCCAAAGACTTTGAAGGCAAAACCTATGCCGGCTGGGGCGGGCCTGCGGAGCGCGCAGTTATTGAATCTGTGATGCTGGAGGATGGCGGGGATGTCAACGAAGTTAGCATCATTAATGCCGGCGATATTGATTTCTTTACAGCGATGCATCAGGATATCGATTTTGCCTGGATCTTCTACGCCTGGACAGGCATTGAAGCCGAGCTGAGGAATGAGCCGATTAATATGATCTATGTCAATGAGTATTCCGACAGCCTGGACTATTACACGCCGGTATTGATTACGAATGAAAAGATGATCGCCGAAGAGCCGGAAACTGTTGAAGCTTTTATGAGAGCCGTAAGCAAAGGCTATGAATATGCGATAGATCATCCGCGGGAAGCCGGAGAAATTCTCGTGAGCCAGGTACCGGATCTGGATGAGGAGCTGGTGCTGGCAAGTCAGGAGTGGCTTGCCACACGCTACCAGGCTGAAGCTGAACATTGGGGATTGCAAAAGGAAGAAGTGTGGACCAAATATGCGCAGTGGATGCTGGATTATGGACTGATGGAGAATGAGCCGGATATTGAGAAGGCGTTCACGAATGAGTTTATTCCCGGATATGGCTCTAACTGATCGGATGAATGTGCTGGTGTGATTAGGATGAACGTCCTGATACTGTTCGTTTTAAATTGGCAGTGAAGGTTAAATAAGCTCAAGAGGATATAGACGAAGGGGGAGAAGCCCCGATGTTTTCGATACGAACTTGGTTTAAGGCAGCATGGCCGCCCTTGGTGGCCATTGTTTTGCTGCTTGCCATTTGGCAAACGGCCGCAGAAATCATGGACCTGCCGCGTTGGATGCTGCCGAGTCCATTAGATATAGCTAATGAAGGTTTAGTCAGCTGGCAGAGGATACAAGAGCATTTGCTCGCTACGCTTGGCTTGACGCTATACGGCTTTGCAATCGGGACCGCAGTCGGGCTCATAGTAGCCTTTGTGCTGCATATGATAGCCCCATTAAGAACGGCGCTGTATCCCCTTATGATTCTGAGCCAAAATGTTCCGATGATCGCCCTGGCTCCACTGCTTATGATCTGGTTCGGTTTCGGCTTGCTGCCCAAGCTCATTGTCATTACGCTGGTCTGTTTTTTTCCGGTTGCTGTGGCCGCTTTGAACGGCCTTGCCCAAACCGACAGCACAATGCTCACTTATATGAAGATGGCGGGAGCTTCGCGCAGGCAAATCTTTACTAAGCTTGAGCTTCCTTCGTCATTGCCTTCCCTGTTCGCCGGGCTGAAGATTTCAGCCACTTACAGTGTCATGGGGGCTGTTATCGGGGAATGGCTGGGCACGGAAAGAGGCCTTGGCATGTACATGCTCCTGCAAAAAAATGCTTTCCGCACGGATCGTGTATTTGTAGCTATTGCGCTAATTGTTTTGTTAAGCCTTATCATTTTCGGGCTGATCGCCTTGCTGGAGCGGTGGTTGATCCGTTCGGAAATTCAAAAAGTAAGGAGGGTGGCAAATGGCGGAAGCGCCTCTGTTAAATCTGCAGCAAATTACTAAAAGCTATCGCGGCGGAGCCGGTGAACAGCAGGTGCTGGCGGATATAACGCTCAGTGTCCGCAAAGGAGAGTTTGTCTCCGTCGTCGGGCCCTCCGGCTGCGGGAAAAGTACGATTTTCCATATCGTTGGGGGAGTCGTACCGCCTACATCCGGCCGGGTTTTCCTGGATGGAGAAGACAAGACAGGTGCACGGGGGCAGATTAGCTACATGCCTCAGCAGGCAGCCTTGTTTCCATGGCGGACGATCGAGGACAACGTTATTTTGGCCCAGGAATTGTCCGGAGTGAAGAAAAGAGAGGCGCGCGCCAAAGCCCGTGACTGGCTGGCTCGTGTAGGACTGGAGGGCTATGAAAAGGCGTACCCGGCTACTTTGTCAGGCGGCATGCAGCAGCGGGTGTCCTTTTTGCGGGCTCTCCTGAGCCCGCAAGAGCTCATATGCCTGGATGAGCCGTTCAGTGCTCTGGACGCTTTGACGAGGCAGGATATGCAGCGCTGGCTGCTCACAATATGGGAGCAATACAGAAGGTCCGTGCTGTTTATAACCCACAATATTGAAGAGGCGCTTCTATTATCGGATACGGTTTATCTATTATCCAATAAGCCGACAAAAGTGCTGCGGCAGATTGAGGTTCCTTTCGCCCGGCCGAGATCAGACAAGCTGATTAGTGAGCCGCTGTTTGTTTCTCTCAGGCAGGAAATCTACGAGCAGATGAAGGAGGAGCAGTCTTTGCAGCGCGGCCGATGAAGGTTTTTATTTTAGGATGATGGATTTTATTTTGAGATGATGGATTTTTCTGGATAGTCCTAATCCCTTAACATTCCGTTGTCCATAGGGCAGTGCACTCAATTAGTTTTTAGCAGGAGGGAGGGAGTTTGGTGAATCAGTATATTGATGCACATATTCATCTGGACAGATATGAGGAACTAGATCGCAATAGAATAGTAAAAGAAATGGCTGATCACGGGGTTCAGGGGCTTATTTCCGTATCCATGGATCTGGCTTCCTCTATGGCTACCCGAAGCCTATATTTGGCCCATCCGGGCCAGGTGCATCCTGCATATGGTTATCATCCCGAACAGCCTCCGCTTGCGGCGGCGGAGCTGGAGGCATTGACGGCCTGGATTCGTGCTCATCATAGTGAAATGATTGCCGTGGGGGAGGTAGGGCTGCCTTATTACTCTCGCTTGGAAGCGGAAGCAGATGGTCGGGCATTCTCTTATGCGCCTTATACCGAAATGCTCGAAAAGTTTATACAATTGGCTGTGGAGCTTAATAAGCCGATCATTCTGCACGCTGTTTACGAGGATGCCGATTTGGCTTGCGACTTGTTGGAAAAGCATGATTTGCAGCGTGCGCATTTTCATTGGTTCAAAGGTGCTGCGGACACGATTGACCGGATGATTCATAACCGGTATATGATCTCTATTACACCGGATGTCCAGTATGAAGAAGAAATCCAGCAGCTGGTCAAACAGTACCCATTGGAGCTGATGATGGTGGAAACCGATGGTCCGTGGCCTTTCGAAGGACCTTTTGCCGGACAAATGACCCATCCCCATATGCTAAGCGAAGCGGTAGCCAAAATCGCTGAGCTAAAAGGGATTTCCAGCGAAGAGGCCGCTCAAAGGCTTCTTTACAATACAAAAAGCTTTTATGGCGTTTGATCTTAGCGTATCTTTTCACTTCAACCGATCTGTTGTAAAAAGGTTAGTTCAAATCAGGACAAGCCTTTTTCTTCGGATCGGTTTTGTGTTGTAACGCGAGAAAAAACCGGTCATTGAATTCTCAGGCACAACTCCTGCATGATATAACCAAGGTTGGCGGAGGTCGCAGGCTGCGCAGGCTTGTTGCCTGCTGTTGCTTGTTGGTTCCTGCGTTTTGTACGAAATGTCGTACAAATGCATGGGGTTAAAGTGGGAATACCGGAGATTTGTATGAAACGTCGTACAAATACAGGGAATTGAAGGGCAATTATCCAAGATTTGTATGACAAATCGTACAAATGCAGAGGATTGAAGGGCAATTATCCAAGATTTGTATGACAAATCGTACAAATGCAGGGTTTTAGGTGGTAAGCAGACACACAAAAAAAGTTGGACGGAAAATTATACGCTTTTCCGCCCAACTTTGGGTGCTTATTGGACAGCTCCAACCCCGCTAGTATGATGCAGCAGGTTTGGGGGCTTAAACCCAGCCTCTGGCCTCCATAGCTTCGTTAATGCGCAGCAAAGAGATCATATAAGCTGCCGTCCGCAGATCCGTTTTGTACTCGGTAGCAATCTTTCTAACTTCGTGATAAGAAGTAACCATGATTCCTTTAAGCTTGCCAATCACTTCTTCTTCTGTCCAATAGTGGTTCATCAGATTCTGGACCCACTCGAAATAGGATACCGTAACACCGCCGGCATTAGCCAGAATATCAGGGATAACGAGAATTCCCTTTTCGGCTAGAATCTGGTCGGCTTCAGGTGTGGTTGGTCCGTTCGCTGCTTCGGCAATGATTTTCGCCTTAATGCGATTTGCATTGCTTGACGTAATCACATTTTCCAAAGCTGCGGGTACCAGTACATCCACGTCAAGCTCTAGCAAAGCATTCTGGGTAATCCGGCACGACTCTCCATACTCCAGAATGGAGGAGTTGTCTTTTAGTGCTCCGATGCGTTCAAGATCAAGACCCTCCGCATCATAGATGCCTCCGCTGGAGTCACTGACAGCTACTATCTTGCAGCCCATCTCGGCGAGCAACCCTGCGGCAATTCTGCCGGCATTACCAAAGCCTTGAACAGCAACGGTTGCTTTCTCCGGAGGGAGATTTAATTCCTTCAGCGCTTCCTCGATTGTGTAAATACAGCCTTGGGCCGTAGCTTGATTGCGTCCTTTGGAACCACCAAGAATGAGCGGTTTACCCGTGATCACTCCAGGGCTGTAGCTGCCCTTAAGCCTGCTGTAAGTATCCATCATCCAGCCCATCACTTGCGGCGTGGTGTAGACATCCGGAGCGGGAATATCCTTGTCGGGTCCAACAATATCGGCAATGGCTTCCATAAAGCCTCTGCTGACCCTCTCCAGCTCCCCTGTGCTCATGGTACGGGGATCACAGATGACTCCTCCCTTGCCTCCTCCGTAAGGAAGGCCGACAACCCCGCACTTTAAGGACATCCACATGGACAGGGCTTTGACCTCATCAAGAGTCACGTCCGGGTGAAAACGAATACCTCCCTTCGTTGGTCCAATCGCATCATTATGCTGGGAACGGTATCCTTCAAATACCCGGATTTCCCCGCTGTCCATCTTTACAGGGAAGGTAACCGCAAGCACCCGTTTCGGCTTCTTCAGAATCTCTACCACGTGACGCGGAAGACTCAGAAACGAAGCTGCCTTGTCAATTTGCTTCTGGGCAATCAAAAAGGGGTTTAGACTTTCGTTTTCCATTAATGTGGAAGTGTCGCTATGCTGCATTCTTCATCAGCCTTTCAATTGGAATTTCGGAAGGGGACATCATGAACATTAGGTTCGAGGTGAACTTACATGACACGTTAAGAAAATATTATATGCTATCTTTCGTGATATGTAAAAATAATTCATGCAAAATTTTTTGAACATTTAATGTCAGGAAATGGTTTCCAGCCAAAAGTCAAGTTGTTTTTTAGCTGTTTAGACAGCAAAATTCGCTTTTCTAAACGGCAAATATCAAGATTCAATCAAGATAATCCGTTTTGCTTTATATTTTGTTTAATTGTACAGGAGCTGGAGAATTTATACAATATACAGTGTTAATGTTTGGGCTGGTGAGAGCAGCCTGAGATTTAACTGCTAATTAGGCCAAGGCCATGATTTCATTATGCTTCTTTAGTCCGAATCGGTTATACTGAGTAATAGGAAAAGCCTTCCTTTGGAAGGGGTCCGGGCTGACAGGCTGAAAAATGAGGGGTAGTTGAATGCGGCGATCCATACAGGTTATCCTGTTATTTATTATTATAGCGGTTTTGGTTTACTATTTAAACAATTCCTTTGGCAATACGATTGCCACTATATTAAGTATCTCCACATCTCTTGGCGTCATTTTTGTTAGCATCATTATCTTTTTGGAAAACCGGCACCCATCCAGCACTCTGGCATGGTTTTTAGTTCTTGCTTTAAATCCTGTTGCAGGCTTTTTCTTCTACATTCTGTTCGGCCAGAACTACAGGAAGAGAAAGATCTACGACCGTAAGGCTTTAAGGGATGCTGAGGCCTATTCCTTAATAGACAACCAGTCCATGGCTGATAAGAATAAGCTGGAGCAATTCTCGGACAGCCAGCGTCAGTTATTCCGTTTAGCACAGAAAGTCGCGAGAAGTCCGCTTTCCTTCCATAGCGAGACCGAAATCCTGACGAATGGGGAAGTAGCGTTTGCCGCCATTCTGGAAGAGCTTAAGAAGGCTGTCCACCATATACATATGGAATATTATATTTACCGGGATGACCGGATTGGCACAGAGATTAAGCAGATTCTCATGGACAAAGCCAGGTCGGGTGTAGAAGTCCGTTTCATGTATGATGATGTCGGAAGCCTCAAACTGCCCAATGTCTTTCTGGATGAGATGAGGGCCGCCGGCATTGAGGTTGTCGCATTCTCGCCGGTTTATTTCCCGCTGCTTTCCAACAAGGTCAATTATCGCAATCACCGCAAAATTATCGTAATTGACGGCAAAGTAGGGTTTACCGGAGGGTTGAATGTTGGGGATGAGTATTTGGGACGCTCTCAGACCTACGGCTTTTGGCGGGATACTCATATGCTGATCAGAGGCGAGGCTGTCCGAACCTTGCAGACTATCTTTTTACAGGACTGGCTTTACATGACCGGCAAAGCGTATTTGAGTCCGGAATATTTATCCCCGCAGCTGCTGGACAATCATCAGGATGGAGCGGTGCAGATTATATCAAGCGGACCGGATAATGAATGGAAGACCGTTAAAAACTTGTTTTTCTCTATGATTTCCTCAGCAAGAAAATCAATCTGGATTGCGACACCTTACTTTATTCCGGATGAGGATATTTATACAGCCCTTAAGGTGGCGTCCCTTTCTGGAGTGGATGTTAAGCTGCTGTTTCCGAAAAAGCCTGACAAATGGATTCCTTTCCTCGCATCCCATTCCTATTTTTCTGAAATGATGAGTGCAGGGGTCAAAATTTATGAGTATGAAAAAGGCTTTTTACATGCAAAGGTGCTTATTATTGATGGGGAAATGGCATCGGTAGGCACGGCCAATATGGATATGAGAAGCTTTCATTTGAATTTTGAAGTCAACGCTTTTATTTATCGGACGTCCAGCACCCAGCAATTAATCAACGATTATAAGGCGGATTTGAAGGATTCGACACAAATTGACGAGGATCAGTTCTCTAGGCGATCCTTAGTCCGTTTCTTTGAATCCGCTGCCCGGCTGCTTTCCCCGCTCTTGTAGCTGGAAAGATGTATACAATATTTCCGAGGAAATGAAGAATTGCAGACAGCTGGTTTAACGGCTGTAACACGAAAAATGCCGAGATCTAGAAATTCATGTTAATGCATGACTGCTTATGTCTATTTCGGTATTACCAAATAGTACAAATAGACTGAATTGCTTGGAACGGCAGGAAAATGGCTTCGGAAATCGAATATTTTTTAGTAGGCCGAAACAACTTCCAGTCACCTTAGGTAATACTGCTATAGGCTCTTACTAATTTGTCTCAGGTAACATGACCGTCCTGGTATAGGATGGTAATTGGAATGAAACAAGAGTGGTTTAGTGCCTTATATAGTCAGCGCCTTGCATGATTATTCTTCATTAATCGGGACATAAGATAAAGACCGGGCGGAACCTTGCTGAACGGATCTCAATCTTTCTTGAGTATACGGGGAATTTTTGCAAGATGCGCAGTTATGTAAATGCGGGTCAAGTAATGAAGCCTAAATATTTTAAAATAAGAGGAGGATTCAGCAATGCAGCTTCATTTTTTTGTAGGGAACGACAATGGGAACAGTGAGCATGACATTATTATTGATGGCAAGCTGATTCAGCAGCCAAACGTAAACTGCGCGGTAGACAAGCTGCCATGGAGCGAGGAGCAGGCACCGGAAACCTTCATCAAGAATTTGCAGGACCAGCTGATTGTGACGATTGATTCACCGGCTGCCCGGCCAGGAATGTATTACATAGGCAAGTTTGCCTTGGAAAGCGGAGAATTGCTGGAGAATATGCAGGTTGGGATTGATCATAAATGCGATGTCGATCTGCCGATCATCAACAGCTTGGGCCATATAGCTGCTGCGGCCGTGCAGAGAGCTTATGAGGAAGAGAAGAAAGTGCCGGCTGACCCTGTCGAGGTTCAGGTTGATATGGCGACAGCTCTTCCTATTACCCAGCATACCGATGATTCCTCTTCCAAGTTCGAGCGCAGATTTATGGAAGGGCCTCATCATGTGACCGTGCACTTGGGCAAACAAAGGGTTGCAGTGAAGATTGTATTTGTATACTGCAAGGCGATCCCTGAAGCTACGCCAGTCACCTTTGCACTGCAAAAAGACTCCGAAGGGAACTGGAGAGAAGGGGACATCTTTAAGGAATTCGTGGAAACCTACGGGCTGGATAAAAAATTCAATGGCAGTTACTTTAAGGACAAGCGGATCCTGCATATCGATATCGGCGATGGGTCCACGGAGTATCCCATTACTGAAGGCAATAAGTTTCTGCGCCAGTTCATTCACGGCAGTAACCACGGAGCAGGGTATGCAATCGAGGAAGCGCTGGATGAGTTCAACAGACTGATCCATCTGCCGGACAGTCCGCGCCAGTTTTTCAGCGATGTCATTAAGAACCCGAAGCATAAGTATCATGCCCGGGCAATCAAGACCTTGAGAAGGCCCTTGGAGGGACAATCCCGGCAAATCATGCAAAATATTCGTAAGCAATTAACCAAAGCAAGAAACGAGATCGACGTCATCTGCGTCTATGGCGGCGGCAGCATCCTGATGAAAAATATTTTATACCCCATGCTGAAGGAATTGTGCGATGAGCGGGAAATCCAGCTGTTGTACGTGCCATCGCAATATGCGGTCACAATGAACGCGCATGGATTAGACGCATTTGTCCGGGGAAAAATTTATGACGCCTTAAAGAATAAATCGAAAAAAGCGGTTTAACGGCCGACACACTGCAGGATAGCTTTGAAATCAGGCATTTTGTGGCTTGAAGAGGCGTAAGAGCAAGGGGTGAGCATCGATGAAAAAGCTAAAAAACCCTGGTGACAATATTAGCTTAAAGACAAAGAAGAGCGAAGATCCGGCGATAATGGAATGGATCAACAGTCAAAGCAACTTGATGGATTCCATCCGTTACCTAATAGAGAATGAGGTCCGGCAGAACGGTGTGCGCAACCTGCAAAGCTTCATACCTGCTGATCGCTCTATTGCTTCAGCGCCGATGATTCAGGCTGGACAAGGAGCAGGGATACCAGCACGGGCTTTGGTCTCCTCTGCTGACGAAGTCGCCGCTGCTGCGGCCCCGAATGAAGCGCATGCTTCTACAGAAGCGGTCGAAGAAACGGCAGTGTCCGAAGAAGCGGAAGAAGACAGCATTGACGATGAAGATATTGAATCCTGGCTGTGAAATCTACATTCAAAAAGTAACACTAGGCACTGCGATGTCATGCCGAGTGTTACTTTTTTTGCGTTATTCTCTTTTCAATTTGTATTAGGACTAAAGTCATTGTTTTGTAACATAAGCTTAATCTAACTTTAACTAAATTCTTCTGTCGAAATTTAGGACTAAATAGTATAATGGTATTAATTTTAGTCGCAAGTCAAATTGGATTGAACAGACATCGTAAGGAGGGAACGGAATGAATACATCCACTTCGGCAGGTGCTATTTTCACTAATGCAACCGCTTCCACGAAATTGTTAAAAGCGCTTTCCCGCAAGCGCTCTCGCTTGATTTCCTACATGCTGTTAACGGCGGCCTTTATCATTTTTTGCCTCGTTATCAGCTTCTATGCTTATATTGCCTGGCTGTTGGGCCGGCCGACTATCCCTCCCTTGCAGTCTAATCCGATGGAAGCAGTAGGATTGTCCTATGAGAATGTCCAGTTTTCCAGCGCCAATGGAGAGCATCTGGTGAATGGCTGGTACGTCCCGGGAGCAACCGACCATACCGTTATCCTGTCTCATGGCTATGGAACCAACCGGGAAGAGCCTTGGGTGCCAATGTACGAACTTCTTCAGGAATTAAATCACCGCCAGTTTACCGTGCTCATGTTCGATTATGGCTTTGTTGAACCGGGTCGAACGGTTACCGGCGGAGTTGTAGAGACACAGGAGCTGCTGGGTGCTATCGAATACATTCACCAGCGAGGGGCAGAACGGATTTTTGTATGGGGCTTCTCGATGGGAGCCGGAACAGCACTGCAGGCCGGATTGCAGACCGAACTGGTGGACGCGATGATTCTCGACAGCACTTTTATACTGGATCCGGATACGATGTTCTTTAACTTAAAGCAGAATGCCAGTATGCTTCCGCGATTCCCCTCCGTTTCTTTAGTCAGCATGTTTTTGCCCGTGTTTAACGGCTATAGCTTGAATCAAATCCCCTATGACACGGTGAAGTCAACAAGCTATAATATACCTATGTTTTTGATTCATGGGCAGCTGGATAACAAAGCTCCTTATGAAACCATTGTCCAATTTTACGATCAGCAGCAAAACGAAGCCACTCAATTGTGGTTGCTCCCGGACGCCCATCATGAGCTGATTTTCCGTACGAGGAAAGAAGAATATTTAGAAAGAACTATGGATTTTCTGGCCAGCTTTATCCCTGCCGAGGCAGAGGAAGAGGAATGGATACTCATTTAATATTCGATCTTGATGGTGGATGCCTTCCATAATTCAAACGGATGATTGGCCGGGCTGCAGGCCATTTGCCGGAAAGGGATGGAGCGATCCTCTGGAGGCACATTCAGCTGGCTGTAAATAAAGTCATCGTCAAAGCCGGCAGAGGCAGCCTGTTCCCGGGTATTCCAGTAGTAAACTGCCGCGGGCCTAGCCCAGTAGATGGCACCGAGACACATCGGGCAAGGCTCGCAGCTTGTATAGATGATGCAGTCCTGCAGCTGATAGCTGTTCAGCTGTTGACATGCTTCACGAATGGCCTCGATTTCCGCATGCGCGGTCGGGTCTTTTTTCTGTGTCACGAGATTTGCACCCTCAGCAATAATTTTACCATCCTTAACGATAACGGCGCCAAAAGGGCCTCCTGCGCCCTCCTTCGCATTGCGGCAGGCAAGCGCTATGGCCTGCTCCATAAACTTCGGATGATCAGTCACTGCTAGTCACACTCCTTCCAATTGCGGTCCGAATAATGTCCTGATAGTTGAGAGAGGGCAGGCAATGCCCTTGTTCCTCCAATACTCTATCCGCTTATAGTATACTTGAATTATTCCAATCGAATACGAACATTTCAAGAAATGAGGCTTTAAAAATGATTACAATTGGACTGTCCGGGTGGGGGGATCACCACACTCTATATACCCGAAGCGGGGCGGTCAATAAGCTGCAGCAGTACAGCGGGCATTTTCCTCTAGTTGAAGTGGACAGCTCATTCTATGCGGTACAACCGGCTACTCATTACGAGAAATGGAATTCATTAACCCCGGATCCATTTGGTTTCATCGTTAAGGCTTATCAGGGGATGACCGGCCATTTAAGGGGGAAAAATCCCTATGCCAATCAGACGGAGATGTATGATGCTTTTCTCCAATCCATCTCGCCCATCCGGCTATCGGGCAAGCTGAAGGCGGTGCTATTCCAATTTCCCCCTTGGTTCGACTGCACAAGGAAGAATGTGGAGCGGCTGCGTCAAATTAAACAACGGATAGGCGATTTACCGGCTGCTGTTGAGTTCCGGCATCAAAGCTGGTATTCCTCCAGCTATATAGCCGCAACACTGGATTTTTTAAGGAAGGAAGGCTGGATTCACAGTGTATGCGACGAGCCCCAAGCCGGGACTGGCTCCATCCCGGTTGTAGCGGTTTCAACTCACCCCCGCATGACTGTAGTACGTTTTCACGGGCGGAATGTTGAAGGCTGGCGGGCGCCTGTGGAAGGCGAAGAATGGCGGGATATTCGCTACTTGTATGAATATAGTGTGGAAGAGTTGAAGGAATGGACAATCCGGCTAAAAGGGCTGGAAACGGAATGCGAGGAAGTTTGTGTTATCTTTAACAATAATTCAGGAGGCCATGCCGCGGGTAATGCGAAACAAATGATAGAGCTGCTAGGTCTGCAATATGAAGGACTCGCTTCGCGGCAGCTGGATTTATTTGACTTCTAGGGAGGCAGAGTGCAGGAAGCCAAAAACTGGAGCCCGAATTCCGAAATGAACCGCAATAATCGGACACAAGTTTTTCATCATATTTCTAGTAATATGAGCAAATAGCTAGATCAAATCTAGCGCAGCCTTCATAGATTATACTGACCCTACTTAAAAAGGAGGAGTACAATCTATGAATAGAGGGAGAAGGCCTTCCCGGCCCAGAGTCAGAATGAGCGGCAGAGCGCATCATTCCGGAGCTGGTCAGAGGAGCGCAGGAAGAGCGAATGTCCAGCATCGTTCAGGTATATGCTATGGCGGAGAGATGACCGGGCATCATTCCGGAAGTCATCATTGTTCATGGGTTCCCCATCGTTCCATCGGGGGAGCTGGCTGCCACCGCAGTTCCCGCTTCGGCTTTGTAAGCCCTGGCATGCACCGCTCCCATTGCACCGGTTATGGGTGGCATCATTCGTGGGTCGGCGGAATTCCTTGCTGTAACCGGGGTAGATCGATTTGGCCCGAAGGGGATCCCGAGTAACGTTTACAACTATGCGTAATCCAAGAAGGAAGGCGGTTGTGCTTAGCACACCGTCTTCCTTTTCTATGTTAGAAGCCCCAACTGAGCTTGTAGCCTAATAAGATAGGTTAAAGCTGTTCATGATGCTGATAGCTCGTTACTGTAGTGAATGAAAGCAAATTAGGAAAAATGTTCATGCAGGCGGCGAAAAAGGTAGGACCAAGGGCTCTAAAAACCGCTCTTCTTAACGTCAGCAAAAAAGATATTTTTGTCCTATTATCATGTCTCTTATTATGGTTATGAAAGTAATTTGGTCGCATCTTTTGTAGGCCGTTGGCGTTTCTGGTGATGGGGATGAGGAATGTTAGATGGTTCTGTAGAAATATTGTGGGAACAAGACAGCTGACATATACTGACCACGATTGTATAAATTTGGAGAGAAATGCCGGAAAAGGAGGGGGGAGAATCGAATTATTACGGCCGTGGCTGTAGAAAGTCAGCGGAAGAGGCGGTGTTTTCTTTGCCAATGCGGAAGATGACAACAGCCATGCGATATGGAGAACCATATCCAAATCGGTGTTTACCCGGCAGAACGCCGTGTCGCAACCCTCATAATTATTTAGGAATAGTTAACATTACGGTTGCTACCAAGTACAAAGCCTTTCCTAATTAGGATGAGGAGGAACAGTTCACATTGAAGACTAAGTCGATTTTTAGCTTATTGATGGCTTTTGTCATGGTTACGATTAGTTTGTTTCAGCCTTTATCCCACCAATATGTAAAGGCAGCTCCTGCTGACAGCAATCGGCTGACTTACAAATTTGATGGATTCTCAAACGAGATTTTACAAAAGTCCTTTTCCGTCAATGGGGTTGCCGGGGTTCCGGAAGGAGCCGACTTTTTGCGTTTAACACCGGCAGCTATAGCACAGAGTGGAGGCGTTTTTAACATAACTCCGCTCAGCCTCAGAAATAACTATTCATTCAGCACCGTTTTTTCATTTCGAATTAGTGAGCCGGACAACCCGGGCGACGGGTTGACCCTCACGATTCAAGCCGATACCGCTGGTGCATTAACTCAAGGAGGCGGGATAGGCTACCAGGGCATTGAACCCAGCTTTACGATTAAGTATGATACCTACCGAAATACTGGTTATATGGATCCTTCCGCCAACTATGTCGGACTAGCCAGGGACGGGTCCGTCATCAATGATCGGGCCGATTGGTATATTGATTTGGATCAGTATAATACAGCAAATGGTACTGATTTTGTCTTACACAACGGAACCATGTACTATACGTGGATCGACTATGACGGGTTGGCCCAAAACGTTCAAGTTCGCCTCGGGACTACGCCTGAACGGGAAGAGGCTTCTCTAATCCTGGATGTTGGTGACATCGATCTTGGCGAAATATTTGAAGGAAAGATGGTTTATGCCGGTTTTACTTCGGCCACAGGCTCGGCTTACGAAAATCATGATATTCACAGCTGGTACTTTAGAAATGACTACGAGCCGATCACTACTCTTCAGCCGCCAAACGATTACGTCGAGAACCAGCTGCCCACCGCTCCAGATTACAACGCCCTTACACGGGTAGACACACCAGTGTCGGGACAAGTTGTAGGGAGCGATCCGGATGGCGATGATCTGACTTATCAGGCGGGCAAACAGCCAAGCAACGGTACGATTGTTGTGAATGAAGATGGCACATGGACTTATACTCCGAATGAAGGCTTTTTGGGCGAGGACACCTTTACGGTCATTGTTGATGACGGGTACGGGGGTACGATTGAATCGACCATTACGGTTCAGGTCGTTCCTGTTCCTCCGGATGCCTGTACGGCACCGGTCGCTCTAATCAACGGAAGCTTTGAAGAGCCTGCGTTTGCTGAGTCTGGAATTAGTCCGGCTATGGGATGGTTCAATGTCCCACAAGCACGGGTTCCGGGATGGCAGACAACCGATTCCTCAGGGATATTAGAAATCTTTAACCAATCGTTAATGGATCAAATTCCTCCTGGCTCGCCAGGGGATCAAGGCGGTCTTAAAAACGATGTTATTCACGGGCAGCAATTTGCCGAATTGAACAGCCGTGAGGCCGCTCAACTTTATCAAGATGTGACAACCACGCCGGGGCAAACGATCTACTGGCGTTTAGCTCATAAAGGCCGACTCGGCGACGATACCATGGCTGTCAAAATTGGATCGGCTGATATAGCACCGGGAGACTTGCCGACTGTAGCCACTTTCACTACCGGCAAAGATGAATGGAAGTACTATTCAGGAGAGTATACCGTTCCAGCGGATCAAACCGTTACACGGTTTGGCTTTGAAGCTGTTGAGTCCGCTGGTGGAAATCCTGCGGCAGGTAATTTCCTGGACGACATCTTCCTCGGAACAGAGCCTTGTGTTGTGGCGGAAAAATCCGTATCTCCTAACGGTGCAGTGTTTGAGGGTGATGTGCTTACCTACCAAGTAAAGATTAAAAATGAAGGTGGCGACATTGCCGCAGATACCGTTTTCGAAGACGCTATTCCGGAAGAGACAGAATATATTTCCGGCTCCATGAAAATTGTGGACGGGCCTAACGCCGGTGCGTTGACGGATGAAGACGATGATGATGCCGGTTACTTCGACGGGGATAAAGTCATCATTACACTAGGTGATTTGCCGAACGCAACAGATCTGCCAGACGGAATCACTGTCGAGTTCCAAGTTCGGGCATTGGCAAGCTATGCCGGGGAATCTGCAGCGAACCAAGCAGTTGTTCATTATAAGAACTTGCTGAAAGACGAGCAGAAAACGGCACAATCCAATGAAGTTTCCAATCTGATTACCGAAAGACCGGAGATTCCTAATGCTTGTTCTTTACCGGTATCTCTAATTAACGGAAGCTTTGAACAAGGACCGGCACAGGGATCTTATACCGCTCCCACTATAAATTAATGTTTTCTTGCATTTGCTCACGATTTCTTAGGTTTTCAACTTAAACATTTTCGAGAGATGGAGATATCATGCTACTATGACATATTTTTCTGGCGAAGCCGGTTGCGGGAATAGAGATTGGAACTCGATTTCCAATCTATGGATAACAATGGTATGTCCGCACCATGGATATCCACACCATTCCCTTGACGGCTTACCCTCCCATGTCACACTGGGTCTTAGCCCTCACATTCCTTCGTCCTGCCTCTCAAGGGGTGGACGCCGCTTCTTGCTCCTTTACTGGGTCGTTGCCCTTATGGAATAATTCCTTGCGGCTGCTCCGTGCTTCCGTTGTCGTTGTATAAAAACCTACTTCTTCGTCGGCAAATGAGTGAAGTTTGAATCTGGTTTTATGCTGCCATCTGAAGCTGGGGCTGGCGTACCGGACCCAGTACATCTATAAGGGTTATAGCCAATTTGTTTTGTTCCCAATGTGAATAAGACTCGGATGAGTTTTCCACATAAGGCTACAATAGATTGTTTCTTCTTTAGCGGATTGTTTGCCCGTTTTGTGTAGTAGTGATGTAATGCCTTGAACTCTGCATTTTTTGCTACCATCGGCATGACTGCCCGGAACAGTAATGCCCGTAACCGGAATCGTCCGCGTTTGGTGATCGTGGACTTCCCCTTCTTCTTGCCTGAGCTGTTCTCTTTCAAATTGAATCCCGCGAGCCGTATGATTTGTTGGCTGTGATCATAGCCCCGCAGATCCCCCACCTCCGCCAGAAATCCGGCCAGTGTCACGACTCCAACCCCAGGCACCGTCAACATTTCTTCTGAACCGGGAACCTGTTCTAACAGTAGTTCCACTTGTTGCATGATGTCTTCCAGCTGACGAGAAAATAAGTCGTACTGTTCCAGCAAAGCCTTCAATTCCATCTTGGCTGCGGTGAGACCCTCCGTAAGCCCGATCGAGTTCTTGGCCGTTTGAACCAGTTTCTCCGCTCGCTGCATGCCCACGGCACGTTTCACATCCTGCTTCCAACGCTTCAGAATCGTATAGGCGCCTAAAGATACGATCTCTTGCGGTGTCGGAAACTCCGAAAGGGTGATGAACGATGCTTTGCCTTCCCAGTCTTTAAACACCTGTTGGTATTCGGGAAAGAAACGGTCCAACCAATTCTGAATCCGCCGCTGCACTTGCCCGAAGTTCCCCATCACTTTTTCCCTTAGATTCATCAAGATGCGTAAATCCGCGTAGACGCTCTTCGGGAATTTGGGCTCGGTGTATTTCCCGTTTCGGATCAAATCTGCGATCACTTTGGCATCTTTGTAGTCGTTTTTCGTCGGTGAATTGTCCTCAAGTTCTTTACTTTTGTTCACATGGTGAGGATTGACGACGACTACCTTAATGCCCTCATGCTGCAGAAATTCCGCCAACGGGAACCAATAGTGTCCGGTTGGTTCAATGCCGAAGATCACATCGGTCTTGGCATGTTGCCTTTGAAGCTCCTTCATCCACTGTACCAGTTTGATCAGCCCTGGGCGGTTATTGCTAAACACGCATTCCTTGCCAAGTTCGATTCCCCGAAAGTCGATCCCACGTGCCACATGAGTTTCTTTGGCAATGTCTGCTCCGACAACTAGGGTTGCATCGGTAATTTGTGTAATCCGTTGATTCTGCTTCTTCGATTGCTTATACTTCATAGTGAGCGTCCTCCTTCTAATTAGGGCAGTGAATGACCGTCATTCCAGACCCAGCATACAGGAGGCGCTTTTTCTGTTCAAACCTCAAATTAATTCATTACAGGAATGGCTCCTTACTTCTTCTTGGAAGACGAGGTGCCAGGCTGGAGGACGACTGATGATAGTCAGGGCGTAAAAATTATTGAAATATGGGATTATGCCCAGGGGTACCCTGCAGCAGTGAGAAATTTCGCTGCTCCGCCTGATGGAAACCGCTATGCGGAACTGAACGCATTTGATAATGGATTGCTGTATCAAGATGTGGAGACGACGCCTGGTCAAACCATCTATTGGAGATTATCCCATATGGGGCGGAATGGCGAAGATACCATGCAGCTGCGGATCGGAGCTGCAACGGACGATCCTTATGATACGGTTGTGCAAAGGCAAATGACGTCAGGGAACACTGCATGGGAAACCTATTCAGGGGAATATACGGTTCCGGCTGGCCAAACGGTAACGCGCTTTGGTTTTGAAGCTGTCGAAACGGCTGGCGGAAGTCTTGGAGCAGGGAACTTCCTGGATGACATTTTCCTCGGCACTGAGCCTTGCGTAGAAGGAGAGAAGACGGTTTCTCCGGAGGGAGACGTCCATGCCGGTGATGTGCTAACGTATGAGGTAACACTCAAAAATAAAGGCGGGGACATTGCCGCCGATGTTGTCTTTGAAGACGTCATCCCGGACGGCACCGAATATGTTCCAGGCTCCATGAAGATTTTGAACGGGCCTAACGCTGGAAATTTGACTGATGAAGCCGATACGGATGCCGGGCATTTTGATGGCGAAAAGGTTATCATTCAGTTGGGTGATCTGCCGAATACGACAAATTCACCGGACGGAATCACCGTTCAATTCCAGGTAACCGTTAAATCGGATTATGCGGTTAAGGAAATTAGCAATAAAGCGCAAATTAGCTATGGCAATTTATTGACCGGCGACCGCAAAGAAGCGGAAACCAATGAGACCGGTACAACAGTCATTTACAATGATCCGCTTCTGGAATCCGAGAAAACCGTCAGCATTGAAGAAAAGGCGGACGGTAACGCGGATGCGGACAATCCGGAAGTTGGGGATACGCTGCTTTATACCATTCAGACGCGAAATACATCAACAGACAGTTTGGTCAGCAATCTGACGATTACTGACATCATTCCGGAAGGGCTGGAATACATTCCAGGCAGCCTGAAGGTGGATGGGGTTTCCGTCACCGATGCGGTGTACGATGACAATGGTCATTATGATAATGGTCAAGTCGTTGGCCAGTTCGGGGACATCACCGATACCGAATGGCACAGCATCGCCTTTCAGGTGAAGGTGCAGCCCGGTCAAGCGGGCAAAGATATTGTCAATACTGCGCAGGTGAGTGGAGACAATGTCGATGTGCCGGATGAACCGGAAAATACAGTAGAGGTTTATCCGCGACAAGCTGTTCTGGAAGCAGATAAATCAGCGGATCTATTTGCAAAAGCTGAGGGCAACACCGATGCGGACAATCCAGAAGTCGGCGACATCCTGCTGTACACGATCACAGCGCGAAATACGGTCGCAGACAGTTTGATCAGCAGCTTCACGATCACAGACGAACTGCCGGAAGGACTGGAATATGTTCCGGGCAGCTTGAAGGTTGACGGTGTTGCCGTCACTGACTCGGTCTATGATGACAGCGGCTATTATACTGATGGCCGGGTAGTTGGCCTCTTCGGAGACGTGACGGATACGGAATGGCGCACGCTTGAATTCAAAGCGACGATTCAGCCAGGCCAAGCCCAAAAGGATATTCGCAATGTAGCCATTGTAAGTGGCGACAATGTCGATACGCCAGGCCGTCCCGAAGAAGTCATTAAAGTTTACCCGAGACATCCGGTGATGGAGTCCGAGAAGACAGCTGTAAACACGATCGCGGGCAAGAGCACGTTTGAAGTGGGCGACAAAATTGTCTATACGATTCGGACGAGAACCGTCGTCAGCGACACTTACATCGGGAACCTGACCATAACCGATACGCTGCCGGAAGGATTGGAGTATGTTCCAGGCAGCCTGAAGGTAAATGGAGTGTCCGTCACCGATGCGGTCTATGATGACAATGGTCATTATGCCAACGGGCAGGTTGTCGGCCACTATGGAAACATTACAGACATGAATTGGCGTACGCTGGAATTCGAGGCGATCATCAAGGCTGGTCAAGCCGGTGAGACGATCCGAAATACCGCGGTGGTTAGCGGTGACAACATCGGCGAACCGTCCCAGGCGACTAAAGAGATCTCCGTAGAAACTCCGCCTGTAGACCCGCCAACGGAGCCGCCGGTAATCAACCCGCAAGCTCCGGTCATGGAATCCCGGAAAACGTCACGGGACATCAATGGCGGCAGCGTCCGCGTCGGTGACACGCTGGAATACACGATTGCGACACGCAATACGGTTTCCGGCAGCCGGGTAGAGAATCTGGTCATTTCCGACAAACTGCCTGAAGGACTGGAATACGTTCCGGGCAGCTTGAAGGTTGATGGAGTTTCCGTAACTGATGCCGAAGACGGGGATAAGGGTCATTATGCCAATGGCCGGGTAATCGGCCAGTTCGGGGATATTACGGATACTGAGTGGCATACGCTGGAATTCCGGGTTATCGTCAAATCCGGTCAAGCTGGCCAAACGATTGAGAACACCGCTGAAGTCCAAGGAGATAACATCGGACAAACGGATCGGCCAAGCGACCGGATCAGCGTAGTAAGAAGCGGTGGAGGCGGCGGGGGAGTCTTTATCCCGAACCAGCCGGTACTCGAATCGCAAAAAACTTCCCGTAACCTGAACGGCGACAGCTACAAAGTAGGAGACCGAATCGAGTATACGCTGCGGGTGCGCAATACCGCATCGTACAGCGTAGTCACGAATCTGGTCATTTCCGACCAGCTGCCTGAAGGACTTGTCTATGTACCGGGCACGTTGAAAGTAGACGGCAGCCCAGTAACCGATGAGCGGGATAACGACAACGGCTATGTAGAAGACGGCAGAGTAGTTGGCGAATTTGGCAGCATCGCGGATACAGAGTGGCATTCGATCGTATTCCAGGTTGAAGTGCAGGCCGGCCAAGCCGGAAAGACTATTGTGAATGTCGGTGAAGTGAAGGCCGATAACGTAAACACAGTAGAAAGGCCGTCCGAAGAGATCGCTATTGTGGGTGAGGCAGACGAGGACAGTACTATTGTCCAGCCTGAACTGCCAGGCACTCCGCAGCAGCCAGCTCCAAACCCTGAGCCGCAATTGCCACAGGATGGCTCTGAGCCCGTGACTGACGGGAACACTCCGTCCAACGACTCCAGTCTTCCTAACCAGCCGCAAGTACCAGCGGATAACGCAGCTGAGGAAGGCAAGACTGGTCCAAAGCTGCCTAATACATCGACGCATGTATACAACAATATGTTGGCCGGCTTAATGCTTGTGCTGGCAGGTATATTCCTGTTGAGAAGAAAGAGAGCATAAAGCTGGATTTGAGATGTATGAGCTATTCAAAAAGCTGCCCTTCAAGCGACAATGCTTGGGGGGCAGCTGTTATTTTTCCCTTAAGTCGGAAGGAGGCAGAGACGAAGTCGGGAAGTCCCCGCGGCATTAAAGAACAAATTGTTAAGCCAGTGTAGACAAGGATTGGCGGATCAAGTCTCTCCGTTCGTCGATGTAATTGCGGATGAAGGAAATCTCGGATTGAAAGGTGGGATAGCTCCATTTGCGTTTTGAATCCCGCATAACGTAAGGAGCTATCTGAGCGTGCATTTTTCGTGCTAGAGGCATTAGTCTCGCCCTGGTGAATTCGTTTTTGAGCAGAGTCATTAACAGGCGCCTGTAACGCTTGCGGTAACGGGGGACGTCCAGCACCTTGCGGGTCAAATGGTTATAACCTCTTATACGAACCAGGTCGCTTCCGCATGGCTTGCCGTAGCAGTTCCTTCCCCAAGTCCCCTCATAATCCCAGGGGAGAATGCGGTACTTTTTTGCCGGGGTCAAATAAAGCGCGTAATTATGATCGAAGCCATCATAATTACCTGTCAGCACAGCTCCCGCAAGCCACTTCAAATAGGCGTTAACATCAACATGTTTAGCGAGATAAGCCTCCATCTTGCCCTGGGGGAGCGAGTTCAGCCGGGTGATAAACGAAACGAGGTGCCGGTTGCCTGTTTCCCCTCCGAGAATGGTCTCATAGCCTTGCAGAAGAGAATGTTTTCTGGACTTCATTTGTGCATCGAACAAGCTAAAGTTGGCATCGTCATTAACTGCATAATGCAAGGATAGCGCCTTTAAATGGCGACGTTCAAAAAAAGCGCGGTCTACCGCTTCGATTTCTAGATAAATACCGTGGTTTTCACCGTTTACATACAGCTGGCAAAATCGGGTTTGTGGACTCGCCACCCCAATCCTCCTAAAAAAATTAAAGGAGAGAGAGTTGCGAATCATCGAAGGATCATCGTATTCGGCGTTTAAATGGAATGTTTTTCCATGGATGAGCAGTTCGAATGATTTTTTAGGATATTCCCGTGTATGGCCGCCCCGGAAGCGCAGTTTGATTCGTTCTCTGTAACGGTCATGCAGCAAATAAGCCTCTACAAATTTGCGGCTCCAAACATCTTTGTGAAGCTGCTCCCACTGCTGGTCCCCAATGGCAATATGCCGGACTGGCAAGCTCATATTTCTCCACCCTCCATATGAAAACAAGAGCCCTAGTCGGGATAGGCTGTTTACCATCAACCTATGTCACGGTTATAGGGAGAGACACGGCACTTGTGCCGGCTTGCGTAAAAAATACCTGCCAGAACAGCATCATCCACCAGTATCGCCCATCAAAATCGCCCATCAAAATCGTCTATCAACAGGTATAGCGATGATTCTCAACAGTTTGTCTCATAGTAAAGATATGACTTGTAGTAAAGATATGACTTGTAGTAAAGATATGATATGATACGAAATGAAGCAGAATCGTCCATTAACACATATATGGGAGGGATTATGTTGCCGAAACATTTAGCAGATTGTACCCGGCTTGCAAATGGAGTGGAAATGCCATGGCTGGGTCTTGGAGTATGGAAAGTGGAAGAGGGACAGCAGGTTGAGGATGCCGTCCGGACAGCCATAGAAACTGGATACCGAAGCATTGATACGGCGGCCATTTACAGAAATGAGCAGGGGGTTGGGCGTGCCATCGCCAATTGCGGCGTTCCCCGCGACCAATTATTTATAACTACAAAGCTGTGGAACGAGAACCAGGGGTATGAGACGACGCTTAAAGCGTTCGAGGAAAGTCGGAACAAGCTTGGACTGGAATACTTTGATTTGTATTTGATTCATTGGCCGCTTCCCAAGAGGGGTAAATATAAAGAAACCTGGAAAGCGATGGAGAAGCTGTATAAAGAAGGCTTGATTCGCGCCATTGGAGTTAGCAACTTCCAGGTCGATCACTTGAAGGACCTGATGTCGGATGCGGAAATTGCTCCTATGGTTAACCAAGTCGAGTATCACCCGCTGCTCAGCCAGCAGGAGCTTCTCGCCTTCTGTAAAGCTAATCAAATTCAGATGGAGGCATGGAGTCCCTTGATGCAAGGGAATCTGGATTTGCCGGTGCTTCATGAAATAGCGGATGCTCACGGCAAAACAGCGGCTCAGGTAGTGCTGCGCTGGGATATTCAGAACGGGGTTGTGACGATCCCCAAGTCGGTTACTCCGCATCGGGTTAAAGAAAATGCCGATATTTTCGATTTTGAGCTATCCTCCGAAGAGATGGAGCGGATCAATGCCCTGAATCAAAACAAACGCTTTGGCGGTAACCCGGACGAAATCAATTAAAAGCTTGCTTGAGTTGATTTTTGATAAATAGAGTTATTCTTTGCTGGAACGCTGAGATTTAAGCTGCGGACTGTCCGAGAAGTAATCGTTCATCCCCATTTTAAATAAAGGTTGGGCGGAAACGTTATCCGCCCAACTTTTTTTGTATGGTTGCTGTGGATCGCTGCGGCAGTTCTATGCGGATTTCCGCATACATTCTGCCTCTACGCCCCTGTGGCGTTGCTTCTAAGCGGTTTTCTGTGAAAGTAACCCCTCTCGTAAACTCCCCACATGATGAGCAATCTTGGGTATTAGTACCTCGACAACATGATTTGGGGCTTGTACGACATTTCGTCTGAAACACTGACTGCAGCTCCTTAATAGCTTAATGTCCTGCATTTGTACGATTTGTCATACAAATCTCGGGCAATCGCACTTCAACCTCCTGCATTTGTACGATTTGTCATACAAAACTTGGGTAATTGCCCTTCAATCCCCTGTATTTGTACGACGTTTCATACAAATCTCCGATATTCGTACTTCAACCCCATGCATTTGTACGACATTTCGTACAAAACGCAGGCGACAACAAGCAACAACAGGCAACAAGACTGCGCAGCCCGCGAACCCCGCCACCCTTGGCTATTTTCATGCAGGAGTTGTGCCTGAGAATTCAAAGGCATAACTGTTTTCCGCACATATCGCCAGGCACTCGCTGCGTCGGTTCTATATGGTTTTCCGCATACATATCGCCTCTACGCATTAGATGGTCCCTCTAATTTAGGTGCTTTTACTCAAAATGGACTTTCGAATATTTAGGTCAATTAGGATTTTCTGATTGGCCTTTCTTTATGGTCATTTCTGGACAGCCCGTTTAATTTTGCCGGATTGACATCCGTCAGGTGGAGAGGTAAAGTAAACAAGTAGTTCAACAATGAAACAATTCATCAAGTGAATTTCTTTTGCTGGTTTTGAAAGGAGGAAAGAGCTATGGACCTGGATAAGATGGCTCGCTGGATAGAACGCTATGAAACTTCCCGTTTTAGGATGAATCAGAGCTTGAATGCGATAATCAAGCAGCAAATTGATCCCCAACTGACCTTGGAACAGTTCTCTTTGCTCTGCAACATTTATAAGTCCAAAGGAGGGTGCACCCCGACAGAGCTGGCCGATTATTTTTGTGTCAACAAAAGCGCGATTACGGCCATGATTACCCGGCTGGAAAACAAGGGGTTGATAGAAAGGGTTCGCGACAGCACGGACCGCCGGGTCGTCTATTTGTCTTTGACTTCGCTTGGACATGAAGTGTGCGAGATGGGAAGAATCAATATAACTGAACAGCTAAGCCGGTATTTGAGCCAGTTTAGTGAGGATGAAATCGAGATGTTTATGGACAGCTTTGAGAAGCTGGCGGAACTTATGCAGCAAGATAGAAAGGAGTAGCGGGATGAAAGCCATACTAAAATGGAGATATGCCGTATTGGCTGTATGGGTAGCAGCCGTAGTGGGGTTGTTAGTAGCAGCGCCGGGAATGGCCGACTTGGTGCGGGAGAAGGGGCAAATTAGTGTTCCCGACGGATATTCGTCCTCAAGGGCGGAGGAACTGCTCAGCGATTTGAACCGCCAGGCGGAAGCTGGCGGAGGGGCGGCTCAGGCCGGGGACACAGTTCTGGTTTTCCATAACGAGTCCGGATTAACCACAGAAGACCTTGGTCAGGTTGAAGAAGCGGTACGGCGTTTGGAGAGTGAACAAAGTGAGCTCGGCATCCAGTCGATCATGAGCCATTTTGAGCAGGCTGAGCTGGCCGACCAGCTTGTGGCGGACGATGGAAAAACGATTATGGTACTGCTCGCTCTTGATTGGCAGGATCGGTCCGCTGATGAAGTTAGTTCCGAGCTGTACCGGGCGCTGGATGATGTGACAGTCGAGCACTATTTAACCAGCAGCCGGTTTATTGACGCCGATGTCATTACAAGCTCGGAGGAAGGCTTGAAGAAGACCGAGTATATTACGGTAATCTTTATTCTCGTCATTTTATTTATTGTGTTCCGTTCCGCAGTAGCTCCGCTGGTGCCGCTGCTGTCTGTCGGAGTCAGTTACTTGGCGGCGCAGTCGATCGTGGCTTTTATGGTGGACTGGTGGAACTTTCCGTTGTCCAATTTTACCCAAATCTTTATGGTCGCGGTTATGTTCGGAATAGGTACGGACTATTGTATTCTTCTTATCAGCCGCTACAAAGAGGAACTTAGTCATCGCCAGGACAAATGGGAGGCGGTAATGGAAACTTACCGCACAGCGGGGAAAACGGTGGTTTACTCCGGAATGGCCGTTATGGTGGGCTTTTCAGCGATTGGTCTTTCCACATTTATTCTCTATCAATCGGCAGCAGCTGTAGCGGTTGGAGTCGCTGTACTGCTGGTAGCACTGTTCACTTTAGTGCCGTTTTTTATGGTGACGCTTGGGGAGAAGCTGTTCTGGCCAGCCAAGGGTTCTCTAGAGCATAAGCCTAGCCGGTTGTGGGGTGCGGCAGGGGCATTCTCTATGAAACGGCCGCTAGTTACCCTGCTGCTGATCGCTATTGTGGTTGCGCCTCTGATGATCAATTATAGCGGAAAGTTATCCTTTAACGCATTGGA
Source organism: Paenibacillus senegalensis JC66 (assembly GCF_000285515.1). Lineage (GTDB taxonomy): Bacteria > Bacillota > Bacilli > Paenibacillales > NBRC-103111 > Paenibacillus_L > Paenibacillus_L senegalensis. The sequence continues at coordinate 156,903 of NZ_HE610963.1, forward strand.
TGAGTTGGGCGATGATTATCCATCGGTTAAGGGCTTTGCGATAATTTCTGACAGCTTCGGTCCGGGACAGTCTTTACCTACCAAGCTCATTATCAAACATTCCGAGCAGCTGGATTCCGCCGAAGGGTTGGCGATGATTGAAAGAATCAGCAGGGAGATTGTGCAAATTCCCGGCATCGATTCCGTACGGAGTGCCACCCGGCCGGTAGGGGAGGAGCTGCGGGATTTGTTCGTTGCCGAACAGGTGAAGCAAGTGGATGAAGGTCTCGGCATGGGTGATGATGGCCTGAGACAAATTCGCGACGGGTTGAGCACGGCGGAGCAGGAGCTGTCCCGTTCGGCTCCTGAGCTGCTTACAGCGGCTGAAGGAGCAGCTGAGCTGACTCGTGGAACAGAGCAGCTTCAAGCCGGCATTGCCGAGCTGGATCAAGGTCTGCGTCAGGTCGAGCAAGGAATCCGTGACGGCTCCGCAGGGGCCGGCGAGCTCGTCCAAGGCTTGCAGCAAGCGGCCGCATCAGCGGAGCAGCTGGCAGCAGTCAATGAGCGGCTGTTGGCCGGATACAGCCAAGTAGGAACAGGCCTAGGTTCCTTCACGACAGGATATCAGCAAATTGAACAGAGCCTGTCGGGAATCTCCCAAGGCCTTTCCGGAGTAAGCGGCGATCTGTCACGACTGGCTGAAAAATATCCCGAGCTGCAGCAGGACCCGGATTTCCTGACGATACAGGGGACGGTGAATCAGCTTCAACGGGCGGCTGGTGAGCTCGGAGCCGGATTGCAGGAGTTGAATGCTCAACTGGCCGGGGTCAGTGCATCACTGAATCAGGCGAATGAAGGCTTCCAGCAATCGCTTGCCGGGCAGCAGCAGTTAAATTCAGGGCTGGCTGCACTAGTGGAAGGCTTGAACGAACTGCAGCAAGGTATTCTGCAGGCTGCTGATGGTCAAGGGCAAATTGTTGCCCGGCTGCCGGAAGTGCGGAATGGTTTGGAGCAAATTTCTGCCGGCCAAAGAGAAATCGAGCAGGGCTTTGCCGATCTCGAGAACCAGCTCTCCATGCTGACACAAGGGCTGTCGGATAGCGTGGATGGTTTGTCGCAGGTATCTGGAGGGCTGGACGAGGTGCGCGGTTACTTATCCGGGCTGGCTTCTGCCTCCGATGAACCGATGGCCGGCTGGCACATTCCGCAAGAGGTACTGAACGATGAGGAATTTGCCCAGGTGCTGGATACGTATCTGTCTGCCGACAGACAAATCGCCACATTGGATATTGTGCTGAGGGACAATCCGTACAGCACTGAGTCGATTGAACTGATGGCCGAGGTGGACGGTGCCGTACAGCGGGTGATTGCCGGAACCTCATGGGCGGATATAGAGTATGGGATTGGCGGAGTCACCGGCATGTACGCGGATCTAAATCAGATTTCCAGTGCGGACTACTCCCGTACTGTCATTCTGATGCTGGTCGGAATAGCCATTATTCTGCTGATTCTGCTGAAATCGGTTATCATGCCGCTCTATTTGATTGTCTCTTTGATTTTGACGTACTTTACTTCAATGGCGATTACCGAAATTATATTTGTGCATTTCATGGGTTATCCGGGGCTCAACTGGGCGGTGCCATTCTTCGCATTTGTTATTTTGGTTGCTCTTGGCGTCGATTACAGCATCTTCCTGATGGACCGCTTCAACGAGTACAGACATCTGCCGGTTAAAGAAGCGATGATCCTCTCGATGAAAAACATGGGGAAAGTGATTATGTCCGCGGCTGTCATTCTGGGCGGTACCTTCGCTGCGATGCTGCCCTCGGGTGTGCTGTCGCTGCTGCAAATTGCTTCTGTTACGATTACAGGGCTGCTGCTGTACGCTCTGGTGATCATGCCGCTGTTTGTTCCTGTCATGGTCAGAACATTCGGTACCGCCAATTGGTGGCCTTTCACCAAAAACAAGGAAGAACTGCCGCTTGCCTCAAGCTCCAACAACTCCCTGGATGCTTAATTCATCTGTTTAGCTGTAAAAAGGAAGAATCTCCTTATCTCAGGCATCCCTTGCGAACGCCGAATTGTTCGCGGGGATGCTTTTTTTATCCGGAGCATCAATCTTTGAAAGACGGACCCCGTGTCTGGTAGACTATATCTTAGGAAAAGGTAATGGACTGTCGGAGGAGGAGTACGATGAGTCAAGAACGGGATCATGCCAGTCGTATCCTTTATGAATATAAACAAGCCCAAATGAATCCCTACGCTTGGGTCCTTCTATGTCTGGGCTGGGTGCTTATGGCCTCTTTGGCGCTCGCTTTGCTGGGGCTGCCTGTCTATCTGGCTGTAGACATTCACTGGCTATGGGCGGCTGCTGCTTTGATCTGCATGCCTGCGGGAATTCTCTTTTTTCTTGTTCTAATTAAAAAAGCCCGCAAGCATCTGATTCGCAATCGTTATCCTGAACACTATCAATTGAAAGCGGATGGGCTGATATTCACGCGCCGTAATCGCCGGACAGGCAAACTCGAACGGAGAAAGCATGTAGATTACACTCAAGCGGATTATGCAGTCATTTCTATTCATGCTTTTATTGGTTATGAGGAGCGGGAAGCTGGAAAGCTGACCGAAGCGCAGTTTCGTGAACGGGTGTATCCCGCTCTGCATTTCATTGTCAGCAGGGATGGGCAGCGCCGCCATGACAGCATGAAAGTCCCTGGTCGGGAGAGAAGTGAGGACCTGAAGCTAGCTCCCCGGGGTTATAGTGGCAATGAAGGGGAGGGCAGCTTATTTGTCCAGTCTGATGTGATTTCCGTGCCGATTATGGATCCAATGAGCCTGCCGGGGCTGTTGGAGGCGCTGATTGAACGGCGGCTTCCTCTTTATCTGGCCCCGGCCAGTGTCCTGCCAGGCAAAGAAAGCAGCCTGTTCCAGTGGAAAGTGGGCGGCATGCTGTTCCGGCTTGAAGAGAATCAGCCCTTCTATACTACTTTTTATGAGCTGTTCATCGAGACCCGCTTCAAATATCGGAAAGCTTATCGGCATGTGCAGACACGGCTGACCGATACCGGACCGGAGAACCTGCCAGCGGCGGGAAAGAGCAGCCGCAGCACCTTTCCGTTCACCTTGGTGAGCGCCGGATTTTTATCGCTGCTGCTGCTGGGCGAATTGGGGTTCCTGCAGCGGACGAGCCTATGGACGGGCTGGCTTGTTCTCGTCCCGGCTTTCCTCGCCTATTCGGCGGCCGCCAAACCGGACCTTCGCAGGCCCGTAGTGTTCGCTGCATTATGTATGCTGATAGCAGGGGCGGTGATGGCAGGAGGACATTACCTGCTCGGATTGGGGCGGGAGCCCGTCATCCTGGAAACGTTAATGTCCGTTGCCGTCTTTCTGCCTGTCAGCTATCCGCTGTATCTGATTGTTCTTCTGCTCAAAAAAAGAAGCTCTATGCACAGCCGGCGGACCCGCGCACCCGGGGTTTGACATAGAGCTTGCCCCTTTATTTCACTATTTTAATTGGGTCCACTGGTATTGGAAGTTCGCAACAGCTTGATCCGTTTCCACATCGAGCAACGTTGTCTGCTCCCCCGGCTGCAGCTCGCTGAGCTCAAGTGTCCGGTTGGCCAAAGGGCGGCCGTTTTCGTCAAAAAAGCGCAGTACCAGCTGTCCCTCCCGCAGCGGCTGTTCACCGTAATTACCTAAGTATACCCGGTTGAGAAAGCCTGCCCCTTCTTCCCTCGAACTGACCGCGATAACGAGTCCTTGCTGCCGAATCATCTCGCTCGGCCGGTGTTCCTGAATATAGTCATGCTGCCGGTCAAGCACCTTTTGTCTATGGAACAGCTCTCCGTAGTGCAGTCGGTAAAGCACACTGACGGTTAGCGCATAGGACAAAAGCAGGCACAGGAAGGTGGTGCGTGCTATAGTTTTCCAAGGATAACGGCCGAGCAGCAGGGCGAAAAAGGCAGCGGCCGCGACAGCAGCGGCAATCCGTGTCCATGGGGACAGCAATAAATCAGCATAAGTCATGGCCGGCCACCTCCTTGTTAAATGGATGGATGCAAGAATTTGACCGCTGGGCCTTTGCGATACTGAAACTGCTCCCATCTATGAGACGTAAATGCAGCCGGGAAGTTTCTATAAATCTAGCATTATCGTCAGATAAAATCACAGCGGCCTGTCAGTCTGGAAAGTTGTCGTCCAGCCGCAATAAAAGGTATAGTAGAAAAGTAAGCGCATTCTTAAGCTCAGCGTTTTGCATGTCCTTCAGCTGCGGGAAAAGACAGGATGATGTAAAATGCTTAAACTAAATCTAATGGCGGTGAAAACATGGATTTTACCGAAATGAGAGCCTTGGCCAACAGGATCAAGGAAAATGTGGGCAAGGTGATTGTCGGCAAGGAGGATGTGGTCGATCTGCTGCTGGTTGCGGTCATTTCTTCCGGGCATGTGCTGCTGGAGGACGTTCCCGGCACAGGGAAAACATTGCTGGCCAAAGCGATGGCCAAATCGCTCGGCTGTTCATTCAAGCGTGTGCAATTTACACCGGATTTGCTTCCAACTGATTTAAGCGGAATTTATTTTTACAATCAAAAAAACGGTGAGTTCGAGTTCCGTGCAGGTCCGATCTTTTCACAGATTGTGCTGGCTGACGAGATTAACCGGGCTACGCCAAGGACGCAGTCCAGTCTGCTGGAATGCATGGAAGAAAGGCAGATCACGGTGGACGGAATCACTCAGCGGCTGGAGCGTCCATTTCTCGTGCTGGCGACACAAAATCCAGTGGAAAACCAAGGGACGTTCCCGCTGCCGGAAGCCCAGCTGGACCGTTTCCTCATTAAAATCGGCATGGGCTACCCCTCAAGCGGGGAATCTGTGGCAATATTGAAGCGATTCAAAGGGGGCAACCCTCTGGATACGATCACAGCAGTCGCCTCGGCCGATGATATTATCGCTGCGCAGAATTTATATTCGGAGACGCGGGTCGATGACGACCTGCTGCGCTATATTGTAGAACTCGTGGAGAAAACACGCAGTCATCATGAGGTGGCCATGGGAGTCAGCCCCCGCGGAAGCCAATCACTGCTCAAGGCGGCTCAAGTATACGCTGTGCTGCAAGGAAGGGACTATGTTATTCCCGATGATATTAAAGCCATGGCGGTCCCCGTGCTTGCTCATCGGCTGGTGCCGAAGGGGAACTTGCGCTATAAGGAACGCTGGAGCGAGCAGGTGATTGAAAAGCTGCTTAACGATATCCCGGTTCCGACAGAGGCGCAGTTGGCCCAAAGGCAGGAATAATATGAGTATAGCCTGGACATTGTTCGTAGCGTTTCTGATCATCGCGGGGCAAAGTCTGATCTACAAAAAATGGGCGCTGAAAAATATCACGGTCACCCGTCATTTTAGCCGCTCAGCTGTCTTTGAAGGGGAAGAAGTGCAGCTGGTGGAAAAAATCAGCAACCGCAAGCTGCTGCCCGTTCCATGGCTTAAGCTCGAGTCCTTGATTCATGCCAACTTGCAGTTTCGCAAACAATTTAATTTGAATATATCCGGCGGCGAGATGTTCCAGAATCATTCCAGCTTATTCAGTCTCATGCCCAACCGGCTGATCACCCGGCGGCATTATATTGTGTGCAAAGGGCGTGGGGCTTACAATCTGAACAGCGCCACGGTAACCTGCGGGGATCTGGTAGGGCTGCAATCCGTCTATACTACCATTCCGCTCAATGCAGAACTGCTGGTCTATCCGCGGACTCTCAGCATGGACGAAATCCCTCTGACCCGCCGAAGCTGGCAGGGGGAGCTGCTGGTCAAGCGTTGGGTGATGCCTGATCCTTTCATGATCCAGGGAGTTCGTGAGTATCGGAATGGGGACTCTATGAAGGATGTCAATTGGAAAGCCACCGCGAGCACGGGAGAGCTGCAGGTGCATAACCGCGGCTTTACCGCCGATCAGAAGATGATTATTCTTCTTAACTTTGAAGTATCCGAAAAAATGTGGAATGCCGTCACGGATCCCGAACTGGTCGAGCTGGGGATCCGCTATGCAGCTACTATTGCGGAGGATGGTATTCGCCAGGGGATGGAGGTTGGCTTCGGAACCAATGGTTATACGGTAGACGCTCCTAAAGAGCCGGTCTGGATTCCTCCGTTAAGCGGACAAGAGCATATGACGCATCTGTATGAAACAATGGCTAAGCTGGTTATTGATTGCAGCTGTGAGATGGCTGCTTACCTGGAAAGAGAATTTACCCGCGATAGTGGAAACGTTGCTTACGTTTTCATTACAGCCCATACCGCGGATAAGCTGATGAGCAATATCAGGCGTCTGGAGCGAAACGGAAGCAAAGTGGACATTATTCCGCTGGAGCATAAGCAGCAAGCAGAAGCCGGGTCCACTGGCGATGTCCGGTCGGAGGTTGAAGGCGAGGAGGCTTTAGGAGAAAAGGTTCGGGAAGGGGAGGGGACAGCTATTGCATAAGCTTCGCGCAGTACTTAAAGCTTTTGGGCATGGGGTCATTGAAATGATTTTGTTCATGCCGCTTCTGCTCCTGCTTCCCATATATCTGGCACCGGCGGGCACCATGGCGATATGGCTGCTGCTGCTGTCAGCCGGTTATTTGGCTGGAGCGGTGTTCGTCATAGGTCTCCATATGCGGCGCAAGTGGCAGCAGTTTCTCGGAGCGGTGCTGCTAGCCTTCCTGCTTGCCTTGAATATCATCGGCACCACTCTCTGGGGCTATATTACCGTGGTCCTGCTGGTCATCGTCATATTGCGGGGAGTATATATGGCATACCGGCAAATCAATCAGGTGTATCCCGAACTCTTTTACTTTATCGGGCCTGGACTATACTTTTTGACTGCGATATTTTACTCCCGGCTGGAAGAGCTGAATCCCTATGCGACCTTTATGTTTTGGCTGGGCTTGCTCTCGCTTCTTATCTGTCTCTTCTTTTCCAACCGGGTTCATCTGCAGTGGACCTCGATTACGCAAAATCGCAATCAGAATCAAGAGGGTCAGCAGAAGCTGAACAAGGGGCTGCTTCTGCATAATCGAATTCTGCTTCTGGGGCTGCTTCTGATCATTGTGATAGCCAGTCTGTTACGGCAGATCCAGCAAGGGCTGGCGTGGCTGTACTCGCAGCTCGTGGAATGGGTTAACCGTTTATTGGCCTCCGATCCTGTGGAGCCGCTGCCGGAGACCGAGCCAGGCGCTCCTTCATCACCAGATTTCGGGTATATGGAGCCTGCTGAGCCGCATCCATTCTTCGTCTGGTTGGAAAAAGCGGTGCAGGCAGTCTTTTATGTAATTATGATCGCTGTTATCCTTATCCTGCTATTCTGGCTGGGCAAACGATTGATCCGTCTGGCCGGCTGGCTGTCGAATTGGTTGAATTCCAGAATGGACCGGAAGGGCGAGGATAGCCCGTATACCGGTTATGTGGATGAGGAGGAAGTGCTGGATGGGGGCTGGAAGCCGTTCGCCGGAGCGACTGCTGAACGCATGCGGAGCTGGATGGATAAGCTGCGAAACCGAGAGGCTGCATGGGAGGCTCTGTCGAGCAATCGGGAGAGAGCCCGGTACTTATTCCGACACTATATCCGCAGCCGTCCTTCGCGGCAGGCTGTCCGTGAATCGGCTACTCCCCGGGAGGCTGCTGTAGCGTTATCCGGTCAATACCCGGAGAATCAAGAAGCGATAAAGAAGCTTGCGGAAAGCTATGAACAAGCGCGGTATGGCGACAAAGAGCCGAGGGAGGATCTGGAGCAAATCCGTAGGGAGCTTAACATTAAATAAACTCGCTCCCGGATAACTAGCCGGACTGAGAAGGCGTTATAGACTGACGATAAGCTATTATTTCGGCTCGGTGTGATCTATTTCTGGTCAGCAAGATTTATTTCTGCTGGATAAGATTTATTTCCGCTCAGCATGATCTATTTCTGCATGATAAGATTTATTTCTGCTTAGTAAGATCGCTACTTTTTATCCGGCGGTAGCTCTTGCGAGCCCAATTCAGGATAAATCCTGGCACCGGAGGCGGGGGAAGAATCAGGAAGGGCCAATAGAACCGGTGATAAGCTTTCTTTAAATCATCCCACATCGGATCGTGCCCGGGATATAAGAAAGCCGAGACATCGACAATGCAGCCGCGGCCCTCAGCGACCATCACATTTTTGCCGTGCACATCTCTAGGGTTAAGCCCCTGCTGGATGGCGTGGCTTAGAGCCTGATCAACATCTATGATGACCTGACGCGGAATGCGGATGCCTCTCTTCAGGCAATCGTACAGAGTTACTCCTTGCAGGCGTTTTAGAATCAGGTAGGAGATGCCCGCATGGTAGCATTCGGAATAAGCCGGGTGGCTCCCCAGCTTGCGGTAGACTGCGATTTCGTCCCTTAGCCCGGGTCTGCCCTTTGCATAAACCTTTATCGCAAAAGAATCAAAGTCGGGATGTGTGAACACGGCGGCGAAATTCCCTTTTCCAAGAAGCACCCAGCCTTCTGGCTGGTTATTGATTTCAACGGGGTCCTCAGGAGCTATGCTCTTCAGCACCAGGGAGGGGAGCAGGTCGGTTTCCGCTTTTTCAATGAGTTCTTGCAGCGCGGCCAGGTTCATTGGCATCCCGGGGTAACCTCCTCAAGCTAGAGTTGTGTCGCTTCCCAGGTATACCCATTACAGAAGCAAGATATTCATGCGGGAGCGAAGGAGTATTTTTCCACGCCTGCCGGTCCTTGCTCATAGGAACTGCTGCGCTTCTAGCTTATAGGAAATACCCGCAGTTCCTGTTTACAGGAAACCTCCCTGATTCATACTCCACTTGTATTTAACTGAGTGATGCTGCGGCGGGAAAAATGACACACGGTCTGCCTCTAATGGGCAGACCGTGTTTTGCGCTAATGTTTGCTCTCGTTCGTATTCGGGGAGAAAGAAGGGGTTACATTCTAACGCTCGCCCTCGTTCCCCTCGAACAACTGTTATTTGCGGTGAAAGTGATCCCGGTACGAGCGTTAGAATCGAAAAAGGAGCGCAGCGGGCCGCAGCGGCCGGCTGCACCGGGTCTAATATCGGACTGGATAATGTTCCAGTATAGACCGTTGAAGCTGCAAGAACCTTTTTACATGAAGCGAGCAAACCAAACGGCTACTCGATTGTTTTCAGCTTCACCTCGAACAAGTCCGTGCGCCGATCCTTCAGCTGCAGCACACTGCCGGAGTGACGGATGCGGCGAAGCAGCTCAAGGTCAACGTCCCCAACGATCAGCTGCTCAATATTCGGATGACATTCAGCGATAATTCCGTCTCTTGGGAAGGTGAAGTCCGAAGGGGTAAAGATCGCCGACTGAGCGTATTGAATATCCATGTTGACCGTATGCGTCAAATTTCCTACCGTTCCGGCTATTACCGTATACACCTGGTTCTCTACAGCCCGGGCCTGGGCGCAATAGCGTACACGCAGATAGCCTTGACGGTCGTCCGTACAAAACGGACAGAAGATGATGTTAGCGCCCAGGTCGGTCACAATACGGGCCAGCTCAGGGAACTGAATATCATAGCAGATCAGAATGGCGACCTTGCCGCAGTCCGTATCAAACACACTAATTTCATTGCCGGGCTGAATTCCCCACCATTTCCGCTCATTCGGAGTAATATGCAGCTTGTACTGCTTCTCGATCGTCCCGTCACGACGGAACAAGTAAGCAATGTTGAAAATCCCCTGATCTTCCTCGACAAAGTGGGATCCGCCAATAATGTTGACGTTATATTTGACCGCCAGATCAGTAAAGTGCTGAATATAGGGCTCCGTATATTCGGACAGCTCCCGTACGGACTGGCTTGGTGATTTTTCCGCCAAGAAGGACAAAAGCTGAGTGGTGAAGATCTCCGGAAACACGATAAAGTCGGACTTATAGGTCGAGCTGACTTCGACGAAATATTCGCATTGAGTTGCAAAATCTTCGAAAGTATCGATTTTTTTCATTTCGTATTGAACAACTGAAAGGCGGACCGGATGCGATGTTTTGAACTGTTTTTTCTTGACGGGCTGATAATCAATATTGTGCCATTGCATCAAGGTGGCATAACTTAAGGAGGCCTTGTCGTCCTTCAAATAATGCGGATTAATCCGGTTTAGCACGAAGCCGTTCATGATTTGAAAGGTCAGCACCGGGTCGAAAATGTTATGGTTAATCACTTCGTTGACATACTCTCGTGGTGTCATTTCAGATGCGTACTTGTGATAATTCGGAATCCGGCCTCCAATTAATATGCTGCGCAAATTAAGCTCTTTTGCTAAATTTTTGCGGGCATCGTACAGTCTGCGGCCTATCTTCATTCTCCGGTATTCCGGATCAACCATTACTTCAATGCCGTACAAATCCAATCCGGATGGATCGTGATTCGTAATATAGCCATTTGCAGTAATCTGATCATATGAGTGCTGATCGTTGTATTCTTCGAAATTGATAATCAGGCTGGAGCAGGAGCCGATAATTTTGCCATCGTATTCCACACAGAATTGGCCTTCCGGAAAAATGGCAAGGTGACTGCGTAGATGCTCCTTTTTCCAGGGGTCCATATTTGGAAAGCAGCGGGTCTGCAATTCAATGATTTTGTCAATATCAGCTGCTTCTATTTGGCGTAATTCAATCTTCTTTTCAAACTTGGAGAGATCCAAATCGGACATTTTCTATTCCCCCTTCTATATGTCTTGTCAAAGGAATGCTATTCCAGTGAGGGTTTATCGTGAATGGGCCGACTGTGCTTAACATAGCAGAGCCCTTGTAGCTGCGGCAATCCTCTTCATTTTACCCGGAAACCGGGATGTTGAAAAGCACCCGTTTATTCCCATGCTAGGGAGCTTTGACGGAAGGCATGGAACCGATGGCTGCTTGATGCGTACTATACGTTATAATGTGAACACTAAGGCTTGTGATCATGTTATTGCAGGAGTTGCAGGAGTGGAGGAAATTTCTCCTGCGCGAAAATAAAGGCCCCCAACCAAATGAAAAAATGATATCTTGAATACATCCCTTTCATAAACAATTTTAATCTGCCCGGGTACCCAATTTAGATTCATCTGAACCGGTGATTCTTTACTTTATGTTGTGGATTAAGCTCGGACGTTGGTATTATGAAATTGATTCGGATGTGAAAAACTTAGGATAAGGAGATTAAGGTATGAACAGAGACACTTTACGCATAATCAGCGTTGTGCAATTGCTGTTGGAAATTGGAATTATAGCCGGCTACGTGATCGCTCTCATTCCATTCGGATATGTCTGGTCTTCAGGCTGGGTGCTTCCGCTTACGGTGATCAGCTTCATTATTGCTCTTTTCGCAAAGAACAACACAGGTGTATTTACTGGTCTTAACGTAGGGATGGCCTTGTTAAGCTACATTCCGGTGATCGGTTACGTTCCAAGAGTTGTAGGGATCATCTTGTCCATCATTAATATCAGCCAGATTCGTCGTGAGCTGTAATTGAAACCGGCTGATTAGCAATGCGGGAGCAGGAATGGACAATCGGAGAACCGTTTTCTCAATCCTTCGCATAACAGGTAAGCCGGCCAAGGAGAATGTCCTTGGCCGGCTTAAGTTTGTCACGGCTGAAAGAGCCAGCTTAAGAAAAGGAATATGCGGAAGCCGACAGGTACGGATTACCGGAAGCTTTCTAACGGGATATTCAATAGGTGCAGGGGGCTCCCGTCCTTAGCGCTGGCTTCCCAAATTTCGAGGGTCAGCGTACCGTTAACCGGAAGCCTATCCTGTGGAATAGCCAGGTCAATGGTGAAATTCCCCCAACTAGGTGCTCCGTTAGAGGCAGTTGTGAAATCCTCCAGCAAATAATCGTGGCCATCGCTTACTGCATAGACGAAGGAAGCTTCCCACACTCTGGCTTCCCCGGTAATTGTATAGTTACCGTTGCTCCCTGTGATTTCATGAATGCGGAAGGCCTGGTTTTCGTACACATCTCTAATTTCAACGGCGAATTTCTCCTGGTTCCAGCGAACTGTAGTGTTCAAATTCTCAGAGATCGCTTGAAGAGGAACATAAGTATTGCCTTCATAATTAAGCACGGGCAAACCGGCATTATTATATTCCAATGTGTTAACTTCAATAGGATAAGTGGCTTCCACAAGCCGATATTCCTTAATAGTATTGGCGAGGATAGTGGTAGACGCTGTTAAGCTGGCGCCAATTACTATGCCGATAATCAATTTTTTCATAATCCATATCTCCCCTTTCGGACGGTGAAGGTATGATAAAAATAATAAAGGCCTTAAGAGGTAAAGCTTTCCTGGTTCAGGGGAATACTATTGCTTTACCCCGCGAGGCTCTTATCTAAACAGACGCAAGAAACCATAAAATGTTACAGTAAAAAGAGAATTTATTCTCCTGCCTACATCGGAATGACCAGCAAATATAAATGACGGTTTAGATCTTGTACTCATACAGAACAGCAAGGAACATCTCCAGTTTAAAGAATGGAGACTTAAGAGTTGCACTACTATATAAGCTATAAAGGGCGGAGGTTAAAAGGGCCTCTGACAAGAGAGGATGCGATTAAAGAGCTATTCGAATTGAAGCGTACATTTAAAGGCTTGACTATTGTTATAGTAGATGAGCAAACGGGAAAAATAAAAGGCGAGATTAATCCGGGACGCAAGAGAAGAAAATAATCCTGGTGCGAACTAGGCAAAGTCAAGCAAATGTCGTAAGGAATAGTGTTAAAAACCATCTATTGACGATTGGTGCATAGGGTGCCATAATGATCAATAGTTAAATAATGTAGGTAGAGACGACGTGAGAAAACCTAGCTGTTCCAGCGATATTGAGCTTGGCGTAAATGGTCATTAACTGTTTCGCTTTTTCTGGCTATACCGCTGCAGGTTTTTGTCGTCTTTTTTTGCTGTGGCTTATTTTCTTGGCTGGAGCACACCACTAATCGACCAGAAGGAGAGACTTTGACATGTCAACCAGTAAACCGCTCGTTATTGGGCATCGCGGAGCTTCTGCCATAGCTCCCGAAAATACACTGGCAGCTTTTAAGGAAGCACTTAAGCAGGGAGTCAATATGGTAGAGCTGGATGTGCATTTAACGAAAGATGATCAAATTGTTGTATGCCATGATCAAACCATCGATCGTACGACCAATGGTGAAGGTGTTATTCGCGAGATGACATTGGAGAAAGTTCAGAGCTTTGATGCGGGCAGCTGGTTTGGCGATGCTTTTAAGGGCGAGAAAATTCCGACTCTGGAAGAAGTTATCAATCTTTTTCCCGCTGACGTGTGGATTAATGTAGAGGTAAAAAACTTTTATGACGGCCGCTTAGGGGAACAGCTGGCTTCTCTCCTAAAGCGGACCAATCGACTGCATACAGTCGTCGTTTCCTCCTTTTATCATAAGGAACTTGTCCAATTTAAAGAAAACAACCCCGAAGTATTGGTTGGCATACTTTATAACGGCAGAGATTTGTATGATCATGTTCACTATGCCCAATCGCTGCCGGTTCCGATTTATTCGCTTCACCCGAATTTTAAAGAGATTCCGGAATCTGATATCAAGAAAGCGATTGAGCACGATATTAAAATTTTCCCGTACACCATTAACGAGCCTGAAGATATGGTTGCCCTTATAGAAAAAGGAGTTACTGGACTAATTACCGATTATCCGGACAGGCTTCAGGCAATAGTAAAGTCGTTATAAATTCATGCCCTGAGTTTATCCGAGGATCCAGGGTAATTTCGAAGGAGAGCTCTGTTCATATTGTTCTGATTAATAGGGCTCTCCCTGTTATTCTCATTAATAACAAAGGAGAGATCCCATATTCATGGCGAATTATAAATTGCTTGCACTGGATCTGGACGGAACGCTGCTGACAGAGGAAAAGAAAATTACGGAAACGGCCAAGCGTTATATTCATGAGGCTGTAGAGCAGGGAGTTACCGTTATATTTTCTACAGGTCGGGGAATTCAAACGACGGAGCATTTGTGGAACGAGTTGGGATTGCAGTCTCCGATGGTGCTGCTGAATGGGGCCGAGCTGTGGGGAGGTCCGGGTGAAGTAGTTGAGCGTCATATCATTCCGAAGGAAGATATTATCAGGCTTCACCAGCTGGCTGTTGAACATGATGCCTGGTTCTGGGGGTACAGTGAAGAGGCTCTGACACGGAAAAGCGAATGGACCGATGAAATGTTTGAGCGCGAATGGATGAAATTCGGTATTCGCCATGATGATTTGGAAGTGATCGGACCGCTGCGTGAAGCAGTGGAAGAATGGGGAAACTTGGAGGTAACGCGTTCTGCACCGGTTAACATGGAGATTTCCTGTCAAGGTATTTCCAAAGAAAGCGGAGTGCGAAAAGTATGCAGCTGGCTAGGAATCGAGCTGTCAGAGGTAATGGCTGTAGGAGACAATATGAACGATGCCAAATTAATAAAGGCAGCGGGGCTTGGTGTAGCTATGGGCAATGCCGATGAAGAGCTGAAACGGATTGCGAAGGAAACAACCGATACTAATGAACGGGACGGGGTAGCCAAGGCGATCAGCCAGTTTTTACTGGGACGTACCTATTCCCAAGCTCCTGCCTAGGGGCCTGTGCCTTACCCGAAAATAGCAATCGATTATAATACCCGGTTAAGTAGATAATATAAACATAAATAGGCGGCCTTTAGTCCTGAATTCCGTGGACTAAAGGCCGTTCTGTTTTGCCTGCAATTGCTCGTAAGACCAACGCCTGCGCAGCAGGCAGCATCTCTGCCGCGGGCTCCGCGGGCAACGTATGCGAAAAACGCATAGAAACACCGCAGCGCCCTCGAGGGCGTTTTTGTTTTTTCACCGTTAGGCAGAAACCGCTCGTATAAGCTGGAACAACTCGATTCCCCTGCCTGTAGACATTAGGCCCATCTTAGGTAGGGGAGAGAACCTAGACCTCAGTCGGGTCATAAGGAAAATATGACTGGATTCACAGGAGGATTATGACTTTTTCCACCTTTCAACAGAAGACCCAACCGTTATAATGTGAAAGGGACTAGTAGGGTTTTCATCAAAAAACGATATCACGGATTTACCCAAATAAAGAGCAGAGGGGGATAATGGGAATTGGATCAAATGATCAAATTTTCAATGAAGAACGTGGCCGCTCTGATCATTATTATGATCATGCTTTTGTTAGGCGGCTTATACGCGACTTCCAAGTTGAAAGTAGAAATGATGCCGGATATGTCCTTTCCGGTGGTGATGATCTCAACACAATACATAGCTCCTCCACGTGATGTGATGGAGCAGGTAACAGAGCCGTTGGAGAAGGCGATCTCCGGGCTTGCTGGATTAAAGAGCATGAGCTCTACTTCCAGCGATAATTTCTCCTCGATCATGCTGGAGCTGGAGAACGGGTATGATGCTGAGGAAGCCAAGCAAGAGGTTGAAAATTTAATTAAAAGCGCCCGGCTGCCTCAATCCGCTGAGACACCGAATGTCGCGACCTTCGGTTTCGCTTCGGAGCCTGTTTATTACTTGGCTCTGTACGGCCAAAACGGCATGAACCAGGTTGAGCTGGATAAGGTGTACAATGACATCATCTTGCCTGGATTAGAGTCTATTTCCGGTCTCGATCACGTGGATTCGATCGGAAACCAGGAGGCGACCTTAACCATTCAGCTGGATGCCCCGCTTCTTGATCATTACGGATTAACTCCAGGTCAAGTTACCCAGTTTATTCAGGCCTCTATGTTAGCAAGCCCTGCGGGGACCGTCGAGCTGAACGGAAACACCCAACAGGTGCGGATAGCCGGACAGTTCGATACGATCTACAATCTTGAACGGATGGAAATAGCAACTCCTCGCGGCCAGACTGTCCAATTGCAGGACATTTCAAGAATTGAGGCAATCAGTGAGTCTACGTTTATTGCCCGTTTTAATGATATGCCGGCCATTGGTGTCCATTTGTACAAAACGAGCAGCGCTAATGCGGTAGAGTTTGCGGATGCCGTGGATGCGATGATCGAGCAATGGCGCGTCACGATGCCTAATATTGCCTTCCAAAATATTTACAACACGGCCGAGGATATTAAAGATTCCATTGCCGGCATGGTGCAGGAAGGATTGCTTGGCGCCCTGCTCGCTTCTATCATGATCCTTCTTTTCTTGAAAAATGTTCGCATGACTTTAATCGTTCTCGTTTCTATTCCACTGTCAGTTTTCTTAACGATGCTCGTTATGCTGCCGTTAAATATTTCGCTGAACATAATGACTTTGGGCGCGATGGTTATTGCCATTGGGCGCGTCGTTGATGATTCGATTGTCGTCATCGAAAATATATATTCCGAGCTGCAGAAAGCCGAGAAACGCAATGAGTCTGTTATTTTCCTGGCGACCAAGCAAGTAGGGATGGCGATCAGTTCTTCTACAATTGCAACCGCTGGCGTATTCCTGCCTCTTGGATTGGTAGGGGGGCCGGTAGGAGAAATATTCCGGCCGTTTGCTATAACGCTGGCCACAGCTTTAATGGCTTCCTTGCTGGTTGCTCTGACGGTTATTCCGATGCTGGCCAAAGTGCTTGTGCTGGGAAGCAAGTCGATCAAGCATGAGGAAAAGGTAGGGCCGATCACCAGAGGCTATCAGAAAGCGCTGGAGTGGTCGCTTAAGCACCGGATTAAAACGATGCTAGCTTCGGTCCTTATTTTTATTCTTTCTGTTGTTCTTATTACTCCTTTTCTGGGAGTGGCATTCATGCCGGACAGTGAATCGGATAAACAGATTATTTTTGATATCAAGCTGCCCCGGGAGACAACTATGGAAATGACGGATGCTGCTGTCCGCAATATGGAAGCTTTGCTCAAAGCAGAGCTGGATGCAGAGGGCAATCCTAAATTTAATTACATAGAGTCTCTGGTCGGGTATCAATTCAGCTCTGAGCAGATTCCTTATCGCGCCACAATGTTTACGCAAGTGACCGAGGGAACGGATGCGAAGGCTGCTGTCAAGGAGTATGAGGAAAAGCTCAGCTATGATCTGCCTGGAGGCTCAGAAGTTATAGGCACGTTAATTTCTTTCAGCGCGGATGGTATGAGCGGTCCTGATTTCCAGTACTCGTTGAAGGGAAATGATATGCTTACTTTGCAGCAAGCCTCGGAAATGATCAAAACCAAGATGCAGGAATTTCCGGAACTGAGCTCTATTGAAGACAGCTTGAGTGAATCCAAGCTGCAGATTGATGTGACGGTCGATCAGGCGAGAGCCCGTTTGTATGGGCTGACGTCCGCACAAGTGCTGGATACGGTTAACGGGTGGATTGGCAAGGCCCAATTAGGAGATTTGAAGTTCGATAACGTCATGTACAAGACGGTTATCGAGGTCGATCCTATATACAAGGATTCCTTGGAGGCTATCGCCAAAATTCCGTTAACGGCTCCTACAGGTAATATTGTTTATCTGGATGAGATTGCTTACATCCAACAAGTCGAAGCACCTGCTTCTATTAGCCGTAATAATCAAAGTCAAGTGATCAGTGTTTCGGCTACGATCGAAAGCATGGACAAGGGAGGCATAAGCGCCCGGGTAGCGGCCGCTCTTAATGAGCTTGAGCTTCCCTCCGGAGTAACCCGCGAGATTTCAGGGGTAAGCGATCAGATTATGGAAAGCTTTATTGATTTGTTTGTCGCTATGGCCGCATCGGTATTTATAGTTTATCTAATCATGGTGCTGTCGTTCGGGAATGCCAGCGCTCCGTTCTCGATTCTGTTTTCCCTGCCGCTTGCTGCGATCGGGGGACTGCTAGGGCTCTTATTAACAGGAGAAACTCTCAATGTTACCTCCATGATAGGCTTCTTGATGCTAATCGGAATCGTAATTTCCAATGCGATCGTATTAATTGCCAGAGTGCAGCAGTTGAGAGAAGAGGGGTACTCCATGAAGGATGCTCTGATTGGGGGCGGTATCTCCCGTCTGCGTCCAATTATGATGACTGCGGGCGCTACCATCGTAGTACTATTCCCGCTTGCACTTGGCTTTTCTCACGGGGCATTGATCTCTAAAGGCCTCGCCGTCGTTGTTATTGGCGGGCTGACCACATCCACGATCCTGACCTTGTTTATCGTACCGGTTGCCTATCAAATGATCTATCAATTTAACGGTTGGGTAAAACGGTTGTTCACACGGAAGAAAACCGCTATGCCGAAGGAAAAACCGGTTGCATCCTAAAAAGTATAAGAGAAGGGAGAGTTAGCTTTGCTTAAACATCGTCGTATGCCTACCAAAATCAGCATTTACAAAGCGATAACAGCTGTTATTTTAAGTTCTGCGATCCTGGCGGGATGCACGGCTCCAGCACCTGAGGCAGAGAGCGCGAATCCAGAAGGGCAAGTGAAAAAAGTACGCATCCAGGAAGTCGGCAAACTGCCCATCGGCCAGCCATTAGAACAGGTAGCGGACCTCGTTCCCTCCCTGCAAATGGGGGTGTTTGCCAAAGCCAATGGTGATGTCACTCAATTGCTCAAGCAGCGGGGCGATTACGTTAGCGAAGGGGAAGTCATCGCCCGCCTCGATTCGAGTGATGTCTTGCTGCAAAGACAAAAAGGAGAGCTCGGAATCAAAGCCTCAGAAGCGCAATTAAGCCAGGCGAGGCAAGATTATAACAACGGGCTGACCGAACTGAGAAACTCCATCAGCAAGATGGAGAGCGCTATTGATGAAATTCAAAAAAACTATAACAAGATGCGCAACAATTACGATTTGGGTTTGGTTACCCAATTCGAAGTTGAGCAGATGGAGACCCAGCTGAACAATCAGCTTAAAGACCTGGAAATTCTCCAGCAGCAGCTGCAGACGATGGAATCGACCAATCCGCTGGCTGCGCTCGAGGTCCAGTTGGAAACCTCCCGTCTCAGCATTCAAGAAATTGACCGTAATTTGCAATATTATGAGATTAAGGCCCCGCTTAGCGGTTATTTGACCCAATTGCCGATTGTCGAGAATATGACCCTCTCTCCGGGGACGCAAGTGGGTCAAATCGAGCAGTTGAATCCGATTAAGCTGGTTGCCAACTTATCGGAAGAGGCAGCGGAATATCTTCGCGGCAAGGAGCAGGTTTCTTTCCGGGTACCGGGAATCGAGGAGATCCAGACAGGAACGGTGACTTACTTGGCAGAAGTGATGGATACCACAACAAGAACATTCGAGCTGAATGTGGAAGCAGCTAATGACGAAGGGCTGCTGCGGCCTGGCACAAGAACATACATCCAGTTGTCCGGTGAAGAAGAGCGTGAAGTCATTGCCGTTCCTACCTCGAGCATTGTTCGCGAGGGTCCAGATACCTTTGTTTTTGTCCTCGTGGGAGATACAGCCGAGAAACGGCAGGTTCAGTTGGGACGTCTGAATGGACTGGATCAGGAAATCGTTAGCGGGCTGAATGCAGGAGAATCTCTAATTGTATCCGGGCAGCATCAACTGACCGATCAGGAAAAAGTCGAGCTGCAGCCATAATCACATCACAACATTAGAAAGGACGGGAGAAGATCTGATGAGGAAACAGTGGAAAAAGACAGCAGCGATCGTGGTGTTAAGCGTATCCTTGGCAGCGACGGGCGGCGCGGTATTTGCCGCTACCCCCCCGGCGGCTGCATCATGGTCGTTAACCGGATCCTATGCGCTGACTGAAGTATTGAGCGTCGACGTTAAAAGCTTGGTCAATGAGCGGATAGACGGGGGAAGCCGAATCGGAACCGTTATCCGCATGACTAATCAGGGAGATCGCAATGCGAGAGTTCCAGACTATGAATTGCGGGTTGAAACAGGAGATGGGCTCGTCTACACTTTACAGCCAAGCGGCACCAATGCAAGAACGGTACAGCCTAAGGAAACTGTCGAGCTAAGCTATATTCTGCAGGTGGACCGGCAGGATTCCTTCACACTCTCCGCCTTGCATTGGATCGACATTGACTGGTATGTCTATCCAAAGGCAGAAACCAAGGTGCTCTCTCTTCCCGTGGAAGGGCTTGAGTGGACCGGCAGCTCGTCGTCTTCCATGAACGAAGGGCAGGCGGCTGTAACTAAATGGGGAGATTCATTCTCCATACCGAGCCTAGCCTCACCGTTAGTTTATACGCCTGTCAAACTGGAAACAGACACAACCCCGGAAG
Organism: Paenibacillus senegalensis JC66; assembly: GCF_000285515.1. Taxonomy (GTDB): domain Bacteria; phylum Bacillota; class Bacilli; order Paenibacillales; family NBRC-103111; genus Paenibacillus_L; species Paenibacillus_L senegalensis. Next base: position 177,021 of record NZ_HE610963.1, read on the forward strand.
GCTATGTAACCTTGGTCACCCTGCTGGTGGAAAATCCCGGTGAGCGAGTCGAGACCGTGCCGGACTTTGAGCTGGAAGGGCTTGCCGGCAGCGCGGTTTATCCTGCCGGACGTGTAGAGCAGCAGCCGGTGACACTCTCGCCGAAGGATAAGAAATATATCCATTACTCGATCCCTTCGAATTCAGAAGTGGCGTTTCAAACCTTGAACGTTCTGACCAACGAAAGTTATGTTCAGGTGGGCGAGCAGGGACAGCCGGTTCCTGTTCAGTATCAGGTAGGACGCCTGCATATCGCACTTCCAGATTTGAACTGGTCGCTCTATTCTTTGGATGAGTATACTCTCGGAGATCCTATGGTGCTGGATACTTTGAATGCTCATATTTCTAAAGATTTGGAGCTCTCGATGGTGGAGCTTTCGATGCACGAGAACGAGGGAGAAGGCTACAAAACAGCAATTGCCAAGTTCACAATGAAAAATACCGGCGATCGTCCGATAGCGGTCCCACCGCTAGAGGCTGAGCTTCGCAGCAATGGCGGCTACACCTATGGCGGTGTCCGTCAGGCGACAACGGCAGAGCAGCTTATGCCAAATCTCAATTATGTCGTCAGCTATTTCTTCGCAGTACCGGATACAGAGGACGGCAGTCTAATGGCTCTTTCCTTATCGGAAAGACAGACTACAGGAGCCTTTAAAACCTCTGTTGCCTCTTACCGGGTAGCAGCAGGTGTAGAAGAAAGCACGGATACCATTCTTCAGCTTTATCCGTATCAGGTGGCTATTGAAGATTGGCATTTGCGTGCAACTACTAATCTGATGCAGGGCTTTGCTACATTCTCCTATCAACTAAATCTTGATTTGGATATTACCATTCAGGATAAGGTAGTGGTGGACCAGCACTTCTCCAACCTGAAGATAGAGCTGTTGGATCAAACGAACCGCTTGATTGCTACCGAGACCCGTTCGTTTGTCGGTATGAACCGTCTGGTGGATGGCCTTAACAAAATCGACTTCACTAATTTGGTCACGGAACAGCATCAATTTCCTTTAACGATCAAAATCTACGAATCGATGGAGACCCCATCCGGAGAAGCTAAGCGATTGTTAACTACATTCACCCAAAGATAAAGAATCGATCCCATGCCGCGTCCGGCTGTTGCAGCTTGAAGCCAACAGCCGTGACCGGCTTTTTATTTTCCCCAAGTACAAGGCATGCGTTAACCACCGTTATGTGACGCCGAGTACCGCGCTTGGAGCTCCGCATGATGCGGAAAACTGAGGAGCCGCTTCGCGCGCGAGAATTTCTCTTCGGACAAGGAATACTGTTATAATAGTATAAGCGAATGAAAGTACAATTAGTTGAACTTATAAAGCCATATATCCTTGAGAAGGCTATATGGTAATTCATGGACGAAAAGAGGGATCACAGCATGATTTGGGGCGGATTGGTCAGTCTCAGAGAAGCTTTAAGCACACTAAAGCCTATGGAGCAGAAGGCAGCCAAATATATACTTGAGCATCCGGATCAAGTGGTACATTTGTCCGTACAAAAGCTTGCGGAGCTGGCTGGCGTAAGTGTAGCCACTATTGTACGGCTTTCCCGTTCTTTGCAGCTTAAAGGCTTCCAGGAGCTCAAAATTAAAATTGCAGCCGATCTGGCTCAAATGACTAAAAAAACGAATTCATATCAAGAAATCCAAATGGACGGATCGACGAGCTCACTCATTGAATCTATCTCCCATAATAATATTCAATCCATTCAGGACACCATGTCTATTCTCCGAACCGAGGAAGTAGAGAAGGCTTTCTCCATTATGGGAAAGGCGAGAAAAATATGTGTATTTGGAGTCGGTGCCTCCGCGGTAATAGCTGATGACTTCAAGCAAAAGCTGACCCGGATTAACCGTTGGTGTGAAACCGCTTATGATTTTAACTCCATGGCTACTCTGGGGGCAAATTTGACGAGTGCGGATGTTGCCTTTGGCATCTCCTACTCCGGTTTGACTGAAGATATTATCCAAGGACTTTTAGTGGCGCAAAAAAGCGGGGCTACGATTGTTTCGCTAACGAAATTCGGCTCCAATCCGGTGAGCGAATTGGCGGATATCTCCTTGTTCACCAGCTCCCTCGAGCAAAGCATCCGGAGTGGGGCGATGGCATCGAGGATTGCCCAATTAAATGTTATCGATATTCTGTATGTGGGCATAGCGAGCCAAAATTACGAAGAGAATATAGTGGCTCTGGAAAAAACAAGGAACGCTGTAATCGTTTCCAAACGAAATCATTAAAACGAAATCGTTAACTAAGCTAGAGCCAAACAGGAAGCGGGCAGAATAGTTAGGCGAACCGATATACGTTAAAAGCAAAAACCCGATCATCCCAAGCGTACACCTATGGCGGCGTCCGTCAGGCGACAACGGCAGAGCAGCTTATGCCAAAAGCTTAAAAGGCCCCCTTTACGGGAATACTCCTAAAAAAGCTTCATCTAACAACAGCCGCACCTGAAGATATGTGTTATTGAAATGAGCCGCGAAGCGATGGATGATCGGAAACCGTTCAGCACGCGGCTGTGCATGCTGGGATTAACGGGAGGACGAAGGCTTCCTTATGTATGGTTTGCGAATTTATTCAAATCGGTGGGCCTACCGCGTGCTGGGCTGGGTTTTAGGGATTTCTTTAGTCCTAAAGCTTATTTTGGTGCTGACCTACGGCCCTGCTTATATATATCACTCGGATGACCGTGAATATTTGCGCTCGGCTCAAATATGGCTGGAAACCGGAATGTTCACCTATAATGATCCTGAACGGCCAACGGTTTTTATTACACCAGCCTATCCGGGTATAATTGCTCTCCTCATGAAGGGTTTGGGGCCGGGTATAGCTCTAGAGCAATCGGTCCGGATCATTCAGACTTTGCTGATCACTCTTTCACTTCTGTTGTTGTTTAGGATCGGTCAGAAAATAGTAGGGACTCCGGCTGCCTTATGGGGGACATGCCTTGCTGCTTTATATCCTCCATTATGGCTTGTCAGTAATATGATTTTTACGGAGTCGCTTTTTATTTTTTTCCTTCTGCTGCTAATTGTAAGTGCCCTGAATGCTATGGAGCACCCGGGATGGCGTTCTGCGCTTATTTTTGGTTTAGTCTGGGCGGCTGCCGTATATATTCGGCCAACAATTGCATTGTGGCCAGGCCTGGTATGGCTGTGGATGCTGCGCCGCAAGCGGCTTCCCTTCAAACTGCTATTGCGATATGGGGCGGTTTGCGTCCTTATTTTCTGCTTATGCCTCTCTCCCTGGTGGGTACGCAATTATGAGGTGTCAGGAGGGGAATTTATTCCTTTGACCCGATCGGGTGGAAACCCGCTGCTGCTAGGAACATATCCGTATACGGTTCCCGCGATGTTTATGGATGAGCAGTTGAGCTGGCGCTCGGATAATAATTTATGGGAGCACGACCGCCAGGATACGAGGTCAGCTCTTGAGCGAATAGAGCATGGGTTTAAAGAACAGTTCTGGCTTTACTTGAGCTGGTACACCGCAGGTAAGTTTGCTTTGTTTTGGGGGGACGTGTTTTATTGGCTTCCTCTTCCCGGTGTGCCGCTAATCATTCCGATTCTCTATCATTACCTATTGGTAAGTTTGAGCGGCTATAGTTTATTCCGCCTGCGTTGTCAGGATAGGGCACAATTCATGCTCCTCCTGTTCGCTTACATGAGTCTGCTGCACATGATTTATTTGGCACATTCGCGTTATGCTCTACCGTTAATGCCCCTGCTATGTCTATTTGCAGGAGATACGATTCACCGGGTGCTGATCTATAGAGAGAATAGTCTAACAACTAGCGTAAAACCTCCAAATTCAGCTACTTAATATGCAGTGGAGAGAAAATACGCAGTTTTGTTGGAAAAAACGGCGGATTACGCCCTGTATCTCCTTTTCAGGGCTTTTTTGGCCGTAGGAAAAGTGCTCTCCGCCATGCTACCTTTAAGAAAAAGGGACTCCCGGAGAGAAGGGTCAGCTTGGGACTGGACGGGTCATTTCGCAAATTGCTGCTCATGAATGCCATGGCGTTCATCATTTTTATTTACATCGGGATTTTTGTGAACTTATATATTTGGGAGCAAGATCATAAAATCGCCGATGTAGCCTGGTTTAATCTGATTGTATTTGTGGCATGGGGAATTTCCTTTATGATAGGGGCTCGGCTGCTTAAGCGGCATTCGATTCGCCTCTTGTTTGGCCTGTCCGCTTTATCAGGGGGGTTGGCGTTTATTCTGCTTTCCTACCTGCAATTAGACAGCCGGTTACTCTGGATTGCCATTATCGCGATACCTGTCGGGATGATGTGGGGGTTCTTTTACTGTGCCCAGAATTTGAGTGTGACTACTTCAGGCAAAGGCAGTGATTTCGGAAATTTTTTTGCCGCTTCCAACACCATTTCACAAATCATGAATATGTCTGTTCCTCTGCTGTCTGCTCAGGTGATCTTCTGGTTCGGCTACTCGGGCTCGTTCACTTTGATGCTGTTGTTTGTTACCGGGATGCTGCTTACGGCGGCAGTGCTTCCAAAGCTTAGCCTGCGCGATTTAGCGGATTCCTCTCCCCGGCTGGCAGGCAAGCATCCTATGGCCATGTCTCAGGTGTTTACAAGGCCTGCCTTGAGATGGCTGATTCCGTCCTGCCTGGTTGCCGGCTTATTTCTTCAGTTCCAAGGAATTTTCGTCCTGCTGTTTACCTTTAGCATAACCGAGGACAAAATGTATATAGCGCTGTTAAACACGTTGTATACGGTCTCCTCGCTGGTGGCCCTGGCGCTGTACCGGAAGATACGCTTGCAGGAGCAGTCCTGGTTAATGGCCGCTATTTTGCTGCTTTCGGGAGGATTTTTGCTTATGCTGTACCCTGTGCCGATCGTACTCATCATTTCGAATGTATGCACGACAATGGGCATGTTCTATTTCGGTACGGTATGGAATGCCCAGCATTTCAGAGTCATTAGCGGCTTGCCGCCCGAGCATCAATCGAGAATGCTGGTTTGGCGGGAAGGCTTTATTTGCGGAGCTCGCTGTCTGATGCTAATTTTGATTTTGCCCATCAGCAATTTTTCCGGGGTTGCCTTTGTGCTGTTAATTGCGTTGGCCACCCTGTGCCTGTTCTCCATTCCCTTGTTTCAGAAGAAGCTGCTGGAGGATTCATCCGATACAGCCAAACCGCCCGTAAACGGAGGCTTGGAAGCGCCTTGAGCAGGGTTTGCAGGGCTAAGGGCAGGGGTTGACATAATGGCAAGTTAACCGCATAATAGAGCTAATATACGCCGATTAGGGTAGAGACGATGAGAAAACCCCTCCGGATACTTGACCTGTTCCAGGTTTAGTTCTGGAGTCCATCCATCGTCTTTTTTTAGTTCAATCCGTTAGTTCATTTTGTGTAGAAAGGAGCGGGTATTCTGTGCAAACGGCGATTTCGGACGTATGGTTTATCAGCTCCTGGGATTTGACCTTGCGCATTGTTCTTGCCTTGGTGCTCGGAGGGCTTATTGGGCTGGAGAGAGAATGGAGCAACCACGCCGCTGGATTCCGGACGCATATTCTTGTCTGTGTCGGTTCTGCATCGATTATGCTGTTATCCATTTACGGCTTTTCGGAATTCGTAAATGAATTTAACGTGCGTACGGACCCGGCTCGCTTGGCAGCTCAAGTTATTAGCGGAATCGGCTTTCTCGGAGCGGGAGCTATTCTGCGGACTGGTTCCAGTGTTTCGGGCTTAACAACCGCTGCCTCGATTTGGGTGGTGGCTGCTATCGGCTTGTCGGTAGGGGCAGGCTTTTATTATGCAGCCTTCCTAGTGACCGCCTTGGTGCTAATCAGTCTATTCCTGCTTAACAAGTGGGAGAAGCATATGCTCAGGCACCGGAGAAATCAGAAGATTTCCCTGAAGATTAAAGACCGCCCGGGCAGCCTGGGGGCAATTGCTACCACGTTCGGCAATTATGACATCCAGATCCGCAATCTGTCGATGGAGCATGAACATGATGATGCGCCGGACGATTCCGGTGATCACACGGTCAATCTGCATTTTACCCTTAAAATGAAAAACTCAGCCATGTTGGTTCAGGCTCTAGAGGAAGTGTCCGGGCTGGATTATGTATTGTCAGTGGATGCGGACTCATTAGAGGCTAAGAATATTCCAATTTCCGGACCGACCAGCGGCATGAATCAATCGCAATAGCGGCTCTCTTCCGGGAGGAGACGATGAGAAAACCGGCAGACAGCTCCTGCTTCTATAGGGATATAGCGGCAGGCTGCAGTCTGCCGTTTTTTTGTACCAAAAACAAATAGAATGAATTAACATACGCGGAAAAGGTGAAAGGAGCAAACTCTGTGCATCAAATACGGTTAATCGTTAGTGATCTGGATGGAACTTTGCTGTCTGCAGATCATACCCTGCATCCTGATGTAAGACAGGCAGTCAATCAGTTTATGGCGGCGGGCGGAGCCTTCACGATAGCAACCGGGCGGCCAAGCCTTACCGTTCGTACAGTGGCGGATGAACTGGGTATTGAGATTCCATTGATTTTGTGTAATGGATCGGTCATTGCCGATCATCATGAGATTTTGCACATGGTGCCGCTTGGCCTGGAGGGGCTGCTTCCCGCGATTCGCGATGCGGACAAGGAAGATATCGCAGTGCTGCTGTTTGAAGAAGAGCAAATCTCAGTGCTGAGAAGAAGCGCGACTATAGACAAATACGAGCATAAGGAAAAAGTACGCTGCCGTGTAGCGAATTTAACAGATGAGCGGTGGAAGCATGCTTCTCTGCAAAAAGTACTGTTTATTGGCGATATGGATAAGATCCAAGCGGTCTGGTCAGCTCATGAGCCAACTTATTCCCAAAGCTACGCCACCTTTCAATCGGAGAATGACTACTTGGAAATTGTGCCGGGCAACCAGAGCAAGGGAGAAGCGATGAAGCGCTTGGCGAATCATATGAACATCGATCTTAGTCAAGTGATGGCGATAGGCAATCAGTTGAATGATTTGGACATGCTGCTGCATGCCGGAATAGGCGTAGCGGTCAACAATAGTCATCCGCTTCTGAAGGAGAAAGCTGATTATGTGTGTTCACAGAGCTATGGGCAAGGGGTAGCTGAGGCGATTGCCCGATTTTGTGGAGGGGGTTCGCTCAGACGCAGCCTGGGATGAGTGGTCCATACGGCAGGATCGATAAACCTTTTAACGTATAAATACAAAGAACGAAGGAATCAGACAGCAGGCGGCTTCCAAAACCTTTTGCTTGAGTGAAGCCTGCATAATAGCTAAACTATAGAAAAGGCTTCTCGTCAGCAGGCTGCGAAGAAGCCATTCTCTATTCTATTTTTAAAGGAGAGGTCATCTCTAATGAGCAATCTGCCCATTATTGCAGCAGTAACCAAGAAAGAGCAGCTGGACGATTTGAAAAACAGTCGGGTCAAGGAAGTAATCCTAATGTCTGGCGATGTAATGAGTTTGGGGGATACGATTGCTCAATTACATGCCGTGGGCAAAGTGGTATACGTGCACATGGAAATGGTCGAGGGGATTGGGAGGGATGCGGCCGCTGTCGAATATTTGGCCAAGGTGTTTAAGGCGGATGGCATTGTTACGACCAAAAGCCATGCCATCTCTTCTGCGAAAGCGGTTCATTTAAAGACGATTCAGAGAGTTTTTGCCATCGATTCCGGAGCATTCGAAACAGCGGTGAAAATGATAGCGAGCAGCAAGCCGGATAAGGTAGAGCTGATGCCCGGTCTAATGCCCAGAGTCATAAGAGAAATGAAAAAAAGAATCGGCCGCCCGCTGATAGTAGGAGGGCTGATCCGCAACCGCGAAGAGATAGAAATGGCGGTAGAAAGCGGTGCTGATTACGTATCTATTGGTGACCCTATATTTTGGTAACGGATGGCGTTAGACCAGCGCTCCTTACATAACAGGGCTACCATCAGGGCAGAGATGGGGTAAGCGCTGATTGTGCCATAAGCTTCCGCTTGATTTTAACTGTCTGTTAGGTGTATTTGCATGAATCTCATAGGAAAACCGAATCACAGGCAGCGCCTTCCCCGCGAGAGGAGGAGGCGCTGTGCGCCGGGGAAGGGAAATCTTATTTTTTATCGAGCTTAACCTTCTTTTGCAGCTTGCCAAGCAGGTAATCAGAGATAACAGCCAGCATAGCAGCGGGTATGGCGCCCCCGAGAATGCGCATATTGTTGCGGTAGTTGATGCCGGAATATATTTCCCGCCCCAGCCCATCACCGCCTACAAATGGGGCCATAGCCGCTACGCCAATCGCAATGACGGCTGCTACCCGTATCCCCGTCATAATAAAGGGCAGAGACAGCGGGAACTGCACCTTCATGAGCACTTGCCAGGGACTCATTCCCACTCCGGTGCCGGCTTCCGTAATGCTGGAATCAATACCGGTCAAGCCAACGTAAGTATTGCGGATAATCGGCAGCAGGGAGTAGAGGAAAAGCCCGACCACTACAGTTTTGAATCCCAGACCCATCAAAATCATGATCATCACGAGCAGCGCCAGGCTGGGAATGACCTGGATGACATTAGCTACTGCCAAAATGACGGATGCCAGTCTTTTGCTCCGGGAACAAAGGATGCCAAGCGGCACACCTACAATAAATGCGAGAGCAACTCCGAACACCACCATTAATATATGATCATAAGTTAACCGAAGCAAATCGATCCAGTTTTCAGCTAAATATTGTTGAATTTTGTCCATAACAAATCCCCTTTATGAAGTACAGTGATAGCACGGTTAATCCAGGAGTCCGCGCTCCCTTAAAAATTCCCTGGCTACGGCTCGCTCGCTGCGCTGATTAATATCTACCTCGTAATTAAGGGCAGTCATCGTTTCCTCATCCAGTTGGCCAACCAGCAATTCAACAATGCCCTCAAGCTCAGGGTATTCTTCCAGAATTTCCTGACGTACGACAGGAGAGGCATCATAGGGCGGGAAGAACTGCCGGTCATCCGCGAGAGTAGCCAAATTAAACTCTACCAGTCGCGGATCCGTAGAATAAGCAAGGACGATGTCCACCTCGTTATTGGCCACTGCTTCGTATACGAGTCCGATTTCCATAGGAAAGGTTTGCCCGAATGATATGCCGTAATGCTCGGTAAACGCGCGATAGCCGTCATCCCCGCGCTCCAGCCAGCTGGTATCAACCCCGAGCCTCATCTCAGAAGCCACGGGCTCCAGATCGGATATTGTTTTCAATTGATGCTCATCCGCTACAGCTTGGCGAACAGTAAAGGCATAAGTGTTTTCAAAGCCGTAGGGGTCAAACCAGCGGAAGTTGAAGTATTCAAGAAACCCTTCTTGGGCTGTCTGCAGAACACCTTCTTTATCCGAGATATCCTGCTCGACCGGGAAGTAGTTGTTAAAAATTTCCCCCGTATACATGGTAGCCATATCCAATTCCCCGCGACTCATCGCCCGGATGATAACAGGAGTTGAAGTCAGATCAGGCATCGTTCTCACGCGGATATCCGTTTGATCTTCTATTAAGAGTTGGTACATGGCAGCCAAAATTTTGGTTTCGGTATAGGTCTGAGCCCCAATCTTAATTTCATTGCCAATGCCGCACCCCGAAACCAATCCTGCGGCAAGAAACAATACGGCTGCCATTCCTGGGCCCCGTTTCTTAAATTTATTCATACAATCCCCCCAAAAAAGGATGCGAAAGATAGATTAGTTGAGCATCTAATTCGATTTCATCATTATGGCTGATCCGACACGGTGTTCACGTTGACGCGATTGGCTACGGTTTTCTCTACACGTGCCAGTAAAAAGTCGGCGGCCAATGCTAGCAGTATGGACAACAAGGCTCCGGTTAGAATAAGCTCGCTGCGATTAACCGCGAGGCCCGACATAATGAGCTGTCCAAGTCCCCCGCCTCCGATGAGAGTGGCCAGCGTCGCCCAGTTAATAATATAAACGGTAGTTACCCTGACCCCGGACATAATGTAAGGGAAAGACAGCGGAAGCTGGATTCGGAAAATTCGCTGCGAGGCGTTGTATCCCATGCCCCGTGCCGCTTCGATTAAGGCAGGGTCAATCGCCTGAAATCCGGCGTACGTATTGCGCAGCAATGGCATTAACGAGTAGAGAAATAGAGCCATAATAGCCGGCTGTGTCCCGATGCCAAGCAGCGGAATCAGAATAGCGAGCAAAGCAAGGCTCGGAACAGTCTGTAGAATATTAGCAAGTGTGAATACAATGGAATTGACCCAGCGAATCCTATTGCCGACTAGGAGCACTGCAAGAGGGATGGCAATTGCACATCCCATAGCCATGGAAGTGGCGGAAAGGATAATATGTTCAAGCAGGGCTTTCCCGATATCGGGCAGCCTTAGCAGCAGAAATTCCCATAGCGATTCATCGTTCATAGTCAGGCCTCCCTTCCGCTGGAAGGATTCGGTGTGTAAACGTCAGCCATATGCTTAACCAGACTTCCCCGTGTAATCAAGCCAGCGAATTTATTCCCGTCCTTGACAACGGGGAGGTAGGGAAGACGATGTTCATCCATCAAATTAAGAGCTACAGAAAGGGAGGAACCTGAAGGGACTACATGCTCGAAGGGCTTCATAACTTGGGATAAGGTCGTTTCTTCCTCCTGAAAGCGGTCCAGGACCTGGAAGATGGAGGCGTGTCCCCGCAGCTCGTTATTTTTATCAACGATGACCAGCGAATCGACTTTATGCCTTTGCATCATTTTGATGGCCTCAGCCAAACCTCTAGTCGGAAATGCGGTTACCGGGTGATTAGCCATAACTTCGTCTACGGTAGGGATTTGATCCAGCAGATCGTCCTGCAGTCTTTTCTCACCGACAAAGCTTTTTACAAAATCATTAGCGGGGTGACGAAGGATTTGTTCGGGGGTGCCTTTCTGGACGATCTCTCCGTCCTTCATGATGACAATCATATCGGCAATTTTGATCGCCTCATCCATGTCGTGAGTAACGAAGATAATGGTTTTTTGCAGCTCTCCCTGCAGACGAATCAATTCATCCTGCAGCTGCTCCCGGCTGATAGGGTCCAAGGCGCTGAACGGCTCATCCATCAAAATAATATTAGGCTCTGCCGCAAGCGCCCTGATGACACCGATTCTTTGCTGCTGTCCGCCGCTTAGCTCGGAAGGGTAGCGGTCTTTGAAGATTTCAGGGTCAAGATTAACCATTCGCATCAGCTCATCTACCCGCTGGTTAATTTTTTGTTCGTCCCACTTCAGCAGCCGGGGAACAACCCCGACATTTTTACCGATGGTCATATGTGGAAACAGGCCGACATTTTGAATTACATAACCAATGCTTCTGCGCAGCTCAACGGGATCTTTACCTGAGATATCCTCCCCCTGAATATAAATTTTACCTTTGGTAGGTTGAATGAGCCGGTTTATTAATTTCATCGTTGTCGTTTTGCCGCATCCGCTTGGTCCTATCAAAACATTGATGCCGTTCTCAATGAACTCCAGATCGAGATTTTTAATCGCTACGAATCCGTCTTCGTAGGTTTTATTAACTCCTTCCAATCGAATCATTCAATAAACCACCCCAATACATTAGTTTGGTATGCTCTTGATTCCCATTATTAGGACAATCCGACCATAATTCGTAAGTATGGGAACAAAACTATCCTCTTATCTTACCCGGTTAGGTTCACAACGAAACAATATCCTTACCGAATCAAACGTACTATCCCTACTTTGCAGCAAAGTCAACTTAAACGTTCGTCTGTTTCGCAGCGAAGACACTCAAGCGCTTCGTCTATTTCGCAGAAGTCACCTCAAACGCTTCGTCCAAAAGCCGCCGCGGAAATATCGAGGTTCATAGGATATAACAAAAGCTTTAGGAGCCAGTTCGTTAATCGATTTTAATAACTTCTTTTCGTTCGCCCGCTTAGCCAGTACCTGCATGACAAGACGGGGGCCGTCCTTACCCTCAGCCAGCCAGCTGGTCACGCCGAATCCGCGCTCACGCAAAGTAACAGCCAGCGATGTACTGCCTGAATCGACCACAATTTGCAGGATGGAATAACCGAGCGCCATCCATTCCTCGATTTTGATCCCCAGCCAGACTCCGCTGCCCCAGCCGACGCAATAAGCAACGATATTCAAAGGATTATCGATATTGTTAAGAACAATCGTCAACCCCATCAAATATACAAACACTTCTACCATGCTGATAAAAGTAGCTAACACCCTACGGGCCTTCATGACTAGTATTAGACGAACTGTAGATAAGGATACGTAAATAATGTTAATAACGATAATCGTCAGGATGATAGTGGGCACAGACAATAGAACCACT
>NZ_HE610963.1:191026-214316 GCF_000285515.1 Paenibacillus senegalensis JC66
TTTTCAGAAGACTGGAATGTAATTTCCACTACTTACCCTATGCCAGGGAGTCTGTAACACAGTTAGCTGGAGTCTGTAACACGGTTACGCTAATGAAGCTTCAATCTATATAGAATGCCCGGCGGCCTTGCTGTCATTCAGCTTTTCTCCAAGACTTCAATATGGTATGTTGATTAGACAGACTAATAATGCATTATTTGGGGGGGGCGCAGTAGATGAATCAAGAGTGGGGGGCATCAAACGCAGCAGACGGCACTAAGGAACTTACAGTCATGTCCTTCAATATTTTGCATGGGGAAGGAATGATTGACGGAAAGCTTGACCTGGAGCGAATTGCTTCCATCATTGAGGCCTCGGGTGCTGAACTGATCGGGTTGCAGGAAGTAGACAAGCACTTTTCCGCACGAAGTCATTACGTTGATCAAGGGGTTTGGCTGGCTGAACGGTTAGGCATGGATTACGCTTATGGTGCTAACCTGACACTTCCGGCTGAGGATGATGGAAAGCCTGAGCGTCAATACGGAACGCTAGTGTTGAGCAGGTTCCCAATAATTTATAAGAAAAACCACAAGCTTGTTCAGCTCTTGGATGTGAATAGGCCGGAAGCACGGGGGCTTTTGGAAACGCATATCGATATACAGGGCAGCAAGGTCATATTTTTCAATACACATCTCGGTCTTGACAGCAGAGAACGTATGCAGCAGGCAGAGCAAATCATGGACAAAGCCAAGGGCAGGACTGAACCGATTATTATGTCAGGCGACTTCAATGCGGCTCCGGACAGCCCGGAGATCATTCGTCTTACGTCTATGTTTAGGGATAGTCTTGCAGGGACGGAATGGGAGAAGGAGTTTACACTGGTGCAGCCCAATGCGGATAAAACAGAGTATGTTCCAGTTAAACGGATCGATTATTTATTTTCAAGTAAAGAGCTGCGAGTGAAAGATGCGAGAATTTTGAACGAGGCCATTATATCCGATCATTACCCATTGGCTGCCACCTATTCAATTGATAAATGAGTGAGATGATAATCTAGTGGGCTGAAGCAACCCTTTAAATAAGCTAAAGATAACTTAAGCCGAAGGTAACCCTTAAAATAAGCTGAGGATAAATCTTTGATAAGCTGAAGAACCCTTTAATAAGCGAAAATGTAACTCTTAAATAAATGGTTTAACCCTCTAAATGATTCTTAGAGGGTTAATATTTTTGTATTAAGGAAATTAATGGCCAAACGTAAATTATGCAGGTTAACTGGAGTTTAAGCGTAATTGTGTACTTTCTCCACAGTCCCGTCCTGTCTATGGATGAACGCGCTGACGTTACGGCGGGAAGCCAATTCCTTCGCTTTTTTTACAGCCTCTTCTTTGGTTGACGTTCTAGCTTCCACTCGGCTGCTTCCTTCTTTCTTTACCAGCCAATGCCCGTCTTCCGGAACCACATGCAGATGAACGTGGTCAGTAGAATCTTTGGTTTGCGGGTGATCTTCCTCCCATTTCTTGGCCTGGGCGATGGCGATGGAAATGGCTCTGCCTTCCTCGTACTGTTCCTCCAACAGAGAATTGGCAATTTCAATAGCTTTATTTCTTGTGCGTTCCTCCAGATTCTTCATGGAGTCGGGGTAATCGTTTTTAGTCCATGGCATCGAACAGTCCTCCTTTTCCACTTGTTATCTCATTCTGCCCACAATCGTCTTCTACCTGAAAAGGCCCATATGTAGGATTAAACTGAAAATTTACAGAATGAAACAAAAAGAGGGTCTTCCGTAATAACTACCGCCGCAAGTCTTCGATTTCGATTCCCTCAAGAAACTGTAGGCAGTGCCTGACATTCTCGCTTAACTTCACACTCAAGGCTTTACTTGACAACTTTCGCTTAGCTTCACACTCAAGGCTCTACTTGACACTCTCGTCTTCGCTTTCCTAAAGCTTGAGGTCAGTCGCTGCAGTGAATGGGGATCATCTGGTTAGCGGAACCAATTGCCGAGCCGGTCCATGAATTCCTGACGCTGTTTTTCCCGCTCTTTCCTGCGTTCCTCCCGCTGCTGCTCTCTCTCCTTGGCCTTTCGCTCTTTTTCTTCCTGTTTTCGGCGTTCCTTTTCTTCCTTATCTCTTTTCTCGAGAACTTTAATAAATTCTTCGTAATGTTCAGGAGCGGTAAATTCCCGGGCAGGGGTCCCGCTCAGAGCTTTGTCCATTACTTGAGCAAACAAGGCTGCGGGGAGGGCCGAACCGGCGGTTAAATAGTGCTCGCTGTCGGTGTAATCATAGCCCACCCATATGGCAGCTGTCAGCTCTGGGGTGTACCCCACGAACCAGCCGTCTTTGACGGCTTGGTCTGTAATCCCTGCAAAGTCAGGAAGGTCCGGCAGCTGGGTCGTGCCGGTTTTTCCGGCAACAGGTCTTGCAAGGTCTGCTTCCTGCCCCGTTCCTGACTCTACGGCCTTTTGCAGCATCAGAGTCAGCGTATAAGCCGCCTCGGGTGAGACTACCCTTGTCGATTGCGGAGCCGGTTCAGCGATGACCTCCCCTTGCGAAGTCGTTATGCGGGTAATGGCATAGGCCTCATTCATCACACCTTCATTAGGAAGAGCGCTGAATGCTTGAGCCATCTGCAAGGGTGATACCCCTTCGTGCAGTCCGCCTAAGGCCAAGCCCAGCTTGCGGTCCTGCTCATGCAGATGCAGTCCGAATGCCTGGGCATATTGCCAGCCGGTATCCAGGCCCAGCTCATTAAGCAGCCATACGGCTGGGATGTTCCAGGATTGGACCAGTGCCTCCTCAAGAGAAACCTCGCCACGGTACTGGCGGTCCCAATTCTGCGGCTGATAGCCGTTGATATCCAGCTCGCCATCATACAGTAGGGAGCGGGGGGTGTAGCCGTTCTCCAAGGCAGGGGCATAAACGACTAACGGCTTGATCGCCGAACCTGGCTGCCGCTTAAGATGGGTGGCCCGGTTAAAGCCGCGATATACGGCATCGCCCCGTTGTCCGGCCATACCGCGAATCTGTCCGGTGGAAGAATCGATAATGACCATGCCGCCTTGAACGATTTGGTCCTCCTTGTCCTGAGGCCAGCTGGGGGAATTGGCAAACACTTCATCCACGGCCTTTTGCACACTGGGGTCCATCGCGGTATAGATCTGCAGGCCTCCTGTTAAAATATCTTTCTCCGTTAGCCCGTACTTGGTGATAGCTTCATCAATCACATGATTGGTGTAAGCGTGGTAGTCTCCGGTCAATTTTGTAGAGTGAGGGGGGACGGCTCCACTGGGCGTGGCAACAGCGGCTTCATATTCGGCTTCGTCGATATATCCTTGATTTTTCATCAAGCTCAAAACAACGTTGCGCCGCGTCACCGCTTTTTCCTCGTCCCGCCAAGGTGAATAATGAGTAGGTGCTTTAGGCAATCCCGCGAGCAGTGCTGCTTCTTCCAGAGTCAGCTCCCGAGCTTCTTTGTCGAAGTATAAGCGAGCCGCGTTTTGAATGCCCCAAACACCTTCGCCGAAATAGATATGGTTAAGATAAAGCTCCATAATTTCGTCTTTGGAGTAGTGCATATCAATTTTGATGGCGTATCCGGCTTCTTTAAGCTTTCTGGTCAGGGTCTGGTCTGAAGAGAGAAATAAGTTTTTGGCCAGCTGCTGCGTTATCGTGCTGCCTCCCTCTACGATTTGGCCCGCTTTCAAATCCCTCCATAAAGCCCGTGTAATAGCAATCAGATCGACTCCACGGTGATCACGAAACCGGCGGTCTTCTACAGCAATAATAGCCTGGGCTATATACGGAGGGAGTTCGCTAATGGATACCGGATCGATAGAAGAAGGGGAGAACCGGGATACTGGCTCTCCTCCTGCATCATAGATATAGGTTGGTGTCGGATTAGGCTGTTCAAGCAAGCTGATGTCGAGCCGGGAAATGGCAATCGCTATCACAGCGCTTGACAGCAGTATCAGTCCCAAAGCGCTCCCGCCCGCCCACAAAAGCCATCGCACCCACGTCTTGCGTCGAGGTTGAGGATAGGTATCAGCCTTCGCAGCAGTATGGCGTATGCGTAATTTTATCATGACTATTAAATCTCCTTACTGCAGCATGAATCATGTTTGTCTCGTATCCTCTTATACGCAAAACATTCGTTCTGGTTTCCCTGAAGCGGCTTCAGGCTCTTCCGAGGGGAGCCCACTAATGATGCAGCAGAGACTGCTTGTTTTACTGAGGGTGTCTATATAGTGGTTAATCGGTCCGCCACAAAGAGCCATCGCGCCTTGCCAGTCGCAAAGGATCCAGCAGAGGGCAACCGGGACCTGCCTTTGAAAACGGCCTCCTGCCTGCTGCCCAATTGCCATTAACAGTTAACCGGGAGCCAACAAATGGTGGGCTGGACTCTATGTTTAGCATGCCTGCCTAGGTTATTTAGACAGGTGGGATAGTGGACTCTCGGGGTCGACCTTGTCTTTTTTCCTCTTGGAGAGAAAAGGGATGTTAGGCCATTCTGCCGCTTGCAGCGGCTTGCCTTCCTTCTCCAATGTAAGCATGGCGTTAATATGACCGCCAAGCAGAATAATCATGCTGCTGATGTAAAGCCAGATCAAAAACACGATAATCCCCCCGATACTGCCGTAGGTGTTGGAATAGCTGCCAAAATTATTCACATAAACGGAGAAGAGCAGGGAGACGATGATCCAGGAAAATGTCGCAAATAATGCTCCGGGAATAGAGGTTTTCAAGGGAATAGGCTTGTTTGGCAAAATTTTATATAAAGCAATAAAGACAAGGATCATGCTGGTTAACGGAATAAGATATTGGGCATAGTTCCAAACACTCTCGAAATAACCGGGAAGCAGAAAATAAGTAAACAGCTGCTCAGCCAAGACACGGCCAAAAATAAGCAGAATAAGACAAAACAGAATAACAAAGCCCAGCAGGACTGTGAAAATATAAGAGAGCAGCCTGGCTTTCCAAAAAGGGCGGGTTTCTTCGATATCAAAAGCCCGGTTAAGCCCTTTGAGGATGGCCAGTATGCCCTTGGAGGCGGACCATATCGTGGCGATCATACCGAATGAAAGCAGGGCGGAGCTGCTTCCTGTCTGCAGATCGGCAATAAATCCGACAATAAACTCATGGGCTTCCAAGGGAAGCATGCCTGTAACGGTTGCCAGCATTTCGTTCAAATTCATGGAAATAAAGCCAATCATCGACACGATAAAAATCAGGAACGGGAAGAAGGACAGTACTAAATAATAAGTGATTTGGGCTCCCATACCAGAAATATCGTCCTTCTGAATACGGGTATACAAATGACCCAAACGAAGCATCCATTTTCCACTCATTCCGAATTCCTCCTTCGACCACCCTTTGTTTGTTCGCATTTTAGCGTGTTACTTTGTTGCTTCGACCTTTTGTTCTTTTGCATTTTTCGTGTTACTTCTACCTTTTGTTCTTTGCGATTTAGCATGTTACTTTTTTTTACCCGTTGTCAAAAGAAGATGAATCATACAACCTGTTGTCGGGAAATCTATTTTCATTTTGCCATAACGTGCTATAATATAAATGGTTTTTTAGGTTACTGCTGGAAATCTGTAAAGGGTAAGCTTCTGGGAGGGATACGCTATCCTGTATTTTGCTGCTTTTCTCATATCTTTGCTTATTGTTTATGTAACCATTCCTATCCTGCGCAAATTTGCGATCCAAATTGATTTTGTGGACAAGCCGAGAGAAAATGTCGAGCGTAAGCTACATAAAGAACCGGTGCCTTTAACGGCCGGCATTGCTATCTTCTTTGGATTCGTCATTACTTATCTATTGTTTAACGAAGCTCCCCGTGCGGAGGCCATTGCAATTCTCGTTGGCGCTGTGCTCATTTTGGGAATTGGCACAGTCGATGACTGGTACAAGACTCAAGGAAAGGAATTCCCGGCCTGGCCGAAGTTTCTCGTGCAGATTTTTGCCGCTGTGCTAATCTATCAATCCGGTATCGTGTTTAGCGGGTTCTACAATCCGTTTACGGAGTCGCAGGTCGTTCTGCCGGTATGGCTGCAATTTGTACTGACGGTCACCTGGATTTTTGGAGTCACAACGGTCATTAACTTCTCTGATGGCATGGATGGCCTGGCTGGCGGGTTGTCTGTTATTTCCTCGATGACGCTTTTTATGTCGCGATCACGATGGGGCAAAGCGATTCAGCAATTATGGCGATCACTCTGGTTGGGGTAGGTCTCGCTTATCTGAAGTATAATAAGCCGCCCGCCAAAGTTTATATGGGAGATGCAGGGGCTACTTTGCTTGGTTTTGTTCTAAGCGTAATTGCGCTGGATGGAGCGTTCAAACAGGCGACGATTTTGTCGCTCTTTATTCCTATTTTGGCCTTGGGTGTGCCAATTTTCGACAACCTGTTTGTCGTGTTCCGCAGGTTTATGAACGGCAAACCGATTTATAAAGCCGATGCTACCCAAGTTCACTACCGGCTGCTGTCGGCTGGCTTGAACCCGAAGCAAATTGTAACCTTCCTGTGCCTGATCAGTGTCTGCTTTAGTCTGACATCTATAATTTTGCTGCTGCTTGAAGTATAGACACTTGTCGCAAAGTAAAAAGCAGGAAAGCCGATTGTCATTAACGAGATAAGAGCATGGGAGAGTACGCCAAGAAAATAAGGACCGTGACGGTTAAGAGCTTAACCTCACGGTCCTTTTCGTGTTTCAGCGCAGGCTATTCAAGCTGGAAGCCCCGAAGCTGGAAGCCCCGAAGCTGGAAGCCCCGAAGCTGAAAGCCCGGAAGCTGAAAGCCCGGAAGCTGGAAGCTCCGAAGCTGAAAGCCCCGAAGCCCGAAAGCCGACCCGGTTGCTGAAATACGTTTAAGCATCCACCCATTCTTTGCGCAGCTGGAACAGTTCCTGCAGCTCGTCCGTAGACAGCTCGGTAATCCAGCTTTCCCCGCTGCCGATAATTTGCTGACTTAATTGCTGCTTGCGTTCAATCATTTCATCGATTCTTTCTTCCAGGGTTCCCAGAGTTACAAATTTGTAGACCTGCACATTGCGGGTTTGGCCAATGCGGAAAGCGCGGTCGGTCGCTTGGTTCTCAACCGCGGGATTCCACCAGCGGTCGAAATGAAACACGTGATTAGCTGCGGTTAAATTGAGCCCTGTTCCGCCGGCTTTTAGAGAGAGCAGAAATATGCCGTATTCCCGGCCTTCCCAGGTTTCGCCCTGCTGGAAGCGGGAAATCATCGTGTCGCGCATTGCCTTGGACGTCCCTCCGTGCAGGAACGGAACCGGTTCTTCCAAATGGCTTTCGAGCAGTTGCTGAAGCAGCTTGCCAGTTTCCACAAACTGCGTGAAGATTAAGCAGCGGTCGCCGTCCTGCCGCAGCTCACTGACCATTTCGAGCAACCGCTCTACCTTATTGGAGCGATGGGCTTCCCGCTGCGTCGTTTCAAACGGCTGCTGCAGCAAAGCCGGATGATTGCACAACTGCTTGAGCTTGGTCAAGGATGAGAGGATGAGACCCCGCCGCTGCATCCCGGTTAAGCTCTCGAGGCGGGAGAACATCGACTGGATGTAATTTTCGTATAAGGTAGCCTGTTCGGCGGTTAACGAAATATAGGTCTTCACTTCATATTTATCCGGAAGGTCCAACTGGATAGCAGGGTCTTTTTTAACTCTGCGCAGCAAAAAGGGCCGAATCAGCCGCTGCAGCTTGTGAGTGGCTTCCGTTTCTTTGTTGTCGATCGCCGTCGCAAAGGTCGTGCTGAACTGGCGCAGGGAGCCGAAAAAGCCCGGATTGAGAAAGTGGAAAATGGACCAGAGCTCGGTCAGCCGATTCTCCACCGGTGTCCCCGTCAATGCGATTCGATGGCGGCTTTCCAGCCTGCGTACGGCCATAGCCTGCTTAGTCTGCGGATTCTTAATGTTCTGCGCTTCATCGAGGCAAACGGAATCCCACTCTACAGATTCCAGTTCATCCAAATCAATATGGGCTAGATTATAGGAGGTCAGCACCAGATCTGCCTGCTGGACACCCTGCTTGAAAGCTTCACCCTTTAAGCGGTGAACGCCGTAATGAAGTCCGATTCTGAGATCGGGGGCAAAACGCTGAAGCTCTTTCTGCCAATTGCCGAGCACGGAAGTAGGACAAATTAATAGAGAAGGCTGGCCGACCCTCTCGTGCTCTTTGACATGGAGCAAATAAGTAATCCATTGAATCGTTTTGCCGAGTCCCATGTCATCCGCCAAGCAGCCCCCAAGACCGAAGCGGCGTAAAAAAAGCATCCAGGAAGCCCCCTCTAGTTGATACGGCCGCAAGGAGCCCCGGAAAAGAGAGGGGGGCTCGATCAAAGGAACCGCACTTTCCCGCTGAAGCTGCCGGATTAAAGGCTCGAGCTGCTCGTTAAGTTCAAGCTCTATGCGCAGCTCTCCGCCGAGCGGATCCTCCTCGTCGTTAGGGTCGTAAAGGGTATGCTTGAGGTGAAGCTCCAGAACGTCCCGGAAGCTCAGTCCTTTTTTCCGGCGGATGCCTTCCATCGTCTCCCGGATTTTGCGGAGCCAGGCCGGGTCCACAAGCACCCAGTTACCGCGAAATTGAATGAGGCGGCGGTTCTGCTCGACCAATTGGAGGAAGTCCTTCTCCTCCATCTCAACTTCGCCCAATGCCAGACGCCAATCGAACTGCATCAGCTGCTCCGTGCCGAGAAGCGGCTCGGCAGGGCTTGGCGCGGCGGATGAGCTAAGCCGCGCCTTCACGCGGGGCTTCATCCTGCGCACCCGGTCCCACCAGGCCGGGAGGAAGACGGCGAAGCCCGCCTCAGCGAGCCGCAAGCTGCCTCCGGTGAGGAAATCCCACGCTTCATCGTGGGACAGCTCCCTCCGCAAGCGGTGCGGCTCCTGCTTGTCGCGCAAAGAGGGCAGTACGTGCAGCCACTGCTGCACATCGCCCACTGCGCGGTCGATCTCGCTCTGCCAGGCTTCCGGCAGAGCAGTCCCAGGCTCGAGCGGCTCAGCCTGGTCGTTGACCGCGATCAGCGTAGCCGGCTGCTCGCGGTCCTGCAGCAGGATCGCAAGACGCCAGCCCTGCTCCTGCTCGGGCTCCAGCAGCTGCAGGCAGGTGCGGAACGGCCGCGGATCCTGCTTCCAGCCGATAGCGATCAGCCAATCCTCCTCGTCCAGCCAGAGGACGGTGTCTTCTCCCTCACTGGCTTTGCTCACATAAGCTTCCATGGGCTCCTGCAGCTTCTTCAGCGCAGCTGCCAGCTCAGGCTGATCGCGGACTTTTTCCGAGATGAGCCAGTCGGACCAGTCCTTTACCAGCGGAGGAAAGGGCAGCAGGCTGCTGTCTGTCAATTCCAGCTTCCAGCCTATCTGCCCCTGCTTCCACTTGCTGTAATCGGGAATGAAGGACTCGCGTTCCAGCGCTTCTCTAACCCAAGGGGCCAGCCGAATAAGGCTTTGCAGTTCATCTGACCACTCTAGCTGGCCGTGAACAAGCCGGTGCTGCTGACAAAAGTAGTCAAGAGCCATAGATGCGGGAAGCAGCACCCCTTCCAGAGCCTGATCTTCACGAATATCAAGGAAGGTTCCGTAAAAAGAAGCCTCATGCCAGGCGAACAGTCTGTGCTTGAGCTCCAATCCATCTACGGTCCCGCCTGTCGTGCGCTGGGCATATAAGAAGAGAAAGCCGGACGGGATCCACTTCGCATGAACGCGATAGGAGGGAAATAGATTCACGAAAGCCACTTTCCTTTCTTCAATTCTTGCTGGAAGGCCCGCAGCCGGGAGAATTTGCTGGAGAGCAGCTCTACATAAAGCCGCCAGCGCTGCTCCAGGCCCAGCTTTTGGTACAGCGCGAGTAAAACTCTCATTTCCCGAATAGCCGCCAGATAAGCATTACGGTTTTTCTCCATAATTAACCGTTCGATGGACTGATGATACAGCGGCAGCAGCAAATTAGGATCAGCCGCTTCAATGCGGCGCAGCTGCTCCGGATACAGACTGGAGGGAGCTATCCCGTTAGCTAATTGCAAATCGATCCACTGCCGATAACGCTGGGTATTCATTAAATAATCGGTATAATAGGCGTAGCTTTTAGGTAAGAGCTGGTGCATGACTTGAATCCACTCTTCATCGACCGGGAGCTGCTTTGTCAATTCCACCCAGTAGGAGCACGCGGTATGAAAATCGTTTTGCTTCATTTTCGCCATTAAGGGCAGCAGCCAGCGCAGCCACTGCAGCAGCCGCTCCCATTCCTCCCGGCGCTTGAGCTGATTCAAAAGATGCCAGAAATCGCTTGGCTTCTGCTGATGCAGCTTGGCCATCCGCTCCATAGCATCCGAATCGTGACCTTTCATAAAATCGAAATGGGCGATTGCCAAATGGAGCATATCCTGCTGTCTGGGAGTACCCGCACGATGGTTTAACCATTCCGTTAATTCTGCAGCTTCCCGGCGGGTATCAGCAATTTGGCGGAATACCTTCTCCCATAAGATGCGGTACACATCCAGCCATTCAACGGGACCGGGCTTGCTCTGAAGACATAGCTCCCGGACGTACCGAAGCGTAGCATCCCACTGTGCGGAATAAGCCTGGTAGTCCAGCTTATGCGAGAGCGCTGCTGCCAGCTCTTCGGTTTTTTGGATGCAGCGGGCAGCGAGTGCCCGGCTTCCGGCCTCATGGTAGAAGGAAGTATAGGCCTGTTGATGAGATTGGTGAAATCCGTCCAAGGTCCGTAAAACGAATAAATAGATATGCAGTTCGTATATCCCCTTTAAGGAAGAGTCCCAATCGGAAGCAAAAGGGGATAAAGAGTCGATGGCAAGAGAGTAGAAGCTTTCAACGGAGTTGCTGTGGGTGAGTGTATATCCCCGAAACCGTTGATCAAATATCCGCTGCCATTCTTCAGGGAGGTCCCGGTCTTGCGGCTCGGCAGGTCTCTCCGCCGTCTTTTCCCGTACGAGAGCGGAACGCGTGCTGGTACGGGTTTTGTTAAGCTGAGCGTGTTTGGCTTGAATGAACAACAGCTCCGGACGGCCGTGAAGCGCATAGGCAGCCAAAATAACCGCGGCCATGTGCCCGCAAGGCTGAGCCTGTCCGCAGTCGCATTCACTTTTGGAGAAAGCATCTATATCTATAAGCACATGATGAGAGGGATGCTCATCGACAAGTGCACGCAGCAGGCTTTTTTGCTGGATGGTTCCTTTGATCACCAATCCTCTATGGTAAAGAGCCCAACCTTGATCCAAGGATTCCGGATCGAATCGGTGCTGCAGCTCATCGATTAATTGGTTCATCCGGCTTTTTGTAAGTTTCCCCTTCATCATGATGGTTACCCTCCGTCAAATAGGAAAAGTCTTGAGCACGTCATTAACCAGCTGGCAACATTGCTTTGACTGACTCAAGATCTGGCAATCGATATAAGGATTTCGCAAGTCTTCTTTTAAAAAAGGCTTATCTTCTATAGTATCAGATTTTACAAAACTTTGCCGCCTTCTCCGGCATATACACCATGCAGTAGAACTCATCCTCTCCGGTAGGAGTCCCTCTTATATATTGATCGGTAATTTGAAAGCCGCACCGCTCATAGACGATCCGGGCCCGGTCATTCCATACCAGTACCTCCAGATCAATTACATGGGCAGGCGTACGGCGCAGAGCTTCAGCTACAATGGCCCGGACAAATGGCACCCCGTTTCCTTTCCCTGCATAGTCAGGATGCATTCCCAATCCTAGACGGGTTACCCCAACCAAAGGGAAAAATTGAGCGAAACCGCAAAGGGTGTTCTCTTGATCTACTACTGCACAATATTGTTCTTTGCGCACGGCTTCATCGGCGAATTCATACTGCTTGGCGAGCATAGCCTCCCAGTGTTCCCAATTGTACAGATCATAGGGAGGGGGGTACTTCCATTCACAGATTTGCTTGGCATGCCGCTCTGACATAGGTCTTAGGAAAAATGAATAATTATATGAGGATGGTTGTGACATTAAGCGCTCACTCCGTTCTTTATTGATTCTATTATAACCTCAGATTTAGTTTTAGTACAAAAATCCTTATAAGGTAATATTTAGAATTATCCGGATTTTCATGTGAACGCCAGAAATTTCAGGAGGTTTAAGAAGCAGGAAAAGGGGATGTCGATAGGGAAGGTTTTAAGTAATCCTAAAACTAATGTGTGGGTATGATTAAGAAAAGGATGTGAAACGATGTCTATGCCGTCCCATCTTATCTCATTACAAGAGGTTTATCGTCAACTGGAGAAGCCGGATGTTATCGTTGTGGATTGCCGTTTTGTTCTGGGGAACCCGGATGCCGGAAAGGAGGCATATCTCCAAGGCCACATCCCGGGAGCCATATATATGGATCTGGAGAAAGACTTGTCCGGGCCTGTTCAGGAGCATGGCGGGCGCCACCCGCTGCCCGATTTAGGCCGCTTATCGATTCTATTAGGAGAATCAGGAATTGATGATTCCACGCGTGTGTTTGCTTATGATGACCAGGGAGGCGCTATGGCTTCCCGGTTTTGGTGGCTGCTCCGTTTTCTCGGACATAATCGGGTGTACTTGATGGATGAAGGATATACCCGCTGGCAAGAAAATGGATTTCCAGTCTCCCGGGAAAGTGCAAAACCATCCGCCAAAACTTTTGTCCCCCGGGTGCAGAGTCATCTGCTGGCTAGCATGCACGATGTAAGGGAGAAGCTGGATGATCCGGAAACGGTGCTGATTGATTCTAGGGAGCACACCCGTTATCTCGGGGAAGCAGAACCCATTGATCCGGTAGCCGGACATATTCCCGGGGCGCTCAACTATTTTTGGAAGGAATCCTTAGACGAGCAGAATCGTTGGAAAAGCGGAAGCGAGCTGAGTGAACGGTTTGCCAAGCTCGCTAAAGATTCGGAGATTATAGTTTATTGCGGCTCGGGAGTAACGGCCTGCCCGAATGTGCTTGCTTTGATGGAATCAGGATTTGACAAGGTGAAGCTGTATGCCGGAAGCTGGAGCGATTGGATTTCGTATCCGGAAAATCCGGTTGCGCAGGGAGAAGAGTAAGAGTCGAGAGGCTGCGTGGGACGCGGGTTTAAGAGCTGTGACAGGTTGGTGGTTAGCGACCTGTTACGGCTTTTTTGGGCCTTTCTGTCATCAGCTTGCAAACAAGGGGTGCAAGAAGGGCTTTTTCGGAAATTTACCAAATCATCAGCAAGGGTGATGGCGTTAACAATAAGAAATGCCATTGACGGGTTCACCATGGAATTAATGAGAAATCCTCATTTAGATGTTAAGGAATATACGAGGGAACTGGTTACAATCTTCGACATATCAACTAAGAAGTGATGTGTCACTAAGGGGGTTACCAATGTTTTACTATGATGTACTTTGTTATACCTGTAAAAAAACATTCAGGGTATACGAAGGTTCACTAAAATATAAACAAGCTAAGGAAAGAAAGGTTAAGGTTTTTTGTTGCGAAGATTGTGCTGATAAAATACGCTTTGAAGCAATTTTGAATTTAATGCGAGGGATTAATCGTTTTTAATTTTGATTTTCTCAACGATTATTGTCAATTAGTGCACTAAAACGCCGCGGCAACAATTAAACCGAGCAGCTCCGTCTTTACGAATTTTTCCTATGAGGGATTAAGCTAACGGATACGTTATCAATGTGGACCGATTTGCAGACAGCCTGCCAACAACCATTCAACAACTTGCAAACAGATCCCATCTGTCCACACCCCAGCCCCGTTCTCCACGGGCTTCTTGTTCAGCATAAATAGAAAAATCCCTCCTGCGTTCCGTCTAAACGGCTTTGCTGCAGGAGGGAAAGAAGGATTAATAGGGAGCTGTTAACCAGAAATCCAGTTCATTTTCGTGAAAAGCTTCGTATCCATGCTCGGTTTTCAGATCACTGAATACGAGTTCAAAACGGTCGTATTCCTTCAGAATATTGGCGGGGAAGAGGAACACGGCCAGCCTTTCTTCGCTTCCGTCTTTTTCAAGAATACCGGTACCGTTCGGGGACAGGGAAGCTGTCTCCAATACATAGCCGTCAGATACCCAGACCGTGCTCTTCAGTGTGGAAAGATCAAGCCCTTCCGTCGCTTTGTTAATAAGGTTGTACTTCACAGTAAGCGCTGCAACCGGCCCATCCCCGAATCCTGAGAAAGTATCCCGGTGCTCGGGATGAATGTCCAGCTCGGCCCACTGATAACTTACTAATTCAATTTCGGTAACCCCCATTTGCTCAGACACGCCTGGGTTATGCTGTTTAATCACTTTTTTATCAGCGATTCCTTCTGTAAGCAATTTATCCTGCAGCGGCTCAGTAATGACTGTTTCCTGTTCTTTACGCTGTGCGTATTCTTCATTCGGTTCAACCGGTTCGGTGAGGAGATAATCGCTGCCCCCGATTTTGTACATTTGATCATTCAGATCAGGGCGGAAGAACAGCAAGCTTTCGGTAGTTCCGTCCGCATATTCCAATAGGATGGAGTGATTGATTACCGTATACCTTCCGGCGGCTTCGGAATCACTAAGATGAGTAGAGGATACGCCTGTGCCGTCTCCATAATCCGACCCATCTGTTATGACTCCAATGAACCGATCGTCATAGAATGTTCCGTCTGGACTGAAAATTAACGTGCTGGAAGAAGCGAACCCGCCTCCGCTAGGCAGGCTGACATAACCGGATGCTACATAGGTGCCATCGAGCTTCGGGCGGAGTAATGGCTCGTGCCGATTATAAAAATTCCCGTCAATCAGGATCCCATCCTCGGCGATTTCTATAGAATGGGTAGCAGCGCCATCGAGAATCAGCTGACTGCCTTTAACCTCATAAGGAAAGCACTCCTCTCGGGAGCAGTCTATCCTTTCCAGCGGGCCTTCTGGCAGTCCCTTGGTGAACTGATGATCGTCGATAAAGTAATAATAATCCCAGCATACGCCACCGCAGCCTCTAGTGCCCAGGAGATCAGCGAATGCCCGGGCGTAAAAGCCCTGCAGCCCTGTCCGGGATTCTGAAATGAGAGGCGGGCCGGCAGAGACTGCTTTTTCGGCTTCCTCCTTCGTAATGCCTAAAATTTGAATGTATTCCTTGCTGTATACCTGAATCGTCTTGGAATCTCCGTGCCATCCGACTTCGGCGCCCGCCGCTTCACTTACGAAGCGGAGCGGTACGAGCGTATGACCGTCAGTGAGTCGGGCCGGCAGAGCCAAAGCCACAGTTTGGCCGTTGACTGTAGCGATGCTTTGTCCTATGGTCAGGCTGAACTGGTCCTTGCCTTTCTTGCCGGTTACCGTCATGGTCTCCCCATTCCACTCCAGCTCAATTCCGAGCGATTCGAACAATGGGCGAAGCTGAACAAGAGTGGTGCCTTCATAAAGATAAGGATCGATGGCGAACTCCACATGGTTTGTATCCACATAAACTTCAATTTTATCTTCTTGAGCTGCATGGGCATACGATAGGACAAATAGGGATGAAACGATAACGAATAGGCATGAGAAAAGCTTGTGTCTAAGGGCCGGTTTCGAGGAAATTTTCAATTTAAAATAAATCTCCTTCCATGTTTTAATGGTTTAAAGCACTTGATTCGCTAGTTGTAGAATACCAAAGTATGTAAAATGAGGGAATAGGCCCATAGATTGAAAAAAACGGGTTTTCCTTAAGGCATATAATGTTCACATATGGGCTTTAGTGCATAGGATGGGGTAATATCCCTAAAAGAGAAGGAGTGCATGGCTATGCCCATTGTGCCAGGGACTCATGTGGTGTACACCGTTCGCCCTGGAGATTCTCTATATACGATTGCTAATGAACTGGGAGCTTCGCTGCCCGAGCTAATCGAGTCGAATGCACTGTATCCACCGATTACGGAACCCAGTCTGATTTATCCCGGCGAGGTACTGCTTGTCCGATTGCCAGGGATGTCAGAACAAAGCGCTGTTTTATACGAGGTAAATCCCGGGGATACGTTGTACCGGATTGCCAAGCGCTTCTCTGCTGGCGTTGATATGATGGCGGCGCTGAACCAATTAGAGCAGCCGGATGTTCTCCAGGCGGGGAGGCTGCTGTACGTTCCTGCATTTGTCTATGAAGTAGAACAAGGAGATTCGCTGTATCGGATTTCCCGCAAATTTGGAATCTCTCTGGACGAATTGTTGAATGCCAATAAGGAACGGCCCGGATTATCACTTGATGTGGTTTATCCTGGTTTCCGTTTGGCTGTGCCGCTGCCGTCTTCCACGAATATTCTGGTTACCGAGCCGTTACCGGGATCGGCTATTGCCCCCGGAGACAGGGTTAAAGGAAGGGCAAGGGCTTTTGAGGCGACCGTCCTCTATCAGCTTCGTGATGCTTCGGGCCGGGTAGTGGGTGCGGAAAGGTTTGTTACAGCTTCTGAAGGCGGGCCTGCATTTGGCTTCTTTGACGCACCCTTGTATTATGATCAAGCACCTTCTGAACCGACTGGGACTTTAATGGTATATACCCGAAGTGCGAATGATGGAAGCATACAGGATTTAGTTGAAATCTCCGTGACTTTTAAAGACTTATCCCGTTAAGGCCAAGCAGGGCGGCTTCTGCCAGCAAAAGCCGCCCGCCTTGCTTATCCATTTCCTTGTCTAAAGAACTGAGCTTCTGCTATAATACAAACCGAACGTTCAGTATGATGTGATTGGCTTTCCAAGCTTCCTTGCAGAAGTGGGAATCTCTGTTTTTACCGTATCTCACAACATTATATTGGAAAGGCTTGAGGGGACAGATGGAGTGGCGGCCTTTGCCGTGATAAATTATACTCATAGTCTCATTTTGATGACATTTCTGGGGCTCGGGGCGGCTGTTCAACCGCTTATCAGTTATTACTACGGATCCCAGAGTTTTGCCAACATTCGCCTTACCATGCGCATTGCAGTAAGGACGGCGCTTATTGCTGGCGGATTGCTTTTCACCATTGTTCAATTGGGCGCAAGCCAAGTCGTGCAGATGTTCGGAGACTTCCCTGCCGAGGTTACTAACCATGCTATTTATGGGCTGCGGCTATTTGTGTTCGCATATTTGTTCATGGGCGTTAATTTTGTGATGATGACGTTTTTTCAGACGGCCGGTTATGCGAAAATGGCAGTCGGAATGACTGCGGCACGGGAGATGATCTTCATGCTTGCCTTTCTCTTGACTCTCCCGTTGGTCATGGGCGTTACCGGCGTGTGGCTTTCGGTTCCCTTGGCGGAAGGGCTTGTGCTGTTTGGTGTTGTGTACGGATACCGCCGCTTCGATCCGGTAGGCGGCTTGGCCATGACTGCAGCAATAAGGAGGAATGAATGATGAGCAATAGAAGAAGACAAGGTGAACAGACAAAACGTAAGGTAGCGGAAGCGGCAAGAGAGCTTTTTGCGCTTAAAGGATATACGGCCACGTCAATAGAGGACATCGTAGCGGAAACGGGAAGCAGCAAGGGCAACATTTACTATCATTTTAAAAGCAAGGAAGGATTGTTTCTGTATTTGCTGGATGAGTGGGATCAGGAATGGCTGACCCGCTGGGAAGAGAGGGAAGATGCATTCAAGAGCGTGCGTGACAAATTGGTAGGCCTGGCCCGTTTGTACGTCGAGCATGATTTGAACCATCCGTTAAGTAAAGCATGCGATGAATTTATGGCGCAGGAATCGGACAAGAACGAAGTCAAAGCGGAATCCGAACGCTATATGGCCAAGCGCATAGCTTTTAACCGCAAGCTGCTGGAAGAAGGCATGCGCACTGGCGAGATTAGGACAGATGATGCGCACCTGCTCGGCCTGGTTCTGGAAGCCTGGATGATGGGTGTTGGCGAGATCGCCCGGCGCTATATAAATGAGCCATCGGCTATTGAATTGTACATGAAGTCAGTGGAGGTCTTCCTGGAAGGAGCAGGCCCTTCTAAGTAATGGCTCTGCTCCGAGTCTAACCGCTCGAAAAATAGTTGACAAATCAACGTTTTATCTATATTGTTGATATATCAACTAATTCTAGGGAGGCTTGATTATGTCAGGGCAAAGAGAAAGTATTGCGCGTTGGATTTCAGTGCTGCACCGCCAATTTCAAATTTATTTGAACAGAGAACTGCGGGATTATGATATTCAATCTTCTGAATATATATTTCTTGTTAATTTGTACGAAAAAGACGGAGTCTCCCAGGAACGGCTGTCAGCTAATTTATATATTGACAAGGCAGCGACCGCAAGAGCTATTAAACGGCTGGAAAAGCTCGGTTACGTGGAGAGAAACCGTGATCCATTGGACGCCCGGGCTTATGTCGTTACACTGACGGCACGCGGCAGACAGATGCGGGATTTTATCAAGGGCAAGCTGATTTCTTGGAACGATCTCCTGACCGGAGAGCTAACAGACAAGGAACACAGCGATTTGCTGAACAAGATTAAACGCATGTCTGCGCACGCTTTGAAGGAGACGAAGGGAGAGAGGTGACATGAAACCGGATACCGCAGTACAGGAGACTATAGGTTTGAAGTTAATGCGCTTCATGTTAATAACCGTGGCCTTGTCTTCGATGAGTGTGCAGATGTTCACTATTGTAATTCCAGAAATCAGCGCGGATTTGAGTCTATCCCTTTCCCAGGTTAGCTGGATGACCTCGGGGTATATCCTGATTTATGCATTCGGAACCGTAACCTATGGGAAGCTGGCAGACCGTTATCAGTTGAAAAATATTTTAACCTTTGGTCTGATTATTTTTGTGCTTGGTTCCCTGACCGGTTTATTTTCTTCTTCGTTCGCCATAGCCCTTGCAGGACGATTGATGCAGGCGGCCGGGGCTTCCGTAGTACCCGCCATGGCGATGATTATTCCAGTTCGCTTCTTTGCACCCGAACGAAGAGGGTCGGCTATGAGCATGACGGCAATTGGGCTGGCGCTGGGCAGTGTGCTAGGGCCGGTCGTCTCTGCGCTTATACTCAGCTTCGCGCATTGGCGTTGGTTGTTTGTGCCGCCAATGCTGTTGTTGATCCTGCTGCCTTTTTTTCGCCGATATTTGAGCGTACCCACAAGCAGCTCGCCAAGCAGCTTTGACTGGAAGGGCGGTTTGATTTTATTCTCCGCAATAACTCTTGTGCTCTTGGGGATAACTTACAGTGCGGGGCTGTTCATTCTGCTTGGTGTATTGGCTTTACTCGTATTTTATTTTTGGATTAGGCATGCTGAAGAACCGTTTATTCGCCCGGGGCTGTTTAAGAACAACGGATATCGCTCAGGGCTAGTGATGACCCTGCTGGTTGCCAGTATAGCCAATGGTCTGTTCTATTTGTCTCCGGTGATGCTTGCCGACGTCTACGGGCTTGAATCGCAATGGGTAGGATATGCCTTAATCCCCGCTGCCACCGCATCTGCTTTGTTAGGAAGGCAGGGAGGCAGACTGGCGGATCGCAAGGGAAACGTTGTTCTGTATACGGTGGCAGCCGGACTGTTAATATTATGCTTTATGCTTCTGTCGGCTTCGGTTGGTGTGATCGTAATCGGGCTTATTCCTCTTATTTTAATGTTCGGCAATGTCGGGCAGACTTTTATGCAGGTAGCTGTGGCCAATATGGTATCTACGACGTTGCCCAAGGAACAGGTGGGGGTTGGCATGGGGCTATTCTCGATGACGAATTTTGTTGCTATGGGAATGACAACGGGTGTATACAGCCGGCTAGCTGAAAGCGAAGTAAACTGGGGGCTGTTCCATCATGACTCATCCACAGCTATGTTCAGCAGTATTTATCTCTTCCTGGCCGTACTGCACGTGGTGATCTTATGGTACTATCGTACCCGTTTGGCCAAGCAGGCCTCCATCCCTATACCTGTTAAGACACGAACGTGACGCGGCAGAATCCTGAAGCCATTATGGGAATGACAGCTTTGTGCAGCTGATATATAATCGAATTACTCAGCCCCCGGGTTCGGCTGCCGTTATTGGCTGTCAGCCATGTAATAAGCTTAACGGTGAACAGCTGATATTGCCCGGAGAAAGGACATTACCGATGAGCCGCAAAGCAGTCCTGTTCGATTTAGATAATACATTGATTAACCGCAAAGAAGCCTTTCATGTTTTTTCAGAGAGACTCTTGGACCAATTTTTTGAATGCGGGGCGGAAGCAAGAGAAGAGATGCTGGATTTTATCCGGATAGCCGACCGCAATGGATACCGCAATAAGCGTGAGCTTTTTGAAGAGATAAAAGGTAAATATGTATTGAAAGATCCCGCTGTTTCGGTAGAAGATCTGCTTAAGTACTGGTTCTCCGAATTTTTCAAATGCACGGTGCTGATGGATGCCGCTAAAGAGGTGCTGGATTCCATAAAAGACCAAGGGTACGTGCTAGGCCTGATTACCAACGGATCGGTTCATACGCAATATCGCAAACTTGATACCGCCCGGCTTAGAGAATACTTTGAAGTAATCGTCATTTCAGATGAAGTTAACCTTAAGAAACCCGACCAGCGCATTTTCGAGCTTGCTCTTCATAGATTAGGAGCGGATGCCCAGACGAGCTGGTATGTAGGGGACCATCCGGTAAACGATGTCCATGGAGCACGGCAAGCCGGGCTACAGCCGGTTTGGTTCGAAGGCTTTATGGAATGGGAAAAGCATGTGCCCAAGCCGGCACACGTAATTCGTCATTTGCACGATCTTTTGCCGATCCTTGCTATCTCCACTTATTCACGTTAGAAAACCTTTTTCCAGCAGATGGATGGCTGCGAATTTCATGTATAAAGCTAGCTGCAACGAGTCTCCTGCTCCCAGTCAAGCTGGGGATTAAGGAGGCTTGTTTGTGTTTTTCTGTCAGCTGAGCTTGGTTATTCGCTGGTTGCCGCGGATATATGTTAGAGAAGCAAGTTTTAGTGTATACTTCATACGAGGTCATAATGTTAAAAGAGTGGAGTACGATGTAAATGTTCAATTTAGCTTGGGGCGTGCTATTTGTAGCCGTCAATTTTATTTTGTTTCTATTCTGCTACCGGTTGTTTGGCAGAACGGGGCTGTATGCCTGGGTGGCCTTCGCTACTGTAATCGCCAATATTCAAGTAGTGAAAACGATCGAAGTGGCTATGCTTGTCACGACACTGGGGAATACCATCTATGCCACTATTTATATGGCTACAGACTTGATCAATGAAAAGCACGGACCCCGAGAAGCGAGAAAAGCAGTCTGGTTCGGTTTTTTTACATTGATTACCTCAACAATTATGATGCAGATGGCGCTTGTGTTTAAGCCGCAGCCTGGAGACCTTGCACAGGAATCCCTAGAGCTGATTTTCGGCCTGCTGCCACAGCTGGCGCTCGGCAGTTTATGCGCTTATGGCGTTAGCCAGCTTTTAGATGTCCATCTATTTGCTTACTTAAAAAGACGTTTTCCTGAACGAAACCAGCTCTGGATCCGTATGAACGGCAGCACTGGGATTAGTCAGATGGTGGACACGCTTGTCTTCTGTACGATTGCTTTCTATGGGTTGTATCCTTTGGATGTTTGGCTGCAAATTGTACTCACAACCTATTTGTTTAAAGTAATCGTATCGATCAGTGCCACTCCTGTGCTCTATTTGGCAAGGCGGTTCCAGCATCCCGAGGACAGGTCCTATGAACAAGAGCCGAAACAAGTTTAAGGCAGCAGGGGCTAATCGTCAGTCGATGCCGCTGTGCCTCGTGGTATTTTAAGATAGCAAACTGAGAAAGAGCCGGGCCGCCGTGGAATATGATCTAGGCAGTCCGGCTCTTATTATCGTCTATAAAAACTTAACAATTTCTATGGATATGCTTCAGCTTTACCTCTGTTCGGAGCAGATTTAGTTGATGTAATAGGAAGAGCCTGTCGTATTGCCGCTCTCAAAAAAATGTCCCCTGTGTCAGCCAGTGATAACCGTTAGAACGGTAATAATGGCCGCCGGTTACAGAGCGGGTTGTGTTATAGTGCACGTTGGCGGAATTGCTGGCCGTTGTGCTTGCACCTTGAAAAATATCCACCCACTCGGAGCCTGTCCACATTTGCAAGGTGACTCTCACCCCGAGGGTGTCCACTCTTTGCGTAGCATAAGTGTAGCCGGAAAGGCTGATCGACCCATTACCCAGATTGGAAATGCTGGTTCCGCCGGAATCCAGATAAACTGCGGAAGCATGGAAAGAGGTGCTGGAAACGTCACCCTCAGCGATGAAAAGCACATTGCCGCTATCCCAGTCGGGGGGAGGAGGGGTCTTCGCTCCATTCGGATATATTCCGTTAGCTGAGGCTCCTGTTGTAAGCATTAAACAAATGAGGGCTGCA
Source organism: Paenibacillus senegalensis JC66 (assembly GCF_000285515.1). Classification (GTDB taxonomy): domain Bacteria; phylum Bacillota; class Bacilli; order Paenibacillales; family NBRC-103111; genus Paenibacillus_L; species Paenibacillus_L senegalensis. Next base: position 213,293 of record NZ_HE610963.1, read on the forward strand.
ACAATGGTGAGTAATGATAGTTTACTACCTTTAATCATAGGTACAACCTCCTTTGAAATGATAAAATATCCATCATTTACCTATTATACTATGAAAACCAAAAGATAGATATATATTCTAAAAAATAATCATGCGGCTATTTTTGTGATCTTTCTTCCGAAAGTGTACAATGAGGGAAAATTCTGAACCGTCAAGAAAACGAGCGATGCAAAATGTTGAACAAAGGGGTATAAATGAGAAAAAAACTAGCAATGGGTCTCTTTTACGCAGGAGTTGCCGCTTTCATCTATTGGCGTCACGAAAGCATTATTGGCTGGGTACAGTCTCCTGCTCCGACAGTCGTGGTTATCATGATTGCCACTCTGATGGCGTTGTTCCCGGTGATTCCTTATCCAATCATCGGGGGAGTGATCGGGGCTGCTTATGGACCATTGCTGGGGGGCGGCATCACTTGGGTAGGCTCAACGGCAGCCTCCCTGCTGATGTTCCTGTTTGTGCGCTACGGCTACCAGGATTGGGGTATTCGTCTGTTGTATCAGACAAAAGGGCTCTCCAAGATGACGGTTATGTTTGAGAAAAATGCGTTCCTCTTTATTTTGTTTGCCCGATTAATCCCGATTATCCCATCTCTTATTGTTAATGTTTATTCTGCCTTGGGAAAGGTGTCTTTCGCTTCCTATGCTATCGCTTCCTCACTAGGCAAAATTCCTTCTATGCTGCTGTTCGTGCTGGTAGGAGACGGTCTGGTCACGGACCCGCGCAATGCGTGGATTTCTTTACTTGTCTATGGAGGATTTTTGGCGGTTACCCTTACAGGGTATAAATGGTGGCGCAGGCAATATGCAAGCGGGTAAGTCCGAAGCGAGGCCAGTATTTTCTTCCGCTCCGGGGATTTAGAAGTTTACGATCCAGTAGTTAGAGATAATAACCCGGCAGCTGCTGGAGCTCGGGCCCTGGAGCGAAGCGATGAAATTGTTTTTTAAATTCATTAGGAAGTGAGATATGGAGCAAAAAGTTACTACTA
>NZ_HE610963.1:215238-241614 GCF_000285515.1 Paenibacillus senegalensis JC66
ACTAAATAAAATCAGGCCGAAGTTTACACTCCGACCTGATTTTTTCCTTTCGGCAATTTGCAATTCCATGAGCTTTTATCGCAGCAAAGATTCTACGCCGTCAATATAGATGTTCGTTCCCGTAATATGCGAGGAAGCATCGGAAGCGAGGAACAGAACCAGATCAGCAACCTGCTCAGGTGATCCGGAGCCTTGGGCAAGAGGCTGACTGCCCTTAGGGAATTTCATGGGAATTTCAATTTTGTCCACTGAATCGGTAATGTTAGTGTTTTCATCGATATTGGTCTCGATGGCGCCAGGACTAATCGCATTGACACGTATTTTGAACTGGGCTAATTCCAGCGCCGCCATTTTCATGAACGCAACTTGTCCGGCTTTGCTTGTACTATAGGCGCTAGAGCCGAAATTGGAGAAGGTCCGGTTGCCGTTAATGGAGCTGGTGATGATGACGCTCCCGCCATTTTTCTTCAAATGCAGAACGGCATATTTCACTGTCATAAATGTGCCCTTAAGATTAATGTCCATCGTCGTTTCCCAATCCTCTACGGAGAGTTCTTCAATGGGCGCCCATGTGCCGTTGATCCCTGCATTGGCAAATACAATATCGACCCTTCCCCAGGCATCGGCTGCCGCTTGAATGCCTTTGCGCACCATCTCCTCATTAGATACATCCGTTTCCGCGACCATCGCTTCGCCGCCCTGCTCCTTAATTTCAGCTATCACTTTTTCCGCCTCATCCGGCGACCTGTCCAGAAAGCAGACTTTGGCGCCATGCTTGGCCAGCAGCAGGGCTGAAGCGCGGCCGATTCCGGAACCTCCGCCAGATACGACCGCTACCTTGTTGATTAAGCTTTTGTCACGCATTACATTTCATCCTTTCTGTTGTCAACATTTTCATTATTTTGTAGTCTGTCCCTGGAAGAATGCTGTCATGCGGGTAACCATTAAGCCTGATGGGGAATAGTCCAAGTTGTGCTTGATTGCTTGTCCTGTCTTTATCGGAGAATGGCAGATTTAGATCTTAAGACTGTATTGCTGTGTATACTTCCTGTAATAGTTTCTGGGCGGGTTTACCGTTGTAGTTTTTGGATAGAACACGGGGAACGGGCGTTTTGATTGCTTTGGCTGTTTCTCTAGTCAGATTTTTCTCCCCGCTCATAATCAATTCCTTCCATTGGTAGCGCTTGGAAAGGCGGGAGAGTACGGAGCTCAGCCGATTTAGCCAGCGCTGCTGGTTATGCTCGTACCGCTTCTCAAAATTGTCGATATGGTTGGAGCCCGAAGCTACCCGATTTGAATGGGCCAAGCCTTTCATCTCACCCCAGTCCTCCAGATCGGGATTCCACTCAAAGTTCCACTCCTGCTGCACCAGTCCGAGAAAAGTATCCAGTACGGTAACCTTTTCTTTGCCCAGAAGAACTGCGCCTGCAGCGGGGTAGGTCTGGATTGTTTGGGTCAGCTCGTCCAAATGGGGCTCCTGCTCCCAGTAAAACGCATTGGGAACGGGGACCTGGACCTGCTGATTAAACCATGCTTGCTTCGAGGGAGAAGCAATGACAATCCATCCGTTCTTAACGGAGTGTCTTTGGCCTTCCATTTCTTTCAGCACTTCTTGTTGCAGTTTGCGTAATTGTGAAATTCGGTCCGAATTGCCCTCTGCCTCGGCGTATTCCATCAGCTTTTTCAACCCGTTCTTCAATCGGATTTGCCATGCTGATTTTTGGCTGCTGTCGGGGCGGGTGTCCAGGTAAATGGTGAGGATCAGCTCCTTGGGGTTCGGAGCAAAGCTTTGAATGTTCTCGATTTCTTTTTTCAAATGCATATAATACCTCCTTTCCTGGTTTCTCCCTTTTACCCCGTTGAGGTAATCATTAATCATTAGTATGGCGGCTGCTAATCACAGCTGAAGATAGCAAAAACCCCGCCCCGAAACAGGGCGGAGAAACGTTAGGGGTGCGGATTATGCACAAGTACAGGTTATGCTGCTCTGTCTGTCAGCAGCTGGTGCTGGGCGGTTATGCGCCAAACGGAAAGGAAGCTTTCCACAAAGCGGAATAGCTGGTAAATTACCAGAGCCCAAAAACCGGCCCACAGGAAAACCGTGGTTAGGACAGCGGCTCCGACAAGGAGGCCAATGCCCCAAAGCGAAAGCGCGGTGCCCACTGCAAGCAGGAAGGATCGCAGCAAGCAGGTGAGGGCGCGGGTCCACGGAATGCTGCATGTAAAAGCGAGCTGGATGTAGAGCAGCAGGATTTTGATCAGCGAGCTGTACATGATCCAGCCTGCGACCCAAGGCAAGCCGTGGAGAAGCAGCTCCTGATAGCTTTGAGCTTGCTCCACTGAGCGGGCGATGGCAGGCAGCAGCCAATACAGCGGAGTCAGCACGGCAATTAGCTGAACCAGGTAGATCAGGTAAAACGGCTTGGCTAGTTCTTTCATGCCTTTAAAGAAACGGTAGCCGTAATTCAGCCGGGTATGCTCCAGCGAGTAGCACACGGCTGAATTAAAAAGCGGGGTAAGCAGCATTTTAACCAGCAGCAGGCCGAGCAGCAGCCATAAATACGGGTGGACAAGATCTGTTTTAAACAGCTGAAATTGCGCTTCGGCGAGGAACAGCTTGACTCTTTCCGGAGCAGCTTCTCCCGGATAACGGTACTGTAGTGGAATGACAACGCTCTTGACGATTTCATAGAGAAGAAATCCCCAGGCGAACCGGTAAAGAAATAAGGTAACTACAACAAATGGCTGCTGCACAGCGGCATTCCATCCTTGTTTGATATACTTCAGCATACAGGCTCACCCCTTTCTAGGAGACCAAGTTGAACAGGATCTCTAGTAATTTGACCAAACCGACATTCAAGCGAATGCTCCATCTGGAATCTACGGTGGCATTCATATAATTATTAATGTGCTTGTTTTCCAGTACCAAGGTATGTTCAGGGTCGATGACGACACGGGAAAGCTGCGAGTCGTGAACCAGCTTGAATACGATCTGGCTGCCTTGGCTATCCCATGTTTTATCAAGGACGGTGCCATCTTCAAAGTAGAAGCGGATGGGTACCGTATGGTGACGGGCACCCTTCTGAACGACCTTGACTTCGTGCTCGTACTGCGGTTTTCCCTCAGGTCCTTCTATCTCCTCAAGAACGATATTTTCCACACTATAGTCAATCATTTCTTTCCCGCCGACGAACTGGTCGAAAAATGGCTGCCAGTCTTTCTTCGTAACCTCCTCCAAAACCTCCCGGAAGTTTTCCGTGGCCGGATGGCGGAATTTCCAGCGCTGGAAGTAGGTCCTCATCACCCGGTTCATCTGCTGCTCGCCAATTTCCTTTTCTACCGCCATGAGAACCAGCTTGCCGCGGGTATATACATTTTCGGCGTATTCGCTATGGCTGCTGTAATCCCATGCGTTCCTGGTCAATGGGGCAGGCGAGGTTATGTAGCTGGCTTCCACCGGGATATTAGGTTTAATCCCAAATTCCTTCTCCATAATCTTGTCTTCCGCATAGGAGGTAAACCCTTCATCCAACCAGGCTTCCTCAAACTCATTGCTGGCTACCATTCCATAAAAGAACTGATGACCGATTTCATGAACGATGACCCGTTCAAGTGAAAGATCGGCGCAATCGTTAACGGCCCCCCAAGCTGTAATCAGCGTCGGGTATTCCATCCCTCCGGCCCCGTTGGCATCACCGGGAGGCACTACGATCGATAAGGTGGAATAAGGGTAGCTGCCATACCATTCGCTGTATCGGGCTAACGACTTTTTAGCCGCTTGCATATACCGCTGTTTCAAGTGCTCATGCTTGGGATCAAGATAAAGCTTGATTTTGACGCCCGGAATCTGCTCCGTAGAGAAAGGTTCTTCATGATAAACAAAATTAGGGGAAGCAGCCCAGGCAAAGTCGTGAACATCATCAGCATAGAAGCGGTACGTTTTCGTTCCGTTTTGCTCAACAGCATTCTTCGTCGGGAAGCCGGTCGCCGCAACTGTATAGTTGGAAGGGACTTTTATCTTCACATCATATATGCCGAAATCCGCGTAGAATTCAGAATTGCCGTGATATTGATGGAGATTCCAGCCTTCTTCTGCCCGGCCTCTTCTCCCAGCCGGCTCATAAACAGCGATTTTGGGAAACCATTGTCCCGCCATGTAGAATTCATCCGCATAACCCATACGGGCAAACACCCGGGGCAGCTGGACTGTGTAATCCATGCTGAGAGTGACGGTTTGTCCGGGCTGGACCGCTCCAGGCAGGACAATTCTTATTAGTGTGCGGTCATGAATATTGCCATCATCGGGTTGAACGTACTGAATCCGGTCAGTTAAATCAAGTCCGTCGACCGTCTTCACTGACAGCAGCTCCATGCTCCCGAAGCTTTCCTGCGTATGCTCATCCTGGCGCAGCTTCCCGCCTGATTCCTGGAAGAAGGTTGTCTTCTTGGATTCGAAGGCATTAGGATACAAATGGAAATACAGCTCACTGACCGGTTTGGCACCCGGGTTTTCCCAGGTCAGCGTTTGGCTTCCGGATAATTGATTGGTATCCGTCTGCAGGGCAACCGAAATATGATACTCGACTATTCTTTTGCTCATAGGCGCCGGAGCGGTAGGGTCGACCCAGCGCTGGGGCACAGGATCATTAACGATCGGTGCAGAATAAGAAGCTGTAGGCAAGGGGTCTTCCTTGCCGGTGAAATAGAGTATTCCGGCAGTCAAGCTACAGCTTGCCAGAACTATAAACAGCCATAATTTGAGTGAATGGTTGATCGACAATTTCATCGTATTCCCCCCGTTGACAAGCATCTACAGCATGTATATGTTTGCAATTGGGGGAATATTAGCTAAAATATAGAAAACAGCGTCGTTAAAAACGGCTGACGGTTAAGAAAGCCGTTGCTTAGCGCTATCTGCGCCCCTGCCGTTGAACAAAACGTTGAAAAGTGGAGTGATTGAGTATGGCTGAGAATGACAGCAGCAAGAAACTTAATGCGTTAAATATAGTAAGCACCCGCGTCAATCATAAAGGATTCGGGGCCGGCTCGATTGACCTTAGCAATGTATCCGGCATTATTATCGATGGAGATGAAGCGTACCTGGATAACGGCACTTTGCATGCGAAGAGCAGGGTGGAGAAAAGAATTAAGTTCTCGCAGGATAAAGCCGATGTCCCTAACGGGCGGCAATGCTGGATTGTGTGGATTGCGGTTGGGCACAGCGAGGAAGGGGCCTATTACGCGGGAGCTGCCGCATGTGAAATGCTCATTGATACGGAAGCACGCAGGGGCTGGAAAATTCTTGCCGACCATGTTAACCGAATGGATCGGGCAATGAAAAGAAAAATAATGCTTGAGGATTTAGGGGCGAAGGAAAAGCAGCTGCTGAAAAATGTGTTAATCGAACATAACGAGGAATGGTGGCATCGTTCACCGGATGAGCTGAAAGAGGCGCTGGCGTAATTTTGATCGCTTTCTAATTATGTCGATTATGTGTCACCCGTTGAGAAGGTCTGACAATCATTGTATACTATGAAAAGTATATTTACATGAATATACTAGGACAGCAAAGAAGCAGACAGGAACCCGTCTGCTTCTTTGCGTTATTTCGGCTTGTGAGCGGGTACAGATGGAGCGTTTGTGAAAAGCTTAGAGTTATTCATTCCACCAGCGCTTGAACAGCTCCCACCAGGAGCTTTCGCTCTTCTCTGCAGGAGGCTCTTCTTCCAACTCTGGAGGTCCTTTGCAATAATGAACCGGCTCGGTCCCTTTCACGAATACCTCGAGCCGCGATGCCTGGCAATCCATAGCGGTGGAACCGTCCGCTGCCGGATCTACATAAACGCTGGTTACTCCCTCGGGGATAGGAAAAATCTTCGGCGGAACCGGATCCAGTGTCTTCTCTATAAATTCCGCAAAAATAGGTGCTGATTTGTATGAATCAGCATTGGAAATCGATTGTCCGCGATCATAACCGATCCAGACAGCGGCCGCCAGTTCCGGGGTATACCCAACCATCCAGGCGTCTGTATTGGTCGACCCGGTTTTACCGGCTACCGGCCGTTTGATTGTTGAAGATACCCGATGGGCGGTTCCTCCTTGTTCAAAGACGCTTTGCATCATATGAGTCAGCACATAGGCATGGGCGGCTTCCACCACTCTTTCCTCTTTAGGTTCAGCCTCATAAAGCACCTTCCCTTTGGAATTTACTACCTTCAGGACAGCGATAGGCTCTACCTTTACTCCGTTATTGGCCAAGGTGCCGTAGGCTGTAGCCATTTCAAAAGGGCTCACCGGATATGTGCCTAGCGCCATCGACGGCATAGGGCTCAGCGGGCTGGTAATGCCCAGTCTCCGGGCGGTGTCAATAACATTATCCGCTCCAACATCCATGAGAGCTGAGACCGCATAAATGTTATCGGATTTGGCGATTGCCATGCGCATATCGATCCAGTCATTTTCATAATGATTATTGAAATTTCCCGGTTCGTAGGTTTTTTTGCCATCATCATAAACAAAGGCAGTCGGTTCGCTTTTGTACTTGTTTAAGACAGTAAAGCCTTTTTCCAATGCGGTCAGATAGACAAATGGCTTAAATGACGAGCCCGGCTGCCTGGTGGTCGTAAACACCCGATTAAACTGGTTGTCTTCATAATTTTTTCCGCCGACCATAGCCTTGATATGACCGTTCCGCGGGTCGATAGCTACGAGAGCCCCCTGCAGCTCGCTTTCTGCGTCCAGATGCTTAGCCATCGCTTCCTCAGCAATCTTCTGTGCCCTTAAATCCAAGGTGGTGTAAATACGAATGCCCCCCGTTTCAAACGAAGGCTCACTAAGTCCCAGCTCCTGGCTGACAAATCGGCGCACATAGTCCTGGAAATAAGGGGCTTCGGAATCGGAATCGCGGTTGGCCTCCTGAAAAACGAGCGTCTCCTTGGCGGCCTGGTCGGCTTCTTCCTGCGTAATTAAATTTTGTCTGACCATCGCATTTAAGACTAGCTTTTGCCGCTGCAGGGAATTATCCATGTCCCAGAACGGAGAGTAATATCGCGGCCCCTTAGGGACGCCGGCCAGCAGAGCGCTTTCCGCCAGGGTCAGCTCACTGGCATCCTTGCCAAAGAACAGCTGGGATGCCGCTTGAATCCCGTAGGTGGAATGACCATAATATATTTGGTTCAAGTATTGCTCCAGAATCTGATCCTTGCTCAGCTGCAGCTCGAGCTGCAGGGCATAGATGGATTCTTTTATTTTTCTGGACCAGGTTCTGTCATGATTAAGGAACAAATTTCTGGCCAGCTGCATAGTAATCGTGCTTGAGCCCTGCTGCTTGGACATCGACTTCAGATTTACCAGGGCGGAACGAGCAACCCCGCGTGGATCTATCCCGAAATGCTGATAAAATCTTTCATCCTCTATAGCTAATACCGCCTGTATTAAATATGGAGAGATCTCGTCGAGCGAAACCATCTGCCGGTTTTGCCCCCCGTGAAAGGAGTCAATTAATTCTCCATGGATATCGTAGATTTCCGAGGTCTGTAATACCGTAGTGGCAGGCAAGGCCTGTGAACGCAGATAGAGCAGCAGCAAGACGGCGGCTGCCGCCATAATGACAAGAGAAGAGAATAGGAAAGAAAATAGCTTGCGAAGCCTGCGCAGCCATACAGGTGTCTCGGAATGCTCCAGTGAATTCACAAATCTCGCCCCCTTCTCTTAAACCAGCTGTTGTTAACTAGTATGGAAAAGGTTGGGATGATCTATTCAATGGGAGAACGGATATTTTTACCACGGACGGAAGTGTTGTAATCAAGCATTGCATTTTCCGTGCAATTCACTATAATACTATTGTTACGTAAGCATTCCGTGTCGAAAAAAGGATGCAGACGGTGGTCGCCATTTATTTCGATATCGGTTTAATGGGCCGAGTAATGGATTAACTTATTGGGTAGGGATTCGATGGCTGCACCTAAAGTCAGCCGGGATACAGAAGTTCCCCGAGCCAAGTTTGAGGAAAGAAGGGATAACCATGGAATTATGGTATACGGAAAAACAAACAGAAGCCTTTGGTATTACAGCTAAAATAAAGGAAACTTTAGTTAGAGAAAAAACTGAGTTTCAAGATCTGGCTATTATCGATACAGAAGAATTCGGAAGAATGCTTGTCCTCGACGGCATGGTCATGACTACGGTGAAGGATGAATTTGTTTACCATGAAATGGTGGCCCATCCGGCATTGTTCACGCATCCCAATCCCCGGAAAGTGCTGGTAGTAGGCGGCGGCGATGGCGGAGTCATCCGCGAAATCATGAAGCACCCGAAAGTGGAAAAAGCAGTGCTGGTCGACATCGACGGCAAAGTGATCGAATACTCTAAAAAATTCTTGCCTGAAATCGCTGGTGAACTGGATAACCCGAGAGTAGAGGTTCAGGTGAATGACGGGTATATGCATATTCACGAGCACAAAAACGAATATGATATTATTATGGTCGATTCGACCGAGCCGGTTGGTCCGGCTGTTGAATTATTCAGCAGAGGCTTCTATCAGGCGATTTACGAGTCGCTGCATGAGGATGGAATTTTTGTTGCCCAAACGGACAACCCTTGGTTTAAAGCAGATCTGATCCAGAGCGTGAATCGAGATGTGAAGGAAATCTTCCCGATCGTCAGAGTGTATGGCGCGAATATCCCGACCTATCCAAGCGGATTGTGGACTTTCACGATGGGCAGTAAAGTCTATGACCCGTTAGAGGTCGACGAAAATACAATCCCGGAAATTGAAACCAAGTACTATACGCCAAAGCTGCATAAGGCCGCTTTTGTGCTGCCTAAATTCGTCGAAGATCTCTGCAAGGGATAACCACTGGAGGTGGCCTCCATTTCTTCTCCGGCTGAAGTAGAAGTTAGCATTGTTAGTTATGTGGAGTCAGAGAAAACTCACCAGCAAGTGAAGGCTGATTTATATGTAAAAGGGGAGCACATTTATTTGCGCTACCCCGAAAAAGACTTAGGACAAACGAACACGACGGTCAAAATTCATAAGCATCAGCTGAAAATCATCCGTCATGGCGAAGTCGCTTCTGAACAACTATTTATTCCCGGCAAGACGACTTCCGGCTTTTATGAAACTCCACAGGGACGGCTCCTGCTTGAGATGAGCACGAAAGACCTTCAGGTGGATTTAAACGACGGAATAGGACAGGTTGCGTGGAGCTACGACCTGTTTTTTGCAGGAGAGCATGCCGGAGCTTACCGGCTGTCTTTTCAGATTAATCGGAAGCAGCAAGGCGGAGCCATGTAGACGGCAAAGACGAAACAGCCGGTGATTCGTCACCGGAGCTTCCGGGCTGTTTAAGAACGGCCCGCTTTTAAGGTTTGCAAAGCATGAACTTCTCCTGTGCTTAAAGTAGTCTTGCGGATCGTAGTAATGGGTGAGGCGCTGGCCTTTAAAAAATCTTTGACCAGGCGGGCGGACATTCTCCCGCGTTGTGCGAACAAAAGGGCAATGACACCGGAAACATGGGAAGTGGCCATGGATGTGCCGCTTAACTCATTATATTTGCCGTTGAGCCAAGAGGAGTATATCTTCTCGCCAGGACCGTAAATATCGATTCGTTTTCCCCGGTTGCTAAATTTAGCAACCTTTTTGTTTTTATTGGTGGCCCCGACAGCAATCGTTTGCGGGAATCTGGCCGGATAATCGATGCGACCGCTTCGTCCGTCATTCCCTGATGAGGCCACGATAATCACACCCGCATCATGAGCGCGGCGTACAGCATCCTCAAGAGCCTTGCTGTGCGTCTTCATGCCGAAGCTCATGTTGATGATATCGATGCGGTTGCGTACACACCAGTCAATCCCGTGGACAATGTCCGAAATATAGGCGGTACCGTTGTGATCGAAAGCTTTCACAGCATATAACGAAGCCAGGGGGGCGACCCCGATAATTCCTTTTTTTGATGAGTAAGCGGCAATCGTTCCGGCAATATGAGTGCCATGTCCGTTATCGTCCCGGGGCAGGGCGCGGCGGTCTACGACATTAATGCCGCCGGCGACATTGCGGTGCAGGTCCGGATGGAGATAATCAATTCCAGTGTCAATAACAGCAATTTTAACCCGCAGACCGGCGGATCTTGACCATGCCGCGGGGGCTTTTATTTGTCTGACTCCCCAGGGGATCAATTGATCACCTACACTAATTTTATTGGAGGAGTGAGAGGATAGTTTAGGGGGCCGGGCATGAACCAAAGCTACTTTCTTGTCTTCTTCTACGGTAATTTTGCCGGCAAAATCCCTGAGCCTGTCTTGATTGCGAAGCTTGCAAGTGAATCCGTGAATGGCTGGCAATGGCTGCAAATAAGAAAGGTTCTCCAAGCTCGGAATGAGCTCCGTTACGTGATCCAGGAATTGCGAATAATCGGCTGCAGACTTGAACTGGATAATGAACCGGGGAGAGGCTTCCTCATTTTGCAGCTCATCATGTATAGATCGGATGAGATCCTTTTCCATTAATGACTATCCCCTTTGCCGCAAATTCCCTATCGCTTGAAGAACTTGGGTTACCATTTGGTTCATAGTATGTAGAGGGGGTCGAACCCGCATCGGATGGTCGCCCGCATAAAAAGAAATACACATAAAGCCGTGTCAATCAAAGGGAAACGACATAGGATGGAGTGAGGGACGATTGGCTGGCCCTTGGTACTGGGAAACAAGGTGGTTATTAGCCAACAACCATGAAAGAGATACAGTCGAAAGCGGAGACCTAAGCGTCTCCGTCTTTTCTTTTTTTGCGAAGGTAAAATTAGGGGGTGTCTCAGGATCCTTCTTGTTGGAAAAGATGAAGTGTACACAGTTGCATTTTTGAATAAAATAAGGTTTACTTAATGATGACATCGGAAGCAGCAACCGTTTTGTGCGAAAAAGTAAGAAGGGATGTGTCCGAGATGAGTAACCAATACACCCTCAAAATTTCTGCGGAAAAAGCCAAAGAAATGCCTATGGTGGACCTGGCTTTTCTCGTGCTGAAAGAAGCGAATTCACCGTATTATTACCGGGATCTGATGCAAGAGATCGCGCAGATTAAAGGATTTACAGAAGACCAAGTGATGGATGTCATTGCCCAGTTATACACCGAAATTAATGTCGACGGCCGTTTTGCTTGTGTCGGCAATAATCTCTGGGGACTTAAAAGATGGTACCCTGTTGACAATAAATCGGATGATGGAATGGGTAGCGCCAAACGACCTAAAATTATCAACGATGACGATGATGATTTGGAAGAAGATGTATTTCCGGAAGAGGAAGATGCCTTCATTTCTGACGACGAAGATTTCGATTCTTATGATGAGGATCGCGAGGATGTCGATGCTGATGATGAGGACGGAGAATTTTACGGCGAGGATGAGGACAGCGAAGATACTGAAGAAATAGATGAAGACCTGGACGAGGATGAAGAAGAGGAATTTGACGACTCGGACCCCATTGAAGAGGAAGATGATTTGCGCTAAGGAAGCGAAAGCGAATTTCCTAATTCCGCTAGCTCCGGGTTGACTTGACAAGCCTTAATTGGACGGAGTAAACTATAGCATGGGCTAGAAAAATAAAGTGTTTTTCATAGTGTGAATTCCATAAAGTGCCCCCGATTTCGGGTGTCACTTTTTATTTTTTGTTAGCAGAACAGACAGTTGTGGCATCAGGTTAGGATATCATCGCAGGAGGTAAGTATTGTGACCAAGTATATTTTTGTAACAGGCGGTGTCGTTTCTTCCCTTGGCAAGGGAATCACTGCCGCTTCTCTGGGGAGGCTGTTAAAGAACAGGGGCCTCAAAGTAACCATTCAAAAATTTGATCCCTACATTAACGTTGACCCAGGCACGATGAGTCCTTATCAGCATGGAGAAGTTTTTGTAACCGATGATGGAGCGGAAACCGACCTGGATCTTGGTCATTACGAAAGGTTTATAGATATTAACCTGACTAAAAACAGCAATGTGACATCGGGCAAGGTGTACTCTTCCGTCATTACGAAAGAACGAAGAGGGGAATACCTGGGCGGCACCGTGCAGGTAATTCCGCACATTACCAATGAAATCAAGGATCGGGTATTTCGCGCAGGGAGAGAAGCCAAATCCGATGTGGTGATTACAGAGATTGGCGGCACTGTCGGGGATATCGAAAGCCTTCCGTTCTTGGAGGCGATCCGGCAGATTAAAAGCGACATCGGACGAGAGAACGTCATGTATATTCATGTTACCTTGATCCCTTATATCAAGGCAGCCGGCGAAGTGAAAACGAAGCCGACCCAGCACAGTGTCAAAGAACTGAGAAGCATTGGTATTCAACCGCAAGTAATTGTTTGCCGTACCGAGCATCCTTTGTCTGATGACCTTAAACGGAAAATCGCCCTGTTCTGCGATATAGATTCTAACGCCGTAATTGAGTGCCTGGATGCGGATACGCTGTATGAGGTTCCGATCATGCTGCGAGAGCAGGGGCTTGATGATATTGTAGTGAATCACCTTCAGCTGGCTGGAGACACTCCGGATATGTCGGAATGGCATCAGATGGTTGAGCGTGTCAAGCAGTTGAAGTACAAAACCGAGATCGCGATTGTCGGCAAGTACGTTTCTCTGCATGATGCTTATTTAAGTATTGTCGAGGCTTTGTCCCATGCCGGGTTCGACAGCAATACGGAAGTGGTAATCCGCTGGGTCAATGCGGAAGAGCTGACGGATGATAATGTTGCCCAGCGGTTAGCGGGAGTGCAGGGAATTCTCGTGCCCGGGGGCTTTGGAGATCGCGGAATCGAGGGTAAGGTAGCTGCGATCCGTTATGCGCGCGAGCAAAAAATACCGTTCTTCGGAATTTGCCTCGGCATGCAGGTGGCCGTAATCGAATATGCGCGCAGTGTCGCCGGTTTGGAAGGGGCAAACAGCTCGGAAATCAACCCGGTTACGCTACACCCTGTTATTGACTTGCTTCCTGAGCAAAAAGATATCGAGGATCTCGGCGGAACGATGAGATTGGGCCTATATCCTTGTAAATTGGCGCCCGGCAGTCTCGCCCTTGCCTGCTATCAAGATGAACTGGTGTACGAGCGGCATCGCCATCGTTACGAGTTCAATAACGAATATCGGGAGATCATCGAAAAGGCTGGGCTTGTCGTCTCCGGTACATCTCCTGACGGAAGGCTGGTCGAAATTGTCGAGCTGCCTGATCATCCCTGGTTTTTAGCGGTGCAATTCCACCCGGAATTTACGTCCCGCCCGAACCGTTCCCAGCCGTTGTTCCGGGAATTTATCAAGGCTGCGTTTAACACCAAAAACCCATCGGAATATAAAGAAAGCGGAGTCGGTTCATCAGCTCCGCAGCCATAAATGTAACATTTTCGGGAAGGATATAGAAAAGATTTCTAAATATTCTTTATTATCTCAGAAGGAAAACCTCGAGGGCTTGTAGAATAATGTTAAGTAAAAGCGACACACGGTTCTCGAGGAGGTCCTTTTTTTGGATAAAAAAAAGCTGTTAATTGTTGACGATCAGAACGGTATTCGTGTCTTGTTAGTTGAAGTTTTTAACAGTGAAGGCTACCAAACCTTCCAGGCATCGAATGGAAAACTGGCTCTAGAAATTGTGACGAAGGAAGCTCCGGATTTAGTGCTGCTGGATATGAAAATACCCGGAATGGACGGACTTGACATTCTGAAGCATATCAAACAAATCGACTCTTCCATCAAGGTCATTATGATGACCGCTTACGGGGAACTGGATATGATCAAGGAAGCGACTGACCTCGGAGCGTTAATGCATTTCACCAAGCCATTTGATATTGACGAGCTTAGGGTGGCTGTAAATTCCCAAATGGGCGTATATACTTCTAATGATTACGCTATCGGATCCTGAACAGGATCTTTTTTTTTGAGCGTGCCCAGCTTAGGCTGATGCATTAATCAACGGGCGGCCCTAAGCATAATAGGATGCCTGAATGGCTGCAGCCCTCTGTTGTTCACTGCCAGGAATGCTTCCATACCATTACGATAACGAATGTGCTATAATAGCACAGAATGATTGTGGTCGGACAAGGCGGCCCGAAATTTTTTTAGTTACGACTACTAAGGAGGACATGTATTATGCCGTTGGTTTCAATGAATGAATTTTTACCAAAAGCTAAGGCCAACCGTTTTGCGGTAGGTCAGTTCAACATGAATAATCTGGAGTTCGCGCAAGCGATCATGCAAGCCGCAGAGGAACTGCAATCTCCTTTTATTTATGGGGTAAGTGAAGGGGCCCTTAAATATATGGGGATTGAGTTTACTGTTGCTATTGCTGAAGCAGCAGCCAAGAAATCCGGATTGCCTATCGCTCTGCATCTGGACCACGGCAGCAGTTTCGAAGTCGCTATGAAGTGTATCAGAGCCGGATTCAGCTCGGTTATGTTTGACGGCTCCCATCATCCGTATGAAGAGAATATCCGCTTGACCAAAGAAGTAGTAAAAGCCGCTCATGCTATGGGTGTTTCGGTAGAAGGCGAGCTCGGTACTATTGGCGGTGTAGAGGATGACATCAGCGTTGATGAAGCCGATGCCAGTCTGGCTAAGCCTGAGGAAGCGATTCGCTTCTATGAAGAAACAGGCGTCGATTGCCTGGCTATTGCAGTAGGAACAGCACATGGCATGTATGCCGGAGAGCCGAATATTCGTTTTGACATCATTTCGGAAGTGGCCAATGCGATTCCTGTGCCAATTGTTCTGCACGGAGGTTCTGGTGTGCCTGATGAAATGATTCGCAAGGCAATTGAAGCCGGAGTCGGCAAAATCAATGTAAACACGGAGAACCAGGTTGCTTGTACTGATGCGATCCGTCAGGTCCTCAATAACGACTCCAAGGTTTACGATCCCCGCAAATATTTAAGTCCCGCACGCGAGGCTATGGTCGAAGTAGTCAAATCCAAAATCAAATTGTTCGGAAGCGACAATCAAGCCTAAGTGAAATAACAGCAAGCGATCAATAAAGGAGCAGCCGGTCAGAGCCGTTCCTTTATTGATGTTGCTGTATTTTCGCGAGGTAGGAGGACATTCTAAGGCATGAATAAATTAATGGTAGCAGGAGGAAGGCCTCTTAAAGGCACGGTGACGATCAGCGGAGCCAAGAACAGCGCCCTTGCACTGATCCCGGCTGCTATATTGGCAGAGTCAAAAGTCATCCTGGATAATTTGCCAGAGCTTAGTGATGTAGAGATTTATACCGAACTATTAACGGAATTAGGAGCAACCGTCGAACGCAATGGAGATCAAATGATCATATCTCCCGAAGGCTTGCGTTCTGTTCCGCTTCCCAACGGAAATGTTAAAAAGCTGAGAGCTTCATACTATTTAATGGGAGCACTGCTAGGCAAATTCGGTGAGGCGGTCGTTGGCTTGCCGGGCGGATGTAATTTCGAGCCGCGTCCTATCGATCAGCATATTAAAGGTTTCGAAGCATTGGGAGCCCAGATTGTCAATGAGGGCGGAGCTATTCATATCCGCGCAAAAAGATTAATTGGTGCTAGAATTTACTTGGATGTTGTCAGTGTTGGAGCAACTATTAATATTATGCTGGCTGCAGCGCTGGCTAAAGGTATCACAACGATAGAAAATGCGGCCAAAGAGCCTGAAATTATAGATGTAGCTACTTTGTTAAACTCAATGGGGGCACGTGTCAAGGGTGTCGGCACCGAAACCATTCGGATAGAGGGTGTAGAGTCGTTAAACGGCTGCAGACATTCTATTATTCCAGATAGAATTCAAGCGGCGACTTATATGATTGCAGCGGCAGCCACCCGCGGGGATGTTATTGTCGATAATGTCATTCCCAAGCATTTGGAAGCCGTTTCCGCCAAGCTGACGGAAATGGGCGTAGACGTTATGGAGATGGATGAAGCGGTTCGTGTTATTGGGAAGCCTGAATATCAAGCGGTAGACGTAAAGGCGCTGATCTATCCGGGGTTCGCTACGGATATTCAATCCCCGATGGCCAGTTTGTTAACTCAGGCTAAAGGAACAAGTATTTTGACCGATTATGTTTATAGCAGCCGGTTTAAATACATACCAGAGCTTTCGAGAATGGGCGCCAGTATTAAGCTGGAAGGGCGCTCGGCGGTGATTGAAGGCGGACATCCGCTAACTGCTGCCAAAGTAACGGCAACGGATTTGCGGGCCGGCGCCGCGCTTGTTGTTGCTGGCTTAACCGTTACTACAGGCGAGATTACAGAAGTGGATGGACTTGAGTTTATAGATCGCGGGTATGATCGTCTGGTAGAAAATTTGTCCTTGTTAGGGGCTGAGGTCTGGAGAAAAGAATAAACACTTGAAAGTATTGGTTATAACCAAGTACAAGCAGCATGGATAAGCGATTACATCAGGAAGAAAATGGATATACTTTCTAGCAAGGTGTTTAAAAATTCATAGTGTGGTGGTCAAATACATGGACATGCAATTAGCGCAATTAGAAGCGCTGAAACTAACTGAATTATACAAACTGGCTAAGACTCATCAGATTCCTTATTATGGCCAAATGAAGAAGAAAGAACTGATTTTTTCCATTTTGAGGGCGCAAGCCGAAAAAGGCGGCCTTATG
Organism: Paenibacillus senegalensis JC66; assembly: GCF_000285515.1. Lineage (GTDB taxonomy): Bacteria > Bacillota > Bacilli > Paenibacillales > NBRC-103111 > Paenibacillus_L > Paenibacillus_L senegalensis. Next base: position 231,847 of record NZ_HE610963.1, read on the forward strand.
TTTATGGAAGGTGTGCTTGAAATCTTGCAGGAGGGCTTCGGGTTTCTGCGGCCGATTAATTATTTGCCAAGCACTGAGGATATTTATATCTCGGCCTCTCAAATCCGCAAGTTTGATCTGAGATCAGGCGATATGGTATCCGGAAAGTGCCGGCCCCCTAAAGAGAACGAGCGCTATTTCGGATTGCTGCAAGTCGAAGCGGTAAATGGAGAAAAGCCGGAAACGGCGGCCGAAAGGCTTCATTTCCCCGCGCTGACTCCACTATATCCACAACAAAAAGTTGTCCTGGAAACCTCTCCTTCTATTTTATCGACACGAATCATGGATTTATTGTCTCCCGTAGGGCTAGGACAACGCGGTTTGATTGTTGCCCCTCCCAAAGCAGGCAAGACCCTATTGCTGAAAGAGATTGCGAACAGTATTTCCACTAATTATCCCGATATCGAATTGTTCGTGCTATTGATAGATGAGCGTCCGGAAGAAGTGACGGATATGCAGCGGTCGGTGAAAGGCGAGGTTGTGGCTTCAACTTTTGACGAGCTGCCGGAGAATCATATAAAAGTAGCGGAACTTGTGCTGGAGAGAGCGCAGCGCCTGGTTGAGCATAAAAAAGATGTTGTCATTTTGTTGGACAGCATTACTCGTTTGGCGAGAGCCTACAATCTGGTCATTCCGCCGTCCGGGAGAACATTGTCCGGAGGGATCGACCCGGGAGCGTTCCATCGTCCAAAACGGTTTTTCGGATCCGCTCGCAACATTGAAGAAGGGGGCAGCCTGACTATTCTGGCTACCGCTTTGGTTGAGACCGGCTCGCGAATGGATGATGTCATCTATGAGGAATTTAAAGGAACGGGAAATCTTGAGCTTCATCTTGACCGCAAGCTTGCAGAACGAAGAGTGTTCCCGGCGATCGATATTCGTCGTTCGGGTACGCGGCGGGAAGAACTGCTTATGGAGAAGTCAGAGCTCGACAAAATATGGGCCCTGCGGAAAAGCTTGCAGGAATCACATGAGTTTACAGAGGCGTTCCTCAAGAAGCTGGCAGATACAAAAACGAATGCAGAATTTCTTGAAACTCTGACAACCCAGCCGCCACAGAAGAGGGTCAAAAACTCCGCTTCTTGAGGTGTTTGGGCGTAAAGGATCTTAAAGGTGAATTATTTTACTAATAGACAAGGGGAAAAACGATGAATCTCGTATACGCTGATCAAGACGGCCAAGTGTATGATCACCCTAGTCACACGGCGTTGGCGAGAAGCGGCGACATGATTGTGGAAATACTGGAGGAGGAGTTAATCCCGCTTCCGGAAGGAGCTACGCTAGTCAGTCTGCCGCATACAACCCCCGTGTATTGGGATGAGAAGAGCGGCAGAATGAAGGCTCTAGACGGAAACTACGAAGCGGTCGGCGCTTTGCTGCCGCAAGGCTTCACGCGGCTGCTGCTTCCCGGCTATGTAAAAAAGGACAAGGACAGCCAGCTGCCCTTATTCGGGTATACGGCGGTAGTATGGAAAAATGACGGTTTTTATGTAGCCGCCCGGATGAGTGATGACCCTTATCGCTGGAATCCGGTAAATTGTGATCCGCAACTGCTGGAGAGCAAGGTGCAGGCCAAGCTATCCCAATATCCGGATAATCGTTTGTACCGTCATTTATCCAATTGTGCTCTTGGCTATGAATGTCTCACAGCGTCCAATACCTTTCTGGATAGATGGGAAGGTGCTGTTCCGGTGTCATACTCCTGCAATGCAGGCTGTTTCGGCTGCATTTCAGAGCAGCCTGAAGATAGCGGATTTGTAGCTCCGCAGACAAGGATGAACTTCCGTCCTCGGCTGGAGGAAGTGGTGGAGATTATGCTGGAGCACTTGAAAACACCAGAGAGCATCATCAGCTTTGGACAAGGCTGTGAAGGAGAGCCATCAACTCAAGCTGCCATCATCATCCCGGCCATTCGCGAAGTCAGGAAAATCACGGATCAGGGTTATATCAATATCAACACCAATGCAGGACTAACTGATTTTATTAGAGGTATTGTGGATGCTGGGCTCGATATGATGCGGGTCAGTACGATCAGTGCGATAGACGATCATTATAATGCCTACTACAAGCCGCGGGGATACACCTTGAAAAATGTGGAGAAATCGATTCGGTACGCCTCCGATCAAGGAGTGCTGACTTCCATCAATTATCTGGTGTTTCCGGGTGTAACTGATCGTGAGGAAGAGATAGAGGCCATGCTTGAATTTGTCAAGAGAACGGGGCTAAAGCTCATCCAGCTGCGTAATTTAAACATTGATCCTGAAGCCTATTTGCAGCTGATTCCGAATGCCAAAGGTGAAATTGTTGGAATGAAGCAGATGATTGAGATCTTCCAACAGGAGCTTCCCGAAGTGGCTATTGGTTCATATTCTCATACCCCGAAGGGACTGCAGCAAAAGCGGCAGCAAGAAGCGGAAGCTTGGTCCTGATTAAACCGGCAGCAGGATTGCCAGGAATGTGACAAGCCCTTATTGACCAGTTCACCCAGTAAATTCTGCAAGAGATCCGCTTGCTATGCCAATATAATCGTGATATAATTCGTCCAGTATGCATATAACTCTGGTCTGCGGGCTTAAGGGATCAGGGCGGAAAGAGGTGAAAGATTGTGAAAGAAGCAACTCATCCTAAATATTTCGTAACTACCGTTACTTGTGCGTGCGGGAACTCTTTTGAGTCCGGTTCGATTAAAGAGAACCTGCGTGTAGAGATTTGCTCCAGCTGCCATCCATTCTTTACAGGTAAGCAAAAGTTCGTGGATGCCGGTGGACGTGTAGACAGATTCAAGAAAAAATACGGAATTTAAGTTTTTCCGGTTTATCCTTAATTAGACAGAATAAGAGCACCTCCTTGGGTCATTCTAAAGCCAAGGAGGTGTATTTTTTTATGCAAACGAAAGCAGCGCAAGCCCTTATGCTTACCTTGTTACTTGCCGCGATTGCTGGTTGTGCTTCCCCAGCCGAGGAATTTAATCCATCCTCTAGGCAAAGCTACCCGCAAGATGGGTATCTTGGGGCAACCTCCGCCAATCCGGGGTTACCGACAAGTCCTACCTTTCATAATTACACTACTGACGTCAGAATGGTAAAACAAGCGTTAACTCCGCTGGATGGGGTTGAAAGGATTCATGTCGGAATCGAAGGGGCCGATATGAGGATTCGCTTGAAGGCAGCTGCCAGTCTGTCCCCGGAGCAAACAGCTGAACTGCAGCAAAAAGCGCAGGAATCGGTAAGTTATATGATGCCAAGGTATAACGTTAGCGTAGAAGTGCATAACGGTTCCAGGCATATATTGAATTACCGGAAGTAGCCATAACAGGAAATGTGTCTATTTTAAGAACAGGGAAAGCGGTTCCGCTGTAGAAGGATTTGGACACTAGGTTGAAATTTATTACGCATTGGTCTATACTAAGACATGCCGTGCTAGATGGGGAGGTAGCGGTGCCCTGTAACCTGCAATCCGCTATAGCAGGGTTGAATTCCTGTTAAAGGTCTTGTTAATGTAGGGTCTGGACGTCTATATGTGGTGTTGACGGTCGGGTCCTTCGCAATGGAAGCTCGTGAACCCGGTCAGGTTCGGAAGAAAGCAGCCGTAAGCGAGATGTTCCATGTGCCGAGGGGCAACCTAACCCGAGCTAACAGTATTCGTTCCGCCTGGATTTCAAGATCAATAACAGGTGCACGGTATATATTGTTTTTCCTGGGAAAGCATTTCGAATTCGAAATTTATTTCGAATTGAAGTGTTTTTTTTGTATTTGGAAGGAATTTGTAAAAACGAATCGAATGTTAATACGTGTAAACTAGCGATAACCCAGCCCGGACCTTTAATCGCGTGGGAACAGTCATTTTTTTGATAGGTAGAGGGGGGAAGCAGTTGTCCGCATTTGACACAAACGGATTTCATCTTTCAGTGGAACATTGGAAATGTCATATCCAAGCCAGCAACACGCAGAGCATCCTGTTAACGGATGAAGCGGGGGAAATCATCTGCTGCAGTCCCGCATTACTTAGATTGCTGGACGGTTCCTCGCATGAATTCACAACACGAAACGTAAGCGAGCTGGGTATTAAAGAGAGGGCGGAAGACTTATTTCAAAGGTATCGGGAAACTCTTTATGAGGAGAAGCTGTTTCCTAAGCTACAGTTCCGTTCGTTGAACGGCTCCTTGATAACAAGTCCATATTCCATAGTAAAATTAAATGAAGCGGGCAGTACATACTTCCTTTGGCAGCTGGAAGATGTCCGGCCTCTGGAAAGCTTGAATCTGCTCCAGCAGTTTGCCGGCTCTTTTATGCGGGATATTAATTTGGGTGTCATTCTAATCGATACCGAATTCCGTCTTACCGATATTAGTGATATGGCTTGCCGGGTGCTGGGTTTGAAACGGGCGGAGATCATGTATAAGCCAATGGAAGAAATTTTCGCTTCGGTGCCCGTTCAACATCAACTGGTGCAGCGCACCATTCTCAATGGCATGGTCGTTCGAAATCATGCGATATCCTGGATGAACAACCAGGAGCGCTATGAATTGCTGCTGGATTCCAATTTGTTAAAGGATGAGAATGGGACAACCGTTGGGGCTTATGTCATATTCAAGGATGTCAGCAACTTGCGATCGCTGGAGGAGCAGGTGCAGCGGAGTGACCGGTTGGCTATGATTGGCCAAATTGCAGCCGGAACTGCTCACGAAATCCGCAATCCGCTTACTTCCATAAAGGGCTTTATGCAAGTGCTGAAAAACACCTTCATTGAAAAAGGGATGATTAAAGAGCAGGATTATACCGACATTATGCTGACAGAGATTAACCGGATTAATGAGCTGGTCAGCGAGTTTCTGCTGCTGAGCAAGCCCAAAAATGTATCTTATCAGAAGGTTGATCTCAAAATGGTTATGAAGGAAATTCTGCCTATTATAAATAATGAGGCGCTGCTTCATGGCGTCAATGTATATTATGAAAGCTCGCCAGGGATTCCGCAGGTCATTGCGGACGGGGAACTGTTGAAGCAAGTGTTCTTAAACATATGCAAAAACGGGATCGAAGCTATGGTTGACGGTGGCAGTCTTTCGATCACGAAGAAGCTCGACCAGGACAGTCGGAGGGTCATTATAGAGATTCGCGACACCGGACCGGGAATCCCCAACTTCGTTATTGACAAAATCTTTGACCCGTTCTTCACTACTAAAGAAAATGGGACAGGTCTGGGATTATCAGTATGTCAACGAATCATTCATGATATCGGAGGTTCAATTCGAGTGGCATCTAAAGGATACGGCACTACGTTTACGGTAGCCATTCCTTATGCATAGTATCCGCGGGCGGACTATTCTGCTTATTTCTCATATCGGTAATTTAACCGCCAAAGTTAAGCGGATTATGAAATGTATATTACCTGTTTATTGGAAATGCCTAATTCTGGAGAGGGGTCATATGAGAGTGTGTCGAAATTTATGCCTTCTAAAGTTTCAATGATTGCAGCGTGTATAGTATAATAGAAAAAGCAACTCTTAGAAGGCAAGGAATTAATGGAGAGGTTTTATGACACAACACATGGCGCTTTACCGAAAATGGCGGCCGCAGCAATTTCAGGACGTAATTGGGCAGCAGCATATAATTCAAACCCTTCAGAATTCATTAAAGGAAGGCCGATTTACCCATGCCTATTTATTCAGCGGGCCGAGAGGGACAGGGAAAACAACCGCAGCCAAGCTTTTGGCCAAAGCTGTTAACTGCGAGCATGGTCCTGCTGTAGAGCCATGTAATGAATGCGAAGCATGTCTGCGGATTACCCAAGGCGCCGTAATGGATGTGGTTGAGATTGACGCTGCATCCAATCGAGGGGTCGATGAAATCCGGGAATTGCGTGACAAGGTCAAGTTTGCACCTACCGAGGTTCGCCACAAGGTCTACATTATAGATGAAGTGCACATGCTGACTACAGAGGCGTTCAATGCCCTTTTAAAAACGCTGGAGGAGCCTCCCGTTCATGTCATGTTTATTTTGGCGACGACGGAGCCTCACAAAATCCCAGCTACGATTATATCCCGCTGCCAACGGTTTGACTTTCGTCGAGTGTCGCTTGAAGAACAAGTATCCCGTTTGGAACGGATATGCAATGAGGAGCATATAGAGGCGGAAGCAGGGGCTCTGCAATACATCGCCCGGCTATCCCAAGGAGGAATGAGGGATGCTTTAAGCTTGTTGGAGCAAATTTCTTCATTTGCCGGCGGAACGGTCACTTATGAGCATGCCGTGGCTATGACTGGCGGAATTGCGGATGATCAATTTGAAAAATTGGCTCAATGCATCTTGCAGCGCAATATTCCGCTCGCTATGCAAGTCGTTGAGGATTTCATGGACGCGGGCAAGTCTCCTGATAAGTGTGTCGAGAGTCTCATGCATTATTTTAGGGATTTATTGATTATCCAAATGGTTAAGGATTCTGCTGCTGTGACGGATCGAATCTTGCAGCCCGAGCGGTTTCGCCCAATGGCGGAGAGCTTTAGTCGTAATGAACTGTTCCAGATTATTGAGGTGCTGAATCGATACCATGGGGAGATGAAATATTCCTCTCACCCGGCTATATTGTTTGAGATTGCCGTTATGAAGCTGTGCAGCTCCAATGAATCCGCGGGTCAAGCCGCTGAAGGTAAGGCTGCATCAGCTCAGATTGACGACTCGCTGCTGGAAACGCTTAAGCAGAGAATAGCGAAACTGGAACAGACCGTTGATCGTTTGCGCTCCTCACCAGCCTCCGAGGTTTCCGGTGCAGGCGCAGCTTCAACAACATCATCAACGGCAGCCGGGTTCGGCGGCAGGAGAAGCACGGCTTCGCTCAATAAACCGAAGGTCAAGCTCGATCGATTCCTGCCTGGTCGTGAAGCGCCGTTGTTTAAGAAGGCGAAAGCCCAATGGAGTGAAATCTTGCTGCAGGTGAAAGAGCAAAAAATTACCGTACATGCCTGGCTGGTGAATGGAGAACCGGTAGCATTTGCCGATGGGCAATTACTGCTTGCTTTTCGCAGTGAAATGCACAAAGAAACAACAGAGAAACCGGCTAACAAGCAGCTCATCGAAAGAGTGCTGGAGCAGGTTCTGGGCGAACCGCTGCAGCTGATTGGTGTTATGCAGAAAGACTGGGAAGAGGCCGTAAGTGGAGGCGAAGCTCCTCCGACTGAGGAGCTGCAGTGGGAATCCGAGGATCAGCAAAGCAATAAAGAGCCCTGGATTAGTGAGGCTATTGAACAGTTTGGCGAGGACCTGGTCAAAATCAAATCAAGCGAGGAGTAATGAGAAATGAACAATATGAATCAAATGATGAAACAAGTGAAAAAAATGCAGGAGCAAATGCTGAAGGCTCAAGAAGAGCTGGCTAACAAAACTGTAGAAGGCTCTGCTGGAGGCGGGGTTGTGACCGTAATTGCGAATGGCCAGAAGAAAATCACTCATATTGAAATCAAGCCGGAAGCTGTTGACCCGGACGATGTGGAAATGCTGCAGGACCTCGTTCTTACTGCGGTTAATGACGCCTTGAATCAGGCAGAAGAAATGGCTAATCAGGACATGGGTAAATTTACTGCGGGCATGAAGATCCCAGGATTGTTTTAATATCCAAAGCTGCAAGTGCATGCAATGCTGGCTTTACATTAGGCGGATGCACTTTATTGCCGCGTGCGGCTCCCGGATTGGTGTGGCATGCATGGCTAATGACAACATATGAAAAGGAGCTGCTCTCTTGTACTACCCGGAACCTTTGGCAAAATTAATTGATTCATTCTCCAAGCTGCCCGGCATAGGTCCTAAGACGGCCGCCCGCCTAGCGTTTCATGTGCTGCGAATGAAGGAAGAAGAGGCTATTGATTTTGCCAAGGCGCTTGTGAGTGTCAAGCGCAATTTGAGCTATTGCTCCGTCTGCTGCAATATTACCGATATTGATCCTTGCCGCATCTGCCAGGATAAGGGCAGGGACGCCTCCGTCATTTGTGTGGTGCAGGAGCCCAAGGACTTGGTCGCTATGGAAAGAACCAAGGAGTTCAACGGATATTACCATGTGCTTCACGGAGCCATTTCTCCAATGGAAGGCATCGGTCCTGATGAAATACACATGGCAGAGCTGTTAAAAAGATTAGGCGATGAGCAGGTTCAGGAGCTGATCTTGGCGACAAATCCCAACATTGAAGGGGAAGCTACGGCCATGTACTTGTCCAGGCTGGTTAAGCCTTTCGGTCTAAAGGTTACGCGCATTGCGCATGGACTGCCTGTGGGCGGTGACTTGGAATATGCCGATGAAGTGACCCTGACTAAAGCATTGGAAGGGCGTAGAGAGTTAAACTAAGAGCGGAACCGCTCTGACGAGATAAGCCGGAGTTATACATGGCCTGGGCCGGATTAGAGGCCTTGTGATTTTATATATTTATAGCTGCGGCCAACAGCTTGAAATAGAGGGACTAACCCGAATGCAAACTTAGCCTTTTGCTGGTTAAAGCACAGGCGAGTGCACATTTGGGAAGGTCCCTTTTTCGTTACTCGGTTATAGGAAACAAGGATTCATTTTGTTTAGGGAGTTCTAAATAAACCTCCTCTCACCATAAAATAAAACAAAAGGACGAACACTACTGCCCGGGTATCGGCTTAATCCACGGGAATTTGCCAAGAGCTGCATAGCCACAAACTGGATTCCAGCCACAGTCGGGTATAAAGGAGGAGTCAAGGTGAGAATGAAAATGTGGTGGAGCAAGTTGGCGCCGGCAAAAAAGCGTACAGTCTGGAGTGATGAGAAGGAAGAGGTGCTCAGTGATCTTCAGCGGGCGTATACCGAATGGGAAAATGCTCAGTATAGACTCGATTGGGCGGTCGGCAGTGATGAAGTCGACTGTGCCATTTATGAATTGGTCACTGCTGAAAAGAAGTATGATCTCGTGTTGAAAAAGGCCAAACAATTGAAATGGGAGAAGGGTTTTATTTACTTCGAAAGAGAGGTTATTTAGAATGAAGGTTGTTCCGTGGATTGTATTTGGTCTTTCCAGCACGGTGTTGGCTTTTGTACTGTTCAGAAATAAACATTCCCTGCAGTGGATGGGACAAGTTGCGCTGCAAATTGTGTTTGCAGCAGTTTTGCTGTACGGAATCAACTGGATTGGGGCTGCATATGGCTTTCGGCTGCCCATCAATGTTATGACCGTTGCGGCTGTTACGGTTCTCGGAATACCAGGGGCTGGTTTGTTAACAGCAGCTAAGCTGATGTTTGTTTAATCTTTTTGAGCGTGGATTCACTTTCTAAACCGTTTATTTGTTTTGTGCTTCGAGTTGCCAAGCCCCGCAGTTACCCTTATTCGGTATGCCAAACTCCCCCGGTTATCTTTCTGAGTCAGAGGGAAGACCATCACTTTCAAGATCAAGGATTAATTTGTTAATGCCAGGTGTCTCCATTGAAGTATAAAGGCTTAATGATGCGAAAATAAATAATTGAAAATAAACCATTGACTTTACGGCTGGAATCATGCTATATTATGAAAGTCGCTTTTGGGCAATAACATCTGCTCTTAAGGGAGACAAGCTTAATAACAGCCCTTTGAAAACTGAACAATGAGTGAGTAATAAAGCCAGTGCAGCGGTCTAATAGACCGTGTGCGAAACGTTGATTGATATGAGCTAATCGCTCTTTCGGATATATTGCTTTCAGTGCAGGACATCCTGTGTTGGGGGCACCCCCGAAAGTACTTGAATAAGCTTT
>NZ_HE610964.1:0-3636 GCF_000285515.1 Paenibacillus senegalensis JC66
TCCGCCGCTAATCTTTGGGAGCAAGCTCCCTCCAATTCGCTCGACTTGCATGTATTAGGCACGCCGCCAGCGTTCGTCCTGAGCCAGGATCAAACTCTCCGTAAAAGGACCTTTCCTGACGAATCAGGTCCGGTCTATATCCGTAGAGCGATTAGCTCATGTAAATCAACGTTTTGCACACGGTCCATTAGACCGCTGCACTGGCTTAATTTCCAATCTATTTGTTCAGTTTTCAAAGAGCTTATATCTGTGAAGCATTTTCGCTGTCACAAGATCATATCTTACCACGTTGAAAGCTGAAAGTCAACAATAAATTTTATTAATAACTTTCACATCAAAGTGTCGGATAAACCGTCGAAGACGGCGAGAACTAATATACCACAGATAAGAAAAGATATGCAAGCTTTTTTTAGTGTTTCTATATTTAACCTAATTACGACAGTTTCAAACACCCTAATCAACAATTATTTTTTATTTCATTTTTACTGGATGAATTAAGGCAGCTACCATTCCAAAAAGAACGGAAACTGCCTTTGATTTTGTAAATTACACAGGTCTACTCTTCCAGAAGTTTCAACAGTTCCTGCTCGTCCTCTAATACTTCAATCCCCAGATCCTTAGCTTTGGTCAGTTTGCTCCCAGCACTTTCGCCAGCAATAACCAAATCTGTCTTTTTGGATACACTCCCGGTTACTTTTGCCCCGAGTGCCTCCAACTTGCGGGACAGATCATCGCGGCCGAATGAAGACAATGTGCCGGTAATGACAATCGTTTTTCCGTAAAAAGGATGATCCTCATTTGCCGGAGCTGCCGCCTCTTCAGCATAAGGGCGGACACCAAGACTAAGCATTTTTTCAATACTCTTACGCATAAGCGAGTCCGAAAAGAAAGTGACGATGCTTTCAGCAACAATGCCCCCGATATCAGGAAGCTCCATTAATTCTTCAACAGAAGCCTGCATGATCCGGTCGAGACTGCGGTAATGCTCGGCCAGCTCTCTAGTCGTTGTTTTCCCGGTGTTAGGGATTCCTAAAGCAAACAAAAAGGAGCCAAGATCCTTCTGCTTACTCTTCTCAATAGCCTCAAGTAAATTGTTTGCCTTCTTCTCGCCGAACCTCTCCAGTCCAATTAATTGATCAAAAGTGACCTCGTACAAGTCCGCTGGATCGCGAACGCCGACCTCTTGGTACAATTGTTCTGCAGTTTCTAAACTATTTGAACGATAAACGACTCTTCCTTTCTTACTATGTCGTATTGATGATTTTTATTTCACTGGTGATTGCCGCGGTATCCCAGAACAATTATGCGCCGAACATTATTTATGTAAATATCGGCGGTCTTTTCATATCCGCGGTTTATCTTGTTGCGGATTATTTCCGCATGTATCCAAGTCTGAAGACGTTGCGGGAATTATGCCAAGATGGAGGGATTGAGAACGCGGCGATCTTCCCGAAAGCGAATAATCATGAACAAGAGCTGTATTATCGCTTTATTAAAAAGCTGTATCTCGAACACACAAAGGAAGTTGAAAAGCTGTTCGACGAAAAGCTCGATTACAAGGACTTTATCATGGCTTGGATTCACGAGGTGAAAACCCCCATTACAGCGACAAGGCTCCTGATTCAAAATACCGACGGCAAGAGCGCCGCCTATATCGCTGATCTGTTCGAAAACGAGCTGGATAAGATTGACCAATTTGTGGAACAGGCACTTTACTATTCCCGGATTGATTCCTTCTCGAAAGACTATCTCATTCAAGAGGTATCTCTGAACCGCCTTGTGAAGGAGACCGTCAAGAAATACGCAAAACTGTTTATTGAGCGAAAAATCACCTTTTTTATGCGAGAAGACGAGGTTTTCGTTTACAGCGATCCGAAGTGGCTCTCCTTTATTATTGGACAGATCATCGCAAATTCACTGAAGTATACAAATGCCGGCGGGACCGTATCCTTTGACATACAACATACACCAAATACAACTTGTCTTGTCATAAGGGATACCGGGACCGGCATAAGCCCGGAGGATATCGGAAGAGTGTTCGATAAAGGCTTTACTGGATCAAGCGGCAGAATACAATCGAAATCGACAGGTATGGGGCTCTATTTGGCGAACCGGCTTGTGCTAAAGCTGGGACATGAAATCGAAATTGAATCCAAGGAAAAAGAATTTACGCAAGTCATCATTCGTTTTTTGCGCAGCGATCTTTAGATTATTTGGACTCGAGGTAGGACAAGCAGAATGATAGACGTGTCACCTACTAAAACACTGGATTTAGACGATGTTATTGCGATTTCTGCTAAGTCCAATCTTCGTAAAGTGAAGACCTATGCTGCTGATGCTTATCTTTTGGGAGAGCTGTACTACAAAGAAGAGTTTCAACCTTTTAGTGTGCAACTGCTTAATCTGCGCTATCTAACGCGACAATATGTGTCTCTTTCGAAGATGTGTGACAGAATAAATTGCAATTTCAAGCTGTTTTGGATCAGGTTTTCCCTGCCTATAAAGGTGTCTTCTGAGCTATGTATTCAGGCATTTCACTAAGGTTCTTAAGTGATTCCAACGTCATATTCAATTTTGCAGACGGACCAATAAACGCTTAAAGCCAAAAGAATTGCTTTCAACGAAACGAGGTCGTTCAAGGCCTGGATTAACGAGCGAGTAAAGCGGCTGCTGGATGCGGCAAAACAAAATCCATTTGAGCAAACCATGTACTCGAGCCACTAATTAATTTAAAGGTTCTCATGGCCCTCATTTTTCAGTACCAAGAGCATCTTGCTGAGCTGGAACAGAACATAGATGCTCTGGCTGGAGAAATCGAAGAGTATGATTTAATCCAGTCGATTCCCGGTTTCGTCCATAAAATTGTTGCAACAATTTTATCGGAAATTGGAGAAATCAACCGATTGATCATCCTAAAAAATTTGTCGCCTTTGCGGGCATCGATCCGAGTGTTTTCTCTTCGGGTAAGTTTACGGCAACCCGGATTCGAATTACCAACCGCGATTCTCGGTAGCCTCGTTACGCCCTGGTTATGGCCGTTCAATGCGGACTTATTGAGTTCATGGGCTACTTTCAGATCAGGCAGAATACCTAACCGAGCATTTAAGAGAAATTCTTCACGCTCATTTAGATCGTGTTTACGCTTTAGGAGGATAAACCTTTAACGCATTGGTTATGCCTTTCCTAAGCTGTCATTTTAGCTTTGATAGCCTTTCTAACACCGTCTAATGCTTGGTTAGCCATTCGGGACAATGTGGAACTTACAAACAACCACTTTCGCGTATGGTAAGAGGTATAAAAGACATCTTTTTAAGGTTAAACATACCAATTGTGGACGTATTTCAATATAGGTCCCAGCCCTAATTTCTGAAACAAGTTGTAATGACAGTTTCCTTGGTTCAGTAACTATGTGTTCTTGAGTGGATAATAGCTTAGTCATCTTTGCCTTTTATTTTGAGAGAACCTGCACCAATAATTGCTCCAAGTATTAATAGTGCTACACTGGCTAATATTTCATACCCTTGCAAAGCCTCGATGTAATTAACGAGAAACCAGCTTGGACCCCCATCTGCTAATCGGTTTATAATCCCTCCAACACCTTGAATTAATAGAAGTAGACTTACACCGCTTGCAATT
>NZ_HE610964.1:5865-9229 GCF_000285515.1 Paenibacillus senegalensis JC66
CGGTTACAGCAATCTCTTTCATATCATTCATCCCTTTCCAAATAACTAATATCACGATAGAATTCCCCTAATGCCAATATTGAATAAAACTGCTCCAATAACTGCCACTCCCACTAATAAAGAAGACAATGGAGCTTTTACTAATTTTGTTTTTAGTTTTTCTAGCTTATTCTGTATCCAACCTCTAAATAGAATATAAATGAACAATAATAAAATTGAAGGAAGGACCATAAGCACGTTATAGCCAAGTAAAATACTTATGGACAAGCCGGTATTAAACGCTAAACTATCCATTAATAAAATCGAGTAAAAATACGGCAAGGCTGTGGTAAACTCGATCGCAAATACAATAATACCGAGTATAATCATTGCACTTATTGATATTTGTTTAGGTAACCATTCCAAAAATCGGGATTCCATTCCTTTTTTAGGCTTATAAAAACTAATGAGTACAAGGACGGCTCCAAGTATCGTATAAAACCAACTTGAAATTTGATTGTTAGTCACGCTTTCTATAAAACCAAATATCTGCCCAACTCCCAGATAAACCAAGATACCCATCATAAAATAGCAAAATTGTGTAGATATTAAAAAAACCATCAAACGCGATGCCAATTTTTCTCTTTGTATTAGAAGGATATAAGCTGTGATGGCCAATACCCCGGGGCTTAAAATGTCAATGAAAGCACAGAGCACAATAATGAGAAGTGCTGTTGTGAAATCTATGTTGGTAGGAATTAATGATTCAATGATTTCAAGCACCTAAACATCCTCCATATTTATTTATTTCGCACACTGTGATAAAATGATGATAACACAGTGTGCTAAATAAAATCAAGAGGTGATTTAAGTGCCAAAAATCGTTGATCATGATCATAAAAGGAAGATTATCGCTGAAACAGCTTGGAAAATTATCGAAACGGAAGGCATTGAAAGAGCATCTATCCGCAGAATCGCATCTGAGGCTGGAATGTCTACCGGAGCACTAAGACATTATTTCTCAAACCAAGATGAACTACTATTATTTATCATGGAATATTTTCTTGCTCGCGGGAAAGAAAGGTCGGAGAATATATCCTGGTCAACAAACCCTCTTAATGCGGTACGTGAAACGTTGTTAGAATTAGTCCCGGTGAGTCAGGATAAACAAACTGAAACGGGTGTTTGGTTAGTTTTCGCCATCCGCTCACTTACTAGTGCAGCATTGAACGCAAAAAAAGATGAACTAACTGAAGGAGAATATATTTTAATGGAAGCACTGCTGGAAATATTAATAAAAGCAGGCTATATAAATAAAACCATAAATATTGAAATCGAAAAATTAAGGCTTGCCGTCATCATTGAAGGCTTATCCGTTCATGCTCTTTTAAGACCCGATATATTCACAATTGAAAAAACGGAACAAATTATTTCACACCACTTAAATGAACTTTGCAATAAATAATATTGCTCTCAGTTATTAAAACACAAATTAAATATAAGAGGTGTGCCACTTATTCATTAAGCACACCATCTTGACCATTCTGAGCTGACTTTTTTACTTTAACATATTGTTGAATTCTTCTTCATCAATTATTTTAATGCCTAATTTTCTCAGGAATACTTCTTACAACTTCAGGAATGATATCCCCTGCCTTTTGGATAACAACGGTATCACCTATTTGTATATCCTTAGAATCAATAAACTCTTGATTGTGTAAATTCGCTTTGGAAACTTCAGTTCCTACGAGTATAACAGGCTCTAAATGGGCTAAGGGCATCTATTTAGCCTACCCGATAACTCGATTATGATAAATTCTTTAAGATTTCATGGAATGTCTTTGCCTAATTGACCAAACCAACCGAATGATCTCCATGCTTCCCTTCAGAGCCAGAAATACAGCTGCTGTCTTCAGCCACAGAATGACGTCAGGCTGAAAGATTGCTGCTATATGCCATATCGGCACAAGTGGGGTCAAACTCAACAATAGGATAATAAACAGGCCTGCAAAATGCAGAAAAATTCTTGATATCACTTTGATAGATATCTCAGCATAGCCAGGTTTGCCAGAACCCCAAAGCCCAAGGCATTGCTTCGCAGTTCTAGCGGTCGTATATAATAACCATGCGCTTAATATGAATATTAATCCATTTACGAGCCAGTATTTCTGCGAGATGCTTGGACCTGATCCTCCAATCGGTTGTTTATTCAGTATGTTTATGACACCAGAGGCGATGTGGGTAGTCGTAATGACGTGGGTTTTGTTGGGCCAAGCGGCATCGATCGCGTCAAGCACGTTAGCGAACACGATAATACCCAGTTGTTGTTCTGGAACGATAAAAGTTTGGGCCTGGAAGCCTAATGAACCACCTGGCGAACCGAAAACTTGTAAATCATTAATGTAATCTGTGCTCCAACCCATGCCGTATGTTCCCGGAACTGGTTCGGTCTGCATGAGTCGCGTGCTTTCCGAAGAGAGCACGGAATTATCTTTATATTGACCTCCGTTCAAATGGGCTATCAAGTAATGGCTCATGTCCTTCGCACTGGAATAGAGATACCCCGCCGGCGCATCCCCCGGGATATAAGCATAGGGGCCATCGTAGGCAAGGTTATATCCAAATATTCGGCGGTAGGGCGTAGCTAGGCCGTTTACAGTTGCTTCGTCGAGTGTAACAAAACTGTTATGCATGGACAGAGGGTTGAAAATATGTTCCTTCACATATTCGCCATAGGACTGACCAGATACTTGTTGCACAATATAACCAAGGAGTACATAATTTGCATTCGAATACCTGTAAGGATGTTCGGTTTTATTGGTTATCTTTAAAAACTTTTCCGCATAAGATAGAGCGTTTTTCTCCAGAGCATCTGAATATGGATCGTTGATACTTGATAGCGTATTGCTAAAAGTCGAGATTTGGGAGAACCCACTTGTTTGGTTAAGCAGTTGACGTACAGTAATGGACTCTGCACCGTTAAACTTGTTGAGGATATAGCGCTGAATAGGAGCATCTAACTCGATTTCACCTCTTTCGACAAGTTGCAGAATAGCCATGGCCGTAATCGACTTGCCGATCGAACCTATTCCAAAAGGGGTCTCAGGCGTTACAGGACGGCCGGATGAATCTGCATGACCATAACCCTTGAGGTAAAGGATGCGATCGTCCTTTACAATCCCGAGAGCGAGACCCGGAAGGCGCTGTCGCTTCATTTCACGTGCAATATACGCATCCACTTCGAAAAAGACGGATGCCTCATATTGCTCATTCTGTACGCTTTCGTCGGCCTCTGCTGAACTGACTAGAATAAAGTTTAGCAGTGCGAAAAGAGTTATTGCTATGATTTTCATTTTCATTTCACCTGCCTCGCAGTTATTTATAT
>NZ_HE610964.1:10847-124227 GCF_000285515.1 Paenibacillus senegalensis JC66
ATATAAATAGTCTGGAGCTCTCCGAATCTTACAGAATAGCTCAGACCAGATCAAGGACACGGTTCAACCCTGCAATAGAAGAAAACCAATACTAATTTCATTTGCTAATGCTTCAATATCCTAACATCAATCATGAAGTGTTCTTACCTCTCTTGTATCTAACAACTCGCATCTAATCCTTCAAAGAATACCGTTGTTCCGGCGGCTGTCGTCCTTCAAGAAGTTTCCTGCCGTCTCCATAACCGGGCATACACGCCATTCACTGAAAGCAACTCGTCATGGCGGCCTTGCTCCACAATCCGCCCTTGATCCAGTACAACAATCCGGTCGGCATGCTGTACCGTCTTAAGCCGGTGAGCAACGACGATGACGGTTCGGCCCCGAACTAGCCGGTCGATCGCTTTCTGAACCTCCGCTTCGTTCTCGGGATCGAGAGAAGCAGTTGCTTCATCTAGAAGAATGATCGGCGCATTTTTCAGTATCGCCCTAGCAATGGAAATCCGCTGTTTTTCACCGCCAGACAGCGTGCTTCCGCCTTCGCCTAACATCGTGTCATATCCGTCAGGATACTTCTGGATAAATTCATGACAACATGCAAGTCGCGCCGCTTCCTCGATTTCTTCGCACGTTGCGTCGATTCGACCGAGCCGGATATTGCCTGCAATCGTATCCTGGAAAAGGTACACATCCTGAAACACCATAGATACTTTGTGCAGCAACGCTTCCGGGTCCATTGCACGAAGGTCTTCGCCCCCCATTCTCACTGTTCCCTTATCCGGGTCGTAAAAACGAGCAATAAGCCGAAGAAGGGTGCTCTTGCCACTGCCCGAAGGACCGACGAAAGCGGTAAAGGAACCAGCCGGGATGCGTACGCTGACTTCTGACAAGATTGGTTGATCCGAATATCCAAATGACACGTTCTTCAATTCGATATCATGATCGGAAGAAGGCTGCTGATTACCTGGCATAACAGGCTCCCGCAGAAACTGCATGACACGTTCACCCGTCTGATTCAAATAACGAAATTGCATGTAACCGGCCAGCGCTGTCGAGAGTGGGTCGTGAATTCGCGTTCCAATGATCAGGAATGCTGCGAATGTGATGACATCCAAATTTCCGTCAAGCAGCAAATGAACACCAACGAAAACCATCATGGTAAGACCCGCACGAACACAGGCAATCGCGCTTAGCACAATCGGACCCAACAAGCCTTCGAGCAGGATACTTTGTCGCTTTAATTCCCTGAAAGACCTTTCAAGTCGGACAAAACGTTCCCCGGTCAAGTTATATGCCTTGATCACTTGGATCCCATTTAAGTATTCTTGCAGCCGATTTGCAGCTTCATTTTTGGATCGCATATGTTGCGAACCGAGTTTGCGCTGAATGCTCGAGGTTAAAAGAAAGAGCAGGATGGCCGCTGGCAGCGCCGCGAACAGGGAAAGTGCCAGACGCCAATCAAAGAAAGCCAGACCTGTCATAGCGATCACCGCCATAATCGCTGCCCCGAATATTTGCGGAACCACATGGGAGATGCCATGTTCCAACAACGTGAAATCATCCGTCATCATTTTGGCTACTTCGCCCGGTTCGCGCTTGTCCAGGTACCCCAAGGGCAGCTTGCGCAAATGCTCGGCCAACCGGGAACGGCCGTCCACCCCCGCGCTGTATGCATCACGAAATTGAGCACGGTAGGCAGGAACTTCAAAAACATACAAAAGTATAATCGAAACGGCCAACCCTCCGCATACCCACCATAGCTGAATTGTGTCGAGCGAAGTATCGGGATCGATGAACGGATGAAATATCAGTCTCACGGCTTCAACTAACAATACAAAAGGGATCAGACCCACCAGATTGGCAATGGTTGTGAAAAATACCGGTTTGATCAAAGAACGCGGATTATCCGCCGTAATGTTGCGTAGCATGCTCATCATGTTCAGTATCCCCCTTCCCTCTACCCAAGTGCCATTGTGATGCGTCACGATAGGAATGCCATAAGCGTCTGTATAAACCTCCAGTAGCGATGAGTTCTTCATGCATTCCTCGTTTGACGATGTTCCCGTTTTCCATTACAAGAATTTGATCTGCATCCTGAATGGTGGACAGGCGATGCGCAATGACGATGACGGTCTTGTTTTTCATCAATGCTTTCAACGCCAATTTCATTTCAAATTCATTTTCGGGATCAGCGAATGCCGTGGCTTCATCTAGCACAAGAATGGGAGCGTTCTTTAGCAACGCCCTGGCCACGGTGATCCGCTGTACCTCCCCGCCTGACAAATACACGCCCGATTCTCCAATCAGTGTGTCATACTCGAGGGGAAGATTCTCGATGAACGCATGACATTGTGCTGCCTTCGCCGCAGCGTAGACATCATCGGGCTTTGCATCCGGCCGCCCAACCGCAATATTGTTGTATATAGTATCGCGAAACAGAAAAGATTCCTGAAACACAAATGCAACGGTATCCATCAACTTAGGGGTTTCGATGTTTCGGATGTCCACTTCACCTATACGGATCGATCCTGAATTCACATCCCAGAAACGAGGGACCAGATTGGCAATGGTTGATTTCCCTGCGCCTGACGGACCAACAAGCGCCGTCACTTCCCCTTGTCGGGCGGTAAAGCTAATGTCTATAAGTGCTTGTGTAGATTCCGTTCCGTACGAAAAATGAACATGATCGAAGGTTACATCGAATGAGTCCGGCCGCTTCGGATGTTCGGGCTCTGGAACATACGACTCGTCCAATATGCGATCCATGCGTTCCACGCTTTCATGAACATCCCTGATCGTTTCAGCCAAAAAAATAATTTTGGACAATGAAGCGGATAAACTCGGCGCCATGACTAAGAAGAAAAGGAGAACGGATACGAAGGCGGCATCATTTGGATTGCGGCTCAACAATACAATACCGACAGGAAGAATAAATGCGACTAATGAGCTAAGCATCACTTTAAAAATCAAGGATCCATGTTGAAACTGATTCGTTAATTTCACTCCGTAGTCACGATAACAAATCATGTCATGGTAAAACTGGCGGAATGTTTGTACGGTTTGCCCAAATACTTTGACTGCCGGCATTCCCCGCACATACTGGATGGCCGACGCATTCATTCGTTCCAATGCATCGTAGCAATGCTTCAGGTTTTCTCTCGTCTTAGACCCGCTGATCAATGCAATTTGGATCACAAAACCAAGGGCGATCGGTATAACACATGCAATTGCCAGCCAAACGTTCAGTGTGAACATCACGGTAATCATCAAGACCACAGTCACTATGGCTTGAACGAAATCGGGCATCTGATGCGCGATGAATACCTCGACCTTCTCTACATTTTGTTCCAATGTATTTCTGACTGCTCCTGTCGAATTACGGTTCAGCCAGCCAAGCGGCAATCTGCCGATATGCTCGGAAAGCTTGATCCTGAGACCGTAAAGGATACGGAATGCTGCAAAATGAGAAGACATTCCCCCCGCGAACATGATGAATAAGCCTGCTACAAAACCGAGTAAAGCGATAACCCCTAAACGAATCATCTTCGCCCCGTCGGCCAAAACTGGCGAGGCGGCATTTTCAAGTAACTCTTTCAGAATGTAATAGACGGAAGCGTAAGGCACCAGCATACAGATGGCTCCAATCGAGGACAGCAGGCTAGCGATCAGCAACAACCCTTTCTTCTCACCGGCGATTTCAAGCAACCGTGCAATACTTTTTTTCCGTGTCATGCTGCCCCTCCCTGCGCAAGCTTCAATATGATTCCTTTATAATCCAATGCCATAATCTGATTCTCCATATTTCTATTAAATTGAATGCTATCCAGTGTGCCTTCCAATAAAAAGGTGTCCGTTTGAATAGGCTTCAACCGAATTAGAGAGTCGAACACATGAATCTGAAGCTGATGGTCTTTTAATTCAATGGACACGGATAAATTCATGGACTCGGATTGATAGTGACCGATATAAACGGACATGTCTTCTCCCTCTGCCGGTGCATTTTCATACGTAACATGAGACGCCTCCACTGGTCTGTTGTCCAAGCCATTCAACACGCCATTCATCAATGAAGTTGGAGCTGTGCTGAGCATATTAGTCAAAATAATTCCGGATAAATCTTTTTCAGGCAATATAAACATTTGTGCTCCTCCGCCCTTGATTCCCCCTGCATGCTCTAGCAAGGTTGTTCCATGGAAATCTGGAACGACCGACAAACCGTACCCGTAACCTTGTCTGATGATTGGATTTTTCCAAATATGAACCTTTACCATCTGTTTTATACTATCCTTTGTCAGAATCCGCTCGCCTCCCACCGATATTCCATCCGTTCGGAAGATTTCAGCAAATTTCAGCATGTCAGATACGGTGGATTTCAGAAAACCTGCCGATCGCATTACTGGTGCGTCCCACCAGTTGGGAGAGGCAGCAACTTTGTTTTTCCCTTCTTCTTCACGCAAAATATAAAGTTTTGTTACACTCTTATCACGATATTGATCCATAAAAAAAGAGGTGGTCTTCATTCGAGACGGCTCGAGTATGTTATCATGCAAATACTTCTCATATGTCTGCCCGCTTACGCGCTCGATTATGATACCCAACAAACCATATCCATCATTACTATAATGCCATCGTTCACCAGGATTACTTAACAATTCGAAATCCAATTGTGAAAGATAATCCAGATATTCTCCAGTTGTACGAAGCGGTTGAATCGATTGCTTTTCCCCGCTTATCGTCGGATCAAACTTGAAATCGTCCTCTGTCAAACTGTCATACAGTACCATTGGGAACGTCTGAAGATTAGGAATCCCGCTGGTATGGGTCATCAAATGATGTATGGTCACACGATCGGCAAAGCTACCTTTACTAAGATGAAATTCAGGTAAATAGTTTTTAATCGGATCATGCACACGAATTTTTCCTCTCTCCTGCAATTGCAGAATTGCCGTACAAGTAAAAGTCTTCGTAATCGATCCGATCGCGAACACCGTGTCGCTTGTAACTTGCAACTGTTGTTCAACATCACGGTAACCGAAACCCTTCTCATAAAAAACCTGCCCATGACTTGCCAGCCCGATGGCGACACCAGGCAGATGAAATTCATTTATTACCTTTTCTGCATAAGTTTCAAAGTTGGCAACCCATTCGTCCTTCCACATTTTTGATCACTTCCTTGTTCAATCAAGTCTATTACTCGTCAGGCTCATCTCAATGTCTTTTTTTGAGGCTTTCTTGCCAATGCGATAATACCTGAAGCAATATAGAACAACCCAGGTATCGCAGCAAATAATGATAAAAAACAAGTCACTACGGATACGATGATCAATCCCCAGCCAGCAATGAACGAATTATGGTTTCCTTTGAGCAACCATGCCGCACCTACGCCGAGGGCCATGCCGATCAATCCGGGTAAAATAAACATTGTTCCGGCCTGATTCAACTGTTCCAACGTATATGCATTCTCGCTTGCACTCCA
Organism: Paenibacillus senegalensis JC66; assembly: GCF_000285515.1. GTDB lineage: Bacteria > Bacillota > Bacilli > Paenibacillales > NBRC-103111 > Paenibacillus_L > Paenibacillus_L senegalensis. The sequence continues at coordinate 16,321 of NZ_HE610964.1, forward strand.
TCCAGATTCCAAGTATTTCATAAATTTATCGCTTTTCGTTAAGTACATAAACACGACACCTGTTGCGACCATAACAAAACTTGCGATGATTCCAAGTACACTTAATACAATTTCCACTGTACGTTTCATAAAGAAAACCCTCCGTTTTTTTGATGAATTTTTTGTCTTTTTCGCCATATACTCAATATGATCAATCCCATCGTTGCACTAAGCAGGGCAATCCCTGCCATGGGGATTCGTAGATCTACATGATAGAGCGAAGTGCTTACAATCGGTGCGACGATCGCCGAAATACCTTGCACGGCCGTCACTAGCCCGGCTACATTGCCTTGCTGCTCACGTGTGACGGAGACAGACGCCCCCACCATAAAACCGGTCATCGTAAAACCCGCACCCGTTCCTAAAAGGAAGAACGCAAAATAGTAACCTGGTAACTGGTTGGCAAGAAGGAAGATCACCATACCTACGACCACAACCAAGGAACCAATTAAGATCATCGTCGCCGGTGTCCACTGTAGCCACTTGCTCTGAATGATCTGGGTGATTAGCATAGCCAAGCCTGTTAGCATCAATCCAAAGGAAACCACCCACGCTAATTGATCAGACGGAAGTCCAAGTTGATCCTGCAAATAAAACCCGCCAATAACCTGTATCGTAAAAAGACCCATCATGGTAACGAAAGCTGCGAATAAATAAAGTCTCAAACCACGTTGAAACGGTTTGAGTTTCCGTTTCGTTTCCTGGACATTTGGCTTGCTTGCAGGCATGAGGAACAAAGTGATTATCAAAGCGGCAGCTATGATGACGATGCCAAAATATAAAGGCCATAACAAACCTGCTAGACTAAAGATACCAGCTATGGCCGGGCCGAGAATCAGGCCCATTCCATTGGCCGCACTGATGACTGCCATTCCGCTACCTTGCTCTTGATCTGCTAATCCATCGCCCATTAGTGCTTGGGACGCAGACAGAATGGCTGGGATGAACATGCCAACCATGCTTCGTGTCAAGATCATCAAGAACAGCAGCCATCCGCCACTGAGCCAGTGATGAAGACCGCTATTGAATGTGAGCGTCAAAAATACGGTACTGAGGGCCATGCCGGTCAACCCGACGAGAATAACCGGTTTCCTTCCCTTCCTGTCACTAATCCTTCCCCATATGGGAGCCATTACTGCCGTCATAATCGAACCGCTTGAAATCAAGATGCCGGAGTGGATTTCTCGCAGTCCCAATTCGCGGATCAATGAGGGTGTGATGGGGGCGAGAATCATGACACCTAACATTGCGACAAAAACACTAATAAAGACACTAACATTCTTCCTTCTCATTCAACTTGACTCCTCATCTTTTGATCATTTTCCCATTTTCCCCTGTATTTCTCAGACTTCAATAACTTCTTTAGATGAAAGTGGATATGAACGAATATATTTTTATTCATTCACGCTACTGTAAAAAAAACATCAATTTTGCTGCTGTTTGGTGAGTCCTGTTATAATAAACTCAATTAAATATTGCATCGCTTTCGGAAAATGCTCAATGCCAATTTCATCTTTATGCATGTCGATACAGACTAATGAATCAAAGAAAACGGGCAACAGCTCCTCATCAACATCCTCCCTGATCATTCCTTGTTGCTTCCATTTCCTCAGCAGACTCAAATAAAAATCCCGAACGGAATCCATGCTTTGACTGTCTTCATCTCTGTAATGTCTCTCAAGTTCTTTATAAAAATCTTGATTATACCATTCTTTTAAAATGGGGTTAGCATGGATGGCCTCTTGATTCTCCTTAAGTAGCTGACTGATAATGTGCACCGGTTCCTGAGTCAAATCCAACGATTCGGTCAACCGATTCTTGAGTTTTTTATTCTCCTGCTTATATATTTCAATGAACAATTGTTCTTTTGAAGCATAGTAATTGTAAAAGGTTCCAACACCTATACCTGCATGCTCAGCTATTTCTTTAATGTTAGTTTTTTTAAATCCTTTTGCACTGAACAAATCCTTACCACATTCGAAAATCCTGGATTCTATATCCATTAGCCTCAATCCTTTGGGTGAATATTTTTTAATTTATTCACCTAAAATTAAACCACATGACGTATATTCCTGTCAACAGGGCATTTCCTACTAGAGTTAGTCTGTCACAAGGAGCTAGTCGGAGGATTGAATACATTCTTCGAAACGGCGAAGCGGTGTTTTCCATAAACCCCTTCCGGCAGCCGCTATGAGAGCAAATTATAAGAGGTGTGCCACTTATTCAGTAAGCACACCTTCTTGACCATTCTGGAGTTGCCTTTTTTACTTTAACATATTGTTGAATTCTTCTTCATCAATTATTTTAATACCTAATTCCTCTGCCTTTGTTAATTTACTTCCTGCTTCTTCTCCCGCAAGGACAAATGACGTTTTCTTGGAAACACTACCTGAAACTTTGCCACCATGCATTTGTATTAATCGAGTAGCTTCATCTCTCTTTAGGTTCGGAAGTGTTCCGGTAATAACAAATGTTTTCCCAGTAAATCTGTCATCATTACTTATTTCCGATACTCTTGATGTAGTATTAACGCCAGCTTTTTTCAGTTTGCCAATCAAGTCTCTTGTACTGTTTTGACTAAAGAAATTCAATACACTGTTGGCAACTACTTCACCAAAATCCGGTAGCATGATTAATTTGTCGTAGGTAGCGTTACTAATCTCGTCTAAATCTGCAAAATTAGAAGTCAACACCCTTGCCGTTTGCTTCCCTACATTCTTTATTCCAAACCCTGTAATTAGCTGGTCCAAATCATTTTCCTTTGATTTATCTATCGCATTCAGAAGGTTATCAATCGACTTTTCTCGTCCAATTATTCCCTTCTCAATTAGCTCATCACGGTATTCTTTAAGGTGATAAATATCTACGATATCTCTAATATACCCTTCCGACATTAAGGACTCGACTGTACTTGGCCCTAAACCTTCGATATCCATCGCATCTTTAGAAGCAAAATATATGACTCCTCTAATCATTTGGGCAAAACACTCGTTTCCACTACAACGAATATCCGCGCCATTGTCATCTCTAACAGTCGGTGAATTACAGATCGGACACTCTTGAGGTATTGTGTATTTAACCGCACTGCTCGGTCTCTTCTCAGGAATGCTTCTTACAACTTCAGGAATGATATCCCCTGCCTTTTGTATAACAACGGTATCACCTATTTGTATATCCTTAGAATCAATAAAATCTTGATTGTGTAGAGTCGCTTTGGAAACTTCAGTTCCTGCTAGTATGACAGGCTCTAAATGGGCTAAGGGCGTTAGCCTACCTGTACGCCCAATTTGTACTTTAATGTCTTTAATAACCGTTTCCTTTTGCTCTGGCGGATATTTAAAGGCAATAGCCCATCTTGGTACTTTACTTGTCGTCCCTAATATTCTTCTGTCATTCAAATTATCAACTTTTATAACAGCCCCATCGATACCAAAAGATAAACTTGATCTTTTCTCGCCTATCTCTGATACATATCCCCATATTTCATCTGCTGTTGTACAAATTTTATACTCAGGAACTGTTGTGAAACCTTGTTTATCTAACCATTCCAATGTTTCACTATGGGAAGTGAAGTCTTTTCCTTCTGATATTTCTAGGTTAAACACGAATATATCCAGGTTACGTTCTCTTACCACGCTCGGATCTAACTGCCTTAAAGTACCTGCAGCTAAGTTCCTTGGTGTTTTGTATTTCTTGCCCAATATATCTTTATTTATTATTTCTTCAAAGGTTTCATTAGACATATAAACTTCCCCACGAACCTCTAAATAAGGTAATTTAGTGGGAATCTCTTTAGGTATTGACTTTATTTCTAAAAGATTTTCGTAAACTGACTCCCCTACTTGACCATTACCCCTCGTAATTCCTTCCGTTAATTTACCATCGTGATACCTTAACATTACGGATAAACCATCAATTTTCATCTCAACCACAAATTTCGGATTGGAAACCTGTGAACATACTCTATTTACAAAACTGTATATCTCTTCTTTTGTAAATACATTTTGTAGGCTTATTACTGGTACATCATGCTCAACTTTTCTTAATTCACGTTTAACAGAGCCTCCTACTTTTTGTGTAGGGGAATCCACACTAACATATTCAGGATGTTCTTTTTCTAATTGTTCTAATTCGTTAGCAAGTCGATCATATTCATAATCAGTTATTTCTGGCTGTTCCTCATCAAAATACTTTCTATTATGGTACTCAATTAATTCCCTTAACTCCTCTATTCTTTTCTTCACATTCATGCCAACACCCCCCACTACCTGTTTAAATATCCTTAATTGCTGTAAGTTCTCAGTATAAGTATTGGACAAATAGTAACTTTATTATTTCAATAAGACATAACTCAAAACCTTTTTTGCGAAAGTAAATTCATTTCCTAACGCACAGTTGATAATCCAATATTATATATCCACTTGTTTAGAATTTCACTTAGAATACATATAGTGAAAACGGGCTCTATAATTACACATTACTACATAAGCTACATATGTTAAATAACTGTATATAACTATTGCCCAACGGGGAAATTTATCTGTATAGCCGAGCACTTCCCTGGTTCTCATGTCATTAACTTTGATGACCGCACCATCTACCAAATAGTCAAGCTCCAGCCGCTTCTCCGCCAAGCGCTCCATTTCTTCCGCTACTTGCTCAATCGTCTCGGCCAAATATACATACGGGTTTACTTTAAAATGATTATCCCGCAAAAATTGCAGCATTTCCTCATGAGTCTCAAACTGTAAGCGATCGGAGTAGCCGATGTTGTAGAAAAAACCGTCCAGCTTACGAGAAGCCGTTACCGCAGGGTTAAGATTTCTTAGCGCCCCTGCCGCCGCATTGCGTGCATTCTTCAAAGGCTCAGCTGCAGTCTGGTTGTACTGCTCCAATACAGAAAGGAACATAAGCCCTTCCCCCTGTACCTCTAGCAGACCTTCCCGGTAAGGGATTTGCAAAGGAATAGAACGGATCGTCTTCACCTGGGCCAAAATACTTTCACCCACCACACCATTGCCGCGGGTAGCCGCTTGTACAAGTTCGCCTTGCTCATAAGTTAGATTCAAGGTCAATCCGTCATATTTCAATTCAACAACAAATGTCAAGGGAGGCAGGGCATCGTCAGGATGAGCGTTGTTGTACTGATCTACCAGCTTGGAAATGCGCTTATACCAGGCGTCCAGACTTTCTTTGCTCTGAGCCTTGTCCAGGCTCCATAACCGCGCTTTGTGCCTGTGAGGCTCAAATCCTTTGAGAATCTCTCCTCCCACACGTTGAGTAGGAGAGTTGGGCAATCGGATACCCGTTTCCTGCTCCAATTGAACAAGGCGATCATAAAGCTGATCGTATGCTTTGTCCGAAATTTCCGGGGTATCCATCGTATAATACAAATAATTGTGGCGATTAATTTGTTCTATCAAATTCGCCATTTCTTTTTGCGCTTCACTCACACCTGATCCCCGTCCCTCTAAAATATTGTCAAGATCGTTCACCAAGCTTCATTATCTAAAACGCCTCGAGAGCCAGTACCGCAAGTAAGCCTGCACCATCCGAGACTGCGTTTTCGCATTCTTGCACAAGGCTTCCAGCATGCACGGTTCAGGCGATATGCAGCAGTCAACCACAGCATCTCAGGCTTTAGTTATCGGTGCAAATTTGGCTAGCAGCCGTTTGACTCCAACTGGCGCCGGGAAAGCAATCTGCAGCTCCTGATCATCCCCTTCTCCCTTGACCGCAACAATTACGCCTGTACCCCATTTGGCATGCTGAACCTTATCTCCATTGCCAAAATTCATCTCCGTGTTTGCTCTTGGAGCGAAGGCCGGTTTGCGGGTAAAGCCAGATGGGGACGGTTTGGGACGGTTATCAAAAATTCTTTCGCCAAACTGCCCTCTCGCCGGCGAGCAATCTTCCAGCAATTCAGATGGCAGTTCCTTTAAAAACCGGGAAGGCGCATTGCTGCTAGTCCTACCAAACAAGGTTCGCATTCTGGCACAGCATAGGTATAACTGAGTCTCAGCCCGGGTAATGCCCACATAAGCGAGCCGTCTCTCCTCTTCTAATTCTTCATTATCCATCAAGGCCCGGCTGTGGGGAAATATGCCTTCCTCCATACCAATAATGAAGACGCTCGGGAATTCCAGCCCCTTGGCACTATGCATGGTCATGAGCACAACAGCATCCTGGGAAGCCCCGTCGTCCTCGCGATCCATCGTATCAATATCAGCGATTAATGCCAGATCTGTCAAGAACGAAACTAGCGATTTGTCTTCATTGCGTTTTTCAAATTCCAGTACAACCGACATAAACTCATCAATATTCTCCAAGCGGGCTCTAGACTCCAGTGTCCCTTCGCTTTCCAACTCCCTCCGGTAGCCCGTCTTTTCTAAAATATGTGCCGTTATTTCCTCGACAGATAAATATTCCACCATACGATGAAGCTCGCTGATCATGTCTCTGAAATCATGAAGGGCATTTTTGGCCCTGCTGTTGATCTCTAAAGCGTCAGCTTCCGCAAGCATGGCAAAAATCGAAATATTGCGTTCAGCAGCTTTCTCCGCCAATCTTTCCAGCGTCGTTGCCCCTATGCCTCGTTTAGGCACATTGATTATTCGGCTCAAGCTAATATCATCATCGGGGTTGGAAACGAGCCGCAGGTAAGCGAGCACATCCTTGATTTCTTTTCGATCGTAGAATTTAATGCCGCCAATAATCTGATATGGAATATCTGATTTAATGAAAACTTCCTCGATTACACGGGACTGGGCATTGGTCCGATATAAAATAGCATAGTCGGAAAAAGAGCGTCCCATACCCTTACCTTTATTGATTTCCGATGCGATGAAATACCCTTCCTCATGCTCCGAATCGGCATGGTACAGCTTGATCGGCGAGCCCTCGCCTTGATCCGTCCACAGGTTTTTCGCTTTTCTCCCCGCGTTGTTGGCAATAATCGCGTTAGCCGCATTAAGAATAGTAGAAGTAGAACGATAATTTTGCTCAAGCAAAATGGTCACCGTTTCGGGGTAATCCTTCTCAAAGTTCAAAATATTGGAAATATCTGCTCCGCGCCAGCGGTAAATAGACTGGTCACTGTCACCGACTACACAAATCCGGTGATGCTTGTCGGCAAGCATCCGGCACAGTAAATATTGCGCCCTATTCGTATCCTGATATTCATCTACATGGATGTACTGAAACTTATTTTGATAGAAATCCAATACTTCAGGCACTTCTTTAAAGAGCTGAATAGTCGTCATAATCAGATCGTCAAAGTCAAGAGAATTGTTGTTTTTCAATTTCCTTTGATACAAGGTGTACACTTTAGCCGCAATTCCTTGATAGTAATCGCCAATCTTATTCTCGAATTGTTCCGGAGTGACCAATTCATTCTTGGCGCTGCTGATCGTCGCCTGCAGCCCTTTGGGGTCAAACTTCTTCGAGTCAATGTTCAGCTCTTTCAGACAGTTGCGAATAACCGAAAGCTGATCCGTCGAATCCAATATGGAAAAGTTTGATGTATAGCCAATCCGGTTAATGTCCCTGCGCAAAATCCGTACACACATGGAATGGAACGTGGAGACCCAGATGTCCCTTGCGGACGCACCCGTTAATTTCTCCACACGCTCTTGCATTTCGCGGGCCGCCTTGTTGGTAAATGTAATCGCTAATATACTCCACGGGGCTGCCTTGCCGCTGGCAATTAAGTATGCAATGCGGTGAGTCAGTACACGCGTCTTGCCGCTTCCCGCTCCCGCCATGATTAGCAAGGGCCCTTCCGTACTTTCCACAGCCTTTTTCTGCTGAGGGTTCAACTTTTCTATAGCCTTGTAAATGTCTTGAATAGAATTCATCATAGGGTTAAACCTTCCTGCTTATTATCGTCTTCCTTGGCCGCCTTCACGGTGTCCAGTGCTTCCGCTAAGTTATCATATACCGCATTGCCCACTACTATCGTATCGGCCACAGCCGCAGCCTTCCGAGCCTTCGCAGCATTGGTAATCCCGCCGCCGTAGAACAAGCGCGATTCCTCCAAGACTCGAGCAGCCCGGGAAACAAGCTCCAGATCGCCATAAATGCCGCTGTATTCAACGTAAAATACAGGGAAGCGAAACAGCTTGTCCGCCATGCGGGCATAAGCTATCAAGTCTTGCTCATCAAGCGAAGCCTCCGCTTCCGTCACCCGAGCTGCTGTGGATTCCTCATTCAAAATAACGTAGCCCTCCGCCAGAACGGCGCTCCAATCAATAACAGCTCCGTATTCTTTGAGCGCACGCTGCTGGTGCCCGCAAATCCAGTCTCCATTGCGGGTGTTCAAGACAATGGGGATCAGATAGCCGTCGAATCCGGGAACTACCGAATCAATGGCCGATATTTCCTGAACGCAGGGAAGTGCATACCTTCGAATCCGCCCCAAAAGCTCTACCGTATTATCAAAAGTGACCCCGGATGAGCCTCCTACAATAATCGCATCCGTGCCGGATAGACAAATCCTTTCCAGCGCATCATCGGACAGGCTTCGGTCAGGATCCAATTTAAAAACATGCTTCCACTGCTTGATTTCATCTAATAGCATTCATACCCTCCGCTCTGTCCGCCGGGCCTCGCCGCGTTCTTTTCTGCTGTATCTTCCATTCATCAAAATCGGATCGAATAATTATTACTCTTTCAGTCTATTCCAGCCCTTTAAGCGTGTCAAATCACCCTGCAGAGGAATAATCCGGAGGCTGCACATCCCCCTTATTAAGGGACTTCAGGCAAGTAGGCACCCCTTTTATTTTCCTGCAAACATCTGGGTTGACAAAACACCGTGCCGCAAAAAATCAGCCAAATACCGCCGTTCCAAGCGATACTTGACTGATTAATGGTATGTCTACTCCCCTTCAAGAAAAGCAAGTCCTTGCTGGAACCATTGCTCGATCTCCGCAGATCCGGCACTGTATATCCATGGGCTTCCCTCTTTATGGACCCTTACAGAGTCTTCTTGAAGATATCCGGTAAACGTATATTCAGCTACTTCTCCATCTCTGTTTTCCCTGACCTTGATAATTAAATCAGAGGAAGCTTCAGCCGCTGCGGCCCCATCCTCAAAGGCCTCAAAGGGCATGGGCAGTTCATCGGTATAGATCGTTGTCAGACTATCCAGTAAGGCGGAGCCTTGGGGGGGTTCAAGCGTAACGCCACCCAAGCTCCAGGATGCCTCATAAGGAGCCTTCTCCGTCTCCTGCTTCTCAAGCAGCCACTGCTGTCCCTGCCACTGCACCTCCAGGGCTTCAACTTGATTATAGGAGAGCTTGAATACATTTTTTTCAATTAGGTCAATAGCTCCTTTAGTCAATGAGGTAACGGTACTCTCAGGCAGGGTAAATACAGTATCTTCTTCATCGACTCTGACATAATAATGAGCGGAAACAGGCGAAGCCGATCCGACCGACAACGTATGATCAGCACCATCATCCCATTGTACAGCAAGCTGATGGGCAGGACTGTCAAGTCCAAATTCCGCCATGTTTGCCGACTGCCCTTCTATTTTATCCGTATAGCTCATCGATTCGAATGCCGTCAGCCATTGCTCGATCATAAACGGGTTCACCGGAAATTCATCCGGCTGCAGCATGGTCCACCCTGCCTCTCCAAGCTGCAGCTCAACCGTTTCATCCGGAGAGATAAGCATAAGATTGACGACCTTCTCAGCTCCCTCTCCATTAACCAGGAGCGGGGAATGTTCCGGCTCAGCCGGTTCCTGGAACCAGGATTGCGAAGAAGCATACCAAAAACCAGCCGCACATAGGAGCACCAGAAATATAGTAGGCCAATACTTCTTCAATCCATCCTCACCCTTTCTTCCTTCTCCACCATACAATGGCCCCCATTACCAGAAAAACAATCGGCAGAACCATAACGGTCAGAGTAAAAATCAAGTTGCCCTGCTGACGTGTAATATAAACCTGCTGCAAAAGAGCCTCTTCCCGCGGGCGAATAGTCATTTCATTAGTCTGCCCGTGAAGCCAGCCCACGCTATTCAAAATAAAATCCCGGTTGCCCTGCTGAGCCAGCATCTGATCCTGCAAAAAGACGCCATTGCCAATCACAACGGCCTGAGCCTCGCCTTGTTCATCCTCCACGGCATAGGCCAGGTGCAGAGGACCGGTCAGATCGCCTTCTGCCGGCTCCAAATCCTCTTCCGTCATCGTCCCCGACCAGATCGCCCCAAGCTCCTTCTTCCCGTGGGCCTGACTCGAGGTCTTCAGCAAAGCCGTAACGTAGCTTTCCCCGCTTTCCTCGCTGGCCGCCCCACTGCTAAGAGCCATAGCGGCAGGCAAAATGGCTACCCGGTCCTCCTGACCCAGTTTATTGACAATGTCATGAATCCCAAACTCCGGTACAATCGCCAGGGGATCCTTGATCAGCGTCTGACTTGCTTCTACCACCAATGCTTGTTCATTGACAATGCCATATTCGCCAAGCAGGGCATCCCATTGTGTCCATTGGTCCATGTCGGGCACCAGATCAATAGTCATCAGCAGCCTGCCATCCGCCGCGAGGAAAGGCTTCAGCAGCCCGGCTTCCTCTTCACTTAAATCCGATTGCGGGGAGAGAACGAGAATCGTCTCAGCATCCTCGGGAAGAGCCCCTTCCCGCAAAAGATTTAAGTCCCGGACTTCATATCCCTCTCCCTCCAGGCTTTGCCGAAAAGCGGGCAGCTCCGAAGATGTAAACTCTCCATGTCCGGTTAGAAAATAAAGCGGCCGAAGGTCGTCCGACGTTAAATTTTTGATCGCCTGGGTAAACCGCTGTTCACCACTGAACGAATATGTAGTATCCGTAGAGCCGTAACCAAACAGTTCGTAGCTGGATAGGGAGCTTGTCTTCTCTCCGCTCTCGAATATAATCGTCCCCAGCTGAGTGACCTGATACTTCTGTGCCATGGACGGCTGCTGCACCGGATCGATTTCCTCGAAGCTGATTAAGCTGCTTCGCTTCTCATATTCTTTTAGCAAATCAGCAACTTGTCTATCCATATAAGGATCTTGCGAGATAAACGAGACAATATGCACTGGTAGCTGCAATTCCTCCAGCACGGTTAAGGTCTGATCAGCCAGCGTAAACCTTTTGTTCTCGGTCCAATCCCACTGGAGTCCCTTCACAGAGTTGAGAAAAACGGTAAGCACGATAAATATTCCTACAACAGCTATAGAAAAAACGGCCGCATTTGTTCCTCTAATCCATTGCTTCACGTTTTTCGCCTCCTATCTCCAGCGTTTACTTTCCAATGTTTGTCGGCTAAGGACAATAAATACAGCGGACAAAGTAACATAAAACAAGACATCCGCAGCGTCAAACACGCCCTTCATCATGTTCTCCATTCGTCCTACGATAGAGAACATGCCAATAATCTCGCGAGCGGAATAGAATAAGCTTTCACCTATCCAATCAATCATCCAAAGCCCCATTAGCAGAGCGAAGCCAATGATCCCCGCTACCATCTGATGCGCAGTTAGCGTTGATGCGAAGAGACCAACCGCCATCATAGCGGCTCCCAGCAAAAATAAACTAACATAAGTCAGCCACAATACCGGCATATCCAGATCGCCGAAGTAAGACATAATCAGTGGATAAATGAGCGACCCGGCAACTAATAAAAATTGCACCAGCAGAGCAGCCGCATATTTGCCGATCACAATATCCCATATCGAGGCCGGCGATGTCAGGAGCAGCTCATCTGTCCCCTGCCGCAGCTCGTCGGAAACTAAGCGCATCGTCAATAGAGGAACGGTAAATAAATACAGCACCAGAATATTGCCAAGAAAAGCCCGAATATCAACGACCGGAAACGATAAAAAATCAAGGCTAAACATGAAGCCGCTGACGGCAAAGAAAAAGGCGAAGGCCACATAAGCGGTTGGAGAATAAAAATATAGCTGCAGCTCCTTGCGGCAAATCGCGCCAATCTTACTCATGGTCCTGTCCCTCCTGTTCCTGCGGGCTAGAAGCCCCTTTTATGGCAGCATCAGTAGCGGGGATAGGGGCTTCCCCCAGCTCGGCAGCTTCCTCATCTGTCGTTAATTTGACGAAGATGTCCTCCAAAGTCATTCCATCCCGCTTCATTTCGAGAATCGGGAAACCGCTGGCCGCCATTTTATAAAAAAGAGCTTCTCTGATATCTTTCTTCTCCTTTGCTGAAATGAGCAAGCTGACCGTTTCGCTCTCTTCCGGCCGCACGGTTGAATCAGCACGAAGCTCAACCTCCGCCACCTCTTCCATCTGGCGAATCTCTTGAACAACTTGTGCCTTAATTCCTTTGACTTGCAGGTGAACTTTAAAGGTCTGTTCCATCGACTCCGCAAGCCGTTCCGGCTTCTCATCCAGCACAATCCTTCCTTGATTTATAATGAGCACCCGGTTGCAAATCGTGTTCACCTCAGGAAGAATATGCGTGCTCAGCAAAACGGTATGATTCTCCCCGAGCTCCTGGATCAGCTGACGGATCTCAATGATTTGATTCGGGTCCAGTCCGGAAGTGGGTTCATCCAACACCAATAAATCAGGCTCGTGAATAATAGCTTGAGCCAGTCCTAGCCGCTGTTTATATCCCTTGGACAAGCTGCGAATAATCTGCTTTTCTCTGCCGGATAGCCCCAGCTTATAAATAACTGCTTCCAGTCTCTCTGCCTGCTTTTTACGCGGGACTTCCCGCAAATCTGCAACGAATTTCAAATAAGACTCCACCGTCATTTCCGGGTAAAGCGGCGGAATTTCAGGCAGATAACCGATTTTTTTACGTGCTTTAGCAGGCTGATCATTCATGGAAAGCCCGTCCACCTCAATCGTCCCCTGAGACGGATTCAGGTAGCCGGTAATCATTCTCATCGTGGTCGTCTTGCCGGCACCATTAGGGCCGAGAAAGCCAACAATTTCCCCGCGGGCAATCGAAAAGCTGATATCCTCCACCCCTCTTTGGTTTTGAAACACCTTGCTGACATTCTTCACTTCCAGCACGTTACCAACCTCCTGGCCCTATTTTTCCGCTTCACACATTGTTCACAAAATCGAACCTAACTTTACCTTTAAAACAATAAAGAAACCTTAAGTTCACCTAAATGCAGGCTTAAAAAAATGTGACTAAAATGTGAACGGATTAATAAGCTGCATATATTAATTTCCATTTTGCGAACTTTTTTATATTTTCTATTCGTTTGGAAGGAACTTTCTTCTTGATTGGCGAACTATTTTAGAAGGTGAGGTGACAGATTATGTATCGTTTTAAATCGCTGAACACTGATATGGAACTATTCACGGCAGCACTACTCCAGCATAAAGTATCGGTCTGGACGAAAACAGCCGACGATATCTATGCCTTATTGGATGACGGGGGCATTATTCAAAAAATCACCCCTGACTGCGTTGTCATTCGATACACAGACGGCAGTGGAAATAAAGAATATTATTTGCGCGATGAGTGCGATTTCCGCATAGAATAAAGCCCAGACTCGTGTAGCACAGACAAATTCCCCTGTTCCATACGGAAAAATGCTGCCTCTAACCATCCCTTGATTTTTGAGACGGTTCGGGTTATCGCAGCCTTGAACACTAAAGGAAAAGAACCTCCTGGATAAGATGAAGTGCCAGGGGGTTCTTTTGCTGTTGCAATTATTTTACTAATTGGCCTCGAGTTACTCCGAGCTGATTCGTCGCCTTCAATGTTTTCCAAACCTGGGTGCCGCTGATCTGGCCCTTCAACGCCCGATCATATAAGGAGATCACTTCCTTCACTTTATCCCCGCTTTCCTCCAGGAACTCCAAACGGTAGGTCGACACACCCAGCTCAACAAATTGTGGTATATATTCTGAACCCGATTGTTCTATAGCATTGTATACCGTATTTCGGCAGCCTTCATCAACCCGAACGGGATGCGACATGCCAATACGATCCTGAAGTGAAACCCGATGCTGTTCACAAGGCCTGCCGCAATTCGTGTAATCAGTCCCTTCACTCAGGAAAGTACAATATACACAGTGCTCCGTATGAAACATCGGCAGATGCTGATGGATAACCAGTTCAGTCTTGGCAGTATCCGTTTGTCTCAACAAATCGATCATCTGCTGGATGTTCAAGTCGTATGAAGGGGTTACCCGGGTACATCCCGCCTCAAGAAAGACATCAACCGCTTTATGGTTGGCAATATTCAGGGAAAAATCCCCAATGAGCTCCGGATGGTATGCCTCGGTCTCCTCTTGTCTCTTCTTCATAAAATAATACAAGGCGGCTGGATTACGAACCAACACCCCATCTGGCTGCAGCTTCAGGAGATGATTGAAGTATCCGTTTTCCCCGGGCATATGAATGCGGGGCGTGGCCAACACTATAGCTCGCCCAGCGCTGCGAACTGCCCGAACGGCATCCGGATACTGTTTAATGAACTCAAAGTCGGCATAGATCGTTTGCACATGCGTTTCCAGTACCGCATGCACTTGCTCGAGAGACCGGCATAAGGCGATCAGCCGCGGCTCTCTAGCAGCTTCCGCGGGCAGCATTGAATCAGCTGCTGACGGACTCGATATAACTGTTGAACTGCCATGCTTGCGATAGACAGGCGGCTTTTGCCTCTCGGCCTCCAGGAGCTTTACAGCTTCCCTGCGGATGCGGTTCAGCTCGCGTATCGGCAGGATCGCCTCACCGGCTATATGCTGCTGCAGTTCCTCCAGGTAAAACAAAGTCCCGCCTAGCCGGCCCAATTGTTCCTTGAGCAGTACTTCATCAAGCGGTCTTTTGTTCGCCGCCTCCAGATGCTGCTCAGATTCCACGGTGACGGTATGGCCTCCCGCCTTATCGGTCCAAATAGTCTTCAGAGGCTGGCCAACGCCCCCAACTGCTTTGACCTGAAGCGGAAACTGGCGGTAGGGCTTGTCTGTTTCAAATGTGGCCCGCAGCCTCTTATCGAGGTGAGGGTCATTGGTTTTCCAAATTCGATCGCCTACATGGACCCGGGACAAATCCACATCCTGACGGCCCGGTACAATTTCGATCTTGCCGCCGCGCGCTTCATTCTCCAGCTTGCGCCCTTTTTTCCGCAGATCGTATACCCTACCGCCCTCTTCTTTCTTTGTCGGATCACCTGCATCGAATACGATGCCGTCTCCTCTTTTCAGGGGAGCTTCCAGCTCGCATACGACACCGTCCCTCAGCTTCTGAATGACCCTGCCCAAATAGACTCCCCGGCTCTTCGGAAAGGTCCCGTCGACCAGTTGTTTATTATTGGTTCCTTTAAGAAAGCCGTAAGTGAAGCCGCGTGAAAAGCTCTGTTCCAGCTCCCGCATTTCTTCTCTTGTCGGCTTGGACTTGTCTCCGGCAAAGTAACGGTCTATAGCCGCACGGTATTTCGAGACGACGTTGGCCACGTATTCCGGAGATTTTAAGCGGCCTTCGATCTTGAAGGAACGAACCCCGGCCTCAATTAATTCGGGGATCAATTCAAGGGCGGCCATATCTTTAGGGGAGAGCAAATAAGCTACGTCCCCCATTGGCTTTTGCACACCATCCACCATAAGATCGTACGGCAGCCGGCAGGCTTGGGCACACTCCCCCCGATTGGCGGAGCGTCCTCCCCACATTTCGGAGGTGAGGCATTGCCCCGAGTAGGAAACACACAGTGCTCCATGTACAAACACTTCCATCGGCAGCCGTGCTTGCTCTCCTATGGTTCGTATTTGCTTCAGGTTATTTTCCCGGCCGAGAACAACCAGCTCCAGCCCAAACGGTTTGGTGAACTCGACAGCTTCCGGCGAAGTAATCGTCATTTGAGTAGAACCGTGGATAGGAAAATCAGGGGATAGCTCACGAATAAGCTTAACCAGGCCGTAATCCTGCACAATGACCGCGTCTACTCCGGCATCGATGCAGGCTTCAACCAACTGTCTGGCTTCTTCCAGTTCGTCTTCAAACACTAATATGTTAAAGGTCAAATATCCCTTGACTCCATATAAATGAAGAAAGGACATAATTTCCGGCAGCTCATCCATGCGAAAATTGTGGGCTCTGGCCCGGGCGTTAAATTTTTCGACTCCGAAAAATACAGCATCTGCGCCATTGGCTACCGCTGCCCGCATACAGTCCCAATCGCCGGCAGGCGCTAACAGCTCTATATGGTTTTTGCTCGTAATGGACATAGTCAATATTGATCCTCCATTCTAGAAACAAGTTCCGGCTCCCGTGTTCTTGCCGCATATGAGGCCTCAATCCCAAGCGCGGAACTCCACTCCCAGTGTAACAGAATAAGCAGGCATCCACCAACTAAAATAATGGCTCGCTTTAGCCAGTTGGTTAATGCCTGCTTGGTATGCTTTTGGATTCAAACTCTATAAGTACGTGTCGGTTAGCCTGAGATTTGGTTATGGCGGATTTGACCGTCCTCGAACATTCTATATTCGAAGACATGACCGTTGTCCACATAGTACAAGGCATAGCTGCTGACAGTTTGTGCTGGCCCCCAGCTAATGAACAGCTGAGCTTCCAGATATCCAGCCAGCAAGCCGGCAATATTCACTTCCGCCGGATTGTCTGAAGCCGGTGAATGGGGCACAGCGCCCAGTGCATATTGCCAGACAATGGATTCATCGATTGCGCTGTGGAATTCCTTGTAATGGCTGCCCCATTGGTCGATGATGTCACGCACGCTTTGATGCAAAGCAACATTCTGGTTCACTATGGCAAGCCAGCCTTTCGTTGACGGTCCCACAGCATCTCTCACTTCCTGCGATCCGTCCTCGGCGCTTTCATTTATTTCCTCTAGTTCTGTATCTTCACTGAAATCGGGGGATTCCAGCTCGCTGACATCATCCACTCCGGCTACCTGTTCAGCAGGAGCCCCCAAATCACTACTTTCACTTAAATCTTGCTCGTTTACCGGATTAACTTCATCCGTTCCAATTGGTTCTACAGGTTGCTGATCGCTTTCCTGCCGCCCTGATTCCCGATACTGTTCAGCTGATGGAGAAGCTCCGGTTTCGGACTGCCCATGACTCCCCGTTACGGCCTGCCGGTCTTGTGGACTGCGGGGCGCTTCATTATCCGGATGGGCTTGGGATGGGGAAGACACCGGATGGCTTGGATTTGTCTCAACCAGGGAAAGGCTGTGATTCACTGCCGGCTCGATTTCCTCCAAAGATGAAGCTGCCTTCCATGAGAAGCCAGCTCCATCTGCAGGGGTCCCTCCCCAGCCGGCCGTCTTGGCTATGCCTACGGTGGAAGCAAACAGTATTACGGTCATTGCTCCGGATATGATGTATTTGTTCATGCCTGGTTGCGCCTCCTCTTCCATCATGCTGCAAAGTCTTATGCATCGGGGCCGCGGACTCCATACAGAATCCGTTATGACTCAACAATCAAGATGTTCTAGATTCACTAGATTATTCTTGCAAATTAGCTCCAAATTAGCTCAATAATTTGTTCCTCTATGTATATAGACAGATTAACCGGAAAAAACGTTTCACTAATTACAAAATTGTTACAAAAAACTTTGCTTCCTTAACTTGGAGGCACTAAAAGCATGCAGCCGGCTTCATTAGCCGTTTGTTTCAACCCCCTTCAAATAATGTTATAATGGCATATGGAATTTTGATATTTTTAGAGGAGGCTTTCTTAGACTTGATCAAACGCACAATATGGATCTGCGGCGGCATCCTGATCCTATTGCTGGCCGTTCTTTTTTTATTCCCAAAACCGAAAAGCTGACCGTTCTGTACGCGGTTGGCGGGAACGATGTGGACCTGGCCGCATTAAGCCATTTTGAACAGTCCTTATCCGCGAACGTTTCCTTGGAACAGCGTTCGCTTACAGAGCTTTCGCTCAGGAATCTCAAAAAGTACGATGCGGTTTATTTGGACGTGCATCTTAGTCAGGTTGATAATTGGAGTCCGCTGCAGGATTCCTTGATAGCTTATGTGCAGCAGGGCGGACACCTATTTCTGGAGCATGAATTTGCTTCAGCTTTTCCTGATGAATTTCTAGGAGCTGCCTCCTGGGAAGAGCTTTCAGCTGATGGAACTTCACTGCAGTTTACCTTTCCCGAAGTGGATATCAATGCTAGGGGAATGCAAACGGTATTTCGTTTGTTTCTCGAAAACTTCAACCAGCATAGCGGTATCGACCGGCTTCCCGGATTTGAGTGGGGACAGGCTATGATTCCTTCAACTGCTGAATCGATCGTGTCCTTGAATGATGCAGCCCTTATGACCATTAACCGGGTAGGGCAAGGCAGTGTCGTTCTGGGCAGTTCATTTCTTCCTAACCGTTATTTTATAACGGGGTTCGATATGCAGAGCGGAATGGACCCCGAGGCCGGATTCGCGGAATTGGCAGCCCAATTCGACCGGTCCGAGCTTGAGCGTGACGGTACGGCTTACTTTAATCGTTACCGGCTTCCGGTAGAGCCTTATTTTCACTTTGGCTTTGCCAGCGCCAGCTATCAGCTGCGCGGCGAGTTTCTATCCTATGTCAGCAAAGAGGTTCTCGGCTACAGTGTGACGAAGGTGCTCGGGCCTTACGGAAGGCCGGCTATGGCATTTCAGAATCATTATGAAGCGCTGCCTGCTTTCCGCGACCACGATGCGGAGAAGTGGACAGAGCTTTTGCGCGATTATGCAATGATTCCTTCTTTTTCATTAGTACGAGCTTCCTATGACTGGGGGCAATGGTGGGAGACCATCAACGTTCATTTGAATGTAGGGACACAGGAAAATCCGGAATTTGTAGGCAGCTACGCCAATTCTTATTATGGAAGCGGAGCTAATCTGGTTAGTGACGGACAGCCGCTTAAACAAGCGCAATATCCCGAGTATGTCCAGCTGTCCGAACGAATAGAGCTGCCCTACCGTGCTTATCCCGCACTCTTGTTTCCGCAGCCGTCGGCCCGCATTCCTGATTTGCTTGCAGGCAGCGCAGACGGACTGATTTACCATTATGCCAACCGCGGGCAATTGCCGGAGGATTACGCCAGCCAACCACTGCCGGAAGGCATAAGCATCCCCTATTCCTTCGAGTCTCCGGAGCCTTTGCTGCTTTCTTCCGGAGAGCTGCTGCGGACTTCAGGCTATTCGGCTATTGCTGCTGCTGATCTGACAGGCAACGGGCTGGACGACCTGCTCATCGGCGATGAGGAAGGGCGTCTCTGGGCGGCACTGCGTCAGGAAGCCGGGGCAGCAGAGGAACAGGCGCGTCCTGTTTTTCAGTCCCTCGTTCCTCTGCTCGCTGATGGGGTGCAGATCGAGGTTGATTCCTATGCCGCTCCCGCATGGGGAGATTTGGATGGGGACGGCCTTGCTGATCTGATAGTAGGCACAGGCAGCGGCGAGCTTTACCTTTATCGCGGCATTAATGAAGGAAGCTTGCAGTTTGCCAGCGGTGAGCTTTTGTTTACTATTTCTGGGCGATTTGCTGCTCCCGCTCTGAGAGATATGACCCAGGATGGAGAGCTGGATTTGCAGATCGGCAGCGACGAGGGCGATGTTCTAGTATACAGCCGTGTCAACGGAAGCTGGACGGAGCTTGGACCTATAGAAGGCAGGACCCGCAATCAAGTAGGCAGTCATGCTATAGCAGGAGGCCATAATTCCGTTCCGATATGGTATGATATTAACTATGATGGAATAGATGATTTGCTGATAGGCCAGGTAGAGTTCGGGGTGCCCTACGCCATTAACGATTCGCAATTTCCTCACCAAGAGGAGCTGAATGATTTCCTGCGTTATGCGGATGAGCACCATTTAGAACTGTACCCCCATATTTTCGTGCATAATTATATGAGCGATGAAGAGGAGAAGCAGGAAATCTCCCTGCATCGCCAGGCATTTGCTGATCTCGGGCTGACTTGGGAATCTACGGGAACTAACCAGCATACTTGGCGGATTAATAATGAAGATCGTCTGCAGACGCTGCGTAATGAAAACGAGCAGGATATTTGGTTTAATTTTGGCTTCAAGCCTTCCTATGCGCTGAGCGATCCGCGATCGTACACCGATTATTTATGGACAATGCCGTTTCTTCTGAAAGATGATCAATTGGATGGGCCTATGCTTTTATATGCTCCGAGCCCGCTTTACCGCAGTGATCCCATTGGCCGGACTACCGACATTTACGATTCCTACGTCGAATTGGACATGCCGATTAACTATATGGAGCATATCGAATATTTTGATAGCAAGCGCGCCGTATTTGAAGCTTTTGTTCAATATTTCGATCAGGTTAGAACTGCTCATGATTATAATTTTATGTCGGAGCCGCAGATGGCCCGCTCTTTCCTGACCGCTCTGACCTCAAAAGTTGAAGTTAGCCAGTCATGGGGCCTGTATTTGATCGACTCGGTCAAAACCCGTCTGGGAAAGGGCGTTCATCGCACGCTGACCTTGAAGCCTCTGGATCAGGATGTACCTGAACAGGCTGGCGCTTATGCTAAAACACTGGGTGTGAAGATTGAGCCCGGACGGACGCTAAGCGGCCATCCTCTTGCTGTCGATGCCGACCTGTTCTCCAAGCGTGGTGAAACCTTATACACTGCATTGACCAAGAAAACACGACTCGAGGTCAGCTGGCAAGAGCCGCCTGCCCACCTGGTCCGCGCCAATGTGCCTGTCGAGCTCACTAAAACAAAAGAATACTGGACTTTGCGTTGGCTTGAACCAGGAATGCAGCAGATTAAAATTTACAGCCCTCTTCCCGCTCAGCTGAAAACACCGCAAGATATGGAGCTGGAATGGGAGTTTAATGAGCAAGATCTGACCTATACCTTGACCCACTTCGGAGATACCGGCCAAGTTGAAATTTGGTTTAACTCCGAAGACGGCAGCTGATAAACCAATTAAAGGCCATCATTATTTGTAAATAGACCAGCTGCGGCAGACCACACTTAGATGATCTTGGAAAGCGAGGATAAAATTTATGGAAGACATAGTACGTCATTTGGAGGAGCATATCCGCCAGCGATACGAAATTGATCCGGACGATGATGAGTTCACGGTGGATGTCCACCTATTCGATTATGGATTTATTGATTCCATGGGGGCGACCGCATTAATTGCCCATATCGAACAGACTTATGGCATTGAAGTCACCAATCAGGACCTGATGCTCTATCCATTAAATACGATTAATGAAATTGCACAATTTATTCATACCAAAACCGCGGGGTGAAACAAAATGGAATGCGTTGTAACACTGAAACCGTTAGATCCGGGCCAATACGGCCAGCTTAAATACGCTTCCGCATTTGTGGACGAGCATATAGACGATATCCTTTTGGACGAATCCTTGCAGCAGCTTACGGTCATTCACCACTCCCCCCTGGGCAATGATGTTATTCGGGAAAGGCTGGAACGGCTGGTCACCCGTTTCTCCAAAGGCGATTTCGGGTTTAAGGAAAATCGCATTTTTGAACATAGCGGAGCGAAGCCTTATTCGGGGGATATTATGGCCGACCTGCTTGCACAGAAAACTATCAAGGTGTTGGAGCCGGGTCTGTTCATTTTTCGCGAGCCTTTTTCTCAGCTGATGAGATTTATGGACCACGCTTTCGTACAAAAATAGGCAGGCAGTTTGCTATTCGGGAAGAGTCCTATCCTGCCATCATCCATTGTGAGACGTTGAACAAAACTAATCACTTCACCTCTTTTCCCGAGCACATGCACTTTTTGACTCATCTTCGAGAGGATCTCGATGTAATTGAAGGCTTCTCCCAATCTATCCGTGAAGCAGGGGGCTGGAAAGCGGAAACAGAGCTGGATCTCAACGCCGCTATGCCAAAGCCACAGTATGCAATGAATCCCTCCACCTGCTATCACTGTTATGAAGGCCTGCAGGATGAGACGATAGACGGGGACGGGATCGCTGTCTCGGCTATTTCCAAGTGTCATCGGTTCGAGTCTCGCAATCACAGCGATTTTGGACGTCTGCTTGATTTCAGCATGCGGGAATTTATTTTTGTCGGCAAACCTGATTTTGTTAAGCAAAATCGCTTGAAGGCATTGGAAGCCCTTCAGGAGCTGGCCCGCGAGTGGGAAGTGGATTGCTATATGGAGATAGCCAATGACCCCTTCTTCACGAACGATTTCCAGGTAAAGGCTTCGTTCCAGCGCAACCAGGAAATGAAGTACGAGCTGCGCTTGACCGTCCCTTATTTGAACAAATCAATTGCCTGCAGCTCGGTCAATTTCCACAGCAATACGTTCGGCAACGCATTTAACATTAAGGCCGGCAAAAGAAGCGCCGTTACTGGCTGTGTCGGTTTCGGGATTGAACGCTGGGTGCTGGCCTTCCTGGCTCAATTCGGGATGGATGAGCAGCAATGGCCTGCGCGCTTCCGCGAACAGTACGAGGCATGGAAAGAAAAATCAGGTATAGGGTGATCCCGCTGTGAAGCTCCTGTCTTTTGTTAAGAAAAACGGGTTTGTGCTCTCGCTGTTGGCGGCATTTCTGCTGACAGACTGGCTGGTAGCCCGCTGGGACCCGCTGGTTCATTCCATGCGGTTTACGAAGAATGATTTTACCAAAACCCTGCTGCATCATGATTGGACAGATTCCGGACCGGTCTTTTACGGCAATTCAGCGGTCATTGGAGCTTATATCGAGGATGAAGCCGAGCTCCCCTTAATTGAGATGGGGCTGGCTTACGGTAAGATTACCTATCTTCGTGAAATTCTCGAGAAGCCCTGGTTTAATGTCCAGGACCAGCTGGTATTAGGGATTGATGTTCACACGATACTGGATAAGCTGGACACGGATCCTACCTACCCCTGGAATCGGAAGTGGTACCAGCCTTACTTATATGCTTATCGCGCTTATTTTCAAGATAGCTTTGCCAAGACCGTGAAACAAGCCTATACCTCCATCCGTGAAGGGAAACCGGAAGAGATGCTTGATCATCAGCCCTGGCTGGACAAGCATCTTTACTTCGGCCAGAAGCCAAAGGAAGAAATCGATGCAGACTTTGAGAAGTACGAGCAGCTTTTTAACTGGATGGGCATGGAGGACGTGCAGGAAAATTTGCAGGCCCTCGAGTGGGTTCTAGATTACGCGGAACACCATCAACTAGATTTCAGAGTCGTCTGGATGCCTTACAACCCCGACTATCCTCTGCCAAACTATATGTCGGAGTTTATGAAAGAAGCAAACCTCCTGCTCGAAGAAAGACAAATTCCGGTACTGGATCTGGTGAACCGGTACGATTCCGTTTATTTTCATGACGTGGTGCATTTAAACCGCGAACAGGGAGCCCCCCTGTTCACCCGGGAGGTGGATGAATGGCTGCTATCCTTAGAAAATTCACCGTAATGCTGATCTATCTGGTCATGCTGGTCTTTGTCATTATCTACTTTACGGGAGAAGGCGTCTTTATTTATGAAGAGTTTTAACCCCAGGATAAGGAGCCGTTTCATCCATGTTTTATTTTAATGTCTACGCCTTGATAGGCCTCATTATAATGGTAGCAGCCCTGCTCCTGACCCGCCGCTGGAAAGATAACAAGCGGGTGCTGCTGCTCCTATTCAATCTGGGCTTCTTGCTTGTGTTTAACTACAAGCTTTTTTTCTTTTATCTCGCCTACACCTTGCTGAATTACGGGTTATACCGGATGCTCTGTGCCGTGCAGAAAGCCCGGGCGGTATGGTTTGTTACCTGGATTGTGCTTAACATAGCGTTAGTTTCCTTGGTCCGCTTTATCGAGTATGGATGGTGGCAGCATCCAATCGCCGATTTTCTGGTGACTCTCGGTTTAATCTATAACGTGTTAAAAGTGATCGATGCGCTTTATTTCGCTTATTTCTTTGGCCCCAAAGGGCGGATACCGGCACTGGACTATTTTAATTTTATTTTGTTTATCCCTACTTTCACTTCCGGGCCTATTCTCAAATTCAGAGAGTTTATAGCCGACTGCCAGAAACCCTATCAAGTTAATGCGACCCAGGTTGAAGATTCGGTAAAACGGATTATTCTCGGCTTGTTCAAGGCGGTTGTGCTTGTCGTTTGGATGCAGACGATTTTTGATCATGTGCTGTCCGGTGAGTTGTACTTCTATCATTCCTTATTCCTGTTCGCCTGGTTCTATCTGTTTATATATGTTAACTTCTCCGGCTACTCCGATATTGCGATTGGGTTTGGACGATTGTTCGGTTATCAGGTTCCGGAAAACTTCAAAAAACCGTTTCTGTCTCCTTCTCTGACCCAATTTTGGAGAAACTGGCATGCATCGCTCGGCGACTGGTTTCGCGATCATATCTTCATGTTTTTTTCACGTAAAGCACCATCCAAACCGACGGCCGCTGCCCTCTCTTTACTGATTATGACTTTAATCGGGTTATGGCATGGATATACGTGGCCATACTTTTTATACGGGGTGTATCACGGCATTATTATGGCCTGCGAGAATTTATTTGGCTGGACCTTGGTCAATAAAAAGAAGGTGTCCAAATGGTACTACGCATTTCGCTGCTCGCTAACGCAAGTTCTCGTTGGCTTTTCGGTAATTGTCTACACTAATGATATGACCACGATTCTTAAAATCTTTCGCGGCCTGCTATCGTTTCCTTCTTTTTGAAATAGCGGAATGCTATAATATGGGTAATTGCTTTCGAGTAGTCCTTGTAGGTAGAGACTTCAATCGAATGTTCCACTCGTGTGGACACCCGCTTAATTCAATCTAATATGGAGGTATTATTCATGAAACTTGGCGTATTTACTGTCCTTTTTGCGCAAAAGCCGTTCGAGGAAGCGATGGAGTACATTGCATCGAAGGGCCTTGGTGCAGTAGAAATCGGTACTGGCGGTTATCCCGGCAGCAAGCATTGTGATCCGGACGAGCTATTGAACGATGCCGGCAAACGCAAAGCTTTCAAGCATGCCGTCGAATCTAGAGGCATGATCATTAGTGCACTCAGCTGTCACTCCAATCCGCTTCATCCGCAAAAAGCGATTGCCAAGGAAGCCCAGGAACTGATTACAAAGACGATCAAGCTCGCTAATCTTCTTGAAGTTCCGGTTGTTAACACCTTTTCCGGATGTCCCGGTGATCACGAGGATGCTAAGTATCCGAACTGGCCGGTAGCTCCTTGGCCAAATGACTATCAGGAAATTTTGACCTGGCAGTGGGAAAACAAAGTTATTCCTTATTGGACTGAAACAGGTAAATTTGCTGCTGAGCATAACGTTAAAATCGGCCTCGAGCTGCACGGCGGATTTTCGGTACATACACCGGCTACTATGCTTCGCTTGCGGGAGGCTGCCGGAGAAGCAATTGGCGCCAACCTCGATCCAAGCCACATGTGGTGGCAGGGCATTGATCCGGTGCAGGCTGTATTGATCCTTGGAAAAGCTGGAGCGATCCACCATTTCCACGCCAAGGATACGACTATGGATACGAATAATGTTAACATGCATGGAGTTACCGACATGCAATCCTACACGCACATGCTTGACCGCGCATGGCAATTCCGCACGGTCGGCTATGGACATGATATGAAGACATGGGCTGATATCATTAGTGCTCTTCGTCTCGTCAATTACGACTATGTTGTCAGCATTGAGCATGAGGATGGCCTAATGTCAGTAGATGAGGGCTTCACAAAGGCTGTGGAGAATCTGAAGCCGATCCTGATTGAGGAACCTCTCGGGGAAATGTGGTGGGTGTAGCAGTTCTCCAAAAGCATTATTAACCAAATAAAAAACCGTTTACGGACACTTGCGAAAGTAGTCCGTAAACGGTTTTTAATGTTATTAAACTAGGCCGCTGCACTAGCTAAGCGCTAGGCCATTCCCATCCAGCCTTTAATCATAACAAAGTCCATAAACAGGAAGACCAACAAGCTAACCAGTGCGAATCCAATCGCGAAGAAATTTTTCTTAGGTGCCAATAGCAAGCGTACAAATCCTATAGCAATAAGAATCGTAATGGCAAGTACAAACAAGTCAAATACCGAGAAGGTACTGGTTGCAGCTTCCGTTTCTGCCGCCAAGAACATCGAGAGTCCCCCTTATGATAGCGTATCTTATCTTATGTTATCTTCTGTGAGACAATCATGCAAGTTTTTTATCCTATCTGTAACAACATTGTCATTATTATTATAAACGAAATGGCCCTGCTTCATAACAAATCCTGATAACTACTCCGCTCGGAAAAGTTTTATTATAGGAGATAGAGGGGATTTTCCCGTTCTGGCCAATGTGAATGACAAGGGACTGCGGCTTCGGCCAACCTGTTCCACAGCCGCATGCCTGCTTTAAACGGGAAACTGAGGAGGGAAACTGATGGCTTACGAACCCGTTTGGGTCAAGAATCAACCGAAGCTGAACAAAGTTGAACATTTAAAGCTTGAAAAGGACGGTCTGGATGTTATCCGTACCATCATTGAAAAGTATGCCTTGGAAGGCTATGAATCGATACCTGAAGATGAATTAAACCGTTTCAAATGGGCCGGTGTTTACGAGCAGAAGCCGCGTGACGGCCATTTTATGATGCGGGTCAGAATCAATTCCGGCTGTCTCAACTCCGATCAAGCTAGAGCTCTAGGCGGCATCGCCCAGGATTACGGACGCGATCTGATGGATGTAACCACCCGCCAGGCGGTTCAGTTTCACTGGCTGCGCGTAGAGCATCTTCCTGATATTTTCAAAAGATTAGAAGATGTAGGCTTGTACTCCTATGAGGCATGTGGTGACTGCCCGCGGACCGTTGTCGGCAATCCGCTCGCTGGCATAGATCCGGATGAATTGATGGATACGACTGATCTCGTCAATCAGGTCTCGGACTTTTTCCTGTTAAACCGGGATTTCTCTAATCTGCCGCGAAAATACAAAATGTCCATCTCTGCGAGCAAATATAATACCGCACATGCGGAAATCAACGATCTTTCATTCACTCCTGCTATCAAACAGATAAACGGAGATCATGTTGTCGGCTTTCATGTATGGGTAGGAGGCGGCCTGTCCGCAAAGCCCCACCTCGCCCAGAAGCTCGATCTGTTTGTGCGCCCGGATGAAGTACTGAAAGTTGCAGTTGGGGTAACAACCATTTTCCGGGACTTCGGCTACCGTGAGAAAAGACACCATGCACGCCTGAAATTCCTTGTAGCTGATTGGGGAGCTGAAAAGTTCCTGGAAGAATTGACCAAGCTGATTGGAGAAATGCCTGCTCGGGGAGAAGACCAGATGGTTGGTTGGAATGCTGCCTATTTCGATGGCGTCCATCCTCAGAAGCAGGAGGAACTCCGCTACATCGGCTTAAACGTTCCCATTGGGCGGCTAAGCGGCACCGAGTTCATAGAATTGGCGCGGCTGGCCGATCAATACGGCAGCGGATCGCTTCGTACAACGATGTCCCAAAACATATTGATTCCGGATATTCCTCATGAGCGGGTCGATGAGCTTCTAGCGCATGAAATCTTTGAGCGCTTAACTCCCTACCCCAAGCATTTCATGAGCCGAACCGTGTCTTGTACCGGCAACGAATTCTGTAATCTGGCGGTTGTGGAAACGAAGGAACGAGCAAGAAGGGTTGCTCAATATTTAGATGACCATGTTGATCTGGATAGTGAAGTAAGGATTCATTTCATCGGTTGCCCCAATGCCTGCGGCCAGAAGCATATTGCCGACATTGGTCTGCAGGGCTCACTGATTCGCACACCCGAAGGAACAATAGACGCCTTTGATATTGCGGTGGGCGGAATTCTTGGCCCTGGAGCGAAGCTGAATCAGGTGCTCAAAGGACGGGTCAAAGGTGATGATGTGGGTCCTGTACTCGCCCAATTGATTGAATTTTACAAAGAAAACCGCAGTGAAGGCGAATCCTTCCATCGATTTGTGGAACGAGTAGGTGCAGCCGCTTTTCAAGAGAGACTGACGGCGATCCTTGCCTCTTAGCATTGGAATCGTACCATCCTCTATAGATTATAAGTTCAACTATATAAACACAAACAAGGGGCACTGGCTGCGCAATGACAGCCTGTGCCCCTTGATTTATTCCATTTTCGAGTTCCTAAGCAGCATTATCCTACATATTGCATTCCTTTTAAACAACGGCATCCTCAGTTTGCAGTGCATCTGCACCTTCCTCTGAACGCTTGCGGTCTCTTTCTAGAACTGGCTTCAAATACTTCCCTGTATAGGAGACTTTGCTCTCCGCCACTACCTCCGGAGTCCCTTGGGCAATGATCGTACCTCCGCGGCTGCCCCCTTCAGGTCCCATGTCAACTAAATAATCGGCTGTCTTGATTACATCCAAGTTGTGCTCGATAACGAGTACAGACTCTCCATTATCGACAAGGCGATGCAGCACCTTAAGCAGCCGGTCAATATCATGAATGTGCAGACCTGTTGTTGGCTCATCCAAAATGTACAGGGATTTGCCTGTGTTTCTGCGGTACAGCTCGGCAGCCAGTTTTACCCGCTGAGCTTCGCCCCCTGAGAGCGTCGTGGCCGGCTGACCCAAATCCATGTAGCCTAAACCAACATCCAGCAAGGTTTGCAGCTTACGCTGGATTTTCGGAATGTTTTTGAAAAACTCACAGGCATCCTCGATAGTCATCTGCAATATGTCCGCAATCGTTTTGCCCTTATATTTGATTTCCAACGTTTCCCGGTTATAGCGCTTGCCTTTACAAACCTCACAGGGAACATATACATCGGGGAGGAAATGCATTTCGATCTTGATAATCCCGTCTCCGCGGCAGGCCTCACAGCGACCGCCTTTGACATTGAAGCTAAAGCGTCCCTTCTTGTATCCTCTAACCTTGGCTTCCGTTGTCGTTGCAAACACATCGCGAATATCATCAAATACACCTGTATAGGTTGCCGGATTCGATCGCGGTGTCCGGCCAATCGGCGACTGGTCGATGTCGATGACTTTTTCAATGTGCTCAAGTCCTTTAATTTCCTTGAATTCTCCTGGTCTTACTTTCGCTTTGTTCAAATCACGAGCCAATGCTTTGTACAGGATTTCATTAACCATGGTGCTTTTTCCCGAGCCGGAAACCCCTGTTACACAAACCATAGTACCGAGCGGAACCTTCAAGTTGACATTGCGCAGATTGTTCGCCTTGGCTCCTTTCACTTCAAGCCACTTGCCATTCGGTTTGCGTCTTTTCGATGGTACGGGGATAAACTTTTTACCGCTCAAATACTGTCCCGTCAAAGACTCGCTGTTCTCCATGACTTCTTTAGGCGTCCCCTGGGCGACCACATGTCCGCCATGAATCCCTGCGCCAGGACCGATATCAATGATATAATCAGCAGCCAACATCGTATCTTCATCATGTTCAACCACAATGAGCGTATTGCCCAAATTTCGCATATGCTCCAAGGTGCGGATCAAACGATCATTGTCCCTCTGATGCAGTCCGATGCTGGGCTCATCCAATATATACAACACACCCATTAGGCTGGAGCCAATCTGCGTGGCCAGCCTGATCCTCTGGGCTTCTCCGCCGGACAAAGTTCCTGCTGAACGGCTAAGTGTCAGGTAGTCTAGGCCTACGTCAACAAGAAAGCCTAGACGGGAGCTGATTTCCCGGAGGATCAAACGAGAAATGACCTGCTCCTTCTCCGTAAGCTGCAGACCGTCAAAAAACGACTGTGCCTCGCCAATCGATAGATTCGTAGCGTAGGCAATATTTTTCCCGTTGATCGTTACGGCCAGTGTTTCCGGTCTCAGCCGCTCTCCTTTACACTTGCCACAAGGCTTGGCGCTCATGTAAGACTCAATATATTCACGAATCCCATCTGATGCAGTTTCGCGATAGCGCCGCTCCAGGTTGCGGACAATGCCTTCAAACGGCACATACGCTTCTTTGGTCCCGCCAAAGTCGCTCTCGTAACGGAATCTTACCTTCTCGCCACCGGTACCGTAAAGCAAAATCTTCATCTGCTCACTGCTCAAATCATTGACCGGAACGTCTCTTGGAATGTTGTAATGAGCACAAACCGCAGCAAGGAATTGAGGATAATAATTAGAGGTGCTTCCCGCCCACGCTTCGAAGGCTCCCTCTTCAATCGACTTCTCCGGGAACGGTACGAGCAGGTCAGGATCGACAATCATTTTTACACCCAGACCGTCACACTCCGGGCAAGCTCCGAAGGGGCTGTTGAAGGAAAACATCCTGGGAGCAAGTTCTTCAATGCTGAATCCGCATTCGGGGCAAGCCAAATTTTGACTGAACAGAAGCTCTTCCTGCCCTATAATATCTACAAGCACTCTTCCTTCAGCCAGGTTCAAAGCGGTTTCCAGAGAGTCCGCCAAACGGGATTCGATCCCCTCCTTAACGACAATCCGGTCAACTACTACTTCAATGGAATGCTTCTTGTTCTTCTCCAGTTGAATTTGTTCGGACAGCTCACGAATCTCCCCATTTACTCTAACTCTAACAAAGCCTTGTCTCTGGATATCGGCCAACAGCTTAACATGCTCGCCTTTTCTGCCTGAGATCAGCGGAGCCAAAATTTGCAGCTTTGTTCTTTCCGGATATTCCATAATCCGATCTATCATTTGCTCTACGGTCTGTGAGGTGATTTCAATTCCGTGCGTAGGGCAATGAGGTCTTCCGATTCGGGCATAGAGAAGCCTTAAATAGTCATAAATCTCTGTAACCGTACCAACTGTTGACCTCGGGTTACGACTTGTCGTCTTCTGGTCGATGGAAATTGCCGGTGACAGCCCATCTATAGAATCTACATCCGGCTTGTCCATTTGGCCCAGAAACTGGCGAGCATAGGCCGATAACGATTCTACATAGCGGCGCTGGCCTTCGGCGTAAATCGTATCGAAAGCGAGGGATGATTTGCCTGATCCGCTCAGACCCGTCAGAACGACAAACTTATCCCTCGGGATGGTGACATCTATGTTTTTCAAATTATGGGCTCTCGCCCCTTTTATCACAATTTGATCGCTAGCCATCAAGGTTCTTCCTTTCCCGTCTAATTGGCTTTCAACTCCAGAATCGCATCCCTAAGCTCAGCTGCCCGCTCAAACTGCAAGTTCTTGGCAGCCTCCTTCATCTCCGCCTCCAGCCTTTCAATCATGGAAGCACGATCCTTCTTAGACATTTTGCTAATTTCCACATCCGGTAAGTAATCCGATTTCTGTTCCGCGACTTTAGTCGCTTCAATAACCTCTCTTACCCGTTTTTGAATTGTCTTTGGTGTGATTCCATGCTTTTCATTATAAGCTTGCTGGATGGAACGTCTCCGCTCCGTCTCACTAATAGCCTTGGCCATCGAATCGGTGATCTTATCTGCGTACATGATAACGCGGCCTTCCGAATTCCGTGCCGCCCTTCCGATTGTCTGGATGAGCGAGCGCTCCGCGCGCAGGAAGCCTTCCTTGTCCGCATCCAGGATGGCAACTAACGATACCTCCGGCAGGTCGAGACCTTCCCGCAGCAGGTTAATGCCGACCAGAACATGGAAGGTGCCTACCCTCAAGTCGCGCAAAATTTGCATTCTTTCCAATGTTTTAATATCCGAGTGCAGATAACGGACTTTAATACCGATTTCTTTCAAGTAATCGGTAAGATCCTCAGCCATCTTCTTCGTCAAGGTCGTGACCAGCACGCGCTCGTCTTTAGCAATTCTATCCTGTACTTCATGAATCAAATCGTCAATCTGTCCCTCAGTCTTGCGAACTTCAATGAGCGGATCAAGCAGTCCTGTAGGGCGGATAATTTGCTCAATCATTTGCGGACATTTTTCCAATTCGTACGGTCCGGGTGTTGCGGAAACATAGACCGCTTGCGTGAACTTTTGTTCAAATTCCTCAAATCGCAGCGGCCGGTTGTCCAATGCAGATGGCAGACGGAAGCCATGCTCGACGAGAACTTCCTTGCGCGCCCTGTCTCCGTTATACATAGCCCGAATTTGCGGGAGCGTCACATGGGACTCATCTATTACAACCAGCATGTCCTCGGGGAAATAATCGAGTAGCGTATAAGGCGTAGCGCCTCTTTCTCTAAAGGTCAGCGGGCCTGAATAATTCTCGATTCCCGAGCAAAAACCGACCTCCATCATCATCTCGAGGTCATAACGGGTGCGCTGCTCAAGACGCTGCGCTTCCAACAGCTTGCCCTGCTGTCTGAATTCCGCAAGACGTTCTTCGAGCTCCTTCTCAATGTTCACCAGCGCCAGCTTCATCCGGTCTTCATGGGTAACGAAGTGGGAAGCCGGAAAAATCGCAATATGATCCCGTTCGCCGATGATTTCTCCAGTGAGTACGTTGATTTCAGTAATCCTTTCAATCTCGTCACCAAACAGCTCTACTCTAATGGCATGTTCGCTTCGTGATGCCGGAAAGATCTCAACTACGTCACCCCGCACGCGAAAAGTTCCCCGCACGAAGTTCAAATCGTTCCGCTGGTATTGAATATCGACCAGGCGGCGCAAAATTTCATTCCGCGGCTTCTCCATGCCAACTCTAAGAGAAAGCAAAAGATCCCGGTACTCCATAGGAGAACCGAGCCCGTAAATACACGAGACACTAGCGACAATAATGACATCACGGCGCTCAAATAAAGCACTGGTAGCAGAGTGTCTCAGTTTATCAATCTCGTCATTAATGCTCGAGTCTTTCTCAATAAACGTATCCGAGGAAGGGATGTAGGCCTCGGGTTGATAGTAGTCGTAATAGCTGACGAAATACTCCACTGCATTATGAGGGAAAAATTCCTTGAACTCGCTGCAAAGCTGGGCAGCCAAAGTCTTATTGTGAGCAATAACCAGGGTCGGACGATTTAACTTCGCAATCACATGTGCCGCAGTAAATGTCTTGCCGGTACCGGTTGCCCCGAGCAGTGTCTGATGCCGGTTGCCCTGCTCTATGCTTCGCACCAGCTGATTAATGGCTTTGGGCTGATCGCCCTGGGGCTCATAATCGGAGACCAGCTGGAATTTGTCATGGCTTATCAATTTATCGGTCATTCGGATCCCCCATTATTTGAGAATCGATTTTCTACTAAACTTTCTACAATTCACAGTCGATATAAAGAGATATGGAAAACCTCTATACGCATACCTTCAAGGATTCACTGTGCGTGCAAAAGCAGCTTTATCGCCATTAACGATTTGGACCTCCGATATAATCGGAGCTTTAAATTACTTAAATGAAACAATAACCCCTGCAAAAGGGGCTCATGTTACATTAATAAGAATGTTTGTTCTCCCTTATTATACCTTGTTTGTAACATGGTTGCAAATAGAGAAAATTACCTTAACCCATCGCAGGTTATACTTAGGAGTGGTATATAACGTGGATTTAACAACGATTATTGGCATGATTATCGGCCTGCTTGCTCTTATCATCGGTTACTTGCTGGATGGCGGACATTTGGATGCGCTGTTTGTTATTAGCTCCTTCATTATCGTTATTGGAACAACAGCCGGAGCGGTTATTGTCAGCTTTCCTTGGTCCCAGCTAAAAGAATTTCCGCAGGCGGTCAAAATGGCTGTTAAGGAGCCTAAGGACGAGCCCGAGGCGATTATTGAGGAGATCGTGGAAATGGCTACGATTGCCCGCCGGGAAGGCGTTCTCGCTCTGGAGCAGAAGGCTGTCGAGAACCCGAATCCGTTTCTTAAAGACGGCCTTATGATGGTTGTGGACGGCACCGATCCCGAGTTAACCAGACAAATTCTGGAGCTGGAAATGGATTCGATCGAGAATCGCCACGAGGGTTATGCCAAAATCTTCGAGTCCGCAGGAGGTTTCGCACCAACGATGGGGATTCTCGGTACGGTCATGGGCTTGATTCACGTTCTAGGCAACCTGGAAGCGCCTGAAACATTAGGACCTGCTATTGCCGTTGCTTTCTCGGCAACCTTGTACGGGGTGGGTAGTGCCAATGTTGTGTTTCTGCCGGTCGCCAGCAAAATCAAAATTCGCGGCAAGCAGCACATGACAAATCTGGAGCTTATGCTTGAAGGAATACTGGCTTTGCAGGCCGGTGAAAATCCCCAGCTTATCCGCAAAAAATTAACTTCCTTCCTGCACAGCAGTAAAAAGAAAACAGTGGAAGCGGGTGACTCCAATGGCGAGGAGAGGTAGGGGAAGCCACAAAGTTGTAGAAGCGGAAAACCACGAGCGATGGATGGTAAGCTATGCCGATTTCATTACTTTGCTGCTTATCTTCTTTATCGTTCTATACGCCATGAGCAAGGTCGACGTGGATAAATATAATGCACTGGCCCAGTCTCTTAATTTTCAGTTCAGCGGCGCGGAATCCCCAATTCAGGGAGGAAACGGAGTTCTGGATGCATGGAAACCGACAGAGGTTCAACAATTCTACAGCGATAGTAGGGATTTAGAAAATGACAGAGAAAAGGGCCTGCGCGATTTAACAGCCGAGATTAACGAATATATCGAGCAGCACGGTTTGGAGGCCTCTGTATATGTCAGCAATACTCCTCGCGGGGTAGCCATTACTCTTAATGATTTGTTTCTCTTCGACTTGGGAAGAGCGGATTTAAAGGAACCCGCTTATCCCATCCTCGAGAAGCTGGCAAGCTTGTTTCCTACACTGGATACCCATATTAGCATAGAGGGGCATACAGATGACATTCCGCTGGCCACCGGGTCGTATTATAAAGACAACTGGAGATTGTCTTCCGAAAGATCCCTTTCCGTGCTCCGCTACTTTACAAATGAAGCAAATTTGCCGGAATCGATGTTCATCTCTACGGCATATGCCGACACCAAACCGGTAGTCCCTAATACATCCGATGAGAACCGGCAAAAAAACCGTCGTGTTGAAATTGTTGTACTGCGTTAACTTATCCTACTCCTTAATCAAACACCTCACTCGTAGCAAATAAAAACCTCAGCCCAAACAAACCTGATCCCTTGTGCCGGGATCAGGTTTTTAGTTCGGGTGCATCCCCTGATGACAGCACACGATCCGGCTTCCGCCGGAATAAGCTGAGAAACCCTTTTGCCTCATGGGCTACGAAAAATGGGGCCTCCTCATCCGGGCACAGTAAAATCCCCAATTGATGGTGCTGATCAGCGAATACCGCTTTATTGATAAACTTGACGTGGCCATCCCTGTTCATGACCTCCAGCTTGCAATACGCCGGATTAAGCTGCATAGCCTGATGGAACTCGGCGCGTGTTTGGACTGGCCTCTGGTTCACCCGCTTAATGGTTTCTCCCGCTTGAATCCCCATTTCAGCCGCCGGACTCCTGGGCAGCACAGCCAGAATCTTCAAGCCTTCCCCATCAGACACATACAAGGGCTTCTTCTCCTCTTCGGCTCGATTGGCGGCTACAATTAACCATTCATGCAGAAGAAAACAAATCAGAGCGGCAACCAATGTCAGAATCGGCCAGTAAAAACTGGTGATGGCCAAGACAGCTGCAGTAACCGCATAAATGAACAGCATGCCGGAGGCCTGGCGGCTTTTCTCTGAAGGCAGATGCCCCAGTGTATATGAAGTAAATCCAATGAGTGCAGGAAACGCAATGAAGGTCCAGCCTGTACTGCTGCTTTCCAGCCAAAAAGGTGTCCATGGCAGCATAAGTCCGCCTGAGGAGGCAGGAACTAAGAGAAATAAAGGTACTGCCCACATTCCTTGTAGAAAGTACGCTCCTACTATTTTCCCCCGCTTGCCCCGCAGAAATAAAGGAGTGGCCAGCCTGGCTCCCTGCGATCGAACCAGCAAACCTTCAATCAAGTGAAGAACCGCAACCAGCATCAGCAGAGAAGGAATGTGGATACCGGCCGCTGTCTGAAAGATCCAGCCTACGCCTGCCCAATGCTGAGTCTCGGGAAAAGCTGCAGCGATGGTGAATAAACAGCCCGCCACTCCCGCTGAATAAGCCAGACAGGCGTAACGAATTCGGATCAGCATCAACAACAGGGCAATCCCCCATAGCAAAAGGACAGCATCAAAGCTCATCGAGAAGCCAAAGCCGAGCATGAGGACCGAAGCTGCCAAGCCGCCTAACCATCCCCATAGAATAGTTCTCCATGACTCCCCGAGCAGGGAATGAAGTCTGGTGTGAAACAATTTACGCTCCAGCCGGATTTGGCGGCGGTACTGCAGCACAATAATGAGCAGGCCAATATAATACAAAGGGTTTACTAACAAGCGTGCCAATGCCAGCAGTGCTTGCTCTCCCCACGAAGCTATCCCTTCCATGCCATCAACATCCCTTAAAAAGAAAATAGAAGGCGATTATCATCACCTTCTTGAAAAGATTCTACTCCCATTCGCTTTATTCCTGCTTGAACCGCATGGATTGTTCAACGAAAAAAGAATAAAATACTCAGGTCTATAAACTGTTTAAAGTACCATGTTAGTTATTAATTTGCTGCAAAATATAGTTTACGGCCTCAGTCAGTTGCTGATCGTTGGCAGGATCGCGAATTTCCTCAACGATCTTCGCTTCGAGACTTATCATCATCTGTTCTTCAACTTCGTCACTTACCGGCAGCTCATTATCTTGTTGGAAGGCTTTCACCACATCCAGTGTTTGCGCACTAAAATATCCGTCCGTGCGGTCAACAGGATAACCGAGCGCCTGCAGCATAATTTGCATGCTCCGCACATCCTCGCCGGCCATATCAAAAGTCAGCACTGCTTCCTTGTCTAACGGCTTGACCATGAAAAACTCCGGCTGTTTGACCTCAAGATCGGGCTCTACTCCGGTTTCATTAATCCAATTGCCGTCTGGAGTCAACCACTTATATGTCGTCATTTTAATGTTGCTGCCATCTCCTAGCTCTTCCTCAAACATGACTTGTACCGTTCCCTTGCCAAACGTCGTGGCGCCAACCAGATACCCATTGCCCGATTCTTTCAACGCACCTGCCAAAATCTCGGACGCGCTGGCACTTCCTTCATTGATCAGCACG
Source organism: Paenibacillus senegalensis JC66 (assembly GCF_000285515.1). Classification (GTDB taxonomy): domain Bacteria; phylum Bacillota; class Bacilli; order Paenibacillales; family NBRC-103111; genus Paenibacillus_L; species Paenibacillus_L senegalensis. The sequence continues at coordinate 53,233 of NZ_HE610964.1, forward strand.
GCAATCGGATAATTCTTCACCCCGTTCTCGTTACGGGAGAGTAAAGATTCTCTTTTGCCCGAACGGTCTTCAGTTAGAACTATAGGCTGTCCCTTCTCTATAAAGGGCTGGACGATATCGACGACACGATCGAGCAAACCGCCCGGATTGTTGCGCACATCAATAACTAAACCTTCCATGCCTTGGGATTCCAGCAACTGCAATTCTTCAAAAAAGCGCTTATTAGTCTCATAAGAAAATTGAGTAATTTCAATCTTTCCAATATTACCTTCTAGCATTTCGCTGTATACGGTCTCCAGCGGGATCGTATCCCTTACCAAGGTTACCACCATCGGTTCCGAAGATCCCTCTCGAAGAATCTCCAGCTTAACTTCCGAGCCCTTAGGGCCGCGGATTTTGGCTACAGCCTCATTCAGAGTGAGCCCATCCAACTTCTCCCCATCTACGCTGAGAATAACGTCCTGAGCCCGCAACCCTGCCTTTTCCGCAGGCGACTCCTTAATAGGCGAAACAATCGTGACTCTCCCATTCTGCATGCTCACCTCGGCGCCGATGCCCTCAAAGCTGGAGCTGATGCTTTCATCAAACTGCTTAGCTTCGGCAGCAGTCATGTACACCGAATAAGGATCATTCAGCGAAGCAAGCATCCCGTTAATGGCTCCATCCACAATCTGATCATGACTGACCTCTTCCAAATATTTCGTACGAATCAGGTCATAGGTGGTCGCGACTTTTTCCAGATCTTTATCCGTCAGCTCATTTCCTACCTCGCCGGCTTGTCCGGAGGATATTCTCCCTTCCAATATACCTGGATTCATAACGGTCATGGTAACTACACTACTTGCAAAAATGGCTAATACAATAAAAGCTATTACTGTTCGGCCTCGAAACACCATAATCCTTGCACCACCTTCTAATTCCAGACTTTACCTGCTAGTATATGACAAGCTCGTGCGGATTATTATCTCGGACGAATCGTCAGTTAGTTAATCCCCCAAAGGTATGCCATTTTAGAAAAGATATGGTCTTGGATTGACCGGCTTTTCATTGATACGGACCTCAAAATGAAGATGATTGCCGGTGGAATCACCAGTCGTCCCAACTTCGGCTATTTTTTGCCCTCTAGTCACAAAATCACCCTCACTGACAACAATCCCATTATTCCGAATATGTCCATACCACGTCCACATGCCGTCTCCATGATCCAGCACAACCGTATTTCCATATCCATTCACCCAGGATGCAATTAACACGATGCCATCTTCTGCAGCAGCAATCGTTGTGCCGCTAGGCGCAGCAATATCCATGCCGGCATGAAGTTTTTTCACTTTGCGGATAGGATCGATTCGGTATCCGAACTCCGATGTAATAATACCGCCGCTTGGAATCGGCCATTCCAATTGCCCGCCCGAATAACTGACATTAACCGGCTGGTTGGCCCGATTTGCCGCAGCTGCACGCTGCTGTTCCGCAATTAGTCTGTTCTTCTCCTCATAAAGCTGGGATTTCTCCTTCGCCAGCTCGACAAGTGCCTGCTCCTGTTCTTCGCTAAACTCTTCAGCCTGATGTTCTTGATGGGTCAGACTCGCAATCGCTACTTTCTTCTGTTCTTCTTTCACCAGAAGCTGCTGGCGAACTTCCTCCGCTTCTGCATAAAGGCGGCTTACATGCTCCAACTGCTCTTCAATCTGCACCTTCTTCTCGGCAATCAGATCGCGGTCCTGCTTGTTGGCTTCCAATAATCGCTTATCATTGCTTGAAATCGTGCGCAGCATATCGAATCGCTCAATAAAATCGGCAAAGCTGGTCGCGCTGAACAGCACGTCCAAATAGGAAACGGTGCCGTTCATATACATGGCTCTCACTCGCGACTTGAGCTGTGCATCTCTCTCTTCGACTCTAATTTCTGCTTCATCCAGCTCTTCACTGGTTCGATGCAGATTCTCGGTAACCTGGTGCACCTCATTGTTCAGTTGGTCCAGCTTGGCGACTTGCTGATCGATTTGATTGTATAGCTCCTGCAGGGTAATCAATTCCTGCTGTTTTTGTTCTCTCAGCTGGGAAATTTGATCGGCAGCCTGCTTTCTATTATCGGCCGCTTCCTTCTCGCGCTGCTGGATTTCCTCTAGCTTTTTATTAATCTCGGAGATTGATCTCGCTTCAGTAGCTAATGGTTGGATTAGAAGACCAACTGCAGTAATAACGGTGACGAATGCCAGCGATAACTTTTTCAAAGAGATACCTCCTATTTGGATTTGAAACTCATCAAAACGAATGCCGTCCAAGATTATACATTCAAGTACTTGCGCACTGAAATGACGCTGCCCCAGATTCCGATTAACATCCCTATCGCCAGCAGCAGCCCGCCAACAGGGTAAACAACCTCAAGGAAAGGTTTAAATTCAATGGACAGAATGGCCAGATCGACGGAAAAAACATTTAACAATTGCCAGTACCCGTAGATCAGAATGGCAATCGGGATGAAGGAGCCGAAAAAGCCCAGCAGTGCTCCTTCTATGAAAAAAGGCCAGCGAATGAAACCGTTAGTCGCACCGACTAGCTTCATAATCTTAATCTCGCGATTTCGGGCCAAGATGGTTAATTTGATCGTGTTAGAGATAAGAAACATCGCCGTAAGTGCCAGGCACGCTACCAGAACCAGGCCTACATTACGAATCACGGATGTAATTTTTAAAAGCAGATCGACAGACTCCTGACCGTAATCGACCTTAACGATCGGAGCTACTTCCTGACCCTGATTAAGAGCCAAAATTTCCTCTGCCGCCTGCCCCACCTCATGGGCCTCGTGGACTTCGACAGTAAACGAATCGTTAAGCGGGTTGTTTTCACCGTCAAGGCCTTCAAGGAAAGCCTCGCCGCTCTCTCCCATACGTTCCCGCAAAATTGCGAGCCCTTCCTCCTTGGAGATAAAAGTGACGCTCTGAATTCGATCCATGCTTTCTATATAGTTCTGGATCTCCGCAATGCTCTCCTGAGTGATATCCAGATCCAGAAATACTTTGATCTCGATTTGCTGTTCAACCTGCTCCGTAAGATGGTTAACATTAAGCGTCAGCAATAGAAAAACACCGAGAATAAACAAAGAAATGGCAATGGAGCTCACGGAAGCAAAAGTCATCCATCCGTTGCGAATAATATTTTTGCCGCCTTCCCGCAAATGCCTGCCGAAGGTCCTAATCGTCATACCCGTAATCTCCCCTCGCCTCATCACGGACGATCAAGCCCTGCTCAATGGCAATTACACGCTTGCGGATATTGTTCACGATTTCCCTGTTGTGAGTAGCCATGATGATGGTTGTTCCGCGAAAATTAATTTCTTCCAGCAGTTCCATAATACCCATCGATGTTTCCGGGTCTAGATTACCGGTAGGCTCATCGGCAATAATGACGGCCGGGTTATTCACGATCGCCCTTGCTATTGCTACCCGCTGCTGCTCTCCACCGGATAGCTGAGTGGGCAGTGAGTCTACCTTATCCTTCAAGCGGACCAATTCCAGCACTTCCATCGTTCTCTTGCGGATCAACTTCTTAGGAGCTTCTATAACTTCCATAGCAAAAGCAACATTCTCATAAATGGTCAGCTTGGATAGCAAACGAAAGTCCTGAAAGATGACTCCAATATTGCGGCGGACGAAAGGAATTTTGCGAGGCTTTAACTTTTCGAGGTTAAACCCGTTTACAAAGATTTGCCCTTTGGTTGGCCGTTCTTCTCTATATATCATCTTCATGAAAGTCGATTTCCCCGCTCCCGAAGGACCAACTACATACACAAACTCGTTAGGGTTGACTTTCAAATTGATTCCCCTGATGGCATGCGTCCCGTCCGGGTATGTTTTCCAGACGTCCTGCATCTCTATCATCTATTATCACATCCTGTTTGTATTAACACTCTAAGAACTTCGACATCAAACGCTAAATTCCTTTAGTCTATCAACAAAAGTTCACAAAATAAACGCATTTCCCCCTCTGTTCCTTCTACATTTTCTCGGAGCAGAAGCGTTAGCTCCCGTATGTTTGCCCTGCTGCTGATTGATTGTCTTAATCCCATTGCTAAATAAACAGATGCATGAAAACGTTATCAGTCATAAAAGGTCATATGACTTAAGGGACTTGGTAATTATGACTGCATTCCTGTAATGTAAGCAGTATCAAGTAAAGTTGAAATTGCTTGCCTTTTAAGGAAGGTGCCATACATGCTGAAGGATGAATTTTTCCGCGATCTGGAGCTTAAGCTTAAGGCTCTTCCGGCCTATGAGCGTGAGCAAATATTGCGGGTTTATGAGGACTTGTTCAATAAAGCTGCCGAAAACGGAAAGGATGAGCGCGAGGTAGCAGAATCACTGGGCTACCGTCCGAGCCCAAATCCTATATCATTCAAGCCTACTTTGGCTGCCGAAGCACACGAGGCGCCGCTGGAAAACACTCCGCGAAACCTATTCGCTGCGGTAGCCCTGGCTTTGTTTAACCTGATTTTTGTTTTGCCGCCGGTGCTTGCCGTGGCAATCGTGCTGATGCTGTTAGCTTCCGGCTCGCTGCTTATTATCGCGGTCTCTGTTCTCATATGGTTCTTTCCTATTTTGCCGCTGGCTGAGCTTCCGCATTTTTTCCTATCTTTGCTGCTGTTCGGGTTTGGGCTGCTTTGTGCGGTTTCATCGGCATTTCTTGTCAAATTTTGCATTGTCATTCTGGCGAAATATATACGAATCAATGTCAATTTAATCAGGGGGCAGTAGAATGAAAGGAAACGTATGGAAGTGTTTATTTGCCTTTTCTGCCCTGTGTATTTTAGTCGGAGCGGTCGGACTTTGGCTGACCTATAAAAAACCGATAGCAGCATCTGCCGAAAGGACTCTTTTACAGGAGCAGGCCTTCAACATGGAAGGGATCTCTCATTTCAAAATTTCCGCAAACCTTGCCAGCATCCACCTTAAGGAAGGCTCTGCCGCAGAAGTAGAGGTTCGCCTATTTGGCAAGCCTGAACAGGACAGTTTTGAATATCATATAGAGGAAGTTCGGAAGCCAGGCCAGACTGAAATGCTGGAGCTGCAAATTGTTACAGGCCGCCATCCCAAATTGAGCCTGCATTCTTTTTTTGCCGCTCTGGGCTCCCGGGATGCCCATTTTGCTACTATGGCCGAGGTCTACCTGCCCGCTCACCTGATGGATACAGTAGAAGTGTCCACGATGGTGGGGGATATTGAGGCTGTTGAGCTCGTCACGAACGAGCTTATATTGAGCAGCGAGCTGGGTAAAATCGAACTGGCTCATGTTCAAGGGACCGACATCTTGGTGGAATCAAGTGTGGGGGAAATTTATTTAACCAACATCGCAGCCCCTCTTAAAGTCAATAGCAATGTCGGCAAGGTATCCTGGACCAACGCCCGGCCTGAGCATCCGGTTGATATACGCACGGATGTAGGAGATGTAAAAGTTAACCTTCATCAGGCTCCGATCACCCTTGAGCTGGAAGTATTGCTAGGCACCATTCAGACTGATTCGTCAACTAATTTGCCGAGGGTTGAACAAGAAGAGGGCACCTACGTTCATGGGTCAATCGGTACAGGCGGTCCCCTCGTCAAGGTGTTGACCCATGTCGGCAATATTCAGGTGGAAGCAGCGCCTTAAACAAGCAACCTCCCGGTCGACGGATAACCGTAAACCGAGAGGTTGTTATATTGTAAGGCTATAGTTCTTTATCCTTCAGCTATTCCTTCAGATGCTGTTCTACCCAGCTTGCTGTTTGCAGACACTTTTCTCCAGCTCGTTCAATCGCAGCAGACACCTGGGGTGCAGCTGTGCCGCCATACACATTCCTAGCATTTACAACCTGCTCAGGCTGCAGCACATCATAAATGTCTTCATCAAACAGCTCAGAGAACGATTTGAATTCCTCTAACGAAAGATCAAGCAGATACTTTTTGTTTTGAATGCAGTACAGCACCGTCTTCCCGATAATTTCATGGGCTTGGCGGAAAGGCAAATTTTTATTGACCAGGTAATCGGCAATATCGGTTGCATTGGAGAAATCCTGGTTGACCGCCTGCCGCATCCGATCCCGGTTTACCTGCATAGTCGCTACCATGGGGGCAAATAATTGCAATGCTCCCTGCAAGGTTTTGACCGTATCAAACATACCTTCTTTATCTTCCTGCATGTCTTTGTTGTAAGCTAGCGGCAGAGCTTTCAGCACAGTTAACAAGCCAACCAGATTGCCGTATACCCTGCCTGTTTTGCCGCGAACGAGCTCGGCGACATCCGGATTTTTCTTTTGCGGCATAATGCTGCTGCCCGTGCAAAAAGCGTCATCCAGTTCCACAAAAGAAAATTCTGTGCTTGACCACAGCACCATTTCTTCGCACAACCTGGAAAGATGCATCATAATCATGGAGGCGTTGGACAGGAACTCAAGGATAAAGTCCCGATCGCTAACGGCGTCCAGGCTATTTTCGTACACCCGGTCAAACCCTAGCTGCTGTGCTACGAGATGACGATCAATCGGGAACGTCGTTCCGGCTAGAGCACCAGCTCCCAGAGGAAGCACATTAATACGCTTGTAGCTATCCTGCAGCCGTTCAATGTCTCTCTGGAACATTTCGAAGTAGGCCATCAAGTGATGGGCGAACAAAATAGGCTGAGCCCTCTGCAGATGCGTGTATCCGGGCAGAATCGTATCCAGGTTCGCTTTGGCTTGTCCGATTAAAGATTCCTGGAGCTTCTGAAGCATCCCCACAAATTCCACTACCCGTTGCCGCAAGTACAAATGCATATCCGTAGCTACCTGATCGTTACGGCTGCGTCCTGTATGCAGTTTGCCGCCGACAGGGCCGATTTCTTCAATCAGTGCTTTCTCAATGTTCATGTGAATATCTTCATCTTCTACTGAAAATTCCAGGCTGCCGCTGCGAATCCTCTCCAGCACCTTGTTAAGCCCGGACTTAATCGTCTCGACATCCTCTGCCGGGACGATTCCGCATTGACCGAGCATCGTCACATGGGCTAGACTTCCTTGAATATCTTCCTCAGCTAATTCCTTGTCAAATGTGATGGAAGCCGTATACTCCTCCACCAGCTGATCGGTCTTTTTGGTGAACCGGCCACCCCATAGCTTAGACACTGGGTCCGCTCCTTTCTTTATTACCAGCATGACTGACAAACGAGCCGCTTCCAGGCGGCCCGTTATTGTTCATTTGGGTTTATCCTTTGCGGTTCTGCTCCACTCCAGCAGACACTTTTAAGCGCAAAGCGTTGAGATTAATGAAGCCCGTAGCATCCGACTGATTATAAGCCTGCGTCGGGTCAGCCTCCATAGTGGCAATATCCGGATTATACAAGCTGACATCGCTTTTAATCCCTGCCGCAATGACGTTGCCTTTGTACAGCTTAACACGAACAGTACCTGTTACGTTTTTCTGACTTTCGGTTACAAGCGCCTGAAGAGCTAATCTTTCCGGAGCAAACCAGAAGCCATTGTAAACCAATGTGCTGTAGCGGGTAATCAGGGAATCGCGAAGATTCATCACTTCACGATCCATCGTCAGCGACTCCATCTGGCGGTGAGCGGCGAACAAAATCGTTCCTCCCGGCGTTTCGTAAACTCCGCGGCTTTTCATGCCGACAAAGCGGTTTTCAACCATATCGACGCGCCCGATACCATGTTTCCCTCCGAGTTCATTTAATTTTTCCATGACTGCAAGAGGGGACAGCGCCTCACCGTTAATCCCAACGCAGTTACCTTTGTCAAAATTCAATTCTACAATTTCTGCCTTGTCCGGTGCATCCTCCGGGGAAACGCTCAGCACATACATGTCCTTATTGGACACATCGCTGGCATCAAACCAAGGGTCCTCCAGCATTCCGCTCTCAAAGCTGATATGCAGCAGGTTGCGATCCATGGAATAAGGCTTCGCCGCACTTGCCTGAACCGGAATTCCGTGCTTCTCCGCATAGGCGATCATCTCGGCTCTCCCTGGGAACTGCTCGCGGAATGTTTCCAGGCGCCAAGGAGCGATAACCTTGATCTCCGGGGCGAGGGCTGCTGCGGCCAGCTCAAAACGCACCTGGTCGTTTCCTTTGCCGGTAGCGCCATGGGCAATCGCAGTTGCGCCTTCTGCACGGGCGATTTCCACCATCCGCTTGGCAATTAGAGGCCGGGCAATACTCGTTCCCAGAAGGTATTGTCCTTCATATAGTGCACCCGCTTGAAACATCGGGTAAATGAAATCCCGGGCAAACTCATCACGAAGATCATCGATGTAAACTTTGGATGCACCGGTACGCAGCGCTTTTTCCTCAAGCCCGTCCAGCTCTTCCTTCTGTCCGATATCCGCTGTAAAGGCAATAATTTCAGCATCGTAAGTTTCTTTCAACCAGGCTAAAATGACTGATGTATCCAGGCCGCCTGAATAGGCCAGTACAATTTTCTCTTTGGCCATCCTTCCCAACACCTTTCCTCCAACATAGATAAAAGCAAACGCAGGGCGAGCGCGCCGCCCGGCGTCATGAATACCAGGAATGATCCGAACTACATAATCGAGGCCATAACCGCCTTCTGTGCATGAAGACGATTTTCCGCCTGATCAAAAATAATGGAGTGTTTGCCTTCGAGCACACCCTCACTTACCTCTTCGCCACGATGGGCAGGCAAGCAGTGCATGAACAGGTAATCGGATTTTGCATACTTGACGAGCTCTTCATTCACCTGGAATTTAGCGAAAGCCGCTTCACGCTGCTTTTGCTCATCTTCAAATCCCATACTTGCCCACACGTCGGTATAGACGATATCCGCATCGACGATAGCTTCCTTAGGATCGGTAACAATGCTTAGCTGCGAACCGCTCTGTGAAGCCATCTCTTTAGCTGTTTCGATAATCGTCCGGTCAGGCGCATAGCCTTCCGGAGTCGCGATAGCTACGTTTACGCCAAGCTTCGATCCGCCTATCATTAAGGAATGGGCCATGTTGTTGCCGTCTCCTATGTAGGCTAATTTTAGCCCCTGAAGTCTGCCCTTTTTCTCATATATGGTTTGATAATCTGCGAGCGCCTGACAAGGATGGGATAAATCCGTCAAACCGTTAATGACCGGGATAGTCGCTCCTCTAGCCAGATCAATGGCCGTTCTATGAGCAAATGTACGCAGCATAATGCCATCCAAGTAGCGGGACATAACTTGAGCAGTGTCCCAAATCGTCTCTCCACGGCCCAACTGCAAATCGTTTTTGCTCAAAAATAACGCGTGACCACCCAATTGATACATCCCTACCTCGAAGGACACCCTTGTTCTTGTGGATGATTTCTCAAAAATCATACCTAATGTTTTGCCCTTCAGCGGCTGATAAACTTCGCCCTCACGATTTTTACGTTTTAGCTCTACCGCCAGATCGATCAAATACTGGATCTCTTCTGCCGTATAATCCACCAGACCAATGAAGTCCCTGCCCTTCAGATGGATACCGGTTTCGTTGGTTGCCGATTTGGTCATGATGTCACTCCTCTCGTATTAGCTGATTCCAAGGACAGCCCGCTCTTCACTTAAGCTCCGCACCCCAGGCCGCCCTGACTATTTTTCCAAAGACTAGGGATTAGCTGACTGATGCTGCTGCTTGCGCAGTCAGCACCTGACTAATCACCGCGATCCCTTCATCCAGCTCCTCGATCGTTACGAGCAGATTGGGCAGCAGACGAATGACCTGGGGACCTGCCGGCACCACCAGCACACCCTGTTGATGAATCGCTTGGATTAAATCTGCTACCGGTCCAGCACACTCGATTCCGATAATGAGGCCTTTTCCCCGAACTTCCTTGACTAGTCCGTTATCCTTCAGTTTTTCCTTAAGCTGCTGTAAAATGTACTCTCCCAGCTGCGCCGCGCGCTCAGACAGCTTATCACCTATTATCGTCTCCAATGTAGCCAACGCAGCAGCCATCGCAATTGGCGTACCGCCAAAAGTAGTCGCATGGGATCCCGGTGTAAATGCATCAGCCAAGAACTCCTTGCCCAGCATCGCCCCTACAGGAAATCCGCTTCCCAGCGCTTTGGCCATTGTAAAGATGTCCGGCTCGATTCCATAATGCTCATAAGCAAAAAGCTTGCCAGTCCGACCGAGTCCTGTCTGCACTTCATCGACTATAAGCAGGAGATTATATTGCTTGCATAGGCGGGCTACCTCTGTGATGAAGTCTTTATCGGCCTCAATAACTCCGCCCTCCGCCTGCACCATTTCCAGCATAATGGCACAGGTTTGATCGGAAATCGTCTTTTCCAGTACTTCCACATCGTTATATGGGGCATAGACAAAGCCTTCTGGCAGGGGAAGGAAACCGTCCTTAACTTTATCCTGTCCGGTTGCCGTTAGTGTAGCCAGTGTACGTCCATGGAACGATTGATGGAAGGTGATGATTTCATATTTCCCGGTTCCCAGCACCTTTTGATGGTAGCGCCGAGCCAGCTTGATCGCCGCTTCGTTGGCTTCTGCCCCGCTGTTGCAAAAAAACACGCGATCCGCGCAGCTGTTATCGACAAGCATCTGAGCTACCTTTTCCTGTTGAGGTACATGGAACAAGTTGCTTACATGCCATAGCTCATCAAGCTGCTCAACCAGCTTTTGCTTGATCCCTTCCGGCGAATGGCCAAGTCCGGTAACTGCGAGCCCGCTCATTAAGTCAAGATAAGACTTCCCATTTTCATCCCATAGGCGGCTCCCCTTACCTTTTACTATCGTAATTGGATATCTTCCGTATGTCGGAAACAGTGTGCTTGCCGATTGTTTACTCATGCCCTTTCCTCCCATCATGGCAATTCCGCCCCCCGGGCGGTTAACCTTCAACGACAATTTTCGTTCCAATCGCTTCACCATGGATAACCCTGCTCAATATGTCAGGAACTGACCCGTCAACAATGACGACCTCCTGCACATCACCTTGAATGCATTTAACCGCAGCTTTCACCTTTGGGATCATGCCATCGTAAATATCACCTGAGACGATCATCTCTTCGATTTCGGCAACGGTCACTTTGGGCAGCACTTGCATCTGTCCGTCAATCTCTTTCAGTATTCCGGGAACATCTGTGACAACAATCATCCGCTCAGCCCCTAAATGAGAGGCAACGGCCCCCGCCGCAGTATCGGCATTGATGTTATAGCGCTGATTGCCATCCTTGCCTAGGCCGATCGGGGCCACGACCGGTATAAATCCGAGGCCTATGATCCCCTGCAGCAATTCAGCGTTCACGGCTGCAACTTCACCAACAAGCCCGACATCAGCAGCATTGGAAACCGGCTGAGCCAGGATTAGATGCCCATCTACACCTGATAAGCCGATTGCTTTTGCCCCCGATTTCTGGATTCTGCGCACCACCTCTTTGTTGATCTGCCCGGCCAGCACCATTTCGACGACATCCAGAACCGCTTCACTGGTTTTGCGCAAACCGTTAACGAATTCGGTTTCGATCCCTAATCGATCCAGTGTACCGGATATGGCAGGGCCGCCGCCGTGAACAATAACCGGCATAGTGCCCTCCGCCTGAAGCTTCCCCATATCCGCGAAAAATGAATCAGGCAGCGCCGTCAATGTGCTTCCTCCACATTTAATAACAAAACAGGGTTTACTCATTTTTCTAACGCCTACTTTCCTCCCTATCTGCTACCTGGAATGCTCCGGCACATGCCAAACAGCTATTCATGATAGCGGAAAAAACTCTAAGCAAAGCAAATAAAGTAATTGCCGATCAGCATGTTGTGATTTCCCTTATCCGCTTTCTTACGTACGATATGCCGCATTAATTCGCACATAATCGTAGGTCAAGTCGCAGCCCCAGGCAGTGGCACTGTGCTGTCCCATATGCAGATTAACGTATATATGCACCGAGTCGCCCTTCAAATATTCCGTTGCCCGTTCCTCATCAAACGGAATGGGGCGAGACTGCTCCATCATGATGATATCGCCAATGCGAATGTCTACGGTTTCTACATTAACCGGTTGACTGGCTCGGCCTACGGCGGCAATGATCCGTCCCCAGTTGGCATCGGCTCCAAAACAGGCGGATTTGACCAGGCTGGAACCGATGACCGTTTTTGCTATCGCTCGTGCAGCCTCCACTGTCTCTGCCCCGTCGATCTTAACCTCAATTAACTTGGTTGCTCCCTCTCCATCTCTGGCGATCGCCTTCGCCAGAAACTCCGCCACATGGCGGAAAGCTGCAGCAAAGGCAGCCCAATCCGGATGTCCCGGATGCAGAGCATCGCTGCCGGTCAAGCCGCTGGCGAGAACCGCAACCATATCATTGGTGCTTGTGTCTCCGTCCACAGTGATCATATTAAAGGTCGAATCGGTGACCTCATTCAACAGCCGTTGCAGATCCTCCGGCTCGATTTTCACGTCCGTTGTCATGAACCCTAGCATGGTGGCCATATTGGGATGAATCATGCCTGAGCCTTTGGCCGCACCGGCAATATGTACCGGCTGCCCATTGATCATCACCTGCACGCAAATCATTTTTTGCACAAGATCTGTGGTCAATATCGCCTGGCAAAAGTCGTCGCTGCCCGTAAAGGTAACCTTCTCGGGCAATCGCGCAATTCCTTGGCTCAGCTTCTCCATGGGCAGCAGTTCTCCTATGACACCAGTAGATGCAACGCCCACCAATTCCTCTTGCAGGCCAAACGCCTTTGCCATGCTGGCCCGCATAGTCCGGGCATCCGCCTCGCCTTGTTTCCCCGTACAAGCGTTGGCATTACCGCTATTCACCACAAAGGCCTGCAGCCTACCCGAAGCAGCCAGGCTTTCTTTGGTAATGATAAGAGGCGCAGCCTGAAAAGCATTTAATGTATAAACTGCGGCCGCAGCCGCAGGCACTTCACACAAGATCGCACCGAGGTCATGTCTCTGTGTTTTTTTGAGGCCGCAGTGCAGACCTCCCGCCCGAAAACCTCTGGGGGTAGTAATTCCACCATCCGGTACGATGGTGTACTGCTGGCTAGTACTCATCTTCTTGTCACCTTTCCTCATCCCAAATCGCTATATGTTAAGGATAGACCGGAACAAAGTTAAGACCTAATGCTTCATCCCAGCCCATCATCAGGTTCAAGTTCTGAATGGCCTGACCGGCAGCCCCTTTAACGAGATTGTCGATAACGGAGATAACGGTAACCCTGCCCGTGCGCTCATCCACAGAAAATCCAATGTCGCAATAATTAGAGCCGCGCACTTCCTTCGTGGCAGGCCATTTGCCCACCGGACGAAGACGAATAAATTTGCGGCCGGCATAAAAGCCTTGATATAGTCCGAGCAAGTCCTCATCCCTGCGGCTCTCCTTTAATTGGGCATAGGACGTACATAGAATTCCTCGCGTCATGGGAACCAAATGGGTAGTGAAAGTGGCCACAACCTCCTGTTCCGCAATTCTTGAAAGGATTTGCTCAATCTCGGGAGTATGTTGATGCTGGTTTACTTTGTAAGCAAGGAAATTTTCATTGATTTCCGAATAATGGACGAGCTGGCTGAGACCACGCCCGGCACCGGATATGCCCGATTTAGCATCGATGATGATCGAGCTTGGGTCAACCCAGCCTGCTTGTAACAATGGAATAAGTCCCAATAAAGCAGCCGTTGGATAGCAGCCTGGATTCGATATAAAATCTTGGCCCGCCACTTCGTGTGGAAACACATCAGCAAGACCATATACCGCCTGGTCGACATATTCCTTGATAGGCGGTTTGCGCTTATACCACTGCTCATAAGTCTCGAGCGATTTCAAACGGAAATCCCCGGATAAGTCAATCACCTTCATACCTGCTTGCAGAAAACGCGGAGCCAATTCCGCGCTTACCCCATGAGGGGTTGCAGTAAACACGACATCCGCTTTACTGCGGATCAGATCAATGTCAATTCCGTCCAAATCTTCTGTAATAATTTCCGAAAGATGTGGAAACCCGTTTGCGATCGGCTCACCGGCGCTGGAAGAAGAGATTACGGAAGTAATCTCGACGTACGGGTGTCCATGCAACAACCGAATCAGCTCGACACCACCATATCCGGTGGAACCGACTATAGCCACTTTCACTGGCTTACTCATGCGCTTCTCCTCCCTGTATCATCGCACCGAACAGACTTAAGATGTGTATTATTATACATTCATTAGAATAAAAATTCAATTGGTTTTTCATCTCTACGGCCAGTCCAGCCTTTTCTATTGTACCTATTTACCCGTTCACTTTAAAGCCTTCGCCCAAAACTTCTTTGGTGTCACTAATCATGACAAAAGCTTCAGGATCGATCGCTTTTACAATCGTCTTAAGTCTGGATACCTCGGCCTGACTGACTACGATCATCAGGATAGTTCGGCTATCGCCCGTATACCCGCCCGTTCCGTTCAGCTTGGTCAGTCCCCGGTCGAGATCATGGAGAACAGCCTGTGATATGGCCTCGCTTTCCTTTGAAATCACATAGGCCACCTTGGAAAAGGTGAAACCCGATTGCAGGATATCAATCGTTTTGCTGGCGATATACAAGCTGATCAAAGCAAAAAGCGCGATTTCGGGCGTAAACACAATGCCTGCTCCGACAATGACGAGACCATCGAGCAGGGCCACTGCCATCCCTAAGCTCCATCCTGTCCAGCGATGAATCAGCTGCGCGGCCAGAGCAAGGCCGCCCGTAGAGCCTCTAGCTCGAAAAACGAAGCCCAGGCCAACGCCTGTCCCTATCCCCCCATAAAGTGCCGCCAGCATCACATTGTCGGTCGGGGCCGGCCACCCTTCAGTTAACCAGACGAAGAAGGGAAAGATCATCGTGCCGACAGCCGTCTTAATGGCAAAATCGCCCCCAAGCACGGTTAATCCGGCAGCAAAGAGCAGCCCGTTCAGAATCCACTGAATAAACGCGGGCTTGAATCCGGTGAGCTCTTCTACGATAATCGAGATCCCTGCCACCCCACCTGACGCAATCTGGTTCGGGCTCAGAAACAAATTAAAGCTGCTAGCCAGGATGAAAGCCCCGGCGAGTAAAAGCACATATTCCCGTAACCGTGCCACGCCGCGCATAGCCGGTACAGCTGCTTTTCTTCTTTTACGCTTCAACCTCAGCACACCTCACTAGCATTCTCCTGTTCAGGATGCTCTTCTTCTCCCTTTCGTACAAGAAAAAAATCCTACACCACTATGGATGTAGGATAAGCGGTTTATCTCTTTCTTATGTTAGCGCCTGCCAGCATTAATCTTTAGCACCCGGCTTGGTATCCATTTGGCTTCGCAGGTAAGCATCGATCAAAAAATCGAGCTCGCCATCCATCACGGATCCGACATTGCCGGTTTCAGCCTGCGTCCGATGATCCTTAACCATGCTGTAAGGGTGAAACACATAAGAGCGGATTTGGCTTCCCCAGCCAATCTCCCGCTGCTCCCCGCGAATTTCAGCCAGCTCTTGGCGCTGCTCCTCCAGCTTGCGTTCGTACAGCTTGGAGCGCAAGATCTTCATCGCCCGTTCCCTGTTCTTAATCTGGGAACGCTCGGTTTGACAGGTCACAACCACGTTAGTCGGAATATGCGTGATTCGGACCGCCGAATCAGTCGTGTTAATGTGCTGGCCGCCGGCTCCACTCGCCCGGTACGTATCGATTTTCAAGTCCTCGGTGCGAATCTCGATATCGACATCATCGTCAATCTCCGGTACAACGTCACAGGATACGAATGAGGTATGCCTGCGCCCGGATGAATCGAAGGGAGAGATGCGGACGAGACGGTGAACACCCTTTTCTGCTTTAAGATAGCCGTATGCATTAAAGCCTTTGATCAATAAGGTGACACTCTTGACACCCGCCTCATCTCCGGGCAGATAATCGAGCACTTCGACCTTGTAATCCCGCTTCTCCGCCCAGCGGCGATACATCCTAAGCAGCATTTCCGCCCAATCCTGCGATTCTGTGCCCCCGGCTCCAGGGTGAAGCTCCAGAATAGCGTTCATTCTGTCATAAGGCTCGCTAAGCAGCAGCTGCAGCTCGTAGCTCTTCAGCTTTTCGGTGAGCTTGGCAACTCCCTCTTGAAGCTCGCTTTCCAGGCTTTCATCGCCCTCTTCTTCTGCAAGCATGAGCATAACTTCCAGATCCTCGTACTCCTGATTGAGACTCGCGAATTCGGCGACTACATCCTTTACCGCATTTAGCTCGGCGATCATCTTTTGTGCACGATCATTGTCGTCCCAAAAGTCCGGTGCGCTCATTTTTTCCTCAAAATCAGCGATCTGTTCTTGCTTGTAATCTAAGTCAAAGAGACCCCCGAAGTTCTAAAAGTCGTCTTGCTATATCTTTCATGGCTTGCTTGATTCCAATATCCATCATCATCTATGCACCTCTTATCGATCATCTTTGTTCTGCCCAAGACTTGGCTTTACCATCCATCCTGGAACATTAAAACGTGTTTAGGCATATCCCATGAAGCCGCAATGCGTTCTACTAAAGTTTATTTGCCGCAGCACTGCTTATACTTCTTGCCACTCCCGCAAGGACAAAGCTCGTTGCGCCCAATCTTATCATCCCGCCGCACGACAGGACGCTTTTCTTGAGCTTCTCCACTCGGATTTACGGCTTGCCCTTCGGCGACTGCTTTTCTTTCCAGGTTAGTCTCGACATGGGCCTTCATAATGTACTTAGCCACTTCTTCCTGAATGCTTTCAATCATTCGCTGGAACATCTCGAAGCCTTCGAATTGATATTCCCGCAGCGGGTCAGTACCTCCGTATGCGCGGAGATGAATACCTTGGCGCAATTGATCCATGGCGTCAATATGGTCCATCCACTTGCTATCGACTGCCCGCAGCACGACAACCTTCTCAAATTCCCGCATATGCTGCTCGCCAATTTCCTCTTCACGCTGCTTGTAGAAGCTATCCACCTTTTCCTTAATGAACTGGACAATTTCTTCCTTTTCCTTACCCCAGATATCATTCTTATCCAAGGTGCCCTCTTGAAGGAAGGTGCCATTCGCATAATCTACGACAGCCTGCAGGTCCCACTCCTCCGGAACCTGATCAGCCGGGCAATGGGCGTCCACAATACGCTCAATCAGCGGATAAATCATATTGAGAGTGATCTCCCGGATATTGTCCGCTTCCAGAACTTCCCGGCGCTGCTTGTAAATAATATTACGCTGCTGGTTCATGACATCGTCATACTGCAGAACCACTTTACGCATATCGAAGTTGTTGCCTTCCACCCGTTTCTGAGCAGACTCAATCGCCTTCGTAATCAGCCCGCTTTGAATTTCCTGATCCTCTTCAAAGCCAAGCTTATCCATCATCCCCATAATATTCTCGGCCCCGAAGCGGCGCATCAATTCATCCTCGAGCGACAGGAAAAACTGGGAGGAACCCGGGTCCCCTTGACGCCCGGCACGTCCGCGAAGCTGATTGTCAATCCTCCGGCTTTCATGTCTTTCCGTACCTATAATATGCAGGCCGCCGAGCTCAGCTACTCCTTCACCGAGCAAAATATCCGTTCCGCGGCCCGCCATATTGGTGGCGATGGTCACCGCTCCCGGCTCACCTGCGCGAGCAACGATCTCCGCTTCTTCCGCGTGATGCTTGGCATTCAGAACTTTATGCTTAACGCCCTTCTTCTTCAGCATGTCGGATAAACGTTCGGAGTTCTCAATCGAAACCGTACCAACCAGCACGGGCTGGTTGTTCTGATGCTTTTCATGAATCTGCTCAACGACTGCGCGGAACTTACTATTAATGGACTTATACACCACATCCGGTAAATCTTTACGGATCATCGGGCGGTTCGTAGGCACAATGATAACTTCCAGCCCGTAAATTTTCTTGAACTCTTCTTCCTCTGTTTTAGCAGTACCCGTCATTCCCGCAAGCTTCTGGTACATCCGGAAATAGTTCTGGAATGTAATGGTTGCCAGGGTCATGCTTTCGTTCTGTACCTTCAGCTTCTCCTTAGCCTCAATCGCTTGGTGCAGACCCTCGCTGTACCTTCTACCTGTCATCAGACGGCCCGTAAACTCATCAACGATGACCACTTCACCATCCTGAACGACATAGTCGGTATCCCGCTTCATGATCGCTCTCGCCTTTAACGCTTGCGTGATATGATGGTTCAGGGTAACATTCTGATGGTCGAACAAATTCTCAATGCCAAAGGCACGCTCTGCCTTCGCGACACCTTCTTCCGTCAGCGAAACGGAGCGCATCTTAATATCGATCGTGTAATCTTCCTCTTCCTTCAAGGTGCTGACCAGACGATCGGCCGCGTAGTACAGATCAGTCGATTTGGCTGCTTGTCCGCTAATAATTAAAGGAGTCCGCGCCTCATCGATCAGGATCGAGTCCACCTCATCGATAATGGCAAAATTAAGCGGGCGCTGTACCATTTGCTCTTTATACAGAACCATGTTATCCCGCAGGTAGTCGAAGCCGAACTCATTGTTCGTTCCATAGGTAATATCACAGGCATAAGCCTCACGCTTTTGGTCGTGAGACATGCTGTTCAGATTCAGACCTACGGTTAATCCGAGGAACTTATAAATCTGACCCATTTCTTCATAACCGACTGTGGCCAAGTAATCGTTCACTGTGACCAAATGAGCTCCCTTGCCAGTCAGAGCATTCAGGTACAAGGGAAGCGTTGCGACCAGCGTTTTCCCTTCCCCGGTCTTCATCTCAGCTATGCGTCCTTCATGAAGCACCATTCCCCCAATCAGCTGAACATCAAAATGTCTCTTATCCAGCACCCGTTTGGAGGCCTCACGCACTGTAGCATAGGCTTCCGGAAGTAGGGCGTCCAGCTCTTCCCCATTAGCCAGCCTTCTTTTGAATTCATCCGTCTTGTCTCTAAGCTGATCATCAGAGAGGCGTTGGATGGTGGGCTCCAGCTGATTGATCTGGTCCACGACCTTGCGCATTCGTTTTATTTCACGTTCATTTTGATCGCCGAATATTTTTTTAACGAGTCCAAGCATGGGTTGTACCCCTTTCAAAGTGGAAATTCCAATATACGCAAAACGCTATGTTATGCAATATCCGATAACGTTTCAAGTATACAGAAATTGTAACAGTTTGCTTCCCCTGTCGCAACAAAAGGAAAGAATAGGATTTCATCTAAAAAAGCCCATTCGTCAAAAGACGAATTAGGCTTTGGTGCATGCTTTCTGTTATTAAATTTAAGAAGTGGGTTCGATCAGGCCGTAGGTTCCGTCATGCCGCTTGTAGACAACGTTGACATTCTCCGAATCCTCGGTATTGGAGAAGACGAAAAAGTTGTGGCCGATCATGTTCATCTGGAGGATTGCTTCTTCTACATCCATAGGTTTCAGGGTGAAGCGCTTAGTACGTACCAGTTCGAATGAGTCCTCTTCCGCAGCTCCTCCGTTCAAAGCGGGATCTTCCACGAAATAGTTCTTCAGCTGTCCGCTTTCTTGACGCAGCTTGCGGTTCACTCGCGTTTTGTGCTTGCGGATCTGTCTTTCCAGCTTGTCTACCACCGCATCGATGGAGGCATACATATCATTGCTCTTATCCTCTGCCCGCAGCAGGACTCCTGTCAAAGGAATGGTCACTTCCACCCTCTGAACGTCCTTCACTACTCTTAAAGTTACATTTGCTTCCGAAGTGAGGGGGCTTTCAAAATACCTTTCGAGCTTACCCAGTTTCTTCTCTACGTATTCTCGCAAACTCGGGGTTACTTCCATGTTAGCACCACGGATATTGAATTTCATTTTAACTCCTCCCTTCTACCCATATTATAAACCATTTGAGGGGTCAATAACAAAAGCAGTGTAGAAGAATATATGAACATTTCTCCCGGCTTTATTATTTTTACACGAAAAAAACCCCGGAAAACACCGGGGTTGATTCAAACCTGTTAAAACAGGCAAAATCTATGAGACAGCGGCAATTCCGCTATAAAAGTCTATGCATCAATGGATTACAGTTTAGTTACGTTAGCCGCTTGTGGTCCACGAGCTCCTTCTACAATATCGAATTCAACTTCTTGGCCTTCGTCCAAAGACTTGAAGCCTTCTTCCTGAATTGCCGAGAAATGTACGAATACATCTCCGCCTTCTTCCGTCTCAATGAAACCGTATCCTTTTTCTGCGTTAAACCATTTCACTTTACCTTGCATTCGAAACATTCCCTTCGTTTTCAAATAAAGTGTGAAAGCGATTCACAACTTGACTATACCATTGGGCTAACAACGATGTCAATTAAAACCAATTGGGGACAATTTTCAGAAAAAACACAATTCACATTTCATCAACGCATTTATACACAAGATGAAACCTTATTTTCATTAGTTATTCACAGAGTTATGCACATTATCCACAGGTTGAGGACAGACTTGGCTTGTGAATAGTGTGTAGAAAAAAGGCAAAAAAGGTCGAAAAAATGAAAAACCGTGGATAACTCATCCAACGGTCGGAAAACTCATTTTTTCTTATCAAACAGTACGGCATCGGGAGTCCAGCTAGGGTCGTAAGCGGCCCTCTGTTTTTTTGCCTTGGAGCTTCTCTCCAAATGCTGGCGGGCCTCCTCCCTGAGCTCCTCCATGCGGGCTTGGATAACCGGATCATACCGAAGAATGTCAGCTATTGGCTCCCGGTACATCTCCGCACTCTTATGTCCTTCCAGAGCCTTCCGGATTTGTTGAACGATCCGCTCCCGCTCCTTCACAAAGTCCTCCACCTCTTCGAAATCAGCAGTAGGCACCCTCTCGACAAAATCAAGCGTTAATGTTTTTAAAGAAGAGATCAGGTTATCCATTGACAACACCGGCAGCCTGGGCATTAGCTTTCTTGGCAGCTTCAACCCAGGTTTCTTTGAATTCTACTAAATACCCGAGGACTTCTTCCGCTGGCTCCGCCGCTTTTTTTGTATTAGCTTCAATGAGCCGATAATTGAAGTACTCATACAATTGGGATAATTCCTGGGAAACCTCTATGTTTCTATCGAGACTGGCGGAAAGCTCAGAGATGATATTTTGTACTTTGCATAAATTCAAGTTTGCTTTCTCGTAATTGTTCTCATGAATCCCTTCTATACCGGCTCTGCAAAACCGGATTGCTCCATCACAGAGCATAATCAGTAACTGCGCCGGTGTGGCTGTCTGCACGGATGTCTCTAGATACTTATTTCTATTTACCTGCGCTTGAAACATAGAATTGTCAGCCTCCATTCCGTATAATCATTGTGGCTAATTCATTTTCTGGCTGTTCCATTGTCTTGCTATTTCATAGTCTGGCTATATCATTGTGCAGCTATTTCCTCTCGTCAACAATTAAGCCTGCCATTTCCCATATTTTTGCAATAAAGTCCAAAGTTTTTTCCGGCGGAATTTCCCGCAAAGTGTCTCCTGTCTCATAATCCAGGACCTTCACCATAATCTGATTGGTCTTCTCATGGACAGATACTTCCAGATAGGTTGGTTTACCTTGTAGTGATTTAGCTGCCCTTTCGATAGCCATGACCAAATGCTCGTCGCCGACAGGAATTTTCTCTCCTTTAAGTTCAGCTGCTTTTAACTGCTTGAGCGTTTGAATTGAGGATAACATCCGTTCAGCAATTCGCTGTGAAGCGGCAGCAGGGATACTTCTATCTAACGACACGCTGCCCGAGCTGGGTGGAAAATTAGTATTCAATAGAATCTTCCTCCGTTTTAACAAAATAAGCGAAATTGTCTTACATGCCTCCGCCAAACTGTTGGACAAGGAATGAGCTTTGCATATTCATTTGATTTATCGCTTTTTCCATGGCTGTGAACTGGCTGTAGTACCTGCTTTCAATCTGCATCATTTTTCGCGTCATGTCGCTAATTTCGCCTTCCAGCCTGCGAATGTCTTTGCTCAACATGCTGTTATCAACCAGTTCTATACCCGATCCGGCTTTTGCCGTTAAATGGGTAAGTGAATCTTTTACAACATTATTTAACCGCGTGGCAAATCCTGCGTTGTTAGAGTTATCGCCGGACTTGGCCGCTGTAAATAATTGGGCCACTTCATCAGGATTATCCGATATCGCTTGTCTTAGCTTATCTTCATCAATATGTAGCTTACCGTTTTCTTCATAATTAAGTGTCGTGATGCCAATATCGCTTAGGCTTGTATAATCACCCGCAGGAAGGCCGCTCACCGGTGTTGACAAAGCAAACCGCATATCGTTAACCAACGTTCTTAAAAGCGGGTCGCTGCGCAGAAGTCCGCTTTTAGCTTTTGCTTCCCAGTTCTCGATTTCTTTCTCCTTCATCTGCTCCTTCTGCTCTGCTGTTAATGGCGTATAATCACGGTATTTGGGCTCGTTCAGTTTGCTGTGAAGATTCTCGATAAGCTCATTATATTTGTCTACGAACGATTTAATATTATCGAATACGGCGTCAACATCTTTTGTCACCGATATATTTACAGGCTGCTCTCCCTCGGCCTGAGCTTTTTTCGCGGTAAATGTCATGCCGTTGATAGTGAAGACGTTAGAAGAGAACTTTGCTTCGATTCCATTATAGTGAACAACAGCATCCGAACCTTCTGCCTTAGCCGTCCCCCCATCGCTAGTCAGCATAAGGCTATTCAACAAAGATGGATTTTCACTGCTTAATTCTATCTTGGATTCCTCGCCAGTCTTATTAGAGGTGAAAAAAAGCCTGTCCAACGAGCTGTCGTAACTAACTTTTACTCCTGTACGGTGGGACTGATTGTTCACAGTGTTCAAAAATACGGTGAGAGAATCCTCCCCGCTGACGGTTATTTCGGCAGACCCTTTATCTCCCGTAATCGTTAGTTTGGTGGATCCTTCAAAGCCAAGGTCTTTCAGCTTAGTTGAGGCTCCATTCCCTGCGTCAAGCTTATCAGACGTTAAGGAGGCAGCCTTTGCCAGTTGATCAATCTTGAGAGTATAGTTGCCTGTCGCAGCATTCTTTCCTGAAACGGTAACTACGCTTTCATCTGATGACTGTGCTTTGGAAGCATTAAAAGAAGAAGATAGTGTCATATCGAATGCCATATTTCGGAACTCAACAAGTTTGCTATTAATTTCTCTGTAGGCGGTTCTCTGCCAATCTAATGTTTGATGCTTCTGGTTAAGCTTTGTTAAGGGGATGCGACGTGCTGCCATCATTTGCTTAACAATAGAATCTATATCCATACCTGTTGCCAATCCGCCAACTCTCATTACCATTGTTCTTCACCTTCTACTTAGTAGTATGTATTTATTACCTTGCCGATAATTAATGAGTTACTTATTTTATCGGAACTCCGCGTTCAATTTATGAGCCAAAACCTCAAAAACCACTATCCTTCTATCTAATTTTTTTGAAATAATTGGCTCTCCTGTATTTTGGCGATGAATAACAGCTGGGCAGCGGCTCTCACCCACCAATCAGTCACCGACTGAGCGGCATTCCAAACGAAGCACCGCTCCAATCTACTGCGCTTTGTTTTATCACAGGTTAACATTGGACGTTTAAACATAAAGAAGAGACCTGGCCCGAGCCAGATCTCCAAATGGAAAGTCTATAATAGCGATTAACGAAGCAGTTGAAGCACGCCTTGCGGCTGTTGGTTGGCTTGAGCCAGCATAGCTTGAGCAGCTTGAGTAAGGATGTTGTTCTTAGTGAACTCCATCATTTCTTTAGCCATATCCACATCACGGATACGGGACTCAGCAGCAGTCAAGTTCTCAGCTGTAGCACCCAAGTTGTTGATAGTGTGCTCCAAACGGTTCTGGTTAGCACCCAGTTTGGCGCGCTCGTTCGAAACTACGTTCAATGCATTATTAATGGTAGTGATAGCAGCATCAGCAGTTTCTTGTGAAGAAATGTCGACACCGATAGCTCCTTTAGTTCCGGCAGCCAAATTTTCTTCTGCAGCAAGAACGAGCGTTCCGGCGTTATAGTATCCTGCAGGCAAAACGTTATCCGGATCGGTTGCATCCTCATCCTGCCAAGTACCTAATACTGTAGTACCATCAGCGCCAATAAGCTGTGTTGGATCTCCTGCGTTAGCACCAGCAGTAACGGTATAAGCTTTACCAACACCCAAGATATCGGCACTCATATCGCCAATGCTCAGTTTAATATTTTGTCCGGAGTTAGCACCGATATGGAACGTTTTATTGGAGAAGCTTCCATCTAATACTTTTTGGTTGTTGAATTCCGTATCTGTAGAAATACGGGTAACTTCAGCAGCCAGTTCGTTAACTTCCGCTTGCAGCTTCTCACGGTCGATATCTTCGTTCGTGTCGGAAGCCGCTTGAACAGCCAGTTCACGCATACGCTGCAGGATGCTGTGAGTTTCAGTCAATGCACCTTCAGCTGTTTGGATCAAGGAAATACCGTCTTGAGCGTTTTTGGACGCCATTTCCAAACCGCGGATTTGACCGCGCATTTTTTCAGAAATTGCGAGACCAGCAGCATCGTCACCAGCACGGTTGATGCGGTAGCCGGAAGATAATTTCTCCAGGTTTTTAGCAGAGTTTCCAGTGTTTACACCCAATTGACGATGAGTGTTCAGAGCAGAAATGTTGTGATTGATAATCATGTTTCTTCCTCCTTGAAATAGTCGTTTCCCACTTCCATGTGGTTAGCTTATAATCATTGGAGCGGCCGTCCCCAACAAAAATAGCTTCTATACTATTTATCGTAATGGAGGAGTGAATAATGAAGATTGAAATTATCTAAAAATCGCCACAAAACACCGTTTTCTCTCTAATACCCCCACGCATCGCTGCATTATCTCCTTAAATCTATGTTATTCCCTTGATTTCTATCATTTTCTTGATTTCGTTCATATCCATCGGAATTTGGGCTGCTTCTTGGTTCGACTCCTGGATCATCTGATAGATCTCCTTACGATAAATATCAATCTGTTTAGGCGCTCGAATACCTAATTTTATCTGATCCCCTTCTGCAGCGATGACTACCAGCTCGATGTCATCTCCGATCATGATCGCCTCGCCCGGTTTTCGAGTTAATACCAACATGTTTAACCCTCCCTACTGGACAAACCCGTTTGATGACGTATTAAAGCATGTCTGGATTTATAGACTGTATCATGAAGAATGACTTGCTTAGCTACCCTCAAGCCAGGGTTGACAACTATCGGTGCTTGCAGGTTAATCGTCGCGGATTCAAGACTTCCTCTAATCGTCACAATTGCTTTGATTTGAACATCATTTTCCCTTTCGATCTTCAAATCTTCTTTTATAGAACCAGACAATTCAAATGAATATTCGGGGTAAAATAAAAAAGGATCGACCGTAATGAACGCAACGCTCCCGTCTTCCACGGATTGCAGAAACGAAAATGGCATTTCTTCTCCCGTGTTAACCCAGGTAAACTTACGCAACTCTTCAAAACCCGGAAGACCTTGTGGAAAATGAATCATTTGCTCTTCCTGTATTTCCAATTCCCCAAATCTTGCCGTACTGATTTTCATAGCTCACGCACTCCCGTTCCGTATTGTTACAGCAAAAAAAGCTACAACGGACACTCTCCATTATAGCTCTCTTATTGCTTGATATCGATCTTTGGCGGAATAATTTCGACGGACTGATACTGCAGCATATAAATATTTAATTTCCCCGGCTCATAATCTATCTGTGGACGGTGAGGTTGAACATGCAATTGATACGAACCTTCCTTAACTTGAATGCTGGTGTTACCTGGCTTATATTCGATAGCTACGGATGGATAGGCCAACGGAGCGCGCGGTTCTATGCCAGCTTCTTGAAAAGCCCGCTCTCGCGCCAGCTCTGCAAATACATGCTCACCCGTATGAATAGCCGCCATGCGATTGCCCTCCTCCACTCTCCTTGCAATCCCTTGAAGAACAATATCTTGGCATTGGGAGTATATCCTCTGATTGAGATTAAAAGGATGGTCTTTTCCAAGCGATGCCCACGCGCTGCCCTGGTCGATAGTCAACTCGCTTCTGGAGGATTCCATTACTAGCTCGGGGCGGGTAGTATGGATTTCCATATCCGCTCTAGACTGCTTAATAAAATTCCGTCCTAATTCCGACTGCATTCCCAATTTTGCGTGCTGCTGGCGTATTTCGATAACGGGAAGGGGCATCATGCTGTCAACCCCTTCTCTATCTTAGGAAATCAACTAATGTCGGGGTAATCACTTTAGCACCAACAGCCAATGACGCCTGGTAAATACTCTCGCTGATTTTAGCTTGAATAATTAACTCCGCATAGTCTGCAGCTTCAACTTTGGACTGCATCGATTCCAGGTTTATTTCCAGATCATCCAGCCTGCTTTCTACTAAGTCAACCCGGTTGGACCTTGCTCCAATTTCAGCATGTACCGAAAGAATTTGATCCAGTCTGGAATCGATTTTATCGAGAGATGCCCCTATTTCATCGAAATCGGCATTTTCTAAGGAAAGAATCAATTCATCCATTAATCGAAAAGCGTTGTCCTCAGCTCCAGGCTCCCCAAAAATGTCGTTTCCAGATAAGTTGACCGGAGCTTGAATGCCTGCTCCAAGACTTAGCACAATAAGCCTATTGTCAGTGGAGTCATTAGCCGCGTTCTCTTCGGAAAATGGCGCTTTATCGGTCACCTGTCCATTGAAAACATATTTGCCATTAAGCTTACTATTTCCAATATCCAGCATCTGGGCCCTTAATTCTTTTACTTCTTTGTTAATAGCGTCTAGCGCTTCTTGAGGGTTAGTCTCACTAGATGCTTTAACGGCCAGCTCCTTGATGCGGTGCATGACAGCTTCTGTTTGTTTCAGCATGTCATCGGAAAAATCAAGCCAGGACTTGGCGGTATCGACATTTTTCTGGTATTGCTCATTAGCCGACAGCTCGTTTCGATAGCGAAGAGAATAGGTAATGCCTACCGGATCGTCCGAAGGCTTGTTAAGCTTCATGCCAGTGGTCATCTGCTGCTGGATGTTCTCCATGCGGGACAGATTGCGATTCAGGTTGCGCATGAGCTGAGTGTGCATCATGCCTTGCGTAACACGAAGTGCCATATAGGCCCCTCCTTCATAATTTCCTATGTCGTCCTTAACATAATCGACTATTCAAAGGAATCGAGGTATATTGTACAAAATGCTCAAGTTTAGCTCCTGCAAGTGATCCTGCAGTGATCCTGCAAAGTTCCTACAAAGATCCGCAAAGATCCAACAAGCGAAGACAGGAAGCCGCACTACTTGATTTTAGCGGCCAACAATGCCCATCCCGTTAATGATCTTATCGAGCATTTCGTCAAAGGAGGTCATCACTCTGGCTGCCGCTGTGTATGCATGCTGAAACTTTATCATGTTGGCCATTTCCTCATCTAGCGAAACCCCGCTAACGGAGTGGCGCCGGCTGTCAATCTGGCTTACTTGGATCATTTGGTTGTTCATATAGCGCTTAGCTTCTTTTGATTGAACTCCGAGCTGGCCTACCATCGATCCGTAGAACTCCCCAATAGTGGCAGTTGTTCCTTCATCACCAGGAAATTTAAAAGCGGTATCCTTCAAATTATTGATCAGAGTAGCGAGTGTGTTGTTTCCTTTAATGACGGATTCGCCTTGGCCTGGGCCTGTTGTGCGTAATGAGCTAGCGATTTTGTCAGGATTGGCTGCAATATCCGGGTTGAGTTGTATATTCGCCGCGGTAATTGGCCCTCCGTCCCTTGAGGTAAAGAAGGGAATTCCCTTCTCCAACGGTTCTCCCATCGTATAGCCCAGCTGGTGCAGACCATTAAGCCCGTTTACCCGGATAGTCATGCCGCCTTCGCCCACTACACGGGCATCCCCGGTCAAAGTAACCTGCTGTACGGTACCGTCAGGCATCACTCGATTGACAACCGCATTGTCAGGAAGCACGGAGCCTTCGGGGATCGTAATCGTGATCTCACCATTGGCCAGCGTATTCGCCATCTCATCCAATTGGCGCTGATAATCGACGACGTAGCGCTGGCGAGACTCGAACATACCATGCACTTCGCCGCTGTCCAAAGCACCAGTAGCATACGCTGCCGCCAAACCATCGGCAGTAACTGGTGTGACGGCTCCTCCATCGACGAGATTGGCTCCTGCCAGTGTAATGGTGTATCCTTGAGGACCTTCCTGCACTGTGATGTTGCCGATTTGGGCCAGTTCATCCGCAAGCACATCCCGTTGGTCACGAAGGTCATTCGCGTTATCCCCAAAGGCTTCAATCTTCTTGATCTGATCGTTCAAGCTGGCGATTTGGTCGGCAATTGAGTTGATTTCGGTTACTCTAACTTCAATGCTTCTTGTTAAATCTGAGCTCAAATCATTTAACTGCTTGCTCGTAAAATTGAAGGCATCGACAAGCGCGATAGCCGATTCCTTCACCAGACGGCGGCTGGTAGGGTTCTCAGCATCCTTGCTCAGATCAGACCAGGATTTCCAAAAATTATCAATGACCGTCCGCAATCCGGTGTCCGACGGCTCATTCACAATTCCTTCTAACTTTTCCAGAGAATCTGCCCGTATGTACCAGCTTCCAAAATGTTTGACTTCATTACGAAACTGATCGTCCAAAAACTGCTGCCGAACGCGGGTAATGGAGCTAAACTCTACACCTGTCCCTAATTGCCCCGGTATATTGGTGCGCTGCATCCCCGCAGCCTCGATAGGCAGGGATGTACGCATATTGACAACTTGCCGGGAGTAACCGATCGTATTAGCATTCGCCACATTATGGCCTGTAGTTGCCAAAGCAGCTTGATGAGTAAACAAACTGCGTTTTACAGTTTCCAAATTATGGAATGTTGATCTCACGTATTCGCACCTCCTTAAGCCCTTGTATCAAACATGCCGGTTCGGGCTGAAGCCGGAGCATGACCGGGATGCTTGTACATCCATTCATCCTGCCCTGGGCCCGCCATTACATCAATAGAAAATTCAATAAACTGCAAAGCTTGCTTAATTAACTGCTGGTTGCTTTCATTGACAAGCTTAACCTGCTGCATGACGTCAACCAGTCGGTGCTGGGCATCCAGAAGCGCCTTCTTTTCGTCGGCATTAAAGATAAGCTTGGACAGCTCCGCCACTGTTATCCGCAAGCTTGGCCTGTATCCTTTGGCAATCAGAAACTGCTTGCACAGCTCGATTCGCTCCTGCTCTAAATCAGCCACCTGCTTAATCCGTTTGCCTTCCGCAGTAACCAGCTGATTGATCTGCTTGACATCATTATCGATGATCGCCTGCTTCTTCTGCTCGCCAGACTCCAGCAGCTGATGGTGAACCTCTGTCAGCTGATCCAGAATGTTGATGAGTTGGGGAATGGACACTTCCTTCACCTTGCTTTCCCTGGGTGCATTTAGATAATCTTAATTACTCACTCACATTGAACAACAAAAACCGGCAGGTAATCTACAGACATGCCCTAAACGGTATACTCGAGGCAGCGAGATGGCGTAATTCAAAGCCGCTCAAACCTAGTCATTTAATGCCTCGGCTCAGTCTCTCCGCGTAAGGAAATTATCCTATTTAATATAGGGAAACAGCTTCTCCGCAATTTTCCCCGCCTCTACGTGATAGGTCCCGGTAGAAACAGCTTTCTTTAACTGCTGGAGCTTCTCATTGCGCGCTTCATTCGTCTCCGGGGACGCAGATGATGCCGTGGCGTTTTGCAGCTCTTTGGCTTGTTCGGAAATGCGCACCTCATCCTTGGGCTTCTCCTTCTTGGAAGCCATTATCTGATGCTGCTGTTGGACATGTCTCTGATAGGGATTCATCGGGCCGATCTTTTGTATTTCATTGATTTTCATCATAATCACCTCGTTATAAACGAATGGATGAGCACAGCCGATTTACCTTTACTCTTGTTATCGGCAGTCTCTTGACCAATGTTTAGTTCTTATTTGTGCCTATCTTTCAAGCGATCTTCTATTTTAAAACCGCTTTTGGCTTGATCCTGCGTCTGCCTGTCCTCGCTTATCTGAGCAATATCTTTGACGAGCCGATTGCGGCAGGAATCACACATCGATTGTTCCCTGATCATTTTACCGCATACTTCACACGGATAACTTAAATTGGGCATATCATACAAAGAGATGCGACCTTCTTTAATAAATTTAATTATTTGCTTATAAGGAACTTCTGTAGCCTCGTGCAGCTCTTGCAGATTGGACTTGCGATTTTCACGCAAATATTTGCTGCATTTTTCATACTGCAGTTCGATATCTTGAAGGCAGGATGGACAAACTTCCTTGAAATTTCTTACATACAATCTTCCGCATTGAGGGCAATTGTCGACTTGACCAATACTCATGCCAATTCCTCCCCAGTATAGAATCTATTCTATTCGCCACTTCTTGATAACGGCTTCTAACCGTTCTTAGCCGCCTAGCGTGCCCAGGTCAAGCCATAGACACGGACGTTATAATGTGTACTCAAAAGTTTGCTGCAATGATTCATAGTACTGCCTGTCGTGAAAACATCATCAATCAATAAAATGTTCGGCCGGCCTACGGAAATTGTTGCATTGGGCTGTAGGGCGAACGCATCCTGCAAATCCATTATTCGCTCTTGTCTTGATTTGAAGCTTTGCTTAGGTGTATCCCGCGTCCGTACTATTAAAGACTGTACAGGAATATGGAGCCGCTCGGCAAGCGCCTTGGCCATTTGTTCAGCCTGGTCAAACCCTCTCTCCATCAACCTCGTCCGATGTACAGGCACATAAGTGATACAATGGAAATCATCCTCCTTTAACGACTCCGCTTGCTGCAACAGCTGAAAGGCATGGACCATCATCACAGCAAACAGGGGAAGCAGCCGTTCCCTTCCCCGATATTTATACTGGGACAGCATTTCTTTCATGAAGGCATCATACCGGACGGCGCTTCGGCTCTTAATAAAATAAGTCTCCTTAGCTTGTCGCCTGGCACAATCTCCGCACGCCTCCGCTCTCCCGCATGTCGCGCATTCCACCCTCGTTATCCATGGTATACTGCGAAAGCAGGCCGGACACAGCTCCAGGACATAATGGCCTGGTTTATACGGGCTGCCGCAGAATAGGCATGACTGCTTAACCGGACTCAGCCATGAATCAGCGATGTTTCCCAATCGTCTTATCCGTTTCCACAGGTTAGATAACAAAAGTGCAGCCTGATTTCCCATCCATAAGTTCCTCCCTAATCTTAATGCTCCTTATGGCGATGGTCTTGGGTGTCAGCTTTTTACCGGCTCGTGTTCTTTACGACTCAATAGATACCCTTGACGCTCAGCAATCCGATTCATGGCCTTCATTTGCCGGATTGCCCCTTTTTGTGAGCGGGTTACATCCGAGGCGATAAAATACACTCGTCCGGCCGGATCATCCTTCGATCTTCCGGCTCTTCCCGCCATCTGCACCAATGAAGCTTCATCGAAAAGAGCGGCATCCGCATTCAAAATAAATACATCCGTCTTCGGCACTGTAACGCCTCTTTCCAGAATTGTTGTGGTGACGAGCATCGTGATCTTTTTCTGCCTGAAAGCTATCACCTTTTCGGCCCGCTCCGGGTCGGTTGATGCTGTACCCGCTATCGCTGTTTCCGGGAAAGCTTTTTGCAATATGGCGACAAAAGGCTGCACCCACTTAATCTTGGATATGAACAGAAACAGCTGGGCACCGCGGTCTAGTGAAGCAGACAATGCTTTAAACAGACCCACCGGAAGCTGCTGTTTGTCTAAATAGTAAGGGAGCGGCCGTATCCGCAATAATCGAGGAATAGGAAGCGGATGCCGATGATAGCGGACAGGGACCTTTACATGAGGCAGCCTGCCCCAGCGGGCATCCCGCTGCATGTGCTGAGGCGGGGTCGCCGAGAGAAACAGTGTCTTGCCGCCGGGTACGATGACTTCCCTAGCCGCATATTGAAGCATGGGATTATTATGGTATGGGAAAGCATCCAGCTCATCAATTACTACTAAGTGGAAACTGTGGCGGAAACGCAGCAGCTGATGAGTCGTAGCAAGCGTAATATCTCCTTGTTCCCAGCGCTCGGAACTTCCCCCGTACAAGGTGACCAAAGAATAGTCCGGGAAAGCTTTCTGGATGCGCGGAGCGAGCTCCAGCACAACATCTTTACGCGGCGTAGCCACGGCAACCCGCTGGCCGCGTTTGAGTCCATATTCGAGAAGAGGAAAGATCATCTCGGTTTGCCTTCATGTTGTTCCATATGATCTATGTTGTTTAGTCCTCCCGATAAACTTAGGTGCTATCTGTTCTACTTGATTATATCGGAATATTCCTGTCTCAATTTTACGTGTACAATTTGTGGTCAATGTGGTCAAAATGTGGTCAAATGTGAGCGCCCCGGAATCAATCCTGAAGCGCCACATATATTATAGTAGTGTTCCCTTTTTAGTCGGTGGCCTTTGGCCCCGGCTTTTTCTTTTATGCCCTGCTGCAGATCGTCCATTTCTAAACAAACCTCATGCTGCCAAGGCACATCATTAGTCATGGAAGCCATTAGAGATAAGTTTTTGAGGTAAGCAAGCTCCCACCAATGTTTTGCATTGGCATTCATACAATGCGTGAATTCCATATACTCATCATCTGTCAGCTGCCGGCGCTTTTGATACGTCCAAAGCTCCGCAATCCGCTGCCCTACTGCTTCAATCATTCTTTACCATCTCCTTTATCGGTTGATGGTATATGTATATGTGCCAATTTCAAAATGTTGCCTGTCCTGCGACAAAAGTTAGTAGGTATGCGACAAAGAAAAAGGATGCGCTTATTCAGCGTCATCCAAGAAAACAATATCCTCCATCGGTCTACCCAACCGTTTGCTTAGTTTTATAACCCATTCTAACCCCGGCTGTATCTCCTGATTTTCCCAACGGTTATATAGCTGCCGGTTAACCCCCAGCATCCTGGCAAACTCCGTCTGATTCATCTTGTTTTCAAAACGTATGTCCTTCAAATTGTTTTTGACGGCCATGAAATCACCTCTGACCACACATTCGGCGGTGGCTCTGTCGAATCCTTTGACGAAGTATTAGAGGTTTTGGAGATATCTGTAAGACCACTTTACATTTCTGCATGAAATCTTTGATTTACTTTACACGAAAAATGTAAAGTGAGCTGCCTAAGGGGATCGAAACTTCATTCTCCTACCGTCATGAATTTCACGATGGTTCACGCTCCCCAGATCGGGGGAATGTTTCGGTCACTCAGTGACGGAAACTAATCCATCCAAATTTGGACTGAACTCAATTTTGAGTTGAGCTACATTCTTTTCTAACCGTCCCCACATATGGGGATGAGGTCGTTTCAACCGGCTACGTGCTGTAATCAATAAGTAGGGGGACGAAATTTCATTCTCCCTGATATGGTGAATCGCCATGTCCGAACTCCGGACCTTCCGATTCAGAAGGTCTGAATTTCTAATGCGGTGAATCGCCGCTTTTCACCAAATCGGGGGAATGTTGACTGCTCAAAAATGAGCAATCATGGATTGGAATAATTCTCAATCGTTTTGACAGGATTCGTGAACTGAATTCCTTGAAGAAATTGGGTGTAATTGTCAGAAACCAAATTTGGGTTATGATAGTTGGCAACGCAAAACTTCGCCACCAAACAAAAAAAGAGGCCCGGGTAAGCCCAGTCCCCTTGATGAATTAATTGTATATCAAATCATTGTGTTTGTCCAATGGAACCCTTGTCTTTTCAGGTCATTGGAATCCTACCAACACTTACTTTGTAACGGACCGAACGTCTTTTGAAGAGTCTCTTCATCCTCGTCAGTGTCTTTGTTACGGGATCCATTAACAAGCATTTTAGCTCGGGTTTGTTTGTTACTCATTAGATCGAAGAAGTCAAACCCCGTTTCTTCTTTGAAGCGACCTAACCCTTCCTCAGCCTTGCGGCGTTCGTTGTTTTTATTCATATCGCTCTTTTCTCTCCCTCTTATAGTTGGACAGTTTTGTCCGCCCGGCGTTTTTTTTGCTTACATTTGGAAAATTTCATTGCCAAATATCGTAAAATCGGGACTTTTGTAGTATTATGGTGATTAATCTTATGATAGATTGGAGGATATTCAAATGACAGAATCAAGGAAGATTAAAGAAGAAGGGGAGGTGGAAGAAGACAACAGAATTTTTAATGAAGGAACAGAAAGCGATAATCACGATTTGCCTGACTCAATGAGATTTTTTACTAAACTGGTAGGTCTTTCTACAGAGCAAACAGTAAGAGCGCTCAATAAAAAGAATAAATTAGACAATGTCGCCATATTTGTTGACTATGACAATGTATACTGGACATTAATGAACAACTATTCCCACAATCCAGATCATGAAGACCCTGATAAAAATCTTTTTATTAAATTGTGGGGGAAATACGGACAAGATAGCATCCGTACTTTCAGGGCATATGCGGATTTTGAGAAGGTTAGAACAGAGCTAACTAGTTTGCAGAAGAAGAGAATACAAGTAAGACACGTATATTCTAACGGGAAAAATGCTGATAATAGGAAGAACTCATCAGACATAGAGTTATGTATAGATGCCATTGAGCATACATATAAAGACCCAAGCATCACATGCTATGTTTTCGTTACAGCAGACAGTGATATGATACCTATTATTAGCCGACTAATGTACAAAAACAAACACGTTGAATTGTATTATTTATCAGATGCAGCACCACAGCATATTGACATAACAAGCTTTGTTCATGATAGTGAGGATTTGTTGACCTTTCTAAATGTAGAAGTGGAGAAGATTACTGCAGATGATTACATTCAACCTTCGCTCTTGTTTATACATGATTGGCATGAAAAGCATAAAGATGACAATCTGTTCTTAGGATTAAATTGGTTAAGGGGTAGATTATCTAAAGAATTTAGCATCCCTGTTCGAACTGCCAGCGAAATTATAGAGAAGTTAAAAGTAAATGATCTGGTTATTGAAGGGAGAAAAAGCATTGTTACTGCTGACAATGAAGTCGAAGTAAAAACTTCATTAACGTTAACTGATAGCGGAAAACAGCAGATCGGCAGTTTGGTTAGTGAAGTTGCTGCAACTTTTAGCAGAAGCACGAACAAATTATCCCGTTGACTTTAGCATCAACACATTGTATATTATTGCCATATAGTTTTTTATACACTATTTCTATACGTTATTTTTTATTCGCTAGCCATATTCACTAAAAAGCAGAAGTGGAGGTTAAGATATCTTACCTTCACTTTTTGCTATTACCCCGACCAGCCGTAAGGCCAAGCGGGGTTTTGTTATTTCCAAATGTCGCCATATTGTGGATTCTATAGTAAAATGTTTTTCAAGTTAACAAGAGGAGGTTTTTTATGAAAGAAGAAAAATTAGATGCTGCAGAAAAAACGGAAGTTGCAATTCAAGCAGGACTCCAATTGATTCCTTACATCGGAAGTTCTTTATCGACATTATATTTCTCTACTAAACAAGAGAAGCGATTCAAGCGAATTGAGACATTTTATAGTGATCTCTCCGAAAGAATCGATCATTTGAATTTACAATTACCACCCGTAGAAGTCCATGATGAAGATAAACTAATGGCCCTTATTGAAGAATTGAACGAAAAGATAGAAAAAGAACACCAAGAACAGAAGCGGGACTACTTTAAAAAATTCCTTTTGAGTTGTCTGCTCACCCCTACTCTTGAAAATTACGATGAAAGACAGTTCTTTCTGACCACACTTTCTGTAATGAATTTGCTTGAATGCGAAATTCTTAGTTTTCTCTACAGTCATAATGAAGCTGTCATCGTAGGCGACATATTCAAACCCGGAGTTGACCAGTATGCAATAGTTGGAGCATTGGGCAAACTATCTTTGTATGGTTTTACCGTGACATCTCAGTTCAGCCTTCACATAGGCGGAAGTGTCGATAATACACTTTCACAGAAAGTTAAAACAAGTAACTTCGGTAGGAAATTCGTGGAATTCTGCCTAAATTGATTGTTATTTCCTTCTCTTTTCAATAAAGCTTAAAATAGGAAATGAAATAACTATAATAGACGCCCATAACCACCAGTATTTCAACAAAAGTTGTCCGGGTGTTAAGTTAATTATGTCGTTTATCATCATATTCCCCCAGCCTAATTTTACTTGAACATTATTATACGATAACAATAATACTTCCCGCTCAGTTATATGACTGGGCGGGATTTCTGATAAACATGTTCTCTATTATAGGTGGCAATCGTAAGTCAAAAAACCTCTTCGCCCTGCGAGGTCTGATATCTTATATCAATCCACTAGCCTTGCGTAGCTGCTGCGCTAACCAATGGTAGTAATCCCTCTGCTTAATCCAAGCTGCTTTGCGCTCGGCATCTTCCATTTCCCGGGCTCGCTCGTCTGCCTGAAACCAGGCTGGGGAAAGCCATGTCTTTATGATCGTCTCAGCTACACCAGGATCAAGAGCTGGTTTAATCTGTACAGGCTTGGCCGCCTCTTCCTCCGCTTTATACAAATCCTGCAAATACCTAGTCGGATCAAAGCAGTTATTTGCCCTGTCTGCTATCCAGCCATACTGAGGGCTGCTGGTCTTACGTATCTCATAATGCAAATGACTGCCTGTACTCTGGCCTGTGCTGCCCTGTCTGCCGATCATCTGGCCGCGCTCCACCAGCTGACCGACTTTAACCACTGCGCTGTCTAGGTGAGCGTAGACGTGCAGATGACTTGTCTTAGGGCAACGGACGGCTACCACGATGCCGTAACCGCCAAAGCCGCTGCCGGGCTTGCCCTCTGATGCAAATATGACCTCACCACCTACAAAAGCGTAGATAGGATCCCGGTGAGCTTTGACCAGATCAATGCCTGTATGGAATTCCTGTTTACCGCTGATCGGGGAGCGCCGGGGGCCGTATGGACTGGTTATCCTGTACTCGGCAAATGGGTTCATTGCTTTTCACCGCTCTTTCTTCTTAATACCTCGACCGCCTGCTTAAGTGCAGGTGGCAAACTCACTCCCAAGCGACCTGCATTTTCCAGCACAGACAAAAGCTCATTTGCAAGATAAAAAAAGATTGCCGCATCTCTAAACAGGTGAGCATCCCCAAGGGCTGTGTCTATCAGATGAGCAACTGCCACAATAGCAAAGATCGACACTTTTTTAGCTATCCCCCACATGCCAACCTCACTGTTAAGCTTACCCTCCTTTGCAGCAGCCGCCACTCCAGACACATAATCAATAGCTACAAACACTACTAGGATACTCAGCAACGATGACCAACCCCCAAACAAAAATGATGCGGCTGAGCCGCCTACTGCGATTGTTGTTTTTATAAATTGTTCCATATCCCTTAGCCCTCCCAAAAATAAAAGGCCCCGCCTAAGCGGAAGCCTCGTAATCTATCCCTGTAATCTGCTTATACTCATCTGCTGTAATGTAACCTACCTGTACAAATACCCGGCAGCCCTCGACTGTGTAGCCGGGCAATTGATTGTCGAAACCGTATTGTATAACCGGATACCAAAACGACATTAAGACGCACCCCCTTGTAATTGAGCGACCTGTACAAGCAAAGCCGCTATTTGCCCTTGTTGCTGCTGGATAGTAACAGACTGTTGAGCGCTAGACATGAGCAATTGGGCATTTTGTTGCTGTAGCTGCTCGATCGGTTCAGGTGGAGCCGGAGGCTGGTTTGCCGCTTCTTCGTCTAGTTCTTGCTGCGTTTTCTCGCGGATTGTGCCATCCTCGACTTTATACTTGCCTTGGTTTGATAGGTATGTCTGCCATTCTTCCTCGGTAATCGGTATTGCCTTTCCTGGTATGCCCTCTCCGTGGATCTCGTCCACATAAAAGCCGGACAAGTTCCCATTGTCATCATAATCAGCATAGTATTGCATGATAAGCCTCCTTAATCTCCAAATGCTATATATCTTATTGATCGGGATGAACTGCCATCGAAATTGACCACAAATGACGTATTTGTATATGCTCCCGTATTAACCGCCAAAGATGTACTTCCTGACGTGCTCCCAACGACTACCCTTGTTGCGTTTGGAAATGCAATTGGAAATGTAATCGTATCCCCATTGTTTGCAACAGCAGATCCATATTGCATAATTACCCCTGATGCAAAAGTTTGGTACCCGCTACTCCCCCTACTACCCGGATTGTTTGAGGATGTCCAAATGTCTGCACCGTTAATTTGGGCGCTGTCTGCCTGTATCCGTAGCCTAGCAAGGTTTAGATTGGAGTTTCTCCTGGTGATTCGTAGCTCGGCATTGTTATCAGAGTTAGAGGTTCCAGCTTGGATGTACGCAAGGCTGTTTGTTGTATCTCCGGTAAACCTCAGAAAGTTATTAATGATGATATTGGGTAAATTGTTAAGATCAAGGTTGCTCGTGTGCCAGGCTCCCCACCCGGCAGTATCTCCTAAGCTGTTCATCGACCTCTCATAGACCGCAACCACAGACGATGATGCCGCCGATGTAATCACGGTAATGCGCTGTACCCCGATCTGAGATTGTCCGGTTTTGACCGTCTCCACAATGCCACGATTGTTGTCTGACCCTAAGATAGGCCAGTCCGTTATGCCTGCATTTGTGTAAAAGGTTGTATAGCCTACGGGGTAGTCGGTAAGTGGCGAGGCTTCTGCAAATGCATTATTCTGTAGCCGGTTGATTTGTTCGGTTTTTGTGTCATGGGGATTGTTTTTGTCGTTTAGATGACTCTCAATGTTGCCTTTAAAAGCATCGTGATCATAAGCCGTATAGCCTCTCATGAGCTTAGTGCCAGTCTGCCATTCAGCCGACAAACCTTGAAATCCCCTCTCACAGCCGGTCAACTGGTTGCCGTCTATAGCTGCATATCGGATTGTCTCCGCTGTCTCGTCCCCCGGGTTGATTGTGATTAAATTAGGCCCCGCGGGCAGCACGGAGGGATCCACTACGGTTATAGTCGTCTGTGTTGCGTCTATCGCCTCAGCTAGCTCCGTCTGAGGACTGTTGGCTATGGCCGGATACATGGGTAATTGTGCCATGGTTTACCTCCTTATTTAAAATGAAACCATATGAACTAAAATTAAGTAGAATATGGTATAATTAATCCAAAAAATGGAGTTGAATAATGTAATGAAAAAAATGATTATTGGCCTCGTTGCCGGCCTCATGATCGGTACAGCCGGTACAGCCTTAGCAGCGACCACACAGCCAGTCCAAGCACTCTTTGCAAAGTTTAACCTTCAAATCGAAGGCAAGGAACTTGTGGAGATTGAACCGCTTGTCTATGACGGCACTAGCTACCTACCAGTAAGAGAGGTTGCAGAGTTGCTAGGTTATGATGTAGATTACGAGCATAGTAACCGATTGATTACAATACAAGGAGTGGAGAATATGAATGGATCGGAAGTTCAAAATAAAATCAATGAAACAGTCGCTTCAATTAATGAAGAATTTCGAGTAGGAAATGTATCTTTTAAAGTTAATGATATTTCCTACTCTACACTGGTCCCCTATCAGCCTGGTGGCGATGGCGCAGGATTCACACCAACCCAAGGTGAGAAATTTATCATAATTAATTTCGATGTATATACAGACCTTGAGCCTGAATCTAAGTTTTCTTGGTCTGCAAACGAGTTCCTCAGCCATATCGTTGTCCAAGGAAAAAACTTATATGGTGCAGGCACAACCGGTGAATCGGCTAGAATCAATCCGGGAGAAAAAAAGACTGTTGAGGTTTTCTTTTCTCTTCCTGAAGACTTAGACGTTTCCTCGGTTCACTTCCGTGATCCTAAAAGCTTTTATGATGTTGGTTCCGTCAATATTCAATAGTCCCCACCGCCTCGGCTCTGAGCAAACACCTGACTAAATACAGATGCAACTATCCGGCCTAAGTTATTGGGCCGGATTTGTATTTCATGCCAGCCTCGCCTCACCCTCCCGCCACCGTCTTTAGCCAGGAACGGGATAATGTCGATTTCTTCCCCGCTTGTTGCCGTCACCGGAACCACGTTATTATCCACTCTTATTTCTACGGCAGACGGACTTGGTCCGACAAAAATTCCATGCTCTATACCATGCGTATGAGCTGGAATCGTGTGAGTATGGTCCATACCATGGGTGTGGGCGGGAATCGTATGGGTATGATCCATGCCGTGGGTGTGTGCTGCAATCGTATGGGTATGATCCATGCCGTGGGTGTGCGGACCGATATAATGGGTATGGTCCATGCCGTGGGTGTGCGGCGAAACTGACATTGTGTGCGTATGTTCGACCGAATACATTGAGTGACTATGGGGAGGGTCGCCCGCAAAGTTCATGAAATCCGCAGGCAGAAACTGGGCCGGTAATAAGGTCCAATTATTGGTCTGTGTTGTTAGGAAATCTCCCCCTCCACTTGCCGTTGTGCTCGTGCTACTTGGCCCGCTGGTCGTTTGTCCTCCACTGGCTGTTGTCGTCCTGCTACTCGGCCCGCTGGTCGTTTGTCCTCCACTGGCTGTTGTCGTCCTGCTACTCGGCCCGCTAGTGGTCTGTCCACCGCTGGCTGTCGTTTCCCGGCTGCTGGGGCCACTAGTAACAGCTGGGGCTGCCTCAATCGCCCTACTATATGCCCGAAACCCTTCACTCCGGTAAGACAGCAGCACCTTGTTAATACGTGCCGTTTCATCGGGAATTCGAAACCTTATGATCGCCGGATAGTTAGGATCGCAATTATCAGCAAAGGTTTGCGTGTCGTAGTTTGTGGCCCCTTGCGCGTAAACTTCTTCAATCTTCATTCTGCTTTGCAAATCCGCTATTGTACCGGCTATGTCTTGCGGGCGGTTAGCAATCTCTAAGATTACATCTCCTGGCTCCCCTCGTAAATCAGGCTTGCGAACGTTGACTACTCGGATTGTAAAATCTCCTATGTCCGGATCCTGCACACGAACCAGAGAGCCGGTCCTGAATTTATCAATCGGATCACGGGTTAAGTTATAAAGTTCCGTTGTATCGACCGTGTAGGAAATCCTTGGGTCCTTAAGTTCGGCAAGCAACGCTTGGGCTCTGGCTAGTAACGTTTCTTCGTATTCAAACCGCCGATCCGCCCACACAGTTTGCTTAAGTCCATATTTCTGCTGCGACTCTACGTCTTCCACATAAGGCTTACCGCCGTTAATGCCCGCAAAAGTTAACTGGTTAATGCCCTCTCCATAACCCAAGGCGTATATTCGGTTAACAAGGTTAGTGGGGTCTTCGTCTTTCGTGATTCCCTGCATATTTTTCCCGTATCGGATGTAAGCCTGCACCTCATTACTAGGCCGAACCAGATTAAGCGTCCAAGGGTAAGAGGTCGTGTCCCATGTCCACATATATTCGTCCACAAATGGCTTGGGCACAGAAAATAGAGCGCCTAAGAGGTTATTGTTTTCCCAGTTGTATTCGTATTGATATGAAAACTCTATCGTTCCCAGTTGCCAATGCCTTGTACTCTGTTGATCCAGCACGTATTGAATAACCCGGTCCGTGTGGTAGCCCAGGTTACCAACCGTATGATATTGGAACATGATATCGTCCAACAGCGTAGCCAAGACATGTTCACATTCGTACCTTACACGGCTGATTTCAGCGCTTCTTTGGGAGGTTTGCGGTAGGATGCGGAACAGATCAAGCCGTTCGGATCCGTCCCATATCTCTACAAAATAGAATGGACGGCAGTGTTCGATTTTAGGATCATCCAGCGGCAGGTCAAAGCTCGCTGTCCACAAGCTGTTCATTGGCGTTTCGTAGCTGATGTTGCTGGCGTTTTCGAGATACGCCACTTTATGCATCTGTAAATCATAGATCGTTACATAAGATTTCCTCATAATTGCCTCCTGCAAAGGAAATAACCTCCAACTGTCGAATATAGGGTGGTCGCCCCATATCGAAGAAAGGAGGTAAGTGGATGGAAGAGAAAGAATGTCCTAAGTGCAACTCAAAACTGTCAAGAACACCTGATACTCACGGTCTTGTTAAATGGGAACAGCGGCCTGATGGGGTAGTCCAAATAGACACTACCCAAATTGTCCCTGTAAGGGTTTGGGATTGTCCAGGATGCGGGTTTATTGAGCTTTATCATGAGTCACCGCATATCCGCCGATAACAGATACTCCTTTAATGGTTTTGCTGCCCGGTTCAGGTTCGCTTACTGGTACTTTTGTCAATTTGACAGTCAGTAACTTTTCAATTTCCTTTACAACATTGACCGTCGCTTCGGCGGTCGCTTTTTCTATCTCTTCTCTCGCTATATCCCTGACTTGCTTTTCATTCATTGCTTCTCCCTCCTAAGTAAATCTATCTCTATGCGTAACTCGCATAAGCACCGTCCTGCTGCTCTGGTCATCGGTATAGGTGAGTAAGTTATTACCTATATTGAGCTCAAAAAAATCGCCCCGCATCCAGCGCAGCGCGTTTTCGCGGTTGAGCGTCATCTTTAAAGTATTTGAATCAATAATGATTACATCGCCTGGCTTAAAATCCCCAACAAATTCGATCTCGTCAATGTGATATCTTCTAAAATTACCCGTCATACTGCCAATGCCAGAGAGGTTAATAGCATAGTGTCGCTCCCGGATGTATTGGACAGGAACAAGGTTTCCGCTACCGGACATTTCAGCCCTGTACAAAACCTCACGCACAAAATCCGTTGTCATGCTACCTGTGCCCGACAAATTAGCCGAAATCGTCATATCCAAGTTTACCGTGGCCGACATGCTCCCAGATCCGCCCAAGCCAGCTGACAGAAATACGACAGATACAACGGCCATCCGGTTAAAGGGTAACTGGTTAAAAG
This sequence comes from Paenibacillus senegalensis JC66, assembly GCF_000285515.1. GTDB lineage: Bacteria > Bacillota > Bacilli > Paenibacillales > NBRC-103111 > Paenibacillus_L > Paenibacillus_L senegalensis. Next base: position 95,946 of record NZ_HE610964.1, read on the forward strand.
CGCCCCCGTTAAACATTAGCCTTCCTCGATTTCAAGAGCGCCTTCCAGGAACTTCACGCGGTCATTGGGTTCAATGGTTCGGGGAGTGGCAACGGAACCATGATAAAGCAAATTGCCCCCTGTGGCAGCATCCCGGATGCCTATATGTGTGACTTGGCCCCAGCCGTTTGCAGCAATCGGAAATTCCAGTTCGGTACTATTACTAGTCACCGCTACAAGCCCGGATATGACCGGATCACTAAAAGTAATAGCCACCCTAGCATACCCTCCACCATCCACTTCTTGTCCCGTGTCGGCTTGCGTAGGATCGCTGGTATAGAGCGCAACATAGACCGTTTCCGGTGCTGTAAAGGTTTCGCCTCGCAAAGCTGCGTTCAAGCAGGCTAATTTCCAATAATTCGACTTCGATAATAAACATTCAGCCATTATCATCACTCCAATAAGTATTCATTTGTAATGCGAAAGTTGGTAATCGTGGTTGATCCCTGGTTAGTTAGCACAATGACCGGTTCCGTCCGGATGTTCCCGTTTGAAACTATGATCCTCTCATAAGGGCTCGTTGTCAGAGTCGTTTCAAGCAAGCTTTCCCGATTATCACGGGCATAAGGATCAAAGGCGACCAACGGCAAAGTAAACTGACCAAATCCCGCTATGCGCTCGATGGGGAGGTTTCCGGAGTACCGAACAATAAAATGTTGGCCGGGCCGGGCATCGAATCGAAGCTCCAGCTTCCGGGGTTTCCCATAGCTGTCCACCAAATGAGCAGCAAAGTTGCTTATAGCCTGCTGCAGCGTGACATAATCCTTCGTGATAAAGGCCAAGTCCAAAGAAAAAAGACGTGTACCCATGTCCGCACCAAAATCCCAAGCCCCGTTTTTACCAGGTATCGTCAAAGTTTTATCATTTGTGCCCGGCAGAATGGGACGCTGGGAGCTACCTTTCATGACAACCCCCAATTGCCGTGCTGTTTTTCCACCAAGTGTAAAGCTCAATTACAACGCCCCCTGTCCGCGCATTGATTTGACAACCGTCAAACCCAACTCTTTGCTAAGTTCCCGGAGATTGGATTCATTCTGAATTGTAAGGACTGCACCACTAAACAGGCCGTCAAAGTTAATGTGCTGAACCGTGGAGCTCCCTGCACCGGCTAACGGTGTGTCAATGCCCGGAATAGCCCGGTTGTGCAGGTCATCAACCCGACTCTTAATCCCGGCAACGGACTTTTCAAGACCGATTTCCAGACCGCGCCCAATGTCTCTCCCCCAACCTTCAGATACTTTGGATGGTGAATTAATTTGGAGCATTCCAGTGAACGTTTCCTTAATTCCTCGTCCGATCATACCAGCAGCATTGGTTACATTGGATATAGTGTTGGAGATACCATCTGCCAACCCTTGCATAATGTCAGAACCGATTTGTTTTAGGTCGATGTTGCGGAAGAAGTCCATAACGCCTTCCCAAGCCGATTTTATTCCGTCTGAAATGGATGTCATTTTGGCCTCAATGGCTTCCCGCATGCTGTTCAAGTGTTCATCGACTTTGGTTTTCATGTCCTGGTATCCGCTCTTAACGTCATTAACTGTATTGTTAACATTACGCTTGGCATCTTTCCACATTTCATCCCAGGCCGTGCCCATCTTGTTCTTGAACATGTCCCACTTACTGTAAATCTCCCCGGTTTCCCAATCCACATGATCAACGTGTTCTTTCGCCTGTTTCTTCGCTTCGGATACAACTTTTTGTTGCATATCCTCAGCTGCTGCAACCGATTCATCCCGCTGCCTTTTGGCTTCAGCTATTACCGCGTCCGCTTCCTCGGCAGATAATTGCCCAGTTTCATCCCGCTGCTGGACGGCGAAGCGAACAATATCGTTATATTGATCCTCAGCCGCCTGAATAGCCTCTTCTTTCTGACGATTGGACTGTTTGACGATTTCAGCAGCCTGCTGCGCTGATAATTCAGAAGAATCATTTTTCAATCTTTCAAGTATCGCTTTGGATTCCGTCTCATAGTCGCGGTAGATTTCAACTGCCCTGTCACGGAACGTCCGTTGGATACCGTTGATTTCCTCGTACTCATCCTTGGTAAGACCGCGCTGATCGTCAAGAGCATTGGATAGGATCTCAAATATCCGGGTTTGTCCATCTTCAACTTCCTGCCGCTCCCGTTCCTGTTTACTGATAAGATCTTGAAGCATCTCTTCTTTTCGTTCGTCAGTCAAAGTTTTATTACCATCAAGGAACTTTTCTAAGGATGCACGTTGTTCAGCGTGGGAGCTGTCCAGATTTGCTAGGATATCTTGCCCCATAGCAGCATAGGTATCAGCCAGTTCCGCAGCCATGTCCTCCGTGATTTGCACGCCGGACCAGTAAAGTTGATTCAGCTCCATCGTAGCCTTATCGTTCAACCCGACAAAGGCTTGTAGGGATTCTTCGGATAATCCGCCCATAGCCTCTGCTGTTTCACGCATGGCCGGACCAACTTGGCCCTCCAATACATCCGCAAATTCCTCAGCAGACAAGGCAGCATTGTCAAAATCAAGCGCTAATCCGGAGATTCCCCCGCCGCCTCCACCGCCTCCATCGGCAGATGAACCTTTTGCAGCGTCTTCCAGCTCCTTTAATTTGGCCTGCATACGGTCCAATTCAGCGACCTGCTTATCAATGGCCGGAGCAATATCTACGGCTTGGCTGACTGCTTCAGCAATGGACTGTTTCTCAGAGTTAAGTCCGTTTTTGAAGCTGTCGGCGAAGGATTGCCCAGCATCCTGCCATTTGGGGTTATAGGTTTCCAACAGCTTGACGATTTCGTCATTATTCTGTTCAATTAGCATTCTTCGAGCTTCCGCCTGCAAGCTTTCTGCCTGCTTCAGCTCTTCAAAATGTTTCTTGATAGATTCCTTCTCTTCGCTCAAGCCTTCCGTAAAGATTTTTACCCGCTCTTGCTCCTGCTCCTTAAGGCCGTCATAGCGTTCTTTAAGGACTTCCTTCTCTTCCTTAATAGATTCCTGGAGAGCGGCAAGGCGCTCTTTCTCCGCCTCTTTCTGAGCGTCTATTTCATCCTTAAGAGCGTCTTTCTTGGCTGTAGCTGTTTCCTTCACGGCGTCAATTTGCTCTTTTAATGCGTCTTTCTGCATCCTGCGCTGTTCCAGAAGCTGTTGGCGTTCATAATCAGCAAGCAGTTTGGTTAAATCCGCTTGAATCTTAGCTCGTTCCTCGGCTGTTTCAGCTGCCGCCATCTGTTTTTGGAGCTCGGCTACCTTAGCGTTATGTTCCTGCTCTCTCGCCGCTTTTTCTTCAGCGTCGGTCTGTCCGTCAATCGCATCGATCTGATCCTGTAAAGCCTTGATCTGTTGATAGGCCTCTTCATCTATGACTTTGAGCTTTTCTTGATATTCCTTGTCATAGATTTTCAACCTCTCATCAGAAGCTTTTTTCTCTGCGTCGTTCTGTTTGTCTAAAGATCGTTGTTTAGCTTGCAGCTCATCATCAAATTGCTTTATGACCGCATCAGATGCCTTTTTCTCAGCATCAATCCGGGAATCTATAGCGTCAGATTGGGCTTTTTCGGCTTCATCGTATTGCTTTTTCAGAGCCGTAACGATTGCGTCACCCATCCGATTTAAGGTTTCAGTGTTACGGTCAACAATTTCCTTCATGTCATCGACACTTTGCTTGTAGGTGTCAACCATTTCCTTCATGTCGTCCTTGGCCTTAGCCTTGGCTTTACTTGTGCCTTTTCCTACCCCATCGGCAATGTTATTGCCAATCGCTGCGCCTTGGGTCTGAGCAGCCTTTGCGGTGTCCTGTAATGCTGACTCTGTTCCGGACCGAAAGTTTTTAAAGCTCCCGGATGCTTTTTCCGTGGCCGCTGCCGCCTGATCTCCGAAGCTTTGAATAGCCGGCAGAGAATCCCTACTCAAAAACCGTACTAGTGCCGTAATCCCTGCTACAAGACCGGCAATAGCTGTAATGGCTAACCCAATCGGATTTGTTGCCAAGAAAACTAACGCTGTGCCCAAAGCGCGAATTGGGGATACTGCAATTGATGCGATTTTTGAGAACGTAGCAAGCGCCCCGCCTCCCTTGGTCACAACGCTAGAGACTCTATCAAATATGATAAACATTGATCCAACACTATTGACTAAGGACCCTAATACCATTAATGCAGGTCCAGCGGCTATTGCCAGTCCGCCCAAGGCTATGATTATCCCGCGAGTGCGGTCATCCAGGCCAGCAAACCATTCCGCTGCTTGAGCTACTTTTGTAATTAAAGGTTGCAGGGAATCTAGCAATTTCAGGAGAGCTGGAACAAGTGCATCGCCCAATGTTATGCCAATATCAACTAAGCGATTTTTGAAGATTTGGGCTTGGGAGGCAGTCGTTTTATACCGTTCCTCGGCCTCGTTGGTCAGTGCAACGTTTTCTTCCCAAGCTTTATTTCCAAGCTCCAAGGATTTCCGCATGACATCGCCAGCACCGGACGCCCGCAAAAGAGCATCCCGCAAACGGATTTCAGACAAGCCAAGGTCTTCAATAACCTTAAACGTATTTCCGCCTGTCTTGTTGATTTTGCCTAAGCCCTCAATAAAGGATACAATTGCCGTTGCTGCATCTTTTTCAAAGGCATTTACAAATTCCTCGGAAGTCATTCCTGCAACCTGGGCAAATCCGGCTAAGTCATCACTACCCATCGCTACAGCATTAGCAATGTTAATCATTAACTTACTAAATGCTGTTCCCCCAGCCTCTGCATTGATCCCTACAGCTGCCAAGGAGCCCGCAAAAGCTAGAATCTGCGCCTCGGTCATACCCACCGTAGCCCCGGCCCCGGCCAGCCTTAAGCCCATCTCTACTATCTCAGACTCCGTAGCCGCCAGATTGTTACCCAAGTCAACGATGGTTGCGCCAAGTCTATCAAAATCTTTCTGGTTCATTTGGGTAATCGTGGCTAGACGAGCAAGCGCCATAGCAGCGTCATCACTGCTCATGTTAGTGGCCACACCCATATCAATCATGGTCCGGGTAAAGCCTAATATGGCGTCATTTTGGATGCCAAGCTGCCCCGCGGCTTCCCCAACCCTCGCTATTTCAGTAGCAGCGGCTGGGATCTCCTTCGCCATGTCCCTCATTCCCTGCCGAAACACGGCAAATTCTTCCTCAGTTGCATCGACGGTTTTCCTGACTCCGGCAAATGCCGATTCAAAGTCCACAGATGCCTTAGTTGCTAGTCCACCCAGGGCAAGTAAAGGGGCAGTCACCGTTTTAGTCAGCGACTGCCCTACATTTTTCATTCCTTGACCAATATTTTGCATCGACTTGCCAAGCTTTTCAAAGTCGATGCGTGTTTTCCCTAGCTGTCCTTGGAGAGTCTTTAATTTATTCTCAGTATCTATAAGCTCACGTTGAAAGGCTCTATATTGGCCTTCGCTGATCTCGCCTTTCTCGAACTGTTTGTTGACTTGTTCTTGTGCGTCTCGCAGCCGATTCAAGCGCTCCTGTGTCTGCTGAACGGCATCTGCAAGCAATTGCTGCTTTTGTGCTAACAGTTCAGTATTGGACGGATCAAGCTTCAGCAGTTTTTCAACCTGTCGAAGCTCCTTCTGAATATCTCGGCTCTTTTTATCTACATCGGATAGGGCTTTAGATAACCCGGTTGTCTCCGCTCCAATGACTACGTTTATGCCGCGTATCGTCTCCGCCATATCTATTCCCCCTATCCTCCGTAGAATGCGTCAATATCGGCTTGTGTGGCTTCTTGCGGCTCGTCCTTCTCTCCTGCATAGGCATCCGCAAATTCAAAAAAGTCCCGCAGCCGGAACTCATTTAACTCATGAAAGCTAAGCTTCATTTTTTTAGCTGCTGCAAGGATTTCAATTTCAAATGATTTAGGGTTACTTCGCTTCTGCTTTCGCCGCTTTTGTTCCTCTAGCGGAACGAAAAAAGCCGTTTTCGGCTTCCTCCAAAATACCCACGAAGTTACTCAATTCGTTGAAATCAATGGATTCTAAGGAGCCCACCCACTCAAAGAAGGATGGATGTTCCCTTTGGCTACCATAAGCTTCACATTTTGCCATAGCCCAAACCAGCTGCAGGAGCAGCACCGTGTCAATCTTAGTTGGATCTTCTTTCAACGTTTGGAGACTAGTCAAATCTCCCAACAAATCAGCTTCAAATTCTTGCTTGTAATAGAGTAGCGCAAGCGGAGCTGCTTTAATTCTTACGGTCTGTTCTCCGATTTTGATTTCTCTCAATCTTCTTCACCGCCATTTCCCCCGATAGTAGGAACATAAACAGAATCAAAAAAGCTGTTGTAAGCTGCTGCATTCGTGTCGCTGAGCTCCAAATCACCTTTTACGACTCGGATTCCCTCAATTTCAGTTGGCGAAACGGTTAAATTAAGCACATCTGTTGCCACTTCAACAGATTCGCCTTTAGTGGTTCTTTCTTTTGCTGGTCGGCTAGCTTGGCAATCGTAATATACAAATCTACGGTTACGCTTATCACCTTGTACTTGTCCAAGCAAAGCGAATTTCCTTGGAATTGCATCCGATATTTCAACCAACATGCCGTTGTCGTCAATAACCCATCCCAACATTTCGGCTTGAACTTCATCAGGTACTAAAGCCATTTCCAATTCGCCTGTATATCCGTTGTTTGCAGTAATAGTAAAATAGGCATTATTATCAGCATAAAAAGTGCTTGATTCTCCTACGGCAGTAGGTGTCCAACGTACAGCGCCGGGAATCGGAATTGGCGTTTCCCATGTTGGCGTGTTGCCGCTCTCGTCCAAAAATGCAATATGAACACGTTCCAGACCAAAAGTTACTTTATTTTGAGACATTTGTTCATCCTCCTATAAGTTGAATTTCATACATGATTTGAAATAATCCTTCGCCTTCAATCCAGGTTCCAGACTTGCGATAAGGCAACTTGAGTTCTTTTAATTTGTCTTGCACGGCTTTTTCAGCCGTTAAATCCTTGATTGCCGTGTACAATTCGATCTGAAAATTACTGATCTCGGCATAATTCATGTTGTCAGCCTGCAAATCGTTGTTATACGCAAACAAATACACAAGATACGGAGGGGGTGGGGAAGATTTAAAATGTGAATAAGCAACCGGATACCCGATTGCTCTTAATTCCTGCAGAAGCTCTGTTTGTGTCATATTCACCCTCCGTTCCGGATGATTTCCCGGACTCGCCTATCAAATTCAGCGACCGCCCGATCTGCTGCAGGTCGAATATGAGGCTTCCCTGCAACACGCCCGCCGCCACGCTTGACATGACCTTTTTCCAGCAAATGTGTGAGCCACGGTTTGGTTTTGTTGTAAGTGACATAACTAATGACTCCACCTGCCCCGAACTTTTTTCGTGTCCATCCGCTCGCGTATACACCCGTTTTTCTTGGGGAGTCGTTACGGATTTCCCTGTTCATCGCTCTTGACGATTTGTCCGCTTGCTTTTCAATTCCGGCTGTTACATCTTCTGTATACTCTTTGACTGCGTTTGTAATCTCTGCTGCTAGGCTGTCTATGCTTATCGTTTTAGCCATAACCAATCACTGCCTCCCCTGAGTAATGATGGTGAAGGTTTTGTTTAGTTCATCGTCATTGATCGGGGGAGCGACAACGTCATACATGTTTTCTTTATACTCAATCTGGATGTTGGTCTTATGTTCATCAAAGAGCCGTTCCAGCCGTTTGGAATATTGAACTACAAAGCGGACTGTTTTTTCAGTTTGAGTTTGTGCAGCTGCAATGTATTCTGATCCTTTAACCGTTTTGACCATCGACCACAATTTCATGATTTCACCAAACGTTTCGATCTCGTTGCCGATCTCGTCCTGTGTAACCGTTGGCCCCCATATCCCAATACGCTTGTTAAACCTTCCGCTGTTGCTATTAGCGTTATACTTATTCGGTTTCATCGGGTTCACCCTCTAACGCCTTGCTGATATTGAGATTATTAAGCTGCGTCAAAAAGTTCGTATAGAAATACTCCAGCGCATCGTTATAAGCGTACCGGGACCGTTCAAAGACCAGTTCCTTAAATACTTCGTCGGTAATTTCGTAATCACCACAAATCCGCCTTAAATCACTGTACGAAGCCTTGAGGATGCGTTCCAGGTTGCCGTCTTCTTCATCGTCCAAGTGCATCCTGGTCATAAATTCAGCTACGATTTGCGGCGTAATTGCTTCAACCATGATCATTCACCGCTTTCAATGTAAACCTGACCATACTGGTTATTTGTGGACGATAGCTGTTTAATGCGCTTTTTCGTGATTTTTAGACCCTCAGCAGGGTAAACGTCCCCAACCTCGTAGACACGGCCGTCTTGGTCCCGGAATCTGCGTACTACCTTATAGGATTCGGACATTTTCCTCCCCCTCTCTGAAAAGAAAGAAGAAACCCCTATTAAGGAGTTTCTTCGTCATCTCCACCTGGCCCGTTGGTACTGAATTGGATATTCAAGTCATACAACAGAGCTGCCTTGTTATCTTTAGGTTTACCGTTGGCAAATTGCTTGATGGTGTACAACATGGCATCTTCAATAGCCAGCGTCTGGTCGAACCTATTGGCTTTGTATCCACCAGCCAAGATAGCAAGGTATTCGCCTTGCACGAAGAACAGCGCCTTGCCAACGGGAATTTCTTCCGACTCGACAACGCGAATGTTATAAGGAAGAGCCGTTACCCACTGACCATTCGCTGTTTGGATCGTGTTCCGGAATTGAACGCTGATTGCATCCACCGGATTGACGACCATAACCACTTTGTTTAGTACCTTGCGGGATTTGCCCTCTGCGTCAGTGGACAACGCTTTGATTACGTCATGCAGCTCACCGGCTACTACTTCGCCAAATTGGGAAGGCGCGAATGTCAGCGTACCGGAGGAAGTTTTGTCGGTTACCGCTCCGTTAAGTGCTACGTCCTTTGTTAAGCCGATTGGCTCACTTTGAGCAGGTCCACGACCATTAACTAAACCATACTCCAGACCAACACTGTATGACTCCACCAGCAACGTGCGGACATATCGTTCCACCCACTCTGGTCCAAGCTCCAGCATGTCTTTAGGGATTACGGCAAACGCGGTCAATTTAAGCTGCCCAATTTGCTCTTCGCGGAATGCCGCGCTAACTTGTCCTTTGATCGGACCAAACAGGTTACCCCAGGCAAACGTTTTGTTCGCATCAGAGTAAATGAATCTCGTCACTGCCCCAAGGTCTTGCAAACCGATTGCGTCCAGCAACGGATGAGCTGCAACCAAATCTTCAAATACCCGGTTTTGCGTAGTTACAGGAAGGATCGAATCATCGTCAAAGCCCCCAAATTCAATGACTTCGTTGAAGTATTTCTTTTCCTCCGATGTGAGGACGTTTTGACCGCGGGAAGAGAGAATTTGACTGTCAATGTTTTCGTTACGAACATGGGCTGTGATTTTCTCGGTCAGATCCGTAACAAGAGCATCTTGCATTTCATTCCAAGCTTCCGCCTGGACTTTAGCGTCAGCGCCTTCTCTTACCAGCTCCATGTATGCGGCTTTTTTAACCTCGAAGTTTTCCATCTTGCCTTTCAATTTCATCGTCATGATTAGACCTCCGTTATTTTGGAATTAAAAAAAGAACCTTGTCGCAGGAGCTGCCGGGGCAGGATCTGGTTCAGGTTCCTTCTTGTTTTTTAACTGCTGTATTTCGTTATGTGCATCCGCCAGCTGGGTGCGAAGCGCAGCAATTTCATTTTCCTTCTCGTCATCACTATTGCCGGCTACTGCATTAGCGAATCCGATATCAACCGCTTTTTGTGCGCTGTACCATGTTTCAGCATCCACCGCTGCTCGGATATCCTCGCGGCTCACCTTGGCCTTGGTCATGTAGATGTCAATAATGCCTTCTTCCAACTCGTCCAATACATCGGCTTCCTTGCGCATCTGTGTCTTGGTTCCCCATACGATGTTACTAGCCTCGTGAATCATGACCATGGATCCTAGACCCATAATCAGTTCATCGGCTGCCATAGCGATGACTGAGGCCGCAGAGCACGCCCAGCCGTCAACGTGGATGGTTACCTTTCCCTTATGCTTTTTAAGCCGGTTATAAATGGCGATTCCGTCAAAAGCATCTCCACCAGGAGAGTTAAGATGAATTAATAAGTCTCCTTTTGCATCTTTCAGGATGTCATCAATCTCGGACGCTGATACTGATTCCCGCCAAGCGTAGCCGATCACACCATAAATCGTAATTTCAGTAACATCGTCCGCCTCGTTATAACGGGACTCTAGTTTACGATCAATCTTTTCCAACTGCGGCAAGTAGGCTTGATTCTTGAATGTCTTTAAAAAATCAAGTTTTGTCATTTTGCTCACTCTCTTCGTCACCCCCTTCCGTTGAGCTAGCAGCACCCTGATAGTTTTTCGTCATCACGTAATCATCCAAAGCTGGATTGTCCACTGGCTCATCCCCCAATTTGATCCTAATTTCATTGCCGTTGTAAACGCCGGATGCTCTAAGCTTGTCTACTGCATTCGCCAGCTCCAGCGGGTTCGATTCAATGACACCGTGAATGCTGATTCGCTTGCCTCGCATGTAGTCCGATTTCGAAATCAGTTTGGCGTTCAGCTCGTCGCGAATCTTTTTTAGCAACGGAGCTGCACAAAACTTGTTATACGCCTTAATCGCTGTTTCATACTCCGACATATCTCCATGGATCAAGGTGCTAGGAATACCAATGATATTAGCCACTTCGTTCGTTATGTCCCGCTTTAGTTTCGTAAGCTCGTCAATGGACTTGCCGTTATTTGATCCATTGTTTACTTCGTCATACTCAAAGCCTTTGAGTTTGGGGACCAGAGCAATGACATTTTTTTTGAAGGAAGTAAAGAGCTTATCAATAAATTCCTGCAACCGGGTGCGCTGCTTATCATCAAGGGACTGTGTCGAGTCAACTCCAATCGTTCCCCTAATCTGATTACTCAACTTCTGTGTTTCCAGCATCCGGGAATACAGAGATGAATAATCCTCAAACATGCCATTCAGAAACCGTGTGAGTTTTTCGTTGTTATACGTCAGGTGAATGACTTCGTCCATTTGAAATGTGCGTTTGAATGTATAGTCCTTGACTGTAACGTCTTTGAAGATGTCGGGGTAAACGGCGTACTCCACCCGACTGAAACTATCAGCAATCAGCAAGTCATTACGATCCGATAAGATGACCAAGACCTCATTGTCATATATCAACCGGTAAACCAACTGTTGCCAAAACTCTGCTGCTGACTGGTCAGTATTTGGCCGCACATTCAGCAGATAGTTCCAGTCATCATTTATCCGCTTGTTATCCTCGACAATCCTAAAGTCACTCAAGCTGATTGTCCGCCCTATAAAATTGATGCACGTTTCTAACGCCATTTTTTTGAGATAAGGCCGACTAGATAAATCATCAAACAAATCAAAATCAAATAAGCTTTCAAGCTCTCGGTTTCGTCGGAGTATACTATCCAAAAATCCCATTCCGTTTTCCTCACCCCCTTTAGAAGTTCAAGGCATCTAGTGCATCCAGCGCATCATCAATGCTGCCTTCGCTCAATTCCTCGATGCGGTACAGTCCGCATACCAATGCTTGGAAGCCGTCTGTCTTCCTACGGATCGGCTCTTTTTTGCCGTATACCTTATTGCCGTCCTTTTTGATGGTTACAAGGACGTTATTGGTGTACCAGCGCATCAAAGGATTATCTCCCCATACAAACATGCCCTTGGAAAAATACATTTCCACGCGGGGAGCCAAGAGCCCGTGAATCGCTTCCGGCCTGCGAATGACTTCGACCTCAAACCCGACAGCTTCAAGCATCGGCTTGAGCATTTCCATGCGATAGTTATCACCTATAATTTTCTTGATGTTGTACTTGATCCGCTGGGTTATAAACCAGTTGACGATATGCTCCAGGTTGATCATTTCCTCCTGCAGCACCGTCAGCAGACCTTTAGATTCCCACTCCTTGATTGGCGCGAATTTTTCCTTGTCGTCAACGTTGCGCCGGGAATAGCCGTAATACTTGTCAACAAACTCCTTGCGCGTGAAGGAGTGGGTTATGAACGGAACCTTGCCGTCATGTTTAAATACCAGGCCGACCGATGCAAAGTCTCTGATCTGCGCGAAGTCCAAGCAGCCAATACATTCTTGACCTTCAAGGTCCGGCAGCGGCTGATTGGTTCCTGCAATTTCTTCCCACTTCGCAACCGACCTTTCCAAGTCCGTCAGTGGCAAGTTCATCCGCTTGGTCATGAATTCCTCGCGGTTGGACGGATCGTCTATTAAGTCCTCGTACTCTTCCTGGATTGTCTCGTATAGGCCTTGAGCATATTCGTTTCGGGGCTCACTCAACATTGGATTGGCCTTTTCCCAATTGGCCGGATCGTCAATTTCTTCTTCCTTGTCCAACTTGCAAATGAAAGGGAACATCGAATTGGCTCTTGCGCTACCTTCAAGGACTTTTCGGGCCCGCTCTTTCATCTTGTCAAGAAATCCATCCCGGACGTAACCATCTGTGCCGATGTAAAATTCCCTTGGTGGCTGCCGCTTACCAAGTCCAGATATATGGACCCTCACGTTTTGGTTATCTTCAAAGTAATGAATCTCGTCAAAGACAACAGCACCATCCCGCAATCCGTCTTTCGTGTTCCCGTTAGACGTCCGAAACTTGAAAATACTGTTCGTCTTTTTACTCAGGACCTGGGTAGCTGTCGCTTTGAAATGTTTCTGCAATGTCGGGTACAGCTTAACAACCTCGCCAACCTCTTCGACAGACGTTTTTGCCTGTTCCTCGGAGTTAGCAATGACGGATATGTTGTACCCTCTCACTCCATGCAGCTCGCTGGTTAGAAAATGGCTGATAACAGAGATTAGACCGTTTTTCCCGCCACCCCTGCCCAGCATCCAGAGATAGCGCCGGTAAAACAATTTGCGTGATCCTGTATAAAATAAAAAAACGAAAGCAATCAAGAACTTTTGAAACGGCTGAAGTGGAAAATACCACTTCTCCGCAAACTTGATACAGTTCTCAATCATTTCGTCATCAAAATATAGATCGTCACGGGACAGCACATCCCGTTCCAAATATTCAATTAGCAGCTCTCGTTCTCTGTTAAACTTGATTTCGCCCTTGCGGTAAAGAGCGATATATTCATCAACGTATTTCTGGTGGATCATACCAATTCACTTTTGTCATGATAAACTGGCCGCTTTATTTCCGCTTTTGGCACATTCAAGTTTAACGCCTCGAGAATCTTGAGCATACGGTCATTGGTCTTGTGGAGGTCGGTAATGGAGGGGTTCGATTTCGGCCCATGCATCCCCGATACCTTAGTCCCGTTGTCTCGAATGTCGTCAAACAACTCATTTTTTAAATCCCACAGCTCCAAGTAATCCTGCACCAGGTCGGCATGGTATTTGGCGATTGTACCGCTTGCCTTAAGTTGCTTTTTAAGGTCCCGCTCGATTTGTTTTCTCAATTTTTCCCTTTCAGACTCGTGCAATCGACTCCCTCCCCTCCATAAAACAGGTTTACATTAATTCCCAATTAACTATAAACGCGCGAAAACGCGAAAAAATTCGGCAGTTGACTCCCCCCGCCGGTGCCCAGCCTAGAAGATTCCTTAAAACCTTAGAGTGGGGGGGTCAGCCTGAGATTACCAATTGAAGTTTTACCTTGGACAATATATCTTGATAGCAGGTTTTATACTTGATTGAGTTAGCGACATTCTCTGTTATTTTATATTTGCGCATGACTTCATAAAGTTTTAAATGTTCGATCCAAAAGTCATGATAGATTTTAATCACAGTGGCCTCGTCAAGTCTCGGCTTCAAACCATTTTCAATAGCATGCTTCGTATTCTCTTTAGGCGTAACCCACTCTAAATTATCAACATGATTATTGAGTTTGTTTCCATCCTTATGGTTTATTTCAGGTTTGTTGCTTGGGTTTGAAATAAAATAAAGCCCAACCAATCGGTGGACTTTGTAATTTCTCTTATTCAATTTCACCCTTAAATATTTGTTATCATGAAGCTCTGGAACTTTTATTCTTTTAGTTTCTATGTGCCTAACGTTTCCGCGATTTGATATTTCATAATTGTGTCCTTCGATTGGTTTCCATATCTCCATACCCTCAATCCCACCTTTCATCTGCTGCCCACTTGTTCACATTCGGAACAAAAACTCTTCCATGCTTTACGTTGTGGCAGCTAACGCATAATGTTTCAAGATTATCTATTTCCAAAGCTAGCTCCGGATGATCTTCCAATTCTTTTATGTGATCCACGACCAAAGCAATTTTCTTTCGCTTGGCTGTCTCGCTGTATTCGTTCGTGTCGATGGAGACCAGTCCATTACGCTTGCACTCCTGACATTCATGGTTGTCACGATCCTTTACTTCTTCTCGGAGTTGCTTCCAAGCTTGGCTGTCGTAAAACTTTCGTTTCTGCTCAAGCGTTCGGTATTGTGGATTCACCGTCTAATAACTCCTGTCCGCTTGTCCTTCCGCTCCCTGCTGATTCCCCAGGCTATTCCATGTCTATAACTGATCCAACCGGCAAAGTGTTTTTTATGCTTCATAGTTGCCTCCAAGCAAATCAAAAAGCCCACCCCTTAAGGAGTGAGCCTTGGTAGTCCCCCAATGCTACTGAGCTAAGCGGAGCTTAACCGTTAACGCATCATCAGGGATATATAAGCACGGCAGCTTATCCGCCCTTGCGGCACTGTCATGCGGGTACAGGTGCGTTTACGCTGCCGACCGATATATACCGATCCTTGCAGCGACCTGCAATTACTGCCCTTGTCTACTTGGCACGGCTGCCTTTTGAGCTTACAGGGCGTTGACGCTGCAGCCTGATAATCAACCCAAACGGCTGATGTTGTGACTGCAGCGGCGTTAACTTATTACTTGCGACACTATCATAATATCATGACCGAAACCGCGAAAACGGTCAACTTTCAGTCAACTTTTTTTTACCATCCAAGAATATCGACAATATCCCGGACGAATTTGCTACGCCACCGCCTGTACGTGCTTTCGCTGATGCTCAATTCTTTGCATATTCCAACAGTGGTCAGGTGCTGCGGCTTTGTCCAATATTTAGCCTGGATTAGCTCTTGCTTGACCTCTGGAAGCCGGTTATAGACTTCCTCTATCGCATCAACCACACGTTCCATGTGTATGAGCTTAGAATGACTCGCCAGTGATATTCCGGCTCTTGCTGTCGGATCTCCTGGCAAGTTGCTGCGGCTGCCGCCTGTATTCTCTTCCGGTTCCTTGTAAGGATTAAGTATTTGAGACCTCAACCGCTCAATTTCTCGTTTACGGTATGGATAGGCATATAACTCAGACTCTACATGCCTGAATGCGTCTCGCTGCAATTGAGCTACATCGGATTTTGTATGTTTAGTCATCTTCCCGCCCCCTATAACTTATCTATCAATTTATCCAATAGTCTCAATATCGTTGGGAATGAGATTAGTACCGCTATACCCAATAGAATCAAGAAGCAGCCACAACCCCCGCCGATTCCTTCCCTCATTCCTGTTCGGCCTCCTTCGGTGGCTCCGGTAGCGGCATCCAGTGCGTGATTCCCGGATAGGCCGCAAAACCCAGCATATCGGTAAACGCCCTTACCTCGCCGCCAATAAACCTTGTTGTAAAAATGCCGGCCTGCTGCGTATAAGTGAGGTAATATCCCTCTTGCTCCGGCAAACGATCCTTGACGCTTACCCAGTTGTCTTGTCTCTCCCTAAACCACTTCAGCAACTGCTCTTTCTCCTTGATGAGTTGTTGTAGCATCTCAATTTCGCAGCCAATGCACTTGCTGTAGATAATTGCTGGATTTTCTTGATGTTTTTTGCAAACTTTACTCATCCCCTCACAACCTCCCCGTAACTTGTTTTAGCTTCTTCCTAGCTCGATTCATGAATGTGGATACAGAGCCTTTTCTCACTCCCAGTAATTCAGCTATTTGGGAGTAAGGAAGCCCTTCCCCATGGTGCATGATATAACAATCCCGCTCCCGATCTGACAAATGGGAGAGTGCAGCTTTGATGCGGGCCTGCTGTTCCGGGGTGACAGAGTTATAATTGACCCTTCCACGGGCAAACCAGTTAATCTTCTCAGGTTCAAGCAACACTTCCCTTTGTTGCCTGGATCGCCGCTCTATACCTCTCCTTGGCCCTGGCTGTCTTCCTGTCCCAAGCCATTCTGCAACAAATTCACAACTGCCTATCATTTCGCTTAATATCCTACGCCGTTTCTTATCTTCTTCCGCTTGCCGCGCTTGTTCTAGTTGCCTGATAACTTGCTTGTAAGGCGGCAGCAAGTCAGCTGCCGCGCTCTTCATTCCGCTATATCCGCTCTATAGAAGTTCCCGTACTGGTCACGCTCTGGTAGACGCGTTCTAACGTCTTGGAAATTACCAGTTGCAAGCCGCACTTTCAACGATTGTCCGCAGTTATGACAGTTGATCGTTTCTGCGTCTAACGGAATGTAATGGTTTCCCTTGTTCTTGCAGTTTTCATTCTTGCACCAGTATTTGCAACGGTAATGCGGGACGCCGTTCTTGTACTTGATCCCTGTTTCGTACCAATCCGGTTTAGGTTCTTCATTGGCTACCTTCTCAACCGCTTCTTGCATAGCTTCAGCCATGCTAGATATTGGACTTCTTTCTCCGTTGATTGCTAGAGCTTTGTAAGGGGCCGCTGTCGTTTCACCATGGCCGATAGTTCTAATTGCTTCTTGTAGCTCAACTTTCTTTTTTCTTCGAGTTTTTTCATCAGGGCTACGGACTCCCTTTGGTCAACTTCCAGCGGCTTTTGATTATTGGGCAGTTCAATCGGCTTAACCTTATCGAAGAAGCCCTTATATGCCTGTCCCGCCTTCTGGTAAGTCTCCAACATGTCCCGAACCTCTTGATTTACCCCGAATATTCCAAATATCCCACCAATAATGGCGATCTTTTGGGTTTTGTCCGCCTGCATTTCTAATTCTGCTTTTCGGATCCCGTCCTCTATGAATACTTTTACTGTTGTCATTGTGCATACTCCCTCTCTTTGGCTTTGTTAAATGATTCAACCATGTCCGTCCGCACCCGCGGCGTATATCGCCTATTCCGCTGCTGCCCGCGGATAATCTCTATTTCCGCATGGGCTGCCTTTAAATCGCTGATAAACTTTTGACTGCGGTTTAATACAGTGACCAGCGGTAGCAGTTCCTCAATCTGGTTCTTGGCCTTCCTTCGCCTTACTCTGGCATCTTTTAATTCAACTGCCATCCGATACCCTTCCGATGCATTGAAGCGCGTAAGCTCCAGAGCGTGCTCTAGATCAATGATTTCCTGCTCAGAGTATGTTTGCTCCTCCTGGGCTTGTTCCAGCGCTTCACGGACCGCATAGATAGCATCAAGCATGTCCGAAACGATTTTCAAGGGGTCAGTAACCAAGGCGCTCCCTCTCTTTCCGCTGATATTCTAAGACTTCTCTCACTAATCGGTTGTACTTTTCCATAGCCGGCTTGTACTTTGCGTCTGTGGGAGATAGGTTTTCGATAAATTCAGCTCCGCGGACAATCCGGCCTAGTTTATCCAGATACTCATCTTCGGTCATCGTTCCCACTCCCGTTCTTTATAGGTTTCAGTTAGCTCTTGTAAGCCTTCCTCGTAGTGCCTCAACCGCCTGAAATCAAATGGGGTAACGCTGCCCGCCTCCAAAAGTTTTCTGGCCTTAACCGCCCGCTTTAGCGTTTGGTCATATTCCTGATCGTCTTTTATGTCCTCTACAGGTATTTTTCCGTTCCGCAGCAGGTGGTCAAATTGGTTCTCCGACAGGTTGTCTACAATTTCGTCCAAATGATCGATCAAAAAGTCCTCGAAGTCTGTCGATATGACCCCGCCCTTTGCGGCTATACGAGCAGCTTCACGAATCAGTTCTTTGTACTCTTCTTTTGGATCCGTCATCCTCGAACCTCGGTTATATACATTTTGGCTTTGTTAAAGCTGATCCATAGGTGCTTATCTTTAGAACCGCGCCGCGCTTTGTAAGGCTCTAATTTGTGCGTAGCCCCGTATGGCGCATTATTGACCTCTTCCCGGGTTAATGGTTCCAGGAACAAAACCCCGTCCGCTTCGTTCGCCATAGCTCTTGCTCCCTGAAGCTTCCCCTCTTCGTTCAACTGCGCCACCAGGATTACGCATGTATCCAACTGCTGAGCAAGCCGTTTGCACTCCTTGGCGATATCACGTAAGATTTGCCATTCCTGTTTTCCCTTGCTGTTATCCAACTCCATACGCCCCACGTAATCAATGACCAGTAGATCTAGTTTTCCGTACTTGGTTTTAAACTGTCTTGCAAGTCCGCGGCTGCGTTCAGGGGTAAGCATCGGCAATTCTGAAATGAATACTCTGGACTTGGCGTAATTCTCAAAGGCTTGTCTTACAAGCGTTCGGTCAAATGAATCCAGACTACCGGAATCGATGCCTGCATAACTTTTTCCCGTCATTTGAGCAACGAAACGATTCACTATATCGATTTCTTTCATTTCCGTGTTCTGGTAGAACGTCCGGTAACTTTGATGGATGCTAGCATGTCGGACTATATTTTGTGCAAGAGTTGTTTTCCCTTCGCCTGTCTTAGCGGCCAGTATAATCAGGTCTCCGCCCCTTAATCCTCTAAACATGTCATCCAATCCCGGGAAACCGTCTGTTACCGGCATTCCTCCGGATGGAACCGGACGGGAAAGCTTTATTCCGTGAATCGTTTCTCCGCTCTTAACCCGCCTTTCAAACTCTTCAGCGGCTTTCCTGCCCGCTTCTTCAGGGGTTACAATTCGTTCTGTTCCTTCCTGCACACTTGCGCCCATAATCTTACTTTCCACAATCTCGGTAATCTCGCTTAGTGGCCGGTTGGAGTTTGCGATTTCTGATATCTCCTGAGCAGCTTCAAAGTACAACCGCTTCACGTATATTTCGTGTAACTGCTTATACCAGTAGGGGAATGAATCTGCTGATACAATGGATTGCCGCAACGCTTTAAACAGATCCATGTGCACCGTTTCTCTAAGAGCTTTATATACCATGTTGTAAGTGACTTGACCGTTACTAGACAGCCTCTGTATCTCTCGAAACACTTCTTTGTGCTGGTCACCGTTGAAATGCTGCTCCGTCAACAAGGACAATCCCTCATATAGGCTCTTTTCGTCCTTAAGCATTCCAGCAAGGACATTTATTTCCACATCATAATCCACGATCATGACTGTTCAGCCTCCCACACCGGAGGTTCAATAGGCTCTAGCGCATCCGGGTTAAATTCTTCTCTCGCCCTAACGATCAGGTCATAAGGAGTGGGAAGGTAGCGACTTCCCTTGAAATAATCGGTCAAGTGCCGATCCGCTTCTTCATAGCTCATATCTCCTAGAATCCTCTGCCATGTAGCAGCTGCGCTCTTGGTAGGCTGGTATGAAGGGATAACATCGTTAATCGTTGCAAGCAGCTTTGCTGCCTCCTTGATGTTCATAGGTCAGTCCTCCTCAAATGAGTTTATAAATGATTCCCGGTCAAACTCTTGTTGCTTCGACCTCTTCCAGGACATTTCAGGAACCGTTTCGTAATCCAAATATCGTTCCTTGTTTAAAAAAGTTGATGGATGTAAAATGAACCGCTCTTCTTCCACATTTCGTTCACAGTGAATGGCGTAATTTTTAGCACACTGAATGAGCAAATTTGGATCAACTTTTTTCTTGATCAAACGATCCCAAATACCCTTCGCTTCTTTCTTCCGAACACGCCTTGGATATACACTCCAAAATGAATCGAAAACGCACGTATTTATTTCTTTTTTAATCTTTTTATTTTTAAACCTTTTTTAGAGAGCCGCAAAGCCTTGCCCCGTAAGCGTTTAGGAAGGGTCAAACTTCCCTTTTCAGTAAGTCCGACTTCCCTTTTCAGTAAGTTTTTATTTTCTAAACTTCCCTTTTCAGTAAGTTTTTGATTTTTACAAACTTCCTGTTTTGGTAAGTTTTCATCTTCTGAAAAGTTACTGTTTTGGTAATTTTTTTTGCCTGAATTCACACCCTCATAACTTCCTGTTTCAGTAACTTTTTCCTCGCTTTTTCTGACTGTCTTTTTGCTCTTTTTTGCTTGGGATAAATTGAGGTGAAGAAGCTCTCTAAATCGTTCTTGGTCCCATTGACTAACTGGCGATAGATCCCATTCGTCATATTTCTTGTTAAACTGGTAATTCTTTTGTTCCTTGTCAAAAAGGATCACCTTGGAATCTATCAAATGCTCCAATTCTGCCTTAATGTGGCCTTGTCTAATACCGCAAAGCTCAAAGTCCTTCTGCTTTGGAATGTGGGCAACTTTACGGTTACACCCGTAGGAGAGCCGCCAGATAAACATTAGAATGTCCTTCTGGCGCTTGGTGAAATTCCTGCGGATAACCTCGTCCCAAATCTCGTTTGCTATGCCTACGTATCCATGTTCTTTTTGAGGGTTTACCATCCGCGGAATCACCTCAATTAGGATGTTTCTTTAATGGCTTCAGTTAATTTTTGGGTGAAATCCATCAGCTCATAAATCTGTTCAAGCTCCTGTTTCATTAACAAGTAGATGGTAAGCCGTTTATACCGATCGTCTTCTAAGTCTTCCATTTCGGTAATACCGTCTTGCAAAAAAACCATGCGTTCTACTAACTCATTAAATTTGATGTTAATAATTTCTTCCAATCTAAGACGCATCCATCTCCCCGCCCTTCAGTTCATTTTGCTGCTCAAGGTACTTCTTCAGCTTCTTCTCTTGCCAAAAATGCTCATATTCCATCTGCAAGCCCTTGTGTGCGATGAAATCTTGAAATATATGCAATTCATCTCTAGCAATAACAAACGTGTCGTAGGCCAGCTTGTAGGACTTCTGAGCAGCTTTATAATCTTGCTTGTACCGCTTAATCTCCTTATCTTGATAGAGGATGACGAAGATGATCATCAAGCTAAGAATGGCAAGGATTAATAGCAATGTTTCTATCATTGAGCAGCCCCGCTTTCTATGGGTTTATTGGTGTATTCCTCAACGTGCCCGCATTTGGTGCACATGTGGCGAATTCCATATGACCCGCTCTCGAAAGAACTAAAGGTATTTATGTCTACTTTTTCGTTACAGTGCGTTTTTTCTACGCTGCACATGGCAAGCCATTTTAAAAACAAGTGAATGAGGCTATATTTAAGTTCAATGGATAATCCTTGAGTGCTTCTCAAAAAAAGATCAAGCTCTCTAAAAAAACGGCCTATTTCTCCTTCTTTGACAAACTTCACCATAGTGTTTCTCATATTTGTAACAATCTCGCAGATTTCATCCCCTGTCATTTTCTTATTCAAAGAAAGCACCCCCATGTAAGCATTTAGCTTCCTTCAAAAAGCGATAACCTTCTATGAATCCAAGGATGAAAGCGTGATAAGAACGGTCTGTGCAGGTTAACCACATAGCGTCTGTGTAGTCTTCCAGCAAATTGATTTCATCTTCTGGAAGTACTGCTTCCAGATGTTCGCGTAGCTCTGACGCCCTCTCTTCAGACTTTCTTAAAACTGGATTATCCGGACCGCCGTCTATTGCTTCACTCATTTGTAGGCACTTTAAGCTGGCGATCTCCTTTAAAACGGTCAACATTCCATGTTCAAAAATAACTTCATCCTGGGTCTGGATCTTGTTCCCTTCTGCATTGTTATAAGCTGCTTCCAGCTTGCCCCGCTCAACCATTGAAATATAATCTCCCATAAGTCCAATCTCTCCTTTTTTAGTAGGGAGAGGGAAACCCTTGCCTGAAGTCAATAATTTATGTATAATGCCTGCAAGGGTATATTCCCTTCCCAATGTGTTATCCGCTTTGTGTCCGCCAAGACTTGGAAAGCGGATTTTTCTTTGCCTGTTTTACATCACTGCGACTCATAATTACAGTCCTATGATTTCGAGTAATTCCGGAAATTTATCAGGGTAATAATGTGGTGCTGTTTCTCGCGGATTGTTAGGGCTAATAATGTTCTTGCCAAATTCCAAACCTGATTCCGTTAGTGATTTGAACAGCTTTGTACCACCTTTTTTTGAAGGTCGCTCCTTCTCTTCGAGATAACCATGCTTTATCAGCAGTTTGTTAAACTCTTTAGCTTGCATCCCGATGCCGTTCTTTTTAAGTAGTTCAGTGGCTGATTCGGTGATTGGCTCGTCTGCATATCCTGGTAAGGGAACATTCAAGCGGTGCGCTTTGTTGAAGTCTCCTAGCAGCTTTAACCTGCCGCTATCCGGTAGCCTAAGCACATTAGCCGCAATTTCCACCATATAGGCTTCTTTCTTGAAATGAAGTAGGTCGGGCTCAATAAGTCCTGGGATGGTGTAGGAGCCGGTTTGTTGGACTGATGGAAGCATGTCCTCATACAACCAATTCTGAAACGGCCTTGCTTTAGGTTGATTAGATTGTCCAAGCACCCGGTTAAGTGAAAAATTAGAGATAAACTTTTCTCCTGTGCTGTGAAGTTTTCTAACCTTCTGATTCAAAAGGTTAGAATCAGATACATGATAGATGTGTTCATCTTTGCAGAACTTAAGGACATTACTTGTTGCAGTCTTCCCGCGGTATTCAAGAATGGCCGCCACATCTTTTGCTCGGATAATGAAATCCCCCTCAAACGGGAATGTCACATCGTTAGGAAATAAAATCATTACTTCATGCTGGCCTTCAAATAAAACTGGACTTTTCATTTTTGTTCCCCCTTTACTTTAGAAAACCATCCATAATATCTTGACCTGTGTGCCTTTCGTAAAGCTCTGAAGCGGCTACCATAAAAGCAAATCCGACTAAATGAATAAATTTGTTTTCGTAGCATTTTGAGGAAAGCAGCAGTTTAAGGTCGTCTTTTCCGAACTTATCCCCCATATCTTCTTGAATCATTTGTTTTGTTGATTTGAAACACCAGGTTCCATCATCCTTGTATCTCTTAATTGGTGGGAAAAGGCTGAAAAAATTCTGTACACTGGTCCATTGAATAGCCTTTTCTGCATCTTCCACAAGGGAGATTATTAATTCCGGATGTTCCTTAGCAAACGCGCTAGCTTTTTGGTGATTATTAAGTGCCCGGCCAAGTCTCAATAGCTGATCATATGGTTTAATGACTTCCGCCTCCTTGATTAATCTTTTTTTCCAAGCTTTGCATGAAGTTGAAATACCGATCGTAGTTGTACTTCTTCAACAAATGAAGATAGGTCAGGGTGTAGCGAACGGCCACCCACCAGTTAAACTCATGGGTTTTGTAGTATGTCTCAGAATCCATAATGAGAGCGTCCTGCATGACTCTTTCGGCGTCATTCATTTCAGTGATTCCATAAGCCTTAAGTATTCCAAACCAGTCGCCCAAAGCTTTCTTAACATGGTCCCTTGGATTATCATTAAGCACCAGCCATTCTACGCCATTGACACCTTGAGCTAGTTTATCTTTGATAATTCCCCATTCCATATCAAAAGCTGCAGCTCGTTCTTTATCCGTTGGCATTACCCTGCTCCTTTTTTGATTAATGGCAATAAATCATTTTGAGTTTTGCCCGGCTGATCTCACCCCTCAACTTTGAGGACTCCACAAAATGGTGGAGTAGAAACTCTCTATAACTCCCCTGTTGGCTGATTAATCAGCTCAGCGCAATTTTACGTTCTACCTGCAGCCGTTCATTCAGTGCTGCTTTATACTCCATAAGCCGCGAGTATCTATACCGATTGCGCTGATGCCGTGGACGCCGATCTTTTGCGTATTCTGCAGCCTTGCGTGTAAAAAACTTAATCCGTTTAATGTGCAATTTGTTCACCCCTTTCACTGGAATAAGTAAGCCATCCAAACTAGAGCAAGTCCAAACAGCGGGAACAAGAATATGAAGAGAAGGGCTTCTTGGATTAGTTGCTTGCGGGTCATGGAAACCTCCTATTGGACGTATTTCCCATATACCGCTTCGCTTACTTTGATCGGTAAATGGAACTTATCAGCCACGCTCATTAGGTCAACAGTGTCTTCTAAGATAGATTGCCGCTCCACCAACATTTCAGGGGACATGTCGCCCTTTTTGATCATTTTGGGGTATCCGTATTTGGAGGACACCGCTTTATTGGCAATGGTATTTGCTTTGATGAAATCCACCCGAACCGGCTGCTGCAGGGAATCTTTCAGTTTCCCCATAGCTTCTCTTTGGTGTTCTTTGTCAAGCATTCGGAAGATTTGGAAGCCTTCAAGGCCGGATGATTTTCGCAATGTACTAATTACTTCAAATACCCAGTCCTCGAATTTTTCCGATTCGTCCTTATTGCTTCGAAGGATAAGCTTATAAATTCCGAACTCATTAGCACAAAGCATTTCTTGCTCTCCGCCAGGGGTATATATTTTGCATACACCCTTATGATTAGGTCGCAACCTTTTTGCGGCTTGGGAGGCGTTTTTGATATCCAAGGCTGTACAAATATCTTGAATTACACCCATCCAGTCACCTGGTTCCTTTTCGACAAATCTGATTTCGTGACCAAGCCAGTTTTCAGTACGAATGTTCATTTTGGGTTTCCTCCTTTGCGGTATAAGCGTTGCCTAACTTAGAAACTTGGTCTGGGCAGCTTTCTTTTGAGCTTCTTTCCATTGAAGCAAGTCTTGTTTGTCGATTTTGCGGCTCCCGCCGATGGTATAGCTCGGTATTCCGTTTGCTTCCGGCGATAACTGGCAATACTCGTAAATACGACTACGAGAGATTCCAAGAAAATCGGCAGCAATTTGCGGAGTGCAAACATCCGGAAGGTCGGCAGCGTTAATTATTTTTTCTCTCAATTTTCAGCGCTCCTTTACGTCTACCTAATAAAATCACGAAGTTTTATTGCGTGCATGCATCACTTTGTCCAAAAAAAGTAACGTTCGAATGGCCCTCCAAATACCTTCAGAACACCAGCTATAAATGCTGGTCCTGGAGAGTTATGTCTAGGATCGTCAACTGGTAGTTTCGCTCTCCATATTTGTGTTTTATTTACTCCAAGTTTTTTAGCAAGCTCTACATCAGATGCGATATCTTTGTCAATCTGAGCTTTCATAAACTCTTTAACGTTTAACCTGATGGTGTATTTATCCATATCCAACCCCTCTTCGCTGATTATTGATTCGCCGGCGCAACACAAATATACCATCTATTTATACGTGCCCGCAACACTATTATGTGTTTTTGATAAATATAATTGCGTGCACGCAACATTGGTGGTATAGTATTACCTTAGGAGGAGATAAACTTGAATAACCAAGAATTCGGAGAAATACTAAAACGCCACAGAAGATCAAATGGGTTTAAGAGTCAGAGGCAATTTGCGGATAAAGTCGGTATTTCATCGGCTACTCTTTCCAGAATTGAAGCAGGTGTACAAAGACCCTCGCCAGAAACAATAAAGGCTATTTCCAAACATTTGAAAGATATTTCTTACGAAGACCTCATGGAAAAGGCCGGGTATTTAGAGGCTGCTGAGAAGATAAAGGATTTAGGTTCGTTGAAAGACCACTTAAACACTTTAAAAGACTTAGATCCAAACCTTTTATCTTCAACCCTAGCATTAGAGGTGAAAAAAGTACTGTCCATTCTGACTGAGAATGGGGAATTTAAACCCGATATCAGCAATGACATTGCAAATATTTCTGAGATAGCTAAAAACAAGTTTGGAGACAACTTCATCCTAACACCACAGAGTTTTATTGATCTTATGTTAGAGGTTGACCATGACGGCCCCATTACCGACAAATCAATGGCCGTCCTTGCGATTCACTTTTTACTTGAAGATCTAGCCGAAAAAGAAATAACAAAAATGCAAGACTTAATAGATATACTCAAAAAAACCGATCTGAAATACAATGGGTACCCTTTAGATAAGGAGGACACACAACGAATAGTTGAAATGCTATCTCTATTATTTCCTAGATACAAATAATAAATTTAGAATTTAAATTACGAGGTGAATATCTTATATGGCCTATATCAGGAAGAGAGGGAAGACTTGGTACTATACGGTGGATATTGATCGAGATCCCGTTACTGGTCAAAGGAACCAAGTGACTAAGGGTGGTTTTAGAACAAAAAAGGAAGCGGAAGCAGCAGCTGCACGTGTTGAATTAGAAGTAGCAGACGGGGTTTATGTTAAAGTATGCAATAAGTCTTTTGCAGAGTTTTCAAAAGAATGGTTGGAATATTACGAATCTGTTGGTAATGTAAAACCAGGTAGTGTAAGAGTTAGAAAAACCAGGGTTAATAAGTTACTTACTTATTTCTCTGCCATTAAACTAACTGGAATAACAAGAGCAGCTTATCAAAGCATGTTAATTGATCTGAAGAATAAGGGATTAGCAAACGAAACGATAGTCAGCATTCACGCTACTGCTAAAATGATTTTCAGAAGAGCGGTGGAACTCAATTTATTAAAAATAAACCCAACCGATTATTCAAAAGTGCCACGACACCAAAGAACAGTCGAAGATATCGAAAATTTCAATGATATCCCTAAATATCTGGAAAAAGAGGATTTAGCTAAATTTCTCGAAACTGCTAAGGTTGAAGGCAGGGATTTTGACTACCCTATTTTCATGGTTTTAGCATATACAGGCTTGAGAGTGGGTGAACTAATAGCATTAAAATGGACAGATGTAGACATGGAGAACATGACCATTAGCATCACTAAAACATATGATAACGTGAGAAATAACACTAGAGAGTATAACCTTGTTCCGCCTAAGACAGAAGCCGGTATACGATTGATTGAATTCGATGAAGTGATTAAAAAATTACTCGAAGATCATCGTAGGCATTTAAATATAACCAAAATGAAGTATAGACTGAAATTCTACGACAAAGGGTTTATATTCCCGAATATAGGCTCGCGCTACCCTGGGTACCCATTAGTTCAAAAAACTATAGAAAAACGCATGGAGCGGCTTCTAGGGCTCTCAAAACTAAACCCAACCTTAACCCCCCATTCGCTCCGTCACACTCACACTACACTACTTGCTGAAGCGGGAGCCACTCTTCAAGAGATCATGGAGAGGTTAGGGCATAAAGATGACAAAACCACAAGGCTTGTATATCTACATGTGACTAAAACAATGAAACGTGGAGCTGCTCAAAAATTCAGCAGACTTATGAAGAATGTGGTCAAAATGTGAGCATAAACATTATTTATTTCCTACAAACACCTAATTAAAAGGCGTTCTGATTGACAGAGGAAAGATCATCTCGGTTTTTCCGGCACCTGTAACCGCCCATATTAAAAAATGCTGTGCCCCTTTGTTTCTCTTCGCAAAATGCTCTCGCGAGTCTTTATTGCGATCTTGGGCCAGAAACCGCAGACCGGCTAAAGAAGCTTCCGTCTGTGCAGGACTCAATCCCCAGTAGGCCACCAAATGCTTCTTCCAATTCAGCTCCGGAGTTACCATGGAGCCTTGATGTGCATAATCTTTATCCTCCTGTGAAGCCTGGCCTTGAATAAGCATAGAGCAGGAACGCACACGCCCCATGGTCAAGCACTCTTCACAATAAGGACATAATTCTCTGCATTGGTGACAATGCGACCAATGCATCCGTTCCTGACTGCTCCCACAGCGCTGGCATTGGTACTGGACGGTAGATTTACCCCACGCTGCTCGTTCTATCCGCTTAATCCCCGGCAGCAGATGAATGGTTTGCCGAAGATAAGCTGTCTGTAAGCAATATCGTTGAGTCGCTTCACTCCATTGCAAGCCTTGCGTCTGCTGAAGCTGCTTCCATTCCTCCAACAATAAAGATCGCCCCTGCAGCTTGTCCAGTAGTTTTTGAAACTCTTTTTTGTCTCCGTTGTGATTATGAAGTCCTATACTTACTATGTCGTCATTTCTCCCCTTTTTAATTAAAGTTAATTTAAACGGAGCCGGCAGTGCCGACCTGCTGTAGGGCCCGCTCTCCCATGTGCGCTGGATTTCTTCCCTCCACTTATCGTTGGTCGCATTGGCTGCACGTCTCGAACTAGCCGCCAACTGATTTTTCAGCCACATAGCTTGTCCTAACGATAAATCAGGCTCTAGCAGCATTAGCTGGTAAGCACCCTGCAGCCGCTCATGCCAAAAAAGGAAATCCGCCCTTAGATCGAAGGTGATTTCCCAATACCATTGCCCATTATCTAGCACACCATATACAAAAACATTCATCGCTTCGTCCTTCTTCCATGACTAGTTTTCTAATATT
>NZ_HE610964.1:125582-182886 GCF_000285515.1 Paenibacillus senegalensis JC66
AATATTACGAAAGCGTTTACGGATAGAGAGCTGACAAATGAAGCGGCTTTCCTTTCTCGTGAAGCGTGATGACTTGTACAATATGGTCTCTATGCTGTTTTAAGAAAGCATCCAACCCTGTATTCGTATGGAAAACCTGAACACATCCCCTTCTCTGGTTCCATTTCTCCACTATCGTTAATGTGGTATCCCTGGATCCGCCGTCGAAGATGACGATCTTCACTTCTCTACCTCTGCACAAGGCCCGGGTGTAAATATGATTCATCTCTTTTTCTATTTCATTTTCATTATTATAAGTCATGATAATCACGATATCCGGATGAACTTCAGCAAGTTGATTCCTATAGAAGTAATAGATAGCATGCACTGACAGGATGCTCAATCCGAAAATTCCGGCAACTATAAGCAAACCGATCCCCATAGCGGCTACCTCCTTTATGGAAATAGTATATGCCGTTTCAGGGGATCGGTTCCTAAAGGGTCACCCAGCCGTTTTTGATGGCCACAATGACCGCTTGCGTCCGATCATCAACCTCCAGCTTTTGCAAAATACTGCTGACGTGGTTTTTGACTGTTTTTTCGCTAATAAATAAAAACTCTCCGATAGCTTTATTGCTTTTTCCTTCCGCCATAAGACGGAGCACCTCGGCTTCTCTTCTCGTTAGCGGACTGTTAGGCGAGTGAATGTATTTGACCCCCGCCTCCTGCACTTCACCATCCACCGTAACTTTGCTGTCTTCCAAGTAGGTCATGCGGCGGAGCTGGTTGATTAGTTTGCCTGTCACCTTCGGATGAATATAGGCATGGCCCGAGACTACCGAACGAATCGCATTAATTAATGACTCGGCCTCCATATCTTTAAGCAAATAACCGGAAGCCCCCTTGCGAAGTGTCTCGAATACATAGCTTTCATCATCGTGGATCGATAGTATAATGACTTTAACAGATGGAAAAATCTCCTTTAGTTTTTGAGTGGCAACGACACCATTTTCCACCGGCATATTAATGTCCATTAACACAATATCCGGATTAAGCGCATTACACAGCTCTATGACCTGGATTCCATCGCCGCATTCTCCTATGACCTCCAAGTCATTCTCCATGTTAATAATGCGCTTTACACCTTCGCGGAAAAGCTGATGGTCATCGGCCAACAACAGCTTCACCGTACGCTTCGGATTTTCCGTTATCACCATTGCTTCACTCCTTCCTCTCTTCCGAACTTATTGGAATTAGCATTGTAATTTTGGTGCCCTGGTCTTTATTCGATTCAATGTCCATTCTGCCTTCCAAGAGATCTACACGCTCGGTCATCCCCATCAAGCCATAATGATTACCGGTTAACATCTTGGATTCCATCTGTTTGACATCAAAACCGGTCCCATTGTCTTTAATTACAATCTTCACCATATGTCGTTGGAATGTCATATCCAAGGAGATGTAGGAGGCGTTGGCATGCTTCAAAGCATTGGAAAAAGCCTCTTGAATCAATCGGTAAACGGCTACTTCCATAGCGGAAGGCAACCGGCTCTCTCTGCCGGCCAGATCAAAGCGGGTGCGAATTTTGGTCTTCTCTTCAAAATCCTGAACGAACTTGCGCAAGGTTGGGATTAGTCCGAGATCGTCCAAAGCCATGGGGCGAAGATTGAAAATAATTTTGCGGACTTCTTCAAGACTGTCTCTTACCTGTTCCTTCAGATCACCAAGCTCTTCCTTCACCGTTTCATACTGCTGCTGTCCCAGCATACGCTCCGCGATTTCTGTGCGAATCACTACATGGGCCATAGTCTGTGCCAATCCGTCATGAATTTCCCGAGCTATCCGTTTGCGCTCATCCTCTTGGGCCATTATGATCTTCAGGCCAAGAAGCTGTCGGGTTTTGGCTGATTCGAGCATACGCGTAACCTGGTTTAAATCGCCGGACAAATATTCCAGCACTACATTCATTTGTGAGACGAGGGTTTCGGCTCTTTCGATTTGCCCTTCGACGTTGCGAATTCGCTTCTGCAGCTCATCCCTCCGCATCTTCAGATGATTCTCTTTCTCCCGATAAACGGTCAGCTGCAGCTGCAGCTGGGTGGCCGCTTCATAAGAAATCCGAATATCTTCCTCAGTAAAACGGTGAAAATCCCGACTGACTTCAGTCAATCGGATTCTTGATTTCCGGTACTCCAGTTCTAGTTTATCTACCTGATCAATTGTGAGCAAAGTTTCTTCAGAAACACGCTCCAGCTCATTCTGCAATGAATTCATTTCATTGCGCGCGCTTTCGCTGATTTCGAATATTTTGTATTTGCTGCTCTCCATAACATTAATGGCGTTCTTGATGACGCGATCTATGGCATCTACTTTCACTCTGTCCAGTACCCCTTCAACATTGGGCTTGTCTTCCTGTAAACATACTAACACAATTTGAAGAACGATTGGAGAGCTTCAATAGAACTATTTTACCATATTCTCGCATCATGTATAGAACGCCACTAACTAAAAATTTAATTTTTTGTCGAATAATTGCTGAGATTACCCTTTTAACCCATTTCTCAATATCCCGCAAGACTTACTCGCACCCTGCGACTAATCAACCAAAAGCCTGATATTATCTTTTAGCAAAAAAACCAGTCCGTGGTCTCAACTCCAAAAGCATCCTTAGTTCACTAGATCTATTCCAAAGTCACTGTAAGGGTAGGTTGATCCCACGACACTTTCCAGCCAAAATTTTCGGATAGAATTCTCAGTGGCACCATGGTCCTTTCATTAATCAGTTGCGGCGGCACTTCAGCTGTTACCAATTCACCGTTAATCACCGTATCTAATTGGTCCAGCCAAAATTCAGCCATATTTCCGTCTCTGTAAATAGTCACCTTGCGTTCAACATCACCAACCTGCCACGGAACTACTTCTCCGCCCATGGCCTCCACTACAAAACGGATGGGCACCAACGTATTGCCATCAATGAGCACAGGTGCCTGATCGATTTGCATCCGCTGCCCGTTAACAACAATTTGAGATTGATCGATAGTCAGACTCACTTTATTTCTCGATGCACTCATATCTTGGGATTTGTAACGGAATGAAAGGTTATCGAAGCCAATGGTCGATTGGCGTGCCCGCGTCTCGCGACCCTCGTCAATATCCGCAACATACAAGCGAGTCAACTTGACCGGGTAAGCCATGTCGAAACTGGAGAAGTCTCCGCTGACCGTCCGCCAGCCGAGCCAATCTACCTGTTTGGCCAGATCGACCCGATGGGTCTTCCCTCCAGCATCAATCAGTTCTGCTCTAAGCCAATGATTACTCGCATCTCCCCACACGTCCAGGCTCATGGATTGCGGTTGGCCTTCCAACACAATTCCATCCGTTCCGAACTCAGTATAGGCAGCCAAAGTCCCAATCGCTTCCTCAACAAAATTTACTGTCATTTGGGCGGCATGCTGTCCAGCCGGCAATTCAAGCATCCCTTCCACTATAGACACATCGCCATCGACCCCTAACGTACTACTAAAGGATACATGAGGAGCATTCTCCTCGAAATCTGTCCACAGCTTATCCACACCTGGAGTCATGTCAAGAATTGTGCTAAACCCATCATAAGTAGCGATCAATTGTCCGCCGCTGTAGTTCTCATCCAAACTGGAAATAATAAGCTGATCACCGACGACTTCACCTTCAAATCCTCTCATATTCCAGTCAAAGGAAGCGGCAGGGATTACCCTTTCCGTTCCGTCCCTTAACCATGCTTTTACCGCCAAATCGATTGTTCCGTTCTCAATCAGAACGCTGCTGGATGGAATGATTTGCAACCGGGCAATGTCTTTTCTTTGCACAACGTTCACTTCTGTACTTGCCTTTGCCTGGCCTGACGTCACATGAATCGTGGACGTTCCTTTTCTTGTTGGTGTATAAACATTATCTGCAAACGTCCCCGCGTTATCGCTGACAGACCATTGAGCGGGGTCTTCCAGCTGAGGAATAGGATTGTAGTAGACATCATAGCCTCTGGCCGTATAAACCCCAGGCTCGTTAAGAAAGAGCGAATCCGGGCCGGAGATCTTTAGTCCCAATGCCTCCCCTTTAGGAGCTGTCGTGAACACTCCAATCCCATTAACGACACGCCGCTGGTAATTCGATTCCGGAATGCCAACTAATTGAACTCCAAGCTCTCCTAACGGTCTGGCGACCATCTGGGACGAACCGCCGCCATCAAGATTAATGCCTTTCCATACGCCGATTTGTATCATTACATCTTGCAACTCAGCAAAGCTCATTCCAGCACTACTGCCGTTGTCTTCAACATTGATCAAGTAAGCAAACTTCTCATCCTGTGAAAATCCAACCGCTGTCCGCGCGCGAAAACCGTTCGGTTCAGCACCAGATCTTGAGTATGAAGTTGGTTTGCCATTGTCGACAAGAATCGTATGTCCGCCAATCAGCATTTTAAAATCAGAAGCTTTATAGCTTTTTGTCGGATCGCGTGGAATAATGTTGTATTCAGCAGATACGGGTTCACCCACACTGAGGTTATTGATTACAAATTCTGCACCTTTCCCCGAAGCCCGCAATATGTATCCGTCCTCCGGCGGAGTCATATCCAAAACACCATTTACTCTAATATCCTGAACAATTCCATCCTGCACCAGAACCTCGGTAGGTACAGTTACTCCATCATTGGCCCGAACCGGACTACCCCATGCATCCGTATATAAGAAAATACTATCGATCATACTGTGCTGGCCACTAGGTTCGAACCAGTAGTAAGTCTTGTTAACTCCGCCTAAGTTATAGCTATTTCCATTGGCTGCTGTAACCCAGCCCGTAAAAGTAAACGTATCGATTATCGGTCGGTTGTCCATTGTTACCCCGAAGCTGTAGAATCCTGGAAGCTCGTTAGGGGTAGCTCGGATCTCGTTATTAGTTATTTGAGGTCCCATTGGAGCCAAATCAGCTTTTGTATTGTAGAAGTCACCATTAACTCCAGCTATCGCTCCGCTATCGCTAGCCATACCTTTGACCGTATTCGGCTTAGTAAATTTATCATTTTGACCTGTCATCACATCCAAATGGATATATGGATTTTGCAGTGCGATCTCTACGACATTCACTTTTACATTAGCCGTCTTGCCCTTTCTCGTTGAGGTATAATTATATTTTTTTAAGATGGCCCCCGCAGAGATAATTTCTTGACCTTGATAGGTTACTTTCCCGGATGCTTCTGCCGGACTCGGCATAACTGTCCAGGATTGCATGATCAGGCCAGCAGCTAACAGTATGGCTGCAGCACGTTTCCGCCACTTCTTTCTCGTCTGCTCTTGCCGTTGAATCATAGTTGTCTCTCCTCCAAATCTCGTTTCTCACTATATATAGACTACTAGGGATAGTGAAAAGTTACGATAGAAAAGGAAAATTCTCCATTTTTCGATAAGGCTAGACAAAGAAAAACCCCTCTCTTTTTCTTAAATATAGAGAAGGGTTTAATAATGTTCCATTGTAAGCTGTTCTTTAGTTAAAAACGTGCGAGGAAGTAGTAGAAGTTGTAAAGTATATGCGTTAGGCTGTTGTAGCTTTTAAGCCATAGCATCTTTCTTCAGCAGCTCTGCTTTATCCGTTCTTTCCCAAGGCAGATCAACATCGGTCCTTCCAAAATGGCCATATGCTGCTGTTTGCTTATAAATAGGCTGCCTTAATTCCAGCTCTTTAATGATCCCCGCAGAACGAAGATCAAAGTGTTTGCTAATGACTTCTACCAGCTTTGCTTCGCTAACTTTTCCAGTTCCAAATGTATCTACACTAATGGATACAGGGCGTGCTACACCGATAGCGTAAGCTAATTGGATTTCACATTTTTCAGCCAAGCCTGCTGCTACTACGTTCTTCGCTACATATCTTGCTGCATATGCGGCAGACCGGTCTACCTTGGTCGGATCTTTTCCGGAGAAAGCCCCTCCGCCGTGACGCGCGTAACCGCCATACGTATCAACGATAATTTTACGCCCGGTTAAACCGGCATCTCCCTGAGGGCCGCCGATTACAAAACGGCCAGTCGGGTTGATAAAATACTTGGTATTCTCATCCAGAAATTCATTTGGGACAACCGGTGCAATTACGTGTTCTTTGATATCCTTTTGAATCTGCTCTAAAGTAATGTCTTCCGAGTGCTGCGTTGATACAACGATTGTATCCACGCGAAGCGGTTTGTCGTTTTCGTATTCCACGGTAACTTGTGTTTTGCCATCCGGGCGCAAATAAGGCAGCGTACCGTTTTTACGGACCTCAGCTAATTGTCTGGCCAAGCGGTGAGACAAAGCGATAGGCATTGGCATTAGCTCTGGGGTTTCATTGACAGCAAAACCAAACATTAACCCCTGATCTCCAGCGCCTAGTGCTTCGATTTCTTCATCAGACATTTGGCCTTCTCTTGCTTCCAAAGCTTTATCTACACCTTGGGCAATGTCAGCCGACTGCTCGTTCAAAGAAGTTAATACTGCGCACGTTTTGTAGTCGAATCCGTACTTAGCTCTAGTGTAGCCTATATCCTTAATCGTATTCCGGACAATAGACGGAATATCGATGTAATCGGCGCGGCTTGAAATCTCCCCGATCACCAAAACAAGCCCTGTAGCAACCGACACTTCGCACGCAACCCGAGCATTTGGGTCTTCCTTTAGAAATGCATCCAATACGGCGTCCGAAATTTGATCAC
This sequence comes from Paenibacillus senegalensis JC66, assembly GCF_000285515.1. Lineage (GTDB taxonomy): Bacteria > Bacillota > Bacilli > Paenibacillales > NBRC-103111 > Paenibacillus_L > Paenibacillus_L senegalensis. Next base: position 132,280 of record NZ_HE610964.1, read on the forward strand.
AAATTTTATCGGGATGTCCTTCTGTCACGGATTCAGAAGTAAATAATTTTTTATTCGTTGAAGTCGTCACTCCATCGACCCCCTAGTTCATAGTAGCCTTACACAAAAAAACAACCTGCTCCCGTAGGAGAGGAGGTTGGATAACCTTCATGTTCAAATAGTACTTTATTTGTCTAAGGCTGTCAATTGGTGTATGTCATGAGTTTGACTCACTTTACAGATCACTAAAAAGTACTCTTAGGACTTTCTATTATTTTACTTTTTATAGCATTTGTTTACATTTATAACCTAATTATGGTAGAATGAGGTTAGCGCCAGCTAATTTGCTATTATAAGGAGGTATTTATATGAACAAGAAATTGATAACCACGTTACTATCAATTATTTTATTATTCTCTATTTCCTCGTCCGCTTTTGCTAATACTTCCCGACAAACTGCCGATCCCATTTCAATGAACTCTAGTGTAAGTGGTGCTTTGCCTCAGAATACATCTCATTGGTACAAATGGACCAACAATACTGGATCCAGCGTAAGTTTTACTGCTTTATTACAATCTCCTGCGGGCATTAATTATAATTTGGTAATGATTCATCAAACAAGATTTGGTACTGAGATTACAATCCCAGCATCAGATATGGGTCCTGGACAAGTTGATGGTGTTCAAGGAAGCCATGTAGCTCCAGGTGAAACTTTATTCTTTCAAATTTCAGGCAACTCTTCCCGAGATTATGGGGGCTATTACGTTTTTTACTTACAAAGTCCATAAGCTACCTAAGGAAAACACCTTCAAGGAAACTTGAAGGTGTTTTTAATGGAACTTGGTAACGTATGAATTTATTTACCAGTAAATAACTAAAAGATTCAGGTAGATGAAAAGAAAACCAATCGAATCATCGAATAAAAAAATTACAGATTAAAGAGGGTTTCTTCAGCTTTCTGAATTAAGCGTTTAGTAATGGTTCCACCGACTGCACCAGTATCTCTAGAGGATAAATGTCCCCAATAGTGCTCCTTTTGCGAATTTCGAGAGAATGTACCAAGCTCTCCTGCAAATTCTGCATCTGCATTCGAAAAACTAACGGAATGATTACCGATGGGAAGTCCAAGTTCAGCGGCAATTTCATACTTTAATTGATCTAAAGCTTGCTTGCTTTCAGGAACCAATTTATTCGATTTAGCCATATAGAGTCACCTCCTTATCAGGTATCCTCTAGTATTGCTCAATCGTCCAACTTCACACGTAAAACAAAATGTCAGTTCAAGAAAATTTATGGTTAGGTTATGCACAATTACGGAAATTATCACAACGCTTTACATGAAGCGAAACTCTAAAGCGTTTCGTCTACGGGCCAACTTTAGAACCCGCGGCATCTAGATGAAGATAAGTGCCTTTTACCATTACAAACATTACCGTGGTATTGGATTCCAGAGATTTAATACCTCTCCCTTCTCTAGGGAACAATAACAAGTGATTAAGCTCCACTTTGCTACCGGCTTTAATATCCTTACCAGCTGTTACATCAGGTATACCGTTATCATCATCACTAACTGCTACCGCTTGTCCATTACGGACAATAACTTCAGTACCTGAAGAGGCATACAAGGTTTCCCCCGGTTGAAGTTCAACGACGGTTACGATCTGGGCACTTCCGTCGGATTCCCCAGTAGTACTTCCGCCGCTTGAGCCCGCGCGAGTTTCAAGTTCTTTCAATATCTCTTGCTTTAGCTTATTTAAATCGGCTTCCGTAATTCCGGATGGGCTCGATCCTCCACTTGGGGTTCCGCCATTAAACAGAGAATCTACATAACTCTTTGTCACCAATGGGTCATCTGCTGTTCCAGGACTTACTGCATTCCCTCCATCCGCACTTGTTGTAATTATGGCTCCCAGCCATAGCCCAGCACCCAGGAGAACGGGTGCAACAATAAACTTCCATTTTGCTTTCATTTTCTCTTATCACCTCAAGTAAGAATGAATAGTAGTATGTATTTTTCACAAATAAGTTCTTGAACTGAAATTCTTTAGAATAACCCATTAAATTTTCATCTATGTAGTTATACTTTGGCTAATAGACAAAGTTGCTCTATTAAAAGAAAAGAACCCCCGTAAGGGGGTCCTTTCTTTAAGCTAATATAGATTAGCTACCAGCGTTAACATCAACATCAGCAGTTACGGAATATCCGTTAGCTGTGCTTACAGTTACTGTGAAGGAAGTTACGCCAGATCCAACAGTGATAGTACCATTGTTGTTGTTAGTAACAGTTCCACCTTCAACGTTAGTAACGATTGCACGAACACCGAATGCTCCAATTTGCCACAGATCAGCGTTTTTAATTTCTACGCCATATTGATCTTTGACTTTAATTTCGCCAAGAATGGACTCATCCCAAAGGTTGATGGATCCAGTTCCAGCGCTTCTGTTTTTGCCGTTGTGCTTAGCAGTAATAGATTGAGCAATTGGTGTAGCTTCGCTAACTTCAACATCTCTCAATTGAGCATTGTATTGACGGCCAGCGATCTCAATAACTGCATTGAGGTTCACTTTACCAGCTTTTTTACCGCTGAGCTTAAATTTACCATCTTCTGCAATAATGTTTGCAACATCATTGTTGTCAATTCCTACGCTAATGATAGCACCAGCAGGTACAGCAATCGTTCTACCGGAGGAATCTTTAGCGGTCAATTTAATTTCTCTTTGGTAAGCTTTGTAAGTGTCGCCTGTAACAGTAGTGCTTCTAAATTTCTCATTAGCATAAATGCCGTTGGAGAAGGACTCCAGCTCGTAAGTTAAGTTGCGAGCATCTTCAGCTTTAATTGTACTGAAAGTGAAAGTTGCAGTATCTACAACGGAACCAGTTTCAGTATCAATCAATCTAGCTGTGAATCTGTATTCGGCTTCTGCTCTGTTAGTTGCGGAAGCAGTGAACGTAATATTTTTGTCATTAACATTGTTCACAATGTCAACTGTACCAGTGTACTGGTTATTAGCATTCGCAGTCCAAGTAACTGGGTTGGAATCGCCAGAAATACGAGTTGTTTCCGTCTCTACTTTGCGATTTTGGAAGATCTCAATATCTTCACCATATTGATCTTTGAACTTCAGCTTCAGGCTGCTTTCTGAACCAGGAAGCAGTCTTTGTCTCATGTTGGAAGAAATGTACACATCGTTTACATAGCGTCTTTCTTGAATTGTAACATTCAAGTTAGCCATTTTGCTGGTTCTAGGAATTTGAACCTGGATGTTAATAGTACCTTTTCTGTCGTCATTGTTAGGTAATACATAAATCTTACCTTTGTTGACACCAGACTTCTCAACATCAACAGTAGCCAAGTTGGAGTGACCGAAGACATACATTTGATTTTCATTGAATGCTTTTACGATGTCGTCAGCGGAAAGAGTATCTCCGTGTTGGTCTTTAACAACCAATGGGATGTACTTCTTCTTAGTGTCACCAACTGCAACAGTTTCATTGAACTCTCCAAAGCTTACTTCATAAGGAGTTTTTGGAGAAGAAACATTCAATTTCAACTGAGAGCTGGAGCCAGTACCAGCAGCAACTGCATGAACGGTTGTTTCAGTGTCATAGTTATACTGATTGGAAGCCGTAATTCTAATCTCAGGAACATTGTCACCAGTTTCATCGGAAACAAATTCTAATTGAGAAAGAACTCCCGCAGGAACGCTGCTCAAGAAAACGTAACGTTTAAGAGTTTCCAAATCTGTAACCGGATGACCGTATTGGTCTTGAGCATCATAAGTGATGTAAGCATAGTCGCCAGCATCAAGACGCTCTTTATTGTTTTGCAGAACCAGCTCATTCAGAGTGATTTTTCCAACAGTTTGGACATCACCAATTTGGAAAGCTTTGTTTGCAGTTACAGCACCATTCTCGGCAACAATCGTGATAGCCAAGTAGCTACCTCTGCTCAGATAACCATTATCAACAGCATCAAGAGTGTTAACAGTCAATCTTTGTCTGTCGTTAGCTGCAGTAACAGCTACGTTGTTGTTTCCGGAATGAATTGTGAAACGGGAAGCTGGCAGAGTCGAAACTTCACCGTATTGGTTTTTAGCTTCAAATTCAATGTTTACTTTTTTAGCTTGAGGAATAATATCGCTGGAAGCTTTGAAATCAATTTTTTCGATTCTTTCATTTTGAACGGAGAAATCCTTGTAGTCAGTACCGATTTCTACGCCATTATCTTCAGCAGCACGAGCTAATTTAACGTTATAAGTGCCTTCAGTCATAGCTACGCTAGTTGTGAAAGTAGCTTTAGTCTTAGCATCGTTCCAAACCAAACCGTCTTTTTCTGCCAGAGTCACTGCAGTGTTACCAGTACCTCTGTTCAGAGTCAGTTTGATTTTGCTAGCATCTTCAACAGCTTTGTTGAAAGTAACATCGACTTTCTTAGCACCTACAGCTTTAGCATCAGTGATGGAAAGCTCAGCAGGTACATTAAGTTGCAGATATGCATTGTAAGCAGCTTCTACAAGCAGACCGCGTTTAGCAGCTACAGTGTAGTCGGATTGCTCGCTAATCAAATTAGCTCTCAAAGCAGTAGCAACGTATTGGATAGCCCAGTCGCTAACTTTACCGTTAACAGCTTCGTCAACCAGTGTCAGATCAAATGTGCGTACCAAAGTGGCAGCCAATTCTTCGATCTTCACTTCACCGGATGGAGTGAACTGAAGGGGAACATCCCAAGTTCCTTCCATAAGACCAGCTTTAGTAACTGCACCGATAAAACCAGTAGCCCAGCCAGCACCCAGAAGATCAGTGTAACCAGCTGCTGCTGCGCGGTCTTCGGACAGACCGTTAAGCAAAGTCAAAACTTTTGCAAATTGTGCGCGAGTCATCGCGTCGTCAAGGGCTGGCAGGTCGCCGTCAGTACCCTCGAAAATTCCTTTTTCTTTAAGGAATTCATATTTCTCCATAGTTGTTTGCGGGTTAGCGGATACTACCGTAGCAAACATGGAGAAGACCATAGCTATAGCTAGGAGTAAAGACAAACTTTTCTTCATAACCTTTTTTTCTCCTCCTCGAAATCGTTTCGGTTCATGAGTGTGAGTAGTACAATAATTGGAGCTCGTTTCCCTCATTGGCCGATTTCACCCCCTTTCCAGAGTTGAGCATCATTACTATTAATAAAGTCTGTAACATGGTGTCACAGAAACTAGTAAACAAAAACATAGAAAACTAGAGACTAGAATGCCACTTTACCCATTATACAATGGCACTTCTTCGCCGTAAAGAGTAATTTTGAGAATTTTATCCAGAGGAAGACTGATAGAAAGGCTGTTCTGCTTCACTCTAATGTATTAAACGTCTCAATTCGCAAAAAGTTGCGGTGGGCAGGAAAAAAGTTTCTTGCCCCAATGCGGGCTATCATTACGTTCATCCATTGCGTGTCTATGTATGATTAGCTGCTTTATTAGTATAACTCGTTCGATCGTTATCGTCATTCTGAAATAATTACCATGCCGACAAACTATGTTGAATTGTCGACATGGTAAAGGATAAAGAGCAATTATGCAGTTGTCGCCGATTAATTCAAGTTCTTCGGAAACATCTTCGTCGATTGCTGCAGCAGTCTAATAGCAATCTGTCCGGCTTCCGCACGGGTCAAATTGGAACGCGGATCAAATCTGACCGTTGCCTTTTTCTCACCTTCCTGTAATGGATTGTCCTTGCCGATCATGATCCCTGCCTTGTTGACCGCTTCTATAGCTGGTCTGGCGTAATAGGATATGGCACCTGCATCGGTAAAGCTCTTCGCCAGGGAAGCTTCCAGCTTCGCATCGTTAAGCGCCAACCGCAGCTCAACCGCTCTGGCGATCATGGTAGCCGCCTGTTCCCGGGTCAGTCGTTCGGTCGGCCCGAAGTAGCGATTTGCTATGCCCTGAATGATTCCGGCTCTTGCCGCTGTCTCCAAATGTTCATAAGTCCATGTAACTGCCCGATCTCCCGGTGTAACATCAACGAATGTTGGCACCCCTTCGTAATTCAGAGGCAAGTTTAAGGATTTGACTAGCAAGGTAGCGAATTCTCCGCGGGAGATATAGTCGTCTACACCAAAATCCTCAGTCCGCAAATTAGTCATAATGCCTTTGGAGAAAAGCGCCTCAAGAACATTTCTGGCCCAGGGATGGTTGGAAACATCGTTGAAACCGTAACGCAGCTTGGCGACCATGTAATAGCCGAAATCATCGAATGGAACCGTAATCGTGTTTCTCCGCGTATCAACAACTCCGCCAAGATTTACCCATTGGCCTTGGTCATTAAACATGAATACGGTAACGACCGTTCCTGCGTCCTGCACTACAGATTCATCATACGTAAGGGTTAACTCGCCGCGATTCGTTGGAACAAGCTTGCGAGACGGTTCAAACAAAGTGAAAGTACCTTCCAGCGAGTACGGATTCAGTCCATTGGTGGCAGGCTTATAATTGGTGCTGCCTCGGGTTCCCGCTTCCCCTACCCCTCCTGAAATCCAATAAATCGAAGAGATCGGAGTGAAATGATCCCGATTCATCAAGCTGGTAAACAAGCGGGACAAACGCGGCTCAATTGGCACAATACGATGGTCACCTGTTCCGCTGTCCGAGCCTTGGTCAGGATCGAAGCCGATAATGTTGCCGTAATCATTCATTCTTTCGACTACCCCATCGCTAGGATCTGCAATCCCGAATAAAAGCTTCGTATTATTATAAAACTGCTCCACCCCATTATTTAAGGAAGGATTAGCCTTTTTGAGCAGCGTTCCTCTAGGGAAGGTAAGCTCCAGCTTTTTATCAAACACACTGTGTTTTCTAGAAATTTCCTCCATATATTGCGAACCGATCTGATTGCTATAGGCATAGTACACATCGACCGCAGTGTTCAAATTACCCGATGGGCGGTTAATGACGATCTTAATGCTGTTATCTCTTGAAGCTTTTAAGCCGGTGTAATCGAGAATGAAGCGATCGCTATAGTCAGAGCGCTTTTCAGCAGGCTGTCCATTGATCAGCACTTCAGTTGCGCCTTCAGCTTCAATATCAAAACGGACAAAATTTTTGTTTACGACAATCCGGTCCCCCACTGTAGGCTGCGGCGCAACGATTCTGAAATCAGCAACCTCTCTAACCACCTCAATTCTTTGGGTGGAAGTGGCGCCTACGTTATTTTTCAGCTCCAGCGTAAATGGGTAGGTTCCTGGATTGCTCAAATCAAAATCACGAATCCGTAAAATAAAGTTTGCAGGATTCCCAAAATAATCGTATTCATAAGCAGTCGTGCCAATGAGAATCACATTGTTCGCTTTAGGCGTGCTTGGATTGTAAGGATCGGTTGTATTCGTTGTAGTATTAAATTCAATAATCGTCTCTCCGGCATGAGTGAGCTTAACATGGTTAGCCCCCCCGGCTTTTAACACGAGATCGACTTTTTTGTTGCTTGTTCTGAATTGGTTAGCTGCATAAATGATGTCTGGCGAATCGATAAAAATATGAGACAGCTCCGTGCTGTCATTTAACGCGGCTCTGCCGTTTCCAGGAATGATCACGGGCTCGAAGCGCTCAATTGTCGATACATTCGTATCCACAATATAGAGCCGGATTTCCTTGGTCACTTCGCGCCGATATTCCCCTTCCGTGTATACAACACGAAACACAAGGCGGTTCTCCCCATAGCTTAGATTACCGGGTTCCGTAGTTACATTCAACGGAGGAGCAGTAAAGTCCGTTACTTGACCCGGCTGGGGATTGACGCCAGGCAGACCATTAACGAAATATTCCAGTGAATACGAACCTTCGAAGCCGACTAATTTGACAACTGGGCCGGCGATTGAGCGATTCGCTTGTCGGGAATCTATCGTGATGGTTTGTCCATCAAAGTAATTTTCTACGTAGATGAAATTTTTGGATACATAATTGATGGTTGCCATATACGCATTAGTACTGCCGGCAAACTGAAAACGAACCTGCTGCTGGCCGTTAGGGAAACCAGTAATTTGATAGACATGCACGTTGGCACTGCCTGATACATGCTGGATATTTACTTGGCCCATAGGAACCAGATTGGCTTGCAAGGCTTGAGCACTTGTGTAGCTTTTGTCCGCTGTTACTTTGACATAAAAGCTTCCTGATTGAACCTCGCTGTTATGAAGCGGGCCTACGACATTATTGGGATTGCTATCTGATAAAAGCTCTATGTTCTGAATCAGCAGCTCGTTAGGCAAATAGCTGATTGTGCGCACAACCGTCGATTCCACACTATCATGCTCGATTTCAATCGCGATCCTCTGATCACCTTGTGCGGGCAAAGTGTACAACGCCGTTGTAAATTCAACCAGTCTGTATTTCATGGACATCCCGTCTGGAGAAGGAATGTCTGTAATGGTGAACGAGCCTTGTATGCCAAGCGCATCGGTTGTTCCATCCGGGTCATAAACCCGTACTTGAGCACTGTCAAACGGAGTCTGGCTATAAGGAACAATCATGCCTGCTTCCAAGTGCACCGAGTTAGCCGCATCTGTCAATATTGGTTTCGGACCAAGCATAGATTGGGCATTGCCGCTTTGCACGATATCTAGCTTGTAATAGGGCTGATCCGGGTCGTAGTAATAAATGGTGCGGTATACTTTTACCGTATTCGATTGGTTTTCAAGTTCAAACTCCAGCACGTTCTTTCCGGGCTGCAGCGTAATAGCCGGAACATAAAATGAGCCATCCTCAAGTACACTGGCTCTTCTTCCGTCCACCGTAACTCCTGTTGTGTTGTTAGCCTTACCATCTACGTAAACTTGCATAGTATAGCCTTCTCCAGCCGATGCTGGCTTCTCCAGAATCAAGCTGGCCCCTTCATTCAGATCGACCATCGACCCGCTATCTGCCCGAACCTGCAGCTGTTGAAGGTAGGGAGCATCATCATAAACAATATAAAAAGTATCACTGCGTTCAATATTGCCTTGTCTGCCAGTGACGGTCATCTTGTTAAAGCCGGAAAACAACTCAAGATTACGAATCTCAAATCGATTGTCAGATAGCGTATTAACGGCCGCGGTAAAATAACGCTGGGGATCTTCTTTCCAGGTCCCGCCCTCGTTTACCAATTGCTCAACTCGAACGGTTAATGAATCCGAGTTGACATACTGATACGTTCCGGTAATTGTTAGGCGGTTCGTATCAGCAATAAAGGAATTATCGCGGTTGATCGTTGACGGGTTAGCCTTAGATGCCAACTGCTGGTTGTCAGGAAAAAAATAATTGGGTGCAGCCGCCTCGACGGTGCTTAATCCGGCTGGCAGCAGTCCGATAATCATGGCAACCGCCATTACCGAGCACAGCCATTTTCTGATCTTTTTCAAACTGGTTTCCTCCTTTTTGCTTATAGCTCTGTTAACCGTTTTGCTTAACCCTTTAGCGAAAACGGCAGCAGCTGAACGATACAAAGATATAGACAATATATCTTCATTATCGGCATTCTCGACAGTGAAGTTTAGGGCTTCTCCTACGGAATTTGACTTTGCCTAGTTTTCCGCAGAGAAAACAAAAAAGACCCTGGCATATGAAGCGCCTAAGGCCTTATAGAACAAATTAAAGTAAGTATGAGTGCTTTACAACTTGCATCTTTATACAGACAGGACCGGATTTATTTAGTTACTCTTGAGCGTATGGACGCGGGCACTAATTTCTGAATGAGACGCAGAACCGGTTTGCGGCTTTTGCTAACAATCCCGATAGCCTCGGCTCCTATTTCCATGAACAGCAGCAACAGAACGACAACCAGTATTGCTCCCCATTGGGAAGCCTTCGACAGCAGGACAGCACATAAGCCGAAGAAAGAAGCTATTCCATAAATTATCAGCACGCTCTTCTTCATGCTAAAACCCAGTCCCATCAAGCAGTGGTGCAAATGTCCTTTATCTGCTGTAAAAATCGGCTTGTTGTTCAACTTGCGCCGCAAAATCGCCATCAATGTATCGGATAAAGGTACTCCAAGAATCGCTAGCGGGACGAGGAAGGATACGATCGTCGCAGATTTGTAACCAAGAATAGACAAGGTTGCCAGACTGAATCCTAAAAATAACGAGCCCGAGTCCCCCATAAAAATTTTGGCGGGGTGGAAGTTATAAAACAAAAACCCTATAGTGCTTCCTAGAAGGACTACACACAGCAGGATGACGGTGACATTCCCCATCATGATGGCCAGTACTAGCAGCGATGTTGTAGCAATAGCGGACACTCCAGCTGAAAGACCGTCTAGACCATCTATTAAGTTTATCGCATTGGTGACACCGACAATCCACAGCACCGTTAACGGGATACTGAACCAAGGATTCAAGTCCATAGCGTCAAAAAAGGGCAGTTTAATGTAGTCAATCTGCAGACCAAAGGAAATAACAATGGACGCGGCAATGATTTGTCCAAGTAACTTGACCTTAGGAGACAGATCATATTTGTCATCTAGCGCTCCGACCAGAACAATTACGGCTCCTCCAAGGATAAGTCCCATGGCTACATCCATATTATAGCCTGTTGTAGCCGGTGCCATGATCAGGTAGGACCCGACAAAGGCCAGGAAAATAGCTAATCCGCCCATTCTGGGCATAATTTTAGAGTGGACAGAACGATGATTGGGGACGTCTATAGCCCCGACTTTAATCGCCAACTTTTTGACCAGCGGCGTTAACACGACTGAAAGCAAGCATGCCGCAGCAAAGCCAATGATATATATCCATGCATTACCACTCATGAATTCACAACCTCTCCGTACTCCGTACTGCTTTAGTTTCCCTTTTTATTATGTGTTACTGCACATAGGCCAATTCCCACATTCTACCCCAAATCATGGGCAGCGGATAGTCCTTGCCTAGAAAATTCATGATCTGGTCACTTTATCTTTGTGACGGATTACACTAAGGGCAAACTTCGGCAGCACCATCATTCGTTTATAGCGCCACGGTTCTTGCAGCAAGCGGTAAAACCATTCCAGCCGCATGCGGATAAACCATTGCGGCGCCCTTTTCAGCTTTCCGGAAATCACATCATAGCTGCCGCCTACTCCCATCATAACAGGAACCTGCAGACGATGCTTGTATTTGTCAATCCAAGGCTCTTGGCGGTCGGCGGAACGGCCGACAAGTAATAAATCAGGCTCTTTCCCTTGAATGTCGGCGATAATTTCTTCATCTTGTTCAGGACCAAAATAGCCGTCACGAATACCCGCAAAGTTAATTAAAGGGTATTGCTGCTTCAGTTTATCAGCTGCCGCTTGGATAATATCAGGAGAAGCACCGAGTAAATAAACCTTCCAACGATGCTTTTCTCCCACTTTTAAGAGTTCGTGCAGCAGTTCAAATCCTGTAACCCGTTCTGCAACAGGCTCTCCTACGTAATTGGCGGCCCACACAATTCCGGCTCCATCCGGTACAATTAGCTCAGCACGCTTCATCATATCCAGATACTCATTGTTTTTCCTGGCTTCCATCACCATGATCGGATTGGCTGTGATGACTTGATGGGGCCTTTTTTCCTGAATGGCATTCGTTAAGTATTCTACCGTTTCATTAAGTGACATCTTGGAAAAGGGGACTCCGAAGATGGTAACCGTCTGAAATTTCATCATGCGTTCACCTTTTCTCTTGTGATCCGGGCCATAATCTGCTTCGCAGGCTGTTCAGCATCCTGTTTAAGCTGGTTGATCAGCTTACTTTTGGCAGATATCCATCCCTCCTTGCCATCAAGCAGCTCCTTCAGCGTCACTACCACTTGATCGACGTGGAAAACTTTGGTTGAAGCGGCAGCTTTCATATGCAAACGCTGTAAAAACTGGTCAATCTTAGGATCATAGGATATCCCCAGCATGGGAACATACTGCGAGGCAGCATAAATTAAGGAGTGCAGCCGCATTCCAACGAGCAAATCACACCTGCCAACTTCGGCCAGCATAGCTTGCGGATGCTGTGCATGATCCACGACTTGGACAAGCGGATCATTGGAAGCATCCATTCTGCGAATCACCTCTAAAGAGGCTTCAAGATCATCGGGCATATGAAAAGGGAGGAAGCGAATCAACACTTCCCGTTCACGACGAATCTCCTGCAAGCATCGGGCTAAGCCCTCCAATTCCGAGCGGTCCTCATTCCAGAACCGCACGGAAACCCCAATGACGGGCAAACTCCGATCGTCGTCAGAAGGCAATTCCGTCTTTGGGTTCAGCGGAAGTCCCATGACCGGGTCCGGCACCACTTCAACACGAGCCGAGCAGCCCATCTCCCGCAGCAGCTCAGCGGATTCCTGATCACGGACAGAAAGATACTGACACTGGTTAAATACCCCGCGTATCCAAGAATAAAACAGTTTTCTTTGAACGGGACCAATTCCTTGTGAATAAACAAAAGTCGGCTTTTTCAAAAACTGGGCGATTTTAATAACAGCCAAATAATACGGAATGCTCTTGGCACTGGTCGCGTCCTGTAACAAGCTGCCTCCGCCGCTAATCAAGCCATCGCTTTCCTTGATCGCTTGGAACACCTTAGCCGGTTTCATGCGATGCACCGCCTTGACCCCGTACATCGCTTCCGTCAGCGGCGGATTAATAGACAGCACTACCGGCTCTATATGAACACCTTCATTTTCACCTTGAGCTTTTAATGCCAGCAATATCGATTGCAGAACAGCTTCGTCACCGCTATTTTGGAAGCCGTAATATCCGGAAATGACTAGCTTTTTAGTAAGGGTGAACCCCATTTTTTCCAACTCCTTGCCAGCAGTTCCCAGATCGCTATAAAAATCAGACCGATAATAACCCCAAACAACACCCCGTACCCGACCCGAATGGATGAAATATAGATTGGAGTATGCAGATGCGTGAAGGTATTAACAACTGAGATTTGCGCAAATATGCCTAGGATAAAAATATACAGCCCGGCGGGACGATATTTAATAGCAAGGTAAGCCCCGAGAATAAATAAGGGATGCCCGATCAGGAACTCTTTGAAGCGCGGGCGTACACCAAGCGTGTTCTCAAGAACTGCTCTGAAAAGCTTCTCAAAATTGGAAGCTTGTCCCTCATTGCCTGTCCTAGACAAGTAGTAGTAAACAACAGCACCTGCTCCTGCAGCCAAAACGATCCATAATACACTTATCGAAGAAGAGAGAACTTTTTTGACCCGAGTAACAATTTCAGAAAACTTCAAATCCTCACTAAAGAACAGCAGGTAAATACCAATTAACACAATAGGCGCCAAACTAAATAAGCTAATGCCTCTGAACTGGTCAATAAGCAAACTGTAGATAATATTGTTCAGCATGCCGACTATAAAGGCCACTCCGATTAAAGAGACAGCCAGCGAACGTATGAACAAGTTAATCGTTAAGCCTAATGCCGACCCCGTATATGTCGCGGCCCGTTTTTTCCGGATCGCCCGGATCGCCAGAATCATTCCTAGCGTTGGGGCACAAATCCCTACGCCCAGCGCCAAAATCTTGTACAGCCAATTAGAAGACAGTACGAATAATCCCGCCGAGAATAAACCGCCTCCCACGAACGAGAGCAAACGCAGGGAAGGAATAAAATGGCCTGCGGTTAAAGCGATTAATGCCACACTGCCTGCAACCACTATCCATTTTAAATACATTTGCCAAGCGGAGTTGAAAATAGTGAAGGATCGGGCGGACCCTAGTGCATAGCCTTCATTGACAATACGCTTCAGCGCCCCGTCCTCACCGCGCAATGTCTCCCGGATAGGCTCCAACGGATCGGTAATAACGCCTCGTTCAACATTCCTTGAAGGTCTTGCGTTTAGAAACACCATTCGGATATTCCGGTCTTTCACCGCCAGCACAAAACGGTCAGCCAGAACCTGAATACGATCGGCCTGCTCCTGCTCAGTTATGTTCCCTACCAGGCGGTCAGCTTCTGCCTCCGACAACGAATGAAGCCGAACCACATCATAACGGAGCTCTTTGGCCAGCGTATTAAATCCTCTTTGAGGAGCTCGCAAAAGCTCGATAGCGGCAATCGTCATTTCATGCTGCTGAAGAAGCTCCGCCATTTGCTCCAGCTCTACATTATCCGCCTTGCCGGTGAAGCCAGGAACCGATTCCCCCTCAAAAATAACGGTGGACGCTCCCGCTTCCTTATATTGAGATAGCTTACGGTCCATAGCATCCTTTACAAATGGAGTGCTCCGGTTGGACAGCCTTGCCACAATTCCGAAGCCTTTATCCTGAAGCTGCTGTAATGCAATCGGATCCGGATCTAACGGCTTCATAGTAGCTTCCTCTATAGGAAGCTCAATGATTAAACCCGGCCGATCATTAAATGACCAAGGCTGCGTACCTACCCCTTGCTCTCTTAAAGACTGCTCTATCATAGGCTGCAGGACACCGGCGATCTCCTCACCCTTAAACAGGACGTAAGTGTTCTTCTCCGCAGGATTGGCCTGCGCCGGATCCAGCACAGTGATTTCTCGTGTAGTGTATAAATCTAGTCTTTGGGCCAACTCCAGCTCATCTAACGTGCTTTCGTAAACAGCCATGGAATGCACGCCGGCAGATTTCATTGCATCCAGTTCCTCATCGACGAACTGAGCCGGGTTAGACTTGTACTCCGAAATGTCGAGAATATCTCTATAGTCAAATACGAATTCCACTCGTTTCGCGGAGCTTTCGGTAAGGATACGCTCATAGGCCAAAGGCAGAGAAGCAATTATAGCTACAATCACTACCCACCACAGCAGTGTGGACGCTTTGCGGTTCCAACGCATGTACCAATCCTTCAATACTTCCACTTCCTATCCTAATTACTAAACAAATATGATATCTTTTACAGTTCTACGAATCAATTCGTGCCATTACTGCTTGGCGCAACGCTTCCAGGCGATGATTGGCATCTTCAGAGGAAGTCCCTTTGACCGCAAAATATACTTTAATTTTGGGTTCTGTTCCCGATGGTCTCAAACAAAACCAGGACTCGTCTTCCAGCTGATACTTTAATACATTTTCACTGGGCAGGCCATTCAGCCCATGAGTATAGTCCAAAAGGGAAACGATCTTCTGTCCATTCAATTCCGTCGGAGGGTTTACGCGCCAATCTTCCATAATCGCTCCGATTTGGGCCAGGCCGTCTTTCCCCTTCAGTGTTCTCGATTCTAAAGCTTCATTATAATAGCCATATTGCTGATAGAGCTCCTGCAAAACATCATACAAGGTTTTTCCTTTGCTTTTATAATAAGCTGCTGCTTCACATATTAATAGCGAAGCGACAACCGCATCCTTATCTCTTGCATAAGTACCCGCAAGATAACCGTAGCTTTCCTCATAACCGAATAAAAATTGGTACTGCCCATTTCTTTCAAATTGGGTTATTTTCTCTCCAATATACTTGAAGCCGGTTAGCGTATTAAGCACTTCAGCGCCATAGCTGCGAGCAATCTCAGCTCCCAGCTCACTGGTTACGATCGTTTTAATAATGGCTCCATTGTCCGGTAATTTGCCCTGCTCCTGCAAAGTCGACATTAAATAAGCGATCATGATCGCTCCCGATTGATTGCCGGAGAGGACAAAGTAATCTCCGTCCGCATTTTTCACAACAGCGCCCATGCGGTCACAGTCGGGATCGGTGCCCAAAATAATGTCCGCATTGCTTTGCGCGGCAAGCTGCATAGCCAGGGTGAAGGCTTCCTTTTCTTCCGGATTTGGAGATTTGACGGTGCTGAACAATGGATCCGGCTGCTCTTGCTCGGGCACGACTTGCACACGGGTAAAGCCTGCTTCCTTTAGCACCCTCCGTATGGACAGATTGCCAGCCCCATGGAGAGGAGTATAAACAACGTTGACGTTAGGTCCTTCCTTTCGGGTCATCGCAGGATTAGGGCTTACGGCCAATACTTCCCGTATGTAAGCATCGTCGACTTCTTTACCAATGATCTCGAGAAGTCCCTTTGCCTGAGCTTCTGCTTTGGAGAGCTTGCGAATATCTTTAAACTCCAGTGAACGGATATACGCAATGATCTGATCCGCTTGTTCGGCAACGATTTGTCCGCCATCCTTACCATATACCTTATAGCCGTTATATTCAGGGGGATTATGACTGGCGGTAACTACCACTCCAGCCGAAGCTTTCAAATAACGAACAGCAAAGGACAATTCTGGAGTAGGCCTTAGCGAGTCAAACAAATAAGCCTTAATTCCGTTTCCAGCCAATACTAAAGCTGTTTCCAAAGACAATTCAGGCGATAGATTCCTCGAGTCATGCGCAATGACTACCGATGGAGAAGTAATCCCGGATTCAAGCAAATATGCAGCTAGCCCCTGAGTTGCCCTGCCAACCGTGTAGGCATTAATCCGGTTAGTCCCTGCTCCGACCACACCACGCAATCCACCTGTCCCAAATTCAAGATCCCTGAAAAAACGGTCTTCAATTTCCTCAGGCAAGTCCTGTATAGCCCGCAGCTCTTGTTTGGTTTCTTCATCTATTCCTGTATCATGAAGCCACGCATCATACAATTCCTTCACTTGAGAAGCACGATCCATTTCCGAATCCCTCCGATACCATATAGTATAGACTAAAAATTCTTTATCAATGATAAAAGGGCTTTCTCATTTATGAAGCAAGCTGACTGATGATAGCAGTTTTCCTTTGGCATTCGCATTGACTCTCATGCTGCCATTAACATAAATCAGGCATCCTGCAATGCAAACATTAATTCTCCTTGGGCAGCAATTTCATCGCCTACTTTTGCCGTTCCTGTTCCTTTTCCGATAGTGCCTTTTAAGCGAGTAATTTGCATTTCCAGAGTTAATACATCTCCCGGCTTAACCTGTCTGCGAAAACGGAATCCATCCGCACCCGCCAGCAGTCCGATTTTCCCGCGGTTACCATCAGCCTGCAGCAAAGCTACGGCCCCCACCTGTGCTAACGCCTCCAAAATCAGAACCCCCGGCATGACGGGGTATTCGGGAAAATGCCCTGCAAAAAAGGGCTCATTAATGGAAACATTTTTTATGCCTACTGCTCGGACTCCAGGCTCAACCTCGAGAATACGATCCACCAGCAGAAATGGGTACCGGTGTGGAATGATTTGTTGAATTTGTTGAATATCCAGCATAGTCAGGCTCCTTTTTCACTTTTACTTGTATAAAACGGTGCTTTTAGACTTACACTAACTAATGTCCCTTCGCGATCTGCAGTAGTGAAGGTTGATATAAGGGGCATATTTCTACCACAAGACATCGCGAGTCTCAGAAATATGTCCTTTTCCCTTTTACCCAATTTTCCCTCTTCATTATACCTTTGATAAATACAAAAAAAAACTCCCCCTGCCGAAGTGAGCATGGGAAGCGGATTCATCCAGTGAAGATGGTCTCATGTATTGGCAAACACTAAATCAAATACATGCTTCCAAGTATCTATATTCCATACATCAGATAAAGGCTGTTCCCCTAAATAAACATACCCGATAACGAGACCGCCAAATAAAGCTGCGAGACATAAGAAAGGCACCAGGAAAAAGCGGAGCACCCGCCAAATGGGCTTGCGCTTTTTTTTCTTGGATTTCTTCTTACGCTTTTTAGTGGCGTCCTCGGTCTTCGCTTCCGATATGGAGACCTTGACCGTCTGGTTAGCCTTATCTGTATCCGCGGCTGAAAAATCTTTCTCGTTATCCCCCGGTCGGTTGAGTTCATTCATAACTGCATTCCTCACTTCAATTAGCCTCGCAGGTTGTTAGTCAACTGCATCATAGTGTCGGAGGAGGTAATTGCCCGCGAGTTCATTTGAAAGGCTCTCTGAATCATCATCAGCTCAGTCATTTCATCACTGAGGCTAACATTGGACTGCTCGAGAAATCCTTGCTTAACGGCGATGTCATCTCCACCAGCTGCAGCCTGCAGCACAGCTCCGATCTCCGCATCAGCGGCCACACCATATTTATTATAACCCATTTCCTGCAAGTATTGGGGACGAATTACCCTCATTAATTGAATTTGTCCGATAGCGGTCGCAGAATCAGGCTGAGACGGGCGGTAGGCGTAGAGAGTGCCTTCTTCATCTATTCGGATCTCTTCATTCATTTGTACACGGATAGGTTCTCCGGCTGTGTTGAGCACTGACCATCCATCCTTGGTTGTTAAATAACGGTACTCCGTGTCACTTGGCATTACACTCCATTGAAAGGAGCCGTCCCTTGTATATAATTGTTCGTTAATCCGCTCTCCATTTGAGTCTGTAATAGAGCGTTGAATAGCAAACAAAGCTCCACCGCTTATCGATACATCGGTTGACACTCCGGTTTCCTTTAAAGTTCCCTGGCTCAAATCCAACTGGACTTGAGAAAGACGTGCTCCCCAGCCTTGGGGCAGACCTAGCGGGGATAGCCTTCCTTCCTTTTCAAAGCCTTGGGGCTGGGATACGACATTGTTGAGCACATCCTTAAAAGTTGCATCCTTTCTCTTATATCCATTCGTATCCAGATGAGATATATTGTTGGCCACCAGATCGATCTTTTGCTGCAGCGCTCGCATAGTAACCATGGAATTAATCATGGAATTATTCACTCATTATTCCCCCCGAAGATCCGTTATTGCCCGAAAAACCAACCTATCCTATACGTCCAACTTCATTAACGGCTTTCTCGAGGCTTCTATCGTAATACTGGACCATCTTCTGGTTAGCTTCGTAAGCACGAAGCGCTGTCATCATATCCACCAGCGCCTGAGCCGGGTCCACATTGGAACGTTCTAGATAGCCTTGATATAGGGTCACATCATCCTCAGCCGCAACTGGCTGGGCAAGATCTGCTTCATCTTCGTTTAGACGGAACAAACCTGTCCCCTCGCGAATCAAGCGGTTTGGCTGATCTATGCGTGTTAACAACAGCTGCTTAGCATTGCCATCGGCGTCGCGGATAGCTTGTCCTGTGCGGGGGTCAAGCAGCACTCCTGTTTCGGTTATGATAGCGTCGGGAAAAGCAACATTATCCACGTCATCGAATAACGTAATAGGCTGACCATTAACACCAACCACTGAATAGCCGTCTTCTGTCACCAGCTGGCCTGCAGTACTCACGGTAAAATTCCCATTGCGTGTATAACGCGCGGAATCATCTGCTCCCGCAATAGTGAAGAAGGCCTGCGGCTGGTAAACGATATTCCCCTGTTCATCAATTCCTTTGCCCGCTCCGTCAAAGGCTTGTCCAGGCACATTAATATGAGAACGAAGCGCTAAGTCAAACGGCTGACGGGTTTGCTGCAGATCGCCCTGTACGTAAACAGACAGATCTTCTTCCGCAAACACACCCGTATTCAAAAGTCCAATATTTAAGGACCCGGGATGATTAGCCTGACCATTCGTAAGAGCGATCAGCATTTCCGGAAACGAACGGTTAACGGCATTGCCTTGCTTGAAACCCGGCGTATTCAGATTCGATATATTATTGGTTACCGTGTCATGCCTTCTTTGCTGCGCAATCATTCCTGCAGCGGAAGTATACAATCCTCTTAACATAACGTCCCCTTTCCGCAGCCGTTACTTAAGGCCGCTCGGATTACAGTCCTTTATAGGGGGATTTTTTGGAGACCTTGTCCAAATTGTCCAGCATCGCACCTGTTCCTTTTACGACGCAATGCATCGGGTCATCAGCTACAAGAACAGGAACAAGCAATTCCTCATTCAATAGCTGGTCGAGCCCGTGCAGCAGTGCGCCTCCGCCGGTCACAATAATCCCTTTATCAATTATATCGGCAGAAAGCTCCGGAGGTGTTATCTCTAATAATGATTTTGCTGCAGAAACTATAGCGGCCACCGATTCCATTAACGCTTCCTTGATCTCATTCGACTTCACCGTAATCGACAACGGCAGGCCTGTCACCATGTCCCGGCCGCGAATATCCATTTCCTCCTGCCGGCCATCAGGACTTACCGTAGCTATTTTGATTTTGATATCTTCGGCTGTTCTTTCCCCGATCAACAGCTTGTACTTGTTCTTGATGTACTTAATGATCGCATCGTCAAACTTATCGCCGGCAATCTTAATGGAAGAGGAGGCTACGATATCGCCCATCGAAATCACGGCAACATTCGTCGTGCCTCCTCCAATGTCCACTACCATATTTCCACTTGGTTGAAAAATATCCATGCCCGCTCCGATTGCAGCCGCTTTCGGTTCGTCTTCCAAAAAGACTTCCTTAGCTCCGCTCTTCTTCGCTGCTTCACGAATTGCTTTTTGTTCAACCGACGTAATATTAGTGGGAGCGCAAATTAAAATTCTCGGATGGCTGTACCACTTTCTTCCGTCAACCTTATCTATAAAATACTTAAGCATGATTTCGGTCATTTCAAAATTGGCTATGACACCCTCACGAAGAGGGCGGATAGCGACTATGTTGCCGGGTGTACGACCCACCATCCGGCGTGCCTCTTCGCCTACTTGCAATATCTTCTTGGATTCGTTATCAACGGCTACCACGGACGGTTCGTCGAGTACGATTCCCCTCCCTTTAACATATATGGATACATTAGCCGTACCCAGATCTATCCCAATGTCCTTACTGAACATCCCTTACGTTCCTCCCTGCGTAATCACCAAGTCCGTCCCAAGTCTGATCCTTCAGACGGCAGACTTATAAGGAAATTCGCCATAAATATACAAAATCCTCCTTCACCGAATCAATTTCATAAAACGGATTTACTCTACTATGAAATTGATTCCTCCTCATGTATGCAATAGCGGGGGAGGAACGGGAGTCCAATCAGACTAGGACTTGGATGAGACCAGTAATTCTGAACCTGATTTATAATTCCTCGTCTTTTTATATTTGATTTTAGTCGCTTCTCCTCCTCTCAGATGACGTATCGATTTGTGGTATTCCAGAATTGTTTTTACTTGGTTGGCCAATTCAGGGTTAATATCGGGTAATCTTTCCGTTAAATCTTTGTGCACCGTGCTTTTGGAGACTCCAAACTCTTTGGCAATCGTGCGAACCGTGCTTCTGGTTTCCACAATACAACGGCCGATTTTGATGGTTCGCTCTTTAATGTAATCGTGCACTCCCCTCGCCTCCCTACTCGAGATAGTTTGGTACATTATATGAGGAGCATGCTTATATATTCTTTGTTTCCCTTGCTGACAAGCCATTTCGCAAGCAATTATTTGTCGGACAAGATGATTTTTGTACTTTTTCTCTCCTTATCCTGAAGCATTTTTCAAGTTAACATCAGTCATTTCAGCCCCGTTTATCCAGCAGGAACGACCCGTCAAGGGGAAGCGTGTCCTGACACCCTTTACGCTAGATCGATTACGCAGAATCCCGGAAAAATAAATTTTGTACTAAAAGAAAAAGCGGGAGGTGTCCCTCCCGCGTAATGATCTGCAATTCCCTCAACTGGTCATGCAATCGTTATTTTCACTTATTCCTGCGTAATCAAATCATTCGGGTTAAGCGCCGGGCCGTCCTGGCCTTGGCGAACTTCAAAGTGAACGTGATTACCCAGATGTTTTTCTAACTCATTGCGGCCTGCAGTTCCAATAACCTCACCTTGCTGAACTTCCTGCCCTTGAGTCACTTCAACTTCACCCAAGCTTTGATACACCGTTACCATCCCATTGGAATGAGTAATCTCTACGATTTGTCCAACTACCGGATTAACCTCTACAGCCGTTACCTGTCCGCTTAAGGCAGCAAGCACTTCAAAGGGTTCCTGATCCGGTCTTGCGAAATCGATACCGACGTGAGGAGTGAATGTATCGTTGTATTCGACCATGGCCTCCTGCTTCACTTCGGCTGAAGCTTCGCTGTCAAAGAAAGGCATCGTAATGTCCATCTCATCGAAGTTGCTCACAGGCCACTGCATAGTCTCTACTTGCGCGCCAACGGGTTGTGAATCCGGGTTGCCTTCTTGATCAGTCTCACCTGTTGTTTCCAAACCTAGTCCGATGGATTCTTCCATAACGGTTGGTTTGCCCGAATTTTGATAAACCAACATTAGCGTTAAAATAATTGCAGCCGCCACCATGTAGATTGCCGGGAATGCCCATTTCTTGGCTAGCAGTCTGCGCCATGGGGAATTCGGGGTTGCAGATCTGACTCCATCTACGGATTGAGGAGCCTCTTTTTCTACTTGAACCTCTTTGTTTTGTTCATTCATGGTTATATCACCTCAGTACCATTGTTGCCAGACTGCTAGGTTTTATACTTGAGGTAATACCAATGAAAGAATATTTTTTAGTTTGCTATATTAACAATTTCCGCCCAGGGTTGAATATCTATTCCTTTATAGTAATGCTTGACTATCTCTTCGGCCGTGTACCCTTCCTTAGCCATGCCGTTAGCTCCCCACTGACTCATGCCAACTCCGTGACCATAGCCGTACGTTGTGATATCAATGGAATTCCCGTTAGCTTTCCAGTAGAACTGGGAAGAATCGAGCTGCAGCTTCTCACGAATCTCCCTCCCTGTAAAGGTCTGGCCTGCCACACGTACGGACTTCACCCGGCCGCCAGCCGAGTATTCTGTGACATCCATGCCGGCCACCAACGAATCCGCTGATAGAGAAGATGATATCCCCAGCGCTTTCAGTACACTATCTTTCGCTAGACTGACCGTTTTCGTATAACGTGGTGATATTTCCTCGTCCCATGGACTTTCGACACTTCTTAGATATGGCAAATGCTGTTCCCAGTAGTCTTCCGAATTTTCGGTACGCCCGTTGCTGGTGGAGAAGAACAAAGCTTCAATGGGCTGCTTCTCATAAGTTAAAATCATACCCTGTGTTGCCTTGACTGCCTCTTCTATTTTCTGATAATACGATTCGTACTGCTGCGAGCCCCAGCGGTCTAACAGCATTTCGTCCGTTTGATAGGCTTGATGGGTGATCGTGTCGGTCACCAGCGCATCCTGTACCGGAACATTGCTGCGGTCATCGGTCATCCATCTCCTGACTATATAGGTTCGTGCAGCCAATGCCTGGGCTTGCAGGGCTGCTGGCTCGAACTCAGCCGGCATTTCAGCAGCAACCACTCCCCGGACATAGTCCTCCAGCTGGATTTGATCCACTTTGTTTTCCGTGCTCAGGTAGACGGGAACCCACAATGGCTGATCGGGTATCTTAGTATCGCTCGTTGACGGCTCCAGCGTTTGCGGGCTGTCTGCCGAAGGCGGCAAAGGGGACACGGTTTTCTCCTCCCCTGACCATACCCGGATCATAATAGTCAGCAGCATCGATAAAGACAAGGCGGCAGCCATCCACCACAGAGCTTTGTGTCTCATTCTCTCGTTCATAGTTTCCTCCCTACACCACATGGTGAAACTTCAACTTCCACTTATCGCAGGGCATTTGTCGTCAGGTGCGCAGCCCTCCGATCGAAAGCCACTAGAGTAGATTGTGTTTAAGCGGATATTCTATCTTATGTAACTCGGGAGGGTGATAGACTAACAAATCTTGTAATCGGGCATAGAACTGCTAACTAGCTTATAATTGGATCCCATCCAAGCCTCTATTATTGACAAAAAAACCTCTGGTCCTATAGGACCAGAGGTTCAACTGTTGAATTTAATTATGCCCATGTAGGCTGGACAGCAAAAAAACCGACTTCCTTCCGCTCTTCTTTCGCCGGGGACGGACTTTCGAATCGTTCTATTTCGGCGCCTAACGCTTGCAGCTTCTCGACAATGCCCACATATCCGCGGTCAATATGATGAAGCCCGGTGATTTCCGTCTCTCCCTGGGCACAAAGTCCGGCAAGAATTAACGCGGCTCCAGCCCTTAAATCCGTAGCGGCTACCTTAGCTCCCCGCAGCCGGGCGTTACCTTGAACGACAGCGGTTCTGCCTTCTACCTTAATCTGGGCGTTCATCCGGATGAATTCTTCCACATGCATATACCGGTTTTCAAATACCGTTTCGGTCACGATGC
Source organism: Paenibacillus senegalensis JC66 (assembly GCF_000285515.1). Taxonomy (GTDB): domain Bacteria; phylum Bacillota; class Bacilli; order Paenibacillales; family NBRC-103111; genus Paenibacillus_L; species Paenibacillus_L senegalensis. Next base: position 156,182 of record NZ_HE610964.1, read on the forward strand.
TGGTTCCTTCGGATTTTAACAGCAAGGCCATCATCTGAGATTGCATATCTGTGGGGAAGCCGGGATACGGCAGCGTCTTTAAATCAACAGCCCGCAAAGCATGGGGAGCACTTACGCGAATACCGCTTTCCTCTTCCTCAATTATGACACCCATTTCACGCATTTTGGAAATGAGCGGCTTCAGATGGTCCGATATAGCCCCTTCAACAAAGAGAGTGCCGCCCGTGATAGCCGCAGCAATCATGTACGTACCCGCTTCAATACGGTCGGGGATCACTGTATGGTTTACACCGTGCAAGGCTTCGACACCATCAATGCGAATTGCGCCTGTGCCCGCGCCCCGTATTTTAGCCCCCATCGCATTCAGATAGTTGGCCAAATCTACAATTTCCGGCTCCATAGCGGCATTCTCGATGTACGTGGTGCCTTCAGCCAGGGTCGCCGCCATCATAATGTTCTCGGTAGCCCCTACGCTTGCTACATCCAAATAGATTTTGGCCCCTTTGAGGCGTCCATTGACCCGCGCTTCTATAAAGCCTTGACCCAAATCAATATCCGCTCCCATCATCTCAAAGCCTTTAAGATGCTGGTCAATCGGACGGGTTCCAATTGCACATCCTCCGGGGAGAGGAATTTTCGCCTGACCCAACCTGGACAATAAAGGTCCCAGCACTAAAAAAGAAGCTCGCATTTTTCTCACTAAATCGTATGGCGCTTCATATCCGGAAAAGCTGCTCGCATCTACATGAATACACTCATCCTCATAATTCATTTGCACTCCCAATTGTTGCAGCAGCTGGTAAATGGTCTTTACATCGTCCAGCGGAGGGGCATCCTTAATTTTGGAAACGCCTGAAGAAGCTAATAAGGATGCAGCAATAACCGGTAATACTGCATTTTTGGCTCCGTGTATTTTCACTTTTCCCGATAGTTGATTACCGCCGCGGACGATAATTTTGCTCATCTAGGTTCCCTCCGCGTTTTTATTTAAAGTGTATCTAACTCACAACGTTCTGTAACTCTCTACTTCCATTGTTTACATGTAAGGGGATTGTTATTCGGGTATGCACTAAAACAGTCCCGTCAACATCGCCGACCAATTAAAGTAATCTATAATAAATCTCGCTACCTGGTAGCCTAAAGCCAGTGAAAGCAGAACCTGTAATACTTTGCTTTGAGCACTGCGAGGATTTTTGACAAACAAGTCGAGCTTAAACTGCTGCAGCGCCCACCAAGCCGTTGCAACACAAACTAGCACGACGACAATATAGATTAGCCCATTGACCGCCATCGACTGTTGGATCGAACTCAACGCGCCCAAAATCGCTCTCCCCCTCAAAGATAGTATTATTTCAACCACTTCACCAAGAATGAAACAAACTCGGCCCGGGTAGCAGGCTGGTCGGGCTTAAAGCTGCCATCCTCGTAACCGTCAATTACACCCGCTTCGTGCAATGAGACCAATAAGGAGTGGCCCCAGTAAGCGGAGGACACATCCGGGAAACGGCTGCTGCCCTGTGCTTCATCCGTCTCCAATGGAATGGCCCGGCTGAGTAAGGCAATCATCTCCATTCGGGTAACAAGGCCTTCCGGCCGAAAGCTGCCGTCCTCATAACCTTGAATTAAAGCTCGCTGAGTGGCGGCGCTTATATACGGATAGGCCCAATGGTCAGGCTTCACATCGTTGAAAGCAAGCTTGCCGCCACCTGACTGCTGCCCGGCGCCATCCATCATCCGGACCAAAGCAGCTACAGCTTGAGCCCGGGTCATGAAACGATCGGGGGCAAATTGATTATCGGCTATGCCTTGCAAAATTCCTTCTTGAGTCAGCTGCTTTATCTCTCGCTCAGCCCAATGACCGGCTATATCCGCAAACTCTGCCTCACTGCCATTGGAGCGGTTATCCGGTTCATTTGGATCAAGGTTAGCGGGCTCATACTCTACGCTTAACGTGTAGGTTCCCACTACAGGAGCAGAATATCCCGGAATATTGCTAATCCGGAAATAGTAGATTCCCGGTGTTACATCAAGCCATCCCGTATCCTCCTGGAGACCATCGCCATATTCATCGACTCTGATCTCTCTCATGCCCTGCCTTTGGATCAGGATCACCGGATCCATCCTGGCCGTATCTACTTCTACGATGAGGCGGAGTGTGCCTGGCTCCTCTATCTTCATGGAATACCAGTCATGATCCTCCTCCTGGTGGAAAGTTCCTGTCAGTGTCGTAGAGCGCAGCGGAAGCCGGTATGCCTTGTACTGCCTGTCGTTATCCTCGAACGCATCCGGGGCAATAAGGAAACCGGTGGTGATCAGATAAGCGGCTTCTTCAGCTCCTGGATTTAAGCTTATGCGAAGATAACTTTTTCCCTGAGTAACCGGAATTTGCTCTCCCCTTGACCAATCAGCGGCAAAATCTGATTCAGCTAAGTCCGCAGAATCATAGTGGCCGATGGACAGAGAGTCATACGCATTCGATTCTATCGCAATGGTCAGTGTGCCGTCATACGGCGAGTCGATAACGTACCAATTCTCTCCTTGATGTTCCCCCACCGCATCTGAAATCTGCTGTGAAATCGTCAAAGGCTTGGCTTGCTCCATCGAACGGTGACCTTCGTATAAATGGTCCCGATAATCCAGGCTCATGGCCCGGTCCGCTCTCAGCATACCAAAGCCGCTGTTTGCATCCCACTCGGCTCCCACTATGTTATGCGCCGACTGCCGGATAGCATTCCTTATCTGATACGGCTTCCAATCCGGATTCTCTTTCCACAGCAGAGCACTAACCGCAGCCACCTGCGGGGCAGCCATAGACGTTCCTTCCTGATAACCATAAGAGCCTCCTAAACGGGTCGTATAGACCGTCCAGGGAGCCATAACATCGACTTCCGGCCCCGAATTCGATCTCGGATCGGCCCCTTGCGGGGTACCCCCGGCTACGGCCAACACCGTTGGATAAGCTGCAGGAAACTTGACGGCATTCGCCTCGTTTCCGGTTGCTGCAACCAGCAAAACTCCCCTCTCTTCCGCATATCGGACAATCGATTCCATATAAGGAGAAGGCTTGTTGAGCCCGAGTGAAAGCACCACAATTTTGGCTCCGTTGTCTACAGCATAGCGAATACCCTCGCCAAGCTTATCTTCATCACCGTTGCCTGTTGACTCCAATGCTTTTATCGGCATAATGTTAGCTTCCCACAACACGCCGGATACGCCAGCTTCCTTGTTGTTAGCGGCTGCTATGACTCCGGCCACTCCTGTACCATGACCGTGATCGTCCATAGGTGGAGAACCGGGAGTAATCAGATTAACACCGGGCACTAAATTGGTCTTAAGATCGGGATGATTTAAATCCACTCCAGTGTCCACGACAGCAATGATGAGATCTGATTGCGGGACAACCATTTGCCACGCTTCCTCAGCACCAATCTGCCTTAAATGAGTTGGAACGGATGGTAGGGGATCGCTAAGCTCTTGGGCGATAGAGTACGTATGGTTAGGCTGAATGAATTCGACATATTCTGAAGCCTGCCAGTAATGCAGCCAATCAGCTTCGGCCACGCGCGGATCAGGCATGGCGACGGAAACATTAACGTCGGGATAATCATTCACCAGCTTGCTCATGCTGTCAAAGGCGGGGTCCTTGCTGTGCTTCCATTGTATAATCCAGGTTGAATGCTTAGTAATCGAGGGAGATTGGAGGGCGCTCTCCTGAATAAACGCCGGGAGAGTCACTACCCCTAAGAGGATAACGATTCCAACAAACAACCATCTGACCTTGAATGACATCGCATTTATCCTTTTATGTATTTATTCTACCTCAGCATTTTGCATAAATCCAAAAAGAAGCTTTTAATCAAACAAGCTATAGATCAATTCGTGTTTGCTTGCCTATCTCTTGTTACCGCCTGTTGCTGGAATCGAATAATGCAAAATGCTCTTGAGAAATATTCGATACCACTCACATTAACCCTTCCAGCTAGGACGCAAAAGGGTCAAAAGTCCTATTAAAGGATAAAGTCTATGACTTTTGAGAGTGGGATCGCAGATTTACACAGGAAATAAGCCCGCCCCCTTCATTAGGGAGCCGGGCTTATGATTAAACTATTAACGTATGAATGCTCATCAAGCTTGACCGGTCATCATAAAAAGATCTCTAGTCAGTTCAAACACGGACTGAGCGTAGCGAATTAGCAGTCCCGGGAACAGACCCAGAATTACTCCTGCAAGAGCGCAAAACCATAGCGTCACTTGCTGCGGCAAAGTGGCGATCAATTGTTCATCCTTGGCATTGCTGCGCATAAACATTTGCCGAATGATAGAGAAATAATACACGTAAGAGATGACACTGCTTAATACCATAACGGCCGCCAGCCAATAGGCCTGGGTTTGAATTGTTCCCAGCACGATAAACAGCTTTCCGAAGAAGCCTGCCGTTACAGGCAAGCCTGCCAGAGACAGGATAATCAGAACAACGGCAAACGCAGTCCATGGAGCTCTGTAATACAATCCGGCAAACCCTTTAATCTCCGATGAATGACTGGTCGCCTCCACCATCATTAGCACCGCGAATGCTCCAAGGTTCATTAACATATAAGCGACACCATAATAGAAAAACTCGGTAAAATTGCTGGCATGGGAAAACGAAAATTCGGTTGCTATCGGAACTAGCAAGTATCCGGCGTTAGCGATCCCCGAGTAGGCAAGGAGCCGCTTCATATTTTTTTGACGCAGGGCCATCACGTTTCCGGCTATCATCGAAACGGCAGCCAGCACACTTAAAGCGAGGAAAATATCGTTGCCTATTGGTTGATCCGGATTAACCCCTACGCCATAGAAGAGCACATAAGTCAAGCGGAAGAGGAGGCCGATTGCTGCGATTTTAGAAACAACAGCAAGAAAAGCGGCAACCGGTGTAGGCGCGCCTTGATATACATCCGGGGCCCAGGCATGAAAAGGAGCAGCAGCTATTTTGAAGCCGAACCCGGCCAGGATTAGGAAAAAGGCTACGTAGATCATTGCACCGTACGAACCGGCATGCTCACTTAACGCAGAGTTGATTTCGGTTAACTGGGTTGACCCCGACAAGCCATAAAGAAACGACATACCGTACAACAAGATAGCGGAAGAAATCCCACCAAGCACTACATACTTGAAGGCCCCTTCATTTGATAAGGAATCTTTCTTCTTCATCGCCACCATAATATAGGATGTAATACTGAGCAGCTCCAAGCCGATGAACAGCGTAATCAGGTCCCCGGAGGAAACCATAATCATGCCGCCCAGAACAGCCGGCAAATACATGTAGTAATATTCCCCCAGATGCGGAATGTCCTGATTTTTAACGGAGTGCAGACTCATAAGAATTATAAGAGCTGTGCCTGCCAGCAAAACCAGCTTTAGCAAATTGGCAAAGTTATCAATACGGTAGCTTTGGTAGAGAAACTCGATCGGTTCTAGCAAATCCAGCCTCATTCCCACAAAAACAGCAGCAACCGCAAGCCCGGCAATCGTTAGCCATCCGAGAAACGTCCGATTGATCCGGCCAGGCAGAAACAGATCAATCAATGAAATGACAACCGCGGAGATGACTAGGGTCAGCTCCGGAGCCAAGTAGACTAGGTCGCTTGCTAGAAGTCTTTGGTCCATTTGTCTAACCCCCTAGATTTGCCGTAGCGCTAAGAATAAAATTGTTAAGCTCACTGATGGTCAGGGTGAGAGGTTGGCTTAAAATGCTCGGATACACGCCAATTAACAGGATAAAAGCAACTAACGTGATCATAGGGACTACTTCGACCAAACGCGCATCCTTAATGCCAGAGTAGGCCTTTGGCAGTGAGCCGAATGTAATTTTCAATACCCCGCGAAGAACATAAACGGCCGCCAATATAATTCCGAGAAGAGACAAGGCCGTTATAATCTTCATCGTCTCGAATAAACCGAGAAAGGCGAGCAGTTCACTAACAAACCCGGATAGGCCTGGAAGACCAAGCGAAGCCATGCCTGCTATTAATAAAATCCCGCTAATGAAAGGTGCGGATGAGGCCAAGCCTCCCAGCTGCTCCAGCATGGTGGTCTGCGTTCGTTCGTAGATACTGGCCACCAGCAAAAATAAGAGCGCAGAAATCAAACCGTGAGAGATCATTTGAAAAACAGCGCCCTGCATCCCGATTTCGTTGAACGCGGCCAGGCCAAGCAGCACGATGCCCATGTGACTAATGCTGGAGTAAGCCAGAATGAGCTTGAAATCTTTTTGCACAATTGCCAGAACTGCGCCGTACAAAATGTTGATTAAACCAAGCAGCGCCAACACATAGGCGGATTGTGCAGCCTGCTCGGGAAAGAGCAGAACCCCAAACCGGATCAACCCGTAAGCTCCCATCTTGAGCAATACTCCAGAGTGAATCATGACGATGGCCGGAGGTGCTTCCGTATGGACCTTCAGCATCCACGTATGGAAAGGAAAAATGGGCAGCTTAATGCCAAAAGCGATCAACAGTAAAATAAATAACGTCCATTTCATTCCATCGCTTAAGAAAAACGGGTTTTGCGGATGATTCATATTGGCATAAGATTCGGCTGTACCCAAGAGATTTGCCGTAATCTCAGGAAGGCTTCCAGTAAAATAGATCGAGGCCGTCTGCCCTTCAATAACTTCAGAAAATCCGGCAGTAGCCACAATAATGAGAAAAGCAAACAGCATGATGACAGAGCCGACACCATTATAGACAAGGAATTTGGCAGCTGCCTTTTCCCTCTCCATGTACCCCCAAATCCCAATAAGGAAAAACATCGGAATGAGCGTCATTTCGAAGAAGACAAAGAACAACATCAGGTCCCGCGCCATAAAGACACCGAACATTCCGGTTTGAAGCAGCAGGAACAGAATATAATAGGTTTTCCAGCGCTTCTTGATCGTAAAAGAACCGAGTGCAGCCATGGCGGCTACCAACGCTGTGAGAAAAACGAGCGGCAGTGAAAGACCATCCACAGCCAGAGAGTAATCAAAGATCAGATGGAAAGAATCCAGGCCTTGTATGATTTCAGCATTCAGTGGGATATGTATCCACCTCAACTGCTCCGTATAAGGCATAACACTGTCATGTTGATTAAAGTCAACATATAACCACGCAGTAAGCAGCAAAGGCACAAAAGCCGCTGCTGTCCCCACCCGTTTAATCCATTGGCCCCGCTCGCCGGGAATGAACAGCAGGATTAAAATGCCTAGCAATGGGGAAAAGGTGATCAAGCTAAGGATCGGTATTTCTGCTAACATCAGATAAACCTCCTTCCCACCAAAGCAAGCACAAGAATAACAAAGCCTAACAGGGTAAGCAAACCATAGGTTTGAATTTGGCCGTTTTGCCACCTTGTGCCCTGGTAGCCCAAAGCGACGACAGCACCTGAGACTAGGCGGACTATGCCATCTACGATAAATTCATCTACTAGTCTCAATATATGGCCAAGTCCTCTTAACGGACGGACGATCAGCCATTGATACACTTCATCAATGAAATAATTCCGCGACAATAACCTGTGCAAGGCGGGAACTTTCTGGGCCCATGGGTCCTGCTCCACCGCCCCGCTTTTTCTTGCATACACAAGCCAGCCTGCGAATATTCCTGCCAGCGCCACCAGGTTGGAGAGGACAATGACTATCCAGTTCAAAGTTTCCTCCGCAGCTTCCCCTGTCAGCCATTCCCCCAGCCAGGGATTGACCTGTGGAATGAAGACGAAGCCCGCTACTATGGCAAGCACCGCAAGGATGATCATCGGAGTGGTCATCACAGCAGGTGACTCATGACCAGCTTCTTGGCCTTTGTTAGGACCGGTAAAGACGAGGAAGAAAAGCCTTGCCATGTAAAAAGCAGTTAGGAATGCCGTCACAAGGCCAACGCCAAAGAGCACAGGATGGTGGTGATAGGCTTCCGCCAATATAGCATCCTTGGACCAGAAACCGGATAATGGGAATATCCCGGCCAGGGCGAGTCCTCCTATGGCAAACGTCCAGGTGGTTGTTTTCATCGTTTTGGACAGTCCGCCCATGTGGAATATGTTTTGGGTATGCACCGCATGGATGACACTGCCCGCTCCCAGGAACAGCAACGCCTTGAAGAACGCATGCGTCATCAGATGGAACATGCCTGCTGTAATTGAGATGCCCATTCCAAGCGCCATGAACATATAGCCCAGTTGACTGACCGTCGAATAAGCGAGTATTTTTTTAATATCGTTTTGGACAGTACCCAGCGTAGCTGCAAACAGAGCGGTAAAAGCACCAACAGCCGCTACAGTCATAAGAGCCGCAGGCGACGCGAGAAATATAGCGTGAGTACGGGCAAGCAGGTACACACCGGCCGCTACCATCGTTGCCGCGTGAATCAGCGCACTAATCGGGGTAGGACCGACCATCGCATCCGGCAGCCATACGTGTAAAGGAAATTGCCCCGATTTCCCGACGGCGCCAATCAGAATAAGGATCGCAATCAAGGTGATCAACCCGTCACTGATGGCTGGATTCGTTGAAAAGGTGTTATGTATAGAAACAAAATCCAAAGCGTTATTAGGCATATACCAGAACAGGAACAGGATAGCAAGCAGCAGGCCGACATCGCCGATTCGTGTAACGATAAAAGCTTTCTTGGCGGCGGCTTTGGCCTCCGGCTTCGTGTACCAGAATCCGATCAGCAAAAAGGAGCAGACGCCTACCAATTCCCAGAAAATATAAAGCTGCACCAGGTTTCCTGATATAACCAATCCTAGCATCGAAAAAGTGAACAAGGAGATATAGCTGAAGAAGACTGACTTGCGTTCATCTTCACGCATGTATCCTTTAGAATAAACGTTAACCAGCAAGCTGACCAGGGAAACGATCAACAGCATCAAGGCATTGACATTGGTAACTTCGTAGCCAAATGAAAGGGTAAGATTGCCAATATTCAGCCAGGTAAATGCATTCCACAGGTAATCTCCGGAGGGATTGCCTAAACGCTGCCAGAACACCAATACGGCAATGATAAACGAGAGTCCGGCTGCAGCTGTACTAATATATGCCCCTGCTTCTTTGGCTTGGCGGCCTAATGCCATCAGGATGAGAAAGGACAGCAACGGGAATAGCGGAATCAGCCACACGTATCGTGAGAAGTCCAGTTCCATCAATTAGTTGTTCCTCCTTTAGTTGTTGGACAAAGAGGGCTTACCAGGGATTCAAATCAAGGGAGCCCGCTGCATATTTGAGACAGGCCCGCCTCGAAGTCAGTGCTTCATTAGGTTCATCTCATCTACATTGGAGGTTCCGCGATTGCGGTACAGCATAATCAAGATGGCTACGCCAATAGCTGCCTCGGCTGCTGCCAATGTAATGGTGAACAGGGAGAACACTTGACCCGTTAGAGATGGAGTAATTCCCATCTTGGCAAAAGCAATCAAATTCAGATTGGCCCCATTTAACATCAACTCTATGCAAAGGAGCACGATAACAGCATTTCTTTTGGTTAACGCCCCATATAATCCAATGCAGAATAGGATGGCTCCAAGGGTCAGGTACGGTGAAATCATTCCGCTCATCGGTTAATCCTCCTCTCTCTTAGCCACCACAATGGCTCCTATAAAGGCAACCGTCAGCAAAACGGACATTAACTCAAACGGTATCACATGAGCCGTGAAAATTCGCATTCCGATTTCCATAGTATTGTTCTCGCTCAGAACAGCTGTTTGGGCGGGAAACTCCGAAGTTTGGATCGCGTAGAACAAAATCCCAAACAATGCCAGCACACCTAGTCCGAGAAGGGTATTATGAAGCGGTCTCTTCACTTCATCTTCTTCTTGCTCCTGATGGTTCGTCAGCATAATACCAAAAATCATAAGGATCGATATCGCTCCCGCGTATATAAGCACCTGAACAAAAGCAACAAATTCCGCCTCGAGAAGAATGTATAAGCCGCCCAGGCTCAAAAAAGTGAACGCCATGGAAATGACCATGTGAACAACCTTTGTAAAGCTGATCATAAAAATCGCTCCGCCTATAATAAAAAGAGCAAAGGCGAAAAATACGAGATTGCTGCCACTCGAGAAAAAATCGGCAAGATTGCTAAGCATCTTTTTTCGCCCCTCCCTTGGGAAGCGCAGAATTATTTTCCTTACGTATATTCTGGTTGTTCGCAAATAGCCAGTCTTTGTCTTTATAAAGCTCATCCCGGCTGTACGTGGCCAGTTCAAAATTGTTGGTCATAACGATCGCTTCAGTCGGACAAACTTCCGTGCAGAAGTCACATAGAATACAAATCTCAAAGTTGATATCAAATGTATCTACGAGCTTGACCCGTTTCTCCGGGTCGGGGTTAGGCTTCCCAGTTAATGTAATACAGTCGGTCGGACAAATTCTCGCGCATTGATTGCATACAATACATTTATCCGGATCAAGGTATTGGATGCCGCGAAATCGGTCCGGCATTTCCAGCGGAACATCAGGATAGCGGTAGGTTACTTTTTTTTGGGTCATATTCTTGAAAGTAACACCCAATCCTTTCATTAACCCTTTCATGTCGGTTTCCCCCTTACCTTGCTTTTATCGGAAAAAGATTTCATATACAATCGCCGTTATAAAGATGTTGACCAGTGACAGAGGCAGCAGCACCTTCCAGCCTAATCCCATTAACTGATCAACCCGCACCCTTGGAAACGTGGCGCGAAGCCAGAATAGGAAGAAGACAACGAATGAAAACTTGAGCAAAAACCAGAGGATGCCCGGGATGAAATCCAGGAATGGAAACGGAGGATGCCAGCCCCCGAGAAACAGCACCGTAGTCAAAGAAGCAATAGCGAAAACGTAAACATATTCAGCCAGCATGAAAAAAGCAAAACGGAACCCGCTGTACTCTACATGATAGCCGGCAACAAGTTCAGACTCCGCTTCGGGCAGGTCAAAAGGAGTCCGGTTCAGCTCCGAGACGGCCGCTACAATAAATACGATAAAACCTATAATTTGGGGTAGGAAATTCCAGTTCCAGAAGCCGCCGCTTTGGCCTTCTACAATGGCAGACAGCTGCAAGCTCCCAGAGAGCATAATTACCCCAACAACAGAAATAACCAGCGGAATTTCATAGCTGATCATCTGGGCGGCTGAGCGCATGCCCCCGAGCAAGGCGTACTTGTTGTTAGAAGCCCAGCCCCCTAAAATAATTCCGATCGTCGAGATGCTTGATAATGCTACATAGTAGAGTATCCCAACATTTAAATCGGCAAAATACAGCGTCTCTGTGAATGGAATCGTAGCCAGAACGACAAAAGACGGGACAAAGGAGATCACTGGCGCAAGGATGAACAGATCTCTCTGGGCCTTTTTAGGAATGGTATCCTCCTTGATCAAAAGCTTGGCGACATCGGCGACCGTCTGCAGCAAACCAAGAGGTCCTACCCGATTGGGACCGTGGCGCCCCTGCATCCAGCCAATTACCTTTCTCTCAAAGTAAATCGCATAGGTTACGTAACCAAGAATGACCAAAAGGAAGGCAACCGAAACAAGGAAATAGAGGGTGAAGCTTTGCCATGTTATGGGTCCAGGCAACCAACCGGTCATCAGCAATCCACCTCCCCAACGACAATATCGACGCCTCCAAGAATCGTAATCAAATTAGTCATCGACTCGCCAACAAGCAGTTTCGGCAGGATTTGCAGATTTACAAATGACGGCCTTCTGAACTTTAAGCGGTAGGGCTTATCTTTTCCTCTGGAAACAATATAACAGCCAATCTCACCTCTAGGCGATTCGATGCCCGCATACACTTCACCTTCCGGCGCCCGGATGACTCTGGGAACCTTGCCCATTATCTCCCCTTCTTCCGGGAATTGCTCGAGTGCTTGCTCCAAAATCCGCAGCGATTGACGAATTTCTTCAAGACGAATGACATACCGATCATAGCAGTCCCCGTTTTTCCCAACAGGCACATCAAATTCAAAGCGTTCATATAAGCTGTACGGCTGGTCCTTGCGTAAATCCCATTTGACTCCTGTACAGCGCAAGTTAGCTCCACTTAAGCCAAGATTAATTGCTGTTTCTGCATCATACCGGCCAATCCCTTTAATACGGGCAAGAAAAATTTCGTTACCGCTCACAAGATCGTCATACTCGTCTACTTTCTTGCGCATATAGGGGACAAAGTCACGTACTTTATCCAGCCAGCCTTCTGGAGCATCCCACTTCACTCCGCCTACACGCATATAATTGTAGGTCAGTCTTGCCCCACATAACTCGTTGAACAGGTTGATGATCATTTCACGGTCTCTAAAAGCATATAAAAACGGACTCATAGCCCCGATATCGAGCAGATAGGTCCCCCACCAGACCAGGTGACTGGCTATTCTTTGAAGCTCCATGACAATTAATCTTAAAAATTCCGCTCTCTCCGGCACCTCCAGACCGAGGAGCTTTTCAACCGTATGGACGAGAACATAATTGTTGGTCATCGCGGAGACGTAGTCCATACGGTCCGTGTAAGGGATAATTTGGGTGTAGCTCAAATTTTCAGCCAGTTTCTCGGTCCCTCTATGTAAATAACCCATCACGGGGTTCGCCTCGGTAATGATCTCCCCGTCCAGCTTGACAATGATTCGAAAAACACCGTGTGTACTCGGGTGTTGAGGTCCAACATTCAATAGCAGTTCTTCCGTCCTGATCACCTGCTACACCTCCGGATCCAGCGGTTCATAGTCTTTACGAAGCGGGTGGCCTACCCAATCGTCCGGCATCATAATCCTTCGCAAATCCGGATGGCCTGGAAAGTCTATCCCGAGCAAATCGTATACTTCCCTCTCATTCCAGTTAGCCGTTTCCCAAACGGATGTCACCGAAGGGACCCGAGGCTGATCACGATCTGTTTTTACCTTTATGCAGTAATTTTGTTTCGACTCCATGGAGATCAGATGGTAAACGACCTCCAAATGGGTTTCCTGATCAACGCCGGAAAGATTGCGCAAATAGGTAAGCCCGAACTCCGGGTGCTCCTTAAGCAACTTCGCAGTTTCCGGCCAAAATTCCTGCTTAATAACTAAATAAGGACGATGGCCGTCAATTTCATTGATGAAAGCCTCCGCGACAGCCTCCTCGGAAACCTCTGTTTGTATCAATTGTACGGCCCGGTCCAACACAGGCTGCATAGGGGAAGGGAGCTTCGGCTCCTCAGGCTCTTCTTCCTTCTTAGCCTTCTGCGCTGCACGGGCGGCTCTGGCTTCCAAAGCAGCCTTTCGTTTGGCTTCCTTATCTAATACCGCCTGGTCAGATGGAGCAGCCTGAGGGGAAGACTCTTGACTCTCCTTCTTGGCTGACTGCTCATCCGCTGGGTCCGCCTCCGGCTGTTTGGCAAGCTCCTTCTTTTCCTCACTCATTGGTTGGTCACCTGCTTCCCGGTTTTCGCCTCATAACGGATTTTGACCTGTAATTTGTTAATTCCATAGATGAGTGCTGCGGGATTAGGCGGGCAGCCCGGAATATATACATCGACGGGCACAACCTGGTCCACTCCTTTAACAACTGAATAAGATTTGACATAAGGGCCTCCGGCCGTAGCACAAGAGCCCATGGCAATGACCCATTTAGGCTCCGGCATTTGGTCATAAAGACGACGAATTAACGGAGCCATCTTCTTCGTTACCGTACCGGAGACGATCATCACATCTGATTGTCTGGGCGAGGTACGAAACATGACGCCAAAGCGGTCAAGATCATAATGTGCAGCCCCAGTACCCATCATCTCAATGGCGCAGCAAGCCAGCCCGAACGTCAGCGGCCACAGGGAATTGCTGCGCGCCCAGCCTTTCAGCTGCTCAAGCGTGGAAAAGAACACATTGCGCTCCAGCTCTTCCCGTTCTTCCGGACGGATAGATTCAAGATTTAGCTCCATTTAAACACCTTCTTCTTCCAGGCATAGATCAGACCTACAATTAACAAGGAGACAAATATAAGCATTTCGACCAGTGCAAATAGCCCTAGCTGCTGATACGCTACGGCCCACGGATACAAGAATACAGTTTCCACATCAAATATGACGAACATCAAAGCAAACAAATAATAACGAATGTTAAATCTGATGTGACTCTCACCTACCGGCACGTTACCGCTTTCATAAGTGGTTAGTTTTTCAGATACCGGTTTGTTGGGTCTCAACCATCTACCTAACGTTAAGGCGACTACTGGGAGCAGTATGCCAAGAACGATAAAGATAGCGACAATGACATACTGATTTTGATACAGCATGCAGTTGGAACCTCCCCGCTTATGAGATGAACACCACCCCAATTATAGCAAATGCGGAATTTAGTGTCTAATGCTTTAAATAAAGAAAAAGACGCGAAGATGAGCGAAAAGCTGTCTTCACGTCTAGTTTTCCAAGCCTTATGATTTAGAGGAGATTTCCAAGCGGTTCAATGCGCGCTGCAGTGACAGCTGCGCTCTCTTGATGTCATAATCTCCAATGTTTTTGAGACGGTTTTCGGCCCGCTCCTTGGAAGCACGTGCCCGTTCGATATCAATATCAGAAGGGAACTCGGCGCTTTCAGCAAGAATGACAACTTTACTTTTGCGAACCTCCATAAAGCCGCCGTTTACAGCGATCAGTTCCTCTGAACCGCTTTTTTTAATGCGAACCGGACCGATTTTTAGAGGAGATACCATCGGGATATGGTTAGGGAGAATCCCCAGCTCCCCTTCAACACCTTTAACCACGATCATATCTACTTCTTCCCCATAGATCTTTCGTTCTGGTGTAACAATCTCCAGCAAAAATGTACTCATGCCGATACCTCCTGAAAGTTCCCCCTGTCCTATCCGCACACTTCAAAGTGAAACGCGTAGATGAAGGGAAAACCATGCTCTGTAAGCCTTCAGGCTTCCCTGTAGGAAGCCTGAAGAAAGCAGGACTCCGCCCCTGATAACCTTCGGCGGGAATAGCTTGTTTTCGTTACATCTTCTTAGCTTTCTCTACCGCTTCTTCAATCGTACTTACGTACAGGAAAGCACCTTCAGGAAGATCGTCATGCTTGCCTTCCAAAATTTCTTTGAAGCTGCGTACGGTTTCCTTGACCGGTACATAAACGCCTGGAGTTCCCGTGAACTGCTCGGCAACGTGCAGGTTTTGAGACAAGAAGTTTTGAATCTTTCTTGCTCTTTGTACCGTCAATTTATCTTCATCAGACAGCTCGTCCATACCCATGATGGCGATGATATCCTGAAGTTCTTTGTAACGCTGCAAAATTTCTTTAACGCTTTGAGCAACACGATAGTGCTCTTCGCCGACAATCTCCGGCGCCAAAATCCGCGAGCTGGAAGCCAGCGGGTCAACCGCCGGGTAAATCCCCATCTCGGAAATTCTCCGCTCCAAGTTCGTTGTTGCGTCCAAGTGGGAGAATGTAGTAGCTGGGGCCGGGTCCGTGTAGTCATCCGCAGGAACGTAAATCGCCTGAATGGATGTAACCGAACCTTTTTTGGTGGAAGTGATCCGCTCCTGAAGCTGACCCATCTCGGTAGCCAGTGTAGGCTGGTAACCAACCGCGGAAGGCATGCGGCCGAGCAGTGCGGAAACCTCGGAACCCGCTTGGGTAAAACGGAAGATGTTATCAACAAACAGAAGAACGTCTCTTCCTTCTTCGTCACGGAAATATTCAGCCATAGTCAACCCGGTCAAAGCAACCCGCAGACGGGCGCCTGGCGGTTCGTTCATCTGCCCGAATACCATCGCTGTTTTATCGATAACGCCTGCATCTTTCATCTCATGATACAAGTCATTACCTTCACGTGTTCTCTCCCCTACTCCTGCAAATACGGAGATCCCGCTGTGCTCTTGAGCGATGTTATTGATCAGTTCCTGAATCAAGACGGTTTTACCAACACCCGCTCCACCGAACAGACCAATTTTTCCTCCCTTGGCATAAGGTGCCAAGAGGTCAACAACTTTAATTCCAGTTTCCAAAATTTCAGACTGAGTGGACAGCTCTTCAAAGGCAGGCGCCGGACGATGGATAGGCAGGCTGATCGAACGATCAACTGCACCATCTTCATCAATCGGGTCACCTGTAACGCTGAATACCCGACCAAGAGTAGCTTTACCTACAGGTACGGAAATAGGCGCACCCGTATCAACGGCTTCCGCTCCGCGCACTAATCCGTCAGTCGAAGACATCGCAACGCAGCGCGCTACATTATCTCCCAAGTGGACCGCTACTTCAAGCGTCAAGTTAATATTTGGCTGCGATTCAGACGTTGAAGCTTGCTCAACCTTGATCGCATTATAGATCTCAGGAAGGTTGCCGCGTTCGAACTCCACGTCGACAACCGGACCAAGAACCTGTAAAACGCGTCCTTTGTTCATTCTTTTCCCTCCTAGAACTTTTCGCTGGTATTGAAAAGTCAGCTTCATGCTTGGATAGAAAGTTTAAACGACAAACTTCCTTTATTCTGGTTTTACACTACGACTGCGCGTTCGCGCCCGCAACGATCTCCGAAATTTCCTGGGTAATCGCCGCTTGACGGGCCCGGTTGTATTGAAGCGTGAGAGAGGAAATAAGCTTTGTCGCATTTTTCGACGCATTCCCCATGGCAGTCATCCGCGCACCAAACTCACTAGCCTTGGCCTCGATTACTGCACTATACACCAGCGTTTCTGCATATTTGGGCAATAGAATTGCCAGTACGGTTGCCGCATTTGGCTCGTATTCGTATTCGGTTGTGCTGCTTTCCCCTGACATATCCTCCTGCAAAGGGAGAATCCGCTTTTCGGTCGGTTTTTGGGAAATGGCATTGATGAATTGGCTGTAGACCAGATACAACTCATCAATTCCGCCCTCTTCGTACTGCCTGATAGCCGCATAAGCAATCGACTTCACATCGGCAAATTGCGGCGAATCGGAAATCCCGACGAGCTCCTCTTGAATCGCGTAACCGCGTTTTCTTAAGAAATCGCGGCCTTTGCGACCCATAACAAACAGGGCGTATTCGTCTGGAGATTGATGTCTCTCATTCAATGTCTGCACAAGCTTTCTTAGCAGGTTGGCATTGTAGCCGCCCGCCATCCCCCGGTCGGAGGTAATGACAAGATAGCCTGTCCGCTTGATCTCGCGCTGTTCCAGCATCGGATGATCAATATCCTTAGTGCCCGCAGCAATGTTGGAAATGACCTCTTTCAGCTTGTCTGCATAAGGACGGGACGCCAGGGCGGCGTCTTGAGTCTTTTTCAGACGGCTTGCTGCGATCATCTCCATTGCTTTGGTCATTTGCTTTGTATTTTGCGTACTCTTAATCGAGCGCTTTATTTCACGCATGCCTTTAGCCACTAATAGTTCACCGCCCTTTGAACCCGCCAGTCTCGGCGGGTCAGATTCATCGAGAAGAAACGCCTAATTAGGATGCGGAGAAGGTTCTTTTGAACTTTTCAATCGCCTTAATCAGCTCTTGTTCGTTCTCCTTGGTCAAATCTTTCGTCTCTTGAATGGAAGTGAAAATCTCCGGATGGTTCATTTCAACAAAGGCCAGGAATTCTTTCTCGAAGCGAATTACGTCTTCCAAGGCGATGTCATCGAGAAACCCTCTAACGGCTGTGAAAATACTGACAACCTGCTTCTCAACTGACATGGACTGATTAACGCCCTGCTTCAAAATTTCGAACGTGCGCGCTCCCCGGTTCAAACGGCCTTGGGTCGATTTATCCAGATCGGAAGCGAACTGGGAGAAAGCCTGCAATTCACGGTAAGAAGCCAGATCCAGCTTCAACGTACCGGCAACTTTCTTCATCGCTTTAATTTGTGCCGAACCCCCTACCCTGGATACGGAAATCCCTACGTTAATCGCAGGACGCTGTCCGGAGTTGAACAGATCCGACTCGAGGAAGATTTGTCCGTCAGTGATGGAGATTACGTTGGTTGGAATATAAGCCGAAACATCGGAGGCCTGGGTTTCGATGAAAGGCAGGGCAGTCAAAGAACCGCCGCCCAATTTGTCGTTCAGCTTCGCTGCACGCTCCAGCAAGCGGGAGTGCAGATAGAATACGTCGCCAGGATATGCCTCGCGGCCCGGAGGACGTCTGAGCAGCAAGGACATCTCACGGTAAGCAGCTGCTTGTTTGGTCAAGTCGTCATAAATAACGAGTACGTGCTCGCCTTTGTACATGAAGTACTCACCCATTGCGCAGCCCGCATAAGGTGCCAGGAACAACAGCGGCGCCGGCTCGGATGCGCCTGCGTTAACGACAATCGTGTAATCGAGAGCGCCGAAGCGGCGAAGCGTTTCGGTAACTTGCGCTACCGTCGATTGCTTCTGCCCGATGGCAACGTAAATACATTTGACGCCGTTGCCCTTTTGGTTGATGATCGCATCGATGGCGATAGACGTTTTACCGGTTTGGCGGTCGCCGATAATCAATTCCCTTTGTCCACGTCCGATCGGTACCATCGCATCGATCGCCTTGATTCCGGTTTGCATTGGCTCATGGACCGATTTCCGATCAAAAACACCCGGTGCCGGAGATTCTACAGGGCGAAATTCGGTAGTCTCAATCGGTCCCTTGCCGTCAACAGGTTGTCCAAGCGCGTTAACTACGCGCCCCAGCAACTGTTCACCGACAGGCACCTGCATGATCCGTCCCGTACGTTTCACCTGATCTCCTTCGCGGATGTCTTTATATGGTCCCATGATAACTATACCGACATTATCTTCCTCCAGGTTTTGGGCCATACCCATTACCCCATTGGAGAATTCCAGCAGCTCCCCGGCCATTACGTTTTGAAGGCCGTGGGCACGGGCAATTCCGTCACCAACCTGAATGACGGTTCCCACATCGACCACTTGAATATCGGATTGAAATTGTTCAATCTGTTGCTTAATCAGAGTGCTTATTTCCTCAGGTCTGATACTCAACGAACCTCACCCCTATCTACATGGCTTGATTTTGCTTCAATCTAGTTTCAATTCTGGAAAGCTTACCGGATAAGCTGCCATCATATAGCCGATCCCCAATTTTAACCTGGATTCCGCCAAGCAATTTGGGGTTTACTTCGTTTTCTACCCGAACGGTTTTTCCGATCAGTTTACCGAATTGAACGGATACAGCCTGCTTTTCCTGCTCACTGAGCGGCATTGGCGATACGACCAGTGCGTCAGCCTGTCCGAGAGCTTCATTCGA
Organism: Paenibacillus senegalensis JC66; assembly: GCF_000285515.1. Classification (GTDB taxonomy): domain Bacteria; phylum Bacillota; class Bacilli; order Paenibacillales; family NBRC-103111; genus Paenibacillus_L; species Paenibacillus_L senegalensis. The sequence continues at coordinate 175,348 of NZ_HE610964.1, forward strand.
TATACTCACATAATAATCGTAAAGTGCTGAGACAAGAGTTCCTCTTCCCCGCTCAACCAACAGCATCAAAGTGTTGTATACGATGTCGGAAACCTTGCCCTGGAACACTGCAGTAAGCATTCCCTTCTTCGCTGCCAAATCCAGCTTCGGATGCTGCAGCAAAGCTTCAAACTCCTTGTTATCAGCCAGAGCTTGAACGGTATAACGAAGCTCTTCCTCGACAGGAGAGACAAGATTACGGCTTTGGGCTGCTTCAAAAAGCGCTTTAGCGTATCTTTTGGCTACGATCGTACCGCTGCTCATAGCTTGCCTCCCACTTCTTTAAGATACTGGTCAATCAATTGCTCCTGCGATTTCTCGTCAACTTGCTTTTCGATAATCTTGGAAGCGATCATGACCGCCATAGCACTAACTTGTCCGCGCAATGCGGCAACTGCTTTGTCTTTCTCTGCCGAAATATCTTTAAGCGCCTCTTCCTTGATGCGCGCAGACTCTTCTTGCGCCTGTCTGATCATTTCGTCTGCTTCTTTGCCGCTCATTTGACGGGCTTGCTCAAGAATTTCCTGAGCTTCTTTTCTCACTTCAGCCATTGCTTTTTGCTGTTCAGCCAGAAGACGCTCCGCTTCTTTGCGATTGGACTCCGCAGAGCTGATTTGTTCCTGGACCATCTCTCTGCGCTTTTCCATAACGCTAAACAAAGGACCAAACGCATATTTATTTAACAAGAAGTACAATAAAGCAAATGCAAGAATCGCAAATACCGTATTCTCCCAATAAAACTCCATTCGTGTCACTCCCTTCTTCCTGAAAAACGCATCAACAATGTAACCTTAAGCAAAACGAAGGCGTGGATGGCTCAGGCCCTCCCCGCCAAACTGTGAGTCTATTGTTATTAAGCGTTGAAGAACATCAAGAATGCAAGGACAGCACCGATCAAAGGAACAACCTCGACGATACCGACACCGATAAACATAGTGGTTTGCAGGGCACCGCGCAGCTCAGGCTGACGGGAGATCCCTTCTACTGTTTTACTTACGATCATACCGTTACCGATACCTGCACCAAATGCACCCATACCTACTGCTATAGCCGCTGCCAAATATTCCATTGTTAGAAAACCTCCTAATATTGTTTAAAGAATTAGTATATATCTCATCTCATGCCACTTTTAAGGAGAAGCAAGCGCCCCCTCTCTCCGGCAGAGTTCGACAAAGGTTAGTGTTCCTCGTGAATGGTCGCTTGAGAAATATAGACCATCGTCAACACGGTAAACAGGAACGCCTGAATGGCCCCGATAAAAATACTGAATCCTTGCCATACTGCCAGGAGCGGAATACCAAAGACCCCGGCCATAATAATGGTAGAAATCAGAATTTCCCCCGCGAAAATATTCGCATATAAACGAATAGCCAGTGTGATTGGCTTCATCACTTCTTTAAGAATGTTAAGCGGGAAGAAGATAGCATAGGGTTCCATATAGTGCTTGAGGTAGTGCTTTGTATTGAGCTTCAATCCCAAGAAGTGGATCAGGAAGAAAACAACTAAAGCAAGACCCAACGTTACAGAAATATCAGCTGTAGGCGATTTCCACCAGAGAATCTCGGCACCATGATGGCCCTTTTCAATCCCCTTCTGTACCGCTTCCTCCGAAACAATCGTTAAACCCGCTACTTTCACCGGCTCTGGATGCTCGGTAATGACAGCGAATGGAAGGCCTAGAATATTTGCGATAAAGATAAACATAATCAAGGTCATACCAAGCGATACGTAGGCTTTCGCTTTCTTCAACGGCATGGAGCTGGTAGCGATTCCTTGAACAAACTCGACAACCCATTCCATGAAATTTTGCATTTTAGAGGGGTTCTCAACTGATAAGTTCCTTGTCATTACTTTGGCTACAATGAAAGTAATCAAAAAGGTAACGACGGTAACTCCAATTGTGGAAAGATCAAAATTAAATCCGCCAAGTTCTAGCACAGGAGCTTGATGCATTGATTTGACTCACCCCTTTCCATGCATTCCGTTATTGTTTGCAGCAGAAATCAATCCTTTTAAAAGTGTTACCGCTTGTACATAAAATAACCCGCAGACGGCGGACATCAGATCAAACTGCTCGAACTTCAAGCAAACCATCACGCCAATAATGCTCATGCTGGCCCTCGCAATGAAGCCCAAGTTGACCCTTTTCCCCGTATTTTCCATCACATGCTTGGTCATCAGCTCAATCTTATAAGCTAACAACCGGGCATTGATCAAACTGATAACCGTACCCAGGACAAGACCTGCGGCGACCGGCTGCCACTGCGGAACAAACGCCCACACCAACAAGCAAAAAGACATAAAAAACAATGCGGTTCGGAACACGAAATGCATATGGGTCCTAAGGTCATCCTTCATTCGTGTCCTCCAGAAGTTTCTTGATCATAAAGATGGTGCTGATAACAGCCACTGCCAGTCCGAGGAAAATCCCGCCTGCCACCCATCCTATCGATCCGCCAAACAGATTGCTCACGTACTTCCCGATAAAGTAACCCAGCAGCAGGCAGACAACAAAATCAGCGCCGATGACGCTGACCAGACCAGCAGCCCGCCATGGATTTTCATTCCGGTTAGGCTTCTTCAACATTTCATCCCCTTAACTTCGTAATGAGGACCGAATTGAGCCGCCTTCTTGAAATCGTTTTACCATGCCAAAACGTGTTACAATCCTCATATATTTTAATAAAGTGAAGCAAGGTTTGTCAATTCATTTAAATGCAAACATTATGTGAACTGACCTTCAGAAAACCCTTATGAAATCTGCATTTCCGAAGATTGGAAAGTCAACAGTTGAACTGTATGGTGTTAGCTTCTATCCTTCTTTTCCGAGCGAAAAGGCTGCGGTCTCTCGGTTTGCAGACCGAATTCATAAAGAATAGCTTCGACAATCCTCTTCGCTGCGGCCCCGTCGCCGTACGGATTAGCCGCTTCGCTCATCTGTTTGTAAAGCACATCATCCGTTAATAAGGCACGGGTACGGCTGTAGACATGCTCCTCGTCAGTGCCAACAAGCTCCAGCGTTCCGGCTTCAATCCCTTCCGGCCTCTCCGTCGTATCACGCAGAACCAGAACCGGCACTCCGAATGAAGGGGCCTCTTCTTGAAGACCACCGGAATCGGTAACAATCAGGTGGGTATGCGGATAAAAGTTGTGGAGATCGACCACGTCCAGCGGTTCTATCAATTGAATTCTCGGATGATCACCCAGAAGCTCGTAAGCCGGCTCGCGTACAGCTGGGCTTAGGTGAACCGGGTAGACGATAGCTATATCTTCGAATTCATCAGCAATTCTGCGAATCGCCCGGAAAATTTGCCGGTGCGGCTCTCCCTGTGATTCGCGGCGATGGGCAGTCATCAGGATAAGCCTCTTGCCGGCTGCCCACTCCAGAACAGGGTGGGAATATTGTTCCGATACCGTGTATTTAGGCACATCGGTCACAGTATTGCCCGTAATATAAATGCTCTTTTCCGGTTTATTCTCTTTTAACAGATTCCCTGCTGACCATTCAGTAGGGGCAAAATGCAGGTCAGCCAGAACCCCTGTCAGCTGCCGGTTCATTTCCTCCGGATAAGGAGACAGCTTATTCCAGGTTCGCAGTCCGGCTTCTACGTGCCCCACCTTGATCTGCTGCAAAAAAGCGCAATAACTGGCTAAAAAAGTCGTAGAGGTGTCGCCATGAACAAGTACAATATCGGGCTTAGCCTCTTCCAGCACCGGAGCCAAACCCTGCATCACTCTTACCGACAACTCGCTTAGCGTCTGCCGCTCCTTCATAATATCCAGGTCATAATCCGGCGTGATCTGAAACACCTTCAGCACCTGATCCATCATTTGTCTGTGCTGGGCAGTTACACAAACTACGGATTCTATCGAATCAGGAACTTTCTCCAATTCTTTTACAAGCGGAACCATCTTGATTGCTTCAGGACGGGTTCCGAATACTGTCATTACTTTTACTTTCTTCATCCCCGTTTCCCTCCTATCCTTATGACGCACAGCTGCTCTAGCATTTGGCTTGTTTTTACTAATAAACTAGTCATCATAATGCGCTGCTTCTTATTTTGTCCCGTACAACCGGTCGCCAGCGTCTCCTAGGCCAGGGACGATATACCCGTGCTCATCAAGCTTCTCATCGATAGCCGCCACATAGATATCAACGTCATCATGAGCTTCCTGTACAGCCTTGATTCCTTCCGGCGCTGCGATTAAACACATCAATTTGATTTGCGTGCAGCCCCTTCTCTTCAAAGAGTCGATACATGCATTAGCCGATCCTCCGGTTGCCAGCATCGGATCGATCACAATTAATTCACGCTCCGTTACATCAGTCGGCAGCTTAAGGTAATACTCAACCGGCTGCAGCGTCTCGGGATCGCGGTACAGTCCGATATGACCCACCTCCGCTGACGGCAAGAGCTTGAGCACGCCATCCAGCATACCCAGCCCCGCGCGCAGGATGGGGATTAATCCAAGCATGCGGCCGGAGATCATTTTGCATTCCGCCTCCGCTACCGGAGTTTGCACCGTGATCCCTTCCAGCGGAATCTCCCGGGTGATCTCGTAAGCCATCAGCGTGGCCACTTCATCAACCAGCTGACGGAAATCCTTCGTCTTTGTATTCACATCTCTTATGTACGTAAGTTTATGTTGAATTAACGGATGATCACAAATAACGACTTTACTCATTAGTTTACTTCCTCCTGCCTTTATCCATTCGCAGCAAAAAAATCAGCTCTGACTTCTTACCGTATTTTGTGTCAAACTACCTGCTCTTACTATTCCCCCACAAGGGAAGCCTTGGCTTCGCAGCGATGTCAGGGCACTTTGCCGGGCGGAAACCTTTAACTTCTACCTTGAAAAACGAAAAATACGTGCGCAAAAAATAAAAAGCTTGCATATTAACCTGCTTGACTGCAGCTTACGGTCATTTACGCTTGTTTTTAAAAGAAACAGGCGTAAAAACCCAGTTCATTATACCACAAAACCTCTGAAAATATCCGTTAATTTCGAATTAGAACTGATAGAGGCGTGCTGATTGCCTTTCTCGTGCGTTTTTACACTCATGCTGGGAAAAGGTCCCTTATACGATGACAGTCGTCTTTTTAGCATAGGCGCCAATAGGCGCAAAGGTAACTGCAAAAAAAATGGGGATGTCCGAAAAGTGGCCGTTCAGCCCGATAGCCAGAATAAGCAACCCCCAAGCAGCGAACCCGAGGCCAGCGGACACGAGGCGAATTGTATGCGAAAGTGTTTGTGAAATGTTTGTGAAATGGTTTGCGAAATGGTTTGTGGAATGGTTTGTGAAATGGTTTGTGGAATGGTTTGCGAAATTGATTGCGAAAACAGTCATGCCATTGAATTCTCAGGCACAACTCCAGCATGAAAATAGCCAAGGTTGGCGCGATCGCGGGGCTCGCGGGGCCAGCGGGGTTCGCGGCTGCGCGGGCTTGTTGCCTGCGCTTTGTACGATTTGTCGTACAAATTCATGGGGTTGAAGTGCCACTACCGGAGATTTGTATGAAACGTCGTACAAATTCAGGGGTTTAAGGGCTTGCAGCCATCGTTTTATACGAAATATCGTACAAATGCATGGATTTGAAGGGCGATTGCCCGAGATTTGTATGACAAATCATACAAATGCAGAAAGTCAGTGAAAACTGACGACTGGACGCCCCGTTTTTGTTGTGTATAACAAAAATCAGGTAACGACTTAGTCCGGGCTTTTGATTGAAGAATGAGGTGACCACCGCGGGATAGAGGGGGGCCTCCAATCGCTGTAAAGATTGATTCTATCTGGGTCCCATACTTGGCAAATCGAGGAAGAAAATCTTCACGCATGAGCTTCCGTGGTTTCTTCAAGGCGCTGCGCTGCTTCCGCACCTCTTATCGTTTTTCAACGATGCTTTCCTCAGCAAATGGACGGAAAACCGTAATGTTTTCCGTCCATTTTTTTGTTTGTCTGTTTTCCCGGAAAGTAGTCAGGCGGATACCTGCCACTTTCAATAGATTGTAGGCTAATGCCACAATCCCAACTCGACGTGAACCTTGTTCAGCCCCGTAAAGAGAACCGTCGGAACGGTGCGTGTCAAATGCAAAACTTTCTATATTAATAACTTAAATCAGCATAAAGAGGGAACTGGGCAGTTAGTTCGGACACCATGCCGCGGGCTTTTTCCAGTACCGCTTCGTCCTTGGAGTTTTTCAGCGTCATTGCAATGATTTGGCCGATCGTCTTCATCGCTTCCTGATCCATTCCACGGCTTGTAGCAGCCGGAGTACCGATGCGGATACCGCTTGTTACAAAAGGACTGGTCGGATCGAACGGAATCGCATTCTTGTTGACGGTAACTCCGATTTCATCGAGCACATGCTGTGCTTCCTTACCCGTCAATTGAATGCTGCGCAAGTCTACCAGCATCAAATGATTGTCCGTTCCGCCGGAAACGACCTCAAGCCCTTGATTCATAAGCTCTTGAGCCAGTACTTTGGCGTTATCCACCACATTGCGGCAGTAGTCGGCGAACTCAGGCTTCAAGGCCTCGCCAAACGATACGGCCTTGGCCGCGATTACGTGCATTAACGGACCGCCTTGAGATCCTGGAAATACCGCCTTGTCGATCTCTCTAGCCCATGATTTACGGCACAGAATCATTCCGCCGCGAGGACCGCGCAAGGTTTTATGCGTAGTTGTCGTTACAAAGTGGGCGTGAGGAACCGGATTAGGATGAAGACCGGTAGCCACTAGGCCCGCAATATGTGCCATATCAACCATGAACAGGGCGCCTACATCATTAGCTATAGAAGCCAGAGCCTCAAAATCAATCGTCCGCGGATAAGCACTTGCACCGGCAACGATCAGCTTGGGACGGTGTTTAAACGCCGCTTTGCGAACCTCATCATAGTCAATACGGAAGGTTTGGTCATTGACGCCATAAGCCACAAAGTTATACAAAATACCGGATGCATTAGCCGGGCTGCCATGAGTCAAATGTCCGCCGTGGGCCAGGTTCATGCCTAAGACCGTATCCCCTGGCTTCAAAGCGGCCAAATATACGGCCATATTAGCTTGTGCACCGGAATGGGGCTGAACATTCGCATGCTCGGCTCCAAACAGCTGCTTCGCGCGATCGATCGCCAAATTCTCAATATCATCAACATGCTCACAGCCGCCGTAAAAGCGCTTGGCCGGGTAGCCTTCCGCATATTTGTTAGTCAGCACAGAGCCCATCGCTTCGATAACAGCCTGGCTAACAAAATTCTCCGAAGCGATCAATTCAATTTTGTCCCTTTGTCTGGAAAGCTCCTGACCCATAATGGCCAGCAATTCAGGATCGGTTTGACGCAAATGTTCCATGTTCTCTTATCCTCCCATAAACACTCTTATTTGAGATTTTGCAAATGTGATTTGGCTATAGCTAATCCGATATCCGCTAAACGGAATCGGCATTCGATAAATCTGGTTGAATTTTCATAATGCTATCTGGACATGCTTAATTAGGG
>NZ_HE610965.1:0-32539 GCF_000285515.1 Paenibacillus senegalensis JC66
GCAGGTTATCCGAAGTCCTGAAGACGCCGCCAAATTGGTGATGCCGGAACTGCGATATCTGAAAAGAGAACACTTCATTTGCCTATTCTTAGATACAAAGAATAAAGTCATCCGCAAGGAGACCATTTCAATCGGCAGTCTAAATGCGAGTATTGTGCACCCTAGAGAAGTCTATCGTGAAGCAATTCGGTATGCCTCTGCGGCAATACTGGCATTCCATAACCACCCGAGTACAGATCCATCTCCTTCACCAGAGGATGTGCAAATCAGCAAACGATTGATGGAGGCGGGAGAAATATTAGGAGTATCCTTCTTGGATCACATCATCATTGGCGGAAACAGTTATGTGTCCTTGAAGGAGCAAGGCTTGTTGTAAAATCTGAACTTCAATATTCATAATCATTCAGCTTCAACAGCGGCTTACTGCAGTAGGTCGCTGTTTCTTTTTCAAATCATAAAAGAGAGGGATCATTACATGAAAAAGCAGTACATGGAGACGTATGAGCAGTTAGTGAATATCGCTGATCAAATGCATCACTACATCAGCGTATGCGAGAGGCTTATCGATCAAATGTTACAAGATGTTTATCTCGACGGCGGAGAAGCAAACGCAGAGCTTCGTTCACTCATTCATGAAGCCGCCCAAATGCAGGCTTGCCTGTTAAAGAACTATCAGCATCTGCGGCTGATTAAAACTATACTTGCTCGTCATATAGACAACAACAAAATGGAGGATTGATCAATATGAGTAGAAATAATCGCAGTGTAGAGATCATAAAGAAGGATTCGGAGACACAATTGATCGTAAGGCCAGTTGAAGCAAACAACCAGAATAAGTCCGGAGAATTCATTGAGGTTGAGTCTACTACAACAATAACACAGGAATGCTTTACGATTGTGCTTATTGAAGATACAGTTGAGTACGAACAATCCCGCTTCCAACGGTTCTTTCGACACATGGAAAGGCTGCTGGGCTTTCGTATACAATTATTCCGATTCTCTGATTCCGTTGTCCGTCCATTCAAACTCCTGATCAACAAAGGACAACGGATTCTCTACATTCACTCCGACTTTTTGAAGACGCCCTTCAAGAAATTTCAATGTCTTATGAAGGAATTACTTCTCAGTCTCTTACAAGCCGATAATCGCCTTCTGCGGGCTTTTAGTAGCTTCAGCCGTCCATTTAGTCTATTTGGACAAAAGAACGCTACCATGAAGCTTCTCGTCGGCAATACCGGATTGCATTTACCGTCTAACATAACATTCACAGCAAGTGATCAAATGGTACGAGTATCGATTTCCGACATTGAGATTAGTGTTCGGTTTGCTAATATGCGGTTGGAGTATCGATCTACCGAACCGTTGCCCTTCTTTTCCTATGTCGTTGATCTCTATGTAGTTGACGGCGAATATGTCGTTGCAATACCGCCGCAAGTATTGCAAGCATTGTCTTCATCAGGGACAACAGTGCAGTTTCAAGTATACTACGATTGAATCAAAGCTGGATAACAGAAGCAATGTACAAATAACGAGAAGAATGATAGTGGCCCGCTCGCTTTCGCTCGCGGGCCAAGTCATTCTTCTCCATGTTGCTAAAAGAATGCAATCAAATCTAACAAATGATGTGCTTATATTTTCTAAACATAATTCTTGTCAACGAATCATTTTGCATTGTTCGAACTGTATCTGTCGATGAGAGTCTTAACTCACCATCATTATGTATCATCAAATTCATATTGCTCGAATTTGATGCTGTAACGGGCAATAAAGCAATAAATTCACAAGCATTTATTCTATATTTATTTATCTCAGAGATTAGCAAGTCACTAACAGCCCTATCCTTCCTAATTAATGTTGGCTGTAATTGTGGTAGATCAGTTGTCGAATATGCAAATTGATTTAGACCAATAGCCCTTAACTTCTGCTTTAGTTTTACGAGTACAGAAGATGAATAATGTTCATTGACTTCGTCTAATCCATATGTGTTATAAATCTCTAACATGTGGATAGCCTTTTGTTTGTCTGACTTTGTAAGAACGCCGTCGTCCTGACGATGAATCTGATCAATAAGTTTTGTTTTTGAATAGACATTGATGTTATCGAACAATCCAATACGATGTGCATCCCTTGAAATAAAATGATCAATCTTTGGGGAGGTTAGTATTTCAAACAGGTTTCGATTTGGATGAAGTTTATCTAAATCGTCAGAAGACAACGTTACTTCTAACTTTAGTATGTCCTTCATTAATCTAAACTCTTGTTCAGTAAAGAACATTTTACCTTTTGCCATCAGATACTTCATGTGAGCAATTTTGATGTATATTTTTATTTTCCTTGTTTGAGCAATCCAATACACTGCATTCCCGTCGTATTTCTCATCACAAGTGTATTGTGGGATTCGCTGTTTCTTAAAATAGTCAATATAGCACATCAGACTATTGGCGGCTCTGAAGTGTCTGTAAACATCCAACCGTTTTACCTTACCTTGCCCAATGAGATCCAATCTCGTTCTGTCAATCTTTAATGCATCTGAAAGGTAGTCGGTCAGCGAGGTAATAAACCATTTTGCATCACTGGGTTGATAATCATAGATATTTGAACCGTATAGGAATGTCGGAATTGAGACCTCTACCGTTACCTCTTGGCGTTCAGGGTAATACCTTATTCGCGGTGCTGAATTGCCTTTATAGTATCCATACGAGATATATTTTGTGCCTTTTTCGAAGTACACCTTTGTCAAGTTATCGTTCCAATCAACTCTTCCAATTTCGGAATCTGTTAGTTGCAAACCGACACTGAATAGAATTGAATCGTTCATGTCCTTTTCCTCCCAGATGTTCAAAAATGAATATGATTCTAGGGACTTTCATTAGAGAATGGCATACATCACTAATTTTCATCTTGATTATTGTTCTTAGATTTATTTAGCAGCATTGCGAGTTGTTCAACAAAGTCATCACAAGCTATCTGTTTCTCTTGATACTGGTCCATAATGCTGTAGTTGTCTGTATCTATCCATTCTGCACCGGTTATTAGTTTTTTAAATTCCATAAAACGACCTCCATATATTATATTTGTTTTTACAATTTTGTTTGTTTTTAATGATAGCATGATTTATAATTAAAGTAAAACCATTATTCAATGAAAGGGTGAAGGATGTGCAATCCAGAATCTTAACCGAGTACGAATTCTACAAATTAAAGAAAAGTACCCTTGGGGAACGCCTAAGATTCTTTCGAGAAGAAGTCAGGAAACTCTCTCCAAATAGAGAGTTCACCACCAAAGCGATGGGCGAACGATTAGGGATCACTCCGCAGACTATTACTGCTATTGAAAGGGGTAATTCTAAGAATCCATCATATTATGTCATTCATAAACTCACACATGATTTACAAATACCTATTGATGCATTAACAGATGAGTTCTACCAAAGTAATTTCAAGTCTATTCCGATTGGTAATTCCGAAAAGAAAACGTTCGGCACTCATCCAAATGCTCAAAAATCCAAGGCGTCACGATTAGGAACGATGATTTATCAACTTTTTGATGATGGACAAATGCGTATACTGCACGATATTCACACAGATCATGCATTAGAAAAAAATGAATTCACTTCTAGCCTCGGGAGGATCATTAGCGAAATAGACACATATAAAGATGAAATATCTCGTCTTTCACATCCGTTAGTTCGAGCTATAAGTCTATATCTTGCTCCTGAACAACATCCTGATCAATTCCCGCTCGTTTCTCGCACTTCATTTGTTAAAGAAATTAATGCCCTTTACGACAATCCACACTCTATGGAGGATGAACAATGATGACCAAACTTAAAGCTGTCATGTATGTCCGTGTAAGCACGGAGGAACAAGCCAAAGAAGGATACAGTGTTTCTGCCCAGATTGCGGAGATCAAAAGATATGCAGAATTAAATGGTTACGAAATCATCGATGAGTATATCGATGAAGGTGCAAGCGGTAAGAACATTTCAGGTCGCCCACAAATGAATCGTCTCTTGAAAGATTCGAATCAACAAAAATTTGGTGTAGTCATCATTTATAAAATCGACAGATTAGCCCGTAAATTGATGGACTCCCTGAAAATATATGAAACTCTTGAAAGAAATAAAGTTAGTCTCATTAGTCTAAATGAAAAATTCGATACAACCACAGCTTTTGGTAGGACTATATTCCAAATGTCCTGTTCTTTTGCGGAACTCGAACGTAATAGTATTGTTGAACGAGTGAAACTAGGCATGGATCAAAGAGCAACAGAAGGGAAGTTTAATGGAGGCAGGGTTCTGGGATATAACAATATTGAAAAAAAGCTCGTAATAAATGATAGCGAGGCGGTCATTGTCCGAAAAATCTTTGATTATGCAAATCAAGGACTCGGCTTCAAAGCAATAACTCGGCGTCTTAACGAGACAGGATATCGAACTAAGAATGATAAGGCTTTTAGTGTGTTCTCAATTAAAACAATACTGAATAATCCTCTTTACATTGGAAAAATACGCTATAACCAGGTTAAAGACTGGGCTGAGAAAAGACGAAAAGGAAAGAATGAAGCTTTCATCCTAGTAGAAGGTGTTCATGAACCCATCATTTCAACTGAACTCTGGGAAAGCGTCCACAAGAAACTAAAACAACGGTCTTACAAACCTTCCCGTTCCCATCAACCTTATATCTTAAGCGGCTTAATCAAGTGCCCTCAATGTGGACATGGCATGGTTCCTGCACGTTCCAAAGGAGCAGGGGGCAAGTCTTACCGTTATTATGTATGTGGACAGTTCCATAACAAAGGTAAAGCTGTTTGTAGTTCCAATATGATTCGGGCGGACATAGCCGAAGAACAGGTGCTCCAAGAATTTCAGAAAGTATCTTCGCGACCGGATATCCTTCATAAACTGGTTGAGAAGATCAATTCTATACGGTCGAATGCGGATGTACCTCTGAAGGAAGAGAAACAGGCACTCATTAAAGAAATCAACAAAAACAATAAGCATCTGCAAAAAATCAAAGAGAATATCTTGAATGATCCTGAACTTACTGCCATATTCAAGGATGATCTCAAACAATCTCATGCGAGACAAGAGCAACTACGGAACCGCTTGGAAGAGTTGGATGCAGAAATTACTCAGACGAACAGTAAGACCGTCGATTATGATGCATTCCACAATCTGCTATCACAAATTCAGGGTGCAATATCTAGGCTGGACGCAGATGACCAAAAAGCTTTGTTACGATCAATGGTTCAAAGTATACACATCACCAAAGAGGCTCCAAGAGGAGTTGGGCGGCAAATTACCAAAATCAATCTTCTCTTCGATTTTACTATCGATGCATTGCAGAAAGATTCAGCCACCTTGCTTGCCCGCCTGTCGGCGACACAACAATTGGATTGCATCGCTCCTCTGGAGCCTTCCGTATTGGACAGCCTAAATGTAACACATACAGACAGCCTAAGGGACTTAATGAAGTCCCTTAATATTTTACCTTTAGCGATGATACGGTTCTCCGCGCATAATCTTAAACGCCCGATATATCTGCTCAACCAAAATAAGCCGCATAAGAGGATGTGGGAAGGTAAAGCGGCTGAATGACAAAAGCTGATCGGAGCGCTGTAATACAGCCGGTGATAGTCCGAGGGATCCGCCAATTACGAAAACAACATGGCTGCGTCCATAGGTGCTGAGCGAATCCAGTTGTCCAGCCAGCTCCTCTGACGACCACATCTTGCCTTCCAGCGCGAGAGCAATGACATAAGCATCTGCCTTAATCTGAGCGAGGATGCGCTCCCCTTCTTTGGCTTTGACCTGCTCTTCTTCTGCAGGACTCATGGAGTCCGGGGCTTTCTCGTCTGCTAATTCCGTAATTTGAACTTTGGCATAAGGTCCGAGTCTCTTCATATATTCAGTAATTCCTTGAGCCAAATATTTTTCTTTTAATTTACCTACGGCGACGATTTGAATGTTCATTCCGAACTCCTTTTAAAAAGTTTCTATTCGTGGATGATGCTACAAAAAAACAGACAAGCAACCGGGCCAGGCAAAAAGTTACCGTTCCTACAACCTCAGACAATTTCCAGAAGCATGGCGGTCTTACTATTCGCAGCTCCTAGCATCTAATCTCTAATCTCTAATCAGTGCTCAGTGACTAGTGCCCGGTCCCCAGTGTCCAGGTGCCAGCGCTTAGCGCCTATGTTCTGCCGAGCGTCCGGTACCGGCACCTAGCTCCAGTGCCTTACCAAGCATCCAGTACCAGCGCCCAGGCCAGTGCCCTACCCAGCGTCCAGTGCCTGCACCAGCGTACAATGTCAAATGTTTTGTAGTTAGTACTTTGTAGTTAGTGTGTTTGTTCTTCGCTGTAAAACGGCGGTTGGCAGAGCCGCATTGTACAATGCGCCGAGTATTACATAGTAATACCAAGCACTACTTTGAACTGCTTACTTCAATTTCGGAAGTAACAACTCCGCAACTAAGCATGTCTACTACCTGCAGAAAATGCTGTGAAAACAGTCACGCCATAGAATTCTCAGACACAACTCCAGCATGAAAATAGCCAAAGTTGGCGGGGTTCGAGGGCTGCGCGGGCTTGTTGCCTGCGTTTTGTACGAAATGTCGTACAAATTCATGCGGTTAAAGTGCGATTACCCGAGATTTGTATGACAAATCGTACAAATGCACCAAATGCAGGGCTTTAAACTATTAAGGGCCTGCAGACTGCAGCCAGTGTTTCAGACGAAATTCCGTACAAATCATGTGATTGAGATGCGATTACCCCAGATTGCTCATCATGCGGGGCTTTTTATTTTCACAGAAACCATCGCATATTCGAAGAATACGAAAGGGCAAACAGTTCTTCCTTATACTACGGCAGCAGCCCCAAAGTTCGACAAAGCATCGTCTTGCCTGCCGGGCTCATTCATCCAAAAACGAAAAAGAGCAGCTATCGCCGCCCTGTTGCCGTTCCCGTTAAGCTGTACTGCCCACTGGATGGAGGACAAATTCTGCGCTTTTTTGACATCCTTTTTCGTCACAGATTTTGTCGGAAGAGCCCGCTTCCAACCAATGCCCCGCTTCCTTAAGGAGAGAAAGCTCCGGGGCTTCTTCTTGCTCGTCTACATAGCGGTCCAATGCTATCTCTACATGCTCTCGGCAAACTGCAATGACCATCCTCTTTATGCCCACCCCTGCTTTCCATTCTGCCAAAGCTGCATGTGCCGCTAAGGCTGCTCTTTATTTTCACCCAGCTTGATCGTGACTGTTGACTTGGTCGATTGTCGATAATACGTTACATCAATTTTATCCCCAATTTTCTTGTGCTGATACAAATATTTGCGCAGGGACAGCGTGCCGTTAATAGGATGTCCGTCCAGTTCGACAATAACATCATTGGTCGTCAGTCCCGCTTCTTTGGCCGGGCCGAGCGCCTCCAATACGATCGCTCCGCTCTCCAAATCTTCAGGCAGCTCCAGGTATTCCAGTCCGCTTACAAACGACTGCAGATTAACGGTTGAAACTCCCAGGAAAGGCCGGGAAATTCTCCCCTTCTTTCTCAACTCTTCTATAATCGGCTTGACTTCATTAATCGGAATGGCAAAACCAAGCCCTTCCACGCCGGTCTCCGACACCTTCATGCTGTTAATGCCGACGACCTTGCCTTCCAGATTGACCAGTGCCCCGCCGCTGTTCCCGAAATTGATCGCTGCATCCGTCTGGATCATGTTCAGCTCCCACTCGTATTCTCCATCCGGACCGGGAAATACGGGAATGCTGCGAATCGGCCGGCTTATAATTCCCGCTGTCACCGTTTGGGACAGTTCAACTCCCAGCGGATTGCCTATCGCAATCGCCGTCTGTCCAGCCTTCAAGCTATCTGAATCTCCGAATTCGACAACTGTGTCGATTCCTTCCGAATCGATAACCAGCACAGCCAGATCGGCCAAGCGGTCAGAGCCGACCAGCTCGGCCTTCTTCTTCGTTCCATTGGATAGAATGACGTCGAAAGCGTCCCCTTCCTCCAGCACATGATAATTCGTCACAACCCACGCCTGTTTGCCTTTTTTGTCATATACGACACCGGAGCCGACGCCAACACTGCGCGACGTATTACCATCCTGCCCTTCCAGCGAGCTCACAATACTGACCACAGCCGGCCCTACCTTATCTACAGCCATTACCCGTTCCAGCTCGCTGTGCACAAGACTTCTTTGCAGGTCCCCCATATCTCCATCGTCCAGCACATAGGTCAACACAATAAACGTAAGCAGAGAACCCGTTAAGGCAGCCAAGCCCAGTAAAAGAAGCAGCTTGTGACGCATAATCCCTGCATATCCCGAGCCGCTGTAGGCATTGCGTGATACTTTAGTCGAATAAAAATCATCTCTGAACATGCCCATCGGGTTCCCTCTCTTCCGTCACGATATTATACTTCATAATAGATTTATTTAAATCCGCTAGCTTCCCAACCAGATATGGAAACGATAGCTCTAGTATATCAGCTCAGCTGCCGCTAAAAGAAGAGTTCATCTTCATCAGCGATAATAGGATTCTGCTGCATTGGTGCTTGAATCCCAGCTTGAGAGTCCTGCTAATCCCGCTTCCAAGGAGAAAAACGGAATTAAGAGGAATGTTTTTCCTGCTTCCAGACTACACTAAGAATAACTCTCTATCTCATTATACTACTGAATGGAATCCAGAAAACAGGTGATCTCAAGCAGATACAGCCAAAAAGTTTCACTTGATCCGTATGATCAAAGTACCGAATCCGGGAATTCAGAGTATGAATCAGTAATTATCAGGGCCAAGCCATTCCGAGGAAAAGGGGGAAACAGGCTAATGAACTTTCATCTGCAAGAAGTGGACATAATCGGCAAGCTAGCCGATCTCAAGCTGGAACACTATAAGAACACTCTAGCTATAAGCGCCGTCATAGAGCTTCTTATCGACAAGGGAGTTATCACCCGGGAAGAGGTGGAGGCCAAAGCCAAACAGCTGGATCAAGTTATTCCCGGTCCAGGTAGTCCCACTCGGTAGGCCGGTCAAAGAACGTGTCTTTAAGCTGAAGCCGGCTGTCTTCTTCAGGAATGCCGTTCTGGTCGAGAACCGATTGAACCGTCATTCTCGCTAAATCCATCATGTTATGATTCTGGCTAAGATGGGCAAGATAGACTCTTTTCGTACCTCCGCCCATCACCTCACACAAAGCTTCTCCGGCCGCTTCATTCGACAAATGGCCTTTATCGCTCAAAATCCTTCTCTTAATATTCCAAGGATATTTTCCATACCTCAGCATCTCAACATCATGGTTTGATTCCAATACTAGCACATCGGAATCCAGCAGCTGGTCCCTAACTTTACTGCTCATGTAGCCAAGATCAGTGGCAACGCCAAGCTTTTGCCCCTGCTCATAGAAGCAGTAGCCTACAGGCTCCGCCGCATCATGGGATATTGCATAAGACTCTACTTGAATGCTGCCAAATTCTATCATGTCTCCCGTCTCCATGACCTTTACATTATGCTCGGCAATCGTTCCAAGATGCTTCTGCAGCGCCTCCCAGGTGCCTTCGTTGGCATAAATCGGCAAATCATACTTGCGGGCCAGCGTTCCCAGGCCTTTAATATGATCAGAGTGCTCATGCGTAACTAGAACGGCATCGAGATCATGACCGCTTAGTCCGCGCTCAGCCAGCAGCTGTTCCACCTTCTTAGCACTTAATCCGGCATCGATTAACAAGTTTTTTTCCCCGTTACTGACCACTGTGGCATTGCCTGTAGAGCCGCTCGCCAACACGGTAAATCGTAATCCCATAAATTAAACTCCTTTAGTTTACTTCCCGCTCTCTCATTTTAGAACATTCATCTTCAGCGCTATTTCTAACTGTTGAACTTATTCAAATACGACAGTCACCTCTCGGTCATCCGTCCAAATTATCCTTCGGCAGCTGCAAAGGCTCCCGGGGCTCATCCACTTCCCCATTATACGCCTGTACGTAATAGGGGCTGCCGTCGGATAGCATAATTCTCCAAAAAGGCAGCATGTACTGCGTCTCCGATTCAAAGCTGGTCCCGTGATACCCCAACTTCACATCAATAATGACAGAGCCTTCCGCCAAATAGTTCTCCGCCAGCCGCCGAATAGCGGTATAAGCCGAAATCACCCGCTGCTCCTGCTGCTCTCCCCCTGATTGTACTTCAACATAGGTCTGTTTGTAAGCTACTATTTGATCGTTTTCCTCGTAAAGTTTCAGATTCGAGTCGAACAGAGGAATGCGATCGACCATTTGATTAAAAACATAGACCCCGTTGCCGCTGCGGATCAAATCGATCTCGTAACGGTCAGCATGACGAACCGGAGTTTGCGCCATCAGATCCCTGCTGAAGTTTTTGTTAAAAGGATTGCCCATGGGAATCGGTGTGTTCAGCCGCTGCTTGCTTGCATTCATAGAGGGTTCATCGTAACGTACGGTAAAGCTTTTCAGCAGCGGAGAATCACTTGGCACTTCTTCGACATTGAGCTGTATGTTTTTACTCGCTAACAGCTCATTCGTTTCTTGAATGACATAGGTAGTATTCGTTTCCGATTTCCCCCAGCCGGTAGACCATAACTGGTAACCGAGCAGCACATTCAAGAACAGAAATGATAGAATCAACACCGTCTTGGCCTTACCCCAGTCCATATGCCCCCCCCTTTACAATCCAGCCTCTTTTTATATTTGGCGGCCTCATGTATGAAAGCTGAAAGTATATTTTCATGTACAGCCGGCTTAACCCAGATAGAAAGCAATGGCTGCATCGTGATAGTCTGCAAAGCATTTGTGGCAGTAAAAAACTTGCGATTTCACGGTGCGCCTCTTGCCTTATAATGCTGGGCAGCTATGGCAAAAATCGGTAGGAGCCGTCAGACAGCTTCATCGCCCACCGGGGAACCAGTTGAATCGCTTCTTCGTGTATCTCCGCCTCATAAGCCGGAACTACCGATACCGGGCTGAAGCCGCTTTGCTTTACTCTCTCCTGAAGGGCTTCCCCTCCCGTCAAGACAGCCATTGTCTTCTCTGCAGAATCCAGGTCCAGATTGAGCAGCGAACGCTCAAACCCGGAGACAATGCCCCGTTCCATGGACACGCGAATATGGCCGAAGGAAGGTACTCCTTGTTCATTCGTCAAAATCGGATATTGCCCCCAGTATTGACGGAATATAATGGTTTGCTGCCCGGTAGAATAGCGGGGAGATACCTGACTAAGCAAATAATCGCCGTTCCACCCGCCATGACGGTTAACAAATTTGACCGCATTTTGCAAATTTTCGATTACCTCCGGCTGTGTCTCGGACTGCGGCGAGGACACCGGGTCCGAATAAACGAACCAATGCCGCTGCTCTTCCATCTGCAGTCCCCTTTTGCCGTCAGTATAGATTTGTGCCCCGTCCCGTTCAAATAAATAGCGGACCATCCCCGGATCCGGGAATAGGCTGCGTTTGATCTGCTCCTGATTAATCATGGAATAGGAGATTTCAGCAGCAGGAAGCTCCAGATCAACATCCGGCAAATACAGCTGGCCGTTCTCCGTAGAGTAAGAAGGAAGATGCGTGCCCAACCGAATGCGGTTTTCCAGCTCTCTTACCGTTATATCCGTACTGCCTGCATGCCATACCATTCCGGAGGTGCCTGGGAAGAAGTAAGCCTGGACATCTTCCCCATTCGGATCAAGAAACAGCCATATACGCGAAATGTATTCATCCTCCGGTACAGTATCATCCCTAATTTGTATCGTATTAGTGAGCAGACCCAGCGGCACCGCTTCCTGAAACCTCAGCTCAATTCCGGGCCGCTGATTGCGAATCTCTACCCAATTTAAATCGGAAGAAGATAGATTGACTCGCCGCAGCTGGTCAAAAGAACGTTTGGTCACAAAATCATAATAAATCATATTGTAGAATTGGTGACCTATAGCGAGGACAGTATGCCGCTCATTGCCAAAATGAATTACCATCTGATCGGGAGCCATTAATTCCCCCATGGCCAGCTGTGGCCCGTCCCATCCGGTTTCTACATATTCGATTTGACTCATCGGATCGTAATTAGGCGAGCTAAAAGCCAGCAGATAGCTTTGCACCAGACTGGCCGCTACGAGTACAACCAGCGCTATCGACTTGAAGGTTTCCATCATACCGCTTCGCCCCCTTCTTCCAGATAAGGCAGTGAAAAGGTTACCTGCGTTCCGTGATTATACTCGGAGTCCAGTCTAATGCTTCCGCCATGCGCTTTAATAATTTCCCGGGCAATGGACAAGCCGAGCCCCGTTCCTCCCATATTGCGGGATCTTGCTTTATCTACCCGATAAAACCGCTCAAAGATGCGATCGATGTCTTTCTTCGGAATTCCAATTCCGTTGTCTTCTACCGTAATATCGAGAGAATGGCTCACTTCGTTTTTCTCCGCAGTAATGCCAATTTTGCCGCCGTCTGGCGTATATTTAATTGAATTGGAGACGAGGTTGTCCAATACTTGATCGATTTTGTCGCGGTCCAGCTGAATGGGTGAAGTCCCTTCGCCGATCTTAATCTCGATGGCGATAGACCGCTGCTGAAGCTGAAAGGAGAAGCGGTCCGCCACTTCGTCCAGCATTTCCGATACCTCGACCTTCTCCTTATTGAGCATAGCCTGCTTGGAGTCCAATCTCGACAAATGCAGCAGATCGGTCACGAGGCGGATCATCCGCTCCGCTTCATTGCGGGTAACGCCGACGAAGCGCTTGGCCAGCTGCTTATCCTCCAACGCTCCGTCACCAAGCGCTTCAAGGTAGCTCTTAATTGTCGTGAGCGGTGTCCTCAGCTCATGGGATACATTCGCAACAAACTCCCGGCGGGACTGTTCGATTTCCTCCTGCTCGGTAACGTCCTGCAGAACGACAATACTTCCCGTCGTTCCTACCTCCCGGCGATGGATCGGGGTGAAGGTTACTCTGACCTTACGGCCCTCCTCCGCATCCGGCGGACGGATCTCGATCAGCTTATTTATCTCCTCCGTTCTGGACTCTGGCAGAGCCAGACGCTTGGGCAGGCCTAGAAGCTCGAACAGCGATTTGCCGTCAGCGGGTTTGTCCTGCAGCTGCAGCATTTCTCTAGCCCTGCGGTTGATGACGATGACCCGGTCGGTATCATCCGTAGCAATCACACCATCGCTCATGTTGGTCAAGACGGAGGCGAGCTTCTCCTTCTCCTCCTCGTTCACCGACAACGCCTCTTTTAGGCGGTCTGTCATATCATTAAAGGCCTGGCTTAATTGACCGATCTCATCGTGGCCCCACACCTTAACCTGGCGGTCAAAGTCTCCTTTGGCTACCGACGTGACCTGTCTGGTAATTTCTTTGATTGGACTCGTGATCGTATGCGCCAATATGACGCCTAACAAAGCCGTCAGTGCCAGTGCAATCAAGATACCAGAGAGAAATATCCGGTTGACGCGATTAATTGTGCTGTATATCTCCTCCATCGAAGACACTATATAGACGGCACCAATGACCCGGTTTTCTGAGGTTACCGGCATTGCCATTACTTTCTTGCGCTTGCCGTCCACATCGGTCAGCACTCGCTCGTTATCCTTGTCCTTAATGTTTTGCAGCGCGCGGCTGACCACCTGCTGCGTGTTCTTCTGGCCGATAATCGATCTAGGATACTGCTCGGATGCACTGATAATCGTCCCGGTCGAATCGATTATTTGAATGTCAACATTGCTGACCTTGTACCAGTTATTCACCGTTTCGTTCAAAGCATCCGTCGTCGGATTGCCTTCTTCCAGTCCAATCCGCCCCTCCTGGTTGTCCAGCAGCACCGGCCGGACGAGATCGGCCAGATACAGCGCCTGATTGTTCAACGACTCGGAGAAGTTATTCATAAAAGACGTTTCCATCGCTTTAATGAAGTAAATGCCAATAAGCTGCATCGCGAATAAAATCAGCAGCACATAAATGACAATCAGCTTCATCTGAATTGTTCGAAAGAAACGCAGTCCTTTCATTTACAGGCCCCCTGCTTTAGGATTGCGCATGACATAACCGAGACCTCTGCGTGTAGTAATGTATTCCGGACTGCTGGGCTCATCCTCGATTTTTTCCCGCAGCCTGCGGATTGTTACATCGACTGTACGCACATCGCCATAGTAGTCATAGCCCCATACGGCCTGCAGCAAATGCTCGCGCGTCATCACCTTGCCGGCATGCTTGGCCATATAGTGAATCAGCTCGAACTCGCGGTGGGTCAAGTCCAGCGCTATGCCATCCTTATAGACCACATACAAATCCTGGTCGATCAGCAGCTTATCGATTCTCAAGCCCTCGGAGGCCGGGGCCTCGTTCTTCTCCTCGGCCGATTTCTTCTGTCTTCGCAAATGTGCCTTGACTCTCGCTAGCAGCTCACGGGTACCGAATGGCTTTGTCACATAATCATCGGCCCCCATCTCCAGACCAAGCACTTTATCCAGCTCCGTATCCTTAGCCGTCAGCATTATGATAGGAGTGTTCTTCTGACTGCGTATTTCACGGCACACGTCCATACCATCCTTCACCGGCAGCATCAAATCCAGCAGGATGAGGTCGCAATGCTCGTTAAGAGCCAAATCAACCGCCGTGCCTCCATCATAGGCACACATCACTTCATAGCCTTCCTTCTCCAGGTTAAACTTCAATATGTCCGCAATCGGCTGTTCATCATCTACGACCAGTATTTTACCCAGCATCGCGTTCACCTCAACCTTTTCAACTTAAGCCAGAACAACTTACTGCAATTATTTACATACTCATCACGCGCAGCTCCCGGCACTTTCCATATGTCAATCACCCTAAGATCTCTCTCTGCCTTCCCGGCCGCCATAATCCAGGGAAAGTCCGCTCAGGGCTGTATAAGGCAGCACTTTGTATTTTCTATTCTAACAAAAAAAGGAAGGACAGCGAATCTTATTCGTGTCCATCCTTCTAGCTCTAATTAGGTCTAACGATTTAAGTAGGTCAAACTATTTAAACAGGTCTAGCGATTTAAGTATTTCATCGGATTTTCTACTTTGCCGCTGTTGATAATTTCAAAATGCAGGTGCACCCCAGTGGAATCACCGGTACTGCCCATCACTCCGATTTTATCTCCCTGCTCGACAATAGCTCCTGCTTCTGTATCCAATTGGCTTAAATGGCCGTATAATGTTTCATAACCGTTTTGATGATCAATAATCACATAATTGCCGTAATCGTAGCGGTATCCTGCCTCTTTAACTTTCCCGTGGTCAGCGGCAAGAATGTCGCGTTTGCTGGAGGTAATATCGATTCCCTTGTGCAGCCGGCCCCAGCGCATACCGTAGCCGCTTGATATGTTAGCCGATTCCACCGGCCAGGCGAAGTTGCCTGTGCCTTCTCCCACGACCTTGGTGCCTTTTTTGATAATCGCTTTAACAGGTTCTACTGTAATTTCTTCGGATATAATTTCTTCTTCTCTCAGCTGGCCGTTAATCTTCGTCAATCGGAACGTAATCAGCTTCTGTCCATTCTGCCCGGCCTGAATAACTTCCGTCTCGCCAACCTTCATCTCATCATCGGTTATCGTCTCGGTCTCGAAGTGAATTTCCTGCTGCTCGACCAGTTCCTCAACTGTTTTTACCGATAGCTTCGGCTCCAGAACCGTTAAGTTAAGCTCATCGCCTTCCTTAATGCGGTCGTCGACAATCCAAGGATTATTCTCATAGATAACATCTACCGGAATCTTATATTGGTGGGCAATGCAGCCGACACAATCGCCCTGGACTACGGTATGAGTAACCGGGGTTACCGCACCGGTTTCCAAGAGCTCCTTAACCTCTTCAGGTTCGGCTACTTCCTCCGGATCCACAGTCAAGCTGACAAAATCGATTTCCTGCATGAATTCGGCTTCTCGAATTTTGGAAACCCCGAGTACCGCCTCTTCCTGCTCTGTCTGAGCTTCCGCTGACAGAATCGATACCTGATTGCTGGCTTTAGCCGCAGACTCTCCTGTGTACTGGCTCATAATGTCATCAAGGATAGACTCAGCGGTCTCCCTGTCCTTAACAATCGCGACTTCCTCGCCATTGACCTTCAGCTGAACGCCCATCGCTTCCGGTACAAGGTAGCGGTCCAGCTCAGCCAAAGCCGCCTCATTGTCAAAAGGCTTCTTAAACGCTCGTTCCTGCTTCAGTACAACCTCATCGGTATTCAATATCATATTGACATTTTGCCATTTAGCTTCTAACTCTTTGTATTTCGCGATCTTGAAATCTTCCACAATTTGCGGGTCGTTCACCGTACCAATCCATTTATCCAATACGTAGACATCATATAAATCGAGCGTGTTCGATTCGACATAATAATTACCGCCCACCGTAATAGCGGCGACGAGTCCAAAAGCTCCGACACCTTTGGCAATCGTAGTCTTATATTGTCTAATTCGCGACATCCAGCCTAGCGGCTGCTGGACCGGAATCGGCAGTGGCTCGTTAGAAGGTTGCGGATGATGATTATTTGAACTGGGAACGGATATTGCTTCTTCAGCAGGTTCCGCAATGGATAGTTTGTCGTTGTCTGGGCTCGAAGCACGTTTGCCAAGCCAACCTGCACTACGAATCTTGGAAGTCAGTTTATGTAGCGGAGCCAGACTTCTTCTGATCCATGCTCTCATGTTGGAAACTGTCATCATACTCTCCCCGTAAGCCTTAATTAATTCCAAATCAGCATTTGCATAAGTAATCAGAGCAGCCGGCCATTAATCACACGATGCTGCTCAAAAAACGCTTTCTTAATCTATAGCTTGATCCCCAATTGCAGATGAAGTCGGTTTATGCAAAATGCTCAAAAAATTCCATAATATAACTAATTACCTATTGCAAAAAACTTTCTTAACCACTTTACCACAGGTCTACGAAAACTTTCAACCTATCCGCACCCGCAACCAAAAAAAATGTAAGCGGTCTCTTCGGGACCGCTTACAGGAAGCTCGGCGTTTATTCAATATTTTTCGAGGATTTCCATCAATTTCTGAAAGTCTTCCGCGCTGATCGATTGTTTGACCATCTCCTGGATAGTGAGCATCTCCTCTTCGGTAACGCCCCCCTCCATCAGCTCAGAAATTTCGTTAAGCTCCTCCGCTGACAGTGCTGACAAAAAATTAAAAATTTCAAGCCGGTCTTGTTGATTGAGCTGATCCTTTTTCTCCGCCAGATCGTTGGAGGAATAAACAAGCTCTTTTTCCGCATCTTGTTCTTCGATGCCCTGTCCGAATACAGCCGTAGCATCCTTAGGAGGCGAAGAAGGCTCGCTGCCTTCCCCTGGAGTGGTATGGCTGTCACCGCCCCCGCTTCCTGAGCGGTTACTTAATTGCTCCAAATCCTCAGTAACCGCCCCTACCAGGTCTGAAAAACCGACTAATTGCCCTTCTATAGGCAGATTGAACTGTTCAATCAGTCTGTCCACATAAGTACTCACAATCGTCCAGGTAAAATAGAGCGTGAACCCGGACGCCAAAGCTGCAATAAGCAGCACCCGACTTAGCCCCGTCATGAATTTGATCATAGTCTCTCCTCCTGTATCCGTCTCTAAGATCTATCCTTCATTATTGACGGAACCACAAGAATCTAATCTAGCAGGATAAGTTCGGGGCCATAAAAAGCGGAAGACCGACCCTTCGCCAGCGTGTACCTGGTTCAGGCACACGCTATACGAAAGAACCGGTCTTCATATTACTTATAGATCGGCTTAATCAAATTAGTCTGCTCCCGATTGCGGCCGACGGAAAAAATCGCCAGCGGGATGCCGGTCAATTCGGACACGCGCTCCAGATAGCGTCTGGCGTTATCCGGCAGATCCTGAAGCGAACGGGCTGTTGTAATATCCTCATCCCAGCCTGGAAGCTCTTCGTACACAGCTTCGCATTCAGCCAGCATTTTCAAGCTTGCAGGATAATGCTCTATTAATTCCCCGCTCAGCTTATAGGCAGTACAGATTTTCACGGTTTTCAGGCCGGTGAGCACATCCAGAGAGTTAAGAGACAGGCCGGTTAAGCCGCTGACTCTTCTCGCGTGACGCACAACAACACTATCAAACCAGCCTACCCGGCGAGGGCGCCCGGTCGTAGTGCCGTATTCATTGCCAGTCTCACGAATCTGGTCTCCAATCTCATCATGCAGCTCCGTAGGGAAGGGCCCATCTCCCACCCTTGTTGTATAAGCCTTGGCTACACCGATGACCTGGTTTACTTTAGTAGGTCCTACTCCCGAGCCGATACAAACTCCGCCTGCTGTAGGATTAGAAGATGTGACAAATGGATAGGTCCCTTGGTCAATATCCAGCATTACACCTTGGGCGCCTTCGAACAATACCTTCTTATTCAAATCTATCGCATCATTAAGAACAACCGAAGTATCGGTAACATAAGGCCGCAGAATTTCGGCGTAGCCGAGGTACTCCTTCAGAATCGCTTCTACGTCGACTCCTTCTACATTGTAGACACGCTCGATCAGGCTGTTTTTCTCTGTTACCATATGACGGAGCTTGCGCTCAAATTCTTCGGCATCCATCAGATCAGCCATCCGGATTCCGTTGCGGCCTGCTTTGTCCATATAGCAGGGTCCGATTCCTTTGCGGGTCGTCCCAATCTTGTTAGGTCCCTTGCGTTCTTCCTCCAGCCCGTCCAGCAGCATATGGTACGGCATAATCAGGTGGGCGCGATCGCTAATTTTTAAATTGTCTGTTGTGAAACCGTTCTCGTGAATGTAATTAATTTCTTGGATCAGGGCTTCGGGATTGAGCACCATCCCGTTTCCAATTACGCAAATTTTGTCATTATAAAAGATCCCTGATGGAATCAAGTGCAGCTTATACTTTTTATTATTGATAATAATCGTATGTCCGGCATTGTTACCGCCTTGATAACGGGCTACCACGTCAGCAGACTCGGCCAGAAAATCCGTGATTTTCCCTTTGCCCTCGTCTCCCCATTGAGTTCCTACCACAACAACGGTTGACATTTGTTTACAACCTCCATTAGGTACAGGTGTATCCATACCTTCAATATCATGATGCGCTTCAATTTTTGGCGCAGCACTTTTAGTGTAGCAGTCCACTATAGGAAAGTCAACAAAAACGAACATTCATTGTTACTTTTGGGTGATTGTTCGGATATTTGTCATGATTGAATAACAATTCAGCCTCTCGCAGCAATAAGCTTGCCTCTCACCCCAATGTTAGGAGAAAGGCAAGCTTACCTCTAATTCGTTATTTGCTAGAAAGGGACAGCCGCTGGAGGCGGCGGAGGTGCTGCATCCTGGTGGCTGCGGTCGAGGCTTACAAACTTGTTAAAGTTTTTAAGAAATGCCAGTTCCACGGTACCCACTGGACCATTCCGCTGCTTGGCAATAATGATTTCAATAATGTTCTTCTTCTCGGTCTCCTGATTATAGTAATCATCCCGATACAAGAATGCGACTATATCGGCGTCCTGCTCAATCGAGCCGGACTCCCGCAGGTCGGACATCATCGGCCGTTTATCCTGCCTCTGCTCTACTCCCCGGCTGAGCTGAGATAGCGCGATAACCGGAACATCCAGTTCTCTCGCTATCTGCTTTAGCGTACGGGAGATTTCCGACACTTCCTGCTGCCGGTTGTCTCCTGCCTTGCCCCGCCCATGAATCAGCTGCAAATAATCGATCAGGATCATGCCAAGACCCTTCTCTTTTTTCAGGCGGCGGCACTTGGCACGAATATCCGCTACGGTTACCGCAGGAGAATCATCTATATATATGTTGGCTTCGGCCATCGTTCCGATGGCCATCGTCATTTTTTCCCAATCTTCATTTTCCAGAAATCCCGTCCGCAGCCGGTTCGCATCGACATTCGCCTCCGCGCAGATCATCCGCTGCACAAGCTGTGCAGCGCCCATCTCCAGGCTGAAGATCGCAACCGTTTCTTTCTCCCGGACGCCTACATTTTGTGCGATATTAAGAGCGAAAGCCGTTTTCCCCACAGAAGGACGAGCCGCTACGATAATTAAATCAGAGCGCTGAAAGCCGGACGTCATTTTGTCCAGGTCACGAAAGCCGGAAGCAATGCCCGTTGTCCCGCCTTTATGCTGATAGAGGAATTCAACCCGGTCAAACACTTCCATCAGCACATCACGGATGGACACAAATCCGCTGCTTGAACGCTGCTGGGAGATTTCCATAATCCGCTGCTCTGCTTCGCTCAGCAAGCTTCCTACAGCCTCCGAGCTCGTATAGCCTGTGCTGGCAATCTGGGTAGCGGCCCTAATCAGCCGCCTCATTAAAGATTTCTCTTCTATGATTTGGGCATAATAGTTCACATTAGCTGCAGTAGGCACTGCGTTCGCCAATTGGGTCAAATAAGTAACGCCGCCAACCTGCTCAAGCTGATGCTTGGCCTGCAGCCGATTCGTCAGCGTGATTAAATCAACCGGGTCGTTGGCTTCCGCCAATTCGATCATCGCTTCGAAAATATCTTTATGATTAGGATCATAGAAGTCCTCGCTACCGATTCTTTCCATGGCGGTAACTAATGCATCGCTATCCAGCAGGACAGCGCCAAGCACCGCGCGTTCAGCTTCCAGACTTTGCGGTGGATTTCGGTCGAGGAGCAGTTCCCCTTCCATAATTACTCCTCCGTTACTTGCACTTTTAATGTTCCGGTAATGCCCGGATGGACTTTTATCGGTACCTTGGTAACCCCAAGGCTGCGTATCGGATCGTTAAGTGTCATTTTCCGCTTATCAACAGAGATGCCATGCTGCCGCTCCAGCTCCTCCGCGATTTGCTTGCTAGTGATGGAGCCGAACAGGCGCCCTCCCTCACCGGCTTTGCTTTTCATTGTGACGGTCAGCTCGTCGATGCGCTTGGCCAAAGCCTGGGCTTCCGCCTTCTCCTGCTCCTGGCGCTTCTGTTCGGAACGCTTCTGCTGATCAAGTTCCTTGATCGTCGACGATGTCGCCGGCTTCGCCAGCCCTTGCTTGAACAAGAAGTTGTTGGCGTAGCCTTCCGATACGTTCTTCACTTCCCCTTTTTTGCCTTGTCCTTTAACGTCTTTCAAAAAGATCACTTTCATTCAAATAACCCCTCTTCCGCATCAATTTCTTGTAGTACCCTTTTCAGCTGCTCCGTGGCTTCTTCCAGGGTGCCATTTAATTGAACAGCGGCATGTGTCAAATGCCCTCCGCCTCCCAGGCGCTCCATAATGACCTGGACATTCACCTGGCCCAAGGAACGGGCACTGATCCCAATCAGACCGTCCGGACGCTCTGAGATGACAAAGGACGCCTTAATATCGGTCATATTAACCAATGTATCAGCTACTTGAGCAATGAGCAACTGGGAATATTGCCGGTGTTTATCGGCTACCGCCAAGGCCACATGCTCATACATAATTTCCGCATGCTTGACAATTTCCGCTTTTTTAATGTAGGCTTCCAAGTCTTCCTTAAGCAGCTTCTGAATCAAGGCCGAATCGGCCCCGTTTCTTCTTAAAAATGACGCCGCCTCAAATGTCCTAGCTCCTGTTCTCAAGCTGAAGCTCTTCGTATCCACGGTTATCCCGGCAAGAAGTGCCGTAGCCTCCACGTTGTCAATCGTAACCCGCTCATTAAAATATTGCAGCAGCTCGGTTACCAGTTCACATGTCGATGAAGCGTACGGTTCCATATAGACAAGCACCGCATCACTTATGAAGTCCTCTCCTCTGCGATGATGATCCACGATCACAATTCGCGGAGCGAGAGATAGCAGCTTAGGCTCTGCTACCATCGAGGAACGATGAGTATCAACAACCACTGCCAGTGTTCGCAAATTCGTCAGCTCCAGCGCTTCTTCCGGGGTAATAAAACATGAACCAATCCGTTCATGATCGTACAAAACCTCCATCAACCTTTCAATTGAAGGATTAATGCCTTCCAGTACGATATACCCTTGTTTATTGCTCAAATGAACGGCCCGCAGCACTCCGATCGCTGCGCCTATGGAATCCATATCGGGTGTACGGTGCCCCATAATGATAACCTTGTCGCTATCTTTAATCAGATCGCGAAGCGCGTGGGAAATAACCCGCGCCCTTACTCTTGTGCGCTTCTCTACCGCATTGGTACGGCCTCCGTAAAAGCTGAGCTTTTGCCCGTTCTTCACCGCGACCTGATCTCCGCCGCGGCCTAACGCCATATCCAAGCTCGCCTGCGCATTGTGACCAAGCTCAATCAGGTTGTCGCTGCCTGCAGCCACTCCGATGCTCAGAGTAAACGGCACCTTGTTCTCCGAGCTTACATCCCGCACCTCATCCAGGATGTCGAAGCGGTCCTGCTCCAGCTTCTGTAAAGACCGCTGATTCATCATAATGAGGAAACGGTCCGAGTTCGTTCTTCTTAAGAACAAATGATTGCGCTGAGCCCAATCGTTAATTTCTCCTGTTACTTTGGCCAGTGTAATGCTGCGATGCTGATCATCCATTCCCTGGGTTGCTTCATCCATGTTATCCAGCATAATGAGGCCGATAGCAATTCGTTCTTCCTGATATTTCTTCTGCAAATCCGTCTGATTCGTCACATCCTGCAAATATATCAGCTTTTCCTCCGGCTTATGGATCAGCTGATAGGTGGATGCCCCGATACGGATCGAATGCTCGCCTTCCTTCAATTCCTGGTCAAACGGCAATGCCTCAAGCAGAGGCTCCCCGATAATCGAGGCCTTATCAAGCAGCGTAGAGATGAAAGGATTGTGCCATTCAATGATTTGATCTTCATTATAAAGAATAATGCCGATCGGCAGTTGATGAATAACTTCATTGCCGGCTTTCTTGACTCTATGGGACAATGTCGAGATATACACATATAAATCCTTGGTAAAAGCTCTTTCCGCTTTCCAAATAAAAAAAACGAGGCCCGCTAACGGGAGTAAAGCCAGAACGCCAAGCAGCCAATTATGAAACGTTATGACAATAATAAGGATGGCGATAAAAATGAGCGCCGCAATGATATGGCGTCCGTGCCATCTTTTTAATAAAAAACTTGGCATCACTTATTCGCTCCTCTTTATTCCTTGTTGTTGTTAGACATCCTTTGACGCAAAGGAAACATAACATCAAACAGTCCGATAAGGCTCGCTATGTACTGTGTCGGCGGAAGGAAGATCACTACAATAACCAACAATACAGGCAAGGCTTTGCTTTTCTTACGCAGATGCACATAAAAGGAAACAAAAGATACCGCCTGGACGATAAAGGCCCAAGTCAGCAATGGGAATAGATTAAGCAAGACCATCGTTAAGAACGCTCCCGGCTCATTCGGAACGAACAAATCCAGCAATATGCAAATTATGTAATACCAGACTAAAGCCCGGGGAAGTCTCCAGTTGCGGACCGGAGGCAATGCGGGAATAACCTCCTGGCGTGTATTCGCAAGCTTGCGGCTCAACCAATGGGTTATCACAATATAATACACGGAGAAAGCTACAATAAAGAACGGGATCATCTGCGACAGCAGGAAAACCAATTGGTCAATCTGCCCGGTATTGACCTGCTCCTGCACAGCCGCCGGCAGCATTTCTATATTGCTGAGCACAACGTCCTTCAGATCCTGCACGAGATCGTACCCAATGATTCTGGCGATGATCAAAAATACAATCAATACCGCCATCATCGTAAATGTTCCCGCCATAATCGACCATTGCGGGGGCTTCCTTTGTTTATAGCCATAGCCCATAACAAGGACGGGAGGAAGGAAAAAAAGCGAAATCATGACGAGTATGAGCCCAAGATCGCCAAGCAATGCATACAGGATAGCTAATGCGATCAAATAAGCGGGAATAAACCATTTCCATTCCAATTTCATAAACAGCACTAAAACCGGGACCAATATCAAGTGAATGGCAACAATATTTAGCGGTGTAATGATGGACAGCATGAGCAGAACATAAATCCCTACCCATCCGATAATCGACCACAAGCTGCTTTTCGGATGATTCAAGCAGATGACAACTCCTTCAATAGGCACTTTAACCTACATTATAGCATAACTGTTCCAGATATGACGGTATCCCTGAATACAAATGATGAGAGAAAGCGGTTCTGTGTATGATAAACCTTCAGCGTTACTTAGTATAGTCGGTCTTTTTAATCGCGATACAATGGAATCTCAGCTGGGATTAACGCAAAATGGACGAGAATTAAATATTCACTTCACAAAAACGTCTCCTTCACCGATAATATTAATATTGTGCGTTGAACCATATGCCTTCGATAGTTGACCTACATCCTTAATTTACAACGTAAAACCGCGCGCCTCCCCGGCGCGCGGTATGATGAGTTTGGTTATTTTCCCAAATTTACAAGCAGCTGGAGCTGGTTATTTTTACCTAGCGCCCAGCCCGGATTGGTCTAGCACCTTCTTGTTGCACACTGGTCTAACAAGTTCTATAATCATGTTAAAAGTCTATCTGGAGGAACCATGAGTCACAAACAGGATGCAGCGAAAAATAGAATTTTACAAGCGGCAATTAGCTGCTTTGCCGCCAATGGTTATGATCAAACCTCCGTGCGACAAATTTGCGAAGCGGCTGAAGCTAATCTCGCCATGGTTTCATACTACTACGGCTCTAAAGAACAGCTGTATTATGCCGTGCTTGATCAATGGTTCAAGGATGCGAATCCGGGATTCAACCTCTCTGCGGAAATTCTCGATCCTAGAGAGGAACTGGAGCGGTTCATTCGAACGTTCCTGCACTTACGCAACGAAGACCCGCAGTTTAATATGCTGCTAAGATATGAGCTTTCTTCGCAAAGTCCTCGCTCGGAATTTATTCGCAAGCTCATGTCGCCTTACCTGGAGCATCTGAACCAAATATTAGCTACGGGTAAGGAGAAGAATCTGTTTCAATACGAGTCTCTGGAGCTGATTTCAACCTTCATCCTGTCTATTCTCGTTTACCCTGCCTATGATTCTTTTCTTCTCCAACCGATTAGTGGTGAGCCACCCGCGTGGGAGGATGAGATCAAGCAAACTATAGATTTCGTAATTGCCGGATTGCAAACAAGATAATCATTGTTGATTATTATCTCATTACGACCTCATCCCTGCTTCTTAAGCAGAAGCTCTTGCAGCTGCAGATGATTTTTTATTTTAGCTCTAACGTTTTCCAGATGAAAAGGTTTCGCTATGTAGTCAATAGCCCCCGCATCAAGCCCGGCTTTCTCTTCCTCCCGATGATCCAGCACCGTGATCATAATAACCGGAATAGACTGCGTCAGGGCGTTTTCTTTTAATTGCTTACATACCTCAAAGCCATCCATAACAGGCATCATAACGTCCAAAAGGATCAGATCGGGCCTGGTTTTTATGGCAATATCAATACCTTCTGGACCGTTCGTGGCTGACAAAATACGATATTCCTCTCCGATTAATGAACGAAATAGTTCGATAATAGTTAGCGTATCGTCAATGATTAATATCGTATGCTTCTCCATGAAGTTCCAATCCCTTTCCTGCCTTTATCTTATTTGGTCGTTGAAGTCTCCTGCTGCTCCGGATCCGTCTTCTTGATCCAATCAGCCACTTCATTCCGGACGGATTCCAATAGAACCGCCAATTCGTTGACCCTGGCATGCAGCTGCATTTCTTCCATCTGTTTGACAACTTGCTCAAACTCCTGCAAGAAATGGAACAGACTATCAAAGGAGAGGTTACCGGCAACACCCTTCAAATTGTGTATGTGCCGCTTTAAAGCGGGATAATCATGCTGGTCTATACAGCGGCGAATTTTCGTCATATAATCCGCGTATTCCTTAAGAAACACTTTAAGTACCCTGCATACGAGAGTATGGTTGCCGTGCAGGCGCTGTAATAAGACATCCGTTCTCACCAAGGCTTCCTTGGGGGGCGAAACCGAACTGGAAGACTTCGTTGATAGACTCTCTCTTGTGAAAGCCTGCTCTGAATTCTTGCCCTGCTTTGCAGCTGCTGCCCATCTCTTCACGGCTGCTATCAACTGTTCGGGGGCGGTCGGCTTAGCTAGAAATCCGTTCATTCCCGCTTCCCGTTTCTGTTCTTCAGGTACATTAATATGCGCCGTATGGGCGATTATCGGCACCTCTTGATCATACTTGCGAATCAACCTTGCCGCTTCATAACCATCCAGATCCGCCATTTCCACATCCATCAAGATAACATCAAACGGGACCGGGCTCGTCCGGACGGCTTCCACCGCTGTATTCCCATCTTCTGCCAGCACCACCTGTTCAAAATGAGAATCGAACAGCTCCTGATAGACCAAACGGCTAAGTTCGTTATCTTCTACAATCAAAATCCGTGAGTACCGCTCTTCATCTATATCTGCAGCGGGATGGAGTTCCCGGTGAAGTAAAGAGTCCGGCAACGGGTTAGGCCCGTCCGGCTGTAAAACCCTGAGAAGTGCCGAAACCAATCTGGACGCCTGCAGAGGTTTAGTTAGCACTGCGTTTGCCTGCAGCAATTCACGCAACGCAGCAGTCTTTATTTGAAAAAAGTCTACCATGACCATAAAGGGAATACCAGTTGCTATAGAACTATAAGTCAAGTATTTGAATAACTGGAAACTGTTACTTTTGTCTGTATTCCAATCCAACAAAATGAAGTCGTAGCTCGATTTCCCATTTTTTCCTTGTTTCTGTTCCAAAAAATTAATAACCGCCTGTCCGTCATCAGCAAATGTTAGCCGAAAGGAATCGGGTGGCAGTGCTTGTTCGATCATTTTCCGGGACGTTGGGCTTTGCTCATATACGAGAACATGATAATGATCCTTAAGCTTTAAAGGCTCGGCTTCACTGCCGCTCTGAATACCGAATGTAGCGGTGAACGCAAACTCGCTGCCTTCACCCAATGTGCTGTTCACTATAAGGTCGCCGTCCATCATCGCAACCAATCGCTGGCTGATGGTCAAGCCTAACCCAGTCCCTCCATATTTACGTGTCGTTGAGCGGTCTGCTTGAGCAAAAGCCTGGAAAATTTCTGTCCTCTGCTCCTCTGTTAAGCCAATCCCGCTATCCTTGACCGAAAACTGCAAGATGACGGAGGACTCATGGATCGCAACCAGACGGGTGCTTACAATGATCTCTCCTTTTTCTGTGAATTTAATCGCATTAGTCGTCAGATTTGTAATAATTTGCCCCAGGCGTAAGGGGTCTCCAATCAATTCACCGGGGATCCTCCAGTCCGCCATAAAGTAGAGGTCGAGTCCTTTGTGCTGGGCTTCAAGAGTAACCAGGTCGGCTACATCCTCCAGCACGCGATCAACCTGAAATACGACTGATTCCAGCTGCAGCTTGCCGGCTTCCATCTTCGAGAAATCCAGCGTATCGTTGATGATATTAACTAGCGAGCAGGATGCCGATTGAATTCTGCGCACATATTCCTTCTGATCCTTATTGAGTTCAGTCTTCAGCAGCAAATGGGAGAGCCCTACAACCGCATTTACGGGAGTCCGGATTTCATGGCTCATGTTGGCCAGAAACTCGCTTTTAGCTTGGGTGGCTTGCCGCAATTTTTTTTTGTTTTCATAAGTGTCGTTATGTTTTTGGATATCGAATAGATGTCAATAATGACCCCATTCATGATTAAAGGCACTATAGAAGTATGTAGAAACAGCTTTTCTCCCTTTTTATCACGTATCGATAGCTGAAAGGTCAGCGACTCGCCCCGCAGCACCTTTTTAAAATTCCGAATGGCTTTTAGCCGTTCCGGATGGTCGATTAATTCAAGCACCTGCTTGCCCAGCAGTTCGTGAACCGAATACCCGGTTATCGTTTCCGCAGCAGGATTTATTCGCAGCAATTGACCGTTCAAATCCAAAGAACAAACCATATCCGGATTATGTTCAAAAATGAACCGGTACCTCGTCTCGTTGATTTTAGCCAATCTAACCGCAAGCTTTCGTTCTATCAGCTGTCCAAAGGAGATAATAACAAGAATTAGCAATGTTACCACGCCTATGAGAAAAGCGAGCTGATATTGGCTAAAGCCCGAGCTTGGGCTCATAGTATGCATCATATGTAACGTATGGAATTCATCTTCCTCTATCGAAATGCGCGCCGCAAACATGCCGGTGTAATGCATGCCCGCTATGGCCAAACCAAATAAACAGCTGGCCGCGATCCGATTGCGGAGAAGGGTATTTTGCCCATCTTTCCGGTAATGAAAAGCCATGCGCAGAGCTGTAAAAGACACCGTCACCGCAATAATTAGCGACATCGCAAACAAAAAAGGATCATAGGAAATACGTCCCGGAATGATCATCGCCGCCATTCCCACGTAATGCATGCCGGCAATAGCTAAACCCATAAACAGACTGCCGAATACATATTTGAACCGGGAAACGCTTGTCCGGGCTACTAATTTTAATGCGACAAAGGCTGCCAGGATCGGAAGCACCATGGAAACCGTAAGCAGCAGCAGGTCGTAAGCTACATGAAAAGAGAGGTGAAACGCCAGCATCCCGACAAAATGCATAGCCCAAATACCTAGGCCCATAGTATGAGAGCCGAGGAGAATCCATATTGTCTGGGATCGTCCCCGATAATAGAAAACTTTCTGAACAATATTTAATGTGGAATAAGAGGCTAGAATGGAAATGATGAGGGAAAGAAGGACTAGAGGAATATTGTAGGCATGTAAGTAGTTCAACCAAATCACCTCAGAGCATTGTTGCCGTGTTCATGAAGCCATTCAACACAGGAAAGTGAAGAATACCAGACTCATCTGAATAAATTCTGACATTTTTTTCTGAGCATAAAAGCCATTGTTATGGAAATGCTCCCGCTTCTTGCGGGAGCATCGCAGTCGCTTCCTGTTTCTCGTCCGGGGTGATCGGATAAGCATAAATGACATATCGCTGAGGCGCGTTGCCGATAAACCGGAAGGGATAGCAAGTTGTTACGGTCAGCACTTCCTCACCCATCGGACGAATAACAGACGTATCGTCCTCATCTACAATTTCGGTTTCTTTGATCACATATTCAAATGATCCATATGGCATTTCCACAATAAAAGAATCCCCTACCGCCAATTTGTCAAATTGGGTAAATACTGTGTCGCGGTGTCCCGACAACAATATCTGCTCATTATCCGTAGGAAATGCGGTCGTTGCAAAATGGCCTACTCCTCTATCCAACGTTTCCTCATCCGTGCCTTCCAGAATGGGAAGCGTTTTATCCAGTTTGGGGATACGCAGAATGCCGATTACATCATTTTCCTGCGGGTTAAATTGCTCCCTTGTCATAGCGGCCTCTTCCTCTGGCGGTGTTTCCACAACCCCGGCCAGGGCCAAGGAAGCATCAGCACCTTCCGAAATATAGCCGAGGAGCTTATCCGCCTCTTGCAAAGCATGTTTCCTTTGAATCTGCTGATCGACATATTGATAAATGCTTATAGCTACAAACAAGCATCCTGCCAAAAACAGAAGTAAACCTGCCTTGTTCCTCATCCTATCTCCCTCTCCGCTACCAACAGCTCCTCCCTTTCGCTGCCGGCCAGAAACTCATTGTAATAGTTGTAGTAACCGGATAGATTGTGCTCGATATCATCTATTCTGCAGCGAAAAGCATGGTGCCGGATATAGAAGGCTCCTAAAATTTTAGCCGGGGATTTGAAATACATTGCCACTTCCGGGAAGAAAAAGCCGTTCAGCTGATGGGCAGCTCTTCGCTCTATCGCTTCTCTCAGCTTGGCAAAATCGAAGTCCGCGAGCAGCTCCTCCATTCCGACTGCGCGGATTTTGTTAACCATCTTATAGGAGGCCATCAGCAGTTCCAAAAATGTAGGATAAGTGGTATCACGGTTCAAAATAAAATCAAGCTTAGCCTTCACGTTGTTTAATCCGAATTGGAAGTATTCACGAAGCGGTTTATACTGGGTCAGCTCATTAGTACAATAGCTTAGCCAGTGATCATGATGCTTCCAGTAGTTCTCGCGTATAAAATAAGAAAACGCCTTCTCGACTGTCTGCAGCCACTTAGGATTTTGATCAATCGCATACAATCTCATCAAGGCAAAAGCCGCCTCTCCGTCATAATAAACGATTCGGAATTTCTCCTTGATGCTCAAATCCGGGTAATTAAGCACATGTACAAATCCCCCGCTCTCGCCGTCCTGCATAGCCGCGATGCCGTTGGCGAGTGCCGTCATCACATCTGCATAACGCGAGGTGGCGAATACGCTGCTGTATTTGGTTAATGCCAGTATAGCAGCCGCATTGGCACCGAGCTTGATTTCGTTTTCCTGGTCAACGACATAGGCCATGGGTGGATTAGCATCTCGGCCATCGACAAATTTCACGCCATCTCGCAGCAAATACTCAATCGCTTTTGTAATGCTGGCAGCAAGATCATCTTTTTTAGTTATTTCGTAAGCTTCGATCATGGAAAAAATCGTACTCGCATGCCTCAACATGTTGTACCAGCGAATAGGTCTGTCAAAGCAAGGGAAATACCCGTAAATGAATTTGCCGCTCGGCTCTACTTGACGTGATAAATAGTCGGAGGACTGACTGATCAGCTGCAGGGCCAGCTCCCTGTTCATCTCCGTACAACGCCGCCCGTTATGCAAGGGTCCGCTATGCAGGCCATGACATTCATGGTCATAAAAATAGCTGATGGTGGAGAATAAGTGTACTTCTCTTAGGGAATCGAAGGATACGGGATATTTGTACCCCCTGCAGGTTTTCAAATAGTGATTGATATTGTGGATATGCAGCCTGTCATGCGGCTCATTCTCATTTCTTTGGATAAACACATTCGCATTGATCTCCTGCTCCAAAAAAAGCGAGATTAAAGGTGCCGTCGAAAGAAATTCCTTGGCGCAAATAGTTTCTTCTTGTAGACGTGGAATGTTCAATAAACTTCTCAAAGGGCAGCGTTTCGATCTCATTCACCAAGTCGACTTTGACCCATGCCGAGTAGTCCGGCTGCCGCTTCAGAAATTTCTTGCACAAGTTGATCGCATTCAGCCAACTGCTTTCGGGGGAGTTGCCCACTCCGCAAAAAACACGTGCACGTTCCTCTCCATTGCTAACCGAAATAAAAATAATGAATTTTTCATGTTTGCCAAAAAACTGCTGCATCGGCTCTCTGGTCTCATCGATATGCTGAAATAATTTTTGTTTAAGCAGTAAGGCTTTCTTTTGAAATTGTTCCATTGGGCTGATTTCTTTCAAAGCCGTTCACCTCGCTCCTCGGGCTTCTTCTCTCTTTATGCTTAATGTGACTTACTCCATCTAAATGTGAATGATCGTTATGCCTTGTGGTAGAAAATTCCCCACAATTAGTGAAGGTCATCCCGACATCAACGGAACTCTCTCCACCATTGTGAGGAATTTCAGCTGTTTGTTACCTATTATTATTTAGAGTCGCGTCTTTTTCTAGTGAACCATCCAGCAAGCATAGCCAGGATACCAGTCAAGCCCAGGTTGAACACGCTTGTCGATGTATTTGGAAGCTTGGTTCCTTCAGTTCCTGCACCGGTGGTGTCTGTACTAGGAGCGCCTGTATTGACAAGAATCGGACCGGCTTCTAGAGGAGCACCTGCACCATCGTTTGGCGATTCTCCAACGTTCGTACCGCCTTGACCAGTGTTTCCTTGGCCAATGTTATCTTGTCCGCTATCCGTTTGACCGGTACCGCCATCACCATTTCCTGATCCCGTTTCCGGAGTTGATCCCGTTCCTGTATTCGGAGTCGATCCTGATCCTGTATCCGGAGTTGATCCCGTTCCTGTATCCGGAGTCGATCCCGATCCTGTATCCGTCGAAGGTCCCGATCCCGTTCCTGGAGATGGTCCCGTTCCTGGGCCTGGGGATGGCCCTCCTGAGTTGTTATCGTTGTCGCCATCGTTATCATTGTCGTTGTCATTATCCGAGTCAGAATCTGAGTCGGCATCCGCATCAGCATCAGCATCAGCGTCGGCATCCGCATCGGCGTCAGCATCCGCATCCGCATCAGCGTCCGCATCTGCATCAGCGTCGGCATCCGCATCAGCGTCAGCGTCAGCGTCAGCATCAGCGTCAGCATCGGCATCTGCATCGGCGTCGGCATCCGCATCAGCGTCAGCATCTGCATCCGCATCCGCATCCGCGTCAGCATCCGCATCAGCGTCAGCATCCGCATCAGCGTCAGCATCCGCATCAGCGTCAGCGTCCGCATCGGCATCTGCATCCGCATCAGCGTCGGCATCCGCATCAGCGTCAGCATCCGCATCAGCGTCGGCATCCGCATCCGCGTCAGCGTCAGCATCCGCATCAGCGTCAGCGTCAGCATCCGCATCCGCGTCAGCATCCGCATCCGCATCAGCGTCGGCGTCCGCATCGGCGTCAGCATCCGCATCGGCGTCGGCATCCGCATCAGCGTCAGCATCTGCATCCGCATCCGCGTCAGCATCCGCATCAGCGTCAGCATCAGCGTCAGCATCCGCATCCGCGTCAGCATCCGCATCAGCGTCAGCGTCCGCATCGGCATCTGCATCCGCATCAGCGTCGGCAT
>NZ_HE610965.1:33019-37668 GCF_000285515.1 Paenibacillus senegalensis JC66
TCCGCATCAGCGTCGGCATCAGCGTCAGCATCCGCATCAGCGTCAGCGTCAGCATCAGCGTCGGCATCCGCATCAGCGTCGGCATCAGCGTCGGCGTCAGCATCAGCGTCGGCATCAGCGTCAGCGTCGGCGTCAGCATCTGCATCGGCGTCAGCATCTGCATCGGCGTCAGCATCTGCATCGGCGTCAGCATCTGCATCGGCGTCAGCATCTGCATCGGCGTCTGTATCATCGTCATCAAACAAAATCGTATCCGAATCTTCCATAGAAGATAGCAAGTCAACATCAACGACCGAAGTGTTAATGCCAGCGCCGTAGACGTTTACTTCACCAGCTACTCCTACAGGCTTCTCAACAAGCGTATTCAGCGATACCTGGGTATTGCCGATAACGTGGACTCCAGCCAAATCATTAGCAAGATCAATTGTTCCATCTGCTATACTATCGGTGACTCCAACAATTTCATTTGCGGTATTTGTAACAGTACTAAGTACCTCATTAACTGCATTATTCAGACCCTCAATAATAAGGCCCACACCTGGTATGTTTTCTGCACCAGGCAAAATTCTAATTTCTACGGCATTTAATGCATCAACTGTATCTTGTAAAAGTTGGATTACCACATCTTTAACAGCGGTTTCTAAATGATTTCCGAGACCATCTGTGAAATTAACTACTAAAGAACCATCATTACCAACCACAACTTCGACTTCATCTTCATAAGCAAGCAAATCTGCTAATGCCGTATCAATATTGTTCAAAGCGCTAAGAGCTTGTTCTAATTCCGATATTCCATTTATAGTCAATAAACTATTTGGAATAATACTACTTTGCAACCTATCAACAACGCTTAATACTTCACTAACAGTTCCTGTTAATAGATCAGTTACACTGCTGATAGTACCTCCCAACGCCGGCAATTTATCCATCGTAACCGGAAGGATTTCCACACGCACTGTGGCATCTCCCTCAACAGACCATTTGTCTTTAATCTTCGGCGCATAAAAGACAAACAATCTTTCCGGGTTAGCTAATTCGGCCTCCGCCAATCCAGTACCAGTGAGGGAAAGCGCTAGCCTGTAAGGACCCTCTCCATCCACATTGCTCAAATTCGCATTTATGGCAACATCTGCAAGAAGACTCACGTCTGCCAAAGAGGCTGCCTCCACAGCAATAATCGGACTAAGCTTCCCGATTTGGGCAAAATGCGGTGCGCTGAATGTTAACGCAGTAGCAACCACCGTGCTGGCAATGATTTTTTTCGTCTGCTGCAGCCTTCTCTTGTTTCGGGTATGCATGCTTTTCTTATAGTCGAACGACTTACGTCTTCCCTTCAAATCAATCTCCTCCGTCTCAAAAATTATTTATTAGACCATCTTCCTCTTTTGTCTCTCTTAGCTGCCGATCGTCTATCAATTCAACTCCTACGGATTTGAATTTGGCCCTCCCAACATTGTCTTTCCTTCTATCTTCCTTCAAGTAATAGAAAAATAACGTTTTTAAAAGCTCATACTGGAGCGGACTGCTGTATTTGCCTGTGTACAATCTTTCCAGAGCCTCATCAATCATTTCGATTTGCTGGCTCAACTGCTCCCGGTCTCTTACTTGACTCGCATTAACCTTCTCTAAGCTATCCTTCAGAATTTTCCTTCTTTCGATTAGCTCGAATATCAAGCAGCTAATGTCCTCTTTTGTCCAGCTAGGAAACCTCTCAAAAATCCGCTTTATTTTCCTTTTGGTGATGATATAAATCATCCCCTCCTCTAAAAATGATAGATAAAAATGAAAGAATTCCATGCTACCAAAAATTTAAACATATGTATAATACATTTGTTTTAAACAGAAGTATAATACACATGTTTAAATAAAACAACAGTACTAACGAGCTATTTCTACAATTTTTTCATTTAAAAATTACTAGGTTTGTATAGGAAAAATTAATAATATGGAGTAGTGCCAGGGAATCTTTTGAACTTCCAGAAGTGTTCTCAAAGTTTCCAAAAAGCGGGGAAAACCAAGGAGTTTTAAGGGATTTCATTGGGTTGGACGAGTTACTATAAACAAAATGGATAAAACGAGTTCCTTTTCTAAAAAATGTAGAACTGGGTTTATTTGGTTTTTCAAAATTGGTTCAAAAAAAGTTGTATTTTGAAATATATAGGATGAGGGTATGTGAATGGAGGTGCTTGTTTGGTGAGTCATCCATGATGACATAGCTTTATCAGAGGCAGCGAAAGAAGTAACGAAAAATGGCCCCGATCTTCTCGGAGCCATTCCACTCATTCAGACTATTCCGTTGTGTAAGGAAGCAAAGCTATTTGACGAGCGCGTTTGATCGCGATAGTCAGCATGCGCTGATATTTCGCGGATGTGCCCGTTACACGGCGAGGAAGAATTTTACCGCGTTCGCTGATAAACTTCTTCAATGT
Source organism: Paenibacillus senegalensis JC66 (assembly GCF_000285515.1). Lineage (GTDB taxonomy): Bacteria > Bacillota > Bacilli > Paenibacillales > NBRC-103111 > Paenibacillus_L > Paenibacillus_L senegalensis. The sequence goes on from NZ_HE610965.1 coordinate 35,449, forward strand.
TTCGATATCCTTGTAGTCGATGTGAGTGATTTTATTGGCAGTAAAGTAACATACTTTACGACGTTTGTTCCGCCCACGGCCTCTGGAAAATCTGCGCTCAGAACGCTCTTCGCCGCTGTTTTCTCTTCTAGTGGTCATGTGATCTGTTTCAGTCCTTTCTCATTAAAATGGTAAGTCATCGTCGGAAATATCGATCGGTTTCCCGTCATCGGAGAAAGGATCTTGCTGCTGACTCCGTTGGTTCCCGTAACGGCTCTGGGGAGCTTCTTCCCGCATTCCGCCGCCACTTGCCGGCTCACGATTAGCAGACTCCAGGAATCTAACATTATCGGCAACTACTTCTGTAACGTAGACTTTACGCCCTTCGTTATTCTCATAGTTGCGCACCTGGATCCGCCCCTCCACTGCAGTCAGACGTCCTTTGCGCAAATAGTTGGCACACGTCTCCGCCAATTGGCGCCATGTGACAATATTAATGAAATCCGCTTCACGTTCGTTCTGCTGATTAGTAAAAGGCCGATCCACTGCCAGTGTAAATTGGGTAACTGCCACACCCGTTGGTGTATAACGCAGCTCAGGATCTCTGGTTAATCTGCCGATTAGAATGACACGGTTCAACAAACCTTTTCCCTCCCCTACATTCCGATGCTTTGTTGATTCACTCTAGTGAATTATGCTGCGTCTTTAACGATAAGATAACGAATGATTTCATCGGAAATCTTCATTACCCGATCTAGTTCCGCTACAACCTCAGAAGTTGCATTGAAATTTACCAATACGTAAATTCCATCACGGTAATCATCGATCTCATACGCAAGACGGCGTTTTCCCATTATCTCACTTTTCGTGATTTCCCCACCATTATTAATGATGCCTTCGAATTTCTCGATCGCGGACTGAACAGCATCCTGTTCCAATTCGCTTTTAAGAATGTACATCACTTCATATTTGCGCATATCGATTCACCTCCTTTTGGACTTAACGGCTCCTCAGGCAGACCCTTTCGGAGCAAGGAGCGAGATAAACTTATTCAAACTCGCACCATAATACTATACCAAATTGGCTCTCTAAATACAAGCGAAAGCCTATGATGCAGCTTGAAAACCGAGCCTTTCGAGAGAATCCCTGAATTTGGCTTTATCTGACTTACATGGTTTACAAGGCGATCGACTATACTATCCTTAAATGGAGGTGAACAGGCATGGGAGAACGCACCGAGTTTAACCCGGGAGACCGCGCCCCTAATGCTGGACAATATATCGAAATTGGAGAAAATGATTTTCACATGGGGATCAACAATCCAAAGAGCGTTACCTTAAAAAAAGGGGAGCGTTTCCCGGAAACAACTAATCACAATCGCAAGTGGCACCGTAAGCCGCATTAAGGAATACGCCGATGAGAAGAAAAATAACTTGGTTGTTTACTTTAATCGCCGTAGCTATCTGTTTCATTCATTTTTTTGGATATGATCCTAAAAACATGATTCTGCTGTCGCTTAGTGTTCCCCTGTGGTTTTTAACAATGGCAACCGATTTGGAAAACATAAGCTTATTCATCGCTTATGGATTAACAATTGCCTCTTGGGCATTGATGGGTTATTTTGTTGACCGCTGGATCACTTCAGACAATCGCAACCAAGCAAGCTAATCCAAGACGAGCCATAAGCAGCTTTCATTAATCCCCATGAAAAAGCCTTCTGCATATAAGGACGCAGAAGGCCATTCTAATTAAAGTATGTATTATTGTTAGCGTACAATATCCTGTGCCCATAATCCGCATCATCATCTATCTATGCCCTATTTGTACAAACAATCGATATCAACGAGCTTTAGAAATTATGGCGGAAAGGGTGGGATTCGAACCCACGCACGGGAGTTACCCGCCTAGCTGATTTCGAGTCAGCCCCCTTGGACCTCTTGGGTACCTTTCCATTTGGACAAAGAGTATTGTACCACATCAGATATCAAAAAATCAATGGGATTCTTCAGATGGCTCGGACGCAGAAGATGCCGCCGAACGAAGCACTTTCTTCAGCTTGCTCTCGAACTTCGCCCGTGGAACGAGCACACTATGCTTACATCCCGTGCAGCGAATCCGGATATCCATCCCCATTCTAATAATTTCCATTTCATTTGTTCCACATGGGTGCGGCTTTTTCATTTGAACAATGTCCCCAAGCTCATATTGCTTTCGTTCCATATTGAATTCTCCTCCCTCAAT
>NZ_HE610965.1:39031-64944 GCF_000285515.1 Paenibacillus senegalensis JC66
ATCTCCCATAATTCAGCCAACAGCTTTACCTTCGGGCGAATCTCTTTTATTAGGCCTCAATTTCTAACCGGTGATCATCTAAGATTTTTTTCACTTCCGCCAGCAGCAGGCGCTGTACCTCTATATGGGTATCCGGCCGGCACTCCACAGCTATCCGCAAGGAAACCTCGGATTGACTCATCGACTGCATGCCTAAAATTTGCGGCCTCCCCATTACATTAGCTGTTCTTTCTTTGAAATGACTTAAAGCTTGATCCAATATAGCCATCGCCCGATCGACATTGGATTGGTAAGGCAAATTGATATCTACAGTAGCTATGGTGTTGTTTATGGAGTAATTCGTTACCTGCGCAATCAAACCGTTTGGAATGATATGGACTTCACCTGTCCAGCTTACAATGCGCGTTACCCGGAGTCCAATTTCCTCCACCGTTCCTTTATGAGCGCCGATCTGTACCGTATCCCCAACGGCAAATTGATCCTCAAAAATAATAAAGAACCCGGTAATAACATCCTTCACCAAACTTTGCGCTCCAAAGCCAATAGCTAGACCGACTACTCCAGCTCCTGCAAGCAGCGGAAGCAGATTAATACCAAGCTGATTGAGAATCATCATAATTAAAATAAAATTAATCGAATACGTTAACGAATTCCCAATTAATCGTCCCATTGTGCGAATTCTTCTTGGATTGAAGCGATAAGAGTTTTTTGACCGTTCGCGAATTAGGCGTTCAACCACCCGGCCCACAATCTTTTTAACTATGCGCCCAAGAATTAATATCAGGATGATCTGAATGAGCCCTGAGGCAAAGCTCAACCATGTATCCGGACTCTTCAACCAATCTAGGGCAGCATCATAGGCCTCTCTCCAGCTCTCTTGCAAATTATAATTATCATACACCCAACTCTTTAAGCAGCTTCGCATGAGCAGCCACAACCCTTCCCTTCCCCCGGCTAATGAACCGCTACATAATCGCCATTAATGAACTCGAAAATACCGCGGATTTCCACTTGCTCTTCCTTAATAATTTGCTGCACCCGCTCAAGTTCGACTTGGGAAAATTCGATAGATAACGCACACCCTGCCGTTATTTGTTTTGGAGTCGGACGAATGTCGATTTCAATATCCGCATATTCCAACAGCATTTCCGCTCTAAGCGCCTGTTGGGTCGAATCAAAGGCAATTACTAAATTCTGCTCCATGTAAACAGAGGTCACACCCTTTATCAGAGAATCTTTAGTGATTGAGCATCTTCATAATTCGAATTCATCACTTCGCGCCTGGATTATACAATATTTCGGATTACGACAAGCATTTTCTCACGGTCCATGTATAAATAATTTTTACCGACCGTATACTGAGCTAAGGGTTTTTTAAGTGAGCATTTCGCATAATTCGAATTCATCCATAAGCGTTAACAAAATATAAACAATAAAAACCCGGTTTAATCTATAACAGTCTTAAACCATTCGCTGAGGTTTATGCACAATGCTCAAGCAAAAGAATCTTAGCACACTATCGGTTATGGAGGTAGAACATGAACTTTTCATTCAAAAAGGACAAGACTCCTTCGGTTGAATCTCTAATGATTTCATATAATGATCAAGACTGTTCTTCCACATTATCAGCAAGACTCTCTTCTTATTTTCAGAAAATTCCGGTGTCGCAACCTCTTGTTTTTGTCTGCATTGGAACAGATCGTTCCACAGGGGACGCTCTCGGCCCGCTCGTTGGTTCCAAACTGGCAAGCTATAATATCTCTGACTTCCCCGTATACGGAACACTCGCAGAGCCGGTCCATGCATTGAATTTAGCCGATACTCTAGCTCATATCAACAATAAATATAACAATCCTTTTATCGTCGGTATTGATGCATGCTTGGGCCAGCTTTCCAGCGTCGGCTCTATTAAAATTGGCGATGGTCCCTTAAAGCCCGGGGCCGGAGTAAACAAAGATCTTCCGCAAGTTGGAGACATCCACATTACCGGAGTTGTTAATGTTGGCGGGTTCATGGAATATTTCGTTTTACAAAATACGCGATTGTATCTCGTCTCCGCTATGGCTGATGTAATTTCCCACTCAATCCTGCTCTCTTTGCCCTATACAGAACGCTTATCGGCTACGTCTGCTTATCCTTCTTCTCCATGACTAAATCCATCACTTTCTGCTCTTCTTCAGACAAAGCATAAGGAGATTCACCTTGATGAATGGGCTTGGCATATACATACGTTTCCTGCCTGCTGGTCAGACCGGTTAAGACGAGCCCATTCCGTTCATTATCCAGAAAGGCAATTGAAAAACTCATATCACTGCCTTGCCCGGGAAATGGATTGTACCGGACCATTTCCACATGACCTTTAAGTTTCCCCGCTTCCTGCTCGACTTTGAGGAGGTGGGCGATGAGTTCTTTTTGCTGCACTTCCGCTCTTTCCAGCTTCTCCTTCATTTCTAGAATGATACTTTCCAGGCTATCCTTCCCTTTTCCTATGAATTGATAATACCTCTTTTTCATACGGCTTAACCTGATCCACATCCACAGAATGATTAAGAGCAATAGGCCCAAAGTCACCGTAACAACCGTGGCCCACAGTTCCAGGTCCACTCCCAATATCATTTCCATTGCTCCATCCCTTTTCTCTCTAGTTTATCTAAGACGTCATTCTTGCTCATAAAACAACTCTCTGCTATTTTCTTGCTAGAGCAACGGACAACCATTGTCTGCCCATCTCCAATTTGCAGGGCACTTACCCGGTATTGGCACAGGCAGCTCTCCTTTTATTATTCCTTTTTTCATTTTGAGACATAATGTTTGCTAATCTCTCTGATGGCCGATAGAAAATAGTCGACATCCTCTTTGCTCGTATAAAATCCGACACTTGACCGCACAGCACCGCTGTCTGTCGTCCCAGCTGTTTCATGACCAAGTGGCGTGCAATGATAGCCAGCCCTTACCGCAATTTGAAAGGACTGATCTAGAATGAAGGCCGCCTCGGAAGCCTCCACCCCTTCAATCAAAAATGAAACGATCCCGCTGCGCGGCTCCCCAAGCTCAGGACCAAAGCATTTAACCCCGGGAATCTGCTGAAGCCCCTCCAGAAGCTGCTGAGACAACTGCCATTCCTTGTGGTGAATATTCGCCACGCCCGTTTGCATTATTAGTTTGACTCCCTCGTTCAGCCCGGCAATTCCAGGGGTATTGGGAGTCCCGGCTTCATAACGGTCAGGTCTGACCGTAGGCTGTTCAATCGATTCCGATTGACTTCCTGTCCCACCATGCAGGTGAGGTTCTAATACAAGATCTGGAGCAAGATAGAGACCTCCTGTTCCTTGCGGGCCTAACAGACCTTTATGACCCGGAAAAGCCAGCATATCGATCCCCATGGCTTGCACATCAATAGGATAAGTCCCTGCCGTTTGGGCGGCATCCACAAGCACTTTAACCCCATGCTTTCGGCATATCTCTGCTATGTCCGCGATTGGCATAATAGAACCAAGCAAATTGGAGCCGTGACTGCAAATTAATAAAGACGTGTTTGGGCGAATAGCTTGTACGATATCGTCCAGGTCCAGCTCCCCTTTCTCGTTCGTTTGCAAGAAAGTAACCTCAACCTGCTTCGTTCTCTTCAAGTACTCCAATGGCCGCCGTACAGAGTTATGTTCAATCGAGGTGCTGATGACATGATCATTAGGCTGCACAAAACCGCTGATAGCCTGGTTCAAGGCTGCAGTAGTATTTAGCGCAAAACTTATATCATTAGCGTTTTTTATATTAAACAGCTTCGCCAGATTTGCCCGCGCCGCAAACAAAATTTTACTTGCCTGCACAGCCATTCGATGGCCTCCCCTCCCGGGGTTGGCTCCATAAAGCTCAACGCAATCAGCCATAGCCTTAATCACTTCCGGAGGCTTGGGCCAGGATGAAGCTGCATGGTCAAAATAATAGATTGTCACAGTAGAACCTCCGCTCTAAGCATTTATATTCGCATTATGAACAAACCTTAGTTGAGCTTGCAATCAACATAACCAACAAAACAATAGTCCATAGCAAATTTTATCTCTATCTACCTTGACTTCACATATGGTGAAACAGAATTGTGTAATACAATCCAATCAACAGCCAACACAGCTTATAATGCTTAGGCAATCCATTCTCACTTACATAGAAATGTTAGCACAGCACGGCTCTATTATCCAGTCAGACCGCGTCCTTCCCTCTACATTTTTACTTTCTATTTTTTCCCTATGCCATTTGAAGTTCACCTCATTAATATGCAGTAAAATTCAGATAAATAAACGAACCATTCCGACTAAAGCTCCCCCCGGTATACCCGGATTATTCAAACGAATTAGATTGACTAAGCGAGTCCGAAAAACCCCTTCTTCCTTCTGTTGCCCGAACACTCAAACCATGAATAGTTTTATTTTGAAACGAACACTACGCTGCCGCCATAACTGAAATATTTTCACCAACAAAAAAACATGTGATTAGGCATTCTCAAGATAGAATCCGCCCAATCACATGTTATTAAATCACTAGCTACGAAATTTTCCCGCTCAACATGTCCAACAACCGCTCCAAATCCTCTTTTGAATAATACATCAACTCGATTTTCCCTTTATTGTTGGAGTGTTTTATTTTGACAGTAGTTTTATAAACATCCCTTAGGTTTTCCTCGATTTCCGAAATGTAAGGATCGCGTTTTTTGTTCGGTTTTGCTTTCACTGTTTTTTTCGACTTTTCTTCGTGTCTTTGGATCGCTTCTTCCAATTCACGGACACTCCATTGTTCTCTAATGGTCATCTCCGCAATTTCCTTTTTAGCCTGGTCATTCTTTAAACCAACAATAGCTCGAGCGTGCCCCATCGACAATGTTCCACGTGAAACATATTTTTTTATTTCTTCCGGCAGCTGCAGAAGTCGCAGAAAATTTGCTACATGAGATCGGCTTTTTCCCACTTTCATGGAGAGCTCTTCTTGCGTCAAAGAGAATTGATCGGCAAGTGATTGATACGCCTGAGCTAATTCAATCGCATTCAAATCCTCTCTTTGGACATTTTCAATTAGCGCAATCTCCATTACCTGCTGATCGGTAAAATCTTTGACAACTGCAGGAATCGTAGTTTTCCCTGCTTCCTGAGAGGCGCGAAATCTTCTCTCGCCCGCAATGATCTCATAACCTTTCAGCACATTGCGTACAATGATTGGCTGAATCACACCATGTTCCCTAATCGAGGAAGCCAGCTCTTGAATCGCCGATTCCTCAAACGTTTTCCTCGGCTGATATGGGTTTGCCCTCAATTGGGTCAAAGGAATTTCAATAACTTTCTCGTCATCAGCTATATCTAATGCCGGGATTAAAGCATCCAGGCCTCGTCCCAAACGTTTATTCAAATTCGATCACTTCCTTCGCAAGTTCCATGTACACTTCCGCCCCTTTAGATTTGGGGTCATAGGTAATGATTGATTGCCCATGACTGGGAGCTTCACTCAATCTTACATTTCTGGGAATAATCGTCCGGTACACTTTTTGTTGGAAATATTTTTTCACTTCTTCGATCACTTGAATTCCCAGATTAGTTCTGGCATCAAACATCGTCAGCAAGACACCCTCAATTTGCAGGGTTGTATTTAAATGCTTCTGAACAAGCCTAACCGTATTTAAAAGCTGGCTTAATCCTTCCAAAGCATAATATTCACATTGAATAGGAATGATAACAGAATCTGCAGCCGTAAGTGAATTAATGGTTAAAATACCGAGTGAAGGCGGACAATCTATCAGGATGTAGTCAAACATGTGACTAACTAACTGTAATGATTTTTTTACCCTGACTTCCCGAGAGATGGTTGGAACGAGTTCGATTTCTGCGCCGGCAAGCTGGATCGTAGCCGGAATGATTTTTAAATTCGGCAGATTTGTATCTAAAATCGCGTCTTTGGGATGAACATCATTGATAATAATGTCATAAATGCAATGAACAACATCCGCCTTGTTCACTCCGATTCCGCTTGTCGTATTCCCTTGAGGATCTATGTCAACTAGCAGTACTCTCTTGCCTAGAGAAGCTAATGACGCACCCAAATTAACAGAAGTGGTTGTTTTGCCGACCCCTCCTTTTTGATTGGTTATTGCAATGATCTTAGACATTGTTTCACCTCAATATCAATTTTCGCCCCCAGAAAACATTTTGTGTCCGTTAGCTGTCCCTGGTATTGCCGAGTTCAGACAAAAAAAGCGGCCATTTGCCGCAGTTTACCCGAAACTCACGTTTTATTTCTTTGGAATCGATATAGTGATTTCGTAATGGTCATCGAAATCCTTTTCATCTGTTTTTATATTCATTCCCGAATTGGTAATCATATCAACGGATTGCCGAATCGTATTGAGGGCCAGTCTAACATCTTTAGAGAAGGATATCCGATTTTTTTTCTTTGGTTTACCGACTACCTCTTTGTAGAAATGGATTCGGGCCTCGGTTTGCTTAACGTTTAGTTCTTTCTCTATAATTTCAGCCAGAACCTTCAACTGCCATTCTTCATTATCCAAAGAAAGCAGAGCACGCGCATGTCTTTCCGTAAGCTTTCGTTCCATCAAGGCTTGCTTAACAGGCTCCGGCAATTGAAGCAAACGTATTTTGTTAGCAATCGTTGATTGGCTTTTACCAAGCCTTTGGGCCAAGCTTTCCTGAGTTAATTGGTGCAATTCCATTAACTTCTGATAAGCGACCGCCTCTTCTATTGCTGTTAGACCCTCTCTTTGCAGATTCTCGATTAATGCGATTGAAGCAGCCTGGGCATCATTAAAATCCCTTATAATGGCCGGGATTGTCTCTAATCCCAGCTTTTTAACGGCTCTCCAACGACGTTCCCCCGCTATGATTTCATACCCGCCGTTACGAATACGAACGACAATAGGCTGGATTACCCCATGCGTCTTAATGGTTTGCAGGAGCTCACCGATTCTTTCTTCATCAAAAATGGTCCTTGGCTGATAAGGACTCGGAATTATCTCTTGAACGGGTATTTGTTTAACTTCGTCCGCCGCAGCTTTTTCAGAGAAACCGAAGAGCTTAGATATATGTTCTTTCATATCTGTCTATACCCACCTAACTCTTTCACAAGTAAATGTCCGCTCCATAAATAAATTCTCCACAAAGCGGAAATTTCCTGCCTGCAGGATTGTGAATTTACTGTTTCACGTGGAACAAAAAGCGAACCTTCCTTTCAATTAGCTAACCCAAAGGTTTTTTAAGAGGGATTCCGGGTGAACGTGGATATTTAGCCGGAGTGTTCGCTGTTTTTTCTAATACAATAATATGCCGTTCTGCTTGATCCCCAGGCAGCTCCAGTCGATGGATGTCGATCAGCCTTGCACGCAGCTCTTTCATGCTAAAGTTAGCTTCCTCTAACTCTTCCTGGGCGCTTGAGCCTTTCATTGCCGCAAACCTTCCTGCTGGTTTAACAAATGGAAGGCAAAACTCATTTAACACATTTAGCCGCGCTACAGCTCTAGCTGTAACCAGGTCATATTGATCGCGATGCACAGAATCTCTTCCCAAATCTTCCGCACGGCCATGAATAGTTTGCAGCTTGACACCTAACTGTTCACTTAAATGCTGTAAAAAGCCTATCCGTTTTTTTAAGGAATCAATAATTGTCAGCTGAAGATGAGGATACAGGATTAGCAAAGGAATGCCGGGAAATCCTGCTCCGGAACCAATATCCGCCATCGTCTTCACGTGATCCAGATCGATAAAAAAAGAGAGGGACAGGGAATCATAAAAATGCTTAACGTATACCTGCTCCCTCTCTGTGATGGCTGTCAGATTCATTTTTTCATTCCATTCCACCAATTCGCGATAATAAATCGCAAACTGATTGAGCTGGACATCATTTAATTTTATTTTTCTTTCCGAAAGCCATTCATTGAATTGTACAGCTATCTCTTTGTTCATGAATACCTCGCTGCCACGACCTTGTTATATTGCTCCAGGTAAACCAGAAGAATTGACAAGTCCGCCGGTGTAACGCCGGAAATCCGCGACGCTTGGCCGATCGATAACGGACGAATTTGAGCAAGCTTCTGTTTCGCTTCTGTAGCCAAACCGTGAATATCCTCGTATACAATATCTTCCGGAATTTTTTTTGCTTCCATCTTTTTCAGCTTTTCCACTTGCAGCAATTGCTTCTCAATATAGCCGGAATATTTAATCTGGATTTCCACCTGTTCCTTCTCTTCGTCAGTCAAGTCCACCTCAGACGGGGCAATCTGATCAACAAACTTGTAGGCCAGCTCAGGTCGGCGAAGCAGTGAATACAGATCGACAGAATTGTTAAGCTCGACGGTTCCGGCTTCTTTCAGTAATTGCTGAATATGCGGCTCTGGTCTAACCTTAGTTTGCTTCAATCGTTCTATTTCATTTCGGACTTTTTCTTGCTTGTTTACAAAACGTTGGTAACGTTCCTCGTCAATCAGTCCGATTTGGTACCCTATCGGGGTTAGTCTCAAATCAGCATTGTCGTGACGCAGCAGCAGCCGATATTCTGCTCTCGAGGTTAACAATCGGTAAGGCTCGTTAGTGCCTTTTGTCACCAAATCATCTATCAATACACCAATATAACCATCTGAACGGCTGAGAACTACCGGTTCTTCTCCTTTAACTTTGCGAGCTGCATTAATACCTGCCATAATACCTTGACCGGCAGCTTCTTCATAGCCGGATGTTCCATTAATTTGACCCGCGGTAAACAAAGAATCAATAAGCTTGGTCTCCAGTGTAGGCCAGAGCTGCGTAGGAACTACAGCATCATATTCGATCGCGTAACCGGTTCTCATCATTTCGACTTTTTCCAGTCCCGGAACGGAACGAAGCATGCTCAATTGGACATCTTCCGGCATACTGGTTGAAAGTCCTTGGACATAATATTCCGAGGTGTTCCGCCCTTCCGGCTCCAAAAACAATTGATGCTTAGGCTTGTCGCTGAAACGGACAATCTTGTCTTCAATCGATGGGCAATAGCGCGGTCCCGTCCCTTCAATCGCTCCTGAAAACATAGGAGCACGGTGAAGGTTGCTGTTAATAATTTCATGAGTATTAGCAGACGTATACGTCAGCCAGCAAGGCAGCTGCTCTTGCGGAGGTGCTTTAAAATCAAAAGAAAATGTTTTAGGATTATCATCACCCGGCTGAATTTCCATCTTGTCGAAATCAATCGTCTCTTTGTTAACCCGAGGTGGTGTACCTGTTTTGAACCGGACTAGCTCCAATCCCAAGCTGCGCAAATTCTCGGACAGCTTAATGGAAGGCTGTTGATTGTTAGGGCCGCTTTCGTACATCAGCTCGCCCATTATCACTTTCCCCCGCAAATATGTCCCGGTTGTCAAGACAACAGCTTTGGCATAATAGACTGCCCCGCTTTTTGTAATGACTCCTTTACATACTCCGTCTTCAACAATTAGTTCTTCTACCAGACCTTGACGGAGACTGAGATTTTCTTGCTTCTCGATCGTTTCCTTCATCGTTTGTTGGTACAAAAATTTATCCGCCTGCGCTCGCAAAGCGTGTACCGCCGGGCCTTTACCGGTATTCAGCATGCGCATTTGAATGTAAGTTTTGTCAATATTCCGTCCCATTTCGCCGCCCAAAGCATCAATTTCACGGACGACATGGCCTTTAGCCGGTCCTCCAATAGATGGATTGCATGGCATAAAAGCAACCATATCCAAATTAATCGTGAGGAGCAGCGTTTTGCAGCCCATCCGTGCGGATGCCAAGGCTGCTTCGCAGCCGGCATGCCCGGCTCCGATCACAATAATATCAAACTCTCCTGCTTGGTAACCCATTGTCAATACCTCCTTACTTATATAATAGTGGTCTTACAATTGCTCAAGCTGTTAAAATAAAGCATCTATATCCAACAGCACGACCAGTACATCAAGTCGTCTGCATCAAATCAGAGCCTTGGGCCGCCCGAAGTATATGAAAAACCATCGGTTGCAGCCCATCTTATCTATTGTACATTGGTTGCTGGCAGAAGGAAACTGTTATTGTTTGGCTGACCCTATTTACCTAGGCAAAATTGGGAGAAAATCTGATCGATCAGCGACTCCCCGATCGTATCCCCTACCAATTCCCCTAAATGCTCCCAGGCCTGGCGTACATCAATTTGAATCATATCGATGGGCACAAAGCTCTCGGCTGCTTGCATCGCTTCCGCCAAAGAAGCTTTAGCCAGCTTCAGCAAATGAATATGCCGCACATTGCTGACATAAGCCGAATCATCCGCCTCCAGCTGCCCGCTGAAAAAGATGGAGGAGATTCCCCTTTCCAGATCATCCAATCCCTGATTGTTTTGCACCGACATTTCAATCAATTGATCCGCTTCAATATACTCAAGCAATGGTGTGTAGTCAAGCTTTCTTGGTAGATCCGTCTTATTAATCAAAACGAGCATCTGCCGATCAGAAAACTGAGTAATCAGCTCCATCTCATCTTCATGCAGCGGCTCATTAGCATTCAGAACCAGCAGAATCAAATCCGCATCACTGAGAACGTTTCTGGATTTCTCTACTCCGATCTGCTCGACCAGGTCTGAGGTCTCGCGGATGCCCGCAGTATCCAGAAGTTTGAGTGGAATCCCATTCATCGTAACATATTCCTCAATAACGTCTCTAGTTGTTCCCGGAATATCCGTTACGATTGCTTTATTATCCTGAGCCAGAGCGTTAAGCAAGGAAGATTTCCCGACATTGGGCCGCCCGACAATAGCGGTAACAATTCCCTCTCTAATGACCTTACCTTGCTCTGCGGTCCTTAAAAGCTTTTCGATTTCGGCCGTAGCTTTCTCACATTTTTCTTGAATAAAGCGGCTGGTCATCTCCTCAACATCATGCTCGGGATAGTCGATATTGACCTCAATATGAGCCATCAGCTCAACCAAATGATGACGGATTTCACGAATTTTCTTAGACAGTGAACCTTCCGCTTGCTTTAAAGCCATTTTATGAGCGCGATCCGATTTGGAACGGATAATGTCAATGACGGCCTCCGCCTGGGAGAGATCAATTCTTCCATTCAGAAATGCCCGTTTAGTGAATTCACCCGGCTCGGCCAAACGCAATCCCTGTTCCAGGAGAAGCTCAAGTACATGCTTGACCGACAGCATCCCCCCGTGGCAGCCGATCTCCACCACGTCCTCTGTTGTAAACGATCGGGGGGCCCGCATTAAAGTGACCAGCACTTCATCGATCTTTTCCTGACTTTGCGGATTCACAATATGCCCGTAATGAACAGTATGCGTTTGAGCCTCGGGAAGCCGACTTTTGCTGCGGAATATTTTATCTACTCCTGCTATGGCGTCCGGTCCGCTAACGCGGATAACCGAAATGCCGCCCTCGCCTAAAGGTGTAGATATTGCTGCGATCGTATCCATGTTCATGTTTCAACACCTGCCTTCCTTTTATTTGGACATGGCTATACAAGAAAAAAGCAATGAGCTTCAAATTAACTGAAGTCATTGCAGTGTGTCTATTTTAATGCGATCACGACCCTGCGGCTTGGTTCATCTCCCTTGCTGTATGTTTTCACAGAAGGATGATCCTGCAGCCTGGAGTGGATAATTTTTCTTTCTAGTGAAGACATAGGCTCTAATACGACTTCTTTCTTCGTCCTTATCACTCTTGAGGCCAGCCTCATGGACAGGTCTTCTAATGTTTTCTTTCTGCGGTTCCGAAAATCTTCGGCATCAAGCACTATTTTAATATGAGTGGAAGAATATCGGTTTGCAACAATATTTGTTAAATATTGCAGCGCGTCCAAGGTTTGTCCTCTGCGTCCAATTAAAATACCCAGCTCTTCTCCATGAAAGTTGAAGGTTGTCGCGTCTTTTCCAGGGATAATTTCCACTTCCATCCGAAGCTCCATCGTCTGGAAAATTTCTTTCAAGAACTGAACCGCCTCCTCTATCGGATCCGGTATCAATTCCAACTCCACTTTTGCCGGCTTAGTTCCTATTAATCCGAACCAACCTTTGGATGGCTCTTCGAGCACCATAACCTTAACGCGATCCTCTGTAACTTCCCACTGCTTTAGTCCTTGTTGAACGGCTTCATCAACCGTCTTACCTGAAACCACAATCTTCTTCATTAGAATTCCCCACCCCTATTTTTTAGATGGTCGGTATATTATATAAGATTGAATAATGGTAAAGACATTACTGTACACCCAATATAAAGGTAGTGCCGCCGGGAAATTCATCGCCATAACGAAAATCAGTATGGGGAAAATAACCATTAGCACACGCATCTGAGGATTCATCTGAACAGCCATAACCTTTTGCTGCAAATAAGTAGTAAGAGCAGCCAATACAGGCAAAATATAAAATGGATCCGGCTGCCCAAGCTCCATCCATAAGAACGAGTGCGTCGCAATGTCACTGTTTCTCATAATGGCATTATACAAAGCAATCAGAATAGGCATTTGCACCAGCAAAGGGAAGCATCCGGCTAGCGGGTTGACGTTGTTCTTTTGGAAAAGCTTCATCGTCTCTTCCTGCTGCTTTTGCACATTGTCTTTATATTTTTCCTTGATTTTCAACAGCTCAGGCTGGATGGCCTGCATCTGTTTGGAGCTTCGATGCTGCTTTAAGGTAAGAGGTAAAATCAAAAACCGAATAATAATCGTAACAACCAGAATGGACAATCCATACTCGTCCCACATAATCTCAGCCAGCCAATCCATAAAGGAAGAGAGCGGATAAACAAAATATCTATCCCATATTCCATTGTTCGGATCAATCGGTCTTAGCTCAGCTGGCGAACAGGCAGATAACATCAACATCAGTAGACCCAGTGGAACTAACTTATAAAAGCGACGACTCAAGATTACTTCCTCCCGAAGTTTTGTAAGTACAAAACTATTACATTTAGCAAATCCCGGCACCTTCGGTAGCATTGGCGCAGCACTGTAGAACAATTGCCTTCAGCCTTCATATATCATTCATATATATTAAGGTATAAGGTATTGATGCTCTCGCTTTGTGGCCATTAGTCCTCTATAAAATACGGTGTAAGGACCTGTTGTTTATATAAATCAGCATTTGCATAAAGCCCCGGTGAACACGATAATATCAAAACACTAACACAGCTTGTCCTGCCTAAAAATAGGAATTATGCAAAATGCTGAAATCATACAAAAGCGATCTCCCGAACTGCGAATCTCTTGCTGGATTCAACGTAAAAAAGGCATACTTGGGCCTATATGCTCATTCACTTATAAGCTTCAATATATCACATCTTCTATCACAAATAAATACAAGAATGCGTTACCGTTTTTTAAGCAGACCGGCTTTCTTCAATAAATGAAGCAGACTTTTGCGAATTTGCTCATAATCCATTCCGGCCGCTGGCTTGCGGGCTATAAAAATAAGATCGCCTTTACCTTCAATCCGCTCCAGATGAAGACGAATAATTTCTTTTACCAGCCTCCGGATCCGGTTGCGAACGACAGCGTTGCCCACTTTTTTGCTAACCGATACTCCAACCCTTAAATGGGGGGAATCCGGGATTTTGCGGAAATATAAAACAAATTGATGGTTGGCCGATGACCTCCCCATGCGATATACCTTGTTGAAATCTTCTCTTTTGGCTAAGCGATTTTGTTTATACACTGAAATTTCACCAATCCCCATTACAGTACCGGGTCAAATGCGGCTGCCTATTACTTAAGGATTTACAAATTTGCTTCAATTAAACCCTTTTCCGATCAATTCACAGTTTCACTTCGATCAACTTTTTGCTTTGCAGCTATCATTATCTTGCAACTAACGCTTGCAGAAAACGTGCCTCTACACCCTTTCATCTAGTTCACAAGGGTACTTTTCAACAGTTTCAACTTCCTTCTCTTGCTTCCTCAATATGAAAAAAGACCACTCGCAAGTGGTCTCAAGACTTTAAGCAGTTAGAACTTTTCTGCCTTTTAGACGCCGAGCCTGAATTACCTTGCGGCCATTCTTTGAGCTCATGCGCTTACGGAAACCGTGAACCTTTTTACGCTTTCTAGTGTTAGGTTGAAATGTCGGTTTCATTATATAGCACCTCCCCGAGGATAACATCCCTAAAAATACCTCTAATCATTAAATCACTTCACACATTGAAAGTCAACAGTAACGTCTTGGCAGCCGGCAAATTGAATTCACACCCTCCAGCAGCTATCCCCATACCCGCCTGTGCATAATAAATCGGAATATCAAGAAGCATGTCGAAATTATTCACACCCTGTAAACAAAATTCAGCATTGTTCACGGAATCTATACACATCGGGAGAAAAATGTGGATAATCTTCCTCAGCCATTGAAAGACAACCCTCTTTTTGTTATATTATTATTGCTTTCGGTTGTGGATATGTCACTTTTACATATAGATTTATTCACAAGCTGTGGATAATATTGTGAACAATTTCAACTTATTCAATCCTCTCAATGCTGTATCCCCTGAATTTTGTGGATAACTGACAAGAATTTCCCTGTTTCGACAAGACTACGTATGGCTATCGCCACATTTTTTAAAGGAGTGACCGTTTGTGGAAAGCCATGTCAATCAGCTATGGCAGCAAGTACTTTCTGTAATCCAGACCAAATTAAGCAAACCCAGTTTCGATACCTGGTTGAAATCCACCACAGCTACTGTATTTACGGATTCTTTGTTAATTATTTGTGCTCCTAACAATTTTGCCCGGGAATGGCTGGAAACACGTTATGCTAAAATGATCAGCTCGGCCGTGTACGAATGCTTGGGCCGGGATGTTGAGGTGCAGTTTATTATTGAGGAAGAAGCCCAGGATTCGGCTGCGATTGCCTCGCCTGCCGTACATATTCCTAAACCTGAGGTCACGGAGCAGGAAGAGTGGGGCTATACGAGCATGATGAATCCGAAGTATACCTTTGACACTTTTGTCATCGGAGTAGGCAACCGCTTCGCCCATGCTGCTTCCCTCGCCGTAGCCGAAGCGCCTGCCAAATCATATAATCCTCTGTTCCTGTATGGCGGGGTCGGATTGGGCAAAACTCATTTGATGCATGCTATCGGTCATTACGTATTGGAGCATAATCCGCGTGCCCGTGTCATGTATATTTCTTCCGAGAAATTCACGAATGAATTTATCAACGCCATCCGTGACAATCGCGGGGAAAGCTTTCGTCATAAATACCGCAATATCGACATTCTACTTATTGATGATATTCAGTTTTTGGCGGGGAAAGAACAAACCCAGGAAGAATTCTTCCATACGTTTAATGCACTGCATGAAGAGCGCAAGCAGATTATTATTTCAAGTGACCGTCAGCCTAAGGAAATCCCTACACTGGAAGAACGACTGCGTTCACGGTTTGAATGGGGCTTAATCACAGATATCCAACCGCCTGATTTGGAGACTAGAATCGCTATTTTGCGCAAGAAAGCCAAGGCCGAAAACCTGGATATTCCGAATGAGGCGATGGTCTACATCGCTAATCATATCGATACGAACATCCGTGAGCTGGAGGGCGCCTTAATCCGTGTCGTTGCATATTCTTCGTTAATCAACGAGGACATTACCGTTTCATTGGCAGCCGATGCGCTCAAGGATATCATTCCTTCTTCCCGTCCAAAAGTCATAACAATCCAGGACATTCAGCAAAAGGTCGGAGAGTTTTACGGGCTGCGGCTGGAAGATTTCAAAGCGAGGAAGCGTACGAAAGCAGTTGCGTTTCCAAGACAAGTCGCCATGTATTTGTCCCGGGAAATGACCGACTACTCGCTGCCCAAAATCGGTGAAGCATTCGGCGGCCGAGATCATACAACCGTCATCCATGCGCATGATAAAATCACCATGACTTTGAAGCAGGACCCTGAACTTTCTAAAATCATTCATAACTTGACTGAGAAAATTAAAAACAAAGGTTAATAACTTCAGATAACCAACAAGCCTATACACACTTTATACACATGTGGATAGGCTTGCTCTTTGTCCATTTTATCCAGATATCCACATATCCAGTGTCCCTACTACTATTACTACTAAGAAAAAGATATAATAATAGAATATGTACCCGTGACAAAATATCCCGCCATCTGCCCGTTCACGGTAAAATTGCACGCAGATAAACGGTGAACTATATTCAATTTATGACACCATTTTTATTTTTAGAACCCCGGGAGGGAAACAATGAAACTATCGATTGCCAAAGACCAACTTAATCTGTCCATTCAGTATGTATCCAAAGCTATTTCCAACCGCACAACGATCCCTATACTAAGCGGAATCAAAATAGAAGCCTCTCCAGCAGGCGTAACGTTTACTGCCAGTGATACGGACATTTCCATTCAGACCTTTTCGCCATGGGACAATGGTGACGCTATTATTGGGGAATGTACAGAACAAGGAACGGTTGTTCTGCCTGCCAGAATTTTTGCTGAAATGGTGCGCAAGCTGCCTGCTGAACAAGTCGAGTTAGAAGCAAAAGATAATTTTCAAACGATTATCCGCTCCGGATCGCTAGAGGTTCAATTAGTTGGCTTCGACCCGGAAGAATACCCGCTGCTGCCGCAAATTGAGGAACGCAACAAAATTTCTTTCACCAGCGATCTGTTGAAGACTATGATTAAACAGACTTCCTTCGCGGTTTCCACTAGCGAAACATCCCCTATTCTCACTGGGGTTTTATGGACGGCTACTGAAGATGGAATCAAATTGATTGGGTGCGACCGCCACCGTCTGGCCACTCGCGAAACTCCCTTGGAGCTTCAGCCGGACCACCCTTTTCAAAACATTGTCATTGCCGGCCGCACACTGAATGAATTAAACAAAATTCTGCCTGATCAGAATATTCTCGTTGACATCGTTGTATCTCAGAACCAAGTTCTGTTTAAACTGGATAATGTTCTATTCTACTCACGCATTCTCGATGGGACTTATCCAGATGTTAGTAAGTTGATTCCGCAGCAGTTCCAGGCGGAGATGTATGTCCACACTAAGCAGCTGATTGAAGCCATTGATCGCGCGTACCTGTTTTCCCGCGAAGACCGGACTAACATTGTCAAGCTTGTCATGAAAGAGGATCAGACGATTGAAATTTCTTCCCAATCTTCGGAGCTCGGTAAAGTGACAGAAAATTTAGCTATGCACAACCATACAGGTGAACGATTTACAGTATCGTTTAATTCCAAATATATGATTGATGCACTGAAGGTTATCGATAGTGAAAAAGTGAAATTCGGCTTTACCGGACCGATGAACCCCATTGTGATTCAACCGGAGGATGAAACTAAAATTTTGCAACTGATTCTCCCTTATCGGACAACCAGCTAGTATAGGAGGCGCTCCTAGTTATGAAAGCCATTCAAATTTCAACCGAGTACATCACGTTAGGCCAGTTCTTAAAGCTGGCCGATTGTATTTCCACTGGCGGACAAGCCAAAAGCTTTTTGCAAGAAACCGCTATCCGTGTAAATGGAGAGTCCGAGCAGCGACGGGGAAAAAAACTCTACCCTGGCGATCAAGTCGAGGTTGCCGGGTGCGGCCGTTTTAAAGTTGAGAAAGCATAACGACGCTGTCTGGTTATGAGTCATAAGCAGCGCCTATAGAGCCATGTGGTGGGCAATACCCGGTAATGCCTCGTTTTGTGCAGCCAAGTAACACTTCCACAGAATAGCGGTTGCTTTGCAAAACTAAGCGTATGCTTTCGAAGAGAGTTTTGCTTCGCAAAACTCTGAGGAGGAAACAAGTTGTTTTTAACCCGGATGACCATACAAAACTACCGAAATTACAACCAAATAGAGCTTAATGCGGACCCGAAGGTCAATATTTTCGTAGGGTCCAATGCCCAAGGGAAAACTAACCTTCTGGAAGCTATCTATGTTCTGGCCCTGAGCAAGTCGCATCGGACTCACCAGGACAAGCAATTGATTCGTTGGAATGAAGAGCAAGCTCTCCTCTATGGGGAAATCGAGAAGAAATACGGCCCCTGCCGGCTAAGTCTTGCAATTAGCACCCAGGGGAAAAAGGCAAAAATTAATTCATTGGAGCAGAAAAAGCTAAGCTCATTCATCGGCACCCTGAACGTAGTTATGTTTGCCCCCGAGGATTTGGAGATCGTTAAGGGCTCCCCGGGAGTCCGCCGCCGTTTTCTCGATATGGAGATCGGCCAGGTTCACCCAGGTTATCTCTACGATATATCGCAGTATCAAAAGGTGCTGCTGCAGCGCAATCAATTTCTGAAACAGCTAGGCGGCAAAAGTTCCTCTTCCACTGCAATGCTGGATATATGGAATGAACAATTAGCTCAGTACGGTTCTAAGATTGTTAAAAAACGGAAAGACTTTATAAAAAAGCTGCAAACCTGGGCACAAACCGTTCATGGAGGAATTACAAAAGGTCGGGAACAGATAGAAATAGAATACCGCCCTTCCCTATCTGTGGAGTCCATGGAAGATGAAGCTATGTTATTTGAGCAATTTATGATAAAGTTATCACAGGTGAAAGAACAGGAAATTCGCAGGGGAGCGACGTTAGTCGGTCCTCACCGTGATGATATGGTGTTTTATATCAACAATAAAGAAGTTCAGCTCTACGGATCCCAGGGGCAGCAAAGAACAACCGCCTTAAGTCTGAAGCTGGCTGAATTGGAGCTGATTCGTGAAGAAATTGGCGAATACCCTATCCTTCTGCTCGATGATGTATTATCAGAGCTGGATCAGCATAGGCAAACTCAATTGATTGAAACTTTTCAAAATAAAGTTCAAACGTTTATTACAACAACGGGTTTGGAAAGTGTAAACTTCGATAAACTGGAGCAGGCTGCTGTTTTTGAGGTACAAGAAGGTACGGTAAGCCGACAGTCTTAGATAAATAATCCAAGGGGGTATGCACTTATGTTTATCCATCTAGGAGGAGAAAAAATCATCCGAGCCAATGAGCTGGTCGCGATTTTTGACCTGGCTATTGAGAAAAACTCCAAGATCTCCAAACGTTTCATCAAGTACGCGGAGAAACACCGCAAAATCGAAGTTATTGGTGAGGAAGAAAGCAAATCTCTGATCATTACAGCTAATAAAGTGTATTATTCCCCTATTTCGACCTCCACTTTAAATAAACGAGCGCATCAGCTTACGATGAATTAGATTGAGTTATCCGGAAATATGAAAAGAAGGTGAAGGTAATGACAGCTAATTCTCATACGTATGACGAGAATCAGATACAGGTGCTTGAAGGTCTCGAGGCCGTAAGAAAACGGCCCGGGATGTATATTGGTTCTACCAGCAGCAAAGGGCTCCACCATTTGGTCTGGGAGGTCGTCGATAACAGTATTGACGAAGCACTGGCTGGCTTCTGCGATCGGATTGATGTCATCATTCATAAAGACAATAGTATTACGGTTATCGATAACGGGCGCGGCATTCCAGTCGGCATGAATACGAAATTGCAAAAGTCGACTCTGGAAGTCGTTATGACCGTCCTTCATGCAGGCGGAAAATTCGGCGGCGAAGGCTATAAAGTTTCCGGCGGCTTGCACGGCGTCGGTGTGTCCGTCGTAAATGCGCTCTCCGAGCATGTGATCGTTCAGGTCAGTCGGGACGGCAAAATATATCAACAGGAATACCGCAGAGGCATTCCGCAATACGATGTGAAGGTTGTTGGCGATACGGAACGAACAGGTACCAAAACCACATTTCTGCCGGATCCCGAAATTTTCAAGGAAACAACCGTTTATGAATATGACATTCTGCAATCCAGAATACGTGAGCTTGCCTTCTTGAATAAAGGCATTGAAATCAATATTTTGGATGAGCGCACCGATGAGAAGAACAGCTTTAAGTATGATGGCGGGATTAAGTCTTTCGTCGAGTACTTGAATGAAAAACGCGAAGTTCTGCATGACGAGCCTATATATACCGAAGGAACCAAGGATAATATTCAGGTAGAAATTGCCCTGCAATATAACGATAGTTTCACCGAGAACATTTATTCCTTTGCGAACAATATCAACACCCATGAGGGCGGAACTCACGAATCGGGCTTCAAAAGCGCATTAACCCGTATTCTTAACGATTACGCCAGAAAATCAAATTCCATCAAAGACAGTGATGCGAATTTGACGGGAGATGATGTCCGCGAAGGGCTGACAGCGATCATCTCGGTGAAAATTCCAGAGCCGCAATTCGAAGGACAAACTAAAACCAAGCTTGGAAACAGCGAGGTGCGCGGTATTGTCGAATCCTTGTTTTCGGAAAAGCTGCAAGAATTTTTAGAAGAGCACCCTTCTGTTTCCCGCAAGATTATGGAAAAAGGAATTCAAGCGGCCAGAGCCAGGGAAGCGGCGAGAAAAGCACGGGAATTGACACGCCGTAAAAATGCGCTCGAGGTAAGTTCATTGCCTGGGAAATTAGCGGATTGTTCATCCAAGGATGCATCCATTAGCGAAATTTATATTGTTGAGGGTGACTCCGCCGGCGGATCAGCCAAACAAGGAAGAGATCGTCATTTCCAGGCGATTCTCCCCCTTCGCGGTAAAATTCTCAATGTTGAAAAAGCGCGTTTGGATAAAATCTTATCCAATGCGGAGATCCGAGCGATTATTACCGCTTTAGGCACGGGGATTGGAGCGGATTTCGATATTTCCAAAGCACGCTATCACAAAGTTATTATCATGACGGATGCCGATGTGGATGGCGCGCATATCCGCACGCTGCTCCTTACTTTCTTTTACCGCTACATGAGAAAGCTGATCGAGGCAGGTTACGTGTACATCGCCCAGCCTCCTTTATACAAGCTCGAAAGGAATAAAATCGTACGTTATGCGTATAACGAGAAACAGCGTGAAGAAATCACTAAGGAGTTCGGCGAAGGCACAAAAATTAACGTTCAACGGTATAAAGGACTTGGAGAAATGAACGCCTCCCAGCTTTGGGAAACGACCATGGATCCGGAAAGCCGCACATTCCTGCAGGTCACCATTCAGGATGCGATTGAGGCCGACCGCGTTTTTGATACTTTGATGGGCGATAACGTTGAACCGCGCCGTGATTTCATTCAAGAGCACGCTAAATATGTGACAAACCTCGACATTTAATGCTCAGCCTTATCGATTTGTTTGGTTTGTTGAAGAAAGCATCACCCCATATCAGGAAAGAAGAAGGTCCGACGGGCCTTTTCTTTCGTTTTCTAGCAGCCCTTCATGATGTTTCATAGAATTGGTTAAATTTGTAACGGAGTGCTTCGAAAAACCGGCTTACTGCAGCGGATAAAAGTTGCCGTTTTCGAGGCTGTACAGGTTTAATTGTGCTAAAGTTGTGAAAGTAATATAATAGAGTAGAATGCATGAATCAGGCTTCGTTCGCTGATTGATGTGATGAACGTTCAGGAGGTACAAGATGGCCGAAGAAATTCAACCGCGCATTAAAAATAGGGATATAGGCTCGGAAATGCGGGAATCGTTCATGGACTATGCGATGAGCATCATCGTTAGTCGTGCGCTGCCGGATGTGCGTGACGGCTTGAAACCGGTTCACCGCAGAATTTTATATGCGATGTCAGAATTAGGGATGTCTCCGGACAAGCCTTATAAAAAATCGGCCAGAATCGTCGGAGAAGTAATTGGTAAGTACCATCCTCACGGAGACTCGGCTGTTTATGAATCCATGGTACGGATGGCGCAGGATTTTTCACTGCGCTATATGTTGGTCGATGGCCATGGGAACTTCGGATCCATTGATGGGGATTCGGCTGCGGCAATGAGATATACAGAAGCTCGATTGTCGAAGATGGCCATGGAGCTCCTTCGTGATATCAATAAAGAAACTATTGATTTCGGACCTAACTATGATGGCGAAGAGAGCGAGCCGGTTGTGCTCCCCTCCCGCTTCCCTAACCTGCTTGTTAATGGGATATCCGGGATTGCTGTCGGGATGGCAACGGCAATTCCGCCACATCAGCTCGGCGAAGTCATTGACGGGATTCAGGCTTTAATAGAGAATCCGGATATTACTCCTATGGAACTAATGCAGTATATTAAGGGACCGGACTTCCCGACCGGAGGCTATATTCTTGGCCGTGAAGGAATTCGCCAAGCCTATACCACCGGACGCGGTTCGGTCACGATGAGAGCACGAGCCGAGATTGAGGAAAATAACGGCAAAGCTAGAATTATTGTAAGTGAGCTTCCTTACCAGGTTATTAAGACGCGGCTGATTGTCAGCATAGCTGAACTGGTGCGGGATAAGAAAATTGACGGAATTACGGATCTGCGCGACGAATCGGACCGCAACGGAATGCGAATTGTCATCGAACTGCGTAAGGATGCGAATCCGAGTGTTGTTCTCAACAATTTGTACAAGCATACCGCGCTGCAGACGAATTTTGGTATTATCATGCTTGCGCTTGTTAATAAAGAACCCAAAATTTTGAATCTCAAAGAAGTGCTGCACTACTACTTGCTCCATCAGCAGGAAGTTATTCGCCGCCGGACGGAATTTGATCTTCGTAAAGCGGAAGCGAGAGCGCATATTCTGGAAGGCTTGCGGATTGCCCTTGATCATCTCGATCGGGTCATTAGCTTGATTCGTTCTTCGCGGACGACGGAAATTGCCCGGGAAGGCTTGATGGAACAGTTCCAGCTCAGCCACGAACAGGCTCAGGCAATTCTGGATATGAGGCTTCAGCGCTTGACAGGGCTGGAGCGCGAAAAAATCGAAGAAGAATACGCTGAGTTAGTCAAGCGTATCGCTGAGCTTAAGGCTATTCTGGCTGATGAGAAGCTGATTTTGAACATCATCAGTGAAGAGCTGAATGAAATTAAAGAACGCTTTAACGATGAAAGAAGAACCGAGATTACGATTGGTCTCGACAGCATTGAGGATGAGGATTTGATTCCGCGTGAAGATGTGGTTATCACCATCACTCATTCCGGCTATATCAAAAGGCTGCCTATTAACACCTATCGTGCTCAAAGACGCGGAGGGCGCGGTGTAGTTGGTATGGATACTAAGGACAATGACTTTGTGGAGCATTTGTTCGTATCCAATACCCATCAATACCTGCTGTTCTTTACGGACAAAGGGAAAGTGTACAGGCTGAAGGCTTACGAAATCCCTGATTTGAGCCGGATTGCCAGAGGCACGCCAATCATTAATTTGATTCAGATTGAGCAGGGAGAAACGGTGAATGCGGTTATTCCGGTCGAAAGCTTTGAATCTGATCACTTCCTCTTTTTTGCTACGAAACAGGGAATTGTCAAAAAGACGCCGCTTACGGATTACAGCAATATCCGCAAGGGCGGTCTAATTGCGATTAACTTGCGTGAGGACGACACGCTGATTGGTGTTAAGCTAACTGATGGCGATCAAGCGATTATAATGGGAACCAGACAGGGATTGTCCATCCATTTCCCAGAGCGCGAAGTGCGTTCTATGGGGCGCTCCGCTACTGGAGTCAAGGGCATCCAGCTGACCGATGATGATCAGGTTATTGATATGGATGTTGTCCATCCTGAGAATGACGTGCTGATTGTAACTTCTCGAGGATACGGCAAACGTACGCCTATCAGCGAATACCGCGTTCAATCCAGAGGCGGAAAAGGGATCAAAACGTTGAACATGACCAGCAAAAACGGTGAGGTAATTGGCTTGAAGGTGGTCAGAGACGATGAGGATCTGATGGTAATGACCGCCCAGGGGACAATCATTCGCACCAGTATGGCTGGGGTTTCTATCATGGGACGTAACACTCAAGGAGTTCGTCTGATCAATATTAAGGACGATGATGAGGTGGCTACGGTCTCTCCTGTGGAAAAAAGTGATGAAGAGCTTGACGATCAGGAAATGACTGGGGAGAACACGGCAATCCTTGAAGAAGGTGAAGTATTAACAGCCCACGTATCCAGAGTAGAGGATAACGGGCTCGAAGATGAAGCGGAAACAGATTCTGATATAGATTCTGATGAGGATCCAAATAACGGGGACCATGAGTAGCTGAAAAATAGGCTCATTTATCTCCGGGCTGAATCTATTCATAAGACTAGGATGCAACCAATGCTTCAGGAGAGGGATATTCCCTCTCTTCTTTATATTTTCCGTCACTATTAAGTTTGAGGCAGTTGAGTTTCGATATAATAATTACCGTAGAGCGGGTGATTCCAGATATAAGCGATAGAATGTTCATAGCAGGTTCTGGAGGATGAGGAATTTGCCTAATAGAGAAATAAATCAGTCATTATTAGTTGAAGGTGAAACACTAACACAGCCTGTATATACCCGAAATGGTAACCTGTTATTTGAAAAAGGGACGAAGATTACTCGAGAGGTTTTTGAATTGCTGGATGTTTTTCAAGTTACCGTTATGGAATCGAATCTTTCGACTAATCCAGCTGACACTTCTCTACATACCGGCAACGAAAAAGAGTCACTCCCCCCTTCTAAAAATAAGGACACCATAGGCGAACCATATTGGAAAGAAGTCCTCGCCGGTTTTAAACAACTGATAGATTGTTTCCATTCAGGGAAACTGGCAGCTTTTTCATATGTAAGGGAAAAGCTCAATACCTTTCTGATGGTTTATTCGGACTATTCCCCTCTATACTGCAACCATTATTTTGGGAATCTGCCGATTTTTTATCGACATTCTTTATTAGTCTCCATTACTTCGGGCAAATTAGCGGAATGGCAAGGATTGCCGCTTAGTGACAGGCTGGATGCTGCACTGGCTGGTTTGCTCCATGACATAGGTAAATTAGCTATTAAAACAAACCCTGATATGAATCAGCGTCTCCCCGCTGCTACGGGGCAGTTCCGTGGTGGCGATCAGCAGAACCAGGCGAAGTACGAGGATCATCCGTTTAAAGGCTATACCTTATTGAAACAGTACTCCCATTTAAGCGAAGCGGTGAAGTTAGCCGTGTTACAGCATCATGAACAGGCAAATGGCAAAGGATTCCCTTTAAACCTTGTCTCAGGGCAAATCCATCCCCTAGCCCGTATTGTAGCCATAGCAAATCATTATCATGAGTGTAAGCTTATGGCACAGCCTGAATATTTTAACGAAACCTTGGATAAGGAAGTTTTTGTTTCCCCTTATTTGCGGATGGACAAAGTGAGGAAGGCAGCGTTCGGGGAGCTCGATCCGGAATTGAGCCAGCTTTTCATTCATAAAGCAACCTCCATGCAGCAAGGAAATCGGGTACTGCTTGACGATTTAAGGGAAGGAACAATTGTCTTTACTCCTCCCACTTCCCCAACAAGGCCATGGATTAAGGTAGAGGATCAAATTATAGATTTGGCGACTGAGAAACATGTAATGATCCGTGAAGTTTGGCCTCTAAATTGATTTTTTCTAGTGCCAATATAGGTTTAATATGATTGAAGTGCTTGATAGAACAGCCTGTTAAACATAGGAAATTAAATTTCTAGTTGACATTAGCTTAACGCCCGTGGTATTCTATTCTTCACCGCTTCAAACGGCTTGTTCAGCAGATTGGTAGCCAAGCGAGATTGAACAGCCCCAGTCAAAAAAGTTTTAAAAAAAGCTTGCAATTGACTAGGTGAATGTGGTATATTGAATAGGTCGCCATTTTCAGAGGCTTCTGAACGGAAGCGATAGATCAGCCCTTTGAAAACTGAACAATGAGTGAGTAATAAAGCCAGTGCAGCGGTCTAATAGACCGTGTGCAAAACGTTGATTGATATGAGCTAATCGCTCTACGGATATATTGCTTCAGTGCAGGACATCCTGTGTTGGGGGCACCCCCGAAAGTACTAGAATAAGCTTCGCAGCTGTTCTTCACTTTTGAGGGATATTTACGGAGAGTTTGATCCTGGCTCAGGACGAACGCTGGCGGCGTGCCTAATACATGCAAGTCGAGCGGAGCATATCGCGATCTTCGGATTG
>NZ_HE610966.1 GCF_000285515.1 Paenibacillus senegalensis JC66
GAAGCTTATTCAAGTACTTTCGGGGGTGCCCCCAACACAGGATGTCCTGTACTGAAAGCAATATATCCGAAAGAGCGATTAGCTCATATCAATCAACGTTTCGCACACGGTCTATTAGACCGCTGCACTGGCTTTATTACTCACTCATTGTTCAGTTTTCAAAGGGCTGTTAAAGCAACATCGCTTATATTGACACAACCAATGATTTATTCATCGTTCATATCAGAGCGACCTTTATATATTAACATCGGAAACAGAAAAATGTCAAGCATTTAATTCAGCATCTTATTCAAAACCAAATATCTGCTATCCATTCAAGCATTCCTGTACTTGCCCTGCTAATGAAAATGTAATGTTTCCTTCTAATTTTGCCCCTGCGATGCTGTTACACACGAGCCGCGCAGCTGTTGACGCCGCCCTCATCACTACTAGACTGTAAGGAGCAAGAGCTCCACCAATTGACCCATCCTGTCGTCAACCTGGTGAAGACTCTTCCTTCCTGATTTATGTCCAGCAGTGGCATGAATTAATGCTTTTCCCTCATATGTGGAAACAACAAGACATCCCGAATGGAAGCCGAGTTGGTCAACAGCATAACCAGTCGGTCTATTCCAATTCCTAAACCGCCTGTCGGAGGCATACCATACTCAAGTGCATGGATGAAATCTTCGTCCATCATATGAGCTTCATCATTGCCAAGCTCTCTTTCCTTCAGCTGTGATTCGAAACGTTCGCGCTGGTCAATAGGATCATTCAGCTCTGTAAAAGCATTAGCATGCTCCCTGGCTACGATAAACAGCTCAAAGCGGTCCGTAAATCGCGGATCGGCTTCACTTTTCTTCGCAAGCGGTGAAATCGCAACAGGATGCCCTGTGATGAACGTAGGCTGAATCAACGTCTCTTCGACAAACATTTCAAAAAACTGATTGACGATGTGCCCAAAGGTCATTCCCGGCTCTACCGGAACTTTATGCTGCTTGGCCAGGGCGATAGCTTCTTCATCCGACATATCTTTCTGAAAATCAATACCGACAACATCACGGATTGCTTCAACCATAGACACACGTCTCCAAGGAGGAGCCAGGTCTATTTCATGTCCTTGATAGTTGATTTTGGTCGTTCCCAGTACATCCTGAGCAATGTGAGCCACTAGTTCTTCCGTTAAACGCATGATGTCTTTGTAGTCTGCGTAAGCCTCATACAGCTCAATCATTGTAAATTCAGGATTATGCCGGGTGGAAATGCCCTCGTTCCGATAGACCCTGCCAATTTCGTATACTTTTTCCAAACCGCCGACTATCAGTCTTTTCAAATGCAGCTCTATTGCGATTCTCATGTACAGCTGCATGTCCAATGCATTGTGATGGGTAATAAAAGGCTTCGCTGCAGCTCCCCCGGCAATCGTATGAAGCGTAGGCGTTTCAACCTCGAGATAACCTTTGGAATCCAAATACCGCCTCATGGATTGAATAATTTTTGAGCGAGTGATGAACGTATCTTTTACTTCTTCATTTACGATCAAATCCACGTAACGCTCGCGATAGCGGGTTTCTACATCTTTAAGTCCGTGGAATTTATCCGGAAGAGGATATAAAGACTTCGTCAGTACTTGAAGGGATTGAACCTTAATAGAAGTTTCGCCCGTTTTAGTCTTAAAAACGACTCCCTTCACCCCTACTAGATCACCAATGTCCAAAATATCAAAGGCCTTGTACTCAACTTCATCGATACTATCTTGACGCACATAGATTTGAATTTTTCCGGTCAGGTCCTGGATATGAGCAAAGGACGCCTTGCCCATTCCACGCTTTTGCATAATCCGGCCGGCCACACTCACCTCGGCATTCAAGTCCGCAAGCTCTTCTTTTGTGCTTTGATCATACTTGTTGATAATGTCGCGGGCCGTGTGCGTCCGTTCGTATTTTTGCCCAAACGGGTCCACTCCCAGCTGCCGCAGCTCGTCCAATTTGTCTCTGCGAATTTTTAGCAGCTCATTTAATTCCAAGACCTCACTCAAGGGAATCATCTCCTTTTTTCACATGCGATAGCTTACGATTGAAAACAAAATGGACAAGCAGCCGCCCGGGCCGCCATACGACAACAAATATGATAGCTTCCCGTACTAGCCTTCCCCTTTTGCCGAGCCGCAGACTCGCTCAGCTTCAACCACATCTGCCATTCGGGGAATTTTCCAAGCCATGCCTTACCCTTAACGTTATTTAGCTTGTCCCTTAGTCTTGCATCTGGATCTCTTTACCAAAGATTACGTGATCGCGAGCCAAACTGCAATGAAAAAAGCTTCCAACGGAAGCTTTTCCATTCCTCTAACCTTACCTGGACCAAAAGGGTGCTGCTATTTCTTGATATCAATAATCTCGTATTGAATAATGCCCGCCGGTACACTGACATCGACCACTGCGCCTTTTTTCTTGCCCAGGATCGATTTACCTACCGGGCTCTCATTGGAAATTTTATTTTGAGAAGGATCGGATTCCGCTGTTCCTACAATGGAATACTCGAAGGTATCATTGTATTCGATATCTCTCAAGGTCACAATGGACCCGATGCTGACCGTGTTGGTGTCCACTTCATCATTATTAATGATGCGGGCATTTCTCAGCATTTTCTCCAGCGTAATAATTCTTCCTTCAATAAAGGCTTGCTCGTTTTTGGCATCTTCGTATTCGGAGTTTTCACTAATATCCCCGTAACCAATAGCAATCTTGATCCGCTCAGCCACTTCGCGCCTTTTGACAGATTTCAAATTTTCCAGTTCTTCTTCCAGCTTCTTTAACCCTTCCTGGGTAAGAATGACTTCTTTTTCACTCATAGCTAAACTCCTGTTCATGTGAAAAATTGTTCAACGACATTGTCCATTTCACTTATGACCTAGCACTGGATGTAAAAAAGGCCACTCTGCCGTAAGAACTCACAATTTATTCGCCTGATCACCTGTGGCAAACAGACTCCAATAAATAATATATTGCTCACATCAATCAAGATGACATTAATTTGGGAAAACCAGTTCCACTAACCCCGCAAAATCATTTATGATGCGCGTTATTGACTGATTATATTGCAACCCCCAACAAAAGTCAATCTACATGAGCCCCTTGGGTTTGCCCATTCTTTTAGTGATGCACAACCGCGTTCCATACGTCTTCCGAGCCGGTAGGCTCCCCAAAAGATTGGACATAATCTTCCAATACATTGACGAGCTTTTCCCTCTCTGTTAATTCCATAATCGTATCCTTAACTTTAGCGGCACCCTTCATCCCCTTCAAGTACCAGGCCATATGCTTGCGCATTTCTTTTACGGCAACCGCTTCGCCTTTCAAGTCGATTAAGCGGTCCAGATGCAGAATTGCGATGCGGATTTTTTCCTGCGGGGTTGGGTCAGGGATGAGTTCGCCTGTGGTCAAATATTGCACGGTACGATACAGCATCCACGGATTGCCAAGCGCTCCTCTGCCAATCATTACCCCATCGCAGCCGGTATGCTCAAGCAGGCGGTGTGCATCTTCCGGAGTAAACACATCGCCATTCCCGATGACCGGAATCGAAACCGCCTCTTTCACTTCCTTGATAATATCCCAATTCGCGGTTCCGCTATACATTTGCACACGGGTGCGGCCATGAACAGAAACGGCTTGGCCTCCGCCATTCTCTACAGCCTTAGCATTCTCCACTGCGTAAATGTGATCCTCATCCCAACCGATTCTCATTTTTACTGTGACAGGTTTGGATACAGCCTTGACCACTGTACTGATCATCTGTTCAATTCTGGATGGATCCAGGAGCCATCTTGCCCCCGCATCACATTTTGTAATCTTGGGGACAGGACATCCCATATTAATATCTATAATATCCGCGTTGGTGTAGCGATCCACCACCTTGGCCGCTTCCACCAATGTTTCCGTATCACCGCCAAAGATTTGCAGGCTCAAGGGCTTCTCCCTTTCATCTACATAAAGCATTTGCATAGTGCGTTCGTTGCCATGGACTATCGCTTTGTCACTTACCATCTCAGCACAAACCAGGCCGGTGCCGAACTCTTTGGCAATTAGACGAAACGCCGGATTGCACACTCCAGCCATAGGAGCCAGCACTACCCTGTTTTTAGCCGTTACGTTTCCGATTTTTAACATTATATCTCCTCCTTTCCTACCGTTCCGGACGGCTGCAGCTCCTCCAGCTCTATCCCTAAAACATCTGCAATATTTTGTAATGTGCGAGAATCCGCGTACCTTGTGCCTCTTTCTATAGATCCAATAATGGACACGGATACGCCTAATGATTCCGCGAGCTCTACCTGAGTATAGCCTTTCAGCTTTCGGAAGGCACGAATTCTCGATGCCAATCCGTTTTTTTCCACAGCCGGACCCCTCCTTTATCCTCACATTTATCTAATAACTCCCGCCACTCGGGATAATCGCTTTCTTCTATAATATCCGCCAAAGGAATCAGCACAAAAGCCCGCTCGTGCATCCTGGGATGAGGTAGGGTAAGCTTGTCGGTGTTTAATTCCGCTTTCTCGTAAAGGAGCATATCCAAATCAATTGTTCTGGGCCCCCAGCGAACGTTCCGCACCCGTCCAAGCTCCGCTTCCACTTGCATCATCCATTCCAGCAGTTCCATTGGAGTCAGTGTCGTTTCCAGCTTGGCAGCCATATTTAAAAAAGGCCCCTGGTCCACTATTCCTACCGGATCGGTTTCGTATATAGAAGAACATCTGCTCACACGGATATGTTCATGGTGTTGAAGCCTGCGCAGAGCTTCCAGCAAATAACGTTCCCGTTCACCCAGGTTGGAGCCCAGGGCAATATACGCTGTAGATGGTCCATTCAAGTGTGTATAATTCATAAGCTATGCCCGCTTTCTGTGTATTTCAATCGTTACTCCATCAAAAAAGACTTTGAAAGGGGGATTAGGCTTATGCACTCGGACAATCACTTCTTCCACCATGGAATAGCACTCCAAAACTTGAACGGCGATCTGTTCAGCCACGGTTTCAATAAGTTGAAAGGTCCTTTCTTCAACCAGTCCTCTTACCGTCTCATATACTTCACCATAATTGACCGTATCCTTCAATTCATCGGATTGTCCCGCCGGCTGCAGCGGAAGATATAGCTCCAGGTCAACCTTAAATCGCTGACCCAGTTTATTCTCTTCGGCATAAACTCCATGATAGCCAAAGAACTGCATTCCGCTCATCACTATCTTGTCCTTCATCATCAGTCCCCCTTCGCCGTAAACGGATTACGGGCAATGGCATCCGCCATTTGTACCGTACGATGAATGGCAGCTACATCATGAACTCTAACTATATCACAGCCCTGGGCAATTCCCCAAACGACCGTTGCTGCAGTTCCTTCTACCACTTCTGCCGCCGGCAAATCCAGGGTTCGCTGAATAAATCTTTTGCGTGATGTCCCTAATAACACCGGAAAACCGAGAGCTGTAACCTGATGCAAATATTTCATCATGATCAGGTTGTGCTCATACGTTTTGGCGAACCCGATACCGGGATCAAGCACGATTTGATGATCGGTTACACCTTGGGCTTTAAGTGCCTCTACCCGCCTTTGCAAGTCGCCAATTACATCGTTCATAAAGTGAACGTATTCCATATTGGGACGATTATGCGTTACGATGATCGGACACTTCTTAGCCGCCGCCACTCCAGCCATTTCCGGATCCAATGCGCCTCCCCACACATCATTAATGATATGTGCGCCTGCTTCAATCGCTTGTCTGGCTACTTCAGCTTTATAGGTATCAATGGAGATCGGGACGCTTACTTCCTCTTTGAGCAATTGAATGACGGGAATAACGCGGGCAAGCTCTTCTTCAGCACTTACTTGCGTATGGCCAGGCCGGGTTGATTCTCCTCCGATATCGAGAATATCGGCTCCCTCCGCCACCATTTGCTTCGCTCTCTCAACCGCAGCACGCAAATCGGTGTAGCGGCCGCCATCGGAGAAGGAGTCGGGAGTCACATTCAAAATCCCCATAATTTGTGTTTTCTGTCCCAGTACGAGCTGATAATTTCCGCAATCAAGCACCCTTTCCGGGTATTTGATATCCCTATACATGTTGGCAGAACTCCCTTACAACGGTTTGGTACTGTTCAAACAATCCTCTAGTGATCTTGCCCGGCTTCCCTGTTCCAATTCTGGTATCCTGGCCGTCCGTGTCCCACAAACAGACAACCGGGACAATGCCTTGGACCGAGTTCGTGAGGAATATCTCATCCGCCCGCTGCAGCTGCTCCCAGGTATAATAACCCTCTTCCATACGCCATCCTTGCTGCTCAACCAGTTCCATAATAAGTTGCCGCGTAATCCCGGGAAGAATACCCGTATCCAAATGAGGGGTATATATCGTCTCATGATGAACAAAAAACAGATTGGTAACCATACCTTCAGCCACATAGCCTCTTGCATCAAGAAACAGCCCTTCTGCACCGGCTGCCCAAGCATACCCGACCAGTTCTCTTTTTGCTAATATATTGTTCATGTAGTGAAAAGACTTCATCCTTCGACCTGATTCCGGTGTATTGCGGCAGAGCTTTAAGCGCTGCAAATGACGGCTTGCGGCTTCCAAAGAGCGGGCTTCAGCCGGCAATTTCTTGATATATAGGATCAGGTTCGGCTCCTCATAGGGCAGCTCAGGCAAGCCAATGTCTCGGCTTCCCGCCGAGACGGATAAGCGCAGGTACGCATCGGTTAGCCGATTACGGAACAGCAGTTCTCGTACAGCTTCAAGCAGCTCCCCCGAATTTGCGGTCCAGGCAATGGAAAGCCGGCGGCAATCTCCCCTCAGTCTTTCGAGATGCCGCTCCCACAAGAAAGGTACACCGTTATAGGTGCGCATCGTTTCAAAAAGGCCCATGCCGTACATAAAACCATGGTCATAGACCGATATTGAGGCCTGCTTTTCTTCCAAGAACCGGCCATTCATGTAAATGATCATATCTGTCCGGCCCCCCTTTGTTCACGGGACTCCTCCCTATTACAAAGAATACCTACTGCTTGCTGCCCGACGCAGTAGTCTGCTGCAAAAAGTTCTTCAGCAGCTGATGCCCGTAATTCGTAATAATGGATTCCGGATGAAACTGGACTCCTTCAATCTGGTATTCCTTATGCCGCAGGCCCATAATTTCACCCTCCGCTGTCTCTGCACTAATTTCCAAACAATCAGGCAGCGTTTCACGGCGAACAACCAGCGAATGATATCTTGTAGCCGTGAATGGGCTTGGGATATCCGTGAAGATGGTTTTTTGATCATGCAGCACTTCCGAGGTCTTGCCGTGCATCAGCCTTTCCGCTCTCACGACTTCTCCGCCGAAAGCCTGGCCAATTGCCTGGTGGCCCAAACAAACTCCAAAAATGGGGATCCTCCCTTTGAATCTTTCAATGAGAGCTAGACTAATCCCTGCCTCATTAGGCGTGCAAGGTCCTGGGGAAACAAGCAAATGATCCGGTTTGAGCTCTTCTATCTCATCCAGAGTAATTTCATCATTGCGGTAAACCAGCACTTTTTCCCCAAGCTCTCCCAAATATTGAACCAGATTGTAAGTAAATGAATCATAATTGTCAATAACAATAATCATAACGCTTCCCCCCGCCTGATCGGATCGCATGAGACCGGCTATGTCTTGTTCAGCAAATCCCCCGTTGTTGATGCCATGTCCTGCGCATTTATATCCTTCGAACTTACAATCCATTCGCTTAATTCTATAGCTTTCCAAAGCGCCTTGGCCTTGTTCAACGATTCTTCATATTCTTTTTCCGGCACAGAGTCAATTACGATCCCAGCCCCGGCCTGCACATGAGCCGTCCCTTGAACAGCTAGCAGCGTACGTATAATTATATTTAATTCCATATTCCCATTGTAGTCAATCCAGCCTAAGGAGCCGGTATAAGGGCCGCGCCTTACTGGTTCAAGCTCCTCGACAATTTCCATCGTGCGGATTTTGGGCGCCCCGGTAATAGTGCCTCCGGGAAAAATCGAAGCAATCACATCATAGAGGCTTTTGCCCTTGGCCAGCTGGCCCTTCACCTCGGAAACGATATGCATCACGTGAGAATAGCTTTCGATGACCATCAGCTCATCGACCTTCACTGTTCCATATTCCGACACTCTGCCGAGGTCATTGCGAAGCAGATCCACCAGCATAATATGCTCCGCTCTTTCCTTCTCGTTCTCAATCAGCTCGCGGGCTAAAGCTTCATCTTCCTCAGGATTCGCTCCACGGCGCCTCGTTCCCGCTATCGGCCGTGTCCGTACCGTGGCTCCCTCCAGCTGAACGAGCAGCTCGGGAGAAGCGGAAACCATTTGAAAGTGGGGTAAACGCAGCAGACCCATATAAGGAGAGGGATTCAGAATTCTTAACCACTCATAAATATCAGTTGGATCAGCCAGGAGCGGCTTGCTCTGCCGAACGGACAAATTGACCTGAAAAACATCTCCTTCTGCAATATAGTTCTGGATTTTATGAACCGCTGCAATAAAATCCTGTTTCGGAAAAACAGGTTGAATAGAAGAAGCAAACTCATCTTCAAATGAGTAGACCTGCTGTTTTTTCAAATAGGACAAGTTCTCCCATAGCTCGACTCGCTGCCGATACTGCTTTTCAGCTTGTTGATCCGCTTTTTTGCCTAATGTATCATCCCACCATTTCTTCATTGCTTGAGCGCGCTCAGCGGTCAAAAGGTAGGCGTTCTCCATGTCGGATGTTTCTGTTTGACCGCCTTTTGCCGAATGATGGACAACGCAAAAAAGGCTCCTGTCGCGATGATCGATGACCCACACTTCTTCAAAACGCATGAATACATAGTCGGGAATCGGCAGATCATCCTTAGCCTGACGCGGAAGCTTCTCCAACGACCTCACGATATCATAAGAAAAATACCCGACACAGCCGCCTAAAAACTTAGGTGCTGCTTCCAGGCGGGGAGAACGGTAAGGCTTCATCCACTTCTCCAGCAAGCGCAGCGGCTTGCCCTCTAGCCGGACAGCTTGTCCATCCGCTGTCTTAAGCAGCCCGCGCTGATCTTTCCCTTCCAATATTTCTATAGGCTCCAGCCCTAAAAAGGTATATCTGCCGCTTTTCCCGCTCTCCAGCACGAACGAAGCGGGATAATCCCTCCAGGCCCTTTGCCAGGTTAACGGACGGTCTTCCCCCTGAGCAAGCGGGTGCCTGACTACATAAGGCAGCATAGAAAACCCTTCACCAGTCCAATGCTGCCATTGCTGTAGAGTTGTCAAAACTTCCTGTTCCATGAAATGACCGTTCCTTCCGAAAAGCACATATCATCCTGCTGCATAGTAGTATTTGCTCCTAAGTATAACTTACTCCACCTGAGGACACCAGTATGATTCCATTGGCAAATCAAAAACCCCCTCGAAGGGGGTCGAATTTCATATCCGATTGCTCGTTACTCTTCAAATTGGTACAACGGAGTACTAAGATAACGCTCACCGTTACTAGGAATAACCGCTACCACTCGCTTGCCTTTTCCAAGCTTCTCGGCTACCTGAAGCGCGGCAAAAATAGCGGCGCCTGAGGAAATTCCTCCGAGGATTCCTTCTTCTTTGGCTACCTTGCGGGCCGTTTCAAATGCATCTTCATTCTCAACGGTGATGACCCCAGTATAGATTTCAGTATCTAAGATATCCGGTACGAAACCAGCTCCAATTCCTTGAATTTTGTGGGGACCGGGTTTGCCTCCGGATAGGATTGGAGACGCTGCTGGCTCAACCGCGTAAATTTCGATGTTAGGAAATTCGGCTTTAAGCACTTCTCCGGCTCCAGTAATAGTTCCGCCTGTGCCAATTCCCGCTACAAACGCATCCAGCCTGCCATCATGGCTCTTGATCGCTTCAACAATTTCAGGCCCGGTTGTTTCCCTGTGGATCTTGACGTTAGCCTGATTCTTAAACTGCTGAGGCATAAAATAATCCGGGTTGGCTTCCTTGAGCTCTTCCGCTTTCTTGATTGCACCCTTCATTCCTTCCGAGCCTGGGGTTAACACCAATTGGGCGCCGTAAGCTCTGAGCAAATTGCGTCTTTCAATACTCATGGTTTCCGGCATTACCAGAATTGCCTTGTAGCCTTTGGCCGCTGCGACCATAGCCAAACCAATTCCCGTATTTCCGCTGGTGGGTTCGATGATCGTGTCCCCTGGCTTAAGCTTTCCTTCAGCTTCCGCTACCTCTACCATGCTGACGGCAATCCGGTCTTTGACTGAGGCCCCGGGATTTTGGAATTCGAGCTTCAAGTAAATCTCCGCAGAATCCTCCGGTACTACACGGTTCAGTTTTACCAATGGAGTATCCCCTATTAGCTGAGTAATATTTTGCACCAATTTGGCCATCAAGAACGCCCTCCCATTTCCGACTATTTCAGTTGGTTTTATAACCTTTATGATAGCAGATCATTTTCCCTATTGTCAATCCTCGGGTTGTCACAAAAAGGAAGTTTTCTTTAATTTCAGCATTTTGCATAAATCCCGCCAGAGCTTTAATCAAAACAAGATATAGATCAAAACGAATAGTTTGTCTATATCTTGCTGCCCCACAATTGATCATATCGAATTATGCAAAATGCTCATCGAAAGAATTACCGCTCAAGAATTCAGCGACTCTTCAAGAGTGATCGCATTGCGCTTCTTACGGAGCATGGAGATGACTTCCCGTAATGGAGGGGCTTTTTGCAAAGAAAGTTCCTTGCGGGCTTTACTGCGAATCTGCTCTTCATCGCCAAGCGAATCTACCCGCCGGTTAGTCAGCTTAATAACTGCAAAGCCTTCATTCAGTTGAATAGGAGCACTAACCTCCCCTACTTCAAGCTGCGATGCCGACTGCAAAATCGCCGGATCGACAAATGGATCATCATCCTCCAGCCAGCCCAAGTCCCCGCCATCTATAGCACTGAAGGTGTCCACTGATCTCGTCTTAGCAAGTTCCGCGAAATCGTGCCCTTGTCTATATAAGGCCAGCACCTCTGCAGCCTGTTCTTCTGTAAAAGTGATAATTTGGGCGATGCGCAAATGCACCCGATCTGCATAATCTTTATTATTGTTCTGCAAGAACTGGTCAACTTCCTCCTCTGTCACCGGAATATCGCGAATTGCCAGCTTTTCCAGCAAGAGCTTGTAGCGAATATCTTCAATAATATCTTCTTTGTCCAAACCAAGCTGCTGCTTCATCGAGCGGTAATAATCCTCCTCACTCTCGTAGCCGCGGCTCATTTCCATAAGTTCCTGCTGTATTTCGCTGTCGGTAATGATTATGCCGTGCTCTTCGGCCTCCAGCTTGATGGCATAACGGTCCAGCATTTCATCGAGCACCTGCGACCCATATTTCTTCATTAAATTAAGCTGCAGTTCGCTCATCCGGATCGTATGATTCCCGATAGCGGCAATAACTCTGTCCTCTTCCTGCGGTGCCGATCCGTTATTGTCCTGAGGAGCAGAGGAGTTTGACTTGATTAATAATCCCGTCAATAAGAGGACAGCCGCGGCCAAGACAATATTAAGACCCCAAACCAGTCTGTGATTTCCCATCCTCATCTCCTCTCGATCTCATCATTTTTGATGCAACTGTTGAATCAGCTGCCGCAGCTCTTCATCGGAAAAGCCATAAGCTTCGTTACAAAAATGACAAACGACCTCTGCCTTGGAATCTTCGCGCAAAATAGCTTCCAGCTCATCAACACCTAGGCTGATAAGCGTTTGTTCTACACGATCTCTCGAGCATTTGCACTGGAACTGAATCGGGCTTTTTTCCAGCGATCTAATCTCGCCCACCGCCGACTCGAGAATTTGTTCAAGAGAGCTGCCGGAGTCCAGCAAAGCTGTAATCGGGGGGAGCTGACTGATCTTCTGCTCTATTTGTGTGATTTCCTCATCCGACAATCCGGGAAGAAGCTGGATTATAAATCCGCCCGCGGCTTTAACCGATAAGTCTCTATCCACCAGAACGCCTAATGCTACAGCGGACGGAGTTTGCTCGGATTTAGCAAAGTAATAGGTAAAGTCCTCCG
The DNA here is from genome assembly GCF_000285515.1 of Paenibacillus senegalensis JC66. GTDB lineage: Bacteria > Bacillota > Bacilli > Paenibacillales > NBRC-103111 > Paenibacillus_L > Paenibacillus_L senegalensis. Next base: position 12,053 of record NZ_HE610966.1, read on the forward strand.
CCAGCTCACCGGAAATAATCGGCACACTTCCCCGGTAAGGCTCCTTAAGACCTAAGTCTTTGATCACGTACAGGTACCCTTCACCAACTGCTCCCGCTACATCCAGCTTGCCAATAGCATTCAAGGGCAGGTCCGTTTCCGGGTGCTCCACGTAGCCGCGAACATCGCCATGAGCGTTCGCATCAACTACGATTTGACCAAGGGGGCCATCCCCCTTAACCTGAATGGTCAGCTTTTCTTCTCCCTTCTGCATCATGCCCATCATTGCCCCGGCTGTCGCCGTTCTGCCGAGCGCCGCCGTAGCGGTAGGCATACAATGATGTCTTTGCCGCAGCTCTTCAACCAATTCTTTGGTGCGAACTGCAATCGCCCGTACCTTTCCTCCTAATGCGGTCGCCCGCAACAATTGATCCGCCATGTATCGCTCACCCGCTTTTTTATCTGTTCTGTTCTTGTTACTTAGCATTGTTCCTGATTTTTAAGACTGGGGGGAATTCCTTTCATACAAGATCCGCAATCCTTGAAGAGTTAATTGCGGGTCCACCACATCGATCATTCTAGATTCAGTGGCAATCAATTCCGCCAATCCACCAGTAGCTATGACCTTAGGGTTAGTTCCAAATTCATCTCTTATTCGTCCGACGATTCCGTCCACTTGACCGGCGGCGCCGAATATAATTCCCGCTTGCATGGAAGTCACCGGATTGCGGCCAATAATCGACTTCGGCTTCGTCAGTTCGATTCGCGGAAGTTTGGCCGCTCTCTGATAGAGCGCTTCAGTGGAAATCCCTACACCCGGGGTAATGGCCCCGCCTATGTACTGTGCAGATTCATCGATATAACAAAAGGTGGTTGCCGTGCCGAAGTCTACAATGATGAGCGGCGTACCGTACAGCTCAATTCCGGCCACAGCATTCACAATCCGGTCAGCTCCGACCTCTCTTGGGTTCTCATAACGGATATTTAGTCCGGTTTTTATACCGGGACCAACTACGTAAGGAGTTTTCTTAATATACTTAACACTAAGCTGCTCAAGGGCAAACATAAGTGGAGGGACTACAGAGGAAATGATTACGCCTTCGACATCCGCTAAATCAAGTCCAGCGTGCTGGAATAAATTATAAACCGTCATGCCGTACTCATCCGGCGTAGCGGTCCGGTTGGTGCTTAGCCTCCAATGATGCAGAAGCTGCTGCTGCTTGTAAATGCCTAGAACGATATTGGTATTGCCCACATCGACAACTAATATCATACCTGCTGCCCCTTTGTCTTATTTAAGTCCAGACTGATATCCAGCGCATTCACCGAGTAGGTTAATCGGCCAACCGAGATTACATCGACTCCGGTTTCCGCGACGGCACGAATATTTTCCAAATTAATTGAGCCCGAGGCCTCAATAATGATGTGGGGGGAATGACTCTTGCTTAGCTGGACGGCCTTCTTCATAAGCTCAGGTGTCATATTATCGAGCATAATGATATCGGGCTGTTCAGCCAGCGCCTCTTCCAGCTGGGCGAGGTTTTCCACTTCAACTTCTATTTTCATCGTATGGGGAATGTAAGCTCTAGCCGCGCGAATAGCCGGAGCTATTCCGCCTGCGCCTACGATATGATTATCCTTAATCATCACCGCATCGTATAACCCAAAGCGGTGGTTATGCCCGCCGCCTACTTTTACAGCGTACTTCTCCAGCATCCTATGGCCGGGTGTTGTTTTACGCGTATCGACAAGACGAGCCTTTGTCCCCGTGGTTTGTTCCACGAACTGTCTGGTGCGGGTCGCGATCCCGGACATTCTTTGCAATAGATTGAGGGCGAGCCGCTCGCCTGTCAGTATGCTCCGGGTAGCTCCTTGCACCTTGGCGATGATCGTCCCTTTTTCAGCAAAATCGCCTTCTGCTATGGCGGCATTAAATTGCAGTGAAGAATCAACTATACGAAACACTTCTTCGGCAACCGGCAGTCCCGCTATATACCCGCTTTCCTTCACATGTAAGATCCCTACCGATTGACTTTCAACAGGAATGGTTGCTTCGGTTGTTACATCCCCACTGCCAATATCCTCTCTTAACCAGAGACGAATTTGATCAGCAAAAGTTTCGTTTTTTGTAAACATTAGTTCATCCACTCCTCTAGAATCCCGTCCTTACGACTGAATACGATATGCTTTCTCCAGAGCAAATCATCTTTTTTCGGAAAGTCCTCCCGGTAATGGCCGCCGCGGCTTTCTTCTCTAATTAGAGAAGCTTTTGCGGCAAGCAGCGCACAGGTCAGCAGGTTGGCAAATTCATACTCCTCACGTTTGGTGAGGCAGCTGTCAAAGATAGGCAGCTGGCGCAGAAGCTCCTCATATCCCTTTTCCAATCCTTTAGCATTTCGGGACAGCCCTACGTAACGGAGCATAATTTTTTGCAGCTTAAGCCGCTTCTCAATAAAGGGCTGCGTACTTGTATCCTTGACATTCTTCGTGTAAGAAATAACAGGAGTTGAGGGCAGCGGCGGAAGGGAAAGAATCTCCTGTACAATGCGTCTCCCAAATACTACTGCTTCAGATAGTGAATTGCTGGCCAGACGATTGGCTCCATGCACACCTGTCGATGAAACCTCGCCGCAGGCGAATAGCCGCTTCACCGAAGTTTCTCCCATCAGCCCGGTTTTGACGCCACCCATCATATAGTGTGCGGCAGGGGCTACAGGTATCCAGTCTGAAGCCAGATCGAGCCCGTAGGAAATGCAAAATTCATAAATGGTAGGAAATCGCTGTTTAACTTTATCGGCAGCCTCATGCGTAAAATCAATAAATACAAAGGTCGAGTTGGTTTTCTCCATCTCCCGGACGATCGCACGGGCTACTACATCCCGCGGCGCAAGCTCCAGTTGAGGGTGGTAATTTTGCATAAATCGTTCCCCATGAATGTTGCGAAGTACAGCCCCTTCTCCGCGGACAGCTTCGGAAATCAAAAATCTTGGAGCACCCGGGTATACTAGAGCTGTAGGATGGAACTGAATAAATTCCATATCACGAATTAAGGCGCCTGCGCGATAAGCCAGAGCAATACCGTCTCCAGTCGCAATTACCGGATTGGTTGTATATCGGTACAATTGACCTGTCCCGCCTGTGCACAGCACAGTCGCTTGGGCTCTGACAAAGAGCTGTTTGCCGTCCGGTTTCTGAATCAAAGCACCGTAACATTCCCCATCCTCGGAGATTAAATCGATAACAAAATGGTCATCCCACACTTCAATGTTTGGATGCTTCATAGCCTTCTCAGAGAGTGCTCTCACGATCTCAAAGCCAGTCGCATCACCGTTGGCATGCAGGATTCTGCGCTGACTGTGGGCTCCTTCGCGGGTCAAAGCCAATTCCCCGTTCTCCTGGTCGAACTGGGCCCCCATATGAATCAAGTCGCGCACACCTTCCGGGCCCTCATGAACGAGAACATCCACCGCTTCGGGGTCGCATAAACCAGCCCCGGCTATCAAGGTGTCCTGGCGATGATAGGCTGGAGAGTCATTTTTAGAGATGACTGCAGCTATTCCCCCCTGTGCATAGCGGGTGTTGCTTTCCATAATAGTTTTTTTAGTGATTAGCAATACTTTGCGATTTTCAGCGGCTTTAATTGCAGTGAACAGTCCGGCAATACCGGCCCCGACGACCAACACTTCGGCTTCATAGCTGGGCCACTGCTCCAAATGAATATCAGTTAAATACCGGGGAATCATCCGTTTCACCTTTCTTTATGAAAATGAGCCCATAGTCAGCAAACCGCCCAGCGGAAAGCTTGTCCTTTCCTTTCTGAGACGGTCGCTGCCGTAGCTATTTGTTATTTGCCGAATAGACTAATATTCTTGTGGAAATCTGGGGTGGAAAGTTTGCATTCAGGCCACAGATGGTTGGAAACCCGCATACAAAGGAAAGCAGCGCATGCTACTTTACCTGCAGCATGCGCTCTAAAGACAACCTGGCCTGATCCGCGATATGAGGTGGAACATAAATTTGAGGAGACATCGTCTCCAGGCATTTGGCCACTTTCTTTAAATTGTTCACTTTCATATTCGGACAAACGAGATACTTAGTTGCAAAATGGAATGTTTTATCCGGGCTATCTTTGCGCAGCTGATATCCGGTTCCATCTTCAGTACCAACGATAAATTCTTTGGCCGGCGATTCCTTGCAGTATTTAATAATCGCCGTAGTACTTCCGACAAAATCACCCAGCTTAACAACTTCCGGACGGCATTCAGGATGAACAACAAATTCCGCTTCCGGATACTTGGCCTTCATCTCTTCAACATCGCGTACAGTCAGCATGTCGTGAGTGTTGCAGTAGCCTTCCCAGATAATCATTTTCTTATCTGTGAATTTTGACACATAGTCACCCAAATTTTTATCCGGTACCCAGATGATCTCATCGGAATCGACGGATTCGATAACTTTTATGGCGTTAGCGGAGGTGCAGCAAATATCCGTTTCCGCCTTAACCTCTGCGGAGGTGTTAATATAAGCCACGACTTTGGCATTCGGGTGCTTCTTCTTCAAAGCTCTCAAGCCGTCTACATTTACCATGTCAGCCATGGGACAACCGGCTCTCTCGTCCGGAATGATGACGGTCTTATTCGGGGCCAGAATCTTAGCACTTTCGCCCATAAAATGAACGCCGCAAAAAACAATGACATCGGCATCTGTGGAAGCCGCTTTTTGCGCCAGCAAGAAGGAATCCCCCCGAAAATCAGCTACTTCCTGAATCTCGTCCCGCTGGTAATAATGCGCCAAAATAATCGCATTCCTTTCCTTCTTCAACTGAAGGATCCGCTCTTTCAACTGTTGGTTCTGCTCTTCTTTTCTTGCCAAAGCAAGAGCCTCCATGCTTACTCCCCCTCCTAGCCCCAGATGGGACCAATTAAAAACAATGTATGACCCCTAGTGGTATTATGTTTGTACAAAAAAATAAAATTTATCAAAGCATTCCTTGAGAATTCCCCCAAGTTTAACCCTAATTTACACAACCTCGCGCAAGGTGTCAATGCATAAAAATGCATAAATCCCCCATCAAGTGAAGCTTTGACCCGCTGTTTCTCATGGTTACTGATAAATTCTACGCAGGTCAACAAAAATCAGGCAGGAGCGCTATCCGCGTTCCTGCCTGATTACTTGGCATCTTCCTATTCATCATTTTCTTTCTTATCATCTGACTTGGTGCTGTCGTCTTTTTTATCTTGGTCTTCGGATCTATTAGAGGGCTTTTGCTTGTTCTGCCCTTGAATTTTCACCCGGAGTTCTTCCTCACGCTTGTAAGCATCATAAGCCGATTCGCTCGCTGAACGCTCGGAGCGCTCTGCTCTTTCTTTTTCGTTGGCTGTATCTTCACCTACTGTGCCATGCTCGATCAAATGAATGATTTGTTCCTTAACCAGCGTTTCGCGCTGAAGTAAAGTATTAGCTACCAGATGAACCTTGTCCTCATACTTCTGCAAGATTTCTTTGGCCTTGGCGTAACACTCACGAATCATTCTTTGCATTTCCTGATCAATTTCATAAGCTATCGCATCACTGTAATTCTGTTCATGACCAATGTCTCTTCCTAAGAAAACCTGGCCTTGCGAGCTGCCGAATTGCATAGGTCCCAGCTTCTCGCTCATACCGTAATCGACAATCATACGACGGATGATCGAAGTGGCTTTGTTGAAATCATCATACGCACCGGTTCCGATTTCACCGATAAACAATTCTTCCGCAACCCGGCCTCCCAAAAGGCCTGTCACTTGATCCAGCAGTTCGGACTTGGTCACAACTAATGGATCTTCAGCTTCCTTGGGCTGCATCATCACATAACCGCCAGCCCGGCCGCGGGGAACGATGGTTACCTTGTGAACCATCCATGCATCACGTGCATAGTAACCGATGATCGCATGACCGGATTCATGATAGGCGAGAACTTTTCTGTCGCGTTCACTGATGACCCGGCTTTTCTTCTGAGTTCCGACTACGACCCGGTCGAAAGCTTCTTCAACATCTGCCATGCCGATTTCTTTCTTATTGCGGCGGGCCGCTATCAAAGCTGCTTCATTCAGCAAATTCTCCAGGTCTGCACCGGTAAACCCGGTCGTATAACGGGCAAGAACGTCCATCTTGACATCGTTAGCTAACGGCTTGTTACGCGCATGTACTTTAAGCACAGCCTCCCTGCCCTTGACATCCGGACGATCGACCGTAATTTGGCGGTCAAAACGACCAGGACGCAGCAAGGCCGGATCAAGAATGTCAGGCCGGTTCGTTGCGGCGATAATGATGATGCCTTCATTAGCGCCAAAACCGTCCATCTCGACCAAAAGCTGATTGAGCGTTTGCTCGCGCTCGTCGTGTCCTCCACCGAGCCCGGCTCCCCTTTGACGTCCGACAGCATCGATCTCGTCAATGAAAATAATACAAGGGGCGTTTTTCTTCGCGTTCTCGAATAAGTCGCGAACACGGGATGCACCGACCCCGACAAACATTTCAACAAAGTCGGAACCACTTATGCTGAAGAACGGAACACCCGCTTCTCCTGCAACTGCTCTCGCTAACAAGGTTTTACCCGTACCGGGGGGCCCGTTTAGCAGCACACCCTTAGGTATTCTTGCGCCTACAGCTGCGAATTTCCGCGGATCTTTTAAAAACTCAACGACCTCAACCAATTCCTGCTTCTCTTCATCTGCGCCAGCGACATCTTCAAAGGTGACTCGTTTTTTCTCTTCATTATATAGACGAGCCTTGCTCTTGCCGAAGTTCATCACCTTGCCGCCGCCGCCCTGGGCCTGATTCATCAGGAAGAAGAACAGGATGAAGATGATGACGAACGGAATAAGCGTAGTCAGAAAGGTGAGCCAAATGCTCCCTTCTTCCGCTTTCTCGTGGATTTCCTCCACGTTGCTCTCTTCAATGAGTGCAATAACTCTTTCGTCCATAGGGGCTCGGGTGACAAAGTTGGTACCCGATTCATATTTACCCCTGATCACATACGTGTAGCCTTCCGGCTTCACGGTTACTTCAGTGATCCTATCCCCCGCTTCTGCAGCGTTCGTGATTTCATTGCGGAACTGGCTGTACGAAATCTGCTCCTCTAAATTGTTCTGAGCACCAATAAACCTCCAGATTCCAACAACGACTAAAAAGAGAATTAGATAAAAACCAGTATTTCGGAGGACCCGATTCATCCCCTACCTCCTCTCAAACGGCACACTTGTTTTATTTTACCACAGCTGGTCTGCGCTTCACAACAAAGCGGGAAACAAAGCGAACAGCCGAAGGTAGTCTCTAGTCAGAGTATACTTCTTGCTTCAGAATGCCGACGTAAGGCAGGTTCCTGTACTTCTCCGCATAATCTAAGCCATAGCCTACAATGAATTCATCCGGAAGGGTAAAGCCCTTGTAATCCGGCTCGATCTTCACAGTCCTGCGAGCGGGCTTGTCAAACAGAGTTACAACCGAAACAGAGTGTGCGTTTCTTCTTTTTAATGTGTCGATTAAGTAATTTAAAGTAAGTCCACTGTCTATAATATCTTCTACAATAAGAATGTCCCGCCCTTCTGCCGGAACGTCGAGATCCTTGATGATTTTGACTTCCCCTGAGGATCTCGTTGACTGTCCATAACTGGACACGGCCATAAAATCCAGCTCCATGGGAATGGTGATGCGCTTGACCAAATCACCCATAAAGATAAAAGCGCCCTTCAAAACACAGATGACAAACAAATTGCGGCCGCGGTAGGCTTCGCTTATCTGTTCGCCAAGTTCCGCAACCTTACGGTTGATTTCTTCTTCGCTGAAAAGTACTTGTTGTATGTCGTTATGCAAACGATGCAACCCCCTACTTCATATCCTATGTGACAACAAATTTCCGCATGCTAAACCATTTCCGACTGCTCTTCACTAATGACTATGTATAAAAAACGGGTCGTGCTATCTGTTACCGATGCATGAGCGGAACGCTTAACACCAGGAATCCATAACACCGAATTTTCTGAATCTACAAGCAAGGGCATGTGATCCCTCTTTCTTGGAGGGAGTTTAGCATCGATGAAAATATCTTTTACCTTTTTTGAGCCATTTAAACCAAAAACCTGCATCCGGTCCCCATTCCTTCGGTTACGAATAACTAACGGCAGACGCAAACGGTCATAATCAAATACCGCAGCCCGCCCGGCAAGCTCATTATGCAGCTCCGGCAAGGTATCCAAGATCATGTATTTCACATATTTACCCGTATTGGCGATCTCAAAACCATTCATTGTGAAATCCAGCGAATACTCAAAAAGAGCAGCTGGCTTATATCCCACTACTAGTGATATACGGTCATACTCCTTGAAAAAAGAGAGGTTTCTATGTATATCTAATGTCAGGTTTGAGGGGGCATTTCTCCCTATCGCCAACCGCATAGATTCTATAGCAGCGAAATCCACGGAATCCGCGCAGCAATCGAGATAATTTAATATTAGTTTAATCAAACGCCTTTGTAAAGCAACATGTAGAGTTAAGAAAGCTTTTGCCGAAAATGACATCTCACCTTCTGTATCGCTTTGGACCAGCTGCTTAAAAGCTTCCTCGCTTTCACTGTTCAGGTAGTCTTCCTCTGCGCGCATCATACCTGCTAAACGGTTAAGATTTTCAACAAAATGGGGGTTGTAGGATTGCAGATAAGGAATCGCGTCTAAGCGGATGCGATTGCGGGTGTACTTACGTTCGGCGTTACTGCTGTCTAGCTGATATTCCAGCTTATGCTCCTTGCAGTAGCCAATAAGTTCCTCTTTGTGCACATCAAGAAGCGGTCTGACTAATTGCAAGCCATTCCAGGATTGGCTGTAAGCCATTCCAGCTAGGCCAGATGGCCCCGTCCCGCGAATCAGCCTCATCAGGATTGTCTCCGCTTGATCATCCGCATGATGCCCCAATACTATCTTCCTTGCCTTAAATTGCCCTGCCACATGGGCAAGAAATTGGAGCCGCTTCTCCCTTGCCGCATTCTGGGCATTGTCACCTGTTTCCCGAATATAGGCGGGAACATCGATAACAGCGATTTGACATGGGATGCCGGCCTGCTCGGCCCAGCCCTGAACAAACTCAGCCTCAAGTACAGACTCTTCTTTCCTGAACTGGTGATTGACATGGCCGATCATCAGCTTCCAGTTCCAGGTCTTTGCCAGCTGTAACAGCAGATGAATCAGCGCCATCGAATCCGGTCCGCCGGAAACCGCTGCTACCAGGCGTTCACCGGGTGCGATCAATTTTTCTTGCTGAATAAGCTGCTCTACCTTGTGGATCAACTGCATCTTCTTTATAGTCCTTTCCGGTAATTATCGCAAGCCTTCAATCCACAGCCAGTAGAGGGCTGTGCCAAATAGAACTACAGAAGCGGCAAAACCCGCCCCCAGCCAATGATTCAAGAACGAGGTTTTGGCCCTTGTCTCGCTGCGGCCACTGGCTAGCGGGATCTTCCGCCAGTGTGCCAGAGCTTCCCTAGAGGAGGCAAATCCTCCCCGCCACGCTTTCCGCAAAAAGGCTTTGTAATTGGCAAGTCCCGGATTGCGCTCAAGTTCATCCTCCAGCAATTCCAAAGTACGATTTTGCGGAAGCAATTGGGGACCAAGCAGGCTATGTTTAGTCCCTGCCAGCTGGCAGCAGATGATAGCAAAGGAAAAAAGATCGTACTGCTCATCCGCCTTCCGGCTGCCAGCTCCCCATGAGCCCCGGTCATACCATTCGGTAAACTGCCTTACACCATTTCCAATTTCAGTAACTCCGCCAAAATCAATAAGCTCTACATCGCCATAAGCGGTCGTAATTAAGTTTTCCATCTTCAAATCGCCAAAGCAGTAGCCCATTTGATGCAGGCTAACAAGCTTGCGTAAAACATGAATTCCGATGATTCCTATCCACTCACTCCCATGCTGGCTTACAAAATGCAGAGGAGAATCTCCGCGAAAATATTTCATCACATAGAAAGAGCTTACCTTGCCTGAAGACTCTGTATCATCGGCATCAATCAAATAACCTTTAAATTCTTTGCAGGAATTGGACAGCTTGCGCACAATGTTTATTTCGGACTGCAGATCAACCGTGTTGGCGCCAAGCTTCAAAGCAAATCGCTTGCTGCCCTGACTGACTAAATAAACTTTTCCGTTCGCGCCTTCACCCAGCTTGCGCTCAAACCGGTACTTGCGCCCGTTCCATTTCCCATGGATCGTATAGCCTGCTGGAAAATCTGGTTCAGACCATATAGTCACTTAACATCCCGCCTTCGTCAGGCAATGCGACAGAGGGGTTTCCCCTTTGCCATTGATCCGCTTCACTCAACCTTGGGCCACCCGCCTGATATTGAAGCATATGGTTGATGACACTGAGCAGTGCAGGGCCAGTAGGCGTTGTTCCTTTCATGTTTAAGTTATAGAATAAATCCCGCATATTTGCAAGCTGCTGAGTCCATGGAACTTCCAGACTAACCTCCCTGCACCCTGACGGGTCTGGAAAACGGAAAACCGCCAGCTCGCTTACACCTTTTCGGGCTTGCAGGCTGAGCATAAGGTCTCTTGCCGCCAGCTTCACCGAGGCTATCTTAGGAAGCATGCTTGAACTGCAATCAATCAGTAAAGCCACCCTTAAATCAATCGATTCGGATAAACGGTCAATCACTTCAACCACCTGTCCCCTGCGCTCAGGATGAAGCTGTTCCACACTCGTCTGCGGTCCCATGATCTGGCGCAGCTCTTCATTAACCATGTCCCGGATCGTATGTACGGCCGTTTTTCTTGTCATCATCTGCATGGTACCGGCGATCTGATGAGGCACCACCAAACGGCTCATTCCCCCTCCTGCCCTGGCTATATCGCTAATTTCCTGCCAGCCGGAGCCGCTCTCCCCCTCCGATCCGGTTATCCCTATGACATGAACAATAATTCCTTCCGCATATGCCTTTGCTGCTGCTGCAACCGGACTTGCGCCCACATTCGAACAGCCATCAGTCACTAGAATAATTTGGTTCACTAGGTTAGTCCCCTTTCGTGGCGTACCAGCATATTATGGCATTGTCATTCACACGCCCATTACCAATTATTGACTGCTTTTAACAGGGATATAACTTAGTATTTTACCTGAATTTCCGGTTACCCTTTGGAGCACGCCAGCTTGAATCAATTAAACCAAGCAAAAAAGCCCTGCTCTACTGGAGCAAGACTCCCTTATTCTCTCGCCTTCTGATGGCTCGGCGCTACCTGGACAGCTGGCTCTCCCCCTTGCCTTTCACTTTTGGCTATATCCGTAACCCCTCCCGTCTGCAGCGAGCCTGAGAATACCAGCCCCAAAATGATTGCGGCGCTAACAGACAGCATCCCTAGTATCTTCAGCTTCTTCGTGCTGCCTGTGGCCATTAAATATAACCCGGCAGCTACCCAAACCGGAAGCGCCAATAAAAAGATCAGCTTCATCACCTCCTTTCCTCTTTATGAGCTATCGTCAATAATGATCGGCTGGTGGTTATCTAGCCTCTTGACCATTCTCAGCTCACCACCTTAGGCCGTTCGATCCGGGACACGCCAGGCCAGCTAAAGGTAGCCCACTCCGGCTGGTATCTGTCTATTTTAGCTACAATAACAGTCATATCATCTTCAATATCGCCATCTTGGTATCGGACAATACGTTCCAGCAAGCAATCTGCCAATTCTTGCGGGTCTTCAACCTCCATTTCCTGCAAAATTCGTTTCATCCAGAGCTCTTTATTGACCGTATATCCAGGAGCATCGTAGATTCCATCGCTCATCATCACCAAAATATCACCCGGCTTTAAAGAAGCGCTAATTAAATCAACATCAATTTCCTGAAGAATACCTACCGGCAAATTGTTGGCCATTATTGGAATAATCTCCTTCCCTCTCTTGATGAAGCTCGGTGTGGAGCCGATTTTCATAAATGTAGTATGAGCGGTATACAAATCTATAATTGCCATATCTACGGTAGCAAAAATTTCATCGGGGGAGCGAAGCATCAACACCGAATTGACAGACTTGATCGCCAGCTTCTCATCCATACCCGACTGCAGCAGCTGCTGCAAAATATTCAGTGCTGTGCTGCTTTCCGCCCGGGCTCTTTCCCCATTGCCCATTCCATCGCTCAGGGCGACAGCAAATTTACCGCTTCCCAGCTCCACTGCGCTAAAGCTATCTCCGGATAACAGATCTCCTCCTTTGGCTGCACCGGCTATTCCTGTAGAGACCTCAAACTCTTTGGCCGAAGCGAATAGGACCGTGTAATAATCGTTACCGCTTTCATTTGGCTTCTCCCATTTCACTGCAATATTTTCCCCGATAATGTCCGTTAACAAAGGCGCTACAATTTTACGGCATTCATCGTACCCCTTTCGATATTGATGGACGACTTCAATTTCTACATTCCCCTCCTCCAGGTTTATGATCTCTATGCTATGAATGGATAAGCCCAGCTCCTCCAAGGCACTGCGGATTTGTTCCTCCTGCAGGAACAGTTCCTGTCCTTCTCTCTTGATCTCCTTGGCCAAATCCTCCATGACCTGGGAGACTCCGGTCAATTGGTCGGCGACTAGCTGGCGGCTCTCCAAAATTTGCTTCTTCCAATGCATGTTATGACGGTGAATCTGATATTCCTGCACCATCGTGTTCATCACTTTTTCGTTTTTGATGCAGGCTCGTGACCATTCCTTGGGAATGTCCTTTCTGGCGGGAACCTGATCACTGGCGATCGCGTTCATCATTTCTGTCATAAAGGCCCAGGTCCTGTCCGTATCTCTGCCCCAGCACATGTCGCGTTTGCCGCAATTCCCGCAAAATTTATTTGCAGCCAACTGAACGAACTGCTCGACCTCCCCGTCCCGGTTCATTGCATAGCCTTCGGAGGTTAACTGTTTAAAGCTACTGGAGAGCTGGCGAAACACTTCCGAGAACTGCCGTACTCTCTCCGCAGTAATATCGCGTACTCTTTTCGCATAATCATAATGTGACTTCATATTTTCCTGAGTTCCGGGAACATAAATGGCTAGCGTCTGAATTACACTTCGCGGGGTTAATAGAAATAATAGAACTGCGGCTAGTGATTCCCATGTCGATGCCATTACCGTGGACTGGCTTCCAATATAAATAGAGAGTATAGAGGAACCAATCAGCATTCCCAGAGCTACAGCCAGACGATTGCCTTCCTTCATCAAGCCTGCAAGCATTCCGGCAAAGGCTAGCAAACTCATTTGATAGATAGCATTAACATCAGCAAGACTAAGGATCAAGCCGGTAATCACACCTACCGATGCCCCGAGAGGCGCCCCGCCAACTAACGCAAATAACAGAATCAAGTAACGGGATAGCACATGTTCTACGGTCACATCGCCAATAACCCAACCTACGGTTCCTGTCATCACCGAAGCCAGCAAAATAATTAAGCAAATGATTTCCTCATTCCGGAGACTATGCTTTTTCCTCGCCATCGTAAATACCGGCACAGCCTGGACGAAAATAAGGGTAAGGATAAGAGCCAATATGGCTTCAATCCCCGTCATCATTAAGGTATACCAGCTGACATTAGCGGCTACTAAATGTGAGAACAGCTTCACTGAAAAGCTTGTAAAGGCTACCAGAAGAGGAACATAGGACAGGTCTGCCTTTTCAAATTTCTCCAAACCTTTCTGCAGCAGCAGAAACACTACCATCTGAGCGACAATGAATCCTGGCTGGCCATGGGTAGAAAGCAAGCTGCCGGCACAGAGGGCTAAACCGACCCAGTGGAGCATATCTTTACGTACATAATAGAAAACTGCAAAGTAGGCAATAGCAAAAGGTGAGAGCTCATCCAAGATCGTCGCCCTGCCGAGCAAGAAGGCAATCCCGATAAGCAGGATGGTCCAGCGCTTGACCAGCCACGCCTGCACCACGCGATTCTCCGAAAGCTTCTTATTCATTCCGCCTTCCTGTACCTGCCGAGTAAGAGCCGACCATTGACGCTTCCACCAATGGCCGTTTTGAACATTCACATTTGCTTTCGTTTCTTTCTGCATCTATGCGCACCACCTAACCCGTTTTCTTGTGCTCCTAATTATATAGAGTGCCCGGCAGGAAGTTTGTCAGAATGCGGTGCCGGATTAAAAGAAATTTCCGACAAGCAATCAGTGTTCATTCTCTTTTATCTGCGAAAAACTACAGCGCCCTCCCTATAGTTCGATTGGTTTTGGGCTACCATTCCCGGTGAGGCGACAAGAGAGTAGAGACGAATTCGTCCCTTCCTGTCGATTCAGCCAATAATTTCTAAGAAAAAAAGTTAGTGGAGGTAGAGAGCGTGTTCGGTCACCTCAAGGGCAGCCGGGTCGTTCCGGCGGTTCTTTTTACGGGGGCTGAACAAGGTTCACACCGAGCTAGGCATTGTGACTTTGGCCCCCAATCTACTGAAAATGGCAGGCATCCGCCGCGCTACCTTCCCTTCCTACAAAAACAGGCACATAAAAAGGCCTGGCGGAAAACCTTACGTTTTCCCGCTCGGCCTTTAGGGACTTATTGGACAGCCTCTTTTTGCTCAATACATACAAAACCGCAAATCAATGTCGATTTGCGGCAAGAAAAGAACTTATATTAATCGCGTCTAGCGCCTCTGCCTCCGCGTTTAGAATCCGTATTCTTCTTGAGAGACGAGATACGTTCTTCGCTATCTTTAAGGAATCGGCTCATTTTGTCCTCAAAGGACGTTTTACCCATGGGAGGTTTAAATGGGCGTCCCCCTCGATCCCCACGATTGAAGCCACCGCCACCTTCTCTTCTTTCGAATCCACCTTGGCGTGGTGGTCTAGGAGGGCGTTCAGCGGTAGGAGGTTTGTCAACCGCTTGTTTAATGGATAGACCGATCTTGCCATCTTTGTCTACATTGATCACTTTCACCAGAACCTTATCTTCCAGCTTCAGATGATCATTTACATCTTTAACATAGTTATCGGCTATCTCCGAGATGTGAACGAGGCCGGTTCCTCCCTCTGGCAGCTCAACGAATGCGCCAAAGTGAGTAATTCCCGTCACCTTTCCTTCTAACTTGGTGCCCACTTCAATTGCCATAAATGATTGAGTTCCTCCCTTAAAAAATTCAAAAAAGACTGGCTATGGAGATTATACATGATGCTTGAAAAGAGGTCAACAAGGCGTTTGCCTAGGGGGAAGGAGAACTTACGTCAAACACAATTTCCCCTTCTCGGGCGACCTGGAAATTCTTCCGGGCCTTCTCTTCCTGATACTCCGGATCGTTCAGACGAGCAAGTTCTTTTCTTGCCTCTTCATTGAGCTTACTTACTTCGGCAAGCCGGGCTTCCAGTTCTTCCAGCTTAACGGATTTCTCGTTCAAATAGTCCATTTGATCCCATACTGTTACCCCAGCCCATATCATTACACAGAAAACAGCGATCATCAACAGTCTCATTCGTCGACGAGCGCCCACTGCAGTATTGGTGTTCTTGGTTGTTTTTTTAACCTGCGCCATGGAATTGAGATCCTCCTATTTCTTTGCAAACCATTGATGAACGAGTGCACGGACGCTTTTCCAGCCATTTATCAACCATGACGGCCAACGAATTTGCCGCCATAGGAATTTAACCGGTTTTCCGAACAGATAAAATACAGGATACAGTAATTGTAGCACAATTTTGTACACGAACAAAGCAAATGCAGCCAAGAAGCTTATAAGTAATAGTAAACCCTTATACAACAAACGAATCGGCTTCACAATGAACAGATGGATGACTTTTTCCCCGAGCTCAAGCAGCCAGTTAAATACTTTAAGGACAAAGTGGATCGCTTTAACCGTACCTACCCTTAAAAACAACCAATAAAAAGTAGCTCCCGCGAACAAACCTATAAAGACAAATAACCTTAGCTGCCCTTGATTGCTTGTATACAGCATTTGAAAGACAAGCAATGTAGCCAGGACCCAATATACGAGATCCAAAATAGCGACAGCCCAGCGCGGAACCCGCAACTGCCCAGTCAGTATGCGGTAGACATCGAATAATATGCCCATTCCCGTCCCGCTGGCAAACATTACGCCCATGGTTAGAAACTGAACGTGTAGGGTCACTTGAACAGTTTACCGAATAACCCTTTGGTTTTTGTCTGGGAAGTGGAATCTAGATATTCCATGGAATGGACGAGTCCTTCAATGGCTACAAGCCCCTGTTCCAGGCTCAGGTTTTTGATATGGAGATTCTGCCCCTTAATCGCCAGGAAGCCGCATTCGGTTTCCAACAAGAACTCTTCGCTATCAAAGCTTTCTACATTCAGCACGCCTGAGATTTCCATTAACTTACGATTCAGCATTTTGACTTCTTGCCGTTTTACTTTACCTTGGTCCACCATGGCATGTACCCCTCCCTTTTATCATTACCATATGGGGGGATGTCCGAATTTAGAACCAAGGGAGGAAAAAGAGACTAAATGATGCTTAGTCTCTTTTTCTGCAAGTTGCATATGTGTGTATTAGTCCTCGCGCAGTAAGGTATACATTTGAACTGCGTCTTCCTTGCGGGTGGATTCAGTCAGCTGCTCTATTCTGACGGTCACCTGCTTTTGACCAAACTGAATCGTCAGCTCATCTCCAACCTTAACCGTGCTGCTCGCTTTAGCTTCCCGGCCATTCAGCCACACTCTTCCCTGATCTGAAACATCCTTCGCAACCGTGCGACGCTTAATCAGCCGGGAAAGCTTAAGAAACTTGTCAAGCCGCATTTATTTTACGGCTTCTTTGAGCTTATTGCCTGCCTTGAATGCAGGTACGATGGATTCAGGGATCGTAATTTCCTTACCTGTTTGCGGGTTGCGACCGGTACGGCCGGAGCGCTTGCGGGTTTCGAAAGTGCCAAAACCGATCAGCTGTACTTTCTCCCCGGCAGAAAGGGCATCCGTAATTTCGCCGAGAAAACCGTTAAGAACACTCTCTACATCCTTCTTGGACATTCCGCTTTTGCTAGCAATGTTATTTACCAAATCCGTTTTATTCATGATAAGTACCTCCTAGATTTCGTCTGAATTCTTTCCAGAGCATGAAAATACTATTCTTTGTTGAGACGGAAAATCCTTCTGCTTACTTAAGATTTTCCAAAACTTTTTTCGCTTCCTGCCAATAGTCTTCCATCTCTTGTAGATCAGTCTGGTCAATTTTTTGGCCTTTTAAACGCAGTTTCCGCTCCATATATTCAAATCTTTGGCGGAATTTGCGATTCGCTGCGCTTAATGCCTCCTCTGGGTCAATCTTTAGAAAACGCGCCAGATTAACGGCTGAAAACAACAGATCTCCCATCTCTTCACGCTGCTTTTCCTTATGCTGCTGATTTATTTCTTGTCTCAGCTCCTGCACTTCTTCCAGCAGCTTGTCCACCACCTGGTCGGCATCATCCCAATCAAAGCCAACTTTGGCAGCCTTCTTTTGCAGTTTGAACGCCATGTTAAGAGAGGGTAATGCAGGAGGGATTCCGGCCAGAACCGAAAGCTCCTCGAGGTTCTCGCCTTTGCTGCGTTTCTCCTCCTGTTTGATCGCATCCCATCTGCCCAGTGCTTCTTCAGCATTGGATGCGGCATGATCACCGAATACATGGGGGTGTCTGCGAACAAGCTTGTCGTTCAAACCTTGGATCACATCCCGCACGGTAAACATCCCGGCCTCTTCTTCCATTCGCGCATGCATAAGCACCTGCAGCAGCAAATCTCCAAGCTCTTCACACATCGCTTCCGGGTCGTTGTTATCTATTGTTTCTATCACTTCATACGTTTCTTCGATGAGATTACTGCGTATGCTGGCGTGAGTCTGTTCCTGATCCCAAGGGCAGCCGCCTGGACTCCTTAATGCGGCTACAATATCGACTGCCCGTTGAAAGCTGCGATGCCTGAGCTCCTGCTGCTGAACAGCCGGCACCCAAATAATTGAGAGATTCCCGTATCCCTCCACCCGATCGAGCTCGTATAACGGGACTTGGAGAATGACTTCTTCTCCGCGAACTCCCAGGGCATGCCCTATGTATACCGGATAATCATCAGGATACCATTCCATTAATGCCAATTTTGCATCCGAAGCGGTAAATGAATCATATACCTGGGCGATCAATGTATGCAAAGCGGGATTGATCTGCTCCATAATCAGGTCGGTTCCATCCAGCAGTTGAAACCCGTCTATAGGGTCAAACCCAAACTTAAGGAAAGCCTGATCAAGAAAGCTTTCTCCTCCCAAACAGTTGATCTCGACACCCGCTTCCCGCCCCTTCTGCTCAAGGAGCCGCGTAGTTCTCTCGGCAACAGAAGGGTGTCCCGGAACGGCATAGACAATCGGCCCATCCGCTTGTCCGGCTGCTTGGATCAGACGGGAGGCAATCTCCTCATAAACCTCATCAAAGGAATCTTTTTCCTCGTATATAGAATCAAAGGATTGAAAGAGAACTCCGTTTTCCTTCAAAAATTTAACAACGGGATGATGCTCCGTCCGCAAATAAACAATCGCTGCTTGGCGGATTAGATTCCAGCTTCCCAATGTGAGCTGATTTTCGTCGCCTGTTCCTAAACCAACTACGGTAATGGCTGCAGACATACGCTGCCCCTCCCTTCATAATACATAACCACTATTTATTTGATGAAACGGAGTTTCTTTAATAGCCTCCCGATTTTTCTCCCTGCACCGGGTACATGCTCCAATTGCTCCGCTTGCAGGTCTCGCCCTCTAAACAAAACAACAGCATATACGAGTATCCCGGTGATAACAGCTAATAGGGCAACTATTGTATAGTAGCCACGGTAGGGAAAGAAGGACCCTGCGATGGACAAAAGACCTTGGGAGAGCAGGAGTATAACAGCAACGGCCCCACACATAGCTGCTGACGCCAATAACGCTTGGGAATGAGCTTTTAAGGACCAGGCCATTCCTATTCCATGCTTGTGCAAGGCTAACAAATTAAGCCCGCACGCAGCTGCATAAGCGGCTACAGCCGCCAATGCCCCGCCGTGAATCCCCCATACGGGCACGAGGACGAGGTTCAGGCCGATTTTTACGACCGCAGCTATTAATAAATGATACATCGGCTTTCGGAGGTCCCCAATCCCCTGGAGAATCGCAGAGGAGACGATATGCACGGTGCTAAACAGCGCCACAAAAGCGAGAATGGCTATCACTTCCCAGCCTTCCCCGTTCCTGTAGAACATAATATTCAAAGGAAACGAAGTGAGAGCAAGCCCTAAAGAGGCTGCCAGGCCTAACCACCACGTGAATTGGATCGATTGCACTGAATGCTGGCGTATGGACATCCAGTCTTCACGCACGCGAGCTTGAGCTATAGCTGGAACCAAGGCTGTTGACATCGAGCCGGCAACCAGTGTAATGAGCTGAATAAGCGGCATCCCATGATGATACAGACCAAATTGATATAGCGCTGCCGACTCATTGTTACCCTCATTCATTAACAACCGGGGCAAAGTAAACGTATCTACCAAAGTAAGCAAGGGAACCACCAACGAGCCCAGGCTGATTGGCACAGCATATCGGAGAAAACGATACACAACAGATAGCATTGGCTCAGGCGCTACCGCCTTATGCTTGTCAGCGGCTTTCTTCATTGTCCTCCCGGCAAATGGGATCTCTTCCATCCGGTTCTCTGCTTTCTTGCCAGCGGCAGCGTGCTTCACCCAATAGACCAGCAAAAAAAGAAGTCCGGCCAGAGCGCCCGTTACTGAACCAAAAGTCGCGCCGGCGGCAATCCATTCATCGCCAGCTCCCCAATGCAGCAAAAGGAGCAGCAGAAGCACCATCGTGAACACCCGGACAAGCTGTTCAATAACTTGTGACAAAGCCGACGGCACCATGTTCTTGTGTCCTTGGAAATAACCCCGCAGAGCAGCCATTACGGGAACAAATAATAGCGCCGCAGCTATACTTCGAATCGCGGGTTCTGTTTGGGCTATCCCGATCCAGGACGCGATCCGGCCTGCACCAAAATAAAGAAGGATGAAAAATAAGAACCCGCTTGCAAATAATACAACGCAAGCAATACGCAGCAGTCTGCTCGCATGCCAAGTACGACCGAGCGCAAGCTCCTCGGACACAAATTTGGAGACTGCGGCAGGTATGCCTGCTGTAGCTAAAGTCAGCAGAAGAATATAAAGCGGATAAACCGCATTATAAATACCAAAGACCCCGTCCCCGGCTAAATTTTGCAAAGGAATCTTCTGCAGCGTCCCCAGCAGCTTGGAGATCGCCGCAGCAGCACCGAGTATGGCCGCTCCCTCAAGCAGCCCGCTGCCAGTTGACCGACGGATCCCTCGATTGTCCATGCGCTTTCCCGCCATTCCCTCTAAAACAGATTCCCTTATTATACCTTAAAGCGCTGCTAATTGAAAAATCAACGGAAGGCTATAAAAAAACCTCCTGTTACCAAAGAGCATCAAGCCCTGAGGACAGAAGGAGGGAAAGCAAGGTTATTATTGTTCCATTTGCTTGGCCAGAAAAGTTGCTGCGGTTTCCGCCATTTTCAATTCCATTTGGCTCATCTTGCCGGATTCTTCCCGGCTTGTCAAAATGACAGCCCCGATCGGATCCCCACCAGCAATAATTGGGGCAATTACATACGAAGAATAGTTCTCCTTCATATCTTTGCAAATTTCGTATGAGCCTGAGTTTGTTTCCAATACCGACTTGCGATTCTCCATGCAGCTTTCTACGATAGAGCCGATGGATTTCTCCAGGAAATCTTTTTTAGGCGCTCCCGACACTGCAATCAGGGTATCACGGTCTGAAATAAACACAATGTGATTGGTGCTTTCATACAATGATTCCGCATATTCTTTAGCAAAGTCACCTAATTCGCCAATTGGGGAATATTTTTTCAGAATCACTTCCCCATCACGATCCACAAAAATTTCCAACGGGTCTCCTTCACGGATTCTTAAGGTTCTGCGAATCTCTTTAGGAATGACCACCCTACCCAAATCGTCTATCCGACGTACTATTCCAGTTGCTTTCATGCTTCTTTCGATGCCTCTCTTTCTTAGATGAAATCAATTCATGTAGAGCAGAAGTGTATTTAAAGTATTGTTCCATTTCCATAATCTTATACATTTTCCGGTTCTAACTTTTTATTAACTTTACAGAAAAAAAGCACCCGCTGTTCAGCGAGTGCATAACAAATCCCAAAAAAGCTTTTTATTTACTGCCCAAGGTTAAGATACGGGGCCATTTTAGGATGCAGGCGGCTGCTCCCCTTCTCCTTCACCTTCTCCGTCCCCTTCCTCTTGAGGAGTGTTTTCTGACCCGTCCTCAGGAGTACCTTCCGGCGATTCTTCCGGAGTTGGTTCCGGTTGAGGAAGGAAGGTTTCAAAATTGTAATTACTAAGTTCTTCCGAAATAAATTGAGCAATCTTCTCGGAAGCGATCGTATCGCGAATCGGCTCTCTCACCTCATCCAGCGGCTGAGGATTGCGCGCACTTACCTTCATAATGTGGTAGCCGTGCTGAGTTTCGATCGGCTCACTTATTGTATCAATAGGCAGCTCTTGGGCAGCCTGCTTGAATTCGGGAACCCACATGCTTTGGCCAAGCACTTCATTCTCATAAGTTCCGCCATTATCCTTGGAGCCGCCATCATCTGAGTATTGCTTGGCAATCTCACCGAAGTCTGCTCCGCCGTCCAGCTTCTCTTTTACTTCATTTGCCCGCTCCAGCGCTTCTTCTTTCGTGCGCAGGTCGGAGCCATCCTGATTTTTCAAAGCAATGAGGACATGGCTAACCGTAACAACATCAAGAACATTTTGCTCGTTCAGATCATCATAGTATGCCTGGATTTCCTCGTCAGTAACTTTGCTCTCGAGGTCAGTCATAACTACGAAGCTTTTTTGGATATAACTGCGAATATCTTCTTCTGTTATCCCGAAAGTTTCCAGCTGCTCTTCAAAAGCATTCTCCCCGCCTTGTGCGGTTAGAATGGTGCGGATGTCTTCAAGCTGCTTATTTACCTCTTCATCCGCTCCTTCTTTGCTCTCTTCACCGGCCTGTCCATACATAAGCTCCAAAGCAACCATCTGCTGCAGGATATATTCCTGGAATTCCGGCAGATCTCTTACCGATGCAAATTGAGCATTAAAAAAACTAACTGTGTCAATAAATTTGTCGAACTCCGCCTTTGTAACCGAACCCCCTTCGTAGCTGGCTACCACATCACCAGGCGCAGTCTGCTCACCCGGTTCTTCTCCGCCTTCGTTCTTATTTCCGCAAGCCGCAAGCAATACCAGTACAAGCAGTAATGCAAGGCTTGATAAAAACAAGCGCGCACGACGTTGTCTATTTTGCAACATTCTGCAATTCTCCCTTCTGTTTAAAGGCTTCCTTGTATTGTACCAAAAATCGATCGACCAAAGCTATCGCTTGATCAGGTTGAAGCCCTTTGCCTTTAATCACCACTTCAATTTGAGCACCGGGATTAACTTTTAGACGCCCGTCAAAACGAGAAGCAAGCGCTACTAGCTTCTTCCCTTCCAGGACTGTATTCTGACTCTTATCCATCCTCAGGATGAAGTCGTCTCCGCGCTGAGTAATCGACTCTATTTTATACAGAGAGCCGTATACCTTGAAGCGGGCAACAGCCAGCAAGTTATCGACAGCCTGAGGCAGGTCGCCAAAGCGGTCCACCAATTCATCATAAAGCTCTGATGCATCTTCGAGTGTGGTGATATTGGCTACCTTTTTGTATATTTCTATCTTCTGTATACTGTCATAAATATAGTCGGAAGGCAAGTAAGCATCCAAATGTAAATCGAGTTTCGTATTCCACTGCTCTGCTTGTTCTACCGGTTCTCCGCCCATTTCTTTCTTTTTCTTAGCTATTTCCTCTGCCAGCATTTGAGAATACAAATCAAAGCCCACAGAGGCAATAAACCCATGCTGCTCCGCCCCGAGCAAGTTCCCCGCACCACGGATAGACAAGTCTCTCATTGCGATTTTGAAGCCTGAGCCTAATTCCGTGAATTCCTTGATCGCCTGCAGCCTTTTTTCTGCCACTTCGCTTAATACTTTATCCCTTTGATAAGTGAAATAAGCATAAGCAATCCGGTTCGAGCGGCCTACTCTTCCTCTAAGCTGATACAGCTGGGAGAGCCCCATTTTGTCGGCGTCATGGACAATAAGCGTGTTGACATTCGGGATGTCGACACCTGTCTCAATTATGCTTGTGCTAACGAGCACGTCGTATTCGCCATCGAGAAAGTCCAGAATGGTCCTTTCCAGTTCCTGCTCCGACATTTGACCATGAGCCACAGCGACTCGCGCCTCCGGTACGAGCATAGAGATTTGCTCGGCCATTTGCTGAATACCCTGGACACGGTTGTACAGATAATACACCTGTCCCTCACGCGAGAGCTCACGCTCTATCGCTTCCCGGATCAGTACCTGGCTATGCTCAACAACATAGGTTTGCACGGGAAACCGATTTTCCGGCGGGGTCTCGATGACCGATAAATCTCTAACTCCCAGCATCGACATATGAAGTGTGCGGGGAATCGGTGTAGCCGTCAGGGTTAATACGTCTACATTTGTTTTCAAGCGTTTTAACTTCTCTTTATGGGAAACGCCAAAGCGCTGCTCCTCATCAACAATCAGCAGCCCCAAATCCTTAAACTGAACGTCCGCAGATAAAATCCGGTGTGTTCCGATAACGATATCTACAGAGCCGTTTTTAATGCCTTTAATCGCTTCGTTCTGTTCTTTGCGTGACCGGAAGCGGCTGAGCACCTGAATATTGAAGGGATAATCAGAGAAACGCTCCTTGAACGTCTCGTAATGCTGCTGCGCCAAGATCGTAGTCGGCACCAGCACTGCAACCTGTTTGCCATCAATCGCTGCTTTAAATGCTGCACGAATGGCAACTTCCGTTTTACCGTAGCCCACATCCCCACATAGCAAACGGTCCATTGGATAGGCTTTCTCCATATCCTTCTTAATTTCTTCAATGGCCCGCAGCTGGTCAGGTGTTTCATCATACGGAAACAGCCCTTCAAATTCCTGCTGGTAAGGAGTATCCTTCGTAAAGGGGTAGCCAGGTGTCGATTGTCGGGCGGCATACAGCTGAATCAGTTCATCCGCTATATCCTTTACCGAGGTTCGGACTTTGCCTTTGACCCGGTTCCATTCCGTGCCCCCGAGCTTGTATACTTTAGGCTCTTTTTCTTCGGCCCCTACATATTTCTGGATAAGATCGATTTGATCGATCGGAACGGATAATTTATCGCCACCAGCATAAAGAATATGCAGATAGTCTTTATGAATTCCGTTAATCTCGAGCGTACCGATGCCCACATATTTGCCAATGCCGTGATTGACGTGAACTACATAATCCCCGACTTTAAGCTCCTGGTAATTTTTGATTCTCTCGGCATTTTCTATTTTTTTGTCGACCCTGCGCGCCTTGCGCTGCTTCTGGCTGAACATTTCCCCTTCAGTCAGCACGACCAAATGAATAGACGGCAGCTCAAAGCCGCTCTGCAAGGTGCCATTCAACAGGGTAGGCTCGTCAATCTTATAGTCATTCAGCACTCTGCGCACGCGCTCCTGCCGTTCCTCACCGTTAGCAAGCAGCATGACCCGGTAGCCGGTTTTTTTCCAACGCTCCATTTCCGATTTAAGCAAATTCATTTGTCCGTGAAAATTTTGCATGGCCCGGCTCATAAAATTCACAATATTTTGCGGTTGAGCTTGCGGCACCTGTCTCAAAAACAGTGAAATATACAGCGTGGGTAAAGCTTTGCGTTGAATCAGCTCTTCGTAAGATTTGGATAGCAGCAGTGAAGGCAGGGTTTGGCCATTCTCGAGCATGCCGGTTACCCATTCGGCCTCATCTTTTTCCAGCTGTTTGGCCGTTTCCAGCAATCGGGCAGGCTCATCCAAAACGAGAAGCGCCTGATCCCCGATATAATCCAGCAGTGTATGCTGCTCCGGGTAAAGTAGCGAGATATATTTGTATAACCCTGGAAAAAACACCCGCTCACGCAGCTTTTCAATTTCGCCGCGTATTTCTTCATCCAGCCTTTGCTTGGCTTGGCGGTCCGTCATTTTGCCTAGCTGCTCCTGAAGAAGATCATAGGCTTTTTCTGCGGCATATTGAAAGCGCTTTCCCTCGGCGATAATCTCTTTGGAAGGGGGAATCATTATTGTGTTCTTCTTATCTATAGAGCGCTGATTGACTACATCAAATGTCCGGATGGAATCGACTTCTACGTCAAACAGCTCAATTCGGTAGGGTTCCGCCGAGGGCAGAGGGAAAATATCGATAATTCCTCCGCGTACACTCATTTCTCCCTTTTTCTCAACCTGTTCTACCCGTTCATAGCCCAGCTCCGTCATTTCGGTTAAAAAGGAATGCAGATCCAATTCATCCCCAACATTGATCGTGATCTGAGACTTCGCGAATACGGTTTTCTCGGGGAGCAGTTTCCGCAGACCCGCATAAGGGGTAACCAATATTCCATGAAAACCTGACGAAAGTCGGGTTAAGACATCAATTCTTTGGGCCAAAGTTTCCGGACTGGAGACGGCTGCCTCTGCTGCAAAAAGCTCTTGCGCGGGGAGCAGCATAACCTCATCCTCATTCATAAACTCCAGCAAATCTTCCACTATTTTTTGTGCCGAAAACATATTATGAGTAACAATAATGATCGGCTGTTGTAATTCAGCGGCTAATGCGGCTAACATGACCTGGCGGGAAGATCCGGCCAGCCCGGCAATGAGCTGTTCCCTCATTCCAGAGCGGATTCCGGAAACCACCGACTGGAAGTCAGCATCCTCTGAAAAAGCTTGAATTAGCGACCGCAATGAATTCACTCCTCTCAACCATCAAAAAGAAGCCTCGGCAAAACAGCCAAGGCCGTAGTATTCTGCTTCCTTGATCCAGTACGCTTCAATTATTGCAGGGGACTGCCTAGTAAAGATAGCTCAGGATTATGCTCTAATGCTTCTGTGCAATAATCACAGGTAACCTTGACCACAACGTCTCCATTTGGGTTATAGGATATTATATCTCTGCGTTCATCGGGGGTCAAGAACTGGAACCCTAATCTTTCCTCACTGACCTGTTGAAGATCAATGCTCCCCACATGACTGCGACAGTGTCTGCATACGTAAACTACTGACATATTTATGCCTCCCGAAATCGTCCTATACCTGACAGTATGCCCTGAATGCATCTGCTTTAAGCATGGTCAAGCTAGAACGCTCGCGGGAAAACTATTTCAGCTTTTGTTAAAGGCGGCCATCGTTTGCTCGAAGGTATGCTCCAAATCGTACTTAACCGCTTTTTGAATCTGCTCCAACACTTCCGGTAATGATTGAAATTCTTCCTTGCTGAACGGTGAGAGCACGTAATCCGCTATATTATAGCCTGGAGCCGGCCTGGAGATCCCTATGCGAATCCGGTTGAAGACTTGGGTCCCGGTATGCTGGATAATCGATTTGATGCCGTTATGGCCTCCCGCGCCTCCCTGATAACGCAGCCGGAACTTTCCGAAAGGGGTATCGAGGTCGTCATATAATACGGTTATGTTCTCGAGCTCAATTTTATAATAGTCCAGAAACGCTCTCAATGATTCGCCTGATAAATTCATATACGTTTGTGGTTTAATTAACCAAACCTTCGTTCCTCTTACATTGCCTTCGCCTATTAAAGCTTTGCATTTCTTTTGAGAAACGTCTATTCCCCATTCCCTGGCAATCTGATCTATAGCCATAAAGCCCACATTATGCCTGGTTTTTGCATAAGCAGCACCAGGATTACCCAGGCCAATCAAACACTTCACCACGAACTTCACCTCTTCATTAGTTCCAGCTAATAAGCGGCTTACTGACAGCTGCCGCCTGTTCATCTAATACGGCTGCACCGTCAGCCCTGCCTGATTCGTGAAATTATCCAAAATATCATGGAACAGAAGCAGCTCTGCCGCTGTCTGTATTATTGTATAGTGATTTAAAAGGAAGATCAAATGCATCCGTCCGGACTTTTGAACGACTAAGGCCAGGTGATTGTTTTATGTATCAATTCGGTCAGCCTTTAACCAGAGACCAGCATTTTAAAGATCATTACGAGCACCAAGTTCCCGTACAAATCTATATGGGCGAGCAGCACCAGGATATTGGGTACGTGCAGTCCTATAGCAGCCGCTTTATCAAAATTAACGGCACGTTCTACAGCCGCAGCCTGTATACATTTATTTCACGCCCAGGCTACTAGTTCAAACCTTCACCTCTAATGTTGAAGCTAGGGTTAAGGCCACTGGTATAACACGCAGGGCCCCCGGAAACTAAGAAAGGGTTGCCCAGGCAAAGGAGCTGCCATAAGCCCCCCAAATAAAAGCTGAATCTAGGTCGCAGCCTGCCTTTCTGCCTTACAACAAAAAAGGGGCGTCCAGTCGTCAGTTTTCACTGACTCTCTGGACAGCCCCCGGAAACGTACAAGAGAACCTGACTTTATTCCGCAGCGTCTTCCTCTGCGGCTTCGGCAGGCGCTTCAGCCTCACCCGCCCCGTCTTCGGCCTCTTCATTCTTCTGCGGAGCAAGCAGAGTCACGACAACTTCATTCGCATCAGACAGCACTTCTACTCCATCCTGCACAGAAATATCCGCGACCGTCAGATTTCCGCCGATTTCCAGATTGGTTACATCAAGCTGCAGACTGGAAGGAATCCGATCCGGAAGACATTTGACCTCCAGTTCGTGAGCTTGAACCTGCAGAACGCCACCTTCCTTAACACCTGCGGCTTCACCCACTATCTCTATTGGTACCATGGACCTGACAGGCTCGTCCATTTGGATTTTGTGAAAATCAACATGAAGCAGCTCCCCAGAAATCGGGTCCCTCTGAACATGCTGAATCATGACAGGATGACTCTGGTTTTCGTAAGGTAGAGTAAGCTGTATAACACCGTTCGGGTTGGTCTTCAGTATTTGAAAAATATCTTTCTGATTAACCGATACGGAAACATTATCTATCGATTTGCCATAGACACTAGCGGGCACGAATCCCTCTGCTCTCATTTGTTTTTTCTGTGATTTGGTCAAATCGGGCCGATCCTTCACCTTGATTGCTGCCGACATTCCAAACACCTCCATGGATTATTAACTCTACCCGTTAATTTACCCATTTGCCAGGTGGTTGAAACCTAATTATCCAAATAACCCGTTGAGCGGAAAGCAACTATCATTCAAACAAGCTGCTGATGGATTGTTCCTCATGCACACGAATGATGGCTTCCCCCATCAATTTTGCGACCGACAACGTTCTGATTTTGGGAGAGGCCTCCCGGTTCGTTAAAGGGATCGTGTTTGTCACAACTAATTCTTTGATTGGAGATTGATCAATACGTTCCATCGCCGGGCCTGAAAGAACAGCGTGTGTTCCACAAGCATAAACCTCGCTCGCCCCATACTCCATCAAAGCATTCGCTGCGAGACTCATGGTGCCTGCCGTATCAATGATATCATCAATTAAAATCGTGGTCTTTCCTTTAATATCACCAATAATATTCATGACTTCACTGACATTCGGCTTGGGCCTGCGCTTATCTATAATGGCCAAGGGGGCGCGAAGAGAATCAGCAAGCCTTCTGGCCCGGACAACTCCGCCATGGTCCGGCGATACGACCACTACATCGGTTAAGCCTTTGTCACGATAGTACTGGCCGAGGATGGGAACCCCTAACAAATGATCAACAGGGATATCAAAAAAGCCCTGAATCTGCATGGCGTGCAAATCCATAGTGATAACGCGGTGCGCTCCGGCTGTTTCAATTAAATTAGCTACCAGCTTGGCTGTTATCGGATCACGGGAGGTTGCTTTGCGGTCCTGACGGGCATAACCGTAATAGGGGATGACGACATTAATGCTTTTTGCAGAAGCTCTCTTCAAAGCATCGGTCATGACCAAAATTTCCATCAGGTGATCGTTTACCGGGCTGCAGGTCGACTGGATCAAAAACACGTTAGAGCCGCGGACGCTCTCGTCCAGCTTGATTTGAATTTCTCCATCGCTAAATCGGACAATCTCCGCACTTCCCAATGGTACATCTATATATTCGGCAATTTCTCTAGCCAGCTCAGGATTGGAATTGCACGTAAACACTTTTAGCTTAGAATCGCAGTATGGCATATACCGACGGCCTCCTTGGCTTTAAGGTTGATTTATTTACTCTTCTTATTGGATTGGGCTTCTAATTTCTTTCTTAGCTTGTCGGCATATCCTGGCTTGGTCACCTGCCGCTCTCTGGCAATACCAACATCCCCATCTTCTATAGAGGAAGTAATCGTGGAACCTGCTACTACAAAAGCTCCCTTGCCGATTTTGAGCGGTGCGATAAGATTGACGTTACTGCCTATAAAAGCGAAATCGCCTATTTCCGTTCGATGCTTTCGGAATCCGTCGTAATTGACTGTGATAGCCCCGCAACCGATATTGACATCCTCACCAACAGAAGCATCTCCGATATAACTAAGATGGGACACTTTGGACTTGTCGCCAAGCGAAGAATTTTTAATCTCTACGAAATCCCCGACCTTGACCTCGCTGCCCAGTTTACTACCTGGCCGCAAATAGGCGTAAGGACCAATATGGGAGCGATCACCGACCTCAGCTTCGGTTAACACAGAATGCTTAACCTCTACCGCATTGCCAATTCTGCTGTCCGTAATATCAGAATTGGGGCCAATGACGCAATCCTCGCCAATATGGGTAGCACCTCTTAGAAAGCAGCCTGGCAATATGACGGTATCCCTGGCAATAGTTACATTGGCCTCGATATAAGTATTCGCCGGGTCTACAATCGTTACCCCATTAAGCATATGCGTCCGGGTTATGCGCTCGCGGAGTTCTTTCTCCGCCTGAGCAAGGTCAATCCGGTCGTTAATGACCGCTGCCTCCGCAGAATCCGGTATGCAATAGCTCTGCAGCTCTTCCCCGTTGGCCCGCAGGGCCGCTACAATCTCTGTCAAACCGCACTCCTGTAACCCTTTCTCGTGGTCCGCCTGATCCAGTGCTTTGAACAGCTTCTGATTATCAATCAATAGCGCCCCTGCATAAGCCTCGTGAATCGGATCAGGATCTGCGGCCGCCACGCCGTTCTTCACAACGCCTGTCAAGGTGCCTTTCTCATCCCGCAGAATAAGCCCGTTAGCAGGAAGCTTCCCGATCATGGCAGTTAGCAGGGTAACTCCCGCACGATGATGATTATGCAAACGAATCATTTCATGAAAAGTGCCCTCGGTAAGCAGTGGAGCATCACCGTTCACAACCAAGGTGACTCCTTCCTCTTGCTCCAGCCACACCCCTGCTTGCTTTATGGCTTGCCCCGTTCCTTCTGCCGTTTTCTGAAAAGTATAGTTCAGCCCAGAACCTGCGTACTGCTGAAGTTCTTCCGCATCGTTTCCTATTACAAGGACAGTCGATGCCGTTGTTATTCCTTTTAATGTATCCAGAATATGGCCAATTATCGGCTTGCCGCAAAGAGGATGCAGTGATTTATGTGTTTTCGACTTCATTTGTTTACCGAAATCAGCAGCTAGAATTACGCTGTAAATATTCAACGGGGATCAGCTCCCTTTACTAATTAAAAAGTTCATAACCCAATATAGCTCACTTTAGGTAAAAAGAAAAGAGAGTCGTTAACGGACACCGTTAATGACTCTCTTTCGTTAGAGAGGGTTAAGCTCCCTCTTCAATGACTTCCTCTTCTTCAATAGCCGCTCTTTCATACTCTGTCAGAACAGCCGATTGGATTTTTTCACGAGTGGAAGAAGAGATCGGATGGGCAATGTCACGAAACTCCCCATCAGGAGTTCTCTTGCTGGGCATTGCAACAAACATTCCGTTGTTGCCATCAATTACTCTGATATCATGAACGACAAATTCATTATCAATCGTAATCGATGCAATCGCCTTCATTCTTCCTTCTGTGTTGACTCGGCGGAGTCTCACATCTGTAATTTGCACTATCAGTTCACCACCTTTTATCATCAAAAAAGACTTGGTATAGAATTCCACAAATTAAAAGGAATTCCTTCTTTTTTTCGATGAAAAAATGGGGTTTTCTAAAATTATTTTCCAATTAAAAATTATTCGACACCAATCGCTACAATCAATTCAATTTCGACAAGAACATCCTTGGGAAGCCTTGCTACTTCTACAGTTGAGCGGGCCGGTTTATGGTTTTCAAAGTAGCTCGCATAGATCTCATTCACT
Organism: Paenibacillus senegalensis JC66; assembly: GCF_000285515.1. Classification (GTDB taxonomy): domain Bacteria; phylum Bacillota; class Bacilli; order Paenibacillales; family NBRC-103111; genus Paenibacillus_L; species Paenibacillus_L senegalensis. Next base: position 43,314 of record NZ_HE610966.1, read on the forward strand.
TCGGAAAACTGACTCATATCCTTTAAATACACCGTGGCTTTAATAACGTGTTGGAAATCTGCCCCGGCTGCTTCAAGGACACCTTTGAGATTCATAAACACTTGATGGGTTTGCTCCCGGATTCCGCCAGGTACAACTTGGCCATCCAGGCCAAGTGGAATCTGCCCGGATGTAAACAAGACATTGCCGAATTGAACGGCTTGAGAATAAGGGCCAATAGCGGCCGGAGCATTTTCTGATGATATCGGAACTGGTCTCATCATATTCACCTCTACTTGTTGAAATAGTTGCCTGGGGCAGCACTCACCCGTTTAGGTCTTGATTCTGCACCTGTTACCCGAAGCAAGGAAACGTAGTTATCCACCAGTCTTTGCTGAACGTCCATGGATTCTACCAGAACCCCGACTCCTTGAACAGATGCCTTAAATTCCTGAAGCAGGTCTATCATTCCCTGCACTGTCCCTCCCGCACGCATAAAGTCATCTATGATCAGAACCTTTGAAGCCTCTTTGATTGCTCTTCTGGCTAGCGACATTCTTTGAATCTGATGGTTGGATCCGGAAACATAGTTGATGCTCACCAAGGACCCTTCACTTACCTGGCTATCCCGTCTAACGATAACCACTGGCAGCCCCAATAAGCTGGCAGTCGCGTAAGCCAAAGGAATCCCTTTGGTTTCTACTGTCATGACTACATCAATATCATGATTAGCAAATGCAGTGGCAAACAGCTTGCCTATTTCATTCATTATGGAAGGTTGCCCTAAAATATCGGACATATACAAATATTCTCCCGGAAGAATTCTTTCGGGCTGCTCAAGCATCACACAAAGCTTCTGAATCAGCTCTAGCGATGCGTCTTTTTTATATAAGGGAATAAATTTCACCCCGCCGGCGGCGCCCGCCAGCGTCAGCAGCTCACCTACCCCCTCAGATTCAAACACTTCCTTGATAATCGCCAAATCTTCACTAATGGATGACTTAGCCGACTGATAGCGTTCGGCAAAAGTAGTCAGTGGAATTAATGTATGCGGCCGATATAATAAATACTGCGTCATTTCCACCAATCTGGCACTGCGCTTCATCTTCTTCATTGCACACCTCTGGCTAATGGCTTATAACCGACTCATAAATCCGAATATTAATAATCAATATAACACTTATATACGGTTTTATACAAGATATCTGTTGGAGGGTATTTATCTTTAAGTAAGCAGTCTTACAGCATACACCTCATTACAGAATCCCCGGAGCCCATTATAAATCTTTAGCGCTTTGGCCTGCTTGGCTACCAAACCAAATACAGTCGGACCGCTTCCGGACATCAGCACTCCGTCCGCCCCCAGTTTTTGCATACACTGTTTAAGCCGTAATACTTCCGGGTATACCTGCAGGGTGACATCCTCCAGAACGTTGCCGAGAGAGCTGCAGATGCCTGCGAAATCCCCTTCCCGCAAAGCTCTGATCATATCCGGTATGGACGGATGGCGGTCAATCTGATCAGCCCGGAGACGTCCATATATATCGGCAGTGGATACGTTAATGGGCGGCTTGGCCAAGATGACCCATCCTTGCGGAGGCGAAGGCAAAGGCTGCAGCTTTTCACCTCTGCCGGTGGCCAGAGCGGTTCCACCCCGGACACAAAAAGGCACATCCGAGCCCAGCTTTTCACCGAGCTCCATAAGCTCACGAACGGTTAATCCCAGGCCCCACAAGCGGTTTAAGCCTCTTAAAGTGGCGGCAGCATCACTGCTGCCGCCAGCTAAGCCTGCAGCTACCGGAATCTTTTTGTCGAGATGTATGTAAACGCCTTTACGGACATCGTATTTTTCTTTAATCAGCCGGGCAGCTTGAAAAGCCAGGTTCTTTTCATCTACAGGAATATACCCTACTTGACTCGAGATGATGATCGTATCCCGGGGGAGCTCCCGCATTTCCAGACGGTCTGCCAAATCAACCATAGTCATGATCATTTCTACCTCATGATAGCCATCCTGTCGTTTATGTAAAACATCCAGGGACAAGTTAATTTTCGCAGGGGCTTTCTCAAATACCTTCACAACCTCACCTCTTTGGCCTTTCATTACAACGCTTATCACATTATAACAAATGGCTGTGAATAAAAAAAAGCTGGTCTGTCACCAGCTCAGCTTTATATCGGTTATGGCCGGTTTTGGTTGGCTTTGGCTGCCTGCTCTGCCATCTGAATGGCCCGTTTAACCATATTTCCGGCGTCTTTCGTTGTAATGCCGCCCCATCCCTCTTCTTTAACCGTATTGTAAAAGCCGAGATCCCTTGCCAGCTCATATTTAAACTCTTCTGACATGATACTGCGTCTTCTTCTGCCCATGATTTGTACCTCCTTTAGCGGATTTACGACTAGTATGCGTGAACTCCGCTAAATCAATCCTCTTCAAATTCAGGAAACTGCAGATTGAATTGCATGGCACAGCTTAGTAAACGTTTGTGAATACCACACATTGTGAAAAGAAGAGCGGGGCCAATTAACAGTAAAAAACCAACAGAAGTTGGCTCTGTTGGTTTTTACTATCCATTATTGTTGTACGTAGGATATCCGAACTTGTCCCGCATCTTCACAGACCGTCACTTCAACGGACTCGGTTAGAATATCTGCGTAGCTGTATGAAACACGTTTAAAAGCATGTTGTTCTTGGTCAAGCTTTACAATAAATACAGAAGGGTAGGTTTCTTCTAATACACCCGAACGTTCAATCGTCTTTCGACGACCCCCGTTAGCACGTAACATGATCTTCTGCCCCACATGAGGCTCCAAACTGCGTCGGATCTCCAATAGCGCATTTTTTGCCATTGTAAGCTACCACCTCTTTCCTTTATCCATTATAACCTAATTAATCAGGCTTGTCAAATAAAGCGATATATTATATCAGCACTATAATTGTGTTGTCAATATCTATTTGCCATGCCTTGCTTGCGCTCATTTACTATTTCTCACCTTATCTTTACCTCATTGTTCGGTTTTTATTAAATCCTATGTTTCCCTGGCAATGAGAAAAGCGCCCCGTTAAAAGGCGCCTGGATTCGCATAATGATTCAGTTTTGGAACTCCCATCCGGTAGCTTCCCCTGCTCTCAATGCCTCCCATGCCTTCCAAGCCGCTTTGCGTAGGATGAATGGCATCAGCCACATGGACGGTATCGCGAATTGGAGTATAGGAAACCTTGGCAGCCACAATTAGTGGGTCTAGAGCATGAATCAAAACCCTGGAAGGGGAACTGGCAAAATTAGCTCCCGCCTGCAGTAATGCCTCAAAATGAGACTGACAGGCACCCGCAATAATGATTAGGGAATCACGGTTCTTCTCATACTGCCTCGCCACCCTTACTGCGTTGACGAAGTTATGGGAGTTCTTGTAGTTATTAATATCCATCAGATTATGGTTAGGCCGGTTTTTGATTAAACCGTCATGTCCCGTTATGACAACAATATCCGGATGAATTTCCGGCAAAAGCTGATATAACGCATCAGCCATATTTGTTTCATGCATATGGAAGCCCTTGGCAGGGACCTTTAACTGATTATACAATTCCATACTTTTCTTTAAATATCTTGGATCTCCATCGAGATGCAGTACTTTGCCCGGAAGCTCAAAATATGATTGAAGCCGGGTTTGTTTACTTTTCCCCTGTGTTCTCCCTGTACGTTTCCATGCAGAAGGTTCTTTTAAGCTGCGTACAGACTCATTGGTCTGCTCTTCAAACATTTCTTCATGTTTATAAAACCGGGTAGAAGTGACTCTTTCCAAATCATGGTGTGGAGAATCCGCCAGCAGACGAAAATTGACTCCCCGCAGCCACGCATTATCCTTAGTCATTGCTTCAATCTTAAAAATGACATCGCCGCCATATGACTTCCTCATAACCAGATCACCTTGCTTCAAGCCAAAAGCACCTCCCCCGACTATCCTATGGTCGAATTAGGCATTTGGTGTATAAGTTTAGAGGCGTTTATGCAAGGTGTTGCTCAAAAGCGCGTATTCCTCCAAAGAAAGAGTTTCTCCGCGTCTGGTCGGGTCGATGCTCAAGCTATGCAAAATAGACTCCAAAAGCTCGCGCTGCCCTTTTTGAAAAAAGCTGCCCAGCAAATTGTTCGCAATCGTTTTGCGGCGTTGGCCGAACGAAGCCTGCACCACTTTAAAGAAGAAAGCTTCATCGTCCACATCAACAGGCGGCTTCTCCCGCACCTTCAGCTTAATGACAGCTGAATCTACATTGGGCTGGGGAACGAAGGCTTGACGGGGTACGATTAGCTCTACGGAAGGCTCACAGTAATACTGAACGGCAATGGACAAGCTGCCGTATTCCTTGCCGCCGGGAGAGGCCGTCATGCGTTCGGCTACTTCCTTCTGAATCATGACCACAATTTGTTTTAAAGGCAATTTCTCTTCCAAGAGCTTCATGACTATAGGAGTGGTTACGTAGTACGGCAGATTGGCCACCACACTGACAGGCTGGTCTTTGGCAAAATGCTGGTCAAAAATCTCCTTGAGAGATAGCTTCAACACATCTCCGTGAATGACCGTCACCTTGGGGTAAACGCTCAAGGTATCTCTAAGAATAGGCAGCAAGCGCTGATCAATTTCGACAGCCACAACCCGGCCAGCTTCACGTGCCAGCTTTTCTGTCAATGCGCCGATGCCCGGGCCGATCTCCAATACCCCTTCGTCTTCACGCAGATTGGCCGCATCCACAATCCTCGCCAATATATTTTGGTCGACAAGAAAGTTTTGTCCCAGGCTTTTTTTAAAGGTAAAGCCATACTTAGAAATAATTTCTTTAGTACGCGTGGGGCTTGAAATATCTTTTAGTGATTGATTATTCATATCGTCCCTCATTATCGTTTTGAACGGTCTTATGAGCCGCTGCCGCTGCACTTACGGCCGCTGCAAACTCTTCACGCCCGATCTGAAACATCTGACAGCGTTTAAAAAATTGCTTCCCATTAGCATACCCTATTCCAAGCAGTTTGCCTACAGCGGCTCTCCGGCCGGCTGCCGAAGAGGTGCCAATCAAGCCAGCTGCCAGCAAATCACTCCATTCCACTCCCGCCGCAAAATCATCCTCCTGAAAAACCGGCTTCACACAGGACAGCGCCTCTCTTATCGCCTCAGGAGAAGCATGTTCAATGCCGATTTTCCCTTCTTTGTTCCGGGCCATATCCCTCTCCAGAAAAGCGTGCTTGCACCCGGGAATACGCTCCGTAATCAATCTCCGCAATCTTTCCCCGGCATGATCCGGATCCGTAAAGATAATAACGCCCCGGCGCTCATAGGCCAGCTCAATTTGCTCGTAAATCTCCTCGTTGATGGCCGAGCCCCCGGTTTCAATCGTTTCTGCGTTTACTGCATGTTTAACGGCCGCCGTGTCTGATTTCCCCTCGACGACAATTATTTCTTTTATCATAAATTCCTCCATCGCTTCCTGAACGTGGTTCCTTAAAAGGACATTGATACCCAAGCAAAGAAAAAGAAGAGGATTTCGTTCCTCTTCTTGACTAACTTCTTCTATTTATACCATTAAACCGTTCATCACGCCATCCCTAATCCACGGACGGCTTATTAGGTCCGATTACGTACACAGTGTACCCTCTTTTTACGCCAAACTTACTCGCATAGGAATGGCTATCGAAATAAACATCTATTTTATTCCCTTTAATGGCGCCACCGGTGTCTTCGGCACGGCGATAGCCGATCCCATCTATATACACCCACCAGCCCATCGGGATCACATCTTTGTCAACAGCTATTGTTCTGCCTTCAGTCACCGTAGTGCCAGAGGCTGTAATTCCGTATCCGGGATCTCCAGGGTTTTTCCCTGTAGAAGCCGCATCTGCCGAATATGCAGTCAATGTTACGTTATTTAGCACTTTTTGATAATTAATTGGCGCCCCATCTTTCGTTACTGTTCCAGACGGACCTTCTGCTTTGGCTGACAGTACAGCTACTGTCGGATTTTTCGAACCAATGGCTATGATTTTATTAACACTTTCTTCTGTGACGGTTTCGTTGATAATATTTTCAGCGACCAGCTTGCCGTCTTCATACACTTTTTCCGTCTGAACAAGCTTGCTTCCTTCCTTGCCTTCCTGCACTATCTTCTCTTTGCCTTTTAACAGATCCTTATCTTCCTGGGTTAACGTTTGGAACTCTACAGGAACCTGTTTCTCTTCAATCTCCTTCACCACTCTGACGATCTGGATCGGAGAGTCGGAATCCAACAATGTATTTGCCTCCGGTATGAGCTTATCATGCTCTCCGAGATCAATATTTAAGTCTTCCAAAGCACCGCCTACGGTAGTTCCGGTCGTATGCATCGTAACTATCCTACCATCGGCAATCACTTGTACCGGCGAGGTATGGTCAATTATAAAACGGTCTCCACTGCTAAGCTTCCTATCCAGTTCGGCTGATATTCGGTCTTTGGAACGTACTTGTATGCCTTGTTCTTCAAGCAGGTCACCTAAAACCCAGTGCCGGGTCTGTACGATCATTTCTTTACCGTCGACAACTAGCGATATCTTTTTGGTAGCTGTGCCATACAGCAAGACTATAAACAATAAGGCCAATGCCATTGAAGCTAGTAGAGTCAAACTGACCAAACGCAGGTTCTCATGCTTCCATCGCAATGCGAGGGACGTGCTGGATGATCGCTTTACATGGGTGTTCTCAACCTGGATTTCGCCCACTTCTTCGGTCCTCCTTCAAAGCCGCGCCGTCGTGTATTGCAGGTTAGCATTAAAGCTGACGTGACTAAGTAAGTAAATGGATTTTTGCTCAATAGCCGAAATCTGCTGTACAAGCCCTATTTGCGTAGAACTGTACTTGCTTCACCCCCTTAAGAGCAAAATGTATGAATGTAATCGGGCGGATATCCCACTTTTTTTATGTGTATAACCAAACGGATAATGTGCAATGGTATGACTACCCATTATGATTCGTTGCTATAAAGCCCGACAATCTCTCTTCACGCTTGCGAGGTTAGCTGACGGATTCGGGCAAGAGAGCCGCCCTAACTTCCCTGATGTGAAGTATTCACCCCAAGATTCATCTGCACAGTGTATGTGGTACAATGACAGATGTATGGTTCCCCCGTTCTCCGGCAGGAGAGTTCAGCGCATTTTTTGAAATTTCGGCAATTGGTTTAATGCTTTCATGAAAGATATAATACGCTGAAGCCAAGAACCTGTAAAGGTCTAACGGCCTACCCAAAAACGCTGTTTTCATTCATAATCAAGATTATTTTCGATTTTTAACAATGAAAAAAGGGTATTTCTCGTTTTTATTGACTATATCATTATTTTTCTCCCGTTTTCTTTTGAATTTAGAAAATACTCACTTTTCAATCCGAAAATTTTTTACATAATTAGGTAATTTTTAACCTAAAATCTGGTAAAATTAAAGGTGATGGAATGTCCAAATATTTGTCTGTTGAAAACGTTTTCGGAGGGTATTTTTCACACAAGCCAATCTTAAAAAATATTTCCTTTTCTGTGAATGAAGGGGAAATGGTTGGACTGATCGGACTTAACGGCGCCGGAAAAAGCACCACCATCAAGCATATTTTAGGGTTAATGAAGCCGCAGCAGGGCACTATACAGATTGCTGGCCGCACTCTTGAGCATGCCCCCCTGGACTACCGCGCTTCGTTCGCCTATGTGCCGGAAACTCCAGAGTTATATGATGAGCTCACCATTCAAGAACACCTGCATTTAAGCGCTTTTGCATATGGACTGTCTGAGAAAGATTATCTCCAACGTTCCGAAGCCTTGCTGGAGCTATTTCAAATGAAAGACAAGGCAGCTCATTTTCCGCCGCATCTGTCTAAGGGAATGCGACAAAAAGTGATGATTATGAGCGCTTTTCTTGTCGAACCAGCGTTGTACATTATTGACGAGCCCTTTTTAGGCCTCGACCCGTTAGGGATCCGTTCATTGCTTGAGCTTATGGTTCGATTCAAAAAACAGGGAGCTTCCTTTCTCATATGTTCTCATATCCTATCTACATTAGAGCGCTACTGCGACAAATTTATCGTTCTGCATCATGGAGAGATTCTGTTTCAAGGGACATTGTCTGATATGAGACAGGCAGCTGGTTCCCCAGAAGCTAGCCTGGATGATCTATTCTTTGAATTGCTCCGCGGACAGGGAGTGGAGCGGTCATGAATTTCTCTTCAAGCGACCAATGGTGGATACAAAGAAGAAATCAGTTTTTCAAAGAAACATCGTACTATTGGAAGTATGTTTTTCAAAATTTGAGCAGCGGCTTCCTGTTCTTCCTGATAGTTGCCGGGTTTTACGGATACACACGCTGGGTAGAGAGCTTACCGGAGACTTTTCCTTATTACTGGCTTACAGTCCCTCTGCTTACGTGGGCCGTCGCTCATAGCCCTATCCGCACGTTCCTAAGGGAAGCAGACAAAGTATTTCTTCTGCCCGTGGAACAACAGATGGGAGCCTATTTCACAAAAGCGATCCTGTACAGCCTTATCCGTCAATCTATCGTGGTCCTCCTGATTTTTTTCTTGCTTTGGCCGTTATATGCACATTTGGAGCCGGAGCGGGCGCCAGTTTGGGTCTATCTGATTTTTTTAGTTCTTGGCAAATGGGCCAATCTGATGGGATCCTGGCAGGAGAGTCAAACTCATTACGACAGTCCGCGACATTGGGCACTGGTTCTAAGGATATTAGCCAATGCGTTTATACTTTTTCTGATGTATACCAATGATCTATGGATCGCCTGCCTGTCCGCACTCTTAGCCGTTGCTGTCGCCTGGTTCGGCTATTCCCGAATACCGCGCCATTACATTCATTGGGATTATTTGGTTCAACAGGAAAAACAGCACCGGCAGAAGCATTACTTGTTTTTCAGCTGGTTTATTGAGGTGGACAAGCTGCCTACACGGGTCAAACCGCGAAGATGGGCGGCCGGAATCCCTTCCCGGCTCTCACTAAAGCCTGCGAACACCTATTTGTATCTTTTCAGTAAAACCTACCTTCGGTCAGAGACAGCCAGCATCAGCTTAAGGCTCCTGTTGGTCTCGATTTTCTTGATGATTGTAGTATCAGACGATTGGGTTAAAGCATTATGCTATCTCGTTCCTTTGTGGCTGGGCGGCGTCCAATTGTCTTCCTTGCAGCAGATTCATCGTTACCGGTTTTGGCTGCAGATCTACCCGCTTGATGGCGCTGAAAAAAACCGGGCTGTCCGTCAGCTGACGCTTGCGGTATTGCTCTTGCACGCACTGCTTAACGGAGCCCTGCTGCTGTGGCTTTCCGCTTCCTGGCTTTATCCGCTAGCTTCCATCGGATTTGCTCTACTTCTTATTGTGCTATATGTCCACGTTTATCTGACAAAAAAACTGAAGTGACGACAGCGTCACTCCAGTTTTTTATTTTTCGGCTTTCGCCACGGATGAAATTTCGTTTTTTTGAAGCGCAAGGCGCAGCTATTGCAGCTTTAAAAGCCGGATAGCGTTTTCTGTCGTAATGCGGGCGATTTCTTCGAAAGTATGCCCTGTCAGTTCTCCCGCAGCTTCTGCAACCAAACGAACATAAGCCGTTTCATTCCGCTTTCCGCGGTAGGGGTGCGGCGTGAGGTAAGGAGCATCCGTTTCGATGAGCAGACGGTCCAACGGCACTTTTTGCAGCACTTCCTTAGGCTGCTTGGCATTTTTGAACGTAATCGGGCCGCCAAAGGAGATATAAAAATTCATATCCAGACACAGCTTCGCAATTTCCCAGCTCCCGGAATAGCAATGCATGATGCCGCCAACCTCTGCAGCCTTTTCCTCTTTCAAAATTTGCACGATATCCTGATGCGCATCACGATTATGTATGATGACAGGCAGTCCCACCTTGCGGGCGAGCCGAATTTGCTCACGGAACACCTGCTGCTGCGTCTCCTTAAATGACTTGTCCCAATAGTAATCCAAGCCAATTTCACCAATGGCTACAACTTTTTCATGCTGACATAGCGACTCAATCCACTGCAAATCCTCATCCCGCATGCTCTTCGCGTCCTGTGGATGCCAGCCTACAGTAGAATAAACAAAATCATATTTCTCAGCCAGTGCGATAGAGCTTGGAATCGTCTCCCGGTTAAAACCGACATTGACAATTCTTGTCACACCTTGCTCCCAAGCCCTCTGAATCGCTTCATCCCGGTCTTCATCAAAGGCCTCGGCATTCATATGAGTATGTGTGTCCGTTAACATGATGATCTCCCTTCCAACCTGTTCTAATCTATCGAATGGTTACGGAAACAACAACGATCTGACTTCGCCCGGCAAGCTTGGCTCTTGCGCTAATTCTGCAGGGTAATATAGCTGTGGCTTTCCTTTTCGGATGCCGCTAATGGAACGAACGATTTCAGAAATCGTCGAGATTTCATTAAGCTGCTTTTGATCATCGAGCAGCAAAATCGGCAGCTTTTCATCCATTTCTCCCGGCCGGTAAATATCATAAGGCATGTCCAGCGGGAAATCAATCTCGAGGTAAGCCTCGGCATCCCAGCCATTCTGATTCATCCAATTCTTTAGATTGGTTAAACGGGGGTCCGCGTCAGATTCCACAGCCGTATATCTGAACAACTTGCGATGGAGAAACCGGCTGCACAGGTCGGCCAAAATCCGATCCGATTCGCTGCTCCACTGCATAAATACCGTTTGCATAAGCGATTCATCCAGTTGAAAGTAATCCTCTGTTGTCATATTCGCAATGAAAAGCTTCTCCAGGGGCGGAAGCAAGAACCCGAAGGAATAGCCTTGCTGATACAAAGCTTTTGCCCGTTGAAATATTTTGTCCAGCAATATTTCCCCGCTGCGCGTCACCGGATGAAAATAGACCTGCCAATACATCTGATAACGCGACATTAAATAATCCTCGACGGCATGCATGCCGCTTTCTTTAATTACGAGGTGACCCTGATGAGGCCGGATCATTCTTAATATTCTTTCCAAATCAAACGTTCCGTAATTGACGCCGGTGAAATAAGCATCCCGCAATAGATAATCCATACGATCGGCGTCTAGCTGACTGGAGATCAAGCTAACAACAAGCTCATTCGAGTATTTTTTGCAGATGATGTCAGCGACCTTTTGTGGAAAAGTAGGATCTGCATGATATAGTACCCGGTTAACCTCACTGTCCCCCAGCACAATGCGGCAGGTCCAGTCCTCATGGTTCATCCGAAAAGCTTTTTCTATCGAATGGGAAAAAGGCCCATGGCCAATGTCATGCAGCAATGCGGCACACAGACAGAGCAGTCTTTCATCACGGGGCCAATCGGAATAATTATGCCGCTCAAATAATGAAATAATTTTGCGCGTGATTTCATAAACTCCAAGCGAGTGCGAGAAGCGGCTGTGCTCCGCTCCATGGAAAGTCAAATACGAGGTGCCCAGCTGGCGGATGCGGCGAAGACGTTGAAATTCTTTAGTGTTAATCAGGTCCCATATCACCTTATCTTGTACATAAATGTATTTATGTACCGGATCTTTAAATACCTTTTCCTCTTTCATTCGCTCTCCTACCTTCTATTATCATCTCGGCGAAATGCTCACTTAATAGGATTTGCTTAACTACTTATTCGACAAACAATTCTTAAGTTTGTCGAAAATTCTACAAATTCTTTTTCCAGTTCTTCTAATAATTGATTACCTAATTTTCACAGACTGACTAGTTTAATACTTGAATATTATTAAATTATTAATAAAATATAAAAATAGTGATTGCAAATGAATCTTTTAAATAACAGTAATCCAAGTTGTGCCCGCTAAAACCGAATAAACCATCTATTTCCTGTATTCTCCTATGAAACTATTAACTTCCACCGATTGCTTGATTGCGTTATATGAATTTAAGTTGACTATTATGGGAAGAGTTGGTATTATAATTAAGTAAAATAATGTCGAATAATGCCGATTAATATACTAGGGGTGAAAAACTATGATGAAATCTACAGGTATTGTAAGAAAAGTTGACGAGTTGGGACGGGTGGTTATCCCGATAGAGCTTCGCCGCACATTAGGAATCGGTGAGAAGGACGCTCTGGAAATTTACGTCGACGGCGAGCGCATTATGCTGAAGAAATACGAGCCTGCTTGCATCTTTTGTGGCAACGCTGAAGAAGTAACTTACTTCAAAGGAAAAATTGTTTGCCATAATTGCATAACAGAAATGCCTACACCTGTGACAAAATAAAAAAAGTAGTGTATAATAGAACTAATACCATTTGTTAATTCTAACCTTTTTCATATCTCCTCTACATCCCTAAGCCGCTATAACCGGCTTAGGGACTTTTTTTACATATCACCCCCAAATTTCAGGGGCTATGATGTTTTGCTTCGGAGTAGGCAAAAAGCAGAGGTTTATGCCTAACAAAATCGTGTTTCTACTATTATAATAGTGAATTGTATACATCTCTTTTGGACATGCCACGATCTTTTGCTACACATTTCATTGCGGCTTTTTTATCCTCACCCTGCTCCATGTAATGCTCTAAGTGCTCTTCCAGCGAATATTCCTCCCACCAAACGGATTCCAGTTGCTCCAGCTCCTCTTTGCCAGCCTGTTCAATAACTATACAATATTCTCCTAAAGGGGGATTCGTATCAAGCCACTGCATGCACTCGAGCGCGGTTCCTCTAATCACTTCTTCGTAGCGTTTGGTTAATTCCCGCACTAAGGCTATCCGGCGATTCCCCCATTGTTTGTAAATGGCTTCCAACGTCTTTTTAACCCTGTGGGGGGATTCGTAAACAAGCAATGTTGCAGGGACTCCTTGCCACCTTTCCAGCTCCTTCTTCAAGCTCTTTTGATCCCGCGGCAGAAATCCGATAAACACAAAGCGATCCGTTGCTAATCCCGAAACGATAAGAGCGGATAGGGCGGCATTCGCTCCAGGCACCGGAATAACGGGAATTTGCTGCGCAATCGCCGATTGAACCAGATCATATCCGGGGTCGGAGATGGAAGGAAGTCCCGCATCCGAAACAAGCGCTACAGACTGGCCTAATTCAAGCTTTTCTATAAGCTCAGCTCCGCTCGATTTTTTGTTATGCTCATGATAACTGACCACTCGCGAAGAGATGTCAAAATGAGTGAGCAGCTTGCGGGTTTGCCGGGTGTCCTCAGCTGCAATCCAGTCTGCTTCCTTAAGAATCCGAACGGCCCGAAAGGTCATATCCTCCAGGTTTCCAATAGGAGTAGCGACTAAGTACAGGCACCCTTTCCCATCATGGGGCTGAAAGCTTTTTTGTACTTGAAAAGTCATTGTAATCCCCCCGATCCTTTTGGCTGCTGTTTTAGAGCGGACTCGTTCGTTGAATTGCGCTCGCCATAATAAATCTTCATTAATTCATCCACATACCGCCCGTTTGGTTCATAGACAATAAGCGGCGGCAGGATTTTAACCTCCGGCTTTCCATCTTTTACCGCTTCGATCAATACCATATTGCTTTCTTCTCCTGCGCGCGGGTGGACGAAGCGAAGCTTCTTGATTTCCAGCTTATATTTTCGAAAAGCAACTGAAATCTCGATCAATCGCGATGAGCGATGAACCATAGCCACCTTGCCTCCGGAACGTACCAGCCTGCTGCAAGCCGCAGCTACATCATCCAGTGTGCAGTGAATTTCATGGCGAGCGGCTGCAATGTATGGATTGCTGTTACGGTCCCCGGTATCCCCTTTCATATATGGAGGATTGACCGTCACCAAGTCAAATTTTCCATAGCCCAATCGTTCATGCACAGTTCGAATATCATCATGCAAGATGCTAATCTGATCTGTCAGATCATTCAACCGGATATTTCTTTCAGCCATGTCTGCTAATTTTGATTGCAGCTCCACTCCTACTATCTCTGCCTTCGTACGGGTGGTTAACAGTAAAGGGATAACCCCATTTCCTGTGCAAAGGTCTATAATTCTGCCTCGCTGGGGAACGGAGCAAAACCTCGCCAGCAGCACGGCATCCATCGAAAAACTGAAGACTTGATCGCTTTGAATGATCTGCAGGTCATTAGTCAGCAGATCATCGACTCTCTCCCTATCTTTGAGTTCCACGGTTTTCATCTATACTCCCCTTGATTCGGCTAACCCGCTGGTTCTGTTCTTTCTCAAGCAAGCTAATTCTTGGCATTATTTCGAGAACGTAATACGGGCACTTGATTATTCAAAAAAACCGCAGAGACGAATCTCCACGGTTGGATTTACTTATTAAGAAAGGATAAACAAAACAGACAATCTCCTTCATTGCGAAGATGACCATAGTAAACATTGCATATATGAAAGCCCTCATAGTACAATCTGGCGAGGTTATCGTAGCCTTCCCCTATGACAGGCGTTGCATTCCCTTCCATAGCCTCTCTATTTTCTTGCCCGTTCTCTAGCTTAAGCATCTGCCTTAGCTGTTGATTTTCGTTCATCAAACGGAGGTTTTCCTCCGTTAGTTGGATTAGCTGTTTTTTTAATGATTCGAGATCCAAAAGTGAAGATTGCATATGATTTTCCAATTGCTCCATCTTCATAAACAGTTCTTTTTTGTCCACGGTTTCACCCCGATGTTAAAAATCGGCTAGTCCTGCTCAACTACGTCTTCCGAAGGCAGCTCCATCACCTTATTGGTTTCCAGCAGCTGAACTTTAATCATTTTATCATTTGCCTTGATACCTAGCACCTTGCCAGTACCTAGCGAGGTCATGACCATTTTCCCCACTTTGGGCAATTCGTCCTTCACACTTTCATAATTGTCATGTTCATATTTCAAACAGCACATTAAGCGGCCGCACAGCCCTGAAATTTTCGTCGGATTTAAAGACAAATTCTGATCCTTGGCCATCTTGATCGATACCGGCTCAAAGTCCCCGAGAAATGAAGAGCAGCACAGCACCCTTCCACAAGGTCCTATCCCTCCAAGAAGCTTAGCCTCATCTCGCACACCGATTTGCCTCAGCTCAATCCTTGTACGGAAAATGCTTGCCAAGTCCTTGACCAATTCTCTGAAATCGACGCGTCCTTCTGCTGTAAAGTAAAAAATAACCTTATTTCGATCAAATGTGTATTCTACATCAACCAGCTTCATCTTCAGCTTGTGATCTCTAATCTTAAGCTGACAAATTCCAAAGGCATCCTTGGCTGCTGCCTTATTGCCCTCAACTAACTCCGCATCCTTGTGATCAGCTACCCTAATCACCTTCTTGAGCGGCAGCACTACATCTTCCTCCGGCACTTGTCTCTTCCCAATGACGACCGTTCCGTACTCCAAGCCTCTGGCCGTATCAACGATGACGTGATCATTCGTCTCGATGGGAAAATCTACGGGATCGAAGTAAAATATTTTGCCCGCTTTCTTAAAGCGAACACCTATGACCGAATACAATCTCATTCTACCCCCCTCGTAAATCAATCATCCATTTTTCCAAGGTTAATTGACCGTTCGCATTGAATCGAATCCGCTTCTGCATATCTACGGCTTGCTCCATGCAGGCAATCCAAAACGATGAATCACGGCTGTTCGCTTGCCGTTCCATCCAATCCAATTGATCTATAAATAATAAGCGGTCCTTTTGTCCGCACTGAAGACGTACCATATCCTTCAACCATAAAATCCATAAGTCTATAAAAACACCTAAATGCTGGTTCAGATCGGACTTGATCACTTTTTTCTGAAGAGAGATCATTGCCGAAGGCAGATTCGCCAGCGTCTCCTGTGCTAATTGTAGCATGACCTTCCTGGCTTCACCAAACCAATTAGAGGAAACTAGCTCCCGTGCGGCCTCGACCCCTGCAGTTAGATGGACAGCAGGCAGTACCAGCGAACCCGGAAGGCCTTCCTCCTGAAGAATTTCTGCCATCCTGGAGGCATTCATTGGTGTAAAGGACAGCCATTGTGCCCTTGAGATAATGGTTGGCAGCAGGGCATGTCCATTCTCTGTAATCAAAATGGCCATGACATCCGAAGTCGGCTCTTCCAAAAACTTAAGCAGACTGTTGGCCGCTTGAACCGTCATTTTTTCGGCTTCGTTCAACACATAAATTTTGCGGTCATTTGTCGTTGAACGGTAAGCCATCCCTTTTTGAAGCTCACGAATTTGTTCTATCTTAATCGAGGCCCCGTCCGGTTCTATCCAAAGCAGGCCCGGTTGGTTGCCATGCTCCAGCTTGCGGCATTCCAAGCACTGCCCACAGGCCTCATCCTGCCCTCCCGAACAATAAATGGCCTTTACCAAAGCCATGGCTGTCCGCTTACGGCCCGATCCGGCAGGACCGCTAAAAATATATGCATGAGAAAGCTTGCCGGAACGTAATCCGTTTTGCAAAACCCTCTTGACATGTTCTTGTCCGGCGATCGCTTGAAAAGACATTCGGAATTGCCCCGTTTCTATCAATAAAGGAGATTGATCAGCATCCCGCGTATTTCACCTATTTTGTTAAGCAGTTCGATACGGCCGTTCTCCTGTTCCAAAAGCTCGTCAGCCATAGACAGGAGAACGGAATCAATCTCCTCCAAAATTTTATATTTTCGGCCTCTGCCTCGGCGGTCCCATCCCGCGGACTCCCGTAAACGTACCCCTCTGCGGGCGGTTTCCTCCAAGTATTTCTTCACTAACTGCTTATATTGATTCAATTCCCGGATAGTCAAGGATTTGGACAAACGTTCTCCTTGACGATGGATCTGATCCAATATTTTCTGCAGCTCGTTGGATGTCGCCCTTTGATCATGGTGCTGCATGAGCTCCGAGAACGTTTTTTGATGCACATGTGTGCTGCTTGAATTGTCGATTAGCTTTATATCGTTGGAAAAAGGACGCATCCCCGGTATAATTTTCAATGGAAAATAACCCGCCTTTACCGCGCAACCTTGAATTTATCGATACTTAACCTTAATAATGCTCAAAACGTTCAACAGGCAGAACGAACACGGCCGCTCCTCCTACCTGTACTTCAACAGGGAAAGGAATATAAGAATCGGTAGAGCCGCCCATAGGCGACACAGGAGTCACGAGTTGGTCACGAATTTTACAATTTGCTTTAATAACCTGCATGACTTCAGGAATCCTTTCGTCTTCAATCCCGATCATGAAAGTTGTGTTGCCTGCCTTCAAAAACCCTCCGGTACTAGCCAGCTTGGTTGCACGAAAGCCTTCCTTGACCAAAGCGTTAGAAAGTCGGTTGCTATCTTTATCCTGAACAACGGCAATAACCAGCTTCATTCGCAATCCCTCCTTATTTATTATACCCTAACTTCGAAGCCCGGGTGTATAGAGTTTTACAAAATCTTCGGCGATTTCCTCTGCAATAACGTGAGCCGGACGATCGGCCTTAACCAGTTTTACTCGTTCCGGCTCTGAGGCAGCTATATTGAGAAAGCCTTGCCTCACTCGGGAATGATAGTTCTCATCCCTCTGCTCAATTCTATCCAGCCCGGCGCCTGTCGCGCCTCCGTTTCGCGAAAGCAATCTTTCCCGTGATAGTTCGACAGGCAAATCCATGAAATAAGAGCGGCTCGGCTTCAACCCGGAGCTGGCAAATTGGCTAATAAGCGATACCACATCCAAATCAATACCTAGACCGTAAGCCTGATATGCAATACTGGCATCAATATATCGGTCACATAATACGATCCGGTTCTGCTGCAGAGCAGGAATGATTTTCTCATGCACATGCTGTGCTCTGGATGCAGCGTACAGCAGCACTTCGGTTTGATGAATCATCCCCTTATGCTCGGGATCGAGCAGCAGAGCTCTAATTTTATCGCTAATATAAGTGCCTCCAGGCTCGCGGGTGACAAGAGGTTCTAATCCATCATTAGTGAGTTTCTCAGCCAGCAGCTGCAGTTGTGTCGATTTTCCCGAGCCGTCCGGCCCTTCAAACGTAATAAACAAACCCTTCAATACAAGTTCTCTCCTCTTCCGGAATGCACAGTGCTCCTAATCGCGTCTATTTCTGACATTATATAACAAACAAACTTAACGTGTGAAGATTTAAAATCCATCAGCCATACCTAGTATCACTTGGTAATGCTAAGTGCTATTTCGATTCGTTTTACCCTGTTCTTCTCGCTTTTCTTACCCTTTCAACACATGGATAATTCCCTCCGCAAGCTTCTGTTCCCCTTGGAAACGCGCCCCTGTCTTGATCATCACGTTGAGATAGGCGATTAATTCCTCAGTAATCACTTCTCCAGGATAGATCACAGGAATTCCAGGCGGATAGGGAATAATAGATTCAGCCGATCGCCAGCCAACTGCTTCTTGCAGCGTCTTGGCCTGCTTAAGGCTTGGCGCTTGTGACAGCATGGACATATCGAATGAAACCGGTGTGATGATTGGCGGAAAATACGAGGGTCTTACATTATTCGCTGCTGTCTCTGCCTTTTCCTTCTTTCTGAGATCGAATTTACTGGTTATATCCTTTAATGCTTGAAACAAATGATCCGTGTCTGCAGATGAAGTCGCATAGCTGCAAACAAGCAGTGCATAGTCGGGATCAGCCATTTCTGCCAAGCACTCTTTATCTTCAAGCTGCTGCTGCAGCTCATATCCGTTTAGGGTGCCTGTTGCGTCGCGAATGGTTATTTTAAACGGGTCGATATAATCATATGCTTCTGAAGCTTTCTCTTCTTGTACTAGAGAAAACCAGGGCATATCTGTACTTATCTTTTCCTTTATCGCTTTGCTTCTCCTTAGTCCGGCTGCAAACAGCTGCTCGCCGTGATTTTCCAAGCTTGCTCGGCAAAGATCCAAAGAAGCCATAATCGGATAGGAAGGGCTGGAGCTCTGCAGCATAGCCAAAAGAGCAGCCGTTTTCTCCCGGTCTATCCTCTCTCCCTGAATGTGGAGCATGGATCCCATCGTTAGAGCCGATAACATTTTATGAGTGGATTGCACTACCGCATCTGCACCCATTGACAAGGCCGAACCGGGAAGCTCCGGGTGAAAACCAAAGTGGGCACCATGAGCCTCATCTACAATAAGCGGTTTTCCGTATGAGTGAACAAGTTCGGAGATCCCGTTTAAATCGTTCCCCATTCCGTAATAATTAGGATTCGTTAATATAACCGCCCTGGCCTCAGGATATTTTAATAATGCCTGCTCCACTACTTTAAGGCTTACCCCTGCTGCTATCCCTGTCGTTGGATCAATTTGAGGGGGCAAAAATACAGACTGAGCACCAGCTAGCATAAGCCCGTGAAGGATAGATTTATGTACGTTGCGCTGTACTAGAACTAGATCATTACGCTGGCAAACTGACAGTATTAAGGCAAGATTGCCTACTGTGCTCCCGTTAACCAAAAAGAATGTAGCTTCCGCTCCAAAGCATGCTGCGGCCAGCTGCTGCGCCTCTTGGATCACCCCTTGTGGATGATGCAAGTCATCTAAACCGGTAACTTCTGTATAATCAATTTCCATCACATCTTCGAAAATGCCCTTAACTTCCGAAACTAATCCCCGGCCCCCTTTATGACCCGGAACGTGAAACCGGGAGGCTCTTTGAAAATAAGCTTGCTGCAGCCTTTCATATAACGGCGCTCTCCCATTGTTATCCATTACTGTCCGCCTCCAAACGTAGAAAAAGAAGAATAAGTGCTTGTTAGCCTCATCCTTCTTTACTATAAGAAAAAAACGGAAAACGAAAAGATCTCTTCACGGGAGTATTCTTGATTTCTTCAAGCATTTTTGTACCAAATCCGTTTCAATTGATGGATAAAAAAAGGATATTTTTCATCTTTAACATCGGTATGAACCATTTCTTTCTCACATGCCTCGCATATAAATTCAGATACGATTTGGATTCCGTTATCCTTCTGCTGTTCGCAAATGATGCAGGTCGTTACATTATTGGTGTCCATCCTTCACCCACCCCATTTCTTTTTTCTATCAGTATACCCGATTTTAATCCTATTAAACTAAATCTTATTGCTTTACTCTATTTTCCTTGTTTCAAAGGTAAGATCCGTAGTGCGTGAAATTCCTTTTTAGACCGGAGTTTAGATGAGACAAATTCTATGAAAGCTATACCTGCAAAAGGGCTTTCCCTCATCATATGTCAACTATCGGTCATTGGTGTTTGTACTTGTAACAATAATTTGCAATAATTTCACAACATTCTGCTCATGCACATATCAGATACTCTCCCCGGGAGATTGACGCTTAAAGACGAGCATAACAAAAAAGGGCTGTCCGAAAAGCGGCCATTCAGCCCGATAGCTAGAATAAGCAACCCCCAAGCAGCAGCCCCGAGGCCACTGGCCCCGAAGCGAATTGTATGCGAAATTGTGTGCGAAAGTCGAAAGTGTAGGCGAAAGTGTTGCGAAATTGTATGTGAAAGTGTGCGAAATTGTTGGGAAAACAGTCATGCCATTGAATTCTCAGACACAACTCTGGTATGATAATAGCC
>NZ_HE610967.1:0-9429 GCF_000285515.1 Paenibacillus senegalensis JC66
CTATCTCCCGGGGAGAGTATCTGAACCTGTGATCGAAGAACATGCAGGGAAGCAGGACCGCGTTGAAGAGGAAGGTTCCGATGCTGACTATGAGCCCTAAGGCTGGATGGCTACCTTAAATGATAGCCCCCAGCTTTTGGACAATGTTTAACGCTTGATGATGGTCTTTTTCGTCGATAATAACCGTTAAACAGATATCCCGGCCTGTTACTTCATTGTCTTTTCCACCCGAGCTCATTCCGCTTGCACTGACACTAGTCGCCGCTAGAATTGCTGCGTTGCGATCACTAAAGTCTCCACTAAGCGTTAAGTAACCTAATCCGGGGAAATCTCCATTAATCGGATTTTCAATATGATCAATTCCATTCCCAGGGTATCCATCGAATCGGTCGATAGAGCTGTCGATCACTTTAAGCCCGCTCATTTGCTCAAGAGCTTGTTCGGCTTCTTCCGGTTTTTTAAAAAAAGCGAGGATAGTTTTTTCCGCCATTTCGTCATTACCTCCAAATTGCTGATCCAAAGTTGTAAAAGTTTGATTTTAGCATTGTAAATGAACATTTAAGTAAGCAGATTTCGGTCATCGTTTTTTCTGGGTTTAATATGATTCCATTGTAGTGTTTTCATTCTGGAGAAGCTTTATGCTGACTTCAAGAGCTATTCAATTTCCTCTCTCAGCGCCCGCAGACCATTTAATGTGGATACCCGTCGTATCACAACCGACTTCGAACATAGGCCTGCAAGATTTTCTGCGCAAACATTCTAACGCTTGCCCTCGCTCTTATTTGGTGAAAAAGACCGGGATTTTATTTCTAACGCTCATCCTCGCTCTTATTTGTGACAGTTAGTATGTCAAAGCACCGTTCCAAGCCGTTTGCACGAATAAAATAGCCCGATGATACCAAGAATAAGAAAAAACCACTTGGCAAAATGAAAAAAAGTGATATAATAAAATTAAAGTCAAAGAAAGTCAAAGTCAATTTAACTAAAAAAGCTCACAAAGCTCACAAAGCTCACAAAGCTCACAAAGCTCACAAGGCTCACAAGGCTCACAAAGCAATTAGTTCAAAAAAGTCATTAGTCCAATTACAACCGAGAAGTGAGGGATCACCGATGCGCAGCGCTTCGGAAACCATCGAACAGTATCTAAAACAAATATTGATGCAGAGTCCGAATGGTATCATTGAAATTCAGCGTAATGAACTAGCCGATCAATTTCAATGTGTCCCCTCGCAAATCAATTATGTCATCAGTACCCGCTTCACCTTGGAGAAAGGATATATTGTTGAAAGCAAGCGCGGCGGTGGGGGATACATTCGCATCCGCAAGGTTTCACTGGGTCCGCAAGGAGCTATACGCGATCACATATTGCAATCGATAATGGAGCAAATGGATCAGAGCTCAGCAGAAGGACTCGTGTACCAGTTAAAGGAGGGGGGATTCATTTCTGCGAGAGAGGCCAAATTAATAAATGCGGCTGTATCCAGAGAGGTACTTACCTTGAAGCTTCCCTTGAGAGATGAAATCCGCGCCAAGCTTATGAAAGCTATGCTGCTGTCCTTGCTTAGCAAGTAGCTGGTTTCAACCTTTGGAAAAGGGTTATAGGACAACATAAACAATTTAACAACCGCTCAAAGAACCGGCAACGCCGGCCCGCGGTACTTGATAAGTTTTCGCATAATGGCTGAATGAAAGGCATTAAACGCTAAGGAGGTTAGCTCCATGACTTGCCAAGAATGCGGCAAAAGACCAGCCACATTGCATTTTACAAAGATTGTAAATGGGGAAAAGACAGAGTTTCGAATCTGTGAAGCATGTGCCCGTGAAAAAGGGGAAATGATTCCCGGAACTGCGAACGGGTTTTCGATTCACAATCTTATATCCGGATTGTTGAACCTGGAACCGGGTTCAGCCGGTGCATCCGAAACGAAGAGCGCACCGTTGAGATGTGAAAATTGCGGACTTACTTACAAACAATTCGGCAAAATCGGACGTTTCGGATGCAAGCATTGCTATGAACATTTTGTGGATCGATTGGATCCGTTATTTAAGCGGGTCCACGGGAATATATCTCATGTAGGCAAAGTTCCTAAACGCTCCGGCGGCATCATTAAATACAAAAGAGAAATTAACGAATTAAAAAAACATCTAGCCCGGCATATTGAGCTCGAAGAGTTCGAGAAGGCGGCTAACATCCGCGATGAAATCAGGGAGCTTGAAAAGAAAATTGCAGAGCACTAAGGCTCGGGAAAGGAGGGAGAAGGGATGACGTCCGATAAATTTACTAAAGAAGCATTAAGTGAGTGGATGAAAGATAACGGACCTGACTCCGATATTGTGATTAGCAGCAGAATCCGTATTGCACGCAATTTAAACTCTTTTCCATTTCCTATGCTGGCTACCAACGACCAGTCGAAGCAGGTGCTGGAGCAGGTCACAGAGGCCTTAAATAACGAGGATTTGCATGAGATCAGCGAGATGGAGCCGATGCTGCTCGATAACTTGACCGATTTGCAGAAGAAAGTGCTGGTTGAAAAACATTTGATCAGTCCAAGTCTGGCTAACGAATCCCGAAATGGGGCCGTTGTCCTCAGCAAAAATGAATCGATCAGCATCATGGTCAATGAGGAAGACCATTTAAGGATCCAAGTGCTGTGCTCCGGCTTTCAAATAAAAGAAGCTTGGGATCTGGCGAATCAACTTGATGATTTGTTTGAGAATCGGCTGGATTATGCTTTTGATGAAAGAAGAGGGTACTTGACCAGCTGTCCTACCAATGTAGGTACCGGGATCAGAGCTTCGGTTATGATTCACCTCCCTGCACTGGTCATGACTCAGCAAATTAACCGGATTCTATCCGCGATTACCCAAGTAGGGCTGGCTGTAAGAGGACTATACGGAGAAGGCAGCGAAGCGATTGGAAATCTGTTTCAAATCTCCAATCAGATTACGCTTGGGCAGACCGAAGAAGAAATTATTGAGAACTTGTACAGCGTAGTTCGCCAAATTATAGAGCACGAAAGAACGGCTAGAAGGAAACTTTTAGCGGAATCCCACCATATTTTAAAGGATCGAATACAGCGCTCTTTCGGCATTCTGTCCCATGCAGTAATTATGGACTCCAAAGAAGCATCACAGCGATTGTCCGATGTCCGACTGGGCATAGATCTTGGTATCATCGATCATGTATCTGCACGAGTGCTGAATGAGTTAATGGTGATGACACAGCCAGGTTTTCTTCAGCAGTATGCAGGAAAGAAGCTTTCTCCTGAAGAAAGAGACATTCGAAGAGCACAGCTAATTAGAGAGCGTCTGATTGCAGCTGGCTGATTCTTATTTATCAGTGATCAGATTAACAAGGTAATGTCAGAAGGCAGAAGAACAGCTGCGTAGTTAATCCATCAACAACCATTACATTTTACTAAATTGCTGGAGGTGTATAGAATGATGTTTGGCAGATTTACTGAACGAGCGCAGAAAGTACTGGCCCTGGCTCAAGAAGAAGCCGTTCGTCTGGGACATAATAATATTGGTACCGAACATATTTTACTCGGGCTAATTCGTGAAGGAGAAGGAATAGCGGCTAAAGCTCTTATTGCACTCGGACTTGGACTTGAGAAAATTCAAGATGAAGTAGAAGCCTTAATCGGCCGGGGGCAGGAGCAGCCAGCCAACTTTGCCTATACCCCTAGAGCGAAAAAAGTCATTGAGCTGTCTATGGACGAAGCCCGCAAGCTGGGACATACTTATGTGGGTACCGAGCATATTTTGCTGGGGCTGATTCGCGAAGGAGAAGGAGTGGCAGCCAGAGTGTTGAACAACCTGGGTGTCTCCCTTAACAAAGCCCGCCAACAAGTTCTGCAGCTTCTTGGCAGCAATGAAGTCGTGTCTTCCAATCATGGAAGCACGAACAATGTGAATACTCCAACTCTGGACAGCTTGGCAAGGGACCTGACCGCAATTGCAAAAGAAGGGAACCTTGATCCGGTAATTGGCCGGAGCAAAGAAATTGAACGCGTCATTCAAGTGTTAAGCCGCAGAACTAAGAACAATCCGGTACTCATCGGTGAGCCGGGTGTAGGTAAAACAGCGATTGCCGAAGGACTGGCGCAAAAAATTATCAACAATGAAATCCCCGAAACGCTTCGTGACAAAAGGGTTATGACTTTGGACATGGGCTCTGTCGTTGCAGGCACTAAATACCGGGGAGAATTTGAAGACCGTCTGAAAAAAATTATGGATGAAATCCGGCAAGCGGGAAATATCATCCTCTTTATCGATGAGCTGCATACGCTCATTGGCGCCGGGGGAGCAGAGGGAGCGATTGACGCCTCCAACATTTTGAAGCCTTCCTTGGCCAGAGGCGAGCTGCAGTGTATCGGGGCTACAACTCTGGACGAGTACCGCAAGTATATCGAGAAAGATGCGGCGTTAGAAAGAAGATTCCAGCCGATTACAGTAGATCAGCCTTCACCTGAGGAAGCGATTCAGATCCTGCACGGGCTGAGAGACCGCTATGAAGCTCATCACCGGGTCAAAATTCCGGATGTGTCAATCGAGACTGCAGTTAAATTGTCTGACCGCTACATTACGGACCGTTTCTTGCCCGATAAAGCCATTGACCTGATCGATGAGGCTGGTTCCAAAGTACGGCTTCGTTCTTACACGGTACCGCCTAACTTAAAAGAACTTGAAAGCCGTCTGGAGAACATTCGTAAGGAAAAAGATTCGGCTGTCCAAAGCCAGGAATTCGAAAAAGCGGCCTCCTTGAGAGATACGGAACAAAAGCTGCGGGAAGAGCTGGAAGTAACCAAGAACGAATGGAAGGAAAAACAAGGACGCACGGATTCCGAAGTAACGCCTGAGGATATTGCACAGGTGGTTGCAAGCTGGACCGGTATTCCGGTTATTAAGCTGAAGGAAGAAGAAACAGAACGCTTGCTGAAGATGGAGGATATTTTGCACAGCCGGGTTATCGGCCAATCTGAAGCCGTTAAAGCCGTCAGCCAGGCGATCCGCAGGGCGCGTGCGGGATTGAAAGATCCTAAACGCCCAATGGGCTCCTTTATCTTCCTCGGACCTACTGGGGTAGGGAAAACGGAGCTGGCCCGGGCGCTGGCCGAATCAATGTTTGGCGATGAGAACGCGATTATCCGTATTGATATGTCCGAATACATGGAGAAACACTCCACTTCCCGTTTGGTTGGAGCGCCTCCTGGTTATGTAGGCTATGACGAGGGCGGACAGTTAACAGAGAAGGTTCGCCGCAAGCCTTATTCAGTAGTACTGCTGGATGAAATTGAAAAAGCTCATCCGGAAGTATTCAATATTCTGCTTCAAGTGCTGGAAGATGGGCGGCTCACCGACTCCAAAGGACGCACAGTCGACTTCCGCAACACCTTAATCATTATGACCTCTAACGTAGGGGCTGACCTGATCAAGAAAAACAGTGCACTCGGCTTTACCGCTAACCTGGATGCAGGTCATGATTACAACAACATGAAAGACAAAGTTATGACTGAGCTGAAAAAGAGCTTCCGTCCGGAGTTTCTGAACCGAATAGATGAATTGATTGTGTTCCACGCTTTAGATCAGGAGCACATTAATGAAATTGTAACGTTGATGTCGGAAGAGCTGCGCAAGCGTCTTAAAGAGCAGGAGGTAGACTTCATCCTGACGGAATCGGCCAAGAAGTTCCTGGCTAAGGAAGGCTACGATCCGGCATATGGCGCCAGACCGCTGCGCAGAGCAATCCAAAAACACATTGAAGACCGTCTGTCAGAGGAACTTCTGAAAGGAAATATCTCCAAAGGCGATACGTTAACGATAGATGAGAAGGAAGGCGAACTGACGGTAACCCGGAGCTGATTGGCGCCTTAAGCTATACGGAGATAATCAACAGATTAATGTAGTGTACCTGATGTAAGGCAAAACTAACAGAACGGTCCGTATGCGAAGACTATTTCTGCGAAAAATAGGCAACCTAATTGATGGGCATCCCGCTGCAGATAACAACTGACAGCGGGATGTCTTTTTTGCTGGAACAAAAGTGCAGCCGAACGCATATTCGCCGATTTCTTTTTTCACGGGGGTTTTCACCTGGTAAAGGACATGGTAAACTTTGAGTAAAGTTCTCTTTTTTCGTGAAGTTAGGAGTCAAGGAATGGCTAGATCCAAAACCAAGTTTTGCTGTCAGGAGTGCGGGTACGAATCCCCCAAATGGCTTGGCAAATGCCCAGGCTGTCAAGCCTGGAACAGCATGGTCGAAGAGACCGAAACGATTGTTAAAACGCAAGGATTTGCAGCTTCTGCGAATAGTAAGAAAGAAAAGCCGGTTTCAATCATAACTATAGATAGTGGGCAAGAGCCCCGTATTTTAACCCAAAACCAGGAATTAAACCGAGTATTGGGCGGTGGAGTTGTTCCCGGATCTTTAATATTAGTTGGCGGTGACCCTGGCATCGGGAAATCCACCTTACTGCTGCAAACCTCTCATGCTCTGACCATGAGCAACCTTAAAGTGCTTTATATTTCCGGCGAAGAATCAGCCAAGCAAACTAAGCTGAGAGCTGACCGGTTAGGTTCGGTTTCCGAGCAGCTTTTCGTGTTATGTGAAACCAATTTTGAACACATTGCCGAAGCGATTGATGAAGTGAATCCCGACTTTCTAGTAATTGATTCCATACAGACGGTTTACCATCCGGCCATTAGCTCTGCTCCGGGCAGCGTTTCTCAAGTAAGGGAATGCACCGCGCATTTTATGAGAATAGCTAAAGGAAGGGGAATTGCTACTGTTCTCGTTGGACATGTAACCAAAGAAGGGGCGATTGCGGGTCCGCGCCTGCTTGAGCATATGGTCGATTGCGTTCTGTACTTTGAAGGAGAGCGCCATCATACCTACCGTCTGCTGAGAGCTGTGAAGAACCGCTTTGGTTCCACCAATGAGATCGGGATTTTTGAGATGACAGAAGCCGGTCTGGTGGAAGTAAGCAATCCTTCAGAGCTGTTTCTCTCCGAGCGTCCGGCCGGTGCATCCGGGTCGGCGGTAGCGGCCAGCATGGAGGGAACTCGCCCTGTACTGGTAGAGCTGCAAGCGCTCGTGGCTACCACCCATTTTCCTTCGCCGCGAAGAATGTCTACAGGCGTCGATCATCATCGGATGGCCTTGATCATAGCTGTATTGGAAAAGAGAATCGGCATGATGCTGCAGAATCAAGATGTGTATCTCAATGTAGCCGGGGGCGTAAAGCTGGATGAACCCGCCGTAGACCTGGCTATCGCGGTTAGCATTGCTTCCAGCTTTAAGGACCAGCCAGTGGAGAGCGGAGTGGTTGTTTTTGGTGAAATTGGCCTCACAGGGGAGGTCAGAGGGGTTTCAAGAATTGAGCAGAGGGTTAAGGAAGCCCAGAAGCTCGGATTTCAAAGGATTATTATGCCTAAGAAAAGCTTGAAGGGGTGGACTGCCCCTGAAGGTTTGGAAATCGTTGCGGTTTCAACCGTGTCGGAAGCTCTTTCGGCGGCAATTCGTTAAATTTACCGGTTGCTTAATAGGGGGTCATCATGAGTAAAGAGGGATCGAGCAGAGAGGTTATGAGCCGGCTTCTACAGTTGGTAGCCCCCGGAACGGCTTTTCGAGACGGATTAGAAAATGTTCTCAGAGCCAAAACGGGCGCTCTTATCGTAGTAGGGTACAGTCAAGAAGTTAAGGATATTGTAGACGGGGGCTTTTCCATCGATTGCGATTTTACCCCGAACTTTTTGTACGAACTGGCCAAAATGGACGGAGCCATTATATTAACAGAAGATGTGAAACGCATCCTGTTTGCCAACACACAATTAATTCCGGATTCATCCATCAGCTCTTCGGAGACAGGAATCCGTCACCGCACTGCGGAGAGAGTGGCGAAGCAAACCGGTCAGCTGGTAGTCTCGATTTCTCAGCGGCGCAATGTAATTACTCTGTACCAGGGTAATTTGCGTTATTCGCTTAAAGACATGGGCGTTATTTTGACAAAAGCGAATCAAGCCATTCAAACTTTGGAAAAGTATAAGGCGGTGCTGGATCAAGCCTTAATTAACTTAAGCGCATCAGAGTTTGAGGAAATGGTGACATTCCATGAAGTGGCGGGAGTCCTTCAGCGGGTGGAGATGGTTCTTAAAATTAAATCAGAAATTAACAGTTACATCAATGAGCTCGGAACAGAAGGGCGCCTGATTAATATGCAGCTCGAAGAGCTTGTATCCAATACTGAACGGGAGTCGTTGTATCTAATTAAAGATTACATGAAAGAGCTTAACGATGACAAAATTAAAGAAATTCGGTCCGCCCTCAAAAAGTTAAGTGCCGATGAGCTTCTTGATTATCAGCAGGTTGTGCGTATTCTTGGTTACAGCAGCAGCAACTCGGTTATGGAAGAGAATATTTCTCCGAGAGGATTCAGGCTTCTTCACAAAATCCCGCGGCTGCCTTCCGCCATCATTAATAATTTGATCGATAACTTTAAAAGCTTTTCTAATGTTTGTGCGGCCTCCATTGAAGAATTGGATGATGTTGAGGGCATCGGCGAAGTGAGGGCGCGCACCATCAAGGAAGGGTTGAAACGTATCCAAGGACAGATGCTGGTTGATAGGCATATTTAGTCCGCGATTATTTGGACCTTCAGGTCACATGCTAAGTTAAAGGTGGTCAGGGAATGTTAAAAAAATCTCTTCCCAATGTGTTTACAATCCTCAATTTATTTTTGGGGATTGTAGCCATCATCCTGGTCTACACCGAAAGTCACAGTCTTGCAGCTATTATGGTGATTGTGGCCATGTTGATGGATGGATTGGATGGAAGAGTAGCCAGAGCGTTAAATGCTCAAAGCGAATTTGGCAAAGAACTGGATTCATTATCCGATGTCATTTCTTTTGGGGTTGCCCCTGCTTTTATTATGTATGTGGTCGCTTTTTCTGAGCTTAATCCCCCGACCGCATGGATTACTACTGCCCTGTTTCCTATTTGTGGAGCGATGAGGCTGGCCAGATTTAATGTTGTAGAAGCTCCTCCCGGCTATTTTGTCGGCTTGCCAATACCGGCTGCGGGAGGTTTACTATGTACACTGGCTTTGTTTCATCAGGAGCTCCCTACCTATATTCTAGTAGGCGGATCAATCTTACTGTCGCTGCTTATGGTAAGCTCTATAAAATATCCCAGCTTTAAAAAGGTGAAGGTACCCCAAGGAATGCTTTGGCTGGTTGGACTAACGGTCGCCAGTGCCATCTTCGTTTCTATACGATACCCGGGCACGTGGTCTAAGCTTGTTTTTGTCCCGTTAGTTTTGTACGCCTTGTATGGGACTCTGCAAAGTTTACGCAAGAAACGATAACCATTGCCTAGGCGATATTTGCACAAAGCCGGGTTCAGGACATAAACAAAAAAGCATTTATTTT
>NZ_HE610967.1:9935-62070 GCF_000285515.1 Paenibacillus senegalensis JC66
AAGCATTTATTTTCTGTAGTCTAGAAAATAAATGCTTTTTTTAGTCAGCATCCATCGATCAGCCATATTACCTCATGAAATGGAATCGGATAACTTTACTTTATACTCTAATATGTATCTTCAGTTTTGATATACCTTCGCGAACGTCGCCGGGTTAGGACATATTAAAGTAACCAAGGGTGGAGCACTTCCGTGATTCGTCAATGACAATTTGCTGTAAATCCATATCCAAAAGATTGCAGAGAGACGCCAGATAAAATAAATTTTTCCCGAGCTCGGCGCCAACCGCTTCCACACAATTCTCGCACAATTGACCGTCCATATGGGAAGCCAGCGTTTGCTTGGCGTCTTCGATGGTCATGTCGGCCGAATAGGGCTGCTTCGCGGCATGGACTTCCACACAACCACACTCTGTAATGGATTTAACGACGGAGCGATGAACAGCAGCGTTGGCTTGTTGACATTTGGATAACACATCAAGCAGACTCCGGTGACGAAGCAGCAGTTCAGCCACCTGGTCTTGGAACTGCCTCAGATCAAGCGTGTTCATACATCCACCTCATGTTTCGTAAATTTGTGTTTAATTATAGCGGAAAGAGAATGCGTTTTCAATTTCCTGGATTTCGGAGACAAAAACAATAATTGGGTTTCTTTTCCGTAGACGGGGTTTAGGTTGGAATGATTTGGAGCATAATTATACCAAACCCAATCCCTTTTTTTAACAATACGGAGGTGAACCAGTTATGAAGAAATGGATGCAGTTATTGTTTGTCCTAGTCGG
Organism: Paenibacillus senegalensis JC66; assembly: GCF_000285515.1. Classification (GTDB taxonomy): domain Bacteria; phylum Bacillota; class Bacilli; order Paenibacillales; family NBRC-103111; genus Paenibacillus_L; species Paenibacillus_L senegalensis. Next base: position 10,717 of record NZ_HE610967.1, read on the forward strand.
TGCAGGAATGGGTTTACAATGGAGCTCCGCTTGGGGAGACAATACTGTATGGTCGTCTATGCGTCAATCAGACATGGATTATTGGTTAATAGCTATTGGAGCGGTTGCTGGCTATATCGTTGGGAGTGTGCTGTATGCTTCTTTTAAACGACTAATGAATAAAAATGGGGACGCCCAGCTGCCTTTATCCGATCTACTATCCGGAATGTTCGGCTTAATTACAGGATTGTTAATTGCGGTGTTGTTGTTTCCTTCCTTGGCCAAAATCGATTTTGGCGGAGGATGGCTGCCGATGCTTGTTACCTTTATGCTTGGTATCGGCGGATTCCGCTATGGCTATTCCATGAAAACCGAATGGCTGCTTCTTTTGGCCAAGCTTCGCGGAGGAAGAGATGATGCCGAGAACGATCATCCGCTATTTGAAGAGCACAAAATACTGGATACAAGCGTAATTATTGATGGCCGCATTGCCGATATATGCAAAACCGGATTTATCGAAGGGACTCTAGTCATCCCGGAGTTTGTGTTGGAAGAGCTGCAGCATATCGCCGATTCATCCGACTTGCTGAAAAGGAACCGCGGCCGCAGAGGACTGGATATTCTAAATAAAATACAAAAAGAGCTGGAAGTAAAGGTGCTGATCTATGAAGGCGATTTTGAAGACATCTCCGAAGTGGACAGCAAGCTGGTAAAGCTGGCGAAGCTGCTTAGAGGCAAGGTAATCACCAACGATTTCAATTTAAACAAAGTATGTGAGCTGCAAGGAGTTTCCGTGCTGAACATTAACGACTTGGCTAACGCCGTGAAACCTGTCGTCCTGCCGGGTGAAGAAATCGTTATCCAGATCATTAAAGACGGTAAGGAATACGGTCAGGGAGTAGCCTATTTGGATGATGGAACGATGATTGTCGTCGAAGGAGGCAGGGAATACATTGGCATGACGATGGAGGTCATGGTCACCAGTGTTCTGCAAACTTCAGCTGGCCGCATGATCTTTGCTAAACCGAAATTGTTGGAAAAAGCTCAATAAAACGATTATGATAGTAGAAAACGGGTTGTGATGGAACATCATGGGCAAGATTGGAGCAGTCATCGTAGCGGGGGGGACCGGCACCCGTATGGGGGGAACTACCAGCAAGCAGTATTTGGAGCTTGGGGGAAAGCCGGTGCTCGTTCATACATTGGAGCTTTTTCAATCCATACAAGAAGTAGAGACGATAGTCCTGACGGTTAAGCCAGGAGATGAGGAACGATGCGCGCATTTATTGCAGCAGTACAATATAACCAATGTTCATGCTATTGTTCCCGGGGGAAAGGAAAGGCAGCATTCGGTATTTGCCGGCTTGCAAGCCTTGCCGGATACGATGGAATGGGTCATGGTTCATGACGCGGTGCGCCCATTTGTTGCTGTGAAGCACATCCGGGCATGTATGGACAAGGCTCAGGAAACCGGTGCAGCAGTATTGGCCGTTCGTGTCAAAGATACGATCAAGGTGGTTGACGAAACGGGCCGGATTGAGGCAACTCCGGAACGCCAAAGCTTGTGGGCTATCCAGACCCCACAAGCTTTTCGTCTGTCTTCCTTAATGGCTGCCCACCGGCAGGCCGAACTATCCGGCTTTACAGGTACGGATGATGCCATGCTCATGGAACGGGCAGGTCATACCGTACATGTAGTGGAAGGCAGCTATAATAATATTAAATTGACAACCCCTGATGATTTGTTATGGGCAGGATGGTTTTTAGATCAGGCTAAGAAAGAGGGAGAGCAATGATTAGAGTAGGGCAGGGATTTGATGTTCACCAGTTGGCAGAAGGGCGCAAATGCGTGATTGGCGGTGTCGAGATTCCTTATGAAAAGGGGCTGCTGGGCCATTCCGATGCGGATGTTTTGCTTCACGCCATCAGCGATGCGATTCTAGGTGCGCTTGCGCTGGGAGATATCGGTAAGCATTTTCCGGACACAGATCCTAAATACAAGGACGCCGACAGCTTGCAGCTGCTCAAGGAGGTATGGGCTATGGTTCGCGACCGCGGATATCAGCTAGGCAATCTGGATGCGACGATTATCGCCCAAAAGCCTAAAATGGCTCCGCATATTCCAAGAATGGTTGCCATTCTGGCGTCCGCCCTGGAAGCAGACCCTGGTCGAATTAATGTTAAAGCTACAACGACGGAGCAATTAGGCTTCACCGGACGCGGGGAAGGAATCGCCGCCCAGTCTGTTGTTTGCCTGATAAAAGATATGCTATGATAGCTGATAGCTATGTTGTCAATGAATGAGAGGAGTACTTGCCATGTCTGCTAAAGTTCGCGTACGTTATGCTCCCAGTCCGACAGGGCACCTGCATATCGGTGGTGCCCGCACGGCCTGGTTTAATTATTTGCTGGCTCGCGGGAATGACGGTAAATTCATCGTCAGATTCGAGGATACGGACCAAACCCGGCATATCGAGTCCGGCATCGGTAATCAATTGGACGGTCTAAAGTGGCTGGGCATCGACTGGGATGAAAGTGTTGATGTCGGCGGTGACTACGGCCCTTACCGCCAAATGGAAAGAATCCCGCTTTATAAGCCTTACATAGAGCAGTTAAAGCAGAAGGGCGTTCTTTATTCCTGCTACTGTTCGGAGAAGGAGCTGGAGGAGGAGCGTGCCGCCCAGGAAGCGCGCGGGGAGATGCCCCGGTATTCAGGGAAATGCCGCAACCTCACAGCGGAGCAGGAAGAAGCTTTGCGAGCGGAAGGACGCGAGCCGGTGCTGCGGTTCAGAGTGCCGGAAAATGAGGTTATCCGCTTTACCGACCAGGTTCGCGGAGACATGGAATTTGACACGAACGGAATCGGCGATTTTATCGTGGTTCGTCCGGACGGGATACCGATGTATAATTTTGCGGTAACTCTGGATGACCATTTGATGGAAATCTCGCACGTCATTCGCGGGGAAGAGCATTTGTCCAACACGCCCCGCCAGATCATGATTTACAATGCATTAGGCTGGGAAGCCCCGAAGTTTGCTCATCTGTCTTTAATTCTCAATACTGACCGCAAAAAAATGAGCAAGCGGGATGAATCGATTGTGCAGTTTATCGAACAGTATCGCGACCTTGGTTACTTGCCGGAAGCCGTGACGAATTTCATTACGCTGCTGGGCTGGTCTCCTGGAGGCGAAGAAGAGATCTTCTCCAAGCAGGAACTGATTGAGCAGTTCAGCCTTGACCGGGTAGCGAAAAGTCCCGCTGTTTTTGACATGGACAAGCTGAATTGGATGAACAACCATTACTTCAAAAAAGCGGAGCTGGAGGACATTGTTAACCTAGCGCTGCCGCATCTCCAGCGGGCGGGCAAGCTTCCCGAGGAACTGGATGAGGAGACAAGAAAATGGGCAGTTATGCTAATTGGCTTGTACCAAGAGCAAATGAGATACGCTGCAGAGATTGTCGAATTGGCTGATTTATTCTTCAAGGACGAATTAGAGTTCGCCGGGGAAGCTAAAGCTATCATTGAAGAGGAGCATGTGCCGGTTGTTCTGCAAAGCTTTTTACAGCATATTGAGAATAACGAAGAATTTACAGCGGACGGCATTAAAGGCTTCCTCAAACAGGTCCAGAAGGATACGGGACACAAGGGCAAAGCGTTGTTTATGCCTATCCGGGTCGCCTTGACAGGACAAACGCATGGCCCTGACCTGAATGTAACTGCTTATTTGCTCGGTAAAGAGAAGGTCGTGCAGCGGATTAAGAAAGTGTTGTCGTAAAGCATGCCGGTTTGCTATACTTTGGGTTAATATAAAACGACTTCAAAAAGCACATGCGAGGATCAGGAAAGTACGAGCAAGGTTGGGTTTTCAGAGAGGGCGTTATCTGTGAGAGAGGTTTGGCTTTATGGAGCCGGCCTCTATCCGATTGCTGTGAAACGCCTATTCCCATTTGCAAGGAAATGCACCTGTGAGCAGCGGGGCTGAGCGTCCTTCTAACGAGGACAGGTAGGTTCAAGCCGGGTAGTGCCCGTTATCCAACTAGCAAGTGGAAGCAGGGGAGTCTTGCCCCTTGTTTCAAGCAGAGTGGGACCGCGTGAATGCGCCTCTGCAGCCCTGGGCTGCGGGGGCTTTTTATATGGGCTGACTTTCCGGTAACAGACATGGACAGGCGTATTTCACTGCTTGGGGAGCAGGGACGGGCAAACGATGGATCTAAAATCAGTAGACATTCGGGCTGCGGAGAATAAACTATGGATGGCGGTTGCGGCTGTTCGTATTGACCGGATCCATCGATGCGGCGAAGAACTATGGGGAAATAGAAGGTGGGTTCTATGTTTGAAACGGTAAAATCAGACATTCAAGCAGTATTTGATAATGATCCTGCAGCACGCAGCCGATTCGAAGTGATTTTGACTTATTCCGGCCTGCACGCAGTTTGGGCACACCGCATTGCCCACTGGTTTTTTAAACGAGGCTGGCTGACTACGGCAAGAATTCTTTCGCAAATCTCCCGCTTTTTTACCGGTATCGAGATTCACCCTGGAGCCAAGATTGGAAGGCGGCTTTTTATTGACCACGGCATGGGGGTTGTTATTGGGGAGACCTGTGAAATAGGCGATGATGTAGTTCTTTACCAGGGGGTCACTCTTGGGGGGACCGGAAAAGAAAAAGGGAAGCGTCATCCGACGATTGGCAATCATGTAGTAGTGTCCTCTGGCGCCAAGGTGTTGGGGTCGTTCACGGTAGGCGATCATTCGATAATTGGTGCTAATTCCGTAGTATTGCAAGAGGTGCCGCCGAATTGTACGGTAGTCGGCATTCCAGGTAAAGTGGTGAAGCGCGATGGAGTCCGGGTTAATCGTCTCGATCATGCCAATTTGCCTGATCCGGTTATTGAGCTTTGCCGCAACCTGCAGCTGCAAATTGATGAATTAAAAGAACAGCTAAAGGTAAAACATTCAATGGAGGAATGAATTTATGGCGTTGAAAGTGTACAACACTTTGACGAGAACAAAAGAAGCGTTTGTCCCGCTCGAACCAGGCAAGGTGAAAATGTATGTTTGCGGGCCAACGGTTTACGATTACATTCATATTGGCAATGCCAGGCCGATGATAGTGTTTGATGTGGTGCGGAAGTACTTGCAGGCATCCGGTTATGATGTGGCCTATGTGGTGAACTTCACTGATGTAGATGACAAAATGATCCGTAGAGCAGCTGAGTCCGGGGTTTCGGTGGCGGAGCTTGCAGAGACCTACATTCAGGCCTTTTACGATGATGCCAAAGCGCTTGGAGTCAGTGAAGCCAAACATCCCCGGGTAACCGAAAATTTGCCGGAAATTGTCGAATTTATTGAAGGGCTGGTCGACAAAGGCTACGCCTATGAGAGTGGTGGCGATGTCTATTTCCGGACAACCGAATTCAAGGAGTATGGCAAAATTTCGCATCAAAATATTGAGCAGCTTCAGTTCGGGATACGTATAGAAGTTGATGAGCGCAAGGAGAACGCAAGGGATTTTGTGCTGTGGAAGCAGGCGAAGCCCGGTGAGATTTCCTGGCCGAGTCCTTGGGGAGAAGGCAGGCCGGGATGGCATATCGAATGCTCGGCGATGGCCAAAAAGTATTTGGGAGAAACGATTGATATTCATGGCGGAGGCCAGGATTTGCAGTTTCCCCATCATGAATGCGAAGTGGCGCAGTCAGAAGCGCTGCATGGACAGCCGTTGGCCAACTATTGGATGCATAACGGGTATTTGAATATAGATAATGAAAAAATGTCCAAATCGCTTGGTAACGGCTTGAACGTCAGGGAGATTTTGAAGAATGTGCGGCCAGGTGTGCTCCGCTTTCTTATGCTCTCGACCCATTACCGGAACCCGCTGAACTACAGCCAAGCAGCGATAACCCAAGCGGCCAATGGCGTAGAGAGAATTGAAAACTGTCTGGCCAACCTGAACCACCGGCTTGCCGGTGCTGAGGAGGGTGAGGCGGAGCAGCAGCTTATTCGGCAGGGTGAGCGGATTTATGCGGATTTCGTCGAGAAGATGGATGACGACTTCAATACGGCGGATGCTATCTCTGTCCTGTTTGAATGGGTATCGGAGGCCAACCGCTATTTACAGCAGGAGCGGGTGACGAGCGGTTCTTTGAACCGTTTGCTTGCTGATTTCGAACGAATGAATCAAGTGTTGGGAGTCGTTCTGGAGTCTAGTGAGGAGCTGCTGGATGAAGAGATTGAGAAGCTGATAGCGGAAAGAACAGAAGCGCGGAAAAATAAAAATTGGGCGCGGGCAGATGAAATTCGCGATTTGCTTACGGATCAGGGCATTGTGCTGGAAGACACCCCTCAAGGCATCCGTTGGCGCAGAAGGTGAGTTTGGTGAATGAAACATAGTTTATTTGAATTTCCGGAACAGGCCAAAATCCCCCCCGGACAGATGAGTCCGCTTGTGCTTGCCTATATTGGGGATGGCGTATATGAGCTGCTGATCCGTCAGCATCTGGCTGCGCTGGCGAACCATCGTCCGAACCAGATCCACAGGCTGGCAACCCAGTATGTATCGGCAAAAGCGCAGTCTGCGATATTAGAGCGCTGGCTGCCTTTGCTCTCGGAGGAGGAGCTGAATATGGTGCGCAGAGGGAGAAATGCTAAATCCGGCAGCACTCCGAAGAATACCGATGTTCTCGTTTATCGGCACAGCACCGCGTTGGAATGCCTGGTAGGCTATTTGTATTGTATGGGCCGACAAAACAGAATCGGCGAGCTTATGGAGTATGTCCTGGACCCGACCAAAGCTCCGGGCAGCACCCCAGCGGAACCGCTAGGGGCTGAGGCAGAAAGAGGAGGCGTTTAGAATGCAGGAAGAATACATTGCCGGCAAGCATTCCGTCCTTGAAGCTATTAAGGCAGGGAGAGCGATTCATAAAATTTGGGTGGCGGACAATGCCCAGAAGCATTTTATCCAGCCGGTTCTGAATGAAGCGAAGGCTAGCGGTATTGTCGTCCAGGCCGCGAACCGCCGCAAGCTCGACCAGCTGGTTTCCGGCGTGCAGAATCAAGGCGTGGTTGCGCAAATCGCCGCTTATGATTATGCGACTCCGGAGGACGTGCTCGATCATGCGAGAAGAAAAGAACAGGCGCCCCTTATTCTGATCTTAGATGAAATCGAGGATCCTCACAATCTCGGCGCTATTCTTCGAACAGCTGATTGTACAGGGGTGCACGGAGTCATTATTCCGAAGCGCCGATCTGCCGGCCTTACCGCGACCGTTTCCAAAATTTCCGCCGGCGCAGTGGAATATGTGCCCGTAGCTAAAGTGACGAATTTGGTGCAAACGATCGATTGGCTGAAAGAACAAGGAGTATGGATTGCGGGAGCCGATGGCAGTGCACAGCAAACCGTGTTTGAGGCGGACTTGACGATGCCCTTGGCGATTGTGATTGGTAATGAAGGCAAGGGGATTGGCCGGCTCGTCAAAGAGCATTGTGATTTTCTTGTGAAGCTTCCGATGATGGGAAGCATTCAATCGCTTAATGCGTCAGTGGCCGCTTCGGTGCTGGCTTATGAAGCCCTCCGTCAGCGGATGAATTTGCCATCGCAGCCACACCGGTAAACGCAATGAAAGAATACTTGATTGTGGATGGCTACAACATCATTGGAGCTTGGCCGGAACTGCAGCGGCTTAAGGAAATTGAGCTCGTCGAGGCTCGTGACCGGCTGATCGAGATTCTGGCGGAGTATCAGGCTTATTCCGGGATCCGGGTGCTTCTCGTATTTGATGCCTACCGGGTTCCTGGCCTTGCGGTCAAGCTGGAGCAGAACCGGCTGGCGATTTATTACACCAAAGAAAAAGAGACGGCAGATGAGCGGATTGAGCGTCTTGTGAATGAGCTGTCCGGCCGATTTACCCGCATATATGTGGCGACATCGGATATGGTTGAGCAAAATGTGATTTTTGGAAAAGGGGCTTTAAGGATTTCAGCTGCGGAACTGCTGGTCAAAGTGAGACTGAGCAGGAAGGAGATAGGTAAGGAGCTGGAGAAGAGGACGGTCAGCAAGCGCAATTCTTTCGATGCAGCGCTATCTCCGGAAATTAAGCAGCTTTTTGAGAAATGGCGCAGGGGTGATCATGAGTCCTGACCCCAAAATCAACCAAATCTGCTTTCTTTCGGTTGACGGTCAAATAGGGCTCATGTATACTTTAAATTGTCTCTGTTCAAGAGGGGCCTACATGGCCAGGCCGGAGGGATAATTCGTGAGTGTTGACCTCAATGATTTGAGAATGGAAGTCTATGAACTCAAGACCGACGAGGACAACGTCGAATCGGTACGCAGCGGCAACAGCGGCGCTTTGGAGTACTTGATTAACAAGTACAAGAATTTTGTGAGAGCCAAGGCCCGGTCTTATTTTTTAATAGGCGCTGACCGTGAAGATATTGTTCAAGAGGGAATGATCGGTTTATACAAGGCTATACGTGATTTTCGGGGGGACAAGCTGGCTTCTTTTAAAGCGTTTGCGGAGCTGTGCATTACCCGGCAAATCATCACGGCCATTAAGACGGCAACCAGACAGAAGCATATTCCTCTCAATTCCTATGTCTCCCTGGACAAGCCTATTTACGATGAGGACTCCGACAGGACCCTGCTCGACGTCATTTGCGGCTCAAGAGTCACCGATCCTGAAGAGCTGATCATCAATCAGGAAGAGTTTTTTGGCTTGGAAGATAAGATGGGCGAAATTCTCAGCGAATTGGAACGGCGGGTATTGATGCTTTATTTGGACGGGCGTTCCTATCAGGAGATAGCAGTGGATCTCGACCGTCATGTCAAATCCATTGACAATGCTCTGCAAAGGGTTAAGCGGAAGCTGGAGAAATACCTAGAAGTTAGAGATAGCATGTAGCTTTCTTTTCCAACCGGGGAGGAGGCTATTTTCATTTTTGTGCTGGACCTGCTCTTCATGTAGAGGCAAGCTATGGTCTGAAACCGCTTAATTTCGGCGGGTTACTCAAGGAATTGATATAATAGGTTTATAGGAATGGTTTCCGGACTATAATAAAAGCAGAGAATAATAACCAGTACCGTTCCCTTTCTTGACATGAAATACCGGTTATGATAAATTAGTTCAGTGACCCTAAATTGTCTGGTTCTCCTAAGACAATCGGGGGTTCTTTATTAAGGACGGTTGTCTATAGGAGGTGTGATCATGCGGGTTATTATTACGTTAGCGTGTACAAGTTGCAAACAGCGTAACTATACTTCAAATAAGAATAAACGGAATCATCCGGACCGCATGGAGATGAAGAAATATTGCAAGTTTTGCAATGAACACGTGCTTCATCGCGAAACAAGGTAAGCAGTGGGGGTGCAGCAGTGGCATTTCTAGGTAAAATCAAACAGAGTTTCGGCTCAACGTTCTCTTTTTTCTCCGATAGCGTCGCTGAACTGAAGAAAGTCAGATGGCCTAGTCGTAAAGAGATGGTAAGCTATACTCTAGTTGTTTTAGTAACCGTTACTATCGTTACGATTTACTTTGCCGTACTCGACCTTGGGATTTCCAATTTAGTCCGTGTGATTACGGAATAGGAACTAGGGTGAACCTTTTATGGAAAAAAGATGGTACGTCGTTCATACCTATTCTGGGTATGAGAACAAAGTGAAAGCCAACCTTGAAAAGCGGGTCGAATCCATGAACATGCAGGATAAAATTTTCCGTGTGCTTGTTCCTATGGAAGAAGAGGTCGTGAACAAGGATGGCAAGAAGAAAACCGTTATGCGTAAAGTCTATCCTGGCTACGTCTTGGTAGAGATGATTCAGACTGACGACTCTTGGTATGTGGTTCGCAATACACCGGGAGTAACAGGCTTTGTTGGATCTACCGGTTCGGGCTCGAAGCCGGTCCCTCTGTTGCCGGAGGAAGTGGATGCCATTCTGAAGCATATGGGAATGGAAGAGCCTAAGCCGAAGATTGACTTTGACCTGAAGGAAACGGTTCGCGTGAAGGTAGGCCCGTTTGCAGATTTTGTCGGATCAGTTGAGGAAATTTTGGTCGATAAAAGCAAACTGAAAGTTCATGTGAATATGTTTGGTAGAGAAACCCCTCTGGAGCTTGACTTTCACCAAGTCGAAAAATTATAAGGAGCGAGCTAACGCTTCTTCCCTAATGATCCATAAGGTTTCGCTCAGGTCTATTCTAACGGGATAGGCCTTCCATAATGCATAAAAACATTTAACCACACTACGTGCAAGGGGGTGTCTCAAATGGCAAAGAAGGTTATTAAAGTCGTTAAATTGCAAATTCCGGCTGGTAAGGCTAACCCGGCTCCGCCCGTTGGTCCGGCTCTCGGTCAAGCAGGTGTCAACATTATGGCATTCTGTAAGGAATTCAATGCTAAAACGGCTGACCAAACAGGCATGATTATTCCGGTTGAGCTGACGGTTTTTGAGGATCGCTCTTTTACTTTCGTTACGAAAACTCCTCCGGCTGCTGTATTGCTTCGCATCGCTGCTGGAGTTGAAAAAGGTTCCGGCGAGCCGAACAAGAAGAAAGTAGCTACCGTTAAGCGCGCCAAAATTAAAGAAATCGCGGAAACTAAAATGCCTGACCTGAACGCTGCATCGGTGGAAGCCGCTATGCGTATGGTTGAAGGTACTGCCCGCAGCATGGGTATTACTATCGAAGACTAATCGTCTCATCACCTTTTACCGCAGCTTTCAAGAGGTAAAAGGCGGGCACAGCATCAGGCTGTGTTAATCAAGTGGGAGGACTATCCGTTATCACCACTAAGGAGGAAGAATGAATGGCTAAACATGGCAAGAAATACTCGGAAGCTGCTAAGCTCGTTGATGCCGAAACGCTGTACGAACCGGCAGAAGCCGTAGCGCTGGTTAAAAAGGCAGCTCCAGCAAAGTTTGACGAAACCGTAGAAATTGCAGTTCGCTTGGGAGTTGACCCCAAGAAGCAAGACCAGGCAGTTCGCAGCGTTGTCGTCCTGCCGCACGGTACGGGCAAAACCCAAACCGTATTGGTATTCGCGAAAGGCGAGAAAGCCAAGGAAGCTGAAAGTGCCGGTGCCGATTTCGTAGGGGATACCGACATGATTAACAAAATCCAGCAAGGCTGGTTTGGATTTGATGTCTGCGTCGCTACACCGGATATGATGGGTGAAGTAGGTAAGCTGGGACGTCTGCTCGGGGGTAAAGGATTGATGCCTAACCCGAAAGCAGGAACAGTTACCTTTGATGTAGCTAAGGCCGTTCAAGAAATTAAGGCCGGTAAAATCGAGTACCGTCTGGACAGAGCAGGACAAATTCATGCCCCTATTGGCAAGGCTTCATTCAGTGAAGAGCAGCTTGCAGAAAATCTGCGTGCGCTGATCGATTCGCTGATTAGAAATAAGCCTGCTTCCGCTAAAGGGCTTTATCTGAAAAGTGCTGCGATTTCATCCACGATGGGACCGAGCGTTAGACTTAGCCTTCAATCGTTCAGATAAGCAGAGGTTGACTTTAAACAGACAACCATGCTAACCTAGATAAGGTTAATCAAATTGAATATGCTACCGTAGACAGTAGGTGCTTTAATTAGCTTAATTTCCTACCGAGGTTTTTGATATAGTGATATCCGTATGGATTTCGATACATCATGCCTTCGTGTTGTCTGCGAAGGCTTTTCTATTTGTTGGACGCTTATCCCTTCAGCAAATTGTTTCAGGAGGTGTAATCAGATGGGAAATGCACAAATTCGTGAAGAGAAGCAGCAGCTGGTCTCTGAAATTTCAGCTAAGTTAAGCGAGAGCTCTTGTACGGTTGTAGCCGATTACCGTGGTCTCAATGTGGCTCAAGTAACCGAGCTGCGCAAACAGCTTCGTGAAGCTGGAATAGATTTTCAAGTAATTAAGAACACTTTGGCTAGACGTGCTACCGCAGAAGCTAACTTGACTGAGCTGGATTCTGCGCTGACAGGACCGACGGCTGTTGCGTTCAGTAAAGAGGATGCCGTAGCCCCCGCAAAAATCTTGGTTGATTTCGCCAAGAAGAACGACAAGCTGAGCTTGAAAGGCGGCGTGGTAGAAGGTCAAGTTGTTGGTGTTGAACAGCTTAAAGCATTGGCGGATCTTCCTTCCAGAGAAGGCTTGCTGTCTATGTTGCTTAGTGTGCTTCAAGCACCTGTCCGGAATTTTGCTTTGGCTGTTAAAGCTGTTGCCGAAAAATCCGAGGGCGGATCTGAAGCCGGGGCCGAAGCTTAAAATTATTTATTAGTTCAAAAGAATACTATTTTCACCTAATGGAGGTTGAATCATGAGTAAAGAGCAAATTTTAGAAGCCATCAAAGGCATGACCGTATTGGAACTGAACGACCTGGTTAAAGCAATCGAAGAGGAATTCGGCGTTACGGCTGCAGCTCCTGTAGCAGTAGTTGGCGGTGGCGGCGGCGGAGCTGCTGAAGCTGCTGAGCAAAGCGAATTCGATGTCATTTTGGCTAGTCCTGGCGGATCCAAAATTAACGTTATCAAGGCTGTTCGTGAAATCACAGGCCTTGGTCTTAAAGAAGCAAAAGAATTGGTTGACGGAGCTCCTAAACCAATTAAAGAGAAAGTTTCCAAAGAAGATGCAGAAAGCTTCAAAGCTAAATTGGAAGAAGCCGGAGCGACTGTTGAACTTAAGTAATATGGCTTGAATGAAGAACAAACCCCTTGGATAATTCAAGGGGTTTTTCCAACCATCCATGCATGATGCAGGCGCCGGGCTTCACTATCAGGTTATGGTTGCTATTGCTATGAAGGATCATTGTACCAAGGGGGCGCTGTTATGTCCGATCATTACTATTCATCCAAACCATCCTCAGCTCATCAATTGCAGACTTTCACAACGACATTAAAAGGAAGGAGCTACACCTTCGTAAGTGATGCTGGGGTGTTCTCCAAGAAAGGCGTTGATTTCGGCAGCAGGCTGCTTGTCGAAACGATGGAAATTGCAAAGCAAGCCCATGTATTGGATGTCGGCTGTGGGTACGGGGTGATTGGCATAGCTGCAGCAGGTGAGGCGGTACAAGGAATGGCAACTCTCCTCGATATTAATGAACGCGCAGTTGAGTTGGCTCGTGAGAATGCAAAACGCAATCAAGTGAGAAATGTCGAAGTGATCCACAGCGATTTACTGGAAGGTGTCCAAGGACGCAATTTTGATTGCATTTTGACGAATCCGCCCATCCGTGCGGGTAAAGAGACGGTGCATCGTATTTTTGAGCAAGCACACGCGGCTCTGCGGAGTGAAGGAAGCTTATGGGTCGTTATTCAAAAAAACAAGGGGCCCCTTCGGCTTGGTCGAAGCTCGAAAGCTTGTTTGATCAGGTGGAGCTGGCAGCGAAGGATAAAGGGTATTGGATTATCAGATGCAGTAAAGCAGTCTAATGCCGCCGTCATGCAGCGAAATACCCCGGGAGGCTTGGCGTCGTTTCTTGACTAAAGGAGACAATTTACAATTTCTAAGCAATCTTTCGTTGACTCTGCATAAGCGTTATGGTATTATTATAAAATGTCAGCATAAAATAGGCTTTATGTCTTTATCACACTAAAATGTCAAGCCCTTTTCTTGTGATAACGAATAATCTTTGCTGGAGAGCCGTTTTGTTCACGGATTTTTGAACAAATCTACTGTCTTGAAGATTATGGGAGTTTTTAGAAGGGCATAATGAATACAGAAAGACACACGTCGTTGGGCTTTTTTGCAAAAGTTCAAAAGGGAAGGCTTCTCACGAAGCTTTTTCTAGTTTATACAGTAGGAGAGATCATGCTTGCATGTCCTCTTACAATCTCGGGCGGGGCGTTTGCTTAAACGGCTTTTTGCTGTGGGCTGCGGCTATCAGTTCGGGGATTGATATTTTGAGTAGTCACAAGGGGTGAAGAATGTTGGCGGGTCAACTTGTTCGATATGGTCGACGCGAGCGCAGGTCGTATGCACGTATTAATGAAGTGCTGGAGATTCCTAACCTGATCGAAATTCAACAAAAATCATATGAATGGTTTTTGGATGAAGGACTTCGGGAGATGTTCCAGGATATCTCACCCATTCAGGATTTTACGGGTAACCTCGTTCTGGAATTTATTGATTACAGCTTGGGTGAACCCAAGTATACAGTCGATGATTCCAAGGAGCGTGACGTTACGTATGCTGCCCCTCTGCGGGTCAAGGTTCGTCTGATCAACAAAGAAACGGGTGAAGTAAAGGAACAGGAAGTATTCATGGGAGATTTTCCTCTCATGACTGAGACCGGTACTTTTATTATTAACGGAGCGGAACGGGTTATTGTCAGTCAGCTGGTTCGTTCCCCCAGTGTCTATTTTAGCACAAAAATCGACAAGAATGGCAAGAGGAACTACACAGCGACCGTGATTCCTAATCGTGGAGCATGGCTGGAATTGGAAACCGATGCGAAGGACATTATTTATGTCCGGATTGACCGCACGCGAAAGATTCCGGTTACGGTTCTGTTGAGAGCTCTTGGCTTTGGTACGGATGCCGAGATTCTGAGCCTGTTGGGTGAAGATGAATATATCCGCAACACATTGGACAAGGACAACACCGATTCTACGGAAAAAGCGCTGATCGAAATCTACGAGCGCCTGCGTCCGGGTGAACCCCCTACGCTGGATAACGCAAGAAGCTTGCTTGTGGCCAGATTTTTTGATCCGAAACGCTATGACCTTGCGAATGTAGGCCGCTACAAAATTAATAAAAAGCTGCATATCAAGAACCGCTTATTCAATCAAAGATTGGCGGAAACTTTGGTTGTTCCGGAAACGGGAGAGATCATTGCTGAAGCCGGTCAGGTTCTTGACCGCAGGTTACTTGATCAAATTCTGCCCTATTTAGAGAATGGATTGGGCAATAAAGAATATACCGTTACCAACGGGGTGACCGAAGCGGACACGATTCCGCTGCAGTGCATTGACGTGTTCTCGCCGCTTGAGGACGGCAAAGTCGTGCGTGTGATCGGTAACGGGAACATAGATAAAACCGTTAAAAATATTACCCCTGCAGATATTATTTCCTCGATCAATTATTTTATTGATCTTCTGCATGGCATTGGAAATACCGATGATATTGACCATCTCGGTAACCGGAGATTGCGCTCTGTCGGAGAGCTCTTGCAAAATCAATTCCGTATCGGCTTGTCCAGAATGGAACGAGTGGTGCGGGAGAGAATGTCGATCCAGGATGCGAATGTGATTACCCCGCAAGCCTTGATCAATATTCGCCCGGTTATTGCATCGATTAAGGAGTTTTTCGGAAGCTCGCAGCTCTCCCAGTTTATGGACCAAACCAACCCGCTTGCCGAACTTACGCACAAACGCCGTTTGTCTGCGTTAGGTCCGGGCGGTTTGACTAGGGAGCGGGCAGGCTTTGAGGTGCGGGACGTTCACCATTCCCACTATGGCCGGATGTGTCCGATTGAAACGCCGGAGGGACCGAATATCGGGCTGATCAACTCCTTGTCCACGTTTGCAAGGATTAACGATTACGGATTTATCGAAGCTCCTTATCGTTGGGTTGATCCCAATACAGGAATCGTTACCGAAAAAATCTCGTATCTGACGGCCGATGAAGAAGATAACTATGTCATCGCGCAGGCTAATGCTGAGCTGGCACCAGATGGGACGTTCCTCAACGAAAACGTCGTAGTGCGTTTCAAGGATGATATCTTGACCCTTCCGCGTGAACGGGTTGACTACATGGATGTTTCGCCTAAGCAGCTCGTTTCAGTAGCTACCGCTTTGATTCCGTTCCTCGAGAACGATGACTCGAACCGTGCGCTTATGGGATCGAACATGCAGAGACAAGCGGTTCCGCTGCTTATTCCTAAGTCCCCTCTGGTGGGAACAGGGATGGAGCATAAAGCGGCTAAAGACTCAGGAGTGTGTATCGTAGCCAAGTACGATGGCATTATTGAGAAGGCTTCGGCCAACGAGATTTGGATGAGACGCCAAGAGACGATTGATGGAAAACTCGTCAACGGGGATCTCATTAAATATAAGCTCCACAAATTTATTCGCTCCAACCAAGGGACCTGCATTAACCAGAGACCACTAGTGAAGAAGGGAGAAATCGTCAAGAAAGGTGATATCCTTGCTGACGGGCCTTCTACGGAACAAGGTGAATTGGCACTGGGCCGCAACGTAGTGGTAGCCTTCATGACTTGGGAGGGGTATAACTACGAGGATGCCATTCTGTTAAGTGAAAAGCTGGTCAAAGAGGATGTCTATACTTCGATTCATATCGAGGAGTATGAGTCCGAAGCCCGCGACACGAAGCTGGGTCCAGAGGAAATAACGCGCGATATCCCGAACGTTGGGGAAGAAGCGCTGCGCAATCTGGATGAGCGGGGCATCATCCGGGTAGGAGCAGAAATCGGCGCCGGAGATATTCTGGTTGGTAAAGTCACGCCGAAAGGGGTAACCGAGCTAACTGCCGAAGAGCGCTTGCTGCATGCTATCTTTGGTGAAAAGGCCCGCGAGGTTCGTGATACTTCGCTTCGTGTTCCGCACGGAACGGATGGTATCGTTGTTGATGTTAAAGTATTTACCCGGGAAAATGGCGACGAGCTGCCTCCAGGTGTTAACCAGTTGGTTCGTGTCTATATCGCTCAGAAGAGAAAAATCTCTGAAGGGGATAAAATGGCTGGCCGGCATGGTAACAAAGGGGTTATTGCGAGAATTCTGCCTGAAGAGGATATGCCTTTCCTGCCGGACGGTACACCGGTCGAGGTTGTGCTGAACCCGCTAGGCGTTCCGTCAAGGATGAACATCGGACAGGTTTTGGAGGTTCACCTTGGAATGGCTGCCAAAACCCTCGGTATTCATACGGCAAGCCCTGTCTTCGATGGGGCCACTGAGCATGATGTATTTGATACCATGGAAGAAGCCGGAATGCAGCGCAACGGTAAAACCAAATTGTATGATGGACGGACAGGCGAAGAGTTTGAGCGTGAAGTCACCGTAGGTGTCATGTATATGATCAAGCTGGCACATATGGTTGACGACAAGATTCACGCACGTTCTACTGGACCGTACTCATTGGTTACCCAACAGCCGTTGGGAGGAAAAGCCCAGTTTGGTGGTCAGCGTTTCGGAGAAATGGAGGTTTGGGCGCTTGAGGCATACGGCGCCGCCTACACCCTGCAAGAGATTTTGACCGTTAAATCCGATGATGTGGTGGGACGTGTCAAAACCTACGAATCGATTGTTAAAGGCGAGAATGTTCCTGAGCCTGGTGTGCCAGAGTCGTTTAAGGTATTGATTAAGGAATTGCAAAGCTTGGGCATGGACGTCAAAATCCTCACGGAGAACGAGGAAGAGATCGAAATGAAGGAAATTGACGATGAAGACGATACAAATAACGATAAGCTTAATCTGAATCTGGAAGGCGCTGAAATGGGAGTCGAGTAAGACTCCCGGGCGCTTTTCGCCGTTGCAGCGGTACGTTTTATAACCAGTACATTGTAAGGAGGGTTGCTCCTTGATCGACGTAAACAACTTTGAGTACATGAAAATCGGGCTGGCATCGCCTGAGAAAATTCGTTCTTGGTCGCGTGGAGAAGTGAAAAAACCCGAAACTATTAACTACAGAACCTTGAAGCCGGAAAAAGAAGGCTTGTTCTGTGAGAAAATTTTCGGGCCAACCAAAGATTGGGAGTGTCATTGCGGAAAGTACAAGCGCGTTCGTTATAAAGGCGTAGTTTGTGACCGTTGTGGTGTTGAAGTCACTCGCCAAAAAGTACGTCGTGAGCGTATGGGGCATATTGAGCTGGCTGCGCCAGTATCCCATATTTGGTATTTTAAAGGGATTCCTAGCCGTATGGGGCTTGCATTGGATATGTCGCCCCGTTCATTGGAGGAAGTCATTTACTTTGCTTCTTACGTAGTTACAGATCCGGGAGACACTCCTCTTGAGAAAAAGCAGCTGCTTTCAGAGAAGGAATACCGCAGCTATCGCGAAAAGTACGGCTATGCGTTCCAGGCTGGAATGGGTGCGGAAGCCATTAAAAAACTTCTGCAGGATATCGATGTGGATAAAGAACTGGAGATTCTTAAGGAAGAGCTCAGAACTGCTCAAGGCCAGCGCCGCAACCGGGCGATCAAGCGTCTGGAGGTTGTGGAAGCATTCCGTAACTCGAAGAATCTGCCGGAGTGGATGATTCTTGATGTGCTTCCGGTCATTCCTCCGGAATTGCGGCCAATGGTTCAATTGGACGGTGGACGATTCGCGACTTCAGACTTGAATGATCTTTATCGTCGCGTAATCAACCGGAATAATCGTTTGAAGCGTCTGCTTGACTTGGGTGCTCCAGACATTATCGTGCAGAATGAGAAGCGTATGCTGCAAGAAGCGGTAGACGCCTTGATCGATAACGGCCGTCGCGGCCGTCCGGTTACAGGTCCGGGGAACCGCCCGCTGAAATCCCTCAGTCATATGCTGAAAGGGAAGCAAGGACGCTTCCGTCAAAACTTGCTAGGGAAGCGGGTTGACTACTCCGGCCGTTCGGTTATTGTTGTCGGACCAAGCTTAAAGATGTATCAGTGCGGTCTGCCTAAAGAAATGGCTCTGGAGCTGTTCAAGCCATTCGTAATGAAAGAGCTGGTCAACAAAGGGCTTGCTCACAATATCAAAAGCGCCAAAAGAAAAGTGGAGCGCAGCAGCTCGGAAGTATGGGATGTTCTCGAAGAAGTTATCAAGGAACACCCGGTGCTGTTGAACCGTGCGCCTACCCTTCACCGTCTGGGAATACAGGCGTTTGAGCCTGTTCTGGTAGAAGGTCGTGCAATCAAGCTTCACCCGCTGGTCTGTACCGCATACAACGCCGACTTTGATGGTGACCAAATGGCGGTTCACGTGCCTTTGTCTGCCGAAGCACAGGCGGAAGCCCGCTTGCTGATGCTTGCCGCAGGCAACATTTTGAACCCTAAAGACGGCAAGCCGGTGGTCACGCCTTCCCAGGATATGGTATTGGGAAGTTTCTACTTGACCATGTCGGATAAGACAGCCCATGGTACCGGGATGATTTTGGCATCGGTACAAGAGGCGATCTCCCTGTATCAGAGAGGTCTGGCTTCTCTGCATGCGATGGTTGCTATCCCTGCAAAAGTGCTTAATAAAACTTCCTTCACGGAAAAACAGCAGAATAGCATGCTGATTACAACAATCGGCAAAATCATCTTTAATGAAATTTTCCCGAGCGACTTCCCATATATCAACGAAGCAACTAAAACCAATTTGCTGAATGGTACACCCGATGAATACTTTATTTTCGACAAAGGTACCGATATTAGAGAGCATATTATGAATGCTGCTGAGAAGATAGCAATTGGTAAAGAATATTTGGGCAGCATTATCGCTGAATGTTTCCGCCGTTACCACACAACGGAAACCTCTGTGATTTTGGATAAAATCAAGTCGTTAGGATTTACGTATTCCACCAGAGCGGGAATCACGATTGCCGTGGCTGATGTTACGGTTCCTAAAGAGAAGGATGAAATCATTAAAGAATCGGACGAAAAGGTTCGCGTAGTAACAAACCAGTACCGTAGAGGCTTGATTACGGAAGAGGAGCGCTACGACAAAGTTATCAATATTTGGACGAATGCCAAGGATGAAATCACTACCATCTTGATGAAATCACTGGATAAGTTTAATTCCATCAATATGATGGTTGAATCCAAAGCTCGTGGTAATAAATCGCAGATCACTCAGCTGGGCGGAATGCGGGGACTGATGGCTAACCCATCAGGTCGGATTATCGAATTGCCGATCAAGTCCAACTTCCGTGAAGGTCTGACCGTTCTGGAGTACTTCATTTCTACTCACGGTGCTCGTAAAGGTTTGGCTGATACAGCGCTGCGTACCGCGGACTCCGGCTATTTGACCCGCCGTCTTGTTGACGTGGCTCAGGATGTTATCGTCAGAGAAGATGATTGCGGAACCGATAAAGGCTTCCTGGTGAGCAAAATCCAGGATGGCAAGGAAGTTATTGAGGATCTCTACGACCGTATTGAAGGACGGTACTCCTTCGAAACGGTTAAACACCCGGAAACAGGTGAGGTTATCGTAGGACGCAACGAGATGATTGATGCGGCTACCGCCGATGCTATTATCGACGCCGGGATTGAGAAGCTGCAGATCCGCTCTGTACTAAGCTGCCGTGCCAGACACGGGGTTTGCAAAAAATGCTATGGCCGTAACCTGGCTACCGGACAATTCGTCGAAATCGGTGAAGCTGTCGGGATTATCGCAGCTCAATCGATTGGTGAGCCCGGCACTCAGCTGACGATGCGTACATTCCATACCGGTGGTGTTGCCGGGGATGATATTACGCAGGGTCTGCCGCGTATCCAAGAGCTTTTCGAAGCGCGCAACCCGAAAGGGCAGGCCATCATTACAGAAGTGGACGGAATCGTCAAAGATATCCGTGAAGCCAAAGACCGCCGTGAAATTGAGGTTCAAGGGGAAGCGGAGACGAAAGTATACGCTGTTACCTTTGGTTCCCGTATCCGGGTAACAAAAGGACAGCAGGTTGAGGCTGGAGATGAGTTAACAGACGGTTCCATTGATCCGAAGGATATGCTGCGGATTAAAGGAATTCGCGGTGTTCAGAACTACATCCTGCAGGAAGTCCAGCGTGTTTACCGGAACCAGGGGGTTGAAATCAATGACAAGCATATCGAAGTCATGATTCGACAAATGCTGCGTAAGATCCGCATCGTCGATTCCGGTAATACGACACTGCTGCCAGGCTCGTTCGTTGACATTCATGAATATGAAGCGGCCAACCGTTCGGTGCTTATTAATGGCGAGGAGCCGGCAGTAGCCAAGCCGGTGCTGCTGGGTATTACTAAAGCCTCCCTGGAAACCGACTCTTTCCTGTCGGCGGCCTCTTTCCAAGAAACCACGCGTGTTCTGACCGATGCTGCAATCAAGGGCAAGGTCGACCAATTGCTTGGTTTGAAAGAGAACGTCATTATCGGAAAACTAATTCCGGCAGGAACGGGGATGGCGCGTTATCGCAATGTGCGTGTTCATGATCCGAATGCTCCGGAGAGCACAGGCGAAGATGCAGAAGCAATGGCCACAGAAGAAAACAATATAGATAGCGAGAATGAAATGGTAATAGGCTAAACGAAGCTCGTAGGGTGTCAAGAAGGATCGCTACCGGATCGCTGTTGAAACGGCAGGATCTTTTCTTGACACTTCTTTTTTGAAGTGATACTATATCGTAGTGTGCCTAGAATGATCTCTCTTTTCACTAGGAGGATCAGCATATCTATGTCGTACGATAAAGTCAAAGAGTCCAGACATCTTAGCATAGGAACTAATCATGCAATGCGCACGGTTGAACTGGGCAAAGCGGCAGAGGTGCTGGTTGCAAAGGATGCGCATTCGCAGTAAGAATGGTCTCCCTTTGCGCCAACAAAGGCGTAGTCATCACCTATGTGAATTCCATGAGAGGGCTCGGAAGAGCCTGCGGAATTGACGTGGGCGCCGCTATGGTAGCTTTGGTAAAAGAAGGCTAACCGGTTTTTGTTAGCAGGATAACAACATGAAGCGAGCAAGCGAAGCTTCGTGGTATTACTCTGCGGGCAGAAACTTTCCTGCGCTTTTTTATGATTCGCCTGGCTCTGTGGGCTTGCCGCAGTAGACATAAACTAGACTTAGGAAGGAGGTGCGTTTAACATGCCAACAATTAACCAATTGGTGCGTAAAGGTCGCAAAGCAAAGGTGACGAAGTCAGACTCTCCTGCATTGCAAACAGGCTTTAACGCTTTGAAAAGAGAAGAGACTGATTTGGCTTCTCCTCAGAAGCGCGGCGTCTGTACTCGTGTGGGTACCATGACTCCGAAGAAACCTAACTCGGCTCTTCGCAAATATGCTCGTGTACGCTTGACTAACCGTGTAGAGGTGACAGCTTACATTCCGGGTATTGGCCATAACCTTCAGGAACACAGCGTCGTTCTGGTTCGTGGCGGTAGGGTGAAAGACCTGCCAGGGGTTCGCTACCACATTGTTCGTGGAGCACTGGATACCGCAGGTGTTAACAACCGGATGCAAGCTCGCTCGAAATACGGCACCAAGCGTCCGAAAGAGAAGAAATAAACCGATTCTAGGAATGAAGTTTCAGAGAAAGGGGGATAACTATGCCACGTAAAGGACCAGTTCCACGCAGAGATGTGCTGCCTGATCCAATATACAACAGCAAGCTGGTTACTCGTCTTATCAACCGTATTATGATTGACGGTAAAAGAGGAACAGCTCAAAGAATCTTATACGATGCTTTCAATGCAGTGAAAGAGCGCACAGGCAATGATCCAATGGAAGTTTTCGAACAAGCCATTAAAAACATCATGCCTGTACTGGAAGTTAAAGCTCGTCGTGTAGGGGGAGCGAACTACCAGGTTCCAGTTGAAGTTAAGCCGGAGCGCAGAACTTCACTAGGCTTGCGTTGGTTGGTGCACTACGCTCGATTGCGCGGAGAAAAAACTATGCAAGAAAGACTGGCTGCTGAAATCATCGATGCCAGCAATAATACGGGTGCATCCGTCAAAAAGCGTGAAGATACTCACAAGATGGCGGAAGCTAACAAAGCATTTGCACACTATCGTTGGTAGAATCTCAGCAAAGATAGCCTAAAAGTGGAAGGAGACATAATAATGGTAAGAGAGTTCTCCTTAAAAAATACGCGCAACATTGGTATCATGGCGCATATTGACGCTGGTAAGACTACGACCACTGAGAGAATCTTGTTCTATACCGGGCGTACGCACAAAATCGGTGAGGTTCACGAAGGTGCGGCTACTATGGACTGGATGGAGCAAGAGCAGGAGCGCGGAATTACGATCACTTCCGCGGCGACTACTGCTCAGTGGAAAGGGCACCGCGTCAATATCATTGATACTCCGGGTCACGTTGACTTCACAGTAGAAGTTGAGCGTTCCCTGCGTGTATTGGACGGAGCTGTAGGTGTATTTAGTGCTAAAGAAGGCGTTGAGCCGCAATCCGAAACCGTATGGAGACAAGCTGACCGTTACGGAGTTCCGCGGATTGCATATGTCAACAAGATGGATATCATCGGCGCTGATTACTTAAATGTTGTAAAAGATATGCGTGAGCGTCTGCAAGCGAACGCTGTTGCTATTCAGCTGCCTATCGGTGCTGAGAATGACTTCAGAGGGATTATTGACATCATCGCCAAGAAGGCTTATATGTACAATGATGATCTTGGTCAGAACATCGAAGAAACCGAGATTCCTTCTGAGTTTGCAGATCAAGTAGAAGAATTGTACAGTGAATTGGTAGAGAAGGTTGCTGAACTTGACGAAGATTTGACTATGAAGTACCTCGAGGGTGAGGAAATCACTACAGAGGAACTTAAATCAGCTCTTCGTAAAGGGGTAGTTGAAGTTAAAATCTTCCCGGTAATCTGCGGATCTTCTTACCGCAATAAAGGGGTTCAGCTTATGCTGGATGCCGTTATTGACTACCTTCCTGCTCCTGTCGATGTTCCTGACATTAAGGGAGTTCTGGCTGACGGAACGGAAGCACACCGCAAATCTTCTGATGAAGAGCCGTTTGCAGCGCTTGCGTTTAAAATTATGACTGACCCTTACGTTGGTAAGCTGACATTCTTCCGTGTGTATTCCGGTATTCTTGAGTCCGGATCCTACGTGCTGAATGCAACGAAGAGCAAACGTGAGCGGATCGGACGTATCCTGCAAATGCATGCTAACAGCCGTCAAGAGATCAATGTAGTTTACTCTGGAGATATTGCTGCAGCTGTAGGCTTGAAGGATACAGGAACAGGGGATACACTCTGTGATGAGAAGCATCCCGTTATCTTGGAATCCATGAACTTCCCTGATCCGGTTATCGAGATCGCGGTTGAGCCTAAGACGAAAGCCGACCAGGATAAAATGGGCGTTGCTCTCGGTAAGCTGACAGAAGAAGATCCTACTCTTCGTGCCCATACGGATGAAGAGACCGGCCAAACCATTCTGCGTGGTATGGGTGAGCTTCATCTGGATATTATCATTGACCGTATGCGCAGAGAGTTCAAGGTGGATACCAATGTTGGTAAACCACAAGTTGCTTACCGCGAAACCTTCCGTGCGGCCGCCAAGGTCGAAGGAAAGTTCGTTCGCCAATCCGGTGGACGCGGACAATACGGTCACGTTTGGGTTGAATTTGAACCTCTTGAGCCGGGAACTGGTTTCCAATTCGAGAACAAAATTGTCGGTGGAGCTGTTCCTAGAGAGTATATTGCTCCGGTTCAAGCAGGAATTGAAGAAGCAATGAAGAATGGTGTCATCGCCGGATTCCCTCTGGTTGACATAAAAGCTACTTTGTTTGACGGATCCTACCATGACGTTGACTCCAGTGAGATGGCGTTTAAGATTGCCGGTTCCATGGCTTTGAAAGCTGCAAAAGACAAATGTAACCCGGTAATTCTCGAGCCAATCATGAAAGTCGAAGTAACGGTTCCCGAAGAATACATGGGAGACGTTATGGGTGACGTAAGTTCCCGCAGGGGCCGGATTGAAGGAATGGATTCCAGAGGTGGAGCCCAGATCATTCGTGCCAAGGTTCCTTTGGCTGAAATGTTTGGTTATTCCACAACACTTCGTTCCCGTACTCAAGGTCGCGGTGTATTCTCTATGGAACTATCCCATTATGAAGAAGTGCCTAAAGCTATTGCAGAAGAAATTTCTGCTAAGCATAAAGGCGCCTAAAATATTTATTTTTAAGGAGGCTAACTTATTATGGCTAAAGCTAAGTTTGAACGTACAAAACCCCATATGAATATTGGTACGATTGGTCACGTTGACCATGGTAAAACCACTTTGACTGCAGCTATTTCTACCGTTCTTTCTAAAAGATATGGCGGTGCTGCAGTAGCTTTCGATCAAATCGATAAAGCACCTGAAGAGCGCGAGCGCGGTATTACAATTTCCACTGCTCACGTTGAGTATGAAACAGATCAACGCCACTATGCTCACGTTGACTGCCCAGGACACGCCGACTATGTTAAAAACATGATCACTGGCGCAGCACAAATGGATGGAGCTATCCTGGTTGTATCCGCTGCTGACGGTCCTATGCCACAAACTCGTGAGCACATCCTGCTTTCCCGCCAGGTAGGTGTTGCTTACATCGTAGTATTCCTGAACAAATGTGACATGGTAGAAGACGAAGAGCTTCTGGAACTGGTTGAAATGGAAGTTCGCGATCTTCTTAGCGAGTATGAATTCCCTGGCGATGACACTCCAGTTATCCGTGGTTCCGCTCGTGAAGCTCTGAACAACCCTGATGGAGAATGGGCTGACAAAATCGTTGAGCTGTTCAAAGAAATCGAAGCTTACATCCCAACTCCAGAGCGCGACACAGATAAGCCTTTCTTGATGCCAGTCGAGGACGTATTCTCGATCACTGGTCGTGGTACAGTTGCTACTGGCCGTGTAGAGCGTGGAACTGTTAAAGTTGGCGACGAAATCGAAATCATCGGTCTCGTAGACGAAGCTAAAAAATCCGTTGTAACCGGAGTTGAAATGTTCCGTAAGCTTCTGGATTCCGCTCAAGCGGGTGACAACATCGGTGCTCTTCTTCGTGGTGTAGACCGCAAAGACATCGAGCGTGGTCAAGTTTTGGCTAAGCCAGGTTCCGTTAAGCCTCACACTAACTTCACAGCTCAAATCTACGTTCTGAATAAAGAAGAGGGTGGCCGTCACAAGCCTTTCTTCACTGGCTATCGCCCTCAGTTCTACTTCCGTACAACGGACGTAACTGGTGTTATCACTCTGCCAGAAGGTACTGAAATGGTTATGCCTGGCGATAACATCACCGTAACGATCGAACTGATCGCTCCTATCGCTATCGAGCAAGGAACGAAGTTCACCGTTCGTGAAGGTGGACGTACAGTAGGTGCGGGTGCGGTTGCTTCCATCGAGAAGTAATTGAAGCTCGGAACTTCTTGGACTAAAGAAGAAGCTGCTTGAAGTCTTCGGACTCGAGCAGCTTTTTTGCTTAGTACATTTTATAGATGCTAGCTATATTGAGCAAGCTTCTTATTTATAGAAGAAACAAGAATGCTGCCGGTTAATACACGATTGAAGAAAGCGGGAAGGCAGGACACAAATAAGTTTTCCCAGGGAGGCAGCGGCAAAATAATCTTAGAGAAGCTGCTTGAAAATACGGCGAAAACTTATAGTTGCAATAGGCAGCGTAATTAGATATAATAGTGAACGTTGGTCTGTGACGTTGCGATGATGTGAGAGGTTGCTGACACACCCGGCCCCTTTGCCATGGGAGGGCAGTCAGGAGATTTTCACGGAGTATGTCCGATAATAATTTGGGCGATAGAAGGAGGGACTCAAATGGCAAAGCAAAAGATTCGTATCCGCTTGAAAGCGTACGATCATAGAATTCTTGACCAATCCGCGGAGAAAATCGTAGAAACGGCAAAACGTTCCGGTGCAGGTGTATCCGGGCCTATTCCGCTTCCAACGGAGAAACAAATTATCACTATTCTTCGTGCGGTTCACAAGTACAAGGATTCCAGGGAACAATTCGAAATGCGTACACATAAACGTTTGATCGATATTGTCAGCCCTACACCACAAACGGTGGATGCACTGATGCGCTTGGACCTGCCGTCCGGCGTGGATATCGAAATCAAACTATAATAAATCGTTAGGTATACGGGAAGGAAAAGAGGTGTCAACATGGCAAAAGGTATCTTAGGAAGAAAATTGGGAATGACTCAGGTATTTACCCCGGAAGGCTTGGTTTTGCCTGTTACAGTAATTGAAGCGGGCCCTTGTGTCGTTCTGCAAAAGAAAGACAAAGATAACGACGGTTATGAAGCAATCCAGGTCGGATTTGTGGATAAGAAAGAAAAGCGCGCGAACAAACCGGAAACCGGTCACGCGAAAAAAGCCGGAGCTACGCCTAAGCGCTACATTAGAGAATTTCGCGGAGTTGAGTTGGCAGATTACGAGGTTGGTCAAGAGATCAAAGCGGATCTGTTCAGCGAGGGCGAATTTGTCGATGTAACTGGCACTTCCAAAGGTAAAGGATTTGCAGGCGTAATTAAGAGACACGGTCAAAGCAGAGGGCCAATGTCTCACGGTTCCCACTATCATCGTGGACCAGGTTCCATGGGTTCGATTCAGGCTAACCGCGTTCCTAAAGGAAAGAAGCTGCCTGGACACATGGGTACAGACACGGTAACTTTGCAGAATCTGCAAATAGTTAAAGTGGACGCAGAGCGCAATGTGATTCTGGTAAAAGGATCTATTCCAGGGGCGAAGAACAGCCTCGTCAGCATTAAATCTACGGTGAAACAATAAGGAAACGGGAAAGGAGGATAAAAGATGCCAAAAGTAGCTTTGTATAACATTAGCGGAGAACAAGTAGGAGAGCTTGAGCTATCCGAAGCGGTATTCGGTATTGAGCCGAACAAGCACGTTCTTCATGATGCTGTCGTTATGCAGCAGGCTTCTCTTCGTCAGGGAACTCATAAAGTAAAAGGACGTTCTGAAGTAAGAGGCGGAGGACGCAAGCCTTGGAAACAAAAAGGAACAGGCCGTGCTCGTCAAGGCAGCATTCGTTCCCCGCAGTGGAAAGGTGGCGGAATTGTCTTCGGACCTACTCCCCGCAGCTATGCTTACAAATTGCCTAAAAAAGTACGCCGTCTAGCAATTAAATCGGCTCTTTCTTCTAAAGTGATTGAGAATGAAATCATCGTGTTGGATCAGCTTCAACTAAGTCAACCTAAAACGAAAGAAATCGTTGCAATGTTGAAAAACCTGAATGTTGATCGTAAAGCGCTGGTTGTAGCGCCTGAATTCGATGAAAACGTAGCGCTGTCTGCACGTAATATCCCAGGAGTTAAGTTTGTAACTGCCGAGGGAATCAACGTACTGGATGTGCTGGTACATGATAAGCTCATCATTACGAAGGAAGCGGTCCAGAAAGTAGAGGAGGTTCTTGCGTAATGAAAAATCCTCGTGATATTATCATTCGTCCGGTAATAACCGAGCTTTCCAGTGAAATGATGGCTGATAAGAAATACGTTTTTGAGGTTGATATTAGAGCCAATAAAACTCAAATCAAATCAGCTATTGAAGAGATCTTTAAAGTGAAAGTTACCAAAGTTAACACAATGCGTGTGACTGGTAAGCCGAAACGCTACGGCCGTTACACAGGCTATAGACCGAACTGGAAGAAAGCGATCATTTCCTTAAGCGAAGACAGCAAAGAACTGGAGTTCTTCGAGTCTTAAGATATTTTTCGAAGTTAGGAGGGAATCTAAGTGCCTATAAAAAAATATAAACCGACCTCTCCGGCAAGACGCGCGATGTCTGTTTCCACTTTTGAGGAAATCACGACGAATCGGCCGGAAAAATCCTTGCTTGCACCGCTTAGCAAAACCGCTGGACGGAACAACCAAGGGAAAATTACGGTTCGCCATCATGGAGGCGGTCATAAGAGAAAATACCGGATTATCGACTTCAAGCGGAACAAAGACGGAATACCTGGTCGCGTTGCTACGATCGAGTATGATCCTAACCGTTCGGCCAACATTGCTTTGATTCACTATGCGGATGGGGAAAAACGATACATTCTGGCTCCTAAAGGCCTTAAAGTGAACGATGTGATCGAATCCGGACCGCAATCCGATATTAAAGTCGGTAATGCGCTGCCTTTGGAAAACATTCCTGTAGGTACCGTTATTCATAACATCGAGCTTAAACCTGGCAAAGGCGGACAAATGGTTCGCGCAGCTGGTACCGAGGCTCAGCTTCTTGGTAAAGAAGATCGTTATGTAACTATTCGCCTGAGCTCCGGTGAAGTGCGTCGTGTCTTAAAGGTTTGCCGCGCAACGATCGGCTCCGTTGGTAACGAAGATCATGAGTTGGTTAAAATCGGTAAAGCCGGCAGATCCCGTTGGTTGGGTAAAAGACCTGAAGTTCGCGGGGTTGTTATGAACCCTAACGATCACCCTCACGGTGGTGGTGAAGGCCGCGCTCCTATCGGACGGAAGTCGCCAATGTCCCCATGGGGTAAACCGACTCTCGGATATAAAACACGCAAGAAAAATAAAGCATCGAGTAAATACATTGTTCGTGGCCGCACGAAGTAATGATTATTTAGCAGGATGATGAAGGGAGGATAATCCATGGGACGCAGTTTGAAGAAAGGCCCTTTCGTGGACAGCTATTTGCTGAAGAAAGTTGAAGAAGCGGATAACAGCACCAAGAAGGTCGTCATTAAAACCTGGTCGCGCCGCTCCACCATTTTCCCCCAGTTTGTAGGACATACTTTTGCCGTTTATGATGGCAGAAAGCATGTGCCGGTGTACGTCACTGAAGATATGGTCGGACATAAGTTGGGTGAGTTCGCTCCAACCCGTACTTATAAAGGGCATACGGACGACGACAAGAAAACGAGAAGATAGGCTGATTGAAGCCAGCGATAGGTTCGAGAGGAGGTTAAACTCATGCAAGCAACGGCAAGTGCAAGATTTATCCGTATTGCTCCGCGCAAAGTTCAGCTGGTAGTTGATCTGATTCGCGGTAAGGAAGTGGGTGAAGCGATCGCCATTCTTCGCCACACGCCTAAAGCAGCTTCTCCGGTTGTTGAGAAGATTCTGAACGCTGCGATCGCCAACGCAGAGCATAATCACTCCTTGGATCCCGAGAAGCTCGTAATTTCACAAGCTTACGTTAACCAAGGACCAACGATGAAACGATTCCGGCCACGTGCTATGGGACGTGCGAGCCGTATTAACAAGCGTACGAGCCACATTACTTTAGTGGTATCTGAAAAATAAGGAGGGATAACGTGTGGGTCAAAAAGTAAGTCCTATCGGACTGAGAGTCGGAATTATCCGCGATTGGGAATCAAAATGGTATGCTGATAAAGACTACGGTGATTTGCTTCTTGAGGATGTAAAAATCCGCGACTACCTGAAAGGAAAGCTTAAAGATGCTTCCGTATCCCGGGTGGAAATCGAAAGAGCAGCTAACCGTGTGAATGTTACTATTCATACCGCTAAGCCTGGTATGGTTATCGGTAAGGGCGGCTCTGAAGTAGAAGTGATTCGAGCTCACATTGCCAAGCTTTCTAATAAAAAAGTTCACATTAATATTTCTGAAGTCAAACGTCCTGACCTGGATGCTACTTTGGTTGCAGAGAGCATTGCTCAGCAATTAGAGCGTCGCGTATCTTTCCGTCGCGCTATGAAGCAATCGATTCAAAGATCGATCAGAGCCGGCGCCAAAGGAATCAAAACAGCAGTCAGCGGACGTCTGGGCGGAGCAGAGATTGCGCGTTCGGAAGGCTATAGCGAAGGAACGGTTCCGCTGCACACTTTGCGTGCAGATATCGACTATGGTACTGCTGAAGCACACACTACTTACGGACGGATCGGCGTAAAGGTTTGGATCTATCGTGGGGAAGTTCTTCCGCCTGCCAAGAAGAAGGCTGCAGAGGAAGGAGGAAACTAATCATGTTAATGCCAAAACGCGTTAAGCACCGCAAAGAGCATCGCGGAAGTATGAAAGGCAGAGCCAAGGGCGGCACGGAGGTCGCTTTCGGCGAATACGGTTTGCAAGCGCTGGAGCCATCCTGGGTAACCAACCGTCAAATCGAAGCTGCCCGTATTGCGATGACACGTTACATTAAACGTGGTGGTAAAGTTTGGATCAAGATTTTCCCTTCCAAGCCAATTACTCAAAAGCCTCTTGAGGTTCGTATGGGTAGTGGTAAAGGGAACGTAGAAAAATGGGTTGCAGTTGTTAAGCCCGGTAAAATTTTGTTTGAATTGGCTGGGGTGAGTGAAGAGGTTGCACGTGAAGCGATGCGCCTGGCGTCCCACAAACTGCCGATCAAAACCAAGTTTGTGAAACGTGATGAAGTGGGTGGTGAAGCAAATGAAGGCTAGTGAATTTCGCAACTTAACCACTGAAGAAATTGAACGGAAAATCGCCAGCTTTAAGGAAGAATTGTTTAACCTCCGTTTTCAACTGGCTACAGGCCAACTGGATAACCCGACTCAAATCCGTAAAGTGCGTAGAGAGATTGCGCGTGCCAAAACCATTTTGCGTGAAAGAGAACTCGGCATTAGCTAAGCTAAACCAGAGACCAGAAAGGAGGATCCTTCATGAGCGAACGTAACGAACGCAAAGTTCAAATCGGAAAAGTGGTCAGCGATAAAATGGACAAAACCATCGTTGTTGCTGTTGAAACTTATAAAAAGCACTCCTTGTACCACAAACGTATTAAATATACGAAAAAATTCAAGGCGCATGATGAGAACAACCAAGCCAAAATCGGCGATGTTGTTAAAATTATGGAGACTCGCCCGTTGTCCAAAGACAAGCGTTGGAGACTGGTTGAAGTTGTAGAAGAAGCTGTTATTATTTAAGCCCTGCAAAGAGGCTTTTGCATAAGCAAAGATTTCGAACAAACGAAGGAAGGAGGCCACTCCCATGATTCAACCTTTTAGCCGTTTGAAAGTAGCGGACAACTCCGGAGCGAAGCAACTGATGTGTATCCGTATCTTAGGTGGAACTGGACGCCGTGCAGCTAATATCGGTGATTTAATCGTATGCTCTGTCAAAGAAGCAACACCAGGGGGCGTTGTCAAAAAAGGAGACGTTGTTAGAGCCGTAATCGTACGGACTAAACGCGGAGCTAGACGTAAAGACGGTTCCTACATCAGCTTTGACGAGAATGCTGCGGTTATCGTAAAAGAAGATAAAGGACCTCGTGGCACCCGTATTTTCGGACCGGTTGCCCGTGAGCTGCGTGACAAAGACTTTATGAAAATCGTTTCTTTGGCTCCTGAGGTTATCTAACCAAAGCCTCATGACCCGCTTATGCGGATGAACAAATCCGTTATTTAGGAGGTGTACTTCAAATGCCGAACCCGAAGAAAAAGAAGCTTGAATCCTACAATAACAATCTCCACGTTAAGAAAGATGACACGGTTTTTGTTATTACTGGTAAAGATAAAGGGAAGAAAGGCCGCGTGATTGCTGCTTATCCAAGACAAAACCGTGTACTGGTTGAAGGAATCAACATGGTAAAAAAACACGCTAAGCCATCCCAACAAAATCCGCAAGGCGGAATCATTACCCAAGAAGCTCCGATCCATGTTTCCAATGTTATGCTGGTAGATCCAAAGAGCGGAACCCCAACACGCATTGGTTACAAAGTTCTGGATAATGGGAAAAAAGTACGGATCGCTAAAAAATCCGGAGAAGCTATCGACAAGTAATAATGTGGAAAGGAGGTACTGGTGAGTATGACAGCAAGACTAAAAGATCGTTTCTTAAATGAAATTACTCCTGCATTAATGCAGAAGTTTAACTATACTACCGTTATGCAAGTTCCTAAGGTAGAAAAGGTCGTTATCAACATGGGTGTAGGCGATGCTGTAGCTAACTCCAAGGTGCTGGATAGCGCAGTAGAAGACCTGCAAACCATTTCTGGGCAAAAGCCTATCATTACACGCGCCAAAAAATCGATCGCCGGTTTTAAACTGCGTGAAGGTATGCCGATCGGGGTTAAAGTAACTCTTCGCGGAGAGCGTATGTATCACTTCCTTGACAAGTTGTTCAACATCTCTTTACCTCGTGTACGGGACTTCCGGGGTGTATCGAACAAAGCGTTTGATGGACGTGGTAACTACACTCTTGGTTTGAGAGAGCAGCTGATTTTCCCGGAAATTGAGTATGATAAAGTAGACAAAACCCGTGGTATGGACGTTGTTATCGTTACTACGGCCCAAACAGATGAGGAATCCCGTGAGCTGTTAGCCCAACTGGGAATGCCTTTCGCAAAATAAAAAGCCATTCAGCTATCGGAGGTGGAAAGTAAGTGGCAAAAACTTCAATGATCGTTAAGCAGCGCCGCAAGCCGAAGTTCAAAGTGCAAGCTTATACTCGCTGTGAACGCTGTGGTCGTCCGCATTCCGTTCTACGCAAGTTTAAAATTTGCAGAATATGTTTCCGTGAATTAGCATACAAAGGCCAGATCCCTGGCGTCAAAAAAGCAAGCTGGTAATCACCTAGTTCGGGAAGGAGGTACGTAATATGGTAATGTCAGATCCGATTGCAGATATGCTGACCCGTATCCGCAATGCCAATACCGTTCGTCACGAAACCGTAGAAATTCCGGCATCCAAGATTAAAAAGGAAATTGCCGAAATTTTGAAAAAAGAAGGTTTCATCCGTGATGCAGAGTATGTTCAAGATAGCAAACAGGGGATCATCCGTCTGTTTTTGAAATATGGTCCGAACAACGAGAGAGTTATTACTGGCTTGAAGCGTATCAGCAAGCCAGGCCTGCGAGTGTATTCCAAGAGCCAGGATGTGCCTAAGGTTCTGGGCGGACTCGGATTGGCGATTATTTCTACTCCTCGCGGCATTATGACGGACAAAGAAGCCCGTCAATCCAATGCCGGTGGAGAAGTTATCTGCTACGTTTGGTAAGAATGTTCTTTTTTTGATTAGAATGGAGGTGCACACATGTCTCGAGTCGGACGCAAACCGATCGCAGTTCCTAGTGGCGTAACAGTAACTTTGGACAATTCCGTAATTACGGTAAAAGGCCCTAAAGGAACTCTAACCCGCGAACTGCACAAAGATATGAAGATTACTATTGAAGACAGCAACATTTCTGTTGAACGTCCTTCAGACAATAAATTACACCGCTCCTTACACGGAACTACCCGAACTGTGGTGGCTAACATGATCAACGGAGTAACGGACGGATATGTTAAATCACTAGAGCTGGTTGGGGTAGGTTATCGTGCAAACAAAAGCGGTAATAAACTGGTGCTTAACGTGGGTTACTCCCACCCGGTAGAAATTCAGCCTGAGGACGGAATTGAATTCGAAGTTCCTTCTAACACAAAAGTTATTGTTAAAGGAATTGACAAAGAGCGCGTTGGTGCAGTAGCTGCTGAAGTTCGCTCCGTACGTTTGCCTGAGCCGTATAAAGGCAAAGGAATCAAGTACGAAGGTGAACGCATCCTTCGCAAAGAAGGTAAAGCCGGTAAGAAAAAGTAAGTTAGCTAAAGCTTGCTAATTGACGGAAAGGAGTTGACTATTCGGATGATTACAAAACCTGATAAAAATCAAGCTCGTTTGAAAAGACATCTTCGGGTCCGGAAAAAAATTCAAGGCACTACGGAACGTCCGCGCCTGAGTATTTTCAGATCCTCTAAACATATGTATGCTCAAGTCATTGACGATATCAAAGGAGTAACCATCGCATCCGCCTCCACTTTGGACAGCGAGCTGAAGGAAGGAATCGGAAACGGTGGAAATGCTGAAGCCGCCCGTAAAGTTGGAGAACTGGTTGCGAAGCGTGCTAAAGCTAACGGAATCGAGAAAGTTGTATTTGACCGCGGAGGATATCTTTATCATGGTCGTGTGCAGGCTCTTGCTGATGCAGCTAGGGAAGCAGGACTTGAATTCTAATCCGCAAATCACCTAATAAGGAGGTAAAAAGACTTGCGTGTAGATCCCAACACTTTAGAACTTAAAGACAAAACCGTTCACATCAACCGTGTTGCTAAAGTTGTAAAAGGCGGGCGCCGTTTCAGCTTCAGCGCATTGGTCGTTGTCGGAGACGAAAACGGCTGGGTTGGTGCAGGTATCGGCAAGGCTTCGGAAGTTGGAGATGCGATTCGTAAAGGCATCGAAGACGCTAAGAAAAACTTGATTTATGTACCGTTGGTTAAAACAACAATTCCTCACCTGGTGGTCGGAAGATTCGGTGCAGGCAAAGTGTTGTTGAAGCCAGCAGCACAAGGTACAGGAGTTATTGCCGGCGGCCCCGTGCGTGCTGTTCTTGAATTGGCGGGCGTAGGCGATATCCTGACGAAATCTCTGGGTTCTTCTAACTCCATCAACATGGTTAATGCTACTCTGGAAGGATTGCAGCGTTTGAAGAAAGCCGAAGATGTTGCTAAGCTCCGGGGTAAAACAGTTGAAGAGCTATTAGGTTAGGAGGGGAAACGATGGCCAAGCAATTAGAAATCACCCTCAAGCGCAGCTTAATTGGACGTCCTCAGGATCAACGCGTGACCGTAAACACATTAGGATTGCGTAAAGTCAATCATAGTGTCGTTCAACCGGACAATGCTTCGATCCGTGGTATGGTTAATAAGGTCAGCCATCTGGTGGCTGTTAAAGAAATTGAAGGGTAACATTTTGGTCTGTGATACTTTCTCACAGGTTAAGCAAAATCTATAAGGAGGTGCACACGATGAAATTGCACGAACTGAGTCCCGCTCCTGGATCCCGCAAAGTAAGAAAACGTGTGGGCCGCGGTATTGCAACGGGGAACGGTAAGACTTCCGGAAGAGGTCATAAAGGGCAAAATTCTCGTTCCGGCGGTGGCGTTCGTCCGGGATTTGAAGGTGGACAAAATCCTCTTTACCGTAGACTGCCTAAGCGTGGTTTCACTAACTTCACTCGTAAAGAGTACGCCGTAGTTAACCTCGACCGCTTGAACGACTTTGCAGAAGGCACAGAAGTTACACCGGAAACTTTGCTGTCTTCCGGTATCGTTAAAAATTCCTTAGACGGAATTAAGATTTTGGGTAACGGTGATCTGAACGTGAAGCTAACCGTGAAAGCAAACAAGTTTTCTAAATCTGCGGTGGAAAAAATTGAAGCTGCCGGTGGTAAAACCGAGGTGATTTAATGTTTAAGACCATATCAAACATCATGAAAGTAGAGGATCTTCGTAGAAGGATCCTGTTTACTCTTCTCGTTCTGATTGTCTATCGTATTGGGGTTTTCATTCCAGTCCCCAATATCGATACCAACATTTTATCGGCAGTAGATCGGCAGCAAGCGGATATTTTTGGTTTAATGAACACCTTCTCTGGAGGAGCTTTGTTCCAATTCTCTATTTTTGCGATGGGGATATTCCCGTACATTACCGCATCCATCATCGTGCAGTTGCTCTCTATGGATGTCATCCCTAAATTTGCCCAATGGGCAAAGGAAGGCGAGGTAGGAAGGAAGAAGCTGACTCAATTCACAAGATACGGAACTATCGTTCTCGGTTTAATTCAAGCTTTCGGGATGTCCATTGGATTTAATGGAATGATTCCTGGGCTGGTTATCGATCCGAGCTTTACTACGTACCTTATGATTGCTATTGTCTTGACAGGTGGTACAGCATTCTTGATGTGGCTGGGTGAGCAAATTACCGAGCACGGGATCGGAAACGGAATTTCGATTCTGATCTTTGCAGGGATTGTTGCCGGAATTCCGACTATGGCCCAGACGCTTTATCTGGACTTGTTCGTTGACGCCGGAGACGCTCTGTTCCTTAACATTGTGAAGGCTATCATCATTGTTGCTGTTGTGATCCTGGTCGTTATCGGGGTTATCTTTGTGCAGCAAGGGGTTCGTAAAATTACGGTACAGTATGCTAAAAGAGTAGTTGGACGTAAGATGTACGGCGGACAATCGACGCATATTCCGTTGAAAGTAAATGCCGCGGGGGTAATTCCCGTCATCTTTGCTTCCTCTTTGCTTCTGTTCCCGGGTACAATCGCTCAGTTCTGGCCACATAACGTAGTGGCTCAATGGGTTACGACCAATCTGGCGATGACTGCACCGCTGGGTATGGTGCTCTATGTGCTGTTAATTATCGGATTTACGTACTTCTATACCTTCGTTCAAATCAATCCTGTGCAGATGGCTGATCAGATGAAGAAGAACGGTGGTTATATTCCAGGGATTCGCCCAGGAAAAACGACTTCAACTTATCTTACCCGTGTTTTGAATAGAATTACCTTGTCAGGTGCTCTTTTCTTGGCAGCTATTTCTGTTCTTCCGCTCATTTTGGGTGGTCTTGCGGGTCTTCCGGCTAACATTCAAATTGGCGGGACATCAATTCTGATCGTGGTGGGGGTTGCTCTCGAAACGATGAAGCAAATCGAAAGCCAGCTGATCAAGCGCCATTACAAAGGGTTTATTAACAAGTAGTCAGATTGTGCCATAAGCACACTTAGCAGACCTACGATGATCTCTCGGCAGGTTGTCGTTTGTCTGTCACTTCAGGGAGGTTACACGAAGTGAACATTTTATTTATGGGTCCTCCTGGAGCTGGGAAGGGAACTCAGGCCGAACGGATCGTTTCTGAGTTCAACATTCCCCACATTTCGACCGGTGATGCTTTTCGCTTAGCCAAAAGCCAAGGTACTCCGCTCGGCTTGGAAGCTCAAAAATATATGGACCAAGGTTTATATGTACCCGATGACATTACGATCGGGATTGTACGGGAAAGACTTCAGCAACCCGATTGTGAACAAGGCTTTTTGCTTGACGGCTTTCCAAGAACGACTGCACAAGCCGAAGCATTAGACGAGATTATGAAGTCTCTGGGCAGAGAACTGAACCACGTGATTAACTTGAAGGTAGATCGCGATCTGCTGCTGGCCCGATTGACCGGACGGAGAATTTGCAAATCTTGTGGATCCACTTATCACGTTATGTTTAATCCACCTCAGGTTGATGGGGTTTGTGATAAATGCCAGGGTGAGCTGTATCAGCGAACCGATGATAACGCGGAAAAAGTGGGGACTCGCTTGGACGAGTATGTAACCAAAACCGCCCCTTTGCTGGAATACTATGAGGCTAAGGGAATTCTTCGCCAGGTTGATGGGGAGAAGGAAATTGATGCTGTATCTCAGGAAATCCAATCTCTTTTGAGAGGGAAGGCCTAATGATTGTTTGCAAGTCTAAATCAGAGCTGGAACTAATGAGGGAAGCCGGAAGGATTGTTGCGGAAACCCACCGTTTGCTTTCCAAAGCCATTCAGCCTGGAATTACGACTAAAGAGTTGGATACCATTGCAGAAAACTTTATTCGCAGCCAGGGGGCGACGCCTTCTTTTAAAGGCTACAATGGCTTTCCAGGCAGTATCTGTGCTTCAGTCAACGAGGAATTGGTTCATGGGATACCCGGTCGAAGAAAACTTAACTCAGGCGACATCATCAGTATTGATATCGGAGCGTACTATCAAGGCTATCATGGTGATTCGGCGTGGACATATCCGGTCGGAGAGATTTCCCCTACCGCTCAGAAGCTTCTGGAGGTAACGGAAAAATCGCTGTATGCCGGGCTGGCGGAAGCTAAGCCTGATGCCCGCTTGTTTACCCTATCGCACGCTATTCAGCGTACGGTAGAAGAAGAAGGATTTTCTATAGTTCGGGAATATGTTGGACACGGAATTGGTGCCAATCTTCATGAAGAACCGCAAATTCCCAATTACGGGGTGCCCCACCGTGGCCCACGATTAAAGCCCGGCATGGTCTTGGCAATCGAACCAATGGTGAATGTAGGAGAGCGTTACGTGAAGACATTAGAGGACAACTGGACGGTTGTAACGGTGGACGGATCTTATTGCGCACACTTCGAGCATACCATTGCCATCACGGAAGAGGGTTATGAGATCCTGACCAAGACAGGATTGTAGGTGAAAATGTGGAGATGGTCACTGAGCCCCAACTTGGACAGATTGTTGAAATCTTGCGCGGCCGCGAGGCGGGAAGCTTTGCGGTGATCATCAGAATAGAAGATGAACGGTTCGTCT
Source organism: Paenibacillus senegalensis JC66 (assembly GCF_000285515.1). Taxonomy (GTDB): domain Bacteria; phylum Bacillota; class Bacilli; order Paenibacillales; family NBRC-103111; genus Paenibacillus_L; species Paenibacillus_L senegalensis. The sequence continues at coordinate 49,369 of NZ_HE610967.1, forward strand.
GGATTGCTGATGGACGCAAGAGAAAATTTGACCGTCCGAAGAAGAAAAACCGGCTCCATCTTAGATTGTACGATACAATCAATACAGAGGTAGCAGATAGTTTAAGGGAAACCGGGCGCGTGACCAATGGAAAGTTACGGTTTGCGCTAACTAAATTTTCACAAGACTGAATGCATGGAAGGAGAATGATTGTGGCCAAAGAAGATGTTATTGAGGTGGAAGGTACTGTAATTGAGCCTCTTCCTAACGCCATGTTCAAGGTAGAGCTGGAGAATGGTCATAAAATTCTGGCTCACGTTTCGGGTAAAATTCGTATGCATTTCATTCGTATTTTGCCTGGTGACAAGGTTACGGTAGAGCTGTCCCCTTACGATTTAACAAGAGGACGGATCACGTACCGCTACAAATAACTTGCAGCATGCCCGCTAAGAATAGTTTTTTGCAGTAAAAAGAGCCTATTAGGTTTTGCATTCTTCCGCCAGGGGAATGCTTACGGATAGATTGTTCTTTTTGTACAGGGAAGACTGTTAACGAATTAGGTTTTGCATATGCAAATCTTGAGAATAATGCTTACGAAGATGGTTTGCTAGAGCAAACCCAAGCTAATGCTTACGAAAGTAGGTTTGCATTCGCAAACCTTGAGGAGGTAACCACAATGAAGGTTAGACCGTCGGTTAAACCTATTTGCGAAAAGTGCAAAGTGATCAGACGTAAAGGAAATGTCATGGTCATTTGCGAGAATCCGAAGCATAAACAAAAACAAGGTTAAGGAGGTGCACAAATGGCTCGTATAGCTGGAGTTGACTTGCCTCGCGATAAGCGAGTAGAGATTGCCCTGACATATATTTTCGGTATCGGCAGAACGACTTCTCAAAAGATTTTAAGCACAACAGGTGTTAACCCTGAAACTCGCGTCCGCGACCTGACTGAAGATGAAGTGAGCAAGCTGCGTGAAGCGATCGATAAAACGGTTAAAGTTGAAGGAGACCTGCGCCGCGAGATTTCCTTGAACATCAAACGGTTGATTGAGATCGGTTCTTACCGTGGAATCCGTCATCGCCGCAGTCTGCCTGTTAGAGGCCAACGCACTAAAACAAATGCACGGACACGTAAAGGTCCTCGTCGTACCGTAGCTAATAAGAAGAAATAATAAGGGGGGATAATTCGAATGGCTAGACCTAAAACAAAAGTAGCTCGTACTAAACGTCGTGATCGTAAAAATATTGAGTCCGGAGTAGCTCATATCCGTTCCACATTTAACAATACGATTGTTACGATTACAGATCCGCACGGAAACGCAATTTCTTGGGCAAGTTCAGGTAACCTGGGCTTCAAAGGTTCCCGTAAAAGCACTCCCTTCGCTGCTCAAATGGCCGCAGAATCTGCTGCAAAAACAGCTATGGAGCACGGGATGAAGGCTGTAGAAGTTATGGTTAAAGGTCCGGGAGCCGGCCGTGAAGCAGCTATTCGTTCTTTGCAGGCTGCAGGACTGGAAGTTAATCTCATCAAAGACGTCACACCTATTCCTCACAACGGTTGCCGTCCGCCTAAACGTCGTCGCGTCTAATTCATGAACGTGAAGTAGTATAAATATCCTCCACATGTGAATAATGGAGTTGAAGGATAGGCATACTACGTGTTTTTATGTTTATCGGGTATCCAGTGGAAACGACGTTTCGAAGGAGGGTAAACTTAATGATAGAAATTGAAAAACCAAAAATTGAGACCGTAACAGTGAATGATGAAGGAACGTACGGTATGTTTGTGGTTGAACCTTTGGAACGGGGATATGGTACAACACTTGGCAACTCGCTTCGCAGAATTTTGTTGTCCTCTTTGCCAGGTGCTGCTGTAAACTCCGTTCAAATCGAAGGTGTCCTTCACGAGTTCTCTACCATTCCTGGTGTAATGGAAGATGTTACGGAAATTATCCTTAACCTCAAGGGACTATCGTTAAAGATTCATTCCGACGAAGAAAAAGTGCTGGAAATTGACGCGGACGGAGAAGGTATTATCACGGCAGGAGATATCCGTGCGGACAGTGATGTGGAAATTTTGAATCCTGATCTGCATATTGCTAGCCTTTCGTCAGATGCCCGTCTTCATATGCGGATAAATGCTAATCGTGGCAGAGGCTATGTACAAGCAGATAAGAATAAAAAAGAAGATCAGCCGATCGGTGTCATTCCGATTGATTCGATCTATACCCCAATCACCCGCGTCAATTACAGTGTGGAAAATACGCGTGTTGGTCAGGTTACTAACTATGACAAGCTTACCTTTGAAGTGTGGACCGATGGCAGTATTCGTCCGGAGGAAGCTGTTAGTCTTGGTGCCAAAATATTGACCGAACATCTGATGCTGTTCGTAGGTTTGACCGATGAAGCAAAAGATGCGGAAATTATGATAGAAAAAGAGGAAGACAAGAAGGAAAAAGTATTGGAAATGACCATCGAAGAGTTGGATCTTTCCGTTCGTTCCTACAACTGCTTGAAGCGTGCGGGGATTAATACCGTTCAAGAGCTGATTACGAAAACCGAAGAAGACATGATGAAAGTCCGGAATCTTGGACGCAAATCTTTGGAAGAAGTACAGGAAAAGCTCGATGAATTAGGATTAAGCCTTCGCATGGAAGACTAGATTTCCGATTAGAAGGAGGGAACCTCATGGCATACCAAAAGCTGGGTCGGGATTCCAGCGCACGGAAAGCTTTGTTCCGTGATTTGGTCACCGATTTATTCATTAATGAACGCATTCAAACAACAGAAGCCAAGGCGAAAGAGGTTAAATCGATCGCTGAGAAACTGATTACCTTGGCCAAGAAGGGCGACCTTCATGCTCGCCGTCAGGTTGCTGCGTATGTACGCCGCGAGACGGCTAGTGTAGATGAGGAAACTGGTAAAAAACAAGATGCTATTCAAAAGCTGTTTTCTGAATTGGCCACTCGTTATTCCGAGCGTCCAGGAGGATACACTCGTATCTTGAAGCTGGGGCCTCGTCGTGGAGATGCTGCTCCTATGGTCTATTTGGAATTGGTGGATCGAGCTTAACGACTGGATAGGAAAGGGTGGACAGAATCCTAGATTCTGCTGAAGCCCTTTTTTTTATAGCAACGATATGTTTCTGGTGTCCCTGCAAAGTACCTGTCATAACTCCAAGGCTTCGCTCCAATGCTGGGTATTTTTATGAGAAATTAAGGGTTCTTTGCTCGTGACGCTATAAGGCCGAAGAGCCGGTGTAACCCCGTGGCTCCACTCTGTGGGGCAATTTGCGCCTATAGAGCCAGCCTTACCTTTGTGCTGAACGCCAGCCGCCCCCTTTTAAGGGGACGGGTGCAGCCATCGGTGAAAGAAAGGACTCTCCATGAGAGGATTCGGCTTTTGGTGTTGGGATCGGGGAAGATCTTATCACTCGCTATAATTTTCTTCTTTTGATGGTGGTGGGTTCATAACAATGCCAGGCACGGCTAACAGAAATATAAAATTAACGGTTAGTTATGATGGAACACAATATAGCGGCTTCCAGATCCAGCCTCAGGCTAACACGGTCCAAGGTGAACTGGAACGGGCTGTTTTTCATTTAACGGGGCAATCGGTCAAGCTAACTTCCTCAGGCAGAACCGATGCAGGCGTTCATGCGCGATGTCAGGTAGTTAACTTCGAAGTAAACTCGAGCATTCCTATCGACCGTTGGTGCTTGGCTTTAAATTCACGACTGCCCAAAGACATCGTGGTACACACTGCAGAAGAGGTGCCGATGGAGTTTCACGCGAGAAGATCGGCGGTTTCCAAAACATACCGTTACAGCATACAGCGAAGCAAATGGGCGAATGTTATGTACCGGGATTCCCGGTTGCATCATCCGGGCTCTCTTTCTCTTTCCGCCATGGAAAAGGCTCTGAAGCAGTTGGAGGGGACACATGATTTCACCACTTTTTGTTCCCGCCGAGCGGCTGTAGTTTCACACGTGCGGACCATCTATTCCACCAGCATTGTGTTTGAAGCGGAGCCAATGCTTGGAGATGGTGATGCAGGTGTGATTCATATCTATATACAGGGTAACGGCTTTCTGTACAATATGGTTAGAATCATTGTGGGAACGTTACTGCAGATTGGGGAGGGCCGGAGGCAGCCGGAAGAGATGGGTATCATCCTCAGCGCCAAAAACCGAAGCTTGGCAGGTCCAACTGCTCTTGCCCATGCTCTCACCTTGTGGGACGTGCAATACGAGTAGAGCCAGGCAGCAATGTCATAGCTGCCGCATAAGTTAGGGAACGGGACAGAAAAAGCTGATAAAGCGGCATTCTTTTGCGATCGTTCTCTTGATAAATAACTGCAGATATAGTATGATATACCTTGGTGTTTCATACAGGCTATCCCACAGCCCCGAGTCTGAAGCTACCAACCTTAAACTAAATGAGAATACAGAATAGACGTAAATAGATGAAGTAATTCGAATGCTTAGGAGGATCAAGCAATGAGTTCCACATATATGGCTAAGCCAAACGAAGTAGAACGGAAATGGTATATTATCGATGCCGAAGGTAAAACTTTGGGACGTTTGGCAAGCGAGGCTGCTGCTCTGATTCGCGGCAAACATAAGCCCCAGTTTACTCCTCATGTGGACACCGGGGATTTTGTTATTGTCATCAATGCTAGCAAAATCGTTTTGTCGGGTAATAAACTGACGGATAAGAAGTATTACCGTCATTCCATGTATCCAGGCGGATTGAAAGTAACCACCGCCCAAGATATGCTGAAAAACAAACCGGAGCGTATGCTGGAGCTGGCTATTCATGGCATGCTGCCTAAAACACGCCTCGGTAACAAGATGAAACTTAAATTGAAAGTGTATGCTGGAGCCGAGCATCCGCATCAAGCACAACAACCTGAAGTTTACGAACTTCGCGGTTAATAAAGGGAGGACAGTTTCGTGGCACAAGTACAATACTATGGAACAGGTCGTCGTAAACATTCGGTAGCACGTGTCCGTTTGGTGCCGGGTGAAGGACGGATTGTTATCAACAAGCGTGATTTAGATGAGTATTTTGGTTTGGAAACATTGAAGCTGATTGTTAAGCAGCCATTGTCTTTAACAGAAACGGTGGGCAAATACGATGTGCTGGTTACCGCACATGGCGGTGGAACAACTGGTCAAGCGGGTGCGATCCGTCACGGTATTTCCCGTGCTTTGTTAAAAGCGGATCCTGAATTCCGCGGCTCTCTGAAAAAAGCGGGCTTCCTGACTCGTGATCCTCGTATGAAAGAACGTAAGAAGTACGGCTTGAAAGCAGCTCGTCGTGCACCTCAGTTCTCCAAACGTTAATTTATGTTATATTACAAGCTCTCGACCTTTAACGGTCGGGGGCTTTTTGCATTTTCTGCGGCCTTACTGCTCTGGTCGGTAGTCTTAGACGATACGGCAAGCCAGCTTATCGCATTCAATTCATCCACTAGATGAGATGGGCAAACTAGATCCATAGGTTTTTGCACCTTTTGCCCATCTGTTCATAAGCTGAATTTAGAGCCAAAGCGAGAACTTTATTTCAATTATGGAAAAAAGAGGGTTGACTAAAAATGGAATTGCGACAATAATTAAATTTATAATTCCTATATGTATACTAAGAAATAGCGTAAAGGAGGACGCCAAATGAATTTGTTGGAGAAAGAAGAACTCATTCACCAAGCGAGTATTGACCTAGAAAAGATGTCTGCTGGGGAAGTCATATCCTGGGCGGTAGGGCGCTTTCCCAACCTTGTACTGGCTTGCAGCTTTGGCGCAGAAGACGTGGTTCTCGTTGATATCCTATCGAAAATCAGTCCATCCACAAACATATTCTACTTAGATACAGACCTGCATTTTAAGGAAACCTATGAAACAAGAGATCGTCTGGAAGACCGGTACGGGATCCGTTTTATCCAAGTTAAACCGAAACTAACCTTGGAAGAGCAAGAGGAACAGTTTGGGGCTGAATTATGGAGCAGCAATCCCAACCAATGCTGCAGCTTGCGCAAGGTAGATCCGCTTACCAGTATTTTAGCTCAATATGAAGCATGGATTACAGGTATTCGCAGAGATCAGGCTCCTACCCGGGCTAACGCCAAGAAGATAGAATACGATACCAAATTCGGGCTGGTAAAATTCAATCCTTTGGCCGATTGGAGCTCTGACGATGTTTGGCAGTATATTCGTGAGCATAAACTTTTTTACAACCCTCTGCATGATCAGAATTATCCTAGTATTGGCTGTGATAAGTGTACCCGTCCTGTCATGCCGGGAGAAAACCCACGAGCAGGGCGCTGGTCTGGGCATCAAAAGACAGAATGTGGTCTGCACAAATAACGCAGGGAGCTCAGCTAATACAGATTTGAGCCGTTGAATCATGATACCATTAGCAAAATGGCATGATGGACTCCATTTGAAGAATAAGGAGGAGCAGTTTATGAATCAAAGCCTGCCTGCGCATGGGGGGACATTAATAAACCGGTGGATGGAGGGGGAGCAGCGCCAAGCGTTACTTGATGAAGCCGCGTCTCTTCCGGCTGTGCCTGTAGATAATTGGGCACTATCAGACATTGATCTAATAGCGGTTGGCGGCTTCTCCCCGCTAGAGGGCTTTATGGTGGAGGAAGACTATCACTCCGTCATCGACAGTATGAGGTTGAAGGACGGCACGGTCTGGAGTATCCCTATTACATTGGCACTAGAGGATTCCCTATTCGGGAGTCTATCTGTTGGCTCGCGTATTGCATTAGTGGGTGAAAGCGATCAGGTGATTTATGCCGTCATGGACATAGAAAGCCTCTATAAGGCAGATCAGAAACATGAGGCTCGAAAGGTGTACAAAACAGATAGTGAAGAACATCCCGGAGTGGCCAAGTTGTATCAGCGGCCGGCTAACTATGCGGGAGGTCCTATTTATGTGTTGAACCGCCCAAGTAAGAGTAAATTTGCTGAGTACCATTTAGATCCTGCAGAGACCCGGCAAAAATTTGCCGAGCTGGGTTGGAAAACGGTTGTTGGTTTTCAAACACGAAATCCTGTACATCGGGCACATGAATATATCCAAAAAAGCGCCATGGAAATTGTAGATGGTTTATTTCTCAATCCTCTCGTGGGCGAAACAAAATCGGATGATATATCTGCCGAGGTTCGAATGAACAGCTATCACGTGCTGCTCAACCACTATTATCCTAAAGACAGAGTCTTTCTTGGTGTCTTTCCAGCGGCAATGCGGTATGCCGGACCTCGAGAGGCGATCTTCCATGCTATTGTCAGAAAAAATTATGGATGTACACATTTCATTGTAGGCCGTGATCATGCCGGTGTGGGAGACTACTACGGAACTTATGAAGCGCAGGAAATTTTCCGGGAGTTTTCAAGTGACGATTTGGGTATTACGCCTCTGTTCTTTGAACATAGCTTTTACTGCACACGCTGCGGGAACATGGCATCGAGCAAAACCTGCCCCCATGATAAATCGGCGCATATGCATTTATCGGGCACTAAGGTAAGGGAAATGCTTAAGCAGGGAATCTCCCCGCCTCCTGAGTTTACCCGTCCCGAGGTGGCAGAGGTGCTCATCGCGGGCGTAGCCGAACGGGCGCTTACCTGACCGATTAGCTTTGTTTAGATCGCGGTTAACCTTTAGTTGATCTCCTCGTGAAAAAGCGAGGGGAGATGCTTGTCATAAAGCTCCACCTTTGTCCATAAGATGGTAATAACATTTTAGCGGATGAGGTGGTTTTTTTTATGCGTAAATTTCCTAGAGGCATCGTATTCTGGCTTAATCTTAACGGCAGCTTGAAGCTTCTGTTAGGTTGCTGGATTGTTGCCCTCCTTGTTTATTTGTTCACTTTTGAGCTGCCATCCGCTAGAACCTGGTCGTATTGGACCCTTCCATTGTCAGGAAAGGTTATTGCCCTTGATCCCGGGCATGGAGGTGTAGATGGGGGAGCTGTCAGCAAGGATGGATTGATTGAAAAAGATGTTACATTGAGCCTCGCCCTATACTTAAGAGACTACTTGCAGGAGGCCGGTGCCATAGTAGTGATGACTAGAGAAACGGATAAAGATTTGGCATCTCCAGGTACGAAGGGGCTGAGTAAAAGAAAAACGGAAGATTTATTAAATCGAGCTGATTTTATCGAAAGTCATAAAGCTGATATGCTGGTCAGTCTCCATCTGAACGCCATACCATCAGCAAGATGGAGGGGGGCGCAAACCTTTTACTATTCAGGAGGCCAGGCTTTAAGCAAACCTCTGGCAGCCCATATTCAGGATGAGTTAACGCTTCAGCTGCAGAATACGGACCGTGTGGCGCAAACAGCCGATACCGTCTATTTGTTGAAAACTTTGCCGATTCCCAGCGTATTGGTGGAAGCAGGTTTTCTCTCCAACCCGGAAGAAGCGGCTTTGCTGTCCCAGGACGATTATCAGCGTAAAGTGGCCGCAGCGATTTATCAAGGGATTTTAAAGTACTATAGCGGGGAAACTGTTGGTGAGGCTAATTAAAACTGCTATAATAATGATGGTCGAATCAATTTCATAAAACGTTTAGTCTGCATAGAGGAATTGATTCGGTGTGCTGAAAATAAATGTATAGAAGCGGTGGGGTGACTTCATGGTTTCCAGGGAGCAAGTAATTGAAGCTTTAGCACATATATACGATGCAACTTATAACCGTCCAGTAACTGAGCTTAATTTGATCAAGGACGTAATGGTCAAGCCGGATCAGGCGGCTGTTACTTTTGTTTTGACGGCTGATGATGAACAGCTAAAGGCTCAGTATCGGCAGGATGTTGAAGAAGCGATCAGCCGTCTTGGAGTGGCCGATGTGCATATTCGTTTTCGCCCGATCAATGACTTTGAAAAGCAGGAGCTTGCTGCCCTGTTTTCCGGAGATAAGGCCGGCGAAAAGGAGAAAAACCCTCCTAAAAAAGAAATTCCAACTCATGCACCAAAAGAAGCACCACTGCTTTCACCTGAATCCAAAACCCAGTTTATTGCTGTAGCAAGCGGTAAAGGAGGAGTAGGTAAATCGACGGTAACCGTTAATCTTGCTGTATCCTTGGCTAGATTAGGCAAAAGAGTCGGGATCGTAGATGCGGATATTTACGGATTCAGTGTACCGGATATGATGGGAATCGAAACTCGGCCTGCACTTGTGGACAAGCGTATTATTCCTGTAGAGCGCTTCGGAGTAAAAGTCATTTCCATGGGTTTCTTTGTGGAGGATAATTCGCCGATTATTTGGCGTGGCCCTATGCTAGGCAAAATGCTGCGAAATTTCTTCTCCGAGGTAGAATGGGGGGAATTAGATTATCTGATCCTGGATCTTCCCCCTGGAACTGGAGATATTGCATTAGACGTGCATCAGATGATTCCCCAAAGTAAAGAGCTTATTGTCACAACACCCCATGCCACGGCAGCTTTTGTAGCTGCACGCGCGGGTGCCATGGCCCTGCATACGAATCACGAAATCCTCGGTATTGTGGAAAATATGTCTTATTACGAAACCTCAGATGGTAAGAAAGATTATGTGTTTGGCCGGGGTGGTGGCGCCAAGCTTGCTGAAGAGCTGCATACGGAGCTTTTGGCGCAAATCCCACTCGGTGCTCCCGACAACCACGTCGCTGAGCCAGACTTTTCTCCTTCCGTATACAAGGAAGGCACTCCGACGGCTGGCCTCTATTTAGAGGTTGCCCAAAAAATCGTGGACAAGCTGGGGTAAATCTTTATCTTACCTGAAAAAAGTAAATAAATTCGATTCGCAAGCATCTGGCAGCAAGTTATAGACAAACAACCATTGACTTAATCTGCATCTGTTCGAAAGATCCGCCTGGGATTCTCGCCAAATGCATACTTAGGAAAGAAGAGCAGAGCTCCTTTAGCTCTGCTCTTCTTCATCTTTATTCTGCTCCTGCTTTTCTTCTCCGCCTTCACCCTCACCTTCTCCCTCTCCCTCTTGACTGTCTTCTTCCTGCTGCGAACCTTGCTCTCCTTGCCCTTCGCCGGACTTCTGCTGATCCGATTTTGGCGGTGGCTGAGGGCGGCTTTCTTCCCTGACTACTGCACGGAACAGTTCCATCAATTGAACTTTGAATAAAGGGCTTTTTAGCGATTCGTCCATCATCTTAATGGTTTGCTGCCGGTATTCGGGGCTTTTCATTGTTTCCATAACCAAGGCTTTAAATTGTTCGTTATTCATCAGCTCAAGCATCTGCTGCTGATATTCAGGATCTTTCATGAGATCCTTATTTAATTGTTTGCTGTATTTTTGGAGCGATTTGGCGAAATCTCCGGCAAATTTCGGTTCCAGCATTGTTTGCTCAATAAGCTGCGTGTAATTCGGGTCCGTTAATACTTCCTTGACCGCTAATTGGATTTGTTGTCCTTCCCCTGTGGACAGCAAGCGCATCGTTTCGTTTTGGTTGCGGTTTACGGCCTGCTGAACGGCTTGTTGCCCTTCATCGGAATTTAAAATGTCAAGAAGCATGGATTTGACATCTTTATAGCCAAGACTGCTTTGTTCCGATTGCTGCTGGGCTCCACAGGAAGTAGCAAGCACGCATGCCAAAAGAAGTAGAGCAATAAGGCGGATGGATGACCATTTCATGTGTCTGAGGCTCCCTTCCTGAAATAGTATGTTTAGTGTGCGTGAATCTGATTGAATTATGTTGCTTCAAATTAGCTTTTTGCTGTAAAGGTTGGTACAATTAGGTCAGTTTGGGGACCGGAAAATTAAGTTCGCTGCAAGCGTACAATACAGGCGTAAAAACACAGCTGGTTTACAACAAAAAAAGCCCCGCCTAAGGGACTTTTTATCATATTGCGGTTCGGATGAATCTTACTGATCTTCGACAGCTTTTTGTTGAACGGTGGTTTGCTCGAGCAGCTGGGAGACGGTAACAAATTCATAGCCTTGAGATCTGAGCTCGTCAATAATGACAGGCAGGGCCTCATGGGTTTGTTTGCTTGAGTCGCTGGCGTGAAGGAGAACGATGTCTCCGGGATGGGCATTTTGCAGAACGCGTTCCGTAATGACCTCAACCCCAGGATTCTCCCAATCCATGGAATCGGTATGCCATTGAATGACTTTATAATTCAGTTCATCGGCTATTTTTAATACCCTTTTGTCAAAGTCGCCGTTAGGCAGTCGGATGAGTTCCGGAGCCATGCCCAGCTCATCCTGTAAGATTTGATGGGCGGTTTGTATCTGCCGGCGAATTTCATCGTTCTCCAGGCTGCTGTAATTGGTATGTTTGTGTCCATGGCTGCCAATTTCAAATCCAGCTTGTTTAATTTTTTTGGCGATATCCGGATGGCTTTTGACCCATGGAGAAGACAGGAAGAAGGTAGCGTTCTGTATTTCTTTGTCAGCAAGTACCTGCAGAATTGGTTCGGCACGCTCTTCGCCCCAACTAATATCAAAAGTCAGAGCAATCCATTTCTTATCGGTTGGCACACTGTAGATGGCCGCCGGTTCTGCTTGGGTAAACACCGACACATTCCCTTTTTCGGCATAAATAATGCCGCAAGCAAAGACGACTGCAACGAACACAATCAAATACTGCTTAATCTTCCTTCCGTTCAAAACATAAAAATGATTCACGAGAAATGAACCTCCTTTGACCCGCTAATCCTCCCGGATGGGGCTTGGAATACTTGTCTGCTAAACAGTCTATGCTCGGACAACCAATTTATGTCTGGTAACATAAAACGATTTAACTAGATTCTGAAAGTGGGGGTATTACATGAGTTTTCCAGCATTATGGAAGCATTTTAAAGAAATGAAGCATTATTTTATTGCTGCAACGCTTGCGTTTTTTGGCGGGGCCTTTCTTGGGTATACGAACGAGGACGCTATCGGAGGTTTTGTAGGCCAACAAATTGGCCAGCTGCAGGGGGTGATTGGCTCTTTGACCGGGGATGAGGCAAGTCCGTGGTTTTTATTTTTTTATATTTTGATGAACAATACGTTTTTATCGATCGTCATTATGTATTTAGGCGCTTTCTTTGCCCTGGTTCCCTTATACTTTTTAGTTTCAAATGGCTTGCTGCTTGGGTATTTAGCATTAGAGAACAATTCGGCGGGAGAGTGGATGTTTTTTGCAAAGGCCATATTGCCGCATGGAATTATTGAGATTCCGGCCATTCTGATTGCAGGAGCTTACGGCATTAAGTTCGGCTTTTTGATGGCGGAAGGTGCGCTCAGTTTTATAAGCGCCAGAAGAAGAGCGATAGTACAGGAGAAAATCATTACTTTCTTAAAATTGACGATTCCTTTACTGGCGGTCATAGCAGGAATGCTGTTTGTAGCAGCTATTCTGGAAAATACGCTAACTCCTTGGCTGTTGTCCTTGTAACCCCGGGTAATAGGAGTTTAATTGTGGAGCGGGGGTTAATCTGAACAGATAGAACGAGCAGAGATTTTTTTCTGAGGGCATCATAATTCAACACAAAATTGTGCATAACATTAAAAGATTGGTACATGAACATACGATGAGGCAGACTAGATAAGCCAGTACCACCATTGCATGGCAGAAGCAGCGAAATATCCGCCACATTTATAACTTATGATGTTAACGTGTCAAACTGCAGGACTGTTTAACATCTAGAGACGTGAGGAAATACGTGCTTACATGTGATTTTCAATTATGGTGCTATATGCAGGGGATCTTCCTGCAGGCTATGCGGTTT
>NZ_HE610968.1:0-6133 GCF_000285515.1 Paenibacillus senegalensis JC66
GCTATTATCATACCGGAGTTGTGCCTGAGAATTCAATGGCATGACTGTTTTCGCAACACTTTCGACTTTCGCAAACAATTTCGCAACACTTATGCATACTCTTTCGACTTTCGCAAACAATTTCGCAACACATTCGCCTCACTTTCGACTTTCGCATACAATTCGCTTCAGGGCCAGTGGCCTCGGGGCTGCTGCTTGGGGGTTGCTTATTCTAGCTATCGGGCTGAATGGCCGCTTTTCGGACAGCCCTTTTTTGTTGCACTCGTCTTTAAGCGTCCCTCTCTCGGGGAGATATCTGAACCTGTGATCGAATAACATGCAAGGAAGCAGGACTGCCGTTTATAGGTAAAGGCTAAAATTTGCTTATTTTGGTTGATGGTTCACTGTATTTTGAGGAAGTTTATAGAAGATTAAAAGTTGGGAACGCTATCTTTACAGGACATCCTTGACACAAAAAAAGTTGATCTGCTACTATTGCAATAATATACATCAAGACGTAGAGATATTGAGGGGGATATAGAGAGTGTGGGAAACCAAATTTGCTAAAGAAGGACTTACATTTGATGATGTTTTGCTGGTCCCGCGAAAGTCGGAAGTGTTTGGGCCTAGCCAAGTAGATGTATCGACACGTCTTAGTGATCGGATTCAATTACAAATTCCTTTGATCAGTTCAGCTATGGACACCGTAACGGAGGCTGTATTAGCTATTGCGATAGCGAGAGAGGGCGGTATTGGCGTAATCCATAAGAATATGAGCATCGCCCAGCAAGCGGAAGAAGTTGATCGGGTTAAGCGCTCGGAAAGTGGAGTTATTACGAATCCTTTCTCGTTAACACCGGAGCATCATGTTTATCATGCTGAAGAATTAATGAGCAAATTCCGGATTTCCGGGGTCCCTATTGTTAATGAGGACAATAAGCTGGTCGGAATTTTGACTAATCGTGATTTAAGGTTTGTTCATGATTATTCGATTAAAATTAAGGAAGTTATGACGAGGGATAACCTGGTCACAGCTCCGGTAGGGACTACATTGCAGCAGGCTGAGCTTATACTGCAAAAGCATAAAATCGAAAAGCTTCCTTTAGTGGACGAGAACAACGAGCTTAAAGGTCTTATAACTATTAAGGACATAGAGAAGGCTATCCAGTTCCCTAATTCGGCTAAAGATGTCCATGGACGATTGTTGGTAGGAGCGGCCGTTGGGGCGTCTAAGGACGCACTAGAGCGTGCTAAAGCGCTGGTAGAGGTTGGGGTTGATATGCTGGTGGTGGATTCCGCTCATGGCCACCATATTAACATTCTCAATACGGTGCGCAAACTCCGTGAGAACTTCCCCGATATGACGATTGTGGCGGGCAACGTGGCTACAGGGGAAGGCACTAAGGACTTGATTGAAGCCGGTGCCTCTGTCGTTAAAGTGGGGATCGGCCCGGGATCGATTTGTACAACAAGGGTAATCGCCGGTATTGGTGTGCCGCAAGTTACGGCCATCTATGATTGTGCAACAGTAGCCAAGCAATACAACGTACCGGTTATTGCTGACGGTGGTATTAAATACTCTGGAGATATAACCAAGGCGATCGCAGCAGGTGCTTCTGCTGTCATGATTGGCAGCCTGTTTGCAGGAACCGAGGAAAGTCCGGGAGAATCCGAAATTTATCAAGGCCGCCGCTTTAAAGTGTACAGAGGCATGGGATCTCTTGGTGCGATGAAAGAAGGCAGCAAAGACCGTTATTTCCAGGAAAACGAAAGCAAGCTTGTACCTGAAGGCATTGAAGGTCGGGTAGCCTATAAAGGACCTTTGAAGGATTCAATTCATCAGCTTATCGGCGGACTCGTTCAAGGTATGGGTTACTGCGGAACGCGCAATCTGGAGGAATTGAGAGAAGATACTCAGTTTATTCGGATTACTGGGGCAGGTCTTCGTGAGAGCCATCCGCATGACGTACAAATTACAAAAGAAGCACCTAACTATTCGCAATAAATAATTTAAGATTTTCTATAGCCCGGATGTCCGATTTGTAATTTACTGGGGTATGGAGAACTGGTTGAAAGCATTATGAAACAAGCCTCAGCAGAAGGATAGGGAAACAGGGCAGGAAAGCCTTGTTTTCCTTTTTTTTGTCTAGACAGCTATGGTAAAATAAGATGATTACATATGGGGAGTGTGAACGGTGAAAAAGGGACTTACCTGGTACCAGATAATGACGAGAATATTGACCGTTAGTTTAATCGCGGTGATGATACTTACCAGCCTTCCTGTGCAAAGCCATGCTCAAACGGCCGCGCCTTTAGAATTGGAAGCCAATTCAGCCATATTGATGGATGCATCTACAGGACAAGTAATCTATGAGATGAATGCGGATGTCGCTCTTCCACCTGCAAGTATGGCTAAGATGATGACAGAGTATATCGTCATGGAGAAGATCAAGAGCGGAGAATTGAAATGGGATGATATGGTAACCGCAAGCAGATATGCAGGAAGTGTCATCGGTTCTGGTGGATTGCTGGCGGAGGGAGACACTCACACCGTTAAAGATTTATTTCATTCCGTTACGATTTATTCCGGTAATGATGCTTCGGTAGCTTTAGCAGAGAAAATTGCCGGCACTGAGGAAAATTTCGCCCATATGATGAATGAGAAAGCTCGGGAAATGGGCTTATCGGATGAAGCTCATTTCATTAACGCAACCGGTCTGAACCGGGCGGATATCGGGGAGTTTGCCCCGCAGGGCATCGAAGGGGAGACTATGCTTTCCGCACGGGATTCTGCTCTGCTCGCTTATCATATTTTGAAGGATCATAAAGATGTGCTGGAATTTACTAAAATTCCTCGTAAAAAGTTCAGGGAAACCGATACCTCAGAGATGGTTAACTGGAACTGGATGTTAGAAGGCTTCAAGGACTCGGTCAGCTTGAAGAGCTATGCCTACGAAGGCTTGGATGGATTGAAGACAGGCCATACTCGAGAAGCCGGATATTGCTTTACAGGTACGGCCGAACGAAATGGTGTCCGGTTAATCAGTGTAGTTATGGGTACAGCAGGGGAGCGTGAGCGGTTTGTAGAAACACGTAAGCTGCTGGACTATGGCTTTAACAATTTTGATAAATTAACTGTTTATGCCGAAGGTGACGGGCTGGACGAGCTGCAAAGCGTAAAAATGAGCAAAGGGGTTAAAACAACCGTTCCGGTGGAAGCCGGGTCTGAGCTCAGCCTGCTCATAAGAAAGGGCGCGGACAGTGAGGAAATCGTTAAAGAAGCGATTCCTTTGCCTGAGAGTGAATTAGTGGCGCCCATAGCTAAAGGTGATAAGGTAGGAACGCTAAAAGTAAGCTATGACGGACAGGAGTTCTCGATCGATATTGTAGCTGCCGAGGACAATAACAAAGCCGGATGGATGAGGCTGTTTTTCCGGGGAATAAAGGATTTCTTCATTAACCTCGGGACAGGCATCAAAAACTTGTTTTAATGCTTGCAAGGCATGCACAGTTGTATAAATAATATCGATCCTGTAAAATGATAAGTTAGGAAACTTGAGAAAGAAGGAACACTTCATGAAGATTGGTGTACTGGCGCTGCAGGGGGCTGTAGCTGAACATATTCGAATGATTGAGCAAGCGGGTGCTGAAGGAATTGCCATAAAGAAAACAGAACAGCTTGAGCAAATAGACGGCTTAATCATCCCCGGGGGCGAGAGTACTACCATTGGCCGATTAATGCGTACTTACGGTTTTATTGAGGCGATCAGGGAATTCTCCAGACAGCGGAAGCCTTTATTCGGAACTTGTGCTGGTCTTATTGTACTGGCTAAAGAGATTGAGGGCCAGGAGGAAGCGCATCTTGGTCTGATGGAGATGAAGGTGGCGCGAAATGCGTTTGGCAGACAGCGGGAAAGCTTTGAGACTGACCTTACCGTAGATGGCATTGATGAGCCCATTCGTGCGGTATTCATTCGGGCGCCGCTAATAACTGAGGTAGGAAGTAACGTTACCGTGTTATCTGCCTATCAGGAGCAAATTGTGGCCGCGAGAGAAGGACATTTGCTGGCTGCCTCTTTTCATCCTGAGTTAACCGATGATTACCGTATGCACAGCTATTTTTTTGACATGATCCAGAATAACAAATGATAATTACAAAGTGCACATGATTCGGGAATCAGATTCAATGAATAACCGAATGATGGTTAGCTTGAAAAATATCCCTTGTGGGAGGAATTTCCTTTGTTTGATGCAAAATTGCTTAGACACCAGTTTGAACAGGTAAGTCAATCGTTAGGGAATCGTGGAAAGCTGCCCGACGAACTTCATAAATATAGCGGCCTGGATGCTTCACGCAGAGAATTGCTGCAAGAGGTAGAGCAGCTAAAAAACCGCAGAAATGTTGTTTCTCAAGAAGTGGCTGCCAAGAAAAAGGCTAAGGAAAACGCAGAATCGCTAATTCTCGAAATGCGCGAAGTTTCTGATCGCATTAAAAAGCTGGATGAAGAGCTTAGAGGAATTGAAGAGCAGGTGGAATCCATTCTGCTGGCGCTGCCGAACTTGCCTCACGAATCGGTTCCGGTAGGTGCATCCGAAGAGGACAATGTAGAGATTCGGCGTTGGGGTGAGCCTGCTGAGTTCTCTTTTGAAGTCAAGCCTCACTGGGAGCTGGCTGATGAATTAGGTATTTTGGATTTTGAAGCTGCCTCCAAGGTTACAGGCTCCCGGTTTGTATTCTATAAAGGGCTGGGTGCACGACTGGAGCGGGCTTTAGCGAATTTCATGATGGATTTGCACAGCATCGAGCACAATTACGAAGAAATGCTGCCGCCTATGGTGGTTAACAAGGACAGCTTGACTGGCACCGGACAGCTGCCGAAGTTCGCGGAGGATGTATATCAAATCTCAGATAGTGATTATTACCTGATTCCAACGGCCGAGGTTCCAGTGACGAATTTTCACCGTGACGAAATATTGAACGGAGAAGACCTGCCTAAGTACTATGTCGCTTACAGCGCCTGTTTCCGTTCGGAAGCGGGAGCTGCCGGTAGAGATACACGGGGCTTGATCCGCCAGCACCAGTTTAATAAGGTTGAATTAGTGAAGCTGGTCACTCCGGAAAGCTCTTATGATGAGCTGGAGAAGCTGACAGAGAATGCCGAGAAGGTGCTTCAGCTGCTGGGACTGCCTTATCGGGTCGTTTCCCTTTGTACGGGAGATCTAGGATTCTCAGCGGCCAAAACCTATGACCTGGAAGTATGGCTGCCTCATTCCGCTACCTATCGGGAAATATCTTCTTGCAGTAACTTCGAAGATTTTCAGGCCAGACGGGCTAACCTCCGTTTTCGCCGGGAAGCAAAAGCAAAGCCAGAATTTGTTCATACTCTGAACGGTTCAGGACTTGCTTTAGGCAGAACGGTGGCGGCCATTCTAGAGAATTATCAGCAGGAGGATGGCAGTGTAGTCATTCCGGACGTTCTGCGTCCCTACATGAATAATGCTGCTGTCATTAGGCATAAATAAAGGTTGAAGTTCAAAATTTATCTGTGTTATAATATACTTTGTTCCCTTGAATAACGCATTCCGTTGTCAGGGGAATTTACCTGGAGAGGTGGTCGAGTGGTTTAAGGCTCTGGTCTTGAAAACCAGCGAAGGGGTAACTCTTCCGTGGGTTCGAATCCCACCCTCTCCGCCATTAACTATATACATGAACAAGCTGCCTTTTTATATGGATAGGCGGCTTTTTTGCGTTATGCAGACTTAATCAATATCCAGGGAATACTTCGTATAAAACAAGGGAGGGCTCCGCATTTTATAATCATGGAGGTGCATTTCCTCTTCTCCACCCTGTCAACCAGGAACTTGTACATGACTAGAGCCAGCCTATTCGTAATTAAGCCGGCTTTGCAAGCGATGATTAGGAAAGGAGCATGACTATGATCTTCAGCGACCGACCCGATAAAAATTTGCAAAACACGGTTAAAGAGTTAGACCAAAAAGCAGAAGCGGTTAACAGCCATCAACAACAGCAGATCCAGCAGGATACGAATGACCGCCGCCATCAGGACGCTTTAAATCATGAGGAATAGAACTTGCCCATGTCCGATAAAATTGATCGAGAGTCCTAACAAAGCAATAACTAAGCATTTTGCAT
>NZ_HE610968.1:7586-48235 GCF_000285515.1 Paenibacillus senegalensis JC66
ATTGAGGGAGGAAGTGAAATGTCAAAGCCTAAAACTGTCCCGGTCCCAGGTGCGGAAATGAACGCTGCACTAGAAAATCATGAAACCGATACAGCCATGCAAGCTCCTTTATCCGGCTCGAAAGAAACTAAAAATAAAAATCACAGCCGTAACAATCATGGTGAAGGCAGCTAAGAAATTAATAATCAACAATCGTGAGATTATGGGAGTGCGAGGAACATAATTGTTGCTCTTTCGTGAATAAAAAAAGGGGACTTGCACACGCTAATAAATGACGGTGGCAAGAGAGTGTGGTTCCGTTGAACAAGTTCACGAAACACTTAACCGTTCAAACATTTGTAGCAATGAGGTAGAAGAAGCTGATTGAAGGTGAAGGGGACCTTTAACCTTTGTACTTGAGGTTCATCTCATTTGTTGAAGATGGAGCCGATGTACTGTATTCAGCTAACTGAATCCGAATGCTTATAATGTTGTCGCCGTCAACGATAAGGGGCCTCTACGGAGGCCCCTGCTATTTTTTAGGGGTATGTTACTGTGGCTGGATTCCTTGTCAGCTTGCGGATAAAGTAAGCATCCTCCAAGGTCGGAGTAAGCGGCTTCAGCTGAGCTAAAGGAGCTTCCGGACCAATCATACGGATGAGTACCTCATCTCCTTGAACCTGATGAGACATTAGTTGGGCTTTTGGAATGAGTGCCAAATCTTTACGCTCAATGCGTCCGCTCCAAACCTTCCAGGCAAGATCTGATGTCCACTCCAATAAAGAACCGTAAAAAGCAATGCGCCCTTGGTGAAGCCACAGGACAGCATCCGCTTCCAATGCCCAATCGTTCATCTCATGAGTCGATACGAGGACCCAACGCTGCTTGGCAGAGCGGGAGATTTCCTGAATCACATTGTTTTTTTCCAAGCTATCCAAATAAGTCAATACCTCGTCGAGATAAAGAAACAATGGATCACCTAGCAGTGCTTGGGCAATCGTCAATTTTTGCTGCTGTCCTTGGGAAAGCTGTTTGATCTTTCGTCCCTTACCTTCTAGCCCAAATCGGTTTAGCCAGCAGTCTATGTTTTCTTGGCTGCGAACCCCTTTTAATTCGGCCATATAGTTCAGAAAACGCAGCGGAGTCATGTCTTCATACAATTCGATCCCTGTTGGCACGTATCCAGTATAGGTACGAATAAGCGGCAGCGCTTGCTCGGTCGTTTTCCCCAGATAGGTAATGGTTCCTTTCTGCGGAGCCATAACGGTAGCCAGCAGCCTAAGCAGTGTAGATTTGCCTGCCCCGTTGCTTCCAACGATGACCGTAATCCCTGGACGAATGACAAGGCGAGGGATCGATAAAGTAAATTTACCTTGGGTGTGCAGCAAATCTTGGATTTCAATCATGATGGTTCTCCTGCTCGACACCTGCGGCAGAAATTTGCTTTCCTCTGCGGTAGAGCTGACTTAAGCCGATCAGACCGAGAATAAGAAACAAAGCTTGAGACAACAAAATGAGATCGGAGTGCCAGCCTACATTATTGATAATCCAAGACCAAACCAGCCGATAGACCGTCCATGCGATAATAGCGCAGGCTAATCCAGTCAGAAGCCCTTTCCGGTAGATGCCGAAAGCCATCGCTCCAACAATAAAAAGAGAGTTGGACAGCCAGAAGGACAAAAAGGACAAGAAGGGAAACTGATACATAGTCCAATGCAAATACACGGTACTGATTAGACCGAGAAGCAAAATCATTGTCATCAGGATGAACAGCCGGCTAAGAATAAGAAATGCGGGAGGAAACGGAGTGATTTGCTCAACTGTCCTCATTTCTTTATTCCAGGTGCGAAAGCTGAACAGGATGCTCGCAATTAAAAACAAAGGCAGAAATAGAGAGAAGAAATCGCTGCCAGCAGGCTGGTATTCGAAATTAAGGGTCCCTGTTAAAAGCGTAAGCATAGCAAAAATACAAACGCTCACAATCCAATACGCTTTGTGGTAAATACGCAACTGGTTTAAGCATTGCTTCCAAAAGGATGAACGGGCTCTCGCTTGCTCTGGAAAAGAAATGGTGGCAGGTGCAGACCGTTTCAAAAGGTCAAATTCGCCCTGCAGGGAAGCGAGCAAACGTTTAGTATCTTCCGGTTTGGGGGAGCCTACCAGATAGGATGATAAAGGTTTTGCCAGTTCTTGTTCCAATTGGTTTATCTCTTGGATATCGGGCTCACGCATAATGGTTTCCCTCCTTAGTCTGCGATTGTGCGGAGTTGGCAACCAGCCGGCTACGCAGCTTTTTTAGCGATTGGTATAAATTCGTTTTTACAGTCGATAACGGGATATCCATAATGTCAGCGATTTCTTGCAGCTTAAGCTCCTGATAAAAGCGAAGCAGAACGATTTCTCTTTGAATGCTGCTTAGCTGGTCAAGGGATCGTAAAATTTCTTTTCGCGTTTCCTGCCGCTCGAAAATTTCTATAACTGAGGGCCCTTCGTCCCGGCGATCAACGAAATCCAAAACAGTTTGCGTTTGCTGATCATTGCGGTAACTTATGCTTTTCCAATAGTCGCGGCATAGATTCAAGGCAACTTTATAAAGCCAGGGCCGGATTTGAGCCGGGATGCTCGACTTCTGAAGCTGGCGGAGCATGCGCAGAAACGTCTCCTGTACCAAATCCTCGGCCTTCTCGCGGTTACGAAGATGTCTTTCCAGGTAACCGAGCAAGGGCCCGTGATAGCGGTGAATAAATGCCTCAAACGCAACCTGATCGCCCTCGGCCATCCGTTGAACCAGCCATTCGTCGGATACGTTCATCATGGAGCGAACTCCTTTCTCCGGTTTGGGTATGAACACCCAAATCTTCAATTCATCTTATTAGCAAATGACTTCCATACAAGCAGCCAGTCTTCTTTCGAAATTACCGGCTTTAATTCGCTTTCTGTTGAGAAGTAAGGATTGCCGGTTAAACTTACAGTTAAGCCTCTGCGGTGGAATTCCCGGAGCACTTTTTTTGCCTGCTCGGTATTTCCTTCTGTAACAGCTTGATCGATCATCGCATAGATGTCCAGATTCGGTTCATTCGTGTATCCGTGCAACATTAGTAAAGGATAGACGTCAAAATATGCCCCTGCGATAATTTCCTGATGGCTAAACCCTAAATGATCGCGCAGATAAAGATAAAAGAAAGCACTGCGGATATGACTGGTCACGGATTTGTTTTCTTCATCGAGACTAAGAATGTAATTGTCATAATAATAAATGGTGTCATTAAAAAGCAATGAAATGAGGGCTTGATGAGTCGTGTAATCATCTAATCTGCTCCCAAGGTTTTCTTCCAGGAATAAGGCATGGCCTTTAATGACAGCGCCATACGGGTACTGATAAGGCAGGTTCATTTGCTGGTAAAAAATCTGTTCAACGTCGCTGATGGGACTATCCAGCCAAGATCGGTAATAATTGAGGTGCTCGTGCAAAGTGGTCAGGAAACGTTCAGCAGAACGCTTATTGCTCGATGTTGTTACTATAGTAACGGGTTCCTCAGGCAGACTTACCTCGATTAGTTGCTTGCCGCCCAGCAGAGTGATCCCGGTCGACTTCCCTTCAAAGGTTTGAAAATCAAGGCTGTCATTGCCAGATTCAACTTGCCGCAAGCTCGAAAATAGCTTGTGCTGGAATCCTTCGGCCTTTACAACAAAAGAGATTGGATCCAGCGGCGATTCGTAATAAGGATAGGCTCCCAAAGACGTTAGAAAGCTATTGTCAATACTTGCATAGCGGTAATGCTGTCCAGGAACCGGATACCAGTAAGCCTGCTCAGGCAAGTACACTTGTTCCGGGGTCATGAAGTATGCAATTGAAGGGTATCCGTCCACAACTAGCCATTCTTCCAGGTTGCCGCTATACAGAAGCTCTATTTCCTCCAAGACGAGAATGTCACTTTCCAGTGGTTGCAAATCGATTCGGATGAAATCACCTTCACGGGATAAAGGGGCTTCAGCTCCATTCAACAGAACACGTTCCACGTGGAACTGCCGATTGAGAGTAAAGGTTAAGGTTTGCCCTGGCTGATTGAGCTCGTTCGGGGCTAATTCCAGCTTTGCATGTAGGCGGAAGGTATCATCCGGCCCATTGATAATGTTCAGATGATATTCACGAATTTGTAACTCTGTAGGCGCAGAAACGGTTTCTGCGCTTATAAAGTCCAAATCCAGAGATTCTGCGATGGTCTCCTGTTGAAAAGTGTAGCGGTCGATCCAAAGAGCTCCATTCGGATAGTAAGCGGCAATTGTTAGTATAAGGATGAAAATAAATCCGGCCTGCCATTGACGGCGGCGGCTGGATGGACGCAGCCTGTTTAAGTAAGCAATTGCTGAAACGAGCATTAGAGCCGTGAACCATAGAGCAAATGTACGAATCGTAATTAGTTCATATTGAAACAGCGAATAGCCGGACATCTCATTTTCCAATGGCGAAGACAGCGTAAACTGGCTGAGATGAAAGGTGACCAGCGGGTAAGCTCTCATCCCTGTAACCAGCACCAAATCAATAAAAAAGGTGCCGAACATCCAAGCACAGAATCCAATCAAATAACAAATTCGGCTGGTAATCGTAACACCGAGCAAAAGAGCTAAAGCTAACGTAACAGCATACGCTAACTGCGCCTGTACAATAAAAAACAGCAAATGATCCCTTAAAGTTGGCCAAGGCCATTCATTAATTATGCCGTAATAAACAACGACTAGGGTCATGCTTACTGTAAATAACGTCAAATAACCAAATGCAGCGGCAAACTTCGTAGTCACTTGGGTAAAAGACGTGATTGGCAGGCTTCTCATCCATCCATAACCGGCACGGTGCAAATCTCTGCGGATAAGCAGGATCCCAAGAATCATGGCCACCCCGAGGGTTAGCACAAATTGCATACTGTGAAATTGAAAGACCAGTACAAACAGATTGCCGTATCCCTCTGCGTCTACGGTAGAGGAGAGATGGAAGGCAAGCCATGCGCCGTATAAAAGCGGCAGCAAATACAAATAGCTTTGACCATTCAGCAGGCGAATTTCCAAACGCAATTGCTGGAACCAGGATTTCACTGCCCGGCACCTCCGATAACGGCCAGGTAAGCATCTTCCAAAGTCGGATCAATGGGCACGGCATGCTCAGGCAAATCGTTAGGGTTGTCGGTTATCAGTTTGTGGACAAAGCCTTTAGCAGATGGGCGAGTCCGCAGGAGCTTAACCGATAGCTTATCAGCGTATTGGATCCATTCAGCTTCTTCAAGCTCTGCCTCCCAGACGTATCCGCTTGCCGCTTCGAGCAGCTGTTTTTGCGTGCCTTGAAAGCATATCCTGCCTTGATTCAGCACGGCGATCCGCTGACAGCAGCATTCAATGTCTGCGACAATGTGGGTGGACATGAGAATGATACGGTTTTCCCCAAACTCGGACAGCACGTTTCGCAAATTGACTTTTTCTTCTGGATCGAGTCCTGCAGTAGGCTCATCTACAATGAGCACTTCAGGCTGCCCCAGCATAGCCTGGGCGATTCCCAGCCGCTGCTTCATACCGCTTGAATAGGTCTTCACCTTTTGGTAAGCCTTGCTGCCCAGATTAAGCTGATCCAGCAAGCCCTCTATCTCCTGCTGCCGCTGCCGGGGATGGGTCAGCCCTTTAATCAAAGCGATATGCTCCATAAACTCATACCCTGTCAGCTGAGGATACACCTGAAATGATTGCGGCAGGTATCCGATCATATGGCGCAGCTTGTCCGGTTCCTTAGTAAGCGAAAGATGCTTCATTGTAATTGATCCTGAGGATGGGGCCAGAATGGCTGCCATTATTTTGATTAGCGTTGTTTTTCCTGCACCGTTAGGACCCAGTAAGCCAAAAATCCCTTGATCGATCGTTAAAGAAAGCTGATCGAGGACTGGAGGGCCGGATTTAAACTGTTTGCACAGCTTATCAATGATAATCATGATCGTATCCTTTCCTTGCAAAGCCATTAACCTATATCGATCTACCGGGTTTATCCGGCCACATTTTTTATTAATTGTTACTTCTATAACGAATGATAGCATAGTAAAGTTTGCTTTGGCTTTGGTAATTCCCGTGAAAAGGGATAGGCCTGCAAAAAAACACCAAACGGCCCAAGTTAACGGGATCGTTGGTGTTGTTCGCAAGCTGTTTCATTTAATAGGGAGGCAGAGGAATAAAATTAATAGCATTGAGCCAAAAATGTCTTCAGAGGCTCGATTAACTCATCGGGGCATTCCATCATGCTCATATGGCCCGCTTTTTCAATCTTATGTTTATGGATATGGGCTCCTTGAGGCGTGAAGGTCTTATCCGGGGAAATCACCTTGTCTTTGCTGCCAGCCACTAGAAGGACGGGGACCTGCAGCTTTTCAACGATTAATGTCCGGTCAATCCGCTCCCTCATGCCTTCTGCTGAACGGATCGCGCCTAACGGAGGAGTGTTGTTGCCAATATCGACAGCCTGCTGGACAATGGCTTTGTTTATCTGCAGCGTCTGATCAGCAAATAATTTCGGGATCAGCCCCTCAACAAAGGGTGCGACGCCTTCTTTGCGAATAAGCTCCATCGCTTCCGTACGTTTTTGTTTGCCGCCCTCGTCGTCAGGCAGGGTAGTGGAGTGAATAAGAGAAAGCCCGGCCAGCTTGTTCGGATAAGCACCGGCGAATGCCGAGGCTGCGTAACCTCCCATGGAATGGCCGCACAGCACCGCCTTGTCAATACCGAGCTTGTCCAGCAGCAAGGCAATATCTGTCGCGATCGTTTCCATCAAATAGGGTTCATCGGGAACGGAAGATGCTCCATGCCCGCGCAGGTCAGGAACAATTACCCGATAAGCCGTTTCAAGCAATGGAATAATCTCCTTCCAATATTGGGAGCTGCCGCAAAACCCGTGAAGCAGAACGACAGCATTGCCGCTGCCGCGATCTTCATAGCTTAATTTGACTTGGTTGGACAGCTTTTGATTTTCCATAAGACATCATCTCCTCCGGGTATAATCAGTCTCGATAAACGGTTTCGTCAACTACGCGAGGCCTGAATTAAATAGTGCTCGCTAGCGGCGCTAGGGGTCAGACTTGCGCTTTTAATCCGCAGAATGAGAGAAAAAACACGCTCTCCTGTAAATTGATTCGACTTTTAAAATTATGTCCTGTTTTCCAACTGCCATACAGAAACTAGGATTGCAGAGCTTTTTTCGGAAAGAAAAAAATAAGGATTAGGGTAATCACAGCTATGGCTGCGACAGTCATATACACACTATGTAGGGAAAGGGACAGGCCTTCTTTCAATACATCGACAACCTGCTGTGAAAGAACCGCTTTTTTCTCTGGATCGAGAAGCTCATTGGCCACGTCCAGGTCAACGTTTAATCCGGTTACCGCCCGCTGCTGGGCGAGAAAAGGCCCGAGCCTGGCGTTCAAAATTCCCCCCAGCAGGGCAGCACCTAAGGTATTCCCCAGAATGCGGGTAAACATGTGGGAAGCTGTAGCGACGCCTCTTTGATTCCACGGCACGCTATTTTGAATAACGACTGTAAAGGTGGTGTACAGCATTCCCATAGCGAGGCCAATGATGATTGCTCCGCTCATTGGGAAATACGGTCCATATTCCGGCTTCATTACTGCAAAGAAAGAGACCCCTATCAGCAAAATAACTCCACCGGCAACGATCATCCGCCTGAAGCCGAAATGGATTAATTTCTTCCCGGCGACGGTTGCCGAAATAGACCAGCTAATGGACATGGATGCCAAAACGAATCCGGCCGCCGTAGGAGTTAACTCGATAACGCCTTGAAGATAGGTAGGCAGAAAAGTGGATAATCCAATCAAAATAATTCCTGTAGTCAGTCCTGCCAGATTGCTGATGGAGATAATCCGGTTTTTCCAAAGCGTTAAGGGCATCATAGGCTCGGGAGCCCGGGTTTCCTGCAGCAGAAACAGAACGAGTCCAAGCACCGTGAGCACTACCATTAACAGAATAGGCCAGCTGTTCCAGGGCCAGATCGTACCTCCGCCGATTAGCAGCAGCATGAGCGGACTGACCGTAATAAGCAAGTATAGGGAACCCAAATAATCTATGGCAGGCTTTTTCTTCTCTGTAGTTTCCTTTAAGAATAGAATAAGGAAAACCATGGACAGTATGCCGATCGGAATGTTCATCCAGAACACCCAAGCCCAATCGATAAACTGGACGAATAATCCTCCTACAGCTGGACCGATAACCGATGAGATTCCCCAAACACTAGCCAGATACCCTTGAATTTTGCCCCGTTCTTCTAATGAATAAAGGTCCCCGACGAGTGTCATAGCGATTGGTTGCACCGCTCCCGCTCCCAAACCTTGAAGCATGCGGAAGAAAATAAGCTGCACCATCGTTTCCGCAAATCCGCAAGCTAGAGAACCAATGAGGAATAAAATAATGCCAATCAAGATGACCGGTTTGCGGCCAAACAGATCAGCCAGCTTCCCATAGATCGGAATAGTAATCGCTTGCAGCAGCAGGTATCCAGAGAACACCCAGCTAAACAGGGAAAAACCGCCGAGATCAGCTACAATGCTGGGCATAGCGGTGGCTATAATCGTTCCTTCGATGGCGGACATGAAAATAGCCAGTAAGAGAGCGACCAGGATCAGGGGCCTTTTTTGGTGGATAGAACTAGATATTTCCTGAGTAGAAATGATTATCGTCTCCCTTTCCTGGATGATTGTATTGGTTGTAAGCAATAATGAAGGTTAAGGACTGGTAGAGAATCGCAAGCTGCATAATAAGCCCGGAATATATCCTGGAATATAACCCTGCAAAAATATACCCCGGGCTTCTCCAGCGATGTCTAGAGCTTTGCGCTGGTCCCGGGAACCTGTAAATTCTCTAACAGCAAGAAAGAGACCCTGTGAAGAGTCCCCTTACACTTCATATGTGGTGGTCGAGACGACAGGATTTGAACCTGCGACCTCTTGCTCCCGAAGCAAGCGCTCTACCAAGCTGAGCTACGTCTCGATTGATGCAGTCAGATAAAAAACTGGCGCGCCCGATACGATTCGAACGTACGACCTGCAGTTTAGGAAACTGATGCTCTATCCTGCTGAGCTACGGGCGCATAATAATTAAATTATAGCACAGGAAGGCCATGTAAATAAAGATCTGCTCCCTTTTTAGCTGTGGATAACTTCTTAACCGTTGACCGCGCACAGCTCCCAGCGCGCGGTGTTTCGCTGCATGACGGGGCCGATCGACCACATCATCCATCGATCTCCGCTATATGAGCAAACAAATTGCAACCCTAAATGATCACAGGTCTTCATCCACAAACCCCGGTTTAAGACTGGCTTCGCAGCTGGCGGAAAAAAGAGGTCAGCAGAGAAGCGCACTCTTCACGAAGAACTCCGGAAATCACTTCTACCCGGTGATTAAAACGTTCCTCCTGAAGCAAATTCATAAGCGTTCCAGCACAGCCCGCTTTAGGATCCGGTGTTCCATAGATGACCCGGGGAATTCTGGACTGGACGATAGCCCCGGCACACATCGGGCATGGCTCTAGAGTTACATATAGGCTGCAATCGAGAAGCCGCCAAGCCTGCAGGTATTCGCTCGCTTCGCGAATCGCAATCATCTCGGCATGGGAAGTCGGGTCCAACGATGTTTCCCGCAGGTTATGTCCGCGGCCTATTATTCGATCATTCCAAACGACTATGGCTCCAATAGGCACCTCTTTTTTTTGTTCTGCTTTTTTGGCTTCCTGCAGAGCTTCCCGCATCCAATGTTCATGATTCATAAGGTGCCTCCAAAATATAGAATGTGGATAATTTAACGAACATCCATTCCTTTGTTAACATGTTGTGGATAATTATGTGGATAAGTTAATTGTGTACAACCAGCGGTGGTTTCAGAGCCTCTAATCCACGACTTTATTCTAACTTTCTATCCACAGGAGCGCAAACGGAAGCAGGAATTCTTCGAGCTGTTATTACTGATGCGATTTCGCACCGCTTTTTCCATTCCTCGTCCCAAACAGTTTGGAGAATGCGGCGTTGAATTTGTTCTAATCGTTTCTCTGCCAGTGTTCGTGTGACTTTAAAGGTGTGGATAAATAAATCAAGAATATCCTCCTTCTGCTGCGGGATTTCCAGTCTTTTCAACATGAAAAACGGCATGGCCGCATAAGGGACGAAGTGATTAGCGTCCTGTTCCTGCCACCTGCGGAACGATTCCGCCATCACTAATTGATTTCCCTCATGCCGCAGCACATGACACAGCTCATGCAAAAAGTCCTCCCATTGTTCTTCTTTCGTTAAACGGGCATCTATATTGACGCTGTACAGTCCTCTTCCCAGTTGAAAATGAGCGCTATTGAACTTGCGGTAATAGACCCAGATATTAAATTTTCTAGCGACGTAATCAATGCAGAGATGCTGCGGCTGGATAATGCTATAACGGAGGAAAACATCCTCAATCCATTGTTCGAAGGGGGTGCACTTATAGTTGGCAAGCATAATCAACACCTCTTTATTAATCAATAATGGGAATATATATTGGGTTATTAAAGAAAAAGAAAGGCCCTTTTGGGCTTTTTGGCATTTTACAGTGAAATTCGAATTACGTAATGCATGTATTATTTGTACCCTTGTGGGTCCCCGGGCTTGCGATTCTTTTCCTTCTCCATCAGAAACTCCAGAAATTTGCGGGTTTCTTCCCGGATCTCGGGTGAAGCGCTTTGTAAACTGCGGAACAAGATCGTAAGCTCCGGATCATCTAAATCCGGTGATGGCTTTGACGGCGTGTCGCGTCCCAATAAATAGTCCACCGATACATCAAAATAATCGGCGATTTGCCGGATCGTATCGGGGTCAGGCTTGCGGTCGCCGGTTTCATAGCGGGAAAGCTGGACATTGGATATGCCAAGTGCTTCCGCTAATCGCTTCTGGGAAAGCGAGGCTTGTTCTCTAAGGTGTTTGATTCTATTTCCCAAAACGCTCATAGGAGCATCCCCTTTATTAGTAATGGATTAAAGCCATCATAGCATTTACCATTACGGTAATAAATAGAATTGCCAATATGGAAATAAAATAATTGACATTACCGAAATGGCAATGATATAGTGAAATAAAGTTGCCAATACGGTAATTAATTAGGTGGAGTGAAACATTAGCAGCTAGTTTTTTGTGAGAATCTGATAGATTACTATTTTTTTGAATTGAAAGTTACCGTTTTGGTAATTCGAGAAAATTTAAATAGAAGGAGAGGATCTGTTATGAAAGGAACAGGGAAATTGCACGTTCAGAGAACGAATGGAGAGTGGCTGTCAATGGAATCTTTGGCCGAATCTTACAAAGGTACACAGCGTATGCTCTGGAATGTCAAACAAAACCAGCAGCATGAGCCTGCTCAAAGCCGGATGCTTTCGGAAATGGCTGGTGACTGCGGGTTTGTCGTCGAGTGGATTCAGGCCGGACGAATGCCCGGAAATCGACGCGGGATTGAGCGGCGCGCAGCTTACCAAAGGGAAAAGCTGGTCGATCCTATTCATATGCAAGCCTATGTGCAGCGAAGCGCTGCCGGCAGCCCCGCAAATCTGAGCGATGGGGATCGTGCCAGGCTTGAACAGGCGTTATCGATGTTGAGTGACAGAGAGCGCGAGTGTTACTTGCTAGCTCATGGAGAATGCTTTTCGTATCAAGAGATTGCTGAATTGCTGCAAGTGACCAAAGGGTCTGTCAGCCAGTATATCCGGCGGGCCCAGATCAAGTTATCTAAGCTGATTGAGGCGGAAGAACATTAATCGGACTATTTCATGGTTAGAAGAAACTGCAACGGGGCTAGAGGATGAGCAGACCTTGAGACTATGAAAGCCATCCCGAAGCGGGTTATAATAATAAGAACGAGTGTACGATTATTATGATCTGATGAGGAGTGATGTTTGATGAGTTCATCCAAACCATCTAATCCCAAACAGACCTCAAAAGTAAGAGAACAGCAAGGGATTTACGATGTGCCTGAGCGCTACGAAATCATAGGCGGGATTCGGTATGATTTTTTATCCTCCCCCAAATATGTGCACCAGAAGATATTGACGAATTTTTATCTTGCATTTCATGGGGCATGCAAAGAAGAGGGGGAAATATTGCTCGCTCCAATGGATGTTCACTTCGACGAGGAGAATATCGTACAGCCAGACGTCATTTATATAGCCAATGCGAACCTTGGGATTATCCGTAATGGTTTCGTGTTCGGTGTACCTGATTTGCTTGTTGAAGTTTTATCTAACAGTACGGGACGGAGAGACAAGACAATCAAGAAAGAATTATATGAGAAACACGGCGTCAAAGAATATTGGCTAGCTGACCCCAGCTATCGGACGGTAGACCAATTCGTGTTAACCGAAGGGGTAGGCTACCGGCTTGCGGCCACTTTAACGGAAGAGGATCATCTCCAATCTCCGACAATTCCTTGTTTGACGATAGACCTCGCTTCGATTTTTCCGGAGAATGATCGGCAATAATTAGAGAAGAGAGTGCCTCTGTCATCTATGGTGACTATGATATGCTCCCCTTACGGTAGACAGGAGAAATAAAAAACCTGTAACTGTGAGGGGAGCTTATTACACCTGGAGTACCGAAGGATTACAAAGTAAATGAGAACCCAAGCGGCTTTGTAGTAGATTTTTATAGTTTTTTAGAAGATGACATTCTAATTGATCCGGTCGAACTATCTTTTGAGATATACGACCGCCAGATGGAAGAGTTAATATATAGCCAACAACTTCCAATTCTTCAAGGGCTAATTCCTTCTCGTTATGGTTATTCGGCAACAATACCATGGGAACAAACAGGCCTCGGAAACTATCCGCCTGGGGATTACTTAATTGAGGTTAAAAAACCATCGGAAATAGCCTATACGGTTGCAGGCAGTGGAGAAGAGAGTAAAGTATATGTGGGTAGAGGCATGGGATGCAATCTCGAACGCTTTGTGATAACTATCTATTGATTTAAGCTGGACCAAGCAGATTATATTCGGTAACGCTTTAAATCATCCGGTTGTTTATTGGAGCGAGGATTATTTAATGTAATGGTTTCACTAGTATGTTGAAGGAGCGACAGTTACAGTTGTCGCTCCTTCAACATTAACCATTGCATCAATATATCGTTGTGCCATAATAGCCTAAATTACATCCACCGACTCCTTTGCTAATTTCTACAGTTTTAACCTCTTCACTCTCTAGAGTCTCATATTGGACATGCTTTGGGCGCACCAGTTCAAAGTAATAATCTCCTGGAGCCACCCTTTTACCATCATTTCCAATAAGATCCCAAGCGAATTTCGCCTCATAAGAGAAATTACTAGGGATTATTCCTGAAAAAGAAGGTAAAGTTCGGCTATAAATTACTTCACGACTATCCCTTGGACGAACTTGGAAAATAAGATCGATGGAACTTACCATGATATCTTCATCAAGATTATTAGTAATTGACACTCCAAGATTAAGGTTCTCATTATCATTAATCCATTCCTCGTAGCTGGGAGAAATAAAAATGGTCTCAGTATTTTGACAAAAGGGATCAACTCCTTGCCTCAACGGTTCCCAAGTGATGGGCGCCTTTCCTTGATAAATGTCGATTTTATGGATACCATCTTGGCCAGGTTGTTCATAATTTACAGTTGCACCCATCTCTTCAGCAAATGCTCTTAATGGAATATACGCTTTGTTGTTATAGTTGAGAATTTGATATCCTCCAGCCGTGTCAAAGCTTCTAGCTGTATCTCCATCATAAAAGGTAACTTCGCTTGGAAATAGGACTCCATATATTGCATTTGAAGGAGAGGCCGCAGTCAAAACTATTAGCATGACACCACAAATGAAACCCAATATCCATTTTTTCAAGAGTATTCATTCCTTTCCTAATTTTCCCCTACAGTTATATACGCACAACACGATTGTTTAGTTGTTCAAAGAGCCGACGGCTCTTTTTTTCTTTGGCGTATGTTCTATGGGAGAAACTAAATCAAAAAAAATGCGAACATATGTTGTCATACGCTTGCCACCTATAAGTGAAGGGACGAATAAAGGAGGGACAAGCCGCCATGACTATTGATTCCATAAGGCAGGGGATCGTGCACACCCTTCAGCAGCATTTTCCGGATATCCCCGTGCTAGCCGGCTCTCCAGGCGAGGATTTCGTCCCGCCAGGGTTCGAGCTTGAAATGTTTCCAGTAGAGCAGAGCAAAGAAATGGGGAGGCGTTACAGACGCTCCCAAGCTTTCGTCATTCGTTACTATCCTGCTGCGGAAACAACCCAAGCGGAGACACTGGCCGTGGCGGAATCGCTGTTATCGGCTCTCGAATATATCGAGGACGAAGGCAGCTTGATTCGCGGAAATCAGTTCCGTGAAGAGATCGTTGACGGAGTATTCCATTTCTATGGAACCTACGCTTTTCACTTAATGAAGCAGAAACCAGCATCAGTACGGATGAGAACCATGAATCAGGAGGGAATAATTCGCTAATGGCCAAGAAAAAAGCAACTCCAAAATCAGAGACTGTGTTCAGCAAGGCGCAATTACTTCAATCGACACAGTTTTCCCAGATTCACAAAGACATTCTTAATGCCCTGTTGGACGAACAAAGTCCATGTACAGTAGAGCACGCTAAACAACAGATTCAGGAATTTTTACAAAGGGAGGCGAAGTAAATGGCAGGAGGAACTTGGACAACACAAAATAAAATTCGTCCGGGTGTTTATATTCAATTTACCGGGGAGTCTAAAGCCCCATCCGTAAGAGGGGAGCGGGGAACGGTTACGATGCCGCTAGTTTTAAGCTGGGGGCCCGAAAAACAAATCATTGAAATTCAAGCGGGTGACAATGTTCAGCAGAAGCTCGGCTATGACTTGACTGCCCCGCAAGTCCTGCTCGTTAAAGAAGCACTGAAGCGGGCTAACAAGCTGCTGCTTTACCGGGTGAACTCTGGCGAGAAAGCAAGAGCGACATTGGGAGAAGGCATTACGGTTATTGCAAAGAACAGCGGCAGCCGTGGAAATGACATCAGCGTCGCGGTAAGGGCTCATGTGGATGAACCCGCAATGACGGAAGTGGTTACGTACTTGTCCGGGGCAGAAGTGGATACGCAAGTGGTGAGCGATACTTCGGAATTGCAGTCTAATGCCTGGGTAGATTTTAGTGGCGAAGGTGCATTGGAGCCGGCAGCCGGCATACGGTTGAGCGGAGGAGAAGATGGAACCGCCACTAACCAGGATTATATGGATTATTTAGAAGCTGTAGGGGCAGAAGACTTTCATACCCTTGCACTGCCTAGTGAGCAAGCTGACCTGAAATCGGTCTGCGTAACGTTTGTCAGACGATTGAGAGAGCTGGAGGGCAAGAAGATTCAAGCCGTTCTCGCAAATCATCCGATTGCCGACTATGAAGGCATCATCAGTGTGAAGAATGGTGTTGTGCTCTCTGATGGGACGAGCCTTGATGCGGCTCAAGCAACCGCTTGGGTAGCTGCTGCTACAGCTGCTGCTGAAGTGAATCAATCCCTTACCTATCAAGCGTATGATGATGCCGTAGACGCAAGCATTCGCTATACTTCCTCGCAAATCGAAGAAGCTTTGCGTTCGGGAGAGCTGGTTTTTGTTCACACCAATGGCCGAGCGGTTGTTGAGCAGGACATCAATACATTGGTCAGCTTTACGCCGCAAAAAGGCAAAGCCTTCTCCAAAAACCGCGTCATCCGCGTATTGGACGGGCTGGCTAACGATTTCAAACGCAAATTTGAACTATATTATATCGGCAAGGTGGACAACAACGCTGACGGCCGCGGTCTGTTCCGCTCGGAATGCGTCAATGACCTGGAGCTTTATCAGAACTTGAACGCGATCCAAAACTTCGATCCGCAGGAGGATATTATGGTTGAGCCTGGTGAGGAGTCAGACAGCATTTACGTGGAAGCCCGCGTCCAACCGGTGGATGCCATTGAAAAAATTTATATGAAAGTGAAGGTGAACTAGAATGGCATTTTTGAGAGCGAGAGATACCATTTCCGGTCAGGAAGGTAGAGCCTACGCTACGATTAATGGCAACATTGAGGAAATGTTCTACATTAAAACGCTGGAAGCGACTGTGGAAAAGGAAAAGGCAGAAATTAAAACGCTGGGAAGACGTGGCACGCAGCACAAAGCGATTGGCTGGAGCGGTACCGGGAGCATGACGATTTATTATGTGACGTCCCGCTTCCGCCAGATGATGTATGAGTATATGAGAAACGGCGTTGATACGTACTTCGACATCAAGATTATTAATCAAGATCCGGCTTCAAGCATCGGCACCCAGGAAGTCGTCTTAAAAGACGTCAACTTGAACAGTGTCGTCATGGCCAGCCTCGATACCGAGTCGGAGGCGTTGGAAGAGGAAGTCGAATTCACTTTTGAAAATATTGAAATTTCGCGAAGCTTTAACGCACCTACTTTAGGCTAATTAAGAAAGGGGAACAAAATAAATGAGTCAATTAAGTGCCTTTTTTGCACAAAATGCATTAGCGGACCTGCATGAAGAAGTCATCGTATCTTCCCGGTTTAAGGATGCTAACGGCCAGCCGATTTCATGGAAGCTCCGAAGCATGACGGAGGAAGAAAATGAAGAGTGCCGCAAAGCGGCTACGCGCAAGGTCAAAGGCAAGGGCGGCGCTTATACTTCGGAAATCAGCTCTGATGATTATGTGGCCAAGCTTGCTGTATCCAGCGTAGTCTTTCCTAACCTGAAGGATGAAGCCCTGCAAAAATCGTATGGAGTCCTCGGAGCGGAAAAGCTGCTTAGAAAAATGCTCCTTCCGGGCGAATATGCGACCCTGATCCAGAAGGTTCAGGAAATCAACGGCTTCGATAAGGATATGGGTGAGCTGATTGACGAAGTAAAAAACTAATCGAAGGAGGGGATGGGGAAGCGAATTACGCTTACTATGCCCTCCACGAGCTATCCATCCTTCCCCATGATCTGGCGAAGATGTCGCGGTACGAGAAGGCCGCGATCTTCGCCATGATCGATATACGCGTAGCCGAGGAAAAGAAAAGGATACGCAAGAAAAAGTAGACAAACCCTGAAGGGGGTGAACGAAATTGAACCTTAATGATTCATTAGCTATGTTTGAAGGGTTTAAGACCTTGAGCAGGGTTCCAAGTAAAATTAATGAGACCTTAATTCGTGGCGTAATTAGAATGAACATTTATCTTGATAAAGGTCATGATAAATTAAAACAAATAGATCAAGCAGTGAGAAATAGTCAATTTATAAAAGGAAATTGGATTAAAAATTTGACAACTTCAATTTCACTGATGTCTCGGATCAATTCTATTATTAATTCTTTGAATAACGCACAGACTCTATTTATCACTTCTATTAGAAATGCAGGTACAGCTTTTCGGAATTTCGTAACTCAAACATTTCAAAAGCCTGGAAAAGGGATCTTCAAAGGGATTAAGGATGAACTAACCTCAATTTATTCATTAGGAAAAAAAATAGCGGGTTTCCTTGGTCCTTCCCTAAAAGCTGCAGGAGAACAGACAAAACTAAAAGATATGTTTGTTGCCAGAACAGGAAGCGAATCTGTTGGGACAGCGATGTTTGAAAAATATAGAAAAGAAGCGTTGCATGCTGGAGTTGATGTAAATAAGTATCTCACGGGAGCACTTGGCAATATGGGGATAACCAAAAATTCAGGACAATTAAGTGAGCTTAATCGCTTAGCTGCTCAAATGAACGTTATGGATCCTTCGGGAAAATTTGAAGATGCTGCTTCTGCCATTAATAATGCTCTCAAAGGAGATGTGAGCTCTCTAGCAAAACAATTTAAAATACCAGAAAAAGACATTGAAAAATTTAAACTTAAAGATCTTGCCGAAACTAAAGATATTGATGGATTTATTCAGCAGTTTGATAAATTACTGGAGTCTGCTGGGATGGGGCGGGAAGCTTTTGAAACGATGATGGACAGTCCAGCAAATCAGTGGACGACTCTTTTAAATATCTTTCAAAATCAACTGGCGGTCATTGGCCAAACGGCATTGGAAGCATTCAGTCCTTTATTGGATATGCTGATAACGATGTTTGAAAGTGGTCAATTAGATCCATTTTTCAATGCTTTAGCTGTAGGGTTTGAAATGTTTGCTTCATTTATTACCTGGTTGGCTTCTTTCGTTCCTCCTGCTTTGGAACTGGTTAAGGCGGGTATAGCAAAAGTGGCTGAAATTTTTATGGGTATGATTCCCATCATAGCTGTTCTGGGCTCCATGCTTTTGTTCTATGTCACTGTAACCAAACTATTTAACGCGATTTCCCAAATTAGTCGAATGGTAATTGCAAGCGTGGTAACAGTAATGAAGGCACTAAATTTAACTATGATAGCTAGTCCGCTAGGTATTATTGTTGGTCTCGTAGCCTTGGCAATCGGCGTTTTTATCGTGTTGCAATCCAGAGTGCATGGTTTAAAACAGACATTCAGTAATGTTTTTGGTTTCATCGTCGATACTGCAGAAACAGCCATCAACTTTATCATTGATTTGATTAATGGATTTATTCGCGGGATTAATGATCTCAGCGGTTTCTTTGCTGGCTTATTAGGAATAGAACACAACGCTATAAGTGAAATCGAATTCAGAGCTGATTTTAGCGGTTTCAAAGAAGCCGGTCAAGATTTTATTGAAGACTTCTCTATGGATGATCTTAAAAATAAATTTAGTATGGATGAAATTGTAGATCAAGGTGATTCTGGAGCCTTAGATCTATGGGATCAACAGCATCCTAATACGCCTATTCCTAAAACCACTACACCAGATATCGGTAAAGTCGGAGAAGTAGGCAAAATCAATGACACTGTCGATGTCGCTAGCGAGGATCTGAAGCTGATGAGGGAGCTGGCGGAGATCCAGAGCATTCAAAATTTCGTCACCTTGACACCAACGGTGCAAATGACGACAGGCGATATTAACAGCGGCTATGATGTCGACAAGATTATTACCCGCATCGAGCAGAAGCTGGAAGAGGAATTCGTATCTGTAGCTGAGGGGGTGTATGCCTAATGTCTGCGACATCTGCGGCCATATGGCTGAGCTATAACAATGAGGAAGAGATTTTCCAGCTTCCGGTTAATCCCCCGTCAATCGAAGTATCCCGGGGAGGCAGCAGCAAGTCCTACTCTGTGCTGGGACTCGGGGAAGTGAATGTTATTAAAGAGCCGGAGCTAAAACAAATCTCCATAGAAAGCTTCTTCCCTGCTGTTACCGATACGCATTTGGTAGTCAGTAGTGAACTGCTTCGACCGATGGAATATGTGCAAAAAATTCTCAAGTGGATGGACAAGATGAGGCCCATTCGGTTTGTCTACAATGCATATAACCCGATTCGGCAGGATATACGGGAATATAACGAGATTAATTTGGCGATGAGCATTGAGGATTTTACCTGGAAAGAAGTTGCCGGTACGCCTGGCGACATCCAGTACAAGCTTTCCTTGAAGGAATATGTATTTTATTCAGCTAAAAAGCTGTACGTAGATGAAAGTTCGCAGCAGCTGGAGGCTGAAGAGCCTCCACGTCCGGTTGAGAGGGAACAGCCGAAAACATACGCTCTGAAACCGGGAGAAGGCTTATGGAGAGTAGCGCAAAAATGTCTCGGGGATGGCTCCCGCTATAAAGAAATTCAACAGCTAAACGGAATCGCTGGTCATCAGCTTAATAAGCTGCCGATCGGAATGGTTCTTAAGCTGCCTTAGGGGGTTGCCGGATGAGCTATGAAATCAAGCTGGATAACCGCAACGGCAACGTATGGGATATCAGCTCTTTGGTGAGCGGGGCTACCTGGAAAACGACCCGTATCGGATCGCCCGCCTCATTAGATGTCACTTTTCTAACGGGAGCTCTCTACCAAAGCCGGGAGTTTACTTTTGGCAATGGGGATGTTATTCGACTGCGGAAAAACGGGGTCGATTTGTTCTATGGATATATATTTTCCATAGATCGGGGCAGGGACGAAGAAGTTAAGGTCAAAGCGTATGATCAAATCCGTTATTTGATGAACAACGACACTTATTTGTTTACTAACGTCACCGCTACTCAGGTCATTCAACGCATTGCCGAGGATTGTCAGTTAAAGACAGGGGTGCTGGAAGACACCGGCCACGTTATTCCAACTATGCTTGAAGATAATAAAAAGCTCTTGGATATCATCTACAAGGCTCTGGATTTAACGCTTGTGGCAAATCTTGGGTTGTACGTGTTCTACGATGATTATGGCTCGCTTAGGCTGCGGAATATTAACAATTGGAGCATTGATTTGGTGCTGGGGCCGCAAAGCCTGCTCTATGATTACAGCTATTCCACTTCGATTGATTCGGACACGTACAACCGTGTCAAGGTCGTGCAGGATAACAAGCAGACCAACAGTAGGGATGTCTATATTGCCCAGGATAGTGCTAATATTGCCCGCTGGGGACGTCTGCAGTTGTTTGAGAAGGCGGATGACAACTTTAATGAAGCGCAGATTAAAAATTTGCTGGATCGTCTCATTCGCTTAAGAAACCGTGAAACGAAAACACTGAAGCTGGATGCGCTAGGCGACCTGCGTGTAAGAGCAGGCTGTATGCTTCCGGTTATTATTGAAGACTTGGATATCCGTACCCATTTCCTGGTTGAGGACTGCACCCATCAGCTTCAGGGGGCTGATCATACGATGAGTCTAAATTTGAAGGTGATCGAATGAAAATGATTGAAATTATTAAAAAAGCCGGTGTCGGAGCAGTGGAAGCCGGAAGTCCCGTAGCCGTCGTGTACGGAACGGTTCAACGAACGAATCCTTTGGAAGTCAGGGTGGATCAGCGCACCTTGCTGCCAAAGGATTTTTTAATTATCCCTGAGCATTTGACTGAATACAAATTAAACCTGGACGGACGGGAATGGCTCGTCCGCCGGGGAATTGAACAGGGCGACAAGCTGATTCTCTTGCGTATGCAAGGAGGACAAAGCTTCATCGCTCTTGGCAGGGTGGTGAGCCAATGATACCTCAAGGCGCCAGACTTGGCGAAATAGAAAATACAAGACCGCGGCAAAAGCCAAGCCGTACTTACCGGATTTTACCCGATCAAAGAAGGATTTCCGGCAAAGTGGACGGCTTGGAGGCTGTTAAACAGGCAGTCGCTAAAATTTTGCGGACGGAAAGATACGAGTATTTAATCTACAGCTTTAATTACGGAAGTGAGCTTAAAAGCTTGATTGGCGGGGATCGTTTGTATGTTCAATCTGAAATGGCCCGGCGGATTAAAGAAGCTCTACTGCAAGATGATCGAATAGAAAATGTCACCGATTTCGACTGGAGCTTTTCTTTAGATGGAATAACGGTTCAATGCACCGTACAGTCCAGCTACGGAACGTTTGAGGTGAGTCAGGAGGTGGGGCAGGATGTATGAACAGCAAACCTATGAAGCTATTTTGCAGAGGATGCTGAGACGGGTTCCCGATGATCTGGACAAAAGAGAAGGCAGTATTATTTATGATGCACTGGCTCCAGCTGCAGCAGAATTAGCCCAATTTTATATAGACTTGGATAATCAATATACACTTTCCTTTGCAGATACAGCCAGCGGTGAATATTTAGGGCGACGAACGAAAGAGTTCGGGGTCGTACGCTTTCCGGCGACAAAGGCGAAACGCTGGGGTTCGTTTACTAATGCCCAAGGACAGCCTGTTTCGGTACCATTGGGAAACCGTTTTTCTATTAATGGTGTATATTACAGAGTCGTTGAAGCTCGTGCACCTGGACAATACATTCTGGAGGCGGAGCTGCCCGGTGCGGAAGGGAATGCCCATTATGGCACGCTGCTCCCGGTTGACCATGTGGAAGGCTTGGCTATAGCTCAGCTTGGCGATATTTATGCGGCCGGTGTGGATGAGGAATCAGACGAAGCGCTTCGCCAGCGTTTTTATGAGGTTGTTAATGAACAGCCTTTTGGAGGAAATGTGTCTGATTATAAGCAAAAACTAAGCGGGTTCTCCGGAGTTGGTGGTGTAAAGGTATATCCGGTTTGGAACGGCGGAGGTACGGTGAAGTGCACGATCATTGGCAGTGACTTTTCTTCTCCTTCGCCGGAGCTGGTCGATGAGATTCAAACCAAGGTAGATCCGGAGGTAAACAACGGAGAAGGTTTGGGTCTTGCTCCAATAGGACACAAAGTGACGGTTACAGGCACCGAGAGTATAGATATTTCACTGGAAACTAAGCTTACTCTGTCCATGGATACGAGTGTTGAACAAATCCGTGAGGAACTGGAAGAAGCGGTTGACGAATATTTATTGTCGCTGCGTAAGAGCTGGAAGGACGAGCCTTACCTTACGGTACGGACGAGTCATATCGAAGCCAGGATCCTGTCCATTAACGGGATTGAAGATGTTGCCGATACGAAGTTGAACGGAGGACAAGGGAATGTTCAGCTTGGTACTGATGAAATTCCTGTACTTGGGGCTGTGACATTGCTTGTTGAGGATGGTGAAGCTTAATGAGTGATCCGATTCTGTCCTATTTGCCAGAATGGTACAGCCAAATTCGCGAAATGAAGCAGCTGGCCGAGGTAGAGGATAGGGAGACCGCCGAATTGGAGCGGGCGCTTCAACGCTTGCTGGACGATCAGTTTGTCGAAACCGCAAGTGAACGCGCCATTCGCCGCCGGGAACTGCAATTAGGCATTCGCGCCGACCCAGTTAACGAGGATTTGCAATTGCGCCGGCTTCGCTTGATTAATCGTTATTCAACTAGACCGCCATTTACGTTGCGGTATTTGCAGGACCGGTTGGATTTCTTGCTGGAGCCGGGCCGGGCATCAGTTCGAGTCGATGTAGAGAATTTTATTTTGACTCTGACGACCAGTGTAGAGGATGCGAATCTTTTTCGCGAAGTGGAGTACACCGTCAAGACGGTTGTACCAGCCAATATTGTTTATCAGCAGGAAACGGCAATTAAAGATCAAATCGGCTTGCAAGAGAAGATTTCTTACCTGCCTCTTACCAGGGAAACCCGGTTGTCAACGGGATGGAGACTCGGGGTAGTGCCTTTTGCCAGCGAAGGATCGGAGGTCATCGTTAAATGATAGTTACCAGCTATCTGAATGATATAGCACAATATACCGAAGGCAAGATCCATAAAGTGGTGCTTAATGACATCTATGAAATCACTCAATTCGAAAATAAGGATATGGAGGACAAGACCGTATTTCTCAAGTACATGGTGCCGGAGAACTCTGTAACTCATATTGAAAAGATTGAACTGCAAACGAGCAATAATGAGGTTATCAGCCGTAACTTAGTCTCTATACCGATTACGGCCGATACCGTTCTTCTGCAATACATTGAAGTGAAGGAGGTTTAATCCGGTATGGCTTACCAAGGAAAAACCGACTGGAACTATGACGACCTGGTCACCGAGCAGGATATGAACCGGATTGAGCAGGGGATTGAGGAGCTTAGCGACGAGTTGGTTAAGAAAGAAGCCCATTCGTTGGCCCTGGTTCCCGGAATTCAGAACGTAACCAGTGAGAGGGACACTCCCTTGAAAGTAACAGGGATTAAGGGGAGGACCCTGGTTAATTTGCTGGGGAGGGATGGGAACTGTGAGGATTTGAGCCGCTGGGGCAGGTATCAAGTTACGAATGAACTTGATGAGGACAATTTTACCATTGGTACTCGAGGGTTGAAGACGATAGCTGCCTCCTCAGGCGGCGGAAGCTCCTATTTGGTAACGAGGGTAAATTTGGAGCAGACTAAGTTTTATATTTTATTAGGTATGTTGAAAAACGGAAATGCAGTAGATACAACTCTATCCATATCGGGGTTTTACGGACAAACTCGCAGTAATGTCGTTACCCGGACAGACCGTTTTGAACTGGCTTACACTAAAATAACAGGTCTGGAGAATGAACAGAGTCGGGTAGCAGTTAATATAACACCTAGAAACCCTGGTAATTATGTATTTGCGGATGAAATTCGTCTCTATGAAGTTACAGCGGAAGAATTTGAGGCGATTGACCAGATGTCGCCTGAGGAGATAGCAGCCGCTTACCCGTATGTCGATTCGCTGCAAAATGTAAATGCAGTCTACATCACTAACCGTTCCGAGGATGGCAGGGAGTCGTATCTGTATCTGCCCACCTGCCAGCTGGCTTCCAATATGGAGGGGACAGTTGCGGATCAGATGTACATGGATAATGAAGGTAAGCCGAGGGTTGTGAGACGGTTTAGGCGTTTAGAAATTAATGATGACGTGGAGATGTACTTATCTCGACAATTCGAGGGGTATAAAGTAATTGCTATAACCAATGTCGCTTCTGATTGGGACACATCTTCGGGCAGTACAATGATTAATAAAACCCGTTTAGTTGATTTTGATGGAAGAGCAATTCCATATAACTCTAGTGATTCCGCAGGCTGGGGCACTGTAACTAATCATCAAATTTGGCAGTCTCGTTTGTATATCTCTATTCCAAATGAGTTGAGCGGTTGGGGAGACGATTATACTCCTTATGTTGGGGAAATACGAGCGTTTTTCAACGGTTGGAGAATGTATCAGCAAGGTAATCGAGCTACCCCATATACGAGTGGACTAAAGCAATGGTATAAAATCAATTATCCCAACGAATCTAGCGTCAGCAATGTTCCAACATCAAGTTATTCCGAATGGAATCACTATCTCCTTCTATATCAACTGGCCGAACCCGTGGATGAACCACTTGAGCACGAAGGCAGCTTAATGCTCTACAAAGGAGCGAATCAAATTGAAGTAGGAACTGGTATCGTGGTCATGGAGAAAGCCAATCCAAGGCAAGGCACAACAAATGTAACAATAAATGGAGGGGCTGATCATTCTTCGAAATTAGTCAATAGGGCATTGAGAATACAACTGGTTTATCGAAATTCAAGGAAAGATAACCTCTGGAGATTAGTACAGCGCGGTGCTGTTGATGCTTTCTATGGTATAGGTGCTGCAGACTTGAATCCATCTAATTTTGATCCCTCAGCAGTTTACCACGTCACTTATTTAGCTCTAGACACCTACAAGCTAGGCATTGTACCAGCTTTTCTGGACACAGAGTATGCATCAAATTTACGAGGTACTGTGGATGATCTGGTCCGGGGGAATAAAGATGTTATTAATTGGGTCACACAAGACGTGACACAGATTTTGAATTTTATGATGGGTCTTAACTCGCTCGGGATCGGACAAGGGGCAACCCCTAGATTATCGACCAATCTTAACAATGAACTGGATAATGGATGGTTGCAAGTTAATGTTGGAACAACTTTAAACGCCCCTGTCGAGGTTCCTTGGGGGCTATGTCGCGTCGATAGAAGGTCTTCTTCGGAAGTCTACCAAACGGTTTACCGGACAGATACATTATCAATCCGGATTTTTGTAAGGAAGCTTAATAGCGGGAATTGGACACCATGGGCCGAGTTAATTAATAGTACCGGCGGTACGATGAATGGGACACTTAAGCTAGCTGCGGATATCCCACTAGTATTTAAAGGTACAGATTATGACACGCCCGGTAAAAGGAACTTTCGCTTTGATGTTATCGGCGACCTTTTTCGCTTGCAGGCATTGAATGAAAACGAGTTATGGCTACGGGAGTTAATGGAGGTCAATCATGATGGGACAGTTATTCGTTTCGGTAATGGAAATATATCGTTTTTTTGGGGAAGCGGTGCTCCAGAAGGGGCGACTTCGGCAAGAATCGGCTCGTTTTATATACGCATAACTGGCGGCACAGGTACAACACTTTACGTGAAGCGTTCAGGAACCGGCAATACTGGCTGGCACGCCGTGGCATAGGAGGGCTCAAAATGCTTAAAACATGCGTATTTGATAAAGATGGTCAACTGATTAATATTGGCGAATGGGATGAAGGGCTCCAATTGGTTGAAGTTGGTACAAAAACAATAGTCATTAGCAAGGCTGTCACAGATGAGGAAGGAAACATTATCGAACCAGAAGTGACGCAG
This sequence comes from Paenibacillus senegalensis JC66, assembly GCF_000285515.1. GTDB lineage: Bacteria > Bacillota > Bacilli > Paenibacillales > NBRC-103111 > Paenibacillus_L > Paenibacillus_L senegalensis. Next base: position 33,626 of record NZ_HE610968.1, read on the forward strand.
CAGCATCCAATCTATGAAGAGCATGCCACCAATCTGCTTCCGGATGGTGCATATTTCGAAGAGCATGCGGTTATCTACGATGTTGAGCATGGATGGCGGCTTGCCGGAGCACCAACGACGACGAAAACACCGGTACAGCAATTAGAAGAGGATAACTCTTTTCTTGCTATGAGGCTGGCAACCACACAAGCACGCCTCGAGCAAGCAGAGCGCGAACAGGCTCAACTATTAATATTACTTGTGACCGAGGGGGTGATCTAAATGGACTGGTTTGCTATCATCAAACGACATTACACTGAAGGTCGCTACAAGGAAGCAGATGTAGCCGTATTTGTAGATGCAGGAAAAATAACGAAAAGGCAGTATAAACAGATTACGGGAGTTAGGTACTAGGCAATCACAACCCCAACTTCATTCGACATTTCAATGTCATCCACTACACTTATGGACTTTGATTCTTATCGTGGAAAGGGAGTTAACCATGACTTACCAGGGAAGAACTGATTGGCAATACAATGATATCGTTACGGAAGACGACCTTAACCGCATAGAGCAAGGGATACAAGAAGTTTCAGAACAAATAAGCAGTACTGGCCAGGATGTCGCAGATCACATTTCAGATAGCACTAGGCACATTACTGCCGATGAACGTACTTCATGGAACGCGGCTCAACAAAATGCAATAAATTGGGCTAAAAGTTATGGATTGGGGAGCAGTGCTCCTGTTATTAGTGATTTAAACAACATACCCATTACCTCTGGTACAGGCTTTTATACTACAACAGGATCAACTGCCAACACACCTCCAGGTATAAATGCCAATGGTGCTGTCATCCACATTGCAAGAGATCATCGACCTTCTCAAATATATATTAACTATTCAAGCAACAGAATGTTTGTAAGAGGTTACGATGGGACAAGTTGGAATAACTGGTCGGAGGTTTGGACAGCTTCAAGTTTTAATCCTAGCGGTAAGGTGAATATTGCCGGGGATGTAATGGCAGGAAACTTGACCATTGATAAAAGTCGACCCCTCTTATTTTTTCGGGATAGGAACGATAGTAATACCGCGCTCAATGGAGTTGTACATCAGAGCTCTAACGGGACATCTTTATATTCTATCGGGGTTTCTACAGCTAATGATACCTGGAATATTTATGATCACACCGCCGGGACAACTGCTCTTCAAATACGGCCAGGCAGCGGTCCAAATGATTTTAGGTATCGAGGTGGAGAGGTTTGGCACGCGGGTAATTTTGATCCTAATTCCAAAGCAGGATTTTCAGGAGCAAAAGTTCTTGCGAATGGTTCCTGGGCAGGTATTAGAGCAAATGCAACGGGTAACACGAATCCAGAAATAGATCTATATCATGAAGGAGTACGACGCGGCTTAATCAATGCAGAAGCCGGTTCCGTACAAATTAGAAAATACTCTGCAGATGGGTTAAACATTGAATCTAGATTCCACCTAACAAGTTCTGGCGCTACGTTAAATGGTAATGAGCTCTGGCACAATGGCAATAACACTGCAAGCTTATCCACAACAGGATATCAGCGGCTAGCAAGTGGACTGATTATCCAATGGGGTGATGTCGTTGCTACCAGAGGTGCAACTATAACTTTTCCCATATCATTTCCGTCCAGCGTGTATCAGGTTGCTGCAACTTTAAATCAGGCTGACGTTGAACCCATAGGCATAACTGGTTTAGGAAGAACGGGATTTACTGTCAACCATAACAATAATAGCACTATAGGAAGGCATATTCGTTATATAGCCATAGGACGCTGAGGAAGGTGACGAAAGGATAATCGACCAACGGTCAGCGATAGGCGTAGGAAAGCTCCGCCAAAAAGCCGGAGCTTTTTATAATGCTTAATCACTTCATTAAACTATTTTCATAAGCGTCTTTTGCAAACAAAAATGGGGGGAGGTTAACTATGGCTTATCAAGGTAAAACAGATTGGAGTTACGATGATATCGTCACCGAGCAGGATATGAACCGGATCGAACGAGGCCTTCAAGAGGTATCAGAACAGACTGATAGCGTGGAACAAGCTGTTATAGATCATCTTTCGGATAATGAGAGGCACATTACCCAAGCTGAGAGAGACGAGTGGAATGCTAAAGAGACGCCCGCAGGTGCACAAGAGAAGGCTGATTCGGTACAAGGAGAACTGAATTGGCACCGCAACTCTACAATTGTTCATGGTGCCACATCCGAAGCTTCCGCAGATCGGATTGCCTTGCGGGACAGCAACGGTAGATTAAAGATTGCTAACGGCAGTGACGGCCAAGACGCTATCAATCTTTCTCAACTAACTGCTCATGCCGACAATAATACAATTCACATCACAGCTGCGGAACGGGCTGATTGGAATGCCAAAGAGACTCCTGCAGGCGCACAAGCCAAAGCCGATGCCGTACAGGCTAGTTTAAATAGCCATTCCAATAATACGAGTAACCCACATAACGTAACCAGTCAGCAAATTACAGAAATTCCTTACCGAGCGGCTACAGTAAGTGGGAATGAGCACCCTATAGGCGTAACTACATTTGCAGTACCTAGCGGATCTGGGACGGGAATTGAAGATGGTTATCCGGTTAGTTTAATAAATGCTTTGAATTTTAAAATAGACAATTCACGGTTATCGCAGATGGTTTACAATGCGGGAAGCGGTACTGCCCGATCTTGGATACGACACTGGAGGAGTGATACGGGGTGGTCGGACTTTAATGAAGTCGTTACTTCTTCCGGTGGTACCATTAGTGGGAATCTATCGATTGGAAATGCTACGTCAGGCACCCATGCGCTTAACCGAAATACTGCCGATGATCGCTATGCAAGAACTGGAGCAATGAATACCTTCTCCAACTCTCAGACATTTGAACAAAATATTTATGCTAGGGGCAATTTTCCTTTGCACTTTTTGGGCACGACGGCAGACACGCCAAACAAAAGAAACTACCGCTGGGACGTTGCTGGGGACGAGTTGCGCCTACAAGCACTTGACGATAACCTTGCTTATACCGGACCCATCCTTAATATGAAACATGATGGGAGTAACTTTAATTTCAATGGCAGAGTAGTCTGGCACGCAGGAAATAATACAAGAGGGTCTGCATCTTCGGGAGGGTATCAGAGATTGGCAAATGGGCTGATTTTACAGTGGGGGGCTAGGACTGCAGTAAGTCCTCACGTACGAACTAGTGTAACTTTCCCTATTGCCTTTTCGTCATCTCCCCAAATGATATCTGCAACAGTTGATAGCGACACACCCTCAACTGCATCCATTGCTGCTGGAACTGCGACCCAATTTTACCTTATACACAATGACCCAGTATCAAGGCAGATCCTGTGGTTTGCTATTGGCCTTTAGGAGGGGGATAAAGTGCAATACTACGCAGATTTCGATGATAAAGGAAACATGTCCGGGTTTTATGTGGATGAGATTCACGGTGACGCTATACCAAAGACAGCTATTCCTATTACCGAGGAAGAGTGGCGTGCTTACGTTGCGGAGACATGGAAATACAAGCTCGACAATGGCACTATCCGCGAGAAAACGCAAGAAGAACTGGATGAGGAAGCGGCCAAGCTTCCACCCGCACCTCCTTCGGCGGAGGAGAGAATCACACAGCTCGAGGCCGAGAATGCGGATCTGTGGTACGAGATAATGTGGAAAAAGAGAAAGAGCGAAGGCATGTTCAGTAAACTGCGATTTGGCAAAAAATCCTGATGGCAGAGTTAGGAGGCGATATAAATGTCGGTATGGGCACAGCGGATTAAGCGATTTTACGACAAGCAACTATGGACTATTGATCAGGTGAAAGATGGAGTAAGAACAGGCGCGATCACAATTGAAGACTACGAGAAAATCACAGGTCAATCATATGAAAGCTCTGCCGAATAGGCGGGGCTTTTTTATATACCGAAAGGGGCGAACCAAGGGATGGAGACACAGGTGTTTAATGCTGCCGCCACCCAAGGGTTTTTTGCCATTTTGTTTGTCAGCCTGCTGTTCTATGTTATCAAAACGCAGGACAAGCGCGAGCAAAAGGGGGAAGAGCGGGAACGACAGTTGATTCAAGCTCTGGAACAAGCCCAGCGTAACAACCAGCAATTGGCGCTTGCCGTTCAGAAGCTGTCGGAGGATGTGGAAGACATCAACCAGAAGCTCAGCAGCGGCAGCCAAACCAGCGTCAATAACGGCAGCGAACGAAAGAACAGGTTGTAGATCCCGATGCAGCAATATCTTTGGTTTTTTATAATTTGTTGGTTTTTATAGCTTGGGGCACCGGAGCTGGCTGAGGTTTGTTTCACGAGTCGTAATTCATTGCCGGACGCAGGCCTCATCTATGAAAATAAATACTTTTTTTACAAAGGAGAGGAAGAAACAATGATGTTAACTAAAAAGAGAGGGTTACGCGCTATGGCTGTCATTCTTATGCTGGCGCTCGGCCTGACCCTGGCTATGCCATTCGCTTCCGCGGCATGTCCGGATGGTGATCCGCTAGGCTATTTAAGCTACAAACCATTGACTCACAGTACAACGCCTTTTGGCGAGGGAAATTCGGTAACTACGGTAACAGACCATAATCCAGACACCAGCTACACCTTACCGAAAAACCAATATTTGACGATCGATCTTGGAAAAGAAGTGTCAGCGACAGCTCTGAAAGTACAAGCTTCGCAACCGGTTGACGTATATTATTACAGCTCCGGCCGCCAACTGATGACCGTTACGGATGTTACTTATTTATACAACGGTGCTCCAGACGGAACCATCAAGTACACGAACGAAGAAGTAAGAAATGTCCGCTATATTTCATTTAGCTACAGCGGTCAAGAAGATGGGGTCAACATTCAGGAATTGAACATTTATGGAGGTGCGCCTGTACCGTGGCCAGATGCACCGTCTTACTTGTGGGCATATGGCGAAGACAATGAAGTCTACCTTCATTGGCCAGATGTAAGCGAAGCTGTCTACTACAACGTTAAAAAATCAACTTCTCCGGAAGGTCCGTTTGTAACCGTGACCTCTAGTGTATACACCCATTATTCCGACTTCGATGTCTATAACGGCCAAACCTATTTTTATACCGTTACAGCAGTAGACAAGCACAATGGGGAAAGTCCGCCTTCGCGCGTTGCATGGGCTACTCCGGAGGCCCGATCCATGGAGCGTGGAATTTTGCTCATTACGATGGACAACGGGTTAGAGCGCGAGTTTGACCTGTGGAATTGGGAGCTCGAGGCCTTCACCAAATGGTACGAGAACCGCTCGGAAGGACGGGGGCCGGCTGCTTATGTAATCGAAAGACATGAAAATCGGGGGCCGTTCCTGGATCGCAAAGAGTATATCGTTTTTGATAAGATTTTGTATTTCCGAATTAATCGTTATTAAGAATGGGGTACGAAGGAAGATTGTAGAGACAGGATAGCAACGTGAAAAAGCAAACCCAAAAGCAAACCGAAAAGCAAACCCAAAAGCAAACCCAAAAGCAAACCGAAAAGCAAACCCAAAAGCATGACAAAAACGATAAGGAAGTCTTTTGCTGATAAAAGGAGGGCGCGACAATAGAAGGGTATGGGAAAAAGAAACGGCTGCGCAATTACGGATTTTGGATGGCCTTGATCTCCCAGTTGTTATTGGCCGTTCAAATCGGGGCCAAGGTGTTGTTTGACTATACAATAACCGACGATTGGTCGACCGGGATCGTGCTGTTGGCCGATGCTGTTTTAGTCGTCCTGGCCACGCTTGGCATCATAAGCAATCCAACCAAGCCGGAGGGCAAAGGTTTCAATTTATAGCTGGATTGTCGAATGCTAATGAAAAAAGGAAAATCGGGATTTATTGCAACAGCCACAATATAAATCCGAATTTATTTAATTCAATTTCAAAGGAGCCCTCTTTTCACTATAGAAAAGGGGGCTTTGACCATGCTTAATCAGGGAAACCCGACCATCTTATGCTCTTCTGTTACAGGAGTACAAGCCATTGATATCGGCAAGGCATAAATTAAAGCATGGAGGTGATGATCATGGCTAAAATTTTTATCGATCCTGGTCACGGAGGAACAGATCCCGGTGCGGTAGGCAATGGTCTGCAGGAGAAAAATGTGAATTTACAAATCGCATTGAGAGTTCGCGATATTCTGCTCAACGAATACGACAATGTAACGGTTCGGATGAGCCGAACTGGAGATCAGACGGTTAGCTTGGGGCAAAGAACCAATGCAGCTAATTCCTGGGGAGCAGATTATTTTCTATCCATTCACATCAATGCGGGTGGCGGGACCGGTTTTGAGAGCTTCATTTATCCCGGAGTCGGCGCACCGACCACAACTTACCGCAATCATGTGCATGATCAAATTATAAATCGTGTTGATTTTACAGATCGCGGCAAAAAAACAGCGAACTTTCATGTTTTACGGGAATCCAATATGCCCGCGGTGCTGACGGAAAACGGGTTTATAGACCGGGCGGCCGACGCAAACAAACTCAAAACCCCATCTTTCATTGAAGCATTGGCGCGCGGTCATGCGGTAGGCGTAGCAAGAGCCTTTAACTTACCGCCAAAATCCGGAGGCACGACTCTCTATAAAGTTCAAATTGGCGCTTTCAGCATTCGCGCCAATGCGGAAGCAATGGCTGCAGATGCACGCTCCAAAGGCTTTTCCCCTTATATCGCGTTTACGGGGGGACTGTACAAAGTACAGCTAGGCGCATTCTCCGTCCGTGCGAATGCGGAAGCTTTGGCTCAACAGGCCAGAGCGGCAGGTTACTCACCCATTATCGTTCAGGAATAACGCAGTAACGGTAATGTAAATGCATGTATGTCCTGGCGATCCCTTTGTTTTCTCCCTTCCCCAGCAGATTTTCAATTAGTGGGGGAGGGAGGCGATCGAACAGTGCCGACCATCGTTCATATAGCTGCTCCTGGGGCCCAATGCTTTGGGAGCAAACCCTATCTGTCCGATTATTCACCACAAGTGACAAGAAAAAGCCCCGCAAGAAAGTTCTTTTTATTTATTCCGCAGGATTACCTAACCCTTTCTTTTCAAACAGTTCCATAGCCTCGTATTTTTCTAATTCGACAGCTAATTCATAGGGAGTCCGGTTTTCCTCATCTACTTTGGTCAAGTCAATATCTTTATGATTCAATAAACTTTCCACAATCGGCATCACCCACTCTACACGATCTGAAAAGGCAACAGCAAGATGAAGAGGCGACCACTTCTCTTGGTCGTTGGGAATACCTTCATCATTGGGATCAGCGCCTCTTTGCAGCAAGTAATCCACTTTTTCACTATTATAGGATCCGATAGCTGATAGTAGTAATGTGCTTCCATGAGGGGATATAACATTTAAATCGGCCCTCTCATCTTCAGCCAGCACTTTTAACATATCGGCTGTCCTCGCAATAAAAAGTAAAGGCGTTCCATCATCATCCACTCCGTTAGGATCCGCGCCTTTTTCCAGTAATAAAGATACCAATTGTAAATCTTCTTGATTTTTATAGGAGTATTGGTGCCAATAAGTCAAGACATACTTAAGAAGTTCGTCCAGCTCTTTTATTTCGGACTCTTCAATAATGGCTTCGACAACGTCGAAATGATTGCTGGAAGCAGCTTCAAGCAAGGAACGGGCTGCCTGTTCTCCTTCGGTTATGGGTTGAGCTGAAGATTGAGGCGTGGACTGGGGTGAAGACTGGAGAGCCGGCCGAGATGCTGATGTATCGGATGAAGGTTGAAGTGATGCTGACGGGGTCCCCGACCCGGATGGCTCATAAGAATCGTCATTCTGTACCAAGGTACAGCCAGCAAGCAGAATGAAGGCGGCAAGAAAGTAGATTTTCATTGCGTTTCTCCTTTCAGACTTCTTTTTATAGTACATACAAGCAGCCGAAAATCCCTATCCGCAAAAGGTCAAACGCAAGGAAGGAAGCCTTGTATCCTTTTGTTTTTCCATGGTGATGGGTTTGCCGCTATCCCTGTTAACCCTGTTATTCCTGTTAAGCCTGTTGTGTAATATTATACCGGATGTTTGCGTGCTATGGAGCTTTTTCCAATAATGCGGTATAATATCTTGATGACTTGATTTGTTAACAATAAGGGAGTTGCATTATAGATGGCTTTGAAAGCAGGAATTGTCGGTCTTCCAAATGTGGGAAAATCGACTTTGTTCAATGCAATTACACAAGCGGGGGCGGAATCGGCGAACTATCCGTTTTGTACGATTGATCCGAATGTCGGAGTGGTGGAGGTGCCGGATGAGCGTCTGCAAAAGCTGGCCGACATCGTTAACCCGAACCGGATTGTGCCTACAGCTTTTGAATTTGTCGATATAGCCGGACTGGTCAAAGGAGCGAGCAAAGGGGAAGGACTCGGCAACAAATTCCTTGCGCATATCCGCGAAGTGGATGCGATTGTTCATGTGGTCCGCTGCTTCCAGGACGAAAATATTACCCATGTATCCGGAAAAGTCGATCCGATCAGTGATATTGAAACGATCAACCTGGAGCTTATTCTGGCCGATCTCGATTCGGTAGAGAAGCGGATTGAGCGTTCACGCAAGAACATGAAGGGCGGGGACAAAAAAGTCGCTGCCGAAGTAGAATGTCTGGAGCGGATCAAAACGGCCCTCCTGGAGGAAAAACCGGTACGCAGCGTAGAACTCAGCGATGAGGATCGCTTGCTCATTCGGGATTTGCACCTGCTGACGATCAAGCCGATTTTGTATGCGGCCAATGTCAGCGAAGAAGAAGCCGGCAATGCCGACGGGAATGAATACGTCGAGCAGGTTCGGAATTATGCTGCGAAAGAAGGGGCAGAGGTTGTTCCGATCAGTGCGAAGGTGGAATCGGAAATTGCCGAGCTGGAAGGTGAGGACCGCGAGATGTTCCTGGCAGAGCTTGGCCTTCAGGAATCCGGTCTGGACCGTTTGATCCGTGCGGCATATAAGCTTCTTGGCCTATACACATATTTTACGGCAGGCGTACAGGAAGTGCGGGCCTGGACCATTCGTAAGGGAACCAAGGCTCCGCAAGCTGCAGCTGTCATTCATACCGATTTTGAGCGGGGATTCATTCGTGCGGAAGTGGTATCCTATGAAGACCTGACTGCTGCCGGATCGATGAACGCGGCCAAAGAAAGAGGCCAGCTGCGGCTCGAGGGCAAGGAATACGTTGTGCAGGATGGCGATGTGATGCACTTCCGGTTTAACGTTTAGCCGGCTCATTAGCCCGCAAACGGATTTCGGATTTGAATCAGTAATGAAAGATACAATCTTGTACATTGAGGTGAAAGACCATGCTGGACCGGTTGCAATCATTGGCGGACCGTTACGAAAAGCTGAGTGAGCTGCTGTGTGACCCGGATGTCGCAGGCGACTCCAAAAAACTAAGAGAATACTCCAAAGAGCAGTCGGATCTGCAGGAAGCTTTTGATGCCTACACCGAATACAAGTCGGTAATGGAACAATTACAGTCTGCCAAGGCAATGCAGAACGAGAAGCTGGATGAGGAAATGCGCGAGCTTGTCAAAATGGAAATTGCCGAGCTGGAGGAACGCAAGGAAAAGCTCGAGGAAGAAATTAAAATTTTGATGCTGCCAAAAGACCCCAATGATGAGAAGAACGTCATTGTGGAAATCCGTGGAGCGGCCGGCGGGGACGAAGCGGCATTGTTCGCGGCTGATCTGTATCGGATGTATACCCGTTACGCCGACTCACAGGGCTGGAAGACCGAGGTCCTGGAGGCAAGCCTGAACGATCTTGGCGGGTTCAAAGAAATCATTTTTATGATCAGCGGGAAGGGCGCCTACAGCAAGCTCAAATTCGAAAGCGGCGCGCATCGGGTACAGCGTATTCCTGTAACGGAATCCGGCGGCCGCATCCATACGTCCACTTCCACAGTGGTCGTCATTCCGGAGGCTCAGGAGATCGAGGTGGATATCAAGGAAAGCGATATTCGCGTAGATACCTTCTGCTCCAGTGGTGCCGGCGGACAATCCGTCAACACAACCAAGTCTGCTGTGCGGGTAACCCATCTGCCGACAGGGATTGTGGCTACATGCCAAGACGGCAAGTCGCAAAACTCTAACAAGGAAAAAGCGCTGCAGGTGCTTCGTGCACGGATTTACGATAAATTTTTGCAAGAAGAGCAGCAGAAGTACGACAGCGAGAGAAAAAGCAAAGTGGGAACCGGGGATCGCAGTGAGCGGATCCGTACGTACAACTTTCCGCAAAGCCGGGTGACCGATCACCGTATCGGACTGACCCTGCATCGTTTGGAAACGATCATGAACGGAGAGCTGGAGGAGATCGTTTCTGCTTTAACCGTAGCGACCCAGGCGGAGCTATTGGAAAAAGGAGAGTAAATCCATGACGCTGCCCAAACCGTTAACGATACGTGAAGCCTATTTGCAGGCTTCTTCTTTTTTGGCGGACCATCTGGTGAATGATCCGGCAATTTGCGCAGAGATTATGCTCCAGAAGCTGCTGCAGCTGGACCGCACGACGCTGCTGCTTAATTGGGAGCGAGCGTTCCCCGAGGAGCATGGGGACGTTTGGCGGCAGTGGGTCCTGAGAAAAGCGGCAGGAGAGCCGGTTCAGTACATTACCGGGGAGCAGGAGTTTTACGGGCTGACGTTCCAGGTGACTCCGGCTGTGCTGATTCCCCGCCCGGAGACCGAGCTTTTAGTTGAAGCCATTGTGCGTAAAGGCAAGGAACGGTGGGCACCGACGGATCAGCCGTTAGCCGTCGATATCGGGACGGGCAGCGGGGCCATTATCGCGACTTTGGTCTCACAGTGTCCGAGCTGGAAAGGCTGGGCCGTCGATTTATCCGGAGAAGCACTGCTCGTAGCTCAATCGAATGCCCGGCGGCTTGGGGTAGCGGATCGGATTGAGTGGCTTCACGGTGATTTGCTAAAGCCTGTCCTTGCCCTTCAGCAGCATCAGGAGCCGAAGCAAAAAGTAAATATTCTTGTATCCAACCCGCCCTATATCACCACAGAAGAAATGAAGCATTTGCAGCGCGAGGTCGCGGAGCATGAGCCGGTGCTGGCCCTGCATGGCGGGCAGGATGGCATGGACAGCTATCGGCAACTGATTGCAGATATGCGCTTGCTGCCAGAGCTCCCGGAGCTCATCGGCTTTGAAGTAGGGCATGAGCAGGCGGAGGCTGTAGCTTCTCTGCTTGATGGAGAGAAGGGCTGGGGGCAGATCGAGATCGTGAAAGACTTAGCGGGGATTAGCCGGCATGTATTGGCTTATGATTTACGGTAAGGTTATAACCTATGACGACAGGGTCCGATGACTGGCAATCTGGCAAACTTTAAATCTTTCAATTAATCTAGCAGAGGAAGTATAGCTCTTCTCTTTTCTGACCATAATGAGTACTAGATTCGGATCGTACTGGTTGAAGAGAGGAGCATCTTCTATGGTTAAGCGAGTATCTTACCGTTCTTATTTTTATATAGCTTTTGCCCTTATTCTATTAATGATTAGCTGGGAATCTAACAAAACCAATGCGGCCCTGCTGACGACAGAAATTCCACAGGAAGCAATTCGTTTGCGCATTTTGGCCAACTCCGATTCGGTACAGGATCAGGCTTTGAAAAGACTGGTCAGAGATGCGATTGTCGAAGAAATGAACCAATGGGTGACAGGTCCCGCCACCATTGAAGAGGCCAGAGACGTAGTGGCCGATCATTTGCCTGATATTCATCAACTGGTGACGACCCTTCTCGCAGAAAGAGGCTTCACTTATGAGGTTGACGTGGAGCTAGGCGAGGTGGACTTTCCTACAAAAATGTACGGCTCCAAGGTGTATCCTGCCGGTGTCTATGAGGCTTTGAAAATATCGATCGGCAGTGCCCAGGGACAAAATTGGTGGTGTGTCTTGTTTCCGCCGTTGTGCTTCGTAGATTTGGCGATGGGTGAAGCGGTGCCGGAATCGGACTTGGTTGAGGACAGCGATGAGCAGGCCAATAAAAAAGCGGAAAAACAAGCTGGTAAGCAAACTGATAAGCAAGCCGGTAAGCATGCAGATGAACAAGCTGACAAACAAGCCGAAAAACAAGCAGTGGCGGCAAATGCTTCAGCAGATAGCGATAGCGAGCAGGAAAAGACGGAAGCTTCCCTGCCGATTGAATCGAAGAAGCAGGTGCGGTTCTTCTTAGTGGATGCTGTGCAGAACCTGTTTGCTTCAGTAAAAGGCTGGTTCGCATAAGGGTTATTTATCTTATCTGAAAACCGCCGCCGCTGTTCTTGCACATGAACATGTAACGGTCATTCCCTCATACAATCACTATCCCTTACTAGCCTGGTTCCTTACAGTACTTATAGCTTACAGCACTTATTTTCTTGACGGCTTGGTTACTTATAGCTTACAGCACTTATTTCCTTGCCAAACTAAAATATAGCTCTTATTTCTTTTCTAGCTTGGGATCGGGAAAGAAACTGCCTTATTAAACTATTAAAGGGTGAACCTGAATGAAGACAGAATTGTGGTCCGTTCCCCCCCACCCCCGCCCGGATGATCCGGGCATTGCGGCTGCGGCCCGAATGCTCCGGGCCGGGGGGCGCGTCGCCTTTCCGACCGAAACGGTGTACGGTCTTGGTGCTGACGCGCGCAGCGCTGAGGCGGTGCAGGGCATCTTCACCGCCAAAGGCCGGCCAGCGGATAACCCGCTCATCGTCCATATAGCCGACAGGTCTCAACTTAACGGTCTTGTTGACCGTTTGGATGAGACCTCTCGGCGTTTAATGGACGCTTTCTGGCCGGGGCCGCTGACGCTGGTGCTGCCGGCTGTGCCGGGCGCCGTCTCCGCCAAAGTTACGGCGGGGCTGGCTACCGTAGCGGTGCGGATGCCGGACCATCCGGTAGCATTGAGCCTGATTCAGGCGGCTCAATGTCCGGTGGCGGCACCAAGCGCTAATCGATCAGGGCGTCCCAGTCCGACACAGGCTTCGCATGTGATGGAGGATCTGGACGGCTTGATCGATGGCCTGATCGACGCCGGGGAAACCGGCGTCGGAGTCGAATCCACCGTCGTTGAGGTCATCGACGGTGTGATCCATGTGCTGCGGCCCGGAGGGGTCACAGCTGAACAGCTGCAGGAGGTGGCTCCTGTGGCGAATAGCGCCGAAGACAAGCATCAGCCGACTGCAGCGGACGCAAAAGGAGCGAGCAGTGAAAGCGGCCAAGCGCCTAAATCCCCGGGCACCAAATATACCCATTACGCCCCGATAGGCGAAATGATTATCGTTAGCGGGGAAGAGAATCGGCGGACGGCCTGGATTCAGGCGGCTTTGCAGGAAGCCCGGCTGCAAGGCCGGCGCACAGGCGTGCTCACCTTTGAAGCCCGGCGCGAGCAGTTTGCAGCCGACTGGATTGAAACGATAGGCCGCAATCCCGAGGACTCTGAAGCGGCGGCTCGTCTCCTGTACCGGGCTTTGCGTCGCATGGACGAGCAGCAGGTCGCGCTCATCCTGGCGGAAGCTGTGGAGCCGGCCGGACTGGGCGAAGCGGTCATGAACCGGATGATAAAGGCGGCCGGCCAACGGTTTATTAACCTGCAATAAGGGTTAAGATGTGTCAAGATTGAACATCGCCGAATTTATTATTTTTTACCTCGCCTGCTCTCCAAATCTATCGTAAAATCAGGAACTTACTGGTAATTTTCCCCCGGTTGTCCGCATATGTTGAAAGGGAACATGGACAGGGGGTTAAAGCATGGGATGGAGTCCGTCAGAATGGGGACAATTAATGACTCTTTTACTGATGGCTGCCGCATTGGGAATGGACGCGCTATCCTTGGGAGTCGGCATTGGGCTGAAGGGAATTCGGATCCTGACGATTTTAAAAGTAAGTGTCATTGTGGCGATATTTCATACGATTTTGCCGTTGTTCGGCATGTTCATGGGCAAATACTTCAGTATGATCTTGGGAGAGCTTGCGGTAACAGTTGGCGGCGGATTGCTGATTCTTCTGGGAGCCCATATGATTTACAGCGCATTTTTGGGAGACGGGGTACAATCGATTGTATTTCAAAACCTGTGGGGTCTCCTGCTAATAGCTTTAATGGTGAGTCTGGATTCCTTTTCTGTAGGGGTATCGATGGGTATGGTGGTTGATGATATTTGGCTCACCGTATTGCTGTTCGGCTTCTTTGGCGGAGCTATGGCGATGCTTGGCTTGGCGATCGGCCGCAAGTTCGGGCACTGGACAGGCAATTATGGAGAAGCCTTGGGAGGCCTGGTGCTGCTGGTGTTTGGACTTTATTTTATTGTGTAATGATTTCCTTATCCTGTATTTGGGGTACAATAAAAGTACACACCGGACAGTGAAACGCTGATCTTTGATGGTTTTATGGGTGAGTATGCCGCGTAAGCTGCATAAGTCGATTTCACCAATTTATGTTGACGGCCATGGAGCCGAGACAAGCCCTGCTAAGCTAGCGACTAGTTGACTAGAGGCTCATATTTTGAGGTAATAACAGACATGGACAAAAATATTATTCCACATCGATCGAAGCTTCAGCGTATAGAAGTCGGTCACATGTGTTGGCCAGGTAGAATACAATTACAGATCAAATACTGC
>NZ_HE610969.1 GCF_000285515.1 Paenibacillus senegalensis JC66
CCTGCCCTTCGCTAGAAGGTACGTTCAGCATATTGGCGAGCTTCAACGCCGAGATGATCTGTTTAGCACGACGTGGCCCAATGCCTTTGATTTGCATCAGTTCCTGTTCGGTAACATCCAGCAACTCTGCAATAGACCTGAACTGATTGAAGATGGCTTCAATTACATAACTGCTTGGCTTTTCGCACAATGTATCGGCCAATAGAACACGAAAAGACGACATATCATATGAATTCATAAGGGTAAATACCTCCTGATAGTGAAATGAAATAGAAAGAGAGAGACACGATTCATGCCTCCCTCTTGTGCAATTGCAATGATTCAGTTAAACTGACTTCAACATCATTTTTCTTGGTCGCTTCTTTATTGAGCGGCCTCTTTCTTTTCTAACTCTTCAATCTGCAATTCAACCATGACGACTTTAGCCAACCATTGGCAGTAAACTCTGCCTTCCTCACATTGAAATGGTGCGTTGCTGTCCATCGTCAGCAGCACAGCCTTCAATCGCTCTCTTTTCTGTTTAAGCTCTTGTATGGTTTGCATCTGTGTTCACCTCCTTCCATGGAATCGACTTACCGATCGTCAACGAGAATCACTGGCAAGCTTGCGGCTGATGCACTTTGTAGGTGATCAATACCGTAATTTCTGCATTCTTCAACGCAATGACCGAATACAAATTTTCATCCACCATGACTGAATAGATGAAGCTTTGCAGTTCATCGCAAAACCCAAGGTATTCCTTGTTGTCGTTCTTCCGAAATCCTTCATAGTTCATGGATGGCCGTTCTCCTTTCCTTCGATTAGTTAGCTTTCGCGATACGCTTCTGGTGACGTTCGATCTGCTGGGGGAATTCCCGCCGAAAGTAAATCACAATCCAACGTGCGGCTGTTTGGTCATCAACGCCGTAGAAGCGGCGGCAATACGAATACAGCACATGCCCAGCCATCCGCACCTGACCATTCATCACGAGCTGTTTCAACAGCGTGGTCAGTTCTTCAGGCAACCCACGTTTTACAACCATGCCTAATCACCTCCTTTCAAGGACTCATGCGACCGTGAAAACCGAATGAAAGACAACACAAATAACCCGCTATAAAGCAAGCAGGCAGTTTCAGTGCTATATAATGTTGTCTACAGTCGCATCTGGATTAGCTGTAAATATATAAAGCAATCTTCTGGTGACGACTGAAGTGCCAGCCCTCAGCCTCCAAATCACGAGCTATTTTGTCGTAATCAATGTATGTGGCGAGTGAAGCGGGTACAGTGCCATACATTCCGTCATCGACCATCTGCATGGCTACGTCGCTCAATTCATCCACATCGTAGTAAATACTGTAATCACCGGAAGACAAGACACGAATCATGTCCTCGCGATCTCCAAGGCACTCATACAGTACTTCTACCAAGGAAGAATCGTACGCACTGAGGGATTGAACAAATGCATTCAATGTATACACATTCTCGTATTCACTCACATCAAATGGTGCTTCATAATCATGGATGGCATATTCCTCATCGCATCCCAGCACATCTCGAATGCATTCCTCCAGATGGTCATGATCCGTCGGCAGTTCAATCCATTCTCCGACAAGTTCTCCTTCGTTGTACTTCGCTACATTCGCTACATAAATGTTGATTTGCATGTTGATCATCATCCTTTCCTGGTTTTTGAGAGCAACAACGTCAGCGAAATCACAGCCTATAGAATTGCATTTGTATCACTCCTTTCCCTGGTTTGGACAAGCATCTCACCTTGTCTAAGACTTCCCTGTCAAGCACAACAAGCAGAAAACAAAAAAGGACTGCATTCCGCTGATCAACAGCAGAATGCAGTCCTTAGAAAGGGGTTGGGCATGAAACGGCGACCCACCCCCATCAATAAGAAGTATGGGGGTACCCCGAGAAAATGTATCTCATTTTTGGCCTATATGGCCGATCTTCAGTTTTTCTTTTTCTCTTCCACAATGTTGATGAAATCACTCGCCAGACGATGGACAAATTTCACTTCTTGAAGTTCTCGTTCGCTGAGTAATGCCCGGAGTGATTCAATGAGAACTTGCTTTTCCAGCACGTCATTCTCCATCGTTGCATGCGTAAAACGAAACACTTCAGCCGGTACAACGCCTAATGCTTCAACGATTTTTTCAAGCGTTTCAATCGAAATGTTTCGTTCCCCACGCTCCACATCACTTATGTAGCTGTATTGGAGACCGCATGCGTTCGCTAACGCCTCTTGCGTCATTTCTTTTTGCTTGCGAATATGTCGTATCTGCTCGCCAACGAGCCGCTTAAAATCAGACATTCAATCACCTCTACCTATAAGGCTAGAGTTAAGAATGTAAAATTATTATCCTATTAAAGTATAAATATATACATGTAAATTACCGATAAAGTTAAATGACAATGTTTTTTAGGAGGGATATCGGTTGCGGATCGCACACAATATTCCAGCACTCAATACCTATAATCAACTCAATCGCAATTCAAGAGCCTCATCCAAAACGATGGAGAGGCTTTCATCCGGTCTGCGAATCAATCGGGCGGCAGATGATGCGGCAGGTCTCGCTATATCTCAGAAGATGCGGGCACAGATCAGAGGGCTTGCACAGGCCGAGCGAAACATCCAGGATGGAATCTCGTTGATTCAAACAGCCGAATCCGGCCTTGGAGATATTCAATCAAATATCCAGCGAATGAATGAACTGGTGTTGCAGGCGGCGAATGGCATGTTAACGTCGTCCGACCGTCAGCAGATACAAAAGGAAATCGAACAGATCAAGCAAAGCATCGATTCGATTGCCAATAATACGACGTTCAACGGCATTCATTTACTCAATGTTTCAGATGCACCGCCAACTGGATACTCGGTTGTCAATTTGGCGAATGCGGTGAGCATTACCATTTTTGAGAAATCCAGCGTTCATACCTACGAGGCAACCTTTTCGATTGCTGATTTGGTCGATGGAGTAAACTGGGCAACGCCTGCGACACCTCCAGTTTCCCCTGAACCGTATCAGTTTTCTGTTGATCTTGAAAACAATACGTTTACGACAAGGGCTGAAACTGGCGGATATGGCAACAACATTACTGCGGTCAGAGTCAATGGACTTCAAGGCTATGAAGAGACGGAAGTGTATGCAACAAAACTCATTTCTTATTCGGGAACGCCTTGGGATGATCATCCACCCGAAAATATATTAGGTGATGACTTATCCGATTGGCCGAACTTTGAGGACTACGGCGACGTTTGGACAGAAATCACCGTGCAGTTTGAAGCAAATATCGATCCAGATTCTTACCCTGTACCCGATCCATCTTCAAATGAAGTTATACTGCAAGTCGGTCCGAACAGCGGGGATACATTTACCGTTGAATTGACGGATGCGAGAACAACCGCTTTGGGACTAGCTGATGTGGCGGTTGATCCACCATCAAAAGCTCTTGAAGCGTTGGAGGACATCCAAAATGCGATCAATACCGTATCATCGGACCGTGCCAAATTCGGAGCGGATCAGAATGCATTGGAGCACATTCACAACAACGTTACGAACTATGGGGAGAATTTATCAGCGGCAGAATCGAGAATTGCGGATGCGGATATGGCGAAGGAAGTTATGCATCTGACCCGCAATCAAATATTGACGCAGGCTTCACAAGCGATGCTGGCTCAAGCCAATGCGAGTCTGCAACATGTACTCTCGTTACTGCCATAGAAACATACAGGGGGCGGCAATATGTATTGCATGAAGTGCGGAAACAAAATGACGCAAGGCGATGACTTCTGCGATTCCTGTGGAAGTCCTTTTCATTTGCAACAACAAGTAAACGTAGGTACAAGTATTACAGTCCCAGATGAGGAAATAGCGTGGTTTACAGGCAAACGATCCGAAGAATACGCCCAGAAGTGGAAACAAAACCGTGCATGGAACTGGGCGGCTTTTTTCTTCGATGCTTATTGGTTGATGTATCGAAAAATGTATGTGTACTGCACGGTTTTTCTGGCAATCTGGTTTGCTGTCATGATGCCACTCACATACGTCATCATGGAAAAGAGTGAATCCATATTCATCGGGTACACTTTCGTTTTGCTGATGTATGTCTTCGTCAAAATTGCACTTGGTTCTGTTGCCAACAAGCTGTACTTGCACCATGCAAGAAGAAAGATTTCACAGATTAAGCAGATTCCGTGGAAAGATGCATCGATGGAACGAGAGATCAGGCGGAAAGGCGGGACGAATCTGGCTCTGCCAATCATCGTTGTGTCTATCCCGTATATGATCGTGTTGTTGATCGGTATATTCTATTTTGTCACTATGTATCAACACATGCAAAAAGCGGCGGAATACCTTCAGCAACAAGATCAAATCGTTGAAACAAAAGAGCAACAGTCGAAAACGACATTAAACGATGATCAAGCGACGATGAGTGAATTAGATTGGGACGGCGATCAATGGATACATATTTTATTGCTCGGTGGTGATCGAGGTGATCTTCTGGCCTATACCGACAGTATCGTTGTAGCTTCCTTAGATACGGATCGGAAGAAAGCATATCTGTTTTCGATTCTTCGAGATACCTATGTTTCAATGCCTGGTCATGAAGGTGGGAGAATAAACGAATTCAAGACAAAGGGTGGCATTGACTTGGTCAAGCAGACAATTAAAGATTATACAGGGATAGCTATCGATTCCTATGTGTTTGCAGACTATGAGGGATTTATTAACTTGATTGATGCGATGGGCGGCATTGACTACGAAGTGGAAAAACCAATGGAGTATGCCCCTGAAGGAGAAGATCCGGAATACCATATTCAATTGGATGAAGGTTATCAGCATTTGGATGGACATGAAACGCTGCAATACGTTCGATTTCGAATGGATGCGATGGGCGATTATGCAAGAACCGAACGCCAACGCAATATTTTGGTTGCCATACTGGACAAGCTTAAGGATCATGCCTCCATGCCAACCATGACTGATCTGATTCATTCGATGAGTTCATACGTGATAACGGATATTTCAATGGGTGATCTGTTACAGCTTAGTAAAGTCGCATTCCAACTGGACATAGATGACGTTGAGAGTATTCAATTGCCGCCAATCGAACTCATTCGTGAGGTAGTAATCGATGATAAAAATGTGATCGCCGTTGATGAAGCACTATTGCAAGAGTATGTGCAAAATGTGTTGCATGATCAATAGCCTCCAATGTCATTTCTGAGACGATCTACTTACTTTGAACGCTAACATTGATTCCAAGGTTAAGCATTTGGAAGCGAAGTCTTCGCTCAATAACCATCCTCAAATACAAAGCAGGTGATGAAACGTTGCAAAAATTTGTCCGCACCGTCAATACAAGTGAAGCGTTCAAGATGAAACTCGATCATCTGGAGCGGGAATATAAAATCAAAATGCAGTCAATCAAGGAAGAGGTTGCACAAAAAGAATCTGAACTCAATAAGTACAATATGACAGGTGTCGGCGGTCAGCTTGGCGGCGGATTCCTCCGTGTAATCGGATGGGCTGTTGTCATTTTCAGCTTGCTAGTCTTCCTCATGGGATTTACGTTAATGCGAACTGATGGCCCTGTTGCGATGGTGATCCTTTTCTTTGCCGTCGTCGTCTTGATCATTGGCATCGTCCTTATCGCCAAAGGAGCATCCATCCGCAATACAGCGTTGATCAGACAACAAGAAGTGCAGGAATTGAGTCATTCGTTGGAAACCGAACTGGAACAATTGCGAGATGAAATGCAGAACATGGAACAGTACTATCAGGATGAAATGGTGAAGCAGAAGCTCTGGTATGAACAACATATGCTGAACCAACAAGAACTCCTTGAACAAGAAGTATCTGCGATTCGACAAGCCAATCCTGCCACTGAAACCATTGCAGATGATACAAAAGAATGTCCGCAATGTGCGGAGACGGTGAAAGCAAAAGCACGGATATGTCGATTTTGTCATTATCAATTTGAATAGGTTTGACCTGACTAGCAATAGACCGCATACGGTGAACCCGTCAAGGCCGCGAAGCGTTTATATAGCCTTGACGGGTGGTTCCGTGCTCCCACGCTATATCTTTGCCCAGCAATGCCTTGCTGGGCCTGCCTAGCGGCGAGCGTTGGGGTGCAGGGGACGAGTTCCCTGCGTCTCCCCCATCGGGGGACGGAAGGGGGATATGGTTTTCGGCATCAATTTCAAGTGGAGAGCTGAACATCAATTCGGCTCTTTTTCTATTTACTATGTTACAATTTTGCAATTTTCATGGTATATCAGAAACAGATTGCGTTTTGTTTTCATAAATGCTGATCCCCGATATTTGAGAACCGCATAAAAACCGGGGTTTTCTGCTGTTGGACGGGGTACTGATCGAAAATGTGATGATTATTCCATACATACCCCCAATTAATAATTGATTGATAATTACTAAAAAACTTATTGTTCTGTTAAGTTATCGCATGTTAATGAAGGAAAATTGTAGAAGGAAGTCGAAGTTAGAATTATAAAATTGTAGATCATATACTTATGAGGTGATGATAGAATGAGCAATGTTCTAGCCGGATTAGATGAAGAATTAACCGTGTTTAAGGATTTTAGAAGGTTCTTCAAAGAGCATCCGGAATCATTACTTGGATACGTTATGGAACTTGGATACGAAGAAGGCACAGTTATAACTAATGATTACTATAAGCTTAGAAACCATGGTATACCTAAAAATTCATTTGTAATTATCAAATTAATCAATACAGAAATTGGAGAGGGTATTAACGTCCCAGAACATTACATACTTGCAAGAGTTAAAGAACCAACTACAACGCCTTTATCAAGTGATGTTTCTAGAACATATTTTGAACTTCATAAAAATCATATGCCTGAGATCGATATATTCACTAAAGCTGAATTACAATGGAGTGCACTGAAAATCACGGTGCTCGGGACATATTACGAAAATGAGTCTGGAGATCTGGAGTATGCAGGCGATATAGAGAGTTATTTTTCACCGCACCTATATGAAGTTTATCGGCCTTCAAATGAAATTCTCGACAAATTAATCAATAATTCAATTGAAACCAATCAGTTTTCGATTGGAAAATTAAGATATACCGAATCTAAATTACAACAATCTGTTAATGTGGATGTACAAGTATCAGTAGATGACTTTATAGCATCTAGAACTGCACTTTTTGGAAAGACTCGAATGGGTAAAAGTAACACTGTTAAAATCATTGCAGAATCAATTATTAAGAAATACTCACATGTTGGTCAATTGATTTTTGACTTAAATGGCGAATATGCGAATACAAACGAGCAAGATCAAACATCGTTGTATGAAAAATATCAACAAAAATGTAAGAGATACTCTATAAACTATAAGGAAGGATTAGAAACACTAAAAGTCAATGTTTATGATGATTTAAAACTTGGTCATGCAATCATCAAAGAATTATTGAACGTGGATAAAGTAAAGGGTGATTACTTAAATGGTTTTATAAATTTTGAGCCATTGGATAAAGAGGAAATTGAAGAACTCAAACAAGAAGACGTTAGTGCATATAAGCGATATATACGACATGAAAGTATCTATAAATGCATTCTTCATAAAGCACAGTTTAAATCTAAACCTAACTATAAAGTGGATTTCGATATAAAGAAACCGATTTTGGAGGATGTTTTTGGCGATGATTTGCCAGAAAAAAAATATATTGATATAGCTGATGCTTCAAATTATTTCATAAAAATATGGAATAAATATCTTCAAGTAAAAGATAATCCGCCATTTATATCAGGGAGTAAAGACTATTTTGATGAAACGGATAAGTCTTTACTAACCATGCTTTCGGGAAAAAAATCAAGTGGCTCGATAGTAAGTGGGGCAACCAAGTTAATTAAATATACACAGTATCATGATAGTAATGCAAATAGTGCTATAAACAAAATAATTAGTGAGCTAAAAGAGGGAAAAACAATAATATTGGATTTGAGTAATTCTAATCCATTAATCGTGAATTTCTTCTCTGAAAAAATATGTGAAGCGGTTTTCTCTCACCAAATGGATTTGTTTACTGCAAATAAACTGCAAGGTAAATTTGTACAATTTTATTTTGAAGAAGCACATAATCTTTTTCCATCAAATGATAATGATTTGTCTAATATTTACAACCGATTAGCAAAAGAAGGTGCAAAGTTCAATATAGGCATAGTTTATTCTACTCAAAGTATTTCAAGTTTGAGCAGAGATTTACTTAAAAACACTGAAAACTTTTTTATTGCCCATCTAAATGATCAGAATGAAATTAAAGAACTTACGAAATTTTATGAGTTTAAAGATGTTGCAGTTGATGTTCAAAAAACACAGTCAAAGGGTTATGTTCGGCTTGTAACTAAATCTCATAAGTATGCATTACCAGTACAAATTAAGCTGTTTGGGGTGTAGATATGGCTTATTCAAGTAATAACTTAATGCCATTTGAATATGCGAGCAAGTTAGGACATGTGACCATTATTAAGGATGAATTTGTTTCAAAATTAATTCATGATTTTGAATCTTTTTCTTTAGATGATGAGAATGTAGAAACGGATGGATACGAGTTCAATATACCCGAGAAGGATTGTGATATCCTTTCTGTTATTGCAGTAGATGGAAGTTGTAGTCATATCACAAATCCAATTGTAAATAAAAAGGCAATATCATTTATCAAGGTAGCCACGTTGATGATAAGTCTCGATCAACTACAAAAAGCACAAGGGACTATTGTAGATCCAAAATTGATAAATGAAATTGTTACAAAATATTCAGATACTCTGTCCACAGTGTTACCACTAAATAATGTTAAAATAAAAGGAGTTACTCCGCTTGAAACAATAAGAAGGATAATAAATGTTACACTTAAGGAAAAGAATAAAATCCTTTACGACACATTGGAATTTCTTGTGTTCAGAAAATGGCTTCCTAATTATCAATCAAACTTAGAATTTAGTTGTCCACTATGTAATAAAACAAATATTTTTAAAGGTGAGTTTGATGAAGTAACTTGTAGCCACTGTGATCAACAGATATATTTGAGTGATTATATTAGTTTGCATATGGAGTTCAATGATGAATACACAAACGAAAGTCTTGCAATGAGTTTTATGCAAGTACTTGAGCACTTGCTATTCATAAGTTATCTTCGTATTCTCTACGAACAAAAAAGAAATCGGTTAGCATATGTATTGTTACTTAAAGATGGTCCATTAGCTCTACATTCACAATATTCTAGGCTTGTAGAGCCGATTAAGGAATTTATTCAATTTTTGAAAGATGAGAATATCAAGGCCTATATAGTAGGAATTGAAAAGACAGGCCCTTTTTGTGAACACGCGGAACTTTTAACGAAAAATTAAAAAACCCAGGGGATATTTTAATTCCGGATAATAAATATATTTTCTCTCATATTAAACACGGAGACAGTGATAACACAAATTATGGAGAAAGGGTTCTTTATGGCTCCAAGGTATTCATTAAAATTGATTCGAAAGATGTTGTGGTAGCATGTATTCCCACTGGTGACTATAATCCAAATCCAAAGAGGGAAGATCTTTTTGGGTTAGACGAAATTGTTAATATGTTAATTCGACTGAAGTCAAAGCAATATGCCAATGCATTATTACCAATAGTAGCAGTTAATAAACTTGCTTCGATGTCGGTTTATCCAACGAATAATATTTTACAGAAATTTGTTGAAAAATTAATGAAAGATGGCGTTGGAAATGAACAGTAATATAAATACAGCAAGGTTACAAAAAGCATACACTAAGAAAATTCATAAACCTTTTCTTAATTCAAAACCAGGTGAAATAATTGGCCATCCATTTATGAAATGGGCAGGGGGAAAAAAATCGTTGTTGGCACAAATAATCCCTCACCTTCCTAGAAAGTTCAATTGTTACTATGAGCCATTCCTTGGTGGAGGGGCATTATTTTTTGCATTACAGCCAAAGGGAGCGGTGTTAACTGATGTCAACCAAAATTTGATAAATGTATATGTTGAAGTTAGGGATAATGTCGAAAAAATTATAAGTTCTCTAAAAGAACTACCTTATAACAAGGAAATTTACTACGAAATTCGCGATTATAAACCGAGTGACCCCACTCTTCAAGCTATACGTATGCTGTACTTAAATCGTACATGTTGGAATGGGTTATATAGGGAGAATTTAAAAGGTGAGTTCAATGTTCCGTTTGGTGATTTCAAGAACCCAACGATTTGTGATGAAAATGCACTAAGAAGAGCCTCAGAAGCATTGAAGAATACTCTAATTCGTTCTACGGATTTTGAAGAGTCCTTGTCTTACGTAAGGGAGGGGGATTTTGTATTTCTTGATCCACCATATACTGTGTTGAATGAATCAGATAGATTTACTAAGTATAACTCAAATATTTTTTCATGGGAAGATCAAAAAAGGCTTGCTAAAACAGCAGTCGAATTGGCGAATAAAGGGGCTTTTGTAGTTGTTACTAATGCTCATAACAAAGAGATAAAACAGCTTTATACAGGATTTAGAAGAAGAATACTGAGAAGAAGCAGTACAATCAGTGGCAAGTCAAAAGGAAGAAAGAAGACAACGGAGTATCTACTATTAGGGAGTAATTAAGAAATATCGTCTTATGCATAGTATCAAATAGTTATTGTATTAGAATACATACAAAGTTATAATGGAATAGGAACGTGTGTTCGTGATTATGAGAATCCCAAATGGAGATTTTAGCTTAAACAGTACCGCGGTTTGAAGATGATTTGAATAGACTAAGATTAGCTAGAGAGGAGCTGGTAATTGTGAATGTATTAGATGTAGCACGTTATTTCATAAATCATTCCACTCCAAATTCTCAAAATTCAATTACACATTTGAAATTACAAAAACTCACATATTTCGCACACGCTTGGTATTTGGCTGTTGTAGGAGAGCCGCTGGTTACTGATGATGAACCAGAAGCTTGGGTGCATGGCCCTGTCTTCCCAAAATTATACTATAGATATAGGCATTATGGTTTTAAGGAGATTGTTGAAGAAAGAGTTGCAATCAACTTTCCAAAGAATGTTGAGATCATACTTGAAGCTGTATGGAATTACTATGGCGACAAAACAGGAAAGCAACTTGAAGTATTATCCCATCAAGAAATGCCTTGGATTAAAGCTAGGGAACATCTAGGAAAACATGATTATTGTCAAACACCTATAAATCCAGAAGATATAAAAAAATTCTATAGAGAAACTATATTATTTTAAGTACCTAAAAGCTGAGGATTATTTATGAATTTTTTGTTGGCATCAATTAGTATATGGGTTTTGTTACTTGTCTTTGCATCGTATCTGTTTGTCAGCATCGTTAACACTATTTTCTTGAATGTATTAAGCAAATCAGGGAAAACTAAATCCAATCTATTAGTTAAAGAATCTATAGAAAAGTCTAGGAATTCAAAAAAATTAAGTTTATTGGCTACAATACTACAATTAATAGAGAAACTAAAATTACTACTTAGGAATAACTATTTTCTTTTTACACTCTGCATTTTTCTAGTGGTTTTATTAATTAACGTTGTAGCAATATACTCTACAACAAAAGTTCCTAGTATATACAAAGTTATTTCTGATTTTACTCAATTCATAGCATCGAATTTAAATATCGATTTGTTGACTACACAAAACGCAAGAACATTAATTGGAATCATACAGTTTGCAACCAATGGCTTGGGTGTATTCCTGTCAGTATCACTTACACTACTTTTTTTTACTTATAGACATAGAACGTCGATTTCATTGAGTAATAGAATAATAACTAAAAATTCAAATCAAGTGTCATTCACCATTGTTATATCAACATTTATTCTTGGGAATTTTTTATTACTATTTTTGCCTGAAAGTAATAATTTCCATATTGATAAAGACAACTTGATTAGAATGTTTTTTTGGTTTTTATTGTCGATAGGGGCAATTTTTTCGGCGATCAATATTGTGAAAAATATGTTAAATAGTATAAATTTAAAGTTTATGTTGGAAGAATTAATGGAGCAGAATCAACGGATAGTCAATATACTATCATACTCTAGTAATTACAGATATGCTAAAGATCTATATGATGAATTGAAAGTCAACATAGAAAGACTTTATCAGACATTTATCCATATTGTGGAGAAAAATGTTAGTGGAATATACAATGAATACTACAGAAAATGGGAAGGTATCTTGACTAAAAATATACAGGGTCCAGAAAATATATCGATTATGCCGTATGTTCCGTTCGGCAGATTAAATGAAGTGAATTCAAAAGAATTTTTAAAACTTTATAGAGTGATGTTAGACAATCAAATCAATCTAATTTCAACCTTGTATAAAAATAACAAAATCCTTGAAGCGAAAAAATGTATAGAAACATTTTTTAATATGCAACTTGATTATGATAACAGTTTGTCAACACGTTCCAAACCATATTTACATGAACTAATCTTATTAATACATAACGAATATAGAATTCATTTTAGAGCTACTTTAAATAGGGTACAAGAAATTCTCCGTTCTGAGCTGGATGGCGACAGCAAGCTAAATATAAAGTCAATTTGTTTAATATATAAAGATTTGATCTTACGAGCTGTTGAGAATAATGATTTAAATTTAGTAAGTTCATTGGCCTATTCTGTTGTTGAATCACTTGAGGAAAGTGAAAACAATAAAAACAAGCAAAAATCACTTTTCGAAAAACTTAATGAAGCGTTCAACATAAGAATTAGGTTTGGGAAAATGAAGGAAAT
The DNA here is from genome assembly GCF_000285515.1 of Paenibacillus senegalensis JC66. GTDB lineage: Bacteria > Bacillota > Bacilli > Paenibacillales > NBRC-103111 > Paenibacillus_L > Paenibacillus_L senegalensis. The sequence goes on from NZ_HE610969.1 coordinate 12,793, forward strand.
ATTGCAAAAAGAAAAGGATTTAAGAGGGTTATATGTTAACTCAATAATTTTCATACTATTACAAGCTTTACTAAAAAGTATTGAACTATCAAAGAAAGAATGCTGTGGTTTTTTAGTAAAGCTAATAGTTACAAATTTCCATCGAACGGATGAACTGAAAAATTTGTATGAACAATTTTATTATTCAGAAGATAAAAGAAATCCGTTTTTGGATTTCGGCCGGGAGAAAGAACCGGAAATAAAAGTCGATCCCAGTTTTAATCGGGGTTCGCTTAAATATTGTACGAATAAAATGACATTATTATTATATGGACAACAGCATTTTGTAGATGAAAATGACTTAGATTTGAGGTACCAACATCTATCTAAAGGAAATTACATTGATGTTTATAATCACTTAAGTGAGTGCAATTATGTAGGATATTTGTTAGATAAATTTAGTAACGAGAAAGAAAGCTACAACTTATTGTTTCTTTATAAAAAAGAATTTATTGCGAGGCATTTTGATGAACTTAAAATTGAGTACAGCAAATCGGAGAAGTAGTGAATTTACTTCTCTGATTTTTTAGTTTTACAATTGATACGGAATTGTTTTTTAGAAAGGGGCTTTTCTAATGAAAAAGGAAATCACTGCTTATGATTCTTTCTTTACAGGGGCAACAGGAGAAGCAATTATCCAATCAATTTTTAGTAGGTGGAAAATATCTACTACAAAAATTTCAGAATCTGATTTTGGTGAAGACTTTCTCTGTGATATTTTTCTGGCATCAGAAGATGGCAAGACTAACATTAGGACAAATTTAACGTTCCGAGTTCAAGTAAAAACAACTAAACAAATTAGTAAGGAAGGTTACATTAGAAAGACAAAGAAGGGATTCTCATTTTCTTTAGGAACAGCTTTGCTTGAGTTGTGGATAGAAAGTTATTATCCAGTTATCTTAGTAATTTGGGATCTGAAGGAAAACTGTGGATACTGGTGTGCCCCTCTTCAGGAATATAATTCATCTAAATTACCCGACACAGAAACCGCAACAATTCACTTTAATAAAGAGATGTTGCTTGAAAATAGCGAAAGTAAAATTAAGGATTATGTACAACATTATTATAATGGACTTCTGAATATAGGGGATTCCCAGTATCAATGTTATATTTATCCGATATGGATGCCTAAATATAGAGTCTTCACAGCATTTGAGATAATGCAGTTTTTCAAACAGGCCTCTACGTCAACAATTAAGCAAACTATTCATGTCTCTAATTTCTTGCCATCATTTTTAGCTTCCTACAATAATATTAATTTAGACGGTGGGTTACCATGTATTCAATACATAGGAAACGCAGATTCCCTAAGTAGTTATGTCTTAAGTTTAAAAAAGTATTTGTCTGAAACTCATGTTGAGTTAACTGATGATAGTTGGATTGCATTTATTGTTAGTCCTATTGAAATAATTCAGGCAGAATATCGAGTCATCAATAAAATGACGGATTGGATTTCTTTTTCATTAATAAATAAACAACTAGTTACTGATAGAGAATATTCATTTGAATTAGGGAACGATTATTACTACACCCGTAAAGTGAGAGCCAGTTCGAGTGATCAGGATTTATTCATACACTCTAGTGGCGATTTCGCAGTTGAAGTCTTCGCCACAGGTTTTTCTTTGGCATCTAGAAAAGCAGGCTGTCTATTAAATAAGAAGTATTATACACGTGCACTTTGTATTTGGGACGTATCAAATTGCGAACAATCAGAAAAGGAAGAAATAGAAAAATGGTGCCATGATAATAACTACACTTATAATATCCTTGAAGATGATTTGAATATTGTTGTTATTGCTCATGAAAACTTTTCTAAGGGATCATACGGCATTATGTTGCCTGGAGCAATTACATGGTCAGAATTTGATAAAGGTAATTTATCAGATGAAAATATAACAGCCAAAATACCATATGGCACTCTTGCTAATTCAGTTGACGCCCAGAAGGTTCTGAATGTATACCTTGATATTCCCGACAAAATAACTGAAGAAGTTTTTATTAAATATGGGCAGATGTCCTCCGGCGAAGTTTTAAATCATAGGGAACGATTGATACAATTTATAAGTTATATCCATCCTTTAGACAACAAGAAATTTGAAAGACATTTGGAAGAAGTGAAAAAAGATTTTGAGAGGGTATTCCTCACAGAAGAAATAAGCTTTGAACTATTTGTTGATTTCTATGATGGTTTGGCGAATTTAATACTTAACATTAAACCAAGTTGGAATGTTCCTACGAATGAAATTATCGAATTCGCCACACCATTGTTTATTCAAATATTCGAGGAAATTCAAACAGAATGTCATCAAAGAAAAAACATGGCTTACTACATCAAGTATAGACTAGATCGATTTCTGCCTGAGGAACTTGTGAAATTTAAGTGAATAATGTACATATATTGGTACTTGGTTACGGCTGTGAAGGCGAGGTAAATATCATGATTTTGTTCTCAAAAATTTTGGATGGATCAGTTTGAACAAAAAAGCTATAAAATCAGTGGGGATATTTGCTAGGGTTGTAGAAAGTGCTTAGAGGGAATATCAAAACTTTAAGTTGATCAAAAAATATTGAAAATCCATTTGTGGTAAATTAATTGGCAAAATTTGAGCATGCTACCGCAAGATTAAAAGTTATTGAGCTTAAACCGCATCTGGAAATATTCATTGATGAGTATTTTTGTTCTAAGACGACAAAATTTAACCGATTTTAAATGAAAAATATGTTGAAAAGGAGAGATAAATAGTGCCTCTCCTTTATTTCCAGTTTACCCTATCATGTTACTGTC
>NZ_HE610970.1 GCF_000285515.1 Paenibacillus senegalensis JC66
TTATAAACTTCTTCTTCCTAGTCTCGAGATCTTCCATGAATTGTTTGAATTCGTCCGGATTCATCTCCAAGTACTTATATACCGTGTTCCTAGAGACCTTCAGTTTTCTAGCGATCTGTGAAATCTTCAATCCCTTCGCTTTCATTTGATGAATAGAGAAGTACATAGGCCACCTTGTTAAGCGTTTCATACTCTTCCTCACCCATGATGATTATTTCTAAGATGTATGATATTCAGGGTAGGAAGGTTCGTAAAGTGCTCATTCTTATCTAGCAATTCTTGTTGACTATATTCTAGCGGTTACAAGAATCAATCAACTGCCTATGCATCATTTGAGAAGTAGAGTTTCTATTGAAGTAGATAACGCTACTCAAGACCCACTAACTAGAACAGTTTCAGTCTCTTCAACTGTAAGTTACAGCGCTAATATTTCCATAACAATCCCTATTCGAAGTGCAATAAGTGCAGTTTTAGGAGGAAGCTGGACTAATAGTTACCAATTATCTGATTCTGTAGGCATTACAGTTCAACCAGGGTATAAGAGCTGGTTTGAGTTTACACCAATAATGGATAACTCTTATGGGGTAACTGAATATTATAATTCTTTTGGCAGCAAGGTAAGCAGTGTTTGGACTGATATTTATACTGCGAGAAGAGTAAGTGGACAAGCAGATGGAATACTAACTGCCGTTACTGTAAGAAGATAAATAAAATGTGGAGGTTGGATCTGTACATTTGATCCAACCTTTTTTCTTGATTAAACTATTTGGGACTAGTTATTCTATCCCAGATTAAATATACAACTCCAATAATTAGAGCGATAATACTCAAGATCAAAAGAGTATTACCAGTAAGGGATAAACCCTGGTTAAATAGCTCTTTCGTTTTCGAGGTTTCGGTTGATAAATAAATTGAGGCTACAAGATACCTCGTACAGAATAAAAGTGTAGAAATAAAGAAGAAAGAGACTGCCATTCCACGATTAGACATTCAATTGCCTCCCGTATTCTTATTGTTGATATTGCTCATGGAAAAATTCGAACTTCTAAAATTGTAACAATCCCCCAATTTATAGTCAAATTGTAAGGCATATAGGGCCTCCAGTGGTAATTTCTTAATAAATGGCTTGTTTTACATTGCAGCATCGGTTCGGATGACAATTGGTTAGAAAACCTAGATCATGCAGAAGCATATAAGCGTAAATGGGAAAAAATCAAGTCAGATATCGACCTGTATGTCGAAAAGAATCCGGATAAACAGTCATTCTACCCCGAAGATGCTCTTAACTTTCCGGTACTATTATCAAAAATAGAACATCCTATGAAATTAATTCGTTATGAGGATAGATCTTCGGCATCACAATTGATAATTACAAATTGCCACATGATGTATTCATACTTACAAAAATCAATGAACAATTAACCCTGGATTCGATAACCGGAGGAACTACAAAAGTACAGTTTCAAAGGGGGAAGGAGTCTTAATGTATTTTGGGTTTCGCTATACGCAAATTGGTGGTCATTACATTTCTGAAGATCCACTAATAAGTGAGAATACAAATATAACTATCCAGAGATTGGTATTACCGACCATACCGGATCTGATATCGTGGTGCAGGTGCTAGATGGGAGGGTTGTTTTTCCAGAGCAATGGGGTCTGAAGGAAACTCGCCAGGAGTTTATCATCCAAGCTGATTTCTGATCTCTTCCAGCTCAAAACGAAGCCCAAGAGCAAGAACGACTTTCTGCAGCGTATCGTAACGTGGAATTTGTGTTGAGTTTTCTAATCGTGCGACCATGGATTGGCTAAGCCCGGCACGTTGGGCGACTTGTTCTTGTGTCCACCCAAGCATACGGCGTTGACGAATAATCGCCGACACCATCCAAGCTTTTTGCTTGATGGTTTCCATCTCAATGTCGTCTACACTGGAAATCTCTTTTTCAAACTCATCCCAGGTTTTCATTAGGCTTTCAACTCCTGTTATATAGAATGAATTAAAGAACTACTTCGTATAATCGGTCTTTCACATGTAATTCAAAAGTTCAGTCTATATGGGTAGAATTATGGTACAATATGTATAGCGATAGAAGGGCAAAGGGCGGTCGGCTAATCTCCCGGAAGGGAGGTGATGCCTTGTGACAGTATTCGAAGCAATTTCATTGATGCTAACTTTCGGCTTGCTAATTGTAGCCATGCTGTCATTTAACGCAAAGAAATAGACCGCCCCTCACCAAAGGTATGCGGTCTATTTCTGCCTACCGAGCCACCGCTTTTTGTGCGGCTATTGCTACGGAGAGTCGAGGTGCAACTCGGCTCTCTTTTATTATCTTAATCATACCACGTCATTATTATTCCTTCAATGACAACCATTCTAACTATTGCAAAAGGATAAAAATTCCTGATTCACAGAGATATACAAAGGAAATGTTTTCTTTGTCATATTCCACCGTATAAGAAAAATGCCTCTGACTATATGCCAGAGGCTTTTCTGTAGCTTTTTTGAATAGAGTTAGAAGATGCAGCTGCATCTTCTAACCGGTACGAAGCTTGATTAAATCCTGCTAACCACGGTTTGGGTTTCCTTCTTTCTTGTTATACCAGATGTGATCCCTTATTTCTATATTTAGGATTTCTTCACGTACTTGGCCATTCAGGTATGTCGCCCTAACCGTTACAGTATAGGTTCCGTCCGGTATCTGAATCCAATATCTCCTCCATATTGTATCTGACCAAGTGCTGCTATTTTCTCTTAATAGTGATCCAGTATAAGCAAAGTTCGGATACTGACTGTAGTAAGCGTCATACAAAAACTGTGTTGGCACTGGAATTACGGCCCATGGAAACTGCATATCTACTTCTACAGCTGCTGCATTGTCACTCGTAATAGCATCGACAATGACTGGTTCGCCCGCTAGGAACTTGGACAGATCCAAGAAGTTCTCATTAAAATGAGTTTCCCAGGTTTCGGTATGTCGGAGCTGAGCTTCTAAAATGAGTGGTAGCACTTCAATCGTTTTTGTCGTTGAATGGTGCAGTCCGTATGGATCGGTAACAGTGAGAGTCACCAAGTAATCTCCAGGATTATAATTTGTCACTGTGCTAGGAATAGAAGCATTCCGAGTAG
>NZ_HE610971.1 GCF_000285515.1 Paenibacillus senegalensis JC66
GAAGGCAGACCAGGGGAACTGAAACATCTAAGTACCCTGAGGAAGAGAAAACAATAGTGATTCCGTCAGTAGCGGCGAGCGAACGCGGAGGAGCCTAAACCTGAGTCCATGCGGCTCAGGGGTTGTGGGACGTCAACGTGGCAAAAGCTGATTAGGTGAAGCGGTCTGGAAAGGCCCACCGTAGGAGGTAACAGTCCTGTAGCCGAAAATGAGCGTATGCCTAGACGGATCCCGAGTAGTGCGGGGCACGTGAAACCCCGTATGAATCTGGCAGGACCATCTGCTAAGGCTAAATACTCCCTAGCGACCGATAGCGAAGCAGTACCGTGAGGGAAAGGTGAAAAGAACCGCGGGAGCGGAGTGAAACAGAACCTGAAACCGTGCGCTTACAAGAAGTCAGAGCCCGTTAAGGGGTGATGGCGTGCCTTTTGTAGAATGAACCGGCGAGTTACGTTTACGTGCAAGGTTAAGTTGAAGAGACGGAGCCGCAGCGAAAGCGAGTCTGAATAGGGCGAATGAGTACGTAGGCGTAGACCCGAAACCGTGTGATCTACCCCTGTCCAGGGTGAAGGTGAGGTAACACTCACTGGAGGCCCGAACCCACGTATGTTGAAAAATGCGGGGATGAGGTGGGGGTAGCGGAGAAATTCCAATCGAACTCGGAGATAGCTGGTTCTCCCCGAAATAGCTTTAGGGCTAGCCTCGGGAGTCGAGCGATGGAGGTAGAGCACTGATTGGGTGCGGGGCCCGCCAAGGGTTACCAAGCTCAGTCAAACTCCGAATGCCATTTGCTTGTGCCCCGGGAGTCAGACGGTGAGTGCTAAGATCCATCGTCAAGAGGGAAACAGCCCAGACCATCGGCTAAGGTCCCAAAGTGTGTGTTAAGTGGGAAAGGATGTGGAGTTGCACAGACAACCAGGATGTTGGCTTAGAAGCAGCCACCATTGAAAGAGTGCGTAATAGCTCACTGGTCGAGTGACTCTGCGCCGAAAATGTAACGGGGCTAAACACACCACCGAAGCTGTGGCTTGTACATTTTAGGTGTATAGGGGTAGGGGAGCGTTGTATGCGGGATGAAGGTGTACCGGAAGGAGCGCTGGACTGCATACAAGTGAGAATGCCGGTATGAGTAACGAAAAGACAAGTGAGAATCTTGTCCGCCGAAAACCTAAGGGTTCCTGAGGAAGGTTCGTCCACTCAGGGTCAGTCGGGACCTAAGGCGAGGCCGAAAGGCGTAGTCGAAGGACAACAGGTTGAGATTCCTGTACCACCGTGAACCGTTATGAGCAATGGGGTGACGCAGAAGGGAAGAGTTGCAGACGGATGGAAGAGTCTGTCCAAGCAGTAAGGCTGGCATGTAGGGAAATCCGCATGTCGTAAGGCTGAGCTGTGATGGGGAGGGAACATTGCAGTACCGAAGAACTTGAACTCCAGCTGCCAAGAAAAGCCTCTAGCCAGGGAGAAGGTGCCCGTACCGAAAACCGACACAGGTAGGTAGGAAGAGAATTCTAAGGCGCGCGGAAGAACTCTCGTTAAGGAACTCGGCAAAATGACCCCGTAACTTCGGGAGAAGGGGTGCCTCGGTAGGGTGAATAGCCCGAGGGGGCCGCAGTGAAAAGGCCCAAGCGACTGTTTAGCAAAAACACAGGTCTGTGCGAAGCCGTAAGGCGAAGTATACGGGCTGACGCCTGCCCGGTGCTGGAAGGTTAAGGGGAGCGGTTAGGAGTAATCCGAAGCTGTGAACCGAAGCCCCAGTAAACGGCGGCCGTAACTATAACGGTCCTAAGGTAGCGAAATTCCTTGTCAGGTAAATTCTGACCCGCACGAATGGCGTAACGACTTGGGCGCTGTCTCAACGAGAGATCCGGTGAAATTTTAATACCTGTGAAGATGCAGGTTACCCGCGACAAGACGGAAAGACCCCATGGAGCTTTACTGCAGCTTGATATTGAACTTGGGTACGGTCTGTACAGGATAGGTGGGAGCCTACGAAGCATGAGCGCCAGCTTGTGTGGAGGCGCCGTTGGGATACCACCCTGATCGTATCTAGGTTCTAACCTGGTACCGTAATCCGGTACAGGGACCGTGTCAGGCGGGCAGTTTGACTGGGGCGGTCGCCTCCTAAAGCGTAACGGAGGCGCCCCAAGGTTCCCTCAGAATGGTTGGAAATCATTCGCAGAGTGCAAAGGCAGAAGGGAGCTTGACTGCGAGACGTACAGGTCGAGCAGGGACGAAAGTCGGGCTTAGTGATCCGGTGGTACCGAATGGAAGGGCCATCGCTCAACGGATAAAAGCTACCCTGGGGATAACAGGCTTATCTCCCCCAAGAGTCCACATCGACGGGGAGGTTTGGCACCTCGATGTCGGCTCATCGCATCCTGGGGCTGAAGTAGGTCCCAAGGGTTGGGCTGTTCGCCCATTAAAGCGGTACGCGAGCTGGGTTCAGAACGTCGTGAGACAGTTCGGTCCCTATCTGTCGCGGGCGTAGGAAATTTGAGAGGAGCTGTCCTTAGTACGAGAGGACCGGGATGGACGTACCGCTGGTGTACCAGTTGTCTCGCCAGAGGCACAGCTGGGTAGCCAAGTACGGAAGGGATAAGCGCTGAAAGCATCTAAGCGTGAAGCCCCCCTCAAGATGAGATTTCCCACATTGGTAAGACCCCTTGTAGACGACGAGGTAGATAGGTTCGAGGTGGAAGTGCAGCAATGCATGCAGCTGACGAATACTAATCGGTCGAGGGCTTAACCC
>NZ_HE610972.1 GCF_000285515.1 Paenibacillus senegalensis JC66
TCAAGTACTTTTGAGCAGATTCCGCTAAATAAGTTTCAACACCTAGGAATTACCAAATATGGTTTCCCGATGCTTGAGACGGAAGCTATCTCCGCTCAGCTGAATCACCTCGCTCTTATGCAAGATTCGGTCGAGAATAGCAGTCGTGATGGCCGGATCGCCTAGCAGCTCACCCCAATCCTCCGGGCCCTTGTTGGAAGTGAGTATGATCGACGCTTGACCATAAAGCTTATTCACAAATTGAAAGAATAAGTTTGACTCGCTCTTCTCCATGGCCATGAACATGAGGTCGTCGATGATCACCAGATCGGAGTTCAAGATACGCTTCATTCGAGTCTGCGATGTCCGTGCGATCTCTTGTGTCTTGAGCAGATGGATGAGGTTATCCATAGCGACAAAGCTAACGCGATGCCCTCGCTCCAATGCCTCTATGCCCAATCCCACTGACAGGTGGGTTTTACCGACCCCAGGTGGGCCTAAAAGGATGAGATTGTACGTATGCTCCAGCCAAATCAGCTCCCGCAATTGCTCCATATGACGCTTGCTGAGGGACTGCTGTTCCTCCAGTCGAAATTCATCTAACGATTTGATGAAGGGGAACGCAGCCCACTTCATTCGCTTGGCACGCCCTCTATCCTCCCGCCGTCGCAGCTCATGCCGAAGGAGATGATGCAAGAATTGCCCGCAGCTCCAGTCCTTCGATTGGGCATCCAAGAGGCTTTCCTCAAGGATGTGTGCGGCCTCGGTCATGTTGAGAGTGCTCATCCATTGCTTCAGTTCCCCAGTGGATATAGACATACTTAGCCACCTCCCAGGATACGTTCGTAGGTTTGAAAAGCCCGAATTTGGGGTTTGGCTTTCAACTTCGCATCGTCCACTTGAACGAGCAGCTTCAAGTCACTCTGAGTCGGCAAAACGGCTTGTTGGTTTGCCTTTTCCATGTAGTGGTGTACCGCATCGGCAAAGTCGGCAGCACGATACAGATGATGCTTAACACAATAGGCCAGCGCTTGGTTTGCCGCCTTCTCAGCAGCCTCTGACACGCTCTTCTCAATGGACTGCAATTGATCTCGCATATACCGTGGCTTCCGTTTGTAAATTCCCTCGAGATAACCTCGAGCTACACTAGCGTCGTTAAAGAGATTGGATACATGTTCGATGTACGCGCAGACCCCTTTCGTCCGATCTCGGCCATGATGACGGTTACGGATGAGCTCGCCCTTGCGATGGAGGCATAGGGGATGCTCTGCCAAGATCTGCCCGGTGTCTTCCTCATAGATGATGAGGCGATTGTCCTCCATCACGCGGACAGCAACTTCTTTGTCGGTTCCGTCATACGTGCCGATCGGAACACTATACCGGTTCGATTCGTACCAAATGGTGTTGTCCTTCCGCACCGTCCTTGTTATACTTGAATCAATCGATTTTTTTATTTTTTTGTGGACTGGGCGGAGGTGCGCTTTTTCTAAAGCGTACACTTCGGCCGGTATTTTTTTGGTCGTATGATGCATCTTGGCGTTGCCTGTACGATTTAGCCATGCCAGGCACTGTTCATTGAGCTTGTCGATATTTGTGAATGCACGATGCCTGGCAAAGTTACGCTTGATGTATTTCACCACATTCTCAATTTTGCCTTTGCTCTCGGGATCTGCTTTCCTACACATATGAATCCGGAAGGAGCGCTCTTCCACGTACTTGGCAAATTCATGGGTCAGGATGAGATCCCCGTGGTTCTCGCTCGTTAACAGCAGATGGTCCTGGTCATAGACGATCTCTTCAGGAAGACCGCCATAGAACTCAAAGGCCTGTTCGTGAGCATCTACGACATCCAATGTTGTAAATGGCCTGTCCTGCCATCGGGCATACTTGTATCTCGAATGAGATAGGACAAAGGTGATGAACCATAGTCTGACCAAGTGGCCTTCCGGATGCCTAAGCTTGGTTTCCCCAAAGTCTACCTGCATCTGCCTGCCCATCGGGAGTTCCTCTACCGCTTCGTATTGCCTGATTCGCTTCATTTTAGGAATTCCATATTCCATTCGCAAGCCTCTGACAAAGCTTCGAACCGTGCTTTCAGCGATTTCCATACCTTCATGGCGTTCTTTTAGCCAATCCATAACCTGAGCTGCAGATAAGTCTGGATATTCCCGCAGCCAACTCGTGATCTCCTTTTCGAATGAGTCTAGCTTTTTTGATCGTGATTCGAGACCATCTAAAAACCGTTTGTACTCATCTACCGTCATGTCCCACAGCCTGATGACTGTATTCCTGGATATATTCAAATTCCTCGCAACCTGTGATTTCCTGAGTCCTAATTTTTTCTGTTCCTGTACTGAAAAGTACATAGGCCACCTTTCCTCTTTCCTCATACCGCTTCCCCCTGATGATAGAATTACCAGTTCTATGATATCTCAAAAGGAAGAGTATGGTAAGTTTTGTTCATTCTTATCTAGCGAAATCCGTTGATTCTAGTTTAGCAGTTAC
>NZ_HE610973.1 GCF_000285515.1 Paenibacillus senegalensis JC66
GTAAGCGTCAAATACAGCCCACCTGTCCAATGTGAAAAGGATATGAGAAACTAAGCACATCGGAAAGAAAGGTGTGCTGAAAGATGAATAAAAATGAGAAGGCCAACTATTGGCGAGAGCAGGTCAGCGAGTATCGGGCAAGCGGCCTGACGATGAAAGCGTGGTGCGAGAAGCATCATATCGCCTCCGGGCAAATGAAATACTGGATTCGTAAGCTGGGCTTGCGTCAGCGTTCACGCAGAGCAGCGGCGCCAAACTGGATCGAGGTGACGCCAGTACCCGCATCCGCTTCTTCGCTCATCGTTCGGGTCGGTGCGGCCGAGATCGAGGTCGCAGCCGGTTTCGATACAGCCCTGCTGAAGCAGGTTGTTCAGACGCTGGGGGATCCTTCCTGATGCTGCCGCTGCCGGAACGCGTCCTGCTCGCCAGCGGGGCAACCGACCTGCGAAAATCGATCGACGGACTGGCGGCTCTGGTTCAAGAATCGCTGGGCGTCAGCCCGTTCGCCCCCACGCTGTTCGTGTTCTGCAATCGAGGTCGGGATAAACTGAAGATGCTGTATTGGGATCATAACGGATTCTGGTTGTTCTACCGTCGGTTGGAACGCGGACGTTTTCAGTGGCCCGCCAGCAAGGATAAGGCGGTCACAATCTCGGTTCGCGAGCTCCGCTGGCTGCTCGACGGCCTTTCGCTTAGCCAGCGCCAGGCTCATCTGCCCGTCCTGGCCGATCGCGTCGTATGACGTTCACCGAATCGCCACAACCCCGAGCAGGAACCAAGCGGTGAATCCCCGAAAATCAATAGCATGACCAAACGAACGGATTCCTCTACCCTGGATGAACTCCAGCAACAGAATACGGAACTAACGAAGCAAGTCAGCGAACTCTCCGCCAAGCTCAAATGGTACGAAGAACAGTTCCGGTTGGCACAGCAGAAACGCTTCGGCGCGTCCAGCGAAAAGACGCATCCGGATCAGCTTGAGCTGAACCTATTCAACGAAGTGGAAGTCTGCGCGACACCGCCCGGTGAAGAGCCGCCGACCGAGAAAGTCACCTATGAGCGCCACAAACGCACCGGCAAACGGGAAGAGGATCTGTCGAATCTGCCAGTGGAGACCGTGGTTTACCCTTTGTCCGAAGGTGAGCAGGCTTGCACCTGTTGCGGTGGCTCACTGCACGAAATGACGACGGAAACCCGTAGTGAGATCGCCATCGATCCGCCAAAGGTCAAGGTGATTCGGCATGTGCGACAGGTGTATGCTTGCCGTCACTGCGAACGAAATGAAATCACGACACCGATCGTCACGGCGCCGATGCCAAGGCCAGTCTATCCCGGCAGTCTAGCATCGCCATCGATCCTCTCGCACGTGATGAGCCAGAAGTACGTGGAAAGCCTGCCGCTGTACCGGCAGGAGCAGCAGTTCGCGCGTCTGGGCTATTCGCTTTCAAGACAGACGATGGCGAACTGGATGATCTACGGTGCAGAGAAGTGGCTGACGCCGCTCTATGCCGCGATGAAGGCCCATCTGTTGCAGCAAGAGGTGCTGTATGCCGATGAGACCACGCTGCAGGTGCTGAAGGAACCGGGCAAATCGGCGGAGGCGCAATCGTATCTGTGGCTGTATCGCACTGGACGCGGTGCCGCTCCGGTGGTGCTGTACGAGTATCAGCGTACGCGAGGCGGCGAGCATCCACGAAACTTTCTGAGTGGCTTTTCGGGTTACTTGCATGTGGACGGCTATGCGGGCTACCACAAGGTCAAGGGAGTCACGCTGGTCGGATGCTGGGCACATGCGCGGCGCAAATATGATGAAGCGCTCAAGGCAGCGCCGCCAGAAACAGACAAAGGGACAAACGTGGCCGGACAAGGCTTGGCTTTTTGTAACCAGCTTTATGCCATAGAGCGGGAGCTGTCCACGCTGACACCAGAAGAGCGGCATGCCGAGCGGCAGAAGCAGAGCCAGCCGGTGCTGGAAGCCTACGGGCAATGGCTCAGACAACAGCGCTCCCGAACGTTGCCCAAAAGCTTGCTTGGTCAGGCGATCGCCTACAGTCTGAATCAGTGGGAGAAGCTCAGCGCATTCCTTGCCGATGGCCGTTTGGAGCTCGACAACAACCGCAGCGAGCGGTCGATCAAGCCCTTTGTGATCGGACGCAAAAACTGGCTATTCGCCAATACGCCGCGCGGCGCTCAGGCCAGTGCAACGATATACAGCGTGATGGAGACGGCCAAGGAGAACGACCTGATTCCATACAACTACTTGAAGTATCTCTTCGAGCAGTTGCCGCAGTTGGAGGGACCGCTAACTGAAGAGCAACTTGAG
>NZ_HE610974.1 GCF_000285515.1 Paenibacillus senegalensis JC66
TTAACGAAATATAGAATTATCGGTTTAAATGCTTTTTTCCGTCCCCGCGGAGAGTAAAATCGTTTAATGGAATTGTCTCGCCAGTTAAAATCGGGTAAAGGAATTGATGCGGCTACAAGCAATTTCCGTTATTTACGACCTCTTGCTTGGAATATTGAGCTCTCGCTCCTCCAATTAACTTGGGTCGGCTGTACGCCATGGACACTCTGGCATGCCCGATCCATCTTAGGGAAGGACGCAAGGGCACGGCGACTTTTCGCAAATGCATGCCAATCATCGTTTCCCCAATATCCAGTCCGGCATGGGCCTGAATCGTTTCTACCACTACCGGATCCTTCAGATGAAGATACGCCCAAGCGGCCATCGAGCCGCCAGCCCTAGGTACAGGGACGACGGATACTTCTTCTAAGTCCGGGTAAAGCGATAGAGCCTCACGCTCTAACACAAGCGCACGGTTCAAATGCTCACAGCATTGGAATGCCGGGAAGAAACGGCAAAGCTTCCGAGCGGCCTCTACTCCTTGGAAAATCCGCTCAGCGGCCTCTGCAGCGCCAGCGGTTCCAATCCTCTCTCCAATAACTTCACTTGTACTCGTACCGATCACAATCAGCTTCCCTGCGCTTATTCCTGCGGTCCGGATCAATTCCTCAAGCACCAGCTTTACATCATCGGCTGCGGTACTCAGTGAACGTGGTTCTAATGAGTTCATAAGGTCCGCGGATGCTGGTTCATGCTGGCCTCCTGGACCAGGTTTCACATCGGACATGATCTTCACCTTCTCTAACATAGATTGGGCAAAATCTTCCCCATGCTATAAGTTCTCGCCAGCCCACCTTGCTATACCCTTATTTTAGGGATGAGCTGCATATTTATTTTCAAGCGACTTCACTTTCTCTACTCTCCCTGCGTGACGGGCTTCACCGGAGAACCCGGTCTCCAGCCAAATGCGGGTAATTTCCGAAGCAACGCCGCTTCCGATGACACGCTCGCCCATGGCCAGCACATTGGAATCGTTATGTTCCCGGGTCGCTTTGGCCGAAAACAGGTCGTGCACCAGCGCACAGCGGATTCCTGGAATTTTGTTAGCAGCAATCGTCATTCCAATTCCTGTTCCGCAGATAAGAATTCCTCGATCAGCCTGTCCGGCAACCACCTTGTCACATACCGCGATCGCATAATCAGGATAATCGACGGAATCAGTACAGTTACACCCGCAATCCTCCACTTCGTGACCCATGGAAAGGATTACTTGCTTGATTTCTTCTTTCAGTCGGACTCCACCATGATCGGAGCCAATAGCAACTTTCATCCCTTACGCCTCCTTAAGTGCCGGCAGCACGCTATCTGATCGCAGAATAACGATGCCCCGATGGATAGCTTTGTACTAAGTATACCCTTAAATCGAGCCAATAGAAAAAAAGAGCATGGACGCGTGTTTCCACAACGTTACGCTCTTTGCCCAGGCGACCGGCCGTATATTCCGGTGCTCCATTGTGGTCTCTTCCACTAGTCGCCAGTTACACCGGATCTAATAACTTTCCTTAATCATACCGCATCCGGGAAAAGGTGTAAAGAGACAACCTTTACACTTCCTGCGGCGGCGGTACCGCTTCACTGAGCGATTAACATGCTTTAGTACTGCTTTACTAATCGATCAACTTTTCTTCAGTAGTGACCGCATTACTGATTTTCCTCCGACCACCGCTCCAACAGCTTGTCTAGACACTGTTCAATGTCTTGGGCGCACAGCTGGTAGTCCTCCAGCGACCCGCCAAACGGGTCGACTACATCGTAGCTGCCCTGATGAAGCAGAGCCAGCTGCTGCAGCTCGCTGTCCGTGATTTCTTGGGACAACGCTTTTTTGATTTCAAGCTCGGCCGCAAGCTTCTCCCGCTCTTGATGCAGGTCCGATTCAAGCGTATATTCCTTGAGTGTAAAAATTTTGTCCGCTTCCTGCGGATATCGCTCTATTAAGGCACGCTTATGACTCATTGTCATCGTTAAGATGAGCTCCGCCCATTGAACTGCCTCTTCCGAAACAGGAGTGGATTGAAAGCTATCCTCGATCCCTCTATCCTGCAAAATCTGCCGAGCATGAGGAGAAATTGGCCCGCCTCCAGCCGCTGCCACGCCAGCGGAGCGAATTGTTAATGAAATTCCCTTCTCCCGTGCCTTCAGGCGCAATATCCCTTCAGCCATAGGGCTGCGGCAAGTATTCCCTGTACAAACGAATAGAACGGTTTTGTTCAATAGAATTCACCCCTCCCTCAAT
>NZ_CAES01000197.1 GCF_000285515.1 Paenibacillus senegalensis JC66
CAAGCATCTATCCTTAGAAAGGAGGTGATCCAGCCGCACCTTCCGATACGGCTACCTTGTTACGACTTCACCCCAATCATCTACCCCACCTTCGGCGGCTGGCTCCC
>NZ_CAES01000196.1 GCF_000285515.1 Paenibacillus senegalensis JC66
CGCAAGAGAGAGCGGTGCGAGCGGAGCGGCGAAACGGGCGAGCGGCTGGCGAAACGCGAGCACGAGGCGCTTGAGCGCGATAGCGAGAGCGTGATGCGAGTAGAGCG
>NZ_CAES01000195.1 GCF_000285515.1 Paenibacillus senegalensis JC66
GCATTAATCTGAGCCCTTGCTGTACAAAGGTTTTTGAGCACAAAAAAGGGACTTCACCCCGACTTGGAGAAGTTTTCAAGTGACCAAACCAGAAAACCCAAGGGAGGGAA
>NZ_CAES01000194.1 GCF_000285515.1 Paenibacillus senegalensis JC66
TCCAGGTTTTACGAAGTAAAACCACTTCGGAAGCATATGCTTAAGCTTTACAACGTAAAGCAACTTCGAAAGCATACGCTTAGGTTTTACGAAGTAAAACCACTTCGGAAGCATATG
>NZ_CAES01000193.1 GCF_000285515.1 Paenibacillus senegalensis JC66
CCTTTCTTGCCATGGTCATCGGCGTTGCCATCCGATTGCCGGACGATAAACCGAAATTGATCACAGCATTACTCAGATTCGCCCTCACCGCCAGGTGTGGGCTATTTGACGCTCACGTTCGTTA
>NZ_CAES01000192.1 GCF_000285515.1 Paenibacillus senegalensis JC66
ACCAATAAAATTGTGCTTTCAAAAACGAACTAACTGGATAAGCAGTACGCGGCTGTTGTAGAATAAGATGGACATGGGCAAGGAAAAAATGCCCGGCAAAAGAATAGGAAATGAAGGCTGCAA
>NZ_CAES01000191.1 GCF_000285515.1 Paenibacillus senegalensis JC66
ATTTTCCAATTCTATTTGTTCAGTTTTGAAGGAGCTTATTCCTTCCACTTACGGTTGGTTTTACCTGTTGATTAACGGTTGCCAAACGCAGTGGGATGTGGTAAGATATCCTTCGCTGCAGGAA
>NZ_CAES01000190.1 GCF_000285515.1 Paenibacillus senegalensis JC66
GTCTGAGATGTCCTCCGGAATCGCTCCTTGCCGGAATACCGTAACAAAATGCTGTTCCGCAGCTTGGGCGGCTTCCGGGCTATGGTACATCCGTACAAGCGACGAAGCCAGCTTCATCTTCGCATCTCTC
>NZ_CAES01000189.1 GCF_000285515.1 Paenibacillus senegalensis JC66
CACCTTCCGCAAAATAACCGGGATGACGCCAGGCCAATACCGCAGCCAATTTTAGAATCGGCGGCCTGGGCGAAAGGAAAAGATAAAAAGTGAAAGGGGCCAGTTAACTTATTCCAAGTCTTGGATATTC
>NZ_CAES01000188.1 GCF_000285515.1 Paenibacillus senegalensis JC66
GTCATATAGCTTAAAAATTTGGCGCGGTGCGATTCGGGAAGCTCCTGATACATAACGCCCCAGTCATAAGGCTGAAGCTCATCAATTGTTTCTTGAAATGCCGGTTGATCGCCATGATCAAGCGTTTTTATTAATTT
>NZ_CAES01000187.1 GCF_000285515.1 Paenibacillus senegalensis JC66
TACATTAGTTAAAGATCAGTGGGAGATTGCCTAACATGAGGTATAAATAGGCCATAATGATAGCGCTCCTTCCTTAACTGAGAGAATGCATGCTTAAGAGGATGAATACTTAAGAGAATGAATACTTAAGAGAATGCA
>NZ_CAES01000186.1 GCF_000285515.1 Paenibacillus senegalensis JC66
TTAAATAGAACATCATCACAAGGAGCAGAAAAAGAACAGAAAAAAGCAATATTTGATGAGCAACAAAATCAAGTTTTAGCCCCACCATGTGATCCTTTCACAGGTGACTGTTCTGGGTATGAGTATGTTGAGCAAGGTAGAA
>NZ_CAES01000185.1 GCF_000285515.1 Paenibacillus senegalensis JC66
GCTTGGCAGCGTCCTACTCTCCCAGGACCCTTCGGTCCAAGTACCATCGGCGCTGGAGGGCTTAACGGTCGTGTTCGGGATGGGTACGCGTGGTTCCCCTCCGCCATCGCCACCAAACGGATTTGCTTGATCAGGTTGTATAACCCTCT
>NZ_CAES01000184.1 GCF_000285515.1 Paenibacillus senegalensis JC66
CTTTTCTTGCCATGGTCATCGGCGTTGCCATCCGATTGCCGGACGATAAACCGAAATTGATCACAGCATTACTCAGATTCGCCCTCACCGCCAGGTGTGGGCTATTTGACGCTCACGTTTATAGTGAATCTGTTAAGGGCGGTAAAGAAAATACA
>NZ_CAES01000183.1 GCF_000285515.1 Paenibacillus senegalensis JC66
AGCTCGGACAGCGACAGCAGCACCGGGCCGACGGACGGCAGCAGTCCTCCGAACGTGGCGCATCCGCAGGTATGGACGCTGTACGTATCGCGTGTCGGGGATTTTGTGCAGCAGCTGTATATTTCGAATCCGGCACTGTTCTACCGGAGCAGCCAG
>NZ_CAES01000182.1 GCF_000285515.1 Paenibacillus senegalensis JC66
TTTGATTAGACGAATATCCATTCGGACCACGAATTGTCCAACGACTGGTTAACGGATCTCCGCCCGGATCGGTAGACAAGTTGATCAAGTTGATCGTGTCACCCTCGTAGGCAGGCTTTGGCTCCCAATCGAAATCGGCCACAGGTGGGCGATTTATTAGCATCT
>NZ_CAES01000181.1 GCF_000285515.1 Paenibacillus senegalensis JC66
GGGGCCATAGCTCAGCTGGGAGAGCGCCTGCCTTGCAAGCAGGAGGTCAGCGGTTCGATCCCGCTTGGCTCCACCAAAAACAAGCCCATCATCGGGTGGTGAACATCGGATAAAAATTCCGGTTGCCAAACGCAGTGGGATGTGGTAAGATATCCTTCGCTGCAGAAA
>NZ_CAES01000180.1 GCF_000285515.1 Paenibacillus senegalensis JC66
TCTGTCAATAGAGTAGACACAAAGAATCGAGAAAATTAGGCAGCGAATCGGTACATTCGTTCGTACTCATTGGGCGTAGAATACCCAATCGCGGAATGGATTCGTTTTCCATTGTAGAAGCAGGTGATATATTCAAAAATGCGTTTCTTGGCTTCCTTACGTGTTTTGAA
>NZ_CAES01000179.1 GCF_000285515.1 Paenibacillus senegalensis JC66
GTACCTCTGTCAATAGAGTAGACACAAAGAATCGAGAAAATTAGGCAGCGAATCGGTACATTCGTTCGTACTCATTGGGCGTAGAATACCCAATCGCGGAATGGATTCGTTTTCCATTGTAGAAGCAGGTGATATATTCAAAAATGCGTTTCTTGGCTTCTCTACGTGTTTTAAA
>NZ_CAES01000178.1 GCF_000285515.1 Paenibacillus senegalensis JC66
AAGCGGGTGATGGGAATACTCTGTTTCTTGATTAAAGGCGAGCTAAGCTCGAAAGAGATTAGAGGTAGAAACAGACGCGCGTCCTGTTCAGATTATGCTCTCGAAGCCTTGCACGGACGGTCGCCCCCACTTCTCGGGTTCTCTTCTACCCATCACGCAAAACAAAAAGCCGCCATTCGGCGACTTAGTT
>NZ_CAES01000177.1 GCF_000285515.1 Paenibacillus senegalensis JC66
TCAGAAGTGAGGCTTAGATCTCGAAGTGAGGTTAAGCTAGTAAGAGCGCACGGAGGATGCCTAGGCGCTAGGAGCCGAAGAAGGACGTGGCGAACAACGAAACTGCCTCGGGGAGCTGTAAGCAAGCATCGATCCGGGGATGTCCGAATGGGGGAACCCACCATCCGTAATGGGATGGGATCCGCACCTGAATCCATAGGGTGTGC
>NZ_CAES01000176.1 GCF_000285515.1 Paenibacillus senegalensis JC66
AACATGAAATCGGAAAGTAACCTCGTCAAAAAGTGAAAGATCCGGGCCGTGACAGGTTTTTCTGTCATAAAAAGTTGCTAATTTTTTCGCAAAATAAACAGGACACTGCATGCCTCTTGTCAAAGGTTAAACCACCACTGAATAACCGACGAGAGGGAGTGTCCTTAACAACATGGTACCACAAGCAACGAACCATGCGCCAGAACGAAAAA
>NZ_CAES01000175.1 GCF_000285515.1 Paenibacillus senegalensis JC66
GGCTGGGTCGTGTGTTGACTGAGCTTCTTCCATGATTATACATCTACCACCAAGGGCGTCAGCCACGCAAAAGGAATGCAGTGTTAGGTGATGTCAATGTCTCCCCGAATTAACCCTCAGAGTATATTGTTATTAGTTGGAATTCATTTTTTGTTATTCTTAAAATAATCATCTACTAATTTTATATATTTGTCATAGGCATCTTTAACTTGAGTAGT
>NZ_CAES01000174.1 GCF_000285515.1 Paenibacillus senegalensis JC66
CTTAAGCTTTACAACGTAAAGCTACTTCGAAAGCCTACTTCATCTTCGTGAATTCGTTTCGATCTAGTTTTCAGGGAGCAATTCCTTGAGCAAGACCGTTTGGTGGTGATGGCGGAGGGGAACCACGCGTACCCATCCCGAACACGACCGTTAAGCCCTCCAGCGCCAAGGGTACTTGGACCGAAGGGTCCTGGGAGAGTAGGACGCTGCCAAGCGG
>NZ_CAES01000173.1 GCF_000285515.1 Paenibacillus senegalensis JC66
CGACGCCGATGCGGATGCGGATGCTGACGCTGATGCGGATGCTGACGCTGATGCTGACGCGGATGCGGATGCCGACGCTGATGCGGATGCAGATGCCGATGCGGACGCTGACGCTGATGCGGATGCTGATGCTGACGCGGATGCGGATGCCGACGCTGATGCGGATGCAGATGCCGATGCGGACGCTGACGCTGATGCGGATGCTGACGCGGATGCG
>NZ_CAES01000172.1 GCF_000285515.1 Paenibacillus senegalensis JC66
CAAGTCCTAAATTGTGTGTAAAATGCTTCTCGGTTAGAAGGGCGAAGCTGAGGTGCCGGGCTTGACATGGAGCCTCTATGGGCATGATTTCGAGCGAACACGGCGAAGGGGAAACTAACGCTTCGCCAGGCGAACTAGCCTATCATGCCCACCTCTCCATGTAAAGCCCTTATCCGACACGTTGGATGCTTGTAGGGGCTTTCTTCTTTTTTAGCTCCTGTTCCT
>NZ_CAES01000171.1 GCF_000285515.1 Paenibacillus senegalensis JC66
GTACCCGACATTGCTCCTCATGCGGGGCGTTTTATTTTCACAGAAAAACTGAATACAATCGCCGCTATAGCGGGGCCCGAGCGCTTCTTCGCCGCGTGGCAGCGTCCATTCCGCACCGGTTGCCTCTGCTTCCCGCATTCGCATCGAGCTCGGCATCGGAACCTTCCTTTTTACCGCGGTCCTGCTACTCTGCATGTTCTTCGGGTCACAGGTTCAGATACTCTCCCCGGGAGAGGG
>NZ_CAES01000170.1 GCF_000285515.1 Paenibacillus senegalensis JC66
AGTATCCGCCAACGAGCCGCGCAGCGTTAACCGCTGCAATCCTCGCCGCGCAGGCGGTCGCGGACGACGCGTACGCGAGCGAAGCGGAGGTTGCGCAGGCGGAGAGCGAGCTGGCGTCAGCGCTGGCGGCGTATGCCGCTGCGGAGGTGCCGGAGGCGGAAAAGGCGGGGCTGCTCGAGCGGATCGCGGAGGCGTCGGCGCGTCTTGCGGCCACGGAGGAGGGTAGCGCCCCCGGCC
>NZ_CAES01000169.1 GCF_000285515.1 Paenibacillus senegalensis JC66
CTCCGAAATCTACTTGCATTTGTTCACCCATTGGAGGATCGGGGATAGCTTCGTATTGCCTTTGCTGCACCTCCTTTGGAATCCCATACATCTTACGCAACATCCGAACATAGCTCCTTACAGTGCTTTCCCCAACTTCAATTTCTGGATGGTGCTCCTTTAGCCAATCCCAAACTTGAGCAGCAGAGAGATCGGGATACTCCTTCAACCACTGTATGATGCGTTGTTCGTAAGGGTCTAA
>NZ_CAES01000168.1 GCF_000285515.1 Paenibacillus senegalensis JC66
ATCTTAAAATTCAGCAAGAATCTTACTTCCTCGAGCATCTCTCGATCCAGCAGATGCGCTTCGTCAACGACGACAACCGGCTGCAAACAATGAATACGACGCATGAGCTCAATCTCACGATGCAACTGCCTCTTGGCGTCGCCACGGTAGAACTTAGACTCGCAGCCGAGTTGCTCGAGCAGTCCTTTGTAGAAATGACGCGGGGTCAGCTTAGAATCTGACAAGTAAAGTACTTTGTACTTGG
>NZ_CAES01000167.1 GCF_000285515.1 Paenibacillus senegalensis JC66
AGAGGGTTATACAACCTGATCAACATTCATTTGCCAAGCAAGATGAAGAAGCTGGGCGAAACCATGTCCAGGTTATTTTTTTGTGAAAGCAAAATGGGCCCTTAGCTCAGCTGGTTAGAGCGCACCCCTGATAAGGGTGAGGTCGGTGGTTCGAGTCCACTAGGGCCCACCAAGCAACCCCAAAAAGTGAAGAAAAGCGTTGAAGCTTAGTCCGATTACTTTTCGGGGGCCCCAGTATACTATTTCGC
>NZ_CAES01000166.1 GCF_000285515.1 Paenibacillus senegalensis JC66
CTCGGTGAAGAGCTTCTAATAATGTTTCTCCAAATTCCTGCCCTCCGCCAGGCATTATATATTCAATAATATTGTCGTCTTGCTTTTATCGTTAGAATCTGATTATTGCGAATAATTAAGGCACAAACAGAGCTACGTATCTTCATTGACTAACCCTCCAAACTAAACTTTTTGGGATTTCTAAATTCTCAATTGCTTGAGTAATGCTATGAGCAAGAATATATTCATCTTTAATTAGATTTGCGGCAATTTCTC
>NZ_CAES01000165.1 GCF_000285515.1 Paenibacillus senegalensis JC66
AGAGGGTCTGCCCTTTCAACAGTTGTTCCTTGAAAACTAGATAACGAAACGAAGAAAACGAAGCATCAGAAGTGAGGCTTAGATCTCGAGAGGTTAAGCTAGTAAGAGCGCACGGAGGATGCCTAGGCGCTAGGAGCCGAAGAAGGACGTGGCGAACAACGAAACTGCCTCGGGGAGCTGTAAGCAAGCATCGATCCGGGGATGTCCGAATGGGGGAACCCACCATCCGTAATGGGATGGGATCCGCACCTGAATTCATAGGGTGTGA
>NZ_CAES01000164.1 GCF_000285515.1 Paenibacillus senegalensis JC66
TACTTGCTCCCTTGTATCGTCAGCAAGTGCAGATGATACCATAATAATAGAAGACACAATAAAAACAAGACATAAAGAAAAATGTAATTTTCTAATCATTAGTATTCTCCTCCTATTTTTAGAATTAAAACTTTCACCAATCACATCAAAACAATTTCAAACCATTCCCTCCTCTCATTTCTGTATCCTAATTGTTATACGGTGCATTACATGATAGTAGAATCTATTACAATAACTATTTTCCCCTGTAAATTATGACGATTTTTTACAA
>NZ_CAES01000163.1 GCF_000285515.1 Paenibacillus senegalensis JC66
AGGTTCTGTGGAGATTGAAAAGGTAGATAAAGACGTACACTCGATTAAACTGAAAGGCGTTAAGTTCGAGCTTCGCGATGAAGCCAATAACGTCATTAAATCTGATCTGACGACCGATGAGAAAGGTCAATTAAGCATTACGGACCTGCATCCGGGTAAATACTATCTCGTCGAGACGAAAGCGGCTGACCATTACGAGCTTCTTACTGAACCAATTGAGTTCACTATTGAGAAGAGCCAAACGGAGCCTGTGAAGCTGCTTGTCGAAAACAAAATGATTTC
>NZ_CAES01000162.1 GCF_000285515.1 Paenibacillus senegalensis JC66
TTGCCAATACGGGTACTGAGCTGATGAGGGTACGTCCCATTGCGATAACCGCGGCGTTCATCATTGCGTTCGTACCGTTCGGCGGCCAATTGCTCCGTCATCTGCGCTTGAAGCACCTGATTGACGATCGCCTCCATCAGTTGCTTCATCCCCTCATCCCGGGAATTACCTAAAAAAAGTTGATGCAATACCTCTGAATCTACGTTAATCTGATATTGAGCCATTTCTCATAATCTCCTCTCTGAATGTAGGTCGGCAACTTCATTCTAACCGAGGATTATGGGGATGGCTCCTATCA
>NZ_CAES01000161.1 GCF_000285515.1 Paenibacillus senegalensis JC66
CTTCTTCTTCCTAGTCTCGAGATCTTCCATGAATTGTTTGAATTCGTCCGGATTCATCTCCAAGTACTTATATACCGTGTTCCTAGAGACCTTCAGTTTTCTAGCGATCTGTGAAATCTTCAATCCCTTCGCTTTCATTTGATGAATAGAGAAGTACATAGGCCACCTTGTTAAGCGTTTCATACTCTTCCTCACCCATGATGATTATTTCTAAGATGTATGATATTCAGGGTAGGAAGGTTCGTAAAGTGCTCATTCTTATCTAGCAATTCTTGTTGACTATATTCTAGCGGTTACAA
>NZ_CAES01000160.1 GCF_000285515.1 Paenibacillus senegalensis JC66
AGAGGGTTATTCAACCTGATCAACATTCATTTGCCAAGCAAGATGAAGAAGCTGGGCGAAACCATGTCCAGGTTATTTTTTTGTGAAAGCAAAATGGGCCCTTAGCTCAGCTGGTTAGAGCGCACCCCTGATAAGGGTGAGGTCGGTGGTTCGAGTCCACTAGGGCCCACCAATTGAGTCTTCGAAAAGTGAATACACCTAATTGATGAAGCATCAGTTCACGTTTGGGCAAGGTGTTATGGGGCTCCCCGAAAAGTACTCGGAATCCGCCTCGAAGCAAGACGTCACTTTTTGGGGTAGGAATAA
>NZ_CAES01000159.1 GCF_000285515.1 Paenibacillus senegalensis JC66
AAGGTTGGCGGGGTTCACGGGGTTAGCGGGCTGCGCGGGCTTGTTGCTTGCGTTTTGTACGAAATGTCGTACAAATTCATGCGGTTGAAGTGCGAATCCGGTGATTTGTATGAAACGTCGTACAAATACAGGGGATTGAAGGGCAATTACCCAAGATTTGTATGACAAATCGTACAAATGCATGGAATTGAAGGACAATTACCCGAGATTTGTATGACGAATCGTACAAATGCAGGGCTTTAAGTTATTAAGGCTACAGCCAATGTTTCAGACGAAATGTCGTACAAGTTATGTGATTAAGGTACGA
>NZ_CAES01000158.1 GCF_000285515.1 Paenibacillus senegalensis JC66
ACATACTCTATGTNAAGTTCATATCGTATTGTCGATACTACGTTNTTAAACGGAATATAGCCTTCGTGTACCTATGGACTAACTTGAAACAGTCTGAGGCGTAAATCGGCTTAATAGTCCGATTCGACGANCCCGGAACCCTTTTATAATACCGGTCAACTCCCGTAACGTTAATACCACTTATACTAATAACGTAACTACCGAATTCCAACGTTAGTACCTGGCGGGTTCCCGGAGTTCGTTAACAANACTGTAACTTNTTCCCTTAAGCTTAAATTTTAGGCCAAGTCCGGTTATGTAATCCGTATCGAAACTTC
>NZ_CAES01000157.1 GCF_000285515.1 Paenibacillus senegalensis JC66
TGGAGCAATGATGGAAGTAGGGAGAAGTGCAGAGAATGCATTTTATGCATTTTTAGAATTGGTGTCGGATGTATTGGGATTTACTGCGAAAGTTGAAACAAAGAAGAATGAGGTAGGAAATTATTTTGATAGTCTAGGTAAGAAGCTTGGAGATGCTTCAAAAGAGTTAGAAGAGGTTGTACGAAAATCAGAGACAGATACTAATAAAGGTGATTTATCAAAAAATCCAATTAGAGAAGTAATTAATGTAGCTAAGGGTATTTTAGGTACGTTAAAAGGGCATTTAGAGTCATTAAAAAGTATAGGTGATGGTACTATAGTAGGTGAGGCAGCAACCAATAAAGAGGGAGTAGAGCCAG
>NZ_CAES01000156.1 GCF_000285515.1 Paenibacillus senegalensis JC66
ACTGGAGGTGCTTCCTGGGGGAACTGGGTGCCGATCGGCCAACAGGGGCCGACAGGACCGACCGGTTCAGGGGCTACAGGACCGACAGGGCCAACTGGCGCGACTGGTGCCACAGGCGCAACGGGAGCCACGGGCGCTACGGGGGCCACGGGAGCAACAGGTGCCACAGGCGCTACTGGAGCAACAGGGGCTACGGGCGCGACAGGTGCCGCAGGCGCTACTGGAGCCACGGGCGCTACTGGTGCCGCAGGCGCTACTGGAGCCACAGGCGCTACTGGAGCCACGGGGGCCATTGGAGCCACGGGCGCTACTGGCGCTACTGGAGCCGCCGGCGCGACGGGGGCCACGGGCGCTACGGGGGCCACGG
>NZ_CAES01000155.1 GCF_000285515.1 Paenibacillus senegalensis JC66
CAACACTTTAATTATCCGTATATAGCAAAGTCAATTGGTGAATTTTGGAGAAGGTGGCATATTTCATTAAGTACATGGTTTAGGGACTATGTCTATATTCCTCTTGGTGGAAACCGTAAAGGGGAAGCTAGGACATACATAAACCTGCTAATTGTTTGGATGATCACGGGTTTCTGGCATGGTGCTAGTTGGACCTTTCTTGCATGGGGCGCATATTTTGGACTCCTTATCTTGTTGGAGAAGGCGTTGATTGGGCAATTCCTTAAAAAAATTCCTGGTATTCTTCAACATTTTTATACGTTATTTTTGGTTGTAATTGGGTGGGTATTCTTTAGGTCGGATAGCTTTTCTTACGGTTTTTCCTATTTGAGCATTTT
>NZ_CAES01000154.1 GCF_000285515.1 Paenibacillus senegalensis JC66
AAAGCTTTACAACGTAAAGCTACTTCGAAAGCATACTTCATCTTCGTGAATGCGTTTCGATCTAGTTTTCAGGGAGCAATTCCTTGAGCAAGACCGTTTGGTGGTGATGGCGGAGGGGAACCACGCGTACCCATCCCGAACACGACCGTTAAGCCCTCCAGCGCCAAGGGTACTTGGACCGAAGGGTCCTGGGAGAGTAGGACGCTGCCAAGCGGCGAAGAAGAAGATCACGGATACGACCGTGGTCTTTTTTGTTGTGCTCGTCTTTAAGCGTCTATCTCCCGGGGCTAAGCGGCGAAGAAGCGCTCGGGCCCCGCTATAGCGGCGATTGTATGCGGTTTTTCTGTGAAAATAAAACGCCCTGCATGAGGAGCAATGTTGGGTAA
>NZ_CAES01000153.1 GCF_000285515.1 Paenibacillus senegalensis JC66
CCGCATCAGCGTCGGCATCCGCATCCGCGTCAGCATCAGCGTCAGCATCCGCATCAGCGTCAGCATCCGCATCCGCATCGGCGTCGGCATCCGCATCCGCGTCAGCATCAGCGTCGGCATCCGCATCCGCGTCAGCATCAGCGTCAGCATCAGCATCCGCATCAGCGTCAGCATCAGCATCCGCATCGGCGTCGGCATCCGCATCCGCGTCAGCATCGGCGTCAGCATCAGCGTCGGCATCCGCATCAGCATCCGCATCGGCGTCAGCATCCGCATCGGCATCGGCGTCAGCATCGGCGTCAGCGTCAGCATCCGCATCAGCGTCGGCATCCGCATCCGCGTCAGCATCAGCATCAGCGTCGGCATCCGCATCAGCGTCGGCATCAGCGTCAGCATCCGCATCAGCGTCAGCGTC
>NZ_CAES01000152.1 GCF_000285515.1 Paenibacillus senegalensis JC66
GCTAGAGTGAAAGGCTGGGCGGGGCCCAGCCCCTCCTCATCAAACCGTACGTGAGGTTTTCCCTCATACGGCTTTCCGATGTTCGTCATCATGAGCATGCAGATTACAAGAGCGTTTTAAGTCCATATTGAATAGACAAAGACTTCACTTCGCGCAGCGAACTCAACCATCGTCTGCGTTTGTGTTTCTTAGCATACCACTTCGCAAACCGCTGCCGGATATACCAATCCAACTTCGCCATCTTCCTCTGGCTGTAAGCTGTGTAGTAGTAATTGCGCCAGCCTTGAATCTTTGGATTCAGGTACTCCACGTGCTCTTCGAAACTCAGGCGTCGCATACCTGGCGGAGCTAATCGCTCTTTTACCCCTTCCCGTATTCGCTCTTCCGCCTTCCGGCACAACCACTGCTGGGTTGTGTAGT
>NZ_CAES01000151.1 GCF_000285515.1 Paenibacillus senegalensis JC66
AGGTAATATACTTACCGAATTTAAAGGTAAGATTCATAGCATTTATATGTGTGGCTCGATTCCAAAAGGAACGGCCAAACCTTTTAAGTCAGATGCAGATTTTACTATAGTATGTGTAAATCCCAAAGATATTGATTACGAAAGATTGACAAATATTAAAGACAGGCTTTTGGAAGAATATCCAATAGTAACTAAGATTGATACGATAATTTGCTCGATTGACGATGTATTAAGTAAACCGAATGAGTGGGGTTTTTGGGTTAAGATAATTTGTGTTTGCATATATGGTGATGACGTTGGTGAAAAAGTACCCCCGATCATTATTTCTCCAGAGTTCATTTTAGACTTAAATACAGAGACCAAGGAGGAAGTAGATCGTATACATCGTTCACTTTCTAATGCTAGTGATAACACATTGAAAACTAGATATATTAAA
>NZ_CAES01000150.1 GCF_000285515.1 Paenibacillus senegalensis JC66
GAAGCATAATGTCCGTCAGTTGACGGCAAAAGTTGTCCTGCTATAGACGGCCATGTTGGCCACGACTAGATAAGAGGAAAGGGAGAATCAAGTTAGTTCTCCCTGGATAACGTGCTTTACCATGTGATCATCGATAATTCGGTGTTTATTCTGAGAGCCATACATGAGACAATGCGTGCAGACCTTGTTAATTAACCGAGCTGCGCCTCCGGAGAAGCGATAGATATCGTCAATCGCTCCATCCGAGAAGATATCTTGTGTAGCACCAGCATAGGCCAAATGCCGCTGAATATATTCGCTAGTCTGTGCACGATCGAAGTGCGGCAGCTTACACTGCAGATCAATCCGCTGCCTAATGGCTGCGTAGGATTGAAGAGCCAATCGATCCCAAAGTTCGCTCTGTCCAACTAGTATGAGTGCCATGGGGCTCTGCGCATCC
>NZ_CAES01000149.1 GCF_000285515.1 Paenibacillus senegalensis JC66
CCGGGTCGAGCACTTCAGCGAACCTGCGGATGGTTGTTGTCTTGCCCGTTCCGCAATCTCCAGTGATGACAGCGAACCACTGCCTTGAGGCTGCATACTCCAAGCGTCCGATGGTTTCTTCTAAGAAGACCGACTCGTAGAGTTCACTGCTTGGCATGTCACGTGAAAACGGCGAACGATGTAACCCGTAGAAGGACTCAAACATCTTGTTCCCCCCTGCTCACCTTGCGATACGATACAGCCGGGGCTTGAAAGGCTTTCCGTTCCTGATTCCGATCCGCTGCAGCTGCCAGTAACCGGGAATGCTGAGCGGGAATGCTTCCGATCTGCTCTGGAAGTGGCGGTCGTTTGCCGGCACGCTCACCGATAACGAGCTCGCGAACCGTCCAAGGCTCGTGACCTTCGTATTCAATGGTAAGCTCTGAGATATCCGCTGGGTCGTAGACAACGTCGACGG
>NZ_CAES01000148.1 GCF_000285515.1 Paenibacillus senegalensis JC66
CTGGGTCGAGCACTTCAGCGAACCTGCGGATGGTTGTTGTCTTGCCCGTTCCGCAATCTCCAGTGATGACAGCGAACCACTGCCTTGAGGCTGCATACTCCAAGCGTCCGATGGTTTCTTCCAAGAAGACCGACTCGTAGAGTTCACTGCTTGGCATGTCACGTGAAAACGGCGAACGATGTAACCCGTAGAAGGACTCAAACATCTTGTTCCCCCCTGCTCACCTTGCGATACGATACAGCCGGGGCTTGAAAGGCTTTCCGCTCCTGATTCCGATCCGCTGCAGCTGCCAGTAACCGGGAATGCTGGGCGGGAATGCTTCCGATCTGCTCTGGAAGTGGCGGTCGTTTGCCGGCACGCTCACCAATAACGAGCTCGCGAACCGTCCAAGGCTCGTGACCTTCGTATTCAATGGTAAGCTCTGAGATATCCGCTGGGTCGTAGACGACGTCGACTG
>NZ_CAES01000147.1 GCF_000285515.1 Paenibacillus senegalensis JC66
CACTTCTGATGCTTCGTTTTCTTCGTTTCGTTATCTAGTTTTCAAGGAACAACTTCTGCCGCATTCCTGCAGCGAAGGATATCTTACCACATCCCACTGCGTTTGGCAACTGCTTTTTTTAACCAGTTTCCATTCCCTTTCAGATGCTGATTTGGTGGAGCCAAGCGGGATCGAACCGCTGACCTCCTGCTTGCAAGGCAGGCGCTCTCCCAGCTGAGCTATGGCCCCTTATTCCTACCCCAAAAAGTGACGTCTTGCTTCGAGGCGGATTCCGAGTACTTTTCGGGGAGCCCCAAAACACCTTGCCCAAACGTGACCTGATGCTTCATCAATTAGGTGTATTCACTTTTTGAAGACTCAATTGGTGGGCCCTAGTGGACTCGAACCACCGACCTCACCCTTATCAGGGGTGCGCTCTAACCAGCTGAGCTAAGGGCCCATTTTGCTTTCACAAAAAAATAACCTGGACACCGATCGCCCAGCTTTTCTTGAATAGCTATTGCGTCGTAACATGATGATTGGGTTGTAAAACTGTAATTCACTTTAATCAAAGAATAAACCATTCATTGGTTTAAACCC
>NZ_CAES01000146.1 GCF_000285515.1 Paenibacillus senegalensis JC66
GTCACTTTGTATATTCTCCAAGAAAGTCTATTTTCCTTTGATGAGCTTCAAAAACTTGAATCCAAGGAACGATTGCCTATCTTTTTCAGCGCCCTGGACTTGCGCCCCTATGCCAGGGAATTGAGAAGTCATTCACCCCGAGGTGCCGACGGGCATTGCAGGCAAGGGATTCTTCGTGCGCTACTTGCTGCCCCGCTTGAGAACATCGATACATTTACAGGTCTACATCGTCGTTTGGATGTCGATCTTCGCTTTCGTTATCAATGTGGACTTAGACTGGACCGTGAGGCTCCTTCTATCGCGACTTTAAGCCGCGTGTTCGCTGAATTAACCAGCAAGGGGCTGGCTAAGCGCCTGTTTGAAGATCTCGTTGTACAATGCAAGAAGGAGGGAATCATCGACGGAAGTCATGTGGCGATAGACAGTGCAGCGATTCATGCCTATGAGAAGAAGCAACCGAAACGGAAAAGCGAGCTGACCGGCAATGCCAACTGGGGTGCTAAGTTCGATTCGTTTGGCAACAAGGTCAAGTGGTTCGGCTACAAGATTCATCTCGCCGTCGACACGGCAAGTGAGCTGCCGAT
>NZ_CAES01000145.1 GCF_000285515.1 Paenibacillus senegalensis JC66
AATGGAGGTGCTTCCTGGGGGAACTGGGTGCCGATCGGCCAACAGGGGCCGACAGGACCGACAGGTTCAGGGGCTACAGGACCGACAGGGCCAACTGGCGCGACGGGAGCCACGGGAGCCACGGGCGCGACTGGAGCCGCGGGCGCGACGGGCGCCACGGGGGCAACAGGAGCTACGGGCGCGACGGGAGCAACGGGGGCAACAGGAGCCACGGGCGCTACAGGAGCTACGGGGGCAACAGGAGCTACGGGGGCCACGGGCGCTACGGGAGCTACGGGCGCTACAGGAGCTACGGGAGCTACGGGCGCCACGGGCGCGACGGGCGCCACGGGCGCTACGGGAGCTACGGGCGCTACAGGAGCTACGGGAGCCACAGGAGCTACGGGCGCGACGGGCGCTACAGGCGCCACGGGGGCGACAGGGGCCACAGGCGCCACGGGAGCAACAGGCGCGACGGGCGCTACAGGAGCCACAGGCGCCACAGGCGCCACGGGGGCTACTGGAGCCACAGGGGCCACAGGCGCCACAGGCGCCACGGGAGCTACTGGAGCCACAGGGGCCACAGGCGCCACGGGCGCTACTGGAGCCACAGGGGCCACAGGGGCCACAGGCGCGACGGGAGCCACGGGCGCTACTGGAGCCACAGGCGCCACGGGAGCCACAGGCGCT
>NZ_CAES01000144.1 GCF_000285515.1 Paenibacillus senegalensis JC66
AGACGTTATCTGCAATTGCCCAAAACCACAATAATCAAAGCCTGACTTAAGGGGGATTCTATAATGCTAAGATTTATTAACGAACTTCCGACGGATTTTCCAATTGGTGGAATTCACTGCATACCAGTATTTGATAATGGCAATCTTATGATGGTTTGGGATCGTGAAGAGAAGGTACTAACTACGATCGGTGGAAGACTTGAGAGAAATGAATCTTTGCAAGATGGTTTGGAAAGAGAGGTATTAGAAGAAGCAGGAATTGAACTAAGTGATAAGAGAATCCCATTTGCAAGCTGGTTTTGGCAAGAAACTAAAGGATATACCATCTATTATTTGGCTCAGGTTAAGAATTTCGTAGACATGCCAAAAGGTTTTGAAAAGACTGGATATGTCATCATGAATTTTGAAACCGCAATCGAAATGATAAAGAAAATAGAGGGAAGAGAAGAACGTATTGAAATAATAAAAAGAGCAGGGATTATAGTGGGTCAACTCGATGAAGAGGGTAACAGCAGATAACACCATATTCACGCAGCGTCGCTAACGCTCCTTGATTCGCCCGAAGTGGGAAGTGCCAGGAAGTTGAATCAGGCGAATAACCTCTGCGAGGCTAAGTCTTCGACCCGGCGTTGACGCGCCTTAAGCCTCTCGGGTTCGTGAATACATTTACGTTAT
>NZ_CAES01000143.1 GCF_000285515.1 Paenibacillus senegalensis JC66
GAGCATTTTGCATTAACCTGAGCCCTTGCTAGACAAAGGTTTTCAAACATAAAAAAAGGACTTCACCCCAACTTGGAGAAGTTTTCAAGTGACGAAACCAGAAAACCCAAGGGAGGGAAGTCACTTTGTATATTCTCCAAGAAAGTCTATTTTCCTTTGAAGAACTTCAAAAACTTGAATCTCGAGAACGATTGCCTATCTTCTTCGGCGCACTTGACTTACGTCCGTATGCCAAGGAATTGAGAAACCATTCACCCCGAGGCGCCGATGGCCATTGTAGGCAAGGGATTCTTCGTGCACTGCTTGCTGCCCCGCTTGAGAATATAGATACCTTTACCGGCCTGCATCATCGTTTAGACGTGGACCTTCGCTTTCGTTATCAATGCGGACTTCGGCTTGATAGGAAGGCTCCTTCGATTGCGACATTAAGCCGCGTTTTCGCTGAATTAACCAACAAGGGACTTGCGAAACGCTTGTTCGAAGATCTCGTCGTACAATGTAGGCAGGAAGGAATTATCGACGGAGATCACGTGGCGATCGATAGTGCAGCGATTCATGCCTATGAGAAGAAACAACCGAAACGGAAAAGCGAGTTAACCGGCAATGCCAACTGGGGCGCGAAGTTCGACTCGTTTGGCAACAAGGTCAAGTGGTTTGGCTACAAGCTTCATCTTGCCGTTGACGCGGCAAGCGAGTTGCCGATGGCACTCTT
>NZ_CAES01000142.1 GCF_000285515.1 Paenibacillus senegalensis JC66
GAGCATTTTGCATAATTCCGTTTATAGAAAAGTTGGCTGTAGATTCTTAGGCCAGTAGAACGGTATTTTAGCCGGATTCACCTTTGAATCACAAAATGAACAGACCTGCAGAATTTTTGCTGAATCAAAATTTTAAGCGGCGGCTTCCTTAGACTGACGGGCCATCGCTAACGCAGAAGCCAGCAACACAATTGCGTTTAAGTATTGGTGAGTGGTCACCTTCTGGATGCCCCAAACGTGCATGGCGTCTGCGGTCAAATGAGTTTTCAATCTGGAATTGCAACGTTCTACGCTTGTTCTTTCGTTGTAAAGCTCCTTCCAGCGTTTCGTTTCCCGATGTGGACTCGAGTAGCGTCGCGGATCGCTTTTCGTATTGACTTTGACGACCATTCCATAGTTGGAAGATGAGCATGCAGCCATACCAAGCGGACAGTCGACCTTCCCAGTGGCATGAGGACACCGGAATTTCAGGTGATCGCCATCGGCACCCCAATAGGTCATGGCAAAACCCATCGAGCAGCAGGGCGTGCCGCTAGAGGTCATGCCCGCAGGTGGTTCCTTCTCATTGCGAAGATTCATCGGGATAATCGCTTGCGCTTTGAGCTTCCGTGCCGCTTCATAGTTTTTAAGTTGGTCATATCCGGCATCCAGCATAAAGAATTTCACTTTCGTCCCCTTAGCAACTTGTTTCATAAGGGCAGGGGCCATATCGCCGTCATTGACATGAGCCGGTGTGACG
>NZ_CAES01000141.1 GCF_000285515.1 Paenibacillus senegalensis JC66
GGCACTCTCCGTTACACCGGCTCACGTCAATGACGGCGATGTGGCTCCGACTCTCATAGAACAAGTGGCTGCGGGTACACAGGTGAAGTTCTTTATGCTTGATGCCGGTTATGACCAGCTTAAAAACTACGAAGCAGCACGAAACGTAAAGGCACAGGCGATTATTCCAATGAACCTTCGCAACGAGAAGGAACCACCTGCAGGCATGACATCCAGTGGTACACCCTGTTGCTCGATGGGCTATGAAATGACTTATTGGGGCGTTGATGGCGATCACCTGAAATTCCGCTGTCCCCACGCCACAGGCAAGGTAGACTGTCCGCTTGGGATGGCTGCATGCTCATCTTCCAACTATGGAATGGTCGTCAAAGTCGATAGGAAAAGCGATTTGCGGCGCTATTCAAGTCCACATCGAGAAACGAAACGCTGGAAGGAGCTTTACAACGAAAGAACCAGCATAGAACGATGCAACTCCAGGTTGAAAACCTATCTCACCGCAGACGCCATGCACGTCTGGGGTATTCAAAAGGTGACAACTCACCAATACCTAAACGCCATTGTGTTACTTGCTTCAGCATTAGCGATCGCCCGTCAGTCCAAGGAAGTCGCTGCTTAAATTTTTTTGATCAGTAGAAATTCTGCAGGTCTGCCCATTTTTGAAATTGAAGTCGATTTAGCTAAAATACTGCTTTAATTGGCCCCATAATTCTACTGCCTAAACTTCAAAAACGGAATTATGCAAAATGCTC
>NZ_CAES01000140.1 GCF_000285515.1 Paenibacillus senegalensis JC66
GGCCGGGTCAAGTCCGGCTGCCAGAAGCGGTGAAAGCAGCTGCATGCGCTCTGCGGCAATGTCCTCGGCCTTTCTCTGATTTTTCATCCTAATGCACCTTCCTTTGGTAGATTACGAGATGAGTCTACCAAAGGGGTTAGTCGGACAAGAATGCAGAACGGGTATGTACCCACAAATTTTCATTGGCGACGGAACGGACAATTGTCGCCAGCCAGCCGGGGGCATCCCCGACAACGTGTCCAAGGGTGTGGTGTACAGACTGAGAAGCGTTGGACGGGCGCTCGACAGGGTCTTCTAGATAACGGATGGCAATGGAGGTGAGACAACCGAGCCAGTACGCGGATTGTGCATGGAACCAGCTGCGCCAGCGATGTAAGGTAGACTCGTGTGCTGGAACAGCAACTTCTAAATTTTTCGTCTTGGTGATGGCTTGCTCAACACAACTGGACTCGTAACGCTTGTAAGGCACAATGCAGTCTGGTAACTCATGGTGAATCTTGTAACACTGTGAACAACGCATCCTCCGCACGATGAGTGTAAGGCGTTCTCCACAATCTTTAATGAGCTTGCGCTCCTTGCTTCCAATGATCTTTAACTTCTCTCCGCAGCAGGGAGATGGCACCACTTCTGTACACCTAACAAAAAACGCTGGGGTTCTTCTCAACCAGCTCATATTTTGATACAATGACCATGTTGATTGGGGGATGCATCCCGTGAGCCTGTTCCCGCAGGCCCACGTACATGGGAGGCATCCTTTTCCTTTTCTTTGATACGGTCATTATATTCGGCAACCTCCGGACAGGCAATCCCGTCAGCAATTGGACATTATGATCTAGCGG
>NZ_CAES01000139.1 GCF_000285515.1 Paenibacillus senegalensis JC66
TGTCGCGCCTGCGGCCCCTGTCGCGCCCGTGGCCCCTGTCGCGCCTGTTGCCCCTGTCGCGCCCGTGGCCCCTGTCGCGCCTGCGGCCCCTGTGGCGCCCGTGGCGCCTGTAGCCCCTGTGGCGCCTGTGGCACCAGTAGCGCCCGTGGCCCCCGTAGCGCCTGCGGCCCCTGTCGCGCCCGTAGCTCCTGTTGCCCCCGTGGCTCCTGTAGCACCTGTGGCGCCTGTGGCACCAGTAGCGCCTGCGGCCCCTGTCGCGCCCGTGGCGCCTGTGGCTCCAGTAGCGCCTGCGGCCCCTGTCGCGCCCGTGGCTCCAGTAGCGCCTGTGGCACCAGTAGCCCCTGAACCGGTTGGTCCTGTCGGTCCCTGTTGGCCAATCGGCACCCAGTTCCCCCAGGCAGCACCTCCATTCTGGCTGCTCCGG
The DNA here is from genome assembly GCF_000285515.1 of Paenibacillus senegalensis JC66. GTDB lineage: Bacteria > Bacillota > Bacilli > Paenibacillales > NBRC-103111 > Paenibacillus_L > Paenibacillus_L senegalensis. The sequence continues at coordinate 425 of NZ_CAES01000139.1, forward strand.
TAGAACAGTGCCGGATTCGAAATATACAGCTGCTGCACAAAATCCCCAACACGCGATACGTACAGCGTCCATACCTGCGGATGCGCCACGCCCGGAGGACTGCTGCCGTCCGTTGGCCCGGTGCTGCTGTCGCTGTCCGAGCTGTATATGCCCGGGTCTTTGTAATCGTCCAGGCTACTCGTGGACTGCTCTCGCATAAACGGCATAACGCCATTTGACGCATCCAGCGTCACCACTCCAGTCTGGCCGTTAATGCTGATAACGCCGCCCGGCGCCCCGGTCGGGCCGGCCGGTCCTGTAGGGCCGCGCAGAGTGGGTATGTTTGTTGCTGTCTTGAGCTTGGAATCGAGCATCATCTCCTGGCGGAAGATCGTATCCAGCATAGCTTGGGTGCTTTTGTTGACTTCGAGTTGTAACCG
>NZ_CAES01000138.1 GCF_000285515.1 Paenibacillus senegalensis JC66
GCCTCTTCCGCATCTCCCTAAGCATTGAAATTATCCAGGTAAAGCGGCTTGAGCTGATTGGGCTTCCGGGGTTAATAAATCGGCCGCTCTCAGTAAGCAGTAACCGTTCTAACTATTAATGTCGTGAAAGGATTGTTGATTATGATTGGATTTTTGTTTAATGACAGAGAATGTAGAGAGTTGGATTATGTCTTGCGTAAAGAGCTTGATGAGATGCTTTTTGATCTAAAGGACCAGCAAATGAATTCCGAAGTGAAAAGTGCTATTGAATCCAGATACAAAGTGATCTTCAGAATGTACGCCCGTCTGGCTTCTCCGAAAGAAATTTCCAAGTATGCCCGAAACCGCAATTATCAATAAACATGAATGATATATCCTATAAACGGAGTTAAAGTTATTTAATACGGTATTCATTTCGAGATTGATGAGGTCAAACCCCATAGCTAAGTAAGCAGCAGATGGGGCGGGAAAAGCTCTGAGAATTCGGCAAAAGGTTTAGTTTGAATTTTTCTTGTTAAAACTATTGACTATTCTATAAGGATTATGGTAAATTAATTTTCGCCGCTTCAAACGGCTTGTCCAACAAGTGGTAAAGGTTGAGCAAGTCGAGTCAAAAAAGTTTTAAAAAAGCTTGCAATTGACTAGGTGAATGTGGTATATTGAATAGGTCGCCATTTTCAGAGATTTCTGAACGGAAGCGATAGATCAGCCCTTTGAAAACTGAACAATGAGTGAGTAATAAAGCCAGTGCAGCGGTCTAATAGACCGTGTGCAAAACGTTGATTGATATGAGCTAATCGCTCTACGGATATATTGCTTCAGTGCAGGACATCCTGTGTTGGGGGCACCCCCGAAAGTACTAGAATAAGCTTCGCAGCTGTTCTTCACTTTTGAGGG
>NZ_CAES01000137.1 GCF_000285515.1 Paenibacillus senegalensis JC66
TAATAGTTCCTCAGCTTCCTCGACGGATATTTGTACCAATCCATCAGCTGTTACTCGATAAGCAGCTACGATTTCCTCTTCCTTCTCCGACGACAATTCTTGAGCTCCAACTACAGTAGACATTGAAACCACCAACATACAGGACATTAACAAAGATAGTAATTTCTTCACTTTATTCCTCCTTTTATTGGATTATTTGGGGATAATATGTACTAACCCCTTTATTTAGCATAGCATTAAATTTTGTCTTTGTGAACCCAATATTGATAATTTATGGAATATAATGTGTTGAATATTTGTTGATCTATCATATTAGTGGACGAAAGAAAGCTAAATAAGTACCACAAAACTTTCGCAACTAACTGTGCCTTTTAATCTTCACTTATTTTCCTCCATATAGTGAAAGGGAATTTCCACCCCCAGCTTACAAAATGATTAAATTCAACTACTATTAGGAATAAGAGAGGTCTTCTAAAGAGAACCACAAAACCTAATTTCTTCTATTCTCTGTAGTTCTCATTTATAAATACCGTAATCTCCCTCAACCCTTCTACTTTTCCAGGGAATCTTGGCATATCGTCTACAATAGGGTAATACTTTGCTGTAATATAACCAACTTCTTTCTCGTCTCCCTCATATTTTTCTACATTATATGGAGGAGTTAAAGTCCTCATTGCCCCTTCAACTAATACTATAGCCTTTCCCTCTTTGCGATCGTAGGATTCCAAGAAGTATTCCTGTATATCGATAGAATCGATATATTCTAAGTACACATGGTTTCTCCAATCACTAACTTGCTCTTCGTGCATTACATACCCTCCCAGGAGCCCTAAGAATAGAATCCCCGCAAACGCTTGCCCTGCGCCGAGTATATTTCCCAACAGAACCCTTCCTTCGAGCTTATACAGCACTAGGAATACAATTCCTGCGCTTATAGACGCTATTGTTG
>NZ_CAES01000136.1 GCF_000285515.1 Paenibacillus senegalensis JC66
AAAATGCTCACTTACAAAACCAACTCCCGCCCCTATTGTATTTAAAATAATATCATCGATATCGAAAATCCTGTAAACTAGATATCTTTGACAAAGCTCAATTATTAAGGAAACACTAAAACCTAAAAACATAAAAATCAATAATTGTTTCCGGAATCGCATGTTATTTAGCTTAATAAAAAAAGGAAGGAGGAATCCTAATGGTAAAAACAATAAAACATTCCCCCCTAAATTCCTTACATTAAATTGAAAAGATCTGTTTAACAATAATTCAATTATTGTTGGCTTTAATTTTAATGGGGGTAATCCCGTTTGCACTGGCAAGTAGTTATGGGAAAAGATTGTTATTTTCAGAAGGATACTAATGTATACTAAAAAAATAATCAGAACTACTAATTTGAAAATCACTTTTTTATTTAAATTATCCAACATTATACTTCCCTCTCTGGAAAGAGGGGAGAAAATGAGTCTTTCTCCCCTTTAAACCTCATTTTTATGGATTAAAAATCCGACCTGTTCCAACTAGATTTCCGTCGTAAGTGGATACGGGTTTCGACATAACAAAGTAAATTTCACCGGAAGGTATGTTATCAAAATTGACTGAAATGCTTGAAGCACCTCCATCACACTCAATTGGAATATCTGCCCAACCCGCTAGACTACCGCCAGCATATAACGATAGACGGAAAAATTGATCTGGCCATGCAAAATGATCTGGATCTGCCCAGCATGCATCATTAATCCTAATTGTAACGTTGCTTTGTGTATTTGAAAATGTACGGGATGTCAAATTGGCATAAAAATCAAATTCAAAATTAAAAGGCAAGCTTTCTGCAAGTGCAGATATATCAGAAGTAGTTACTTCTCCTTCATCCGATAATTCAACCATTGTCGCCTGAATGTGATGGATGACTTGTGGTTCTACAAACTCCCCTACATATTCTTTAAATAC
>NZ_CAES01000135.1 GCF_000285515.1 Paenibacillus senegalensis JC66
TTTCTTGTTGCTGCTTCTTCTGCCATTCCCAGTATTCCTGCATGTCCAGATACGTCTTCTGACCTGCCCATTTCTCATCGAGCTCCATGAGGACGGCCCCCATTAAGCGCATCACGGATTCACGGTTGGGAAAGATCCGAATCACCCGTTCCCGCCGGCGCACCTCTTCGTTGAGTCGCTCTACGCAGTTGGTTGTCCGAAGGCGACGGCGATACTTTTCCGGCAAGGGGATGACGGCCATGGCGTCCTCAAATCCATTCTCCAACCTTTCCATGGCCTTCTCAGCCGTTTCCTCATATTTCTCTAAGATTTGCTCCAGGAGAAGTCGTGCCGCCTTCATATCGGTGGCATGGAAGAGCGCTTTGATGCTGTCGCTCATCTCCGACTTCATCGCTTTTGGCGTCACGTCTAAGATATTGCGAAGGAAGTGGGCTTGACATCGTTGCCAGGTCGCCCCTTGGAAATAGTGCCGTACCGCCTTGACCAGCCCCCCGTGATCATCCGATACCACCAGGTCCGTTCCTCGCAACCCACGGGCTTTCAGCCAGTGGAAAAATTGGCCCCAGGTTTCCTCGGTTTCGGTGTCCCCCGTCTTCATGCCGATCACTTCCCGCTGTCCATCTGCGTTGACACCCACAGCAAGCAGTACACCACAAGATCGGACCCGACCGTGTTCCCTTACTTTCACATACATGGCATCCACCAGGACAAACGGATAGGTCGTATCGAGCAAGGAGCGCTCATTCCACTCGGTCACAATTGGATCGAGTCGTTTGCATAAATCGGAGATGGTTGATTTCGAAAACTCCGTACCGCATAGCTCTTCGGTGATCTGTTTCACTTTCCGTGTCGATACTCCGTTGACGACCATTTCCATCAAGGCCAAGACCAGGGCTTGTTCACTGCGTTGATATCGGGCAAATAAGTCTGTGGAAAACTTCCCGTCCCGCATTCTGGGGACGCGCAGGGTCAAC
>NZ_CAES01000134.1 GCF_000285515.1 Paenibacillus senegalensis JC66
TACAGCCAATGAACGGCAGTCCGACCTCATACTTGCGGTCCATGAAGCTGATGCACCCTGACTTGTCCACCTTACGTGTTTCGTAGTGCAGGAAGGCATTGGCGAGAACATCCGGATCTACGAAGCGAATCGTCTTTTTGTCACCGCGAAAGGCTGATTCTGGACTCATGTTACCCAGTGCGCTGTGCGGCTTGGCTTGATGGCATTCCGCGAGCCAGACCTGGAAGTGGTCGTTAAGCTGCTCCAGTGACTTCGGCTTCTCTAGTGCTGCTTCCGCCAGAAATCCATCCACGACGCGATTAAAGCGTTCTACTTTCCCAGTGGACTCTGGCGAGTAGGGTTTTGCAAAAAGCAAGCGAATACCGAGTTTGGAACAAATACGCGTCATCTGCTTGGTCTTGTACTGTTTCCCGTTGTCGAAGTACACCGACTCTGGAACCCCGTACTTCTGAATGGCTTTGCGGAAACAGTCCTCGATGATGCTTTTGTCCATGATGGGGTAGAACTCGCCATGCAGAACAAACCGTGTAGCGTCATCGATGAATGTGACGAGAAAGACCTGTTTCTTGGTGCCTCCTGGTCCAATGGGCAAATACGGCCCAAACTTAATGTCCGAATGCCACAGTTGATTGCGATGACGACGCTGGAACCGCCTTGCCGCAACGCCAGATTCTGCGTATAGCCGCATGTGGCGCGTACTGTAGCCGCGGGCAGCCAGCCGATCTTGAAGTGTACTGCGCTTGAGCTCACCAGGCTGGACATGACCTTCCCATTCCAGAATCTGAATAATCTGTGCGACACTCCGGCTGGGCACTTCACGCCTGAGCAGAATGGCCTGCTCCAGAATGTGAGGCGGAATGACCTCCGTCTCGTGGCGTCCCTTACCTTTAGGGCGAAGTCCGCCAAAGCCTTCTTTGCGATACTTGGCTACATAGCGGCGGAGTGTTCGCTCTGAGAGTCCCGTCTGCTCGCAAATTTGCGACCGAATCTCTCGCGCCTT
>NZ_CAES01000133.1 GCF_000285515.1 Paenibacillus senegalensis JC66
TTTTTCCAAGTAGACGAGTTCCTTTTTAAGCACACTGTGGAACGATTCGATGCACGCGTTATCGTAACAGTTCCCTTTACGGCTCATACTGCCTTTCATTTTATAGGTACGTAGTCGCACTTGGTAGTCATGAGAAGCATACTGACTGCCACGGTCCGAATGATGCAGTACCTCACCGCGTGGTCGCTGCTGGCTGTGGGCACGGTCCAGCGCCGTTAGCACCAGTTCTTTCGTCATTCGCTCATCCATGTGAAATCCAACGATTTTACGACTGTACAGGTCCATGATGCTCGCCAGGTACAGCCAGCCCTCATCGGTCGGGATATACGTAATATCAGCCACCCAAGCCTTGTTTGGAGCTGACGGATTAAACTCGCGGTTCAACACGTTCTCTTGGACAGGCAGGTTGTGCTTCGAATTTGTTGTGGCCTTGTATTTCTTCACCGTGCGAGAGCGTAAACCCAACTCCTTCATAATCCGAGCGACCGTTTTCTCGGACACACGTATGCCCTGCTTATGAAGTTCTTTTGCTACTTTGGGGCTTCCATATAATCGACGGGATTCCAGAAAGATACGACGGATCCGCCGCTCCAGCTCGTGACGTCGCTTTTCACGTTTGCTGGCTTTTCGCTTGGTCCATTTGTAATAGCCGCTTCGGGATACACCAAAGGCTTCGCACATCTTCGAGACTCGGCACTTGAAGCGATGATCGTGAATGAAGGTATAGATCAGCGCCGGTCTTTGGCGAAGTAGTGCATCGCCTTTTTTAAGATGTCGTTCTCCTCTTCCAGATCACGAATGCGTTTCTGAAGGTCTCTCATTGCCTTATCGTCGGCTTTCAGTTGTCCACTGCCTGGAAAGGCCTGTGCGCCGTCTTGCTTGTATTCCGCCATCCAACGATACAGGGTGTTGTCGCTTATCCCCAGTTCGCGGGCGACCTGCGCCACCGCCTTTCCTTCTTCCTGGATCATCTGAATCGTTTGCAGTTTAAATTCTTTATCATATTTTTTCGTCATGTTAGCACCTCGAATTTGGATAGGTTCATTTTACCCGATTCTCGGTTCTCCATGTCTACTTTTT
>NZ_CAES01000132.1 GCF_000285515.1 Paenibacillus senegalensis JC66
TATACGATTGCAACGATACCTGCACCGGCGAATTTAACAGCTTCTGCGGCTGATCGCTCCGTTACATTAAAGTGGGATGCTGTCACGGGAACAGGCAGCGTGACTTACGCAGTTTACCAAGCGGAAGGCACATCAGCTCCTGTCGATCCGGCGAACTGGAAGCTCATTCAATCGAATGTTACAGCGAACTCCTACATCGTCACGGGATTGACGAATGGAACAACGTATGCATTTGTAGTGAAGGCTATCACTGTGGAGGGGGCCAGCGATTTCTCCAATGTAGCGACAGCGACCCCAAGAGCACTAGGGGGGAACGGCGGTTCCGGTGGTGGCGGAGGCGGTCGTGTGTTGTCCAACAATGCGGATCTTGCGGATCTGCAAGTATGGGCGGGGGGCAAACAATTAAATCTAAGCCCTTCATTTGCTTCTGGAACAACAGAATATACGGCACGTACAGAAGCCGAACGAATTGAGATTGTGGTCAAAGAAGCTCACTCCGCGGCGAAAGTGATATGGAAGGACAAGGTAATTACGGACAGTATTCAAGTCGATTTGGAGGAAGGCGACAATACGATTGAGCTAACGGTACAAGCGGAAAACGGCACGAAGAAAACCTATACGCTGACCATTTATCGTGAAATGCCAAAGCCAAATGAACCGGTTATTGCATTTACCGACATCGCTGGACACTGGGCGGAGGACTATATCATGCGTGCTGTAGAGAAAGGCTTTGTCAGCGGTTATCCAGATGGCACATTTAAACCGAATCATCCAGTCACACGCGCCGAGTTTACTGTGATGCTGGCAGGTGCATTGAAACTGGAAGGTGACGGCTCCGCGCTAACTTTCACGGATCATGACCGGATCGGCGGATGGGCGAAGCAAGCCGTTGCGCAGGCCGTACAAGCGGGCATCGTGGATGGATACAACGATGGTAGCTTCCGGCCAAACGCACAGATCACCCGCGTAGAAATGGCGGTGATGATCGCTCGGGCGTTACAACTACAGCTTAACGCGAATGCGTCAACCGGCTTTGCCGATGATGAAACGATTCCGCAGTGGGCGAAAGGTGCGGTCGAAGCCATCCGCAAACTTGGCATTGTCGATGGCCGCGGCGGAAACC
>NZ_CAES01000131.1 GCF_000285515.1 Paenibacillus senegalensis JC66
CATTAAAGAACGCATTCCAATGGTTAACGGCATAGAACAAGATCATAACCGCGATGATCGGCATGGACAGCGGAAGCACGATCCGAAACAGCGTGCTGAAATTGCTGCTGCCGTCAATCGATGCCGCTTCCTGAACCTCGAACGGAATACTCGTCTGGAAGAATGTGCGCATGATGACCACGTTATAGACCGAGATGGCCCCTGGCAGGATTAATGCCCACATCGTATTCATAATACCCAGATCTCTAACCAGCAGGTACGTCGGAATCAGTCCCCCGCTGAAGAACATCGTAAATACGATGAACGCCGTGACGACATTCCGTCCCTTGAAGTCCGGACGAGACAACGGATACGCGATACATATCGTCAGCACCAGGTTGACAGCTGTACCGACCACCGTATAGATGATTGTATTTTTATAACCAGTCAGAAGCTGACTGTTCTCCAGAATTTTCTCATACGCCACAAACGTAATATCCACCGGCCACAGCCATACCCGTCCGCCCATCACCGCTGCCGGGTCACTGATGGAAGCACTTAGCACGAACACGAGCGGGTAGAGGACGGCGACCGTAATCAACCCGAGCAAAAACAGGTTAACCGCATCAAATATGCGATCTCCCGGACTTTTATCTACCACAGCTGTACCCTCCTTTTTTCCTCTGTTCTTGTTACCATAAGCTGGTTTCGTTCAATCGTCTCGCCGCACTGTTCACGAGCACGAGCAGAATAAAGTTAATGATCGAATTGAACAAGCCGACTGCCGCCGCGAAGCTGTACTGAGCGCCAAGAATACCGGCCCGATACACGTAAGTCGCGATTACGTCTGAAGCCTCCATGTTCAGATCGTTCTGCATCAGGAACACTTTCTCGAAACCAACCGCCATCAAAGAACCGGAATTCAGGATGAGCAGGATGACGATCGTTGGCATAATTCCGGGAATATTCACGTGCCAAATCCGCTGCAGACGGGTCGCCCCATCCACCTTCGCCGCCTCATGCAGCTGCGGATCAATACCGGCCAGCGCCGCCAAATAAATGATCGAGCTCCATCCCATCGACTGCCAGACGCCGGACCAGACATAGATCGACTTGAACCAGCCGGGTTCGGTCATGAAGAAGACCGGATCACCG
>NZ_CAES01000130.1 GCF_000285515.1 Paenibacillus senegalensis JC66
GGGGAGCCATGCTTCCATAGCTCAGTAGGTAGAGTGCATCCATGGTAAGGATGAGGTCACCGGTTCGAGCCCGGTTGGAAGCTTTCGAAACATGGCCCGTTGGTCAAGCGGTTAAGACACCGCCCTTTCACGGCGGTAACACGGGTTCGAATCCCGTACGGGTCACCATTCCCTTGTACATAGGGACGCTTAGCTCAGCTGGGAGAGCATCTGCCTTACAAGCAGAGGGTCGGCGGTTCGATCCCGTCAGCGTCCACCATCGTATAATCTTATGTTAGTTGGGAATACTAAATGCCGTTGTAGCTCAATTGGTAGAGCAACTGACTTGTAATCAGTAGGTTGGGGGTTCAAGTCCTCTCGACGGCACCATTTCTCTTAATGTTGGGGATTAGCCAAGCGGTAAGGCAACGGACTTTGACTCCGTCATGCCCAGGTTCGAATCCTGGATCCCCAGCCAAGAGAGCCATTAGCTCAGTTGGTAGAGCACCTGACTTTTAATCAGGGTGTCGAAGGTTCGAGTCCTTCATGGCTCACCATTTTATGCGCGTGTGGCGGAATTGGCAGACGCACTAGACTTAGGATCTAGCGTCTCACGACGTGGGGGTTCAAGTCCCTCCACGCGCATAACTTTAATCTAAATACCAGAAAATTTTTACTTGCAAAATCTAAAACATACTGGTATAATAGATTAGGTGATCTTCAAGGATTATGCGGAAGTGGCTCAGCGGTAGAGCATCGCCTTGCCAAGGCGAGGGTCGCGGGTTCGATTCCCGTCTTCCGCTCCAATATGTGCCCTTAGCTCAGCTGGATAGAGCGTTTGACTACGAATCAAAAGGTCGGGAGTTCGAATCTCTCAGGGCACGCCATTTTCTCAAAGCTTCACATCGGGACGTAGCTCAGCTTGGTAGAGCACCTGGTTTGGGACCAGGGGGTCGCATGTTCAAATCGTGTCGTCCCGACCATCAATATTTGCGGGTGTAGTTCAATGGTAGAACTCCAGCCTTCCAAGCTGGTAGCGTGGGTTCGATTCCCATCACCCGCTTAGCTAAGTCGCCGAATGGCGGCTTTTTGTTTTGCGTGATGGGTAGAGAGAACCCGAGAAGTGGGGACGACCGTCCGTGCAAGGCTTAGAGAGCATAATCTGAGCAGGACGCGCGTCTGTTTCTACCTCTACCTCTCGAGCTTAGCTCGCCTTTAATCAAGAAACAGAGTATTCCCATCACCCGCTTAACTAAGTCGCCGAATGGCGGCTTTTT
>NZ_CAES01000128.1 GCF_000285515.1 Paenibacillus senegalensis JC66
TATGGTGCTACAAGATGTCAAGACAGTTATTTTAAAATCTTAAGGTGTGAAAAGATGCACAAGGTTTGTTCTATCATTCTGTTGCCTCCGCTTGGGAAAGCAATAGTACTGGAAGTTTTGGGACTAAGGCATCCCGCATAGCGATGTCCGCTGGTGGAGGACAAAGCCCAAGCGAAGGCGCGGGAGCCCCTGGTTATTCACTTGTGGATGGAAGCAAAACAGCCCGGGTGTATACCGCCTCAGGTGTATGGTTATGAAGCGATTGATGCGGCAGATACCGATTGTGCAAGTGAATGTAGCGTTCAATCCCTTGCCTCGTTTCTCTGGGGCTCTGGTAATCCTGAAGATAGATTTCATTGTACTTCAGACTACGCCAGAAGCGCTCAATAGCAATGTTATCCGTCGCGCGGCCCTTGCCGTCCATGCTGATCAGCACCTCGTGTTCCTTGAGCAGCTCAATGTACTTGGGGCTGGTAAAATGGCTGCCTTGATCGCTGTTGACGATGTGGGGGCGGCGAAGCGACAATGTTCGTTTCATCGTCTCCAGCACAAATCCAATCTCCAGCGTTTGATCCAGCTGCCAGTCGATGATGTACCGAGAATACCAGTCGATGACGGCAAACAGATACATCCACCCTTGCTTCATCCGGATATAGGTAATGTCAATTGACCATACCTGATCCGGCTCCGTAATGTTTATCTTGCGCAGCAAATAGGGATAGATCCGGTGCTGCAGGTCTCGTTTGCTCAGATTCGGGCCGGGATAGATGGTCATGATCCCCATCTCTCGCATATAGCGCCGAACGGTGTTTTTGTGAATCTGATCGCCTTCCCGATTCATAATCGCAGCAATCTTTCTGTACCCCAGAAACGGGTGCTCGGTGTACAGTTCATCGATCCGGTGCTTGAGGTGTATCTCCTCCGGGGAGGGAGGCACCGGTTGGTAGTAAAGGGAGCTTCGATTCAGGCTGAGGAGTTCGGCTTGCAGGGCAATGGCCAACTCGCGACCCTGCCAGTCCAGAAGCGCGATACGTTCTTCACGTGACCAATTAGAGGCCAGATTTTTTTTTGATCCACGACAATTGCGTGGTGAGTTTCCCCACCTCAGCGTAGAGTTCGTCGATTTGCTGTTCGTATTCCTGTTTCATTTTTGTGATGCCTTTTCGATCATCCACGAACAATTGCGACAGGTTTTGAACCGCTTCGCTTTTCCACCTGGTGAGGACATTCGCATGAATGCCATGCTCAGCCGCCAGCTGGGAGACCGACTTTTCTTCCTTCAATATTTCCAGCACTAGACGCGCTTTTTCTTCGGGAGTGAACTTCCTTCTTGTAGGTTTCATACAACTAAGATACTCCTTTTTCGCTGTCTAGTTTCTATGTAGCA
>NZ_CAES01000127.1 GCF_000285515.1 Paenibacillus senegalensis JC66
CGTTACTACTTAGGTCTACAGTGGAATGGGTTGTCCACGAAGTGCGAGGGAAAGGGAAGGGAGCACGGAATGCCCTTGTTTCAGAAGGGTAGATACGACGCTCCGTAGTCGAGCGAAGATATCTGCCCCGGCTACCGTGCGAAACGCACCGGAGATCTTCTGTTTTACCTTGACCATCCGCAAATCTCGTTCCGCTTGATTGTTGTCAAACGGAATTTCGGGTCGCCAAAGAAACGACAAGATCGCCGTTTTATGCAGCAACAATCGTTCACCTAGATTGCCTGCCTTGCTCTTGATTTTTCTGCCGCGTGTCCCGGTCTTTTGTCTCACGGGGTCTTTCGCCCATTCGTGCTGACCGGCTTCCAGAATCGCATCATACCGGGCTTGAAGCCCCAGGATGACCGCTGCGCATAGCGGTGCTCCCGCTTGTCGCGATGCATTCGCGAGCTGCCAGCTTTCCTTCAGTAGATCGCTCATCTGCTGGGCCCACACATGCCCATCGTGCTCGGCAATGCCCTTGCATTCTCGGAGTAGATGCACGTTGCAAAGCGCGTGGTCAAAGGTATATCGCTCTTTGAAGTAGCCTTGCATGCAATCGTGGACGACCGTACCGGTATAGCGCGGCATAAAGCCGTGCGCATCCATCGCCTTGCTCCCGCGCTGGGGATGAAAACGAAGCAACGTATGCCTCTCGTCAGAGATCACATGCATCCATTGGGTTTTGCCGTCAACTCGGCATCCGGTTTCATCGGCGTGAACGATGGTTTGCCCAAGCAGGCGGTCAATCAGGACTTGCTCGACAGGTTGCAACGCGTCATATGACGTCTCCAGCATCGTGAGCAACGAAGCTTCGCTCGGTCGATGACCGGTCAGATCGTTGAACAAGCAGGCAATCCGATCCAGCGGCAACAACTGGTAGGCATGTAGGTAGACGGTCCAAGCGGTCCAACCGCTGCCATATTGCACGGGTGCCTTCACATGCTCCGGAAATGTAGCGCGCTGCATACAGCGGCAACGGGAACAGTAGGCTTTTTCTACTTGATGTTCGGTGACGAACATCCGCGGAGGTGGCAAGTCGAATACTTGTCGTTTCTCTAAAGTTTTGCGTTTCGCGTCCGCCAGCGAGTCTTGACAGTCGGGGCAGGTGTGGAGAGGATAGACGACGACTTCATCGGGGTGCTCGACCTGACACAACGTCGTGCCTCGATGTCCCTTGGGCGCCCCTTTTTTGCCACCGGGTGTGCGCAAATTCGTCGGCTTGCGCAGACCATCGCTCGAAGGCGGTTTGCTACTGTTACTGCTATTGCTTGCGAGTTGTCGTTCCAACTCATGTACACGATGTTCAAGTTCCCGAATCCGGGCGGACTGCTGATCGAGAAGAAATTGAACAACGGAAGCAATTTCTTTATCGCCTTTGCATATGGTTAATACTTGTTCCGGCGTTAGGTTCACGTGGTCTTCCTCCTCGATTTTTGTCACTGCTTT
>NZ_CAES01000126.1 GCF_000285515.1 Paenibacillus senegalensis JC66
ACACTTGGCCTTTGGATGTTTCGGCCTTCGTCTTTCGATGATGCATGCCCAGAAAATCGAAGCCTTCTTCCCCAGTCCAAAGTCCAACGATGCGCGTTTTCGTGGGGTGCAGGGTTAATTCCAGGCGTTCCATAATCGCTCGTATGAGTTCATAGGCCCGCTGTGCGTCCTTCTTCGTCTTGCAGATGATCACCAGATCATCTGCATAACGCGTCAGTTCCCCAAGCTTACCGCCATGTCGTTCCCACAGAAGATCAAAGTAATTCAGGTAGATGTTCGCCAGCAGTGGTGAGATCACTCCCCCTTGCGGTGTACCCAAGTCTGAGCGTCGGATGTTTCCTTCTTCCATCACTCCCGCACCTAACCACTTCCTCACCAACTTCAAGATTCGCCTGTCACTGATCCGCATTTCGATCAGCTTCATCAGTTTCTCCTGATTGATGTTGTCGAAGTAGCCTTGGATGTCGACGTCGACCACCCAATTTCCTTTGCGGTTGCATGCTTTCCGGATTCGCTCCAACGCCTGTTTCGCGCTCCGCTTAGGCCGAAAACCGAAAGACGTGTCCTGAAAATCCGCCTCGAAAATGGGTTCCATGACGAGTTTGGTCGCCATCTGGATGACGCGGTCTCTCACCGTCGGGATCCCCAGCGGTCGCAGTTTGCCATCTTTCTTCGGGATGTAGTGGCGTCTAACGGGTTGTGGATGGTACTTCCCTTCTTTCAGTAGCCGTTGACATTCAAGCACAAAACGCTTTTCTCCCTGTTTCTCGATGTCTGCCAACGTCTCTCCATCCACTCCTGCCGAGCCCTCGTTGGCTCGTACCCTTCGCCACGCTTCCCATAAGATGTCTACCCGATAGACCTTGTCGTACAGCGCGTGAAATCTTCGCTTCTTGTTCTCCTTGGCCGCATGACCGAGTTTCCCTTGGAGTTGTTGAACGTTTTCCTCTGGTGTTGTTAGCCGTTTGGCATTCACTGACTCGTACCTCCTCAAGAAACTTGAACAAAGCAGGGCTCCTTCCCTCCCGCAGGTTGTGTTGTCCTGCGTTCCACGGTACTATGAGCCCCTCGGACTCCCTTCCTGCAGACCGTTCACTTCACCTCTGGGGCTTATAGAAGGCCTCTTTACGGTTTCTGCAACCGTGCAGGGGAGGGCCTCCCCAGTTCACTGCATCCTCTTTCATACCATGCCGTTCCCTCTACGCCGGAGGATTCTTCACTGCCGCTCCAAGTTCTAGGCAGCTTCCATGGCCTTCGTCCATGTACGCGGGACTCGGCTTCCTCTTTTCCCTCTTGCGAGGCCTTTTTGACGACGCGGCAGGATTCACTTTCATGTTACGGCCTGGTATGTTGCTCGCCCTGCCTCTGACAGGTACTTTCGTCGATACGCTTCTACGTACAGATTTCGCCATACGTAGGTATCCTAGCTACGCGGGGGCTTGGCCCTTCCCGCGACCGGACTTTCACCGGCTAGAAGATGCGTGCTTAG
>NZ_CAES01000125.1 GCF_000285515.1 Paenibacillus senegalensis JC66
CACGCCGCGAACGCCGAATGGAAATTCTTGCGGAGCGTCGCCGAATCAAACAGATCGTGAAGACGTTGAGACCGGTCACGTTCGACAACAACACCGTCACGGAAGCCGGTAACTTCCAGTTCCTCGCTCGATTCAAGGAACTCATCGGTCTGGATGCCCTGATTGAAGATCACTTCCATCTGGAGCAGAAAGCCAACTGTGTCTACCCGGCCTCTAAGCTTGTCGATCATTTGCTGGACTGCGCGCTGCTCGGCCACACGCGTTTTTCGCATATGAATGCCCTGCAGTCGGACCCAGGTTACCAGATCGTTACCGGTATCGACCGCTTTCCTGACGAAAGCACCTTCCGCGGCTTCTTGAGCAAGCTCTCCTGGAGCCACTTGATTCAGCTTGTCGCCTTAAACCGGGATTTGCTGGCTCGCCATGCTCGGATGGGTGAAAAGCGTCTGGTCTGGATCGACATCGACGATACAGTCATCACGCTATTCGGTGAACAAGAAGGCGCAACAAACGGCTACAATCCGCGTTACCACGGACGCCCCTCGTACAAAATCCGGGTTGCCTTCATCGCCGGAAGCGGCGAGCTCATCCACTTGCAAGTGAATCCCGGCAACACGAACGGCATGAAGGATCTGCTCTCGTTCGTTAAAGAAATCGAGGCGATGCTGCCGCCGGAATGGATCATCGAAGGCATCCGGGCCGACTGCGGCTTTGCCGATGACACTGTCATGGCGTACGCTGAAGAACGTGGGTGGCAGTACATCTTCAAACTGCCGAAGAAGGCCACTGTGAAGAAGGCCATTTCTTACCTTCAGCAGCATCCTGCGTTCTGGGAAACGCTGGCGGAAAAACAAGAGGACATCACGTTTGCGACCGAAGACGATCGTTGGGCTGCTGCCGACATCCCGATTCTCCTCACCAACTGGGAGAAAGCACGGCGCTGCGTCATCTACCGGGAAGCCCACGAAACCGAGCGTACGACCGATGACCAATTGACGATGGCGCTTACGACCTATTCCTTCCAAGCCATCGTCACGAATGCCGAACTCAAGCCTTTGCCGCTGCTTCGCTCGTACAACAAGCGGGCCAACATCGAGAATCGCATCGATGAATTGAAAGAAGGTTATGCGGTGGAGCAGAACAGCCAGCATTCCCTGCTCCGGAACTTGCTGTTCAGCTGGATCAAAGCCATCGCCTACAACGTGATGGTCTGGTTCAAACAGACGCTGATGCCGGAATCGCTCAACCGGTGCGAAGTCCAAACGATTCGCCGGACGGTGATCCGGGTGCCCGCCAATGTGGTCGGTTCCGGCCGATACCAGCATATCCGGCTTGCGCCGAATCCGACGCTCGCTGGCATCGTCGACACCATGCAACACAAGCTTAGAGCGTTGGCTGAACGGTTCATACTCGTTCAGCCAGTGGCATGACGGATCGATTCATCGCCTCAACATGACGAAATTGGAACCTGTAAAATCAGGGTCTTCTTTGGGTTTGCCCAAAAGCGATTAGCACTCCCGTCTGAAAGCAAGAAGATTCGAAATCCAGTCCCAAAACCCGCATCGAAACGGGGATTCCGCGGACAATGACGGGTTATCCACAGGCTTGAGTTATCCACATTCCGATTTCATG
>NZ_CAES01000124.1 GCF_000285515.1 Paenibacillus senegalensis JC66
TTAGGGCTTGCTGAATAATCAAAAAATCCTTATCTCACAAGGGTTTAGAGGCACTTTTGTCGAATTCATCTGCAAAGAAAACACGGAAAATCGGTAAAAAACCTTGCAGATGGAGTGAGCGAAAGTGTTCGTGCTGAATCGAGATATGGCAGACTTGTTGGAAAACTTCTATTTGCCCTTTGGCGGAAAATTAAATCCAACCAATCGGTGGGTGCAGCTTGCGGCGATCATCCCTTGGGACAAAGTAGAAGAGAAATATGTGAGCTCGTTCAAGTCCCCAGCCATCGGCCAAAAGGCGTACTCGGCACGTATCGCCCTCGGCTCGCTCATCATCAAAGAGCGCCTTGGTTTAAGTGACCGCGAGACCACCTTACAAATCCAGGAAAATCCATATTTGCAGTTCTTCTTGGGCTACACCGCGTATGTCGATAAAGTGCCGTTTCATCACTCCCTGCTCACGCATTTTCGGGAACGGCTCGGCTTGGAAATCCTAGCTGAAGTCAACGACTGGATCGCCCAAGCCGCGCTGCAAGCAGAGCGAGAGGTCGAGGCGAAACCGAAATCGTCCAAGCGAGATCGCGATGACGACGACAACGACGCGGGCGGCTCGCAGCTCACCATGGAGGTAGGGGACGCTTTCTCTATTCCCGAGGAGCCCCCTGTTGTGGCGAAGAAACCCCGCAACATGGCGAAAAAGCTACACGTCCTGCCATCTACAGCCGCATCGACAGCGGAAGTCATGAACAAGGGCACCCTCATGCTGGATGCGACATGCGCGCCTGCGGACATCAAGTATCCGACTGACTTGGGGCTGCTGAATCACGCCCGTGAAATCCTGGAAGACATCATCGACGTGCTGCACCGTCCCCATGTCGGAGCGATGGAGAAGCCGCGCACGTACCGCGAGAAAGCCAGAAAATCGTACCTGAGTGTTTCCAAGCAACGCAAGGCATCGGGCAAGGTGATCCGCAAAGCGATCAAAAAGCAACTTGGCTACGTGGGACGGAATCTGCGGATTATTGAAGCCCTCGTGAAGTATACGCCTCTCACGGAACTGAGCAAAAGACACTATCGCCAGCTTCTGATCATCTCGGAGCTCTACCGTCAGCAACGCGAAATGCTAGAGAAGAATACGCATGTCGTCGCCGATCGCATCGTGAGTATCGAACAGCCGCATGTACGTCCGATGGTTCGAGGCAAAGCTGGAGCGAACGTGGAGTTCGGCGCCAAAATCGCCGCCAGTCTGGTGGACGGTTACGCTTGGATCGAAACGGCACAATGGGACAGCTTCAACGAGGCAACCACGCTGCAAGCATCGGTGGAAGCGTACAAACAGCGATTCGGGTATTATCCCGCCGTCATTCTAGCCGATAAAATCTATCGCAATCGAGACAACCTGAACTATTGCAAAACGCTAGGGATTCGCCTTAGTGGCCCGAAGCTCGGCAGACCCTCGAAAGAGCAAAGTGAAGTCGCCGATCGTCGGCAAGAGCGCCAGGACGCTGTACAGCGTAATGCGATCGAAGGAAAATTTGGAGAAGGCAAGCGCAAATTGGGCCTAGGTCGCATTCGGGCGCGTGGCGCCGAAACCAGTTTGACCGTCATCGCCCTTCAGTTTCTGGTCATGAATCTGGAGCGGCGACTGCGTGTTCTCTTTTTGCATTTTTTCAGACTGCTTGGGTTTAGAGACTTGCGTTGGGTGTAGATGGAACGAATCTTGTTCAGCAAG
>NZ_CAES01000123.1 GCF_000285515.1 Paenibacillus senegalensis JC66
AGTCCAGCGGTAATATGTCAAGAGCATTAATCATGGAAATTGGAAATTCTTTTATGGGTTTACGCTAGTTTTCAGGAAATAAGGCATCACTAAAGAGACCCAGTCTCGATACATTCCTGAAACTGGAAATAATACCGAAGGATGTTAAGGAGGCGATTAATGTTTCGCCATATTCACCTTCCTTCTAGGCGTGTAGATTTGGTCGTTGCGTAGCAGCACATCGACCAGACGCACTAATTTTCTTGCGGTTAAGACGAGTGCTCTTTTGTGTTGGTGCTTCGATACCTCAGCGTATTTCTTTTGGTAATAAGCTTTAAATTCCTCATCATATCGTTTTACCGAGTTGGCAGCTTCAACAAGGTAATAGCGGAGGAATCGGTTACCGGATTTAATACGCTTTGTATCTTCGGCTTCAAATAAACCGGATTGATGTTTGCGCCATGTCAGACCTGCATATTTTGCGACAGCAGCCTGATCTTTGAAGCGATGGATGTCTCCAATCTCGGCCAAGATACCGGCACAGAAAACAGGGCCAATACCCGGCACGCTCTGTAACGTATTGGGAATGCCATCTAACAGTCGTTCAATCGCTTGGTCAATCTGCTTGATCTGTTTCTGTACAGTGCGAATCGATTCAATGGATGTGGCTAACAAAATATCGATCGTATCCTCTACACACTTGGAAAGGCGGTAAGAGGAACGAGCGGCCTTCTGAATGCATTTGGCTACCTTTTCGGGATGAGGGAATCGGTTTCTGCCTTTATCTTTTAAGTAATCGGCCAGATCAGCCAATTCCATGGATCCAATTTCATCGAGACTATACTGCTCAAGTAATAGCTCGGTGATGGCATGACCAAAGACATCACTGTCGACCTCCGTCGTAAAAGCATTGCATTTATAAAATAAGTGCTGAAGAAAGTATTGCTTTTCACGAGTGAGGTTGTGAACCAGATGGAATCGCATACGGGTCAGCCGCTGCAAAGCAACATATTGTTCATGCATCACGATGGTCATGGGCAGTCTGCCGAAGCGCAGCCGATCAGCAATAATCCAGGCATCGACATGATCGGTTTTATCCAGATCAGAATAAGCTTCTCTGAACTTGCTAATCAGTTTTGGGTTGATCGTAAACACTTTGGTGTTGTGGTTTTTCAAAGCTTCATCCTCATGCAGAAACATGGCTGGATGCCAGCTATACACCGAGGTTGATTCAAGACCGATATGGATCTCGGTAAAATCGTGACGATCAGCCAATGATAGAAGCTTGTCCCTTAAAAAGGTGGCTCCATCATAGTTATTGCTTACGATCCAAACATCCAGTGTTTCACCATCAGGATTCATGGCACACACTTTTAAATCTTGAGAACTAACGTCAATACCAATAAAACATTTCAAGGGTAATCCCCCCCTTCTGAATTAGGGATCCAGGGAATTGGACTCTTCGGGATGCCCCCAGCGCACTCGCTGATCAATCACCCTCGCATATCAGAACTTCCTCCGATCCATGAGCTGCCTCGAAGCTGCTATCTTCGAGCATGGGTTGCCGAAGGGAACAGCCAGCGGGTTAGAAGTTCAAACGAGTACTGGGGAAACAGACTTTTTTACGTAGACAAAGCTACAGGAGTGGTACGAATTTCCCCAAATAACCCTAAGATTATTGTCTGGGAACATTGCGAAAAATCCAAGACCCTGGAATGAAAATATTAATTTTTCAAAGAACAAGAATTCAATTAAAAGCAACTGGAAATTGCCTTGAAAAAGGCTTCTAAATATATAATACGAGG
>NZ_CAES01000122.1 GCF_000285515.1 Paenibacillus senegalensis JC66
AGGAGCTATTCCTGTAATGAATTAATTTGCGGTTTGAAAAGAAAGAGCGCCTCCTGTATGCTGGGTCTCGAATGCTCGCACATTCACTGCCCTAATTAAGAGGAGGACGCTCACTATGAAGCATAACCAATCCAGCAAACAAAATCAACGAATTGAACGAATTTCTGAAACCACATTGGTTATCGGAACCGACATCGCCAAAAACAACCACGTTGCTCGGGCCTTTACTTATCGAGGTATCGAGCTGGGTAAGCGCTGCTTGTTCCAGAACGATGAACAAGGCCTGTTGAACCTTCTGGCTTGGGCGGAGGCGTTGAAACAGGAGCACGGCATGAACGACGTCATCCTTGGCGTTGAGCCGACGGGTCATTACTGGTTTCCGCTGTTCCATTTCCTGAAGGGGCATGGCATCCAAGTGGTCCTGGTGAACCCGCATCATGTGAAGAAAAGCAAGGAACTCGACGACAATTCGCCGACCAAGAACGACATCAAGGATGCGAAAGTCGTCGCCAAACTCATCATCGACGGGCGCTACAGCGAGCCGCAGCTTCCGGAAGGCATCTATGCCGATCTGCGGGTGCTGATGAACCAGCGAGAGCGTCTGAACGGGGATTTGAACCGCGTGAAAGGAAGAATCCACAACTGGCTGGATCGCTTCTTTCCCGAATATACGCAAGTGTTTAAAGATTGGGAAGGCAAGGCCTCGTTAATCACGCTGGGACAGTTCCCGCTGCCGCAGGATGTCGTGAGCGCCGGCGAAACGACGATCGTGGCGGCGTGGAAAAAGAACGGTGTGAATCGGGCTGTAGGCCCCAAACGTGCCGAATTGCTGTACCGGAAAGCCCGCAAGTCCATCGGCCTCACGGAAGGCGCTGCAGCGGCCAGACATGAGCTAGCCATGCTTCTGGAACAGTACGCCATGCTGTGCAGGCAGATGGATCAACTGATGGCGCTTGTGGCGGAGCTGGTAGAGCAAATCCCCGGGGCTGCGGAAATGATGACTATCCCATGCATCAAATTGATCACTGTGGCCGGATTTTTGGCCGAGGTTGGGGACTTGTCCCGCTATGACCACAGCCAGCAGATCGTACGCCATGCCGGGCTTAGCTTGCGCGAGGACAGTTCCGGCAAGCGTAAAGGAGAAACGACGATTACCAAACGCGGCCGCTGTCGTCTTCGGGCTTTGCTGTACCGTGCGGCCCTGACGCTCGTCGCCAAGAATCCGGAGTTTCGCACTCTGCATGCGTATTTCACGACACGCAGGGACAACCCGCTCAAGAAGAAGCAATCCATGATTGCCATCTGTACGAAACTGATTCGCGTGTTATTCGAGCTTGGCCGTAAGAAGAAAGCCTACGATGCCGGCAAGGTGCTCGGCCCCCATCGGGAGGCGCAATTGCAAGCAGCAGCTTAATCAATTCACAGGTTAGCAACTCGATGGTTTTCTGCTCTTATCCACAGGTTGATCTTTGACAAACGAAGCACGGATAGGCCGGGAGGAATTCACACCATTAGGGCAACGACCCCGTATAGGAGCATGCCTGGCCTCCACCCCTTGAGAGGCAGAACGAAGGAATGTAAGGGCATCGACCCCGGGAGACATGGGAGGGTAAACCGCAAGGGTTCATGTGGAGATCCATTTGCGACCATACGGCATTTTTAAAACGAGGTGCCCCCCACCTCTGTTCCCGCCAACGAGTCGATTCCATATATTCACTCTTCGTCAATTCTTATCCAAGAGCACTTCGATTGTCAAAGATGAAATCGTGCGAAAGAGCGAGAAAAACGGGGAAAACATTAATTT
>NZ_CAES01000121.1 GCF_000285515.1 Paenibacillus senegalensis JC66
TACGGGGGGCCACGGGGGGCAACAGGGGGCCACGGGCGCTACTGGTGCCACGGGCGCGACAGGGGCCGCAGGCGCTACTGGAGCCACGGGCGCGACAGGGGCCGCAGGCGCTACTGGTGCCACGGGCGCTACTGGAGCCACGGGCGCTACTGGAGCCACGGGCGCTACTGGAGCCACGGGCGCGACAGGCGCTACAGGGGCTACCGGCGCGACAGGAGCCACGGGCGCTACTGGAGCCACGGGCGCTACTGGAGCCACAGGCGCTACAGGGGCTACCGGCGCCACTGGAGCCACAGGCGCTACAGGGGCTACCGGCGCCACTGGAGCCACAGGCGCGACAGGCGCCACGGGCGCGACAGGCGCTACTGGAGCTACGGGCGCTACGGGGGCCACAGGCGCGACAGGGGCTACGGGCGCTACGGGGGCCACAGGCGCGACAGGGGCTACGGGAGCGACGGGGGCCACGGGAAGCAGCCACGCTCCGATGCTGTATGTGGCCAATCAGAACGACCATAACCTTATGGCCATCAATGCCTTGACCAATGAAGTTGTTGCATCGATCACGCTGGTCCCTGGCGGCGGCGCTGGAGCGAACGGAGCTGGTGCGATCGATACGATCAATCACCGGGTTTTCGTTGCAAATGTGAACAGCGGCCAGGTAAGTGTTGTTGACGGGATTAATAACACCCTTCTCAAAGTATTCACTGTTGGCAATACACCACGGGGGATGGCGTTCAATCCCAATACTAATAAATTGTATGTGGCCAACTGGGGCAGCGGATCCAGTGTTGTGTCAGTTATCGATCTGAATCAGGACATTGTCTCCACGATTACGGTCGGAAGCCGGCCCATTCATATCGACATCAATCCGCTAACCAACACCACTTACGTGAGCAATTTTCAAAGCGACAACGTTACGATTCTTGACAGCAGCGACAGCATTGTTGGAACGGTCACGCTTCCATCCGGCAGCAACCCGAGCGGCGTTCTTGTCGATCCGATTCGTAATTTGCTTTATGTCGCCAGGTATGCGCAAAGTTTCGTCAATGTCTTCGATATTTCAAACAGTTACAACAATATCCAAGTTATTACGGTCTCAGGGAATCCAACCTATATAAAAGGTAACCTGATCACTAACAAGTTTTACGTGACGTCTTTTGGCGGGAATGCTAGTGTCATTGATTCAGGAAATGGCTACGCGGTATCAAACGTTAACGTAGGAGGGAGCTCCGACGGAGTAGCAGTTAATCCGTTTCCCGTCTTATTACGAAATACGATTCCGTCGCAACTTGTATACGTTCCGGTTTCAGGTGGAGGCTACGTCAGTGTAATCGACCAGGGAACCAATAGGCTTATAACAACGATTGGAGCCGGGAGCACGCCAAGTTGGTCGGGTATTGATCCGTTTCTAGATTAATTTGTAAAGGACGTATATAAATATCATACGAGAGGCGCAACACATTTCCTTACCGATGTCTTTCTTCGGACTTCGAACGGACTTGTATATTGCGCCTCTTATTTGCTACCTAGTTCAGCTCACCGCAGAACAGTATGATTATGATGTAATCTCATGTTGTCATAAAGGAATCGCTGACAAGACAACAGATTTTATTGTAATTAGTTGTTCGTAAAAAACGGGCTGCATCGCGTTTCATGTTAGCGAGCCTTAGCCCTTGTACATTTGCTGGACAAGCGGTATATGACCGCTTATATTAACGAAAATAATATAATAAACGTTCAAGAAGCAGGAGGCACGACCATTTGCAGCGGCTTGCAATATTCGCAGTGTTCGCAGCAGTTTGCAGTCGTTTCCAGACCGCCTATACCTCACTTCGAATTCTAACGCTCGCAGTCGTCCTTATTTGAGCTAAATGAGAGGGTTG
>NZ_CAES01000120.1 GCF_000285515.1 Paenibacillus senegalensis JC66
TGTAACCGTCAAGACCTATTGAACAATTTTCGCTTAATAATTTTGAACAGTTTTAGCTTGCGAAAATGGTCTGCCGGTGTTTCAAACGGTAACTATCACCACTTAATTGAATGACCTCACTCTTATGCAATATACGATCCAGGATGGCTGTCGTAATCGCTTGATCACCAAGTAATTCACCCCAATCCTCTGGTCCTTTATTTGAAGTAAGGATGATAGAGGTTTGGCCATATAGCTTATTCACAAACTGAAAGAATAAATTCGCTTCATTACGATCCATAGCCATAAACATCAGATCATCCAGAATCACTAGATCAGAGGAACAGATCCGACGGAGCTTTAACTGTGAAGATCGTGAAATCACTTGTGTTTTCAGGAAGTGGATTAGGTTGTCCATTGCCACGAAGCTAACTTTGTAGCCGTTTTTTAGTGCCTCCGTGCCTAATCCGATGGCTATGTGCGTTTTCCCTACTCCGGGAGGCCCAAGCAAAATGAGATTGTAATTCTGCTCAAGCCATAAGAGCTCACGAAGCTGCTGAAATTGGCGTTTGCTTAAGGACGACTGTTCCTCCAGCCGGAACTCATCAAGCGTCTTAATCTCAGGGAATGACGCCCATTTGAACCGCCTAGCAAGTTGTTTCTCTTCCCGGCGAACCAATTCATATCGGAGCAGCCGCTGTAAAAACTCACTGCATGTCCGTTGGTGTTCTTCAGCTTCCATCAGGCTTTCATCAACAATCTGGGCGGCCTCCGTTAGATTTAGCGTTCTCAAACTTTGTTTTAACTGTGTTACGGTTTCGTTCATGTTCAACCTCCTCCCAAAATGCGTTGGTAAATCTCAATATCACGAACTTGAGGCTTGGCTTTCCACTTGGATCTGTCAGATCCAATCAGTTGTTTCACATTACTGCTTTCGGAAGCAGACTTTTCGTTGTTCTTTGAGTAGTGGTTTACAGCATCAGCAAAATCGCTGGCGCGGTACAGTCGATTGGTAATGCAGTAACGGAGAGCTTGATCCACTGCTTCTTCCGTTGCTTGATCTAGCGTCTTTTGAATGAGTTGAAGCTGATCACGGGTGTAACGGGGCTGTAGACGATGAATTTCTTCCAGATAAGGTGAAGCAAGGTCTGGATCGGGAAACTGCTTTTTGACGCTTTCAAGATATGCAGCAATACCCTTCTGGCGATCCCGACGGTGATTTGTGTTCTGAATCAGTTGCCCCCGAAGCTGCGAGAGCTCATGTTCAGCTATGATCTCACCGGTGTCTACATCGTAGATTTGCAATTTCAACCCATTGACCCGAATGCCGACCTCTTTTGATGTGCCGTCATAAGTCCCAAGGGGAACGGAATATCGGTTTCCTTCATACCAGATCGTGTTGTCCTTCCGCACGGTCCTTGTTATACTCTTACTAGGGTTTTTTATTTTTTCTGGGACCGGGCGAAGGGATTGCTTTTCAATAGCAAACACTTCGGCTGGTATTTTTTTAGTCGTATGATGGATAAGTGCATTTCCTGTTCGGTCTAACCAAGCCAAACATTCCTCATTCAGCTTGTCTACACTGACGAAAACCCGATGGCGTGCGAAATTCTGTTTGACGTATTTCACGACGTTCTCAATTCGACCTTTGCTTTCGGGATCTTGTTTCCGGCACATGTGGACTTGAAAGCCTCGATGGTGAACGTAAGCCGCAAATTCGTGGGTTAGTATTAAATCTCCGAAATTTTCACTGGTAAGCAATAAGTGATCCTGATCATAAACAATTTCTTTCGTCATTCCGCCATAGTATGTAAAGGCTAATTCATGAGCATCGATCACATCCTTAGTCACAAACGGCCGATCTTGCCAATGGACGAACTTGTATCTAGAATGGGATAGAACAAACG